>NZ_CP183473.1:0-2500000 GCF_048568275.1 Anabaena sp. FACHB-595
CCTAGGCGAACCTTTAGCAGTAGCGACAAAAGCTAAATCACCCCTAAGCCCTTCTCCCTCGATAACTTCAAGTCCTCCTGATGTTGTAGTCTCAGTTAAAACTTCCCCATAAGGTGTTACTCCCTCTTGAATCAAAGCTCCTGTCTCTTGAGCTACTCGCCCATACAAACCGCCATTTTTTAACGGGAAAGTATATGGATAAGAGAGTATCCTCAAACTTATCTCTTGAGTTTCTTTATTGTTTCCTGAACGTAAGGCATTTAACCCTCTTTCAATGTTATCGACATAAAATTGCGTCATTTTGGAGTCTAGTCCTAGCTGACCAATTTGTTGCTTTAAGTCAGGTATTTTTGATGCTTCCTGTAAAAGAGTGTTGACGTAGCTAATCTTCAAGTTTATGAATCCACTACGAGGATCAGATCCTGGAAGAGGTGATAATGGGAAGTTTTTAGTGACATCTCTTAAACCTGCGACGGGATTAGAACTCAGCCTAGAACCAGAACTATATTGAACAGAATCTAAAATTTCTCTATCAAATTTTCTCCAGACAGAGGCGTATGGGTTGGGATTGTAACCGTAAAAACTAGAAAACTTGCGATAGTTATCTTCCCCACCAGCTGCTCGCATTAACATCTGTTGATAGGTAGGGCCGCCATTAGACTGAATGACTTGCTCAAGAATCGTCCCAGTTTTGTTGCAGCCTAAAGCAAATCCTACGGAGCATTCGGGAATGACTCTTATCCGATGCAGACCTTTACCATCATTCTGTAGCTGATACTGGAGTAGCTGACGCTCTTGTCCAGGTGGAATCTTTGCACCGACATTTAAACTTCCTTTGCCTGCATTTGCGTTCTCACATACAGTTAATACTGCTGCCAAAGATGACAACAATATGACAATATTTCTAACGAATTTCATATATGCTTGGTAAACAACACAAAACTAACTAAGTACAACAACCACCTTTGAGAGGTGAGTATTTATTGATTGGGTTTTACAGTTCCTTGCGGAGATACTGGCAATATATTTTTGAGGGAGCCAGAACTCACACTCTTAGGCACTTGAATATTCAGGGTAATAGCAGTGCCTTGGAGTTCTCCAGTAGTGAGTTTGTGATAGATAACTAACGCACGATTGGGCTGGTCGAAGACAAAACCACGACGAGACGGTTGTATTTTTCCTTCCGCTACTAGCTCAATAAAGGCCTCTAGATATCTACGTATACTTTGACGATTGTCTGCCTCAATATTTGTATGGTTTGCAATGAGAGTCATAAAGAAATCTAGACTCCGGCTATCTTGTTCAGCAGTGAGAGTACCACCATCCAAAAAAGAACTACCAATGAGCTTGCCGTTAACTTCTTGAACTTTAAATAAGGTATAGTAACGCCCTTCTTTTTTGGAGTCATTCACATAGCATACCCAAGACCCGTCTTCACTTTGTGTAAAGCCTTGAGCAGCAAGATAGGACAGCGCAGAATCATTACCTCTTTTTTGTCCAGGTAATGGAGGTAGCAAATTTTCGACTGGATCTGAAGTGCAAATTTTCTGTGCAGCTTGTGGCTGAGGGGATGCTGGAGTGTCTTGTGCAACTACAACATTAGGAACCGACACGAAAGCTAATGCCGACAAGGTAAGTAATTGAGTCAAAAAAATAATGGGTTTCATCATTTTTATTTCCTTATTTGAAATATTTATGGACTGATTTGTAAACAACATGAAAATTTTATAGGTCTGCTACAAAGGAAGTTAAATTTATTTGATTTACTCGCTATCAACCATTAGGTAGATTTACTATATGTAAATTATTTATGTATTATTCCGGATATCGCTACTTTATATAGATAAATCTAGAAGGTAATAGAGATGAATCTTGATTATTGAGATTAAATATTTCTCCTTTTATAGACAGCTTTTAACGCCAAAGTCATACAGCCATGACTTTGTGAATTTTTGGAAAAACTGAGCTTATACTTAAGTTTTTGCTATTAATTTGGAGAATTTGCTACATTTATCTAGATTTTGAATCCCTCCCTAATATTTCCTAGAACCATTTACAGTATTGAGCTTTTTCGTGGGGGCTAATAGAGTTTTTTAGCCATGATACAGACTATAAACTACATAAATGTAACTTATGATACTTTCGCACCTGATTTAGCTTGTTGCAGTTATAACAAGCTTTTAAGCTTTACAATAAGTATGTAACATTTTTTAAAAGGTTACTTGGGTATCAAAGAAACTAATTCAGAATCATACCCTAATTTATGGAATCTTAACTCCGTGTTCCGCCAATTAATGAGATTGTTGAGAAATACTAGGAGCATTTGCAGTTTATCTGAAACATTTTTTTGTTGTTGTAGGTAATATCTCTACGTCACTTGGTTTTAACATTTTCAGGCTAGATCAAAACATTGATTTTCTATGTGTGCAGTAATTCTACCATCAGAAAGTGAGAACCTAAGAGTAGCATATACAACTTTAAAAATTGCACACTAAATAACTTTATTCCTTTAAATAACGCAGATACAAGTGCAAATCAACGTTGCTATATTTATAGTGATAAGTATATACTTATATAATTATGTAGAATTATGAAAAAACGTTAAAGTAATAAGTATTAAGGATAAAGAACTAGCCGGGGTTGCTGGTAGGTAATACTGGTTAAAAATACCCTACGGGTAGGATTACGGCTGCCTAGCATTCGTGTATCGTTCCGCAAAACTACACCAACAAAATTTGGCATCGGTATAAGTGCAGCTACAGGGGTTAAAGTAACCATCATTTTTTCCAGAGGAAATGTATCCATAAATCAAAAAGTCCACCTCGTAGGAAGTGGACTTGTTAACTATATTTACTGTTAGTGGATCCGAGCAGAGTCGAACTGCTGTCCAAATTGGGTATTGACCCCCCGCTCATTCACAGGTTTAGCCTTTCTGACCCTCAAGGCGGGAATCGTTCATTATCCCGAACGTAGGATGCTCTGATTAAATCTTAGCTAGCAAGCCAACCAGAGAACACTTGCTAGAGCATCCGTTGGGGGTTGGTCTTCAGTCCTTAACGGAGTCAAACCGAAGACGCTCGAACCTGAAAGAGGCTATTTAGGCAGCTACTAGAGCGTCCTTACGAGCAAATTTAACGATGTTATTCGCATTTACTTTTGTTTTGAGCCTTGATTTGCGAGAGGAGACTCACTCTCGACCTGAATCACAGAGTAGCGTTCGCCAACCTGTCGAAACCGTTACGGACCCATGATCTTTATATTCTCATTATAGTACGGGATTTTTAATTCGTAGTTCGTCATTCGTAATTTGTAATCATAGGATGGTTAACGGGAACACCTAAAAATTAAAAATAGCTAATTGCCAAGTTGAAAGTGACTAGCAATTAGCTATTTGTCATGTCTAGCAATTGGCTTTTCCTAAGTCAACGCTTCTGCACCACCAACAACCTCAAGAAGTTCTTGGGTAATGGCGGCTTGACGGGCTTTGTTGTAGGACAGTGAAAGAGACTTGATTAATTCACCAGCGTTTTCACTAGCGTTGCTCATTGCTGTCATCCGCGCGGCTAATTCACTAGCGGCTGACTCTTGCAGCGCCCGTAATAGCTGGTTGCTTAAATACAAGGGCAATAGTGAATCAAGAATCTGTACTGGGTCTTGTTCAAAAATCATGTCGCGGGGCAAAGGGCGAGCTTGGCTGGTCACTGTTTGCCGTTCCACTTGGAATTGACCGCCACGAGTTGTCAGACGGAATATTTCGTCATCGGCTGCTTCTAAACCTTGAGTGTCAAGGGGTAGCAAGGTTTGGATGACGGGACGAGAGCTAACCAAGGAGACGAAGCGGGTGTAAACTAACTCGATGCGGTCTACTTTTTCTGAGAGGAATAAAGAGAGCAATTCGTCAGCAATTTTATTAGCTTCATCGGCGGTGGGGATTTGCTCTAAGCCAGTATAACTAGCATCGATGGGTTGCTCACGCCGTCTAAAATATTGTTCAGCTTTCCGCCCAACAATAACAAATGTGTAATCTAGACCTTCTGCCTTGAGTTCCTTGGCGCGGTTTTCGGCACGACGGATGACGTTGGTATTGTAACCGCCGCACAAACCACGATCGCCAGAAATAACTAGCAAGCCTACTGATTTAACTTCCCGTTTTTTCAGTAGAGGTAAGTCTACATCTTCAAACCGTAGACGAGTTTGCAAACCGTATAATACTTGTGCCAAACGGTCAGCAAAAGGACGAGTAGCGATTACTTGTTCTTGGGCGCGACGTACACGCGCCGCCGCTACCAGCCGCATGGCTTCTGTGATTTTCTTGGTGTTTTTGACCGACTGAATGCGATCGCGTATTGATTTGAGATTAGGCATAATATTTGTTGATTGTCAGTTGTCAGTTGTCAGTTGTCAGTTGTCAGTGTCTATTGCTACTGACCACTGACCAATGACTAATGACTAATTACGCTGTAGCTTTGAAGGTCTTTTTGTAGTCTTCTAAAGCTGCCTTCAATGCTTTTTCTTCATCATCACCCAGTGCTTTCTTCGATTGTACGTCTTGGAAGTAGGGGTTAACGCCGGACTTCAAGTAATCTCTCAAGCCTTTGGTGAAGGTGGTGACTTTATCAACAGGGATATCATCTAAGTAACCGTTGATACCTGCGTACAGAATGGCTACTTGTTCAGCTACGGATAGAGGCTGATTTTGGGACTGTTTGAGGAGTTCCCGCAGGCGTTGACCTCTTGCCAATTGGTCTTGGGTGGCTTTATCTAGGTCGGAAGCAAATTGCGCGAAGGCTTGGAGGTCGTCAAACTGTGCTAGTTCGAGCTTAATCTTACCAGCAACTTTTTTCATCGCTTTGGTTTGTGCCGCAGAACCCACACGGGATACAGAGATACCAGGGTTTACAGCCGGACGAATACCAGCGTTAAATAAGTCAGAAGATAAGAATATCTGACCGTCTGTAATAGAAATTACGTTGGTAGGAATGTAGGCAGAAACGTCACCAGCTTGGGTTTCGATGATTGGTAGCGCGGTCATGCTACCTTTACCGAGTTCATCACTGAGTTTTGCTGCTCTTTCCAACAAACGAGAGTGAATGTAGAATACGTCTCCAGGGTAAGCTTCCCGTCCTGGTGGACGACGTAACAGCAAGGACATTTGGCGATAAGCTTGAGCTTGCTTAGATAAGTCGTCGTAAATTACCAAGGTAGCTTTGCCTTTGTACATGAAGTACTCAGCAATAGTAGCGCCTGTGTAGGGAGCCAGGAATTGTAGGGTAGCAGGTTCACTGGCACCAGCAGCAACTACTACTGTGTAATCCATTGCACCTTTTTCTTGCAGAGTTTGGACTACGTTAGCAACGGTAGAAGCTTTTTGACCAATGGCAACGTAAACGCAAACTACATCTTCACCTTTTTGGTTAATGATGGTGTCGATAGCGATCGCAGTTTTACCTGTTTGACGGTCACCAATGATTAATTCCCGTTGACCACGGCCAATAGGAATCATGGAGTCAATCGCAGTGATACCGGTTTGCATCGGTTCGTGTACGGAACGACGAGCGATGATACCAGGCGCAGGAGATTCAATCAAGCGGCTTTCGCTGGCTTTGATGTCGCCTTTACCGTCAATAGCACGACCCAAAGCATCGACAACGCGGCCAATTAAGGCTTCACCGACACCGATTTGAGCAATTCTGCCAGTAGCAGTAACGGTGCTACCTTCTTGAATTTCCCGGCCTTCACCCATCAGTACCGCACCAACGTTATCTTCTTCTAAGTTTTGGGCGATACCAACTGTGCCGTCTTCAAATTCCAAAAGTTCCCCAGCCATAGCCTTTTCTAGACCATAGATCCGGGCGATACCGTCACCTACTTGTAGTACAGTACCGACGTTAGCAACTTTGACTTCTTGGTCGTATTGCTCGATTTGCTGCTGAATAATACTGCTGATTTCGTCAGGTCTAATTGAAATGCTCATGTGTGTATCTTTTTTTCTTGCGAGACGGAAGATATTTAATAGACGCGAGAAACAATATCGCGTCTGCATTTAGTTTGAGGTGTTAAGAGTTAACCACAAATCACAAACAATTTTAATTGTCAAGTGCCTGATGTGAAACCGCTAACTTTAACCTCTGAACTTTCTAGCTATTGCTTAAGCGCAAGGAGAGGCGACGCAACTGACCCCGGATACTAGAGTCAATTACCTGAGAGCCTACTTTAATGATCACACCACCAATCAGGTCACTGTCTACCTTGGTTGCCAGTTCCACTTGACGAGCTTTGGTGAGTGCCAATACCTTTTCTGTAACTGCTTGCTGTTGATCTTCTGTTAAAGCCACAGCAGAAGTAACTTCCGCTAATACGGTTTGATTCAGTTGCCGTAAGAGAGCCAAATACTGCTGTAAAATCTCTGGCAAGAAGAAAATGCGTCGTTTATCTACCAACAACAGTAAGAAGTTACGTAGGTAAGGGCTAGCTTCACTCAATATTTGTTTGATGAGAGCTTTTTTGTTCTCAGCTGCAATAAAGGGGTTATCGATGAAGTTGCGTAGCTGTTGATTTTCTGTCAGCAGGTTCAGCAAAGTACGCGCATCTGTGCCGAACTCTTCCGTCAAGCTTTTCGATTTGGCGATTGACAACAGTGCCTGAGCGTAAGGTTGAGCTACCTCAGTGTTTGCTACTTTACTTGTCATACTCCGCCTCCCAATTGTGCGATGCTACGGTCAATTAGAGTTTTTTGAGCATCTTCACTAATGCCACCTTGCAGTTCTGATTCGACCTTTTGCAATGCCAAAGCAACTACTCGCTGCCGCAACTGAGCGATCGCTCTATCTAGTTCTGCATTCAAGTCTGCTGCCCCTGCTTCTTGTAAGCGTTCAATATCTACAGCAGCTTGGGCAATGATGGCTTGACCTGCGGTTTGAGCATTGTCTTGGGCTGATTTTTTGATTCTCTCAGCTTCTGCTTGTGCTTGCTCTAGTTTTTGTTGCGCCTCTTTCAGTTGCTTGGCTGCATCTGCGGCACGTTGTTCTGCATTCTTAATTGCTGTTTCAATGTTTTCGCGGCGAGTTTTCAGGGTATTACCCAAAACCTTCCGTCCAAAGACAAACAGCACAGTAATAATAATGGCCAGGTTAATCAGGTTGGTGTCGAGAATATTGGTATTTAAACCAAAACCACCTTCCGCCCCACCTTCTGCCAATTCACCTCCAACGGCGCTGGCTTCCGCCATCAACAGTAAAAAAGTCCCCATGATTTTTCATCCACAACTGCGCTGCCAAAGGTTTGTGTCATTCGCCCTTCGTCATTCTCTCTTTTGACTAATGACTAATGACCAATGACTAATGACTAAATTTATTGAGTTAGCGCTGCTTTACTAGATCGGCTCCCAAAAGCTTTTCTAAGATTTGGCGACTTAGGGCATCTACTTGTTGCTCTAAGGAAGCCAGAGCCTGCTGTTTTTGCTGCTCAATTTCACCGGCCGCTTGTTCTCTTTGTGCCTGAGCTTCTTTTTGCGCTGCTGCTACTTTTTCAGCAGCAATTTTTTGGGCTTCGGCTTGAGCGTCAGCAATAATTGTTTGTGCTTGCCGTCTAGCTCCTGCTAACTCTTGTTCGTAAGCCTCTGCCAATTTCTCAGCTTTGGACAAACGCTCTTGGGCTTCTAATTGATTGTTACGAACATATTCATTTCGCCCATCAATAGCTTTACCCAATGGCTTGTAGAGAGTGGCATTCAATATCAGAGCTAACAAGAGGAACTGGATTGCCATTAAGGGTAAGGTAGCATCTAAATCAAATAGCCCGCCTTCCTTGGCAACCTTTTCCACCGCCAATAAGGTGATCCAATGTGTCATGTTTGCTTGTTCCTATCTACTATGTTAGTCCTGAGTTCTGAGTTGTGAGTTGTGAGTTATAAGTTATGGGTTAAAGGCTTAAACCCTTAACTCCTAACTATTTTCACTCAACACTCAGCACTCAGCACCCAGTACTCAGTACTGATTATGCGAAGGGGTTAGCAAACAACAATACTAGAGCAACTACTAGACCGTAGATGGTTAGCGCTTCCATGAACGCCAAACTGAGTAGTAATGTACCGCGAATTTTACCTTCTGCTTCGGGCTGACGGGCAATACCTTCTACAGCTTGTCCTGCTGCATTACCTTGACCAATACCAGGGCCGATTGCAGCCAAACCAACAGCTAGAGCAGCAGCTAAAACGGAAGCAGCAGAAACTAATGGATCCATGATATTCTTTCCTTACTTTAATGAAACGAATGGTTTTGTTAGTGGTCGGTTGTCAGTTGTTACTTAACTAAATAACTAATGACTAATGATGTTCCTCATGCTCTTCGCCATGATGATCTTCCATCGCTTCACCGATGTAAGCCGCAGCCAAAGTAGCAAAAATTAGTGCCTGGATAGCGCTTGTAAATAGTCCCAAAGCCATTACTGGCAAAGGTACAAATAAAGGCACTAGTAATACCAGTACGCCGACTACAAGTTCATCAGCTAAGATGTTACCGAATAAACGGAAACTCAGGGAAAGGGGCTTAGTGAAGTCTTCAATAATTTTGAATGGCAACATGAACGATACAGGTTGCACGTAGTTACCAAAATACCCCAGTCCTTTTTTGCTGAATCCAGCGTAAAAATACGCCAAGGATGTCAACAAAGCTAATGCAACAGTTGTATTGATGTCGCTGGTTGGTGCTGTTAATTCTCCTTCAGGCAAATGAATCAGCTTGAAGGGAACTAAGGCTCCTGACCAATTTGACACAAAAATGAACAAAAACAAAGTGCCAACGAAAGGCACCCAGGGGCGATATTCTTTTTCGCCAATCTGGTTTTTAGCCAAATCCCGAATGAATTCCAGGGCATACTCCAGTAGGTTCTGTATGCCACTAGGAATCCGTTTAACGTTACTGCTTGCAGCCACAGAAGCTAGTACTAGCACGCCAATAACAAACCAAGAGGTGAGAAACACCTGACCGTGCAGTTTTAAGTTGCCTATTTGCCAGTACAGATGTTTTCCCACTTCCAATTCGGCAAGTGGAACAGAGTAAAAGTTCAGAAAATTCAACATTTTCCTTCCATTTCAATTGCTTCTCCAATCTTACCTGGAGAAGAGGAGCCTTTTAAGGTTGCCGGAGCTTTGGCGAGTCAGAGATAAAAGCCACCCTAACTACATAAATGATGAGCGTCGCTTTGTAGGTGAGAAATCCCAAAAAGATGGGCATTATTTGCAATTGATTCCACCGTGATGCCAGCAAAATCAGCGCCATTAATAACGCCAACCGAGTTTTACTCAGCGACTGTTTTTCTCTACCTAAACGCTCAACATCTTTTGCCAACATCCTCAAGTAAACCACACCTGTACACGCTCCTAATAAATAATTCAGAGCAATGTTTAAGGAATAAAAGATCCAGACAGAGATAAATACAACCCCTGTTAAGACAAGAGTGATTAACACCAACTCTTGATAGAGTTGATAAAACTCCTGCATGGAAGAGTTTGCTGGTTCTGCGTCCTCAAAACCAGGTTGAGTATCTTGTCGTGTTGTCGGGGTGGGTGAAATTGGTTCTTCTGACAAGCTCACGGGACTTGAAACCAGTACAGCTAACTTATTATGACTGCACATTCAGTCAGCTGAATCATATCACGATCCGGTAACAATACTTTAGAAAAAAACAATTAACTTCTTGCCCAGGAGATACGGTTAGAGAAAAACTTACCCTCAGGATAAGCTAGATACGAGAGGCAAGATCAGGGAATGCTCCTCAACCTTGTTGTGTAATTAATCACACAAATCCTGGTCAGAGATTGCTTTCTCTATCAGGTTTAGTTTCTAGTTCTTATTCCCCAATCTCTAATCCCTGCCTGAGAAACCGCAAGTTTTTAACTGATTTTGGTGAATAACTATCCTCCAATATTGTTTTCAGGGGTCTAGCGATTGCCTTGATGTTCTGATGGAGTTAGGTTTTATCAAATCAGCTAGTGTTTGAGGCGGATCACACCACTGCTAAGTTTTCCAAAACCTGAACTTGTAGAGTTTGTCCCAGTATGCTGGGCAACTGCTAGACACACTTCTACTTTACATGAGATTTGCAAAAACGGGTTGTGGGCGATCGCCTATTATGAGGCATAGCCCTTTGCACCAGGTATCAGCATAACTAACTGTTGCTGAATTAAGCTTCTAACCTCATCTAAGCTTAACTGCACACTCACCAAAATCTCCGCTACGGTAGAATTGCCGTCACATTTTTGTAAAAACTCAAACTCTAATGCTGACAAATTCACAATTTGGTAATCGTAATTAAATATACATTGACTGGGAAATCCATCGATACAAGGGTTTAGTTCGGGAATTGCTTGTAGTAGGGCGTTATCATTTGACCAGTCAGCTTTTTTGATAGGTGGACGACCAAGGAAAAATTCGTAATGGGTGACTTCTGGGTCTAGTAATTCTATTAAACGATAGCGTTGGCGATCGCTCAATTTTTCAGATCGTTCTATTAACTCTGGTGCTTTCCCCAACAACCTGTCTAAGTTCCAAAAACTTGGATTTGAGAAGCCGATAAACTCTAAGCCTGAAGCATCAATCAATTCAAACAGTGTATCAATGTTGTAGTCCACCTCTTGGGGATGAACGTACATATCAGCAAAGCATTCATCCCGTTGGTTTTCCATTGCCCAACGTTCTTTTTCTCGCTTGACAAGGCGGTTATTTTCTGGTAAAGAAGCAAATATTTTTCGTCCGACTTGCACACCATCACGGTAATCGCCTTGCTTTTCATTTTGCAGGAGAGCGATCGCTTTTTGCATTAATTGTATTTCTCTGCGTCCCAATTCCCCATACACAAAAATGTGCATCAAGCCACCAGGAGCTAACTTTTTCGCTAAGGCTTGAATGCCACGAATGGGGTCTGGTAAGTGATGCAGCACACCTACACAGTTAATTAAATCAAACTCACCCGGTAACTGTTCCACATCGTACAAACTCAGGTGATGAAACTCGACGCGATTTGCACCAGAACGCTGACAACGTACTTTAGCTACTGCTAAAGTACCTGCACTTAAATCAATCCCGACTACTTGCGCTTGGGGGTTGAGATGTACCAAATATTCTGTCCCCACACCTGAACCACACCCAGCGTCTAAAATGCGGATATCTTGTTTTGCCGGTTTGCGTCCAGTACAAAAACTGTGAGCAGCCAACCAATTCCAGCGCCAATTGTAACCAGGAGGCGGTTCATCTAGTATCGGTTCTGGTGGGAAGGGGTATGTATCGTAGAGTTTGGCTACAGCACTACTAACAGCTTGGGGGTCGGACATGATGAGGAAGAATGCAGTATTCCTGAGTTTACCGGATAGGGGTAATTAGAGCAAAGGTTGATATTCTCAGAAAGTAGAAGATTTAAAGCTAAAAAGGGATTAAAAATATTACTAACAATCACTCTCAGCTAATTGTTGGCGAAGGAAGAGTAGGTACTTATGGAGACTTACTTAAATTTGGACGCAGGGGTGACAACCTAACCCCGCATCATATACCATCTAATGCTTTTATGACAGCCAAAGTTCCGGGTTATACAACAGACCAAGGTTTTGCCATCATGATGGAACATTTATCACCTGGAAAAGGAGGTCGTCATCGACAAACCATTTCTTATGGCAAATCACCTAATTTAGGTTTATCGCCTAGAGAAGTATTAGCAATAGAAATTTGGGATGTGCGTTCTATTTACCTTCGTCATAATTTGTACAATAAATATATCCGTGAAAGCCTACAAATATTAATTAGATTGAATCAATTAAAATGGAGAGGTCTTTTTGATAAAGGAAATACAACGTTATGAATCAAGCTGAGTTAATAGCGATTTTAAAAGATAATTGTCTGATGCAAACGGAAGAAGAAACTGACAGGTTTGAAAATGCTTTAAATGAACTGTTGGAAAATGGAGATGAGCAATTTTTGTCTCAATATCATTTAATTTTAGATGATAATTGTCAACAGTCAGAAGTGATGTTTGGCTTAGTTCATTTTTTGGAATCTTTTGATGTTGAAAAACAAATCTCAGCGTTTATTAATGTTGTTCCTCAATTAATGATTAATGCTCCTGAATGGGCAAGAATTATACATGATCGAATTTTAAATGATGAATTAGCTTGTCAGGTTTATGACAAGCTTTTACATTCCGTCAATACAGAAACGCCTCATTTTATTTATTCCTTATTAGAAGCCAGTATTATTAATCATCAAAATGAGCAAGACAATAGTTAAAGTGAATTGCAAATTAGCTAATTTTTTAGTTGAAATTAATTTCTAAAAAGTGTGATATTGGAGTAGCTTATAAAAGCGATCGCTCAGTTTGTTCGTCATTTCTTCCGGTAATGCTAGCTGATACACTAAAATAATATCTAATTAACTTACTTCAGTTTCTGGGGATAGCTGAATTTGTAACATTCCATTTTTGCCGATGCGCGATCGTACTCTTATAGATTGCATCATTATTTATCCTAATTTATCCTAGATTCCATTTTTTAAAAGATTCTATAAAATACATACAAAGAGCAGCAATAGTATTTGCTGTTCTATCTACATCTTCATTACTCATAAAAAGCCACCCGCTAGGATATAGTCCTAACCAAGTAGATAGATTTATTGTATATGAACCAACTCTAATTTCTGTGTTTCCCTCATCTAATCTAAGAGACCATTTATAAAGTAAATCTTTAGACGACTAGACGACGTAGCATAATACGAGTCATAACGGCATATATGGCAGCCTCACTCATTTCTGGGAGACGCTCATAATCCTTACTGAGACGACGGTACTGGTTTAACCAGCCAAATGTTCTTTCTACTACCCACCGTTTGGGCAAAACCTGAAATTCTTGATTAGTACGCCGGATTACCTCAACATGAGCTTGAATCATCAGCCAAACAGAGAGCGCAAATTTATCACCGTCATAGCCGGAATCAACCCAGATGACTTCAACTTTTTCCAGTAATTCTGGACGCTCTTCTAACAGTTCCATCAAAGTATAGGCGGCAAGTAATCTTTCTCCAGCATTTGCTTCACTTACAACCACTTTTAACAAAAGTCCCAGACTATCAACCAAAGTTTGCCGCTTTCGTCCTTTTACCTTCTTGCCACCATCAAAACCGTACACATCCCCCTTTTTTCAGTCGTTTTTACCGACTTGCTGTCTGCCGCGATCGCCGTGGGTTGAGTTGACTTCCCCATTTTTTGACGAACTTGATCGCGCAAAGTATGATTCATTTGCTCCCAGATACCTCGTTTTTGCCATTTACGATAGTAGCTGTAAACAGTTGAACTAGGAGGAAAATCCCCTGGAAGCATATCCCACTGACAACCTGTTTTCAGATGGTAGTAGATAGCGTTGCATACTTCTCGCATATCAGTTGTTCGGGGATGCCCACCGCATTTAGCGGGTGGAATCAAAGGAGCTAAAATTGCCCATTCTGAGTCATTAAGGTCTGTAGAATAAGACTTTCGTCTCATTGTTTCCTATGTAAATACACTCTACAAACAGTATCTTATCGCTGCCTTTTTATCTGATAGCTCTCCTTTAGATTTACTTTATAAATAGCCTCTAAAGATTGAATGGGAGTAATAATAACCGTAACCATCTTCAAAATCTATAAATGTGCTAACTTTCCAAGTATCAGATATTTGCGTATCGAAACAAATATCTGCATAAAAAACTGGTTGTAATATTTCCATTAGTGCCTTTTTAATTGATTTTCTTAATTGAGAATTTGGATATTTA
Source organism: Anabaena sp. FACHB-595 (assembly GCF_048568275.1). NCBI lineage: Bacteria > Bacillati > Cyanobacteriota > Cyanophyceae > Nostocales > Nostocaceae > Anabaena > Anabaena sp. FACHB-595. The sequence continues at coordinate 13,790 of NZ_CP183473.1, forward strand.
TTAAATATTTTTTCTTGTTTTAGAATCTTTTTTCTTAAAACAGGATTATTTTCAGATATTTCAAAACGTTGTAATATTGCTTTTTCCTCTTCAGTCATTTTTTCGTCCATAAATTCAAATAATTGAATTTCAGACATCTTTACAAGTATTGGTAGTATCTGAGATTGATCCTCTTGAGAAAGAGTTTGTATTGCTGCAAGTGCTGTTCTTACAGAATAAGAGTTCATCTGTGATAGACGCTCAAAACCAGATTCATACTCTTTTTGTGCTTCTTGTAATCGCCATTGATAATATCTTGGCTCAAATATATTACAAAATAATTGGTGCTTCATAATTTTAATAGTTGTTATATAAATCTTAATAGTTGTTATATAAATCAATGAATTTACAGGTTTTATAATAAGTCGTTATTTCTTACCATTAGTTTTCAAATTAGTGCGAAAGAGTTTAGTACAAAGTTTTATAGCGTTTACCAGTATAATGAAGTACACTAATTAAAATAAATCAGTGTATCTATTCAAGGGTAAAAATGAAAGCATATTCCCTCGACTTTCGCCAAAAAATATTTGATACATATAAGACAGGTGGAATATCACAACGTCAATTAGCAAACAAATTTTGTGTCAGTTTAGGTTTTATTGAGAAATTACTAAAGCAATATAGAGAAACAGCAAGTATCGCTCCTAAAGTTAGGACAAAACAAACTCCTCCAAAGCTCAACGAAGAACAAATGAAGATTCTTGAAGAAATAGTTGAAGCTAAGAATGATTTGACTTTATCAGAAATTCGCTTCATTCTCAAAGAAAAAACAGGAATAACAATTGGTATATCTACGGTAGATAGGATGTTACAGAGGATAGAAATAAGCCTTAAAAAAAACATTGCACGCCTCAGAAAAAGAGACTGAAAGAGTTCAATTATTAAGAGTACAATTCTGGCTACAACTTCAGGGGATACTAGCTGAAAACCTTGTCTTTCTTGACGAAGCAGGAGCTAATCTATCTTTAATAAGGCACTCCGCTCGTTCTAAAAAAGGTAAAAGAGCCTATGGCTGTCGACCTCAAAAACGCCATCAAAATGTCTCTATAATTGGAGCAATTGCTCTCAAAGGCGTGATTAGTCAATATAGTATTTTAGGAGCATCTGACGGTCTGACATTTGAGGCTTACATTTCTCAAAAATTAGTTCCCAAGCTGTGGGAGGCGGCTTGTGTAATCATGGATAATTGTTCAATTCATAAAGGTGGTGATATTGAGAAATTAATCGAATCTGCTGGAGCTAAATTGATTTATTTGCCACCATATTCTCCTGATTTCTCACCAATTGAAAACTGTTGGTCAAAAATTAAAAATTTCCTACGTTCTATTGAAGCTAGAAGTTACCCAGACTTAGCAAAAGCAATTGAAAGTGCTTTTAATCAAGTCTCGCTAAATGATATTTATAATTGGTTTACCCATTCTTGTTACTGTACTTCACCAGACTGAGAAACGCTATATATATTGATAATATTGTTTTAGCGCGCTCTCATGATTTACGACCAGTCTGAGTTTGATTTGCGTTATTCATGTGGACTTTAGGTAATATATAATACTAAATATTTTGGGTTAAGGGAACTTAAGGAGGGATTTTTACCCAATCCCCAGTACCCAGTAGCTTGATTTTTATGCTCAAATAAAATTAGAGAACCAAAGCAAATTAGAACTTTTTTGGCAGATTTGTTAAAGAACGTAACAAAAATTAGATTTTGTCTCCGCCCTGAAAGAGTATGTACTTCTGAAAATACAGGGGTTGAGGCTAGAAAATCTACATACTTCTTAATAAATCACCAGCGTCAACGCAAAACGTTCTAATCTAAAAGCTGACTGGGTTAATTTTACTGGCAGTTTTGAAGGCGTTATTTGTAAATCATAGGTACACCCATGTGTCAAGCCTCAAAGCGACCCAGACTTAACACATAAATTATTATGATGGGAGTTTTACAAATCAGATGAGTGTTAAGGCGAGTGGTGGAAGCTCGGTTGCGCGCCCGCAACTATATCAAACCCTAGCTGTGGCAACAATCACCCAAGCGGAACAGCAAGACCGCTTTTTAGGTAGGGGTGAACTAGATGAACTAGCAAGCTATTTTGCATCTGGTGCAAAACGTCTAGAAATTGCCCAACTTCTCACAGAAAATTCCGAGATTATTGTTTCTCGTGCTGCTAACCGGATTTTTGTTGGTGGCTCACCAATGGCTTTCTTGGAAAAGCCGAGAGAGCCAGAACTGGCGATGGCTGCTGTTGGTGGTGGTGGTGATGTCAGAGAAAGCATGAAGTTGGGAACTGTCACCTATGTGGAAACGCGTGGTGGATTCCTAGAAAACTTGCGCTCTATCTTTAATACATCTCCCAGTGGCCCAACCCCTCCAGGGTTTAGACCAATCAACATTGCTCGTTACGGCCCAAGCAACATGGCCAAGAGCTTGCGGGACTTGTCCTGGTTCTTGCGCTATGCTACTTATGCGATCGTGGCTGGTGACCCTAACATCATTGTGGTGAACACAAGAGGTTTGCGGGAAATTATTGAAAATGCTTGCTCTGGTGAAGCAACCATTGTTGCTTTGCAAGAAATCAAAGCTGCATCACTTTCTTATTTCCGTAAAGATCCTGAAGCCGCAGAGATTGTGTCTCAATACATGGATGTGTTGATCACAGAATTCAAAGCACCTACACCATCCAATAAGCTGCGTCAACGCCCTTCCGGTGACCAACAAGGCTTACAACTACCTCAAATTTACTTCAGTGCGGCTGAAAGAAGACCCAAGTTTGTCATGAAAACTGGGTTATCAGCTACAGAAAAAAATGAAGTAATCAAAGCAGCTTATAGACAAATCTTTGAGCGCGATATTACCCGTGCTTACAGCTTGTCAATCTCTGATCTGGAATCGAAAGTTAAGAACGGCGACATATCCATGAAGGAGTTCGTCCGTCGTTTAGCAAAATCTCCTCTTTACCAAAAACAGTTTTACCAACCTTTTATTAACAGCCGCGTTATCGAACTAGCTTTCCGTCACATTTTGGGACGGGGGCCAAGTAGCCGTGAAGAAGTTCAAAAATATTTCTCGATTATTTCTAACGGCGGCCTACCAGCGTTAGTAGATGCTTTGGTAGATTCTGCGGAATACAGCGACTACTTTGGCGAAGAGACAGTACCTTACCTACGTGGTTTAGGTCAAGAAGCTCAAGAGTGTCGTAACTGGGGACCACAGCAAGACCTGTTTAACTACAGTGCGCCTTTCCGTAAAGTACCTCAGTTTATTACCACATTTGCGGCTTACGATCGCCCACTACCAGATCAACACCCATACGGTTCTGGTAATGACCCATTAGAAATTCAGTTTGGGGCGATTTTCCCGAAAGAAACTCGTAACCCTAGCACCAGTCCCGCGCCTTTTGGTAAGGACACCAGACGGATCTTGATTCACCAAGGGCCTGGAATTAACAACCAAGTTAGTAACCCCAGCGCACGGGGTCTAGCTCCTGGTTCTCTTGGGCCTAAGGTGTTCAAGTTAGATCAACTACCTGGAACTATCGGTAAGAAAGCCGCTAAGGGTGCAAGTGTCAAGTTCTCCGAAAGCTCAACCCAAGCGGTAATTAAAGCCACTTACTTGCAAGTTTTCGGTCGGGATGTGTACGAAGGTCAACGGCTGAAAGTCCAAGAAATTAAGCTGGAAAACGGCGAAATTTCTGTCAGAGACTTTGTTAGAGCCTTGGCTAAATCGGATCTATTCCGTAAGCTTTACTGGACACCTTTCTATGTTTGTAAAGCGATCGAATATATCCACCGTCGCTTATTAGGTCGTCCTACCTACGGTCGTCAAGAAAACAACAAGTACTTCGATATCGCCTCTAAGAAGGGCTTATACGCTGTAGTTGATGCCATTCTGGACAGCCTAGAGTATACCGAAACCTTCGGCGAAGATACAGTTCCTTACGAACGCTATCTAACTCCGGCTGGTGTAGCACTGAGACAGTTACGGGTTGGTACTATCCGGGAAGATGTGGCGAATGTTGAAAAACAAGAAACGCCTCGTTTTGTAGAACTGGGTACAGTCAAGGAAAATCGGACTCAACCAGATATCGATTTCCGGATCAACCAAGGTGTTACCAAGCAGCGTGAACAAACCAAGGTGTTCAAGCGGGTAGCTGGTATCAAGGATAAAGCTGCGATCAAAACTTTGATTAGTGCGGCTTATCGGCAAATTTTTGAGCGTGATATTGCACCATACATTGCTCAGAACGAATTTTCAGGCTGGGAAAGCAAACTGGGTAACGGTGAAATCACTGTAAAAGAATTCATTGAAGGTTTGGGTTACTCTAACCTCTATCTGAAGGAATTTTACACACCATACCCCAACACCAAAGTAATCGAGTTGGGAACTAAGCACTTCCTGGGTCGCGCACCAATTGACCAAGCAGAAATCCGCAAGTATAACCAAATTTTGGCTACCCAAGGGATTCGGGCTTTTATTAACGCTTTGGTAAATAGTCAGGAGTACAACGAGGTATTTGGCGAAGATACAGTACCTTACAGACGCTTCCCAACCTTACCTGCGGCGAACTTCCCCAATACCCAAAAGCTGTATAACCAACTCACCAAACAAAATAATGATGTGGTTATCCCCAGCTTTAAGCCTGTACAAGCGCGGATACAGTCTGATAAGACCCCAATTTTAGCGAAGGCGATCGCAGATTTAGCAGCCCAAGCCAAACAAATGGACAAGAGTAAGCCTCTGTTCATCGAATTGGGTCGCTCTTACAACGATGGTCGCGGACAGTCTGTAGAAGTGGGTGTGGGTACAACTCGCCGTAAGCCAGCACGTATTTACCGCCTGACCAATGGTATCGGCCAAGCAGAAAAACAATTGGTAATTAACGCGATTTACCGTCAAGTACTAGACGTATTTAGCGGACAAGTACCCGACTATTACCGCCGCACAGAACTAGATAGCAAACTACGGAATGGTGAAATTTCTGTACGGGAATTCGTGCGGGAAATAGCTAGTTCCGAAATCTATCGCAAGCGTTTCTACACACCTTACCCCAACACCAAGGTAATTGAATTCTTATTCCGTCACCTGTTGGGACGTGCGCCAGCAACTCAAGGCGAAATTCGTCAGTACAACAAGCTGCTAGCTGATAACGGTTTGCGTGCTGCTGTAGAAGCAATTGTCGATAGCCCAGAATATAGCCGCTACTTTGGTGAAGATGTGGTTCCTTATCCACGCTTCCCATCACTACCCGCAGGTAACTACCTGGGTAGCGTCCAAGCAGCAGCTGACTTGGTGAAACAATCTTGGTCTAGCTTGTCGCCATCCACCCTTACAGGTAGACCAGGCGATCGCTAATTTTTAGGACTGGGTACTGGGTACTGGGTACTGGGAAAGAATTTTTCCTATACCCAGTCTCAGTTTAGGAACTGGGGATTAGGGACTGGGGATTAGGGATTGGGAAAGAATTTTCCTATACCCAGTCCCCGGTACCCAATCCCTAGTATTGCTGTGACTATTGTTGAGATCGCAGTAAATCTGAAACAAATATTACAAACTGTTAAGAGCAGTCATAAATGCTCAACAGAATGCCGGAGAATATTTTGCGGAAGGTCACTGAGTTTTAAAGCTTGTGTAGTTGTATTAACTCAAGCGAACTTGTATTGTAGTCACAATAGCAGTCACTTCTTTTACTGCTGTGTCTACAAGGCGAGAGTTAATTCTCAGTCACCCAAATTTAAAATCGCACCAGTTTAATCAAATTCTGGTTTCATTTCGTACTGGAGGAATCCATTAATGAGTATCGTCACGAAGTCCATCGTGAATGCTGATGCAGAAGCCCGCTACCTCAGCCCTGGCGAATTAGATCGGATCAAGAGCTTCGTCGCTGGTGGCCAACAACGCCTCCGCATTGCTCAAGCTTTGACCGACAACCGCGAACGTTTGGTTAAGCAAGCTGGCGACCAATTGTTCCAAAAGCGCCCTGATGTTGTTTCTCCTGGTGGTAACGCTTACGGTCAAGAAATGACAGCTACCTGTCTGCGTGACCTAGACTACTACCTCCGTCTTGTTACCTACGGAATTGTTGCTGGCGACGTTACTCCTATTGAAGAAATTGGCGTAATCGGTGTTCGTGAAATGTACAAGTCCCTCGGCACTCCTATCGAGGCAGTTGGTGAAGGTGTACGTGCATTGAAAAATGCTGCTTCCACCCTTCTGTCTGCTGAAGATGCTGCTGAAGCTGGCTCTTACTTTGACTACGTAGTAGGTGCGTTGCAGTAGGGTGCAGCTGTTTCCCTGCTGAAACTGGAATATTGCAATAAGGTTGGAAATAAGGAACTAACAACATGGCTCAAGATGCAATCACCGCCGTCATTAATTCTGCTGACGTGCAAGGTAAGTACCTCGATACCGCAGCTTTAGAAAAGCTCAAAGCTTACTTCTCCACTGGCGAACTGCGCGTACGTGCAGCTACAACAATCAGCGCTAACGCAGCTGCGATTGTTAAAGAAGCTGTAGCTAAATCTTTGTTGTACTCTGATATCACCCGTCCCGGTGGTAATATGTACACAACCCGTCGTTATGCAGCTTGTATCCGTGACTTGGATTACTACCTGCGTTACGCTACCTACGCTATGCTAGCTGGCGATCCTTCCATCCTAGATGAGCGTGTATTGAACGGTTTGAAAGAAACCTACAACTCCTTGGGTGTACCCGTTGGCGCTACTGTACAAGCTATCCAAGCTATCAAAGAAGTAACCGCTAGCTTAGTTGGTGCTGATGCTGGTAAAGAAATGGGTATCTACCTAGACTATATCTCCTCTGGCTTGAGCTAGAAGCTTTTTCGCACTTAGTTATTTTAAGTGCGGCTTGATGAAGGTCTGGAAATCAATCGTGAGTGCTAGGACGTTCTATTGCTTACATTGATGAGTATTAGCGGTCTGGTATTGATGCTTGATTTCCAGCCTTGGAATGATTAATTAATTAATTTGCGCTCAAGATTTTTTGAGATAAAGAATTTTTCCAAAATACTGATAGGAGATTTCAAATTATGTCCCGTTTGTTTAAAATTACAGCGCTTGTTCCTAGCCTCAGCAGAACCCGTACCCAACGCGAACTACAAAACACCTACTTTACCAAGTTGGTTCCTTATGAAAACTGGTTCCGCGAACAACAGCGCATTCAAAAAGCAGGGGGCAAAATTATCAAAGTGGAACTCGCAACTGGTAAGCAAGGTACTAATGCTGGGTTGCAGTAATTCCTATAGGCCGAAAATTATTATAGTTAAGTTATGAGAGGGGTCTGTTTAGACCTCTTTTTTCATTCTCTGTGTCTGTTTTGAGAGGAGTTTTGAAACGCGGAGGGGCGCAGAGGTTTAACTTAATTAAGTGAGGCTTGGTTTATGAATTTCTCCTCAGCACGACAATATTTTTATCAAGAGATTCAGCAATCTGAGGTGGATATTGACCTAGCCAGGGCAGCTTTGTATATTGCCAAGGAAGAATATCCCAAACTGGATGTAGAAGAATATCTGAACGCACTCGATACAATGGCAATGGAAGTTGAGGAACGCTTGCCATCCTCACGGTATCCGTTACGGGTGATTCAAGGCATTAATGAGTATTTGTATGACGATTTAGGATTTCTGGGGAATCAAAAAGATTATTACGACCCACGCAATAGTTTCTTCAATGAGGTAATTGACCGTCGAGTGGGTATTCCGATTACTTTAGCCCTCGTTTATCTGGAGATTGCCCAAAGGATTGATTTTCCTATGGAGGGTGTGGGATTACCGGGACATTTCCTCATCCGTCCAGCTATCTCGGATATGGAGATTTTTGTGGATGCGTTTAATCGTGGCGAGGTGATGTTTGCACAAGATTGTCAAGACAAGCTAAATCAAATGTTTAAAGAATCGGTAAATTTGCGACCGGAATTTTTAGCTAGAGTCAGCAAGCGGCAGTTTTTGGCAAGAATGTTAACTAATCTCAAATATATTTATCTGAGACAGCAACAATTAGAAAAGAGCTTAGGTGTAGTTGAGAGAATTTTATTACTGTTTCCTGAGACAACTTCAGAATTGCGCGATCGCGGTTTACTCTACTACCAACTAGGTCATTATCCGCAGGCTACCAATGACTTAGAATTGTACCTAGCCAATGTCCCCAACGCCGAAGATGCAGCCACTATTAGGCGATTGTTGGGGGAGTTAGGGAGATGAAAGGGAAAACTATTAACTATTTATTTTGAATTTTGTTAGCGCAGCCTTGCCGTAGGTTATTTTGAATTTTGTAGCTTGCTTCCCGTAGGGTATTTTGAATTGATTCATTGACTTTCCGCTACCCGTTTGAGGCGACGGAGTTGCGCCTGCATATCTTGTTTCGTCCAGGCGGCCGCGAATGTATTGAAGCCCCAACTAACTAGGGGATTAGGGATGTCAAATTCAAAGCGGTTGATTAGTTGAGTTCCCTGTTCTATGGGTTGACATTCCCAGCGATCGCTTCCTTGAAAAAATCCCTGAAATGTCCACACTACTAACCCTGGTTGGCGTTCGGACACGACGGTGTTTAAAGTAGGTTGAAGTAGAGGAATTTGAATGATAAAGCGGCTTTTACTACCGATGTCTGTACTCCACGTTTCACCCACAGGTTCACAGCGCAGGACAGGGTTTAGCCAACGGTGCATGAGGGTTAAATCAGTAATACAGCGTTCTACGGTACTGGCTGTAGCGTTAATTTGAATCGATTGTTCTAAAACCTGGGACATGATCGTAACTCTTAATTAAGGCATATAGAAAAATTCTTGGCATGAGGCGTTTCTAATACTTTACCCGACAGGGTGAGACAAGACATTTTTTCCTTATATGCTTAATTCTGTTGCTGCACTACTTAGATTAACCCGATGTTACTTGACTTCGCTATTGTCTGCATCATCCTGGTTGCGAGAGTCTCTAGATTGCTTGTGAGATTTCAATGACCCAAAACTGTAAGCCATCGCTATTTTCACAATGTCAAAATATGCTGGATGATTTTCTTTGTTGACGATCGCCAGAGATATCGACCCTGCAACTAAGATGACTAAAATTGGTGAGAGTGTATCCCCTTTGAAGTTGTTGTTGTTTGTCATAACCTAACCTCCTAGTAGTTTGAAACCTTTGGCTGGTGGAATGTAGCCAAAGGTAGGGAATTATGGCGCAAAATTAACTCCAAGACTCAAATATCATGGCGATCGCCAGTAAACAAAAAAGTGAAATTGCCACTCTGGCAATCCAAATCCATGTATCTGGCGATCGCAGTAGCATCAGTACGGGGACAACTGTAAAGGTGTGTGAGATGACGAAGGCGATCGCCATACCCACCAGCATTAACAGAAAATATTTCACCCCTCTACCAGCCCAAAGTAAAATCACATTTTGTTTGTTGTCGAAATTCGATTTCATGATCATTCCTCCGATGTAGAACAAACCTAAGCAAAAAGCCGGTCAGTGCTGAATCACACTACCGGCTTGTAAACTTCTCATTTATCAAAAGCCAAATGTCTTTAGAAACTCCACCTATTTAGTTGCAATCAAGATTCTCACCAAGCTATCAATCTTCCCAACTGTAAAATAGCTATGGCAGATTGAGCAGATTAGGTCTTTTTATTCGCTATCCTCCAAGCTATCCACGTTTCCAGAATTTGGTCGTATATCGTCTGAATTTCCGCCAATTCTTGCTGAGTCAAACCGTAACGATGACTAATGTGGCCAGAAAGTTCGACAATAGTTTCGTATTTACCCTGTTTACTACGAGTCACAAACTCACCATGTTGAGTTGCTGATAGAGTCTCAATTAAGAGAAAGGTCATGTGAGAAAAAACTGGCGGTAAATCAACTGAATAACATTGTGTAGGGAGGATTTTTGGCTGACTTTTGTCTTCCAGTGCCAATTTAGGCGAAGTTTCCCAAGGGTTATCCTCTATCTTTAGCTGCATTCTGAGAGTGTTAGAACCCTTAATGAATTCTGGCAATTGTGAGAAGCTATTCATATTTAGATGCTCCGTGATGTTGATTGTTGAGATTTACACTAATCTGCTTATCTCACATAGATATAGCTTAGGTATAAGATAATCACATCTAATCAAAATTTGCAAGTACTTTAGTGGCATTTTTTTGACCTAAGAGGTTTTTCAACAAAAATAGATGTTTTTATATATATATTTATATCACCAGAGTATATCGATAGGACTTACGCATGAAAACGAAAGATCAAAGGTTTGGACACTTTACACCCCCATACCCTTACCCCCGGTTTCAATTCAACAGACAACATGGGTACCTAAGTCTCAATCACAAAAATTCATCCCCAAGGATAAAACGGGGAATTATAGATAAGGATTTTTACCTAGTGTGAGTGGCTTAAATGCCTTGGCACCACTAGTAGCAAACATTTATTGTGTAGTTATTGTGAAATGTGTATAAATACCCTTTCCCGAACCCAGTGACTGTGTTATAAGAAGTTATCTCACATACTGATAACTAAGTGAATATATTGTGTGGAGCCAAGATGAAATGATGATTGCTGCTGATGTGTTTCAGCTTCCAGAAGATTTCATCACAGGAGTAGCAACCAAATATGGTGTTACAAAAACAGAGCTTGATGCCTTAGTTTTGGCATTACACGATCACTCTGGTGCTGAGATTGCTGCCAAGCTAGATATTTCTCAACCTGCGGTCAGGAAAAGACTAGGAGAGAGTTACCGCAAATTAGGTATAGAGGGTAAGGGCAACAAAAAAATTAATGGACTGAGGCAAAAGCTATATGAGCAATACCAACTCAGTTATCAACACCCTGTATCCTCATCGGAAGACTGGGGGGAAGCTGTTGATGTGGCTGGGTTTCGGGGACGAAAGGAACCACTTCTAGAATTGGAACAATGGATAGAAGGTAATGGTTCTAATCGTTGTCGCTTAGTCGCAGTCTTGGGAATGGGGGGAATTGGCAAGACTGTATTAGCGGCGATGGGCGCTAAAAAAGTCCAAAAAGAGTTTGATTATTTGATTTGGCGATCGCTCCGCAATGCTCCATCTCTGGGAGATATTCTCACACAACTGCTGCGATTTTTAGCTAATGATAACGAAAATGATTTAACAGACACAGATAACAATAAAATAGTCAGACTTATAGATGTTTTAAGAAAAAAAAGATGTTTGATAATTTTAGATAATGTTGAATCAGTCCTTCGCAGTGGCGAGGGCAAAAATCAAGAATGGGCTGGTGATTATCAACCAGGATATGAAAACTACGGCTATTTATTTAAAAAGGTAGCCGAAGCATCTCATGAAAGTTGCTTGTTATTAACTAGCCGAGAAAAACCCAAAGAGGTAGCAGCATTAGAAGGTAAAAATCTGCCAGTCAAGGTGTTGCAGCTATCAAGTCTCAACTTAGCAGAAGCTAGGGAAATTTTGTTGGATAAGGGGTTTTACTGTACTGATGAACAGTTAGATGAATTAGTCAGAAGATATTCTGGTAATCCTTTAGCCCTCAAGATAGTGGCGACTACAGTTTATGAGTTATTTAGCAATAACATCAGTGAATTTCTAACCCAAATTCACCAGGAAAGTGCTGTATATGGAGATATTCGTACACTTCTAAAACAGCAATTCCAACGACTGTCAGAGTTAGAAAAAAAAGTGATGTATTCCCTGGGAGCTAATCGTGAGTATGTTTCCTTTAGAGAGCTTAAAGATGATTGGCTAACCACGGAATCGCCAATCAAAGTTATGGAAGCTTTGGAGTCTTTATTGCGGCGATCTCTAATCGAGAAGGCTTCGCCTACGCTCATCGAAAAAGCCTCATCCACCCAGGGAGAAAAAGAGGCAGAATCCAGTAAATTTGGACTGGAATCTGTCGTCATGGAATATATCACCGCCAAATTTATCGAAAATTCTCTAGAGGAATTTAGTCAGACAAAAAAACTAGATTTTATTAACACCTATCCCTTGATGAAGGCGCGATCGCTTGATTATATCCGCCAGATTCAAGAAAGATTAATATTAGAACCAGTCAAGCAGAAGTTACTCAATATTTTCGGCACAGAACTAGAACTGCATTTACGCAGAATGCTAGGAACTTTACAAAAAGAACCCCTGCCAAAAAAAGGCTATGCTGCCGGTAACTTGATTAATCTCTTGCGTCAACTGCAACTAGATAAGATTCCAGATGAATCCCCCATCGATTTAAGTGGGCGAGATTTTTCTGGTTTAACCATCTGGCAAGCGTATTTCAAAGAAGTGAAGTTAAAAGAAACCATCTTTGCTAACTCTGACTTAACTGGTTCTGTCTTCACTGAAACTATGTCTAGTGTGGTGTCAGTGAAATTTAGTCCTGATGGTAAATACTTTGCTACAGGTTTGATGAATGGAGAAATTCGCCTATGGCAAACTTCAGATAATAAACAACTGCGTATTTATAAAGGTCATACCGCTTGGGTTTGGGCATTTGCCTTTAGTCCTGATAGTCGAATGTTAGCTAGTGGTAGTGCTGACTCGACAATTAAGCTCTGGGATGTTCACACAGGAGAGTGTCTAAAAACACTGTCAAAAAATACTAACAAAGTCTACTCAGTCGCTTTTAGTCCTGATGGTCGTATCTTAGCCAGTGCCAGTCAAGATCAAACAATTAAACTTTGGGATATAGCCACAGGGAATTGTCAACAAACTCTCATAGGTCATGATGATTGGGTGTGGTCTGTCACCTTTAGTCCAGTCACCGATGATAGACCGTTGTTACTCGCCAGTAGCAGCGCTGATCAGCATATCAAACTGTGGGATGTTGCCACAGGTAAGTGTCTGAAAACTCTCAAAGGTCATACTAGAGAAGTTCACTCTGTTAGCTTTAGTCCCGATGGTCAAACCTTAGCCAGCAGTGGCGAAGACAGCACCGTCAGACTGTGGGATGTGAAAACAGGTCAGTGCTGGCAAATATTTGAGGGACATAGTAAAAAAGTTTATTCTGTACGCTTTAGCCCCGATGGACAAACCCTAGCTAGCTGTGGCGAAGACCGCAGCATCAAACTTTGGGATATTCAACGTGGTGAATGTGTCAATACCCTATGGGGACACTCTAGCCAAGTTTGGGCGATCGCCTTTAGTCCCGACGGACGTACACTAATTAGCTGTAGCGATGACCAAACAGCCAGACTTTGGGATGTCATCACAGGTAATTCCCTTAATATCCTGCGCGGTTATACCCGTGATGTTTATTCAGTCGCCTTTAGTCCAGATAGTCAGATTCTCGCCAGTGGTCGTGATGACTATACCATTGGACTCTGGAACTTAAAGACTGGAGAATGTCACCCCTTACGGGGACATCAAGGACGCATTCGTTCCGTAGCCTTTCATCCCGATGGAAAAATACTCGCCAGTGGTAGCGCAGATAACACCATAAAACTTTGGGATATCAGTGACACTAACCACAGCAAATATATTCGTACACTTACAGGACATACTAACTGGGTGTGGACAGTGGTCTTTAGTCCCGACAAGCACACCCTCGCCAGCAGCAGTGAAGACCGCACCATCCGCCTGTGGGATAAAGATACAGGTGATTGTCTCCAGAAATTAAAGGGACACAGCCATTGGGTATGGACGGTAGCTTTTAGCCCTGATGGCAGGATCTTAGCTAGTGGTAGCGCTGACAGTGAGATTAAAATTTGGGATGTTGCTAGCGGTAAATGTCTTCAAACCTTGACAGATCCTCAGGGCATGATTTGGTCAGTAGCATTTAGTCTTGATGGAACATTACTCGCCAGTGCTAGCGAAGACCAAACAGTCAAGTTATGGAATTTGAAAACAGGTGAATGCGTCCACACCCTCAAAGGACACGAGAAACAGGTTTACTCAGTTGCATTTAGTCCCAATGGACAAATTGCAGCTAGTGGTAGCGAAGATACCACTGTGAAGCTGTGGGACATTAGCACAGGTTCATGTGTTGATACTCTCAAACATGGACATACAGCCGCAATTCGTTCTGTAGCTTTCAGCCCTGATGGCAGATTGCTTGCTAGTGGTAGCGAAGATGAAAAAATTCAACTGTGGGATATGCAAAATTGTAGCCGCCTGAAAACCCTCAAATCTCCTCGCTTGTATGAAAATATGGACATCACCGATATCACAGGTATCACTGACGCTGAAAAAGCTTCTTTGAAAATGTTAGGCGCAGTTGAAGAAAGTTAACTTCACAAAAAAACCAGATCCCAACTTCTTCAAGAAGCCAGGGATCTGAAGCTTTGCAAATGTTACCTTGATGAGAAAAAAATGGTTTATAAATACTTCTATAGATATATGTATGTCGGTGTAGATTTTTGGTTTGTTATTCTTTGATAAACATAATTTCCAGAGTCATATTTTTGAAATCAGAAAATATTAGACTCTTACACAGGTGTGCATTACCACCAATCAAAATCTATAAAGATAGGTGGTGAAAAGTGTTTTTAAATCTCATTAATCCGCCAAATAAATTTATAAAATTCCTTGGTTTTGTACAAGATATGGTAGATACAGAAAAGGTTTTATCACTACCATCATCAATATGGCAACCAATTGATAACCGTTGGAAGTTATCAAAAATTGTTCTGATTGGCGAATATATTAAATATAGAACTTTTAATGGAGCCAACAAAGCTCTGCCCGTACTGGCATCTAGTTTAGTCAATGCTGGGTTTAACCGAGTTCTTCAGCTAGATTTAGAGCGTCCTGACTTGACCATTGATCATGTTTTACATGAGGTAATAAATGCTGATTTAATCATCTTTGCAGGTTGCTTAACTACTCAATGGCAAGAAATTGATGAACATAGCCAAAAAATATTTACAGAACTCAAGAAATATAGACGGGAAAATGTTCCAATTTTAGTTGGTGGCTATGCGACAAAAAGCATCGAAGATATAGCCAGAATTACTCCTTGGATCACAGGATTTTGTGATGGTGAGGGTGAAGAATCAATTGTAGAAATTGCTTATGCAGTTGCCAAAGGGAATTTCTACAGAAACATGAAACATTTACCTGGATTATGTTTCATGAACCAAGATAGGGAATTTTACCGCGTTGCCCCTAACCATAGCCAGCATATTAAGTTTCATCATTCTATTGCCCCTAGAGTTGATAACTTTGACGATATAGACCAAAATTTAGGATTAATCCATATTCCCCAAATTCACAATATGGATATTTTTAAAACTAAAGACGGGAGGCAGCTAAAAACAGCCCAAATGTTTACTCAAAGGGGTTGTCCTTGGGGCTGTGGCTTCTGTAATAAAAGTCAGGAAAACAATCATATTGTGAGATTAAGCGAAACTTCTTTGCGTCAGCAATTGCGGCAATTAAAGCAGCGTGATTATGAAGCAATTTATCTAGATGTTGACACTTTTACCGCCCATACAACCGCAGCCAAAAGGGAAGCGGAGATTCTTCAGCAAGAAGGTTTTATGTGGGGTTCAAATACTAGAATTGACAAAATTGACTATGAACAGATGCGCTATTTAGCAGAGCATAACTGTGTCTATATGTTCTTTGGTGTTGAGCATACTTTACCAGAAGTATCCTTAGCTAATCATAAATTTAATGGCTCGATTCAAAGTCAAATCAAGCAAGCCTTTGATTACCCAGCCAAAATAAAAAAAGCATTTCAAGATATGAATAAAGCTGGATTACCCAGCAGTTATTTTTTGATTTTAGGGCTACCAAAAGCCAAGCTAAATGAAGATAAGACTAAAATTATCGGTTATGAACCCACAACTTTAGAAGATGATCTGACTGCGATTCGCTTTGGCTTAGAAGAATGCCATCCTGACTTTTTAAACTTTAATGTATTGCGATTTATGCCAGGAAGTTTTGCGGCTGATACACCTGGCGATTGCAACTACTCTTGTGTACGTCCTTCGGGGAATAAACCAATTACCGCCGGCTATTTCTTACAACGCGCTGTCCAACACTATGGTTATCCCCAGTCACCAACACACGGAGTTTACCGACTGTGTGAGTCCGTAGGTAGATATCAGCCGATAAGCACCGCAATAAATCCCCAACGGGTTTACAACACGATTTGCTACGCCATGCAATTGATTAACGCCAAAATCGACGCAGGTGGTAAAGCTACAAAGTTATTTATTGACAGAGATTTACTAGCTTTAGGTTTAGTTAGTCAGGATGAACAGGGACGATATGCGATCGCTCCTTTAGAAGATTTTGCCAGAGTTTAGGGGTATAGGGGAAGAAGTAGAGTCTAAATTCTTCCCTCACCCTTACACCCTTCCAAAGTTACGAAATCTTGAATATATATTCACCAAACCCAGATTTTGAGCAAAAATCCTCTTATAACATTCCCTTAGTCACTTGTCAATGAGTACATATTTCATGTACTCACTAGTATAGTAAAGATGAACTTTTGTGAAGCGAGGACTACGGATGTACATTGTACAGATTGCCTCGGAATGCGCTCCTGTAATTAAGGCAGGGGGTTTAGGGGATGTCGTTTACGGATTGAGTCGAGAATTAGAGATTCGGGGCAATTGCGTCGAGCTAATTCTGCCTAAGTATGATTGTATGCGCTACGACCATGTTTGGGGACTGCACGAGGCTTACTTAAACTTGTGGGTTCCCTGGTTTGGTGCAGCAATTCACTGTACTGTCTACTGCGGTTGGGTACATGGGCGAGTATGTTTTTTCATTGAACCCCATTCCGAGGACAATTTCTTTAATCGGGGCTGCTATTACGGTTGTGATGATGATGATATGCGCTTTGCCTTTTTTAGCAAAGCCGCTTTAGAATTTCTCCATCAAAGCAATAAGCGCCCTGATATTATCCATTGTCATGATTGGCAAACAGGCTTAATTCCTGTCATGCTCTATGAGATCTACAAGTATCATGGCATGGACACCCAACGGGTTTGCTACACCATCCACAACTTTAAACATCAAGGAATTGGTGGTGTCAAAACTCTCTGGGCGACAGGGTTAAACAGAGAAGCTTATTACTTCCAAGATGACAAGCTAAGGGATGACCATAACCCCTTTGCATTGAATTACATGAAAGGCGGTATAGTCTACTCGAACGCTGTCACCACAGTTTCACCAAACCACGCCTTAGAAGCACAATATACAGACGTTGGTTGTGGCTTAGGTCATACTTTGTATCTACACAAAGAAAAATTTAGCGGGGTTCTCAACGGTATTGATTACGATTTTTGGAATCCAGAAATTGACCGTCACATCCCCGATAACTACAGCCAAGACGATTTTGAACAAAAACTATATAACAAAAAAGCTTTGCGTGAGCGCTTGTTGTTGCAAGCTGCTGATAAACCAATCATTGCTTACATCGGGCGTTTAGATAATCAAAAAGGCGTGCATCTTGTCCACCATGCCATTTATCATGCCTTGAATAAAGGAGCGCAATTTGTATTATTGGGTTCAGCAACAGAAGCAGGAATCAATGCTCATTTTCGTCATGAAAAACAGTTTTTAAATAGCAATCCTGATGTCCATTTAGAATTGGGCTTTAACGAAGAGTTGTCTCATCTGATTTATGCCGGGGCTGATATGATTGTTGTTCCCAGCAATTATGAACCCTGCGGTTTAACGCAAATGATTGGTTTGAAGTATGGTACTGTTCCCATTGTGCGCGGTGTTGGTGGACTGGTAAATACAGTATTTGACCGAGATTACGATCAAAATTTACCACCAGAAAAACGCAATGGTTATGTATTTTATCAATCTGATAACCAAGCTTTAGAGTCAGCAATGAATCGGGCAATTGATTTGTGGTATCAGTCTCCTGAACAGTTCCAACAATTAGCGATTCAGGGAATGAAATATGACTACTCATGGAATAATCCAGGCACGGAATATTTAAATATTTACGAATGGATTAAGTACAAATGGTAGGTCAGTAATTCGTAATTGATAATACTCACCTTTAGAGAGAAGCAAGTTAAGAATTAATATCTGTGGGGTGGGCATTGCCCACCTTTTCATTTTTTGGTAGTAAATACTCAATGCTACTATCATAAATTACAAATTAAACTAGGGCTTTGAGTAAAGCTTGTAGTTTGAGTTGTACTTCGGCAAATTCTTTTTCAGGGTCAGAACCGGCGACTATTCCAGCACCTGCATAAAGTCTAGCGCGATCGCCATCTATTAACGCGGAACGAATCCCCACAATGAATTCACAGTTACCTTGAGAGTCTATCCAACCAAGAGGCGCAGCATATAAACCCCTCTCAAAAGTCTCATAGCGGCGAATTTCTGCACAGGCTATATCTCTGGCTGCACCGGCTACAGCTGGTGTCGGGTGTAGTTGGGCAACAATCTTTAATGGGTGGACATTAGCGGGAACTATGGCGTTAATTGGTGTCCACAGGTGTTGAATATTAGATAATTGTCGTAGACGCGGTGGTAATACCTGGGGTAATAAACCTAGCTGGGTGAGGCGTTGAGTAATGAAATCCATTACTAGTAAATGTTCATGCCTTTCTTTTTCGCTATTGAGTAAACGATTAGCATTAGCTGCATCTTCAGCAGATGTTTTTCCTCGTGGCGCAGAACCCGCTAAAGCATCAGTAATTAATTGTTGATTATGAATAGTAATTAATCTTTCTGGACTTGCACCAATAAAGTTTTGTCCTTTGCCATTACTGGTAGAAAATATATAACAATTAGGATGAGTTTTACGCAGATTATTTAATGACTGTAATAAATTAAAATGCTGATTTGAACTCACATCCAAAATGTCTGCTAGAACTACTTTACTTAATTCATTAGACTTAATCCTTTCTAATGCTGATGCTACTGACTGTTTATATCTTTCTCCATTAGTAACGAATTTTTTACTCAGATTAGTAGGAAAATAGTCAAGATTAGGAGAATAAGGTTCTAGAGAATTGATAAGTTCTATCTTATCCCGTAAATTTTGTAATAGTATTTGAATATTCACACTAGAGTTAATAACTGTATTCATCACCAATGTACAAGACTGATTTCTTACAGATATTTGCCAACGTGGTAAGAAAATAGTCGCCGCAGGAAAGGGATACTCTATTTTATTTTTTTCGGAAAAGAAGCTGAAGTAACAAAAAAAGTGAGGGCCAGCAAATGGTCGATTAGTGTTACCAAAATTAATTATATTTTCTAAATTAGATTTAATAAAATATTCTGATTGAAAGAAGCGTTCTTGTCCATCGATTTGTAATTTAGTGACTGCATCAATGCCGGCGATCGCTTCTCCTTTACCTCTGTTCTCAAAGTAAAAATTTATTGCATTTGCTTGCGCTAATTTATCAAATACGGCTAAGGGGTCAACCCAGTCAATTTCCAAAGAAATACTCACAATCTGCCTACAATGATTTTTGAGGCAATTTTCTTGCACAGCTAACAAAAATTGATAGAGGTCTTTTTGTTCGACAAATAAGCTACGACGACATGGTGAAACTGTCATGGATCTAAAAAATAGTAAATTTTTTTTAAGTTATCTTCCAAAGTGTAATTAATCATGGTCGTATTTCTACAGGTAACATATTCAGTCACCATTGCACCAGAGTATGGTTTGCCTGATTGCTGGTGTTCTCAGACGCTTGCCAAGTCTCTTTAGAGGCGGGTATAAGGTTGTGGAGGTATAAGGGATACTTCCTAAAAAAAATAGTAGCTTTATTTAACCTGCGCTCTACTAGCTAGAGGTATTGTTTGTAATTTTCAATGTTGAATTGCTTACCACAACTGATGACTACAAAGCAAATTTCTCATCCTAAAATTAAGCTATGGATGGCGGCAATTAAACCGCCAATGTATAGTGTTGCCATCATGCCCATTTGGGTGGGAGGAGCAGTTGCATTTGCTGGAAATAAAGTTTTTAATTTAGCAGTATTTTTTACTTTTATAGTTGCTGCAATTTTAATTCTGGCTTGGGAAAATATCAGTAACGATGTATTTGATTCAGAGACAGGAATTGATGTAAATAAGCATCATTCTCTGGTGAATTTAACTAAAAAGAAGACTCTGGTATTTTGGTTAGGAAATTTGTGTCTAATTTCCGGTTTATTGGGGATATTAGCAATCGCCACTTGGCAACAAGACCCCACAGTTATCGGCATCATCTTGTTATGCTGCGGTTTGGGCTATATGTACCAAGGGCCTCCCTTTCGTTTAGGATATCAAGGCTTAGGTGAGATTCTGTGCTTCTTTGCCTTTGGCCCCTTAGGCGTGTCAGCAGGATACTATAGCCAAACTCAAACTTGGTCAATCACAAGTTTAGCCGCTTCAGTCATTGTCGGGATTGTCACAAGTTTAGTTTTATTTTGCTCTCACTTTCACCAAGTTGATGATGACATTAAAGCCGGTAAGCGATCGCCCATCGTCCGTTTAGGTACAGCCAACGGTGCAAAAGTTCTCACTTGGTTTACAGCCAGCATTTACCCCTTCAGCTTGCTGTTTGTACTCTTGGGATTCTTCCCTGTGTGGACGCTGTTAAGTTGGCTAAGTTTACCTTACGCCTTCAAGCTATGTCGCCACGTCCAGCACAACCACAACCAACCAGAAAAAGTCAGCAATTGTAAATTCATCGCCGTAGCCGTTCATTTCTGGAGTTGCTTATTACTAGGTTTGGGATTTGTCATTGCAGGGGTTTAATACTTATTGTGTTTCCCAATTATGAATTCAGCTTTCGCCCCATAGCCCGAAAATTTGTGCGATCGCTCGTTACTAGTCATGGTATCTGGGAAGTGCGCGAGGCGATTATTCTCCGGCTTACAGATACCACAGGTAAAGTCGGCTGGGGAGAAATAGCACCGATTAGCTGGTTTGGATCGGAAACGTTAGCACAGGCTTTAGATTTTTGTCGCCAATTACCAGAAGAAATCACCCAAGAAATCATTTTTTCCATTCCCGATGATTTACCAGCGTGTCAATTTGGCTTTGAGTCGGCGTTGGAAGCAATGGGGAGTGGTGAAGATGTAACTATAACTAACGCTCAATTTAGCGCCTTGTTACCAGCCGGAGAAGCAGCATTACATCAATGGCAAAGTTTATGGGACGAAGGATATCGCACCTTTAAATGGAAAATTGCCGTGGGTGAAGTCGCCCAAGAATTGAGAATTTTTGACTCCCTAACACAAATTTTACCTGCATCCGCAAAACTGCGATTAGATGCTAATGGAGGACTGAGTTATCCAGAAGCTCACTTATGGTTACAGGCTTGTGATAATTTACCCGTAGAAGTGGAATTTATCGAACAACCCCTACCCGTGGAGCAATTTTCCCAGATGTTGGAATTGAGTGAAGCTTATCCTACAGCGATCGCTTTAGATGAATCTGTAGCTAACCTCAAACAACTAGCTGCTTGTTATGCACAGGGTTGGCGGGACGTATTTGTGATTAAACCGGCGATCGCTGGTTCACCCTCTCGCCTGCGACAATTTTGCCAACAGCATGAGATTGACGCGGTATTCTCATCGGTATTTGAAACGGCGATCGCCAGAAAAGCATCACTCCAACTAGCAGCAGAATTATCTCGTGACAACAGGGCTGTTGGTTTTGGCGTTAACCACCTTTTTCACCAAGAAGCAGAAAACTGGCTGCAAAGTTTATGGAACAACCCTTAGCCTATCTGAATCGCCTCACTCACCATGATTGGCTGATTGGTTATGACAGCCGAGAATTTCACCAAAAAGCCACCGAACTCTACTTACAACTTAGTCAATTATCAACTCCAGAGACATCATCAAAAATCATCCTAGCCGAGCGTGAATCCGTAAAATTTCTAGCTAGTTTTATCGCCGCCTGTGCTGCTAATTGTCAAGTTTTCCTCTGTAACCCAGACTGGGGCGAACAAGAATGGCATCAAGTATTTAATTTAGTCCAACCCGATATTATTTTAGGCTTAGAGACTAGAGAGGGAATCTTAAGAGGCAGGGGGGCAGGGAGCGGGGAGCAGGGGGAAAATATCTTACTAACTCAGCACGCTGCTCAACTCCCGTTACCACTCGAAGCGCAGCTATGCCCCCAAGGCTTTACAGCACGCATCATGATTCCCACCGGTGGTTCATCGGGACAAATTAAATTTGCCATCCACACTTGGGAAACCCTCACCGCTTCAGTGCAGGGATTTACAGAATATTTTCAAATCAAACAAGTTAACTCATATTGTGTTTTACCGCTATATCATGTCAGTGGTTTAATGCAGTTTATGCGTTCTTTTACCACAGGCGGTAAGCTAGTAATTCAACCATTTAAATCATTAGAACTCAGTCAAATATCCCAAATTAACCCTACAGAATTTTTCATATCCTTAGTACCGACACAGTTACAACGCCTATTACAAAACTTAGAATTAACTACATGGTTATCACAATTCAACACCGTACTTTTAGGTGGTGCGCCGGCTTGGGATGAATTATTAGAAAAAGCCAAATTCCATAACATTCGATTAGCGCCCACCTATGGAATGACAGAAACCGCCTCCCAAATTGCCACCCTTAAACCAGATGATTTTTTGAATGGTAAAATCAACAGTGGTCAAATTCTTCCCCATGCCCAAGTGACAATTTGTAATCAACAAGGGGAAGTTCTACCAGCAAATCACATAGGAAATATCACAATTCAAACTCAATCTTTATCCCTTGGTTATTATCCCCAAATTGTACAGAAACAAAATTATTTACAGGTAGATGATTTAGGTTTTTTAGATGAGCATGGTTATTTAAATATTGTCGGCAGAAACAGCGACAAAATCATCACAGGTGGAGAAAACATCTACCCCATAGAAATAGAATCAGCCATCCGCGCTACACAAATGGTAGCTGATGTTTGCGTAATTGGCATACCAGATAAGCAATGGGGACAAGCATTAACAGCAATTTATATTCCCAAAGACACCAATACATCCATCAGTGAAATCAAAACTGCCATCTCCCATCAACTCAGCAGATTTAAAATCCCCAAACATTGGATTCCATTAAATACCTTACCCCGTAACCCCCAAGGTAAAATCAATCGCCAACAACTACAACAAATAGCTGTGTTAAGCATAGGGGCATAGATAAGCAGTAGAGGGGAGAAATCCTCTTAAAAAAAACTCCGCGTACCTCCGCGCCTCCCTCCGCGCCCCTCTGCGTTTAAAAACACTCTACCTAATTAGAAAACTCAGCCCGTAACTGACTCACAACCCGATCCAATCCCACAGAATGAGCCGCCTTAAACAACAAACGATCGCCCCCCTGCACAAACGTAGTCAATCTCGCAACCAAATCAGCGTGGGTAGCAAAACACTCAGACGGGATTCCCTCGGCGCTTCTAGCGATCGCTTCCGCATCTTCCCCATCAACTAACACCAACAAACCATCTAATTTTAAATTCCGTACTGTTTCCCCTACCCGTTGGTGTAACTGTGCCGATCGCTCACCTAATTCTTTCATCGCCCCCAACACCGCAATTTTCCGTTTCCCTGGTGTATCAGCTAATAGTTGCAACGCTGCTAACATCGCTTCTGGTGCAGCATTATAAGTCTCATCTAATATTAAAACATCATTGGGCAAACTAAAACGCTGCGATCGCCCAGTCGGCATATTCACGCTCACACCAGCTTGCAAGCTCGACCATTCAATCCCTAACACCTTCGCCACTGCCAAAGCTGCTAAGTAATTAGTCGCATTGTGACGACCAGGTAAAGGTAACGGTAGACGTAATCCTGCTACTTCCACAATGGCGTTATCAACTAGGGAACCTTGAACATCTCCACCAGACAAACCATAAGTTAATACTTCCCCTGACCAAAATTTTGCCGCCGTCGCCATCAACAAAGGATTGTCATGGTTGAGAATCGCTACACTATCTTTGGGCATTTCGGCTAGTAACTCACATTTTGCCTCAGCGATCGCCTCTTCTGAACCCAATAACTCAATATGTGCTGTCCCGACGTTGGTAATCACCCCAATTGTGGGACGTGCTATCTGTGCGAGTTCGGCAATTTGTCCCCTACCCCGCATAGCCATTTCAATCACGGCGTAGTCGTGTTCAGCATTCAGTTCTAAGAGGGTTTTCGGGACACCAATTTCGTTGTTGTAATTGCCATAAGTCTTGAGGACATTGCCTTTCGTCCCCAACACTGCGGCGATCAGTTCTTTAGTAGTGGTTTTCCCTACCGAACCCGTCACCCCAATCACTGGTATATCGAAGCGATCGCGCCACCATCTACCCAGTTTTTGATAAGCTTCTAGGGTGTTGCTGACTTGTAAGACAGGTAATCCTGGGTTTTCATAATCATCATCAACAATAGCCGCGATCGCACCACGAGCGATCGCACTTGAGATAAACTCATGTCCATCAAACTTTTCCCCCCGAAAAGCTAGAAAAACTTCCCCAGGTTTGATCATCCGTGTATCTGTTTGGATACCACTGCTAACTTGTGTCAAAGCAGCTTCAGATATATTTACCGGACGAGCTAAAAGAACTTCTATTAATTGATTTAAAGTAACAGACCAAGACATATTAATCAATTCAAAATTCAAAATTCAAAATTCAAAATAAGTGTTTGAAACCCTTAAACCCTTACACCCAGTCTCAACAGAAAATCTGGGTGCGTAAGTTCTAACTAAATATGCCAAAGAAGCTAAACTCCTTTGGCACACTTAGTATATAAGTATTTGGTGATTATGGCTTGCTAATTGCCAGAAATAATTTTGTGATCAGCTTAAATTTGGTTTTTGAGTGACATAGTTTGTAAAATTCGTATTGCTATATCAGGGGAAATACCCAAAGCTTGATATAAATCGTTTAAAAAGTTTGTTTCTTCTTCAGTAACGTGACTTTCACTCAAAACCAAATCACTGGCTACAGCAAAAGCCGCTTCTCGTAACTCTGGAGATAAAGATTCTTTCGCCAAATTAAATAGGGCATTAAAACCGTCTCGCCTGAGAATTATCAAAGTTTTTTCACACAACTGGGCGATCGCTTCTGTAGAGTAATTTCTCAAAGGCTTTGAGCGAGACAGTTCACAAGAGATAGAACGCTCTTGTTCATAAGATAAATAACCATCTAGCGCTGTTGCTAATAAAACGATAGCAACAAAAGCTTCTGTTGAACTAAGTACCTCTGGGGCTTGGTTTTCTCTGCCCAGGAATGTGTCTAATAAATTCATGATAGTCGCTCCTGGTGGGTGTCTCAATAGCGGTACAGTTACCCGTTTGTTTTTGGCTTACAGATAAGTCTGCATCGCTGTGAGACTTAATATAATTTAGTGTTCCCAGGATTTTTGTATAGCGAACACTAACACTTAATGGGTTGCGACTAAAAGTATACCTTTAGGAGTAGATTTAGTGTTCTCCTGTCTTCTCAATTGTTTCAATCACCGCCAAACCTATACCAGAAGCTGTAATCAACAGTACTACCGATAGCAGAAAGGCGCTGGTTAGCATCCGCAAGGCTTCATCGAAAAAAATATAGGTGGTCATTGCTTCACCTGTTGAATTCTGTGCTGCTAGTACTTTTTATTTCTCCACCTCCTGAGTCAGGAATTCCGTCGAGAAACTGCTAGCAATTGCATCTTAACAAAACTTTAGCTCTTTCAGTTTATGAAACAAAATATTTCTTTCTAAAGATTCGATGAAATTAGCCTAGATTTTGTTGCGTACGGTACTGAAAAATTTTTTATGAGAAGAATCAGCTATCTCTATCGCTATTACTTTAGTTAGTGGAAGGTAAAATAAAACACTTATATTCTGAAAATAGCTCTGAGTTCTCATAAACAGCCATAAAATTTATAGAAGCTAATTGTTAATCTCTAAACCGCTAAAATACCTAGCAAATATTTTGAGGAAATTTACTGATAAAACAAAATTCCCAGACCTTTGCTTTTACATCAGGTCAATTATGAGAAAGAATTAAGAATTTATTTACAAAATTTATATATTTTCAGCCTAAAGATGGAAGATTTTGTCAACGGTAAACTTTATTGATATTGTTTCTTGTGAATTCTGCGGTGTTTTCTGCCCAACTCAAGCAAAAATAAAATCCATGATACAAAATGATACAGAACTATTGACAACATCTGTTGCGGCTATGCCTATTCTGATTACAGGTGGTGCAGGCTTTATTGGTTCCAATTTCGTCCATCACTGGTATGAAAAGTACCCAGGCGATCGCATGATTGTTTTGGACGCGCTCACCTATGCTGGTAATCGCCAAAATTTAGCAGACATAGAAGGAAAAGCAAATTTACGTTTTGTAAAGGGAGATATAGGCGATCGGGCCCTTATAGATCAGTTACTAGAGGAAGAAAAGATTCAGGCGATCGCCCACTTTGCAGCCGAATCTCATGTTGATCGCTCAATTGTCGCACCAGATGCTTTCATTCAGACCAATGTAGTGGGTACATTCACCTTATTAGAAGCTTTTCGCCATCACTGGACAAAACAAGGCAAACCTGCAAACTACCGCTTTCTCCACGTCTCTACAGATGAAGTTTACGGCAGCCTTGAACTAGATGACCCAGCTTTTACAGAAACAACTCCTTACGCACCCAACAGTCCCTATTCCGCCTCCAAAGCAGGTAGTGATCATCTAGCACGAGCTTATTATCATACCTATGGTTTACCAACCTTAATTACCAACTGCTCCAATAACTACGGCCCCTATCACTTCCCCGAAAAATTAATACCCTTGATTTGTCTAAATATTCTCTTAGGTAAGCCTCTACCCATCTATGGAGATGGGTTAAATATCCGCGATTGGCTTTATGTTGAAGATCATTGCCGTGCTTTAGATATTGTGATTCATCAAGGTAAGCCAGGAGAAACCTATAACATTGGCGGTAATAACGAAATCAAAAACATTGACCTTGTTCAGATGATCTGTGAGTTAATGGACGAATTAGCCCCTGATTTACCCGTTTCTCCCGCCAGTAAACTAATTACCTTCGTCAAAGACCGCCCCGGACACGATCGCCGTTATGCGATCAACGCAACAAAAATCAAAACAGAATTAGGTTGGGAACCTCAACAAACAATCTCGACTGGATTACGCCACACCATCCAGTGGTATCTAACTCATCGCCATTGGTGGGAAGCACTTTTACCAAAGGAGTAGGTCAAGATTGAAAGGGAAAAATCATGTTCACCAACTTTGAACAAACCATAGTTGATACAACTGAGGCTCGAATCAATCTAGTCAAAGCTGGTCACGGCGCGCCACTACTTTTATTACATGGCTATCCTCAAACTCATGTCATGTGGCATAAGATAGCCCCTCTCCTGGCAAACAATTTTACTGTAGTCGCAACTGACCTGAGAGGATACGGCGACAGCTCCCGACCTGCAAGCGTCCCCCATCACATCAATTATTCCAAACGAGTGATGGCGCAAGATCAAGTCGAGGTCATGTCAAAGTTAGGGTATGAACAATTTTATGTGGTCGGTCATGACCGAGGAGCGCGAGTTGCTCATCGTCTGGCGTTAGATCATCCTCACCGCGTCAAAAAACTAGCCTTACTAGATATTGCGCCCACCCATAAAATGTACAGGACAACCGATCAAGAGTTTGCCACAGCTTATTATCATTGGTTCTTCCTGATTCAACCCGATAATTTACCAGAAACCTTAATCGGAGCCAATCCCGAATATTATCTACGTAAATGTTTAGAAAAATGGGGTAAAGATTTTTCAGCTTTTCATCCTCAAGCTTTAGCCGAATATATACGGTGCTTTTCTCAGCCTGCTGTAATTCACGCGACCTGTGAAGATTATCGTGCTGCGGCCACAATTGATTTAGAACATGATGAACTCGACATGAAACAAAAAATTTCGTGTCCAGTGTTGGTTTTGTGGGGAGAGAAAGGAATTATTGGGCGCAAATATGATGTGTTGGCAACTTGGCGAGAACGGGCAATTGATGTAAGTGGTCAGTCTCTACCTTGTGGACATTTTCTGCCAGAAGAAGCACCAGAGGAGACTTATCAGGCTATTTATAATTTTTTAACTCACTGTTAATCCAGTGATTTTTGGGATTGGTAATTGGTAAATGACAAACGAGTTTTAATCTTTACTATCCCTGAGATCATCTAAATTGCGATCGCCATAACAATAGTTGTGATGAAAATCACATCAAGCTGGTTTTAGCATCCTAGCGATAAAAAAATCCTACAGAGTATAAGTAGCTAACTGTCAGCCAAACAGCAGCGATCGCCATCACCGTCCAAGCAATAAGTAAAATGTAATAAATAAATTTTAATGATGGATTGTCAGCTACATCTTCTGCTAAGAAAGTAAAGGGTAGAAACGCAAACCGATTATATTTACGCAAATATCGCCCTGTTTCTGGAGCAATTCGAGTGGTGCATCGAGCAGATAAAGAATCGTTGAGCAAGCAACCCACATTTAGGAATCGCTGTGCTAATCGAAAATCAAGCCGAGAACCGGGAACATTTACTTGTTTTTGTGTCACCTCCATTTGATGAGGTATAGCTACTGAAGCCAGCTGACAGACGATAGCAAATACAATTATTCCCCGCAACAACCAACCATATAGCTCCCGCCTATTCAGCAACCATTGAACAAGCAGACCAAGTAAAGGAATCATCAATAGGTGTGCGGAGGTAACATGATAGCGAGATGCCCAGGCAGAATCACCATGCCAAAACACAAAGCGACTATAAGCAACCAAATGTAAGCCTATATTTATAACTACTGTTACCAAATACCACTGTAAGAAGGGATGGAGTTTGCGCCATAGTAACACTCCGATTACAAGACATGGAATTAGTAGAGGATCATAGACAAAAATACTTTTTGCTGGAGAAAGTAGTACCCCTAAAATACCTTCTGATGGTGGATTAATTAAAGGATAACCAGCTGGTAAATCAGGTAGACCAGACCAAACAGGGTCAGTCGCTAATTGCTGTTTCTCTGCAATTTTGCCATTAAGCCAGAAACTCCCATAACGCAGATAGTCAATATAACGACTGAGAAACACTAGGGGTAAATGTCCCCCAAGCCAAATGCCAAGTGCTTTTACTACCTCTTGCCACTTACGGTTTTGATAGAAAACGCAACCGCCAAGAAACAGCAGGACAGTTAAGGTATGTAAGGTACTAGTTGTCCGAATTAAAACAGCCAGTCCTAAAGCAGCACCACTCAAAACCGCAAGATAATTTTGTTTTTTCAATACATATGCTAAAGCCGTCGCATAGCCCACAACAACCAACACCAGCAATTGATTATTATGCTGAGGCGCTTGAGCATAATGCAAAACAGTAGTTCCTAGAAACAATATCAGACTACTAACCGCAGCAATCAGCGAGTCAAAATTAAATAATTTAAGCAACCAATAAGACGCCACCACCACGGCCATGTTAATGGGTGCAAAGATCAAGAAAAGCACAGCCCATTGTCGCCATGTTTGAGAAGCGATCGCCGGAAAAACTTGATGTAACTGCTGTCCTACCCAGTCACCAGGCAACATCAGCATCGATTGTCCCACTTCATAGGCAATTACCCGTTTACCATCAGCCCCAATCACTCCAAATTGAATATCTCCCCTAACTTTGGCTTGATATCCTGGCGGTGGAGCAACTTCCTCTGTACCTGTCCACCAAGCATGAGCCATATTTAGCCTAAGAGTAGTGTCTAAAAACAACTCTCCAGGGACAACAACCATAGCCCACAACAAAGCAATCAGAGCCACCTTAACTATAGGATTTAAAGTTTTAGTTTTCATATTGTTTTGCAGGTTTCACCCAATGAAGATAAAGGTAAATACTGAGTCCAACTAAAGTTACGCCTCCAAATAGGAATACCTGAAACGCAATAGCCGCAGCTACTGCCTGGGCTGGTTCATATCCAAATAAGCTAAGAGTAAATGTATAAGAAAACTGATATGTTCCTACAAATCCTGGAGCTGAAGGCAATAGCGTACTCAAACTAGTCACCCCCATAAGCACTAACATTTGATACCAGTTAAGCGTTACACCTACTGTTTTCATGATTGCCCAGAGGGTAAAGCCTTCTAATATCCAAATTCCCAATGTATACAACACCGCCAAAGAAAACCCGGCTCTGCGGCGGATGGAAATCCCTTGTTGGAAATTAGTGAGGCGGTTAGCGATCGCAGGCGGTAAATAGGTAATCCCACGTTTTCCTAGATCAGTATCAACAAACAACATTGCCAACACAATGCTGCCAAACAGCAACGCGCCTGTTGTTGTCAGTGTACTAAGAACAGGTTGGGTGACAAATAAGCGCCCTACCGCCAGACATACCACAACCGCCACTCCATCCAGTACCCGCTCTACTACAATAGAGGCGATGACTGCGGTTCGAGATAAACTATAGCGCCGTCCGGCAAAATCAGCCCGAAACAATTCTCCCAGCCGCGCCGGTAAAAGTGTATTGGCCGCATAGCCTACCATCAAAGCACTGCCAACTTGCTTAAACGATAGCGACTTCAAGCTCTTCAATAATGTCTGCCAGCGAATAACCCGCCCTACCATATTGAACGCATAACAGCCCATAGCGACTAGTAGCCAAGGTAATTGAGCTTGGCTTAACACTGCATTCACCTGTGCCGCACTCGTCTGCCGAAACGCTAACCACAGAAAAATTACACCAATAAGTAACCCTATGATGCCGCGTAGCCACTGTTTAAGAGCGGTTGAGGTTTTCATATCAAAACTTATTTATTTGTGGGTAGTAAAAGCTGGGTAAGACAAGTAAATCATCCGCTTCATCTCCCGTCTTCCCCGCGCCACCGAGTCTAAAATTATCCCACAGGTGAGGCTAAGAAAAGCTAACACTGTCATAGATGCAGACAAAATTGCTGTAGGGAATCGTGGCACTAAGCCAGTAGCTAGATACGTTTCTAGAACAGGCAAGATCAGCAACGTTGCTATCAGCATCAAGATTACAAACCCAATACCAAAGAAAAGAGCAGGACGTACTTCTTTGAACAGAAGAATTGCAGTTCCTAAAATACGCCAACCATCGGTAAAAGTTTTTAATTTACTATTGGAACCGGGAGGACGCTCGCCGTACATTGTCGGCTCCTCCGTAAACGGTAGTTTTAATTCCAGTGCGTGTACTGTTAATTCAGTTTCAATTTCAAATCCGTTAGATAAAGCCGGGAAAGATTTAACAAAGCGTCGGGAAAAGATGCGGTAGCCGGATAACATATCCTTTAATTCCGCACCAAATAACATTCGCACAAAAGAAGTAAGCATCCAATTTCCACCCCGATGCCCTGGACGATAAGCACTACCTGTTTTGCCCCGTCGAGTACCCACCACCATATCAAGGTTTCCCTTGACCAAACAATTGATTAGATGCGTTACAGCCTCCGTCTCGTAGGTATTATCGCCGTCTACTAAAACATAGATATCAGCATCAATATCTGCAAACATCCGCCGAACTACATTGCCTTTCCCTGGCACAGCTTCATGGCAGACAATTGCACCTGCTGATGTTGCCACTTCAGCCGTATCATCTGTAGAACAGTTGTTATAGACATAAATTTCTGAATCTGGAAGGAATTTCCGAAAATCAGATACGACCTGGGAAATTGTTAAGGCTTCATTGCGGCAAGGAATTAAAACCGCAATGCGATACTCAGTTAAATACATGGACTGCAAATTGTCAGTCAACTTATGGAAAGATACCTGATTTTTCATAAAGTATTGATATACTAAAAACTCTGAATGCAGGAATTTTGCCAAGGCAAAGAAAACTTTACCTGTTAATCTCTTAGCTATTTTTAAAGTAAATCTTCAACCAGTTTGTAGTATACCATTGATGATTAATGGGTTCATAATGATAAACCCTTGAGGAGAAGACAGAGAACACCGCAAAAAAGTTCTGGTTCTCTTTTTTAATTTCTATAATATACTTCTAGTTTCAATCTTTTTTCAAAACATAGCTTACCTCTGCAAATAAATTAACAATTAAAGAGAAACTAATATTTTAGAATACCAGTTAAAACTATATCGGTAAAGTTTAAACAAATGAGATTTACACAGTTACTTTAAAATTAAAGAAATGATGAATTAGAACTAACTGGCAATCTCAGTTACCATGTTTTTGTTAAAAATAGCTTCTTTAAAGTTTAATTTAACCCTAGTCCCTCAATGTGGCTTGATAAAAAAGTTAAGAGATTTTTGCTTTAAAAAAGAATTTAATTAAGGACGTTAGGATCTAATAGGCATTAGAGGTTAAGTCCTAAAATCTAAAGGAAATATATTCTCCCATTAGCAGTGTAATGCGTTAGTGATACTAAGTAGACGAACGTTGACACCAATACTACTAACAGTGAAATCTGCCAAAAATCTCTTGTCTCATGGATACTACCTCATCATTTGTAATGTTTTTTTGTATAGATAAATACTTAATGTTGAGATTACAGCATTTTTGCTCTTGTAATCCTTAACTGCTCCTAACACAGTGCAGTATTGCCCATCCGAGAATAAGTCAAAGCCGATGATAATGATAAGAATTTTCAATAAATTTGCTATTTTTACAGTCGACACAGCTAGCTATACTACCCCTAGTGCCGATTTTTCAAAGCTTTTACCGCCAAAACCATCAGCACGAGATTACCTTGACTTATGGATTAGGTTAAGAGAAACTAACTAATAACAGATGTGTTGACTTATAAAATTCATAATTTTTGTAAATTTTCTGAGATATTTATTTTGAGAGATGGAACATTAGTTAAAAAATGGCAAGTTTGTATCTAAGTAACAATGTTCCTGGAGCTATACATATAGCTTGCTGCTAAGGCAGTAAAATTCAAGCGGACTTATTGTGGTTGGCTAAGAGTATGGAAACATTAGAATTCATCATTTATCCAGACGGTCGGGTACAAGAAACAGTCACTGGCATTGTAGGGGCTTCCTGTGCTGAGGTTACAGCAGCAATAGAAGCACAGCTAGGGCAAGTACTCACTCATGAGCCAACCTCAGAATTTTTCGCTACGCAGGTTCAGGAATCTAGCCTGGCAAATACGCAAACTACTTACAGCGATTGGTAAGTTCTCACAGCAGTTCATTGTCGTTGATTTACAACCACCATGTCACACTTTAGCCAAATTAAGACTCAGATCCGTAACCTCGAATCTTTACAAGAAGCGCTCACCGATTTGGGCATAGACTGGAAACCAGGCCCACAGGAAGTACGCGGCTATCGCGGTCAGACCCATCCTGCGGAAATTACCATTGAGCAGGAGAATGGCTATGACATCGGCTTTAGATGGAATGGCAAAGAATATGAGCTAGTAGCAGACCTACAATATTGGCAACAAAATTTGTCAGTTGATGGTTTCCTACGCCAAGTTACCCAACGTTATGCTTACCAAACAGTAGTGAAAGAAACTGCTCGTGTAGGCTTCCAAGTCTCCGAACAGCAAAAAAATGACGATGGTTCTATTCGCCTAGTTGTACAGCGCTGGAGTGCGTAATGGCTGATTTTCTGCCGTCGCCAGAACAAGAAGACAATCGTTCCGGTTTTGAGCCAGAACTAGGGGGTTTTTTGCGGGATGCCCCAGAACGTTCTGGTTTTGAACCAGAATTGGGCGGAATATTGCGGCAAAAAGGTGTTTATGTTGACGAGATCACCTGTATTGGTTGCAAGCATTGCGCTCATGTGGCGCGGAACACATTCTACATTGAGCCTGATTATGGGCGATCGCGTGTAATTCGTCAAGATGGGGACGCGGAAGAAGTTATTCAAGAAGCAATTGACACTTGTCCGGTTGATTGTATTCATTGGGTTGATTACACCGAACTCAAGAATTTAGAAGAAGATCGTAAATTCCAGGTAATTCCTGTTGTTGGCTACCCAGTAGATCACGCAGTTGCAACTACCGAAAAGCGGCGGCGAAAGCAAAAGTCCAAGAATAAAAAATCCCGTTATTAAAATAAAAATAACTCTATAAAAATAAAAGGACTGTTAATAACAGCCCTTTTATTTTTATGATTTTTTAAAGTTTCAATTTAGCATCAATCCGGTATACACCTTTGTTGATTACTCCTGAGCCTAACCTCATTTCACGCACTTAACTAAATTGAATTTAACTATATTTTATTTAAGGTTCAAAGGGTCATGCTGTGACAACAACTTTTCTACTTTCGCTTCATCAATGCGCGCAGCTAATCTTCTGGCTTCATGCAAATCTCTAGTAGTTTTAGCTAGAGTAAAAGTTGAACCAACAGAGAAAGCCAAACCCATACTCATAAAGCCTTTTACCCAGTTATCTACAGGTAAATTCACAATTCCAAAACTGGTCATAGAAATAGAAAGCATAAAAGCAGCCCAGGTTTGAATAACCCAAGCCGGACTATCTTTCTGAGGTCCAATAGTTTGCATATTTTCCACCTTTGATGAGATTTCTTAAGAATAATTATTTCTGTGTTTTAATGTTCCATTGGTTGCTGAATCTTTAATCATTAAGATTAACTTTGATTATATTGATTACTAGATTCACTAATTTTTAGAATAAATCCACTTTATTAACTGGACTCAGAAAGGTAATCTTTCACTAATAAAAACAAGTAAAAACTGGCACAGTAACTGTACCAGTTTTAGGATTGTCATCAAGCTCTAGTTTATATTCTCAAAGTTTCAGCTTTACCTAGCAACTAATGACTAACTATTCAGTCTCTGGAAAGGTTTGTACCTTACCATCTGGGCTAAGAAGAACCCGAATCCGTGTCATTTGCCCAGAGCGATTAGCAGAAACAAAGGGTTCTCCGATAGCAGGCATCCCCACTAGATCAACATAATCTCTAGCTGCCTTGCCTAAAGGTAAGATCCGCTCAATTGAGCCATCTACACCCAGCATGACACTATACTCTAGGGTTTGTACAAATCCTGAGGGTGGTTGCCAACGCTTTTTGAAAAACTCCCTAGCTTCTGCTACCTGGGGTGTATCAAACAGTGTACTAGTGTTACTCGTAGCAATTTCGCTAGGCAAAGCTGTCTTAGCTTCACTTCTCGAACCATCTATTAATGAGCTAGTTTCAGCTAACTCTGGGGAAGTATTGACTCTACTTCTTGCAGCTTGTGAGGTTACCGGTGAGTAAGCCTGAGGAATTGCATTGTTAGGTATGGTAGCCAGTGGTGGCGGTACTGGTGGGATACCAGATGAAAGGTTACTTGTAGAGGTAGATAATCTGGGGGGTAAACTCCGCTTGAGCGTAACTCCTCCTGAGTTAATTCCCCCTGAGGGATTTGGTTGAATGGCAACTTGTTGCCCTGGTATAGTAATGCCCGGATTGCCTGAGATTGGCGGAATGTTTGTCTGAGGGATATTTAATGCTTGTTTTGAAGCTACAGAATTGGGCGGTAAAGCAGAATTCGTGGTTGTAGGAGAATTACCTGGAAAACTGGTATTAGGAGATATGAGGGGAGTTGTCGGTAAACCAGTATGGGAGGAGGTGGCGGAGCCGAACCTAAAGGCAGAGTCGAGGAATTATTGGCAGGGGCTAGCTCAGATTGAGGCGCAGGAAAATTAGGTAAGGTTGGTTGTAAAGCTATTTGTTCATCGTTGGGATTGCTGTTTGTCGCTGTCTGCTGGTCTTTTTGTTTGGTGTTGTTTGCATATTGCCAAGTTAAAGGCGTTAAACCTAAAGCTAATACTAATACGGCAGCAACAGAAGCCCAAGCGGGGAACCGTACTATAGAACTAGTGTTATTGAGAGATGGTAATGCCATTACATCTGTCGAATATTCATCTAACGCTGTTGCTAGATTCGAACAGTTGCAGCAAACTTAGTTGAATAACATAGCCAGATGCTTGATTAGCTAAGGAACCAAGAAATAAATTGTGTGTTAAATAATCGCCCGGTTCTAAATAGATTTTTGTCCCTGGTATTTGGGGTATAAAAGATTTTGTGGTTTTAGATAAGAGTGAAGCTTGATGAAAATCTGTTAATTCTTCAGTAGATACTTTAGTTGAATCTTCAAGTTCAGAGACATTAAAACGAAAACTATCTGGTGGTTGTTGGAGAAATTGCTGTACGTAAGTGGTGACAGCATCACATAGGGCTTCAAGTTGATCGCGATCGCCTCGAATTGGTACTCTGTTTTCTTCCGGCAATTGCGGGTCATCAAAGCGCAACTCAAAGGTTAGGTGTCTAAGTACTGGTTTGCCCATCCAACGTGACAAAGGGGAGCTTTGCGCCAATACTTCTAGCGTACAAGTAGGTGGTGTGTAGCGACGAATGACAGAATTAGATAGAGGCATGGCAGGAACTGCAAAGGAGATGTTTTCAAAATTTTGCGGAACGGTCGATGAGTGCTAGCCAAAGACGGCGGTGTCCACCAGGAGCGCTATAAAACAGCAAATCTACAAGTAGTTTCAGCGCTAGGTTAGTTAGTAAATCCGTCGAGATTTGCTCGTCCTCTTCCATCCGCTCTTGGTAGGTGTTGCAGAAAGCATCTATGTAGTCTCCAAGTAAAGCAGCCTGATGAGGTTCCCGATTTTTTTCCGCCATTTGTTCTAGTAGACCCACCGCACGACGAATTAATTCCTGGTGCTGTTTGGCGAGGTAGCAGATGATGAGAACAAGCGATCGCGCTTCTTCTACATCCAGCTTTTTCCGCCCTCCTTGACCTTTGCGTAGAGGGTTTGACTGACGTAAGCGCCATAAAGCTACGCGGTCTGGCACTTTCGACTCTAGATTCAGACTGGTTGCCGCCGAGAGCATAGCCTCAGAGCCAATTCCCGTCAGGGTTTCCAGTGCCAACAGTACCAAGTCTAACTGAGTTTTGATGTTGTCCCATTCCACGACATTTGGGGTTGGGAGTTTAATTAAGTCCTCCCATTGGGAATTGGGAGTGGCTGGATCAGCGGCCGATTGCATAACTTTAAGCATAGGTGATCAGGCTGGTAGGGGCTGTTGCTGTTACCCATTTTGAAACCAGACTCTGAATAATTAGAGTTGGTTTCCTCTGAAAGAGGCAGGAAGAAGGAGGTAGAGGGGCAGGGGGAGAAATTCCTACTCAGTACTCATTACTCACGACTCCCTTCTTCAAGTCAGAACGTGAAAAAGTTTGAGTATGAGTCTTTGCTTGATGCTTAACTGCACTATCTTTTCTGAACTGTGGTAAACAGCAATTGTCACTGTCTTACTCTACTTGATGAAAATTTATTTTCAACAGTGTAGAAAGTGAATTACCATGGTAAAATATACTCAATTATTATCTACTAATTAAGTACTTAAGTATCAATAAATATAATCAGAAAATCTAATGTCTAATTATTAACAATAACCCTCATCAAATAATGAATAATTAGATACTCGTGACTAAATTCATAATTTAGTAAAATTTATTGCTAGAGGCTTTATAAATAAAATTCATTAAAGAAGGGTGGAGAACAGGATGATTCTCTACCTTTCTTGAATGAGGGAGTGGAGAGTGAAGAAGTACTGAAGTTATTCTCCCTGCCCCCTGCTTGCTTCAAGAAATATGCGCGATTGTCACCCCACTACCACCGTCAGATTGTTCTGCTGGCTCGTGACGGCTAACTCTAGGGTGTTGTTCTAAAAATGTGTGGACACCTTGACGGAGTTTGCCAGTACCATGTCCATGAATAATCCAGATTGGGCCAGTGGCTTCAGAAATGGCTTTGTCTAAAATGTATTCGGCATCTGCTACCCGTTTACCTCGTAAATCCACAGTATTTTTGGAGGTACGAATTGCTAGAACCGGTTGAGCCGGTGGGGGTGGAGTAACTGGGGCTGGCTTGGCTTTGGTGATTGGTTCAGGTTTTTGACCATCGAGAGATTCGATATCTTCTAGCTTCACCGTCATCTTCATGATGCCAAAGCGGACTGTTAATTCACCATCTTCATCAGGGGCGGTTAACACATCGGCTGTTTGACCAAATTGGGAGATACGAATGCGATCGCCTACTTTAGGCACAAACCCCGGTTTTGCCTTTGGTGGCGGTGCTGGTTGATATTTTTGGGCGATTTGATGGAGGTTGTTGGTTGCTTGCTGGGCATCTTGGGCTGTGGCTGTACCTTGCTGCAAGCGGCGAATGACTTTGGCAATTTCCCCTTTGGCTTGGGTAATGGCTTGTTGTACCGCGATTTCCTGGGAAGCTTTGAGAGACTGTTCTCGCTCTTGTAATGCTGCCGCCTTGTTCGATACTTCTTTATATAAGCGTTCTGCTTGTTGTAATATTTTCTGTGCTTCTGCGGCTTTGGTTTCCTGGCGACGACGTTGGGCTTCTAACCCAGCAATTACCAAGTTAACTTCGTCAGTCGCTTCTCCCACCTGGGTTTTTGCCTGTTCTACGACTTCCGCCTTTAAACCCAAACGGAGGGCGATCGCCAAAGCATTAGAACGTCCGGGGATACCCCACAACAAACGATAAGTAGGCGACAATGTAGCATCATCAAATTCTACGGAAGCATTTTCAAAGCGCTGATCTTCATATTTCAGGGCTTTTAATTCGCCAAAGTGAGTTGTGGCAACGGTTAATTGGGCATGATCAGCTAGATATTGTAAAAGGGCGATCGCTAAAGCACTCCCTTCTGCCGGATCTGTGCCTGCACCAACTTCATCGAGTAAAACTAGGGAGTTGGGAGTTTCTAAATCTTGTTCTCCAGTCCCTAAAGCATTTAAAATCCGGCTAATTCGGCGAATATGCCCGGAAAAAGTCGATAAGCTTTGTTGTAGGGATTGTTCATCGCCGATATCTGCTAATACTTGGTCAAACCAAGGCATTTCTACTGGCTCACGGGCGGGAACGAATAGACCCACTTTGGCCATTAAGGCTGCCAGTCCCAAGGTTTTTAATGTTACCGTTTTCCCACCAGTGTTAGGCCCTGTGATTGTCACTACCCGAATATGGGGGCTGATTAACAAATCCACCGGAATCACCGCATGACCTTGTTCGTGCTGTTGTTGCCAAACTAACAGGGGATGGTGTAACTGCCGCAAGGTAATGATTTCTTGTTCCTGGCGGTCAATAAATCTAGGGGGGTTAGCTTTGAGCCATAAACTATATCTAGCTCTAGCCGTTGCCATATCCAAAGTGGTGACAATGGCTAATAACCGTTCTAAATCGGGTTTAACTGCTGCTACTTTTTCCGTGAGTGCGCGACGAATTGCTTCTTCTTCGGCTTGCTCTTTTCTAATTGTCTGCCGCAGTTGGTTACCCATCGGCACAACAGAATTAGGTTCTATGTATAACGTTGCCCCACTGGTTGAGGTGTCATGAACAATACCCGGAATAGCATCTTTTTGTGGTGCTTTCACCGGGATGACAAAGCGATCGCCTCTTTGGGTAATCAGTTGTTCCTGAACCGCATTAGATTTTACTTGTAAGATATTTTGCAGCTTTTGGGTAATCTGACTCCGCAATTTCCGCAATTCTGTACGGATATCGCCTAATTTCGTGCTGGCACGGTCTGTTACTTGCCCCCGTTCATCAATACAGCGATGTATTTCCTGTTCTAGTTCGGGGTAAGTGCGTAACTCAGCCACCAACTCAGTTAAAATTGGTATATCTTCTTGGTTATCAATTATACGCCGTAAATTTCTTGCGCCTGCGAGAGTAGTAGCGATCGCCAAAAGTTCATCCCCACCTAAAATCCCTTGCAATTCCGACCTTTCCAAGGCATCACCAATATCGTGGATACCCTCAAAAGATAAACCGCTTGCCAGACGACTTTCCAGTTGATAAACTTCTTTTGTCTGTTCTAACAACTGCTCACTTGCTGCTTGAGATGCAGGGATTTGCAGATGAAGAGATGCGATCGCCCCCAGTTTAGTTGCCGCAAATGTAGAAAGATGCTGACAAAGGCGATACCATTCCAGTAGTTCTAAAGTTTCAGATTGAATCAAGGCTGCAAAATCAAATCTGAAGTGATCGTAACAATTCTAGCCTCTCTATAGCCAATTCTTAAAGTCAGAAATGAATTAAGTTGTCAGTGAAGATTGCTGTGAGCGGTAACGAAGGGTTTGACCTCACTGAGTCATAAGTTAGGAATCATTGCTGTTTATGCTCCTCCTGCTTCCCAAACACCAGCCCCCAGTACCCAATCTCCTACTTACGCAAGTAACTAAAACTCGCATTTGGTCTACCTACGAAGCAGGAGCGAGTAAATTGATATTTTTGGATAATTGCTAGTGATTGCTCTGCCTCAGATTTATTATTATCAAAATCAAACATCCAGTGATTACCGTCTACAATTTTCCAGCGATTATTGATTTTGTTGACTGTTGTAGTAGCAGGATTGAATGCCACACAATCTTCACCAGAAACAGAACCAGACGGTGCGAGATTATTTACTAATAAATAGGTAAAAGATGGCTGTGGTCTGCCAACAAAACAGGATTTATTCATGCGGTAATTCTTAATAATTTGGAAAGCTCGTCTTGCCTCATTGGCTTTATTACCAAAATCAAACATCCAATGATTACCACCTTCAACTATTTTCCAACTACCATTAACTTGATTAACAGCAATATTATTGGGATTAAAAGCAATACAATCTTCCTTGAGTGCTGACGGTGATGTCCTTTTTTGTAATGAGATTGAGTTAGAACGATAGGTTTTATTTGCCCTTCTATCATTCAGGACAATATAGACAGAACTAGGTGGTGTTTGACCTTGCTCAACCGCAAACCAGAGAGAATTTAAGCTTTGCGGGGACGAAAAAGCACAAAAACCATAGATTCTCTGATTATTTTGGGCGTTATAAATATCTACCCAAGTTCGAGAAGAGTTATTATTCAGTCCGCAAGGAGGAAGGTCAGAGGCACTATCAA
The DNA here is from genome assembly GCF_048568275.1 of Anabaena sp. FACHB-595. NCBI lineage: Bacteria > Bacillati > Cyanobacteriota > Cyanophyceae > Nostocales > Nostocaceae > Anabaena > Anabaena sp. FACHB-595. Next base: position 54,606 of record NZ_CP183473.1, read on the forward strand.
ACGATTGACTCGGAAATGCTGACCAGTTAGCTACAGCCAACTTATATCTTTGAAAATTTTTGCCTGCATTTGTGTAAGATTCTTGACCTTGAAATACTAATTGTGGCTGAGGAAGATGATTAGATGCTAACTGAACTATCTTCTCAACAGTGGGATTAATACTAGCTTGTCCTACAACTTGGGAGACATTAACAGCAGTCGCCACAGTAGAAAAACTCGACAATAACCATCCGGCGATCGCTAAACCTGTAAACTGACTGTAATTTCTAACTCGCATTTTCCTAAAACCTCTAGCAACAGTGAATATCGCCATCAAACTTACGTACTTGGTGAAATCCGTAAATCCTGACAGCTATTCATCAATAAGTTGCAAAAGTAACTTTTATGCAGAGTCTCCAAATTCTCACAAATACACTGAAAAAATACTTTTAGCCATCAATTAAAAAAAATCGCTGCAAACTCCCTCACAATTTGATACCCTAGCTAGAACAGAATTGAGAAAAGTTAACAGCGTGGAAATTCAACTTGGGCGGGGAAAGACAGCTCGTAGAGCATATGGCATTGATGAAATTGCTCTAGTCCCCGGTAACAGAACACTCGATCCGAGTTTAGCTGATACTCGGTGGAAAATTGGCAATATCGAGCGAGAAATCCCGATTATTGCCAGTGCAATGGATGGGGTTGTTGATGTCAAGATGGCGGTACGTTTATCGCAGCTAGGGGCATTAGGAGTTATCAACTTGGAAGGCATTCAAACTCGTTATGCTGACCCAGAACCGATTTTAGATCGGATTTCTTCGGTAGGCAAAGATGAGTTTGTCTCTTTGATGCAGGAGCTTTATGCCGAACCCATCAAACCAGAATTAATTACCAAGCGTATTCAAGAAATTAAAGAACAAGGTGGGATTGCAGCTGTTAGTGCTACTCCAGTAGGAGCCAGTAAATATGGTGAGGTAGTAGCCAAAGCCGGGGCAGATTTATTTTTTATTCAAGCTACGGTAGTTTCTACCGCCCACTTGTCACCAGAATCTGTAGTACCCCTGGATTTGGCTGAATTTTGCCGTTCTATGCCAATTCCCGTAATTTTGGGTAACTGTGTGACATACGAAGTCACCTTGAACTTGTTAAAAGCTGGCGCGGCGGCTGTCTTGGTAGGGATTGGCCCTGGTGCAGCTTGTACCTCTCGTGGGGTATTAGGTGTAGGAGTACCCCAAGCAACGGCGATCGCTGATTGCGCCGCCGCACGAGATGATTACTATCAGGAAACAGGTAATTATATCCCCATCATCGCTGATGGCGGTTTAATTACTGGTGGTGACATTTGTAAATGTATCGCTTGTGGGGCTGATGGCGTAATGATCGGTTCTCCCTTTGCTAGAGCCGCCGAAGCTCCAGGAAGAGGCTTTCATTGGGGTATGGCAACACCTAGCCCTGTATTGCCCCGTGGCACCCGGATTCGCGTCGGTACAACCGGCACGCTTGAACAAATATTAACTGGGCCAGCCGGGCTAGATGATGGTACTCATAACTTATTGGGAGCCTTAAAAACTAGCATGGGTACTTTGGGAGCAAAAGATATTAAAGAAATGCAGCAAGTTGAAGTTGTGATTGCTCCTTCTTTGTTAACTGAGGGCAAAGTTTACCAAAAAGCTCAACAATTAGGTATGGGTAAATAAAGGGAATAGGTAAAAGGGAATAGGGAACGGCGAATGATTAATTAGAAATAAATTTTTTAGTATGCCTTCTACCCTATCCCCGATTACCAACTTTAAATTATTCAGAAATTTTTTCCAGACTCTTAAACAACCACTGGAAAAATCACATATGTCGCCTACAATAGATATAGCGGAGACGCATGTTTCCGTTCACTCCTCACACCACACTCCGCCCGGACTACTGTTCGGGCGGTTCCTTATGTATTACATAAATTCTTTAGCTTCTTTGCAAATGTACATCCTTGTGTTTTGGGCAGTTGTTTTTGCTATGGTAGAATTTTCACGAAAGTCAGAAATATAATTGGCAAAGGTTTTTAGGCATGTCAGCAGCCGCACAAGTTACAGATTCTACTTTTAAGCAAGAAGTACTCGACAGCGATGTACCAGTTTTGGTCGATTTTTGGGCCCCTTGGTGTGGTCCTTGCAGAATGGTCGCTCCTGTTGTCGATGAAATAGCTCAACAGTACGAAGGTAAAATAAAAGTGGTGAAAGTCAACACTGATGAGAATCCGCAAGTTGCAAGTCAGTACGGCATCCGCAGCATCCCCACACTTATGATTTTTAAAGGTGGGCAAAAAGTCGATATGGTAGTCGGTGCGGTGCCTAAAACCACATTATCTCAAACCCTAGAAAAGCATCTGTGAAACTCAATCAGTAGTAAGCTCTTGTTGAGTAATCTATTGCCATTAAGTTTAGGTAAATATTTATCCAATACTTTATGAGGTGCAGATTCTAGCGCCTCATAATGTTTCTTTTGGACGAAATAAATATATGTCACCATTGGTGAACTAATAAATTCTTCCTACTTGAGAGGTGACCCTAAGTTATTACTTTGAGATGTGATGGGAATCCAGTTTATTCATAAAATTGCACACGAAAATTAGGTAAAATGTAATGCCATTGTGGTGGCAATTCTCATGACCTCATCTGCGTCGTTTGAAACATTTGAGTCTCTCCAAGCCGATCTTGCTGAACTAATCGATCGCTTACCGACATTAAAAAATCGGCAACTTATTTATAATGCTTTGGCAACAATAGTCCGTTTAGCGGACAGCGATATTGAACGTCTCGATTGGAAAATATTATCTGCGGCTTTAGCAGATATGGAACGAGGCTTCCAATTATTTTATGATTACCGACACGTCCGTAAAGTAACCATATTCGGTTCGGCTCGTCTATTACCACAAGCCCCAGAGTACCAAATGGCCGTGGAATTTGGCCGTGCGGTGACTCGGATGGGATTTATGGTGATGACCGGAGGTGGTGGTGGTATTATGCAGGCTGGTCATGAAGGTGCAGGACGAGAAAATTCCTTTGGGTTGAACATTCACCTACCTTTTGAACAGCAAGCAAACCCAATTATTGAGGGTGATCCTAAGCTAATTCACTTTAAATATTTCTTTACCCGCAAGCTGTTTCTCCTCAAAGAAAGCGATGCGATAGCTTTATTTCCTGGTGGGTTTGGTACTCAAGATGAGGCGTTTGAGTGCATGACTTTAAGCCAGACAGGTAAATTTGGCCCCGTACCAGTGGTTTTAATAGATCATCCTGGCGGTGATTATTGGCAGTCTTGGAGTGAATACATCAATCAGCATCTAGTGAAAACAGGTTTGGTAAATCCTGAAGACCCTAACCTATACACCGTCACAGATAGTCTAGAAGTAGCCTGTGATGCCATAACCCGCTTTTATCAGGTGTATCACTCCTGTCGCTATGTGGGTGATAGGTTGGTAATTCGCTTAACCCAAGAATTATCAGACGCTGAGGTTGAGCAACTGAATGCTGAATTTAGCGACATTCTAGTCCAAGGAAAGATTGAAAAAAGTCAGTCTTTGCCTCAAGAAAACCAAGATGAAACCGTGGGACTACCTCGCCTAGTTTTATCCTTCAATCAAAGAGACTTGGGACGTTTATATCAGATGATTGCGGTAATTAATCAAATGGGTATTCCTGCTACCAAAGAGCAGGTACATCCAGAGAGGAAATAGTTTTTGGTCATTGGTAATTTATACCCAATACTTGATACCGTCCAACTTACTTTGAGAGGAGAAAAAAATACCAGTTATGATAACTCAATGCTGATGAACATCATAAAGCGCGTATATTAGCACAGGAAACAATATATTACAGTCATAAGTGGGGAGTGAATCATGCTGGAATTGTTGAGTTCGGGTTTGGTTTCTATCTGGCTGGAAATGGCTGGTGTGCAAATCAAGCCTGCGGATGCTTTAGATGCGCTAACTTGGCAAAGTAGCCCAGGCTTGGTTATTGCACCTGATCCGAATCCAGCAGGAATTAATACAGTCAAGGAATATCTGAAGGGATTAGTCACGACAAAATTAATTGCTCAGAATTTAGCAGAAAGCCAAGGAATTTGGTTGCAGTCAGGGCCGATGTTGATGGCTAATCATCAAGGAACCACTCCTTTGCCGGCTGCTTCTCTCACTAAAATTGCTACTTCACTAGCGGCCTTTACTACTTTCGGCCCAGAACATCAATTTGAAACGACGATCGCCACTAATGCTTCAGTTGTTAATGGCGTATTACAAGGTGATTTAATCATTAATGGCGGCGGCGACCCGATGTTTGTTTGGGAAGAAGCGATCGCCCTGGGTAATACGCTCAATAAAATGGGAATCAAGCAGGTAAAGGGAAATTTGGTAATTACAGGCAATTTCGCCATGAATTTCCAGCGCCATCCCCTATTAGCTGGGCAAATGCTCAAACAATCACTAAATTCTAAAACCTGGACTCGTCCAGCAAATTATATACATTCCATTATGCCCAAGGGGACACCAAAGCCCCAGGTAGCTATTAACGGCACAATCAAATTTGCTGCCCAGGCTAACCCCAAACAAACTTTGCTAGTGCGTCACCGTTCCTTACCCTTGAAGCAATTAATCAAGGAGATGAATGTTTATAGTAATAATGAGATGGCGCAGATGTTGGCAGAAGCAGTGGGAGGCCATGCTGTAGTCCAAGCCAAAGCCGCTAAATTAGCGCGAGTACCAGAGACAGAAATTCAATTAATCAATGGTTCGGGACTTGGCCCGGAAAATCGGATTTCTCCCAGGGCGGCTTGTGCGATGTTGATGGCGCTGCAACATGAAGCGGCGGCGGCTCAACTCAATCTAGCGGATTTGTTTCCCATTGCTGGCTTTGATAAACGAGGCACAATGCACTCTCGACATTTGCCGATGGCTACTGTGATGAAAACCGGGACTTTGCGGGATGTGAGTGCTTTAGCTGGAGTTGTACCCACACGCAATCGCGGTTTGGTTTGGTTCGCTATCATTAACCGTGGCCCTCAAATTGGCGCTTTCCGTCAACAACAAGACAAACTTTTACAACGTCTAGTACAGCAATTACAAGTAGCCCCTAGCACACCCACAGCTCTTACCCCCCATTCACCTAAATCTTTACCCGATCTGGGGAATACTAACCGCAGTGAAATTGTGTATGGTGGCTAGTAGCGTAATTCGTAATTATGCTGTTGTGAGGGTTATAAACTTTGCCGATAGGCGTTTATTTACACTGCAACTAGTATCACTACACGAAATTAAGCAGGTACTTCGCTGAAGCATTGGTGATTGTGGTCAAAAGATGCAGGGGAGCAGGGAGCAAGGGAGAAAACTGAGACAGAGCTTGTACTCCGCCCCAGTAAAAACGCCCGCCTATAGGCGGGGCTTCTCTACGAGACGCTACGCGTAGCTTGCTTCCACGAAGTGGTACGCTCCGCGCAGAGGAGAAGGGCTTGTTACCCCTGCTCCCTGCCCCCTTCCCCTCTGCCTCTTCGGTGATTACAGTGACTATGCTTTAGATTTCTAATTCATGCGGTGATTTGCTATGCGGGATCTCAAACTTACTCCGCGTTGGTTGAGGTTGTTTCTACTAATACTGTTGGTAACAGGTGTATTTTTCCGCTTTTTTCATCTCGACTACAAAATTTACTGGCACGATGAAGCCTATACATCTATACGGGCGGCGGGCTTCACACGCCAAGAAATAGACCAAGAAATTTTTCAAAATCACATCATACCAGCACCATATTTACTGAAGTTTCAGCGATTGAAACCAGGAAGCACTGTAGTAGATACAATTAACTCACTAAAAATTGAAGACCCACATCATCCACCACTCTACTTCTTAATGGCTCGCTTTTGGATGCAGATGTTTGGCAGTTCTCTCACTGCGTCGCGGACATTGCCTGCTTTACTAAGCTTGTTGGCGTTGCCATTAATGTATGCTTTGGGGTTGGAGTTATTTGCTTCTACTACAGTGGCTTTGTTCGCAACAGTGCTGTTAGCTTTGTCTCCTTTTGATATTCTGTTTGCTCAGACAGCCAGACAGTATAGCTTACTAACAGTAGCAGTCATTGGGAGCAATTTTTTATTATTACGGGCTTGGCGCTTACCTACTTGGCAAAACTGGAGTTTGTACACTTTCAGCAACATTATAGGCTGGTACACCCATCCTTTTTTTGGTCTAACGGTAGTTGCTCAAGGAACTTATATATTTTTAGGGCGGACATTTCAGCAAGAAAATAGGCAATCGCCTAGAAAGAATGTCATATATTTTTTAGTGGCGATCGCTAGCTCGCTTATTTTATATCTTCCTTGGTTAGTAGTACTAGTCACCAACCGTCAACGAGTGTTACAAACCACAAGTTGGACTGGAGACAAAGTTGATATATGGTATTTGTTAAAACTATGGCTGGTTAGTTTTAGTTCTTTATTTTTTGACTTAGACTTTGGTTTTGACACTATCTGGAACGGTATCCGTTCTTCTCTACTGAAACTAGCCGTTATTATATTAATCACTGGGGCAACTTATTTAGTATGTCGCCAAACCGAAAGAGCAACCTGGTTATTTATTATTACTACAATTCTCGTTCCTTTCCTCAGTTTAGCTTTGCCAGATTTACTATTAGGAGGCAGGCGCTCTACTGTCAGCCGTTACTTGATATCTTCCTATCCTGGTGTGCAACTTGCAGTTGCTTATTTATTAGGAACTAAAATTATTTACCAACGCTGGTTATGGCAAAGTCTGACTCTACTTATTTTCGCAGGTAGTATCGCATCATCTACTGTCAGTGCTTCTGCACATACTTGGTGGAGCAAGGATTTAAGCTATCATAATTTTGAAATAATTAATCGGATTAATGGTATTTCCTCACCAGTGATAGTCAGTGATATTGGAGATGAATACACCAACACTGGCGATCTAATTGCCCAGAGTTATTCACTTCAGAATCATGTAAGATTACTGCTATTAACTCAGCCTACTAATTTGGAGAATGCTAATTTAAATCTTTTCCTTTCCCAAAATAATCAATTGTTGACATTTCGTCCATCACAGCAAATCTTGGGGGCTTTAAAGCAAAATGAAAACTATGTTTTCCCAGTGTTTGAGCCTGGAAGACTTTGGCAAATAAAAAATACTCCAGCTCAAGGAGTTAATTCAAAATCGACAAATATTCGGGGTAAATAAGCTTATAAATTGGCAGTTAAAGTTATGACTGAAGAATCTCTGAACATCACCGGTTTTCATGCTCACGTTTACTTTGATAGCGCTAGTTTTCCTACAGCTATGAGTATCCGTGAAGAATTAGGTAATAGATTCAATGTACAGCTTGGGCGATCGCATGAAAAACCCATTGGCCCCCACCCTAAATCCATGTACCAAGTTGCATTCCCATCAACAGAATTCGCTCAAATTGTCCCCTGGTTAATGCTTCACCGTCAGGGATTAGATATTCTCGTCCATCCCTTGACAGGGGATGATGTCAGCGACCATACCCATTTTGCCTTGTGGTTGGGAGAAAAGTTAGAACTCAATATTGATTCACTCAGGAAAGTCATACCAGCTAATAACTAAACTGATGCACATCTAATTGATGATACTCAAAGCATTAATTTTTGCTTTAGTTATATTCACAGGTAAAAAACCCCTAAAATCTATAACTGGTAAGCATAATAGACATTTTCAGCTAGCCCTTAGTGAACATCGCCTGTTCAAACACCAAGCTAATATGTATGTGAAAAATATCCGGCATACAGCCTGAGGTTTGGCATGAAAGTAGCAGTCTTCAGTACAAAAGCCTATGATCGGCAGTTTTTAGAAGCTGCAAATGCTCCAAAGCATCATGAGTTGGCATTCTTTGAACCCCGTCTCAATCAAGATACCGCCATTTTAGCCGCCGGATTTCCGGCGGTTTGCGTATTTGTACATGATCAAGTTGATGCAGCTACTTTAGAAATTCTTGCTTCACGAGGAACTCGCTTGATTGTCCTCCGTTGTGCAGGTTTCAATAATGTAGACTTAAAAGCTGCTAATAAGTTAGGCGTTACTGTAGTGCGTGTTCCCGCCTATTCACCCTATGGGGTAGCCGAACACGCAGTGGGTTTGATTTTGAGCCTCAATCGCAAAATTCACCGTGCTTATAACCGCGTCCGCGAAGGTAATTTCGCTTTAGATGGACTTTTAGGCTTTAACATCAATGGACGCACGGTGGGAATTATCGGTACTGGCAAAATCGGGTTGATTTTGGGACAAATTATGAAAGGGTTTGGCTGTCGCCTACTCGCCTATGATGTTTACCGCAACCCAGAGATGGAATCATTAGGCGGCGAATATGTAGAATTACCAGAACTATTTGCCAATTCTGATATTATTTCTCTCCATTGTCCCCTGATGCCCCAAACTCATCACTTAATCAACGCGGAAGCAATAGAGCAGGTAAAACCAGGGGTAATGTTAATCAATACCAGCAGAGGTGCGCTTATTCATACCCAAGCTGTAATTGAAGGACTCAAGACTGGCAAAATCGGTTCTTTGGGTGTAGATGTTTATGAGCAGGAATCAGAATTGTTTTTTGAGGATTTATCAGGGGAAATCATTCAAGATGATATCTTCCAAAGACTGACAACATTTCCTAATGTACTTATCACAGGACACCAAGCATTTTTTACAGAAGACGCTTTACGCAACATAGCAGAGACAACCTTAAACAACATTGCTGATATTGAGCAAGGTCGTTCTTGTCCCAATGAAATCCGTTATCAACCAGAAGTAGAAGCTAAGGTTTTAGTTAGTTGAGTATAGGGGTGTGGGGGTTTAGGGGTAGAAATTTTGAAAACCCTTACACTCTTACACCCTTATCCCCCTACACCCTTACACCCTTACACCTAGTCTCAACAGACAACTTGGGTGCGTAAGTTTTCATCAAATATTTCAACCCTTGTGATAGCTGCTCATATCATTAGCGATAATGCCAACTAAGTTTAAGCTATTTAAAATCTCCACAGCTTGAGTTAGTTCAGTTTGTGTTACCCAACCAATACGCCCTACCATCATAATTCCATGACAGTAGGAGGCAACTATTCTGCCATCGACTGTGCCTAAAATGGGTGGAGCATCTATCAATACTAAGTCGTAGGTTTCCTCAAATAATTCAATTAAATCTTTCAATCGCTGAGAACTGAGCAATTCTACCGCGTCTTCTGGTGTTGGCCCCGCAGTCAAAATATCAATAGAAGGGTGAATTGGCTGGATATAATCTTGAACTTCGGTGTTTGTCTCATCAAGAAGTAGTAAAGATAATCCCCAGTCGTTTGATAGTTGGAGGATTTTGTGGAGTTTAGGCGATCGCAAGTTAGCATCAATTAGTAGCACTCGTCTGTGCATATGAGCCGCACTAGCAGCTAACCCCATCGCTAAAGTTGTCCTTCCTTCTCCTGGTAACGCTGAAGTTACCATCATGGACTTAAAAGGGAAAGGATACTTCAATATTTGTGTGTTTTGGTAAACCATATCTAAGGTTTCATGGCAAGGTAACCAAGAATTACCTACTTCCTCAGACTCGGTTAAGTTGCGTCCCCCAAGCCAAGATAAATTGGGAAGGCGTTTTTCCATCGTCCGGGGTGCTAACTTCGGTACTGTTCCCAGTAATCTTAGGTTGCTCACCTTCTGCAAATCTTGTGCAGAATGAATAATCCGATGACGCATTCCCCAAATCAACGCCAAGACAACACCCAAAATCGGGCCAGTAATCATACCGACAAATACTAACCAGAACCTATCATTACCAACATAAGTTCCCAAATTTGCTTCTTCTAATACCAACCAATCAAAACCTCCATGAGCAATTTTCATTCCCATTGACTGTTGTGCTTGCAACATTTGCTCAAGTGTTTTGCGTTGCGTTTCTACTTCTGGTAAAAGACGTTGATATTCTGCTATCAAACTAGGATATTTACTCAATTCAGAACGGATACGTTGTTCTGATTCTCTGAGGCTCTTTTCATTAGCAATTAATCCTAAAGCAGTCGTCTGTACTTGAACAAATTCTTCCACTAAATTTGGATCAACTCCAACCAGTTGTTCTGGTTCTGGAGTTGTTTGTGTTTTCAGTTCCGCCGTTAACCGTTTTAACTCTTGCCGTACTAAAGTTAATTGACTGCGACGTTGCTGCTTGAGACTCTGCACAATAGGGGAGTCATCTGTATAACGTAGCTGCTCTTTAGCCAGAGATTGTTCAGTCTTTTGTAATTCACTTGTCAGTGTTTTATAACGACTTGATTGAGCCAAACGCATTGAGACCAGTGCTTTTTGGCTAGCCTCCGTGATTCTTTCTTCTAAGTTTTGATAGCGGGAATTGATATCTTGTAGTTGGGTGCGGGTTAATTGTAACTGTTCTTGAGTTTTAGTCAAAGATTTTATTAAAACTTGACTTTGTAATTCTGGATCTAGTAAATTGTGCTTTTTACGGAACTGTTCTAATTTTCTTTCGGCTTGTCTCAACTGTTGTTTAATTACTGGTAAACGAGCATTAATAAATGCTAATCCTTGATTAAATCGCTCTTGTCTTCGCTCTAGATTGTAATCCTGATAGACCTTTTGTAAAGCTAGAAGTACTTTTTTAGTTTTCAATGGGTCGTTATCTTGAAAAGAAATTTCAAATACAGGGCTAAGAACTTGCTTTGCTCCTTTATTAGTCTCTAGCTGAGTTACTTTTAAGGGAGAATTTTCGCTATTCTCTGTTTTACCTAAAATATTTTCTTTAGTAATATTGGGATAGTCAAAACTTAGTAGATTTACCACCTTATCTATTAATTTAGAACTCTGCATCAAGTTCTTCTGCACAGAGTATTGTTCAATACTTATGGGAATATCTATATTATTATTTGTTATACCTACTTCTTCAGATACATTAGGGCTTACTAATATTTGCATCTGGCTTTTGTAAGTGGGTTTGTTTGTTATGGCTGTAAAGCTAGTAGCTGATATCACCATACAAGAAACACCCAACACTATAAAACGTCGTCTTAGAAGAATTTTAGTAAGATTTCTAAATTTCCATTTATTTGGCAAAGAATTGGTAACAAATTGTCCTTGCTTTAAACTGATGTTAGCCACTATACAATCCCTCGGATATCGGTCAGTTTCTAGAAAAAATAAATATTTTTAATTAAATACTCTCTTAAACATAATCTTTCCATTAAAAGTTATATTACGGACACATATATACTTGATTTAATTACAACTATTACTTGTATAAAAACTGAAGTTATTGATTACATAGTTAATGAATAACAAGCACATTGAGCTTAAAACAAGAGTGTTTGTAGTGTCAACTTCTCTGATATTTTTTCACGATATCCTTATTAATATGTTAGAAGTAATATTCAGGTTCTTCTTTAAAGGAAGAGGTTGTTATAAATAACGCTACCAATTCATCAGTAGACAGTTTATTTTTTATATGGCAGGATATTTAAAATACAAAAATATTTAATTCACTTGATTGTAATTAAGTGACTTGTATTACTTGTACATATTAGTATGTAAGGCGATATCTTGAATATTTGTATAGCTTTTAGGGATAGTGTATGTGTAGGCGATCGCTAAAATAATTACAATTAAATATTGCATTATTTATTTAACTAAACATCATAGTAAATCTGATATTCTCGAAAAAAATATACATGAACAAATAATTAAATTTTCCCAAGGTATAGGTTGATTCACTGTTAACAGTAATTTCTAGGTTAAAAATAATGAATATTATCTGATTTACAACTAAATTTTGAATATGAAATTTAAAGCTTACTTGAAATTCCCTGATTATTTCCTGGCGACAAGAGAAACTGATGGTAGATGAAAAAAATTTATTATGATAAAAAAAAGACGCGATTGCTCGCGTCTCCACAAAGTTTAGTTGTTAGGCTGATGATGCTTATTTAGTCTCAACCTTTACACCTTTCCAAAAGGCTACGTAACCTTCAATATTCTTTGCTTTTTCTTTGGCGCTGGGATAGTACCAAGCAGCATCTTTGTTAACTTGTCCATCAACTTCGATGCTGTAGTAACTGGCAACACCTTTCCACGGACAAGTGGTGTGAGTTTCACTTGCTTGAAAATATTGCTTGTTAATTGCGTCAGCCGGAAAATAATGGTTACCTTCCACGACTACGGTGTTATCGCTCTCGGCTAACACAGCTCCATTCCAGATGGCTTTTGGCATAAGTGTGTTTGTGATGAAAGTTTACATTTAACATTCTGACATTTTATGCTTCCAGTATTTGAGGAAAACTATGTGTAAAAATCGGGGTATTTTCTCAATATACTGAGATTTATACTGGATTTATGGTGAATGTAATACTTGCCAGTGGTCTATCGCATTAATTTTACAGGCAACAATTCGGGGATATGACTATCACTAACAACTCAGGGGAAATGCTAAAATACTCTATCAATTTATTGCTTAATAATAGAAAATATTAAGTTGTTCCTATATAAATCAATATATTAATTAATTCATTAATGCCGATATTTTAATATGATGTAATGAGCAATTCTTTAACTAAACCTCGTTTTTTTATATTAGAATTAATTGACCTTTTAGCTTCAATAAAATAAATATTGAACCCTATTTCTTGATATATATTTTTAATAAATTCACAATCAGAATTGCATACAACTACTTTAACACCACGGCTAGCCAATTCTACACAAGTATTTCTTAAAATTAACTGGTCTTTTTCCCCAAAAGAATTTTTACTATAACCTGTAAAATAGCTAGTACTACTAATAGGATAATACGGCGGATCGAAAAAAACGAAATCCTCGCTACCAGTAGCGTAATCCAACACCTGTGTAAAATCAGCTTGTTTGATTTCTGAGGTGGCAAGCACATTGGAAGCGGCTCTGAGTAAATCTTCTTGACAAATATTAGGATTATTATATTTACCTAAAGGAACGTTAAATCGACCTTGGGAATTTACCCGATAAAGACCGTTATAACAAGTTTTATTGAGATAAATAAATCGTGCAGCTTCTTCTAACTCATTATCAACAGTTTTTCCTCGGACACTATAATAATAATCTCTATTATGTTGGCTTTTATGATCTTTTAAAAGGCCAATTAATTCCTCGATGCAGTCGCGGACACAACGATAAGTAGTAATTAGCTCAGAATTAATATCAGTTAAAATAGATTTGCTCGGTTGGAGATAGAAAAATAAAGCACCACCTCCCAAAAACGGCTCATGGTAAGTCCGATAATTCTTGGGTAAATGTGACAGATATTGTGGAATTAACCTACTTTTACCCCCAGCCCACTTTAAAAATGGACGTGGGCAAGTTTCTTTAGGGATTTGGCTTACCATAGGGCTGGAACTACGCTATAGGCTATTAAATATAGCAAATATAACCAACGAACCATATTTTATATTGATCGAGTATTTTTCTAGCGTCATATATTACAATTATGTTGATAAAGTAAATCAAAATGAACGTTAAGTATATAAGAAGGCAGTTTCAATTAAAATGTTTGATGGATTTTGGGATAACGTTTTTCGCTACCCCCGTTACTTGATCACTATTGTATTAGGTATTTTCCTAAACACTTTCGAGCCACTATTCCCTCTGTTAAAACGCCCCGTTACTTTAATCGCCATTTTGGGTTTATTGGTAGGCGGGCTAGCGTTCATGACTTTTACATTAAGAGCCATGCTTGGCTTCGGTACAATCTAGAATAGGTCAGACCAAACCGAAGAGAGTGATTCAGTCCACAAAATCAACGAAAAGCCTAATAAATAAGGTTTGTAGATTTTGTAGGCGGATTTTTCTTGAGGGTGTTCCCCATAGTTTTGCTGTCCTATCTAACTGAAATTTATGTTGTTGTCCAACCTCTGTGAGGAGGGAAAGTTTTTATGGCTACAAATCGCCGCGTCTCCCGTGTTGCTGAATTGATCAAACGGGAAGTTAGCCAAATGCTAATTAACGGTATTAAAGATGATCGTGTGGGTACAGGCATGGTCAGTGTCACAGATGTAGATGTTTCTGGGGATCTGCAACACGCCAAAATCTACGTCAGTATATATGGTACAGAAGAAGCTAAAGCAGAAACAATGGCGGGGTTGAAATCAGCCACTGGTTTTGTCCGTAGTGAACTAGGGGCAAGGGTAAGGTTACGTCGTACTCCCGAAGTGACTTTCATCGAAGATCGTTCAATAGAACGCGGAACAAAAGTACTAACTTTGTTGAACAAACTTGAGAATGCGCGATCACCTGATGATATACCATCAGCAGATGACTCTTTAGACGAAGATTAGGCATAATTTTTTGTGGGATTGGGGATTGAGAGAAAGCAGGAGACATGGAGCCACCAGCAATCACTCTCAGCGTTCTTCACTTCCCTGTAGCCTCAATCACAATGTGACTAGAGAACAATCAATCTCCGCAGAATCCACCAAGATTTGACAGACGTGACTCAATCGCGTCTGTTTAAATTTATTCATATCTAATTCCTCAGCCCATTACCCATTATCAGGGGTGAGAACCCCTAAGACTTTACTGATCGGCAATGTTAGGATTTGAACGCCAAACTTATTGTTTCCAGCCTTGATAATTTCGCTGACAGGAAAATCCTCATCTTTAACAAAAATTCATATTATTCATAGAATTTACTTACGTAAATATATGTCATGGAATTATGACTCAAGTAATAGTTGTAACAATCAACCCTTTCTAGCTACATCTCAAGCAGGATATGCCTTTATATGACCACTGCTACTCTAGAGGGATGTCATCTCAAGCGACGACAGATGTTGATTTCAATAGATCATTTAGTTCAAATGAAATTCATCAACTTCATACATTATGAGCTGCTTTAAGAAATTATTAACTTATGGCACTTTGCGAGTCTTCCTAGTGTAGGGTAACCTTGGCTACGCAACAGTTTATACCTTTATTTTCATCATAACTGTTGAGTTTGCTGAATTTTGGGTGGTAATAAATACTCCCACTTTAATGATTTCTGACCTCGGCCATCTGTCTTTATGAATAATTGTCATCTACCAATGAATATCTCAAGTCATAAGCAGCAGGAGTTTCACACCTTGTTGATTCACATTAAGCATGAATTTTTTCACGAATTAAGTTAGCGGGTGAAATATCTTATTGTGTAACGCTTATGGTATTGATGTCAGGAAATTTTGACAAACTTAACATTTCTTTAAATTATTTGAGGGTGTCTAGCGTCAAAATGAAATTAGTTCCGTATAGCAAAATACAAAACCCTAAGCGCGAGTCCAATTCCTGTCATGTTTGTTCCCTTTGATTTAGTGGGAACACTATCTAAAGTGTAAAATTGCGAGTAAAAACCATGAGTGTGAATACGGTGCCCTCTATCAATTACTACTCCCTAGACGTAATTCAGGACGAAGCACGCCGACTAGTAGAAAAAGGAATGATCAGCAGGCAACAGCCCATATATACTCTGTGCCAATATATTCCTGCTAGAGAGTGGGTTTGTGTAGAGTGTGAGTTAGAGAAATGTGACTTTCTATTACGCGATCGCATTGGCGACCTCATTGGTCGTGAACAATGGGACAACGACTAATCCAAGATTCATAAATACTGGTGATTTTGGATTGGGAGTTTACTTTTGGATGACTGGATTTGACAACAAAGGATTCATTTCCCAAGCTGAGGGATAATCTCTGGTTTTAATAACTCCGTCCCGATCCAGAATCCTCTATTTTTCGTTTTTACAACTTTTCCAATAATGAACGTCTAAAAAACAAGCTTTTGTGTAGATCCTGTGTAATAACTTGATTAACTTATGTAAAATCTCTGACCGGGGTAGTTTACCGTGCTAAACTGCCCCGTTAATTTTTCAGGGAATATTTCCATAAGAACGACTCATAAGTTAAGTATTGCTAACTCACAATATCAAACTTGTTGATCAAAACTTCATAATTTCCCGTTGAGAAACCCTAGCCCACTTGCTCCAAATACTGATTAATATCTTCAATTACTCGTGTCAGTTCAGCTTCTGTAGTCAAACGAATGCTGACATCACGGATTGTGAGTAGTACTTTTGCCGCAAAGGGCGTAGGCCAGATATTGGGATTACAGAAAATTTCTAAAAAGACATCGCCAGTGTAACGATATTCTAAGGGCGGCTGGGGATTGACCTTGCTACCTGAAGCTGGTTTGGTGCTAACAGCCTTGAGACTCTCCATTAATTGATTAATCGCTGCTTTTAATTCCCTCGCCGCCTGGGGGGAAAAACTGAAAGACACTGAACCTTCAACTAGGTTCAGCACGAGAGGAGTAGAAGACATAAGCTTTTAATAAAAACCGATTAATTATTGTTCTATCTATATTACTGGAATCCCACCTGATTCACTCACGATGAAGTGTAGGAAGAGATCGCTCTATAATATTGGGGTTAGATGAAGAGCGATCGTCAAAGAATATTCCCAGTCTCAAAAACTAAACTTTAGCCAAAGTCACTTTTTCTAACTGATCTTGATATTTACCCTGACGTGCTTCGTAACTAATAGCACAGGGTTCACCCTCCAAAAAGAGTAATTGTACAACGCCTTCATTGGCGTATATACGACAATCAGCACTAGAAGAATTAGAAAACTCTAGAGTTAAATGACCCCGCCAAGCAGCTTCCGCAGGTGTTAGGTTAGCTATTATACCACAACGGGCATAAGTTGATTTACCTATGCAAATAACTGTAATATTATTTGGCACCTCTAGTTTTTCCAGAGCCACCCCCAAACCATAACTATGAGCTGGCAAAATAAAGTAACTGCCATCATTATCTGTATGCAGTGGTGTTGGTTCCAAATTTTGGGGATTGAAGTTTTTGGGGTCAACTACAGTTCCAGGGATGTGGCGAAAAATGCGGAACTCAGCAGATGAGAGGCGGATATCGTAGCCATAAGAAGACAAGCCGTAGCTGATGACGGGTTGAGCAGCTACAGGGGTATCTTTGGGAATTTTTCGGATTAAACTAGACTCAAAAGGAGCAATCATCCCTTTTTGAGCCATTTCAGTAATCCAGATGTCGTTCTTAATCACAAGTTCACAGGTAATTGCAGCCGAATTACTAGGATATCTTGTTTAGGGGCAATGACTACGCCTAATCTCTGTAATTTGATCTGCCACATCTAAAATAGACTGGGGCATTTCTGTACCAGTAAAAATAATATCCACATGGGGAGGGCGTTTGGCTAAAAAGGCTAAAACATCGCTTTCAGGAATTAGCCCAAAGTGAATCGCCAAACTTAACTCATCTAGAACAACAAGAGAATACTTGTCCTCATCGACAACCTGCTGTGTGTGTAGCCATAACTTTTGTAAAGCTTGATTCTCTGATTCATCTAAATGTGGGGTGTCGATGCAGCGTGGTAAATCACAGCGAATCCAATCTAGATTTTGACCCAATTGAATTGGTCTTTCTTGTCCTTGCTTGATCCCACCTTTGAGAAACTGCACAATTAACACTGGTGTACCTTGCCCAGCAATTCTGAGGGCTTGTCCCATGACACTGGTAAAAAAGTTACGGTGTGAGCTAGTGAAAACTTGTACTAGTCCTTCAATTGGGTAGGGTAAGTTGAGGGGCGAATTTGCGCTGGGCGTTTCTAACTGGGCAACCATAGGGTAAATTTCAAAAAATTACAATAGATAGAATAGGTTGTGCCGGGATTTTTGGAGAAAATCTACCTGTATAATCAATTTGATTTTGATTCAGCGTTATGTGTCTGGCAATCTGCTTTATAAGTCAAACACTAGGTTTGTCTGAAGTCAAGAGTTAGTTGAGTATCGGGGGTAGGGATTAATAGGCGAATAATTATGTATTTTCCTCATCTTCCCCGACTCATACTCTTTGGCTAAATGTTAGATTTCTGACAGGGTTGGGCAAAACAAATTTATTATGTTTTAAATATTACTGGTTGAGGAGTGAATTGTTGTGAGATTAGTGATTCTGGGAGGTTCAGGGTCGGGAAAAAGCACTCAAGCACAAAGGCTTTGCAGTCATTTAGAAATTACTCAGATTTCTACGGGCGAGATTTTACGGGAAGCTATTTCCCATCTTAGTGAATTAGGTCGTCATGCCCAACCTTACATGATTAAAGGGGAACTAGTCCCTGACGAAATGATCATTGAACTAATCCGATTGCGTCTGAAAAAGTCTGATGTAATTGATGGCTGGGTTTTGGAAGGTTATCCGCGTACTGCCTTCCAAGCTGAAGAGTTGGACTTTTTGCTTGATGAGTTGGGGCAGAAATTAGATTGGGCAATTTATTTACAAGTACCGGAAGCAGTGATGGTGAGTCGTTCTTTGGGGCGTTCTCTACCAGATGACCAACCTGAAATTGTGCAGCGTCGAGTAGAGATTTTTTACGATCGCACTGTTCCTATTTTAGAGTATTACGACCGTCGCCGCCGCCTGTTGACAATTAACGGTGATCAGTCCCCGGAATTAGTATTGCAAAGTATCCTCAAACTACTTTTAGTAACTTAGAGTTTTTAGCTATCTTAAAACTTTCGGGAATTTATCTGACTGTAGGCATGAGATCACAACCTCACACAGTACTTAATGTTTTGCACCACTAAGGTAACTTTAAAGGGGTATTCTACAATTAAAAGTTAGAGGCAACTCTCATGGTTTGGCAACGTCCCGACGGTAGAAAACCCTATGAACTCCGTCCTATAAATTTTCATACTAAATTTACTCGTTTTGCCCCTGGTTCGGTGCTGACAATATGCGGTGAGACTAAGGTACTGTGTACTGTTAGCGTTGCGGAAAGTGTACCCAAGTTTCTTACAGGTAGTGGCAAAGGTTGGTTAACGGCTGAGTATCGGATGCTACCATCAGCTACACAGCAACGGCATGAGAGAGAATTATTAAAGTTATCTGGACGGACGCAAGAAATTCAACGTTTGATTGGGCGTAGTTTACGAGCAGCGTTAGATTTTGAGGCGTTGGGAGAACGGACTTTAACTGTAGATGCAGATGTGTTACAAGCCGATGCAGGTACAAGAACGGCAGCAATTACAGGCGGATTTGTAGCATTAGCTGAGGCTATTTCTCAATTATTGCAGCGAGGGGTATTAGAGCGATCGCCTCTCTGCGGACAAATCGCCGCCGTTTCTGTGGGTTTATTAGAACAAGAAGCATATTTAGATTTGAACTATATAGAAGATGTAGCCGCAACGGTAGATTTTAACGTTGTGATGAATAAAAACTTAGGAATTATCGAAGTTCAGGGAACAGCAGAAGAAGGCAGTTTTAGCCGTACCCAGTTGAATCAGCTACTAGATTGCGCCGAAACAGGAATTCAGCAACTATTAATTGCCCAACAGCAAGCAATTACTGATTGGGATAGGTTGTTTGTTGGCAAATAGAAAGTGGGCTTCCGCCGTGAGCGTGAGCGTTCAACTGAGCGCTCACGCCGTTCGCGTAGCGTCCCGCCGGGAAGTCCCAACGGGAATAGGGATATTAGTCTTTACAAATGAATTAAGAATTACTTTGCCGTGAAGCTTGGGTGCGTCTGTTAATTTCTGACCAATTAACTACATTCCACCAGTTATTTAAATACTCAGGACGACGGTTTTGATATCTGAGGTAATAAGCGTGTTCCCAGACATCATTCCCCATGATTGGGTATGAACCTTCCATGATAGGGCTATCTTGATTGGGAGTGCTGACAATCTGTAACTGTCCTTGGGGATTTCGCACTAACCAAACCCAACCACTACCAAAGCGATCGCCTCCTGCTTGGTTAAACTGTTTTTTGAACTCTTCAAAACTGCCAAAGGTTTGGTTGATTTCTTGGGCGATGTCTCCTGTTGGTTGTCCACCCCCATCAGGACTCATGATTTGCCAGAAAATTGTATGGTTGAGATGTCCGCCACCATTGTTACGTACCGTTGTGCGAATATCTTCAGGTACACTGTTCAAATCCCGTAGTAAAGCTTCTACACTACTATTTTGCAGTTCTGGATGCTTCTTCAAAGCATTGTTAAGGTTATTAACGTATGCTGCATGGTGTTTATCGTGATGCAGTTTCATGGTTTCTGCATCAATCGCTTTCTCTAGGGCATCATAACCGTAAGGTAATGGTGGTAACTCGGCTGGATTTGTACCCAGTTGGCGATCGATAAAACCTATGGAACGTTTATCTGTTGTGGGCGTAGTGGTTTGTACAGGACTTGCTACGTTAGTCGGCAGGGAATTTGCTGCTTCTTGAGGTTGGCAAGCATAAAGCATAGATGTCACTAGAATGACCATGAAAAAGCCAATAAACCGTTGCCACAGAGATGATTTCATGTTGTTGCCTCTTATTTGTTCTTAAATTGAGCTATAATACTCTCTGCTTATATAGTTGATGCCAAAATTCTGAATAGCAAAGAATGAATAATTGCCAGAAAAATTGGACTCAATATGGCGCTTAAAACACAATAACTTAATCTGGATTCAGAGTTAATAGATAATAAGTAATACGCCAATTCGATTTTATTATTTTTAGCTATAAAGCTAGCCTACATTGACGATTTTCTCACTTGAT
Organism: Anabaena sp. FACHB-595; assembly: GCF_048568275.1. Classification (NCBI taxonomy): domain Bacteria; kingdom Bacillati; phylum Cyanobacteriota; class Cyanophyceae; order Nostocales; family Nostocaceae; genus Anabaena; species Anabaena sp. FACHB-595. The sequence continues at coordinate 75,196 of NZ_CP183473.1, forward strand.
AACGTACTAGCTCTTGAACATCTTTAGGCTGAAGGTTTAATACTTGAGCAGTCATTGATTCTATCATATTTATTTCGGTGAATGGAAATACAAAACTTAACTTTCTCAGTGATTTATTAGCAGTTATTACTTCAATAAATGTTGACTCTTTTTCTTTTTTAATCTCAGCCTTAATTGCTTTCAAGGCCACAGGAATATTTACTGTCACTGGTTGATTACGATCTATCTTTTTTACTTGAGGATACAATCCAAATGTTTTGGCGATCGCTAGTTCATCAAAATTAGATTTAGGAAATTCCATTTCTACCGTTTTAAGCAGAGAATTACCAATATTAATATTAACTTTAGTGAGGGTTTGATCTTGATGTATTTGAGTATCAATCACTGTAAAACTCATCATCAATATAACTTGCGTCAGCTGATCAGCTTGCAACTTATCTATTGTCCTGTAAGACAAAGCTAATAAGTGCTTAGTTAACAAATCACTGCCAGCCCAAAAGGAAATACCCACCAGCAAAAGGGACAGAATAATCAGCAAAATCTGTGGACGTAAATCAGGCATAGACGTAATTTTTAAAGAAAAATGGTCTTTGAACACGATTAAAGTCTGAAAAAATTTATCAATTTTCTAGTAAAACTATCTATTGATAGATAGATAATCTGTCTCCTGGTCGAACAAATCAAAATATAAAATTGAGATAGTAATGATGATAGAAAAACACTTATCTTTATTAAAAAGCATCTAACAATCCCATCCCCAAAAATATTATGCGGATATTACTAGTGGAAGATGATTATGAACAATTAGAGCCATTACAAGGTATCTTATCGGAAGCTGGCTATATTGTAGATACGGCGGAAGACGGAGAAATAGCCGAGTGGTTGATTTCCCAAAAGGATTATGACCTATTGATTTTAGATTGGATGCTACCCACAATAAGCGGATTAAGTTTGTGTCGCCAGTATCGTTGTTCGGGCAAAACTGCACCTATATTGATGCTAACAGCTAGAGACACCACACCAGACAAAGTGATGGGTTTAGATGCTGGTGCAGATGATTATCTCGTCAAACCCGCAGACTTAGTGGAACTGTTGGCGCGGGTTCGTGCTTTAGCAAGGCGAGTCCCTAATTGGCAAGGAGACAGCTTGCGCGTTGCAGACTTACAATTGCATCTAGCATATTTAACCGTAGAACGAGAGCAAATTAAGGTCGAGCTATCTCCCCGCGAAGCACGATTACTCGAATATCTCATGCGTCACCCCAATCAGGTTTTAACTCGCAGCCAGATAGAAGAAGCCCTGTGGGAGTGGGGAATGGAACCAGAAAGCAATGCTTTAACTGTACTGGTACGCAAGCTGCGACACCGTTTGCAGCAAGTAGATGCAGCAGAGTGGATTAGAACGGTTTATGGTATGGGTTATCGCCTAAATCCACAATATTAAATATTGTCAATCAATGGGATAATTGCGTAAAAGATAGGGACTGGGAATTGGGAACTAGGTAAAACCAGATAACATAACTAATACCCATTACCTATTACCCATTACCCATGAACAGTTTTGATGACTACAAAAGCGATCGCTGTATTTGATATAGATGGAGTTATCCGCGATGTTGGTGGTTCCTATCGTCGAGCCTTAGCAGACACGGTAGAGTATTTTACAAACAACGCCTATCGTCCCACCTCTTTAGAAATTGACGAACTCAAATCCGAAGGTATTTGGAATAACGATTGGGAAGCGTCTCAAGAATTAATCTCCCGTTACCTTGCGGAGCAAGGAACACCCCGTGAACAATTGCAGCTAAACTACAACACTATAGTTGCCTTTTTTCAATCCCGTTACCGTGGCCCAGACCCAGATAATTGGACGGGATATATCTGTGATGAACCGTTATTATTACAACCAAGTTATTTAGAAGAACTTACACAAGCGGGTATTGCTTGGGGATTTTTTAGTGGTGCTACTCGTGGTTCTGCTAACTATGTTTTAAAACAACGTTTGGGTTTACAGTCTCCTGTACTCATTGCAATGGAAGATGCGCCAGGTAAACCAGACCCCACAGGTCTTTTTGCAACTATTAACCAGTTAGAGGATGGGCTAGAGGAAAAATCAGTAGTTCTCTATGTCGGAGACACGGTAGCAGATATGTACACAGTCAGCAAGGCTAGAGAACTCAAACCTCACCGTACTTGGATTGGAGTAGGTATCTTACCTCCTCATGTCCAAGAAACAGCAGCCCGTCGAGAAGCTTATGCACAAACACTAGTAACAGCCGGTGCAGCAGTAGTTTTGAGTAATGTTGAACAGTTAAATCCAGCGCAAATACAAGATTTATTACAGCAATTGTGTTGACCGGAAAAGGCAAGGGGAAAGGGAGCAGGGAGGCTCACAAGTATAGGTTTTTAAAAAATTACCAAATCTAGAGGCTAGATTTACATAATTAGCAACTGGGGTTAATAGCCTCCTCAGTAATTTTCCGCATCATAAAACCTGTATTGCTTCTGTAACCAAAAATAAAGGCAAAAATACTTAAATAAATAAGTATCTATAGGACTCATACTTGATTTTTGAAATACACGTAGGGGAGCCACTGCGTTGGTGAAGCAGTACGGTCTTGGGGTTTCCCCAAGTGGAGTAACTGCTGAAAGGGTTTCCCGGCTTGGAGCAAGTGGCGTTGGGCATTGCCCACCGGCTCATGTGGTGGGCAATGCCCACCCTACAGATACTGAGAATTTTTTAGAAATCAAATCGGATTCCTATATCTGCTAGATCAATCAATTAAATGCGTAATATTTTACTCCGAAAAAAATACTATAATCACGTTTTTTTACTGAAAATACATCAATTTTTTATATTCAAATAAGTGTACTTACGTATACTGTATATAGCGCTGCAAAAAACATTAAGAACTTTAGGTGCATTTGGCTCAAGCATTAATTGATTCCTTTTATTTCATGTCATTTAAAGAAATATGATCATAAAATTCACCGTGGTGATATGCACTTATAACGGTGCAAAAAGACTGCCTAAAGTACTCGATGAACTGCAAAATCAAATAGATACAGAAGCGATTAGCTGGGAAATACTTGTAGTTGATAACAACAGTACGGACAGCACCAAACAAGTAGTTCAGCAGTATCAAAATACTTGCTTTAAACCAGGGCAATTGCGATATAGTTTTGAGCCAGAACAAGGATTGGCGATCGCTCGTCAACACGCTGTTACAGCAGCTAGAGGAGAGTTGATTGGCTTTTTAGATGACGACAATATTCCCTCTCTTACATGGGTTGCTAGTGCCTATTTATTTGCTCAAAATCATCCTTGTGCAGGTGCTTATGGTAGCCGTATTCAGGGTGAATTTGAAGTTCCTCCTCCAGATGATTTCAAACGCATAGCGGCACTACTGGCATTAACAGAGCGAGGCTCGAAAAAGCTTCTCTATGAGCCGAAAAAAAAGGTACTTCCCCCTGGAGCCGGGTTAGTGGTGCGAAAACAAGCTTGGTTAGAAAATGTGCCAAAAAGATGTTTTCTCCAAGGTCGAGTTTGTGAACCCTATTTACCAGGGGAAGATTTAGAAGCACTGTTACACATTCAACAAGCCGGATGGGACATTTGGTATAACCCAGAAATGCAAATAACTCACCAAATCCCTCACTGGCGGTTAAAAAAAGATTATCTTGTTGATTTATGCCGTGGTATTGGGTTGAGCCGTTATCACACGCGGATGTTGAGTGTTAAACCTTGGCAAGCTCCTGTTTTATTTTGGTTATATATTTTTAACGACGTACGTAAACTTATTCTGCACTTATACAAATATCGCGGTAGGGTCAAAAGCGATTTGATTGCAGCCTGTGAACTGGAACTATTTATTGGTAGCTTGCTGAGTCCTCCCTATATTTGGAAAGCATACATCAAGAAATATTTTCGTAAACAACGGCCAGTATCCTTTTCTTCTTCGGTCAGATGTGCTGATTACACGCAAAATTAATTTAACCTGAGTCTCCAACTTCGCTTCCGTTGGAGACTCAGGTTAATTCACCCGACGCAATAGGCGATCGCGTAACTGCCCCCTACACCCTCCAATAGTTGCTTACACTCACTAAATAAGGCAAAATTGATAACACTAATTGGTTGCCAATATGCGTGTTCCAATAGTTGTGATTTTGGTGGTGGGGCTGTTAGTGAATCTGGAACATCAGCAAGTACTGGCTGATGTTCCAGTCGGAACGAAAGATTTGTCTGACGGAAAGGTTATCGATGGATACGCCCAATATGGTGATTATGTAGGTGTTCCGGAAACGGGTGGATTTTCCCAAACAATTGTTCAGGATATCCAAATTCGGTTTATCGACGACAATAATCAGTCTCTGGATGATCAGGGAAAACCGATTATAGGACGTACCCAAAAAGATTTTATTTTGGGTCTGTTAAAACTCAAGCCTGGTCAAATATTCCGTGAAGAAGCTCTACAGGCAGATTTAGGAAGATTGCAGAAACTAGAATCATTCACTTATGTTAGGGCTTACCGAGAAGAAAATCCCTTTGGGGTAAGAATTATTTATGATGTTAAAGAGCGCCGCTTTCCTAGTTGGAATTATGGTATAGGCAATAACGATGATATTGGCTTGTCTGGTCGAGTAAGTTACAAGGATGCCAATATTAGCGGTTTAAATGACCAACTGGCAACAACCGTGCAAGTTAGCACTAAAGATGTCCAATTTAATAGCCGATTTACGAGTCCTTATCGTCTAGGGCAACCAGAACGCTTGGGTTATAGTGTAACAGCTTTCCGCGATCGCCAAATATCCCGTACCTTTGATGATGAGATAAAACTAGCCAATGGTAACAGAACCAGAGAAGGTAGATTTGGTGGTTCTGTGGCTGTACTCCGTTCTTTTGATGAGTGGGATGCGGCGTTAGGTCTTAACTACACCAGGATTAGTCTTCGTGATAAAGATTACAACGTTGTTCGGGCTGATGGCTTAGGTAATCCGCTTTCGGTGAGTGGTAAGGGTATTGATGATCTATTTACATTATCCTTGGCTGTAACCAGAGATTTACGAGATCATCGCCTCAATCCTACTCAAGGTTCAATTCTCACCCTTAGCACCGAACAAGCAATCCCCTTGGGACTAGGGAATATTTTTAGTAACCGTTTCCAAGGAAACTATATTCAATATCTACCAGTCACCTGGATAGGAAATCAGAATCTGACAGATAATCCGGAGATGGTGGCTGTAAATTTGCAACTTGGCACAATTTTTGGAGAATTTCCCCCGGCTGATGCGTTTAATCTAGGCGGGTTAAATTCGGTACGCGGTTATGGTTCAGGAAAACTCGCCAGTGGTCGCAGTTATGGTTTAGCTTCTGTGGAATATCGTTTTCCCATTGTGGAGTCAATTGGCGGAGTTGTATTTACTGATTTCGCCTCAGATTTTGGTTCTGGTAAAACGGTCATCGGGGAACCAGGTGTAGTCAGAAACAAACCCGGAAGCGGCTTTGGCTACGGTTTAGGAGTCCGCTTAAACTCTCCTTTTGGCTTATTTCGTGGTGACTTGGGAGTTAGTGACCAAGGAGAAGTCAGATTTGAAATTACAACTGGGCAAAGATTTTAAGGCGTTGCTAATTGAGGAGATGATTTTAGGACTTACGCACTGAACCAAAAAACCCTTCTGAGGGTGGTCAATAGTCGGTTGTCAGTAGTCAATAGTCAATAGTCAAATTTCTTCCTCCTACCTCCCCAGTCCCCAGTCCCCAATCCCCAATCCCCAACGATGAAATATTGGCGTGAAACCATCGCAGTTACCAAACGTATTTTAATTGAACTGTTACGCCGTAGACGCAGTTTGATTTTTTGGAGTATCTTCCCGATTTCAGTACTGACTTTGAGTGGTTTTATATTAGCAGAACGGGCGGAATTACCCCTAGCTGATGCTTTTTCCTATGCTGCACCTTCAACTTTAGTCGGTGCTGCACTGTTCTTTAGTTGCTTGGGCGGTACTGTTTCTACTGTAGTGGCGGAAAGAGAACAACAAACCCTCAAACGTCTTTTTCTCTCTCCCTTAAGTGGTTTATCTTATTTTTTGGGAATTTTCCTGGCCCATAGTTGCATTGGTATTGGTCAGGCTTTATTAATTTATGCGATCGCTGCTTTTTGGGGCGCAACTTTTAAAGGTTCAATTTTATTAGGATTGACCATTATTTTTCTAAGTATTGCTGCTTACGTTGGTTTGGGTTTTATTCTCGGTACACAATTAGCCAGGCGGATTGAAGATGTCAACTCTTTGGTAGCCGCCTTTGGCGTTCCTCTATTAATTCTGGGTGGAGCATTTTTACCGACTGCATTGTTTCCTCAAACCCTGATCAATATAGCTAAATATAATCCCATATATCACATGAATGAAGCTTTAGTTTCTGTTTCTTCAAAAGGAGAAACAGTTGATAAAATAACTTCGCATATTGTTTTTTTATTAGCATTCGCTATAGTGATGACTATTGGTGGCTGGTTATCTTATCAACGAATGTTAGTTGTAGAAAAAAGATTGTAATTGAGTGAAAAATGTTAAATATTCATAATTTAAATAAATCCTATGGAGATCGTCATGTTCTTCAAGATTTGACTCTCAATATTATTAACGGTGAAGTTTACGGTTTACTAGGTGCAAATGGCTCTGGTAAAACCACAACAATTAACATTATTTGTAATTTACTCAAAGCTGATAGTGGTGATATTAAACTTAATAATCAGGTTATTTCTGAATCAACCAAAAAGTTAATTGGTGTTGCTCCTCAAGAAAATATTTTATATAAAACTTTGACTTGCGAAGAAAATCTCCAATTCTTTGCAGAAATTTATGGCTTAAGTAAAGAAAATATTCAAAAACAAATTAAAGATATTTTAGCTGCTGTCAACTTATCAGATAGAGCAAAAAGTCCGGTAGAAACTTTAAGTGGTGGGATGCAACGGCGATTAAATATTGCTGTAGCATTAGTACATCAGCCGAAACTGGTAATTCTTGATGAACCAACTACAGGTTTAGATATCGAAGCACGTTACGAAATTTGGGAATTAATTCGACAACTGAAAGCTCAGGGAATTACAGTTTTACTCACTACTCATTTATTAGATGAAGCAGAACGCTTATGTGAAAAAATTGGCATCCTTAAAAACGGACAGATTTTAGTGGAGGGTAGTTTAGCTGAGTTACGTAATTTAATTCCAGCACAAGAAATATTATCATTGAAAACTACACAAGAAAAAGAGGCGATCGCTCGCGCTAAAATGTACGGTTTCACCCATAGACACTATGATAAAGAACTAGCTTTTTGGCTACATGAATCTTTGGAGTTAAAAGAAATAATTTCTCGTTTTGAAGGCATAAATATTGATGCAATTTCTCGCCAGCCAGTACGACTAGAACATATTTATTTAGAAGTAACCCAACAAATTTAAAATCTCCGAAAACACATTTCCCGCTTTCGTATAGATTGATGTAATAAACAATAAATATAAATAAACACATCTATGAATAAGCGCCCATCCCTAGAATGGATAATTATAATTTTTATACTCTCAATCAGTAGTATTGCCTATCTCAGCAATGAATTTATTTTCAAAAATGCTGCAAAAAAGCAATTAGAGGTAGCCCAAACAAACTGGCTTAAACAGGGAATATCACATTATAGAATTACTATTAATTATTCGTCTCCGAATAAATGTCAGCAAGAAGTGGAGATTAAAAATGAAGCAGTAGTTACTATCAAGAAAAATACTTGCACAAATATACCTCCATTAACTATTACGGAGATGTTCAAGGAAATTGAACTTCTTGCAACAGGAAAAGAATGCGGGCCAAATGGATGTGCTTGTGATGGAACTATAGGAGTAGATGCTACTTATGATGCTCAATTTGGATACCCGCGTCGAGTTGCAATTAAATTACAACCGGAAAAACGTTGGTTACACTTCAATTCTTTGAGTGATATATATCCTGGAAGAAACTGCACATTAGTTGGCTATCTCAACAGAAGAATTATTGTTCGTGATTTTACCCCTCTTGACAATAAAACATTTAAGCAATGAGAAAATAATGCCAAATCTGCTCCCCCCTATCCAAGAAGCCTTCTCCGTTCTGGGGTTACTTTTGAGTTTTATTGGCCTTTTCTTGAGCATCTGGATTATAATTCCAGCACCCATTTACCTTTTACTACCTTTAGGGGTGGGAGCGCCAGAAGTCTGTCATTGGCTACTATTGTTAAATACTACGGCTTTTGCCCTCTCGTTTTTTAGATTGCGTGGTAACTTACTGCAATACGTTACTTTAAGTATTAGTATAGTTGGAATTATTCTCAGTATAACGCCACTGCTGCAAATACCAACTACGCAACAGCAGATGCAGTCAGCAATGGAGAAACAATTAGGTAAAGACTACCTCAAACCAATTCTAGAACAAAAACATTTTGGGCGATCGCCTATCTTGGGGCTTAGGCGATCGCATCCTTTTAATGTGATAGATGCGTTTAAAGGTATTCACATAGATGATGTACGTTACACACCTAACATTGAATTTGCATCACCCGATGGAATATCGCTGCGCCTCAACATCTACCGTCCTCAGCAAGTTGGCAAATACCCCGGAATCGTCGTCATTCACGGCGGAGGTTGGCAAAGTGGGAGTCCAGAAAGTAACGCCGATTTCAGTCGATATATGGCCGCTAGAGGTTATACAGTCTTTGCTATTACTTACCGCTATGCACCCGCGTACAAATTTCCCGCTCAACTTGATGATGTCCGCAGCGCCTTAACTTTTATCCAGCAACACGCCACCGAGTATGAAACCGACATTAGCCGTATCGCCTTACTTGGACGTTCCGCCGGCGGACAGTTAGCAATGTTAACTGCTTATCAGCAAAATACTTTACCCATTCGTGCAGTCATTAGTTATTATGCTCCATCCAACCTAGCAAAAGGTTATCGAGAACCACCTACACCAGACCCCTTAAATGTACGATCAGTACTTGAAGCTTTTTTAGGTGGTACACCAGATCAAGTCCCAGAGCAATATACTAAAGCTTCCCCAATTAATTACGTTAACCGTCCACTCCCACCGACTTTGTTAATTCATGGTGGTCGTGACCATATCATCCGGATCATTTTCCCCAGAATTTTGTTTCAGTCTTTGCAAAATGGTGGTAATCAAGCGATTTTATTAGAAATTCCTTGGGCGGAACACGCTTTTGACTATATCTTCAATGGAGCAAGTAATCAGTTAGCCCTGTACCACACTGAGCGTTTTTTAGCGTGGGCATTGCAAGAAAAAGTATGAAGTTAATTGCTTACATCTGGTTTGTCTAAGTAGTAATGGGTAATAGCTAATTAGTCATTGGTTTTTAAAATTACCTACAATCAATTGCCAAATCCACAGCTATTATATGTGTTCAACTGGACACGATATTACTTGTAGATAGAACTGGAGAAAATTTTTATTTTCGCTTTTAGGATTTCCCTCTGATTGACTGGCAGATGCCTTGCATGATTTTTGCAGTATCCATAATTTATTGAAGACTTTGTAATCATAACCAGCCTAATTGCTCAGTTGGTTGTTTAATCTATATATAAGTAATACTTGTAAATACCTGGTGGCATTAACTAATGAAATCAGGTGACATGAGCATTTATATCAAAATGGGCTATGAGGTAATATTAAAATGCCAAAATGGAAGGTAGTAACGGAATTTTCATTTAATAGCGCTCACTACATTAAAGATTACAATGGCCCTTGTGGGCGGATGCACGGACATAATTATCAAGTCCGCATTGAAGCGATATCAACGCAACTACATTCTTCTCAATATTGTCCACACCCTGTAATGGTAGCTGATTTCCGCACCTTACGTTGGGCTAAACAAGATGTGACAAAAGGAGGGCTTGATCACGGTATTTTAAACGAAGTGATGCCTCCTGAGTATGAAACAACTGCTGAGATGATTGCTAAGTATATCTATGATGAAACGAAGAAACGAGTACCACCAGATGTACAACTAAAAGTTAACGTTTCGGAAACACCTAATAGCTGGGTAGAATACGAAGACTAAAATTTTATTGTTAACGAGAGTGCATTATGAGTAATAATGCACTCTATTATTTATTTGCTATAGGATTCATACTTGATTTATGAAATATACGTAGGGGAGCCACTGCGTTGGACGGTGAGTGCAGCCACACGTTCGACTATGCCACCGAGTGGACTGCCTGCCGTAGCTTGCTTCTCCAGAGGAGTACCCGGCAGTCACGCAAGTGGCGTTAAGGGTTTTGGCAGGCAATGCCCACCCTACAGATACTTAGATTTTTCAATAGTCAAATGGTATTCATATAGTTATTTTTAATAATAGATAATATCGCTAATTATGATAATATCTATTCAGATGTACAATCCAATATAAATGAATATCTAATTCACTCAAATTAACTTATTAACTATTAAATGATTTAACAAAATTTTATAATTAGTATTTTCTAGTCCCTCGTCCGTCAATTGTGAGTATTAATTACTAGACTAAAATATTGAGAGAAAATTAACTTATGTAAAGACTGATATATAGCGAGTCAATCCTTAAACTTAATCAAGTTATAAATCGCTATGTGAAGTTTTTAATAATACTTGTCTCAGCTTGTAGGTTAATGTCGTGATCTACTGCTGTAATTGTGTAATGTGAAAGTAACTAAGCTCATGATTAAATTGAGGTCTGATGACTCCTAAAATTCTGCGTCAGCTTTGGTCTGTAGTTGAAAACTCGCAAACGAAGACCCTCTTGCAGATGGACGATGCTAGCTTGGTGCAATGGTTGGTACACCAGACAACAACACAAGCGTTGTTAGAACCCAACGAAACCGATTTCTTGGTTGACTATATTCAATCTCGGCTAGCACTAATACGTGATCTTGCTTATGAGCGCCAATATTCATAGTCATAATTCCACGATAAATTAGTCCATAGTCAATGGCGATCGCTATTGGCTATGAACTACCATTTATGGGTTTAGTGAGGGCAAATAACCTTCTACTAAGCAATCAGAACCCACCACACGCCAACGCACTCGTTCTAGAATTAAAGCCTCTGTCATGGTATCAAAGCCCAAATCACCCACAGGCGTAGGTGCATGGCTACCACCAATGATTTTAGGAGCGATAAAAGCCAGGATTTTCTGTACAGCACCTTGAGCGATCGCACTAGCAGCTAAAGTCCCACCACACTCCCACAATACGCTACAAAAACCGCGATCGTATAAGTAAGACATAACAGTTTCTGGTGTCAGCGATGCTAACTCTACGATTTCCACTCCCTTTTGCTGCAACAGTTTTTGGAAATCTGGATTAGCGCCTACTTGAGTCAATACTAAAGTTGGAGCCTCGACTGTTTCCCAAAGATGAGCATCCAATGGCAAATCCATCTGACGACTCATCACCACCCGCAAAGGATTATGTACCCCTTCTTGGTGACTAGTTAAGTAAGGATTATCTCGCCGTACCGTATTCCCACCAACAATTACCGCATCACAAGCAGCCCGCAATTGATGAACTTCGCCACGAGCTGATGGATTTGTCACCCAAGCGCTGTGACCAGACGTAGTTGCTATTTTGCCATCTAAAGTCATGGCATATTTCAAAATACCCAAAGGCTTTTTGTGGACAATCCGATGTACAAAGCCTTCATTCAGTTGCTGACAGGCTGCCATTTCCACACCCACCAACACCTCCACCCCAGCCCCACGTAACCGGGCAATCCCACCACCACCTACCAGGGGATTCGGGTCAACCATACCCACCACTACCTTCGCTACACCAGCAGCAATCAATGCTTCCGAACAAGGGGGAGTACGTCCGTAATGATTACAAGGTTCCAAATTAACGTATACAGTAGCACCACGAGCCAGTTCTCCTGCTGCCCTGAGAGCAAAAACTTCTGCATGAGGCTCACCTGCACGGGGATGAAACCCTTCCCCCACAATTTCCCCATCTTTCACAACAACTGCCCCTACTAACGGGTTAGGCGAAGTACGCCCTAAAGCACGACGTGCCAGTTCTAAACACCGTTGCATCATGCGGACATCAAAATCATTTCCTACCCTCTGTGGCACTGATGGCTGTATTGAGGGTTCGTGTTGCTGAATGTTGTTGGGTTGGGATGCACCTGCTTGAGCGACCACTGGAAATTTATCCATAACTTTGGGAATTACTGTAAATATTCTGCACTTTAAATGCTCTTATAGTGATATTTAAACAGTAATATCCCTTCGCGGGTTGTTTATCTGCACCTTCTCCTATGCCTACCAAAGACCTGTATCATGATGTGGTAAAAAATGCTCTGATTAAAGATGGATGGCTAATAATTGCTGACCCTTTCATAATTAAATATGAAGATGCTGAACTTTATGCTGATTTAGCCGCAGAAAAACCAATCGCAGCAGAACGTCAGGGACAGAAAATTGTTGTAGAAATTAAAAGCTTTATCGGTAAGTCTCAGATGTATGACTTTCATAACGCCCTGGGGCAGTACATCGTCTATCGCAACCTTATCCAAGTCAGCGAACCTGAATATAATTTATACCTAGCAATTGACGACATTGTTTATTTCAATTTTTTTCAACGTCGATCCATCCAACTCATTGCCCGTCAAAACAACTTGCAATTAATTGTCGTAGATACACTGAACAGGAGCAAATTGTGCAATGGATAAATTAAGCTACTATCGGCATACTGTCCAAGAAATAATTAAAAAATATTATGACTTGAGCAATTCTCAACTCGCTACTGCCACAGAAACTAAAATTAGCGATGGCGTTCCGGACACCGTGGGCGATCGAATGATTATAGACGAACAACGCGACCAATATCTATGGTTACGTTGTGGCTGGGATGGCAAAAAACGGGTACAGCATATTATCTTATACCTCCAGATTCAAAACGGTAAAATCTGGATAGAAGAAGATAGCACCGACTTAGCAATTGTTGATGAGATGCTGGTAGCAGGTATTCCCCAAACCGACATTATTTTGGGCTTTCATCACCCCAGCAAAAGAGGACTGACTGAATTTGCGATCGCCTGAACCAAATCAAGCTGAATAAGCTGGGGCGATTAACAGGAGATAGGTCTGCTTTAGTGGCAAAAATTTGCCATACTAGCTTGTGTCTAAAAGGTATTGAGCTATTGATTTCGACTCAATACCAAAATTATCATAAGCTATTCTGCTTTTAAGTTGCACAATCCATCGTGAGGGCTCTTAACTGTTAACTGTCAACGGTCAACACTTAACAGCCCTTATCAGTAGTTATACAATTTAGCCGCCCATGAGCTTAACTACTAACTTTCCAACATCTTCATTCTTTGCCACCAACTATTGAGGGGATAGTACAGCACAGGGGCCCAAAGACTGCTGAGAATAGCAGAGGCTAGGGTGACACGTTGATAATATGCCCAAATGTATTCTGTTTGGCGATCGCCTGCTAAAGTCAATAACAGACCAAAAACCGTTTCTGCCAAAATTGCCATCCCAAAGACAATTAAGGCAATAGAAATAAAATCTTCTTGGATAAAACGCTGCTTTTGTAATAATCCAGTCAAAAAGCCGACTAACCCCAAGGTGATGGCATGGGACGGATGAGGGGATGTAATGGCATCTTGCAGCAGCCCTAACACAATACCAGCAAAAGTTCCCGCCCATACTGAACGTTTGACACTCCAAGCTACCACCCAAATTAACAGCCAATTAGGGCCAATCCCCAATAATTCCATGCCTGGTAAGCGGGTTGGTAACAATAATAAACATAACAATACCGAACCAATCGTTACTCCCCAATCGAGTAGGTGAAGCAAACCCGGATGCCAACGCGACAAAGGCATACGCCGGACGCTGAATCTTCGCGCCGGCGGTTTTGATTTACCGTTAAATGAAGGTGTCTTCATTGTTTTGAGAGATTTCCAGAAAATCTAGTTGGACTTTTGTTGCTGTGAGTTATTGGACTGTTGATTTTCCAAATCGGGGTTTGTCACCTTGGGATATACAGCCACCCAATCTAATGAACTGAGCGCTGGAAAAAGTTCAATTTTGGCGATTGATGCAGGTAATTTCTTCAAATCCAGTGATTTAATTCTGCCCACTGCCAAACCAGAGGGGAATCTTTGGCTATAAGTGGACGTAGAAACTAAATCTCCCACTTTCACATTTGGCACTTTTTCGTAAAATTCCAGCACAGCCTCCGAAGAAGAATCTCCCCGGAGAACACCTTTGGCTGAAGTCCGGCTAATAGTAACACCTACTTGACTTTTGAGGTCACTAATTAACAATATGCGACTGGTGTTAGGTGTAACGCTATCCACCAGACCAACTAATCCCCCCTCAGCTTTGACAATATAACCTTCTTTAATCCCAGCATTAGCACCGCGATTAATAGTTACTTGTTGCCACCAATGGTCAGCACTGCGTCCTATCACCCTTGCAGGTACTGGACGCGATGCTAGTGGTTGGTTTTGAACGTAGCCTAATAAATCTGTTAGTTTTTTGTTTTGACTTTCTAACTCGGTAATGCGTGTTTGCATCTCCAAGAATTGCGCTTTCTTGAGACGTTCTTCCTGACGTTCCTCTAAGCTTGGGCCTGTCTGCAACATTTGCAAAGGACGGGTAATTACTTGGTATGCTTCCGCTAAAAACCCGCCTTGAGTCTGACGCAACACCCAAGCACTGCCAACTGCTAACCCTAATAAACCAACTTGTAAGGCTTTGCGATCCCACCAACGACGTACAGTAACCATTTATACCTATTCTCAGATTCAGAAGATACTGGATTCTATTTATATAAAACCCAAATCACAGCCAAATAGAACCCAATATCTAAATATTTTTTTCGCTACATATTTCGAGATCGTCCGCTAAAAACTCTTTCTAGCTGTTTGAAGTTTTCTAATACACGACCTGTTCCCAGCACAACACAGCTGAGAGGATCAGCCGCGATGTGGGTGACAATTCCTGTTTCGTGGCTAATGAGGGTATCTATACCTTTGAGCAAAGCACCACCGCCAGCTAGCATAATACCTCTGTCAATAATGTCCGCCGCCAGTTCAGGAGGTGTACGTTCTAATGTCCGCTTCACCGCTTCGATGATTACAGATAAAGGTTCCAGCATACTTTCACGAATTTCTGGCCCCTTAATCGTGACAGTTCTTGGTAAACCTGAGAGCAGGTGTAAACCTCGGACTTCCATCATCGCATCGTCATCATCATGGGTAGGATAGGCAGAACCCATGCGAATTTTAATATCCTCAGCAGTACGTTCCCCAATCACCAAGTTATGAACTTTCTTCATGTACATGATGATGGACTCTGTTAATTCGTCCCCAGCAATGCGTACTGATTCGCTAATTACAGTACCTTGGAGACTCAACACAGCAACTTCCGTAGTTCCCCCACCAATATCGATAATCATGTTACCAGTAGGTTCCGCAACTGGTAATCCCGCACCGATCGCAGCTGCTACAGGTTCATCAATTAAATATACCTCTCTAGCTCCAGCTTGCGCCGCCGCATCCATGACGGCGCGTCTTTCCACCCCAGTTACCCCACTGGGAATGCCAATTACAATCCGGGGTAATATTAAAGACCTGCCTTCATTGACCCTCTGAATAAAGCTTTTCAGCATTAGTTCAGCTGTATCAAAGTCAGCAATTACCCCATCGCGCAAAGGTCGCAGGGCAATCACATTTCCCGGTGTGCGACCGAGCATTTTTTTAGCTTCTTCCCCAACTGCCAAAGCTACCTTTTCATTTTGATCGATAGCTACCACAGAAGGTTCTTGCAGTACAATACCTTTACCAGACACATAAACGAGGGTATTTGCTGTACCGAGGTCGATACCCATATCCCACGATGAGCGAAAGTTCCTAAAAAGCCCCACGCGTCTCTATGCCCCCTATTCCTGACATTTTATAGACTACAACTGTTAATGCGAATCGTGCTGGATTTTATTATGATTTTGAGCCTGAGTCCAGCCAAATAGGCTATATGTCGATAACTTTCGGCAATTTTTCCTCAGTCTCAAATATCCACGGTATTGATATTCTCTGACTAATTCAGTATACCCGTATAGTTTTTCAATTTTGTCAAGTATTTCTGCATATTTTTATACTGTAAATTTATTGCTAAGTTTCTAACACATTTTCAATCAGGTCACAATTAGTTATGATTAAAGTCAAAATTAATAAGTACTTATGTACTAAAGGATAAGGCAGATGAGCATTAACATTGTCACCCTAGTAGGTCGCGTAGGCACTGATCCAGACATTAAATATTTTGAGTCTGGGAGTGTAAAGTGTAGATTAACTCTAGCCGTCAATCGGCGTTCAAAGAACGATAAACCTGATTGGTTCACCTTAGAACTGTGGGATAAGACAGCAGAGGTCGCAGGCAATTATGTCCGCAAAGGTAGTTTAATAGGAGTTAAAGGTTCCTTGAAGTTTGACTCATGGAGCGATCGCCAAACTGGAGTTAATCGATCTACGCCAGTAATTAGAGTAGATCAACTAGAACTACTAGGTTCCAAACAAGATAGAGACGGTGGTAGTAGCGACTTCGCACCAGAAAATTTTTAATAGGTGAAGTAAGTGGTCAGTTGTTAGCAGCCAAGGAAACAACTGACCAATGACAACTGACTAATAACTAATTTGCAACGTGACTGAGGCTTCAACCTGTTGTTCGCCACCAATTACGGGAGTAGACGCATCTGCACTGCTAAGTTTGGCAGCCTCGGCTCTGTACAATATGGGTGGTGGAGGCGCAGTTGCACCACCAACTTGAATACTTACTACTTCTTTAGCTTGAAAACCGAGGCTACTAAACACCGCGCTGGCTTGCTGTTGTGCGTCTTGGGTCGCTTCCTTTAAGGCTTGTTGCCTAGCAGAGGCGATCGCCTCATCAGTAGCCACAAAACTGATACCATTGATTTGAGTTGCGCCAGCTTTCACCGCTTCATCTAATAATGTCCCAGCTTTTTCCGTAGCAATACGGAAATTCACCGTATTACTAGCAGCATATCCAGTAATTCTCTGCACATTATTGTTATAGCTATAAACCGGGTTGAGACGAATACCAGTTGTTTGTAACTTCTCCACATTTCGGCTTTTCAGTAAAGCAACCACAGCCGATGACCTCCGTGCTGCTTCATGCTGCACTTCCTGAGCAGTTTTACCCTGAATTTCCACTCCTAAACTAACTTCCGACAATGTGGTAGGAATCGATTCAACCCCACGACCACTGACAGTCAAAGTACGCCACATTCTTTCTTTCTCTTGTGCTAGTCCAGGCTGCACAAAACTCACAAAAACTAACAACGCCAACGGCAAACTTTGCCAAAATTTTCCAGCACGCAACTGAGAACCAAATAAAGCAGTTCTAACCATGATTTACACTCCTCATAAATATATGCAGATACCTTTAAACCGTATCTATTCAGCGCTGAGTTCCAAGTAAAATCCCTCCACTGAGAACCCTGCACTGTTATACCTTATGCAGTTAGTCGATACGATTTGTATGTTCCTACTTTGACACTGCCATAGTCAAAAGTTAAAACGGTTACATTTTTTGAAACTAAAAAACTTAGACCAAACTTATTCAATTGTCTTCATAGATATTTCTCCTCGTACCTCAGCGCTTACCTCCACATCCTCTGTGTTAAAAATTCTCCTCAATTCACTCCGATGTTACGCAAATTAGTCCGCCAAACATCATTTATCGCACCTGAACGAAGTGTATTT
Organism: Anabaena sp. FACHB-595; assembly: GCF_048568275.1. NCBI lineage: Bacteria > Bacillati > Cyanobacteriota > Cyanophyceae > Nostocales > Nostocaceae > Anabaena > Anabaena sp. FACHB-595. The sequence continues at coordinate 93,003 of NZ_CP183473.1, forward strand.
TCCATAAAAGAGTAAAAATGGAATAGAAGGATGTTCACGTAACAACGCGTAACAAATGCAGTTTTTCAATGCAATCAACTTCGCTTTTCCTCTGCTGGCCAGCACAACTGAAGCCGCAGACAGTTCAATGGTTGTCGCCGCAGTCTTGCTGAGTTTAGTGGTAGTTTACCTAGCTAGCAAAGTTGGTGGCGAGTTATCCAACCGAGTGGGTTTACCACCTGTCTTAGGCGAACTTTTAGGTGGTGTGGTCGTGGGTGTTTCTGTTCTGCACCTGTTGGTGTTCCCTGAAGGTGGTGCAGACGGTTCCAGTTCTATGATTATGACCTTCCTCCAAACTACGGCTGGTTTAAGTCCAGAAGCGACACCAGCCGTATTTACAGCCCAATCAGAAGTGATTTCTGTTTTAGCTGAACTGGGTGTGATCATCCTACTGTTTGAAATTGGCTTAGAGTCAAACTTAAAAGACTTGATGGCAGTTGGTGTCCAAGCTTTAGTAGTCGCAGTGGTGGGGGTTACAGTCCCATTTGCCGCCGGGACTATAGGCTTGATGACTTTGTTTGGTATCGATGCTGTACCCGCAATCTTTGCTGGGGCAGCTTTAACGGCTACCAGTATCGGGATTACCTCTAAGGTACTCTCAGAAATAGGAAGGCTCAATTCCAAAGAAGGACAGATAATTCTGGGTGCGGCTGTAATTGACGACGTACTGGGAATTATTGTCTTAGCGGTGGTTGCCAGCCTCGCTAAAGAAGGGACTGTAGATGTAGGTCAAGTCATCTATCTGATTATTAGTGCTAGTGGCTTTCTTTTGGGTGCGATTGTCTTGGGTAATGTTTTCAACAAAACCTTTGTCGCGATCGCTGATATGCTCAAAACACGAGGTGAACTAGTAATACCAGCTTTCATCTTCGCTTTTGTTATGGCATATCTCGCTGCCATCATCCATTTAGAAGCCATTCTTGGCGCTTTTGCCGCAGGTTTAGTTCTGGAAGAAACAGACAAGCGCAAAGAGCTACAAAGGCAAGTTTGCCCCATTGCTGATATGTTAGTGCCAATTTTCTTCGTTACCGTAGGTGCGAAAACTGATTTAGGCGTACTTAACCCAGCCATCCCCAGCAATCGGGAAGGGTTAATTATGGCAAGTTTCCTGATCATGGTCGCTATCTTCGGTAAAGTAATCACAGGCTTTAGCGTCTTTGGTCAATCCCAAATCAACCGCCTAGCGATTGGCGTGGGGATGATTCCTAGAGGTGAGGTAGGGTTAGTATTTGCTGGTGTCGGTGCAGCCAGTGGCGCACTCTCTAAACCGTTAGGGGCAGCAATCATCATGATGGTTATCCTGACAACTTTTCTCGCTCCCCCTTTATTAAGATTCGTTTTTCCAGACTCAGATGATGGGATAGACGACTCAGCACAATTGATTTTAGATGGTTCCACGGGGAAACAATTAGCTATAGAAACACCATCTTCTGTTGTATCTACTGCCAAGGATAGTGGGAATGTAAGTTCTTAAAGTAGGGGTGCAGAGTGCTGTAGGCAGATGGAATGTTTTTCCCTAAGTTTATCCCCCTTGCACCCTGCTCCCTGCTCCCGTGGCTTTTCTACTCCCCATCCCCATACATGGAAACTTCTATCTTCCCATCTTCGTCCTGAGGAATTATCAATTTTATTTTTTATCTCATAACTATTAGTATTCGGAATGTTATCTGTTGCAAAACTAAAAACCAAACACTTTTGTGATTAGGTCAACTGCCAAAGAATGATAATATTTTTCTCTTACACCTTGAAACTTTTTTATCCCCACAGCCGTTTACCAAATCGTTGGAGTGTTTATTTAAAAATTTGATTTATTGGTCATAAAATAACTCAATTCCCAATTTTTGGTAAGCTCGAAGATCGCTCACCAAAACTTTTGGATGAATGTAGTAAATTGCGGAGCTATTAATGTTGTATTTAATGCTTTAAAGCCAAAATATTGTGTTCTGATAGTACGGCAATAATTAAGGGAATACTGAGACTCAAAGCCATTATATTGTCTTTTTATACCAAATTCCCAGGAATATAGAGCGTATCAAAACTCAAGATCAGGTGGCAAAGATGTGACAACTTGCCGATATGTTGAGACATTGACAGCTCTAATGAATGCAAATCAGGAGAATGGATTGTGAAATTACACTGGTTACTATCTGGTACAGTTGGAACTGTCTTATTACTATCGTCGCCAGCCTTAGCAACGAGGTTAAATTCTTGGCGCTTTGATGCCAATCAAAACCGCTTGGAAATTAATACTACAGGTGCCGTCCAACCAAGGGCGCAACTAATTTTTAATCCCACACGGTTAGTAATAGATTTGCCAAATGTGACATTTGGGCGATCGCAGTTAACACAACCAATCGGTGGTAGAATCCGCTCTGTCCGCGTAGGGCAATTTGATCCGCAAACCACGCGTATAGTTGTGGAAGTGGCTCCTGGTTACACTCTTGATCCTCAGCAAATCAAATTTGTCGGGCTTACAGCTAACCGTTGGACAGTCCAGTTACCAACTCCCACATCAGAGCAAGCAGAGTCTTCACCAGACAACACTTATAATGTGGTGACTATTGACTCCAACACCAGGCCAAGTTTACCCAATAACACAAGACCGGAGTTACCAAATAATACAAGACCAGAGTTCTCCGATAATACAATCAGTGCTGCACCCGGAACGACACAAATTGAAGGCTTACAGGTGACTGGGGATGGTTTTTTTGTCCGCACCAGTGGTGGCAATCCTCAAGTTCAAGTCATTCGCAGCCGCGATCGCGCTACTATTTTTATGGATATTGCTGGGGCAACTTTATCGCCACGCGCCCCAAGAAACATACCCGTTAATAAACATGGTGTCAACCGGGTTGAACTCACTCCATTACAAACCAGAACCCCAAGCGTCCGTATGACCTTGCGGGTAGATAAGAATAGCCCAGACTGGCGAGCAACTAACAGTAATGCAGGTGGTTTAGTAGTTCTACCTAGTCGTGTAGTCAGACTGCCCAATAATGACAACGGCGAAGGTAACACCTCGACCTTGCCTGACAGAATAACTACAACCAGTGCCATTGCCACAATTCAGTCAGTTGACCTCTCTAGTAATGGCACACAACTACTGATTAGAGCTGATCAAGCAGTATCTGGTAACGGTGGATGGGATAGAAACACTGGTCTATTCCGCATCACTATTCCTAACGCCCAGTTAGCTCCCCAAGTCACTGGGCCAAGTTTAAGTGCTAATAGCCCCATTCTCAGAATACGTCTGCAAAAACAAGAACCCAACACAGTAGTTGTTCTCGTCCAGCCGGCTGCTGGGGTGCAAGTTGGTCAACTCAACAAAGTTGGCAACCAGCTTTTAGCTCTACAATTACAAGGCTCACGTCGGCTCGCTACCACACCTCCCTTACCCCCCATCCAAGGACAATTACCAGATCCAACAAATCCCCGTCCTCTACCCCAACCAGGAACAAGACCAGTTCCCAAAGGCAGATTATCAGTATTCATCGACCCCGGACACGGTGGTAAAGACCCAGGAGCCATTGGTATTGGTGGAGTGCGGGAAAAAGATATCATCTTGCCCATCAGTCAAAGAATTGCCCAAGTATTACAGCAAAATGGGGTACAAGTGGTGATGGCAAGAAATTCTGACTTTTTTGTCAGCCTACCAGGACGAGTACAAATGGCAGAACGAGCCAGGGCTGATGTATTTGTCAGTATCCACGCTAACGCCATCGGTGGGAATCGTGCAGATGTCAATGGTTTGGAAACTTACTATTACGATAGCGGATTAGGTTTAGCTCGTGCAGTTCATAGGAGCATTCTTCAAAACGTAAATGTCCGAGATAGAGGAGTACGTCGAGCCAGATTTTATGTCCTTAGAAAAAGCTCTATGCCCTCTATTCTGGTAGAAACAGGGTATTTAACTGGTAGAGATGATAATGGTAAACTGCAAAGTCCAGCTTACCAAAGACAAATGGCAGATGCGATCGCTCGCGGTATTCTTCAGTACCTCAAACGATAGATAATCAGTCAGTCTTCACAAACTTATAATCATCCTGATTGCCACACTATCCCTGTTATTCCTGAAGATTTTGTGTGAATACTAACCACATCCTTATATTCTGAACCTGGATCTTATGCCTTCACGACATGGCAAAATCAAAAGGGCGTGTTAAGATGTGTCGCCATTAGTTGTATTTTTATACCAGCGCAAAATTTTTATTGCAGTAAAGCTGAAGTTTGAACGGTGATGGTGTGAGGATTAGCCAACATTTTGGAGCCTTAACGGCTCTCATGAACGCACATCAGGAGAAAAGATTGTGAAATTACACTGGTTACTATCCGGTACGGTTGGAACCATCTTCTTACTATCGTCACCAGCTTTAGCAGCAAGGCTAGACTCTTGGCGATTTGACCCTAGCCAAAATCGTTTAGAGATTAATACTAATGGCGCTGTACAACCCAAGGCGCAACTGATTTTCAATCCGACACGTTTAGTTATTGATTTACCCGAAACCACATTTGGTCAGCCCCCATCAACACAGCAAATAGGCGGTGCAATTCGGGCTATACGTGTAGGACAATTTGATCCACAGACCACGCGTATTGTCGTAGAACTCAATCCTGGTTACACACTCGACCCCCAACAAGTCAAATTTGTCGGTATCAGCCCTAGTCGCTGGACTGTGCAGCTACCTACCCCAACAGTTGAAAGAGTCGCATCGCCCAGAGAAACTGCACAGCAGCCAGTACCTACCATTCCCTCAGAAACCGGAGTGGACACACCCTCGGTTTTATCACCCAGAAATGTTTACTCTGTCACTCCAACTACCAAGGAAGCACCGATTAGTAATCTTGCATCTGTAACTCAAATTGATAACTTACGAGTTACAGGCGATGGATTTTTTATCCGTACCCGTGGTGCTACCCCCCAAATTCAAGTTAATCGTACAGATGATAATCGGGTAATTAATATCAACATTACCGGCGCATCTTTATCGCCAAACATCGAGAGAGATTTATCAATTAATCGTTATGGTGTCAGCAGCATCCAATTGACGCAATTGTCAACGCAAACTGTACGTATCTCCATGCAGGTGGATAGCAACAGTCCTGACTGGCGAGTTAGTACTAGCAGCGTTGGTGGGTTTGTGCTTCTCCCCAGTAAAGGTATTGCCAACTTACCCCAAAATAATACTCCCAACACCATTTCATCCAATACCAACTCACCCGCCACCATTCAAGCGGTGGAACTAGGTGATAATGGTACACAACTTTTAATTCGCTCTGACCAAGCAGTAACAGCTAAAGGCGGCTGGGACAGAACCTCTGGACTTTACCGCATCATTATTAATAACGCCAAGTTATCTCCTAGAGTTACAGGCCCAGCTTTTAATGCTAACAGCCCTATTCTCCGTGTCCGTCTGCAACCCCAAGTAGCCAATACAGTAGTTGTTTTGGTACAACCAGCAGCCGGAGTACAAATAGGGGAACTCAATCAAGTAAGTAACCAAATTTTAGCTCTAGAATTACAATCTTCTCGGCAATTGATACCACCAGTAGGTTTACCACCCCTACCATCAACAAATCGTAGTCAATTGCCAAATCCAAATATCGATAATCCCATAAATATCCCACAACCAATACCCAGGTCAGTTCCCAGGGGAAGACTTTTAGTCGTCATCGACCCTGGACATGGTGGTAAAGATTCTGGCGCTCCTGGTTTGGGTGGATTACTAGAAAAAGATGTAGTCCTACCTATCGGTTTAAGAATAGCCGCTATTTTAGAGCAGAATGGTATCCAAGCAGTCTTGACGCGCGATGCAGATTTTTTTGTGGAGTTACAAGGACGGGTAGATATTGCCGAACGAGCTAACGCGACTTTGTTTGTCAGTATTCACGCCAACTCCGTAGAAGGCCGCCCTGATGTTAATGGCTTGGAAGTATATTACTACGATAGTGGTTATGCTTTAGCCGAATCAGTCCGCAAGACTATTCTCCAAAGTATTGGCACACTCAAAGACCGAGGCACACGCAAAGCTCGGTTCTACGTCTTGAGGAAGAGTTCTATGCCGTCGATTCTAGTAGAAACAGGTTATATGAGTGGTAGGGAAGATAATCCCAGACTAGGCTCACCAGAATACCAAAATCGCATGGCAGATGCGATCGCTCGTGGTATCCTGCAATATTTAAAGAGACAGTAAAATTTTCATTAAGTTCAACATTTAGTCTCAATTACTCACTCTAGAGGTGGTATGTAAACTGCGTGTAGATACAGAATTTAGTAGTCAATTGGTAAATTGTCTGTTAAATTCTGTATTTTAATATTCCAAAATCTCTAACAATATCTGCCTGTGTATTCATCTTCCAGCATTGAAGGTAATCTTTACGGTTTCTCAGCACAAGAACCTCAACGCGCCCCCATCGGCGTATTTGATAGTGGTGTAGGCGGGCTAACGGTACTGCGTCAAATCTATCGCCAACTACCCAATGAATCGGTAATATACTTTGGTGACACAGCTAGACTACCTTACGGTATCCGCTCGCAAGCGGAGATTTTAACGTTTGTGCGTGACATCCTTGACTGGATGCAGCAACAACACGTCAAAATGGTAGTCATGGCTTGCAATACTAGTTCTGCCCTCGCTTTAGATATCGTTCGTGAGGAATATGACTTTCCCATTCTTGGTGTCATCCTCCCTGGGGCTAAAGCCGCAGTACAGCAAGGTAAGCGTATTGGTGTAATTTCTACTCCAGCTACAGCCAAAAGTAATGCCTATCGTCAAGCAATTTGGGAAATAGACCCCAATGTCGAAGTCTGGCAAGTTGGTTGTCCGGAATTTGTTCCCCTAATTGAGCAAAACCGTATTCAAGACCCATACACCACAGAAGTAGCCAGGGCTTATTTAGAACCCCTAATTCAGCAAGATATTGATACTTTAGTTTATGGCTGTACCCATTATCCTTTGCTTGCGCCAGTACTGCGATCGCTACTCCCTCCCCAAGTCAAAATCATTGACCCTGCTGTTCACGTCGTCACAGCTTGTACCCAAGAATTAGACTTACTTGGACTAAGCAACACTCACCCACCATTACCAACGCGCTTTGCCGTTAGTGGTTGTCCCCAACAGTTTTCTCAATCAGGAGTACATTGGTTAGGTTACACCCCATTAGTTGAAGCCGTGGACTTTGCTGGCGTACCAGTTTCCCAACTTCAACAGGATTTGGCATAATTCGTAATTCCTAATTCGTAATGATTACCCTACAAATAGAAGCTCGTCTTGCTGTTTAACTATAAATTTTTGCTTCACGGTAGAGTATTTAGGCACTTGTCAGTAAATTTATTTGTGACAAAATTACCTAAATCAATTGCTTAGGCGCGCCGCTCCTGTAGGGTATTACGAATTCAAAATTAGTAGTTATAGCCTCACTAATCTTTATTTCAAATTATTACTAATAACTATTGACTATTGGCTATCTCAGTGACTGTAGGTGAAACAGACAATTGTTGTTGACTATTACTTGTAGCCACTACAGATCGATTATTAATATTAGATTTTTTCCCAGTTCGTTTAGCTAATCCTAATAATAGGTAAACTGTGAATAGGTATCCAGAAGCTAAAATAAAAATCATCATAGGCATATTCCCGTAAATCATTGTGCCACCCACACTTTTTCAAATACATAATGAAATTGCATAAAATTAGCAAAACTTCAACCAACCAAGTTAACTCTTGATGGCCACATTTTGCATTGGCAAATCTTTCCGTAGAGTTTTAATTCTCTTTGCCCAACGGATTTACTATTTAATTGATTTTTGCAGACCATACATACGACAGCAAATTGGTCACTAAAATAGTGACTAACAAAGCTTGTCTCAGCAGCCTACCTAGTCCGCGTGAATTTTGCTGACATCTTATATCAGGAGCCATGCTTACGCTCAACGCAAGCTCGAAACTTGCAGCAACTTCTCCCATGAGAGTTGCCTAGCTCCAAATAAAGAGTTCTGATCATCAAGAAAAGAGACGAGAAAATACTTCCTTGATTCTATTCTTGACAATGCACTATTTTCGATTCGCCACGCGAGAAAATTAACATCACTTGAAAAGTGAGTTAATTTTGTGCGGTGAATACTTGAAAAATTTAAAATCCTTACATTTTAGCGTAACACAACAACTCAAACTTTGAAGCCAACTTTGAGGCTAAATTTCAAAATTTCTAGATGGTTACACAGAGGTTAGAAGAACTTAGTCTTAACCTACAAATAACTAATGTGTAAGAAGTAATAGTGAGGACAATGAGTATATATCTAAGGTTGTATTCCAGGCCACTAAAGATATGTGTCCTACAACTCAGATTTTTGAGATCCACGAATTATCTGAAAACAACAAGGACTTTTTATTATTCCCCTAAATGTATAAAATTTTGCAAACTTAATTCTATTACGGTAAGTACTTAGCCGTCAGTCAAGTTCAGTAGACATTAACAAATTCCGGAAAGGGGGCAAATCAATTCAAAATTCAATAATTGTTTCTCAATCCCCCATCTCCAGTGCCTAATCTCCCATCCCAGCAGAGAAAATGAGAATATCCCAAGCAAAACCTTGCACAGGCACAGGCTTATCTTAAAATGAGTATAGGATATGTAAACTTTCGTAACCAAAGTCAGAGTCCGCCAATCCATGACCCCAGCCACCTCCCTGTTTACCCCTGTGGAAGCAGACCTGCGAATACTAGCAGATAACCTGAAACAGCTAGTTGGAAATCGCCACCCCATTTTGTTTGCAGCAGCCGAGCATCTATTCGGAGCTGGGGGAAAGCGTATAAGACCAGCGATCGTGCTGCTGATATCACGAGCAACAATGTTAGACCAAGGCATTACACCGCGTCACCGCCGCCTAGCCGAGATTACAGAAATGATTCACACGGCCAGCTTAGTCCATGACGACGTGGTAGACGAATCTGAAGTGCGACGAGGTGTCCCCACCGTTCATAGTTTGTTTGGCAATCGAATTGCAATTCTAGCAGGAGATTTTTTATTTGCTCAATCTTCCTGGTATTTAGCCAACTTGGATAATTTGCAAGTGGTGAAACTACTCTCAGAAGTCATTATGGATTTGGCTACTGGGGAAATTCAGCAGGGACTAAACCGCTTTGACGCGAGTATTTCCATTGAGACTTATATCGAGAAGAGCTATTACAAAACAGCATCTTTAGTTGCTAACAGTTCTAAAGCAGCTGGTTTATTGAGTGAAGTGTCTCCAGAAACTGCCGAACATCTTTACGCCTATGGTCGTCATTTAGGCATAGCATTTCAAATTGTTGATGACATTTTAGATTTTACTAGCACTACGGATACCCTTGGTAAACCAGTAGGGTCGGATCTAAAAAGCGGTAATCTCACAGCGCCGGTTTTATTTGCTCTAGCAGAAAAACCATACCTAGAGGTGTTGATTGAACGAGAGTTTGCCCAAGAAGGAGATTTAGAGCAAGCACTAGAACTCATACAAGATAGTCAAGGCATACAGCAGTCAAGAGAGTTAGCTGCTCACCACACCAAGTTAGCAATTGAGCATTTGGCAACTCTGCCACCCTCAGAATCTCACCAAGCACTGATCAAGATAGCTGAATATGCAATAAGCCGATTGTATTAGCCGGATTTAAAAATTTCGATTTTAAATGAGCGTTTTCTGACATTTACAATTTTGGATGTGGGGTGTATTTAAAAAGTCCCACATCCAAAATTTTTTTAGGCAATATTTGGGGGTATGGTTTTAAGCGATCGCTGCTTTTTTAACTGTTGCTGTATGCGTTTCTGGAAATCAGCCCGCCGTAATTCATATGTGTGAGTGGTCTTACCCGGCGTTTCCAAAAAAAGGATACTATCTACGGGTTCTAAAGCCACCAATTGGAACAAAATATGGGTAACTGGGGTGATCTGCCCACTAATGTGAGGGTCTAGCCCAGCAGGTGGGATTAGAGAAACATCCTGTATGGTAGGGAAAGCGTAAACAACACGCTTTTCAATTCCTGGGTTTGCTCGATTTCTCAATGTGGTCAAGACCCAGCTACCTTCCGAATCTTGAAGAATGTAGTACTGGGTGTGACGTAATTTTTGAGCGATCGCTACAAGCAAAGGAGCAATTGCTGCAACAAGATGTGGCGTAACGCCATCATTGGGTGCATTGTTAATCAGCAATTGTATTTGTGCTTCTAAATCCATAATTACTTGTCAACGGCTCCTGGGTAATGGCAATAACATTTATCAAAATGTGATCTCTCCCACTAAAGTTGGGAATAATAAAATCAACCACATCCTCATTACAAGTTGGTATGCGTTTAGTTTATCCGCAAAACCATAAAGCCAATACCCACAGTCGTCACAGGTTGTATTTAAGTTTATGTTAGGGTCTAGTGAAAGCCGAGACTATGAATTCAGCCGCAACAGCAACTATTCCAACCGCAAATCTTCTGGAAGAAAACTCTTTTGGTACAGAGGTCATCTTCAAACTGATTTACAAAGAGCTAAAACAGTTTACCAAAGCTTCCGACCAGAATTGTCATGATGTAGCAAATCGTATCACTACAGAAGTATACCGAATTTGCACCGAAAGTAAACGGATTCAAGCTTCTGGTGCTGTAGAAAGTTCAGCCATGACCCTAGCCAAGCATCGGCTACAACAATGCTTGAGATATTATCAACAAGGTTCTAACCGAGGCAGAGTCGAACTACACAGTACACTCAGCGCTATTATTTATCGTTACATTAATCCCCCTCAGCGCCAATTAAGTTACCAAGGGCGACTGACTATCATAGAAGATTTCTTACAAAGTTTTTATTTAGAAGCATTAAACGCTTTCCGCCGCGAAAATCAACTCGGCCCTACCTACCGTCCCCAAACTCTTCTAGAGTTGGCAGAGTATATGGCATTTACCGAGCGCTATGGTAAGCGCCGGATTCCCTTACCAGGAAGACAACAACAGTTGATTATCCTGCGGGCGCAAACTTTCTCCCAACAGCAACCACCAGAAACCAACGTCGATATCGAACAAGCCGCCGAAGGTAGCTCTAATGATGGTGATGGTACATGGGAAGAACCAGCAGTACAGCGCTTACGCTCTGCAATGGCTACCCAACCAGAACCAGAACCAGAAGAAGACACCTTGCGTTCTGTAGTCATTACAGAATTAATGGACTATCTGGAGCAGAAACAACAATCTGACTGTGCTGATTACTTTTCTTTACGTCTTCAGGATATGTCAGCTCAAGAAATTGAGAACGTTTTAGGTTTAACTCCACGTCAGCGAGATTACTTACAGCAACGCTTCAAGTATCATTTGATTCGGTTTGCTTTGTTACATCGCTGGGAATTAGTCCACGAGTGGTTAGAAGCTTCCTTAAATACTAATTTGGGTTTGACTCCTCAACAATGGGAAGCTTACACAGCAGAGCTAGACGACAAACAAAGGTCTCTATTAGACTTGAAACAACAAGGTCAACCAGATGAAAAAATTGCCAAAACTTTAGGGTTATCAATGGCACAACTACAGAAACGGTGGTTTAAGATTTTAGAACAAGCTTGGGAAATTCGTAATTCCCTAGTGTCCGGATCAAGTGCATCCACTCATGAATAGTGACTCAGAATCTTTGCAACAGTACTTACTCGGTTTGTTGGCATCCACTGTCAACAAACGCGAGAATATTAGGGAAAGTTGCCAAGGAATCGATGGGGAAAATGCTATTCAACTTGCTACTTCACAAAGAGGTCAGCATCATCTGAAAAGGCAGCCCCAAACCTTTTGATTAGGAGAAATTCCTACTGTGCAAGAACGTTTTCAAGCCGTAATCAAGCGTCGTTTACAGATTCACATCGAAAACCACCCACCTCTATTTCCCTGGGAAAGCCAAATAGTGGATTACCCAGATTATATTGAAGAGCCGTCATTGGCTTTAGCTCCTAATTGGGGATGGTTAGCCCAGCAGACAAAACTGAATCTACCAGTAAATCTACCAGAAAGAGTTTTCCAAGAAATATTGGAAAAGTGTCAGCAGATGGTGGCATCTTCACTACCCTTAGGAGCAAAATTAGTTCAGGTAGTGGAAGGTTTCTTTCCTAATGAGTCACAAACAATCAATGACTTAGCTGGGTTAGTACTGCGAACCAACTATCGATCGCCAGAAACTCTGGATACAATGCCTAATATTCAGAGCGATTATGCAGATTTAGACTCTCGTCAACAAATGGCGTTGTCTTTGTTAGCTGCTAAACAGTTGCTAGCTAATTTAACCTTGCCCGTGTCAGCAACCCAACCAGTGGTAGAAAGACTTTGGCTGACTAGCCTTGGTGCTTTAACTTTGCGGGTAGAATACTACACCAAAGGTGATGTTACCCAGTTAGTTGTCCACAGTGATTTACCTACTCAAGGAATCTTGACACTGCAAGGTAATGGCAGTATTGCGATCGCCCAGTCATCAAGCCCAGGATGTCTGAGTGTAGAGTTAACCTGTAAACAACTCCAACCATCTTATACATTAGAGGTTGATTGTCCCGAACTCGATCAGCAACCATTGCTATTTGTCATTAATCCCGCAACATAGCTGAAATTACCACTGCTAGCACAATAGAGATGAAGGTAGAAAGAAGCTGGAGGTAATAAACCTTCTAGCATTTGCTTTTGTACCTTTTTCAACTGATGATTGATTAGCGCCAATCGATAAGTGGTTTTGCAGCTGATTTTTTCTCAATCAAGGGTCATTAGGGCTTCTACAATAACCCGCAGCGAGAATGAAAATTTACAACTTACCCATACTCCCAAAATTTACTTTCGGGGAGTTCCTGTTTTCTTAGAGGAACTTCCCGAAAGTTTGTATCTATAAGCATCTACAAGCATCTACTTTATTTCTTGACTGACGATAGAAATGTTTAAATTAACCAGGATGAATCAATTTTGGCGTTTACCTGTAAGTCTTGATTGGGGACAAAATCAGCAAGGTTCGCCTTTGATGGAAGTAGAAAATTCCATTTCGCTGCGGGTACTAGTGCTAGCGTTGGTAATTATTGGAATTGTGGCTATGGATATTGCCGCAGGGACTGCATTCAGTTTCTGGGCAATACCCATAAGTGTAGTTGGGACAATTTGGGGTTATTATCATCGCCGCAAACCTAATATTCCCATCAAATTTTGCATTGCTATTGGAATGTTAATGGCACTGGGGGCTTTCTTTGGGCGATTATTTGGCGAATTGAACGATACGCGGTTGGCTTTAGCAGAATTGCTAATTCAATTACAAGTCCTCCACAGTTTTGATGTACCTCGTCGCAAAGACTTGGGTTATTCAATTGTGATTGGGTTGATTTTGTTGGGTGTGGCCGCAACATTAAGCCAAACTCTGGCATTCGCACCTGTTTTATTGTTGTTTTTAGCGATCGCCATTCCCACTTTAGTTATCAATTACCGTTCCCAATTAGGGTTGGGGAATTCAAAAATCAAAAGTCAAAAGTCAAAAGAAACTAAATTATCCTCTGGGTTACCTACTTATTTTTTATTGTTTGGTGTAGTTGTTGGGTTAGGATTGGTAGTCTTTGCCTTATTACCACGATTCCCTGGCTATCAACTGCGGACTTTTCCTGTGAGTTCGCCTATCGAAGTCAACCAAAGTTTTACTGGCCGCAGCATTATTAATCCTGGTTATGTCCGTCAAGGTAATGCTGACAATCAAGGTAATGGTCGTGGTGAAAATGAACAAACTGGCAATGGTCAACCAGGAAAGGTAGATGATAGCTTCTACTACGGATTCAATAACCAGATCAACCAAAACCTGCGGGGAGAGATGAAACCCAAGGTAGTGATGCGAGTGCGATCGCAAGCTGAGGGATTTTGGCGAGTTTTGGCGTTTGACCGTTACACAGGTAAGGGTTGGGATATTTCCCGCAATGATGATGTGACAACCCTGAGGCGATCGCCTTGGTCTTATCAAATATATTTATCACCACCACCAATATCTGGCAAAACTAGGGAAGTAGTGCAGACTTACACTGTAGTGTCGGATTTGCCTAACCTGATTCCCGCTATGTCTTATCCCAGGGAAGTTTACTTTCCCACACCGATGATTGCTGTTGATAAAGAAGGTGGGTTACGCGCACCTGTAGGTTTATCTGAAGATTTGACCTATACAGTTATTTCCGACGTTCCTTACCGCGATCGCACTTTATTGGGGAAAGCTACTAACGATTATCCCCTGAATATCAAAAATTATTATCTACAAATACCCCCAGAAATTGCCTCCAAAGTTAAGCAACGCACCGAAGAAATCTTAGCTAACTACAACCAAAAACAGGTCGGACAATCTGAAAAAGCTTTAACTTCCAGCTACGAAAAAGCTCTTTATTTAGCGCAATATCTCAAACAAAACTATTCCATTCCCGAAAATCCTTTAGGATTGCCATATTTGAGTGAGCAGGAAGATTTAGTAGAAGCGTTTCTGTTCAAATATAAGGGTGGTTATCCAGATCACTTCTCCACAGTTCTGACGGTAATGCTACGGTCTATTGGTATCCCAGCACGATTAGTGGCTGGGTTCAGTGCGGGGGAATTCAATCCATTTACGGGAATGTATGTTGTACGTAACACTGATGCTTACGCAATGACAGAAGTGTATTTCCCTAAATATGGTTGGTTTACTTTTGACCCAATTCCCAATCATCCCTTGATTCCGCCTTCAGTTGAAGATGTGCAAACCTTTAGCGTATTGCGGCAATTTTGGCAGTGGGTGGCTGGATGGTTGCCTACTCCGGTGACAGGTTTGTTTAATACCATATTTGGGACATTATTTAGTTGGATTGGTAGGGCGATCACTTGGTTTATTACTCTGTTTACTCAAGGTTGGTTTGGTGTATTAACTGGCTTGCTTGTGGGAACAACCACAGCTTTCCTTGGTTGGTTAGGTTGGACACAGTGGAGAGAATGGCGTAACCATCGCCGATTACGTCAACTACCACCAATGGAAAGCCTTTATCAACAAATGCTGCAATGGACAGCTAAAAAAGGTTTGGGTAAACATCCAGCCCAAACACCCTTAGAGTATGCCCAAGTAGCCTATCACCATCATGGAAGTACTACGGCCCAAGTTATAGATGAGATTTGTCAAGCTTATGTTGGCTGGCGGTATGGTGGTCAAAAGCCTAACCTAAATCAACTACGACAAAGATGGGAAGAGATAAAAAAGGTGGGTGGCGATCGGGTAAATAGTAGCCTGTAGAGATACAAAGCTTTTTCTAAATTCACCTGGGGCGAGTGAAGCAAAAAGTCATATTGCTTCGCTCGCCTCAATTTTTTCATTCTCAAGCCAGCCTAATTATTTTTACTATTGTTGATGATAATGTTCAGATTCTGTTTGTGCGACACTCCGCCCAACAACCTATTTTTAATGAAGATGATCAAGAATAATGGTCGTAGGTTTTGCAACAGACTGAATTTATTCTACTGAGGTATTACTTTGATAGATTAACTGATAAATAGTATTTATTTTTAGCTTTTAAAAGCGTTTAAGCTAACCATTTAAAAAAAACTGGGAACTTATTATAGATATCACTTAACATAGATATTTCTCTCAAGATTTTAATATCTTGGGGAAGAGGAAAGTATTCATCAATTATCTTTAGATAGTATTTGTACTGTCAACTTGGCACTAGCTCTTATTAGCTGGCTAATGCCTATATCTTTAGGAATATTTTAAGTAAATTTGACTAATAAATAGCTAAAAAAAGCTTGGGTTAGATAAAAACTCAACGTGGCTAAATGTAATGCGTTGTAACTCTTATTTTTTCGGGATAACATGAGAATACAATCCTCTTTAGTTTAGTACACCACATAAGGTGTCAGTTTTTTTATGGAAATACAATTAATTAATATCGGTTTTGGCAACATTGTATCTGCTAACCGAGTAGTTGCCATTGTTAGTCCGGAATCAGCACCTATCAAGCGGATCATCACCGATGCTAGGGACAAAAATCAGTTAATTGATGCGACTTATGGTCGCAGAACCAGAGCTGTAATTATCACTGATTCCAGCCACGTAATTTTGTCGGCGATTCAACCGGAAACGGTAGCAAATCGGTTCGTCATTTCCCGTGAGCATCAGAGTGTAGAAAATTAGTTGGGGGGAGGAGGAAAAACCCGCCCATATTTGCACCACATCAGCAGTACTATGTGAATTAGACAAGTTTTCTGTCACTCGTGCTACAAATTCGTTAGTTAAGGTTTGCGCTGGTAACGTAGACTAGATTAAATTACTAACTTATCTAATGAATGCTCTTTCTTGATTAATTCACAGGTTTAACGGATGATGCAAGTTTTATCCATCCAGAATTGTGCTACTACCAAAGAAAATCCGTTGTCAGGCAAGCTGATTATTTTAACCGGGCCTAGTGGGGTCGGTAAAGGTACTTTAATGCGATCGCTCCTTCAGCGTCATCCGGAACTTTATTACTCTGTATCTGCAACAACCCGTCCTCCCCGTCCTGGGGAAGTAAATGGCGAAAGCTATTACTTTGTTAGCCGCAGTAAGTTTGAAGAATTAATTGCTCAAGGTGAATTTCTTGAATCGGCAGAATTTGCGGGTAATTATTATGGCACTCCTCGTGAAGCCGTACTGAACCAAGTTCAATCTGGTAAGTTAGTTGTGCTGGAAATTGAATTAGCAGGAGCAAGACAAATCCGTACCTCTTTCCCTGAAGCTCTGAGTATTTTTATTCTGCCGCCTTCCTTTGAAGAGTTGGAAAACCGAATTCGGGGGCGTGGACAGGACTCAGAGGAAGCGATCGCCCGTCGCTTACAACGTGCCAAAGAAGAGATTCAAGCTGCGGATGAATTTGATATTCAAATTGTGAATGACGATTTTGAAGCCGCACTCCAGGCGATCGAAGTAGCCTTATTTGGATAATCGATATTCTATAAAATCAAAGCCAAGCATTTTTTTAACCAAATAATAATCACTAAGGACACATGGAAAAGACGAGGTTTTTCTTTTGTGTCCTTATCCTATTTCCATAATGAAATGGGTACATGAAAAATTATTACTAGGTAATAAATCACTGACAATCAAAAAGTTTCAATACTAATATAAGGGGAACCGCTACAACGCAGTGGCTCCCCAATGAGCAAAAACTAAATTAGCCTACTAGACCTTGAATTAAAGCAAGATTACTAGTCAAAAAGTAAGCGACTACTGCACCACCAATACCACCAATTAAGAAAGCACTGGCAAAGTTGTTCCAGCCTTCTTTAGATTGGAAAGCATCAGGAGGATTGGGTACAGTAACACTAGCAAGAGCTGTGGGTGGATTGCTATTAGCGTACAAAGATAGAGCGAGAGTGAAAAGCACCACCAAACCTATAGCACCTAACAACCCGGCTAAGTTAGCATTAGCTGCATCCCTCAGTGGACCTAATTTGGCAAAGGGGCCAAAAAGAAAGTAACCATGAGCCATACCTACTTCTAATCCACGTCTAAAAGGGGTAAGACCTGGGCGATAGGCGGGTAGGTTGTTAATAAACCACTTGACTAGGGGAGAAGCGTTAACCGGGGTTTCTAGGTTGCCCCATTGAGGATCGCGTCCTGCTGGAAAAACCACTTCCCGATTTCTGGGGTCACTGGGGAGATTTTTTGATGCGTCTACTGCTTGCGCCATATTTTATGTTTGCCTCAAAAATACAATGGTGGCATTTTTATATTAATAATAATTGTAGCTAAAGACGTTTTTTATTCGATAAGTTTAGAAAAATTAATTTAGATTACTTAAAATTATAAAACTCGTAAGCTAATTATAGCTTTACGAGTTTCCAGAAATGATTTTTACTGCCTATTTGAGTGATAATTTGACTAAATTAATAAAGCAAATTAATCACACAAAATAGGCTAAAAACAACAGATTAAACTGTCTTAAAATCCCTGTATCAACTTATGGTAAGGGATGGAAAAGTAGGTCTGGAAAAAAACGATTGAATTCAATCAAAATCCCAGCCGTGATTGTCAGCCAGATAGTAGCTGCAACTGGTGCTGTGGAAATGAATTTAATCAGGTAGCTAGATTGGTCGGCTTTGTCTGCCATGATTTATTCTCCAAACAAGTTAATTGATTAGACGGAATTAGCGGGGAGAAACAGTAATTTCAGAGTCCTTAGCAGTTAATTCTCCAGAAAGAAGTTCTTTAACTGCGGCTGCTGGCCAAGCAAAGCCGGTAGCGATAATGGGTAGTGCAATACCCAAATCGAGTTGGATCTCTTTTTGTTCAGTATCTGAGTCCTTTTTGATCGCTTGTAGGTAAGCACGACCTACCCAACCGATCCAACCGGCAATGTAGAGGAAGAGAATGCTGGGAATTAGAAAATCACCAGCACGATCAAGACGACCATCAACAATCAGGTGAGGATAGCCTTCTGGACCACAAAGCGCTTGAGAATAACGCTCAAAACGTTTTTGTCCTGATTGGGGGTCTGCTGTAGTATTGCGGGCATTTTTTGCCAGTGCTTGAAATGCGGGATTTTCTGCACAAGGTGTCAGATCAGCTCCCAAGGCTTTGGCTGGGGGAGCGAAACTGAATGACAGACAAATCACTAAAATCAAAGCAAACAATCGACGCATGGATTTGTTTCCTTTTATTACACAAGAAAAAGTTTTTTGTACAAAACGAAGCGGCTTGTACATTCTTGATTTGCTTAACTAGCAAGTCATCATACTCTTGCGCGGGAATCGAGTAAAGTTTAAGTAAATAAAAGTTAAAGCTTCTCAAACAAATCTTTAGGTACTGGGGACTGGGGACTGGGTATGGGGACTGGGGAAGTGGAGGGAAAAGAACATCCTTGACTTACTCATCTGCCTCATCTGCCTCATGTCCCCACTCAGCACTCCTTACTTCTTCGTAGCAATGACAACTGTTTTAGCAATCGAAACCAGCTGTGATGAAACTGCCGTGGCAATTGTAAACAATCGTCAAGTTTTGAGTAGTATCATAGCCTCGCAAATTTCCGTCCATCAGCAGTATGGTGGGGTAGTACCTGAAGTAGCCTCACGAGCGCACTTGGAAACGATAAATGGCGCGATCGCCCAAGCGATGGATCAAGCTCAACTAGGTTGGGATAAAATCGATGCGATCGCCGCCACTTGTGCGCCTGGACTTGTAGGCGCGCTGTTAGTGGGGCTGACTGCTGCCAAAACTTTAGCAATCTTACACAACAAACCATTTTTGGGAGTTCACCACCTCGAAGGTCACATCTACGCGACTTATTTGAGTGAGCCAACTTTAGATCCCCCTTTTCTTAGCTTACTGGTTTCTGGGGGACATACAAGCTTAATTTACGTTAAGGAATGTGGTAGGTATGAAAGTCTGGGTGAAACGCGTGATGATGCGGCTGGGGAAGCTTTTGACAAGGTAGCTAGGCTGTTAAAGCTAGGTTATCCTGGTGGCCCAGTCATTGATAAACTAGCGCAAACAGGGAATCCTCAAGCCTTTGCGTTGCCTGAAGGAAAAGTGTCCTTGCCTGGTGGGGGATATCATCCCTATGATGGCAGTTTTAGCGGCTTAAAGACGGCTGTACTTCGTCTAGTGCAGCAATTAGAGAAAGATGGCGATTCACTGCCTTTAGAGGACATTGCCGCTAGCTTTCAGGCGACCGTAGCCAAGGCATTAACCAAGAGAGCGATCGCCTGTGCTTTAGATTATGGTCTAGATACCATTGCCGTTGGTGGCGGGGTAGCCGCTAACAGTGGCTTGAGACAACACTTACAAGCAGCCACCGCCGCAAATAACCTCCGTGTCCTCTTCCCTCCGCTAAAATTCTGTACCGATAACGCCGCCATGATAGCCTGTGCAGCCGTAGACCACTTATCACGCGGACATACTTCCCCCATCACCTTAGGCGTGGAATCAAGGCTAAGTCTTAGCCAAGTGATGAAGTTATATCAGTAGTTGTCAGAGACGCGATTAATCGCGTCTGTACAGTAGTCAGTTGTTCATCTTTGGCTGTTGACCGATTACCAATTACCAATTACCAATGACTTAATATGACTAGCAACTGCATCTGGCTGTTCTAACATTGCTAAATGTCCACAATCAGGAATTTCAATCACGTTATCACCACAGTATTGGAAAAGTGGATGAAAACTTGCTAAGTGGCGAACATACTTGGGTTCCATCACCTTATCATCAGTGCCAGCCAGAAAATAAACTGGCTGCTTTAACTGAGATACTAACTTTGGTAATCGGTTAACTTCATCCTCTGTTGTGGAATCTAGCAAAGCACCTAAAGCTGCTTCAGGGTCAGCTACAACAAAATCTATTACACGCTGACGCGCCCACTGACGATCCAAGGGACGAGATACACTAGCTCTGGTGAATAATAAGTCAATTAGAGGTACTTGGGACAACCAACGCGGACGGACTTGTAAAAAACGTTGCCCTGCTACACGGAACTGTTCAAACGCTTCTTTTAGGTAAATACCGCCACCTGCGTTAATACAAATGACACCCTTAATTTGTTGGGGAATTTGAGCCGCCGCCCATAGAGCGATGGTACCTCCCAATGAATGACCAACAAGCCAAGCACTGGTAATATTTAGCTGTTCCAACAGGGCTGCCAAATCTTGACCATAAGCTGCTGGTGTATAGAGAGAATCAAAAGATAAATTAATATCCTCAAGAGACTGAGCAGATAAACTGGCAGAACTTGATCCCCGATGAAAATCAGTTGCTAGCTGTGACTGAGACTCTCCGAAGCCCCGTAAATCATAAGACAGACACTGAAAATCAACTGACAAGCGAGAAATCACAGGTTGCCAGTATCCACGGCTATTAAGCCAACCGTGAATGAATACTAAAGCATCTGGGCATGATGTAGGAGCTGTCAGCTCATAGGCGTGGGGAAAGCCTAAGATTTCAATAGTTGCCATATTTATATCGTAACCCTAAGGGTGGGCGCGACTGAAATAAGCAATTAAAAATTCAAAATGAAAATAGAGTTTAGGGTTTAGGAGATCAGTACGCATAATTGTTTAATTTAAATTCTGTAGTCCCTAATCCCTAGTCCTTAGTACTTACCATCATTTCCCTAACAACCTTTGGCGTACCCCTTCAGCAATTTTGTGTCCTAAATATTCAGGAATAAGGCTTTCATTTGGTCCCAACAAATAGAGAATTAGCCGAGTGCGTCCGCGCCAAACTAGTAAATTCGCATTAACCACTAGTAGATCTTCCTGCCAAATGGCGTACATGACTTTGTAAAATAATCCCGGTTGATTGTCAGCTTCAATCACCAAAGCGGGGAGATGAAAAACCGGATCGACATAGAATTCAGTCTGTACTTGTTCTAAACCTACATCTAGGTTGAATTCCACAGCCAACATCTCTTCTACCTCAAACCGCCCTCCCAAAGCCTCACGAATGGCGCGACAAACGTTTTCTGCGGTTTTCTCTGTTAAGGCTTTACTGCCACGCGATACCAAAAGTTTGATAAAAACTAACATCGGTGGTCTAATTTGTCCATATAGACTCAGACCATGAATAGTTAGTCCGTAAGCGGCTAGTACACCGAAAATATCACTGAGAAGAAATGACTGATTGCGGTAGGCAAAATGCAGCGCACTTTTACTACCTTCCGGCTTCAACTCAATTACGGCACGTCTGGTTTTATAGAGACGATAAGCTAGCCGCAAATTTTGCAGTTGAATCTCACTGCTGACAAATTGTTCATAGAACTGGGGAAACGCTCGATTAAAGCGTTTGAGAAGTTCCAGTGTCGAAGATTTTAAACCCGAAGCCATCGTAGTGTAAGACTCGCTTGCTTTTATCGCCTGGGGACTGAGAACTGGAAATCAGTGCTGGGTAATGAGTACTGATTACGAGGTAAATAAAAACCTCAGTAGCCAGTACTCAACACTGCCCAATACCCAATACCTAATCTCTTTTATATACAATTCACTCTTTAGATACTCTTGTTTTGAGGAATTTGTCCTAGCCTTTACAACAAAGTGCTAAAGTTGAAAATAATTGGTGCGAAAAACTCCGTAACGGGCTGTCACCATTGAAAGTCCTAAAGACTTCTCACAAAATTGAGTGTAAGGGCTAAACAATGGTACTTGCTTTGTCAGGTGTGAATCAACACTCTCGATAGTGGACACCAATTTAGTTATACTACCCGAACCGCGTTGGCATGGGTTTTTGGAAAACTTGGTTTAGTACTCCTGAATCTGCGACAAGTAGAACACAACCTCTTGAAGAACATACAGTAGACGCTACGGGCAACTCTAATCCGAAAAGCGACGCTTCGGCAGCTACAAGAAATGCGGAACGTATCGTTTTTAGCACCGAGCGAGATATTGATCTGTATGAACTCGAAGAACTTTGTGATGCTGTAGGTTGGTCACGTCGTCCCTTAAGAAAAGTAAAGAAAGCCATTGAGCATAGTTTTCTCGTAGCCACAATGTGGCAAGTGCGAGGAAACCAAAGGCGGCTGATTGGTTTTGCCCGTGCTACCTCAGACCACGCTTTTAATGCCACTATTTGGGATGTGGTAGTTCACCCAGATTTTCAAGGTAAAGGACTGGGTAAAGCTTTGATGAAGTATGTACTTAAAAAACTCAGGAGTGAAGAAATTAGTAATGTGACCCTTTTTGCTGATCCTCATGTTGTAGACTTCTACAGGACTATGGGTTTTATGCCAGATCCGGAAGGCATCAAAGGTATGTTTTGGTATCCTCATTAAATTTTTCCGCTAAAGAAACATAGCCAATATCTAAAAAATCAGCTATGATAGCTAAAGCTTGTGTGAATAAAGTGAAATCGGGATGTAGCGCAGCTTGGTAGCGCGCCTGCTTTGGGAGCAGGATGCCGCAGGTTCAAATCCTGTCATCCCGATTAATATTACTGATAAGAAAAACCCATCCCCTGTTTTCAGAGGGATGGGTTTTTCTTATGGATAGAATCAGAACAATTAGAATTTACTATGCCATTTCTCAATTAATATTTTTAAAATACTATTAATGCCTGTATTTACACTGGAAAGATTAAATTAATTATTTTATAACTATTGCCTATTAAGAATGAATTACAAAGATTTTTTCGTAAAATTAAATTCCGGAAACTAAATACATCTGTATAAAATCAAGCAGCAAATTAACTAGCAATAGGAGGAACGATTAGCGGTTAAAAGCGTCCTCATATTGGGATAAGGGCAATAAAATGACATTGACCGTATTTACAAAAGCGGGAAAGTTTTCTGCCCGGTGACGGCTATATTTAACAGGCATCTACATGAATGTGTAGTAAATAGTTAAGCAAAACTGAGAAAAGTATAACTAAGACTACGGTCAACAGACAGCAACAATAGGACAACTATCCTTGAGAGTTGGAAAATCTAGCGCTTTAAGAGTAGATTAGGAGCATTTGACAACTACCACAACTTTTCTCATTTCCAAGAGATTGATATATAACTAAGACGGGTTGGTGGCGTGTAAATCCAACAATTTGTCTAACTCAACTGGAACACATTAAGACGAGGAATACTTATGAAAGCATTGGTTCGCTGGGGCGCAACACTAGGTTTAGTTGGAAGTACTTTACTCGGAACATTATCTTTAGGTAGCCTTCCAGCAATAGCCTTATCAGAACAACAAATCAAAGAAAAGTTGGATAGCGTACCTATCTATTTAGTTACAAATGAAAAAGGTTTACCATTAAGCCGTCCTTTACCCAACGCGCCAAACGGCCAAAAGGCCGGTGGTTCAATCACTGGGGCTTATATGAGTCGGCAGGAAGCGCAGGCTTTTATTAACGAACTGCGGAACGCCAAAAATAAAGACCCCAAGATGCAGGAAATCGTCAAAAGCCTACAGGTGACAGCAGTGCCACTAGGGGTGATTTACCAGCAGTTGCAACAAACAAAAAAAGACCCTAATCGTCTGTTATTTGCTTTTAAACCTGTAGATCAGGAAATTAAAGGGGCAATGGATTTATTGCGCCAAAGCGGTCAACAGGTAAATCAGTTTAAGAGTGTGCCGATGTTTGCTGTTAGATTTGCGCCAGATCAGGGTTATGTACCAATTAAAGTAGGTACTGGCAACGAACAAGTTGTACCACTATTTTTGAGCAAACAGGATGCACAAGGCTTATTGGGGCAAGTCAAGCCAAAACATCCCAAGGCGGATATTCAAGTTCTAGATATAGACGGTGTACTACAGACATTACAAGATAAGAATGATACTTGGCTCAATCAAGTTGTTTTAGTACCATCTCCAGAATCTAGAGAATATATTAGGACTCTACCCAAACCACCTAACACTCCTGCTGCCCCTAATCGTAACAATAATAACTCCCGACCTGGGGCAAAATAGAATTCACCTTAGGCATGACAAATCGACAGGCAAATGTAGTTTCTGGTTTACAACTTTGGCAGTGGCGCATCAAAGCAAATCAAGCCGCGATCGCTCATAATATTCCCATAGCAGAAGTGGATTGGCTGTTGCAAGAGATAGCTGATTTAGACCGCTTGGCACTGCGTTTAGAGTCGTTTAAAGACTGGTCTGAAGTGCCGATGGGTTTATCTCTGGACAAGTTAGACCAACTTTGGCAGAGGCGATTAGGCGATCGCTTACCCGTACAGTACATCGCCGGAGTTACACCTTGGCGCAAGTTCAAACTTACGGTGTCGAGCGCTGTTTTGATTCCTAGACCGGAAACTGAGTGCTTGATTGATTTAGCTGTAGCTGCTGTTGCTAACAGCGAATCGGCTATGCACTTACAACAAGGACATTGGGTAGACTTGGGAACGGGTAGTGGGGCGATCGCCTTGGGGTTAGCTGATGCTTTCCCTGAAGCCACAATTCATGCTGTAGATTGCAGTGTGGAAGCTTTGGCGATCGCCCAGCAAAACGCCTGGAACGCAGGTTTATTTGATAGGATGCGATTTTATCAGGGTCGCTGGTGGGAGCCTTTAAGTTTGCTGAAAGGTCAATTTAATGGCATGGTATCTAACCCTCCTTATATTCCCAGCGACATTGTGCCTACGCTACAACCAGAAGTAGTAAACCATGAACCACATTTAGCCTTAGATGGCGGTGCGGATGGCTTAGATGCCATCCGCCATCTAATAGAAGTTGCCCCCAGTTATTTACGACCTGGGGGTATATGGTTAATTGAAATGATGGCGGGTCAAGCGGACGCGGTACAAGCTCTTCTGCTGCAACAGGGCAGTTATAGTAATATTCAAATTCACTCTGATTTAGCTGGTATTGAGCGTTTCGCTTTAGCACAGATTCAGTGATGAGTTTTAAGTAGTATTCTTGAGTAAGAATTGCTTAAGTGTTAATTTGTAATTGATAATTACAAGTTATTTATGACTAGGGTTTCCTTAGAAACATTAATAGCTGGTGTGGGTGCTGGCGGTTTAGTTAGTTTCCCTACAGATACAGTGCCGGCGCTGGCGACTCTACCAGAGCAAGCAGAATTGATTTTTGCGGCTAAACAGCGCAGTCAGGACAAACCTCTAATTTTGATGGGTGCGAGTGCAGAAGATTTGTGGCCTTATGTAGAAGGTCGTGAGCAAGATAAGCAAATTTGGGAACAAGTTGTCAGTCAATATTGGCCTGGAGCATTGACATTAGTAGTACCAGCGAGTAAGCGCGTTCCCGAAGTGATGAATCCGATTGATCCCACAACTATTGGTATTCGTGTGCCTAAGAGTGCGATCGCTCAAAAGATTTTGTCACAAACTGGGCCTCTTGCCACGACTAGTGCTAATTTCTCAGGACAGCCAGCTTTACTAACAATGGCAGAGATTGATGCTCAGTTTCCCACAGTGTTGACACTGGAATCAACAGCAGTGGAAGCGGAGGGAATTGGCTTACCTTCTACTGTTGCCAAATGGACAGGTGAAAATTGGCAAATCTTGCGGCAAGGAGCAGTAAGTTTAGAGTTTTAGGGCATAAAAAGGAGGAAAGTAGGGGAATATGGGGCAAAACGAAAAACTGAGAAAAGAACTATTTCCCTTTTTCTCCCTGCTCTCTACCTCTCTCCCCAGCCCGCAATCCCCACTTCCATTTTTTAGACAGTTATAATGTTGGTCTCCTGATTTTTAGGCAGTGAATTAGTGAAGAACTTGTTGGATCAAGCAGAACTGATGAACTAAAAAATAAGGAAACTGATTTTTATACTTTGTGGTCAATTTAACAAGTTAATAACTGTCTAAATATGAATTGGAGCAACTGGATATATCTAGGAGCCGGATTATTATTGGGGCTTGGTGTTCGTGGTTTATTTGCGCGGTCTACAAATGCCACTGCTAGCCAGTCCACAGTCACACTAGGGGAGCAAGAGTACACATCACAACTCCAGCAACAGCTCCAAAACACACAGCTAGCCTATGAAATGGCCCAAGAGATGAGCCAGTTTAAAGGGGGTTTCTTAGCACGGACTACCCATGAATTGCGATCGCCTCTCAATGGTCTCATTGGTCTACATCAGTTAATTTTGTCTGATCTTTGTGAAGATCCAGCAGAAGAGCGGGAATTTATTACCCAAGCTCATGAGAGAGCTTTAAAGTTGCTGCATCTCATGGACGAAATCCTCAATGTAGCCAAGACAGAACACGGTAACAATAAATTAGATATTCAGCCAAAATCTTTAGCCGAAATTTTACAAGAAGTATATAAATTAACTTATATGCTGGCGGTGGATCGTAATTTAAAGTTGCAGATTTCGCCTCCCGACCCAGAGATTTATGTTTTGGCAGATGCAAGATGGCTAAGACAGGTATTGTTAAACTTAGTAGACACTGCCATTAGTCAAATGCAGGAAGGAAGTATCTTTATTTCTGCGAAGCTTACACCTGAAAGCGAATATGTTTCTATTTGGTTAGATTTACCTACTCATACTGTAGTTAAAAGTGAATCGATTGATTTACTCCGAATGACTGATGAATCTTTGCCGACCGATAAACGGAAAGCTGGTCTTTCTCCCAGTATGAAGCTATTACTTAATCAAAAACTGCTAACAGTGATGGGAGGAAAGTTAGAAATCCTACCCTCTCCTGAATCCCATGCAGCAGAGCAATTAACTAGACTCGAATTGTCTATCCCCCTAACGATTCCTGAAGCTGAACTTCTGTAGTAGTTAAAGAGCAAATTCGGGGTTGATTGTGTAGCACCATAGTGGTGCTGTTATTAGCTTGGAAGCCGATTTTTTCGTAAAACTCCTGTCGATTGGTAGTCATTAAATATACTCGCTCCACCCACCTCATGCGGGGATGGGCTAAGACAGTTTCGACTAATTTGCTTCCTAAGCCATTACCTTGGTAGTCTGGATGGATGACAACATCCCAAATCGTGGCGCGATATATGCCATCGGAGGTTGCTCTAGCAAAACCAATTAGATGCTCTGCGTCCCAAACAGAAATTACCGGCTCACTATTGGCAATAGCTATACCTAAATCCTCAATACTGCGTCCTTTCGCCCAAAAAGCAGAAATATTAAATAGCTGTTGGAGTTGATAAAGGTCTACTTCAGACTGGCGATTACGAAACTGGATCTGAGGATAGCTCATGTATAGTTGCTCCGATAGGGCAGTATTTTTACTGTCTTTTAGTCCTATTTTGCAAGAAATTATCGTAAATGTGTATGTATATGCAACTATTTTCCAGTTGAGTTTTTAATGGAAAATCCACTTCCATAGAGGGTGTGTTGGCCCCTGCTGACGGATATGAAACACTTGCTTTTCGAGGCGCTGCTTTTCCTCTTGTGGTAGACCCAGCAAAATATTCCGACTCTGCCAAACTAAAATAGCAGCCGTCATCCCTATACACAAACCTAAACCCAAGGTAGACAGTGGATGGTAAAAGAGTCCATAACGCACTGCTACCCAAGTAAAATATTGTTGCCACAAAGCAATTTCTGCCCGTAAATTCCATAGAGAAACAGGTGCAACTGTTAGCCATAAACAGCCAACAAAACACCACCTACCATACACGGTTAACTGGTGTAGTCTCTGCACTTGTTCAACTAAAGATGACTCATTATCTTCTGTATGATTGCTAGAGCTTGGGGGTTGTTCTGGTTCATCCATAGGCTACGGGGGATTGGGTAATGGGTAATGGGTAATGGCTACTGTGTATCAGCTACCTCTGTGTTTGGTACTACTGTAGATGAACTGTTACGCTCACGCCACAGTGTCAGTAGGGTGCTGGCGATGAAGATACTGGAATAAGCTCCTGCTAAGAAGCCAAAAATTAAAGCTAGAGCAAAGTTTTTCAGGGTTTCGCCACCAAATAAATAGATTGCGAACAATGGCAACATGGTAGTCAAGGTTGTATTAATTGACCTTCCCAGGGTTTGGTTCACTGCATCATCGACAATATCAGCGATGGGGCGATTGGGGTCTAGTTTTAGGGTTTCTCGGATGCGATCGTATATCACTACTGTATCGTTGACAGAGAAACCTGTAATTGTCAGTAGAGCTACGATAAATAAGCTATCGACTTCAGTACCGAAAACTAAACCGAAAATTGAGAATATGCCTGCTGTGATTAAGACATCATGAAATAGAGCAATGATGGCAAATAAGGCATAGTCTAATTGGAAGCGGAAGTTTAAGTAAATGATGATGCCTACGAAGGATACAATCAGAGCGATCATCCCTGAGGTAAACAATTCTCTGCCTAAGGTAGGCCCGACTGTATCAAACTGATTTTTCTGTTCGTCAAAAGACCCAATTTTTTCGCTTAAGGCATTTTGTAAATTAGTCCGTTGCTCACGCTCTAAGGTTTTGGTACGGATTGAGATGCCGTTTTCTGCTCCTGTTTCTCTATCGGTGATAATTTGAATACTGCTGTCACCTAGACCTTGGGCTTTGGCTACTTCCCGCACAACGTTAATATCAATTGGTTGGTCGCAGTTTCCAGGTTTGGTGCAGTCGCGTTCAAACTGTAATCTTGTACCACCGATAAAGTCCAAACTAGGGCGTAAGGGAGCGCGAATATCGGGGTTTTGCCAAGAGATGACCATTGAGATCAGACCAATCAGGATGAAGACACTGGAAATAATCCACCAAAGCGATCGCGATTTATTTATACTTAGTTTCATTGAGCCACCTCAGTCTTATTCGATGCACTTGTTCCTGGTAGGTTGGGACAGAACAGTTCTGGTTTACGCAAGCTGGGAATACTGATTGCCAAAAACATCAAGGTGCGACTACAGGTAACGGCGCTAAACATACTCACGGCTACACCCAATGCCAAGGTTAAGGCAAAACCTTTGACTAAACCAGCCCCCAACCAGAATAGGGCAGCACAGGCAATCACTGTAGTAACGTTGCCATCTAAGATGCTGGAGAAGGCGCGGTAAAAGCCAGATTCTACAGAACGATATAAGGATTTACCTGCTTGTAGTTCTTCCCGTGTGCGCTCAAAAATCAGCACGTTGGCATCTACCGCCATACCGATACTGAGAATGAAACCTGCGATTCCTGGTAGGGTTAAGGTTATACCTAACAAAGCGAAACTAGCCCAGGTCAAGATAGCGTAGATAATTAGGGAAATATCCGCAATTAATCCCGGTAGCCTGTAGTACACAACCATAAATATGAGTACTAAAGTCAAACCACCAAGTCCAGCATAGATACTGCTGTTGATGCTGTCTTTACCTAAGGTTGCGCCAACAGTGCGAATTTCAGCAATTTCTACTGGTACAGGTAAAGCACCACCACGTAACTGCACACCTAAATCATTGGCTTGTTGTGCTGTAAATCGACCTGTAATCACAGCCGAACCACCAGTAATGCCAGTAGAGGCAAACTCTATCCCTACATTGGGCGCGCTTATCAGTTCGTTATCTAAAAAGATCCCAATGCTGCGTCCAGTCCCGGCAAGATTTTTTGTCAGTTCAGCAAATAGTTCGCCGCCTTTTTGGTCAAAGCGGATGGCAACATTCCAATTGCTACTACCTTGAGTTGGTTCACCATAGGCATCTTCCAAGTGTTTACCATCAAGGGGTGGATTGGTGCTTTCAAATAACTCAGCGATCGCTTGATTATTTTTTTGTAAATCTTCTAAATTTTTATTAACTGCGGCTTTATCGTTACTTTTTTTTAATTCTGCTTGTTTTGCTTGCAGTTCTAATCTTGATGCTTGAAATGCTAGTAGTTGGGTTTCAGTACCTTGTTTTTGTTTACGGAATTCTAGTTGTGCTGTACCTCCCAGCACCCGTTCCGCTTGTTCTGGGTCATTCACCCCTGGTAACTGTACAAGGATCTTATCTGTTCCCACAGTTTGAATTACGGGTTCAGAAACACCAAGACCATTAACTCGGCCTTCGACGACACTTTTGACCCCATTCAGTTCACGTTCGGTGATTTGCTTAATTTCGGCTGTTGGTTTCACCAGAATTGTGATTTGTGAGCCTCCCCGCAAATCTAGTCCCAAGGGTATGGGAATTGTGAATATCACCGTAATGGCGGCGATTAATAAAACTACAATCAACGCTAATAGCGATCGCTGTCTCTGCATACCATATCTCGCAACTGACAAACGCTATAATAACGCTCTTTGAATCAGTTATGAGTTGCTTTTAGGGATTGGGTACTGGTGATTGGGGATCGGGTATTGGGTATTGGATATGAGGTAGCAGTTTTTTCTTCCCAGTCCCTAGTCCCTATTCCCCAGTCCCCATTCTCTATACGCGCAACGCAATCATTTTCTGCACAGCTTCGACAATTTGCTCTGGTTGAACAATTGTTAGGCGCTCCAGAGTACCGTTGTATGGTGTAGGAATATCTTGAGATGACAGCCTGAGGACTGGTGCATCTAATTCATCAAAAAAGCGATCGTTAATGGAAGCGATTAATTCTGCTGCAATACCGCCGGTTCGCATCGCTTCTTCCACAATAATCACTTTGTGGGTTTTGCGGATTGATGCACCAATTGTTTCTAAATCAAGTGGTTTGAGGGATATTAAATCAATTACTTCTGGGTCGTAACCTTGTTTTTCTAAAGTTTTTACCGCTTGGGTGACGTGATGACGCATCCGTGAATAAGTCAAGATTGTTACATCTTTACCAGAACGGACGATTTCTGCCTTATCTAAAGGTAGGTAGTATTCTTTTTCCGGTAAGTCCTCTTTCAAGTTATAAAGCAGGACGTGTTCAAAGAATAGAACAGGGTTATCATCGCGGATGGCTGATTTCAGCAATCCTTTGGCGTTGTAAGGTGTAGAACAGGTGACGATTTTCAAGCCTGGAACTGCTTGGAAGTAAGTTTCCAGGCGTTGGGAGTGTTCTGCACCCAACTGTCTACCTACACCACCAGGGCCACGAATAACCAAAGGAATTTTAAAGTTACCGCCGGAGGTATAGCGTAGCATCCCCGCGTTGTTGGAGATTTGGTTAAAGGCGAGGAGGAGAAAACCCATATTCATGCCTTCAATTATCGGACGTAAGCCTGTCATAGCAGCACCTACAGCCATACCAGTAAAACTGTTTTCGGCGATGGGAGTATCTAAAATTCTGAGTTCACCGTATTTTTTATATAAATCCTTGGTGACTTTGTAAGAGCCGCCATAGTGTCCTACGTCTTCACCTAGAACGAAGACACTGGAATCACGAGCCATTTCTTCATCAATGGCTTCCCGCAGAGCGTTGAAGAATAATGTTTCTGCCATTTAGACTTTTTTATTACGACTATTATTTTAGAATCTTATCGTGCCATCGTAGCTAATATGGTGAGCGATCGCACTAGTTGAAAGTTCATTTATAAGTTCCGTGAGTTTATACTTAGGTAGATGGATTTCCGGCTTGAAAAATCTGCTCTACAGTCAAATTCAACTCTGGGAATGTTGCAGACTGAATACGGTCATTTCCCCGAAATTTATGAATCTGATATTCACCATCATCTAAACAGCAGACTAATATAGTAGGTTGTTTCGGCTTGCCAATAAACTCCCTCCCACCTAAAGCAGCATAATCTACAATCCAATATTCAGGGATTCCCATCATTTCATAGTCAGCATATTTCTTGTGATAATCATCACGCCAGTTACTACTTACCACTTCAATTACCAACGGAATTGAGGCTGCTTGACTTACTGTGGATTCTTTTTTCCAGCGTGGTTCATTGACTAAATTGGGGTGATTGAATATCAGTATGTCTGGAGAATAAGCTGATTCACCTTCGACTGGCTTGACAAACGCTGTCTTGGGTATGAAATAAGGTAGATTTAATTGCGTATATGCTTTAACTATTTCTCCAACCAAAAATCCCACTATCTCTTCATGGTCACCCGTGGGTGGTGGCATTTCAATAATTACTCCGCCATGTAGTTCATAGCGTTGTCTTGGGTTATCTGGATACCAAGCCGCAAACTCATCAAATGTGATTACTTTACGTAAAGTTTGAGTCATGGTGCGATCGTCTGGAAATGAGGGGCTATAGCAATCCTAAATTATTCATGAGAAGATGCCCGACTTTTTCCATAAGTCGGGCATCTGCATTTTTTGCCCAAATCCGCAATAAACACATCATCGCTAGTAAAAAAACGATGTCTAACATTTTTTACTAATAAGTTAAGATAATCACCATCAATCTTCTTCTCTTACCCTTTTCCTTAGAATCATGACCCAAGATGAGTTGTTGGTACTAATAGAGCAAGCGGCTACTGAGGGTTGGCGAGAGTTGGACTTGTCGGGGCAAGAGTTGACTGAGTTACCAGGGGAAATTGGTAAATTGCAGCAGCTTGAGTCTTTGATTTTGGGAAAGCAGGTTGGAGGTTATGAAAAAGTAGGATACCGCATTTTCCAAAAGGCTTTAGGCAACAATTTAAAAACCCTTCCAATTGAACTATTGAGTTTGCCTAATTTGCGGAAGTTGGATATTAGTGGCAATCCTTTAGAGGGTATTCCTGATGTGGTAATGCAAATACTACATTTAGAGGAACTAATCTTAATTCGAGTACAGCTAACCGAGATACCAGAGGCGCTTGCTAAATTAACCAATCTCACTCAGCTTATTCTCAGTGACAACCAAATAACCGAGATACCAGAGGCGCTTGCTAAATTAACCAATCTCACTCAGCTTAACCTCAGTTACAACCAAATAACCGAGATACCAGAGGCGCTTGCTAAATTAACCAATCTCACTCAGCTTAACCTCAGTTACAACCAAATAACCGAGATACCAGAGGCGCTTGCTAAATTAACCAATCTCACTCAGCTTAACCTCCGTGGCAACCAAAGAACCGAGATACCAGAGGCGCTTGCTAAATTAACCAATCTCACTCGGCTTAACCTCAGTTACAACCAAAGAACCGAGATACCAGAGGCGCTTGCTAAATTAACCAATCTCACTCAGCTTATTCTCAGTGACAACCAAATAAAAGAGATACCAGAGACAATCGCTAAATTAACCAATCTGACGCATCTTATTCTCAGTGGCAACCAAATAAAAGAGATACCAGAGACAATCGCTAAATTAACCAATCTGACGCAGCTTGGACTCGATGGCAACCAAATAAAAGAGATACCAGAGGCAATCGCTAAATTAACCAATCTGACGCAGCTTGGACTCGATGGCAACCAAATAAAAGAGATACCAGAGGCAATCACTAAATTAACCAATCTGACGCATCTTATTCTCAGTGGCAACCAAATAAAAGAGATACCAGAGACAATCGCTAAATTAACCAATCTGACGCAGCTCGCCCTCAGTTCCAACCAAATAACCGAGATACCAGAGGTGCTGGCACAATTAACCAATCTCACCCAGCTTTTCCTCAGTTCCAACCAAATAACGCAGATTCCAGAAGCGCTGGCACCATTAACCAATCTGACTACCCTTCACCTGCGTGTCAACCAAATAACCCAGATACCAGAGGCGATCGAAAGTTTGCCAAAATTGGAACTACTAGATTTACGGGGAAATCCGCTTCCTATTTCACCAGAAATTTTGGGATCTGTTTATCAAGTTGGTTCAGTTGAAGAAATTTTCAATTACTTGCGATTACTTCGTAGCGGTGAAGTACGTCCACTCAACGAAGCCAAACTTTTGCTCGTCGGACAAGGTAGCGTCGGTAAAACATCCCTCATCGAGCGACTAATCCACAATAAATATGATAGAAATCAACCCCAAACTGACGGACTCAAGGTAGAAACTTGGAACGTGCAGGTCAATAGCAAAGACATCCGCCTTAATGTTTGGGACTTTGGCGGACAGGAAATTTATCATGCCACCCATCAGTTTTTCCTGACTAAGCGCAGCCTCTATCTTCTTGTTTGTAATTGTCGCACCAGCGAAGAAGAAAACCGCATCGAATATTGGCTGAAACTAATCGAAAGCTTCGGCGGACAGTCCCCCGTGATTATCGTTGGCAACAAAAAAGACGAACAACCCCTAGACATCAACCGCAAAGCATTACGAGAAAAATATCCTAACATCCAAGCGATTATCGAAACCTCTTGCCAAGACAATATCGGCATTGATGAACTTCGCACCGCGATTTTGCAGCAAGTCGGCAACCTCAAAGAAGTCTACGACCTTCTACCCCTGTCATGGTTTGAGGTTAAACAACAACTCGAATCCATGTCCCAAGACTTCATTACCTACAGTAGCTATATCGGCATCTGCTACGAAAATAAAATTCCCGAAGAACACAACCAAGAACAACTCATCGACTTGCTGCATCGACTTGGCTTAGTTCTCAACTTCCGTGAGCATCCCATCCTCAGAGATACCAACGTCCTCAAACCCAATTGGGTGACAGAAGGGATTTACGCCCTTCTGAGCGATGAAAACCTCAAAACTAAAAGCAAAGGCATTTTCACCCCCGCCGATCTCACTCGTGTCCTCAATCCAGAGCGTTACCCTACCAAGCGTCACGGCTATCTGATTGAACTGATGAAAGAATTTGAGCTTGGCTTTGAATTAGCTTGTTACCCACCACAATTCCTGATTGCGGGACTTCTCCCCAAAGACCAACCAGACGCAACAGAACTAGAAGGCGAAACCCTAGAATTTCAATACCATTACAAAGTTCTTCCCGAAAGCATAATTTCCCGCTTCATCGTCAACACCCACGAAAGAATCCATAACCAAATCTATTGGCGCAGTGGCGTAATGCTGCAATATCAACAACATAATGAAATTTACAACATCGCTCGCATCAAAGCCGACCCCGAAGACAAAAAAATCTTCATCGCCATTAGCGGACGCAAAGAAACCCGCCGTTCATTTCTCGCCATTCTCCGCGATGTCTTCCAAAAAATCCACAAGAGTCTTGCCAACCTCGAAATCACCGAATGGGTTCCCGTCCCTGGCTATCCTAACCACCCGCCCCTCGACTACCAAGAACTTCTGGGACTTGAGACAATGGGTATTCTTGAATATCCAATCGGTAAACTCAAAATAAACATCAATATCCGTCAACTTTTGGATGGTTATGAATCACTAGAATCACGTCGAAAATTACAAAAAGGAGATCATGATTTAGATGATAGGACTGCTTATGAAGATATCTTAGATATTGCTAAACTAGCCGTCAGTAGACCAATTATTACTAAAGCTGAGGCAAAAGCTGTGTCAGAAAATCCTCAATTCACAAACAACCTTCAAGGCGCAAACATCGCCAATTTCGCCAACGAAGTCAAAGACAACGCCAGTCAGCAAGCCTCTAACTTCAACCAAACAAGCGGCGCAAACATAGCAGAAATAATGCAATTAATCAACAACCTACGCCAAACTGTAGCCCAGTTCCCCCCAGAAATCCGCGACGATATTATTATTGATATTGATGATGTAGAAGTAGAAATTCAAAAGCCAGAAAAAGAACGCAATACACCCAAACTTAAAAAGCGTCTAGCAGCTTTACTAACTGCTGCTAGTGTAGCTGCTGCCCCGATCGCAAGTGTGGTAGATTTTACAAACAATGTTATGGAACTCGGCAGCAAATTAGGCATAGAGCTAATTCAGCCTAGTCCTTGAGAATCTAACTGCAAACTGGCGAATCAGCCACCTGAACTACGGGATTATCTGGGAAACGTCTGGGTCTTCCTGGCTTGCGTTTATGACGCTGATTAATAGACTTCTCACTGGCAGATGCTAGTTCTTCCGGCGTGCATTTGAATATACGTAGAGCATCAACATATTTTTTTGGTGTCATTGTTGGTTCAGTGCGTCCAGCTTCCCAATTGCGGACACTGGTTTCACTGATTGCAAGCCTGAAGGCAACTTCTGCACGGCTAAGACCCGCACGCTCTCTCAGGACTTGCATATCCATATCTCATGCTCCCCTTGAAAAAATAAGTCTTTTTCTAAATTGATTGACATTACATATCAATCATTTCAATCAAAAATTTATTAACTATTTTCTTTTATAAGGCATAAGCGATCGCTTGACACTCTAACAAACGACGTAGTTTTTCGTGATTTCAATAAAATGGTGGGGGTGTGAGGGTATAAGAGTGTGGGGGTGTAAGGGAAGAATTGTTTATATTAGTCTTTTCCCTAAACCCCTAAACCCCTATACCCCTACCCCCTTAAATCGAGTAATACAAAGGAAAAGATTTCGCATCCTTGGGTTTTACATATACCTTTTGCTTTGGTTCCAACTGTAGCTCATCGTAGCGATCGCGTGTTAAATGAGCGTTGACAACTTGCCCATCGTCTAAGGTTAATTCAACTTTGATTTCCCAGCCCAAATGGATCAATCGAGTGACTGTAGCAGGTGCGGTTGTACCGTTAGCAGATTTCTCGATCACTACATCTTGTGGGCGTAAAAATACGTTTGGATGTTCTATCTCTAACTGGCTACTTTGGAAAATTCTGGAACTACTTGGCAAAACATTCACTGGCCCAATGAAGCTCATCACAAAGGATGTGGCGGGGTTATCGTAAATTTCTGCGGGTGTTCCTACCTGTTCTACACGGCCTTGATTCATCACCACGACCTCATCAGAAACTTCCATTGCTTCTTCTTGGTCGTGGGTGACAAAAACTGTGGTAACATGAACTTCATCATGGAGGCGGCGTAACCATGCGCGTAAGTCTTTACGGACTTTGGCATCAAGCGCTCCAAAAGGTTCATCTAAAAGTAATACACTAGGTTCTACTGCTAAGGCTCTAGCTAAGGCTACCCTTTGTCTTTGACCACCCGAAAGCTGTGAAGGATAGCGATCGCCTAGCCCACTCAATTGCACTAGTTCTAATAACTGTTCTACCCGTCCTTTGACTTTATTCGCTGGTGCTTTGCGAATCTCTAACCCAAAGGCGATGTTTTGCCGGACTGTCAGATGCTTAAATAAAGCATAGTGTTGAAATACAAACCCGATGTTACGTTCTTGTACACTTTGGTTTGTAGCGTCTTTTCCCGTCAGAATAATTCTGCCATCGTCTGGCTTTTCGAGACCAGCAATTAAGCGGAGCAGAGTAGACTTACCAGATCCCGACGGCCCCAATAGGGCTACCAGTTTCCCGCTTTGGATTTCTAAGTTCACCTGATCAACCGCTCGGAAACTGCCGAATTGTTTGGATACGTTTTCAACTACTATGCCCACTGCCGCTACACCTCTGCCAATTTATCTACGGCTAATTGCTAGGTTTACCGTGTTATAGATATATCATACATAAATGCAGTTAAATTTACTGATTAAAAAAAGATTTAATTACCGCAACTGCCACAATCCAAGAAATCACACTCAACACCACTGCAATCTGGTAAATGGCAATCATCAGTGCTGCTACAGGCGAGGAAACTACAATCAACAATCTCTGAACAATTAGAACAATCATCGCCGCTTGAATATCCTGAACCCCAGCAACTTGATGACCTTGGCTGAGAGCGTTTTAAGGGCTTATCATCTTCAATTTTTCCATCCGCTTCCTCTGTCGGTTCTGAATCCTCCATTTGTGACAACTTTCGTTGCATCTTCGATGCTCGTAAAACTAAATTGGCTTGTTTACAAGCTTGAAACCTAGCCTGGGATTTATCCCAAGCTGCGATTAATCCCTCCTCAGCAATCACGCGCTTGATGTAACCAGAGCAAGATTCACCCCCATACAATAGTCGATGAGCGCAAGCAAAACCTTTATGGGGGGAAATGTGCTTTTGATATCCAGCGATCGCTACAATACCAATTTTCCTACCAAAGGAGTCCAATAGAGAAGTTTGCATAGTTAGAGATTAGGGAATGAAACAAGCCTGGGAATAGGATGGAGAATAGAACTGATGACTGATGACTGTTGACTGTTGCCTCAATGACAACTGACCATTGACTAACAGTATGTTACCCATTCACTAAGCTCTATCTCTAGTGCCAAATTTGTATCGAAACATTAAGGAATATTGCATTTCTGTCAAAACCTGGAGGCAGAGCGAGAAATCACCCAAAAGACCGTGGTAGGATGCTCTCGGTAAATGTGAAGATTGGGAGAAGACCTTTGACACTACGGGTTGCTGTTGTTGGGTCAGGCCCAGCTGGTTCCTCTGCTGCTGAAACACTAGCCAAAGCTGGGATTGAGACCTACCTGTTTGAGCGCAAATTGGATAACGCCAAACCCTGTGGGGGGGCGATTCCCTTATGTATGGTAAGCGAGTTTGACTTACCACCAGAAATTATTGATCGTCAAGTGCGGAAGATGAAAATGATTTCACCTTCCAATCGTGAAGTTGATATCAATCTGATAAAAGAAGACGAATATATAGGAATGTGCCGGCGTGAAGTCCTAGATGGCTTCTTACGCAATCGCGCGGCAAAATTAGGGGCAAATTTAATTAATGCCACCGTTCATAAAGTTGATATACCTGGAAATAACAGCGACCCATACACCATTCATTATGTTGACCATAATGAAGGCGGCGCACAAGGTGTCACAAAAACTTTAAAAGTAGATTTGATTATTGGTGCAGATGGGGCTAATTCCCGCATTGCCAAAGAAATGGATGCAGGGGATTATAATTATGCGATCGCTTTCCAAGAGCGTATCCGCTTACCCGAAGATAAAATGGCATATTACAACGACCTTGCCGAAATGTATGTAGGCAATGACGTTTCCACAGACTTTTATGCCTGGGTATTCCCCAAATATGACCACGTAGCCGTCGGTACTGGCACAATGCAGGTACACAAAGCCAGCATCAAACAGTTACAGGCTGGTATCCGCACCCGTGCTAGCGAAAAATTAGCAGGTGGTAAAATCATCAAAGTAGAAGCCCACCCAATCCCCGAACATCCACGTCCTCGACGTGTTGTTGGTCGCATAGCCTTGGTTGGAGACGCTGCTGGCTACGTTACCAAGTCTTCTGGTGAAGGGATTTACTTTGCTGCTAAATCTGGGCGGATGTGTGCAGAAACCATTGTAGAAGTTTCTCAAAATGGTAGTCGTATTCCCACAGAAAACGAACTCAAGATTTATCTCAAACGCTGGGATAAAAAATACGGACTCACTTACAAAGTGTTGGACATCTTACAAACAGTATTTTACCGCTCCGATGCCACCCGTGAGGCATTTGTAGAGATGTGTGGAGACTTGGATGTACAAAAACTGACTTTCGACAGCTATCTGTATAAGACAGTCGTCCCTGCTAACCCCATCACCCAGTTAAAAATTACTGCCAAGACAATTGGTAGTCTCATCCGTGGTAACGCTTTAGCACCCTAAATTTGAGATGACCATCAAGTAATTTGTAATTAAGACTTAATTACAAATTCAAAATTCCGAATTAATTGTCAAATGGCACTCCCTGAATACCAATGGGGAGTGCCATTTTGATTACCTAGTCAAGTTTTGTGTTGATTCGTAGCGATGTGAGTGTCATTCTGTAGGATACGTAGCTTGGGGAATTTAGACGCGTATGCGCGACTTCTCGAAGAGCATATATCCCGTGATACTACCCTACCTTGCGAACTGCATTTCCCTCAGTGTGACACAGATGTTACGGATTAATGAAATCAAAGACTCAGCGCAATGACTTGAACAAGATTTCACTCAACAACTGATGTGGTAGCGCCCTCGCCGGATTGTGGGACGCTGGGTAGTTCCAGACAATATCCCGCACCATATACTGTTTTGATATAGCGGGGGTGGCGGGGGTCTGGTTCTAGCTTAGTTCTCAAGTGCCGGATATGCACTCGAATCGTTTCAATGTCATCATCTGGATCGTAACCCCAAACTTCTCGGAGGATTTCGCTTGGGGAAACTGTTTGTCCGTGACGTTGTAGCAAACAGTGGAGGAGTTCAAATTCCAAGTGAGTCAGTTTCACAGTTTGACCGAACCATATAGCCTCAAATCTTTCGGGAACTAAGGTCAGAGGCCCATAGTTCAAAATTTCGCTATGTTTGGCTGCTTGGGGAATGCGGTCGGTACGGCGTAATAATGCCCGCACCCGTGCCAGCATCTCTTCCACTTCAAATGGTTTGGTCAGATAATCATCTGCTCCGGCGTTAAAGCCTTCTACCTTGTCTTGAGTTTGGCTGAGAGCAGTCAACATCAAAACAGGAATTTCTGCCGTCCGTTCGTCTCGGCGTAAGCGCTGGCAAACCGTGAAACCATCAACTCTAGGCAACATCAGATCAAGCATAATCAAGTCTGGTTGTAGCTGGAGAGCTAGTGCTTGACCTTTTATGCCATCTTCAGCTTGGCTTACATCGTAGCCAGCCATCTCTAGGTTGACAGCAACAAGTTCTGAAATCGCTGGGTCATCGTCTATTACAAGAATCCTTGGCATTCTTAAAAAATTATTACTACTTATTAAGGATAAATAAGAACCTTTGGTAGATACAAAGATTTCTGTCTTGATTATAAAAAAGATTTTAAATCTAACATAAACCTTAAAACTACTAGTATGAAGAAAACAAAACTAAAATTACATTAAATTCGCAGTATGATATGTTTCCCTCCCTACAATCCGCCTGTGTTTCTGAGAAATGGTGTTGTTACAACTGTTTACACTACTTTGTGGGGAAAACGTTATTGGCAAAATACAACTCTCCATCCAGAACCTCAGTATCATAAAACAGTATTAATGGGTGGGCAAAATGTACCTATTTTTTGTTTGATTGCCATACCTGAAAATGCCCACAGTACGATTGTAGGGACTTATGGCATTACAGGCGATCTAGAAAATGAATGGTTTTTGAGATTGCTGGGACGTAAAGCATACGCTCAAGGATTTGCTGTAGTTTTATTTGATTGGCGCGCCCACGGCAAAACAGCCGAATTATCACCAACACTAACTTCTGATGGTTTATTTGAAGGTGAAGATTTTGTTAGAATTGCGGCTGGTGCGGCCGCTATGGGATGTCCCAGTAAATTTTGGTTTACAGGGTTTTCCTTAGGGGGACAACTGGCGTTGTGGGGGCTGAAAGCTGCGGCAGACTTAACTAATGACACTGAGTATTTTGGGCTAAAATATAGTGACATTGGAGGTGGTGCAGTAATTTGCCCAAATTTAGATGCAACGCGATCGCTCAGTTACTTAGTTCGCCATCCTGTAGGTAAATACTTAGAGCAGAGTATTGCAAAAAACCTCAAGAACTTAGCATGGCGAATACATGACTACCATCCAGGCACCCTAGACTCAGAAGCCATTAAACGAGCTAACACCATTTGGGATTTTGACAATGAACTGGTAATTAAGCGCCTTGGTTTCCCATCCGTAGAAACTTATTATGCGGCAAGCAGTCCTTTACAACTGTTACCAGAGATATCAAAACCTAGTCTAATTATTTACGCTGCGGATGACCCGCTATTTCATCCAGAACTTGTTCCCGAATTACAAGCTACCTGTGAGAGCAATCCCAAAATAGATTTGCTGATGACTCGTTATGGTGGTCACATGGGCTATCTAAATAGCAAAAAAGGTCAGATACAAGCCCAAGATGCTGATCCTTGGTGGGCGTGGAATCGCGTGTTGCAGTGGTTGGAATACATCAGAAAATTTTGATTACAGCAGTTTTATTTTGAATAAAGTACGAGGTTAATGGTTTTGAGGCAGTTGAGTTCATCTTTTGTCTTCTCTACCTCACTTATTTGCAAACGGCTATGTATATTTTATTTTATTCACAAAGCCTGCTTTTATAGGCTTTGTGAATAATTCAGGTGACATTAACTACACGCTAGAGAAAACCTTGATAACCGTCCCTCATTTTCTCAATTAGTGAATTAATTACGGATAGAATAGAGGTTACTTAAAGTTCTAATCAGGCTGGCTTCAACTATTCAGGTTCACTGTCTAGACGGATGCTGGCTTTTTCTTCAGGACTCTAGCCAAGGAACCAACTGCCAACAGACCGAAAATTACCCCAGGTTCGGGGATAACACTTGCTGTCAATTGACCACCATTATCTAATCGACAGTTAGGAAATGTGTCGCAGACTTCTGGAGAGAGATCATCTTTCAAAAATATAGTTGTAGGTAATCCTAGAGCAGACAAATCAGCCCCTTGATAAGTATAGAAGGACAACCCTGCTGAGGTTGTATTAAAGTCAATGCCCAAATCAAAGCCGTTGGGTGTATCAAAGCTGCCAGTTTGTAGGACAGTGCCTGTAACTGTATCAAAGTTGAAATTAAAAGTACTGTTAGGATTAGGAAAACTGTACTTGAAACTTTGCAACAAAGTTCCTTGGGGGTCGAAGAAGGAAATATCGAAACGCCTTAGTTGATCGCGGGTAATAACGCTTCCTTGAAAAATATTGTCGTAGTTGAAACGTCCTTGCGCTGAATAACCTTGACTTCCTGTCCAATCAAGCCTGTAGGAAGCAGCATCAGCGCTGGAGATATTGGCTAAAGTAGCAATTGAAGTAACAGCAGCAACGGCTAAAGTAGCTTGGATTTGGTTACGTATGCTTTTCATTTTTTAAGATTAGAAATGAGTTCTGATGTTGTTGCAACGATCGCTAACTTGCAATTATCCGTTACAAAAGCGTAGATAATTTTAGCGAGAGTCAAGCCATGTCAAATGTTTTTATGTTGCTCAATAAGCACATAAAAAGCTTTAATTTGCCCATACTAATAGGCTTGGTTGATAATAGCTAGATTCACTAGCCCCTGGGAATTAATAACAAAATTGGCGTTGTTAGACATTCATAATGTCTAAAACCACTAGGGGGAATTTTATCATTAGATTGAATTTAGTTTTAATAGTTTAGGTTTTATTTTCTCAATAAAATACAAAAAAAATATATTCGTCCAGAAATCATTGAATTTTCTTTTGATTAAAGTAATCTTTAACTAGTCTTAACCTAATATTGCATCTTACTTATGTATCACTTAATTCTTTTGATTGTTGGTGTAATGAGTGAGCTTATTCTTATCTTAACTTCACCATTTCGCTAATGGTGATTAAGCAAAATAATGAACGGATACGTCTCTTTGCAAGCTTATTCGTCTAAGTTTTGCTATATATAAAATCTGTCATTTTTTGATTAAGATATATTATTTATCTCGATTTTGTATAAAAAAATAAACTGTGTAAATTCTATTAACAAGTTTTATTTTAAATGAATCATTACCAGAACTTAATCAAGCACAAGTAATTTTTACTAGGCATTTTGATTAACCAAAAATTTCTCATGACATTATCTAGACGCAAGTTTTTTGCAATGGCTGGTGCGAGTGCAGCCGGAACTCTAGCTATATCTCCCTTGCAAGGTCTGCTTGCTAGAGCTGCTTTCGGTCAAGTGACACCTACCACTACAGGATATGGTCCACTTATTGACAGTCTTGATGGGATTTTAGCAGTACCAGCTGGATTCCAGTATCGAGTTATATCTCGTGTTGGTAACATCATGGCTGATGGATCTCCAGTACCTGGTAGTCAAGACGGGATGGCAGCCTTCAAAGGTCCTAGAGGCACAACTATCTTGATTTGTAACCATGAACTGGGCAATACTTCTGGTACACAAGTACAAGTACCAAATCGTTATGATCCTGTGAGTAGAGGCGGAACTACGACTATGGTTGTAGGGGCAAATCGTCAGTTAATCAAACAGTTTGCCTCTCTCGGTGGAACCATTCGTAACTGTGCAGGTGGTCCAACTCCTTGGGGTTCATGGATTACTTGTGAAGAAAATGTCAGCGTACCTGGTAGCTCTGATGGATCTACAAAGTTACACGGTTATAACTTTGAGGTTCCCGCTAGTGCTACGGCTCCTGTAGAACCAGTGCCTCTAGTGGCTATGGGACGATTTAACCATGAGGCTGTGGCTGTAGACCCTGCAACTGGTATTGTTTACCAAACAGAAGATAGAGGAGATAGCCTTTTCTATCGTTTTCTCCCCAACCAACCTGGTAATTTAGCAGCAGGTGGTAGACTCCAAGCTCTCAGA
The DNA here is from genome assembly GCF_048568275.1 of Anabaena sp. FACHB-595. Lineage (NCBI taxonomy): Bacteria > Bacillati > Cyanobacteriota > Cyanophyceae > Nostocales > Nostocaceae > Anabaena > Anabaena sp. FACHB-595. The sequence continues at coordinate 137,378 of NZ_CP183473.1, forward strand.
ATAGGTAATATTTCTAACATTGCTGGTAGTGTTAACACTGCTGGTGGTTTCAGCGTAGGACAAAAATGGGCTGTAAATTGGGTAGATATCCCTGAGCCTAACCCACAAACAGATAATGTCCGTGAACAGGGTCGTAACTTAGGTGCAGCTAGATTTGCTCGTGGGGAAGGTATTTGGTACGGTAACGGTGAAATTTATTTCTGTTGTACAAATGGCGGCTCTGTTAACCCTAGTGGTAATCCTAATGGGCTTGGTCAAGTCTTCCGTTACATTCCTGCTACTAATACCCTTGAGTTGTTTGTCCAGTCTCCTGGAGCCAGTGATCTTCGTGCGCCTGATAACATTTGTGTAGCACCTTTTGGCGATCTCATTCTTTGTGAAGACGGAGCTGCGCCCAATTTTATAAGAGGTGTGACTCCTGATGGAAAACTCTATAATATTGCACGTAACATCTTAAATGGTGGTGGTAGTGAGTTTGCTGGAGCTTGTTTTTCTCCTGATGGTCGCACTCTGTTTGTTAACGTCCAAAGTGCTGGTCTGACTCTAGCTATCTGGGGTCCTTGGGAAAGACGGATTTAGTGACGACCTACTAATCTCAAAAACCTAGTTGAGAAAAGCGATCGCCTCTGTGTTAACTTGAGTATCAGCGATCGCTTTCTATTTATCCCCAATGACTGGTGGTAACATATCTAAAACCGCAATCTGCAAATCGGGAAACTCTAAGGGTGCGATCGTTGCATCTTCTGCCAAAACTACTTTGCTTTTATAGTCTTGTGGAGTCGGTTGCCGAAAAACGTGCAACTGGCGACTAATTACATCTAACACCCAGTAATCTTTAATTCCTGCTTGGGAATAAGCTTGAGATTTAGTTATACAATCTAGTTTCAGACTGCTATCGGCTACTTCAATAATTAGGTAAACTTCAGATGGTGTAGGATGGTGGTCTGCGTAGTCTAAAGGATCTATTTTTACAACAGCAATATCGGGTTCTGGTTCAGAGTGATCGTTTAACTTTACAGGGTCTTGAACACATATTAGCGCTAAATTCTTTAGACTATTTTGCAGTAATCTATCTGTCCGAGTCGTTGCCGACCGATAAGCTGTTCCTTTAGCAATCATGCAAATAATCTTTCCTTCTAGAAGTTCCACCCGTTCATCTGCGCCAAAAATACTAGATTCAGCCATCCGGTGGTATTCTTCAACTGTCCACAAACGAAGTTGTAATGTCGTTTCTGTGTTTTGCATGGCTAGTTGCCTATAAATACTAGAATATTTAGCTTGATATAAAAAAATAAACTTGAAGCTGATTGTTTAAGCTGGATTTACTGATTCAAATATTTGCGATACTTTCAGATTTAGTTGGTTAAATTGTGGAGATGCAACTAAATCATCATCAGAGAAGTTACCTAGCTCGGTATATGTCTTATCAGTAAGTTCTAAGACTAATAAAGTTTTAGTTTCGGGGTCAATAATCCAATATTCAGGAATACCACAATCTTGATACTGCGATCGCTTGGCAATAAAATCTCTATCTCTTTGCAAGTCTCCAGGGCTAACCACTTCAATTACTAATAGTGGAGGTAGCATTGATAGACGAATAGTATTGCGCTTGGCTAACTGCTGAATATGCTCTTCTCGAATAATGGTTAGGTCAGGATAACGGTTTCTGGGTTCTCCTCTCACTTCCAGTTCTAAACCATGTCCTCGCACTCTTTGATAGCCTAATAAGGATGCAAACTTAATTAATAAAAATGTGGCAATCTGAACATTGATTTCCGATTCTGGAGGCATTTCGATTAATTCTCCATTAAACAACTCATAGAGTTGATCTGTGCCATCATCATAAGATAGGTACTCTTCAAAGCTCTGAAAGCGATGGTTCACTTGTAGCATCAGGGTTTCTCCATGATGAGTCTCAATGCAAGTTTAGCTTAATTCGGAATTTGTATTTTCTAGTCTCTAGTTTCTAACCTCTAGCTTTCTAAAATTTGAATTTCATCTAGCTGATTAATTACTACATTTGCACCTTGGACATTATTTGGTTTATTCACCCAAGTAATGCCAATACAACCTGCTGCTTGAGCGTTACGAGCCATTTGCATATCACCTACAGCATCACCTACCATTAATGTAGCTTCTGGTTCTACTCCTAAAGTTTGGCAAGCTTGTAAAAATAATATGGGATCTGGTTTAGTAGGGCCGTCATCTACGCCTACTTGGGCTTGGATATAATTACCTAAATCATGTTGTGCAACAAAGTTTTTCACTTCCAATGTGGTTGCTGCTGAAACAATGCCAAGTTTAAGTCCAGCATTTGAAAGAGATTGCAATATTTCCAATGCACCTGTGAAAAGAGGTGCTGGAGTTACACCAATGTATTTCTCCGCATCATCTAAGGCTTGACGCGCTATTTTTAAAGATTCAAACCATCCTTTCCCAGTCTCAGCGATATAGGCGGCTGTGGCTATTTCTGTTTCGCGGCGACTGGCTACCGAAATTAAACCGGCTGGGTCGAGTGTATCACCGTTAATACCAAAAGCCATGAGTAAAGGTTCACCAATTCCGGGTACTTGGGCATCTACAATTCTCGCTGCTTTTTGTCCAAGCGATCGCAAATAGGCTTCTGAATTTTCTAAAGTACCGTTTTTATCAAATAAAATCCCTTGAATATTAGTAAATACGATATCTTTACATTTAATGGTAGCCACAAAATTAAACCCTATAAAAAGTCAAAATAAAAAAGAGGGAAAACCCTCTTTCAAAAATGTCTTGATGTTGTTAATGACAGTTAACTTAAACTACAACTGTATTATTCTTCAATAGCTGCTGGGATTTCCTCAACTGCTACAATTTCTTCTTCAGCTACAGCATCTTCGGTTGCAGGGGGAATTTCTTCCTCAATCAAATCTTCTGCACCTTCTGCGGGTAAGGTAATACCTTGTTGTTTAGCCAGCAGTTGTTCTCTATACTTAGCTGCCATTTCTTCGGCTTTATCGTAAACCAAATCACGGTTTTTAATCATGTCACCGGGTTCTGGTTCCAACTGCTTAGTAGAGAGAGATATTCTACCTCTTTCGGCATCCAAGTCAATGATCATCACTTTCACTTCATCATTGACGTTGAATACACTGTGAGGTGTATCGATATGCTCGTGAGAAATTTCCGAGATGTGCAACAAGCCGCTAACACCGCCGATATCGATGAATGCACCGTAGGGTTTGATACCGCGCACTGTACCGATTACCACTTCGCCCACTTCTAGGCGATTCATCTTGCGCTCAACTAACGCACGACGATGAGAGAGAACTAAGCGGTTACGTTCTTCGTCTACTTCTAGGAATTTTAAAGGCAGTTCTTCGCCTACTAATTCTTCTTTTGGTTTGCGGGTGCTGATGTGAGAACCGGGAATAAAGCCCCGTAGTCCTTCAATTCTGACCAACGCCCCCCCACGGTTAGTGGCAAATACACCAGAGCGCACTGTGGCATCTTCTGCTTGCAGTTGGCGTACACGCTCCCAAGCACGCATATATTCAATTCTGCGGATGGAAAGAGTTAACTGTCCATCTTCGTTTTCATCGGTCAGGATGAAAAATTCTCTTGTTTCGTTTGATTGTAAAACTTCTTCCGGGGCATCGACCCGGTTTATAGACATTTCTTGTATAGGTATATAAGCTGCTGTTTTAGCACCTATGTCAATCAGAGCGCCGCGCGGTTCTATACTAAAAACTGTACCTGGTACGACATCTCCTGGGCTGAAGTGATAGTCGTATTTGTCAAGTAGGGCAGCGAAATCTTCGTGAGTAAATCCAATTTCTGTAGCGGTTAAATTCTGATTGACCATGCTGTTGTGTTCCTGGTTCTAGTCTCCGTAATGGTTATGCCATAATAGCCATGTGTATGCAACTGCCTGAGTTGGTAGTGTACACCTATATCTCTGTCTAATCCTAGCGCAGAAAAGCTAGTGTTCACACATATTAACTTCCAGAAAAAAGATTATATCACAAATAAATATGGAATATTTGTTAAGTAATTAACCGTGGAAATGAATTTTTCCTATTTTCTATGGTTTGGAGACAGGAGTGTATTAATCGCAAATATCCGTTGTTTTTCTTGAGAAAAACAACGGATATTTGCTTTATTTGACTGAGAGAATGAGCATTAGCTGCCTTATTTCTCTTCTTTTTTCTCAATGCGGGGTGGTTCGCGGAATGCGATCGCAAAAAAGAGAACGCCTATTGCTAGGGTCAAAATTAGAATGTAAGCAACGCTTTCCATATTAAAAACTCCTGCTTAGGTATTGGGTATTGGGTACTGGGTACTAGGTACTCGGTACTCGGTATATTTCCCAGTCCCCAGTCCCCAGTCCCTAAAATTAAGCTTCCTTCCGAACGCGGGTTGATTTGTCACCCACTTTCTGGAATAGACCCCACTCTACTTGTTCTTCTAGATCCGCTTCCACACCGGCGAATACGTCTCGGTATATTGTCCGAGCGCCGTGCCAGAGGTGACCGAAGAAGAATAACAGAGCAAATACGGCGTGACCAAAGGTAAACCAACCTCTGGGGGATGTACGGAATACACCGTCAGAGTTTAAGGTTTCGCGGTCGAATTCAAATATTTCTCCACCTTGAGCTTTACGGGCATATTTCTTCACATCGGCGGGATCAGTAAAGGTTTTACCGTCCAAATCGCCACCGTAGAAGCTAACTGTTACGCCTGATTGTTCAAAGCTATACTTGGATTCTGCTCGACGGAAAGGGATGTCAGCGCGGACAACACCATCAGCATCTGTCAAGATTACTGGGAAGGTTTCAAAGAAGTTGGGGAGACGACGTACTGTCAATTCCCGGCCTTCAGCATCTTTGAATACGCCGTGACCTTGCCAAGATTGGGCAATACCATCACCCTTAACCATTGGCCCTGTACGGAACAAACCACCTTTGGCGGGGCTGTTACCGACGTAATCATAGAAAGCTAGTTTTTCAGGAATCTGTGACCAAGCTTCGGAAAGGCTTGCACCTTGAGCTACGCTTGATTGCACACGGCGCTCAATTTCTTGATGGAAATAGCCTTGATCCCATTGATAACGTGTGGGCCCAAACAGTTCGATGGGTGTAGTAGCGTTGCCGTACCACATGGTTCCTGCAACTACGAAAGCTGCGAAGAATACTGCCGCAATACTGCTGGAAAGTACGGTTTCAATGTTACCCATCCGTAGAGCTTTGTAGAGCCTTTCGGGGGGTCTAACAGTGAGGTGGAATAAACCTGCAATGATACCGACAATACCAGCTGCAATATGGTGAGCTACTACGCCACCAGGGTTAAATGGGTTAAATCCATCTGGACCCCATTCGGGTGCTACTGGCTGGACGCTGCCGGTGACTCCATAGGGGTCAGAAATCCACATTCCAGGGCCGAATAAGCCTGTGAGATGGAAAGCACCAAAGCCGAAACAGAGTAAACCGGATAAGAACAGGTGAATGCCAAACATTTTTGGCAAATCTAAAGCAGGTTCACCGGTTCGAGGATCTCTAAAGAGTTCCAAATCCCAGTAAACCCAGTGCCAAACGGCAGCTAGGAACAATAAACCAGAAAGCACAATGTGAGCTGCGGCAACCCCTTCAAATGACCAGAAACCAGGGTCAGTTGCTGTACCGCCAGTAACGCTCCAACCGCCCCAAGATTGGGTAACACCTAACCGTGCCATGAAGGGTAGCACGAACATCCCTTGCCGCCACATCGGGTTGAGAACCGGATCGCTGGGGTCATAAATAGCTAGTTCGTATAGTGCCATCGAACCAGCCCAACCTGCCACCAGGGCTGTGTGCATCAAGTGTACAGAAATCAGTCGCCCTGGGTCATTCAGAACTACTGTATGTACTCGGTACCAGGGTAGTCCCATCGACTACGCTCCTCCTCGATGAGTTATGTTTACAAAACAATTTTCTTTAGTTAAGGTTCCAAGGTTGGAAGCCTCACCTCGGACTTCTCTGAAATTTTTTTTATTGCCAGAGTCTGATCCTTTACCACACCCGAATTTTATTAAGTTCGGAGAGTGGATTATTTGGCGACACTCAACCGTTTTGGGATTGTGTCCCTAGAGGGTGGCGATCGCCAAGTAAAAATGAGAATGTTTTAAAAAGTGTAACTATTGATGGAACCGTTTGCAAGCGTGTCCATTGATGCTATCGCCTCCCTACTAGGCTTTATCTTCCCACAGATCGCCGTTACAAGTTATCCTACGTATGTTTATAAATCTTTACAAAGAGAGAAGAGTCCTGAGTCTTGGGTAATAATTTAGGTCCTCAGTCCCTCTTGGCATCTACTACACGACTGATTGAATATTTTGTAACTGGCACTTTGCCTCAGCTGTACCCAGGCGTTCAATTACTTGTTCGGCGGTCATTAGGCGTTTGAGAACTACTTGCCCAATGGTTTGGTTAACTAAGGCAGATGTAGTTGGTTTTACTTCTACGGTGATTACGGCTTCTTCAATGCGATAAAGCCACATTAATTCGTTGTTTTCTACCAAACAAATATTTAATCGCTGTATTTCTGGTGATCTGCGCCATGCAGTGATCTGCCACAATCCATCAGATCCCCAAACTCTGCCAATAGTCCATCCTTCGGAAAGAAAGAAATATTTCACTGTTTTATTCTCACTTTTGCAACTTTTAATCTGCTGTTGACAATTTTGCAATCATCTCAAGTTGATGATGTATAAACATAGAATTCTATTAGTCAAAATGATTTGACTAATTACTGATAACACTGATATTTAGATAAACCTTACTCTGGAAGAGAAACTGCAATCTTACACAATGCCCAACCGATAATTTATCTTTAAGTAGAATTTGGTAGTAATTATTGGCGTGTCTGGCAATTAAGTGACAGTAGGTAACTTGTTGATTCAATATACCGTAATCACTAAAATTGTTTTACAAACTACCTTTCCTGATAGACTATGAAGCTATAACAATTTTACTCAATAATAAAAAACTTGAATGGATAAAAATTGTTTCGTGGTTACTGAATATGAATTAGCTCAATTAAATTTTAATAAAATTAAATAATATATATTAGGACTTACGCACCTAGATTGTCTGTTGAAACTGGGTGTAAGGGTATAGGGGTGTAAGGGTTCTAAATTTCTACAAAGCGATCGCGTAGTTGAATTTTGAGAAATAACGTATAAAAGATAATTTATATAGTATAATTACTGACCGCTAATTGCAAAAAATTGGGACGCTATGAACTGGTTTGCTTTGTCTGGGAGACAGTGGGGGCGGATGACAAAATTCGTCTCTTTATTCTCTCTCTGTTTAGTTTTGGTTATCAGTTGCACTCCTCGCCAACAAACAACTACACCAACATCAAGTGCAAATAATAGTCCCTCAGGGGATGGTCGAATTACGGTGGGGACGACACTCAAACCACGAACCCTAGATCCGGCTGATGCGTATGAATTGGCCTCTTTGGGTTTAGTGTTTAATATGAGCGATCGCCTCTATACTTATGAACCAGGTAGTACAGTAATTCAGCCACAGTTGGCTACAGCACTACCAAAAGTTAGCCAAGATGGTTTAACTTACACCATACCCCTACGTCAGGGAGTGCTTTTTCACGATGGTACTGCTTTCAATGCTAAAGCAATGGAATTTAGCATCCAGCGCTTTATTGAAAATAAAGGCAAACCATCGTTCTTACTAGCTGATACCATAGCTTCGGTGAAAGCTACAGGCGATTATGAGCTAACAATTCAACTAAAAAAACCCTTTGCAGCTTTTCCCTCGCTGTTAGCATTTTCTGGAGTTTGTGCAGTTTCACCTACAGCTTATGAACTAGGTGCAGGAAAGTTTAAACCAGATACTTTTGTAGGGACTGGCCCTTACAAATTGGCGCAGTATGGTACGGATTCACTACGCTTTGATGTATTTGATAAATATTGGGGAGAAAAACCCAAGAATCAAGGCGTTAATGTGCAGATTCAAACTAGTCCGGTAAATCTATTTAATGCTTTCCGTACTGGCGCGGTAGATGTAGCTTATCAGTCTTTGCAACCAGACCAAATTAAAAGCTTAGAAGCTGGTGCTAAAAAAGGAGATTGGCAAGGGATAACATCTCAAGGTAGTGTCGTTACTTTTATGGCTTTGAATCGCAATCAAGAGCCTCTAGATAAACTAGAAGTAAGACAAGCCGTAGCGACAATTATTGACCGTCAACTTTTAAATCAAAGAGCTTTATTTGGCCAAGCTGAACCACTTTATAGCTTAATTCCTACCACTTTTGATGTGTCCCAACCAATCTTTAAAGAAAAGTATGGTGATGCAAACTTTGAGAAAGCTAAACAATTGCTAACTGCGGCGGGATTTTCTGCTGAAAATCCCGCAAAAGTGCAGATTTGGTATCCGGCTAGTTCCGCAGTCCGCAGCTTGGCAGCCCAGACCTTAAAAGCGATCGCCGAGCAAAATCTTGGTGGTATACTTCAGTTTGAAGTCAGTACCGTCGAAGGTGCTACCTTTTATAAAGACATCTCAAAGGGTATATATCCAGCAGCTTTAGTTGATTGGTACCCCGACTTTTTAGACCCAGATAATTATGTGCAGCCATTCTTAGCTTGTCAGAAAGGGTCAGTTGCTAAAGGGTGTGAAGAGGGCGGTAGCCAAACTCAAGGTTCTTTTTACTATAACGAAGCTGTCAACAAATTAATCGACCAGCAACGTCAAGAGCAAGACCCCGCAACCCGTCAGAAAATATTTGCAGAAATTCAAACTCAATTATCAACTGATATTCCCTATATTCCTTTGTGGCAAAGCAAAGATTATGTATTTGCTCAAAAAGGTGTGAGTGGTGTACAACTTGACCCATCGAAAAATCTCGTTTATAAGTCGATAGTCAAAGGTCAATAATACATAGTCAACAGTCCATAGTCATTAGTAATTAGTCTGTCATCTAAATAACTGACTAATCTCTAATGACTATTGATTTTTGACCAATGACCGATGACCAATGACCGATGACCAATGACCAATGACTAAACATTTATGTCTCGCTCCAAAGCCTTACAATACTACATTGTTTCTCGGTTACTGTTTGCGCCCCTGCAACTGCTAACTATTATTACGATTGTATTTTTATTACTCAGAGCTACACCGGGTGACCCAGTAGATGCGATTCTTGGTGGGCGTGCTTCAGAAAGCGTGAAAGAACAATATCGAGAACAACTGGGTTTAAACCGACCTTTATTTATACAGTACCTAAATTACTTGGGTGATTTACTGCATTTTGATTTAGGGACATCTTTGACAAGTCGGGGACAACACGTCTGGAATATCATTGGACAATATTTTCCGGCCACAGTCGAGTTAGCTGTGTTTAGTATGGCGGTAGCTTTGATTGTGGGAATTTTGGTAGGGACGCTTTCCGCTTCTCGTCCGGGAACTTCATTTGATATTGGCGGACGGTTATTTGGGATTATTACTTATGCACTCCCCATGTTTTGGGCGGGAATGCTGCTACAGTTAATTTTTTCCGTGCAGTTGGGTTGGTTTCCCAATTCCAATCGTTTTCCGCCCAATCTTCCACCCCCGCCTACATTCACAGGTTTATATACAGTTGATAGTTTGCTCAGTGGTAACTTGACACAGTTTTTTACATCTTTGCATCATTTAGCACTCCCTTGTCTCACCTTAGGAATTTTGCTGAGTGGCATTTTTGAGCGTATTGTCAGAGTCAATTTAAAGCAAACTCTCAAAGCTGATTATGTGGAAGCAGCCAGAGCTAGAGGAATTGCGGAAAATAAAATTTTGGTGTCGCACGCCTTAAAAAATGCGCTGATTCCGGTAATTACTGTTCTAGGATTAACCTTTGCTTCCCTGCTAGGTGGAGCAATTTTAACGGAAGTGACATTTTCCTGGCCTGGGTTGGCAAATCGGCTATATCAGGCAATCTCCGATCGCGATTATCCCACAGTCCAAGGTGTGCTGGTATTTTTTGGGGCGATCGTCGTCTCGGCAAGCATTTTAATTGATATTCTCAATGCTTACGTTGACCCACGTATTCGTTATTAAGGAAATTAGTAGTAATAGCCTAGATATTGCTAAATAAAATGCGTGGCTAATAGCTCTTCGCTCTGTGCTTTGATGTTTTTACTATGTCTACCCAACCGATAATCGAAAGTATATACACTGATGGTGCTTGCACTGGCAATCCTGGCCCTGGCGGCTGGGGTGTAGTTGTCTATTTTAGTGATGGTTCAGTTCACGAAATGGGCGATGCTGCCAAGCATACCACCAATAATAAGATGGAAATGCAGGCGGCGATCGCCGCTCTCAAATTTCTCCACGACTCCGGACAAGCTGAACCCATTACCCTCTATACCGATAGTGAGTATCTAATTAACTGCGTCACCAAGTGGGTAAAAGGTTGGAAAAAAAAGGGTTGGAAAAAATCTGATGGGAATCCAGTTCAGAATCAAGACCTTCTAGAAACTTTAGATGAATTAAATAGCCGTAAGGTAAATTGGCATCATGTTCGAGGTCATTCTGGCAACATCGGTAACGAGCGTTGTGATGTGATTGCTCGCTGTTTTGCAACTGGTAGAATGCCCTCTCTACAACAGTTATCTCCCCGTCATGCTCATAAATCTTTACCTGACATCAGTAAAATAAATGTAGTTAAAGTACCTGATCATGTTACAACCTCTACAATAGTTCACAAAACGACACAAGAAATCAGTACTTCTGCGTCAAATATCAACACTATGGAACCATCTACCGCACACGTTGCGGCTACAATCGAGGAAAACCCGCCGGAAAAGCGGGTGGAACAACTCCGCAACTTAGTAGAAACTCTGCATATTGCAGACGAAATTGCGGCGAAAGGTTATTTAATCACTAGTTCTGAGTTGGCAGACTTAATGGATGTCCACGCCAGTGCTGTTACTAGTAGGGGAGATCAGTGGCGCTGGCGCAACTGGATTGTTTCACGGGTACGCCGTGAGGGTAATCAAATTCTCTGGGAATTAGAACGAGGCGATCGCTTGGGGGGTGAAGATGAATAAATAATTGGGGTAGGGTCTTGGGAAAATAGAGGCAGGAATTATTGCTCTCTCCTCAGCACTCACTATTCCTTGCTATAAGTTCTACCTCTCCATTCCCTGGGAGTGCGAAAAGCAGATAAGAAGATTCGCAGAACTGCTAAAGCATCGGCCAAGGGTGATAACCAAAACAGCCAGCCAGCTTTAGCATTTTGACGGTCGTAGGAAGGAGCGATCGCCAATAGCATAGCAAAGCGAATCACCAGTAGAAATACATTCAGTCCCAATAACAACTTGACAGGCAACATTAGTTGCCAGGAATTAATCAGCAAGTAACCAGTTACAATCAATAAAGGTAAACCTTGTACTGCCGATAGTAACCATAAATCTCCCCAAATTTGAGCGCGGGGAGAGGCATCTTTTAAATCAAGGCTGCGTCCCCATTCCTTCCAAGTTTCTAACGCCCCTTCATACATTCTCACTTTCAATACCTTAGCCCCGTCTAAAAAGCCCACCTTAAACCCTTGGGCGGCAATATGACGTGCCAACGTAACATCGTCACAAAAAGAGCTACTGGCGCTACTGTAGCCACCCACAGCAGCTAATACAGAGCGACGGCATAAAAAGCATTGTCCGTTAGCCATTACCCTTTCTGGTTGGTCTGTAGTAACGCCTGCGGGGTCAAATCTGTAAAGAAGAGTCATCAACAAGGCGGGTTGCAACAAGCACTCACCCGGATACTGAAGAATAAACTGGGGTGATAGGGATACTAAGTCGTATTCCTGGGCCTGGGCTATTTTCACTAAACTAGCAACTAAACCAGGATGGGGCTGAGTATCAGCATCCATGCCTAAGAACCATTGACTATCTTCCGAACTATACAAAAAGCCGTTATGCAATGCCCAAGGTCTTCCTACCCAATTAGAGGGCAAAGGATCATCATTGATGAGGCGAAAGCGGGGGTCTTGCTGCTGTGCAACTTTTACTAAATCGGGAGTTCCATCTTGGGACTTACTGTCTACAACAATTACTTCCCGAACTTCGTAACTTTGGCGACTCAAACCAGCTAACAGAGGACTGATCCGCAGAGCTTCATTCAGTGTGGGAACAACAACGCTCACATTGCCCAAAAGTTCTGGTGTTGGTTGTTGAGGTTGAATTGGGGGTAACCGTCTTGGCCCCTTAAATAGACGAGACAGCAGAATTGCTGTTGCTGGCACTTGGATGAGTAGTAACAGAAGCGCCAAGGCACTTGCTACTGTCAAAGCGTTATCCACGATAAAAATACTTTGCAACTGGAATCGTTACTATAAACAAAATTGTTTTTAATTTTGAATTAGGTATTAAGGAGTGCTGAGTGCTGAGTAATGAGTACTGTGAGGGGTAGCGGGGCTTTCTCCAGTCCCCAATTCCCAATTCCCAGTCCCCAGTCCCCAGTCCCCAGTCCCCAATCCCTAATTCACAACCTTAATGCTGGCTATGGAGACTTCTTTCGTAGATGCTTCTACGCTGAGTTGGTCTGATGCAGATGAGCCTTTCCACCATAAAGCTAACGCTGGGGCTACACCTAGCACTATGCCTAACAATACAGGGATAGAGAAGCCTGCTGCCAAGCTCATGACGGTAGCAAAACCAAAGTTACCTAAATAAACTATTAAAGGTACATTAAGCTGCGATCGCTCAAATTTGATCGGATTATTTCTCCACAACACAGCAGCCACTGTCATGAATACTGCACCTGTACCCAACCAACCAGCAAAGTTCTGATAGGGCATTCCAAAGAAGGGGCCTGGTTGTTGCCAATACCAGAAAGGTAAGGAAGTTTGGCTCATAGCAGGGTCAAGCACAAAATCCCATGAGGTGAGTAGTAATGAACCCAAGCTAATAGCACCGATATGGCGTAACAAGGTGGGTTTTTTATCTACCTCTAAACCAGCACGCCCCAACAGGTATGAGGAACATCCTACATAAAACCATGACAAGGGAATTGTGAACGGTACTAGACCAGCAATTTTATAGCCCAAGCCACTTAAATAACTGTAGTGACCAAAAGGAAAGCCTGTGCTGGTTCCTAACAGTTCACTGGTTAAGGATATTAGTACAGCAGGTAGCATAAAACCCAAAGTACGACCTAACCCTAATGTGCGTAGGGCATATAAAAATACGGCCGCTGCACCCAAAATCATGTAAACTACACCACCACCAGCCATACTCCACTGCATGGCTGTCTGTCCAAACTCAGATAGATGGAACAGTACCTCGGCATTGGGTACAACTAGTAGTATCCCTACTAGTCCAAAAAACATCGAGACGATATGACCAATAAGGCATATCCGCTCTGCAATAACAATTTGTTTCATGGTCATTCCTTGAACACGATGTGATACTTACTTCGCTACTCGGCTGCTAATAGTTTACAAATGTTTACTAAAATATTTAACTAGTTTTTACCGTAATTCTCTGCAAAAGTTGTTTAAACTTTTGTCAGAGACTGACAACCTATTGATTGCATATAGAAAAAATAGGATGATAAACTAATAGTCTAAGCGATCGCAGCCAAAATCCATCCAAGCAAATTAGGTTTTTTGCTGGTTTCTAAGTACAGTGTGCTTCTTGTCGTATTTTTAAACCAGACAACCATAACAAAAATTGCCTTGACAGGAAACAGATTCTTGAATATTGGATGAACCTCACCTAAGTAAGTATTACAAATGTATAGTAATCCGATTTGATTATTAAACAAACTTAAGTATTACAAATATAGATTGCTCTGCTAAATAGCTATACCCACCCATGTCAATTTTGAATAAACTCCCTTGGACAGCCATAATGCTACTACTGTTGAGCTACAGCACTTTGGGTTGGGTCTTGTCCGAGATGAAAGCCCCTTGGGCTGTCTGGGTTATTCTTCTGCTGGCGATATTTTTCTTGGTAGGAAGCATCACTGCCCCTTATCCGAAGATAGCTAATTACTCTAGTGTTTTACTTGCTTCCAGTATTAGGAGTTTTTTCGTTGCTGTAGCCGGAGCATTCTTATTTTTTATAATGATAGCTTGGTTTCGAGTGTTTCTTGATACATTACTTGTCATTTCTGCCGCTCTCTTAGCAAGAATCGACTTCCAATCAGATGGGTTTACAGAATGGCAAGCTTTTATAGCTACATTGATTGTTTCAATTGCTGGGGTAGGATTAGGAGCATTTACAAATATGCTGTTAACCCAAAAGATAATGTTAGGTTTGTAGTAGGCGCTCCATACCAAATTTAAGAACTAAAGTATTGACTACAAACAAGGTGAGCATGATCGCTCACCTTGATCGTTTAGCTAGCTACTGCTTCTGCTGCGGCGGCTGGGTAAACGCTAACTTTCTTGCGGGATTTGCCTTTGCGTTCAAAGGTAACTACACCATCAACCAAGGCAAACAAAGTATCATCTTTACCGATGCCAACATTGTTACCAGCGTGAAACTTGGTTCCACGTTGACGCACGAGAATGTTACCTGCAATAACGGCTTGTCCGCCAAAGCGCTTTACACCCAGACGCTGGGCGTTAGAATCACGACCGTTGCGTGTACTACCTGTTCCTTTCTTGTGAGCCATAATTTCCTTTTTATTGCTTCTTTACTATTATTCAGCAGCAGTTTCTGTATCTGGGGTAGCGTCGGCAGTTTCCTCAGTTGCAGTAGGTGCTGTTAAAACTGTGCCGTTAAGAGTGATGGAATCTATTAAAAGTCTGGTGATTTCCTGGCGATGACCCCGTTTTTTGCGGGTCTTCTTTTTCGGCTTCATTTTATAAACCAGGACTTTGCGACCTCTAAGATGCCGCAACACCGTTCCTTGTACTGTTGCCCCAGCTACTAACGGTTGTCCAATGGTGACTTCACCGTCATTCTGCACTAGTAATACAGAGTCTATTGTAACTTTTTCATCTGGTTCAACAGAGAGGAGTTCAATATCGTAAAAACGACCTGGCTCAACTCGCACTTGCTTGCCACCAGTCTCAATAATCGCGTAAGCCATGAAATTGTCCTTGAGGTTGCCGTACAGGTAGCTGGTTTTGATTTACCAGCTTTTGTAGTATGTCTACCTGATCCGAGCAGGTAATTAGACAGACAATCTAAAATTGTATGCTATTAGCCAATATTAGGTCAATCTTTTATCTATAGTTTTTGAGGGTATAGCTGGAAAATTTTCAAATAAAGAACTTATCAATTAATTTCGGCGAAATTTGCGAAATCTCAAAAGTGTTTGATGTAGTAAACAATGACACAGAACAGCACCAACAAGTCTGAGCAAAGGATCTCCTGGCTCAGATTTTCCCTTTTTTATCAGGGAGTGGGAAGTTATGTAAATGCTTGATGCAAGTGATTTTCTTAATCACGAATTGGCGTAAGCCCATAGTACAGCCCATAACAGTAACATTAAAGTAAGACACTCAATTAGGAGAAGATGAGATGACTTCCCAAGTTGTAGATACTACTTCAGATTTAATTGCCAAGCTAGAAACCCTACCACCAGAAAAGTTACAGCAGGTACTAGATTTTGTCGAATTTTTAGCACAGAAATACACTCAAACCCCAGAATCTGAACAAACGCCTCAAAAACGGGTATTAGGTTTAAATCAAGGAGAAATATGGATGAGTGATGATTTTAATGAGCCTTTACCGGATGAATTTTGGTTGGGTGAAGGAGAAATATGAAGTTACTCTTGGATACCCATGTACTTATTTGGTCAACAGGAAATCCAGAAAAACTATCTGAAAGAGTTAAAAACTTACTGCTAGATAATAACAACTCTTGGATAGTTAGTGTTGCTAGCGTTTGGGAGTTACAAATTAAATATCAAATTGGCAAGTTAAATTTAAGCTCATCGCTGCCAAATTTGATAGAAACTCAACAGCGAGTGAATAATCTACAAATTTTACCTATTGAATTATCTCATATCTATGCTTTGGACAGTTTACCAAACCATCACCGCGACCCTTTTGATAGAATTGTCATCGCTCAAGCAATATCTGAAAAAATTCCTTTGTTAAGTACAGATACAGTTTTTGATGCCTATCCAGTGGAAAAGATATGGTAGGAAAACTGGCTCAAATAATTGGGTATAAAGAGCCTATATTTTAATTTATAGATATGAAAAGAGTAGACGTTGAGAAAAGAACTATTTTAATTGGTTTGGCTGGTAGCCACGGGTATGGATTAAATCGCCCTGATTCTGATTTGGATTTTCGGGGGGTGTTTATTGCACCTAAAAGGTATTATTTGGGATTTGACCACATAGAACAAAAGGATGCAGGTTGGGATGAGCCGGGAATATTTCCTTTGCTGGATGGGAATAAAGACACGGTTATATATGAATTAAGGAAAATACTCCAATTGTTATCGGGAGCTAATCCCAATGTTTTGGAGTTGTTATGGTTAAATGAATATCCTGTGTTAACGGATGTCGGACAATATTTAATCAATCATCGGAAATTATTTTTAAGTAAAAAGGTTAAACATACTTACTCTGGGTATGCTTTTGCTCAAATTAAAAAGATGGAGACCCATCGTAAGTGGTTGTTAAATCCACCAGAGAAGAAACCACTACCATCTGATTTTGGCATAGAAGATGAAGCACCCTTAATTAAGGATGATTTGAATGCTTTTTTGGAGTATCTTTATACTTTGATTAGGGGTAGGATTGAATTTCTAGAAGAAGCAGAACAATTATATAAGTTGTTAACTGCTGATATTGATTTTAAAGGAGTGCTAAAACAATATACTTTACCTGATGAAACTTTAGAATATACGCAAAATTTAACTAATAGCCGTAAAGATTTTATTCGGTTGTTACAAAAAAGCCAAAATTACCAAATAGCTTTGAGGGAATGGAAAGCTTATTTAAGTTGGCAAGAAAATCGTAACCCGGCTAGGGCAGAGATGGAAAGGAAGTCTGGTTTTGATCTCAAGCATGGGATGCACTGCATTCGCTTGTTACGCAGTGGGTTGGAAATATTAAAGACTGGAGAAATAACTGTAGATAGGAGAGTTGCGGGTGATGTTGAGGATTTAAAAGCTATCCTCCAGGGTGAGTATTCTTATCAGCAGGTGATGGAGATGGCTGATGATTTGGTTGCTCAGATGGATGCTGCTTATGAACATTCAACTATACCCCATAGGCCGGATTTAGAAGCAATTAATAATTTGTGTATGGAGTTAGTGGAAATGCAGGGTTGGTAATTGGGAATTGGTGATTGGGAATTGGAAATTGATGATTGGGAGTTGGTTATATACTGATGATTTTTTACTATTACCTATTACCTATTACCTATTACCTATTACCGTTAAAGAGTTTTGAGTAAGTCAGCAAAACCATAGAGGCTGATGAAGAGTAGGAGTAGGGCTGTGAGTTGGGTGACTTTGTTTTCGGGTGAGGGGGCGATCGCTTCTCGTACTAAGATAGAAATGGATGCACCAACTACGAAGCTTAAGCCCAATACTAAATAAGGTTTGTCTGGTAGAATCACAGCAATGGCTAACATGGCGATCGCTAGCATCAGCATGACTAACTCTACAAATCGGGGTGGGTTGTATTGGCTAGCTAAAATAAAGCTGTTTAACCAAAAATTCCAATGTCTCATCAGTGCTGATTTGCCAAGTACCAAGTGAATGCTGAGTACTGAATTTCAATTTATCAGTGAACAGTTGTTAATTATTACTGTTCACTGATAGTGATTACCGGACACCTGTCTTAATTTGACCTGCACCGTTTTTTTGTGAGGAGTCATCTTCTAGTAGTTCTACCCCAAAGATACGGGCAAACACTTTCTCTACTTTGTAGCCAGAATCAATTGACTCTAGGGGGTCTTTCCGCAGGCGGTGACGCAGACATAATGTAATTACACGGCGGATATCGTCAACTGTAACTTCTGTGCGTCCCTCATAAGCTGTGAGGGCTTTGGCGGCGCGGTTGGTGACGATGTCACCGCGTAAACCGTCTACATCTAGTTCTGAACAAACTTCTGAGATTTTTACCCGCAGGTCATAATCTAGTTTTACTTCTGGCAAGAGCTTTTGGGCTTCGACAATTTTCTTTTGTAGTGCTGTTTGTTCAGGGTTGTACTTTTCTAGGAATGTTGGTGGGTTTTGGTCAAATTCCGACCTTTGTTCCACAATTTGCACCCGCAAAGCTGGTTCTTTAACGGTGTGGATTTCGGCGTGCATTCCGAAGCGGTCAAGCAATTGGGGTCGGAGTTCGCCTTCTTCTGGGTTTCCTGAACCGACGAGTACAAAACGGGCTGGGTGGCGGATGGAAATACCTTCACGTTCTACAGTGTTCCAGCCACTTGCGGCTGAGTCGAGGAGTACGTCTACTAGGTGGTCATCTAGGAGGTTGACTTCATCGACGTAGAGAATACCTCTGTTGGCTTTAGCTAAAAGTCCAGGTTCAAAGGCTTTGACACCTTCAGATAAAGCTTTTTCGATGTCGATAGTGCCGCACACTCGGTCTTCTGTAGCACCTAAAGGCAGGTCTACCATTTGGACTTTTTTAAATTCTATGGGAATTTCTGCCCCTGTGCCTGATTTTTGCCGGACTTCATCGCTCATCAAGTCGGGGTCGCTGGGGTCACTGTTGAAGGGGTCATTGGCAACTACAGGGATTTCTGGCAATAGATCAGCCAGGGCCCGGATAGTTGTGGATTTACCTGTGCCGCGATCGCCCATAATCATTACACCACCGATTTTGGGATCAATCACGTTCAACAGCAGCGCCAGTTTCATCTCTTCCTGGCCCACAATTGCCGTAAATGGGAATACCACGCGACGCGCACTTGCCGTGGTTTGAGCTGTTGGAGTCACTAAATTACCTTAACAATACTTTTCTTATTACAGTTCTTTATTGTGCCACAGTTGGGGGTTCGGGGAAGATTAAATCAATTCTCAATATCGCAAACGGTAGGCTAAGGCCAACGCAATTCGCCATCTTGCTCTTTTGGGATGGGTTTCTAGCCCGTCCGGTGCTGTCTGTCCTACACCACAAGTGAATTTTAATGCAACATTTTAGTCTAGACACGCCACTACAAGATCAGGCGATCGCACTAGCATCGGGTGAAGCGGGTCGTTGGGCGCTTCGTACAATAATAAGTAAATAAGTCATCTTTTAAGCTTTCAATAATGACACTCCCATCACCAAATAAAGTCGATGAATTATTTTCCGAATGGGATAAACCAGGCTCTCCTGGTTTTGCTTTAGCCATCACCAAAGATGGTGAGACTGTCTATAAGCGCGGCTATGGTATCGCTGACTTAGAACACAACATAAAGATTTTTCCAAATTCGGTCTTTGATATTGCCTCAACGTCCAAGCAGTTTACAGCGATGTGCATTGCTTTACTTGCAAGAAAGGGGAAACTTTCTTTAGATGACGAGATCCAAATCTACATTTCAGAGATACCAAGATATGAGTATCCCATTACTGTGCGGCATCTGATTCACCACACAAGCGGCATTCGTGATTACTTAACCCTGATGGGATTGGCAGGAATGCGATGTGAGAATGAGTATCCTGATAACGAAATCATTGGTTTAATAGCTCGTCAAAAAGAATTGAACTTCAAGCCAGGAGAGGAGCATTTGTACAGCAACTCAGGATATTTTCTTTTGGCAGAAATTGTCAAACGTGTCTCCGGAGAATCTCTTGCGGTTTTTGCTGATAAGCATATTTTCAGTCCCCTTGGGATGAAGACAACTCACTTTCACGATGATTTCACAAGGATTGTCAGCAATAGAGCGATTGGCTACTCTCTGAAGGACGAAGGTAGCTTTCGGATTGATATGTCTATTCTTGATGTAGTGGGTGACGGTGGTATCTACACTACGGTTGAGGATCTATGTATCTGGGATAAGAATTTTTACCAAAACAAATTAGGAGGATATGGGCAAGACCTGATCGAAGAAATCATTACACCTGGAATATTGAATAGCGGCGAAGTGATAGATTATGCCTTTGGTTTAGTCAGAGGGCATTACCGAGGATTAGAAACCATCAGTCACAGTGGCGGATGGATGGGTTACAGATCACAGATGCTTCGATTCCCCAAACAGAGATTCTCTGTAATTTGCTTGTCAAATTTGGGCAGCGCTGAACCACCAGAGCTTGCCAGAAAAGTCGCAGATATCTACTTAGTTGATGACTTTACGGAGCAAAGCATAGAATCTGTAAGCCACCAAACCCAAATAATAGAAATTCCATCGGTTAATTTAGAGAGCAAGACTGGCTTTTATCAAAACCTAAAAACAGGAACCGTTTGGGAGTTATTGGTAAAGGATAGAAAATTAATCGTGGAATTTGCCGGAATGAGCTTTACACTTGCTCCTGTGAGTTCAAGTCATTTTGTCATAATGGATATTCCTTCTAATCCCGATGTTGAATTTGAAGAGTCAGGTTTAGATGAACCCTCTCATCTTTACGTTTGTGTGGATGGCAAACCACGGGACGTTTTCCAACGGCTGGACTTTGCTCCTCCTGATTCTGAACAGTTGATGGATTTTACAGGAGAGTATTATTGCCAAGAGTTAGATATCACCTACAGAATCAGTATAGAAGGTGGAGAGTTGCTGCTAAATCGAAGAAATTCTCTTCGAGAAACCCTCAAGCCAATTCATAAAGATTTACTGGAAGGTACGGACATCACTTTGCAGTTTGTCCGTGATGACTTTCATCAAGTTGCTGGATTCAATATGAGCGCAGGATATGGAAGTGTCAGAAACATTCAATTTTTGAAATAAAAAGATGCGCCCAACGATCTCGTTGCACACCGACCGTATAGAGTCTTTTCATTATGTCATTACAACTAAAAAGAGACTATCTAGAAACACTTCCTGATGCCTTATAAAAGACATGAAAAGATACTTTAGAATCTCTGAAAAAAATAGCTGACAGTCGAGATATGTCCTGTGAGGCATTACTTAAGTTGTATATTTGGCAAGGTTTACGCCAATATTTAGCTAAGTTATTTTCTAACCTTGTGCTAGAGGCTATTGCTCAAGTGCTGGCACGACATATTGAATTCAGAAGCAGAAATTTCTCACATTCTACAAGAAATTCTTTCTCAAACTAATTGTTAGTGCGATCGCTTTCTTGATTATCTTACAAAAGGCGATCACCGCATAAGGTCACTGTTCACTATTAAAACATCCGCCGACGTTGACGCTTGTTCTCCATTTGTGGTCTTCGTATTGGTACTACCTCGGCTTCACTACTTTCTCTGGCGACGCGAATTAGTAAACCTGCACCGATTAAGCTAGCAATCATGGAGTTACCACCATAACTAAACATGGGTAAGGGTAAGCCTGTCGTTGGTAAGGCTCCTGTGGCTACACCAATATGTAACAATGATTGTCCGACCATGATAATGGTGATGCCCATTGCTACCAAGCGATGAACGGGATTTTTTGTTTTCAGTGCAACTACTAGACCCAGAGTAGTAAATAGAGCTAAAAGTACTAACAGAACTATGCTACCAACAAAGCCAAATTCTTCTGCGAATACGGCAAAAATAAAATCGGTATCCTGAATTGGTAAATAGAATAACTTTTGTTGTGACATCCCAAATCCAGCACCCCAGGTTTTACCAGAACCTATGGCTAAGAGACTTTGTACTAACTGATAGCCGTCGCCTGTCGCGTCTGCCCAAGGGTTGAGAAATGACATTACCCGTCTGCGCTGATACTCTTTGATGCTAATACTGAGTAAGGCTAACAAGAATCCACCAACTGCTGTTCCTGCTAAATATTTATAGGGTAGGCCAGCAGCTAGGGCAATTAGCCAGATAGTCATACCGCAGAGTGCTGCTGTACTCAAGTTAGGCTGGGCAAGGATGCCTAAAATCACTAACCCGAAAATACCTAGCCAGGTGAGTCTTACTCGCCAACTCAATCTTTCCCACTGTCCAAATAATCTGGCACTTTGCAGTACTAAAAAGGGTTTAATTAGTTCTGAGGGTTGAATGGGAATGGGGCCGATAGCTATCCAACGGGCTGCATCAAAAGCTTTTTTACCCAATCCGGGGACAAGGGTAACAAAGATTAATAGTAAGAATAATCCTAGTAGCCAATGGGAGATACCCAGAATTTTCTGTAAGGGTCGATTGACAATGACATTAAATCCAACAAGTGAGGCTAAAACCCAGAGGATTTGCCGCTTAAAGTAATACAACCCATCACCTTGACGGACATCAGCCACTACGTATGATGCTGAAAAGAGTATGGTTAAGCCAACAAATAACCAAAGAAATGTTAACCAGCGCAGCAACCGCGCTTCTAATGCCCAGGTGGAGACGGAATCATCAAAAAATGGAATTAGGCTGCGTAGCTTCACGATTCATTACAGGTAAAAGGTGAGGGATTATATCAAGTTTGGATAGTTACTTAATAATACGGTTGGTTTTGTTGGTAATGGGTAATGGCTAATAGGTAATTGATTTGTAACATTTAGCTATGACCAACTTCCCTAGATATTATTGGTGTCCAAACAGATATGAGATTAGGTGTTAGCATTTAGGTATAACACTCATAACTTATAACTCATAATTGATGATGTGACCCATGGCAGCAATTGCACCATTGGTATATGTTGGTGCAGGGGATGGCTTTGTTAGTTCTAATTGCTCTAGGATCAATCTCACTGTAATCATGGCATCTTCAATATTCTGCACCCAGTAACCTCTGCTAGCTCTTTTTTGTTGGCGATCGTACAATCGCGGTAAGGCTAACGCTACCAACGGTACACCTACGGCAGCACATTCGTAAACCGTGTTATATCCTGCACTGCCGATGACTATATCAGCCGCCGCTAGACACTCTATCCCAGGATGATGGGATATCCACAAGCTTTCTGGGCAATTATGGGGGCAATGAGGAGCTAAAATCCTGACTGCACATTGGGGAAATTTTTGATGAAAATGCAGTGTAATTTCACCAAATAAAGATAGTTCTGATGCTTGTCCGGCGGCACAAACTAGGATAGTTTTATCTGATGAATTTGTTTTGAGGATATGCGATCGCACTATCATCTTATCTGGTAATTCTTCTGGGTTACGAATTAACCAAGGTGCTGTGTGCATTACTCCTGGTAAATCAGAAAAGGCTAAATCTGTGCCATCGCCTGGTATTATTAGCCCATGAAAATTTTCTAAAACAAACGATCGCAAGTTTTTGGTAGCTACATAATGAGGATTGATATCTCGATGGATGAGAATCCGGGGTGTGGCGTGCAATTGGGGTAAGATGTCGGCTATTTCTCCACCCAAACCTCTGGGAAATGTGTCGATAATTAAGCAGTCAAGGTGAGTATTGAAGATAATTTCCCGTATTTGTAGACAAGTTGTAGCAAAACCTACACTATCGGGAATCCAATGTAGTATGCAGCCTTCATGATTGATTTGTTGTGCATAGGGACTGTTTGTAATAATTTTGACGTTTCTTTGCTTTGCAGCAATTCTTCCCAAAGACAAAGCACGAGTCAAATGTCCCCAACCGCCACCCAAAGCGTAAATTAGCCAAGTTTTAGTCAATTGTTGGTTAGTTGTCAATTTAGGACTTACGCACTCAGGTTGTCTGTTGAGACTGGGGATCGGGGTGTAAGGGTTTTAAAGGTTTTTAACTTGCGCCCATATTGGTTTCATAATCGGTATCATATTCGTTTTCTAAACTCATTGCGTCGGCTTCGGTAAAGTCTATATTGCCTGTTTCCGAGTCGTATTCGTAGCGATCGCGGTTATAGTAATAGCTACTACCCCAAGAACCAGAATGGTAGTTACCATAGCCGGAATAGTAGGCGTAGTCTTGTTCGTAGGTTGGGTGACAGTGGGGACAGCCTGTGGTGTCTGTGCGTCCACAACGGCGCTTAAAGAGAAATCCTATCATGCGATCGCACTCCCCAGGGGTTGTGACTGGGGTAAATTTTACGGTGATTTCACAACTACCGATTTTGATGCGATCGCCATTATTTAGACTACCATTAGTTAGTTCTGTGCCGTTGATTTGGATGCCATTATCTGTATTTTGGTCAATAATTATCAGATCTTGATTTTGCCAATCAATTAAGGCGTGGTAATCTGCTATCAGGTCATCTTCAATGGTAATTCTGGAAACTCTTTGACCATTATTTTCTGATGGCATTGCTGCAAATTTTCGCCCAATTGCCACTGGGGTTTCTAATGTTGGTTCGCTGTGT
The DNA here is from genome assembly GCF_048568275.1 of Anabaena sp. FACHB-595. NCBI lineage: Bacteria > Bacillati > Cyanobacteriota > Cyanophyceae > Nostocales > Nostocaceae > Anabaena > Anabaena sp. FACHB-595. Next base: position 161,636 of record NZ_CP183473.1, read on the forward strand.
TCCCCTGTGTTGGGAACTATCCAACTTAGTTGAATTTGCAAGGTTTACTGTCCTCCTGTGGAATTAACTGCATAAGCTAAAGCCGCTTGTTGTTCGCGGGTAAGTACGTCAAATCCAAAGCAAGCAAATGCAATGGGAGAGATATTTGATTTTGTGGAGAAAACAGTTTTACCTGGGGGATTTCTTAAGGATATTTTTCCTTCTTTAATTCTCACTTGATACACTATTTTTGTATCTGCGCTAGCAATTTCTAAACCTTTGGCATTTGTCTTAATCTGGTAAATTTCTTTTTTCTTACCATCTGTTAATTGATAATTTCCATTACCTTGTAGACTGAGAACATATAAAATTTGTTTGCCGTCTGGATTCTCTAGCTGCCAATTACCTTGAGATGTAACTACATAGCCTAAAACTTTATCTTGAGAATTTTTCAGTTTTAACTTATTAGCTTTATCTACTTTTATTCTGGCTATTTCTTGATTTTTACCATCAACTAACTTTGCTCCATCCGCTTGCTGCTTCAGTGCAAATAAGTCTGAACCACCTTCTGTTTTAAATTTAATTTTATCGGTACTTTCAACATTAGCAGCTACAGGCGTTACGGCTGGATTATTGGGAGTGACTACAGAGTTAGGTGATTGATTACTATTACAACTAACAATTAATGTCAGTAGTAAGCCTGAAACTAAAAATTTTAGAAATCGTTTTTTCATGACTATTTAGAAAGTAATTTAGCTAAATTCAGCACTTGATAACAACTTAGAAACATGGCTGCAATTGTTTCATATAAAGTATTTTGAACTTCCACAAATTGAGGTGCAATTCTGGCACTAATATTAATAGATTTATCTGTGACTTTCGCTAATCTTAGTGTAGATGACTGTGGTAGTTTAACTGCACTATTGATCTCGTTTTGTAAAACTTTAATTGCTCCGTAGCGACTTTGAGGATAAGATAACTTCAAGTCTATATCTAAACCCATTCCTTTAGTTTTTGTTTTATATTTTTGCTTTCCACTGCTGCCCCGTTTCCAGCCATATTCTTTTTTAGATAGTTCAGTTAAACTTAGATTAAAACGAGTTTTATCTAAAAATTGACCTTGTAGCCGTAACCATTCATTGCGATAACTATCTACTTTCCATCCTGACTTATATGGGTGGGGATTAGTACCTATTTTGTTGTTATCAATTTCCATAGGTTGAAAAGATAGTTTTAAATCAAAGACAGATGCTTTATCCATATCCCTACCCAGCATCTGTAAAATCTGCTTTGTTAAATTATATCGATGGTTACTAATATTTGTTTTTTTATATTGGCTCCGTTTCACTAAAGTATAAATACAGGCAACTATCAGCGCAAGTGTGACTAGGAATAGCCCTATCATGGATAAGCTGAATATAAGATGATTGTTACTTGAAATCAATAAAATAAAAAGTAAGGTACAAGAGGTTAATATTCCCAGGAAATAGAATAAAGCTTTTTTACCATATTCTTTTTGCTTCATTTCTGAAAGCTGATCAATTTCTGCAATTTGTTGTAAATCATCTAATATGTTTGCTAACGGAAATTGTGCGGTGTATAGCAAATCTTTTCGCAAATTGTTTAACTCAATAGCCATATTGTCTAAAAATCGTAATTATTATTTAAAATTTATTAATTTAAGTGAATAAAAAAGTCAAATCATCCCAGCTTCGCCGCAAGTATATCAAACAGAAAATAACCTGTCAACGAATTTATAAACTTGTATGAATAAATTGAGTATCGCTTATATTACTTTCGATATTGTACCTGCGCCAAAGGGAGCATCAGTTCATATTGAGGCTTTTTCTTCGGCTTTAGCAGATGCTTATGAAGAAATACATTTATTAACAGTTTCCCCAACGGCAGAATTGATATATTCAGAGCAAATTCATCCAAATATTAATCATGTAATGTTACCTGCTTTAGGTAATGATTTCATTCAGCGAGTTCTGTACTTCCGTCGAGCTTTACAAGGTTGGTTAAAAAATCAGCGATTTGATGTCATACATATTCGCTCAATTTATGAAGGTTTGATAATTGCTTGTAATAAAAAGCAATATTGTGACAGGTTAATTTTTGAAGTGAATGGTTTACCTTCCATAGAGTTAAAATATCGCTATCCGGCTGTGGCTGATGATGAGGAGCTACTGTATAAGCTACATTCCCAAGAGCAAATTTGTTTAAATGCAGCAGATTTGGTTGTAACCCCTAGTTATGTGACTGCTAAATATTTACAGGAAAGGGAAATATCAGAGAATAAAATTAAAGTTATTCCTAATGGCGTAGATTTAGATATATTTACTTATAGTAAGACTCAGCAGTTCAATACCGATCTAGTTCATTTACCTTACCAGATGCTATATTTTGGTACATTTTCATCGTGGCAAGGTGTGAATTTAGCGATTGAAGCGTTAGGTTTAGTGAATCGAGATTTTCCTGCTTGTTTAACAGTGATAGGACAAGGGAGAAATTATCAAATAAAAACTTTAAAACAACTAGCTTATAAGTTGGGTGTGGCAGACAAACTCAACATTTTAGAACCCATGCCCCAAAAAGAGTTGGTTGCACATATTCATAGTTCAGATGTAATTTTAGCGCCTTTAACGGCAAACGATCGCAATCTCGTCCAAGGTTGTTGTCCCCTAAAGATTTTGGAAGGTATGGCGACGGGAACGCCTGTAATTACTAGTGATATACCAGTCGTGCAAGAGTTGGGAGAAAATGGAGTGCATTTTTTATCAGTCAAGCCAGGTTCAGCCAAGGCAATTAAGGATGCTGTGGTACAGTTACGAAATGATCAAGATTTAGCATCTCAACTAGCTATCAATGGCCGTCAACGCATAGAGGCGCATTACACTTGGCAAGGCGCGGGTAAGGATTTAATTGCGGCTTATCAGGAATTAATTACTGTTGACTAAACAATCAATCACAACTTGTAGTTGCTGTTGTTCTTGAGAGATAGAATACTTGGTGAGGATGCGATCGCGTGCTGCTTGTTGAATGCAATTTTTCTCTCCTGCTGGCATTTGTAAACACTCCAAAACCGCCTCACCTAATTTGTGCAGATGAGAACGAGGTAGCAAAAAGCCATTTTCACCATGTAAAATCACCTCTGGAATACCACCCGCATCACTGGCGATACAACAGCAACCGCAAGCCATCGCTTCTAAAAGGGCATTGGGCATACCTTCCCACAGAGAAGGCTGGAGGTAAACATCACATAACTGTAGATAGGCGGCGACTGTTTGCGAGTCTGATAAATGTCCAGTCACTATTATCCTTTGGGCATCTTCTGGCTGCTGACTTGCATATAATTGCAACACAGATTCTTGAGAAGTCCTCACTTCACCAATAATTAATAGACAAGCTGGGCGTTGTTGGCGGACTATTGTTAGGGCATTAAGGAGGAATTGCTGTCCTTTCTTTTCCCGCAATTCTCCACAAAATCCTAAAACCACTTCGTCAGGTGCAATTCCTAAAGTAGCCCGCAGATTAGTTTCTGCCAATGGTGCAAAAATATCTGTATCTACAGCATTTTTCAACACCAAAACATCATTTCGTCCACTCAATAGGTGAATTTTCCGTGCCATATCCGCACTCACTGCGGTGATAACTTTGGCGTGTTGCAACGTCCATTGCAGCCGGGCAAAATCCCCAGGGGGAAACATTTCCCGGTCAATATCGTTACCACGGGCGCTAACTGTACTGGCTATTCCTTGCAAAGCAGCAAACCAAGTCGCTAAAAAGCCACTAGGAAACAAGTAATGTCCCCAAACTGCATCGTAGGCGCGAGTTTGATGCAGCCACTCTAAAAAATTGAGGGTGTGGGGCATTGTCATATCCCAATGGCGATATAAGCCGATGCGGTAGACGCGGGGTTGTCCATTTAAAGATGTGGGTGGTGAGACTTCCCCTGGCTGCAAGTAACGACTCCAACTGACAACATCAACTTCTACACCTAATTGAGACAGTGTTTTTACTAGACGTGTGGCACTAGTCGCTAAACCGCCTAAGTCTGGGGCAAATCTTTCTGTAATTAATAAAAGACGTGTCATGATTACTATCTGCGATATTCATCACCGCAATCGTCGATTAATTGATCTAATATGTAACGTGTTGCCACATTCCGTTTAATATCAGGCAAATATTTAAATCAGAGGGAAATTGCAACCTGCTGTCTGCTGATAGGGACATTTTTGGGAATTTAAAAGTTTTAACGCCAGCCTTTTTCTGCTTGTTCTAGAACGTAAGCCGCCACATCTTGAATTTCTTGTTCACTGAGACGGTCTTTGTAGGCTGACATATTATTTTTACCATTAGTGACGATCGCTTCAATGGCTTCTAGGGAATCCATCCCATATTTTTTTAGCGTCTTCTTTTGCAAGTTCTTACCACGCCGGATAATATTACTACCATTGATATGACAACCTGCACAGTGAACACTAAAGATTTGTTCGCCATTGATTGTATTTTCTGCATTTGCAGGCGGAGTCAAAGTACTTATCAAGAATAAAAAGGTTACTAATACTAATTTGAGAAATTTCTGCACGTAGCTGCTCCTATAATGATGTGTTTCTTACTAAAAAATACTTAATTTCTGAAATATGTGTAGTTTTGGTGGACATTGCCTACCCTACAGATACTTATATTTTTATGGGCAAGCGCAGGCTACGCCAACAATAATCAAATCGGATTCCTATAGTCACATACTCATCATCCCATAGATGGACAACAAGTTATACATGACCTACTTTAGTATGGATATTCTAATTTTATGTCTCTAGGAAGTACCACAAATATGATGACTAAACCATAATGTAGAAGGAAGACTATCTACAAAAATTTTATCCAAATTATCTAAATCACAAGAGTTGAAAATGACTAATAATATCAAACAACAAATTCAAGCAGACTTACAGCAAGCAAAATCAACTGGGCAGCTAAAAAGTGAGAGAATCAGAGAAATTGTCAAAGCCGCAGTTTCTCAAGTTGCCTCTGAATTGAAAGAGGGTTCTAGTGAAATTCGTTCTCTAGTTAAAGATGCAGTTTCTACCGTAATTGAAAATCTCCAAGACAAAGGTACAGAAATCAAGGAAGAAGTTACAGCTTCTATTGAAGGAGCTATTGAAGGTGTTAATACTAAAAGACATGAGGCGATAGTTAGAAGTCAGTCAGAGTTGCAAAGACTGCAAGCTCAAATTGATGGTGAAGAAGAAAAAATTCAGCAAGAAGTTGATGGTATCTTAGCAGAAATAGCGGAAAATGGTAAGCAAGAAACTGCTAGCACAAAAACTGTAATTGATTCTGCCATTGATGTTATCAAAAATAGTGAAGAAGTTTCCCTCTTACAAAAGCGTTACGCGCAATTACAAGCACAACTATCAATAGTTAGGGCTAATTTAGCGGCTCGTTACGGCGGACGTTCAGAAGAAGTCAAAAATTATCTGGATGAAGCCAAGATATGGTATGAGCAGGCTCGTCCCCAGGCTGAAGTTCTGGCTACTCAGGTAGAGGAGAAGCGATCGCAAATAGATAGTAAACTAGGGGAAGCTGGTACATCCCTAGCGAGAAAAGAGCGTCAAGTCAAACAAACTTTAAGAGAACTATTACTAGCAACTGCTGATTTGTTCAAAGATAAGGAACATCCAGAGCAAGAGAAAGAAGTCACACGCAAGTAATCGAATAGGTGAAAAATAGCCCAGGCTTATCAGATAAGTCTGGGCTATTTAAATTTTGGAAAATAAGTATAATGCTTGACTGCTAACAGACTTGAGAGCCTTTTATTGTCAGGATTTCATCTTAGCTTGATGTCCTAATTTATCGTAAAATCAAGGGTTTAAGACACCTCTCTTACAAAGTTCTGTGACTGGCTACGCCTATATATAAAAATAGGCGGGAATTTCCCGACCTATCTCATCAAAAAAGGTGACATCTAACTTCAATTAATAATTAAACTGTTCTTCGTGTTTAGCAATCACCCAAACAGCATGAATACTACCGGGTAGCCAACCTAAGAGTGTCAGCAAAATATTAATTACCAAAGTTGGGCCGACACCGACTGTCAAGAAAACCCCTACAGGAGGTAATAGTAGACCGAGAAGAAGACGAAGTAATTTCATGGGTTTGTTGCTACTTTTCAAATGTTAGTTACTTACATTGTCCGAAATCAATCAAATTACTAACTCCATCTCCAGAATTAACTTAATTTGATGATTTACAATACGTACTCAAGCTTGTGTTATGAGAAGATGTAATTGCCACCCTTCTACTTACAAGTTTTATCGAGAAGATAATTCACCTTGTGATGGTAATTCACCTGGTGTCTTTGCATCACCTGTTAAAGCCAGATTCTTCTCGGCAAAATAGTTGTTGATGAAAGTACTAGCGAAAGAAAGAACTACTGGCCCCAAAATAAAGGCAAGAATGCCGTGGACGCTGAACCCAGGAACCAAAGCTGCTGCTAATGAAAAACACAATCCATTGACAATTAGAGAAAATGCGCCAAAGGTTAAGAAGTTAAGCGGTAATGATAGAGTAGATAGGACTGGTCTGACTGAGCCGTTAACTAATCCAATCACTACAGCAGCTATGATGGCGGCAGGAAAGTTAGCAATATTGACACCAGGAACTACTAAATCAACAATTAATAGGCTGAGTGCTGTAGCTAGAGCTGTTAAAAACATTCCCAACATTTTTTTACCTAAAATTCAGTAATAGATTATTTGTTTTTGCTATTACCATCTTGAATATTTAAATAAATAAAATCATCTCTAGCAAGATAGATTGCCCTTCTACCATCTGGAGTATTTTCAGAAAAATCAGATAAAATCATTCAAAAATCAGGAAATCGTCGCTTACTGTAAAATTACTCAGATTCAAAATGAGATTATTCTGATTTCCCTGCATCAGATTGATATTGACATACACTATTCACACAGCACAGTCTACTTGATCAACAATAGTAAGAAAACTAGATATGTCAGACACGAATGTTATCGCTACTGTGTCATCATCCCCAGCGTCCTTTGTTACTCTTTTACAAGAAAAAATTGCCCTAATTCGCAGTACTCTGCGCCCAGGACAACAACAAATGGCTGACTGGCAGTCGGGGCCTTTGGCGGTATCGGCTGTACCGGGTGCTGGTAAATCTACGGGGATGGCGGCGGCGGCGGCGATCGCTATTGCTCGTCAGTATCAGCAGGCGGCGGAGTCGCGCACATCTTCCCGTCGTCAGTTGGTGGTGGTTACTTTTACTCGCTCTGCGGCTGCCAATATTAAAGCAAAAATTCGTCACTATCTAAAGCAATTATCATTACCACAAACTGGTTTTGCTGTTTACACTCTGCACGGTTTGGCGTTGAATATTGCCAGCCGCCATCCTGATTTATCAGGGTTAGAGTTAGAAAATGTCACCCTCATCACCCCTAACCAAAGCCATCGCTTTATTCGTACCGCAGTTGAACAATGGATTAATAATCATCCCCGGCTTTATTTGCGGTTATTGGAAGGACAGCAATTTGATGGTGAAGAAACAGAAAGGTTACGTCGCCAATCAGTATTGCGGACGGAAATTTTACCGGATTTGGCAACTACCGTGATTCATGAAGCCAAAAGTTCTGGTATATCACCAGAGCAACTACAGCAATGGAGTCAAGAAACTACAGACGCTTATGAGATTTTAACTATAGCGGCGGGTTTATACGAACAGTATCAAAACCTGATGCGATCGCGCGACTTCATCGACTACGACGACATGATTTTAGCCGCCCTATGCGTCCTGGAAAACGACAGCGCCCGACGCATTGAGCAAAACCAAGTTTTCGCCGTCTTTGAAGACGAAGCCCAAGACTCTAGCCCCTTGCAAACGCAGTTATTAGAGATTTTGGCGAGTGGTGGAGAGACAGGGGGCAGGGGGCAGGGGAAGCAGGGGGCAGGGGGCAGGGAGCAGGGGGCAGGGGGAGAACTGACTGCAAGATTTTCGCCCAATCCCCAGTCCCCAATCCCCAGTCCCCAATCCCCAGTCCCCAATCCCCAGTCTCCTATCAACTTAATCCGTGTCGGCGACCCCAACCAAGCAATTAACTCTACTTTTACCCCGGCTGATCCAATTTATTTTCGGGAATTTTGCCAAGAGTGCGATCGCTCTCATAAACTAGCGACAATGGATCAAGCTGGTCGTAGTACCACCATGATTATTGCTGCCGCTAACTTCGCGCTGGAATGGGTAAATGATTCTTACGATAAAAATAAAAAGTCTTCCCATCTTCATCTTTCTGCGCCCTTTAGTCTGCAAAAAATACATCCTGTCCATCAAACTGATGTCAACCCAGCACCAGTAGGCAGAGGATTAGAATTACATAGACCCCGTGATATTTATCACACTGTAGAATTGCTATCTCAAAGGGTGATTGAGCTATTAACCGAAGATATGGGCAAGAGTGCGGCGGTGTTAGTGCGGGAGAATCGCCAAGGACGTTGGTTGGTAGAGGCGCTAGCACCTAAGTGTAAAGAGCATAATATTACACTATTTGACGTGGGAGAAAGCGATCGCCGTTCTCATGTTCCTCAAGAAATTTTAGCGTTATTGCAATTTTGCGATCGCCCCCATTCCCCCGATTATCTCAAAGCTGCTTTAGAAGTATTGGTAAAGCGCCAATTAATTCCGACTCAAGACCTCAACGCCTTGGCTAGTCTACCAGAAGAATTTTTGTATCCTGGCCCCTTAGCTGCACCCCAGTCAGAACTAGTCCAAAAAGCCTCTCATCTTTGCCGTAGTTTACTGCGCGCACGTTTGGAATTGCCTTTATATCAGATTATTTCTTTCCTCGCCCTGACGTTAAATTATGACCAAGCGGAACTGGCGACTGCTGATAAACTTTCGGAACGGGTAAACAAGCAAATAGCGGGTAACAACTCAATGGGGGCTATGCTTTCAGCCTTAAGTGAAATCGTCAATTCCGAACGTTTTGAACCTGTGGAAACCGATGATTCGGAAGCCCGTTACACCCGCAATGGTCAATTAACGATTATCACCATGCACAAAGCCAAGGGGCTGGATTGGAATTATGTTTTTATCCCCTTCCTCCATGAAAACTTAATTCCTGGGAGATTTTGGGTTCCACCCCAAAGCCAGTTTTTGGGTGACTTTACTTTATCAGAAGTTGCCCGCGCCCAGATTCGGGCTGCACTTCATGGTGAAACTGGAATACCGGAAGTAACGTCAGCTTGGGAGCAAGCAAAACACCTGAAAACGGCAGAAGAATATCGTTTACTCTATGTGGCGATGACGAGAGCAAAGCAATTATTGTGGATGTCTGCGGCTCAGAAAGCACCGTTTACTTGGAGTAAACCAGAGAATTTACAAGAACAAGCCCCTTGTCCAGTTTTTTTCCGCATTAAAGCGCCAGTTTCCTGAATTTGTAATTCACACTCAGCCCTCATGAATCGTCAAGGTTAGCTAATAGTTCTAAAATGACTCCGTTCGTCCAACCAAAACCTATCTCGTTAGAACTATAGCCAAAGCAGATTTCATCGGAAACTTGAGCCGAACAACGTTCTACATCGTATTTTTCTACAAAAAAGCCATATTTCGTAAATTCTTGAATCGCCATAGTTAGGAATTTATGAGCAATATCATCCCCCTCCTTGCGATATCCGTAACGATAAAGTCCTTGGACTGCAATTAAGGTGAGTGGGGCCCAGCCAAAAGGCGCGTCCCATTGGTTCCCTGTTACATGGGTGCTGGTGAAGATTCCCCCTGGGGCTGTAAATAAGGAAAGATTTTCTACAATGCGTTGGGCTTGTTCTGGGGAGGATAATCCTGTCCACAGGGGATAGAAGGTAGTGGCAAATTCATAATGACGGCGTTTGCCACTGTAGAAGTGATAGTCTAAATAAATTCCTTTTTCTTCATCCCACAGGTATTGATTGATACGCTCACGGCGCAAAGTGGCGCGATCGCTCCATTGTTCTGCAAGTTCGGGATTATCTAAAATCTTGTGAATTTGCGCCAAGTCTTGCTCCATTTGATAAAGCAGGCTGTTCAGACAGACAGGTGCATAATGGACGATATCAACGCTAAAGGGGCCAAAGCGGTTGGTGATATCAAAACCAGACTCGCGCATGGAGCGATCGCCTTTGTAAAATAAGTCTGTGAGTTCGTCTCTTTCTGAGTCATAAAACAAACTCACATCATAATCATCAATCTCAAATGTCTTGTAATATTCCTTGACACGTTCGTAGTGGCTGCGTCCAGTTTCATCTAGCTCGGAAAATAATACTTCTGGTGCAGCCCCTTCGCCTAAGGCGTAGTATCTAGATAAGCCTGTGGCTGAATTTAGATGCGGCGGTACGACCCAATAATAGTAAAACTGTTCTAGCAATGGCAGGGTTGATTTGAGCCATGCTTGGTCTTGGGTGTGTTGGAATAACGCCAAGACCATCATACTCAGAACGGGGGGTTGCGATCGCGTCAGCATATAGGTACGGTTGGCGTTGAGGATTGTACCGTAATGCTGGACTTGGTAAAGTAGCTGATCAACTTGACTTTGGGCTAGTTCCCATTCTTCATCTTGCAACAGTCCAAGCAAAATAAAATAGCTATCCCAACCATACATTTCATTAAAACGACCACCAGGAACGACGTAAGCACCAGGGAGATATAACAATCCGTGTTCTTGGATGGCTTCAACTTCGCTGGGTAAGGTGCGAATTTCTATTTGCTGCATCTCTTTTGCCGAGAGTGATCGCTCTAATACGGACTGGACTGTATTACAGTCTTCTTGGGGGGAGATGTAGATAATCCAAGGGGTGTTGGGTTGGTGTTCTAGTTTGGTGTCTTGGGCGGATTCTAGTAAATGTTGGTGGGAGCGAGTGAGGGTTTTCCAGGTTTGTTTGATGTAGGTTCTGACGGTGTTTTTGGTCATGGGTTTTTTCTCACGCATTCGACGAAGTCGTTCTCGAAGAGTAGGCGCAGAGGCGCAAAGAAGAGAGGAAAAAGAGTTATTCGGCGATTAACAGGGCTACGGGGAAGTGGGTGAGGGCTTGGGCGATGGGTAGGGTGTCTTCGGTTTGTAGGGTTTGGTGGGTGAGGGGGTTGTACCAAGTTTTGGCGGGGAGTTTTAGGTGAGTATCTTGCCAGATTTCGCCTAGTGGTGTTTGTCCTGGGGGGGTGAGGGTGGTGAGGAAGCGGGGGGCGATGGCGATCGCGGTTTGCTCACCTTTTTGTCTGGCAAATGCGATGATATGGTTGGCGTGGGTTCCGTGAATTTCTAACGGGAGATATTCGCCGTCTTGGAATAATGCAAGGTATTTTGTTCTGGCTTTGAGGGCTTGGAGTGTTAAAAATAGTTTGATTCTACCGTCGGTTTTGTGATGGATTAGTTCGGAAATTAAGCCGAGAATATCGGTTTTGCTTTGCTCCTGAATGGTGCTTAAGTATGCAGCGCGTGATTCAAAATCAACGGGACGGCGGTTGTCAGGGTCAACTAAGCTTAAGTCCCAAAGTTCTGTTCCTTGGTAAAAGTCGGGTACACCAGGAGCAGCAATTTTCAGAAGAGTTTGGGAAAGAGAATTAAATATGCCATATTCGGCAATTTTCTCTTGAAAGGGGTGGAATGTTTCTAAAAATTGCCGTGATACCTTGGGGTCAAGTACTTTCTCAATAAAAGAGCTACAAGCTTCTTCGTACTCATTATCGGGACGTAACCATGCAGTATGTACTTTCGCTTCCCGAATGGCTTTAATCATGTAGTCTTGTACCCTCTGGACAAAGGACGCTTGTTCGTGTTCTGCAAAGGGAAACGCACCTACCAGAGTTTGATAGAGAAAATATTCGTCGTTGCGATCGGGTTGGTTATTGCTACGATGTGTTTGATTAAGTTGGCTCCATAGATTTATCTGTTCTTCCCACTCCTGGGGAATTTCAGATAACACATTTAACCTTGCTCTCATGTCTTCGCCGCGCTTTGTGTCATGGGTAGCTGTGGCGTTCATGGTGTGAGGCCAGTTAGCTTGGTGTTGTTGGTTAAAGTGATGGAATTTATCGACAGTAATACCGAAATGGCTGGGATTTCCGCCTACTTCATTCAAGGAAAGCAGACGGTTGTAAACATATAAGGTGGTATCTTCTACACCTTTAGCCATAAGGGGGCCACTGTATTGCTGCATCCGCAAGACAAAATATATCCATTGTTCCCGTTCTGTTTGGTTAAGAGAATCATCGAACTCCAGCAGCATTACTTTTTCTATAAAGTTCATCTCGTGATGTAGGAGAGGTACTTGTTTTTTCGCAGCCTCGATGACTCCTTGAATGCAGACTTTATCACTATCTCCAATCCCATCGGGGGTGATATAAGTGCGGTAAATGGGGAATAGGGTCAGAACTGTGGCGATCGCTCTTTTCAACCCATTCAATGTAAAATCGTTACCATAGCGGTATTTGCTGGCAATATTCTTCAGCAAGCTTGCCAAGTTATCCACATCACCCGCTAAATTTTTTTCTAAAATCAGGTGTTTTTTCTCATTAACGAGGGATGGATAATCTACAGGTTTCCCAATAAATTTATGGTAAATATTATCAAACAATGATTCATTCGCAGACTGACAAAATACCCCATTAACGTAATTCAAAAAATCATATCCAGATGTACCTTGAATATCCCAATTTTCTGGTAAATCTTCAGTTAATTCCAAAATTTTCTCAACGGTGATATAAACATCCCCCATCTTTTCTCGTAGACGTTCTAAATACTGCGTAGGTTGATAAAGTCCGTCAATGTGGTCAATTCTTAAACCAGTAAATATGCCCTGTTCTATTAGTTGGTGAATTAAACTATGGGTATTGTTAAACACGCGCATTTCTTCTACTTTCACAGAAATCAATTCGTTAACAGTAAAGAAGCGGCGATAGTTCATTTCCTCTGCCCCGACCTTCCAAAAAGCGAGGCGATAGAATTGGTCATTGAGTAAGTCATCTAACAAATTAAAACTTTCAAAATTACCTGCTTCACCATTAAATGTTTGAATATTCTCCTCAATGAATGCGTGGATATCATCATTACTGGTGTAGAGTTCCCAAATCAAACCCTTGATAAAAGCAATTTGGTCTTGTCGCTGTTTTCCTACAACTTCCGAGGGAACATTTTTCAGAATGTAGAGAATGCCTAAAAGTTTAATAAAATCAGGGTGATTCCGTCCCAGTGTACGTGTGAGTTTACCCAAATTGTGACTAATAAATTTAGTATAAGATTCTAAGCGCAATGGCAACTTTAAGCTGTAATAGTTAACAGTTAAACCATTTTGCTCATATTGCAGTTCAATATCTCCCTTTTCTAAAGATTCACCATAAAAATCGCCTAATAAAGGAGCTAAGATGCGCTCCTGACTATTAGCAAATGGAGAGTTCCAACACACATCAAAGTAGTCGGTATAACTAGAATCCGGCCCATGTTCCAGCACATCCATTAAATATGGATTTTCGCTACTATAAGCCATGTGGTTAGGAACAATATCTTGCAACCAGCCCAGACCTAGAGACTGTAATTCAGCCACCAACGCCTCAAAAGCCTCAGTAGTTCCTAATTGGGGATTGAGTTGTGACCCATCCACCACATCATAACCATGTGTACTACCAGTTCTAGCCTTAAAAATCGGCGAAGCATAAAAATCAGAAATACCTAAATCTGCTAGGTAAGATGCGATCGCTCTAGCATCATCAAACCCAAACTCCGGTGTAAACTGAATACGATAAGTAGCTTTAGGAATTCGCATAAATTTTAACTCTTAATTTAATAAACCCAACAAACACTCCGCGCCCCTCCGCGCATCCCTCCGCGTTAAAAAACCTCCTAGACCTCATACAAAACCAAACTTGTAGGCTGTAAAACAACCTCCTCCCCCACAGACAACGTCTCAAACCCTTCAGAATCAGCAGAGTCTAATAACTTCCGCGCACTCTTTTCAATTGTTAAAACCAGCGACACCGGAGACGTATTAAAATTCATCGCCAATATCACTTCCCTTGACTCACACCAACGCCGTACCACAACTATTTGCTTATCCTCATCACTAGTTGCTTCGATATTGTCGCGGTCATAATTCAGCAATGCGGGATGAGTTTTGCGTAAATGAATTAACTGACGATACCAATCCCATAAAACCTTGTGCTGACCTTGATGACGTAATTCCCAGTTGAGTTTACAACGTAGGAAAGTTTCCGCCGATTCGGGGTCTGGTGGGTCTTCCGCATAATGGAACGCTTCAAACTCTTCCTTGCGTCCAGCACGTACCGCTTGAATCAAATCGAGGTCAGAATGACTGACAAAATATATAAAAGGTGCAGTTTCGCCATATTCTTCACCCATAAATAACAACGGTAAATAAGGCGATAGCAACACAGCACCAGCCGCTAACTTCAACCCTGCAAAGGAAATTCGCTCAGATAAGCGTTCCCCCTGCATTTGATTACCTATTTGGTCATGATTTTGGATACATACCGAAAACTGAGATAATGGGCGATCGCGGCATGATATACCATGAAAACGTTTACGGTGTGGCGCATACCGCCAATCATAGACAAAAGTATCTGCGTAGGCTTTAGCTAAATCGGCACACTTACCGAAGTCTTGATAATAACCTTGGCGATCGCCTGTTAACAATGCGTGTAATGCGTGGTGAAAGTCATCACTCCACTGTGCATCAAGTCCATAGCCACCCGATTCTACCGGACGAATAATTTGGGGATTATTCAAGTCACTTTCAGCAATTAAATGGCGTTTCCATGTTCCTCCTTGGGAGAAGTTATGTACAACCTCCGCCAATTCCCACAAGAAATGCTTTGCACCCAAATCATAGATTGCTTGAATCGCATCCAACCGCAACCCATCTATGTGGAACTCTCCTAACCAATACAGCGCATTTTGAATAAAATAATTCCGCACACCTTGACTATAGGCATCGTCAAAATTCATCGCATTGCCCCAAGGTGTCTTATATGTTCTAGTAAAATAGGGCGCGAACTGACCCATATAATTACCTTCTGGGCCAAAGTGGTTATAAACCACATCCAGCACTACAGCAATACCATTTTCGTGACAAGCATTGACAAAATTCTTTAAATCTGCGGGGCTACCATAAGAATTTTGGACAGCAAACGGATAAACACCGTCATAACCCCAGTTACGGTATGCTAAGTCAGGCTCAATATGATCATCACCCGGAAATTGAGCGATCGGCATAAGTTCAATGGCATTGATACCCAACTCCCTTAGTTCTGGTAACCGGGGAATGATAGTGGTAAAGGTTCCTTCAGGCGTAAAAGTCCCTACATGAAGTTCATAGAAAATCATCGATTCTAAGGAAATTCCAGACCAAGTTTTATCTGTCCACTCAAATTTATGATCAACAACTTGAGAAGCCCCGTGAACTCCTTCTGGTTGATATTGAGAAGCAGGATCAGCAAAGGCTTCTTGGTCATTTAATTGATATCGATACAGCGTACCTGGATACACATCATTTACTTTTATCTGCCAATATCCCTCCCCTTGAGCTTTAAGCGGAATTAACTTTTCCTCTGGCTTTAAGATTTGCACTGCAACGCTGTTTAATGTTGGAGACCAAACTGTAAATTCACACTCTCCATTACCCAAGTAGTGAGCGCCAATTTTCATGCAGTATCCTCCTCTTAAATAACGTGTTGTGAAAAATGTCACCAAAAACAAATGTCATCGATTACACACTTTTCAGTCATGCACCAGATAGAATCATGATTTGTCACTGAGCCAATTTACTAGAATCAAAAGGTATATTTCTTGTTAGCTAAAAGTAGTATTATTTGTGAATTTCATATTCTTGATTTTTCTAATAAGTGGACAACATTGCTTCAAAACAGCTTCTAGCAAAGCTTAATCACAACTTACCCGCAGATAGATGTACAGAAAAAAAAATTAGATAGATAATACCTATGGTTTACAGAAATGCGGAAATACAAAAACTTGTATCTCTGTTTATACATACTTTATATCGCATTAAAAATTGCATTTTTTTATGGTACAAACACCACCATCACAATTTTCCGAAGAACAATACAAAATCGAAAATGCTAATGCAGAGGTACAAGCATTAATCGAATCACCTACGCCAGAGACAGAAATAGATTTAGAATTTCTCTACACTAGGGATATTGAATTTCGCCAAGAAACTATTTACTTTCTAGTAGTTGATCGCTTTTATGATGGCGACCCTGAAAATAGCGAAGGCTATAATCCAGAACTTTATGACCCAAATGGAGAAGATTGGGGTAAGTATTGGGGAGGCGACTTACAAGGAGTTATTGATAAATTAGACTATCTAAAAGATATGGGAGTAACCGCACTTTGGTTAACTCCTTTATTTGAACAAGTCGAAGAATTATTTGTTGGTAACGCCGCCATGCACGGCTATTGGACAAAAGATTTTAAACGGCTGAATCCCCGCTACATTGGTAAGGATGAAAATCCTTCTTTAAACAATACTCAAGAAACCAGAAATACTACTTTTGACCGCTTAGTTACAGAATTACACAAGCGGAAAATGAAGCTCATACTTGATATCGTCTGCAACCATAGCAGTCCTGATACTAGTGGTAGCAAAGGCGAATTATATGATGATGGGGTAAAAATCGCCGACTTTAATAATGATGTGAATCATTGGTATCATCACTATGGTGAAGTTGAAGATTGGGAAGATGATTGGCAAGTCCAAAACTGTGAACTTTCAGGACTGGCAACTTTTAACGAAAACAATACTGAATATCGTCAATACATCAAGTTGGCAATTAAGCAATGGCTAGACCGGGGTGTGGATGCACTGCGGGTAGATACAGTCAAACATATGCCGATTTGGTTTTGGCAAGAATTTACTGGTGATATGTATAATCACAAACCAGATGTGTTTATTTTTGGTGAGTGGATTTACAATCATCCCAGTGACGATCTTTCGGTGGAATTTGCCAATAATTCCGGCATGACTTTACTTGATTTTGGTCTGTGCGTAGCAATTCGCGGCGCACTAGCCCAAGGCGCAGAAGGGGGATTCCACCTCATCCAAGAAGTATTTGACCAAGATTATCGCTACAACGGAGCTACAGAGTTAATCACCTTTGTTGATAACCATGATATGCCCCGCTTTCAATCCCTCAATCCTGATCCGGCGATGTTGAAAGTAGCGATCGCCCTGATTATGACATCACGGGGTATTCCATGTATCTATTACGGTACAGAACAATATCTGCATGATGATACTAACGGCGGTAATGACCCCTATAACCGCCCCATGATGGGAAATTGGGATACTGATACTGAGGTGTATAGATACCTCCGATTGTTGTCTGGTATCCGGCGGTTAAATCCAGCCATCTCTATGGGTAGCCAGTGGCAAAAATACCTCACATCTGATGTTTACTGTTATGTCCGCCGTTATCGTTCTTCTGTTTGCTTCGTCGCCCTCAACCGGGGTGCAGAACTCATCTTACCAGAAGTCCAAACAGACTTACCAGATGGTGAACATACTTGCGCCGTGACTCGGAATAAATTTGAGGTAAAAGACGGTAAGATTTACAATCTGCAACTCGAAGAACGGGGAGTCATGGTTTTAAGTCATGTAGGTGAACGGGTAAAAGCGCAAACAATAGTCCGCGTTCAACTTAATGGTGTACATACTCAACCCGGTGAAACTATCGTAGTTGTCGGCGACTGTCCAGAATTGGGTAACTGGGATATTAGTAAAGCCTATCCCCTGGAATACATCAACTCTAATACTTGGTTTGCCGAAATACCATTTGATGAAAGCGCAGGTAAACTCATCAGTTATAAATATGCCATGTGGCGTGAAGGGCGATCGCCTCTGCGAGAAAATATCTTAAATCGTCGTTGGGTAGTGGCGAAGGAAGGCACAGTTAAATGGCGTGATACTTGGGCTTCTGGGAGAGAATCTTAACTTGAAAGAAGGGTGAAGTAGATAAAAAAATAGGGAAGATTTGTTGATCTTCCCCGCTTTGATTATTCTTTTTCTTGTCTGGCTTGTTAGCTTCTTTGAGCTTTTGCCGCAACATTTGTCTTTGTTTCTTGAGTTGTCGCTTTCTTGCAGAGCCGCCTCTGCCTTTATCATTTCTCCCTTCTTTGCGGGGAGATTCCCATCTTTTTAATCGCATCTTCTTTTTTCTAGTTAACAGTGGGCAGGAGGAGAATCGAACTCCTATGACCGCAAGGTCGCCACATTTTGAGTGTGGTGCGTCTACCAATTTCGCCACCCGCCCTTGGAGGCAACTTCACAATTATAGTACAGCAATTAAGTTTAATGCAAGGAATAAATTAAAATTCTCCTCTACCTACTTACAAATGCAGAAAACTAGTATCAATATCTTGTAACTGAGAACAGCCTATCAGCGCCATTGCCACATTTAACTCCTTTTGTAGTAGAGAGATAACATGAGATACGCCTGCTTGTCCTCCTACTGCGAGTCCCCATAAAACTGGTCTACCTATGAGAACAGCTTGAGCGCCTATTGCTAAGGCTTTGATAATATCTGTACCCCGACGGATTCCGCCATCTAGTAAGACTTCTGCTTTACCGTTGACGGCTGCGACTATTTCAGGGAGGGCATCTAGTGAGGCGATCGCTCCATCAAGTTGCCTGCCCCCATGATTCGACACTACAATTGCTTTAGCTCCATATTCCACCGCCCGCGCCGCATCATCACCGCGCAAAATTCCTTTGAGTACCAACGGTAGGGGAGATAAAGACTGCAACCATTCCAAGTCATCCCATGTTAAAGCCGGGTTGAGTTGTTGAGCAAAATAGGTAAACAACCCAGATTCTCCTGGTGCATGAGGAATATTTAACCCGGAAATTGTTGTGAGATTAGCCAAATGCAACCCTGGAGGTAACACAAACTCATTACGTCTATCTCGTTCCCGTTGTCCGAGTACGGGAGCATCCACAGTCAAGCATAACGCTTTGTAACCTGCTGCATAAGCCCTTTCGACCAAAGCGCGAGTCAAACCCCGGTCTTTGTGGATGTAAAGTTGGAACCATTGTAGAGAAGGAGAAAATTTACTACCAACCTCTGCCACTTCTTCTAAACTTTTGGTGGACAACGTACTCAAAACCATACCCGTCCCAGCCGATGCAGCCGCCATTGCTGTGGCTAGTTCGCCTTCCGTATGAGCCAAACATTGAAACGCCATTGGTGCAATTAATAGAGGTAATTGCAGAGGTTGTCCCAAAACAGAAGTAGTGAGGTTGATTTGGCTAACATCCACTAGCATTCGTGGACGCAATTTAATACGTTCAAAGACTGCGCGATTCTCTTGTAATGTGATTTCATCTCCAGCCCCACTAATGTAGTAGTCAAAAGCCATTTGAGATAGATGAGTTTTGGCTAACTGTTCATATTCAAATAGGTTGATGGGACTGGATATAGCTGTCATGGTGGTAGTTGTGAGTTAACCACAGTTATGATAGATCGCTTTGGAGAGACGCGATTATTCATCGAGGATTTTTTAAAAGAGCGATCGCCCCCTCTGTTTGGTACTGGTCGCCACTACGAAACAAAATAAAAGCTCCTCTTGGCTATTTTAAAGGAGCTTTTATTGTTTTATCAATATAGTTTTTTAGAGTTTTTAGATACAGAAGAATTATTTATATTTTTGAAAAATTAATAATGATAGCGGGCTTGTAAAAAATTTATTTCATCGTCTTTAACAAGGTATACAATTCTATGTTCTTGCGTTAATCGACGAGACCAAGTATCAGGATCTAAATATTTTAAAGGTTCAGGCTTGCCTTTTCCCTTAAAAGGATCTCGGCAAGTCTCTTTGACAAGATCCAAAGCCTTTAAGGCAACTCGTTGATTAGTTTCTACCCAAAATTCTAAGTCTTCTAAAAATTCAGGTTGAAACACTGTTTTTCTTTGCTTTGGAGTTACTGGAACTTCTTCGTTTGATTGGTTTTTGTGACTCTTCTTTTTGGTCAAATCCTAACTCCTTACGAATATCATCCAAACTTTGAGATTCCACAACACCTGATTTAGCTCTATCTAAAGCCCTTAGCAAACGTTCAGCGTTACGTGGGGAACGTAAAAGATGAGCAGTTTCTAAAAGACTCGAAAGCTCGTCAACAGGTATTAAAGCGACATTTTCAGCATTCCGACGTGTAATAACTACAAAATCACGTTCTGAAGTAACCTTGTCGCATAATTCAGACAAACGATCTCGTGCTTGTGTGTAAGTGTAAGTGTTAGAAAGCATAAGTATTAAAAGCTCCCTTTGTGTACTTTCAAATTTAATCCAGTACATTTTTGCTCAATCTGTACGTACTTTCTGTACAGGTCACTATTTTAATAGTAACATAACAAAAATCTTCTGTTCACAGAAAAATCCAGCAAAGGGAACAGGTATAAATCAATTCAAAATACCCTTTGCTACGCAACGCTACCGCGAACGGGAAGCTAAAGCTACAAAATTCAAAATAAATCATACCTAATAACTCCTTCAGGGTTCGCCAGGCGCGATAATACCGCGCTGGCTAACCAATCCCCAAATCCTTCTTACCAATTGCGCCATCCACCTTTTGGTGCTACTTCACTGGTGTATTTCTGACCATGATTTTGCAATAAAGACTGGTATTCTTGGCTACTTGCCCAACTGTCAATTTCTCTGGCTCTAAGGACTGGTACAGGGTGGGTTAATTGAGCAGTACGGGCAGCTTTAACCATTTCCCCCATTTCGTTTTTACTAATATCGTCGTAAGCACGAGCCTGGTCAATAAAAGCATCCAGATTAAGCTGCGGTGCTAGGGTGGGGGAACCTCCAGCGAGCTTCATTAAAACTGACATCACTACTTTTGGGTCTTGGGTAGCTAGTAATGCGGCGCGATCGCAGGTAAACTCAGCACAGCGTACCCATTCTAAAAGTTGTGCCTGGATAGCTTGAGCCATAAAAGCCCCAATATTGGGGACTGCTGAGGCGGCTAATACTAATAAATTTACAGGTGTCAGATAAACACTGTGGTCACACTTGAGATGTCCTAATTCATGGGCAATAACCGCCTGAATTTCCTCTGGGGTCAGAATATCAATTAAGGAAGTGTGCAGCACCACAAAAGGTTGCTTACCCCGCATAGCAAAGGTGTAGGCGTTAGGAGCCGGATGCTGTCTGACATACAACTGGGGAGGCTCAATATCCAAAATTTTGCAGGCTTCTAACAACAGCTTGTGTAAATCAGGCAGTTGTTTTTCCCCTACTAAAACACTCGAAGCAATATTTTCCACATAAAAAACTTGTTCCGCCATTGGCCCTAGTAAATTTCGTACCAACATATCTAAGCCTGGTATTTGCTTGAGAGATGTAGTAGCTTCCAGGTCTAGTGGATGACGAAACGAGTCAGCTTTTAAACCGATGAGCGGAGATTTAAACAAGGACATGATATAGCCAGTTGGTAAAACAAAGTATCAACAGCCTCCCACAGTTAGTATAGCGATTAGAGATTGGGGATTGGGGAGTGAAAAAGCAGGGGAGCAGAGGAGCAGAGGAGAAAAACTACCCGCTAAACCCCTAAACCCCTACACCCCTACACCCCTACACCCTTAAACCCCTTACACCACTACCTAAGTAGAAATCGATGCTGGCGACACATTGTTATTAACGGCTACTTCGGCATTTGCTGGCTCCTCCCGTACTCGGAGGATTTTAGCTCCCAATTGTTGCAACTTTACATCAATTTGATCGTAGCCCCGATCAAGATGATGTAAGCCCTGAATGGTTGTTTTACCCTCGGCTGCTAATCCGGCTATGACTAACGCGGCTGATGCGCGTAAGTCGGTACCGATGACTGGCGCACCGGATAAAAGTGGCACTCCTCGTACAAAAGCAGTGTTGCCTTTCACCCGAATATCTGCCCCTAAGCGATTTAGCTCTGAGGCATGGCGCAAGCGATTTTCAAATACTGATTCGTTAATAATGCTGTCGCCTTCTGCCAAAGTTAACAAGGCCATAAATGGTGCCTGCATATCCGTGGGAAACCCAGGATGGGGCAAGGTATCAATATCTGTAGCCTTGAGGATTTCGGCAGGAAGAATGCGTAAGCAATCTGGACTTTCCTCTATGATGGTTACGCCAATATCCCGCAACTTGGCAATTAACGGGATTAAATGCTCTGGTACTACTGAGGAAAGGGTAATTTCGGAACGGGTGATAGCTCCAGCAACGAGGAAGGTTCCAGCCTCGATGCGATCAGGAATAATACTGTAGTCAACAGAGTGTAATTTAGGAACACCAACGATAGTAATTGTACTAGTGCCAGCACCCTGAATATTTGCTCCCATTGCCTTACAGAAATTAGCCAAATCGACTACTTCCGGTTCTCGCGCAGCGTTTTCTAAGATGGTTTCGCCATCGGCGAGGGTAGCAGCCATCATTAAAGTTTCTGTCGCTCCCACGCTGGGAGTGTCGAGGTAAATTTTGGCTCCTTTCAACCTACCACCGCTACCAGGAACATAGGCGTTACAAATGCCATGTTCAATCTGCACTTCTGCACCCATTGCTTGCAGTCCTCGGACGTGCAAATCAACGGGTCTGGCTCCAATGGCACAACCACCGGGTAATGGCATTTGTGCTACGCCTAGCCTTGCCAAGATGGCTCCAATGGCAAAGAAGCTCGCTCGTAACTGGGTAACTAGCTCATAGGGAGCTTTTGATGTCTTAATTTCGCTGGCATTGATGTCTATGATGTCTGCTTGTCGTGTCAAGCGTACACCTAATGCCGATATTACTTCACCCATTCGCTCCACGTCCGCCAATAAGGGAACGTTACGAATTCGGCAATCTCCAGAACAAAGCAAGGCTCCAGCCATGATTACCAATGCTGAATTTTTTGCCCCGCTAATTTTGACATGACCCTGTAAGGGATGCCCACCCCAAATTTGCAAGACTGAGGAGTCTGCTTCTGTCACCAGTTTGGCATCTGGTAAGCTGCTAGAAGGATTAATAAGCCTACCTCCAAAATAAACACGTAATTTTCTAGGTTAGAAGTTGGTTTTGATTCTACAGTAAAGATTTGATTTGTCTACATTTTTGTAGTTATCGCTTGTACTGATAAATCATTTTTCGGGTCTATCCTGATGGCTGAAAGTTAGTAATAGTAAGGTTTATAGGTTTTAACTAAATTTATTGATGACTGAATACAGAGTATTGTTTTTATGTAAAAATAAATACTCAATAAAATCTTGTCATATTTCCTTACTACTGCAAATTGAATCATCAGTAATTCATTCATAATGAATAATTCCCAATTTTTGATGATTAATTCATCATGACTCAACAGATTGCCTGCAAAATCTTTCCTGGCAAAGTTGACAGGCTTAAATAATTAAGCAATAATAAGAAATTGTCGATATGCACACCGCAAGCGGAACTGGCGGAATTGGCAGACGCGCTAGATTCAGGTTCTAGTGCCGCAAGGCTTCCGGGTTCAAGTCCCGGGTTCCGCATCAATTCAGTGCTGAGTGCTGACGTTGTTAAATATTCAGACCTCAGCATTAGCGATGTTAACAAGTTTACAAAATTCATTAGTTAAACAAATCCGCAAGCTGCACTCTACCAAAGAACGGCATAAACAAGGGCTGTTCTTGTTGGAAGGGACGCACTTGTTAGAAGAAGCTTGTGCAATGGATTATCCCCTAGAGGTGGTGTGTTGTACTCCAGAATGGGAGGCAAACCATACAGCTTTGTGGGATGATGCTTGTAGTCGATGCGATCGCTATGAGATAGTCAGTGAAGAAGTATTACAGGCGATCGCTACTACTGTACAACCAGATGGGGTAGTGGCAACGGCGAAGCGCAGCGAACAGCAAAGCCAAGTACCATTTACCGGCGTAGTCCTAGCTTTGGAAACCATCCAAGACCCTGGTAATTTAGGGACAATCATTCGCACGGCGGCGGCGGCTGGTGCATCGGGGTTATTGCTGAGTCAAGATAGTGTAGATTTAGATAACCCCAAGGTTCTAAGGGCTTCGGCTGGACAGTGGTTTCGTCTAGCCACCGCAGTTAGTGAAGATTTAAAAGCAACCGTGCAGCTTTGCCAGCAAGCAGGAATGCAGGTAGTAGCCACCTTACCCACCGCTAAGTTAACTTATTGGGAAATAGACTGGCGCAAACCCAGCTTAATTTTATTAGGCAATGAAGGCGCTGGCTTGTCGCCTGATTTAGCGGCGATGGCAGACCAGGAAGTAAAAATTCCCCTAAGTCCTGGTGTAGAATCTTTGAATGTAGCAATTACATCCGCCTTAATGTTGTACGAAGTACAGCGACAGTTAAACTTGCAATAGGTAATACATTAATGTTGCTGTGTTGGGTGGCGACTATTTGGACTTTGTGATTTCTTCTAAATAATTTTCAATATCAGCAACCGCATCTTCCAAGGCTGCCAAATCAATATGAGTTTCATCGTCCAAAGCTGCCAATTCACCAATATTATCAGTAGGTGTAGCAGTTATTTCTTCATCCTCAGTTGAGCTTTCCTGTAAAAGATTCTCCAACTCTTCCAGGGATGCTTGAAACTCTTCTTCAAATGCTTGAAACTCTTCTTCAAGGTGGCGGCGCTTTTCTGGCTGGCTTTGCTCCATAGTTTTGCTAAAAAATTTTCTTGAATTTGTAATCTAATAGCAGCTTCTACAAAATATAATTTTGCCCATTTAAGGCATATTTACAGCTATTTGCTCTATAAAGTTTACACACTCATTTACTAAACGGGTAGCTTTAGTTGAGAGAGGGGTGTGGGGGTATAGGGGTATGGGGGTGTGAGGTTCAATAAAAACCTACATCTGTGAGGTAGGAAGATATGGGTATAGAGCTTTAGTATTGAAAACCCTTACACCCCTACACCCTTACACTGTTAATAATGATTGCCAGTTTTCCGGTGATTAATAGCAGTTACATCATCGGGCTTGAGTAACTTGCCGTTGTCAACAGTTGCATATACTACCCAATGATCGCCACATTCTAGGCGTTGGTCAACCGAGCATTCCACATAAGCTAAAGCGTCAGCGAGGACTGTGCAACCGTTGTCTGCTTCTGTCGTGGTGAAGTTGGCGAAGCGGTCTTCCCCTGGCGCAAAGTTTTTGCGGAAATGCTTCATGTATTCCAGATGATTGCCTTCGGATAAGATATTTAAGGCAAACTTACCACCGGGATACATGAGGGATTCAATCGCCCGTTCTTTAGCAATGGCGACAGTTAAACCTGGTGGGTTGAAGGTGGCTTGAGATACCCAAGAACCAAGCATTCCTGTAGACACATCGCCTTGTTTGGCGGTAATGACACAAACTGAGCCGACAATGCGACCAACAGCTTGTTCTACAGGGGTAGCAGCTTGTTGGGGTACACGGACTTTCTTGGCTTTCTTTAAGGTTTGGGCGAAGTCTGTACCAACTTCTTCACAGAACTTGAGGGTAACATCGTCTGGTTTAAATTTCACCTTCAGGGTGTCTAAACCAAAGCGATATCCAGCATCCCGTAGTTTACCTTCAATCATGTCTAAGGCTTCACCACTCCAGCCGTAGGAACCAAACACCCCAGCTAGTTTGTTGTTATCACCAACCTTGAGGACAATACCCAAAGCGGTGTTAATAGGGGTTGGTGCATGACCACCGATGGTAGGGGAACCGATGAGGAAACCATCGACTTGTTCTAAGTTGGTTTGAATTTCTTCCGGGGTGGCAAATTCGCAGTTGATGGATTTGACGGCTACACCACCTTTAGTTAATCCGAGAGCGATCGCCCGCGCTATAGTTGCAGTATTACCGTAAGCTGAAGCATAGAGTAAGGCAACAGAAATCTCTCTGTCTTTTTGGGCTTTACTCCAATCTGCATAGGCTTGGGTGAGGGCGATTAAACTGGTACGTACCAGAGGCCCGTGACCGACAGCATACAGTCGCACCTGTAAATCAGAGATTTTCTCTAATGCTGCTTCCACATGGATAGCATGGGGAGCCATCAAACAGTTGAAGTAATAACGTTGGTCTTCTTTGAAAGATTCCCAGTTATCATCAAACACATCATCGCCACAGATATGAGCGCCGAAAATCTTATCTGTGTAGAGAATCTGGGTTTGCACATCGTAGGTACAAAGTCCAGCCGGCCACCGAGGGCTAGGAATTGGCAAGAACTTCAACACATGACCCTTACCTAAATCCAGGGTTTCCTTACCCCGCATTGGTAAAATATTTAAGTTGTCATCAGGGAACGCTGCACGTAAATCACCCGCCGCCGGGAGGGAGCAGACAAAGGTAATCTGCGGAGCCAATTCTAGTAGCGCCTTAAAAGTCGGTATGCGGTTAGGGCTGAAATGACCTAGTATGACGTAATCCAATTTTTTCAAATTGACCGTCTGTTGTAAGGCTTCCAGGTAAATTTTCATGAAGCTTTCAACAGGCGGGTCAATAATTGCCGTTTTATCACCTTCAATTACATAAGAGTTAGAGGTAGTACCTCTTTCTAAGGCATATTCAATTTCAAACCGCAAACGTGACCAACTACGCGCTCTCAGAACTTTCGTGTTTGTAGCAATCGGCAGAACCTGTACGTCACGGGGCTTGGAATCGCTCATAGATTTTGTTTTAGGTTTGTCAAAAAATTGCAAAAACCGGGTAGATTTTGCCCAGTCTTTAATTGATTGGATTAAGTTCATAGATATTGGGAGTTGGGGACAAAAAAGTAAAAAGTAAAAAGTAAAAAGGTAAAAGATTTTGGCTTTTTACTTTTGCCTTGGATTGGGGACTGGGGATTAGGTATAGAAACTCTCTTCTATACCCCTACACACGCCAGTGTGCTTCGAGTCGGGAGACCCGCCCACGCAACTGGCTCCCCTACACCCCTATACCCCTTTCTTAGTAATAGTTGCCTACTTTGCGGTGACGAACTGCGGTCAGTCCATCAGGTTTAGAAACGCGACCGTCTTCAACGGTGCAGTATAAAATATAGTGGTCGCTGCATTCTAGGCTGCTTTGAATTTCGCATTCCATGTATGCTAGAGCGTCCGTGAGGATGGGGGAGCCGTTTTTGGCGGTTTGGGTTCTCACCCCAGCAAAGCGGTCTGCACCGGGGTGGAGGCGCTTGAGGAATTGTTTTTTCAGTTCTTGGTAATTGCCTTCTTCCAAGACATTGAGGACGAAGCGATCGCCTACCTGCATTAAACTATCAATAGCCCGGTCTTTTGCGACGGCAATCGTAAAGCCCAATGGTTGCAAGCTGGCTTGGGATACCCAGGAAGCTAACATGGCGCTGCTAACATCACCTTTTTTGGTCGTGACAATATACAGACCGTTGCTAATCCGTCCCAATGCCTTTTCCATGTTGACATCGAGGGACTTGATTTGCTTGATGTTGCGTTCCCTTGTCAGCAATTGTCCCAAGTCTGTACCCGCTTCTGTACACAATTGGTATGCGGATGCGCCAGGAACGTCTTTAATCCGAATCGCGGGAAAAGCTTCTTTCACACCCAAGTCGATAAATTTGCGGCGGATGGTATCAACGGGTTCGTCATCACCACCGAAGCATTCAAACAAGCCGACTGCTTGCTTATCTTTAACTACAGATAACAGGGAACTAATACCAGCTTGAGCTGCTACTGATGTTGTGGGAGGCATACCAATAATTAAACCAGCTGCCCTACCTGCCAATTCTTGAATTTCTTGAATTTCTGCTGTGCTGAGGTCGATCATTTCTACAGCAACACCAGTTTTTTGGATACCCTCGCCGATGGCTTGAACTAGTAAGTTGCTATAGCCATAGTCGGCGACGTAGAACAAACCAACTGTGGTTTCCGATTTGGCTTGTCTTTGGCTCCAGCTCTGGTAACACTCAGTCAACACATCCAAATGATGGTATAACAGAGGCCCGTGACCATTAGCGATTATCTTAATTTTGCCCAAATCACCCATGCGCTTCATCGCGTTCAATAGCGATCGCGCATTTGGCCCCATGAGACAGTCGTAGTAAAATCTGAAATCAGCTTCAATCGCTTCTAAGTCTTCATCAAAAGTTCGGTTGTCGCAGAAGTGCATCCCAAAAGCATCACAAGTATAGATAACTTCGGTTTTGCGATCGTAGCTAAAAATTGTATCAGGCCAATGTAAGTTAGGCGCACTGACAAACTCAATTTCGTGACCTTTACCAATATCGATGCGATCGCCACTTTTGACAATCCGCTTAGAAAAAGGATCATGTACTAAACCTTCCAAAAATTGCAAAGCAATCTTAGAAGCCAAAACAGTTGCTCTTGGCGCTAATTGCAGCACATCTTCCACCAAACCGCTATGGTCTGGTTCTGTATGACTGACAATAATGTAATCAATAGCCTTGGGGTTGATTAAACCTTTTAGTGTTTCTAAATACAGTTGGCGAAACTTCTGGTGAGAAGTATCAACTAAAACTGTTTGTTCGCCTCTAATTAGATATGAATTATAAGTCGTACCGTTTTGCAGTCCGAATTCGATATCGAAGCGATCGCGATCCCAGTCTAGACAGCGAATCGCCGTAGTGTTAGGGGCAATTTCTACAGTTTCTACAGTCAGCCGATGCTGAACATTTTCTGTGTGGGCGTTGCCGGTCGTAGACATCGATACCATGATTCGTCTCCGAGCGCAAATAAACAGTAATTATTTCTCTGCCCCCATTGTGCGCTCAACTGAATTTTAAAGTTGTAATAAAAACGATATTTCTGCAAATTCAACCTGTAGCAAATAATGCCATTTATTAGCGTATTTTATAACTCAATAAATACGCTAATAATTAAAGCAGAACAAGAGTATCACGTTTCAAATATTGATATTTCTTGGCATAATTTAAAATCCCTCACATATCATACATAACTTATTCATCTTGGCAAGATTACCGTAACAAAAAGCATAGATTTCCTCACTTCATAAGTATGAAAACCCAAAATTTATAAAAGGTGGGAAGATGATACTAAGTTCAACTGTTATTGTGAAATTGAAATACCTATATTCTCATTACAAGCTATCATCTACTGGAAGTATCAAAAATATATAATAGTTAGCTGTGTACTATTACCAATTTAAATTGGGCATTTAGCAATGGTATTTCAGTACAACCGCCATACTTGCTTACCCTCATCCGAGGGGCTTCCTGACTCTGACGATACGCCAGTGGATAATGAATTACAAGATTTAATTCCCGGTTTACTCAAGGCTACCTTAGTAATGGCTTGGTCTGAGCGTATGGACTGGTTTTTTGGTGTGGATATGGGTATTTATTATGACCCAGATGAACCAGCCATAGTCCCCGATGGTTTTTTGAGTTTGGGTGTTGAGCGATGCTAAGGTGGGAATGCCTTTCATGGCATTGCATAAACCTAATAAGCGATGGACTAATGACCAATGACTAATGACTAATGACTAATGACACAACCACTAATTCAACTGAAAGGCGTTTCTAAGTCTTTTGGTAACAATCAGGTTTTAGATAATGTAGATTTGACGATTTATCGAGGTGAAGCTTTAGGGATTATCGGCCCTTCAGGAACTGGTAAATCCACAATCTTACGGATAATAGCAGGCTTAATTACTCCTGATGCTGGGGAAATTTATGTGCAAGGAGTCAAAAGGGAAGGGTTGATTGAGGATGGTCAAGACCCAGTGGGTATTGGTATGGTATTTCAGCAAGCAGCATTATTTGATTCTTTGACTGTAGAAGAGAATGTGGGATTTTTACTTTATCAACATTCCCAGCTAGAGCGATCGCGTATCCGAGAATTAGTCGCAGAAAAACTAGAAATGGTTGGTTTGCGGGGAATCGGTCATCTGTACCCATCAGAACTTTCTGGGGGGATGCGAAAACGGGTAAGTTTTGCCCGCGCCATTATGTCTAACCCCGATAATCCCGCAGAAGGGCCAGAGGTTTTACTTTATGATGAACCCACAGCTGGACTAGACCCCATCGCTTCCACAGTCATAGAAGATTTAATCCGTGATTTGCAATGTACCCATGGAGTTTGTAGTACCTATGCGATCGTCACTCACCAAGATAGTACGATTCGGCGGACATCTGATAGACTGGTGTTTCTTTATCAGGGTCAAGTGCCGTGGGAAGGCACAGTTAGTGATATAGACAGTACCGACGATCCATTAATCAATCAGTTTGTCAGTGGAAGTGTACAAGGGCCAATTCAGGTAGTTGGTTAGTTAATGCTGAGTAGTTAGTCGTAGGTAGTTAGTGCTGAGTGGCTTAGGGCTAGTTTTTGGGTAGAGGTAAAATATGCGAGACTTGATCACCAATCGTTTTACATCGCAACGTACTTTGAGGGAAGGTTCAGTAGGGTTATTATTTCTGCTGGGACTAGGGGCGTTTGGAGTTATTCTGTTGTGGTTGAATAGGTATACGGCTGCTGGTAGTTCTTACAAAGCCGTGGTGGAATTTGCCAATGCAGGGGGTATGCAAAGAGGTGCAACAGTTCGCTATCGTGGCGTGAAGGTGGGCAGGATTTCTCAAATTCAACCAGGGCCAAATGCTGTAGAAGTGGAAATTGAATTTGCTCAATCTAACCTGATTATTCCCCGCGATGTGGTGATAGAAGCTAATCAGACTGGATTGATTAGTGAAAGTATTATCGATATCACACCCAAGTCATCACTACCCACTGGGCAAACTCTCCCTAAACCTCTAGACAAGAATTGTGATAACAGCCTTATCATTTGTAATAATTCTCGGTTAAAGGGGCAAATAGGTATAAGTGTTGATGCGCTGATTCGTAGCAGTACTGACTTTGCTAATACATACACTAACCCCGAATTTTATCAAAGGGTGAATAGACTCCTGGAAACCTCAGCCCAAGCCGCCACCAGTGTAGCCGCACTCACCCAAGATTTTCGTGGTTTGACAAAAAGTTTTCAAGGACAGTTAGGTACTTTTGCTTCTACCGCCAATACTGTACAACGAGCCACTAATGAACTAACTGTTTCTACCACTAAAACCGTCAATCAGTTCGGTATCACAGCAGATAAATTTGGCACGACGGCAACTCAAGCGAGTCGTTTATTGAGTGATTTGAATAGTTTGTTAAATACCAATCGCTCCAGCTTGGTCAGCGCTTTGAATAATATTACAGAAACTAGCAATCAACTACGCTTGACTGTGACAAATTTATCACCAAGTCTGAATCGCTTAACTCAAGGAGAGTTAATTAAAAACTTAGAAGCTCTATCTGCAAATGCTGCTCAAGCCTCGGCTAATTTGCGAAATGCAACTGAAAGTTTAAATGATCCGAAAAATGCAGTGTTGCTGCAACAGACTTTAGATTCAGCCAGGTTAACTTTTGAAAATACCCAAAAAATTACATCTGATTTAGATGAATTGACCGGTGATCCGAATTTTCGGCAAAATCTCAGGCAATTGGTGAACGGCTTGAGTGGTTTGGTGTCCTCTACAGACCAAATAGAACAGCAAGCAAAGTTAGCTACTACCCTAGAGTCGATGAAAGCCGCCGCCGACAAACCTAATATTACAATTCCCTCTCTTGCTACTCACCCATCATCTAATGCTGTGACAATTGCGAATAATCAGCCGCAAGTATCATCTCAGGAAAAATTATTGCAGCAGCTACGGGACTATGCAGAACAGGGGAGTGGGGAGGATAAGAAGCAGGGGAGCAGGGAGCAGAGAGAAGAACTAATGAAAACTGACTATTGAGTGTTGACTTTTGACCAATTCAACAACGGCGGCGATAAATTCTTCAGCGTTGAGGGGTTTGGGTAGGTGTAGCTGAAATCCGGCTTGGAGGGCTTGTTCTCGATCATATTGTCGCGCAAAGGCTGTTAAGGCGATCGCCGGAATTGCTCCCCCCTGTTCTGCTGTCCAAGTTCTCATTTGCCTGATTAATGTATAGCCGTCCATATCTGGCATACTGATATCACTCACCAAAACATCTGGTTTAATTTCTGGCAACAGTTGTAATACTTCTAACGCTGAAGTAGCTAAACTGACATCGGCTCCCTCTTGTTCTAAAATAAAAGCCAGAAAATCCCGTGAATCAGCATCATCATCAACGACTAAAACTTTGATACCCTCAAGAGGTAACGAATTAGTTACTAATGATGCCGAACGATGCTGTTGGTATGTCACACTCCCATCTTCTTCTGGGAGGATTGGTAATCGGACAGTAAAACTAGCTCCCTGTTCTTCACCAAGACTTTGTGCTGTCACCGTACCACCGTGGATTTCCACAATTTTACGGACAATTGCCAGCCCTAACCCTAGACCACCAAATCTTCTGGTAGAACTACTATCTGCTTGACGGAAGTAATCAAACACATAAGGTAAAAATTCTGGTTGGATTCCTTTACCTGTATCACTGACTACGATTTGAGCATAGCCTTCCATCTTGTCCAAGGTAACTTCTATCTTGCCGCCATTGGGAGTGAATTTAACAGCATTAGAAAGAAGATTCCATACTACTTGCTGCAAGCGAGCGGAATCACCCATCACTTGCCCTATATTGGGTGGAAAGTTAGTTAATACCTGAATTAACTTACTTTCTGCTGCTAGACGCATGGTTTCTAGAGCAGCTAATATAACAGTTACTAGATTGACTTTTGTAATATTAATTACTAGTTTGCCTTGCAATATTCTGGAGATGTCTAACAAATCTTCAATGAGTTGCACTTGTAATGTGGCATTACGTTCAATAGTTGCTAGGGCTTGGAATGTCCTGGTCGGGTCGAGTTTGCGCTCTTGCAACAATTTAGACCAGCCAAGAATCGCGTTCAAGGGGGTGCGTAACTCATGGGAGAGGACAGCTAAAAATTCATCTTTAATTCTATTGGCTGTTTCTGCTTCGGCTCTGGCAGTTTGCTCCAATTCCAACAGACGCGCCCGTTCTTCCAGAATTTGTTTTTGCTCATGAATATCTGTACAAGTTCCAAACCACTTGACCACCCGTCCTTGGTGGTCTTTAAGTGGTAAGCCTCGCCCTAATAGCCAGCGATAGGAACCATCAGCAGCACGTTTAAAGCGATATTCATTCTCGTACAATGCACCAGTTTCTACAGCTTTTGACCATGTTTCATAACTACGTTCTAAATCTTCTAAATGCAACGCTGCCAACCATCCAGAACCCAAAGATTCCTCTAAGTTTAACCCAGTATAATCACACCAATTTTGATTAAAATAATCGCATTCACCATTCGCGTCAGCTGTCCATACAAGTTGGGGAATTGCTTCAGCTAAATAACGGTAACGTTCTTCACTTTCTCTGAGAATTTCTACGATGTGCTGACGTTCATTAATTTGTTGTTGTAATTTTTCATTGGCATTAGTGATTTCATTGGTGCGTATAGTAACTAGTTCTTCTAAATGATTTTGATATTTTCTCAGTTCTGCTTCTACCTTTAATCTTTCACCTATCTCATTTTGCAGGTCTTTGTTTGCTCTTTCTAGTTGAGCAGAACTAGGTAGTAGTAGAGCTTTGGGGACTAAAGGTATTAGTGTTAATGCTGTAAATACAGATATTATTGCTGTAATAGCTTTTAAAAAACCTGAAACCCAATAAGTAGGATACCAAAGTGTCCAAACTTCCATGATGTGGGTTGTACCACAAGCCACTATAAATCCACTAAACAACAGAAAAATCCAATAAAAAGGTAAATCCTGCCGTTTCCGAACAAAGTAAAAAAGAGTAGCCGGAATAGAATAGTAAGCTAGTGCAATGAGTCCATCAGATATTATGTGTAGCCACACTAAATCCGTTTGCCATAAATAGCAATGACCATGTGGAATGAATGGTGTTGAATTAAAAAAATAAGTCCACAATTCTGACATATTACTTGAAATAGATACCTGGTTTTTCTAATTTACTCAATAGTTAAAAAATCTGGTTTCAAATGTAATTTTTTTAATATAGGAATCCGATTTGATTTCTGTTGGCGTAGCCTGCGCTTACGCATAAAATGCTCAGTATCTGTAGAGTGGGCATTGCCTACCAAAACCATGAGCCGGTGGGCATTGCCCAACGCCACTTGCTCCAAGCCGGGAAACCCTTTCAGCAGTTACTCCACTTGGGGAAACCCCAAGACCGTACTGCTTCACCAACGCAGTGGCTCCCCTACGCATATTTCAAAAATAAAGTATGAGTCCTATATATACTCAAAGTAATTTTCTTGGTAACGTATATGGTTATAGGCAAGCTATGGCTTTAAATATAGACCAATGTATTTTGATAACAGTAAACTTTTAGCACACCTCAATCCTGAACTAGATTCTAACTCTAGCCAATTTTGCAGGGTAATGTCATAACAATAGCAGTTCTTAATTTTAATTAATTGGCGATCGCTCTAAGAATGGCATAAATATTTCAGAACTTACGCACAAAGGTTATCTGTTGAGAGAGGGTGCAAGAATTTACGGGTATAGGGTTTTACTACTATTATTGAATTGAAAATACATCTTTCGGGGAATGGAACTCACGTTCGTTTTAGCCTGAGCTGAATAGTATTAATTGATACTGAGCTTTTTCTTTCTCTCCTAGACACTATACAAACCCGTAGCATCCCCAGATAAATCGGAACGGTAATCGCTAATTAGGTAATTTTTATTACCAATTATCAATTACCATCGTTTCCTATTCCTTAAATGCTAGGCTCATTCTGATTGAATTGGGTTATCTTTAGGATTAACTAATCTCAGTAGCTTTTGCTTAATTTGAGCATCGAATACTTCCCATTTCATTCTGGCGTAGGCAGAGTTTTCGTTACCCCCAGACAAGAAACCCATAGGAATTTCAAAGCCGCCAGCCCCTGTCCTCCCACCACCGAAAAATCTACCTGTACTATCCTGACCAAAGGCTTCTTTGATAAATTCATCGGGGTCTAGGGTCAGTTTAGTCGTTCTCAACGAACCAATGACTACTTCTAGCTCATCATCTTCATCGTGAACAATGCCGTAAACTACGGCAGTGTGGACGTTTTCTTCTGTTACCAGAAAATCAGCAGCTTGGGGAATAGCATCGCGGTCGTCGTACCGCAAATAACCCACACCAGCAATGGAAAAGTTATTTTGGACAATACGATTTTTGAGCGACTCGCTCGATCACATCCATCACCCGTTTGGAACGGTTAGCCTGAAGGATGGCATTTAGCAGTTGAACATCATAAAATCGACTGAGATAGGCAGCTGCCATAAAGTCTTCTTCTTGGGCTTGCATGAGTCGATTTGTATCCGATCGCAAGCCGTGCATCAAGGCAGTCGCACATTTAACGTGCTGACTAATGCTGCTATCTAAACCTAACAGACCAGCCTGGAGATACTGGGTAAAAATTGTTGCCGTAGCTCGTACGTAAGGACGAACGTCCACAAAATCAGCTTTCAGTTCTGTCTGTAAGCTGTGGTGATCAATCACTGCAACTAGAGGGATACCTGCCTGCTGAACAGATGTGAGTAACTGACTGGTTGTCCCTTGGTTATCAATTAAAATAAAACCTTGATAACAGGATAAGTCTTTGCCCTTGATAGTTTGTGGTGTCCAACGCTGGGCTGGTAAACCCGTAAGTTTCACTAGGGCAATATTTTCTTGGTGGCTTAAAGTCCCGGCATAAATAATTTCACACTTGATATCATATTGCTGGGCAATTAATTGGTAAGTCCACGCGCAAGAAAGGGCATCGGGGTCTGGGAAGTCTTGCAGTATTATCAACTGACGCTCATGTCGGTGTGATAATAGAGTCTTTTGCAATTCTTCTGACTTTTGAAAGGCAAGAGAATTGTTTCGTTGCCCTATATAAATACCTACTCCTTCACCTGTCGATGCTGGCAAAGATGGTCTAGTTATTGTCACTTCTGCTTCTTTGTCTACTTCAGGTTCTTCTGAATTTGGCTCTTTAGTCAACGAAAAACTCTCAGACGGCTTAAATGAAGAATTCAATTGCATAAACAAAGTTTTTGTAAATGTGAGGCTCCATTTATTTGTTCAGAGATATTGCCATCAGCAATTGACTGATTTGACCCCACATTCTGATCTTCGCAAAAATTTAGCAATATGGGGATACATATCTCGGTATATTTTTTGTCAAGTTGGTGAGTCAGCAATCTGATCAATTTCACCATAATGCCAATATTAGGACTTACGCATCCAGGTTGTCTGTTAAGACTGGGTGTAAGGGGGTAAGGGTATAGCCCTGTACCCCTACACCCTTCTCCAAACCCTTGATTTTTCGTTTTCATGCGTAAGTCCTAAATATAAGTAAGGATGTCAACAAAGATGCGAGGTTCTTGGGAAGGCATGATTCAATCTTGCTCAATCTTTCTTGAAGCAAAGCTATTTGCTATCACAGCTTTTGCAAATTCCAATTTAAAATGGATGTTATGATTTTGTAAAATTTGTGTCTTGTTTATCACTTTCACTGAGCATATTTTTTACTGAATTGCCAGTGTCTTTTGTCAGTTGCTAGCTGTTTGAGTTTCGGCGAGGTTCAGGCGTTTGGTTAGTCCGTGATTTTGAAACATTTTTGTCTCCGGGGACACGCTGCGCGAAAGTCTTTAACTACTGACAAAATTTCTATTCCTTTATGGGTGGATATCCTGAAGTTTCTCTAGTTTAGCTTTATAAATGTTTGGTTTTGATACAATATTCCAGTGTATCCTTTACTTGGCAGATATTTGTGCTTTGATGGTCTGTTTATCAATAAACAATTTTAGAATTATTTATTTTTTCAAG
This sequence comes from Anabaena sp. FACHB-595, assembly GCF_048568275.1. Lineage (NCBI taxonomy): Bacteria > Bacillati > Cyanobacteriota > Cyanophyceae > Nostocales > Nostocaceae > Anabaena > Anabaena sp. FACHB-595. The sequence goes on from NZ_CP183473.1 coordinate 198,413, forward strand.
TGACTATGTAATTTGAAAGTGTAATAACTTATCCAAGTGCTGATAACTAGCAACTTGCGCTAATTAAGAAAAATCCCCGGTGGGTAGCCGGGGGTGTTGATAATTAAGTACTCTGGCGTGGATGACATTGAATTTAATGACAATAGCAATTTGCAGAAAATTAAGCTAGCCAAACTGCCGATCGCTCAAAATCAAGCCGGGGAAAGTCTATTTTTTCAAGAAGCGTTGACGCATCCGCACCACAAAACTGTTAACTTCTGGTATTTTCATGAGTGAGGCGATCGCAGCAAACACTGCAATCCCCACAAAGCCAGATATACACAATTGCAAAATTTGAATTAATAGACCTGCTTTCCCCAACAGTTGCTGAGAAGCAGCTAGGGTGGCAAAACTAGCAATCCCAGCGATGACACTACCCCCAGCCAGACCAAGGATTGGCAAGCCCCACTCCCGCCAAGGTAAACCATTGAGACGGCGATCAAGTAAAAATAACAGCATCAACATGGAGCTGCAATTGACACCCACTGTAGCTAACACCAAACCAGGAGCGCCGAAAGGTTTAACTAAAAACCAATCTAATACAGCGTTGAGCAGGATGTTAAAAATACTGATGCGAAAAGGTGTCTGTCCATCTCCCAAGGCGTAAAATACCCTCACCAAAACATCCCGCCCCAAATAAGCAAACATCCCAATACCGTAAGCAACCAGTAGGGATGAAACTAACTGTGTAGCTTCTTGTTTAAATGCGCCGCGTTCATAAACTACCTGCACAATTGGCACAGATAAAGATATCAGCAACGCTCCTAAAGGAAGCATTGTCACAGCAGTCAGTAATAATCCCTGACGAATGCGTAATTTGAGGTCTGGCCAGTTTTCAGGTTCCGCTAGTTTGGCGAAGATGGGTAATAAAGGCAACAATATAATATTAGAAATAATCCCTAATGGTGTTTGTACTAAAAGATTGGCGTAGTTAAAACCAGCCGCCGCACCGGGAATTGGGCTAGCAAAATAGAGGTCAGTAGCCACATTAATGGGCATCATCCCTGAAGAAATTGTTGCCGGAGTCATGACTCTAATGACTTCCTGGACTCCAGGGGATTTAAAATCAAACCGCAGCCGTAACGTTCCTAGCCCTAGTCGCCACTGCACAATTAGCTGTACTAACCATTGGAGAATTGCCCCGCCCAAGGTTCCCCAAGCCAACACCATACCGCCAAGAAAAGCGTATTCTGGCTTGATAATGTCTTTGCCTAATTGCAAAGTCATTATACCGATACCAAATACAACTGCCACACTGGATAATAGGGGGCTAATGGAGAGTAGCCAATATTGATTAGCAGCGTTGAGAGTACCGAAACCGATACCAATTAAACCTGAGAATAAAGCCATCGGGGCCATAATCTGGATTTGTTGAATGGCGATCGCTCTAGTGTTAGCTGCCAAACCATGACCGACAATATCCACAATCTCATCTGCCAAGAAAATCTGGGCTACCGTTACTAACAACAGCACTCCCCCCACTAGGGTAGTTACTGTTTCCACCAGGGGGGCTGCTTCTTCTCGCTTGCGCCTAGCTAAAACACTGACAACTGCACTATGTAATGGCCCGTTTACGCCCCCCAGTAATACCAATAAAAAACCAGGGATAATGTAGGCATAGCTGTAGGCAGTTGCCGCCGCACCTACACCAAAAGCAGCTGCGATCGCCTGTTGCCTTACTAAACCAAATACTTTACTAATTAAAGTGGCTGCGGCAACAATGCCAGCAATCCCAGCGAAAGAACGAGAAGGTTTTTGTTCTTGATTAGTCACGAATAGTACCCGACAACTCTTACAGAGTGCATACCTGAAAAGATTAACCCGAAATATCACACTCCGTCAGGTAAATTTTCATAACTAGTTATTTACAGCCCAGACTATCACGGGTGGCAATACCCGTAACTCGATTTACCCCGTTTGCTCTTTCACACAGCAAAGAAACTTGATAGCGATCGATTAGAGCATCTGTAAAATCAGCACCAGTAATGTCAGCATCATAGAAGCGACTACGGGTTAAAGTTGCTTCTGTGAAAATGGCATTTTTTAAGTTGGCATTGTCTAAAGTCGCTCTATCTACTAAAGCACCTGTTAAATTGGCCTCTGATAAATTAGCTTTTAATAAAACACCTTTGGTGAGAATAGCGTTAGTTAAATTTGCGCCTTGAAAGTTCGTCCCTCGCATTTCCGCCGCGACAAAATTGACCCCCACTAAATCAGCATTGGCAAAGTCACGGTTTTCCAGATTTGCATTGTTGTAGTTAATTGTATTTATTTGAGCAAATGCAGTCTGGGGATTCATAATTACCCAAAACCACGCCAGCATAACAATAATAATTAAACTAAACAATTTGACTAAAATCTTATTCATAAATTTAATTACTTGTGAGTTGTCATTAGTTAGTAGTCAGTGGCAAAACAACTGACTACTGACCACTGACTACTAACTATTTCCAATCTTTCCCAATGCGAATTGTTAGGTCAGATTCTAAATCCCCTGTTGATTTAGTTTCTAGCAAACCGAGTCCTAAGATTTTGCGTAAGTCAAAACCAGCTTGGCGGTTGCCTTTTTGGATAATAATTTGGGTTTGGCGCTGAGTATCAGGCCAATCCGGTACAGTGTAAATATTTTTAAAGCCTTTCTGTTTCAAGTAAGCAATAACTTTTTCCGTTAGCTGGGGTTGATTGGAAGCATTTTGAATAGCAATTTTGAGCTGAGAAACAGGCCGAGAATCTTGTTTAAGACCTGGCACATCTACCCCAACATAATTGTTTAATAGATTTTGCTGTCCGGTCATATTCAGCCAATAGCTATTTGGGTCTTTACTAAATTTGCTGAATGTACCAGGCAACATGGTCATTTGGAAATTATCCCGCTCTAAATTCACGGCAAAATTCACCAAAGCCATCATTTCTTCTGTCTTCAAATTTGTATCAAAATATTTCCGCATTAGGCGGGTTAATTGGGGCAATCTGGGTAATACAGTCGGACTATTCAGCCTTTGTAGGATTGCTGCTACTAGTGCTTGTTGTCTCTGAACTCTAGATAAATCCCCTAATTTTTCCTCCCGGTAACGAGCAAATACTTCTGCCTGTTCACCGTTGAGAGTTTGCCAGCCACTAACTAAACTCACCCTAGAGCGACGGCTGGGGTCTTGATATTCCATTGCGATGGGTACAAAAACCTCAACGCCACCCAACTGATCGACTAATTGCCGTAAACCACTAGTAGAAATACGGATATAGCGGTCAATTCTGGCATTATTTAAAGTCCGGCTGACTACTCTGGCTGCCAACACCGGCCCGCCTTGAGCATTAGCCTCTGATACCTTGGTGAGTCCCTTTTCGGGGATCGCAATCATGGTATCCCTGGGAATGGACAGCACCCGTGTAGTTTTACTTTCTGGGTTGAGTCTCACCATCATCATGGTGTCGCTATTGCCAGAGAAACTTTCTGGTGAGCCATCAACAGCGCCTTTGACTGGCTCAATTCCCATGATGAGAATGTTCATGGGCTTGGATAGCTGATATTGGGATATTTTGCTCCATAATTCCCCAGGCAATGGCATTTTCTGCTCATTCTGCCCAGAAACGCCCAATTCTTCGTCAGTGCGATCCAAATTGCTCCACAAAGGAGTCCACAGTGCCAAGGTGGATACTAACAGCCCAGATAGGATTACTCCTAAAACCACTGTCAAAATCCACAATAGCCAACGAGGCATGGTCAAGCCTAAGCGCTCGTACAGTTCATTGGGTATTGCACCAACAGAATCAACCACGTTACGGGAAACAGTGGCTGAATCTTGTTCAGTTTCTACCTCTATTTCTTGTGCTGATACTGGTTGAGATATTCCCTGGTTTTCTACCAGTTGTATTTGTGAAGACCCCACCTCTAAATTGAGATCCGGTATTTGTTGAGGCGCGACCTGATTATCTGACCATTGAACCTGTTTAATCACAATTATCTCCCCACTCAACCACTCCCTAAAATTTATGTTAAAGCAAGCTACCAATCTTGCCAGTGTAAGACCGCACTGTACACTTGAAATGTTCTACCGTTTGTGTGTATGACAACATGAGTAGCCCATTGTTCCCAGTAATCCTGGCTGGTGGTAAAGGCGAACGTTTTTGGCCTCTTAGCCGCCAAGATCGACCCAAACAATTTTTAAGTCTTGATGGTAGCTCCAGAAGTCTATTGCAATCAACCGCCGAGCGACTGGTTAAGTTCGCAGGCGAGTGGAATGACCTATGGGTAATCACCTCTAGTCAGTTAGGACAAGGGGTGCAACAACAACTACCCGAATTACCATCGCAAAATTTGTTGACTGAGCCGCAGGGTAGAGACACGGCTGCGGCCGTTGCTTGGGCCAGTTTGGAAATTCAAAAGCGTTATGGTGATGACGCGATTATAGGCTTTTTTCCCTCCGATCACTGGATAGCTGATCCGGAGGCGTTTAAACGCACTTTAGATGCTGCTAGCCAATTAGCGACAAGCACAGAGGCAATTGTCACTTTGGGGATCAAACCGACTTTCCCATCAACTGGTTACGGCTACATTGAACAAGGAGAAAAAATTGGTACCTTTAATGAGTTGCCAGCTTATCATGTCAATCGCTTTACTGAAAAGCCTATCCGGGAAAAAGCCGAAAGTTTTCTGTCTACGGGACGATATAGCTGGAATAGCGGTATGTTTGTTTTCCGAGCCGGAGTTGTTCTTAAGGAACTCTATACCTATGCGCCAGAAATCATTGAACCACTTGTAAAACATGGGGTTGATGTTTATCCCCAGTTACCTAAACAGAGTATAGACTACGCACTCATGGAAAAGACAAATCTAGTATATGTCTTACCAGCAGATTTTGGGTGGGATGATTTAGGAGATTGGAATGCGATCGAGCGTTTACTAAAAAAACCTGATAATCCTAATGTAGAACTAGCTACTCATGTGGGTCTAGATACTCAGGGGGCGATTGTTTATGCGACTAATCCAGAGGATGTAATTGTTACTATTGGTTTAGAGGATGTAGTGATTGTGCGCGATCGCAATGTTACTCTCATAGTCAATAAGGAACGTACCCAGGAAATCAAACAAATCCTCAAAACCTTACAAAGCGATCCCCGATTTACTGACCTACTCTAATTATACTAAGTTGTAAAAGTTAAAACCCTTGGCAGAGGTTGAACTGCGGGGTTTTTATTATAACTAGCTATGAAGAGGCAGAGGGGTGTAGGGAGGAGGAGAAGGGGAAATCATACTGAAATATTCTCCTCCTTGCTCCCTGCTCCCTGCGCCAATTCCCATTCCCCACTCCCAACTCCCCAACAATGTTCCTCACCCAAACTGTCCCCCGTCAACGAGAAATTATTGAAGTTGTCCTCCGCAATGGCTGGGATTATATGCGGCGGCTACTTACAGGTGGTAAGGCTGATGAACCCCAACTACCGACACCTGCGGTTTTAAAGAATATTTTGGTGGACTTAGGGCCGGTTTATGTGAAACTCGGTCAGCTGATGTCTACCCGTCCAGATTTACTCAGTGCGGCTTACATTGAGGAACTTTCTACACTTCAAGATGAAGTACCACCTGTTCCTTGGATAGATATTGAAATTCTCATCCGCAAACAATTAAAACGCCCTCTGGAAGAAACTTTCAGTAAAGTTAACCCTATACCTGTGGCGGCGGGATCAATTGCTCAGACTCACCGCGCTACATTGATAGATGGTCGGGAAGTGGCGCTGAAGGTGCAACGACCGGGGATCGATCTGACTATTGCCCAAGATATTGCTTTAATTCAAGGAATTGCTGATTTGGTGGCGCGTACCGATTTTGGGCAGAACTACGAAATTAAATCAATTGCAGAAGAATTTACCAAAGCTTTAGAAGCAGAGTTAGATTTTACACGGGAAGCAGGACATACAGACCTATTGCGCCGTAATTTATCTCGTAGTCGCTGGTTTGATCCCACACAGCTAGTAGTAGCTGAGATTTACTGGTCTTTAACTACAGAAAAATTAATGGTGATGGAATGGCTAGATGGTGTACCAATACTGTCAGCAAGCTTGAACAATAATAACGGTAAAGACCCGGTAGCCGAACGTAAAGCAGTGACGACTCTGTTATTTCGGGCTTTCTTTCAGCAGTTATATGTTGATGGCTTTTTCCATGCTGATCCCCATCCGGGGAATATCTTTTATCTCAGTGATGGTCGTGTTGCTCTGTTAGATTGTGGCATGGTGGGCAGACTTGATCCCCGTACTCAGCAGATATTAACAGAAATGTTGTTGGCGATCGTCGATTTAGATGCGGGGCGATGCGCTCAATTAACATTGCAATTGTCAGATTCCGCCCAACCAGTGATTTTGTCTCGCTTAGAAAGCGATTATGACCGGATGTTGCGGAAGTATTATAACGTTAGTTTGACTGAGATGAATTTTAGTCAAATTTTTTATGAAATTTTGCAAATTGCTAGAAATAACAAAATTCGTTTACCCAGCAATATGGGTTTGTATGCCAAGACTATAGCGAATTTGGAAGGGGTGGCACAGACCTTTAATCCAGAGGTAAATTTATTTGATGAAATTCAACCATTAATTACAGATTTGTTTCGGCGGCAGTTATTGGGGGATAATCCAGTGCGATCGCTCCTGAGAACAGCCTTAGATTTAAAAAGTCTCTCTCTACAATCTCCCCGACAAATCGAACTATTATTAGACCGGGTAACATCAGAAACTCTGCGGTGGAATCTTTCCCTACATGGTTTAGATGGTGTGCGCCGCACAATGGACGATGCTGCCAATCGCTTGTCATTCAGTATACTAGTGGGTTCACTGATTATGGGTGCAGCAGTTATATCTAATAATGCTCAGACAAGTGAGTTGTCATTTTTGAGTAGTGTCTTGTTTGCAGTGGCGAGTTTGTTGGGATTGTGGCTAATTGTGAGTATATTGCGATCGGGTCGTTTAAAATAATTTTTTTTAACGCAGCGAAAAGTTCTGTTCGTGTAGCGTCTCCGTCAGGAGAAGGAGGGTTTCCCTTCGTAGGAACGCCACTTGCTACAAGCCGGGGAACCCGTCCAACGCAGTGGCTGAACTTTTCAAGACAGAGGGGCGCAGAATGTGTCTAAATAATCTCATTTAGTATGAAAAACATTTAGTATTATTGTTTGCTGCCTCCTAGATTTTTAGAGGTATATGTCAATCATTATTGCCGAAAATCTCAGTAAATCCTATCCAGTAGCAGTGAAAGAGCCAGGAATTGGGGGTACAGTTAATCACCTTTTCCGTCGCACCTACCGTTCAATACAGGCTGTTCAGGATGTTTCTTTTGAAATTGCACCCGGTGAAGTAGTTGGGTTTTTGGGGCCTAATGGTGCTGGTAAAACTACTACACTGAAGATGTTGACAGGCTTGATACATCCTTCTCATGGTGTAGTGAAAGTAGCTGGCCATGTTCCTTTTCTGCGCCAAGAAGCATTTTTACAAAAAATCACCCTGGTAATGGGACAAAAGCAACAACTTCTGTGGGACTTACCAGCACTGGATTCTTTGAGAATTAACGCTGCTGTTTATGACATTTCAGACAAGGAATTTCAGCGTCGGGTAGGGGAATTAACAGAGATGCTGTCCTTGGAAGGTAAGCTGACTCAACCAGTGCGGAAACTTTCTTTGGGTGAACGCATGAAAGCCGAACTTTTGGCAGCGCTGTTACACCGTCCTCATGTATTGTTTTTAGATGAACCAACGCTAGGTTTAGATGTCAACGCTCAAGTTGCGGTACGTGATTTTTTACGCGAGTACAATCAACGTTATCAAGCTACAGTGTTGTTAACCAGTCATTACATGGCTGATATCACAGCTTTATGTGAACGGGTGCTGTTGATTCACCAAGGAAAGCTCATGTATGACGGTAGCTTAGATGGACTACTAGAAAGTTTTGCTCCTTACCGAGAAGTTCGTGTAGAGTTAGCCCAAGCTCTACCTTTAGAAACACTCAAATCTTATGGTGATGTGCAACTTTTAGAAGGGCGCGCGGTATGCTTTATAGTGCAGCAAGAGGTGCTGACGCGCACAGTATCAAAGATTTTAACAGATTTAGAAGTAATAGATTTAACGGTAACTGAGCCACCTGTTGAGGAAGTGATAGGGCGAGTTTTTCAGGCGGGAGTTGTTTAAATAATTCAAAAGTGAATGAAAAAAACTATTAGAAAAGCACTGACTCTGCTGACAGTTTACTACGCTTATATGGTGGAGTATCGGGCAGAACTAATCCTATGGGTCTTGTCTGGTTCTTTGCCAATTATTCTGATGGGTGCTTGGATAAAGGCGGCGCAAGGTGGAACCTTTGGTTTATCGCCTGTGGATTTTGCCCGTTACTTTCTCACTGTGTTTGTGGTGAGACAAATATCTATTGTCTGGGTAATTTGGGAGTTTGAAAAAGAAGTAGTAGAAGGTAAATTATCGCCTAAATTATTACAGCCATTAGATCCAGTATGGCATCACGTTGCATCCCATCTTTCAGAAAGGGTTGCTCGCATACCTTTTGCAATACTACTGATAGGATTATTTTTTCTTCTGTATCCTCAGGCGCTGTGGTTTCCAACTGTCAGTCAATTATTGTTATTTACAGTAGCTGTAACGTTGGCTTTTGTACTGCGGTTTGTAATTCAATATACCTTTGCCATGTTTGCCTTTTGGACGGAAAGGGCTAATGCTATAGAAAATTTTTGGTTTTTATTTTATTTATTTTTATCAGGATTAATTGCACCTTTAGATGTGTTTCCTGAACCAGTCAAAGCAATAGTATTATTTACACCTTTTCCCTATTTAATCAATTTTCCCGCTAGTTTGTTGGTAGGGCTACCTGTAGATATAGCACGAGGATTTTTGTCACTAGTAGCTTGGATATTCATATTTTGGGTGGCAAATCGTTTGTTGTGGCGTGCAGGATTGAAAAAATATTCAGGAATGGGAGCGTAAATTTACTATCCAAAATTGCTGTGTTTTTTTTGTCTATTTTATGAGTGAGATTAATTAAAGATTGGTGGTAATATTTGCTTTATTAGTATTAGATGAATAGAGGCGATCGCCTAAACTTAAACTACATTATAATTTACTAGGTATTGTCTTAAATTTCTCTACAGAACCTAAGGAATAATCATTTAATTGAAAATCTCCAAAAGGCTTGCTTTCTAACCTATCTCGCAAAGCTTCATCTATAACTACGGCTTTAGATTGTCTTTTTAAGCCTATAATAATTACACTTCTTTGGTATGCAGTTAAATCCCGATTACTTTGACAACTACTGCCTTGAAATTTTCCTAAGTTTAATAATCGATAGTTTTTAACACTTGGGCTATTTTGAAATATTCTTTTAACTAAATTTTGTAGCTGTTGGGAGCGTTCAAAAGCTTTACGTTGTGCTAATGATAAACTACCTTCACAGGAAGCAGTACCTACAGAGATAATCTCTTCAGGATTTTCCATAATTTCCTGGATACCTTCTTGTTCTAAACGCAATTTTAAAACATCTAGACTAATTACTCTGTCATTATTTGTAATCTGAAAATTGCTACCTGAAAGCCATTTATATTCTATTGATAAAACAGCGATATTAAATTTTGCTACTCTTCCTTGACTATCTTTACCTGTTTCATAAGGGAAGTAGGCAATCTTGCCTTTTCTCTGTGGTGACTGGCCTGGTGGTGGTAATAAAGTAAATCTTGGATAACCTATCATAAAGGCAACTAAACTCAGTAATCCAACTGAAACTATGAGGGCTGCACAAAATGCGATTAAAGGTACTTTATTAAAGCTTTTTGTGGGTGATTGTAAAGGCAGATGAGATTTTAGTTGAGTTTGCTGTTCGCTATAGGGAATTTCGTCCCGATTAACTTGTTGTTTAATATCTCTAAGACGCTGCAAAATTCCCTGGGTATTGGTTGGACGATTTTTTGATTCTGGTGCTATTAACCAATCGATGAAATTCAATAAAGATGGTGAAATTTGTTTGGTATGGTTACGCCATTGCAATAAATTTTGATGGACATCATACATATCTAACGGGTGTTTCCCTGTTAATAAAAAGACGAAGGTGCGCCCCAAGCTGAAGAAATCTGATTGTGGTGTAGCTTGTCCACTCATTTGTTCTGGCGCGCTGTAACCAGATAATAAAGTGGGTGTGGCGGTTCCATTGGGATAAGTCTTAGCTGTACCAAAATGAATTAAAACTAATTTTCCATCAGGTCGGAGCAGGATATTTGATGGCTTAATATCTAGGTGCAGGTAGAGTTTACCATGCACTAAATCTAAAATTTCTGCCAACTGTATCAACCAAGTTATGGCTTGTGCTTGGGAAATCGGCTGATTTTGTTGCTGTTGTAACCACTCCTCCAAGTTTGTCCCCGTAATTTTCTCCATGACAATGCAGTGCAGAATTCCACCATTTCTGGTTTGATGCTGAAAATAGCTATCAACTTTAGGAATTCCCGAATGATTTAGCTGTCCTAAGACGACTGCTTCTTGGCGAAATAACTCTACTGCTTTATGGTCGCTGGAGAGATTGGGTTTGAGTATCTTGAGGATTTTACCTGTGTTTTCTTCATAGGCTTCATAAACTGTGGCGAAGCCGGTTGTATCACTTAATAATTTCTTTACCCGATAACGCCCTAGCAATTCCAACTGTGAACCACAACTTTGACAAAAGCGATTTTTGTCATTATGGGGGTGGTTAGAGTTGGGGCAAACTGGATTGATACAAAGGCTCATGATTAAGAAAGTCAGTAGTCGATAGTCAAAAGAGTAAAATGAGCCTTGGCGATGACTGTGGCGTTGCTAGCACGGCTTATTTTATCCTTCTGTTCCTATCTATCAATCATGAGACTTATTTTCCTGACATTCTGCTAAGAATGCTGCTATTGTCTGATTAAAAGCTTGTGATGCGGTTAAAAAAGGCCAATGATTGCCGGGAATTTGGCACAGACGGAAATTTTTGAGGTAAGTTTTGTAAGGTTTGATTTGCCATTCGAGGCGGTTAAGTCCCTGTTCTGACTGGACAAACAGGGCGGGAGTGTCTAAGGGGATGGTGAAACCAGGTACGCTCAATACTGCGTCAAAAATGCCGTCACGGGCGGCTATTGTAAATTTACTCCCCCAACTACCATCGGGTTTTTGTTCGAGTCCCCCTTGAAAGACTTGCTGTTGTAAAGGACTCCAACCTTGGAACTGGTTTAATTGCTGCGCTTCTTGTTCGGCTTGTTCGTAGCTGGTGAAAGGCCCCATCGCTTTGAGAAAGGATAAAAAGCGGTAAAGCAGAGGAAAGGTAAGGCGGAAGAGGTCGGGCATTTTCCAAATAAAAATGGGGTCAACTAGCACCATACTCCGTAGACGTTGCGGGTTTTGTCTTGCCCAAATGACTGCTAATTTACCTGTCCATGAATGGCTGACAATATGAGCTGATGACCAGCCTAGATGATTCATCAAAGCTTCTAAATCAGCGATCGCACTCTCAAAGCTATAATCTTTATCTGGCTTGCTACTTTCGCCATGACCCCGCATATCTGGCGCTACTATGTGATATCTTGCCGCTAAATCATCCCCTAAGCTAGACCAGACTAAAGCATGGTCGCCTAAACCATGTAACAGCAGCAAGGGTTCTTTACCTTGATTCCACTCCAAGTAAGACAGTTGGATATCAGATTTTGATAAGGTTTGGCGTACAGGCATCGTCTTCAGTAATTCACAATTCACAATATTCAGCAGTAAACAGTGCTTAATAACTGATAAACAAGCGCTGTTACGGGTACTTTACGAAAATCAATACCAGAAATGCAAGCAGTGGCGATGCTAGCTGAACAAGGGCGTAGGGTTAGTGCGTAAGTCCTACCCTACACCCCTACACTGTGTCCTCATTTCTCAAAAGAAGTGTTATCTATGCCTGTCTATGGGGAATCATAATACAAGAGCAACTTTCAGTATTACCTAATACCATTAGCAAATACTTATTCCAAAAGATTTTCTTAGTTATATCTTTTGATGGATTACCAATAAATCAAAAATAAATTAATTGTTTTTTAGCTATTCTATACTTCCCTCTCTAGGTACTTATATTGAAGCCCTAATATTTGGTATTCTACTGATATGGCAATAATTAAGCAAAATTTTTCAGATAATCCATTAGATTCCTCCGAATTATTAGATCACAAAAATATTGAAGCGCAGAGAATGCAAGACGTTCAGCTTTTGCTGCAAAACTTATCTGAAAGTGAAGAAGCAACGATTAAGCTGATTTTAGATTGCCTCTATGATATCGGTTCAGTCAACTTGATTAATCAAAGGTTTCGCTATCGACCTTTTAACCGAGTAGTTAAATTAATTGCTCGGCTGTCTAAACCTATATTTAGAGTCTATGGTTGGCATTGGTTTAAGAAAAACTGCCCTCAATTAATTGCTAATTGGTTGCACTCCCAAGTAGCCTTTGAGTATGTGGTAAATACACCTCAACAAATAGCGCTTGAAGTCTCGGCAATTCAACAGCATCAGGCATTGCCATTAGATAATTACAGTCTTGAGGTGAAGGCTTTACGCAATCAAATAAGATGGCTAACGGGAATTACTATAGTCTCGTTGTCAACTTTGGGAATAGTATTCACTATATTTAACAGTAACCCACAGATACTATTACGAAATAGACCACAATTTCAACCAACAATCTGCCGATAGATATTATATATAAAAACAGTTATTTAATTTGACATGATATGAAGTGATGATATGAGAATAAAAATTAAAAATAAATGGCTTACTTTATTAAAATCCTAATTTTTCCCGAATTATTTTCTCATCCCTAAAACCTACCGCTACGGCTATCCCATCCTTAACGAACAGAGGACGTTTAAGTAGCATGGCATCTTTAGCAAATTCTTCAATCCATTGTTCATCAGTCCAGTTCTTTTTTTCTTCACCCAAAGCGCGGTAGGATTGACCGGAAGTATTACGCATTGGTGTAGAACTTAAAGATTTTACCCAGTTTTGGATATGCTCACGCGTTGGTGGATTTTCTTTGGTATTAATAAATTCATAGTCAACCTTATGGGCTTGAAGCCAGTTAAAAGTTTTCTTACAAGTGCCACAATTTGGTATTCCGTAGACTTGAATAGACATAATACAAGTTTCTCGACAACTTCATGATATCTAAATATATACATAGATGGTGCAACTTCTAACAGCCTCTACTTTGAATGTGATAATTCATACAACAGCAATTTTAAGTATTATTTATTAACAGTGATTACCACTAGGTATTGACCGAGGAAAATTGAACAGTTGATAAGCTACACCGTAAATTTACTAAAACTCTGTAAAAAAATTAAGATAGCTTGATTGATACTAGGGGGTATCAAGGGTAAGCTATTAATAATAAAGTTGAAAAAATATTTGGTCTTGATAAATTCCATGACCACCAATAGTTTGCCTAGTATTTTAGGAAATCAACATACTGTTAAGCCAAATTCTCTAGAGCCGAGTTTACAAGCTTTACAAGAAAGTCTTTATAACTTCTTAATACAACTTGTAAATATATATCCCCCAGAGGAGGCTTTAAAGGAATTTAAACAGTTATTCATTCATTGTTTGGAGTCTGGTAATTTTTCTGCTGTGCCAGTTATCCAGAAGATGATTATGTTTGATAATGAAGAAGAGTTTCGTTACACGCTCAAACGCTCTTGCTACATTTTAATTAATAATTGGGCGGCTAAAAGGAAACATAAGTATATTCATGAATTAATTAGTTTATTTACTGAATTACCAGTAAATAACTTACTAATATATAGTTGCCCAGAACTAATTACATATCAGCTATGGCTGGAGAACTTTGCTCATAGTCAAGATTATCAAGAACTCAAAAAGTTTAATTATACAAATACTAGTAAAAGTCAAACGCACTGGAGCGATCGCTATGCTAATTATCTCTTAGTTGCCCAATCAGTAGATCCTGATAAACCTCAGGAACAACAAGAGGCAGCAAGCAAACTCTCCAGGCAAATGAAGGACAAGTATAAGTTTGAGCTAGCAATGTATATTGCTCGTTCTCAGTCTACTGCTTCTAGTCCAACACGCTATCATAACCCTAGCATTTTTGGGGATGAGGTTTTGCGTCTCATCAAAATGATTGTAGTGAAAAAAGGAAAATTCAGCTATGAGAACATTGCCCATATATTCCTCAAGCAAACTGAAAATCAAACGCTGAAGCAGTTTAAACAAAGTATCCATAAATATTTGTTTTTTTCTGTGGGCAATCAAGCGATCGCAGAAATTATCAGTCAAATTTTGACAGAAAAACTGTCCCTATGGAAGGTAGAGAAAGATGAGGTAACTTTAAGTAAAGATTTATTGTTAAGGGTTTGTAATCGATTAATTGATTTTCTGACTACAGAAAATCGCCAGGAGCCTTCGGAGTTATTTACTTTATTACTTTCTCATGGACATCCTTTAACTTTAGTAGTTATTCTCCTGAAGATTATCTGTATTTGTAAAAGCACCCGTAGCCATTTAGAGAGCCGGATTGCAGATTTAATTAATTTTTATAAAGATAAATCAGAGGAGGAATGTAAATGGCTAATTCAGTTCATTGAGTTTTATAATATTACCTTCGCAATTTATGCAGAAAACGTAGAGTATAACTTGCTGAAGATGGTAGAAGATGAAGCGTCTGGTAATTCGCACACAAATTTGGATACTTATCGTGTATTTTCCCAAGTGAAAGCAGACGCAAATATACCTGATTAAATTAGGACTTACCTACTCGGATTGTTTGTTGAGGCTGGATATAGGGGTGTAAGGGTTTTCAACATTTATACCCCGACACCTTCTCCAAACCCTTGATTTTTCGTTTTCATGGGTAAGTCCCATAAATTATATTTGCTAATTTCTATTGGTAAAATTTAGGACTTAGCAAGATTTTCATCCAGGGAAGCCAAAACAGCACCAGCAGTTTCCGCAATAATACTAATCAGACGATATAAAGCGATCGCACTAATCACCGCCGCCGAGGGAAAGCGGTTTTGCAAAAGGGCGATCGCTGTTGCTTCAAATACACCCAAACCCCCAGGCGCACCCGGAACGACAAACCCTAACAACCAAGCAAAACTAAAAGCACCCAATAAAAGGGGAATTTGACTCATATTCAAGGGCATCAAAGCAAACAGGGTCAGGATAAATCCTATCCCGCGTATCACCAAAAATCCCAACTCACCTAATAATGGTCGTAAGGGATAGCGTTCAATACTAAAAGCCGCAGTTGGTTGGGTATCTGATTTTTTGGCTTTCAATTTGTACAACAAGCTGATAACTGGATTCAAAAATCGGGGATGTACCCCAGCTAGTATTATTATTAAACTCAATAACTGTAAAATCCGTAGTATTAAGCTATTACTACTAACTGCGAATCGGCTGCCAAACATGACTACAATTATTAAAGCCGCAGCAGCCATGAGTAAAGGTTCCAACAACACACTTAGAGTAGCTGCACCAGTGGTAACGTTGGCGTTTTTCAACGCCATAATTCGCCGATAATGATGCCAAACATTACCTGGTAAATACTTGGCAATATTGGTTTTGAGATACACCTGTATCAACTCAGTAGTTGGTACTGATTGATTTAAGTCTTGCAAAATCCAAGTCCAGATCCAACCACCCCAAGTATGGGCTAGTAAAGTGATACCTGTGGCGATCGCTAAAATTGCCCAACCAACTTCATTAATGCGGATAGCTGTCACTTCTAACCAGTTATCCTTGAGGGCTTTGGCTAAAAAAATCAGCGTTGCGCCTAAAATTACCCAACGTAAAATTTGCTTCAATTTTATCTTCATTGGACAGCGAAAACACCCAAATCTGAATATTTCAGATTTTATGCTAAATCAGCTACAAGCCATCATTATTATGGCAAATTTCCTCCCAAAGTAAAATATGGTTTTTTTATGAGTATTCATATCAGATATTTATTATTCTAGATTAGTTTAATTAAGTATATTTTTATGGATTAGCTAATGATTAAACATAATAAAAACTAGAATTTAATATCTTACTTAAGATTGAAATAAATATCTAGAATATTTAATTGACTAATCAAGTTACAGAAATTTCAATAGGAGCAATAATATTGCGATATGTTAAGCCCTATCTCTCTGTAGTTAGATAAATATGACACATTATCGCTCAAATTAATGTGACTTACGCTAGATGGAAATATGTTTTTAAATCTCTAACATTGATAACTGTTGGTTAAATGATTAGTCAACTCGAAAAACAACAAAATTTTCGCTTGCTGCAAAAAATGTTAAGCGATAAATTTCGTGATTGATCAAAGGAGGAACTAGTGAACAGTTTAATGAATGTATGGGAAAGGCTGCGACTACGCCAGATTTTAACTGTATTTTTGGCTGGTATATTGTTAATAATTAGTACTGCTTGTAGCCAAGGTAATCCTCAAGGGGCAAATCCTCAGAACCCTGCTGTACAAGCTGGTGGTGCGAATAATCCTTATAAAAATGGTGGAGATAAATACGTCAATTCTAGATTCTCCACGGATCCTAATATCACTAACCCAGAAACTAAAAAAAGACGTGATCAAGCTAATTTACCAATTAGTTCACAACTACTGATTGCTGCTAATAGAGAATCAGAACTACTTTACCCTGGTGCTGAAACACCAGCAGGTAGAGTCAAAAAAGAGGCGGAACTGCCAATCATTCGAGAAGAAGACTTCCAGCACCCTGAACCAGGTGGCTTGATTCAGAATGAGCCAAATGTAGGAACTCGCATTCAAGAGCGACTGGAAACTGTTAAAGAATCAGTACAAGAGGCTTCTAAATTTATCCAAGATAAGGCAGATGAAGCCAGTTCTAGACCTGAATTACAAAAAAATCCTGCTGTTGGTAGATAGGAATTTTTTCCGCCATTCAAAGTTTAATTGAGTCACAAAAAACAAGGAGTCGCATTATGAAAAAAGTCATTAATTGGCTGAAGAATATTCGTCCTCTGAAAATTGCCACAGTTTTTGTATTAGGATTTTTCCTATTGTTTACCCAATCTTGTTCCTCTAAAGGAATTGCCACACAGCCACCACAGCAAAAGGCTGAATCAGCTTATATCGAAAGATACGACCCCACAAAAGAATATCCGCTCAACGCTCCCAAGGGCGGAATGAATAACTTTAGCGACGTAGATCCCAGAGGCGAATTTGGGGAAAAAACAGCCGAAACTAAAGCTAAAGCTCTGCGAGACAATGCTAAGAGAAACGTTGATGAAAAAGGCATTGACAGCACAGAGCAATATGCTCGCAATTATCGCCAAGGCACACCTTTTGGAGAAAGAGTGAAGAACTTGGGCGAGGACATCGGTAGTTCTGCTGAAGAAGTACGGGAAGGCGTTGTTAAAGGGACTCAGCGCGGTCTAGAAAATATCAAAGATAATACCCAGAATGCTGGTGAGGATTTGGTCAAAAAAGGAAAGCAAACCACTGGAAACGATTAATTCATTTTGCTTTGCGTGTCAGTTGTCAGTTGTTGAGAGAATCTGGTCTAATACCTCAACCAGCAAGTGGAGTGGTTTTTACATATCTTTGCCACTAACTACTGACCACTGACTACTGACAAAACTCCACCCACAAAGGGATGGAGTTTTTATTTTGAATTTTGAATTGATTCATACCAACCCTGTAACGCCAGTTGCTGAATTTCCCGCCAGGGAATTTTGTGTTTGCGGGCTAATTCTGCACAGTCTTCATATTCTGGCTGGACGTTGGTGATCACTTTTTCCGGTGATTGTCCGTGCCATGCTATTTTAATTCGCACTGTGCCATATTTCGTTTGTATTGGTTTAAATTCCCGTTGTAAGACGGCGCGTTGCTGGGTAGTCCGGCGGATTCCCAAAGTGGTAGTTTCGCAAAATAGCACTGCTTCACAATCATTTAGAGTTTCTGGATGACAAATCACAGTTAGTAGAATCCCTGGACGGGATTTTTTCATGCCTATCGGTTGAGTGAAGACATCAAGCGCACCAACGGCGAACAATTGTTCAAAGACATAACCGATCGCTTGTGGATTTAAATCATCAATTTGAGTTTCCAGTACAGAGATTGTCTCTAGGGTTGGGCTATTAGCAGCAGAATCCGTGATATTTGCCTGTAAATTAGCACTTTCGCCCAGCCAGAGCCGTAGTATATTAGGTATAGGTAGATTAATCGTGCCTGCTCCCAATCCTACCTGTTTGATGGTCATGGGTGGCGGCGCTCCAAATTCTTTGACTAGGGTCGTGGCGATCGCTGCTCCTGTTGGTGTCACCAATTCCCGGTCAATACCGTTGCTATAAACTGGACAACCCCGCATTTCCCATAACTTCAAAACTGCTGGTACTGGTACTGCCATTTGTCCGTGGGCCGCGCGTACAGTTCCCCCACCAGTGGGAAAGGCTGAACAATAAAGCAGTGGGAATCCTGCGTTATCACTAGCAATACCCAACCAATCTAAACCCAAGCAAGTACCAACGATGTCTACAATCGCATCCACCGCACCTACTTCATGAAAATGAACCTTTTCCGGAGCAATCCCATGCACAGACCCTTCAGCTACCGCTAATTGCCGAAATACAGCCAAACTCCAAGCCTCAGCCCTTGGTGGTAAACCTGCTTGCAAAATCATTTGCTCAATTTCTGGCAAGTGTCGTCCGTGGTGATGATGTTCGTGGTCATGGTGATGATGATCAAGTAAATCTACATGAACCTTGGTTGCCTCCTGACCATTCCGTTGCACCTTTTCCGCCCTTAACTTATATTCCTCAGCAATACCCAAGTTATTGAGTTTTTCTGTTAGATATGCAACCGGAACACCCAGGCTAACTAAGGTTCCCAGGCACATATCACCAGAAATGCCTGTCGGACATTGAAGGTAAGCAATTTTGTTCATAAAGATAATTCGTAATTTTTAATTTCTAATTCGTAATTAACACTGATAACTAAGTATTACGCATTGTTAAGTACGAACTCTCGTGATTTGCCCGTAAAAATATGTATCTACAGTTTAAGCAATTGCTTCTTTATGTAAATATGTGCAACGCTTAATTTTACATAAATGTCGATAGATCAGAAACAGGCGGAAAACTTACTGAAAGATTCCTCCCCTAAGTCCCTAGTCCCCAATCTTCAACATTCAGTAACCCAAACTTTTATGGCAAAAATTATCGCTGTCCATCCTGATAATCCCCAGAGTCGCAGAATAGAGGAAATAAGGTCAGCGCTTTCCAGTGGCGCGGTGATGCTTTATCCAACTGATACGGTTTATGCGATCGGTTGTGATTTAAATGTCAAGTCTGCGGTGGAAAGAGTGCGGCAAATCAAGCAATTAGCAAACGATAAACCACTGACATTTCTATGTCCTTCACTGTCTAATGTAGCTACTTATGCCTTTGTCAGTGATACAGCTTATCGAATTATGAAGCGACTAATACCAGGAACTTACACATTTTTGTTACCTGCAACTAAGTTAGTACCAAGATTAGTCCAAAGTCCCAAGCGTAAAACTACTGGAATTCGCGTACCAAATCATACTGTATGTTTAGCCTTACTTGAAGCCTTGGGGAATCCGATTATTTCCACTTCAGCACACATCCCGCCAGATGAGGCAGGTAACGGGAAAGTCGGGATAATTTCAGAATCGATTACCTCAATGGTAGAGCTATTTGACCGCGTGGATAAATTAGTTGATGTGATTGTAGACACTGGACAGGAACCAACTTACGATGTGTCTACAATTGTTGATTTGACGGGAGATGAGCCAATGATTACGAGACAAGGATTAGGCTGGGAAGCGGTAACAGCGTGGGTATAAACAAAGAACTTCACCGCCTTTCTTGTCAGTTGCGGAATAGCCCAGCAAAATGCCTCCAGTTTCGTGAGCGTCATAACTTAGAGTTCTGCTAGTGGATCTGATGAAATAGAAGTATTTCTAGATACATTAAGGTTTTTAGCAATTTGGCAGGCAAAGCGAATATGGGTGTGTTAACCTCGATCTGGTTGCGAGTGAAAAAAGCGACACACGACCTTCTCTGTAACTTTTTTCAATTGCGTACAGTCTTAATATATGAGCGGTGCTTGTATTAGGTCTTGATGGATGAATGGTCAAAGATTCTCCAGTAAAGCCTGTTTTCAGGTACTGTTTGTGCATTCTACTTAAGGTGCAAGACCAAACCCAGGAAAATACATGAAAGTAAACCTTGCAAATCTACCAATCTCTACATCTGCTTTTGTTGGCAACATCGTCACTGAGGAATTACCGGCTACAGATGCTTTGATGCAGTTTTTATCCCAAGAAATGCAGGCTCAAGTCAAAGCATCCTCAAAGTGTGTACAAGCCGTAGTTCAACGTATGGCCAAGGAAGTAAACCGGATATGCGATAAAAGCTCTCGCATTCAAACATCTGGTGAAGTTCACTCTTGGCAATTAACTCTGGCTCGTCATCGTTTGCAAAAATGCCTACATTACTATCAATTAGGTTCTCAACGAGGACGGGTAGAATTACATAGTAGTCTAGGCGCTATGGTTTACCGTCATGTGACGATCGCCGGTTCAGATTTAGGGTTTGATGGACGTTACAGTTTAATTGAAGATTTTCTCCAAGCATTTTACATTGAAGCGATCAAAGCTTTTCGTCGGGAAAATGAACTGGCTGAAGATTACACGCCACGCACTCAACTGCAACTAGCAGAATATATGGCGTTTACCGAACAGTATGCCAAGCGCCGAATTAATTTACCCGGTGGCAATAATCAACAATTAGTTATTTTACGCGCCCAAGGTTTTGCTCGTCGTCAGCCCCAAGAGACAACAGTAGATATTGAAATGGCGGTGGAATCTGCTAGAAGTGAGGAAGCTGAATCTTACCAGCGTAACTCGGCGGTGCAACAAATCCGCTCCCAGATGATTGCCCAAACTAATTTTGACCCTTCAGAAGAATCAGAACGCGATCGCATCATTGCTGAATTAATTAAATACCTAGAATCCCAAGGTCAATCCGACTGCATCGATTACCTCACACTCAAGCTGCAAGACCTCTCAGCACCAGAAATTGACCAAATTCTCGGACTGACCAGCCGTCAACGCGATTATCTACAACAGCGTTTTAAATATCATGTGCAGAAGTTTGCTAAACAACACCAATGGCAATTAGTCCACCAATGGTTAGGCGCAGGTTTAGAACAGAAATTGGGTTTATCTGCCCAGCAATGGAACACTTTAATGGGTACACTCTCGTTACCACAACAACAACTTCTGCAATTAAAGTTGGCTAGACATAGTGATCAGGCGATCGCTAAAACCCTCAAATGTACCCCCAAGCAATTACAAAAACGCTGGACTGAATTGCTAGATACCGCGTGGGCTATCCGCAACGGTAATACTGAAGTCCAAGCAGGCTAAATCATTAGATTTTATCGGTTGGTTAGACAAGTTATTACCAAGATTTTCTGCAAATCCTACTGCATAACTAACATTACAATTCTTCTCTCTTTAGCTCTTAGTCTTAATTTTTGATCACATCATCCTATGATTTATTTAGTACAATTGCACTAAAAATTAACTTCATCAAATATCAATTGAAAATTCATATTAAGTAATCGATCATTTGCGACTGGTTCCATGAAATCCTGAAATGAGCATGGTTGATGCAAAATGATGGGTGATAAACATGACTCCGGGTGCAAAAGCGAATCAGTCAGGCAGGATTTTAGAAACTAATGTAGAAGCAATACTAACTGCCTATGAGTACTTTCAAATCGGCACTCATGTCACAAAAGAATATTTACTCAACGCTAGTTTATTAAAAAAACGCTACGCTAAACAAGTTTATATTGGTAATGGAGTATATCAAACATCACTAAAAGTTGATTTCTATGTTGTGGGCTTGCCTCTCAATCCATCAGAATTAATTATTGAGTGTAAATGGCAAGAAAGTGGTGGCTCCGTTGATGAAAAATTTCCTTATTTAAATTTGAATATTCAACAATATTATCCAGCACCGACAATTGTGGTGATTGGTGGTGAAGGTATGAGGGAAGGGGCGATTAAATGGTTACGGCAACAAGTAAATTTTAACCATAATCTCCTAGCAGTACATACCCTAGATAGATTTATTGCCTGGGCTAATAAAACTGTTGGCGTTGCATAATACAAAAATGCACGAAGTCAAGTCGCTTCTCTACGAGACGCTATGCGTTGAGCGTTGGCGCAGCCTCTCCGACAGGAGAAGCTATGCCGCAGGCTTTACGCTCCAATTCAAAATTCAAAATTCAAAATTCAAAATTAAAGACAGTTAGTGTCAGATTGTTGGCGTAGCCTTCCCGCAGGGTACTCACCACTAATTTAAAACCTCCCTTACGGGTTCGCCAGGCTCCCCCTTGGGCTGTCTTTAATGCGCGAATTTTGTTGGCGTAGCTTTGCCGTAGGCTATTTTTAATTTTGAATTGATTCATTCGCCATTGTTAAAATCTTGTTATCCTCAGTAAACACCCACGCAGAACGCAATCAAAAAAGCGATCGCTATGCTTCAGTATCCCAATCTCGAACAGGCGCTAAAATATCACTTCGGTTACGATAACTTTCGTCCCGGACAACGGCAAATAATTGAAGATGCGCTGCAAAATCGAGATTTAATGGTAGTGATGCCTACGGGTGGAGGAAAGTCGTTGTGCTTTCAGTTACCTGCACTAATGAAGCAGGGTTTAACTGTGGTGGTATCACCGTTGATTGCTTTGATGCAAGACCAAGTGGAAGCACTACGTAATAATAATATCTCTGCCACCTTCCTCAATAGTAGTTTGAATGCGTATCAGGTGCGATCGCGTGAGGAAGCAATTCTCAATGGTAAGGTAAGATTACTTTACGTCGCCCCAGAACGTCTCCTCAGTGAAAGATTTCTGCCATTTCTCGATTTGGTCAAAGAAAAAGTGGGGATATCTATCTTTGCAATTGATGAAGCCCATTGTGTGTCTGAGTGGGGGCATGATTTCCGTCCAGAATATCGCCAGTTAAAATCCCTACGCAAGCGTTACCCCAATGTTCCCGTCCTTGCCCTTACCGCCACAGCCACAGACCGCGTGCGTGCTGATATCATCCAACAACTGGGATTAAAGCAACCAAGTATTCACCTTGCCAGTTTTAATCGCCAAAATCTTTATTATGAAGTCCGCCCCAAAAGTAAACAAGCTTACGCTGAATTATTAGAATTAATTCGAGATAATGAAGGTTCAACTATTATTTATTGTTTAACTCGAAAAAAGGTTGAGGAACTAACATTTAAACTGCAAAAAGATAAGATTTCGGCTTTGTCTTATCATGCCGGATTACCTGATGATGAGCGTAGCAAAAACCAAACGCGGTTTATTCGGGATGATGTGCGGGTAATGGTGGCAACAATCGCCTTTGGCATGGGTATTAATAAGCCAGATGTGCGGTTGGTTGTACATTTTGATATTCCGCGAAATTTAGAGAGTTACTATCAAGAATCAGGTAGGGCTGGCAGAGATGGGGAAGCATCACGCTGTACAATATTTTTTAGTTTTGGTGATATTAAAACCATTGAATGGAGTATTGAGCAAAAAACAGACCCTCAAGAACAGTTAATTGCCAAACAACAACTGCGGCAGATGATAGATTACGCTGAGGGGACAGACTGTCGGCGGACAATTCAACTAGGTTATTTTGGTGAAAGGTTTCCGGGTAATTGTGGTAACTGTGATAATTGCCGTTATCCCAAACCGATGCAAGATTGGACAATTGAAGCGATGAAGTTCCTATCTTGCGTAGCGCGTTGTAAAGAAAGGTTTGGGATGCTACACATAATTGATGTGTTGCGAGGGGCAAAAAAAGACAAAATTATTCAATATGAACACGATAAACTTTCCACCTATGGGATTGGCAAAGATAGAACGGTGGATGAGTGGCGGACTTTAGGAAGATCACTTTTACATCAAGGTTTACTGGAACAAACTAGCGACGGTTACTCAGTTTTAAAATTAAACGCCCTCAGTTGGGAAGTGATGAAGCGACAACGCCAAGTGTTCCTTTCTGTTCCTGTGGCGCAAAAGCTGAGTTTGATACAGGAGAGTCCCAAATTTGAAGAAGCAGAAGCATTATTACACAGATTGCGATCGCTACGTAAACAACTTGCTGATGAACAGTCTGTACCGCCTTACGTCGTCTTCCACGATTCCACATTAAAATTAATGGTACAGGTGCAACCCCAAAACTTACTCGAATTCTCTAAACTCTCTGGCGTTGGTAGTCACAAATTAGCCCAATATGGTGAGAAATTCATTGCCGAAATTCGCGCCTACCGTCAAGAAAAAAATCCTCAAGAGAAACCAGTTAATCTTGCACCTACAGCCAGTGTAGTTTCCGATAGCGAAATACAGACATTACAATTACATCAACAAGGCTTGAGTATTGCCGAAATAGCCCGCAAACGCAAACTCAGCCCAGCAACAATTTCCACCCATTTAGGTAAACTGATTGAGAAAAATCAGCCAGTCGATTTAAACCAACTCGTTCCTTTAGAACATCAACAGAAAATTTGGCAAGTGCTAGAAGTGCTTGGCGATATAGCTTTAACACCCATTAAAGAACAGTTAGGTGAAAGCTATACTTTTGAAGAAATTCGCTTAGTCAGAGAAAAATGGCGGCGACAAAACAAAAAGTAAGCTATTATCCTCTCCCACTACTCCCCATATTGACTAAGGAGTCACATCTACGTAGCTGGAAATATTGGAATGAGAATCTTCTAACTCTATAGGAGATTGTTTGGGTAAATTATTTTGAGGTTTTTTGCTTGCCAAAATTACAGATAAAAGCCTTGGCAGTGCAAGACAGACAATAGCATTTACTAAAGTTAAGAGGATGCCGTCAATCAGACTCATAATATAGCTGCCTATTCCAAAAGTTTTTTATTATCTTTTATCTAGTGTGAAACATAATTGAGATGATTGATTAGAGGCAACAATTGAAATTTCTTCTGAAGTCTATAAGGTTAATGTATATATATTTTTATTAAGCAAAGTTTTTCGACATCCATAATCTAAACATCCTTCTTGAGAAGTAGTTATGATTCGGGTTTTTAGTAAGCACTTCAGTAATGAAAAAATCAGGACTAAAGTACTTACTACGAACTTATATAGGAATCCGATTTGATTTCTGTTGGCGTAGCCTGCGCTTACGCATAAAATTCTCAGTATCTGTAGGGTGGGCATTGCTCACCAAAACCATGAGCCGGTGGGCAATGCCCAACGCCACTTGCTCCAAGCCGGGAAACCCTTTCAGCAGTTACTCCACTTGGGGAAACCCCAAGACCGTACTGCTTCACCAACGCAGTGGCTCCCCTACGTGTATTTCAAAAATCAAGTATGAGTCCTATGTTTATGCTTCTGGTGGCAAATCTACACTGTAAACGATGTCTCCTGCTAAGTTACGTAGTGAGACAGTCATCACCTTCGATAAAGCATTAATTTTGACTGCGCCAAAGAATTGTAAGCCTTCACTGGGAGGTCGATTTGCTCTTGTACCTGGAGGAAGGCTTTGGAATACCAATTGTGGCCCAAAGGTATTTTCTAATTGGTTGGGGCCGAATGTACCCGCATTGAGAGGCCCGGCGACAAACTCCCAGAAAGGCTTGAAGTCTTGAAACTGGGCTTTGTTCGGGTCGTAATAGTGGGCGGCTGCATAATGTACATCAGCAGTTAGCCACACAACATTTTTGATATTTCTGTTTTTGATAAATCGGAGTAAGTCTGCCAGTTCTAATTCTCTACCTAATGCAGGGCCATCTCCATTAGCCCAAGCCTCAAAATCAGTGCTACCATCTCGAACTATCAGCCCCAAAGGCATATCACTAGCAATCACTTTCCATGTAGATTTTGATGTTAGCAGTTGCCTTTTCAGCCATTGCACTTGTGTAACACCTAACATTTGCGTATCTTTGCTGGCTGTTGGCTGACGGTTGGGAGTGTTGCGACCCCGGTAGGTGCGCTCATCCAGCATGAAAATGTCTAGTGCTGGGCCATAATTAAAGGAGCGATAAATCCTAGCTTGGTCTGTGTTATTGGTTGCATATTCGATAGGCATATATTCCAAAAAGGCTTGTCTTCCCCTTTGGGCCAGCAGATTAACATCCTTGACTGTATAGCGACTATCGTTGAGAATTTCGCCAGGATACCAATTATTTGTAACTTCGTGGTCGTCCCATTGTGCCAACATGGGGACTTCAGCGTTAAACCGTCGTACATTTTCATCTAGTAAGTTGTAGATATAGTTACCACGAAATTCTTTGAGGGTTTCCGCTACTTTGGATTTTTCTTCTGTAGTAATATTGCGCCATATATTCCCATCACCCAAGGATACTTGTGATTGAATTGGGCCGTCAGCGTAAATATTATCGCCAGAATGAATGAAAAAATCGGGGTTTAATTGGCGCATGGTTTCATAAATTTTCATCCCACCAAAATCGGGATTAATACCCCACCCTTGACCAGCAGTATCCCCACCCCAAACAAATAATATGTCTCGTCCGAAGGTAGGGGGAGTGCGGAAAGTCCCATTCACAGGGGCGCTGCGGGTGTTTTGATTATCTAAATCCTGGAAAAGCACCCGATAAAAAATTTGTTGATTTGGGGGTAGGTTTCTCAGATTAATTCTGGCTGTAAAGTCGCTATTTTCTAAGGCGTTAGGCCCTAAAATGCGTTGCACATTACTAAAGGTTTCACTAGTGGAATATTCTACGATCATTTTGGCTGGGCGATCGCTCTTACTCCAAATGACCACACTATTATTTGTGATATCACCAGTAGCCACGCCGTAAGGTATGGCAGGGCGCATTGTATCAGAGGTGATAATTCCAGGCGCTTGGGCAAAAACTTGTGATTTTGCTACTAAATTTGTGGTGATAATACCGCCTGCTGTCATCGCCGAACGGAGAAAAAACTGGCGACGATTTAGCTTTAATTGATGATTTGATTCCATATTAATTAATGGCAAGCTGAAGCAAAGGTTTTATAGCATCAGTGTTTACCACAGCTAGTTATGACTAAAAGTAAAGACAGAGTTATCTCTGGGTTAATATATTTTCCTCACTCCTTTTATATATTAATTAAAGATAATTAGGTGTTGTTTTTCACCTTAAATTAAAGTTTACTTAACCTTAAAATTCAAAAATATCTACATATCTATCAATTAGTAAATTGTTTCTTTGATTCATCGTAAAGCATCAGCATCGAAACAATATTCAAGAAAGTAATGCAGTCTAATTTAGCTGATTAATCAACTTTGGAATCTGCATTGCTGACATATATTTATCAGGAGGAACCCAGATATGAAATTATTGCCAAAATTAGCCCTTACGGCTGCTAGCCTGACAATAGGTATTGCTACTATAGGCACACAAATTGCATCTGCGGCAATTGTTAATTACGCTTTTACCATTGATAGTCCCGCCAATAAAGGCAAGGGCTTTTTTAGTTTTGATGATTCAACTTTCAGTAATGACAGCATTCCTGAAGCTCTAGTACAGTCACTCTCTTTCCAATTTGATGGTGACTCTACCATTTACACCGAAAAAGATGCGATCGCTTACCCATTCTTTCCCGTAGTACTCTCAACTAAATACTTAACAGGAAAGCCAACTATCGGGTTAAGCTATTCATTTTATGATAAAACTAATCCGGCTGAACCAATAGTTTACGAAATCGTTGATAATAACTTTACAATCCTTTCCGGCACTTCCAGCAACACAGAAATTGGCTTTGGCACTGTAACTTATTCACAAATACCTGAGCCTGCAACTTTAGGTGGGACTCTGTTGACTTTTGGGTTTGTTGTTTTAGGGAAAAGAAAGTCAAAACTCATGAAAAAATCTCACCTGTAACTAATATATATTTGGTAATGGATACTAATCAATATTTGATTATTTTTCCTATTACCAAATATCATTCTTTTTTTGTGAATAATTCTATTGAAGAAACGTTAACATCAATTTCTACTTTTCTAGGTTCTACATCCAGGGCATTTATCGCGTTTAATTCTCCCGAACGCCAACTGTCAGCGATATCCTTAATGAAACTAGCTGTAGGAATGGCAATTAATAAACCTAAGACACCGCCTAATTTAGCACCTAGCAGCAAAGAAATAACTACCCAAACAGGATTTAAACCAGTTAAATTACCCAGAATTCTTGGTGCAATAAAATTAGAATTTACTTGGTCAATGGCAACAGCTACACCTAAAACTTCCACTCCTAACCAAAAGTTTTGTAGCGCCACCAATAGACTAACTATAGAGATACCGATACCTGTACCAAAGGGGAAAAGAGAAAATAAACCAATTGCCAAACCAAAAAGTAAAGCCAACGGTACTCGCAGCGTTACAAATGCCAACGTAATAGTCAGCCCCAGTATAGCCCCTAAGGTAGCTTGTCCAATAAAGTAATTGTGAAAGTCCTCACGCAATATTTGCCGCACCTTAGAACCAATATGGGTAGGAAACCATTGATAAAGACCATCCCAAAGGCGATCGCCATTTAATACCATATAGATAGTCAATACCACCGTCAGCAGCACATTGACCACAACACCAATCGTATCAAAAGCAAAACTCAGGATTTTCCCCGTCACAGACTGTAATTGGCTGGACACCTTCTCTAAAAGCTGCGTCACTAAACCACTTAAATTTACAGGTAACTGTTGGGTAGCTGCCCATTTTTGGAATGCGTCAATCTGTTGACCCCCAGAATCAATCCAATAGGGCAGAATATTCACCAGTTCATTGATCTGTTCTATGATGAGGGGGACTAAAGTCACGCCTAAACCGACTAAAATCACTACAGCTAACAGCAATACACTGCCAATAGCCAAGTTGCGTTTTACACCCCGTTCTTGGAAAAATTGGATTGGGTAGTTCAAAACAAAAGCCAGCAAAACAGCAGCTGCAAAAACATTCACCAAAGGTTGAAAATACTGCACAACCTGAAGCAACAGCCAACCGTTGAGAATGGCGACAGGAAACGCCAAACCAATAGTTAACCATCGGGGAAATTTATTTACTGACTGCATGAGCGAAGACTCCAGGGAACGGGGGACTGGGGATTGGGGATTGGGAAAGAACTAATAACAACTGACAACTGACAATTAACTAATAACTAGATCCTTTTCCATGAATTCTAATAAAATCTGCTGCGGTATTGCTCCTAGCGGTTTCTCTCCACCTGCGTTTGCCGAATAAAATTTACCTTTACGAATATCTTCTGGTGTCAATAAGCCCATATCCCAACCTTCATTTAACACCAGTTGATTAAATTCTAATAATAACGGCGCATGGAAGACATGACGCACTACTGCATCGTCAGCATAACAACCGAATTCAAAAAAAGGTGGGAGAATGTAGCCGATTTCTTCTAAAACTTCTCGCTGTACTGCTATATCTGGTGTTTCACCGGGTTCAATATGACCGCCAAACAGCGCCCAGTGAGCAGGGTAGGGAATATTAGGTACATCATCCCGTAACTGCATAAGAAATTTATTATCTTGGTAGAGGATGGCGATCGCTACGTGTATAGGTTGCTTACTCATAAAATTATCTTGGAAGTTTCTGTTACCAGTATTACTCTTCCACCAGATAAAGTTCCCCAAACTCTTCGCCAGCTATGGGAATGCTTTTGTACTGTACTTTACCTTTAAATACTACCGACTCTCCAGGTTTGAGATTATTCTGCTTAGTCAATACCCAGATTGTGCCAGTAGAATCATTAATTTTATACACCCATCGTTGCAATAAGGGAACCTGTTTTTCCACCTGACCTTGGATGTAAACTTTCGCTTGTTGATCTTGTGTTGATTTTATATTGCGAATTGGGGTGATATTGCGACCAAAGCTAATGTTACCGTCCTTCCATTCCGATACATTCACCGACGCGCAACTAAATACCCCTATTAGCAATGGAAACATCAATCCCAGACTGTGAATTTTTTTCGTTTGCCGCATAAAATTTACTAATTAGTCATTAGTCAGTTGTCAGTTGTCATTATTTTTCCCCTACACCCTTACACCCCTAAACCCCTACCTCTTCCCACTCCCTGATATGAGAAAATAAACAATATAGTCTAGTGGTAAAAAAGACGCTACGGCATCAGATGGTAACGCCAACCATCATAATTACTGCTGACAAATAAAATTTGCACCTAAGCGCATCGTCTGGGAATTCTCATGGAAACAAAAACTGCCAAAATTCTTGATGGTAAAACTTTAGCTGAGAAAATTCAAAAAGAACTGACTGCTCAAATCATAGACGCACAAGCTAAAATTGGTCGTCCTCCTGGGTTAGCAGTATTGATGGTTGGAGATAACCCAGCCTCAGCAGCCTATGTGCGTAACAAGGAAAAATCCTGCGCCAAAGTGGGTATTGCTTCTTTTGGCAAGCATTTTCCCCAAGAAACCACCCAAACAGAATTAGAGGATGTGATTGCTGCACTCAACCAAGACGAACAGGTAGATGGCATTCTCGTACAATTGCCCTTACCTGAACATTTAGATGCGGTGAAACTGCTGCATCAAATAGAACCGGATAAAGATGCTGATGGACTCCACCCAGTTAATTTAGGGCGGTTGGTGCGTGGGGAAAAGGGTTTACGCAGTTGCACCCCTGCTGGAGTCATGCGCCTATTGGCAGAATATGAAATTTCTTTGCGAGGAAAGCAAGCTGTGGTGGTGGGACGGAGTATTTTGGTAGGGAAGCCAATGGCTTTGATGCTCCTAGAAGCTGATGCCACCGTGACTATTGCCCACTCGCGATCGCAAGACCTAAAATCCATCACTCAAAATGCCGACATTCTCATTGCTGCTGCCGGGTTGCCAGGATTAATTACTGCTGACATGGTGAAACCAGGCGCTGTTGTGGTAGATGTGGGGATAAATCGCGTGAGTGATGCTCATGGCAAAAGTCGCTTAGTAGGCGATATTAATTTTGCATCAATTGCTGGTGTGGCAGAATATATCACCCCGGTTCCCGGTGGTATTGGCCCTATGACTGTGGCTTTGTTATTACAAAATACAGTCACCAGCTATTTACAAACAGCAAAAGAAAGCGGAGCCTTGGATGTTAAATGAAAAATTACAAATCGTAACATAAATCATCATTTATCATCCATCTTTGATGATTACTGAAGTATGAGTTAATCTTTCAGCTCCAGAGCATCTTAAAATTGTGACGTGTATGACAAACAGCCAAAAACAAAAAATTTAAGGAAATCCAAGAATGGTAGCAGCTGATAACCTCCGGAAGATGTCAGAGGAAGCCAAATTTAATCTAGTAGCTTATCTTAAAGAGCGGCAAAAACTTTGTGAAGCTGCTTTGGATGCAGCCATACCTATTATTTATCCAGAAAAAATTTATGAATCAATGCGCTACTCTCTATTAGCTGGAGGTAAGCGCCTGCGTCCGATTCTTTGTCTGGCTACCTCGGAAATGATGGGTGGGACAATCGAAATAGCTATGCCAACAGCTTGTGCTGTAGAAATGATCCACACCATGTCTTTGATTCACGACGACTTGCCAGCAATGGATAACGACGATTATCGTCGCGGTATGCTGACGAATCACAAGGTATATGGTGAAGATATTGCGATTTTGGCGGGAGATGGCTTATTAGCCTACGCTTTTGAGTTCGTAGCTATCCGTACTCCTGAAAGCGTACCTAGAGACCGAGTATTGCAGGTAGTAGCCCGTTTAGGACGAGCATTGGGAGCTGCTGGCTTGGTTGGGGGTCAAGTGGTTGACTTAGACTCAGAAGGAAAATCAGATACTTCCTTAGAAACACTCAATTTTATTCATAATCACAAAACAGCAGCTCTTTTAGAAGCTTGTGTAGTCTGTGGCGGCATTTTAGCTGGGGCATCATCAGAAAATGTACAAAGACTCTCACGATATTCTCAAAATATTGGGCTAGCATTTCAAATCATTGATGATATTCTTGATATCACTTCTACTCAAGAGCAATTAGGCAAGACTGCGGGTAAAGACCTTTTAGCGAAGAAAGTTACCTATCCTAGCCTGTGGGGAATTGAACAATCGCGCGTCAAAGCCCAACAGCTAATTGAGGCAGCTTGTACAGAACTAGAACCATTTGGAGAAGATGCACAGCCCCTGAAAGCGATCGCTCACTTCATCACTAGTCGTAATCACTAATCAAACATCCAGTTGTTGTGTTGACTCCCAAGTATATACAGGCGGAATACAGTAAAAATAATTACCACTGACAACCGACAACTAACAACTAATAACTACTGCTAATATTGACCAACCAAACCAAAACACCATGCAGGACATAGGCGAAATTTTAGACAACCGGGTGCTGCTGGTTGCTCTGGTAGCTTGTTTTGTCGCTCAAGCTTTAAAGCTATTTGTTGAGCTAATTAAAAATCGTAAATTGAATGTGCGCGTTTTAGTGACCACAGGCGGTATGCCAAGCGCCCACTCAGCGTTGGTAACATCTCTAGCCGCAGGTGTCGGACAAACTCTTGGCTGGGCGTCACCTGACTTTGCTTTGGCTACTGTTTTCGCCATCATTGTCATGTACGATGCAGCAGGAGTGCGCCAAGCTGCGGGTAAGCAAGCTCGTATTCTCAATCAAATGATTGATGAGTTATTTCATGAAAAGCCAGACTTTAGCCAAGACAGGCTTAAAGAATTGTTAGGACACACACCCGTGCAAGTGATAGCAGGTTCAGCTTTGGGTGTAACTATTTCCTGGCTAGCGAGGGCTTTATTTATAGTTAATAGTCCATAGTCAACGGTTAAATGGCTATCACCTCACAACCGATCGCAGTAACACTACATTACGACTATCTACCAACACAGCAAAGAAACCACGCTCATTCAGCCTTTGCAATGTGTTGTAGGCTTCTTGTTGGTTAGTGGTATAAACTGCCAAGAGGAAAGGGCGTTGTCCATAGGAGACCAAACCTACATTACCGCCTACAGCCTGTTGTACACTACTGACTAATTCTGGACGGTTGAAATAGTCCACCAATACAGCATATCCTTGACCTAAGGCTTGGGGATTATAAGTAATCCTGGGAGGTGTGGGCTGTTGAGGAGTTGGTGCTTGTCCTGGTCGTGTAGTAATAATGGCAGATAGTCCAACTATGGTGTTGATATATCTAGCCCAACGGTTAGCATCATCGATTTTTTTAAACCCGCCTATCCGCGTTACCGTATCATTCAGATATTGGCAGGTAGTAGTTTTAATTTCGTTCGGTAAAGCATTCCGTAACTGTGTGCGATTTTCCACCGTCGGACTGACTACCAGTAATAGATACTCGCCGGCGCTAGGGGGTTGGCAAACAGGGATAGATTGGGCGTTTGCAGAAGTTATGCTACCCATCAATCCCGCACCAGCGATCGCCAATCCTAATACACTAGGTAAAGTTGCAAATTTCTGCACAGAATTACGAATATATAAATAAATCAATTCTTTAAAAGATTCTATGTAGTTATTAGTCAATAGTCCATAGTCAAAAGTCAAAAGTCCATATTTCAAAACTGTTGACCCTTAAGAGTACTCTACCAGAAACCTTTCTCCTGCCGAGACGCTACCGCAAACGAGGAGCCAAGACAACAGAATCGCACTATCTCACTTTTGACCGTTGACTTTTGACTAATAACTAAGATGCTGTGGCTAAAGATGCCAAAGGATTAGGAATTGTTTCCGAAGGAGCCGAAAACTCACCTGTAACAACATACTCTAGCCGCAGTTTCAGCCAAGTAATAAATTGGGAATTAGTAGAGATAATAGCTGCTGCTGGCTGAGGACACTTTGCTTTAATATCTGCGAATTCTGGCGCTTCTAAAAATGCTGGTTGGGGAACTAACCAAAAATCAATTTCTTTTTCTTGTTCGTGGTAATGGCGAGTGCGTTCTTTCAGCACTTCTTCTATAGGTTCTTCTTGCAACAAAAAGCGGCGGCTAGCCAAAACGTAATAATATGTTTGCATTTTCATCCTCTGGTTACTAATAATTTTAGGTTACCGTATTGGGGGTATAGGGGTGTAGGGGTATGGGGGTCAACCCTTCTTGTCCTCACACCCTTACACCCTCACACCCTAACTCTTGGGAGATTTTTTAAACCAAGAACCAAAAGGACAACCTTTTCCTGCGGGTTTGCTATTTGCCTGTTTACCACCACCTGTTAACTTGTCTAAGAACAGCGTGTTGTCGAAATAGTGTTCCAAAGAAATAATTTTTAAGTCATCTGTGACATGAGCAACGCTCAAGCCGATGATCTCGATTGTCTCTCCAGTTGGTGCATAATCTTTGTAAGCACCTTGAAAATGTCCCCAGTGTCGCCATTTGAATGTTACAGTTGGTGGCCCTGAGTAGACTTCCAGTACTTCCCAAGGAAAGCCTTGAGGAAATGTTGTATGGAAGAGTTTAGCCGATGATTCAAAACTTTCTTGTGATGCTTTGTAATGTTCAGAATCCGCCATAAATAAATTGTAAGTACCTTGGGCAGATACATCTTCTGCTGTGAATTCTGCTCCCCCATTAGTACTAACGCGAAACTGGTCGTTGACAATTGACAGCCATTGCTGTGGATCAGTCTTAAAAGATACCTCCATCTCGAAGGTTCTGACTAAGTTCTGTACGATCGCCTCCAGTGTACCCTCTAGATGATTGCGTGTACTTTCATTGGCAAGATTTTCTTTAGAGCGAGAATAGTCTGGAGGAGTCTGATACCGCCATTGAACATCAGTACTTTCAGCAATTACCAGGTCTCTGTCCTGCACCCAAAGTGGAAGGTCATTAGATTGTGTTGCGCTCATAGAAGTCTCTTAAATTACCACAGATTTTCCAGATTACGCAGCTATCCCCTCAAGAGCCTAGAAACTAAAGATTAGGCATTAGAGGCTAAATTATTGATATCTTCCCTAATCCCTACTCCCCTCTTATCGCCTGTTTCATTTCCCGAACAGCTCTTTCTATTCCGACTAAAGCCGCTCGGCTGATAATGGTGTGACCAATATTGAGTTCTTCCATCCCTGGAAGTGCAGCCACGGGGTAAACGTTCCAGTAGGTGAGTCCATGACCAGCGTTGACTCGTAGTCCGGCTTTAATCGCTTGTTCACACCCTGCGGCTAAAAATGCTAGCTCTTGCTGACGGCTAGTCTCGTCGGTCGCCTCAGCATACC
Source organism: Anabaena sp. FACHB-595 (assembly GCF_048568275.1). NCBI lineage: Bacteria > Bacillati > Cyanobacteriota > Cyanophyceae > Nostocales > Nostocaceae > Anabaena > Anabaena sp. FACHB-595. Next base: position 233,716 of record NZ_CP183473.1, read on the forward strand.
TGCCAGTGTGTAGTTCAATAAACTTTGCTTGTACCTTGACAGATGCCTCTATTTGTGATGGTTCAGCATCAATAAACAAGCTCACAGGAATGGCAGCATTCTGCAATTTACTGACGACCTCACCTATTCTAGCAATTTGCCCAACAATATCTAAACCACCTTCTGTAGTGACTTCTTCCCGTTTTTCGGGAACGAGAGTTACATAATCGGGTTTAATGTCAAGGGCTATTCCCACCATTTCATCTGTAGCCGCCATTTCCAAATTCAGGTGAGTACGCACAGTGTGGCGCAACAGTTGTACATCCCGGTCTTGGATATGCCTACGGTCTTCCCGTAGATGTACTGTGATGCCATCAGCACCACCTAATTCTGCCAGCACCGCCGCCGCCACAGGGTCTGGTTCCACCGTCCGCCGCGCTTGTCGAATGGTAGCGATATGGTCTATGTTTACCCCAAGAGTAGCCAAGGCGAATATCTCCCTATCCACAGTCATCAGAGTATTGATCTTACCTGAGAATTGTCTATAAATCGTATAATTTGGATGAGTGCTAACGGTAGAAGCTTTTTACCAAATAGAGAACCCATTAGCATAATGGTTTTAGTGCGATCGCCTAAAAATCACGCCTACCATTGGGGATTGCTAATAATTAATGCCTTTGCTGAATCGCTATCCAATGGTTCCGAGAAAAAGTATCCCTGACCATATTCACATTTCAACTCTCTGAGCCTTTGTAATTGCGCTGGTGTTTCCACCCCCTCGGCTGTTACATCCACACCCAGTTTGCTAGAGAGGGTAACTATAGTCTCCACAATGTGTAAATTGCCTGCTTCTACACCTCTCCCACTGACAAAGGACTGATCAATTTTCAACCCATTAATCGGAAAATTATGGAGACGACCTAGTGAGGAATATCCTGTACCGAAATCATCAATTGCTAATTCGATGCCTAAATTTCTCAGTTGATTAAGCATAGTAGTAGCATTTTCCCCATTTTCCATAATTACACTTTCTGTAATTTCCAATTTCAAACTCTGTGCATCTAAACCAGTGTCTTGTAGTACCTGATTAATGTCCTCCAGCAGCTTTTTTTGGCTGAATCGGGAACTACAAAGATTGATACTGATGCTCAGAGGCTGCTTATGTAAATCCGTTGATAGAGAGGGGATCTGTTCCTGCCACTGCCTTGTCTGACGACACGCCTCACGTAATACCCAGGCATCAATCGGGATAATCAGTCCGGTTTCTTGGGCAATTGGCATAAACTCCTCTGGGAAAACAATTCCCTGTTCTGGATGTAGCCAACGTACCAGTGCTTCAAAACCAGTAATTCTCCCGGTTGTCAGTGACACAATAGGCTGATAGTAAACTAGGAACTCATGACGTTCAATTGCTCTGCGTAAGTCGTTTTCTAACTGCAAACGTTCCACTATCTGAACGTGCATATCACTATTAAATATTTCGTAACACGCCTTACCCCGCGCCTTAGCTCGGTACATAGCAATGTCGGCGTTACGTAAAAGGTCTTCTGGTTGCTCATAACCAGTGGCGCTCAAGCTAATGCCGATACTAGCTGTGGTGAAAATTTCATGGCCACTTAGAACCACCGGAACTAACAATTTCTCCTGTATGCGCTCAACGACACGCACTGTGTCACTAATGTCTTGAATACCTTCCAGCAGAATGATGAACTCATCTCCGCCAAAACGCGCAGCTATATCTGTAGGTCGCAGACACTCTATCAGCCTTTGAGCAATAATCACCAGTAATTGGTCGCCAATTGTGTGTCCCAAGCTGTCGTTGATAAACTTGAAGCGATCCAAGTCGAGAAACAGTACAGCAAACAGATGATCCGAATATCGTTTTGCATACTCAACTGCACGTCTTAAGCGGTCTATGAATAAGACTCTATTTGGCAACCCTGTTAGTACATCATGTAGGGCATCATGAACTAATCGCTCTTCTGCTAACTTGCGATCGGTAATATCACGAGAATTAATCACTATACCCTTCACAGATGGCTCCGCCAGAAGATTACTACCAGTTGATTCGAGAAAACACCATGAACCATCTTTGCGCCGAAAACGTGACTCTACTAGTACAGTTGCGCCTAAATTTTGTATTAAGTAATTAAAGCTCTGAGAATTACTAGTAATATCGTCAGGATGAATAAAGTCAAAAGCGTTTTTCCCGACTAGTTCTTCTGGTTTATATCCTAAAATTCGCTCAATAGATGGACTTTCGTAGCGAATAGTTCCATCTGGTTCAAAAATACCAATGATGTCAGAGCTATTTTGAATCAGCGAACGGAATTTAGCTTCACTTTCACGCAGTGCCGCTTCAGCTTGATTGCCGTCAGTAATATCTTCGCTGATGCTTGTCATGCAGATGACGCTCCGTGTTGCCTCCCCATATCCAATATCAGGTCACTCAAAACTTTCGTCTCTGTAATGAAATGATAACAACAGTCTGCCAAGCTCTAGGACAAAGAATAGCACAGGCAGTGAAACTGTAAGGGAGTAAGAGTATCAATATTGAAAACTCTTACTCCTTTATACCCCTGAAAGGCTGACTGAAATCCTTAATTCTGATTTTTGATTGTTAAAATTTGGGTCTGATTGGTTTTGACTAGCAATCGATAAAAATTTTGTTCTTTTATTTGTGTTCTTTGGGCAAACGGAAGTCTTAGCACCATTTAAAGCGTCACAGTGCTAGCAAGCAAGGCTTGTTGTTGTTTATATTCGACTGCAAGCTGATCAAAGGCTTGACGTTGGTTTTGCGAGTACTGCATATAAGCTAAAAACATTTCCTGCATCAGATTAATGTAGAACGAATTATCTTGAAAACTCTTCCACATCTGATCTGGTGAGAGACCATATTTTTGGCACCAGTGTATCAATACGTCATAACCAACCACTGTTCGTACCAGTGCCAGTTTGTGAGGATCTTGCCATACCCTGGACAGCTCTTCTATCAGTGATGGTCGTCGGGGATTCGATATCAGTGCATTCTGCATCCGCCTCCACAATCGACTTTGATAAAGTTCCTCGTTCTCGACCTTCACGTACTCAATAGTGGTTTGATAATTTTCTAGAATCCGACTTTTCCATAAAGCTGTGCAGAGTGATATCGATCCTCCCTCCAGAATCAGCAATTTATGCTGTGACGAGAGCCGGTCGATGTGCTGCAAGGCCAAAGATAACGACTCAAGTGTATTCAAATTACCGTCAGCTAGTTGACGTTCTTCAAGATATATTCGAGTCGTTCCCTCAAGTTCATCAATCAGTGGCCTACCGCTACCAGTTGCTATTTCCTGATAAATCTGGATGCGATCTAGTACAATCACTGGAGCTTTGGTTTGTTTGGCTAAAACAACGGAGCGATCTGTCTTACCTACGCTAGTTGGGCCAAGAATTATATGCAATCGCATGAGGGTTTATACTTAATTTTGTGAATTTTTGTGCCATGAGCTTAAGGGAAGAAACTGGCTATGAACATGACATATTTACGGTAATTTTACTTCACATATCAGAAAATCTAGTATTAATACTGAAATAAAAATAAAATTTTAAATGATACATGATAGAGATTAGTAAAGTCACAGGTGTTGTAATTACGTATGCTGAGGTAAAATATAACTACTAGTATTTATCAGGAATTACAAGATATTTATGGCGATGGCTCACACCTAAAAATATGGAACTTTACCTAATTCGTCATGGCATCGCTGAAGCACAAAAAACTGGTATAAAAGATGAGGAGCGTGAGCTTACCCAGGAAGGAAAACAAAAAACTGAAAAAGTTGCTTACCGTCTCGTAAAATTGGGACGGCAATTTGATTTAATTGTCACTAGCCCGTTAATACGCGCTCGCCAAACAGCAGAAATTCTTTTAGCGTCTGGACTCAGTTGTCAGCTAGAAGAATCAAATCATCTTGCACCCAATGGCAATATCTTTAATTGGCTGGATTATTGGTTAAAACCCAAAAATTTTCCTGAAAATGCCCAAATTGCGATCGTGGGACATGAGCCTTGTTTAAGTAACTGGACAGAAATTCTCCTATGGGGGGAAGCCAAAGACAGCTTAGTCCTGAAAAAAGCAGGTATGATCGGATTAAAACTACCAGAAATAGGTTCACCTGTGGGTCGTAGTCAGATGTTCTGGTTGACACCACCCAGGTACTTGCTATAACTGTTCTCCAACTTTTACCCTAAGTAGGACTGACGCATGAAAACGAAAAATCGAGGGTTTTGGAGGGTTTGGGGTTTGGGGCTGTAGAGGTGCAGGATTCACAACCCTCACACTCCCGCACTCTTAATCCCTTCTACCCCCCTAAGGCGGAGAGTCTCGTTGCGTTAGTTCGGCCAAGAATTGTTGTGAGCTAGGCTAGTGTTATGGCGGCAATAATTTCTGGTAAGTTAGCTTGATCAGATATTTCACTAAGCAAATGGTGTTGCCATGATGGTGTGCGAATACAAGCCTGGTTTAGAAGGCATTCCCGCCGCCCAATCGAGTATCAGTTATGTAGATGGGCAAAAGGGAATACTAGAATATCGTGGCATCCGGATTGAGGATTTAGCCCAGCAAAGTACTTTTCTGGAGACTGCTTATCTTTTAATCTGGGGTGAGTTGCCAACAAAAGAAGAATTGCAAGTATTTGAGGAGGAAGTCCGTCTTCATCGGCGGATTAAATACCGGATTCGGGATATGATGAAGTGCTTTCCCGAATCTGGTCATCCAATGGATGCACTCCAAGCCTCTGCGGCGGCTTTAGGCTTGTTTTACTCCCGTCGAGATTTGCACAATCCTGCCTATATTCGGGATGCTGTAGTGCGGCTAATAGCTACTATTCCGACGATGGTAGCTGCATTCCAGTTGATGCGGAAAGGTAATGACCCCGTTAAGCCCCGTGATGATTTAGATTATTCCGCCAATTTTCTCTACATGCTCAACGAGAAAGAACCGGATGCTTTGGCGGCAAAAATCTTTGATATCTGCTTGATTCTCCATGTCGAGCATACGATGAATGCTTCCACCTTTAGTGCTAGGGTAACAGCTTCCACCTTGACTGACCCGTATGCGGTGGTTGCTAGCGCTGTGGGGACTTTAGGAGGGCCTTTACACGGTGGAGCCAATGAAGAAGTAATCCAGATGTTGGAAGAGATTGGTTCCGTGGAGAATGTGCGTTCTTATGTCGAGGAGAGGTTGCAACGTAAAGACAAGCTCATGGGCTTTGGACATCGTGTCTACAAAGTTAAAGACCCACGGGCGACAATTTTGCAAGGCCTCGCAGAACAGTTGTTTGCCAAGTTCGGCGCAGATAAGTATTACGACATCGCCCAAGAAATGGAACGGGTAGTCGAAGAGAAACTTGGTCATAAAGGGATTTATCCCAATGTTGACTTCTACTCTGGTTTAGTGTATCGGAAGATGGGTATTCCTACAGACTTGTTTACACCAATCTTTGCGATCGCTCGTGTTGCTGGTTGGTTAGCCCACTGGAAAGAACAACTCGAAGAGAACCGCATTTTCCGTCCTACCCAGGTTTACAACGGCAAACACAGTGTTACCTACACCCCCATTGACCAACGTTAAAAGCTGGGGAATAAGAGGTATCAAGTAGGGAAAGAGTTGTGATTTTTCTTAACTTGCCCCCAGTGTCGGGAATCAGTCAATCAATAGCCATCTGATAACCGTTACCAAAATGGAAGCGGTGTTTTTCTGATGCTTTTGTGAAGTCCTGGGAATCGGGGATAAAAATTAGGATTCAGAGGCAGCAGAGGAGGAAGGTTCAACAATCAATTACCCTCGGTCTTCTCTGCCTCTCTTCTCCCTATGCTTCCTCCAGCCCCATAGTCCCACTCAATCTTATCTATAAGTAGAAGTTCTCATAGAGTTACAAAAGCCTAAAACCATCCGGCGATATACTAGGCATGGGAAATGGCAACAAATCTTCAATCAGGTGTCATCTCAGCAGAGATATTAATGGGTGTGGTTGCAGGTATTAGTTTAACTAATGTTTGAGCTTCACCATGACTTGATGACTTAAAGAGCGAAAACATGAATTCAGGAATTGACCTCCAAGGAACGTTTATTAAATCCCTAATCGATTTAGGAATCCCACCCGGAACGGCTAAAGCGATTTGGATGCCTCTGCCCATGATCCTGATGCTGATTGGGGCGACGGTGGGCGTGCTGGTTTGTGTTTGGCTAGAACGGAAGATTTCGGCAGCCGCACAGCAACGGATTGGCCCTGAATACATTGGGCCTTTGGGCTTGCTAGCTCCGGTAGCCGATGGTCTCAAGCTGGTATTTAAAGAAGATATTGTACCGGCTCAGGCTGACCCTTGGCTATTTACTCTCGGCCCGATTCTTGTAGTCTTGCCAGTATTTTTGTCTTATTTGATTGTTCCTTTCGGACAGAATATTGTCATTACTAATGTAGGTACAGGGATATTTCTGTGGATTGCTTTATCTAGCATCCAACCCATTGGCTTGTTGATGGCTGGCTACTCTTCCAATAACAAGTATTCCCTACTAGGGGGTTTGCGAGCAGCAGCACAATCAATTAGTTACGAAATTCCCTTGGCGCTGAGTGTGTTGGCGATCGTTATGATGTCTAACAGCCTCAGTACTGTAGATATTGTTAACCAACAATCTGGCTACGGTATTCTGGGCTGGAACATTTGGCGACAACCCCTTGGTTTTATGATCTTTTGGATAGCCGCCCTTGCAGAATGCGAACGTTTGCCCTTCGACTTACCGGAAGCGGAAGAAGAACTAGTAGCAGGCTATCAAACTGAATACTCAGGGATGAAATTTGCGCTGTTCTACCTCAGTTCCTACGTTAACCTAATCCTGTCGGCTCTTTTGGTGGCAGTATTGTACTTGGGTGGTTGGGATTTTCCCATTCCCATCAATGTCTTAGCTAATTTGGTGGGAGTCAGTGAAGCAAATCCTGTATTACAGGTGGTCAGCGCTGCCTTAGGTATCACCATGACCTTAGTCAAGGCTTACTTTTTAGTATTTATTGCCATCCTCTTGCGTTGGACAGTACCAAGGGTAAGGATTGACCAGTTGTTAGATTTAGGATGGAAGTTTTTGTTACCAGTTGGTTTAGTGAACCTACTTTTAACCGCAGCCCTGAAACTGGCTTTTCCCGTCGCCTTCGGCGGGTAATCGGTAATCGGTAATCGGTAATGGAAAAATCATTACCAATTACCTGTTACCAATTACCAATTACCTCAAAAGAGTAGAGAGACACAAAATGCTAAAGTTCCTCAAGCAAGTTGGTGATTACGCCAAAGAAGCAGTACAAGCAGGTCGTTATATTGGTCAAGGGCTATCTGTAACTTTTGACCATATGCGCCGCCGTCCTGTCACCGTACAGTACCCTTATGAGAAACTCATTCCTGGTGAACGCTTTCGTGGTCGGATTCACTACGAATTTGATAAGTGTATCGCTTGTGAAGTCTGTGTAAGGGTTTGTCCTATCAATTTACCTGTAGTTGATTGGGAATTCGACAAAGCTACCAAGAAGAAAAAGCTTAACCACTATAGTATCGATTTTGGGGTCTGTATTTTCTGCGGTAACTGTGTTGAGTACTGCCCGACAAACTGTCTATCAATGACAGAAGAGTACGAATTGGCAACTTACGATCGCCACGAACTCAACTATGATAGTGTGGCTTTAGGTCGTCTCCCCTACAAAGTTACCGACGACCCAATGGTGACACCACTCCGGGAACTAGTTTACCTACCCAAAGGTGTACTTGACCCCCACGACCTACCCGCCAATGCACCGCGCCCTGGCGCACGTCCAGAAGACTTGGTAGAAAAAACAGAAGCATGATAGTAGTCAATAGTCGGTAGTCAGTAGTCAGTGGCAAAAAATATGAAATAGCGACTGACAACTGACAACTGACAACCAACAACTGACAGAGGAAAAAAAAGTGAATCTAGCAGAAGGAGTACAGGTTGTTTCCTTTGGCATACTAGCTACGATGTTGATCGGAACCGCCCTTGGTGTGGTTCTAGCAACCAGCATCGTCTATTCTGCCTTTTTACTGGGAGGTGTATTCATCAGTATTGCTGGAATGTACCTGTTGCTAAATGGTGATTTTGTCGCCGCCGCCCAAGTTCTAGTTTATGTTGGGGCGGTAAACGTGTTGATTTTGTTCGCTATTATGTTGGTGAACAAGCGGCAGGATTTTACACCTTATCCTAGCGCTGGGATACGGAAAGTTTTGACAGCGATCGTCAGCGTCGGATTATTTGCGTTGTTAAGCACTATGGTGTTAGCTACACCTTGGGCTTACTCGACCACTCCTAAAGTAGGAGATGGTTCGATAATTGTGATTGGGGAGCATTTCTTTAGCGACTTCTTGCTACCTTTTGAACTGGCTTCTGTTTTGTTGTTAATGGCGATGGTAGGAGCAATTATTTTGGCACGTCGTGAGTACTTGCCTGAAGTAACACCATCTGGCTTACCTCAAACCGTGTTGACATTACCAGAACGCCCCAGAGAATTAGTAGGTGCTGGTAGCGAAACTCAAGAGTAACAACAAGCCAGATTTTTCACAAGGAAGACAAAGATTCATGCAACTTCGGTACTTTTTATTACTTGCAGCAGCTTTATTTTGCATTGGCATTTATGGTTTGATTACCAGCCGTAACGCTGTACGCGTGTTGATGTCAATTGAATTATTGCTGAATGCTGTTAATCTGAATTTAATGGCATTTTCCAACTATCTTGACTCAACATTAATTAAGGGTCAGGTTTTCACAGTGTTTGTGATTACCGTGGCAGCTGCTGAAGCGGCGGTTGGTCTAGCGATCGTGCTGGCCATTTATCGCAACCGCGATACCGTCGATATGGAGCAGTTTAATCTCCTGAAATGGTAATTGCGTGTGCAACTCAAGCAGGTAATCATTGCTTATAAGGCGCGAGATTCCCAAAGCAAACGTTGGGCAGAACTCTGCGCCAAGCAGCTAGAAAATCGCAATTGTCAGGTCTTAATGGGACCTAGCGGGCCAAAAGATAACCCTTATCCGGTGTTTTTGGCTTCAGCTAGTCAACCAATCGACCTGGCAATTGTCTTAGGTGGTGATGGCACAGTCTTAACTAGTGCCAGACATTTAGCCCCAGCTGGTATCCCCATTCTCGGCGTAAATGTGGGGGGTCACCTGGGCTTTTTAACCGAGTCAGTTGATGAATTTCAAGACACAGAGAAAGTTTGGGATCGTCTATTTGAAGACCGCTACGCTATTCAACGGCGGATGATGTTGCAAGCGGCAGTTTATGAAGGACACCGAACGAATCTGGAACCGGTAACAGAACGATATCTTGGGTTAAATGAATTTTGCGTCAAACCAGCCTCAGCCGATCGCATGATTACCTCTATTCTAGAAATGGAAATTGATGGTGAGGTAGTAGATCAATATGTAGGCGATGGATTGATTATTTCCACACCCACAGGTTCAACTGGTTATACAGTCTCTGCAAGTGGCCCAATTATGCACGATGGTATGGAGGCAATTACCATCACGCCTATTTGCCCTATGAGTCTTTCTAGCCGTCCTCTCATACTTCCCGCAGGTTCTGTTGTCAGTATCTGGCCGTTAGGAGACTATGATTTGAGTACCAAATTGTGGATGGATGGGGTTTTAGCTACTTCAATTTGGCCTGCACATCGCGTTGATATCCGCATGGCTGATTGTCGGGCAAAATTTATTGTGTTACGGGAAAATAATTCCTACTATCAAACGTTGCGAGAGAAATTACTGTGGGCTGGTACTAGGGTTCGCTACACTAGTACTCAACACAATTGAGTAATTTATTTTGTAATTTTTAATTCGTAATTCGTAATTAATCATGAGATTACGAGTTACGAATTTTACTGAATATGAGTAGATGTTGAGTCAACAGTTATCTAAACTTGATATTCAGAAAATTCTGTATCCTAGTGCCAGATTTTGATGATCAGTTAGGTGCATAATAAAACGACATTACAACTTTTAACTTTTTGGATCAGGTTGTTTTCAAAAACTGCATGAGTGTCGCTTTGACACGCTAACACATAAAATGCTCTGTTTGTGTAGCAAGTAAATCCCAAAAGCTAGTATATCTTCACATCTTTAAGTTGGAAGACAGATGGAAATTTCATATCACCACATCAAGTACCCACTTCGTCCTCCTACTATTATCAAAGATTTCCCTATCCTAGAAACTGATAAATATATTCTTAAACTTGCTGAGAATGAAGAAGAATTAGCATCGATTTTTCGCTTAAGGTTTGAAGTTTTTAATGTGGAATTAGGTTTGGGATTGGCTGATTCTAACTTAACTAAAATGGATCAAGACGAGTTTGATGAAATTTGCCATCATTTGATGCTAATTTCTAAGCTTACGGGAAAAACTATAGGTACTTATAGAATGCAAACCTATAAAATGGCTTCTCAAGGATTAGGATTTGATGCTGCTGATATATTTGAACTGAAAACTATACCGGAATCTGTATTAAAGGTTTCTGTAGAGGTTGGGCGTGCTTGTATTGCTAAAGAATATCGTAGCTTTCAATCTCTTTTATTGCTATGGAAAGGTTTGGCTGACTATCTTATTTTGAACTGTAGCAAATATTTTTTTGGATGTGCTTCATTATTAACACAATGCTCTTGGGAAGCTGCTTGTGCTTATCATTATTTTGAACAACATAAATTTATACACAAGGATATTCTAGTATTTCCTCATTCACAATTTTATATAGATATTCCAGACAAGTCTAATGATGTTTGCCGTGTGGATATTCCTAATATTTTACAAGCATATTTAAATGTCGGAGCTAAGATTTGTAGTTTACCTGCAATAGACCGTGAATTTAAAACCATTGATTTTTTGACTATAGCGAATATTAAAGAATTTACCCGGTGGCATTATCCAAATTGTCTAGATAAGTAGGTCTCAAACACTAGTAAAACTAGTAACCCACATGAGTTACCCAAATTGCTCTAGAAAAAGTATGTTTAATTTGCGTAGTAATTAGAATTTGTGATTAAGTCATTAATATCTTAAAATAGCTTGTTTCTCAGTTTTTACGTAGTATATGTTTTTTTAACACTTAATTATCGTATCTAAACAAACTGTGGCAGTTCCTTTAACTGTTAATAATGATAAAACAATTATTGCCGAGGCAGAAAATTATGATGTTGACAGTATTAACCTGTACATAAATTTGCCTATATCAGAATTAGAGTTAATAATTGAAAATCAAAGTAATTATAGGGCTGCTATTACCATAGATAATGTGTTTGGGTGGGAATTAGTACTTATTTTTCCCAAATTATGTAGTGATCCTATAAATAATTGAGTACACTATGCAGAGGCTTCTATTGATTGGGTGCTTGTGAAATAAATAATTCTTGAGAAAAGTATGTATGCGGCATATAACACTCGTGCCGAGTTGGTTACGATTTTTAATGATTTTACTCTTAGTAATGTGTATATTATTTCGATTTGTATATGTTGATAGGAAAGTATATTCTTTAGATGAAACCTATACTTCGTTAAGAATTTCTGGCTATACTTTAGCTGAGGTAAAACAGCAGTTATTTAACGGTCAGGTAATCTCTAGCGAACAGTTTACAGAATTTCAAAGCCCTAATGGGAATAAAAATATTAGTGATACTGTGATGTCTCTCGTGATTGAAAGCCCAGAAAAATCACCGTTATATTTTATAATAGCTAGGTTTTGGGTAGAAACATTTGGCAATTCTGTAACTGTAATTAGATATTTATCAGCACTAATTAGTTTATTAGTTTTTCCGTGCCTTTATTGGTTTTGCCGAGAGTTATTTAATGTGACTTTATCGCTTCCTAGTTTAGCGATCGCTCTCATGGCTAACTCACCCATGCACCTAGTATACGCCCAAGAAGGCAGAGAATATATCCTTTGGTTAGTCACTATCATACTTGCTAGCACTGCATTACTAAGAGCGATACGTCTGCAATCCACACAAAAATCAGATCCCTTCACAACCTGGGGGGTTTATGTAATTACACTGGCATTGAGTTTGTATACTTGCTTGTGGACTATCTTTGTGGCGATCGCTCATGGTATTTATGTAGTATTAATTGCTAAACTACGCTTGACCGAAACTGTCAGATATTATTTGATAGCCACGATTTTTGCTTTTTTAGCATTTTTTCCTTGGTTATTGGTAGTTTTTGCTAAGTTTTTCCAATTTGTCCTCTCATCAGATGGCACAAATAGTCAAGACCCGAATATCATACCCCTAATTCCTTTCTTACTCATACAGATGAGTAGAAGTTTTTTTGATTTAAATATTAGTTTAGACAATCCAATTAATTATTTAATATCAGCTATTTTTTTAATTCTAACTGCATACGCTATTTATTTTTTATGTCGCACAACTAAATACCAAGTTTGGTTATTTATGATTACTTTAATTGTAGTGCCTGCTTTGCCATTAATCATACCAAGTTTAGCTTCTGGTCGCATTAGTTCGGGTTACGAACCATATTTACTACCGTCTTATTTAGGTGTGCAAATTATTGTTGCCTACTTACTCGCCACACAAATGTATAACGGTAATGTATCACATCGAAGAATCTGGCAAGTAATTATTGGACTTTTAATTATTTGTAGTTTAATTTCGTCTAGAGTGTATTACCAAGCAGACACTTGGTGGAGTAAGGGCGTAAGTGACGGTAATCCTCAAATTGCTAGATTTATTAATCAAAAATATCGTCCATTATTAATTACTAATTTTTCTGAGATTAATTATGGAAATGTTGTTTCTTTAAGTTATCTTTTACAACCGAAGGCAAGATTTCAATTAGTACAGGATCAAACTGTGCCGATCATACCTAATGATTTTAGTGATATTTTCCTGCTCAACCCCACAAATGCTTGGCGATTACAAATAGCTAGAAAGTATCAGTTGAAGCCAAATATTGTGTATGTAAATGACTATTATTTAGTTTGGAAATTAGTTCAACCTCCTTCAGACAGGAATTTTTAAATTACACCTTCTAGTACTAATTCCTCGTGCTTGGTTCTTGTGGAATAATCTCTGTAACTACGCGATCGCCAGAATTTCCACCTTTAACTACTATATTTTCCGTATCCAGATTACCAACAGCAGTTTCACCTTTAAATGTTAGGGCTGGATCAACTTGTCGATAAACTACATTACCTTGGGCTTCTACGAGTTTTCTGTCAAGATACCATGTTAGTTTTTGAGAGTTGAGAGTCTGACGACGTTTCCCTACGGCATTCACATTACCTGTTAAATAAGCTGTTTTTTGCGGTATTCTCATTTCTCCCTGATTAGCGGTCACCGTTAGGTTTTCCACACGTTGGAATATGCGGATGGGGGATTTGGTCGTGACTATTTCCGTATTCATATTCCAATTCATCGAGTTACTAGTTATTTGGGCTGGGGGTTCTAGTAAATCTATTTGGGCATTTTTATTAATTGTGGCAATCTTGGTTTTTAAGTTTATTTCCGCAGAGTTACCCCGGCCGCGATCGCTAATTTGGTTGTTTTTGTAGCGGTCAATTTGAATTGGGCGATCGCCTATTAATTTTTGCTCTTGAATCTGCCAAATCAAATGTTCAGTACGCATTTGCATTTGGGGATCAGCAGAGTTAGCAACCACTTGGCCAGAAAATTCCATTCGTTGTTCGCGGGTTTTTACTCTAGCTTCTTGAGCTACTGCTTGTACTTGTTTGTGAGTACCATTAATTTTATTGCGGACAATCAATAAATCTTCTTGAGGTCGCCATTCCAATTCATTGCCATATAAAACAATACCATTTTTGGGATCTGTAGCCACTATTTTCCCTTTGAGAAACAATTGCTTACCATCTTGTTCGATGTCAGCTTTCTCAGCTTTGACTTGATAAACTACTTTGCCATCTTGATAAAGTTCTCCATAGGGACTTTCCGCTTCACCTATTTGTTTTTCTTTGGTATATTGCGCCTGTTTTGCTTTAACTCTCCAGACGGGTCTACCAACTTCATCTGCTTGTTCTAAGATGACATCAAAGAAGGTCAAATTACTATCTCGGTTAGCCGGATCAGAATTATTTGATTGAGTATTATTGGGAGCTTTAACCCCACAAGCTACTAAAGTAATAATTAAAAAAATAGTCAAAGGCAGGTGATACCAATTTATTTTCTTGAATATCATGTCTATTTAAATAATTGTATGGTCTGTTGAAGTTGGTATAAGGGTGTAAGGGTATAGGGGTGTAGGGGTATAAATGTTTGAAACCCTTACACCCCTATACCCTTCTCCAAGCTCTTGATCTTTCGTGTTCATGCGTAAGTCCTATTTAAAATCAAAGCTAACTGCTATCAAAAACAGAAGCGGGGGGAAGTTTTTTTGATTCCCCCCGTTGGTTAAAGTTTATACTTTTTTGTTTTCTAGCTTGTGAAAAGGTCATTAATCCTGCATTTCTAGGTGTCCGTCGCTATCTCTGGGATCATCTAAAAAACCCATGCTAGATAAAGGTCGATAAGGATAGCTTTGACGGGGAGTTTTCTGGATATCTTCTTTGATAGCCTCTAAATCAATGTAGCGATCGCTCACATTAATTAAGCTATCACTAGTCATAGAGCGTAAGCTCACAACTTCTACCCGCACGCCGCGATAACTAACAGAATTGACCGCATAAGCCAGATCCCCATCGCCACTAACTAGCACAGCTGTATCGTAAGAATCGACCAAAGCCATCATATCTACAGCTATTTCTACATCTAGGTTGGCTTTTTTGGAGCCATCTGGCAACTGCACCAAATCTTTAGCAATGACGCGGTAGCCATTACGGCGCATCCACAACAAAAACCCTTGCTGCTTTTCATTAGTTCTGTCTACACCGGTATAGAAAAAAGCCCGCAACAATCGAGAACCACCAGTCAGACGACATAGCAATTTCGTGTAATCTATTTCAATTCCTAATTGCAAAGCAGCGTAGAATAGATTTGACCCATCAATAAAAATGGCGACCCGTCCTCGATTTTCTAAAACTTGTTCTGGTGTAAATATTGAATCATTTTCCAAGTTATTCAACATTGATGTCATACCTCAATTTTATTCTTGTTATTTCTGATACTAATTATCAACTTTGATTTTTTAGATCGACTTATGATAATTTTTCGGGGCGAATATACAGTTCAGCCCCGTTGATTTTCTGGGAAAACAATTAAGAAATCGAACTGAATTAGCTTTAAGCAAAAATTAAAAGCAATTAAACGTTTTTTGTTTGTTCTATGCGCTTAAAAATGGGTTGGGGTTGACCCAACTGCTGTTTATTAGATAGCAAACCCCATTGTGCATGAATCGCAAAAGGAGTAATATCAGTTTGTTCGTTAAAGTTGATCCCAAAGCCCAGTTGCTGATAGATATTGCTACTGATATTGGGAATCACGGGAGAAAGAAGATAGGCGGCTAGTCTCACAGATTCTAAAACAGTGTACAGTACTGTTTCTACTTCCTGTTGTCGTTCTTGTTTATATAACGACCAAGGGGCTTGATCATCAATAAACTTATTACTGGCTTGCACCAGTGAAAGCACGACCCCACAAGCTTGATTAAAAGCTAACACTTCGTAGGCTTGTTTGACCTTTGCTCCTAAATCTACACCCAATGCTTTCAATGTATTTTCCGCAGGAATATCTTCATTGGTAATCGATAAAGCATAATTAGCGCAGTATTTTTTCACCATG
This sequence comes from Anabaena sp. FACHB-595, assembly GCF_048568275.1. Taxonomy (NCBI): domain Bacteria; kingdom Bacillati; phylum Cyanobacteriota; class Cyanophyceae; order Nostocales; family Nostocaceae; genus Anabaena; species Anabaena sp. FACHB-595. The sequence continues at coordinate 249,467 of NZ_CP183473.1, forward strand.
TTCAGGGTGCGATTGAGCAAATTACCTAAGTCATTTGCCAAATCTGCATTTAGCACATGGATGAATCTAACTTCATTAAAGTCGCCATCTTTGCCAAATTCGATTTCCTTAAGGAAGTAATAACGAACTGCATCACTACCATACTGCTGGACTAGTCCTACAGGATCTACGGTATTACCTAGACTTTTACCCATTTTTTGACCATCTTTGGTCAAAAAGCCGTGTCCAAAAACTCTATCTGGTAAAGGTAAGCCAGCAGATAAAAGCATCGCCGGCCAGTAAACAGCATGGAAACGTAAGATATCCTTACCAATCAGGTGCAAGTTAATCGGCCACCATTTTCCTAAGGCATTTTCTAAGGTTGGTTCATCCTCTGGATCTAACAATGCTGTGACGTAAGCTAGCAAGGCATCGAACCAAACATATAAGGTATGCTTTGGATCATTGGGTACTGGAAAACCCCAATCTAGATTTACCCGCGAAATGGAAAAGTCTTGCAACCCTTGGCTAACAAAGTTGAGGACTTCATTACGACGGCTTTCAGGCTGGATAAAATCTGGGTGAGACTGGTAAAACTCTTCTAATTGAGTTTGATATTTCGAGAGACGGAAAAAGTAGTTTTGTTCGTCTCTCCACTCAACTTCTTTATTAACATGGATAGGGCAGCGATTTCCTTCTAATAATTCCCTTTCTTCTTTAAATTCCTCACAAGATACACAGTACCAGCCTTTTTGCTGTCCTTGGTAGATGTCGCCAGCCTCCCACACCCGTGCAAAAAATTCGTCTACAATGGCTTTGTGACGCACAGCCGTAGTTCGACTAAAGCGATCGTATTGAATATTCAACAACCGCCACAAACTCATAAAGCTGGGGACAATTTCGTCACAAAACTCTTGCGGGGCTTTTCCTAAACTCTCGGCTGAACGCTGAATTTTCTGCCCATGCTCATCTGTACCTGTTATCAGCAGCACATCACGCCCTAATAACTTCTGAAACCTCGCCACTGCGTCTGCGGCCATTGTTGTGTAGGCACTACCAATGTGAGGAACATCGTTTACATAATACAGAGGTGTTGTCAGTGCAAATGTTTTTTCTGCTTTATTCACTAGATTCATGGAAAATAAAAAATTAACTTATAAAAACGTTTTATATCTTAACTTCTATCAACAAATTCACGCAATTATACGATAATAGCTCCTTTTGCTGAAATAACACTTTAATATTAGCAAATTTACCATCCAAAGTATTATTTTGTAATACCTATGAATCCAAATAATCCTAAACAAAAGACTGAAATCAACTATTAATAATTTTGGAGAATGCTTTCATTACATTTATGGTGATGAAGAACACAAATCTCCCAAACTAGAGAATTTTGCGGCTTTTGTGGATAAAACATTTCTACCTTAAGACGGTCAACGCAAGGGTGAAGAAATGTAAAAATTAAATCAAGATAAACTGCGATATTTTCCCAAAAAAACACATTGATCAGGCATGAGTGCAAATAACCCCCTAGATATTTCTCGGATATTCTTAACAACACTCTCTACTAAAATGTTCCGCTATTACGAGGATCGCATTCCCCAAGATGCTAGTTTGTTAATAGTGAGCAATCATCGCAGTTTTATGGATGCACTAACTTTAATGGCGGCTTTATCGAATCCGATTCGTTTTGCTTGTCATCACTATATGGGACAAGTGCCAATATTGCGGGAGATTGTTACAGGACAATTGGGTTGCTTTCCTTTAGAAGAAAATCAACATCGTCAGCAAAGCTTTTTTGTGCAGTCACAAAAGCTACTACAAACAAAACAAATGGTGGGAGTATTTCCTGAAGGTGCTGATCCGATGGTGAAATATACTCCAGCCAATGAAGTAGGGGAATTTCGCCGGGGCTTTGCTCATCTAGCGTTACGTTCTCAAGTCAAGAACTTAGCAGTGTTACCAGTAGCGATCGCTTCCTTAGAAGAGAGTAACACTTCGGCTTTTCCCCTAAAATTATTAAGTTTGTTCGACCCTTCCGAACCATTATTCAATCAATATGGTTGGCATCCCCTGGTAATCTATCATCGAGTGGCTGTCTTAGTCGGTCGTCCTTATTGGATTACAGCCCAACATCACAACCAATATCACGGTAAACAGGCGAAAAATGTTGTGGCTGAACTAACCACACATTGCCATGATGAAATCGCTACTTTACTCGCTCAAGGTTGTTATTAAGTACAACTTACGCAGGAAAAGGAAAAAGCAAGGGTATAGGGGTTTAAGGGTATAGGGGTTTAAGAATAATCAGCCAGTTCTTTAATTTACTAGTAAATAGGATCATAATCGATATAGCAAATCTTTTTTTATGCCTAGATTAATCTCTAGGATCATCATTAATTAATCAAAGTATCTTCAAGGAAGATTTATACAGTACAAGCTATGATTTTAACTGGACTATGAAGCTTCACCCTTGTATTGTCCTATTGATACAAAGTATGAGGTTGACATAGGGTAAAGTTTATAAAAACAGCAAATAGAATTTAAATTTTACAATGCCAGACGTTGAACTAAAGCCGTGTTTCCTAACTCCTAGACGAGTACGACCTGAGTATCCGTTGTTCGTCTATTTGCCAGGAATGGATGGAACTGGTCAATTGTTGCGATCGCAAACGGCGGGGTTAGAAATTGGCTTTGATGTCCGTTGTTTGGCGATCCCCCGCCAAGACCTCACTAGCTGGGATGTCCTCACCAATAATGTCCTAGACTTAATTCATGCAGAATTAGAAAAAAGTTCCCAAAGAGCAGTCTACTTGTGTGGTGAGTCTTTCGGGGGGTGTTTGGCGATGAAAGTAGCCACTAAATCGCCCCACTTATTTAAGCGTCTAATTCTGATTAATTCCGCCTCAGCTTTTAAACTCCGTCCTTGGTTGGATGGGCTGTCTCAAATGGTGCAATTAGTCCCTGAATGCCTTTATGATGCGGGCGCACTAGGTTTATTACCATTTTTGGCATCATTGCAGCGTATATCTCGGAATATTCGCCAAGAACTGCTAAAAACCATGCGTTATGTTCCACCAGAGACGGTGCTTTGGCGGTTATCTTTATTGCGAGAATTTGATATCAGTGATGAGAAATTGCGTTCTCTGACTCAAGCAACCTTATTAATTGCCGGTGGAAGCGATCGCCTGTTACCATCCGTTAGTGAAGCTGCGCGCCTAGCAAATATTATCTCTAACTCTCAGAAAGTCGTTCTACCTAATAGTGGACACGCCTGCTTATTAGAGGAAGATGTAAATCTCTATGAAATTCTCCAAGTTCATAACTTTCTAGAAATTAAAAGCCCCAAAATTTCTCATCTCAAAATTCCCCAACAAAAAATTTGATATGTATAATGTTTTTTCTCTGTGTCTCCGTGGTGGAAATATTAAACCCTAGAGATACAGAGAATTGTCCTGGTTGATAGATGTCAAGGCTTGCAATTATCGACTAAAACCAAAACAGAGGGTCTGATAAGGATGATGACAAGCAATGCCAGACAAACCACCCGCAAACATAGAAAAAAATACTAAACCATCTGTAATAGATGCTGTTGCTCAAATTGGGAAAGCAACGGTTAAGCAGACACAAAATTTATTTGAGCAAGGTACTCAAATAACGGGTAACGTCATCAACCATATTAGTGAGAATTGGTTGATTAGAAGAATTTCAGGATTTTTGAATCTTAATTGGCTAATTGGGGCAAGTGACAACGTAGACATAGAAAAAGTTGCTACCTCAGTTAACAAACTCAAACAAAAGTATCCCCAGGAATCACCAAGCCAAATTGCCCACCGCATCATGATGGACAAAGCAGCTAAATCTGGTGGAGTAGGTCTAGCGAGTAGCATTTTACCTGGAGTAGCCGCCGCCTTATTTGCAGTGGATTTAGCTGCAACAATGAAATTGCAGACAGAAATGCTTTATCAGATTGCTGCTGCTTACGGACTTGATTTGAAAGATCCTGCTCGAAAAGGGGAGCTTTTGACAATTTTTGGTTTAGGACTGGGTGGAAATCGCCTCCTGAAAGCAGCCGGATTAGCCCTACTACGTAATATACCCTTTGCTGGTGCGGCGATCGCTGCCAGTTCCAATGCCACACTCAGCTATTCTTTAGGATATGCAGCTTGTCGATTTTACGAAGCCAAGTTAGACGCTGCAACATCCATCAATTCTCCAGAAACATTGTCAAACTTAAAAGCCGAGAGCGAGAAATATTTAGAAAAAGCGATCGCTCAAGAAGCCATCATGGATCAGATATTAGTTCACATGATCCTCGCCAGCCATCCAGAGAAAACTTGGGAAGAAATCTTACCAGACTTGCAAGTTGCCAACCTCAGCCCCACATCCTTAGCAGCCATCAAGCAAAATATCAAATCACCCCAACCATTCGAGCAACTGCTGAACCAGTTAAATCGTGATTTTGCCGTCCCCTTACTAGCTCGTTGTCGCAAAATTGCCGAACTAGACCATCAGAGTGAACCAAGAGAGCTAGAAATAATCAATGCGATCGCCAAGAAATTTGATATTAGTCACGAATTAGGGGTGTAAGGGTGTAGGGAATCCCATCAATAGTAATTAATTCTTCCCCTTGATCCTTGTTTTTCTGATTCCTTATCTCTTCCTAATCCCCATTACCCCTTATCCCCAGAGGGGGCCCCACCTTCCCCAGTCCCCAGTCCCCAATCCCCCCTATCCTGAAACAAAAATTTTGAGCAATACTGGTACAGGAAGGCATATATACATAGACAAGACCCCAACATGGCAATTCAACTGAGTGATAAGCCTCTGCTAGAATGGGCAGGCGATACTTTGGCGATCGCATTATTTGAAGATGCAGTCGAGTTAACTGGTGAACTAGGAAGTTTAGATGAAAAGTTTGCCGGCATCTTAAAAGAGCTAATTACTGAAGAAGAGTTTACAGGCAAAGCCAACAGCACGGTTTTTACTCGTGTGAGTTCTAATATCCCAGTACGGAAAATAATTTTGGTGGGTTTAGGCAAAACTGAAGCCTTCAAAATAGAAACCTTAAGACGTGCGGCGGCGGCTGTAGGTAAAGTAGGCAAAAAACAAAAAAGCAAAGTTATCGGACTGAGTTTTCCTTTGTGGAATAATGACCCTACGGCCTCAGCTCAAGCAATTGCTGAAGGCTTGCAGTTAGCACTCTATCAAGATAATCGCTTTAAATCAGACCCAGAAGACAAAGGTTCTCAAGTCGAAACAGTAGAATTACTTGGTTTTGCCGGACAAGAAGCGGCAATTAACCGAGCAAATCAAATCGTTTCTGGGGTAATCTTGGCTCGCCAGTTGGTAGCAGCACCAGCAAATAGTGTCACACCAATTACAATGGCAGAAACGGCTCAACAGATTGCCCAAGATTATGGTTTACAAATAGAAATTTTAGAGCAGGAAGATTGCGAAAAACTAGGCATGGGTGCATTTTTAGGAGTTGCCCTCGCCTCAGATTTACCACCTAAATTTATTCACTTAACTTACAAACCAGAAGGCACACCCAAGCGCAAACTAGCAATTGTGGGTAAAGGTCTAACCTTCGATTCCGGTGGACTCAACATTAAAGGCGCTGGTAGTGGTATCGAAACCATGAAAATTGATATGGGAGGTGCAGCAGCTACCTTAGGCGCAGCCAAAGCCATTGCCCAAATCAAACCAAATGTAGAAGTTCACTTCATCTCAGCCGTGACCGAAAACATGATTAGCGGTAAGGCTATGCACCCAGGAGACATCCTGACTGCATCCAATGGCAAAACCATCGAAGTAAACAACACCGATGCCGAAGGGCGTTTAACCCTAGCAGATGCCCTAGTCTATACCGATAAATTGGGATTAGATGCGATCGTAGATCTAGCAACCCTCACCGGTGCCAATGTCATTGCTTTAGGTGATGACATTGCTGGTTTGTATACTCCCGATGATGCCTTAGCAGGGCAACTAGAGCAAGCCGCTAGTGAATCAGGGGAAAAGATTTGGCGGATGCCATTAGAAGAAAAATATTTTGAAGGACTAAAATCTGGCATTGCCGACATGAAAAACACCGGGCCTCGTCCTGGTGGTTCCATCACTGCTGCTTTGTTTCTCAAGCAGTTTGTCAAAGATACCGCGTGGGCGCACTTAGATATTGCCGGGCCAGTTTGGGCGGACAAAGAAAACGGCTACAACGGCCCAGGTGCTACTGGTTATGGTGTCAGGCTGTTAGTAGATTGGGTATTGAGTGAGTAGGGGGGGTAGGGGTATAGGGGTGTAGGGGTATAGGGGAAGGAATAATAAATTTCTTTTCCCTCACACCCTTACACCCTTACACCCTCACACCCTCATACACAATGTGCTATCTTGGGCTTGCCGCTAAAACTTGTTGCAATTGTCACAAGAGAGATGCGGTGGTGAGAAAGTTAAGATTTTTCAGCCAAGCCATCTGGTAAAATTTGTAAGGTTTCTAGAAGCTTTGAGCAATGGGATCGACTTGCGTACGGATAGCAATTGACGCAATGGGAGGGGATCACGCACCCAATGAAATCGTAGCTGGCGCTGTGCGAGCAAGCGAAGAATTGGGTGTGAAAGTACTGTTGGTAGGTGATCCCCAACAAATTGCATCTGCCTTGCCACCAAAAACTAATTTGGAGAGGGTGGAGATCGTTCCTGCTGAGGAAGCGATCGCAATGGATGAGGAGCCTTTGAACGCGGTAAGACGCAAGCGCAAGGCTTCTATTAATGTGGCGATGGATTTAGTCAAGCGAGAGCAGGCGGATGCCATATTTTCGGCTGGCCATTCTGGTGCAGCTATGGCATCAGCTTTACTACGCTTGGGACGATTACCTGGAGTTGACCGCCCGGCGATTGGTACAGTGTTTCCCACAATCAAAGCTGGCAAACCTGTATTGATATTAGATGTGGGAGCCAATGTAGACTGCCGCCCTAAGTTTTTAGAGCAGTTTGCTGTGATTGGGTCAATTTACAGCCAGTATGTCTTAGGGACAGGGGAACCCAAGGTGGGTTTGTTGAATATTGGCGAGGAAGATACCAAAGGCAATGAATTAGCCTTACGTACTCACCAACTATTAAAGGACAATTCCAATATCAATTTTATTGGGAATGCCGAAGGGAGAGATGTACTTTCCGGCGAATTTGACGTGATTGTGTGTGATGGCTTTGTCGGCAATATTTTACTCAAATTTGCGGAGGCGATCGGCGGTGTAATTCTGCAAATCCTCCGGGAAGAATTGCCCCAAGGTTTACACGGTCAAATCGGTACAGCCATCTTAAAACCCAACCTGAAGCGCATTAAGCAGCGCATGGATCACGCAGAACACGGTGGTGCTTTGCTGTTAGGGGTATCAGGTGTTTGTCTAATCGGTCACGGTAGCTCTCAAGCTCCTTCAGTATTTAATGCCATTCGCATGGCCAAAGAAGCTGTAGATAATCAAGTGATGCAACAACTGCAATCCCAGTATGAAATTCTACACAGCACCAGCGATTAGCATTAGTTCTGCGGGTTATTAGTCAAAAGTAAATGACTAATGACTAATGACTAATGACTAATGACTAATAACTGATAGCTTGGGAGACTAGGAGTGCAAAACTTAGGCATCGCAATTACCGGGAGTGGTTCAGCAGTACCTGAAACTTCCCTTCACAACGAAGAATTAAGCCAACTGGTAGAGACATCAGACGAGTGGATCAGCACCAGAACCGGAATCCGCCAACGGCGTTTAGCCCTACCGACTGAATCATTAAGCAGTCTGGCGGCGGCGGCTAGTAGACAGGCGATCGCCTCGGCTGGCATTACAGCATCTGATATAGATTTGATTTTACTGGCAACTTCCACACCTGATGATTTGTTTGGTACTGCTACTAAAATCCAGGCTGAATTGGGAGCTAATAAAGCCGTAGCCTTTGATTTAACCGCCGCCTGTTCCGGCTTTGTCTTCGGTCTAGTCACAGCAGCTCAATTTATCAGAACTGGCGTATATCAGAATGTACTGTTGATCGGGGCTGATATTCTCTCCCGTTGGGTAGATTGGCAAGACAGACGTACTTGCGTGTTGTTTGGTGATGGTGCTGGGGCAGTTGTCTTGCAGGCGAACTCAAGCGATCGCTTATTGGGATTTGCCCTCAAAAGTGATGGGACACAAAACCATTATCTCAACCTAGCTTATCAAGGCACTGCCAAAGAAATTCTCCCCAATGTCAAGATTACTCAAGGCACATATCAACCCGTAACCATGAACGGCAAAGAAGTTTACCGCTTTGCCGCTCAAAAAGTCCCAGAAATCATTGATAAAGCTCTATTTGAGGCTCAACTAACTGTTGACCAAATCGATTGGCTACTACTACATCAAGCAAATCAACGCATTCTTGATACTGTAGCTCAACGCCTAAATATTCCTGCACACAAAGTAATTAGTAATCTCGCTAATTACGGCAATACCTCCGCCGCTTCCATCCCCCTAGCCCTAGATGAAGCCGTGCGAGAAGGTAAAATAAAACCAAACGATATCATTGCTACATCCGGCTTTGGAGCGGGTCTAACATGGGGTGCAGCAATTTTCCAATGGGGAAGATAATCAATTAAAAATTCAAAATGCAAAATTCAAAAATTGGATTGTTCATTTTGAATTTTTAATTTTGAATTTTGAATTAGAGCGAAGCGACTGACAAATGACAAAAACCGCATGGGTGTTCCCCGGACAAGGTTCTCAAGCACTGGGGATGGGAACAGACTTACTAGATATACCAACTGCCAAAGAAAAATTTGCTCAAGCTGAAGCAATCTTAGGCTGGTCTGTAAGCGAAATCTGCCAAAACGAAGAAAAATTATCACAGACACTCTACACCCAACCCAGTCTTTATGTAGTAGAGAGTATCCTTGCAGACCTGACAAAAGAACGGGGACACCAGCCAGATTTAGTTGCTGGTCATAGTTTAGGAGAATACATCGCCCTTTACGTTGCCGGCGTTTTTGAGTGGTCAGCTGGTTTAAAACTAGTCAAGCGACGAGCTGAACTCATGGATAGCGCCGCAGGCGGCATGATGGCGGCTATGATGAATTTTGACCGCGAACAGTTGGAAACAGTAATTTCCCAGACTCCTGATGTGGTGCTAGCAAACGATAATAGTCCGGCGCAAGTTGTTATATCCGGTACTCCAGAAGCTGTGCAGACAGTTATGTCTCAAGTCAAAGCCAAGCGTGCTGTCCCGTTGAAAGTTTCGGGAGCATTTCATTCACACCTCATGAATACGGCTGCTGTAGAGTTCCAAGAAATTCTGGAAACTGTAGAATTTCAACAGGCTAGTGTACCCGTATTATCAAACGTCGAGCCAGCGCCGGCTGTTGATGCCGCTATTTTAAAACAACGCCTTAGCCAACAGATGACTGGTTCAGTGCGCTGGCGAGAAATTTCTTTAACATTACCAGCCAACGGCATTGAGAAAGTCGTGGAAATCGGCCCTGGTAATGTACTAACAGGTTTGATTAAACGCACTACTGCTGATTTAATTTTAAAAAACATCCGCAACGCTGCGGAATTACCAAATTAGCGACTGGGGATTAGTTCGATAACGCTGCGAGAGGGTTTCCCTATCTACAAGACGTTACTCAAAAATGTTTCCCTTTCCATCCTTGCCCCCGTTCGGACTTCCCTGCGGGACGCTACGCTTTGGCGCAACCTCTAGCAGGGAAGCCTGCTTCAATCCCCAGTTCAAGACAAAAGTCAAAAGAAAAAATCTTTTGCCTTTTTACTTTTTACTTTTTTATCCCCAACCCCCAAACTCTTATGTCCCGAACCCGCGAACCATTGATTAGTCTGGCACTGTACCATGCCTTTAAGTGGTCAGTTGTCAGCCCGATGTTGCACACTTACTTTCGGGGTCGGATTTATGGTGTGGAAAATGTCCCCCAATCAGGCCCTGTAGTAGTTGTAAGTAATCATGCTAGTTACTTTGACCCGCCCATTGTCTCTAATTGTGTGCGTCGTCCAGTGGCATACATGGCAAAGCAAGAATTATTTGAAATTCCTGTTTTAGCACAGGCGATTAAATTATATGGTGCTTACCCAGTTAGTAGAGGAAGTGCCGATCGCAATGCCATTCGTGCAGCTCTAGAATATCTGGAAAATGGCTGGGCTGTAGGTGTGTTCATGGAAGGTACTCGCACCCCAGATGGTCGCATTAGTGACCCCAAAAGAGGCGCAGCCCTACTAGCAGCTAAAGCGAAAGCGCCGATATTACCTGTATGTTTGTGGGGTTCGGAGAATATTTTACAAAAAGGTTCCTCTGTGCCTCGTGCTGTGCCTCTAACAGTGAGAATTGGGAATTTAATTGATACTCCCAGTTCTACTAATAAAGACGAGTTAGAGTCAATAACCCAAAAGTGTGCCGCCGCCATTAATCAAATGCACGATTTAGGGCGCTGATTATCCAATTGGAGAAAATCTGCTGTAAGTAGGTAGCGATCGCTATTTGATTGTTGTATGTTGAAAATCAATTAATCAAATTTTTTGATACAGTATATGAGCGGTATTGAAGCCAAAAATCTGTGGCATCGATTAAATAATTTGGCACTAGTCCGCTTTTTGCTGTTAGTTGCGGCTGGTTGGGCGATCGTACAGCTTCTAGCTTACTTTGAGACAGTAATTATAATTTTTACTTTTGCAGCTATTTTGGCTTTTTTACTGAGCTATCCAGTGCAATGGCTACGCCGTTTTCTACCCCACAGTGTTGCAGTTGTCGTAGTTTTCCTAATCAGCATAGTGATTTTAGGAGGATTACTCATTACAGTTGGTGTAGCACTTTTATCTCAGGGTCAACAATTAATTGACAGTATATCGGCTTTCTTAACTTCTTTGTTACCTTTTTTGGAAAGAATAGAGAGATTGTTAAGTAACCGCAATCTACAAATAGATTTAAGTGTAATTCAAGAACAATTGCGAACCCAAGCTGTATCAACACTAGTTACCAGTTTAGCAATTGTGCAACAATTTCTCACTAATTTTGTGACATTTATCTTAATTGCCGTCGTAGCTTTTTTCATGCTACTAGATGGTGAAAAACTTTGGAATTTTATTCTCAAAATAGTTCCCCAAAAACGCCGCATTAGATTTACAAATATTATGCGGCGTAGTTTTCTAGGATTTTTTCGCGGTCAGTTATTATTGTGCTTGTTCCTGACAAGTTCAACATTTATTATTTTCTTATTATTACAAGTGCCTTTTGCTTTAATACTGTCTGTAATAGTAGGAATACTAGATATAATTCCTGGTATTGGAGCTACCTTAGGTGTGGGAACAATTACTTTAATTGTCTTATCTCAAGATGTTTGGTTAGCATTAAAAGTCTTAGCCGCTTGCGTAGTTCTCCAGCAAATTCAAGATAATTTGATTTCCCCTCGTATTATGCAAGGATCACTAAATCTCAATCCAGTAGTAGTATTTTTTGCTTTATTAGTAGGTGCTAGAGTCGCAGGTTTATTGGGTGTTTTTATCTCTATCCCAATCACGGGAGTAATTGTATCTTTATTTGAAATTGATGAGATGAAGTCTGAAGTTTAGCCAATAGTCAAGTCGCTTTGCTCCAATTAAAAATTCAAAAAAGGTCATTAGTTATTGATTTTTCCTTCTCCTACGCCATACCCTTTATTCTCATCTTCCATTTAATGTAAAATCGAAAGATGAGGATAAGAATAGAGAATCATGTCAGATTTAAGAACAGAGTTATCAGAAACTATAGATGAATCAGAGTGGGAATGGCTAATTCCCCATGCACAGAGAGACGCAGTGATTTTAATATCACTAGACTTGAACTTGCTAGATGTGGGAGAGGCGATCGCTAGTGATAATATACCTTCAGTTCAACGATGGATTGATGAGCAATTAATTAGTAAACCTTCTCCTCAGCAACTGGGAGAATGGAACACTAATCAGCAAAAGAGATTTAACACCTTGATCATACAGCCCTATGTTCTGGTGCAAGAAATAGCAGCATAGGTTAAGTAACTCCCACTGCTAACGCCATAAAAAAGGTAGGTGGGAGAAAAGGGAACTATTAACGCTTATGTTTTTCATCTGCACCTGTATAACCAGTAGCCACCCATAATAAAGCCCTAGCCCCATCACGCAAAGATTTTTCAATTGGTTCAGGAGAGTTTTCAGAAGGGACTGAGATTGGTTTAAAGGTAATTCCGCGACTACCTAAAACTATTTCGCCAATGATACAGGCGCGGCGCATATGGAAATCAGAGGTAATTAAATAAACGCTTTTAATACCACGAGATTGTAACTCGTCAATTAATGTAGTAAAATTTGTTACAGTATCTACCGCTTCATAGTCTAAGTGTAATCGCTTGGTATCAATACCAGCTTTCTTAAATACCCGTTTAGTGTAGACAGGTGGACTACCTCCAGAAATCCAAATTGGCAAATTTGGGTGCTTACGGGCAAAACTAGCAGTAAACTTTTCTCTTTCTAGATTTCTAGTCGAACCACCTAAAACTATTACGGCTTGGGGTTGTGTGTAGGCGTTTTTAGCTTCTTGGTATCCAAACCACATTAATAGCGGTAAAAATAGCACCGCAAATGAAAATGATTTACCTCTAAACAATAGATTATTCTTCAAGGCTCTATAACTTTGTTTGTTGAGGGCGTTATTTTCTCTCAAAATAAGAAAAATATCTATGTAATTTAGCAGACTTTAGCGAAATTTACCCTGGCAGGGCTACCGTCAAGCTAATTCATCATTTAATGTGTATTAGCACAATTTTTCCACATAATTGGTCATAATCCTATATACAGGATTTCTGACTAATTATTTGATTTAACTATTTTGTGGTGACGGGACTGGTGCGACTTGAACGCACGACCTAGCGCTTAGGAGGCGCTCGCTCTATCCAACTGAGCTACAGCCCCAACTGTGAAGCATATACAATGATAGCAGTAGTTCTAACTAGACTGCCAAGAATTGCTCCAAGAATCACCACCTATTTCTAAACCACAAAGATAACTGTGTGCTTTCAGGATGACTAGAGGATTTTTCCCTCGGATCTGTCGTAACTCTACATCTAGTTTTCCTTGCATAGTGTCTCGACAGCAGTATTGTAAACCCTGGACTGTTGGCGCACGTAGGTCTGTACCGGGTAGATGGGTAGTTCCAGTTAATTCAACCTCATAATCTAAGTTTTTCGCTTTCATTTGCCATCTACCCCAAGGCTGAATATTCCACTCTACTTTTGAGTTCCAAGGAACGAATTCGTAGAATTTGCCTTGATAATGTAACCCAATCATGGCTACAGATTCCATCCACCACAGTACACCGCGTCTACCACCACCAGCAGTTAAAGCTAAGTCAGGTTCGCCATCAAAGCTGTTGCAGTTAAGCCAAAACCATTTTTCAGGAAAAGCACCACCCCAATTTTTTTCCCCGTAAGCTGGCGCATTCTGGAATTGATAGATTTTGCCATTCCAATCAATCCAGCCGGTAGCCAAGCCATGAGCCATCAAAATTTGCCATCCTGGTTCAAAAATCTGTAAAAAGGACAGCCACCCAGCCGTTGATTGCTGGATACCATCTTGATTTCCCCAACCGTATATCGGTTGAATTTCGTAACGCCAACGGCAATAATTACCTGTTGCAGGGTCAGCAATTATGCCTTGATTGATGGTGGCTGTAGCTTGGTATCCTTGCTGTACATGGCGTTCAAACTCTGCTGGTAACAGGTAAATAGGTTTGGTGTTGAGGTTTGTTTCGCCCCAATGACCCAAAGCCAGAACATCTGGACTAGCCCAAAATTTGTTGACATCGGGAAAAGTCCGACAAATATATTCATCATCAGCACCAAGGACTTGAGCTGCACCACCACTGTAGGCTTTACCACCAATGGGGTCTTCGATGGAATACATGAAAGCAAAGGTTTGACCACAGTCTGGTAAAGTTACACGATAATACCAACCTTCAAAGAAACGGCGACTACTACCGTCCCAATGGTATCCGCTATGGGGAGTTTGCAGAGTTTTGAACATTGTAGGCGATCGCACTTAGGTTTTGATTAACGAATTTTTGAAAAAGTCGGGAATCTGGTAATTCACAAGCGATTTTAGAGATTCTATCTCATAAAACCTTTTAAGAGTTTAGTTAAGATAGATTTACGTAGTTATATTTTTTAGTGTGCGCGATGTCTAACGACAAGCCGCGAGATGGTTTACAACTTGATATCAGTCATGCTTATGAAATTCTCGGTTTAAAACCTGGTGCATCGCAGGTGGAAGTAAAGCAAGCTTATCGGAAGCTAGTTAAAATTTGGCATCCCGATCGCTTTGTTGATAACGAGCAAAAACAGCAAGCCGAGACAAAAATTAAACGAATCAACGCCGCTTACAACAGAGTTAAGTCGGTGACACCAACTGTTGAGAAGCCAGCTTCAGCTACGCCTTCACCGAAAAAGCCTGTAAAAGCATCTGTTAATCGTTGGGGTGCAGAAACTTTCTACAACTGGGGTGTAGAAAGTGTAGACAAAAAAGAATATGAAGAAGCGATCGCCTATTTTACCCAAGCAATTCGCCTCAATCCCAGCTACATTGCAGCTTACAAATACCGAGGATTCATTTGCTCTGAATTGGGATATGAATATAGAGCTACTTCCGATTTAAATAAAGCCGCACAGTTAGAAGGGAAAATTCCCAAAGCTGCTTACGTCTCATCGCCAAGATATAAAACCAAGCCTAAATCTTGGCTCGCAAGATTATGCCAGAAAATTAAAAGGCTACTAAAGCTAAATAGATATTGAGTAATAATTCAGGATTCATAAAACAACAGTAGGTATTTTTATAAAGTTACTAAAATTTAAGTTTGTCCTCCTGTGACAATTACTGCTCATGATGAGCAATACTGGATTAAGCCAAATAATTTATTTTTAACGACCTATTCATGCAGGACTTAATATTTGTACGAACCCTCAAGGGTCATTCAGATAAGGTTATGTCCGTTATGTTCAGTCCCGATGGGCAGAGATTAGCTAGCGGTAGTGCTGACAAAACTGTAAGAGTTTGGAATTTAGCTAATGAAGAAACCCTCATTCTTAAAGGACATGGTAAATCGTCTTGGTCTGGAGGAGTTAATTCTATTGCTTTTAGCCCCAACGGCAAGACCTTAGCTAGTGCTAGCGATGACAAAACTATTAAATTATGGGATGTCAATACAGGAGCAGAAATCATTGCTTTTACAGGACATGAAGAAGCAGTTTACTCTGTTAGCTTTAGTCCAGACGGTAAAACTTTAGTTAGTGGTAGTAAAGATAAAAGTGTCAAACTTTGGTCACTAGCAACAGGAAGAGAACTATATTCACTTAAAGGACATTTAGATGATGTTTTATCTGTTGCTTTTAGTCCAGATGGTCAGGTTGTAGCTAGTGGCGGTGCTGGTAATGATAAAACAATTAAAATTTGGCATCTAGCTAAACAAAAAGTTCAGACTATCACTGGGCATTCCGAATGGTTTGGAGGTATTAATTCTCTTGCATTTAGTCCCGATGGTAATATTTTAGCTAGCGGTAGTTGGGACAAAAATATCAAGCTATGGCAATGGCAAAATAGTGAAGAAATCTGTACCCTAACAGGTCATTCTGATCACGTTTGTTGTGTATCTTTTAGTCCAAATGGTAATATTTTAGCTAGTGCCAGCAAGGATAAGAGTATTAAGTTGTGGCAAGTAGATACTAGAAGTATAATAAGTAGTTTCATAGTACATGAAGAGTCAGTTTATTCTCTCGCATTTAGCCCAGATGGACAGACTTTAGCCAGTAGTAGCGGAGATAAGATTATCAGGATTTTACCTTGTCCTTAGGGGTTGATTACTACGTCAAGCAAGTAACTGCTTCTCGTTTTATACGTAAGTTCCATACGATGAAAATTCCGAATGCACAGATATTATTGGTTTAGACAGATACCAGAATTTAACACTGGTGAGTTTTTTATTGATTATTAGTAATTATCTATCGCACTTATAATATCAGTAGTTAATATTACAAATCCATAACAACTAATTCCAGCATCAATCAATATATTATCTGATAAAAAAATCGCTAATGCGGGAAAATTACTAGATATTTATTTCAATAAGTAGAAAAATCTAGCAAAACCCCACCTATATTCATTCTTCCGATGTATTGAGCTTTCACCTCAAGGTAGATCCGTTAGTCAAAGCTGAGAAGTTATTCTGAGGATATTTAAAACAGAGTTACAAATCAAACACGAAATATATCAAGCATTAGTAAGTTATTTCATATTTACTGAAACTTGATCTTGCCAATATGAAAAGAAGGAGCGTAATCGAAAACTATGACTAATCCTAACGAGCGTGAAACTTATAACAAAAGTGTTAACCGTGATGTTTACACTGATAGTAATGGTAATACTCACACTAACGTAACAAGAACGACTGAAACACCAAATAATTCTTACCGTAATGGTTATGTCAATGGACGTAATATTGAACGTAACTATCAAGTAGAACGTGATAATGAAAATGCTGCCAATGGGCTGATTCTTGGTATCTTATTGACCTCCTTAGTCGGTTTGATTGCTGGCGCATTTTGGTACTTTAATCAAAACGACGCAGCCGTTGAAACTACCACACCAGTGGAGACTTCTTTACCTGCTAGCGCTAGTCCTAGCCTATCGCCTCAACCACAACAAACAACAATTATTGAAAGAACCAGAGAAGTTCCTGTTGTCATTCCCCAACAACAAGTCCCACCTTCAACAACAAATTCTCAGCCACAGGTTAATGTGACTATTCCACCCCAGCCTTCTGCAAGAGAGACAGCACCTGCTATTACTCCTCAGCCAACTCAAACTAGTACGCCTACTACGAATACACAACCTAGTCCCTCTCCAACGATTACACCTGAAGCTAGAGACCAGTCACAAAGCGGGGTGAATAGTGGTTCTTCTACTGCTGATGATGTTAATCAAAACAGTAATCCTAGTCAATAACAACTCGATTATCGGTATTTAGAGGGACACAGTAACGCTGGCTGTATCCCTTTCCTAATATACAAGGGTGCGTCAGTATGAATAACTTCCGACTATAGCTAGGTTCTATCGCACTGACGCACCCTTGTATATTAAAAGAAGTGGTAGACCGTCGCACCCTAGGTCATTAAAGACCGCTTTGTAGCATGGGTCACCACAACAATCTCTTTGACAGAACTCGAACAGTCGCCGGGGTCAAAGCTTTAAACTACTGACATTTAAAGTATACAGTCCGCATCGGGCAAGGATGAGTGAAATCAAGGGGATGAATTAAAAACTTCTTGACAAAATAGTTGAGATTCAAAAATGGAAAACATCTCTGTGTGGGTAGGCATTGACGTGAGCAAAGCGACCCTCGATGTTTATATCCGTCCCATCGGTAAAGCATTGAAGTTTGCTAATACAGAACTAGAAATATTTAATTTAGTTGAACAATTAAAATTTTATGATTTGAACCTCATCGTACTAGAAGCAACCGGAGGATTAGAAACAGAACTGGTCATTCAACTACAGGCAGCAATGCTACCAGTAGCATTAATCAATCCACGTCAAGGACGAAATTTTGCCAAAGCCACTGGTAAACTCGCCAAAACAGATGCTATCGATGCACAAATATTGGCACACTTTGGGGAAGCAATGAAACCTCAAGTGTTAAACATTGAGTCACAAGCATCTCGTCAATTAGGAGAATTAATTAGTCGTCGAAGACAATTAGTTGAGATGCAAACTGCTGAAAAAAATCGACGCTCACGCGCCCGTGGTAAAGCATTGGCAGATATTGAAGCACACATTGAATATCTTGACGAACGTCTCAAACAACTCAATCAAGAAATTGAGCAATTAACTCAAAACAATCAACAATGGATTGAAAAAGTTAATTTACTCAAAACTACTCCTGGTATTGGCCAAGTTATTTCGACAACTCTGGTTTCTGATTTGCCAGAACTCGGTCAACTCACTGCCAAACAAATTTCTCGCTTAGTTGGTGTTGCACCTATCAATCATGATAGTGGTCAACACAAAGGTAAGCGCATGATTAATGGCGGTCGCGCTCATGTTCGTGCCACTCTTTATATGGGTGCTGTTGTTGCTATGCGTCATAATCCGGTTATCAAGGCCTTTTATGAGCGTCTTGTCGAACGTGGTAAATCGAAAAAATTAGCTCTCACTGCTTGCGTTCATAAAATGTTAGTCATTTTAAATGCAATGGTTCGGGATAATTTACCTTGGCGTGTTACTGACAACTTACAACCCATTCCCAACGCTTAATCACAATTGACCGTTTTTATACTTGGAAATACTCTCCCTGATGATCCTATTGCCGCATTTGGGTCAATTTTTGATGCTCTTTTTTATCTTCACGGGAAATCCAGCAACTGGGGAAGATTCTGCGGCGAAGCGGAGTGGCTGGTGCGGGCTGCTACCATCTTAGCCAAGAGCCACAAGTCTTTTTGCCCGTACCAGCCACCGCAGAATCTAGCGCAGCGTTCCCCAGTTGCGTCAATGTTCAGAGTCCCGGTTTTTGTTAACGATCGCTTGACTTTCAAGACAGTCGCTACCAAACCATCAATTTCGGATAATTTATTTTTTGGTGTTCCCTAAAACTGGGAAAGTACTGAGATAAGGCAGAAATTTTAAGAAAGATTTCTAAATTATTACAGTAAATCAATGGTATTGAAGTTTAGTAAACAACTAAACCACTAGAAAAAAATGGTGCTACATTAAGAGCAAGGTACAAAAAGGTTAAAAGTTCATTAAAAAATCTTGGACTTAGAGTCTGTACCTCCTCGCTCTAATGTTTTAAGTATTCGCAATCCTAAACTCGTTAGTCGCATCCTCATTGAAAGTGTTTTCTCCTTGAGTGTATTACTTTTTATGGAGGTGTTGAACTTACAGCCAGAAATGCCTGCCTATTGGAATCAAGGATGCACGGTTTTAGGGATATTTGATTGCGGATAATGTCCACCTTAGTTGAGTTGTTTGATTCTGTTTTTTCCTATCTTCTCTGACAATCATATATTTACCAAACCGCCATTTGCTAATGAGATTTCCTATCTTAGCTAATGGCGGTTAATCTTATTAGTAATAAAAATTTGAGTTGATAGAAGAAAGCAAGAGGTAGAAAGTAAAAAAGTTGATTGCAAAACTATTTTTATCAGTCTGTGCCTGGCTAAATTAAGGTAATTACAGTCACTTCTGGCGGACAAAATAAGCGCCCAGGTCGATAAGTTCCTAGTCCACGATTAACATATAGCTGGTTGTTTGTTACTTGATGAAGTCCCTGCGCCCATTCCCAATAGCGTACAACTTTTGAGCAGTCTCCTAGTAAAAATGGCACCCAACGCCGCAGTTTTTTGGGAGCTTTTTTTAGAAGCTTTTTATAATGATAGACAACAGGGCCAATACCAGGAAGAACTATATGTCCACCGTGAGTATGGCCAGATAGTTGCAAATCTACTCGCCATTGTTCCAATATTTTCGCAGTATCTGGGTTATGAGATAAAACAATCCGGGGTGTATTTGGATCGAGTTTGTTCATAACCGATGCAGGATGAAATTCTTTTGACCAATAGTCAGCCAGTCCTACTATTGGTAATTCATTTCCTAAAGGATAAGCAATTTCATTCCACAGAACATTAACACCAATACCTGTTAAAGCCTTCGTTATTGAGGTCTTAGAGTGACTGTAGTGAATATCATGGTTGCCTAGTACAGCAAAAATACCATAACGACTTTGTAGATATTTAAGTCTTAGTGCGAGTTGGTTAATTGGTGCAGGATCATCAGTTACATAGTCACCAGTTAATAGTATTAAGTCTGGTTCAGCTTCGTTAGTAACGGCGATCGCCTCTTCTAACATTTCTTCTGATAGCCGCAAACCATCATAATGAAAATCCGACAACTGTACTAACTTTATACCTTGTAAACTTGGTGAAAGATTAGCAATCTTAACCGTTATTTTATCTACGCTTAAACGTCCTGTAAACAACCAGTGCATAATTTGCTAGAACTCCTCATACCAGCGCCTACAGCTTATCAAAAATAAAACTAATAACTTAAAACTTAAAGAAGCTTACAATAACTCTCATTTAGTATCAAAAACTAGTACCGCAGGGCAGAATTTTTAATTTACAATCAGATTTTTGCTGTAATTGTCTTTGTTTTCAAGGGGTGGCTGATTTATATATGAAAACGAAAAATCAAGGGTTTGGACAGGGGTATAGGGTGTAGGGGTGTAAATGTTTAAAACCCTTACACCTAGTCTCGACAGACAACCTAAGTGCATAAATACTAGCTTATTTACCCGCCGATGAAATGACACCCGATATCTGAGAAGAATCAGGTTTCTATCATCAGAATTACTCAGCTTCCAGTGTAATTACAGTTAACTCTGGAGGACAAAATAAGCGTCCTGGGAGATATGTTCCTAAACCACGATTTACATATAGCTGGTTTTTGCCAATGCGATGTAAGCCTTGTAACCATTCCGCATGACGTACTATAAAATAATCTTTGAAAAACAATGGAAAAAGTCGCCGTATTTTTATTGGTACTCTGCGGACAATTTTCTTGTGATAAGGTAACACAGCCCCAAGGCCAGGAATGACAATTTGCCCTCCGTGAGTATGGCCGGATAATTGCAAATCTACTCGCCAACCTTGTAACATAGCTGCGGTGTCTGGGTTATGGCATAAAACAATGCGCGGTGTGGTGGGTTCTAGTTGGTTAAAAAGCAACTGCGGATTAAATTCCCGATAGTAATAATCAACGATTCCCACTATGGGTAATTCTTCTCCCAAGGGATAGGCGATTTCATTCCACAGAACCTGAATACCAGCTTTCGTCAATGCTTGGGTGATTTCTGTTTTTGAATTTTTTTGATAAAGGTCGTGGTTACCCAGAATGGCGTAGATACCTGCATGACTTTGGAGTTTTTGCAGCCTCTTTGCGAGTTGGTGAATAGGTTGTGGGGTAGTAGTGACGTAATCACCGGTGAGTAAGACTAAATCTGGTTGTACTTGATTGCTAACTGCGATCGCTTCTGCTAACATTTCTTCCGACAGACGTAACCCATCGTAATGAAAATCTGATAGATGCACCAACTTCTTACCTTGTAGCGATGCAGACAAGCCTGCAATATTCACCGTCAATTGTTCTACACTCAACGGGCCAGATAAAAAACGGTGCATAGGATTGGGAATAGGGAATTGGTACTGGAGACTGGAGAACTGGGTAATTTTAGATTTCCGTTTTGGGATGAAAAATCTAAAATTTAAAATCGCAAATCCAAAATTGCCTGGAGATGGGAGGTGAGGATTTGTTACTCAGCACTTACTTTTGAGTACATATTGGACATTCTCAGTTATATTTTCAGTAGCATTGAATCGTTATGATTTTTCCTCCTGTGTCTAATACTAATCTTCCGGTTTTATAGCTAATCAGCTACAAATGGAGTAGTGCAAGTAACTACCTATGAAAAAATCTCTAAATTCATTGAGGTATAAACTGTCTGATGTTGTAACCTGTAAAGATGATATTTACTTTTCTTTACAAAGGATTTTGAAAGAAATCGCTCAAAATCTAAAACATGGAAGCATCATTTGAAGTCACCCTACAGATGGCGATCGCTGTTTTTGCAGGTATCGGCGCTCAAGTCCTAGCGGCTTATTTGCGTGTACCCAGCATCGTCATATTGCTGTTGTTGGGCATTTTGCTAGGTGGTGATGGGGTTGGGTTATTACATCCCCAATTACTCGGTACAGGGCTGGAAGTGATTGTTGCCCTAGCAACGGCAATCATTCTGTTTGAAGGTGGATTGAATTTAGATTTACGCGAATTAGGTAGAGTTTCCCTCAGCTTGCAACGGCTTGTCACCTTAGGGACGCTAATCACCCTCATTGGGGGTAGTATGGCCGCCCATTGGCTGGGTGAATTTCCTTGGAATATAGCTTTTCTCTACGCTTCTATTGTTGTGGTCACAGGGCCGACTGTCATCAGTCCCCTGCTCAAACAAATCAACGTAGACCGGCAAGTGGCGACGTTGTTAGAAGGTGAGGGAGTTCTTATCGACCCAGTGGGAGCTATTTTAGCTTTTGTGGTGCTAGACACTATCGTTAACGGTGATGCAGACCCAGTAAAAGCCATTATCGGTTTAATAATGCGGTTGGGTATTGGTGCAGCCATAGGTGCTGCTGGCGGGTATTTCATGAGTTTGATTTTCAAGCGCGCCAATTTCCTTTCGTCTGAGTTAAAAAATCTAGTGGTTTTGGCTGTGCTATGGAGTTTATTTACTCTAGCGCAGATGATTCGCAGTGAATCGGGTGTGATGACAACTGTCATCGCTGGGGCAGTATTCGCTAACTCTTCAGTACCAGAGGAACGTTCCTTACGCAGCTTCAAAGGTCAACTGACAATTTTGAGCGTTTCTGTACTGTTCATTCTGTTAGCAGCTGATTTATCCATTGCCAGCGTGTTTGCTTTGGGTTGGGGCAGCTTGTTTACTGTATTGGTCTTGATGTTTGTTGTTCGCCCTGTAAATATCTTGTTCTGCACTTGGAACAGTAACTTAAACTGGCGACAGAAACTATTTTTAAGCTGGGTTGCACCTAGAGGGATTGTTTCTGCCTCTGTTGCGCCCTTGTTTGCAATTTTGCTAACTCAGCGTGGGGTCAATGGCGGTGATTCTATCAAAGCTTTGGTTTTCCTCACTATTATCATGACGGTAGTTTGTCAAGGATTAACAGCTGGTTGGGTGGCGAAATTTTTGGGCATCACTTCCCAAGAAGCTACAGGTGCAGTAATTGTCGGTTGTAATCCTTTGAGTTTGTTAATCGCCCGGTTCTTTCAAGAACGGGGGGAAAATGTCGTCTTAATTGATACTGATCCAGATTATATTGCTCAAGCAGAAACGCAAAATCTGCGGGTGATTGCTAGCAGTGCGCTGGATGGAGAGGTATTAGAAGAGGCGGGACTGGCATCGATGGGAACTTTTTTGGCGATGACGAGTAATGGTGAAGTAAACTTCGTTTTAGCCGAAAGGGCAGCCGAGGAATTTAATCCGCCCCGTGTTTTGGCTGTTTTTCCCCGCGATCCTCAGGCGAATGGTTCGGCCAATAATAAAGTCCAACAAGCTTTTGTTTCTGATTTGCCCATTAAGACTTGGAACGAATATCTCAATGATGGACGGGTGAAGTTAGGCACAACTACCTTGAGCGAATCGGAGTTTGCTAGCCAACAGGAACATATTCAAGAGAAAATTCGGAATGGGGTGTTAGTACCGTTGTTAGTAGAAAGGGAAGAACGCTTACAAATTATCCCAGCTAACCAAGAATGGGAAGTAGGCGATCGCATTATCTACCTATTACATGACCCCAGACCGAACTTATTAAAACGCTTATCCGGTGCTAGTCAATCCACACCTCTAGTTTTAGAGACGTTACCAGAGGTGGAAGAAGTACCTTTAGCAAAGGTGCTTTAAACTTCAGCTAGTGACGCTTGCTTGTGTGAGTTGAATAATTTCCTCTCTCGTTTCTGCGTACATTTCTCGTTCTTGCCACAATAAGGCTGACAAATGTACCACAGCAAAAATTATTGCTGCAACGGAAACAAAATAATTGTGGAGTGTGTATAGGTGCAGGACTGTCAAGCTGCTAATAGCTCCTCCACCAGTGAGTATATCTCTCAACAGTGTACCAATGGCGGGAATCGCTTCAATATTGCCCAACTCGATATTAAAACGCCAATATCCTTCTTGAGTCCAATCTAAAATCATCGCCGTCCAATCCAGACCGATCGCACTCAAGGTAAAGAAAATACCACTTATCCAAGCAATCAGCCAACTCTTGCGGAATTGTCGTCCTAAAAACATGATGACAATTTGGACTAAGGCGATCGCAATCATGGCATTACCAGCAATATCATGGGCCCGATGGAACAACCAGCCATAAGCCACTTGCGTATCAATCATTCTCAAAGATCTATAAGCTCCGCCTGCTGTCGGCTCGTAATTAAAAGACAATAAAATTCCCGTAGATACATAAATCAGGCACAGGGAAAGAATCACGACCGATAATATCGTTGCTATTCGCCGCAAAATCCTATCAAACTGGGTGTTTTGCATAGTTCACCCCTCCTGGTTATTTGCATAGTATGTATTTTCTTAAATTTTAGCTTAAGAAATATTAATATATTTGTATTTCTCATAAAAATAATTTACTTTTCCAAACAAAGCACCCGTCTAAATAAAAATCCCTACACCCCCAATACGGTTCGGTTAAGGGATTTCTTGGTTAAGGCAGGCAGGGGAAGAGAAAAATTATGAAAATAACCTCCTTTCCTCCCCTACTTCTCCGAACCGTATTGCCTACACCCCTACACCCAATTACAGCGAGAGTTTCACGTTTACAAACACGACATTCATGATTAACCCAAATACTTTGTCCAAGCCTTCAACGGTTCTGGAGAGCCATACCAGATCCCTGGATTTCTGGGGGAATGTCTAACACCTTCAATAATCAGATTTTCTGCCCCTATCAAGTGAGCAGCCGCAATCGGCGTAATTCCATCACCCCAGGTGTTACCAGTACCGCAAGTTAACTGATAACTGCTATAAGCTAACCAGCCGCCTCGCCTTCTCTCTCCCAAAATAGTCTTTCCCGCCACGCAAACGTAACGGACATTTTGGTAAAAAGCTCCGGGGTAATTGTTGTTAACGAAATCTAGATTCCACCTCGTCCAGCGTTCTTGGCTGATGTGGGGTGTACCAAGGGTGACGAGAGTAGCAACTAAGGAATGGGCATTCCAGAGAGAAGTTTGCGCCTTACCCCTTGCAGCATAGGCCTTTTCACCCAAATAGATCCGAGAAATCCAACCGCCAGCAGAGTGACCAATCAAGTTAACTTGAGTAGCGTTATGTTCTTGTAAAGCTTGTTTGACTGTATTGTCGAGTTGTTGTATAATTGGCGCGACCGATCTACCACCAATCAAAGGCAACCAATCCCGCCGTCTCAGAGGTACTGTAACTGTAGGAAAACCTAATTCTTGTAATGAGGTTGCTAGTTGCTGATAAGCGATCGCGCTTTCTAAATATCCAGGGACAATAACGGTAGGTAATGGCATCTGAGAGCGATAATTTTGGGTTTTCAAATAGGGCAGCAACAGATTTTTAGAGTAACGAGAATTATGGTCAGGAAAATAGCCAATTCGGCCACAGTTTCCAGATAACCAGAGGTGGTAATATATCGCGGCTTGCCAAAATATTACAGGGACTAGGGGCTAGGGTATCTTCTTGCGGATATATTCATTTCGGTGGATGCGATCGCCCCAACAGCTAATTACCCTATGTGTAAGCTTTGGATAGTGCAGATCAAATATTTTCCATCGCTTCCTTGGCCAGCGCAACCAGAAGACAAATCACAACTAATACCCACAGCGTAGTAAACAATAAAAAATTAACAAAGTGGCTATTCTCGCCTGTTTAGTGCCAACATGGACAGTTATCATTTTTAAAAGGGCGCATTTATTGCATTCAAGATAATATTTTTCTGCTAGTCAACCGCAACCGAGCCGAGTGAACGATAACAGTTATGTCTTACGTCTCCCTGTTAAAAAATATACCAGACATCTTAGGACAGCCAACTGGGATAGCTGCAATAGCCTCTCTTGGCATCCACGGTGCTATTGCGTTGATTGTGCCATTGATGCCAGTTGATGCTAATAAATCTAATGAATCATCACCAAAATCAGTTGGTGTTTTAGAACTCAGTCAAGCAGACCAAAGCCGTTTACCACAAAGCGTAGATCCAAATCAAGTTGGTCTGCAAGCACAACTACCTCTACAATCACAATTTCCCCAACAACCACAACTAGGTAATATTCCTAGTTTTAACAACCAGACAGCTATTTTACCTCCTTTACCGCCACCGATTACCCCACCGATTTCACTACCACCCGTTTATACAACCCCTGATAATTATCGGATTTCCTCCTTACCCAGAAGTCAACCTCTGCGCCAATTATCCAGAAGGGATTTGCGATTTGATAACTCTGGCTTTAGAGCTGTTGGAGAAAAATTTACCCCAACAACCCCTCCCAGTTTTAATGAGAGGGAAGTAATACCAGAAACATCTAGGACTCTACCTGTAGATAGATTACCGGAATTAAACGCGGCAAAACTCCCCGATGATTTACCGCCGAATCTCCCCAGTAATACAACTCCACCAGTGGCTGATTCTAGTAATGATGCAGCGACTGTGGCTCCCATAGAACCCCAGGTAGCTCCTATTGTCCAAGCGCCCAAAGTGAGTGATGATTTAGCTTTTGCTAACGAAAGTATTCCCAAATGGCAGCAAGGCTCTACGCTCAAAACACCTGAATTACCCTGGCAAAATCCTCAACAAAGATCAGAACCCGGACTAATTGCTCAGGTAAACTCATACGAAGACCTACGTAAAGCTCTTCAGCAAGCGTATCCAAACTCCCAAGAAAAAGCGGTTATTCGCAGCACAGTTGCGACAGATAAACCAGGTATTGAAGGTACTGTTTTAGGTTTCTTGGTAGTTGATACAGAAGGCAAAGTTTTAGATATCAAGTTTCAAGACAAAACTGTGTCTCCTGACTTGCAATTAAAAGCAAGGGAATATTTTACAAAAAATGCCCCTAAGGGAGACAGACAAATTAGTCGTTATCCTTTCAGCTTGAGTATCCAAAACAACAGCAATAATACTGCGGTGACTGAAGATAAAAATCCTGGTGTGGTTATTCCGCAACCTCCTTCGACTCCGTTAGTCAATCGTACTCAACCAGCAACAGCACCAATCACTGCTCCTAAACCTTTACCACAACTACAACTGAGGGAAGCTAATCCTAAACCTTCAACACAAATACAAATCAAAAAAGACCAACCCACCCAAACACCAACTGTTGAGGCTTCACCTGAGACGACATCTGGCAAAAATCAGCTATCTTCAACGGTAGAATCTAGTCAAACACTTCTAGAAAAGCTGCGTGAAGCTAGACAACAGCAACAGCAAAGACAAGAGCCTAATTCTTCAGACAGATAAGGCCAGGGAGTGATGAGTAATAATTACTCTCCGATCTCCCACTAACTGACATCATGCACCAGACTATGAAAATCGCGGCTACACGAATTAAGCTTGCTTCTCAGCCCGAATTAGAGTCTTTCAGAAATGGTGCAAGGTGTCAGCTAACCCTCTTTTTCCAGATTTGACCAGTCTTTTTCTGCTTTTTGAAAAATATAAGCAGCCACTTCTAGAATTTCTTCAGTACTTAATTTGTCTTTAAAAGCAGGCATGGCGTTTTTGCCATACTGTATCTGATGGATAATGGCCTGGATTGAGTTCGTCTCATAATCTTCCAGGTACTTTAATAATGCTTCTTTTTTGAGTGTTTTTTCAGAAATAAGTATATTACCACCGCCTATGTGGCAGGAAGCGCAGTTATTATTAAAAATTTTTGCTCCAGTTGGTAGTTCGGCGGCTAGGGCTGGACTGATAAATGTAAGTTTAAATATAGCGATCGCCAAAAATAATAGTAATAAAATTATTCTCAAAGCATTTTCCTCTCAATCAGTCTCTAGCAACTTATGCCAGAAATACCAAAATCACCTACGCCCTTATGGGTAATCGATTCCGGGAATTAGGGACTCTATGGTGAGTATATACTTTAATCTCAGAGATTAACGATTTGAGGAAAATTTACCCAAAATTTACGGTGACAAGTCCATTCCTGACTGCGCTAATTCGCATTTGTAACTCTTGGCTGGATAGGACTCGCCACCACTATTAATTATGGGTTCTGGCTCTTAGCTAGTTTTGCAGGGGAGCCGAGAAAATCATCTACTTGCGTCAGCGTTATTTCTAGCCGGCGACAGTGATTTTACCAACCATACCAGCACCACGGTGAGGTTCGCAGTAGAAGGTGTACTCACCTGCGGGTGCATCTGCTGGGAAAGTAGTGCTGGTGCTTTGGCCAGGACTCATTAACAACTGTTTGTGAGATAAAGACTTAGCTAAATCAGCACTCTTAGCCGGGTTTAGAGCAGCATCAAACACAACATTATGGGGAGGAACTTTGTTGTTTAAAAATTCAACCGTGTCACCTGGCTTGATTGTTAATTTTGCTGGTTCAAATACTAACAGTCCTTTATCGCTACCTAGTTTTACTGTGTATGTTTCAGCCGATGCAGAAGGTGTGAACACAGCAAAGCTGCTAACAACTAAAAGAACAGTTAACACAGCTAAACTTAAGCGTCGCAAGCTTGCCGCAATCAATTTCATGGCGTTCTCCTAACCTGTAGTTTTATTTTTCTTATTTCATTTTAAATAAAATCGACACCAAATATGACAATCTGTCATACTTCGGGCAAATTTTTTTTGAGATCGCGATAAATCCAGGGAAAAATGCTCTGCGATCGCTAAAAATCACTATAATTACATGGCACTAAAAAACTTATGGCTAAAAATACATCAATATATGCAGCCAGAGCGACAAATTAAATTTTTTATTTATGTGATGTAGATAAAAGATATCTTTCCCCTATACCCCTACACTCTCCTTCAAGTCATAGAGGCGCGGAGATTGCCCAATTTTATTAGCTGTGTACTCAGTACCTCAGCAAAAAATTCTGAGTACTGTGTTCTGAGTCCTGTGTTGTCTGGGAGTGAGGAATGCCAGTTTAAAAACTTACCACTCCCATTAGTCTCAGCACCCAGTACTCAGTACTCAGCACTCAGTTAATTTCACAGGCTTTAGTAGTAGATTTTGCCGCCGCCCCACTTGTCGCCAAGAATTTTTGGTTGTAGGAGGATATGGCCTGCGATAGACTCTAGGTCTTTATCTGTCAGATTTCGCATTGCGGTGAAAATATCTGCACTCTTGAGACTGGGGTGTATTTCGGAAATTTCCTCTACCCCGTCGTAGGTGGTGGGATTCTTCATATAGTCCACCAAACCTTCAATATTGTTACGGTTGGGTGTAGCTAATGCCAGAGCTTCTGGTTCAAGTCCCACGTTCTGGTTTGTTTTGGTAACACCGCCAACATGACATTGGGCGCAAGCGTATTGAAATAGACGTTTTCCTTCTTTTACTTGTTTAAGGCTAAGAGTTACGGTATCACCCTGAGCATTTAGTGGAACTGTCCGGGTAGCTTCGTCCAGTTCCAGAGCAGTTGCGCTACCGACAATCAACTGAAACGTCAGTAAAGCAGTAGCCACAACAACGCCAATAAGTCTTCTAAACATGTTTCCCCTTAAAGTTTTTGACGCTCAACACAGCTAATAAAACAAAACTCAATCTCAATCGAGACAACACTTTGGCTACAGAGTTACTGTAGTTGGCTATCTCTGCGATGACGTATCCGCCAGCCAGAGGCAGTTGGCTACGTCCCATTGTAGGTAATCGCTAGGTTTACAAAACCCATAATGTTCGTTAACTGACATATAGAGATTAAGTCGCTGTAATACCAATATCATGTTAGGAGTGCAATTTGTCGCCTAAAATTGGGGACTGGGGATCGGGGATTGGGAAGGTGGGGACTGGGGAAACACTGGAGAATGACTTTTGACTATGGACTAATAACTAATGTCTATCCTTTACCGCCTGTAAAAGTGGCGCTTTGGATAAAGTAGCGATTAAAAAAGGCATAAATACTTAAAGCTGGTAAGGTAAACACCATAGAAGCAGCCATAATGTAGTTCCAGTAGCTGATATATTGACCTTTAAACGTGTTCAAACCTAAGGGCAGGGTAAACATTTCAGGTTCAAATAAGATCACCACTGGGAGCAGAAAATTATTCCAACTGCCCATGAAGACAAAAACTGCCTGTGCTGCGAGTGCTGGTTTTGCTAGAGGTAAAATAATGTAACGAAAAATTCCTATGGTGTTTAAGCCATCTAATTGTGCTGCTTCTTCTAGCTCTTGAGGAAAATTGATAAAAAACTGTCGCATCATAAAAATAAAGGTGGCATTAACCATACTAGGTACAATCATGCCCTGGTAAGAATTCAGCCAACCGATCGCTTTTAAAATCAAAAATGTAGGAATTAACGTAATTTGGGCTGGTACGGCTAGCACTGCCAAAATTAAAAAGAACCAAAAATTTTTACCTACAAAGCTGAGTCTGGCTAAGGCGTAACCCGCCATTGAGTTGAACAGTAAATTGAGTAAAGTGACGCTGACAGCAATTACCACACTGTTAAACAGCCAACGTAAAAATAAAGGTTCTTGTAGAAAAATTTGTCTGTAATTATCCAGGGTGAAATTTTGAGGCAAGAAATTTGGCGTACCACTAACAATTTCTGATAAGGGTTTGAAAGATGCAGAAAGCGCCCATAGGAAAGGAACTAAGGTGATAACTGCATAGGTAGTTAACAACACATATAGTAGTACTTTAGCCAACGGTAAAGAACGAAGCATAGATATAGCTGTTGACGGTTGACAGTTGAATGGCTTTTCAGGGTTTTGTCTTAGCTTGATGTCCTGGTCTATCTGAGTACTGCCACAGTATAAAAACTTACTAATTTATTTACGGATTACCAAATTTAGCACCCAAGTCTAAATAACTAGCCACTTTGCTTAAATCTACATTGCCGCCACTGATAATCACACCAATTCTCATTCCTTGTGCTGTGACTATGCCTTCAAGTAAAGCGGCTGCGGCTAATGCTCCTGTGGGTTCAACGACGATTTTCAGCCGTTCCCAAAGGAAAAACATGGCGCGAATAATGGCTTCCTCTGATACCGTCACCATATCATCAACGTATTGTAAAACTAGGGGAAATGTAATCTGTCCCAGGCTAGGAGTACGCGCACCATCGGCGATAGTATGGGGATTTTTGACGGTTTGTAAGGTTCTGGTGTAAAAGGAACGAGTAGCATCATCAGCAAGTGTTGGTTCTACACCAATTACGCGCAAATTAGGTAAAAGAGCTTTAGCAGCGATCGCACAATCGGAAATTAGTCCCCCACCGCCACAACAAACTAACAGCAAATCCATCTCACTAACTTCTTGCACCAGTTCTAACGCTGCTGTACCTTGTCCCGCAATCACATGGGGATGATCGTATGGGGGAATCAAAGTTAAACCGCGATCGCTTGCCAGATTTTGCGCTAATTCCTCCCGATTTGTTTCTTGCCGATTATATAAAATCACCTCTGCCCCGTAACTTTTGGTAGCAGTATTATGAGTGCGATCGTTAACAGTTGTAGAAGTTAACACAGGTGTGCGATGGGCAATACCAGCAAGACGCTGCTGTGCTGCCTGCACATCAGTTATAGTTACAGAGTTAAGCTGTGACATCTATAGCAGTTTTTTAAGAGATTTACTCTTTATTCTCAAACGAAAGAGTATGACTGCCAATCATTCCTTAAGCAGAAGAAACAAGGGAAATCAAGAACAAGGAGAGAGGGAAACACAGAAAACAAGCCTAGAGAAATATTTCCCAATTCCTAAACATATCGCTGATTAAATTCATACATCAAATCTACCCTTCCCTTACGCAACATTGCCGGGTCTAACCTTTCTGTAGTGTTACAAGTCATCAAGATAACTAAACGCTGCTTGAGATGCATCCCCGCTTCATCAATGACACTCTGGTATAAAGTCCCATCTAATAAACTTAAAATATGCTCTGTTTTGTTGTTATATTGAGCAACTTCGGAGGCACGATTTTGAGCTAGGTTATCTGCTTCGTTGATGATGATGCAAATCCTTTCTAAATAAGTTGGCGGAACAAAGTTGGTAATAGCATCATGATCCAAAATAAAAATTACATACCCTAAAGGTACAAGAATTTCTTTAGCTACAGCTTGTGTCCATGCAGTTTTTCCCGTTCCTGGTTCTCCGTGGACTACAACGGCTAACTGATTTTGATTGAGAATAGCCTGTTGTACTGTATCAGTAAAACTTTGAATATCTGTAGGAAAAGTTCTAATGGGAAATTGGCTATGAACTTTTCCGACACGGGTTTGATAACCACTCAGCATAACAGCTAAATCCTGAGTGGCTTTGTTAACTAATGGTGAGATATTTTTGGACATTAAAGTGTATTGTCGCCGGCCGCGATCATAGGCTTCAATTTGTAGCCAAATATCATGCCTTGACCAATAAGCATAAACAGTATTAACAACGTCTATACGTTCCCAATTAATAAACTTTTCTACAGGATAATAAAAATCTCTTTCTGAGTAATATTGAGTTATGACATCAGGACGACCTAATAATTCCACAAGTCGCAATACCGTAATTTCTTGCAGTCGGTTGAGAACATAATCAATAGGAATACTATTACGGCTAACAAATTGATGTATAGGTGTTTCTGTACTCAAAACATCTTTGTAGCGGTGGTCTGGTGATTGAGGATCTGGGGTGATGTAATTCCAATATTTTTCAATTTCGTAGCGGGTATTTTCAGATACTAAGCTTAATAGATTAGCCCACCATGTGAAATTCTTTCTGCCTAAAACTTCAGCAAAATTACTGGCTACACTTAAGGATTTTTGAGTTAATTCTCGCGTATCGCTCTGTATTAAATGCCATAAAAACCCTAAATCTAGGTCTCGATTTAATGGTCGCCAACCACTAGCTAGTAAGTTTTGTTTGTTTTGATTATTATTACTATTGTCGGTATTCCCAAAGTAATCAAATTCCATATTCACCAAGAGATTTTACATTTGTTAGACAGGTTTAAAATTGATATTTACTTTGATTCATGTTCTATATATAGTTCTACTAATGTATCCGTTCATAAATAAGTTTGATGGCTTTTGGTTGATTGTAATGAATAAGATAGCAAAGTGCAACAGTTAATTTGCGTAGTGATCCCAGAGGCAAAGAGGTAAAGTAAGGTTATTAAAATCATTACTCAGCTTTCCTATCCCACTAATTGTTGGTTAATGCCTATTTTCTTCTGCCATTGTTTATTTTTCATAGAAAATTGGCAATGATTAAAGATGAGCGATACTGATTTTTAGGATTATAATTATAGTAGGAGTGAATAAAATTTATTTCTCTTAATGTGAGCCTTTTTCTCATTAGGAATGTGGTGGTTTAACAATTAAAAAATATAAGGAATAACAACATTTTATACTATGAAAATTTCACTAATACTCAATAGTCTATTATTTTTAGCTATGGCATATTAGCTACCTTTTGTTATATACAAGTAATATTGTAGTATATATACTACATAAAGGCAATAGCAAGAACATATTCCAGAAGTTGCTGCTGACTCCAGAATGAGACCAAACAAAAGCGTTAATTTCGCTACAGTAGTTTAAGTATTTATCTTTAGGCAAAGGTAACTTTAGTTGTACTGAAATCAATAACACTAAGGATGACATAGTAAAACCGAATTTTGTATAACAAGTTATCATGAAGTTACGAAGAAATATTCCTCTAGGATTGCGTATAATCAATCGATAGATGTCTGCTCAACTGATAAAACTAAAGCTCTTACACCTGCGAGTTATCGGTCTCAACGAAAAGTATAAACAGGCAACAGCAAAATATAAGCCAATATCAAAAATTTAGCCTAATCTGCTCTTTACGGTATATTTTGTTTGTTTCCACAATAATCGACGATAAAACCCAATGGCATCTTCATGGAGAAGAAATGTATCTAACCAATTCATTCATAAGTGATAATAAGAAGCACTACTCTCAGCAGCCTTTAGTTTTGGCAGTTGAAGATCACGATGACAGTCGTTTGCTGATTAGTTATGCCCTTGAGTCAATTGGTTGTAGATTCATTTGCCAAAAAGACAGTTCTGCAACTGTATTGGTGGCAAAAGAGTATCAGCCTGATTTAATTATGTTAGATATTTTATTACCAGGTTTAAATGGGCTGGAGGTTGTACGTCATCTGAAAGAAGAACCTCTAACTCAGGAAATCCCCGTAATCGCTGTGACAGCGTTAGCTACAAAGGAAGATCAAAACAAAATTATGCAGGCAGGTTTTGATGAATACATCTGCAAACCATACATGATTGAAGACTTAGAAACAGTTATACACAGAATGTTGTGCGGTAAGTTTTATCCACGTTCAGCCTATCAACTGTGTCAAGAGTAGAGGCAGGAGGCCGAAGGCAGAAGTAAGAATATTTTATTAGCTACTTACCTTAAACTGCGATATTCCCAGGGATTGACAAATTTAGGATCTCCCCAAATTCCTATTTGTTGTTGTTGGGCTGTGGTTTCGGCTTGCTGCACGATCGCTTTGCTGGGACATTTGCTTAAATAAGGGCGATACACTTTAGCTAAACCTTCTTGTATGAGTACTTGCTGTACAAAAGTGCCATCTGTTAATCTGACTTCGGCAACTTTACGCCCATAACCATCGCTATCTGTAATATTCAAGGTAACGTGATCGCCTCCTTGTTTCACCAATTGCTGCACCCGTTCCTGTGCTTTTACACCCCAAGCAAATTGATTGCGATCTCTAGCACGTTTACTTTGCTTTTCTTTATTAGAGTGGGCAATTTCTGGCGCATCCATACAAGCAAATCGCACAGTAACTTTTTTCCCTTGGGCATCTTTCACAACTAATGTATCACCATCGCTCACTCTTTCCACCGAGTCCCCACTCGCACCAAAAAAGCGATCGCAACCCATCAAAGATAACAAAATAACCCCTGCGCTCAGTAAAATCAGCGCTTTTTTAATTGACTTATTCATTACCCAATCTAACAACGGATTTCTTATACCAATTCAATTAATGATTGCAACACATCATTAGTTAGGTGAAGACGCGATTCATCGCGTCTTCTACAGATGGTTTATCGGCTACTCGCTTAACGTTCTATTTCATGTACTTCCTTCGGTACTCCAGCAGTTAAAACCTCATGTCCTGTAGCTGTTACCAAAACATCATCCTCAATGCGAATCCCAATCCCCACCCAGCGCGGGTCTGTTTCTGGCTGGTCTTCGGCTAATTTTGTATCTGGGACAATATATAGTCCTGGTTCCACCGTCAATACTTGACCTGGTTGTAAAATCTGCGGTTTATCGTCACCGTGTTGGTAAACGCCTACATCATGGACATCCAATCCTAACCAATGGCTAGTACGGTGCATATAGTAAGGTTTATATTTTTCTTCTTCAATTAATTTGTCAACCTCACCCTTGAGGATACCAATTTCTACCAAGCCTTCTGTGAGGACGCGCACGGCGGTATCGTGGACTGATTTAAATGAGTTCCCTGGTTGGACTTGAGCGATCGCTTGTTTTTGCGCTTCTAGTACAATTTCATAGAGGATTTTTTGTTCTGGTGTAAACTTGCCGTTGACTGGAAATGTGCGGGTAATATCTGAGTTGTAATAACCATAGGCACAACCAGCGTCAATTAATAGCAAGTCTCCATCCTGCATCTGACGGTTATTTTCGATGTAGTGGAGGACACAAGCATTTGCACCAGAAGCCACAATTGACGGGTAAGCAGGCCCCATTGCACCCCGCAGGCGAAATATATGTTCTATTTCTGCTTGAATTTCGTACTCATAAAGCCCTGGTGCAGAGGATTCTAGGGCTTTATTATGGGATTCTGTGGCGATCGCCGCAGCTTGACGCATCTGAACCAACTCTGATTCACTTTTGATTAGTCTCATGCTGTGCAGGATGGGGCCTGTATCTTCTATTCCTATAGGCCCTGTACCCCGTTTAGGATAAGTCCGCAGTAATTGTTGGTAATGGCCGAGAATTTTGTCATTAAAATTGCGATCGCGTCCTAAATGATAGTAGATGCGTTCGGCTTTTTCTAGATATTGGGGCAATTTCTCATCTAACTCAGATATGGGGTAAGCCTCATCTGCACCATAAATTTCCTTGGCTGCATCTACCCCACACAGATAACCAGTCCAAACTTCTTTTTCTCGATCCTTGGGTTGGACAAATAATATAAACCGATGTTCTGGATGATGGGGCGTTAATACTGCTACTGCTTGCGGTTCGTTAAAACCTGTCAAATAGAAAAAATCACTATCTTGGCGATAAGTGTATTCGACATCGTTGTGCATCACCGCCATCGGCGCACTGCGAAAAATCCCTGTACCACTACCAATCTTCGCCATTAATTGCTCACGACGCTGCCGATATTCTGCTTGCATAACCGTTAATCTTGAAATTTTTTGTATAATTTTACACTTTTGGCAACTATTATGTCTGAAAGTTACTATCTTGCAGTAGTTGCTAATTTAAGTATTTTAACCAATATTTATTTCAACTCAAGTGTTAGTACAAGAAATCAGACATCTTTTGAGGATGGTATTCCTAGCATAAATTAGTTTCGACAGTTGAAATATTTATTTGCTATGACACAAAATAATTTTTCTAAGTAATTTTTAATCCGTCTAATTTTTGTGTTTGGATTTTGCATTATTTAACTATATATTTTGTGATTTATGCTGCTTTGTGCAGTTTTATTAAAAATTGCTGATATAACTATTAGTTTTTATCCTTTGCACAAATTAAGAAAAGGATTTTTTTAGCCAATTTTTTCACGAATTAATTTTATGTCTGTTGCATTGAAGACGGTTTGCTTAACATAGCAGTCTCAAATTACATCTGGTAAAACCTAACTTCTAATCACTATATCCCATTCCATCAAGTGAATTGGCATCATTATCAAAGAGATACGAAGCAATATGTATATCTAGATATCTTGACATGAAAAATCATGATTTGAGGATTTAGGTATTGTTCAAAACAACATTGATTTTTTCGGAAATATGTTTAAAATTAACCGTAAAAATTATATGTAAAATTTGATATTTTCTCAAAAATAGGAGTGTGGATACAGTAATTTCTAAACTTAAAATAATGTTATTAGCTAACAGAAGCCAACATGAATTATCAGCTAAAACTTTTAAGACAACAAGTTTAAGAAACCACCATGCCAGAAACGCAAAGCTTTTCCAAGAGAATAGATAATTCGCTTAATACATCTTTTGCAAGATCAGCATCTTTGGTATCAAGTGCTTATGTAAGTGATTTAAATACGGATCTACCATCATCTAGTAGTTCTGCAACAACACAAGTAGACTTGCCAATTTCCATTCCTGGTTTGAGTGCTAACCCAAATCCTAATCCTTACTTAACTAGCGCAGCGATTTCACCTGATTTCAACGGCGATGGTAAGGCAGATAAAATTTGGGTTAATACTCAAACAGGTGAGATTAGAGTGAGGTTGATGAACGGAACAGTCACTCAAGAAGAAGCTTCTCTAGGAACATTTGACCTGAGCGTCTGGACTTATAAAATCGCTGACTTTAACAGTGATGGCAAGACTGACTTCCTGTTACGGAACAATGCAACAGGTGAGAATGCGATCGCGATCATGGATGGAGCTAGAGTTGCTAACTTTGTTTATCTAGACAAAGTTGATCCAGGTTGGAATGCTAGCATCGGTGATTTTAACGGCGATCGCAAAACCGACATCCACTGGAATAATACTCAAACAGGTGAAAATGCGATTTGGCTGATGGATGGCACAACCGTTGTCAGTGCCAATGTTCTGGATACCACAACCCCAGGGTTGACTGCCACTATTGTTGACTTCGACGGAAACGGTAAGAGTGATGTCTTCTGGCGAGATACAACCACGGGTGCAAACTCCGTTTGGTTTATGGATGGTATCCAAGCTACCAAGTACGATCTACAAGCACAAGACGCATCTTGGACTTACAGCCTTGGCGATTTCAACGGTGACTTCACTACCGATCTTCTCTGGCGTAATACCGTCACCGGCGAAAACAAAATTTGGACAATGAATGGCATTTTTGTCACTGAAGGTACTTTAAACACCCTCGGTTCTGATTGGACAGCCAGCATTGGTGATTTCAATGGTGATGGCCGCACCGATATCTTCTGGAACAACACTACAACAGGCGAGAACACTGCTTGGTTGATGAATGGTACATCCGTTACCAGTGAAGCCTTTCTTCCAAGTAGAACTCCAGGTTCTAAGGCATATATTGGCGATTATAACAGCGATGGTAAGTCTGATATTTACTGGCGCGATCAGGCAACCGGTACAGATGCCATTTGGACCATGGATGGTACCTTGGCTACTGAAACTCCTGTTACAGATGCTCTGACTCCAGAGTGGTACACAGCTTAGGGGTGTAGAGGGGTAGGGGTGTAGGGGTGTAAGGGAGTGAAAAAGCAGGGGAGCAGGGGAGCAGGGGAGAAAAACCACCCACAAGAGGCGAGGTTTTAAACCTAACTTTTTCCAATAAAGATTTACCCAATCCCCAATCCCCAGTCCCCAATCCCCAGTCCCCAGTCCCCTCATTAAAACTTGTAACTCAAAACCTGAACTGTACTAGTTTCAGGTAAATTACCAGAACTAATATTAATACTGTCGCTATTACTACGACGCACAGTTACGCCCTGCATTAGTGTGAGAAATTCATCAAGTGGGGCAATATCGCAGGCAGCCGGATCAGCTGCTTGTGTACGGTAATGAGTAGGAATTACCAGTTTGGGATTTAATACCTCAATTGCTTGCTTTGCTTCTTGAGCATTGTAAGCTTTGTCACTACCACCTACGGGGACTAACAAAACGTCAGGTCGTCCCATAAGGATTTTTTGCTCAATGGAAATGGGTGCAGCCGCCCCGCCCAAATGTAAGATATTAACTCCACCCTGTGTCCATTTCCAAGCGGTATTCATCCCAAATTGTCTACCATTTTTGCGATCGTGGGCTATGGAGATGCCTTGAAATTTTATACCTTTAAAGTCATAAACTCCAGGTTCATATACGAGTTTAGGATTACCTGGTAACCCATCTACTGCCCCTTCATCTAATAATTGACTACTAATTAATACTAAATCTGCTGTCACTTTTGGTGGACGATAACGTGCTGTACAGCCAATCGTCCGAAATGGATTGACCAGAATCCTCGCCCCACCACCAGTAAACAGAAAACTGGTATGACCCAACCACTGCACCGATAAACCGCTAGATTGTGCATCGGCTTGGAAGTTTGAACCAAGGGTAGAGACAAAAGCTGTGGCTAATCCCGCCCCAGCATAGCCTAGCAACTGTCGTCTTTTCATTAATTATTCTCGTAACTGTAACTGTTCCAGAAAATTCCGTAGTAACTGCTTTCCTAAAGATGTTAAAACACTCTCTGGGTGAAATTGGACTCCTTGAATGTGAGGATAGTTCCGGTGTCTCACTCCCATAATCGTACCATCATCTACCCAAGCAGTAATTTCTAACACTTCGGGGCAAGTTGGGCGGTCAATTACCAGACTATGATATCTGGTAGCAATCATAGGATTCTCTAATCCTTGAAAAACCCCGACCCCAGTGTGAGTT
Organism: Anabaena sp. FACHB-595; assembly: GCF_048568275.1. Taxonomy (NCBI): domain Bacteria; kingdom Bacillati; phylum Cyanobacteriota; class Cyanophyceae; order Nostocales; family Nostocaceae; genus Anabaena; species Anabaena sp. FACHB-595. Next base: position 288,859 of record NZ_CP183473.1, read on the forward strand.
ACCTGAGAAGTTTTGCCGTGCATTAACTCTGGAGCAGAGACAATATTACCACCAAATACCTGACCAATGCTTTGATGTCCTAAACATACGCCTAAAATTGGCAGGTTAGTACCAAGTTCTTGAATTAAATTCAGAGATATACCTGCATCTTCTGGACGACCAGGCCCAGGAGAAATGACGATCGCATCAGGATTTAATCCTCGGATCTCATCTAAAGTTATCTTATCGTTGCGAAAAACTTGAATATCTGATGCCACGGGAAACTCAGATGCTAGTTCTCCCAAGTACTGCACCAAATTATAAGTAAAGCTGTCGTAATTATCGATGACTATAATCAATGCTCATAGCTCCTGGTTACTAATCTCACCATGTTTAGTTTTTACCAGATTTGCGCTGCTATAAGCGTCATCGTTACAAATTAGGGACTGGGGATTGGCAAATGAGGATGAAGACGATGGAATTTTACCCGCTCTTTTTTGGCTTTCGAGTGGGTTTACCTAGATTAATAATAGGGAATTAGTTGGGTGTCAGTGCTACAAAGCTGAGATAATTAAAACTACCAAGGGTGGAAGCAAAAGGGTTGCCGCAACCAGTACTGCTACCAAAGCAGAAACGAGTACTGCACCTGCGGCACAGTCCTTAGCAATTTTGGCTAACTCGTGGTATGTCTGTTTTACAGTCAAGTCTACAAGAGACTCGATGGCTGTATTTAACAATTCCATTACCAAGACTAAGCCGCTAGTGATACTAATAATGGCTATTTCTACAGCTTGCAGATGTAAGAAAATGCTTAAAGCGATCGCTAAAGTACAAACACTCACATGAATGCGAAAATTTCGCTGAGTTTGAAAACTGTAGGTAATTCCAGCCCAGGCATATTTAAAGCTAATCAATAAATTAGTGGCAACTTGCCAAGAAAGTTCCCGTTCTTTCATTACTAGTGATGGTAGGCTGTTTTGCGTTGGTGGCGGGGAGATTTGTTGGGACATAGGCTTAAAAATACAAACTTGGGATAGGTTCTGTGAGAAATCTTCGCCGATTTTAATCTGCTATGTGGTTTTAGGCAATTTTCTTTTAAAGTATTATAAAAGCATGGTTAAGGATAAATACTCAGAAAATGACGAAATTTTAATAATTAACGTTTATATTGATACCAATAGCCTCTAGTAATACTACTTGTTGTTGTAGCATTGCTATTAAACTTTCTTCATCAGGGTGATCCCAGCCCAAGAGGTGTAATAAGCCATGAGCCGTTAACCAAGCTAACTCAGTTGACAAACTATGCTCTTGTTGACCAGCTTGGCGCTGTGCCGTATTGATGGAAACAACAATATCACCTAGATACAAAGGTTCTGCCACCATTTCCGGATTTTGCGGCAAATCTACTTCTAAAGCCGCAAAGGCTAAAACATCTGTAGGTTTGTTTTGCTGACGATATTGGGCATTAATCGCTTGGATTTCCGTATCATCTGTTAGCCGCAGTCCGATTTCGTAGCTTGGTGCAGGCGGAAGAGAAGAATCCAGAATTTCTAACCAGCGATGAAACCAGTCTTGCCAAGTTGCAGGGGAAACCTGGCTATCCATATATCCAGAAGCTTGAGCAGCTTCTGGGAAAGACTCAAAGAAACAGTCTTGTACATCTAGTTCAACTTGTACCAAATACCCACTCTCCTCACTCAGCACTTTAGGTTTTTGCTTATGATTAGCGAGTTAAGTAAGCAAGCCCTATGAGGACAGATAAAAGGCCTACGGCTGTCAGCAAAAAATGTTTTGCAGAAGTACCACCCTTACGCACCATATTTCTCATGGCAAGCTTGACGTAGCTGGGTTGGGACTCTGTGGAAGGAGAATTACTCATAATGAATAAATCGCAAATGCTTTTATATATAAATGTAACAGGTGATGGTTAGGAGTGGGGATTGGGGATTGGGGACTGGGGATTGGGGACTGGGTAAATTTTTCTTCCCTAAACCCCTACACCCTTACACCCCTAATTTCTAACTTGCTTCACCTTCTACTATTTGATTCTCTTGACGTAGATAGGATTGGATGAACATATCCAGTTCACCGTTCATCACGTCAGCGATCGCAGTTGTTTCCACATTAGTACGTAAATCCTTTACCATCTGGTAAGGATGGAATACGTAGTTACGAATTTGGTTGCCCCAAGAAGCTTCTACCATATCGCCGCGAATTTGGGCAATTTCTTGAGCTTTTTGCTCTTGAGCAATAACTAACAACTTGGCTTTAAGCCGGGCGAGAGCTTTTTCCTTGTTTTGTAGCTGGGAACGTTCTTCGGTACAGCGCACAGCAATGCCTGTGGGAAGGTGAACCACGCGCACTGCTGTTTCTACTTTGTTGACGTTCTGCCCACCTTTACCGCCAGAACGAGTTGTAGTAATTTCCAAATCCTTGTCTGGAATATCCAATTGCACCGTGTTATCTAATTGCGGCATGACTTCCACCCCAGCAAAACTAGTTTGCCGCTTGCCGTTGGCGTTGAAAGGTGAAATTCTCACTAAGCGATGAGTGCCGGTTTCTGACCGCAAGTAACCATAGGCATAGCGACCAGTAATTTCCAAGGTGGCTGATTTAATTCCCGCCTCATCACCTTCTGACTCTTCTGCTAAAGCTACCTTATAGCCTTGGTCTTCAGCCCAACGGGTGTACATTCTCAGCAGCATAAATGCCCAATCTTGGGCATCTGTCCCACCAGCACCAGCGTTAATCGTTAATACTGCCCCTTCCGCATCGTAGGGGCCAGAAAGTAACTGTTGTAATTCCCACTGGTCAAGGTCACGATTGAGCTTAGTGATGGTAGATTCCGCTTCTTGCAATAGTGCTTCGTCGGTTTCTAACTCTAACAACTCCACCACTGCCCTAGTATCATCTAGATTGGCGTGCCACTGATGATATCTTTCCAGATGGGCTTTGAGGTCATTAAGTTCTTGCAGCGTTTTCTGGGCTTGGTTTTGGTCATCCCAAAATTCCGGCTGTGCTGCGATTTGTTCTAGGTCTTGAATTTTGGCTTTGAGTGCAGGTACGTCAAAGATAGTCCTGGGTTTTACCCAGGCGGCTAGACAACGTTTCGATTTCGCGTTTCAGTTCTAAAACTTCCATAAAGCTCGCTCAAAATACAGCGCTTTGGATGATATTGTATTTGATTTTTTGATTTTAGCGGTAATTGGTCACGTCGCTTCGCTCCGAATTCAAAATTCAAAATTCAAAATACCCTACGGGAAGCGTGACCTGTCTAAAATAGTGTATAAAAAAAGAGTTTTTGTAGTGTAGGCATCTTGCCAGCACTGGAGGGGCTAGAAGCCCGCCCCACAAGAGAGTTTTAATGCAACTTTTAAGGCTTGACACGCCACTACGTATATTTCAAAAATCAAGTATCAGCCCTAATATCTCAAGCGATACTTAAATTGACTCGTACAATCATATCATTGAAGTCTTGATCACCACCATTTGGTAAATCCTCAAAGCCAAAGACATTGTTTGCCAATAGACGAATATGATCAACCCTATTACGGTTAGCGCCTAAGAATGGAAAATATACGGCTGGGTCGTTATTGGGATTGTTATCTAAAATTCGCTCTGGTCTACTATTAATAATGATGAATGGTGCAAATAAAGAACCGGGTTGGAACGTGCCAGTATAGGTTGCAGTTCCTCGGTTATTCACGACCAAATCAATCCCCGGAACACGACCACGAATAGCCGCTTGAGTATAACCAGATTGTCCAGGGAGAATATCTGCGGAACCATCACCATTAGTGTCAATACCACCATTCTCATCAGTCACCTGATAGAAGCCGATGAAGTTGTTGAAAGCCGCATCTCTATTAACAACAAAATCAGCTTTTACTAGTTGTGTCACGCCTCGTAAATCAATCAATTCTCCTTGTGCTTGACTTTGTAAATTTACACCTAAAGGTAAAATTTGGTTTGTCGTCTGAATCTTGACTACTAAATCTTCAAATCCACTACTATTACCAAATCCGTCTTCCCATCCTAAAGAAAACCCATCTGTTCCTAAGTTGGTAATTTTTTGGGTTGAGGAATTAGCCAATACTACATTTGAGATAGGTGTGACTCCTGCTAGTACGGCATCCGTACTACTGTTTCTGACTACATAAAACCTCAAATTATCACCAGAATCAAATTCCAACAAACTGGCTAGATTATTGGGGTTAAATCCATTAGGGTTTTTAGCTATAGCTGAGAAAATTACTCTGGCACGTTGTAGCGCTGCTTCAGTATAACCTGCTGCACCAGGAGCAATACCATTAATGGTGCCATTAGCATCATCTACTGTAAATACGCTTAATTCATTGGTGAAATTGGAATTGCGTTTTGTAAGAGTGACTTGGAGATTTACTTTGTCACTGTTGCCTTTAATTGTAAAAATATCACTGTTAGGGTTCTGAAATAGTGGGATATCGTTATCAGTGATGGCAACTGCTACGGGATCTATAATAATGCCATTGTAATTAATATCGTTACTTGTGGAAGTATGGCTAATAGTTTCATTCCCGTCACCTTCTACTAAGAAATCATCTACTGCTCTTACTGTTACATTTTGCGCTACATTCCAATTTTCGGTAGTGAAGGTCAAAGTTCTGGGATTAGTACGAATTTGTTGACCATTACGTATATTGATAATGACATCAGATACAGGTTGACTAGTAAGTACTATGGCATAACTATCAGTTGTCCCATCCTCTGTAACTATAGTGTTATTACCAGTTTGGGTAATTATGACACCTGCATTATCATCATCGTTGATAGTGCCTTTAGCTGTGGCTGCTGTAGGACTGAGAATTGCACCATTAGTAGGATTGCTCAAGCTGACGGTAAAGCTTTCGTTTTCTTCAACTAAGAAATCTTGAGTGGTTTCTACAGTAAAAGTTTTCTGGATTTCTCCCTGTTGAAAAGTCAGGGTTTGGGTTTTGGCTACAAAGTCAGTATTACTAGCCGTGTCTCCTGTGGTTATAGATGTAGATACCGTTACAGTTTGCTGAGTTTGGGTATCTGCTGTACGGTTAATGGTGAAGGTAATGCTATTGCCTTCTGTGGCGGAAGAGTTGGTAATGGAGAAAATAGCGGTTGTATAGTCAAAATCATCTGGTGTCAGAGTGTTGGCTTGGATGTTTCTCAAAATGCCTAACTCTCGCACAATATTATTTATCCTAGCTTTAACAACTGTATCAGCACCGGTCTGCTGCAATTGCAAATCTTGAAATGTCCGCACTTCAGGGATGCCAGCAACTAAGACTTTATCGTCATTTTTAGTAAAATCTAATACTTCGATTGGTATTTCGGGAACTGCTGCACTGGTGAGGAAAAATCTGTCTGCACCCGTACCTCCAGTTAATTGGCTACCTCTCCTACCACCGAAGAGTAAATCATCTCCAGCACCGCCAAATAATTGGTCAGTATTGACTCCACCAATCAGGACATCATCGCCCTCATTACCGTAGAGAATGTTATTCCCTGTACCGTTAGAGACATCTAATAAATCATTCCCAAGTACCCCAGAGAGGGTATTGTAACCACTGCCATCTAAAACTATCAGGCGATCGCTTCCTTGTCCTCCATCCAGGGTGTTATTTCCACCCTCGACTATAAAAAGCTGATCGTTATCATCGCCACCTTCTAGTGTATTGAAGCCTAGACTACCCAACGCATATAGATAATCTTCTCCAGCGTCACCTTTGAGGGTATCATTATTGTTGGCAAAGAGGCGATCGCTACCAGCACCACCCGCTAATAAATTATTCCCTTCACCGTTAGAAGCATCTAGAATATCATCGCCTTCCCAACCAAAAACTTGGTTATCTTTGTTGGCATATAACTCATCTATACCAGAAGTACCGTTAATAATCATATACTATATTTTTTACCTATTTTTTGTATATAAATAGCTCAATTATTGCGGCATTAATCAATAATTAATCACCAATAAATATGAACCCATATAACAATTAAAAAATATTTATCAAAAGATTATCAAAAGATTAAATTACACCCAAAGCATTATAGAGACATCAAAAAATATGCCAATGAGTATTACAAAATATCTTACTTTTTAGATAACTTAGCGTTCCTCTGCGTAAAAAAAACAACTTTATATGAAAAGCGAGGGGATTATATTCCCTCGCAAATTCACTAAGACTCAATCTTTTATGGAACCATCACTAACCCACCACACTGACAGCAAACACAAAGTCAGTCACAGTCAGACTAGTTGAAGTAATTCCTTGTAATATCACTAAATCAGTCGCGCCTAGCTTCACCAAAGTATCAGCGCCTTGCTGTACCAGACTTAAAGCACTAAATTGTGTCACACCAACTCCACCCAGTCCAATTTTGTCAACACCGACAGCGAAGTCCGTCACAGTATTCTTACTAGTTGGTAAACTACCATTAGCAATCCAGAACTGGTCAGCACCAGCGCCACCAGTGAGGCGGTTACTACCAGCTTGACCCGCAAATAGCACATCATCACCATCACCACCAAACAAAGAGTCATTCACACTGGAGAATAATTTGTCATCTCCTGAACCACCGTTGAGACGGTTATAACTACCGTTACTTGTGAGGGTGTCGTTACCAGAACCACCAAAGGCGAATTGACGAGAACCTTCAATGACTTGCAGAGTATCATTACCTGCTGCGCCAAAAAGGTTATTACTTCCACCTGCTTCAATCACGGTGATTTCGTCGTCACCATGACCACCATTAGCTGTAGTATTGCTGGCGGGACTATCCACACCAATGAAGACTTGATCGTTACCATTGCCAGTAGAGACGGAAGCATTACTGCCTACAAATACCGTATCATCACCGTTGCCCGTGGAAATGGTGTTATTCCCAGGAGAATCTACCGTATCTGCACCATCACCTGTGAATAATATTTGACCGGGTTCCGCCGTAATCTCATCACTACTAGGAGAGCCAAATTTAATTTCTGTAGCTTGTGGCTGTCCTACACCAGGTGCAAGATTTAGAGGTTGCTCTAACCTCAATAAGATAATTTCGTTATTATCTATAGCTGGAGGACGACCAACGGAAAATGGATAGTTGTTGTCATTAGCGACCAAAATAGTGTTTGAATCAACAACTACAACAGATTCAATTGTGACAAAGGGGAAGTCGAAGGTTGTCTTACCGTCCCTATTCAGGTCGTTGGGATCTTGGATATTTAATAAATCGGCAATTTCTTGTTTAGCTACAAAGCCATTAGCGTCTGTTTGAGACAGGTTTATTTTGTAAATCTTCTTGAATCTAGCTGAAGCGCCTTGACCTCCATCTCGTTCAATGACTAAATACTCGTTATCATTAATGACAGTGATTTCACCGATCGCGTGAGCAGGATTTTCCAGCCTGTAATAGCGTAAATTATTAGTGTAGCTACGGGTTGCTAGGTCAAATTCATTCAGCCGTAATGCACCTACAGGATCACCTTGGACTGTTCCTTCCAGAAGCATATAGAGCTTGGTCTTGCTGGCGTTAATTGCACCACCTTCAAAACCTCTAGAACCACCCAAATTTGCGAAAGCATCTCCTGAAAGCACATCAGGGTTTTGGGGAGAACGGACTATGTTGTTTCCAGGGAGGCTCAATCGGTCGCGGACTCTATCTGCTGTAATGGGAAAGTCGGTAAATAAAGCATCTACGCCTAATTGAAATAACTGCTGATACTCTAGTTCTGGATTTCCTTGATAATTCGCTGCTAGGTAACGTTCTTCATCACGGAAGGTGTATGGGTGAACCTGTAAACCAACATTGTGAGCATCTTGAACTAAGGTAGTTGGCGGTAACAGCGTCTTATCGGCATCATTGACCGCACCGTCTCCATTGACATCATCTGCTTGTCCATCATTATTAGCATCAGTACCTCTGACACTAACAATCATCCGCTTCCAGGGGCCGATACCATCAGCATATTCAGCAATCTCCGCCAAGCCTGCTGGAGTGCGTAAATCGCCGTAGGTGCGAGTGTCACCACTAACGATAAAGTCATAGGGTCTGGTTTCTATGAGCCTACCGTTAATATCAACGTCAATGGCATCAAACAGTTGCACAAGGGGAATATCGACCCCAGCATTAGGCATGATCGTATCATGCAGTTCTTTGAGATTGCCAACTTCAAAGGACTGGATGAAAATCCGGCTAGGATCAGTAAAGTTATTAGCCTTGAGGGTATCGATGAGAATCTGACTGATATTGCGGTTAATCTTCTCTGTTGTCCCTACATAGGTGGCTTCTTGAGCAAAATAAGTAGGATGCTTTGTTTCTGGATAAATACCAATCTTTTTCCCAGTTTCGGCTTCTACCTGTTTCACCAGGTCAATGATTTCTGCCAGGGTAGGAATGGTAAATTGACCGTTGAATGATTGGTCACGGAAAGGTAGACGCTCTATGGCTCGTAATTCCTTGATTTCCGCTAAAGTAAAATCTTCAGCAAACCAACCAGTAATTTCAGTTCCATCTAAATTTACCGTTTTTAGGCGATCGCTAAACTTGGCAATTTGGTAAACGTTCGTGGTTGTATTGCTGAAATTAACACTACCATCAGCGTTCAACACCGCTAAAGCAGGTTCATGGCGAGCAATTAACACACCATCTTTTGTCACAGCCAAGTCTGGTTCGATAAAGTCTGCACCTTGTTCAATAGCCAGTTTGTAGGACTCTAGGGTATGTTCTGGACGAAAGCCGCTTGCACCCCGGTGTCCGATAACTTCGGGTGCTGTACCATCTAAAGTCTTGAAGCGGTCTGGTGTGGCGATGGGTGCATCTAACAATTTACCCGTAGCATCAAAATGTAGTAAGTAAGGGCCAAATTCGTCACCTACCCAGATAGAACCATCTTTATCAATGACAAAAGACTCAATGTCTAAATCTGCACCTGTTAGTAATCTGTCAGCACTAGCCTCATTCACTATCTGGAAAGGAATTTTGTTATTGGGGTCAGATAGTTGGATGTAGTCTAAAATCTTAACGCTGCCATCACCATTCTCTACGCCTCGAAAATTCGGGTCTAAACGATAGATACGTAGTAGGTAGTCAGCACTATTATCTTTACTGCCGTAGCCATTATCGGACAAGAAGTAAAATGAGCCACTATTGGCGAATTGTACTGCACTAAAGCCCTGCACTGGCTGTCCAGGGAAAGGGCCTGTCCTACCATTTCCGGAAATACCATTACCAGAAGCTGGCCCATCAGCATAGGTATCAGCCGCGAGAGAAGCGAAGCCCACTAACTGAACATTTACCACAATCTTTAATCCTCAAATTTTTAGGTACACATCATGAATGGTGCAAGAGACGCTGGGGGTGGGGAACTCTGCACTCATCACAATCAGAGAACTTGACTATTCAAGGAATTATGGGAATTTGAAGATTAAGAAAAAAATAAGTTCACAAGAACTAATGGTTAAAATACTGTTTTTCCAAAAAAGTTAATTATTTTACCTTCTCCTATTATTCTCTTAATCTGACTTCAGTAAAGTTCCAGTGCCTATTTACACGGACAAAATTACTAAAAATTAATTTTTCGTAGCCCAAGAAAATATCACAAGCTAGCCAGCCCTATTCAAGCGTAGGGCGCTACTTTGGGTTGGTTTTGCAGATTTTTACCATCTTACTTACCTATTAATAATTATGACAGCCACAACATTGAAGCCTGGAGATATTGCGATCGCTGGTTATAACACCACTAATCCTGATAGCATCCGTTTAGTGGTACTTGTGGACATTGGTGCTGGTACAACCTTCAACATTACAGATAACGGTTGGCAATCTAGTGGTAGCTTCCGCACGGGAGAAGGAATTCTCACTTATACCGCGCCTCAAAATATCTCTGCGGGTACAGTTATCACTTGGACAAATGGCAGTAGTAGTAATTCACCAGGGTTTAACTCCAATAACCCTAGTAATTTTGCTCTCAATGCTAGTGGTGACTCGCTGATTATCTATACAGGAACATTAGCCAGTCCAACTTTAATTTATGCGCTAAGTTCTGGTAACTGGACTAATGCAACTAGCGCGTCCACATCTGCTGAACCAAGTGGGGCAAACGGTGGCACATTGGAAACTGGCAAGACAACAGTCGCCATCACGACCAATGGTACAAATGGCTACTATAGCGGTGCTACTGCGGGAACTCAGGTAGAACTACTAGCGGCTATCTCCAACCCAGCAAATTGGACAGCTAGTTCCACTATCACCGACATTGCTAATTGGCCATCATCATTCACACTTTCTCAGCCTTTACCCAACATCCAAATCACCGAATATATGTACCAAGGTACTAACGGTGAATTCATGGAGTTTACCAACCTTGGCACTACGGCAGTAGACTTTACTGGCTGGAGTTACGATGATAGCGGTCGCACAGCTGGTACTGTTAGTTTGAGTGCTTTTGGAATTGTGCAGCCTGGAGAATCAGTCATCCTCACAGAAGCGACTGAAGCAGACTTCCGCGCAGCCTGGGGATTGTCTGCTAATGTCAAGGTCATTGGCGGATTGACAAGAAATCTGGGGCGGAGTGACGAAATTAACCTGTACGATAACAATAACAATGGTCAACTCATAGACCGCCTCACCTATGGAGATGAAACCTTTCCGGGGACGATTCGCACCCAGACTAGAAGTGGTTGGACTGAGCCAGGGAATTTAGGTGCTGTTACTATTAATACTGATTGGCAGCTTTCCACTGTCGATGATGCTCAGAATTCTCGCACCTCTACAGGTGGTGATATTGGCAACCCAGGCTTTTATAACATTAACAACACACCCCTACCAGGTATAACCATTACTCAATCTGGTACTAGTACAGATGTAACTGAAGGTGGTGTGACAGATAGTTACACCATAGTTCTGAAAACTCAGCCTACAGCAGATGTCACAATTAACATCACTGTTGATAATCAGGTGACAACCAGTTCACCCACATTAATTTTCACTCCCCAAAACTGGAATATAGCCCAAACTGTAACGGTGACTGCTGTCAATGATGATGTAATTGAGGGTACACACACCAGTACGATCGCCCACAATGTTAGTAGTAGCGATACCAATTACAACGGGATTGCGATCGCTAACATCAATATAAATATTACCGACAACGACGCACCACCCAACACCAATGTCAATGTCCAAATCACCGAGTATATGTACACTGGTGCTAATGGCGAATTTGTAGAGTTTACCAACCTTGGTACTACCCCAGTAGACTTTACTGGCTGGAGTTTTGATGACAATACTCGCATTGCTGGTTCCTTCAATCTCAGTGCATTTGGTATCGTCCAGCCTGGGGAGTCGGTAATTTTAACGGAAACTGCGGCGGAGACATTCCGTACTGCGTGGAACCTACCCACCTCGGTAAAAATTATCGGTAACTCTAACCAAGGTTTGGGACGCGCTGATGAAATTAACCTGTATGACAGCACCGGCCAGCTAATAGACCGCCTCGCCTACAACGATGAAGTATTCACCGGGACTATTCGCACCCAAAACGCTAGTGGTTGGACGACAGCAGCGAATCTTGATGCTTTCGAGATTACTACCAACTGGCAGCTTTCTGCCATCAATGATGGTCAGAATTCCCGCTTGTCTACAGGTAATGATGTGGGTAACCCAGGGACTTACATTCCTAACCCCGTATCCACTGTGGGCGCGCCGAAAATTACAGTTAATCCCAGTACAACGGACTTCCTGGATGGGCAAAACCTACCTGTTCCCTTACCCCAAATTGGTGCTGGTGCTATTAGTGGTGTCATTAATGATCCTACCGACCCAGCAAGGACATTGGGTATTAACTTCACCTTGAGTGATACTGACACCCCAGTTGAAAACCTGACAATCACAGTCACCAGCAGCAATCAGGCGGTTGTCCCTGATGCCAACCTGACCTTAACTGGTACTGGTGCAGAACGTAATCTAAAAATTAATCCTGCTGGTGTTGGTTTAGCAAATATTACTCTTACCGTGAGTGACGGTACACTCAGCAGTTCCTACATCATTAACTACGCCGCCTCAGCCGGATCCGTTAGTCCCGATACCCGTTTCCTGACAGGGACAAGTGACGCTTCTAGTGCGATCGCTATTGATGCTAATTATATGTTCGTTGCCGACGACGAAGACCAAACAATTCGGCTGTACGATCGCCGTAATTCTGGTTTACCACTAGCCAGCTTTGACTTTACCTCATTACTGGGCTTATCCGGTTCCAGTGAAGTAGATATCGAAGCCTCTACCCGCATTGGTAACACAATTTACTGGTCAGGTTCCCACAGCAACAACAGTAATGGTAACGATTCACCCAACCGGGAACGGATTTTTGCCACCCAGATTTCTGGTACAGGGGCAAGTGCTACCCTGACATTCCAAGGTTACTATCAATTCCTCGAAGATGATTTAATTGCTTGGGATAATAACAACGGTCACGGTTTGGGTGCTGGCTTTTTAGGGCTGGCTGAGAGTGCTGCAAATGGTGTATCGCCTGAAATTCGCAACGGTTTCAACATTGAAGGCTTGACAGTTGCACCCGATGGCAATACTGCTTATGTTTCCTTTCGTGCGCCCAATCAACCAACAAGCGATCGCACTAATGCCCTAATTATTCCTGTCACTAATTTTACCAATATCCTGAATACCACAGGCGGCACATCTGGTGCTGCTAGCTTTGGTGCGCCCATCTTCTTAGACTTAGGTGGTCGTGGTGTCCGCAGTATTGAGCGTAACTCTAGTAATCAATACTTAATTATTGCTGGCCCCCCTGGTGGTTCTACAGGAATAGCCCCCAATGATTTCCGTCTCTACACTTGGACTGGTAATGCTACTGATGCGCCTGTATTACGTATTTCTGATTTAACAGCATTGAATACTAACGGCAGTTTTGAATCCATTGTGGAAGTGCCAGATTCCCTCACCAACAATACCCAGATTCAATTGCTGGTAGATAACGGTGATACCGTTTGGTACAACAACGGCACAATTTCCAAAGACTTAGCTCAAGATAACTTGCAAAAATTCCGTAGTGAAGTCATAACCCTTGGTTCTCCAATCCTCACTCTACCAGCCGGGGCAATTTCCCTCAATACTCCCTACTCTCAAGAGTTTAATAGTCTGATTAGTTCGGGTTCAGAAACCTGGACTGATAGCTCTACAATCGCTGGTTGGTATACTGCTAGAACCGGAACCGGCACAACCATTGTCGCCTCAACAGGAAGCAACACCGCAGGTAATCTCTACAGCTTCGGTTTGGATAGTTCAGACCGTGCTTTAGGTTCTATCGGTTCAGGTAACGCAGCCGCAGGTACATTTTATTGGGGTAGCAGGTTTTTTAACGACACAGGTAATGTAGTTAATCAGCTGTATGTTAACTATTACGGTGAACAATGGCGTAGTGGTGGTACTACTTCTAATCCTCAAACCGTTGATTTCCAATATCAAACCGGTGCAACAAGCTTAACTGGTGGTACTTGGGTAGATGTCAACAATCTAGATTTTACTAGTCTGATCAACAATACGACTGCTGGCGCACTCAATGGTAATGCAAGTGCCAACCGCAATCTAATCTCCGGCACAATTAGCGGTTTATCTCTCAATCCTGGTGAAGAAATTTGGTTACGTTGGGTCGATATTGACCATCCAGGTACTGATCATGGTTTGAGTATTGATGATGTAAAAGTTTCCACTGCCCCATTACCTAGCATCACCTTAATTGAGTCTGGTAGTAGCACCAACGTTACTGAAGGTGGGGCAACGGATACCTACACCATCGTCCTAAATACCCAGCCCACAGCCAACGTTACTGTCACCATTAACCCTGATTCTCAAACTACTACTAGTGTCAATACTCTCACCTTTACCCCTGCTAACTGGAATACGCCCCAAACTGTAACGATAACCGCAGTTAATGATGACCTAGTAGAAGGCACACACACTAGTATTATTAACCACAGTGTTACCAGCACTGATAGCAACTACAACGGTATTAACATTGGCTCAGTCACTGCCACAATTACCGATAATGATGTTGCCCTCACCATTACCAAAATTCACCAAATTCAAGGTAGTGGTACAGCCTTTAACTCTGCTTTTGGTGGCATTCGCACAATTGAAGGTGTTGTGGTTGCTGCATTCCCTGGTGGTTCAGGTTTGAATGGCTTTTTCGTCCAAGAAGAAGATGCAGATACCGATAATGACTCTACAACTTCTGAAGGTATCTTTGTTTTCGACCCCACCGGCCAGTTCTCTGGTAGCGTCGGTGATAAAGTCCGGGTGACTGGCAGTGTGAGCGAATTTAGCACTAACAACGGTGTCAGCAGCCTTACCCAACTTTCTAGCGTCAGCAGCATCATCAACTTGGGTGCAGACATACTACCGAAAATGAGTAATATCCAGTTACCTGTGACGACTGTCGCAGATTTGGAACGCTACGAAGGGATGCGGGTAAATATCAGTGCTGGTAATGGGGATTTAACTGTTACCGAACATTTTCAACTCGGTCGCTTCGGTCAGGTAGTTCTCTCCGCAACTGGTACTAGTAACCAACCAGGTACGGATGGCAGGCTGGAACAATACACCCAATTTAATGACCCCAGTGTTGCTGGCTACGCTGCTTATTTAGATGAGATTGCCAAACGACGGATTATCTTAGATGACGGTAGCAGCACACAAAACCCTGCAACCATTATCTTTGGTCGTGGTGGTGAACCCTTAAGTGCTACCAACACCTTACGGGGTGGTGATACCGTTGCTAGTATCACCGGCGTTTTAGACCAACGCTTTGAAGGATACCGCGTTCAAACCTCAACTGGCGTAGACTTTACACCAGCCAATCCTCGTCCAGCAACCACACCAGATGTAGGCGGTACACTCAAGGTTGCCAGCTTTAACGTTCTGAATTACTTCAACGGTGATGGTACTGGTAGCGGCTTCACCAGTCCTGAACAAAGGGGTGCAGAAAACCTGACTGAGTTCAACCGCCAGCGTGAAAAGACAATTGCGGCTATTCTGGGGTTAAATGCCGATGTTGTAGGTCTGATTGAAATCGAAAATGATGGTTACGGTGCTAATAGTGCCATTCAAGATTTAATTAATGGACTCAATGCTGTTGCCGGTGCGGGTACTTATGCGTTTATTAATCCAGGACTGTCTCAACTCGGTACGGATGCGATCGCCGTTGGTTTTATCTATAAACCTAATAGTGTCACTCCTGTGGGTGTAGCCGCCACGGTCGCCGATGGCTTTGGTCAAGGTGCGTTTGATAACAATAACCGTAAACCCCTAGCCCAAACTTTCCGACAAAACTCCACAGGTGAACAGTTCACAGCCGTCATCAATCACTTTAAATCTAAGGGTTCAAGTTCTGGAAATCCTGGTGATGCTGACGCTGGTGATGGTCAAGGTTTATCTAATGGGACTCGGACTCGCGCATCCCAAGATTTGGCAGCATGGTTAGCGACAAATCCCACAGGGACTACTGACACAGATTACCTCATTCTCGGCGACCTCAACGCCTACGCCCAGGAAGACCCAATCAGGGCTTTGGAAAATGCCGGATATAACAACCTGTTGCCAAATACCACCTATTCCTATGTTTTTGATGGTCAATGGGGTGCTTTAGACCATGCTTTAGCTAATGCCTCACTGGCTTCACAAGTAAGTACTGCTGTCAAGTGGCATATTAATGCTGATGAACCCAATGTTCTCGACTACAACACCAACTTCAAGTCAGTAGGACAACAAACCAGCTTATACAGTCCTGATGCTTTCCGTTCCTCAGACCATGACCCAGTGATTGTAGGGCTGAATTTAAACACTGCACCCATAGCTGTGAATGATATAGCCACGACCAATGAAAACACTGCTGTCAACATTAACGTCCTAACTAATGACAGTGATGTGAATGGTGATTCTTTACAACTGAGTTTGGTATCTAACCCTGTCAACGGTGTTGCTGTTGTCAATGACAATGGTACACCAGGTAACTTTGCTGATGACTTTATTACCTACACTCCCAATACTGGCTACCTTGGCAATGACAGTTTCACTTATAGTATCAGTGATGGTAAAGGTGGCACAGCAACAGCAACTGTGAGTCTGACTATCAATGCTAGTGGCGGCATTATTGGTACTCCAGATAACGATATTCTCACAGGTACTAATAGGAATGATCTCATCCGGGGTTTGGGTGGTAACGATTTATTAATAGGTGGTAACGGTAACGATACCCTATATGGTGACAGAGGCAAAGATATCTTACTAGGTGGTAACGGTAACGACACCCTGTATGGTGGTGACGACAATGATACCTTAATCGGTGGTAATGGAGATGATCTGTTAGTTGGTGGTAAGGGAAATGACTTATTAATTGGCGGTAACGGCCGCGATCGCTTCTATTTAAGTGATACTAGAACTGGAGAGTTTGATATAATCACTGATTTTAAAGTCGGGCAAGACACAATCTTGATTCCCAGGGCAGAATTTGGACTCAGCCAAGCTTTAGGTACACTTGATCCTGCACTCTTCCGCCTCGGTAGTCATGCGACAACAGCAAGCGATCGCTTCATTTACAACAATATTACAGGTCAACTGTTTTTTGATGAAGATGGCATTGGCAGCACAGCCAAAATTCAAATAGGTTTTTTGTCTAATAAACCGACAATCATTAGTAGCAGTATTACTATAGCTGCATGAATCAATTCAAAATACCCTACGGGAAGCGCAAGCGCTACAAAATTAAAGACAGCCACCCACAAGGGGCGTTAGCCTAACGGGATGCAAGTCCGGTTTTTTAACCTAACTTTTTCTCGTAAACTTTCCGTTTAAACAACCCCAGTTTTTTTTAACAAACTGGGGTTTTAGTTTATGTATGTATTTCCCAGCAGAAATAACTGAGTTTGTTATCAGGAATAAATATTATACAGAGAATATTTTTCATTGAATAAATAAAAATACTTATAACAGAGATAACTTATAAATCATGCGTACAAACACTGAACGGCAGAGTCAGCCCCCTGGTAAGTTCAGTGAAACGACGATGGTTTATTCAGGCGCTACTAAGGAAAATAATGACAGCTTTGAAGAACATATTACGCAACTCCAATTTGGTGAAAAAAGGAGTTACCACAAGGGAATTTTTATATGGCAGCAAGTGAGTCCTCTATGCAAACTGATGGTATGGAGTTATTGCGCTCATACCACCATAATCCTTCTATTAAACTTCGTAACAGACTGGTTCAATTACACACCGGCTTAGTAAGAAAAATGGCTCATAAATTTAGCCATCAATGTAATGAACCTTATGAAGATTTGGAACAAATTGGTTATTTTGGTTTAATCAGAGCTATAGAACGTTTTGATCCCAGTCAAGGGTATGCTTTTAGTTCCTTTGCTGTGCCATATATTAGAGGTGAAATGCTGCATTTTCTCCGCGATCGCAGTACGCTATTAAAAATTCCTCGTCGTTGGCAAGAATTATATAACGAAGGACAAAAAGTCCGTAAAGAATTATCAATATCTCTAGGTCGTCCGCCCAAGGATGCTGAAATTGCCAAGTACCTCAAGGTATCTGTGCAAGAATGGCAAGAAACTAAGTTGGCTGCCCAAAATCGGATGCCTTTAAGTTTAGATGCTACGGCAGTACACTATGTAGATTGCCAAATTACCTTAGGTGAAGCCCTTCCTTGTCCTCGAACAATTGCCCAACAACAACAGGATGAAGAACGGCAACAACTGCAAGGGGCAATTAGTATGCTAGAGGAAAAGCCCCGCCAAGCCGTGGAAATGGTCTTCTTGAAAGAACTTTCTCGCAAAGATGCTGCTAAAAACATCGGTACTAGTCCTATGACGGTAACGAGGTATTTGCAAAAGGGTATTCAAGATTTAATTTGTTATTTACAACCACAAGTAATGCCTACTGGTTCATAGTCAAAAGCCCATAGTCCAGAGTTTATTGACTCACGACTAATGACTATTGACCAGTCACTATCTACCGAGATTTTAAATCAGCGATCGCCCCTTTAGTCATAGCAGCAATGGCTTTATCGGTGGCTTTAGGTAGATGATAATATTTGCCTCCTGAGGTTTTCGCTAATTCTTTAGCAAAGCCGGTAGAGACAAATTTACTTTCGGTATCGATAACTAGTAACTGCATCCCCAAAGCCCGGATTCTGGCGGCGATGTCTAATAGTTCCGCTTTGATATCTGGTTTTTCTCCGGATTCTTGTGGTTCACCCAAAGAACGTGATAGAGGAATATTACCCCGGCCGTCGGTGATAGCTACAATGACAACTTGCCCAATATCTCCACCCATTTGGGCATTGACACCGACGCGTACAGCTTGGGTTAAGCCATGAGCTAGGGGCGAACCACCACCACAGGGTAATCTTTCCAGTCGGTTCCGTGCTAAGGCAATAGAACGAGTTGGTGGTAGTAATACCTCTGCTTGTTCTCCCCGGAAGGGAATCAAAGCTACTTGGTCACGGTTTTGATAAGCTTCGGTGAGTAGTTGCATCACCGCACCTTTCGCGGACTGCATCCGATTTAAGGCCATTGAGCCAGAAGCATCTACCACAAAAACAACCAACGCCCCGGCTTTGCGTACCAAGCGTTTTGAGCGAATGTCACCTTGCTCAACAATAACTTTTTTATCAGGCTGTCTTTCTCGTCGTGCTTTTTGATAGGGTGCAGCTGCCCTGAGGGTGGCATCTACAGCAATGCGTCGCACTTTCCCCTTAGGCAACATAGGCTTAATATAGCGCCCCCGGTCGTCGGAAAAGATGATACTCCGACTACCAGATTTACCTTGGCGTTGTGCCATCTGAGCAAAATACAGGACGCTGTTATCCAGAATTACCCCTTCTGGGTCGAAGATAAATTCTTCGGGAATATCAGGGGGTTCTTGCTGTTCTTGTTCCTCTGGTTTATCTTCGTTGTTTTCCTGTTCTTCTTCTTGTTCTTCCTCTGACTCGTCCTGACTTTGTGGTGGTGGTGGCGGGGGTGGTGGCGGTGGCTGGTCTGGTGGTGGTGTCTGGATAACTGTTGCTCGTGGTACAATTACCAACTCCACCGCTCGCCGCAAATCTTCAGCGTTGACGGTTGTCCGCCCTTCTAAAGCCGCCGCCGCTTTGGCAACCCGCACAGCAAATAACTCAGCACGATGACCTTGGACAACGCCGCGAATGGCTTCGTCTACTAAGTAGGTTATTTGTTCTTGAGTGATGGTGACTTCCTTCAACCATTCCCGCGCCAAGATAATTTGGGTTTTGAGTGAGTCTAAATCTTCGTTGTATTGCTGGAGAAAATCTTGGGGGGATTTGGAATAGGCGATCGCTTGTTCTACTGCTTCTACTCTTTGGTCTAGTCCGAGAACACCGTCAGCCGAAAGAGCGATCGCAATTCTATCTAATAAGTGTTCCCGTAATGCGCCTTCTTCGGGGTTGTAGGTGGCGATAAATAGCGATTTGCAAGGATGCTGAAAACTAATCCCCTCGCGCTCAATTTGGTTACGACCTTCCGAGAGGACTGTTAATAGTTGGTTGGATATTTGGTCATCTAATAAATTGATTTCATCCACATACAGCACACCCCGGTTAGCTGTGGCGAGTAAACCTGGCTGAAATATGGTGTCTCCTTGCTTGACCGACTGTTCCACATCCACAGAACCCAGGAGTCGGTCTTCTGTCACACCAAGGGGAATCTGCACAAAAGGCGAGGGGATAATTTCCGTGGGGACATCTTGAATATTCTTGTCAGCGTACTCCGCCAATAGATAATCATCCCATTCTTCTGGGTGGTTGGGGTCGCAATTGCTCAATGAGCCTTTAACAACTTCGATGGGTGGGAGTAGGGCGTGGATAGCACGAGCCATTACAGATTTTGCCGTACCACGACGACCTGCGATCGCTACTCCCCCCAAACCAGGATCGACTGCTGCTAACAGCAACGCTAGTTTGATGGCTTCTTGACCGACTACGGCTGTCAAGGGAAAAGCAGTAATTGTGGGATTAATAGTAGGCGCAGGCATTGGTTTGCAAAATAGCTAGTCTCGGCTTTTAGCATATCAATTTCTGGCACATTTAGAATAAGGGTGATGAGGATAAAGGCTTTGTATTACCCTTGGGAGAAAAATCTATGAGTATCGCTCAAGCTAAACGCTTCACCCTCGATGAGTACCAAAAACTCACGGAATTGGGCTTTTTCCACGAAGATGACCACATTGAGTTAATTAACGGGGAGCTGATACAAATGGTATCCAAGGGTAAAGCCCATGAGACTTGCTTACGCAAGTTATTACGAGAACTACCTAAGTTAGTCGGTGATAGGGCTACTTTACAGTCCCAAGCCCCGATTACTTTACCGCCTAACAGCGAACCAGAACCGGATTTTGCCATTGTTAAAAACCGAGATGACAATTATCTATCTGCTCACCCTAGCCCTGATGATGTGTTGCTAGTGATAGAAGTTGCTGATTCTTCTTTGAGTTATGACCAAGATATTAAAATATCTCTCTATGCTAAAGCAGGTATTGCGGATTATTGGATATTCAATTTATTTGATAATTATTTGGAATCTTACAGCCAACCTTATCAAGACAGCCAAGGAAAACACGGATATCTTAATAAGAGAATTGTCTTACCTAATCAGGTGATATCCCTACCATGTTTCCCCGATTTGTCTCTGGATTTAAATAAAATATTTCCACCTTCTCGGCAATAATATAAAGATAAAGATGTACAAACTTTTAATGTTTCGTGATGATAAACTTTTACGCCGCGCCCTTACCCATCGTTCTTATGTAAATGAAAATCCAGAAGAAGGCGAACATAATGAACGCTTAGAATTTCTTGGTGATGCGATATTGAATTTTTTAAGTGGTGAGTATCTCTATCGCAGTCACCCTGACAGGGGAGAAGATGAATTAACGCGACGGCGTTCGGCGTTGGTAGACGAAAAGCAACTAGCAAAATTTGCTATTGAGGTAGGTTTAGATTTTAAAATGCGCCTGGGGAAAGGTGCTATTCGAGATGGCGGTTATCAAAATCCTAATTTACTTAGCAGCACCTTTGAAGCGGTGATTGGTGCTTATTATCTAGATAATAATTCCAATATTGAAGCTGTACGCGCAATTATAGAACCTTTATTTGAATCTGTACCCGAACAAATTGTAGTTGTTCGCTCTAATGTAGACTCAAAAAATCGGTTTCAGGAATGGGTACAACGAAACATCGGCCCAACTCCTCCCAAATACTTAACAGAACAAATAGGTGGTTTTTCTCATGCCCCAGAGTTTAAGGCTACGGTTTTAGTAGGAGAAAAAGAATATGGTGAAGGTATAGGTAAAAATAAAAAAGATGCTGAGAAAGCAGCAGCCGAAAATGCTTTAGCTAATTTGAATAAGCAAGAATTATTACCATGAATATACTCGAACATACCTACAAGATATATTTATCATGATGCTGTCAAGAATACCTTAATCCGTATTTCGTTACTCTTGATAGCGGGTTTTGGAGGGCAATGCCCACCCTACATTTTTGATATTTTTTTATCTGGAAGTCACTAAATAAACTCAATTAACGTCCAGAGAAGATTTCCAGTCGCTCGTTTAGCGGTATGCCAACAATGTACGGATTATCAATTAGATGACTTATGGTTCTAAGATAATGATTTCTACGGCTTCGCCTGCCTGAAATGGTAAATTTGTCAGCACTAAGATTCCGTCTTCGGTTAATGTTGTTTCAACTCGATGCGCTTTCATAGTGAGTCTATTTTTTCTAATCTAATAAATAAATCAGCAAACGGTTTCATCTGTCGTAAACTTTCCTCACACCAGTTATCATCATTTTCGCCTTCTTCTAGAGTAAATAATCTTTCTCGACACAGAATTTGTAATATTAGTGGTTGGCATTTGAGTAGGTTAAACAGGCGTTTTAATTCTTTCTCCCGTCCGAAAAAGTAACGCGGTTGGGTAATGGGTGCGCCAGTGATGAAGGGTGACGCTTCTCCTGTTGGCTGAGTTTCTAGTTCTTTATATGCTATTTCTTGCCAGTCTAAAACCAATTTAGTGCAGAGTTCTAGAAAATTCAGATAGTCAATTGGTCTACCACTCAGAAAGCTTTTGACTGTGAATAAGCCAAGTCCTGAGTCAGTAGCTAATGACTGCTGGCGGGGATAGCCATGACGCTGAAGTGCTGACTTTACTTTATTAATATACTCTGGTGCTACTCGAAGCGATCGCGCCATTACTCACCATCAAAAAATTGTTGACATGATTCCAAATTAATTCTGACATATAGGGTGATCGCCTGCACTCACATTGCTATTATGCTGGAGATAATCGGTGATGCGATCGCATCCTTGCTGCATTAAGTCATCTAAATCTAGATTCCACACCATTACCCCTGCGTCTTCACCGCCACTTAGCAACGTTTTACCGTCGGGACTGAAAGCAAGGGTGTTGATTTTACCGGGATGTCCTAAGAGGGTTTTGAGTAATGTGGCGTTGGGAAGATTCCACAGTTTGATGGTGTTGTCTGCACTACCGGAGGCTAAAATTTCACCGTCGGGACTGAAGCTGAGGCTAGTTACGCCGTCGATGTGTCCGTTTAGGTTATTGATGAGTTTTCCGTCTGTTACTTGCCACAGTTTGATGGTATTATCCCAACTGGCAGAGGCGAGGGTGTGGCTATCTGGGCTAAATTTTACTGAGGCGATCGCTAAACCGTGACCTGTGATATTTTTGATTAATCTGCCGTCTGTCTGCCAAATTTTCACTGTATTATCAGTGCTACCTGATGCGAGGAATTGACCATCAGGACTAAAATTGACGCTTGTCACTTCGTCATTATGTCCTGTGAGGGTGCGTAATAATTGACCGTCATTTACTCGCCATATTTTAATAGTTTTATCAGCACTTCCAGAGGCAATTGTTTGATTATCGGGATGGAAACTAAGGGTTGTAATTCTATCTTTGTGACCAGTTAATGTTTTAATTAACTGCTGAGTTTGACTATCCCAAAGTTTAATAGTGTTATCAGCGCTAGCTGTGGCTATAGTTTTACCATCAGGACTATAACTAACGGTAGTAATAATATTTTGATTTTTTTGAATTGTAGACAGTGATGAATGAGCTAATGTTTCTCTCTGCCAAATTGTTATATTGCCATCCCAACCCGCCGAGGCGAATGTTTTCCCATCAGGATTAAAGCTAACACTATTAACATTAGATTTTTGTGATTTCTGATAATTCAATTGCCGGATTCTCACGGTTTTATCACTACTAGCTGAGGCTATAACTTTATTATCAGGGCTAAATGTCACATCTCTGATTTGTTCGCCACGTCCGGAAATTGTTTTAATTAGTGTACCGTCTATTTTCCAAACTTTCATAGTGCTATCAGCACCAGCCGAAACTAGAGTTTTACTATCAGAACTAAAGTTTATGCTGTTAACTTGTTGATTGTGTGCTGCTATCGTTTTTAAAAACTTACCGTCTGTGTTCCAGAATTTGATAGTTTTATCGCCACTGGCTGAAGCAAGAATTTTACCATCAGGACTAAATTTAACACTGGTAATACGTTCTTTATGTCCTGTCAGAGTTTTAATTAAATGACCGTTTGTTGCTTGCCAAAGTTTAACTAAATTATCTTCGCCACCGGAGGCTATCATTTTACCATCAGGGCTAAAGCTGATAGAGTTTACCCAGCCATTATGAGCATTCCATGTATTGATGATGCTGCCATCAATACGCCATAATTTTATAGTTTTGTCTAAGCTACTAGAAACTATGGTCTTACTATCTGGACTGAAGACTACATCGGTAACAATATCTGTGTGTCCGGGGAAAGTTTTGATTAATTGTATACATTTTTGTAGGTTATTTACAATTAAACATGAAGTATCAAGGGCATAAAGTTTAATGGTATAATCGGCGTTAGCAGTAGCAAGATATTTTCCGTTATGGCTAAAGGCGATCGCTGTTACTCTTTTCTGAGATGCTGTGATAGTCGTGATTAATTGACCATGTATATCCCAGAGTTTTACTGTCCTGTCGTCACTAGCGGATGCTAAAACTTTGCCGTCTGGACTAAAACTCACGGCGTTGACTTGTTGAGCGTGACCTTGCAAGCGGTTAATTTCTTGAGTGTTAGCAATAGCTTGTTGAAAAGTGGCAACTGTTGCTATTTGTATATCTCTTTCTGGCGCAAAAACTTGTTTTAGTTCTTTTCCCGCTTTCACGCTAGCGATGATAGCTTCTAGCTGCTGATTGGATAATAGCAGCGCCTCTGATGAAGCATTTAAAGCGGTTATTTCGCGCAACTGGGCGGAGCGTTTTTGAAAATAGGCGAAACCACCGAAACCAGTAGCGGCGATGGCTAAAACACTGATGATGACTACAGCCCTTTGGGCTTGGCGGAGTCGCTTTTTTTGTTCTCGCTGTTGTTGTTGTCTGGCGGCTAAACAAGCGGCGATGAAGTTTTGGACATCTTGAGATAATTCATCGGTGTATTTGATGTAAATTTCTTCGGCTTCCGCTAGGCGAATACCTTGTAATAAAAAATCAGGTTGGGCTTGATGGTGTTTCCACAGTGCGGCAGCTTGTTCAATTTGACGCTGCGATCGCAGTCTACTACGATTTTCCTCCAACCACCAGCGCAAGGTTGACCAGTGGCGGATAAGGATTTCGTGGGCGACTTCTATTGTGATTGGGGAAGGTGGGGTTCCCTCTAGGGATAAGGGGTAATGGGGAGTGGGGAGAGACGGGGAAGTTCTACTTTGTCCTGCGTCTACCTTGCTTTCTTCTTCTGAATTTATTACTACCAACTTCGCAGCCGTTAACGCTAAGAGGGTTCTGTCAATTAAGTCATCAGCATATTTTTTCACTACTAACTCAGATTTCAATACTCTACGTCTGGTGTCTTCTGTTCCTTCACCTAACTGTGTGAGTGAGAGAAAAATCCATCGGGCGCATTCTTGGGCTTGTGAGTCTAAGCTTTCATAAACTTCCTGGGCTTTGCGTTCTAAAGCGCCTTTGATACCACCGATTTGCTGTTGATAGGCTGTCAGCGTTAACTCACCAGCTTGGCGGTGTTCCCACAATTGTTCTAAGACAAACTCTAACAGGGGTAAATCGCCGGCAGAGTGGTTTAACTCCTGTAAAAGAACTTCTACTAATCCCGGTTCTACTTTTAAACCCACTTGTTCGGCTGGGTTGACGATGACACGGCGGTAGTCGTCATCACTCAAGTTGGGGGGAACTAATATACTGGATTGCTGCAATAAGCTAGCTAGTGCTGGTACTTCCAAGCAAGGGCTAATAAAATCGGCTCGCACAGTTATCACTACTTTAAACTTATCAGAGGCATATTCCACTGCCCCCAGTAGCAGTTCTAAAAATCGCTGTCTATCTTCACTGGGTGCAAGGGTGAATAATTCTTCAAATTGGTCAACCACCAACACCACCATCGGTTCTGGTCGGCTACGCAGCCAGTAGACAAAGCCTTCTACACCTTGGTAGAGCATGGCTTCTAGGTGGAGGTGAGGAGTTGGGTCAATTTTTTCTCCCGGCGAGTGCTGCTCCCCTGCTCCCCACTCTTTTTTTTGAATTTTGAATTTTGAATTTTGAATTGTTTGCTCCCCCACTTCCCCCACTCCCAAGCTTCGTGCCAAAGCTTCTAGGGGACGTGCGCCTGGGCGGATGCTTTTAATTAGCCAGGAATCACTACCAGGTAGTTGTTTACCGGGACGGAGTTGAGCAATTAACCCTGCTTGGACGACGGAAGATTTACCGCTACCGGATGCACCGACGACAGCTAAGAATGATTTGTGGGCTAGTTGGGAAATTAACTGTTGAGTTAAGGATTCTCTACCGTAGAAATATTGCGTATCTTCTTCGCTAAAGGCTTTTAAACCGCGATAGGGGCAAATTTTTAAATCTAAGGCTGGTGATTTTTCATGGTTGTTTGCGTTAGCGCTTGGTGGGATGATTTCTATTACGCCTTGTGTACCTGATAGCCATATATGCAGTGGGGGAGATGGGGTAATTGGTGTTTGTGCTGCTAGATGGATTTGTAATTGGGTTATCCAGGCGGCTATTGATAAACCAACAGGGGGAGACGCAGCTTTTAAGGTGGTGATGAGTGCTTGGGCAAAAATTTCTGGGTTGTTTTTGGGACAAGTCGCAGCAATGATACATTGTCCTGTGTCTGAGCTAAGTTGTAAATCTTCTACCCAGTCTTGCAGAGATAGACTGTGGGTTCCGGCTGGACAATCTAAAATGATAATTTGTTGGGTGACACAAGAACGGCGTAATTGTTGCCTTAACCAAGAACGGCTTAACCAAATATCATCGAATAAAACTAATGATGGTTCTCCTGCGGGGGTTTCTTCCAGTCGTCCACGCAGATATAACAAGACGGTGATTGGTGCTTCAGTTGTGTATGGCTGTAGTTGATTTTGAGAACGCAGGCAATCTTTAATAGTTTCACGGATATTTTGAGCAGTTGTTGTTGCGTAATGCGTTAGATATTCTAAGTCAAATGCTCCGGCTTTACCCAAAACCTTACTAAAATCTAATGCTGTTTGTGAGCCAATAACACCCTCAATTGCTAAGGCTTTTCTTGCAGGAAGTGATTCGAGACTTCCCTGGATTCTGCCAATAATTAATTCCCCAACTCCTTCGACAATTCGCTTTGGTGTCTGTAGGGGATATTCGCTATAAAGTTCGGTATCTCCTTTACCTCTTTTCTGTTGGTTAATTAACCTTAATTGTTGATTGGTTTTATCTATATATTGTAATGTTTGGTGATAAACATAACGGTACAATCCATCAGCCGAAATTATCCCTTGATTATCAGCCGCATCACCACGTAAACCCCGCATTAAATAATATGTAAATACTCCATGTCCTAGTTCGGGAAACTCCCATGATTGCTGGTCTGTATCGCAAGATAATAAAGCATAAAATCCCTGACTTTTAGCAGCCCGTTGTTGTAGAACTGCGACTAGTTGGGGCGTAGGATTCAAGCCGCGCAGTGTCATTCCGCCACTATGACAAGCATCAAGCCAAACTAACTGATTTTGAACGCCACTATGACTGAAAAATTGTAATAATTCTTGAACAGCTAAACCTGTATTTTCTAAGTCATCTTTTTGCGTATCTGCCAAACATAAGTATGCTTGCTGCGTGTTTGGTTGCAGCATTCCATGACCTGAAAAGTAGAATAAGATAGTGTCTGTAGGTTGAGCAGATGCAGTAATTTGTTTTAAACTGGCGCGCACATGATTTAACAACGGTAATTCCGCAGCAAAATCATGGTAAATGTTAATTTCTTTTTGAGAAAATTGCTCTTTAGTTGCACTAGTTAAAGCTTCTGCCAATACCTGACAATCAACTGCTGAATAACGTAAGGATGGTAGTTGCTTATCCTGGTATTCATTAACTCCCACCAACAGTAACCATAATTTCGGAGCAACTGTTTGTCTGCTTTGGTTTAAACTACTAGTAGCAACAGCACGAGGCATATTTTTAATTGGTCATTAGTCATTGGTCAACAGTCCATAGTTATTCTTCTTTGCTTCCCCAGTTCCCCCTGCTCCCAGCTCCCTAATCCCCAAAACAAAGCTGATACTCTTCTGTAGTTATATTAGGGTTGGTTGTGAGATAATTATGCAGGCGATCGCAAGCACGGTTGAGTAACTCATCTAGATTGAGGGTTTGTAGTTCTATCCCCTCCAGGTTCCAGACTTTGACTGTAGTATCATGTCCACCGGAAGCCAAAATTTTACCGTCGGGACTAAAACTCACGCTTCTGACACCGCCGCGATGTCCTTGGAAGGTTTTTAGTAATGTGCCATTAGGGACATTCCATAGCTTAATTGTGCCGTCATCACTAGCTGAGGCTATTGTTTTACCATCAGGTGAAAAACTTAAATTGTAAACTACATCACTATGACCCCGGAGGGTGTAGATTAATTCCCCATTTAAATTCCAGAGTTTGATAGTTTCATCTTGACTAGTTGAGGCTAGAGTTTGACCGTCGGGTGAAAGGTTGACACTCCACACACTAGCACTATGACCTTGTAAAGTCCTGATTAGCCTACCATCTAAGCTCCAAATTTTGATAGTTTTGTCAGCACTAGCGGAGACAATGTTTTTGCCATCAGCGCTAAATTTGATATCTGTCACCCAACCATTATGTCCTAACAGAGTCTTCAACAAGCGACCGTTTACACTCCAAAGTTTGATGGTTTTGTCAGCACTACCAGAAGCTAATATTTGCTTGTTGGGACTGAAACTTAAGCTCGTTATCCAATGGTTGTGACCTGGTAAGCTACGCAGCAAACCGCCTTGCCGGTTGTAAAGGTGGATAGTATGGTCAGGACTAGCTAAGGCGACGATTTTATTGTCTGGTGTGAAACTGATACTGGTGACATCAGGTAGAGGAGACGACAAGGTTTGCAATAATTTCCCATCCAGACTCCAGGTTTTCATTGTGCTGTCGGTGCTGAGTGAGGTAATTTTCTTACCATCATTGCTAAATCTGACGTAACTGACGCTACCTTTATGTCCATAAAAGGTTTTGGGTAGTGTTCTGTTCACAGTCCACAGTCTGACAGTATTATCATCGCTACCGGAAGCTAATATATTGCCATCGGGACTAAAACTGAGACTATTGACTTCATGGTTATGTCCAGCAAAAGTTCCTAAGATATTGCCATCACGCGACCAAAGGGTAATAGTTTTATCAGCGCTGGCGGTAGCAATTAACCGTCCATCGGGGGAGAAAATTACTTGCCAAACAGCTTCATTATGTCCCTCTAGAGTTGTCAGCAAAGTACCGTTACGACTCCAGAGTTTGACGGTATTGTCTGCACCAGCCGAAACAATGGTTTGCCCATCGGGGCTAAATGTGACAGCCAACACTTGTTTTGTGTGGGAGGGGATGGTGATTAAAGGGCGACCGTCTAAACTCCACAGTCTAATTGTCCCATCGTCACTGGCAGAGGCAATGGTATCACCTTCTGGGGAGAATTTGATGCTATTGACACCTTGGCTATGTCCATTGAGACTAAGTAGTAATTTACCTGCACGACTCCAAAGATTAATGGTATGGTCACTACTACCAGAGGCGATAATTTCACCATTGGGGGAAAAACTAACACTCTTGACACCTTGGTCATGTCCTTTGAGTGTGGTAATTAGTTGACCATTGCGTTGCCAAAGTTTGATGGTACTGTCTGCACTGGCAGAAGCCAAAATCTCACCATCGGGGGAAAAACTGACGCTATTTACCCCATCATTATGACCAGTGAGAGTGGTAAGCAATTTGCCATCTCTACGCCAAAGATGGATGGTGTTATCTACACTACCAGAAGCAATGACTTCACCATCTGGTGAGTAACTGACGCTAGTTACCCAAGCATTATGCAGTAAACGGTTGCGTTCCTGAGTGTTGTAGACTGCTTGTTGTAAAATTGTTGCCGTTTGCGTGCGGGTATCTGGGGGGATTCCCAAACTAATGTTTTGTACTTCCTTCCCAGCTTGCACACTAGTCATGAGTGCTTCTAATTGTTTGTGGGAGAGAAGAAAGTTTTCCGACAGAGAATTTAAAGCTTGAATTTCTTTGAGTTGGGCGTTTTGGGTTTGTTGATAAGCAAAAACCGCTAAACCAAACGCCGTTAAACCCAAAGTACTGATAATACTGACGGCCCTTTGTGCTTGTCTGAGTCGGCTTTGTTCTTGGTTTTGTTTACGTCGCCTTTCATGGAGACAAGCTTCAATGAAATGCTGGACATCCCAAGATAATTCATCAGTGTAATTAAGATAAATTTCCTCAGCTTCTGCTAGTCGGACACCTTGTAATAAAAAATCAGGCTGTTGGTTGTTTTGCTGCCATAAAGCCGCCGATTGTTCAATTTGTCGATGCGATCGCAATCTACTACGATTTTCCTCTAACCACCACCGTAGAGTTGACCAGTAACGAATTATCACCTCATGGGCTACTTCTATCGTCACGGAGGGAGTTGTGAGCAAGATATTTTCCCCCTGCCCCCTGCCCCCTGCCCCCTGCCTCTTCCCTCTTCCCTCTTCCCACTCCCCATTCACTACCACTAACTTAGCCACAGTCAAAACTTGTAATGTTCTTTCTACTAAAGCAACAGGGTATTTTTTGACAATTAACTCAGACTTGAGTACCCGCCGTCTGGTATCCTCTGTTCCTTCACCTAACTGTGTCAGTGATAAGAAAATCCACCGGGTGCATTCTTGGGCTTCTGAATCTAAAGTATCGTAAACGCCTTGGGCTTTCTTCTCCAATGCGCCTTTAATTCCGCCCAAGTATTGCTGGTAAGCTTGTAAGGTAATTACACCTTTGTCTCGATATTCCCACAATTGTTCGAGAACAAATTCTAGTAATGGTAAATCTCCAGGGGAGTTATGTAACTCTTGTAACAGCACCTCGACTAATTCCGGGTCTACTGTTAATCCTACTTTTTCGGCGGGGTGAATAATAATTCGGCGGTACTCTTCTTGAGTTAAGCAAGGCGGTAGCAAAATACTTGACTGCTGTAAAAGCTTCGCTAAAGTAGGTATTTCTAAACAAGGAGCAATAAAATCTGCCCGGAGAGTAACAATTAATTTAAACTTGTCTGGTGATAACTCCAACGCACCCAAAACAGTGTCTAGAAATCTCTGCCTATCTTCACTAGCCGCCAGGGTAAATAATTCTTCAAACTGGTCTAATACCAACACTACCATTGGTTCGCGGCGATGATGTAGCCAATGGACAAATCCTTGCGCCCCTTGATATAACATCCCCTCTAGCTGCATTTGTTGATACGCTTTTTCTTTTTCAGTACCACTATCCACTAAGCAATGGGATAAGCTGACTAGAGGATATTCCCCAGGACGAAAGCTTTTCATCCACCATTCTTGACTCCCTGGTAATTGCTGACCCCGGCGGAGTTGGGCAATTAAACCCGCCTGGACGACGGAAGATTTACCGCTTCCCGATGCACCAACCACAGCCATAAATGACTTATTTGCTAAGTCTGCTATAAGTTGTTGGGTGAGGGTTTCTCTACCGTAAAAATATTGGACATCTTCTTCTTGGAAAGCTTGTAACCCTCTGTAGGGACAAATACCTAAATCAACGATGGCGTTTGGCCGCTTACCTTTAGCATCTGTACTTGCAGGGATAATTTCAATTACCCCTTTTGCGCCTGATAGCCAAATGTGTAAAGGTAATGGGGAGGATAGTTGCAATTGATTAATCCAAGCGGCGGCTGATAGGTTTGGTTGTTCCTGATGCGCCTGTAAAGTAGAGTGTAGCGTTTGCAAGAATTGTTGAGGATTTTCTGGTGATGAAGCAGCCGCTATGATACATTGTCCTTGCTCGAACCCCAATTGTAAGTCTTCTACCCAATCTTGTAAGGATATGTAACTATGTTTGTCTAAAGGACAATCGAAGATGATAATTTGTTGAGAGTATAGCGATCGCCTCAATTGTTGCCTTAACCAAGAACGATTCAACTGGATATTTTCTCCCAGCACTAACACAGGTTCACCAGTTGGGCTTTCTGCCAATTTTCCCCGCAAATATAATAGTGTTGTGGCAAGATTATTTTGCTGGTTTTCTGTCTCCAGTTCTCTACTTTGTAAACAATTGCCAATCGTAGACTGTAAATCTTGATTGGTACGAGCCAGAGGCCAATACTCAATCTCAAAGCCCCCTACAGTCCCTAAAAGTTGACTAAAAGCCAGAGTTGTTTGATTAGTTGCTAACCCTTCCACAATCAAGGCCTTTCGAGAGTCGGGAGACACAACTAATGCAGGTTTTACTCCCAAAATCACTTCCCCCACACCTTCGACAATACGCTTTGGTGTTTGCAATGGATATTCTGAATAAACCTGAGTATTTCCCCGACTGCGATTTTGTTGATTAATTAGTCGTAATTGCTGGTTGGTTTGTTCAATATATTGGCGTGTCTGGTGATAAACGTAGCGGTAAAGTCCATCAGCATCAATCAAACCTTGTCTATCTGCTGCTTCACCCCGCAACCCCCGCATTAGATAATAAGTAAATACACCATGTCCTAATTCGGGAAATTCCCAAGATTGTTGATTGGTATCACAGGAAAGTAAAGCGTAGAATCCTTTACTTTGTTTTGCCCGTTGGCGTAATAATTCCACTATTTGGGGCGTAGGATTGGGCAAAGATGCTAGTGTGTGGTTATTCCTTGCACCTCTAAATGTGAGACTACCACTATGACAAGCATCTAGCCAAACTAGCTGGGTTTGTGCTTGGCTATTTTCTAAACCTTGCAAAAGTTCTGGTAAACCTAAACCTGTATTCAATAAATCATCTGTTTGAGTATCTGCTAAACACAAAATTGCCTGTTGAGAACTAGGTTCTAAGATTCCGTGACCAGAAAAGTAAAATAAAATCGTGTCTTCTGGTTGAGCCTGGTGAGTAACTTTGTTGAAGCTATCCCTGACAATGGCAAGTGTGGGTAGTTGGGTAGCAAAATCATGATGTACCCACTCTGATTTATCGGGAAACCTCCAAGTTGCATCGGCTAAAGCTGTTGCTAAACCTTGACAGTCAACAGCCGAATAACGCAATGTTGGTAGTCTTTCATCTTGGTATTGGTTAACTCCCACTAACAACAGCCAAAGTTTTGCTTTCCCTGTCGCTAGGGTATGAGTTGAATGACTGGTAGCAACACCGAGTGGAGACATTTTTTTAATTCAAAATTTCCTACGGAAAACTAAATATAAGAATCCGATATTAATATATTTGTACTATTTTGCTTGGACACGATAACTCGTGCCGTAGGTATGGGGGGTGAACAGACTCGATATCTTATATAACCGTGATTTTCTCCCGGATACTATATTGACATAAGCTAGAGTTCAATTGATTAATTTCGGCTATAAGTTAGGTTTAATGTTGTTTTATACAAGTATGTACCCATAAATTCTTCAAAATGTTAACAATAAAATACATTTCTGAATAATCATCAGTAATATAGGAGTCATACTTAATTTCTTAAATACACCTAGTGTTGGACATTGCCCAGCGTATCATGATTTTGGTGGGCATCTCCTACCCTACAGATGCTGAGATTTTTATGTGCAAGTGCAGGCTATGCCAAAAATAATCAAATCTGATTCTTATATAAGAGTTTGGCGAAGTTATTATGTAACTTTTATCTTGAATAAAGACAGTAAAAATTAGCCAAACTGGCTACAAAAAACCACTCGCTTTTGATAGAGTATGCACAGTAAAGGAACTACGGGCTTACTCGTTCTATCTTTACTATTTTCAAGAGCATTTCAAGCAGACTGATGTTGATTAGTCTGCTACTTTTTCTAACAATATTGTTAGATTGACGATAGCGATCGCCTATGGTGGGCGTTGACGCTATCAACTGAGTTGGTAATACTTTACCACAACACATTCTCCTAGTTTGACAAAGCAAAATTACATTATCATCCTTTGTTGATTTCCTCTGTTTTTACCTCATACAAATTATGTATGAGGTATTTTTATTGCACTGCGTGTGTCAGTTATCAAAAGTATCTGTAGGGTGGGCATTGCCCACAATATCCGGGTTTTGGTGTGCAATGCCCAACGCCACTTGCTTCAAGCCGGGAAACCCGTCCAACGCAGTGGCTTCCCTACATATGATTCACAAATCAAATAGTAATCCTATAGTCCAATTACCAATTACCTATTATTTCCCTGAATTTATCCCAACTACTCCCACAATAATTAAAGTCATAGAGATAAACTTAACCATTGTCATGGATTCACGAAACCAAATCAGACCAACACCAGCAATCAAAGCAGTTCCTAAACCTGCCCAAACAGAGTAAGCAATACTAATGTCAATATTTTTGAGTGACAGTGTCTGGAAAGTAAAACAGAGTCCATAAAATACAAATATCAAAATAGAAGGTGTCAATTTATTAAAACCATCTGACAATTTCATGCAGGTTGTGCCAGAAACTTCAAATATGATTGCAATCAGCAGGTAAACTAAACTTGTAGACATATTGTGATGTATTTTTTGACAAAAACAAAATGTATTATCAGCAGAAATAAATCATTCTGCTGCCTAAATATTTTATAAATTTAAGCTTCACACTTCTGCTATCTGGAGAACAGCTATTTTGAAAATCTTATATTTCAGACTTATTGAATCAATTTAATATCTAAAGTAGAGTTTACCGAACTAAGCAAATGTGTATTTTCCGTACCTAATGATACTAAGTTTTTTAGTTCGGTCATCATCATCTATTAAGTGATAAAAACCGAATTTACACTCACCTGTTTTCTAAATATGATGAGAACAAATGAAAGATTAAAGCCTGGAAGCAATCCCCAGGGAAAACCTTAGAGGAGTCAAAACTATGACACTTATCCGTTGGAACCCTTGGCAAGATTTAAACACTTTACAACGTCAATTAAATCATTTGTTTGAAGAAGATATGCTACCCTCCACACTATTAGAAAGAACCCTAACGAGAGTTCCGGCTGCTGAACTACATGAAACAGCAGAGGTAATTTATCTAAAACTAGAACTTCCTGGGATTGATGCTAAAGATGTAGATTTACAAGTCACTGACAAAGCAGTTTATATTAGTGGCGAACGTAAATCTGAAACTAAGACGGAAGATAAAGGTGTTTTTAAAAGCGAATTCCAATATGGCAAATTTCAACGAGTAATTCCTTTACCTGCTCGTATTCAAAATACCAACGTCACGGCAGAATATAAAGATGGTATCTTGAATTTGACATTACCTAAAGCCGAAGTAGAAAAGAATAAAGTCGTGAAGATTAACATTGAATCTGCTGCTGGCTAATTAACTTATAGGATGGGCATATTTGCTCATCCTATAAAATATTTTATGAACTGCGATCGCTTACAATATTACGTAGGCGATCGCATTTACTTTGGACTGTCAATATAAAATTTTACTATTGCTTCTACGAAACCTTCAAAAGAACTAAAGTCTGTTGACACAATAGAAACATTTAGACCTAACTGTTCGGCGTTTGCGGCTGTGTAAGGGCCAAAACAAGCAACAACACAATGCTGAAACTCACTCTTGGAGTTAAACATTGCGAGAAAACTTTCTATTTCTGCCGTACTACTAAAGGCGATAATATCAATTAAGCCTTGCTGGATTAAATTTATCTCTACAGAGTAAATATCTTTGTCTAAAGATTGAGTGATATATGCAGGTACACGAATCACCTGCATACCCAATTCTTCTAAATCCTTGATAAAATTAGGCACAATATTAGGCTCAGGTATGCCTATAACTTCTGGCACAGGCACTAGTATTTTTTGTTCCCTAATTCCACATATTTGCGAAAATTCAGCTACAATCCCCGCCGGGCTAGATTCATCAGGAATCAAATCAACCTTACCAAACAAAGATAATAAAATATCTATATCTTTTCCTAACGCACATAATTGACAATTTTGCAATTTAGTTATAGAAATATCTAAATTATGTAGACGCTCAAAAAATGCTATAATGCCGTTTCTGCTAGTAAATGCAATCCAATCAAATTCATTTATACTGCTGATAACAGCATCTAATTTAGAAAAGTTAGATAAATAGCAGGTTTCTATCGTGGGCATAAGAATCGGTAAACCACCCTTGCAGATAATTTGTGCAGACAACCTAGAAGCGTAGTTTCTTGGTGCTGTCACTAAAATCCGTTTTCCGTATAAAGGCAATTGGTGAGATGCAGTTAGTAAGTTAGACATTGGCAAATATCGAATCAGCAGCGTAATTGTATAGTGTGTTGTTGTCAAGCTTAAAATAAGGGATTAAGTGTGTTAGCAGATATCCGCGCCGCAATCTTTGATATGGATGGGTTGCTTTTTGATACAGAAAGCATTGCTCGCTGGGCATGGCAGCAGGCCCTAGCCAGTCATGGATATATAATGAGTGATAATTTTTATAGTGAATTTGTCGGGCGTGATTTGTCATGGCGAGAAAAAATTCTCAAACAAAGGTATGGCAATGATTTTCCTTTTGATGCCATAAAAAGACACCGAATTGAAATTGGCGATCGCCGAGAACTGCAAGAAGGTTTGCCAATGAAAGTCGGTGCGTTAAACTTATTGTGTCAACTAAATAGTTTAGGAATAATCATTGCTTTAGGAACAGGCACATCCCGCAGCCGCACTATCCGCCGTTTAAGCAATGCTGGCATCTTGCCTTACTTTACAACAATTGTCACCAGCGAAGATGTACCACAAGGTAAACCCGCACCAGATATATATTTAGAAGTTAGTCGCAGAATTCATGTTGCACCTGTGCAGTGCGTAGTTTTTGAAGACTCATGCGTAGGGGTAGAAGCAGCCTTTAGCGCTGGTATGTATCCGATTATGGTTCCC
Organism: Anabaena sp. FACHB-595; assembly: GCF_048568275.1. Classification (NCBI taxonomy): domain Bacteria; kingdom Bacillati; phylum Cyanobacteriota; class Cyanophyceae; order Nostocales; family Nostocaceae; genus Anabaena; species Anabaena sp. FACHB-595. Next base: position 325,303 of record NZ_CP183473.1, read on the forward strand.
GACATAGAACAACCATCACCGGAAATTAGATGCTTGACTTACAAAATTTTAGACTCTTTAGAACAAGCCAGTGAATTTTTAGAACAGAGGCTAGAGGCTTGAAAAACTTATTTAAAAACTAGCTGTCTCCACTCGCACCGAAGCCGTTATCGTTGGTGTCCGACTAGGCTTAATTCTCTTGTAATTTTTGCAACTCTATTAACAGTCATTAAAGAAAATATTAAGTAATGAATTAGTATAATTAACGTTATTTTAATTATGTAATTTACGCAGCAATTAAGGTATCATTCTCTAAATAGCTAGATATCAGCCACTTCCTGAATTAAAAGGCTAGGAACGATATTCTTATGCTCAAAATTCCTAATGTGCAGAAGTTATTTTCTGCTGCTACATTTTTAGTATCGATCACAACGATTTTTTGTAGCCAACCTGCACTTGCAGCCTCTTTTAAGCCAACACCCCTAATTATTGACGACGATGGCAGCCAAGACGGCATGACTGCATTGGCTTATATGCTAGCCAATCCCAAATTTGACATTCAGGCAATTACCATCGCCCAAGGTATTGCCCGCCCACAAAGTTTTGCGAACAACCTGGAACGAATGCTAGGCAGACTAGATATCTCTGGTATCCCTATTGGCATTGGCAGATCAACTCCCCTGGCAGGAAACAATACTTTTCCAGAACCTATTCGTGCTGGTGCAGACACTTTTTGGTCTCCCTTCGTCCAACTACCTAATACAGCACCACTGGTGATAACTCGACCAGCCGCAGAACTGATTGTGGAAAAAGTGAAGCGGTCATTAACACCTGTGGCAATCTTGGCAACTGGCCCCCTAACCAATATTGCTGAAGCATTACGCCTTGACCCCACAATTATCAACAACATTGCCGTCATCGAAATCATGGGAGGTGCAGTTTTCGTACCCGGAAATCTCCCAGTCCTGCCATATCCCCCATTTTCCACCAACACTACAGCTGAATTTAACATCTGGGCTGACCCCTTAGCAGCACAAGAAGTATTTGCAGCCGGAGGGCAAGGATTAAAAATTCAGTTGACCCCCCTTGATGCTACAAACCAGATTGCCTTCTCTCGTGCCGATCAACAAGCATGGCTAGCTACTGCAACACCAGAAAGTAAGTTAGCAGCAGAATTTTTAGACTTTGCCTTGACAGTAATTCAAAGTAACAATGACCCCAACCCAGCTTGGGATCTAGTTGCAGCCATTAACCTGAGTGAACCAGATTTCTCAGTAGAAACTTCCTTATACCTGGAAGTTGATACGACCTCAGATCCTGGAAATACTCAAGGGCAAACTCGTGCTATTCCTAATTTGCCTCCCAATGTTCTAGTTTCCCTCAACCCCAGTTTTAATAATTTGCCCTTCCAACCTGGCCAAGTCTTCTCTTACCTACAAATCCAGTCGGTTCCGGAACCAACATTAATCCCAGGAATCTTAGTTCTAGCTACAGTCAGTGCTGGTATGATGACGCGACGTTCTCAAAAAAAAGTTAATAACAAATTGCGGGCATAAAGCATAGAAAATTAATTGCTTTTCCATGTCCTATGCTAGCCAAAAATTCAGAATTATCCCTCTGCTATCACTTTGTTTCTTTCGCCCTTCCCATAAGTGCATCTTTGTTGGAGACTCACGTTAAATTATTTCCATTAATTCCACTCTGGTATGAAGTATGCCACCGATGTCACGCACGCACACACAAGGTGTTTAAAGAATTAATGAAATGAGGCAAGAATTCGGTAGGTTTAGCTGCTTATAACTATTTACATCAAAAATCATCACTCGAAGTTTACCTCAAAGACTTACCCGTTCTACCTGACGCTATTTTTACTTTGGTTCAGCTTACATTGAATAACATCACTTGAAGGATTTAGATGCCATTCGAGAAGTTATTCCAAAAAAAGTTTAATCCCATCTATAAGACAATGCCAAATTTGTAAAAATTCAGCGTTTTTATCACGAAAATTATGCCTGAAACCGTTGCTGCTGGTATTTCTGATAGCTTTGAAATTCCACCAGGGTTAAATAAATTTGAGGCATAACTCAAGCATTATGAATATATCTTGACGAAAATTTACTCATCAAAAAGTAGATATCTTTTTAAAGATTACATCAAATTATTTACATGAACACGTAAGCAAATATCATGAGTTTTATTGATAACTAGTAGTAAGTACATTTGACGTTGTTTCAAGTTTTAAAAACTGCAAGTATTGAATGGTAATTCATATTACTTTTATAAAAATGCAGCCTACTAACCCAAATTTTTCAAATGTCCAGATTATCAAAAATAAAATTTACGACCTTAATGGACAAGCATTTATTACTGAAGTAATCCATCCTTTTGCATGGGATGACATTTATGATATTTATTTAAATATTTGGGGATTAGACCATATTAGATATGCTGATTTTTTATTAGAAAATAATCATCAAGCTTACTCTGGGTATGACAATCATGAAATAGACAAAAAGACTGTAGATATCTATACTATTCAAGATGCGGTGGTCATGTTTGAAATTCATGACGGCATTGGTGCATACAAGAATATTAGTAATCCCAGAAATCAATTTTATACTCATGGTATTAACATTAGTTTTGGGGATTACGGCTCTGAGGATATAGGACTAGATGTTACATCGGCAGCCTCAAAATTCTCAAATTTTAAGATAATTGGCGATAAGATTTATGACCCCAATGGGCAAGAATTTATTGCCAAAGGCATCAATACGTTCACATGGGATAAGGACTACAATATTTATTTAGATAATTGGGGATTTAACACTATTAGAGTTCCTAATTATTTATTAGGAAGTTATAATCAACCTCACCCTGCACAGGACAATTATCAAACAAACAAAAATATTGTCAATGTTTACACAAGTCAAAACGCAGTAGTTATTTTTGATGCTCACGATCGCATTGGTGGATATTACCAAGGAGATCAATGGGAAATCCTCAAAGACTATTGGCGCGAAATGGCGAAGCAGTTTAAAGATAATCCTTATGTTTGGTTTAACTTACATAATGAACCTGGCAACAGTCAAGCACAACCTGAAAAATGGGTAAATTATCACCGTCAATTAATTGACATAATCCGAGCCGAAGGTGCTAACAATGTCATCGTGGTTGATGGAGAAGCGTGGGGACAAGACTATCTCACTCAGACAATTGCTAGTCATGCTCACAATATTATGGCAGGTAACGAAAATATATTATTTTCGCTCCATGTTTACGACCAGTGGCTTAACAAGGATATTGGGGCTTATTTTGATCGCCTCCAAGCTCAGGATATTCCCATCATCGTCGGAGAATACGGCTCTGAAAATATAGGACTAGATGTTACGCAAGCGAGCGTCAATATGATGTTGGCAGCGCAGCCACGAGAGATTGGACGAATTGCTTGGGTGGGAAAAGCTAACGATAACAATGATTTAACTTATGGAAAAGGAGGACACGCTTATTATTTCGATGGTAATAACACAGAGATTTTGACTGATTTGGGTCGTCTGACATGGCAAGATTTGCAGCGAAGCGAGAATTTAGGTTATGCAGATCACAATTTTTGGACACGCTTTACTAGCCCTGATAAAGCTTCTGAAGCATCTGAGCAAGGAGTTTATGACATCGTAATTAGGGACATTTCTGGTAATAAAAACTTCCCCAATAAACTTCAATCTAGCATCTTCATCTCAGGTGATAATGGCAACAATAAATTTGACGGTGGAGATCAAGATGATGTACTGATTGGTGGAGATGGTTCTGACAAACTATCAGGTCAGAATGGTAACGATTTACTAGTGGGCGGTAAAGGCAATGATGAACTAACAGGTGGTTCAGGTAATGATATTTTTTATATCGACGGCAGAGATGTCGGTAAGGATATAATCACAGACTTTAACCCACAAAATGATGCACTTTACATAAACAATATTATGGAAATTGCCCAAGCTTGGACTGATACCGGGCTTGATAAGGCTAATCGTTATGGTCATCTAGGTGCGCTTCGAGTTACCAATCTAAAAGAGCTAGCTGATTTAACCGGAGTTCTTAACAATTTGGGAGGTAGTTTTGGAGCATACACTATTAAGAATCAAAATCAGCTAATTCTTGATCTTGGTGATACAGTCATTCACCTCAATGGTTTGTCTAATTATGTTCAACCCATCCAAGCACCATTAATCTGATAGGAAGTATGGCTGTTGACTGTTGACGGTTGACAGACTTGAAAGCCTTGTTTGTTTGGGGTTTGGTCTCAGCTTGATATCCTAACGGGACATCAACATTTTTGAGGCAGAAATAAGCCTCAAACCCATACAGGGTGAGGAAAATACATCACAGGCTCAAAAATGCTGGAAACCCAGATATAGCAAGAAACTAGTCAAAACGAAATTATGCAGCAGCGAACATTTGCTGCAAATTTTCTGGCTTTGTTACTTGTAAATATTGGTTTGCCATTTCTGGTGTTAACAGCTCTATCATGATTTTGTTTTCTAACCAGAACTCAATAACATCAAAGAAGGAATCACGGTTACAGCGTACTGTTCTCCAACCTTCCCGTTTGCCAATTTCTGCAATTTTTTCTTCTGTAGCAGAAACTGAAATAGCTGCATGAGTGGCGGTAAAGCCGGAAACATTAGCAGCTTCTGCAAAAATGCCTCCTTGCTCACCTTCACCCGGTTTTATATATGTTTCTAAAGGATAAACTTCAATTCCTGTACCGTATTCATCCAAAGGAAAAACCATGTAGCTACCTGGATGGGGGAAAAAGGGAACGGCTTCTCCATTCATAACTTCTGCTAGCACTTGAGCAACGTGATGGGGATTTTCAACAGAAATAGATATGTGGTGAATCATAATATTACCTCTCGCCCTGTCGTTATAGGGCTAATAAACTTCATTTTTATTGCAGTTGGATATTTACACAATTGCCTTAATTACTTCTCATGGCTGACGCAGTAATTTATGCAATGGTGAGCAAAAAAATGAGTGAGTGGCTTTCTCTATAAAGTTGCTACAAGTTCTTTGAGGCGATCGCGTCCATCCCGAAACACAGACCAACCATCTCCTACTAACACAGCTTCCACCTTCTCCAATGCGGCTAATCTGCGAACTGAAGCTACAACTTTTTGCTTATTCACCAGCTTTTCATCAGGTAATACCTCCAAACCCCCGGCTCGATATGCCCGGACTAAATCCCCTGTAATTAAGGTGGTTTCTTCCAACAGCAATGCTAACTCTCCGGGAGTTTTAGAACCTTCGAGTTCCAGTACCTTTAGCCCCGGTACAAGTTCATCACCATCAGATAGCCAGCGATCGCAATATATAGGAAAATGCTCTTTCTCTGCGACTGGCCCGGCTATTTTGGCATAGGTTTGGTCGGCAATTTCCTTCGCTGACCTTACATGATCGGAGTTTGTCAGGACAATCCAAGTCACTCCACCAAGAGACTCCAAGTGCTTCCAATCATGATTTGATAAAGCTACTGGATCAATCAAGATATTGCCTTCAGGGCGAATCCAGGCAAACCCATTGAAATCAATATTTCTTGCGGGGTTGAAAGTAGACCAGCTATATAGATCAGGACGGTGCAGGGATTTCATAATAATTCTGGTTCTATACCTTCAATAGCTTTCAGTTGATCAATCTGCATCCTTAATTTATCAATAATTCCGTCTTTAGTTCAAAAATGAAAATATAGGGGCAGGAGTTAGAGAGCAGAGGGGAGAAATTACTCAAAGGTTGTCTCCCTTTCCCTCTGCCCCAATTCCTAACTTTTCCCACTCCTCAGACATAAGCAAAATCGACGGTATAAGGTTCCTCTAGTGATTGTTGAGTGCTGGCTTTTATCGTATCAAGATAACGGTGGAGCGCCTGCAATTGTTGGAAATTGGGGCGGTAGGTGAGATTGCCTTGTTTTTCAAACAGTTGTGTGTTGGCGTTGGCGTAGCCCGTCGTAGACATCGCTTGATAGTCAATATTGCTGAGAGAATGTTTGGTAAGCCATGTAGATTCTGGGGAGGCGGGTATTAAGCCGGCTGGTAGTTCTCCTTCGAGGAATGCTAATAGTCGTTGCTGACAAATATTAGTATTGATTCCACGTCCTTCAAATAACTGGAGAACTTCATTAAAAGATAAAGTCCGATTGGGCAAAAGTCGCAGTAATTCTGTAAATAGGAAGTAGTCTGTGTATTGATGTCTAGATTCTTCCAAGACTTGGGAATGTAGGGGTAGTAAAGCTAAACCACAAGCAACACGACTACAATTAGGTGCGCCATTTTCTCCCAGGTATGAGTCTTGAATAATCTTGGCATTGGGGAGTTTTTGCCGCAACCACAGGTTGACAACCCCTAAATTAGCTACCCCACCGGTGAGAATTGCTTGATTAATTGCTTCTGTGGGGATACCACGGGCTACTAATAATTTGTTGAGTTCACGATTTAGGCGACGGGCAAAGGGAACAAAAACCTGACTTTCTAATTCTCGACGCTGTAAAACCCATCGTTGGTCGGCTAATTCTAGGGTAAAAGATTCTTGATGTTGCAAAATTAGCTTTAATGCTAGGGCTGCATCTAAAACTGCTTGTCCTAACAGAGAACTTTCCAAATGTTGCTGGAGGCGAATTCGTGCTGGAACATCAGGTTCTCCCAAGCGGGGCAATTCTAATGCTTCCAATCCCAAACTTTCCCATTGCATCCGGTCTAAACCAGGCATAGAGGGTTGCCATTGCCAAGGATTACTGGTAATTTTCTGAGTATCTTCTGGGCTTTCCCAGCGAGCTTTCCGGTATTTTGGTGATGCGAGTAATTGACAGATAATATCCTGCTCTATTCCTTTGCTGGCATAGGCAAAACTGTGAAGCATGAAATTATTATGTGTCAGTTGGGATAGATTATCAGGAATATCCACCAGCGCCATTTCTGTGGCTGTTCCTCCGATATTCATGATTAAGGTGTTACCCACCAGAGAATGATCACTATTTTTGGCTGGGGATAAACCTTGGTGAGTGCTTAATTGCACTACCTGACCATTACCACCATCGATAAAACTGAGGAGACTAGCGATCGCCTCTTCTACAAAAAATACTTGTTGGGGATGTTGAACTAACTTACTTGTGAGTAAAGCTTCTCGGACATTAAAGCGATATTGTTCTGACCAACTGGAAGGACAATTACAAATAATCCCCGCAATATTACTGACAATACCATGAAAAGTGCGTTGATTCAGACCGACAGCCGTAGCGATTAACCCTTGAGTTGTGCTGTAGCGGTCTGCTTTGAGGGTCAAGAGTAATTTGGAGAGCGATCGCACCACCCAAATCAAAGGACCAGCAGACGATTCATTAAATTGCAGTACAGGTTCCCATCTCTGCTGTTCATTTTTGTAGGGAATAGCTACTTGTAAATAGGGCTTCAACTGCACTGAATACAGATGGTTTTTGATGTCAGTAACCTCTTGCTCAGAAGTAGCTTGGGGTACAGAAGCAGTCGGCAAATAAACTTCTGCTGGTAGCCGGAACGATTGCTGGAAAGAATTTGCGCCTGGTTGAGCCTCCGTCGACCAGTAAATAGGATGCACAACACCAGTGGAGCGATTTAACAAAGCAGCAGAAATTCCTGTGGTTCCCAAATCAATGCCTAAATACCAGACGGAATCGTCACTACGAGACTTAGTATCGGTATTTTTATTAACTGCATGATTAACCGAATCTGCTATGTCCTCTTGACCAGCAGAGGGAATTTCCGTTGCTTTTTCAGTAGTTGTAGTAAAGTTTAAGACATTGGCTGCTGGAGGCGTAACAGAAGTCTGGTTAACCTCAGGAACGGAGAAAGCAACAACATTACTTTTTTCGGTAATCGGTGGTTGGGGTGGCTTTTCTTGGTGGTCAGCTACAGTATCAGCAACCTTTAACTCAGTTACTGGTGCTGACTCGGATGACGCATAATCATCTAACTTCGCCAAATCCTGATGTAATTGTAGCCACTGCTCCTCATTCAGAGAAATATCTGGTGCGGTAACCAACTGAGTTACTTCGGAAGATAGTAAATTTTCCTGCGGCGAAGCGGGAATATAATTATCTGCCTGATGCTCAGGCTGCTCATGAGGTGTAATAACTTCTATGTCTTGAGCAATCTGGAGAACATTTGTCTGCTCTAAAAGCACAGACACATCCGCCAAATCTTCGGCAAACTCAATATCTACCAGAGATGTAATCGTATCAGTACTGTTTGGTTGTACGGGTTCAATTTCTGGCAAGACAGGAATATTCAACGGAACTTCCGGCTCTATGGGTAGATCAGTTGATTGTGTTAGTACAACCGGGTTTTCTGGCGTTGGAGTATCATTGAAATCAAACAGATCAGCCTCTGGTTGATCTAATAACAACGACGTTATTAATGCCTCTGCTGGTACTTCGGTAGATTCCGTCTCTGGAGTATCACTGAAATCAAACAAATCAGTATCTGATTGGTCAAACCATACATCTGGCATAATTGCCGCAGTATCCTCCTCAGCTAGAAAATTACTTTCCATTACAGGGGGGCTATCATCAACATTCAACTCCAGTAAATCGGGAGTAATTAAATCTGGGCTGACTTCCAGACTTTCACCTGCAAAATTATCATTACCAAACAAACTGGCATAAATCAGATCAACTTCATCATTAGCAAATTCCCAACTGTTGGGTAACAGTGTGGTGAGATTGTCAGGATTCTCTAAAGATAAAGGTGCATCAACACCAAGCTGCAAAAGTACTGCATCTAGCTCATCTGTATCTGTCTGTGTTACCAATTCTTGGTCAAATTCGACCGTAGAAGTTGATTCTTCAAGAGCTACAGGGCTACTGGAATCAGCTGGTGTTGAAACTTCGATCACAGTATGAACTGGGATTGATAATGATGGTGGGGCTGTGGGTGAAGAATTTTCTTCTTTGGGAGCAGATGGCTGGAAATTGGACAATTGTTGTAGAGATTGTGTCCAATTATTGATGAAGCCACCCATCAACTGTTCGCTTTGTAATCCCGTACTGTGCATTCTTGCCAGCGCTTGAGACAGAGATTCATGATAGGTATTAATATTGCGTTGTAGCGCCTCAAAAACAACGTTAACAGTACCATCCAGTGATAGTAAGCGTTGATCTAACTCTTTTGTCAGTTGTGTTAGCCTGTCTCCCTGTTCCGATGATTCCCAAAAAGTTTGAGCCATTGCAGGAGGTAAGTCCAATCTGGCACTGTTACTGCTGTTATAACTAGTGGGGTTTACTCCTCCTTCTGTCATCTGTGGTGTTAAAACTGGCAGTAAGCGACTCATGAGTACTTGTAAAAAGTCTGTGATAATCTGCTCTTGGTTGGCTAACTGCTGACTTAAGGAGTAATTTTGTAACCGTTTCTGTTCTAGTTGTCTAATTTCTTGTGCCAGAATTGTTCGCTCTTGCAACAGCGCCGTAATTTCCCCTTGCAACGGCTGTATTAATTCTGACAATTCATTTTTTAATTGTTGGAATGGAATATTATTATCTTCTTGATGTGGCTGATGGGGTTGTGGTGCAGACTGATTTTGACCTTGCTCAACAAATTTTGTCAACAGCAGCGAATTATGATTTGGTTCATTCTCTAAGGTTTCACTTCCTTGGAGACTGACCAAAAAATTACGAACTCTTTCTAAAACCTCTTTTGGCTCTTGCGCCTGACTAGACAAAAGCCTAGACAGGCGCTTGCCATTGCTGTTGAGCAAATTGTCAATATCTGCAATCAGTTTTTGAATTTCATCAGTGCGGGAAGTCACTTTAAATTACCTTAGCTACAAATGTTAGGTTAACTGGATTAGAAAGTTAATTTACAATCAATTAAAGTACTGAGAGTTAGTTAGTGCATTTGTTTTATTTATGACCGATATTTGTGGCATTCCCTGGGGTTGCCGCCGATACCGTCAATTGGTAACTATCAAAAGTGAAAAAGGGGCGCTTAGATCGGGTTTTAGGATTGTGATTCAAGACGCTGCTTAATGCCGTGCTACCGCTAACAGCACTCAACACTTTTTCCAGTCAGTTTCTCAGACGATGTTACAGTCTCTTGGACTTCATAGTATGAAAACATAAAAAAAACCAAACCGCCAAGCAAATTGCCTATTATATAGCGGTACTTTGCTGCTAAAACGAGGCAGATACACTTAAAATCCTCGCCAATGAAGAGTTGTGCTGTCACAAATCTTAAAATCACGCCCTGATGAGATGCTTCTTGCTCCGCTCTTTGGTGACAACAGTAATTATTTTCTGACGCAAAAGTTCCTGAATGGCAACCCCTGGTATAGATTTATTAGCAAAAATTAACTACTTTGAGTATCATTAAGGTTGTTCGACAATTTTTGGTCAATTAGGTAGGTACTAGAAAATTAACTGGGAAATGAGCATGAGGGTGCAGGATAGATTTTAAATAAGACCTTTGTGTAATAACTATTACTCAATAGATTAGGCTAAATATAGCGTTTTAATTTTTTACATATAGCCGCTTAATTATCATAATGTCGTAATGGAAGACCGATATAGCTTGCAGTCGCCCGCTCATCCTTGGATGATCTCGGCTCCCTTTTTTCAAGGACTACCAGAAACTGCTGTAGAATTAGCCCTCAATCACCTTGTCACCCGTACACACCCAGCTAATCAGGTCATACTACTAGAAAACGACTGGGGCGGCTCTGTATATTTTATAGTCGAAGGCTGGGTAAAAATCCGTACTTATAATCTCGAAGGGAAAGAGGTGACCCTGAATATTCTGGGTACGGGAGAATTGTTTGGTGAAATGGCAGCACTAGATGAAGTACCTCGGTCTACAGATGTAATTACTTTGACTACCACAATGATTGGTAGTATGCCTTCTCAAGATTTTGTCAAGTTACTAAATACAGAACCTTTGGCAGGAGTTCGTTTATCTCAGTTAATGGCTCGGCGCTTGCGACAAGTAAATCGGCGCTTGCGGCTACGGGAATCTGATAGTCAGTCGCGGGTAGCAGATACTCTGCTGTTTTTAGCGGAAGGTCAAGGAAAACGGGGCCAGACAGGAACGGAACTTCCTAATTTACCTCATCGAGAGCTAAGTAGTTTGAGTGGTTTGGCACGAGAAACTGTTACCAGGGTATTGACAAGGTTAGAAAAAAAAGGCTTGATTAAGCGAGATCAAGACACTATTTGTATTCCAGATTTGTCAGCCTTAGAAAAAATGTTAATTTAACTAATTTTCCAGATGAGTATTTTAGATTCTCTGCCAGATGAGCCAGAGGAAGAGACATCCCCTGAATCTCCAAATCCCCAAAATCCACAATCAGATCAGCAAGAACCTGAGAAACACAATGCTCAGACCAACGGCGGAGGACAACACGCTTTACTATCTCCCCAGTTGAAAGTTGATGCGCCCTTAAGAATGGTAGAGACAGCTTTTTTAGCAAGCACCGCTAGCCTGATTTGGTTCATCAATTTTTACTTTCCCCTTGGCCCGGTGTTGCGGATATTTTTTCCTGTACCCATCGCCTTAGTTTATCTGCGTTGGGGTAAACGAGCAGCATGGATGGCGGCTGTTACCTCTGGTTTATTATTGTCTGTACTGATGGGGCCAGTCCGTAGTCTGTTGTTCGTTATGCCTTTTGCGTTTATGGGTGTGGTGCTAGGCGCAACATGGTACCGCCGCGCTCCCTGGATTGTTTCGATTACGCTGGGTACGCTGCTGGGTACTTTAGGGGTCTTTTTTCGGTTGTGGTTGTTGTCTGTGTTGTCGGGGGAAGACCTGTGGATTTATTTAATTACCCAAGTAACAGAACTCATAGAGTGGATATTCTTGAAGCTGGGATTATTAAATAGTCCTAGTGTATTTTTGATTCAGCTTGGGGCGGTAGCATTGATTATCATTAATAACTTTATTTATCTGTTTGTTGTACACTTGGCAGCATGGCTACTCTTAGATCGCTTAGGAAATCCCATTCCCCGTCCCCCTCGTTGGGTACAAGTCCTGATGGATTATTAGAAATTAGTCAGTAGTCGGTGGTCAGTGGCAAAAAATAATTAACAACCGACAACTGACAGCTAACAATTATGATTCGCATTTATACTCAACTTGAACAGGGTGAGGCTTGGTTGCGACGATATAGCGATCGCCTACCCTTGTTTACTTGTATTCTTGGTTTTACGGAAACTGGACTAATTCCGGGCATTTCGGCGGCTGGTCGTACTCCAGAGGATCGGAAGTACACTGCCTGTGCTGATGCTGAGTTTTTATACTACGGTGCCGAACATCAGCCCCAATATCCTCTACCACCACTAACAGCCGGTGCATCCCCTGTCCTCATATCCCGCGCTGTGGTAGAAGCATTCAATATGCCAGTTTATTTATTTAACGCGGGTTTACCTCAGTCCCCTGCCATACCAGCAATTGATTTAGGTGGTTGTCCTGCTAAATGTTTGAGTACAGGCGCGGCGATGGAATTAACCACCGTAGAACATCTATTTAAGCAAGGTTTACTTTGGGGGGAACGCCTAGCGGCTGAAGTTCCAGAAGGATATGTAATTCTCAGCGAATGTGTTGTTGGTGGTACTACCACTGCGCTGGCAATGTTAACTGGTCTGGGCATAAATGCAGCAGGCAAAGTTAACAGCAGTCACCCAGTTTGTAACCATGAGCAGAAATGGCAATTGGTACAGCAAGGCTTGGAGGCGGGGAAAGAAGCAGGGGGGCAGGGGGTGGGGTGCAGGGGGGACAAATCCCCAATCGATCCCCTCAAACTAGTCGCCGCAGTTGGTGATCCCATGCAGGTTGTAGTGGCGGGAATGGCGATCGCTGCTAGTCGCGGTTGTGGTGTAATGTTAGCTGGTGGTACGCAAATGTTAGCGGTTTATGCTCTGGCGAGTGCGATCGCCGAGACTTACAATTTATCTTGGCAACCTACAGCCGTGGTAGTAGCTACAACCCGTTGGGTAGCAGAAGACTCAACAGGTGGTACGGTGGAATTAGCCCTAAACATAGGTAAAAATAGTCAATATCCTCAGATAATGACTCCGCCACTTTTAGCTACTAAACTGAGTTTTGCTAACTCTCAATACCCGCAACTCCAAGCCTATGAGCAAGGATTCGTCAAGGAAGGCGTAGGTGCTGGCGCTGCCTGCATAGCTGCCAATCTCTACAAGAATTGGCAGCAACATCAACTTTTACAAGCAATCGAAAACCAGATCCAGCGTCTTCTTGATAGATAGATAGGGAGTAGGGAAAAAGGAATTACCAATCACCAATTACCAAAAACAAAAATACCGGACTCAATAAAGTTACCGGTAAAGCCTGATAGATTGACTTTTGATTAATTAGTTTAGTGTATTCTTTCTCTAAGTAGTTGTTCTTCTAAAGCTGCAATCCGATTGTAAGCTGCGGTTAATTGTGCTGTCAGTCGTTGTATTTGAATTTCTGGTGATATGATTTTTTCCCCACTTTGACGGCTCATGTCTAGATAAACGCCGTCTATCAATACGTCCTTATGTTCTAGCTCCTGATTAAAACCAATCTGTCCTTTGAACTGGTAGTTACCAGCCTCATTATTCTCCAGATAATTATCTTTTGCTTCGGTTCTTGCTAAAGAACATTCCGAAAAAGCTTGAGCGACTTTCACATCAAGCTGCTCAATAACCTGGTAGAGGGCATCCAGCTTATGACTCATAGCCAGGATTTGTTGTTGTAATGACTCCATTTAATACCCTCGTCCGCACATTTTCTCTATGTTATTCAATTTACTGACAATGTTAAATATACTTATGAATTATTTAATGTTTCAAATTTTCCTTTGAAGAAAGAAACATATTTATTCATTTATCAAAAAAAATAAATATTCTATAAATATTATGCTCATTTTTTGATTAAGAAAAATTAAGTAATAGGATGCTGAGAGATGTAAAACGTTACTGGATAAAGATTTAGGGCTTGATAAACTAACAATCATAAGATGCCAGAATGTAATATATCATCTGACTTTATGCCCTTTTATAGAAGTTTTTGAGCGAAATTGTATTAATAAATACTTTATGCTATAAGCATTAGAGTTGAGCTATGAGGAAACTATGACAATTCTCCATCTGCTAGCTATTAAATTTGTAGAAAAAATCTCCAGTATGAGAAATAGTTGAGTAAATTAATAATTCGCTTGCATTTTCTCTAATTATTCAAAATACTAGCTGCTTCAAACCTTCAATCTTTGTTATCTCTGTTTAATTTATATATATGTATATTCCTAAATCTATGGATAGAAGGACTTTTTTAGTGAGCCTGGGTGGGCTGACTTTATCACAACTACTCGTAGGCTGTACGGGGAATAACCAGACACAACTAAACGTTCAGTTATTAAAAGGTTCTATCCCTGGTCAAGTAGTTAATAAATTTCGCCAAAGTCTAAAGCAACAGGCGCAGTTAAAGTTTGCACCAGTTGAACAACTAGAAGAGTTATATAAACGATTGGTAAACTGGCAGCATAACCCAAAAGCTCATGATGAGCAAGAATGGACGCGCTTCATCCCATTTAGGCAATCTCAAACTTTTCCCGTGGCTGATTTGGTGACATTAGGAGATTATTGGTTAACCACAGCAATTGAGAGAAAACTGATTCAAGCCATAGAAACAGAGCAATTAAAGCAATGGTCTGGCTTAGATTCAAGATGGCGAGAATTGGTAACGCGTAATGAGCAAGGTGTTCCAGACCCACAAGGAAAAGTTTGGGCTGCGCCTTATCGCTGGGGTAGTACGGTAATTGTTTATGATCGTGAGAAGTTTAAAAAATTGGGATGGATACCCCAAGATTGGAGTGATTTGTGGCGTAGTGAATTGCGATCGCGTATTTCTGTACTAGATCAACCAAGAGAAATTATAGGTTTAGTCTTAAAGAAACTAGGAAAATCATACAACACAGAAAACCTAGCAACAGTTCCAGATTTAGAAAAAGAACTGCAAACCTTCAACCAGCAGGTAAAAATCTACAGTTCCAATACCTATTTAGAACCTCTGATTCTTGGAGATACTTGGCTAGCAGTTGGTTGGTCAAGTGATTTAATCCCAGTTTTGGCACGTTATCCCCAACTTAGCGTTGTGATTCCCCGTTCCGGAACCTCTATCTGGGCAGACTTATGGGTAAGCCCTAAAGAAACCGCTAAGGATGGTCTATCATCCCAATGGATTGATTTTTGTTTACAACCCAATATTGCTAGGCAAATTGCTTTACTCACTAAAACTAATTCCCCAGTTGCCACTAATATTGGTACTGCTGATATTCAGGAATCATTAGGTGGTTTATTCCTAAATAGTCAAGAAGTATTTGCTAAAGGTGAATTTTTGCTTCCCCTATCGCCAGAAGCGACAAAACAATATGAAGCTTTGTTTGCCAAAATCAAAGGTTAATTTGTCATTGGTCATTGGTCATCAGTAAACTTCCCCCACCCTATATTCCCCGCTAAACCACAATTATCTGATAATGAACTGAAGAGTGCATACAAGAGATCGACAGAGGTTAACAATGCAAATTCACCAAGAACTATCCCTTCCTGGCATGGGTTGTGGAACTTGGGCGTGGGGAAACCAATTGCTTTGGGGATATAACGAAAGCATGGACGCGCAATTACAAGCTGTCTTTAACCTCTGTGTAAGTAATGGTGTTACCTTGTTTGATACGGGAGATTCTTACGGCACGGGAAGATTAAATGGGCGTAGTGAGTTGCTGCTGGGGAAATTTTCTCAAGAATATCAAGGTGTCAATCAAGAAAATATTTGTATTGCTACTAAATTGGCGGCTTACCCCTGGCGATGGACACGCCAATCAATGATAAATGCTTGCAAGTCTTCTGCTCAACGCTTGGGTAGAAATGTTGACTTAGTACAGATGCACTGGTCAACTGCCAATTATGCGCCTTGGCAAGAAGTAGGGCTATTAGATGGTTTAGCGGATTTGTATGAGCAGGGTTTAGTGAAGGGTGTGGGACTATCTAATTACGGAACAAAAAGACTGCAACGTGTACATCAGAAGTTTGCAGAGCGAGGAGTACCAATTAAGACACTGCAAGTCCAATATTCCTTATTGTCTACCTATCCTGTGACTGAGTTGGGGTTAAAAGACGTTTGTGATGAACTGGGGATTAAGCTGATTGCATACAGCCCTTTAGCTTTGGGAATATTAACAGGGAAATATTCAGAAAAAGGCCCGTTTCCAAGAGGTGTCCGGGGTTTACTGTTGAGACAGTTGTTGCCAGGAGTGCGATCGCTTCTCCAATGTTTACAAGATGTGGCACAATCCAGAAATAAAACCATGTCTCAAGTAGCGCTTAACTGGTGTATTGCTAAAGGAACCATGCCCATCCCTGGTGCAAGGTCTGTCAAACAAGCCCAGGAGAATATCGGTGCGTTAGGTTGGCAATTAAACTCTGGCGAAATAGCCGAGTTAGATAAAGCGGCTGCTAGTTCTGATAAAAAAATGGTGCAAAATATTTTTCAGACTAAATAAAATTCATCATGATGAACTAAATAAAATTGAATAATATTTAGTACAAAATTACTACAAAAAAGGCGATCGCCTTCCTCCAGATATTCCCCGCAAATTCCTAGTTTGTTGCTGCCACAATTTGCTAAACTCCAATTCTTGGGGTTCAAATCAAAATAGTTTGAACATGGCGAAGTTAGGGGGTTGCGGAGTGGTGCATGATGAAAATGTAGAACAAATTAATCCCAGAGATTGGTCATGGTCTTACTGGTTCACGTTGCCACTGTATCCATACGGTAAGCGGCGGACGCTCCGGCATGAGGTTATTAAAGATACTATCTGGACTTTTGACCAGATGCAGGGTATCTTTTACGTCGTTGTCCCCATTCGGATGACTGTAGTCAAACTGGATGAGGGAGGGTTACTAGTATATGCACCTGTCGCGCCTACCCCTGAATGTATCAGATTAGTCAATGAATTGGTAGCCGAATATGGGGATGTGAAGTATATCATCCTGCCAACTATTTCGGGACTAGAACATAAGGTATTTGTCGGCCCCTTCGCCAGATATTTTCCCCAAGCACAGGTATTTGTCGCGCCGAATCAGTGGAGTTTCCCCCTTAATCTTCCCCTCAGTTGGTTGGGTTTACCAAATAAACGCACTCATGTACTCCCAGAAGATAGTAGCCAAACTCCCTTTGCTAACGAGTTTGACTATGCAATCTTAGATACAATTGACCTTGGCCCTGGGAAGTTTGCAGAGGTGGTATTTTTGCACAAGCGATCGCATACTTTACTTGTAACAGATTCAGTTGTTTCTGTACCAGCAGATCCGCCGGCGATCGTCCAATTAGACCCCTATCCCTTACTATTCCACGCCAAAGATAAAGCCTCGGATATCGTTGTAGACAATCAAGCCAATCGCCGTAAAGGATGGGAACGCATCAGCTTATTTGCTTTGTATTTCCGTCCCAGTGCGGTAGATGTTCCCAAATGGTCTGAGGTATGGATTGAAGCACTAAAAGCGCCAGAACGCTCATATAGAGCTTATTTTGGCTTGTTTCCTTTCAAATGGCAAGATGATTGGAGGCGATCGTTTGAGGCTTTACGAGGGGATAGGCGTTTATTTGTCGCGCCAGTTCTACAGAAGTTGATTCTTAATCGCGCACCAAAAGAAACTATTAACTGGGCAAATAAAGTAGCAAGTTGGGATTTTCAGTGGATTATTCCGTGTCATTTTGATGCACCAATTAAAGCAGAACCCCATCAATTTCGCCAAGCTTTCTCCTTTTTAGAAAAACAGCCTGCTGTCAGTGCAGGTTTATTTACTAGCAACAGCTATCCTTTACCAGAAAAAGATTTCCAAGTTTTGCAACAAATTGATAATGGTTTATCTCAAAGTGGAATTGTCCCGCCACCCAAAGAGCAGGTGTAATACCAATTCAAAATTCAAAATTCAAAATAGCCTACGGCAAGGCTACGCCAACAAAATTAAGAATCAAGACAGGACAAGCTTTTGGGGCTGTATATCTGTCGCATTCTTTTTTTAAATTGGTGTAACTCATACATCAACTACAATATTTGACTTAGGGAACGCCAAAAAGTAAATTATCCGAAATTGATGCTTTAGTAGGGTGCGTCAGTATGAATAATTTCTGAGTATAGTTAGGTTCTATCGCACTGACGCATTCTACATTGTGGACATTTTTTTATTTGGAAGTCTCTAATTCATAGCGAATTAACTAGACTAACACCCTGCGTTCCTCCGCGTTTACTTAGTCTTCCTCTGCGTTTAAAAAATTTACACATTGACATAAAGCAAATCTAAAAGCAATAAATATTAATTATTTAAGTCAATGACTACTGAATAGTCTTATTTTATACTTTATAAAGTATAGTTAAATATCCGACTCCATAAGAATAAATTTATGCAATACGAAGTCAAAATTATAGAACCGACAGATTTGTGGTACTTA
The DNA here is from genome assembly GCF_048568275.1 of Anabaena sp. FACHB-595. Taxonomy (NCBI): domain Bacteria; kingdom Bacillati; phylum Cyanobacteriota; class Cyanophyceae; order Nostocales; family Nostocaceae; genus Anabaena; species Anabaena sp. FACHB-595. Next base: position 343,785 of record NZ_CP183473.1, read on the forward strand.
CAAAATAACATTAATAAAGACACAAACAAATATTATCACCCTACTAAAAATATCCCTTTTGTTCAGCAAGTTGAAATAAAAATCGAAAACTCTGGGGTTGTCATTCAAAAAGGTGCTTTGCATAGATGTTTAGGTAAATTAACTCATGGTGTTTATAAAACCGATAATCGATTAAAAGATGTTTGGGTAGCTTTAATGACGGAGATAGATTACAACGCCCCTGTTTATAAAGGTAGTGGTAACGTCTATCTTGAACCTAGAGGCAAAGGTCAATTTTTACATTACACAGATATTGAAATATCAGAGCAAGAACAATGGGAATTTGATGATGGGATCTTCCAATTTTGTTCTGATAATGTAATTTTAGGCACTAAAAAACTGAAATTTCGCCAGATGTCTGGTTCCAGTGATGGTAGATGGAGAATTGCCATTAAAGCCTTAGCCGGGCAAACAGCTAAAGTTGTCACAGGTACAAATACGCCTGCTAGGATTATTGAAATTCATAGAGGTGAAACCGTCATTGCTGACTATGATTTGGTGAAAGGATTTACTAATGGAATTCAAGAAGATTACAGAAAATTAGGACACTTTGGTAAAGGTGGCGGAGAAGGTTTTGTTTGGATGTATGAAGGTCAAGGTAAGTTATTAATATCGGAAACCGACGGTATGGGATTAGGTTAAATGATTTGATTATTTGATAGTCTCTTAGTTCTAATTGCTTTTTTTACTATTTATTGAAATCTCTTCACGCCAGTATTGAAAATACTGGTATCGTCTGCTATGATTTCCAAAAATATAGTAAAAAATATTACACAATGGATAATCAAGATTCCCTCATCGATGAGCCAGTGATCATTGTAGAATTTGCTCCTAGTGCTGGGATGAGGTCAGTTAGCTTGACTCCAGCAGATATCGCCAAAGAATCGGCGAAAGCATTGGATAAAGCCATGCTGACTATCCGGCAAATGGCACAAAAGACAATGGCAACAATCGATACATTATCTAACAAGCCCTCAGAAGTGGAATTAGAATTTGGCATCAAATTAAATACTGAAGCAGGTGCAATTATTGCCAAAACTTCGGGAGAAGCCAGCCTCAAGGTAAAGTTACTCTGGGAGCGCAAAGATTCCAATAATGAGCCAGATTCAAAATCTGCGTAACTTTACCGTGCAGATTCGTGATGTCAACAATGTGATTGTTGGCACCGGTTTTGTAGTTTCCCCTACAGGAAAAATCGTCACCTGTTGTCATGTGGTGCGGGATGCAGGGGGACAAGTTGCTGAGGGAGTAGAAATTAATGTCTACTTCCCGAAAGCGATAAAGCCAGAACAGAAAGCACATACAGCTAAAGTTACAGCTTGTTTTTTAGACCATGATGATGATGTGGTTGTGTTGCAACTGGACACGACTACACTCCCAGATGGGATAGAACCTGCAATTATGGGGATGGCTGAAGGTTCAGCAGGTCACAAATTTCGGAGTTTTGGCTACCGCCGACTACAAAATTACCAAGGACTACCAGCTCATGGTGAAATAGTAGACTTTGCCGAATCACCAGAGACGCTGATTTTGCATAGCGACCCTGTAATGTTGAATAGCCAGCATATCGACAGTGGTATGAGTGGTTCCGCCGTTCTGGATATCGAACGCAACTTAGTAGTGGGTGTAATTGCGGAAACTTGGGACTCTGGGGAAAGTGAAAAAGACCGGGACACAAGTTTTGCAGTTGATTGTCGAGTCCTCACTTTTGACCCCATGTGTTTACCATTAGCAGATGCACCACCTACACCCCAGCCTACAATTAACTCAAACCCTACAGGAGAGCAACCAGTGTCTCAACCAGGGATAATCTCGAACCTGAATAATGCACCAGCACCTTTAGAAGAATGGGTGGGTAGAGTAGATTTTCTCAAAACACTAAATCAGGATTGGGTTGACTCTAATTGCTCAATTGTGGGACTTATTGGTTTTGGAGGGGAAGGTAAAAGTTCCCTCACTCGTCGCTGGCTGGAAGATTTGCTACACGACTCATCTTTACCTCAACCTACTGGCGTGTTTTGGTGGGGTTTTTATGAAAAAGCTAGTGCAGATGAATTTTTTGAGGCGGCGCTAAGGTTTCTTAATAACAAAATTGACCCCCGTATATTGACCTCAACTACTATTAAAGTCCAAGTGATATTGGCAATGCTCAACAGTGGTCGCTATCTCTTTATCTTGGATGGATTGGAAGTGCTGCAACAGCAAGAAGGAGATAATTACGGCGAGTTAACTAGCGTAGACTTGCGGGAGTTTTTACGAGAGTTTGCGGCTGGGAGACATGAATCATTTTGTTTAATTAACAGCCGTGCGCCACTGGTAGACTTAATTGATTTCACCACCTACACCCATCGAGATGTAGACCGGCTAACAGTCTATGAGGGAAGAGAATTACTAAAAAAATTTGGAGTCAAAGGTACACATGATCAGTTAAACCGAGTGGTGCAGCAGTGGGATGGTTATGCCTTGGTTTTGAGTCTGTTAGGGTCTTATCTAGTAGATAATTATGGAGGCAAAATTGAACATATCGTCGGAATTCCAGCACCAACGGCTGATGAACCTCGATATGAGCGAGTGCGGCGAGTGTTGCGACGCTATGACGAAAATCTAACACTAGCAGAAAAGGAATTAATGAAGTGGTTTAGTGCCTTTCGTCTACCAGTACCAGAATCAGCATTACAGCAGATATTTCCACAATTTGGCGCTAGTTTGTCAACTTTCACCCCATCAGAACATATATCGTCATTAAATAGCGACTCCTTGCTGACAATGGTGCAGCGATTGGTAAACTATCGGATTTTGCGACACAATCAGCAAGAATATTACTACACTATTCATCCCCTCATCCGCGCTCACTATTTGGCAATACTGCACAATGATCGTGAGGAAGCAGTGGTAGTTCATCAACAAATTGCAGATTACTATCTTGAAACGGCTGGGGAAACACCAGAAAACCCAACCTTGGATGATTTAGCACCACTGATTGAAGCTGTGCATCACCTCTGCCAAGGACAAAATTATGATGAAGCGATTAGCTTATTTTGGAAGCGCATTTACCAAGATGATCACTCTATAATTACCCACAAACTTGGAGCATACGAAACTAACTTAACCTTAATACAAGAGTTTTTTCCCAAAGGCGATACATCCCAAGAACCACAGGTGAGTAACTATAACCATAAACGTTTCATCCTCAACGCAGTTGGTTTATCTTTGATGTATGTGGGACGTATCGAGAAAGCTCCAACTTTTTATGAGCGTGCTAATGCGATTGCTCTTAACAGACAAGACTGGGAAAACGCCAGTGCTGGCTATCAAAATCTAGCAGAGCAACACATATATCTCGGCAACCTTTCAGCTAGTACTGATGCTGCCAAAGAAGCATTAAATCTTGCTCATCGCTCTCCAAATAAGAGACATGAGTGTAATTCATTGGCTCTTAAAGGGTGGGCTGTAAACTTGCAGGGTGATAATAAGACAGCAGATAAAGCCTTTCTACAAGCAGAGGCATTGGAACAAAAAATTGACTCAAGTGAGCTTTATCTATACGGCTTAAGGGGTATCTGGCACGCTGATTACCTACTGCGAGTAGGAAGTAGAAACGATGCACGACAGATGACAGAGGCAAACCTAGAGAGTTGTCAACGCAATAACTGGGTTAATAGTATCAGCAGATGTCACCGTGTGTTGGGCGACCTAGATGCAGATGCTGGACAAAACGAAAATGCCCGCGAACACTATAACGAAGCCCTCAAGATTGCTCGTAGCATTTCTCATCGACCCGTCCTGATTGAAGCGCTACTAGCGCGGGGACGCTGGGCAGCGCGACGGGGTGAAGTTGCGGCGGCGCGTGGTGATTTAGAAGAAGCGCTGAATTATGCCTGTACTGGTGGTTATCGCATTTATGAAGCAGATATCCGGGTTGCTTTGGGGTGGATGCACCTGGCAAACCACAATTACTCAGCAGCGACGGCGGAGGCAAAAAAGGCGCGTTTAATGAGTGATGAGATGGGCTATTATTGGGGTCGCGTTGATGCTGATGAAGTTTTGCAAGCTTTAAAACAGAATTTCTAAATTTTGTTCTGACTTATTTACGAGCAATAGGGTTCGGTTGGTGTGAGTTTGATAGATTTGGAAGAACCCCTCTCCAAACCTCTCCCCGACGCGGGGATAGGCTTAAAACCTTAACGAGTATAAAAGACTCATCCGTGAGTATTTATGACTTGCTCATGAGTATCAAAGACTTGTCCGCGAGTATTTATGACTCGCTCATGAGTATCAAAGACTCGTCCGGGAGTATTTATGACTTGTTCATGAGTATCAAAGACTTGTCTGGGAGTATTTATGACTTGTTCATGAGTATCAAAGACTTGTCTGGGAGTATTTATGACTTGTTCATGAGTATCAAAGACTCGTTTGCGAATATTTAGGGAACACCAAAAAATAAATTATTCCAAATTGACGGTTAGTAGCGACTGTCTTGAAAGTCAAGCGATCGTTAACAAAAACCGGGACTCTGAACATTGACGCAACTGGGGAACGCTGCGCTAGATTCTGCGGTGGCTGGTACGGGCAAAAAGACTTGTGGCTCTTGGCTAAGATGGTAGCAGCCCGCACCAGCCACTCCGCTTCGCCGCAGAATCTTCCCCAGTTGCTGGATTTCCCGTGAAGATAAAAAAGAGCATCAAAAATTGACCCAAATGCGGCAATAGGATCATCAGGGAGAGTATTTCCAAGTATAAAAACGGTCAATTGTGATTAAGCGTTGGGAATGGGTTGTAAGTTGTCAGTAACACGCCAAGGTAAATTATCCCGAACCATTGCATTTAAAATGACTAACATTTTATGAACGCAAGCAGTGAGAGCTAATTTTTTCGATTTACCACGTTCGACAAGACGCTCATAAAAGGCCTTGATAACCGGATTATGACGCATAGCAACAACAGCACCCATATAAAGAGTGGCACGAACATGAGCGCGACCGCCATTAATCATGCGCTTACCTTTGTGTTGACCACTATCATGATTGATAGGTGCAACACCAACTAAGCGAGAAATTTGTTTGGCAGTGAGTTGACCGAGTTCTGGCAAATCAGAAACCAGAGTTGTCGAAATAACTTGGCCAATACCAGGAGTAGTTTTGAGTAAATTAACTTTTTCAATCCATTGTTGATTGTTTTGAGTTAATTGCTCAATTTCTTGATTGAGTTGTTTGAGACGTTCGTCAAGATATTCAATGTGTGCTTCAATATCTGCCAATGCTTTACCACGGGCGCGTGAGCGTCGATTTTTTTCAGCAGTTTGCATCTCAACTAATTGTCTTCGACGACTAATTAATTCTCCTAATTGACGAGATGCTTGTGACTCAATGTTTAACACTTGAGGTTTCATTGCTTCCCCAAAGTGTGCCAATATTTGTGCATCGATAGCATCTGTTTTGGCGAGTTTACCAGTGGCTTTGGCAAAATTTCGTCCTTGACGTGGATTGATTAATGCTACTGGTAGCATTGCTGCCTGTAGTTGAATGACCAGTTCTGTTTCTAATCCTCCGGTTGCTTCTAGTACGATGAGGTTCAAATCATAAAATTTTAATTGTTCAACTAAATTAAATATTTCTAGTTCTGTATTAGCAAACTTCAATGCTTTACCGATGGGACGGATATAAACATCGAGGGTCGCTTTGCTCACGTCAATGCCTACCCACACAGAGATGTTTTCCATTTTTGAATCTCAACTATTTTGTCAAGAAGTTTTTAATTCATCCCCTTGATTTCACTCATCCTTGCCCGATGCGGACTGTATACTTTAAATGTCAGTAGTTTAAAGCTTTGACCCCGGCGACTGTTCGAGTTCTGTCAAAGAGATTGTTGTGGTGACCCATGCTACAAAGCGGTCTTTAATGACCTAGGGTGCGACGGTCTACCACTTCTTTTAATATACAAGGGTGCGTCAGTATGAATAATTATTTTGGTACAGCTAAGTTTTCTCGCACTGACGCACCCTACATTTGGGATATTTTTTTATCTGGAATTCCCTTATGACTCGCTCACGGAGTTTAAACACTCATTTACCAGTTCCTAGAAGCGGGAAGAGAAACAAGTGTAACTCCGTTGTCGCGATCGCCTTTAACGCCTTTAATCGGTAGACTCAATTAACTTGAAACCCCAAGGCTTGAGAGCTGCGATCGCTATTTCTCGATCTACGCCTTCATAAAGTTCCCATTCATGGGGGTGTTCTTTGGGGTGTCCTTCGCCGACGTTACCTGCAACTTTGATGACTGGAAAATTCGCCACGCGATCGCGCTCTAATCCTTTGGGTAGCGCTAGCTGGACTTTACGACCGATAAATTTTGACATACCAGAATTAGCCACAGATTCACGGATTAAACAAATATCACCAGCAGTACCCCAAGTAGTTTGGTAAATGTAGAGAAATGATATGTAGGTTTCTGGTTTAATTGACCTTTTGAGAACTTTCATGAACTGTAATCCTTACACAAAGAGTGAAAAATCCTATGAGTGTTGTCTATCGTTGGCTACAACTACTTTAATTTTGCAACACCAAAATCACGTTTATAGTGTTTTCTAGTCTGCTGGCGTGCCAATTTATCTGCGTCCATCTGGGGTTAAGTGTTTCTTGTTCTCATTTACTGCGTCGTGCGTATCTGTCGGGAGTTGTCATGTCAGTGGTTTTTGACCTGGTTTAATGCTCTATCCCCTTGTGGTGTATTTTTAGATGGCTATCACTATATGACGTTTTCATCGCCATCCCATAGAAACTTTTACTCAGAGAAACTTTGTTTTATGTTCGACTGTAGGCGATGATTTCCGGTCGGTAGCAGACGGAGGCTGCGTTAATGCCAATACTCAGCATACGAAACTCTGGCAATTATGGAAAATAATATATGTAAGTCGAGTATCGTAAGACTCACTTGATTTCCTCATTTCCTCTAGGAAAATATGACTCATCCTTTCCTGAAACGCCTGCACAGTCCGGAACTTCCGGTTATCGTCTTCGACGGTGCAATGGGAACTAACCTACAAACCCAAAACCTCACGGCTGAGGATTTCGGCGGTGTGCAGTATGAAGGTTGTAACGAATACCTAGTCCACACCAAACCCGAAGCTGTCGCCAAGGTTCACCGCGACTTTCTCGCTGTGGGTGCAGATGTCATCGAAACCGACACTTTCGGTGCGACATCCATTGTTTTGGCGGAATATGACTTAGCAGACCAAACATATTACCTGAACAAGAAAGCCGCCGAACTGGCGAAAAGTGTCGCTGCTGAATTTTCCACACCAGATAAACCCCGGTTTGTTGCTGGTTCCATCGGCCCCACAACCAAACTTCCCACCTTGGGACATATCGACTTTGACACTCTCAAAACTTGCTTTGCTGAACAAGCAGAAGCGCTGTTAGATGGTGGCGTGGATTTACTTTTGGTGGAGACTTGTCAAGATGTGCTGCAAATCAAAGCGGCGCTGAATGGGATAGAAGAAGTCTTTGGCAAGAGAGGGGAACGCATACCCTTGATGGTGTCCGTGACAATGGAAAGCATGGGGACAATGTTGGTCGGTTCCGAAATCAACGCCGTCCTGACAATTTTAGAACCTTTCCCAATTGACATTCTCGGTCTGAACTGTGCCACAGGCCCAGACTTGATGAAACCACATATTAAATATTTGGCTGAACATTCGCCGTTTGTGGTTTCTTGTATTCCTAACGCGGGTTTACCAGAAAACGTTGGTGGTCAAGCACATTATCGCTTAACACCAATGGAATTACGCATGGCGTTGATGCACTTTGTTGAAGATTTGGGTGTCCAAGTGATCGGGGGTTGCTGTGGGACACGTCCAGAACACATTCAACAATTAGCAGAAATTGCCAAGGATTTAAAGCCAAAGGTGAGACAGCCAAGTTTAGAACCTGCGGCTGCATCAATATATAGTACTCAACCCTACGAACAAGATAATTCTTTCTTGATTGTGGGTGAACGCCTCAACGCCAGTGGTTCCAAGAAATGCCGTGATTTGCTGAATGCGGAAGATTGGGACGGATTGGTATCAATGGCGCGATCGCAAGTCAAGGAAGGCGCACATATCCTTGATGTCAACGTTGATTATGTGGGACGGGACGGTGTGCGGGATATGCACGAACTAGTTTCCCGCATTGTGAATAATGTTACACTCCCCTTAATGCTCGACTCCACCGAATGGGAAAAGATGGAGGCGGGTTTAAAGGTGGCTGGTGGTAAGTGTTTGCTGAACTCCACCAACTACGAAGATGGGGAACCACGTTTCTTAAAAGTGTTGGAGTTGGCGAAGAAATATGGCGCGGGTGTTGTTATTGGCACAATTGACGAAGAAGGGATGGCGCGGACAGCCGAGAAAAAGTTTCAAATTGCCCAGCGTGCCTATCGTCAATCGGTAGAATATGGGATTCCCCCCACAGAAATATTCTTTGATACCTTAGCTTTACCAATTTCTACCGGGATTGAAGAAGACCGGGAAAATGGCAAGGCGACAATTGAATCAATTAGCCGTATCCGTAAAGAATTGCCAGGGTGTCATGTTATTTTAGGCGTGTCAAATATATCCTTTGGCTTAAATTCAGCCTCGCGGATGGTCTTAAACTCCGTGTTTCTCCATGAAGCAATGACTGCTGGCATGGATGCGGCGATCGTCAGTGCTAGCAAGATTCTACCACTGTCGAAGATTGAAGAGCGTCATCAAGAAGTCTGCCGCCAGTTAATTTATGACCAGCGTAAATTTGAGGGTGATATCTGCATCTATGACCCCTTAACAGAACTAACTAAATTGTTTGAGGGAGTCACCACCAAACGTAACAAAGGCGTTGATGAAAGCTTACCCATCGAAGAACGACTCAAGCGTCACATTATCGACGGCGAACGCATTGGTTTAGAAGCGCAACTGACAAAAGCCTTAGAACAATATCCACCCCTAGAAATTATCAACACTTTCCTACTAGATGGGATGAAAGTAGTCGGGGAATTGTTCGGTTCAGGACAAATGCAGCTACCTTTCGTTTTACAGTCAGCCGAAACCATGAAAGCGGCGGTAGCCTACCTAGAACCGTTCATGGAAAAATCGGAAAGTGGCAACAATGCCAAAGGTAAAGTAATTATTGCCACCGTGAAAGGCGATGTTCACGACATTGGTAAAAACCTAGTAGACATTATCTTGTCCAACAACGGCTACAAGGTAATTAACCTGGGAATTAAACAGCCGGTGGAAAATATCATCGAGGCTTACAACCAACACAAAGCTGATTGTATTGCCATGAGTGGCTTGCTGGTAAAATCCACCGCATTCATGAAAGAAAATTTGGAGGTCTTCAACGAAAAAGGCATTAATGTTCCTGTAATTTTAGGTGGTGCGGCATTAACCCCGAAATTCGTGCATAAAGATTGCCAAAATACCTACAAAGGTAAAGTCATTTATGGCAAAGATGCTTTCTCAGACCTGCATTTCATGGATAAATTAATGCCAGCCAAAGCCACTGGCAAATGGGACAATTCCTTAGGATTCTTGGATGAAGTAGAAACCGAGGAAACAGAACCTACCAATCACAAATCCCCAATCCCCAGTCCCCAATCCCCAGTCCCCAGTCCCCAGTCCCCAGTCCCTATAGACACCCGACGTTCCGAAGCTGTAGCCATAGACATTCCCCGTCCCACACCACCATTCTGGGGAACGCAATTATTACAGCCTAGCGATATTTCCTTAGAGGAAATATTCTGGCACATGGATTTGCAAGCCTTGATTGCGGGACAATGGCAATTCCGCAAACCCAAAGAACAATCAAAGGAAGAATATCAAGCTTTCTTGAATGAGAAAGTGTATCCAGTTCTAGAAACTTGGAAACAGCGCATCATTGCAGAAAACTTGTTACATCCCCAGGTAATTTATGGGTATTTTCCTTGTCAATCTGAGGGTAATACTTTATATGTTTACGAAACAAACAGCCCAAATGCCACAGAAATCACTCAGTTTGAATTCCCCCGACAAAAGTCATCAAAACGATTATGTATTGCCGATTTCTTTGCACCGAAAGATTCAGGAATCATTGATGTCTTCCCCATGCAGGCGGTGACTGTAGGCGAAATTGCTACAGAGTTCGCGCAAAAATTGTTTGCAAACAATCAATACACTGATTATCTGTATTTTCACGGTTTGGCGGTGCAAGTAGCAGAAGCCTTGGCCGAGTGGACACACGCCAGAATCCGCCGTGAGTTAGGGTTCGGTGCTGAAGAACCGGATAATATCCGGGATATTTTGGCACAACGCTATCAGGGTTCCCGGTATAGTTTTGGCTACCCAGCTTGTCCCAATATTCAAGACCAGTTTAAGCAGCTGGATTTGTTGGAGACTAGCAGAATTAACTTATACATGGATGAAAGTGAGCAACTTTATCCAGAACAGTCTACGACGGCGATTATTACTTATCACCCAGTAGCTAAGTACTTCACCGCGTAATCCCAGTTTTCTCCTCCTCCTGTGTCTACCCCATAAATGTATGAGGAGGAGAATTTGGTCAAAAATATCTGTCACTGTTATATGAAGAACCTACACTTGTCAACCCTTTCTTCTCTTTTTTGATCAGTCTGAGGAATAATAACTCATAATAAAAATAATCATTCATGAGGAGATTATCCATTCCCAATCTTGGGAAACCTTATGCTACAGCTAATAACTACCATCTTTGTTGTAATTCTAGGTTCAGCGTTGTGTTCTAGTATAGAAACGGCGCTGTTTTCTGTTTCTACCCTCAGAGTCAGACAATTAGCACAATCGAATAACCCTTCAGCTGTTGCACTTTTGGCAATTCGAGAAAAGATGAATCGGCCAATTGCAACCATTGTTATTCTCAATAACATCTTTAATATTATTGGCAGTATCGTTACAGGTGGCGTTGCTACTCAGGCTTTGGGATCGCAATGGTTGGGAATCTTTTCGGCTGTATTAACATTCTTAATCATCATCTTTGGTGAAATCATTCCCAAAACCCTGGGGGAACGGTATTGTGAGCCAATTTCCCTGTTAGCAGCCATACCTATTACTGGACTTTCTATTGTCTTTACACCTCTAGTATGGATTTTAGAAAACGTTACTGCACCGTTTTCTAAAGGGAAGAAAAGACCCACAACTAATGAGGCAGAAATTAAGCTGTTGGCAAATATTGGTCAACAAGAAGGGATCATTGAAAGTGATGAAGCAGAAATGATTCAGAGGGTGTTTAAGCTCAATGATGTAGTAGCTGCTGACCTCATGACTCCCCGAATTATGGTGACACATATTAACGGTAATTGGACGATCGCTGAGGCACAGTCCGAGATCATCGCTTCCCAACATACCCGAATTATTGTGACGGATAATTCAATTGATCAAGTCATAGGCTTCAGTTTAAAGCAGGAATTACTCACGGCGATCGTGGAAGGAAATCAAAATTACCAAGTCGCTAAACTGGTTCGTAAAGTCCGCTTCGTTCCTGAAGTCATTCATGCAGATAGACTGTTGAAAAACTTCATAGAAGCTCGTGAACATTTAGCCGTGGTGGTAGATGAATATGGTAGCGTCGCCGGTGTAGTTACTTTGGAAGATGTGTTGGAACTGATAACTGGTGAGATTGTTGATGAAACTGATAGAAATATTGATTTGCAAGAAATAGCCCGCAAAAAACGAGAGAAAATGTTGCAATCTATGACTGTTGACGGTTCATATTTGAAATAAAGCCAAAATTAAGGGTTGTAAGGCGGTGAAAAAGCAGGGGAGCGGGGAGTGTGTACTTACTCCAAAGGCGCTTATTTACCAAGTCAAAATTCAGATATTTTAGATAAGCGCATAAAATTCTCAGTGTCTGTGGGGTGGGCATTACCCAACGCCACTTGCTCCAAGCCGGGAAACCCTTCCAACCCAGTAGCTCCCCTACGTATATTGCAAAAATCAAGTATGAGTCCTATATACCCTTGTTCATCACTATCAGCTTTCATGACGTTGACAAGACTATCAAAAAACAGATGAGTAATAAACCTAGTAGAAGTAGTAAAGCTTGATTGCGTTGCATCCAACTTTTGATAGATGCACTAGGAGTATTAGCGGCTTGCTGTTCTTCTAATTGGGCGTTTCTCTCGGCTATATCTTGGTAAAGGGTACAGTCTTTAGCATAGGGACGCTTGGGAAACGTACAAGTATCGTCAGCATGGTAGGTACAGGTGTGGCATAGATAGGTGTCTTTAGCCGCACGATGTAAGGTAACGCCAGGATGACCGTAAGCTTTGAGTGTTGTACGACAGTAAGGACAGACAAGAGCCTGACTATCAACTTGCTGATGGCAGTTAGGACAAGAAATATTAGCCACGAATTAAATATCAATCATCTAAGCAAATAATCTGATTTTAACGATTAATTCCAGTTGCTAGATAGTCTGTGGATGTGGTAGGGGGTAATAGGTGATCGGTAATTGGAAAGAAGCCAATAAGGCGATACACAGCATATCTAGGTTTTGGTGGGTAATACCTACCCCACTGGGTAAAATTTCTGTACTTATGAGTTGCCACTAGTAATAGTATTACTGCTATGTCTAATTTGATGCCGATCGCCTATAAAAATATTAATCAACTTTGGGCTTATATTTTCACCGAAACACTCAAGCGGTTGGGATTGGCTTATGCCGTAATTTGCCCTGGTTCTCGTTCCACACCCTTAGCTGTGGCCTTTGCCCAACAAGCACCCAATATTGAAGCAATTTCCATACTAGATGAGCGTTCTGCCGCTTTTTTCGCCTTGGGTATAGCTAAAGCAACTAATCGTCCTGTAGCGATTGTCTGCACTTCGGGAACTGCGGGGGCAAATTTTTATCCAGCAGTCATTGAGGCTCAAGAAAGTCGTGTACCACTGTTATTATTAACCGCCGATAGACCCCCAGAACTAAGAGATTGTCACTCTGGACAAACTATAGATCAAATGAAACTCTATGGTAGTTACCCAAATTGGCAAGCAGAGTTAGCTTTACCAGTATCAGATATGGGAATGCTAGCTTATCTGCGACAAACGCTAGTTCATAGTTGGTACAGGATGCAAGCGCCAACACCGGGGCCAGTACATTTAAATATCCCCTTTCGTGACCCCCTTGCACCGATTCCTGATGGCACAGATTTGAGCTATTTACTGGCTAAGTTTCACCCAGAAGAATTTTTTGCGGGAATAACAGATACTACCCCACTCCCTCATCATTCCCCACTCTCCATTCCTCCAGAATGGTTACAATCACAGCGAGGAATCATCATTGCTGGTGTCGCTCAACCACAGCAACCACAAGAATATTGTAGAGCGATCGCCCGACTTTCCCAAACTCTACAATGGCCTGTGTTAGCTGAGGGACTTTCCCCAGTCAGAAATTACGCTGACTTCAACCCCTATTTAATTTCCACCTACGACTTGATTTTACGCAATCAACAATTAGCAACACGGCTAGCACCAGATATGGTAATTCAAATAGGTGATATGCCAACGAGTAAAGAACTGCGTAATTGGATAGACACTCACCAACCCCGACGCTGGGTAATTGATCCCAGTGACCAAAACCTCGACCCTTTGCATGGAAGGACGACCCATTTAAGAATTAGGGTGGAAGAGTTGGGATATCAGGGGGTAGAGGAAGACAAATCTTCTGTCTCAGAGTATCTACAATTGTGGTGTAATGCTGAAACCAAAGTTAGGGTCAATGTAGATGAGACTTTGGACAAGATGGAAGACTTGGTAGAGTGTAAAGCCGCCTGGTTACTTTCTCAAATGCTACCGCCAGAAACGCCCTTATTTATCGCCAACAGTATGCCGGTAAGGGATGTAGAGTTTTTCTGGAAGCCGAATAATTTAAGAGTGCGATCGCATTTTAACCGAGGCGCGAACGGTATCGATGGTACATTATCCACCGCTTTAGGAATCTCCCACCGTCAGCAAAGTAGTGTGCTAATCACAGGGGATTTAGCTTTATTACATGACACCAACGGTTTTTTAATTAGAAATAAGTTTGTTGGACATTTGACAATTATCTTAATCAACAATAATGGCGGGGGAATTTTTGAAATGTTACCCATCGCTAAATTTGAACCGCCATTTGAAGAATTTTTTGGTACGCCCCAAGATATTGATTTTGCTCAGTTATGCACCACTTATAATGTCCAGCATGAATTAATTCATTCCTGGGTGCATTTACAGCAGAGATTAAACCCACTACCAAATACAGGGATTCGAGTTTTAGAATTACGCACAAATAGAAAAATAGATGCTCAATGGCGACGTGATAATTTAAGCAATTTTGCGGCGGATAATATTATCTAACTAAGCCATTAATCACAAGGCGTAACAGTTGCCGCTTTTGTATGGTTTTCTGGATATGAGAGAATTGGTATAATTTACTTTTCAATTACCAATTACCCAATTTTAATTTGATTTAACAGCAATATCCTCAAAGTCTGCTAGTGCAAAAGCAAACTCTCGAAAAGCTGTTTTAATCAAGTCCTCTTTCATATTTCTATTTAAAGAGGTATCACGGATCATATCGGCTAACTCTATAAATAATAGAGAGAAAATAAAGCGATCTTGCCGATCAACCTGTTTTAAGCAAGCTAATATGAACTCGTACAACTCTGTTTTTCTGGGCTTGGTTTGTTCTTCCCAAATTTTCATTCCTAGACAGAAGGTTTTTAACCTGATCTCATTGATGTTGTAGGAGGTATCTTTATAGCGAACTGATACCCGTTGAGGCATTTCCATAAGTTGAAAAGATATATTTACTGTATGGTAGATATTCAACTTTATGCAGGCTCATCCGGAAATTTTTATTGTTGAAATGGCGTAAATTTCAAATATAGCTGTTGACTGTTGATGGTTGACTGTTGACAGGCTTGAAAATCTGGTTTTATCTTATAGCGTTTCCTAGTCTACTGAGTTGACACTCTCCGCCCTATAAGTGCGGAGATTCTTCATTCATAGACCCAACTTGCTCACACAAGATTTCTCCAGCATGAGTAGAGGACGAATCTCCTGAAGCGTTCGGATCATAGATCCAGGTTCCTACGTGACCCGTAGTACCCAAGGCTAGTTTCAGAATGTTAATCGCTGCGTTCCAATCTCTATCCATCACAAATCCGCATTCACAAACATGAGTTCTTGTGGATAGAGATTTTTTGACTACTGCGCCACAATTAGAGCATTGGCTTGTTGTGTACGCAGGATTAACAGCTACAGTTATCCGGCCAAATTTCACACCGAAATACTCCAACCATTTTCTGAATTGATACCAACCAGCATCATTAATAGATTTAGCGAGACAGTGATTCTTAACTAAGTTTTTAACCCTCAAATCTTCATAGGCGACCAAATCGTGAGATTGGATTACGCAACGCGCTACTCTCTTAGCGTGTTCTTCACGTTGCCTACTTATTTTGAGGTGTACTCGCCCTAATTTATTAAGGGCTTTTTTGCGATTGGTAGAGCCTTTCTGATGCCTTGAAACGCGCCTTTGTCTAAACTTTAGACGCTTCTCTCCTGTGCGATAAAACTTAGGGTTAGGTTCTGTATGTCCGTTGCTATCGGTGTAGAACTCTTTTAAACCAACATCTAAACCAATGGTTTTACCAGTCGGTTGTGTTTCTACTTTGTTATCTGCGCTAATCAGGAATTGAACATAATACCCATCGGCACGACGGACTAACCTAACTCGTTTTATCTGCTCCAATTGGTAGAAGTTTAAATTCCACGTTCCCTTTAGATTGAGTTTGCCAATACCTTTTTTGTCAGTAAAAGTGATTTGCTTTCTAGTTTCAGAAAGTGACCATCCAGAGGTTTTATATTCAACTGAACGGTTGTTTTTTTTAAACTGTGGATAACCTTTCTTACCTGGAACAGACTTTTTACAGTTGTCGTAAAAACGAGCAATAGAACTATAAGCCCGTTCGATAGAAGCTTGGCAAGCACTAGAGTTCAAAGCCTTGACAAAAGAAAACTCATGTCTGAGAACCTTACTAAGACGATATAAGTCTTTCTGCCCTACACCTCGGTTATCCATCCAAAAACGAATAGCTTTGTTGCGAACGAATTGACAGGTTCTAATCGCCTCATCAATGGCTACATATTGAGTTGTTTTGCCTTTAGCTTTAAACTCTAAAACAATCATTTTACGTGGACAAATCCTACGCAAATATTATACCATAATCAAAGCCGTCCTTCAAGGACGGGGCTTTAGACCCAGTTTCTTGGTAAAAATTTATCCGCGTACCCTGCGGGAAGACTTCTCTACGAGACGCTACCGCGAACGTCAATATCTGTGTCCATCTGCGTTTAACTACAAAAATTTAGTATATGTTGAGCCGTAATTTCTGGTTGTTCTAAATGGGGAATATGTCCACAATCTTCAATCCAAATTAGTTGACTATGGGGAATTGCTCTTTTAAATCTTTTACCGTCTTCCGTACCCAAAATCTTATCAGTATCACCCCACAAAATGAGGGTCGGCGACATAATTTCTGCCAGTTGCTTAAATCTGAAAGCTGTGTATCCACCACTTTTGGTAAAAGCAATTAAAGCTTCAGGCCAGCTAGGCATTTCTAAATGTAATGCACCACAATATAAAGCATCGACAGTGGCAAGGTTCTGATTTTTGTAAGCAGCACGAGAAACGCGATCGCGCACTTTTGGACTACGCAAAAATTGCGCGGCTAAATAATCCAACGGGGGAAACATGAATTTACTTAGCGGTGAACCCCCCCGTAAGCCAGCGCTGTCAATTAACACTAGTTTCTGCACCGCTTCTGGATAAGTCAGGGTAAAATCAATCGCGGCTGCACCCCCCATTGATGCACCAACTAAAATCACAGGTTGGTTAATCAGGGTTTTCCAAAAGGAATGTAGGTGAGTTCTAATGGCAATAGGGCTAAATTTTATCCCTGGTAGCCTTTGCGTAAATCCAAAACCCAACAAATCCACAGCCCAAGTTTCATTCTCTTTCCCTAACAGTGGCAAAAGACGACGAAATTCCAGCACCGAACTATCGAAGCCATGAATTAATAAAATTGGCGTACCACCGCCACCTTGACGTACATAGGCTGTGGTGATTGGTTGATTACTCAGGGGAGTAGCGATCGCTTGAGTGTGAATACTCTTAGCTAAGGCGATCGATTCAGATTCGGTAAGTTGCCCGACTGCGGCAGGTAAAAAACTTGGAAACATGAATTTTAGTTTACCAGAAGCAGGGGTATGAGGAATTGGTCAATCCCCAATTCCCAACCCCCACAAAAGAAATTTCCCCCTCATCATCACAATGGTGTCTAAAGCCACGTACAATTAATATCACTTAACTTTTTTTATCAGGAGCTAATGCCATGCCAATGGCGGTTGGCGTAATCGAAACTTTAGGATTTCCGGCTGTGCTAGCGGCAGCAGATGCAATGGTAAAATCTGCCGCAGTCACCATTGTTTATTATGGTCAAGCGGAGAGCGCCCGCTTGTTAGTTGCTGTGAGGGGACACGTTGCAGAAGTAAGACGAGCTGTTGAGGCGGGAATTGAGGCTGGTGAGCAAGCATACGGTGGTGAAGTCATCACCCACTATATAGTTCCCAATCCTCCCGAAAATGTGGTAGATATTCTCCCCATTCACTTTACTGAAGAATCAGAACCTTTTCGGATGTTCTAAGCAATTGTGTCATCAAAATATGTAGCAAAGCTTCATACAATGAACTGGTGCGCTCCATAAATTTATTATTCATACAGGAGATTATTAAATGTCGTCACTACAGGCAATAGGAGCATTAGAGACTAAGGGATTTCCGGCTGTGTTAGCAGCAGCAGATGCTATGGTCAAAGCTGGCCGTGTCACCCTTGTGGGTTATATCCGAGTTGGTAGCGCTCGTTTTACAGTCAATATCCGTGGGGATGTTTCGGAAGTTAAGACAGCGATGGCGGCTGGTGTGGAAGCGGCACAAAATGTTTATGGTGGTACATTAGAGTCCTGGGTGATTATTCCTCGCCCTCATGAAAACGTTGAAGCAGTCCTACCCATAGGTTATACAGATGCTGTTCAACAATATCGAGATTCTGTAGAAAATCCCATTATCCGTTCATCCAACAGACGATAAATAATACGAATTCAAAATTAAAGCAAAACCCCGGTTTCTCAACGAAATCGGGGTTTTTAGATTGAACATTATTTTTACCAACCACCAACTTTAGTCTCATCCCAGACTTCTAGTTCCAATTCCTGTAGATAGTTCAGTCCACTTTGGATTTGTGTATTTGTACCTTGTAAATCCAAATCAAACCAGCCATCTCCAACAGCATTGGCTCCTAAAATTGCCGCAGCGATGTTTACTGTCAGACCATATTCCGAAACTAGCCGAGAAATCACGGGTTCCTGGTGATAGTCTTTAGGAATCCGTAAGCGAATCCTTTTATTGGTAAGTGTGTTGTCACTAGCCATATATAAACCATTGGTTGATTTTTACTGAAGATTAGGGTGTTGGCTAATAATAAGTATCACCAATTCCCAATTAATCCACATCTTTAATGCGAGTTTTGCGTTCTACAATTTCTTTCAATACTAGGGTAACTACTGCTAGTAGTGCTAAAAGTACCGCCGCAGAAAAAGCTGCTTCTGTTTCATACTGTTTATAAGCTTCCTCTACAAACAATGGCAAACTCTGGGTTTTATTAGCGATATTTCCTGAGACTACGGAGACTGCACCAAATTCACCCATTGCTCTAGCATTGGTCAAAATTACACCATATAGCAAGCCCCAGCGAATCCCCGGTAGGGTAACGCGCCAAAATGTCTGCCATTCATTTGCACCCAAAGTTTTAGCGGCTTCTTCCTGGTCTTTACCAAATTCCTCTAAAACAGGAATTACTTCACGGGCGACAAAAGGCATACTCACAAATGCTGTGGCTAAAACCATCCCCGGAAAGGCAAAGATAATTCTGATGTCATTGGCCTCAAGTAAAGTCCCAAACCAGCCATTGCGTCCATAAAGCAGCACCAGCATCAAGCCAGCAACTACGGGCGAAATAGAGAAGGGTAAGTCAATAATACTTAAAACTAAAGCACGTCCAGGGAATTTATGACGAGCGATCGCCCAAGCTGCACATAAACCAAATACTGTATTTAAAGGTACGGCAATTAATGCCAACAATACAGTTAATCTGGCAGCACTAAGAAAGTCGCTATGGGTGAGGTTCTCCAAAAATGGCCCCACTCCTTTACTGAAAGCTTGGACAAAAACGTTGATTGCCGGGATATATTGAATTAACGCTAAATAGGCGATCGCTACAAAAATTAAAATTGTGGGAACCCAACTCTTCTTTTGTGGCGGTTTAATTTTACCCGTATCAGTCCCAGATGAGTGCGGTTTCGGCTCACTTATTGTCATATCTTCTCGCCCACCCTTGTAACAGATTAATTCCTAATAGCAATACCAAAGAAATCGTCAGTAAGACTACACCAATTACTGTTGCGCCTGAATAGTCGTACTGCTCCAATCTCTGGAAAATCAATACAGGCGCAATCAAATCTTGAAAGGGCGTGTTAGAAGCAATAATTACAGTCGAGCCATACTCACCAACAGCACGAGAGAAGCCCAAAGCCACACCAGTTAAAATCGAGGGCAACAAAGGTGGTAGTATCACTTTCGAGAAAGTTTGCCACTGAGAAGCACCCAAAGACCAAGCTGCTTCTTCAACATCATGCTCCATCTCTTGCAGTACAGGTTGCACTGTCCTGACTACAAACGGTAAGGAAATAAATACCATCGCTACCCAGACACCCAAACGGGTGAATGATACCTTAATCCCCAGTGGCGCTAACAAAGAACCAATCCAGCCATTATCACTGTAAACTGTTGCCAATGTTAAGCCCGCTACCGAAGTTGGCAACGCAAAGGGTAAATCTACGGTAGCGTCTATTATTCTTTTAAGCGGGAAGTCATAGCGTACCAACACCCACGCAATCAATGTACCAAATACGCCGTTGAGTAAAGCGGCAAGTAACGAAGTCACAAAAGTAACATTATATGTTGCTAATGCCAGTTCACTAGTAGCTATTTCCCAAAACCTAGCAGGTGGTTCTGTACTGGCTTTAAGAAACATGGCAATTATCGGCACAAATAACATTACCGTTAGATACCCAATAGTAATTCGCCATGTCCAAGGCAAATTCACCACTTTATGAATAAACACTTTCCAGCTAGAAGTTTTAATGTCAACTTCCGTAGTAGGAGATAAAGTCATAAAAAATTCAAAATGAAAAAAACACAGAATATTCAGCCTGATGTGCTGTTAATTGGTAATTGCTCAAAAATTTTACCTATAGCATTACTATTTGATTTTTGAGCTATGTGTCAGAGGATCATTGCCAAAAGTATCAGACTGTTGGTGGGCATCGCCCACCACAAATACTTAAGTATCTATAATCATCACATTAAATTCCTCTATTACCCATTACCTATTTACCGATTATTTTTAGCTTGAATTTGGTCAAAAACACCACCATCAGTAAAGAATTTTGTCTCAATTGTTGCCCAGCCACCTAAGTCTTGAACAGTACCCAGAGTATTTACTTTGGGAAACTTATCTGTTACTTCTTTCGTTTGAGCAACTTTTTCATCTACTGGTCGAAAACCTAATTTCACAAACTCTTCTTGTGCTTCTGGAGTATATAAGAATTTGACAAACCCTTCGGCTACTTCTCTATTACCATGCTTATCAACATTCTTATCTACGACAGCGATAGGATTATCAATAGAAATATTCACACTAGGAATTACATAATCCAACTTTTCACCTTTTTGCTGTGCCAAAATGACTTCATTTTCGTAATTGATAAGAGCGTCTCCTTGGCCTTGTTTGGCAAATGCATCAGTTGCTTCCCGTGCATCTTTTGTTAAAATTGGCACGTTTCCATAAACCTTAGTCACAAATTCTGTTGCCTTAGCTTCATCACCACCAGTTTTGATCACGGAGTTCCACAAAGCTAAGAAGTTCCAGCGAGCAATACCTGATGTTTTAGGATCGGCAGTAATTACTTTAACATCGTCCTTAGCCAAATCTGCCCATGTTTTGATATCTTTGGGGTTACCTGGACGGATAATGATTGCTGCTACGGATTTGGACACAATTCCATTATTAGGAAGTTCTTTTTCCCATCCTGGCTGAATTAACCCTGCTTTCTCAATTTTTTGCGTATCTAAAGCCAGTGCCAAGTGGACAACATCTGCGTCTAAACCATCGATAACAGCACGGGTTTGAGAACCAGAACCGCCATAACTCTGTCTAAATGTGACAGTTTGGTTATGTTCTTGCTTCCATTTTTCTACAAATTTAGGAATAATTGCCTCGTGTGCTGCCTTGGTAACAGCAAAGGACACCAGAGTTAATTCCACATTTGGTTTGTTAGCCGCAACAGGGCTAGCAATGGGGTTTTCGGTGGAAGTATTATTGTCATTACCACCTGTGCAGGCGGCAAGCGCCACACTCAAAACAGCCCCAACTAATACCAGCGACACAAAGCTTTTCAAGGAGTTAAATCTGAACCTATGTTTCCTCTGCTCCGCTAGCAACCACAATTTTTTCGGGGAACGCTGCCACTCACTCATTTGGATCTCCTCAGCACAAATCTACAGTTAATTGGTAGGAATACTGTTATTACAGTTTAAGGGTATTTAGGCAAATAAACAATAAGGGAACTTCATATTCTCTATCGAGAATATGGAGAATAGAGAAATTTTACCAGTTTGCTTGACAAACTTTTAATCACATCTAGCTACTTTATGATGCAGGTAGCCCGATAGTAGATAGCTGATGATGGCAAAATATCTATCAACCTAAGTAGCGATATTCTATTACTCTCGCTAAATAAAAATTCATAATCCTTGATTGTGAAGGCTTTGATAAATCATAAATTTTTACCCCAATTACCAGTTACCAAATCCAGAAACAGTCAGACAAAAGCTCTATTACTGAAAATTATCTCGAAGAGATTGGCAGTTTCACAATAAAAGTTGTCTCATCTGTTAATGATGACAGACACTCCAAACTTCCTTGATGTTTTTCTACAATCTGGTAACTTATTGATAAACCCAAACCAGTACCTTTACCAACTGGCTTAGTAGTAAAAAACGGGTCAAATATTTTGCTTATAATATTACTATCTATGCCAATCCCATTATCAGTCACGCGAATAACTGCTTGTTGAGTATCATCTACAATTGTACTAATCCGAATTTTTGGACTAAAACTTATTGCTTGACCGTGATATGATTTAGACTTATTTTTTCTTTCTGATAGGGCATCAATAGAGTTAGTAAGCAGATGCAGGAAAACTTGATTTATTTGACTAGCATCACAGGTAATTTTAGGTAAGTCACCGTATTGTTTGATAATTTCAATATCTGGTAGCCTTTGCTGCAAAATCATGAGTGTATTATCGATACCTTCATGAATATCAACTTCTTTAATTGCTGACTCATCTAAGCGTGAGAAGTTACGCAAGGATATAACTATATCACGAATACGTTCTGCTCCGTTTTTCATCGAAGTGAGCAGCTTGGGCATATCGTCTTTGATAAAGTCTATATCATATTCATCCGCTATTTCCAAAATTGTTTCTTGAGAGTCTGGGTACTCTGCTTGATAAAAATCGATAATATCTAGTAGGGATTTACTATAATCTTTGATGTGAGTTACATTACCATAAATGAAATTGATAGGATTATTAATTTCATGAGCTACACCTGCTACTAATTGTCCTAGTGAAGACATTTTTTCATTATGAATTAATTGAGCTTGTGTGCGTTGTAGCTCCCCAAGAATATTTTGTAGTTGATAATTTTTGTCCTCTAGTTCTTGGGTTCGTTCTTGAACCCGCGCTTCTAATGTTAAATATAACCGCGTATTTTCTAGAGAAATAGCGGCCTGTGCTGATAAAATTTGTAATACTTCTAGTCTATCCTCAGTAAAAGCATGACTAGTGAGATTATTTTCTAAATATAGAATTCCCGTCAGCTTTCCTTGCGAAATAATTGGTGATGCAAGTATTGATTTTGGTCGATAATTGATAATATAAGGATCTTTATTGAAATCTTCAGCATGAGACACATCATCCAAAACCAGAGGTGTCTGAGTTCTTTTTACATAATTAATTACAGACGCTGGTAATACTTGACTATTGGTAATGGGTATAGCTTGTAATGTTGTAATAATGCCTTCCTCTATTAATGAGCCTTCAATAACTAAGGTTTCATCTTTTTGAGCGATAAAAAACACCTTCTGCGCCCCTGCATTTTCCTTGGCTAAACACATAAGTTTTTCTAGTAATTTTTCTAATACTATTTCGCTACTTAGTGCTTGAGACGCTTTGATTACTGTGGAAATATCTAGAGATAGATTTCTTGTGGAAGTTGTAGCTCCTCTAGTAAGAGTAATATGTGATTGGATTAGTGTCCCAGTTCTTGTGAGTAAATCAGAATAACGTTTTTCTAAGTCTTTGGCTTTGGCGATCGCCCCCCAACTTATATAATTATAATGAGCTTCATCCATATAGCTTTTAGCTAGCTTTGTCCTACCCAATTGTGAGTAAAATATAGCAGCTAGTTCATTAGCGATCGCCATCTCTTGGATATAACCCTGTTCTTGGGCAAGAATAATAGCACGGTCATAATAATCCATAGCTTGGTATTTTTTGCCCTGAATTTTACATATTTCTGCTTCTACTAAATAGAATTTATGTAAAAAATTCATTGGAGCAAATTCCGCCCATTTTCGCATCTTTTCTTGGTTATCTTGTACTTGTGCAAGTATATGTTTTTGACCAGATTCTGCTTCACAAGGATAAATTGCTAATTGTGTCAGCGAATCATAAAAGTAGAAGATAGGAACCACAAATTGTGCCGTAGCACTACTAATATTTTGAGCCGCTATACCTGAATGAATCCTGGCTTGCTCATGCTGACCAAATAGATAATTCAGAATAGTTTTGTATAAATGAAAATAGTAAATTCCTAAGTAGTCATTAACAATTTCATATTGTGCAAGAAATTCCTGTTCATTATAATTTTCACTCATTAAAGAACAAGCATCTTGAGAGTTATCCATCAAGTTTGAAACAACTTGATAAAGCATATATTGATGACTCAGTGGCTGTTCTTGTTTTGTTTGACGAATAGCACAGTTAGCATTTTCTATTTTCTGCTTGAGATTATTTAGTTCCTCACCTTGCCAATATAAAGAACAACACCCAAATTGGTAAAACCATGCTGTATATTCTAAATCTCCACCCTCAAGACTGTATTTTGCTCCCATTTTAGAAAATTGTAGAGTTTCTCTAAGATGGGTTTTCCAATGAAAAATAAAGTTGCTCACATAAAATAAAATCTTGCCCTTGATAAATGGGCTTAAATCTGCTGTTAAATTTAGTGCTACTTTGCCTAATTCATAACCTAATTCGCTATCATTAATTACACCGCACAAAATCAGTGCATAAGCTGCATAAGCTATGGGAGAAGAAGCAGAGTTTCCATAGAGTAAAGATAATTTTACTCGTGACAAGTTAATCAGCAGCATCAGCTTGGGAGAGACTGAATAAGCAGCAGTGGAAATTGTATCTAAAATTTCCATAGCAGCCAACGAGTTGACATCAGTCATCTCAGGTAGGTGCAGCAAACCTTGAATGTTATTTCTAGGAATTAAGGAATTAGTTTCTAATAGTACTTGATTAACAAAATCATCAGTCGGCTCTTCCGGAAAATCAATTTCTAGCTGATTGAGTAAATTCAAGCCAAGGCTCAAGGCTTCTTGCAACTGTTTTTGAGCTATAGCTGTTAGAATTTTGAGATTATAAACTTTGATTTTATCTTGTAAGTTATGAGCATTGCCAATCACAACATTTGCTAAATTCTGCATTTTATTAAACTGTCCACAGAGATAAGCTGCTTCTGCTGCTTCTTGGTATAGATTCAAGACAGTTTCGTATTTAGTTAACCATGATGATTCACCTATAAGTTTTATAGCCACCATGAAATAACTAAGAGCAGGTTCATAGGCCGTTGCTTGTTGTGATTTACGTCCAGCGATTAAATTTAATTCTACGAGTTTATTTTTTTCTGAATCTTCAATAACAAGATCAACACTCTTATTGAACTGATTCACAATATCAAAAACATTGCTTTCTATATCTTTGGGTTGCGTATTTTGAAGCAGTAAGCGACCTATTTTGATGTGAGTATCTTTCTTTTGATTTTGAGGAATTAACGAATATGCAGCTTGTTGTACTCTATCATGTAAAAATTTATAGAGTATTTGTTTACTATCAAATGAAATATCATCTTGAGAGTGAAATAGTAGCGGTATACGGTATGTTTCATTTAACGGTAAAATTAGACTAGATTGCAGAGCATCATCAAGCTCATTTGCAGTATCAAATACTGATTTTTGATTTACTAATGACAGTACATGAAGGTTGAATTTATCGCCAATACAAGCTGCTAGCTGCAATATTTTTTGGGTTTTTTCTGGCAATAACTGAATACGACTGGAGACTAATTCAACTACACTCTTATCAGAAACACCAACAGTAATAATTTTCTCAATTTCCCACTGCCATTTCTGTGTAGTAAAATCGAATATAAGTAGTGATTCTTGATACAATGCTTTGAGTAGCTGATTGATAAAGAAAGGATTTCCCGCAGTTTTGTTAAAAATGAGTGTAGTTAAAGGATAGCATCGGGTAGTATTATCATTTAAGGTGTCTTGAACAAAATGAACTACATTAGCTATATCTAACGGTTGTAGCTCAATATTATTAACAACAGTTCCAGATTTTTTAATTTCCTCAATAGTGTTAATCAGAGGATGAAGTTTATTAACTTCATTATTACGATATGCTCCAATTATTAGTAAATATTTAATTGTCTGGTCACAAATCAAAGACTCCATCAAGTTTAATGTTGCCGAATCTGCCCATTGTAAATCGTCTAAAAATATAACTAATGGATGTTCGCAACAGCAAAAGACTTGAATAAATCTTTGAAAAATTTGATTAAATCTATTCTGTGATTCATGAGAACTTAGTTGAGGAATTTCTGGTTGCTTACCAATAATTAATTCGGCTTCTGGGATAACATCAATAATGACTTTTCCATTACTACCAACGGCTTGCAGTATGCTGCTGCGCCACATTTCTAGTCTTTCTGTGGATTCTGTTAAAAGTTGGCGCATTAAGGAAGAAAAAGCTTGAACGAGGGATAAATAAGGTATATCTCGCTTGAACTGATCAAACTTACCACTAATAAAATATCCCTTAACTTGAGTAATGGGCTTGTTAACTTCATTGATAACGGAAGTTTTACCAATACCGGAGTAACCGGATACTAATGTTAACTCACTGTTACCACGGCTAACTCGTGCGAATGAAAGGAGTAGTTGTTCAACTTGGGTTTCTCTGCCGTATAACTTTTGGGGAATAATGAGCTGAGAGAAAACATCTAGACGACCTGGAGTAAAATCGGCGATCGCTCCTGTATGATTAAGCTGTTCTAAACATTGTTCTAAATCAACCAATAATCCCTGTGCAGAGTAGTATCTATCTTCTGCATTTTTAGCCATTAGCTTATGGACGATACCAACAACAGCATTGGGTATGTTTGCTGCTAGCTGCTGTATGGGTGTTGCTTCCTTGGCAATATGAGCGTGTACTAATTCCAAGGGTTCACTGCTGTTAAACGGTAATTGTCCCGTCAGCATTTCGTAAAGTGTAATTCCCAATGAATAGAAGTCGCTACGGTAATCTAGGTTACGGTTCATCCGTCCTGTTTGTTCTGGCGACATATAAGCTAGTGTTCCTTCTAGCTGGTTGGGGTTGATAAGTTGTGGCGTTTCCTTTTTTAAACGGGAAGCAATGCTGAAATCAGTGAGTTTAATAATTAAGCTAGGCTCTACTTCTGGCGTTTTTTGTAACTCGTTGTCTAAATTTTTAATAATGATATTGCCAGGTTTAATATCTTTATGAATAATTTTATTGTCGTGAATGTGGACTAAAGCACGGGTGATGGCGATGGCAACTTGGAGAGTTAGCTGCAAAGAAGGCTGATGGGTATAAAGATACTGTTTGAGGCTAATACCACCAAAATCTTCAAATACTAGTACTAATCGTTTGTGATGAGTTTCCAAACTGATAACCTTGACAATATTTGGATGGTCAAGGTTAGTAGAGATAGAATATTCGTGTTTAAATCTGACAATTGCTTCTAGAGAAAAGTAATTATCTATTAAAACTTTAAGAATCGTGGGAGTGTTACCATCCACTTTTGTAGCGCGGTAGATGTTAGTGTTGGTTCCAGAATGGGTAAGTTCTAAAATTCTGTAACCAGAAACTTGAACATTATGGGAAATTACCACGGTCTTCTTCCTAGATTCAAATTACTGTTATGCTTAAGCTGCTCTTGCTTTAACTTGCACGTCTTTTCGCATTGGATATTGACATTTGACGGTTGGCTGTCAACCGTCAAATGTCAAAAAACCATACAAGTGACTATGTAATTTAAAAGCGTAATAGCTTATCCTCAATGAGTTTTGAGAAATTAATCTCTAATGCTCAATAATGATTTAATGCAATGTACAACGTTATCTCAAATCTAACCCCTAACTTCTTCCCTTGTAGGTCTTGTGTCAACCCCGAAAAGCAAGCTATGGAAACAGATTTTAAAAATAAGTTGTACATTGCCTAATTTAGGATTGCTATATATCTAGGGTTCCCATTAATTTCAGTTACTAACAAACTTACAGCAGATTCAGGATAACCCTACTAGCTCAGAACATGGCTCGGATCATACTGTTGTTTCATAGTTTCCCAAGTCTTATAACTGGTACCATAATGCTGTCGCCAATCAAAATTTGATTTGCCAAGCCAACCGGAGAGATAGCGTTTTCCTCCTGCACGAAGAAGTAGTTGATTAACTTTTTCTAACACGTCAAAAGTTTTGGTATCTTCAACGGGAACAGCCATAGGGAGAATTGCAAAACAAAGGATATTTTTGGCTGGTGGCATCATAAATAGGTTAGGTAGGTTATCAGGTGCAACCATGATGGCTCTGTGTCCATCGCCCAAGCTTAGTGGTAACATATCAAGAATTTCTGGCAAAACTTCTGCCAAAGCTTCAGCACTAATGAAACATTCTATCCAAGGGTGAGCTTGGTTCCATGCACCACTTGTCCGCATGACTTCAAATCGGGGTTGGTAGCGAAAAACATGGCTCACGGTTTCTTCATCTTCTGTATGGAAAAGCCGCCAGTAATTTAAGTCGTGTAATACATCACTTGCCGATGGTGCTACCTCATCATACTCAATACCAACTTGCAATCCATAAAGCCAATGGGCGAAGAATTTTTTACCACTAGTAGTGTGACGAATACCTTTAGCCGAAGTCCAACAAAATCCTTCCAAATGTTCTATTTGGTGATTTCTACCTAAAAATATATGGTCATCCATCCAGGGTTTCAGGGAATCATAAAGTAGATGAAAAGTCCGAATGTATTTTTTAGTTTTCCGTAGTGCTAATGTGGCGCTGGCAATAACACCACATCCTCCTAAACCACCTAAAACTGCATGGTATAGTTCTGGTGTTTGTGTGCGGCTACATTGGATATATTCACCATTCCCCGTGATGATATGCAAATCAATTACATTGGCAACGACGGGACCATAAGTTTTGGAAGTGCTGCCAATACCGCCTGTGGAAAGCAATCCTCCTACTGTTTGTTCCAAGTTGAGGGGGAGAACACAGGGAAGCATACCGTATTTCACAGTTGTGGTAACTATATCTTGCCATGTTGCTCCAGCTTCAGTGGCGATCGCCTGCGCTACGGTATCTACTTTAGATACATGGTTTAGTCGCGTTAGGTCAAGGGTGAAAGCATCTTGAGCCACAGACTGTCCGCCTTGAGTGTAACCTTTACCACGAGCTTTGAGTCGTAAATTTTGCTGTTTGGCAAATCGTAGTGCTGAACTGAGTTCCTCAAGATTGTGAGGTCGGATAATACCAAGGGTATTACCTTTAATTAGACTGCCGAAGTCAGTAATAACGCTCGATATAACACTCTGATCCTGGATTACATTTACCACTGGAGAATTGTTTTTTGGTTTACTCATGGTAGATGTATTAGTGGCGTTTAATTACTGCCCAAAATGCTGGTGGTGTTGCGTAGTTGCCATCAGGTAGTTTATGAATACTTTGGAATAAGCTTTCACCTTGACTGAGAATTTCAAAATCTGGAAAATATAATTCAATATCTTCTGTCGTGAAAATCCCTGGTCGAATGCCATGTTCCATGACTAAAGATAGTTCGTATGGTAATTTTCCATACTTTTCCAAGAGTGAGTTAAAGAATTCAATACAGCCAGTACCTAATTCAATTAAATACATTACTCCTTGTTTACCAAGAAGTGTGCGTAAAGATTGAGCAAGTAATTCCCTTTTTTCTACGGGAATGTGGTGAAATCCTGTTCTCATATAAATATTAGCATCACCGATTTCCGAATGTATTTGTGCGGCTTGTTCGGGTACTAAACCATCAAGAAGGCGATATGAAATGTTTGCAGCCGTGTTTTCCTTGGAGGCCATTTCCAGAGCAGTCTTAGAGACATCAAATCCGATAACTCTAGGGAAAAATTGGGAGAGAAATTTAGTTTGTGTACCATTACCACAAGCGAAATCAATGAGTGGTAATTCGGTATCAAAGAATGATTGAAAACGAGGTAAATCAACGACTACAGCTCTTTCCACATTAGCATCCCACAAAACTGGAGTGGCATTAACTAAAGTTTTGTTCCAATATTGCTCCCAAGCTTCAGCAACGTTAATGTCAGGTTTTTCTCTAGCACTTAGCTTTTCCATAAGTCCTCTTAGTTTTTTAATTTGTTGTTTTTACGCTCTACAAAGTGGCGACCGTCAATATTTTGGGGAAGGATATAAAGCGGCGGCTAGCCCGTCAAACATAAGATCAAAAGCTTCATATATACGATCAATCATCTTGAAATGGTATATTCTTTGATCATGATTCAACTGTATATTTCCGATTAAATCCTGCATTCCTATCTCGAAAATCTCATGTTCTTTTTCAACGCCAAGATGATGACTTGAGAAGTATTTAAGACAGGTGTTACAATTATTTTTTTCGATAAAGTCTGTAACACATTCAAAAAAAACGTGACCTGCTGATTCTAGTGCGAGTATTAAAGTTATTCTTTCATAGTCATTGTTAGCACGAAAGACTTCTGACATCAGTGAAAATGTTGCATCACGTACAGGAGCATGAGATTTACTGTAGAGAACCTGCAAATTTGGCTGTTCTGCATTTAACATTTTCAAGTCATATAAGAACCATTTTTCATGACCGATATCTTCCATGAGGTGTTTTTTGACAAATTCATAGTACTCTTCATCGGTAATGAATGATAGATTCATTCTCAATAAATCTTGAAAAGACATCACCCAAAAGCCAATATTAGAAGCCATTCTGGCAAAGTCTTCTAATTTAGATTCACCCACTTTTAAACCCTGAAATAAACTGTGTTCAATTAACAGTTTTTGTTTGAATTCCAGATATTCTTGTATGGCTTTCATGGTGTTTTTATGATTACCTACTTGAATACAAGATAGCTTTCTTTACAATTAGCAATCATGAGTGGTAACACCGAGCTTTAAAAGAAAAATTATCTGATTTTTTTAAAAAAAAATTACTATTAAATTAGTATGCACGTAGTACTTACTTAGGTAATGACTACAGTGCCTTTGTAAAACTTTTACTAATATTTAAATCAATAATCTGGACTGGATACAGGGAAATAAAATCATGATTATTGTGCTATTTTTTATACTCTTGAAATTTGAACAGATTAGTTGATGAAAGAATAGTTAATGATTGGGTATGGGCTGATAATATAAGCCCACACA
Source organism: Anabaena sp. FACHB-595 (assembly GCF_048568275.1). Lineage (NCBI taxonomy): Bacteria > Bacillati > Cyanobacteriota > Cyanophyceae > Nostocales > Nostocaceae > Anabaena > Anabaena sp. FACHB-595. Next base: position 374,834 of record NZ_CP183473.1, read on the forward strand.
TATAATCGATGTATTCATGATTGATTTATTTCCGAAATTAAGGAGATGCTGAGGTATAGTGGTTAATTGTTATTTATTCTGTCTTGGTCAGCATAAATTTATACTTTGATTTAACGGTATCAAAGAATCAATGTGTAATTAATAAGATGCCTAATTGAATATATGCCTTAATGGTAAACCGTCCTGAAAGACTAACAGTTCTCCTGGTTGAATTGGTGTCCAAACTTCGTTATCTGTGAGCGGCGTAGTGGCAATAACAGCGACGCGATCGCTTGGTGTTGTCAATTCATTAAAATCTACTGTCATATCCTGATCAATCAGGTGTGCGGCCGCAAAAGGCGCTTGACGTACTATGTAACTGAGGTTTGTGGAACAGTGCGTAAAGAAATGTTCTCCATCGGATAGTAGATAGTTGAAAACACCGATTGCAGCTAATCTTTCTGTAACTCGTTGCAGTACAGGGTACAGTTTTTCTAGGGAGGGTTTACCTTCGGGAAAACTTTGCCGCAGTGTTTCTAATATCAAGCAGAATGCTTTCTCACTGTCAGTATGACCGACAGCTTGATAAAAATCTTGAATTGGTGGTTGAAAGTCAGGCAAATTACCATTGTGAGCAAACACCCAATATCTTCCCCAAAGTTCTCGGCGAAAAGGATGGCAGTTTTCTAAAGCGACTTCACCTTGGGTTGCTTTGCGAATATGGGCGATGACATGGGTAGAGTGGATGGGATAGCATCGCACAAAATCTGCTATCGGAGAATCTATAGAGGGTTTAGCATCTAAAAATATTCGACATCCCTTTCCTTCAAAAAAAGCAATTCCCCAACCATCACTGTGATTATCTGTTTTTCCTCCCCGTGCAGAAAATCCTTCAAAGGAAAAACAGATATCCGTTGGCACATTGCAATTCATTCCCAGTAGTTGACACATTAATATTGCAGCTTCTGAATTTTTGACTCATGCCTGAGAAACAAGATACTTCAGAATGCTGCTACAGTTTTGGTGCGATCGCTTCAATCTGAAAATTTTTAGATAAATCGACTAAGCTAAAACATCGTATCGACGTACGTCCGATGGCGCAACGACTAATTGTGCCAGCTTACCTACTGCTGCTTGTAAATGAGTATCTACCGTAAACAGCGAATCGCCAAGAGAAGTCCTCTAGCTTTATTTAAAGTTTCCTCATATTCTTTCTCTGGCTCAGAATCAGCCACCAAACCCGCACCAGCTTGCACTGTTACGGTTTGATCTCTGACTACCATCGTCCGAATAGCGATCGCACTATTTAATTGTCCTTCAAAATCATAATATCCATACACCCCAGAATACACACCCCGGCGGCTGGGTTCTAACTCATTAATAATTTCCATCGCCCTAATTTTCGGTGCGCCGCTAACTGTGCCGGCGGGAAAACAGGCTTTTAATAAATCCCAGGCGTTTTTATTTGCGGCTAATTTCCCCACAACATTACTCACAATGTGCATTACATGAGAGTAGCGTTCCACCACCATTAATTCATCAACTTTTACAGTCCCACTGGCACAAACACGGCCTAAATCGTTGCGTCCTAAATCCACCAGCATGACGTGTTCAGCGATTTCTTTGGGGTCTTGGAGTAAATCTGCGGCTAATTCTGCATCTTCTTTGGTTGTCTTACCCCGTGGACGAGTCCCGGCAATAGGACGAACTGTGGCTATTGCTTCACCATCTGCATCCAGTTCCGCTTTCACCATCACTTCAGGACTAGAACCGATGATTTGCCAGTCTTGGAAGTTAAAGTACGCCATGTAAGGCGAGGGATTTATCTGACGCAGGGAACGGTACAGGGAGAAGGGATCGCCGGTGTATTGGGTAGAAAGGCGTTGAGAAATAACTACTTGAAAGATATCACCCGCTTTGATGTACTCTTTGGCTTTTTGGACACTGGCGCAAAATTCCGGTCGAGTGAAGTTGCTGGTATATTCTTGTATTTCCCCCACTTTTTGGCTGCCTGGGGGTGTCCATTCTAATATGGTTTTTTGGGGCGATAGGGGCAAGGATAGTTTGCTCACCATTTGGGTGACGCGATCGCACGCTTGCTGATACGCCGCTTTTAAATCTACATTTGGATCACGTAAATCAGCATAGGCGATCGCCCATATTTTCCGCTTTACCTGGTCAAATATTAACAAATGGTCTACCTGCATCCACAATCCATCAGGAATGTTGCGCTCATCTTGGGGATGCACTGGTACACGCGGTTCAATCCAGCGAATTAATTCATAACCCCAAAAACCAAACAAACCGCCAATTCCTGGTGGTAGTTGGGGTAACTTGACTGGTTTATACGGTGCTAGGCAATCGGCTAGAGCTGTAAATGGATCGCCTGTAAATACAACTTGGGAGCCATCACGGTTTGTCTGAGTGGTCGTCTCACCCCTAGCTTCCAAAACCCATAAAGGATCACACCCCAGTAAACTATAACGCCCAATCTTTTCCCCACCTTCTACCGATTCCAGCAAAAAGCTATAAGGCTCTCCAGCGCAAACTTTGTACCAAGCGGAAACAGGTGTATCTAGGTCTGCCACCCATTCCTGATACACCGGCACAAAATTACCTTGCAAAGCTAGCTGAGAAAATTCGGAGAAATTGGGGAAAATCATCGGCAATTTGGGGATTGGGGATTGGGGATTGGGTGCTGGGGATTGGGGATTGGGGATTGGGTATCAGGTATTAGAGAAGTTTCTTCTCCCCTGCACCCTACACCCTGCACCCTGCTTTCCCTAGTCCCCAGTCCCCAGACCCTAGTTTCTAAGCATCGTAGGTAGCTTTACCAGAGAACTTCACTTGTGAAGGATTGGGATTTTCCCCAATGCTGCGGGCGTTAAAGCGGACTTTCTCACGACCTGCGTTGACTTTTTCTGGGAATACGCCATCAGCTGGGTGGATAAAAGTGGTTTCGCCGCTTGGTAAAATCCGGTAAATTTTGTAATTTGTGATCTTGAATTTCCGGAGTTGACCGCCTAGCGCGATACCATATTCCTTCCGAGCGATGTACAGGAGGTTTTCACCTTCGTGCATAGTAGCTGCACCACCTGTGGGCAATTCAAAAACTTGCGCCTTGGGGCTAGTCCAGGTGATAGCATACTTTTCTTCTTCTACTGCTTTTGTGAGCAAGCCGCCGGTGCTGCCAGCAAATAGGGGAGTTTTACCAGAAAGTGTTTCTGCCATAAGGTATTCTCTCAACGTTTTTAGGGCATCGTAACACCGCCATCACCATCATATTGCGATCGCGTTATAGTCTGTAACAGTTTTTAGTCATTGGTCAACAGTCAACAGTCAACAGTCAACAATTAACAGTCCAAAAGCTAATGACTACCGACTTTTAACTTTTGACCAACTTTCCTCTTGACTATTTTGAGCGACGGGAATGGTGAAATGAAATTGGCTACCTTGGTCTTTACCTGTGGAAGCTGCCCAAATTGCACCGCCCCAACCGTTGACGATTTGGCGGCAAATTGCTAAACCTAGCCCTGTACCGCCTGCTGTGCGGCGTAATGCCCCTTCTTCTTGGTAGAAACGGTCAAAAACTATTTCTAAACGATTTGGCTCTATACCCCGTCCCGTATCGGCTACGGTGACTTCTACCATTTGACTACCATTGTGAGTGGCACTAATCTTGATCTCCCCTTGTGTTGGTGTGAATTTACAAGCGTTGTCTACGAGTTTTGCCAACACTTCTACTAGCCAATCACCGTCTGCTCTGACTAAGGGTAAGTTTCCGTCTATTTGGGTTTTAATCGCTGGCGGTTTCTCTACTCCAGGACGGATGCGGAGACGACTAAGGGCTAAATCAATACATTCTTGTAGGGTTAAGGATTCTGGATGCCATTCCACTCGACCGCTTTCTAAATTAGAAAGAGTCAAGAAATCCTGCACTAGTTTTCGCATCCGTTCCGAGTCTGACAAAGCAGTATTTAGCATTACCTGTTGCAATTCCACGGGCATATCGGGTTCGGTAGCCAAACTTTCTAAGCACACTTGAATTGTTGATAAAGGTGTGCGGAGTTCATGCCCAGTGATAGCTATCAGGTTGCTGCGGGTACGGTCTAGAGCTTCTAATTGCTGGTTGAGTTCTTCTAGGTTGGCGTAAGCTTCTGCTTGAATTAAGGCGGCTCCAATTTGGGTGGCGATCGCTTCTACTAAGTCCAATTCTCCTGGCTGCCATTGGTGGGGCGGAAGGGAGCAATAATGCAGTTCTACAATACCTAATAATCTCCCTTGAAATACAACTGGTTCGATTAACCACGAACGAATCGCCAGTTTTTTGGCAATCAAGGACAATGTGGGAGAATTTGTAATCCGAAAGTCATTTAAGGTATCGGTGACACAAACACCTTCGCCATGATCTACCACTTCTTTAAACAGGGAATTGTTCTTTAATTCCCTGGTTTGACCGCTAATGGAGACCGTACCAGGAGTTAAAAATTCATGTTCGATCACCGCCTGGGCATCACTGGCTTGGGCGCGATAAATTAGACAACGACTAGCTCCTAAATGTTGTCCTAGTTCTTGAGCAGCAATTTGTAATACTTGGTGCGGATCAAGCGATCGCCGAATTGCTGTACTAATTGAGTTGACTAAACGTTCTTTTCGTGCTTGAGCCGCAATTGAACGGTAAGCTTTATGTAATTTATACTGACTAGCTTGCAGGTAGGTAACTAAGCGCTGCACAAAGGGATCAGTATCAATATCACAAGCATATTCAGTTACAAAACTACTAGCATTGGAGTAAATTTTCGTTTCACCAATGCCGAATCGCTGACAAGCTTTTGTCACTTTTTTTGCCAAGTCTGGTCGATAAACCAAAATTCTATCTAGTAGCAATTGGGCAGCTTTGATACTTACTCCCCGTTCAGATGTCCAAATACCTTCAAAGCGTCGCCCTGCATCCATATCAAGGCCAGGACTAAACTCTGGTATTTGTCGATTTTTGGCGATCGAACCCAGGCTTTCTCTACATACCAAGCAAGTAGCATAATTGTCAGCTACTACGACCAAATGCCACTCTTGACTCAAAGCATCATCAGGCTCAAATGCTACCTTTTCGTAGTATTCCGAGCTATTGGCAAAATCAGTTTCCGGTGCAGATAGAACGTATATTTGACTACTACGTTGTGCCAATCGCTGATAGCGATGAGCTTCTTGGCGATAGAATCTCTCTCTTTGAAAGCTAGCAATTACTAAAGGCTGGTCTAAAGTCGCAGCCAACACCTGATCTTCCATCGCGTGGGAAAGGGCCGTCAATGAAGCTTTGAAATATAGCTGAGGCCGCAGGTAAGGTAGGGACTGTAGCAGATCACTCAGCACGGAAGTTGAAATGCTCATGAATATCTTTAAGGAAGCCCAATCTGAACTAGATCCACGTCACAGCTGCATTGTACAAATTACAACGGATTCTCAAGTAAACTAGAGTGTTGCAATTTGTAAATAATTTTAAATCACACTTCTATCAAGGCATTTGCAACACTTGGCTGATTCCTGATAAAAGTGCTGAAAACTTTGTGTACACATTAAAGAACATAAAATCACTAATAGACTATTGACAGCAATGAATTTTCCGTCTAAACCTTGGGTGATCTAAGGTATAGACAGATCATAGCTAGTTTAGTCATCATTCAAGTTTTGTTTATCCAATTATTCGCATCGTAATTTTTCCTAAAATAGGCTACTAAGCCCAATATACATTCTCGAACATCTCTCCTATTACACTGTTGGCAAGTTTCTTGGCTCAGTCGGATTGGGAAGAGGCTGGGAGTAAGGAGAAAACTTGAGTACTTCTGACTCAGCCCCAACTCCAAAAATTACTGGGCATCCTCAGCCTTAAATAAAATAATGTTGTATCGTAGTTGAATATTCGCTATTCTGCTAGCTTTTTTGTTTGATTTGGGGATAAGTCAAGTAAAAACTCTGATTTTTCAGCCTTGACTTAAGATGCAAACAATATAAATTTATAAAGATTTGTAATGTGGTTTGAGGTCTGATCATCTACCAGCATGATGTAAAGATCAAGATAATTTAGCTCCAATGCCTCGCCAGAGTTTTCTAGATAGAACTTACCCATGAAGGTAAAAATACAAAGTTTTGGACAAGGAATTTAGGGGTATAGGGGTCTAGGTTTTGCAAAACCTGACAATTCCCACACTCACCACCCCTGTTTCCCCAAGCTAGGAGTCTATTGGTTTAATTCTCGCTCAAGCATATTCTCCCAACTAACGCTGATACGATCACTAAAATTTAGACCTGTACACGGAATTTTTGCTAATGACACCGGATACTCTGACTAACCCGGATAAAATCTTCTTGGATGGCAAAACTTTTATCCCCGCCGATCAATTACCGATTCCCGAATGGCCTTGTGTGGTGAGCGAAAGACCACAACCAACGCTGACGGTTAAGGATGATGATTTATTTTTAGTTACAGACACAATTGGGAATATCTCTGGTTGTTCTCTAAGTGAGGGCAACCCTAGTATGGGTTTATTTTGTTGTGACACGCGATTTCTCAATCGGTTGGAGTTACAAATTGATGGGCGATCGCCTGTGCTGCTCAGTAGTACTGCGGAAAAAGGTTTTGCCCTGTCGGTTTTGTGTACTAATCCCAGAATCGACGAACGCATGAAGGCTGATAGCGTGAGTATTCGCCGGGAGTTGGTACTTAACGGTGCTTTATTTGAAGAAATCGAGGTGGCTAACTACAGCACAACGACTGTTGCCTTTGAACTCAGTATCAGTTTTGATGCCGATTTTGTGGATTTATTTGAAGTCCGGGGTTACAACAGAGACAAACGGGGTAAGCTTTTACGCCTAGTAGAACCAATTGCTGAGGATGGATTGGTTGATGGTGACGGTGCTGCTGTACACACCCAGCATTTTGCCCACAAAGAACAGTCTTTAACCCTAGCCTATCAAGGTCTAGATGGTTCGGTGATGGAATCTCGTATCCAATTCCAGCATCGCCAACCAGATGATTTTAAAGGTTACACAGCGATTTGGCGCTTAGAGTTGCCTTCTCACTCCACCCAAAAGCTCGGCTATCGGGTGAATATGTTCACCAATAACAACTCTAGTTCTAGGGTGAGTGCGGCTGTAACTTTAGTACAAGCCAAAGCATCCGAGATGATGGAAGAACAAAACTGGGTACAGAAAATTACTAATATTCGTGCCGATAAAAGTATCTTCAATCTGGTAATTGAACGCGCTGAACAGGATATGTATTTGTTACGCCAATCTTTTGACAAATACAAAACTGTTTCCGCCGGTGTACCTTGGTTTTCGGCTTTGTTTGGGCGAGATTCCTTGATCACAGCTTCCCAAACCTTGATGCTTAACCCCGAAATCGCCAAGGAAACCTTGATGTTGCTGGCAGCTTACCAAGGCAAACATGAGGATGAGTGGCGGGAAGAAGCACCGGGAAAAATTCTACACGAGTTACGTTTGGGAGAAATGGCCAGATGTCAGGAAATTCCCCATACACCATACTACGGTACAGTTGATGCCACTCCCCTGTGGTTGATGTTGTATTCTGAATACTATTCTTGGACTCATGACCGAGAAACTTTAGAGCAACTATGGCCTCATGCCCTAGCTGCAATGGATTGGATTGACCGGAATATGCAGCCAAGCGGTTATCTTACCTACCATCGCAAATCTAAACGTGGTCTAGATAACCAAGGCTGGAAAGATTCTGGTGATTGCATCGTAGACCGTAAGGGCGATTTAGCTAACGGTTCCATAGCCTTGAGTGAGGTACAAGCTTACGTTTACGCCGCCAAAACTCGTCTAGCAGAAATCGCTAGGATGAAGAAGCGCCTAGACTTATTTGAACGGTGGCAAGAAGAAGCCAGAAGCTTGAAGGAGCGTTTTAACCAAGATTTTTGGATCGAAGACCAAGATTTCTGCGCTTTGGCTTTAGATGGTGCAGGTAAGCAGGTAGACAGTATTACATCTAATCCTGGTCATTGCCTACTTTTGGGGATTTTTACACCAGAGAGAGCCTACAGCGTGGCAGAACGTTTACGCGCCCCAGATATGTTTAACGGTTGGGGGATTCGCACCTTAAGTAGTTTGTCACCTGCTTACAATCCGATGGGCTATCACATTGGTTCGGTGTGGCCTCATGATAATTCTTTGATTGCTATGGGATTGCGATCGCTCGGTTTAATTGACCAAGCTTTAGAAATCTTCCAAGGTTTGTTGGATATGACGAGCCAACAACCTTACCAGCGTCCCCCAGAATTATTTTGCGGTTATGAGCGTAACGGCGATCGCTCTCCTGTACAATATCCTGTTGCTTGTACACCCCAAGCCTGGGCTACTGGTAGTATTTTTCAATTAATTCAAATGATTGTCAATCTCGTACCTGACGCGCCTAATAACTGCTTACGCATTATCGACCCGGCTTTACCAGAGTCAATTAGTAGATTGTCATTGCACAATCTCCAAGTTGGTACTACAGTCTTGGATCTAGAATTCGAGCGTTCCGGTGGTACTACTGCTTGTCGAGTCGCCAGAAAACGCGGCAATCTACGGGTAGTAATTGAGGCTTAAAAAAGGGGATGTAAGCTAATGCGCGCCTAAATTGCATAACTACTAATAAGGGCTGTTGACTCTTGACGATCAACAGCCCTATTCTAATTGCTGATCAAGCAACGATCGCCAAATCGGCAGCAGTTAAACTAGGTAAATTGATTAAGTTCGCTAACTCTGCACCAGTACCAAACCCAGCAGCACTGCCATTTTGGTTATAGTAAAGGCTACCACTACCAATGCTGTAAACGAGGAATGCTGTACTAGTTGCAGCTAAATCATCATCCTCTACAGTCGTAAAATCAGAAACTTGACTCAATCCATCACCGACAACACTAGTTAAAGCCCTAAATGTATTTTTACTCAACACCAGCTTATCAATTCCAGAGGTAAAGTCAGTCAGGATATCTATACCAAAATCGTTACTAGTAAAAGCTCGTCCACTACTGTATAAAAAGCGATCGCTCTCAGTTCCACCAGTCATTGCCAGGCCCGCCAATCAAAGTATCTGCGCCGCCTCTAGCTGTTAAGATATCATTGCCATTGCCACCAGTCAGGATATTATTGAGGCTATTGCCAATGAGGCGATCGCTACCATTTCCACCAATGACGTTTTCAATTACATTATTAGCAGATAGGGTCAACTTTAAGTTACTGTTGATGGTCTGGGTGGCTGTAGTACCTAAATTTACACCGCCAGTTAACTGAATTTCATACTCAGTATTCGGATTAGCATTAGCAATTAAAATTGCATCTATCCATGTTGGGTTACCCTACGGGAACGCCAAGGGCGAAGGCCTTGCTCAACCCAACCTATATTTAATACACTATTTTAGTCTAGACACGCCACTAGTATAAGGGTGTAAATTTTTAAAACCCCTACACTCTTACACCCCTAAACCCAGTCTCAACAAAAAACCTGAACGGTTACGAGAACAAGTTCAGGATGCAATTTGTAACAACCTTTTTTAACCGAAAAAATATTAAATTCGATGCTAATTTTTTATTTATGCTTCCTCTGAGTTCTCGCTCTTATGTCCTGGGGAAGATTCATAAAGTGCATCCAATTGTTGACGCGCATCTTCCACATTAATTGAACGCATGACCAACAGAGGTTCTTTGATAAATTTACCTGCACTATCTAATAATTCTGGGTGTGGAGCTACCCGTCTGTTAGACGATAAATAACCGTAGCCTCCCTGATTTGAGAGTTGTGAGTTTCTGGTTGAGTAATTCCCACCCACGCCAGAGCGTGACCCATCCCGATCAAAACTAAACATGATTAAGTTGCGAATTAAATTTGCAACAGCTATAACAGCAAGAATTGTAAAAGCTAGAATGTAAAGCAGGTGTAACATCAGATTTTCCTCCAGGGACAGCAATTTTTAAAAAATCTATACTTTAAACTCTTTTTTTCGCCTCTTGATTACCATTGGCGAGGATAAATACTTGACACAATTGAAGTGCATTTATGTCTATGTATGTAAATTTGTCAACATTATTTCAATAATGGTAACATAGAATACATTATTTTTTAATTAAAATAATGTTAAGGATTTTGTCGCACCACTGCAAGCTATATGATTTTTTGGCATCTTTTAGGTTGCTTGCTGAGAACGAAAGCGTGCTGCCACATTCCAACATTCAGTTACTAATTGATGCCAAGGTGTCATCGTTGCCATATCAATTCCAACTTGTCCCTCAGTCGCGTTAAACAGCATTTTTGCTGTGTTGAGTTCTTCTTGGGCTTGCTTAACTCGCAACAGTAAGTCTAATTGCGCTTGTTCATCCATAAATGAGAGCCGTTCTGTTTCCAAAAATTTACGCGATCGCGTAAACCAATACTGGAAATCGTCTAACAACGGTTCTAGTACTGTCTTTAGCAGATCAGTTCCCGATAAGTTCGAGTCTGACATAAATGAGAGAGATACTTCTAATTTCTTTATCAATATTAACTCTATTTACGTTTCTTAACATTACTATACGCTATCTCTCAAGAAATATCTCAGGCTTATTGGTGGATATAAATAAAAAATTATACTCAGTAGCTTGGTGACTGTTGATGGTTGACCGTTGACTGTTTTGATTATGTTGAATGAAAAAACCTCGGATAATCTTTAGAATTTAAAGATAGTCATTGTCATATTCCTCTGATGTAAAAGTACCTTGATGACGAGGGAAAGCTTACACAGCAGGAACATAAGCTCATGTTATATTTGGGTAGATTTTGAAAACTTCAATTGATCATTTACTCTTGCAGTCACTTCGCTAATGGTTCAGCAGCTAATGTCGCCTAATCAAGACCCCAACAACCAGCCAGAACAACCAGAAAAAATCTATTTACCGCGTACCAGCGAATCAGAAACATTGAAAAAGATTCGCCATACGGCTTCCCATGTAATGGCAATGGCAGTACAGAAGCTGTTCCCTAAGGCGCAAGTGACAATTGGCCCCTGGATTGAGAATGGGTTTTATTACGACTTTGATAGTCCAGAGCCGTTTACTGATAAGGATCTCAAAGCCATTCAAAAAGAGATGGTGAAGATTATTAATCGTAAATTGCCAGTGGTGCGGGAAGAAGTGAGCCGAGAAGAAGCGGAACGGCGCATTCAGGAAATCAAGGAACCTTATAAATTAGAAATTCTGGCAGATATTAAATCAGAACCGATCACAATTTACCACCTGGGAAATGAATGGTGGGATTTGTGCGCCGGGCCTCATGTGGAAAATACCAAAGATTTAAATCCCAAAGCAATTGAATTAGAAAGTGTGGCGGGTGCTTATTGGCGGGGAGATGAAACCAAAGCCCAATTACAACGAATCTATGCTACGGCTTGGGAAACCCCAGAACAACTAGCCGAATACAAGCGCCGCAAAGAAGAAGCCCTACGCCGTGACCACCGTAAACTGGGTAAAGAACTAGGATTATTTATCTTTTCGGAACAAGTGGGGCCTGGTTTACCTTTGTGGACACCAAAAGGCACTTTGTTACGCAGCACCTTAGAACAATTTCTCCAGCAGGAACAGCTCAAGCGTGGTTATTTGCCTGTAGTTACCCCCCACATTGCCAGAGTAGATTTATTTAAGACTTCAGGACACTGGCAAAAATATAAGGAAGATATGTTTCCCCTGATGGCTGAGGATGAAGCAGCCGCAGCAATTGAGCAAGGCTTTGTCCTCAAGCCAATGAATTGCCCCTTCCACATCCAAATATATAAGAGTGAATTGCGTTCTTATCGGGAACTACCAATGCGCTTGGCTGAGTTTGGGACTGTTTACCGTTACGAACAGTCAGGGGAATTAGGTGGTTTAACCAGAGTGCGCGGTTTTACTGTTGATGATTCTCACTTATTCGTGACCCCAGAACAGTTAGACAACGAATTCCTGAATGTAGTGGATTTGATTTTGTCAGTGTTCAAAAGTCTGCAATTGAAAAACTTTAAAGCTAGACTCAGTTTCCGTGACCCAGCTAGCGATAAGTACATCGGTTCTGATGAAGTTTGGAACAAAGCCGAAGGTGCAATCCGTCGTGCGGTGGAACAGTTGGGGATGGAACACTTTGAAGGGATTGGGGAAGCGGCATTTTATGGCCCGAAGTTAGACTTTATTTTCAGCGATGCTTTAGAAAGAGAGTGGCAATTAGGAACTGTACAGGTAGATTACAACTTACCAGAACGGTTTGATTTGGAATACGTAGCGGAAGATGGAACTCGCAAACGTCCCGTGATGATTCACCGTGCGCCTTTCGGTTCCTTAGAACGGTTGATTGGGATTTTAATTGAAGAGTATGCGGGAGATTTCCCTCTATGGTTAGCACCGGTGCAAGCTAGATTGCTACCTGTAGGAGAAGCCCAGCTAGACTTTACCAAAGATGTAGTAGCAAAATTGCGATCGCTTGGTATTCGTGCTGAAGTTGATACCAGTGGCGATCGCTTAGGTAAACTCATCCGCAATGCAGAGAAAGATAAAATACCAGTGATGGCCGTAGTAGGAGCCAAGGAAGTAGAAACCAACTCCTTAAGTATCCGTACCCGCGCTTCTGGAGAGTTGGGAGCTATACCTGTGGATGAAGTGGTGCAGAAGATGAAGGATGCGATCGCTAACTACGAAAACTTCTAGTAATTACTTAGCTGGGTATGACCCAGCTAGAAAAACTCAATCTATAAAGTCCCATATCTTTTGCCGCAATTACTAGATGAGATTTAGTGTATCTAAATTGACGATCATAACTCAGTAAAGTTATAGTTGCGATCGCAAATATTCATAGGCAGAACAATGGATTTTTCTCGTCTGGAATATATCAAGAACGTCAATGATGATGACAAATGGGCATATAAAGACTACCCTATTGGAGCTTACTTCCCATTAAACTTTAAAAAGAGTGAAGGAAGTGTAGGAGTAGATAGCCATGCCTTAAATTTACCCAAAGGAGCATTTATCATCCTGTCCCAAAAACACTTTGATCACAAGCGTTATTTGACACACATAGTTGAACTGGTGAATGAAGGAAGCGAGGATCGACCCCAATGGGATGAATCAGATACTTGGGGTATTTTTAGATGGGTCAAAGTTCATTGGGTCGCCGATTTCAACAATCCTAGTAACATTCCTCTTGATCAAGAAGTATTGCAAGCAAATTGGGGTTGGTTCAATACGCAAGAAAAATCACTAAATAGCGAAAACCTGATGTCTCACTGGAAAAACATCGAAAGTTTGAGAACACATTTGCAGGCAATTTTTAAATAATCATAGTCATTTTTTCGCTGGGCAATTTACAGTCGAAAAAATTAAATTAACTAACCTATTTCGTCTGTATTGAATGCTCCATCATCCTGCGTGTCAACCACTAAATCCAAAGTAAACATCAAAGCTTGTTTAATTTCGAGCATTGTTTCCTTTGAAAGTTCACCCAATTTGCGCTCCAGCCTTACAGATGGGATGGAACCTAGTCCTTGCACATTGGCAACAGAACCTTGCCGTAAAAACGATAGAACAGGAAGTTCAACCTCGTATGCACTACCTCTATTTTGTGTCGTTATAGGTATATAGATAACCAAAGCGCGTGGCGGAGTCAAATCATAGCGAGACACAATAACGACAGGGCGTGCTTTAGCTGCAAGTCCTAAATCAACTAGCCATACTTCACCGGGTTTCGGGTTCATCAATCAGATCCAAAACTTCCTGCTCGACTATCCTAGAACGAAGAATATCTAACGCATCTTGGTCTGCTAGTTCAATAATTTCTGCAAGGCTCTGCCGCACCTGTTTAACAATCTCTGGCTGCCATTGGCGCATCTTGGTATCTAGTTCTTGAATGAGGGCATCCATGTCAAGTTTTCACAAAAAATACTATTTTGATTCTATATCCTAATTCAAATATTATGTAAATCGTTACTCAATAATTTCATCATATTGATTGCTATCATCTTCAGATAATTTTTCCATATCCTCCAATACATCAGACAAAGTTTTTTCATCTAACCATTGATGACATTCTTTGGTGTAGTCTCCTTTACCGGGACTGAAATATTGGATAAACCGAATAGTATCCGCAACTCCCAAGGAATTGATTAAGGCATCATATCCTTGTTTAATAATTTCACTTTGGGTTTTCATCATTGCTTTCTTCAGCTTGTATTACTTCAGCTAGCCATTGTACGGGATTATTGATCTTAACGTTGATTAATTGAGAGTTATTTTTAACTTTTTTGAAGAGTCTGTCATCTGTTGTCAATCAAAAGAATAAAAGAATAACACTAACTAATAAATCCTATCTCAACTCAAATTAGCTTCTAAATGACTTAGACATAAAAAATATCTCAGGCGATCGCCCCCATAATTTTCCAGACTAATCTAGAATTAAACTGGATGAATTTGCTACACCTTCCTACTCATATCCAATGCCTAGCCTCAAACTCTCGCTGACTGGATTGCAAATCATCAAACAAGCTCGAAGCGAAAAAGGTTGGACAATTGATAATCCATGTTGGTTAGAACAAGCAAGCCAAATTCTTGAGCCTGGGCGTAACTGGGAAAATGCGGAAGTTTTTGCAGCCGGAGTATCTTTAGCCACCTGGAAACGCTTCCTCAAAGGTGATGCAATTGATGCGTCGGTATTTAAAGCTTTTTGTCAGGTTTTGGGATTGAATTGGCAAGACTTAGTGGAACGTCCCTCCAACTCATTCATCATTGAGACAACCCAAATCCCCAATATTCCCTTATTTTTTGGACGACGTTATGAACTGACAACACTCAGCCAAGCAATTGAACAAGGAACACGCCTAATTGCTATTACAGGGATTGGGGGTATGGGGAAAACGGCTTTAGCCACAAAGTTAGTAGAAAGCAGGTCATCTCATTTTTCTCAAACTCTATGGTTTTCGTTTCACCACAACCCACCTGCTAAGGATAAAGTACCAACTTTGGTACCGCACAACCTAATGGTTTTTGATGGTTGGGATAGCATTTTAGGGGGTAAACGTGGGGGACAGTATCGCCCAGAATATGAACCATACGCCGACTTTCTCCGCACTGTAGTACAGACTACTCATAATAGTTGTGTGATTATCACTAGCCGAGAACAACCAGAGGGGTTAAATATTTTAAGTGCTGGAGGCGCAGTTATTTTCCCCCTTGGTGGACTGATGGAAGGTGCAATTGAACTGTTGCAACATCATCAACTGACTTTTGATGCTCAACAGTGGATTACTCTAGTTAATCAATATGGTGGTAATCCCTTGTTTCTGAATATGGCGGCTAATTTCATTCATGAATTATTTGCTGGGGATGTGGGAGAGTTTTTAGCCTCTGGAACCTTAGTGGCTGGAGAATTTGCCCCCCTAGTAACGCAATGGCTGAAGCAGATTTCTACTTTAGAACAAATCCTGATCAAGTCTTTGGCGACAAAGGTGCAAGGATTGACTCGCCAAGAGATCCTATTGCAATTAGCTAGTGATGCTGCCAATGGGGATATTTTAGCAGCGCTCTTATCCTTAAAGCGGAGGGGGTTGATAGAAACGATGAAAGATAGTGAACTAGAACGCTTTTATTTACAGCCAGTCATTCTCAAGTGCGTGCAGCGTTTATTTTAACCACCACCACCGCCGCCACCACCGCCGCCACCACCGCCTCCTCCTCCACCACCACCGCCACCATCACTGCTTCCATCACTTCCGTAACTAACACTAACACCACCACTTCCACGGAAAAAGAAAATAAAGAATAAGAACAGTAAAAATCCCCACAATATCAACTGACTCCCATCAGTAAAAGATTGTGAACTTTGCCAAATTGGAGCTTTTATCTCAGTTCCTGTGGGATCAAATTTCACCTGAATTTCTAATTCTTCCCCTGGTTCCAGAGATGTTTGGGCAACAGCCTCAACTGTATTTGCATCTACTTTACGGACGTTGGCAGCTACACCAAAGCTTTGGAAATCTTTGATATTATTAGCCAATTGTTCAGGAAATTTTACTCTGACTCGTGCCTGTTTAATAGGGGCTTGACGGTCAGCAAAAATGGCTTTCCAGTAGACTTGAGCATCATTATCGTTGACGTGTAATCCACCAACAACGCGATATTTCAAGACGAAAGTATGGCTTTCAGGCGCTTTAAGTTGATGTTCCCAACGAATCCAAAGTTGGTTATTTTCCGTACCTGTTTCGCTGGGTAATAATTGACCATTTTCTGCTACTGATACATCGGTAATTTTGTCTACTTTATCAAGGGGAATGTAACGATAGCGTTGATTTTTATAGTCTCCGGTAAATGTATATTTCTGAGTTTCGGTAACATACATATCACCGTTAGTTTGTACGGCGATATCAACATTCATAAATTCCCAATAGAAAGGCACTGATTGAGCTTGGACATGATTGAGAGAAAGCCCAAGACTACAAAAGAGAGCAACGCAAAATAGACACAATCTTTGGATGGTTTTATTCCACATAGTTTGAATCATTGATTACTATTAGTTAATTTTGAATTTTGAATTTTGAATTGATTAATTCCTAGCGTTGGTTAGCTAAAAACGCTCATTCGCTTTGCACCTCTGCGTGAGATAAATCACCCTCCAAATACACAACATCCACCTGCTCAACCTGCTGTGTTTTACCATCCAGCAAACAACTAATAGTCATATCTCCCATGACATTGATTGCAGTCCGACAGCGATCGAGAAACCAATCCACCGTAATCAAGAGGGCAATATATTGAGTCGGCAATCCTACCGCCGTAAACACCAGCGTCATTGTCACCAGTCCAGCTTCAGGAATCCCCGCAGCGCCCACAGAAGCGATGATTGAGGTGAACACTACCATCAATTGTTGGGGTAGATTTAAATGCAGTCCCAACAACTGACCAACAAATAAAGCAGACATGGCTTCATACAAGGCCGTCCCATCATTGTTGAAATTGCTACCTACCAAAGCCCCCAGAGATGCGGAAGATTCCCGCACACCGATTTTCTGCATCAAAGCTTGGAAGGTTACAGGCATGGCGGCTGTGGATGAGGCGGTAGAAAAAGCTGTTAACAGTGCATCGCTACCACCACGGAGAAACCTTTGGGGACTTACCCAAGAACCAAATTTAACTCGGAGTGTATAGTAAATTCCTTGGAGAAATAGCCCAATTAATACGGCGACAATAAAGGCAGCTAATGAGATGAATGGTTTAAAACCTTGTAAAGCGATGGTTTTGGCGACAATCCCAAATACGGCGATGGGAACTAGGGCAATTACCCATTTCAACACTGCCATCACAGCCTCAAACAATAAGCCAATTAGTTGCTCAACTGGTTGATAATCGTTCTTTTTTTGGGCAACCTGCTCAGTTTTGATGGCACGTAAAACTACCCCAAAAGCCAAAGCCACGAACACTAGTTGAATCACATTGTTATCAACTAAGGGCTGTAATATAGAAGGTGGAACTATATCTTGCAGTAATCCCCAAGGGTCAAGGGTTTTATTTGTAGGTGCAGCGCCAAAGGATGCAACCGACCACCAACGCCCAGGTTGTAATAAATTGGCAACCAACAGTCCGATGACAATTGCCATGAGGGTATTGGTCAACAACAATATTGCTAGTTTTCGTCCTGAACGCCCCGGAATATGTACTGTAAGAAAGGCGTGGAGAATGGCGAGCAAAATCAACGGTGTGGCTAAGGCACGTAGGGCTTTGAGGATTAAATTGCAGGGGATGGTGAGATGATTGATTAAGTCGATGAAGTTGGGATTTGGATTACCTGCACCAAATAGGATTCCTACAACTACGGCTAGAATGAGAGCGATCGCAATCTGCAATGAAAGAGGAAAGGTCTTCGAGAACACAAAGCCTTTGGAGTCACTCATAATTTCCAGTGTTATTACTTGTGGATAAATGGCGGATTACCTTCACTTGTCATTAATCTGCCTAATTATGTTGATAACCTCTTGGTATTTGGCTGTTTCTTCTTGTTCTTGAAAGATGTCAGCAGCTTTCTGTAAATCTTCAATTGCCTCTTTTTCGTCTCCCAATTGCACCTTGGCAACACCTCGGCCTTTGTAGGCTTCGGCATAGTTAGGATTAATAAGTATGGCTTGGTTAAAATCTTCAATTGCTCCTTTCATGTCTCCTGACAACAGGTGCATAATACCTAGATGGAGGTGTAATTGCTCTACAGATTGAAACTCAATAGTAATGGAGGCGATCGCCCCTTTTTCGTCTCCCGATCGCATCTGAGCATGGGCTTCAGGATTGTTAGAATTAATTTTGAAATGTAATGATGATTGTCTATTTGAGGCTGTAATAGTGGAAATTGGAGTTTGAGGATGCCTCTGTGCCACCGCAGACATTGTTTGGGTGGACAACGAAAACACTAACGTAACAGTAGCAGCAGTAGTTGAGAGTAAACGCTTCATGATTTTCTCGATCATGCTTGGGTATGTTAGTAATATCGTTGAATTAGTTGCTGTATACTAGTCAAGTTTTAGCTCACCCCATAACTGATATAAAATTGAGCTTGACAAATTAGTCATTGCTCAACACTTAATAGTTCTCTTCTCTCCTGCTCCTCTGCCTCTTCCCCTTCCCCATTCCCTGCCATTAGTAAAAACTCTGAAATAAAGTGTTGGAAAAGGCTTTTTTTAACAGGTTGTGGTTTTAGAATACGTATATTGTTTGTTGGCTTTTTGTCTTTACTTTATGGCGTACTGCATCAATCCCGATTGTTCGCAGCGAGAAAATCCTGATACTAGTGCAGTATGTCAAAACTGTGGAACGCCACTCATACTTCAAAATCGCTACCGACTTAGGCATTTCCTACGAACTGATAGAGGTAGCTATACAGAAGTATTTGCAATCGAAGATTTAGTTAACCGAGATCAACCTAAAGTTCTCAAGTCTCTGAAAGAGGTAACGCCACAACTAGAACGACTTTTTCAGCAAGAAGCATCAATATTGAACACGTTGCGACATCCTGGGTTACCTATTGGCGAAGCACTATTTCCCCTGGTTTTAAACACAGGTCGTCAATTGTGGTGTTTTGTGATGGAGAAAATTCCTGGTGAAGATTTACAGACTTGGTTATCTCACCATCAATATGTAACATCTTATAAAACAGCATTAGATTGGCTAAAACAACTAACGCAGATTCTCCAATTCGTACATGAGGAAAAGTTTTTCCATCGGGATATCAAGCCAGCAAATATTATGGTTTGTCCTGATGGAAAACTGGTGTTAATTGATTTTGGTGCGGCGCGTAAAGTGACACAGACAATCATCAACCGTGAGTCCGTCACCATAGTTCATTCCCTTGGTTATACTGCACCCGAACAACGTGATGGTCACGCCGTTGTGCAGTCAGATTTTTATGCACTGGGTCGGACTTTGATCTATTTACTCACAGGCATTGACCCAACAGGCGATCGCGCTCAAGATTTACTCAATTGGTCTAAATATATTCAAGACCCAAAAACTCCCAAAAAATTCATCTCTTTGCTTCAGGTAATGACAGATTCTCATCCCTACCACCGTCCGCCTACAGCACAAGCAATTCTCGAAAAGATTGAAAAAATTGACCAGCATTCGCACCAATGGCCAAAATTATTGCTGAGTGCTACTTGTGGTGTGTTATTGCTGTTCGCGGGAAAATCCTTATACCAGGAAATTACATTACCTCGGACTTGTGACAACATACTCAACGATTATCTTAGTTGTGGAGAAGAAAGCCTCACTCCCAGTAGCTTTTGGGGTAATAGTCAGCCGCCACCAGCAAAGCAATTAGGAATGGAACAGTATCGTAATCGAAATTTCGGCGCAGCCGTGAATTTCCTAGAAACTGCTTTCCAGCAAGAATCAGACCCAGAAACGTTAATTTACCTCAACAATGCCAAAATTCACCAGCAATTTCCCGCAAATCAAATTTATACTATCGCCGTTGCAGTCCCCCTGGAACGACGCACAGATATAGGTCGGGAAATACTCAGAGGTGTAGCGCAAGCTCAAACTGAAGCACTAAAAAAAGGTCGAGCTTTACGCATTATCATTGCTGATGATAGTAATCGGGAAGATAGCAAAACGGGTAATAATGCCCGTAAAATTGCCCAGCATTTAGTAAAATATCGTGATTTACTGGCTGTTTTGGGTCACTATAGCAGCGAAGCCACCAAAAATTCTTTACCAATTTATAGCCAAGCCAGAGTAGTCTTAATTTCTGCTACTAGCACTTCTCAAAATCTCAAAGACCCTTTTTTCTTTCGTACTGTCCCTAGCGATCGCATCGCAGCCCAAAAAATGGTAACTTACTTGTTGTCTGCATTGAAACAGAATCAAGTAGCTATCTTTTATAGTCGAGGTAGTGAGTATGCTGAATCTCTTTCCCAGGCTGTTCGAGAAAGCACAAAATCACTTCCTCTAAAGGTGATTGATCATCAAGCAGCTTTTAATTTAGCCAGCGATCGCTTCAACGCCATAACAGCGCTAAATCAAGCTCAAACCCAAGGTGCAAAGGCAATTGTCCTGATCCCCGATGCCGGAGTAGGGTTGTATAATGCAATTCCCAATGCCTTACGAGTGATTCAGTCGAATATCAATCAAGTTTGGATTGTTGCAGGTGACAGCCTCTATAGTTCTGATTCGTTCACATCAGAGAAAGCTTTCTCTTCACCCGAAATCAAATACACAGCTTGGGCAGTTTTTTGGCATCCCCTCAATGAGATAAATTCAACGTTTGTCAAGGAAGTCCAAAACCTCTGGAAAATTGATATACTGTCAATCCTCAGCAACACAAACATTACATGGCGAACAGCAACTAGCTACGATGCAACATTAGTTTTGAGTCAAGCCATCACCCAAAATCCTACTCGCCTCGGCATTAAAAAAACACTCAGCCAACCTCAATTTTCCGTTACAGGTGCAACAGGAGTAATTCAATTTGCCGGAAGCGATCGCCAAAATGGAAAAATTACGATGGTAAGAGTCCAGCGTAATTGTGATGATAATGGTTTTTTCTTTATTCCTAGCGATCGCTCTTTACAATGCCAGTAGTTGGTATATCAAGCTTGAGCTACTGGAAACTGTAGTTCTGTTACATAGGAATCATTATTCTGCTCATTGCCACCAATGATATAAACTTCGCGGTTAGGAGCAGTAATATTGTAGCCATTAGCTTCAATCCAAGATACTAAAGTGGCATAGGCTTGAGCGAGGGTTTCATAACTGCCGTGATGAATTAAGCAAGCAGTTGTTTCTGATCCAGGTAACTCATAGATTTTTATTCTCTCATTACCTTTGATGGAGCCTTCAATTGAGATGACAGCTTCAGCATCTATATCAGTATCTTTGTAACCTGGATCGTGCCAAATACCAGCATAGTAATCACCAGCTTTAACGCCATTTTGTGCCAAATATTCTGATATTTCACCGTAGAGTTGCCCTATACTTGGATTATCCGGTAATATCTGCCGTATTGATGCTACTTGTATCGGGGCAACCTTTTTGATCACAACTTCATAGTTAGGCATACTGTCCTCCTGTTCAATTTGCTTGAGTCTTGCTTCCACTCGAATGAGTCGTGCTTGTTCCGCCTCCACCAATCGCTGAATTTCTCCTTGCTTGAGGCGCAGCATTCCACGAATTTGCTCCGGTGGTAAATTCTCATCTAATAACTTGGCAATTTGCTCTAGGGAAAACCCCAAATCCTTGAAGGCTAAAATGCGATTCAGTCGCGGTAGTTGTTCAGCCGAGTAGTAGCGATAGCTGGTAAAGTTGTCTACTTTTATTGGTTTGAGCAGTCCCATTTGATCGTAGAGACGTAATGCTTTCACACTCACTTGGCTAAGTTTAGAAAAGTCTCCTATTTTCAGCATCTTTTTACTGCGCTGTAGGTGATATGGATTACTTAATCTATCCAACTGTCTACAGTACACACCCTGCCCTAAGGGTAGAGTCAAGAGTCTTTTTTGAGTATTTTTGATATATAGCCATAGTCAGATAGATTAGGACATCAAGCTAAGACAAAACTCTGACCATAAAAGGCTTTCAAGTCTGTCAACAGACAACAGTCAACCATCAACAGCTACATAAGGTGTGAGGAAAAGACTTATGATTGCTCTGAGCCTAGAAATATTACTGGGCAGCATAGTGATAACCTCAGCAGTAGGACTGTTGAAGACAAACGACTTTCTCACAAACAGCGACTACCGTGTCATTTTCATCATTAACTAATGACTAATTGACCGGTTACGTGGGATGCTGGTTGATTGGTAAGGTGAGTCAATAGTCCAAAAGATAATGACTATTGATTATTGACTGTTAAGTGAGTATTTATAAATGTCTGTTGTTTCTTCTGTCACAGTTAAGGTTCCTGGCACAACTGCTAATTTAGGGCCTGGTTTTGACTGCATCGGTGCAGCGTTGACTATATATAATCAATTCCAGTTCACCCGCCTGGAAGAAAGTGGGTTAATTATTCAAGCCACAGGCGCGGAAGCGGAACGCGTACCAACAGATGAGAGTAATTTAATTTATCAGGCGTTTGCCAAGTTATATCAATATATAGATCAGCCAGCGCCAGGGGTAAAAATCGAAATTGAGTTGGGTGTACCACTGGCGAGGGGTTTGGGTAGTTCAGCCACGGCGATTGTTGGGGGTTTGGTGGCGGCGAATCGATTGGCTGGTGAGCCTTTGTCTCAGGCGCAGGTGATGGCATTAGCGATCGCCATCGAAGGACATCCTGATAATGTCGTACCCGCTTTGTTGGGGGGATGTCGTCTGGCGGCTACTGGTGCTAGTGGTTGGGAAATTTGTGATGTTCCCTGGCATAGTCATATTGTCCCAGTACTGGCAATTCCCGATTTTGAATTGTCCACCTCAGAGGCGCGGCGAGTTTTACCAACAGAATATAGTCGTGCAGATGCGATTTTTAATACTGCCCATTTGGGGTTATTGTTGCGCGGCTTGGAAACAGGTAAGGGAGAATGGTTAAGGGCAGCTTTACAAGATAAGTTACATCAGCCTTATCGCCAAGCTTTAATTCCTGGTTACGATGCTGTGAATACTGCGGCTGTAGCTGCTGGTGCTTACGGTATGGTGATTAGTGGCGCGGGGCCGACTTTGTTGGCTTTAGCGGATGTGTCTCATGCGGCAGCTGTTGAGGCGGCAATGTCCACAGCTTGGCAAGAAGCAGGAATTACGGCTGTAGTGCGATCGCTTGCTCTCGATACTCATGGCGCAACTTAACAATTCAAAATTCAACATGAAAGAACTTAATCCCAGCTTGCCTTTAAAGCAAATTCAGTCGGAGATGACAGCACTCAAGTCGCAAATTCAAGTGCTGGAGCAAGAACGTGCGGCGCTGACTATTAATAATGATGCAATTACTCATGAGGATGATTCCCCGTTCGCCATTGTGGAAGCTTATCGCCGCCAAGCTAGGGAAAATGCCCAACTATTTGCTGAAATCAAAGGCATAGAAGATGCGATCGCTGCTTTAGACACACAGCTACAGCACAAAAAAGCTGAATTAGCTCGTTTACCAAGAAGACAGCAACAAATTGACCAAGAGCAACAATTAGAAGCAGCCAAAGAAGTGGCTCAAGTCCATGCGGAACGAATTAATGAAATAGCCGGAGAACTGGCAACAGAAATTCGCTTGCTCAAAGCTTGTGCTGATCAACTCAGTCCTCTATATTGGCAGGTTTATTACAAACCCTTTATTACCGGGTTCAAAACCATTTCAGTTCCCTATGTCCGCTCAGATGGGGCAGTTTGGACAATTGTCAATCGCATTGTTTAGAGAATTCTAAAAAATCCTCCCCCAAAATAGAGGCAATATGACAATTTATAACGGTGGTTGGAGCCACCGTTTTTTGTTGACGTTACAAAAATTTATGCCTAGAATGGGCTGGCAGGCAATTCCCATGAGTATTTATTCCTGCTCATCACGAGAATTGCAGAATTATTGAGTATAAATTCCTATCTATAACCAAAATTTAATTTTTCAGAGATAAATAAAGTTTACAAAAGTAACAATTCCTTAATATAATGTAATTAAAAGCGAAAAGAAAAAACGATTGTCAGAAGTGATGAATCTCATTGAGTTTCCCTGGCTAACAGCCATAATTGCCTTACCCCTGGTGGCAGCCCTAGCCATCCCCATCATTCCCGACAAAGAAGGAAAAACGGTTCGTTGGTATGGATTGGGTGTCGCCTTTGCAGACTTTGCCTTAATGATTGCCGCTTTCTGGCATTATTACGACTTCCAAAGTTCGAGTTACCAATTTGTTGAAAAATACGCTTGGGTTCCTCAAATAGGTTTGAATTGGTCTGTAGCAGTTGACGGCTTATCAATGCCCTTACTGTTGTTAACAGGCTTAATTAACACACTCGCAATCTTCGCGGCTTGGAAAGTAACCAACAAGCCGCGATTATTTTATGGGTTGATGTTGGTGATGTACAGCGCCCAGTTAGGCGTGTTTGTTGCCCAAGACTTGCTATTATTCTTCCTCATGTGGGAAATCGAGCTAGTTCCTGTCTACCTGCTGATTTCCATCTGGGGAGGTCCCAAACGCCGTTATGCAGCGACCAAGTTCATCCTTTATACTGCTGCTGCTTCTATATTTATTCTCGTAGCCGGATTTGCACTCGCATTCTCTGGAGATACAGTTACTTTCGACATCGCAGCCCTGGGAATGAAAGAATATCCCAAAGCGATTGAATTATTAGCTTATGCAGGATTCTTGATTGCCTTTGGTGTCAAACTGCCAATTTTCCCTCTCCACACTTGGCTACCCGATGCTCACGGTGAAGCATCTGCCCCTGGTTCGATGATTCTGGCTGGTGTGTTGCTGAAAATGGGTGGTTATGCCCTCATTCGCTTCAACATGGAAATGTTGCCTGATGCCCATGTTTACTTTGCACCAGTCTTAGCAATATTGGGTGTAGTAAACATTGTTTATGGTGCTTGCTGTGCCTTTGCTCAAACCAACCTCAAACGCCGTCTAGCTTACTCTTCAATCGCCCACATGGGTTTTGTGTTAATTGGTCTAGCTTCCTACACAGAAATTGGTGTTAGTGGAGCAGTACTACAGATGGTTTCCCACGGTTTGGTTGCGGCTAGCTTGTTCTTCTTAACTGGTGTGACTTACGAACGTACCCACACCTTATTGATGGACAAAATGGGTGGTATCGGTAAAATAATGCCCAAAACCTTCGCTCTCTACACAGCCGGCGCAATGGCTTCTCTAGCATTACCCGGAATGAGTGGTTTCGTAGGTGAATTGATGGTGTTCATCGGTATCGCTACCAGCGATGTCTACAGTTCCAGTTTCAAAGTTGTAGTCGTCCTACTGTCAGCAGTGGGTGTGATTCTGACTCCAATTTACTTATTGTCTATGTTGCGCCAAGTCTTCTACGGCAAACAAAGTGACGAGTTACATCTTGATGCTTTCGTCCCTGATGTGAAACCTCGTGAATTGTTCATCACTGCTTCTTTATTGCTTCCCATCATCGGTATCGGTTTGTATCCCAAGTTGATTACCCAAACTTATGATGCGAAGACTGTAGAAATTGCCGCTCACGCTCGTCAAGTTTTACCAGTGGTTGCAGGACAACAGCCATCAAGTCTGTACTCCCAGATTTTCACTGCACCAACACTGGCTAATGCTCAAGTTGAAAGTTTAGTTAATATCTCTAAGTAAATATATCTCTCAGCAAGGGTGCTGAAAGTAAATCCTAAATATGACGGAAATTAGGGGTGGTTGCAAAACTACCCCTAAAATTTTATTGCACTGCGTGTGTCAGTTGTTAGTTGTTAGTTGTTTTGAATCTGGTTTAATATCCCATCCCCTAGTGGGTGGTTTTTAGGTGTCTTTAGCACTCACTATCGATTACTGACTACTGACAAAACTCCACCAATAAAGGGATGGGGTTTTTATTTATTTTGGAAATTTTTTAGACCATTCCTGAAAATCGTGTTCATAGGATTCTCCGCTAGTTTTATAAGCCTTTATACCAGAGAAGAATAAACCTAACCCCCAACCCAATAGGGGGAAAATCGCCCAAAAATAGCCAGGGCTTGTTAACAGATTCAAAACAACCAAAAATCCGTTGACACCAATAAAAGTAATCAGGTGTGTTTTAAATTCCTCTCGTCGTTGGGCATGAAATCTCTGCCGCTTTTTCTCTCCTATTTCTTGGCTCAACCATTCTTGTTCAGCAGCTTGCAAAGATGCCGATGAAACTCCTAGTTCTGATGCAATTTCTATAATTTGCTGCCGTGAAATTTCCCCCTGTTGCTGACGAGCAAAAGCTTTTTGGAGAATCTGTTGCATTTGTTCTGAATTGTAAGTCACGTCGCTTCGCTCCGAATTCAAAATTCAAAATTAATGACCCCATAAATAAATTTAGCGCCAAGTCATAGCGGAGGTTTCCTCCGTAGACGCGCAAGCGGCTTGCCACAGTCATCTGAACTGCGTAAGAGAGGGGCTTGTATCCTTTTCATTTTTGGTCATGTAAATACCTAAGAAGGTGAAAAAATAGCTGGGCAAAAGTTGATTTGGAAACTTTAGCGACAAAACAATTAAAAATATATTTACCCGTTGTTATGAACAGCTAAGATTCATATTTTATATCTGAAAAAATAACCCATGCAGTAATTGAAAACACAAATATAGATATATCGAGCGAATCAAATTAATTTTAATTTTTAGACTTTTCGTGATTGAGGATACAGCCAGAAGCTGAATAAAAGGTTCACTCTGGGGATAACGACATAGGTTAATAGCAAAACCATAATAACTGTAATAATCAAGGAAATGAGGAAGGGGGGTAAGCCGCGTAATAGGGGTGTTATAAATGTGTTCAATAGATTAATCAAAATATATACAGATGCCCAAGTTAGTAAAGCTGTTTTATAGCGCGGTGGTGTCTTCAGTGGTTGGCCGGGAAGAGAAAACCAAGCTTCTAAGCCATTGATTTGCTGAACTTGGGGGTCAGATTCTACCAAAGTTTCGGCTTGAGTTAGCCAATATGCGCGATCGCGCGATGTCATCCATGCCTTAAGATTTTCATAGCCGTCAAACCGGAAGATAATCACGTATTCTGTTCGCACTCCGAGTTGAGGGCGAATCACGTTGGTTCCCATGTGACCAGGGTAGGTTCTAGCAACGGTGGTAATATCTTTTAACCAAGCTTCGTAAGCGGCTTCACATCCTGGTTTGACAAGTTGTGAAATGACCACTGTAATAATTTGATCGTCTTGTTGCATTTCTATTGGTACTAATCAGAGTGGAAGTAAGGACGCACTGTGTACGTCCCTATAGATTATTGAGGTGTAGCAAAGATTTTGTGAATAGGTATAAATAGGACTTGTTTCTGGTAATTTTTAAACAAAAATATACCCAGTTTTATTGACTTCCAAGCGCACAACGTTTGCAGGGACAACTCCCGTAGGAGGAGGTAAAAACATCCCACCGTTGGTGACGACATAGATGGCAGTGCAGTCATCTGGACTTTGACCAAAGGCCACAGATGTACTACCAATTACACCTTGCTCGGCTTGAGCAATAATGGTTGTACTGCCATCAGTACCTATTCGTACTACACTGTTGTAAATGTGTGTTGCTCCGTAAAGATTGCCTTCCACGTCAAATGCAAAGTCATCGATATTTGTTTTCTCAACAAAGATTTCTGGCTCACCTGGGACATCTGCTATACCAAGGGGAATCCGCAGCAACAACATTTTTTCTGTATTGGAAACATATAGTGTATTAGCAAAACGTTTGATGCCATTGGCGGCGGGGATGGGGTTATCTGCATTGCTACGAGCCAGTAAAGAATGTTCTAACCAAATTGATGCACTGGGTTGAGCAATATCAATTAGCCAGATGGCACCACGATAGGAATCTGCTGCCAAATAACGGTTATTGGATAGAGGAGTGACACCGTTGAGAAATATGGCATCTGGCAAGGTCAATAAGGTTTCTACTGTACCATTTTGATCAACTAAAGAAACCACGGGTACAGAATCAGCATTCCATCCTGTGACGACTAAACCACTATTGTTAGTAAAAGCTATACCACTTACCTTGCCTGGAACGCTGGCATGAATCTGTTGATTGCCATCTGGGGTGATGCGGACAATTTGACCGATTTCATGATTGGTTACGAAGATTGTACCATCGGGAGCGATCGCCAAATTTTCCAGAAAAGTATTCACAGGGAATGAGGTAATCACTTTGGCTGGAGCCAAATCAACTGGAGTCTCTGCATAAATCGGAGGTAAATTCGTCATATTAACCTACCACTGTAATTGAACGGGTCCACCAAACTTCCGCATCTCTGCAAAAAACTGGCCTTGCACTCCTCTATCCGGTAGTGTTGCCAAATAGACGGCTGTTTCTGCTCCCTCTTCTGCTGTAAACGGAGCATTATCACCCCCCATATCTGTTTTCATCCAACCAGGAGAATAGGCGTTCACCAGAATATTCGTACCTTGGAGTTCCTTCGCCAAAATAGCTGTGATGCCATTCACACCTACTTTAGAAAGTCTGTACGATGGCGCTAAAGGGTAATAATCATCAGAAATTGAGGACAGAGAAGCCATTTCTGTGGAAATATTGACGATGCGACCGTAATTCTGCGCCTGCATTAAGGGAATTAATGCTTGAGTAATTCTCACTACAGCTAAAACATTAGTTTCCCAAGTGAAACGCATTGTTTCCAGTTGCACAGTCAGCAAGCTAGATTCTTCTGGCTTAGTTGTGGGATTTATGCCTGCATTGTTGACTAAAATATCTACTTTGCTATAGGTCTCATGCAACCATTTAGTAAACTTCTGAACACTCACATCATTAGTCACATCTAGAACACAATAATCTGCATCCAGTCCTTCACTAGATAATTGCTGCTTGGCTGCTAAACCATCAGCTTCATTACGACTCGTCAGAATGACATGGATACCAATTTGGGCTAATTTACGGGAAATAGCATATCCTAGACCTCGATTACTGCCAGTTACCACCGCAATTCTCTTTTGTTCCGTCATTTTTGTGACCTAAAGAATGCTTTTAGGTTTACTGTACTGAGATGTTATAAATTAAGCAAATTGATTGCAGCGATATATTTTATTAATGGGATTAATAGATTTATCTTCCATTGACCTCAACCTACTGGTTACGTTTGAGGTGCTTTTTGAAGAGCGAAGTGTGACAGCAGCAGCCCAACGCTTGTATTTAGGACAACCAGCTATGAGTGCGGCTCTTGCAAGGCTACGAATACTATTTCAGGATGAATTATTCATCCGTATTGGTCGGGAAATGCAGCCGACAGCAAAAGCTCTAGAAATTTCTCCAGGTATATCAGTTGCGCTCCAGCAGATTCGACAGACATTAGAATCTAGTCAAACCTTTGACCCAACAACTTCTAAACATACCTTTGCCATTGGTAGTTCGGACTACACCAGCTATGTTGTTCTACCCAAGTTGTTAGAGGTTTGTCGCCAGGTTGCACCAAGCATTGATTTTCGACTAATTGGTTTTGAGAAAGATAGTGTAGGAGACCTGTTAGAACAACGAGAAATTCATGTTGCGTTGGGTTTGTTTCAAAATCCACCCCGACAAACAAGACAAATGCCATTATTTGAAGAACACTTTGTTGGTCTTTGTCGGCGTGGACATCCTGTTGTTACTCAGGAGAGTATGACACCGGAAACCTTTGCTCGTCTCCCTCAAGCTCTTTTTACTCTCCGAAGAGATGACATTGGTGAAATTGATAAGGTGCTTGCTCAATACAATCTTCAGCGTCGAGTCGTGTTGACTACCCCCCATTTGCTCATCTTGCCAACTGTCATTTCATCTAGCGACTTGGTGACTGTCATTCCTTCACGACTGCTGACACCATTTGCTTATAAAGATACACTAGAAATTTTTGAACTTCCTGTAAAAACTGAACCTTGGATGATTTCTATGTTGTGGAGTAAACTTACAGATCAGGATCAAGCGAGTATTTGGTTACGGCAGATGCTCAAAAGTGTTTGTGAGGGAATTTAATCTAAATCTCCGCAGAATAAGCTTCATCTACTTTCAATGTTGTCCCTGTAATGAATTTGGCATTATCGGAAATCAGGAAAGCAACTGTTTTGGCAAACTCACTTTAGGTAGGGGGACGACCAAACATCATATCTCCAGATACATTCCAGCCTTCTAATTCTGCCATTGAATCAGCGACAAAAAAGGTGCGACGCAAACCATGCGAATTTTATCTGCTTTGTAACACTTGCCATATAGGGGAAATTTAAATTGAGGATTTCCAGTAAATTTGGGATATGAGGATTATTTTTCTAACAAGATATTATGAACTTCTACTTTGTTTATTACAATATTTCGCTGGTACGGGAATCCTAAATCTGATATTCAAGATTTGATAATATGCTTAGTGTTCCCGGTTATGCGATTAGCGAAGAACTTTATAATGGTTCGAGAACCCTAGTTTATCGAGCCGTTAGAGAAGTAGACTGCTTACCAGTGGTAATTAAACTGCTGAAGAATCATTATCCCAGCTTTTCCGAACTGGTACAATTTCGCAATCAATACACCATTGCCAAAAATCTCGACTATCCCGGAATCATCAAAACCTATAGCCTAGAACCCTTACAGAATGGCTATCAGTTAGTGATGGAAGACTTTGGCGGAATTTCTGTGAAGGATTATTTCGCCAATAATAATGTTGCGTCTTTAGAGAAATTTTTACAAATAGCGATCGCACTATGCGACATCTTAGACATACTATATCGTGAGCGCATTATTCATAAAGATATTAAACCTGCCAATATTCTCATTAACCCGAAAACGACACAGGTTAAATTAATTGACTTTAGTATTGCCTCCTTACTCCCACGGGAAACTCAAACTTTAATCAATCCCAACGTTTTGGAAGGGACATTAGGTTATATTTCTCCCGAACAAACTGGAAGGATGAATCGGGGGATTGACTATCGCACTGATTTTTATTCCTTGGGGGCAACTTTTTACGAACTATTGACAGGAACATTACCATTCCCGTCAGAGGATGCGATGGAGTTGGTACATTGTCATCTGGCAAAAGCCGCAACCTTAGTACATGAAACTAATACAACAATTCCATCTGTACTCTCAGACATTGTTAATAAACTCATGGCGAAAAATGCTGAAGACCGCTATCAAAGTGCATTAGGTCTGAAGTATGATTTAGAAAAATGCTTACTCCAACTGCAAGAAACAGGTAAAATCGAGAGTTTCCCAATTGCTCAGAGGGATGTTTGCGATCGCTTCATGATTCCTGATAAATTATATGGACGAGAAGCCGAAGTAGAAACCCTACTCCAAGCATTTGAGCGCGTCAGTACGGGGAAAACCGAAATGATGCTGGTAGCTGGGTTTTCGGGTATTGGGAAAACTGCTGTAGTTAACGAAGTTCATAAACCCATTGTTCGGCAACGGGGTTATTTCATTAAAGGCAAATATGACCAATTTCAGCGTAATATTCCCTTCAGTGCCTTTGTACAAGCATTCCGGGATTTAATGGGGCAGTTGTTGACAGAAAGCGACGCTCAAATCCAGCAATGGAAAAGTCAGATATTAGCAGCCGTTGGTGAGAACGGACAGGTAATTATTGAAGTCATCCCCGAATTAGCAGGAATTATTGGTCAACAACCTCCAATCATAGAACTATCAGGAACGGCTGCCCAAAATCGGTTTAATCTATTATTTCAGAAATTTGTCCAGGTATTCAAAACTCAGGAACATCCCTTAGTGATGTTTTTAGATGATTTGCAATGGGCAGATTCCGCATCTCTCAACTTGATGCAGTTGTTGATGAGTGAATCAGGAGGGGGATATTTATTATTAATTGGGGCTTATCGAGATAATGAAGTTACCGATGCCCATCCATTGATGTTCAGTTTGGCAGAAATTAGAAAAGCCCAAGCCACCATCAATACTATTACCCTTGCGCCCCTCAGTCACTCTAGTTTAAATCAACTGGTGGCAGATACCCTGAGTTGTTCATCGGCAATTGCCCAACCATTAACTCAATTGGTATATCAAAAAACCAAGGGAAACCCATTTTTCAGCACCCAATTTATTAAAGCAATATATGAAGATGGACTGATTACATTTAATGGGGATGAGGGAAATTGGCAGTGCGATATTGTGGGAGTTAAACAGTCATCCCTTGCCGATGATGTTGTTGAATTCATGGCATTGCAGTTACGGAAATTGCCACAGACAACACAGAATATTTTAAAATTTGCAGCGTGTATAGGAAATAAATTTGATTTAGGAATATTGGCGATTATTTGGGAAAAATCATTAACTGAAACCGCTACAGCCTTATGGAAAGCATTACAAGAAGGACTGATTTTACCCCAGAGTGAAGTTTATAAATTTTATGTCGATAGGGAAATACAGGATGAAGTCAAAGGTTCCCAGACAGTTACCTACAAATTTCTACATGATCGCGTCCAGCAAGCAGCATACTCATTGATTCCCGTAGAACAAAAGCAGTATACCCATTTCCAGATTGGTCAATTGCTGTTGCAAGGGTTATCTCAAGGGGAACAAGAAGAACGGATTTTTGACATTGTCAACCAGTTGAATATGGGGCTAGATGTCATCACCAGCAATGAGCAGAAACAAGAACTGGCGCATCTCAATTTAAAAGCTGGACAAAAAGCCAAACTCTCAGCCGCCTATCAAGCTGCTTACGAGTATTGTACCATTGGGATGAGTCTATTATCCCCAGATGCTTGGCAGCAAGACTATCCACTCATCTACAGTTTGCACCGTGATGCTTCAGAAGCCGCTTATCTTTGTGGTAAATTTGACCAAGCCGAAGCCTTGTATGCAGAAACACTCACCTATGCTCAAGCTCCCCTTGACCAAGCCATAATTTATCGCATACAGATGACACAATATCAGCTTCAGGGACGAAATGCTGAGGCGATCGCTATTCAATGTCAAAGTTTACAGATGTTGGGATGGACGATGCCCACACAACCGGAGATGATACAAGCTGGCCTAGATGACGAAATCGCCACAGTCCAACAATTTCTAGAGCAGCATACCATTGAATCCATCCTTGCAGTCCCCAAAATGACAGACCCCAGCATTGCAGAAATGCTGCGGATTTTACAAATTCTGTTCTACGCCGCCTGGCTCGATGGTCAAAGCACCTTAGCCCTCCTAGCAATCGCCAAGATGACCACACTGTCATTAGAGTATGGTAATAGCGATATGTCTCCCTTTGGTTATGCCGGCTATGGCTTAATTGCTAATGGTGTATTCAAAGACTGCGCTACTGCTTATCGGTTTGGGGAAATGGCAGTACAACTTTGTGAACAATTTGATAATGCTGATGTGCGAGGGATGACGAATTTCCTTTTTGCAGCTGATGTGCATAGTTGGAGTCGTCCCATACAAGAGGCAGATACATACTATAACAACGCCTACCAATATGGGATGGAAGCGGGAAACTGGCTAACAGTGGGCTTCATGATGATGCAGAGTGGTTCTGATCGCCTAACCTATGGTAAACATTTAGATGATCTGTATGCGATCGCTCAAAACCATGCAGCTTTTCTTCATCATATCAAAAGCTTAGATAACCTAGATGCTTTAACAGCAGGAGTTATTCAACCAATTCGCCATCTTTTGGGGTTAACAAAAACACCCTTCACCTTTGATGATGACAGTTTTAGTGAAGCTGAATATTTGCAAAAATATGCCAATGCTCCCTATCACTTGTCTTGGTTATATTCCGTTAAAATTCGCCATGCTTATTTATTTGACCAAAAATCCACCTACTCTGATTTAATTCCCCAACTGAGCATGATTGAAAACACTATTTCCAGCCATGCAAAAGTCCCTTCCAGCGTTTTTTATGTGGCATTAATGCACCTAGCTCTAGGTGAAACTGCTACCGAAGAATCTCAGCGTCAACACCATTGGCAAGCACTCCTCCCCCTAGAAGCAAGCTTAAAGCGTTGGGCAAAAGCTTGTCCAGAAAATATCCGGCACAAGTTTCTCCTCATTCAAGCCGAAAAAGCCCGGATTAAAAAACAAAAAACCAAGGCCATTGAACTTTATGAGCAAGCAATTAGCCAAGCTCAAGCAAATCAGTATGGCTACGAAGAAGCCTTAGCTAACGAACTTGCAGCTAAATTCTATCTCGACTGGGGTAAAGTAAAAATTGCCCAAGTATATATGCAGGAAGCCTGCTACGGCTACGCCCGTTGGGGAGCCAAAGCCAAAGTTAATTACCTAGAAAAAACCTATCCCCAACTCCTCAAACCTATTCTGCAACAGCAACGGATCAACTTCAACCCCTTAGAAACTATTACCTTTCGTGCAGCTACTTCATCCACTCACACTTCTACTACTAGTAGCACAAATATTTCCGAGATTCTGGACTTTACCTCTGTCCTCAAAGGCGCTCAAGCTATCTCTAGCTGTATTGAATTAGACGAACTCATTGCCAACCTCACCAGAATTATCCTCGAAAACTCCGGCGCAAAAAAATCTGTACTCATTCTTCCCCAAGAAGACACTTGGCAAGTTAAGGCAATTACCTCGATTAATCAAGAGTCAAGTTCTCACACTAATATACAAACTATCCTGTCCTCACAATCAATAGACGATTGTCAAGATATTCCCGAAAAAATTATCAATTACGTGAAAAATACCCAGAAAATCCTGATTATAGACAATTGCCAAACAGATATTCCTGGGGTAATTGGGGAATATATGCTACAGCATCAGCCAAAAAGTGTATTATGCACACCAATTATTAATCAAGGGCATTTAGTGGGGATTCTCTACTTAGAAAATGAACTCACAAGTGAAGTATTTAATAGCGAACATCTGCAAGTAGTTAATCTACTTTCTTCCCAAGCAGCAATATCACTAGAAAATGCCAGACTTTATCAAAAAGCCCAACAAGCATTACAAGATTTACAACAAGCCCAATTACAAATTGTCCAAAGTGAAAAAATGTCAGCACTGGGTAATTTAGTCGCTGGGGTAGCCCATGAAATGAATAATCCCTTGGGTTTTATTGCTGCTAGTCTGATACAAGCCCAACCAATCATAGCTGATATTACCGAACACTTAAAGCTCTATCAAGAGACTTTACCCAGCAAGACTAAGGAAATCAAAGACCATGCTGAAGAAATTGACTTGGAATATAGTTTAGAAGATTTGCCAAAAATGATTGAGTCGATGACAATGGCTTGTGAAAGACTCCAAAATATTAGTACTAGTCTTTGCACTTTCTCCCGTGCCGATAGAGATTATAAAGTACCATTCAATATTCATGAAGGTATTGATAGTACAATTCTAATTTTAAAGCATCGTCTCAAAGCTAACGAACAACGTCCAGCGATTGAAGTAGTAAAAGAATATGCTGATTCACCCATGATTGAATGCTTTCCAGGGCAAATAAATCAGGTATTTATGAATATTATAGCCAATGCTATTGATGCCTTAGATGAGGCAAATATGGGACATAGTTTTGCAGAAATTCAAGCAAATCCCAACAAGATAACAATTAGAACCTTGCTAGAAGATAACCAAGTACAAATTATCATTGCTGATAATGGTAAGGGCATGAGCGAAGAAGTTAAAGCCAAGATATTTGACCACTTATTTACTACCAAAATGGTAGGAAAAGGAACGGGATTAGGACTGGCTATAGCTCAGTCTATTGTGGTAGAAAAACATAGCGGAACACTGGGAGTAAATTCTACCCTTGGTAAAGGAACTGAATTTGTCATCACCTTACCAATTCTGGATGAGGCTCAAAATTAGGGACTTCTAGATGAATCAATTCCAAATGTAGGGTGCGTCAGTGCAAAAAAACCTAACTGTACTCAGAAATTATTCATACTGACGCACCCTACCAAACTTTCCTCTGCTTTTACTCTTTATAAATGATTGCTATACATCCTTGGGTGAAGACGCGATTCATCGCGTCTCTACAGATGGTTTATTTGTCGCATTCTTTTTTTTATTGGTATTACCTTGATGCTTTGGTGCGTAGTTGTCCACAAGCAGCATCAGCCTCTAAACCACGAGAATAGCGGACACTCACCGCAATATGTTGTTGCTGAAGCACTGTGAGGAAAGCTTGAATACGATCGCCACTAGGGCGTTTATAATCAACTTCATCAATAGGATTATAAGGAATCAAGTTGACGTGATTTTGAAAGCCCCGCAGATGCTTTGATAGTTCTAAAGCGTGTTCTGGCAAATCGTTAACACCAGCCAGCAGGATATATTCAAAAGAAATCCGTCTTCCTGTGATAGCTACATATTCTCGACATTCAGCCAGCAAATCCTCGATGTGATAAGAGCGAGCGCTGGGAATGAGTTGTTCCCGCAGTGCTTGGTTAGGGGCGTGGAGACTCACCGCCAGAGTCACTTGTAAATGGTGTTCGGCTAATTCACTAATGCGATCGCGTATCCCTACAGTAGATAAAGTGAGCGATCGCTGTCCAATACCCACATCTTGATTTAAGCTTCTCAGTCCAGCCAAAACATTCTCAGTATTTAACAACGGTTCACCCATCCCCATGAAGACAACATGACTCACCCGTTGCTGAAAATCTTCTTGGACAGTAAGAACTTGATCAACAATTTCATGTCTTTCTAGGTTGCGTTTGTAGCCACCCTTACCAGTAGCGCAGAAATCGCAAGCCATCGGACAACCCACTTGGGTAGAGACGCAGACAGTCAACCGCTTGTCTGTAGGGATACCCACAGCTTCCACAATTTCACCATCGCTTAGTTGTAGGAGATATTTTACAGTCCCATCCGATGCTACAGACCGATGGTGAATGGTAGAACGTCCAATGGGGACATCTGCAACAGCAGCCCGCCATTGTTTAGAGAATACAGAGATATCAGTGAGCGATCGCACTCCCTTGTGATAAATCCAATCATGCAGCTGCTTACCCCTATAAGCAGGTTGTCCTTGCTGCTGCACCCAACTAGTTAACTCCGTGACTGAAGCGCCGAGCAGAGGGGAACAAGGTTGTTGTGGCTGAGATGATGGAGTTAGCTGGGTGACAGGCGTAGCAGACATAAGAAATCACAAATTAATTCTGAATCTCTATCCTACAACTTTCAAAGGAAGTTAGTGGCGATGTTCAAACTTCAAAAGAAGTGCATTTTTCTGCATAGGCATCGAATTCTGGTTTTTATAGAATTAAGTGGATACCTTGCCTATTTGGATTTCTGTTCGCACAGCGTAGCGTAGCCATACTTACTTGCGTAGTTAAGACGTGGAAAGGGAAAGAGAGCAAGGAATACGAGTGGGGGGAATTTTCTGGCACACATCAAGTTACCCTAACAAAGATCAAATAGGTGTGTGATGAGACGAGTCATTGTTTTTGAATAAATATATTCTTAACATTTTGTGTATTGAGTACCATATATACTATTTGCAATGAAACTATTAGTAAAAGCACTTACATGGATACAAGGTTTAAACACGAACGACTTACAAGCTCCAAATAGAGACTTTAACTATATAAAACTCCAAACTTTAACAACTAATACCAGTGAGCCTAATTTTGAATATACACAGATAATCAAACAGTTGATTACCGATAAAGAGATAAGTATGGTTAGTGTTGATCAATTGATAATGACCCAAGAATCATCCACACTGGAAATTTTAGTTGTTGATGACCACCAGTTAATTTTAAGCGGAACGCTGAATGTACTACAGCAACAATATCCAGAAGCAGCGATCGCCACAGCCAAAACAGTAGTTGAGGCGCTGACACAGATGAGAAATTCTGCCTTTGATTTGATTGTCATGGATTTATCGATACCCGAAAAATCTGGGGCGATCGCCTATATTGATACAGGTATCAATTTGCTACAACAGTTAATCAAGGAATATCCCCAACAGAATTTTTTGGTACAAAGTAGTTATGTCAAAGCTTTGGTCAGGATTAAACACGAAATTGA
Organism: Anabaena sp. FACHB-595; assembly: GCF_048568275.1. Lineage (NCBI taxonomy): Bacteria > Bacillati > Cyanobacteriota > Cyanophyceae > Nostocales > Nostocaceae > Anabaena > Anabaena sp. FACHB-595. The sequence goes on from NZ_CP183473.1 coordinate 412,888, forward strand.
TGAGCATCAAGGTGGATTTGCGATCGCTGATAAAGGACTATGCGAATCTGAGATGATAGTTCGTGCTAATTTAGCACTACAAGGTGCAACCCACACCAAAGACATCAAAACCGGACTGGAACTGAAGCCAGAATGGTTAGAAGTGCTGAAATTAGCTTTTGAAGAAGGCTTGACAGATATAGCAATCTGCAAACGGATTCACAGATCCGAGCGCGCTGTGCGTACCTACTGGACGAAGATTCAAGATGTACTTGGTATTTATCCAGAACCAGGAAAAAATATGCGTATTCAAACTGAAATCCGCGCTCGACAAGAAGGATTAATTGATTAGTCATTAGTTATTGCTGACTTATGTTCCGGCTTAATACAAGAAAAATTAAGCAAGAAATTATCATTTTGCGACAGGTAGCAATACCTGGAATGACCGTTTTATTTATTATAATAATTGCCAGATTATCTGGATTATTGCAGGGCTTAGAATTGATATTATTCGATACTTTTCTGCGGTTGCGTCCAGCCGAAGTGTCTGACCCAGAAATAGTAATTGTCGGAATTAATGAAAATGACATTCGTAGTTTAGGAACTTACCCAATTCCAGATTTAGAAATTGCTTCACTGATTCAAAAAATACAGAATTACAAACCCGCAGTGATTGGGCTTGATATTGTCAAAAATGTCCCAACAGAACCAGGACATCAAGAACTTACTCAAGTATTCCAACAATATCAAAACCTGATTGGTATTGAAAAAGTTTTACCACCTGACGAATTTTCTCCACCACCAAACCTACCACCAACACAAATAGGTTTTTCTGATGTAATAGCAGATAGAGATGGTAACTATCGTCGCTATTTACTTTTGACCGCCTCACTCCAAAATCCCCAAAATCCCCAAGATGACAAATATTCCCTAGCCCTGAGATTAGCACAAGCTTATCTAGCTACTAAGAATATCATTATAGACACAGGTAAATATAATTCTTATATTCGATTTGCTAATACAGAACTGCCTATATTTTCTGCAAATACTGGTGGATATGTAGGAGAAAATGATACTGGCTTAAAAATGCTAGTGAATTTTCGCAGTGGTAAACAACCATTTCGATTTATTTCTCTAAATGATATTAAAAATAATAAATTCAACTCAAATTGGCTCAAGCAAAAAATAATCATCATTGGTGTAACTGCTGCTAGTAGTAATGATTTATTTAATACTTCAGCAACTGCTAGCTCAAAAATTTATGAACAAATTTATGGAGTCGAATTTCATGCTCATGTTGCTTCACAAATAATTAATGCAGTTCTCAATGGTAGACCGTTATTACAAGTTTGGTCTGATGGTTGGGAATATTTATGGATAATGAATTGGGGAGTGATAGCAATAGCTATTGCCAGAGTGACAAAGACTTTTCGCAGAAATTTATTAGCTATTACACTAATAATATTTGGCTTAATAAGTATCAGCTACTTACTCATCTTATTAGGTTGGTGGATTCCCCTAGTACCGACTTTACTAATTTTAGGAATTAACGGTTTGGGAATCAGTGTCTTCGCTTTTCATGAATATAGACAAGGTCAAATAAAAATACAGCTAAGTCAACACACTATAGAGCATACGTTTACACTTATTCATAATGGCCCATTACAGACTTTAGCTAATATATTGAGGCAGGTAGGTACAGACAACTTACAAAATGATCAATTAATATTGCAGTTAGAAAAACTTAATTCTGAAATTCGCTCTATCGGTGAGTATTTAAGAATCGAAGCATTAACTCCTAATGAAAGCTTGCGCTTAGGTAGCCGTGTCAAAATTGATTTAAAAAGACCAATCCATGAATTATTTTACGAAGTATATACAAGTACTATTGCCAGAGACGATTTAGAATATTTCTATAATATTAACGTCAAAGTCCGCACATTTGAGCCTATAGATGAAAAGTACTTAAATATAGAAAAAAAACAAGAGTTATGTCTATTTTTAGAAGAAGCTTTATGTAATGTGGGAAAACACGCCAAAGGTGTTAAGAGAATCGAAGCTATTGGCAAGACAGAACGAAGTTTATATACTTTGATGATTAAAGACAATGGTTGTGGATTCACTTCATTGTCTGAAAATAAAGGGATGAAGCAACTTAGAAATATTGCTAAAAAACTGGGAGGAAATTTTAGGTGTGAATCCCTTGATCCCAAGGGGACAATCTGTGAAGTTACATGGAAATTAACAAACAATAAGAAAAACTATCTGAATTAGATTTGATTATTGAAAATATTTAGGTATCTGTAGGTTGGGCATTGCCACCATACGTATATTTTGGCACTCAAGTATAAATCCTATATCATTATGATTTTGGTAAGCAATACTCACTTTCTATAAATCAACAAATAACAGAAATTGCTATTAAATTAGTAAAATTCACATAAATATGGTAAGATTTCACTTCTTATAGACAGAAATTTCTCCCTGTTGATCAAATTGATAACTTAGAGAAGGCAAATGTCAAAAAATTTTAGCTTCACTATCAACCCCAGACTAGTAACTAGTGCTAGTCTTGGCTTATTGCTGTTTCTGACACCAGTTGCAGTGACAGCTTCTCCATCATCTAATCGCCGCCAACCTGCAAGCGACTATAGCAGAAGCGCGGGTAAACGAGGTTGTCCCAATGACTCCAGTGAAACCATACCTCTGACAGTACTTGCACCACAGACTTATGTTGGATACACAACAGAGTTACGTCCTACTTTTGTAGGGTTTGTCTCTAGTCCTCAGAAAGTAGAGTTGCGGATTTTTGAATTTACTTCAGACAAGGAAGTTAAACAGCTAGGTAATGCCGTACACAAAGATGTCAAATCAGGTATATTTCCAATACCCTTACCTGAAGACAATCCTGATTTAACTATAGGTAAGAAATACCTTTGGCAGTTATCGATGAGATGTTCTGGGGTGAACATAGTCGAAGCAGCAGAATTTATTGTTGTAGAAATGTCATCTACACTCAAAAGTAAATTACCCAGTGCAGCAAATGGTTTACAAAAAGCTAATATCTTTGCTGAAGAAGATTTGTGGTATGACGCATTGAATGAGGCTTTAAAGTTAGCCAATAATGGCAAACTAGGCGATTTAGGTGCAAACATAGTTAAAAGCTTTGCTAAACATGAATCCCCAAAGCCTACAGAGATTGAAAAATTAGTCCAAAAGAGAATACAATTTCTACATAAAATCGCAGATCAAGAAAAAAATTGAGTTAAATTCTGTGTTGAAATACCTTGCTTTTGAGAGGAGTTGGCGGTACTAGTTGAATGAGAACTTCTCAGCAGTCCCAATGAAAAATTTCACAGTCATAGATGAAAGATATCTTTCCCCTAGACCCTTACACCCCTACACAATCTTTCAAGCTAGAGGTAAATAAACTATGAAAGACTACACTTAGTTTTGACTATTCCTGCTCAAAGCCAATTTCCTATGAGGATAAATGCTGACCAATAGTATGGATGGTCATATTTGTCATTAATTTCTGGTATTTGTTTGGCATTGATTAGTTTTAACTGTGCTGCTTGTAAGGCTTGTGCTTTACTCATTCCTGCATTGCGTAACTTATCATAAAACTCGGCAATTAAGTTGGCTGTAGAGTCATCGTCTACAGGCCATAGTGAAGCTAAGGCGCTTTTTGTCCCAGCTTGCAATGCTACACCAGCTAAACCTAGTGTAGCGCGATCGTCACCTGTAGCTGTTTCACAAGCCGTTAATGTTAATAGTTCCACAGCATTAGAAATATTACCAGCTTGGCGCAGTATGGTTTCTAGTTTGTCAATGGTGAGCTTTTCATTATTACCTATTACCAGAAACGTATCTTCTGGGATAATACCGAACTGTGCATGGGTCGCAATATGAATAATGGGATAAGTTTTTTCTTGAATTTCCTTTTTTAAGTTGTGGATAGCAAACTCTTCATTTTCTAATTTTTTACTTTCAGGAAATATTTTTTTAATAGCCGTATATTCTATAGGGAAATATGCAAGTTCAGGAAAAACCTTGTTATCAATTTTACTTTCTTGACTCAAAGCTAAAACTAAAGCACGATTGACTTGTGAGCTTAACGGTTTTAAGTCGGTCAATTGTAAACTAGAAGTTGTGGCAACAGCATATTTTTCAGTTAAATACCTGCTTTCTTTTTTGTCGTAAAGTGCAGCCATTGGGACATCACGCAAGAAACCATCTTGAATAAAAACTAAAGTTTTAATTCTTTGTTCGGTTAAATATTTTTCAATTGGACTAATGATTGCATCATAAATATTTTCGGCATCTTTCGTACTGTAGTTGATAGTCTGTTGCGCTAGTAAACTATTACGGAATTGAAATATTTCCTGACGCAACATTTCTTGATTTTTATTCTCTACCCAATGTAAATACTCTTGTTGATTGGGTAGACTGAGTAAAATTCCTATTTTATCTTTAAAAATAATTGAACTAATCACCGCAGTATCTTTTTCTATGACTTGATGCAGTGAGTTATTGTTCAAAGCTGCTAAAATACAATCATTACCAAAATAATTTTGGATTTCTGCTTGTCGGAGGGAATTGATAGTAGTCAACGCACTATTTAGTTGTTGATTTCGCCTTACACTATCTTGATTATTAGATGTAGCTAGTTCTAGCTGAAGTTGTGCTAGTTGTCGGTAGACAGGCTCAACAACATCGCGGAAATCAAATTGAAAATCACGGTTTGTAGTTAAAATATCACTGCGTAGTTCTTCTAGTGTTTTATAAGCTCTTTCATAAAAAGAGAGTGCTTGATTAAATTGCTTTTGTGCTGCTAGAATCCTGCCCGCTTGCCACTCCCACAAATATAAACTGTCTTTTGCTTGCAAATTTTGATCAGCGAACCAAATAGCCTGATTAGTTAATTCCCAAGCAGATTTATACGCTTTCTGGCATTCATATAAATGTCCTAATTCTCCCAGAGCATAAGATGTAGATCGGGCATCTTGTAACTTTTGGGCAGTTTTAATGGCTTGATTAAAAAGCTGCTTAACTTGTACTTCCGGCAATCTTGTTTGTTGGTAGCATTGATTTATGGATGCAGTGAATTCATCATTAATACTAGGTAAGTTAGCCAATTCAATTTCAGCATATACTTTGTTAATTGAATCTGGTAGTTGCTCAATGAGAGCTAAAGCTTGTTGGATATTTGTCTCAATTTGCTTTGGATTGAAAATATTAATGTCTATAGTTCGATAAGCAAGTTTGATTAAATTTATATGGCTACGTAGTTCAGCAATTTGATTATTTTCTTTAGCTGCTACCCCAATACTTTTTTGCAAAGAATTTATGGCTGTTATATAATCATCTTTAGAACGTTGTACAAACTCATTCTCTTTAGAAGAGTTATGATTTTGAGCAGATTTAGCGCGTAAATTCCAAAGTTGGGCGCGGCTAGCGTAAGCATTAGCTAAACTGTTGAGGATAGCAAAGTTGTCGGTTTGATTTTGGCTATTGCTGACAGTCTCTAGATATTTAATTGATAAATCATAATTACCTTGCAGACGGTGGGCTTCTCCTAAACTTCCTAAGGCTGCAATCTCTCCTGATTTATCTTGTTGTTCCTGGGCAATTTGTAATGCACTCCCTGTTTGACAAGTTAATGTATTTACACCACATAAAAGACTGATAGCTTTTTTTTGTTTGTCCTGAATTACTATAAATTTGTGCTATTTCAGTGAGAATCCTTCCGACTTTTTGCAAATTTTTTTGAGAGTGATAATAATCTTTTACCTTTTCCCAATAACTCAAGGTTAAGCTTTTATTACCTAACTGCTGATAAGTTCTAGCTAAATTTTCGTTAATGATTGCTATATTACGAAAGTCATTGTTTTTTTGATAAGAATCTAAAGCAGCTTCCCAAGGTTTAATCGCTGCATGAAAATCTCCTTTTTTATAGCTTTCAATACCCTGATTAACAAGTTTATAAGCATCAGGAGTTTGAGCATTTACTATAGCTACTGGATGAGAATTACCGAAACATATACAGAGTATGAGGCTGGTACTAAATAGGGTTGCTAGCCAAGAATAAAAAAATGATTTAAAAATTTTACTAAACACGTATGTTTATTGATAGATGTAGGATTCGTTTGCTATTTATTTTAATGGAAAAATAGATACAGCACTTTGCGCGACTAACTGGTACAGTAGCAACAGTGAGAAAAGTAGTTTTGGAGTTGCTGACTTGAGCATAAGAGAACTCCTAGTGACAACAGTTGTACTACTGCCAAAATATTTTTTGGTGAAAACTTGCGGATAAATGCTTTGAGTTGCCACCAGAGATGTTCTATGGGGTTAAATTCAGGTGAATAAGGTGATAAATAAACTACCCTTGCGCCTACGGACTCGATCATTTCAATAATCCCCTTCATTTTATGTGCTTTGAGATTATCCATGACCACTACTGCCCCTTTCCACAATTTCGGTAATAGCTCTTGTTCCACAAATTTTTTGAAGTCTTCTCCATTCATTGATGGCCCTAATGTTTTGAGGGAGAGGATTGATTTGTTAGTAATAGCCCCCACTACGGTAACTCTGCTTCCACGGTAAAATGGTTTGACATCATAAACTCTGTCTCCCTTTTTACTTCTGCCCATTCCTCTCGTTAATCCGAGTAATACGCCCATTTCATCTACAAAAACTAGGTCATCTGCAACAATATCTCGGACGCTTTCCCAGTAAGAAAGCCTTTTATTTTGTGTAATTTCTGTTCCTGCTTGACTACTTCGTACTGTTTTTTTTGAGGGTGAGCTTCTGTTTCTGAAGAAATCTGCACATTGCACTCTCACTTAACCTTACCCCTGTCTTTTCTTCCCAATACTCACAGTATTCGGCTAGGGTATAGTCTAGATGTTCTGCTACCATTTGCTCTATCTGTTGTTCATAACCAGATACTTGGCTTGGTTTTCCTCCTGTCGCTACACTTGGCTCTAGCGTCCCTTTTTCTCGTTTTCGCTTCACGAGGTTTTGTACTGTATTTTTACTTACCTTGAATCTTTCTGCTACTTTGCGAATAGATGTATTTCCCGCTTCGTAAACGCTAATAATTTTTGAGCGCAGGTCTACTGAGTAGGGTTTCATCTGATTTTTTACTTTTATCTTCTCAACTACTGTACCAAACCGTTAGACAAAGTGCTGTAATCACTAACATAGAAGCTGGTAATTTTCCCCTTATGTTAGTGATTTACTTGCCATAAATCCCTAAGCAACAACGAGAATATCTGCATTGGTCAAGGACAGTCCAGTATTGAGGGTAGCAAATTGAACTTTAGCGATCGCACCCGTGCCATCCTGATCAAAGAAGAGAGCGCCGTTGTTTCGGTCGTAGAGGAATCGGTGGCTAGCAGTAGTGGCGGCTGAACCTAGTAAAAACTGACTAGATGCGATCGCCGCACCTACAACCAACCCGCCACCAAAGCCAGCCGCAGAGACAACAATAGTGTCATCAACCACGTTAAAATCGGTAATTCTGTCGATACCTTCACTACGAGAATTGAATGTAAAGCGATCGCGTCCTACACCCCCTGTTAGTGTATCGTTACCAGTACCACCAACGAGGATGTCATTACCGTTACCACCAAGGAGAGTATCAACACCTGCACTACCATTAAGAGTATCATTGCCATCTCCACCATTTAGGGTATTGTTGCCACTGTTACCTGTAATGACGTTGTTAAGACGGTTACCTGTACCATTGATTGCAGATGTACCTGTGAGAGTCAAATTCTCTAAACTATTGCCTAATGTATAGCTGATAGATGACTGAACTAAGTCTGTACCTTGGTTGGCATTTTCCAAAACGTAGTCGCCTATACTATCAACAATGTAGGTGTCGTTACCTCCGCCACCAAGCATCGTATCATTGCCTGTACCACCATTGAGAATGTCATTACCATTGCCAGCAATCAGGAAATCATTACCAGCATCGCCATTGAGGGTATTATTGCCACTGTTGCCAGTGATCGTATTGTTGAGACTGTTACCTGTACCGTTGATTGCACCCGTACCAGTCAGAGTCAAATTTTCTACATTCGCGCCCAGAGTATAAGTAACAGATGACTGAACTGTGTCTATACCTTCGTTAGCGTTTTCCGTAACGATATCCCCAGTGCTATTGACTATATATGTGTCGTTACCTCTACCACCCCTGAGCGTATCGTTACCTACTCCGCCATCGAGAGTATCATTACCCCTACCACCATGCAAAACGTTAGCAGCACTATTACCGATAATTGTGTCATTACCATCACCACCAAAAGCATTTTCGATTGTAGTTCCCGTACTGATAGTTAAGACGGTTCCATTGAGGATACTTGTAGACCCTGGATTTAGGTTGAGGTAAGAGTCAGCAGTAATCGCCGCCGCATTAATCGTGTCAGTACCTGAACTATCGGTTAGTGTCGTTGAGCCATAAAAACCATACTCATTGGTGTAGAAATAAGTGTCATTGATAGTATCAGCATCGCCGTATAAATTTAATTTCCAACTATTAAAAATGCCGATATCTGAGGGGCCTAAATCTTGTATTGTCAGTGTCCAATTGCCAGCGCTGGTTTCTCCCCAGTGTTGCGTACTGGAGAGTTTAAACACAATATTGTCTCCCTCATCTTCCTTATTACCAGGTTGATGAACCAAAACACTCTGAACCCCACTCGGAGAAGTCAGGTAAACAACTATATCACCCCGATAAGGATGAGTCAGATTAAGTTCTACTTCTACCCAGTCAATTTCTAAGCCAGCCGCCACCGTAAAAGTGTGACTAATTCCTGCCTCATCGTTATCAGGAACAGTCAAACCTAGATTACCTGAACTGTAAGAAAGAGACTGCTCGTTGTTGAATCGGCTCTGTTTTTGCCAAGTCTCAGCCAAACGCACAGCAGCAAGCGCATCTACCAAACCGAACCCATAATCATGGCTGACGTGTAAACCCCCACCATTAAAATTGTTAGCACCGTTAATTTGCCAAATGTAATTTCCCCCTACGTTATAGAAATCATTCTGGCGGGCGGAATAGGCGAGAATTTCTTGTATGTCTCGATAACCTAAATTCCGATTGGCTTCCAGCATTAAGGCGACTACCCCAGAAACTTCAGGTGCTGCTGCTGAAGTGCCGTTAAACTCGTAGTTATAGTCTCCTAAACTAGAACCTTCTGATCCTCTACGGTCTGTAGTCACAATACTACCAGGAACCCCACTGCCAAAAGCTGAAACTAGAATAGAAGCCCCTGGAGTGCTATAAAAGGAAGCTGTACCATCATATTCAAGCGCTGCTACCGAAATGACGTGGCGAGAGTTGGAAAAGTTGGAATAATTGGTATTTAAACCCTCTTCTCTGGAATTTCCAGCTGACCAGACAATTGCAGTCCCTAATCCATTGCGTCCAAACTGGACAGCATCCCGAATAGCTTGAACTACTGGAGCATATCCAGGATTAAGAAAATCAGCCCCAAAAATTGATGTGCTACCCCAACTATTATTAGCGACATCCACATTGCGTAGGCGCTGCAATGCCCGAATCATACTATCAGAATTGTTGTAACTAAATCGGAAGGAAGCTAAGGTTGAACCATAAGCTACACCCACCCCACCAATACCATTTCCCGCAGCTGCACCAATCACACCCGCAACAGAAGTAGCATGACCGCTTTCTCCAGCTAGAGGGTAAGGATTACCACCGTTGGTAACGCCATCATAATCAATAGCAGTATTGTAATTGGGAGCTAAATCAGGATGAGTGTATTCAACACCACCCCCTTCAAATACACCAACCGTCACACCCCTCCCGGTATAGTCATCCCAAACATCGACTACATTGAGGTCAAGACCACGAGTACCAGTAAACCAATCGTAGTTGTATAAATGCCATTGATACTGAAATAAAGGATCAGAAGGAAAAGTAGGCATAATCTTATGTTTTTATTTTGACCATTTAACCCTGCATAATTTTACAGAGTACGAAATGAACAAGAATTAGTCGTTTATGCTTTATGCAGTCTTAAATGCAGGATTGAGTATCGATGTATGCAACATCATGTATGCAGAGTTGCAGAAAACTGCATTCTTTATGAGCGTAAATGGATTCATCAGGTTGCTACACCTGGACATACAATATTTGTAACGCTCCTTTACAACTGCTTCAGCCAAATCATAGCGATCGCCTAAACTTAGACTGGAGCGGTAATATTTCCTCGGCGATCGCTCAGGAATTTTCACTTAACAAACCTTATATAAGATTTGCCTGAGAGCAAAATTGTGATTAAACAAGATTATTTAAACTGGTATTTCACCTTAAGCTTATTAGTCAGCCTGACTTTAACAACAAATGCGAAAACCTTGGCACAAGTCACCGCCGACCAAACATTAGGAACACAAGTTACAGATATTGGCTTAAGTTATTTTGTTCAAGGTGGTACAACAGTTGGTAACACTAATTTATTCCACAGTTTTGGTAGTTTCAATGTTCCTAATGATGGTGCAGCAATTTTTATCAACGACCCCAGTTTAACTAATATCTTTGCACGAGTAACTGGTGGCACAGTTTCCGATATTCAAGGCAGAATAGGAACTCAAGGTACTGCTAATTTATATTTAATCAATCCTAATGGCATTATTTTTGGTACAAATGCTAGTTTAAATATCGGTGGTTCTTTTGTTGCTACCACTGCTAATACTATTCAATTTCCTGGTGGTGCTGAATTTTCTCTAACTTCACCAGTTACATCAACAAACACACTACTAAGTGTCAACCCTACAGCATTTTTATTTAATCAAATTGCGAATCAGGGTACAAACTCCATTGAAAATCGCGGTTATTTAGCAGTTCCTAATAATAAGAGTTTAATCTTACTTGGTGGTAATATTGCACCCACATCTAACGCCACTGGAAAAATTTTAATCGATGGTGGAGTGGTTCAGGCATTAAATGGTAGGGTAGAAATTGGTGGATTAGTTGAACCTGGTTTTATAGGAATTAATGTTGATGGCAACCAATTAAGCCTAACTTTTCCTGATAGTGTAGCAAAAACAGATATTTCATCGATTAATAATGGTACCGTTTTTACTTCTGGTGCTGGTGGTGGTGATATTGTAGTTAATGCTGATAACTTGAGCTTACTAAATTATGGTGCTTTTTTTACAGGCATACTTAATAACCAAGGAAACGCGGAAACTCAAGCAGGTGATATCTCAATTAATGCTACAGGCATTGTCACTGTTGCTCAAAATAGTATTATCTCCAATTCCTCTTTGGGAATTGGAGATAGTGGAAAAATCAACATTGTTGCTCAATCACTGCAAATCATTGATAATAGCTCAGTTCAATCATTTTCATTACAAGGTAATTCAGGAACAGTTAATGTTAAAGTGGATGATACGGTTTCCCTATTAAGCGGCCAAATTAGCAGTAGTGTTCGGCCAAGAGGTGCCTCTGCCTCTTCTTTACAGTCAAATTTATTAGGTACACCGACTAGGGGGAAAAGTGGTGGTATTAATATCCAGGCGCGCAGTCTTTTAGCAGTAGATAGTAGTGCGATAAGTGCAAGCAACTTTTTGGCAGATGATTCTGGAGATATTAAAATTCAAGCTACTGATGCGGTTATTTTGAATAACAGATCAACTATATCTTCAAGTGCTTTTGGCCAAGGGAAATCAGGTAATTTATCCATTAATACTAATTGGTTAAATATAATCAATAATTCTCAAATAACAGCTAATACCTTAGGAACTGGAAATGCTGGTGATATTAATATCATTGCTCTTGATATTAATATAGATAAATCTTTGATTACCGGAAGTACATCCTCTTTTTTAAACACTATCGTTAATTTAGGGAATGCTGGAAATATTAATATTCAAACGGCACGAATTAATCTAACTAATAGTGGCTTCATTATATCTACTTCTGGCAGACCAGAACAGAAAGAAACAAGTGGTTTTGGTGGTAATATTAATATTACAGCCACTGAATTAATAGAAATAGATCCAAAAGGTGCGACAGATATAATCACAGGTTTTAGTACCAGAACTTTTAGTGGTAGCCGTGCTGGTGACATAACGCTAAATACCAAAAATTTGATTGTGAGAAATGGCGGTGTTATCATGGCAGATGCTGCTAATAATTTAGGAGGAAACGCGGGAAACATTAATATCAATGCCTCCGATACTGTTAAGCTCATTAGCTCTCTAGGAAATTCTTATAGTAGAATTTTTACGGGTGTTGTATCTTCTGATAATAATGTGATGAATGCGGGTAATGGTGGGGAGTTAAATATTACCACTGGAAAATTACAGCTAACAAATGGCGTTATATCAGCAGCAACATTAGGTCAAGGTCATGCAGGTAATATTACTATATCTAGTAATGATGAGATAGTTCTTGATAGTGGGTTAATATTTAGTCAAGTTGATGCTGGTGCAGTTGGGAATGGGGGAGATATTAATATTCAGACACCAAGACTAACTTTAACTAATGGTAGTCAAGTTGATGCTAGTATTCGGCGTGGAGGAATAGGCAAAGGTGGAACTATTCGCATTGATGCAGCCGATTCTGTAATTATTTCCGGACGGGATGCAGACGGTTTTGCTAGCTTATTAGCAGCTGGCAATGAAGGAGGAAGTATTGGTCAACCAGGAGACATTATTGCTAATACAGATTATTTTCTCATAGAAAAAGATGCTTTCCTGAATACAGGAACCTTTAACTCCAGTAACGGAGGTAGTGTTACCATTAATACTCGTATCTTTGAGGCTTTGACTGGTGGACGAATTTTTTCCAGCACTAGTAGTAGTGGCAAAGCAGGCGACATTATTATTAATGCTACAGATAGTATAACCGTCTCTGGGGTAAGTCCAGAAACTAGAAATAATGCTGCGATCGTTGCAGGAACACTTATAGACTCCACTGGTAATGGAGGAAAAATATCCTTATCCACTACTAATTTTAATTTAAGTAACGAGGCTGGAGTTTTCACACGCAGTCAGGGACGAGGCATTGCAGGGGACATCAACATCACTGCTAGAGGCAATTTGAATGTTAATAATGCTTTTATCAGCGCACGAGCTGAACAGGCTGGTGGTGGAAATATCGATATCATCACTAAAAATGTTAACCTACGCAATCACAGTGATATCCGCACAGATTTATCTATAGGTGAAGGTAGAGGTGGTAATATTTCCCTCACAGCAGATATCATCATTGCCTTAGAAGATAGCGATATTCTCGCCTTTGCACCGGAGGGACAAGGTGGGGATATTAAATTTAATACCCGCGCTGTATTTAGCGATTCGCTCTACAACTCCAGACAAACAGCATCTGATAGAAATAGTCTTCAGTCACTAGTGAGTAATAGTAGTTCCGATATTAACGCTACAGGGACAATCTCTGGCAAGATTATTGGTGTACCTGATATTAGCTCTATCCAAAACGGACTCACAGAATTACAAGCTAATCCCATTGATACTACAGTACTTATTGCTAATAGTTGCATTGCTCGTAGTCGTAGACAAGAAGGGACTTTTATTATTACGGGGACTGGTGGTTTACCAACTCGTCCTGGTGAGGCCGTGAATTCCAGCTACCCCACAGGTGATGTGCAGAGTGTCACTCATCAGAGTACGGCTAGTTTGTGGAAAAAAGGTGACCTGATTATTGAACCGCAAGGAGTGTATAAGCTGGCGAATGGAGATGTGGTGATGAGTCGTGAGTGTCATTGAACAAATGTTTAAAAGCAAAGCTTATGATTAAACAAAAAAATTTTAATTGGGTTTTTTACTTAGGTTTATTATTCAGCGTAGGTGTAACAACAAATAACCAAACCTTGGCACAAGTCACAGCCGACCAAACATTAGGAACACAAGTTGTAGATATTAATTTAAACTCCTTTATTTTAGGTGGTGCAACAGTTGATAACACTAATTTATTTCACAGTTTTGGTAGTTTCAATGTTCCTAGTGGTGGTGCAGCAATTTTTATCAACGACCCCAGTTTAACTAATATCTTTGCACGAGTAACTGGTGGCACAGCTTCCGATATTCAAGGCAGAATAGGAACTCAAGGTACTGCTAATTTATATTTAATCAATCCTAATGGCATTATTTTTGGCACAAGTGCTAGGTTAAATATCGGTGGTTCTTTCGTCGCTACCACAGCTAACGCCATTCAATTTCCTAGTAGTACTGAATTTTCTTTAACTTCACCAGTTACATCAACAAACACACTACTAAGTGTCAACCCTACAGCATTTTTATTTAATCAAATCGCCAATCAAGGCACAAACTCCATTGAAAATCGCGGTTCTTTAATAGTTCCTAATAACAAGAGTTTAATCTTACTTGGTGGTAATATTGCACCCACATCTAACGCCACTGGGGAAATTTTAATGGATGGCGGAAGACTTGGAGCATTAGGTGGTAGGGTGGAAATTGGTGGATTAGCTGCACCTGGCTCTGTGGGAATAAATACTAATGGCAACAGTTTAAGCCTAAGCTTTCCTGATAGCGTAGCAAGAGCAAATACTTCATTAATAAATAATGCTTTGATTCTTGCTTCTGGTGTTGGCGGTGGTGATATTGTAGTTCATGCTAATAGTTTGAGTTTACTAAATAGTAGTGATTTTTTTGCAGGTATACTTGATAATCAAGGAAGCTCTCAAACTCAAGCAGGTGATATTGCCATTAATGCTACTGGCATTGTCACCGTTGCTGAAAATAGTATCATAGGAAATTCGTCTTTAGGAATTGGAGATAGTGGGAATATCAACATTGTTAGTCAATCGCTGCACATAATAAATGGTAGTGTTCAGGCATTTTCTCTACAAGGCAATTCAGGAACAGTTAATATCAAAGTTGGTGATACAGTTTCCCTGTCAGAAAGTCAGATTAGCAGTATTGTTCGACCCAAAGATTCCTCTTTACAGTCAAATTTTTTAGGAACGCCAACTCGTGGAAAAAGCGGTGGTATTAATATCCAAACGCGAAATCTTTCAGTGGTTGATAATAGTATAATAAGTGCCAGCAACATTTTGGCGGATGATTCTGGAGATATTAAAATTCAAGCTAATAATTCCGTTATTTTGAATAATAGAGCAACTATCTTCTCAAGTGTTTTTGGACAAGGAAATGCGGGCAATTTATCTATTATTACTAATCGTTTGGATATAAGAAATAATTCTCAAATAGCAACTACTACATTTAGCAATGGAAATGGAGGTGATATTAATATTAATGCTCATGACATTAGTATAGATAAGTCTTTTATTAGCGGAGGTGCATCGTCTTTCCGAACAGATATCACAAATATAGGTAATGCTGGGACTATCAATATCCAAACAGAAAGAATTAGTCTCACAAATCGTGGTTTGATTACATCTATTTCTGACGAACCAGCACCGGAAAAAACAATCGGTTATGGCGGAAATATTAATATTACAGCTAATGAATTAATAGAAATAGATACAAAAGGTACAACAGGTGTAATTACGGGTTTAGTTGCCAGAACTTTTAGTGGCAGTCGTGCTGGTGACATAAACCTGAATACCAAAAATCTGATTGTTAGAGATGGCGGTTATATCAGCGTAGAAGCTGCTAATAATTTAGGGGGAAATGCTGGTAATATTACTATCAACGCATCAAATTCTGTTGAGTTAACTAGCTCCATTGGCAACCGTCCTAGTATAATTTTTACTGGTGTTTCAGACTTTAATGATAATGCGATCGCTGTGGGTAACGGTGGTGACTTAAAAATTAGTACTCAAAATTTACAGCTAACAAACGCCGCTATATCAGCCGGGACTTTCGGTCAAGGTAATGCAGGCAATATTAATATCTTCAGCAATGATGGGGTGGTAATTGATAATAGTGTGATCAATAGCCGAATTGGTGCTGGCGCAGTTGGAAATGGTGGTGATATTGACATCCAGACACAGAGGCTAACTTTAACTAATGGTGGTGGGATTGATACTGTAGTCTCCCCACCAGAAGGAAATTTACCTGGCGGACAGGGTAAAGGCGGAACTATTCGTATCAATGCTACAGATGCAGTCACTATTTCAGGAACTAATGCTAATGGGTTTGAGAGTGCAATCTTGACTGAAACCCAAGGAGGAGCCTTTGGTCAATCTGGCGATATCATCATTAATACGGATTATTTCCGTGTCGTAGACAACGGTAGTGTATCGACATTAACAGGAAATAGTAGTGATGCAGGTAATATTCTGATCAATACCCGTGTAATGGAGGTGTTGAATGGTGCAGCAGTAGTTACAGGAACTGAGTCTATTGGTAAAGCTGGTGACATTACCATTAATGCTACAGATAAAATTAACATCTTGAGCAACACCGACTTACATGGTAATACTGGTTTACTGGCTAGCACTACTTCTAGTGGAGATGCGGGGAATATATACCTATTTACAACTGAACTTAACTTATTAGCCCCTAATTCTAACTTGCCAGCTCCCGTCCTTGTGGCCACATTAAGTCAAGGAAGCGGAATAGCCGGGAATATTAATATTGTTGCCACAGGTAATTACAATGCCAATAATGGCTTAATCAGCGCACGATCTGAACAAGCCGGTGGTGGAAATATCAGTGTCAATGCTAGAAATATCAACCTACGGAATAACAGCGACATTCGTACAGATTTATTTAGTGGTAGCGGTAAGGGTGGAGGAATTTCCCTCACCGCAGATATTATCATTGCCTTAGAAGATAGTGATATTCTCGCCTTTGCACCGGAGGGACAAGGCGGCGATATTAACTTTAATACCCGTGCTGTGTTTAGTGATGCTCTCTACACTGCTAGGGAAACAATACCTGATAGCAATAGTCTTCAGTCAATAGTTAATAATAGTCGCCCTGACATTAACGCCACAGGGACAATCTCTGGCAATATCATTGGTGTACCTGATATTAGCTCTATCCAAAACGGACTCACCGATTTACAAGCTAATCCTATTGATACTACAGTACTGATTGCTAATAGTTGTATTGCTCGTAGTCCTAGACAAGAAGGAACTTTTATTATTACGGGGACTGGTGGTTTACCAACTCGTCCTGGTGAGCTTAAGGCTTCTAATTATCCCACAGGAGATGTGCAGAGCGTTAGTAATAATAATGTAGCTAGTGCGTGGAAAAAAGGCAACGCTATAGTTGAACCACAAGGAGTATATCGACTGGCAAATGGGGATATGGTGATGAGTCGTGAGTGTAGTTAATTTTCTTTTTTACTATTACTAAAATATATAGTCAATACATTTTTCTGCAATTTTTGATGATAGTTCCTGCATATCAACCAGCATAGAAAGTGAATACACTCTATCATTAATCTCCTTTAATCTGTTCAATAAAGTAATTATTGGTAAGGTTACATGATGAAGAAAGGCAATATTTTACTCATAACCTTATTAACAGCATCAATATTCATCAATGGTGGCATGGCAAAAGCCAACACACAATCGGATAGACAAGAGATTATCCGCAGATATCAATGGATGAGTGATGGTTGCAATGCCAGAATACTCGCTAAATGTTACGCCTACGTGTGTGTCAATTGGTTTTCAAGCTTGCAGAGCAGATGGCAGTTTAACTAATTTCACAGAAGAAGTTCAAAGCGCGTACAAGTTATTTCAACAAGCTAGTCATATCACATCAAATTACACTTATTCAGGCTTAAATTAATTTTTTCAGTAATACTTGTTTATTTAAACAAATTATTCTGATTGAGCTGTATACTGGTTCCTCGATTAAGTAGTTATACTCAAATCGCACATAGCAGTCGAATCATAGTTGAGGAAATAAATCAATGAATAATGATCAAACCTATACACTAAAGGGATTTTAAGAACTTCCCTTTTTGCCTGCTATATTGCGTATTTCTACCCTAGATCATTAACAAACTTAAAGCGCAACATTAAACAAATTTCACCATATCTTTTTGTTTAAAGCTTTAAGCATTTACAGTGTGTAATTTTTCAAGTGGTTTCGACTAGATTCAGTAAGGAAAAGTATGGCTCTTGATAAAGTAGGTAACACCCTCAGTAACAGTCAAAAAATAACTTTCAATACTAAAACTCAGACTATTTCTGACTGGGTAGGCTCCTCAGATATCAATGATTTCTATAGCTTTAGTTTAAGTTCTCATAGTAGTGTGAGTATTGCTATAGATGGCTTAAGCGCTAATGCAGATTTACAACTGCTTAAGGACAAGAATAGCAATAACTCAATTGATAAAGGTGATGTGATTGCTAGTTCTAGTAAAGGTGGAACTCTCAGTGAATCAATTAGCAAAACTTTAAACGCTGGGAATTACTTTATTAGAGTCTATTCAAAACGTGGTAACACTGAATATGAGTTGAAATTTTTTCAAACTTCTTCAACTTCTCCAGAAGAAGTCTACAAAGAGAGTAGCGTTAGTAGCAATGCAGGAAATAGCACATTGGCCGCTACCAGTGCAGATTGGTTTAGTCAAAATTTAAACGACCAAAAAATTGTTTCTCTAGCACGCAACTTAGCATCTGATGGGAAATTAAGCCGTCAGGATATGTTGGATATTTTCAGAAATGTCCAAGATAATTCTGTGGTTGACAGCAACGAGGTAAAAGACCTGAAAACAATAGTTGCTGCTGGGAACAACTTTAATATCGAAGACCATGTTAAATGGCTCTCAGCACAGGTTGCTAATGGGGCCTCATCAGGCATGAGTGCTAGTAATTTTGAGTCTAAATTAGTCGGTCGCTGGTTTTTAGGAACTGTAGCACCGACACCTGAGTTTAATGGTAAAAAGCTTACTTACACTGAGGTCAAGGGTAATCTTTTTGGTAGTACTAATAAGGCGGAAATCGGCGATATTCATCAAGGAATAATCAATGACTGTACATTCTTAGCTGCTTTGGGTGCAACCTTTAGCCGTCAGTCTGATGATTCAGGTAATGCTTCCAGTTCTGTGATCAAGAACATGATTAAAGACAACGGAGACAATACTTATACTGTACGCTTTTACTCAGGTAAATATTATGCACCTGGTGAAGCACAATATGTAACAGTAGACCGTCGTATTGCCACCAACATAGCTGCTCAAAGAAATGATGGTGTTCTTTGGGTAGCGTTAGTAGAAAAAGCTTATGCTCAATGGCGCGAATGGACAGATGGTCGCCCTGGCTATAACATCATTGGTAATGGCGGCGCTCTTGCTCCTCCTCTTAGCTTCATTACAGGACGCAAGACCAATAACTATAGTAAGAGTAGAATCAGCTTTTCGCTGCTGGAAGATGCTTTGAAAGCTGGCAAGGCTATAACTACATCCCGTTCAGGCAAAGATACTTCGTTTATTTTAGGTTCCCATGCCTATTCAGTGAGCAACGCTTACATTAGTGCTAGTGGGGAGCAACGTGTTGTAGTTCGCAACCCTTGGGGAGTAGACGGCAAAGCTAAAAGTGGCGCTAATGATGGGTTTATCAACTTATCCTATCAAGAGTTTATCAACTCTTTCAATCTAGGGGTTAGCGTCTCCTAGTAGAAATAGATCAACAAAGAGTATCTCGTACACAAGTTCTCAAGCATCTACTCCGAACTGATGCACTACGTTGTCTGTTCAAACTTGGTGTAAGCGTATGGGGGGTGTAAAGGTTTTGAACATCAACACCCCTCCTTCTCCCAACCCTTAATTTTTAGTTTTCAGATGTAAGTCATGCACTCAAGAAGACTCGTTATTAAAGAAACTAAATTTTTAGTAAAAAAATATACTTTACTAATGCAAAACGCTTTGATGAGCAAAATAGGTTTTGCGTATTTATCATCGAGTTAAAAATACTACCTTTATTCTGCACAGACAAAACAGCTTATAAAAACGTCAAAGTATAAACAATTATAAAACAGTTAATTTTTAACTATATTGACTACCTTATCTAAAATAATGTAGCTCCGAGAATTTTGTACAACATAAATATTATTAGATGAAGTTATTTTATTTGCATATATCAATAGTTACAATTCTTGATTATAAAAATATCTATCAAAGGTTATACCGAGTAGAATGGTTCTTCTAAAAATATACTTTTTGCAAGTAGATTCTATTTAATCTACTTAAAAGTTATTCAGCGTGATAAAGGGAGTCTATGTACCTACCCATATGCCTGACAAGCCTGTGTTCTTTATATTGCAAGTACTACAGCAAAAATAAAAATTTCAAAAGTAATATTTAAGTCCGTATAAGACTAATGTTTTTTATATTAAATTCTTTCTCCTTAAATTGACAATAAATACTAAATTATCAAAGCATCCATCTAAAGTAATAGAAATTAAAATAGCAAATTAATTTAAAAAATATAAATCTTTAATTAACCATTTAAACTTAGCGGTTTCTTTATAAAAGACTAAATAACAACATGAAATTAATGTGTAATGATACTGATTAAGTAAAGTACATAATTAATCTATAGGCATTAACTTAACTTTGTTTATACTACTTGGTTAAGGGAAATTCGCGTACATATATGATTTTTATGTTACCGATGCCTATAGTTAATTACAGGGTTTGTACTTAGCTAATTTGGAATCATCTTGAAATTAGAGAACCGTAAACTACTGACATGGTGAATAAAATGAGAAATTTTCAGAACTGGGGTCGCAGCGTAGCATTAGCAAGTAGTACATTGGCTTTAGGCTCTGCCTTGGCTATTTCCTCAAGCATCTCCTCTGCTCAGGCTGCATCTCTTGGTGCAATCAATATTACTGGTGGGGCTATTATCGGTAACGTTATTGATATCTCACCAGACAATGACACTATTTCATTCACTGCGCCTTTTACGACCGTATCGTCCAGTGGCCCATTTTCTGGTTTGGTTGCTAGCTCTATATCTACTATCAATCTAGTGCTTACAGGTGCTGGAGTAGAGGTTTTGGGAACAACTGTAACACCCTACTCAGCCACAACTACCGCTCCATTCATTAGTTTTGTGGATGGTTCCAACTTTGTGGTTGATGATCCCTCCATTGCTGGTCGAAACTTTACTCCTGGCGATGATGAGAATATCGTAGGATACACGTTGCCTCAATTACGAGGAACATTCTTCAGTAACACTGGCGACTTCTTAAGCGAAGGAATCCTCACAGCAAATCAAATCAGTGGAACTGGTATCAATGGCAGTTTCTCCTTGACTCTGTCTGCTGTTGAGGTTGGAATAGGCCAACCAGTACCAGAACCTGCAACCGCAGGCGCACTTGCTGCTTTAGGAATAGGTGCGCTTTTTACAAACAACGTGGTTAAGAAAAAGAAAGTAAAAATAAACGCTTAATAAGGGCTTTTATTAAGCGTTTATTCTGATTAACCTTGTAAAACCTCTATGACTTTTAAGGGTTATAGGGGTTTTATAACTAAAAGTTGAGAAAATTGCAGGCATAGCAAATCTGTTTTGCTGGAAATATATCTGCGTTTTATTTCGTACTGTTTTCTAATTAGTCTGGAGTTTTTTAAAGTTTGTTTACTGCTCCCTGTCAAACACTTCCTTTTCACCAGTGTCTTTCGCTTCCGATTCCCAAACCAGACTCACGACGGGTGAATTCGCACCAGTGTTCTTTCGGTTTTTTTGTCTAGGAATTGCCTTGAATTCTAGATTACAACTTCTCTTATCCCTGGCTTCACTTTGTTTCTTCCGCCCTTCCCGTAGGTGCGCCTCCAACGGAGGCGCACGTTAACTTAACCAGGTTTATACCAATTCACAATTGAGAGACATTAGAAGTAACGGAACTTTCGTAATTTTTGAATTGATTCATTCATATTCTTGCAGTGACCCTAACTTGACAATTCCCGGCCAAATCGCAGCCGTAGCAACCACGACTAAAATCGTGCCAATACCGCCACCAACTACGGAAAGCACAGGGCCGAATAAAGCTGCCGTTAGACCAGATTCAAAACCTCCCAACTCATTGGAAGCGCTAATAAATACGCTATTAATCGCTGCAACTCGACCGCGTAATTGGTCGGGGGTTCTGATTTGCACCAATGTATGGCGAATCACTACGCTGATAGTATCTAGTGCGCCACTCAGGGTAAGCATGATTAGGGATAGCCAAAACCACCGGGAAAGACCAAAGATAATTGTCACCACACCAAAGCCAATCACAGACCACAATAAAGCTGTCCCAGCTTTACGTAGTGGTGGGAGATAGGCTAAGGTCACAGCCATAATTAAAGCGCCGATGGAAGGCGCTGCTTGTAAGTATCCCAGTTCTACTGGCCCCACCTGCAAAATATCTTTGGCAAAGACTGGTAACAGTGCAACTGCGCCTCCTAATAAGACAGCAAACATATCTAAGGTAATAGCTGCCAGAATTAATTGATTTTCCCAAATGAACTTAGCACCGGCGGCTAGTACTTGTAAGGATATAGGTTCAGTGACACGCTCAACTGTTTTCTCTTTGATTGCTGCCATGAAGAGAAAACACAAAAAACCAGCGATCGCTGCTAAGATATACACTCCTGTGGCGCTTCCTAGTACTGCAATCCCCAAACCACCCAAAGCCGGGCCAGCCACAGATGCTAACTGAAAGCTACTACTATTCCAAGTGGCTGCATTGGTAAACACATTCACTGGTATTAACTGCCACATAATTGCATCACTGGCAGGCTTGAGAAATGCTCTACCCACACCAATAAGCGCCAAGCAGCCATAAATTAAAAATACTGCGCCTCTAGTATAAGACAGTACTGCTAAACCCAGGGAGCAGAGCGCTAATAACATTACTGACAATAATATAGTCAGTTTGCGTGAACGGCGATCGGCAATATCTCCAGCAACTAAGGTGAGGGCAATCATCGGTAAGACTTGGGCTAACCCCACGCCACCTAACACCATAGCTGAGTTAGTGCGTTCGTAGAGTTCCCAACCAATAGCTACAGTCTGCATCTGTGATCCCACAGATAGCAGCACACGTCCTAATGTAAATAGGCGATAGTCTCGAAACCTCAAAGCGGCAAAGGGGTCGTGCTGGTTAGCTTCAGCGCTTGGGGGGGGGTGAATTCCGTTTGATCAAAGACATTTTTGAGTAAAGCCAATCCTTTTTCAACTTGGGATATTTCCTCGGCTGTCAGACCTTCCAAAAGATCAGCAATTTGGGCGCGTGTTTCATCTAAAGATTGTTGCAAAATAGATTTCCCCTCATCAGTCAGAGTGAGGACAATACGTCTGCGCTCTTGTGGATGGTGAATCCGTTGCACTAATTCCCGTTGTACTAGCCGTTCGATTGTGGCTGATGCTGTAGCAGAGGTGACACCTAAATGCTCTGCTAGATCAGATAAGGACGCTCCGGGGTTACGATTGAGGAATGCTAGCGATCGCAATTGTGGTATCGATAAAAAAGTGGCTTTGTGCGCTCGCATTTTCGCTCGGATAAACCGCATCACTGAGGGTACTGTTTCCATTACTTTGGCGGCACATTCTACAGAATTTGCACCTTCTTGAGAGGGTTTATCGAGCTTCATGAGTATCGTAATTCTCCTAATTACATCATCACCAGTGGATAAAGTTTGCCACAGATGAGGTTTAAACCTATTAATGCTAATAAGAGAATTGTACAATCCAGACCAAAGCCATATACGCTTGAACCTTGCAACAATCATTCTCACCCGCTCCTCAATCCTACACGCCCAATTCGGACATTACCTGTAACCATTTATCTGGTGTTGGCAAACTTTCCTGGAGAAATTCGGGGGTAAGATTGCTAGCGTTGGCTTTGTATAAAAGAGTTGCGTAGGTAAAACAACGAGCTTGTTTCTTGAAATCGTCAGCACCGTAAACAGAAATCAGTTCTGCTAGTTTATCTTCTACCTTGAGGATTGCTGTGGGAGCAAGGGCAAGTAAATCATTCATCCACTGTTCCTTCTCCACAATGAAGGCGGACAATTCTGGATGCGGGGAATCTCTATATTCATCACAAACTGCCTGGATTTTTGCCCATTTATAACTACCCCAGGGTTTAGCCATCATCACAGGTAACTGCCATTTGACCATCTCTTCACGCCAATAGTCTTGAGGTGCTTGTACCTGCACAACCTCAAAACTAGGTAAAATTAACCCAGTTAATTTACCACCGTGACAGGCTCCAGTATCAATCCCATAAATCTTTCCCGCAATGATCAGTGGAATATCACCTACAACATGATGACCAAAGATAATAGGCTTGACACCAGTATATAACTGGCTCCAGTATGTATTTCCATAGCGTTTTTCTAGATGCTTTTCTCCCGCAGTGCAACCACACAAAACCTCTGGTCTCTGTTCCCCTATAGGTATACCATCTTCCACGGCCGCATGAACTAAAATTGCTGCGTCAGTTTCGTGATAATAAGGCCTGTGACTAACCCATTCTAAAAATTCTGGGTAGCGATCGCCAAACTGTAATTTCACAATTTCCTGGGAATAGGAAAGCGTTTGGCGTAGATGTTTGCGTTCATGATTACCCATCAAAACGATAGTGTTGGGGCGATTTTTGAGAAAATCATACACCCTGACAGAATCAACCCCGCGATCGACGATATCACCTAATGAGATTAAACAGTCTTCTTTTGTAATTTGCGCTTTAGTTAGTAGTTGAAGCAGTTCTTCATAACAACCATGAATATCACCAACTATGATTGTTCGCATAGTCTCAGTTAGATCAAATAACTTAAGTTTAATAGGGGATTTGAATTAAATTAGGACTTACGCATGAAAACGAAAAATCAAGGGTTTGGAAAAGGGTGTAGGGGTATAGGGGAGTAAGTGAAGACGCGACTCATCGCGTCTCTACGGATGGTTTATTCATTTTTTGGTGTTCCCTAATTTAAGCCTTGCAATACGGCCACTAATTTTTCTATATGTGATGCTTTATGAGTTGCCATTAAGGATATTCTGATGCGACTTGTGGGGACTGTGGGGGGACGAATTGCTGGGGCGAAGATTCCTGCTTGTTTTAGTTGCTTACCCACTTGTAGCGCTTCGCTGGGACTTGACAACTGAAAACATAGTATGGGCGATGCTGATGGTAGTAATTTGAGGTTTGGTATTTTCTGTAATAATTCTCTCAAGTAATTAACGTTGTGCCATAACTGCATTCGGTGTTGTGGTTCTTGTTGAGCTATATTGATTGCTGCTAGGGCTGCTGCTGTATCTGCGGGTGATAACCCTGTGGTATATATCCAACTAGGGGCGCGGTTTCGCAAATAGTCAATCAGGTTGTGGCTTCCTGTTACATAACCGCCTAGACTACCTAAGGCTTTACTCAATGTACCAATTTGGATTAATTGCCTACCTGTACACCCAAAATGTTCTACACACCCAGCACCAGTTTCACCCATCACTCCAGTAGCATGAGCTTCATCAACTAGGAGCATACAACTAAATTCTTCAGCCAAATCTAATAGATCTGGTAAAGGGCATAAATCCCCATCCATGCTGAAGACGCTATCCGTCAAAATTAAACAACGTCGGTAGTTTTGCCGTTGCTCAAGTAATTGGGTTTTCAGTTCCCCTACCTGACAGTGGGAATATTCCCTAACTGTCGCCCCACTGAGAATAGCTCCATTTTTCAGACTGGAATGATTGTATTGGTCAGATAAGATTAAATCACGCTTGCCGACAAGAGCTGCGATCGCTCCTATATTAGCCAGATAGCCTGAGCTAAACACTAACGCGTCTTCTGTTTGTTTCCAAGAGGCGATCGCCTTTTCTAATTGCCCATGCAGTTCTCGATGTCCACTCAATAATCTCGAACCAGTACTCCCAGTGCCAAATTCTTGAGTAGCAGCTACAGCCGCAGCTATTAAGCGTTCATCCCCAGCCAACCCCAAATAATCATTACTAGCAAAATTAATTACCTCCTGACCCCCTAAAACTACGCTTGCGCCAGCACGACCCTGTATTGCTTGCACTGAACGATACCAATCTGCCCGATGGATGGTTAGGAGTGAGTTTTGTAACCAAGCATAGGGATCGGGCATAGCAATTCAAAATTCAAAATTCAAAATTCAAAATTCAAAATTAAAGAACTCTTAGGGAGTGGGGGAGTAGCTGATGACTAATGACTAACTTGCTCACTACTGCTGAGGTGGGCGATCGCTTGTTTGATCCAGTCTTCTACATAGGCATCCTTGGGTAATCCGATGTCTTCACTGACTACGTGTAAAGCGTGGCTAACTTCATGGGCGGTGTAACCCAGGGCGAATAGAGTCATTTGCACTTCTTCGAGAATGCCGGGGGCTGGGCCTTCGGTAGCGACGAAGAAGCCTGCTGATTTGCGCCACTCGATTAATTTGGCTTTGAGTTCCAAACAAACACGCTCGGCGATTTTTTTGCCCACACCTGGGGCTTGAATTAAGATTTGGACGTTAGCAGCAATGATGGCTTGGACTAAATCGGGTAGTTCCAAGGTGTCTAAGAGAGCGATCGCGCTGGCTGCACCTACACCACTCACAGACAATAGGTGGCGGAATAAATCCCGTTCGGCTGGGGAAGAGAAACCATAAAGCAAGGGAATTTCTTCCCGGACTTGGTAATGGGTAAATATTTGTACCAAATCTCCGGTTGTGGGTAATTGCTTGGCTAACCGTTGGGGAATTTGCAAATCATAGCCCATACCATTCACTTCGAGAGTGAGAATGACACGATTGCTGCCTACGTTTTGAATACCGGCGACTATACCTTTGAGATAGCTAATCATTCGAGGAAACCAAAGAATTGTAAACCTTCAATAATTCCACCTGCACAAAAGTTTTTTGCCAGGTAGCGATGGTCTGCGGGATACTCACTGTGCCACTGAAGCAACTCCGGTCGGGCATTCCCGACGATGATTCCCCTTTCGTTGCCCACAGCGAACAAAGCAATATCATTACCTGAATCACCACAGACAACTGTTCTTTCTGCTGCAAATTTCCACTTTTGACGAAGAAACTGCATTGCCTGACCTTTATCGCTGTTTAATGGTACAATGTCAAGGTCTATACCGCTACTATAAATTAACTTTATATTTAGTTTACATTTCGCTAACTCTGTCTCAAGTTGTGGTATGACCTTAAATGAGGCTTCTTGATGCAGAAAAAAACTGACTTTAAAAGGACGTTGTTCCGAGTCTGGTTGCAGCATTAATTCAGGAAATTTTTTAGTTACGGACAATACTAGTTCTCGATTCCAGCCATCGTTAAGAATTTCTGACCAGTCAGAATCAGGATTACCACTACCATCAAGATAGATTTCCGTACCCACAGACAAAACTAACCCATCAGGTTCTATCAGGTTTTTTTCTACTTGCAGTTCTTTGTAAAGAATAGGCGATCGCCCAGTGGCATAAACTATCTTTGTGCCATATTCTTGACGATGGTGAGTGAGTATCTGGCTGAGTTCTGCCAGGGCTGCATCATTACCTACCAGAGTATGATCCAAATCGGTGACAAAAAGAAATGGCTTCATTATTTTGTTCCCAAATTCATAGGTCAAGCATTCCGAGCTAATTTACCAGATTTTGGTTCTTATGTATTCTCACCAGTGTAGGAGTGTGAGGGTGTAGGGGTGTAAGGGTGTAAGGGTGTGAGGGTGTAAGGGTGTGAGGGTGTAGGGTGTAAGGGTGTAGGGTGTAGGGTGTGAGGGAAAAGAAATTTATTTTTACTCCTTCCTCTATACCCCCATTTTTCCTCGCTAAAATAACACAGAAAGATGATTTAGGTTCTATATAAGTGCTGAAAAAATTTCGTTTTCATTTATTATTTGCACTTAGTTTAGTTTTTGTGATGGGAGTATATTACATCTCAGATTTTTTCGAGCGATCGCCTGTGGCAAGTTGTAATATCCCCTATGGTTTTATTCAGACAAAAGAGGCTAAATCCTATACATTTGCTGAAGAGATAGTTGTTCAACCTTGGCGCGGTCAGCATCATGTATACGCTTTATTTCAGATTCCCGACGGCTACCAACATGAGTATTTATTTCGGCTAAAAATCCCAGGAGAACCTACTCAATGTGGGGGATTAATGCCTCTTGATAAAAATGTTCTTGCTAGCATTCCCCGCAAGCAAGGTTACTATCCAGTTCGAGGATATTTAAATACTCGCATTGCTCTAAATCTGATGATCCAAGGTAAGCTCAATCAGTTAAAGCAACCACAAAACTGGCAGCTTGGTTATGTTAAAAATAACTAGTATAATGTGGCATAAATCACTCATCTTTTACAAAGAAATTAACACCCTGAGAAAAATTTAATTATGAAATACGGTTGTTAAATTAACATTCCGGCAATACAAGCGGTAATAAAACCTGCCAACAATCCACCAATCATGCTTCTAACACCCATCCGGGCTAAATCATGTTGACGTTGAGGAGCCATTCCAGTAATACCGCCTATCGTAATCCCAATTGAACCGATATTGGCAAAGTTACACAAAGCATAGGTAGCAATAATCACTGCCCTCTCAGAGATTTTTCCACTTTTGATTAAGTTTCCCAAATCTACATAAGCCAGAAACTCATTCAAAATTGTTTTCTTACCCAGTAGCGCCCCCACTTGCGCGCAATCGCTCCAAGGTACACCCATAAAAAACGCTACAGGAGCCATAATAAAAGACAAAATCCACTCTAAAGATAATTGTGGTAAACCAATATAAGACCCCAACCATCCAATTAGGGCATTAACAACAGCCAACAACCCCAAAAAGGCAATAATCATTACCCCCACATTCACTGCTAGCTTTACACCGTCAATTGCGCCGCTAGCAGCCGCATCAATTACATTGACATAACCAGTCTCGCCTTCCATCTTTGCCTGACTAGCAGTTTCCGATACTTCCGTTTCTGGATAAAGTAATTTTGATACTACTAACGAGGTAGGAGCCGTCATAAAAAAAGCAGCAATTAAATGTTCTGGAGGTATTCCAAAAGACAAATAAGCACCCAGCACACCACCAGCAATTGTGGCAAAGCCTCCAGTCATCACCGCATGGAGTTCTGATTGGGTCATTTTTGCCACATAGGGTTTTACCATCAGTGCTGATTCTGTCGGCCCTAGAAAAATGTTACCAGCACAAGATAGAGATTCGGAACCAGAAGTTTTCATTGTCTTCATCATCACCCATGCCAACCCATTGACCACCCTTGGTAAAATGCCGTAATAATACAAGACGTTAATGAAGGCAGAAAAAAAGATAATTGTCGGTAGTACTTGAAAGGCAAAAAAATGATCCTTAAAATTATCGCCAAAGACGAATTTTGCCCCCACATCTGAGAATGATAAAAAATGGCTGACTGTATCACCCAAAGACCTAAACACATTTAATCCCCAAGGTGTTTTGAGAATCACTAGCGCCAATACAAATTCCAAACCTAAACCCCAGGCTATAGTTCGCCAACGTACTGCGTCACGGCGAATAGACATAGCGTAGGATATACCAATGAAAACTAAAATTCCTAAAGCAGATATGGCACGTTCCATGTAATTTTGCTTTTATACAAACATGGTCAAAAAGTATACATAAGAATTTGCTTTTTTGTTCAGTTTTGGGGGAAATTGAAACGCGGAGGATTGGTTATGGGTGATGAAGTGGGAATGAGATGGTGAAGCTGTTGTTATTGAATTTATTGGCAAGTATTATATTTTACACAAATATCCCTCTGCCTTATATTAATGGCTTGGATTTTCAACGAGTGGCGCGGCTAGTCCCTACGGTGGGGTTAATTATTGGGGGGATTTTAGGGTTATTCGATGGAGGCATGAATTATCTGGGTATGCCCGTATTAACTCGTAGTGCCTTGGTGGTGGTACTGTGGATTTTTATCACTGGGGGGTTACATTTAGATGGGGCGATGGATACGGCTGATGGTTTGGCTGTGGGTGACCCAGAACGGCGGTTGGAAGTGATGGCGGATAGTGCTACAGGTGCATTTGGAGCTATGAGTGCGATCGCTATATTATTACTAAAAACCTCTGCCCTCACAGAGATTGGGGAATACCGTTGGCTAGTATTAATGGCTGCTTGTGGTTGGGGACGTTGGGGACAACAAGTGGCGATCGCCTGTTATCCTTATTTAAAAGCCACTGGTAAAGGCGCATTCCATAAACAAGCTATTCGCTCATACAAAGATTTATTACCCGGATTATGCTTGATGTTTGCAATCAGTGGCTTATTTTGGCTAGTAAATAACCATCATCTATTGATATCAGTAGTGGTGTTAATTGCCGGGAGTGCGATCGCTACTTTAACAGCTGCATGGTTTAATCACAAATTAGGCGGACACACCGGCGACACCTACGGCGCAGTCGTCGAGTGGACAGAGGCTTTATTTCTCTGCGTACTCACCATACTCACATAACTTACCATGTAGGCAATAATTCTATCTGTGTTTATCTGCGTGCATCTGCGTTTAATTTCATCCCAGTTTACTCATCAGCACAAACATAATGCGTTCATTCCTGTTTTTCAGTTTTCTGCTCTGTGGGTAAATCTAGATAACTGGATAGCCCCACATCCAGGCTATCAGTTTCTCGGTTGGCTTGAATAACATCGCGCTGGATGTTTCGCAGCAGTTTGAATAACAGCCTGTCGGATATCTCACCAACTAGTAAACTAGCTAAAAATACCCCCACTGTACAAATAATCACCGCAAACAAACCCAAGGGCGCAATAATTAAAATCACCCAAGTCACCGCCGCATTGACTATAGCTACAATCCAGCTACGATATCGGACTAATTTTTTTGTGACAGATGCAGACATAATCTTTGTCCTTGCTTGTTGATGAAAGTGGATTTATTCTGACATCCCTGTGGAAGTGGGATTTTCCATTAGGGGTGGAGAATGTAGACAAACTAAGAGAATTAACTTCCCCACTGTTACACGTATCTGTAAAGACTCGTAGTGTCTTTTCTTATAAGAGTATAATCGCGTCTTTACTGTTTATCCACATGACGACACTTTATCTAACCGAACCAGGAACTATACTCCGTTATCGCAACGAGTCGTTAATTATCATGAAGCAGGAAAAATCTCACAATTGTCGCCTAGCAGAAATCACGCTTATAGTTGTTTTACCAGGTGTTCAGTTGACCGATGTGGTGATTTCCCAATTACTTGACCGGGGTATTGAAACGATATTTCTTCGTCAAGATGGACAATTTCGCGGTCGTCTCCAGGGACACTTTGCAACTAACATGACTATTCGTCTAGCTCAGTACCGCACTGTAGAAACTACATTTGGGATGGCGCTAGCACAAAAATTGGTGATTGGTAAAGTGCGTAACCAACGAGTTCTGCTACAACGGCGTAACCGCGCTACGAATGGACAGATTAGTGAATTAACCGAAGCAATTGATTTAATTAGCGTCTATGCTTCCCAGTTGAACAACACTACTACGCCGTTAAATCGTAACGAACTTATGGGAGTTGAGGGAATTTGCGCTCGGACTTATTATCAAGCGCTTAAACATTGGTTTCCGACGCAGTGGAATTTTAACGGACGCAATCGCCGTCCACCATTAGACCCAATTAATGCGTTATTGAGTTGGGGAT
The DNA here is from genome assembly GCF_048568275.1 of Anabaena sp. FACHB-595. Classification (NCBI taxonomy): domain Bacteria; kingdom Bacillati; phylum Cyanobacteriota; class Cyanophyceae; order Nostocales; family Nostocaceae; genus Anabaena; species Anabaena sp. FACHB-595. The sequence continues at coordinate 444,445 of NZ_CP183473.1, forward strand.
ATGGCGTATTGTTAGCACGGGTGTTTTCTGCTTGTGTCCAAGCTGGACTTGACCCATATTTAGGATTTTTCCACGCTATTGAACCCTATCGCCCGAATTTAGTGCTGGATTTGATGGAAGAGTTTCGACCCGTGGTGGTAGACCAAGCCGTGATTTCTCTAATTCAGTCAGACTTATTAACCCAAGAAGATTTTCAGCCTTCCCCTGATGGTGTGGGTATTTGGTTGGGAACTATGGGAAAAAAGCTATTACTAGGAGAATTAGAACGTCGCTTCCGCACCTCTGTACTTTATCCCCCACAAAATCGCCAATTGAGTTTGAATCAAATTTTACTGGAACAAGCCCGCAGTTTGGGACGCTGTTTATTACAGTCAAAGTTAGACTATGAAGCATTTGTTATCAAATGAAGATGACTGATGACTGATGACTGTTGACTGATGACTGTTGACTGTTGACCGTTGACTGTTGACTGTTGACTGTTGACTGTTGACTAATGACTAAAAACCAATAACTAATGACCAAACTTTATTTAGTGTGTTATGACATACCTGACGATAAGCGTCGGACTAAACTGGCTAAGTTAATAGAACAGCGCTGTCAACGAGTACAGTATTCCGTATTTGAATGTCCTTTAGAGGAGTCTGTTTTGAATTATCAGTTAGAGAAGCGTTGGCTACCCATACTGAAATTAAGTGAGGACAGTCTCAGGGTTTATCCTCTTGATGCTACAGCCAAGCAGCAAACAAGGGTCTATGGTGGTGAGCCTCCTTATGAACCACCAGATTATTTAATTTTGTAACGTCTATACTCTGGTGAAAATGATGTTTTTAAAGGCTGAAACGCAAATTTTTACTAGGGCTTGGCAGTTTGTAACGGATTGTAAATGTCACTGCTAATTCGTCGCAGGGAGATATGACAAGCTAGGAAGAATAAATATGTGTAAATAAAAGTAAAGTTAGTAATTTAACCTTGACTACTGGAGTTTATTCGGTTAAATTGTCTATAAAGCTGAATTTTGGTAAAAAAGCTTTTGATTTATCACTACTGAGTGTATAAACTACAATAGCTTTTGCGTACCTCGGCGCAACTGAACCTTGAAATCTAAATATAGTAATAGTTTCCAAAGGGTAGGGTTACTTACCATCACTTCCCCGCAAGGGGATGGAAACTCCATGAACCTCTCCCCGCTGACCCGCGCGTCCCGTTACTTACCATCACTTCCCCGCAAGGGGATGGAAACAAAAAGCATCTAAAAGGCTGAAGGATTTACCAGAAGAGGCGAGTTACTTACCATCACTTCCCCGCAAGGGGATGGAAACCCACTCTCGTGCTGCATCGGAGCGGAAGCACAGGCCCGTGGGAGCTCGGTTACTTACCATCACTTCCCCGCAAGGGGATGGAAACGCGCGCTGCCGCGCCGCCGTGCGCGACAGGCCGCGGTGCCGCCGCAGGTTACTTACCATCACTTCCCCGCAAGGGGATGGAAACCCATTGGCAAAGGCGCGGCACCGGACACCCTGGCGACGGAATGGTTACTTACCATCACTTCCCCGCAAGGGGATGGAAACTAACGACTGCGATGATCTAGTCGCGGACTAAAAGTTTCCATCAAGTTACTTACCATCACTTCCCCGCAAGGGGATGGAAACTCGCCGGACAGGATGCGCACCTGCCATCCTCGCGCGCGCAGGTTACTTACCATCACTTCCCCGCAAGGGGATGGAAACTGGGAAGGATGTATTCCTAGAACTCCAGAAGAGAGAATAGAAGAAAGTTACTTACCATCACTTCCCCGCAAGGGGATGGAAACCTCCTCGGCCTGGGCGGGCGGCAGGATGCCTTCAAATGGGTTACTTACCATCACTTCCCCGCAAGGGGATGGAAACGTTGGCGGATCTGATGTTCGATGATCTGGGAATAGAGTTACTTACCATCACTTCCCCGCAAGGGGATGGAAACGTCTAGCTGAAGAGGTAGCCAAAGGTAATCCTGATGCTATATCTGTTACTTACCATCACTTCCCCGCAAGGGGATGGAAACGACCTGTATAATTCATATTCATTGTGATATCTTCCACTTTTACAAGTTACTTACCATCACTTCCCCGCAAGGGGATGGAAACGTGAAGTACCCGGCGAGCTGCGACGAGTGCGGCAGCTGCGCCGAGTTACTTACCATCACTTCCCCGCAAGGGGATGGAAACTATCAAACTTATATAAACACAGCAAAGCTATCCTATGGTTACTTACCATCACTTCCCCGCAAGGGGATGGAAACGTAATAGCAACTCGTATGTATCTTGAAGAAACTCACCCTTCTGAGGTTACTTACCATCACTTCCCCGCAAGGGGATGGAAACGTCCTGGGTGAACTCCAGGCCCAGGCCGAGGTGTTTTTTGGCGTTACTTACCATCACTTCCCCGCAAGGGGATGGAAACCTCGGAGGTGCAGTATGGCGGGATCAACGATCGCCGCGGCGTGGCTGGTTACTTACCATCACTTCCCCGCAAGGGGATGGAAACTCCATTCGCCCATACGTCGGTAGCACCAGGCAAACACAGAGGTTACTTACCATCACTTCCCCGCAAGGGGATGGAAACGTTTGTATGGACGGCCATACAGATCGCCGATGGAAGTTACTTACCATCACTTCCCCGCAAGGGGATGGAAACTTTATCCTTGCAATCCATACCTCCGTTTGCTGTAGGTTACTTACCATCACTTCCCCGCAAGGGGATGGAAACACAAACTAATTTACCAAATTACTCCACAAGAAATTGTGGAGTTACTTACCATCACTTCCCCGCAAGGGGATGGAAACTGTCCCTATCCAAAATACTCCTTTTTTATAAGGGTTACTTACCATCACTTCCCCGCAAGGGGATGGAAACCGTAAGGCCAAGCTATGAAGTAGGCAAAGTTAAATTTGTTACTTACCATCACTTCCCCGCAAGGGGATGGAAACCTCAAGTGCTTTAGATGTTAATTTAGTTAGTCCACTAACGATGTTACTTACCATCACTTCCCCGCAAGGGGATGGAAACTTGGCTGAGTCAGATCTAATTGCCAGTCCAATAACTTCAGTTACTTACCATCACTTCCCCGCAAGGGGATGGAAACACAACACATTCACGGTGTTTCACAATCGCCACATAGTCAGTTACTTACCATCACTTCCCCGCAAGGGGATGGAAACACCTCTTTTACAACATCTGCCCAGGCTTCGCGGAAACTGAAGAGTTACTTACCATCACTTCCCCGCAAGGGGATGGAAACCGTTCTTTTAAATGACGCAGAGTATTATCTACAATTAGTTACTTACCATCACTTCCCCGCAAGGGGATGGGTGCGACTCTAGGCATAGCCAAGTCAGTAGGCAAGCCAAGCTTACTTACCCACAAGGGGGCGGAAATTAAAAGATATAGCTGTTACCAGTAGTGTTAGAACATCAATAGATGATACAACCTAGACACAACAAGACTTTTCACCCAGTACCCAGTCCCCAATCCCCAATCCCCAGCTATATGATTGAGCGATCGCCAGAATTTGGATAAAATAATTGACGGGACTATAATTTTGGGCGTTGCATAAATGCGGGATGAATTGAGACTTTTTTGTAAAGCAGAATATTGATTCTACCCTGCGGGAACGCCTTGCGGCGAATGCGTCTTTGCGCCTTTGCAGACATACTTTAAGGAAATCTCCCCGCTAAATTCCACTGCGGGAACGCCTTGCGGCGAATGCGTCTTTGCGCCTACCGCAAGCGGAACGCCTGGCGGCGAATGCGTGAGACAAAAATCATCCCACTAATCAGCAACGCCTAATTTTGAATTACCCAAAGAGTGGGAATTTTTTAACTGATACTGTCGCCACTTCTCCTGCTGACGCATTCTTTTATCTTCCGTAAGACTATCAAAACAGTGGGGGCAAGAAATACCTTCCTCATACTGAAGAGATGCCTTATCTTCTTCAGCCAAGGGGTGTCCACAACAGAAACATAACTCATGAGTTCCCGGCTCTAACCCATGAACTACGGCGATACGTTCATCAAAAACAAAACATTCCCCTTGCCATAAACTCTCCTCTGGCGGGATTTGCTCTAGGTATTTGAGTATACCACCCTTGAGATGATACACCTCTGCAAAACCTTGAGAAAGCATGAAAGATGAAGCCTTTTCGCAGCGAATACCCCCAGTACAAAACATAGCAACTTTTTTGTGCTGATTCGGGTCGAGGTTTTGGCGGACATATTCGGGGAAGTCTCGAAATGAGTTTGTTTGGGGATTTTGCGCCCCCTGGAAAGTACCGATATGTACCTCGTAATCATTGCGTGTATCAATAACAATCACTTCCGGGTCAGAAATCAACTCATTCCATTCTTCAGGGGTCACATAAGCACCCACCTGTTCATTAGGGTCTACTTCTGGTAAACCCAAGGTGACAATTTCTTTTTTCAGCCGCACTTTCATCCGTTCAAATGGCGGGGTGTCTGCGGTAGATTCTTTATGTTCTAGGTCTTGTAGGCGCAAGTCAGAACGTAGATAAGATAAAACATTGTCAATGCTTAGACGCGAACCTGCAATTGTGCCGTTGATTCCTTCCTTAGCTAAGAGAATCGTACCCTTGATATTTTGGGCTAAACAATAAGCCAATAAGGGTTCTTGTTTCTCGGCAAAATCCGGCAAACTGACAAATTTATAAAATGCAGCAACGATTTGCGTATTTTCTTGGTTCATCCCTTTGTAAAAAACAGAGTTTTCGGTTATGATAGCGGAGACTAATAAATTCAATTTTACGGGGGTTTAGCTCAGTTGGTAGAGCGCCTGCTTTGCAAGCAGGATGTCAGCGGTTCGAGTCCGCTAACCTCCATTGACGTAAATTAGGGTATAGGGGTATGGGGGAAAGAAAAGTGAATATGCAGCTCGCATTAAGCGCTTGCTGTTAAAAGGTATAGGGGTTTAGGGGAAAGAGTAAAACCAGATTCTTCCCTTACACCCTCATACCCTTACACCCTCATACCCTTACACCCTCATACCCTTACACCCTCATACCCTTACACCCTCATACCCTTACACCCTCATACCCTTATACCCTCATACCCTTATACCCTTATACCCCTACACCCTTACATAATTAACGTTGAAAGACCACCGAAAGGTTATTAGCAGGCATTTGGTAGGTTTTGTGCAGTTGGAGATTTTGTTGTTTAGCTGCTGCAATCACATCTTCCAGGTTGCGTACTCCCCACTCTGGATTTTGGGAACGTAAGGATTCATCGAAGGCGGCGTTACTTGGGGCGGTATGTTCTCCCCCTTGTTTATAAGGCCCGTAAAGATAAAGAATCCCACCTGGTGGCAAAATCCGCCCCGCACCAGCCAACAGTCCCAAACAAGCTGACCAAGGGGAAATGTGAATCATATTGATATTAACTATGGCAGCAATGGGGGCATCCTGTAGAATTGCGTCCCTTTCTACTGACCAAATTGGCTGACTCGCATCAAGTTCTACAGGTGGGTAAAGATTATCGCTGGGAAATTGTGCAATCCAGGCGGTGATACTAGCCCGTAATTCCGGATTGGGGTCAGAGGGTAGCCATTTACGTGGTTTGAGGCGGGGGGCAAAGAAAATGGCGTGTTCACCTGTACCACTGGCAATTTCTAGAATAGTGCCACTGGCAGGCAACACTTGTAAAAGCACTTCTAAGATGGGTTCGCGGTTGCGTTGTGTTGCTGGTGCATATTTGCGGGGGTCTTGTGGTGTGTTCATCTGGCTGTGTAGAGTAATTCATTATTAAACTAGCAGCGATGGGCTACCCTCCACCATAATCGTTGGTGTTCCGCCCAGCCTAGCTGACCGCCTGCTTTTAAAAGTGGCAAAATCAATTAGGCTATTCTGCTTTTAAGTTGCATAATTCATCGTGAAGACTGTTGACAGTTGACCGTTAACAGTTAACAGTCAACAGCCCTTATTAGTAGTTAACGCCGTGTGCAACTTTCTCTCAAACCTAACCCCCAACCCCTTCCCTGCGAGGGAAGGGGAGCAAGATTCAAAGCCTCTCTCCGCTTCGGGGAGAGGTTTGGAGAGGGGTTTCAAAAATAAGTTGCACATCGCGTTAGTTATGCAATTTAGACCCGCATTAGCTTAGGCATTCATTTTGGATAATATAGTCGGGAGTATCACTTGCCGAAATTAATCAACTCTACCCAACCACCCCTAAAATTTATCCCCCATAGTTTTAACCCCCTCATCCTCAGGTTAATGCAGTGGTTACTACCCCTGGTGTTGCGCTTTCGTACGCGCCCTTGGCTCCCGGCTGGTATCGTCAAAATTGAAGCAGAAAATTCCGAGATATTAGCAGAACTTTATCAACAATTCCAAAGTGGGAAAATTCGCTTTTTAATGGCATTTCGCCACCCAGAGGTAGAAGACCCTCTGTGTATGTTGTACTTAATTTCTCGCATTGTTCCACAGGTGGCGCGTCAAAAAGGTATTAAGTTGCAATACCCAGTTCACAGTCATTTTGTCTATGACAGAGGAATGACTATATGGGCTGGAAATTGGTTGGGTTGGTTGTTTTCTCAGTTGGGAGGTGTGCCAATTCGGCGCGGAAGACGGTTAGATAGGCAAGCTATTCAAACAGCAAGGGATTTATTCGCTAACGCTCCATTCCCCATTGCTGTTGCCCCTGAAGGCGGGAATAATGGTCACAGTGGCATAGTCAGCCCTCTGGAACCCGGTGTTTCCCAATTGGGGTTTTGGTGTGTGGAAGACTTGAAAAAAGCTAACCGGACTGAAACTGTGGTGATTGTGCCGGTATCTATCCAATATCATTATGTTACGCCGCCTTGGTCTAAATTGGATGAGTTGTTGAGTAAGTTAGAAGTTGATAGCGGTTTACCAGTGCAATCAGTTGGGGAGTCTGCAATCAATCAACCAGAAATTTATGCTCAACGCATCTGCCGCCTGGGTGAATATTTAATTACAGAGATGGAAGAGTTTTATCGCCGCTTCTATCATCAAGATATCCCCAACACCGTAGCCACAGAAGAATCTACCACGCCCAATCAGGTGTTAATTGCCAGACTGCATCATTTATTAGATAAAGCGTTACAAGTTTCCGAGCAGTATTTTGGTATTCCAGCCCAAGGTAATTTTATAGACCGTTGTCGCCGTTTAGAAGAAGCCAGTTGGAATCGCATATATAGAGAAGATTTACCAGATATGGATAATTTACCTTCCTTCAAACGGGGACTCGCCGACTGGGTAGCCCAAGAAGCAGACTTACGAATACAGCATATGCGTCTGGTAGAAAGTTTTGTGGCTGTGAATGCTACCTATATACAGGAAAAATATAGTGCAGACAGATTTGCCGAGACGGCTTTACTAATGTTTGATATGCTTTCTCGCATACAAGAATCCACTCTACCAGGACGACCAAGGTTAGGTTTACGGGAGGCGGTAATTAAGGTAGGTGAGCCAATTTCTGTCACGGAACGCTGGGAAAAGGTGCATGATAACCGCCAAGCGGCTAAAAGGGCTGTGAATAATTTAACTCAAGATTTACAGGTGGCTTTAGAAAATTTGATTGATTAGGGACTGGGGATTGGGTGAAGAAGAAGACGCGATGAATCGCGTCTCTACAGCAGGTGGTTTATTTTGAATTTTGTTGGCGCAGCCTTCCCGCAGGGTATTTTGAATTGTTAATTAATGCTTTTGGTTTCCTCCTAGTAACCAGAGGAAATAAGGTGTACCGATAAGGGCGGTGACTAACCCAGAGGGAATTTCTTTGGGAGCTAAAACAACGCGCCCGATGGTATCAGCTAAAGTGACTAAAATAGCACCGAAAATTGCCGCGATTGGTACTAGTTGGCGGTGTCGAGAACCGACTAATAAACGTGCAGCATGGGGAGCAATTAACCCGACAAAGCTAATAGTTCCCACCGTAGAGACAGCAGCAGCAGCTAAAGCAACTGCGATCGCTAATATTACACCACGAGCTTGCTGTAAACGCATACCTAAAATGAATGGTAAGTCTTCCCCTAAGGCCATCACATCTAATTTACGGGCAAATAACCAGCCCAAAGGCAATAAAATTAAGGGAAAAGCCAACAATTGCCATACTTCATCCCACTGGCGAGCGTAGGTACTCCCAGCTAACCACACCAAGGCCTGAGCTACTTGTAATTTTGACTTAACTACCAACAAGTTAATTCCCGCCGCACAAAACGCAGACACAGCTATTCCTACCAAAGCTAGCCTCCCTGGTGCTACGCCGTTTTGCCAAGCTGCTAGGTAAACTACACCAAAGGCGACAACTGCACCAATAAACGCGGCAATCGGTATAAATGTTACGGGTGCATTAGGTATCAATACTAATACCAATAAAGCCCCAAAACCTGCACCTGAAGTAATCCCCATAATTTCCGGGCCAGCTAGGGGATTGCGGACTACTCCCTGTAACAATAAGCCACTGATGGCTAAGGCTGCTCCTGCTAATAATGCTACTAGTAACCGGGGTAGGCGTAAGTATAAGACTATTCTTTCGGTGAGTGCGTCACTATTACCACTAATGACTTGAGTTAGTTGATGAATATCTAAATGAATATTGCCCAGGGATAATCCCAATAAAAGCACTAGTAATAAGCAACATAACCCCAACAGAAGTAAAGCAGGATACTGGAGGCGGGATTTTATTTGTATTGGTAAAGCATTATTCCCCTCTGTCTTACTCAACAGACGCGGCGATGAACGCACCAACCAGACTAAAAACGGTGCGCCTAATAAAGCTGTGATACCACCCGCAGGTAATTCACTAGATATCTGTTGTGCTACTAAGTCAGCCCCTAATAATATGACTGCGCCCCAAATCGCTGCTGATGGTAATAAAATTTGGTGTTGACGACATCCCATCAATTTGCCTATGTGGGGTGCAACTAAACCTACAAAGCCAATCGGCCCGACTACACTCACCGCAACGGATGCTAAAAATATACCTAGTAGGGTGCTAGATAAACGTGTCCACTGGACTTTTGAACCGAGGGAACGGGCGACATCTTCACCCATGAGGAGGACATCTAGGGGTTTGGCAATGGTGAAAACTGCGATCGCGCCTAATAATACTCTAGGTGCAGCGTAAATACTTCCCTGCCAATTGGTTTGTAATAAAGAACCCGCACCCCAAAAAAATAAATCACGGGTTTGGTTTTCGTAGAGTAGTTGTAGGGCGGAAGTGAAGGCGGCTAAGGCGAGGGAAACAGCCATTCCTGAAAGGGTGAGGCGGATGGGGGTAATTTCTTTCCCGGCGATGGCGTATACCAATAAGGCTGCTAATAAACCACCTGTGAATGCTACCAATAAAGGCGACCAAGCAAATATCTCTGGTGCAAAGATGGTTGTGGCGGTGACGGCTAAATATGCACCTGCGTTTACTCCTAATGTGGCGGGTGAGGCTAGGGGATTACGGGTGACCGTTTGGAATAATGCGCCGGCGATTCCTAGAGATGCGCCTGCTAATATCCCGATGGTTGTGCGGGGTAGTTTGATGTAGCGGAGGATGTCTTCTGGGGCGGTGAAAAGGTGGCTGTGGAGGAGAAGAAGGGGGAGGAGGAGGAGGATTCCGGCGAGCAGGGGGCGGGGTTTGAGCATGAGGATTTTAAACGCGGAGGGGCGCAGAGGTTAACGCGGAGGTTGCGCGGAGGGGTATTATGTGAGGGTATCGATGACTTTTTGTAGTAGAACTTGGGCTGATAGGGGGCCGCCGAATAGCCAGGTGTCTGGGGCGATCGCATACAATCTTTTTTGCTGGACGAATTGTAGTCTTTGCCAGACGGGGTTAGTTTCTAGTTGTTGTTTGTAGGGGCTATTGGGGGCGGAAATATAGATGAAGTTGGCGGTTTCTACTGTTGGTAGTGCTTCTATCCACACTGTATTGAATCCAAAACGGTCAAATTCTCCTTTCCAGGCGTTTTTCAAACCGATGGCTGTAAGGATTTGTGTAGCCATTGAGTTATCGGTGAAAAGGCGGATTTGGGGGGCGTTGTCGCTAAATTGTCCGAGGACGAAATCGGGTTTTTGAGTATTTTTGATGCGGGTGGCTGCTGTTTGAAATTGGGTTTGCATTTGCTGAAGAACTTTTTCCCCTACATCTTGACGGTTGACGCGTTCCGCAATTTTGCGGAATGTTTGCTGCATCTCATCAAGTTGATTTGAGTTTTCCGCAGAGGGATAGGGGTTAAATATGAGGGTGGGGGCGATCGCAGATAAGGTATCGTAAATAGTCTTATGTCTTAACTCTACACCTAAAATTAAATCAGGTTTTAATTGGGCGATCGCTTCTAAATTCGGTTCTTGGCGTGTCCCTACATCAACTACACTCTCAGTTAAAGATGGTTGCACATTCACATATTGTTTATAGCCTTGGATATCTGCAACCCCCACAGGTTGGATTCCCAAAGCTAAAAGATTTTCCGCATACACCCATTCCAGGGCGATTACTCTCGTTGCAGTTTGATTAGAAGTTTGTGGTTGTTCTCTCTGTCCACAAGCCACAGTTAAGGCGGAAGCAGTCGCTGTAGTTAAAAAAGCGCGTCTAGTGAATTTGCTCATCTGCTTAACTCTCCTTGTGGAATACCTAGATGGCAAGGTAAACAAGTAGGATAGCCATTGATGGGGTGGGGAATCACGGTCATTTCTACGCCGAACACCTGCTGAATATTACTGGCTGTCATTACTTCTTGGGGAGTACCTACGGTGACTATTTTTCCTTGTTGGAGCATGATCAGGCGATCGCTATAGGCTGCGGCTTGATTCAAGTCATGTAACACCCAACCGACGGTAATTCCGTGTTCTTGGTTGAGTCGTCGTACTAAGGCTAAAACTTCTATTTGATGGCGGATATCTAAAAACGTTGTGGGTTCATCGAGTAATAACACTTGGGTTTGCTGTGCTAAGGCCATTGCAATCCAAGCCCTTTGGCGTTCCCCACCGGAGAGGGTATCGACTATTCTGTTTGCTAGAGGTTCTAAGCCAGTCACAGCCAACGCCCATTCCATCGCAGCGATATCTTTTTGAGAAAAACCCCCTAATAAATTCTGATGGGGATAGCGTCCATAACCAATCAATTCCCACACAGTTACACCTGGAGGTGCTTCTGAAGATTGGGGTAATATCGTCAGTTGTTTGGCTAACTCTTTTGTGGGTATGTGGCTAATATCACGCCCATGCAGATAGATAGTACCCTTGCTTGGTTGCATAAGTCTGGCAAGGGTGCGGAGAACGGTACTTTTGCCAGAACCATTCGGCCCTAGTAAGGCGGTGATTTCTCCCAGAGAAAACGCGACTGAGAGGTCAGGAACGATAATTTTGCCATCATAGGCAATTTGCAGATTTTGAGATGCGATCACCGTAGGTGGGGCGTAGTCCATCGCTGGCAATTCCTGACCTCCTGATAGTTAATGGCAGTAATAGTTAACTATTACTGCCCTTGAAGATTGCTTTCTGTTGCCTATAACAACTATATAGCTAACCTAATTATGAGTATCTTTGTCAAGTGTTTTCCTCAATATTGAGAATTATTAGCGCTCCATTGGCATTAATTGGGCTACTGTATACAAAGCATTATTCACTTTACCGAAGGCGGCCGCATGGGGGCGATCGCCATCATCGGCGTAACCGTAAGTAATCAGGCGATTGCGATTCAAGCACAGCTTGGTAAATTGGGGTGCTAGCAAGTTGAATAACTCAAATCTGTCTTGCATTTCGGGGAAACGACTTTGATAGCTTAAAATCGTCTCTCTGACTTTTGTCCAGAAGGTCTGTTCTGGGTAGTTGTGGTAGTCTGCCAATAAATCAGACAGATAACGATGGTGACAGATAAACAAGCCAGCAAAGATAAATTGACATAATCCTTCTGGTGGTTCAGTCAACAAAACGGCTTTGAGTTGTGGTGTTAAAGTCTCTAATTCCGGTAGGGGATGACGACTGATATTTACATCATCGACAAAATCTTTCATCGCTAACCGATGGGGGGCAAAATCCTTCAGCACCAAAATTGTGTTTTCACCGTGGGGGGAGAAAACCACGCCGTAGCGGTAGAGGTAATGTAGTAATGGCGGTAAAATCGTGTTGAATAGTCGAGATAACCATTCATCTAAACTGAGTCCAGAACGTTCTACCAGTTGAGAAATAAAGGGTTGACCGTTACCATCGATATGTAATAAAGACGCTAAAGTAATTGGACGTTCATCGGCTTTGGTGTAAGCTAAAACACTCTCGCGCCATAGACAACCCAACATTTCCTTATATTGGTAAGGTGCGCCTGAAAGCTGGCTGTAGTATGGATGATCGTAGTTGATGCTGGCAATTTCCCCAGGAAGAATTAAGCGACACTCATCTTTGAGGAAAGGGTCATGATCACAAATCGATTTTACATATTCTGTAACCAGTGGGGCAACCTGTGTGCGATCGCCTGGTAAACCACGGTAAACGAGAGTATTTAAAATGCTCAGGGGTAATTTAACGTACCGTTTCTGCGGATAGCTGATATTAGCAAAGGTGCGAATCGATTGTTGGGGTAAATATTTATCTTGGCTGTAGCCGAGGGGAATAATTCCACCTGTGGCTATTTCTTCCACAAACAAAAGGGTGATGATATTTTTCCATTGCCAATCATGGACGGGAAGAAAATAATAATCTGCGGGGCTGAAATGACGTTGTTCTAAAATAGCCGTAAATTCCGCAAGACTTTCTGCGCCTAATTCTTCTTGAATGAGGGTGACATAATCTAGTCCTGGGATGGCGTTAAATTGGGCGCGTTCACTGCTAACAGCAATCCAAAAGAGGGAAACTGGCTGTTTACTTTCGGGTGCGTGGGCTAGGTAATCGTCATAGCCAAAACCAATGCGTCCTTTATTGAAGGTTATCCAGGGGTGTCCTTCCATTTCCCCTTCTAATGAGGGGTAATCTAAATTGAGTAAGTCTATATCTTGGGTTTCTTTTTTGGTTTGAATATGTGCGTCGGCTAGTAGGGTGTTGCTGAGTTCTTTGATTAAATGAGCTGTGGTTTCAGCCGTCATTCCTACAAATGTGTGAATATCGAGGACGAATTGCAGGGGGTTGAATGCTGGGGAAAATTCTCCCGCTTCTCGTCGTTGGATAGATGCGGGGATGACGCGGTAGCTGTCGAATAGGCGTTTTTTGGCTTGGAAGTTGTAGGCGATGCCTTCGGGGAGGGCGAGGTGGTAGAGGGTATATTCTGCTGTTTGTTCTATTGTCTCCGGTTTGATGATTTCTTCATACATGAATTCGGAGAGCATTTTGGCTAGGAGTTTTTGGCTAACTGTTTGCCAGCGTGGGTATTGGAGGATTTTGGTTAGGTTTTGCATATTTTTGTTTGGGAATTTTCACGGGTTCTGGATAACCCCTCTCCAAACCTCTCCCCGACACGGAGAGAGGCTTTGAATTTTCCCCCTTCCCTACTAGGGAAGGGGGTTAGGGGGTTAGGTTAAGCGTAGATTTTTCCACATAACGTGAAAAATCAGATTTAAGAGAAACAGAGTTAAAATCCTTCTGCCGCCTGCCGCCTGCCGCCTGCCTTCGGAACATAGCGAAAGAATAGGAGGTTTAGACAGCAAATTATGGTGGCGGCGATGAATGGGGAGGCTAGGCTGTGGGTGTTGACTAGCCAGGAGGCTAAAAGGGGTGCGCCTAAGTGTCCGATGTTGGCGAAGGAGGTGGCAAGGCTGTAGTTGAAGTGGAGGTGTTTGGCTGTGCTTTTGTTGAATATTTGCAGTTCTAAGGCGGCTTGGGTGACTGCTAGGAAGAAGCCGTAAACTATCCTCGCTAGGATGAGTAAGGGTAGGTTGGATGATAATCCTTGTATGCCTAAGCTGACGATGAGTAGGCTTAAACTTCCTAAGTAGATGGTATGGAGGCGTTCGGGACGACAGGCTTGACGAATATAGGGTAAGGCAGCGATCGCCATTACACTGGGTATCAGAAATAACAAGCTACTTGTGAGCAGGTCAACTTTTAGTGGTTCGGCGGTAACATAGGCTGTGAAGTAGGGACGGACTAAGTTATTGGCTAGTTGGAAGGTGAGAATTACTACCCCGATAGCGATGATGTAACCCAGTTGGTTTGGTGCTACTGGCTGATTTTCTCCCCTGCCCCCTGCTCCCTGCCCCCCTGCGGTAGATACACCCCGCAACATATAAGCACAGATGGCAAGTTGTAAAAGATCGGCTGCGGCAATCCCGTAAAAAATAATTAAGGGTGTGTCAATATTGACCATAAATGCGCCGACGATGGTAGCGATGATAATTGCACCATGAAATACAGCTTGGTATGTGCCGGCGATCGCAGCTCGTTTTTCTTCACCTCCTAGTTGGATAATGAGGGGATACACTAGCAAATAACTGCTTTTGCACAGTAACAGCAAAATTGTGTACATCAGAAATTGCTCTACACTGCTGCTTGTACCCATCAAGGCTGTCATGAAGGCTGCACCCAATTGTCCAACAAAGAGTAGGTGTTTGACTTCAAAGCGGCGTGACAACACTCCCCACACAGGCGCACACAGCACCACGGTTAACCGACACACAAAGATGTAGTAACCGGTGTAGGCTAAATCTGTCACGCCAAAGACTTTACGGAAAAACTGGGGATAAAAGGGTGACAGTAAAACCTCGTTGAAAATACTCAAGAACACACATAAAAATAATGCACCTGAGATGAGGGGTAGCCGATGCTTCATGGGACTAGACCAAATTGCTGAAAGACGTTGCGCTGTTGTACTGGGTACGTATTGCGTCCCGTTAAGGAGTTGATAATGACAGAATTGCGGTAACAACCTAAACCCAAATCTGGCGCACCAATCCCGTGGGTATGTAACTCAGCGTTTTGGACAAAAATCCGGTTGGGGATGTCTTGAGTCAGGGAGAGATGATAGTCAAAATTTACCTTGTAACGCCCTTTTTCATCCCATTGCAGCAAATCGCGGATATCTGCCATAAAATTAGGGGTGGCGTGATGATAGCCTGTAGCTAAGATAATGCGATCGCTTTCATGAATAAATGGTTGATGCTGATGAGAATGGCGATAGGTGAGACGATAACCTTCAGCAGTGGGTTCTATGTCTTTAACTTCTACTCCAGAGAGTAATTTAACATCAGGGTAATTATCAGCAACGGAACGCTCGTAAAGCAAATCATATATTTTGGCTATGGTGTTAAAGCTAATTCCCTTATACAGCAACCCTTGTTTAGTTAATAGTTCGTCTCGCTGTTCTGGTTGCAGATGGTAGAAATAATGGATGTAATCGGGTGAAAAATGTTCTAACCCCAATTTGGAATATTCCATTGGGAAAAAGCCGGAAGAACGAGTATGCCATTCTAGGTGATAATCATAGTTTTCTTGCTCTTGCAATAGTTCATAAAAAACCTCGGCTGCACTTTGTCCAGAACCGATAACTGTGATTGATTTCGCTTGACGACAGCTTACTTTTTGATGGAGAAATTTGGACGAGTGAAAAACATTTTCTGATACTAAATCACGGAAACAAGGCGGTATGTAGGGAACAGTCCCAACGCCTAAAACCAAATTGCGACAACGGTAGATGAAATTAGTACCAGACACTATAAATTCCTGCGCTTTTTCATCCCAATCAATACTTTTTACCTGTTCACCAAAGTAACAATTTGGTAATTGCTTTGCTACCCATTGACAGTAATCGTTATATTCTCGCCTGGGAATATGAAACTCTTCCCAGAAGTAAAAATTATAGAGACGAGACTTAGCTTTCAGGTAACTAAGAAAGCTGAATTTACTACTAGGTTCAGCCATTGTCACCAAGTCTGCCAAAAATGGTACTTGAATTGTCGTCCCCTCAAGTAACAACCCTGGATGCCATTGAAATTGAGGCTTTTGTTCGAGGAATAAAGACTTAATCTCTGTTATTGGTTCTAACAGCGCCGCTAAACCTAAATTAAAAGGCCCAAGACCAATACCAATCAAGTCATAAACACAATTTACCATGCTTTCCACCTCTGAAAAAATAGCTGGCGATCGCAAAACATCAACGCCCCAAATTTATCCGGTAATTCAATCTCTTTCTGAAACTCAAAACCACACTTTTCAAAAACATGAATCATCTTTTGATTGCGAATATCTGGTTCAGCAATAATCTTTTGAGTTGCTGTATTTTCAAATTGAAAAAATACCATTGCCCGTAACAGTGGCAAAGCATAACCTTTACCTAAAAATTTGGTTTCCCCAATTAACAAATGAATACCTTGATCTGTCGCTTCTGCTGAATAATGTCGAGCCACAATATCATCAATTGTCCAGTATGACTCCCAATAACTCATCGGTTCATCATCTAAACAACCAATATAAAGAGTTTGATGTTTATCTGCTAAAGTCCTTTGTAAATGCTCCCGCATCCGTTCCAAATCAAAGGCTAAATTCCAAAAAGGAATTACATGAGGTTGATTCATCCAGTTATGAATCAGGTTTAAATCCTCCTCCAAAACCACCGGACGAAAAGCAATAGTTTTATTGATTGCAGCATCAAACCTTGCGTAACTGTAATTAATCATACTAACCGACATAAACTTCAGCCTCAAATTCCTCTCATAAACTCTCTGCGTTACTTTGCGTAAACCCCTGCGTCCCTCTGCGTTTACATCAAAGGATTATCAACAGCAACATAGACAGACTGTGTAGAAACTGGCCCCACCAGTTCATCCAGATTATGAAACCGGGTGAGAAGATTAGCCTTACAAAGTAACTGTGATTGAAAAAGTAAATTATTCACTAAAGAATGTTCAGAATATTTGCCTAAGATGTTTCGCAACTCCCCTAAGAGTAATTCCTCATCTACAAGTCCAGCTACACCAAAAGCATTAATTAACCCGAACAAATTATTAAAAAACAAGTAGTAAGTCAATCGTTCATCAATAACCTCATCATCACATATTGTCTCACTCTTTTGACTAATCCCCGGCAAAATATTATCTAACAATTGATGACAAGAACGACGGTAATAATAACCTTGGTTGTCACGATAAAAGAACTTCTCAGGATAGCCATTTTTTAACTGTACAACACTATTTTGCTGATGGGCTTCTAGTCCTATCCCGTAAGTGAAATATAACCAGAGAATTGGCTCTAAGTAAATCTGTAAATAACGGTTGAACCAATCCAAACTCACCGCCTCAGTCGAACGGTTTTCTTGTTGTGCTAGTTCTTCAATAATCCGTGCTAATCGTGAACCGTTACCCAAAATAGAGTCTTGACATAAAGCTACTACACAAGTTGCATCCGTCTGGGGATTATTTAAAAACGGATTTTCTCGCAGAATTGTTGAGAAACCATCAACAGCAACACCATCAATTTTTAAGGTGATATAAGCAGGATCAGTGATGATTTGGAACTCAGGAAAACGCTGATAAAGTTGTTGCCCAATTTCACTTGTTAAAATTTGATGAACTTCTAAACTCCGTTCTAATTCTTTATATAAATTAGTGCGGACAGAGTTGGTAATTTTGATATTCAGCGACAATTTTAACATAAATGCCGCATCTGGATGATAGACAGTGCGAATTGAAGATGTAGGTTGATATGCTCGACCGACTAAACCTAAATCTTGCAATATTTCTTGCTTAATTAATTGTTGAATTTGTGGCTGTTGCAGTAAATAATTAGCTTGCCAAGGGTGTATCGGTAATAAAGCATATTCATCTTCATTACAGTAAGTATTTTTGAATTGATTATCAACCTTTGGATCAGCCAATAATTCTGATTTAATCAGCGTTGTTGCTGTCTGTGATAGCTGCGAACCTTCCAGTACCATTGACTGATGAATGCGGAAGTAATGCAGAGGAAAACTACCTTTTAATTCTGGCGAATAAATTGACAATTCATGGTCAGCAAAACCTTGCCGACTTTTTGGGGTGGGGTGTAAATGGTGTCCAAAAACTAAAGCTTGTTCAGATGCGATGAAATTACTGTTAAAAGTATAGAGCTTTTCTATATCTTGTCGCCGTTTCTGAACGAAATATTCAATGTGATTGCAGCTTTGAATCACTCGCAAAATCAGTTCATCTTGATGGCTATTGCTACCACCAGCTAAGGATAATTCTTTAGTAATGAGCGTTGCTAAGGTGAGATAATCCAGTTCAAGTAAATTACCTTTATCTACTTGATAATAAAGGGGAAAAGCAAATAAATGTCTACCTGTGGGTGAGTAATATCTTAAACCGATTAATAATCTCAGATTTTGTTGCTTTAACTCACAGCAGATGAGCGATTTTGTATTTGTGTTTTGGAAAACTTCTAAAATATCAGCGTCTTTTGTCGCGGTGGTGATGAGTTTACCCGTGTTGGTTTCGCGCAGATAGCAATTCAAAAAGCTGTGAATAGTTGCTTGTTCTGCAATTTGTTTATCAGTGCGATATTCCACCAGCACCGAGGTTGGTTTGGCAATTGTGTATGGTGTCATGTCTAGTGTATTGTTTGGGTGAAAGTTATTTAATGTTGGGAGTGAGGAGAGTTGTTCGCTCTCCCTCTCTCCTATTTTTTGCTCACGCAGAGACGCGGAGAGAATGAGAGTGTCGAGCTTAGAGGCTTAACCCTTCTTTACTCTCTTGTGCGTGAAATAAATACTTCTCACCTATCGTTGTGATAGAGTTGAGAACCTCTTGAATATCAGCGATCGCCGTCTGAGGATTCAGCAAGGTAAACTTTAGATAGGTAAGTTGACCAATTTTGGTCTGTGCGATGACTGCGATACCTTGTTGCAGTAAACTCATGCGAATATGGCTATTGATTTGATTTGCCCAAGTTGTACTATCTATGTGTGCTGGTGTTTCACTAGGAAGATAGCGAAAAACAACAGCGTTAATGGTAGGATTGTTTGCCAACTCCAATGCAGGTTCAGCGTCAATTAAACTAGCGGTTTCCTTGGCTAGTTCAATTGTTGTATCAATCATCTGTGCAAATTGTTTCCTCCCCAGAGTGCGGAGAGAAACAAACAATTTGAGCGCGTCGAATCGCTTGGTGGTTTGTATGGACTTAGTTACTAAGTCGGGAATGCTGGCTACTTCGTTGGTTTCAGGGTTGAGATAATCAGCGTGTAGCTTTATTAAATCAAAGTTTTGACGCTGTTTAACTAAAAAAGCACCACAGCTAATTGGCTGGTAAAACAGTTTATGGAAATCGACTGTAATCGAGTCAGCCAAAGCAATACCATCTAGTTTATCTCGATGGCGATCGCTCATCACCAATGCACCACCAAAAGCCGCATCCACATGAAACCACAGGCCATATTTCTCAGCACAGGCGGCTAATTCTGGTAATTTGTCAATACTAGCAAAATCCGTAGTTCCCGCAGTTGCAACTAAAGCAATGGGTAATAAATTCTGTTGCTGCAATTCTTCTAACTTCTGTTCTACCGCCGCCGCACAAAGCTGATAATCACTATCAGTCTCCACCGTTACCACAGCTTGCTGTCCCAAACCGAGTAAAGAAGCAGCTTGACTAATGGTGAAATGAGCAGCTTGAGAACAGAGAATCCGAAAACGTTGAGCTTCTGGTGGTAATCCTTGCTGCTGCACAGACCAGTTTAACTGATGACGTGCGTAAGCATCACGCGCTAGGAGCAACCCCATAAAATTCGATTGCGTACCGCCACTGGTAAATATACCATCAGCATCAGCATCATAACCAAAACTTGCACACAGCCAATTTACCACCTGCTGTTCCAAAACAGTAGCAGCCGGACTTTGATCCCAAGAATCCAGAGATTGATTAGTCCCACTAATCAACACCTCAGCCGCCACAGCAGGTAATAACGGTGGACAATGCAAATGAGCCATACAAGTAGGATGAGTTACCACCACCGAATGCTTGATGATATTCTCCCCCACCTCAGCCAAAACCTGACTCAAAGCCACCCCCTCATCAGGACACACAGCGATATCTGCAATAGTCCTAGTTAAATCCTGGGGACTCCTACCACTATAGGGTTTTTCTTGAGTAGCAAAATAATCAATCAACACCTCTCCAGCAGCAGCGATCGCCTCCCGCAAACCCTCTCCTGCAACAAAAAACTCATCAAACTTCTTTCTTTGCGTGACGGACACTTTGCTCAAGTCGGGAGACCCGCCCACGCAAGTGTCCTCCTTTGCGCCACCCTGCGGGAACGGCAAAGCCGAACTGCGCGAAATAATCACCATCAAGAAACCTGCGAAAGAACCGATAAAACCTGCTTCTCCGCCGCCTGTACCGCCGACGAAAAAATCTCACTAATACTATCAATCTGCGCTGGAGTCACAATCAAAGGCGGCAAAAAGCGCACCACGCTACCAAATCTACCCCCTAATTCCACAATCAAACCCCGACGCAAACACTCAGCCTGAATACAACTAGCCAACTGCGGATGTACAGGATACTTCCCACGCCGATCAGCCGATGCTTGGGGATTAATAATCTCCACACCAACCATCAAACCGCGTCCCCGCACTTCTCCAATACAGTAAGTTTCCCCTTGAATTTGGTGCAGATGTTTCAACAAGCGATCGCCCATCGCTGCCGCGTGTTCAGTCAAGGAATTTTCTAAAATATACTGTAGTGTCGCTGTTCCGGCTGCCATTGCCATTTGATTACCCCGGAATGTCCCTGCGTGTGCGCCTGGACTCCATTTATCTAGTGCCTTGTTGTACAAAACCACCGATAAAGGTAAACTCCCACCAATAGCTTTGGAGAGTAACAACACATCTGGCACAATCCCTGAATGCTCAAAAGCGTAGAGTTTACCAGTCCGTCCTAAGCCTGTTTGAATCTCATCAACAATGAGGGGAATATGGCGATCGCGGGTAATCCGGCGCATCTCTCGCAACCAATCATCAGGTGCAGGAATCACCCCACCTTCCCCTTGCACAACTTCCAAAATCATCGCCGCCGGTGTGACAATCCCACTTTCAGGATCATCCAAAATCGATTCTATATAACGGCTGCTGGTAATTTGTCCAGCTTCTCCACCCAAACCAAAGGGACAACGATAATGATAGGGATAAGGCAAAAAGTGGACATCTGGCATTAACCCTGTCACCGCTTGTTTAGGATTGAGATTGCCTGTTAAACTCAATGCTCCATGAGTCATCCCATGATAACCACCATGAAATGACAACACACTGCGGTGGCCAGTAGCAGTTTTCACCAGTTTAATCGCCGCCTCTACAGCATCTGCTCCCGAAGGCCCACAAAACTGAATCTTGGCATTCTGAGCAAATTCCGCAGGTAAACTAGCAAAAATTTCTTCGACAAACTGATCTTTAACTGGTGTAGTCAAATCTAGAGTATGCAAAGGTAAACCCGTATCTAGCACCCGGCGCATCGCTTCTATTGCTACTGGGTGATTGTGTCCTAATGCTAAAGTACCTGCACCAGCCAAACAATCAATATATACATTGCCATCAGCATCTTTGAGATAAATACCCTGAGCCTCACTAATGGCAATCCGAATCCGCCGGGGATAGCTTCTAGCGTTGGACTCTCGTGCTTGCTGACGCTCTAAATAGTGGCTTGATGCCGCACCAGGTACAGAACGCACGCGATTACTGGGAAAATCAGACTCTACACTACTCTGCGATGGACATATCTGCGGCAGCACGAAAGAGTGGCCTTCAGAGTGTACGCCATTGTGATTGAGTTGCATTGTGAAAATCCTCTAGGCGTTGAGCCTTAATGGTAAGTGGGAACAGAATATTTGAGAATTACTTGCATTAATTTCCTACCTGCTAAACATCCTACATGAAGATTAATGAAAAAGTCTACTAATAACTTGACAAAAAGATAAGAAATTTTTGATTCATTAATTCTTCTTATCTAAAGCTAGTTGCATCATCATACTAATGAAACTGATACCGAAAACACGCTTATAAAGGTATGTGTGCGTTATTAATGATAATGTCAGCAAGAATAATTCCTAACAGTAAATAGACAAAAAGCAAAATATCTAGAGACTATGTAGGAAGAGCTTTATCGGCTTTTATCATTGGTTTTTTCGTAGTTAATTCATACCTTTTTGAGATACTTCTTCAAGAAAATACTTGTATAAGTACTGAAATAGATATATTTTAATAAAATCAAAAACTATTGCTAATGCAAGTCAATAATAATAGGCGATGGATTGTGTCACTAGCCATAATCCAGTCGCAACTTTTAGGTGCGAAGTGAAAATGAAACCCGGAAAAATCCTTTTTCTTCTCTTGCTCACAGGTTCTGTTTGGTCATTAATCAGCCATCCTGGCAAAACTCAGGAAGCCCCATCCCCAACACAACTAAATACACAATCACCAGCACCTAACGCTCAGGAATTGACACAAGTAACTGGCGTGAGAGTTGTTCCTACAGTTCAAGGTCTAGAGGTGATATTAGATAGTACAGCCGCCGAAAAATTGCAGGTATCAACGCAAAATCAAGGCAATAGTTTGATTGCTGATATCACTAACGCTCAACTCAACTTGTCTGAGGGAAATACATTCAGCCAAAATAATCCAGCCACAGGTGTAACTAATGTGACTGTGGTTAATCACAATGACAATACAATCCGGGTGACTGTGACGGGAGAGAAAAGCCTTCCCAAATTTGAGCTATTCGATAGTGATACAGGTTTGATTTTGGCATTCACGGCTACTGAAGTAGCTCAAGATTCCCCCGCAGAAGTAGATGAACCAATTGAACTGGTGGTGACAGCAACGCGTACCGAAACACCTATACAAAATGTTCCGCGTTCCATCACTGTCATTGACCGCGAACAAATCGCCGCACAAGCCAGCACTTCCCGCAACCTCATAGAAATTCTGGGGAAAACAGTTCCCGGTTTAGCACCGCCAGCCCAAGGCGCTAGTAATTTTGGTCTAACTCTCAGGGGCAGGAATCCCCAAGTGTTGATTGATGGGGTTCCCCAATCGACAACCAGAAATGCGTCGCGGGATTTGCGAACAATTGACGCGGCGGCGATTGAACGAATTGAAGTAGTACGCGGCCCCAGTGCAATTTATGGTGATGGTGCAACAGGGGGTGTGATTAATATCATCACCAGGCGACCGACTGAAGAAAAATTAACTTCCCGGACAGAAGTTGGTGTAAGTGCAGCTTTAGGTAATTTGGAAGGGGACAGTTTTAGCACTAACCTACAGCATTTTATCTCCGCGAAACAAGGGAACTTTGATTTTACCTTTAACTTTGCAGTGGCTAAAAATGGCGGATTCTTTGATGCTCAAGGCGATCGCATTCCCTCTGATCCTAATGCCCAAGGTGGCTTTGCTGATGCTTCTAGTATTAACTTGTTTGGTAAGTTTGGTATTGATATAGACGCAAATCAACGTCTACAACTCACCTTTAATCGCTTCGACGAAAAACAAGATACAGATATCGCTAGTGACCCCAGGGTCAATACTATCCCTGGAAGACAAAAGGCTCGTGCTTTAGAAGGGTTGAGTTTGGATGAAAGGCCAGGGAATGAGAACACATTCATCAACCTGCAATACACCCATGACGATTTATTCAATAGCAAACTACAAGCCCAGTTATATTACCGGGATTACCTGACACGCTTCTTTCCCTTTGATGGTCGTAGCTTTGCTAGTTTGGGTAACGAAATCTTTCAATCGCGGGTGGAGTCAGAAAAGTATGGCGGACGCTTGCAGATAGAAACACCTTTATTTAATCAAGGTGCGGCCAAACTACTTTGGGGTGTAGATTACTCCCAGGAAGATACCTCCCAACCTGTCTCTGTATTCGACCAAGCTGCCTTTGTCGCCAGTGGGGGGTTAGCATTTCGTAAAACAGGCGATCGCTCTTGGACTCCTCCTTTAGAATTAAGGAGTCTGGGATTATTCGCTCAGTTGAATTGGGAAATAAGCGATCGCTTCGTCTTCAATGGTGGTGTACGCTACGAAAACGCTGATGTAAGTGTCAATGATTTCCGCACCTTAGCCAATCCCAACGTCACTATTGGCGGCGGTGATTTGAACTTTAACGCCACACTGTTTAATGTAGGAGCAGTATACGCCCTCAATCCCCAACTGAGTGTATTTGCTAACTATGCTCAAGGTTTCTCACTATCAGATATTGGTTTAGCACTCCGCAACGCCCCACCAGGATTTTCTGTAGAATCTCTCAATCCCGAACCGCAAAAAGTAGATAACTATGAAATTGGCATTCGCGGACAATGGGATACTGTACAAGCATCACTCTCAGCTTTTTATAACGAGTCCGACTTGGGTACAACTTTCACCGCGCCGGGGACTGTCATCCGCGCCCCAGAGAGAATTTATGGTCTAGAAGCAGCCATTGACGCACAACCTAGTTCTACATGGCAAGTTGGCGGGACATTCACTCTCATTGGTGGTGAAATTGACAGCAATAATGATGGCGATTACGAATCATTAGATGGGTTTAGGATTCCCCCGTTGAAACTTACAGCCTATGTAGAAAATGAGACTTTACCCGGTTGGCGAAATCGTCTACAAGCTTTGTACTCTGGTAATAGAGAAGTCTTTGGTAATAACAATACGGCCTTTGGTAGGAGACCTGTAGAAAGTTATTTAACAGTAGACTACATCAGTAGTATTAAACTCGGTGCCGGAACATTACAACTGGGATTAGAAAACCTATTTAATAGTCAATATTTCCCCGTAGTTTCCCAATTGCAAGCAAATGATAGCGCCTATGCTGCTGCTAGAGGAAGGACTTTGAGTATTAAGTATTCTTTTGATTGGTAAATTCTTTTCTTGATGAAGTAACTGAGGGAGGCGGAAAGCTTGATCATCCGCACTCCCAAATGAATCAATTCAAAATTCAAAATACCAATATTCAAATCTCATACATTACAGTGCAACTTTGAAAATTTTCGCTCCTCATTACTGAGCGTCCCAAGCTATCAGTACGTTCTGTAAATGAAAAACGTTGACCATCAAGCATTAGCTATTGACTGAGACTCAGCTAAAAGGTCTGATAAGGCTTGAACTGAGGTAGAATCGGCTTGTGGAGACCACACAACTGCTTGGGTTGATGCAAGTTGCTTGAGAAGGTCTTGTTTGGTTGCTTCATCATCATTATTAAGCTCCAAGGTACACCCATCTTCTCTGGCTAGCTCAAGCAGAAGAAAATGAATCAAGCGTAATTTATCCTGATGAGACAGCTGATTAATGGTAGGTAAAATTTCTTGGAGTGACATACCACAGAGTTTAAAAGGTATAGCCTCTATTTTATCCCAGTAACATTTTGCATAAACAGTATTTTTATGAGATTGTGAATAGCGATCGCCTCCACGGTCAGTGTCGCTAATGACAATCACAATCGCCCCAACTCCTGTAAGTTTTTCAAATCCAACTCAAAATCTTCAACATCATAGGAATACAGCGCAATTTTTCGCTGTTTCAGCAGTTGGCGAAACGCATTGAGGGGCATATCTGCTAAACGGCTGGTATAGCCAAGGGTTAAACGACCACTTTGAAACAGATATATGGCAATTTCTTGGCGAAACTCACTTGGTGTCAGTTGTGAGGCTTGCAGGATTTCATCTGAGATGACAACGCTCATAAGAAAACTAACTTAAAGATCACCCTTTCATTTTAATCTGGGCGATCAGCTACGCTGGGCGGTTACGCCATCGCTTCCACAGTCAGAGTCTTAAATGCGATCGTACTTTTGCTCCGTGCTGGGTTTCTTGTCGTTAACCTAGCCTATTGCGATAAGCGATCGCAATAATTAGCCATTTCCAATATTAATTTCAATAGAAAATTTCACACTATTCGCTGCTATATTTATTACATCTTGTCTGCGGTCTCCAGCAAAACCAGCTACTAATATTTCTGAGAACCAATACCAAAGCGGCATACAATTAGGCAGAATGTCCTCTAATTTTGCATCTTTACTTTTGTTTATCTGAGCTTCTACAGCTAGGGCTGGCACAACTAAAACTCCACTGATAGAATCTATTTGACTATCTGATAGAAGTGGAAACCAGATTTCATCACATCCAAAGTGTCCCATATCCCATATTGGAGACGAACACTCTTTCCCAGTATCAATAAATGCAGTAGGTATTAATGAATAATCAATATCAAGCAAGCACGAGGGAGTAAAAATAAAATAGAATGAGCTAGGAGTAATATCAAGCATTAAACTGCTTTGAGTTTTCTTCTCCAAACCAACTTCATGATAAAAGTCATCTATTTGACCATTCACATCAACTCTCTTGCATTGAATGAGGCAACTATATTCTATTTCCGACCGACTATTATTTTGATTTATCCGACGTTTAATGATTAGACCAATATCTGCTCCTGTTTTATTTTCTTTTGTAGACTTTCGGATATTAGTGTTTAGATAGATGTTCTGATCTCGTAACAACCCAATAACACTTCCCCAAACATTTTCTAATGATGAAGTATCCAAGGCATCTACCAAATACTCTGTAAAGGCACGTTCATCTATATTTTGTTTTGAACCTTTGATCCGGTTGTTTAATCTTCTCGCTATTACAGATGAAATAGTGAGACAAGGTTGGGAAAGCAACTGTTTGACCTCATCTGTTAACCAAGAATCCATAATTTTTTACAGGTAAATTGACTGAATTTTACAGTATAACAACAGTCAGATTTATTTTAAGGAAACTAAACATAAGCTAAATATAATTACTTGTTTTTCTTTCAAAGTTTTCCCTATAGATAATCCTCACTTTTCCTTTCAACTTCCTCTTCCGAAGTACAATGATTGTGAACACAATTGATTCGTTATGGTTGGCGATCGCTTAACTCATTGTTACATAAGTGTCATTCCACCTGATTTATTGCCCAAGCAGAAACACATAGCGAAAAGTTGAGCGTGGGTTTCCTGCGCTCAAGACTTTTCAAAACCGAGTTTTTCTTATTGGATGAATTTAAAATAGCTTGAAGCCGAAGTTATTGAGAGTTTCACGCAAATTTTTGCAGCCTTTGAGATAGTCTAGGGTGGCGATTATCTCGGCGGAGTGTTCTGACCAATCACCAGCGACGTTCATGTTTTGTTCGGTGTAGAACTGTTTCATAATATCGTTGTAACGAGCGATGTCTGGCGACAAGCCGCTTCGCATCAACGCATCTTCTTGTTCTTCTCAAATAGGTTCTATAGAGTTAGAATCTAAGTTTAGAGTACAAAAGTACTGTATAAATTAAACATAAGCAAATATAGGGGTATAAATGTTTGAAACCCCTACACCCCTAAACCCGGTCTCAACAAAAAATCTGGGTGCGTAAGTCCTATAAATTTGGTTAAACAAAAATTCATATAAACAAATATAAAATTAATCATAATTAAAGAATTTTTTGCTTAATCAAACTAATACATTTATCTTTGCATTTGTTAACACAAACCGTGGCTTTATATTGCAGTTTGTTACCATCTTGTATGGACTTGAGGAATATTCCTTTAGACTGAATCTCAATGGCAAAAATTGGGATGAATGCAGATGCACGGAGTTAATTTCTTGTGTCATGGGTTTGTAGTTGCTGTATCCTTTGTGGCTTGCATTGCTGGCTTGATGTTGCTGTGGGATAGCAAAGGTACAAAAGATGATGAACGGGAAGAAACCGAGAAAATTCTATTTAGAATGAGCTTTAGTTATTGGCTAGTTTATTGTGTGGCATTTGGTTTGGAAAAGTTGGTTTTCCCTAACTATGAGCCAATGATCATGACATTGAAAATAACTACGGCTTTGTCATATTTTTTAACTTTTTCTTGTATATTGAGTCTGCCACTACATAGATTTGCAGTACGCCAAGAAGTTCAGGATTAGTCATTAGTCACTAGTCATGTGGACTATTGACTATGGACTATGAAGGGAATTTACTTTTTGATGGCGATGGGCTACGCCCTACCGCAGGCGATCGCAATCATCGCTTCCAGTGTATCCTGAGCAAGAGGCGTTAAAATAAACACCTCTTGCACTGTTTTACCCTGTCGGGCAATAATTTTATAGCCACCACGAATAGGTACAGATATACGCAGTTGCATTTTGGGGGAGTGGCCTTTAACTCTACCAATAACCCCTGGTGTGATGGTTTGAATGCCATCTTGTTGACACAGGCGTTCTAAAATAGGTATCAGGCCGGGAATGTGGGTAGAATGATTCCAAACTAATCTACCATCCTTTTTACGAGAGACAGGCTTTTGGTGGTCGGAGGAGGATTTACCCATGATAGTTAAGCCGCCTCTAGGGGAGCCATTGTTAGCCCAGCCCGGCGCAATTGTTGGTGATACAATTCTGCGGGTTCTTGCGGCCCTACCCAAACGATCGCTTGTCCCTCATAATGTACTTGATTAGTCAAATCCCAAGCTAAATCGCCAGTCATACCCGGAATATACTTCACCAAACACTCCGCAACGTGTTGAAAAGTATTAAAATCATCATTTAACACAATCACCTTGTAATTGGGATAAGTCTTGCGGACAGTTTGATTAGACCGTTCAGGAGTTACAGTTGGTGCTGTACTCATGGCGTAAACATCTATCGAAAGTTTTGTAACCATAGAACAGTTAACCAGAGAAATTTTACAAAACTAAACTACAACTAAATAGTTTAGTCCATTGTTAGTGGTCAGTGGTGAGGCAGTGCGTTGGGAGGGTTCCCCGACTTGTAGCAACTGCCTGTAGCGCAGCGTTAGCGTTCGCGCAGCGTCTCGTAGAGAGGAACGAGCGTCATCCGTAAGGGTTAGTTGTCGGTTGATAGTTGACAGTTGACAGTTGACGGGGTGGAATCTTACCGCCAATTCTCCCAATTTTGATTAAAAATGGAAGTATCTGGGAAAGCTGTGGGATTGCCGTTTTTTTCTAATAAACGTTTGAGGGCTTGCAGTTGAGGTTCTGATTTGGGTAAATCGTCTACTAATTGGTAAGGTGCAACTTCATTTTTTAAAGAGAAAGCGGCTACAGTTCCCGCCGCCGCACCAGCAGACCATTCAAAGGAATGTACTCGATAAGCTGCGGCTGCAATGTGGCTAGTGGCAATACTTTTACCCCCGACTATCAAATTATCGATTTTTTGAGGAATCATGGCTCTTAAGGCAATTTGGAAGGGATAGGCTTGTCCTGCACCCCGTCGTTCCCCCGGACGTTCTCTATTTCCGGGTGCTTCTGGTGGACTTTTCTCCATACAGGGATGAAAATCAATGGCGTAGTGACCAATACCGACAGCATCAGGGAAAATGGTGGAACGAGTCCGCCGCATCGCTTTATCGGGGGAAACTTGACCAGAAATCACTGAAGTTGCCTCTAACCCTGCTAATGTCGCTCTCAACTGGCGATACATATCGGCTGGCAAGGTTTTGCGGTAGTATTCATCGTTATAGTTACGGCGAGAAATATCAACTTCCCAAATAGTGAAACCTGTGGGTTGTCCCCAACTGGGGCGGCCGATGATGCGCCTTCCTTCCCGCATATAAGGATATTTCGATAAGCCATGTGCTGTCCCCATAGGGGAGTCTAACCCGGCTAAAAAGCGATTATTAGTTTGGGGACGCTTCACACCTTGACCTAATTGGGAATCTGTGGTTCCCGCTACTAACCAGTAATAGTAAGAAAAGGCTTTTTCTTCAGCTTTGCGGAGGCTTTCGGTTCGCAGTCCCCCCATCCAACCACCTGGTTTTAACTGTCCTGTTCCTTGTAGCTGTTGGCGGGTGTAAACTAGGTTATCTTTGGCAGTACCGGGGCGATAGTCGTTACCCCAAGTCCAGTTCTGCATGGAGATATCCCCTGGTGTGGGGGCAGAAAATCTCACGCCGTTGAAATTTACAGGTTCTCCCTTCGTTGGACTCCAAATGCGGCGGTAGGTAAAAACTAAGCCAAAGTCAGCTAATCTTGGTAATTCGTAGCTGAAATAGGGCGAATATTGTAAATAATATGGCGGCATTTTCTGGGGTTGTGCTTCCTTGGTAGCCTCCATTGCAAAGGTGTAAGTAAAGCCTTGGGTACAATAGGGGTCATTTTTGGCGCTGGAGGAAGAAGGTTCCAGAAAGGAACGGGCATCAATACCTAAGCGGTAAGGGACATCAGCCAGGGCGATAATTTCCCCGGTTTCACTGGCATCTACGATGTACCATTTAGGACTATTTTCCTTAGTTTGTTGGGGAACTAGGCGAATAATATTTTTGGTAAACCGGGATGAGTTGCTATAACGATAGGCATCGTCAATGGTTTGTGATAGGGTAAAGGTGTTGAGAGGTGGTGAGCCTTTGACTGGTTGATGTTGAATAGCGATCGCGCTATTAATTAATTTACCCTGAGAAATTTCTAAATCTTTAATTACTGTGTTGGGGAACCACTCTAACTTACCCTTACCCCGCCTTTCTGCATCTTTGAGCAATTCCACCATCACCGTATGGGCATCACGGGGCAAAAAACAGGAATCACTCACCCAGCAGTCTCCGGGATTGAGCTTACCGTATTTTTTCTGAATGCGATTACGCAATTCCAAATAGCCGCGAGAATAGAATTGACGTTGGCTTTGGGTAGGTCGTTCATCTAAAGCCGAGGTTCCTTGAGAGGAAATCTGTCCACCCAACCAATCAGTAATTTCTGTTAGGCAAACTCTTCTACCAGCCAATAAACCTTCATAAGCTGTAGCAACCCCAGAAAGTCCGCCACCCACCACTAAAATGTCACAGTTGACAGTTTTATCTGGGTTTCTCGGTGGAGCAGCGACAATTGCAGAATTAGGTATCAGGTAGCCAGAGATTAAGCTGAGACTGATGAGTGATGTCTGGAGACAGGCTACTTTATGTCTGCGCTTCATGATATGAGGACTCTTTCTACTCTTGTGCGAACTTGTAGACGTTACCATCTTCTAAAGGTTCTCTACAAGACGGGGTAGGGAGCAGAGAGCAGGGGGAGAAAGATTTTCAGCCTTCTTTACTTTCATTCACGCAGTTTGGTTTTATTACACTGACTTAAGTAGAACGACCTGAAAAAACCAAATATGTTAAATAATATACAGAACTTATACTTAATTCTTGGAATACACGTAGGGGAGCCACTGCGTTGGACGGGTTTCCCGGCTTGGAGCAAGTGGCGTTGGGCATTGCCCACCGGCTCATGGTTTTGGTGGGCAATGCCCACTCTACAGATTTAGTTTGATTGTGACATTTGCATACACCCTATCTAATTTCTAGTACCTTTTTAAACTTTGACAATAGCAAACAGACAAAACCAACCACTATTAATGACAATGAATAAGTCGGTTCCGGTACAGACTGAGGATTTGGTACAGGCTCATAAGGCGACTGATTTATAGGAATACTACTGAGTAAATTTACAAGCTGCTCAATATTACTGGACAAACTATTATTATCTGTACCATTATCTCTCGCAAGAATAAGTCGGTTAAATGTTTGGGTTTCTTCTATCTCCAAATTGCCTGTTAACCCAATGAAATCTTGACCTATTCTTCCCACCACAGAGTTAATTATATTATCAATTCCATCTCTAGTCCCTTGGACAAAAAAATCTGAATTTTCAAAATTATTACCAAAACCAATATTTGTATTATCGCTATCTATTAGCCAGTTACCATTACCAACAACTGTGTTATTATTGGTAAAAATCCAGTTGCCATTACCAAGAATTGTATTGTTAGTACCGAAGTCCCAGTTACCATTACCAATGGTTGTATTATCAGTACCGAAATACCAGTTACCATTACCTAAAGTTGCGTTATTATTTCCACTATCTAAATACCAGTTACCATTACCAATTGTTGTATTATCACTGCCATAATGCCAGTTACCATTACCTAAAGTTGCGTTATTATTTCCACTATCTAAATACCAGTTACCATTGCCAATGGTTCTATTATCACTACCAAAGTGCCAATTACCATTACCTAAAGTTGCGTTATTACTGCCATCATCCCAGTACCAGTTGCCATTACCAATGGTAGTGTTACTACTCCCGAAAAGCCAGTTACCGTTACCAACAGTTGTATTATTAGTGTTAAAATTCCAGTTGCCGTTACCGATAGTGGCGTTGTCACTACCAAAATCAGAATTAAAATTACCAATAGTTGCGTTACTATTACCAAAGTTTCTATTACCATTACCAATAGGTGAATCGCCAATTACAAAAGGATTACTACCCCCTGTAAATGGATTATTAGATTCATCACCGAGAATTAATTGCAAGCGGTCAAAAATTAATTTTTGAAGCTCAATTCCGCCATCACCAGCAAAGGGATTGATACCATTTCCGGGAAGGTTGCTATTACTATTTTGTGTATTTTGGCTGATAATTCTGAATAGGTATTGAAAGGGTGATGTAGTGGGATATTCCCTTGGAGTGGCTTCGCCAACGCTCGGAGATAATTGTTGAGATGAATTATCACTACTAGAGCTATCAACTAAGTTAAAAATAGAATCTTCCATTAGAAATATTCTCTTATTTTTAATTTCAACATTTACGGAAAAATACAGATGAACACAGATATCTTTTTGCTGTTATTCTGCGTCCATCTATAAAGTTTTTTTGGATAAGTTTAATAATTGCTACTACTAAAGACTAGGCAAAGGGATTGCTACCGCCCGCGAAAGGATTTTCTCCACCTGCGAAAGGATTGCTACCGCCTGCAAAAGGATTGCTACCGCCCGCAAAAGGATTGCTACCGCCCGCAAAGGGATTGCTACCACCTGCAAAAGGATTGCTACCGCCTGCAAAAGGATTGCTACCGCCTGCAAAAGGATTGCTACCGCCTGCGAAAGGATTGCTACCGCCTGCGAAAGGATTTTCTCCACCGCCTGCGAAGGGATTGCTACCGCCTGCAAAGGGATTACCACCACCGGTTAAGGGATTGCTACCGCCTGCGAAGGGATTTTCACCACCGCCTGCGAAAGGATTGCTACCGCCTGCAAAGGGATTGCTACCGCCTGCGAAAGGATTGCTACCGCCTGTTAAGGGGTCGCTACCACCTGCAAAAGGATTGCTACCGCCTGCAAAGGGATTACCACCACCGGTTAAGGGGTCACTGTTATTACCCTGATTGATAGCAGTCCAAGGGTTAACGCCACCAGTCAATGGACTAGCGGGAGCATTGGGATTGCCAAAGTTAGAGAAAGGATTACCGCCGGCTGGTGCGCCACCGCCAGTTGGTGCGCCACTACCACCGAATGGGTTGTTACCGCTACCACCAACAGCTCTACCAAAAGCCTGGATGATTGTTTCTTCGGTGACACCTGGGATATTTAATAAAGCACCAAAAGGTGATTGTCGAAGTAAACTACCGAGTTCGTTAGTAGAGGAATTACCACCACTATTATTTGAATCAGGCATGAGAAAACATCCTCCTAGAGTTCGGATCAAAGTTTTGTGAGTTATGAAAATTTAGTAGGCAAAATCCAACTAATACCAATTCGCAATTCGCAATTGAGAAATCCTGACTTGACAAGGGTTTTTGGATTTGAATCTGTTTCAAGATTTTCGTGAATTGGTATAAGTTACAGACTCATCTTGTGTTTTTTCTTGCCAAAGCTTGATACTGTCCTATTAGGTTTATTAAGTTTTGACAGCTATATTTATTAGCTTGATAATCAATAACTTTTGCCTAATTAATCAAGCTCTTCAATGATTAACCATTATTAATGTATGTATTTTTCTTGAATTAAGCAATGAATAATATTTAGTTTTATTACTTTATGAATATCCTATTTTTAGGGAATTAAAAATGATTATCTATGTACATGAATTAGCGCATAATTGTTCAGTATAAATCATGCGCTGATATGTCCCTCTATCCTTTTGAGGTTCAAAATTAATTGATTAACTTACCGCTAAATAACACTAGCTAAAACAGGTTGAGGCCAGCGTCCAACTACTTTACCAATGACTGACATTTCTTGAGCTAATCGGTCAAATCTCTCGAAAGTTAAAGATTGGGGACCATCAGATAAAGCTCTGGCAGGATTGGGATGAACTTCTATCATTAAAGCATCTGTACCGGCTGCGATCGCAGCTGCTGCCATTGGTGGCACATATTCAGATTTACCTGTACCATGACTAGGGTCTATCATAATGGGTAAATGAGTGAGCGATCGCAATACGGGAATCACAGATAAATCCAAGGTATTCCGCGCATATTTACTATCAAAAGTTCTAATTCCCCGTTCACACAAAATCACGTTAGAATTGCCCGAAGCCATGATATATTCAGCAGCCATTAACCACTCGTCAATAGTTGCAGCCATCCCCCGCTTGAGTAGCACTGGTTTATCTTGAGCGCCGACTTTTTTCAACAAGGCGAAGTTCTGCATATTCCGCGCACCGACTTGAATCACATCGGCTACCCTTGCCACGGCTGCTAAGTCGGCAGTATCCATAACTTCAGTGATGATACCTAAACCTGTCGCCTCACGCGCCGCCGCTAACAAACCTAATGCACTTTCGCCATGTCCTTGGAAAGCATAGGGAGAAGTCCGGGGTTTATAGGCTCCACCTCTGAGAAACTTAGCGCCAGCTGCTTTTACACACTTGGCTGTCTCCACAATCATTTCCTCATTCTCCACGGAACAAGGCCCAGCCACTACAACTATTGGATGATGTTCACCAAAGTAAACACGCTCGTTTGGTGTATTGACAATTACCTCGCTGGCTTCTCCATAACGAAATTCTCGACTCACCCGCTTGAAAGGTTTCTGCACTCGCATGACTTGTTGAATCCAAGGGCTGAACTCTTGAATCTGCAATGTGTCGATAGTGGCGGTGTCACCGATGATTCCCAGAATCACTTTATGTTTGCCGATGCTCTTTTCTACTTTGACTTCCCAAACTTCACTTAGACCTTCGCTGATGCGAGTAATTTCTTCAGCAGGTGTACCATTTTTAAGTATGACAATCATTGTTGTTACCTTGTATATGTGTTTAGCGTAGAAATTCAGCAAGTTGTTCTAACTTTGTCCAAGCCGCGCCACTTTGCAGCACTTCTCTGGCAATAGCTATACCTTTGACACAACCTTCTACAATATCTGTCGTGGTAATCGCCTCACCAACTTGCAATGCTAAGGCTGTATTTAAAGCGACTACATCTTGTTGGGCTTGAGTCCCTTTACCTTGGAGGATTGCCTTCAAAATTTCGGCATTTTCCGCCACATCTCCACCGCGTAATACTTCAGTTGGGGCGTGATTTAAGCCTAGTTCTTGAGGATTAAGTGCAAGACAACTGACTTTTCCATCTTGGAGTATGGCTAAATCGGTCACATCTGCTAGTCCAGCCTCATCTAAGCGTTCCCTTCCGTGGAGAGCGATCGCTTTTCGACATCCCAAATGAGATAATGCTAGGGCGATCTCTTCGATTAATAAAGGGTCATTTACACCAATAATCTGTCCAGTGGGACGCAGGGGATTAACTAAAGGCCCCAACAAATTAAAAATAGTCCGCACCTTCAGAGTTTTGCGTAAAGTCGCCACTGTCTTCAGTGCTGGATGCCAACCAGGGGCGAATAAAAAGGTAATTCCCACCTCACTTACTGCGGCTTGTACCTTATCTGCATTGGCATTGAGATTAATTCCCAAAGCTTCCAACACATCAGCCGAACCAGTCTTGCTAGAAGCAGAACGATTCCCATGTTTGGCAACTTTTACCCCGGCTGCCGCAGCCACAAAAGCCACAGCAGTGGAGATATTGAAAGTAGATGCACCATCACCACCAGTTCCGCAAGTATCAATAAGGGGAGTGGGGAATGGGGAATGAGGAGGGGAGTAAGAGGACTGGGATTGCAGAACCCTGGCCATGCCCACTAACTCTTCAGATGATACGCCTTTAGCTTGGATTGCGGCTAAGATTGCGCCTGAGAGGACTGGGGGAATGGTATCTGTGAGCCAGCCTTGCATTAAATCTGTCGCTTGGGCAACTGTTAAGGATTGGCGTTTGAGCAATTGTTGGAGTATGGCTGACCAGTCGTTGGAGTCGGGAGTAACTGAGATGTTATCAAGTGGAGTTTGAGTTACAGCTACCATATTAGTTAATGGTTAATAATTAAGGACTTTGGCGACGGTTTGCACATCTTTATCACCTCTGCCAGAACAGTTGATGACAATGCGAGGGCTACCATTGAGTTGGGGACAGAGAGTTTCTAGGTAAGCGATCGCATGAGATGTTTCTAATGCGGGTATAATCCCTTCTAGTCGGGAGAGTTGTTGAAATCCATCTAAAGCTTGTTTATCAGTCACGCTGTAATATTCAGCGCGTCTTATATCTTTCAAATAACTATGCTCAGGCCCTACACCCGGATAGTCTAGTCCAGCACTAATTGAGTGAGCTTCAATGACTTGACCATCCTCATCTTGCAATAAGTAACTCATTGCACCATGCAAAACTCCAACTCTACCTAGTGTCAAGGTGGCAGCGTGTTTATCTGTGTCTACACCTTCGCCGGCGGCTTCCACACCAATCAGACGGATGGAAGGCTCATCTATAAACTCGTGGAACAAGCCAATGGCATTGGAACCACCACCCACACAAGCCAGTAGAATATCTGGGAGTCCTCCCCATTTTTCTTGACACTGGACGCGGGTTTCTTTACCGATAATGGCGTGGAAGTCGCGGACAATCATCGGGTAGGGATGGGGGCCAGCCACAGAACCAAGGATGTAATGTGTGGTTTCTACATTTGTTACCCAATCTCGAATTGCTTCTGATGTTGCATCTTTGAGGGTTCCTGTACCCGCTTCCACTGGGCGAACTTCCGCCCCCATCAACTTCATGCGGAAAACATTTAGGGCTTGTCGTTCCATATCGTGGATGCCCATGTAAATCACACAATCCAACCCAAAACGCGCACATACAGTTGCAGTTGCTACACCGTGTTGACCTGCCCCTGTTTCGGCAATGACACGCTGTTTACCTATGCGTTTGGCGAGTAATACTTGAGCCAAAGCGTTATTAATTTTGTGTGCGCCTGTATGATTTAAATCTTCACGCTTTAAGTAAATTTGCGCACCAGTTCCGTCTGGTCTGGCGTAATATTCTGTTAGGCGTTCAGCAAAGTACAATGGGCTAGGTCTGCCTACATAATCACGCAGTAAGTTTTGTAATTCGGTTTGATAGCTGGCATCGTCACGGTATTTTTGATAAGCGGTTTCTAATTCGCCTAAAGCTGGCATCAGGGTTTCAGGTACATACTTACCGCCGAATTTACCGAATCTGCCTAGTGCATCTGGGCGTGCAAGTTGGTTTTTAATTTCTGGAGTGCTTACCACTGGTTAAAGTCCTTTTACATGATGATGATTTTTCACGCAGAGATGGGGAGAGTCTAAACTCTAGCCTCTACACGGGTAATAGCTGTCTTGAGTTCTTGGCAGAGTTTTTCTACCGCTTGTAATCCTTGGCTTGGGCTACCTTCTGCGAGGCGTTTGACAAAAGCACTACCAACGATGACCGCATCTGCACCCCATTCTTTAACTTGACGGGCTTGTTCTGGTGCGGAGATACCAAAGCCTACGCCGATGGGTTTATCTGTGACGTGGCGTAAGTCGGTAATTAAGTGTTGTACGCGGTCTTGGATTTGGGAACGGATACCTGTAACGCCTGTGACACTTACTAAATAAATGAATCCTTGTGATTGACGTGCGATCGCTTCAATCCTATTCTGAGAACTAGTAGGAGCAACCAGCAAAATCACCTCAATACCAAAATTAGCAGCAGTTTTAATTAATTCTTCCGCCTCTTCTAAAGGTAAATCTGGCACTACTAGACCCCGCACCCCAACCGCCGCAATTGTTTCCAAAAACGACTGAATCCCACGATGTAAAATTGGGTTGTAGTAAGTGAATAAAATTATCGGTGCTTGCAGACTGGGAATAACTGTTTCCAGCATCTCCAAAACTTGCTCTAATTTCGTTCCTCGCTGCAAGGCGCGGGTTGCTGCTGCTTGAATCACAGGCCCATCTGCCAAAGGGTCAGAATAGGGAACACCCAATTCGATAAAATCAGCCCCATGACGATCTAAAATGCGTAAAGCCTCGGCAGTAGTTTGTAAATCAGGGTCGCCAGCAGTGATAAAAGGAATCAACGCACACTGTTGACGTTGGCGTAAAGATTGAAAATGGTCAGAAATGGTAGGCATTTAGGTAGGGGTATAGGGGTATAAGGGTGTAGGAGTGGAAAGAAGAATAACAGTTAACTATTGACCTCAATGGCTATTTTGCCGCGTATACCTTGGCCTCCTTCCTCAAGTTTTTTATGTGCTGCTGCTAATTGATTGAGGGGATAAGTGATGCCAAAGATGGGTTTGATTTGACGACGTTCAATTAAGCTTCTTAAAGCATTCAGCTTGGAATGAGTGTCGTCTAGGTGTACAAAATGGATAGTAATATTTTTAAAAATGGCGGTGTTCAGGTCGCCTGTAACGCCCGTTATGGTGACAGCCCGACCGTTTTCCTTTGTTACTAGTAAACTTTTGGCTAGGGTTTCACCAGCAACAGTAGTAAAAGTTATATCAACGCCTGCGCCACCTGTTTCCTGCATAATGATGTTTGTAAAATCTTCGTTGCGGTAATCAATGGCTCTATCTGCACCAATGGACTTAACAAAATCGATATCATAACCGCCACAGGTCGTATAAACATAAGCACCAGCCGCCTTGGCTATTTGGATGGCGAATGTACCTACACCTCCTGCACCGCCATGAATTAATACCGTTTCACCGACTTGAAGATTGGCTCTGGTGATGAGTGCAGCCCATGCTGTACCCCCGGCTACGGGTACGGTAGCTGCTTCTAGATGAGATATGTTGTTGGGCTTTTTGGCAATCATCGACGACGGAAAAGCGTGGTATTCTGCATTAGCACCGCCGCCTAATTCATGGGGGATGGCATAATAAACTTCATCACCGACTTGAAAATCTCTGACGTTTTCGCCAACTGCTTCAACAACACCAGAAACGTCAAAACCGAGAATTGCTGGTAACTGAACCCTGGGGCCAAAAAATCCTCGACGCATTCCACAGTCTGCTGGGTTAACCGAAGTTGCATAAACCTTGACTAAAACTTCGTTGTTAGCTGGTGTTGGTTTATTAACTTCAACTTCTGTAAAAACTTCTGGGCTGCCGAAGTTAGCGATCGCCATTGCTCTCATATAATTACCTTAAAGCAACTAAAACATCATTATTCTCATCTCTTGTTCATTAATGTCTCCCGCTAAAGGCTGCTTTCTACTCTCGTCAGAAAAGGGTTAAGGGGGAAAGCATAATGTATTTCGCTTATCCTTCCCCTTGACCTAACCTCTGCAAGAAGTCTCTACTATGTCTTTGTGGTTCAAAAAGACACAAAATATTTAAGCTACTAACAAACTACGTGTTGCTTCTTCAACATCAGTTTGTTTAACTAAAGACTCTCCCACCAACACCGCACGCGCCCCAACTCCAGCAACGAAGGATAAATCAGCAGGTGTATAAATTCCCGACTCACTAGCAATTGTGAGATTCAAGTTTTCTATTTCTTGCTGTCGCTGGCTTAAAAGCTGTTGTGTGATTTTTAAATCAACTGTAAAATCTTCCAGATTGCGGTTGTTAATTCCCAACAAACGTAAGTCTTTCAGTTTTAACACTCTATCCAGTTCGGCTAAGGTATGGACTTCTACTAGTGCAGTCATCCCCAACTCATGAATCAATTTTAAAAACTCTTGGAGTTCTTCATCTGAAAGGATAGCTGCAATCAACAATACCGCATCTGCACCGAAAGTCCGTGCGAGATATATTTGGTAAGAGTCAATGATAAACTCCTTACACAATAAGGGTAACGAGACTTGCTGACGCACCAAGCGCAGATTATCAAAACTACCTTGAAAGAACTTCTCATCAGTAAGAACAGACAGACAAGCTGCACCACCTTTTTGGTAAGATTGAGCGATCGCCACTGGATCAAAATCTAACCGAATAATCCCGCGACTCGGTGATGCTTTTTTTACTTCAGCTATTAAACTAGGCTTATGAGAATTATCTTGCAAAGCCTTCAAAAAATCTCGCACGGGCGGCGCAATAGTTAACTGCTGTTGCAGTGTAACTAAAGGTAATTCCTGTTGTAATTGCGTAACTTCTTGTTGTTTATGCAACACAATCTCTTGAAGAATGTGGCGAGGCGGGGCAATTTGGTTAGTCATAGATGGGAACTGTTGACTGTTGACTTTGTGTATATTTTTGCACCACATTTTTGATCATCATTAAACCAACTTCTCCAGCTAGAGTCATGATTGATTCTGGATGAAACTGGACGGCGGCGATAGGTAGTGTCTGA
Source organism: Anabaena sp. FACHB-595 (assembly GCF_048568275.1). Lineage (NCBI taxonomy): Bacteria > Bacillati > Cyanobacteriota > Cyanophyceae > Nostocales > Nostocaceae > Anabaena > Anabaena sp. FACHB-595. The sequence continues at coordinate 484,762 of NZ_CP183473.1, forward strand.
TGTTCAATCGCCATAATCACCTCATCATCAGAAATCGCTGTCACCTTCAGTTCTTTTGGTAAGCGTTGTGATAGTGCAAATAATGAATGATATCTCCCGACTGTAAAAGATTCGGGCAAATCTTGAAACATCACAGAATCGGGTGCTGTAACAAAAATCCGCGAAGATTTACCATGTTGGGGATAATTCAATACTCCCAATTCTCCACCGAAAGCTTCCACAATACCTTGCAGTCCTAAACAGACACCAAACAGAGGTATTTGGCGACGGACGCAGGCGGCGACGGTTTCCTGTACTTTAAATTCACTCGGTCTACCGGGGCCAGGAGATAATACTACTAAGTCTGGGCGTTCTGTATCAAATAGGGATTCTGAGAAGCCGTGACGCAGTGTGGTGACAGTTGCACCAGTGGAACGGATGTAGTTAGCTAGGGTATGAACAAATGAGTCTTCATGGTCAATTAGTAAGATGTGTTTACCTGATTGTCCATCGGGAAGATATTTGCTTAACTTTCTAGTACTAGATTCTTCAATCTGTGGGTCTATTTGTTTAGCACGCCGAATCGTTTCAAAAGCAGCCGCAGCTTTAGTGATGGTTTCTTGTTCTTCTGCTTGGGGTATGGAGTCATACAGTAGAGTAGCACCAACTCGCACTTCAGCAATTGAGTCTTGCAATCTGATTGTCCTTAAAATTAACCCAGTATTTAAATTCCCGTTAAAATTCAAATACCCAACCGCGCCACCATACCAACGTCTGACGCTGCGTTCGTTCTTTTCGATGAATTGAATAGCAGCCCTTTTCGGTGCGCCTGTGACTGTAACAGCCCAAGTGTGACTGAGGAAAGCATCTAAAGCATCAAACTCTGGTCGGAGAATGCCTTCTACATGGTCTACCGTATGAATTAAGTGGCTATATAATTCAATTTGCCGGCGACCAATCACCTTGACTGAACCGGGTTCACAGATGCGAGACTTATCGTTACGGTCTACGTCAGTACACATAGTCAACTCTGCTTCGTCTTTGTGGGAGTTGAGTAACTGACGAATCTGCACAGCATCATCTATAGCATCATGCCCTCTAGTAATAGTGCCACTAATAGGACAAGTTTCTACACGCCTACCTTCCACCCGTACAAACATTTCTGGTGAAGCGCCAATGATGTATTCTCCACCAAGATTAAAAATAAATCCATAGGGACTAGGATTTATTTGTTTTAAAGTTTCAAATAGTTGGCTTGGTGGTGCTTCGCAAGCTGTGAAAAAATTCTGACTGGGAACCACTTCAAATAAGTCACCCCGACGGAAATAATCAAGGGCAAATTCTACTAGTTTGGCATACTCACCTATTTTATGGTCAGCATTTTGAGGAGGTGTTAAACATTGACCTCGATAATCAACAGATTCTCCCGTGCGGGGCAAATCATAAGTACTACCATGCGCTGTGATGAAGTCATACTCTAGCCGAAATGCTTGTTGTTGATAGTAGTCTACAACTATCAATTCGTCGGGTAAATATAGAACTAAATCTCGTTGGTCTTGTGGACGTTCTAAGCATTGGGTTATTTGCTCAAATTGGAAAACTAAGTCATAACCAAACGCACCATATAATCCTAAATGTTCGTCTTCTTGACTAGAGAAGATATGTAGTATTTCCCGAATAACCGTAAATGTAGAAGGTTGTTTACTACGTTCTTCTTCGGCAAAAAATTCTGGTGTAGATTTAACTAATCCAGTAATTTTATGATGATGTTCAGTGAGTTTCTGGAGTTGTTCTGATTTTGATAAACACTCAAAGATCACTGGTAAAAGTACATAGCCACGCTCATTTAATGCTGTGAGAGTAAAAGTATTTCCGCTTGTGGATAATTCTACAGGTGGATTAACAAAACCAATTGCCCATCTTTTATATCTTCCTGGATATTCATAGCTACTAGTCAGCAATCCACCACGCTGAGAGTTTAAGTAGAAAAGAATCTCTTCTAAAGCTGTCTCCATTTTAACTTGTGTGATGGAGCGAGAGACACGCACGTTACCATTAGTTCTGTAGCTGTGGGAATCGGCAATCATAAATTATCTCTCTAGAATATTTACTATTCAATTATTCAAGAAATCTGTCACTGCTAAAAAATAACTTTTTGCAGTAGATAAGTTGTAATAATTAGGTGCTATGAAAGTTCTACTAATACAGGATTATTTTCCGAGCTTATGAAAATACAAATATTTTGTGACTTCTTGTTATAGCCTACTAAACATCAATCATTATTTAAATGAAATATCTTTAGATTGGGATGGCAATTTATTAGCTTTTATACAATTTAATTTCCATATTTACTGAATAGCTTCTTGCTCTTTTCCGCATCTAACTAAAGCAAGATATATTTATAAGCAGTTAACTGTCAACAGCCAATACGAAAAGATGTACAAGTTAAATGCACGACATCTGATTACTATTTACCATGAGATGTTTGAGAATTAACTGGTAAACATCAGTGGCGGAAATTGCCGTAGAATCAAACAAGTGAGATTGTTGAGTAATTAATAATGGGCTTTGAGATGGAGAAGGAGGAAGACAGCCGTGAGAACCTTTGACCAGTTCAGCATCTAAAGGAATGATATCCATCAAGTAACGAAAACCGAGTTTTTTCTGCAAAAGCTTAGTAGCAATTTTAACTTGAGGTAATTTGATTTCTGGGTCGAGGAAAAGTTCTACAGGGTCGTAACCGGGTTTACGGTGAATATCTACAGTTTTGGCAAAATCGGGAGCGCGACGGTCATCAAGCCAGTAATAATAGGTAAACCAAGCATCTGGTTGAGATACTGCAATTAACTCTCCGGCGCGGGAGTGATTGAGATGATAGTAAGATTTTTGCGTCTCATCTAAAACATCAGCAATCCCATCTATATTTTCGAGGAGCGATCGCACCTGGGGAATATAATAGGGATCATTGACATACACATGAGCTACTTGATGGTCAGCCACAGCAAAGGCTTTACTAGCGCCAGCATCTAGTAATTCTCGTCCCAATTCTTCCCTGATTGTGAGTAAGCCATGTTCTCGCAAGACACGGTTAATATGTATGGGTTGGGAGACTGAGGTAATCCCATATTCAGATAAAACAATGACTTGAGCGCCTCGATTTTCATAGAATTGGATTAAATCGCTACAAATAGCGTCAATTTCCTGTAAATCCTTGGCTATTTTGGTGATATCAGTCCCATACTTTTGTAGACAGTAGTCCAGATGGGGTAAATAAACTAGTGTCAGCGTGGGGTCGCAACGTCCATCAAGAAATTTTGCTGAGTCTGCAATCCATTGGGTGGAACGAATTGAGGTATTTGGCCCCCAGAAGTTGAACAGAGGAAACTGACCTAGATCAATTTGTAGACGCGATCGCAAGTTTTCTGGTTGACTATATATATCAGGTAATTTTCTGCCATCAGCCGGATACATCGGTCGGGGAGTCACCGAATAATCCACTGAGGAATACATATTGTACCACCAGAATAAGTTGGCACAGGTAAAATCAGAATCTATCTCTTTGGCAATTTCCCATACTTTGGGTGCTTGAATGAGTTTGTTAGACTGTCGCCAAAATTTAATTTCACACTCATCACGAAAATACCAACCGTTAGCAACGATTCCATGTTCATCAGGTGATTTACCTGTGAGATAGGTTGCTTGCGCTGTACAAGTTACAGCAGGTAACACGGGTGTAACAGTGGCAATTTTTCCTGTAGATGACCACCGTGAAAGAAAGGGTGTATGTTCACATATAAGTTTCGGTGTTAATCCGACAACGTTGAGAATAACAGTTTTTTGCATGGAAACTTCTAATTTTTAAATCTGAAAGGCAAAGTAACGCTGTAGACGCTTTTGCGGCTTGCCGCAGGCTGGAAAGCGCAAAGTAACGCTAAGGGAAAGCCACTAGTTGCTTTAGTAATAATTTGTTCATTACCCACTCATATTCACGTTGGATTGAGGCGGGTAAGTTTAGTTTCATTTCATCGGGTAGGACTTCCCAGGTGTAGGTTTCAATTTCGAGATGGTTGCAAAAGTGGTGATGTTGCAGCAAATCCAGTACATTTACAATGTCATGTTGAGTTGACTGCAATAGTTGGTAGTCACTCATGAAAATCGGGACGTGAAAGTGTATCCGCCACTCTTTATCTGTGGTGTTTTCTAGGTTAGGTAAGGCGGTTTCTAGGTCTTGATAGTGAATTAGTCTGTTGTTGCTTGTGCGTCCTATTACCTGATGTAAATATGTAGACTCAGCAAAGGGATGTAATCTCTCTATTAGTAGACGACGCTTTTCTATTGCTGTGGGTATCTTTACCTGTAATGCTGCACTAATCTGGATTTTGCCAATTTTAATTCCCGCCGCTTTAAATTGCAGTAGCACAGAAAGGGGGTCTTCATATTCCACAGCAAAATGGCAGGTATCGTAACAAATACGCAGATGATCTAATATGTAATTTTCTGCTAGTTCTTGTGTAATTCCCAATTGCTTGATTAAATAAGCGCCAGCAACTGGTAGTAGATACATCTGGAAAAAATCAACTACTTCAGCCGCATTTTCGAGTAATCCATCTGGTTCCGGTTCTAAATTCAGGTGTAAGATTTTTCCCTGTTCAACTCGGATGCGTACCATCTGTTCTACTACTTGTGCTATCTGCTGACTCGCATTCAGCATCACCGATGCTTGAGCAAGTTGATTTCCCTCGAACCAAGGCTTATAAGATAACGGTAGTGTAGAAATACTGCCTTCCATCCCCGGCGGTAATAATTCTGCTAAAATCTGCATTAATTGCAATGTATAGTCCAAGCGTTTCTGCTCAGACCAATCTGGCGCATAAACTAAGTCTTTGACTACTTGCCAGTGAAATTGTCCATAAGGAAAGCCATTTAAGGTAAATACATATAGGTCTTGTTCAGCCAACCATGACTTAAACCCAGTCAAGGTATTCCCTTGGAGTAATTCCCTAGCAGCTACCTCTGCTAAACGTAAACCCACACCAAACTTTTTTTCTGGTGCTAATCGTGCTTTTAGGGGGGGAAGATATTGCTTGAGGTTAGCAAAGACTTTTTCCCATTCTTCGCCGGGGTGAATGTTAGTACAGTAGGTTAGATGGAGGTTGTTATTGCTTTCGATTTGCATCTTTACTGATAATGGGTGTAGGGGTGTAAGGGAAAGACGTTTACGTATTTGACTCACTGTTACCGATGTCTACAAGTATTTCCCAAACTGATGTACAAGAGAAATTGCTTGTTGGTACAAAGACATATTGACTTCGTGGACTTCGACTCCTTTCCCGATATGTTGTAAGAGAGTCAAGGTTAATTCACCGCCCAAGTGTTCACGAAATTCAGTTAAACCTGCAAATAGAGATGATGTTGCAGCTAGTTCTGGTACATACAGCTTGAAGCCCAGCCCTGCTAATGTATTTAATATTTGTTGCCACTCTGCATAAGTTAACCATCCCAGCAGGTAAGAATAGGTACTATCTAAAGCAATACCAATAGCTACAGCTTCACCATGACGTAGATTATAATCTGTCAACTGCTCTAGTTTATGAGCTGCCCAATGTCCAAAATCTAGAGGACGGGATGAACCTTTTTCAAAAGGGTCGCCACCAGCAATATGTTCCAAATGTAGCTGGGCGCAACGATAGATTAGCTGTTGCATAGTATCCATATCGCGGCGGACAAGGGCTGTAGTGTGTTCATGGATAAAATCAAAGAAACCCACATCCTTAATTAATGCAACTTTTATAGCTTCAGCAATTCCACAACGCCAATCGCGATCGCATAATGTACTCAAGAATGCAGAATCATTGATTACCGCATAAGGTGGGGCAAATGTACCTAAAAAGTTCTTCTTACCAAAAGCATTAACACCATTTTTCACCCCGATACCGGAATCATTCTGCGCTAAAACCGTTGTCGGAATCCGAATCAATCTCACTCCCCTATGTGCTGTAGCGGCTGCATATCCTATCAAATCCAACACAGCACCACCCCCAATTCCCAACACATAGGAGTGACGACATATCCCCGCCGCTTCCACCAATTGATGAATTTTATTTAACAACAGAGGGTCATTCTTCACCGCTTCTCCACCAGGAACAACTATTGGTTCGACAGCCAGAGTTAACACCTCAGCATAGAACTTTGCATAGTTCGTAATTTGCTGGAGTAAATCCGGCCAGAACTCCAACAATCCCCCATCTACCACCGCTATGATTTTCTTTGGTTTCCTTTCCCCATCGAAAGCAATAACCTGTGCTAAAGTAGCATTTTTTAAACTAAACAAACTATCAGTAAAATAAATTTCATAATTAAAACTCACCGCAAAATTTTGACTAATAGACTGTACATCAAACTGAGCTTTTCGTTGAACATCAAACATCATATATAATCACTTCCAAAATTCCATATAAACAAGCAAATATCCTCATCAACCCTCAGCGCCCCTCCCTTCGGGTTCACCAGTCGCCTGCGGAGGGAAACCCTCCCGCAGCGCTGGTTCACCGCGTTAACCTTAGCGCCCCTCCGCGTTAAAAACTCATCCCTTAACCTCAGCAATTGGATAAGAAAAAATAACCTTATTTTCCTCAAATTCCCTAATTAAACCCTCCCTATCTTTCTGCACCACCAACTTAGCCAAACGACCATAAGTATCAGCTAAATCATTAATTGTCTGACATCTTTCCTCAGTAGCTAACATAATGTCAACACATAAACTAGGACTCTGACGAAATAAGCGTTTGATAATTTCAATTTCTTGACGATAACTCGGAGATGACATTAACAAACTACGTTCTAAATCAACATTCGCTTGAGCCAAGAAAACCCCAAGGCTAAACCTACAAAAATGCTGCGTAGCTTGAATAAACACCATCATTTCGTCATGTTCTTCTGGTGTGCAAGTAATTAACTCACCACCTTGAGTTTCAATAAAATCTAATAACCATTGAAATGCTTCATCATTCCGACCAGGACACACCACTACCTTTTGTCCAGAAAAAGAGGTGACACTAGGCCCAAACATAGGATGTAAACCCATCACAGCACCATTGTGATGTGTCAACATAGCTTGAGTTGGCTGAGTTTTAATACTTGTAATATCACACAAAGCCGTATTTACAGAGAGGTATTTTGCTGTACGTTTGATGACATCCAATGTATATTCAATAGGAACAGAAACTATCACTAAATCTGCCTGACTTAATAATTCCTCTGCATCGTCCCAATCTTGTTGTCCTAAAGCACTAACTTTATGACCCACAGCCACAAGTTTCTCAGCGAATAACTTGCCCATTCTTCCACGTCCACCAATAATAGTGATATGTCGAGCTTTGACATAATTTATTGATGGAAACTTCCGGTCAAGTGAAGATTGTAAAGTCATTTTCCCAGTCTCTAATTTTATATATTAAATTTGCATAAGCTAGGGTTAAGTCACAGCAAAAATTCGAGACAAGATCATAGAAATTGGTAAAAGACCTAGAACTAGTAACCCATAAGGTAAACCAGCAAAACCCGCAGCTATGGTACTATCTAAAACGATTAAAAATAGCACCCCTGTTTTAACAGCAATCCTGATTTGTTCTGGCGTAGGTTGACGCGCAGCTTTGATAAATGGAATTAATACTCGGATAGTCAACAATATGAGGAATGGTAAAGCCGTGAGGACTTGATAATTTGTCAGTAATCCTAAACCCAAAAGCCCGAAAATAACTGCTACTATCAATAACAATGCTGTTATCCCCGTACTCAGTTTTCCGCCATGTACTTCACCCCTACTCAAAGCGGTGATGGCAGCAATGTAAACTATGGGAATCAACGCGAGAAACCAATATTCACCTATCAAGCTTGGGACAACACTCACCCCCAACAACAAGTTACCACCCCGACAAAATCCCATGTTAATGGGGCCGAAAATTGGTTGGTGTTTCCCAAAAGCATCATACAATAATGCGGAGGTAGCGATCGCCAGAGCCAATACCATACTCACCCACGAAACCTGCACCGCCCCCACCACACCCAAAATCAACAGCGAACTTCCCAATAAACTTGCCCCAGTCCGAGATACCCTACCACTAGGAATCGGTCTTTCTGGACGTTCTTGGGCATCTAGTTCAGCATCAAAGACATCGTTAAATACAATACCGCCGCCATACAAGCCTGTGGTAGCTAGTAGTAACCATAGTAATGGTACTATGTCAACTTGTATAAAATATCCCGAAGCAGCAAAGCCAGCCATGATGTCTGCCCAGGCGGTGATAATATTGGCAGGTCGCAATAATTGCAGATATGCCCACAAGGAACGGGTGTTTAGGGTTGCGGTGTTCATGATTTTACTCACGCAGAAACAGAAGTGATACCAATTCAAAATTCAAAATACCCTACGGGTTCTCCGCAGGAGTACAAAATTCAAAAATCTAGATTTTGCAAATGTTTCTGGGTTTAGCTCTGTATCAGAATTTTAGTGAAATGGTATTAGAGAGATTTTTAGATAATGAGTTATTCAATCAGTGCATATTCATGACGCGACTCTACCAATGGTTCTTGTCCTCTGAGGACGGAATTATCACTAAATTTTTGTCTTTGGTCGATTGGTGGGAGGTTTAGCCAGTCGGATTCTCGCATTTGACCGCTTTGGCCATAGGCTGAAAGTGCATTCTCATAACAGACTTTTTCCACATCCGCTTCAGAAATACCTCGTTCCAGCATCAGTAAAGCTGTTTTAGGTACAGCTAAGGGGTCACTCACTCCCCAGTCTGCACTACTGTCTACAATGATCCTATTGCTCCCATATTGACGGACAATTTCTACCATGCGAGCATTGCCCATTTTGGTATTTGGGTAAATGGTAAACGCTGCCCAAAAACCTCTGTCTAGAACTTCTTTGACTGTTTCTTCGTTATTGTGGTCTACAATCACCTGGGAAGGTTTTAACCCATGCTCAATGCAGACATCCATACTCCGGCTTGTACCCGCTTTTTTATCTCGGTGTGGTGTATGAATCATCACCAAGATATCTAATTCTCTCGCCAGTTCTAGTTGCAGGCGAAAATACTTATCTTCGGCAGGTGTCATATCGTCATAGCCAATTTCCCCAATAGCCACTACACCTTCTTTACAAGCATATAAAGGCAAAAGTTCCATGACTTGCTCGGCTAAGACTTCGTTGTTAGCTTCCTTAGAATTTAGTCCAATTGTGCAGTAATGTTTAATACCAAACTGTGAAGCTCTAAACCTTTCCCACCCAACCAAACTGCTGAAATAATCTTGAAACGAACCAACATTAGTACGCGGTTGTCCAAACCAAAAAGCAGGCTCAATCACCGCCACAATTCCCGACTGACGCATCTTTTCATAATCATCAGTGGTACGCGAACTCATGTGAATGTGAGGATCAATAAACATCATATCTTTAGTAATAAAGTTGTTCATAACTTTGATTTTTTTGGAGAATTGCAGGAAAATAACTATTGACTATTGACTTTTTTTGAATTTTGAATTTTGAATTTTGAATTGGAGCAAAGCGACTTGACACACTCCACCAATTGCCACAGTTCAGACGAAACTGGACGGTTTGCACTCTGGCGTTCCTGAGCATAATCAACTAACATCCTCGCTAACTCACTGTTAGCACGCACATCTAAACCCTGAATTAAATGCAGAGGACTACCCACAAATAACGCTTTCAACACCATCTGATTCCATGCCAAAGTATCAAAATACTCTGCTGCATAAGGATTACGTAAAGCCACAGCGTTAAATACTGCTGTCATATTGCTACGCACACCTTCCGCCGCCCGTTTTTGCCATCGTTCTGGATAAGCTAATAGAGGTAAGGCTTGATAAAGTGCAACTAATTCGCTAACATCTGCCGATATGAATACTTGCTCTAAAGTGTGTAAATATTTTTCTGTATTATCTTGTGGCAACGCTAAAACTAATATTGTCCGTGCAGCTTGCTCTACACTCCAATGACCAGGAAACCAACCTGTATGTAGTGCTGAAGCTGCTTTTAAATCCTCTGGTGTTAGTTGCAATTGGTCTTTAGTCACATAACGAGACACCATACTAAACGCAGTGAAAAATTCTCGTCCAGTGACACTATTTTTAATTTGTTCCTTTTTTTCATCAAGCCAGATAATAGTTTTTTTATCTACCACTTGTGAAATCCAGTAACGTAATAAACTACTAATACTAGTTGTTTTTATAGTAATTAAAGCAGACATAATTTTAATTTCCATTTATTTATTTGTCTCTGTGGATAAATCAATTTTTAAACCACAGAGACACAGAGAAATAATCTTGATAAGCCTAGATGATAGACTTTTGTAATCTTCTATCTAAACTAATGCTTGACTTGCGCTGTCTATTTTTCCGTAATTTTGTCACAGTAAAACCTAATCCCAACAAGCCTAAACCCAACATTGAAGTAGGCTCAGGTACTTGAGTTCTGCCTTCTACCGCTAACACTTGAACACGACCTTGGAAGAAATCGCCTACATACACTTTGCCATCATCGTAATGTAACCCAGCAGACCAGTTAAATCTGCCTGGTGTTAAATCAATAGGAGTACCATAAGGAGTAGTTCCGCCAAGTGCTGGAGGTGTAGGTGGTGGGACAATTTCACCAGCAGCATTGCGGGTTGGTTCGCCAAAGGTAGTTAGGAAGTTACCGTCTTTATCAAATACTTGCACACGACTATTTTGAGAATCTGCGACATAGATATTTTCGTATTCATCTACATCAATACCGATTGGTTCTCTAAATTGACCGGGTGCGGAACCTGTAGAACCAAAGGCAAATAAGAAGTTACCATCTGGGTCAAGAACTTGGACGCGACCATTGTATTGGTCATTGATATAAATTCTGCCAGTGTTGTCAGAGATGATTAAGCCTCCAGGCCCGGAAAATTGCCCATCTCCACTTCCAGGACTGCCAATAGTTCTAATTTCTACCCCATCTGGGTTATATACTTTGATGATATCTGCACTAAAGTCAGTTACATACAAATTACCAGCTTTATCAAAATCCATTCCTCCAGGGCCGAAGAATAATCTATCCTCTACAGCCCCACTAAATGAACCATAAGATGTCTTAAAATTACCTTGGGCATCGAAAACATTAATCCGACTGTTGAAAACATCACCAACGTGTAAATCACCTGTGATGGGATTAAATCTGAGGTCTGCTGGCTCGTCGAACTGTCCAGGGCCGCTACCTGTGCTACCAATTGCTCTCAGAAAGTTACCTTGACTATCAAATACATCCACACGGTCAATACCACGACCGTTACTAATAAAAATATTCTTAGTAGAGTCTTGTACCCCTATACCTTGGGGAACCGCCAATGTTCCAGGGACACCAGGAAAGTCACCGTTCACAAAAGTAGCAGGTCTACCAATACTACTTTCGTATTTTAAGGTGACAGCTTTGGCTTCGCTTACGGCTGCTAGTGTCATCAATCCAGCACCCACAAGTGTGATTGAAAATTTTGTTAATAGTGCCATCACAATTAAGCTCCGGGATTGAATGTAATTTGGTCAGATTTATACAGGTTTTTCATCAGGATGAGGGAGATGAGAAATAAGTTCTCACTCCCTACTCCCTACTTATTTTGTTGACACAACAACTAACTCTCTGCTACGTTTGCGCTTCTTCAACATTGAAGATGCACCCAACGCCGCCGCAGTTAATGAACCTAATACAGTTGTAGGTTCGGGAACAGATGTGACATTGACTCGCACGACTTCTCCCGATGGGCCGACACCACGTTTTGTAATGTAAATTGTGTTGTCAGGACTAACAGTGATACCTGTAGATGATTCCAGTCCTGCGCCTGCTGCTACTAAAGTTGTCCGAGTTCCATTAGGAGATACTTGAATTAACGAACCCGGTAATTGACTTAAGTCTCTACCTTTCCACTCAGCTTCATCACTGAATTGTAAGACTAACAAATTGCCAGTTTGATCAAATGTAAGGTCGGTGATGTGTGTAAATCCTTCGGCAAAGACTTCTATTTCATCATCCTCATTCAGGCGGAAAATTCTTGCTTGACCTTCTGGATAGGGGAAACCAGTATATTCACCAAAATAAATCCTACCATCGGGGCCAAGTGCAATCCCTGTGGGTACTGATTGCAGTTCGATAAATTCTGGTGGTGGGCCATCAGGTATGACACCAGGGGGTAGGTCTGGTGAGAGGGGTGGATATTCAGGATTGCTTACTAATTGTGTAGGTACAGGAAGGGCTTTAACTCCACTACCATCAAGGTTTACACCATAAACAACGTTGCCACCACCATCAGCTACATAAGCGGTATTACCTCTAATTGCTAAAGCATAGGGGTTAGTGATGACATCGCCACCGTCGGGATTATTGAATAGTTCATATTCCCCAAAATCAAAGATTTCTGTTAATTCCTGGGTGTTCAGGTCGGCTTTGTATAATTTAGCCAACGTGGGAGTATCTAATACTTGGTCGGGAGGAACTAAAGGTGCAATGAAGTTTTGTAAGGGTGGGAATGTCACATTAGTTGCCACAGCATTTAGTTCTCTGTCCCGGTTTCCGGGATTACCAGCATATCCAGCTAAAAGATAGGCATTGCCGAAGGCATCAAATTTTAAATCCTGAGGCCCAGCACCTTGTTGTTGAGATGGTTGTAATGCTAGTGAGTCAAAACCATCGAATATGCGGCTTTGCTGACCATTGGGAGTAATTCTAGTAACTGAACCTGTTTTTCCTGCACAGATTAACTGACCAGCTGTACTGGGAGAGCCTTGGCAATTTCCAGTTCCACCAAGTCCTGTTTCTCCTACGTAAATATTACCGTCAGGGCCGAAGGTAATACCCCGTGCATTATTGAGTCCGGTGGCGATTGTTGTTAGGCTTGCTGCTTCGGCTGTGTTTGTTGTGGAAACAGTTGCAATACTAACAGTAAGCAGTGTTAGAGCAAATAGCTTGAGTTTCATACTTGATTAAGAATGAGAGTTAGTAATTGGTGGGAGGATTAATAATTTGGATTGGGTGTTTGTGGGAGAAGACAACGCGATTTCAAGGCTTTTGGTTGAGACAAACTCTGCTTGTTGACTTTCGTAACCAAGCAACGCCAAAAGCGCCGAGTAGGAACACACTAAAAGCAGAATTAGGTTCAGGAACAGCTTGGGAATTTTCAACTCTGATGATTTGTCCTAGCCCTGGGCGATCGCTCCGATTTGTGATATAAATTTCTCCATTAGGGGCGATCGCTAAAGCATTGGGTGACTCCAGTCCATTACCACTGAGGATGGTGGTACGAGTACCATCGGCAGCAATTTTGATTAATGAACCATCGAAGTTGCCTTTCCAAGCTGACTGATTGGCATACTGCAAGGCATACAAATTACCAGCACTATCAAATTCCAGGTCTGTTAACTGCGTAAACCCATCTGCATAGATTGTTGTTTCCCCATCAGTACCAACTCGATAGATTTTGGCTCCACCTTCAGGGAAGGGAAAACCAGTAAATTGACTAACGTAGTAAGCACCATCAGGGCCTCTAACAACACTGGAAGGGACTACTTGAATAGGTAATTGTGGTGGTGGTGGTGCGGTGGGAGTTGGTACTTGTCCTGGTTCGGTGGATGGAGTACCGGAGGGTGGGAAAACTGGATTGGTTAATATCTCTTGGGGGAAGACGGACAGTGTTTGCAAGTTAGTGCCATTGGTTTGCACACTCAGCAAGTTGTTTGCACCTGCATCGACGGCTATAAGGTTATTACCATCAATAAAAAAGCCCAAGGGATTACTATTGATATCGCCACCATCAGGGTTATTGACAAGCTCGTAGTTAGCTAAATCGGCAATACTCGTCCATGAGTTGGTTTGAAAGTCGGGAGCAATGATTTTCCCTAAGTCAATGTTGCCAAGATTGTTACGAAAGGTAGGATTAGCCCCATATCCCATCAAAATATAAGGCTTACCTGTCGTATCAAATTGGATGTCTCGCGCTCCCCCAGCACCAGTACCATCAGCTAGGGCGATGGAAGGTAACCCAGTGAGTACAGGTGATGTCACACCATTCTCAATTTTCAGGACTGTACTACTTGTGCCGTAGCACAAAGAACCACCTTGACCAGTAACAGAGGGAATACAAGCTCCATTGCCTCCGGTTCCGGCTTCGGTCACATATAACGCACCATCAAGGCCGAAGCTTAAACCTCTGGCATTATTCAGACCATCGGCCACTACAGAAAAAGATGCAGCTTCGGCAGCTTTCATTCCTGAAAAAGCGGCAACACAAAAAGTAAATAAAGTAATAATCAGTTTATAATCCACACCCTTACACCCCTATACCCCTACACCCCTAACTAACGACAATTCTTGCTGTTGAGTTTTATGTACTGGTACATAACTCATACCTCTGTCGAAGGATTTGAGATTACCTGCTTTGGCTTCTAAGAAGCGTTTGATATTCATGCTCTCAGCGCCGAAGTCTTCTATCTGGAGTTTGCCGTGAGCGAATTGTTCACCATCTTTCCAGAAGGTAATGCGATGGAGGATGAAACCAGAAGCATCAGGGTCTGCAAATGAATAAGCTGCGGGAATCATCAGGGCTACAGAACGTTGGTAAAAGTCATGTTCTGGATAAAAATATTCTTGTTCCAGTAAGTAATATTTGCTCAGACTATGAACCCGTGCTGAAATTTTGACTTTCTGGTCATATTCGTCCAAAAATTCACCAGACTGACCGCCAACTTCACCTATTGGTCTGACTAAATGCGCCCACTCGTTGATATTTTTAACTTCTTTTAAATACTCAACTCCAAGTTCAACTGGAGCATCAACATAGATAGTATCGGTATCAATAAAGTAGCGTCCTTTTGCTGCTGTAGTCCGACCAAGTTTCCGTTCTAGATTAGCTTTAAGAGAGCGACACTCGGAAGTATGTACTGTATGAATACCTTGCATAATCATTGGCGTTTGTCGCCCAGGATCAACAAAGCTCAACCAATGGAAATATACGCCTTCTTCGTCTGTTCCCGGCTCTATATAGTTTGGCGGAAATAGTAACACGGGGTAAACTTGGAAGTATTTATTGTACTCAAATCCGCAGTGCCATTCAATGCCATAGAATAGCGGATTTTCAAGTTTTTTAACGTGATAATATAAATTCCTTTGATAACCAGGTGCGGTTCCTAGCCAAGTATCTTCGTCAATTTTCTCTTGCATCCGACTGAACAATGTCCAGTCATCTAAGTTTTTTAAACTGCAAAGATACTCGAATGCTGTTTCCGGTGATGTGGCAATATAAGCTGACGTTGCAAATGTATTTGTTTCCACTGTTCACTCCTCAAATTAATAATTAATTGCTCAGTGTTAGGCAGCAATTAGTTGATTTTTATTGATTCTCGCCTTCATAATCCTTTCATCTGCAAGCCGTTTTGAAGCATCATTAGTAGTAATGCTTTGTTGTTGAGCAATATTGAAAATTGCTAATAATGTGTCGTAAATATTATTAACTTGCTTGAAGGCCTTATCTTCTTCATAGCCAATCATTTCGTTATAAACGTTGATGATACCACCAGCATTGATTACATAATCAGGACAGTAGAGGATATCTTTTTCTACTAATCTTTGACCATGCAGACGCTCATTATCTAACTGGTTATTGGCAGCACCAGCAATAATTTTGGCTTGTAGTTGGGGAATTGTTTGACTGTTAATAATTCCTCCCATAGCACAGGGAGAAAATATGTCTACATTTTGTGAGTAAATTTCATCTGGCTCTACTACTGTAGCACCAAAAAGGTGTTTTATTTCTGCTGTTTTTTCAGAACTAAAATCAGCAACTATAAGCTTTATACCATTTTCATGTAAGTGTCGGCAGAGATTCTGACCAACATTTCCTAAACCTTGAACGGCAACTGTCATCCCTTCAATATTTTTAGTTTGCCAGCGAAATTCTACAGCAGCTTTAATACCTAAAAATACGCCTAAAGCTGTGATAGGAGCAGGCCCACCAGATTTTTCTTCCACACCAACTACATAATTGGTTTCTTGTTTAATTGTGCGGACATCTTGTGGAGTGATATTCACATCTTGCCCGGTAATAAATCTACCTTTGAGACTTTCCACAAAGCGTCCATAAGCTCTCAACATTTCATCTGTTTTATCTTCGGGATTGGCAATAATAACGGCTTTGCCTCCGCCTGCGGGAATGTTAGCGCAAGCTGCTTTATAAGTCATCCCCCGACTCAAACGCAAAGCATCTCTTAAGGCGGCTTCTTCATTGATATAAGGATAAAGCCTTGTGGCTCCCATTGCTGGGCCTAATGTGGTGTCATGGATGGCAATTATTGCTCTAATATCTGGATTTTTTCCATGACAGTAGAGTACTTGCTCATGTCCCATTTCTCTAACAGTTTCAAATAGCTGCATTTTAGTTTCTCAATCTTGTTTGTGGATTGATGAAGGGGAAGTAATACCAATTCAACTTTAGGAGCAATAGATATCATCAAAATTGCTATATTTGGCAGAATTGGTATTGATAAAGAGACAAAACTTCGCTCAAGCCATTCTTTTTGAGAACAGCTATTAGTCGAATTGGAAATAATCAGGGAAATGTGAAGAATATTTACAAGAAGACTAGCTAATTTTGTCACTCTGCAATAATTAGGTGGTTCGGAAATTAAAAGCTTGATGTTTGTCTAACAAAGCTTTGTATTTCTAACTTCATTGTTTTGGTTATTGGTATGAAGAGAGAAGATTTCTTTTCATACCATGTTTTTAAACGATCGCCTCAGACATAAAATCACACCAAGGGAAAAGAAACGTGTTTGGTGGCTGTTGATTTACCATTGCCATTTGATTTCACTCCTTGGGCTGCCAAACTTTTATTTCGTGCGCCAGAAGGGGCGGGGCGATCGCCATCAATAATTACATCGACAACAAAGGGAGCTTGTGAGGCGATCGCTTCTTTTAAAGCATCCTCCAAATCAGACTCTCTCTGCACTACAATACCGTCTGCGCCCATCCCACGAGCAACCATCACAAAGTTTGTTGGGGGAATCTCTGCATCTGCACCTTTTAAGCCCAATATTTTCATGCCTTGGTAGCACATATTATATCGAGCATCGTTAAGGACAATCCAAATCGCCGGAATCTTATACTTGACGGCTGTGTTGATTTCGTTATTCATCAGCATTGCCCCATCGCCAACAATCGCCACAGCTGTACCCTTGCGCGCTTGGGCTGCACCCACAACACCTGTCGCCGCATGACCCATTGCGCCCACTCCAGTGCTGACTCGGTAACGATTAGGTTCAGTGAATCGCAGATAATGAGTTGACCAAGTAAATGAGTTACCACACTCCGCCAAAACTATCGCATCACTACCTTCAACAATAATCTTCTGAATTGCTGCCATCAGAACTTCTGGCCGTACTGACTCACCCACTCCGGTAGTAATTGCTTCGATTTGAGGACGAGGTAAAGACACAATACTAGAACAAGGAGTGTCTGGGAGATGTTGCCCAAGCTCCTGTAAATAAGTCTTAATGTCAGACTGAATCGATAAGGTGTTGGCGTGGGGATAAGCTACACCTGGGACTTCCGGATCAATATCTACATGGACGAAACCTTTTACTGGAACCATTGTCGGACTCCAGAAAGAAGTCGGTTCACCTAAACGGGTTCCTAAGACCAAGATACGGGATGGCGGTTGTTCTTCCATATAAGTAATCACAGAAGCATCACCTCCCAAACCTGTGACACCCACAAACAGAGGATGATCTTCAGGAAATATCCCTTTACCACGAGGTGAACAGATGACGGCTGCACCTGTTTTCTCTGCCAATAGACGGATTTCTTCGGCAGCATCCCGCGCCCCAAAGCCAACCCAGATGGCAAAAGGTTCAGAGAATAATAACTTTGCAGATTTGGCAATCTTTTCTTTGTGAGCAGTCACCCGGTAAGCAGCTACATTTAGCTGAGGCCAAGATATATCCTCAACAAGACTAGTTTGTACACCTGTAGGAATACTCAAGTGAGCAACAAAACCACCTGGTTGAGCTAAACCCAAAGCTAACTTACGGAAAACCTGCGGCAATTGGGCTGCTGATTCTACGGTGATGGCGTAGTTGAATAATGCCCCAGGGGTGAACATTCCCCCACTGGGTAAGGTGTAAGTGCTAGTTTCTTGAATTGCCCAGCGTCCACGTTGCGGTGCTGAGGTACAAGCTGATAACAAAATCACCTTCGCACCTTCACCACGGGCAGCAAATAAGCCTGTGAGAGCGTTGGTCATCCCTGGCCCGGCTGTAGTAAATACTACAGTAGGGTGATTACTAGCAAAATGGGCTTCAATCGCGGCAAAGGCTGCTCCCGCTTCGTGGCGAAAGTTTAGGACTTGCACGGTACTGTTTGATAGGGCATTCCACAGGCTGGCCATAGCTCCCCCAGCCACACCAAAGGCACTAGATACTCCCAACTTAGTCAGCATCAGAACAATGGCATCTGCCACTGACAGTGAGGGGTGTGCCTGGTTAGGGAAAAACGGCTGAATTTCTATATCGTTCAACTCACGGGAATCGTGAGACAAAGATTCTACATATTGGCTGCCGTTGGTAGGTAATTCTTGGTAAAGCTCACCAGTCATAATCTGGGAGTCGGAATCAGTATATTTTTGACTCATTGCTTTCACTTAATTCCAGAAACTTGCACAAGGCTCTCTAGACTACACTTAGCTATCTAACCTTAAGAAACTTGTTGCATATAATATTGACAAAGTTGGGACAAATCAGTAGTAGAGGTTATAGTGCAGCTTGAATTGCCCAGTAGAAAAACTTTTTAAAACACAAATCTGTACTTATGGAGACTAGAGTACGGGAAATCAATAACTGTTTGCAATGAAAAATCTTTTGATTGCACTTACCAATTCTTTCGCACTCCTGTAAATAACCATCTTTTGCTCCGAAATCCAGCAAGTATTATGGATGTCTTGCGCTATTTGTTAAGTTATGTCACATTAACGTTAAGGAAATAATTAATTACTGATCAACATCAAGCACAAATGTTTGTTGTCAACTCTCCGTAGTATTATCAATCTATTTTGATATAAATCGAACTTGTTGTTTATACAACTCTACGAGAACAGCTAACTTTTGTTGATAGATAAAGTAACTCTAAAAATTGAGTTCATCTCTCTTAAGGAGTAAGTAATGATTGTAAACAAGCTAAAAATACAATGTATATCTTCTGATAGATGGTTTTTTAAAAGACTGAGAAATACTGGTCGGTAATGTATCTCTAACGACAGATGAAGGAAGTGGTACATCCATATTAGATTCCTGAGTGAGTAATTTAAGAATAATTAAGAGGATGAATTAATGAGTAAAGACTTATAAATTGAGGCGAAATAGAAATATGCAATTTTAGTAGTTTATTTACTCGTATAAGCAAGTCGTGGTTTATAGATTGTAGAGAAGTGAATAATACGTAAATTATTAGGTTTTTATAGGCATAAAAACTTATATATAGGATTTTGACTAGATCAAAAAAACTCTTGGGACGTTTCTAAGTGGAAACCCACGCATCATAGTGGACTCCTGTTTTTAGGTTAAAAGTCAAAGATGAGTTTTATAAACCTATAGATAATTTCACGCCAAATTCAATTAAGTATCAGTTTGTTGTTATGTAAATAGGTGAAAGTAGGAGATTTTTCTTGGAGTTACAGCAAGTAATGAATATACAGTCAGAATTGGAGTTTAAATTTGCCCATTACCTGATCAACAATGCCGTAGAAGCATCCTTTTGTTTGGGAGACAACTGGCAATTTCTCTACGTCAATGATGCAACTTGTCGTATGACTGAGTATTCTCGTGAACAGTTGTTATCGATGAATTTGCAAGATATAGATGTAGATTTTGCGTTACATGATTGGGAGGAAATCAGACAAAAGAATAACTACACATTTAAAACTAGATATCGTTCTCAGAGTGGAAGAATATTTTTAGTAGAAATGTCTTTAACATTTTTAGAAGACCAAGAGAGGCGATTTAGCTGTGTTTTTGTGCGAGAGAAAAGTAATGAGATCGTAGAATTAAGTGTACAAAAGTGGATTAATGAATTAAGAGATGCCAATAATAAATTGCAGCAAGAAGTTTCTGAACTCAAGAAAAAGGAGGTTAATCTAGAAAGTTCCCTATCTTTACTTAGCTCAACTCTCGAATCTACTGCTATCGGCATTGTGGCGATTAATTTTGAAGGCGATATTCTCAATTATAATCAAAAGTTTGCTGAGATGTGGAAGCTCCCACAGCAACTAATATTGTCTAAAAAATGCCCTCGCTGTAAAGCTTTTTTTGAGGGTCAAATGAAAGACCCTGAAACATTTAATAGACTAATTTGGGCAGTTTCTAGTACATCCAATATTGAGAGTTATGATGTTTTGGAATTGAAAGATGGTAGGGTTTTTGCTCACTATTCGCAACCGCAGTGGCTGGGACAAAAAATAATTGGTAGAGTCTGGAGTATTTGGGACATTACTGAATCTAAGCAAACAGAGGAAGCATTAAGACTAAATGAGGCTAGGTTTCGAGCTTTAGCGGAGACTAGCGACGCTAGCACTTTTCTGGTTCAAGATACACAGTTTTGTTATGTTAATCCTGCTGTAGAGGTGCTTACAGGCTACACGAGAACCGAACTGCTCAATGGGTTCGATATTCGGCGGCTGATCAAATATCGAAAAGGTAGACAGATACGTAATTCGGCTACAGCTACTAACTTTGAATATCAAGAAATCAGTATTTTAACCAAAAACGGTGCAGAGCGTTGGTTATCTTGTGCAGTCACAATACTTGATAGCACGATAGATTTTCAAGGTAAATCTGTAGAAATGATTACGGCTATTGATATTACCGATTATAAACAGGCAGAATCAGAGCTTACCCAGGCTTTAGAACAGGCAAAACATCTCGGTGAATTAAGAGCAAGTTTCCTTTCTATGGTGTGTCATCAATTCCGTAATCCGTTAAATATTGTCTCTTTTTCCAATAGCTTGCTTAAGCGATATCTTAATGCACAGACAGAAGAGACTATACAACCATTACTCGATCAAGTGCAATTATCTATTCAACAACTTAACCAGATGTTGGACGATATGTTGCTCTTTGCTAAAACAGAAGCAGCCAAACTTAAATTTGAGCCTAGTCGATTTGAAATAGTGGAGTTTTGCAACGATGTGATTTCACAAATGCAGATGGCACACTTTCCTAATTATATTAATTTTATTAGCCAGACTGAATATCTAACAGTTTGGATGGATAAAAATATATTAGATTCGATTCTCAAGAATTTGATTGATAATGCAATTAAGTATTCTCCCTTAGGGAGTATGGTAGAACTGAGGCTTTTAGGTAACAATGAAAAGATAATTTTTCAGGTCAAAGATGATGGAATTGGGATTTCAACATTAGACCAGAAACGACTTTTTGAACCGTTTTACCGAGGCAAGAATGTTGATAATATTCCTGGGACTGGACTGGGGTTGTCGATTGTGAAAACCCTGGTAGATTTACATGGTGGTCAGGTTGCAGTAGAAAGTAAAGTTGGCGTAGGTACGACATTTACTGTAGTGCTGCCACACAAGATATAGAACCTCATTTGCTCCAAGTTATAAATGTTAAATTTCTGTAACTTAACGTTTATCAGTTGGAATAAATAGACTCTGCTGAATTCTGAACGCAGAGATTGGTAAGAACCAAACTTATATTCACGGAAAAACAATGCAGGAATCATTAAATACAATTCTGGTCATTGAAGATGATACAGTTACCCGCAATCTCTACTTAAAGGGACTGAAAATTGAAGGGTTTAATGTCATAGGTGCTGAAAATGGTGTGGTGGGTGTTCAAAAGGCACAAGAACATCTGCCAGATATAATTATTTGCGATATTATGATGCCTCAGATGGATGGTTATAGTGTTCTCACCATCCTACGCCAAGACTCTTTAACAGCAGGTATTCCCTTCATTTTTCTGACTGCTAGCGATATGAGGGGAGATCTTCGTAAGGGTATGGAGTTGGGTGCTGATGATTATATTACCAAACCATCTACCCTAGACGAATTACTCAAAGCGATCGCCACCCGTTTACGCAAGCAAGCATCTGTGAAAAACTGGTGTAATAATCTCCTCCAGAAAACTGCAAAACCAGCCTCTACAGCTAGTGCTGTACAAAAAACTCCTCCTGATTCTCAATCCATTTTTCCGGCTGTTCCTCAGTTAAAAGAGGTTTTCGACTTTATTGAAGCTTATTTTCACCAAGGGATTACTCTCTGTGACGTAGCGGCTGCGGTGGGTTATTCCCCTGCTTATTTGACTAATCGCGTAGCCAAGCAGACAGGAGATACTATCAATAACTGGATTGTCAAACGTCGGATGGCGGAAGCTCGTCGTTTACTTCAAAATAGCGATGAGACTGTAGAGCAAATTTCTAGATTATTGGGATATCAACACGTTTGTCATTTCTCCCGTCAATTTCGTCAACATCACGGGTTACCTCCCCATGCTTGGCGATTATGTTCTAAAAATAAGGAAGAATTAGTAAAAGTTTAAAGCCGCCACGATAGTACGACGTAAAAATTTCATATAATGCCTATAGTGCTGTTAAATCAAGGCAAGTGCTAAATTATTCCATATGTTATGAATTACAGATTAGGGGAATAAATTTAAATTTGTTAACTTACTTCTAAAGTAGAGTAAGAATTAAATTCATCCCCATCTGTTGATAGAGTAATTAACAAATTATTACCATTAGATTGGATTTGTTAACTTTTTTATATTCAAGTTAACTCCTGAAGCATTTTCTGAGCAACTTTCATTGATGAAATTTGTAACAGCAGTATTTATGCACTTCCTAGTATAGCTGTCGCCAGTAGTTTTAGGACATTAATAGATGATACAACCTAGACACAACAAGACTTTTCACCCAGTCCCCAGCTATATGTGCTGAAAAATTGGTTTTTAACTGCTCAATGACAACGAACTTTAGACTCACTAAAAGGAGTAATATTTATGCAACTAAAACCAATCAATCAGCAGGTTGTTTCCGTCGTTGGGGCTGCTAGTGGGATTGGACGAGAAGCGGCTATTCGCTTTGCTCAACGTGGGGCTAAGGTTGTTGTTTCTGCCCGTAGCCAATCAGGGCTAGAGTCTTTGGTGAGAGAGATTACAGACTTTGGTGGTGAAGCAATTGCTGTAGTCGCTAACGTGGAAAAATTTGAGCAAGTTAAGGCGATCGCTGATAAAACTGTAGAGGTATATGGCAGACTTGATACTTGGGTACACGTTTCAGCTATTGGACTGTTTGCCAATTTCGATGATATTACACCAGAAGAATTTAAACACGTCATCGATGTCAACCTGATGGGGCAAGTATACGGTGCGATGGCTGCACTCCCCCATTTGAAGCGTGAGGGACGGGGTGCATTGATTCACATATCTTCAATGGAAGCTAGGCGATCTCTACCATACCAAAGTGCTTATTCCTCATCAAAACATGGGGTAGATGGGTTTATTGATGCTATGCGCCTGGAATTGATCCATGATAAATGGCCGATTAGCGTCACTAGTATTAAACCAGCCGTCATCAACACCCCTTTCTGGAATAATGGTTTAACAAAGTTAGGAGTCAAACCTTCAGGAACACCGCCATACTATGATCCCAGGTTAGTAGCTAACGCCATTCTCTATGCAGCCGAACATCCAACTCGTGATTTATTAGTTGGAGATGTAGCTAAGATACTGGATTTATTACATCGCATCTCGCCAGCGTTAACAGATTCATTGTTACTCTTGGTTGGCTTCCAATCTCAACATATTTCTGGCGAACCCAAATCTGAAGCTGGGGCAAATAACTTTTACCAACCAGTCCCAGAACACGACAGAGTAGATGGCGACTACAGCAACTTAGTCATCCCCAGCATTTCCGATTTTCTAGAACAGAATCCACCATTACAATGGGGTGCGATCGCTGCCGGTACAGTATTAGCTTTACTCACAGCCCAAGCTCTTAAGCGCAATTGAATAGAAAAATCATTCTAGATTTTGGATGGAAATAGCCTTGATTTCTGTACTTACATATATCTTTAACAAGTCAATGATCAAGTTCTATCTTTAGATTTATGAATACTCAGTGAGCCACGTTTATTGTTGGTTACTAAGGTGAGCGATCGCCTAATTGCGTAAGTGAGGCTAACAATCATGTCAAATCAAAGTTTTAGATATAGCTCTAATTTACTCACAGAATTGGATAATAAACTGGCTGAAGTCTTCAGTGGAGGACAACAAGGCCCCCTTGTGTTCTATGGCTGTCCTCAAGACAGATATGTAACCAACCACGATGGTAAGTATTGGTTCCGAGGTGCTAGAGGCTGTGATGTGTTTGGACGTAACGCAGTACCACAAATAGTTAGAGATAGGGCATCATAGCTGCAAAGTAGGTGACAAGTATCCACATTTGTTTTTGAATGTGGATACATATATATTTTTGTTTTATTGAGAAAGTAAACCTGCATTCAATGCTTTGGTGATGCGATCGCTAGAAAATTGCAAGTGGGCTAAGGTGTAAATATCCCCTTGTTTACCCCATTGCTTGAGTTGGGTGTCAATAGCGTTTTGCAGTTGGCGTAATTCATACCAAGCTAGTGTGCTGCCATCTTCGGGTATATCAAGATGATGTAAGACCATTTCCAGCAAAATATCTAGATATTCTCGTTGTAACGAACGGCGGATGCTAGAAATTGGCTTTGGTTCTGCTGTGCTGAAAACCTCCGTCCAAATACCTTGTTGCAAGGTGTCGAATAATTCTGGTATAGAAAGGGCTTGCTCAGAAGGGCTTTTAAGTTCTATATCTTGTAAACGATGCAGACGCTCACTATCTAAGAGCGATCGCAAAATAAAGCGTTGAAAATTCAAAACACGTTCGTGAATGGGATAGTCAAGGCGGTTGTTGGGTACAGAACTGCCCCAATGTTGCCAACGGGACGGAGCTAACTGATTAAGTAATTTTGGTGAAAAACTAAAAGCATCTTCAGCAAATACATACTCTTGTAATTCTGCTAAAGCTTGACGTTGTTTGCTTAGGGGAACTGGCACAAATGCCCAGGAACTATCATCACTAACGTGAGTCCGGCGAAAAGATTGCCCACCAATATATTTAGAAAGTAAAGCAGCGTTACGAAAATAATATTTCAATACTTTATTAAATAAAACACGCAAATGACTATAGCTTTCTCCTTTGGGTAGATAATGCTCGTCCAGGCGTTGCCACATGGCGCGGGCGTTATCCATTTGCCATTGCGAATAAACCAGCACATCACTACTCATATCCCAGACATTTGCCAAAGGATTGATATCCCAAATATCCTCATCTGTAGCGTAAGATAATTCTGGTTGCGGCGATGCTAAGGCAATTTGCTGTAAAAAACTCCTTTCTACTTCCGGGGTAACTACCTCATCTACTCTATGAGGGCTGTATCTATAACCGTACTCAATCGCCCATTCATCATAGGGGCCAATCACTCCGGGAAAATAATCCCCTTGTTCTACCCCCTGGGGTGCAATGTTCACAGGTAGATAGTCCATCACCGAACCCACTAAACCTTTGGCGCGAGTGATTTCTCTATTATTTAATTCTTGGGGCGCTAACATAGTACTACCGTGAAAGTTGTGGCGCAAACCCAGAGTATGACCGACTTCATGAGCCACAAGATAGCGCAAATATTGATGCACATATTCCTGCATCGCTTCATTACTAGGTTGAGTATTTTGCAAAAGTGATAACGCCAAAGCCCCCATAGCGGCTTGCTCAGAAGTATTTTGGCTATAGCAAAGTTCGGAGGAATGGAGGGGTGTGGGGGTGTAGGGGTGTGGGGGTGTGGGGGAAGAATATTGGTTAATATCCTCCTGCTCCCTGCTCCCTGCCCCCCTGCCCCCTGCCCCCCTGCTTCCTACCTCTCTGCACATATCCCCCAAAGACAAACCATCATTCATCAACGCTCGGTACTCATGCTGAACTGACAGCACCATATTGGCATCGATGATGATATCTGCATCCAAAATTTCTCCCGTGAGGGGGTTGACACGGACTGGTCCTTTGGCAAAACCTGCATCTAGAGAATTGAACCAGCGAATAGTATTGTAGCGGACATCGGCTGGTTGCCAGTCGGCATCATCTGGCATTTGTCGCACTTCAATAGCGTTGGCAAATCCGGCTTTAGCAAATGCTTTATTCCACATCAGTACACCTTCCCGAATCGCTTGGCGGTACTGCTGGGGTACAGCATTTTCAATCCAAAACACTATCGGTTGTTTGGGTACAGATGAAGGTGCATTCGGGTCAGATGGTTCTAGATGCCACCGATTGATATAACGTACAAAGGATTCTTGCGTGTTGTGATTCGAGAAGTCCTGAAAAGCTGTAATGAAATATCCAACTCGGTCATCTGCTAGCCGGGGAATATAGCCATTGTTTTCTTGAAGTTGGGAAAAACTGTAGTGTACCTTGAGGGTAAGCGCTCGGCTATCGGGTAAGGTAACTAAATTTGCTCCTTCTGGTGAGAAAAAACCATAAACTGCATCAATTTCTAGATTTTCTGGCAAGCTGTTGACATTACCAAAATAGGATTTACTTGCTTCTAGGCGATAGTCTGCCTGCAAAGAGTATTTCAATAGAGGTGTTAAGCCGGGAAAGTCCTGCATCAGCAGGTCGTCTAAGTTTATGAGAATATTTTTACTACGTGAATCAATGCTATTAATGGGTAGTGAGTAAAGAACTGAATCGCTAAATGAACGAGCAAGCGATCGCTCTTCTGGTTGACTTGCTTCTGTACGGAATTTAACATTACGCACGACAAAGTGCAAATTATTATTGACTCGCTGAAAATAGAACAGATAATCAGCCAGGGGTGAACCGCTATAAATACCGCTTTCCCCCACACCCGACTCTAATGTCACCGTAGCTAAGTAATTTTTATTTAATTGTTCTGGCTTAATTTCTAAAAAAACATCACCAAAATTTTCCCGACTATAAAGAGTAAATAGCCCTTGTAGTTTCTTTGTTCCTTTAACCAACTCACGAAATCGCCAAAAATCTTCCTGTGGTTTCTCCCCACGATTATTTTCGGCAACAGCTAAGTTTTCCATTACCGGGTATGTGTTGAATTGCTCTATATCAAGGCGTGTTAGTTGCTCGGCTCTTACATAATTAGTATTGAGTAAGAAACTATACAGAAAGGCTACAAATATTACTAATCTAATTAACCAGTATCTCATCCTTTATTTTTCTGCCTGAAGCGGTTTTCCTGTAGAAAAAATGTAGATTAATTCATCGTCTGTAATCTGTACAAACACTTAGGTGATGTTCAGAACTTACAGGTACATAAATTTACTTGAGTCAAACAACACTGCTAACCCAAAAGCAGTGTGTGATTTGAATGCCGTGAGCGTTATTCTGCGATTTTTCATTTATAAAATAAAATTATTGATTTAGCAATATTTATTTCTTAAGACAGATATTTTATAAGTCTCAAGATAGATGTAACGGAAGTATATCTGCATTGAATCTGAAAAAATGTAATAGATGCTACGTTGAAAAGCTGTTGAATAAGAAACGTAGAGAGAGTCTGCAACCGAGGAGAGCGATCGCTATAATATTTTTCAGTAAAAAATTATCATCAATATACTGGTATAAACCACCCTTCTGGTAGTGGCTCCATCAAATTACTTCAGCGTCAACCTAATAAATCTCACACTTTTTATACCCCATACGTATGAGGGCAAAAGCTACTCATTTAAAGGAACCTATTTATAGAACACTTTATTAGTTCTGTACCAAAGTTTTCTCAAAGACGTGGTTCTTAGCTAATGACTATATGAGGTGATAAAGATGAAACTAGAGATTTTAGCCACAACAGCACTACTAAGTACAATTGCTCTAACTGCTCCAGCACAAGCGGCAAATCCCCAACACATCCAACAATTATTAACTACTAAGAGTTGTCCGGGATGTAACCTGACAGGAGCAAACTTACAGCAAGCTCACTTAATCGGTGCTGACTTAAGAAACGCCAATTTAGCAGGAGCCAACCTCAAACTTGCCAACCTAGAAGGCGCTGATTTAACTGGTGCAAACCTTAAAGGAGCTAATTTGAGCCAAGTTTTTGCTAGCGATGCTAGTTTAAGCGCTACTAATTTGACAAATGTTAAACTCATCAATGCCGAACTCTACAATGCTGATTTAGAAGGCGCTGTTCTGGCTAATGCTGATTTAAGAGGAGCTATCTTATTCGGTGCGTTATACAGTGGTTATTCTAGATAAAACTAGAAAATCATGACTTTAATCACAACTGCATTCGTGACTTTTAACCGCTCTAGTAGTTCACCAAACACACTATGAGGGGTCATAGATATCCTACTTTTTGGAAAAGTCGGGGATATGAACACCCGCAATCTGTCAAAATTAACTGGGTAGAAAGATTGCCTAAAATTAACGCGAGTCTCTAACGGAGGCGCACGTTAATTTTATTAGCAGTTTACCAATTACCAATTACCACCCTCTAACAATAATTTATTGAATTAAATATAATGACTAATCATACCTATGTTTTTTGGATTTAATTACTTCAATAACATCATCATGACGTTGACCATCGATAATATCTTTTAAATGAATCTTGCCTTCAATATACTGAAGATGAAGTCGCCATCCTGATAATTTATCGATATCAGCACGATATATTGCCTGTTTGATACCTTTGACTTTACGGAGTCTAGTTTTGGGAAAAGTTCTAGTTCTATGACATTCATGATCTTCTAGTTCTGCCAAAGCTTCTAGAAAATCAATTTTTAGATGATCAGGTAAGATATCCATAGCCTCATGAATAACACCATGCTCATCTAAAAGTGGCTTAATCCGTGACATCAGTTAGAGCGAACCTCAAGTTCTTGATTTTTAATACTGAAATCGTGATAGAGAGATTCAGCTATTGAATTGTAAGCTTTTGAAGCATCTTCCGTATGGACTACTCTAAATAACGTTATCACCGTCACGTCAAAAATTGGATCGTCGTCAATAGTAATTATTAATCTGACATCTTTATCGATAATCAAAGCGTAAAGAGAAGATTCATAATCTGCATCAAGCTTGATATCTTTCAATCTAAAAGCTTGATTTTCTAATAACTTTTTATTTTTTGATAACAACTCAACGTAGCGATTGAGCTTTTTAATTATTTTAAATTTTTCTTTATTATTAAACTTGTTTAAATCGTGTTCAAATTCTTTTGTGGACTCAATAAGTATTTCCATTTAACTGATTCCAGACCTGAAACACTAAACTAACTTCAAATTTAACCTATAACTATAAAAAATTGAGTATTCCTAAGATATTTATCTAAAAAATCAATGATATAGATAGAGCTATAACTATATGTGATTCACTACGTTAATTATACCTGCATAAAAACAGCGATCGCTCTCAGAAATTAGCATACATAAAGTTGTAGTTAAAATAAGTTGTCTTTAACACCACATCTCCTATGCCAAATACGCTATTTTCCCCTTTATTTATACTTGCATTAGGACTTACTCTTACTCAAACTATCGGCTGCACAAATAATCCAGATGATTCCGCCGTTGCCCAAACTTCACCTAAAGCAGAACCTCAAATTGTTGTAGAACCAGGAGAAATCAGGGCTTTACCAGGAAAGTTAGATAACATCCCTGTATTTAACAGTAATAGCCCAGAGTGGGTAAAAACTGAGGGAATTTTGCTGTCTACTTTCCCCACAAATGGTAAAAAAACACCAGCAGCACACCTCAATTTTCCTTTTCAGGGACGGTTTGATTTATTCGCTCACCATTACACCCATACTCCCAAGGATTTACAAACGCTTTACTTGGGGGTCATTGTCAATAATCCTGGGAAAAAACCTGTGACGGTCGATGTCTTGCAAGCAGCCAGTTATCTCATGCAGGATGCACCTTTTGTCACCTTACCCCCCTACATAGAAAATAACGATGGTAAAGCCTACTCAGGGCCAGGGGCTAGGGCTGTTGCTGATGTGCTGCGGGGTGTGCGACAGGCTGATTTTCCTGCTAAGTTGGTGATTCCCCCTGGACAAAGCCGGATGTTGCTAAATCATCCTATTCCTGTGCGGAATTTGGCAAGACCTGTCAATGGTCGATCAAGTTTTTTGCGTTTACGGAGTAGTGATAAAATTTATACAGCCAGTTTGGCTATGTTTGCCAAGAAGAATACTGATGGTTCTGACCGTGCGCCTACTATGGCTGAATGGCAAGCTTTACTCAACAATGGTAACTTTGCAGGGCCACGGGATAAAACGCCTACCCCACCCAATGCTACCAGTGGGGCGTTGATTTATGGGCGCGTAGCTGGTGTTTCTCAAGGTTCCCAATGGCAAGCCATTCTCACTGATAATCCCCAGGCAACTACTCTCACCATACCTCAAGTCGGCAAGGCTATTTCTTATCCTATAGTGACTCTGCGTGGTGGTCGATTAGGTACAGGACAAAGCCAAACCGCTAAGATGCTGGCGCGTTATCCTGATACAGCTTATGAAGCGCATGGTAATTACGGTGTGGAATATAATCTCAACTTGCCCTTGAAGAATAACACTAACCAAACCCAAAAGGTGACTGTTACTTTAGCAACACCGTTAAAGGAAGATAAGTTATCTCAAGGTGGTGTACGCTTTCGTAAACCTTCCCTAGACTTTCCCTTTTTCCGAGGTACAGTCAGGCTACGTTACTTTGATGACCAGGGAAAACAAAAGACGCGTTACGTACATTTATGGCACAGAACCGGACAGGTTTTAGAACCATTAGTACAGTTTGTTATGCCACCATCAACTAGACGCAATGTGCAGGTAGATGTAATTTATCCACCAGATTCCACACCACCCCAGATTTTGACTGTGAGAACTTTGTAGGATGAGAAATTTAAAAGCAATTTAAGCTAGAGACAAAGCACAATTTGCTATTTTTATTGATTGATACTGCCTAATATTGAGTAAAGAATACTTCTCATCATTGCAAATGATGTCTGGAGACAAGAAGCACAACTTCTACCCATTTAGTTAGCTGAATCAATTCGCCCCTGCAACCAAGCCTGTAAATCAGCCACATCGAATCTCGGCGCATGAAAGATGGGGTTGGAAATATATCTCAAAATTATGCGTAGGCTAGGCCTACGCGCAAACTTACTTACCGCCGTAGAAAAAGGCAATGTCTTTTTCTTTCAGGGGTGCAAAGCCTGCTTCTATGAGCAATTGATCAAGTTCTGCTTGAGGAATATGTTTTGCGCCAATACGGATAATGCGCGATCGCATAGTATTAGATACACCACTACGCTGTCTATTGGCTTCCAATGCCATAACTTTGTGATATAGGTCTAGTTTTACAGGGGGAATAGGTGTACCATCAAAATCGATACCTTTAGCGATCGCTTCATCAATAGCATCAGCACCTTTCGTATCAGAATTGGCTACGTTAGTTTCAGCAGTCATGATAATTTATTCTAATTTTATAGGTATATTTTACCAGTCAATTAGATCCCCAGATTTTTAGCTGAAACAGCAATATTACGCCGTGTGCAACTTTCTCTCAAACCTAACCCCCAACCCCTTCCCTGCGAGGGAAGGGGAGCAAGATTCAAAGCCTCTCTCCGCTTCGGGGAGAGGTTTGGAGAGGGGTTTCAAAAATAAGTTGCACATCGCGTAATATTTAAAACCCCCACACCCAAACTCAACAGACAACCTGAGTGCATAAGCCCTAATCAATTACCAATACGCCAAATTCTCATAGTGTTATCTCCACTACCACTAACTAGGTTTGCGCCGTCGGGAGTAAAAGCCACAGTTGTCACAGTATTTTCATGTCCTTCTAGGGTGCGAATTTCCTTACCAGTTTCTAAATTCCACAACTTGATAGTCTGGTCGCGGCTGGCACTGGCGAGGGTGTTACCATCGGGGCTAAAGGCAATTGATGTAATTGTTTCTGTACTACCTTTTAATGTACGGACTCTAGTACCTGCGCCTACCTTCCAAATTTTAATGGTGCGATCGCGGCTGGCACTGGCCAGAGTGTTACCATCTGGATTAAAGGCAATTGATGTGACTGTTTCGCCATTTCCCGCCAGTGTGTGAGTTAAAGTTCCAGTTTCTAAGTTCCAAATTTTCACAGTTTTATCAAAACTGCCACTAGCAATATTCACACCATCGGGACTAATAGCAACGGAACGTACCCAAAATGTATGTCCGGTGAGGGTATTAATCAATCTTCCTGTGTTTAAATTCCAGACCTTAACGGTGTTATCATCACTACCACTAACTAAGGTTTTGCCGTTGGGACTGATGGCGAGGGTATGAACTGCATCGCTATGTCCTGTTATGGTGCGAATTACTTTCCCGGTTTTCAGATTCCAGATTTTGATAGTGTTATCGTCACCACCACTAACTAAGGTTTTCCCATCTGGGCTAAAAACTACAGCATTTACTTTTCTTGAGTGTCCCTTCAAGCTGGAAATATCTTCACCTGTAGCCAACTGCCAAATTTTAATGGTGCGATCGCTACCACAGCTAGCTATGATCTGACCATTAGGACTAATAGCCAGGGAAACAAACGCGTTTTCATCGTCAGGAAGAGTATTAGCCAGAGAAATAGTTCTCAAGGTTGTTTTTTGGGGCTGTGCTAAAACCACTTGACCAGACTTATTTTGAGTTAATCTGGCGGATAAACTGCTGTAAATCTGTAGATACTGGCTAAACCAAGATTCGCTAAAACCAAATAGCAAGACTAAAGCACTAAGCAAGACTACACTTCTTAGCAGGGAATATTTCTTAGGTAGCTTAGATAAATATGTTGTCTGAGGTACAGGGATTTTTCCAGAAGTCTGGCCGGCGGCTGGTAAGGCGAGGGGCTGTTTGGGAGTGATATCTTTAATGACTTCATCAGCCGATGTGTAGCGGTGTTTGAGGTCTTTTTGCAACAGCTTGTCCAGCACAAAATCTAATTCAGGCGTTAAGGGACTGTGTAAATATTGCCGCCAATTGGACACCCAGCTATAACCGTGTTCCATCCACAATTGGAATGGCGAAACGCTAGTTATAAGGTGAAAGCAGGTAGCCCCCAAGGCAAACAAATCACTAGCAGCATAAGCCTTACCATCCCGAATTTGTTCTAGTGGTGAGTAACCATGTGAACCAATTGATGTGCCGAAATTCTGTACCTTGGCGGTTAATTGTTTAGATGAACCAAAGTCAATGAGATTTAAACGCCCATCGGTGCGACACCGGATAATATTTTCGGGTTTGATATCTCGATGAATCACACCGCGATCGTGGATAAACTTAAGAACAGGCAGTAAATCTAGCAAAATTGCTTGAATTTCTCCTGGTCGATAATTCTTACGCTGCTGCAACTCCTTGAGGAGATTTTGCCCATTAATAAACTGCTGCACCAAATATAGGCAGTTATCTTGCTCAAAATAAGCCATCAATGTGGGAATTTGGGGGTGTTCACCAAGTTCTTGTAAGCGCTTGGCTTCCTCAGCAAATAACTCCACAGCTTTTTTTTGCGACCAAGTACCTTGAAATTTCGGTGCTAGTTGCTTAATAACACAAGGTTCATTTAATTTATCTTTATCTTCTGATAAATAAGTTCTGCCAAATCCCCCCTCATCAGAAAGTACTCGAACAACACGAAAACGATTTCTCAAAAGCGGTACTAAGGTAGTACCACAACTTTGACACGACTTTTTTCCATCAGGATTTAATGGATTTAGGCAATCTGGATTTAAGCAGCAGATCATGTTCTGACAGGCGCGGCTGCATGAAAATGTATATGAACTTTGTCCCGAAATTCCCTTGGTGAAGAGTAGCTCTCACATACGTTTGGTAGACGACGCTGGCTGAGGAATTTGGGGCGCTTTTATATCGTAAATCCTGGTAAATGCTAAACAGTCTTGCTTTGTACAGCAAAACTGGGAGAGCTAGATAATTTATTATTCTCCAGATTATAGAATATTCCGAATTGAATTGGGGATTGGGAAGAGGCAGGGGAGCAGGAAGAGAAGTCGCAAGGAGGGTTTCCCTCCGGGCGAACTTCGGGAGCAGGGGGGAAAGATATACTAACCCATGACTTGAGAATTTAAAAGCCATCTGTTAAATCAGTAGGTGTCATGTGGGCATGAACTACTTGACCGTCTTTAAACCATACAATGCGTTTGGTTTGACGAGCAACTTCTGGTTCATGCGTCACCATAACTACAGTAATTCCTCCGCTATTTAACTCGGTAAAAATATCTAATACTTCTTGGGTAGTGCGGGAATCAAGTGCGCCTGTTGGTTCATCTGCTAAGAGGACAACGGGACGATTGACAATGGCACGGGCGATCGCTACTCTTTGTTGTTGTCCACCTGATAATTGAGTAGGTTTGTTGTTGAGACGTTTTTCTAAGCCTACACGAATCAAAGCTTCTGTCGCGCGATCGCGTCTTTCGTTGGGGGTAACATCAGCATAAACCATCGGTAGCATAACGTTTTCTAAAGCCGATAGTTGGGGCAACAAATGGAATTGTTGAAACACAAACCCCAGTTTTCTGTTGCGGATATGTGCCAAATCTTTATCATTCATTTGCGCCACATCCAAACCATCTAAATAATAATGTCCTTCTGTAGGACGATCCAAACAGCCAATAATATTCATCGCTGTGGATTTACCAGAACCCGAAGGCCCCATAATGGAACAATACTCACCCTCATTAATTACCAAATTCACATCATTGAGAGCTTTAACTTCAGTTTCCCCAATACCATAAACCTTAAAAATGCTTTCTAGGCGAATAATTGCTGACTGTGGTACAGGATTAGGAACGAGGGAATCGGTAAGAGAAATTGTGTTTGACATGGTTAATTGGTAATTAATATTTGGTAAATTAACTCTTCCTATTGGGAAGGGGTATTTATATGTGTAAGACTTTTATGTTAGCAATAATACTTTTCAAATAACCTCCACAAATTTCTCCCCAATCCCTAATCCCCAATCCCCAATCCCCAACATAACGTGTTTTCAGTTACAGTTATGCCAGATGCAATTAAGCCACAATGTTGATTAATCAATAGAAGTGCAGCCCTACCTATAAACGATGCTGCTGTCACATGAAACCTCGAATTATTGTTTGTGGCTTAGGACGAACTGGATATAAAATCTTCCGTTTGCTGAGACAGCAGGGTGCGTTTGTAGTAGGTATTCATCACAAACCCATCCCTGGCGAAGCTGGGGGAGATGTAATTATTGGCAATTTACAAACAGCTGCTACCCTAGCAGCAGCAGGGATTCATCAAGCACAAACTTTGGTGATTGCTAGCTCGGATGATGCTGTAAATTTGTCAATTATGATGCAGGCAAGGGTGCTGAATCCGCATATTCGGATTATTAACCGCTTTTACAATATTAATTTAGGCGATCGCCTAGATCAAACTCTGCCAGAACACCTGAGTATGAGTGTGATTGGATTAGCCGCACCGTTATTTACTTTCGCTGCTTTGGGAAATCAAGCAATTGGGCAGATCAAGTTATATGAGCAGACTTGGCCTGTCCAAGAAGAATATATTGATGAAAATCATCCCTGGCTTGGTCGTAAGTTAAGTGAGCTGTGGGAGTGTCCGACACGGATGCCAATTTATTACTTACCTGTGGAAGGGGAGATGAGTTTGGTATCGGCGGTACTGTCTGGACAACATTTAAGAATAGGCGATCGCTTAATCGTGGGTATCCAACCCCGTGTCCGTTCTACTAGACGATCCTTAATCAAAAAATGCCTGAAAGTTCTCACTAGTTTGCGGCAATTTCAACAACATGGACAATCAATAATTGTAGGGGCGATCGTTTTACTGGCGATCGTTATGATTGCCACCCTCACCTATATGTCTACTGAATTGAGCTTATCTATGGTTGATGCGCTCTATTTTTCTGTAGGTATGATTACTGGTGCAGGTGGTAATGACAAGGTAGCAGAAAATGCTCCTAACAGTATCAAATTATTCACTGTGGTTATGATGCTGGTTGGCGCTGTGGTGATTGGTATTTGGTATGCCATGATCACAGATTTTATTCTGGGTACACGCTTCAAGCAATTTTGGGATGCAGCCCGGATTCCCCAGCGTCATCACTATATTGTCTGTGGTTTAAGCGGTGTTGGTAGCAAAATTGTTCAGCAACTCCACACCAGTGGTTATGATGTGGTAGTGATTGAAACTGACTCCAACAATAAATACGTCAACTCTGTACGTGGGTTAGGTATTCCCGTAATTCAAGGCGATGCCAGTTTCCGTACCACCCTCAAAACCAGCAATATAAACTCTGCGTCCGCCGTGCTGGCTGTAACTAATAATGATGCTACTAACCTAGAGATTGCCCTGAAAGCTAAAGGTTTAGCCCCGAAAATTCCCGTAATTGTCCACTATGCCGACCCTGATTTTGCAGGTATAGCACAACAAGTATTTGACTTTGAGGCGGTATTAAGTTCAGCAGAATTGGCAGCGCCGGCCTTTGCGGCGGCGGCTTTGGGCGGACGCATCCTTGGTAACGGCATCACAGCAGATAAACTTTGGGTAGCATTTGCCACTTTAATTACACCGTCACATCCTTTTTGTGGTCATGTGGTTAAAGATATAGCCATGTCGGCTGAGTTCGTGCCTTTATACGTAGAAGCTAATGGTCAAAGGGTTCACGGCTGGAACTTATTAGCAACATACCTGAGCGAAGGTGATGTTTTATATTTAACAATGCCAGCTAATCAGCTATATAAATTGTGGCGCGACGAACGGGCGTGTAATGCCTAGTTTGTGGGATTGGGGAAGGTGGGACACTGTTCCTTCTACCAGTACCCAGTCCCTAATCCCTAAACCTACCTCACTTCCACAACAGCAATCACTTTTTCGTCGCGGTTAAGTTGGAGGATACTTTCACCTTTACCATCCCTGGGCAAAATCGGTACTGTGTCTGTGGGTATCCGTACTACTCGCTCTCTATTGGTAAGTAGTGCCATTTCACCAGAGGTATTTGCCCCTACCATAGCCGCGAGATTGTCGGTTTTGTTGACAAATTTCATGGATTGTGTACCTAAGTCACCCCGATTTGCTGACTTGATTTGATTGACTGGCAAGCGTTTAGCGTATCCTTCTTCGGTGACTAATAATAAATGCTCTGCTTGTGCTGCGTTCACGCAACCAACCATACGCTGATTTCTCAGCAGCCGGAATGCTTGTAAACCCATCGCCGTCCTACCCATAATCGGTAGTTGTTCATCATTGGTGGAGAATCTCAACAATCGTCCCCCGGAACTAGCCAAAATTAGTTGCTGTCCTGGTTTACTAAACTGAGTTAAGAGCAATTCATCATCATCTTTGAGTTTTAAAATCGTCACCCCGCGACGAGTCAAGTTAGTTAATTCTTCCAAAGATAAACGTTTAATTCTCCCCTGCTTAGTTAAAAGAATTAATTGTTGAGCCGCCAAATTTTCGGGCAGTAAAAGGCGGCTGACTACTGGTTCTTGATTACCTTGGGCTGTGCTGGTTAGCATGGTAATCAATGGTGTTCCCCTGGGTGAACGTCCAGTGGTGGGGGGAATATCTCCCACTTTTACAGGGTAGAGTTTACCGCCGTTGGTAAGTATTAATAATTCTTTGTGGGTATCGGTGATGTTGGTTTGGATAATGAAGTCATGCTCTAGCAGACCATTTTCCACCTTAGATTTTTTCCCTGGCTGAATCCGGCGTAAGTATCCCCGATGGGTGATCTCTAAAATCGCTTCTTCCGCAGGCTCTAAAGGTGAAAGATTTTCTGTATCTTCATCTGTTTTGGCAGAACTGTTTTGTTTGTCGGCCTTTTTATTTTTGGGTAGTTCCTCCAAACTTTTAGCGCCTAACTTGGTGCGTCGAGGATCGCCGTATTTTCGTTTGAGCGATCGCAAATCTTTTTTCAGCGCCTTGAGTAATTCTTTGCGATCGCTTAATAACCTATCTAACAAAGTTATCTGTTCGCTCAGTTCGCCAAACTCACGCTGTAAGTTCTGCTGTTCTAAACTGGTGAGGCGACGCAATGGCATGGACAAAATTGCATCTGCTTGGTCTTCACTCAAATCTAGTCGGCTACACAGGGTAACTTTCGCCGTACTTCCATCGGGTGCTTGTCGCAAAATTCCGATGACCTCATCTAATTTAGATAAGGCTTTGAGCAATCCTTCAACTGTATTTAATCTGCTGGCTGCTTTACCCAACTCGTAACTGTAGCGACGATTGAGGGTGTTTTCTCGGAAATTCAAAAACTCCTGTAACAATTGCCGCAAACTTAACTGCCTGGGTTGTCCCTCAACAATAGCCAAAAGAATTGCCCCAAAGTTAGTTTGCAAAGCTGTTTGATGATACAAATGCTGGAGAACTTCTTGGGGATTTGTATCACGTTTGAGTTCAATCACCACCCGCATTCCTTCGCGATCGCTTTCATCCCGCAGATCAGAAATTCCTTGCAGGCGGCCTTGATTGACTAATTCCGCGACTTTTTCAATCCAGCCAGCCTTATTCACCTGATACGGCAATTCAGTCACGATAATTGCCATTCGGCGTTTACTTCCCCTACCGCCAGGAACTTCTTCAACGGTAGCCACACCTCTGAGAACAATACTGCCTTTACCCGTGATATAAGCTTCCCGAATCCCAGCCTCACCAACTATTTCCCCACCTGTCGGAAAGTCTGGCCCCGGTATTAACTCTAATAATTTTTCATCGGCTAAATCTGGTTGGTCGATGAGCGCAATTAAACCATCAACTATTTCTCCTAAATTATGGGGGGGAATATTTGTCGCCATCCCCACCGCAATTCCGGAACAACCATTCAGCAATAAAAACGGTAACTGAGCAGGTAATACTGTCGGCTCTTGTTGGGAGTTATCAAAGTTACCCACAAATTCCACAGTTTCTTCACCAATTTCTGTCAGCATTCCCTCATGACTAATGGGAGCTAGGCGCGTTTCTGTGTAACGCATCGCCGCCGGTGGGTCATTATCGACGCTGCCAAAATTGCCATGTCCACCCAGTAAAGGGTAACGGCTGGAAAAATCCTGCACCAGCCTCACCAAAGCATCATAAACAGCTTGATCGCCATGAGGGTGGTATTTACCCAGCACATCCCCCACCACACGGGCGCATTTCCGGTATGGTCTATCGGGGGTCAAACCAAGTTCGTGCATGGCATATAAAATCCGCCGATGAACTGGCTTTAAGCCATCACGAACATCTGGTAATGCTCGGCCAACAATCACACTCATGGCATATTCAAGATAAGACCGTTGCATCTCTGTGTGCAGGGCTGTTGTGATTACCTGTCCCGTGGAGAGAAGGTTTAACTGTTTTGCCATGAGTTTTTTCCCTGAGATTGAATTACATAAAAGTCGCTTGCACTAAACACGGCAGCAAACACAGCATAACGGATGAAATGGGATTCATAACACAATATTGATGATCACCGGATAAAAAGCCGTAGTATTATCCTTGATGACAGCAAAGCATATTGATACTAAAAAGAAGCTAGACAACTGTGTTTATTCAGATTGTCATCCCATTACCTCTATAAATAAAATTCTCATGAAAACTGTTTTGATTGTCGAAGACGATCTAATTAATGCTCGTGTTTTTTCCAAAATTTTGACCAAGCGCGGTGGCTTAGGCGTGAAACATACTGAAAATGTAGATGAGGTGATGAAAATTGCTCAGTTAGGAGAGGCAGACCTGATTTTGATGGATGTTTCTCTATCTAGGAGTGTTTATCAAGGTAAATCTGTGGATGGGATCAAGATTACACAAATGTTAAAATCTGACCCCCAAACAGCCAACTTACCAGTAATTCTCGTCACAGCACACGCTATGGAAGGCGATCGCGAGAATTTTCTCCGGCTGAGTGGTGCTGATGGCTACATATCTAAGCCTGTTGTAGACCACCAGCAATTCGTTGACCAAATCATAGCTCTCCTCCCCAGTGACAACCACTGAACGCTTCATAAATTTTTTCAGGAACCATCATCTAGTCTTTTTTTGGGTGATGGTTCCCAATTTTATAGTATAAACGTACTACGAAGTATGAGTAATAAGCAAGTGGTTAGGGAAAATAGGGGTGTAAGGGTTTAGGGGTGTAAGGGTTGAAGAGAAATAAATCTCTTCTGCCTAGTTTTACGGCTCCGGGTACTAGCCTCTGCCTTTCTTGATAACTATTTGTACAACTCAGTATATTCAGTGAGTGAACTAAGTTATAAGTTATTAGTTTCACCAATTCCCTACACCCCTAGACCCCCATACCCCTACACCCTTATTTTCACCGTCTAGGAGTAGGCGCGCTTTCTCGCTGCCCTAGAGCTGCTTGAATGCGCGGTAATTCCAAGAATTGTTTCGTATCAGACAATAAGCGATCGCCCCACAAATTCTCTTTGAGAAAATCTATGTTGGCATAGCGCGGATCAATCCGGAGTGCGGCTTCTCCTAAAGATATACCCT
Source organism: Anabaena sp. FACHB-595 (assembly GCF_048568275.1). NCBI lineage: Bacteria > Bacillati > Cyanobacteriota > Cyanophyceae > Nostocales > Nostocaceae > Anabaena > Anabaena sp. FACHB-595. The sequence continues at coordinate 525,390 of NZ_CP183473.1, forward strand.
GTTGGCGATCGCCTTTGGTGTACAGCGCCACTGCTAGGGCTAGTAATGGTTCTGCGGCTTGTTTATCAATGGAAACAGCAGTTTGCCATCGCTTAATTGCTTCGCTTACGTTACCTTGTTCGTAGTTGATTAAGCCGATGTTGTTAATTGCTGGCCAGAATTTTCTATCTTGAGCTACAGCTTTGTTGTATTGAGCGATCGCGTCTGGCAGTCGTCCTATCATGTAATAGGCGTTTCCTAAATCAAACAATCCATCTGCTTCATTGGGTTTTAATGCCAAACCTGCTTGGTAATGTTCAATAGCTGCTTGATATTTTTTTTGTTGAAAATTAGCCGAGCCTAAAGCAAACAAGACATCAGCATTCTTGGGATTGATTGTTTTTGACCTATTGAGAGATGCGATCGCTCCATCAAAATTTTTAGTTTGCAACTGCAAACCACCCAAGAGAAACCACACTTTATCATTCCCAGGAGCTAACTGGCTAGCCAGTCTTGCTCTTGCTAAAGCCAACTCATACTGCTGGAACTGTCCCAGTTGAGCCGCTTCTTGGGCTAAACTCAACCCTTGCTTTTCCAACTTTGCAGGATCTAGTTGCAATGTATGAGGTATCAATGCCTGTGCATGAGCTGCTTGGGGCATACTCCATAAACCACAGACAACCAGAAGAGAAATTAAACTAACGTGTTTAGGCACACTACCGCCTCTTGAGCCATAAATCAAATAATCTCTCAGCTAGCTTAAACGATCTCCGCCTAAGGCGGCAGGTAAATGTTACAGTCGTTTGCGCGAACAAGGGTTTCCCCGTTTGGGGCAAATGGCATTGCCTACATATACTTAGATATTTTCAATCATCAAATCGGATTCCTATATCCACTTTGAAACTATGTTAGGCATTAGAGAATTATTAACCCCCAAGCAACGCCAATTGCTTACAAACAAGCTACACAATTTTGCTCATTCTCCTCATAATTCTGGTCAATCTGATAACCTCAAATTACGGATAATTAATAATTATTAAGAAATAGCGGCAAAACTTTGCACCTGTTTAATTTCTTGTTTTTTAGGCAATTCTTAACTTATTAAGAGGAGAAAAATAATTTATTTTAGTTTCATGAGTAGGTTAAAAACCAATAATTATTGTGACTATAGTCATATATAAATAAGCAAATATTAGTGACTTTTGTCACTTATGAAATCCAGCCTTCTTGGCTGATAATTGCTCATATAGGTTGGCAAATTCCCAACGCCTGAACCTCAACAAAAAGCAACATCAGCACAAACAAGAAGAAAATATCATGTTGAAAAAAAATCGTGTAACTATCTTTTTAGCTGCTGTCGTTATGTTTGCTCCTATGCTTTTGGCTACTCCTGCCAGTGCTGGAAGCAGATATAACAATAGAGAAGTAAACCAAAGAAGAGCAGTTTACCAAAGACCAGTTTACCAAAGACCAGTTTATCAGCGAGTAGTCAGACTCCGCAATGGTGCTTATAGACTTCCTAATGGGCAAGTTATTCCTGGTAACAGATTAGTCAGGCTACGTAATCAAGGTTATTGGAGACTACCCAACGGCGATATCATTCTTCCTAGTCAAGAAATTGTTCCTGTCAGAAGCGTCGTCAGACTAAGAGATGGTAGGGTTAGGTTACCTAACGGAGTCCTAGTAAGACTTTAGTCAAAGCCTAGAAACTGCCAAAAACAGCTTGACAATTTACTCATTTAACAGTTTGCATCACAATGAGTTGCAGAAGATATATAAATCAATGATTTTGTATCTTCTTTATATAACTAGACATAATAAATACAGGGCTACCAACCTACAGAACTAGTATTGAGTTACTGGTTCTGTAGTAAATTTTTAACCACGGAGTGCAAATGACAACTGAGACAACCCACCCCGTAGATTCACCATTATTGCTGCCACAGACCAAGAAAAAAGCCAAAATTAATTGGCTTTCTTGGCTGATTGTCTTGGGGATTGTGGGTGGTATCGGCTACGCGATTTATTATCAAATCACAGTAGTTCCTCGTCAGCAAGCTAGAAGCAGGGTACTTACACAGGCCGTAGAAAGGCAGACTCTACCAATTACAGTTTCTGCAAATGGAACCGTTAAACCTGAACGGTCAGTCAACCTCAGCCCGAAGAATTCTGGCATACTCAAACAACTGCTAGTGAAGGAAGGTGATGTTGTCAAACAAGGGCAAGTCTTAGCCTACATGGATGATTCCAACTTGCGAGGACAACTGATCTCTGCACAGGGGCAGTTAGCACAAGCACAGGCAAACTTGCAAAAGGTACAAGCGGGGAATCGCCCTCAAGATATCGGACAATCTCAGGCTCAGTTAGATGAAGCATTGGCGAATTTACGCAAGCTAGAAGCAGGCAATAGGCCGCAGGATATTGCTCAAGCCCAAGCACGTTTAAAAAGCGCGCAAGCTAGCTTAACTCAAACAGAAGACGATTTACGCCGTAATCAGCAACTTTATAATGATGGGGCGATCGCTCTACAAGTGGTCAATCAAAAACGTACAGAACGGGACAGCGCTCAAGCCCAAGTCAATGAAGCCCAGCAAGCATTGGCTTTACAACAAGCCGGTTCACGCCAAGAAGACATCGAGCAAGCAAGGGCTACAGTCAGACAGAGACAGGAAGCTTTGGCGCTGCTAAAAGCGGGGAACCGCCGAGAAGATATTGACGCAGCTAGAGCGCAGGTAACATCAGCTCGTGGTTCCCTACAAAATACCCAAGCTCAAATCAACGACACCGTACTTCGTGCGCCATTTGATGGTATTGTGACCCAAAAGTACGCTGATCCAGGTGCTTTCGTCACACCCACAACCTCAGGAAGTGCTGTTTCTTCCGCCACTTCTTCTTCAATTTTGGCGTTAGCTTCACGTAATGAAGTTGTAGCCAATTTATCTGAATCGAATATTGCCAAAATTCGCTTAGGTCAAAAAGTTACAATTACCGCAGATGCCTATCCAGGTAGAACCTTTGAAGGTAAAGTTAGTCAGATTGCTGCTCAAGCCACAGTAGAGCAGAATGTCACCAGTTTTCAAGTCAAAGTATCATTGACAGATCCGCAAAGATTATTGCGATCGGGGATGAATGTGTCAGCAGAATTCCAAGCTGGTCAATTAGATAATGCTTTAGTGGTACCCACAGCCGCAGTTGTGCGCCGGGAAAATGCCACAGGTGTTTTTGTTTCAGGAGCAAACAACCAACCAGTGTTTACTCCGATTAAAACTGGAGCAACTGTTAATAGTTTTACTGAAGTTAAATCTGGCTTGAAAGGTAACGAGAGAGTGCTGCTCAGTTTCCCTCCAGGAATGCGACCCCAATCAACACCAAGAGGAGGAGTTTTTCCAGGGGTAGGCGGTGGTGCTGGTGGTCGTTCTTCCGGTGGTCGTTCCCGTAATGCTGCGCCTTAAGGCAATTCATGAGAGACGTTGTATACAACGTCCGTAAATTATTCCTTCCCCAGTCCCCAATCGCCAATCCCCATTTATGTTTAAGGGTTTTTATAAAAAAAATAATACTCGTACCGTTCCATTTTTAGAAATATTGTTAATGGCGGCTGAGACCCTGTGGAGTAATAAATTACGCACAGGGTTAACTATGTTGGGTGTAATTATCGGTATTGCTTCAGTTATTGCTATCACTTCCGTAGGTCAGGGGGTGCAGAAGAGTGTGGAGCAGCAAATTCAAGCTTTGGGAACAGATGTTATACAAATTTTGGCGGGTGCGCCTAGAAGTGGCAATGTCCGACAGGGTTTAGGTTCTACCAGTACATTAACTTGGGAAGATGCAAAAGCGATCGCCCAACAAGCACCCTCAGCTGAGATTGTTTCTGCTTACCTCCAGCGCAACGCTCAAGTTGTTTATGGTGGGGAGAACACTTCTACCACAATTTACGGCACAGATTTAAACTACCCAGAAGCGAGAAATACTCACCCCCAAGAAGGAAGATATTTTACTCAACAAGAATTGGATTCATCCGCACAAGTTGCAGTGATTGGGCCGACAGTCCAGAGAACACTGTTTGGCCAGGGTGGTACACCCATAGGTGAGAAAATTCGTATTCAAGGAGAGGCTTATGATGTGATTGGAATTACGGAACCAAAGGGTTCTCAAGGCCCGATGGATAGAGATGACCAAATATTTATTCCTCTGACAAGTATGTCAAAGCGGCTGGTGGGAAACAATGCCCTGACTGGCGTTTCGGTAAGTGGCATTTTAGTAAAATCTAGTAATCAGGAACAGTTAGAGGCGGCACAATTTCAAGTTACAAATATCTTACGTTTGCGTCATAATATCTATCCGCCACAAGCCGATGATTTCCGCCTGACTAACCAAGCCGACATTGTGAGTACCTTCACAAACGTAGTGGGTTTATTTACGATTATGGTAGTGGCGATCGCCGGCATTTCCCTAGTTGTTGGTGGTATAGGCATTGCCAATATTATGCTAGTCTCCGTTGTGGAACGAACACGGGAAATCGGCATTCGTAAAGCCGTAGGAGCCACAAATTCAGCTATTCTTAATCAGTTTTTAGCCGAGGCGATCGTCATTTCTATTGTTGGCGGCGGCATAGGTATAGGCGGGGGAATTTTAATTGCTTTTGCTTCTGCTACTATATTCAAATTTCCCTTTGTAATATCTATTATTTCCATTATTGTTGGCTTTGGACTCTCACTCACCGTTGGCTTAATTGCCGGAGTGATTCCCGCTAGAAATGCCTCTAAACTAGACCCTATTACTGCATTACGTAGTGATTAGGAAACACCAAAAAATAAATTATCCCAAATTGACGGTTAGTAGCATCAGTATGAATAATTTGTGGTAAAGCTAAGTATCCTCGCACTGACGCACCCTACATTGTGGATATTTTTTATCTGGAAGCCCCTTAAAAATAAAATTATTGAGTATTACTAATATGACAACAATGATTTGGATGGAATCTATTACTAAAACCTACCAATTAGGAGAAGTCAGCGTTCCTATACTTAAAGGTATTCAACTTGGTATTGAAGAAGGAGAATATGTTTCGATTATGGGTGCGTCAGGTTCTGGTAAATCTACACTCATGAATATTATGGGATGTTTGGATCGTCCTAGTGCCGGACATTATATTTTTGAAGGTAGAAATCTAACTACTTATGATGATGATGAATTAGCCTATATACGCAATCAACGCATAGGTTTTGTATTTCAACAGTTTAATTTACTATCACGGGCGACAGCTTTAGAAAATGTGATGCTACCGATGGTTTACGCTAACTTACCTAAACGCAAACGTCGTGAAAGAGCATTAGAAGCATTAAAAAAAGTAGGATTGGGAGAACGGATTCTCAATCGTCCCAGCCAACTTTCTGGGGGACAACAACAACGAGTGGCTATTGCTCGTGCTTTAGTAAATCGACCAGCTTTAGTTTTAGCTGATGAGCCTACAGGAGCTTTAGACACCGAAACATCTTATGAAGTGATGAGTTTATTGACTGAATTGAATCAACAAGGAATTACGATTGTCATTGTTACCCATGAACCAGATATTGCGGCTCAAACTAAAAGAGTAATTCGAGTTCAAGATGGTTTAATAGTATCAACATAATAACGTTTTTATTTAGTTAGTTATTTGTGGAAATATATGTTATTAATTTTAACTTTTGTAGTGCGTATTCCCAGTGGATTTTCGTAGCGATCGCCATTCTTATCTCTAATTCTTTCATAGCCGCAAATACCCAAATATTTGCGCCATTACAAAATTCACGAAATAACCTGAGTTCGAGATAAGCTGAAAAGCTTATTCTCACCTTGACTAGAACACCTATGCTTTCGTGGAAAGAATAAGAAAATAGCCTTAACCCGAACTGACGTTATTTATGTACCTCACTTAACTGGAAATAGCTATATCGCTTTTATCTGTTTCCTAGCTAAATCATTAACTAACCCCGTCATGTCTATTAGGGTCTTTCTTTTCCTTTTTTTTTCCAGGATCTTTTTTCGGTTTTTTAGTTTCTCTATTACCACTTTTTTTCGACATAATTACTCTCCGATATGAGGATAGGTAAATTAACTACAATGCTGATAATTTCTGTTTGAAGCAAGATTCTTTTACCAAAGAATTTCTCTTCAATCTACAAAATATTCCAAAAATGGAGAAAGCCTTGGCCGGAAAAGAATTCAATCGCAATGGCAGCCAAAAAGCCGATCATTGCTAGACGACCGTTCCAGCTTTCAGATTGATGATTAAAGCCCATGAACCAAGCATTACGTTTACTGACAATCAATTGAGTACCTTTTGTAGTGTCCGATATAATTAATCTGTCAAAATTTTCAAGGTGACTGCCTTACTGCATAGCACCTATTAAATAATCAAAGTAAGTATCAACTTCTGCTCTATCTTCAACTGACATCATGGACGTAGCAACATACTTCATGGCACGGATACTCTCAGCTACAGCCTCAATTGGAGTCCCCAGGGATCTATACATTTCGCGGACACCAATGACCCCAATCTCTTGAATTGGTGTAGAGTCACCAGCCACAATACTGTAAGTAATCAGGCGTAGGTAGTAATCCATATCCCGTAAGCAAGTTGCCGTCATGTCTTGACCGTAGGCATTGCCGCCAGGCGAGACAATATCTGGACGTTTTTGAAATAGTTGATTTGCGGATTGCTTAACAATGCGTTCTCTGTTCTCAGTTAAAGCCTGAACGAGGCGGAGACGACTGGCCGCACTGGCGTTGAATCCTTTGATCTGTGCAAGCTCACCAGGTCTGAAATAGCGGGCTTCAGCATCTGCATTGAGAATCGACTTTATAATCAGACTCATTATTATAGAATAGCCTTCAAAAAATAAGTTTACGTCTGCAAATCTGGGTTTTAACAATCCAGGTCTGCACTATCTATGTCAGAGTCATTTAAAGTCTGATCTGTCAAAACCTACTCTAGTAAAATCTGGTTTGATGAGGCTGATTTTTCCGAAGTCTGCCTACCTAAAATTTTTTCCCCGACTGCATATCGCTGTAAAACTTCGTTGGCATCCATACTGGTTGCCTCACTATGTGTAGCGTCGTCGCTGGTTTCCTCTTACCATTATAGGCTGAGATTCTTCTGCGTGCCATTAATCTAGCTAGTTGCCAACTTTGGATATTGCTTACTGAAGCTTTTACCCAGTAAACCGCAACTATGGATAGCTGGCAAAGATATTTGGCTATGGGAATTGTTTTAATACCTCAGTTCACCCATTTAGGTGAAGGCATACAACTGTACTCAGGACTAAGATTAGGGTAAAACAAGGAACCATATCACTTATTTCACGTCCAAATACTGAATTTAAATAAATATTTACTTCTATATTTCTGAAACTCTTTATTTCTGACCACCCCCCGAAACAAGGTTAATAGGCCGCTACTTATGACTGCGTACATAGAAGTTCCGATGATTGGTAAAGTTAAATATCCGGCGCGCTGGCTGGTGGGACTAGCAGCTATTGGTGTTTTAGTAGTTGGCTCGACCACAACCTACAAGATAGTCCAACAGGGAAATAGTAAGCAAGATGTAACGCAACTAACGGTTCCGGTAGAATCCAAGAATGTGACTATCAGAATTACCGCCAGTGGTAAAGTTGTGCCGGTGCAGAGTGTGAATCTTAGCCCAAAAAACCCTGGTGTGCTGGCGCAGTTATATGTAGAACAAGGCGATCGCGTGGAGCAGGGACAGATCATTGCCCGGATGGATGTAGGTGAGATCGAAGCACAAATTGCTCAACATCGTGCCAATGTAGCCCAAGCCCAAGCCCAGTTAGATGAAGCTAGGGCGGGGAATCGTCCTCAAGAAATTGCTCAGTCTCAAGCGCGTCTAGCCCAAGCCCAAGCTCAATTAGCTGAGTCGGTGGCGGGGAATCGTCCCCAAGAAGTTGCTAAAGCCCAATCTCAAGTTGATGCAGCCCAAGCCAGGGTAAATTACACATCGGAACAGGTAAAACGTTATCAATATCTCTTTAACCAAGGGGCAGAGAGAAAACAATTATTTGATCAAGCCGTCAGTGAAGACAAAAGTGCTAGAGCTAATTTAGCAGAAGCACAAAAGCAATTATCCCTATTGCAAAGTGGGACGCGGAGTGAGGTGATCTCTGCAAAGGAAGCTGCTGTCACCGAAGCACGGGCAGCATTAGTACTTTCACAAGAAGGTAGCCGCCCCGAAGAAATTGCCCAACGTCAAGCAGCTGTGAAAGCAGCCCAAGCACAGCTAGCAGCCGCCCAAGTTAGATTAGCAGATACAATTATTCGCGCCCCCTTCTCTGGCATAGTGACTCAGAAGTACGCCAACGTGGGTGCTTTCGTCACTCCTACAACCTCCGCTTCCACTAGTGCTTCTGCAACTTCTAGTTCCATTGTGGCGTTAGCCAGGGGTGTAGAAATCTTGGCGCAGGTTCCAGAAGCTGACATTGGACGCATTAAACAAGGGCAACAAGTAGAAATTGTGGCAGATGCCTATCCTGACGAAGTTTTTCAAGGGCGTGTACGTTTAATTGCCCCGGAGGCGGTCATAGAACAGGGTGTGACATCCTTTCAAGTGCGGGTAGCTATTGATACGGGAGTAGATAAACTACGGTCTGGCTTAAATGTAGATTTAACTTTCTTGGGCGATCGCGTCAATAATGCTCTGGTATTACCGACAGTTTCCATCGTCACGGAAGACGGGAAAACAGGTGTCTTAGTACCAGATGGCCAAAATAAACCCCAGTTTCGAGAAGTGACCATTGGCGCACAAATCCAAGACCAAACTCAAGTTTTATCTGGCTTGAAAACAGGCGATCGCGTGTTTGTTGACTTACCCCAAGATTACAGAATCCAACAGGCCAAAGAAAAAGCAAATCAATGAACTTCTTAGAAAGTATGCAAATGGCAGGGAAAACCCTGCTGTCCAATAAGCTGCGTAGCGCCCTAACTATGTTGGGCATTGTTATTGGTAATGCCTCAGTCATTGCCATGATTGGGATTGGGGAAGGAGGACAGAGGTTTGTTCAGCAACAGTTAGAGTCACTAGGCCCAAACGTGCTGTTTGTGATTCCAGGGAACCAAGCCACTCAACGCATCTCTAACGAATTACCCAAAACTTTGGTATTAGCAGACGCAGAAGCGATCGCCACCCAAGTACCAACCATCGCCGCCGTGACGGTAGAGTTAAATAGTCGGCAAGTAGTCACCTACAGTAACAGAAATACCAACGTCAATATTATTGGTACAAATCCCAACTTCTTAAGAGTGCGAGATTTTGATGTTGATAGAGGGCGATTTTTTACCGATATAGATATGAAACGCAGCAATCAAGTTGCGGTACTCGGTGCAAAATTAGCCGAAAGACTTTTTGGTAATACAAACCCAGTGGGGCAACAATTACGCATCAAAAATGCCAGCTTTCAAGTTATTGGTGTATTGGAAGCCAAAGGCTCAAATCTTGGTGTCGATTATGATGATGCGGCAATGGTACCAATCATTACCACAGCTAACCGGATTGTGGGGCGTACTTCTCCTTATGGATTAGAGGTAACCTTTATTGTCGCCTCAGCGAAAAATGCCGAGAGTGTAGACGCAGCAGTATTCCAAATTACCAACTTGCTACGACAACGGCACAAAATCACCGATGAAGATGACTTCACCATCCGCACCCAAAAAGATGCCTTGCAGACAGTTGGACAAATCTCCAGTGCATTGACAATTATGTTAGCGGCGATCGCTGGTATATCATTGTTTGTTGGTGGCATTGGCATCATGAATATTATGCTTGTTTCCGTCACTGAGCGCACCCAAGAAATTGGACTCCGCAAAGCCATTGGCGCGACAGAACAAGATATTTTATTGCAATTTATTATTGAATCTGTGATTGTGTCTGCCATTGGTGGCTTAGTGGGGACTGGTGTTGGTGTTGGTGGCATTATGTTAGTGGCAGCCTTAACACCCCTAGAAGCCGCCATTTCTCCTGTAGCCATTGCCACAGCCGTGGGTATTTCTGGGGCGATCGGTTTATTTTTTGGCGTGGTTCCTGCCCGTCGTGCAGCTAAACTTGATCCTATTGTGGCTTTGAGAAGTGCTTAGTATTGGATCAGTTAATCTACAGTTTTCGGCAATAAAAAATGCCTGCATATGCAGACATTTATGAGGCTTTCTGTCACTGTAATCGGCTACAATCATGTTTGAATCATGATGCTTTTATTTTTGCTGATCCAAAATCATAAATCAATCCCACAAAATTATAATTTCAGACATAAATCACTGAATTATATCTTGAATTTTGCATTTTTATTAACATACTATAAAACTAGTATTTGATTTCTGAAATATAAGTAGTGGGCAATGCCTAACACAACCATGATACGGTGGGCATTGCCCACCCTACAGATACTTAGATCATTTCAATAATCAACTCGAATTCCTATATTAGATATGAATTCACTATATTCATTATGAAAGGGATATTTAGATATTTTTTCAGAAAGTTCAGATTATATGCTGTTTCTAAATAATTAAGAATACTCATTTTTTCTGGTTTTTGGTTAGACAAAAATGGGGTATTTACGTCTGCAAAATTTTATATTTCGCCCCAGATTTTAAATTATAAAAGTAGAGGTGGTCAGGTTAATAGCCCCAGAAACTTCCCAGTTCTGGGGTTTTACTTTATCCACAAAGACAAGTACTATCCTACCGATTTAAAAACTAATAATGCTTGTGGGGGTCGGTAATGGGTAAAACAATTACCAATCACCCACCCTATAACTATATGTTAAAAATCACATCAGTCTGTAGTGTATCGCCGGGGTGTATAAACCGATATACTACCATCACTACGCTGAATAGACCGGGTTCGTGTGGAACCTACCAGAATCACGGTTCGCATATCGGCGCTATCTGCTGCTAGCTGGTCAAGAGTAATTACTTTAACAGTTTGTCCTGGTCTGCCAATATTCCGCGCCAATACTATGGGAGTAGAAGGTTTTCTATATTGCAGTAATATATTTTTGGCTGCTGTTAATTGCCAAGTACGTTCTTTAGAAACAGGATTGTAAAAGGCTATAACGAAATCAGCCTTGGCTGCTGCGGCAATGCGTTGTTCAATGATTGACCAAGGTTTTAAGATGTCAGATAGGGAAATAGCACAAAAGTCATGCCCCAAAGGTGCGCCAATGGTGGCTGCGGCGGCCTGCATGGCGGAAATCCCTGGCGCAACATGAATATTAATGCTTTCCCATTCTGGTTTAAAATGATAATCCAGTACTTCAAACACAGCCGCAGCCATTGCATAGATACCAGGGTCGCCAGAAGAAACTACAGCCACATATCGCCCAGTAGCGGCTAAATCAAGCGCCATCGTTGCACGGGCAATTTCTTCGCGGTTGTCTGATTCATGACGTTGCTTACCATCAGCCAGAGAACCAACTAAATCTAGATAGGTTTTGTAACCAACTAAGTCTGTTGCTGACTGGAGGATTTCTTTCACCTCTGGAGACATCCATTGTGAACCACCAGGGCCAGTCCCAATAATAGCTAACCTCCCCCGTGGTTGACCGATGGTATCGGGGTCGATGGGTTGGGGGGAAATGGCGATCGCAATATGAGAAGATGAAGCAATTAGTTGACCAGATTTATCTGTGGCGGTTAGTGCAGTGGCTTCAGCGAGGTTATAACCTTCTGTGAGTAAGGTTTCTAGTTGGCTGGAAGAGAAAAATCTGGTTGGGACACCATAGGTATTGGCTACAGCGTCAATTACTGGACTCGCGGCGATGGTGATGGGTGCAAATACTGCGGCGATAGATGGGGGTGCGAGTTCCGCGTCAGCGAGTAACTGCTGTATAGATTCTACAGTAACAGAGGAGTGAGTGATAGCGATCGCTACAGTTTTGGGATGATACACCAAACAATTAGCTGTGGGAGTCACCAGGCGTTCAGTTATCAAGATAGTTAAATCACCCTTAGGGTCGATAGGTAACTGACTATTACTTAACCAAGGTGCAGTTCCTTCTAATCTTACCTGCGCCCCTGCTAATAAATCTGAGATAAACTTTTTTGCATCGTCTGGGTTTGCTAAATGATATCCAGGGGGAGGAGATAACAACGCCGTGCGGAAACGAATATCGCCCGTTGTTGTAATTGCAGCCTTAACCTCTAGCGCCTCACCAATGCGCCGCGCCAAGTCATTTACCCCATTGAGTCCACCCAACAAAGGTACAACCGCGCTACCATCCTCCGCCACAGCCACCACTGGCGGTTCTTGACGTTTATCGGAAATCAAGGGTGCTAATGTTCTGATGAGAATACCAGCCGCACAAATCCCAATTATCGGCGTTCCCCCAGCAAACAACTCCCGCAGGGTTTCACCAAAATTCGTCAAGCTAACATCCACCCCAGAGGTGCGTCCTGCTAAACCGTATAGTGTCGCCCCTGGTAAGACAGTCATTATTTTACGGGCTAGTGCGACACTATTTTGACCCAATACTACAACAGCAGGTGCAACCTTTTTCATGGGAGTTCTTGAGCGTTAGAATTCATATTTTGGTCGATATTTTTCAAATCAAAAGATTGTGAAGTGTTGGACTATGCTTATCCAACATTTACAATGGTGACTTGATTGTTCCTTACAGAGAGAAAAGCACCTCCTAGCTTCTGCGGCATTCTTAGAGATTCGACTGACCAGGCTAAAGCATAATCAATATCATTATTTGTTTTTGGAATAGATATTTTAAAATCTGGGAAACAAATCTGAGTTTTAACTTCTTGCCATACAGGCATTGTGCCTGTATGTACTGTATAGTTCCGTAAATACGAATTTACTTTAAAATTTTGGTTATATACGTTTATATCCTGTTGTTGACGTATTGTGAAATCACTACAAATCACAACTGAAAGTCTTTGATCTATATAAAAATGCACTATATAATACATTGCTGGGACTACAGATGTATTTGTGATAATCGCATTCAATGCTATCGGCTTTGAAAACTTCTCATCTTCTTCAAAATCAAGTCTAACTGAGTTGTTCTCAATGCAAAATTGTAGTGCTAAGTCAGGAGCATCAGCACGATTAGCAGTATCTCGAACTTCGTACTCCTCCATCGGAACCGACTGATAATTAAACCTTTTGTAGAAAATATGATTATCTGCCATGTGAGGCGCACGTTTGCTTTGTGGAATGTCAACCACATAAATAACGCGTCCAGGATTATTCTTCTTCAGTTCAATTTGCTTGATCCTAATACCATCAATACGACGTTTAATCTTTGAATTAATTACTTGTTCAAGCCATTCTTTTGTTATGTCTGCGGGATCATAACCAACATCAATTTTAATTGGAAGATGATTATCCTCAATTACGCCATATATGATTACCCCTCCTGCTGAGTTAGCAAAAGCAGATACATCTTTACTCATTTCCCTTCGCTTAGAATCTGTTTTTTGGAGAGCCTCACACGCTTTATAGTCAAGCTCAAGGCTTTCTTGAACTCCTTCTTGTATGAGTAATTCAATATCTTCCTCTTCCCAATCCCAAGGTTCTTTCATAGCATTATTTCTTTATTCTAATTTAATGTGGCAGTCAAAAGATGTTATGTGTCTAAACCTATAAACAAAACATTAGAAGAGACAGTATAACAAAAAGATAATTTTCCAATTTTCAAAATATAAGAACAGTTAGTCCAACACTAATTAAAAAATAATATGAGCATTGGTTGGTACAAAACTTCTACAACCTACTCTTAGTAGGTATCACAATCATGGCAAAATAAGGTACTTCAGCCGGATCAACTTCATCTAAAGGTATAATTCTCTGCTGTGTTGTTGTTGCCCGTTCGATATATAATGCCCGTGATGCTAGTCCTAATTGATGTAGGACATCGCGCACTTTGGTGAAGTGGCGACCTAGTTTCATAATGGCTGCTGCATCGGTTGTTAGCAATTTGGAAGTGAGTTCTTCTGCTGGGAGGGGTGCGGGTAGTACGGTGAGAATATCGTTGTAGTAGGTGAAGGGTACACCCAAGGAAACGGGACAAGCCATCAGTGAGGAAACGCCGGGGACGACCTCAGTTTGATACTTTTCAGATAGGCGTGTGAACACATACATAAATGAACCGTAAAAAAACGGGTCGCCTTCACACAGTACGACTACATCTCTGCCGGCTGCTAGGTGTTCGGCTATGGGTGCAACTTCTTGGTCGTAGATTTCCTGGGCTTTTTCCGGTTCTAAGGCGCGGGGGAGGTGATAGGCTACTTCGATTTGTTCACCTGTAAGATATTGGGAAACGATCGCTCGCGCTATACTTTCTTTATCTGTGGCTGATTGATAGGCAATGACAGGAGCAGCACGTAGTAACCTCAATGCTTTGATGGTCAATAGTTCGGGGTCTCCTGGCCCTACACCCACCCCGTAGAGACGACCTTTAGCTGTCATGATTATTCTTCCTCCGTGGCCAGGGCGTTAACTGCGGCGGCGGCGATCGCACTCCCACCCCGCCGACCGTGTAAAGTCATATATGGGATATTACGGCTATCTGCTGCCAATGCTGCTTTTGATTCAGCTGCACCCACAAACCCGACTGGAAAGCCCAAGATTAAGGCAGGTTTGGGGCATCCGGCATCTAGCATTTCTAGTAAGCGAAATAGGGCTGTAGGTGCGTTCCCAATGGCGACAACTGCCCCTTCTAGATGTGGTCTCCACAATTCCAAAGCCGCCGCCGACCGCGTATTACCCAATTTTTTTGCTAGTTCTGGTACTTCTGGTTCATTCAAGGTGCAGATAACTTGATTATTGGCTCCTAAGCGCCGTCTTGTCACCCCGTCGGCTACCATACGGCAATCGCACAAAATCGGTGCGCCGGCTGCTAGTGCTGCCCTGCCTGACTGTGCCGCCGTGGCTGAATATCCTAAGTCTGTGACAATATCCGTCATTCCACAGGCATGAATCAGGCGTACTGCAACTTTTGCTATGTCTGGCGGGAGTATATCTAGGTTGGCTTCTGACCGGATGATAGCAAAGGAATTGCGGTAGATTTCATTAGCATCGTGGATGTAGTCAGACATAGGATTTGGTTGAGAAAATAACTGTTTTAGTTGGGGTGTCTCATAGTGATTAGCGAATTGCCCAAAAGATTCGTTTGTTTTTGTGCATTCGTTTTTATACACTTTTAGTATTCGCTCTATCGTTGTCGGCAATTCAGCAACAGTTATATAGGGGTGAATTTCTCGACCGAATTTTTCATTACTATCACCGTCACCCACATAAACTTGATACCCCTCTCCCATTTCATTATTAACACCGAGTAGAGTAATATCACTATTGCCGTGGTGGGCGCAGGATTTATCACAACCGCTAAAGTGGATAGTTACTGGGTGTTCTAGACTGATGTGAGAATCTAGATAATTTGCTAGCGCGAGGGCATGACTTTTAGTATCTGTAGCAGCCGCCGCACAACCTTGAATACCAGAACAAGCTACTAATCCACTCTTGATATTTGCGAGTGAGAAATCTAATCCTAACCCCAAAACTTGACTCTGAACGTCAGTCAGCGATTGTTGAGGAATGTCTGTTAACAACAAGTTCTGCCAAGGTGTCAGCCTGAGAGTTCCATTCCCATATTTGGTAGATAAATCAGCTAAACCCCTGACTTGCCAAGTTTCCAAACGACCAAGGGGTAAAACAAGACCAATGTAATATAAGTTTTGTTGGTGTTGGGGATGAATGCCGATGTGGTGGTATTTACTATTTGACCTCCCCCCCAACCCCTCTTCTACAAGGATAGGGGAGAAATGCCTTGTCTTCTCCCCCTTCCCTCGTAGGGAAGGGGGTAGGGGGGTTAGGTTCTTTCCCCCAAGGGGAATCGTTAAACGTTTTTCAGCTTCTTGAAGATAATTATTTAACCCCAAACTGTTCACTACTTCTCGCAGACGGGGCTTGCGTTTACTGCTAGCGTCAGTATGCAATAAGTAAACATCCGCCAAGGCTGTTAAGACTGGTAAGCATTCCTCTGGTAACAACAAAATTCCGATGTCAACAGGCGGTTTTCCTTTTGCACCGATACTTAAACACAGACGGAAGCAAACTTTGTTCTCTACTAAAGTGGCAGTAAAGGTGATATCGTTGAGGCGATCGCTTACCGAAACTAGTCCCCCACCATCAAAACACACGCTAAACTTTGCCGATAGTCCTGAGAAGACAGAATTTTCAGTAATGTAATTATCCCAGCTTCTAACGAAGGGGCGGGTATCGATTAATTCTTGAGGATCAATACCAGCCGTGGGACTGGTCATAATATTGCGGATTTGGTCTACGCCTGCATTGCTAGAACCCAAACCCAAATCTTGCAAATACTTGAGGACTGTAGAATCTATGCTGGCGCGTATTTCCCGGATTTGGACGTTAGCACGATTTGTCACATCGACATAGCCGCCACCATATTGGTCAGCAATATCTGCGATCGCCTGACATTGTGTACTATTAATAATTCCACCCGGTATTCTGATGCGAGACAAGATCCCATCTTGGGCAGGCGTGGCATAAAACAAGCCAGGACAAGGTGTTAAACCAGACAACAAGACAATCACTCCTTCCCTGTGCGACGCAGAGATTAGACAGCTAACTCTTGGAATTGGCATTCTGACTCGGAAAGTTACAAGAGAAATTCTTGGGACTTTTCATCACAGCTGCGGCACAGCCCCGGAATCGCACCGGAGTTTCCCAACACCAAGTTCTAGTAATCTACCATGAGTTGCCACTCATCATATTGACTGCTTCATATTTTTCATTAACTCGATAGTCTTTGTTAATTAGAATAAATATTAAATAAACAGAAATTAATATACGATTCATACTTAATTTCTAAAATGTACATGGCGGGCAATGCCCAGTAAACACATACTGATATTTTGCAAAAATTAAATCTGATTCCTATAGTTGTATTCAGTACTAATTATAAAAAAGATAACCGATTTATTAAGTAAATCGGTTATCTCAAATTTTAGCTCTTAAACTATTAACAAATGACAACAATATTATTGCTAAACTCCGACTTTAGCCTTTGACCAAACACCGTTTTCATCTTCGTCAAATTTTTGATGAACAGCTTCCCAAGCTGCTTGTTCAGCTGTAAACTCGTCAGTTGTCTCATTTAACACACCGTTATAACGTTCAATAAAGGTGCTTTGAGCTTCTGAGGAAAGGTGAGAACGGACTTCAGGAGATAAATCTTCTGGACTCTTGCAAGGCCCAGGACAAGGACGAGCCAAGGTTTTATCAATTGTGCTGAGTTCTTCTGCACCAGCACTTTCCAAGAGGAGCTGGAATTCGCCGGCGCGATCGCTTGGTACTTCGGTTAATAACAAAAATTCGCCAGCTTGTAGGCGGGTTTGGTAGATTGCAGCTTTCTCCTCTGGCATCCCCAATGTGGTCAGAACGGAAACTAAACCAGCGCCAGCACTACCGGCGATCGCCCCACTAGCTGCCCCCAATAGTAAAGCACTGATGGGGCCTGCTGCCACAATCGGCCCGACGAAGGGAATAAACAGTACGCCTACACCTGTTAACAAACTGAGGAAGGAACCAAACAGGGAACCAAAAATTGCTCCTGTTCGCAAACCACCCAAAATCACATCTCTTTTGGTGATAAAACCTGCAATCCGAGTTTCAGATTGGAAGTTTCTGCCCATGACGGAGATATGGTCTCTGGGTACACCTCTATCTAACAAACGGCGAATTACATCATCAACTTGTTTCTGCTCTTTAAATACGGCAGATATAGTACGTTCTGCTTGATAAACTTCTGGCACTTCTATACTCCCTAATTTTATTTGTACTGCGTGTGTTAGTTGTCAGTTGTTTTTATATCCGGTGTAATACTTTCCCTGTGAGTAGTCTTTCCATGATTTCCCCAGGGAAATTTTTGATTTCTCCATATCTCTGGGCCTTTGTGGTGGAAAAGTCTTTCCTGAATTACAAAGGCACAGAGAAAAAAGCATTACACACCAACAGGTGTTTTAGTTTCTGTTGCTGGTTGTGTACCATTTGGCTCAATTGGTTGCCCTTCAATAAATGAGCGCAACATCCAAGCAATCTCTTCATGTTCTTCCATGAGTCCGGTGAGGAAGTCGGCAGTTCCTTGATCTTGGAACTCATCACCACTGCGGTCTACATGGTCTCTAAGGTTGCGAATCAATTGCTCATGATCCTGCACAAGATTAGCGACCATTCCCGTAGCGCTAGGAACATCTCCAGCGTGTTCTTTGAGGGTGGCAAGTTGCAAAAATCCTTCCATTGAACCTATAGGATAACCACCTAAAGTCCGGACTCGTTCAGCGATCGCATCAATATTCTCTGTCAGTTTTTCGTAGTGTTCTTCCCATAGTTGATGTAGACTGCGGAACTGTGGCCCAACCACATCCCAATGGTATTTTTTTGTTTTCACCAAAAGTAAATAAGAATCTGCTAAATCTTGATTCAACAGATTAATTACTCCTTGACGCTGTTCGTCTGTTAAACCAATGTTTATTCTAGGCATTGCTTTTCATTCTCCGGTGAACCTATAGATTAAGTTCTCAAAATATCGGTTATATTTACATCGGTCACTGGAAAGATTGTCCTTTATGCGTAATTACAACTAAAGGATTACTTCGAGATTTGATTATGAAAAAATCCAAATATTATTAAGGTGGGTAATACCTAACAAAACCCGTTCATGACTGGCAATAACCACACTACTCGTAATTCAAAAATTCCAGAGTATTTTTACAAGACTTATTGGCTGATTCGTGAAATTGCTCCCACATACTAAATAATAGGCAGTAGGTATTTTGGGCGATTACCTATTACCTATTACCTATTATTGAAACCTTATCCTTTGATAGGTGGAGATTTCAAGATTCTTTATGCTTAATTTTTACCGGTGACTTTTTCCAGGAAGTTTTGGATATCACCTTCTACTGAGCTTGAGTCTTGGGAATTTGCAGGACGCTTCTGCTTATTGATATCTGCGGCTCCTTGAACTTCGTTTAGTCCTTCATTCGATTTCTTTTGAACTTCTTTTAGCCCAAGAGGTGCGGATCTAGCAACTTCATCAGTCGCTTTCTGGGTTTCTAAAAGTTGGTCTGTAGCTTCTGTAGGCTCACTTTGGTAGCTACTAATGGCAAAAGCAGGAACTGTGCTAGATAGAAATAGCAATGCACAAGTAAAAGCAACAATTAAAAAGCGGACTGGGCGTAACATAGATAAAGCAACACTAAAAATCTTCATTTGTAACCCTCATCGTTAGCATCAACTACTCTTAACTTTTACTTTGAGAAAGAAGCACATATTTTTATTTAAGCAAATTAAATAAATAGACTGCTTCTTTTGAAGTTGTTAAGTTACAAGCTTGGCGAATAATTATTTCTGATATACCTGTATTGAATTGGAAAATTCAAGTATTCAATCGGTTTTAGTTATTCCGCTTAAAGGCTTGCATGATGATTTTATATCCTAAAAAAATAAACTAATACATCGACCCGTGGAGTGAATTTATCTTTGTTATTATTTACAATAAAATCATTCTTTAGATAGATCGAATTACAAATGAATTATCTATTTAATTATTATATCAAAATTATTTATTCTTCAAAATATAGAAACCAAATAATCTGTTACTTAAAACAGTGATCTTTAAAGGTTGAATTATAATTACTGATGATAAAAAATAAAGGTTTAAAACTACGTAGTAATACGGCAAAAATTCCCCAGGGCTGGTAATGAGTAAAAACTCTATAGTATACGGATATAAGATTTTCAGTTTGTTTTTATAATTATGTGATTTTGTAGTGATTTTCTGCGTAAGAATCCCTGGTATAGTTCATAAAAATGGTTTTTATGTAGTATCAAATTTCAGAAGAAGAAGCGATCGCCTGAGCTATCGTTCCGCAAATGCGCTGACGATTCCCTTGCCCACCTTGATAAATTCAGCAGAATCACGGTTACGTAAATTTGTGCTTTTGATCAAAACTTCGATTATCCAGTTTATGAGGGTGAGTTGATGATTAACCCTGTAACGAACGTCATTCGCGTCAATCAGGCAATGGCAAAAGAAGTTGCTCATGAGTGGGAGCGAGCCTCATGTAGTGAAATCAGTGCCTACTGTTTACATATCTTGCAAGAGATTGGTTGTAGTTATACTGAACTCCCAGAAAACCTACAAACACGCGAACAGCAACTTAACTTAATCGCAGGCTTTGCATCTTATGCTTTTGGGGAGGTAGAAAATGTCCAAACTGCTAATTGAAGATAATTTTGAAGATAATTTCTATGCTTCAGAATGGGCAGAGACGGTAACTGTACCAGCAACGGATGATGATTTGTTAATTTTGACTCAAAAGTTATCTAATCAGTTCGTCCCGACCCAGGTATTTTTTCAAGCTGTAGCGATCGCTGCCTATGATGGTGCATCCGCTTTCCGCTATGCTGATAATTATTTGACTAGCGCTAAACATAAAAATAGGCGTAAAAATCCCTTGTTGTTCAGGAAACCGTTGACAAATTTTGATTATAACTAAAGCTTTACAGGTGTAGGTTTTTCACATCAGAGCTAGTCACCTCCTACGATAGATTCTCTATTTATCTCTTCTCTGACTTGTTCAGCATTATTGTAAAAAACCTACATTCAAAATTAAAGATTACTGAGCTTGTGTCCCAAACTATCCAAGTCAGTATAGCTACATGAACAATCATCAAAATCGAGTTTCATACTCAAATAAGAATTGACTTTCGTTTCCTAAATTAGTGGAGCCGCGCACCAGAATTTCATCACTAAGACGATAGAGCAGGTTATAGCGCAAAGGTTCAGTAGTAGAAAAAGCTCGTGATAAAGAGACGGATAGATTGGGATTAAGGTTAAACACACCCTCTGCTGATAAATCGAGAACTGAAGCTCTTCTAGATTCCTGATTAGTGGTAGGGGTAGGAAAGATGCGAAATTCACTAAAACCAATAGCCTGTCCAATTGCCGTAATTGTGCCTTGCAAACCACCTAAAATAGTAGAACTGGCAAAATTAGTCAGCCCTTGTGTCGCATCGCCTTGAGCAAAGTCACTCAAAATCGAGCCACCCAGCAGACTAATAATTTCGCCTCGGCTACGGCGTGGTTCGCTTGTTAGTTCCAGATTATTTGTTAATTCACTGGCTGGACCTGTCGCCCTTGCTTGTACGCGAACGGTGCGTAAAGTTCCGAAGTTGTTAGCAGAAACATCACTGATTTCCGCAGAGAAAGGTGATTCTAAGATGCGATCGCTCCTAGTCGATGCTTCTGGTACAATTGCTACCAGTCGCACGTCTAAAATAGGGTCTAGTCCTTGATTTGGGGTAAATCGTGCGGTTTGTTCATAGCCCCGCGCCAAGGTAAACTCGGTTGTAAACAGGCTGATTCTTCCCCCCGTTAAACGGATGACTCCTTCAGGGAGAGGACTTGCTAAGGTACCATTGATTATTAAATCGCCTTCGGCATCGAAACTAAGTATCGGCTGACTAAAAACCTCTCCCCCTGGTAAAAAACCTAGTAGAGACTGACTGGTGACACGCACATCATCACC
This sequence comes from Anabaena sp. FACHB-595, assembly GCF_048568275.1. NCBI lineage: Bacteria > Bacillati > Cyanobacteriota > Cyanophyceae > Nostocales > Nostocaceae > Anabaena > Anabaena sp. FACHB-595. The sequence continues at coordinate 546,987 of NZ_CP183473.1, forward strand.
CAGATTCAACCGCAAATCTGCAAACTCTACGGGCAAATTCGGTCGAGTTGGTGGTTGCTGTGTGACTGTTGCTTCGGGAATATTGCTATTTAATTCTATAGTTGTGGCACGAGTGTTAGTTTCTGTTGTCGTTGTTTGTTTTGAGTTAGCTGTAGTGTTGCCAATAGTCACTTGACCATTGCTAAGTGTAATCTCACCACCAATTCTAGGTCTGAGTGCTGTTCCCCTAATCACAGCATTACCACTGACATCTCCTGTATATAAGCCTGCAACCTGGAAATTGAGTTGATTTTGGATTGCTACTGTTAGGGGATTAGTTACAGTTTCTCCAGTTGCAAAAATTGGTAGGTTTCCCGATGCAGAAACTAAACCTTGATTATACGTGGCTTGAATCCCCTGGACATTCAACGTATCGCCATTAAACTGTAATGTGCCTGTAACGTTGGTGAGGGGATTGGCTAAAGCTTGAGCGCCAATCGTTGCATTGGTGATTGTGGCATTACCATTAATTATTGGCTGCTCGAAAGTCCCTTGAATGTTGAGATTTACCTGTCCTTGACCATCTACCCAAGTGACTTGATTATTAGTCAAGACATTTAACAGCGCCAAGCCTTCATTGTTCACGCTGGCGTTAACACTAATGTGATTATTATCTGGTGGCTCGGCAACGAAAGGTAACTCGGCTGGTATGCTACCTGCAATTGCAATGGGTTGGGTTCCTGTTAACAGTAAAGTACTGTCAAAATTCACACGAGCATTGTTATAGTCAAAATTTAGTTGCCCTGTTTGTATAGGTTGCTGGTTAAAAGTTGCGTTAGCTAAGGCTACTTCCCCAGTCACCCTGGGTTGTTGTAAACTACCGGCTAAATTAGCGATCGCATTTACTTGTCCTGTAATATCTATAGGATATCGGGTGATAAACGGATCGAAGAGTGATAGAGGTAGACTGTCTACCCTCAACTGTCCCGATAACTCCTCAGTTCCTAACTGTCCTGCAAAAGCCACCAATCCCTGATTTATGCCTATACGTAATGGTGAGAGGGTGACAACACCATCAGCAAAATTACCATTAGCGACGACTTCATTAATTGAGTAATCACCCCATCGCCAATCAGCGCCTTGAAAATCAAAGCCGACATTTAACCCAGTCCGCAACGAACCACTGGCTGTAATTGCCCCACTTAAAGCACCCGTTAATTCTGATAGGCTAGGTAAAGCTGGTGTTTGTTGTCTATCTGCTTGTTGTTGTTGTCTGATGGATGCTTGAATTTTGGCGAAATATTCTAACTGGGTTTGCAAATCTGCATTAGGTAAACGCACAGGCGTAGTGTTGAGTGCTTCCGCACCCGCTAAAGTCGGTGATTCTAAACCCCCACCAAAATCTCCAAAATCAAATATACTAAACGCTTGTAATAGATTTTCAACTCTCGTTTGATTTAAGTTAGCTTGTAGTTGAAAGCTGGGGTCATTGCCTGCTTGCAAACTGCCACTAACAGCGATGTTACTATCACCTAACCTTAATAACCCGTTAGCTAAACTAGCAGTACCATCAGCGTAGTTAATATTACCGCGAAATTCGTCGGCTGAGGCTCTGGCAATCCGGGGATTAGCAATTGCCACATCTCCAGCTACGGCATAAGTATTTAAATTAACAACTAAATTCCCCGATAACTCTCCGCCCAAAGGTCTGAATTGATTATTAGGTAGAAAACCACTCACCAGAGCGATGGGGAACTGTTGAGCGTTGATGATTAAGTTATCTCCCTCGGTTCTACCTGTCGTGACAGCGCCAGCACGTTGGACTAAAAACGAACTGGGGCGATAATTGGCATCCAGGTTTAGGGCTATCTTGTCTTGCGTCCCGGCGAGTCGCAAACTCGCCCCTTGTCCTCCTTGAAAATTCACATTACCAGTTAAAACCGGGTCAAATGCCAAACTACCCACATTGAAATTGCGTAGCCGGATATTGCCCCTAGCCGCAGGAGTATTGAGAGTGCCGGTCACTTGTCCATTAAAATCCAGTAACCCAGCTATTGCTACATCTCCAGGGGTTTGAAAACCAGTTTTACTGAGGTCAAAATTCTGCGCGCGGACATTCAAATTCAAGCCTGCGATTTGGGGTGTACCCGTTTGAGGTAATTGTACAGCGATCGCACCACTCGCAGTTAATCCCGGAGTTGTGGCACGTTGTACTATAATCTGCTTGCCATTCCATTGAAATTGGGCGGTAATTGGTTGCGCTAACTGTGCCAACCCTTGAGAAGCGTTGATTTGTCCTGCGGCGCGAATATCTGCTAGTTGGAAAGATGCTGTCGTCCCTGCCAATTGAATGTTACTGCTGAGTCGTCCTTGCAGTTGGGGAGAAAAGCGGTTGAGTTGAATTTGGTCAGCATTAGCCACGGCTTGCCAGCGACCATCATTTAAACTGACATTCCTCAGGTTAACTGCACCCCCAGCCACCTTCAAATTTGCTTGACCGTTAGCTTGGATAGTTGAGGGTTGGAAAGAAGCCGTGCTACCTGACAAATTAAATACCGCATTGCTTAACACTCCCTGAAACTGGGGCGGTATCTGCTCAAATCGGTCGAGTTGAATTTGGGAAACATTCGCCACCGCTTGCCAACGCCCAGCATTGAGGTTGACATTCCTCAGGTTGACTGTACCACCTGCCACATTTAGGTTTGCTCGTCCTGTAGCTTGGATGGTTGAGGGTTGGAAAGAAGCCGTGCTACCTGACAAATTAAATACCGCATTGCTTAACACTCCCTGAAACTGGGTTGGTATCTGCTCAAATCGGTCGAGTTGAATTTGGGAAACATTCGCCACCGCTTGCCAGCGTTGTTGAGCAACCCGACCTGTAGCCCTAATTGTACCGCCTGCCACATTCAAAACAGCACTGGGTAAAAGCAGATTATTTCCTTGTTGAGCAACAACAATTTCTCCTGTAGTGGGATAGGTAGCCGTTGGTGCTTGCACTTGTGTCACCGCCCGCAAATTGCCCAGAGTGCCAGAAACTCTAGCATTTGCCGATACATTACCAACTTTGACGGCTGCGTTTGTCTTCGTCAGTTCATCCCCCGGTAAATTTTGGGCTTGAATATTCAACGAAACGTTACCTTGGGGCGCAAGTTGGACTTGACCACTCCCGACAATTTGCCCCCCGGCTGGTGGTTGTACTTGAACACTAGAAATATTCAGTGCTAAAGGCTGTTGTCCCAAAGAACCAGTGATTTTTGCCCTAGCGGAGATATTTCCCACCTGAATAGGTGGAGTTATGCCATAACTACGTGACAGTATATCCCCTGAAATACCATCAGCCTGAATATCAAAATTTACATTGCCGCCCAGTTGACCTTGACCACTTCCTGTAATTTGACCACCTGCGGCGGGAATTAATATTAAATTAGGTACAGCAATTTGAGTTGCAGTTTCAGATACACTCAAGCGGAAATTAGTTTTTACGCCTGTAAATAGAACGCGGTCAACTTGAATCGGTTTGATACTGCTGGCTGTACCACTCAGAATAGGTTGCTCTAATGCACCTTGGACTTTAATATCTGCTGTTACTTCCCCTGCTGCGGGGATTGGGGAATTTACCTTGAGGGTGTCTAAGAGTTGTTTGACACTAACCGACTTTACTTGAGCCGCCAGATTAAAACCTGTTTGAGTATTAACTGTGCCATTTGCGAACAAGGGAACTTGACCAAAGTTTGTCCTCAAATTCTCTAAAGCAATAGTCTGTCCTTGAAATATTAATCTGCCATTGGCTTTAGAAAAAGGTTGCGGAAGATTTTGAACTTTAGCTGTAACTTGATTGGCGGTGGCCGTTCCCGTAATCGATATTTCTGATTGATTGGCGGGAATCTGGGCTGCTAAGTCCGCGTCAATCCGCCCAGATTGAAAGACAATTGGCAACTGAACTAAACGACTGACATCTGATGCTAGTAAGCTTTGCGCTACAACCTGAACATTAGTAAGTTGTGTTTTTGGTTGCGTTTCACCGGAGATTTGAACTGTTCCTCCCCTGGTGAGTTGACCATTAATTTGATAACCTATTCTCTCGTTATCAGGCGAAAATCGGGCAACACCACCGACCTGCGTTAGTACAACCGAGCCTTGCGGTTTAGTTGGTGCGGAGGCTGATAATAATTCAATATTTCCATCAACAATATTTAGGGTTTGCAACTGAGTCTGGATTGCTCCACTTCCTTCACCTGTCTTTACTTCAGCCATCACCCAACGACCATCTTGCTCCTGTTGAATATAGACATTTGGTTTAACTAAGGTGACATCTAATACTAGCGTCCGAGTGACAAGAATTTGCCACGGGGAAAACTGCACATCTACAGCTTGTGCTGTTACTGTATCAGGATCGGTAGGGGTTGCTGGTATTGATAGAGAGCTAAATCTGAGGCTGGAGAGGGTAAAACCTTCGACTTGCCCTAATTTTATAGAACGTCCGAGCAATTGCTCTAAATTTGTCTCAACTAAAGGTGCTAAATCGTTATATATGTAATTTCTCGCCCACCAAGCACCAGTAGCGATTCCTCCTAGCGCCATGACTCCTAATACCAGACTGGCTCGTCTGGCAAGAATTAGAGATAAACGGCGGTGATTTGGAGAGCGCGTCATTTCCGTTACTAAATATTGTTATTGAGTAACAAATGATTTATTACCCCACAATAAAATAGTGGTTTTACGCTTTGGGAACAACTCTTGAAAGATAGAGTTAGTATTTCCCTCTAATGAGGATTGACAATTGGTTATTAGTCAACACTTACAACTTTAATTAGAAACTCTGGCGCAAGATGCCCCAGCACCTCCTGGATCAGCGAAAACAGCCAGGGTGTGATATTCTGGCGGGGTATCTTTATAAAGAACTTTAAAAGTATAAAGTTTGCTTTGACCTTGAGCTTCAGTAATTACTGTTAAAAGTGTATTGTCGGTACTCCGCACACCCGGAAGATTGAGTTTAGGAATCCGTCGCAGTTGAATAACATTAGCGGCTGAGTTTTGACAATTAGCACCGCTTTCTGGGCCAAACTGCATACACATGGGGCCGTCAAAGTCTAGTGTTACCTGAGAAGGATCATTTAACCAAACTTTGCGAATTTTTTCGCCTGCGGGAATAAAGCTTAGGTTTGTCCCTTGTTCGTACCAGACTTTGATAGTCGGGACTAATCCACCTAAACCTTGTGCTTGGCAGGAAAAAATAGAACGCAGAACAGAATTTTCAGCTACAGCACGACTTCCCAGTAAAACGATCGCACCAGAAAAAATCCAAGTAGCTAAAGACAAAGGAGAAAAATTATTTTTAGCCTTCATGAAACGAATGAAAAATTACTTAAAGTTGTATTGGTTGATTGACATATATTTCTACTTCGGTTCCAGCGCCAAGAAGCCAAACATTCGTTTGCTGCATCATTTGGGCGATCGCCTGTTGATTACGCTGGGAAATTTGCGGGACGACGGAGTTTAAACCACCTTCCACAATCCCGGCCGCTAAGTTGCGTTGGGGGTTACTGCTGCTAATTGTGGTTCCAGCACTAGTAGAAGTTGTTACTTGGGATTCTGTGCGGTTAAATAACTCTGCGGCTTTAGCCACACCACCTAAAATAAACAAACCTGCATCCATGCCGGCAATAGATGAACCGCGATCAGGATATTGGCGTGCTAATAAAGGAGAACCTTGAGACCCCCGAATTGCCAGCGCATTGTTGGGTATATCTCTTTCCGAGAGTTCGCCATTATTCTCCACAATCATTTTGGCGATGTTGAGTTGCATCACCCCTTGTTCGGAAACCGATCGCACTTCAGTTAATAACTCCGTATTGGCAGGTAAGGCGATCGTTCCATCCACGCCTTTGAGGGGTTCTCTTAAGCGAACAACAAACAAATTTTTATTTTCGTTGTTGTCGTCATTGTTACCTCTCCCTCTGGTTGTTTCTCCAAAGACAGCTGTTGCCAACACAGCTTTTGCACTAGTTCCCACCTTCAATGATTGTGGGCTGCGGGATTGCCTTTGACTGATCAGCGAACTTGATGGTTGTGGCGGTTGTTCTCCATTAGAATTCGCGGTCGGCCGTGGGACATTAAGTGGCGGCGGACTAGAGACAGTCATACTTGGTTGATCTACAGCACTTGCTTGACCATAACTACCTAACTTAGCCATCCTCGACCATTCTTCCCAAGGATTGGGAGGGGTGGGTACAGAATTTGGCTGTGCTAAAGGTGGTGGCGGTAGTTGGGGAATTGTAGAACTGGCTACTGGCATCGGTGCAGGTGGATAGGGATTTTGAGCAGGACGCTCAATAATCACAGTGCGGGGTGCTGATGTAGAGGTTGTTGGCGGTGCTACTCGTGTCACAGGAGCGTTAGTTGGGGGAACGGAAACCCTGGCAGCATTTCTGAGATTTTGCTGTGCGACTTTTACCGCCTGGGTTTGTTCAGCCAGTGCTAATTTAGTTTTTAAAGTTTCTACTTCTTGTTCCAGGTTTGGCTTTGGGTTGAAGTTGGTAGCTGCGGCTTCAGGCTGAGATACAGATGCTGGATTCTGTGTTGGCTTTTGATTGTTAGCACTCATCAGCTGGGATAAAAACCCACCAGCTATGACAACTAAGACTAAAGTACCCGTACCCACCAAGGCTAATTTAGCAAAGGGGTTAGATGCGAGGGGTTGCTCTGTTTGTACCTCTTGTGGTAGCGCTGGGGATGGCTGGTTTGGTGCTGTATCTGCCACCTCTTGGGTGGGTTCTGCTGCCAATCCCACTAATCTAGCCATGTGGGATTCCCAATCAAAGGCATCTACTTCGGGGTGGGTTAGGGGTTTTGGTTGAGTTTCGGGAGTGGTGGAGTAAGGAGTCATGGTGTATTAATTGGGGAGTGGGGATTTAGTTAGCAGTTCCAGCGCAATTTGTATCTTCGATATTGCAGATATTGTAGATTTCTAAGCGAGATTCCCCTAAGCGGAAAGCGGCTAAATGCCAAGGCTGGGGTTGAGATGGTAGAGAAATAGACGGTTCATCTATAGATCGAACTACAATTTGTTTATTAAAAGGAATTGACTTACCTAAATTGTCAGAACCATTAAAAATTAATTGATTGGCAAACATTTCTACTTTCCATTGACCCTCGCTCACTAGTTTTGGTTGCGAGATTTTCTGGATTACCAATACATGATCATCACCTCTATTAGTATTACCAAATTGGCTCGGAGAATTTAACTGATTAATTTCTGATAAAAATCTTGCTTGTAAATTATTAACTAATAACTGTGAACTAGCTTCCCAGATAGCTGCTGGTGGTTGTTTGCGTGACCAAGTAAGCATGAGGCTCATAGTTTCACCCACAAAGCGGCGGACTGTTTCTGGATGTCGCTCTGAACTTGGTTTGGGGTCTGCTGTAATGGCATTTCCATCAATAAGTTGTACCAAGCTTTGGGGTGTTAATTGACGATTTAATTGCTGTAACATCGACCCGTGGAACATCAGCAACAGTAAAGTAAACAGGTTTAACCCAAATGTCCCCACAGCGAACAGGGGTAAAATACTAGTTTTTTTATTTTCTGGTTTAAGTAGCTGCATAAAGTTGGGGACTAATCAATTCAAAATTCGTCTTGAAAAGTTTCCTACGGCGGGAAACCCGCCTACAGAACTTTTCGCAAAATTCAAAATTCAAAATTATAGTGACTTTGAGATGGTGAGGAAAAAATCAATAGCCTCTAGCCTATGTCCTACGTACCTCTGGGTAAATTATCTAATAAAGCTGCCAGCTTCGCAGGGATAGGCTGCGCTTGGATTTGTGTTTTTATAGTCATCTAATAAACATAAATTGCGGATTTCATAAATTTCTAATTTGTCAGTGCGACTACTATAAATTGCTTTTTGTAGGTCGGTGCTATTTTCGGCTAAGGGATAAGGAAAATAGTCTACTGCACGTACTAATAAATCTTTATTGAAAGGAGTAATTGTTTTTTCTGTTATCGCTACCTTTGGTTTGAATCAGGTCAGCTACCATCCCCACCCGCCAGGTTCCGGGTGCGATCGCCACTGGGGGGTAAACTCGTTTAATGGTTAATTGTGCTGACATAGCTTGAGTAGGATTGCTGGCAAAAACTTCTGGTGGAGTCATATCAGCGATCGCACTTAAGAAACCTTTGCGAAAATCCTCTGATAAGGCGAAACTCGCTACCCAACTACTAGTGCTGACTCGCTGGCTACCTCCTTGCGCCGTTCTAATCAATATTCCTGGGTCTGGTTGGGGTTTGGCGATGTCTTCCGCGTTTTGTGGTGGTAGAGTTCCCGACCAATTAAACATGGATATCATCGTTTTACTAACAAATTGGCGAATCACAAAGGGATCTCTGGCTAAATCGTCCGTAACGCCTGCTGGCTTACCATCAATTGTCTGCACAAAATTGGGGGGTTTGCGGATACTCAATTGGCGAATATTTAAGCCTTGGATGAGAAATATAACTAATACTAATAAGTGCAAACTAAAGGTGGCGATCGCAAATGTCGTCAGAATACTAACTGTTTGTTTTTTCTGTTGCAAAAAATTGACCATTTTCCCCACCCAATTTATATAAAAATTCTATTTAATGTTAGAAGCTTAAACCCTACTATTCCCAATTACCCATTACCCATTACCAATTCTAGATTCTGTCTCTAACGATAGTTGCTGCATTACTAATACCATTAAATACTGCTACAGCCCCCAACCCTGCCAAAACTAAAGATAATAGTGGTGCTAAAACTCCTAAGAAAATCATAAACCACATCAAATCTGGATTAGCATTCGGGTCTTGTGCGGGGCCGTTGACAATTACAGAGGCGGTGATAATAGCAATAATATTGAAGGAAAGTTTGGCAATTCCTGCTGATAAAAACCCAGTTAACCATAGAAAAATCGGTTTACCAGCTACAGGAAGTAAGGAACTACCTACCGCTAGCGGCCCTAAGACTGCTATGAGTAACATAGTTGCTTCTATGAGATTTTGAAAAGCATATTGCAAGGAAACCAGAAAGTTTTTAATACTAGTTTGGACTGTATTGCCTATCAAAGCACTAAAGTTAGTTTCCGATATATTGCCTGTACCAAATCTGATTTGGTTAACTTGAGTTTCTAGCCTAACTATCCAAGGTTTATTCCCATATAAATTTCTATATTCTCTCCAGAGATTATCTATTTTTTCACTAGCTTTAGTAAAGCATTGAGTTTGTTGTTCACCAGTTAAAGATTGACAAGGACGAAGTAGTGAACCAGCTACTTCTTCAGCAATACTCATGTTTAATGCTTGCTGATAAACTAGGTCAGCATCTGCGGTGGTAACCACTTGCTGATTGACAGTATTGATAAAATTTCTGACACCTAATGTCAAAGTAGAAAGAAGACTACCATTACCTGAATTGCTTAACAGCACAACTACAATAAAAGGCCAAACAAGAGCCGATATTGGACGGGAGTATTCGCTGTGAATCATATCATTAAACCACTGGAGGACAAAGAATAATAAGGTTCCGACAGCAAAGAATATTCCTAGTTTTGTTAAGGCTCCATATAAGTTATCATTGGTATTATTTTGTAATAAATCTAGCCATTGATTGTCCCAACCTTCTGTGATACTACGAGCCGTTGCCATACCGCTATTCAAGGTATCAGTAACGCCAATATCAGCTAGGAGCGTGTAAATCGGGAGTTTAATCATAATATTTATACAACTATATTCTCTATGTCTTTATGGCAGAAAATAATGACAAGAGAAAAATAGATAAAGTAGTAGTTTAATTTTCATTTTTTCGCCCAAATAAATCGATTTGAGCGGTAGTTCTCAACAGCCTCGCTGCTTCTGTGGATGTGTCTACTCGCCGCGCCCGATTTGCTTCTTCCATCTGCTGAGAAATATTTGCCAGATTTAAATTAGAGTATTGTAAAGACTGATTTGCTAACACAGTTTGATATAAGTTTTCACTGATAATTTTTGATTGTTCAGTTTGAATTTTAATACTTTGCACTTGTAAGTCAGCTTGACTTTGAGCCGCATTCAGTGCTGGATTTGCAGCAGCCTCAGCAGTCTTAACGGCTGCCTGGAGAATGCTAGCTAAACCTGATTGGATTTGATCAGTTAAAGCAGAATATTCCTCAATTTTGGTGATACTTGTTTCTGTATCTTCCAATTTTGCTTTCATTCTTCTTTGTCCATTTTTACCCAGTGTTCCTTCTACCGAACTCCGGGTGAGGTAACGATTAATTTCATTTGTCACTGAGTTGGAACGTATCGCTTGATTATTTTCAAATTTGTCAGGTCGAGAATTAAAAAAGATGATGTCTTTGCGAACCTGCTCACCAGCTGCAATAGGATTGGGTATATTCAAATCACCTGTTGCACCATTGAGAGCATTTTGACTGCTAGTTTCTAGAGGTTTTAAAGTTTCACTCAAGTTATATTTCAAATAGTTTTGCAAATCTGTGGAGTAGAATTGAAATTCAGTCCAAACTCTTCCTAGTTGTGCTGTAGCTGGCGCTATCAACAATCCCAGTAATCCCAATGTGAATAAAATAGTTTTTTTCATTGCCATCACCGTTCGTATTTTTTGATTAACTACTACGCAAACTAGCTACTAATTGACGGGCAAATACTGATATTGCTTCATATTTATTCCTGTAATCTTGCATTGCTTGTTGACGTGCTGTTTGCTCGTTGGGATTATTAGCAACTACTGCCAATTGTTCATAGCCTGGATAATAACGACAGAAGGTATGAATGCCGTTATCATCTAATAGCCATTGGCTATAAACACCTTCTTTGCGGGGGAAAAAACTTTCTGAGGCGTTACGTGCAATAATTTCTCTGGGATATTTGAGGATGCTAACGAAACTATCTACGGCAACTGGTTGGATACGACCAATTAATCTTGTGGTCAAGTTTTGTAAAATTTTGGATGAGGCTTTAGATTTGGCGATGGTGTCTGGGTCTTGTGCGGATAAAATAACCCTAATCCCTGCTTTAGCGCCGTTTGCACACATCCTACCCACTAAATCAGATATTTGATCAAATTCAAATAAAATCGGTGCTTCATCAATAAAGAATATGGAGGCTGGACTACTTAAGGCGCGGCGTAAGGCGGCTGAATAAGCACTTAAGGATAGTACGGCTGCATCTTCGTTATCGGAGAGGTTGCGTAGTGCAAATACCAAAAGTTGTGCGTCTGTAGGAAAGCTAGAGGGTGCAGATATGGCTTGTCCTACCCGACTGGAAAGCCAAAAGCGTAAGCGTAGATGAATTTGACTGAGTGCGTCTTCAACTCGGCCACTGACGGAATCTAGTTGCAGATGTTCTGGGGAACAAAAATGTAGAAAGTCGTGGAGAGTAGGGGTTTTTTGCCAGGCTGGAGTACCAAATCCACCAGCGATCGCCATTTTATATCTTTCTTGTATCCCTTGATCAGCGAAGAAGGCGCTTAAAGCCAAATTGAGTAGGGAACGGACGGTTTGTGTTAATAGTTGGTTGTCGTTGGATGAGCCTAACACCATTGTCATGAGGGCTGATTCCAAAAAGCCCGTATAATCGAGTAAGCGATCGCGTTGTTGTTCAGGATCGAGCGATCGTAAATCTGGTTGCTCAAATAAGTTATTTGATTGTCTAGAAATATCGAAATATGCCCCATTCCCTTCCATAAAATGGGCATAGTCGGTAAAGGTAGATGTCCCATCAGGTTTAGGAAAATCTAAGGCGACTACGGGAATCCCATGCGCCAAAGCCTGGGTTAAAATTCCTGACACCAACACTGATTTACCTGCGCGGGTAGTCGCAAACAAGGCTAAATTCTTGTGTTGGTTGAATAAATCTAACTGTACTGGTGTACCGCCTTCTTCGGCGATTAATTCAAAGCCGTGTTTATCACCAGCTTTGGTAATCACTAAAGGCATTAAACCAGGTACTTCACTAGTTAAATATAACTGGCGACGGTTGAAGGGTTTGACTAATAAACCTTCCCAAACTATGGGTAAAGATTGTAGCCAAATCTTCCAAGCATATTCAGTTTCTCTCACCACCCGCGCCGGACGTTGAAAGCAGTTTTCAATATACCGTGTGGCTTCATCTAATTTTTCAACGGTGGGACGATGGACAAAAATAGCCAACCCTGTGTAAATTGGTACGGCTCCTTCAAATAATTGTTCTTGGGCTGCGACGGATTTTCTTAATTTCAATTGAGCGTTAACATCAATCGTTTTGCTCTTTTCCTGGGCTAACATAGCCGTCATGTTCGACTGTTTCAACACTCTTTGCAGAGTAGTCTTTACCAAAGCTGGATTCGCCGCCGTCAGTTGACACACAATTTCTGTATCTACTATCGATTCCCTCGCTAGGAGTTCCCATAGATAACGCAGTTGGGCAAATTTATTCGGCCAACCCCCTGGTTTTTCTAGAAAAGTCATCGCCCCAATGTAATTATTATTCACATTGACCCAACGGCGATCGGCACAAGGTACACCAGACTCCATCAACAGTGTCGTACTATGAACATTTTCTATTAATAGTTGCGTACTAGATAAGTCAGAATGAGCTTGTTCATACAGTCCATTTTCATCTAGGGTTACTAATTGGGGAATTTCGATTGGTTGGGTATCATTAAACCTTCTCCAAACGTTTTCCCAAAGTTCCACCGCATTTAAAGGTTTAATATCTAAACCCATTTTGTTAGATAAAAGTTGCTCCCAACGACAAAATCCCTGTTGGTAAGCCTTAGCAATCACACTTTCGATTCGTTGGTTTTCAACTTCTGCAATATCACCTTTGAACTTTAACCACCATCCTTCTGCTTTTCCTAACAGCTTTTCAATCCAATCGTTGGCGTTGGTGGAACTCGGTTCAATTGTATAAGTAACGTATATTTTCAGAAATTTTGGCTTACGAATTCCCGCAGCAGTGAGTTCTTGCGCCCTAGCTCTCTCCGCCATCAACAAATATTTAATATCTCTTGAGGGAGTGCGCCTAATCAGGTCTGTTAATTCTATTTGCCGTTGTTGGTCTGAACTAAAAGACCCCATGTGCAGTGTCATTCTTTCCCCTTCGGGAATGTCCTTTAATCCAGATTCAATGTTATTAAAGATTGTGTCTATTTGTTCTTTTCTTAAAGTGGTGTGGATGCCTTTGCATTCAAACCCAAAAACAAAGCAAAATTTATCCTTTTGAGTTCCTTTTGTTAAAATATAAGCGCCAACATCACGACCATCCAACGCAATGCGTAGCATGGTTGACAAATGTAACGCATCTTCAAATGGCGTTAATCTACTTTCTTGTCCGGCGAGACCGATGCTTTGTTTTCCGATTTTTTGCTTCATAGTTAACTTCTAGCAAGCTGTAATAACGAGCAAAGCCTCTTGTCCAAGTGGGAACCCCCATAAACTTACTTAAAAAGCGCCAGCTTCTACCACCCGATAATATCCACCAAGTGGCCATTCCCCAACCAGCAATGAGAAAAGTCCACAACCATCGTTGAAAGTCATCTGGGAAAACACCCCCAAAAATTCCATTGATGATGAAGTAAGCAGATAGACAAATAATTGTCCAAGGAAATATTTGATCGGCAGGAATTGGCCCTAGTGAGGGCTGAGAGCCTAAAATTTGATTGACTGGGCGAAATTCTTGTTGCCGTTCCTCAGACATAAACAATCCGTAAATATTTAAGCCATCATCTACTTACTAGTATCACCTATGACAAATCCTGTTAAAACATCTGCAATAGTGACAGCAATTACAACTAACAGAGGAGTCCTGGCAATACTTTGCCAATCCTCATCTTTACGTACTGCATTGATTACGCCAATGAGAGATACTGCAATATACAGTAAGAATATTCCCCGTAATACGTTAAAAATTAAACTTACTGCTGGTTGCGTATTAGTATTATTTGTAGTTCCTTGGGTTAATGTATTTTTGAAAAAACTTTCTGCCTTGCCAAAGAATTGTGCCTGTGCCGGAAAGGCGAAATAATCTAACCAAAATAAACTGAAAATGACTGCTACTGCTGATATTTGGCATACAATAAGCCACCGTTTTGGTAAATGCAATTGTTGTCCAATCTGTTGAATTATTATAGCGGTTAAACTACCAAACAGTAAGCAAAAAAGGAGTAAGGGGCTTTTTAAGCTGATAACGCTTAAAAATACTGCACAAGCTAATAAAAATGGGGCTGATTCAACCAAGTTTATCCACACTGCTTTTAAAGTCGATTTGAATTTATCCCCAGGTTGTGTTACCTTTCTTGCTAAACTTTGACCTTCTTTTTGGACGTTAACACTCTGTCTAGGCATTTACCAATTTCCTTGCTATTTATTAAAATTTTTTGTTGGTAATATTGTTTAAACTTTGATAATTTATCATGCAATAACGCCCTTTGTTCAACAAGTTATTGATTCTAATTACAATACCTATCCATGATATTACATATTGTTAAAATTGAGTTAATGCAATCTTAACATTATGTTAAATCAAGATTGGCAACTGCACATATCGCATGGCTGTAGGGTTGTCATATTCGCTTAAAGGTATTGATAGACAAGGTTTCAAAGATGTTTACTTAAAGCTTGCTTAATCTCCATAAAGAGAACTTAATTTTGTTGTAGATATCCAGCAATTTTCAATAACATTTTGAAGAATTGGCGAAAAATGCTATGCTTAACCAAAGAAATTATTTAATTTTTTAAAATCTTCAATTGAACTTATTACTCCACTTAAAAGTGATTTTAGCTATAATAATAGCTCCTATGGTGTTTTGACTATGGGTTAAGCAACTATCATTTGCCACGCCCCTGATAAATAAAGCCTAGTAGACGTGAGTGACTCCATCTCTCAAATGCACATCAAAAATTTTGTCATCAATAGCTAGTTATTAAACCACAAATGATCGCCTGTTTAACAACCTTTGCACTAGGTTAATAGATAGGTAGGTAAATGTCCAGCGTAAAACTCTCCAATTCGCTGGCTGTTGTCCGTATAGTTGTATTGGCTAGTCGATTCAAAAATTTGTCTATTCTCATCAATGATGAACAATCAGAACCGTTTACAGATGATTTTGGCTGATACGCCTGTGAGTCAAGTATTATCTGCAATGACTTCTAGTCGGTTAGAGACTATCAGCCAGGTGAATCTACCCAACTGGTGGTTAGCTGGGGGTGCAGTGCGAAACACTGTTTGGCGTTCCATCTTTGGAAACAACTGTAAGTTATTTATTAAAGATTTTGATATTGCCTTTTTTGATGAAGCCGGAAACCGAGAGCAGGAATTAGCAGCCGAGAATTACCTTACAGAAAAATGCCCTAATTATCTGTTTGATGTAAAAAATCAAGCTAGTTTTGCTCGATGGCGCACGAGTGAACGTCCCTACACCAGCACAGAAGAGGGAATAGAAAATTGGCTACATACGGCTACGGCTGTAGGTGTACGATTAAATTTACAAGGGCAGTGGGAATTTTTTACACCCTACGGTTTAGATGATTTATTCGCTGGTATTATTCGACCGACACCAACCCACGTTCATAATCCAGATGCTCACAATAAAGCAGCCAATTTTTTATCAATGTGTCCTTGTCTACGGTTAGCTGATTAATTTAACACTTGACACATAGATGAGAAATCATGAGCTTGCTTAGTAAACCTATGATATAGGACTCATACTTGATTTTTAGAAATAACTTGTGCATTATTTCCAGCACCAATCTAATATAAGAAAAACTAGATTAAATAACGAACAAATAGAACAAACTAATAGAACTTAGGGGTTAATATGATTGTTTTTCTTCTCCCCATTAGCTTATCCTAAAGTAATGTCTAGAAAAATCATTATTACAAAGCCAACCATTACGCCAATGGTTCCTTCTTTCTCTAAACCTTGGCGATGAGATTCAGGAATAATTTCATCACTAATTACAAACAACATTGCTCCTGCGGCAAATGCCATCGCCCACGGTAAGATATGATTCGCTACACTTACTACAGCTACGCCCACTAAAGCCCCGATGGGTTCCACTAAACCCGTAAGTAGGGAAATCCATATTGCATAAATAGGCGAATATTTCTCTGTAACTAAAGATAAAGCAACTACTAAACCTTCAGGAATATTTTGCAGGGCAATTCCTAAAGCGATGGGAATACCATTATTGATATCATTATTGCCAAAGTTAACACCAACAGCTAATCCTTCAGGGAAGTTATGAATAGTTATAGCGGCGATAAATAACCAAATGCGCTTGAGTTTCTGACCACGACAGTTTTCTTTTCCCTTGAAAAAATGTTCGTGGGGTAAAAACCGATGGGCTAGTTGCAGGAATAGTCCACCCAATAATACACCACCGACCATAATTAAAGCGGCATTGATGGGAGACTGACCCTGAGTAATTGCGGATTCAGTACCAGGGACTATTAAGGAAAATGATGTCGCTGCTAACATCACTCCACCACCAAACCCTAGCATAATTCCTTGCGATCGCTGCGTAAACTTTATTGGTAATAATACTGGCAAAGCACCAAGGAAAGTGGCAAGTCCTACTCCTAAACTGACAAATGCACCAATTACAAGGCTGTTCATAGTTGAGATTGTTTGTTGAGTTATTTTAATAAAGCATAGTTGAAATGACTATGACTTTCAATCAATGCTGGATATGAGTGTGTCGTGTGACTAAGGATTAGTTTAAGCAAAAAATCACTGCTTAGTGAAAATACTTAAATATACACAAAATTTTATATAAATTTTTATACAGTAAATCTCTTAAAACAATCTTAATTTCTAGGATTTTTATCTCAGGATATTACATAAAAGAAAGATCCCAAACAAATAAGTTAATTGAGGTACATAGTTTAATTCATGCACTCTGTATTCGGAGTATTAGCTAAAATATTTAATAGAAAATCATTGATTATGAAAATTAGAAAAATCGCTTGTGCTTTAACCCTTGCTACTACCTTAATTGCAGGTATTACACTCAAGGCAAATGCTGAACAACCTCTTGGTGTAATTACCCGTAAAAGTGAAGTTGCTCCGGAAGGTGTAGCGCGTGAAATTAGAGGAACTTTTCAATTAGAAAATGTCACGAAATATCCTTTGATCATCGAATTTTCTCCTGTGAGAACAGAATCATACTTATTTAATGTAGGGGAACGCAGAATTATTCTCAAGCCTGGTGAATCGAAGGAAATAGCTTATATAGGAGGGATTTTTCAAGACGGTAAGTGGCAAATTAACTTTCAATTAAGACTACTGAGTGAACAAGGTATTCTTGCTGGTCGTCATACTGTAGATGTTTATTTCTTAGTAGAAAAAGGTAAGTATCAAGCATCTACTTATGAAAAACTATTTTTAGTACCTGATGTACGAGATTCGGTATTGGGAGACTCATTTTCTGTCAATCAAGATGATGGATCAATTCCTCGCGCACCTTTAGGAGATATTCGATATCCGGCAATGAAAGACTTGCTGAATATGCAGCGAGAGTCCATCTTGAAAATTCCTACAGAATCTTCAGGTAAAGCCGAAAGACCTACTGTTAATATCACTAATCCGACTATTCGCCAACCTAATATTCGCCAACCGATTTTATCTCCTACTCCTATTTTGAAGTCTCTGGCATCAAATAAAACTTTGTTAGCTTCTGGGACTGTACAAGCTAAGGGAGTGTTTTCTTGGAAGGGAATGGATAATCTGTTACATCCTGCATTTGGCTGGCGTGTACGCGCATGGCGGCTACAGGGTGGTAATTGGGTAAAAGTAGCAGAAGATTGGATTGAAAGTAATGGTTCTTGGAACCTTTCGTTTCCTCAACAAGCGGGTAAAGTTAAGTTTCAGTATGTGGCGTTTAATCGCTTTTTTACCCCTCAAACCTCTTCAGGAGACACTTATCGCTGGGTAGGCCCAGAAAGAAGCAGTGTAAGTTTGACCCATAACGAAGGTGGCTGGATAGCAGATACATCTGGTGGTGCAGTCCGGGGATTGGGTGAAGTTTATAAAGAAGGGATGGATCTTTGGTCTAAACTATATTGGGATGGTGGGATTAATCCAGTACGTAAAGAATCAATCAAGGTAATTTTTCCCAATACGGCTTATGACTGTGGTAATGGTAGTGGAGTACCTTGGAGTTGCGCTAACACTGGCGGTAATATTTGGCTAATTCCTTCTCATGCCAGTCGTAACGGGGTGATGCAGCATGAATTGGCTCACCAAATCAATTATGAGTATTGGGATAATAAAAGACCTGCGGGTTCTGGTGGTAGCCACACTTTAGGCGATTGTTATACACCTGGTTTAGCCATGATGGAAGGCTTCGCCAACTTTATGGTTTTCTGGACACAAGCTGCGCGTGGTGCATCTCCTGATGGTGGCTTTGATTTTGCGGTAGAAAATCCAGCTTTTGCTTGTCAGAATCCCATTAATAGAAACGAGTCTTGGACTGCGGCTACATTCTGGGATTTTCATGACACCCGCGCCGATGGTCAGGACAATTTATGGTTTAATCATCCGGGTGCAGTTCCAGGAATTTATTTGCGTGCTGGGATGAAATCTAGCATGGCAGATTTTGCAACTATCTATCGTAATGGTGCCAATGCAGAACATCGCACTATTATCGATAATATTGCTCGTCAAAACTTTATTATTCCTTAATTGGTTTTGGCTGAGATATTAACAGTAAACAGTTACCACAGCACTGTTTACTGTTGACTGATTTAGGTTTGCCGATGAACTAGAGTGGCGCTGGCCTGGTCAACAGGCATGAGGATGACTTCATTAATATTGACATGAGGCGATCGCGTGGCACAAAAAAAGATGACATCAGCAACATCCTCTGGTGTCAGTGGGTTGACTCCTTGGTAAACTTTTTTCGCCCGTTCTGTATCACCATGAAAGCGGACT
This sequence comes from Anabaena sp. FACHB-595, assembly GCF_048568275.1. Lineage (NCBI taxonomy): Bacteria > Bacillati > Cyanobacteriota > Cyanophyceae > Nostocales > Nostocaceae > Anabaena > Anabaena sp. FACHB-595. Next base: position 565,892 of record NZ_CP183473.1, read on the forward strand.
TCACTAAATTCCGTTTCTACCATACCAGGGTCAACAGAAGTCACCCGTACTGGAGTACCTAACAAATCTTGTTTTAAGCCTTCGGAAATTGCCTTGACGGCAGCTTTTGTTCCACAGTAAACATTACCACCAGGATAGGTTTGATGTCCGGCGATGGAACCAAGGTTGATGACATGACCACGGCCACGATTTACCATCCCTGGAACCACATAACGAGTCAGATAAAGCAGACCTTTAACATTGGTATCAATCATCTCTTCCCAGTCTTGAAGGTCGCCTTCATGGAGCTTATCTAAACCGCGACTGAGACCAGCGTTATTAATAAGAATATCGATTGCCGACCAAGCAGGGGGTAAACTAGCAATAGCAGATTCAACACTAGGGCGATCGCGCACATCTAACTGTAATAAGTGAATCTCTACACCAAAATCTTGATTTAGTTCATCAGCCAACTGCTGCAACCTTGCCAACCGTCGCGCCGCCAAGATCAGTTTTGCACCCGCACCAGCAAAAATCCTAGCGCAAGCATTACCAATCCCACTACTTGCGCCGGTAATCAAAACAATTTGATTCTTCAGGGAAATCATAGGTTAAGAGTCAATGGTCATTAGTCAAAACTTTGACAAGCTTTGTTACCACAGTCAACAGTCAACAATCAACTACAGACTATGGACTATTGACTATTGACTCAACTACTACTATCTCACCACTTGTAAACGCTGCGTCACCATTGTCATACCATCTCCACGAAGGATAACGGCGGAAATCCAGCGATTACCTGGGGTGGATGGGGCGCGTCCAACTTTAAAGAGACCACCGGAATTGAGTAATTGCAAATCTACAGATGTGGGGTTGAGATATTTAGCAGGTTGAATTGCTTCTTCTAATGCTGTTCCCAATAGCAAATCTTCCCCTAAAGGTTCTTGGACGATCGCATCAAAATTATACTGCTGTCCAACTTTTACCTGTTGTGGTAATTTAACATCTACTTGGGGAGGCTTGTTACCAGAAGTAATTAAGGTACGTTCCGCTAGAATTTCTTGGCGAGAAATTTTTCCGCCTGTAATACGCTGACGGGATCTAATAGTGGCATTGAGAGCCAAGTTATTATTTCCTGACGCTGAACCAGTAATGTTAGTAACAGTTTCTGCGATAATGGCGTTACCTTCAGACTTCCATGACTGTAGTTGTGTGGTGTATTGCAATTTGGGGTAACGCTGCCAAAATTTTACTAAGGCTTGTTCCAGAGTTTGGCGGTTTAACCCATCCCCATGAGTGAAAGTGGGGGTATAAAACTGCAATACTCCTTTAATATCCCCTTTACTAGCCGCAGCATCAATTTGCGTCAACAGACTTTTTAATTCAGTAGGGGCGTTTTGGGTAGTTCTAGTCTGAGCTACTTCGATTGCTTGGGTAGGTTGCCAAATGTTGACAAGACCCAAGGATAAAATACACAAAATCAGCCAAATGCTACGAGGAAATCTACTTTGGCGTTTCAGTAACAAAAAAATCATCTTTGTCATAGCGAAGAGTTTACTGATGGGAGTGGAGAAGGACAGGAAATTGTTTTATCTTAGTTAAGCTAGGCGCTAAACGGTAGAGTTTGCATGGTAAACGCACCAATAAAATTACTAATAGCTGCCAGTGGGACTGGTGGACACTTGTTTCCGGCGATCGCACTGGCAGAAAAACTACCAGACTATGAGATTGAATGGCTTGGTGTTCCCAATCGCCTAGAGACTCAGCTAGTCCCTAAACAATATCCTTTGAATACTATTGCAGTCGAAGGGTTTCAGCAAGGCTTGGGAATTTCATCTTTAGTCATATTAGGTAAACTGATCGGTTCAATCCTGAAAGTCCGCCGACTGTTGAAACAAGGTAATTTTCAAGGAGTCGTGACTACAGGTGGATATATCGCCGGGCCAGCAGTGATTGCGGCGCGTTCTCTGGGTTTACCTGTAATTTTTCATGAATCTAACGCCTTACCTGGCAAAGTAACCCGCTTTTTTGGCCCTTGGTGTAGTGTAGTCGCCTTAGGATTTGACGTGGCTACCAAGTATCTACCCCGCGCTACAAGTGTTTGTGTGGGTACTCCAGTGCGATCGCAATTCTTAAATCTAGGTAATAATTCGCAACTAGATTTAGCCATTCCTGGAGATGTCCCTGTAATTGTGGTGTTTGGTGGTAGCCAAGGCGCGGTGGCGGTAAATCAGTTGGTGCGTCAAGCGGCTCCAGCTTGGTTTGAGGCTGGGGCTTACGTGGTACATTTGACAGGCGATCGCGATCCCGATGTTGATAGTCTCAAGCATCCCCAATATATAGAATTACCCTTCTACGACAATATGGCCGCCTTGCTGCAACGGGCTAATTTAGCAATTAGCCGTTCTGGTGCTGGTAGCTTAACAGAATTGACAGTATGTGGCACACCGGCAATTTTGATTCCCTACCCCTTTGCGGCGGAAGACCATCAATCTTACAACGCCGAGGTATTTACCAAAGCTGGCGCAGCGTTAACCTTTAAGCAATCTGATTTGACAGCAGAGTTATTGCAAACTCAAGTTTTAAATTTATTACAATCCCCCACAGAGTTAGCCAAAATGGGGGAAAATGCCAAGGCGATCGCTGTTCCCGATAGCGCTGATAAGTTGGCGACTCTAGTACGGGAAGTTGTGGAGAGATGAATCAATTCAAAATTCAAAATTCAAAATACCCTACGGGTTCGCGTAGTGTCCTCGTTCGCGTTAGCGTCTCCGTTCGCGCAGCGTCTCCGACAGGAGAAGGAGAAGAGTAGGCTACGCCAACAAAATTCGAAACAAAGAGTCAACTGTCAACGTCTCACCTGTTACTAGTATCAGGGCATAAGGTGCGATCGCTCTTTGCCACATCCAAATTAGTTTTTAAGTAATCTTGTAGTAAATTACACCCTCGTACTAGTAAATTTTCTAGTTTAATTTCAGCTAAATTCAGGAAAATCACTTTACCATTCCCGCCGCCTACTGCCAAAATTTGACTGTCAGGACTGAAGGTAACACTGGTTAATTCATCTTTGTCGCCTTTTAAAACCATGAGCAATGTCCCTTTCTGGTTCCACAGCCTGATTTGATCATCACTATTAGCAGCTAACATCTTACCGTCAGGGCTAAAACTGACACTAATAAAACTATCACCATCACCCGGTAGATTTCTTGACAGGCTACCATCTCGATTCCACAGCTTAACTGTCCCGTCGATACTTGCAGAAGCTAAAATTTGCCCATCTGGCGACCATGCTACCCCGTTTACCCGGCGGCTATGTTCCTTGAGGGTGTGGAGTAGTTGACCGTCTCGACTCCATAACTTCACGGTGGTATCATCGCTGACGGAGGCTAACAACTTACCGTCAGGGCTAAAACTGACCCAATTAACTGCATCGGTATGACCTTGTAAGGTGTGGAGTAGTTGCCCTCCCTGGCTCCAGATTTTCACTATTTTATCTTTACCAGCTGAAGCTATAACTTGACTATCTGACGACCAGGCTACAGCTAAAACTGCATCTTGATGACCTTGTAAGGTATGTAATATTTTGCCATCTTGATGCCATAATTTCACCGTTTGATCTTTACTGGCTGAGGCTATCATCTGCCGATTTGGCGACCATGCTACGCCCCAAATTGATCCTGTATGCCCCTTGAAGGTGTTTAATAGTTTCCCATGCCGAGATAAAATTTTGACAGTTTGGTCTCGACTCGCCGCCGCCAAAGTTTCACCATCAGAACTAAAGCTAATACTTGTCACCCAGTCATTACCATCACCTTTGGGATTTCGTAATAGCACTTCATCCCAGCGCCAGAGTGTCACCGTTTTATCTCGGCTACCAGAGGCAAAGATGCGACCGTCAGGGCTAAAACTCACACTATTTACCCAACTGTTATGACCCTTTAAGGTTCCCAACAGCAGGCCTTGAGGACTCCAAAGTTTCAAAGTTGCATCAATACTGGCGGAACCAATAGTTTCACCGTTAGGGCTGAAGGTAACGGCTGTGACTCCCGCCGTGTGTCCTGATAAGGTTTTTAATAAATTACCTTGGCGATTCCACAGTTTAATAGTCTGATCAAAACTGGCGGTGGCAATTGTTTCACCCTTGGGCGACCATGCTACACCCAAGATTGCATCATCATGACCTTGCCAGGTTTTGAGTAGTTTACCGTCCCGATTCCAAAGCTTGATGTTTTTGTCAGCACCTACGGAAGCGAGAGTTTGACCATCAGGTGTCCAAGCTATGCCCAAAACTGCATCATTATGACCTGATAAAGTGTTGAGTAATTTCCCTTCTCGACTCCATAGTTTTACCGTCTTGTCGCTACTCCCAGAAGCAATCAGGGAACCATCGGGGCTAAAACTAGCATTATTTACTACATCCCCATGCCCTTGTAGAGTAGTCACTAATTGACCAACTCGGTTCCATAGTTTGACTGTTTTGTCTTGGCTAGCGGACGCAATTAACAAGGCATCAGGGCTGAAGTTGACGCTATTGACTACATTGGTATGTTTAGACAAGGTGTTAATTAAGCTGCCATCACTACGCCAGAGATTGATAGTATTATCGGCGCTGGCGGAAGCAATCAGGGAACCATCGGGGCTGAAGACCGCACTGTTTACTCCTGCGGTATGCCCCTCTAAGCGGTTGTATTCCCTCACTCCCACAACGGCTTGATAGAGTGCTGTCTGTACCTGTTCTCTGGTGTAAGGGTCTACCCAAATAGCCCGTTGCAGTTTTCTGGCGGCTTTGACACCTTCTTTCACCGCATCAAGCCCTTTTTGGGAAGCAAACAGGGCTTCACTGGAGACGCTGAGGGTTTTAATTTCGCTGTCTACTGCCGTAATAATAGAAACACTTAACCCCAGAATGGCGAGACATGAGGCAGTCAGGGCAATTTTCAGTGAACGATTCAGCTTGGCTTCACTTAGCCTTTGTTGTTTCTGGCTTTCGGCTAGTTGGGCGGTTAATTCCTTTTCTTTCAGTTCCCCACGTAATTGTTCAATTTCTAGTTGAGTTAGTTCCTCTCGCTTGCGTAATTCCCGCAATTCCGTGACTAAATCTAAACCCTGTTGGGGATGAGTATCTGTGAGTTTAGATTGCTTTTTTTGGCTGAGTTCGCTTTTGAGGCGGGCAATTTCACTTTGACTTTGTTGGACTTTACGGCGTAATTGGTCAAGTTGTGCTTGTAAGCTGGATTCCTGTTGTTGGAGATAACGAATTAAATCGACTAAATAATCATGAATTAGTTGATAACGTTCGGGAATATCAGGAAACAACACAACTAAGCCAGAATTAACTAAAATATCTAAGACCAAATCTAATTTTTCAGGGTCTTCTAACTCTGCCAATTCAGTAGCTAATTCGGCACGGGTTTTAAAAGGTCGTTTGTTGCTTTCATCTGTTAACAAATATAAAACAAGTAAAGCTGCACGCTCATTTTCAGGGCCACACTCTTTGATTAGTTCTTTGATATATCTTTCTATGAGTTTGTTTGGTCGATATTGCTGATATTGTTTTAAGGTATTAATGCGCTCATCTTGGATTTGTGCGCCAACCACCTGCAATTCAATGGGGCGGACTTCTCCTAGTTCGGTTGATAAATCTTCCACCACCGCATCAATTAAAGCTGGTTCCAAATTGACTTGAGAACGTGCTGTTAATTTTTGAATTATGACTTTGGCATATTCTGGCGAAAAATTATTTAATTGATAACGAATTTGTTTATCGAGAATATTATTATTAATCGCTTCCAGGTAGGAAAGATGTTTAAATTCTAATAAGCGATGTAAATAATCTTCTCTAATGGAAAGAATGATTTTGACAAAGGATATATTCAGACATTGACTAAGAAATTGATCAAATTCTTTTTTCTGTTGACGATCGCTATAACCAAAGAAGAATTCTTCAAACTGGTCGAAAATCAGCACCGTGATCAGGTGGTTGTTGGCATTTTGGCGTAATTGTCCTAATATATCAGCGATCGCCATCGGTCGAGCATAGCCTATATCCATCGGCGGTGTCGGTGTTGATAAAATCTCCGGCGCAATGCTGACATCTCCGGAAATATGAGTCACAGCCTCAGTTAAAGCCTTCCCTAATTCCCGCACCCAATCGGTGTATACTTGCAATACTACAGGCATGGCAATTTGATCACCGATCGCCCGATTTTGTAACGCTGGGACTAAACCAGCCGTCACAGTGGAACTCTTCCCCACCCCTGAGGGACCGTGAATCACAATCAATTTTTGGTCAGCCCGGCTAATTCTGCCAATTAAGTTATTAATATCCTGTTCTCGACCGGAAGCGGCGATTTCTAAAGCAACGCTACTGCTTCCAGAAGGTGACATCAAAGCTGGGTTGGTTGCTTGTCTTTGGGGTTGTAGTCTTCCCGCACCAATAAAAGCCCGAAAGCCATATTGCTGTTCTACAGAACGCCGTTTTTGACGGATGCGGTAGGCTTCCAGATATCTACCTGCTTCAAAATAGAGCGATCGCAATGTCCGCAACATTCTAATATAACGATGGGCATCATATTGATGGGCGCTATTTTCTAAAGCGGCTGGTAATTCTTTGGCGGCTTTATCTAAATATTCCTGTGCAACTAACTGTTCACCTAAGTTTTGTTGGGCTTTGGCTAAAACTAAATAATATATTTGTGCTAATAGTAAGGGAAATAGGCAATGATGGCGGTCACTATCGTTATGGTTTTGTGCCTCAGTTAATTTTAATAGTGATACGTGTGCCAAAATACTCGCCTGTACCCAGCGCGACTGCTGTAACGCCACCTGCGCCAGAAAACCATAATCACAAGCCAGTTGAATTTGACTACCGTAGGTATGATGCAACTCCAGTGCTTTCTCTGCAACGATTTGCAGTTCATCCCATGCTTGGAGATGTTCTAAAACTTCTGCCAATTGACCAATAAATTCTGATGCAATATCTGGTCTTCCCGCTACCTGCAAAATCTCCAAACATTCTTGAAAATAGAATTTTGCTGTTTCCCAATGACGACGATTATCTAGCTGATTCTGCTCCGCTAGACGGCAATAACATAGTCCTATATATAATTGCAAAACCCCCTGTCTGAGAATTGGGGAAGATAAAGGAGTAGGGCGAACAGGAAAAGATATACCCCGTTCCCCAGTCCCCAATCCCGGTTCCCCAATCCCCAATCGTTGCCAAATTTGCAGACTTTGTTGAAAATGATTTAAGGCATGATGAATGCGATCGCTGACATAATCATCTAAGCCAAACACAAATTTTAAACTGGCGTTTAATTCTGGCTCTAAGGTGATACCGCGCTCATGCAGTTCCGCAATCGCGTAGTGCAGTTCATTACTATGTTCCCAGACCTGCTCTAAGGTAGAGTAATCATCACCGAATTGAGGCTGCTGGTGTTGTCCTATATCCTTGGGTAATACTCTGGCAAATAAAGAGTCGGTTTCCTGTCGGAGAAATTGCAACAACTCTGGTGTTGTCATCTCAAACCGAATTGGTGTCGCCGCCCAACTGGCAAAATCCGGTGCTAAACGGATGACTTTTTGTAAAACTTCTTCATTCACCCAAAATATCATCGGAAATGAATGACGTTTGGGAAACTCATCTCGGATATGATTAATGGCTCTGAGTAAATCGTCAATTTCTTCGACTGATTCTAAACCCAAAACCATCAAGGCTGATGGCTGTTGCTGTTGGGGGAGTGAATTTAAATGGAGGGTTGTATAAAGACTTCTGGTATTAGGAGGTAAGACAACTTTTTGAATGGGATTCTCAACAGATATTTCATCCAGTCGTTGCAGTATCTTCTCTTGCAAGACTCGATAATTACAGTAAACCAACGCAACAGAAAAACTACCATGAGAAAGAGCGATCGCTCTCCATAAACTTGTAAAAGCCCGCTCATTCGCTACTTTGATATCTACTGGTGGGTGTCCTTCAACCATAATTTGAATTTGTGTGTCTCCGCTATAACTGGGTTGACAGCAAACCAAGCTCCTTGATGGTCGCGGTATTCAAAAACAAACAGACTCCGCAATAATGTATGGTATTCAATATCACCTCTCACCCTCTGCTGCTGCACCACCTGAAAAATTAACTCCCATTCGTGGGGGTCAATGGCGTTAGCACGGTAGTCTCGTTGTCTTTGAATCACCAATTCGACACATTCCCTCCCAAAAGGTGGGTCTTGTTCACGCAGACAGTCAAACAGCAATCCTAATAAATCCCGTACATGACCACCACTGATCAAGCACAAGCGATCTAATGTTTCTAAATTATCAAACACATCTGTAATTAAGCCTAACCGATCGCTAGGATTAATGTCAGGGAAGCTCCTGGCGAGGATCATTTGTCGCATCAGTGTTAATCCCTGGGTGAAAATTTCCCCAGACCGCAGGCGTACAGGTATCATGGGCAAAACTTTTGGTGCTACCCCTCCCCCCAAGCGTTGTTGCAGTTCCGCACTGTAGTTGGAAAAAGTTAAAGCCAAAGGAATGGTGTAAACTACATGACAATTAAGCTTGCGTAACTGCTCGCCTCTTTCAATAAACAAGTATTCTGGTAGCGATCGCCCGGATGGTAAAGGTCGAATTGCTACTCGGTCTAAATTATCAACAATAACCACCAATCCCTTTTTGCCTAAGGCTTTAAGGTCTTTATTACCACGTTCAAGTAATTCTAAATTAATCGATTGCAGTATATTTTGAGTGCGCGGTTCTAAGTAATCTCGCAATCTCCGCCGTAACTGGGGACTTTCTTTAGTCTTGGCGGTAATCTTGGCAATACCCACAGATAACTCACCTTCCACCCCTAGTTCAATCGGTGTTTGCAGAAAATCTACAACTTCCCCAAACAACTTAGTAAAGTAGTTGGGTTTGATGTGAATTTTTATGGCTTCTAAACTCTCGCTCACTTGACCTGCGATCGCTAGTAAAATATCAGTCACATCCACATCCGCCATTTCTAAGACGTGGGTAGACTCAAAATAAACTACATGAAATTGCTGTTCTTCTAACTCGGCTTTGAGTCGCAACAACTCTGTGGATTTTCCACAACCAAGATGCCCCGTAAATAACTGACAAGTCGGAGCATCCGGTGATATTCTAGTAATTGTACGTAGTAAAGCCTCAATGATTTTACCACCCCGTACCGCCGCAAAATCGATATAATAGCGGCGATCGCTAGCATTACCCATCATCAAAGGTCTGCTAGGATTGCAAGCTTGATAAAATCTTTCTAAATCTAGGGGCATAACTAATTAAATTTGCTGAGGAATGGGCAATATCAATCCTATTGAATAAATATATTAATTTTGAGAAATTTATGCTGTAAATCAGTACAAATTCCCTAAGAATGGGGAGTAGGGATTGGGGACTGGGGAGCAGGGGAAGAACTAATGACAACTGACAATTGACTAATAAATCTAAATTAACTATGAATATTGCAATTATTGGCTGTGGCTATGTTGGTTGTGCGATCGCTCAACATTGGCAACAAAACCCTCATCTGCTTGTAACTGCTACAACAACTACACCTGAACGTGTGACATCACTACAAAAAGTGGCACACAAGGTTGTAGTAACTCAAGGAGATGACCTAGATAAACTAACAGATATTCTCCAAAATCAAGATATTGTCTTGTTGAGTGTGGGAGCAAAAGGCGGCGACTTATATGAAGCAGCATACCTCAACACAGCCAAAACTTTAGTCTCCGCTTTACAACAAAATTCTCATGTTAAACAACTGATATATACAAGCAGCTATTCAGTTTACGGTAATAAAAATGGTGAGTGGGTAGATGAAGAAACACCTACTATACCCGGCAGTCGTAACGGAGAAATTCTTCAGGAAACAGAAGATATTTTACTATCAGCTTCTAGCGTCAATCTCCGTGTTTGTATCCTACGTTTAGGAGGCATTTATGGCCCCAGACGGGAACTAATGAAAATATTTAGTAGAGTTCCCGGTACAACTCGTCCTGGTGATGGCAGTGATGTCACAAACTGGATTCATTTAGATGATATTGTTGGAGCTATAGAATTTGTCCGCAACAATCCATTACAAGGCGTTTATAATCTAGTAGATGACGCACATTTACCTAGTAGAAAATTGCTAGATACTCTATTGAGTAAATATAATCTCCCTCAGGTAATTTGGGATAATACAGCAAAAAGTAATCGCCCCTATAATGTCAAAGTTTCCAATCGCAAAATCAAAGAAGCTGGATATCAATTGATTCAGCCATATACGGTTTTTTAGGATTGGGGATTGGCAGAACAATATTTTACTCAGGACAGATTGAACACCCAATTAATTGCTAACAGCCCTTAGGAATTAACAGAATTGGAGATAACTTGTCGCATTTTCCGCATATTGGTAGGTAGTTCAAAGTTCATCGCTTGTTGGATGAAAATTGAGGGTACAGGAATATTAGGGGTAGCTTGAACACCATAAATTAGCAGGGTTCCGTCGCCACAATCTTTCAGTTCCAAATTGGCTGTGAAGTCAACGAAAGTCCCTTTTTCCATACGGAATTGAATTTTATGACCTATGACTTCGACAACATTGAGATAAATTTCGACTTGAGCAGTGAAAAAGAAAAAGGCTTTTTGTGCTGCTTGATACAGGCGTTTAACTTCACCACGCTGTAAAACTTCGCTCTTGGTAATGTCTGGAAAGTATTGTACCCAGCGAGGGTAATCAGTGATTTGCTGCCAGACCTGCGATCGCCTCAAGGGCAAATACATACAAGCAGACACAGCGCCACCCCAAGCCGTGTGCGATCGCGTTTCTACTAAGATTTCACCCTGCATCAACAAGCTTTGCTTTTCTTGACTCCAAGTCATATTTGTACCTGCAATAACTGGGTCTGAAATATAAGATGCAGACATAATTTAGATTTCACTCCTCAACTTATCCACCTTTTGGGTTGAATCAAAAACCATTCTCTGGCATCAAATTCAACATACCCAATTTTAGTTCCAGTTCAACACACAAGTTTTCCGGAACTAAATATTTTTAGGTTATTTTTCAGAAAATTTACGTAAAAAACCGTATATCTAACTACTATATGAATTTTGTTTAAAGTTACTTTGTCAAACTATTCAGGGCTTAATGACACAATAGGAGAAATAGAAACCAGATCGCCCACTTCTTGAAGAAGTCAAGGATATGAACACCTCGAATTATGAAAATCCCTGCTACCTTGACAATATAGAGCAAACTTGAAAATCAAAGGAAAAAGTAGTGAGCCAATCTTCCTTAAACCGCAGATTAATCCAGCTTCTAGGCGTGATTCTAGGCATTGGTATAGCTATCTGGCTGCTAAGAGGCTTTGGTATTCTCACCTTTATTCCTGGTGGAGTGATTTTATTATTTTTTCTGGGTGCGATCGCTATCGGTCTAATTGCTTATGCTCAAAAAACTTGGTGGCGGTTTTAATAGCTAATAAGACTTACGGATGAAAAAGGGTATAGGGGTTGTAGGGGTTGTAGGGGTATAGGGGTTGTAGGGGTATAGGAGAAGAACAGTATTGATAAGGTATCTTGACTTAATTATTAATTGTTTCCTCTACACCCTTACACCCTCACAGCCTTACACCCTCACACCCAAGTCCTAGCTAAATCAAAACTTAAAGTAGCTAAAATGTAGAGATGTGATATAGTATCTCTCTTACTTACCCTTGGTTTATGGGACTGCCAATTGTTGCAATTATCGGTCGCCCAAATGTGGGCAAATCAACCCTGGTTAATCGTCTCGCCGGGGAACAAACGGCGATTGTCCACGATGAACCGGGTGTGACACGCGATCGCACTTACTTACCAGCCTACTGGAGCGATCGTGAATTTCAAGTGGTAGATACAGGCGGCTTAGTCTTTAACGATGACACAGAATTCTTGCCCCTGATTCGCCAACAAGCATTAGCTGCGCTTCACGAAGCCAGTGCTGCTATCTTCGTTGTTAATGGTCAAACAGGCCCCAATTCGGCAGATGAAGAAATTGCCGAGTGGTTACGCCAACAACCAGTACCAGTCTTTCTTGCAGTTAACAAATGTGAATCCCCAGACCAGGGATCGATTCAAGCCTCCGAATTTTGGGAACTGGGACTAGGAGAACCCTACCCAATCTCTGCAATTCATGGCAACGGTACAGGCGAATTACTCGATGAACTGATTAAACACCTTCCTCCTGTTACAGAATTAGAAGAGAATAACGAAATCAAAATTGCCATTATTGGCAGACCAAATGTTGGCAAATCAAGTTTATTAAACGCTTTTGCTGGCGAGGAACGGGTCATAGTTAGCCCCATTTCTGGTACAACCCGTGATGCGATCGATACTTTTATCGAACGGGATGGGCAGAACTACCGCCTAATTGACACAGCCGGGATTCGCAAAAAGAAAAGCATTGACTATGGTACTGAATTTTTTAGTATTAACCGTGCTTTTAAAGCGATTCGCCGCGCCGATGTAGTTTTGTTGGTTATAGATGCCTTGGATGGTGTCACCGAACAAGACCAAAAATTAGCTGGCAGAATTCTCGATGAAGGTAAGGCTTGTGTCGTCGTCGTCAATAAATGGGATGCCGTCGAGAAAGACTCCTATACTATCTACGACTACGAGAAAAATCTGGAAGCGCGGCTACATTTTACAGAATGGGCAGACACTATCTACGTTAGTGCGGTAACAGGACAACGGGTAGAAAAGATTTTAGAGTTGGTGACTAAAGCCAATGAAGAACACAAACGCCGCGTTAGTACATCAGTAATTAACGAAGTCCTCGAAGACGCTGTTCGTTGGCACTCTCCCCCAACCTCTCGCGGTGGTCGCCAAGGGAGGATTTACTACGGTACACAAGTCAGCACCCAACCACCCACCATTGCTCTATTTGTCAACGAGGCTAAACGCTTTAACGACAACTACCGTCGTTACATCGAAAGACAATTCCGCCAACAATTAGGTTTTAAGGGGACTCCAATTCGCTTACTGTGGCGGAGTAAAAAAGTTAGGGATGTGGAAAGTGGTAGCGCTAACCGGGCAACTCGCGTTTAATATTTGTCAATGGTCATTAGTCATAGAAGGCGGCGGGAAACCCACTCCCTTCAAGGGGTGGGAGGGATAGCTGCCCCGCCACGGTTGACGGTTAACCGTTAACCGTCAACCGTCAACGTAAAATCCCATTCCCTTTTAGGGGTGAGATGAGCTTAATAGTCATTGGTCGTTAGTGTTTAGCTATGAACTGTTGACTATTGACTATGGATTATTGATTATGGACTATTGACTATGGACTATTGACTATGGACTTACTGCGATCGCTACCCTTAGGATTATACTTAGAACAACCACAAACTTGGCTACATAAATTAGACCCGCGAGTCAAGTTTATTTGGTTAATGAGTTTCCTTACCAGCTATAGTTTTGCTAATAACCTCTGGCGGATACTACTGGTAGCATTATTAATCCTTTTTACTCTCATTGCCAGAATACCTCGGCGAGTGTGGCAACAACAGATGGGCTGGTTGTTAACATTATCATTTTTTGTGTTGGCGATCGCGGCCATTAGTCCTGATGGATTGGGTGTAGACTATCAATCACGTTTACCAACTAACCCACAAGTTTTAACCCAGTCAGCCAATACAAATAATTCTGCCACAGCCACAGAACAATTAAAGAGCAGTAAAAGCTATACTTACGTACTGTTTCACAAAGGCCCGGTGAAAGTAACTCGCCGTTCTTTAGATTTAGCGGTACGCATAAGTACAATTATATTCACTGTTATTTACAGCACCAATTTATATCTTTTGACAACTGCACCAGAGGAAATTACAGCTGGCGTAGAAAGCCTCATGCAGCCTCTACGACGGTTTAAAATACCTGTAACCGAAATTACCTTGACTTTAACTTTATCCTTGCGTTTTATTCCCTTAGTCTTAGAAGAAGTGCAGAATTTAGTCCGTTCTGTCATGACTAGGGCGATTAACTGGAAAAAACTGGGCTTAAAAGGCGCGGTCAAAGTTTGGATGATTGTCGCCGAGAGACTATTAGAAAATTTGCTATTAAGGGCATCACAAATGGCCAGTGCCATGATGGTACGCGGTTTTACCAGTCCCAACGAACATCGAGTCCCCTGGCACGACCTACGCTTAAAATTACGGGATTGGTTAGCGATCGCCTCTTTGACTATATTCTGGGGAATAAGAGTAGTCTTTGGCAATCAAATTTAATAGCTATATGAACTTACAAGCTAGAAGAAGCAGGAGAGCAATTGCCCCAGAACAGAGGAAAGAACTCATGACAACTGACAACTAAACTAATGACCAATTACCAATTTCCTCTAAAACTGTAGCAATGCAGACTGTTGTTAGGAACAGTTATTAGGAGAATGCGCCTGTGGGCTATTTTGCTCCAACGAAGGATAATTATGGCAACATGGAGAGAAGTTAGAGTAAACAGCAGTATGAGAGTCTGTGCCTACAACTTCAGAGGGCGCATCCCCATGTCACTGGACACCGCAAATAAACGCATCAGGGATTTTCAGCGTTGTCAATAATTTTCTTATCTCCCTGCTCCTGGGCAATTGCTCCACTTGGGCAAAGCCCTTGGCGCAGCCTTTCGTAGAGAATACCGCATTGCTCCCCTACCTCTTCTCTTAGCATCGTCTACCTACAAGGATGAGATCAAGGTCTTTACAAGCTCCATTTAAGGGTAAAATTTGCTGATTCTCACCTGACTTTATGCAAATATTCTGGCACAAGAGGTATTATTGTCCGAATATTTGTCTTTCACTGCGAAAAAAATTATAGATTCTCCTACTCGATTGATAGATGAATCCAGAAAACTCGGAAACTTACATAAATCACCCTACTTGGGGTTTGCTATATCGGATCTGCATGGTTGATGAAAGCCAGGATTTGTTCACAACACTTTACGCTCAACGCTTATTCTTTCTAGTAGGGAATGACATTAAAGCTATAAAGTTTCAACCGATAGGACGCACTGAGGCGAGAATGTTGTTAGAAAATCGCTTGCGTAATTTGCGTCGCAATGGTCAATCACAGGAGTACGATCAGCTTCAGAGTGTTTTCCAACGCACCTTCCAATGATTAGTTCGATCAACGAACGTATTACTCAAATTCGGGCTTCCCTACCGCCTTCAGTCAGGCTAATTGCTGTCACAAAGCAAATGCCGACTGAAGTTATTCGTGCTGCTTATGCTGCTGGTATCCGCGATTTTGGCGAAAATCGTATCCAAGAAGCTGCTAGTAAAAAAGCCCAGTTACATGACTTACCGGATATTACTTGGCACTTTATTGGACATTTGCAAGCGAACAAAGCCAAAAAAGCTCTAGAACAATTTCAATGGATTCACTCTGTAGATAATTTGAAACTAGCACAGCGTTTAGACCAACTAGCGCAACAGCTAGGAGTCAATCCTCAAGTTTGTCTACAGGTGAAAATCCTCCCAGATCCGAATAAGTCTGGTTGGACTGTACCAGAACTGCTGACAGATTTACCTGCACTCAACCACTGTAAAACTTTACAAATTCAGGGTTTAATGACAATTCCGCCTTTTGGCTTAAATGATGCGGAAATTTTTTATGTATTTAATACTACTTACAAATTAGCCAAAGATATTGCTGAACAAAACTGGGATCATATTCACATGGGTCAGTTGTCGATGGGTATGTCAGGGGACTACCAACTTGCAGTACAAGCTGGGGCGACGATGGTAAGATTGGGGACTATATTATTTGGGCAGCGTACTTAAGCAATATTACTCGGATTTTTTTCTAGTATCAAATAGCCATGGGTATGGAATACGGACAATTATTTTCCATAATAGTGCAATAAGTTACAAGATTTCCACTGTAAATAAAAGTAAATAATCACGAGAACGCACTAAAAATAACTTTAGTCAACTTTCTTTCGGATAATTGTTGGGATATAATCTTGACTCAATTATTGTATCTAGGTTAATGTACAGGCGTTCCCAATAGCGTTAGTCCATTGCCAATAGCAGTAGTAGATGCTACAAATAGCGATAAAATTAATAGGCTATTTGCCCTTAGTAGCTAGTTAAACAGCTACATTAACGATTAACCGGATAATTAGAGGCAATTTGCAGAAGGAGTGCAACTAAATGAACAATATATTTTCTAAACTGCGAGACTTTGTTGGTCTCAACGAGCAGGTAGAATACGAGTACTACGAAGAAGAGGCAGATACAGATAACTACCAAAACCTGTATCAACAAGAAAATCCCCAACCAGCACCAGCAGAGGCTGCCCCAAACAATCGACGTTGGCGCGAACCCATGACTACAATGGGTGATGACGTAGCAGCAGGAACAAAATCGGCGATGGGGAATGTGATTGGTATGCCAGGAGCAATTAACGGAATTTCTGAAGTATTGGTGCTTGAACCTCGTACATTTGAAGAAATGCCCCAGGCAATTCAAGCATTGCGTGAACGTAAATCAGTAGTGCTGAACTTGACCATCATGGACCCAGATCAAGCACAAAGAGCTGTTGATTTTGTTGCAGGTGGAACCTACGCGCTAGATGGACATCAAGAACGGATTGGCGAAAGTATCTTTTTGTTTACCCCCAGCTGTGTGCAAGTCAGCACCCAAGGTGGAGTTATTCATGAAGTACCCCAACCCCCAGCACGTCCAGCACGACCAGCTTCAACTAATCCGCCAGCTTGGGGCAACGAAACCAACCGGATGGCACAATAAAGTTAAATTAGTCATTAGTCCATAGTCAAGAGTCCAAAAGAGAAAATTTTTGACTATTGACTATTGATTAACGAATAACGACTAACGACTAACGACTAATGACTATAAAATTTGGTTTAATTGGTGGCGGGGTAATGGGAGAAGCGCTCTTATCCCGCCTTATTGCGCGGGGAATTTATCAACCATCAGAAGTCATAGTCAGCGAACCGCAAACAGCGCGACAAGCTTTTTTACAACAAAAATATCATGTGGGTGTGACCACAGATAACAGTTTGGTATTCACACAAGCTCAAGACGTTGTATTCTTGGCGGTGAAACCACAAGTGTTTAGTGCGATCGCTCAAGAATTAGCAGATACAGTATTCACAGACCATTCCCCCCTTGTCGTCTCCATTCTTGCAGGGGTGTCTCTAAGCCAGCTAGAAGCGGCGTTTCCCCAATCACCAGTCATTAGAGCCATGCCCAATACCCCAGCCACTGTAGGCTCAGGGATGACCGCTATCTGCTCTGGTGCCTACACTTATGCCCAACACCAAAAATTGGCGCAACAAATTTTTTCCGCAGTAGGGGAAGTAGTCGAAGTTTCCGAAAGTTTGATGGATGCAGTCACCGGGCTTTCTGGCAGTGGCCCGGCTTACGTAGCTTTATTGGTAGAAGCCCTCGCTGATGGGGGAGTGGCATCGGGTTTACCCAGAGGAATAGCCAATCAACTAGCATTACAAACTGTGCTAGGAACAGCCCAACTATTACACGAAAGTAAACTCCACCCAGCCGAACTCAAAGACCGAGTTACTAGCCCTGGCGGTACTACCATCGCGGGGATTGCCCAACTAGAAAAAGCGGGATTCCGTTCAGCCTTAATCGAAGCCGTCAAAGCAGCTACATGGCGATCGCAAGAACTAGGAAAATAGTTATTAATCGATGTTTTGCCTGTTGACTGTTGACAGTTAAATAATGACTAATGTCGAAGTTGACAAAAGACTCGTTAATATAGTAAACAGTCTGGTTGAAAAATTAATTGAGTGAATTATCCCGCGCCGTCTCCCGAACTAGACTTAGGGTTGATATTTCCCTTTGATCTGGATCAGTTTCAAAAAGATGCGATCGCGTCCCTTAACGCGGGACGCTCTGTTGTCGTGTGTGCGCCCACAGGTTCGGGCAAAACTTTAGTAGGAGAATACGCCATTTATCGTGCTTTAACACGGGGGAAACGAGTGTTTTACACCACTCCCTTAAAGGCGTTATCTAATCAAAAATTACGTGATTTTCGTGAGAAATTTGGGTTTGAGCAAGTTGGGCTGTTAACTGGTGATGCTTCCATCAACAGAGACGCGCCAATTTTGGTGATGACTACCGAGATTTTTCGGAATATGCTCTACGGTACACCAATCGGGCAAGTCGGCATCTCTCTTGTAGATGTGGAAGCGGTGGTACTAGACGAGTGCCACTACATGAACGATCGCCAAAGGGGTACAGTCTGGGAAGAGTCAATCATTTATTGTCCCCGTGGAGTACAGTTAGTAGCTTTATCTGCCACTGTCGCCAACAGTGATCAACTTACCGACTGGCTAAGTCGTGTCCACGGCCCCACTGATCTGATTTACTCTGATTTTCGCCCTGTACCCTTAGAGTTTCACTACTGTAATCCCAAGGGACTGTTTCCCCTGTTGAATGATAGCAAAACTAAAATTAATCCTCGTTTAGCCAATAGAGGTAAAAAACGGCAAGGGGATAGAGGGAAAAATGGCAGACCAGAAGCCCCCAGCCTTATCTACACTTTGAACCACCTCCAACAAAGAGATATGCTGCCGGCGATTTATTTCATCTTCAGCCGTCGGGGATGCGATAAAGCCGTGGCAGAAGTGGGGGATTTATGGCTAGTTAATAATGAAGAGTCCCAGATACTACGACGGCAAATTGATGATTTTTTAGCCCGTAACCCCGAAGCCGGTCGTTCTGGACAAATAGCCCCCCTTTATCGAGGGGTTGCTGCTCACCACGCCGGGATTTTACCAGCCTGGAAAGTTTTGGTAGAAGAACTATTTCAACAAGGACTGATTAAAGTCGTATTTGCCACAGAAACCTTGGCAGCAGGAATTAATATGCCTGCCCGGACAACGGTTATTTCCACCCTATCCAAACGCACCGACACCGGACACCGCCTCTTAAACGCATCGGAATTCTTACAAATGGCGGGTAGGGCGGGCCGTCGGGGGATGGATAAGCAAGGTCATGTGGTGACGGTGCAGACTCCTTTTGAAGGCTCAAAAGAAGCGGCATATTTAGCCACATCCAAACCAGACCCACTAGTCAGTCAGTTTACCCCTAGCTATGGCATGGTTTTGAACTTACTGCAAACCCACACCATAGATGAAGCCAAGGAACTGATCGAACGTAGTTTTGGGCAGTACATGGCGACTTTGCATTTAAGACCAGATTACGAAGAAATTGCGGCTCTAGAAGGCGAATTAGCCAAACTACAAGAGCAAATCAACGCCGTTGACGAAAATGATATCCTGATTTATGAAAAATTACGGCAACGGTTGAAAGTAGAGCGTCAGCTACTAAAGACTCTACAAGAGCAAGCCCAGGAGGAGCGACAAGAACAAATTAAAATGCTCTTGGATTTTGCTGTTTTGGGAACGCTGTTGAGTTTGAAGGGTCAAAACTTTAAAGTTTCCACACCCATAACCGCAGTTTTAGTTGGCAAAACTTCCGGTTCTACTCAATCTGCTTGCTTGGTCTGCTTGGGACAAGATAACCGATGGTATGTTGCTGCTACTGCGGATGTAGTTGATTTATATGCCGAACTTCCGCGAGTAGATGTACCGCCAGATATCTTACCACCACCAGAATTGATGCTCAAACCAGGGCAATCCAGTCGTGGTGCAAAAGAAACAATGGCGATCGCACAAAGTATCCCCGATCCTCAACAATCTCTGCATCTGTCCCCAGAGGTAGCCGAACAACTCAGCCGCACCGCCGCTATCCAAGCTCAATTAGAAGCTAATCCCCTGCATCAATCGGGTAATGTATCCATGGTCTTCAAAGCTCGCGCCCGCTATGTCGAACTGGAAGCCGAACTCGAAGAGATACAGGCGCAAGTAGAACAGCAATCTCAGCGCTATTGGGAAGAATTTCTCAATTTAATTACCATCTTGCAGCAATTCGATTGCTTAGATAACTTAGTTCCTACTGCACTCGGTCAAATTGCTGCCGCTATTCGCGGGGAAAATGAACTGTGGTTAGGTCTAGCTTTAGCTAGTGGAGAGTTAAATAACTTAGACCCCCACCATCTAGCAGCAACTATCGCCGCTTTAGTTACAGAAACTCCCCGTCCAGATAGCAGAGTTAACTTCAACCTTTCCCCAGAAATAGACGACGCTTGGTCGAGATTACAAAAGACCCGTCGGGCTGTCTTAAAGGTGCAGTACCGACATGGTGTAGCCTTACCTGTAGGCTTGGAAAATCGCTATATTGGCTTGATTGCCCTTGTGGAACAGTGGGCTTTAGGGATCGAATGGGTTGAACTTTGCCAAAACACCACCTTAGATGAAGGTGATGTAGTGCGAATTTTACGCCGTTCTTTAGACTTATTATCCCAGATACCCCACGTTCCTAATTTACCCGATGTTTTACAGCGTAATGCCTACCGTGCCATGCAACTGATTGATCGATTCCCGGTGAATGAGGTTGTGGAGTAGGGAAGAGGGATTTGTAACAAAAGTTATTTATTAGTGAACAATGGGAAATGAGGAAGAGGGAATTGTAGACAGTAAGAGTGTACTTATTTTTCTACATCAAGGTAAATGGTGAACCCATCTATTCAATCCATTGCAGCTGCTACCTTAGCTTTACTAGTAGGGTACTCAGTCAACCCAGTAGCTGCACTACCAAATAACAGTTATCAAAACCTGACCGTTGCTCAAGCGCCACAGTTAACAGATACCTTAATTGTCCCAGGGGAAAGGGTCGGCCCAGTGACACGCAAAACTACTCGGAGAGATTTAGCCAAAACTTTCGGTGCATCCCGTTTGGTTGATAAAACTATTGCCGGTGCTGAAGGTATAGGTAGTTTTGCCGCTACCCAAGTAAATCTCAGTCGTGGGCGTTCATTTTTGGTAGTCTGGAGTGATAAGACTCGGACGAAACCCTCAGATGTGCGCGAATTAGGTAGTGCATGGAAAACTCGTGAAGGTATTGGAGTCGGAACTCCTTGGAGCGAGTTACGCAATAAATTAGGTAATTTTAAACTATTTGGGCTGGGTTGGGACTACGGCGGCACTATTTTGTTAGAAAGTAGCAAGTTATCACGCTACCAAGGAAAATTGATTGTACGGGTAGAAGCTGCTACCAATGCTGGTGAAAAATATCCCAATGATTATCGTGCAGTTTCAGGCGATGGTACTTTTTCTTCTGGCGATCGCCACTGGAAACCTTTAGGAATGAAGGTATCACAGGTAATTGTGATTCTCAATCCCAATTAATAAAACTGAATCAATACCTTAATCACTCGCTCAGTGATGCAATTCATCCCATTTTCCCGCACCTGATGGAAAAATGGGCGATCGCTCTAACTGCTTACGGGTTTTTTTGATTATCTGACTTAAATCTACCCGCAAGAAAATCTCGTTTACCTAAGTGCTTGGTTTGACGCTTATTAACTCGCTCTCGCCACATCCGAAAACTTGATTCTTTCATTTCGCGTTTCATGAGGGCAATTACCTGTTTCTCCAACAGCCCAAATTGAGCTTTAATTGCTTCAAAAGGAGTTCTGTCTTCCCAAGCCATTTCAATAATGCGATCTATAGTTTCGGTATCTAGTTCTGGTAGTTTCATAATATTGAGAATGGGAAAAAGCCATATTTAAGCACTCTGTTCTGTTTCTGTTACTAGTTTCTGCCCAATTTTTGGTTCTGTACCTGCGAGCAAACGCTCAATATTACTCCGGTGACGCAAAATAACATACAAGCCACCAGCAATACCAAATAAAATGTAGGGCAAGGGTTGCTGTAAAAACACCATCACAATAGAGACAGCGATCGCCCCCATGATGGAACTGAGTGATACAATCCTTGATATTGCTACCACAACAGCAAAGACACCAAAGGTAGCCAAACCTACCTGCCAATTCATGGCTAATAAAATCCCTAAGCTGGTAGCGACAGATTTACCACCTGTAAAGCCTAAGAAAATTGATTTACTATGTCCTAAGATGGCGGCGATACCTGCTAGAGTCACTAACCAAGGTTGCCAAAGTTCAATATTTACTGTTGTAGGAATCAAATTTTGATTACTGGCAAAGGTGAACAAATAGTAAACTAGAGCGATCGCCAATACGCCTTTTAAGCAGTCAAGTCCTAAAACAAATGCTCCAGGCCCTTTACCCAAGGTTCTCAAAACATTAGTTGCTCCCGTGGAACCCGAACCTACCTCACGGATATCAATACCCTTCAATTGTTTGACAGCAATATACCCCGTAGGAAAAGAACCCAACAGGTAAGCCACTAACACTACTGCACCGCATAAACTCAACCAAAAGCCCATAACCGATTCACCAGAATTGATAGTCTATGGTCTATAGTTTACACTCCAGCAGTTTTCGAGTCATGACTTTTACGTCAAGGCTAGTTATTGCTGACACCAACGGAAATTTCTGATTCTTCATCTCTTGTCCGTTCTTCCCCAGGTACTGAATCGGAGAATTCAGCCGAGGGTGGTAAAGAAACAGTAATATCAGCCCCGTTGATAATAACTCCCACTAGTCCTAGTTCTGCTTCCACTAGTTGATCAATAGCTTCAGCCATCATGCTGTCCTGGGTGTAGTTAACTCGTGATACGAGTACTATGCCATCACTGTAGGGTTGAATTAACAAGGGATCGTTAGATACACTTAATGGGCTAGTATCTAAAATAACTAAGTCATAACGTTCTCTCACATCTTCCATCAGCCGCCGCATTTCGCTGGATTCTAAAATAGCAGCAGATTGACGCACAGGCCCAGGACTGGGTATGATGTATAAATTTTCGACTTCAGGGACTAAGCGGATACATTCGCTTAAGCTGCCATAATAACGCAGGGGTTCAAGTGTGGCATCCTCGTCAGAAGAAACCCTCAAAGAGGAACAACGTGAAGGCGATCTCAAATCTGTTTCGATGATCAAGGTTCTTTTGCCAGCGCGGGCGGAGGCTATACCCAGGTTATAGGCGCTGGTTGTTTTACCTTCCTGGCTACTAGTACTAGTCACCAAAACCACTTTTAAGTTTCTGCCACCAATCCGCCTTAAGTTACTGCGTAATTTCTCGTAAAACTCTAAATACAAAGAATCGAGGGACAGGATCACAGGTAGGGCTTCTGGCGGTAAGTCATCCACTGGCAATACAGGTATTTCTCCCAACATTGCCACATCCCGTTGTTTGAGGCTATCTCTGATAGCTTCTCTGGTGCGGAGTGTCCCTTCTAAGGAACCTAGTAAGAAAATCACCCCACCACCAACTATCAATCCTAAGAAACCACCTACACCCAAGGTTAAAGGGACACTTTTGGCTGGTTTGGCATCAGCCCCCACCACAGGAACCTGAGCAATGCTAAAGCTGCTCACCGTCTCTGCTTCTGCTGTTTGAGCATCAGTTAGCTTGGCTTGCATTTGATCATAAACTGCTTTCTTCAGTCCTACTGCTTGTTCCAAGCGCGATCGCTCTAATTGTTTATTGGGTATTTGGGAATATTCTTGCCGCAATCGAATTTCATCTCGTATTTGCTGGGCTAATTGTTGTTGTAGGGTTTCTTTTTGCGTTTGCAAAGCTACCATCTGGTTAGCTAGCTGCTGTCGGGCTGGATCTAGACTACTTTGGGTGCGGATACCACTAATATTTGTTGCTAAGGGTGCTGCTGTACCACCACCGCCAATTACTTCCGCCGCCCTTTGTTGGAGTAATTCTTCAGATGCTTGTTTTTGACGCTGCAACTGAATCATATTCGGGTGTTCTGGGCGTAAATCTTTACGCAGTAAAGCGATTTGTGATTCTGTCTGATAAATTTGCGATCGCAAGTTGGCGATAATTGGGTCGGCACTCAACGCAGAAGAAACATAAGATTGACCGACATCTAAACCCAACTTATCTTGCAGACTGAAAATCTGCGCCTCAATTCCCGTAATAGTTTGGCGAATCACCCGTTGCTGATTTTGGCTACCAGTAACAGCACCAAGTAAACTACCATTTTCTGCGGCTAATATAGCAGGTCGTTCTATGCGATCGTACTGTTCCAGTCTTTTTTCAGCTGCTTGTAGCTCAGACCGTGCTTGTGGTATGCGTTCATTAATTTTGCCAATAATAGCTTTTAGTCGCCCAGTATTAATATCACTACTGAGCTTGACCATTGCCTGCATCAGCTCCAGCAATACTTCCTGCGCCCGCTTGGGATCACTATCTTTATATGCCAGAGAAATAACATTAGATTCTAATTCTCCGGTGCGTGAGTTTCTTCTAGGTGGTGTAATTGCTACGCTGGAAGCAATCCTTCTTGACGGAATTTTCACCTTTGCCGACACATTATCAATTACTTGATCTGATAGCAGCACTTCCTGGTTTAATTCCTGACCTTGTTGCTGAATTTCGCTACCTGTCGTAGAAAATGATACCGGGGGTCGAGAATATGTCAATGTGCCGCTTGCTGTATACGTAGGCGCTGGTTCTGGTTGGATAGCCACCACTGTTGACCCCGCTACAACTAAAGCAAAGCTGGCTAATCCAATCCATTTATATTTTTCAAAAGCAATAATATAGCTCTTAACAATTGGTGGGGTCATAAAAGAGACATATAAAATTAATGAAAATTTATGCGGTCAATCAACAAGATATTGTCACATTTAGTAGCTATTATTCATCATTTATGATTCATAAGTCACCTGAATTACTTAATTCTTTATTTTCTGCCATCAGTATCAATGCGATCGCGTGCAAAAAACACTCTACTTTTGTGGAATTGAGAAATTTAGTTACTTAGTTCATGTATCCAGTACAAAGATGAAATTTCTGGTTCCCCAATTTCCCCAGCAATTGATTATTTTTTAACATTCTCTTACTACCTACTAAAGGTATCAAAAAAGTTGAGAAATGAGCGGACATTAAAGAAGGGTTGAGTAATAGTACTGAGGAAATTTGTAATCCTGCCAACCAAGTTTCGTCCAACTACAATAACATCATTATCTTGTAGTGGCACATTCTGAGACACATCGCCTTCTAAAGCCTTTTTCCCATCTAGTCTTTGTGTAACTGCCTTGCCACGTTCCGGGTCAAAGCGGACTAAAGCGATATCCCTAACGTTAGCAGTATCAAGATTAATTCCACCTAGTGCATCTATAAAAGTACTGCCATTAGGCAAAGCTTGAGTTACAAGACCACCAGCAGCATAGTTCAATACGCGGACTCTAATTTGTGGTGTTGCCAAGGTGGAACGGGCTACTAAATTGCGGTCATAGCCATCGTCTGTGCCGATTTCACGGCGGGGAATAATTAGCGTATCGCCATCTTGCAAGCGTAAACTAGGTATCGAGCCATCATTTTGCAATGCGGCATATAAATCTATGGTTTGCGAAATTGCCGAACCATCTACTAATCGCCGACGTACTTGCACTTGGCGCAAATCGGCGGCAATGGTGGAACCACCTGCCACCTGCAAAGCATCGCCAATTCGGGGTAGTGCAGCATTTAGGTTATAAATACCTGGTCTGAAAACTTCCCCACTAATACTAACTTGTACTGGTCGTGGGTTAGCTAGGGTGACGACAAAAAGCGGATCGTTGAGAATCTGGCTCAAACTCAAGCGGATTTTTTCTTGCGCTTCTTCCAAACTCAAGCCTTGTACAGATATAATTCCTACTTGGGGAACGACAATATTGCCTTCTGCATTCACTTGGGCTTGAAAACTTGCATCTGGACGCTGTGAAGACAAAGACAAAACTACTACGGGATTAATCACAAAACGATTCAGCAAAGAGCGAATCTTTTCTTGTGCTTCTAGCAAGGTTAAACCTTGTAGAGGAACAGTCTCCAGTAGCGGTACTATGATATTGCCTTCTGGATTAATTGCTGCTTGAAAACTCAAATCTGGAAAGCGTTGGACAATGACGCTAACTGCATCTCCCGGCCCCAAGCGGTAAGCACCAGGTGGGCGTTGAAATGTGACGTTGATTACATCACCTGGCCCCAATAAGTAACGGTTAAATTGGGGAGAAGTTTCGTTATTGGGATTCTGGGGTGCGCCTTCCGTCTCTGGTGGAGGCGTAGGAAATATTTGCCCAGAAGGAGGTAAAGTTTGAGCAATTACAGGCTGAAAGGGCGTAGCTAAGAAAACCCCTACATGTACACTTACAAGTGATAAAGCGCAGAATGCACGCATATAATCATGGAGAACTATTAACATCGTTGAATTCAGAATATACCGCAAGGAGTAGCTGCCATTATGAACTAATTTTTAAATGGCCCGTCCATCAATGTGGATTGTACTGTTTCACCTATAGACTTGGCTAATGGCCAAGTAGTTTCCACCTGACCTAAAGGTTCCATCGGAATCAGAATACTCACGGCTACCCACGGAGCGCGAGTTTTTTGCAATTGTGCTAACTGATCCGCCAGAAACCAGCGAAATGGGGATGAATAGCCACCATTGGGTAAGGCATACCATTGCAAAACTGCAAAGGTTTCCTGATCTGTTGAGGCACGAAAAAACATCGCCTCAACTGGAATTTTTCCATTTTCTGCGGAATTGGCAGGTTGTGTGACTGTAAATTCAGCAGAACGTGATTGTGCTACGTCCCATTTTCCCCAACGTATTTTTCCCCAACCACTAACATCTGTCCACTCTACTTCTGGTTGATTTTTGGGGCCGTTTTGCGGCAGTAACAGCAATAGCGCCTGATTCTTGGAGCCTGTTTGCTTAATAATCTGCAAAGACCATTTATGTTGGCCGATAACTTGCTCTATTTGATTAACAGTTTGCCAGCCAGGAAGATTTAAGCCTTTATTCCGTATTTCTCTCAATTCTTTGAGGTTGGCAATAGATGGTGGTTGTTTCCATTGCCAACGTCCGCTTAGATAACCAGGTACTGCTCCCACTGTCAATAGTAGTAGGAATAACAACAACACTACTAAAGTAGTTAAGTGCTTTTGTTTGAGAAATTTAGATAAAGGGATCATTAGTAAAAATTGCTATATTTACGCAAAATTTTACTGGAAAAAATGACACTATAGGTTCAGTAAAATTGTCAATCTATCTACGTTTATACCCTAGAATCTGTACAGTAAATTTATTCACTCTGTCCAAGTATGTGAAGTATTGGTAAATTTTCTCTGCTAGATACCCAGAAGCTACTTATAAATTCAAATTCGCTCAATTTAAAACATGGTGAGGACTGAGGAAATATTTTTACTAAGATGCTTCCTCAGTCCACTTTTTTCTACGCAATAATACTCATGCAATGATGGTTTAATCAGTAATCTCAGGGGAAAGTAGCTGGCTTTCTCCCTCTATTTCACTCTCCAGAGGTGCTGAGAAATAATCACTCATCCGATTCAAGATGGGTATTAAAGATAACAGCATCAAAGCAGAGTAGAGGTCGCCTCCCCAGCTATCATGTAGCCATTTAAAAGCTGCATCTTGGCCTGTGCCATGAAAAAAGCTGAGTATGGTGTTACGGATGATATTAGCAATGACACTAATAAGAACAGCAGCCGATAAAAACCAAACAGTTGTGCGACGAGAAGATAAATTATCCGTCCAATAAAGCAGCATCAAACAAACGTAGATAGTTGTGAATAACATCTTTAAACCCGCACAGTAGGGAGCTACTTCAACTATTCTGCCCGATACGTAAATATTGATACCATCGACAACTGCATCCATACCAAACTGATTGAGTATGAAACCAGCTGTACCTGCAATAAAGCTTTGCAAAGGAAAAGTATAAGGAGCGATGAGGTAAGGTATGGCTGTTGGGGTAGCTAAAAATAGCAGTAGTAAGGGAAAGCCTTGTAATCTCAATCCGGGAAAACCCTTGAACCACAAGCACAATCCTGCCAAGATTGTGGGTAAGGAGAGATTCACCCATTCGGTAACACCAGTCAAATAAAACACTGCCCCAATGACGAGTAAAGTTGCTCCTAAGGGATGAGTTTTATTTGGTAGACGTTGCCACTTTTTGCGGTTACCCCAACTCAGATAAGCTGCAAATGGGATACCGATAATGCCATGACTGAAATATTCGTGTTCTGTGCTGATGGTTTTATACAGCCAACCGTTTAACCAGTGCAGTAAAACAGGAGCATACAGCAGCGCTAAAAGACCTAAAATGCCTATGCCTAGTAATTGATCCGTGTTTCGGGTTCTAATCTGTTGCTGAAGTGCCATAAGCGTAAGCAATTCAAATTTTAAGTGTTCAAAAAATCAGAATATATAAGTTGATCAACTCTCTTTGAGGGAGTTCAAAATTAAGGGTACCATTGGTAATAGGTAATTATGAAAACACCAATTACCTATTACGATATAACCTTGTGGGTATTTAAAGAAATGCAGCACTGAAACTTATGCTACTTTACTTTCCTGGGTAGTGGATGCTGGTTTTGCAGGAAAATCTCCTACTGCTTTGGCTATGGCTGCTACAACTTCTCTAATTTGGCTTTGGTTCAAACCGGGATACATCGGTAAGGATAATATTTGCTTGGCTAGTTTTTCTGATTGGGGAAAATCTCCTGGTTTATAGCCTAAATCGGTAAATGCTGGCTGTAAATGACAAGGAATCGGGTAGTGGATGCCGGTTTGAATCCCTACGGCTGTCAGTTGTTCTTGGATATGCTGGCGTTCTACTGGACAGGAATCATCAATTTTAATTACGTAAAGATGATAAACATGACCTGTGCCACTTTGGTTTTGCATAGGGATAATGCCAGCAGATGCTAGTGGTGCTAATTCTAGATCGTATGTTTGGGCGATGGTGAGGCGATCGCTATTCCATTGCGGTAAATGAGGTAGTTTTTCTAGTAATACTGCTGCTTGTAAGGTGTCTAGACGGCTGTTTGTACCCAGTTCGACATGAACATACTTCTGGGATGAACCATAATTGCGTATGCTGGCAACTTTACTGGCTATATCTGCATCGCTAGTTAGTAATATTCCCCCATCACCCAATGCACCTAAATTCTTACTGGGATAAAAGCTAAAAGCGGCTGCTGTGCCTACAGAACCAGCTTTATATCCTTCCCTATGGGCTAGGTGCGCCTGGGCTGCGTCTTCAAAGATTAAAACCTTGTGAGTTTGAGCAAAATCTATTAACTGTTGGGGTGATACCATCTGTCCATACAGATGCACCGGAATAATCGCTTTAGTATTTGTGGTGACTGCTTTGGCTGCTGCTTCTAAGTCAATTAAGGCCGTTAGGGGGTCGCAGTCTACGAGAATGGGTTTAGCTCCAACTTGGAGAACACCAATTAGTGTGGCGACAAAAGTATTAGCAGGTAAAATTACTTCATCACCAGGGCCTATATTACAAGCTTTTAAACCCAAGGCGATCGCATCAGTTCCCGAAGCTACACCCACCCCATAACCCACTCCTGAGGTGGCGGCAAAGGCGGATTCAAATTCGGAAACTGCTTTGCCTAATATAAAGTCTCCCTGTTGCAATACTTTCTGAATCGCCTGCTGTATCTGATTTTCGATTGGCTGGTGTTGTAACTGCAAATCGACAAAAGGAATTTTTATAGTCATTTTACTCATTGCTAGTTAGCCTCAAGAATAAATACCAGTAATTTATCTAGTTCTAATATGATGTATTTATTACATAACAGCCAATGGAGAAAAAACTATATCACTCCAAATTCATCAATTTTTCATGAAT
Organism: Anabaena sp. FACHB-595; assembly: GCF_048568275.1. Lineage (NCBI taxonomy): Bacteria > Bacillati > Cyanobacteriota > Cyanophyceae > Nostocales > Nostocaceae > Anabaena > Anabaena sp. FACHB-595. The sequence goes on from NZ_CP183473.1 coordinate 595,538, forward strand.
TCTGCTTATGTGTTAATCTTACGTTGCTTAGATACCGATTCTTAGCGGTGCTAGCGATCGCCCAGTACAAGAGATAAATGACGAACGGACAAAACGGACAAAAGAAAAAATTAGAAACCCAGCTTTGGAATATTGCCGACTCGCTGCGGGGCAAAATGAATGCTGATGAGTTTCGGGATTATTGCTTAGGGTTTATTTTTTACAAGTACCTGTCTGAGCGTCAGCATCTTTATGCTAATGAGGTGTTAGCAGAGGATGGCATTGATTTTATCAATATTGATGAATCTTCCAAAGAAGGACAAGAATATTTAGAGGCGATTAAAGAGGAGTCAATCGCCACCCTGGGGTATTTTCTCAAGCCGTCAGAGTTGTTTAGTTCCTTAGCAGAACGGGCTTTAGGGGCGAAAACAGCCAGTGAGGAAAATCTGGCAGATGAGGATTTTGAAGCATCTAACTTTATTTTAGATGACTTGACCCAAGTGCTGAGTAGTATTGAACGCTCGACAATGGGGAAGGAAAGCGAAGAGGATTTTGATCACTTGTTTGAGGATCTGGATCTCACTTCCACTAAGTTGGGGCGGACTCCCAAAGCGAAGAATGCTTTAATTGCTAAGATTTTAGTGCATCTCAATAAAATTGACTTTCGCCTAGAGGATACGGAAAGCGATGTATTGGGCGATGCTTACGAATATTTAATTGGGCAGTTTGCTAGTGGTGCAGGGAAAAAAGCCGGGGAGTTTTACACGCCGCAGCAGGTTTCTAAGGTGTTGGCGAAGATTGTCACCACGGGGAAAAGTCGCCTGAAGTCGGTTTATGATCCCACCTGTGGTTCGGGTTCGTTGCTGTTGCGGGTGGCGCGGGAGGTGGAATCAGTCGGGGATTTTTACGGGCAAGAAATGAACCGCACAACCTACAACCTGGCGCGAATGAATATGATTTTGCATGGGGTGCATTATCGTAATTTCGATTTGCGCCAGGAAGATACCCTAGAGAATCCCCAGCATGAGGGTATGCGGTTTGAGGCGGTGGTGGCAAATCCGCCGTTTTCGGCACAGTGGAGTGCTAATAAACTATTTGAGTCGGATGATCGCTTTAGTCAGTATGGCAAGTTAGCCCCGGCTTCTAAGGCTGATTTTGCCTTTGTACAACACATGATCCATCACCTAGATGATAATGGGATTATGGCGGTGGTGTTGCCTCATGGGGTTTTGTTTCGTGGTGCGGCGGAGGGACATATTCGCAAGTATGTGATCAAGGAACGCAATTGGTTAGATGCGGTGATTGGATTGCCTGCGAATATATTTTATGGGACGAGTATCCCGACTTGTATTTTAGTGTTTAAAAAGTGCCGAGAAAATCCTGACGATATTTTATTTATTGATGCTAGTGCCTATTTTGAAAAGGCAAAGAATCAGAATTATTTGCGGGATGAGGATGTAGAGAAAATTGTTTCTACCTATCGGCAAAGGATACAGTCAGAAAAGTATAGTTATCGCGCCCCATTAACGGAAATTGCGGAGAATGATTTTAATTTAAATATTCCCCGGTATGTGGATACTTTTGAGGAAGAGGAGGAGATTGATTTAGATGCGGTGGCGCGGGAAATTCGGGAGATTGATCGGGAGATGGTGGAGACGGATCAATTAATTCGCGGGTTTTGTGAGGAATTGGGGATTGAGTCACCGTTTTAGGGGTTGTTTGAAAAGTATTATATGAAACCCATAATTTCCAAAAACCTAACCCCCCTACCCCCATTCCCTTGTAGGGAAGGGGGGAAATTCAAAGCCTCTCCCCGCACTTCGTGCCGCTACGCGAACGCAGGGGCTACGGTGTACACACATCTCTGAGCTAGGTGCATAATGTGGTTCGATCCCCCTAAATCCCCCTTAAAAAGGGTGACTTTGATTCTAGTTCCCCCTTTTTTAAGGGGGGTTAGGGGGGATCAAAACGATGTGGGACAAGGTTATAAGACTTGTGTGTACACCGTAGCCTCGCAGGGGAGAGGTTTGGAGAGAGGTTTTTGGGTATATATTTTGACTTTTCAAACAACCTCTTAGGCAATAGGTAATAGAATAAAAGCATTACCTCTGACTGATTATCTAATAGAAAATATAGAGTTTCGGCTATGCTGACTTTGCAAATTACAAAAGAGCAATTATTTAGTTTACTTGAACAATTATCTTACACAGAACAACAGGAGATTTTGCAATATCTCAGTCAAAAACTCCATAGCCAACCAGTTGATAGTCAATCTAATCCTGATGATAATCTTAATGAAGTTGTCTTAAATGAAATCAATTGAAACAATTTCTCATAGAAATTGGCAAGAGCAAGTTAGGAGTGAGTGGAATAAAGCTAGGTTATCTCATTGATACTAATATTTTGTTCTCATTGTTCAAGCAATAATTGATCTCACCCGTTACCCATTACCTTATGATAGTATCTTCCTCTCAACTTTACGAGCGATTTATTGAACAGGTAATTGGTTTAAGTCAAAAAAAAGACTTTTCATTAACTGCTTTAATTAGTAACTATGTGAGGATGAATTATCAACTGAAATTAGAGCAAATAGACAAGTTAAAGGCTTGGTTAGATGGGTTTAGACCTTTTGATCAAACAATGCTCGCTGAACTGAAAAAGCTCTATGATGTCCGCTTTACTTATAATTCTAATGCTATTGAAGGGAATACTTTAACTCAAAGTGAAACTGAATTAGTGTTAACTAAAGGGATTACCATTGGCGGTAAAACTCTCAATGAACATTTAGAGGTGATTGGACATAAGGAAGCGATAGACTATATTGAGAGTTTATCACAAAAAGATACGGAAATTAATGAATGGTAAATTAAACAAATTCATAATCTAATTCTAAGGAAAATTAACCCGAATGAAGCGGGTTGTTATCGGAATTTAGATGTGATGGCAGCAGGAACAAATTATATTTATCCTCCCCATTATTTACTGTCTCAATTAATGGCAGATTTTGTTATCTGGCTCAATTCAAATGCTGCTTTAACACTCCATCCGGTAGAATATGCGACAATGGCACATTATCGTTTTGTTTCTATCCATCCTTTTCGAGATGGGAATGGGAGAACCGCTAGATTAATTATGAATTTATTGTTAATTCGTGCGGGGTATCCCATTGTGGTGATTAATAATCAAGTCCGCAATGATTATATTAATGCTTTGGCTTATGGACAACAAAACCAAGATGATTTAAGTGGGCTTTTTGATTTGGTTTGTGATGCGGTTATCAGTTCCTTGGTGGAAACTTTAAGGTTATTGGTAACTGCTAGTAGTAGTAGGGAAAAGGGGCAGGTTTTTTATCAGGAAATTATTGATTTTATTGATAAAAATGTGGGTAAATAGGTAATAGGTATTGCTGTAAAATTAATTGCACTAAGTTAGGGAGATGTAATCAATGAATACAAGGATTCAATTTACTGCCAAGGTGGAGCAAGGTAAAATTATTATTCCTGATGAATATATTAGTATGGTTGGTGACAATTTAATTGAGGTAATTATTAAGCCTAAGCCTTCTCGTTTGATGGATCGTCTTGCAGAAAATCCTTTAACGGCTGTGGGTTGGCGTGATTTGTCAAGAGATGATATTCATGAATAATTTTATAGATAAAAAGTTTATTGACTCTAATATTTGGCTGTATCGGTTTCTTCATGATCCAAAAGTAGATCCTCAAGTGCAGCAATTAAAAAGAAGTATGGCTATTAATTTAACTCAAGCTGTTGATCGCAGTATTGTAGTTAGCACTCAGGTTATCACTGAAACTTGTGCTGTACTCAAACGGAAAACAGGAATTTCTGAACAGAATATTTTAGAGTTAGTAGAGGAGTTTGAAGAACAGTGTGAAATTGTCAACCTGACAACAAGTGAGATCAAAGAAGCTTGTCGATTAAGAGATAAATATTCTTTTTCGTATTGGGATAGTCTTGTTATTGCTACTGCTCTAAAGTCTCAGGCTAAGGTTCTATATTCGGAAGATATGCAAAATGGATTATTGATTGAAAATCAATTAACAATTATCAATCCGTTTGTAGGATCGGGAAATAGGTAATGGGTAAGAAGGTAAAGAAAAATGTGCCTCAGTTGCGGTTTCCTGAGTTTGTGGAAGTTCTCAAACTTACATATCTTGGTGAAATATTAGACTTCAAAAATGGTATCAATGCAGATAAATCACAGTATGGTAAAGGATATAAATTTATAAACGTTTTAGATATTATTAATGATTAAAAGATGTTTGTGTAGATTGTTAAAATCAAACCAACAACCCAGATCCATACCTGTCCCAAACAACTACAAACTTAGGAGGTAACGAGCGATGATTGTGGCAAAAGATAATACCCCACACCTTACCCCTGAAGAATACTTTGCTTGGGAAGAACAGCAACTAGAAAAACACGAATATATCAACGGCGAAGTTTACGCCATGACTGGCGGTAGCATCAATCATGGGCGTATCGGTATCCGCTTCACCGCCATGTTCGACAGCCACTTAGAAAATACAGGCTGCATCACTGGCAACTCTGATGTCAAGCTCAATATTTTTGGCAGTAATAATTATACCTACCCAGATGCCAGCGTTACTTGCGACGATCGCGACAAAACCACAACCCGATATATTACCTACCCCTGCTTAATCGTCGAAGTCCTCTCAAAAACTACCGAAGCTTATGACAGAGGCGGAAAATTTAGAATGTACCGCCAAAACCCAGCCTTAATAGATTACCTCCTAGTCAGTTCCACCAGCATCGAAATTGACCTTTATCACAAAAACGACGCAGGCGACTGGTTAATTATCAACTACAAACCAGGCGATACAATTGAACTCAAAAGCATTAACCTAAGTTTCCCCATTGAACAAGTCTATCGCGGTTTAACCCTTGAACCAGAGAATGGGGAATAGAATCAAAGTATTACCTATTAAGGTAAATTTAGTTATGAAAATTGTTTCTATAAAAATTAAAAATTATCGAGCCTTTGAATCTCTAGAAATCAAAGAAATTCCCACCTTTTGCGTCATCATCGGAGCAAATGGTACAGGTAAATCTACCCTATTCGATATTTTTGGCTTTCTCCGCGATGCCCTAAAAAATAACATTCGTCAAGCCCTTCAGATCCGGGGTGGATTTAATGAAGTCGTCACTAGAGGCAAAGAACAAGAAGATATCGAAATAGAACTAAAATTCCGCATGAATATTCTGGAGACAGAACGTCTCGTTACCTATATTTTAAATGTTGGACAAGAAGAAAGACGACCCTTAGTTAAAAGAGAAATACTCCGGTACAAGCGTGGCGAATATGGTTCTCCCTATCACTTTCTCGACTTCCAAAACGGTAAAGGATATGCCATCACCAACGAAGAAAACTTTGAACAAACCGACGAAGAACTACAACGTGAAGAACAACAACTCGAATCCAATGATATTTTAGCAATTAAAGGACTGGGGCAATTTCAACGCTTCAAAGCCGCCAGTGCCTTCCGTTCACTAATTGAAAATTGGCACGTTTCCGACTTCCATATCAGCGATGCTAGAGGCAGCAAAGACGCACTCTATGCCGAACATCTCTCCCCCACAGGCGATAATATGGCACTTGTCGCCCAATACATTTATCAAAACCATCCCGATATATTCCAAACCATCCTCACAAAAATGCAGGAAAGAGTCCCCGGTATTTCTAAAGTAGAAGCAAAGGAAACAGAAGACGGCAGATTAATCCTGAAATTTCAAGACCAAGCTTTTAAAGATCCCTTCATTGATCGCTATGTTTCTGATGGCACAATGAAAATGTTTGCCTATTTAATTCTGCTCTTCGATCCTAAACCCCATCCTTTACTTTGCGTCGAAGAACCCGAAAACCAACTTTATCCTAGTTTGCTTCACGAACTCGCCGAAGAATTTGCCAGTTATGCCCACAGAGGCGGACAAGTCTTTGTGTCTACCCACTCCCCCGACTTTCTGAATGCTGTTCCCCTAGAAAGTATTTTCTGGTTGACAAAAGAACAAGGCACTACAAAAATTTTCCGAGCCAGCGATAATGAAACCCTGAACAACTTAGTGAAAGCAGGAGATTTACCTGGCTATCTCTGGAATCAAGGCTGGTTTGAAGGAGTCGCCCCCTGATGAGCTATGACTTGATTTTTTTACTAGAAGAACCTTCTATAGAAAATGTTTTAAAGGAAATCTTACCCAAAATAATTCCTGATGAAATTTCTTTTATTTGTATTCCTCACCAAGGTAAACAGGACTTAGCTAAATCTATACCAAAAAAAATTAGAGCTTTTCAATTTAACCCTGACACAAAATTTGTTATTGTTCACGATCAAGACTCCCACGACTGTAAAAACCTCAAATCAGAACTTTTAGAAATTTGTCAAAATGCAGGAAACAAAAACATACTGATCCGAATAATCTGTCATGAACTAGAATCTTGGTTTTTGGGTGATTTAGTTGCAGTCGAAAAAGCCTATGGACTAAAACCCGAAAGTTTGAGTCAAAAACAAAATAAAACCAAGTTTCGTAACCCCGATCAACTCAACTCTGCGAAAGAAGAACTCAGAAAGTTAGTTCCAGAATATTACCCCGGTACTCATTCTAGGATGATCGCGCCCTATTTATCCTTGACTGAAAACAAATCTCGTAGTTTTCAAGTTTTTCTCGATGGCATCAATAAAATTATCAATTAGAGTAATATGCCCCAAACCGAAGCTGAACTAGAACGACAGCTAATAGAACGCCTCACAGGATTAGGCTACGAACCTGTCACCCTTCGTCACCCTTCGCAACGCTGAAGACCTCAAAACCAACCTGAAAACCCAACTAGAAAAACATAACCACATCCAACTCAGCGATACCGAATTTAAAACCATCCTCAATCACCTGGATAAAGGTAACGTCTTTGACCGCGCCAAACGCCTCCGCGATAAAATGGAACTCAGCCGCGACGATGGCACAACCTTTTACCTAGAATTTCTCAATATCGAACATTGGTGTCAAAATCAATATCAAGTCACCAACCAAATCACCCAGCAAGGCAATTACAAAAACCGCTACGACGTAACCCTGCTGATTAATGGTTTACCCCTCGTGCAAATTGAACTCAAACGCCGAGGACTGGAACTAAAAGAAGCCTTCAACCAAATCAACCGCTACCAACGCCATTCCTACGGCGCAGACATTGGACTATTTCAATATGTGCAAATATTCGTCATCTCCAACGGCGTAAATACCCGCTACTACGCCAACAACCGCAAACAAGAATATAAACAAACATTCTACTGGGCAGATGAAGAAAACAACCTGATCACCCAACTAGAAGACTTCGCCGATCGCTTTTTGGAAAAATGCCACGTTTCCAAAATGATCTGTAAATACATTGTTCTGCACGAATCTGACAAAGTGCTGATGGTGTTGCGTCCCTACCAATTATTATGCGGTAGAAGCCATCATTGAGCGTGTCAAAAACACCGATAAAAACGGCTATATCTGGCACACTACCGGCTCAGGGAAAACCCTCACCAGCTTCAAAGCTGCCCAAATCCTCAAAGAACTGCCCAAAGTCCATAAAGTGCTGTTTGTGGTCGATCGCGCTGACCTTGACTACCAAACCAGTAAGGAATTTAATTATTTTAGTCCTGAGTGTGTGGACACCACCGACAACACCGGACAACTGGTAACACAAATGGCTGGGGATAGTCGCCTGATTGTGACGACGATTCAAAAACTCAACCGGGCGATCAAATCCCCACGCCATGAAGCTGCAATGTCAGGCTTGAAGGATCAGCCCATTGTGTTTATCTTTGACGAGTGTCACCGTTCCCAATTTGGCGAAACCCACAAAAATATCCTTAAATTCTTTACCCAAGCCCAAATGTTTGGCTTTACCGGGACTCCCATCTTTGCTGATAACGCCACCAGCAACCAGCACGGTAAACGCACCACTAGGGACTTATTCCAGGAATGTTTGCATAAATATGTAATCACAAATGCGATCGCTGATGAAAATGTTTTAAAATTTTCCGTTGAGTATTGGGGCGGAATGAAACGCAAAGACGGCACATTAATTACAGAACCAAAGAGCGATCGCTTTGAAACCCCTGAGCGAATTTCTGGAATTGTCGATTGGATTATTGCCAACCATCACCGTAAAACCCACGGCAAAAAATTCTCTGCTATGCTCTGCGTCAGTAATGTAGATACTCTAATTACTTATTACGAAATCTTTAAAAATCAACAGCAACAGGGATTACATAACCTGCGAATAATTACTATTTTTACCCCCAGCGATAACGAAGAAGACGAAGACGCAAACGGCTTAATTGGAGAACCGGATTTTAATATCAGCAACGATACGAGCAGCCGCAGCCATAGCCGCGACAAATTGAATGAATTTATCGCCGACTATAACCAAATGTATAAAACCCAGCATTCCGCTAAAGATGGTCAGGCTTTTTATGCCTACTACAAAGACATCTCAAAACGGATGAAGGACAGAGATAGAGAAAACTTTCAGGACGCAGAACGCGCCGATATTCTGTTAGTCGTGAATATGTTTATCACGGGTTTTGATGTGAAAAAACTCAATACCCTCTATGTCGATAAAAATCTCAAGTACCACGGGTTAATTCAAGCCTACTCCCGGACAAATCGCATTTTAGGCGAACTGAAATCTCAGGGTAATATTGTTTGCTTTCGCAATCTTAAGGAGAATACCGATCAAGCGGTTTCGCTATTTTCCGATCCCAACGCCAACGAACAAATTTTTATTGAACCCTACGAATACTATATTGAGAAATTTAATCAAGGTGTGGAAGAACTGAGAGCGATCGCCACTATCCCTAATGATGTGAATAAACTAATTAGTGAAGATGACCAAGTTAATTTCGTTAAAGCCTTTCGTAATCTGATCCGTTTACAGGATGTTAGTAAATCATTTACTGAATTTAGCTTTTCTGACTTAAATCTGGATGAACAAACTTTTGAAGATTATAAAAGTAAATATCTGGACATCTACGATAAAACGCGCTCGAAACCTGATGATGAAAAAGAATCTTTAGTTGAGGAAGTCGATTTTGAACTGGAATTAATCCACCGCGACGAAATCAATGTCACCTATATTCTCAAGCTGCTGGCGAACCTCCAGCGCGACATCAAGGATGATGCTACCCAGGAAGATTACCAAAATCAAAAAGCCTCTATCCTTGAGCTAATTGGGAAAGAAGCTCAACTACGCAGCAAGCGGGATTTACTGGAGAAATTTATCGAACAGCGACTACCCACCCTTGAACCCCAAGAAAAACTGGAAACCGTCTTCCAAGACTTTTGGACTCAAGAACGTATTGAAGCAATTGAACAACTTTGTCTAGAGGAAAATCTCCAGGTTACAACTGTTAATCAAATGATTGCTGACTATAAATTCTCTGGGAAAGAACCATTAAGGGAAACCATGCTGAGTGCTTGTAACGAAAAACCCAAATTATTAGAGCGTAAAAAAATTTTTGGGCGCGTTGTCGCAAAATTACTCGACATCATCAACAAATTTGATGACGCTCTTGGTGAGCTTGGGGAGGAAGAATAAGCTTGCTGTTGTGGCAAAGTTATGGGTAAGATTACAAAAAAGCCGCCACGGGGACGGCTTTCTTATATATGGGCAGTACCAGACTCGAACTGATGACATCCTGCTTGTAAGGCAGGCGCTCTACCAACTGAGCTAACCGCCCGTTCATTTCACTAACAATCAATATAGCAAAATATTTTGAATCGCGCTAGTATTTTGAGGAAATTTTTTTTAAGTATTTTTGAGAAGCTTGTAAATGCCCTCTGGTAGGACGCACGATCGCATTACTTTATGGTCGTTGCCGTTGGTGGCTGGTCTGACTTTCTGGCAGACTCGCTCTGGCAATGTCACTTTGTTGGTGGCTGGTGGGTTTATGTTTGGTGGGTTGATGTTCGGCCCTGATTTAGATATTTACTCGCGTCAATATCAACGTTGGGGTGTTTTGCGCTGGATTTGGTTACCTTATCAAAAAAGTCTTCGGCATCGTTCTTTTCTATCCCACGGGCCTCTGATTGGGACAACTCTAAGGGTTGTCTATCTCAGTAGCTTGCTGGCTATATTGACGGTTGTGATTTTGGCAGTTGTTGATAAGCTCTGGAATGTGACTGTGACATGGCAGGATGTAGAAGTGACAGTGGGGCGATCGCTCACTAGTTACAGTATGGAATTCTTCGCTTTATTTTTGGGTCTGGAACTGGGGGCGATGAGTCATTCTCTCAGTGATTGGGGCGGTTCGGCTTACAAGCGTTTCCGTAAGCAGGGGGTTCGGGGAATACTTCCTAGTAGCAAAATTAAGAAACGTAAGGTGACAAGTCGTCGGTCTACTGGCGGGAGAAAAAATCAAAAACGGTAATACTGGGAAATGCACAGGTACAAGGAGTTATGGAAGCGAATCATTTGGCAGCTTTGCAAGAGTTAATTGAGGTGGTAGCGAAGTTGCGATCGCCTGATGGGGGTTGTCCCTGGGATTTGGCACAAACTCCCCAAACCCTGACACCTTATGTAATTGAGGAGGCTTACGAGGTTGTAGATGCCATTAAGGGTGGAGACCAGGAGGCGATCGCGGAGGAGTTGGGTGATTTATTATTACAGGTAGTTTTACAAGCCCAAATTGCTAGTGAATCCGGACAATTTTCTCTCCAAGAGGTTGCCCAAGGTATCACCCAAAAGTTAATCCGCCGCCACCCTCATGTATTTGGTGATGTGTCGGTCAATAGTGTAGATGAGGTACGGCAAAACTGGGAACAAATCAAGGCAGAGGAAAAGGGCGAACCATCAGAGGAAAGTCAAAAACTGAGTACAAAACTTAGTCGTTATGGACGTACCCTACCCCCACTCACAGCCGCGATGAAAATTTCCCAAAAGGCTGCGGCTGTGGGTTTTGAGTGGGAAAATATTGATGGTGTGTGGGCAAAATTCCATGAAGAGTTACAGGAATTTCAACAAGCTTTAGCCGAGGAAACGCCAGAACGCCAACAAGCCGAATTAGGCGATTTACTATTTGCCGTGATTCAGTTAGCCCGTTGGCATAATCTTGACCCTAGCGAAGGATTACAAGGGACAAATCAGCGATTCGTCCAACGGTTACAAAAAATGGAGGCGGTAGTTGATCGCCCCCTTTTTGATTACAGTTTGGATGAGTTAGAAACTCTCTGGCAACAGGCTAAAGCCCAACTTGCTAAGGAGTAGGCTTCCATTTAATATTGCAACCAATACTCGGTTTTTGTTCGCCAATGACAGGTTTACCCGCCAGTACCGCATCAATGGCGGCGCGTAAATCTGCACCCGTTACAGGTTTACCATTGCTAGGACGGCTATCATCTAATTGTCCTCTGTATGCAAGCTGGCGATCGCTATCAAAGACAAAGAAATCAGGGGTACAAGCCGCAGTATAAGCCTTGGCTGTCTCCTGTGTTTCGTCATAACAAAAGGGAAATTGCCAACCTAGTTCTATTGCCAATGCTTTGAGAGATTCGGGCGCATCATCTGGGTAATTTTTTGCATCGTTGGCACTGATGGCGACGATTCCTAAATCGCTTGTGGAATAATCCTGGCCTATGCGTGTTAATTCATCTTGAATGTGCTTCACAAACGGACAATGCCGACAAATAAACATTACTAATAAAGCTTTTTTATCGGCAAAGGTAGAAAGAGAGATGGTTTTGCCAGATACTACGTCTGGTAGATGAAAATCTGGCGCTTGTGTGCCGATAGGCACCATTGTAGAAGCGGTTAAAGCCATAGTTCACCCGGTATCTTGATTTTGACAACGGCTCTTGCTGTTTGTCACAGTCAAAATAACATGAAATACCTCATAAATTTAGAGGCGGGAAAATTCCCGCCTCTGTTTTTGTTAAGTTATTTTTTTAGAAAAATTAAAATTTATCTATTGCAGGTTGGTCAAAAGACCGAAAATTCCTTTTCCTGTAAATACTTCTAATGCGATTAATGAGATGAAACCAATCATCGCCAAACGACCGTTGAGTATTTCTGCATAGGGTGTGAACCCAGTGCGATCACCTTGCTCATCTACATATACTTTTGGCTCAATCGCAAAGTTGTTCATCAAACCTTGGTCGTCAACGATGGCATTATTTGTACGCATTTTATTTTCCCCAGTTCGGTCTGTTATTAAGAACTGTAACAAATATATTAACTATTGTAAAGTATCTGAGTCCATCTGAAGATATATCATGGTGAATCGAGTTCACAAATACGTCTAAAGAACACCCCTAGCTTTTAGACAATCCTAGTTACACATAAAACTCCCAGAAGCCAATGGATCGATTCCGAGTAGAAGTTATAGCTAAAACACCAAACCCCCAGCAGGTAATTTACGCCGCAATGCACCAAGATTATACGGATGGGTTCGTGTTTGATGAGCGCGACTCCTGGCCCTCGGAGTCCGAATGTGGCGACATTATTATTAAACGCCTGTTAGCTGGGGAAAGAGGACACTATGGCCCGTTAGAGCATCCCCAGATTGTTTTCAACTGCGGCTATTTTCCCCACAGCGTTATGCAGCAGGCGCGTACGCATAGAGTTTCAGTATCATTTGATGTGCAATCTTTTAGGTATACGGGTAACCAGTTTATTGATGTAGTCGAAGGTATAAAAGACATTGAAGATGTTTTTTACCTCCGTCCTGTTGGTTATTACACAGATAGACAGGGCAAAAAATATTACTATTCTCCAGAACAAAGAGCCGCAGATTTGCAGTGGTGTTTAGAAGCAGCTAAACGTTACAAAGCTGATTTTGAAGGGGGAATGTCTGAAGAACACGCACGGGGTAAAGTACCTTTTGATTATCGCCAGCATTTTGTCGTCAGCTTTAATCTTCGTTCATTTTTGCACTTTTGTGATTTACGCAATAAGAAAGATGCACAACTAGAAATTCAAAAGTTGTGTGAACTGATGTGGCCTCATTTTGCAGAGTGGTCTCCGGCGATCGCTCAATGGTATGAAAAAGCCCGTCTAGGTAGAGCCAGACTATCACCATAATTCAGACCGCTTTCCACTTATAGGTGTAATGTTATCGACCCTCGGCTAGCCGAGGGTTTTTCGTTACAATTCATCCCTATTTCCCTCGCTACTAGAGATCAATTCTTCCAGACAATACCCAAACATAAGTTCTTCTGTTTACTCGAATCAATTATTTTTTGTCAAGTCCCATTGACATTTTGTAACAATATTGTTAAATTAGTTTACATAAAGTAACAACGCACATAAAAAACTATGTATACCACCGTTAACGAAGCAGGCATTTTAAATAACTACGCTACCGAACCCAAAATGTATTACGCTACCTACCCCAACCAAGAGCAAAAACGCCAATATGCTTTACAGGGTGCGTTTGCTACATTGCTCATCACAACTTTAGTTTTGGTTGCTTTGGGCATTAGCTAAGATTTTTAAATTTCAATATCGCTGTATCTAAATTGTCATTCGTACTTCTTTGATAAACCTCGGTTAGTTTCGCCGGGGTTTTTTGTTGTGCGGAGTGCGAATGCTAATAGATAAATATGAGATCACTAATCTAAAGCCAAAAAACTAAAATGGGATGAGCAATCCCCGTGAAAAACTAAAATGAAATGAGTAATCCCCGTGTTTTGTGCCTCGGCGAAGTTCTATTCGATTGTTTAGCTGATCAATTAGGGCTAAAGCTGGAACAGGTAAAGTCTTGGACTGCTTATCCAGGAGGAGCGCCAGCTAATGTGGCTTGTGCTTTAGTGAAGTTGGGAACTCCCGCCGGATTTATTGGTGCTGTCGGTGAGGATGAGCCAGGAAATGTGCTGGTTAAGCTATTACAAGAAGTAGGTGTAGATACAACGGGTGTACAACGTCATTCTACTGCCCCAACTAGGCAAGTCTATGTGGTCAGGGATCTAGCAGGCGATCGCACTTTCGCTGGCTTCGGTCAGTATGATACATCTGAATTTGCTGATACGCATTTGCAAGCCAAGCAATTACCAGAGTCAGTGTTTCAAGAAGCGGATTTCCTGATTTTGGGTACATTGGAATTAGCCTATCCCGACAGTGAAAAAGCTATTCACCGAGCTTTGGAACTGGCTGAACAGTATGACCTGAAGATTGTGCTGGATGTTAACTGGCGGCCGGTATTTTGGCATGATGAAAATATTGCTAGGCAAAAAATTCAGGAAATTTTCAAACGCGTTGATTTCCTCAAGCTTGCTAAAGAAGAAGCTGAATGGCTATTCGACACCTCTGATCCAGGCGCTATTACTTACCGTTTAGGCTCTATTGAGGGGGTATTAGTAACTGATGGCGAAAACGGCTGTGGTTATTGCTTGGGTGAGAATGAAGGTAAAATACCTGCTTTTGCTGTTTCTGTAGTAGATACCACGGGCGCAGGAGATAGCTTTCTGGCAGGGTTTATCCATCAACTGAGTGAACATGGCATTCACAACTTGAATGATGCAGAGACAGCAAAACGCATTATTACTTATGCTAGTGCTGTAGGGGCGTTGACTACTACTAAAGCAGGTGCGATCGCTTCTCAACCTACCGCGATGGAAGTGGAAACTTTTTTAGCCTCCAATAAAATTTAGTTGAACTACCCACACTGACCTATCGGGTCAGATGTGGGGCTTTTGTCGGTTCAAGCTAAAGTAGTAATAGTGATAGTTGTAGAACTCAAGTTGGCTGCTCTGTTATCTCTTTCCTAGCTAGAAGATATCCGAGAGTTTTGCCTACCAGGGCATTTCAGTTATTTTATCGCAAATCGAGCCACAGTATACATTACTGTGTTATCTTGCTTTTATAAAAAAGGGCGAACGAGGGGACTTGAACCCCCGAATGGTGGAACCACAATCCACTGCCTTAACCACTTGGCTACGCCCGCCACACACATTCTTTATTATAGCACCTGTTTAGTAAACTTATCCAGAATTTTTTTTGTGAGGAACGGACTTTACTGATTGAGAGTCTTGGGAATGCAAATTGATTTAGCGAATTAAAGTTAGGAAATATGAAACCCCTGACCATTACGGCATCGGTAGGAGCCTTAGGATTAGCGGCTGTGCTGGGAGTAACAATGGCGAAAACTAACCCTAATCAGACTGAATATGAAGAGTATGCTGTGCAACGGTTGACAGAATACCTAAAGAATGATGTCTGCAATAAAACAACAAAGCTCTTAGAACGTTTAATTAATTACAACTGTGACAAATTAATAGATTCCGCTAACCCCCAACTCCGGCAACTCCTCTCAGCTACCACCGAAAGACAAGACTTTGCTGTGTTTAGCATTTACCGTACAGAACTAAAATTAAGTACTTGGATGCCGTCTTACAAGTTTGAAACGGTGGGAGCTTTTAATAATTTCTACACTTATACAGCAGAGGAACAGTGATAGGTAAAGGAGAAAAACTCATGACTGTTGACTTTTTGTAACATAATAAAAATAGTTACGAAAAGTTTCACCCCTGCCCATGACATCCGCTTATCTGCTTGTATCCCACGGCAGCCGAGATCCACGTCCAGAAATCGCTATGCAGCAAATAGCAGGACTGGTAGCTGAAAAATTACATCTTCCAGAAAAGTTAGTGGGAACAGGATATTTGGAGGTGGTTTCTGAACCTTTGCATGAGCAGATCAGAAATTTTGCTCAAATTGCTGTAACTTTTGGGTGTCATCATCTGAAGATCATACCTTTGTTTCTGCTTCCGGGTGTTCATGTGATGACGGACATTCCTAGTGAAGTAACACAGGCGCAACAAGCTGTAGGTAAAGATATTCTGATTGAATTACAGCCATACTTGGGCAGTCATCTGGGTTTACAAACATTTCTCCAAAAGCAAATCGCTACTATAAAAGCAGAAGCGTGGATTCTGTTATCTCATGGTAGCCGTCGCCCAGGTTCTCAACAACCAGTGGAAACAATGGCGGCGTATATAGGCGGAGTGGCTGCTTACTGGTCTGTGGCTCCTAGTTTAGAGTCAAGAGTTCAAGAATTAATTGCTATTGGTTACAGAGAAATTGCAATTTTGCCATACTTTCTATTCTCCGGCGGCATAACTGATGCGATCGCTCAAGCAGTTGAAGCGCTAAAATTACAATTTCCTGGGGTAAGTTTATACTTGGCTGAACCTTTGGGAGTTAGTGGAGAATTAGCCGATTTAATTGGGGATTTGATTTACACATGAACCGCACAGACAATCAGGGGCAAAAGGGTTTGGGTAAGGTCTATTTAGTAGGTGCGGGGCCAGGCGATCCAGGACTGATGACGGTGAAGGGCAAAGGTATATTAGAATGTGCCGATGTGGTCATATATGATGCTTTAGTCAGTCCAGCAATTTTGGCAATGATTAATCCCCAAGCAGAGCAGATTAATGCTGGTAAGCGCATGGGGCGACATTCTCTATTGCAGGACGAAACAACTCAACTACTAATTGAACAAGCCCAAAATCACGCTGTTGTTGTGCGGTTAAAAGGTGGTGACCCCTTTATTTTCGGTCGTGGCGGGGAAGAGATGGCTGATTTAATTGCGGCTGGGGTTCCGGTGGAGGTTGTGCCAGGGATTACATCAGGAATTGCAGCGCCAGCCTATGCAGGGATTCCCCTGACTCATCGCTTATATAGTTCATCTGTAACTTTTGTAACTGGGCATGAGTCGGCAGGTAAGTATCGACCGAAAGTCAATTGGCAAGCGATCGCCCACGGTTCAGAAACGATTGTCATTTATATGGGTATCCACAATCTACCTTATATTGTGGAACAGTTGAAAATGGCTGGTTTGAGTTTAGCAACACCAATCGCTCTAGTGCGCTGGGGTACACGTCCCGAACAGGAAGAATTAATTGGCGAATTAGGGACAATTGTAGAACTAGTGGAGAAAACAGGATTTGAAGCGCCAGCGATCGCAGTCATTGGCTCTGTAGTCAATATGCACAGTATTTTATCTGTAGCAGCCCGTGTTAATTGACTTGCTAATGTATCTACATCTAAGAAGGTAATGGGTAATTGGTAATAGTTGATATTACGTAATGTGTTTAAAAATTACTTTTAGCAAATCACCTTGATTAAAAGGTTTAGTTAAGTGACCTGATGCTCTGACTATCTTTGCTCTCGCTCTATCAACTAGTCCAGCTTTTTCTGTCACCATAATCACAGGTGTGTTTTTAAAATATGAATGTTTGCGTAATAAAGAACATAACTCATAGCCGTCTAAATCAGGCATATCAACATTGATCAAAATGATATCTGGCTTTGTACAGAGAATTTCCATTAATGCTTTTAGAGAATCTGTAACACCAATTACTGCAAATATTTGATCATCTAAAAAGTTTTTAATATTATTTAGCACAATTGGATTCTCATCAATACAAAAGATTGTATAGATTTTTTTATCAGTAGATGTGGCAGATGTCTGTGAGTATCCATGATTGACAGTATTAGGTTGAGATGCGTAACGCTTTGAATATTCTGTAGATTTATTAGTATTTATTTGCGGTAAGCGTGGCTCAGGCTTAGGCTGAGTATGAGGAGGAGATGTAAATTTGGTGCTACGTCTGTTGTTAACTGGTATCTGGTTATGTTCTGTAGATGAAGATATCTCTTGACTGGAAGCTTCTCTGCGGAATGCTTCCGGAACACGCCCATGCTGTTGACACTGTTCTACTAATAACCGAACATTCAGATAGCAAAATTTAGGCAAATCATCTAAAAAACTTTCAGGAATAAATTCATAACTTCCTTCTTCCAGCATGAGAAATGATTCTACTACTTCTAATGCTAATTGTTCTATAAGAACAGCTGCTTGTGAAGAACTAATATATTTCTGATTGACTAACCAACAAATAGCTAAATAATCAGGATTGGGTATTGCTTGATTTTCAATTCCTGTTTCAAAGATTGCTCTTAACTGCTCGTTAATTTCTTTAGGTAGGGTTGCAATTTGTGGGCTTAAATTTCCCAAATGTCTATAAAGAGGTTCAAACATCCTCTCTGAATAACAGGCATAAATTAGCTTACCCTCTTCTACGTATATAGACCAGGTACCTGAAGTACTAAATACTTGTAGACAACCAGTGATTGTCTTCCCAGTTATTTTTTTTAATAACGATAGGGGTTGTATTTTCTGAAAAAATCTGTATCTAGTAATCGGAAGTGTTTTCATGGCGATCGCTCTGTTATTAAATCAAGATTTAAAATAAAAATTAGGGAAAAGGCTTTTCCTGTAGGTAAATGTATTTCTGAGAATATATTTACCTAAGTTCAGCAATTTACAGTTAAGTCAACACAGTTAGTCTTTATTTTTTATTTTCACGCCAATCTTTCCACTCAGGAGAGTTCTACACCGTCAGTGCTACTCTCCTGAGTGGAATAGTTTCATGATGTCAAACAGAAAAATTGTTCAACCGATTACTAGAAAACATTCTTTCAAAAATCAGGTTGCTTTTCTGTATCTTTCATTAACTTGGCTAATCTAACAGTACCTTAAGTACTACACGTATAGTTATTGGCTCAAACCCATCAGTAGCAAAAGTATTATCTGTGTTTTTACCGCATAACGTAAAATTAAGGTATATCAAACTTAAATACGGTGAAATTAAAAAACACTAGTTCTTTTGCTCACTACGTAAGTATTGATTTAGTAGTTACCCAGGTTTGAGATTTTAGAGATGTTGTTTGCCAGATTTTTTATGACCATCACTTGCAAAATGTCAATAGCAGATTTTCACTATAAAAATTCTATTTTTTCCCAACGGTAGATACGCAAGTAATGGCTCACTAAAAGCTAGGTTACTCCAATTTATCTAGGCAAATAAAAATAATATATAAACTTTATGGCTAATGCTTAAAGGAAATGTGAATGACGGTAGAATCAGAATGATATTTGAAAACGTATTGACTCATTAGTTATCCTGAGGTTTAAAAACCGTACAGGAGAAACCAAATTTTTATAATTATTTAGCATTGAATTGATTCACTTGTCCCCAATCCTGAATGTTGAACGAATTTTACTTAGAAGTTGAAGAAGACAGCGCACGCATCGACCGTTACCTTGCAGAAGAATTACCAGATTTATCCCGTTCTCGGATTCAGCAGTTAATTGAACAGGGGAAAGTCCAAGTTAATGGCAAAGTTTGTACATCTAAAAAGATTAACCTGAAAGTAGGCGATCGCATCACTTTAGAGGTTCCCGAAGCGCAACCCCTAGAAATACAAGCCGAAGATATTCCCCTAGATATTCTCTACGAAGATGACCAGTTACTCATTCTCAACAAGCCGGCTGGTTTAGTCGTCCACCCTGCACCAGGACATTCTCATGGCACATTGGTAAATGCTTTGTTGGCACATTGTCCTGATCTTCCTGGTATTGGTGGTGTGCAGAGGCCGGGAATTGTCCATCGTTTAGATAAAGATACAACAGGGGCAATTGCGATCGCTAAAACCGACATCGCTTATAAACACATCCAAGCACAACTCCAAGCCAAAACCGCACGACGAGAATATTTAGGTGTAGTGTACGGTGCGCCTAAAACTGCAAGTGGCAAAGTAGATTTACCCATCGGTCGCCATCCCCAAGACCGCAAGAAAATGGCTGTTGTCCCCATTGAAGAAGGAGGAAGGTCAGCCATCACCCATTGGCAAATACAGGAACGTTTGGGAAACTTCACCCTAATTCATTTCCAACTGGAAACCGGACGCACTCACCAAATTCGAGTTCACAGCGCCAAAATGGGTCATCCTATAGTCGGTGACCCTGTTTATGGTTCCGGTCGTTCTGTAGGCGTAAATTTACCTGGTCAAGCTCTCCACGCTTGGCGATTGAGATTGCAACATCCAATTACTGGAGATTGGGTTGAAGCCACAGCAACGCCTCCACAAAGCTTTACAACGCTCTTAGAAATTCTCCGGCGCAGAGCATCTATTTCTTCTTAACCGTGCTTAGACCTGTCAAAGGGATTGGGGACAAAAAAGTAAAAGGTAAAAGAAAAAATCTTTTGTCTTGGATTGGGGACTGGGGACTGAGTTTTTAAATGAAAAATTATGGAATTCTGCTTTAACGTGAGTCTCCAACGGAGGCGCACGTTGCTTTAACCTCCGTGTCTCTAAAAAATGAGAATCAAAAAAAATTTTCGATGTTTTGTTACTCAAATTCACAAAACATTACATATAGGTTTTTCCTGATAAATCAAATAATTGCTAGTAATAATGCGCGAATCGCTTATAAACAGCAGTTAACAGGCTATTAATAATTATGATGAATATTAGTCTTGAAAATTATTATCATTTTTAGCCACAAAATAAAAACCGAAGATTGTTATCTAAAACACAGATTTTTTTTGATAAAAATCCTGCTTTAGCTTTGTTTATCAATTTCTACTGTCAGCATGAAAGTATATATAAGCTAGATTTGCTACCGCCGTAGAAATTATACTCAAGCATTTATTAAGTAAAGTAAACAATATTATTTAATTGTTAAACGGTTTTTCACCTAAAGGCATTACAACCTTTATAAAACAATAATTTTTAGAGAAGTCTGTATGGATTAACACTATCTTACAAAACTTAATAATAAATTCACTCAAGCCATATATAAAATACGAACTAAGGTTTTCAAAGCAATTAAAAAACAGAAAACAAATTGCTGTTTTCCTAATAAGAAATCGCACATGATTGCAGTCCCCCAAGATAATATATGGGAGTTAATTCTGCTTGAATATTTGTTTTCTAAATAGTAAGAATAATTGCAATCGACCTTATAAAAAGCTGCAATGACCTTTAGGAGGAAAGAAAGATGCTCGATGCTTTTTCCAAAGTAGTTGAACAGGCAGATAGAAAAGGTAATTATCTTAGTGGAGATGAAATCAATGCGTTATCGGCATTAGTTGCTGATAGTAATAAGCGGTTAGATATAGTTAACAGACTAACAAGTAATGCTTCCTCCATTGTGGCTAATGCTTATCGTGCTTTAGTTGCTGAACGTCCACAAATATTTAATGCTGGTGGTGCTTGTTTCCACAATCGTAACCAAGCTGCTTGTATCCGTGATTTAGGATTTATTCTGCGTTATGTCACCTATTCTGTATTAGCAGGTGATGGTAGTGTCATGGACGATCGCTGCTTAAATGGTCTGAGGGAAACATATCAAGCTTTAGGTACTCCTGGCGATGCAGTAGCATCTGGAATCCAAAAAATGAAAGATGCAGCAATTGCAATTGCTAATGACTCCAAAGGCATTACTAAAGGTGATTGTAGTCAGTTAATTGCTGAATTAGCTAGCTATTTTGATCGCGCTGCTTCTGCGGTTGTTTAAATAGATGTTTTTTCCAAAACTTTTTTCAAACTGACTGTTAGTAATTAATCGCAAATCAAGGAGATTAGGAGAAGTATGAAAACACCTTTGACCGAAGCGATCTCTGCTGCTGATGTTCGTGGTTCCTACCTCAGCAACACTGAAATGCAAGCAGTTTTTGGTCGTTTTAACCGCGCTCGCGCTGGTTTAGCGGCTGCTCAAGCATTTTCTAATAATGGCAAAAAATGGGCAGAAGCAGCAGCAAATCATGTTTATCAAAAATTCCCTTACACCACTCAAATGAGTGGGCCTCAATATGCTTCCACTCCAGAAGGTAAATCCAAGTGTGTTCGTGATATTGACCACTATCTTCGTACTATTAGCTATTGCTGCGTAGTCGGTGGTACTGGCCCCTTAGATGAATATGTAGTATCTGGTTTAAGCGAACTCAACAGCGCCCTTGGTTTATCTCCTAGCTGGTATGTAGCTGCACTAGAATTTGTCCGCGATAATCACGGTTTAAATGGTGATGTTGCAGGTGAAGCTAATATCTACCTGAACTATGCAATTAACGCTTTAAGTTAAGACAAAGCTTGTGGGTCTTGGGAAATAGGTAATTGCTCAATTTAAGTGAGTTACTTTGTAACTGCTTTGAACATAATTGCAGCATTTTCTAATTCCTAAGACCCAAATTTATAATCAAAAAAATTGCGGAAGGAGCGTTTATCAAAATGAGTAGTTCAGTCGCAGAAAGGCTAGCAATTAGAGATGCCATCGGCAATAAAGTTGAACTGCGCCAAAATTGGAGCGAAGATGATTTACAAAAAGTATTCCGGGCTGCTTATGAACAAATATTTGGACGGCAAGGAATATATGCTAGCCAAAAATTTACGAGTGCGGAAGCTTTGTTAAGAAATGGCAAAATCAGTGTGCGGCAATTTGTAGAGATTTTAGCCAAATCTGAATTTTACAAAGAATGCTTTTTTTATAAAAACTCTCAAGTGCGTTTGATTGAATTAAACTATAAGCACTTACTGGGACGCGCACCGTACGATCAATCAGAGATTGCTGATCATGTAGACATTTATGCTGCTCGTGGCTACGATGCTGACATTGATGCTTACATTTACAGTTCAGAATACGAAAATGCTTTTGGTAATTCTATTGTTCCTTATTACCGAGGATTCCAATCAATCCCTGGAATGAAAACAGTAGGATTTAATCGTATATGTGAGCTTTATCGTGGTCGGGGTAATAGCGATAACGCACAAATGGGACGGACAAATTCTCGTTTACGAACAAAAGTTTCCCTGAATTTGCCTAATGGAATTTTGCCACCAACTTCCGCCGGGACAAACTTTGTTTCCGCAGCACCGACGTTAATCAGTTCTGCGACGAAGGGTGATAATCGGATGTTTGTGATTGAAGCGATCGCCGGTGGATTGAATACAAACGTAGCAGTCCGTCGCAGCCGCCAGGTTTACACCGTTTCCTATGAAAGACTCTCCGCCACTTACCAAGAAATTCATAAGCGTGGTGGAAAGATAGTCAAGATTTCCCAAGTGTAGAAATGGTTGCTAGATACCCAACTTCTTGAAGAAGTGGGGTATCTGAGTAAATTTTGAATTTCGGAGCAAAGCAACGTGACTGCTGAACCAATTCTTTCTCCAGAAACAGCGATCGCAGCTTTATCTGGTGAGGATAACCAAATTCGTTATTATGCTGCTTGGTGGTTGGGTAAACATAACGTACAGGCTGGTTTTACGGCGCTATGTGTAGCCTTATTTGATGAACGCTATCGCATCCCATCAGGAGGGTATCCTCTGCGTCGTCAGGCTGCACGGGCTTTAGGATTGTTGAAAAATCCCCAAGCTGTACCAGCCTTAATTGCAGCATTGGAATGTGATGAGGATTTGCGTCTGAGGGAAGCAGTAATTTGCTCTTTAGCGGCGATCGGTGACAAACGTGCTGTGACTCCTTTACTCAATCTTTTGCAATCAAGTCAAGCACAACCTTATGAAGCTTTAATCGAAGCTTTAGCTACTCTACAAGTTTGGTCAGCCCGTCCACAAATTGAACCTTTTCTTCAGCATTATTCTGAGCGTGTGCAATGTGCAGCCGCTAGATATATGTATCTTCTCACCCAAGAATCTGAATACATTGAACGTATTGTCAAAAATCTCAATCATGACAATATGTATTTACGTTGGGCGGCGGTATTTGATTTGGGTGCAGTTGCTCATCAACAAGCCGTACAGGCAATCTTAACGGCTCAGGTTCCTAATAGCTTAAAGCTCTTAAATTTAAAGCGTATTCTTGAAGCTATGTTGAATAATAATAGTGTTAATCATGAAAAAGCAGCTTTATTATTTGGAGCAATTGATGATTTATTAATTCAACTTTAAAACTCATAACTGAATATTGGGGATTGGGGATTGGGGATTGGGGATTGGGGATTGGGGATTGGGGATTGGGGATTGGGGATTGGGGATTGGGGATTGGGGATTGGGGATTGGGGATTGGGGATTGGGGATTGGGGATTGGGGATTGGGGATTGGGGATTGGGGATTGGGGATTGGGGATTGGGGATTGGGGATTGGGGATTGGTTTGTTATTAATATCTCCAGTCCTTTTTGTGTTGAATTTAGGACTTACGCACTGAACCAAAAAAAACTTCTGAAGATGGTCAATAGTCAATAGTCCACAGTCCAAAAAACTTGATTTTAACTATTGACTATAAATGTTTGAAACCCCTACACCCGGTCTCAACAGAAAATCTGGGTGCGTAATTCGTAGCATTGTTTTATCCAGAAATAAATTATGAATCAAGCTTCATTGAGCGTAGACGCTATTACCAATTTAATCGAAGCATTTCATCATCACCATCCTGCTGTTAGAAGTGCGGCTGTAGATGAATTAATCAAATTGGGAAGCATCACAGTTAATTTGTTAATTGCTGCTTATGATGATTCTCAAGATCAAGGTTTTCAAGCCCAGATCATTCAGGTTTTAGCTCAAATTGGTGATGCAAAGGCACTAAAATTATTAGCCGAGGTGGTGGGGACAAGTGTAGCCAATCACTGTCAAGGTAATGTCCGCCGCATTGCTGCACGAGGGTTAGGAAAAATCGCCAGCACCACTAGTAATACAGAAATAATCAACAATGCTCAAGAAAAGTTAATTTGGGCATTACTTACCCCCGAAGATTGGGGTCTACGTTACGCTGCTGCTGTCTCTTTACAAGAAATTGCCACGCCAAAAGCTAAAGCTGCTTTACAACAAGCGATCGCCCAAGAAACCGATCCAGTTGTTCGCTCACGTATGGCGATCGCCTTGAGTTAGGGAACAGAGAGCAAGGGGGAGAAACTTAAAGATTTCCCCAATCCCAATTCCTCATCTCTCATCCCTGGAAATGTTGCGAAAGATTAATTTTACGTTTATTCACAAAAACCATCCTGTGGAAAAAAATGGCGTAAAACAGCAATAGATTGTCACCACTAGGTTTTTGCAACTATTAAAAAATAATTAAGACACCAATATTTTGCCTAAAATCACTAATTCATGAAGTTATGTTACGGGAGAACGGCGTTTTTCTCAGTTCTAGCCCTTGTATGTAAAGCATTTGAGGGGGTTCTTATTCATGCAACTTATTTATTCACAATTTGTAACAAAATAAGGATCTATAGCATTGTATAAACATAAGCTGGAGGGGTTAAACGACAGACAAAAGTTAAACGAGGCAATCGATTCACAAAGTTTGCCTGCTTCTCATAAAATCACCCCAGTTTCTCATTTTTCTCATTCATGGAAGTGGCAAGAAATTTTGAGACTAACCTGAGAAGTAGTTTGATCCCTGGTCTGTTTACAACCGTTTCCAAGAAATAAAACATAGCCAGTTTTAATTCAGACATCTCTCAAACCAGAATTAGGAGATTAAAGTCCATGACATTAGACGTATTTACCAAGGTGGTTTCTCAAGCTGACTCCAGAGGCGAGTTCCTGAGCAACGAACAACTAGACGCATTGGCAAATGTTGTTAAAGAAGGCAACAAACGCTTGGATGTTGTTAACCGCATCACCAGCAACGCTTCTGCGATCGTTACCAACGCTGCTCGTGCGTTGTTTGAAGAACAACCCCAGTTGATTGCTCCTGGTGGTAACGCTTACACCAACCGTCGCATGGCTGCTTGTTTACGCGACATGGAAATCATCTTGCGTTACGTCACCTACGCTATCCTCGCAGGCGATGCTAGCGTTCTAGACGATCGCTGCTTGAACGGCTTGCGCGAAACATACCAAGCTTTGGGAACTCCTGGTTCTTCCGTAGCTGTTGGCGTTCAAAAAATGAAAGATGCTGCTGTTGGCATCGCTAACGACCCCAACGGAATCACCAAAGGTGATTGCAGCCAATTGATCTCTGAAGTTGCTAGCTACTTTGATCGCGCTGCTGCTGCTGTTGGTTAATTTTAACTAACAAGTCCAGCACCCACTGAAACCTAACTATCTTAGGTAACAGGTAAAAACTACGAAATTACTAAGGAGAATTTTACATCATGGTTAAAACCCCCATTACCGAAGCAATTGCAGCTGCTGACACCCAAGGTCGTTTCTTAGGCAACACCGAACTCCAATCAGCTCGTGGTCGTTATGAGCGCGCTGCTGCTAGTTTAGAAGCTGCTCGTGGTTTGACTTCCAACGCTCAACGCTTGATCGATGGTGCAACCCAAGCTGTTTACCAAAAATTCCCTTACACAACCCAAACCCCCGGTCCTCAGTTCGCTGCTGACAGCCGTGGTAAATCCAAGTGCGCTCGTGACGTTGGTCACTACCTACGCATCATCACCTATAGCTTAGTTGCTGGTGGTACTGGCCCCTTGGATGAATACCTAATTGCTGGTTTGGCTGAAATCAACAGCACCTTTGACCTATCTCCTAGCTGGTATGTTGAAGCTCTAAAGCACATCAAAGCTAATCATGGTTTAAGTGGTCAAGCTGCTAACGAAGCTAACACCTACATCGACTACGCTATCAACGCTCTCAGCTAGATAGCTTCCTGCCCGGAAAGGGGTGCAAGTGCTGGATGTAGTCATCATCTAGCAGTTGAATCTCGTTCCGGGCATAGTTTTATCTAGGAATAGCTGTCGGTAGTTATAATCGGCAAAAAAAATAGGGGAAACTTAAAATGGCAATTACAACAGCAGCATCTAGGCTGGGGACAGAGCCTTTTAGCGACGCACCTAAAGTAGAATTACGCCCCAAAGCTAGCAGAGAAGAAGTAGAATCAGTGATTCGCGCCGTTTATCGGCACGTTTTGGGCAATGATTACATACTGGCATCAGAACGCCTTGTAAGTGCAGAGTCTCTATTGAGAGATGGCAATCTGACAGTGCGTGAATTTGTGCGTAGCGTTGCTAAATCAGAACTCTACAAAAAGAAATTTTTCTACAACAGCTTCCAAACTCGGCTAATCGAACTTAACTATAAACACCTGTTAGGTCGCGCGCCTTACGATGAGTCAGAAGTTGTTTACCACTTGGACTTGTACCAAAACAAAGGTTACGATGCCGAAATAGACTCCTATATAGATTCATGGGAGTATCAAAGCAATTTCGGTGATAACGTCGTTCCTTACTACCGTGGTTTTGAGACTCAAGTAGGACAAAAAACCGCAGGTTTCAACCGGATATTCCGTTTATACCGTGGTTATGCTAACAGCGATCGCGCTCAAGTAGAAGGTACAAAATCTCGATTGGCGCGGGAATTAGCTAGCAATAAAGCTTCTACAATTGTTGGGCCATCTGGAACTAATGATAGTTGGGGTTTCCGGGCTTCAGCAGATGTCGCTCCCAAGAAAAACTTGGGTAATGCCGTTGGTGAAGGCGATCGCGTCTATCGACTAGAAGTTACCGGAATCCGTAGCCCTGGCTACCCCAGTGTACGGCGGAGCAGCACGGTATTTATAGTACCTTACGAGCGGCTCTCTGACAAGATCCAGCAAGTTCACAAGCAAGGTGGCAAAATCGTTAGCGTCACCTCTGCGTAAGATAAGCGGATTTTGTCAGTGGTCAGTGGGTCATTAGTTAGTAGTCAGGATTCAAACAACTGACAACTAGCAACTGACAACTAACACGCGACAGCGCTATAAAACTTACAACAATAGGAGATAGAGAAGTAATGTTCGGTCAAACCACACTTGGGGCTGGTAGCGTTTCTTCTTCTGCTAGTCGAGTATTTCGCTACGAAGTCGTAGGCTTGCGGCAAAGCTCAGAAACAGACAAAAACAAATACAACATCCGGAATAGCGGTAGTGTGTTTATCACAGTACCATACAGCCGGATGAACGAAGAATACCAACGGATTACCCGCTTGGGTGGCAAAATCGTCAAGATTGAGCAATTAGTTTCCGCAGAGGCATAATAGCGCCCTGGTAATGATAGAACCCAGTGTGGAAGAATTTCCCGCAGAGAACGGGCCACAGCTAACACCAGAACTAGCCATAGCTAATCTGCAATCATCAGACTTAAGTCTCCGCTATTATGCTGCTTGGTGGTTAGGTAAGTATCGGGTGAAAGAAAGTGCTGCTGTTGATGCTTTAATTGCGGCGTTAGAGGATGAAGCCGATAGAACTGAACTTGGTGGTTATCCTTTGCGGCGTAACGCAGCCAGAGCATTAGGGAAATTGGGCAATCGTAAAGCCGTGCCAGGCTTAATTAACTGCTTGGAGTGTCCTGACTTTTACGTGCGTGAAGCAGCAGCCCAATCGCTGGAAATGCTCAAAGACAAAACAGCAGCACCAGCACTCATCAAATTACTCGATGGGGGAGTCGCACAGGCCGTGCAAGTAACAGGGCGACCTCATTTAGTCCAACCCTACGAAGCAGTATTAGAAGCGTTAGGAGCTATTGGTGCTACTGATGCCATCCCTCTGATTCAGCCATTTCTAGAGCATCCAGTCTCACGAGTGCAGTGCGCCGCCGCTAGGGCAATGTACCAACTGACACAAGAACCAGTATATGGAGAGCTGCTGGTAAAAGTGTTAGCAGGTAACGACCTCAACCTACGACGCGTTGCTTTAGGTGACTTGGGTGCAATTGGGTACTTGGCAGCAGCAGAAGCGATCGCTAACGCCAAAGCCGAAAACAGCTTCAAACTCATTGCCCTCAAAGGATTGCTAGAACATCAGATGTCAGCAGAGTCAAACGCCCTCTCAATATCTGATCAAGCTATCCGGGTCATGAACCTTATGGATTCATTGTTGTAGTCAGTGGTCAGTAGTTAGTAGTCAGTAGCAACTGACAACTGACCACTGGCGACTGACTATTGATTTGATTGTGTACAGACGTTGTATACAACGTCTCTACTAATGACTAATGAACTAATTAATGGCGTTGCTCTGGCTGATACACCAGAGAAACTGGTAAAAGCAGTACAAGAATTGGCATTAGCCAAAGATGTAGCTGCAATTCCCACCCTAATAGCTGTGTTTGGTTATAACAACCCAACAGCAGCCGCAATTGCCTCTACTGCCTTAGTGCAGTTAGGAGAAGTAGCAGTTCCCCAGTTACTCACACAAATAGATGACTACAACTATGGCGCACGGGCTTATTCGATTCGCACTCTCGCGGCGATCGCTGACCCCCGTGCTTTAGATGTATTAATCGATGCTGCTGCTACAGACTTTGCTCCCAGTGTGCGCCGGGCTGCGGCTAAAGGATTAGGAAACTTACATTGGCACAAGCTAGAGTTTCCTGACAACCAAACAGCACCAAAAAAAGCTTTGGAAACACTGCTGTTTATTTCTCAAGATGCAGAATGGTCGATTCGTTATGCAGCGATCGTCGGTCTGCAAGGTTTAGTAAACATACCCGATTTACAACAGCCCATCCATACTAGACTCAAAGAAATGCTGGCTAGTGATGCCGAAAAGGCAGTCCGCGCCCGCATTCTATTGGCTCAAAGTCAATAGTTGAAATTGAGTTTCATAAGAAAAGGTGAAAGTAAAAATGTCAATACCTCTGCTGGAATATGCACCTTCTTCACAAAACCAACGTGTAGAAGGTTACGAAGTACCAAACGAAGATACCCCAACTATTTATCGGTTAGCTGCGGCGATCGATGATGCCGATGTTGATGCCATCATTTGGGCAGGATATCGGCAAATTTTCAGCGAACACCTGATTATTAAAAGCAATCGTCAATCCTTCTTAGAATCTCAACTCCGGAACCGGGCAATCAACGTCCGCGATTTTATCCGGGGATTGGGTAAATCAGAAGTTTATCGTACCCAGGTAGCAGACCTCAATTCCAACTACCGTTTAGTTGACATTACCTTAAAGCGGTTTTTGGGACGTGCCGCTTATAACCAAGATGAAGAAATCGCTTGGTCAATTGTCATTGGCAGCCAAGGTTTACATGGTTTTATTGATGCTCTGTTAGACAGCGACGAGTATAGAGAAAACTTCGGTGATGACATCGTACCCTACCAACGCCGCCGCTATAAAGACAGACCCTTTAACCTAGTTAACCCCCGATATAACGCATATTGGCGCGATCGCCAAACCCTCAACGCCCTGGGAGGACGTTCCTTCTACAGCGCCCGTACTTCTGGCACTTTAACAAAAGACGATATCCGTCGCGCCATCCCCGCCAACTTCATGGCATTGGCAGGAAAAATCCTCACCCCAGAACGGAACTACCAGCGTACAATCGCTTCCGTAACTTCTCAAATTAAAGATATAAAAATTCCCGACACCAGCCGCGAAGTTACAACCCCGGAAGTCACTGTTAAACCCGTGGCCGTGGCTTTGCCATATCGTTATATTCCTGGTAACAAGACCACTTGAGGCGATAACTGTTGACTGACAACTGACAACTGACAACTAACCAAATTATGTCAATCCCATTACTTGAATACAAACCCAGTTCTCAAAACCAGCGTGTTCCTGGGTACGAAGTTCCTAACGAAGATACCCCCAGAATTTACCGCATCGAAGATGCCGCCTACGATAGCGAACTCAAAGAACTGATTTGGGCTACTTATCGCCAGGTATTTAGCGAACACGTCATTTTGAAGTTCTTCCGCCAAGGCAACCTAGAATCTCAACTGAAGAATCGGGCAATCAGCGTCCGTGACTTCGTGCGGGGTCTAGCAAAATCAGAGGCTTTTAAGACCTTAGTCATCAAGAGTAATTCTAATTACCGCCTTGTAGAATTGGCACTGAAACGCCTTTTGGGTCGTGCGCCTTATAATAAGGATGAAGAAATTGCATGGTCAATCAAGATAGCAACCAATGGTTGGGATGGCTTTGTTGATGCGCTGCTAGATTCGGAAGAATATCAAAGCAACTTTGGTGAGAACATAGTCCCCTACCAACGGCGACGCTACAAAGATAGACCCTTCAATCTAGTCACCCCACGCTACGGCAACTACTGGCGCGATAAGTTGGAAAGTGAGCGCTACATAGAAGGTGATATTAAGAATTTCTTGGAATTAGCTAAATCCATAGAAATTAAGACCGTCACCTTTACACCAGTCAGCACTGCCAATATTAAGATTCCCGATACAACTCGGAACACCACACCAACAGGGATTCCCATCTCCGTAAATCCTAGCGCCAATTTCCCCGTGCGGTAAGTTGCCGACCTACTTCTTTAAAACCGGAGATTTTCACAATGGCATTACCTTTACTGGAATACAAACCCACAACTCAAAATCAACGAGTTCAGAGTTTTGGGACGGCTGATGTCAATGAGGACACCCCTTATATCTACCGTCTAGAAAATGCCAACTCTCCCAGTGAAATTGAAGAACTGATTTGGGCTGCCTATCGCCAAGTCTTTAACGAACAAGAGATTCTCAAGTTCAACAGACAAATCGGCTTAGAAACTCAACTCAAAAATCGGTCAATCACAGTTAAGGATTTTATTCGGGGTTTAGCCAAATCAGAACGCTTTTATCAGCTAGTTGTCACACCTAACAACAACTATCGGCTGGTGGAAATGAGCCTCAAGCGGCTATTGGGACGATCTCCCTATAACGAAGAAGAAAAAATTGCTTGGTCAATTCAAATTGCCAGCAAAGGTTGGGGAGGATTTGTTGATGCTCTGATTGATAGTACAGAGTATGAACAAGCCTTCGGTGATAATACCGTACCCTACCAACGCAAACGGTTGACAACAGACCGACCATTCAGCTTTACACCCCGTTATGGTGCAGATTACCGCGATCGCGCTGGTATTGTTAGACCAGGACGTATGAGCAACTGGAATAACAGCGCCAACCAAAATTATGATGGGGTGGCAATATTAGGCGTATTGCTAGCCATCAGCGCCGGAATGACTTTTCTATTCGTCCTAAATTGGTTGGGAATCAGTTCTAGCTTCTGAACCTAATGCGGGAAAATAAGTAAAGCATGAAGGAGGATTTTGAGAAATCAAACCTCTTTCACTTAACAAAGCTAGCTGTTTAACTTTTTAATAAGGGGAATAACTCAGCATGGCACTGCCATTACTCCAATACAAACCAAGCTCTCAAAATCACCGGGTTACCAGCTTCGGTGCAGCTGACCAAAATGAAGATACACCATACATCTATCGTATAGAAGATGTCAGCTCATACACTGATATTCAAAACATCATTTGGGCTTCCTATCGCCAAGTCTTCAGCGAACATGAAATCCTCAAATTCAACCGCCAAAAAACCCTGGAATCCCAGGTAAAGAACGGTTCTATTTCTGTCAGAGATTTCATTCGTGGTTTAGCTAAGTCTGAAGCCTTCTACCGTTTAGTAGTCTCCGTTAACAACAACTACCGCCTAGTTGACATCACCCTCAAGCGCCTGTTGGGTCGTTCTTCTTACAACAAAGACGAGCAAATCGCTTGGTCTATTGTTATCGGTACTAAAGGTTTTAGCGGTTTTGTTGATGCACTCATCGACAGTGAAGAGTACACCAAGAACTTTGGCGAAAATATTGTACCTTACCAACGCAAACGGATGGAAGGTCGTCCCCACAACTTGGTAACACCACGCTACGGCGAAGACTTCCAAGAAAAAGCAGGCACAGTTCAAACCGACTGGCGCTTCACCTTGGACAAATTCTACAGCCGCAAGTCCCAAGAAAAACAACTGCGCGAAGGCGACCCTCGGAAGTTTGCAGATTTGGCAGCGTCAGTTGGTAACCAAGGTAACTACGCTCAAAGAATCTCTGCTTTTGATATTGACTATCTAAATGCAGTGCCAAACCGTAGCAGACGCTAAGATTTAAAATCTGAGTGTCTAAGTTTGATACTGGGTCTAGTTTTTGCGTTGATGTGACGAAAAGTTTGCAGTTTCTCTGTTGGCTGGGCGTAACATTGGGTGGAGACTAGACCCAGTTGTTTTTAGGGGTGTAGGGTTGCGTAAGTTCTAGCTTCGTTCACTATATTTTTTGACCACTGACGAAAAAAGTTAAATTTTCGTACCACACACCTTGCTCTGTTGCTTTCGCCTCAATTTCTCGACAATATTCTGCTTGCAACTTTTCCATCTGTTCTAATGACAGATTTAAAAGAGGATTTTCTCTGGGGTGGAACCATCCGCCATTCCATCCTCTAGCTTGCTCTAGGGTGCGGTAGAAACCGAGTTGCTGAGTTTTCACTTCAATATTTTTAAAACCAGCTGCCTGTATGAGATGATGACACTTTTCGATAGTGCCTGTTGGTTCATTGATATTAATGAGTAAAATGTCATTTTCTGCACAAGCTTTAATCAGAGTTGGTGCTTCGCATGACTCTTGAGAACAACAAGAAAATCCTACTATTCCACCTTTTTTGAGAAACCGATACCACTTACCTAAAGCTGCTGGAATATCTTGGAAATAGACTATGGCTGTAGAACAAAGAATAACATCAAAACTTTCATCTTCAAAATTGATGTATTCGGCATCTGCTTCTATTAATTCGATATTTTGCCACCCTAATGTTTTAATCTTCTCTTGTGCTTGAGCCAGCATTCCTGAGGAAAAATCTACGCCAATTACCTTGCCAGTAGAACCAACAATTTCAGCAGCAGCGATCGCCATAATACCCGTCCCCGTCGCCAAATCCAAGACTTTTTGCCCAGTTTTTAGGGGAATCAGTTCTAATAAAGGCAGAGCGCGACGAATTGTATAATCGTTGTCGTAACTGGTTCTACTGTCGAAAAAGTTGATTACGTCAGTCTTATATTTTTGCTCGTATTCTCTGTTATCCATAAATCTAATTACTTGTTAAATGTCTAATTTCTGCTTGTAAATTAGCTCTAGCAGATTCTTCACCAACTTCATACATCAAAGGCGTGAAATATATACGCTGTCTTTGCAAAAATTTTTCTAAAACTCGTGTGCGCCCTTGAATATAATCAATTTCTGATACCCAAGCATATTCTTGGCGGATAGCGTGAGCATATTCTTGATAATCAACTCGGTTAGTCGCCAAAATTGCCAAATCAGCATCTAATAAAACTTGACTATCAATATCATCAGCTTGGTGATGCTTGGTGCTGAGGATGAGGCGCTTCACTTTGGTTATGCAGCTGAGGGGAATACCTAAACTCTGGAGTGCTGCACCAGCATAGTCAGAGCTTTTTTCCTCATTGTCTTGAGCTTGAGTATCATAAATTACATCGTGAAACCAAGCCGCAAGTTCCACCCCAGGTAAGTCTTGAGCGTAAGTTCCTAAAGTCTGGATTGTCTGGAGGACACAACTAATATGCTTTAGGGTGTGGTAGTGGCGACTAGGGGAAGAATAAGCTTGAATCAAGTGGGTAAATACCTGGGTGGCAGATGTCTTGTCCACTCCAAAGTTTTGTAGTGTTTGCTGCCATTGGTAATCTAGGAAATTTTCTGCTGTCGGCATTAGAGATAGTTAGTCGTTAAAACTCCCCCATTTAGAAAACCTGGCTTTTAAGCTTCAGGTCTCGTAATACTAATTTTTATCATCGTTGTCCTACTTGAATAAGTATAGGACTGTTGCAAACTGCAATTTTAAATCGCTTATGGGTGGTGACGATAAAATTGACGAGTCACAATAGAAAACACGGACTTTATATATAAAGTCTGAAATTAACTCAGGAGTTCCTATCAGTGGTATTACAAGTACAAACCAGCACCTACGAAGCGAAAACTCAAGAAATTGCTAGACAATTATTAGGAGCAACTCAAGAAAATCGCTCGTTTTTTGCTTCTTTACGTGATCAAATGCGTTGGGATGACAAATTACTGGCTTGGGCGATGAGTAATCCCGGTTTACGGGTGCAATTATTTCGGTTTATTGATACTTTACCCGCATTGCATAGTAAAGCGGAAATTGCTGCACATTTACAAGAATATTTAGGGGATGAATCTGTCGAACTTCCCGCCGCTTTAAAGGGAATGCTCAATTTTGCTAACCCTGACTCTGTGCCGGGACAAGTGGCTGCAACTACCGTCTCTACAGCAGTTGAGACTTTAGCTCATAAATATATTTCTGGTGAAAATATTAAACAAGTCATCAAGACAGTTGAACGACTACGGAAAGAAAAAATGGCCTTCACCATTGATTTACTTGGTGAGGCGGTAATTACAGAAACAGAGGCGCAATCTTATCTAGAACGGTATCTAGAATTAATTGCTCAATTAACAGAAGCATCGAAGAATTGGGGAACTATTGCGGCTATTGATGAAGCAGATGGCGAACAGCTAGCAAAAGTCCAGGTTTCTGTCAAACTAACAGCGTTTTATTCCCAATTTGACCCATTGGATGCTAAAGGTAGTGAGGAGAAAGTTAGCGATCGCATTCGTATTTTATTACGTCGTGCTAAGGAGTTAGGGGCAGCTATCCATTTTGATATGGAACAGTATGCTTATAAAGACTTAACTTTAAATATTTTGCAAAAAATCTTATTAGAAGATGAGTTTCGTCAACGCACAGATATTGGCATCACAATTCAAGCATACCTAAGAGATAGTGAGCAAGATGCCAGAAATGCGATCGCTTGGTTGAAACAGCGCGGTTATCCTTTAACTATTAGGCTGGTAAAAGGGGCGTATTGGGATCAAGAAACTATTAAAGCTGCACAAAAACATTGGCCGCAGCCTGTTTTTAATGATAAAGCAGCGACAGATGCCAATTTTGAGGCGATAACTCAGTTATTACTGGAAAATCACCAATATGTTTATTCTGCCATTGGTAGCCATAATGTGCGATCGCAAGCTTTAGCTATGGCAATTGCGGAAACTTTGAATGTCCCCCGGCGGCGGTTTGAGATGCAGGTGCTGTACGGGATGGGGGATAAGTTAGCGAAGGCTTTGGTTGATCGGGGTTATCGGGTGCGGGTTTATTGTCCTTATGGTGACTTATTACCGGGGATGGCTTACCTGATTCGGCGATTGTTGGAAAATACGGCGAATAGTTCGTTTTTACGGCAGAATTTGGAGAATCGGCCGGTTGAGGAGTTGCTGGCAGCGCCGAAAGTTGATTTAGCCCAGGCAAAGGTGCATTCGCCGGAGGCATTCCCACAGGGTAAACACTTTGTGGGGGCTGCGGATACAGATTATGCAGAGGAGGAGGACAGAACAAAGGCGGCGCGGGCTTTTGCTGTGGTACGTGGGGAGTTAGGCAAGACTTACTTACCTCTAATTAATGGGGAGTATGTGCAGACTGCTGAGGTGATTGATTCTGTTAATCCTTCTAATTTTAGTGAGGTGATTGGCAAGGTTGGATTGATTAGTGTGGAACAGGCAGAACAGGCGATGCAGGCGGCGAAGGCGGCTTTTCCTGGTTGGCGGCGCACGTCGGTGAAGGAACGGGCGGGGATTTTGCGTCGGGCTGGTGATTTGATGGAACAGCGCCGGGCGGAATTGTCGGCTTGGATAGTTTTAGAGGTGGGGAAACCTGTTAAAGAAGCAGATGGGGAGGTTTCGGAGGCGATAGATTTTTGCCGCTATTATGCTGATGAGATGGAACGGTTGCATCAAGGTATAAATTATGATGTAGATGGGGAAACGAATCGTTATATTTACCAGCCACGGGGTATTGTGGTAGTGATTTCTCCTTGGAATTTTCCTTTAGCGATCGCCTGTGGAATGACTGTTGCAGCCTTAGTTACAGGCAATTGTACTCTGCTAAAGCCTGCGGAAACTTCTTCTGTCATTACTGCCAAACTAACGGAAATTTTGGTAGAGGCTGGCATTCCTAAAGGTGTCTTTCAATACGTCCCTGGTAAGGGTTCTCAAGTCGGTGCTTACTTGGTAAGTCATCCTGATACTCATCTGATTGCTTTTACAGGTTCTCAGGAAGTTGGTTGTCGGATTTACGCCGAAGCCGCTACCCTGAAACCCCAACAAAGGCACATGAAGCGGGTAATTGCGGAAATGGGCGGGAAGAATGCCATCATTGTGGATGAAAGTGCTGATTTAGACCAAGCTGTTGTTGGGGTAGTGCAGTCAGCCTTTGGTTACAGTGGACAAAAATGTTCTGCTTGTTCGCGGGTGGTGGTAGTAGAAGCAATTTATGATGCTTTTATCCACCGGGTGGTGGAAGCGACAAAATCCTTAAATATTGGCGAGGCGGAGTTACCAAGTACCCAAGTCGGCCCTGTGATTGATGCTAATGCGCGCGATCGCATCCGCGAGTATATTGAGAAGGGTAAGGCAGAATCTCAGGTGGCGTTGGAATTAAGCGCACCCAACCACGGCTATTTTGTCGGGCCTGTCATCTTTGGGGAAGTTCCACCTCATGGCACAATAGCCCAGCAGGAAATTTTCGGCCCTGTGCTGGCGGTAATCAAAGCCAAAGATTTTGCCCAAGCTTTAGCTATTGCTAATGATACCGACTACGCCTTGACTGGAGGGCTTTATTCCCGCACACCTTCCCATATTCAACAAGCCCAGGAAGAGTTTGAAGTGGGTAACTTATATATCAACCGTAACATCACAGGGGCGATCGTTGCGAGACAGCCTTTCGGTGGCTTTAAGCTTTCCGGTGTCGGTTCCAAAGCAGGCGGCCCTGATTATCTGTTGCAATTCCTCGAACCAAGGACAATCACAGAAAACATTCAGCGCCAAGGTTTTGCACCCATTGAAGGTGCAGAATAAGCTATAAAAATAGGTGGGGCAAATGCCCTACCTGTATTTATTTATAGATAAATTTGTAATGTCAGATGTCATAATTAGAGTTGCGAAATTACCTGAAGAATTTCCGGTAGTTGCAACAATTAGGAAAATCGTGTTTCAGGAAGAACAAGGAGTAGATACCGCTTTAGAATTTGATGGTAAAGACGATATTTGTGAGCATTTAATCGCCTACTTAGATAATCAAGCGGTAGGTACTGCCAGACTTAGATATTTAGATGATAAAACTGTAAAAATAGAAAGATTGGCTGTTTTATCCATAGCTAGAAGGCAGGGAATCGGTCAGAAAATTATGGAGGAAGCATTAGAATTTATCGTTCATAAAAATATGACTGAAGTTGTAGTTTATGCCCAATTGTATATAAAATCTTTGTATCAAAAATTAAATTTTATTGAAGTTGGAGAAATATTTTTAGAAGCAGGCATTCCCCATATAGAGATGAGAATGAGCTTATCCTGATGGGAAACTGAACTATTGCCCGATAAATTCCATCTGCATATTTATAGCTGGGGACTAGGGACTGGGTGAAAAGTCTTTTTGTGTCTAGGTTGTATCATCTATTAATGTCCTTAACACTACGGGCGACAGCTATAACTATTCCGGATCAAATTTCTTGATCTGGCAGAAATAAAGTGAATTGACTCCCCACACCGACAGTAGAGGTTACCGTCACATCACCACCATGCAGCCGTGCTAATTTCCGCGTCAAAGCTAAACCTAACCCAGTGCCTTCATACTGACGATTTAACCGACTATCTAGTTGTTTAAATGGTTCAAATAATAATGGAAATTGATTTGAATCAATGCCAATTCCTGTATCCGAGATAATAAAATTAATCCCTTCAGGCACTCTTTTGACAATTAAAGATACTTCGCCTACCGAAGTGAATTTAATTGCATTCGTGAGTAGATTAAGGAGCATTTGCTTAATCCGGCGGTCATCGGCTATGCAAATATTAGCCTCTGGATCAATCTCTTGAGTAAGTTTTAAGCCTTTGGAGATAGCGCGATCGCGTACTGTTAATAAAACATCATTACACACATCTATTACTAGCAAAGGAATGAGGAATAACTCCTCTTTACCTGCTTCCACCTTTGATAAATCTAAAATATCATTAATCAGCGCCAGCAGGTGTTCGCCACTGCTGTAAATACAATTTATATATTCTTGTTGTTTTTCATTGAGAGAGCCGACTATTTCTTGTTGTAATAACTGTGACAATCCCATAATGGCATTAAGTGGTGTCCGCAGTTCATGACTCATCGTCGCTAAAAATTCACTTTTGGCACGGCTACCAGCTTCGGCTGCTGCTTGGGAAGCGCGCAGTTTCATTTCTGTTTGTTTCCGCTCAGTAATATCATCAATAATTGCCAAAAAATATTCTGGTTCACCGGAAGAACCTGGAATTACAGAAACAGACAACCTAGCCCAAACTAACCTACCATCTCGATGCAAAAAAGCTCTTTCGATTTCCAGGTGTGGTTTTTCATGGCGTTGTTGAGCATCTATACAAATTTCGGTCATCAGTTGCTTATAACGTTCTACATCCCCCCTTTGCTGGGAAATATAATCTGTAAAACTTTTACCACATAATTCTTCTCGTTGGTATCCCAATATTTGGCACAAAGCAGGATTCGCATCCACTATCTGAGCTTTCATATCAACAAGTCCAATACCAATAGAGGAAAGTTCAAAAATGGCTCGGAATTGTGCTTCGCTCTTTCGTAGTGCTTCTTGAGCGATATTACGCTCTTTGGTCTCCATCGCTAAAGAGACAAAATCAGCAATTGAGCCTGCAAAATTTTCTTCATCTACAGTCCACTGGCGTAATTCACCACAGTGTTCGTGAAACACTACTCCTACTAAACGACCACCTACCCAAATGGGGGCATCAAGCAAAGATACAACTCCAGAAACAGACAGATAAGTTGCAGATAACTCCTGAGTTCTTTTATCGTTAATGGCATCATATACAGCAATGCTGCGTTCTTCTTCCAATGTTTGGAAGTAAACTGGATAACTCTCCTTTAATAGAGACTGGCCAGAACTATGAATTTGCTGGTTGACATCATATAAATCGATACACTCAATGGCTGAAGCATCTTGGTTGTATAACCACACGCTAACTCGTGCAACTAAAAGCGTCTGAGCAGCAGCTTCTGTGATTTCCTGTAACACAGCATTGAGAGGCCCTTGCTGGAATGTTTTGCTTCTTGCCAATTGCACTAGGGTCTGGTTTTGTTTGCGGCGCACGCTTTCTGTGATTCGCATACCCTCTTGATTTGCCTGGCTTGCTGTAATATCTTTAACCACTACCACCTGCATGTGTTATTCCTGGAAAGAAATCACTTTGCCTTGCAGTTCTTTATATAAAATAGAACTGTTTTTATAGATACAATTACGAGATAACGTTTTACATATCTGGAAAATCTTTTTTTCTTAAAGGTGATATTTTATAAGATAAAAAATTGAACAAGATTTGGTATCATCTGTTCCGCAGTTTCATCATTTATAACTATAATCGCCACAATGGGAGTAAGCGATCATACTGAAACAAAAAGTTTAAAGTTTTTATAACTTGATCATAATAAATTTAACATAAGTAAATTTATTACTGAGGTAGCTAAGGCAATTCAAACAAATATGTAATGCTTGCGATTTCACTATTTTGATTTTCGCCACATAATCTCCCCTGAAGAAAGATACCCCAGAAGTAGAAGTCTGTAACAATTGAATTAAGAACACAGATGCTGTTGTAGAGGTGTCTAATGGAAAATAGTAGTGTGAGAATTGTATCTCTGATTCCTAGTGCAACAGAGATTTTAGCAAACTTGGGTTTGAGTGATGCTATTGTTGGGCGATCGCATGAATGTGATTATCCCCCAGAAATCCAAAATCGTCCAATTTGTACGCAAGCACGGTTAAATAGTCAGGCTGCCAGCAGCGAGATTCATCATGAAGTGAATAATTTACTGCAATCTGCGCTGAGTATTTATCAGGTAAAGTTAGAGGTTTTGGAGCAATTACAACCTACCCATATTTTGACACAAGACCAGTGTGATGTCTGTGCAGTCAGCCTTAAAGATGTAGAAAAAGCCGTTAAGGAACTTACCCAAAGTTCTCCCCAAATCATTTCATTACAACCTAATTTGCTTGAGGATGTATGGCAGGATATTGAGCGCGTAGCTCATATCTTTGGTGTAGACTCAGTAAAAATATTAGATAACTTAGAGGCCCGTGTCAAAATTTGTCAACAAAAAATTCAAGGCCTTTCTCTAGAAGAAGTACCTACGGTGGCTTGTATCGAGTGGACAGACCCACTTATGGCCGCAGCGAATTGGATTCCTGAATTAGTCAACTTAGCTGGGGGACAAACACTATTTTCCCTTATCGGTCAGCCTTCTCCACATCTGGAATGGGATAATTTGTTAGTTAGTAATCCAGATATTATAATTTTCATGCCTTGTGGCTTTAACCTACAACGAACTCGTCAAGAAGCCCAATTATTCACTCAAAACCCAGAATGGAAAAAACTCCACGCCAGCCAAACTGGTAGAGTTTACATTGCTGATGGTAATTCCTATTTCAACCGTCCAGGGCCCCGACTGGTAGATTCTCTAGAAATATTGTCCGAGATTTTACATCCAGAAATTTTTGATTATGGTTACAAAGGTACTGCTTGGGAACCTTTATAAAGAAGCTGCTTGATTTAGCCATTCAATCAGCATTTTTAAGCTATGAGGTAATGCTGCTTCACCAACAATTATCGTGTGCGTTTTACCATTATCTTCTAAAGTTATCTGATACTGAAAGCGATCGCTTGGCGTGGGGTTTAGCTCATAGCTGACTGTGGGTCGAACCCCATCACCTTGAAGTGTTGGTAGTTGAAATAAATTTGCTGCTGTCACCAGTCGGCATAGTTCCTCAGCCTTTTGCTGCGATAGTTGACTTGTATCAATATTAATTCTCTTACTAATCCCCGCAAAGCCGCCTGTGCGTTCCAATAATACCCGCATTTAAATCAGACCGGAAGATAATATTTTCACCTCCCAGTTTAACAGTTTCGCGTAATTTCCCTTCCTCAACAGATAGGTAGGGAAGGGATGCCAGCGAATTAGAGTAAAGAAAAGAGAAAATTTATATTCATGCTGAAAGCGATCGCCTTCTTTCTACAATTGATCAGGATCAATTGACCAATGACCAATGACCAATGACTAATGACGATCGCTATATTATTTTTCATAAACCCTACGGTGTCCTGAGCCAGTTTACTCAGGAATCGCCTAAGCATATAACTCTTAAAGATTATATTGATGTACCCGATGTTTATCCTGTGGGGAGATTGGATTGGGATAGTGAAGGGTTACTATTATTAACCAATAATGGCAGGTTGCAACATCGGCTTTCTGATCCGCGTTTTGGTCATGAGCGGACTTACTGGGTACAGGTAGAGCGTATTCCTGATGAGGAGGCTATCAGCAAGCTACAAACAGGGGTGGAGATTCGAGATTATCGCACGCGGCCAGCAAAAGTTGGATTATTACCAGAATATCCGCCTGTGGGCGATCGCCAACCACCTATAAGATTTCGCAAAAATGTTCCCACTGCTTGGTTAGAAATGACTTTGACTGAAGGGAAAAATCGTCAAGTCCGGCGCATGACTGCGGCTGTGGGGTTTCCGACTTTGCGGTTAGTACGGGTCAGTATAGGTCATTTACGCTTGGATGGTCTGGCTTTAGGTGAGTGGCGTGATCTCACTTCCTTGGAACTTAAGTTACTGCATGATTCGTCTCAGAGTCGAGGGATAGGCAAATTTCCTAGTTAAACTTTGTAAACAGTTGCAGGAATAAGCTAGTAATCATTTGAAGTTGAACAAAAGGCACAAGACTTTTTATTTGGCAAAAAAAGAATTTAAAATTTGTTGTTTCCCATTCACTTCAGCCCTTGAGCGTCAGTTTAAACCTTATGAGCCTGAATCAGCGATCACCTACGGTGGGCGGAACGCCATCGCTCTGGCATCAAACTCACACACCACAAACTATTTTGCCCAAAACTCCTGTGTACTTGGAAACAGCGACGGAATTAGCTTCTCATCAAGAGTTTGACACAGCAGCGAAACTCCATCGCACGGAAGAAGAATTGCGATGGTATCGCATGATGTACGATAATATACCTACTATATATTTCAGTTTGGATGCGGCTGGGCTAATTTTAACTGTCAATCATTTCGGAGCGAATTTTCTAGGATACACACCAGAACAATTGTTACAACAGCCCATTGCTCAATTATTTGCTCAATCAGACCAAGCAAGACTGTCTAATGCTGTCATAAGTCTTTGCAAGACTGCGCCTCATGATGCTGTTAACTATGGCAATTTTCAGTTAAAAAAAATTATCGACGGTATAAAATCTGTTAAGGTCACATTGCGACTAATACCTAATGAAGGAAAGTCTCTCGCCAAAAATTTGACGATTTTGATGCTTTGCGAGGCCATCACCTCTCTAGAACCAGGCGTAGCAAGTCAAGAAGATGGGAATAATTTAGTTCAAAACTTACCACAACTGCAATCACATCCAGCTCAGTTAAAGGAACTAGAAAGCCTTAACCACTTGCAAGAAGAATTTTTTAGCACTGTTTCCCACGAACTGCGAACACCGCTAACTAATATGAAGATGGCGATTCAAATGCTGGGAATTACGCTGCATCGGGAGCATAATTTGTTCTCGGCAACAACAAAACCAACAAATGAAGGCTCAAAAGCTGCTTGTTATTTTAATATTTTAGAAAATGAGTGCGATCGCCAAATAAATCTTATTAATAACTTCCTAGAATTACAGCGCCTCGATACTAACGCTAAACCTTGGGTACTAGAGACAATTCACATACCGCAATGGCTATGGCGTGTAGTGGAGGAATTTAAAAGCCGCAATTTCGATATTTGTAAGCAGAAATTACACATCAGCATCAGCCCTGCTCTGGCAACATTAACGTCCAATCCGTGCAGCTTGGAACGCATTTTGATAGAACTGCTCACCAATGCGTGTAAATTTAGCCCGCCAGAGGGAGAAATTACAGTTACAGCCCAAATAAAATCTCAAAATATTCTTTTGCAAGTGATTAATTCTGGTGTAGAAATCCCTCAATCTGAATTACCCCACATTTTTGATAAATTTTATCGTATTCCCAGCAATGACCCCGGAAAGCAGGGAGGCACAGGACTAGGGTTGGCACTAGTACAAAAACTCATCAAACAATTAGGAGGAACAATAGAAGTAGAAAGCGGATCAAATCGTACCTGTTTTAGTATCCAACTGGTGCTTCCACAACCCAAAATAGTTGAGTGAAGGAAGTAGGGGCAGGGAGCAGAGGGAAAATATCTGATTCAAGACTCAGCACCGACTAACCCCCGTTACAGCTCACAGCACTTATGACTCAGAACTCCCTACTTTCCAAAATAAACTTGCAGATATCTGCAATCTTTGGCTAATATGCGTCACAATTAATACTGCCACCAAGATTCACTGATGAAACCACAACTTATTATGTCTACTATAGGCAAGGGCGGCCAGTTGTGGCACTTTGGATATTAGTGGCTAGAAGCACCTCGGAACGGGAATTAAGGAACTTCCACTATGCTGATTTGCCCTCAGTGTGAATTTGAAAACCCTAATGCTAACAAGTTTTGTCAAAAATGTGGTGCTTCTTTGTCCCACAAGGTTTGTTCTCAATGCAGCACTGAAGTACCAGTGAATGCTGAAAATTGCCATAACTGTGGTGCAGAAACCGGCACAGTATGGCGGGCGATTATCGAGACGAAGGATTGGGCTTCTGACGTAAGTGTCAGCACTTTACTGAGCGCCAACTCTGTTGATGTAGCCTCCCACAAGGAAGAGCAAACAGAATTAGGGTTTGAGGAAGATGAAGAAGAGAAGATGATGCTGTCTCCATCATTATTCTCTGTTGGCTCATATTTGGATAAAGAACAACGCTATCAGATTTTGCAAGTGCTATCAGCCGCACATGATGAGGTTAGCCTTAGGGTTTTGGACTGTCAACCATACCAATTATCACCAATTGAAGCAATATTAGCTAATCAGCAACAGGGGTTGGTGACTCCAGCAGTGGAAGCCAATGGTATTCCCAGTTTGGCTAGGGCTTATATGGTTTTACAATCCCAAAATCACACGGAAATTCCCCAGATTCATGATGCTTGGGAGGACGGCGATAACCAGATATTACTTATTGAAGACCGTTCTCACTACCAGTCTTTGCTGGATTTATGGCAAAAGGAAACCACTAGTTCGCTAGAAATTTTACACTGGTTTTATCAAATGACCCAACTTTGGGTATTACTAGAACCATTAAAGTGTCACTACAGTTTGTGGGATTTGGCGAATTTGTGTTTAGATGAAGACCAGACAATTAGCTTACGAAAACTGTACGTAAAACCACCTAAAAGCGAGTTAGCGATT
This sequence comes from Anabaena sp. FACHB-595, assembly GCF_048568275.1. Classification (NCBI taxonomy): domain Bacteria; kingdom Bacillati; phylum Cyanobacteriota; class Cyanophyceae; order Nostocales; family Nostocaceae; genus Anabaena; species Anabaena sp. FACHB-595. Next base: position 640,481 of record NZ_CP183473.1, read on the forward strand.
GACTACTTACCACTGGATTTTAATCCTGAAACAGCACAACAAGAGGATGTAACATTGCCTATATTTGTGCAGCCCTCAAGTATTAAAGCCTTGGGAGAAGTTTGGCAGGCGCTATTTAGAGAGTCTCAACGCACTCAATTTGGTTCCATCATCCAGATTTTAGGAGATTTGCAGCAGGGTAAGATTTACTCGATCGCTCAGTTGCGATCGCGTTTACAAGAAGTCGCCACGGAACTAGAAGCAACTACGACCCCAATATTTGAGCCAATGGAAGCAGAACAAACGAATGCACCCACAGTCTTACAAGCAGATGATGTAGAAGATCCCTCTGGCAAGGGTGATGATATGCCCACAGTAGTGCTGTCCGTGCAGTTAAGCAGTTTAGAAGATGCTGGTCGCACTGATGTTGGTCGTCAACGCCATCACAATGAGGACTACTTTGGGATTGAAACTAAAACAGAAAAATTAGAACTGCCGAAAAACCGCATTCTACAAGCTCGTGGTTTGTATATTCTTTGTGATGGTATGGGCGGACACGCTGGCGGTGAAGTGGCTAGCGAGTTAGCCGTGATCACCTTACGCCAATACTTTCAGCAACACTGGACTGATAACCAATTACCAGCAGAAGAGATAATTCGTGAGTCAGTTTATCTGGCTAATCAAGCAATCTACGAAAAAAACCAACAAGAAGCCCGTTCTGGCGTAGGACGCATGGGTACTACTTTGGTAATGCTATTAGTTCAAGGTAGTCAAGCAGCAGTTGCCCATGTGGGTGATAGCCGCCTCTACCGTGTGACTCGTAAGCGGGGGTTGGAACAAGTGACTGTAGATCATGAAGTTGGTCAAAGAGAAATTGATCGAGGAGTAGAAGCAAGCATCGCTTATGCCCGTCCAGATGCTTACCAACTCACCCAGGCTTTAGGCCCTCGTGATGAAACCGCCATTAATCCCAGTGTGGAGTTCTTTGATATCAATGAAGATAGCCTACTCGTTCTCGCTTCCGATGGGTTATCTGATAACGATTTACTCGAAACTAACTGGCAAACTCACCTACTGCCATTATTAAGTTCTAGCGCTAATTTAGAGCAGGGAGTGGCAGAATTAATTGATCTGGCCAACCAATACAATGGTCATGACAACATTACTGCTATACTTGTCCGGGCAAAAGTACGCCCAAATCTGGGGGAAGAGACTGGGGATTAAATACTAAGGGTTATGAAGAAGCAAAGAGATAGGGTACAGGGGAGAAAACATTGACCTCATCCCTAATCCCAATCCCCAATCCCTAGTACCCAATCCCTAATCCCCATTACCCCTTATCCCCAGAGGGAGCCCCACCTTCCCCAATCCCCATCTCTTACACAGGTCGTATTGTGGTTACTTTGACACTGCTAGAACCGCAACAAAAAACACCACTCAAGCAGTGGTGCTTTGAAAACTCCTCCGTGATTCGCATCGGTCGCGCGGCGGATAATCATGTGATTTTGTCCGACAATTTGGTTTCTCGCCATCATCTGGAAATTCGGCAAGTTAGTTCCGGTGGTGGTGGTTCGTGGCAGGTGGTTAGTAAGGGGACAAATGGAACTTTCTTAAATGGCGTTTTGGTAATTCAAGATGCGCTACCCAATAATGCCCTCCTGCAACTTGCCCAAGGGGGGCCGATTCTGCAATTCCAAGTTCAGGGGATAATACCACCAGAGTGGCAATCAATTTCTGGAAGCGATAGTCCTTTGTCTGGAAGGGGCAGTTTGGCAGAAAAAAGCTCTCCAGAATTGTCTAACAATCCTGGTAGTTTGACTTGCACCCACGAAGGTAATTCTCCCCAGAACTTATTTTGTATCCACTGTGGACAACCACTTTCGGTAATCCAAACCATTCGCCATTACCAAGTGTTACGAACTTTGGGACAGGGAGGAATGGGAACTACCTATTTAGCTTGGGATGCGGCTGGGGTGATTGTTGGACATCCAAAACTGTTGGTGTTGAAGCAAATGAATGCCGATATGGCGAGGATTGCTAAAGCCCAAGAACTATTTGAGAGGGAAGCCTATACTCTCAAATCCCTAGACCATCCGGGTATCCCCAGGTATTATGATTTTTTTGTAGAAGGTGGCAAAAAGTACTTGGCGATGGAATTAGTGCATGGGCAAGATTTGGAAAAACGCATCTATGCCACGGGGCCAGTTATACCTAGCCTGGCGATCGCCTGGATGATCCAAACTTGCGATATTCTAGATTATCTCCATAGGCAAGAACAGCCACTCATCCACCGCGACATTAAACCGGCGAACCTGATGGTAAGGACAGCGAATAATCAAATAGCGGTGCTAGATTTTGGCGCAGTTAAGGAAATTGGTACTACTCCAGGCACACGCATCGGTGCAGAGGGTTACTGCGCCCCAGAACAAGAACGGGGACAGCCTTTAACCCAATCTGATTTATATGCCATAGGCCCCACAATCATCTTTCTCCTCACAGGGGAAAATCCTTTCAAGTTTTATCGCCAAAAAGGACGCGGTTTCCGCTTTGATGTGAGTAAAATTCCCACTATCACCCCTAAGTTAAGAGATGTGATTGAGCGTACCACTGAACCTTTGCCGCGCGATCGCTTTCAGTCTGCCAAGGAATTAGCTGCGGCTTTGGCGGCTTGTAAGTGAGGGGATTGGGGACTGGGGATTGGGGATTGGGGATTAGGGATTGGGGATTGGGGATTAGGGATTGGGGATTGGGGATTAGGGATTGGGGATTAGGGATTGGGGATTAGGGATTGGGGATTAGGGATTGGGCATTTAGTAAAAGTCCTTCGTAAAATTGATTGAAGGACTTTTGATTGGGATGATATGGGGGATAGGGGTTTTGAGTCTTTAGACTTCTATCAAGATAGTCTTAGGTTACTGAAAGCTGCTTATAGACTTGCAGATAGCTTGCCGGATTGTGAGCGTTACAATTTGAGCGATCAGTTACGTAGAGCAGCATCTAGTATCTTGCTAAACATAGCGGAAGGCTACGGGCGCTATCACTATCTAGATAGATTGCGCTTTATGTATATTGCTCGTGGCTCATTAGCTGAGACTAAAAGCGCCTTCGTTATTGCTGAAAGCTTAGGTTATTGCAACACAGACCAACTAAACTGGGTAACTCAACTAAAAGACCAAATCGAAAAAAGTCTTAACGGTTACTGTCGCTTCATGCGTTCCCAGCAACAAGGCAAAGAAGAATTCGGAACTAGGTTCAGGGATTGAGTATAAAAACTGAGGAGCAAATAGAAATCACTAACTAAACACAAGTAGAAATTTTCCCAGTCCCCAGTCCCCAATCCCCAATCCCTAATCTTCATCCCAAGATTCAACTGCGAGTAAATCGCCAATTGGGTCTTGCATCGTAAATCCAAAATCTAGCAGCTCCTGTTTCCAGTGCTGCCAGTCATTACCATAAAGCAGCGCAATCTTCCAAATGCTATCAGTCGGCTTGATAATATTCGATTCAACGAGTGATTGCACGTTACGCTGCAATTTCACCATTGGGTGAAGTACTTGCTGAGTCATAACTCTCGATTCAGTTAAAAATTTTGTTGGGTAAATACTTAATCAAAACTGCTTTCCATTTTGCAATTGTCACCAATCCGTAGAGTGTTGTAATTGGCAAAGCTAGTCTTAACTTTCTTACTATACCATAACAAACTCTATTAAGTTGTGGCATGATTCGGGTTTGTACGGTAATTACACCAACGTACTGAGATTTCATCCAGCAGACATAGGTAAAGACCAGTTAAAGATTGCTGAAACACTACAAAAAGGTAAAAACTGTATTTTCTGTACCCATTATAATCTGTGCATTTATCAAAAAGACTATATGGCGATCGCTAATGGAAATCATTTCAACCACCATACCAGAACTTTTAGGCTGTTGGTTGTGGGTGGCGATCGCTTTGTTAGGATAACGCTAGCACCAAGCCCATATTTTTAGATATATTTGCTTTTACGTAAAATGATAGTTGTATATAATATAGGAATCCTATTTGATTTGTGAACAAGACCAAGAGATAATACGGAGAGGGATAAAAGTCTAATAGTAAACAATGAAAAGTCAGCATTTACAAGCTACTACACTTGCGGGGGAAGTATCGCAGCAATATTTAAAAGAGGAAACTGCACTGAATGCGATTGCTGAATTACAAGATTTTATAGATATGTGTCCAGATGCGCGTGAAGTAAGGAAAGCATTGGCAGTCAAGCTAGTTTATCAAGGTTACTTGTATGATGAAATCCAAAAAATTTTAGACGTATCGCGAGGGTCAATCACAGGCTGGAAGCAAGCCTATGAAGAAACTGGAATTGACGGACTGCGACTAAACTACAAAGGGAGAAAGAGCTATCTGAATGCTAAACAACTCCAAGAGGTGTTGAGCTGGCTACAAACAAAAGATTGTTGGGAGCTTGGGGAACTAGAGTATCAACCAGCTTTTGAGTATGACGTAGTTTATGAGTCAAAGCAAAGCTACTACGACTTGTTCTCCGAAGCAGGAATCAGTTGGAAGAAAACCACAAAGGTAAATCCGAAAGCCGATGAGAATGCTGTTGCAGAAAAAAAAAAGAGATTGAAACATTGCTGGCAAATAACCGAGAAGAAATCGAAACAGGAAAGTTAAGAGTATTGTTAATTGATGAGTGTCATTTAATGTGGGGAGATTTAAGTGGTTATGTATGGGGAAAAAGTGACCAAGAAATCGCAGTCCCAGTTGTCAACGAGCGAGATAAGCAGACATACTATGGGGCAGTTGACTATCTCCTTGGAGAATTAGTTCTCAAAGCTTATGATGCTGGAAACTCAAAAAATACTATCAACTACCTAGAATACTTACTAGCTAACTCTCCCGACCAGCGATTACTAATTTTTTGGGATGGGGCTAGCTACCACCGTTCCAAGGAAATTAGAGGTTTCTTGGACTCTGTTAATCAAAGCTTACCAACCGAGCAATGGAAAATACACTGTGTCCGTTTTGCCCCTAATTGCCCAGTACAAAATCCGATAGAGGATATTTGGTTACAAGCCAAAACATGGGTTAGACGTTTTTGTGCTTTAATTCCTTCATTTTCACATTTAAAGTGGATATTTGAGTGGTTTATTAGACACACTACCTTTGATTTTGACACTCTACAGATGTACGGAACTTATTCAAAAATCAAATAGGATTCCTATACTAAATATTCAGTATTTTACTGAGAATATACTTAAGTATTATCATTTCTTCTTCATGTGCATTAGATAAAAGGTAGCAAATCGTTCTTGATTGAGAATGCTACTACGGGGTTAACATATCTTTACTTTAATCCGAATTCAAGCATAAAAAATTTTTAGTTGAGATGTTAGTTTCTGTGAGGTAATGGGTAATCTCTTATTTAGGAGATTACTGTAACTAAGTATTTACCACAGTCCGGATGCAAACATGGCTAGTTCAGGTGAAGACTACATAACTACTCGTCAAAAGCAGATTGCAAGGAAAAAAAGGATTTTAACGATAATTTCTTTTGTGGGTTTCGTTGGTTCGTCAGTTTTTGCAATTGTTCCAGCTATTCAACGGGCGACCCAAAATCCGCAGCCAGTAACTCCAACTGTATCTGCTGAGTCTTCATTGCAAGAAGAAGCCAAGGGTTATGAATTAGTTTTACAGCGAGAACCAAATAATCAAACAGCATTGGAGAAGTTGTCTATCATCCGGTTACGTTTGAAGGATAAAAAGGGAGCGATCGCGCTGATGGAGAAGTTAGTACAGCAGCATCCTGCTCGACAAGATTATAAAACTGTGTTGGCAGATATGAAGAAGAAAAATGTTCAGTAAGTAATTGCTAAGTAGTAACTATCTATGTTGAATCATCATAATGATATCTAGCTTAATTATTCAAATTAAAGGTGTAAAGATATGGGAAATGATGATAAATATGGTATCTCAGGTGTGACAACTTTTGAATATACCAAAATATTGGGATTAGAAAATATTGAATTTGGCAATAACATCATAATTGATGATTTTGTTTTTATTTATGCTAAAAAGCCTATAAAAATAGGTAACTATGTACATATTGCATCTTTTGCTTCAATCACAGGAGGTGAAAGATTGGTTATGGAAGATTTCACAGCCTTATCTTCAGGATCAAGAATTTTAACAGGCACAGATGACTTTAAAGAGTGGGGTTTTGGAAATTCAACTATTAGGGAAAAATATAGAAATACAAAAAGAAAGCCAGTACATATAGGTAAGTTCTGCATAATTGGAGCAAATAGCGTAATTTTACCAGGTGTGAATGTAGGTGAAGGCGCTACGATTGGAGCAGGTTCAGTTGTTACTAAAGACTTAGCTCCTTGGGGAATATATCTAGGAAATCGCAAAATAGGTGACAGAGATAAGTCAGGTGTGCTTAAAAATTACAATAACTTTTTATTAGAAAATAACCCATCCAAGGAGATTTACTGTTAATTAAATTGGATATAATTTTCGCGGAATATTTTTAAGTATGCTGATACTGATTGATGTTCACGTATTTTTTTAATATCTGAAAAAACGAATAAGTATCTTCCATTCTTACCTCTCTAGTCTTTTAAACTTCTTTTCCAGTTTAGAATTCCAGATATATTATAAATTTACAAGGATTTACGCAAAATATTTTTCAAGCTTTCTTTTCTTCGTTTTGTTTGTGTTCTTTGTGGTGAATTTATTCGTTAGTTGTGTGTAATTCATTTTTACTTATATACAAAATCAAAACATTATCTCAAATGAAAAAAAAATTGAATGATTTAGCTATATTTGGTGGAACGCCAACATTTGTTGATAAATTACACGTTGGTCGTCCGAACATTGGCAACCGTGAAAATTTATTATCACGCATCAATGATATTTTGGATAGAAAATGGCTAACCAACAATGGTATTTATGTACAGGAATTTGAGCGACAAATTGCTGAATTTGTTGGAGTAAAACACTGTATCGCTACGTGTAATGCAACAGTAGCCTTAGAAATAGCCATTCGTGCTGTAGGTTTCACTGGTGAAGTAATTATTCCTTCTTTCACATTTATTGCTACTGCACACGCTCTCAAATGGCAAGAAATCATACCTGTTTTCTGTGATATTGACCCCCATACTCATAATATAGATCCCAACAAAATAGTTCAAAGCATAACCCCTCGCACTACTGGTATTATCGGCGTTCATTTGTGGGGTCGCCCTTGTAATGTAGAGGCTTTAAGTGAAATTGCTGATACTCATAATTTGAAATTAATGTTTGATGCTGCTCATGCTTTTGGCTGTTCACATCAAGGGCGTATGATAGGTAGCTTTGGTGATGCTGAAGTTTTTAGCTTTCATGCTACTAAATTTTTAAACACATTTGAAGGAGGAGCGATCGTTACAAATAGTGATGAATTGGCAGAGAAAATTCGCTTAATGACTAACTTTGGGTTTGCTGGTTATGACCGAGTTATATATATCGGTACCAATGGCAAAATGAATGAAGTTTCGGCAGCAATGGGTTTAACAGGACTCGATAATTTAGATGAATTTATTTTTATTAATTGTCGTAATTATAAGTATTATGAGAGGGCATTAAAAGATATTCCCGGTATTAAATTGATTAATTATGACGAGGTTGAAAAATCTAATTACCAATATATTATTTTGGAGATTGATGAGGTATTGATGGGCATTAGTAGGGATAAATTATTAGAAATACTACAAGCCGAAAATGTGATGGCACGAAGATATTTTTATCCTGGTTGTCATAACATGGAGCCATATCGTTCTTATTTTCCATATTCTAAATTATTGTTACCAGAAACAGAAAATCTTACTAAAAGAATAATGTCTTTACCTACGGGAACATCGGTCAGTCTTGAAGATATTACTAAAATTGTAGAAATCATAAAACTAGTTGTAGAAAACAACAATTTTTTACAAGATAAATTAAGAAATTTACAACAAATATCAAACGTTATTTAAAAGGAAACAATCATGAAAGTTAGTATTTTAATTATCACATATAATCATAGTCATTTTATAGCACAAGCAATAGAAAGCGTATTAATGCAAAAAGTTAAGTTTGAGTATGAAATCGTTATAGGAGAAGATAGCTCTACAGATAATACACGCCAAATTTTACTTGACTATCAAAAACAATACTCGGATAAAATCCGGTTGTTGCTACCTGAAAAAAACTTAGGTATGCACAGAAATTTTGTCAATACATTGCAAGCCTGTCGCGGTGAATACATAGCAATTTTAGAAGGAGATGACTACTGGATTGCGGACGATAAACTACAAAAACAAGTAGAATTTTTAGATGAAAATCCAGATTTTACAATATGTTTCCATAATGTTATGGTTTTTCATGAGGATAATCAATATCAACCTTATATATTTCTTCATAATCAACCTACCGTATCTTACATAGAAGATTTATTAATACGCAACTTTATTTCTACACCCTCTGTAATGTATCGTAATGGATTGGTAGAAAGTATACCTACTTGGTTTTATGAACAAGGTATGGGAGATTGGATTTTCCATATTCTTAACGCACAATATGGAAAAATTGGGTACATTGATGAAGTAATGTCAGCTTATAGAATTCATGTACAAGGAGTTTGGTCAAGTAAAAGTAGAGATTGGCAACTAAAAGAAACGATTAGAATGTTAGATACTATAAAATCTAATGTAAATGTGCGGTATGCAGAAATTATAGACAGAGCAGTTCAATTCTATTCAGAACAGTTATTATACTTGGTTCCTGAAAGTCAAGAAGTTACGCCTGTATTAAATACAAGTTTACCAAATTATTTACAAATAAAAGATATAAACTTTATAGCGTTTCCTGACTGGAATCAGCCAGAAGAATTATTATATCAAAGTTTATATTATGCTATTAAACTATTCTTAACACATCCTGAAAATAATAAAATTGCTTTATTCATAGACACTACTGATATTAGCGAAGAGGATGCTGATATATATATATCTAGCACTTTAATGAATTTGATGCTAGAAGAGGAATTAGAGGAAAGTCACAAAATTAACGTATTTTTGATTGGTGAGCTAGACCAAATACAATGGCAAACTCTTTTATCTTTTCTGAAGGCTAGGATTGTCTTACCATCAGAGAATTTAGATGCAATTCTTGCTTCTGGGACAGCAATTATTCCATGCCTTACAGTAGAACAACTGATTGAATTTGATTTAACATTTATTGAATCTGCAAAACCTTATAAACTAAATATTGGCTGTGGAAATGTCAGGTTTCATGGGTGGATAAATATAGACATAGAGCAAAATTATAAGACAGTAGATTTAGTCTGCGATGCTAGACAAAAACTACCATTCAATGATAACTCTTGTGACTTAATATATAATGAGCATTTTCTAGAACACTTAACTCTGGAGGAAGGATTATTTTTTTTGAAGGAATGCCATCGTATCCTAAAGCCTGAGGGAATTTTACGCATAGCGATGCCATCCTTAGAATATGTTGTGCAAAAATATATGTCTGATGATTGGCGCAATCAAGAGTGGCTAAATTATCCAGAGTACCAGTTTATCAAAACTCGTGCTGAGATGTTAAATATTGCTATGCGTTGGTGGGGTCATCAGTGGCTCTATGATACAGAAGAGTTACACCGCAGATTAACCGAATCCGGATATATAAATGTTCAAAACTTTGCATGGGGTAAGAGTAATACACCAGATTTAAGAAATCGTGAGACCAGAGTTGATTCAATACTAATATGTGAATCACAGGCACTGAAATGATTCTATAAATAGGCTATCGAAAACTTAGCTAAATATACAATAACTAAAAAGCACGATGAAAACAAGAATTGCTAATGATGAGCCATTAGTTAGTATTTGCATTCCGACATACAATGGTGAATCCTTCATTGATATGGCGATGAAAAGCATTAAATCTCAGATATATAATAATATAGAAGTTATTATTTCTGATGATAACTCAACCGATGCAACAATAGATAAGATAAATTTTTTCCATGCAAAAGAAAACTTAAAAGTTAATGTTATAGCTCATGAAAGATATGGGTTGGCGAATAATTGGAATTTCTGTATTTCTCAAGCTCAAGGTAAATACATTAAATTTCTATTCCAAGATGATATTTTAGAGCCTGATGCTATTAAAAAAATGGTTGCATTGGCGGAAGAAGACGAGGAAATAGGTTTAGTATTCTCACCTCGTCAATTATTTTCTGACTCTAAAGATGCTAACTATAGTCCAAGATATTTAGAACATCATGAGGCCAAAGACGTACATAAATATTGGTCAATTTTAGAAACAATTCAATCAGGGAGCAAGCTTTTACAAGACACCAATATATTTGATAATCCTATTAACAAAATTGGTGAACCAAGTACTGTTTTAATCAGAAAAGAAGTATTTGATAAAGTAGGATTATTTAATAATGAACTTTGTCAACTAGTAGATTTAGAAATGTGGCTCAGAATTATGAGCCAATACAAAATCGGGTTTATTGATCAAGTTTTATCACACTTTCGTATACATCCCCAACAACAGACTCGCCGGAATATAGATTTAAAAGATGCTATTTTATTAGATTATCAAAAACTTTTTCAGTATATTGCTGATGACAGCCGTTATCCTGATATAACCAGACAAATGGCTGCTGTTAGATATGCTATTTTGAGCAATGACCATACTGAATTAAACCGATTACGAAACCAAATAGCACAACAATGGCTTAATATTCCAGATGAAAAATTAGCTGAAATATATGCAGGTTTGTTGGGAAAAACACATAAAGTACTCCTTGCGAATAGTATTAATGATAAAAATTTCGCTAGTAAAGATAGCATTCTCGTTAAAGATATAGTTATTTCTCAAGAATTCACCAACTGCAAATCTATTCAGAATTTACTAGCGGCTATGATGTTAGGTGATTTTAATCGAGTTCTTTTACTGTCTGACTTTTCACAAATACCTGAATGGTTATTGTATGACTATATTCAGTTCCTATTTCCGGTTCAAGATTATTTTAAACTGTTAGGAAATACAGTTGAATACTATCAATATATAGAAAAAAGTGTTTATTTATTACATAAATATATTTTCCAAGAATTAGATTCTTATTCGTCTTATAAAGCTACTAATTATTTTACTCAGATTGCTAATTTTATCCATATTTATTTTAATGAAATCAATTTGAAAGATGTATATGTCAAACGTGCCGATATAATAGAACAATGTTTGAAAATAAACGGACATAAAATTGATTATGAATTTCAAGATAGAGATAGAAATAGAAAAAAAATCAGACTTGGTATTCTATCTGCACATTTCACACCCTCAGCAGAAACATTTGCATACCTTCCCGTTTATGAATACCTCAGTCGAGATTTTGAGGTGATATTGTATTCCCTCACAGAAACGAGTCATAGATTAGAACAATATTGCCGAATTTCTGCGAACTTATTTAAAGTTCTACCAAAAGGTTTATCAGATCAGGTAAATGCTATTCGTACTGATGATTTGGATATATTATTCGTTGCTACTAACGTAACTGTAGTAACCAGCCAAATCTGCCAGTTAGCAATCCATAGATTAGCAAGAATACAAATAACTAGTGGCGCTTCCGTGGCAACAACTGGAATGAGAAATATGGATTACTATATTTCTGGTACATTAACTGATCCTTCACCCACGGCACAAGAGCAATATCAAGAAAAACTAATTAAATTAGAAGGAACTGCTCACTGTTTTAGTTATGGCACTGAGGAAGGTAAATTAACAACTCCGGTTGAAAGAAATAGTTTAGGAATTCCCGGAAATGCGGTTGTTTTCATCTCTGGTGCTAATTATTTTAAAACAGTCCCAGAACTAATGGATACTTGGGCGAAAATTATTTCTATAGTACCAAATTCAGTTTTAGTGCTTTTACCATTTGGTCCAAATTGGTCAAGTAATTATCCAAAAGCAGAATTTATCAATCACCTGAATTCAATATTTTCTAGGCATGGGTTAGGGACTGAACGCTTAAGAGTTTTAGATCCTCAACCAGTTCCAGACCGTGAGGACATGAAGGAATATTATAAAATTGCCGATGTCTATTTAGATTCCTATCCATTTGCAGGGACAACTTCATTAATAGAACCACTACAGGTTAATTTACCCGTCATTGCTAGACAAGGAAGCTGCTTCCGTTCTGCAATGGGAGCAGCAATTATACAAACATTGAATATTCCTGATTTAGTTGCTGATAGTGAAGACTCTTACATTGAATTAGCTGTTGCATTAGGTAATAATTCTGCATTAAGACAACAAAAAAGCGCCGAAATCAAGGAAAAAATGCAAAGTAATCCTAGTTTTTTGGATAGTCGCTCTTATTCAGCTAAAATGGGAAGTTTATTTCAAGAACTTTTTAGTGATTATATTGCAGATACTCTCAGTCAGAATTTATGCTTAAAAGATATCAACTTAATTATTTTTCCTGATTGGTCAGAATCAGAAGAGTTGATTAGTTCAGAACTGGAACAGGTAATTAAAACTGTTGCAACTCATCCTGACAGTGAAAAAATTATATTATTAATCAATATCGATAATATTGGTATTGATGATGTGGAAATGTTGTTATCGGCTGTGGCAATGAATCTGCTGATGCAAGAGGATTTAGATGTGAGTGAGGGATTGGAAATTTCTTTAGTAGAAAGTTTGAGTGATATTCAGTGGAAGGCTTTATTACCTCGTATTCATGCACGAATTGTTTTAGAACATGAAAATCAAGATGTAGTAATACAAACGAAAGCAGATACTTTACTAACTTGCAACTTAGAAGGTTTAAGCCAAGCGCAAGAGAAAGAGCCTTTTTGCTTGTCTGAGTAAGGTTTGTAGTGGACTGAGTTAGTAGGGTGCGTCAGTGTGAAACTATCTAGCAATACTTATACAAGTATCCATACTGACGCACCTTACTCACTTGAATATTTTTGCTCTGAAAATCGTTAAAATGCTACAGAACAATCCAAAACAAAGTTCATTATTTCAATGTCTGTACTGATAAACTAAGATTAAGGCTAGAAGTTCTATATCTCAAGACTATACCCATATCTTAAAATATCGCCGTGACTGCTATTACTATTAACTTGAACAATGTAGTTAGACTCAGCGAAGACCAATTTTATCAGCTTTGTCGGGATAATCCCGATATAAAATTTGAGCGCAATGTCAACGGACAATTAATCATTATGCCACCCACAGGGGGAGAGACTGGAAGATATAACGCTAAACTTACAACAAGATTTGTTTTGTGGAATGAGCAAACAAAACTAGGTGAAGTTTTCGACTCCTCGACCTGTTTTAGACTACCCAATGGTGCAGAGCGCTCACCCGATGTTTCTTGGATAGAAATCAGCCGATGGAATGAGCTTTCATTAGCACAACGGGAAAAATTTCCTCCCATTACTCCCGATTTTGTTTTAGAGCTAATGTCTCCATCTGATAGCTTGAATCAAACCCAAGCCAAAATGGAAGAATATATGAATGCGGGAGTTAAGCTAGGCTGGTTAATAGATAGAAAAACCCGTCGTGTAGAAATTTATCGTCAAGGACAACCAAAAGAAGTATTAGACTCTCCCACTAGTTTATCTGGAGAAGACATATTAATTGGTTTTACTTTAGACTTGCAGATTATCTGGACTTAACCAACTGCATATTCTGTAAATTTCCTCATAAAAGGAGACTGAAAACCTAACACAATATCTTCTTTTGGGACTCCCATAGTCACTAAATCTGCTGCAATATCATCCTCTGTACCATTCCATTGAAGCCAAATTTTTCCATTTTTAATATCAATATGGATGATACAACTATGTATCCAATCCTGCCCTTCCCAACCCACATGAACTATTTAGTAATGATCACGTTCCATATCAAAAATACTTTCAACTTCTATATTCCCATTATCAGGTTTTTGTTGGCTATAATCTTGTAATATTTGTTGTATAATTTTGCGATATTTAGCTAATTTTTCCATGTCTTATTTTTATATTACGATGCTTGGTCATTTATCGGATAGTTGATGGGGAAATAATACCATATAAAAAAGTATTAACTTTAACATGAATTCTATGACCTCTCCCCAACCCCTCTCCGACGCGGAGAGGGGCTTAAATATCTTTAACGCTCAACGAAAAATTCAGATTCTGAAGCCTCTCTCCTTGCAGGGGAGAGGTTTGGAGAGGGGTTTTTTCCAGTCGTCGAACTCACATTAACTTTATTTTTAAAAATAAAGTTAATACTTGGTTGAAAAAATTTGTAGTAAGGGCTTTAGCCCTTAGACTGGGAGGACTAAAGTCCTCACTACGAACTCATGTATATTTCCCACATTTGGGTGTAAGCTTTCTCCATTTCACGGGTGAATTGCTTACCATTCCATAGCGGTGATGTTTTTCTTGATTGTTTCAACTTCCACGCTATTTGTTGTCTTAAGGCTTCATCTTTACCTAAACGCACACCCCACTCTACATATTCTTCATCAGTCCAAGCAATACCTTCTGTGATTCCAGCATTCATCATCATGGTGTAGCTGTTACGTGCTGCAAATTGTTCACCTACTTTCGTCACCATAGGGATACACATCCACAATGTTTCTAAGGTAGTAGTAGCGCCATTATAGGGATAGGTATCTAACACTATATCGGCAATGCCTAAATTAGCGCGGTGAACTGATTCGGTCGCCACTATTGGAAGAAAACGTAATCTTGAGTAATCTACACCTTCTTCTTCTGCTAATTCTTCAAAAAAGTTTTTGATAGATTCTTCGTCAGATATGCCTTTAATGAGAAAATAGCTATTAGGGACTTCTTTAATAATTTGCAATTGAAGTCTAGTTATATCTGGATGTCGCTTAAAGCCTCTCTGTCCACAGAAATAAACTACTGCATCATCAGGAATATCTAATTGATCACGACGAACTGTAGGAACACCAACTTCAAAACCATCTACACCTATATAGGTTTGAGGTAAACGCCAAATTCTTTCAGTGTAGTATTCCTGGGCTGATTCTGGTAAAACGTAGGGGTCAGCAATAAAATAATCAATTGATGGACTTCCTGAAGCATCCCAACCCAACCAAGTAATTTGAATCGGTGCTGGTTTTAAGGCTATGATGTCGCAGGTAGTATCTAAAGTAATACTATCCAAATCGATTAAGATATCGATTTCATCATTGTAGATTTCTTCAGCAATTTGTAAATACTCATTTGATTTGTAAGTTTTGTCAACTTTGATAAGATACCATTCATGTAAAGCATCTAAGGCTGGATTAGTATTTAAAAAATAAGCATTAAGTTGAAATTTATCTCGGTCATGATGTTGCACTAACCATCTTGCTAACCAGCCTACAGAATGACTCCTCATACAATGTGATACGTATCCTATTGTGAGTTTTTTATTAATTTGCTTTTGTTTTTTTCTTACCAGATGACCATGAGAGTATTTTTCTATTATTTCTCTATCCAAATGAGATATATTGTTTTGACAAATTTGTAACAATTGATTTTGGATTTTTCTATTTTTACTGGGATTATCTTCAATATAAAAAGCAAAATAATTAGCATTAAATAATCTAGATATTCTAGCAGCATTAAGATTTGTAGGATTATCTTCTATGAGAGATTTTATTAATAATTCTTGTTTATCATTGACAGAGCAAGATTCTTCCCAATATCCCCCTGCGGTAATTAATCCCCTCAGAATTTGGCGATTGGCAAAAACTTTGTCAACTAAATCGTGTACTAAAGAAAAGAATAATTCAGCAGTTTCTATACCTTTTTTATATTGACCAGCATTTTGATAAAGGCTAGACAGATGACCCATGACTTCTGTATTTTTAGGGCTAATTTTTAAATAAAGTTCACATAAATTTATTGCTATATCAAATTGTCTTTGAGAATAACCAAGCTCTAAAGCTGTTGGTAATAGAGTAACTAATAAAGCTTGGTTATTATCTTTACAATATGGCAAACAGATTTCAACAAACTCCAGGGTTGATGGGTGTGTAGGTGCATAATATAAAACAAGCTTGAGAGTTTCTAGTAAAAATTCTAAATTGACATCTACTATGGGTTCAGATTGGAGAAGTTTAATTATCCCTAATTCCTGTAAATTTTCACCTGTGTATATCTCTAACTTGATAGCTAGTTGTAATAAATGTAATAAGTTGTGAATATCTTGAGGAGAAAATTCTTTAATACTTTGGCGAATTTTTTCAGCAATTGAATATTCCTCTAGTTCTTCTCGACGTTCAGCTTCTGTTTGTAGAATGTTGACTAATTCACTATTCCAAACTTCAATTTCTTCTGTTTCACCTTCCATCATGGCCATAAACCAAGTGGTTTGGGCTTCTACATCTTGTCCTTGCAACAACAGCATTAAGCCCAAATACCAATAGTAGGATTTAATTTCAGGTTCTATGGAGATTGCTTCTTCATAGAGATTAGCCGCCTGGTAATAGTTATTTGCGAGGAAACATTTTTCAGCACGATGATGCCATTCGTTGGGAGTAGTTAAAGAGAGCATAGCGATAATGAATTTTAGAAAATGGTGGAATTTCTATCAGATAAGCAATATCACAGTGAGCAAATTGCAAAAATTGGGTAATGTATAAAAACACTACCCAATCAAACAAATCTTTTATGTGACGCTGCTGAAAAAGCCAACAGGAAAACTCTTTTATTCTTCTATCTAGATAAAGAGACGTAAGTAGTAGCACATCCAGTACTAAATGTAGTAATGGCATCTACGCCCTGAGAAGGTGCTGCTGACTCACAAGCTATTGCTACTGTGAGTGCCTCAGAAGTGGCACTACTTCCGAGTTGTGTACCTACTAACCCATAGTAAGATTTCAGCGCTGGTTTAATAGCTACTCCTCTAAATTGAGCAGCATTAGGCGCACTACCGTTAACCTGAATATCGTAGCTGTAGTTCTCAGATGGTGTTCTAATCCCTACTTGCAATTCAGAAAGGTCAGTAGCGAATCTTTGATATTCCAAGAAGAAAGCTTGTTGAGAGCGGTTAGCTGTACCTACGTAGTTTCTCGCTTCTGATTGTTTGGCTTTGTTGACCTGACCAAGTAGCGAAGGTAACGCGATCGCAGCAAGTACACCGATGATAATTACTACAACTAGCAATTCAATTAAGGTAAAACCTTCTTCTTCTCTGTTCTTACGGTTGCTGAGGTGGCTGAGGAATTTAGCTTGCAATTCTGGCTTAAGCATGGGTTTCTCCTGAAGTTTGGGGTTAGTAGAATGCGACTCGCTCCGTTCTACAACAAACTTACCCAGTTGTAATTTGTGATCTATCACCCTAGTAAAAAAACTTTCTTACAGAATTACTATTTACGTATATTCACCAGCAAACCTAAGATAGTGGATAGAGAAATAGGGCTTATCCCCTGATTTATACTTAATGCTTTAATTCAAGGCTGCTCTAAATTTGTAACGATAAATGACGTAACACAGGCGGAAATACTCTTGTGTTGATTCAACGCCATGTACCCTACGATCGCTACAGTATATTACTAGCGGAAACTTAAGCCGTGGGTTAATGTCCTAAAGTCTGAATATATAGAGATACGAACATGAGAAAAACGCTGGCTTTGTTTTCCCTGAGTTTAGGAATCACCTTTTTTAACCCACTGCAACTTGCTGTGAGTCAGGTACCACCCACAGCACCACCTTTAAAACTTGTTGAGATTGGTACTAACTGCACACCAGTGCGTGCTTGCTTGGGTTGGGATGAGCAACTTTTTTCAGGACATGGGGGTTTAAAAAGCGATCGCCAAGGTCTATTAAACTCAATAGATAACAGTTTGCGTTATTTAGAAACCCCAAAAGCAGTTACAGCTTACGATAATTACCCAATTAAAGAAATTACCCGCGACAGAGTGCGTCGGAGTTTGCGCCGTTTTCGTCAGTTGGTGGCTACTGCTAAATCTCCAGCACAATTACAAGCGGCTGTGCGGAGGGAGTTCGCTTTTTACAAGTCTGTTGGTGATGATGGACAGGGTAGAGTGAAGTTTACAGCCTACTACGCGCCAATTTATCAAGCCAGTCGTGTACGCACGGCACAATATAAGTATCCAATTTATCGAGTACCACCGGATTTTGAGCAATGGACTAAACCCCATCCTAAAAGAGCTGATTTAGAAGGGGTAGACGGTTTGTTGGGAGAAAAAAGCCAGCTACGGGGTTTAGAAATGTTTTGGTTGCGCGATCGCTTTCAAGCGTACATGATCCATATCCAAGGTTCTGCTAAACTCAACTTAACTGATGGAACTCAAACCAGTGTGGGTTTTGCAGGCGGAACAGATTACCCTTGGACAGCTGTAGGGCGACTGCTGTTTCAAGACGGTAAATTATCTAAAGAAGAATTAAATATGCCGGGAATTATTCGCTATTTCCGCAAAAATCCCCAGTCTATGAGTAATTATTTACCACGTTGGGAACGCTTTATTTTCTTCAAGGAAACTAAAGGTGAACCAGCTACAGGCAGTATCAGCGTACCTCTTGTACCAGAACGTTCCATTGCCACAGATAAATCTCTCATGCCACCAGGAGCATTGGCTGTAATTAACGCGACATTTCCTTATCCTGGTCAACGTAACCAGTTGATTAACCGCAGAGTCAGCCGTTTTGTCCTTGATCAAGATACAGGTAGCGCCATTAAAGGCCCAGGCAGAGTAGATTATTTCCTTGGCTATGGTGACTTAGCAGGCGATCGCGCTGGTATTACCGTTACTACTGGCTCTATATATTACCTACTACTAAAGTAATTTCTAATTTGTAATTCCTAATTCGTAATTAAGTGTTTAATTACGTAGGACTTACCAATGAAAACGAAAGATTAAGGGTTTGAACAAGGGTATAGGAAAGGGTATAAATGTTTGAAACCCTTAAACCCCTATACCCTTACACCCGATCTCAACAGACAACCTGGGTGCGTAAGTCCTATGACGAATTACTAGCTTTACCTTGCTTGTTGCCGCATATATCTGCCATCTAACCCCTGCTTAATCCAACTGAGGCATTCATACTCAGATTTGAATAATTTGGGTGCAGCAATATTATTCAATAAGTCTGGTGGGTAATGGTCATAAAAGTATCGATCATTCTCATGAAAGACAATAATCAAATTGTTGCGGTAGATATAGCGAGATTGAAAACTATCTTTTTGACTAACAAAATCGGCGTTTTGGTCAATATGCTCTTTAGCTATCTCGATGATATTACTAATGCTATTGCCATATATTTTTGCTGGATTTTCTGCTTTATGCAGCTTACTCTTTTGCCCAATTTCTGACAAAAGTTTATAGGAATAGATTTCATACCTATCTGCTTTGCCAAAAACAAATGGAATGATGAGATATCCTTGATATGAAACTGAATTTTCATAAAGAAGACGACTCATCTGAACCTCCTTTGGTATAACTGCTTAGACAACAAGCACGCAACAAATTCGCATTAGCAATTAACGCATTTCTACTAGTTAATGCTCGAATTTATGAACACATTACTGGTGTTTTGCAAAGAGGGGTATTACCCCCTATTTTAGCCAATAATCTTTAATCAGGTGTCATCAGATAAGGATCACAGAAACTATTATGACTCTTTTTGAAATCGCTCAAAACGGAGCAGGTGACAAAAGTCAAAAAATCATGAGTTTCATCAAAGAATTTTGCAAGCATTTAACTGCATTTTCTAGATGATAAATACTAGAAATGGGTGAATAGTGAACCATCATCAATTTGGCTCACTCAAATCTGGATTATTAATAAATGTTTCAGCAGTTAAACTTTTCAGGAAAACTCACAGATTATTTTCAGTGAATTTCCACCTGTTAATGAATTTGCGTTGCAAAGGATTTTTGTAGACAAGTCAATCAATTCGCGGTTTTTGGCAGACAACAGGCTGCATAAAGCCAAAATCGTCTACCTATGAACTGAGTGAAGGGAATCGAACCCAATAACTCACATCCAAGGGAAACAAAACCATGAGAACGCAAATATTAATGAGCCTAGCCTGTTCTCTTTCTTTTTTAGGTTCACTAACATTACCTGTTGCAGCACAACTTCCTACCCAGCCAACACAAACAGAGGCAGCTACTCTAGAAGTTAGTATTCCACAAGATACAGCAATTGTCGTTTCTTTTCCCGCACCCATTACAGTAGATGTAGGGCAAAAAAAGGATTATCCTCTGACTGTATCTTTGGCAAGTGCCATTAAAGATGCTCAAGGTAATACTATAGCGGCGGAAAATACGCCTGTAACCATAGTTCTCAAACCAACAGAGGGCGGTGCCAGAATTGTGGCACAGTCTTTAGTAATCAATGGGCGCATTGTTGCAATCAAAGCATCCAGTCAAACAATACCTGGTACTACGATTACCCATAAAGGAGCTAATGACGTAGCAGTGGAGAGTGCATCTATTTGGAGTAAGATTGGGGGCAGCACCCTGGGTTTCTTAAGCAACGGTAATCCTGAGCAATTTGATCGAGGCACAATGTTAGGTGGTGCTATGGGTTTGCTTTCGGGTTTACGTTCCGCAGAAAACACCCGTGTTGTCCAAATTCCCCAGAGTAGTATTTATGTTTTATCCCTGGAAGCTCCTATCACTTTCTCTTCACGCTAGTGTCAGGAGCCAGAGGGAAAGTCAACTATTGACTAATGACTATTGACTCATCACTAGGGTGGAGTATTGTTAAATGAAAGTTATGCCTATTTTCGGCTTTGAGGTACTGCTCTTGTAAAGGTTGCCACTGTTGCCACCACTGGTAGCGATTTTCTGCTAGTAGATTAGCAAGTGTTGGTAATTGATTGTGGATATCTGACTTGAATACATCTACCAGCCACTCACCCATGACTACACTGTCTTGAATGTTACCTAAAATATCTTGGATACTTTTGACCTTTGTAATGTAGGCGGCATAAGAATCACCATATAACTCAGTAAATAATTCCATTTGATAGCGCAGGCGTTTGGCTTGTTTTCTTAAGCTATGAATTGTTTCGCCTTTTGTGGTCAGTTGTTGTTCTATCTTGTCGGCTGGCCAATCAGTGATAATTTTAACTTCACAATCTACAATATCGGTTCCTACTAACAACCCAGGATGCAGCAAGAAACTGCTTACTTCAGGTAACAATAAATCTGGTAATACTTGCTTTATTGGTAGAGAGGCTAATGGTTGATAACTAGGTTTTTCTAACCATTCCTCTAATGAATGTTTTAAGGACTTATAAGACTCATCTTTCAATGTTTCTTGGGTTTTATCAAGTACACTTACTCGTTGTTTAGTTAAAGCATCAAAAGCTTTTTGCAAAGTTTTTTGCTCTTTTTCTGGTAAATGTGGTTGATAAAGGGTTTCTAAGGTTTGTTTTAATACGTCTAAGTCTCTGAGATTACCCAGCTTACGGGCAATTTTACCAATATTTTTATCACTGGCGGGCTTTGATAAATTTAATGCTATGTCAAATCTACTAATAGCTGTACGTAAGCGTCTCATGCCTACTCGCATTTGGTGTAATGCTTCTGGATCTTCATCTTTCTTAACAGCTTTTTCCCACTTCAAGGTTTTCTTAAAATGTTTTTGGATAGCTTCGTAAGCGTAATTTCCTAGAGTTTTGACTGTTGTTTCTGTAGCTAATGTCATCGCTGATAGTAATTCTTTACTTATTTAAACAGATTATTGAATGATAGCAAATGATAGGATTTGTGAAAAATTTATATCTAACCTTTGATATGTCTTTTTAAGAAAGTTATTTCTTTGTGAGTATTATTGTGCTTCCTTATAGATGTAAAGGTAGAGATATTAAAGATTCAGAGTTAAGAAAGAGGGGTTTTTACATAGTTTGTGTATAAAATCCATGAATTGCCGGATGGATAAAATTACACTGCATATTGACTGGAATCCAAGCAAAATAGGGAAAATATTTTGGAACTTGTTTCTTGCTGTGTATGGAATCAGTCCGGAAAATAACTTATTAACTTATCCTTAACCTGGGAGGCTAGGCGACATGGTAAACTTCCATCTGCTTCAACAAATCAGTCTGACATTTGATAAAACTTTTCAGCAACACAGGGAAGATATTTCAGCTATATTACTTACTCAAGAAAAGCATTTATGGCTGGGGTCGGATGAAACTGCCACCATTGAGCGTTTATATTTGGTTGATGGCAATAAATTTAGTGATCACAAACAATTTCGGGTAGCTGAATTTATTGATTTACCAGCACCAGAAGATGAAGAAATTGATATTGAAGGATTAGCTTATGCTGATAATTACCTGTGGTTTACAGGTTCTCATAGCTATAAGCGTAAAAATATTAAATCAGACAATACGGATGAAAAAAATATTTCTCGATTAGCCAAAGTTACATCGGAAGATAATCGCTACATCTTAGGAAGAATTCCCCTTGTAAATGGTAAATTATTGCAGTCTTGCCCTGATCCGCAAGATGCAAATAAGCAGTTAGTTGCTGCAAAATTAGAGTTAATCAAGCAAGGAAATGTTTTGATGTCAGCTTTGGCTGATGATCCGCACTTAGGTTTCTTTGTCAAAGCTGCAATACCTGGTAAAGATAATGGCTTTGATGTTGAAGGTTTAGCTGTGTACGAAAACAAAATTTTCTTGGGTTTACGTGGCCCTGTGTTGCGAGGTTGGGCGATTATTTTGGAAATTGAGCTACAAGATTCCCAGCCAGGTTTGATGAGACTATGGGAGTCTGGAAAAGGTGGAAAGACGTACAAAAAACATTTTGTTTGGTTGAATGGCTTAGGAATTCGTGATTTATGTCTGGCTGGAAAAGACTTGTTAATTTTAGCTGGGCCAACGATGGATTTAGATGGGCCTGTACAAGTTTATCGAATAGAAAATGGTGTAAATTTACAAGAAAATATTCTCAACAGACCAGAATTAGTCCAAGAAATTCCCTATGGCGATCGCAATGATCATGCTGAAGGTATAACATTATTTGAGGATGTATCCGGTGTACCTTCCATATTGGTAGTGTATGACTCTCCAGCCAAGAGTAGACTGGTGGGTAATGATAGCGTTATCGCTGATGTGTTCCCACTAGGTTAAAGATTCGTAGATATTGCTTGTACAGGACAAGTAGGAATACACTGCTCACAGACAATGCAGCGCGATCGCGTGAATGTTAGTTTATATGTTTCTGGGTGCAAGGTCAGGGCTTCTGTAGGACAAACCCCAGTGCATAAACCACAGTGGACACATACATCTTCATCAACGACAATTTCCCCTAGAGTTAGGGAAACATTAATATGGCGCGATCGCATCCATTCAATAGCTGCATCTAACTGATCAATATCCCCCGATAGTTCTACTACCAGTTTGCCAATTTGATTAGGCGCAACTTGAGCGCGGATGATATTCGCAGCCACATTGAACTCTTTCGCCAGCACATAAGTCACAGGCATTTGTATAGCACGTTTAGGGAAAGTCAGGGTAACTCGTTTTTTCACAGATTTAGCAGAGTCTTTTCTTGTTCTGTTCTAGCGTAAGAAATTAGGGGTGTAAGGGGGTAAGGCTGTAGGGGGAACATCATCATCAGTCCATAATCAACAGTCAACAGTCAGTTACACTAAAAATGAGATTACTTAATAAGATTTAATAAATTGTGTTATGAGTACTGATTCACCAATTAAGCCGGAAACTACTGCGGGAGAGAGGTTGAGAAACTTTTTAGTTGCAATTGTAGCGATCGCTCTTACTGTTGCCTTAGTCTTAGGACTGCGGACAGAAACGGCTGCTGTATCTCTGGATAAATTATATGCAGCTTCCACTCCTTTAGAAGTGGCTATCAGCAACGGTAAGCCTTCAATGGTGGAATTTTACGCTAACTGGTGTACTGTCTGTCAAAAAATGGCTCCAGATATTGCCGAATTTGAACAACAGTATGCTGACAAGATGAATTTTGTCATGCTCAATGTAGATAATACCAAGTGGTTGCCGGAAATGCTGAAATATCGGGTAGACGGTATTCCTCACTTTGTATTTTTAAACAAAACTGGGGAAAGTCTAGCCCAGGCGATCGGCGATCAACCCCATACAATTATGGCAAGTAATTTAGAAGCCTTGGTGACTGGTTCCGCTTTACCCCATGCTCAAACTAGTGGACAAGTTTCTCAAGTCTCTACACCAGTTGCACCTATCGGTAGTCAAGACGATCCTCGCAGTCATGGTAGTCAAGTGGTGAATTAGGATACGGGGAGTAAGGTATAGGGGAAAGAGATGCTTTGATCTGGAATTGATTCTTCCCTAACCCCTATTTAATCTGTCTTAATGGGCGTAGCTGATGATGGCTAGTTAAACAGCCGCAGAAATAATTGCAGAACCAACTGGTACAGAAGCATCCACCGCAGCACCATTAGTTAAAATAGGCTGGCGAGTTTTCAGATCAAATTTGTAGCCATGTGGCAAAATGTGTAGTTTTGCGCCACAAATTGCTAAAGCTTCATCCCTGAGGATTTTATCCATATTGTTGTATGTAGACTCTGATTCATCCACAATTGTGACTGAACCTTGGCCAATGATTTCAATTTGGCTGTCAGTCACGACCATAGCAGTATTCTCATCAATCCCAAATCCTAGTACGGCTGGTTCTCTAATCAAAGCTGTAATTAAGCGTCCCAAGCGTCCGCGTTCAGAAAAATGCTGGTCAATGACTACCCCAGGGAGAAAACCTAAACCTGGCCCCATTTCTACAATCTCTAAACGAGGATTGGTTTCTGAGTCACCTTCCACAATCATTTTATCTGGCATGACTGCCGCACCGGCACTTGTGCCACCAACAACGATACCTTCAGAGAAGCGTTTGTGAATTGCTGCATCAATTTCGGTGTCTTTGATGATGCTGGTAATCCTGGCTTGGTCTCCCCCAGTAAAAAATATACCAGTCGCTTTGGCGATCGCTTCCAGTGCAGTTGATGAAGACGCATCTTCACGGGTTTCTGTATCAATTATGCGAACATTTTCCGCACCCAAACGTTCAAACACTCTAATATAATTCTCTCCCACATCTCTGGGTAGTTCTGTCGCTGCCGTCATAATTACAATGTAGGCTTTTGTACCACCAGAACGCCGCACAAATTCCCGCAATATTTGCGAATCACCATCTTTATCTTCTGCACCACCAATAATTACCAACTGCCGTTTGTCTTCACTTGCAGCCATAATATCTCCTACCATAGATTTATTTATGTAATATCAATAAAGCATGACATTCGTATGTATAAAATCGCCCATAAGACTGATTAAAGTACTTTAAAAAATAACTTAATTATCTCTTAGGAACTATTACTAAAATCATCATTATTAATGGATAATATTTCCTATTATGTAAGAATTTAAATCTAAGTGAGAAGCTAAATATGCAACATCCCCAACTCATTATAGAACTTGGGGATGTTGTATATCTGAATAGTTGTTTAGTAATGAGATTTTACTAAAGTTTTTTATTGGGTTAAAACTCTGTCAACAATGATTTAAAATTTGCACAAAGTGCTTATTTAATTAAAGACTTTTAGTGAATACGATTCCTGTAGAGTAAGTTTGCTAGAAACAGCCTTGCTTGTTCTAATGGCAAATGTCTGGGTTTACCTTGATAGACAATTTGATACTCTTCAATATCTGGCCCGTCTCCATGTCCAGAAATCAGTTTTAGGTGAAAAGCTTCCTCTGCAAGTTGTCTAACTTCGTCCCTTAGATCAGCTTGTGTGCTATTCATATCTTGATTGTCTCGCGTAACCATCCCTTCCTTTTTACAAATTTTTCGATGATATTACACCCTTCAAAAGTTATATTTTTTATGAGTAATAGGTATTTTTTCATGCTTGGTCAGCCAATAGCTAATCACCCATTACTCATTACTTAACTCTACTATTTATAAATCACATAGAACGGCTATATACTGAGATAAGTCTTAATTTAAATATGCCTTGGGATAGTTGTAAATGCTTATAAGTAGAGTTAAATTCAGCCAGAGCAACTGTAGCTTTAAATTATTCAAGATTTTTATGTAAGATAATCTTAAATTGTTAAGACTCCTTACTGGAAATTAAACGTTACATTTATTAGGTGTTTAGCCAGAGGTTTAGCATCAATGGTTCAGGAAACAAGCACCGATTTAGTCCGCATTAATGCCAGAAAGACAGATGTATTTGATCTCTTCAACTGTCTGTATTATGTTGGTTCAAATCCCTATCTAGATACAGGGGCGCTAGTCTTTGATTTTGCTGTGGTGGAAGATAGAAAGCTTTTGCCTATTGAAGATTATATTACTAGAGTAGGCGATCGCTATCCCCATCTACGGGAGCAAAACTACGAATCCTATGCCCATTTATTTGCCCAAACTGTGTCAGAAGTGGGTAAACTAGACATGAATTTACACTTCCATCGCTGGAGTGTAAAACCGTACAGCAAATATACAAAAATTGCTGTTCAATCACTGCACGAACGCACAATCAGATCAGTTGTTTACCTAGTATGGGACTGGTTTGAAGCCATTAACCAAGATGATGACTTTTTCTGGGATGACCAGCTTGTCACCTTGCAAAATCGGTTTCGCCAATCTGTATACGGAGGCCCCACAGTTTACGCCTTATTGCGAACAGCCTACGAAAAAGGTATTCCCACCTTTTATCTGTGGGACGAAGGATTAATGCAATACGGCTGGGGAAAAAAACATATCCGGGGTGTAGCCACAACCTTTAATTGCGACAGCCATATTGATTCTGATTTCACCACTCGTAAAGATGACTGCAAAGCCTTTCTCCACACTTTGGGTTTTCCAGTACCACAAGGTGAAATCGTCTATTCGCCAAAAGAAGCTCGACAAGTAGCCAAAGACATCGGCTATCCAGTAGCAGTTAAGCCAGTGGTAGGTCACAAAGGAATTGGTGTCACCGCAGATGTCAAAGATGTAGACGAACTTGAAGTTGCTTATGATAGAGCATTAGAAGCGATTCCTGAAAATGAACCCGCACGCATAATTGTTGAAAAAAGCATCAAAGGCAAAGATTTTCGCTTGCTATGTGTTAATGGTCGATTTGTCGCCGCCACAGAACGTCATCCCGCATCGGTAGTTGGTGATGGTGACTCAACAATTTGGGAATTAATTCAGAAAGAAAACCGCAAAGCAGTGCGTTTAGACACTCCAACTTCACCGATGAGTAAGATTATCGTTGATGACGCAATGGAACACTATCTAGAAGAACAGCGCTTGTCATTAAAAACAGTACTTGACAAAGGTGAAACTGTTCACTTACGGAAAGTTGCTAATCTTTCAGCCGGAGGGATGAGCATCAATGCTACTCATGCTATCCATGATGACAACATTATCTTGGCGCAAGATATTGCTCAATATTTCCGTTTGACTTGTCTGGGAATTGATGTCATAGCTGAAGACCTTTCTGAGTCTTGGAAAGTTGGTAACTTTGCCATCATCGAAATCAACGCTGCACCAGGTGTAATGATGCACCTTAACCCAGCAGTAGGTGAAAGTGTTGACGTACCTTCCCACATTTTAGAAACATTTTTTGAGTCTGGTTTAGATGCCAGAATCCCGATTATGACCTTTAATAAAATCTCTGTGGAGGAATTGCAAACCACAATAGACCACATTTTGTTGCAACATCCAGAATGGACAATAGGGGCTGTTTGTCGTGATGCCGTTTTTGTCAACCGATCGCAAAAGGTACTGCGTGACGATTACAATAGCAACATCCAAAGTTTGCTACGTAATCCCAAGCTCGATTTATTAATTGCCGAATATCCAGAAGATACCCTAGAAGAAGACGGAATGTTTTATCAAGGGAGTAATTTGGTAGTTTTAGATAATCCCAGCGAAACAGAAATGATGTTGGCGCGGGATGTGTTCGATGGTTCTACCATCGTCATTAAAAAAGAAAAAGATGTTTCCATTCGGCGCAAAGGCCTAATAGAAGACTACACATTAGGTGAAGATGAACCATTCACACGGGTTTATCTCAAAGAAATTGGCACCATCCTATAAAACCATCGTAGAGACGTTGCATTGCAACGTCTCCCAAAAATTACATCAATTAAGTTTTTCGTAAGCAGCCAAGATAATTTTTTCCGTTTGCTCCCAACCGATACAGGGGTCAGTTACAGAAACCCCATATTTCAATTCTTCCCGTTTGCAGTTAATGGGTTGATTACCTTCATATAAATTTGATTCCAGCATCATCCCCACAATCGATGTATTACCATCAACTATTTGTTGTACAACGTTTTCTAAAACATCAGATTGCAACCTGTAATTCTTATTAGTATTACCATGACTACAATCAATGACAATTCTCGGAGGTAACTGAGCCTGTTTTAATTTTTCTTCTACTTGTTTAACACTTGCAACATCAAAATTAGGTTGATTTCCCCCACGCAAAATCACATGACCGTAAGCATTACCTTTCGTTTCAAATACACTGACCTGTCCCTCAGGATTAATGCCCAAAAAATTATGAGTCATTCTGGCAGAATGTAAAGCATTTAAAGCTACTTGAATATTACCATCAGTGCCATTTTTAAAGCCCACGGGCATAGACAGACCACTAGCCATTTCCCTGTGAGTCTGGGATTCTGTTGTGCGTGCGCCGATCGCCGCCCATGTGATCAATTCACCAATATATTGGGGTACGATAGGGTCTAGAGCTTCTGTAGCGGTGGGTAGCCCTAACTCTGTTAGCTTGATCAGTAAATCTCTGGCTAGCAATAAACCATTTTCCACATGAAAAGAATCATCCATTTCTGGATCATTAATTAATCCTTTCCAGCCTACAGTTGTGCGGGGCTTTTCAAAATACACCCGCATAATCAACAGTAGTTTATCCTGGACACGTTCAGCTAATTTTTTTAACTTATGGGCGTATTCCAATGCTGCATTAGGGTCATGAATGGAACAAGGCCCAACTACTATAAATTTGCGTCTATCTTGAAAATCTAAGATTTTCTCTATTTCACATCTAAACTGTAAAACTATTTCTGCCGCAGTTTCTGTTAACGGTAATTTTTCTTTTACTGCGTTTGGAGTTAAGAGAACGTGATAATTTTCAATATTTGCGTTAGTTAATTTATTGTGCATGGAGGATTGCTCTGAATTGTCTGGGTAGGATTTTAGGCAGATTGGGTATACATATTGTAGATGAAATGTACAACACAAATTCATCATTTATGCTAGTAAAGTCAAAAATACTAGACATAATATAATGTCTGCTTAGTTGCTTATTTCTAGCTCTGTGGGGCAATTGCTAGTTATGGAGAAATTTCCGTACTTGATACTCCCCAGATTCCACTAATTCATAATTATCCCCCACAGCTTGCCTAAACCTTTGTTCAATAGCCTCTAAATCTGCTGCTGGCATGGTTTTCCAGTGTTCTTTAGTTTCCCAACGAATGATGAAAATAACTTCTGTGGATTCTAGGGGATTAATCCAAACTTCTTTACCCAAAAATCCTGGATACTTGGCCAATGCTGCTGTCCAAATCTCTGCATCCTTTTGGATATAACTCTCTCGCAGGCTAGCTTCAACTTTAAACCTCAGAAATTCTATAACCACACCCATTTATCCCTTGTGTTTGCCAATCTGCCAAAATAGAACTGTAGGCTAGAATAACTACGCTTCCAGCATAGCTTGATTGCATACACTCAGGAGCAAGGGTCGGCTGGTTTGAAATAAGGAATAAGGTAAAGAGTATGGACAGCAACAATTGGTTGCAACAAATAATGATGCTTGGTATTGGTACAACTTCTTTGGTGGCGGAAAAACTCAAGGAGGTTAGTGATGAATTGGTCAAAGACGGTAAGCTTAATCCAGAGCAAGCCAAAGCTGTCATGGATGACATTGTACAGCAGTTAAAGACTGAGCAGGGAACATGGGATGCCCAAATGCAACGACAAATGCGAAATATGATGCAGGATTTAGGCGTGGCGCGTCAGTCGGAAGTGGATGAATTACGGGGGAGAATTGACCGTTTAGAACGTCAAGTGCGCGATTTAGAAAATAAGCTTTGGCGTTAGGATGTGCTTCTGATTTAAACTAATTGTGTCCTATTGGTAATTTTCATTGCCAAACTACCTCAGTGGGGAGGGCTAATTTTGAAAGCAATTTTACTCAGCATAGGTTTGATGCTGGCCTGTGTTGTGGTTTTGGTATTGGCACAAGTGGGGAATAAACAGGACTCTGCTATTGCTGCTAATTTACCTCAAACTCCACTAGCCACCATTAGCGTTACTGAAAACAATACTCCAATCAAGAAAAATATCATGTCTGAAGCCTCTAAGCCGCCTGTTACTACCGATTCTGGACTCAAATATGTGGAAATAGAAGAGGGAACTGGCGCGACTCCTAAAAGTGGACAAACCGTCGTAGTTCACTACACAGGTACTCTAGAAGATGGTACCAAGTTTGATAGCTCACGCGATCGCAATCGTCCCTTCAGCTTTACCATCGGCGTTGGACAAGTAATTAAAGGTTGGGATGAAGGACTTAGCACTATGAAAGTAGGTGGTCGTCGTCAATTAATCATCCCTTCAGAATTGGGTTATGGCGCTCGTGGTGCTGGTGGGGTGATTCCACCTTACGCAACCCTGCTGTTTGATGTGGAATTGTTGGAAGTGAAGTAGGGGAATAGTCCATAGTCAATAGTCCACAGTCAAAGGTAAAAACTCATGACTGTTGACTGTTGACTGTCTTAATCATCATTTAATAGCCTGATCTGGCTAAGTTTTTAAATTTGGTAAACTGTGGGTCAAATAGGAGTTTTACTGTACCTGTTGGGCCGTTGCGGTGTTTCGCTACAATGACTTCTGCCAGGCCGCGATCTGGTGTATCACTGTTATAGTAATCGTCACGGTATAACATAATAACTAAATCCGCATCCTGCTCAATGGAGTTGTGAACAACAATGTTATTAGCAATAAAATTATGTAGCCCAGGAACTGTCAAATCAAACACTTCTTCCTCGCCACTATATTCAATTGAAACTATTTCATCCCAATAAACATCACTCTTGGCAAGAGTAAGCAATTCACTAGATTGAACAACTTCAGCAACTTTCAAAGCTCTTTCTCGACTCAAATTTGCTTTGTAAAGCGCCAAGCCACAATAAGATGTGCCAATGTTTGAATGCAATTCTCTTGTTGTTAATTGCACAGATTGCATTGCAGGTACAACAATTTTTTTCCAAACATCTTTGGGGATTATATCTCTATTAGTATTGTGAATGCAATTTTCTAGATATTCAAAAATTTGTTGTAGTGAATTTAGTTTGTATTCTCCTACTGCTCCAACCTTTTTAATAAATAAATCAAGGTCAGGCTTACCAGTTATTTTTACATGATACTGATTTCTCCCCTTCCCCACTTGAGGCACTAGCTTGAGTGTCGCATTAATACCAAGCTTTAACAAAAGAGTTTGTACATCAACAGCTAATCTGTAACTACTAGTTGCATAATATGCAATAGGTCTTGGTTTTTTCCCTCCGACTAATTTAATTGAACCATCTGTACTCCACAGATGTCTAAGAAAGCAAGATATTAACTCTATTGGTTGTGAGAACAATTCTTGAGGGACAAATTTTTCGTAAGACCTTAAACCAAAAACACCAAGAGAGTCTAGCCATTTTGCTACAGGATTTCTGAGATTACGAGTTAAGCGTTGTGTTGCAGACAAATAAACTTGATACCAGCTGCGTTCAGGGGAAATTCTTGGAGTAATTGCATCCCCAAAAACTTCTTTTGCTAAGAAAAAAACATTCTCAGCTAAATCTATCTCTCTGGTAGTGTACTGTATGGCATGACGTGGCAATGTACAACCATCACCAATTAAATGCCCTAATAATGCCACTTCAGCATAAGTCATGGTTTGTTTATCAAAACTGGGTATATGCCGTGGTAAACATAGATGTTGTCTAATACTTAACTCATCTAATCTACGCCAGCCATGAATTGTCAGGAATTTGTGATTAGCTGTAGCACGAATTTTGCACCCCTTACGAGTTGTTAATGTAAATACAGGCTTTACACCTGTAGAAAAGGCATTGCTGACTATTGCTTTTTCTAATTTTAATGTTGCTTGATTTAAAGCCCAAATAGCAAAACCAGACTTACCGACTAACTCCCTAATTGGTATCTGTAAACCGCCCGGCGCTAAAGTTACTAAACTATCACCAGTTAGACAACCTGATTCTCTTAAGTCAGACAACATAGGACGCTTGTTGGTACGCGCTTCTACGCCACGACTCAGCTGAGATAGAGCTATTACAGGTACAGATAATTCTCTAGCTAAACCTTTGAGAGAACGGGTAATTTTAGATAACTCCTGTACGCGGTTATCTCCGCCTCCTTCCATTAATTGCAGATAATCTATCACTATCAAGCCTAGTTCTACACCCTGTTCGGCTTGTAATCTTCTAGCTTGAGAGCGCATTTGGGTGACGGTAATATTCGGCGTGTCATCAATAAAAATGGGCATTTCGGACAGCATACTAATCGCCCGGCTTAATGGTTCCCATTGTGTTTGACTGAGGCGACCACTCCGCAGATAGCCGCTTTCAATTTGGGCTTCACTAGCAAGTAAACGTTGTACCAGTTGCTCTTTGGACATTTCTAAACTGAAAACAGCAACAGGTAGCTTCATCGTAGCCGCGATATTATTAGCTAGGTTTAGGCAAAATGCGGTTTTTCCCATTGACGGTCTTCCAGCGACGATGATTAAATCAGAACGCTGAAATCCACTAGTCATAGCGTCTAAATCATAAAAGCCGCAGGGAATACCAGGCAAGGCAATACCTTGATTGCGCTCCTCAATTTCTTGGAAGTTGTTAATTAAGGTGTCTGCAATGTGAACTAAACCTGATTGGGGACGTTCTTGAGTAACGCCAAAAACTTTCTGTTCTGCTTGGTCTAGTACTATGGGTAATTCTTTTTCTGTCTCGTAACCGAGATGGACAATTTCATTGCCAGCTTTAATTAATTGCCGTCGCAGGTATTTTTCCATCACCAACCCTGCTAAGGCATCGATATTCACAGCTGAGACTGTACGGTCTACCAAGGTGGCTAATTTGTTTCTACCACCAATGCGGGTCAGCAACTCATTATCAGTTAGCCAACTTGTGACTGACAGCAAATCTGTAGGTTTACCTTGGGCGTGGAGACGCAGCGCAGCTTGATAGATATCTCTGTGGGCGCTAATATAAAAAGCTTCTGTAATAAGGACTTCGCTTACTCGACCAATCGCTTCTGGATCTAGTAGAATACCCCCCAAAATTGCTTCTTCTGCCTCGATATTTTGGGGTGGGAGGCGATTACTACCGTCGCCTTGAAAACTCAATTCTTCAGCCATAAGGGTGGGGAGTCTCAGGGTGTAGGTTTTTTACACTTTGAGCAGAAAAACCAGGCTTGGGGTGTAGGGGTGTAGGGGTGTAGTAAGTTTAAGTCTCCTCTGCTCCTCTGCTCCCCTGCTCCCCTGCTTCCTTTAGCTAGCTACAACTTCAATATCAATTTGTGCTGTAACGTCTGAGAATAGCTTGATTTCGGCTTTGTAAGTACCTAGTTTGCCAATGTCGGGAATAGTAATACCACGGCGGTCTACTTCTTGACTAGTAGCTGCTTGGATAGCATCTGCAACATCTTGGCTGGTCACTGTACCAAAAATCGCTTCGTTTTCACCAACTTGCTTGGCAATTTTCAAGCTGCCAACTTTTTCTAAAGACTCTTTCTGCTCTAATGCTTGTTGTCTGAGTTCTAATTGACGCTGCCGTTCTTGTTCGCGGCGGCGTTCTACTTGCTTGAGAATACCAGGGGTGGCATGAGTTGCCAAACTCTGAGGAATTAAATAATTCCGAGCATAACCAGGAGCTACGTCTACTAAGTCGCCGGATCTGCCTAGCTTGCTGACATCCTTAGTTAAAACTAATTGTACGCGTTTCACCATGTTTTCTATTTTTCCTGTAAAATCTCATTAACTTGGGTTGCAGCAGGAGCGCTCACGTTAGTGTAGCTTTATTCCCAGCATTTCCATACCCTAAAGCTTACAGATCCTAGCGAACTGCCGGGGGCGATCGCAACTCTTTACTATAAATTTTTTAGCCGGACTGGGGATTGGGGAAGCAGAGGAGAAAAACTTTTAACCAATTACCCATTACCAATTACCCATTACCAATTACTAAAACTTATCCTTTAATCCTCGAATGCGGGCAAAGGTTTGCACGGGGTCATTACTATTAACTGCTAACTGTAATGAGGGTTGCTCCCAACGGAGGAAGGGATTGGTCAGCTTTTCTACTCCCAACAACGAAGGGACTGTGGCTATTCCTTGACTGCGCTTTGTCTTAACTTCGTCAAGGCGTTTTTGCAATTCGGTGTTCTTACTATCTACACTAAGTGCAAATTGTAAATTTTTTAAAGTGTATTCGTGAGCGCACCAGACACGGGTATTTTCTGGTAAAGAACGCAGCTTAGTTAAAGATTCCACCATTTGTGCGGGTGTGCCTTCAAATAAACGACCACAACCACCAGCAAACAGGGTATCGCCACAGAATAATTCTCCTGGTGTATCGTCTGTTTGGGGAGGAAAGTAGTAAGCAATGTGAGCGCGGGTGTGTCCGGGTACAAAGATAACTTCAGCTACTCTATCAGCAAATTGCACGCGATCGCCTGGTTGTAAAAATACCTGTTGTCCAGGGATTCTGCCTTGATCCTTAGCGCCACCATAAACTTTCACTTGGGGAAACTTCTGGATTAATTTCTGGTTGCCACCTACATGATCATTGTGGTGGTGTGTGTTAAAAATTGCCACTAATTCTGCTTTTAGCTGTGCAAGTTGCTTAAGTACTGGCTCGGCTTCTGCGGGGTCAACAACGGCGGCGATATTTTTGTGGCTGTCGTGTAATAAGAAGATGTAATTGTCTGAAAGTGCTGCCAAGCGAATCACCTGCATAATCGTTATCTCCCTAGCCAGTCAATATTTTTAGTCTATTAGCGATCGCCAATTCTGGTCATTAACTTCAGCTTGAGAAAAGCTATATAAAGTACCAAGATTTTATTTTTGCTGTTTCACTGTCTAGAAACCATGATATTATACAACCGTAATTACACTGGAAATGTATTTAAAAATTACAAATATACTTATTATTGATCAGTGATAATTCTCTGGGAGGAAGTATAACTGTAAAGTTAGATTAAATGTGTTCTTTTTTGCTCGTAAAATGCCGAAAATCTATAAATATACAGATATTAACTTCTATCTTTAACTATAAATTTTATAAGTTTTGATAAAGTTGCAATATTTTCTACGTATCTACTTCCTAGCCAGAGGAGTAGAGTCTCATTTCTACCTCAGACCACCACGATAGGAGAATATATGACTACTCACTACAGATACACTTACACCAGTGTTTATCGTCAAACAGAAACTACAGTTAAGCAAATCGTAGATAGGATCCTCCGTTCTGGCAAAATGAGTCCTCAAGACCATGCTTTGCTAACATCTGCCGTTTTTAATCATCATGATATTGATGAACAAGAACGTCGCCAAATTAATCGGATTTTTGACCATATTCAGACAGGGCAATTAAAGCTGATTAACTGGTAGTATAAAAATTTATTAGTAGTATCTTCATCAGGTGAGGCGATGTTTTCCCATATCATTGTTTTTATGGCTATTGCCCAGCCCACCCTAGATATATTTCAAAAATAAAGCATAAATACCACATCAAGATTTATCAGTAGTATCAGGCTTAGTTAAATTATCACAACAAAATTGAATCGTGAATCTACAGGCTAACAAATCCAGGCTAAAAGTTTCCATAGTTGTCAGCGATTTATCCAGTGCTGGAGCAGGAAGATGGGGAGGCGGTTCTGTACGTTCCTTTCTGTTAGCTCAAGCACTGCAAAGGCTAAACTATCAAGTCGAAATTTTAGGATTTGTCTTTGGTGAAGCAGCAGTGTTTCCCCAATCAGAAATTCAGATAAATCAATTCATCGGTTATAATTATCCAAAATTTTTAGTTTCAGCCAATCAACTCTTAAAAAGAATTGATGGTGATATTATTTATGCAATGCGGCCTAAACCTACAACCTTAGGTCTATCTTTATGGAAAAAAATCAGTACTCGTCAGCCAGTAATTTTAGATATAGATGATTGGGAACTAGGTTGGCATGGTGGAGAAAACTGGCAATATCGCCCTTCATTAAAACAACTTTATCGAGATATTTTCAAGCCGGATGGAGCATTACGCAATCCGGATCATCCTTTGTATTTAAAATTTCTAGAAGGAATTGCGCCAAAAGCTAATGTAGTTACGATTCATACTAAATTTTTACAAGAACGCTTTGGTGGTGTATACATACCTAATGGTAAAGATACGGATTTATTTAATCCTATTAACTACGATGCAGAAGAAAGCCGAGCTTGTTATGGGTTATCCGACTACAGAATTTTAATGTTTCCTGGCGCACCCAGACCATATAAAGGTGTGGAAGATGTGTTAATGGCGTTAGATATTCTCAATCAGCCTGATTTGAGACTAGTGATTGTTGGCGGTAGCCCTTATGATGACTATGATGCTCAACTTAGAGAAAAATGGGGACGTTGGATTATCCAGTTACCAAAATCTCCACCAACGGAAATGCCCAAAATTGTGGCAGCTGCTCACATTATCGTTGTTCCCCAAAGGAATACACCAGCAGCTTTGGCACAGTTCCCCTTGAAACTAACAGATGGGATGGCGATGGCCAAGCCAATTCTAGCCACAAGAGTGGGGGATATTCCCGAAATCGTTGGAGAAACGGCTTATTTAGTTGAGCCGGCTTGTCCTGATGAAATAGCCAGGCAAATTAAGTTGATATTTGCAGATTTGGATGGAGCGAGCGATCGCGGTCGCCAAGCTAGAATAAGATGTATAGAAAAGTACAGTATATCGGCTATGGCGACTACCCTACAGTCAGTTATTGCTAATTTGTAAGTATAAATAGATAAAAGAGGATAATTGCTAGCAAATATAATGAGAAATTAATGAATACCTTGATACTTTATGTTAAAAATGACTCTAGTGTTACCCTCATAAACTAAATGCTTACCAGACGCATCTTACTAAAATTTGCGAAACCCTATCCAGGATTAATTCTACTGACGATAATATTAGGATTCTCTGGAGCTTTATTTAATGGGATTAGTACAGCACTGATTGTACCAGTAATTTTAAGAATAGTAGGACAACCAGTAGACTTAAAAGGCGCTCCGGGGTTGCTCAAAGCCATTATGACCCCATTCGATAATGTGCCAGAAAATTATCGGATTGCCGCAATGGCAGGAGCA
This sequence comes from Anabaena sp. FACHB-595, assembly GCF_048568275.1. NCBI lineage: Bacteria > Bacillati > Cyanobacteriota > Cyanophyceae > Nostocales > Nostocaceae > Anabaena > Anabaena sp. FACHB-595. Next base: position 677,902 of record NZ_CP183473.1, read on the forward strand.
ATCATCCTGACAATTGCCTTAAAAAACTTAGCCACATATACCAGCACGCTATCATCAAGTTCTCTAACTCGCAGACTTACTGCGGATATGCGAGAGGCAGGCATCGATTTATTACTAAATATTGATATAGATTATTATGCCAAAACCAAAGTTGGTGATTTAATCAATCGTTTGGGAGGTGAAATTGGCCGTGCCGCTAGTTATGTAGGCAATATCATCAGATTAGTTATTGTCAGCGTTACAATTTCCGTTTTTGTCTGTCTATTACTATCAATTTCTTGGCAATTAACTATCATGGCGACAATCTTGCTGTCGCTAGTAACATTAGTCAATCAATTTGCAATTAGTCGTTCTCGTCAGTTTGGCAAGATATTGAGTGAAATGTCGAAAGCCTACTCCATAGCTGTGCTAGAAACTCTCAATGGCATTCGTCTTGTCAAGACTACAGCGAACGAAAGGAAAGAATTTAATAGAATTAAACGACTAATTCGTGAGCGCGAATCCGCAGATTTTAAAGCTCAGATGAACTCCAACGCCATCACTCCCTTAAGTGAATTTTTGGGAGTTACATCTTTGTTAATAATTGTGCTGTTAAGTAAAACTTTTTTCGCTGATCAAATTAGTACACTTTCGGCTGTTCTGTTAACATATTTACTAATATTATTACGTCTACTACCCCTAGTTTCTCAACTCAATAGTCTCCGTAGTAGCTTTGCTAGCATGAATGCTAGTGTAGACTCGGTAACTGAACTACTCAGATTAGATGATAAACCATTCTTAATAAATGGAAAAATTGCCTACAACGGCTTAAAAACAGGGATTACGTTTAAATCTGTTTCCTTCACTTACCCTGGTCATGATAAACAAGTACTCAAAGATGTAACTTTAAAACTACCCCGTGGCACAACATTGGCATTGGTAGGAGGCTCAGGAGCAGGTAAATCTACCTTGGCAGACTTATTACCCAGATTTTATGACCCAACTGGTGGCTGTATTATTTTAGATGATACCGATTTGCGTGAGTTTGATATCACCTCTATCCGTAAGTGTATGGGTATCGTTAGCCAGGATACTTTTCTCTTCAATAATTCAGTGCGGAATAATATTGCCTATGGTAAACAAGAAGCCACAGAAGAAGAGGTTGTAGCAGCTGCTAAACGGGCAAATGCCTACGAATTTATTAGTAAACTGCCCCAACAATTTGATACTATGATTGGCGATCGCGGTGTCATGTTATCGGGAGGACAAAGACAAAGATTAGCGATCGCTCGCGCTCTCTTACAAAACCCTGATATTCTGATTCTCGACGAAGCAACTAGCGCTTTAGACACCGTTTCGGAACGTTTGGTACAAGGAGCGCTAGAAGAACTCAGCCGCGACAGGACAACTCTAGTTATTGCTCACCGTCTGTCTACAGTCCGCAAAGCCGACCAAATCGCTGTCTTGGAGCAAGGAAAAGTCGTAGAGGTGGGAACCCATGAAGAGCTATTACAAAAGGGTGGTTACTACTCACGCCTTTATGGAATGCAGTTTAGCAATAATGCTGAAACCACAAATAGAACCAATCAAAGCTTATTGCGAATTTCCCATGAAATCCGTACACGCCTCCACTCCATGATTGGTGTCTTACGGCTGTTATTGGATGATGTTACAAACAATAACCAAGAACACCAAGAATTGATTGAAGACTCATACAAGTCAGCATTTAAAATTATCAATACTCTAGACATTTTTGAAGATAGTCTACAACAGCAAGTCTATTATTTATCTACGTCACTATTGGAGGATAATCAAAATAACAATACCCTACTCGAACACCTGAAAAATATCAATGAATTTCGGATACAGTTCAACAATATATTAGTCTCTCTGCGGTCATTGACTGATAGCACAGGAGAGTTAGAACAAAGTGAGTATTTATTGTTAAAAGAATCTCTAAATGTATCGATGAATTTACTCGATTGTTTAGAAAATGTTGAAACAGGCATCTTCTAAAATGCTCACAGAATTATTTGCCCTAAAGTAAACAATGAAAAATAAATATATTTTCTATAGCAGAATCATTTCCCAGAAACCAGATACAGCTCACGAAATTCATGACGTTCTTTGTGCTAACGGCGCAGCTAATTTAGGATATGCCTCTGTTTTAGTATATCCAGAAACTAAACGAGGTTCTGGGAATACATTAGATTTACTTTACCCTTTCCAACCGAAACAGCCAGATCAGAGTTTTGTAGATTTTTACGATGTGCAAGATAAGCTAAAAGTGGCATCTTTACCAATGCCCTGGCCGATTGATTGTGTAGGGGGTAAGTTTACAGCATCTAGTACAGTTGTAACCCGATATTATCTACCATTCCATCTCCTAAAATATACAAAAATTGTTCACACTAGAGACTGGAATTTTGTCCAAGCAGCAATCAAAAACTGCATTCCTACTATCTACGAACGCCACTATTTTCAAAAGGAAAAAGTTCCCAAAGCCATTGCTGAAAGTCCATTTCTACAAGTTGCTGTCACCCAATCAGAAATTATAAGACAAAGTTTGATTGAACAGGGATTTCCCCCAGAAAAAGTTGTTTGGGTACATAACGGATTTGATCAATCATTTTTATTACGACAATCGGAACAAGCTACAGCATGGCGCAAAGAATTACTCAAAGATGAACTTCAGTCGCTAGTAGTTTATTCTGGTGCTTTATACCCCTTTAAGGGCATTGATGTTTTAATTGATGCAGCCAAAGAATTACCACAAGTTCAGTTTGCCATTACAGGGGGTAAGACAGAACAAGTAACAGCTTATCAACAATTGGCTAAAGATAAACAAGTAGAAAATGTCAAGTTTCTAGGTTGGATATTGCCACGCCAACGCTTAGTCAGCCTATTTCAAGCTGCTGATATTTTGGTTCATCCCCACTGCTCTGGCAAGTCTGCTAATTTCACTAATCCTGTGAAATTCTTCCAATATATGGCTTCTGGAACTCCCATAGTGATTACAGAAATTCCTCCGTTAATGCCTTTTAAAGATATGCCTTTAGCTGCTGTATGGTGTGAACCGGATAATCCTTACCAACTGGCTAAAGCACTGAAGCAAGCATTAGAAATTTATCCGAGAAAAATAGAAGGTTACACAAATAATGTTGAATTGGCGAAGCCATTTTCTTGGGAAAATAGAGCCGAAAAAATTCTCAGTTACGTTGATGAATCTTTCCGTCCACAACTCATAACTTAAATTTAAAATTAAATTATAAATAATGAATATTGGCTCTATGGATATACAGAAAATTGGCATGATTACCAGCTACCGCAATCTGGCAAAAAGAGCAGATTGGTTGTGGCAACAAACACCCCAACAATTTGGTATTTGGCAAAATATTCAGATACAAGCACTGTCAGGAAAACCAGATTTTCTGTTAATGTATCAATTTGATTTTCCTAAAGATAATCAGCAAACATCTTTGATAGATAAGCTAAGGCAAAAACTACAAAATCCACAAGTCAATGTTGAATCCCTACTCAGAGATGTTCCCAAAGAAAAAATTATTTATCTATTACGTGAACCTCCCCTAGATGAGATTGTAGAGAAAAATAAACGCTATTATCAAGAAGCAAAAAAGTATTGCGGTTATATTTCTGGCCCTGATGATTTTGCCCCTAAGCCTGATTATATGCCGGCAATTTGGTATCACAACAACTCATTTCGGGAACTAAATGAAATGCCTGTTCCCGAAAAAGTCTTTCCTTGCAGTTGGATAACTTCTGGTATTAGCCGGACTGTTAACCATCGTCGCCGATTAAAATTTGTGGAATTAATACAAGCTAGCGAAGTTAAGTGTGATGTATATGGACGCGACTTACCTATATGGGCAAAATCATTAGGAGAACTGGGTAACAAGTGGTATGGAATGGCTCCATATTATTACAACTTATCAATTGAAAATTATGCCGACAATGATTGGTATGTGAGTGAAAAATTATGGGATGCTCTGTTGGCGTGGTGTTTGCCGATTTATTATGGTGGGCCAGCCGCAGATAAGCTATTACCCCCAGGCAGTTTTTTACGTTTACCCAGTTTGGATGAAAAAGGTATTGCTTACATTCAAGAAGTGACGGCTACCCCTGATGCTTGGTATGCTGCCAAGGATGCGATCGCCGAAGCTAGACAACTTATCTTACACAAGTTAAATTTACTCAACTGGTTGTCAGAATTCGTTACTCAATTTTCCTAGACAGTGTTTGATAAATCTTATTAATCAATGGTGAGTAATATATGGATGGTATTTGTACCCTTGCAAATGATCGAGTTTACGACCAGTTAATTGCTCTACTTAATAGTATTGAAGCAATTTACGGGACGCAAATGCCTGTTTGCATTTATCCCTATGACGACGAGACAACAGAAATTGCTGCGGAAATTGCCCGTCGTCCTAATGTACAGCTTTATGATCATCAAGATTCAATCAAGCAATGGGATGAATTTGTTTGTCGTGTTTGGGATACTCATCCTACAGCTAAAGCACATTGGCAGAAAATTAGTGAGGAAAAATATTTTCGAGTTGGTACTCATCGCCGTTTCTGTGCCTTTGATGGGCCTTTTGATCGCTTTGTCTATATGGATGCAGACACATTATTAATGAGTCCCTTAGATGCGATTTTTCAGCAATTAAATCACTATGATTGGGTAGTTCATGACTTCCAATATAAGGATTTATCTCATGTTTATAATGTTAATTCTCCCAAATTAAAAGAGTTATTTACCAAAGAAAAATTACAAACAGAGATATTTTGTTCGGGATTTTACGCTGCTAAAAAAGATTTATTCACTGCTAAAAATCGAGAAACTATTATAAATAAACTGGGTCAGGGAGAGGCTGAGGTTCTTTATGATATGGCTCCTGACCAAACTGTACTTAATTATATGGTTATGCGGTTAGGCATTTCTAATTATAATTTCGCTCGCAGTTTATCCCATCAAGAAAAAACTGGTTGTTGTGTAACTTCTCCCCATTTTGAAGTGCGAGATAACATTTTATATGACAAAGGTAATCGACTCACATATATTCATTATATTGGGCTAAGATCAGCTTTATTTAGACAAGTTTGTGCTGGAGAAAATATTGACTTTCCTTATCGGGATGTGTTTTTGTATTACCGCTATCTGCATGAACCAAACCAATGCCCACAGTTCACAACAAAGCCAAAAGTTATCGAGACTTATCCGAGTCTAGGTAAAAGAATTTTAAAAAAATTAGGTTTAACAGTATGAGGTGAAAGATATGAGTCGGGGAATATATATTATAGCCAATGATAAAGTTATTGATCAGGCGATCGCACTACTAAATAGTATCCGATTACATGACGCAGATACGCCAGTTGTGATGATTCCCTATGATGATAATTATCACAAGATAGCAGACATCCTTAAGCTAAACTATGGAGTTCAACTTTATGATGATTTAGCTTTTATAGACCAACTTTCTCAAAGATTACACGAAACTTTCGGTGGGCGCTTTTTTGCCCGTCCCAATCAATTTCGTAAGCAAGCCTGTTGGTTTGGACCTTTCGACGAATTTTTATATATTGATACTGATATTGTTGTCTTTGAAAAAATCATTGATAATCTCAACTACCTTGCAGAAGCAGATTTTATTTGCTGCGATTATCAACATTCTGGCGGTATAAAAAACGTTTTTACTTCTAAAGTTCTAGAGGATAAAGTTTTTACTGAGGCAGAAGTTAAAGATATATTTAATGGCGGTTTTTGGGGTTCTAAGAAAAACTTAATCTCGGCAGATGATTTATTTGCCACTTTTAGCGAGTGTGCAGCACATCCCGAATATTTTGACTTTTCAGAAAAGACTTCTGATCAACCAATCATTAATTATATGTTGCTCAAGCGCATTCAGCGCCGCTTCAATATTGTGCGCCGGGAAGGTAAAGCACCAGGTAATTGGGCTGGTTCTTCTCATTTCCAAACTCAGGGTAACTTAGTATTTGATCCTCATATTAATCAACCCCTGCAATATCTGCATTGGGCTGGTATTCGCATTCAACCAGGCTGTCCCTATTGGGAAATATGGGAACATTATCGAAATCTGAATCCCCATTTACCTGCATTAACAATACCTATACCAGCAAAACAAAGCCAGTGGGAAAAAACCTTAAACCGCATCAAAACTCAATTACGACAGCTTACAAAGTAGTTGAAATTAAAGCCAAAAATCCTGATTTTAGAGGCTTTCTGGCTTTAACAATCTATGACAATTGATAAACACCGAACTCTTTTCTAATAGATGAATTGAAACAATCATGACATGAGTTGGTGAAAAATGCCGGGCATACATCAACCCTTTAATGATTTTTTTCCTTTATCTTGCCTTTGTTGAAGGATATTACGAGCAGGTATGGGAAAGTCAACTTCAACATAGTTAACATGAGGATGGTTAAACTTTATATCCGGCTTTTCATGGCAAACAACAACTACTCTAAAGTTAACGTGAGTTCGACGAATCAAAAAACAGCAGGAGGTAGAGCAGTTAAGCCTTGGGCATAAATATCGAGAGATGATTTATGAGGTAAATTAAGTATAAGCAGCCAAATCAGGCATCAAGTTTACCAAAAAGTTGAAAACACTTCGATGTCTAGAATGTTCAATTTTACACAGGTTTTTGAGATGGTCATTAACTGACTCAATCACGGCACGTTTGCGTGAAAGAATTTTATCAATCAGTTTTATCATCAACCTGTCGAACTCCTAAGAAAACAGAATAGTTTCTTTCGCCCTTCCCACAGGTGCGCCGCCGTTGGAGACTCACGTTAAAGTTACTTAGGTAGTATTGAGTTGATTATTTTAAACATACGCTGACTCTTTAGTCTAATATATCTTCTGATAAATAATGCAGTTTTTTGAATCTCAGTCATTCCTAACCAATTTTCATATTCAGGAAAAACATAGTTGTTAAAAAAGTTAATCCAGTGCTGAGTAACTTTTGCTTCACTAAATTCTTGTCCTCGTTCTTTTCCATTTTGAACCATTGACAAATATATTTCTGAATTACTTTTTAATTGCTTTACAGCCTCAATTATTTCACTCAATGAATTTACGCTCAAAAAATCTAATTCTGACTTTTTGATAGCCACAAAAGCGGATTCTGGTGCTAAAATACCTACAACTCCAGCATTCCAACAGTTTACTAACTTGCTGGCTGGCTTGTGTGTGTGAGTCTGTTTATCAAAACTACGCACTGCAATAATAATATCTATACTGCTATAGTCATTCCATTTGCTTTGATCAAAAATTGGATACCATTGACAGTCTAATTCCTCTATTACCTTAATCCATTGGTCAGAGTTGAATTCATGTGCCAAGTTACTTCTTGAACCCATAAAAGCAATATTTTTTACAGTAGAACCTCGCTCTTTTGACCTTGGGATTAAACCTATTTGGGGCCAATGAGGAATATAATAAGGATTCCAAAGTTTGTTTTGCTGATCTTGAAATCGAACAGGATTATGAACAATATGTAAATATGCTGATGGATGAAATTCTCGATCCCCCTGTGCGCAAATTAACATTGTTTTACCCAAATAGGGATATTTATTACTGAGAGTATCTCTATCAGCAATTAATATTCCTCCTTCTGGTACATAGTCTATCAGTTCACAAGAAAAACCACTTCTCTTAAGCTGAAGATACGTCGTTAAAATCCAAGACGTAAAATTACCAGATAATAATTTCCGAGCTACTGAAATTTGATCCCAGCATAGGTCATTTTGTAATTTTAACTGTTTCAAACTTCCTTTGGGAGCATAAAAGTAAATGGTTTTCATAGTTGTTAAATATTGTTATAGCTAGTCAAAACTAAATTTCAAGAAATCCCGATCTTCAATAGTAGATATTCAGTTTATTTTCAAAACTTCAGTTAGAGGTTAACGTGAGTTCGACGGGTTAATTTAGGTGAAGAAAAAAGCTGAGACTGAAATAAGAAGAAAAATTAAAGGATGTCTCAGCTATGTCCTACACGTACAGGAGAAATTACAGGCATAAGCTTCATCGATTCTACGCCAATCGAAGTTTGTCATAGATGTAGCGCCCACGCAAATAAGGTATTTAAAGGATTAGTGGAATGGGGGAAGAATTCTGTAGGGTGGCACTATGGATTTAAACTGCATTTAGTTATTAATGACAAAGGAGAATTACTGGCATTCAAACTAACGAGTGCAAATACCGATGACCGAAAACCAGTTCCAGATATGACTCAAGATTTGATTGGTAAACTGTTTGGTGACAGAGGATATATTTCACAAAAACTTTTTGAGGAGTTATATGAGCGGGGGTTAGAGTTAGTTACCAAATCTAAAAAGAACATGAAAAACCGCTTGGTTAAACTCATTGATAAAATTCTGTTACGCAAGCGTGCAGTCATTGAGTCGGTTAATGACCACCTGAAAAACCTGTGTCAAATTGAACATTCTCGCCATCGCAGCGTTTTCAACTTTTTGGTCAACTTAATGGCTGGTTTAGCTGCCTACACTTATTTGCCTCAGAAACCCTCGCTTGATATTTATCCCAAAGGCTTACCTGCTCTACTTACTGCTGTTTTTTAGTTCGTCGAACTCACGTTAAAGTTAGTATCAGTTTGTTCACAAATTGAGCGGAGGCATCTCTCAAATAGTTGAGAAACATTACTCCAGGATTTGGCAACTTGTTGGCTTTTTAGAGGAATTACAAATACAAGCATAAAATTGACTTGTAAGAAATATTACTTGCGAGGTACGGGAACCCAAAATAATTCACTAAATAGAGAGATTCAAACAGTCACTTCGGTAATAAGTAATTTCCCTATTAAGTAGGTAGACTTAAAAAAATATAATGTGTTCTACCATTGAGTCCCGTAGATAACGCAATTACATCTTACATTTAAATACGCATACTTACTTACGTATTACTAAATCTTCATCAATTTGTTAAGTACGGATGTTGATTTTTGCTAGTCGCCCCTTCAAGTATCTAAGTCTAGTGATTTCATTCCTTGGCGTTCTGCAAAAGTTAACATACTACCTAATTGCAACCAAACTAATAAGCAAGTCAGCAAACTGAGCGGTAAACCGATTCCTAAAGCTAGAGAATCAGGAAAGCCAAATATTTCTAAACCAGAAGATAAAAATAAACAAGTACCACTAGTTATTCCTAAAAAGGGTACGGACAAAAGTTTCTTTAATGATGAACTAGCTTGAGAATTTTCGTCGCTATTGATTTGCCACTTCTGTACTACTAATTTTAGTGTCCCAGATAAGGCAATGCCGGAGGTTACTGCTACAAATAGACCTAGAAGTAGCAAGAAATAGGGCGGTTGCAAAGGATAATAGTACATGAAAACTCCCCATGAGAATTAATGAGATTTTTTAAAAAGATGAGAAAAGTTGATTTTTAATTTTTTGCCTGGGATTCATCAAAAAATCCAAAAGATGTTGCTTGAGGTAAAATAGCGGCAACCCCTTCCCTAGATAAATCTGTCAGCAAACCGATCGCCACATTGAATATGCGATTTGGTTGGAGGTCATCTTTCACCAAAGACCACAAGCGTTGAACTTCTTCTGTGTGCAAGCGATCATCTTCTGTAAGCGCTAGCACCAACTGGCGGCGGAGAAATTGACCTTCATCAGACAAGAGAAATTGCAAACCCATTCTGGCTGTGGGTAATACATCAAAATTGTTATCACTGCGAGCGATCGCAATCAAATTTTCCAAGCGTTGCCACTGAAATCTACCATCTTTGAACAGCACATTCAGCAACCGCCTTCTCAATTCCGGTGATTCTCCAGTTAGTAACCGTCTGGCTACGTAAGGATAACCCACATCCACAATTTTAAAATTGCGATTGAGACTCAGTGCAATCCCTTCTTGTGTCACCAGAGAACGAATAATTAAGGCAAACTTCGCCGGGACTCGAAATGGATACTCATACATCAGTTCCGAGAACTGATCTGTGATGGTTTTAAAGTTAAAATCGCTGACATTTTTACCAATGGCATTTCCTAGCACTGTTTCCAATGCCGGAATAATGGGGGCAATATTGGTATCGGCAGTCAGAAAGCCTAAATTAACAAAATCTAAGGCTAAATCACTATAGTCTTTGTTGACTAGATGCACTAGTGCATCTACCAAACGTTCTTTACTGTTTTCTTCCAACTGATCCATCATGCCAAAGTCGATGTAAGCCATACGACCGTCAGGCATGGCAAACAAATTACCTGGATGAGGATCGGCGTGGAAAAAGCCATATTCCAACAACTGCTGCAAGCCTGAGGTGACACCAATACTGATAATCGCTTCTGGGTCTAAACCAGCTTTGCGAATACTGTCAGTATCTGTGAGCTTAAAGCCGTTAATCCACTCTAGAGTTAGAACCCGACTACTGGTAAAACGCCAATAAATACTTGGGACTTTTACTTGGGTATCATTGCGGAAGTTGTGAGCAAATTTTTCCGCGTTACGACCTTCATTGAGGTAGTCAATCTCCTCAAATAACTTAGTGCCGAACTCATCCACAATCAAAGTTAAATCATGACCAAGATTGAGTGGTAGCCAAGGTGCTAACCAACTAGCAGTCCAACGCATGAGATAAAGATCAAGAGTGAGAGTGGGGCGCAGATGAGGGCGTTGCACCTTCACCGCCACTTCCTCACCACTAAGTAAGCGTCCTCGGTAGACTTGACCTAAACTAGCTGCTGCAACTGGAGTTGGGGAAAGCTCACTATATATATCTGATATGGGTCTATCCAACTCTGATTCAATAATGTGATAAGCGATCGCATTATCAAAAGCTGGCAATTGGTCTTGCAGCTTGATGAGTTCTTCTAGGAAGTCCTTACGTATTAGGTCTGGTCTAGTGGAGAGAGCCTGACCGACCTTAATAAATGTAGGGCCCAAACGGGTAAGTAGTTCTCGCAACTGGGTAGCTCGTTTTCCCTTGTTCTGCTCTACTTGATTTTGCCATTCATCCCACTTCAAACCCAAAACAAACATGGCAAAAGACCAAGTTATTTTGAATAGCCGTCCCCATGCTAGCCAGGGACGAAAACGATAGTAACGAGCAATCGCATCGGGATTGTAGCGCTTTAGCTGACCAGGTTGATACTGACCCACGCCTTTGTCTGCCTCTTCTTCTGGGAAATTTACAGTGTCCTTTTGTGTGTTGACCCGCAATTTGTTTGCTAGTCGAAGCTAAGGGTAGTTTTCTGTGAAAAAAAACTATTAATCTTGATTTTTGGGCTTGTTCGCAGCTATGCTAGCTTATTGAACTGCCCAGATATTTCTATCTTTTTATTAATTATACTTTATAAAACTACAACTTCTTCACTGTTATTTACAACCTCAGTCTGGGAAGACTATCTTCAAGTTATATTTTTTACGCACTTCGCAGCAAAATTTCATCATGGGTGTGCAGATAAATCGCTAATTCTAACTTTCTAAATCAAGTTATGAATAGATAGCAATGTGTTAGCTAAAAAGTTAAAAAGGACGACTGTCACCTGAATTTTGATGCTTAGTGCGTAAGTTATAGCTTAGTTCCCTTGATCAACTTCTCTAGGCTAGATTCTGATGAAATTGTTTTCCTTCTGGAAATACCGCAAGCATCAATTACGTGTATTTGCGGTAATAGTTAGTATTGGATTGACTATTATCTCTACAACTTCAGCTACTAATAGTCAAACAGTTACGAGAGATCCTTGGTTATGGCCATTTTCCACCACGTCAATTTGGAATATGCCCATAGGCTCAAACGCTAAATATATACCGGCAAATATTCAAAAGGCTGGTTGGTTTGGGCCGGATCGAGAGTATTTTTACAAGTTAAAAGCTAGTGATCCTTTACGCCCAGTCTATTCTCCTGGTAGCTGGACTAAAAGGTGTTCTGGTACCAACTATATGAACATATCTCTACCTGTTCCCAATAGTTTAATCATTCCCGATGCTACCTTAACTCCCTACAGTACGCCGAACAATGCCTCCGCTTTTTTGATGCCAGATGGTAAAACCTTAGTACAACTTGAGCCGTTAGCTCGTTGTCAAAAGGGTGGGCCAATTTACGGTTGGCGCTATTACCCTGATTTGAGTTTATCTGGTCAAGGCATAGGTGGAGCGCATTTCGGATCTGGACTTTCTTCTATTGGCGGTTCAATTCGTAGAGGCGAACTGACTAATGATCAACCAATCCGCCACGCTATCAAGTTTGTCCTGTGGGGGAAAAAATACTTCTATTATTCCAGTAGTCTTCCTGGGTATCGCTGGCCAGCAGACCGAGCTGACAACGCCGCCGCCACTAATTATGGTGGAAAAAACCCTGCTTTTGTACAAGGAACCCTACTAGCAATTCCACCATCTGTCACCGAGTCTAGTCTGCAATTACAAACTCCAGTTGGCAAGAAGCTTTTTCGTGCATTACAAAATTACGGTGCTTATGTTGTTGATGATGCTGGATGGGATGGTCACTATATAGCAGTAGAAAAAGGAGTTCCAGAAGAGTTTAAAACAAAATATGGTTATAGTTTTGAAGCTTCATCTGGTACTTTTTACAACGACATCATGAAGCTATATCAGGCAGTTTACATCGTGGATAACAACAGCCCAACTAGCATAGGTGGAGGTGGTGCTACAAGACGCGCACCTCTAGCTCCACCATTACCAAGCTAGATAAGCTATGACCCTTTTATGGTTTGTTGACTGCTGACTGTTAACTGTCAACTGTCAACAGCCAACACGAAAAAATGTGCAATTTAAACCAAAGACATCTGATTACTGTTTAACAGTCTGGGATTTAGCTTCTAGATTTTCTAGACGGCTTTTAAGTTCTTGGTTTTGTTGTTTGAGTTGGTCAAATTCCTCGCGTAATTTTCGTAAAGCGTTGTCTGTGCCGATGTTTTTCTGCACATTCGCCAGTTCTTCTTCGGCGAAACGGCGCACACGCCCATCGGCTGTTTGATCTGCGAGCGATCGCAATACTCCCATTGCCTTTGGTGTCTCCATTTGCCCTAATGCGGCGACAACTGCCATCAGGGTTAAAAAGAAGTTTTCTTTAGATAGTTCGCCTAGCCGGGCAATAATCCGTTCTAAATTGACTGGGCTTTGACCAGGGGAAATTTTGCCTAATGCCCGAATTGCTGCCAAGCGTAATGGTTGGGGTACACCGAGTTTTGTATACTCAAGTATCAAATCTAACGCTGCTTCCGAGGTTTTGAGTTCAGCTAAACCACCGATCGCCCCACTGCGAACTACTTCATTCCACCCAGCCCTTTCTTCTAAAACTGATTGCAGGAGCTTGATCGCTTTTTCTTCTTTGGATTTGTCATCGAAATTAATGGCGGCGATCGCTCCTAAGGCCAAACAAGCTGCCGACTCTACGTAGTAACTAGCATCACCATCTTTGACTACACCTTTGACAGCCTTATAACTAGCGAGGGTTTTAATTTTTGCTAGTGCTTGCACCACAGCCCGCCGTACATAAGCATTTTTATCTGCTAAACCCTCAACTAATCCATCAAAAGCTTGGTCTAGCTTAATTTCTGCCAACTGTTTCGCCACTTCCACCCGCACACCCCAGAATGGTTCATTTTTCAGAGATGCTGCTAAGGCTTTAGTAGCTTCTAATCCGCCTTTTTTCGCCAAAGCTGCCGCCGCATATATACGCGAAATTGGATCTGGGTCAGATGCTAACTGTGCTTTTAACTCTGGGATGGGATATTCTAAAGACACAGTTTTCAGCCAATGATTACCCACATCAAAGCTGATAAAGTCTGGCTTCTCTGTGAGTGGGAAATAAAAACTTTGTTCCCGTTCATGTACCCGCACGGTGAAAGTTTGCAGTTTTGCTGCTGCTTCTGTTTGGTTATAGCCAAAACCAATGGGGATTCTCAGGTCAAATACATCTTTATCCTTATCTGCGGGTACTTGAGTTTGGGTGACTGTTACCTTGGCTAACTTCGCTTCCCCGTCCCAAGAATAAGCAACTTTAAAATCAGGATGACCACCGCGATAAACGTATTGGTCAAACAGGAAAGCGAGATTGCGTCCGGTAGCCTTTTCAATTGCCCGGAGTAAATCTATTGTTTCTACAGTTTTGTGGGCATTATCCCGGACAAAGGTTTGTATTGCCTGCCAAAATAAGTCCTCTCCCAATTCCGCCCGAATCATGTGATAAACACAAGATCCTTTTTCGTAGGTGTGGCGGTCATAGAGTTCAATGGCTTCTCGGTAAACGTGGGTTACCATCGGTCGGCGGTAGCGTCCGCTATCTTCACTCAAATAACTCCGCGCTTCTAATAAACGGTAATATGCGGCTTCTTCGGCGCTATATTCCTGTTCAGTCCACATCACCTCAGAGTAGGAAGCCATACCTTCCTTAATCCAAGCATGAGACCAATGTTTAATAACTAGCAAATCACCAAACCATTGGTGGGCTAGTTCGTGAACCACCAAACTTTCAGTGTTGCGGTTATCTAAGGCGGCGCGTTCGTCTAGCAAACATCTGTCAGTTAATAAGGTAGTAGAAGTATTTTCCATACCCCCAAAGATAAAGTCGCTGACACAGACTTGGGCATATTTGGGAAAAGCATAGGCGTAACCATACTTTTCACTCAAAAACTCAATCATCCTCGGAGTTTTGCCCATGCTACGTTTAGCATCCGCCTCTCGTCCTTTTTCTACATAGTAGGTGACTGGTTTACCGCGCCATTCATCCCGAATTTCTGCAAAATCGGCAACGGCGAGGGTCATCAAGTAAGTAGGATGAATCTGTTGTTGTGACCAGTGATAGATTTTATGTTTGCCATCTTCTTGAGTGTCAATCAGTTCACCGTTAGAAATCGCCATGAGAGATTTAGGAACTCGCACCCGAATTTCTGAAGTAGAAAGTTGTCCTGGGTAGTCGAAACAGGGGAACCAGAAGCGCGAGTCTTCATCTTCGCCTTGAGTCCAAACTTGAACGGTTTTATTAGGGTAGTGTGAATCTGGTTGAATAAAGTAGATACCGCGCTGGGGCTTTTCCACAGCATAGGCGATCGCAATTAATATCCGCTTGCCAATCTCGGTGGGTTGGGATAGTTGAATTACCAACTGTTCGCCATCATAATCAAAGTCCTGCCCTACCTCATCCACCTGCACAGATCGAATTTGCAAGTTAACCGCATCCAAAGTTAAGCGATCTATACCGTTGCGGATAGGCAATAAACGAATACTGCAACTACCTTCGTAACTTTGCTGAGGAATATCTAAGTTCAAATCGAGAAAAATATGCTCTACTTGGCCGGGGCGATCGGGGTTATAGTGTGGCCTAGCTCCGGGTAGTTCAAATGATTTATGTGCGTTACTATCTTGGTCAAAAGAATAAGAGTGTGGCATTGATGCTAACTGGCCTTTTTATTTTGAAGATTTTAACTGAGTATATTCTCCAAAAATAACGCTCTTTGGTAGATTTCCCAAATTTAGCAATTAAAAGTGTCTAGGGTACAGGGATATAAATGTTTGAAACCCCTACTCCCCTACTCCCCATAGCTACCGCCAGTTACCTTACCTCGAAAAACAATGTACTCACGAGCATTAAACCTGCAAGGAAAAAACCGATCGCAATCATCACCCGGAAAGCGTAGTAAATTAAACCTACCATGTGGGGGCGATCGCTTGGTTTCCACTGTATATTTAAAATAATGATGATTTTATATAAAGGAAGACTCAGTAATATGGGGTGGACACAATGCCTCACCCCACAAATTGCATAATTTAATTTTTTATAACGAAATATCGAATCAACTATGAAAAAAACACAGGACAAACACTCTCGAAATACCTGATGCTTAAAAAGCTGAAACTCTGGTAAATGGTTCAAATTTATTGGTGTTTGATATTACCGCTTGATGGGAATGATCTGATTGCTGACTGTCAGCAAAATGCTTATTCATCAGCTTAGGAACCTGGTCTGCTTGAATACGGGTGTAGCGAGTTTTATCTGGCATCACTAAATTAGGCCCAGCTTTGCAGTTTTTCATACAGCCAGTACCTTTAATGGTAACTTGGTCTTCTAGACCGCGATCGCTTAAAGTCGCTTCTAGTGCTTGACAAAGTGCTTTACCGCCTCGTTTCATGCAGTCGGACTTCTGGCACACCAAAATTGTAGCTTTAGCCTTCTCTGGTTTTGGTTTTGTGTTTTCCATTGCTGGGACTTGTTTAACTGCCGATGATGTCTCTGTTCTAGCTGCCATCACAGCTTCAGCCTTGAGAGTAACTTTGCCAGTTTTAGCATCATACTTTTTTTCACCAACCACTTGTAACAAAGTACCAGTAGGTAAACGCCAGTCAAAAGTAAACCTTAATTGCTTGGACAGTTTAACATAACATTCACCGTCAGCAGTTAGTAGTAATAAACCTTTAAGCTTATAGCCATCTTTAATAACAAATTCCATAAATCTGCCTTCAAGGCAAAACTCTGATACATCTTTACTGTGGCATACACCCATATTGTTCCACCTTTGATTAACTAAAGTAAGTCTGAGTAATTAAGTGAGACATATTGCAGCCATCCGTTAAGAATACGGATAACGGCTTTGCCAATTAATTTCAAGAGAGTAAATTAAATCTTGGCGAGAAGATGTGAATTGTCGCATCACACTCCAAAGCTGAACAACTGTCATAGGGGTGACAAGTTCAACCTTCAGTGGCTGGTTAGCTTCACACCAACAAGGAATTTCTAATTCCTGTAAGCGCTGATATACCTGCCAACGATCTGCCCAATCTACTTCTACAACGGACTTTTCTTCTACTTCGGAACTGAACTGTTTCAAGCGACTAGCCCTCAAGTGCAACTAACTTGCAGTAATTATCGAACTTTTACTCCCCAATATTGAGAATCTTTAGGAGTACAGTTTCTTTTATTAGCATATCTTAAGTGCAAACAATTCTCAGTTAGTTTAGCAAAAAATTCTCAACAATTTTTTTGATCCCCAAACTCAGGTTGATTCGTCGATATCGAAGATGGGACACCTGGCTAGTAAAAATGCGTCACCATAGTTAAGAATCAACCCCCTGAGGGGGAATTCAAAATTAAAGAATGGCTTACTCACCACTCAGTATTAAAAACTACATCGAAGCAAATTCAAGATGGTAAGAACTATGCGGCCTTTACTCAGTACCCTTTCATTAGTACTACTACTCCAAGGCTTCCCAGTAATTGTTCAAGCCCAAGGAAGCGAAAATACTGGGGATGTGGCATCCACAGCAATTCAACAGGTAATTGCTGCCAATTTGATGACTAATTCAGCAGATGGAAACTTTTATCCAGAAAGGTTAATGAATCGTGCCGAACTAGCCTCGATTTTGGTAAAAGCATTCCGTCTCAATAAACAAGAAGCCGCTAACCAACCAAAATCAATCACAGTAGCCGATGTACCTCGTTCTCACTGGGCGTATCAAGATATTCAAACAGTTTTGAAAACAGATGTGATGAAAGGCTATCGGGGGAATTTGTTCTTTCCTAATCAACGGGTGACAAGGGCAGAAGCCTTAGCAATTTTTGCCCAAGCTTATGGAGTATTTCAATTCTCTGATGATGTTGTCAACGAGATACTCGCACCCTATCCAGATGCGAATTCTATACCAAATTGGGCGAGAAGAGCGATCGCCACAGTCATTACAGAAGGATTTATTAATACTGATGCTCAGAATAACATCACCCCATTAAGACCTATGACCCGTGGGGATATGGCTTACTTGCTGAGTAAATATTTGCAAAGACAGCAAAAGCAACCAGACACCCCAGTAGTTCCCACGACTACAGATAGTCCACAACTACCTTAATACCCAAACTACGTAAAAATCAGCAGATAAAAATAAAATTACAACATATCTATACGGTGCTATTTTTGCTTAAGAGTAGTATGTCTATTTTTGCTGCACCGTATCATAGTACATTTGGATAGAATAGACTAAATATAGGCTCTATTCCCTAGCCTCTAGACTCTTAATCATCCTTGCATAGTGTGTTGTTAACAACCTATCAGCAGGATATTCTTCTACTTTGCTAATTTTGCAAAAATGAATCTAATTACACTTTTTCAAGTAATTTTGCGGTGTAGGTTATAAAGCATGATTACTAGTAAAAAATGCTGATAGCCTAGTGCTTAATTACCCATCCTTAGTGAACACTTCTTAGACTGCTACTTAGTAACAGTCTAATTCTCCGGGCTACCCGACCGTGGGAAAATCAGAATACCAAAAGTAGAGATTAGAGAGGAAAACCCTATAATATGCATCTGAGTGAAATCACCCATCCCAATCAGCTGCACGGTCTATCCATCCGTCAACTGCAACAAATTGCCCGTCAGATTCGAGATAAACACCTGCAAACAGTAGCTGAATTTGGTGGACATCTGGGGCCTGGCTTGGGTGTTGTAGAGTTAACACTAGGGCTTTACCAGACTCTAGATTTAGACCGGGATAAAGTTATATGGGATGTAGGACACCAAGCTTATCCCCACAAATTGATTACAGGACGCTACAGCGACTTCCATACCCTCAGACAAAAAGATGGAATTGCCGGTTATCTCAAACGTGGTGAAAATAAATTCGATCATTTTGGTGCAGGCCACGCTTCAACCAGCATCTCCGCAGCATTGGGTATGGCTTTAGCACGAGACATGAACGGGGAAAAGTTTAAAGCCGTGGCCGTGATTGGCGATGGTGCATTAACAGGTGGTATGGCGTTGGAAGCTATCAACCATGCTGGACACTTGCCGAAAACCAACTTATTGGTTGTTCTCAACGACAATGAGATGTCTATTTCTCCCAACGTCGGCGCGATTCCTCGCTACCTCAACAAAATGCGCCTCAGTCCCCCGGTGCAGTTCATCAAGGATAATTTTGAAGAACAGTTCAAACACATTCCCTTTGTCGGCGAATCCCTATCTCCCGAATTAGGAAGAATTAAAGAAGGGATGAAACGTTTAGCCGTTCCCAAGGTAGGTGCAGTATTTGAAGAACTGGGCTTTACCTACATGGGGCCAGTTGATGGGCATAATTTAGAGGAATTGATTGCTACCTTCCAACAAGCACACCAAATAGCTGGGCCAGTGTTAGTTCATGTAGCCACTATCAAAGGTAAGGGCTACGAACTCGCGGAAAAAGACCAAGTAGGCTACCATGCCCAAACTCCTTTTAACCTGACAACTGGCAAAGCAATTCCCTCCAACAAACCCAAACCCCCTGCTTATGCCAAAGTCTTCTCCCATACCCTAGTTAAATTAGCAGAACAAAACCCCAAAATTATTGGGATTACTGCGGCTATGGCGACAGGAACAGGTTTAGATAAGCTACAAGCAAAACTGCCCAATCAATATATTGATGTTGGCATTGCGGAACAACACGCAGTCACCCTCGCAGCTGGTTTGGCAACTGAAGGTATGCGTCCTGTAGCAGCCATCTACTCTACTTTCTTACAAAGGGCATACGACCAGATTATTCACGATGTCTGTATCCAAAATTTACCAGTATTCTTCTGTTTGGATCGGGCGGGAATTGTTGGTTCTGATGGCCCTACCCACCAAGGTATGTATGACATTGCCTATCTACGGTGCATTCCCAACATTGTAATGATGGCACCGAAAGATGAAGCCGAAATGCAACGCATGGTAGTTACTGGTATTGAACATACCACCGGGCCCATCGCTATGCGTTTCCCTCGTGGCAATGGCTATGGCGTACCCCTGATGGAAGAAGGCTGGGAACCTTTGGAAATCGGTAAAGGTGAAATTCTCCGCAACGGTGATGATGTATTAATTATCGGCTACGGCACAATGGTTTACCCCAGTATGCAGGCGGCGGAAATTCTCAGCGAACACGGGATTGAAGCGACTGTGATTAATGCCCGATTTGTTAAACCCTTAGATACGGAATTAATCGTGCCTTTGGCTCAGAAAATTGGGCGGGTTGTCACCCTGGAAGAAGGCTGTGTGATGGGTGGCTTTGGTTCAGCTGTAGCAGAAGCATTGTTAGATGCAGATGTGGTGGTTCCTGTCAAGCGCATTGGTATTCCTGATGTATTGGTAGAACACGCTACTCCAGATGAGTCTAAGGCGGAATTAGGTTTAACTAGCCGTCAAATTGCGGAAAGAGTTCTACAGGCTTACTTTCAAAAGCAACCATCTCCTGTAAGCTAAGTTTCTGTTTCACTTGTACGAGGTTCCAAGCCATAATTTATCCGGGGATTACGCAAGTGTCACAAAAAGTCTTATTTTTTGCTTGTAGTAAGGGCTTTAGCTCTTATTTTGAGGACTAAAGTCCTCACTACAAACTTAAAATAATATGCCAGTTGCGTAAGTCCTATTTATATTCAGGTGGGTATTGCCCACCTTTTTTATATTGGTATTACGTTCATTCCAGCAATCTATTAAAAGAGCGATTTTATCTAATAACTTACGACGATAAAACCTCCACCTAGAGAACGATATGGCTGATGAGCTAGATAAAGTAAAAATAGAATGCTTCATCTTAAGCAAGTTACATTCTATGAAACTGAATTTTTCTATGAAAAAGCTCTCAAATTTAGGACGTTGGATAGCTACAACTGTATTTTGTTTATCAGCGATCGCTTTCGTTTGGCAAGGTGCATTTTTCGCCGACACCTCAGCAATGGCTGATAACTCTACATATTTAATCGCAACTTCGGACGCAACCGATAGTCTACGTAACAAATCCAAAGAATTCATCCGCGACACCAAAGATAACGTTAAAGATGCAGCCAGAACAAATGCTAGCCGTGTCGATGATGCAACCGATAATGGTAGCACAGCCGAGCGCAAAGCTAACAAAGATGCGTCTCGGATTCAGAAAAGAGCAGAAGAAGATGCAGCTCGTACAGAAACAGCAGTAGACAACAATCTAAATGCTGTTGAGCGTACTATCGATAATATCAAAGGTGCTTTCACCAATAATTAGAAAAGAAACATCAAGGGTGCAGATACCCGATTTCTTTAAAATCGGGTATCTTGTTTTTTGAGTTTTTCCCGGAGACTGTTTCCATCAACCATTACCCTGATTCTATGATTTTTGGGTTTAGGTAATAGAAAGCAAATTTTCCGTAACTGAATTAACTACTTGAATTAATTCTTGCAATTTGGCAGCTACTAACCCACTATTTAATAATTCTTCTGCCTTAGCAATACCCGATCGCATATCCGCGCAAATTCCACTCCGCCAGAGGTAAAAGCCGCCATTCCACAAGGCTGTTTGTTGCAATTCACAGGATTTACCAGCAAGTACATCCTGTATTTGAGTTAGTAATTCTTCGGTGCTACCCAAAGGTACATTCTTGGTAGTAAAACCATATTCATGGGTTGAAAGGAAGACTCTTTCTAGCTCTGGTGATGCTGAAGATAAGCTGATAATGGCTGTGCGATCGCGTGGTAAATCACAACTGCCTTCTAATCCCTTCACAAGAGTAAATTTACTTACTCCCCGCAGTTCCAATGCTACCTGGAACATCCCTTCTGTTGGTGGATGAACATACCCAGCAATTACATGAGCATCCCCAGCATAGGGACACCAAATTAATTCCATCGTTGCCAATGGTGGACGCTTACCTAATTGGTCGCGGTATTCCCAAATACTATTAGTTAAGGGAAAATGCTTTGGTGTATAAACAAAGCCGATTCCTGTTTGTGCAAATACTTCTTGGGTTTTTTCTAGTGATAAGGTAGTCCAATTTACGCCTAATCCTTGCCAAATCTCGGTTAAAGGTAATCCATATTTCGTCGGTAGGCGATCTCCTCCGTGTATTACCACTGGTTGTTCGACTGTGGCCATGAGTAACGCTGTTACCGGACTGATTGGTGCAGTGCGTGTTCTGCCATCATAAGGTATGCCGAAAACTATAACTGGGCGTTTAGAAGAGATTGGTTGCAGTTTTGGCCCCAATTCATCGAAAGCATCTAACATTCCCGCTAACTCTTCTCCCGTTGGGCGCTTAATCCGGTGGGCGATCAAAAATGCGCCTATCTGGGCTGGTGTAGCTTCACCCAAGAACATCATCTTAGTGGCGGTGGCGGCTTCAACACGGTTTAAACTTTCTCCCGTATGGTTCCCACTCCCTACTTTTTTCAGCAGATCCCTGAATACAATACTCATAAAAGTTATTAGTCAACGGTCAATGGTCATTAGTCATTAGTCATTAGTCATTAGTCGTATTGTTGCTTTGGACTGTGGACTTTTGACTCTGAACTATGAACTATTGACTAATCGTATACCTTATAGCAATTTCAAAAAATAATGCGACAGACACATACTCTCAAACCTTTGTAATGTCTGGCTTTTTGAATTTTGAATTTTGAATTGATATTACGATGCCGATCGCTGTCGCTCAACTATTGGCGGAATATTTTCTCTCACTAGTTGCCAAAAATGTTTGATGGGAGGAATTTGCAGACGGTCTTGAGTTGTGACCATGACTACTCGACGTGTTAAGCCAGAATTTTCCGGTAATGCACTATTAGCTAAGGGACGCACGGCTAAGGTGGGGTCAAGGCGCGCTTCTACTAATGCGGAGGAAGGAAGCAAAGCAATTAATTCCCCTTGGCGTACAACTCCCCGGAAGGCATCTAGGGTATTGACTTCTAAAGCCGCTTGTAGCGTAGCTTCCAATCGCTCAAATTTCTCTTGGACTAAACGTTGCATCCCATAACCATCTTTAAAAACCACCTGGGGATAACGTACCAACTCCGACCAAGGGACACGCTCGTATGCAGCTAAGGGATGATTGGCTGCTGTTAAGAGTTCTATCGGCTCATCATAAAGGACTTCCACCACCATATCTCTACCAGTGGTGAGAAAGCGATTATTCATCACAATCGCCAAATCTACCAAGCCATCTTTGAGAACTTTGAGTGCGCGATCGCTACCTAACGATGTTACCCGTAATTGTACTTCTGGATAATCACGGCAAAACTTTTGTAACACTGGTGGCAAGTATGAACCACATAGGGAATGAATGGCAGCAATACACAATTCTGGCTGCTTCCCGGCGATTAAATCTCCTAACTCTTGTGTAGCAGTTTCCCACTCCAGACAAATTTTGCGGGCGCGCGGTAGCAGGCGTTCACCACCCAAGGTCAGCTTGGAATGATTTGTTCTATGAAACAGTTCTAAACCCAAATCAGCTTCTAAAGACTGGATTTGCCGACTGATTGTCGATTGGGTGACACCACATTTACTGGCAGCTTTTTGAAAGCTACCAGTTTCCGCGATCGCCAAAAAAGCTTGCAACTGCTCTAGTCGCATTTGTATGTAGCCTTAATTACATTTACGGCATTCAATTAAGTTAGCTGATTTTGCTCCCCAATTTGGTAGATTTTGTTACAGCTTTGGCAATTAACACAAATTTCATTAATTATTTTCCCCTGCCTAATCTCTTAAAAGGTAAGAGTTAGGGTGAAGTACATCTACAGTAGTATGAGCAGTGCTGATGATAGGTTTAAAGTAAGCGATATCTACAAGGTTGATCATTCTACGCAACTCGCATATCAATCGAACTGAGAAATCACAACCTCCTGATCAGGAAAACAGGCAATTATTGTCAGACTTCCACCAAGAGATTTAATGTATCGAGAGAGGGTGGATATTTGAATATCATCCTGATGCTCAATCTTTGAAAGTGCCGATTGTACTACTCCCATATTCTTTGCCACATCACCTTGTGTCTGTCCAAGTGACTCTCGAAGTTCGGAAAGTGTTAATTTGAGCAATACAAGGTTTGCCTGCATCTCACTTTCTGCCTGTTGTTCTGGAGTCATTTTTTTACGAAGTTCATCAAATGGCTTCGTTTTCATAGGAACCCCTCTGTTTTTAATTCTTCTAAATGTTCGTCATACAACGTATCTGCTTTTGGCACATTCTCCTCATACCAGCGATCATCTCCTCCCTTGTTGCCTCCAAGGAGAAGAATAGCGACTCTCCTTGGATCAAAGGCATAGAGTATTCGGTACGGTTCTCCTTTGTGCTGCACCCTCAACTCTCTCATGTGGGAATGACGTGAGCTGTTTATTTTTGAACTGTAGGGAAAAGGAAGCTTTGCTCCCCGCGCTTCAATTAGTCGCACTACTACATCGATAGCAACCTGGGTACTTTCCTCTAACTCAACCCACCACATTTCAAACTCGTCTGTAAACTCTACCTCCCAGGTCATTGTTATTTACAAATATTTTACCGGAAATATCACCTTGAACTCATATTATGGTTATATCTGTACAGAGACAAGTAAAGAAAGAATCTTCTTCAGCTATCTCTAAGACAATGCTCCGCATATGCACTGCTGTTATTTCTGATTTGATCCCCAGTGTCGGTTTTCAAAGATACGCTAATTTTGTCAGTGCAGCGATCGCATGGACTCGAACAAGTTCATCTGTATCTGTTGACAGCATAGTTAAGCTTTCCGTTGCTTCTGCATTACCTAGCTGACCCAAAGATAAGGCGATCGCACTTTTCATACTATGAATTTTTGTAGCTGGATGTGGCGAGTTCAGTATCTCTAATAGAATGGCTGTGGCTGGTGTTTTTAACTCAGGCTTTTGTATTCTTCCTAGAACTGTGACAATTTCTTGCCATAGTGTTTCTGTTGTGACTTGATTAAATGCTTGTTGTAAATATTCCAGGCTAATAAGCGATTCTAACCAAACTAAAGCGCGGATGATTTCTAGTTGTAAGGTAATGGGTGTATGAGCTGATATTAGAGCCTTATATAAATGCTGAGCTGCATCATCACCACCCATACGCGCCAGAGCATTGGCGGCTGCACAGCAAACCTCTATATTAAAATCGTAGAGTTTGGGTTGAATTTGAGCTACCAAATTTAATTCTGAAGATAAATCAGAGCGAAAACTTAAACCCTGAATCGCTGTACGTCTAACTGTGGCAGATAGATCATTTAAAGCGTTCAACAGTATAGGTGGTACACGTTGATCATGAAAACTGCTGAGAGCTTCGATAGCTGCGGCGCGGATAGATGCTTGGGTATCTTGTACCACACTCAACAGAGGGGCGATGGTTTGTGTATGTCGGATATAAGCAAGCGATCGCACTGCCAAAAGTCTTGTATTTTCTTGTGCTAAGAGTTCAACAATTACCGGAATGGCGATTGTACCCATTTGCGCTATTGCTGATGAGGCGATCGCTTTAATTTCCTCATCATCACTAGTTTTCAACAATTCCACCAGAGGCATAATCGCCTCTGGGTGCTGCAATTCACCTAAAATTCGGGCAGCAAACCAGCGCAATTCATCCTCTGCGTCTTCATCTTCTAGGATGTCAATTAATGGGTTGATGGTCACATTGCCCAAATTAACTAACACTTTGGCAATATCCCAACGTTGCTGAAAATCTCCCAACTCAAAAATAGAGAGTGCTAATTCCAGCAGTTGTTCTGAATTAGCCGTGTCATGTGTATCTACTAAAATCAGCTGTTGCAGATTATTAATCACCAATGACAAATCATCTGCACTATGCGCCGCCTGCGCTTGCACTAAAATTTGACCGATATTATTCACAATACCTTTGGAATAGCGAAGTTTTGAGTGCTGTAAAGCCCTACGGGCAATAGCTGCGCTGAGAGCAGTAGTGCGGCGTTTAGCCAGTGCTGAGTGCTGAGTAATAAATCTTTCCCCTGCTCCCTGCTTCCTACTTGCTCACACTAGCTTTGCTTGACTACAACTGAATCACCCTCAATCTTGGCGGCGTAAGTTTTGAGTGGTTTTGTAGCTGGGTCTTTCTGCACTTTACCATCAACTCCATATTCTGCGCCATGACATGGGCAGACAAATTTCTTCGCTTGGGCTTGCCATGCTACGGTACAGCCTTTGTGGCTACAAGTAGGATTGACAGCAATCAGATTTGCGTCCTTAGATGTACCCACGACCAACACCGGGCCAATTGGTGAATTTTCGTTGAGTAATTGACCAGTTTTATCTAGTTCAGCAACAGTCCCGATCGCTTGCCCCTCTGTAGATGTTGTGGGCTGGGAAGAACAAGCAGCGATCGCTACAGGTAAGCTACTTGCTATCCAACCCAAACCTACCCAATTGATGAAATCCCGACGTTTCATAGCCACTGAAGTTATGTATTAGTTGTAAACAAAAGTCTAGCCTTGTTTTACCAACATTTTTAGCTACTCATTAGTTAAGTGTAATGCAGAAAACGCATATTCTCTATTAAACTTACGCATTAATACGAGAATTTTGTAGCTACTTATACTATTTTACCTGAGATCCCGACATAACCTTAGAAGTATCGAAATCGTTACATAAACATTCACACAAACCACTTGACAAATTTAGCCAATGTAAAAGACTACAGTTTCTCCCCGGTTTAGTTCTAGAGTTACCTTCAGTGAAACATCGGCGGCGTGTCAGTCATTGAAGTAGCATAAATCAATTCAAAATACCCTGCGGGAAGGCTGCGCCAACAAAATTAAATATTTGGTTTTTCACTATTAGAGCATCGATTCATTAATCAAAAACCTTACCCCCCAGCCCCCTTCCCTTGTAGGGAAGTGGGAGCCAAACTCCCCTCTCCGCGTCGGAGCGAAAAGTCTGAGCGGAGGTTTCCTCCGAACAGAACTTTTAAAGAGAGAGGGGTTGGGGGAGAGGTTCTTTCAAGATTACTAAATTGCTATCACTAGACCTCGTAGAACTAGCAAAGACTACGGGTGGATTGATCTTGAGCAAAAAAACTTTATGAGAACCAGCTCATGACAGATACAGTAACTACCCCCAAAGCCAGCCTCAATAAGTTTGAGAAATTCAAAGCCGAAAAAGATGGACTTGCCATCAAGTCAGAGATCGAAAAAATTGCCTCTTTGGGATGGGAAGCAATGGACGCAACAGACCGAGATCATCGCCTCAAATGGGTGGGTGTATTCTTTCGCCCAGTCACCCCTGGTAAATTTATGATGCGGATGCGGATGCCGAATGGTATCCTCACCAGCGATCAGATGCGTGTTTTAGCCGAAGTGGTGCAGCGTTACGGAGATGACGGCAACGCTGATATTACAACTAGGCAGAATATTCAACTACGAGGTATCAGAATAGAAGACTTACCGCACATATTCAATAAATTTCATGCAGTAGGTTTAACCAGTGTGCAGTCAGGGATGGACAACATCCGTAACATCACAGGCGACCCGATAGCGGGGTTAGATGCGGATGAGTTGTATGACACCCGTGAGTTAGTGCAGCAAATTCAGGATATGCTCACCAACAAAGGAGAAGGCAATCGAGAGTTTAGTAATTTGCCTCGTAAATTTAATATTGCGATCGCCGGTGGACGGGATAATTCAGTTCATGCGGAAATCAACGATTTAGCCTTTGTTCCAGCATTTAAAGAAGGGATTGGAGATTGGGTATTGGGGAATGGGGAAGAATCATCTACTTACCAAAAAGTCTTTGGATTTAACGTGTTAGTTGGTGGTTTCTTTTCTGCTAAACGCTGTGAGGCGGCGATTCCTTTGAATGCTTGGGTAACTCCGGAAGAAGTCTTACCCTTATGTAGAGCAATTTTAGAGGTCTATCGTGACAATGGACTCAGGGCTAATCGGCTCAAGTCTCGCTTGATGTGGCTAATTGATGAATGGGGTATAGATAAGTTTCGGGCAGAAGTCGAACAGCGTTTGGGTAAATCCTTACTCCCCGCAGCCCCCAAAGACGAAATTGATTGGGAAAAACGCGACCATATCGGAGTCTATAAGCAAAAGCAAGAGGGATTGAACTATGTAGGGTTACACATCCCTGTAGGTAGATTGTATGCCGAGGATATGTTTGAATTGGCTCGGATAGCCGATGTATACGGTAGCGGTGAAATCCGCATGACTGTTGAACAAAACATCATCATTCCCAACATTACCGACTCGCGGTTAAGGACTTTGTTGACAGATCCCTTACTAGAGAGATTTTCTCTTGATCCTGGAGCATTGACGCGATCGCTAGTTTCCTGCACGGGCGCACAATTTTGCAACTTCGCCCTCATCGAAACCAAAAACCGCGCCCTAGAAATGATTAAAGGCTTAGAAGCAGAATTGACCTTTACTCGTCCAGTGCGAATCCATTGGACAGGTTGCCCCAACTCCTGCGGACAGCCCCAAGTTGCAGACATTGGCTTAATGGGAACAAAAGCTCGTAAAAACGGTAAAGCCGTGGAAGGTGTTGACATCTATATGGGTGGCAAAGTCGGCAAAGATGCACATTTAGGTAGCTGTGTACAAAAAGGCATCCCCTGCGAAGACTTGCACCTAGTATTACGAGACTTACTCATTACTAATTTTGGAGCCAAACCCAGACAGGAAGCCTTAGTTACCAGCCAATAAGGGAGCAGGGGAGAAAACAATTCAAAATTCAAAATTCAAAAAAAGAGTGGGGTAGTGAGCATGGGGAAGAAAATTGACTATTGACTGTTGACTAATGACAACTGACAACTGACGAATTAACAACATACAAAAAATGACACACGTTTCCAGAAGAAAATTTCTTTTCACCACAGGCGCGGCGGCGGCGGCTTCTATTTTGGTACATGGCTGTACTTCCAATGGTTCTCAATCAGCTACCACAGGAGAACAAGCGCCTTCAGCAGCACCAGCCGCTAATGTCTCAGCCGCTAACGCACCCAAGGTAGAAACGACTAAAGCCAAGTTAGGATTTATCCCTCTTACTGATGCGGCGCCCCTCATCATTGCTAAAGAAAAGGGCTTCTTTGCTAAATATGGCATGACAGATATCGAAGTCATCAAGCAAAAATCTTGGCCTGTCACCCGCGATAACTTAAAAATTGGCTCATCTGGTGGTGGCATCGATGGCGCACATATCCTTAGTCCCATGCCTTACCTCATGACCATCAATGATAAAGTGCCAATGTATATTTTGGCTAGGTTAAACACTAATGGTCAGGCTATTTCTGTGGCGGAGAAATTTAAAGAACTTAATGTCAACCTAGAAAGTAAATCCCTTAAAGACGCAGCGATTAAAGCCAAAGCTGACAAGAAAGCCTTGAAAATGGGTATTACCTTTCCCGGTGGTACACACGATTTGTGGATGCGCTATTGGTTAGCGGCTGGTGGTATTAATCCTGATCAAGATGTGGTTTTGGAAGCTGTACCACCACCGCAAATGGTGGCAAATATGAAAGTCAATACTGTTGATGGTTTCTGTGTAGGAGAACCTTGGAATGCTCAGTTGGTCAACCAAAAAATAGGTTATTCTGCTCTAGTTACAGGCGAATTGTGGAAAGATCATCCAGAAAAAGCCTTTAGTATGCGGCAAGATTGGATTGAGCAAAATCCCAATGCAGCCCAGGCAATTTTGATGGCAATCTTGGAAGCACAACAATGGTGCGACAAGGCAGAAAACAAAGAAGAAATGTGTAAAATCTGCTCTGATCGTAAATACTTTAATGTTGCTGCCGCAGATATTATCGAGAGAGCTAAAGGCAATATCGATTATGGTGATGGTCGTAAGGAGCAAAACTTCGCCCATCGGATGAAATTCTGGGCAGATAATGCTTCCTATCCTTATAAGAGTCACGATATTTGGTTTTTAACTGAAGATATTCGCTGGGGTTATTTACCAAAAGATACCAAAGTTCAAGACATTGTTAATCAAGTCAATAAAGAAGACTTGTGGAAAAAAGCGGCGAAAGCGATTGGTGTGGCTGATGCGGAAATTCCTGCTAGCAGTTCCCGTGGGGTGGAAACTTTCTTTGATGGCGTGAAATTCGACCCAGAAAAGCCAGAAGAATACTTAAATAGTTTGAAAATCAAAAAAGTCTAATTGGGCTGTAATGGCTTCTTGAAAAATAACTAAAATGCCACGGGAGAAAGTAAAAAATGACTGCTGTTTTAGGGAATCGCGCTAGGGTAAGGAAATCTCAAAAAGCTATCAATAATTTCTTGTGGAAAAAAGTTGTACCACCCTTAGTAGCATTGGGAATTTTCCTGGTTATTTGGCAACTACTTTGTTTGAATCCTAACTTTAAATTGCCGGGGCCGATAGAAACCTTTTCGGAAACTTGGGACCCTTTTATTATCAATCCATTTTTTGATAACGGTGAAAGTGATAAGGGCTTAGGCTGGCAAATATTGAGTAGTTTGGGACGGGTTGGTTTAGGTTTTTCTCTAGCGGCGATCGCCGGAATTATACTAGGCATTTTAATTGGTGTAAATCCATTAGTTTATAATGCGGTAGATCCTATATTTCAAGTCTTGCGAACAGTCCCACCTCTGGCATGGCTACCGATTTCATTGGCAGCATTTCAGCAAGCTAATCCCTCAGCAATTTTCGTTATTTTCATTACCTCAATTTGGCCGATTCTCCTGAATACTACGGTAGGTGTACAACAAATTCCCCAGGACTACATTAATGTAGCTAAGGTGTTACGGCTGAAGGGGGTAAAGTACTTTTTTAAAATTGTCTTTCCTGCCACTGTTCCCTATATCTTTACAGGGTTAAGAATTGGTATTGGTTTATCTTGGTTAGCAATTGTGGCGGCGGAAATGTTGGTTGGTGGTGTGGGGATTGGTTCATTTATTTGGGATGCTTACAACACAACTACTGAAACTAATTTGAGTGAGATTATTTTGGCGCTTATTTATGTTGGTTTGGTGGGTTTGTTGTTAGATAGATTGGTTGGGTTTGTTGCTAGTAAAGTTGTGGCGGATCAGAAGTAGTTAATTGTTGACTGTTGACCGTTGACTGTTGACCGTTGACTAATGACCAATGACTAAGGACTAATCACTAATGCCTACTTTTGTTGAAATTGATCACGTTGATCGGATATTTGATTTACCTAATGGTGGTAGATATATCGCTCTGAAAAATATTGAGTTGAAAATTAAGCAGGGGGAGTTTGTTTCTTTAATTGGACATTCTGGTTGTGGTAAGTCTACTTTGCTCAATATTATTGCTGGGTTGGATCGAGCTAGTATTGGCGGTGTGACTTTGGAAGGGCGGGAAATTCGAGAACCGAGTCCAGATAGGATGGTGGTTTTTCAAAATTATTCCCTGCTTCCTTGGTTAACTGTGCGGGAAAATGTTGCTCTGGCTGTGGATGAGGTTTATCAAGGTAAGTCTAAGGGTGAGCGTCGGGCAATTATTGAAGAACATATTGATATGGTGGGACTGCGCCTAGCGGCGAATAAACGTCCTAGTGAGTTATCGGGGGGAATGAAACAACGGGTAGCGATCGCCCGCGCTTTAGCTACTCGGCCTAAGTTGTTGCTGTTAGACGAACCTTTTGGGGCTTTGGATGCTTTGACACGGGGGAGTTTGCAGGAACAGTTGATGAAAATCTGCAATGAACATCAGATTACTTGTGTGATGGTGACACATGATGTGGATGAGGCGCTGTTGTTGAGCGATCGCGTCGTTATGCTTACCAACGGCCCAGAAGCCCACATTGGGCAGATTCTTGAAGTCCCTATTTCCCGTCCCCGTCAACGTTTGGAGGTCGTCAAACATCCTAGTTATTACAATCTGCGGAATGAGATAATTTACTTCCTCAACCAACAAAAGCTAGCAAAGAAACGCCAGACTCAGCAGGCTTCTGCACCATTGGGAACAGCCAAAGCCGTGATCGAAATCGGTTTTATGCCTTTGACTGACTCTGCACCTTTAATTGTCGCTAAAGAGAAAGGCTTCTTTGCCAAGTATGGCTTAGATAATGTTATCCTCAACCGGGCAAACAACTGGCAGGCGATCGCTACTGGTGTGGTAACTGGCAAATTAGATGCAGCCCAAATGGTTGCAGGAATGCCGATTGCGTTGACTTTAGGCGCTGGGAGTCAAACACCTACTCCTGTGATCAACGCCTTAAATCTTTCTCGCAACGCTAACGCCATCACCTTTAGCAAAAGACTCTATAACCAAGGAGTGAGAAGCCTAGCTGACTTAAAAGCAGTAATTGATAGTTCTCCAGACCAAATCCTCACCTTGGGGGTAGTTCATTCCGCCTCCATGCAAAACCTAATTCTGCGTTACTGGTTAGCGGCTGGCGGTATAGATCCCGATAGAGATGTTAGCTTGACAGTCATTCCCCCAACCCAAATGGTGTCTCAACTCAAAGCCGGCAACATTGACGGTTACTGTGCAGGAGAACCTTGGAACTACCAAGCTGTCCACGATGATTTAGGCTTTGTTGCAGCTACAGCTTTAGAAATCTGGTCAGGACAGCCGAAAAAAGTCTTGGGAGTCAGAGAAGATTGGGCGCAAAAATACCCAGAAACCTATCTTAACCTGGTCAAAGCACTAATAGAAGCCTGCAAATATTGTGACGACCTCCGCAACCGCGAAGAAATCCTCGAAATACTTTGTCGTCCCGAATATCTAGATGTGAATCCCGCCTACGTCCGCTCTGGCTTCATCGACCCCTACGATCGCGGCGACGGTACACCACCCCAACAACTCACAGCCTACAACCAGTTTTACCTCAACAAAACCAACTATCCCAACCGCACCGAAATCTTGTGGATGATAACACAAATGGCACGTTGGGGCTTAACACCATTCCCCAAAAACTGGGTAGAAATCACTGAAAGAGTTTGTCGCACAGACATATTCGGTGCAGCAGCCCGCGACCTCGGCTTACTAGATATCGGTGAAGACGACCCCATCCACTTATTCGACGGTAAACTTTTTAACCCATCAGAACCAATCGAATACCTCAAAAGCTTAGAAATTAGACGACAAATACGTATTGAAGAAGTGTTTATTTAGTCAACAGTCATCTCTCCTCCTTTGCGCCTTTGCGCCTCTGCGTGAGCCAATCATAAATCCATCCAACACCGAAAATAATATGCAAATAATCAATAGAAATAATCAAACTAACCTAAAACCTCAAAAAACAGATAACTTCCTAGTAGTTGAAGGCGTAAGCAAAATCTACCCTACCCCCGAAGGCCCCTACACCGTCCTCGATGGAATTGACCTAAAAGTCCGTGAAGGTGAATTTGTTTGCTTAATCGGTCACTCCGGCTGCGGTAAATCAACCTTACTTAACATGATTTCCGGCTTCAATACACCCAGCGAAGGCGTAGTTCTCCTGCAAGACAAACCCATCACCGAACCAGGCCCCGACCGGATGATGGTCTTCCAAAACTACTGTTTATTACCTTGGCTGAATGTTTTTGAAAACGTTTACCTAGCCGTAGATGCAGTATTTCCCAACAAACCCCAAGCCGAAAAACGCGCCATCGTCAGAGAACACTTAGCAATGGTGGGACTGACAGAAGCCGCCGAGAAGAAGCCTAGCCAGATTTCCGGGGGGATGAAACAACGAGTGGCGATCGCTCGCGCCCTATCCATCCGCCCCCAAGTATTGATTCTCGATGAACCTTTCGGCGCATTAGACGCAATCACCAAGGAAGAATTACAAGAAGAACTACTACAAATTTGGAGTGACCATCAAGTCACCGTCCTCATGATTACCCATGACATTGATGAAGCCCTATTCCTAGCCGACAGAGTTGTGATGATGACCAACGGCCCAGCCGCCCAAATCGGCGAAATCCTCGATATTCCCTTCGATCGCCCCCGCAACCGTCGCCGCATCATGGAAGATCCAAAATACTACGACTTGCGGAACTACGCCCTAGATTTCTTGTTTAACCGCTTTGCTCATAATGAGTAGTCATTAGTCAACAGTCAACAGTCATCAGTCTATTTTCTTCCCCCTGCTCACTACCCCACTCTTTTTTTGAATTTTGAATTTTGAATTTTGAATTCGGAGCGAAGCGACGTGACTGAATCTACCAAAACCCTATGTCCTTATTGTGGTGTCGGCTGTGGACTAGAAGTAACACCACCCGCCCAACTCAACAAAGCCACAAATCGAGATAGCCAAGGAAATCCAACTTGGCGGGTGCGGGGTGATAAAGCCCATCCATCTAGCCAGGGTATGGTTTGTGTCAAAGGGGCAACGATCGCCGAATCTTTGGATAAAAATAGATTACATTACCCAATGGTACGGGAATCACTTGATCAAGAGTTCCGCCGTGTCAGTTGGGATGAAGCTTTTGACCTCATCACCAAGCGTATTCAATCTGTGCGCTTTACCCAGGGGGCGGAAGCTATATGTATGTATGGTTCCGGTCAATTCCAAACGGAGGATTACTACATAGCCCAAAAACTGATGAAAGGTTGTTTGGGTAGCAATAATTTTGATGCTAACTCTCGGCTATGTATGTCTAGTGCGGTCTCTGGGTATATTCAAAGTTTTGGGGCTGATGGGCCTCCCTGCTGCTATGAAGATTTGGAGTTAACTGACTGTGCATTTTTAATTGGGACAAATACCGCCGAATGTCACCCGATTGTTTTTAACCGCCTGGAGAAGTACCACAGAAAAAACCATAAGGTAAAAATGATTGTGGTTGATCCTCGACGCACACCCACAGCCGAAGCAGCTGATTTACATTTGGCGATTAAACCGGGTACAGATATTGACTTGTTAAATGGAATTGCTCATTTGTTAATGCGTTGGAACATGATAGATGTCGGTTTCATCGATGACTGTACCAGAAACTTTTCGGCTTACGCTGAGGTAATTCGCCACTATTCGCCGGAGGTAGTAGCTCGTCAATGTGGTATCACCATCGAAGATTTAGAAACCGCCTCCCGTTATTGGGGTGAATCGCAGCGTGTGTTGTCCTTATGGTCGATGGGTGTAAATCAATCAAGTGAAGGTACAGCCAAAGTCAGAACGATTATTAACCTGCATTTGATGACGGGACAAGTCGGAAAACCAGGGGCTGGGCCTTTCTCTCTCACTGGTCAACCGAATGCAATGGGAGGAAGGGAAGCAGGCGGTTTAGCTCATTTATTACCGGGTTATCGATTGGTGAAAAATCCCCAACACCGGGCAGAATTAGAAGCATTTTGGGGATTCCAGCCAGGGCAAATTTCACCCCATCCTGGTTTAACTGCATGGGACATGATCACTGGCTTGGAAGACGGTAACGTGGGTTTACTGTGGATTGCGGCTACTAACCCAGCTGTAAGTATGCCAGATTTGGAACGGACGAAAAAGGCATTATTGCGATCGCCTTTCACCATCTACCAAGATGCTTACCACCCCACAGAAACTACAGCTTATGCCCATGTCTTGTTACCAGCAGCCCAGTGGGGTGAAAAAACTGGTATCATGACTAACTCAGAACGTCGAGTTACCCTATGTCAAGCCTTCCGCCAACCACCACGAGAAGCTAAACCAGATTGGGAAATCTTCGCAGAAGTGGGACGCAGATTAGGTTTTGAGGACAAGTTCGCCTTTACTAACTCAGCCCAAGTATACGCCGAGTTTACCCAACTGACCAAGGGTCGCCCTTGTGATATGTCTGGTATCAGCCATCAACAATTGCAAGCCCAAGGCCCCACTCAATGGCCCCACTCCTCTATAAATATCGAAACACAAAAACCAACTCAACACCCAACAGTCAACAGTCAACAGTCAACAGTCACCAGTCAACAGTCAAAAAGACTCTACACTGATTTACGTTTTCATACCCCTGATGGTCGCGCTCGATTTGGCGCATATTATTCTAAGGGATTAGCAGAACCACCAGACCCTAGTTATCCTTTTGTGTTGACTACTGGACGATTATACGGACATTGGCACACCCAAACCCGTACTGGTCGCATTGAAAAAATCCGCGCCATGCACCCCGAACCATTTATCGAAATTCATCCTCGTGATGCGGCGAAGTTAGGCATTACTGATAATGTGGTGGTGGAAGTGCGATCGCGTCGAGGTAGCGCCAAGTTTCCCGCCAAGGTGACAAAAGCTATTTCCCCAGGTACAGTTTTTGTGCCTATGCACTGGGGTAAACTCTGGGCAGATGACGCAGAAGCTAACGCCCTCACCCATTCAGAATCTTGCCCCGATTCACTGCAACCAGAATTAAAAGCCTGTGCAGTCCAATTAATACCAATCTCCGTAGAAAACACAGCCCAAAATTATCAACTCCAGTCATCTCAGTGGTAAGCTGTTACGCATTTAAATTGTATATTTCGCACTCAGGTTGTCAAAAGTCAAAAGTCAAAAGTCCAAGCTAGCCTTTGACCCTGTACTCTTGACTGTGGACAGATATGAGGCAAGAATAGTTGATTTAGGCGCGTATCAGCTTAGTAGCGTAAGGCAGAAGTCAAAAGTCAAAAGTCGAAAAAACCGTATTCCGGGCTTTTACACCATTTGAAATGGTATGTTTATCTTGGCTTACAAAGACTGACTGAGAATTGGGGTGCAGCCAATGAGGAAAATAATTAGGCAAATTTTGGGAATCACGAAAGATGAGAACTTCATGCACGCTATTGAACATATAGAAGTGCTGGTTTCTAAAGTTCTATCTATTTTTATGGTAGTAGTAATTTTAGTGGCGATCGCTGATTTAGCAATTTTCATTATTAAGGAAGTATTTACTACACCCTACGGCTCAATTAACACAACACTATTTAAAGTCTTTGGTTTATTTTTAAATATCCTCATTGCTTTAGAAATTTTAGAAAATATTACAGCTTATCTCAAGAGACACGTTTTCCAGGTTGAGTTAGTAATTGTTACTTCTTTGATCGCTGTAGCTAGAAAAATTATTATTCTTGATTTAGAAAAAGTGAAAGGGATTGATATTATTGGCTTGGGCGTGGCAATTTTAGCTCTGTCAATTAGTTATTTAATCATTCGTTTTAGTAATTCCAACAACAGACATTAACTTGTTTTAAATATATTTTAAAATACTCCATTTTTTGTTATCATTCTAATTTAATAGAAGCAATTTTGGTATTGAAATTATAATTTCAATCGCTCATTTATGGCAGAATTCTTTGAATTTGAATCAGATTTTGTTGATTCCCTGCGCTGCATACCTATGCAGGTGCGCTATAAACTTGATACCTGCGGCATTAAGCTAAAATTAGCTGACTGGAACCAGATGACTCAAGCCGAAAGAGAGGCTTTAGTTGAATTACCTTGCACGACAGCAGCAGAAATTCAATCTTACCAAGAATATATCCAACATTTAATTATCAATCGAACTGGTACACCACCTGGAAATTTACCGATTGACTCTAAGCCAGCTTGGCTAGACTCTAGCAGCATACCAGATAGCATTGAAGATAAAGCTCAAGAAATAGGCGTGACTTTAACTTTGTCACAGTGGGTAAATTTAACGCCCTTACAACGTTTTGCTTTAATTAAACTCAGCCGTTCAGGACATGAAAACAAAAATTTTCCCAAGGCGATCGCCGAGTTTAATATAAGTAGAATAGGGTAGGTAATTAAAGGTTTGTAGTGAGGAATTTAGTTTTCTCTGCGAGACGCTCCGCGAACAAAAAAAGACTAAAGTCCTTACTACTAACTCAATCCCATTGTTTTTACATGATTTAACATAGTTAGTTTTTTTTAGTCGTTTTCTTAGTTTAATTGGTAATTGGTAAAAGGTGTCGGGTACTAAATTTGAGCATCCCGAAGTAGCTACAGTCTAGTCAAACTTATATACGGGCTTTGAAAAATAAAACCCCGTTTATTCAACGGGGTTTTATCTGTGGCAATTTTGTAGTGCTGCCACTGTATGAAATTTTTAAGGCACAGCAATTATCTTGATTCAAATAAAATTTTATGGCATATATCAAGGTATCTTTTATATCTTTATAAAGATATGAATATCTATCAATCGGCTGAGTTTTAAGGATTTGATCAAGGGGAAAAGATGTTGTAGGTATCTTTTCCCTTTGCTTTTATCACTTTGCTTTTAAGTTATACCAATTCACAAAATATTTAAGACAGTCGCTACGTTGGTTGATACGCATCTGTTGCATTTTTTTCGGGAAATGGTATTAGTTTACTTTTGGCGATCGCACTAGCGAGACTTACTAGTCTTGGAACCGCCTGCTGATTGGGCTTCTTGAATTAACTGCGGCAGATGTTGCTCTATTTTTTGAGATGTTTGCTCTTCCTGCTGCAAGTTTTGCCGTAACAGTTGTACGACTTGATCTTGTCCCATCTGTTCGGCGGCTCGAATTAAACCACGGTAACAGGCAATTTCTAGCTGTTCCACTTTGGCTTGACCACCAGCTAGCCCTAGATTAAGAATTTGTTGATTTTCAGAAGCTAGGAGCATTAACTTTTGACCATCACTGACAAGACCAGCAGCAGCATCACAAGTAACCCGCCTTGGTTGCTGTCCCAAAGCGTTGAACACCTGTTCTAGATTGCGAATTTGCTGTTCTGTTTCGCGGATGTGAGTTTCAATCAAAGACCTGAGTTGACTATTTTGGCAACACTGCAACATTGTCTGTTGGGCTTCCCAGAAGCGATGTTCCGCGTCATACATAGCACCAACTTCGTAGATAAACTTTTCTTGGAAGTTGTTGATTCTGGCAGTTCCTGGACGTTCGCTTAGTTGAACCATTGTTCTTCTCCTGAACTTCGGTTGACCCCTCTAAACTACGTTTGTCCCTCAAGGCTTCTCGTCTTACCTAAGACACAACAGACGTTAAATACTGTTAATTCTCAATGCTAAGACAGATACAAAAAACTCTAAGAAGGCGGAAAACACTCTACTCTCATTCCTGAACTCCCGACCAAGCCACATGAGACATCAGGTAAAGTAAAGATACATTAAGAATGCGCTGAGAATTAAATGACTGTTTCACAATTGCAGGAAATTTCTGCTCAGTTAGAAAGTCCAGATTTGCGCGATCGCATGGTAGCTCTTGCTAATTTGCGAAATATAGCTGCTGAGGATGCTGTACCTTTAATTAAAAAGGTATTGGACGACGAATCTTTACAGCTGCGATCGATGGCAATCTTTGCTCTAGGCATCAAACAAACAGCAGAATGTTACCCAATCTTGGCAACCATTCTCCAAAATGACCCAGATTATGGCATTCGCGCTGATGCGGCTGGCGCATTGGGATACTTGGGTGATATTAGAGCCTTTGAAGTGCTGTCACGAGCATTTTACGAAGACACAGACTGGTTAGTCCGTTTTAGTGCGGCAGTTTCTCTTGGTAATCTCAAAGACCCACGCGCCCATGAAGTCTTGATGCAGGCGTTAGATAGCAAAGAAGGAGTCATCCAGCAAGCTGCTATCTCTGCCTTAGGTGAAATACAAGATATTGAGTCGGTTGATAGTATCCTGCGCTTTGCTCAGTCAGATGATTGGTTGGTGCGCCAACGTCTGGCAGAATCCTTGGGTAATCTTCCCACTCCCAAGAGTGTATCAGCTTTAAAATACTTAGAAAAAGACAGTCATCCTAATGTTGCCGAAGCTGCGAGGATTGGTCTAAAAAGACTTGAGGAAATGGGTAATCAAGCTTAATATCACGTCCCATACTAGCTTTTAATAATAATAAGTGGGATTTTTAAATTAAGACTCAGGGAATTTAATTCATGAATATTGAAGAATTTTTTGAATTGAGTGCAGGTAAATGGTTTTCTCATCGTACCAGTCATCATTTAGCTTTTAAGCAATCGGAAGATGGCAAGTCTGATCTGGTAATTGAGTCACTAGCCGCAGATCATCCAGAAGTCATCAAGTTGTGCGAATTGTACGAAGTTCCTGCTAGTGCTGCTTCATGCGGTGCGAGGGTTAGCTGGAACGGTACTATGGAATGGGATGAAGAAAAACATACTGGATCTACAGTGTTAGCTACTGTACCAGATGTGGATAATCCCAACGAAGGTAGATTACTGCGGGAAATGGGTTATGCCGAGAAAGCCCCTGTAGCTGGACGTTACAAGATGGGCGACGATGGCGCTTTGACTCTGACGACAGAGTACGAAACCATGTGGTCAGAAGAACGCTTATGGTTTGCTAGCCCTAATTTACGGATGCGCGTCAGTGTCTTAAAGCGTTTTGGGGGCTTTAGTATGGCTTCCTTTACTTCTGAGATTCGGATGGGCGGAAGTCCGGCTGCGGCGAAAGCTGAGGAAGCGGCTAATTCTGCATCAAGTTAAAAGGAGGCAGGAGATGGGGAGTGGTAAGGCTTGTGAAACTTCCTTCATCATGGCTCCTCCTGCCTCCTGCCCCCTTAAATCAGGCTAATTATGCAGGCCTCCCTGGAACAAATTTCACGAATTATTGTGTTTGTGGGTATAGAAACCTCAGACAAGGAAAGTTTGCAACCTTACACTCAGGTGCAAGGCTACAAGAAAGGAGAGATTATTCTCCATGAAGGCGATCGCCTGGCTGCTAAGTTATATGCTGTAGTTAGTGGCTCCATTCAAGTCACCAAAACAGCAACCACAGGAAAAGAAACTATTTTACGGGGACTGAATGCTGGGGAAATGTTCGCCGCCCCTGCATTGTTAGGAGATAGCATTGCGCCTGCAACTGTGACTGCTGAATCTGATTGCGAAATTCTCACTGTCCAACGGGATGCTTTATTACAAGCCATCCAAAGTAATCCAGAAATTGCTTTACGAATGTTGATGGTGTTTAATACTCGGATTCAG
Organism: Anabaena sp. FACHB-595; assembly: GCF_048568275.1. NCBI lineage: Bacteria > Bacillati > Cyanobacteriota > Cyanophyceae > Nostocales > Nostocaceae > Anabaena > Anabaena sp. FACHB-595. The sequence continues at coordinate 718,421 of NZ_CP183473.1, forward strand.
CAACTACATGAAACAGTTCATGGGTTAGTTTCGGAAAGGGCAATTGTTCGCCTAGCTAGGTTAATCCAATATTTCGCCACGGAATCGGGAACTGAACCAAGTCCACAAGGTCAAATTTTAAAAATCAAGTTATCTTACTATCGGATGGCTCGCAGCATTGGTATTACTTATGAAGAATGCGTGCGGTTAATTAAAACACTCAATTCAGTTGTTGCCTATAGTCGAGGCGGCAAAATCATTATATTGGATGCCGAGAAATTGAATGCGATCGCCTACGGTGGGGCGCAGCCCATCGCGTCGGGGAATATCGAAGAGATTTGACAGTCTTTAGGAGGCTGCTAAAGCTCCTAAGTTTAATTTATCTTGTTCACGAGCCGCGACAACTAAAACTAAACACAGCGCTGCAACAGCTTTTTGCCATTCTTGCCTGATTTGCTCGTCTTCCACACCTGCGAACACCCCCACTAAGGGAGGAACAGAAGCTTCTAACGCTGGACGCGGGACGGGACGGTGTAATTCAACTAAATGAGTGAGACTTTCCTGGTTATTCACAAAACCCACGACCCATTTTGTTGTATGGTCTGGACTATCAGGAACCCGCTTGACTCCTAACTCATTTTTCAACCAGTTGTAAAAAGGTGGGAGTTCTTTAGCTAAAACTGCTCCTGCTGTGGGTAATGTCTCTCTGAGTAAAACGATATCTAAACTATTTAGTTCTTGTTGCAATTTGGGTGAATTGAGAACCTCATGCAGCGATTTCGAGAGGATAACTTCTAATTGAATAGAGGTAATATCTAAGTGTTGAGTGAAGGTAGAAAATAAGGACGACATTGTACAAAAACCCCAAAAATTATTGATTATTTATCTGTAGATTTTTCAGAAAGTGTGAGCAGAAAAGCTAGATTTTCTTCAGACTTTAGAGCATGAGGCGCATTAGCAGGAATCAAGATAAAAACACCAGGAATGAGAGTAATATCTTGACCTGATAAATTCAGGAGTCCTTTACCTTCTAAAACATGAATGGCGGCGTTGCGAGTGGAAGTATGCTCAGAAATCTCTGTTGTAGCTGCCAGACAAAACAGAGTATATTGGCAGGCTGTATCTTGAAATATGACTTGGCTTTTAATTCCCGAACGGGGATATTCAACTTGTTCTTGTAGTTGGATAACAAGAGATTCGTGAGTTATTTTTTGGTTAGTCATGGTTGATAAACTCTGATGATTGTGTGACATTTATTGTGCTATCAATTATGCTCTTCAGCTACAGCATAGAGAATGATATAGCCTAACTCGTGGCGGTATTTGTTAAAGATATGGCGCATTGCTAAAACTCTTTCGCGGATGGATTTATGCGTCAAAACATTAACTAAAATCTGGATGGTTGGGAAAATACCTTCATCTTGAAACATCCGCCATAAGTTCAATAAATTCATCGAGCCGATTTGATGTTTCTCTACTTTTAATCCTGCTGTTTCACAAGCTGCAATCCAGTTAGCTTCTGACAGTGGTGTAGAATTTACCCGAATTACTCTGGCTAAATCAGCACGGATTTGTTCTTCTTTGTCATTAGCTAATAATTCATGGGAGAGAAACTTCCCCCCTGCTTTGAGTCGGTTGTAAATTCCAGCTAAAAGTTTAGCTTTCCCTGATGGGGATTGCATTGTGAGAATGGCTTCAGCTAAAACATAATCAAACTTTCCTGGTATTGCATCCAGATGAAAAATATCGCCTTCGATAATTTCAATTTGATTTTCTAAACCAGCCACGCGGACATTTTCACGCGCCAGAACTACGCTCTCAGGATTTTTTTCTACTCCGACTACTTTCACACCATAGCGTTGAGCAAGGGATATTGCACTGTATCCAAAGCTAGAAGCTAACTCTAAAACTGTTTCGTTAGGCTGAAAATTCGCCCACTGACATAATTGTTCTGTAGCTATGCGTCCACCGGGACGCAGATATTTTTTACCGACTGCTGCGAGAACTTCATGTCCAGAAGCGTTTTGGAAATTGAGGGTTGTGTTGGTCATCTCTTTGACCCTCTGAATTTGTGATACCCTCAATTTGCCAGAAATTTATGATGGTGTCTTTGAGGTAGCTCAAAGAAGGAGATAAAATAAGGTAAAATCATCAAAAAACTCGCAGAACTATAAATGGACTGGATTACGCTACTGCGATCGCTACAGTCTGATTTTATTAAAAGGTTATCATCTGGTTGTCTGCTGCATTGCGAAATCGAAGGTCAATATAGTGAGTTAACGGTTATCTCTGGCGAAAGATTAAAAACCCTACGAGACTTTTGCTGGCTGATGGCTGAAAAATATAAGCGGGTTTCGCCAGTTCGTGATGTTTTTATCAGCTACCTCAAGGGTAAATTGGGGGAGGAAGTTGTTAAAGAACGTTTAGCTGATTTGATTACCGAAGTAGATTATGAAAAGCGACTTGGTGGCGACGGTAAGATAGATTTTACTTTAACTGCTAACCCTGCAATTGGCATTGAAGTTAAATCTCGTCATGGCAACATTGATAGAGTGAGATGGTCAGTTAGTGCCGAAGAAGTGGAAAAAAATGCAGTTGTAGTTTGCATTTTTATTAAAGAAGATGTTAACGAAGCACAATCATCATATCATCTGTTATTAGCAGGCTTTTTGCCTACTCAAATGATTAAATTAAAGACAGGTAATATCTCATTTGGAATAGAGCAGTTACTTTACGGTGGCGGCTTATGGGGTTATTTGGAACAGTTGCAAGCTTCCGCAAATTACCATCAGTTCCAGCAATCTCCGCCAATTTATCAATACAAACCCCAGCCAGAATTATTATCTAAGATCAATCAAACTCAATCAATCAAACCAGCTTTATTTACTGGTATCAAAAATATTCTACCCTATAGACAACAAGAAGCGATAAATATAGATTATATCAAAATTGGTGATGAGTGCTTTGCTCAGGGAGAATATACCGCATCTATTAAAAATTATAGCCAAGCTTTACAAGCAAGTAGTGATAATTGTGAATTATACTATAAACGAGGTTTAAGCTATTATCAATTGGGTGATTATGAGGCGGCGATCGCCGATTATTCTCAAGCCATAAATATCAACCTTCACGATGCTAAATCCTATCATAAACGTGGGTTAGCTTTATCACAACTAGCAGCTTATGAAGCGGCAATCGATGATTATAATCAAGCAATTAGAATTAATCCCCATGCTGCTTCTATTTATAAAAACCGAGCAGAAGCACGCTCTCATCTAGGAGATAATCAAGGAGCGATTGAAGATTATACCCAAGCGATCAAGATTAATCCCCAATATGCAGATACATATAAAAATAGAGGCATATCTCGTTATTTATTAGCAACACAACCAGGATTTACCCAAGCAATTAAGATTAATCCCAATGATGCTAATGCTTACAAAAATCGTGGTAATGCGCGTGCTGATATTGGTGATTATCTAGGAGCGATTGAAGATTATAATCAGGCAATCCAAATTAATCCCAAGGCGGCTGATGCTTATTATAACCGTGGTAACGCCCGTTATGATTTAGGGGATGAAGAAGGAGCGATCGCTGATTACACCCAAGCAATCCAAATTAATCCCAGCTATGCTGATGCTTATTATAACCGTGGTAATGTGCGTGCAGGCATCAAAGATAAACAAGGAGCGATCGCTGACTTTCAAAAAGCGGCAGATATATATCGTAAAGAAGGTAAATTAGCAGAACTCAAAGATACAACAGAAAGAGTTGTAGAATTGGAAATAGAAGAATCAATTGATATTTTAAATTTTTAAATTCAAAATATCAGCCAGTAAAATGAGTGATAAGCTAATGCGCGTCTAAATTGCATAACTACTAACAAGCTGTTAACTGTTAACAGTCAACGGTTAACAGTCAACAGCTATATCAGTTACCCATTAAATTACGTCAACTTAATTCCCCTGATTGAATAATCTAACAACTCCATCGGGTGCATAACACCCATTTTCTTACCTTGCAATTCTAAATGTTTAGTAATTTGCAAAGCACAGCCAGGATTAGGAGAAGCAATCAATTCAGCACCAGTATTCAATAAATTTGTGACTTTTTGCTTGCCTAATTCTTCAGCAACTTCCGGTTGCAACATATTATAAACACCAGCACTACCACAACACAAAGCTGCATCTAATGGTTCTTTAATTTGCACCCCTGGTATTTGTTTTAATATCTGACGAGGTTGCACACTAATTTTTTGTCCATGTAATAAATGACAAGCATCTTGATAAACCAAATTCAAAGGTTTATCTTTCAATGGTGAAAGTTTAGCGGTTAATCCTACAGTAGCTAAAAACTCTTGTGCATCTTTAACTTTAGCAGCGAAATTTTTGGCTTTCTCTCGATATTCGGCATCATCTTCTAATATATGACCATATTCTTTTAAAGTATGACCACACCCAGCCGCATTGATAATCACATAATCAACATCAGTATCAGCAAAGCTATCAATCATCTGTTTAGCTAAAGCTTTGGCTTGTTCTGTTTGTCCTTGGTGTTCGGGAAGTGCTGCACAACAACCTTGAGATTTAGGAATAACCACTTCACAACCATTCGCGGTTAAAACCCGTACCGTTGCTTCATTAACTGGGGAGAAAAATAACCGTTGTACGCATCCTAAAATCATGCCGACTCGATAGCGTTTCTTACCCTGTGCAGGAATAATAGTTGGTAGATTGTCTTGGAAAGTTTTGATAGTAATTTTTGGCAGAATCGATTCCATTGCTGCCAATCTTGGAGATATTTTTTTGAGTAAGCCTGTAGCACGAATAACTTGGGAAATTCCCGACTTTTGATAAAAGAATAGGGGGATTAATAGAATGCGTAAAATATCTGGGTTGGGGAATAAAGAAAATATTAATTGACGTACTAACTTATCAGATAAAGTCCGAGGATAATTACGTTCTACTTGATGGCGAGTTGCAGAAATTAACTTGTCATACTGCACACCAGAAGGGCAGGTTGACACACAAGCAAGACAACCTAAACAAGAGTCGAAATGCTCTACTGTAGCTGTATTCAGAGCAATTTCCCCCTCATTGATGGCATCCATTAAATAGATGCGTCCTCTAGGAGAATCCATTTCCTTCCCAATCACCCGATAACTAGGACAAGTGGAAAGACAAAAACCACAATGTACACAACTATCAATTAATTTTGGGTCTGGTGGATGGCTAGCATCAAATCCTTTTAAATTCTTTATACTGGCGGTATTATTAGTAGAATTTTCTGAAACCTGCATCTTCTTCTGTTCCCCTGTATATCTTTGGTGAGTAGCTTAAATCCCACCTACAAACCGACCCGGACTTAAGATATTCTTACTATCAAACTGTTCTTTAATGCGTTTCATCAATGGTAAAGCATTGCCAGTGTATCCCCATACATCTATTTGTTGTTTTACTGGTACAGGGGCTTGCAGAACTGTTAAAAAACCCTGGTGAGATTGACAAAGCGATCGCACTGGCGAAACTTGATTCTTATCCTCAACTTGTAACACACCTAAACCGCTACCAATGTGAATTAAACCAATTTTTACTTGATGTAAAATCTCCACAGCAGCATTAGGTAACACTCCTATTTTGCAGGTAATTGCAGATTCTGTGACGGGAGAATGTATTTGTTCTTGCAATCTCTCCCATAGATGACTCTCATCTGCACCAGAAACAACTACTCCTGTTAAACCTAATTTTTCCCCTACTTCTAACAACCGATTTGATTGTTCCTGCACACTTTCACTAATACTTTGAAAACGGGCAATCAATCCTAGACCCTGACCTAATTCTAGACTAGATACTAATTGAGTAGAGATTAAATCAGCTTGGGTGGGGGTTAATGCTGAACCGCGCAAGGTTGTAGCTGCTTCAGATATTGCCTCTGCTGCACCAGTCAAGACTACTGTTCCCGATGTCTCCTGAATCGGATACACGCGAAAAGTTACTTGAGTAATAATTCCTAATGTACCGTATGAGCCAGTAAATAACTTCATCAAGTCATAACCAGCCACGTTTTTGACCACCCTTCCCCCAGCTTTGGCGATTTGACCATCAGCACGTACAAAGGTGATGCCTAAAAGCTGGTCGCGCACGCTGCCATAACGTTGTCGGAGGGAGTTGGTATCAGCTGTGGCGACAATACCCCCGATTGTGGCTGATGCTGGTGTGGAGGGGTCAAGGGCGAGAAATTGCCGAGCATCTGCCAAAATCTTCTGGAGATGGGAAAATTTCATTCCCGCTTCGACTGTGACAGTCAAATCACCAACGGCGTGTTCAATGAGTCGATTGAGGCGTTCTGTACTCACTACCACATCAACATCTTTTGCTAAACCACCCCAACGAAGTTTACTCCCACAACCACAAGGTAGAACGCGCCAGTTATTACTGTAAGCTGTGGCGATAACTGCGGCTAGTTGTTCTTGGCTTTGGGGATAGACAACACAACTGGGGAGATTTCCACCAGCAATTGCTTGACTAAGTTCGAGATTTTTTTCCTGGTAAACGGTGTTTTCTTCACCTACGATAGATGCAAAAGTAGTAGCGTAGACGCTTGGCGGCTTGTCGTTAGACATCACGGTCATCAGTTTATTTTTGAGTCCCTACATCCCATTGTCTGTGATGATGACACAAAATAGCCCACAGCAGTTACCAAAAGCGCGGCTGATGTGTGCTATTCGATCAAACCAATTCGCAATTCGCAATAAAAACACATAAGCATATTGCTAAGACTGCATATTACGTCTGCGATATTCAATTCGCACTTGCTTAACATCAACTTGCTCAGACTCTAAAAATACAAGTTGTTCTATTGGTTGTAATCCCAAATTTTCCAATTGTTTGAGTTCCGATTCTGATAATGGCCAAGGCGGGCCAGAGGGTTCAGCTTCCGTTTCCCGCACACGATTAATTAATAAAAGTGTCCCATCAGGAGCAACAACAGAGGCAATTGAGGTGATAACTTCAGCGCGGATATTTAATGGTAAAGCTTGAATATTACGACATTCAAAAACAAAGTCAAAGGCAAGATGCCATTGTGGGGGGATCGCTAATAAATCAGCAACTATATAGTTTACATTTGAATTGGGGAATCTTTGACCACACCAAGCGATCGCTGTAGGCGAAATATCAAAGGCAGTTACCGCAAATCCCAGTTTGGCTAAAGCTTCTGCATCATCTCCCAAGCCACAACCAATTACTAAGGCTTTTTGTCCAGATGGGAATGGTTGATGATTTGTCAACCATTCTTGTAGATAAGGGTGAGGGGTTAATTTTGCCCAAGGAATTTGTGTTGTATCTCCTTGAGCTTCAGCATATAAAACTTCAAACCATGCCGATGGTGCTGATTTTTGTATGGCTTCGTTCGCTAACTGTTTAACATGAAGTTGTAAACTTGCTTTTTGTTGCTCTAGCATAAAAACTGATGGGATTTTCACTTATGTTCAAATAAAAAGCGATCGCTCTCTATTAACTACTAACAGATATAAGCGATCGCTGTGAAACTTACCTTGGTAGAAATGCTACCCAAGTCCCCCGACATCTGGGTGAAAGTAAAAAGCGAATCCTAATACTGTATAGGCGGCTAAAAGTAAAGTGCCTTCTAACCAATTGGACTTACCATCAGAACTGATGCTGTTGGCAATGAGTACAGATACGACTACAGCCACTAGTTCAAAGGGCTGGAAATCCAAATCCATAGGCTGACCTAGTATCCAGCCAGCAATGACTAACACCGGGGCGACAAATAAGGCAATCTGCATACTGGAACCCACCGCCACGGAAACGGAGAGATCCATTTTATCTTTCATGGCGACGGTGACGGCTGTGGCGTGTTCGGCGGCGTTACCCACGATGGGAACGAGTATCACCCCGGTAAATAATGCGGTTAAACCTAATTGGGAGGTGGCGACTTCCAACGCATCAACTAGCAATTCCGATTCCACCGCTACCAGTAGGGTACAGACTAGCAGCACACCAGACCATAAGAGAATATTTGGCTTCGGGTGAGGATTTTCCTCTGTTTCTATTTCTGCCACACCCACATCATATAAATAGGCGTGGGTTTTCATGGAAAATATCAGGGTGAGGATGTAAACCAAAATCAAGACTACAGCCACCGCTACAGATAAATATTGCAGGGTTTCTTCCCCAATTCCCTGGGCGGTGTAGTTCATCGCTGTGGGGAGCAAAATGGCAATGACAGCCAAATTCATCGCTGAGGCGTTGACCCTGGCCACAATTGGCTGAAAGGTCTGTTCTTTGTGGCGTAGTCCACCCAACAGCATGGAAAGACCCATCACCAGCAATAAGTTACCGATAATTGAGCCAGTGATGCTGGCTTTGACAACATTCACCAACCCAGCGTTTAAGGCCACTAAAGCGATGATTAATTCTGTAGCGTTACCAAAGGTAGCGTTTAACAAGCCTCCTAAGGTCGGCCCGACAACTACAGCGATTTCTTCGGTTGCTGCACCCATCCAGGCAGCTAAGGGCAGAATTGCCAAGCCTGCTGTGATAAAAACAATCAGGTCTCCCCACTCTAAATAGTGTGCTGCCAAGGAAACGGGGATAAATAGCAATAGGACGAGAAAAACAATATTTTTGCCTGACATTTGTTACTTTTAGTTGAGTGATTACTCACAGTTGCCTGTGATAAATCAAAATGTATAAAGAGTTGACAATCAGACTCTAGGATACTCTCAACTGTGAACAAAATAGCTCAGAAATTATACTGTCCATACCAGAGAATGAGATTTGTAACTGATAATTGCAATTTATAAAGCATTTGCAATCTTTCGTTGCAAAACTATTAGATGGAGGCGAAATTTTACACCCGAAATTCGGTTTAATATATTAAAAGACAATTAAATTTTTCGATTGGCATTGCCAAGAAAAAAATTCTTAACTAAATACCCAGTTGAACAAACAATCCGACAGGTTGATTCCCACAACCCAGATATAGGAACTAATTACCAATCAAAATCTAAAATTCAAAATCTAAAATGGTACAAGGCGTTGTTCAATTGCTGATATTTTTGTTACCTTGATCAAACAGCTTGACGATAACGCAGATTTATTACCATAGTGAGACAGTTTTTTTCGGAATTAAGCTGTATCCTGTATCCATTAGTTTTCTCTATACCGGATTTTGGGTGCAAATCGTTGTAGAAGGATTTGACTCAAGTACCTCCGGCATACGTATAAGTTTTTTGAGTTGGAATAAATATACATGACATCTGCTGAAATGCCGGCTAACCCTGGCTCAATATCAACATCCCATATAACCAACAAAGATACGCACCACAGCGATCCCAGGAATCAAGCTGTAGGTGTGTATGTGACGGTGCATGGTCACTTTTACCAGCCACCGCGCGAAAACCCTTATCTAGACTCAATTGAGCGCCAACCCAGCGCTGCGCCTTTCCACGATTGGAATGAGCGCATCCACTGGGAATGTTACCGTCCCAATGCTTTTGCCAGGGTGTTGAATGACCAAGGCGAAGTGACGGGGATCGTCAATAATTACGAATATATGAGCTTTAACATCGGCCCCACGCTGATGTCATGGCTAGAACGGTATGATGTCGAGGTTTATCAACGGATTTTGGAGGCGGACGCAAAAAGCTGCCAACGTCTGCAAGGTCATGGGAATGCGATCGCGCAAGTATATAATCACATCATCATGCCCTTGGCGAACGAACGGGATAAACGCACCCAAATTCGCTGGGGTAAAGAAGACTTCCGCACCCGCTTTGGCCGTGATCCCGAAGGAATGTGGTTGGCAGAAACAGCAGTAGATTACGCAACCTTAGAAGCTTTAGTGGCTGAAGGTATTCGGTTTATTGTCTTAGCACCATCCCAAGCGCAAAGATGTCGTCCTTTCCCCACAGAAAATGATCCCCAACCAGAATGGTATGAAGTTGGTGGTAATCAAATTGATCCCACCCGTCCTTATCGTTGCTATCTGAAATCTAGACTTAGCAATAAATCCTCTGTTTTAAGTTCAGTAAAAGATAGGGCAATTGCAGACACCAATCCTCAATCTCTGCAAGATTTACCTTATATAGATATCTTCTTCTACGATGGCCCCATATCACGGGACATGGGCTTTAGTGATGTTGTCTATAACTCTCACCACTTTGCCGGACGTATTGGTTCAGCAGTGCGCGGGGATCATCGTCAATCACAACTGATTTCTGTTGGTACAGATGGGGAAACCTTCGGACACCACAAAAAAGGCACAGAAAAAACTCTCGCCTATGCCTTTATCAAGGAGTTTCCTAGTCAAGGTTGGACTGTAACCAACTTTGCCCATTACCTCAGCTTATGTTCTCCTACCTGGGAAGTAGAAATCAAGCCAGTAACAGCTTGGAGTTGCGCCCACGGCGTAGATAGATGGCAAGAAGATTGTGGTTGCGGCGGTGAAGGTGGTATTTGGCATCAAAAATGGCGGCGGCCGTTGCGGAATGCCTTAAATTGGCTGCGGGATCAGTTAATTGAGGTGTTTGAGGAATATGGTAATCAATTATTCCGTGATCCCTGGCAAGCACGAGATGAGTATATTCAAGTCATCCGCGATCGCTCTCCTGCCAATATTAGCCGTTTTCTCTCACGCCATCAAACCCACAAACTCACCGCCGCCGAACAAGTAGACGCTTTGCGCTTATTAGAAATGCAGCGTCACACTTTATTCATGTTCACCAGTTGCGGTTGGTTTTTTGAAGAACTTTCTCGCCCCGAAGGAACCCAGATTCTGCGTTACGCCGCCCGCGCTTTGGAACTGGGGGGAGATGTGGCTGGTGTGCAGTTGGAAAAAGGCTTCCTCAAACGTTTGGGTTTAGCTCCTAGTAATGTGGAGTCGTTTAAACATGGTGGTGAAGTTTACCGCCAACTTGTACAAACTGCCCAGATTAGTTTTAAACAAGTAGCCGCCCATTACGCCATTTCTTCCCTGTTCAACAATCACAAACAGGTAGAAACCCTGCATACTAAGTCTCTACCTGGGACAAAACAACCCCATCCTCACCAAAAACGGGTTTATTGCTACACCGTCAATGAGATAGATTACCAACTGCAACGCATGGGATCATTAACCCTAGCAGTCGGTAACTTAAAACTCGTGTCGGAGATTACCTGGGAAAGCGAAAATTTAGTCTTTGCTGTCCTGCATTTAGGCGGTTGGGATTTCCATTCCTGCATTCAACTATTTACCGGACGACGTGATTACAGCCAATTGAAAGAAAAGCTGTTTACATCACTGCAACAGGCTAGCGCCGCCCAAACTATTTTGGCGATGACGCAGGTATTTGGTGATGAAACCTTCAACTTGCAAAATCTGTTTGCGGAAGAACGCCATCGGATCATGCGCTTATTGAGTCAAGAAACCCTGACAAGGTTAGACCAGTTATATACTCAGGCATACCGGGATAATTATGGTGTGTTGATGGCATTTCACCGCGATGAACTAGCCGTACCGCAAGAATTACAAGTGGCGGCGGAGATTGCTTTGGGTTATCGCTGTATGACAACATTGCGATCGCTAGACCAAGATATTACAGAACCCCAACTGAGTTGGAATCACATAGTAGAATTAGAAGCGATCGTCACTGAAGCTAAACATCTGCGTTGCCAATTAAATATTCCGGAAGGTAAGCAGATGTTAGAACAGCTCATTCTGCGCTTGCTCTGGAGATTACTGCATGATACCAATGGCAGTTTTGCCATAGAGATGCAATGCTTAGAACGGTTAATTAACGTTAGCTATCAGCTAAATATTGGCATTTCCTTACATCAGTCTCAAGAACTGTACTTTAGTTGTCTACAAAATCAAATACTACCTTTGTGTTTGACTACCCTTGCTGATAAAGAAGAAACGAGTCAATGTCTACAATTGCTGAAATTGGGACAGAAGTTGGCAGTTGATGTCAGTGCAATTCTGAATCAATTCAAGTAGTAAAATGGGTTAACTAAAGATCCCTGACTTCTTAAAGAAGTCGGGGATCTTATTCTCAAAACTAATGCACATTCGGACGATCTTCGCAATGGTAAGGATAAAGCCATTCACACTTAAAAAGTCCGCCGGATTTTTGCTCAAAAAATGTCCCAGCATGACGACTCTTGGATATATTTATGCCTGCTTTTGTTTTAATTTCATATAACCAAGGAAAAGCTGCTACTAAAACGGCGACAATAGCAACAGAATGAAAAGCTTTGGTTTTAAAGTTGTGAAATTTACGGGAGTTGCTGTTACGGTTTAGAGGCATAATTCTATAACTGACAGTTAATCCAAGCTCCATGTTAGCTCAAATTTCAAAATGTCGCCGGAAGCGTGAATCAAGTTTGTCAGTCTTGCATCGGTTGCAGTCAAAACATAAAGTATGCAGATTACTTATATCATTTTGACCACCACGAGCCAAAGGGATAATATGGTCAATAGTTAAGTTAGTTTCTAAACCCGTTTTACCACAACTTTGACATTGAAACTTATCTCGTTGAAATACATATTGTCTAACTTCTGGTGGTATACGAATCCGAGGAGTTTTGCTCATGATGTTTCCTCATTAATCATGCGGCGTAAATCATCGAGAGGGGATTCAGTTTCACTAATTTCTGAATGCACGTTGTTATCCGTTTCTGATTCTTCTTCAATGTAAAACTCAACACTAATATTAAACTTTACTTTCCCTTTTTTCCAACCTTGTGAACCAATATTTAATATCTGACAATACAGACCTTCATTAAACCAAATTTTAGAATATGGCTGTTGTATAATTATTCCATTCGCATTAAATTGCTGCTGTAATTCACACGCTAAATCAGAACGATTCGCTTTATGAAAAGCTTCTAAAAATTTAGAAATTTTGTAAGTATAATCTCCAATTTCCAAAACATCATTATCATTACATTCTGCTTGTTTAAATCTATCTTCCATCTCAACCTCAACTTAAAAAACTCTCTTCCTCTCTCTTATTTGCGTCTCTACGCCTCTGCGTGAGACAATAAAAACCTAGTTGACAAAAAGTGAATTATAAATTCCCTAAAATCAAGATATGGTGTGCATTACCCACCCTACAGATACTGAAGTTCATGATGTTTCCTCATCAATCATCCGGCGTAAATCATCAAGAGGGGATTCTGATTCATGAGTGGGCGGTTCATCAGGAATAAATTCTAGAGTCACTTTGATTCTTAAGCGCCCCTTTTGCCAGCCTTTAGTTGCAGGCTTTAACACTTCACAATCTACACCTTCATCAAACCATTTATGAGTATATCTATAAAATTTATTGCCAACCAAATAGCCACCGGGATCTATAGATATTCCATAGGAATTTAATAAAATATATAATTCTTCTGATAATTTACTGCGGAAGGCTTTTTTGATTGCTTCCTTGATATGAAAAATTTTAAACACTTTATCTTTAACAGACAAAGCATCATCATTACTACAATTACTGAGGTCAAAATTTTCTTCCATCACAGAATTGGTAATAAATTTGGTGAATTTCTTATCAGGAATTATATATTAAGTAAGAATATTGCAAGTTAGATTGAACCTATGGCTTGAGATAAGTAGTGTGAAAAAAATCTCCAACCACATAATACATCGTTACAGAGAATGGCGCATTAGGTGAAAACCATAACACACCAATCCCTTTCAAAGCAAACAAGTAAACAAGTAAGAAGCGATCGCTGAAAATATTACTACCTTCGAGTGTTAGGCATGGTAGGTAAGTTAACATTCTCACCATTAAATAATCCTTTGACTTTCTTGTTCGGATAGGTTTTGTAATTCCATTGCAAATTAGCGATCGCTGCTTCCCGTTTCCAACCTGGCTCAAATCCTACACGCACGCCATCCCAGAACAACTCGTAACCTATTTTCTGACCATCTAATACGCCTTCAACCCGTTTATTTGGATAGGTTTTGTGATTCAATTGCAAATTGGCGATCGCCGCTTCCCGGTTCCAACTTGGCTCAAATCCTACACGCACGCCATCCCAGAACAACTCATAACCTATTTTCTGACCGTTGAAATAGCCTTCTATTTTCCTCTTAGGATAGGTCTTTTTAGTCAATTCTAAATGAGCGATCGCCTCAGCGCGCGTTACCTTCTCTATCTTGCCAACGAACACATCATCCAAAAATAACTGGTATCCCTGGGAATTCAGGTGACTTTCATCAGGTAACATTGCGCGACTGGGGAATTTCAGGGTAATAGGTTCTGTTCGACACGTTCCCGAATTGCAGAGTTTAATCGCCCCTTGTAATTGTATTAGTCTTGAGTTTGAGAGGCATCCTTCAACCCGAACCCTACCCTTTGGTGTATCCATTGCGCCAAAAACTGGACAACTTGGTTCGCTTGCAGATCCAATGGAGACTTTTTGACTAGTCAACGACCCAGAGCGAGTGTAGAGATGATAATGAGTTACATCTGCTTCCACACAGATATTCACATCCATCGCAGAGATGCACTGTAGGAAATCGGATTCGGCTTTTGCAGGCTGTGTCGATGAGAAAGTTACTAAGGGAAAACTGAGGCTAAAGAGGGTAAGAACTGACAGTAAGTATTTGCGGCGAGACTGAGAATTTTGTGTAGTAAACATAATTAAAGCTCCTGTATAAATACTTCGATGTTTTCTGTTGGCTGTTGAGCAAACTGATTACCGACAAAAACTATAGCGGTTTGCAATTGAGTCAAATATAGACCTAACCCCCAGCCCCTTAAGGGGAATAAAACCCCTTGTAGGAGAGAAGTCCAAGTGTATTGCATACAAACGGTAAGTGCTATATATCCCTTTGTAGGGGGAGTTTTTTGTTGGAAGTAACTCAATCAAGCCTTCACAGAATTACACGTTGTACTTTTTAGGTTTATGCACTTCTTGTTTTAATCAAACTAAGTGTAGGGTGCGTCAGATGTGGAAAATTCCCGAATTTGTACGAAATTATTGCGTCTGACGCACCCTAATATTGTGCCAATTGCGTAAGTCCTGAAAACCTCAGATGGATGATGCTATCACTGGTGTTTCTGGCGTAGCGGGAATGATGCCCTGTACCGTCAACACTGAACAGGGAGCGTGATGCAAAACATAATTACTAACGCTACCGAGGAAAAATTCACTCAAGCCATGTAAACCCCGACGACCTAAAACAATTAGATCGGCGTTCCAACCACGGGCAATTTCACAAATTAAGCGACTAGGATCACCTAATTCTTGGGTAAAATCAGCTGTTACACCTTTAGCGATCGCTTGATTAGTTAACAAGGTCAAAAAATCTATACCCTCTTGCTTGAGAGCGTTCCACTTTCCTATGTAATACTCAACACTATGAATTTGGGAGGTTCCATAAAAACTTTGTGTTTCCATCGCTCCAGCCGTCAAGTAATCTTCATCGAAAGGTGAGATAACGTGTAACAACAATAATTCGGCGTTAGTTGCTGTTGCTAATGATAAACCTCTCTCAAATACTTGCTTACCCATTTCAGTATTTTCAACAGCAACCAAAATTTTTTTAAACATATTAGTTAGTTGTCAGTTGTTAGTTGTCAGTTGAGACTGAGTGTCAGGTTTTTAAACATTTACACCCTCACACCCCTATACCCCTACACCCCTACACTTTTTTCCCCTCTGCGGCGGCGATTTCCAGCAGCGTCTTGAGGACTGAATCGGGGTTGAGGCTGATGGAATCAATTCCTTGTTCGACGAGGAAGCGGGCAAAGTCTGGGTAATCGCTTGGCGCTTGACCACAGATACCAATTTTACGTCCATGTTGTTTAACTGTGGCGATCGCTTTAGCAATCATGCGCTTAACGGCTTCGTCCCGTTCATCAAATAAATGGGCAACTAACTCCGAATCTCTGTCTAACCCCAGTGTTAACTGTGTGAGGTCATTGGAACCGATGGAGAAACCATCAAATACTTGACTAAATTCGTCTGCTAGCTGCACGTTACTGGGTAGTTCACACATAACGTAAACTTGTAAGCCGTTTTCACCTTGCACCAAGCCATGTTTTGCCATTTCGTCCAACACGCGCCGTCCTTCATTGGGAGTGCGGCAGAAGGGAACCATTAAAATGACGTTGGTTAAACCCATCTCTTCCCGTACTCGTTTCATTGCCTGACACTCTAGGGCAAAACCTTCACGGTAGCGGGGGTCATAGTAGCGAGAAGCACCACGCCAGCCAATCATCGGGTTTTCTTCTTTGGGTTCAAACTGTTTACCACCTAAAAGATTGGCGTATTCGTTGCTTTTGAAGTCAGAGAGACGGACAATAACGGGTTTGGGATAAAAAGCAGCTGCGATGGTGGCAATTCCTTGAGCTAGTTTATCCACAAAGAATAGGGTTTTATCCTCGTATTGAGCCGTTAACTCAGCAATTTTGTATTTAGCTAGTTCGTCTTCTAACTCATCAAAGTGAATCAATGCTAAGGGGTGTGCTTTGATGTGGTTGTTAATAATAAATTCCATCCTTGCCAATCCCACCCCATCATTAGGAATACTAGTTAAGCCAAAAGCTTCTTCGGGATTGCCCACATTCATCATAATTTGGGTGTGTGTGCAAGGTAGTTTCTCCAAAGGAATTTCTTGGACTTCGTAGGGTAACAAACCTGAATAGACTTTCCCTGTTTCCCCTTCCGCACAACTAACAGTAATTTCTTGCCCAGTTTTTAAAACAGTAGTCGCATTACCACAACCGACGATCGCCGGTATTCCCATTTCCCTAGCAATAATCGCCGCATGACAAGTTCTACCACCAGAGTTAGTCACAATGGCGCTAGCACGTTTCATAATTGGTTCCCAATCAGGGTCAGTACGATTAGTTACCAGCACTTCCCCCGCTTGAAACTGGCTAATTTGATGCACATCCAAAATCACTCTGGCTTTACCTTGTCCAATCATTTCCCCGACACTGCGACCGGTAATAAGAGGAATTAGGGGTTGGGGATTAGGGATTAGGGATGGGGATAACCTGTAATTCCGCAAGACATTGTTCACCTTTTGCGACTGCACGGTTTCCGGCCGTGCTTGGACGATGAACAATTCATTAGTCAAGCCATCTTTAGCCCATTCAATATCCATTGGTGTGTAAACACCACGCACTTGGGAATAGTGTTCTTCAATGATGCAGCCCCAATGTGCTAGTTGCAGAATATCTTCATCGTTGAGGGCGAAGACGCTGCGTTCTGATGGTGTCACAGAGATGTTTTTAGTCAATTTTGAGCCACCTAAGTCATAAATCATCTTAATTTCTTTAGTACCCAGGCGTTTTTCAATAATTGAACGGTAACCCTGTTTCAGGGTTGGTTTAAATACTAAATATTCATCGGGGTTAACTGCACCTTGGACAACGTTTTCCCCTAAACCATAGGCGGCGGTAATCAAAACTGCATCTTTGAAACCTGTTTCGGTATCAATAGAGAACATGACACCAGAAGTAGCCAAATCAGAACGTACCATTTTCTGCACGCCGACTGATAAGGCTATGTTGAAGTGATCAAAGCCTTTGATTTGGCGATAAGAGATGGCGCGGTCAGTGAAAATTGAGGCAAAACATTTATGGCAAGATTCCAGAACAGCTTGCAAACCGTGGACATTTAAATAGGTTTCTTGTTGACCGGCAAAGCTAGCATCCGGTAAGTCTTCAGCTGTGGCGCTAGAACGGACAGCAACATCAGTATCATCACCATACTCTTGACAGAGAGTGGCATAAGCTTGGGCGATCGCTGTTTGTAATTCCTGCGGAAAAGGAGTTTGCAGCATCAGCAACCTTGCTTGTTTACCACGCTGCCGCAAATTCTGCACATCCTCTACATCTAAATCAGCAAAAATTTCTCTTAATTTTGCTTCCAAACCTGCGGAAGTAATGAAATATCTATAAGCATGAGCAGTTGTCGCAAACCCAGTGGGAACTTTTACACCTTTGCGCCGCAACTGTTGAATCATTTCACCTAAAGAAGCGTTCTTTCCTCCTACTAAAGGGATATCTGCAATTCCCACTTGGTTCAAAGGTAAAACTAGAGCTTGTTCTTTAAAGACTGAATCAGATGTGTGTGGATCTATTATTATTTCTACCATGATTGATTTTCCTATAACTCAAAGAGGTACTTAATAGATGTGTAGTCAAGTTATCTGTCTTTAAGCTTCACACTTATGTTTATAGGGAGTTATTTTGAGGAAGTTGTGAGGATTTAAGCTCTAAACACCTGCATATATACCTTATTTGCCTAATAGTAATTACTGCAACTTTATGTAGAAATATTACAACATATTTATAGTTATAATTTTCTTCACAAATTCCTCATATCCAATAACTATTCTTAAGATAGATACAGAATATTTGGGTATCAGTACGGTTGTAAATTGACCACACTGATATTTAATCAACACATTTTTAAAAAAGGATTTGAGATTATGATTAACTGCCCTTGCTGTTCTGGGTTACTTTTGCCCCATATACGTGGTGATTCGGAAATACACTGGTTTTGTCGCCACTGTTGGCAAGATATGCCAGTATTTTTGTTCACAACTCCTGCTTCCCTCAGGGAAATCATGGTCAAAAGGTTTTCTCGCAGTTTTCCCAACAGAGAACAAACAAAAACCGCCGACTACATCAGTCAACGTCAAACTATGAATGGATGGTTAGAGTTACAGGATTTTCCAGCTTAAGGCGATCGCTTGGGTTCAAAACAGCTAATCAATTCCTTTGTTCCGTCCTTGACCATTTTTATAGTGAAAACTCAATGACAAACTCAGTACCTTGACCAAGGATAGAATTACAACTCAACTTGCCACCGTGGGTTTGCTCGACTATTTGTCTAGCTATAGCTAAACCTAAACCCGTGCCTTTCCCCACGGGTTTTGTGGTAAATAAACGGTCAAATATTTTTTGTTTAACTTCTTGACCGATCCCCTTAGCATTATCAGCAATTGATATTTTGACATGATGATTTTCGACAAATGTTTTCACTAGGATTTTATTGGGGTCGGCTTGAATTTCTGTAAAACTACGGCCATTGTTTGATTCATCTAAAGCATCAATAGCATTAGCTAAAATATTCATAAATACCTGATTTAGCTGACCAGGAAAACATTCTATTTCAGGTAAATCACTGTAATGGGTGATAATTTCAATTGCTGGACGTCGTTCGTTAGCTTTGAGCCGATGTTTGAGAATTAAAATTGTACTATCAATCCCTTCATGCAGATTAAAAATTTGCTTGGTGTCACTATCTGCACGAGAGAAAGTACATAGACTTTTACTGATAGATGTAATGCGATCGCCGCCATCTTTCATGGCGCGAATTAGTTTAGGTAAATCTTCTCGGATGTAATCTAGATCAACGGCTTCCAGTTGATCTTCAATTTCCGCATCAGGTTGAGGGAATTTCCGTCCATAGAGATCGATGATGCCGAGCAAGTCATTAATATAATCCTGTGCCACATTGACATTGCCGACAATTGCGCCAATGGGATTATTGATTTCGTGGGCAACCCCAGCTACCAGATTACCGAGGGCAGACATTTTTTCGTTTTGAATTAGTTGCAGTTGGGATGCTTCTAGTTCTGCTGCTTTTTGAGCAACTTGGGCTGCGAGGTTTTGGGTAAGTTGAGACAGTTGTAAATGGGTACTGACTCGTGCCAAAACCTCTTTTTCATAGAAGGGTTTGACTATATAGTCTACTGCTCCTAGTTCCAATGCCTTGACTTTGCTCTCACTATCGCAAAGGGCAGTCATAAAAATAATGGGAATATGGCAGGTGCGGTCATTGGCTTTGAGCCGTCGGCAAGTTTCAAATCCATCGATTCCAGGCATCATCACATCTAGTAAAATCAGGTCGGGGAGGCGGCGTTCAACTTGTTGTAATGCGCGATCGCCACTAGTCGCGATCGCCACATCAAAGCCTGCATCGCCCAATGTCTCTGAAACTACCTCTAGATTGGTGGGCGTATCATCAACAATTAAAACTAAACCTGTGATGGTAGATATTGGTGGTGTGTGTAGCATAATTGGCACTGTGGAGATAAATATAACTGTAGTCACTTAGGTGATGACAGTGTTGATTGCTCAAAGACTGATAGCTACTGGGTTTATACGGGCTAAACGCCCCGCTACCGCTAACAGCACTGTGCTATCAAAGTGTATTAGAAGATGGTTAGAAGCAGCACAGACAGTGCGTCACCCACTCCCTGTATTTCTTAAGAAAGATACTGCTGAATGAACTGTTCAAGTTGTTCACTTTGGAATTGTTTAGCAAGTTGAATAATCTGCTGAGTGAACGGTTGGTAGCGATCGCTCTCTTGCGCCAGTTGTTCTGCGGCGGCTATGAGTTTCTTCAATCGCCCCTCTTGCACGAGTTCTAACCAAGACTGGAGATCGGCTAAGGGGGGTGGAATTAGTTCTGTTAGTTGCTGCTGATCTGCGGATTTATGGGTGATGTCTTCAGTTTTCCAAGTGAGTTCGAGATGTTTTTCGAGAAGTGTGAACAAATCATTCACTTGCACAGGTTTGGCGAGAAAATCATCGCCGCCGGCATCAATACTCATTTGTTGATCAATTTGAGCGACGGAAGCAGAAGAGACCAGAATTTTGAGCGATCGCAGTTGTTCCTGTTCCCGAATCTTTCGCAGCATCTCAAAACCATCCATCACAGGCATAACTAAGTCAGTAATGACTAAATCAGGAAGATGTTGCTGGAGTTGGTCTAAGCCTGCTTGTCCGTTTTCGGCTTCGGTGATGATGAACCCTAGCGGCTCTAGCAGATTCAGCAAGACGGCGCGATTTTCCCAGCGATCGTCTACGACTAAAATATGGCGTTTTACTCCTTCATAGCCAATAATATTACCCACAGATGCGGTCTGCTGTTGACTCCAGTCACTTGCTAAGGGCAGGATGATCTCGAAAAAGAACTCGCTACCCACACCAAGCTGACTCTTGACCTGAATCTGTCCACCCATTAACTGCACAAGCTGTTGGCTAATGGCTAATCCTAGCCCCGTTCCTTCTACTTTCCGCTTCTGCTCCCCCACTTGTTCAAATGTTTGGAAGAGTTTGTTGATATCTGCTGACGCAATCCCCACACCAGTATCGACGATGCTAAAGCGCAGTTTGGTGCGGGGATCGGACTCCTCCAGCCCAGTTCTTTGAACACGTAGGGCAACACTACCGCGATCAGTAAACTTAATGGCGTTACCGAGTAGGTTAATTAATACTTGGCGTAGACGTTTTTCATCGGCACTGATACCTGCGGGTAAATCGGCATCAGGTTCGTAATGAAACTCAATGCCTTTCTGCTGCACCCGAATATGGCAAATTTCGACAACGCCTTGCATGAAAGACGGCAAGTGAAAAGCTTGAGAGGCAAGTTCCAGTTTACGAGCTTCAATTTTGGACAAATCCAGTATGTCGTTGATCAGTGTGAGCAGATGAGAGCCACACTGGTGAATGATGTTGACTCCCTGACGTTCTTTGTCGGGTAAGACTTTCGAGCGTCCCAGAATTTGGGCATAGCCGAGAATCCCATTCAACGGTGTGCGGAGTTCGTGGCTCATGTTGGCGAGAAATTCACTCTTGGCATTGTTGGCACTGTCAGCACTTTCTTTAGCTGCATCCGCTAAGGCTTTTGATTGTTTGAGTTGGGTTTGTTCCGCAGATTGGACATAGACCAACACCCCTATTAGTGTTCCCGCCAAGGCTAAGATTGCCAGAGCAATTATATCTAGAAGCTTGAGTTGAGATTCAATATTTTCACGGGGAATAACAAGTGCTACTGACCAGTTAGCTTCTTTGAGAGGGAGAAACGCCACATATTTTTTAGTTTTGTCAAGGGTGACTAATTCAATACCCTGTTGCTGATTTACCATCTTTTGGGCGATCGCCGCTAAACCTGAATCTGCGGCCTCAACCAATTTGATCCCCGGCTTTTCGATTGTGGTCATGAAGGCGGGGTTAGGATGTATAATCGCTTGTCCGGCAGAGTTGAGCGTAAAAGCATAGCTATTTTCGCCGTATTTTAGTGTCTCTGTGACATACTTGATGCGATCAACAGAAACACTTCCATGCACGACACCGATGGGAGAACTCGATAAATTTCCATCTCTGCGAATAGGAGACGATATTGGTACTGATGATATGCCATTCGCTCTGGCAATCATCGGATCACCTACATGGACATATCCGGCAATTGACCTTTGAAACCAGCGTCGATCTGTGACATTTGCCCGTTTACTGTTCGGGACTGTACTCTCGCGCCATCCTTCTGGTGTGGTTAAACCAAAGAGGGAAAAATCTTCAATTCGCTGGTCTTCTGCTTTTAAATATTTACTGGCGATCGCCCAATCTACTGAGCGCACTAAATCTGTATTTGCCAACATTTCAACTCTGACTTTGAGCATTGCTAACCAGTGATCAATCTCATCTCGGCTCTGTTCCACTTCTGATAGAACTTGCCCCTTGAGATTGGTTAGCATGATACTTCGCACGGTCTGATAGCTGAAATAAGCACCTACAACTACAAATAAAGTAGTACCACCGACAATTACCTTAGCTAATAGGCTGCGCGAATGTCTAACAGGGTTCGTCTGGAGAGATGAGGGCGAATCGCAGACAGGTTTTTTAGCTGATGGGAAAAATTGCCAGAACGAAAGGGTGGACATAGGCATCTATGATAGATTCAAGATTGATAATTTATGATGCCCATCTGCTCAAGAATATTACCAAAATGGTTGCATTGAGGGCTTTTATCAAATAGCTGTATTCTCTCATCGGAAGTTGAATTGTGAAAATTGTGTAATCTCCTAACTGAGAGTCTACCTAGATTCTATCTCCATGTTTTCCTATAACAATTTGCCGAGGGATCGCCAATCCTCAACCCGTATTCTGACAAAATGTTTTGGTAGTATATAGCGTTTTTCAGTTTTGTAAAGTACAGTCACAGGAGTAGGTAAAGCAATTATAAACGTTATTTAAAGAAACTTGTTTAAGAGAATGTTTGAAAAGTCCCCGGCAATATATCAAATACTTTTAAATCCTCTTTTTGCAGGGGGACTTAAATTCATTTTCCCACTTTTTTCTACGCCGAAGGCGCATCCCCGAAGGGGTTTAGGGGGCTTGATGGGTACTAATAAGTGCTTAAAATCACAGCTAACTACTTTTAAAACACCCTCTAATACACCCTTGTCTAAACCCTTGATCTTTCGTTTCCATGCGTAAGTCCTATCTATATTTTCAAACCCTCGATCCCTACGAGGGTTTTTCATAAATATCGGTAATTTTGAGTTCAGTATTGATCAGAGATGTTGTTAACTTAGAAAGCCTGTGAAAGGAAGTAATGGCTATGTTACACTGCGCTAACAAAAATCAAAGCGGAATATTATCGCTTTAGTCTTCTTCCCATTCTTCTTGGCTCAACAAGTCAATAATTCTATCTCTGAGCAAAAATTCATTTTTTTCCAACTCTAGTTCAAAAAATGGCCAGTCGCGGTCTGGAATATATTTACACAAAGTATAAATTGGCTGTTGACGATTCACCAGACCCTTGGCAATGAGGAGACGAGTTTCATCTTTGATCACCTCAATATCATATTTGACAGCAGTATCCATAGCTTTTTCCTTTGTTCTTAATCAAGGAATAGAGAGTCACAGTAATAAATACCTTCGACTCCAATTTAAATTTATCAAAAAAATGTGAGGAAATTTTGAATATTTATAATATTAAAATACATGGACTTTATTGATTTTTATTCCCTAAGATAGAAGCTTTTAAAAAAGATATCCTCAAGAATTATAGCTTAAGATAAAGCTTAAATATAGGTTGAGTAAAGGAACGGAACCCAACATTTATAGTGAGATGGGTAGGGCGATAGTGCAACCCATCCCGGAAATAATGTCTCTTAGGAAAATTGTTGAGTGTAAAACCTGGCATAACGATTTTCCAGGGCTAACAGTTCCTCGTGAGTGCCTGATTCGACAATTTGTCCTCGCTCTAAAACTAAAATGCGATCGCATCTTCTCACTGTACTTAAGCGGTGAGCAATAATAAATACTGTACGATTCTGCATTAATCTTTCCAAGGCTTCCTGTACTAACGCCTCCGACTCAGAATCTAAGGCTGATGTCGCCTCATCTAAAATCAAAATTTGTGGGTTCAGCAGCACAGCACGGGCAATAGCTATTCTTTGGCGTTGTCCACCAGATAAATTTACACCCCGTTCGCCCACCCAAGTATTGTAACCTTCTGGCAGTTGGCTAATAAATTGATGGGCGTTAGCAATTTTGGCGGCGGCGGCGACTGCTTCTAAATCAAATATGTCCTGTCCAAAGGCGATATTTTGAGCAACTGTCCCAGAAAACATAATAGTTTCTTGGGGAACAATGCCAATTTGTCGCCGCAAACTCTGTAGTCTGACATCCCGAATATCTACGCCGTCAATCAAGATTTGTCCGGCTGAAGGGTCATAAAAACGGGGGAGGAGATTAACAAAGGTAGTTTTACCAGCCCCAGAAGCACCTACAAAGGCGATCGCTTCCCCTGGCATAGCTAACAAATTAATATCTTTTAAGACAGTTTCCCCTGGTTTATAGGCAAAGGTGACACCACTGTATTCTACTTTCCCCTTAACTGGAGGTAAGGTAACAGCATTAGGCTTTTCTAAAACTGTCGGCTGTATCGCCATTAATTCAAAAATCCGGTCAACAGAGGCTTCCCCTTGCTTAAATTCGTTGTAATTATTCGTCACATGACCGATGGGATCAATTAACAACCCGGCGGCGGCTAGATAACTGAAAAATTCTCCCACCGTTAAATTATTTTGCTGAATTTGCCACGCGCCCACCAAAAGCAAGGATAAGGCACTCAAAGCTTCCAAAAATCCCACAATGGGAATTTGCACGGCCTTCAAGCGTTCGGCAGAGTATTTGGCTTGAAAACTGCGTTCAGCTTCTCGGCTAAATCTAGTCACCTCGTAATTCTCTGCGGCAAATGCCCTAATCAGCCGAATCCCACTGAAAACTTCTGTGAGGATTGCCGACAAATCAGACACACGATTTTGGCTCCTCAGGGAGTATTTACGCAAACGTTCCCCAAACCAACCAATTAAAATTCCCATGAATGGGGCAACAATCACCGTTGCTAAGGTGAGTTGCCAATTCAGGTAAATCATGTAGATGGGAATGGCTATTAACTGCAACACGCAGGGAATAAAGTCGTGAAACAGTTTATTGACAACTTCACCAATGCGGTCAATATCTTCTGTGAGGCGGTAAGATAAATCACCTGCTTTGGCTGTTTCAAAATAGCTTAAATCTAGCTTTTGCAAATGCCCATATACCTGCTTGCGGAGATAAAAAGCTATCCGCAAAGCAGCCTTAGACATATAGATATCTTGCACAGACTGAAAAAAGCCCCGGACAAGAAACACCAAGCCCAAGATAGCGGCTAATTGAGCGATCGCCACTACATTACCTTGTCCAAAAGGATTAGCTAACTTGCCTGCAAAATTAATTAAGGTTAAGGTAGCCAGCACGTATCCCACAATGCCGACAAGTCCTTTCGTGATATTCTGCCACTGGGGTCTAATATAGGGCAGCAGTTGCCAGTAATTAGAACGGGTTTTCAAGCTCTCACATCCACAAAAATATTGTTCTTTGTTTGACGCTACCAGCTTTTGTGTAGTTTCAGTTTATGAAAAATCCTGATTCCCTATGTTTAGGCTGGGATTTATCTGACTGCTAACCACTGACAACTGACCACTAACAAAACTACTTGACAGAGACAGCATCGACATCAACAGTTTCTTCTGTAGCGGGAGAATCTGTTGCGGCGTTAGAATCACCCTTCCGCGCTTTCCAACCTTCAAGCACCAGCCCGGATACCTCAGTAACTAAGATTGACAAAACTAAAAAATCATCAATCTGTCCCACCACGGGAAGGAAATCTGGAGCAATATCAATTGGGCTGACGATATAAACAATTGTTCCTAGAATTACCCACCAACGGTATTTAGGATTTTGTAGTAACCCACGATACCAATTATACAGTGATTGGATTGAGAAATTCATTATTTTAACCCTCTATTTACTTTTAATTTTGGCAAATTGACCCAAGAAATTCCGGTAGAAATAACCGCCCTCGTTAGTCAGGAAGACTCTACTCCGAAATAAGATCAAGCTGAGGTCAAAAGTCAAAATACCTACCGCAAAAATTCCGAAACTCTCTCGTGATGAAGCATCAATGTTGATGTGATTTCTGACGTGGGAATACTAGCCATGTAAGACCAAGCTTTGCTCATGGTTGTTAATTACCTGTACTTACAAAGGCAGACATTGATGCAGGATAAAAATGAATATGAAAAGGCGTAACTTTAGCAAAGTGCAAGCTTTCCCATTACAGATGGTTTTAATTGTTCCATTTGTTCTGCAAATTTTTGGGGCTGTGGGTTTGGTTGGCTACTTGTCCTTTAAAAATGGACAGAAAACAGTGCAAGAGTTGGCAGAGCGATTAATGGATCAAACTAACAATAAAGTAGAGCAACATCTGGATGCTTATCTATCTATTCCTCACAGGGTGAACCAAATTAATGCTGGTGCAATTGAGATGGGATTATTGGATGTGCGCGATCGCCAAGCCATCAGCAAGTATTTTTGGCACCTCATGCAGGCTTATGACGTTAGTTACATCGGCATTGGGCTGACAACAGGCGAAGGCGCGGGCGCGGCTCGCTACGATGGGAAAACGGTAACAATTGAAGATTGGGGAGCTAAGTTACCAAACAACGGCAAAAATTACGCCACTGATAACCAAGGTAATCGTATCCGTGTAAAGAATACATTTAATTACAATAACTTTAATCAAAGTTGGTATACAGAACCAATCAAAGCAGGCAAACCCATCTGGTCGCGCATCTACAGTTGGAATAAGGATAATGATTTATATATCACAGCTGCTACTGGTCGTCCTATCTATGATGCTCAAAAGCGATTGCTAGGGATGGTGGGTGCAGATATTCATCTTTTAAAACTCAGCCAATTTTTACGACGATTGGAAGTTAGTCGTTCGGGACAGGTCTTTATTGTAGAACGCAACGGAATGTTAATTGCTAACTCCAGTACTCAGACACCTTTCTCTGTAATTAATCATCAAATTCATCGCCTGAAAGCAACCCACAGCCCAGATCCGGTAATTCAAGAAATCGCCAAACAGATTCAGCAAAATTCACAAGGGTTTGAGTCGATTACTGAAGCGAAAAAATTACAACTCGAATGGCAAGGAGAACGTAATTATGTTTATGTCAACCCTTGGCGTGATCAATATGGACTAGATTGGCTAGTAGTGGTGAGTGTGCCAGAAAAAGTTTTCATGTCCAAAATTAAGGCTCACACCCAAATTACTATAGCTCTGTGTTTAGGAGCATTAGCAATAGCAGTTTTAATCGGTTATTTCACATCAGTCTGGATTACTCGCCCGATTTTGCGAATGAATTTAGCCAGTCAGGCGATCGCTTCAGGTAAACTAGACCAAAAAATAAATTTTAGTCATATTCAGGAACTCAACATCCTGACTCAATCGTTTAATTATATGGCGGGAAAATTAAGTGAATTTTTTACCGCTTTAGAAACTAGTAAAGCAGAATTGGAAGACCGGGTAGAACAACGTACTGCTGACCTCAAAACCGCTTTAACTGAGTTGCAACGTACCCAAGCCCAGGTCATTCAAGGTGAAAAAATGTCGAGTTTGGGTCAACTAGTTGCAGGTGTTGCCCATGAAATAAATAATCCTGTAAATTTCATTTACGGCAATATTACCCATCTCAACGCATATACTCAAGATTTGCTGAGAATGATTCATCTCTACCAAGAACGTCATCCCAGCGATGACCCTGAGGTGCAAGCCCTAGCAACAGAAATTGATTTAGACTTTTTGGTCGAAGATTTGCAGAAGATGTTATCCTCGATGAACATGGGGACTGAACGTATTCGCAGCATTGTGTTATCGCTGCGGAACTTTTCCCGGATAGACGAAGCGGAATTTAAAGCAGTGGACATTCATGAAGGAATCGAAAGTACGCTGTTAATTTTGCAACATCGCCTCAAAGATCAGCCCGACAAACCAGCTATTGAAGTCATCCGCGACTATGGCAACCTACCACTTATAGAGTGCTATGCTGGACAACTAAATCAAGTTTTGATGAATATTCTAGTCAACGCTATTGATGCCTTAGATGAACTCAACATCAAGCGTACTTATGAGGAAATCAAGGCAAATCCTAGTCAAATTACTATCCGTACTTCGGTTAACGATGCTCAATGGATGGAAATTGCGATCGCTGATAATGGCCCAGGAATACCAGAACAATTGAAAAACCGCATCTTTGACCCCTTCTTTACCACCAAACCCGTAGGCAAAGGCACAGGTATGGGTATGGCCATCAGCTATCAAATCATTACAGAAAAGCATAGTGGCAAATTAGAATGCTTCTCAACTGTTGGCCAGGGATCTGAATTTAGAATTCAAGTACCTATTCGACAAAAAAATTCTCTATTAGTTTAGGTAGGTTTCCCAAGCAGAAAGTTTTTTCGTCATACTCCCGCGTTAAGCTAATTCTCAAGTTGTAAAATTCGAGTGTTCAATTCAAGAACCCTAACTTTACATTCCAGATTATCTCTAATTAGTCTGGAAATTTATTTTTGTCAGTCCTGAGTTGTCCATTAATCTTTAAAATTAAAATGCTTTGGGATAGTTGCTTGAGTGACGGAGGGAGGAAACTCAAATAGTGGATATTATAGATTTGTTTTACAAGGGTGGGCCGGCAATGTGGCCTTTGCTGGCTCTGTCGATTTTATCCTTGAGTGTGATTTTTGAGCGCCTTTGGTTCTGGCTGCGACTTTTCTCACAAGAAAAAGCGATCGTTGACCGAGTTCTAGATGCAGCTCATGATAACTGGGAAATAGCGGGGGATATTGCTAGACAGGCTACAGACCAACCAATTGGTCGATTTCTCTATGCTCCCTTACATTTACAAAAAACTGACGCGGAAACCTTTCGATTAGCACTGGAGTCCACAGCAGAGGACGAACTAGCCGGAATGCGTCGGGGCGAAAAGTTATTAGAAGCTGTCATTGCCCTCGCTCCCTTACTAGGATTGTTGGGTACAGTTTTAGGTTTAATCCAGTCTTTACGCTCAATTCGCATTGGTGATTTGGGAACTGAATCGGCGGCTGGAGTAACGACGGGTATTGGTGAATCCTTAATTAGTACGGCAGCCGGGCTAATAGTTGCCATTGTTAGTTTGGTATTTTACCGATTATTTCAAAGTTTTGTAGTCAATCAACTCAAAGTTTTCCGTAAAGCGGGGAATGAAATGGAATTGTTATATCGCCAGTCTCCGCCTGATTTGAGCAACCCCACACCAGCAATTGTCCGTGATGCTTTACCGAGCAAAACTGGTAGGGGTAAGTTTCCGCAACCACCTGAACCACCAAATCTACCTTAGTCAGGACTTGCGCCACAAAACTCTTCATTTTGTAAGGATGGGGATAGGGGTATGTATCAATTCAAAATTCGTCATTTAATTATTAGTTCCCTTACACCCTTATACCCTTACACCCCTTCCTAAGAGACAAAAAAGCAAACCCAATATTAGGCATAAGCATGAAACGATGAAAGTTAATTTACATACCCCAGTTGAAGACGTACAAATCCAAATTATTCCCTTAATTGACGTTGTTTTTTGTATTCTGACCTTCTTTTTATTGGCAGCTTTGCAATTTACTCGACAGCAAGCTATCAATGTTGACTTGCCAAAAGCCAGTACAAGTACAGCCGCCGGCATAAATTCCACAGGAGGTAGCCAAATTGTTAGTGTAGATGCTGTTGGTAATACTTATATAGAAAAAGAACTGGTAAGAAGAGACGAGTTAGCACAAAGATTAAGACAATACGTACAAGCAAACCCTAGTGGTGTTTTAGTCCTCAACGCTTCACGCACAGCTACCTATAACGATGTCGTGGAGGTTTTAGATTTGTTGCGGCAAGTGGGAGGCGATCGCGTATCCTTAGGAATTATTCCTACTTCTGCCCAAACCCAACCCAATTTTTCCAATTTCCCCATTAATCCCGGTGTAGCACCCATACCCAACACCGCACCAATCCCAGGAATTAATCCCCCACCCAGTGAACTTACCCCCCAATTACCTACAGACCCTAATCAACCTCCAAGCGGACAAGGTACTATTCCTCTAAATCCTGACTTTTCTCCAGTCGTTCCTCAGGTTCCCGTAGCACCAGGCACTAATCCTGCACCGCAACAATGAGGTGGGTAATTGGTAATTGGTAATGGGGAATACAGTCAACATTCTCTTTTCCCCCTACTCCCTCATCTCCCCTGAAACCTAAAGATATGTAGAATATTTTTTCTTTGGAGAAAATATTTCTGGTAACTTACAAATAATTGGTTAAGCTTCAAATTCAAATACAGCAGTTTGCAATTCAGGGAAGTTATGGAATCCATAACACGCCTTAGATGTTTAGAGTCTTTCACTTCTGACCTCTGACTTCTGGCTTCTGCTGTATTTTTCCATCGATAGACTGGGTTATTTATCGCCAAGCACCATATACGTTTCAGGGGTTGAGGCAATGAACGAAATTGTGACGCTGCTAATTGTTTGGGTAGTTACATCTGTCAGCTTATTGATTATCAGTAAGTTACCTTTAGGTGTTGAAGTTGACTCTCCACAAAAAGCATTTATTTCTGCTGCTATTCTGGGTATTGTGACGGCAATCATCAGACCCATTTTACGGCTAATATTTGTAGTTCCCGATATCCTCACATTTAACTTGTTATCGGGTTTTTTCACCTTTATGATTGCCGTGGTTTGTTTTAGTATTGCAGCTTGGTTAGTCGAGGGTTTCCGTTTGCGCTTCGGAATCTGGAGTGCTGTGCTAGGCGCGTTTGCCCTGACTATTATTAACAGCTTAATCTACAAATTGTTGGGATTATAAGAATAAATTCGTCAGTTGTCAGTTGCTAGTTCTTACTACTGACAACTGACCACTAGCTACTAACAACTGACTAATGACTACTCATTTGGTGGAGCCACTGGGGTACTAGCTTGTTGCTGACGCTGTTCGCGTTTTTTGCGGTCTGCTGTCAACATATCAGCCATTACCGCTAGAGCTTGCGTCATCTTGTCCAGATTAGAGCGATATAACTCTAAATCCTTGCTGAATTTATCGTCAGAAAGATGTAAGCCTGCGGCAATGCTTTTTAGTGCCTCAGTGCGTTGCTTTTCGTCCTTGACTAAATCTGGGTTGGACTGTTCGAGCAATGTAAATAAACCGATCGCAAATAAACGACTGTATTTAAAGTTAGAATTATTAGCGATCGCTTGTAGTTGCGCTTGTAAGTCAGCATCCTGCTGTAAATGATTAGCTTGACTAAGCCACGCTACTAAATCATTTACAGGTAAGCTTTGAGCTACAGCTTGTAACCGTTCAGCATCCTGCCTATAGCGCTGCGGTTCTTGCTCTACAGCCTGACATATAGCACTAAAAATAGATTCCTTATCCCGTTCTGGTTGATAGCCTTCCATGAAGCGGTCAAAGGTAGTGACAACACCCAAAGCATAAATGGGATTGTAGCTAAAATCGACATTTACGGACAGCAGGTGCATTTCCACCATCAACTCTTCTACTACCCGACGATAAATTGTGTTAATCGGTCGGGTGTGGAGGGCGTAGAAAGTTCGCTTTGTATCAGAGACAGTACGCAATAATTCCATATTTACAAGGATTGTAGACTTTGACTCTAGTATTTCTAGTAACTATATAGTAAAACTTGGTTTTTACTGCTTAAAAACGCCTGCTTACGTACAAATGTACTACACTTCTAGTCTAGTGATTCTCTATTTTATCATTTCCCCATATTACATATAACCGCTTAAGCTGTACTACGATTAATTTGTGAGTTATTTGATTCTAAATATCAATTAATTTAGAGTCCCTATTCTTGTCTAGATAATGCTGAATAATGATATCTACACTATTGCCACAACTATCAGCTAATAATGTCAGGTCAGCGCCATTATTAGCTTGAATACTAATGAATCTATGGCGATTTGAGTAAGGTTTTAAATATTGAATTTTCCCTTTGCCGATAACTCTGTCACCACCATTAGCTGTATCTTCTGTTGACTCTTTATCCAGCCAAGGTGCAATGATTATTTTCTACCCCTAAAGACTACTTTGCTAAGTTGGGGTTTCGGCCTAGTAATCTTTATTATATTCTGTGAGCATATTTGCTATTGTGCCTCACACTTATGAGCTTTTCGCCCCAATTAGTTAACTTAGGTAATTACCTAGCTGGAGAATTTGACAACAGAGAACAAGCCTTAGGCGAGCCGATTTGGTTTGTTCACTTACGTCTATGGCAAAGACCTGTTGATTTGTTTTCCGACGATAGCATTACTCTGTTTGCCGAACAAGCCAACATTGTCAATCTAGACCGTCCTTATCGTCAACGTATTCTGCGGTTGATGCCTGCTCCTGACTCGGAAACTGGGCTATATGTACAGTACTATATGCCTAAAAATCCCAGTGCTTTAATTGGTGCAGGTCGTCACCCAGACTTACTCAAGACTTTAACCCCCCAGCAACTAGAACTACTTCCTGGCTGTGTTCTCTCAGTTAGCCAGCAAACAGTTGCACCTAACAGCTATCAGTTTACTGCGTCCCCACTGCCAAATACTTGCTGTACTTTCAGTTATTTGGAGAACACTGTACAAGTTTCTTTAGGTTTTGCAGTCACAGAGACAGAACTGCACACCTATGATAAAGGAATTGACCAAGAGACAGGCAAGGCAACTTGGGGAGCAATTGTCGGCCCCTATCGCTACACTAAGCGAGAACAGTATTGAGTACAGAGTGCTGAGTTAAGAGAAATGACTTGTGTTAAATAGTTTTCAGCTTGAACAGTGGCCTCAATTGTTTCTATACCAATTGATAAAAAGAACGAGACGGATACAAGCTGGGAAACTTAGCTAAAATATGACTTTCTTAATTACGAATTACAAATTCGTATCATTCAGCACTCATAACTTTCTAGCTAGCCATGCTACGAGGTACACCTTCTAACGCTTCCTCCTCAGTCTCAAAGATTTCAAAGACTGTATCCATCATTGTCACTTCAAACACGAGTTTAGCTTCTGGGTGAACATTACAGATACGAAAACTGCCATTGACCTTATCAGCATCACGCATTCCAGCGACTAAAGACGTAAGTCCAGAACTATCTATAAAATTTACCTGACCAAGATTCACCACTACGTGATGACTGAGTTTAGATATACACTCTTGTAATTTCAAGCGAAATTGCCAAGCTGTGGTGATGTCTAGGCGACCTGCTGGTTTTAAGACAATAACCGTATTACCGTCTTGGGTTGTATATGAATTTTGTTCTATTTGAATCACTAGGCCTCCCCTTGGCACTGATCTCAAGATTGACTGTAGCTGGGTTAGTCCTGAAATTGATGAGCCAAAGCCTAAATCTTTGGCAACAATGTTTACTGATTCTCCACCAAAAAGATTTTAGAAAAGCAGTAATTTATTTAACCCACCAATCACAGGACTGTATTTAAGTGCTGAAACTCAATATTAACAAGCTCCAGCTAAATTCATCACTTTTTTTACTAAGTGCTTACATTTAGTAGTTTAACTCACCAAAACTGAGGTGAGTACCCAGTCACAAGTGCTGAAATAGAGAAAACAAAATTTTCTTACCCTGTATTGATGAGTTCGTTATCCTTGAGCAAAGCCATTTTTTCTCACGGAAGAGGGGATAATACTTACCCTGGCAGAGACATCAATAACCCCACATTTACAGAATTACTGGTTTGCTGTCCAGTTGCTCCAATCTTGGGGCTTGAGGAATGTATCATATAACTCCGCTTCTGGAGAATTGGGTTCGGGTTGATAACCGTATTCCCAACGAACCAAAGGTGGTAAAGACATCAAAATAGATTCAGTACGGCCATTGGTTTGCAAACCAAAAATTGTGCCTCGGTCATAAACCAAGTTAAATTCGACATACCGACCGCGACGATAAAGTTGGAAATTCCGTTGGCGATCGCCATACTCCATCCCATGACGGCGCTCTACAATAGGGACGTAGGCGGGTAAGAAAGCTTTACCAGAACCTTGGATAAAACTAAACAAATCTTCCCAATCCCGTGATGCGGGTTCTCCTACTTGATTACTATAATTGGCTGCTTCGCCTTTGGGGTTGGGGCCGCGATATAAAACACCTTGTCCATCTTGATAATCGAAAAATAGACCACCTACACCCCTGGTTTCATCCCGGTGTTTGAGATAGAAATATTCATCACACCAACGTTTAAATACGGGGTAATACTCTGGGTGATGTTCATCGCAAGCGAGTTTCAGGGTCTGATGGAAATGAGCCGCATCTTCTGCAAAGGGGTAATAAGGTGTGAGGTCAGCACCGCCACCAAACCACCAAACTGGGCCGGCTTCAAAATAACGGTAATTTAGGTGAACTGTGGGGACATAGGGATTGCGTGGATGTAACACCAAGGATGTACCTGTGGCATAAAAGCCATGTCCTTCCGCTTCTGGACGCTGGGCTAAAATGGAAGGAGGGAGATGAGAACCCCAAACTTCAGAAAAATTTACCCCAGCTTGTTCAAATATTGCACCATCACGTAGCACACGCGATCGCCCGCCACCCCCTTCAGGACGTTCCCAACTATCTTCGTGAAACTCACTCCCACCATCAAGTTTTGTTAAGGCTTGTGTAATTTCATCTTGCAACTGTTTCATAAAATTACTGACTCTAGCTTTAGCGTCAGTTGCTGGTAGAGACGGGGATAGTTTTGCCTTTACCGTTGGGGTTTGCGAGTTGGTCACCATAGATTCCCGAACCTAAATTACAATTTTCTAAAAAAGCCACAAATCTCTAGTTTAAAAACTTGTGGGTCAAACGAGCCAAAAATTAGGCTCAATTTTGCCCAAGCAACTTTTTTGCTTGTTAAACGTTTACACGATTAATGGACATGACTAGAGTTATTTTCCCTCAAATGCGTATAGGCTTGTATATTGACTAAGTTTTTGTTGTACTTCTTGATGGAAACATTCTGGTGTTAACACCAGACTCTGGTGAACTAGTCTACAAATACCTTGGCCGTGAGGTCACGTTTTCAAGTTCTCAACGAACTGTGTACAAATTCTCTAGTGTACGGATGATGGTGATACCCCACGAGTTTGAGTTTCAACCCAAGAGCAATCTTCTTGTTCTTTATGCCTAATCGAGGTTTATCATGCTGAGGGCAATTGTGAGCAAATATGTTTTAGGGTTGAATCACAGTAGCCAACTATTCCAGAGTTACCAGCAAGTGTCTAGGTAGGAGGATTAGGCAAATGGGAACGTGGTTATCCAAATTCGTCCACCGCAAACGCCGTCGGTTTCGCGTTTCTCTGGCACAAACATATCGAGAAATTAGTTCTGCTTCCGTAGACGAACTGTGGCAGAAAGTAGTTGATTTAACAGATGTTTCTTGGCATCCATTACTTAAAAGCACCAATGTGCCATACGGATTAGTACCCAAACCGGGCTTGATTTACCAAGCTGTGACACGCTTTTCTCCAATTCCCATCCAGATTTTTGTAGAGCGTGTTAATCCCAGGGAACTACTATGTATCCGGATCATGGCCATCCCTGGTGTCGAGGAAAGAGTTACTTACCAAGTAGAGTCCACAGTTTGTGGCACTTGTTTATCTTATTCAGTAACACTACGCGGATGGCTATCACCGCTAATTTGGTCATTTTCTCGCCCTTATGTAGATCGTGTGGCACGTTCCTTAGTTGAATCTGTAGAAAAAGCCACATTACAGGCAGTATCAGGGAAGGCAAAAAGTCTGAACAATAATTGTTTTGATTTTTAGGTCGGGGATGGGGGAATAGGGACTGCTGTTGACTGTTGACATCCCTGACGATGGATAGCGCAACTTAAAAGCAAAATAGCTCACAGCGTCCCCGGTTCTCAGTCCCTAATTTTTAACACCTAAAGAAAGTTAAGATTTTATTAGGCGATAATAAAAAAATTTTAAATTTTATTACGCCGATCCATGAGGAAATACTCAGCAGTTTCTGCTGATTGATTTTGCAGCTGGTCAAAAACCAGGTCGCATCTATCTCTAGCTTGCATTTTGAATTTTTAATTTTGAGTTTTGAATTGTATATGTACGATGTCCTCGATTCACAATCTGTCTTAGAAGTGTTGCGACCAGTGCAAGACCCAGAACTGCGTAAGAGTCTGGTAGAACTGAATATGATTCGCAACGTCAAAATTGATGGGGGTCAAGTAAGCTTCACCTTAGTTTTGACTACGCCTGCTTGTCCATTGCGGGAATTTATTGTTGAAGATTGCCAAAGGGCTGTGAAAAAGCTACCTGGGGTAACAGATGTCAGTGTAGAAGTTACAGCAGAAACACCCCAACAAAAAAGCTTGCCAGACCGCAATGGTGTTCCCGGTGTGAAAAATATTATCGCCATCTCTAGTGGTAAAGGTGGTGTCGGTAAAAGTACTGTGGCGGTAAATGTCGCCGTAGCTTTAGCGCAGACGGGGGCAAAAGTTGGCTTACTAGATGCGGATATCTACGGTCCCAATGATCCTACGATGTTAGGGCTGGGTGATGCCCAAATTGTCGTGCGTTCCACAGAAAAAGGCGAAGTATTGGAACCCGCTTTTAATCATGGTGTCAAATTGGTCTCGATGGGTTTTCTGATTGACCGGGATCAGCCTGTAATTTGGCGGGGGCCGATGCTGAATGGGGTAATTCGCCAGTTTCTCTATCAAGTAGAGTGGGGCGAGTTGGACTATTTAATTGTGGATATGCCCCCAGGAACAGGAGATGCCCAGTTAACTTTAACTCAGGCTGTACCAATGTCTGGAGCAGTAATTGTGACTACACCCCAAAACGTAGCCTTGTTAGATTCTCGTAAAGGTTTACGTATGTTCCAGCAAATGAACGTGGCTGTTTTGGGAATAGTAGAAAACATGAGCTACTTCATTCCCCCTGATATGCCAGATAAGCATTACGATATTTTTGGTTCCGGTGGCGGTTCCAAAACAGCAGCAGAATTAGGTGTACCCTTACTAGGCTGCATACCCTTGGAAATTTCCACTAGAATTGGCGGTGATAATGGTGTACCCATTGTTGTTGCTGACCCAGATTCAGCCTCTGCCAAGGCATTAAAAGCGATCGCTTTAACAATTGCTGGTAAAGTATCAGTCGCAGCCCTCACATAATTAAAAGTTATGAAGGCTGTGTAGCACGTTAGTAAGTCTTAGGTGGTGAGTGTTGAGTCAATAGTTTTACTCAACACTCCAGGCTATTATTTTTAGGACTTACGGATGAAAACGAAAGATCAAGGGTTTGGAGAAGGGTATAGGGGTATAGGGGTATAAATGTTTGAAAACCTTACACCCCTGAACCCTTACACCCGGTCTAAACAGAAAATCTGGGTGAGTAAGTCCTAATTTTAAATTTTTGTCTAATTTCTAGACCAAAACCCAGTCAGACAAAGTTATTAATAGTCAATAAATCTCATAGCTAAACCCTCAACTCATACGATGTTATTAAAACGATCGCTTCCCAAAATGCGTTGGAAATCTTGGGTTAAGCCGTGGCAACAATTAGACTGGCCATTATTTTGCTTGCCTGTAGGGGTCAGCATCTTTGGCGGTCTGATGATCCTCAGCACAGAACTCAAGCAGCCAGTAACAGATTGGTGGTGGCACTGGCTAATTGCTGGTATTGGTGTTTTTATTGCCTTATTTCTGGCTCGTTGCCGTTACGACAACCTGTTGCAATGGCATTGGATCACCTACGTATTGACTAATATCAGTCTGATTACTGTGATGGCTGCGGGTACAAGTGCCAAAGGCGCACAACGTTGGCTGACGATTGGTGGTTTTAACGTACAACCTTCAGAGTTCGCCAAAATTGGTGTAATCATCACCCTAGCAGCTTTGCTGCATAAACACACAGCCACCAGAATTGAAGATGTTTTTCGCGCTCTGGCGATTACGGCTATACCTTGGCTATTAGTATTTGTCCAGCCAGATTTAGCCACATCTTTAGTGTTTGGGGCGATCGTTTTAGGAATGCTTTACTGGGCAAACGCTAACCCTGGTTGGTTGTTATTAATGATTTCACCAATCATCGCTGCCATACTGTTTACGATGTCTTGGCCTTTATCGACACCAATAATTTTATTTAAAGAAATTTTTATTACTCCTTTTGGTGTTGCTTGGGCAATAGGCATGGCTATTTTAGGTTGGCTGACTCTTCCCTGGCGACGCTTCAATATGGGTACTATCGGCGCATTTAGCCTGAATTTGCTCGGTGGTGAATTAGGTATTTTTGCTTGGAATCATGTACTAAAAGAGTATCAAAAGAATAGATTGACCGCATTTATCAATCCCGAACAAGACCCCCTTGGTTCTGGATATCACCTCATTCAATCACGCATTGCCATTGGTGCTGGGGAAATGTGGGGTTGGGGTCTGTTTAAGGGGCCAATGACTCAACTAAATTTTGTGCCTGAACAACACACTGATTTTATTTTCTCCGCCATCGGTGAAGAGTTTGGTCTTTTCGGCTGTTTAATTGTTTTGTTTGTTTTCTGCTTGATTTGCTGGCGACTGCTGCACGTAGCGCAAACAGCCAAAGATAATTTTGGTTCTTTGTTAGCGATCGGCGTTTTATCGATGATTATATTTCAGTTAGTGGTGAATGTGGGCATGAACGTAGGTTTAGCACCTGTAGCGGGTATTCCCTTACCGTGGATGAGTTATGGACGTTCTGCCATGCTGACCAATTTTATTGCTTTAGGAATAGTAGAATCGGTGGCAAACTTTCGACAACGACAGAAATATTATTTTTGAGTTAAGGGTTAGTAGTTAGTGGAAAACAACTGACCACCAACCACTAACAACTGTCATCTCACAAGTATTAAGCTAAGAACAGGAAGTAAGC
This sequence comes from Anabaena sp. FACHB-595, assembly GCF_048568275.1. Classification (NCBI taxonomy): domain Bacteria; kingdom Bacillati; phylum Cyanobacteriota; class Cyanophyceae; order Nostocales; family Nostocaceae; genus Anabaena; species Anabaena sp. FACHB-595. The sequence goes on from NZ_CP183473.1 coordinate 757,497, forward strand.
GAGAAAAGAAACCATGATCCTACCTGGAGCAACTGTTAGAGTCAAAAATCCCAACGATACTTATTATCGCTACGAAGGTCTGGTACAACGAGTCACTGATGGCAAAGTAGCCGTTATATTTGAAGGTGGTAACTGGGACAAGATAATTACCTTTCGTCTATCGGAACTGGAATTAGTAGAAATCACCGCCGGTAAGAAAAAAGGAAAATAATTTAGGACAAAGTCAATAGTCAATAGTCAAAAACTCTGGACTGTTGACTGTTGGCTGTTGACTGTTGACTCTTAAATATTATGCGCCTCCCTCTACCACAGTTTGATAAAAGCGATCGCCAACCTAGCCACATTGCTGAGGTAGTGGAAACTGCTACCACTGAATTTTTGGCACAGTGTCTGGAACCAGAAGACTTGACCTTTCCATCAATGCCACCGTTTGGTAGTTGGGTGTGTGCCGTGGATGAAGAATCAGGTAATCAGGTCTATGCAGTGGTATATCATGCTACAACTATGCCTGTAGATTCCGTCCACAGAGCCGTGGCCATGGGGATGTCACTGCAAGACTTACGCGAGGAACAACCCCAGATATTTGCTATGCTGAAGACTGAATTTAAAGCGGCGATCGTGGGATTCGCTCAGTCATCGCCTGTACCCAACACTAATGGTAGAGTGTATCAGTATCTACCACCACGTCCACCGCAAATTCATCAGGCTGTACATCGGTGCGAGTCAGAAGTTATAGTTAGATTTACCGAAGAATTAGAATTTCTGCGGACTTTGCTATCTATCAATGGCGCACCAGTGGAATCATTAACCGCCGCAGTTATTCGGGATATCTACCAATTACGAAAAGCTGATCGAGACTGGCTCATCAAAGCCGGGCGGAATTTAAGTATATTGCTAAAAGACGACTACGATCGCCTACGGTTCATTCTCAGCCAAATACACCCATAGGTAGTTAGTTTAAACATCTTACCTAAGTAATTTAGATTAAGGCTTTTTTATTTTTTACAGGGTAGCTTTCATAGTTATGTATGATTGATCGGACGATTACCTCAGGGTAATCCCCGCCTTCCCGTCGCCCTTTCACATTCCACTTATGGAACCCTCATCACTAGTTCTTGCTCTAGAACAAACTTCTGAAGTTCTTGGCAAAGAACCAATTGTTCCTTTCGCAATTTTACTGGTAGTCCTCTTAGTTGTACCCATCCTCTTTGAAAGGCTAAGATTACCAGGAATAGTGGGTTTAGTCCTCTCTGGATTAGTCTTAGGTCCATCGGGGTGGAACCTATTCCATACAAAATCACCGATGATTAGCCTGCTATCAGATATTGGCTTAGTTTATTTGATGTTTGTCGCAGGTCTAGAGGTAGATTTAGAATTGTGGCGGCGGCGGCAAAGACGTGCTTTAGGGTTTGGCTGCGTTAGTTTTACTATACCGTTGTTGATTGGCACTTTAGTAGGAAGATTTTTTCACTTTGGTTGGAATACTTCCGTATTAATCGGCTCACTTTTAACTTCTTATAGTCTGTTAGCTTATCCTATTATCAACCGATTAGGTGTCATCAGTAACCAAGCAGTCACAATTACAATTGGGGCTACAGTTTTTACAGATATTAGCGCACTTATAGTATTAGCTATTTGCATTCCAGCTTTTCAAATGGGAATGTCAAATATTTACCAGATACTCTCCCTCTTAGGTTGGTTAATTATTTACTCGATCGTGATTTTAGTGGGATTTGATTGGGCTGGGAGAGAATTTTTTCGGCGTTCGGGAGACGATGAAGGTAACAAATTTTTATTTGTCTTACTCACCGTATTTCTAGCAGTTGTAGTAGCTCAACTGATTGGGATAGAAAAAATTCTGGGAGCTTTTTTAGCAGGTTTAGCAGTAAATGAGGCTGTTGGTGAGGGGCCTGTTAAAGAAAAAATAGTTTTTGTTGGTAGTGTCTTATTTATTCCGATTTTTTTTATTAACCTCGGCTTGCTGATTGACTTGCCTGGTTTAGTTAATAGTCTGTTTACTCTCCAGTTAACCAGTTTGATTGTTATCAGCTTGGTTGCTAGCAAATTTATCGCCGCTTGGTTAGCTAAGGTGTTTTATGGCTACAGTTGGCAGGAAATGTTGACTATGTGGTCGCTATCTATTCCCCAGGTTGGTACAACATTAGCTGCTACCTTCGTAGGGTATCACACAGGTTTACTTTCATCGGCAGTTTTAACTAGTGTTGTGATCTTAATGTTAATCACTGCAACCTTAGGCCCATTGATTACTAGTCGCACCGCCAGAGCTTTAACTACCGTATCAATTACAGAATCGGTGGATGCAAATCTGCCTGAGCCACAGGTAATAGAAACCCAAAATGGTAACTTTACTATCGTTGTACCGATTTATAATCCCCATACTCAACAATATTTGGTGGAAATGGCAGCATTGCTAGCACATCAAGCTCAAGGGCGAATCATACCATTAACGATCGCCACAGCTGCGGCTCATATGGATGCACCCCAACTAGAATCAACATTGCAAAGAAGTGAGCGATTATTAGCCAAAGCCACCAGCCAAAGTCAAGCCTTGGGTGTAGCAGCCTCGCCATTACTCCGCATTGACGATGCTTCTGCGCCGGGAATTAGTAGAGCAGCGCGTGAGCAAAAAGCCAATTTAATTGTTATGGGTTGGGGTAAACGGACTGGTTTAAGAGCGCGGTTATTTGGCAATGTCATTGATAATGTTTTGTGGTCGTCCCATTGTCCAGTGGCGGTAACACGTCTTGTAGAATCACCCAAGAAAATTCAACGTATCCTAGTACCGGTGGAAAACTTAATCACACCAACATTACAGCCTGTACAATTTGCCCAGATGTTAGCAGAAGCCAATCAAGCCCAAGTGACAGTGTTGAATGTGTGCGATCGCCGCACAAGTTCCAGTAAAATTGCTTCTAGGCGATCGCAACTTGCTTTATTAGTATCTAAATTAGCTTTGCCCAACTCACCCGAAGTGCAAATTATTGCTCATGAAAATGCTGCTCAAGCCATTTTGCAAGCAGCGCGATTATATGACCTAGTAGTTTTACCCTTTATCCGTAACCGAACAAGTCCTGGAGGATTAGCTCTCAGCGATGTCACCACTCAGTTAGCCAGTCAACTCACCTGCTCCATCGTCATGTTAGGAGAACCGCAACGCCTGCAAACAGGTAATATCACCTCTGTAGCTCCTAACACTACGACAGCAGTATAAACACCCCTACACCCTTACACCCCCATACCCTTAATTCCTGACAACGTACTCTAACAAGACTTTATTTTGTTGAAGATTTGATGAATTATTGATCAAAAGACACAAATACTTCATGATGTTTGTTATTTTGCTAAGTGAATTAACAAAAATCTAAAGAAAATGTAAACACCCCAAGCAAAAATCTGGAATGAGTATTGTTCCTGCTGTATTGTCATATTTGGGCTAGATGGTTTAGAACCAATATCAAAAGCTACTAACAATATCTATTAAGTAACTGGGAAAATATGAGAATTTTGGTGACTGGCGGTGCAGGATTTATTGGTTCTCATCTTATTGATCGGCTGATACCTCAAGGCCATGAAGTTATTTGTTTAGATAACTTCTACACCGGCGACAAACGCAATATCCATAAATGGGCGAACCATCCCAATTTTGAACTTATCCGCCATGATATAACCGAACCAATTAGGTTAGAAGTCGATCAGATTTATCATTTAGCTTGTCCAGCTTCCCCAGTACACTATCAGTACAACCCAGTCAAAACCGTTAAAACTAACGTGATGGGTACACTAAATATGTTAGGGTTAGCCAAACGTGTCAAGGCGAGATTTTTCCTAGCGTCCACTAGTGAAGTATACGGTGACCCTGAGATCCATCCCCAAACAGAGGAGTACCGAGGTAATGTTAACCCTATCGGTATCCGTTCTTGCTACGACGAAGGCAAAAGAATTGCGGAAACCCTGGCATTTGATTATTACAGACAAAATAAAGTTGATATTCGAGTTGTCCGTATATTCAACACCTACGGCCCCAGGATGTTAGAAAACGACGGGCGGGTGGTGAGTAATTTTATAGTTCAAGCTTTACGAGGCACACCTTTAACGGTGTACGGTGATGGCTCACAAACTCGGAGTTTTTGCTATGTCTCAGACCTGGTGGAAGGCTTTATCCGCTTGATGAATAGCGATTACGTCGGGCCAGTCAATTTAGGAAATCCTGGTGAATACACCATTCTAGAATTAGCGCAAGCTGTGCAAAATTTGATCAATCCAGATGCACAGATCAAGTTTGAACCATTGCCTGCTGATGATCCACGTCGTCGCCAACCAGATATTACAAAAGCCAGAACCTTGCTCAATTGGGAACCAACCATTCCTCTAGAAGAAGGGTTAAAGCTGACGATAGAAGATTTCCGCGATCGCATCAAGAGTGCCGTCTAGGATACAGGCTACTTAGGAGCCTGGGGTACTGTTCTCAAATGCTAGCTAACTTTATTTGAGCAGGTATTTCGGCAACAGTACAGCATGAAAAAGTGTAAATGTCATCTTGACAAATCTTTGTTTTAAAAGTAACCCCCTAGTGAGGAGTTCAACAAAATGCGTGTTTGTGTAATTGGTACTGGTTATGTTGGCTTGGTAACAGGAGCTTGCTTGGCTCACATCGGACATGATGTGATTTGCATAGATAACAACGAAGAAAAAGTCAAGATCATGAAGGCCGGGCAATCACCAATTTTTGAGCCTGGACTTTCAGAAATTATGCAGTCGGCGATCCAATCCGGCAAGATTCAATTTTCTACCGATTTGGCAGCAGGTGTAGCCCACGGAGAAATCTTATTTATTGCTGTTGGTACTCCACCATTACCCACCGGTGAAAGCGACACCCGCTATGTAGAAGCTGTAGCCCGTGGTATCGGTGCTAACCTCAACGGTGGTTATAAAGTAATTGTTAATAAATCTACAGTACCCATCGGTTCCGGCGACTGGGTAAGAATGATCGTTCTGGATGGGATTGCAGAACGTCAAAAAACCCTCGTAACCGCAGGTGGTAGTGTTGAGGATAAATTACCCGAATTACCTCAGTTTGATGTAGTTAGTAACCCAGAATTCTTGCGAGAAGGTTCAGCAGTATACGACACATTTAACCCAGACCGCATTGTTTTGGGAGGTAATAGCTCCAGAGCGATCGCGGCAATGCAAGAATTATACGCCCCAATTGTCGAGCGCAAATTTGCAGAAAACCAATCTTTACCACCAGTACCCATTCTGGCTACAGACCTCAGTTCCGCAGAAATGATTAAATATGCGGCGAACGCTTTCTTAGCCACTAAGATTAGTTTTATTAACGAAGTAGCTAATATTTGCGATCGTGTCGGTGCAGATGTTACCCAAGTTGCCAAAGGTATCGGTTTAGACTCCCGTATTGGTAACAAATTCTTACAAGCTGGTATTGGTTGGGGTGGTTCCTGTTTCCCCAAAGACGTAGCTGCACTGATTCACACCGCCGACGACTACGGTTATGAAGCCCAGCTATTAAAATCTGCTGTTAGCGTCAACGAGCGTCAACGCTTGATTGCTTTAGAAAAACTGCAACAAGTCCTGAAAATCCTCAAAGGCAAAACTGTTGGGTTACTCGGTTTAACCTTTAAGCCCGACACCGACGACTTACGTGATGCACCAGCATTGAACTTAATTGAGCAACTGAACCGCTTAGGCGCTAAAGTTAAAGCCTACGACCCCATAGTGTCCCAAACAGGTATGCGTCATGGTCTTTCTGGCGTATTAGTAGAAACCGATGCTGAACGTTTGGCTGATGGCTGTGATGCGTTGGTACTTGTGACAGAATGGCAGCAATTTAGCGGTCTTGACTACGCCAAAATGGCCAAACTAATGAATAACCCCGTCGTTATTGACGGTCGTAACTTCCTTGACCCTGAGACTCTGGTACGGGCTGGATTCCAGTACGTAGGCGTTGGCAGATAGGTAAGTATCTTATTTGCACAAGAAGTTTGAGTGATTAAATAACTCTCAATACCGCTTAGTATTTCTAGGCGGTATTTAATTTTGCGACTAATCTTGTGCAATAGCCCCCACAACGCCATTGAGCGCAGATAAATAATCAGATGGGTTAAGCAGAATTAACATTCCTCGCATCCCACCAGAAACCGTTATTTTCTCAAACAGGGTTGCTGTCTCGTCAACATAAGTGGGATAGCTTTTTTTGCTAGCTAAAGCTGTGACACCACCACGAATATAACCTGTTAGCGGCTGCACTTCCTTCAGTGGAACCGTTTCAATTTTGCGATTTCCAGAAATCCGAGCTAAGGCTTTTAAATCTAAATGAGCATTTCCAGGTAAGACAGCAAAACAGATACCTGTTTGGTCACCCCTGACTACTAGGGTTTTAAAAACTTGTTCTGGAGGAAGTCCAACTTTTTGGGCTGTACTTTCAGCCGCCAAATCATCAGGATCTACCTCATAGTTGAGAATTTCATAGGTAATGCCTAGTTTATCCAGTAGTCGAGCCGCATTAGTTTTCATTCTATCAATAGTCGCTATCAGCCACACAAATACCTTTACATTTAATACCGTTCGTAGCAGTGCGCTGACAATGAGGACAGAGAACTTTTTCGTCCTCTGTTTCTTGATTGGTATTTATATTACCGCTTGCCTGTAATTTATCTTTTTCCATGTGAAATTTTACATCATTCCGGGCTGCGAATAAATTAACCAACGATTGCATTAATTTTACCTTTGAGCCAGTAGGTTTGCATATCACCCTTACCTTTGATTGCAGTTACCCCCCTGTCCTCGAACAAAAAGCTGTCTTTGAGAAGTTCGTGGGATGCAGCACTAACATGGATGCGATTGGGGGTTCCGTGGGATTCCATTCGACTGGCAATATTGACGGTATCTCCCCACAGGTCGTAAATGAATTTCTTGATGCCAATGACTCCCGCAACCACCGGTCCACTATTAATACCGATGCGAATTTTAAATTGTTCGCCGGTATCAAGATTAAATTGAGCGATCGCATCTAGTATATCCAAACCCATATGCGCGATCGCAATTGCATGGTCAGGACGGGGATTGGGTAATCCTCCAACCACCATATAGGCATCACCAATGGTTTTGATTTTTTCTAAGTTGTAAGATTCTGCCAGTAAATCAAACCGGGAAAAGATTTGATTGAGTAAATCAACTAACCGTTGGGGAGGTATGCGACCCGATAAATCGGTAAACCCGACAATATCTGCAAACATTACAGTTGCATCGCTAAAACCATCCGCAATCATCATTTGGGAAGTCTGGGGACTCGGTTGAGATTGTTTGAGTCTTTCGGCAATAGCTTGGGGTAAAATATTCAACAAAAGTTTCTCTGATTGGGCTTGTTCGACGGCTAATCTTTTGGCTGTCATTTGGGTTTCTTGTAACGCAGTTGTCAACTTTGTGACACTGTCCTGTATTTTTTGCACCGCCGGTCGAAATATTAATATTCCTTCCAAAAATAAAACGAATAGCGTAATTGCCAGTAAAGTATATTCCACTTGCTTGAGGCGATTTACACCAGCAATTGTTTCTTTGGTAAACCAATCACCAATTTCTTCCAATCCTTGCATTAAGACTCTTTCTTCGGCTAATAACTGAGCAAGAGTCGGTTTTTCAGAGACATTAACCCGTCTTATTAGTAGGGGATTCGTATTATTTGGCACTCCACCTTCTAGGAGAAATCTGCCTGCTGCTTCACGAAAACCCTTGCCCGAAGGTTGAATTTTTCCTAACTTCTTGCCTAAGATAGTCTTTTGAGATTGGGAAAAACTGGGAATATCTTGAGTTGCGATCGCAAGTTTTTCTCCTGATTCTTGCCAATCTTCGATTAGTTGTCGCAGCTGCTGTAAATTTGGTTGAGAATTGTTTCTATTTGGCTCTAATCCCAGAAATGCCACAAATTTGACGACTTCTTGGCAAATGGTTCGCCTTTTTTCAATTAAACTGACAACTTCTAAATTTTTCTCTTGCTGCGATAGCATCCCTTGAATAATTACTTGTCCTGTAATCGATAAACACGCCAACAAACTTAGCGATACAGTATAAAAAACCGTCAAATGGCGAGTGGAGTTTGAAGACGAGGGCTGTTTCTCCATAGTTAAAAATTACTAGAAAAATTAAGCATTTGTGCTTTTATGATTCCCCGTTAGTCCGAACAACCACCAAAAGACCCAAGCATAAAGTCCTATTTTGATAAGAGACCATTTATAAAGTAAATATTTAGAGGGCTAGACGACCTGACTTTTCCCGTTAAGTCTGTTTTGCAAGCTGCCAACCCTCACAAAAGTGTGCAATTTTAACCAACCTTGCCACAGTACCTGGATACCAATTGGTGTTCGGCTTCGATGTTTTAGGTAGCCGCCAAGACGAGCTATCGCTTCGACAGCCTTTATCTATATCTGATGAAATATCACCCAAGAAGTAACTCGCCGAAAGTATTGCTATACGAAGATTACAGCCTTAGTGTACAATTTTCTCGTTTCGGCACGGTGATGCCAGTGAAAGCGATAGCCGACAAGCATTTTCAAAGAAGAAACGTAAGCGAACGCTCTTTCTCACAGTTCGCACGATTACTGAGATACAAAGACTGTAAAAAAATGGTCAATTTCTAGCTATAATTTTTAACTTATTATAATAAATAAAATCTTTAATTTAGGGATTTTGTGCATTTTTAAATTTTTATTTTAGGGATAAAACTTGGTATTTCCAAATTTTGAAATTTTTCATAAATTAATAAATTACATTCTTACAAGAACATTATCATTAAGAAATGGCATAGAGCCGAGATAACTGGCTCTATGCCATAGTCATATTCAGTGCAAATGAGTTAAATTGAACAAATTAACTGAACTACCTAGTTAAACTGATTTACTAGTTTCATCTCAACAATAAACAATTTTTAACTCTACATATTTATTGTTAGAGTCCAATTTCACCTACTACCGTTTCTTTATCAGGATTTCCTTGAATATACTTCAACACAATCTTTACACCCAATCCATTTTGGCGAAAGGCAATCTGATAATGGTCTGGGTTGAGGTCTTTATTGTTGTCTTTGATAAAACTAAAAAAGTTTACCAAACTGAAGTTTGTATTCATCTGTTTTCTCTCATGACATGGATAAAGTAAGTAGAAGATTATAGATAATCTAGCTATAAATTTATAGATATAAAAAATATAACTAGGAACTAAACTCTCAACTTAACTAAATTGAGTAATGAGTTGATTTCGTTTATCTTTCTTCTGATTATTTATAAGTGTCGCCGAAATTAGCTTATGCAGTTGGAATAATTGATCTGTCCTGAAAATAAATAATGTAAAAATATATACATACTTTTACGACGGTAAATAAGAGCCAATGATTTTGTTCTCCGCCCATTATGAATGCACTTAATTTATTACCGCAGAGTAAAAAGATACACACGACTATAGGCGCTCACGATTAAAACTTGTGAGTTTACTAAGTGTATCTTTTTAGCAACTGCATAAGCTCACAATACAGGTCTCTATTTAGTTACAGAAATAATATCTTACATATCTAAGGAGAGAGAATGCTTAACTCAATTTACTCCAGAGAAGTTTATGATATCTTCAATCAGGCTAAATGTAATGCTCTGAACAAAGCCACGAAAAGTGTCCAAGTTGGCGATGAGGTGAAAGAAATTCCTTCGCCTTTTCCATCACCAGCCGATTGGCGCGATCTATGGATTTACTTTATTATGACAGACCGCTTTAATAATCCATCTGCGCCACCTACAATGTCTTGGAATGCTTTTGATGGTAATGATTTTTTAGGTAAAAAAGCTTTGGGTTTTCAAGGTGGTACTTTTGAAGGTATCCGTCAACAATTAGGATACTTAGAAAAATTAGGAGTAGGAGCGATTTGGATCACTCCTCCTTTCAAAAATTGCCAGTATGAACCTACATACCACGGCTATGGAATTCAAGATTTTTTACAAATTGATCCACGATTTGCTAGTAACAAAGATAATCCAGAAGCAGAATTACAAGCACTAATTGATGAGGCTCATGCACGCGGTATTTATGTGATTTTTGATATTGTACTTAACCATACAGGTAACGTTTTCAGTTATTTTATTGAGGGCAAAAATGTCAAATCAACTGAGACCGACAGAGATCTGCCACTACTCCCATATGATATTAAATGGCATAATAAAACAGGCGAGCCACAGTGGATAAATGCACCAGATGATCAAGATCCTGACCTTCATCCTAATGCAGCAGTATGGCCTAGAGAACTTTGTAAAAATGAGTATTTTCGCAGGAGAGGCACTCGAAAAGGTGATACTGGGGAAGGCGGAGATTTTACTGATTTGCGAGAGCTATTGACTGAGAAAGAAGAAGTACGTAATATCTTAATTCGGATTCATCAATATTTAATTGCCAAGTTTGATATTGACGGATTTCGGATTGATACTTTGCGATTTATTGAGCCAGAGTTCGCCAGAATTTTTGGTAATTCCATGCATGAATTTGCTTTAAGCATTGGTAAGAAAAATTTCTTTAGCTTTGGTGAGGTATGGGCTGACGAAGACAAGACAGAGAAGAAAATTAGCCAATTTATTGGTCGTAAAGCGACGGAACCAGGTGATTTATTAGGTATTGATGCAGCACTTGATTTCCCCTTATTCTTCAAACTCCGTTATGTGTTGAAAGGATTACAACCAATAAAAGAACTAGCTGAGGTCTATGAAAAGCGTAAGGAAAGTCTGCGCGGTATTATCAGTTCTCATGGTGAAGTTAGCAAATTTCTGGTGACATTCCTTGATAATCATGATTGGAAGAGACGCTTTTACTACAGTAACCCAGCAAATCCTCAAAAGTTTGATGACCAACTAACTTTAGGGATTACCTGTTTGTTTGCCTTACAAGGGATACCCTGCATATACTACGGCACAGAACAGGGACTCAATGGTTATCTTACCGAAAATCGCGATTTTGGGGATCTTGTAGTTCGTGAAGCTTTATGGGGTAAACCAGGCGGCGGCTTTAAGCAAGACCACCCGTTCTATAAAACAATTGCAAAGTTATCAGAATACCGCAATAGCCATCCGGCACTGCGTTATGGAAGGCAGTATTTTCGTCCTATATCTGGCGATCGCATTAATTATGCCATTTCTCCCTACCCGTCTGGTGTCCTGGCGTTCTCTCGCATCTTGAATGAGACAGAAGTGGTTGTGGTAGCAAATACGAACACAGAATTTACTCAGTCTGTTTATGTAATAGTTGATGACAATCTCCATTCTGAAAACCCTACTTTCAAGATTTTATTTAGCAATAAATCTAGGGATAACAGTATTCAACCGGAAAAAGTTGAAGAACATCACGGTGTCAATATCACCGAAGTTAATGGTCACAAGAATTATGGGCCAGTACGAGTGATGAAAGTAACTCTCCAACCGATGGAAGTACAAATTTTAGTGAAATAGGAATAACATATTTGAGACTCTCAATTCGTGAAAGTCTCAAATATGTTACTTCATCATTGTTGGGCGATGGGGCGTATCCCGTCGCATAAACTTTTTTCATCAGGGTTCACATTGGGATTATTTTGCAAATAATCTCGCGCCCAATCACAACCACGCACTAGTAATTGATCTAAATCATCTAGATATAAATGCCAAACCACGATATCATACCTGCTACCAGTGGCTAGAGTCTTACCATCAAGACTAAACCGCAAACTCCAAACTGCATCTTTATAGCCTCGCAGGGTACGCAGTTCTTGACCGTTAATGTTCCAGATTTTTACAGTATTATCACCACTGGCAGTGGCAATGAGTTTACCATCTGGGCTGAAGGTAACATTATGAACTACATTTTTATGTCCTCGCAGAGTTCGCAATTCTTTGCCATCAAGATTCCAGATTTTTACAGTATTATCCCAACTAGCACTAGCAATCAGCTTACCATCTGGGCTGAAGGTGACGCTGTTAATACCACTTGTATGTCCCGTTAAAGTCTTCTGTAATCGACCATCAATACTCCAGATTTTCACTGTTTTGTCCCAACCAGCCGTAGCAATTAATTTACCATCTGGGCTGAACACTGCGCTATTAACTACACTACTCTGACGTGGGAGAGTTTTAAGCAATTCACCGTCTCGATTCCAGAGTTTGACAGTTTTGTCTTCACTAGCCGTAGCAATTAACTGACCATCCGGGCTGAAATTGACACTCCAAACTGTATCTTTGTGTCCTGTAAGAGTTTTCTGTAATGTACCATCTAAGATTCCAGAGTTTGGCGGTTTTATCCCAACTCGTCGTAGCAATGTACTTACCATCTGGGCTAAAACTCAGCTTATTTACCCTGCCTTGATGCCCGTTGAAGGTTCGCAGTTCTTGAAGTTTATCCCCTACAATACTCCAGAGTTTGGCGGTTTTATCCCAACTAGCCGTAGCAATGTACTTACCATTTGGGCTAAATACTAGGTCGAAGACCTCATCTTCATGACCCCGAACAATAATGCTGTTAGGACTGTTGAGTTTCCAGATTTTAGCCGTTTTGTCATTACCAGCTGTAGCGATGGATGTGCCATCAGGACTAAACGCGACGCTATTAACTGCATCAGTGTGTCCGTAGAGGGTTTCTAGTTCTTGACCTTTGCTGTTCCAAAGTTTGACAGTTCTGTCACCACTAGCTGTAGCAATCAGTTTGCCGTCGGGACTGAATGTCACACTGTTCACCCCATTTTGATGACCTCTGAGGGTTTGCAGTTCTTTTCCGTCTAAACTCCAAAGTTTGACAGTTCTGTCACCACTGGCTGTAGCAATTTGTTTACCATCTGGGCTAAAGCTGACGCTCCAAATCATATCTTGATGTCCTCTAAAAGTTCGCAATTCCTTGCCATCAAGATTCCAGAGTTTCATGGTGTTGTCCCAACCGACAGTGGCAATTAGCTGACCGTCTGGGCTAAAGGTGATGCTGTTGACCTTATCTTTATGTCCTTCCAGGGTGTGCAGGAGTTTACCTTCTCGACTCCAGAGTTTAACTGTGTTGTCCCAACTAGCCGTAGCAAGTAGCTGACTATCAGGACTAAAGGCGACTTCCAAAACTGCTTCTTTATGTCCGTCAAGAGTGTGGAGGCGTTTACCTTCTCGACTCCAAATTTTTGCCGTGTTGTCCCAACTGCCGGTAGCCATCAGTGTACCATCGGGGCTGAAGGCAACGCTATTAAAACCCTCTCCTTTCTCTTCTCGCAGTACGACTAACTGTTTTTTACCGTCAAGACTCCAAATTTTGACTGTTTTATCTCTGCTGGCGGTGGCAATAAATTTACTATCAGGGCTAAAACTCACACTCTCTAGCATTCCATCATGTTCTGCTAAACGATTTTTCTCTCTGACGAAGTTGATGGACTGTTGTAGAGTCTCGGTAATTTGAGTGCGAGTGTTAGCATCAATTCCATCAGTGCCTTTGATGCGCCTACCAGCTCTAATACTGGCAATTAACCCATCAAACTCTAGATTTGCATTAAGGAAGCTTTCGGCTGATGAGCTGATTGCTTTAGTTTCGCTCATCCGTGCCTTTTGTCCTTGCAACCAAGCAACCCCAGCCAGACCAAGGGCTAAGATTAAGCCTGTGACTAGGGATGAAATCCCGATTTTACGTATGCGCTGCTGCTGTTTGACCTCAAGTTCTCTCAGTTCCCCACTCTTATTAATGAACCTGATTTCATTTGTATTGAGTTCTTGTGCGCGTTGTAACTGCCATTCTTGGGCATCTATCAAGGCCTTACCTCGTAATAGCACCCCTTGATCATGTCCGCTATTTTCCCATAGGCGAATTGCTAACCGTAATTGTTCGCGCCAGCGTAGAAAATCACCATCCACAATTAGCCACTGTTCCAGTCGTCCCCAGCTTCTAATTAAGGCTTCATGGACGATTTCTACTGTTTCTTCTGCCGTGGACTCATTACGGTTGGTCACTACTAGACGTGAAGAAGCTAAACGTGTGACTAAATCCCAGTTTTCTAGCCTGACTTCCTCACGAGTTGTCAACCGTCGGGTAGCTTCTGTGTCATCTCCTAAACGTACCAATTGGATAAATATTTGTTGCGCCCTTTGCCTATCTGCTTCGGTTAGCTGGGCATATACAGCCTCAGCATGGTTAGCCAAGGCTTCTTCTACACCACCAATTTCTTGATAAGCTTGATGAGTTAAGAGCCTATTTTGCTGTTTTGACCATAATTGGGTAAGGGCAAACTCAAGTAAAGGTAAATGTCCTGGCTGTTGGTCTATCTCGTCGATTAATTGATTGGTTAATCCTGCTTCTAGTCCTATCTGCATTTTTTTAGCAGGTTCTTCTATCACCCGACGCAATTCCTTCATATTCATGGGGCCAAGGTTCTGCACTGCTCCTTGCAAGGCATCACTAAAGGGACGGTAAGAAAGAGCATAGCTGTAAAAGTCAGCCCGCAGGGTTAAAACGATGGTGAAGGCGGGAGTGAAACTATAAGCATTGAGTAATAAATCTAAAAAAGGCTGACGTTGTGGTTCTGGACAAAGGGTGTAAAGTTCCTCAAACTGATCTGCTATGAGTAGTAAACGAGTGCCAAATTTTTGCTGCACAACCTTTTCTAGGATGGTGTGTAGTAATTGATGGTTTTGTTGTAATGCGATCGCTAAATCTAATTCTAGTAAGCGAGTAGTGGTACTATCTTCTGGCAACTCTAGGATGTTTTCTAGGGAAAAAGAGGGACAACACTGTCGTAAACTCACTAATGCAGTCGCCAAAGCTTCAAAGGGATTTTTCCCTGGACGAAAAGAAATGATTTGCCATTGCACATTCGGGTCTTGTCGTAACTGGGGAGTCAACCCAGCAAACACTAAACTAGACTTACCACTGCCACTAGCCCCCACTACAGCCACAAACCGCTTTCTTTTCACCGCCTTGACTAAATCAGCCGTGAATTCTTCTCTGCCAAAAAATAAGTGTGCATCTTCTTCTCGGAAAGCAAATAAACCACGATATGGACAAGGGGGTATGCCGCCCAATTGCAACCAAGTTGGTGGTTCTACAGATGGGTTTTGAAAAATTACGGGCAACCAAGAAGCACAGGGAAAGTCATCTTCTAATCCTTGTAACTGTCTGCGTGCCTGTTGTACTGCTAAATATAAAGTTTGACGCTTGATAGCGAAAGCTTCCAGAAAATTTTGGAAAAACTGCTGGGCGACACAATTTGGCACTGGTTCTCGCATGATAATCACTTGGGGAATATGCAGTTTTCCCAAAGCATTCGCCAATCCCAGTCCATCACAGGAGTTGAAAATAGCTAACTTTAAACCTCTATCAATGGCTGCGGTGAGAGCTTCCTCTAATTCTCCAATTGTCAGGCTATTGTTTGTGGGATTGTCATTGATATAAATTATGCCTGTGTCACCTTTGCTTTGACTATGACCTGCAAAAAATAAGATGTCCCAACCTAAAGAGTCCCAAAGCTGTTTGTTAAATTCTTGACGCGAGGGCTGATTTAGCTGCACAACTTCGGCAATATTCTCTAATTCTTTCAGAAAAGTGGCTTCTCTTTGCAAGTCAATACCTTGGCTATTGCCCAAAATAGCTAAAATTCTGACTTTGTTTCTGTTGCATAGGGATTGTGTCGCATCTCTTCGTTGATACTCTGTCCGGGAAAGTCCTAGTTCTGCTTGAGGATAATCTCGAAAAAAGTCCCAGCAATGCCAGGGTAGCCGCCGTAAACTGTCATCGTTGGTTTCTAGAATGACTCGAATTTCTTCATTGCGGTTAAGTTGCGATCGCAATTGTCTTTCAATTTCTAGAAACTCTACTGACTTAAGCCAAGTATTAATATTATCTCGTAGCTGTTTACATAATTCATCAAAATCGAGTAGAGACACGTTTGTTATCGCGCCTAATTCTATTTCCAGTTGGTCATCTTCCTCTAACAATGCAGAACGCATTGGTTGACGAGTACATAAAGCTTGATAATTGGTACGCCAATGTCTATAGAGTTCTAGTAAATTTGGTGCAGCTGGTAAGCTACCAAGAAACTGCTCTGGCGCATGATGACTTGCTGACCAAAGTTGAGTCGTCACGCTGGGAAATCCAGTATACAAATCACCATTACCCAAATTTATGACAATTGTCTTGCTCATGATGATTATATAGATTGAGTAAAGCCATTTTTATATACAACCTGAATTTATAGCTTTTTGTATATTTTTGCTAGATATCTTTGCAAAAATGATACTTTTCTCCTATGAATATTTATAGGTTTTTTATCTTTAAAGAAATAATATTTTACTTGTTACAAAATATTGTAATTTATTCGTCAGTGCTAAAGTCTTGATTCTATTCAGGTAACTTCTTGTTGGCGCAGCCTCTGGCAAAAGAACCTACTGGCGTGTCAAAGCTAAAGTAGTGCAAAAATATAGGGGTAGGTTGAGTTGAAGCTTTGCGTAGGCGAAGCCTTCCCGCAGGGTAACCCAACACCACGATCAAAGTTGGGTTTCCTAATGTCAACCCAACCTACAATTTTTTGCAACATTTTAGCCTTGCCACGCTACTAGAAAAAATGATTGACAGTGATGTAATCATTTATGTGTACACCGTAGACAAAAACAAAAGAAAATTAACATTCTCAATACAAAGAAAATAATTATTTTTTTGCTGCTTGTGACAGTGCTAATACTTTATAATTCCAAGCGTTAATGAATATTAAATTATTAATTTAATTATTTGAATTCTGCAAGATAATATTAATTTTTCCTATAATTCAAAATTTTCTTTAATAGTAATATTGTCTAAGCTGACCTCAATACTAAACTGTTTTCCTATTTCTCCCTGAAAAGGATTCAGTTGAATATAACTATCTTGACTTCTAGATATAACTTCACACAGCGATTTTCCTGCCTTTGATAGTAAAGTTAGCTTGAGATTAGGCTGTAAAAACTTTGTTTCTCCGCTTGGATGCAACTGGATTAATACACGTAATTTTTCTTCAGCCTCTTCTTTAATATTGACCAACATGACAACAGGATAGTTGCCAAGTTGCATTTCTAAGTTAATAATTTTACCCCGCTTGATGCTCTCAGCATTATTTCTGATATTTAAAGCTAAATTAATATCTGGATTAATCAATGCAGCAATTGACTGCCATTCATCGAGAAAAATCCCCCGTAACCATTGGCTCAATTTAGTTTTATTTTGAGGCAACAATTGTATTAAATTATCTTCGTTGTTGACTGTCGTTAACACAGGTAAAGGAATGGTATGAGCATCTAAAAAACGGCAGTAAAATAAAATGTGATTTGGTTCTGGATCAAATTCTGCTAGTGGTAGTTGATAACAACCATTCCTTGGTTGTAAATTCATCTTATCTCTATAACTAACTAGTTGGTCGTAACGTAAAATACCTCGAAGAACTAATTCTGCTTGCTCTTCTAATACTTCAACTACAACATATAAATGAGCTATCGCTTCTGGCTTAATAATAGTATCTTCAGGTATATTTACTAATTCATCTAGTAGATGTTCCGTAACGATTAAACAAAATTTAAATTCACCTAATTGGATATGAGTAAAATTATCAATAATTTGATTGTTTTGTTTAATAAGTTGTTCTGGTAGGTTTTCTTTGAGCCATTTAGCAAATCCTAATGATGCCAGTACATTTAAATATGTTTGCCACTGTTTGAATTCACCAACTACCTGCTGACTAAGTTTTCTTGCTGAGTCAAAACATTCTGGTTCTAACCAAATTGATTCTGATAACAATAATCTCAATTTATTGTTTTTTTCATGGTTCTTAATCATTATTTTTATCCTTGATTTCAATTAAATTCAAATATCCATGTAAAATCCAGCAGTCTTTACGCATGAAATACAAAATTATCAGAGTAAATACATGAGGTCGTGATTGAGCCTTATCGAAGTACAGAATTTGTCAGAAAATGTATTTGTTAAGTCCTCAATTTTGTGCATCATTTAATCATAAACTGCTGTGATTTTGGCTAAATAGCAATTAGTTGGTTTTCCAAGTAATTCTGAAGTTTTTGAGCATATACACTATTAAACGAACGGTTTCTGCCGGCTCTAATTTCTTCTCCTGCTTCTATAAAAACTTCTACATCAACAAAATTTTCTATTTGTTCAGCCAAGGTTTTCAGATATTCGGGTTCAGGAGGAATTGAGGTTAAACCTTTGGTATGAGCTTTTTGTAACATAGTATCGAGTAGTTTCTGTACCGTTAATATACGTACTTTACTCAAAAGTTCACCAGGGTTTAATATTCGTCGTGTTTGATCCCAACTTGTCATATCCAAAAGAAGTTGAACTTCCTTTAAAGACTTACAATCACAGTAATATAGTTGTAACCCAGGAAGATATTTTTGCGCTAGCGGAGCGTAACTTTTACTGTTTTGTAACTTGGCAATTGTCTGACTAATTTCTTGGGCGATCGCCTCAGACAAAATCAATTGTAATTGTTGATGTAGAAATTCAATAATTTCTTGTTGTTCTAAATGTGATTCATCGTAAGAAACCGTGGGTAAGTCTTTTCTGGGTTTATATATGCCAGTATCATGATCTGGAACTTCTAGAGGTTCTCGATAACTCCAAATATCATATTGTCGCAGTTGACTTGCTACTTGTTTGAGTTCTCGTTTCAACTCATCTGTAGTTTTGATGATGATGTTATGTTCTTGCAAGCAAGCCAGCATTTCCTGCAACTGTGAAATCGTGGGGTCTGGACATTTTCCCACTTCCATCTGTTTTCTTTCACGTCTATCTCGTCGGTAGACTGCATGAAATACCGTTATTAGTTGGCGCGATCGCTTGACTAAAAGTTCTAGTTGTTTGGCTCTAACTCGGTTTAATAATGACCAATCACTATGATGTTGAAAACCAAATTCTGCTAAAAACTTTCTTAGTTCTGGATTTTGCTTAGTTTGCAAGTAAGTCCAATTATCTAGACTCATACTTGATTGAGACCCATGCTTAAATTTGCGTAAGACTTCCACCGTAAACAATTTATAAGTTGTTGTGTGAGGAACGCCATGCTCATCTAAGACTAATTGATTTTTGCGATCGCTATCCAAAATCACTAACCTGTTGCCATCATCATCTAGCACACAACTTAATAAATCTTGATAGCTGAAAGATTTTTCACCACTGAAGAGACTATCAATTTTTTGACAGGCTTTCAGAATCGGGTAGGAAACATAGCACCGTAGACACAAACCAGCAAGGCCACGATTGAGCAAATCCTTTTCAGCCAGATGATTGGCATAAAAATTACCTAGCAGGGTAGATTGGATGTCATCATTTTGGAAATCATGAACTTGTTGCTGAAAAAAATCCCGTGCTTGAGACAGATCAGACTGTTTGTATCCTACTTGTTGATTAGCAAGATTAATACGCCAAATTGTCCAGTACCTTGATATTGATGCAGCATTCATATTTATTTACTGCTTTGCCTCACATTAGCTGAGATGTTAAGTCACATACTTGCATTAAATAACTAAATGTCAGCATTTTGAACATATGCAGCTAAATCGCAGTTATTTGGCTAGTTATTTTTGTTACGGAGGGTTTATTCGGCGGATTTATTGCTGCTGGGTTGAGCTAGATCGGGTGCGCCAGCTATATCTATTCCTGCTAATCCCATTCCCGCCGACCATTTCACGGGGTCAGCATCTTTAGGTAAAAAGAGAACCGCGATCCCAATCGCTCCACCAATAGCGGCTAAAAGCTTGGATCAAATTAGCTTGCATAGTTTTTGACAATATGAATTTTTGGCTCAGTCATAAATACAAACAAGATGTTTCAGCTTATGCAGTGTCATATAACGTTTCTCATTTTAGTCAGGTACATCTGGTTGATGTCAGAGGTTAGAGATTAGTAATGAGTCAAGGTAACTTTGCAGCTTTAATAGCATTCATCACTCTAGCTGCCACTTTCTTTTCGCTTGCAGAGTATATAGCACACAACTGAGAATCGCTATAAAACAACCTCTCAGAAAAATACTGCATAAGCTGATTTTGATAACACCTATGAAATCAGTGAAAAGTTAATCAACTGATACCATGCAATCCATTAACATTACAAGACTTTCTGTCCTCAAGCCAGAGTATGACAACCTGTGGAATAGCTGTCAGATTAGACCTGAGTGGCTAGAACGTACTAAAAAAGTTGTCTTGAACATTCAAGCGAAACGCGATCGCTATGAAAGCGTAGGCACACAAACTAACATTCCTTGGTATTTTATCGGCTGTATCCATAACATGGAAGCATCTTTAAACTTTAACAGTCATCTTCATAATGGTGATTCGCTTAAAGCTAGGACTCATCGTGTTCCAAAAGATAGGCCATTAAATCCCCCTAAAAATGGTTGGGATATTGGCTATTCCTGGGAAGAAAGTGCAGCAGATGCACTGATTATGAAAGATTTCCATAAAGCTCAAGATTGGAGTATTCCTGCTCAGTTATGGCGGCTCGAACTTTACAATGGTTTTGGTTATAGGCTGCATCATCCAGATGTGCTAACGCCTTATCTTTGGAGTGGTACGCATCACTACACCAAAGGTAAATATGTTGCCGATAATAAGTGGAGTTCTGATGCTATTTCTGAGCAAGTGGGAGCAGCCGCTATCTTAAAACTATTGTTACCTGAAATTAAATAACTATCCTATAGCTTTAGTTTAAATCTTTAAAGATACCAGGACTTTTTGTCCTGGTATTTTTTGATTAACTAGTTACAAGTGCATAAGTCATTTAACAAGACAACTATTAAAAAATAACAGCCATTACAAAATATTGTTTGGCGATATCAAGGAAATTCAACTAGAGGATTACATCCATGCAATTAGCAGAAATAATAGGTACACAAGAAAGTATTAGTTTAGAGAATTTAGAAAATAACTCTGGACTAGCAAAAGAAGTGCAAAAACAATTAATTGACTTAGGTTTATTAGATCCACCTGCTGATGGTAAATTTGGACGTTTTTCTACTCAGGCACTTAAGGATTTCCAATCACTCATGAAAATAGAAGAGGCGGTTCTAGGTAAATCAACTATCCAAGCTTTAATGGAAGTTAAAGAAGTTATTCCTTTTCAGTTGAGTAATAATTTAGCTAGCAGAATTATTAAGTATATGCAAAGTAAAGATTACTTTGTTGCCAGAGGTAAACAGAGATACAACATTGTGTATATTGAAGGTGCTAACGCTGATGGTGTACCCAATGCTGATAAATTCAATGAATGGAACGATCGCCGGATTGTGATTGAAATCGCTACGGGAACTCCGCAAATTGTAGGTAACTGGCTAGCTACCACAGAACCAGGATATTATTACACAGTCGTCGAGATCAAGAATCCCCAAGGTGCAGCGAGAATTGCGTTTGGGCAATATCAATCTTGGCAAGTAGGAACACATGGGAACTCTGATCCGCATGAAGCACTGGTTCAAACTGGTGTAGTTAAAGTACATCGCGATCGCAATAAAGATGGATTTCGGACTGGAGATCCTGAAGATACTGGTCGTTTCGGAATTAATCAACATTGGGGTTATGACAATAAATTCGTTGATAAAGCCAGCGCTGGTTGTTTGGTAGGACAATCTCGTCAGGAACATAAAGAATTTATGCAGACCATTAAACAAGACCGTCGCTACCAGTTGAATAACAAATATACTTTCATGTCAACCATTATTCCTGGTGATGATTTAGCCAAAACTGTCCCTGCTTGAAATTAACTTGCAGAACCAATTGGCCGTGGCATGGTAAGGGATAAATGAGCAACTGATGCTGTTGACGAATTCAAAAAACGCTCGTTTTTGGGGAAGTCAATTCAGTGTGTTTTGTCCATTTATGCTAAAAAAACCAAGTTACTACTTAGTAAAAAGGGGATAAAACAATAGAGTGAAATCCCCTCTGAGTTTCTCTCCGCAGGGGAAAATTATAAACGAAATTGCATAAAAGCTAAATTAGTAACTGATAAGTGAATAAGAGGATATTTTAAAAGTAATTGATGATGTATTAAATACTTTTATCTCCCCCTAAGTATGTCGGCATCTTCGGATACAGCCAACTACTTTTAAAACATCCTCTAAGATTAATATACGTCAGCACCTGAAGTTGTAACCGAGTAAAATTCCCAGATTTAATGGTAAAAATCAGCTTTTTTACTATAAATGGGTTATTTCATGTCAGCAATACCTATCTAATGAGCATATCACTAGTATTTTGAGTATTTTGCGAAATACACTTCAAACGTCAATTATCTTGAGATAATCAACAGAGTCATGTTCACAATAGATGATCCATCTTTAGCTAATGTTCTAGGAATGATGGCATTAGTTACCTATTGCATTACATTATTGCCCACAATTTTGAGAATTGTCTTCCCACAAACAAAAGAGACTGGTATTCCTAAATGGTTGTTAAAACGCCGCCGCATGATTGGGCTTATCTCTTTCTTTTTGGCTTTGGCTCACGGATTTATGATGATACAAAAGAGAAATTTTGATTTTTTTGACTTCAAGACATTTGTGATTTACATCCAGGGAATTAGCATTTTCACGATTTTTACAATTCTCGCTGTTACTTCTAATGATTGGAGTGTCAAAAAGCTTAAATCTAACTGGAAACAATTACATAAACTCACTTATTTAGCCATGTTTATTCTAACCTGGCATATCTGGGATAAGATGTCTGGGCATTGGACATATTTAACTCCTATTAGTATTGTGATCATTGCCGGAATCACTGTTCTATTTATGCTGAGAATGTGGATGGAACACCAAGTGAAAAGAAAGAAATTTGATGCAAAGATAAATCCAGAAAGGTTGCCAGATAATGTCACTAGATAACGTCAATATTAGTCAAGTATATTGTGAAATGAGAGAGCCTATCGATGCCATTAAAACTAATTTCCAAGAAAAGTACAGCAGCGTTGGCAATTAGCACCACAGTAGCCTTGTTTGGAATCAGTTTGTCTAGATTAAAGTTGCCATTTGAGACGTTTACACATAACGTTACATCTGTCCCCATAATTCAACCCGATCGCACCATCAAAGACCATTCAGCGTGGATTTATGCGATCGCCATTACTCCCGATGGTAAGACTCTAGTCAATGGCAACTACGATGGCACGATTAAAACTTGGAATCTGCATACTGGCAAATTACTCCACACTTTTAAAAGTCATACTGATGCCGTGTCATCCCTAGCTATGAGTGTTGATGGTCGTATCCTGGTTAGTGGTAGTTGGGATAACCGGATTAAGCTCTGGAATCTGGAAACAAATACTTTAATCAGTACCCTTGATGGACATAAGGACGATGTACAGACAGTTGCTATCAGCCCCAACGGCAAGTTAGTCGCCAGTGGTAGTGCCGACAACACGATTAAGCTTTGGAATCTGGATACCCACAAACAACTCTTGACACTCCAGAATGCAGACTGGGCGAGGTCTATTGCTTTTAGCCCCGATAATCAGACCTTAGTTAGCGGTAGTACCAACGGCTCAATCAAAATTTGGCAGTTAACTACCCCCCGTCCAATACCTCTCTATACCATCATCGGGCATTCTCAAGCCGTCAGGTCTGTTGTCATTAGTCCAGATGGACAAACCCTAGCTAGTGGTAGTGTCGATCAAACCATTAAACTTTGGAGTTGGCGCGATCGCAATCTCTTACGCACACTCACAGGACATTCTGGAGCAGTGTGGTCTGTAGCCTTCAGTCCCAACGGTCAAACCTTAGCCAGTGGTAGTAACGACAGAACAATCAAACGGTGGGATATAGCTACAGGTCAACTCATAGATAACTTTGTCGGGCATACCAACCCCGTTTGGTCAGTTACCTTCAGTCCAGATGGGCAGACCCTAGCTAGTGGTAGTGGAGATCAAACCATCAAACTTTGGTCTATTAAGAGTGACACAAGTTCTCAAACTCATACTCAAAGTAATACTCTTTCCCAGACCAAATCCAAATATCTGAAGCAAATACGATGATGAAATATAGCCAAAAATATTTAATCGCAAATCACACATTTAATAGTGGTCGATGGACGTTGAAACTAAATGGAAGAAGCCCGCCACTATCAATCCAAAATTGTTGAGAGTGTCCTATTTAATGTTAATTTAAAAAACGCTCTCATTTCTTCTTCCCTTTCACCTGTTACCTGTCACTTATTACCTATGTTTTTGCAGGAGCAAAAAAAATCATAAAAGTTATGAAAAGGATCAATCTCAAGTTGTAGATCAATGTATATCTACAAAAGTGAAATTTAACCACCTAAGTAGATAAAGTTCCCTCTTTCAATTCAGTTGAACTTAATTTTCCCCACAATCAAGCAACAAAAAAAAGTACAAAGGATTTTTATGCCAGATCAAGTTATCAATTGGAACAATGTATACTTGCAAACAATCCGGTCAAATGGTGGCGCTCCTACATGGATCTCCCGTACAGGTGCAATATTACATTCTGCAATCTATGACGCGGTTAATTCCATTGAGAAAAAATACAACCCTTATTTAGAAATCATCCCGGCCAATCCTGGTGCTTCCCCAGAAGCTGCGGCAATTTACGCTGCATATACTGTCTTAACTAGTGACATCGTTTATCCTAATGCGAATTTTCCCAAATCCAAAGCTAAAAATAATAGCTTTTTTGAGACAGAACGCGACAAAGCCATTGAAGAACTAGTAAGCAGTGGTGTATCGGTACAAAGCATCGGAGATGGTAAGGAACTGGGGATCGCAGCAGCTCAAGCAATCCTGCAAAATCGCCAAGCAGACGGGTATAACGACAACACCCCTTATACTCCTGGTAATCAGCCTGGTGATTGGCGACCAACAGGTTCTAGCGCGCCAGTTACCCCCAATTGGGGCAAAGTGAAAACTTTCTCAAAAGCACCAATAAAGCAATTCCGTCCGACTCGACCAGCTGGGTTCAAGACAAAAAAGGCTCTGCTTGCCAGCCTCGAATACGCTGCTCAAGTCAATGAAGTCAAACGCCTTGGTGCTGATAACTCCACTGAACGCACCCAAGAACAAACTGATATTGCTCTTTTCTGGGCAAACGATCTGGATGGGACTTATAAGCCACCAGGACACTTGTTCAGCATCACCCAGATTGTCTCTAAATTGAAGGGACTGAGCTTTTATGAGAATGCTCGACTGTTTGCCCTAGTAGGTTTAGGTTTAGGGGATGCCGGAATCTTAGCTTGGGATGCCAAATATAACACCGATTTAGACTTGTGGAGACCAGAAAGTGCCATTCAATTGGCACATACAGATGGAAACCCTGGAACAGTCGCCGACCCAACTTGGAGACCTCTATCACCCAATCCTGATGGCACTCGTTTTTCACCTCCGTTCCCAGCCTATATCTCTGGTCACGCAACTTTCGGAGCGATCCATGCTGGCATCCTACGCAACTTCTTCGGCACAGACAATGTGACTTTCACAGCCACATCTGAAGATCCATCTGCTAGAGGAGCTAATGGCATCAGGGTCACACGCACATTCAATAGCTTCTCCGCAGCAGCTTTAGAAAATGGCCGCAGCCGTGTTTATCTCGGTGTGCATTATCAATGGGATGCAGATGCAGCTTATGTCTCTGGCACAAAATTGGCAGATTTTGTATCGGAAAACTTATTGACACCATCGGTGAGATGTTAAGACAATCTTACTTTTGTTAATTAGAAATTATGCTGGCAATTTGGGAAAAGCAGAGGTATGAACTTAACTATTCAAAAATCCAAAGCAGAGATAGCGTTCTGCTTCTCAGTTACACCCAGATAACGCTCCAACGCTGCCAACATCCGATGCCCTGATATCTTTTGTATGTGGCGCAAAGGTATCCCGGCATCTTTCATCCTGATTAACGCAGCCCCCTTGAACCTGTGCGTACTTACCCCCTCAATCCCCAACCGCGCACAGGTATCTCTCTCGGTTTTTATCAGCACTCTCCTTATAGATATGCGCCCCACAGACTACTATTTAAGTTGACAATCTCATCGCGGCGCAAGTCAGTATTCAGTATCCGTATCCCGGTTGTACCCCTTGCGGTTATTTTGTGCGATAAGTATAACGGCATGGCTAACGAACGCTTACTACTCCTACCCAAAACTATCAAATTATTTGATTTTGGTGAGGGATGCGATCGCACTTGTTGGTATTTTGAAGGCGATACCTCCGGTGGGCTACGCCTACGCTTTTAGTAAATATTATGGTTATGATAGAGACAGCAATCGCTTGTTGTGGTGGTTTTTTGTAATCGCTACTGTCCTTCAATTTCTTCTACAATCAACCCACCTGATTCTAATAATTGCACAGCTTCAGCCTTGGACATTTTAGCAGTGGCGATGAGGTCTGACCCTCTACCCAAACCTTGAAATACTCTAATAATTTTACCTTTCTCATCTTTTATAGTGACAAGGAAACTTTTCGTTGTAGTCATTACCTTGCCTGCTTCTATAATTTTGACTCCTTTACTTCTTGTCTGAACTACAAAGACCTGCCCTTCTTCTATAACGTCTGTGTGAACAATATCATCAGCAGCTTTTGAGTTATTCAGTGCATAACTTGCTTGATGACAATCTGAAGACTGGGCGGTAGGAGTTTTTACAAATAAAATACCAATCAGAACAATTACACTTGCAAGTGGCAGTACGTAGAGCTTTGAAAGTTTCATGTTCTTTGTTTACTTGGAGAGTTGTTATTGTATTGTAGTTTAGGGCAAGCACATCGTAGCAACAGCACTCAGCAATTCTCAACCATGAAATATTAATGAGCTAATGACTAACTAAATCATAACTAGCCATTAGCCACTCATTAATTAACAGCACACTCTCCGCGTACCTCCGCGCTGACCTCCGCGCCCCTCTGCGTTTAAACTTAAGCAGTCCGAAAACGCGCCAACTCCTCGCCTGTCTTCGCATCATGGGCGTGGACAGTACACACCAGACAAGAGTCAAACGATCGCGCAACGTGTCCCACTTCCACAGGATCTCTAGAATCTTCAATAGGAGTCCCGATTAAAGCTTCCTCAATAGGGCCGCGTACCCCTTCACTATCACGGGGGCCGACGTTCCAAGTAGTCGCAGCAATCACCTGATAATTCTTAATCTTGCCACCTTCTATATCTATCCAGTGACACAAAGAACCCCGTGAGGCTTCCGTTGCACCCCAACCACGTCCGTCTTTTTCTTTGGGTTTGATATACCAAGGATCATTTAAGACAAACTCACGCAGACATCTTTCTGCTTGGCGATATAACTTGACAATTTCGTGAACTCGTGCAAGTTGACGCAAATGAATACTAGCACCACCCATTTTTTGGAAAGCATCCAAGATAAAACCGTCGTAATGTTGCCAAGATTCGCCATGCTGACCACCTGCAACTAGCTGGCGGGCTAGGGGGCCGACTTCCAAGCGTCCGAAGTCTTGGTGTAGTACGGCTGTTGACCAAGAGTAGGCATTTTTGAAGTCTTTAGTATTTTTCTGGGTGGGTTTGGTGGTACGGTCAAAGGGGTGAACATCTGCGTTACCTTCATCATACCAGGCGTGGGTGGTATTCTCACGGGCGAAGGTGTGATCCATCAAAGTGTGTGTATTCTCGAAGCTGTCATACACACCACTTTTCATAATCATGGCGGCGTTGCGTCCTTCGATGGTGGGCTTTTGGTATTTATCTTCATGGGGTAGGTATCCCCAGGAGACGTATTTACCCACACCAGCCCCGTATCTATCCAAACCGATATCTAAACCCATACGCCAATAGAAACCCAAGTCTGACTCACGATGCTTGATGTCTGCTTCTAACCAGTCCATGAAGTCATCGTAAGTTTGAATTTCTTCGTAGCGTTCCAAAGAACAACCCAACCACACAGGTTCTAACCAGTTGGTGCGGAAGTATTCGAGAATTGCCCAAGCGCGGGTAATGTCGGTTAAGGTGGGGGCGCACATCACACCACCAGGCACCATATAACTGCTGTGGCAACTGGTGATATATTGAAAATGTTACTGAGTAACGTTTTAGTAAGGCAATTTTGCTCGGTAAGAACATTTTATTTTCACCATTTCAGTTTATAAATAAGGGAATATTTAGGGAATGAGCGGACAAAATCAGGGGAATTGCGAGGAGACATATTCCACATCTACACATGAATATGCAAATGCAGACTCAACCGACTGGTTCGCAGATATGTTTGCAGATTTTGAGCCGCAGAACACCACAGACGGCAGCTATAGGGGAACAATGGCGAAAATAAAAGCAACGGAATTACAGTATCAAGCAGTTTTTGAACAGAAGTTAGTCGAAGCCAATACTAATTTAAAAAGGGAGAGAATAAGAGTTAGCATTAAACAGACTGGTAATTCTCTCCAATTACGAGCTACCCTACCCTTAAAACCAGGGGATGGTAGTTTAGGTAAGACAAAAAAACAGTATGATTTGTCTCTAGGGATACCAGCAAATTTAGAAGGACTGAAAACTGCAATTGAAGAAAGTTACGAGTTGGGTAAATTAATCGCTCGTCATACTTTCGAGTGGAATGAGAAGTATTTAGGAATTAAATCTAGAGAGAAGCAAGAAATAAAAACTATTGGGGAATTATTAGATAAATTTGAGGAAAAATATTATCAAACCCGTCAGAAAACTATAACCAGTCAAAATACTTTTCCTAACTATATATCTGTAATTAAAAGAAACTTTCCTCTCACCCATTTAGCCACAAAAGAAAATTTTGAGGAAATTATTAATTCAGTTCAGGGGAATAAAAAAAATGAACTAATTGCCGTAACTTCTGTTTTTATTAAAACCTTTAATTTAGGATTTCAACTCGATGTTAAACGTGATAATGTCACCCCTGCTCATCGAGAAATACCTGAAGATGACAAAATAATATATTCTTTTGACCTCTTTGAAAAATTCGCCCTCAATCGCAAAAATACAAATATTAGTGATGAAATCGACACCTGGGAAATGTGGCGTTGGGTATATGGAATGTTGGCGACATTTGGGTTAAGACCAAGGGAACTATTTGTACAACCAGATATTAATTGGTGGATGTCTCCCCAAAATCTAGACCATACTTGGAAAGTCAATAAAAATACAAAAACTGGATATCGAGAAGTTATTCCTTTTGTTCCTGAATGGATAGAATTATTTGATTTAAAAAATCCCAAACCATTAAAGATTTTAGAAAAAAAGGTGACAAAAATTGCATCTGTACAAAATATTAATTGGATGCGGAGAGATATATCCAGATGGTTTAGAAAAGTGGGAATTGAGTTTCAACCCTACGATTTGCGTCATGCTTGTGCAATTCGAGCGCATCTTCAAGGAATACCTATTAAAGCAGCAGCAGATAATTTAGGTCATACTGTTGATGAACATACAAAAACCTATCAAAGATGGTTTGGTATTGAAAATAGGAAAAAAGCCTTTGGTGAGGTAATTAGTCAAAAGTCATTAATTGAGTTGCAGAAGAATGAAATATTGGCGTTACGGATGGAGAATGAAAGGTTAAGGTTGGAGGTGGAAAAGTTGAAATTTTCGACAACTAAAAATCCAGAGGACTGTGAACAGCTTTACCATCAAGGTTAAGAATGTGCGTATAAATCATGGTGATTTTGACATCCTTGTGTCCGAGTAATTCCTGAAAAGTGCGAATGTCATAAGAATTTTGCAGTAAATGGGTAGCTCGCATCTTGCACCTGTTCCATCAATTTTTTTGGGCGTGTTCCATAATAAAAACATCCTGAAAATTCTGTCTAATCTCCTAATATGGAATATATTTCATCAGCTTTGCGTTTGGAATTTCGTGAATTCTGTGTCGAGCTAGTTCTGCGTCAGATTGATGATATGTTCCAAATGGCTGGTATTCAACCAGGCCAACCTGAGCGTGTTGTTAGTGGTGCGAGACGTTCACGTGTTGAGGAATACTATGCATCTATAGACTGGACTAACTTAACGGATACTCAAAAATTCTTAAAAGTTATAGGATTGGTGTTATCGCAATCCTATATTTCTGATGAGAGAAAAGAGTTTATACGAAATATATGTATAAAAGAAGGCTTGATTGTTGAGGGGGAACAAATCCAACTGCCGCAAATAACATCTCCTAATGAACCTGATGATTTATTTATGCATCAATTTCCTGGGGGACTTCCTTTTGGATTGGTGAAACCTGAGTTTGCTGTAACTGCCAAAGAAGGCAAGCAATCACTGAAATTTGAATTGAAGTCTGGCATAGGTATTATTTGGCGGGGTGTATATCCAAATTTTGATTTTCCAACTTTTCAAACTGCTTGTGGAATTAACTCGGAAACAAACCTAGCACTAAAAAAAGCTCTTCTTGCCATGAATCAAACTGAATCTGAAAAAATATTTTTTCAGTCATATGCCAAACATTTCGGCATGGCGGATAATCATATACCAATGTTAATTCCACAAGCCTGGATACAATGGCATTCGTCATCAAAAAAGGTTTTGCAAGCTTCAGGAAGTTCACTAGCAAAAGAACTGTATCGTGTAGATTTTGTCGCATTTTGGAATAATCATAGATATGCGATATTGATTGACGACATTAGCCATTACGCGATAAAGCATGGTAATCAGTGGATAGCTGATGAGGAAACCTACTCAAAACGCCTAGAGGAAGATCGAAAATTACAAGTAGAGGGATGGAATATTTTTAGAGTGAGTAATTGGGAGGTCAGGCAGAATAAAGTGAGTGAAATAGTTATTGACTTACAAAAGTTCATTGGATTTTAAGTGCGATGCCTGCGGCGGGCGTAGCCATTGCCTATCTTGTCGGGTGCTTACTCCGCCGATAAATTCATGGGAACACACCAAGATTGTAGACTTTAAGCAAGCGATCGCAGTCTAGAGGTGTTAGATTTGCCGTTAAACATATTTGAGTGCGATCGCTCAATTTCCATTATCTTGTGCTTCCGTAACTACTATTAACTGCGATCCCTATCAAGTAGAGAATCTTAGCTTAGATTATCAAGGGATTGAAATAGGATCACGTTAATATAGTTTAATGTAATATGAAGAGAATGTTTTAATAAATTAACTCGTATTTTACCTTTGATAATTCATATTTTACGAGAACCTGCAACACCTAGCCAAATCAACGAGATGCTTCAAGCTAATCGTTTCTATATTAAAACAGCCGTAGATATACGTCATCAAATTTTGGCAGGTGGAGGTGAAATGCACTCGGACTGCGAAACAATTTTACTGGAGAATGGAAGTCAACAGCAGGATATTTGGGGCGCGAGTTGGAATCCTATTTCTCAAGAAATTTTCTATGAATCAATGGTAAATCTCCGACCACGTCAAAATAGAGCGATGGAAATTTTAGATCCAGCGATTCGGGAAGAGGTCAAACAAATCATCCACAAGTTATTAGGAGGCGTATGAATAACTGGACTTTAGAACAAACTGCATTTCGGTGCGATCGCCTTTCTGTACGTCTTGAACGATTAGCACAGAACTTTCTGCAAATGGCATCTCTCAGTTTGGATGGGGTTAATGGGGAAGCTGTACTTGGGATTGTTAGAGAAAGTAAAGTATTTTTAGAACTGACAGCGATTGATTTAGATGTGGACAGTGCCTTTGAACTGGCTCAAATGCAACGTCAATTGTCTCGATGGCATATTCATTGGTGGTCAACTTGGGCAAGTGATTCTAGTCGTCTGGAAATTTCAACTTTGTCTCAAACCTGGGCAAATCGAATTAAACAGATGGCAAGAGTTCTGGTTTAAATTCCCATCTCTTAACTTTGATATGCTTAGTGCGATGCCTGCGGCGGGCGTAGCCATCGCCTATCTTGTGGGGTGCTTACTCCGCCGATAAATTCCTCTTAACGTACCAAGATTGTGGACTTTAATCAAGCGATCGCAGTCTAGAAGTGTTAGATTTACTGTTAAACATATTTGAGTGCGATCGCTCAATATTCATTTTCTTGTGCTTCCTTAACTACTATGTAACTGCGATCGCTCAATATCCAAACAAAGTGCGATCGCCGATCTTGTAGGATGCATTAATGAAATGTAATGCACCTTTTGGATGCTTATTATTTCTGCGATACGCTTTTTCGCTAAATTATAATCAGGGAAACAGCAAGATGAGATTATGAACTTAGATACAATTCAACAAGATATTGAGTCTCTTCCTCCCGATGCACAACAAATCATAGTGGATCTCGTAGAAGTTCTGAAAAAACGCTACCTTCTGAATCAACACGAATCTTCAGCAAATTCCTTACAAGACTGGTCAGACTTTATCGGTTGCATAGAAGCTGAAACAGACCTCTCAAAAAACTATAAAAACTACTTAGACCATGAACTTAACCAAAAATATGATCATAGTTGATACAGGCTTTTGGTTAGCTCTTGCCAATAAAAAAGATACAGTTCATATATCCGCCAAAAAACGATTTCAAGATTTAGCTAATCAGCAATTTATTACGACTTGGTGTGTCGTCACGGAAACGTGCTATCTATTACAAAAAAGAGTAGGAGTAGATGCTCCAAAAATCTTTATTCATAAAATTTCTACAGGAAAGCTACAAATCTTTGATCTGAAACAACATCATTGCCAGCGTATTGAAGAACTGATGGAAAAATATAAAGACTTACCGATGGATTTAGCCGATGCCTCTCTCGTTATTTTGGCAGAAGAATTAGGTCATGGTCAAATTTTATCGGTTGATTATCGAGACTTCAACACCTATCGCTGGAAAAATACAGAACCTTTTGATAACCTCTTTCAGGAATTTTTATGACGTAGTGCGACTATAAATTCCTGGGAATGTAGCAGGATTATAGAATTTAATCAAGCGATCGCAGTCTAGAAGTGTTAGATTTACTGTTAAACATATTTGAGTGCGATCGCTCAAACAAAGAAATCAATCATACAAAATACTTACGCCCGAATCACAGTAATCCTACGCTGATTTTCTGTCACCACAACCTGAGTTGACAAACGTTCTTCCATTGGCAAAGCATTTTTCCGCCTATCAAACACAAATAACCAACCAAAATCCAACCCCAAACGCCCTAAATAGGATTCTAACTGCTCAATCCCCTCAGCTTGGGGGTCACGCTTTTTCTCCCGCCATACCTTTAACTCAATACCTAACGTGACATCTTTGTAACGCAGACATAAATCCATTCTGTCGCTACCAATTGCATATTCCCGTTCTAGGGTTCCACCACCATTAACAACACGATGCAAGAAAGCCATTAATACGATATGCGGTGCAATTTCATGATAGCCAGTGCTACCTAATAACGGTTCTCCATGCTGTCGCCAAAACTTGAGAAATGCTGCAAGTAACGCATCTATATTTAACTCTCCTTCTGGGGTTAACCAAGTTGGTGCAATCACTGGTAAAGAAGCCATTGGTGTCACCGTTAACACCCTGGGCAAAACTTCTCGATAAATGGGATTAGCAATGGTTAATCCACCTTGGGGGTGCATTTTACATAAACCTAAATCAATCACAAATTGAATGTCATCATTGGGTATATCCCCCAATTCCAAACCCGCTAACATCGGCTCGATAATTGCTTTGATTCTTGGTTCTCGTAAGCGTTCAGCTAAACTATCAAGATGAGTATCTTGACGAGCAATTAATATTTCTTTAGCTTGTAAAATATGTTCTTTAGTAATAGCAATACTTCTATCTTTCACCATTTTTTCCACAACTTCTTTAGCCAGAGCATTCACTAACCAAGGTTGTCCTTGGGTTAAATCAAAGGCTGTTGCAGTTGCTTCTGGTGTGAAAATTTGTCCTGTTGCTGCTGTATGTTGTTGATATAGTTCTACAACTTCTTCGGCATTAAAATTTCTCAGAGTAATGGAAGTGACTTTAATATTAAAAGGACTGGATGTGTTTAACCTGTCACTACCACCGGATGCTACTTTATAATCTCGCACATCCCGTAAACCAATTAATCCTACTGATGAGGGGAAATTTTCTGGACGACTGCGATAGCCTTCACGTAACTGTCGTAAAACTGAAATTAATGTTTGGTCTTGTAAGGAATCAATTTCATCTATAAGTAATACTAACGGACGCTTGATAGCTCTTGACCAAGCTCTTAAATTTTCGCCAATTCTCTGTCCAGGCGCATTATAAACCCAATTTGGGGGTTGTAGTTCTGGGGGTAAGTTATCTTCAATTGTATTCTGCCAAGTTCCCAAAATTGCTAATTCTGCTGCACTGGGGTCATGATTAAATGCACTTCCTACCTCTACCGATACCATTACTGCTGCATAAAGTCCTGTATCGGTAAGTTGCTGTGCTAGAGCTAACATTGCTGTGGTTTTCCCTGTTTGTCGCGGTGCATGAAGGACAAAATAACTTTCTTGTTCAATCAGCAATGATAAGTCGGGGAGACGACTTGTGGCTGAGATGGTGTAGTGCTTTTCAGGGTTACAAGGGCCTGCAATGTTGAACCAGCGAGACATGGGATTTTGGCAGTTGGCGGACACTTTGAGTTTAGACGATTTTGGAGTTGGGTATTTTTTTCTGTTTAAACTCTGTGGGAGTCAACCAGTATAAATAAAAACTTCCTATTAAGTCCTCTCTGTTTGGTAGGAATAGTACTTAACCCGGATCACATTCTGCACCTATTTGAGTATTTTTTTATACTTTATTTTATCAAGAGTTTTGTGAAAAATTCTGTTTAATATCCGAAGAAGGATATGAAAAAGAGATTTTTTGTATAATTTTATATAATAATGAGGTGATAAACTAAATATATTTCAGGTTTTGATGATGTTTTCAATAGATAAGATACTGATTTGATTAATTGCCATGACAAATCAAGGGCTTGAGTCGATTAGTGTGAATGAACAGACAATTTACTGGGCAGTGCGTTCTGGAGTTGCCGTAGGAGTACAGAAATATACAAAAACTCATGTGACTGGTGGCTATGGAGATTCAGCTCCATCCTCTCAAATTGAGACGATTATAGAGTTTTCTCTTCAACAAGAGAGTGGAAATGAAATTGAGATGAAATTTAGAAGAGAAGACATTCGAGTTCGAGACGGTCAGAGGGTATCAGCAGTTTTTGGCTATACCGAAAGTAAAACTAGCTACTGGCTAATCTTTATCAACCATGATAGTAACAAATGGTATTGGGTAGATACACCTTATTCATTTTTTAGGAAGCTTGAAATATTTGTATTGTTATCAGATTGGTGGATTGCATTTTTTCTAGCAGTCATTGCTATCTCTCTAGTTGTCTCTTCAGAGTGGGCGATTTTTGGAATAATTGTTGGAACTTTTGGAATTATATTTCTTATAATTCAGAGATGTCGATGTCAATTAGCTTGGAATATGGTAAAGCCTCAAATTATTGAGATATTATCTCAATTAAGAGAATAAAGTAATTTTCCATTCATGAAAAGCAGTTGCTGCGTTAACCGGTCGAACAATCTGCTTGCACACTGACTGTATTGAAATGCTTGATTAAGAACGAAAGTTTACTAGCGGCGGATGAAGAGGCGCGTTAAACATCTTTGAAAAAAGCGATGGGCAAAGCCCGGTCTCCGACCATCGCGCAATATCCAAACAAAGAAATCAATCGTAAAAAATACTCACGCCCGAATCACAGTAATCCGACGCTGATTTTCCGTCAGCACAACCTGAGTTGACAAACGTTCTTCCATTGGGAGGGCATTTTTACGCCTGTCAAACACAAATAACCAACCAAAATCCAACCCCAAACGAGCTAAGTAGGATTCTAACTGCTCAATTCCCTCAGCTTGGGGGTCACGCTTTTTCTCCCGCCATACCTTTAACTCGATACCTAACATGACATCTTTGTAACGCAGACATAAATCCATTCTGTCACTACCAATTGCATATTCCCGTTCTAGGGTTCCACCACCATTAACAACACGATGTAAGAAAGCCATTAATACGATGTGAGGGGCGATTTCATGATAGCCAGTGCTACCTAATAACGGTTCTCCATGCTGTCGCCAAAACTTGAGAAATGCTGCCAGTAGCCCATCTATATTTAACTCTCCTTCTGGGGTTAACCAAGTGGGTGCAATCACTGGTAAAGAAGCCATTGGTGTCACCGTTAACACCCTGGGCAAAACTTCTCGATAAATGGGATTAGCAATGGTTAATCCACCTTGGGGGTGCATTTTACATAAACCTAAATCAATCACAAATTGAATGTCATCATTGGGTATATCCCCCAATTCCAAACCCGCTAACATCGGCTCGATAATTGCTTTGATTCTTGGTTCTCGTAAGCGTTCAGCTAAACTATCAAGATGAGTATCTTGACGAGCAATTAATATTTCTTTAGCTTGTAAAATATGTTCTTTAGTAATAGCAATACTTCTATCTTTCACCATTTTTTCCACAACTTCTTTAGCCAGAGCATTCACTAACCAAGGTTGTCCTTGGGTTAAATCAAAGGCTGTTGCTGTGGCTTCTGGTGTGAAAATTTGTCCTGTTTCTTGTGTATGTTGTTGATATAGTTCTGCCACTTCCTCGGCATTGAAATTTCTCAGGGTAATGGAAGTGACTTTAATATTAAAAGGACTGGATGTGTTTAATCTGTCACTCCCACCGGATGCTACTTTATAATCTCGCACATCTCTTAAACCGATTAATCCCACCGATGAGGGAAAATTTTCTGGACGATTAGGAAAACCATCTCGTAATTGTCGTAAAACTGAAATTAATGTTTGGTCTTGTAAGGAATCAATTTCATCTATAAATAATACTATTGGAAGATTTATAGCTCTTGACCAAGCTCTTAAAAAAGCCTTAATTCTATTTCCTGCTTCTTGCTGTTGCGATTGTTTAGCTGATGGTTGTAATTCTGGAGGTAATCTATCCTCAATCGTATCATACCAAGTTCCCAAAATTGCCAATTCTGCCGCACCTGGATCATGATTGAATGCACTTCCCACCTCGACCGATACCATTACTGCTGCATAACGTCCTGTATCAGTAAGTTGCTGTGCTAAAGCTAACATTGTGGTGGTTTTCCCTGTTTGTCATGGTGCATGAAGGACAAAATAACTACGCTGTTGGATTAGCTCCTCCAAATCTGGTAATCGTGTTGTTGGAGATAG
Source organism: Anabaena sp. FACHB-595 (assembly GCF_048568275.1). Taxonomy (NCBI): domain Bacteria; kingdom Bacillati; phylum Cyanobacteriota; class Cyanophyceae; order Nostocales; family Nostocaceae; genus Anabaena; species Anabaena sp. FACHB-595. The sequence continues at coordinate 794,671 of NZ_CP183473.1, forward strand.
CATATAGTGGATATCGTCTTCACATGGACCTGCAATATTGAACCAGCGAGGCATGGGATTTTGGCAGTTGGCGGACACTTTGAGTTTAGACGATTTTGGGGTTGGAGTGAGGCAATGTAGGGAAAAGTTAGGTAACGCCTGAGAAAAGCAAATAACTTTTAGTAGATAAAAATAAATGGATTGATGATATTTCTGGAGTGGCTTTATTGCCTAATTTAAGGAAAAATCAGGGAATCATTGCACCTATCCTGGTAAATCCTGACTACATAAGCAATTTCCTAATTTATTTCCATATAACTGCTGTGCGGCCATTGTCCGCCAAACAGGGCGTAAATTTCTACGGGTTTGCTGGAAATGGTCACGCCGAGTTCATAAGATTTACCTGTGTAGGCAGAAAAGCGGCGGACGGCTTCATCGTAGAAGCGGCTACTACGGTATTTTTTATTTGTTAGGTCAATGGCGAACAATCCATAAAAGTAGCGGGGGATGCTTTGGATGGTTTCGACAATTTGACCGAGGTTTCTGGCTAAGATGGCGTTGCGGGGAACGGTTGTATTCCATGCTGTATCTAATGCCCATGATGCAGAGGTTAAGTGAGAAGCACCGCAGATACCGCAGATACGAGGCGTAACAATTAATCCAGCTTGGGGGTCTTTACCACGAAGAATGATTTCAAAGCCGCGAAATAGTTCGGCGTGTGTCCAGGCGTTAACTACCCTTCCGTCTTCTATTTCCACACGGACATCTAAATCACCCTCGACTCTACCGACGGGTGATATATCTAATGTTTTGATTGTCATATTTGTTAGTTGTTGGTTGTCGGTTGTCGGTTGTCAGTAGCAACTGACCATTGACTACTGACCACTGACTAAACTGTGAAAAAGTCTTCTTCTGCCCATTTGGGGGCTGTGTCTTTAGCCACCATTGTGAGGACAGCGTAGTTTTTATTGCTTACTCCTGGCGGTAGTTCTTTGGGTACTCCCATGATGGTTTGGGTTTTAAATACGGTTCCGGGTTTGAGGTCGAAGAAGGGGAACTCTGGTTCTGTGCAACCTAAACAGGGCATTCCGGCGCGGGTTTTGGAGGAGACGCGATTCCAGAGGATGCGGTTGCAGGAGGAATGAGTCATGGGGCCGCGACAACCCAAGTCGTAGAATAAACAGCCTTTGCGTTGTCCAAATTCGGCGGTGGTGGCTTTGTAGGCGAAGTGGACGTTACGAGTACAGCCTGTTTGGGTGAAGGTGTTAAAGAAGGTTTGGGGGCGATTGAGTTCATCGAGGGCGATGTCGCCGATGCGTCCGGTAGCGATCGCCACTAATATCTGCGTAATCCAATCGGGATGGGCTGGACAACCGGGAATATTGATGACTGGTAGCCCTGATTTGGTGCGGAAATCTTGACCCAAGAAACCGCCACCTTTGCGTTTGAGGAATTGCAAGCCTTGGGATTCGCTGGGGTTTGGTTCCATTGCGGGGATTCCTCCCCAGGTGGCGCAGTCTCCCACGGCGACGACAAAACTAGCGGCTTGGGCGAGGTCGGTTAGCCAATCTTTCATGGGGCGATCGGCAAAACGGTTCCATTCGCCTGTACCGTTGGGGGCGTTAACTACAGTGCCTTCAAAGACCAAAATGTCTAGAGGGATTTTGCCTAAGATGCAATCCCAAAGTAAGGTTTGTAAGTTGTCGCCTAGTTCCAGTCCTAAGGAAGGATGCCAAAGTACCTTGATCCCAAAATCAGCAATTAAATCGCATACTGTCGGTTCTTCGGCGTTGAGAAAAGACATGGTGTTGCCTGAACAAGCACCACCTTGCAGCCAGAGTACGTTAGTCATTGGCTATTAGTTTGTATATTGTTAGTTGTCAGTTGTCAGTTGTCAGTTGTTAGTTGTTAGTTGTTAGTTGTTAGTTGCCAGTTGTCAGTTATCAGTTGTTAGTTGTTTTGCCACTGACTACTGACAAAACTCTATCCTCTTGTGAGTGGAGTTTTATCAGGTGTGATGCAGGTGTTGACGCTTGTAGAGGTTCACCTGTTTATAAAGGTTTACTTTTCAGAATACAGTATTTTTTATCTGATTGAATATCATTAAATGAATTTAATTTTTGAGAATCGTTAAATCAAAATTATATTTGTTTTAATAGTAGTTTTTTAGACAGATTTTAATTGATAAATCTGCGGTTTTTATAACTCGATTTTTAGGCAAAAATACTGGGTTATTAGATGAGCTAATTTGATTGACAATCACACTCTAGAATTTATATATGTGGTGTTTTATATTTAAAAGTTAATGAGGCTTTTTCTATACTGCCAGTCAAGAGAGGAACGTAATAGCGAATGAATGAATTTTTTAGTAACTCTCATCTTCGTGAATTTCTGATCAATATGGTAACAAGTGATGTCACTTTCATCACGGGATTGTCTTGGTTAGTTGTAGCCACGCTTATATCAATGATTGGCGGCGCTATTGGTGGGATGGTATTGGCTGGGAAAGATATTGGCTATGGTTTTTCAGCCACAATTGGAGCATTGTTTGCGCCGGCGGGGGTAATTCCTGCTATTGTTTTGGGTCTGGGTTTACTAAGTTTCTTGAGTAATTATTAGGAGGTAATATGTTGGAATTAGGTTGGTTGTCGGCGAGGTTATTTTTGAAGGGTAAGCTACTACGTGACCCGATATATTTTATGAGGCAAACTCTGATAGGTAGTACTATCGGTTTGTTAGTGCTAGTGTTACTTGCTCAGGCGGAAATTCCTTTTTGTTTGCCAGTAACTATCTCTAGTTTAACTACAGGTATAATCATGCCATTTCTTCTCAAAGATTTCAAAATGAAGTGATTTGTTGTTTACTTGTCAAAGTAGGTTTGATTGTCAGCTTAGTATTGATTAATCACCAAACTGAAAAATAGAAACTGTTGCCTAGAGATTAGGGGCTGAAAAATATTGATTTTTCATCCCTTTTTGTCTGCAAACAAGCTGTATATTTACCTGAAAAATGGTGATATTTCCTGAAAGAAAATCCTAGTTTTACTACCTCACAATTGACTTTAAATGACACCCAGCATTACAGATTCAACAGTAAAAGCTGCATTGGCCGCCATTGCATCGGAGTCAGCGACAACTGAAGAGAAAATTCAGATGTTGATTGAATTGGCACAAGGTTTGCAGAAAAAACCTAAAACGCCTGGGGATTTATGGAATGCTGTTGAGTTATATCAGCAAGCAATTAAAATGTGCGGTGGGGATTATTCTTTATGGAAAGCCCGTTCTCAGGCGGGAATGGCTGGGGCGTTGAAGTCAATTCCTGATGTGGGGGCGGAATTGCTGCTACAAGCTAAAGCTGGTTATGAGGAAGCGTTACCAGTTCTGCGACAGTTGGCTGCGGCGGTGGAAGTTGCAGAAGCCCAGATGAATTTCGGGTTGGTGTTGCAGTCTTTAGTGCCTTTTAATTTGGCGAGGATAACCGATAGTATTGCTGCTTATCAGGAGGCGATGGGGGTATTTACAAGTCAGGATTATCCTCAAGAATACGCGATTTTGGCGAATAATGTTGCGATCGCCTACCTTTCTATGTCGGGGGGTGGAGAACAGCAAAATCTCTATGCAGGTTTGGCTGTACAGACCTTTGAGTCAGCACTCAAGCAAATTAACTTGATTGACCACCCCAGGGAATATGCCATGTTGCAAAATAACTTGGGTAATGCTTTGCAATATTTACCCAGTTCTCATCCTGTGGAAAATAATTTACGGGCGATCGCAGCCTATAATGAAGCATTAAAGGTACGTACTTGTCAAGGTACGCCTGTGGAGTATGCAAACACGATTGCCAACAAGGCTAATGCTTTATTTAATTTACCTGATGACCCGGAAAAGCCAGAGTTAGGTAATTCCCAAAATCTTTTACAAGCCCGTGCTTATTATCAAGAGGCTTGGGAAATATTTAGTCAATGTCAGCAAATGGAACAGGCGGAGGCGGTAGCCCAGGCGTTGCATGAAGTAGCAGCAGAAATTAGGATAAGCATGAGTAATGGCGACAAATAAACCATTTGTAGAGACGCGATTCATCGCGTCTTCTTCACCCAAAGATATGTTGCTAACAAATGACAAATTTAGAAGATTTGGTGACGGAAATTAGCCGCTATGAGGCGATTATCTCACAGTGGGATGAAACTCAGCGCGGGGTGGTGGTTGGGTTGAAAAGGGCGATTGAGGATTTACATCAGGAAGCTTTGAAGCGGTTGATTAAGAGTGTGAAACAGGAATGTTTGCCAGCTTTACAAAATGCGGTGCAGGATGAGGTGGTTTACGGAGTTCTACTTTATCATGGGTTGGTGAAACAGCCCCAACCGCCGCTTTTACAACGTGTGCAAGCTGCTTTGGAAGAGGTGCGTCCAGGGTTGAAAGACCATCATGGGGATGTGGAGTTAGTGGCGATTAAACCACCGGATACGGTAGAGGTGAGGTTTATCGGGACTTGTAGTAGTTGTCCGGCTTCTACTTTGACGTTATCCCAAGGGGTGGAACAGGCGATTAAGGCGCTGTGTCCAGAAATTGTGACGGTGATTGCGGTGAAGTAAAAAAATTAACAAATTACTATAAGACTTTGCAACCAGAATTAACAAAAACTCCTGCAAATTTCCCCCTTTCACCTCTAGGCGCGGTAGTAATTTTAGGTGATATTCCCAATCCAGAATTATTAGCGATTCCCTTAGCGCCTACTCCCAGCACAATGTTCGGCCCCCGTGGTGCTTGTTTGGTGGCGGAAACAGGGGCGTTATGGGTGTCAGATACGGGACATCATCGGTTGTTGGGTTGGCGTAAGTTACCTACAACAGATAGTCAACCGGCTGACTGGGTAATTGGACAACCAGATTTTTATCATGAGGGACAGAATGCTAAGGGTACGCCGGGTAGGACTACGGTGAGTGTACCGACGGGGATTTGTGTCTGTGGTGGAGGTTTGGCAATTGCTGATGCTTGGAATCACCGGGTTTTAATTTGGCACAAGATACCGGAAGATAGCAATGTGCCGGCGGATTTGGTGTTGGGACAAAGGAATTTTTCGGAGAATGAACCAAATCGGGGTAAGCAATCACCAGATGCAAATACTATGCACTGGCCTTATGGGGTTGCATATCATCAGGGAAAATTATTTGTGGCTGACACTGGTAATCGTCGGTTGTTGATTTGGCAGCAGTTACCAACAGAAAATGGACAACCGGCTGATATAGTTTTGGGACAGCCAGATATGATATCTCGGAATGAGAATGGTGGCGGTTCCCCCACGGCTGGGAGTATGCGCTGGTGTCATGATATTGCTTTTTGGGATGATAATTTAGTTGTCACCGATGCGGGTAATAATCGGGTGATGATTTGGCAGGGGATACCTACGGAAAATAATGCGCCTTGTGCGGTGGTGTTGGGGCAGAAAAGTTTTGATTTAGTGGAGATGAACCAAGGGGTTTATTTTCCCAGTGCTGGTAGTTTGAGTATGCCTTATGGGGTGGGGGCGACTGAGGATTGGTTAATGGTGGCGGATACTGCTAATTCTCGGTTGTTAGGATGGAGGAAACGAGAGTCAATATTATTATTGCAGGGTGCGATCGCTGATGGCATCATCGGCCAAAATTCTTTTCAAAGCAAAAGTGAAAATCGGCATTTTGGTTTACCTACAAGGGATAGTTTGAATTGGTGTTATGGGGTGAAGGTTTGCGGTAGTACGGCGGTAATATCTGATTCTGGGAATAATCGGGTTTTGTTGTGGCGCTTTTTGTAACGCAGCGAAAAGTTCTGAAGGAGGGTTTCCCTCCGTAGGAAACTTTTCAAGACAGAGGGGCGCTGAGGTAGGCGCGGAGGGGCGCGGAGAGGAGTTTTTATGGCGACTGAGGAAATTCGAGTGCGGGGAACTGTGCAGGGAGTGGGGTTTCGTCCCACTGTGTATCGTCTGGCGAAAGCTTGCGGGTTGCGGGGGGATGTTTGTAATGATGGGGAAGGGGTGTTAATTCGGGTATGTGGTGATGAAGGGGCTTTGACGGAGTTTGTCGCTAGATTGCAGCAGGAATGTCCACCACTGGCGAAAATTAATGAACTCATCAGGACACCATATCAAGGTGAGTTAAACTTCCATGATTTTGTCATTTCTCATAGTGTTAGTGGCGTGGTAAGAACGGAAATTACTCCTGATGCGGCTACTTGTCCGGAATGTCAGCGAGAAATTTTTGACCCCTTTAGCCGTTTTTACCGTTATCCCTTTACTAACTGTACTCATTGCGGCCCCCGGTTGAGTATTATTCGCGCCATTCCTTATGACAGATGTAATACCAGTATGTCTGCGTTTGTCATGTGTCCCGAATGTGAGGACTCATACCACGATGTGGAAAATCGCCGCTTTCACGCCCAACCTGTAGCCTGTCACACCTGCGGCCCCAAGGCTTGGCTAGAAAGGGCTGATGGTAAACCTGTGACGGCTTCTATGTTTTCTATGTTGGATGATGTGGATGCTGTTTGTACTTTGTTACAGAAGGGTGAAATTGTTGCTATTAAGGGAATTGGTGGTTTTCATTTAGCTTGTGATGCAACGCAAGAAGCGGCTGTGGAGAAATTGCGTCAACGTAAGCGAAGATATGATAAGCCTTTTGCTTTGATGGCACGGGATATTAATGTTATTGAAAAATATTGCTTTGTTAATGATAGGGAACGGGAGTTATTAGTTAGTCCTGCTGCACCAATTGTTTTGTTAGAAAAAAGGACAGAGGAAATAAGTTCTTTCCCTATCGCTTCCACTGTCGCACCTGGGCAAAATACCCTCGGTTTCATGCTACCTTATACGCCTTTGCATCATTTGATTCTCAAGCGGATGAATCGCCCGATTGTTTTGACAAGTGGCAATATTGCTGATGAACCACAATGTGTTGCTAATGATGAAGCAAAAGAAAAATTAAGTCATATAGCTGATTATTTTCTTTTACATAATCGGGAGATTGTGAATAGAGTTGATGATTCAGTTGTGCGGGTGATTGATAATAAAATTCAAATCATGCGTCGTGCTAGGGGCTATGCGCCAGCACCGATAAAATTACCACCAGGATTTGATAATATTCCCCAAATTCTAGCGATGGGTAGTGAGTTAAAAAATACCTTTTGTTTATTGAGGGAAGGCGAGGCAATTCTATCTCAACATTTGGGTGATTTAGAAAATGCTTTGGCGTTTGATTGTTATCAAGATACATTGAATTTATATCTAAATTTATTTCAACATCAACCAGAAGTAATTGCGGTTGATTTACATCCTGAATATCTCTCAACAAAACTTGGTAAAGAATTAGCCACAGCTAACCAAATTCAACTGCAATTTATTCAACATCATCATGCCCATATTGCTGCTTGTATGGCAGAAAATGGTATTCCTTTAGATTCGTCACCAGTTTTAGGTATTGCTTTTGACGGATTGGGTTATGGTACAGATGGTAAACTTTGGGGGGGAGAATTTCTTTTAGCTGATTATACTCAATTTCAACGCCTGGCTACATTTAAACCAGTGGCAATGATTGGTGGCAAACAAGCAATTTATCAGCCTTGGCGTAATACATACTCTCATTTACTAAGTGCCAATATTTGGGATGATTGCCAACAAAATTACAATAATTGGGAAATTATTAAATTTTTACAACAACAGCCGATAAATCTCCTCAATCAACTTGTAGAAAAAGGTATTAATACTCCTTTAGCTTCTTCTGTAGGAAGGCTATTTGATGCTGTGGCTGGGGCTATCGGCATTTGTTCAGAAAAATGTAGCTATGAAGGACAAGCAGCGATCGCACTAGAAGCTATAGCCGACATTCACACATTAAATAATCCTAAAGAAACAGCAATTTATCCCTTTAAGTTTACCTTTTCCGATAATATTTATTGTATAGACTCATGCCTCATGTGGCCATTATTGCTTGATGACTTACAGCAGCATACTCCTCAATCAGTTATCGCTGCCAAATTTCATTTAAGTTTATCTAATGTCATTGTGGAGACAGTCAAGTATCTCGGTCAACAAAACTTATTTAATCAAGTCGCCTTAACAGGAGGAGTTTTTCAAAATAGTATCTTATTACAACTAGTCACTAAGCAGTTACAAAATTTAGGAATCAAGGTACTCGCCCATAGTGTAGTTCCTACAAACGACGGTGGTTTATCACTAGGTCAAGCAATAATTACGGCCGCAAGATTAATTAAACAATAGATATTCAATATTTTTCAGTATCTCTTAAAAACACCTCCCTACGCCTCTGCGTGAAAAAATATTTATTGCGAATTGCGAATTGGTTTTATCTCTCCAATAAGGAACAATAAAAATGTGTTTAGGAATCCCCGGACAAATTACCGAAATCACCGACATTAACCACAAACTAGCTATTGTCGATGTGGGTGGAGTAAAACGCCAAGTCAATATCGCTTGTATAGTAGACGAACAACATCCCCCAGAAGCGTGTTTAGGAGATTGGGTGTTAGTTCATGTAGGCTTTGCTATGAATAGAATCAACGAACAAGAAGCAGCCGAAACCCTAAAATTATTACAAGAAATCGCCGCCCTACAAGCATAAATATTTTCTAATAATTACGAATTAAGAACTATGAAATATGTCGATGAATTTCGGGAACCAGAAAAAGCTGAAGCCTTACGCCGTGAGATAGAAAAACTCAGCCAGCAATTAGATAAACATATCAAAATTATGGAAGTATGCGGCGGGCATACTCACTCTATTTTTAAATACGGTATTGAAGAAATCTTACCAGCCAACATAGAACTGATTCACGGGCCTGGTTGTCCAGTTTGTGTTATGCCTAAGGGGAGATTAGATGATGCGATCGCTATCTCCCAAAATCCCAATGTCATTTTAACAACATTTGGCGACACCATGCGCGTCCCTGGTTCCAAAACCACCTTGCTGCAAGCCAAAGCCCAAGGCGCAGATATCCGCATGGTTTACTCTCCCCTAGATAGTCTGCAAATTGCCAGAAATCACCCTGATAAAGAAATTGTATTCTTCGCTTTGGGCTTTGAAACCACAGCCCCCAGCACCGCCCTTACCATCCTCCAAGCTGCTTCGGAAAATATTACTAACTTTAGTATGTTTTCTAATCACGTCCTCGTAATTCCCGCCTTGCAAGCTTTATTAAATAATCCTGATTTGCAGCTAGATGGCTTTATTGGCCCTGGTCATGTGAGTATGGTAATTGGTACTGAACCTTATGAATTTATTGCCCAACAATATCATAAGCCAATTGTTGTTTCCGGTTTTGAACCGTTAGATATTTTCCAATCCATTTGGATGTTGTTACAACAACTAGTAGAAAATCGCTGTGAAGTAGAAAATCAATATAATAGATTAGTTCAAAAAGGTGGGAATCAAATAGCACTAGCAGCCATGCACAAAGTATTTGCAGTTCGGGAAAAATTTGCATGGCGTGGCTTAGATGAAATCCCGGATTCTGGGTTAAAAATTAGAGAAGAATATGCCCAATTTGATGCAGAATTAAAATTTACTATTCCTAACCTAAAAGTAGCCGACCATAAAGCCTGTAAGTGCGGCGAAATTCTTAAAGGAGTCCTCAAACCTTGGCAGTGTAAAGTATTTGGTACAGCTTGCACACCAGAAACACCAATAGGTACTTGCATGGTGTCCTCAGAAGGAGCTTGTGCAGCATACTATAAATATGGCAGATTTTCGACAACGTTGCAAAAACAAGCAGCCGAAAAGCCAAAAGTGACTATCTCGTCATAACCTCCAAAAAAGCAGCAACACACTCCACACAACAACACTGCGAGGATATTTATATGCCATTTGTCACCGTTAAAATTGCCAGAGGACACTCCATCGAAAAAAAACGGCATTTAGTAGAAGCTATTACTGACGCTTTAGTAACTGCTTTAGATACTAAACCGGAATGGATAACTATTCACATTGATGAATTTGAACGCGAAAATTGGGCTGTGAATGGTATTTTGCATTGTGATAGGCATCGGGGAAGACACGATGAAACAGGTAGATAAAATTGCTAAATAAATAGTAGGGTGTGTTAGGCGCATATTTCGATATGATTTATCACTAAAAAGATAAATTAAGTGCCTAACACACCGCTAAATAATATAGTATGTTGGGCTAACGACTTAACACACCCCACTTAAAATTTACTTGATAAACACTTTTTTAATTACCAACTACGAATTATAAAAAATGGATTTTTCAAAAACTAACTCAGTACCAAATCCTTTATTTCAGAAAATTGAACAAGTCCGCCGTCGCCCAGGTAAAGTAAGAGATACTCACATTACTTTGGCACATGGTAGTGGTGGTAAAGCCATGCGCGACTTAATAGATGATATTTTTGTCAACAATTTTGATAATCCCATCCTCTCTCAACTAGAAGACCAAGCCACTATCAATTTATCTACTCTTTTACAACAGGGGGAGAGGCTGGCTTTTACCACAGATTCCTATGTGGTAGACCCGTTATTTTTTCCCGGTAGTGATATAGGAGAATTAGCAATTAATGGCACAATAAATGACTTAGCTGTTAGTGGTGCTAAACCCTTATATTTTACCTGTAGCGTCATTTTAGAAGAAGGTTTACCGATAGAAACTTTGCGTCGTGTTGCTACCAGCATGAAAGTAGCTGCCCAAAAAGCCGGAGTGCAAATTGTGACTGGTGACACCAAAGTTGTTCCTCGCGGATGTGCTGATAAACTCTTTATTAACACGGCTGGTATTGGTATTATTCCATCGGGAATTGATATTTCTGCACATAATATTCAACCAGGAGATTCTATAATTATTAATGGTGAATTAGGTAATCATGGGGCAGCAATTTTAATTGCCCGTGGTGAATTAGCCTTAGAAACTAATATAGAAAGTGACTGTCAAGCCTTACATGATTTAGTGGCTACTATCCTTAATGTTTGCCCTCAAGTTCATGCTATGCGAGATGCTACAAGGGGAGGATTAGCTACAGTTTTAAATGAATTTGCTACCAGTTCTCATGTCGGAATACGCCTGTACGAAGAATCTCTACCAGTGCGTGAGGAAGTCAAGGGAATGTGTGAGATTTTAGGTTTAGACCCTTTATATTTAGCGAATGAAGGCAAATTAGTAGTAGTGGTAGATAGTGAACAAGCACAAGCTGTTTTATCTGCGATGAAATCTCATCCAAAAGGACGAGATGCGTGTATTGTGGGTGAAGTTATGGCTACGCCTCCGGGAGTAGTTTTTCTAAAAACTACTTTTGGTACAGAACGGATTGTTGATATGCTAGTCGGTGAGCAATTACCGCGTATTTGTTAATTATAAGTAGAGCGTTTCATGCACGAACTAGGAATTACACAAAATATCGTAGCTATTGTTAGTGAATATGCTCAAGGCTCAAAAGTAAACCGAATTTTATTAGAAATCGGTAAACTTTCGGCTATTATGCCTGATGCTGTGCAATTTTGTTTTGATATTTGTAGTAAAGGTACGTCTTTAGAAGGTGCAGTCTTAGAAATTAGAGAAATTCCGGGTTTAGCTAAATGTCGCCAATGTGGTGCAGAAATTGCTTTAGAAAAACCATTTGGTATTTGTGGTTGTGGTAGTGTGCATTTAGATGTAATTACTGGTGAAGAACTGAAAATCAAAGAAATAGAGGTCGAAGAAGTATGTGTGTAACCTGTGGTTGTTCTGATGAGTCTGAAGATAAAATTACTAATTTAGAAACAGGCGAAATGGTACATAATCACCATCATCATACTCACACCTTAGCTGATGGTACTGTCATTACTCACTCTCATAGTCATGAGCAGGAACCATCACAAATTCATGCCAAAATTCATAACACTACGATATCTTTAGAACAAGAAATTTTAGGGAAAAATAACCTATTAGCTGCCCAAAATCGGGGATGGTTTAAAGGTCGAAATATTCTGTCCTTAAATCTAATGAGTTCTCCTGGCGCAGGTAAAACAACTCTTTTGACTCAGACTATCAACGACCTGAAGCATCAATTACCCATAACTGTGATTGAAGGCGACCAAGAAACAATTAACGATGCCGAAAAAATTAAAGAAACTGGCTGTAAAGTAGTCCAAATTAACACGGGAACAGGTTGTCATTTGGATGCTTCCATGATTGAAAGGGGTTTACAACAATTAAACCCACCGATAAACTCTGTTTTGATGATTGAAAATGTCGGTAATTTAGTTTGTCCGGCTTTATTTGATTTGGGTGAACAAGCGAAAGTCGTGATTCTTTCGGTGACAGAGGGAGAGGATAAACCAATCAAATACCCCCACATCTTCCGCGCCAGTGAGATTATGATTCTCACTAAAATTGATTTGTTGCCCTATGTGAATTTCGATGTGCAGCGTTGTGTAGAATATGCAAAGCAGGTAAACCCGAACATCCAGATTTTTCAAGTTTCTGCAACTACGGGTTTAGGGTTGGATACTTGGTATAAATGGTTAACGAATAAAGTAGCTAATTCATCAGTACCAGTTTTTCCTTAATCTAGTAATTTTGCGTCAACCTGTAGATGTTTTTTAGCCACGATGAACATTTCTGACTGAAAAGCTTATACTCTATGTCTTTGGACGGTTTTTCCTCAAAATGAGGTTGACGCTATTACATCAAATTCTTGCTGTGATTGGTTTTCACGCATTTTTTGAGGTGCTACTCTTGACAAAGCGATCGCTCAAAAGCTACCTTAGTCACAAGTTCACGCAACCGCACCTTGAAAACCAAATATATCAAGCTTTCCCAGCCTGAGCCATTGCAATTAACTAAAATCCCTATCAGGGATTGAAACATCCCACAGGTTATTCAGCCTTGCTATTGCATCATTGCAATTAACTAAAATCCCTATCAGGGATTGAAACGTAAGAAACAATAGATTTGTTGTACTCGCAACATTGAGTTCCAATTAATACAACGCGAATCCTTAGCCCCTAGCCTTTATCATGTAAGTTGAGCGTCGCCAAACCGAGAAATATTGCAACTCTTCACAAAAAAGCAATAACAAAGCAACAAAACTGTCATAAATGCTATCTAAAGTAGTAATAAACATAGTTTCCTTGCTCACGGCCATGCAAAACCAAGTACACGATGAATCTCAACCGTTAAATCCTAAAAACCATAATCATGCACCTTGGAAAAAAGCGGCTGCATCTCTATCACTAGTACTGCTGGGATCTGGTATGACTTTAGCTGGTGGATATTTAGCAGGAAACCAGCAGCAATTGGCACAAAAAGCATCTGACTTGGCGGTGAGCCGAGTAGATGCAGCACCACCATTAGGAAATAACACAGACCCCAACTTTGTGACTCAAGTGGTGCAAAGAGTTGGGCCGGCTGTGGTGCGGATTGAAGCGTCTCGGACTGTCACATCTCGATTACCAGCCGAGTTTAACGACCCATTTTTCCGCCGCTTCTTCGGTTCTCAACTACCTCAACAACAAGAAAGAGTACAACGGGGTACTGGTTCCGGCTTTCTTATTAGTGCTGATGGCAGTATTCTTACCAATGCTCACGTTGTTGATGGTGCAGATACAGTGCGGGTCATCCTCAAAGATGGGCGCAGTTTTCAGGGTAAAGTATTAGGTACAGATAATTTAACAGATGTAGCTGTTGTCAAAATTCAGGCAAATAACTTGCCAACCTTAACGGTGGGTAATTCTGACCAATTACAACCAGGACAATGGGCGATCGCTATTGGTAATCCTTTAGGTTTAGATAACACCGTCACCACAGGTATAATTAGTGCGACTGGACGTACCAGCAATCAAATTGGCGCACCTGATAAGCGCGTAGAATATATTCAAACTGACGCGGCAATTAATCCAGGTAACTCTGGTGGCCCCTTGCTGAATTATCGTGGTGAAGTGATTGGGATGAATACCGCCATTATTCAAGGCGCACAGGGTCTAGGTTTTGCCATCCCTATCAAAACAGCACAACGTATTTCTAATCAACTTATAGCTACCGGTAAAGTACAGCATCCTTACCTTGGTATTCAAATGGTAGGGTTAACACCGCAAATCAAGCAAAACATTAACTCTGACCCCAATAGCGGTTTAACTGTAGATAGAGACAAGGGTGTTTTAGTGGTCAGAGTCCTGCCAAACTCGCCAGCCGCAAGAGCAGGGCTACGCGCTGGTGATGTCATTCAAAAGCTGAATGGCCAAGCTGTTACAGATGCTAGCAATGTACAGAGAGCCGTTGAGAACGCTCAAGTTGGTGGACAATTGCAGCTAGAATTATGGCGCAATGGTCGAAATCTCAACTTAGCCGTACAAGCAGGCGCTTTCCCGACCCAACAACAGGTGAAATAAGGGTGTAAGTAGGGATGTAGGGGTGTAGGGGTGTAGAAGAAGAAAAAATTCTTACTCAGCACTCATTACTACCCACTCCCTACTCCCTCAATTAACGTACTAACAAATACCTGAAACCAATGGCTAACAAAAATACACCGTACAATTTTTTCATGGTTTCGCTGGTAATAAATGGCTGATTGGCAAACATCGCACCAAACAAATTGCCAACTAATAAGCCGACTGCAATAATCACAGCATATTTAAAATTAATATTGCCGCTACGATGATAGACTGCTGCTCCTAAAAGTCCAATGGGTAAGATTTGGGCTGCAATAGATGTACCCGTGGCAAATTTTTGATCAAGCCCCATTAATAGAACCATTGCAGGAACCATAATTGCACCGCCACCAATGCCAAACATTCCCCCAGCAACACCAGCAGCCAGTCCAATTAGCAATAGTTGTACAAGTAAATTAGACATACAAACGTGTAATTTCTCTGTGAATTACAAATAATTTTAGGTGACAAGATTGGTTTAGAGGCTGTTTTCAGTGATGAGGTTTGTTGACTGTTGACAAAAAAATATGTAGGTTCGTCTTAGGGTAGTCTGGATCTGAGATCGCTAACAATTCCTTTTATCTACAAAATTCGGACACCCATCTAAGATAAAACCCCAACAATCAAAGGCTTTCAAGTCTGTTAACAGTCAACCATCAACAGTCAACCATCAACAGTCAACAATATAAATATCGTGCCAAATCGGCTAAAAGCGCATACTCTAGATGTATTCTGTATCAACTTTAACATCTATTGTCATTGCTATGCCCCAAGATTTTTCTCACCAAAATCTTAGAGGTCGCTCTTTTAAAGGTCAAAATCTTGTAGGAGTCAATTTTAGTTACGCAGATATTCAAGGCGTAGATTTTAGTGGAGCCAATCTGCGAGGGGCAAATTTTAGCTGCACCAAAACGGGACTGCAAAGCACGTGGAGAACTTGTTTAGCCGTTATATGTTTATTGCTAGCACTAATATCAGGGGTGATTTGTGCATTTGCAGGTGGTTATCTGGGATTTTTACTGGTAAATCCGAATTGGTTAAATAAAGCAACTGGTCTATTACTGATGGTGGGATTTGCCATCTTTTTTACAGTTGGTGTTAGCAAAAGTTTAACGGACGCTTTTTATGTTTCAGGGCTTTTATTGATTTTGGCGTTTACAGGCGGTGTATTAACATCGGGGTCTGGAACTGGCAGTGGTGCGGGATATTTTGCCTTTTCCATGATTGGTATGCTCACAGGTGTCATGCTTGGAGCTATAGCTATTGCGGAAGCCTGGGATTTGTTTGGGACTTTCACCGTGCTTGGTGTTTTGCTGTCCACAATATTCGGTGCGTTGATTTATTCAACGATGGGAAGAGGTGCGGTAGTTGAGGCGAGATTTCTAGCGTTGGTATTTGCATTGATATTTATCGGATTTTCCACTTATATTGGTCACCGGATATTAAAAAATCATGAAATAGATGGGTGGATGCGTACTATTTTGATTTTTCTAGCAACGATAGGAGGGACAAACTTTCGTAATGCTAATTTGACTGATGCTAACTTTACGGGATCTATACTTAAAAGTACAGATTTGAGAAAAGCGAACCTGACACGTACTAGTTTCCACAAAGTTAATCAACTTGACCGTGTACTTCCTGGTTTCACTTACCTACAAAACACGAAAATACACCAACTATTAATCACAGGACAAGGACAAGAGCAGCAGCTTGAGCGTCAAGATTTACGCGGAGTTAACTTACAGGGTGCAAACTTAGCAGATGCTAATTTTATCGGTGCAGACTTGAGCCAAGCCAACTTACAAGACGCAGATTTATCTAGAGCAAAGCTGGTACAAACCCAACTGGACGGTACAGATTTCACCGGTGCAATTCTCACCGGAGCCTACATTGAAGACTGGGGGATTACTACCGATACCAAATTTGATGGCGTGCGGTGTGAGTATGTTTATATGCGATTGCCTACTCAAGATAATCCAGACCCCCATCGTAAACCTGATAATCGCCAAGAAGTCTTTGCCGATGGAGAGTTTGGCGATTTTATTCAACCAATTTTTGACACACTTGACTTATACCATAATCAGGGTGTTGATCCTCGTGCGATCGCCATTTCTTTTAAGGAACTAGCAGAAAATCACCCAGAGGCTGAACTAGAAATAGTCGCAATGGAGAAACGCGGACAAGACAAAATTCTGTTACGAGCCAAAACCGCAACTCAGGCTGATAAATCCGAACTTAGTGCTGAATATTTCACTACATATAATCAACTACACACTTTAGCACAGCAAGAATTACAAGCGCTCATAGCCGAGAAAGATAGCAGAATTTCTGATTTACAAACTATGGTGATGACAGCATTACAGCGTCCTAGTTTTTATGCCCAAACCTATCAAAATCAGGGGGATACCGTTATGTCCGAAAGCTCAAAACAAGTTTTTCATAACAGCCTACCAAATGCCCAATTCGGGGGTGGTCTGGTAAATGCTGATACTGTAACCGGGCAGCAAATTGCCACTGGAAACATGACTAATAATAGCCCACAGCAAAAGCAGAATTTGGCCGCAGCCGCTACAGAAATTCAACAGTTACTCAATCAACTCAGCCAAACACACCCCACAACAACCACATCGGAAAAGATGACAGTTGTGGCTAAGGTTGTGGATGAAATTGAAAGCAATCCCACTTTAAAAGCGCGAGTAGTTGGCGCATTGAAGGCGGGAGGAATAGAAGCTTTTAAAGAGATGATAGATCATCCCCTGGTAAATATTCTCTTGGCTTCAATCGATGGGTGGCAGGAGGCGGAGTAAAAAAGCAGGGGAGCAGGGGAGCAGGGAGCAGGGGAGAAAAACCACCCACAAGGGGTGTTAGCGAAGCGGAACGTAGTTCGGCTTCAACCAAGGGAGCAAGAGAGCAGGGGAGCTATCGCCCACAAGGGGCGAGGTTTTAAACCTAACTTCTCCTGATAAAAGGCTTTATGCTCACGGCTTCCTCAAACAATTTTTTCGGTAGTAAACCATGCACACCTTTATTGGGACTGTTGACAACTTGAGTTATGCGAAAATTCACGGCTAAACTACACAAAACATAGGCATCTTCTGGAGATAAATTGACGAAACGTTCCAGAAAATCAATCATATTTTTGAGGGCTTGTTCTAATGCTGCATCTAAAGTTGGTGCAAACCCCATTGTGATAATATCAGTCGGTGTTTCTGCAATGGGTGCGGTGAAGTGCAAATCTTTGCGTAGTGTTAGCTGGATACGACCATTCATCGAAGTTTCAATCGCAGTCACATTAACCTCGCCATCCCCTTGAGCTGAATGTCCATCACCAAGAGAAAATAAGCCACCAGGGACAAATATCGGCAAAAATATGCGAGAACCTGCTTGGAGTTCCCGGTTGTCAATGTTACCGCCATAATAGCCAGGGGGAACAGATGAGCGAGCATTTTCAGGAGTGGCGACACCAAGGATACCAAAAAAGGGGGTGAGGGGAATTTTGATACCACTATTTGGAGGAAATTCAGCTGTGTTGTTGGCTAAATTTAAGGGAATAAATCTTAAAGCTGGTTGAGTAAACTGATTGGGTAAGGCTCCCCAACCGGAACGAATGGCATTAAACCCAACTGGTAGACTAGGTGCGATCGCCTCTAATTTTACTTCTAAAACATCCCCTGGTTCAGCATCCTTGACATAAATTGGCCCCGTGAGTAAATGCGGACCGGCGGCAATTTTGCGTTCCGGTGGCAGATTTTGGCAGATGTCCAAAAATTCTGGTGTCAGAAACTCTGGTGGTGCTTTGTCATAAATGTAATAACCAGTGTAAGTTTCTACATCAATGGTGTCGCTAGAATCAACTTTTAGTGCTGGTTCTAATAGATGAGAGAAACCGCCTAAATGGACGGTTGATTTGGTGGCTTTTAAGATGTGGTGAGTCATCGCCGCTATGCTAATTATTAGATATTTTCAATAATCAAAACGGATTCCCATAATTTCGGTCTGATTCTTCCACAATAGGCAACTCAATACTAAATTCCGTTCCCCAAGCGGAATCGGACATCATATTAATTCGCCCATGATGGCTTTCGATAATTTGGTAACTAATGGATAACCCTAATCCTGTCCCTTGACCAATTGGCTTAGTAGTAAAGAAGGGATTAAATATTTGATGATGAATCTGGGCAGGAATACCGTTACCATTATCCTTGATGCGAATGGCAATGTAGCGATCGCTGAGTTTTTCTGTGCGAATCCAGATTCGACTAGAATAATTTTGTGTTGATTCTGGCGATGGGCTACCCCCTGATCGCAATTGTTCAGCTTCTTCTAAAGCATCAATCGCATTATTCAAAATATTCATAAATACTTGATTGATTTGCCCAGGAGAACAAAACACCAAAGGCAATTCACCATATTCTTTAATAACTTCAATCTTAGAATACTGAGTGCTAGGGTTGAAGCGGCTTTGTAAAATCATCAATGTAGCCTCTAAACCCTCATGAATATCAACTAGTTTGAAGGTTGCTTCGTCTAATCGAGAAAAGTTTCGCAAAGATTTTACAATCTCAGCAATACGCTGGGAACCCATCATCATGGAAGAGAGTAAATTTTCGATATCTTTTTGAAGAAAATCAAGCTCCAGTGTTTCAATTGTCTCTTGAATAACTTTGCTTGGATGGGGATATTCTTGCTGATAAAGATGAATTAGGTTTAGCAAATCATCATAGTATTCACTGGCATAAGTCAAATTCCCATGAATAAAGGTAATTGGATTATTAATTTCATGGGCAATTCCGGCAACTAACTGTCCTAAGCCGGACATCTTTTCTTTTTGGACAGATTCAAGAGCATTTTGTAATTTAATTAAAGTATGTTTTAAGGTTTCATTTGATTGCGCCAATTCTAGCTGAATGCGCTGACGCTGTTGAATTTCCTGACTCAGGGCATGAATTTTCTGGTTTAGCACAACAAATTCATTACCTTTTCGCTTTTCTAACCGCAGTAAATTAATAGCTGGACTATCGTGCGATCGCGGTTGGATAACTGCTCCTTGACTACGACAAGCAATTCCTTCTCCTACAGCTTGGTGAATAGTAAAAGCACCCAAAATCATTTGCCGACTTTGGGCGCAAACTCGCAGATAGTCGCTCACTTTTTGGGGTGAATCAGTGACAAACTCACTCAACTGCTGACCAATCAGTGCTTTACTGGTTTTGCTAAACAGTTTAGTAGCAGCTTGATTGACTGCCAAAATTTCCCCTGTGCTAGTTATAAGCACCAGAGGTTCTGGCAAAACCTGAGCAAAGGTTAAAAATTGATCGGGTGTCATGAGATTGAAGTATGGCAGCAGGATTTTTACCGTTGTCAAAAACACTAAAGGAGTAATAGTTAACAGACTCAGCCATGTTTTCGGGAATCAACTTCAGCTAAGACATACAGCAGGGAACAGAGAATAGGCAATAGTGTTGAGGGTAGGGTATGGGGTGTAAGTCTTTCCACTTACTTATCCTGTATATATCTTATTTAAGACTACTACTATGCTTTGAAGTATTCTTGTCCGGCAAACCCATCTAATGATTCGCTAGGTTTGAGATGAATGACGACTGTACATTCTTTTCCACCTCTGGCGATGGTGTCTTGTAACTCAACTCTGGCATAGCCCAGATTATCTGCTGCGATCGCACCAAAAATATTAGATGTCATGACACACATAGCTTCGCGCCCTTCTACCTGTTCTGCAAAAGGACATTTGCGATTGCCTAAAACTATCTTTTCATCACTTTCTTCAATTACGTAAAAGTCACCTTGAATCCGGCGTTTCCAATCTACCAGGACAGCAGTTACCTGCTCACGCGAAAGATTAGATAGTTGCAAACCGTTATGATATATCTGATTAACTTGCTGTCCTGTTCGATAGCCGACTACATTCAAAAATCCTGCTGCCTCTTCAATACCAACAACATCTTGTAAAGTTCCAGCCAATTCACGAATGATTGTGCGGAGAAATTGATCACGCTCAATTGGTAATTCTAAAGACTGTACTTGGTGGTCGAGCGGAGATGTTTGAATCATGATGAAGTTCCTGAAAATTGACATAGAAGCTAAATCAATAGCATTTGGTGAAAGGAAAGTCAGCGAAGCCTCAAAATTTATTCCTTAAGTGCTATTGACATTCGACTAAGTTTAGTTTTCCCTGATCATCTGCAAAACTCACATCAACTTAGGCTAATACCGAATGGCACTGGCTATGGTTGTGATGCCATTCTTGATGAAATTCCTTAAATCCCCGTTTTCGAGGGTTTGTACAAAAACCCCAGCTAGTGATTGAAATCAGCAGCTACTGGATTATTAGCGGCAGTTACGGCAACAACAGCAGCAACAAGACGAAAATGATTTGAGTCTTTAAATGGTTTTAAAACTGAGTCTGCATTTCTCGAAATAGCCATTTTGTATAATCCTGCATTGCTTGTAAGTGGTCACATAAGATACGCAAAAATGGTATAAATTTTTACATTTGTATAGAAGATTCAGTTAATCATTTGGGAACACTAAGTCCAAGCATTTTAAAGATTTAGGATATGACTAGCACTCTTGTTGAGAAGATTCCCGGCTATAACATCAACGAAGAACTCTATCATGGCTCCCGTACACTAGTTTATCGAGGTTATCGAGAAGTTGATCAACAAGCAGTAGTCGTTAAATTATTAAAAAACCCTTATCCCAGCTTTAACGAACTTTTGTTGTTTCGCAACCAGTATACAATTGCCAAAAATCTCAACTCCCCTTTGATAGTCCAAACCTACAGTCTAGAACCTTGCAAAAATGGTTATGCACTAGTTATGGAAGACTTTGGGGGGATTTCTCTTAAGGAATGGGGAACTAGAGAAACTCAACAATCTTTAGAAGAATTTTTAATGATAGCGATCGCCCTGTGCAATATATTAGATTTACTCTATCATCAGCGCATTATTCATAAAGATATCAAACCCAGCAATATCTTAATCAACCCTCAAACCAAACAAGTTAAATTAATCGACTTTAGTATTGCATCTTTATTACCAAGGGAAACCCAAACCCTCGTTAATCCTAATGTGTTAGAAGGAACACTAGGTTACATTTCCCCCGAACAAACAGGCAGAATGAATCGAGGGATTGACTATCGCACAGACTTCTACTCACTCGGCGTAACTTTCTACGAATTACTTACAGGTGGGTTACCTTTTGCCTCCAACGATCCAATAGAGTTGGTACATTCTCATATTGCCAAAATCGCACCATTAGCACACGAAATTAATTCAGAAATTCCATCTGTACTATCAAAAATTGTTAGTAAATTGATGGAAAAAAATGCCGAAGATAGATATCAAAGTGCCTTGGGATTGAAATTTGATTTAGAAAAATGTTTAATTCAGCTAAAAGAAACTGGTAAGATTGAGAGCTTTGATATTGCTAGTCGGGATGTGTGCGATCGCTTTATCATTCCTGATAAACTCTACGGACGGGAAAATGAAGTTCAGTCTTTACTCCAAGCCTTCGAGCGTGTTGCTGGCGGTAGTTCTGAACTGATGCTGGTGGCTGGTTTCTCTGGTATTGGCAAAACTGCGGTGGTGAATGAAGTCCACAAACCCATCACCCGACAGTGCGGCTATTTCATCAAAGGGAAGTACGATCAATTCAATCGCAATATTCCTTTTTCAGCCTTTGTGCAAGCTTTTCGCAGCTTGATGGGACAAATCCTCAGTGCATCCGATATAGAACTAGCTCACTGGAAAGAGCAAATCCTGGCTACTGTTGGTGAAAACGGACAAGTTCTGATTGAAGTCATTCCCGAACTAGAATACATCATTGGCTCTCAACCGCCGGTGATTGAGTTAGTTGGTAGTGCTTCTCAGAATCGATTTAATCTGTTGTTTGGCAAATTTATTCGGGTATTTACGAAAAAAGAACATCCCTTAGTGATTTTTCTCGATGATTTACAGTGGGCTGATTCCGCTTCTTTGCATCTTTTAAAATTGTTGATGAGCGAGTCAGAAACAGGCTATCTACTCGTACTCGGAGCTTATCGGGATAATGAAGTTTTTCCAGCCCACCCGTTGATGCTAACCCTGAATGAGATTAGACAAACAGGTGTCAATCTCAATACTCTCATGTTGGCTGCTTTGAATGAATTAGATGTTACCTGTTTAGTTGCCGATACATTGCAGTGTGCAAATAATATTGCTGCACCGCTTTCGCATTTAGTCTACCAAAAAACTCAGGGAAATCCATTTTTCACCATTCAGTTTTTGTACGGACTGCACGAGGAAGAATGTATTATTTTTAATCCTGCCTCCGGCTATTGGCAGTGTGATTTAACCCAGGTGACACAGTTGGCACTGACGGATGATGTTGTGGAATTTACGATCCGACGATTGCAGAGGCTACCAGAAGCAACACAGCAAGTATTAAAACTAGCGGCCTGCATTGGCAATAGATTTGATTTAGAAACATTAGCGGTAGTCTGTGAAGCTACTCCAGAGAGTGTAGCAGCAGACTTGTGGCGATCGCTTCAAGAAGGGTTAGTGATTCCAGAAAACTCAACCTACAAGTTTTTCCAGGGAAAGGGACATGATGTAGAAACAGTTGATAACATTAGTGTTAGTTATCTGTTTCTCCACGACCGAGTACAGCAAGCCGCTTACTCTCTCATTCCTGAGACTTTGAGACAAGCAACGCACTTCCAAATTGGCAAACTTCTGCTTGCTAATGTTTCACCAGAAGAACAAGGTAGCAAAATTTTTGCGATCGTTAATCACTTAAATGAGGGCTTGATACTGCATCAAAGCCAAGAAGAACGTTCAGAACTTTTACAGCTAAACTTAATTGCCGGGAGAAGGGCTAAAGAATCTACTGCCTATGGAGTTGCTGTTAACTATTTTACAGTAGCTCAAAGCTTGTTACCTCCAGATAGTTGGCAGCAATGTTATGAGAAGACCTTAGATGTTTATTTTAATCTCGCAGAAGTTAAGTATTTGTCTGGAGATTTTCAATCTTCTCTAGCCATTGTGGAAACGATTTCTAGTTTTGCCAAACAACAAATTGATCGGGCTGAAGCCTTTAACCTAGCGATTTTGATGTTCACATTGCAAGGTCAGTACCTCCAAGCACTTGAGTATGGACAAAAGGCATTGTCTTGCTTGAATTTTGATTTATCAGAAATAGACTTACCAGAGAAACTTGAATCTTATCAACGTGAGATTGAATTGAAATTAGGCGATCGCCCAATAGATCAGTTAGTCGATGAACCAGAGGCCACAGATCCGGAAAAACGCCTGATTATCAAAATCTTAAATAATTTAATCGTACCCGTTTATGTTCTCCAAAAGGGAGAGCTATACTTTGTCGTCGCCTTATCAATGGTTTCAGTATCTCTCAATTTTGGCGTAGTAGCTGAATCAGGAAACGGATTTTCAGCATACGGAATGTATCTCGGATTTTATCAGAGAAATTATCAATCTGGCTATGAATTTGGAGTCCTGGCAGAAAGTTTAGCCAAACGATTTAAGCAAGCAGAAAATCTTTGTAAAGCTTGCTATATGCTGGGGAATAATTTGCTTTCCTGGGTGCGTCCCTTGCGTTGCTCGCTGCCTATTTTCGACCAAGGATTAGTGGCTGGGCTACAGTCTGGGGAGATGGTTTTCTCAGGTAATCTTTTGATGTACAAGCTGCTCAATTCATTTTATGCCGGAGAAAGCCTATTAGAAATTCAGCAAAATCTTCCTGAATATTTAGAATTTTGTGCCAAAAAACTTAACTATCAGCTGCCTGTTGATGTACTCTCTGGATTAAAAATTGCCCTGGCTGAACTGACAGCTAGTGGTGCAGAGAATATCCCAACTGAGCAGCAGCATCTTGAAGTATGTAGGATCAACAACAGTGATTATGCAATTTGTCACTATTTGCTCCTAAAAACTAAAATTCTATGTTTGTACGGACGCTATGACGAGGCATTAGAATCGGCTCAAGGGGCTGAAGACCTCGTTGGTACAATTACTGGAAAATATCAGGTTGCAGCTATCAATTTCTATCAATCTATTGCTATAGCTGAATACTGCCGGGTTCATGCTCTAGGTTTAGATAATAGTTACATCCAAAAAGTTAAATCAAACCAAGCGCAACTGAGTTTATGGGCTGCTAGTTGTCCGGAAAACTTTGCTCATAAGTATGATCTCGTGAATGCAGTTTTAAGCGTTTTATCAGGACAGAAAACAGAAGCAATTGAACTGTTCGATAGTGCTATTTCTGGGGCTGAAGTCAATAGCTATCTTCAAGAAAAAGCCTTAGCAAACGAACTTGCAGGTAAATTCTGCCTTGAATGGGGCAAACAAAAATTCGCCGCAGGCTATATACAAGAAGCCTACTATTGTTACGAAAAATGGGGTGCAAAAGCCAAAGTTGTCGATTTAGAAAAACGCTATCCCCAACTACTGACTCCTATATTACAGCCAACTCTTTCGACTCTCTCTATTAACGAAACTATCATCACCTTGGGGACTGTCACCTCTAAGAGTGGAAGCACTTCTAACAGCAGTGTTTCAGATACCTTAGATTTAACAGCGATTCTCAAAGCTTCTCAAACTATCTCCGGTGAAATTGAACTCGAAAAACTGCTTGCATCTTTACTGAGAATCGTCATTGAAAATGCTGGGGCTGATAAATGTGTATTAATGCTGTTGCAAGACAGTCACTTGCTAATTAAAGGCTCAATTACCCAGGAAACACAGCCAGTTGTGTTGCAGAACCTTCGGGTTGAAGAAAGTCAAGATATTCCCCACAAACTAATTTACAAAGTCAAGCACAGTAATCAAACTGTTGTCTTGGTGGATGCGACAGCAGAGCCGATTTTAGCCAATGATTCGTATATTTTGCGTCAACAGCCTCAAAGTATCTTGTGTAGTCCGATTTTGCATCAAGGCAAATTACTGGGCATTTTATATCTAGAAAATAACTTAACAAAGGGAGCATTCACAAGCGATCGCATTGAAATACTCAATTTAATTTGCGCTCAAGCTGCCATTTCTCTAGAAAATGCCCGACTTTATGAATCTGCTCAGGAATATGCCCAAAAGTTAGAGCAAGCATTCACTGATTTACAAAATGCTCAATTGCATATAGTCCAAAGTGAAAAAATGTCTGCGTTGGGTAATTTAGTTGCAGGTGTCGCCCATGAAATGAATAATCCGTTGGGCTTTATTTCTGCTACGCTCCAACAAACTAAACCCAATTTTGCCGATATCACAGAACACTTGAGACTCTATCAAGAAAACTTAGAAAATCCTGGTGATGAAATTCAAGACCATGCGGAGGAAATTGACTTAGATTTTATGTTAGAAGACTTACCTAAAACAATCGATGCAATGGTCATGGCGTGGGATAGGCTGAAAAATATTAGCACTAGCTTACGGACATTTTCTCGCGCTGATCGAGATTATAAAGTACCATTTAATCTCCATGAAGGCATTGACAGTACAATTTTAATTCTCAAGCATCGCCTGAAAGCCAATGACCAACGCCCAGCCATTGACGTAATTACTAACTATGGTGATTTACCTTTAGTTAATTGTTTTCCTGGGCAATTGAATCAGGTGTTTATGAATATTCTTGCCAATGCTATTGATGCGTTAGAAGAAGCAAATATTGGTAAGAGTTTTACAGAGATTACAGCACATCCTAACCGCATCACAATCACAACATCAATCATTGATCATCAATCAGTAAAAATATCAATTGCTGATAATGGTAAAGGTATGAGTGCAGAAGTTAAAAACAAGATTTTTGACCATTTATTTACTACTAAGTCAGTAGGTAAAGGTACGGGATTAGGATTAGCGATCGCCAGACAAATTATCGAAGAAAAACACGGTGGTAAAATCACAGTTAATTCTGTTCTGGGTGAAGGAACTGAATTGAGCATTCAATTACCAGTGTAAATTTTTACGTCATTATCGAGTGCAGTTGATCATTTGGGAATACTAAATCTAAACATTTTAAAGATTTAGAGTATGACTAGGACTCTTGTTGAGAATATTCCCGGATATAGCATCAGCGAAGAACTCTATAATGGCTCCCGAACCCAAGTTTATGGAGGTTATCGAGAAGTTGATCAACAACCAGTAGTCATCAAATTACTGAAAAATCCTTATCCCAGCTTTAACGAACTGTTGCTGTTTCGCAATCAATACACAATTGCCAAAAATCTCAACTCCCCCCTGATAGTCCAAAATTACAGTCTAGAACCTTACCAAAATGGTTATGCACTAGTGATGGAAGACTTTGGTGGAATTTCTCTGAAAAAGTGGGGAACTAGACAAACTCAACAATCTTTAGAAGAATTTTTAGTGATAGCGATCGCACTCTGCGACATCTTCAACTTACTCTACCACGAACGGATTATTCATAAAGATATTAAACCCAGCAATATATTAATTAATCCTGAAACTCAACAAGTTAAATTAATCGACTTTAGTATTGCATCATTATTACCCAGAGAAACCCAAACCCTAGTCAATCCCAATGTTTTAGAAGGTACACTCGCTTATATATCTCCAGAACAAACAGGGAGAATGAATCGGGTTGTTGATTATCGCACAGATTTTTATTCCCTGGGTATAACTTTTTATGAGTTACTGACAGGAGAATTACCCTTTGCATCTAATGATGCGATGGAATTGGTACATTCTCATATTGCTAAAACAGTACCTTTAGCACATGAAATTAATCTAGATATCCCATCAGTTATCTCAGAAATCATCAGGAAATTAGTAGCAAAAAATGCTGAAGACAGATATCAGAGTGCGTTGGGATTAAAATTTGATTTAGAAAAATGTCTAACTCAGTTAAGAGAAACTGGTGAAATCCAAAGTTTTGAGATTGCTAGTAGGGATGTGTGCGATCGCTTCATCATCCCTGACAAACTCTACGGACGAGAAACCGAAGCCGCAACTTTACTACAAGCCTTTGAAAGAGTCAGTAATGGCGCAACAGAAATGATGATGGTTGCAGGGTTTTCTGGAATTGGCAAAACCGCCGTCGTCAACGAAGTGCATAAACCGATTGTGCGACAGTGCGGCTACTTCATCAAAGGCAAATACGACCAATTAAAACGCAATATTCCTTTGAGTGCTTTTGTCCAGGCTTTTCGTGACTTGATGGGGCAATTGCTGAGTGAAAGCGATACTAAATTGTTGCAGTGGAAAGAGAAAATCTTGTCTGCTTTAGGTGAAAATGGGCAAGTTTTAATAGAAGTCATTCCCGAACTGGAGCAAATTATCGGCAAACAGCCAGCAGTCCTAGAACTCAGTGGTAGTGCTGCTTTAAACCGCTTCAACTTGTTATTTGGCAAGTTCATAGCCTTGTTCGCGACACAGCAGCATCCTTTGGTAATGTTTCTCGATGACTTGCAGTGGGCAGATTCCGCTTCACTAAGCTTGATGCAAGTGTTGATGAGTCAAAGCGAGATGGGCTATCTGCTGATAATTGGAGCCTATCGGGATAACGAAGTCTTTGCGGCTCATCCCTTAATGTTAATACTTGAGGAGATGAAGAAAGACTTGGCAATCATCAGTACCCTGACTCTAGCTCCATTAAGTCAATCTCATGTCAATCATCTGGTGGCTGACACCCTCAGTTGTACAAAAGTTCTAGCGCAACCTTTGAGCGAGTTAGTTTATCAAAAAACCAAAGGCAACCCCTTCTTTGCAACCCAATTTCTCAAAGCTTTGCATCAAGATGGCTACATTGCTTATGACTTTAATGTAGGACATTGGCAGTGCGATATTGCAGCAGTGAAATTGCTCTCGCTCACTGATGATGTAGTACAATTCATGGCACTGGAACTGCAAAAGTTGCCCGATGCAACCCAAAATGTCCTCAAACTTGCTGCCTGTATTGGCGCACAATTTGATTTAGAGATATTAGCTATAGTTTCAGAATTTTCTGCAACCGATGCCGCAACAGCATTGTGGAAAGCTTTGCAATCAGGCTTGATTTTGCCCACCAGCCAGACTTATAAGTTTTTTCAGGGTACACAACAATCTGACTTAGAGGATACAGTTAATCCAACCTATCGATTTTTACACGATCGTATCCAGCAAGCCGCCTATTCCCTAATTCCCGACAACCAAAAACAGGCAACTCATCTCAAAATCGGACAATTACTCCAACAAAACTTACCAGAGATAGAAAAAGAGGAAAAGCTATTTGATATTGTCGGGCATTTAAATCTAGCAATTGAGCTAATAACTCAACCAAGAGAACTGGAAGCTTTAGCCAGACTGAATTTAGCTGCTGGACAGAAAGCCAGAAATTCTACAGCTTATGCAAACGCCAGAAGTTTTTTGCAAACAGGGCTAGAATTGCTTGCTGTGGACTGTTGGCAACATCAGTACGAATTAACTCTGAATCTTTATGTAGCTGCGGCGGAAACTGCTTACTTGAATGCCGATTTTGAGGGGATGATAGAAATGGCAACCGAGGTGTTGCAATCAGCCCAAAACATACTAGACAAAGTGAAGATTTATGAAATCCAAATTAGCGCACTGACAGCCCAGAGTCAGATGTTAAA
This sequence comes from Anabaena sp. FACHB-595, assembly GCF_048568275.1. Classification (NCBI taxonomy): domain Bacteria; kingdom Bacillati; phylum Cyanobacteriota; class Cyanophyceae; order Nostocales; family Nostocaceae; genus Anabaena; species Anabaena sp. FACHB-595. The sequence goes on from NZ_CP183473.1 coordinate 823,652, forward strand.
AGCGATCGCTGTAGGCAGAAATGCCCTTGAACAATTAGGAGTTGAGTTTGTTTCTGAACCCAACGAAGCCCTGATAAGCAAAGCACTCCAAACCCTTGCAGACCAACTTCAGGGCAAACAGATTTCAGAACTGATTCACCTCCCTGTGATGAGCAATCCTCGAATAATTGCGGCAATGCAACTGTTAGCAATGTTGTTTGCTCCCATTTTTTTGGCAAATCCTACCTTATTTCCTTCGCTTTGCTCCACAATGGTGAGTCTATCCCTTCAATTTGGGAATACAACTGCATCAACCCTTGGATATATAGGTTATGGCAAGGTGCTGTCTTCTTTTTTAGGAGAAGTTAAAACAGGTTATGATTTTGGGCGATTGGCATTGAGCTTACTCAATCAGTTGAATGCACAAGAATTTAAGTCTCAAACTTTACTGGTGTTTGGCGCTTTTCTCCAGCATCGTCAAGAAGCACTCAGAGAAATAATCCCAACGCTAAAAGCGGGGTATCTGGCTGGAATGGAAACTGGTAATTTCCTCACTGCTGGTTACCATTTATCTATTTATTTTTACAATCGTTTATTCACTGGAGTGGCTCTGGATGATTGGGAACTAGAAATAGAAAACTACTGTGTTATCTTGGCGACTGTGAAGCAAGATTCTCCTCTAACTTACCTAAGGGTGACACAACAGACGGCGCAAAACTTGAGGGAAATTGTCAATCAACCAGATTTACTAAGTGGTACCGCCTACAATGAAATGGTGATGTTTCCTAAACACCATCAAAATAATGAATTCACTATCCTTGCTGTTGCCTATACCTATAAACTGATGCTTGCCTATATTTTTGGCAACTATACCAATGCTCTAGACTACATTACCCAAGCTAACCGCTATTTGATGGCAGCTACAGGAATGCTTCAAATTCCGGTTTTTCATTTTTATGCCGGATTAACCTACTTGACACTCTACTCTACGCACTCAGAAAGCGAGCAAGCTAACACTCTCGCCCTGGCAGAGACTCATCAAACTATTCTGGCTCAATGGGCGCACCATGCCCCCATGAATTACCAACATAAAGTTGACTTAATAAAGGCAGAAAAATGCCGAGTTTTAGGACAAAAAACCGAAGCAAGTGAGCTATATGACAAGGCAATTTCTCTTGCCAAAGTCAACGAATATTTTCAGGATGAAGCCCTCAGTAACGAACTGGCAGCAAAGTTTTACCTAGATTGGGGTAAACAGCGCATAGCCGGAGAATACATGATTGAAGCTTACTATAGTTATACCCGTTGGAGTGCAAAAGCCAAAGTCGCTGATTTAGAAAAACGCTATTCCCAATTACTTGCTCCTATATTACAGCAAACTCGTTCGACACTTTCCACTCATGAAACTATCGTTGCCGTGGGGACTGTCACCTCCAGCAGTGGAGCCACTTCTAGCACCAGTGTCTCAGATACCCTAGATTTTAAAACGATTCTCAAAGCTTCCTGCACTATCTCCAGTGAAATTGAACTGGAAAAATTGCTTGCATCGTTACTGAGAATAGTCATTGAAAATGCGGGGGCTGATAAATGTGTATTAATGCTGTTACAAGACGATTACCTGTTAGTTCAAGGATCGATGTCCCAAGGAACACAGCCAATAGTGTTGCAGAGAATACCTGTTGAAGACAGTCAGGATATTCCCCACAAGCTCATTTATAAAGTCAAGCACAGTCAACAGACTGTAGTATTTTTGGATATAACCACAGATACAACCTTAGCCAATGACCCCTATATTATCCATCAGCAGCCTCAGAGTATTTTGTGCAGCCCAATTTTACATCAAGGCAAGTTGATAGGTATTTTATATCTAGAGAATAGTTTAACCACAGGGGCATTCACAAGCGATCGCATAGAAATACTCAATCTCATTTGCGCTCAAGCTGCCATTTCTCTAGAAAATGCCCGACTTTATGAATCTGCTCAGGAATATGCCCAAAAGTTAGAGCAAGCATTCACTGATTTACAAAATGCTCAATTGCATATAGTCCAAAGTGAAAAAATGTCTGCGTTGGGTAATTTAGTTGCAGGTGTCGCCCATGAAATGAATAATCCGTTGGGCTTTATTTCTGCTACGCTCCAACAAACTAAACCCAATTTTGCCGATATCACAGAACACTTGAAACTCTATCAAGAAAACTTAGAAAATCCTAATCGTGAGATTCAAGACCATGCGAAAGAAATGGACTTAGATTTTCTGTTAGAGGACTTACCTAAAACAATCGATGCAATGATCATGGCCTGCAACAGGTTAGAAAACATTAGCACTAGCTTGCGGACATTTTCTCGCGCTGACAAAGATTACAAGGTAAAATTTAATCTCCATGAAGGCATTGACAGCACAATTTTAATTCTCAAGCATCGCCTGAAAGCAAATCAACAACACCCAGCAATTGAAGTAATTACTAACTATGGTGATTTACCTTTAGTCAATTGTTTTCCTGGGCAATTGAATCAGGTGTTTATGAATATTCTTGCCAATGCTATTGATGCACTAGAAGAAGCAAATATTGGTAAAAGTTTTGCAGAGATTACAGCGCATCCTAACCGCATCACAATCACAACATCAATCATTGATCATCAATCAGTAAAAATATCAATTGCTGATAATGGTAAAGGGATGAGTGAAGAAGTTAAAAACAAGATTTTTGACCATTTATTTACTACTAAGTCAGTAGGTAAAGGTACAGGTTTAGGATTAGCGATCGCCCGTCAAATTGTTGCAGAAAAACATGGTGGTAAAATCACAGTTAATTCTGTTCTGGGCGAGGGGACAGAGTTTACAATTTATCTTCCCATTTAGAAGATTCATTTTTAGTACAACTCTGCAAATCGATCTAGCTTAAAATCCATTCCCACTCATCCACATTCTCCTGAGATTTTCTTGATGAATCGACTCTTAAGCCCTAAGAAAGTTACATAATACATTATTGCACTTTCCCTACGAGACGCATTGCAAACGCGTGTCAGTGGTTGAAAGGAACTGGTTTAATACCCCATCCCCTTGTGGGTGGTTTTTAGTCATTTTTGCTACTGACCACAAACAAAAACTTAATCCCCCTGTAGGTGGAGTTTTTTATTGAATCAAAATTATTGCCTCTTGTACCTTTGTAGAAAGAGCCTTTTGTAGTCCTTCCTCTACCTTACTAATTAGTTTGTCAAAAGCATCTTGATTAGCTGTTAGTTGTTCTTGAATAACCTTCTCTAACTCAGGATTGACTTGTTTACATATATCGTCAATTTTTCGGTCATTCACAAAACTAGAGCGAATCCAACTAGGAATATTGACATTTGTTTTAATTGCCTCTTTTACCGTCTCTCGATTTAGCTCCATGCCTGCTGCTATTACCGAAGCCCCGTAAACTAATGCAATAGGCCAGGTTAAATGTCCAGTCAGTATGAGAGTAATGATACTGGCAAGAGTACCACCACCAATTAATACATTAACGATGAATGCTACTGTTTCGCCTAAAATAGCGTCTCCAATACGCAATTCTGGGTTAACTAAAGCAGGCTCAATACTATCTTCAAACCTCAAACTGCTTCTGGGTATATGGAACTGGCGACATATCGGGTCAGTTTCTGCGGCTAAATCTGGTTGAATTTTCTGATTAAACCAACTGATACATTGGTTGTTAACTATCTTTTGAGCTATATCACTTTGCAGCCACTCTTCTGCTCGCTGCTTCATGGAGGTTTCCAAATCAGCTAAAGTACGGATTTGGTTTTTTTGCCAATCTTTCACTCCATGTCTAACTGCGTTCTCAATTAACCCCTCAGCTAATGGCTGAGTCAAAGATTTTATTAACTCTGGAATATGCTTACCAATTAATTCTTTGAGCTGGTTTGATTCCAACAGTTTATTGACTTCTTGTTTGAAAGCATTAGCTCGTAAGTCCCAACGTCCCACCCGCGCTAAACCTAAAGCAATACATCTTTCTGGCTCTGGGTCTGGACGCAGTAAGGTTTGTGGTTCAGGGAAAAATTCCTGACAAAGTTGGTGGGTGAATTTCATCCGCGATGCGCCACCAGTCATTAACACTAGTTTCGGTGTGATACCTTGCTGGTCTAACTTTTGTTTTGCTTCGTTTAATGCTGCGTGAAATGATTGCAACCAACTTTTTTCCCCTAGTTCGGATAAAGGTTGGTTCAATATTTCTTCCATCATTAATTTGTTGACTTGGGGGATAAAATAAATCTGTTCGTTGATAGATTCAAAACCACGGGCGAAGGATTGAGAATCGCTATAAAGCTGTTCGTTAGAAAAGTAATCTTCCTTAGCTTTGCGGCAGGCTAATTCACAACGCGCTTGATGATGGGGATATTCTTTAAATACTTTTTCTAGTAATGGTTTTTGTTCATGCTTGGCGAGAGTTTTAGCAAAAATAGCTTTATCAATTAAAGATGCGCCTAAAGCGTTATTACCAAAATCTAAAGGTATTTCTTGTAAGCTTTTAACTAAAGTAAAATCTGTAGTTGAAGAACCAATATCAACAATTAGTACTGACGAAATAAGTTTTTCATATTCTAGTTTACCGGCTTCCTTGGCCTGCATAAAAGCTGCCCTTGATTCGGGGACAACATTTAGTAAAGGAATACCAGCTTCTTGCAGTAATTGTTGATATTCTGAACGTTCTTTAACTGACCATCCTGAAGGACAACCAACATAAAAGTAAGTAGTGTCTTGAGTTTCAATTTGTCTACTTTCTTTTAATAAGTGGTAGTAGGTAGCAATAAAAGTACTAATAGTTTTGCGATATTTAGGATCATTATTGGGTTTTTGCTTGAAAGTAATTGCCAACTGAGTCACCCCAGCTTGAATTAAGGCTTGTTCCCCGACTAGATAACCTAGTTGAGGATGCCAACCCAGTGCAGTAACTTGGTTTTTTTTATGATTAATTTCCAACATTTGGGGCGGTTCGATGCTCTCCACAATTGCCTTAGCTACTGCTGTTTCACCGTGTCCCAAATCAAAACCGACTGTTTCTAAAATTTCCATACTATATATTGTCTATGATTCTCTGGCTTGGGAGTATGCTGGTTCAATTACCCTACCGCGCCTCAGCAAGCGATCGCCTTTCAACAAAGCTGGCGTAATTGTGACATAATCTTGGTTATCAGGGTCGATACTTGGCTCAAAGTCGAAGTAAGTGCGATCGCCATAAGGTGCTTTTGCTTGGTAAATTTGAGCGCGAATCCCCTGAGACATCAAAATTTGTGGTAAAAGTTTCGTGAGTTCCATCACCATCTGGGGTTTATTCAAAGACGATGCACCCATGAGTCTTTGCAAGAAATTCAAGAGTTCCGGCAATTCTTCCATATTCCGTTCATCTTTGGCTTTGTCAGATTCAGCAAATCTAGCAACTACTAAATCGATAGTGTTGAGTGCATCAGCCAATTGGGCTAAAAGAATTGTGCTTTCTACTGTGGGGGTAGGTCGAGCTACTTCTTTGACCTCTGGTAAGTTTGCATCATTTTTCTCAAGTTGCAGCACTACTTCCAATCCTAGCAGCACAGAAGCGAGTAAAATCCCCATCCATGCGCCTGGAGTCGTATTTGTTAGATAAAATAACCAACCTAAAATACCTACATAAAGTAGTACTTTTAGCACCTTCAAAATTAATCTATGGGGGGAAGACGTAAGCGCTAGATTAGTAATTTGTTTATGTTCTACCGTCTCAATCTGATCAATTTCAACTGCCCCAAGAATGGGTATTGACTGACGTAACACATCTAAGAAAAATGCAGCCAAACGTACTTGAGTTATATTGAGTTCGCTAATATAAATTCTTTCTATATTGTCTAGTTTATTTTGAACTAGTTTCACTACATCTTCAATATTACTTAAGTTATTAATCTCTGTCTGAAGTTGATTACTTTCTTCGCTAAAAAGTGAAGTTATCGTTTTCATTGCGCTGCTTAAAAATTAAAGTTTTACCGGATCATTTTATGCTTGTGTGCAGTATATCTATTCTAGAGTGATTATTGGGAATGCTTGACAAAAGTAAAGGATGAGCGTCTAACCCATCCCTAAGATAAAAACAATGTGATGTATTGTATGAACATAGTCAACAGTCCATAGTTATTCTTAGTTACGTTAGACTGTTGACTCGTTCAGGTTTTCTTCGGCTTGCTTGTATGTATACCGCAACGTCGAAGCGCTTGATTCTGCGTCTATTGAACGCGCAATTAAGAACCTAATGCTTTAGCTGTTTTTTCCTTATCCATCTTCAGAATCAAAACTCCCAGAGGTGGTAAACATAAATCCAGTGAGTAGGGGCGATTGTGCATCGACCAATCATCAGTCCACTTACCACCTAAGTTACCCATGTTGCTACCGCCATACTGACGAGCATCACTATTGAATAACTCGGTGTAAAAACCTTTTTCTGGGACGCCAATACGGTAATGAGAATGAGGCTGGGGTGTGAAGTTACAAATCACCACAACGAAATTCTCGGTATCTTTTTCACGGCGAATAAACGAGACTACGCTGTGGCGATTATCGCTACAATCAATCCAATCAAACCCTTCCCTGGCAAAATCTAAAGTGTATAAAGCAGGTTCAGAACGGTAAAGTTTATTCAGTTCCGTGAAGAATTTTTTCAACTGTTGGTGTGGTTCAAACTGCAACAAAGGCCACTCCAAGTCAGCCCAAACATTCCACTCGCTCCATTGCCCAAATTCCATGCTCATAAACATGGTTTTCTTCCCTGGGTGAGCAAACATATAGGCAAACAAACAACGCACATTTGCCAACTTCTGCCACTTATCGCCTGGCATTTTGCCAATGATATTGCTCTTACCATGTACGACTTCATCATGGGAGAGCGCCAGCATGAAGTTTTCACTGTGGTTATACCACATACTAAAAGTGATGTTGTTTTGGTGGAATTGCCTAAACCAAGGGTCCATGCTGAAATAATCCAGCATATCGTGCATCCAGCCCATGTTCCACTTGAGGTTAAATCCCAAACCGCCTGTGTAGGTAGGCCAAGACACCATCGGCCAATCTGTCGATTCTTCCGCAATGGAAAGCACACCAGGAAAATAGCTAAAAAGCAAGTGATTTACCTGACGCAGAAAATCTGCTGCTTCTAGATTTTCTCTACCACCGTACTGGTTAGGCAACCATTCACCCTCTTTGCGACAGTAGTCGAGATAAAGCATGGAAGCCACCGCATCAACACGAATACCGTCTATGTGGTATTTGTCAAACCAGAACAGGGCATTTGCTACCAAAAAGTTGCGGACTTCGTTCCGGCTATAATTGAAAACCAGAGTCCCCCACTCTTTATGTTCACCTTTGCGGGGGTCGGCGTGTTCGTAAAGATGAGTACCATCGAAGAAGGCTAAACCATGTCCATCCTTGGGGAAGTGACCGGGAACCCAATCGACAAGTACGCCAATGTTGTTTTGGTGACACTGGTCAACAAAATACATAAAGTCTTCAGGAGTACCAAAACGTGAAGTAGGGGCGTAGTATCCTGTTACCTGATAACCCCAAGATCCATCAAAAGGATGTTCGGCGATCGGTAATAATTCTATGTGGGTGTATCCCAGTTCTTTTACATAGGGAATAAGTCTGCTGGCTAGTTCCCGATATGTTAAAAAACGTGCGCCCGGATTCAGTTCTGAAGCAATAACTACAGGCTCCGTTTCGCCATTAGGTAGTTGAGCTGGTTCTGCACTAGCAGCGTGTAACCAAGAACCTAAGTGTACTTCATAAACTGAAATCGGCTGGGTTAAAGGATCTGTATGACGGCGTTGTTCTAACCAGTCTTCATCACTCCAGTTGTATGAATTTAAATTGCTAACAATTGAGGCTGTTTTGGGGCGGGGTTCTTGTTGAAAACCGAAGGGGTCTGATTTTTCGTAAATATGCCCTGCAAAATTTTTGATTTCATATTTGTAATGCTCTCCTACCCCGATTTCGGGAATGAATAATTCCCAAACGCCAGTAGCGCCTTTACGCATCTGATGTTTACGTCCGTCCCAGAGGTTGAAATCTCCCAAAACAGAGACATTGCGAGCATTGGGGGCCCAAACTGCAAAGTAAACACCTTTAACGCCACCCACTTCTGTGAAATGCGCTCCCAGTTTTTCGTAAATGCGATGGTGATTACCTTCAGCAAACAAATGTAAATCAAAGTCTGTTAAACGAGGGGAACGAAAAGCGTAAGGATCGTAGGAGACACGCTCATGCTCTCCTTCTTTAGTTTTTAACTGGTAGTTTGATAGTTCAGAAGTTTCAATAATACATTCAAAAAAATGTGGATCATGCACCGTCTGCATGGGGTATTCTTGCCGTTGTTCTGGAAGAACTACCCATGCTGCACTAGCATTTGGTAGGTAGGCTCTCACAACCCAAACGGTTTTGCCGTTTTGCTCTATGGGATGAGAACCAAGGATTTCAAAAGGATCATGATGCTGGTTCCAGACGATGCGGTTAACCTGTTCAGGAGCGATCGTGGTCATGGACATTAAGCTACCTACGTAGAATAAACTGGTTGACTAAATTGAGTTTTGTATATATATATTCTTTACATTTATTTGCAATTTTGTCGCCACCGTTATCGTATCGCACAATGCGTCATTGGGATGGAGTTTTTGCCAGTGGTCGGTGGTCAGTAGTCAGTAGCATTCCCGCAGCGTGTTCCCTTGGGACAAGATACGTAAAAACCATAGGACTTAAGCACCCAGATTTTCTGCTGAGACTGGGTGTAAGGGTATGGAAGTGTAAGGGTTTCAAGCATTTATGGGTAAGTCCTAAACTACCCAAAAGGGATCAGGTATTAAACCATTGCAAAAACAACTGACAACTGACCAATTCTCACAAATTTAAGAAGGGGAAAAACTGGAGCAGAAATTTACGCATACGGGTCAGGAAAATAGTTTGTCGTATGTTGGTGCTAAGTTTTGGCGGAGGGCTAATTTGTAGTTGTGCTTGTAATTGTGCATACTCAGCCGCAGTCAGAGGCTGGCCATCTATAGGCGATCGCGCATCTATAATAATTTCTGTTCGTAATATTTCTTCTGGGATATCCTTGACTGGTGGTAAAGCTAAGACTAAGTTTCCCCAATTACCACTCAACCAAACCAGAATACTGCTGCTGAGAGCGACAATAGATAGTTTTAGCCACTTCATTGGGTGTTTCGTGAAATTCTGCATTAATGACATCAAACACCTCTATGCTGTACTTATGTTGTTCGTCAATCGCCAAGAAACTAAAACACTGAACTACAGATCAAATGTAGTTAACTTCATATCGATCTAGCGCTCTTCTATTACTCTCGTTAAATAAAAATTCATAATCCTTGATGGTTAAGGCTTTGATAAATTTACGAGTAGGTTGGGTTGAGGAACGTAGGCGCAGCCTTCTCGTAGAGTAACCCAACACGAAAAATCCTTGGTTTAGTTGGGTTTCACTCAAGTTCAACCCAACCTAAATTTTTTTTCATCAGAGTCATAAAAGAGCGCTAGTCTGACTCTGGTATTCTTTCAGGAATAGAGGTGATTTTTGATTATGTGTTTAAGTAATTACTAATTCTTATGAGATGAATAAATTAATCAAAAGCTTCAGCAGCAAGACAGAAAAACAGACGATAGTAGTATTTCTGTAGCATATTTAATTTTCTTATATTTAATGCCACATTATGCCGGCGTGTTAGTTTTTTAGTTTTATAGAATATTTGATACTTAGCTGAGGAATAAAACTTTATTACAAGTGTCTTAAATTACAACCCTACTTAAAATTTTTATTTGAGTAAGTTCCAAGTAAATTTGCACAGAAGAAAGACAGAGAGGAGAAGGCTTGAGAAAATAACTTTGCCCTTTGCCAAGAGGTTTTTGACTTCCACCCCTTGTTGCTGCTTTTCTCTCCTTTTGCCTTCTGCCTTTCCAATAGACAACTTTTTGCTACTTGATGAGGCTAGTACTTTTGTTCAAACTCATGACCTCCACCAATGAAAGAAAGACTTGCCAGAAATCTTTCTTGGAAACGTTATCAATTATCTAAGGGGTAGTCGTAGGAGTAGCAGCAGGGGTTGTTGCCGCAGGGGTTGCCGCTCCAGTGTCAGTTGGCTCACCTGTAGCAGCAGGGGGGGGGTGTTTGTGTCTCACCGCAGGCTCCGAGAAATGCAGCCAGACTTAACATTAGAGCAAAACCAAAGATTTTAGTTCTCATATAACTCCTCTTTCACCAATTGTGGCAATAAAATTTTTCGCCTGTTGAATACGATAACCTATTTATTGCAAGTTTTTAAAACCGCACATATTACATATTTATTTGATTTAGTTATTATGTACAAGACTGATTAGTATGCTCTGGATTGAAAAAGACGCTGGGGATTAGGGGCTAGGTATTGGGAAGCACTTAGTACAGGTATAGAAAAGCAATTCTTGTCATTGCCATTTTTCTTGACCTTTGCCTTTTTTATAAGCTGTCAGGCATTGAACTTGCAATTCTTTTCGTGTTGGCCGTCGACAGTTGACGGTTGACAGTGAACCGCCAGCAGTCAACAAACCATACAAGTGACTATGTAATTTAAAAGCGTCATAGCTCATCTTGCTCAAATACTTACATAAAAACTATTAAGTATACTTATCACACAGAAGGCGAGTTCAACCTTAGCAAAATCAGATAAAGGGTCTAGAATACATTATTTTATATCTGTAAAAATTATGGCTGCTGTTCGCAAATCGGATGTTTCTGTAACTGGTGGTTGGTTTCGGCGAGGTTCAACCTCATCTTTAAGAGAGAGGCGGACTAGTCAGGGGTCAATGATGAGCAATGATTCTACACTTGCTACTGAACCCTCATTAGTTCCCCCAAAAAGACAACAGCGTTCCTCGAACAATGTATCTTCCTCTGCTAAAACAAGGGTACAAAGTCCGGCAACACAAAAAAACTCTCATCTCACAGCAAAGTCCAATCGAAGACAAAGAGGTCTTCAATCAAATTCACAGCACCTGCCTGTAGTACCTACCGCTAAAGCATTACCTTTATGGTTACTGAGACTACACAGCATACATCGTTATTCTTCAATTGCCGCATTTTTATTAGTAGCAGGAACTTTAACGGTTTATGGGTTGACAGTATATACCCAAGAATTGTGGAGTCAAGGTTACAGCCGACTACAAAAACTACAACGCGATGAGCGACAAATCACCACAACTAACGCGACATTAACTCACAAAATGGCGGAGGAAGCAGAAACGCCATCGGCGGGATTTATATCACCGACTCCAGCTAGGACTATTTTCTTATCTCCACTACCTCACAAACCAGAGGTAGTATCCCCTAGTTCCACAGCAAATCAACAAGCGCAACCATTAAATTCTCCACGACTGGGATATTAATAATATGGGGAGTGGGAAAAACCACTTTTATGCTTGGCGATGAACGAAGTTCATAGGGGTGGACTTTCCATGTAAACAGCTATCGAGTATGTGGTATTGTAGTTCACACCTGCGATGAGACTGATAGCTGAAAACTGAATAACTCACAACTGACTAACTGAGCAGAGTAATGCAAAAGTCACCAAGTAGATTGAAGTTTAGAAAGTTTCAAAAGCCGGAGTTCACCAGGCGCAAAAGGGTATTACAAAAGGTGGCAATGAAAACAATTGCCCCCAATCCCCAAGAGCCATTAACAAATGCCAAAACCAGACTTTTGACTGTCTGGGGTATATTAATGACGGCTGGACTGGGATTGGCAATTAATGCGTATAACTTGCAAATTTTGCAGGGAGCAAAACTAACACAAAGAGCGCGAAACCAACAAATGGTAAGCTTGCGCCCCTATATGCCTCGCCGCTTGGTGGTGGATCGCAATGATAATGTGTTGGCTGTTGACCGCCCTGTCTATACTTTATATGCCCACCCTAAGCTATTTAAAAAGACAAATGAAGAAATAAGCGATCGCCTAGCTCCCATTATTGATAGAAACCCTGCTGATTTAGTCAAGATTTTTCAAGGTCAAAAAAGTGGTATTACTTTGACCTCCTCTTTACCAGAGGAACTGGCCGAGCGCGTCAGGAAATTAAGATTAGATGGCTTGGAAATGATTCCCAAATATTCCCGCTATTATCCTCAGGATGATTTAGTGGCGGATGTAGTGGGATATGTAGACGTTGACCGTCGTGGTCAGGCGGGTGTGGAACGTAGCCAAGAGAAATGGCTAGAACGTTCTGTGAAAACAGTACGCTTAAGTAGGGCGGGTAATGGGGCTTTGATGCCTGATTATGCTCCTGAAGGTTTTTTAAATTCTGATGATTTGCGGATGCAATTGACTATCGACAGTCGTTTGCAAAGGGCTACCCGAACAGCATTGAAGGAACAGCTAGAAAAGTTTGGCGGGAAACGAGGAGCAGTGATTGTGATGGATGCGATGGATGGCTCTATCCTCGCTTTGGCATCTCAACCTACTTATAACCCGAATGAATACTCGAAAGCGGATATTTCATTGTTCAAAAACTGGACGGTGGCTGATCTCTATGAGCCAGGTTCCACATTTAAACCATTGAATGTGGCGATCGCTCTGGAAAATGGTGTCATCAAAGCAGATGATGTATTTAATGATTCCGGTGCAATTCGCATCGGTTCTCATACTATTAGAAACGCTCAACGCAACGGTTACGGACGCATCAATATTGCTCAAATTCTCCAAAACTCCAGCAATATTGGCATGGTGCAGATGATCCAACGCCTAAAACCTTCGATTTACTACAATTGGCTAGAACGTTTAGGACTAGGTCAACCGGTAGATACAGATTTACCTTTTGCCGTGAGTGGGACGCTCAAAAGTCAGGAAAAATTTATTCGCTCCCCCATTGAACCAGCAACCACTTCCTTTGGACAAGGCTTTTCTTTGACACCCTTACAATTAGTGCAGATGCAAGGAGCCTTAGCTAATGGTGGTAAATTGGTCACACCTCACGTTGTCCGGGGACTACTTGATACTAAAGGGCAAATCCACTACACACCCAATCACCCAGCACCAAGGCAAATTTTCTCAGCCGCAACGACCCAAAAAGTTGTGGAAATGATGGAAACGGTAGTTACAGAAGGTACTGGCAAGGCTGCTCAAATCCCTGGCTATCGCATCGCAGGCAAAACAGGTACAGCCCAAAAAGCCAGTCCTAACGGCGGTTACATCGTGGGCGCTCGGATTACCAGCTTTGTTGCTATTTTACCCGTTGAATCACCCCGTTATGTAGTTTTGGCCTTAGTTGATGAGCCAAAAGGAGCCAACGCCTACGGTTCAACTGTCGCAGCCCCAATTGTCAAATCCGTTATGGAAGCACTAATTCCCATTGAACGCCTTGCACCCAGCCAGCCGATTGAAGGAAAACCTTAAGTAGGAAGAAGGGGAAAATCAAATTAGTGCCAACTAACAACTGACAACTGACTAACAACCAATGACTTTTTTCTTTATTACCGGAGAAAGAGGTAGACAATGTTACTCGTGTGGAATCTTAGATATTACAGGGTGAAATTAATTTCACACCTGTACCAAGTCACTGAAGATTCCATGCAAAGCAATTTAGTTATGTTCCCAATTGTTGAGGTTGTAAGGCCAGGTACGCAAGTCAAGGAAAGAGATGCTACTGATTACGAACGTGCCGAGCAGCAATTTTTATTACTTTTGGTAACTGAGGACTTAGACGATAACTTAGATAGACAAGCTGCAATTGTCAGTGATTTTGAACAGGCAGTTTCCAGGGCAATTAATGGGGCTTATAAACATGAGTGCCAAGATGAGTTAGCACATCGGTTTTTGCAACGGATTCTTTATCGGATTAATCGGCTGAATCTGTTTTGGTTTGATGATTTGCGACAGTACACTAATGAGCGATCGCTCTATTTATCCTCATGTCGTAACCAAATTGAGGCTGCTTGGCAGAAGTGGGAACTTGCACAAGTAGATGTCGCTGCAATACAAAAATTAGATGTCAAACAGGCATTAATAGATCGTGCTGATGCTGATTTAAACCCACCACTATCAGCAGCTAGTCGCTATATTCGTGAAGAGATGAGCGAAGCTGGCTATCGTCATTTGTTGGCGATCGGTTCTTTCGATGGTTTGGTTGAAGGTAGTCGTCTTTCCCGAATTTTAGGCGGCGCGGCTAATGAGGTGCAGTGTACCCTCGTGCGGGTGCTACTGGAAGAGTACGGCAACGGACGTTTATCTCGCAAGCATTCGACTTTTTTTGCCCAAATGCTAGCTGAGTTTGGCATGAACACCACACCAGAGGCATACTTTGATTTAGTTCCCTGGGAAGTTTTAGCTTGTGCCAATCACAATTTTTTACTGACTGAACGCAGACGTTATTACCTGCGTTACAGTGGCGGATTGACCTATTTTGAAGTGGCTGGGCCTGCGGCTTATCGCAATTATCTTGCAGCAGCACAAAGATTGGGATTATCAAATGCAGCGATGGGTTATTGGGAACTGCACATCAAGGAAGATGAACGCCACGGACGCTGGATGTTGGATGATGTGGCTTTGCCTTTAGTGGAACGTTATCCCGATGACGCGTGGGAGTTGGTGCTGGGATATGACCAGGAAAAATTAATGGGCGATCGCGCGGGTGAAGCTGTTGTCAGGTCTATTCACCAAACTGAATCAATTAATTAATAGCTTAGGTATTTTCTGCTAATAGCAGAATTTCTTTAGTGAACAATCTATCACTAAAGGAGTAATTTTGTGTCTAAATTTTTGTTTAATTTCACTGACATTAATGTTGAGGCGAAATCTCATGAAAGATGTTTTCTTCTGTCCTGAAGAGTCTAATTTCTACTCAAATTGTCTAGAAAATTTCATTCTCAGGAATAGTGATCAATCTGATTCCATTATTGAATTTGGTTCTGGTGATGGTAGCCCTGTAATTAACTCATTACTAAGAAATCAGTTCAATGGTATTATACACGGGTTTGAGTTAAATACCTCTGCGTGGAAAGCCGCAAATTTAACGATTGATGAATATAATCTTACTGATAAATATGTAGTTAACAACTCTAGCTTATTTGAAGCTAATAAACCTGAAGCTAACTATCTAATCGCCAATCCACCATATTTACCAGCACCAGATGATGATATTTATATGCCCTTATTATTTGGCGGTGAAGATGGGGCGACAGTTACCAATGATCTTTTGTGTTTAGGTTATGAAAATGTTTTACTTTTAGTGTCTAGCTTTTCTAATCCTATCAGTACAATTAAGCAGGCACAAAATAATGGATATAATATTAGTAACTTCGTGATTCTACCATTAAAATTTGGTTACTATAGCTCAGAAGCTAAAGTTAAAAATCATATAGAAAAACTGCGAAAAAATAATATGGCGTTTTATTCTGGAGAATATTATTTTTTGGCTGGCGTGTTATTTCAGAAAAAAGCATCTGTGGTTGATTTATCTAAGGAGTTAACCCAAGTAATGACGAGTTTGTAATTTATGGGATTTATCCATAATATTTGAAATATCCTTAGTTTGGGTGATTAATGCCCCTTAATCATCATAAGGTGGGCATTGCCCACCCTACAAACACTTATAGATTTCTGAGTATCAAATTGGATTCCTCTCTGTCTGATAAGTACACTTTAATGTTTCTTCTATTGAACCTAAATGTTTAAATAATTCTATTAATGTATGAGATTTTGTTCTCCTTTTTGTCAACATTACTTTTAATGGTGCTAATAGATCAACATCTGGATCATCTTTCAATGCGAACTCAGCAGCTTGCAAAATATTTGTAGCATTCGTAAAAATATTTTCATCACCGAAGCCAAATTTTGCAGACAGTTTATGTAATTCGGCATCAGGGACAGTAGCTCTACCTGGCAAAGATTTATCTATGACTAAACCTTTTAATAGCGCCAGCAATGCCGCATAAATAGAGAAGT
The DNA here is from genome assembly GCF_048568275.1 of Anabaena sp. FACHB-595. Lineage (NCBI taxonomy): Bacteria > Bacillati > Cyanobacteriota > Cyanophyceae > Nostocales > Nostocaceae > Anabaena > Anabaena sp. FACHB-595. Next base: position 839,596 of record NZ_CP183473.1, read on the forward strand.
CATCACAACTATCAAAAGCTTTAAATTCTATACGACCTACTTCAGCAGGTAGGCGGGCAATTTTGGTTAATGATGGCACACTATTAATTAGTTGTTCTTTTTCCTGAACAAATATTAAAGTTGCTGGTCTTTTGCCTGTTCTGATGAAAGTTCTTACCGATAATCCTTCCCACAAAGTACCATTGTAAAAAGGTGAACTGTAACTAAAAGGCACAATGTAAGGACTATAATACGTTAACTTTTTGCCAATATCAATTACACGTTCATGCGGTAAATCGGCAACGGAAATATTTAAATCTGGCCCGTATGTAACCATGTAAATGTTAGCGGTTTGATCATCGGGATCAGCTTGTAACTGTTTAAGTTCATATTCATTTAATGGTGGATTGGGCGCAAAAGATGTTTTGTAAGGATGAAAGCTAGTTAATACTGGTGAAAAGCCAAATTCAGCCGCAACACCACATAATAAATTAAAGCTATCTGATAGTTCTGTGATCGCATTTTGAATACTAGAATGAATGGTTGTTCTAATTTCTATCCCCTTTGACAGACAATCAATTACCTCATCTGAATCAGCAAATCTTTCAAACCCCTCAATATACCATCGCTTCTTCCTAATACCTGCATCACCCACGCGTAATTGCAAATGATCATTAGGGTATGTGGGTAGTCTTTCCACGATTTGATTGAATTCTGCAAATGTTGTACAGTCAAAATCTGCTAACTTCCCTTCTCTGTTGAGAAAAGCGACTTCATGTTCGATGCCAAATGAGAATACCATACAATCTAATAGAAAAAATTCTCAATAATTTTACAAAACCATCTTACCCCAAATAGTACTGTTGCGGTTTAGCAAATGTATCTGTTTTAATTTGCACAGATTATGAGATGACCTGCGCTCTCTCTACACAAGAGTACTATCGATGAAATATATAAAATCAAAGTTAATTCTCAAAATATTGATTTTGGGATCATTGTTACTCATAGCTCAACAGGTTTTGGCACAAAGTTGGCGACCAGTTCGCGGTAGTATTCTTTTTGGTATCAGTGGGATGGCGCTGATTAGCCAACAAAACTCGTCTCTAGACTTTCTCGTCGTCCACGACAATAAACAAGCCGACCAAGAACGTTTAGGAGTCATCACAATTAAGGGTAAAAATCAACCCGAATATTTGAGTGTGAGTTGGCAAAGTAATCTTGAATTACCTATTGATTTAGAAGCTTTAACTTCTATTCCCAACACAAAAGATAGTTTTATTGCTTTAAGCAGCAGTGGCAAAGCTTACAAATTTAGACTAGATTCTGATAAGAAAACTATATCTGTATTGAAAGAGTTTGAATTACCAGCAATACCTCCGGGTAGTAATTTTGAAGGATTTGCCTTGCAAAATATAGAAGGTAAGTTAGTTGCTATGTGGGCCCACAGAGGAGAAGGAGAAAAACCTTCTACTGTGTATTGGGGAGTCTTAGATTTAAATAAATATCAAATTACATCTAGAAATTTTGCCAAGATAAAAGTACCATTTCCCACTGGAAATGTGCGGCATATTTCCGATATAAAAATAGACTCAGGTGGAATTGTGTATATTTCTGCCGCCAGTGATGCAGGAGATAATGGCCCTTTTCAATCAGCTATTTACGCTGCTGGTTACTTAACCTTAAACAATAGTTCTGGGCAAGTTATCTGGCGGCAAAGTCCCCAATTAATCCCCCTCTACCGCTTTAATCACCATAAAATTGAAGGGATAGAACTTATTCCTGGTGCAGATGGTGGCTTAATCGTGGGTACAGACGATGAAAACTTTGGTGCTTACGTTTATAGTTTGGGTGATAACGTTTTGTAGAGACGCGACGAATCGCGTCTTGATAATTAGACGTTAAATCGGAATAACATCACATCGCCTTCCTGCACAATATATTCTTTACCTTCACTACGAACTAACCCTTTTTCTTTCGCAGCACTCAGAGAACCATTTGCGACTAAATCATTGTATGCAACGGTTTCCGCACGAATAAATCCTCGCTCAAAATCAGAGTGAATTACACCTGCGGCTTGAGGTGCTGACATTCCTGCATTGATTGTCCAAGCACGGGTTTCTTTTGGGCCACTGGTGAAATAAGTCCGTAATCCCAATAGCTCATAAGTAGCACGAATCAGAGATTTTAATCCGCCTTCTTTTACCCCTAAAGATTCCAAAAAATCAGCCTTGTCTTCTTCCGGTAATTCCACCAGTTCTGCTTCTACTTGAGCAGAAACAACCACAACTTGAGCATTTTCCTGGGCTGCAACTTGGCGGACTCTTTCCACAAATTCATTACCAGTTGCTAATTCTTCTTCAGAAACATTAGCCGCGTAAATAATCGGCTTATTTGTCAATAGTCCCAGTCCCTTAATAATTTCGGCTTCTTCTTCAGTTAAACTTATTTGCCGCACTGATTTACCTTCATTTAAGGCAGCAGCTAACTTTTCTAAGACTGTTACCTCAAATTGTGCATCTTTGCTGGTGCGCGCTTGCTTACGTGTGCGTTCAATCCGGCGTTCAATCTGGGCTAAATCTGATAAACCCAATTCGATACTAATAATTTCAATATCTCTGGCTGGGTCAACTGAACCAGCAACGTGGATGATATCATCATTTTCAAAACAACGTACTACATGAACGATCGCATCAACTTCTCGGATATGAGATAAAAATTGATTACCTAATCCTTCACCTTGGCTTGCGCCTTTCACTAAGCCGGCAATATCCACAAACTCAACTCGTGCGGGAATAATTTGTGCCGAACCGGAAATTTGTGAAAGCACATTTAGCCGCTCATCTGGGACTGCAACTACACCGACATTCGGTTCAATTGTGCAGAATGGGAAGTTAGCCGCTTCTGCTTTGGCATTAGCGACTACAGCATTAAATAAAGTAGATTTTCCAACGTTGGGAAGTCCGACAATTCCGGCTCTTAGCATTTTAGATGTGGGATTTTGAGTTTATACAGGCCCCGGTATGGTTTGGGGGATAGGTTCTGGTACAGTTTGGGGAATAGTCCCTGGAACTGTTTGGGGAATGGGAGCAGGTACAGGTTCCGGTACAGGCTCCGGTATCGGTTGGGGAATCCTTGGCTCTGGTGTAGGTTCAGAACCAGGTAACGGGTTTGGTTCAGGGTTGGGAATTTGTGGTTCAGGAATGGAAATAGCTGTGGGATAAATCATGCTAAATCTAAATCATTGGACTTTCCCAAGCTAGATGACAACTTGAATTGTTGACATCCCCCTAAATGACTATACCTAAACCCTTTGATAATTCACAACTATGTAGGAATCCTCATTTAATCCTGCTCAGTATACTAATAAGTAAATCTTTATAGAGCAAGTTTCTAGCGAAAGGAGCTAGCTAGATAATATGCCAACAAATTATCCAACGAAAATTGCCATTTTGTGGATAGTGTTCCTTTTAGGAACCGTATTTCATACTCAACTGGCTTTAATGCCACTTTTTCACGGTTTGAGTGTAATTGAATCGCAAAAAGCCACAAACATCAATGAGATATCAGGAATTATGTGGTTGATGCTGGGCTTTTTTGCGCTGCCGATGTTAGCAATCGTTAGCACCATGTTCACGGATAATAAACGCTATAGATTAGTACATTTTGGATTGACCATAATTTATAGCCTTTTAAATTTCATTCATCTAGTATTAGACTTGCTACTGCCACAAATTATTTGGTATCAAATCACATTAATGGTGCTGTTATTTTTAATTGGATTACTATTAAATTTCGTGGCTTTTCAATGGATAAAGGCACCATCAAGAAACAATAATTATCCAGAGCATTTAACTATCCGATAGACGATAAACATAATATAAAGGAGTTTCAGCAATGAGTTGAGATTTTTCTTGATATTTTGCCAATTCTTGAGGAAAATTCTCGGTTTTGCGAAGTTTATAGTTTCCTAATGATTCATATTTTGCATGAATAATGTAAAAGCCTGCTTGACACTCAGCTATAAAATTTAGACTTCGTTTAGTAATATAACGGTCAATGTACTCATCATTTCTCAGATTGCGATAATTGCCATTAGGGTGACAAAGAGTAGATTGTTCTGGCAAATTTCTCAGGCTATCTGCTATATCACGGGTACTAAGAATCCGGGTAATTCCTGACCTACTGTTTATATAATTAAGATGTAAGTTTAAATTAATTGTTATAGAAATAGTAATACAGGCGATGATAAAAACTGATAAAAAACTATTAAAATTTTTAGATAGCTTTAGATAAGCTAAACTACAAATTGTAAAAAATATAGGAGCCAAATAAATTAACAATTTATAAAATGTAGGATTGTAAGTATTTTCCATATCTGTGGACGAATAAGCAGCGAGGAAGACCAGCCAGATTAAGAATAATAAATTTAACAGTATACGATTGCCTCGAAATTTCATAATCCCTAATCCTAATATCAAAGAGAGGAAGATTAGAGAAATGAATCCACTTTTCCAAGATTCACCAGCAAAATATACTTCTTGTCCTAATCCAAAATAACCGTTGAATATAGCCTTGAATCTTGATAATATGGCAATGCCATATTCTTTACTGCCACTAGATTTTGTCGCTACAGCGATAATTCTGGCGGTGTTTATCCAGTTTCTACCAATTTCACCGACCCAGTACGGTGTCATCGCAATGATGGCAGATAAAGCAGCTACACCAGATAACATCCATCTTCTCTTTTGTCGGAAATTTTTAGAAATATAAAAAATAATCGTAATGATAAAAACTACTGGCATTACATAGAGAGTAGAGAAATGTAAATTTGATATTATTGCTAGTACAAAACCATAAGCTATCCAAGACAATACCTCTAGATTTGGAGATAGTTTACCTTCCATTTGATAAGTGTATAGCAATACAAAACAAAGCAGGAAAAACGTAATTGATACGGGATTTCCTGCAATACTATTGCCTGTACTCATGACAATATTTTGAAATAGACAGATATACCAAAATCCTGCTAATGCTGATAGGAATAACCTTTTATCATACTCAACATTTTCCAGCAGCTTATAAGTTGTTAAAATAAGTAAAGGAATAGAAAAAAAAGTAAGGAGCGCATTCGGCATTGCCTGAGCAGATAAATCAGCAGTCAAGGCGGTGAAAGGAAATACTAAATAGTAATATAAAGGTGGGAGATAAAATTCGCCGACCAGACCAGACCAAGCGGTAGGGCCTGAACCTAATGTAGGCCACTTTCCGTCCCATGTTGCCATAATTCTGTAGGCATCGTTGATTTGATCGCCACTATAATCACTGAAGTTTATGACAACAAAACTTAAAATATAAATTCCCCATATCAAAGATAAAAACATCATGATATAGCTCACTTTTTTAAGACTTATATGCTGTAGCATGGTTTTTGAATTAACCTGATTTTTTCAGAAAATTATCAATGTCATAGTAATATAAAGAATGGTTGTATTAAAAATATCCGATACAAGCTATACCAATTCTTTATAAATCAATTGCCATAATAAAGTTCTTAAAAACTTAGGCGAATATATAATCAGACTTTTATATATAGCTGCTGACTTTTAACAGACTTAAAAGCCTTTTATCGTCAGGGTTTTATCTTAGCTTGATGTCCTGATATATCTGACTACAGCTATATTTTTAATGTTAAATAATATACGCATTTATATACATATTTGTACTCAGGATGAAAATCAATCTATATTTAAATGCCCAAGGTTTTAACCACCAACTGGTGCAAAACTCTGGACATGAACACCGGAAAAATTAGATCACACACAACGTGAAAAGTTAAGAGGCTAATAAGTTAGCCGAATTGATATCCAAAAATAAAGTTGCTTGTGGTTGTTGGCGTAACACAGAAGCCGGGCAAGTTGTCCTAATTGACCCTTGTAGCATTTGTTTGACAATCTGTGCTTTACGTTGTTCTGGTGCTAGACAGAATATTTTTTTAGCTGAACAGATTAATGGCAAGGTGACAGTAAAAGCGTACTGAGGAACACTATCAAGATGAGGAAATTGACCTGTATTGACCTGCTGTTGACGGTTTACCGGATCTAGCTTTACCAGCTTGACGCTGTAAGGGTCTTGGAAATTCGCTACAGATGGATCATTAAAAGCTAAGTGTCCGTTTTCACCAACGCCAAGACAACACAGGTCTATTGGTTGTGCTTGTAGTAATTTAGTATAGCGATCGCATTCTGCTAAGGGTTCTAATGTATCACCCTCAATATAGTGAAATTGCTGGGGAAAAACTCGCTTTTCTACACGTTCCCGCAGATAACGACGAAAACTTGCCGGATGATCAGCCGTAATTCCCAAATATTCATCCAAATGAAATAAGGTAATTCTTGACCAATCTACACCACCCAAGGCTATCAACGCATCCAAAAATTTTAGTTGAGAATTTCCTGTTGCTAACAACACAGCAGCAGTCTTTTTTTCTTCTAGTAAAGATTGTAGATACTTGCGTACAATCGCTGCCACATCCTGGGCCATGTCGGCTTCAGATTTGTAAATTTGGACTGACAGATGATCAACACGAAAAAAGTTTGTAGCGGCTACCATATCGAAAACTGAGGACTGGGTAATACCTTTAATCTAACCTTTAAGCTTCATGGCAGTCCGAGATGACTTAGGAACATAAAACAATGTAGACTATGTAAATTAAGTTAATAATTATTTACATTACATCCAAACATCATGCTAACTGCGATTCTCTTTGATTTAGACGGTACTATCGTCAATACTGATCCTATACATTACCAAGCTTGGCGACAAATGTTGTGGAAATGCAACATAGAAATTGATGAAACATTTTATAAATCTCGAATTAGTGGTCGTTTAAACCCAGAAATTGTTAAGGACATTCTGCCAGAATTATCATCAGCCGCAGGTAGAGAATTTGCCGATGAAAAAGAAGCCTTGTTTCGGGAACTAGCCTCCCATCTTCAACCATTAAACGGATTTGCTGAACTCATAGCTTGGACAGAAGTACATCAGTTAAAACGTGCTTTAGTAACAAATGCTCCGAGATTAAACGCAGAGTTTATGTTGGAGGTATTGGGAATAACAGATAGTTTCCATCAAATTGTCTTGGCTGATGATTGCGTAGCGGGTAAACCAGATCCAGCACCTTATCAAGTTGCTTTGAGTAAGTTGGGGATTCCAGCAGAGAAGGCGATCGCTTTGGAAGATTCCCCCTCTGGGATTCGCGCAGCAGTTGGCGCAGGTATTCGTACTATTGGGATTGCCTCCACTCACGACCCTGATATTTTGCTGGAGGTTGGCTCATTTATGGCGATTCCTGATTTTACAGATTTACATTTGTGGACGTTACTAAACTCATTAATTGAGCCAGATTTAATTCGTAGTACGTGATGGTTATACCAATTCAATGAGGACTTACACCCAGGATGTTTGTTAAGACTGGGTGTAAGGGTAGGATTACGAAATATCTTTTATAGTACTAACTATCTCCATAATTTTTTCAAACTGGAAATTATGGGCTAAATCTACAAAATACTCTTTCAAAGCGGTATTTTCGGCAGATATTTCTCCAACTAACTTTAAAATCAAATCATCGCTACATTGGGCGGCGGCATTATATAAATTTATTAGCCAATCCCTTGGTAGTGTAGATAACAAAGGTAACAAATTATCATGTGTAAATATTTTTGTCCTAGCTTTTAGGGTTTGAGAACTGTCTTCTTGATAAAGGTATTTTATTCCTAAATATTTATTGAGCTTTTCGAGAATTTCTTTTTCGGAGAACGGCTTGTTAATTAAATCATCACAGCCCACTTGCAGCATTGCCTGGCGTTGTTCTTCAAAAGCGTGAGCAGTCAAAGCAATGATAATTGTGTGGGGGTTGGGTATGGTGGTGTGATTTTCTATTTCAGCAGAACGAATGAAGTGAGTGGCTTCGTAACCATCCATTATTGGCATCCGCATATCCATCAAGATTAACTGTGGATGCCACTGTTGCCATATAGCCAGAGCTTCTTGACCATTGGCGGCTTCTTGCACCACAAAACCAACAGATGACAGGAGTTTCACTAATAACAATCGACTGTCTGCTACATCATCTACTACCAAGATGCGACATTCTCGTTGTTGTGGTGCTAAACCAATGACTGAGCGTGTAGTGGGCTGATAGGGAATTTCATGGGCAGAAACCAAGCCCACTTGTATCTGAAAACTAAATGTACTCCCCACCCCCACAGCACTACTGACGCTAATATCACCCCCCATCAGTTGTACGTATTTGCGGCTAATAGCCAAACCCAATCCTGTACCTTGTTGGGATTTTCGTCCGGCTTCCGTTTGTCCAAATGCTTCAAACAATACACATACTTCATCATCACAGATGCCGATGCCAGTATCTTGTATTTCAAATATTAGGGACTGGGGATTAGTGATTGGGGATTGGGTGTTAGGTATGGAGAGATGAGTTTTGGTATCTTCCTCAGTCCCCAGTCCCCAGTCCCCAGTCCCCATCTTTACCCGTAAGATGATACTGCCCGTTTCGGTGAACTTGATGGCATTACCTAAGATATTGAGTAAGACTTGACGTAGTTTACTTTCGTCAGCTTGGATATGTTGGGCTATGTTAGGGGCGTATTCAAATTTGAGGTGTAAACCTTTGGCTGTGGCTCGGCCTTGCATCATTTCTTGCAAGTTATCCAACAGGTGAATTAAATCAAAGCTATTAATGTTTAAGGTGGTTCTACCTGCTTCGATTTTGGACATTTCTAGAACGTCGTTGATCAAGTCTAGTAAATGTTCTCCTGCACGGTTAATAATCGTTAGGTTCTGTTGGTTGTCTTTCGACAGTGTTTTGTCATGGCTCATGATTTGTGTGAAGCCTAAAATTGCGTTGAGTGGTGTCCGCAATTCGTGGCTCATGTTGGCGAGGAATTCGCTTTTGGCTCGGTTTGCTGCATCTGCGGCGATCGCAGCTGCTTCTAGGGCTTGTGATTGTCTTTGGGTTTGTGTCAGCAGTTGTGCTTGCTGCAATGCAACTTCTAACTGATTGCCGATTTGAATGACGATGTTAATTTCGCCAGTTTTCCATTGACGAGGGCCAGAGTTTTGGTAAGTTGCTAATAATCCCCAAACTTGGTCACCAGATAGAATAGGGACGATAATATAAGCCTTTGCTTGCAAGCGCTCTAAAAATTCAATGTAGCAGGAACCAAATCCAGCTTGATAAATGTCTGCAACGCAGAGAAAATTTTTGTCTGGGGTAGCTTGTGGCGTATATTCTAACAACTTGGCCAGACAACTTTGGTCTTTCGCTGTATTTTCCGTCAGATGGGGTACATTTTTTTGTTTTTCGATGAGGGAAATCCAACCTTTCCCCCAAGATTCGGCGACAAATTCACCACTCCCCTGGGAGTCGAAACGATAAACCACGGCGCGATCGCAGTTGAGGACTTGTCTTAGTTCTTCGGTGGTGGCAGCAAATATGGTATCTAAATCTAGGGTTTGGCGCATTCGTTGAATAACTTGGGCGATCGCTCTTTCCCTCTCGATGCTTTCTTTGAGCGCTTCTTCTGCTCGCTTGCGTAAGCGCAGCTCGTCGTAGACATCGCTAATTTCTACTATCACTTTACCCACACCAGAAAGCTGATTACCCTCCCCAGGAATGGGAAAATAAGAAACTAAAAAGTGGCGTAGGCTATCTGCTTGGTTGACTGCGGGAAGACTCAATTCTACATTCAGAATTGGTTGACCAGTTAAGAGTACTTTTTGGCACAATGGTGTGACTAGAGGCGCGATTCGGGGTGCTATCTCTTCCAGAGTCTTGCCAATATGTTCTTGAGCAGGTTTACCGTGAATATGTGCTATTAACTCATTAATTTGCACAAACCGTAGTTGATTATCTAAAATGCTCATACCCACAGGAGCGCCACTGAAAAAGGCATTGAGACGAGCTTCTCGCAATTCTAGTTCTTTTTCTAAAATTTTTCGCTCTGTTATATCTTTGGTCGTGCCTGTCATCCGTAAAGGCTGACCCTGCTCGTTGCGTTCCACAATCTGGCCACGAGACTGTACCCATTTCCAACCCCCGGCGGCGCAACGCATCCGAAATTCCATTTCATAAACGGGGGTAACACCTTGCAAATGAGCGGTGATTGCTGATTTGACTGTGGCTAAATCTTCAGGATGCAACAATTGCTCGATGACTCGTTCATCATCTTCTATATCCTCTTGTGTGTAACCTAACATCTTTTGCCACTGCCAGTCCCGATAAATTTTACCAGTGGTAATATTCCAATCCCATAACCCTAAATCGCTGGCTTCTAAGGCTAGTTGTAAACGTTCTTCGCTGTTTCGGTGAGCAGACTCTATTAACTTGCGTTCAATCAAGCTACCTAATTGGGTAGCTACAGCACCCAGTAGCATGAGTAAACGTTTATCTACTGGGATAGAACTGCGCTTGAAAAATATTAAAACTGCCAAAACTTCTTTTCCAGCAATAATTGGAATACCAAAACCTGCTTTTAAACCTACTTTGGCTGCTTGTGGCGATCGCAAAAATTGTCCTTGCTTGACCAGAGAAACATCTTCAATCCATTCGGATTGTTTGGTTTGCCAAACTCGTCCTGGTAGTCCTTCACCTGGTGCAATTCTCAGATTTTGACTTTGATGACAAAATTCTTCTAAACTTGCTTCCTCGCAGTAACAAACCAAACTATGTTCTAAAACATGAGATTCTCGATTGGGTGTCCATGCTTCCCCAAAATCCCAGCCAATGGTTTGGCAAATTACCCGCAATACTAGGGTTAATGCACTTTTCACGTCAACTGCACGGGCGATCGCTTGGGTTGTTAATAGTAATAAACGGCTTTCCGCTTCGGCTTGCTTGCGTTCTGTAATATCTTTTGCTGTACCCAGGATGTACTTTTGTCCATCAATTTCAATCATTTCCGCACTAAACAGCGTCGTTTTAATTTCTCCATTGCTAGTGCGAAAATCGACTTCATGATTGCGGATGGCTTTGGCTTTTTCGAGAATTTGGGACAGAAAATGGCACTCTTCTAGATTTACCCAAATATTTAATTCTTTATCGGTGTTACCAATGACTTGAGAACGAGAATAACCAAATAAGCGACAAAAACTGTCGTTAACTTCGATATAACGTGTTTCTGGATAAGTACACAGAGCGATGGGGTCAGGGGATGCTCTGAAGGCTGATGCTAGTTTTTGTTCTGAAATGCGATGTGCTGCTTCTGCACGCTGGCGTTCCCGTGCTTCTAAGGCTAAGGACACCAAATTAGTTAAAGAACGAGCAAAATTTTGGTCTTCGGGTGTCCAGTGATGAGGTAATTTTACTGCTTCCAAACATAAAACCCCCACAGTTTTACCTGCTAGACGAATGGGTGTATCTAGCATGGCTGTGATATTCAAAGGAGTGAGGTAAGATTGAGCAAATTCTTTGGTTCTAGGATCTGTATAAGCATCATCTACGGCGATCGCTTCATCTTGATGTAAGGCTTGAAAATAAGTGGGATACTCTTTTGCTGATAAAGACAGTCCTGCACTGTGTTGATTGCGACTATATTCAAATAGATCAGCACATTGAATTTTCGTAAGTGTTTCGTCATATAACCAAATGCTTGCTCGCTCTATACCTAAATTATGAGCAGCAACATTTGTAATTTCCGCCAGGGCTGTTTTTAAATTACCTTGATATAGGACTTGATTTTTTGCCAGTTTCGTTAATACTAAATTATGTTTGTACAGCTTGACAGCATTAATCTGGTATTCCTGCGTATTGTTTTTTGATCTTGTAATCTTGTTATTACTACTTACTAGCGACTGGGAGTTTAATGATTGATTAATACTTTCTTCGTTATTTAAGTCTGATAGTTGAAAACAACATTCTTTTTTATTACTTATGACATTATGATTCACTGCGTTATTCAACGATATTAAACCGTTCCCAATTGGAAACGGCTCATGATATTCTTCTAATTGGTTTTTCTGTTGGCTGGAAATTTTTAATTGATTTCTCATCCGTAAAAACAATTCTTCTTGGCATAATGGCTTACTAATAAAGTCAGATACGCCTATTTGGAAATAACTACTATATTCGGAAAGCTGGTCAATATAGGTTAGTAAGAGAATAGATATATTTTGGAGGGTTTCTTCAGCTTTTAAATTTTGGCAAAAATAATGTCCGTCTATTTTATCAATGGAACTATCTATTAAAATGATATCGGGCATTAATTCACTAACACTACTGATTGATATTTTAGCAGTGCCAACCCTTTGTAATAAGTACTTTGTTTCTGCTAAAAACCCCGACAAACAGTGCCAATTTTCCAAAGAATTATCAATTAATAAAACTTTTGTTCGTTGATAATCTATGAGCATACTATCAAATTAAGCAGCAAATTTTAAAAGAGATAAACGAACTAAAAAATTAAAATTTTATCAAAATCATCAATTTGGCGATATTTTCGCCAAAACAACTCAATTAATAATGATTGTCCCCATAATTATTCACAACTATAACGCACATTTGTTACATAAATGACAAAAGACTAGTGAGTATGGAGAACAGAGAAAGAATGAGAACTTTTAACTGTTGCGGTGTATGACCAGCCTCACAAGTTCCTCATGTTATAGCTATAAATTTTTGCTAATGACTCTTAGGCGATCGCCATTACGGTGATAGAACAAATATGAGTGCTATGCAATCCCCCAAAAATTTTAGTTGTTCCTCTGTGTATGGGCCTGTCAAATCTTGGCGATTTGGAAATTCTCTTGGTATCGATCCCATTGGGGTTGTGTCTACTTGCTCATTTAACTGCGTCTACTGTCAGTTAGGGCAAATTCAAACACATACCAGTCAGCGTCAGATTTTTGTACCCACAAGCCAATTATGGGAGGATTTGCAAGCACTTGCACCTTATGACCAGGTAGATGTCGTCACCCTCAGTGGCAGTGGCGAACCTACTTTAGCACTAAATTTAGAGGAAATTTTGGCGATCGCAAAACAGGTAACACAAAGGCCAACAGTAGTCTTAACCAACAGTACTTTGCTGAGTGACATTAAAGTCCGTCATGCTTTGCAATCAGCAGATATTGTGGCTGTTAAATTAGATGCTATTTCGTCAAATCAATTGCAGCGCATCAATCAACCTGTAGCGACAATTAAGCTACCGCACATCATGGCAGGTATTGAGCAATTTCGAGAGGAATATCAAGGGAATCTCGCTATTCAAACTATGGTGTTATCTCCCTGGACAACGGAAATGATAGAGATTTACATCCAAAAAATAGAACGTCTAAATCCTCAGGAAATTCAACTGAACGTTCCTACTCGCCCCCGTGTTTTAGTTCGACAATTAGATGCTAGGGGAAATAATGCGATTGAATCCGTCTCAGATAGTATACGTCAACTTAAATGTCTCAGTGCGAATATCCTCAAGCCACTGGCTGACACAATCCACTATGCCACAAAAATTCCCGTACGTTGCGCTCCGATAAACTAGGGGTGTGGGGGTAAATCTGTCTTTCCCTTACACCCACCGCCAACAATATTTCTGTGTCGTTCAACTAGTTAACAACTAACGCTTCCAAGGAGAAACCAATGGAAACTCAGTCAACCAACCCACCAATTACACTTCCAGAAATTCCCCCTGGCTATCTCAACATTATGGGTTACATCGATGAGTCAGAGGTAAATGGCCCTGGCTGTCGAGCAGTGGTTTGGGTACAAGGTTGTCCCCGTGAATGTCCAGGATGTTTTAATCCTGATTCGTGGACGTTTGAAATCAATCAACTAGTTTCTGTAGATTCTCTTGTTGAGCAAATTCTCAGCAAACCGCAAAATCAAGGTGTGACATTTTCTGGTGGAGAACCTTTTCATCAAGCAATAGCATTGGCGGAATTAGCTCGTAAGCTGAAAGCTGCTGGTTTAAGTGTCATGTCTTTTACAGGCTTCACCCTGAAACAATTACAATCTGAATCAGCGCCTCCTGGTTCTCAAGCATTATTAGAACAACTCGATATTTTAATTGATGGGCCATTTGTGGAGTCTCTAGCGATTAATTCTCCCGATTCTCCTGTTTCTTCCAAAAATCAAAAAGTTCATGTTTTTAACCCCGCCTTTGTAGATAAAGTTACCTGGGCTAGTGATCAAATAGAAGTTCACATTCTCAAAGATGGAAACCGCATTGTTACTGGTTATCAAGGTTGGTTGGAATTGACTTGACAATAGTTGATGGTTGATTGTTGATTGTTGACTGTTGGCTGTTGAATATAGAACTGACGAACTCAAATGCTCTAAGTGATCTTAATGTAGCGACTGTCTTGAAAGTCAAGCGATCGTTAACAAAAACCGGGACTCTGAACATTGACGCAACTGGGGAACGCTGCGCTAGATTCTGCGGTGGCTGGTACGGGCAAAAAGACTTGTGGCTCTTGGCTAAGATGGTAGCAGCCCGCACCAGCCACTCCGCTTCGCCGCAGAATCTTCCCCAGTTGCTGGATTTCCCGTGAAGATAAAAAAGAGCATCAAAAATTGACCCAAATGCGGCAATAGGATCATCAGGGAGAGTATTTCCAAGTATAAAAACGGTCAATTGTGATTAAGCGTTGGGAATGGGTTGTAAGTTGTCAGTAACACGCCAAGGTAAATTATCCCGAACCATTGCATTTAAAATGACTAACATTTTATGAACGCAAGCAGTGAGAGCTAATTTTTTCGATTTACCACGTTCGACAAGACGCTCATAAAAGGCCTTGATAACCGGATTATGACGCATAGCAACAACAGCACCCATATAAAGAGTGGCACGAACATGAGCGCGACCGCCATTAATCATGCGCTTACCTTTGTGTTGACCACTATCATGATTGATAGGTGCAACACCAACTAAGCGAGAAATTTGTTTGGCAGTGAGTTGACCGAGTTCTGGCAAATCAGAAACCAGAGTTGTCGAAATAACTTGGCCAATACCAGGAGTAGTTTTGAGTAAATTAACTTTTTCAATCCATTGTTGATTGTTTTGAGTTAATTGCTCAATTTCTTGATTGAGTTGTTTGAGACGTTCGTCAAGATATTCAATGTGTGCTTCAATATCTGCCAATGCTTTACCACGGGCGCGTGAGCGTCGATTTTTTTCAGCAGTTTGCATCTCAACTAATTGTCTTCGACGACTAATTAATTCTCCTAATTGACGAGATGCTTGTGACTCAATGTTTAACACTTGAGGTTTCATTGCTTCCCCAAAGTGTGCCAATATTTGTGCATCGATAGCATCTGTTTTGGCGAGTTTACCAGTGGCTTTGGCAAAATTTCGTCCTTGACGTGGATTGATTAATGCTACTGGTAGCATTGCTGCCTGTAGTTGAATGACCAGTTCTGTTTCTAATCCTCCGGTTGCTTCTAGTACGATGAGGTTCAAATCATAAAATTTTAATTGTTCAACTAAATTAAATATTTCTAGTTCTGTATTAGCAAACTTCAATGCTTTACCGATGGGACGGATATAAACATCGAGGGTCGCTTTGCTCACGTCAATGCCTACCCACACAGAGATGTTTTCCATTTTTGAATCTCAACTATTTTGTCAAGAAGTTTTTAATTCATCCCCTTGATTTCACTCATCCTTGCCCGATGCGGACTGTATACTTTAAATGTCAGTAGTTTAAAGCTTTGACCCCGGCGACTGTTCGAGTTCTGTCAAAGAGATTGTTGTGGTGACCCATGCTACAAAGCGGTCTTTAATGACCTAGGGTGCGACGGTCTACCACTTCTTTTAATATACAAGGGTGCGTCAGTGTGATAGAACCTAACTATACTCAGAAATTATTCATACTGACGCACCCTACCAAACTAACGACTAATAATGTTGACTTTGACGCAACTTGTAACACCCAATCCTGATGTAGCAATCACTTTAACTTTGTTTCTCACAGCAGAAGAACGCTGTCGTAGTCGTCACCGCTTTGAGACAGAAGATGGTCAGGTTGTGTTTTTGCGTTTACCTAGAGGTACACTTTTGCAGGATGGGGATATTCTCCAAGATGAAACCAATGGCAATTTAATCAGAATCGCGGCTAAACCAGAACCAGTATTAACGGCGGTTGCTCAAACTCAACTTTTATTAATGCGAGCAGCCTATCATTTAGGTAATCGTCATGTACCTGTAGAGATTACCCCGACTTATTTACGCTTATCGCCAGATACCGTTTTGCGGACAATGTTGGAACACATGGGGTTAGAAATTACCGCAGAAATTCTCCCCTTTCAGCCAGAATTGGGAGCTTATGGACACCACCACCCTCACTGATCACCATTTTTTACATATTTTACAACTAGCTAGTTCTGCTTTACCTGTGGGAGCCTATAGCTATTCGGAGGGACTAGAAACGCTTGTAGAAAATGGGACAATTACTAGTCAATCAACTCTGCAACAATGGTTAGAGGCTGAACTAAGTTATGGGGCGATTCGTCTAGAAGCTGCGGTGATGGTGAGAGCCTATCAAGCTGCCACAATGGATGATATGGAAACCTTATGCTATTGGAATCTGTGGTTATCTGCGGCGAGGGAAACCCAAGAATTACGCAATTCTAGCTGGCAAATGGGGCGATCGCTCATGCAGTTACTTGGTAAAATACAACCAGAAATTCTACCTTTAGCCAATGCTGTAGGTAATCCTTGTAATTATGCGATCGCTTTTGGAATTGCCTCTGCACATTGGCAAATTAATATTCAAGCCGCCTTATTAGCATATCTGCATAGTTGGGCAACTAATTTAATTACGGCTGGTGTCAAACTCATCCCCCTCGGACAAACAGCAGGACAAGAATTATTACTCCAGTTGCAACCGTTAATTAGTCATGCAACAGTGGAAATTATGTCTTTAAAAGATGACGAACTCAGTTGTTGTAGTTGGGGTCTATCTTTAGCCAGTATGCAGCACGAAACCCAATATACAAGGTTGTTTAGGAGTTGACGGTTGACAGTTAACAGTTAACAGTTAACAGTTAACAGTTAACAGTTTACTATTGACTTATGAATGCTTTTCGTGTTGGGGTAGCAGGCCCAGTGGGTTCGGGGAAGACGGCTTTAGTTGATGCTTTGTGTAAAGCATTGCGCGATCGCTATAAGCTGGCAGTGGTGACAAATGATATATATACTCAAGAAGATGCCCAATTTTTGGTACGTTCTCAAGCTTTGACAAGCGATCGCATTTTAGGCGTAGAGACAGGCGGTTGTCCACACACAGCGATTCGGGAAGATGCTTCCATGAATTTGGCAGCAATTGAACAGCTAGAACAGCGTTTCACCGATTTAGATTTAGTCTTTTTAGAAAGCGGTGGAGATAATTTAGCTGCTACCTTTAGTCCTGAATTAGTAGATTTAACAATTTACGTAATTGATGTAGCTGCCGGTGACAAAATCCCCCGCAAAGGTGGGCCAGGAATTACCAAATCTGACTTATTAGTAATTAATAAAACTGACCTAGCCCCATACGTTGGCGCAGATTTAAGCGTTATGGAAAGAGACGCAAAAAAAATGCGCGGCGATAAACCCTTTATTTTTACTAATTTAAAAACTCAACAAGGACTCAACGATGTAATTGAATTTGTTTGTAATCATATCTGTCCTGTGTAGAGGTAAGCAGAAGCAGGGGAACTTACTCAAATATTTCCCCCCCTTCCTTCTGCCCCAATTTCTAACATTTACCATTCCCTACTCCCAGGACTTTCGGTGCGTCCACCTGTAAGGTCATCTGCTCAGAACGCACGGTTAAAAAAGAATTACCTAAGCCCATACTAGAAAAAGGGCTGGTAGTAGGAACATCCAAGCTAGAGCCTATAAAACCAACTAAAGCTTCAAATTTAGCAGTAAATGTCAGTAAATCGTTAGCCAGCCTACTAAAACCCGGTACAGCTAACTTTTGCCGCCATGCCAAACTTTGTTGGTCGTAGTTAAGAGTACACAATTGTTGGTTTCCCTGATGGACTGTAACGGATTTTTCCTGCCAAGTAAATTCGGCAAATTCCTTTGGTAATCCCCAAATTTCTCGACCGCCAGCTACAGAGTCAGCATTATCTACATATATATGAGAAATCCAACCACCGATTTTTCCCTTATCAGCCACCACAGCTAAAGCTACAATTAACTCGCTATACTCCAGCACCGAGCCAGAACCGTAAGATGATAGATATACTGTGGCGATGGTTTTACCCGGCCAGACAGAGAACAGGTTTAACCCGGTGGGAATTAGTGAGCGCACTTGGTCAATATTCACCAAATGCAAAGTTTCGATAGCAAAACCTTTAAGTGTCCAAGGTGCTAGTGGATATGGCATAGCTTTATTTACCACGTAAAAGGATGATGGGTATTGGGTACTAAGTAGTAGAGATAATCTTACCCAATCCCCAATTCCTATTCCCTAAAGATTACCTTCAATCAACAGGCGATACTCACTCTTTTGCTTAACACCTTTAACTTCTTTCACCAGTTCTTTATCCTTAAAGAACTGAACAGTTGGTGTGCCGGTTACCCCAGCATTTTCGGCAATATCGCGGTCTTGGTCGATATCGATTTCCACAAAGTGGATTTTGCTGTCAAATTCATCAACCACTTTATTTAAGATTGGCTTGAGGGTATGGCAAGGCCCACAACCAGGGGAGACATATTTGACAATGAGTAGGCGATCGCTTTCATGGAATAATTTCCTTAAAGCATAACCACCAGCATGACGAGTTGCATTCACATCAAATCCCGCTTCTTGTTCCGCTTCGGTTTTCTGCGCTACTGGCTGAGTTTCTAACTCATTATTGATTGTTGCTTCTTGATGGAACTCTTGAATCAACGCATTCGCAGACAACCAGCGCTCTGCTAATAGCGCTGCCGCGCAGCCACTACCAGCCGCCGTAATTGCTTGGCGATACTCATGGTCTTGTACGTCACCCGCCGCGAAGACACCCTCTACACTGGTTTCTGGTGAACCATGTTTGGTGACAACATAACCAATTTCATCCAGTTCTAGTTGTCCCTGAAATAAGGAAGTGTTGGGCTTGTGACCAATAGCGTAGAATAAACCTTTGGCGTGTACGTTGGTTTCTTCCCCAGTCTGATTATTGCGGACTTTCACCCCATCCATGTGACCATTACCAAACACATCCACAACTTCTGTGTTCCAATGCACTTGGATTTTGGGGTTACTCAAAACGCGGTCTTGCATCGCTTTAGAAGCCCGCATCTTTTCAGAACGCACCAACAAATTAACCTTCGAACCGTACTTGGTGAGATATATTGATTCTTCCGCCGCCGAGTCGCCAGCACCAATCACAGCCAACTCTGCACCGTGGAAAATCGGGGTTGCACCATCACAGATTGCACAAGCCGAAATTCCCCGACTCCAAAATTCATGCTCACTAGGTAAACCCAAACGCTTGGCAGTTGCACCAGTAGCAATAATAATAGTGTGTGCCTTAACTTCTCTTTCCTCTGAGCGCACAGTAAATGGACGTTGGCTCAAATCAACTGATATAACATCTTCAGTATATAACTCAGCCCCCCAGCGCTCTGCCTGAGCCTTCATCCTATCCATTAATTCCGGCCCCGTAATCCCTTGGGGAAACCCCGGAAAGTTCTCTACCTCCGTCGTTGTCATGAGTTGCCCACCAGGCAAACCCCCAGCTTGAAAACCTTCAAATACAACGGGTTTTAGGTTAGCTCTCGCCGCATAGATAGCAGCTGTATACCCTGCTGGCCCAGAACCAATAATGACTAAGTTTTCTACAGTTGGGTTAGACATAATATTTATAACGAACTCATAACGACTACGTTTAATATAGCATAACATATCAGATCGGCAAGGGGAGTGACAAGAAAACATCTACTAGCTTGAGCCACTTCAAGATAGCTATTGGCTTTTCGCCCATCTTCCTGCGGAATCAGTGGCAACTGTTCGTGTAATATGAATTAGCTTTTCTATGTAGCAGATATAAAACGCTTTTATGAATCAATTGACAGTTAAAGATTGGACAGTCATCAAGCGGCAGCTGACTCCTTATCTGTTCTTGCTACCTGCTTTGGTTTTGTTGGGGTTAACTGTCTTTTGGCCAGCATTGCAAGCCTTTTACCTGAGTTTTACTAGCTACGAAGACTTAAGCCAACCGCCGCAGTGGATAGGTTTTAAAAACTTTCTTCGGTTGTGGAAAGATGCCGTTTTTTGGAAAACTTTAGAAAATACATTTCTTTATCTTGTTGCTGTAGTGCCGATTTTGGTGATTGCGCCTCTAGGGTTGGCAATTTTAGTTAATCAAAAACTACGCGGAATTAATTGGTTTAGAGCCGCATACTACACGCCAGTAGTAATTTCTATGGTGGTTGCTGGTATCGCTTGGAAATGGCTATACGCCGAAAATGGCTTACTTAATCAGTTGCTAAAAACCATCGGTCTTTTCCCAGAAGGAATTCCCTGGCTCACAACTTCCGCTAAAATTTTCGGGATTGTACCAATTTCTCTAGCCAGCGTCATGGCTGTGACGATATGGAAAGGACTAGGCTATTACATGGTGATTTATCTAGCTGGGTTGCAATCAATTCCCGCAGATGTGTATGAAGCCGCCGCCATTGATGGCTCAGATGGGATTAGTAAACATTGGGATATTACCATCCCTTTAATGAAACCTTATTTAGCACTAGTAGCAGTAATTTCCGCGATTTCCGCTACTAAGGTGTTTGAGGAAGTGTATATCATGACTCAAGGCGGGCCACTCAATAGCTCGAAAACCATTGTTTATTATCTATATGAGCAAGCCTTCAGTAATTTAGAAATCAGCTACGCCTGCACCATTGGACTCGTACTATTTTTGATAATTTTGGCTTTATCAGTGTTGCGGTTAGTGATTAGTCCACCAGGGGGAGACGGTCTAGTTTAATACTTAGACTACCGCCTTAAATTTTCCTATGCTACATTGGGTTACAAGATAGTAATACATTTGCCGAGCTATGGTTTGGGTTCTGTATACCCGACTGGTGCGCCAACCTCTGGATTGAGCGTATACCGCAAAGTAATAAGTTACTATTTTACCCCGTTTGATAAGGTCAGTGGCAGAGCCGATAAAGCTTATGCTACATCAAACACACCGAAAGTTAGCTCAGTGGTAGAGCGATCGACTGTTAATCGATATGTTGTAGGTTCAACTCCTATACTTTCTCCCAACCCTGTCCGGGTCAAAAGACACTACTCTGCAAAAGTAGCCCATTTAACTTTAGAAAAACTCTGTGATGTAGGTTTACTATTGGCCATCACTTGGTGATGTTCAGTAGTAGCAGTGAAGGAGCTAGAGCGGATTTTCTCTCTCTAACTTGAGTATGTTCCTTCGGTTTCCTATTTAGGCAGACTGAACGACATATTTGATGCTGTTGTCTATTTTTAGATGACCCTTGGGTATTCTAGACGCAAGCAGCAGCAATCTTAATCCAGTTTTGGAGACATATTCGCCCGCAACTGAACTGTAAACACCTACATTTGCAGAGTTTTAAAATATAGTGTAGTATGTGTAGTATAAACGAGCTTGATAGGATATCAACTTCTTTATTCATAAGTTACTGCTATGCCCAACTTTGATAATCAATTACAAACGTTCCAAGCCAGCGATCGCCAAGAATGGCGGGAATGGTTAGAGAAAAACTATCAAACATCTATTGGTGTATGGCTAATTTATTACAAAGTCAAAAGTGGTAAACCAAGTATTAAATATAATGAAGCAGTCAAAGAAGCCTTATGTTTTGGTTGGATTGACAGTAAAGTTAAATCTTTAGATGAAGAACGTTATATGCAGATATTTACTCCTCGGAAACCGAAAAGTGTATGGTCAAAATTAAATAAACAATATATCCAAGAACTGAGTGAGCAAGGTTTGATGATTGAGGCTGGTTTAGCGAAGATTGCAGCCGCAAAACAAGATGGTTCATGGACTAAGTTAGATGACATAGAAGCATTAATTATTCCAGAGGATTTACAACAAGCCTTAGCAGCAAATGAAACGGCTAATCAATATTTTTTGGGATTAAGTAACTCATCGAAAAAAAATATTCTCTCCTGGATTGCTAGCGCTAAACGTCCAGAAACAAGATTGAAGCGAATTGAGCAAACTATCAATTCAACAGCACAAAATAAACTTCCTAAGTTATAAATGTATTTGTTTCGTCATTTCCCAGTTATCTATATAAATTTATATGTGGAAAACATTTTATATTAAACCTAACGAAATCGGGATTTTATATCATCGGAGTGATTTCAAAAAAATTTTACAGCCAGGGACTTACATTTATTTTGGTAGGCATTGGCAAGTTAAAACTTATGACCTCAATCAACCTGAAGCTAAGATTGAGAATTTGGAATTATTGCTGCGAAATCACAGTGCAGAATTACAGGAACATTTACTAATAGTCAGGACAGCATTTAATCAAGCTGCTTTAGTTAGATGTGGGCAAACTTGGCTTAGTGTTTTACCTAATCAACTGCGGGTGTTTTGGCGCGGTTTTATTGAGGTACAAGCTCATTTTTTCAATTTGGAAACAAATTTGGAATTACCTGCTGAGTTTGTACAGCAACTACGGGGAATTATTTTGAGTGGAATTAAGAAGTTCCCCGTTTCTGAGTATGAGCTTGGTTTGCTGTACGTGCAGAACAACTTTGTGCGATCGCTCTCCACAGGAGAGTACGCTTTCTGGTCGGTTGATCGAGATGTTTCGGTACGGACTATCAGTCGTCTTATCCCTAATCCAGACTTTCCCTTAGAAGAAATTTTGATTGAGCAACACCCTGATTTTGTGGCTACTTATTGCGAAACGGTACAGTTACAGAGTCAACAAGTAGCGATCGCTCGTTATCAAGGTAAAGTCATCGCCATCCTACCACCAACCACCCGCAAGCTATTCTGGCAAGGTGTGGAAGTAGAAGTGATTGACATCAGTACTGATGCTAAATTGCCAACCTCCCTTATTGCTGAATTAGTTTCTGGTTCACGAGAGGTTGTAGCCTTGAGCCACAATTATTTACACCTTTGCGAAGTTCCACCACAACACATTGGCTTGCTATACATTAATCAAGAATTTCAAGCACAACTCCCCTCAGGGAAACACGCCTGGTGGTTGTTTGGACGTTCTTGGCAAACGGAAGTCTTTGACCTACGTCAACAAACTTTGGAAGTATCCGGGCAAGATATCCTCTCTAAAGATAAAGTACCCTTACGTTTGAACTTAACTGCTGGCTACCGCCTTCTTGACCCCTTGAGAGCCAGAAACGGCTTATCAGATATTCTTAATTATTTATATAAAGAATTGCAGTTTGCCTTACGTGGTGCTGTGGGAGAGAGGAGTTTGGATGCTTTACTGGAGGATAAAGGCACAATTGATAGAAGTATTTTTGAATATATTCGTCAGAAAACTGCTGACTATGGAATTGAGGTAGATTCGGTTGGAGTCAAAGATATTATTCTCCCTGGCGAAATTAAAACGATTTTGAGCAAAGTAGTGGAAGCCGAAAAAGCTGCCCAAGCTAACGTAGTTCGTCGTCGTGAAGAAACTGCTGCCACTCGCAGTATGTTGAATACCGCCAGGGTCATGGAAGATAACCCCGTAGCCTTGCGTTTGAAGGAGTTGGAGGTGCTAGAGCGAATTGCTGAGAAAATTGAGAAAATCCAAGTAAATGGCAGCTTGGACAGCATCTTGACGGAATTAATTCGGATTAATCCCAATTAAAAGCTCTATTTTCGATAATTTACAATCCTACGTAACTAATTATCTAAGATAGATGCAGAGAATTGGCTTCTATGTCATCCTAGAAAAGGAGAGTTAATTCGGTGAGTATCTTTGTTTTTAGTATTGACGGGCTTTTCCCTTTTAGTATTTACAGGCTTTTCTCCGAAATTTACATCTCTAGACAGTAACAATTTTGGAGACCATCAATGTCAATTTACGTAGGCAACCTCTCGTACGAAGTTACTCAAGACACCTTGAGCGCTGTTTTTGCAGAATACGGTACTGTAAAACGTGTTCAACTACCTACTGACCGCGAAACAGGACAACCACGGGGCTTTGGTTTTGTGGAAATGGGCAGTGAAGCTGAAGAAGCAGCCGCTATCGAAGCTCTTGATGGTGCTGAATGGATGGGACGTGACCTAAAAGTTAACAAAGCCAAGCCCAGAGAAGACCGAGGTCCTTCTGGTGGTAATCGGGGAGGATATGGTGGAGGCGGTGGACGCAACCGCTACTAAGCTTTTAAAGCTGAAATTTTTGTGGCCGATTTTCAGATTAGACAAAGAGTACGCCTTTTTTTTAAACTTGAGTCAACTGGACGGCTTACCATTATGAGCCATTAATTAAGCTAATTTAGCAGGAGAGATAATGACCCAAATAGTAGTGGGTGAGAATGAACACATAGAGTCAGCCTTACGCCGATTCAAGCGAGAAGTTTCCAAAGCGGGAATTTTTCAAGACATGAGGAAGCACCGTCACTTTGAAACGCCTATTGAAAAAAGCAAGCGCAAAAAACTTGCCTTGCACAAGCAGAGCAAAAGACGTTTCCGCACCTAAAGGATGACATAGAGACAAAAGAAAACCCTCATAGTGCTTATGAGGGTTTTCTTTTGGCGATTTAGCTCAGAAGAGGAAAAAGGTAGAAAAATCAGGAATGACACGTAACTAATGATTAATAATTGTTGTTACCTGTTGTAGTTTTGTTTGATAAACCTTGACTAATCTATCAATTCCTTTAAAACGATAATCTCCCATTTTTTGAAAATCATAACGTTGTGAAAGTAATTCATAAGTGGCTTCACTAATGACGCATTCGCTAGGTGGACAGATTGCTTCCATACGCGCAGCTAAATTAATTGTTCCGCCTAAGGCTGTGTACTCTACCCGTTGAGAACTACCAACATCCCCAACAACAGCCTTACCACTGTTAATGGCTATACGCAACTGTAGGGGTTCTTGCCAGAAACCATTGGCGTTGAGATGTTCCATCCGAATGAGCATAGCTTTAGCCGCAGCCGTGGCGCGATCGGCGTGGTCTGCTTGGGGTTCGGGCGCGCCAAAAAATGCCATGATACAATCACCGATATATTTATCTAAAGTGCCGCCACAGGCAAACACTTCTTGCAACATCTCTTCAAATAAATTATTTAATAATTGAGCGATCGCTGTTGGTGTTAACCTTTCGGAAATAGCTGTAAAACCCACTAAATCAGCAAACAAAATACTGATTTCGCTTTCCGCCGGGGGTAAGCGACCATCTGGTAAACCACCAATAGAAATCAATTGTTGGACGACAGCCGGGGAATGATAGCGTTCTAGGCGATGGCGAATGACTTCTTCTGTTTTCAGTTTCTCTGCTAATAACCAACGCTGGACGCTAGAAGCCACAAGATTTGCCAAAGCGGAAAAAAAGCTGAGTTCTTCTTCACCATCTCTCTCCCAGTGATAAGAAGATAAATGAGCATCAGCATAAAGCACGCCTACAACTTTATTTTCATCCCATAACGGTACAGCCATCGCGCTACGAATGCCTTTGAGTAAAATGCTGTGTTCACTAGAAAACCGCTCATCTTTGTGCGTGTCAGCAGTTTGGATGACGATTTTTTCTTCAAATACCTTTTGACAAATACTACGACTAATCCAACTAGCATCAGCTAATAAGTATTGCTGCTGAGTTTTACTTCTAGTACCAGCATTGACTAGCTCTAAATGACCGCAACCATTGACATCAATTAATAATGCTAAACGGTCAATACTACCGAGGTAACGAAATACAACCTGTTGCACCTGAAAAAAGATTTCCTCAATGGATGCAGCTGCACACAGATTTTTGGCGATGTCTACTAAGTCCTTGAGCCGGGCAATTGTTTTATTCTTATTGCTGATGTCACCATCATCACTATTAGCTTCTATCCATTGCTGTTGTAATTGCTTGGCACTGCGAAAAATGGTTCTTTGTTCGCCAACATCAGAAGGCTGTACTGGCTTAATCGAGACTACTGTCAGAGGTGTTTGAAGCAGCACGACTAAATTCACATTCCCCAACCAAATGACATCACCATGCTGCAACTGTCGTGGATGGCTAACAATGCTTTGATTAACTTGTGTTCCGTTTTTACTACCCAGATCCTCAATTATCCATTTACCATCGGCTTTTTTTACCAATTGAGCGTGCTTACGAGAAACACCAGCGAACGGTAAGTATAAATTACATTCCGGCAACCGACCAATTGTGAACACATCTCGATTCACGGTAACAGTTGTTTCCGTATCTCCTTGTTGTAAGCGTAAAGTCAGTTCAGTCATGGGTGTAATATATGTATCCTGGCAGATGGGAACACAAAGTTGTCTAAGGCAAAGAATAGAAGGATAGTCTTTACCTTTTCTTTATGGCATTCTTAATGAAGATCGACAACTATATGTAGTAATTATTACGCATCTATTATATTGAAAACTTTTTAAAGCTCTATGAGGGGTGACTCAGAGAAATTACTTAATCTTCTCTAAATATCACCTGTATATATATAAATTAATCTCATTTTGTCTTGGGTTATACAATGTTTATTAATAACCAAAATAGAATTCATATTTTAAGTATCAGTAAATATCTTTATCTTTAATTCATAATATCTTTACAGAAAAAATACATTTGCTAAAGCAAAATTTTATTTGAGCAAATAATATTAGATAAGCATGAGCATTATCTAAATTTAGATACTGAGTATTAACCAGTAATTATTAACAGTTATTCCTTATGGTGAGAAGCCAACAAAACCCACAAAAACATAATTGGCTATTTTTCTTTATTAGTGTTTTTATTGTATTAATAGCTACTCTTTATCCATTTGATTTTTCAAAAATAGTAAAATTTTCAATTACTGAACTTATTGCCAGCTTTAATAACTCAAGTTCTTTCCAAGACCAGGTTAATAATATTTTATTATTTCTACCTGTGGGTTGGAGTTTCGGTAATTTATGCCAAAAGTCAATCAGAAAAATTACATTACAAATTCTCTTTGTAATTTTGGTAAGCTTTGGCTTGTCATTAACAGTTGAATTTCTCCAGATATTCTTACCCTCTAGAAGTCCCACGCCTGCTGATTTATTGAATAATAGTTTAGGGGGCTTATTTGGGTTTATTTGTTTTTCTATTTGGAATGCAAAAAGTTTCAGTAGTACAGTAGAAAAATTAGACTCAAGTCGAGTAAGTAAATCATCTAAACTAATTATTTGTTTTTTCTGTGGATATTTAATTTTGACATTGTTGATCTCGCTACTCTGGCAAGGTACAACTAATTTAAGTAATTGGGATAGAAACTATTACTTAAGTGTTGGTAATGAAATTACAGGTAATAAAGCATGGGCAGGATATGTATCGGAAATCTCTATTGTTGATAGAGCTATATCCAAAAATGAGGCATCACAAACTTTGGCTGATGCCAATTACTTGCATAAGCTCGGTAATTCTTTAGTAGCTCACTATAAACTGAATGGTGAATGTTGCTATCAAGACCAAACAGGTAATCAGCCAGAACTATTATGGCAAGGAAGGTCTGCCAGTACACCAAAAAGCCAAGGTGCATTTTTAGATGCTCATCATTGGTTAAAAACATCGACTCCTGTCAGCCATCTTAGCCAAAGAATGAGTCAGACATCGGAGTTTACTATTAGTACAGCGATCGCCACTACCAATGTAGACCAGAAAGGCCCGGCACGAATTATTTCTGTTTCTGGTAGTTCTCAACGCCGCAATTGGACGCTAGGACAGCAGGGAAATAGTCTAGATTTCCGCTTACGTACACCCCTTACGGGAGAAAATGGCACAGAATTGAAACTAAATATACCTAATGTATTTACAGACACTTATCTTCATCATCTTGTTATCACCTATTCCAGAGGAAACATCCAAGTATATATAGACAAACTAGAAAATTTTCACTCTTTTAACTTGCTGGATTTAATTCCCAAAGAGCAGCGAATTTTCTATTATGCACTCACTTTCATGCCTTTAGGAATAGGTTTAGGAATAATCACTTTCCTAGCTAGAAAAAAATTAATATTTTATAGAATTTTATTTTATAGTGGAATCTTGATACCTTCTTTGATGTTAGAAGGTATTTTAGTTAGTGAAAGTGGCAAAGATTTCAGCATCAAACACTTACTGCTTGGTATCTCTTTTACAGCAGTGACTATGATATTTTTGAGAATCCGGGCAGCTAGATTAAAAATGATCAGTTAGTGGTCAGCCAATCCCTTCGGGAATTCAAAATTCACTCATACCCTACGGCTATTCCTGCGGAGAACTCCTAGAGTAGGCTACGCCAACAAAATTCAAAAAAGGTCAGCAGTGGTTCACTTCCTGCGATTTACATTGGTGGTAACTCTAAAGGTAGGGTTCCTAATAAGCCTTTGCGATAGTCAGTTAACAATTGCCTTGCCGTTCTTTCCACATCCCCCTTGTGGCGATATTCTGCTAGCGCGTGTAAATACCCTTCTCCTGTGTGGGGTGTAGGGTCGAGTTCGTACCGTGTGTATAGGGGTGATTTTGGTAATAACTCACCGGCTTGTTCTTGGAGTGAATTGACTAGATCAATCAAGGCCGCAGCTACTAGCTGATTGTCGTAAGATGCTTGACCAATATCGTCACAAATTGCTAGTTTCACTGCTGCTTCTTGATTACCCAATTTAACGGGGATGACTCCAGGAGCATCCAACAGTTCCAACTGGTCAGAAATTCGCACCCAGCGTAGTTGACGCGTTACCCCAGGACGAGCAGCACTTTCTACAACGCGTTTTCCTAATAAACGGTTGATTAAGGCTGATTTACCAACGTTAGGAAAGCCGATTACCACTGCTCGCACTGCACGAGGTAGCATTCCTCTATCGCGTCTTCTTTGATTCAGTTCTACCCCTGCGGCTTGGGCTGCTTTTGCCACACCAACTACACCTTGACCATGTTGGGCATTGGTACAATAAGGGACTTCACCGCGATTTTGGAAATAATCTATCCACAGCGATCGCACCTGTGGAGGTATCATATCTAATCGATTCAATACCAAAATTCGCGCCTTATTTCCTACCCACTCATCTATTTGTGGATGATGGGTAGCCAAGGGAATCCGCGCGTCTCTAACCTCAAATACCACATCTACCCGCGATAGCTGTTCTTTAAGATTCTTTTCCGCCTTGGCAATATGCCCCGGATACCATTGGATTAAATTTAATTTGTAGTTATCAGTTAAGCCCATAATTTGAGGGAGTGGGGAGTATGAATCAATTCAAAATTCAAAATTAAAGACAGCCGCGCACAAGGGACGCGGTTTTGAACCTCACTTCTAATTATTACCTGTGATGCCTTGATGTAAAATCAGACGGTTGCCATCTGGGTCGTAGGCGTAAATTTCTCTACCGTGGGAAGCGATCGCAATTTCTCCTGGCGGTGGATAACCTAAATCGGTGATATGTGCGATCGCTGCTTCTAAATTACTAACTTCTAAACACAAACTCACCTTACTTTTAGTTGAATTTTGAAATTCTGACTCGTGAGTCTGTTTAGGTTTAAAAATACCTAATCGCATTCCAGCGACATGAAACTCGGCATACACATTGGGTATGGAAGTTATTGGTTGTTGTTCTAAGAAGTTAGTGTAAAAGGTCATCAATTGATTAATATTGAGTGTTGCGAGAGTGATTAGTGCATTTGTGTAGTGAAAACCCATAATTATTGATGAATATAGCGTCTGCTGTTGAGTCGCTAGAGTATAAATTGTCACAGAAGTATCAATTATGCTCAATACTCCTGTTGATTTTCGCACTTTGATTAACTAGGACTTACGCAGACAGGTTGTCTGTTGAGACCGGGTGTAAGGGTGTAAGGGCTTCAAACATTTATACCCCTACACCCCTATACCCTTCTCCCAACCCTTGATCTTTCGTTTTCATGCGTAAGTCCTATTAACTTATTAATTCAGTTTATGCAGTTACAACTGCTGGTTGTGGCCAGCGTCCTACAGCTTTACCAATAACGGCTAATTCCTGCATTAAGCGGTCGAAATGTTCTGGTGTGAGGGATTGTGGCCCGTCGGATAGGGCTTTTTTAGGATTGGGGTGTACTTCAATCATCAAAGAATCAGTACCAGCTGCGATCGCTGCCATTGCCATTGATGGCACATACTCAGCCCAACCCGTACCATGACTGGGATCAATCATAATTGGTAGGTGAGTTAATTTCCTCAATACTGGAACTACCGACAAATCTAAAGTATTACGTGTATATTGACGGTCAAAAGTACGAATACCTCGTTCGCACAAAATTACATTAGGGTTACCTGCTGCTAGAACGTACTCGGCTGCCATCAACCAATCTTCGATAGTAGCTGCCATTCCTCGCTTCAGTAATACTGGTTTTGGTTGCGCCCCTACTTTTTTCAGTAGGGAGAAATTCTGCATATTTCTTGCACCTACCTGGATGACATCAGCCACTTCTGCAATAATATCCAGTTCTGACGCGTCCATTACTTCAGTGATGATACCCAAACCGCTAACATCCCGCGCCTTTGCCAACAATTCCAAAGCACTTTCGCCGTGACCTTGAAAAGCGTAAGGTGAAGTACGGGGCTTGTATGCACCACCGCGTAAAAACTTAGCGCCGGCTGCCTTGACACGTTGCGCCGTCTCAATAATCATTTCCTCATTTTCCACAGAGCAGGGGCCAGCAACCACCACCAAGGCTTGGTTTTCACCAAATACCACGGAACCATCTGGAGTATTAACCACTACTTCCGAGGCTTCACCGTGACGATATTGGCGGCTAGCGCGTTTATAAGGCAGTTCTACCCGTAATACTTGCTCAATCCAAGGGCTAACTTCTTGAATTTGTAAGGGGTCTAAGTCGGCGGTTTCACCTACTAAGCCAATTACTACTTTGTGTTTGCCGATAATTTTTTCTGGTGTCAGCCCCCAACTGGTTAATTCATCATTAATCCGGTTGATTTCCACTTCTGGGGAACCGACTTTCATGACTACTATCATATAAAAATCCCTATTTATATAGTGATCAGTTCTCAGTCACCTTGGTTCTTATATATTAATTGGTGACTTCCTCAACGATTTAAATATAGGTTTAATAAATATAAAAAACACAAGCGCTCAGTGCTTTTATGACCGTCTATTGGGTTTAGTTGATGATTATTAATGTTTACTTAGTAATGTTGAAGTTATTCAAGTGTAAACTTCAACATCGACTGGAAAACTTACCCAACAAGACAGTTATCTGAACACTTGAGCGCCGTTTTTCACACCTTTTTTTGCCGCGTTTCGCGCCAACCTTCCACCATTCGCCCCCAGTTGGTGCCAAATTCACCTAAACCCAAGAGACTACCAGTTCTTTCTTCATCCCAAGAGGCAGATAGAACACCATAGGTGATCCCCAAAACCCCCAAACCAAAAAATCCCATATTCACCAATAAAACAGCGATGGGAGCTAGTTGGATATCAGAATAAATGGTCAGCAGGTAACTAGAAACCAAAGTAGTGATACCCAAAGCTGTTGGTATACCGCAGAATGCCGCTACACGGCGGATCATCCTTTGGCTTACCACTTGGGGAATTGCCATCTCTTCTTTAGTGTAAGGTAGCTGCTTTTTGTCCTGCTTGTCGGCTTCTTTTAGCTGTACTTGTGGCTTACTGGGAGCTTTTGCAGGTTTTTGGCGCTTTTTTTTTGGTTCAAAAGGCAAACGACCGCGTTCAGATTCTTCAGCAGGCATAAAGAGTATTCCTTATCCACGAATACCAAGACGACCAATCAAAGCCTGATATTTTTCCCGACTTTCTTGTTGCAAGTAAGCTAGAAGGCGCTTGCGATGACCAATCAGTTTTAGTAATCCCCGACGAGAAGAATGGTCTTTTTTATTGGCTTGTAGATGCTCACTGAGGCGGTTAATCCGTTCAGTCAGCATAGCGATTTGGACATCGGTAGAACCGGTGTCAGTTCCGTGAACTTGGTAGTTATTAATTATTTCTTGTTTGCGCTGTTGCGTCAGAGCCATGATTGATTCAATTTATATTCATTCTAAATGTATGCAGCAGTCTCCCATCATATCACAGCCCTTAATTTGTGTGGTGTTTTGCAGAAATATAGGGGCTAGGAGTTGAGGGTACTCTGGTTCGTCAAGCATTTGGGATGATTTCCCCTCACAAGTTCCTCAAATTATTCTCCTATAAACAATAGATATAAGGTCAAAACTTGAGTTATGAGTGCTGAGTAAAAAATTACTCTCCACGCCTCAGAGGTAGATATGTTAAAAAAAATTTTAGTTGCATTGGATCGCTCCGATATGGGGCAGCAAGTTTTTGAACAAGCACTGGTTTTAGCAAAAGCAACACAAGCCAAATTATTACTGCTGCACGTCCTATCTCCAGAAGAAGAAGGTAGTCCGCATATACCGATGGTTTCTGGTTATGACTACTACCCTGGTTTAAGCGGTCAAAGTTTTGAGATATACCAAAAACAATGGGACAGCTTTAAAGATGAAGGTGTGCGGATGTTGCAAACTCTGTGTGCCAAAGCAAATACCCAAGGAGTTTCCACTGAATTTTCCCAAACCCTGGGCAACCCTGGTCGCACCATCTGTAAATTAGCCACTAATTGGGATGCTGATTTAATTGTGATGGGACATCGGGGCTTATCAGGGGTCAAAGAATTTTTCCTTGGCAGTGTCAGTAATTACGTCCTGCACCATACCCCTTGTTCAGTGCATATAGTGCATGATTTGGGCAGAGTTAAGGATACAGAATCAGCGCAGGATTCAACTCAACAACCGCAGGTAATACCTGCATAGTTAGAAATAGGGGTGTAAGGGTATAGGGGTAAATCTTTCTTTTCCTTACACCCTCACACCCTTACACCCAGTAACGACTTCCAATTTCCCATGACTACCACAACGCCACCTCATCCCCATCCCAGTGGTGACAAACGCTTGAAGATGCTAGATGCAGCTATCAAGCGTCACCAGTATCAGCAAGACGCATTAATTGAAATTCTTCACAAAGCCCAAGAACTGTTTGGTTACTTAGAAAACGACTTATTACTTTATATTGCCCATAGCTTGAAGCTACCGCCTAGCCGAGTGTATGGGGTAGCAACTTTCTATCATTTATTTTCCCTAGCGCCCCAGGGAGTCCATAGTTGTGTGGTGTGTACAGGTACGGCTTGTTATGTGAAAGGCTCATCAGCAATTTTGGCAGATTTGGAAAAAGCTACTCGTATTCACGCTGGGGAAACTACTGCTGATGGTCAATTATCACTGCTAACGGCACGGTGTTTGGGTGCTTGTGGGATTGCTCCGGCTGTGGTTTTTGATGGCAAAGTCTTAGGTAATCAAACCCCAGAATCAGTGAATGAGCGCGTGCAAGGATGGCTATAAAAAATTCAAAATTCAAAATTCAAAATTCAAAATTAATAGTACTTACGCAAACAGGTTATCTGTTGAGACTGGGTGTAAGGGGTTCAAGAATTTATACCCTGATACCCCTACACTCCTATACCCTTGTCCAAACTTTTGATCTTTCGTTTTCATGCGTAAGTTCTAATTAAGAAAGCCTGGTTTTCTAGGGGTTTTCAAGTTGATCGTAAATTCAAGGGTTTAAATCCCCAAATCCAACTGTCTTTAATTTTGAATTTTGAATTTTGAATTGTTAAATTTGTTGCCTTGTTGTGGAGAGTTGAGAGAAAACATGGAACTGACTGAATTACTAGACATTGGCAGACAAGAACGCTCTCAACAGAAACCTGTGCAGATTCGCTGCTGTACGGCGGCTGGTTGTCTGTCTGCGAATTCGCAAGCGGTTCAACAACAGTTAGAGCAGGCCGTCAAGGCTGAAGGTTTAGAGGGAGAGGTACAAGTCTCTGGTGTTGGTTGTATGCGCTTGTGTTGTCAGGGGCCTTTGGTTGAGGTAGAGGGGAGTGGGGAAGAAAAAACAAAACAAAGGCTTTATGAGAAGGTTACGCCTGAAGATGCGTCAGCAATTATTGGTGCTTTGAAGGGGAAAGAGGCACAATTGTCAGTTGTTAACTTAGAACAGCCATTTTTTACTTATCAAGCACCAATTGTTTTAGAGAATAGTGGCAAAATTGACCCAGAAAGGATTCAAGCTTATATTGCGGCTCAGGGTTATCAGGGGCTTTACCAAGTGTTGCGGGAGATGACACCGGCGGCAGTTGTAGACAGTGTTAGTCGTAGTGGTTTGCGGGGGCGTGGTGGTGCTGGTTATCCCACGGGCTTGAAATGGGCGACGGTGGCTAAGGCGAAGGGAGAGCGCAAATTTGTCATCTGTAACGCAGATGAGGGAGATCCAGGGGCTTTCATGGATAGGAGTGTGTTGGAAAGTGATCCGCATCGGGTATTGGAAGGAATGGCGATCGCTGCCTATGCTGTCGGTGCTAGTCAAGGTTATATTTATGTCAGGGCAGAATATCCCATTGCCATCAAACGCCTACACACTGCCATTCATCAAGCCCAAAGGCTCGGTTTGTTAGGTAGTAATATATTTGAGTCTCCCTTTGATTTTAAAATCGATATCCGCATCGGTGCAGGGGCTTATGTATGCGGCGAAGAAACAGCCTTGATGGCTTCCATTGAAGGTAAACGCGGTGTCCCTCATCCCCGTCCTCCCTACCCGGCTGAATCTGGTTTATGGGGTTATCCTACTTTAATTAATAACGTCGAAACATTCGCCAATATTGCCCCCATTATTCGTAAAGGTGCGGACTGGTTTGCTAGTATCGGCACGGCTAAAAGTAAAGGGACAAAAGTATTTGCTCTCGCTGGCAAAATCCGCAACACAGGCTTAATTGAAGTGCCAATGGGTACATCCTTGCGGCAAATAGTGGCAGAAATGGGTGGTGGTATTCCCGATGGTGGTGTTGCCAAAGCTGTACAAACAGGTGGCCCTTCTGGGGGATGTATTCCCGCTTCGGCTTTTGATACTCCTGTAGACTACGAATCTTTAACTAACTTGGGTTCCATGATGGGTTCTGGTGGGATGATTGTCATGGATGACACCACCAACATGGTAGATGTTGCCCGATTTTTTATGGAATTTTGTATGGATGAATCCTGCGGTAAGTGTATTCCTTGCCGGGTGGGGACGGTACAACTACATGGATTATTGAGCAAGATTCGGGAAGGTAAGGCTTCACTTGCTGACTTAGAACTGTTAGAAGAACTGTGCGATATGGTAAAAAATACCAGCTTGTGCGGTCTAGGTCAGTCTGCGCCTAATCCGGTATTTAGTACATTGCACTATTTCCGCGATGAATATTTGGCGTTGATAGCTGTAGGAGCCGTTTCTCTAAATTCAACAGATTAATTAGACATCGCACTCCTCAAAACTACCAAAAAGCGATCGCGCTTTCCCAACATTACACAGGCGATAACTTCGTTAAGCTGCGCTAACGCACTCTCCAAAAACCAAAAAGCGATCGCGCTTTCCCAACATCACACACGCGATCGCACTCAGCAAATTGTTTTGATGTGTGGATAGTTGAGAACTTTTTGATCGCAGGTCATGAGTTCTATATTGCGGCGGTAGGCGATCGCAACAATAATACGATCAGCTGGGTCTTTGTGGAAGTCGCCAGGTAATTGGGTACTAGTAATTGCATCAAGTGGATCGAGTGGTTCTATAGTAATTCCAGGTCGAGTTTTTGCCAGCGCAAACCATTCATTGATGGGAAGGGGGAGTGGTAGTTTCCCATTACTATGCTTGATTGCAATTTCCCAAACAGAAATAGCAGAAACAATAAGGGCATTTTGGTTTTCGCCTATGGTTAATAGGGTACGTCCACTCTCAGAAAGTTGTTCTGGGGAATGGAGCCACCACAGCCAAATGTGGGTGTCTAGCAAAATCATTGTCCCAAAGCATCCCATAATTCAGGCATGGGTTCGTCAAAATCTGGAGGAATTGTCAAGGGGATTTTGCGTAGGGGATGCTGAGGAGAGCGATCTGCTGAAAGCAGCAGCGCTTCGCTATCGCTCTTTAAATCAATTGCATCAGGGGTTGGAGATGGGGGTGATGATTGCACTGTAAGACTTTGAGCTAAAATTTGAAAGATGCGAATCCTTTCTGCTAAGTCGAGGCTGAGAAGTTGTTGCTCTAGTTCTTGATTGCTCATAGCTTTGCCCCTAATGACTGTGTTATTTATTTTAGCGGAACTCTCCAATCTGTCCGATGACACATAACGCGATCGCACTCTCCAAAAACCAAATGCGATCGCATCTATGCACTTCATCCCAAAGTCCCAGTCGTTGTAGGATGGCAAAGACAATATTTTTGGTATATACTATAAATGGGCTTTGAGTGGGACGACAACAAAGCCGAATCAAATTTTTTGAAACACGGTATCAAATTCGAGGAAGCTGTAACAGTTTTTGCCGACCCGTATCTCATGTTTACGGAAGACTCTATTCATTCTCAGGGAGAAGAAAGGGAATGGGCAATTGGTGAAGCGGAAGATGGGTCAATTGTTGTGGTTGTTTTTACCATGCGAGGTGAGCGAATCAGGATAATTAGCGCAAGAAAAGCGACCAAAAGGGAGTGTCAACAATATGAATCAGGAATCTGAGTTTCCTTTTGACAAAGCAAGACGAGTTACACCAGAAGAAAATCAAAAATTCAGAGATGCGATCGCAGATCAGTTTGGGGTTACACTCAGGAAGCGCGGACGACCGGCTAAGGATGAAGAGGAAAAGTATGAGCCGATTTCAATCAGATTTCATCCTAAAATCATAGCCTGGGCAAAGGAAGAAGCAGAAAAGCGAGGGATAGGCTATCAAACGGTTATCAATGAAGCACTATTGGAGAAAATAGGCTAAAAATAAACGAAAGACTTACGTCGCGCCAGCTAGAACTTCGTTCAGCTTTCCTGCGGAACGCTGCGCGAACGCTAACGCATAAACTCATGGTCTAGTAAAAACTGCGTT
Source organism: Anabaena sp. FACHB-595 (assembly GCF_048568275.1). Taxonomy (NCBI): domain Bacteria; kingdom Bacillati; phylum Cyanobacteriota; class Cyanophyceae; order Nostocales; family Nostocaceae; genus Anabaena; species Anabaena sp. FACHB-595. Next base: position 876,632 of record NZ_CP183473.1, read on the forward strand.
CAGCTATCATAAAGGCATAATAAGTGAGCAAAGGTGGTGTAAATAATGCAGACTGATAACATACCACAACAAAGATTAATCGGTAAAATCCGTCAGCTAGTTCCGGAACAAGTGGTATTAGTTGAAAGATTCATTGATTCTTTATCCCAGAAAAATGAGGAATACAATTTGACTTTAGCTGCAACAAAGCTTTCTGAACCAGTTCTGCAAAGAATTTGGGACAACCCCGACGACGCAGAATATGACAAATTATAAATTCGGGGATGTTATCTTAGTACCCTTTCCCTTCACCGACCAAACAACTACTAAAAAACGTCCATCTGTTGTTGTCAGTTCTACCGATTATCAACGTCAGCGTTCTGATTTAATATTAATAGCTGTCACAAGTACTACTAATCCCGTAACTTCTTTTGCTGAAATGACAATTACTGAGTGGAAAGCAGCAGGTTTGTTAAAACCTTCTATTATCAAACCAGTTTTAACTACCATTGATAAGATGCTGGTAATTAAGAAGTTAGGAGAACTCCAGGAAGTTGACACTCAAGCGTTACATAATCTTTTACAGATTATTTTGGGCGGCTAGATGCGATCGCACTTCTCAACATCACTAAGGCGATCGCATATCAAACCAAAGCCTCATAAATTCGATCACCTTTGCGATCGCACTTCTCCTACATCACTCAGGCGTAGCGTGGCTATTTATTATCAGGGCAAATTTCTTTTCGCAAATCAGGACGGGAAGCGAGGTATTCTTTTAAATCGTTGCAACCTCGCGCTAGTAAGCTATCTAAACTTTGAACCCGACGCAACTGCACAAAATAATTACCTTCAATGGCAATTAATTTATTATCCGGGCTGAATACTACACGCCTACTTTGATATTCAGCAAACTGCTGCCAAGAACCATCTCTTACCTCAGTCCACAGACGCACAGTACGATCTAGTGAAACAGTGGCAATAGTCTTACCATCAGGGCTAAATATTGGATCGCTGACTATAGTTGAACTGTTATGCTTGAGAGTGGCAATCTCCTGCCCTCGTAAATTCCATAACTTGACTGTTTTATCCCCTGAACGAATACCAATAGTCTTGCCGTCTGGACTAAATGATATATGGTTGATCCAACCATCATGTGTGAGAGTAGCTATTTCCCTTCCTTGCAGATTCCATAATTTGGCAGTATTACTCAACGTTGAAACCGTGGCAATAGTCTTACCATCAGGACTAAATAATACATCGCTAAAACTACCATGCTGGAGAGTGATAATTTCCTCACCTTTAAGGTTCCACAACTTCACAGATCCGCTAATATCTGAATCACGATACACTGAAGCAGTAGCAACTGTATGACCATCAGGGCTAAATACTACTTCCCCTAGATGCTTGTGTTTGAAAGTCGCAATTTCTTGTCCTTCTAGATTCCACAACTTTGCATTCTCATAAGAAGTAGTTAAAACAGACTTGCCATCAGGGTTAAATATTACTTCACGAACTCCACCCTCATTTGTGAGAGTAGCAATTAATTGACCTTGAAGATTCCACAGTTTGGCTGTGTCATCAGATGTGGCAATGATATTACTGTCAGGGCTAAATACTACTTCTTTGTCAGGCTCATACTTGTGTTTGAGAGTAGCAATTAACTGACCTTGTAGGTTCCACAACTTAACTGTTTTATCACTTGAAGTAGTAGTAGCAATAGTTTTACCATCAGGGCTAAATACTGCATCGTTGACTACGCCATCATGTTTGAGAGTGACAATTTCGCCTTTTTGAAGGTTCCACAGCTTTGCAGTACCATCGTATGAAGTAGTAGCAACAGTTTTTCCGTCAGGGCTAAATACTATATTGTTAATCTGATCGTTATGTTTGAGGATACGAATGTTCCCACCTTGCAGGTTCCATAACTTGGCTGTACCGTCCGATGAAGCAGTGGTGATAGTTCTACCATCAGGGCTAAATGCTAAGTTTAAGACTTGGCTATAATGCGTGAAAATTGCTATTTTTTTCCCTTGGAGGTTCCACAAATGGGCAGTATTATCAAGTAAAGCAGTTGCAATAGTCTGACCGTCAGGACTAAACTCTAAACGGCTAATATCTTGAAATAGACCCTGATGCTTGAAAGTTCCGATGATATTTCCTTTAAGGTTCCACAAATTGACTGTTCCGTCATGTACATAGGATGAAACAGTTGCAACAGTGTTACCGTCAGGACTAAATACTATATCCTCGACCTTATCGTTATGTTTAAGAGTTGCGATGGTATTTCCTTGGAGGTTGTACAAATTAACTGTTTTATCATCTGAATAAATGGCAACAACTTTACCATTAGGGCTAAATACTGAGTTCTTGATTCCTATATCAGGATAATATTTGAAAGTGGCAATTTCTTTTCCCTGCAAGTTCCACAGCTTAGTAGTTGCATCCCTCCGCGAAGTAGTCGCAACAACTTTACCATCAGGACTAAAAAATAGATTATTAACAACGGAAAGATATTTTGTCATTTTGTTATGTATGATAGTGGCAATTTCCTTTCCTTGCAGATTCCACAGCTTGACATCGCTGTCGTATGAAGCAATGGCAACATTTTTACCGTCAGGACTAAATACTATATTTTGTACTAATGAGTCATATTGAAGAGTAGCTATCTCCCCTCCTTGGAGGTTCCACAACTTGGCAGTATCCCATGAAGCAGTACCAACAGTTTTACCATCGGGGCTAAATGCTACATCGTTAACCTCCTTGTTATGTTTGAAAGTAGCTATTTTTCCACCTTGTAGATTCCACAACTTAGCAGTACCGTCATCCGAAGCAGTAGCAACAATTTGACCATTGGGACTAAATGCTACGTTGTTGACCTTTTTGTCATGTTTGAGAGTAGTAATTGTCCCTGTTTGCAAGTTCAACAGCTTGGTAGTACCGTCATCTGAAATATTCGCAACAATTTTAGTATCAGGACTAAATACTTGCTTCTGAACTCGACGGTCATCTTTTAATTGATTTATCTCGCGGTTATATTCTAAAGTATTGTGCAAGGCTAATATAGGGCTAACAGTTGGGTAATCTTTTAGTTGATTACCATTTTTAACTAACTGTTTTAATTGCTTTACAGACCTCATCGCCTCAACTAAATTATCCAATCCCACATTCCCACGCAAGCGCAATAAATCAGCCGATGACCGCTCTAAATCTGTGACAACTTGGGCTTGTTGTCGTTCTATGTTTGCACTAATCGCCCCAATTGCTGCTACTATTGCCCCAACAACAAATAAAGCTAAAATACCTCCACCAATGTTTATTTTTCTCTCGACTTCTGTTAATCGCTGCTTTGCCTTTTCTTCTTCCTGTAAAGCTTGATTTTGTCTAGTTTCCGCCTTCACAACCTTCTGATTTAACTCAGCTTCCACACTCGCAGATAAAAACCGATAATCAACATCGCTTAACTTTCTTCCATCCGCCCAAACACGAGCTTTTTCTAAATCTTCTCCCCACAATAAGCAAGTATTATCCTGATAATTACTCTCTACCCAAGCCCTTAATTTATCAGCATAAAAGCGTAACTTACCTAACTCATTCTCAACCCAACTTAAATCAAAAACATTCCTATAAATCTGGTTATAAACCCTTAATTTACCTTGCTGCTGTACTACCAAACCAGTCAAACGCAAGCGCATCTGCTCAAAGCTACTATCAGCAGTCATTTCTACCTGTTGTAAAATCTGCTGATATAACCCCAGCAAAGCAACAGAAATTTCCTCGCTAATTAGTAACCTGTCTCGAATCGTTTTTAAATGCTCTTGTTTATCGTTTGCTTCCCAATTATCAATAATTTGATTGTGAATAATTTCTTTAACTAATTCAATAATCTGATTTTCATCAACAGACCTAAAATCTCGCTTTTCAATACTTAAAGCTTTCCCCAATAATTCACAAACTCTCTGAGTTAAAAATGGCTGTCCCCCCGTCCAAGCTAAAACCTCTTGCATCACAGCTTGGGGATTTTCTACTTTTCCTGCTAATCCCTTGGCTAAAGGTTCAATGTCGTGAATCTTAAATCCATCTAACTCAATTGCTTCGCCAATATTAAAGGGGGTTCGGGTTTTATCTTGGATTAAATCACCGGGGGTTGCTACTCCTAATAAAGCAAAGGTCAACCGTTTATAAGCTGGATTTTCAGCACGTTTGTTATAACAACTTCTAATCAGAGCAAAAAAATCTTCGCTCGCAAATCCTAAACTCAGGGTACTATCAATTTCATCAACAAAGATAATAATATGTCTTTGGATAGATGACAGAAGTACATCCTCAATAAATTCGTCAAACCTCTGCACGGGAGAAATATCATGGCGATCGCGCCACCAAGTCCGACGAAATTCGATGGGTTTGGCAATTTGCAAATCCTTGACAATTTTGGAAACAATACCTGTATACCATTGTTCCTGGGTGACGTTATCTTTGCTACCCTGCCCAGAAACATCAATACTGGAACAAGCCACCCCTTCGTTGACAAGTCTTTGCATCACGCGAACTTTCAAGCTCGATTTACCCATTTGGCGTGAGTTAAAGACGTAACAATATTTACCCGCTTTCAAAGCTTGATAAAAATCAGAGTCGGCTTTCCTCACCACATAACTAGGCGCATCCGGGGGGAGACTTGCTCCAACTTGGTATTCGTAATTGTCAACCATTACTTTTTCAATTTCTCCAATTTCGGTTATCTAATTATTTCTTCTGAAAAAAAATAATTACGAAACAACCTCAAAAGCTTTTGTTATGTAAGTCAATACAGTTCAGTTAAAGCTAACAACTTAGACTAATGTAGGTTGGGTGAAGGAACGGAACCCAACATTATCAAGACTTTGTTGGGTTACGCTATCGCTACACCCAACCTACTATTTTCTTAACTGAACTGTATTGTTATATAAGTTTAGCCGAAGTGGGATTGTAAAAACTTTGAATTTGATTTGAATTTGATTTGAATTTGATTTGAGTTTGATTTGAGTTTTGTGAGTCTGATTTTTAGGGGTTTATCTATAGCGAGAAATCCTCTAATCTGTTTGTATAGTTATTATCTATGTCGTTATGACTGTGAATCCAGAACCCATTAGGGTATTAGGTTTTAGGGTGCGTCAGGACTATATCAACAAAGTTAAAGCTGCCATGAAGACAGCTATGATGAAAATGGGTAAGAAGAATCAGGAAACTTTTGCCTATGCAATTCAAATCGCTCCATCAACATTAAGTAGTTTTCTCAATGGTAAAAATGTCGCTCTGGGAACTTTCCAGCAAATTTGTCAAAGCTTAGATTTAAACTGGGAAGACATCGCAGATAGAGCAGATAACTCAATTACCCTTCCAGTTCTCCAATCTTCCGCGACATCATCACCAATCCTCTCCCCTGATATGTCCATCAAATATCCAGAAGGGCCAGTTGCATTAGATTCCCCTTTTTATATTGAACGTCCCCCCACAGAACAGGATTGTTACCGAGAAATTAGCAAACATGGCGCATTAATTCGCATCAAATCCGCCGAACAAACTGGAAAAACTTCATTACTAATTCGGATTCTGCACCAAGCACAAACAAAAGGCGATCGCACTGTTTATATCAGTTTAAAGGAAGCAGACAATCAATGTTTTATCAACTTAGATAAATTTCTGCGTTGGTTTTGTGCAACCGTTAGCCGGAAATTAAAATTAGAAAATCGCTTAGATGAATATTGGGAAGATGATATTAGTTGCAATATGCGCTGCGAAACCTATTTTGAAGAATACATCTTACCAGAAATAGGTCAACCATTAACCCTCGGCTTAGATGAAGTTGATAGATTGTTTGCATACCCCGATATTTACGGTGATTTTTTTGGCTTACTGCGATATCTCCACGAAGAAGCTAGACGAGAGAATATTTGGCAAAAATTTCGCTTAGTCCTCGCCCATTCCACCGAAATTTATGTCCCTTTAGATATCAATCGTTCTCCATTTAATGCGGGTTTTCCTGTCGATTTACCAGAATTTAATTCACAACAGATAACCGAATTAGCCGAAAAACATCAATTAAATTGGGGTGAAAAAGAAGTTACTCAACTCACCTCAATGATAGGTGGACACCCGTTTTTAGTTCGTCTTGCTTTATATCATATCGCCCGTCAAGATGTCAGTTTAGATAAGTTTCTCCAAACAGCAGCCACCGACTCAGGGATTTACTCAAAACAGTTATATCGTCTCATGTCCGCCCTCGAACAACAACCAGAACTATTAGCAGCAATGCGAGAAGTTGCAAAAGCAAATCATCCTGTACAGTTAAGCGCCGAAATCAAATTCAAATTACAAGCAATGGGATTAGTCAAAATCACAAATGATGGTGTGATACCCAGTTGTGAATTATATCGACAATATTTTCAAAATTTTTAATTCCCTGTTTGTTATGAATTCAGCATGAACTGAAGGTGAAAATATTCTATTTATATTCAAAAGAAATTTAGACCAGTTTCAGAGCGAAACACCTATCATTCCATTGTTCTATGAAATTGTCGAGTTCAACAGACAATTTCATGTTACAAGCATTCAGCAACAAACAAATCAAAAACCTCACAGCAAGCGCAGTCTTCGCTGTTCTCTCCCTCACATCAACCGTAGTTCGTGCAAACGATGGCCCATATATTGATCAAGTCAAAAACCAGTTATTCAGAGCAGCATTTGCATCTGGTTTAAATGGTTACACTTTAACTCACGAACCTACCATTGATACCCTCCGTGAAGGTCGCTCCCACTATATAAACGTAAATCTGCGTGCAGGTATTTCCTATGGGATTGTGGGAGTTTGTGACAGCGATTGTCAAGATTTAGACATTTCTCTCTATGATCACCGAGGAAACTTGATTGCTTCAGATTTACAAGATGATGACATTCCCATGATTAGCTTCAATCCCTCTCGAAGCGGTAGATATCAAATCCAAGTTGATATGGCTAATTGTAATGCTAATACTTGTTACTACGGCGTGGGTGTATTTGGTCAATAAGCCAAAATTCAGTAGACGGAAAAGTTTGGCGATCGCTACCCCCACTGAAGGTATCACTAAAAATTTGATCAACCTTCACAAGTTCCTCAAACTCTTCACCTATAACTCAAGGTGTGAGTGATGAATTATGACACCAACCAAAGGCTAATTCTCAACCAGGGCTAAGAGCAATGTCAGTCAAAACTTTAACAATTAACGACCAACTCATTAGCGCTCAAGAGGAGGAAACCTTACTACAGGCGGCGCAAGAGGCGGGGATTCATATTCCGACACTGTGCCATTTAGAAGGGGTTGGTGATGTGGGTGCTTGTCGGCTGTGTTTGGTGGAAATTACTGGTAGTAACAAATTGTTACCGGCTTGTGTCACGAAAGTTGCCGAAGGGATGGAAGTTCGCACAAATAGCGATCGCCTACAAAAATACCGTCGTACAATTGTCGAAATGCTTTTTGCTGAGGGCAATCACATTTGTTCTGTTTGCGTGGCTAATAATAATTGCGAACTGCAAGACCTAGCCATTGAAATGGGCATGGATCATGTGCGTCTAGAATACCATTTCCCAAATCGCAAAGTTGATATTTCTCACGATCGCTTTGGTGTTGACCATAACCGTTGTGTACTTTGTACTCGCTGCATCCGTGTTTGTGATGAAATCGAAGGCGCACACACTTGGGATATGGCAGGTAGGGGAACAAACTCTCACGTAATTACCGACCTCAGCCAACCTTGGGGAACCTCTGACACTTGTACTTCCTGCGGTAAATGCGTCAATGCTTGCCCCACAGGAGCTATATTCTACCAGGGTTCCAGCGTTGGAGAAATGAAACGCGATCGCGCCAAACTCGATTTTTTAGTCACAGCACGGGAAAAACAGCAATGGAACCTTTAGAGAGAGATGGGGAAGGAGAAGAGGCAAGGGAGCAGGGGGCGGGGAGCGGAGGGGAGACGTTACTTAAAGTCCCTTCTCTTCCCTCGTCCCTAAGAAAACCAGGAGGTGAAACTGATGAGCAAAACTACCAGACAAGCAACAACCAGAAGCTACAAGAAGACTCGATTCCCATTGTCGATGTGCTTATCTCCCACTTCTTTAAAAGCTCTGTTTTGGTGGCTGCTATTGTTGGGGATAATGACACTATATATATTCCTGGGTTTAGGAAGCCTAACCTCGCAAACAGTAATTGCTGCTGTCAATCAGTCAGAAGCAGCATCAAAAGAAATTCTTTATCGCTCACTCACAAAATTAGATGATCAATTAGGACACGTTTGGCAGGTTGTACTATTCAAGCAAGTTTATCCTGGTCAAGCCCAAACTGTAAATCTGCGGCTCGTAGGCTTTCCCGGTTCTGCCGAGTTACCTCATCCCCAACCCTTAAAGATTACCACTGCCACAGGCAAAGTTTTGACTGCTGCCGATGTGTTCCTAGATGAAGCACCAGCACCAACTATCGGTCAGTATGACTTTAAAGATATATTGCCCCAACTATCCATAGAACCGTTAGTTTTAAGTATCCCTTTACCCGGCGATACCATCAATATTTCAGTCCCCCAACGGGTAGTCCAAGATTGGCAGAAAGTCATCAATGGGGAGTCATGAGTGCTGAGTGGGGAGGCAGGGGAAGTAAAGAAGAATGACTATGGACTATGGACTAATGACCTTTTTTGAATTTTGAATTTTGAATTTTGAATTATTATGTCTCGCCTGAAGTTAGCAACAGTATGGTTAGGTGGATGTTCTGGCTGTCATATGTCCTTTCTTGATTTGGACGAATGGCTGATTGATTTAGCTGCACAGGCAGATATAGTCTTTAGTCCCTTTGCAGATATTAAAGAATATCCAGAGGGTGTAGATGTGGTATTGGTGGAAGGAGCGATCGCCAATGAAGAACATCTGACTACAATCAAGATTGTCAGGGAACGTTCTCAAATATTGATTTCCTTTGGTGACTGTGCAGTAACTGGTAACGTCACCGCCTTACGTAATCCCTTGGGTAGTGCTGAATCAGTCTTACAACGTTGTTACATCCAAGCAGCCGATATCAACCCTCAAATTCCTCACGAGCCAGGAATCGTACCGTCTTTATTGGATAGAGTCACACCTGTACACTCCATAGTCCCCGTAGATATTTATTTACCAGGTTGTCCACCCTCTGCAACCCGGATTAGAGCAGCTTTAGAACCACTGTTACAAGGCGAAACACCACATTTAGCAGGGCGGGAATTTATCAAATTTGGCTAATATATTGATTTTGAATTTTGTTGGCGCAGCCTTGCCGTAGGCTATTTTGAATTCCCCAAAGGGGTTAACAGGGTAATTATGTTAAAAGCATCAGACGTTATGACAAAAGATGTGGCTACTATTCGTAGTTCCGCAACTGTAGCTGAAGCCGTGAAATTAATGCGCGCTAGAGATTGGCGGGCGCTAATTGTAGACCGTCGCCACGAACAAGATGCTTACGGCATTATTAGTGAGAGCGATATTGTTTATAAAGTCATTGCCTATGGTAAAGACCCTAATAAAATACGAGTTTACGAAGTCATGAGCAAGCCTTGTATCGCTATCAATCCCGACCTTGGTTTAGAGTACGTAGCTCGATTATTTGCTGATTACGGTCTCCACAGAGCGCCTGTGATTCAAGGCGATTTGCGAGGTATTATCTCTCTGACTGATATTTTGGCTCAGAGTGACTTTCTGGAACAGCCCTACACCATTCTATTAGAACAACAATTACAAGACGAAATTAAAAAAGCTCGTGCTGTGTGTACTCAAACAGGGATTAACTCCGAAGAATGCGCCGCCGCCTGGGATGCAGTGGAAGAAATGCAGGCAGAAATAGCACACCAACGAGCCGAAAAAGTTAGCAAAACCGCTTTTGAAGATTACTGCGACGAGTACCCAGAGGCGTTAGAAGCTCGGCTTTATGAATTGTAGAAGTCATTGGTCAGTTGTCAGTTGTCGTTGGTCATTAGTTAACGCGATGTGCAACTTATTTTTGAAACCCCTCTCCAAACCTCTCCCCGAAGCGGAGAGAGGCTTTGAATCTTGCTCCCCTTCCCTCGCAGGGAAGGGGTTGGGGGTTAGGTTTGAGAGAAAGTTGCACACGGCGTTAGTTATTCTTCTTTGCCTCCCCTGCTTCCCTTGCACCCCCTGCGCCCTATGTCTAAACGAATCGTCATCGACCCCGTTACCCGCATTGAAGGTCACGCCAAGATTAGTATCTACTTGGACGATACTGGACAGGTAAACGATGCGCGCTTTCATGTCACAGAATTTCGTGGGTTTGAAAAGTTTTGCGAAGGTCGTCCTTTGTGGGAAATGCCGGGGATTACAGCGCGGATTTGTGGTATTTGTCCGGTGAGTCACTTGTTGGCTTCTGCAAAAGCAGGCGATCGCATTTTATCTGTTACCATACCCCCAACAGCCACTAAACTCCGCCGGCTGATGAATTTGGGACAAATCCTCCAATCCCATGCACTCAGTTTCTTTCACCTCAGCGCCCCAGATTTTTTGCTGGGAATGGATAGTGACCCCCAAAAGCGCAATATTTTCGGATTAATTGCAGCTCAACCAGAACTCGCCCGTGGTGGTATTCGTCTGCGCCAATTTGGGCAAGAAATAATTGAAGTGTTGGGAGGAGCAAAGATTCACCCGGCTTGGGCTGTTCCTGGCGGTGTGCGAGAACCCCTTTCTGCTGAAGGACGCACTCACATACAAGAACGCATCCCTGAAGCCCGGACTATTGCCTTGGATGCTTTGGATAGATTCAAGAAACTGCTCAAAGATTATGAAAAGGAGGCGCAGACTTTTGGTAACTTCCCCAGCTTGTTTATGGGTTTAGTAACACCTGATGGCTTGTGGGAAACTTACGACGGATATATTCGTTTTGTGGATAGTGCAGGTAATATTATTGCTGATAAACTAGACCCCACACGTTATCAAGAATTTATTGGCGAAGCCGTCCAACCAGACTCTTATTTAAAATCGCCTTATTATCGACCTTTGGGTTATCCTGACCAACATGACCAATGTCGCATAGATAGCGGAATGTATCGAGTAGGGCCACTAGCGCGTCTCAATATTTGCAGTCATATTGGGACAACTTTAGCAGACCGTGAATTGCGAGAATTCCGCGAACTGACTTCAGGTACAGCCAAATCATCGTTTTTCTACCACTATGCGCGTTTAATCGAAATTTTGGCTTGTATAGAACACATTGAAATCTTACTTAACGACCCAGATATTCTGTCAACTCGATTGCGTTCCGAAGCCGGTGTTAACCAATTAGAAGGTGTTGGTGTGAGTGAAGCACCAAGGGGTACATTATTTCATCATTATCAAGTCGATGAAAATGGCTTACTGCAAAAAGTGAATTTAATTATCGCTACTGGTCAAAACAATCTAGCAATGAATCGCACGGTAGCCCAAATTGCTCGACATTTCATTCAAGGTACAGAAATTCTTGAAGGAATGCTCAATCGTGTAGAAGCAGGAATCCGGGCTTTTGACCCCTGTTTAAGTTGTTCCACCCATGCAGCCGGACAAATGCCATTGCACATTCAATTAGTCGCAGCAGATGGAAATATTGTTAATCAAGTTTGGCGAGAGTAAAAAATTAAGGGTATAGGGGTATGGGAATGTAGAAGTTAAGTTTTCAAAACCCTCACACCCCTACACCCTTGTATATTAATTAACGATTTTCTGGAATCACCGCATAAGCATCAATTTCAAACAACATCCCATTAAGTGCAAGTCTAGGAACAGGAATTAGGGTGTTGGCTGGTGGTCGAAACGGCCATAAATTTTGAATTTCTCTCCCTAAGGGAATCAATTTATCTTCAGTGTGATCAACTATAAGTACAGTGGTTTTTACCACATCACTGGGTTTTGCACCAACTGCGTCTAAAGCAAAGCGGAGGTTTTGAAAAGCCCTGACTAACTGTGGTTCAAACTCCGTGGAGACAAGCCTTCCGTACAAATCGGAACCAAATTGACCAGAAATATAGACAGTTCTCGTCCTTGCTGGTGTCACAGCTATATGACTATAACCATTTCGGGTTGCATCATATAAAGTTGGTGGGTTCACCAATTGCACCTCTTTTTTCTGTTGGGATGTAGCTATTACTCCCTTTTGTGTTCCGAGAAGAAAACCAGTACCTAGTCCACTACCTCCAAGCCACAAAAGCGTATTTCGTCGTGATAGCTTTGCTCTTAGTGAATTTACTGCACTGGTAAAACGTTCAGTCATTAAAACTCCTTAAATATGAGTTGTTTGTTTTTCTCATACCTAGTTATATTATCTTTCTGGTTGGAGTAAAAAAGCACTAACAAATATATTGGTTTCAGGACACTTACGCAATCGCCTCTTCCTAACACCTTGCAGAACGGGGGTAGCATAAATTTCTCACCTTCAGCCGCGAATTTCCCACGCACCATTAACACGGTGTCCTCTAATTTATGCGGTAATACTTGCACATTCTCGACATCAAGTAGTTCTGGATGAAAGTAAATGATTACTTCTGTAATTAATTGAGGTATTCTAGGCAATATATCTTTTAATGAGCATATCTTGGGTGATACTAAATCAAAAATATGTAATTTTTCACTTTCTATTTCTATACAGGCAATTAAGTCTAAATCTTCTGCATAATATAAGTTTCTACTGCCTTCGTTAACAAAAAACACGGGCTTTTCATTCACTACCCCAACTACATGAGAAACTGGTGCGCGTGTTTCCAAAAGTCTATGGAGTAATGTTAAATCTTGGTTGTCTGAAAAATCAAGGATTCTCCAGCCATCTACATTACCTTTGGAACTACACTGCACATGAAAAATATATTCTTCTACAACCCGAAAACCAAAAGGTAAATAATATTCTGGTTCTGGTGTTGTTAATACTAAAGTTTCATAAATTTGGTCGCAATATTCCAGTGCTTCCTCCATCACCTCCCGATAATAGCCTCGTCTCCGAAATTCCTCACGGGTAGCGACTCCGTGGATTCCACCAACTGTTACCCTTTGTCCCAAAATTACCATCGGAATTTCTAATACACCTACATGGGTAATAGCTACATCATCATGAAAGCGAATGAACGGAGTTGAAGCCTTTTCCCAGGGCGCACCTAATTTTCTGCCACATTCCGCTAAATCATTAAGTCCAGGGAATGTGGCTTCCATCAAGTCAAAAAGGCGATCGCCTATGGTGTCGCTTAAGTTAGGATCACTTGAGAATGAGCGTTTAAATCGATATTGAAACATATTTGTAGTATCAACTAGCTACAGCAGTTTTATACTACAAATACTACATATAATCTGCTACCAATAATCAACAATTGTTCACAAAATCCCAATTACCAATTCCGCTTTCATAACACTTGCTTCGGCGGTGCGTTCTAGTTTAAAACCCAACTTTTCACAAACTCGCTGCATCCCATAATTATCAGCGAGGATGTCAGCCGTGATGCGTTCGATTTGCTCATCGCGTCCAATTTGCACCAAGCGCTGCAACAATTCTCCACCTAAGCCTTGAGATTGATAGCGATCGCTTACTAACATAGCAAACTCGGCTGTCTTTGTACCATGCAGTTTGCTTAACCTACCAACTGCCAAAATTTCCCCTTGAGATTCTATTACCAAAGCCATTTCTCGGTCATAGTCAATAAAGCAGATGCGGGTCAGTCGTTCGTGGGTGATGCGATGACTCAGTTTCATCAGGTGGAAGTAACGGAAATAAACGCTTTCTTCGGAAAGTGTCTTGTGGAATTGTACTAATAATGGCTCATCTTCGGGACGAATGGGACGGATTGTTACAGGAGTCCCGTTTTTCATTGTCCACTCGTCTACATATTGGGTGGGGTATGGTCGAATTGCTAATTTTGGTAGTTGGTCTTCTGTCACGTTTGGTTCATGTAGTACCACCCGCGCATCTAGCGCAATCAGTGAAGAATTTTCACCCATAGGTGAAGCCAGCAAGGGATTAATATCAATTTCTTTAATCCAATGCTGTTCGACTACCAACTGACTAAACGCTACTAGTAGTTGTTCAAGTCCTTCCATATCGACACTTTGCCGTCCCCGCACACCTTTGAGGGCTTTGTAAATCTTGGTGTGTTCCATCATGCGCCGTGCCAATGTACTATTAAGGGGAGGAAGTGCGATCGCTCCATCTTGAAACACTTCGACTAATTGTCCGCCAGCACCAAACAACAACACTGGCCCAAATTGCGGGTCAAGGCTACTACCAATAATCAATTCGTAGCCATCCGTTTTTACCATTGGCTGGATAGTCACACCCAAGAAATGCTCACTACCCGCTTTCTGTTCCACCGATTCAGCAATCATCCGATAAGCGCGGCGTACTGCGTCTGCATCTGGGAGGTTTAACTGGACACCACCCACATCAGTTTTATGGGTAATTGTGTGGGAATAGAGTTTGACAACAACTGGATAACCAATACTCTCAGCACATTTAATAGCCTCATCCTCAGTTTTAGCGACACAAGTAGCCACAATCGGGATGCCATAGGCTGCTAAAATTTGCTTGGACTCATATTCAGTTAAAATTGTGCGTTTTGCCTGACGAGCTGTAGAGATAATCTTCTCTACTAAATTGCGGTCTGGTAAACCAGATGTAGTCTCTACGGGTAATACAGGCGTTTCGTAGATACCGCGCAGGTTGTAGCTGGATTGCCACATATAACTAAACACCCGCGCCGCCGTATCTGGATAAGCATAAGTAGGGATACGTTGACGATTGAGAATCACTTCCCCAGTAGCCACATCTGCACCCCCCATCCAACTCGCCAGGATGGGTTTACCAGCAATTTGGGCGTAGGGTTTCAACTGTTCCGCCGTTTGGGTGGGGTCTGTCATGGCTTGGGGAGTGAGAATCACCAATAAACCATCACTATTGGTGTCTTTGGCTGCAATTTCTAAAGCTTGGGTGTAACGTTGGGGGTCAGCATCACCAAGAATATCTATTGGGTTGGCGTGACTCCAGTGTGTAGGTAAGATTTGGTCAAGGGAGGTGATTGTTTCTGGGGAAATGGGGGCAATTTCGCCGCCAGTCTCAATTAAAGCATCTGTAGCCAGGACTCCAGGCCCGCCGGCATTGGTCAAAATCGTCAGTCGTGGGCCTTTGGGACGGGGTTGTTTTGCTAATACTTCCGCCATATCGAACAAATCAGAAATACTATTTACCCGCAACACCCCACAACGCCGGAAAGCTGCATCTAAGACAGCATCACTCCCCGCCAATGCACCTGTATGAGATGCGGCGGCTTTGGCGGCTGCTTCTGTACGTCCGGCTTTAATCACAATTATCGGTTTGGTGAGTGCTACTTCTCGCGCCGCAGAAATAAACGATCGCGCATCACCAATTGATTCCATATATATGACTATACTTTTAGTCTGGGGGTCATCACCCAGATAATAAATCAGGTCGCCCCAACCCACATCTAGCATAGAACCGATAGAAACAAAGGCACTAAAACCCACATTTTCCCGCACACTCCAATCAAGAATAGCGGTACACAGTGCGCCACTTTGACTAAGAAAACCCACGTTTCCAGAACGCGCCATTGAACTGGCGAAGGTTGCATTTAGTCCAGTGCGGGGACTCATCACACCCAAGCAGTTGGGGCCTATGATGCGAATGTTACCCCGTCGCGCCTCTTCTAGAATCTGCCTTTCTAAAGCTATACCTTCAGCACCAGCTTCTTTAAAGCCGGCAGAAATAATAATTACCCCTTGTACACCCGCATCTACACACTCAGAAATAATCCCCGGTACTGTGGAGGCTGGGGTAGCGATAATTGCCAAATCTACGGTTTCGGGAATCGCCGCAATTGAAGGGTAGGCTTTAATTCCCAAAACACTATGACGTTTAGGATTGACGGGGAAAACAGTCCCACCAAAGGGGTTACTAATCAAGTTCCATAGGATGGTGCGTCCTACACTACCCACCTTTTCACTCGCACCAATAATGGCGACACTTTGGGGAGCAAAGATGGCATCCAGGGGATTTGATTTCTCTGCCTGCAATATATCAGAGGTACGGTCACTGCTTGGCTTGAGAGATTTTTGCATAATTCGTAATTCGTAATTCGTAGTTCGTAATACCGCTACGCGGTTCGCGGTAGCGTTGCGTAGCAAGGCAAGCTACGTAATTCGTAATTAAGTTGGTAGTTACGAATTATGAGGACGCAACTATCTTGTAGGGCATTCTCAATTAAGAATTACGTTTGCTTGATGTTTTTACCTATCTTTTGCTTCTTTTCTCAAGTTTAACAATATTTCCCAACTGATAAATTTAGATAAAATTTAAATTTTTATTCTTAATTTTGAATTTTGAATTTTGAATTTTGAATTGGTATTACGCTACTGCTCCAACTTCAAACCATAAATTATTTACTTTGTCAAGTATTTGAATAATTTTAACTAAAGCGATCGCCTTCCCGGTTTCCGCAGTGCGTGAAAAGCGATCGCCTATTTCAAAGTTAGCGCCTGGAATCGTTACCCACCAAGCTGTTGGACAATTACCGTAGATGGCTTTGGTTAAGGCTAAAAGCGATCGTGGATCACCTGTATGTACATTACTATCAATATCGCCAGCAGCGAAGAGTGGCTGCACTTTGACATCAAAACCATGTACTGGTAAACAAGCATCAATAAAAATAGCCAAGTCAACACTCGCTAGTGAGTCCGCTAAATCAGGTGTAAGTTGATGGACTGCAAGAGATTCAACAGATGGTAAACGCCAAGACGCTACTTCATTCGCTATCCGTTGTCCTATACCGTCATCACTCCGCAAATCATTACCATATCCAATCACCATTACGGTCTTCTTCATGATTTTTGGCTCTTGTGCAAATTT
This sequence comes from Anabaena sp. FACHB-595, assembly GCF_048568275.1. NCBI lineage: Bacteria > Bacillati > Cyanobacteriota > Cyanophyceae > Nostocales > Nostocaceae > Anabaena > Anabaena sp. FACHB-595. Next base: position 893,518 of record NZ_CP183473.1, read on the forward strand.
CAGCTATATCATCAGTTGACGCTTTTGGGAGGTTTTTTCTATCGTCCCGCTTTTAACGTAAGAGAAAAATTTGAGGAAGTCGTGAGGAAACAAAGATTTCTGGGAAATCTAGCCGAAAGCACATAGGGAAAAGACTTTAAGCTAATACGTGTCTAAATTACATAACTACTAATGAGGGCTGTTAACTGTTAACTGTTAACAGTTAACTGTCAACCGTCAACCATCAAGCATTATTACTGCAACGTTCCCCGCTTCATTTGTTCGCTTTCGATAGCTTCAAATAAGGCGCGAAAGTTACCTTCCCCAAAACCTTGGGCTTGGGAACGACGTTCAATAAATTCTAAGAAAAAAGTTGGTTCTGCAAATATGGGTTGGGTGAAAATTTGCAATAGTACCCCATTTTGATTATCCTTTCGCCAGTCTACCAAAATTTCTTGTTGAGCGATCGCCTCTAATTCTGCTGATGATAGAGGAATCTCTAGACGCTGTTTGAGTTGTGTGTAATAAGTTTGGGGAACTGAAAGCAGTGGTAAACCACGGTTACGAAATTGGGCGATCGCATCTACAATATTTTGTGTTTGCAAGGCGATATGCTGAATGCCTGCTCCTCGATTAAAGTTGAGAAATTCTTGTATTTGCGAATTGCTGGATGCTGGCTCGTTAATTGGCAATTGTACACTACCATCACGAGAAACCATAACTTGGCTATGCAAGGCAGAGCGATCGGTTTGAATCTTAAAAGCCTGTCGGGGTTGCAAATCGAGAATTTTTTCATACCAAGCCACAGCCGCTTCTAACTCACCTACGGCGACATTTAAGACTATATGGTCTATGGCGGTAATAAAATTAGGTGATGAAGTTATCTGGTTATCGGAATTTAATTTTTCAATTAACGTATGAGTTAAGCCACCCCAAGCGGCTATTTTGCCACACTGGCGAGAGATATTACCAATTTGACGTTCTCCTATAGGTTGTAGGATTGTAGCACCATGAGCCTGGGCATGAGCGATCGCTACCTCTACATCTTCTACCGCAAACGCCACATCTGACACTCCAGGCGGATGTTGACGCAGAAATTCAGCCACAGGACTAGTAGATAATAATGGAGAAGACAGCAAAAAGCAGACATCTCCACTTTGCACCACCTCCGTACAAGTATGTAGAGAACCGATATTACTACTTACTCCGGTAAAACCCAGATAGTTGAGGAACCAATCTCGCCACACCTTGGCATCTTCGACATAGAAATGAACATGATCAATTTTCATAAATCTTGAAAATCCAGCACCACAGCTTATCTAACTGTAAATTTTGTCTTTTTAGCCAGATTTTCGCTTCCCGCCTAAGCAAGAATTATATAAACGCATAAGAGCTACTTTAATTCCAGAAAAACCAGTAACCCCACCGACAACTATATTCTGCATTATTTTATTTACATTTCTTTACACATTACATAATACTCAATTACGGGTGGAAAGAGGGTGTAGAGACGAAACAAAAGGGATGAGCCTGATGGGAAGAAATGCGATCGCTGATATTAGGATGAGTATTTGATCGCTGTCAATCATATAACTTGCACATCTTTGCGTGTTGACCTTTGATAGTTAACAAACTATACAAGTGACTAGGTAATTTAAAAGCGTCATTTCTTAAACGAGCAATATTACTTAAGAATTAATGAAGCGATCGCTCAATTAACAATGACTATCTTGCTAGATATTTCCATCAATTTTATCTAGATAAATAGCAAGCTAGAGCATAAAATGAACAGTGGGAAAAGGTAAAGTTTATTTGCAAGTAATTCCCAACTTTTATAGTGGGTGCTAATCTAGTAATTGAAGCTACAGATAAAGCTTCCCTGGCAGATGTAACAGCTAGTGTGTACAACAAGATAAAGAGGTAAAAACGCTGTTTAATTTAAGGTCTGTCTCGTTTAAAACCGACAACACCCAACACGAAAGTTGATATTTCCTCATATATCCTAAAATGGGGGCGCTGTAATCTATTACTGTTACTTAAATGTAATTGTAAATGGTGATTATATCCCTGAATAGAATAAACAAGGAGAGGAAATTCTAACAACTAGTAGATGTTTGGGTGTTGTTGCGTTATAAGATAGATCGGCGTGAACATTTATCAATGAAAATCAGCTTGGTTTAGCAAAAATGGTCAGCAAAACCGGCCCTAATAAATAATGATGATTCACACACAATAACCCCGTAGATGAGCCAAGAACTTCACGTTGGTGGGGGCTATAGAATCTAATTCCCTGAGAAGATATTGGCAATATTTCTGGTAATTTTTCCCTTGTGGTGGTAAAGTCCACCAAATAGAAACGTCCACCAGGAGAAAGCACCCGCGACACCTCTTGCAGCACCTTTTCCGGTTCACGATAATGCAAGAAACTGATGGTGTTGAACACAGCATCAAATTGACCATCACCGAAAGGAAGAGACTCTGCTTTACCTTCCAGAAAAATTAACCGAGGATGATGACGATTACTGAGCCTTGCTTGGCGTAACATATTAGAAGATAAATCTAAACCTGTACCTCGCAGTTCAGGAAATTTATTAGCGAGGCGTTCTAATAAGCGCCCGGTTCCACAACCTAAATCAAGTATGTTGGCTGGCTGCGATAAATCGACAAATTCCAGCAACCGCTTGTGAATGGCTTGGTAAAAAATCGAGGGAAATAGCCAGTCATAACTATTAGCCCAACGGTCAAAAATAAACTTTTTGTTCTTGAGGAAATCATTAGTCATCATTTTATTGTGCAGTATTGATGCTTAAGCTAGGTTGAAAGAATTTTGCTCTGCATTTAACAATATAGCAATCCAATTTAATGATTGAAACTATTAGTATCTGTAGTGTAAGTATCGCCAATCATATTAGATTTTTTGTGAGAAATTCCCACCCTATCTATAGTTCAACAATCAAATATTCATCCTATGCCTAGACTAGCATTTAGCCACACATTTATGGAAGGTATGGTAATCAATCTTCCGTAATCCTAGTATTGGCAGGTGTAGTTAAGAATATTCTCAGATATATAAGTTAACTCTGCTGGGAATTAAAACACGAATAATTGCTGCATAAAAACAGATACTCCAACCGTATTTACTTATAGAGGTTCAAAATCAACAACAGAGGTGAATTATTATGACAGTCTTTTTACAAACTTACTCTCACAAAGACTTACTATATCCTATCCGCCAATGGTTAGGAGGAATCGAAATTCATAACTCTAAACTAGCTCATCTGTTATGCAAACTTATCCCTGCTCAATGTCCATTTGAAAGAGACGTGAACCTATTTGGCCGTATATTGTTTCATATCCCGCCAATGTGTAAGTTAAATCCTTTATATGAGGAAGTTGTGGGCTTACGTTTCAAAGCCTTGTGTTACCTAGCTGATGAATGTGGAGAAGATATCACAGTTTATTGCTAGGCAAAAGAAGCTAAGATTGAGAGATGAGAGGCTAGAGATAAGATGTTGTACTTCTCACACAAGACACTGCTCAACGCCCTACTACCGCTAACAGTATTTATTACTGTGCAAACTTACGGTTGTTACTTAAGCAAAAGTATAATAAGCTAGCCTAGAACTAATTAGATGCCCATATTATTGGTGTCATTATTGGCTGTTACAGCATATTAGCCATAACAAGACTATATGCGACGACCTACGGTCGGTCGAAGACCATCGCCTAAATGCCTACAGTATCGGTATCTTACAATTGTTACCTTACCTTTTTACTTTTGCTCGATCATGACGCACATCTTACTGGTTGAAGATGAAGTCAAACTAGCACGATTTCTGGAATTGGAACTAAACTATCAAGGGTATCAGGTTAGTGTCGCCTACGATGGATTAACTGCAATGATTGCAGCCCGGCAATTGCAGCTAGATTTGATAATTTTAGATGGGAAAATTCCTGGTTTATCGGCGTGGGAAATTTGCCACCGCTTGGGGAATAGTGCCAAAAATATACCGATAATATTGTTAACGGCTAAAGATGAAGTCACCTCTCGCATTGCTGGTTTAGATGCTAGTACTGCCGATTATGTAGTCAAACCCTTTAATATTGAGGAATTATTAGCTAAAGTCTGCACTCATTTACGAAAAACGCAACAAGCAGATGCAGCCGATAAGTAGGGAGGAAGTTAAAGAGACTTAATTGCTTGATAACGTCCAAGGGCAATTAAAGGAAAGTACTGTTGATAGTAGTGATACTTCAAGTAAAAGTGACAAGGGAAGCCTGTTCCGGTAAAGTATGCCTCAAACCAACTACCGTCTGGTTGTTGTGTGGATACCAGATGATTAATTCCCCGTTCAATAGCATCATGAGCAAAATTACCAGTGGCTTCACCAGCTGCTATCAACCCAATTAACGCCCAGGCTGTTTGGGATGGTGTACTGTCACCTTGACCTTTCAGGCTGGGGTCGTTGTAGCTAAAGCAAGTTTCACCCCAACCGCCATCGGGGTTTTGACAACCAACTAACCAAGTAGCACCCTGTTGAATATGGCGTTGATATTTTTGCGGATTGATTAAAGCTAAGGCGGAGAGAACACCGCTAGTTCCATAAATGTAATTTACACCCCAACGCCCAAACCAACAGCCTTCTGCTTCCTGTTCATTTAACAGATAGGTCAGCGCCCGTTCCAGATTGTGGGAATCGATAGATAAATTACAAGCACCCAACATTTCGATTACCCTGGCGGTAACATCTGCTGTGTTGGGGTCAATCATGGCCTTTAAGTCGCCATAGGGTACGGAATTGAGCCAATCCTGGTCATTATCAAGATCAAAAGCTGCCCAGCCGCCGGGTTTGCATTGCATTGATGCTACCCATTGCAGGGCGCGATCGCACGCCTTCTGCTTTAATTGTTCATTAGGGAGTTTAGCGGCGTGGAGTGCCATAACGACAACAGCCGTATCATCCACATCTGGGTAAAAGCGATTCTCAAACTCAAACGCCCAAGCCCCTGGCTTACCTTGGCGATTTTTGACATTCCAGTCACCATAGTCAAGAATTTGCTTTTGTAATAGCCATTCTCCCGCCTTGACTATAGCCGGATGGTCTGGTGCTATACCAGAGTCAATCAACGCCCGGATAACCCAAGCTGTATCCCACACAGGTGACACACAAGGCTGGACTCGATAACAATCTACTGTTTCGATGGCAAAGTTATCAAGGGCTTGTAAACCTCGTTCTACAATTGGGTCGTTGGTGTCATAACCCAAAGAGCGCAAAGCCAGCATGGAATTTAACATAGCGGGAATGATTCCCCCCCAGTCGCCTGTGGCTTCTTGGCGTTCTATAATCCACTTCTCGGCGGCTTTGATACCTTCTTCTCGAAAGGGAATAAAATTGAAACTTTCTGCCAGCTTGAAGCCTTCATCTAAAGTGAGGAATAAATCAGTCCAGTCACCACTGCGGGGTAATTCATAGCGGACATTCTCCACACCTTCCGCGTATAACTCATCCAGGGTAATAGTTGGGTTGACTTGGTAGACAGGTTTTTGGTCAAAGACAATCAACAGTGGGACAGTGCTGGAACGCGCCCAACTGGACATTTCGTAAATATTCACAGGGAACTGATTGGGTAACAGCATCACCCAAGCTGGGAGAGAAGGAAGACCACGCCAGTTGTAGCAGCCGATGAGTGCGAGGTGAAACTTGGTAAAAATGCGGGTTTTGCTGATACCACCACGCTGGAGAATAAAATCTCGCGCCTGAATCATGGCGGGGTCGGTTGCAGGTACACCAAGCAACTTCAGCGCCATGTACGCCTCAACCGATGTACTGAGTTCGCCCCCATCCCCATAAAATAATTCCCAACCGCCATGCTGCTTTTGTTGCGATCGCAGATAAGCTTCTACTTTATGTAGAGGTCGAGTTTTATCTGTTCCCCAAATTTTGTGGAGTAAGACAACTTCAGCCGTGATGGTGACGTTCGATTCCAACTCCGCCCACCAGTAACCAGCCGGATTTTGTAGTGATAGCAGATATTTTTGACTAGCTGCGATCGCCTCTGCAATAGAATTGACTTGTACCCTGTCTTGTGTTCGCATCAAATACTACAAAAAATTTTTACCACACTCAGCAAATATTGTATTGTGTTTGAGGCTAATCAATTCAAAATTCAAAAATAATTAGTCCCCATAGTATTGAAGCGGTAACAAACAGATGGGTGCGTTCTTTTTAGGGTTAATATTGTTATCTTTGGTCATTTGGTTGGGATTACTATTTTTTTGGGGACAGTTTTGGCGATTAGACCAGAGATTAGAAGGTGAAGAGATTCCGTTACAATCTTTACCGAAAATTTGTGCGGTTATCCCTGCACGTAACGAAGCTGAGTTCATACCGATTAGCTTGCGATCGCTCCTTCTTCAAGATTATCCTGGAGACTTACACATCTTTTTAGTTGATGACCAAAGTACAGATGGTACAGCCGCTTTTGCTGAAGGGGTAGCCCACGCTGTAGACAAAGCCCAACAATTACACATTGTTTCTGGCGAATCCTTACCCCCCGCTTGGTCTGGTAAACTCTGGGCAGTTGAACAAGGTATTCAAAAAGCCAAAACCCTTGCACCAGATTATTTTTTTCTCACCGATGCAGACATTGAACATGATGTCAGCAACCTGCGGCGATTAGTCGCCAAAGCCCTACAAGAAGATTTAGACCTGGCATCTGTAATGGTAAAACTCAGGTGTGAAAGCTTTTGGGAAAAATTATTAATTCCCGCCTTCGTCTTTTTCTTTCAAAAACTCTACCCCTTTCGCTGGGTAAATAACCCCAAAAACAAAATGGCGGCTGCTGCTGGTGGGTCTATTTTAATTCGTCGAGAAGTCCTAGAACAAATTGGTGGTATTCAAGTCATTCGCCAGGCCTTAATTGATGACTGCACCCTCGCACAAGTCGTCAAGTCTGGTAGGCTAGGAGACAAATTAAACAATGCTATTGCCAGAAAAATCTGGCTAGGCCTAAGTTCATCAACTCGCAGTCTACGACCATATGAATCTTTGCAAACAATTTGGGCTATGGTAGCGCGGACTGCATACACTCAGTTAAATTATTCCCCCTGGTTACTTTTGGGAACTGTTGTAGGGATGACGTTGATTTATTTGCTCCCACCTGTAGCTACTATTATCGGTGTATTGATGGGAGATTGGAGAATTACGCTGACAGGTTTAGGCGTATGGTTGCTGATGTCCTTGGCTTATTTACCCACGATTCGCTTTTATAAACGTTCTCCCTTATTAGCCTTTAGTTTACCAGCGATCGCCTTTCTCTATACCCTCATGACCATTGACTCTGCATTCCGTCATTGGCAAGGGCGCGGTGGTGCGTGGAAAGGTAGAGTATACCCAGGCTAGTATCGCAAGGCGGAATTCAAAATACCCTACGGGAAGCTAAAGCTACAAAATTCAAAATGAATACAGCATAAGGGTTTTGTTGATTTGCAACGCGTAGATTATTGCGAATTGCGTTGGCGTTAGTGTGGTTTTACCCAAAAGTTGCCAAGAACCAAGATATGCTTCAAACCTATGATTCGAGTTTAAAAAACCTGAAATTTAGCTACAGCAAGTAATCTAGCTCAAAAAATTGCACACAGGGCGATCGCTAATCATTGATTTTGAATTGTGATTGCAATGTCAAGTGAGGTAGTCAAAAATGCTCAAATACCTGCTCCTACACAGTGAATCCGCCGAAATGGCAAAGCATCAGTCAAGGAATTACTCCGTTCTAAATTTGTAGCCGTTAAGAGTCTAATTTCGCCCATTTGCCAAGTTTTTGTTGTTGAGTCAAGATATTCAAATTTAATCGCAGTCACTTCAAATTGATGATCACCATTACCTGAATCCCACTGGACACGAATAGAGGGATTTCGCACCTCTGTACCACCATACTGAGTAATATGTTCGATTAGCAAACTATAGACACACTCCTGATTGTCATCAATATAATTGCCATTCTTCTGAATAACCGCCTGTAGATATTCTCGACCAATACCCTCAGCACTAGGTAATGGTAATATGATCGGGCCAGGTAGCTTACTTTTGTAGGATACTAGGTTGAAAAGTGTCCCAACCCCCACAATTGCCGCTAATCCACCTGTAACAATCGCCCCTGTTTTCAGGAAAATAGAGAGCCATTTTTTCAATGATTGCAGCATGAATTTATAGCGTTTGTTGATTGGCTTAACAGCATGAAATTACGTTAACTCTTGGTCACGTTATGGTTCAAAAGTTGGTCATGCTGGAGGTAAAATCACAGTTAGCCTTGCCGAAGGCTATTGCGAATTGATTTAATTTGGTTCTACAACCGCACCCATAAACAAGATATTTTTGCTTTGATTATCACGAATTGCATAGAAAAAGGGACGGTCAACAATCATTTTAAATGGCTGTTGTGGCTCTCTCAAAGATGTCGCTACCATGCCTACAGAAGTTGCTGCACTAGCTTCTGTACCTTCTTCATTCACCTCAATCACAGTTTTATGTCTCACTTGGCTAATAGTTAAATTGTCGCCGATACCAGAAAAGTTGGCTTTATTACTAAAAGCTTCTGCCATGCCTAAAGACTTCAGGGCATCATTCAGGGTAATATCATAGTCTGTTTGAAAGCGCGGTAACCGAATAGAGCCTTCACGGTTTCTAAACTGAGGCATCCATTTTTCCCAGTTCTCTGCATTTAAGTTTTGAGAAAAGGCTTTGAGGTTAGAGTTTTTTGTGGGCAAAAAGATATACAGACTCACCTTGCCATCTTGACCATAAGGTAAACTTACAGACTGAAATTGTGGGGTTTCATAATATCTATATTCACCCGTTTGTGACATCATCGGGTGTTGTTTCTGCTGACCAGATGCAGTGTAAAAGGTCTGTGGTGTTGTTTGAGATTTGTCGAAGGCGTTACTCCATTTGCCATTAAAATATATGGCGTTGATAAGAAATAGCGCCTGATTTGGTTCAATATTATCGACAATTTTGTCAATTTTACCTTTGGTATTTTCCTGTACCCAGGAATTAATTGTATTTACAGCCGTGACATTTTGAAAGTCTAAATTGGTCACCTTAGCTTGATAGAAATCGCGGGTGGTTTGCACAAAATCGGGACGCAAACTAACATCCTGATTAACCCACAGGGAGTTAGCTATAGTCAGTTGGACATTTTCACCAGGATTTTGTAGCAGCTTGTTTAATGAAGCGTAACCAGAGTTGAGTTCTGGTAGACTGATACCCTGTAACTCTAGGGTTTTGGCCATTGCTTTTTGCGTAGAGCCGCTAGCGCCATTGTAGGTCATAGCTAGGGCGATCGCTACACTCGTGGGCGACACAGAAATATTTTTGGCGTTACCATCTTGTTTGGCAATTTCCGAAAACAGCTTAAAGCCAAACTTATTATTAGCATCGACAATTTTAGTATCAGGCACTACTGTTTTTTTTTGCAATGAAGATTCTGCTGGAGATACCCCAGTCTGGGCTAGCGCACTTGTGTCAGGATTAACTTGAGAACAACCTAGTACACTGAATAGAACTACGCTAGCTGCTGCCAGAACATAACGTCTTCCCAGACTAACAGCGTAACGTCTTTGTAAAAAACTGTCTTTCACACCACTGAACTTCTGCCGATTCATGTTACTACCTCGTGTGCCAAAGTTTTTAGCTATCTACCAAACTTGACGTTAATGCCGTATTGCTTATTTACTATTGCATTAACATACCTGAAACACTCGACGGTTACAGTTTTAGTAACAGTAACTTTGGCAAGAAAGGTAAATATAACTATTGCAAAAATTCCCTCAATATGAATCAGTATATTGATTTTACAGTCTCTAATATCGGTGGTTTATCTTAAGGCTGAATATTTGTATTTTAGACTACTAAATTTCGGTTTTCCCACAGTAGCCCTAGAATCATTTATGGTAAACAAATTTGCCAACTTCTCAAATAAGTCGGTAATTCAATCTGGCAATTTTCAAACCAATAAGTCTCAAGGGTGAAATTCCCAACTTTTAAATTAATTCGGGACTGTCCACCAAGCTAAGGCATAGGGCTGAGTGGCTTCATTAAGCTGCTTCTGGAACTGGACACGGATTTTGTAGTTTCCATGAGCAGGAACAGGGCAGAAAATATGTTCTACACTATCAACTTCACTAATAGAAGAACAAGCAACACCAGAATCTATATTATTGGTATCAGCTTTTACTAGATAAAGATCGAGGTTATTCAGCTTGCGATCGCGGAAATTTTCACCTACATCAAATTGCTGATTTTTATTAGTATCATTTAATTCTACCAAACGGTTCCAACTAAGAGTAATAGCTACAAAACTATCTTTCTTGAGTGGTCTTGTTAACGCATAATCAACAGACTTGCCTATATCTACTTGTCGATAATCCCAACCAATCCCTGGAACTGGTGCTGTTGGTTGCCATTGACCAGCGCTAAATTGCTGATAAGCACGAAACGCATTTAAATGACCCGTTCCCATTTGGGCATTTAAAGGAATTTTGGGGTCTTGGTAGGCATCAGAAGCTAGCCAGTCTTGGCTTTGTTTATCAATAAGTGTGCGAGTCATGCCCAAGCGTAAACCATCACCACTATCTTGAATCTTTTCGGCTGAATTGAGTAGTACTGCTTTCATCACTTGCTGACGGCGGCTATCAATGCTCCAGTTTGGTTTTTTGGTGCGTAGCTGTCTATCACCAAATTCTTGTAGTAAAGCCACCGTAGCGGTGAGATGAGGTGCAGCAAAACTTGTCCCTGTGACCTTGTTCAACTTGCCATCAGGATTGAGCAAGTTAATATTACTACCAGGCGCTACTATACTAACGGCGCGACGGCCATCTATATTAAATTCCTTACCAGCCAGACGACCGCTAACACCTTGGTTAACGCCTGCTAGGTTAGAAACGTCAACTTTATTGAAAATTCCCTCTCTTCGGGATGAAAAAGCCACGTTTATTCCGTTAAAATTGTCTGTAGGGATAGGAATACCACCTTTACCCTGATTGCCTGCGATCGCATACACGACATCATGAACACGACTCGACCAGTCAACACACAAAGTCAGTAAAGCATTCCCATCTAAAACAGCCTCTGGTCGAGGGTCACGGTTAAGAGGTTCACCAAAGCTAAAGTTAATAGCACGGACATCACCACCATTTTGTGATGCTATGTGCTGGGCCGATAAACACTCTTCTGGTTGACCCATATTTTTTGTAGAACCTACCGCCGACGAATATAATTTCGCTGCCGGCGCAACCCCAGGTAAACCTTTGTCCCTACTGACCATTACACCAGCCACATTATAAGCATGGGGGTCAACACCGTTATTCGATTTAGCTGGGCCATTGCGTAAAAAAACAGCCGCCAGTGAAACAGCACGATTTTTAGACACAGCCTTATCCCAACCAAACATCCCCGGACGACCGATTTCCACCTGACCGATAGCAATCTTTCTACCAAGCAAATTATAAGGAGGTTGGTGTAACTTCAAAGCATCAATACCGTTAGTTCCCAATGAACTTTGTAAAGCCGCAGCCAACACAGGCACACTTAAACAGGAAGCACTTAATCCGCAAATTATCCAAGTTAGTTTTTTCATAGTTATTAGTAAGTTGTCAGTTGTCAGTTGCCAATAGTTTTTTACTCCCTTGCCTCCTGTCTCCTACCCCTGCCTTTTTCTAAAATTCTCAATATTTTGTTACAGTATTTTGTTACAATGCTTACAGACGAGGACGCTTAAAAACCCACCAGCCATGACCCAAAACCGATCTGAAAAACCCATAGTAATCTCTCCATCTATCCTATCAGCCGACTTTAGCCGCTTAGGTGACGAAATTCGCGCTGTAGATGCAGCTGGAGCCGATTGGATTCATGTTGATGTAATGGACGGTCGTTTTGTACCTAATATTACGATAGGTCCTCTGGTAGTGGAGGCGATTCGTCCAGTTACAAAGAAACCTCTGGATGTCCACTTGATGATAGTGGAGCCAGAAAAGTATGTAGAAGATTTTGCTAAAGCAGGCGCTGACATCATTTCTGTTCATTGTGAACATAACGCTTCACCACATCTGCACCGCACCCTGGGACAAATCAAAGAATTAGGTAAACAAGCAGGTGTCGTACTCAATCCTGGTACACCTTTAGAACTAATCGAATATGTTCTAGAACTGTGCGACCTCATACTAATTATGAGTGTTAACCCCGGCTTTGGTGGTCAAAGCTTTATTCCTGGGGTAGTACCCAAAATCCGCCAGTTGCGTCAAATGTGTGACGAACGCGGTTTAGACCCTTGGATTGAAGTAGACGGCGGGCTAAAAGCTAACAATACTTGGCAAGTTTTAGAAGCAGGCGCGAATGCAATTGTGGCCGGTTCTGCTGTATTTAATGCTAAGGATTATGCAGAGGCGATTACTAATATTCGCAACAGCAAGCGTCCTACACCAGAATTGGCGAAGGTCTAGGCTGACTGAATAGATAGAGAATAATCATAAAGTTAAGGGTGATAGTTCATTTATCACCCTTAACTTTATGATATTTGCGGGAAAATATTAGACTTGAAGTGCCAAACGCTAATAACCCCAAGGTGGTTATAGGTTCAGGAATATCAACTCAGTTTAGTAATGCTTAGTGCTATTACATCAATCAAAAAGATTATTGAATGAACTATTTTAATCATACTGTTTCTTCAAATGATAGAGACGCAGAGTTTTACGTCTCTACCTAGCTAGTCTGTTACTGGCTTACTTCGCTACTAGCTGATTAACTGGTGCAACACCAGCCAAGTCCAGAATTTTGGGAATCAAATCTTCCCGCTTGACTGCCATCATGTGGACACCATGACACAATTGCCGCGCTGTTTGTACTTGTTCGGCAGCAATTTTTACACCTTCTTCTAGCGGGTCTTTGGCTTTGGCTAATCTATCAATAATGTGTTCTGGTATATTTACACCGGGAACGCACCTATTAATAAATTGGGCATTTTTTGCGGATTTCAACAGAAAAATTCCAGCCAAAATTGGTTTTTTATGGGTTGAAGCTATCTTATCCATAAACTTTTCTAGTTTTTCAAAATCAGTGATTAATTGACTTTGAAAAAACTGCGCCCCTGCTTCGATTTTGCGTTCAAAGCGACTTTGCAAACCAGACCAACTCGCACATTGGGGGTCTACGGCTGCACCGACAAATAAATCGGTTGCGCCATCGGTCAAGGGTTTATCGTTGCAATCAACACCTTGATTCATTTTCCGAATTAGTTGCAATAGTCGTACTGCTTCCAAATCAAAGACGGCTTTGGCTTCAGGATGATCGCCTGCTTTTACTGGGTCGCCAGTCAAAGCTAAAATATTACGAATACCCAAGGCGTGAGCGCCCATGAGGTCGGCTTGTAATGCAATACGGTTGCGATCGCGGCAAGCCATCTGACAAATTGGTTCAATACCCTGTTGCAACAAAATTGCCGATGCTACCAATGAAGACATCCGCAACACCGCACGGCTACCATCGGTAATATTGACAGCATGAACTCTCCCCTTAAGAGTCGCCGCCATTTCAATCATATGAGTGGGATTTCCCCCTTTCGGTGGTGCTACCTCGGCGGTAACTAAAAATTCCCCCGCTTGCGCGGCTTTACTGAAATAATTCAAAGCAGTATAGCTATGGTTATCGTCCATAACGTGATTATGTTTGTTCTTTTTAAGGGTATAACGAATTACACCTGAAAGAACAAGGGAGTGGGAAGTCCAGCCTACAAAATACCTAGCCCCAATTAAGTCATGTCAGTCGCTCAAGAATTAGAACCAGCAGCAGATATAATATTTCCGCCAGGAGACATTGAAAGCCACGAGCCTTGATAACATTGATTATCGCTCTTTTATGACTCTGATGAAAGAAAAAAATATAGGTTGGGTTGAACCTTAGTGAAACCCAACAAAACCAAGGATTTTTCGTGTTGGGTTGAGGAACGAAACCCAACCTTGTATATTGAGGGAAGTAATAGAAGAGCGTTATACTAAGCAATCACCTGCGTTCGGCCGTAGACCATCACGCCCTAGATTGATCAATTCTAATTAAGTTACTTCACTTAGATGAACGCGATCGCGCTTTCTTTAGTAGTTGACTATATCTGCAATATTGTTAAACAATTCAGATATAATAATAAGTTTGTCTATTGCTTTTGTTTTTTAGAATATGTCTAAGACTTACACCGTTGAGATTCTCCACCAAGGTAAAACCCACACTTTACAGGTTCCTGAAGATAAAACTATTTTATCAGTTGCAGATGAACAAGGGTTAGATTTACCTAGTTCTTGCCATGCTGGTGTTTGTACAACTTGCGCTGGTCAAATTATTACCGGAACTGTAGATCAAAGTGATGGTATGGGGGTTAGCCCAGAACTACAACAACAAGGTTACGCATTGCTTTGTGTAGCCTATCCTCGTTCCGATTTGAAAATTGAAACCGAAAAAGAAGATACTGTTTATCAAATGCAATTCGGTAAGTAAGATAAATAGCTTGATGTCGGTAATTGGTAATTTTTTGTTGTCAGTAATTTGTGGGTCAATCCCAATTACTGATATTTATCATTACCAATTACTATCCATGATCCACAATATACATAAAATCAGTATTTCACTAAGGCTGAAATCGGTTATTCTAGAAGCTACAAATCAACCGGATTGACAGCGATGACAACCCATTTTATTAGTGCAGAAATTGACATCCAAGAAACACCAACAGAATTACAAGCAGCCATTGAGGCAGAGTTGAAAAAGCAAGGTGAACCTCTCCGTTGGGCGATTACTGCTGTAGATGATGAACGGCAAAAGGCGACAGTAGAAGCTGTGGTGACTACAGTTAGTGCCAAGTAGTGACTTCCAAGTGCTGAGTATTGATCAATACTGGGGGTTAACCCATCTATCCGCAATAATTTTGAAGCTACATTAACTCAGCACTGAATATGAATCGTCCTTACACTGCTATCTTGATTGTACCTACTGGTGTTGGTGCAGCGATTGGGGGATATGCGGGGGATGCTTTACCTGTTGCTAGATTAATAGCACAGGTTTGCGATCGCCTGATAACTCACCCCAACGTCCTTAATGGTGCTAGTTTATACTGGAACATCCCCAACTCTTTCTATGTGGAAGGTTATGGGCTTGATAAATTTGCTGCCGGATGTTGGGGACTAAGGCCTGTACGCAATAACAAAATTGGTTTACTTTTAGACCAGGGTATTGAGCCAGATTTAAGACTACGACACTTACAAGCAGCCGATGCAGCGCGGGCGACTTTGGGTTTAACTATCACAGATCATGTAATTACTGATGCGCCCTTGAACGTAGAATTACGGACTGCACCATCAGGCGCAAGTTGGGGGACAATTGGCAACCCCGATAGTTTATTACGAGCTGCCGAAATATTAATTAACAAAAGTGGGGCAGAAGCGATCGCAATTGTTGCCCGTTTCCCTGATGATATGGATGAGGTAGCAGCGCAAAATTACCGTCACGGTCAAGGTGTAGACCCCATTGCCGGGGCAGAAGCAGTCATTAGCCATTTAGTAGTTAGAAACTTTCAGATTCCTTGCGCCCATTCCCCCGCTTTAGCACCAGAACCCCCATATCCAGACTTATCACCCCGTTCTGCGGCAGAAGAACTAGGTTATACTTTCTTACCGAGCGTACTCGTAGGTTTAAGCCGCGCACCACAATTTATATTAGAGAAAGAGTCAAGCCAATCTCACCTAGAAGACATTTGGGCAGAGCAAGTGGATGCTATTATCATGCCAGCAACAGCCTGCGGTAGCAGCGCCTTACTCAGCCTAAGTCAAAAGCAATGCCAAATTATCACTGTAGAGGAAAATCAAACTCAAATTCAAGTCACTGCCCAAGCCTTAGGAATTAAATCCATACAAGTAAAATCTTATTTGGAAGCAGTCGGCTTAATAGTAGCCCACAAAGCAGGCATTAATCCAAAGTCCCTTTGTCATTAGTCAGTTGTCAATAGTCCATAGTCCATAGTCCATCTTCTTCCCCCAATCCCCATTACCCCTTATCCCCAGAGGGGGCCCCACCTTCCCCAATCCCCAATCTTCAATCCCTACTCCCCTAAAACTCCCGTGGTTGAACAACAAAAACAAGAACCAGAAATTCCATACTTAACACGTACCCAAGTGCTAGTGGCGATGGGTGTAACTGCCGTCTTGTTGTGGACAATTGCTAAGTTATGGTTGCGCTTTGGGAACTTTTTGTTATTTGAATGGCATTGGTACCCAAGAGATTTTTTGCTGGGGCTTGGTGTAGGGTTAATTATTACTATTTTAAGTGGGCTAGCTTATAGCTTCTGGAAGGCATACCGCAGAAGCGCCGACTATTACTTAGAATTAGTGCTGAAACCCTTAGCTTGGCCGGACTTAATTTGGTTGGGGTTACTACCAGGACTAAGTGAAGAATTGTTATTTCGCGGTGTTATGTTACCCGCTTTAGGCTTAGACCATTTTGCCGTTATTGGTTCTAGTTTATGCTTTGGTATTCTGCACCTGAGTGGTTCCCAACAATGGCCTTACGTCATTTGGGCAACCATTGTTGGGGTAATACTGGGGTATAGCGCCTTGTGGACTGGTAACTTGCTAGTGCCAATTGTGGCTCATATCATGACCAATTTGGTTTCTAGTTGTTTGTGGAAACTGCGCCAGTCGTAGAACACAACACTTCCGTTAAATTAGCTAGGACTTACGCATACAGGTTGTCTGTTGAGACCGGGTGTAAGGATGTAAGGGTGTAAGGGTTTCAAGCATTTATACCCCTACACCCCCATACCCCTATACCCTTCTCCAAACCCTTGATCTTTCGTTTTTATGCGTAAGTCCTATTAGTTTGAGTCGCCAGAGCGATCGCCTGTGGTAATATACGGTGTTCCTGAATCTGAATCCTGGCGTGGAGTGTCTCTGCTGTGTCATCGGGTAATATTGGCACGGCCGCCTGCATCAAAATCGGCCCGCTATCCACTTCTAAAGAAACCAAATGCACCGTGCAGCCTGTAATTTTCACCTGAGCCTCTAAAGCTTGTTCTACAGCATGAATACCCTTAAAGCTAGGTAACAAACTAGGGTGAATATTAATAATCCTCCGGGGAAAGGCATCAATTAAAACCGATGTCACCACACGCATCCAACCAGCTAAAATTATCCATTCCACATCATATTGGCGTAGAGTTTCCACAATTTTTTGATCAAGAATTTCCCGATTTTTGTATTCGCGGTGGTTTAACAAAACCGTTTTTATTCCTCTGTTAGCTGCTCTAGTTGCTGCCTTAGCGGTGGGATTATTGTAAATTAAAACTTGGATTTGGGCATTGAGTTGCTGGTCTTCAATAGCTTGAGCAACTGCCTCAAAATTGCTACCACTACCAGAAGCCATCACCCCCAGTTTCACAGGAGCGCCATGAGAAAATTGATATGTATTAATGCTGGGAGAAACAAGGCTAAAGGTAGAATCAGGGCGGAGGGTCATAAACAATTCAAAATTAGGGGCTGGGGACTGGGGACTGGGGGCTGGGAAAGAATATACACTCAGCACTTTCAAGTTAATTACTCATGAGAAAATTTCTTTTACCTACACCCTTACACCCATTTTCAAGACAGTTGAGAGGAAAATTATAATGCCGAAAATATCCACTAAGTCATGGTTAGACAATGATACATTCGCCGCTTGGGCTTTTCTCGCCCCGGCTGTAATTTTGTTGGGTTTATTTGTCCTGTGGCCTATTGCCTATTTGTTTTATCTAAGTTTTACTGCTGGCAGTTTCACTTCCACAGGTACATATTGGGTAGGTTTCAAGAATTACTGGCGATTGTTACTTAACCCTGATTTTTGGCAAGTTATTGGTAACACCGTTTATTTTACGGTAGCTTCTGTAATCCCCAGCTTAGTGATTCCTTTGGGGCTAGCAGTTTTATTGAACCGTTCTATGGCCTTGCGGGGGGTGCTACGTAGTGCATATTTTCTACCATCAATTATTTCTCTGGTTGCTGCTGGGTTAGGCTTTCGTTGGTTGTTTCAAACCTCTGGCCCGGTAAACGCATTTTTAAATATATTTGGCATCCCAGCAATTTCTTGGTTAGGCGATACCTTTTGGGCAATGCCTGTACTAATCATTTTAAGCATTTGGAAACAACTAGGGTTTAATATGGTGGTGTTCTTGGCAGGGTTGCAAGCCATTCCCCCCAGTCGCTACGAAGCCGCAGAATTAGATGGTGCCAATGGTTGGCGACAGTTTTGGCATATCACCCTACCAGGATTAAGACCCACTTTAATCTTTGCCACTGTCACCACGGCTATTTTTACATTGCGGAGTTTTGAGCAAGTTTATGTAATGACTGGTGGAGGCCCTTTAAATACAACTAACTTACTGGTTTACTACATCTATCAGGAAGCTTTCGGACAATTTGATTTTGGTTACGCCGCCGCCGCCGCAACGGTACTATTAGCTATGGCTTTGGTTCTTGTGTATTTGCAATTGCGTACTTGGGAAGAGGAAGCATAAGTTGGGTAATGGGTAATGGATGATTGGTAATTGGTAATTGGAGTATTTTATAGTCCATAACCTCTGATTTCCTAGAAAATGTAGTAAATTTTACGTCTACAGTCAGATACAAATGATAAATTTTTCAGGCTACGATGTTTTCCTAATAAAACTTTTATCTTTGAATATTAAGTATTTGTGATTAATCAACCATCTGAAAGTTTGATAAATACTCACTTAGAGCAAAATATCAACCAGGGGTATAAATTTAGCTGGTTTGATTGGTTTTGTTTGTGGTATCCCCCTGGCTGGTTGATTTTATTTAACCGTCACTGGCAACATTATCATCAAGACCCAGATGGATGGAATTGGTTAGAATATGTACTATTTTTAATTCCTGGTGGATTTTATTTAGCATTGTTGAGTAGATGGTTGCGTCTGGGTTGTCGTTCTCCCAGAACAGAGACTGAGGAATTTAACCCAAATTATCAACAAGCTTTTCGGGAAGAGATTTTAGCCCCAATTGTGCAGCATTATTTCCGTAGTGAATTGCATCAAGTTGAGAATTTACCATCAACAGGCCCGATGATTGTGGCGATGAATCATGCAGGAATGTGTTTTCCTTGGGATTTTATTAGTTTGGGTTATTTATTAGGTCAAACAAAAGGTTGGATAGCCCAACCAATAGCAGAGGGTTCATTATTTGAACATCCTTGGATGGTGTGGTGGCTACCTCCCAAATGGTCGCAGGTTTTGGGTGCAGTCCGGGCTGATTTGAGTGATTTTGAGGCAGCCGTAGCACAAGATAAAATTCTGTTATATGCACCAGAAGGAATACGGGGGCCTCGTAAAGGCTGGCGACAACGTTACCAACTACAGAAATTTGATTTAAGTTTTGTACAGTTGAGCGATCGCTATCATATCCCCATTCTCCCGGTTATCTGTATCGGTAGCGAATCTTTACATCCTTGGACTATTAATTTAAAAAAATTACGCAAATTGTTTAAATTACCATTTTTACCACTATCACCTTTAATATTTGCTTTAATTGTCTTCCCTTCAATGGGTGTTTGGGCAATGAGAACTCGCTTACATTACTTTTTTGAGCCTGTGGAAACATTAAATGACAAGGTATTTGATTGTGATTCTAGTCAGGAACGTAAGTTAGTTTATCAACGTACTAAAGAATTTCAACAACGATTACAATTTCGCGTGAATCAATTATTGAATAAAAATTTGGGTGTTGAGGAATAGTTATTCGGGCAATTCTATACATTTACGCAAGAATACTGTGGCTGACCTTAACTATAAAGAATAGATTATTTAAAGTAGAAATACTTGCTTGCCAAAGCAATAAATTAACTTAGATATACTGAATTACCTATACATGGAGATGATATCAATTCCATAGATATTGGCAATAGAATCAGTAGGTTTGTCCTATCTTAACAACTAATTTCCGATACATGATACCAATTCAAAATTAAGAAAGCCAGATTTAACGAGGATTTGGGGTTGTGTATCTGTTGCATTCTTTTTTTAAGTTGGTATGAAGTATACTTTCACCCAATCCTAGCAGACATCATTCTCCCAATATAGGCAAAGCTACTAACTGACTCTTGAAATATACATATATGAGTATTTGTAGATTGGCAAATACTTAAATTTGTCTGCACAATTACAGCCTACACCAACAAGAATAAAGTCGGACTCCTATAGTTGCCATTTAGTCAACAAATATCTGTGTTGGCTCAAATTTTTATTGTCCTCATAGCATCTAACCACCAAAATTATGGCTAACACCGCACCTCTACTGAACAATACAGGTAATCTCACATTATTTTCTATTATCGAAGACCTAATTCCTACTACCAACGTTGGCACTCTAGTTTCTGATATTATTGGCAACGCTATCAGTGACCCAGATGCTAGTGCGTTAAAAGGCATCGCTGTTACCTTTGTCGATAACAGTAACGGTACTTGGGAATATACCCTGAATAATGGAACTAGCTGGACTACCTTTGGAACACCATCTTTAACCGCAGCACGGTTACTACCGTCAAATGCCAATACTAAAATCCGCTTTCACCCCAATGCTAACTTTAGCGGTACTGCCGATATTAACTTCTACGCTTGGGATCAAACAACAGGTACATCGGGTAGCACAGCAAATATTTTGGCTGGTAAAGGTGGAACAACTGCCTTCAGTACAAACTATGAAGGAGCCTCTATTACCGTTACCCCTGTTAACGACACAGCACCAACCCTTAACGCTGGGAGTCCCACTCTACCAACTATTAATGAGGATGCACCCCTTATCAGTAACAAGGGTAGCTTACTTGCTGACCTAGTAAGAGGCTTAATTAGCGACAGTGACCCAGACTACCAAGGAATTGCAGTCACCGGAGCAGATAACAACAACGGTAGTTGGCAATATTCTCTTGATGGCGGTGTCAATTGGCTCAATTTTGGTAATGCTTCTGATAACTCAGCTACATTACTACTTCCTAGTATCAGACTCTATGATGGCTCGTTAGGTAGTTTACCCACTTCCCAAGGTTGGCTCAAGTTTGGCGCTTCGCCTCCTGTTTTTCCGTTGTTCCCCGTGGGTGGTACTCAGTCTCTAATTACTGGTGGAATTCAATTAAACAGTTCGTCAATTGGGTCATCTGGCTACAGTAATTACAATAGTTACGCCCCAATTCTATTTAACCAGGCTTTTCCTGAGCTTGATCCTGTGAAAGGCTTCACTATTAGTTTTGATGTGAAAATTAACGGTGAAACTCACACCAGTGATGATAATGGTGATGGCATTCAAGACCGTGCGGGATTTAGTGTCATTGTTGTCACTAGTGACAAAACCAAAGCAATTGAACTAGGCTTCTGGACAGATGAAATTTGGGCGCAGACAGCTAGTCCATTGTTTACTCATAGCACCACAGAACGAGCATTTAGAAACACAACCACAGCAGTCACCCGTTATCATCTGGTAGTTGAAAATAACACTTACAAGCTGTTTGCTCCAGATTCATCTACGCCTATTTTAAGTGGGAATCTCCGTGATTACAGCGCATTCAACCACTCCACTGCTGCACCTTCCCCAATCACTTCTTTACCTTTTGACCCTTACGAAACACCCAATTTCCTTTTCCTCGGTGACAATACAACCTCTGCTCAAGCTTCTAGCAACCTTACACAGGTGGAACTGCAAACAAATACTAGAGTCAGGTTTGTCCCCAATGCTGACTACAATGGCCAAGCTAATCTGACCTTCCGTGCTTGGGATGGTTCCAATGGAGTAGCTGGTGGCACTACAGGAGTAAACGCTGCGGTTAATGGCAATGCCACAGCCTTTAGTAGTAATACTCTAACTGCCAGCATCACAGTTAGCCCCATCAACAATCCTATCCAAGGTACAACAGGACTAGACAAACTCTACGGCACAGCCAACGAAGATATCATTAACGGCAACGAAGGTAACGACTACCTATTTGGACGAGCGGGTAACGATACCTTAGATGGTGGCGAAGGTAACGATTACCTATTTGGTGGCACAGGCAACGACACCTTAGATGGTGGCGAAGGTTCAGACCTCCTCTACGGCAACGAAGATAACGACATCATTAATGGTGGAGTAGGCAACGACAACCTCGATGGCGGCACAGGTGATGACATCTTAAGGGGTGGTACAGGTAACGATATCTACACAGTAGATACTGTAGGTGATGTAATCGAAGAAAACCCCAATGAAGGCACAGATAAAGTCAACTCTTACATCAGTTGGACATTGGGAGCTAACTTAGAAAATCTTACCCTCTTGGGTAACACTATCATTGATGGCACAGGCAATGAACTAGATAATCACATTATTGGTAACAATGCCGTCAATCGCTTAGAAGGCGGTGACGGCAATGACTGGTTAATCGGTAAAGATGGTAACGATATCCTGATTGGCGGTAATGGTAATGACCGACTCAATGGCGAGACTGGTGAGGATACATTAGAAGGTGGTTTAGGTAACGACGTTTATGAAATTGATAGTGTAGGCGACGTAATTATTGAAGCCGCAGATGCAGGAATAGATACAGTCATCTCATCGGTAGATTGGACTTTAGGGGTGAATCTGGAAAACTTGACTTTGGTGGGTAATCAAGCCACATTAGGCATAGGCAATGATCTGGATAACCGCATTACTGGTAATAATGCTGATAATGTCTTGTTTGGTGAAGCTGGTAATGACATCCTGAATGGTGGTGCTGGTAACGATGAGTTGTTTGGTAGTGATGGTAATGACATCCTGAATGGCGGTGCTGGCAACGATGAGTTGTTTGGTAGTGATGGTAATGACATCCTGAATGGTGGTGCTGGCAACGATGAGTTGTTTGGTGGTGCTGGTAATGACATCCTGAATGGTGGTACTGGTGCTGATTCCTTCAGTTTTGGTAATCCGGGTAATCCCTTCAACAATAGTGATTTTGGTATAGATACTGTTGCTGATTTTGCAGTTGGTGTGGATGACATTAAGTTAGATAAGGTCAGCTTCTCCGCTCTAACTAGTGTGGTTGGCAATGGTTTTAGTGTAGGTGGTGAGTTTGCCAGTGTCAGTAACGATACATTGGCGGCAATTAGCAATGGGTTGATTGTTTACAGTTTAGGTAGTGGTCGCTTGTTCTATAACCAAAATGGTAGTGCTGATGGTTTGGGTTCTGGCGCTCACTTTGCTACACTCTCCGGCGCTCCCACTCTCACTGCTAATAATTTCGTGATTTTTTAGTCTGGTAATTGAGTCAATTAACGTGCGCCTCCTTTGGAGACTCAGGTTAGATGAAGTCAGTGTTTGTCAGAATCCTCTATTGTTGCTGATTACCAAAGGAGGAGTTAACAAACTTCCTAATTTTGGCGAATTTCTCTATTCACACTCGCGTTTTGTGACATAGTGACGGTAGCGAAACATAGCTTCCAGTTGTGCTTGTATTAGCCAACCGCCGATAAATTCTATTGTCTCGCCACCAGGCATAACGTAGGAAACATCATCAATCAGCTTGGTTTTACCATTTTCTGGCTGAAATTGATGGCGATGTATCCAAGATTCAAAAGGCCCGGATATTTGGGTATCGGTAAACAAGCGATATTTGTCGCACTCAGTGTGACGGGCTAACCAAGTTAACGGTACAGGGCCTAGAAATAATTTAAATTCTGTGATTGCTCCTACTTCTAATCCTCCCTCTCGGCGAACGACTCGTACTGGTTGCCAAGGTGGAGTCAGCAGTTGCAAAATATCCGGTCTTTCATGGAATTTCCAAACTACTTCTGGTGGCGCATTAATGATTGAGGTATGTTGAAAGTGCAGCATGGAAAGAAAAACCTAATATTCAACCTTCATATTCTGTATCAATTTCGATGTCTAGGGTATCTTCATCAACCCGCACATATAAGATATTGGGGCGACAACAAACCTGACAATCTTCAATATAAGATTGCTGTCCACCAGCACTCAAGTCAATAAAGGTTAAGTTTGGTTCACCACAATAAGCACAGTAAAATTCAGCTGTATTTTGCATTAATTTATCAGTCGCTTGTCAGTTGTCAGTTGTCAGTTGTCAGTGGTTTTGGGACTTGGTTTAATTCCTTGCTTGTGAAGTTACATATTCTTACTACTAACTACCGACCACTGACAAACACTAATTTAATGGCTGTAGTTCTTTGTGAAAATGACTAGTTGCTTCAGCCAAATGCTTTAGTAGTGTAGACTGTGGCAAAGGCCCTTGCAAGTGGCTCCAAGGTAATATTTGCTCAGTTGACCAATCACTATGGACGTAAAATTCTAGGTCGGGGATTTGCCCTTTGAGTTGCTTAAATGCACGTTTGTAACTACCCAAGGAGTCGCCAAAGTCGCGGGTAAGTTCCAGAAGTTGAGAGATGCGGCGATCGCCTCTGGAGATCAAAGCCTGTATGATAGACCAATTATAGCTTTCTGGGCGAAAATCTATCCCTTGGGGTTTTAACTGTTTCTGCAAAGACTGTAACCGCTTTTCTGCTTGCTTATTGACCCCATACCATTGAAATGGTGTATGGGCTTTCGGCACGAAGGTACTACAACCCAATGTTAAACGCAGTCCTGGGGCAGCTTTTTTGATACTACGCATCATGGCCACCGTTGCGTCTAAATCTTCTGGTGTTTCTCCTGGTAGTCCCACCATGCCGTAGAGTTTCAAGGCTGTCAAACCGCCGGCTTTAGCATTGATGGCGGCTTGGATGATTTCGTCGTTGTGTAGCTTTTTGTTGATGATTTGGCGGACTTTTTCCGAACCACTTTCTACTGCAATAGTAAGCGATCGCGTGTCTCGTTTGGCTAAAGTTTTAGCTAACTGTTCTGTTACCGTATTCGTCCGCACCGAAGCGATACTCAGCCGGACATCTTCATACTTTGGCTGACTAATATAATCTAGCAACGTCTCAAATTCTGGATGCTGAGTTACAGATGCACCCAATAACCCCAACCGATTTGTCACTTGTAAACCTTTCTCAATCGCTGGAATTAAGGAGCCTTCCAAACTAGCA
This sequence comes from Anabaena sp. FACHB-595, assembly GCF_048568275.1. NCBI lineage: Bacteria > Bacillati > Cyanobacteriota > Cyanophyceae > Nostocales > Nostocaceae > Anabaena > Anabaena sp. FACHB-595. Next base: position 918,619 of record NZ_CP183473.1, read on the forward strand.
GTCCTAAAAGGTAAAGTTAGATAACTTGCCATACAGAAGCGGCACATTTCTGGACAACTCCGCACCACCTCCACCATGAAAATATTTTCCCAGGCGGCTTTTTCTGTGACTACAGTCGAAGCTGACAGGGTGTTTCCTCGATAAGTCTGCTTCTGCACTACTGGGGGAACTTCCAAGGAAATTGGCTTAATCGAACTTATACCCCCATCTACTGCTTCATACTCGACTACATACAAACTCGGAACATAAATTCCTGGTATTTGTGCAAGTGCTTGCAGTTGAGTTTGCCTAGAAGCATTCCTGACTTCTTTATAAGCCTCAATCAAATTACCCAGCAGATTTTCCCCATCACCCAGCAAAATTACATCAAAAAATTCGGCAAAAGGTTCGGGGTTCGCCGTGAGAACAGGGCCACCACCAAAAACTATGGGATGGGAATCATCACGCAAACTGGCGCGAATGGGAATTTGTAAAGATTCCAATAGATTTAAAATGTTGACATAATCCAACTCCCAAGAAATAGAAAAGCCGACAATTTCTGGTTCTCTAGGAAGTGGTTCGTAAGTATCAGTAAATAAACGACTCACCTGCACATCGCTACGCATTGCCAAAGTCGCCCATACTACCTGATAGCCCAAACTAGTGATACCCACCGTGTACTCATTGGGAAAAGCAAATATCAGTGGTATGGCGTTGGTTTCTGGTGTAGTAGGAGTAAATAACAGGCGTTCAGCGCTAAAGAAAGAAGATGTCACAGGAGTTTTATCAAAGTATATCTATCTATATTTAATTTTAAGCCATAGAATTATCATGTTAAAAACTAATGTAGTAGCATTAGCAAAGATAACAGGTAATTGTTGCAGAATAATTCCATAGATTAGCCATAAGAAAATACCAGTATTAAAGAATATCAGCATAATAAAAGATACATCTTTAGCTGATTTACTTTGCCATGTTTTAATCATCTGTGGCAAAAATGAAAAAGTAGTTAATAAAGCGGCAGCGAAACCTAGAACTGTCACAAAATCCATGTAATATAACTCGCTAAAATAATGCTTTATTTTAGGCAAATTTGCCCTTATTCTCAACCATAGTACCTTAGTAGACCACAAATTTAAAATTATTGCAGGCGAATCGCCTCATATAACCTGGGGAATAAGGCAAGACAAACCCCCGCTAAAGTGGTAGCGCGTCTAGCATTTGTAGCATTTGTAGGGTGGGCATTGCCCACCAAAAACTCTGTACAATGGAAACTCTCAAAACGCTGTGAATAAATCTAGTAAACTATGTAGATAGACGGTATAGCCATGCCACCCAAATTCTTGACAATTACCTTGATACTGTCATGAGATGAGATTTAGCCCAAGAATAGCGTTTTGCGTCTTTCCGTAGTAAATATTCTGCGGCTTCGTGCCGTTTTATCTCATCTCTTGTACTGCGTAATACTCGTTTTATTTCATCATCTATATCCTCAGTTTTAGCGCCACGTTGTATGGCTTGTTCAAACCAATAATCACCTTCAGCATAACTACCACGATCATAAAAAATCGCTCCCATTAAAGTATAGGGTTGATAACTATCAGGGTGATACTCTATAGCTTTTCTGGCACAATTTTCAGCCTCATCCAATTTGATCATATCTCTAAACGCACCACCCCTAGTAACTAAAATTGCTGATTTTAGTTTACTTTCCTTGATTTTTCCTAAATTCAAATCAGTCACCTTTAAAGACTTTTCTGGCTCATCTGCTTTGCGCCAATAACTACTAGCTGTGGGAATATGCCATTTATTTCCGGTGCGTTGTAATTCTTTTTCATAAAACTCTGCTTCAAGTTTATGATGTGCAAGGGCTATTTTTCCATCATAAGATAACATCTTCTCTTGTATCAGAGGAATAACTAATATAGGATCTAATCTTTCTCCTTTCTCTAACTTTAGCATAATTGTATAAAATGGCTCAATTGGCAGCAATGGATCTACTAATCCGTATTTCCTTTTTAGTACTCTAAAGTGTTGTTGTTGAGCCAAATTAATGATATCCTCATGTCCGTGATTCTTCAGCCAGATAATTTCTGAATCATTAAGTAACTCTCCCAAATTTATCTTGAATTTTAGAGCAGAGATATATCTTTCATCTGCAATTTGTATAGTCTCAGTCAGCTTGCGTTTTTTCAGGAAGTTGATATCCTGATCAGATAGATAGTTCCCTCCCTCAATTATTTTTAAGACTTTATACAGATGACTTTTAAGCGATGAATCGACATATTGATTTGCTTTATATTTAAGTTTCAAGATAGCAAATTCTTGTGCTTGTTCCAAATCTCTAACAATGGCAATTGTCTCGGTAAGTTCTTGCTTCTCTAGCCATTTAAATTCTGTTTCAATTAATTTTTCATGATTGTCAAGCTTTTGTAATATTGAGTATAATGGACTAGATATCGATATGTCTGGGTATTGATTGGCATGATATTTAATTTTTAGTTGAATAAAATTTGCCTGTTTTTCTATTTCTTGTTGTTCAAAAACCTTTATTGTTTCAAATAACTCTCTTTTCTTTAGCCACTCCAATTCTGGATAGTTCAGTCTTTCTCGATCATCCAGTTTCTTGAGAATCTTATATAGTGGGCTATTAGGTGATAAACCTTGGTATTTAGTGGCTTGATACTTTGTCTTCAAAGCAAAAAAAGCCTTTTCTAATTGCATTTTATGGACAAGTGCTATCGTTGCATTAAGCTGATTATTTTTTAGCCATTCAATCTCTGAATTAGTCAGTGATTTTTCTGAATTAAGTTTCCAAAGGATAGGGAAAAGAGTATTAGAAGAATCTTTAAAGTCTGTCCTTATTTTAGGTATTTGATATTGAGATTTGAGGGAGTCAAACTCATTTCGCAAGGTTCTTAATTCTACTGATTTATACTCCTGCTGTTTAAAAATAATCTCAGCAGTTTCAAAAAGTTCTTGACATCTTAACCAATTAAACTCTAGTTCAGTTACTTCAAGTCCTAAGTCAAATTTTCTTAAAATGAGATAAAGTAAACTGGACGGTGATAAATCTTGAAAACTAGTTACTTTATATTTAGACTTTAGTACAGCAAAGTGTTCTAAGCGATTTTGAAACTCTTTATCCATGTTGCTAGTCAATGGTAGCTTACTCAGTAAAATGTGTTTTTCGCTACCATAAACTTACCCAGAAAAAAGGGCGAGTCAAACACCCACCCAGTAAAAAAGTACTATTGAAAATTGCCAAGGAATTTTTATAGCACCTTACACTGTCCATGATGGCGTAACAAATGATCGCACAGTACCAACGCCACCATTGCTTCTACCATCGGGACTGCACGGGGTAGAACACAGGGATCATGTCTACCTTTGGCGGCTAATAGGGTTTCTTCGCCTTCACGAGTAACTGTTTTTTGCTCTTTTCTAATCGTGGCTGTGGGTTTAAATGCAACTCGCAAAATGATATTCTCTCCGTTGGCAATACCGCCTTGAATCCCACCGGAACGGTTAGTTACTGTGCGAATCTCACCGTTTTCATCAATATAATATTCGTCGTTATGCTCAAATCCTGTTAGCAGAGTCCCGGCAAAACCTGAACCGATTTCAAAACCTTTGCTAGCAGGTAAAGACATCACAGCTTTGGCGATATCTGCTTCCAACTTATCGAATACAGGTTCACCCAAGCCTTTAGGAACATTCCGCGCTACGCATTCCACTACACCGCCGATAGAATCACCTTGTCTACCTGTTTGTTCGATTAATTCAATCATGCGGTCTGCCAATTCGCCATCAGGACAGCGAACGATATTGCTTTCCACTTGGTCTAGGGTGACGGTATTGGGATCTACAACACCTTCCAAGTCTTTGATACGTTTGACGTAGCCTATAACTTCTACATTAGCAACTTGCCGGAGAATTTTTTTAGCGATCGCACCTGCGGCTACTCTACCAATTGTCTCCCGCGCTGAGGATCTACCGCCACCTTGCCAATTACGAATCCCATATTTAGCATCATAAGTTGCATCAGCATGGGAAGGACGATACTTTTGCGCCATCTCATCATAATCTTGGGGACGAGTATCTTTATTTCGCACCAAAATTGATATTGGCGTTCCCAGAGTTTTGCCTTCATATACCCCAGACAAAATCTCACAGGTGTCTGCTTCCTTACGAGGCGTTGTAATCTTACTCTGTCCGGGTCGTCTGCGGTCTAACTCCAGTTGAATTTCCTCAGGAGAAATTTCGAGTAGCGGAGGACAGCCGTCAATCACAACCCCCACGCCTCCACCGTGTGACTCGCCAAAAGTAGTGATCCGAAACAGATGTCCAAAAGTATTGCCCATGATCTTGAGGAAAAAGGAAGCGGCTTATGTATTGTACCTAGAGTTTCCGTAAAAATTAATCTTTGTGCTTGTACTTTTTTTCGTAATATTGAGCAAAGAAGTTTCTTGACATTTATGTTATCTATATATTTTGGTGATGGGAAACACGAAGGAAGCATGGTCATCAGGAGTAAAATTAAGAAGTAACTATTCCCAGTCCCCAATCCCCAGTCCCCAATCCCCAGTCCCCAATCCCCAGTCCCTATTTTCAAACCATAAGCATCTGCTGTATATCTGTTAATAATAGAAAAGTAAGTTTTTTCAGGAATTGCGATGATTACTCCGCAGCAGGTTGAGGAAATGATCAAGGCGGAACTGCCAGACGCGCAGGTTCAGGTGCAAGACTTGACCGGTGGCGGCGACCATTATCAGGTGACAGTAGTCTCATCGCAGTTTGCAGGTAAGAGACTTGTGCAACAGCATCAGTTAGTTTATGGTGCATTGCGGCAAGCTATGTCAACTGAAGCCATCCACGCCTTAGCATTGAAAACATACACTCCCGAAACTAGTAAATAGTCCACAGTCAATAGTTCATAGTCAACATTAAGAAATCAATGACTAATGGCTAATAACTAATGACTAATGACTAATAACTAATCACAAAACTAGGACATACAAAAGCCATGACACAGGAAACCAGCGAAAAAATTAATAATTTAATAACACAAAATAAAATTATGGTTTTCATGAAGGGAACCAAATTGATGCCTCAGTGTGGCTTCTCTAACAATGTTGTGCAGATTCTCAATACTTTGGGTGTTCCTTTTGAGACTATCAACGTTTTAGAAGACCAAGAAATTCGCCAGGGTATTAAAGAATATTCCAACTGGCCGACAATTCCCCAAGTTTATATCAATGGGGAGTTTATTGGTGGTTCCGATATTCTGATTGAACTTTACCAAAAAGGTGAGTTACAGCAATTAGTGGAAGTTGCTTTAGCTTCTTAGTATTGTGGGAAAAAGGGATTCAAAACCCTAATCATGCTCAAATGTAGTGGGAGTTCAATAAATTTGAAATAACCCCTCTCCATACCTCTCCCCGACGCGGGGAGAGGCTTAAAACCTTTGATTATTTGGTACTTAGTGATAGATTTTGAGCAGCCTTCTCTGCGGGACAACACACCCTACCCACTGAATAGTTCTATTTACGTACTTGGCTAACTAGGTGAGTGAGTTCCGGTAATATCAGTTTTTCCATACCTAAGCGCACGGCGTTGCTGGAACCGGGAAGAGAGAAGATTAATTGATTTTTATATACGCCTGCAACTGCACGAGAGGCGATCGCTCGTGAACCAATTTCCTGATAACTCAAATATCTAAATATTTCCCCAAATCCGGGTAGGGTTTTCTCTAATAGTTTTTCAATAGCATCATAAGTAGTATCTCTCGGTGCAATACCTGTACCACCATTAAAAATTACCGCATCTAAATTAGAATTCTGACTCAATAATGCTAACTGTAATTGGATTTGCGCTGGTTCATCGGGAATAATTACGTAATCATCTACAGTATAATTTGCATCAATTAATAGCTGCTGGATGAGATGACCGCTTTTATCTGTCTCTGGGGTACGTGTATCGCTTACAGTAACAACTGCACAATTTACCGTTATTCCTGGTGCATCTGGATGAGGTTTTTTCATCATGTATAGGGGGATAAGTCAATAGCCAATAGTCCGTAGTCCAAAACTCTCTTGACTGTTGACTGTTGACCGTTGACGCTTAAGATTTACTGAATCCCAAATCGTTTTCTTGGGCGTAACGTTCCATAAATCTGATGAAACGCTCCCATTCTTGGGCTGATTTCATCACATAAACAGCCTCTAATCCCTCAGGTCTACCATTGATAAATTTACCCTTAACCTCACGGGTGATGATTTCTCCTTCTTCGTCAATTAAATACATCCCGGTAATATCTTCAGTAGTGCCTTGGTCTAAAATTTTAGGGTTTGTAAAAATAAATGTTGCTGTACCAGTGTCACCTGTGCGCGATCGCGTCAAACGTACTTCTGGAATTACTTCTTCATCGAGTCCTCTAGAAAACTGGATTTTTGCCATGATGTAAGTATTTAAAGTTTTATGATGCCAATTTAATATTCTCTCATCATTTAGAACTCAAAAGACTTGGGATTGGGGAAGGTGGGGCCCCCTCTGGGGATAAGGGGTAATGGGGATTGGGTGAAAAACCCCTACACCCCTAAACCCTTACACCCCTAAACCCCTAACTTGTGACGGCTAATGCACCAGCGATCGCACTAGCGACCAGAGAGGAGAAAGCTGCACCGAATAGCCACCAAGCAGCGCTAGCGACGGTTTTTCTGGTTTCTTCTACTTGTTTTCTAGCTTGCTGTCTCACAGCTTTGATACGCTTTTGGGCTTCTTGTTGGATGCGTCCGGCGCGATGTAGGACGCTATCCCGTGCGGCTTCGATTTGGTCGATGATGCGGTTAACATCTTCCTTGGCGATATCTTCACGGGAACTGAGAACCGCAACTAGGGTATCACGGTCAAATTGACTGAGGCGATCGCCTAAGGCCTCTAATCCGGCTTGTGGGTCATCAAATAATTTAGCGAAGTCTTGACGGATGCTTTCATAGTTGAGTTCTGGACGATCCAGGGAGTTGAGATAGTTGCGAATCCTGTCAAAAACTTGGTCAATTGCTGACTGTAACTTATGCTGAATCTGCTGCACTTGCTCGGTAATGCTGCTGCGGACTGACTCAATTTGATCGGCGATGCGGTTGGCTTCTTCCTCTGAGATGTCTTCCCGTTGGGATAGTAAAGCCACAATTGTTCCACGGTCAAACTGAGAAACGCGATCGCCTAAACTACCAATTCCCAAGCGTGGATCTCGCAAGAGTAATTGTAAATCGCGTTTGATTCCTTCTGGGTTTAGTTCTTCTTTGTTGGTTTGACGCAGATAATCTTCTAGACCGGCTTCAAACTCTACAACCCTTTGAGTAGTGCGTTTAGCAAAACGGCGGGGCGCTCTGATAATATCCCCAATAGCGTCTTGTAGTTGATCAATCGTCCGATTAACTTGGTCTTCGCTCAAGTTTTGCTGTTGGCTGAGGATTTTGACTAAGGTTTCTCGGTCAATTTGAGATAACCGATGTCTCAACGCCACCGCACCTTCTTTGGGGTCGCTGAGTACAGTCGCCAAATCTTGCCTGATACCTTCAGGGTTGAGTTCTTCTAGGTTAGTATTGCGGAGATAGTTGGCGATCGCTGTGGTAGTTTTTTCATACTGTGCTTTTGCTTGGTCTACCACGGCTTGGGGTGCTTGTAAAACGCTATCTCTGACGGCTTCTACCTGATCAATAATTTGATTAATTTGCTCCTCGCTTAAGTCTTGACGCTGATTGAGCAACTGTACTAAAGTATCACGGTCAAATTGAGATAAGCGCGACTGTAACAGGTTAATTCCCACTTGGGGGTCTTCTAATAACACTCGCAAATCCCGCTTAATTGCGTCAGGATTCAACTCTTCTTTGTTGGTGTGACGCAGATATTCTTCTACCCTTTGCCATAGTTCATTGGCTTTGGTGGTCGCCTGTTCTTGGGTTTCTCTGGCTTGATTGAGAAAATTATCGCGGATGCTTTCGAGTTGACTAACAATATTATTAGCCTCTTCTTCGCTGAAGTCTTGACGTTGCAACAATACTTGTACAAAGGCTTCTCGGTCAAAACCTTGCAAGCGAGTACTGATATCTGCAAACTCCTGCGTTGCTTCCGTTAACAAATTACCAAAATCTCGGTCAATTGTCTCAGGATTCAGTTCTTGCTTACCAGTAGCACGGAGGTAATTTTCGATGCGGTTGCGAATTTCGTAACCTTTTTCGATTTTCTCCGATTGCTGGACTGTTTCTAAAACTTGCTGACGAATACTCTCCATTTCTTGAGCAATTTCTTTCACCTTAGCTTCCGTCAGGTCGCCTCGTTGTGTCAGCCAGTTAGTAAAATCATCTGGGTTTAATTGTTCAATTTGCTGGCGGACATCTGTAGGATCTGCCTCTGGGTCGTAGATGACATCTTGAAATTCATTTCTAATGGTGATGCGGTTAAAATGCCAAGGAAAAGAATTGCGGATGTAGTCTTCTACGTCTGTTTTGATAGTGTTATCACTTGGGGGTGAGAATCTGTGACTAATTTGCTCAGTAGTTTTCTCTCGAATCTGTTGCAATTGTTTGGTGATTCTCTCGACATCAATATCTTGAACTTTGTCTCGTAACTGTTGCAGTTGATTGGTAATTCTGTCTACATCGATATCAGAAATATCTACCCGATCTAGTACTGCTGGTACGGCGGCGCTGATGCCAAATTTCACCGCTTGCTGCATCATTCCATTTCTACCATTACCGTTTTTCCTAGATGTAACTAGTTGTTGTAAACGTTCACCCAAATCTTCCGCCTTTAACTCTTCTGGTGTAGCAGATTGCAGTAAATTAATTACTTGTTCGGTGGGATTTTTGCGGTTAGAAACTTGCTGCCAAGCTGCTTGTAGTTGGTCTGCAATTTGGTTGATATTAGCTGGAGATAAATTGGTGCGATCGCTAATTAAATCGATAAATGTTTGGCGATTCACATTTTGTAGTAAATCACCATCACCAAGGGATTGCCAATCTACATCACCCAATATTTTGTCAAACTGACTGCGAATTTCGTTTAAATTTAGTTGTGGGACTTGTAGTGCTGATAAAGAACTTTGCAGGGTATTTCTAATAGTATCCTGGTCAAAACCTGAGGTTAATTCGCGCCGGACTGCGGCTGTGATATCTTCTGCTGTGGATACCATTTGGTTTTTAGTGGTTGCTGCACCAATAGCACTAGTAGCCGTGCCTGTTAGAGCTTGTAACCCGGAGCTAACTGTGCTGATAATTGAACCTAGAAAAGAACCCACAGCAGAAGAACCCAACCAAATTATTAAAAAGAAATAGGTAGACCAAATGACTACACCACTAATTACCCCTAATGTTGTATTTTCGATCAAGGTCAATTTTACTGCTAAGAAAGTAGCAGCAAATAAAGCAATACTTGCTGTGACTATTGCCCAACCACCAACTTTTGCTTCTACTTCTCGAACTTGCTTACCAAGACTTTCTGATTCGTCATCATCATCACTATAGGGATTTTTGCCGTAAGTAGAGATACCAACGGCGACAGAAAGATTAGTTAGTAGTAAATGGAAGGCGATCGCCATCAAAGTACCAGCTAATAAAGCCACTAGGATTTTTGTCCCAGAAAAACTTATAGGGACTGTGCTAGGAGCTATTACTTCCGGCAATTTATTTGTGCCTGCTATTCCCAAGGAGAACCAGGAATAAATTAAAAAACTATCCAAATTGTAGAACATAGGATTCTTATACCTTACGTCCGATAGATGAAAGACCCATTACTTTATAAAGGGCTTATCTCTTAGCTTAGTTATTGTTTGTAATGCTCTACACTTTCTCAGGTAATAACCACATTCATCAAAAGTTATATCTTTTGTTGAGCTATTTAAATATAGCAATTATTAATTAAGGGAAGTACATACCTAATGTTTTTAAACTCGGAGATGTGCGGAGATTGGACAATTTTATTAGTATTGTATTCAGTACTTTAGCCGATTAGGAAATGCCCTAATAAAAATAATTATTTTTAAAAATTATTTAGGGATTTACAAGCATAATATATAAGGATTATATGAAAATAGCTTAAATAATATTTTTGTCTACGACATGGCGAGTTTTACAAACCATTTATTCTTTATTTATGTATTATTTTGACTTTACAAAAAATATCTATATCTAATGGCAGACCTATAAATTCATCCAACAGATTGATGAAAAGAAGTTAGAACCAAGAGATAAATAGGAAGTAATGAAATCAATTATTTTCTAAAAAATTAATTACCTAATTTTGTCTTTTGTTGTTTGGAGAATTTAAACAATGGTAGTAGGTGTACATAGACGCGCTGTAGGCGTATTCTCTCATCGTCGAGATGCTGAACAAGCCCTCCACGAATTGAAACAATCTGGTTTTGCGATGGATAGAATTTCCATCATTGCTCAGGATGCAGACCGGAATGAAGAAATTGCTGGTAGCCCTGTGCGAGAGAAAGTAGGTGATAAGTCTGACGAGGGTGCTAAAACAGGGGCTATTACTGGCGGTGCTTTAGGCGGATTGGGTGGTTTATTAGTTGGTCTTGGCACTCTAGCAATTCCAGGAATTGGGCCGATCATGTTAGCAGGTGCAACGGCAACAACCTTGGCTACAACCCTTGCTGGTGCTGGAATTGGTGCCGTGGCTGGTGGTCTATTGGGTGGATTGATTGGTTTAGGAATTCCAGAAGAACGAGCTAGAGGTTATGAAGACCGTGTACGCCGTGGTCACTATTTAGTCATAGTAGACGGAACTGATGCAGAAATCGCCCAAGCAGAAGCAATCCTGCGCCGTCGTGGCATAGAAGACTACGATATTTATGATGCTCCTGGAACCGCAGCAGCAGCCACTGGTGTTACTCATCGAGATGTGGCTCCCACAACAACCAGACAAAGAAGCAGAAGAGCAATTGGCGTATTTCCTCACCGTCGAGATGCCGAAGCAGCATTAACAGAATTGCGGGATGCAGGCTTCTCCATGAATCAAGTTTCCCTCATCGCTAAAGATAACAGTGGTAACAAAACCACAGGTGCAGGTGCGAACCTTGATCAAGGCAATAAAGCCGACGAAGGAGCCAAGGCTGGAGCCGCTACAGGCGGAGGTTTAGGCGCTTTAGGCGGCCTATTAGTAGGATTGGGTGCTTTGGCAATTCCCGGCGTTGGGCCAGTAATTGCGGGTGGTGCAGCCGCTACCGCGATCGCCACAACTTTAGCAGGTGGCGCTCTCGGTGCAGCCGCAGGTGGAATTGTTGGCGGACTCGTGGGCTTGGGAATCCCGGAAGACAAAGCGCGAGTTTATAGCGATCGCTTCCAAAGAGGTGACTACCTCATCATTGTTGATGGTACAGAAAGCGAAATTCAACACGCTGAGGCTATCCTCAAACGTCGCGGTATTCAAGAATACTCTGTTTTTGATGCCACTGATTTACATGATACACACCGCCGAGATGTTGATAGCACAATCACAGGCGATCGCGTTTCCTCTACTGTAGGCGATCGTGTTTCCTCTAACGTAGGTCACGACACAGAACCAAGCGTAGTGATTGTTGATCACCGCGAAGAAAGAATCTAATCCCATTGATTAACTGAGGGACGTGATGTAACGCGTCTCTCAAGAAACTAAACAAAATCTATCCTCACTAAATTATTGATACCTGGAAATAAAGAAATGAAAAAGCTAACTCCTCTTCTAATTAGTTCTTTACTAGTGTTTGGTGCTGCGGCTTGTCAAGATGGTGCAAGAACCAGTCAATCTGCACCCGATACTACAGCAGAAAATGTACAAGCACCTTCTGCGGAAGCAACCCAAGCTGCTCAACAAGACGCTCAGAGCGAGGTTCGTAGAGATCAACTCAATGCCGATATCCGCGCCCGCGAACAACGCAACAATATTACTGGCGGCGATGCACAAAGAGCTGAAGGTGATTTAGCTAGCGAAGTTCGTTCCAAATTAGAGGCGAATATACCTAATGGTGCATTAACAGTCCAAGCAGAAGATAATGGTACTGTCACTGTTGGCGGAACTGTCAACAACCAAGACCAGTTGTCTAAAATTGAACCTTTAGCCAAAGAAATTAAAGGTGTCACCAACGTAGTTGTCAAAGCAGTTGTTGCTCCCCCAAACAGTTAAGGGACTTCCAGCTAAAAAATATCTAATTACTTTGGTAGCAGGGGAAGCCGGAGGTGCAGAGGGAGAAAGAGTCTTCTCATCGTCTTTGCCATTAACAGTAGATAATTTGTTTTTGTATCAGTAGTTAGTTGTACTAACTACTGAGAATTTTCGTTGACAACTGGCGACGGGAATGTTTATGTTTATTTACGTCTAGTGAACTAAAAAAGCTGTTGTAATTACCAACATATAAAAACTATGGAAACCGAACAAAAGCAACCGGAATCCTTAAATACCGAAGTATCTCAGGGAACAATAGCACTGTCTAGTGCAGGACAAAGCAACCTACCTCAATTACCACCAGCTACAGCAACTACTCCTGAGTGGCAGCAAATTACTAATCAAGTAACGGATTTTTTGGCAGAACTTCCCGAATATTTAGGCAGTTTCTATCAACAATACAGCCGCTCTATTCTCACCGTTTTGCTTATCTTAGCGGCACTTGTCACCTTAAAAGTGGTACTAGCTTTATTAGGTGCAATCAATGGTATCCCCTTGCTAGCCCCCTTCTTTGAGTTGATTGGCCTTAGTTACTCAACATGGTTTACTTTCCGTTATCTCATCAAGTCCTCGACTCGCCAAGAATTAACCGCCGAAATTAGGACACTGAAATCTCAAGTTTTTGGGGAATAAGTTTTACCCAAATAGCTATCAGAAATCATCTGTAACCGAATAGAAACCCGATTTATTAAATTAAGTCGGGTATTTGGTATTTTTAGGAATTGTATATATCTAAAGAAAGAGGATTTTTTTGAACAATTTATTAAATCACTTCTAAAGATAGTCGATTTGTGATCTTTAAAAAGCATAATCTAGTTCTCGAAGTTTTAACAGATTTTTTAACGAGGACAGATTTTATGACTAATGAACCAGTTAAAAGAGCAACCGATTCATCCGAACGAGCAGAGGCCGATATGTACGATAGAGGCATCGTACCTGCTGAAACCGCCGCACGCAAAGAAAGAGAAGGGGAATTATATAAAACACTTCCTACAGAAGAAAGGGAAGCCGACGCGCCCACAGATGACCAAACAGATGCCCAAAGTATTCGCACCACAGATGGTTACACAGTAGATAAAGAGGGTTTATTAAACAACTACGCGGTTGAACCAGAAATGTACTATGAAGTACCAGGTGATGCTAGGAAAGAAGCGGAAGAGGATACAGCATCACGGGTTCAAGAGTTGGCAGAAGTTAACGAAGATAAGGAAGGTGAGTTAACAGAAAAAGGTGATAGCCGTGGTAGAGGCCCAGGATTAATTTAGTCTTTTAAATTTGGATTAAAACTATCATAAAAAACCCGGTTTCTTGGACAAGCCGGGTTTTTTAGGACTTACGCACAAAGGTTATTACAAGGTGTAAGGGTTCAAGGGTATAGAGTAGAATGTCACTAAGAAAAGGTGAAACTCTTGCTGTGTAGGGGTTAGGAGAAGAACAGTATTGATGAGATATCTTCACTTAATTATTAGTTGTTTCCCCTACACCCTTACACCCTTACACCCCAAAAGCCTTATACCTTAAAGATTTGCGCTTATCTTAGTGCCATTCGGTATAGAGTACTGGCACGCGCAGCGCCATAAAAAAAGGCAGGAAGCCCTACCTTTAAACCCAAAAAAAGCATTTTGTAACCAAATACAAGAATAAATATTACACACAGTTGTGGCAGTTATATTACAAAACTACGACGAAGTGATGAACAATTTTAGCTAATTACGGCAGGAGTGGGACTCAAGAGTTTACCATCTTCCATCTGGACAATTCGATCAGCAATATTTAAAATACGGTGATCATGAGTAACCATAAGGATTGTACTGCCTTTTTCGTGAGCGAGTTTTTGCATTAAGTTAACTACATCTCGTCCCGATTGACTGTCTAGGGATGCTGTCGGTTCATCTGCTAACACAAGTTGTGGATGGCTGACTAAAGCACGGGCGATCGCTACCCTTTGTTTTTGTCCCCCAGACAGTTGATCAGGGTAGTAATGCAGATGGTTTCCTAATCCCACCTGTTCCAAAATTTGGATTGCACAAATTTCTAATTCTGCTGATTCAATGTATTGGTGTAGTTCTAACCCCATTTTGACATTTTGCAGTGCGGTTAAACTACCATGCAGGTTATGCCCTTGAAAAATATAACCGTTACGCCGTCGTGCCTGCACCAATCTTTCTGCACTAGCACCATACAATTCTTGTCCCAGCACTCGTAAACTACCTGACTGGGGTGATCTCAATCCCCCCACTAAGTTAAGTAAGGTAGTTTTACCGGAACCAGAAGGCCCAGTCAAAATGACGATTTCACCAGCATTAATTTCTAAGTTGATATTAAATAAAACTTGCTTACGCAGTGAACCATTACCAAAGTAGTGGTCAAGATTCCGAACGGAAATGACTTTCAGCATAAATTGGGTACTGGGGATTGGGTACTAATACCAATTCAAAATTCAAAATAGCCTACGGCAAGGCTGCGCCAACAAAATTCAAAATTAGGAAAGTCAAACAGCATAAGGGTATATCCGTATGTATCTGTCGCATTCTGTTTTCAAATTGTTACAAGGATTGGGCTTCTGCCACTTACTTACTACTCAGCACTCAACGTAGGTTAAACGCACTGCTACCACCACCAGAATTTAAAACATTTCGGCTGGATCGGCGGCTTGAAGTTTACGGGTGGCGATCGCTCCTGAAATTGCACACATAATGATTGTGAGGATTAATACTTGCAATGCCCGGATGACTGTCATGTACATGGGTAAGTTTGTGGCAGTGCGAGTGAGGTGGTAAAGTCCCAAGGAGACTGATAAGCCGGGAAGAAAGCCCAGTAATGCTAAAATTACGGCTTCTTCAAAGATCACACCTAGTAGATAATAATGGCGATAGCCGATGGCTTTGAAGGTGGCGTACTCTCGCAAGTGAGTATTAACATCAGTAGACAAGACTTGATACACAATAATCACACCAACTACAAAGCCCATTGACACCCCGATGCTGAAAATAAATCCTATGGGGGAGTTAGTGCGCCAAAAGTTATTTTCAAATTCGATAAATTCGTCGTGTGTCAGCACTTTCACATCTTGCGAGAGACGAGATTTTAAGGCTGCTGCTACCTGTTGGCGATTCGCCTTAGATTCCAACTGAATCAAACCCACACTGACGCTAGAAGCTGGCTGTCGCGGAAACAAGCGCAAGAAGTTTTGATCACTGGTAATCAAAGTACCGTCAGCGCTGAAAGAAGCCCCTAGTTTAAATAAACCAGTAATAGTCACTGTACGCCGTTCTAGTTCGGTTTTAACTGTTTGTCCTTGTTCTAGTTGGGCGATGGTTTGTTGGTAATCACCTCTAGACGCACGGTCAAATATAACGGTATCCGGTAACTTAATTTCTGATAGTTTTTGATTAACTTCAGGAAAGTCCACAGCTGGTCTATCGGGATTAATCCCAATGACCAAAATTTCCGTATCACGGCGTGTCTGAGGATTTTTCCACAGCATATTACTCACATACATCGCCTCTGCTGACTTCACTCCTGGGACATCCATTGCTTGGTAAAGTCGCCGACGTGAAAACGTAGAAATGCGTTGTAAGTTCCGCGTTTGAGAACCGATGACGATAATATCAGCCTGCAAACTGCGATGTAATGTAGTGTTACTGTCATACAGCGCAGCTTGAAACCCAAGCTGCATAAACATTAGCAAGTCAGCAAAAGCAATACCTGACAATGCTACTAAAAGCCGACTTCTTTCATGGCTCAGTTGCAGCCATCCTAAAGGAGTTCGTCGCCGCAATTGTTGAAACATAAGAAATTAGGAATGAGTAGTGAGTGCTGAGTAGTGAGTCTTAATTCTTAATTCTTAATTGTGAATTTTGAATTGATATCACAGTTCAATAACTGCTTTAACCTGCATATTTGTTAAATCAGCAGCTTTTTGGCTAGAAGTAGGATCTAAACGAATGTGGACTTCTACTACTCGGTTATCAATATTGCTTGCAGGGTCGGTGTTGACTACATTTTGCCGCCGTATCTGTAAGCCTTTGCGTTCGACGGTTCCCTGCATTTCTACAGGTAAATAATCACCGATAATTCTTACTTTTTGCCCTGGTTTGACTCTGCTGATATCGCTTTCGTAGACTTCGGCGACTACGTACATTTGGTTTGTTTGTCCAATATCAACAATGCCATCAGTAGAGACTAATTCCCCTGGATGGGTGTGAATCTCAAACACTTGAGCATCTTGAGGTGATGACCCTCTCAACTCTTTCGGCCATCGCACGTAGGCTTGTTGTAAATGCACTTTTGCTTGGTTCATGGCGGCTATGGCGCGATTAACTTCGGCTTTAGCAGCTTCTACATCTACGCCACGAACTTCGGTGATTTGTGCTAATGTGGCTTTGGCTTGTTGCAGTTGTTGTTGGCTGGTGGTTTGGATGCGCTGCAAGTCGGCTTGGGCTTCTTGGAGGGTTTTTTGGGCAGTTTCTAAGTTTAAGCGCTGGCGATCGCCCTCGGAAGCGGAAACAGCGCCTTGTTGATATAGGGTTTGATAGCGTTGGTTTTCGGCTGTGGCGTTTCTGACTTCGGCTTGTAATCGCGCTACAGTAGCTAGTTGAGCCGCAATATTACCTCTACCTTCCGCCTCTAACTTGGCAATTGTGGCCATTTGAGCCGCAATTTCTCCTCCTTTCGCTCCAGCTTGGGTACGGTTGAGGTTGGCTTGGGCTACTTTTACTTGTTCTTGGGCTTCTTTTAAAGCAGCTTTTAAGCGATCGCGGCTATCTAAAATCGCAATTAATTGTCCCGGTTTTACCCTATCCCCCTCTTTAACTAACAGTTGTTCTACCCGACTACCTTCACTAGATGTAGTCGCCGAGAGTTTAATTACTTTCCCCTTTGGTTCAATTCGTCCTAAAGCTGTAACCGTTTTTAGCTCTGGTAACAATGCCCCCGGTGCTTGTACCTTTTGATTAGATGCTTCCCGAAAATTTAACCCTATATAAAAACTGATTCCTATGGCAACAAACGATGCAAAACAAGCTAAAAAAATCGCTGGACGTAAAATCGATTGAGGAGAAATTGAACGGTCGAGCTTTGAATTCTGCACAATCCCATACCTTTGTAGCAATTTCAACTTCGCTAACTCAAATCGAATTTTATTAAGTTTGTCAGTTGTCAGTTGTCAGTTGTCAGTTGTCATTGGTCAATAGTCCATAGTTATTTTCTTCTATACCCCTACACCCTGTCTTTCTTCAATTTCATAACTGGTACATCTACTCCATATCTGAACTGAGATATACAAAACTAAACTGTGTAGTTATATAATATGATTATACTAAACCGACTAGTTTAGTCAATAGTTATTTATTGCTTTGGGCTATAAACTATTGACTGTAGGCTATGGACTCTATTGATAACGTTTCAGGATTATTGAAAAATGGCACGCCCAAAAATTGGGGAAACAGATCGTTCAAATTCTACCGATAAAGTTGAGAAGATTCTGCAAGGTGCGATGCAGGAATTTTTAGCCAACGGCTATGCTGCCACTAGTATGGATAAAGTAGCGGAAGCGGCTGGGGTTTCCAAAGCAACAGTATATAGTCACTTTCAAGATAAAGAAGGTTTATTTAAAGCATTAATAGAGAAACTGGCCAAAAAACGCTTCCAGACAATTTTGGGAACTCAAGCCTTGCAAGGGGACCCTTATATAGTGCTGAGAAGGTTAGCGAAAACAGCCTTACATCAGATGATAGACGATCCAGAATAT
Source organism: Anabaena sp. FACHB-595 (assembly GCF_048568275.1). NCBI lineage: Bacteria > Bacillati > Cyanobacteriota > Cyanophyceae > Nostocales > Nostocaceae > Anabaena > Anabaena sp. FACHB-595. The sequence goes on from NZ_CP183473.1 coordinate 936,563, forward strand.
CAGTCATTTGAGCGCTTGTTGATTGGTGAGTCAGCACGTTTTCCAGGGTTGGCGCAGATTTTTATCGGTAGCATTGCCAAGCCAGCCATCGAAACCATTAGTAAATATATAGCTTCTCGTCCTGAACTCAACATCCCCGATCCAGAAGCTACAGCCAGAATTTTGATTGGTTCATTAGTGCATTTTGTGATGACACAAGAGATTATGCACGGTAAAGATATTATGCCAATGGAGAGCGATCGCCTAATTGATGCCCTAACACACCTAATTATTAACTGTGCTGAGTAAAAAATTAGGGGGGTAAGGGAAGTTCACGACCACAATTCCACTCGGCTTTAAACCTTATCTTTTGGTGAAAAAGAGCTTTTTAGTAAAAGCGTACTACACTATACTGATATCAAAAGCTGAAATACAACAGCCAATATGCTTTATAGACATGGCGACGTTTTGCTTAGGCGTATTGATAGTATTCCCAATGCTGCCCAAAAACGAGTAGGTACAACTCTGGCTCATGGTGAAGTCACAGGTCACAGTCATCGCATACAGGAATCTCATGGTGTGCAGTTATGGGTACATGGTAGCGAGATGTTTCTAGAAGTTAAACAAGCCAGTGCTACCTTAATTCATGAAGAACATCGACCGATTGAATTACCCCAAGGGCTGTACCGCGTTTGGCGACAACGGGAATACCGTCCTGATGCTTACGTGGAGGTAGAGGATTAATGCTGAACATGATGTCAGGGGGGCGTGTCCCGAAGAAGCGATCGCAACAACACCCCAAGGAAAATCATCAGCCTGTATCGCCTCAAATGGCGCGAAAACTCATCCTTGAACACCGTGCATGGGAGGGGATACGCGTTTTAGGACATCTGGATTTAAGCGGTGCGACAGAGCTTTGCAATTTACCAGAAAATCTTACCTGTGAAAGTCTAGATATTAGTGGCTGTGTGAACTTAGTCAATCTCCCCCCAGGTCTTCATGTCACCCGTTGGATTGAGTTGGCTGGAAGTGGAATTACAAGTTTAGGGGTGGGACATGGTTTCGTGTTGCGCTGGCGAGGTGTAGAGGTCAGCGATTACATAGCCTTTGAATCTCAGTCCATCACCGGGCAAGATATCCTTAAAATCGAGAACGTTGAGCTGCGACGAGTATTGATTGAGCGTCTGGGATACGAAACATTTTTGCAGCAAGTGGGGGGATTAGTACGCGATCGCGACAAAGATGCTGGCGGGGAACGCCAACTAGTGTACATCCCCTTTGAAGATGATGAAGCTCTCATGGTCTTAAAGGTCACTTGTCCCTCAACAGGACACATTCACATCCTGCGCGTCCCTCCCCAGATGCAGAGTTGCCATCAAGCAGCAGCCTGGGTGGCTGGTTTTAGTAACCCAGACGACTATCACCCCCTGATAGAGGCTTAAGGGACTTACTCGTTTTGGTGAGTAGGAGAAGCAGGGGAAGCGGGGGAAGAACTGACCGCAAGATTTTCGCCCAATCCCCAATCCCCAGATATATTACAGATCTACGGACAACGTGGATGAACGCCGCCTTGAGTGCAAATATAAGCTAGTTGCTTGCCATCTAGATTTTTAGCTTGAGAAAAATCTACCCCTTTAACTACCGCAGATACTGAACCTAGTTCTGGTGTTTGTACGAATTGGTCTGCTGGGTCTTGTCTGCTGGGGGTGAGAATTGTGTCTTTAAAATCAGCACCGGCGACATTAGCTCCCCGCAAATCGACCAGACTTAAATCAGCATTTCGCAAGTTAGCATTTTCCAGTTGAGCGGAGCGTAAAATTGCGCCTGTCATGCGAGTGGCGCTGAGGTCAGCATTGCTGAGATTTGCCCGTTCTAAATCAGCGCCGGAGAGGTCAGAACTTTGCCAATCGGTTTTAGTTAAGTTGGCAAACGATAATTGAGCGCCTATAGCGATGACTCGACTAAGACGCGCGCCGTAGAGATTGGCTTCTTGTAATTTAGCATCACCTAAATCAGCCCCTGTCAAGCTGGCATTTTCTAAAACTGTACCCCGCAAATCAGCTCCTACTAATTGGGCGCTGCTGAGGTTAGCACCAATTAAGCGTGCATTGGATAAATTGGCTCTATTGAGGGTGGCGCGGCTTAAATCGCTACGAGTCATGAGGACGCGGCTGAGGTTAGCATCAGTGAAATTGGCTTGTTTCATCTGGGCTTGACTTAAATCAGCGATCGCATCATCATAGGTGTCCCAGCGTCCATCGTCACCAACGCTCCGAAAACGGCTACCCTTAAAACTAGCTTGGTTAAGATTGGCAGATTTGAACTTAATGCCTGATAAATCAATGTTGTCTAAAATCAAGTTAAAAAAGGAACCACCCACAGTCCCACTTTGGCCTAGTTGAGTCCGGCTGAGATCAAGCCCTAAGGTTTTACCACTATAAACATTGAGAATTTTATTAATTGTCTGCTGGTTAATTTGTAAGCGTTTTTGTCGAGCCTCCCGTTCTGGAGATGCGCTACCAACAGAGTCTAATTCTGTCGCCAAAAACTGATTTTTGTTTTGTAATTCGGGGATGGCGGCGGTGCCTACACTTGTAAGTGCCTGTTGGATGGTATCTATGAGGATGGGGTTAGTTTCCTTCACCATCATGTCCGTCAAAAACTGGATAGATTGGAAATCTTTCAGACTACCCAAAGCCAAAATTGTCCTTTGACGGTCTTCGATACTGGCTCCAGACTCAGGACTTAATTGTTTCACAAATTCCAAGAATTGCTGACTGTTAATTTTCTGCGATTCCCGATTCCCTTGCTGAGTTTGGATATAAACTTGAGTCCCAATTAAAGTAGCCAGTACAGCCGTCATACTGGTAAGGGCAACACCAAATAAGGTGAGACTGGGGTTTTGCTGCATCCGTCGCCACAAGGAAATCAAGCTACTGTTGTCTGTGGTGATGACTTCTCCTTGGGGGTAGCTCATAGCCATTGCAGTTGTGGCTAAGGTGGCATTTCCTTCCTCCGGTTGAGGACTGACACCAGATAAACCTCGTCCATTTAGGGCTACATCTGGGGATGGTACAGGGCGATTGGCATCGACTACATAAGTACCCGCCAACCAATCATGTAAGGCTTTCCGTCCCCGACGTGCGGGTAAGGCCAAAGCTTCGCCTATGACCATCAACACTGCCAATGATGTAAACAAGCCCAAGTTGGGAAAGGCAAAACTGTAGCGCCAGAGAATGTAAGCAACGGACATGGGTACAGTCCAACGACCAATACCTTCGCGGACGACAACGGTGGCTAAACCTGGGGGAGTGCCTTCTTCGTTGAGTACCTTCACACCAAACCAACGCTTGGGCAGAGTACTACCTGTTTTTGCTAGTAAGTATAATTGCCACCAGGAAAGAGCTGTGGGTGCTAACAAAGCTAACATCCATAAGTAGTTAGTCGGCCAAGCTACATTCCGTATACCATAGTCTGCCGGTAATGCCAAAGGTCTAGCGATCGCTCTTTCTGTAACTACTAGTGCTGGGTTGAGGGGTTCTCGATTAATATCACTTCTAGAATTGATATATACCCCTAGACCAAAAGGAACCAAACCAGTGGTAGCTAATAAGGTAATTTCTGTTGCCCAAGCGGCCAAGCGTCTTGTGGCTAGGGGTAGAGAATTTGGTTTTACTAAATTTTTGCTTGGTGCATTATTACTTTTTTTAACAATTGGAGTCGTCATTTTTAGATAATTCCCTTTAAGTTTATTCTTTGCCGCATTCCGGCATCGTTAACATAAGACTATTGCTTATTTTGAGAATTGCCAGATACAAAAAATTTGTATCCAAGATACACTAACCCAGCTAACAGCGCCAAAGATATTGCCGATACAACGACTTTTAACACCATCTGGGCGATCGCTATGCCTAATACTACCGACACACCCACAACTATTAGCTTTTTTGCCCCAGATAAGCCATTAAACCAGAGTTGTAATTTCCGAAAACTAGCGTTCTGATTTAGCCAATTCAACGGCGAATTTTTTTCTGGTGCTGGAGACTGGGCATTCATATCCGCCTCTAGTTGTTGGAGACGACGCTCTAAATCATCTTCTGGTTGAGGACTCATGAATCTTTTTTACCTCAGTTAAGATATTTAACAAACGGAATTTGGGATGAGAGAAATGTAAGAAGCCAGGAGCAGAAAGCAGGGTAACAGGTAGCAGAAGGGAGAACTTACTGGAAGATTTTCCCTTTGCCCCAATTCCTAATTCTTCCCAATCTCCAGTCCCCATTCCCTCTTTTCAATACAGCTATCCTATTAATTAGACACTTTATCTAATCTTTAACATTTAGCCATATAGTCATTAAATTAGTAGATAAAATTTTATACAATCCATTTTGGAACATAGACGTAATAGCAACGTCTTTTAACTCAGACTATTTATTATATATATCGCTCTAAAAATAGTCGGGAGCATTAATTCATATGAAGAAGTTTAGCCTATTTAAAGTTGTTCCCGCAGCTTTAGCGATGATTTTAGCATCAAGTCAAGCTAATTTAGCACAAGTACCATCAATTCAGATCGATAGGAAATTGCCTTCAGAGCCATTGGTCTTGAGTGGTCAGTCTGGTGGAACAGTCAAAAGCAATTGTGGCAATGTTGCGGCTACAGCCAATCAAATTCTCCAAGTTACAGAAGCACTACCTTATCTACGATTGACCGTTGAAGGTCAAGGCAAACCCACATTATGGATTGATGGGCCTGGTGGACGTTTCTGTGTTATGGCAGATACTTACTCAGGCAGTAAAGCTGAACTATCAGGTTATTGGCAGCCAGGAAGGTACTCGCTAAAAGTAGGGAATCTATTACCAGGACAGCATAATTACAACCTCTCAATTTCGCAAGAAAAGCTGCCAAACAGCAGCAAAAGTATCCAGTCTCGGTAAATTGGGGATTGGGAAAAGGCAGGGAAGCAAAAAACTCTGAACAATAGAGCTTACCCATGAAAACGAAACATCAAGGGTTTGGACAAAGATTAGTGCTTGCTTTTAAAACTAGACAGACAAGCTTCTAGGTGTGGACAGTCTTCGCACTGAATTTCTTTACCAGGGTTAGCACATCCACAAGGAGGATTAACAAAACAATCATTTGGATTTGTGGGGAATAAATGCTTTTTGCATAGAAATTGTAAGGCGGCTTCATGTAGGCAAAAAATACAATCTTGCAACATTATCATCTCCTCATAAGGTGGAATTATGATGCTACTGACCACCTAATCCAAGCTGAAACTTTGTCTTCCACTACAAACACTCGTTTTTGCGAATTAGCGGTTTCCGCCACCAGCACTTTCAGTGTCACCGTATCTATATTGTTAATTAGGTAGTTTCCGTAACCAACAACTTTTCCCCAATGCCCAGTTTGTTGGTTAAGTACATAATCTCCTGTGGAGAACATAACAGTATTACAACTTTTAAAAATAGATTCAACATTCTATATTGATTCTGGATGAACAATTTAGTAAAAGCCTCATACTTGTAGATTGTTCTAATTGAAACCCCAGAAATATATTCCAGTTATTTATTCTCTTCCCTTGGATATAATCAGGACTTATGCACCCAGGTTATCTGTTGAGATTGGGTGTAAGGGTGTAAGTGTCCGAACCCTTGATTGTTCGTTCTCATGGGTAAGTCTTAGCCTCTGTGCAACTTTTTTCTCGTCTTTACGTCTCACACTAACAATACCTACTTACCTACCGTAGATATTGCTACGTCATACTATTTGCTACGCCCTATAACTATAGGACTAGTATTTGATTTATGAAATATAAGTAGGGTGGGCATTGTCCACCGTATCATGGTTGTGGTGGGCAATGCTCACTCTAATACTAGTTAGCCTGAAATTTTCATAAAAACCCCATTATAATGGCTGGGAAACTTGCATTCATAGCTGATTAAATGGCGGATAACAGGAGCAAATGCTGTTAATCACTAATTATTGGTGAAATTAGCAAAAATACTCAATTTATTTTCAGTAAAATCACCCTTATTTAAACTAAGCTGTTGAGTTTATGCTATCGTTTCAAATATTACTTGCTAGTCTCCGTTTTCCTATCTTATCTTGCATTAATTTATAGCTGAATGTATTGCTGTGATTAATTTATAGGTAATTGGCTTTCTAAAGCACAGCATTTAATCTTTCAGTGGTGTACAATATATGATCCTTGCGAAGTATTGACTTTTTGGAGATTGTAATTATTCATATTGCATATTTTCACAAAAAGTTATAAATTATTAATTTGTAGGGGAAAATGAGTCTTTAAAACTAAATCCTAATTCATTAAGGATATGAGGAGCCACTAAGACTTCATCTAAACCTTAAATAGCCCCAGGGATATGTTTTTATTTGGTAAAGCATAGTTCCAGAAACAATAATGGAACGACAGATAATCTAAAAATATATCTTTATAGTACGGTTTTTAGTAATTACTCGATAAGTTGAGGTAATTAATTGCAGTTATAGCTGTAACTTATCACAAACATCAGTGATTGCTAGTAAATTAATTGTGCATTCAGAATTCTAAAAATCAACGGCTTTTAAAATTTATAGTCGGCTGTTATCTCAATTAATGTAGGCTATTTAAACAATTATCTTTGCTATTTATGCGAAGGTAATACTACCAAAGCGCATCTACCAAAAATTCACACCCCCAATGGAGTTAATCTGGCGATGCAGAAGCTAAACGGACTGCTAACAAATGACATCATAGAAGAATCAGCATGGGAAGCTCTAGAAAAATCGATTTTATATTATAAAGGTCGTCCAGTAGGGACGGTTGCAGCCTTTGATGCTTCTGTAGAAGCATTAAATTATGACCAATGTTTTGTGAGGGATTTTGTTTCATCAGCCCTAATTTTCTTGATTAAGGGTAAAACAGATATTGTCCGCAACTTTCTAGAAGAAACATTAAAATTACAGCCTAAAGATAGACAGTTAGATGCTTATAAGCCAGGGCGGGGATTAATTCCAGCTAGCTTTAAAGTAGTCTCAGATAATGGTGAAGAATATTTAGAGGCAGATTTTGGTGAACACGCGATCGCACGCGTTACACCAGTTGATTCTTGTTTATGGTGGATTCTTTTATTGCGTGCCTATGTAGTAGCCAGCAAAGATTTTTCTTTAGCATATCAGCCAGAATTCCAAACAGGTATTCGGCTAATTATGGAAATATGCTTGGCAAATCGTTTTGATATGTATCCAACATTATTGGTTCCTGATGGTGCCTGCATGATTGACCGCCGTTTAGGTATTTATGGTCATCCTTTGGAACTACAAGTTTTATTTTATGCGGCGTTACGTGCAGCCCGTGAAATGTTAATTTGCCAAGGAAATCAAGATGTTGTGGAAGCAATTGATAACCGCCTACCGCTTTTGTGCGCCCACATCCGCCAACATTATTGGATAGATATTAATCGCTTAAATGCAATTTATCGCTTCAAGAGTGAAGAATACGGTAAAGCAGCCGTCAACTTATTTAACATTTATGTAGACTCAATTCCCTATTACGAATTAGATAAATGGTTGCCTAAAAAAGGTGGTTATTTAGCTGGTAATGTTGGCCCTTCCCAGTTGGATACTCGCTTTTTTGCCCTGGGTAATTTGATGGCGATTATTTCTGACTTAGCCACAGAGGAACAGTCACAAGCCATTATGACTCTCATCGAAGATAGATGGGAAGATTTGGTAGGAGATATGCCAATGAAAATTTGCTACCCAGCTTTAGAAAATGAAGAATATAGAATTGTCACAGGGTGCGACCCAAAAAATATACCTTGGTCGTATCATAATGCAGGAAGTTGGCCAGTTTTGATGTGGATGCTAGCAGCAGCATCTGTAAAAGCTGGTAAACCTTATATAGCAGGTAAAGCTATTGAAATTGCTCAAGCACGCCTTTTAGAAGATGAGTGGCCAGAGTATTACGACGGCAAGAAAGGAAGACTCATTGGTAAACAAGCCAGAAAATATCAAACCTGGACAATAGCTGGCTTTTTATTAGCGGCGGAATTGATGAAAAATCCTTCCCTTTTGTCATTAATTAGTTTTGATAAACTACCATCAGAATTGGTTTCCAGAGCGTGTGAATTTGAAATTGGCAGTGTAGATGCTTCTATATCTCGATAAATTTTTATTTACACTTATATGCTCTAAAATTTTATTGCGTAACCCCTTGTAATTGCCAGGGGTTTTTTATTTTTCATCTCCCAGAATGTTGGGATAGGGCAAATTCTATACTCGAAAATTTTCCATGACAAATTCCCGTCAAATAGCTTTTATCGCCTTGAGAGATGTGCATAAAGGGGCTTATACAGATGTTGCTTTAGATAGAGCATTGCAAAAAGCAAATTTATCAGATATTGACCGCCGGTTGGTGACAGAATTACTTTATGGCAGTGTGAGAAGACAACGGACTCTTGATTTTATTATTGACCAACTCGCCAAAAAGAAATCACACCAACAGCCAACAGAACTCCGCAGTATCTTACATTTAGGTTTATATCAACTGCGTTATCAAGAGCGTATCCCTGCTTCTGCGGCTGTGAATACTACTGTGGAATTAGCGAAAGATAATGGTTTTGCTGGGTTGACAGGTTTTGTTAATGGTTTATTACGGCAATATATCCGGTTGGCTGAAGCATCACCAGACTTTCTCGAACTCCCAGAAAATCCGGTGGAAAGGTTGGGAATTTTACATAGCTTTCCTGACTGGATTATTAAAGTATGGTGGGAACAGTTGGGTTTGACGGAGACAGAAAAACTCTGTGAATGGATGAATCAAACACCAACCCTTGATTTGAGAGTCAACCCCTTACTTGCTTCCGTTGCAGAAGTGGAAACAGCTTTAAAATCGGCTGGGGTTTTGGCTAGACCTATTCCTCATTTACCCCAAGCTTTACGACTCATTGGCAATAATGGTTCTATCCAAAAGCTTCCAGGGTTTAGCCAAGGTTGGTGGATTGTACAGGATGCTAGCGCTCAGTTAGTTGGTCATTTGCTTGATCCCCAACCTGGTGAAGTGATCATTGATGCTTGTGCTGCACCGGGGGGGAAGACGACTCACATTGCTGAGTTAATGAAAGATGAGGGAAAAGTTTGGGCAGGCGATCGCACTGCTTCACGTTTGCGTAAACTGAAAGAGAATGCCCAACGCCTGAATTTACACTCGATTGAGATTTGCATCGGTGACAGTCGCAACTTACCACAATTTTATGATGTTGCTGACCGTGTTTTACTGGATGCCCCATGTTCTGGCTTGGGGACTTTGCACCGCCATGCTGATGCGCGCTGGCGACAAACACCAGAATCTGTCCAAGAACTCTCGATGCTGCAAAAGGAACTATTAGCACATACATCAAAATTTGTCAAAGTTGGGGGTGTGCTGGTTTATGCCACTTGCACGTTACATCCAGCAGAAAATGAAGAAGTAATTACGGAATTTGTGGCGGGGAATTCTGATTGGCAAATTGAGCCGCCTAGACCCGATTCGCCTTATTCTGCCTACACTACACCACAAGGCTGGCTGAAAGTTTGGCCTCACAATCAAGATATGGACGGCTTTTTCATGGTGCGCTTAAGAAAAACCAACGTTTCCGAATGATTACTATCAGGGATAGTACGATTTGATTGAAGCCTGAATCTCCCAGAGGAGGCAGCGATGGTGACAGATTCCAATGTAAAAAATTTAGTTAAAATCTTGATAGGTGCTGCTTGGATTGATGGCAAAATTCAACCAGAAGAACGGCAATATCTGCGCGAGATAGCCCAAGCTAAAGGTTTGGCTAGCGATCCAGAGATTAAGCCTTGGCTGTATGAGTTAGTTGCTGTCAAACCCAATGAATGCTACAAGTGGGTGAAAGAATATCTAGGCGATCGCCCTAGTCTCGAAGATTGCGAACATTTGATCGAAGCCATTAGTGGTCTGATTTATAGTGATGGGGAAGTAGCGATTGAAGAAGCAAAGCTCCTGACAAAACTACAGGATCTAGCAAAATCAAACGAATCAAACCAATCAGCTCATACTGTACTGTTAAAGCAGATCCAACAACTGTATCGGCGTTGGGTAGAAGTTCAAAATTAACTATAGTCAAAAGTCCATAGTCCAGACTTGATTGACTAAACGACTAATGACTAATAACTAATTAAGACTTCGGTTCGCCCAGACCCGGAGTTTCTTCTTTTTCCACCTTAGGGACGAAATCTGGACGATCTTTGCTTTCCCAACCAACAGGACGTTTCGAGTTGTACCAAGCAATGGAGCCAATGGTGACAGCCGCAATAAAGCCAACTACATACACCAACGTAAAAGCTGTGGGGAAGTGATTTCCACCCGTAGCGATCGCATTTGCTGCCTGCATCAATATACGCATAACTAATATGTTCCTAATTTACGCAACACTTCTTAACAGAGTATAAAAAAAGTGTAACATCTACATCCCCCCCTAGTTTGAAACATTTGCTATTACATGGGGCAGACAACGGGGATTAGGGAATAGGAAAGAAGGATTAGAGGTAGAGAATTTTCTTAAAAGCCTAAAATCTGCATTGATTTTTCCAGAACTTCTTTAGGGCGGAATGGTTTGGTTAAATACAAATCAGCACCAACATCCATTCCTCTTTGTTTATCAAACTCCTGTCCCTTGGCTGTCAACATCACAATATAGACATTAGTCATTTGTAGTTCATGTTTAACAAGTTGACAAACTTCCAAACCACTCATTTTCGGCATCATCACATCGAGAAACACCAGGTTTGGTTGTTCCTTTTTGATGGTCTCCAGGGCTTCTTCACCGTTTCTGGCAGTTAAAAGTTCTACCCCTTCGTCTTCTAATGCTTCTAGGGCTTGTTCCAGCAGAATCACGATATTGGGTTCATCGTCAACAATGAGAATTTTTTGGGTCATATAAATCAATTCAAAATTCAAAATTCAAAATTCAAAACAGCTTGTTCGTATTCCCTCGTCCCGAACTGATTAGCGATCTGACAGCATGATGAAGAATACATTTTCTAACTCCTTTTCAAACTTGAGAGTTTTCACCAAGTCGGCTTCTTGAGAGAAAATAGAATCGATGATGATCATGTCCGGTTTAGCTGATAGAGCCTTATGGATACATTCTTGGCGATCTGAGGCTTCAATCACGTTGTATCCCTGAGTTTGCAAGACATCCGATATGGTTTTTAAAGTTGATGCGTTTTGATCGACAACCAAAACCTTTTTACTAGAAGTACCCTGGGAAAGGAGAGAGCCAATTTCATTAAGAAGTTCTTCTGTGTTGATGGGCTTGGTAAGATAGCGATCGATCCCTATGTGGTGGCCGCGTTCTTTATTTTCCACAATTGAGAGAATGATGATCGGAATGTCTGCGGTTAGAGGATCGTTTTTCAAGACAGCCGCTACATCAAAACCGTTAATTTGGGGCATCATCACATCTAGAACAATCAAATCAGGAGAGGATATTTTGATTTGATGAATCGCATCCATACCATCTTTGGCTTCCCGAACGTTGTAGCCTTCGTTTTCTAATTGTTGACGGAGTAGTTCTCGAATGTTGGCATCATCATCGACAACGAGAATGGTTTTGCGATTTTCGCTGCATACTTTGTTGGCAGTGATGACGTGTTCTTTCAGTTGTCTGACTAGGGCATCCAGATTGAGATTAGCATTGATTTTGTGATTACTAGCGTAGATGGGAATCTGGAAAGAGAAGACGCTACCATGACCTGGTTCACTTTCCACCCAGATTCTGCCGCCATGATGTTCGACAATTTGTTTACAGATGGGTAGTCCTAACCCTGTACCTTTGGGTTTGTCGGTGAGGGTGTCACCAACTTGGCGGAATTTCTCAAATACTTTAGGCTGGTCTTCTGGGGCAATGCCAACCCCTGTATCAATGACACTGATACATACACCATCTTTGTCTTGTTTAACACGACAGGTAACAGAGCCGAATTCAGTAAACTTAACGGCATTAGAAATTAAATTGATCAGCACTTGTAATAGACGATTGCGATCGCCTATTATTTGTGGCAACCCAGATTCAATTTCTGTGAGCAACTGTAGACCATTAGTTTCAAATAATGCGGCTGTGGAATTAGCCGCCCAATCCAATAACTCACCCGGATTAATCGGCTGCATTTGCCATTCCACCTTACCTGCTTCCATCTTGGCAATGTCTAAAACATCGTTAATCAAAGATGTCAGTCTTTCTGCTTCCGACACAATAATATTGAGATTGTCACCCACCCGCTTGATTGTTTTTTGCAGTTTGCGGTCTTCGGTAGACAGGACGGGGAATACATCGGTTTGCAGTTTTTCTTGAATGATGGAGGCAAAACCAAGGACAGAAGTTAGTGGTGTCCTGAGTTCGTGGGAAACTGTGGATATAAAATCAGTTTTCATTTTGTCGATTTCTTTTTCCGCCGTGACATCCCGAATCAACAGCGCTGAACCAAAGCAAGCGGCGGCTTCTTTGGTGTCTGTCCGCTTAAAAATGGCTGTCCCTACGGCTTGCCCAATGCGGTCTTTCGCCAGTGCGACATCAGCAGCAAACACCTCTCCAGGATGGGAGCGAGTGCGTTCAATCAAATCTGCTAAACCAAATATGGGTAGTTCTTGATAATGTCCATTTAGGGTAGTAGCTGTTAATCCGTGCATAGCTAAAAAGGCAGGATTGTAATGGGTAATTTGTCCTGTGGTATCCACTACCAACAAACCATCTGCCAAGTTATCTAAAATGGCATTTAATCCTTGGGCTTCAGCTAGGGTATTTTGCAGTGCCGCAGTCCGTTCTGCTACTCTGGCTTCTAGTTGGTGATTGAGTTGTCTTAGAGCCATTTCTGCCAGCTTGCGGTCGTGAATGTCAGTACAGGTGCCAATCCATTCTTGAATACTGCCATCTTGTTTTAAGACAGGGACACCACAAACCGAGAAGTAACGGTAAGTGCCATCTTTGCCACGTAGCCGATATTCGGTTTGGTAAATACTCCGCTTTACTACAGACGCATTCCAGGCTTCAAAGGAACGAGTACGGTCATCGGGGTGAATAGGATCAAGCCAACCCCAACCCTCAACCTCCGCTTCACTCTGTCCTGTATAAGCTATCCAAGTCAGCATTTCGCTACTGATTCCCCATCCTTCTGGGGTTGTTCCCCAAACAATTTGGGAACTAGCAGTTACCAAAGAGCGATATCGTTCCTTCAAACGCTGATTTTCGGCTTCGGCTAACTTGCGATCGTGAATATCTGTACAGGTGCCAATCCACTCCCGGACATCACCATCTTCTTCGATAACGGGAGCGCCCCAGACCCAAAAGTAGCGATAATTGCCATCCTTGCCACGAATCCGGTATTCAATTTGGTATTGACTGCGGTTGGCTACGGCAATACCCCAGGCTTCTCCGGTGTAGCCCCGATCATCAGGATGAACAGCATCAATCCAGCCTCCGTTCTCAGCTTCCGCTAAAGTTTGTCCTGTGTAAGCAATCCAGTCTTTGAGTTCAAAGCAAATTCCTTCTGGTGAACTGACCCAAATAATTTGTGTATTAGTTGTTACTAGAGAGCGGTATCGTGCTTCGCTCTGTTTCAAGATTTTTTCCGATTGTTGGCGTTCTTTTTGGGCTTGTCTGATGTTGCTAATGTCTTCTACACTCGACCACATCAGCTTCTCGCCATCCTTCTCAATTATCACCGTGGAAACTTTAACCGGAACTAAGTGTCCATCCTGGTGAAGATACTCCTTCTCATAGGCTTGGTGACAACCAGTCTGTTCTAGTTGCTCTAGTATGGTTCGCTCAGAGGCGAGATAATTTTCAGGAGTAATTTGCCAGTAGTTGAAGTTGAGGGTTTCTGGGACAGTACTCCCTAAAATGGCGGCATAAGTGGAATTAGCATCTATCAGCGCGCCATTTTTTCGCCACAATACTAGACCAACGGGACATTTTTCCCAAAGAAGGCGATTACATTCATCAAGTTGGCTAGACATGGTTGTGGTTTCCTTGGTGATTGATTGGTGTAGGGTTAGAACAACAGAACCAGGACAACAAGGTGGCGTAAAGTTTTAACGAAATTGGATTACGTTGAAAAATTTGGTAAATTTGCTCAGAGGATGCAGTATCAACGCCTGGGTTCTGTTCGGAAAGTTGACGGATCAGTTGAGTATGGCGGAGCAGCAATTCTGTTGGTTGGAAGGTGGGAGTTGTGGAGGGAATGAAACCATCTGCATCAGCAGTTGGGGATAATTCGCTTGTAGGGGTTGGTAGGGTTGCAGTCTTCAGGTCAACAATCAGGCGATTTTGCTCTTTAGCAATTTCCATTGCTGAACAATTGACTGGGATTTGAATCCAAAATTCTGTACCTTGACCTGGTTGAGAACGACATTTGAGAATTCCATGATGTCTCTCTACAATAATTTGGTGGCTGATGGCCATGCCTAACCCAGTTCCTTTACCAACTTCTTTCGTGGTGAAGAAGGGATCATAAATGCGTCCCATGATATCTTCATTGATACCTGAGCCATTGTCGGCAATGCGAATCACCACCCATTGATCATCTAGGGCTTCGGTGCGAATGGTGATTTGAGGATTGTTAGTGGTCGTTTGTGCGTTGTGAGTGGTTTTGCTATTAACCAATGGCAACTGACAACTGACTCTTGACTCTTCTAAAGCATCAATGGCATTGGCCAAGATGTTCATAAATACCTGATTCAACTGTCCTGGGTAGCACTCAATTACAGGAAGTTGGGCATAGTCTTTAACAACTTCAATTTCTAAATAATTAGGGCCAGCTTTCAGACGATGACGGAGAATCATTAGCGTCCCGTCGATACCATCTTGAATGTTAACGGTCTTCATTTCGGCTTCGTCATGGCGGGAGAAATTTTTCAGGGATTTGACAATTTCTACAATGCGATCTGTGCCAACTTTCATTGAATCCAGCAATTTGGGCAAATCATCTCTGATAAATTCCAGATCAATATTGTCTAAATCTAATTCCATCTCTGACGGAGCCACAGGTAAGAATTTCTGATACTCATGCAGCAGGTGTAGTAGATCCTTAGCGTATTCGGCAACGTACCTCAAATTCCCACAGATGAAGTTAACTGGATTGTTGATTTCGTGGGCAACTCCGGCCATAAGTTGCCCCAAACTCGACATTTTTTCGCTTTGGATTAACTTCGTTTGTGCTAATTGCAATTCATGGAGAGCTTGCTGAAGTTTTTCTGTTTGAGCTTTTGCTTGGGCGGTGGCTTGAGTGCTTTGTTCATAAAGCAAGGCTTTTTCAATGGCGATCGCAGTTTGTGAGGCAAAAATACTCACAAGCTTGAGGTGTTCAGCTTTATAGGCTTCGGTTTTGGTCGTACCAATGGCGATCGCTCCCAATATCCGATCTTTTGCCCGCAAGGGTACGCAAATCAGTGCGTTGACGTTCTTTTGCTCATCTATTCGCGGATCGGCTGGTAAGTTATTGATTAGCTCTGCTCGACCAGATTGTACAATGCTGCCAATAATTCCCTTGCCTGGTTGTGGTTGATTTTGCTGAAAAAACTTACCAAATTCTCCAATAGTTTCAAAAGCAGTTTTATCTGGGCTGAGGAGTAGAATTATCCCCGCAGACGATTCCATCAGTTGACTCAATTCTTCGAGAACCAGTTGAGCAATCTGTCGAGTATCCAAACTTCTAGTTAGTTGAGTGGATATATCCTCAAACAAATCAATTTCTTGGTATCGCTCCAACAATTCTTTAGCCAGTTCCTTCTTCTCTGCTTCCTGTTTTGCCAAAAAGGACAGCAAACTAGCTACTATGCTGGACTGTTCTTCACCAACAACCCAACCGATGATTTCTCCCGACACCTCAATTGAATGTCGGTATTGTGAAGTTTGTTCCCCAATACTCAACAGTTTTGTACCGTCTACTAGCTCCACATCAATCGCTACCTTGATTTGCTCAACTAAGTTTTGCAGAAGTAAAGGTAACTCTTTTTTGCTAAAAATCTTTTTGAGGTTAATCGCGGACATACAACACCTCACCTAAAGCGCCTTGCAAATTAGCTACTGTCAAACCAACACAGTGATTAATTTCACCCCAGCACGGAACAACATCACTTTCCGTTAGTTGCTGTTTTGCCTTCTGTCTAATGTGCCTAGCACCTCCCCACAAAAGAGTTATTGCCATAACATTTAAAGAAATATATGAATTTACTATTAAGATTAGTCTTCCCAAAAAAAATGGCAGCATAACGGTAAAGTTAAGCTGCTTTAAATAAGGGTTTAGGGGTGTAAGGGTGTAAGAGTAAAGATACTCTCAGCATTAAAATTACAACCAAGCTCGGTCATATTGAACTGGCCAGTGTTTCTCGTGTCCTAGTTCTTTAGCTGCTAGGTGAGGCCAGTAGGGATTGCGAAGGAGTTCACGTCCTAATAGGACTATATCGGCGACACCAGATCGAATAATTTGGTCGGCTTGTTCTGGGGATGTAATTAAACCTACTGCCCCTGTAGGAATATGGGCTTCTTTACGGATACGTTCGGCAAACTGAGATTGATATCCAGGTTTCACCGGTATATTAATACCTGGTATAACCCCACCGGAAGAACAATCTATTAAGTCTACGCCTAGAGATTTTAGTTTGTCACTAATGGCAATACTTTGTTCAATATCCCATCCTTTATCCACCCAATCCGTAGCAGAGAGGCGTACAAATAAAGGGTATGATTCCGGCCATACCTCTCGCACTGCCTCAACTACTTCTCGTAATAGACGGGTACGGTTTTCAAAGCTACCACCGTAATCATCTTGGCGTTGGTTAACTAGGGGAGAAAGAAATTGGTGTAATAAATAGCCGTGGGCTGCATGAATTTCTATAACTTTGAATCCAGCTTGCAGAGAACGTTTGGTGGCTTGAACAAAAGCTTGAATAACTTGCTGGATACCTTCAATACTTAAGGCTTCAGGTACTGGGCTTTCTTTACTAAAAGCGATCGCACTACTGGAAACTACAGGTCGCCAACCTTCATGAGACTCATCTAAAAATTTCCCCCCTTTGCTGGGTTTAGAGGTGCTGGCTTTTCTCCCTGCATGGGCTAGTTGAATAGCCGCAACTGCACCAAAGTTATGAATTAAGCCGACGGTTCTCGCCAAAGCTTCTATATGTGCATCAGACCAAATTCCCAAATCTTGGGGGCTAATTCGTCCGCGAGCTTCCACAGCCGCCGCCTCGGTCATTACCAAACCCGCTCCACCAACTGCACGAGAACCTAAATGAACCAAGTGCCAGTCATTAGCAAAGCCATTGGTACTGGAATATTGACACATCGGCGATAAGGCAATGCGGTTACGAAAAGTAACTTCACGAATTCTTAGTGGTTCAAATAGATGAGTCATTAGTTATTAATTCCTTCTCTTGCTAGGTGAAAGAAATTTGGAAATATTCAAGGTGGGAGGAGATAGAAGGCTTTTTCTTGGGGGATACCTTTTGGGAAGCAAGTTACATAGCCAAAGCTATGAGCAACATCCTGAGTAAGATATTCTTCCCTCTGCTTTCTTCCCCCAATCCCGCCTTCATCCTTGGCTGTAGAATTTTTTCATTGAGAACGGCTGCTGCTTTGTTAATGCTTCCTGTATATCTTCACCACAACATTCCCAAATATCTTGTTGGCCTTGTCCTTGATCAATTTTTAACTGTAAATTATCTGGTAACTTTGTATTTTGCCAATTTGAATTAACTTCTACCCATAATAGTTCTCTTTCAACTTGTCCAAAAAACATGATTGCTGTCTCCTTTACTACAAAAAACTTAAATATTTCTGCAATTATTTACTATTTATATGGTCTTTAAATTAATATTTAATTAATACCAATAGCTGAAACAATATATTCATAAATAAAAAAATAAAATAGGCTTGGACAAGGGACTTATTTTGTATAAACCCTATGCTACATCCTTTTTATCTATTTTAACTGGCCAATAATATTAGTTATTATTAGTAAATATTTTTTTAGGTAAGATTGCTCATTGTATGCCATATTTTCAAGGTCAATACTTAGTAATTTAAACTAGCATCACAAGCGATTACCACTTATTTTATCCATCTAAAATACTATATATCTTATTATCTTTGTGTTTAAAAATTTTCCTACAAAGACACCAGAGGTAAAGTAGTTTTCCATTATTGACTAAAATTACCTGAACTCCAAGTTGCCAAATTCCTCTATAGTTAATCAGTCATAAGTAAAACGTTGGTCTCATAACGGGTTCAATATCAAGTCCCATGATCAGCCGGATATCTATTTAGCAATTCAATATCAGTATAGTACATTAAATCTATAGACTTGCCGTATTAGATAAGTATGAGATTTGCATAGATTAAGGAAAAACACAAGGGGATATTAATATTTGGTGATTTTGACGACAAAAATTGGCCAAAAATAAAGGACAAGAGTAACTCTTGTCCTAAATCATAAAAATAGCAAATGGTGTGTCAAATACGTCAGATGCTCCTGATGACATTAACTTTCTGTGGTCGTTTCTGTATAAAACCGTAACCGACCAACGCCGAGACACTGCCCGGCAGTTTGCTTTCCAGAATGAAAAGCTATTACATCAAATAAATATACCCCATCATAGAAAGGATTGCGATTAGTCCGCAGACCAATTGTCACGATTTGCCCAGGTGGTATAGGAAAATTAAAGGTGATGGTTATAATTTATGCTTGAGCATCACTGATTAGCGTCTCCACTCCTAAGTTTTGTCCTTAGCGGTTGCTTTTTTTGTGCTTGCTTGGGTGGTGTGTAAGGTAATCTTGTATGACTTGAATAAAAATAACCGCGTAGAGATATCCCAGAATTGGTGTAAATATTTTTTACCCCAGCAAGGAATATTACAGTGCGTACCAATAGCTCTAAAAGCAAACGATAATGTGTTTAGCGGTTATGCAAGGGGTTGTATTTTGCTGAAAGGAATGCCAGGAACGAGACTTGAACTCGTGACACGAGGATTTTCAGTCCTCTGCTCTACCAACTGAGCTATCCCGGCTTGTTTTTTTCTTGACCACGATTAATCAATGTAGCAAACATAAAACGATTTGGCAATAGTTTTCGTAAAAAAAAGATTTATGCTGCCTTGAAGTACAACTTTACCCAAATAAATACAGCCACAAATAGGAACACCTGGATAAGAACAATGCTAGGGCCAGATGCGAGGTTGAAAGCACCTGATAGCACCATGCCAATGATGCTACTGGCAGCACCAACTAGCATTGACATTACCAGATAGTGCTGAAAGTGGTGACTCATCAACTTAGCGGTAGCAGCCGGAATCACTAAAAAGGCGTTTACTAGCAGGACACCAACAGCTTTAATGGCCACAGCTACTGCTAATGAGAGTAAGACTACGAACCCATAACGGTACAGTTGAACAGGAACACCCTGAACTTTTGCTACATCTAAGTTCAGGGTCAATAAAATTTGTTGTCGTAGGGTTGACAGTAAAAATATACTGCTGGTTACCAGTACGAGAAAGGTCAAAATTAAATCTGTGGTATCGATCGCTAGAATATCGCCAAACAAGACTCCTATTAAGTTACCGCGATATCCTTGAATTAGGTTAGTGAGAATAACACCGATCGCTAAAGCACCAGAGAGAACTATACTGAGTACGCTATCACTACCTAAATCCGTCTGGTCGATTAAATAAAGGACGACAACACCAAAAGCTAAAGTAAAGGGCAATAGCATAGAAGTAGGGTTAACTTGCAACAGCACACCCAACACTACACCTACCAATGCTGCGTGACCAACGGCATGACTAAAAAACGATAGCTGGCGTAAGGTGACAAAACTGCCCAGTAAACCCCCTAGTACTCCCATTAAAACAGCGCCTGCGATCGCCCGTTGCATAAAAGGGAATTGCAGCAAACTCGCCAAATCTTGAACACTAGCCACACCGATTAAACAGCAAGAGTTAGGAGGTAGGAGGTAAAAGGTTGTAGTTAGCATACAATCACGTGTTTATTTTTATTATCAGAATTCATTGCATCCATATTCAAGCTAGTGGGTACTTTTACCACACATTACTACAAAGTATCTCTGAATTTCTAAACTTTTTAATGTGATTAAAGTATATAATTGTATTTATAATCTACTCTTGTTAATAAATCGTTTTAAACATCGATCTCAAATTTAACTATTCCTCAATTAAATAATTGTAGTTGACAAATTCACATGATTAAAAATCACACAAATTGTACTGTAGAGGAAATAAATGTAAGTAGTATTACACCTCTAATAAACGAAGTTTTGAGTACTGAAAAATCACAGCGCATGGCTGAATTTTTCAGCTTTTTAGGCGATGCTAATCGATTACGAATTCTCTCTTTTTTAGCGACAAAAGAGCTATGTGTCAGTGATATAGCTACACTACTAGAAATGAGTGAATCTGCTGTTTCTCATCAATTAAGAAACTTACGTGCCATGCGTTTAGTCAGTTACCGCAAGCAAGGCCGTCATGTATTTTATCGTCTACATGATAACCATATTTTGGAGCTTTACCAGGCTGTAGCAGAACATTTGGACGAAAAAGATTAGCTCTAAATTAGCAAATAGATAAAAGAGTTTTGTCTAATCGAAGATTGTAATTGTTCCTAATGGTGATGTTCGTAGCGACTAAAGCCAGGCCCATAAGTTGCTAATAAGTTTTGGGGTGAAAGCGCTATTTCGGGTTGACCAGTACAAACAACGGTTTGGTTAAGACAAAGCACGCGATCGCAGTGGCGGCTGACCATATCAATATCATGGGAAACTTGCAAAACAGTCCAGCCTTCCTGCTGCTTTAATTCGTTCAGCATGGCATAAAAATCGGCTGCACCCTGCATATCAACTCCCGCAAAGGCTTCATCTAAAACCAAGATTTTTCGAGGTATCACCAAGCAGTAAGCCAGCAAAATCCGCTTTAGTTGACCACCACTAAGAGTCCCGATAGCTTGATTTCGCAGATGGTAAGTATCGGTTCTTTTAAGAGCTGTGGCGATCGCTGCTGATTTTTCCCTGCTTTGAATCCTTAGCTTGGATAAAAATGAAGATTTCTGATGGCGAGCTTCAGCCACCCATCCTAGTCCCACCAATTCTTCAACAGAGATAGGAAAGCTCCGGTCAAAAATAAAATTTTGTGGCATATAGCCTAAAAGATGGCGTAAATTTCCTAACTTAGTTATGGGACGACCAAATATCTCAATTTGACCAACTCTGCGGGGAATCAAATCTAAAATCGCTTTTACCAAAGTGCTTTTACCAGCACCGTTAGGCCCGACTATCGCTGTATCTGTTCCTGGTAATAAATTAAAAGAAACATCCCGAATAGCTAAATAATTACCTTGATATACTGTCAAATTTTCTACTTTTAAAATGGGCGAGTTCATTAGTCCTAGCTGGAAAATAGGTAAAAATTCAAGAGCATTTCATCGTCTTTTGTGGGTGATTATCATGAGTAGATGACTGGGAAAAAGTGATGAAGACTGAGCATCAGATCAAATCCCAGCTACCGATAACATAACTCTGATATACCCAAGTTATGATGTTTACTTACAACCCGCTTCTAGAGTTTGCAAATTATCTTTCATTGCTTGGAAGTAATATTGGGGATTTGTATCACCACTTTCTAAAGAGTTGAGAGAACGCAAAGTTAAATTCAAATCCTTGGATAAACTGGTAAGTAATTTGTTATCCACACCTGGTTCACTGAACAAAGCTTTCACGTTGTATTTTTTAACGGTGTTAACTGTTTTTTGTACATCTGTTGGTGAAAGTTGATCTTCGGGAACTTGCACCACTGCAACTTGCCGCAAATTATAGCGTTGAGCCAAATAAGGAAAGGCATCATGGAAGGTAATAAATGTGCAATTAGGAGTTTTCTCCAAAGTTTGCTGAAACTCATTATGTAAATTATCTAACTCTTTCATATAAGCCTCAGCATTAGCTTGATAGGTAGCTTTATTTGCCGGGTCAGCCGCAATTAAGCCATCCCGAATATTCGCTACTTGCTGTTTTGCTAACACTGGATCTAGCCAAACGTGGGGGTTACCTTCAGAATGTTCATGGTCATGATCGTGGTCTTTGGCTCCTGTTTTTACGACAGGTGAAATTTCATTTAAAACTTTGATGTTTTTACTGGCATCTATTTGGGTTAATTGAGGATTTTGGGCATTTTTTACCGTATTGTCGAGAAATTCTTCCAGACCTAACCCATTTTTGACTAAAACATTAGCTGTGGCGATCGCTTTCACATTACTCGGTGTTGCTTGGTAATCATGTACTTCCGTGTTAGGTGGGATTAAAAGCGATACATCTGCGGCTTCTCCAGCTACAGCTTTGGTAAATAAATATGTTGGTAAAATTGTTGCTACTACTTTCGTTTTTGGCTGCTGCACTGACGGACTAGAGGCAGCTTCCTGTGCTGTGGGCAACTGTTGGGCAGTTGTTCCCTGATTACTATTCGATTGGCCACAACCAACCGTCATGGACAACATTAGCAAGGCTATTAAGGACATGATGCCATTTTGCTGTCTACCTATCTTACTTCTGATGTGAGTCCAAATCACGGTATTTTCCCCTCCATAAGGATGCCGACGCGGTTGTTGCCACAATCAACATAGATTTTGACAATGATACTTATTGTACATTGTTATATTATAATAATTCTCATTCTCATATACTGAAGACAATAAATTTATTGCCAGCAACCACCGGAGTGTTTTGCGGGTGTTGTGTTAAATATCTCTCACTCCACTGAATGTGCTGGTTGAGAGATATCCTCTTTACATAAATCTGGATGAATTACGAATTCTTGACTTTTAATGTGACAAAAATTGCTAAGTGCTGTTAATATCTTGAGAATACTTTTGAAGTAAATATTACTTCAAATAAACTTGGTAAATCTATTGCCAAGAAATAAGATGTGTGTGAGTAAATTGTGAGGAGAAAAATGCAGAAAATATGGAAGTATTGGCTGGTTAACCCAGTAATTTGCAGCACAATGCTATTTTCTGGCGCTGCTGCCTTTGCAGGAGAAACCCCTGCCATAACAGAAACAAATGAAACCTCAAAAATAGCTAATGCAGACCTAGCTACTCAACAAGAGGTAATGTCACAAGTTACCTCAGTTTCTCAGTTTTCTGACGTACAACCCACAGACTGGGCTTTCCAAGCATTGCAATCACTGGTAGAGCGTTATGGTTGTATTGCAGGATATCCCAATGGGACATACCGTGGTAATCGCGCCCTCACAAGATATGAATTTGCCGCAGGCTTGAACGCTTGTCTGGATCGAGTCAACGAATTGATCGCTACTGCCACGGCGGAGTTAGTCACAAAAGAAGACTTAGCTACACTACAAAGGCTACAAGAAGAGTTTTCTGCGGAACTAGCAACATTAAGAGGTCGAGTTGATGCTTTAGAAGCACGTACCTCGGAATTAGAAGCCAATCAATTCTCAACCACAACAAAGCTGCAAGGACAAGTAGTATCAGTTATCAGCGATGTCTTATCAGGCGATCGCGTCAATAATGCAGATATCGTCGATACAAATACTACTCTGGGAGTACGGGCGCGATTAGAACTTGTCTCCAGCTTTACTGGGCGAGATACCTTGTTCACCAGAATTGAAGCTAACAACATTACTAGCCCCGACATTAATACTCCAGAAGGTAACCTGTTCTTCGCTAGCGTTGAACCCAGTACTAACGCTGCTATTGGTACTTTGTGGTATGGGTTCCCCGTGGGCAAAAATACACAAGCCAAGCTAATTGCCGTTGGAGGTGCAGCAGACGACCTCACCAGCACCGTAAACATATTTGATGGAGATGGTGCTTTTGGTGCTTTAACTACCTTTGGTACACGTAACCCGATTTATGGGCAGATAGGTGGTACTGGTTTGGGTGTCACTCACCAGTTTAGTGATAAATTAGCCTTAAGCTTGGGTTATTTGAGTGGTACAGCAAATGACCCATCACCCCAGAATGGTTTATTTGACGGCGCTTACGGTGCATTAGCACAACTGACAGTTAGACCAAGCGATCGCGTCAGTGTTGGCCTAACATATATCAATTCTTACCGGCAACCCCTAGCCACTGGTAGTAACGCTGCAACCACCTTCCAAGGTTTAGGCGAAAGATTTTCCAGCAATTCCTACGGTCTCCAAGCTTCTATCGGTCTGAGTGAAAAATTAGTCTTGGGTGGATGGGCTGGTTACACTAATAGCCGCATCTTGACAGGCGATCGTGGAGACGTTGATATCTGGAACTATGCGGTTACTCTTGGTTTCCCCGACCTTGGGAAAAAAGGTAACTTAGCCGGTATCATTGCTGGGATGGAACCAAAAGTCACAAGTTCTAGCATCGCTGGACTAAATAGAGATAGAGATACTTCCTATCATGTGGAAGCATTTTATCAATACAAAGTCAGTGATAATATCACCATCACACCAGGCATTATCTGGCTAACATCACCAGACCACAATGACAATAATGATGATGTTGTTATTGGTGCGTTGAGAACCACATTTAGTTTCTAATTTCTCCAAACTCACCAAAAAGACGCAAAGTAATTCTTTGCGTCTTTTTTATGGGAAATCAAAAATAGGTAATTGGTAATTGGTAATTGGTAATAATTGCCTTTTACCCTCTGCGCTCAATTCCCAGTCCCCAGCCCCCAATCCCTAACCCTATTCCAAACCATCATTACCAACAGCAGCCCTAACTAGTGATGTAAATTCATCTAATGTGAGATTGCCATATCTGAGTCTTTCCACTACAGCACCCCTAATAGACCCGCCTGTGTCGTATGGAAGTTTGGACAGTCCACCAGTATGTAGTGTTAGGGCTGGATATGCTGCATGAGTAATAGGATCTATATACGAGAATGCAGTAACTGTATACGCACCGTTGAATCCTGCAAAATAAGTTCCTTTAGGTGCAACCACCTCAGCCGCAATAGTTGATAGATAAGCACCAGGAGTAAGATACACTGCTGCACCTGCAAAGACAGCAGGCTCTCCAGAACTGAAATCAGCGATGGGGTCTTCTATTATTGCTTGGGCTGATGCTGGAGTTGATGCAAAGCTTAAGCAAGCCATAAAACCTGTGAGAGCCAGACTAGCTTTCAAGATCAAGTTAGTAGCGCCAGAAAATAATTTCATATAAGTCCTATGTTTTTAGGGTTTGAGCTTGATTTGTTAGATATTGGGATATTCCTTTTACAAGAATCAAATTAAAGATGAACTAATAACAAATATATGTGAACTAGATAATTTTATGTATGTGAAGAAAGGCATTTAATTAGACATTAAAGCGTCATAGAAATAGACATAAAACTCTCAATAATGTTCTTTTTATTCTTTCTAATTGCTTAAAATATTACTAATAAAAATAAACACCATAAATAACATGATAAATTTTAGTATTTCGTCTTATTGTTACTTTTCATGCCGATCGCCTAAATTTCTCCTCTTGATGGCGCTGCTGTAACTTGTGCATATGATTGAATAAATGCCAGCAATATTCTTCCGGTAATCCGCAGGTGACTGCACCCCTAAGAACAACATTGAAGTACCAGTCATTAGGTGCAACTTCTTCCTCTGATTTATTCACCACTACGTATGTGCGGACATCTTGATACACTCGACTGTGGCTGTGAATTTCTACTGATTCATGACGATAGAGGTTTTGGGATACACCTTCACGTTGATCTAAGTATTCACTTAAGCGTAAAGGTAATTGGTAAAGTACGCCTTTAACACTGGCTTTGGGGTCTTGAACTATATCTAAAACACCACATTTACGGCTTGGTAAATAGAGATAAAATCCCAGACGATAACCTTTCAATACTCCGGGGCCGATAATATAAGGGTGTGTGTTCTCACCAAGCGATCGCTTCAAATCCACCGGACACATACAACTTCCATAAGCAAAATAATAAAACATCGGCTCTTTATGGGACTGATGTAGCGATTTCGTCTCTAAGTGTACAGGATGATGAGATTGCACCCAAGTATGATACGGGCGCGTGCTTTGATGGCTCATTTATCCCTGGAAGTGTATGGTACTATCAGAGTTATACTACATTCATCCTCAGTATTCAACTAAATCTTGATAGATAAACCGTAGTTCAAATTTTACACTGAGGAATTGTTCTGTTCATCTCTTGCATTGAAGATTAAAATAGCCACTGCATAAGCATCAGGACAAGACAAAGCCGCAGATTAGCCTACGCAAGCACTGGAATAACCTTGGACTTAATTATTAAGAACTTTAAACTATTTAAGTAATTACGATATTGCGACTAATTTACTGAAGAATTATGTTGGTATTGGGAATTACTAAGAGTAAGTGGGTAGTAGATTAATGTCGCTGAATGTAGAAGTCTTAGGCAATGAATCCATGCCAATTGTGGATCGAGAAAATAAAAATTCAGTTAATTCTCTAGCACAACAATGGGCGAAAAAGTATTTACAGAATATCCAAATTGATGACGGATCTGAAGAGCGTAACGATGTCTTGTCTTTGTCAGAAGTTGTATCATCAACTGGGCGACAAAGAACTGCAAACAAAATCATGGAATCTTTGCGGACTGTTAGTGCTAAAGCCTGGAATAAAACAGAAGCTCTCTTATCGACACAAATCAAACAGCACAATATAAATCCTAATCTGATTAATCCCTGGGAAGTAGCAGGAGATTCCTTCAAAATTTATCAAAAAACTTTAGATGTATACACTCAACAAACTACGCACAGACCACTCTCTCTAGTGATGAATCAACTGGTTGAAAGCAATTCACTGGACGGAACAGCGCCAGATATCTATACAGAACAAATAGCCCCTAATAAATTAGCTACAGTCATTGGTGCAGATATAGGAGCTATGAGAAATAAGTACACCAGTGTTGATCCGAGAGTGATTGGTTTTGTTAGTATGCAGTTTCATTATACTAGTCAAATGTTGATACAACCGCTCGAACCTCTGGAGCGATCGCTTGTTAGTGCATACTTTAAAGTCATTGATGATCATCTCTATATGCCGTTACAACGTGCTTACGAAGCGGCTGCAAATCATGACTATAATTCCCCAGCTATGTCCGCAGTGCAACGATTATTACCGATGAGTAGCCAAATTGCCAAAAAGATTTGTCACAGGGTGATTGAAATCTATCCAAGTTACAGTTCTATGTCCGGTATTTTGAGTGACCCTATTGTCAAAGTATCTAGTGTTAGAGATGTAGAAATGTTCCAGGTATATCTGTGGGTATGTGCTTTAGAGGAAAGTGTTGCATCTATTCAACAAGAATTATTTCCCCTATGTGTAATGCTGTATCCCAGATTGAAAGTGCATTGGGAATTAGTGCGGCAAATGTTGCACTTACTGGGACAGGAAATACAACATTGCCTAACTCCTGAACAATGTAAAACTTTAATGCCATATTTTCAGGTATTGTGGGATATGTTCTCACCGGATGTGTTGAGTTAACGTTTATCAACAATATTCTCGTGGCTTAAGTCTAAAAATTCCTTGAACGGTTACTAGAATAGGAGTAATTATTGATAATATATCAAGCTAAACAACTAGCAATTGTTGCTAAAACAGACTGAGAAAGCGTAGGCAAATCATAGCCACCTTCTAAACCAAATAACATTTTACGGGTTATTTCCAAACAATAATTAGTGAATAAACCATAGTCTTTTGGTTGCAGATTGACGCTAGCTAGAGGATCGTCAGCATTACCATCATAACCAGCACTAACAATCAGTAAATCTGGCTGAAAGTCTTCTAAAAACGGCATTATCTTTTTTTCCCATAATGGCTGATATACAGCCATATCACTACCAGGTGGTACGGGCAGATTTAACACATTATTATGAAAACCCTTTTCTGTGGCTCTACCTGTTCCAGGATAACAGGGGTACTGATGGAGAGAACAGTAAGCAATTTGGGGATTAATTTCCACGATCGCCTGTGTACCATTACCATGATGTACATCCCAATCAATAATGGCGACACGCTTAATTCCTGGCTGTTCTAAGGCATAATGAGCTGCGATCGCTGCATTAGAAAATAGACAAAATCCCATCCCTGCGTCGCCTTCTGCATGGTGTCCTGGTGGACGTGCCAATACAAAAGCCGGATTGGCTGTCTCTAACACAGTATCGATGCCGTTTAACCAAGCACTCACCGCCAATAAAGCTACATCATAACTACGGGGTGAGACTGGTGTATCGCCATCCAAATAACCGCCGCCAGTAGTAGCAATTTCCCTGACTTTATTCACATAACCTGGGCTATGAACCTTTACTAGAAGCGGCATTACAGATGAGTTTTCTAGGGCTGGTGTAGGTTCAATCCATCTGATCTTTTCCGCAAACGCAGCCTGTTTTAGTGCGTTAACAATCGCTGTCAAACGTTCTGGGCTTTCTGGGTGATATTTGCCAGTTTTGTGATCTAGGAACTCATCAGAATATATGACTGGAAACATGGCGGGAGATGGACAGCAGGATACTGAAGCCATTGTATCGTCTGTTAAGGACTGGGGATTGCTTTACTTCTTACTCCCTGTTTTTTGAACTCCTGAGGGACTTCCAGATAAAAAAATATCCCAAGTGTAGGGTGCGTCAGTGCGATAAAACCTAGCTACACCAAGAAATTATTCATACTGACGCACCCCACTAACTTTGTCAATCCAGGATTTCGCAATTGCGAACTGCGAATTGCGAATTGGTATTAGACCACCTCGAAAGCAAGAGATCACAAAATTATTCTAAGTATGATGTTATTGTTTTGGGTAATTGCACCAAAATCCCTGAAATAACAACAAAATTGTTACATGACCTCTGGCTCACTGCCTACTAATCCCTTTGTGGCTGCGGGGATGATAGAAGACCCCAGATTATTTGTTGGTCGGAAAGATGAATTATATGCGATCGCCTCTCGCATGAGTGGCGCACAGCCGACAAGTATCAATATTTTCGGTGAGAAGCGCATTGGTAAATCTTCCCTGCTGTATCATTTCTTCCTGACTTGGCAGCAACGAGTCCAAGACCCCAGTCGTTATGTAGTGGTTTACCTCTCCTTGCAAAATGTGTCTTGTCAACGGGAGGAAGATTTTTATGTCGCTGTGGTGCAAGAGTTGCTGAAGTACTCCAGTGTGGCAACAAACCCGGCTTTAAGTGACCCGTTGAAAGTTAGACCCCTTAACCGTGCTGCTTTTGCCGATGCGGTGAGAGAGTGGAAAAGGCAAGGTGTATTGCCAGTTCTTTGTTTGGATGACTTCAAAACATTATTTGAAAACAAGAGCGAATTTAACAATGATTTTTACAATAATCTGCGCTCTTTAATGAATCATAATGCTGTGATGCTGGTCATTGCTTCAGAGAAGAAACTTGATTTTTACAGTAACAAGCATCAATTGACATCATCTTTTTTCAATTTGGGTCATGTGATTCCACTGGGTGAACTCCAGGAAGAAGAGGTAACAGATTTACTGCGTTTGCCTGCTAGTACTGTCAATGGGGCAGCACCAGCCTTGAGTATGGATGAACAGCGTCTGAGTCAGCAATTGGCTGGGAATCATCCTTTTCTATTGCAAATTGCCGGGGGTTTGGTGTGTGAGGCGCGCCAACAAGGGCATGATGCAAGCTGGGTGAAAGTTCGTTTTCATCAAGCATCTCGACGTTTACCAAAGTCTCGACTAGGTTCACGTAAATGGTGGCGATGGATGCTTTGGCTAGTTTGGGATTTGCCCGTGCGAATAGGTCAGATATCTAAATTTATTGGCGCGGGTGTGGGGGAAGTAACTAATTGGGTGATGGGAATCGGAATTTTGGTGATGGTGGTTTTGGTGTTTGCTGGTGTCTTGCATTGGCATGATGTGTGGGATTTTGTCCGTGACAAGTTGGGGATTAAGTAGCTATGAGTAATAAGTCTCCAACATCAGGCTTTTGGATTTATGTAGCTGAATGTGTTCGCCTTTTATATTGGGCTTATTTTAAGCCTTACACCTATGAACGCTGGCTGCGTGATATACATCCAGAACTACAGCCCAGAAATAACCCCTTTGATAAAAAAGCTGAGTTTCGCGCTAACCCCCGATTGCGTCGCTATGCTGGGCAGGTTTGGTGGGTAACTCTGTTAGTTCCGTTTTTTGTTGTATTGCTGATAGCACCTGTTTACACTTTGGTTAGTGGTGAGTCGTCTAGATGGTTCTTCAGCTTTATTTTTTTCTTGGGCTGGGTAATAGGAATGTGTCTAGAACCTGTTAGGGATAAATATAAACTTGCTATTTTCTTTCTTGCCTTCCTTACCACGATTTTAAGATCTATATTTTTATCAGGCTTGGCGGTAGGCGTGGTGTTTGGCTTGGCGGTAGGCGTGGTGTTTGGCTTGGCGGTAGGCGTGGTGTTCGGCGTGGCGTTCGACTTGGCGCTAGGCGTGGCGCTAGGCGTGGCGGGAGGCTTGGCGGTAGGCGTAGTGGGAGACATGGCGTTCGGCTTGGCGCTAGGCGTGGTGCGAGGAGTAGCGCTAGGCTTGGCGTTCGGCTTGGCGTTCGGCTTGGTGATAGGCGTGGCGGTAGACGTGGCGATAGGCGTGGTGTTCGGCGTGGTGATAAGCGTGGCGCTAGGCGTAGTGATAAGCGTGGCGATAGGAGTGGTGTTCGGCGTGGCGTTCGGCGTGGCGTTCGGCTTGGCGTTGATTCTGGGCGTGTTACGGTTTTACTTCTGGTTGGTGGAATTGTTGTGGACACTCTTCCTTTTCTTTTTTTCCCCAAATGGGAAGCAGGTAAATTGCTTAAGATACATACCCCCCCCGTTTTGATGAATTAATTATTTTGCCTCTACCTTTCTTGGATCAGATGATTGTCGAGGCTTATCGAGAAAATCCTTCATCTGCCCGTGAGACAATAGATTACCTGACGACTTCTACAAATCAACAAAAAGTTGCAGTACGGGCAACTATTGGTATTACTGCCGATATTCTCAATGGCTGTCAACGGTTAGAAGATATTTTAGACATTGCTAATCAATTAACCTGGATTCCCTCCCCACCACCAAAAGAACTTGGCCTTGTCCTACCGCAATTTTTAGACATTAGCCAAAGTGTAAGAGCATCCCAAGCAGCAACTACATCCTATCGCCGATATGAGTTACTCAATCCTCCTATAAATGCTTTACAAGAACTAAAAAACAATCTGGCTTTTGGGAAAAATGCTTCATTAGCTACTAAATTCGGCAGCATAGCCGAACGCTGGCTAAGAATTTTACAGACAGCACAGCGCATTTTAGAAGAAACAGCAAAGCAATCACAAGAAATCCGCCAAGTTTACATCGCCGGTAATTCACTAGAACCGCAAACAGCCAAGTATCGTTTTAAAGGGCGAATTGATATATTTCGAGAAATCGAAACTTTGACCCTTTCCGACCAATCACAAGTATTGCTACTTTACGGTGGGCGAAGAACTGGCAAAACTTCAGCACTTAAATATCTACCTTACAGAATTGCCCCAGATATCATTCCTTTGCTGGTAGATTTACAAGGAACCGCATCAGCCACAACTTTAAAGGGGTTCGCTGAAAATCTAGCCCGACAAATTATCGATACTGCACGACGCTTACCCCGAACAATAAATTTGCCTAATCCAGATGCCTATAAACTAGCGGAAGATCCATTTCCCGCGCTGCAAACTTGGTTAGGAGAAATAGAACGCAGCAATTCGGGTAAGCGATTTCTTTTATGTTTAGACGAGTTTGAACGCTTGAGTGAAGTAGTTAACGCCACAAATAGCCGTGCGCCACTCAACTTTATTCGTCACCTCCTGCAACACCAAAAACAATGGATTTTGCTATTCAGTGGTTCTCACCAATTATCTGAACTTGATGCTTACTGGAGTGATTATTTAATTAACACTCGCGCCTTACGCATGACTTATCTGCAAGAGTCCGAAGCCCGTGAGTTAATTCTCAAGCCAGTAGAAGATTTTACCAACATCTATGAGCCAGAAGCAGTAGATATGATTATCCAAATTACTCGCTGTCAGCCTTATTTGGTGCAGTTGGTGTGTTACGAGTTGGTAGAATTGCTAAATCGTGATATTAGGGCAAACAGACGACAACCAAATACGGCAAAAGCCACAGTCGCGGATGTGCAAGATATCATCCCCACCGTCCTAGAACGAGGTGATCAGTATTTTCGGGAATTATGGACAAGTTTAGAAAATAAAGATCAAAGTTTACTGCGTCGTCTCATTGATGGCGAAACTCCCACACCACAAGACAGCAAGGTAGTCAAAAAACTAGCCCGCAAGGAAATCTTGACTCCAGAAGGTAATGCTTTTCAAGTGCCTTTAGTACAGAAATTTGTCGAATATCTGCTAGAAGAAGAATAAGTATCGGCGCTAGTTAATGGTCAGCGACTCTAGCCACACAGTACGAGCCGCTTTTAGTTTACTCTTTTGAAAAACCGGTCATTTCATCGGTGGGTTCGTCTAGCATTTCTGGAACTAAAGCCTGGTTTCCTCTTTTTTCCTCTGCTGATTGTTGTCGAATTACGTCATCCATTTTTGGCGGATGTTTAATCATGTCCAACACTTCTGGACTTAATTGAGAGGAATCACCTTCTGGATTGCTCTTTTCAGCTTGGCTCGGAACAGTTTCTTTATTCATGATTATTGCCCCAAATATATACATACCAGCTTAAGGGTCTGTACGATAAGTACACACTATCCTGGGACTCATGAACCTACTTTCTTGAGACTGAAAATAGGACATCGGAGTAGTCAAAAATCCCAGGATTAACTTATGAGGCCAATAGGTAATATGAGACTACACCCAGCATTATGAGTAATGCCGATTAAATTTTATACAAGCAACGGGTCAAGGAGCTTTGACAATTTTATGTTATCTGATTCTTAACGTGGAAACCGAAACACAATCATCAAATTCATGAGGTTTAGACAGTAGCTTATCCTATGCTGAACAACTCCCCATAACCAGACTCAATTAAATAAATTACTATTCTGTTTTTCGTCTCAATAAGTTTGGCTTAGTTTGAGGCTACTATTACAATGGAAACTATTGATCAGTGAGGAAAACCCATGACCCAAGTGGTTTTAGGAGAACATGAAGGCATAGATTCAGCACTACGTCGGTTCAAACGTCAAGTTTCTAAGGCTGGTATATTAGCTGATGTTAAGTATCATCGGCATTTTGAAACACCGTTAGAAAGACGCAAACGCAAAGCAGTGGCAGCGAGACGCAAGCGCCGTTTTTAAATAAACCTATTTTGTTGGTTTGGATAAGCGGTGTTGCTTGAGGAAATAGACTAATAACAAATAACAGTAAGTTGCCACTATTGTGACAATCACAAAGTGAGATGTGCCGCACCCCAATGTGGGGTGTAAGTAAATCATCTGACTGATAAATAAGTCTTATATAAGGTGTGACTTTGGTTGGATTGGACAAGCCATCGTCGTTAACCACCAACCAATGTTCAACACCTAAAAACTGGCGAGAGCTTTAAGATTTAGGAGCCTCGACAGTACAACTATTGCAGCGATTCATCGCCTTTTCTACGCCTTGTTTGAGGCTCAATTCTACACATTCAACTACGAACTGTAAGACAAGGGACATAAGTTGAGTCTCGGTGGCGGAAAATTTTCCTAACACATGAGAAACTGTTTCTGAGTTATCGCCATTCACTGCATTTTTCGGCTTACCTATACCAATACGTAAGCGGGGGAAATTTTGCGTGCTAAGATGAGCGATCGCACTCTTCATGCCATTATGTCCCCCAGCCGACCCAGACAAACGCAGACGAGTCTTACCCAAAGGCAAGTCTAGATCATCATAAATCACTAACACAGATTCACCTGACAATTTATACCAGCTTGTTACTGCTTGTATCGCCTGTCCTGAGCGATTCATATAAGTTAGTGGCTTAAGCAAGCGAATTTTTACACCTCCAGGGGCAGTACCTTCACCGTATTGACCCTGAAATTTGCGATTTTCAGCCAAGGAAATATTCCAAGCACGAGCAAGAGCATCCACAGCTGCAAAGCCGATATTGTGGCGAGTTTGGTCATATTTAGGCTCTGGGTTCCCCAACCCAACAATTAGCTGGGGAATCACCAAAGCAGGTTGCGTTACAGGTTCTGTCATCTATCTTGTTTACAATCAACCGCTTGCTGCACTTCCTCAAATAGCGGGGGAAGAACCAGCACTATCTTGCTCAGATTTCACCGATTCGATTTGCTTGGGTTCAAGTTCAGCAGTCGTCTTTACAGCCTGTTCCAATTGTTCAGCTTCGCGCTTGAACTCGCTCTGAAACTCATTAGAAGCTTCTTGAAAACCGCGAATTGCTTTTCCCATACTCCGGCCAATTTCTGGTAATTTTTTTGGGCCAAAGATGAGTAGCGCTACTACCATAATTAGACCCATTTCCGGTAAACCAATACCAAATATATTCACGCGGGTTCTCCTGTTAAGTGTTTGGGCTTGGGGACTGGTGATTGGGTATGGGGGACTAGGTAGAATTTTTCACCCTACTCCTGACCACCCTTTTTTAGAGACTATATTCAAAAAGTTATCATTATTCTTATTCAAGAGTAACGTTTCCGGTATACCAACCACAAATAGAAATTAGACAAGAGAAGTAATTCAATCGGTGATTATTGTCAACGTTTAAGTACGAGAAAAAAATGGATTTTAGGACTCACGACCAAGGGAACACCAAAAATTAACAATTCAAAATTCAAAATAAATGTTTTACACCCTCACACCCTTACACCCTTATACCCCTAAACCCAGTCTCAACAGAAAATCTGGGTGAGTAAGTCCTAACTACAAAAAAACCCGGACAGGCCGGGTGTAGACTAACTAATTAGTTAGCTTGGTTATTGTGTGTTGATAGCTACCAGCCAACTCTGACATCTTGAATCAAGATTGATTTGTTGTAGAGTTGCAGAATAATTAGCAGAAACACAAGAAACAGGGCCATAAAAACACCCATTACAGGGGTAGTTCCCCAGCCTGGAGCCACTTTACCATACTCAGAATTTAAAGGTCGCAGGATATCTCCCAACCTAGTGCGTTGTGCCATAGTTCACCTAAGATTAGTTGCCAAAGCTTTTTTTAATCTTCTGTAATATTCTATAAGAATAACATTCATCATCTATAACTCACTTATGGAACCCGCAATAGTTCTTATCATTTCTGTCGGTGCTGCTCTCGTCGCTGTGACTGGGTATGGGATTTATACTGCTTTTGGCCCTCCTAGCAGAGAATTATCCGACCCTTTTGAAGATCATGAAGACTAAACAGTGTGTGAGAAATTGGGAGTGAGGAATGAGGGAATAGTAACGCTCCCTCCTCAAATCTCTCGTTTCCTTTCTCGTACCCAAGCTCTAGCCTTTGACTTCTAAAATTTTAAAAGTCGCAATTTTCCAAGGTTCAATTGTGGAGATTTGTTGCTGAAATGAGAATTGGCTAGTGGGGCGTTCCAGTAAATCTACTGGAGTACCCAAAGTTAAGTTTAAATCGCTCTGCAAAGATAACTCTGTAGTCACACCATGAGATTCATAAAAGCGCAGAATTAATTGTTGCTGGTCGTCTTCCGATGGTTTTATAGCCATTAAGACTAAATTTTCGGCTGGTAAATTTACAAAACTTACTCTGTCTCTCATGTTGGGCGGGTAGTGAGAGGTTAAGAGTTGGGAGTTGGGAACCGGGTTTAATATTACTTGCAGGGGGATGTTTAATTCATATCCCTTTTGTACTGTGTGGGCTGATTCCCAGCTATCAGCGTGAGGATACACAGTATAAGTAAATTCGTGTATGCCTGTGTCAGCTTCTGGGTCAGGCCAGGTAGGGCTACGAAGTAAGGTTAGCCTTAATAGCTGGGGTTGGCTATCGTAACCATATTTACAATCATTCAGTAAACTAACACCGTAAATACCCTTGTCTGTGTCTGCGGTTAAATCAGCCCAACGTAAAGCTGGGACTTCCCATTTTGCTTTATCTTGTGGGTTTTGGGGTTGAGTCGGGCGACGAATTGCACCGCAGGGAATTTCGTAGGTGGCAAAGTCGGCTGTCAGGTTGAGAGGAAACGCTGCTTTTACTAAAACCTGCTTTTCTCGCCAATTGACTCTAGAAGCTATTTTTAATTGGGGTGAACCGACTTGCAAGATATAATCCTGGCAAAATTCCGACTCGCCTAATTGACGCACTACGCGGAGGCGATTCTGTACAGCGCCTTGTTCTAACCACTGGATAGATTTGAGGTTGGTTGCTGGTAGGGGATGCTGACTATAACTGGGGTCGATGTTCCAAGCGTCCCAATATTGACCACTGTCTTTAAAAGCCTGTAGTTGATTACCCGCACCAGACAATATTTCTCGTTGATGAGTTTTGTCATAGATGCTTGATAAATCTCCAGTATCAGGATCTACGATAACGCGCAGGTGTTCATTTTCGAGAACATAGTCTAGGGATGTGGGTGATGTGGGCGATGGGGGCGATGTAGGGGAAAGCCAAAAGAGGCGATAGCCTACAGATGGAATATCCTTGGCGAGAAATAGTAAGGTTGATGGTTCAGTTAATTGGGAAATTATTTGTTCGCCAGTCGTATCGTAGACTTGCCATTGTTGGTTAGTTGGTGGCGGGGGTAAGGTAACTGATACTACCTCAGAGCGTTGCCAGTTGAGAGAATTGAAAACGAAAATGGGGAAACTATCGGCTTTTGGTGGCTCTGGTAAGGTAAAGTGAGAAGCAATCGCCTGTAATGATTCCTTTAATATCCTGGTTCCTGTTTGTTCTACTTGCTGCCATTCGTGTAAGGCATCTATATATACTTGGGTAATGGAAGAACCAGGTAAAATATCGTGGAATTGGTTAAATAATACTTGTTTCCAAGCCGTTTCTATCGCTGTTTTGGGATATGTCACGCCACAGATAAAAGTTGCCAAGGTAGCAAATAGTTCTGCTTGGTATAGTAAATTTTCTGAATGCCGATTCCAGCGTTTTTGGTCTGCGTGGGTAGTGTAGCAGCCACGATGGAATTCTAAGTATAGTTCGTCGTTCCATGTGGGAACTATTGATTGTTGACTGTTGACTGTTGACTGAATTTGCTGGAGATACTTTTCGGCGGTGATAAATTCTAAGTCTGGGAAAAATGGTGAGGTTTGCCAGCGTTGGGCGGTTTCTAACATATCACGGGTGGGGCCGCCGCCGTGGTCGCCGACACCAGGAAGCCAGAGGGATTCAGTTAAGTTGGTTTGGGTTTGCCATTCTAGAGAATAGGCTGCCATTTTGATGGGGTCAATACCTTCGCCTATGGGTGCAGACATAACACTGAATACTTGACTACCGTCAGGCGATCGCCACCAAAAAGCGCCATAATCAAATTTAGTAGTGTCGTTCCATCGTAATTTTTGGGTGACGAAATACTCAATACCTGCATTCGCCAAAAATTGCGGTAGGGTTGCACAAAAACCAAAGGTGTCGGGAACCCAAACTACAGTCGTGAGTTTGTCGAATTTTTCTTGAAAGTAGCGTTGACCGTATAGTAACTGACGGACTATGGACTCCCCAGCGATTAAATTGAGGTCAGGTTCTACCCAAAAACCGCCGATAATTTCCCATGTTTTTGCAGCTACAGCTTGTTGAATTGCTGTAAATAAATCTGGGCGATGTTCTTCAATCCAAGCATACAGGGCTGGGGTGGAATGACAAAAGATTAACTCTGGAAAATCCTGTTGTAGTTTGAGGACTGATGCAAAAGTGTTTTGGGCTGCATTCCAAGTTTCACTGACTGGCCATAGCCATGCTAAATCTAAGTGGGCGTGACCTAATAAATAGATTTTAAATTTTGGGTCGCTGATAGAGAGATGATTTATCAGATTTTGGCGGATGGTAATTAGAGATTCTGGATTGGAGGGATTAATTTCTGGGATTGCTGCTGTGAGGATATTTAACTTTTCTGGTGCGGACTTTTCTAAATACAGTTGTAATATCGCTAACTCATCGGCAATAAAACCTGGGTCAGGATAATTATAATCTGTGGACTCGTAGACAAGGAGCGATCGCACTAAAGCACCATCACAATGTCCGGGACTTGCTAGCCGCAAAGCCACTACAAATTCTTGCCCTGGTGATACTTCCCGACTGAGTAAAACCCTGGGTGAACAATCAAATAAATCTCCCTCTAGCACTAATTCCCCATTCACGTAGATTTTGGCAGAGTCCGCCCACCAAAGCAGGGACAGCCGCAAAGATAACCCCGCTAAAGGATAATCATGTAAATTTTGGGGAACTACGAATTTCTGTTCTAGCCAAAGTACTTGCTGTCCACCACTCCAAGCAATGTTACCCTTGGTGTCTAACTCTACAGATTGCCAATTGGATACACTAGATGTAGCAACGCCATTAATTTCCCTGGTCGAGTCCTGGTATAACCAAGTAGATTGAACATTAACTTGACAACAACTGCGTAATTGTTCAATTGTGTCTGAGATTAAATTTGTCTGAGATTGAGATCCGGTAGGGGTCATATATTCGCTAAAATCAAAGCACTTACAAGAATTATTGAGATAGTAGTCAGAAGTCAGAATTGGGAATAAAGTTGTGTAAAACTGTTGGCAGGCTAGATTTTTCTACTTTATCCTTGACGAGAAAAGTAAAGCTGAGAATTTTTGGCTTTTCCATCTCTGGCGCTTATTTATGTCTATGCTGAATCCTGTATTCTAAATTTTGAATACATTTATATTGTTGGGCGGGAGTCTCAAAAATCAACAAGGCTCACACTAATTAGTTACTACCATGTCATCTGGTTCTTCTGGTCGTTATCAAAGCAGATTATTTAACTTTGTCAACCAGCAATCTCGGCGGTTGACGGAAAATTGGGGAAGTACCTTGCGGAATTTACAAGTTGCTACTAAGTCGGGTGTGTCAGCACTACTTTATCCTGTGTTGATGTTTTTGCAATCATCTGATTCATCGGTGAAAAGTTTATACACCAAAGAACCAGAATTGCGGAAAAGGTTACAGCCTCATGATACTGACTTATTTTCCCCAACTCCCCTAGCGACCGATAGACCTATTCAGCGCGTATTAGAGTCTGTCCAATATTTATCACCAGAAGAAACCGATATCACGGCTTCCACCACATCCAGATTTGCCAATATTCTGGAGTTATTGCAAGGGAAATTTCTCACCCATCGCCCAAATAAGCCTAAACTTTCACACTCTTTAACTATTTCAGACGCAAAGTTAGCAACTGTTAACCCCTCCCTTCCAGAAAACCCACTCCAACGCCATCTACCAATGGTTAGAGGAGTAGCCTCAGATGTAGTTAATCGTCAGTTGGTACTAGTCAGCACTGAGAACCAGATTCTAGATATTTTGACACCGCAACAACAAGCAAAATTAACAGACAGAATTCTCAGCGAAGTAGCTGAATATTGGCATTCTTGGCAATTAACTGAAGCGCAACAGCAAGCCCATTTACTACCAGAAATTAATCGGATATTAGCAAAGTTGACAGGCGAAAATATGAGCAAAACGCCTGTTATCACCGAGGGAATCACTAAAAATGTCCTCAACACAGGTAAAATAGTAGCTCTACTAGATGCAGCGATCGCTAAACTAGAACAAACTGCGATTGTACCGACACAACAACGCAGTCTAGAAATAATGCGAGTTGCCCAAACTCAAGTCAATATTTTTCTTTATGGCCAAGAACAGCTAAACTCTAGAAAAGAAATAGTAGCTAATTCCGAGAGTGGAGTTACCCAAAAACAAAATGTTTCGGCTTTAATTGAAGCAGCCCTGAATTACTTCTTTGGTGTACCTAAATATAAAGTACTAAAGTCTAGTTTTTTTGAGCAAAAATTACCTGATAGTTATCAGTCACCACATGAATATTTCACAAACGACCCTTGGCTAGAGTGGGCTGATTTGTATGATGATGTTGAAAATCTTACAGCAAAGATTATGCAATCATCAAGAATCAAATCCAGTCTTCCTC
Organism: Anabaena sp. FACHB-595; assembly: GCF_048568275.1. Lineage (NCBI taxonomy): Bacteria > Bacillati > Cyanobacteriota > Cyanophyceae > Nostocales > Nostocaceae > Anabaena > Anabaena sp. FACHB-595. The sequence continues at coordinate 976,629 of NZ_CP183473.1, forward strand.
CGCATAAATCGGCTGGTTTATCTGGGCAGAAAAAACAACCTACACCACAACAAAAATCAACCTCTAGTGTGTCACCAAAGAAAAAACATACATCTAGAAAAATTTCCTCTACAAAACAAATCCCAGCTTATCTTGCCCAACAGCAACCTTATACCGAAAACCAAGCAGAAGCCCAACCAGATTGGATAGAAACGACAGCGACCGTACTAGGCTATGAAAAGCACCTCTTGGAATATATTCTGGAATGGTTAGACCGTGCTATTCTCTGGATAGAACAAATATTGACAAATATTTTTTACTTTTTGCAAGGTTTGTTGCGGGGTAAGTGAAACTTAATTACTTAGTGAATTTATGATTTTTTGGTAATTGGTAATGGGTCGTTAATTTCTACTATTAGCTATTACTAATGAGCGATTACTAACCCCCACAAATTTAACCGCACAAGATGTATTCTTTCACCACAGCATATGGTTAAGAAAATGTTGCAGTAGTTTGAAGCCTGTTGGTTCCTGATAATCTGTAGGTAACACATCCTGCATTGCTTCCTGCAACTTCTCTAACGCTACATCTACTTCTTGGCGGTTTGGTCTGTTAGTTTGGACGAAATACAACGGTTCACCAATGCGAACAGTTAATTGTTTGCGCCAATACAGGTCATGAGTGCCGATTAAAGCTATTGGTACTATGGGTACACCAGCCCTTAAGGCGTAAATCACCGTCCCTCGTTTCAGAGGTAAATGTAACTGACCCTCCACATTTCCCAGTCGTCCTTCGGGAAAAAGAATCATCCCGTCCCCTTGGGCTAAAATCCCTAAAACAATGCGGTCTATCTGTCGCAGTGTAGGTATATCTCCCCCAGTGGGTACAGTTTCTTCAATGATTTGGGCTAACTCTATGAGGTCTTGTCTTCCCGCCTTAGCGGCTTGAATAACAGCGATTTCTTCTTTCCATATCCGGGCTAAGGGAATCACCCCTCCAGCAAAACCCAAGATAAAACGCTTCCACCATTTGTTATAGAGGGTACGAGCATCGCCCACAATGTAATAGTGGGGTTGGGTGGGTATTTCCGCTAGCAGCACCAGAGGGTCGAGATGGTGGAGATGGTTAGCTGCGATAATTGCCGATGTTTGGGGGATTTTTTCCGAGTTTTCGACGCGTACCCGAAAGATAGCATGAATGAGCGATCGCAAGACAAAACGACGTATCCCCGCATTAACTCTCGGTTCCATCTGCCCTTGATGCCTAGCTTCCAATCCAACCAGAGTTTTAGCAATTATCTCACGCACCGCGCGATCGCTTGCTGCCGCCACACCTTCCCGCACCCGCTTAATAGTTGCGGTCGTTAAGGATGGTAAGACTTCTGTTCGCGTACTAATTTCTGGCTGGTCGTTGGATTTCACTTCATTTAAGCCTGACTGAGCAGATTTGTGAAAAAAACGTTTGAACAGCTAATAATTATTTAAATTGTATAGAGCTAGTAAAGAAAATGTTTGTTTAGCTTGTATTTCTTAATTTTGAAGTTTGCGGAAAGTGGGCGGTGTCGGTTTCCGTCCCGCCCAACTTTCCAAGACGAATTTTGTAGCTTTAGCTTCCCGTAGGGTATTTTTAATTAATTCATGGTCTACCATAACGAAGGCGTATTTAAAAGTGTCGATGGACTTGAGCTTTATTATCAGAATTGGTATCCAGAAGTTAAAGCAAAAGCCATCTTGGTGATTGTGCATGGACTGGGAGGACACAGTGATAAATATAGTAATATCGTCAACCATCTAACAGCCAAAGATTATGCCGTTTATGGCTTAGATTTACGCGGTCATGGGCGATCGCCTGGACAGCGTGGTCACATCAACGCCTGGGCTGATTTTCGGGGAGATTTAAGTGCTTTCTTAGAGCTAATTCAGACCCAGCAGCCACAATCCCCGATTTTCTTATTAGGGCATAGTTTAGGTGCAGTAGTTGTCTGCGACTATATTTTACGCTGTCCCAAAGAAGCCGCAAAATTGCAAGGTGCGATCGCCTTAGCACCAGCCATAGGCAAAGTCGGCGTGTCGAAATTCCGCTTACTTGTAGGTAAATTGCTTTCGCAAATATGGCCGCGCTTCTCCTTAACTACTGGACTTGACCTGAGTGCAGGTTCACGAGACGAGAAAGTTGTAGCCGCTTATGCTCAAGACACCCTACGCCATAATCTTGGTAGCGCCCGTTTAGCCACAGAATACTTTACCACCGTCGCCTGGATTCATGCTCATGCACCTGACTGGCAAATCCCCTTGCTGATTCTTCACGGTAGCAGCGATCGCATCGCCTCACCTGAAGGCGGAGAAATTTTTTACAAAAACGTAGGTTGTTCAGATAAGTTTCGTATCGAATACCCGGAAGCCTATCATGACCTACAAGCAGACCTCAACTACCAACAAGTCCTAGCTGACATAGAAAATTGGCTAGAAAATCATTTGCCATAAATGCTTCCCCTGCTTCCCCTGCTTCCCAAGGCGATTGGATATTTCTTAGTGAGAATTCCCTTCTTCTGTCCCAAGCCCGAAAATTTTTTTCCCGACCTATTGACATCACCTGAAAAATCCGTTAATTTATAAAAGGTCTGAGGTTGATGCCCCCATCGTCTAGAGGCCTAGGACACCTCCCTTTCACGGAGGTAACGGGGATTCGAATTCCCCTGGGGGTACTAAAAAATTAAATTTAAACTTTATAAGTTTAAAGACCTATACTAACTTAAATCCCTTCAGGAATAACCTTGAAGGGATTTAGATTTGCACCTAGAGACTCTGGTTAGCTAAACACTCTACCCTTTGGTAAATTGCCAGCAGGTTAGACCTAAGATCCTGACTCAGACGACGCTCAATAATAGTGATTGGCATAGTCAACTTAGGCCAAACTTGGATTGTGTAGCACAGATCAGTACCAATTACATTACCGAGAGCATAAGGCTGTAAACACCAATTACCTGAAAAGCCTTTAAAATCTCCCTCAACCATTTGGAAATTTATTTCCTTGGGGAAGTATTCTTCCAAATCTAGAACCACACGGGCGCAAAATTTGAAATTGAGTAAGCGTTGAGAGCCTACTTGTTCAAGTCGAATACCACCATTGGGATGCTCAAGTAGGGAACTTTTAGCGAGGTTGGGAATGAAGTCAGCTAAGGCTTCATAATTTGTGAGTACCTGCCAAACTTGTTCCACTGGTTGGGGAATTTGGACTCTAGCCGTAATTTGCCGTTGTCGATCAGCGATTTTCTCAACTTGGATTTCTACAGATGGTAGGTTGTCTGCACCTGCAACCAATTCGCCATCTAAATCGGGGTTAAATTCCAAGTCTTCTGTAGGGTTGTATTGTTTAGTCACTTTCAGAATATGGTGTGCTTTCATCAGAAAACTGGGGCAAAGTTAGGGTAAAACAAATTTCGCTGAGTTGAGAACCGGGAATAGGGTTGCTCTCAACTGCGATCGCCCCGTTTAAATGCTGTACTAAGGACTTAACTAAAGCGAGTCCCAAGCCAGTCCCTGGAGTCCAGCGACCTCCTCTACCGCGACGGAACCTATCAAATATATAGGTAGCCTCTTGTTCGGAGATGCCACGTCCTGTGTTAGTCACTTTAATCATAACTTGATCAACAAGCTGATCAACTTGATGACTGGCGTGCAGGTGAACGATAGTGTCACGCTCCGAGTATGTATAGGCATTATTTAGTAGCTCATGCAGGATGCGATCAAAACTTTCCAATTCGGTTTGGAGTTTTAACGGTTCATCCGGTATGTCTAAATCTATACTCAATCCTTTACCTGCCATTTTGCTGGCTAAAGAATCCCTTAAGTCTTGAATTTTGGCGTTTAAATTGATATTTTCCACCCTTGGTGGTTCTTGCTCAGACTCTAATTTCTGGAGAGTCAGCAAGTCATTAATTAAGTTGATTTCCTTAGCGCATTCGTTCTCTAGAATCTCTAAGTATTTCACCTGACGCTCTGCGGGGATTCCTGGGAGACGCAGATTTTTGATTGACATCATCATATTCGTCAACGGGTAGCGCAGGCGATCGCTGATGTTGCTCATAAATTCGTCTTTGAGCTGGTTCAGTTCCCGCAACTGCTCCACATATTGCCGCGTTCTCTCATGAAGTTTTGCTTGCAGTTCCAAGCTACTTTGGAGCTTTGCCGTGCGCTCATCTACTAAAGTCTGGACTTGCCGCAGTGTTTTTGATTGAATAATGGCATTGCTCACTTGAGCGCAAACCATTTCCACCAAATTTAACTCAGACTGTTGCCAGTTACGCGCCACACCCTGCTGTAAGACTAAAAATCCTAATATTTTGCCTTGGTTCTCTAATGGCATTAATAGGACTGCTGGCAGTTCTGTAATGGCAAATAAAGGAGCAACGGTATAGGTATCCTGTATTTCCGAGTAATCATTAATGATGACTGGCTTACCCGCATCTTGGAACACCCTTTGACATAACCCGCAATCAGCCAAAGAGAAAGATCCAGAAAAGGAATCTGTTTGATTGGCATTTTCCTTGCGCCATTCACCAACAACATCAGCTTTAGCTTGAGGAATTTGTTTTTTAATGGGAGTTCTAAATAGTGGATCTGTATATTTCAGTAGAATCAGCAAACCTCGATCTGCTTGTAAACATTCGGCAGTAGATGCTATGGCCAGTTGGAGCATTTGATTTAACTCCAAATTGCTACGACTTAGTATAGTTAATTGTTTAATTAAGCTCTGATGTTGATTACTCTTTTGTAGGTGTTGCTGCTGAGAGGAAATCAACTGTGCTTGGGTTAATTGAGAAAAAGCGATCGCACAAGATGCTTCTATCGTCTTCAAAATGTTTTTTGCTGAATCATCCCAATCATGAGATTGGAATTTAATCAGACTAATTACCCCATTAGTTTTGCCACCAAAGCGGGTAGAAATTGCCAACACGGCTTTGATTGGTAATGGCAAATGTTGACATCCCACCACCAAACTATTGCGGATGATGGAAATCTCATCAATATTGCGTGGTTCTACTGCACATTGCAAAACCGGTAATTCCATCAAGAAACGTTCTGTAGAGAACATCTCATTAGACAGAGGTACTCCTAGAAATTCATCAGAACACCAGTTAGCTGTTGTTGTTTCCGTGGATTCCTCATTGGTAACTGTCACCAAGCAGCAACAATCTACATTTGTGGCAGTCCCCACCAAGTGGGCTATCTCTTGCAGCATTGCTGCTGTTGCTGGACGACTGGCAACGATGTGATTGATCTTGTGTGCCAACTCCTGGGCTGTTTCTTCCTGATGTTGCATCAGTTTGACTGGGTAGGGTTGTAGTCGCTCTGGTCCATCGGGGTACTGTGGCGGCAATAATAAACGCTTTTTCATTCCTAATATGCTCTGAGATTTTTACCCCATTGTTTATGCACCAAACTGTTTGGCATATTATTCACCTTGAGTTGTGTTGCTGCACCTGATGGATGGGAAATGTTTGATGAAAAATTTCTCTCATCTGTTATAGCCCCTTTCTATTGCAGATGATCAAGTTATCAGTAAAATAAACTAATTTATACAGTATTGTGACAGCCGTCTAAGATGACTAAATGCCTGATCAAGCTACTATTTGGTTTCGTGTTGCCAGTCCAAATAATAACTTGGACTCAGGATACCTTGTTTATTACTATACATAAACCGTAATTTCTCTAGATTGGCAACCATAACTTCATTGTGATTAACCGCATTAGTACTGTTGTGACTCAAATCACAAATGAAGATGTTTAGGAAAATTTTAACCAGTGTCGTTTTATTGTTGATGGCTCTGAAGAATTGGGGAATGCTCTGATATTCAGGTTATAGAAAAATTTTTGAGAACTAAATCAAGTATCATATGAGAAAAATTTATGGTTTTTTGATTTCCCTCTATAATATTCTATAGTTTTTTACTTATTACATTAATAGTGTGAGTATGTCAAGATCAGCGCTGAGTAGTGAGTAAAGCATACTAACCCATAACCTAATAGCGAATACAGCCTAGTTACTTATCAGGGCAACTAGGCTGTATTCGGACAAATGTAAAACTAGCCGACTAAACTCTCGACACTGAGCGGAACCATATCGCCGTTTCTGGTTAATCCTAATAACATGGGCTGTTGGGCTTGGATGAGTTGACCTGTGAGTACACAACGTTCTTCTTGTTGAGCTGTGGCGGCTATACTGGCGCGAATATCGGCTCGTGAAAATCGCGGTTTCCACTCGCCCGATTTTTGCTGCACATAGTTCCAGAGGATATCGCGGATAAGTGCTTGATATCCTTGATTTCCAGCTATTTCTTTGAGTTTCTCTTTCAGTTCTCGCTCTAAACGGATGCTGGTAACTTCCATATCGGTGGTTGGGGTGCGAGCGATTGTGTGCATGATTTTTCTCCTTAAAGTATGGACAGGATAGTAATACAAGTGTAGTATGTTTAAAGAAATGTTCAATAGGTGAAATTTTCTGTGAAATCCATTTACCCCATTTCCACTTCCTTAACTGCGACCAAATCCCCATTTAGTTGGGAATTTGGCGTTGTGGGAGTGGAGTATTCATTTATGGGCGATGGTAGCCGTGATGGCGCGCAAATCACAAAGGGAAATTATGACTTTATTATTGATGTCAGCATTAATGGGCTGAATAGCAAACCACAACTAGATACCAGAAGCGGGAGGTACAGACAGAGATATGCTGTACCAAAATAAGACCAAAAATCTGACGGTCTATTTCTCACCCCCGCTTCACCCAAACCAGAAGCGGGGGTTTTTTATTAAGGAGTGAAGCTGTGGCTATCACAATACCAGTGTTAGAGCAATCTGTGGTGGTATTTTCGCAAAATTACTTGCCACTGTGTCGGGTCAATATCAAACGGGCGATCGTCCTGTTATTAACAAACAAAGCTGAACCATTAGTTGGTTATACAGAAAATGGGTGGCGAGTCCATTCACCTAGTTTGATAATTGATGTACCAAAACATATCCGCTTAAAAATCACCTCTGTTGAGAGGACATGGAAAGTTCCGCCTGTGAATCGGCGAGAAATTTTGCGGCGAGATCATCACAGTTGTCAATATTGCGGTAGCAGGAAGCATCTCACCTTAGATCATGTGATTCCCCGGTCTAGAGGTGGTTCTCACACTTGGGATAACGTGGTTGCGGCTTGTGAAAGATGTAACTCGCGTAAGGGAGACCGAACACCGGCAGAAGTTGGTATGCAGTTGCGTACTAAGCCAAAACCACCAGTCCACCCGGCAGTAGCTTTTGCAGTCAGCGACGCTTGGCGTGATAGCGCCACACAGTTTTGGATAGATATGCAGGCAAACCTGGAGTAACAGGAGAGCAGAAGGAATGCTGAAATTAACTTACACAGAGAACAGCTTTTATTTGGAATGTTTCACATTGTCTTTGGAGGAATGGGTAGCGCAACGAGTAATTTTTACACTCCGGCTAGGTCAAAACTTGTGCGTCCAACCCAGCACCGCTTCCTTTTTGTTACCTGTAGATTTACCGGGAATTGAAGCGCTAAAAGCAGAAGCCATAAGGGCTGACAGTGAAATCATTGACTTGGTGACTTGTGATCCTGAGTATCTGGAAATAACTTTGCGGGGTTCTTGGTTGTCAGATGGTTCTGAAGATGCTGATGGCGTGTTTGTGACTCACATGAGCGATCGCACCGAATTTTTTCTACATAAACTCTGGCACGCAGCTCAAGCCTGTGCTTCTGTGATGAGCGAATAAGAAAGGTTAGTTCTGAGTTATGAGTAACATCCACTAATAACTCAGCATTTATTACACTAAACGAAACATAAATGGATAGCGATAAGGTACATTTGGCGTATTGACAACCTTAATAATGGCAATGATGGGCATGATGATACTGACTGCCCATAAACCTATAAGCAATACAATGCCAATGCCGATAAAAATTAGTAATCCAAATATAATGCCGTATATGTAAAGGTTAATGTGGAAATTCAGAGATTCCTTGGCATTTTCTTTCACCACAGGGTCTTCATTGAGCAATAAAATTGCAATGGGTATACCAATAGAGACTATCGTAGAACTAAAAAATATTGCTCCGTGACTCAGAGCAGATAACAATTTGCGTTGCTCGAAGCTTTCCATAGCATCACCCCTCTAAATTGTCTTCATCATCTTAGTTTAGAATTAGCGTTGGCATCATTCCGCCAGAAGATATTTAGACTCCAGCCTAAAAAACTTAACCCTACTAATAAAGGTGTGAACCAATCACCCCAGCGCACGTATAAATTTTGTGTCTGGCGACGATAGATAGTTTCTGCATGAGTTTCGTAGGTGTTGTATCCAGATATCCACAAGGTTCTACCGTGGGGATCAACAAAAGCTGAATATCCTGTATTTGTTGCCCGTGCTGACCATCTATCTGTTTCAATCGCCCTCATGATATCTTGTGCATGATGCTGGAATGGCATAGCAGCACTGTAATGGGCATCGTTGGAAGAACTGAGGATAAATTGTCCACCCGCCGCCGCTTGACTACGAAATACTTCCGGGAAGGCTGACTCATAACAAATACCGACGATCGCCCGACCGAATGGAGTATCAAAAATTTGGTTGGGTGAACCATGAACTTGGTGTTCATCCAGGGGTGACAAACGTTGTACCAAACCGCCAATAATGCCCTCAAAGGGAATATATTCACCTAAAGGTACTAACTTGGATTTATCGTAGCGGCTGGTAATTTCGCCTTGGCTGTTGACGGTAAATAGACTATTAGTATAACTGCGCCCGCGATCGCCAAAAGCACCTATCCAAGCAACTACACCTTTTTCCCGCACGGCTGAAACTAGGGGTGTTGTGGGCAGATTTCGTTGGAAAAATGGTAATGCGCCTTCTGGAGTGAGAACTGCTTCTACACCTTGGTTTACTAGAGTTAAATATCCATCGGTGTAGCCTGTAATGGCACGGCTCAATCCCTGGGGAAGCAACTTAATTTTATTGGGAATATTCCCCTGAACAATTCCTACCTTTAATGCTGTGTCTGATGATTTGGCAATAGGGGCGGTATATAAGCCGAAACCAATTAGATGTAGGGTAATTAATAATCCGGTGGCTATTGCTAAATATCTACCTAGCAAGCCCTGTTTGCGATTGAGCCACGCCTCAGCAACTATACCATTGACGCTGACAATTGCTGCTGTGACGAGATTCGGCCCGGAGATTTGCCCCAAGTGCAGAATTGCCAGGTTATGGGGTGATTGGGTATAAGCTAGGGAACTCCACCACAAAGGCCCGGCACTCCATAGGCTTTCTAAAACACACCACATAGCTGTACCAATAAGGATACGCAGCCAGGATTTTTGTTCAGAAATATGAGTTAAGCAAGCTGCCCAAATAGCGCCAAATAAACCACCATAGAAGCTAATAAATGACCAGCAAAATATGGTGATTGCCAAACTCGGCCACCAGGGAACACCCAACCAATCCATAGGATGAATACCGGTAATCCAAAAGAGGGCTACACCGTGATAGCCGATACCCCAGGTCAATCCCAGGAGGAGAAGAGATGAGGGGGGATAGTTTTTTCTTTTACTAGAAACTACGAATATCCATAGAGGGGCTAGGGCAATCCAAGCTAGAAACCATGCAGCAAAAGGGGCTACCGTTAGCCCCATGAATATGCCACTAGTTAGGGTAATTAGGGGAGGGAGCAGGGAAATAAGTCTCTCTCCCTGCTGTTTACTCAGCTTCTTCCTCATCACCAGTGTCGGGGGGAACTATAGCTACTCCAGTAATTGCGTCATCTTCATCTAGGCGTTGGACTCTAACACCTGTTGCCGATCGCGATTGAATGGAAATTGCGTTGACAGCTTGGCGTATAATGATCCCGCGATTTGTCACCATCATGATTTCGTTATCGCTGTTGACAATACCAAGGGTGGCTAATTTGTCTTTGGTTTTGCGATTTTTGAATTTAGTCGCCATTAAACCTTGTCCAGCACGATTTTGCAGGCGGAATTGGCTGACTGGTACGCGCTTGCCATAGCCTCCCATTGTGATGACTAACACCCAAGGCCCGACACTGGCAGTGCTAGATACTTCTACAGCTTCTAGGTTTTCTAAAGTTTCTAAGACTTCTGTTGTTTCTACGGCGGTTTCGATGTCTTCTGTTTCGATATCGTCGATGTCTGGTTCTTCAGTGTTTAACGTATCGAGAATTGCTGCCGGTAGAATATCCATCCCTACCAGTTCATCGCCTTTTTTCAGTTTCATGGATTTCACTCCACGGGTTGCCCTACCTAGAGGACGGAGTTGTTCGTGGGTACATCTAAAGTGAATTGCCATACCTAAACGAGAGCCAACAATAATGCTGTCCTCAACTCTAGCGCGGCGTACCCATCGCAGTTGGTCGCCTTCTTCTAAGGAAATAGCAATCAACCCATTGGCGCGGATATTACTAAATGCTGCCAATTCGGTTTTCTTGATGTTGCCGCCTTTGGTGAGCATGACCAGATATTCTTCACTGGTAAACTCATCCACAGGGACAATGGAGGTGATTTTTTCTTCTTTGGGAATGGGTAATAATTGGACAATGGGCGTACCCCTACTGGTGCGGGAACCCAAGGGTATTTGATAGGCTTTGAGGCAATAGACGACACCGCGATCGCTAAAAAATAGCACGCTGTCATGGTCACAACAAGTCAAGAAATGCTCAATGGTGTCATCATCTTTTACCTTAGCGGCGGCTTTACCTCTGGTAGCACGGCTTTGTGCTTCAAAGGTGTTGACTGGCATCCGTTTGATGTAACCTTGTTGTGTCAGGAGGATAATTGCTTTTTCGTTGGCGATGAGGTCACGCTCATCTATTTCACCCTCGGCGTGGGTAATTACGGTACGTCTAGGTGTGGCAAAGCTGGTTTTGATTTGGGTGATTTCGGTTTCGATGATTTCCAGTATCCGTTCCCGCCGTGCCAAAATATCTTGTAAATCGGCAATTTGGGTTTGTAAATCTTCGTGTTCTAGGCGGATTTTGTCGGCTTCTAAGGCAGTCAAACGGCGCAACTGCATCTGTAAAATTGCGTCGGCTTGGACTTCCGAAAGCATATAGGTGGTGATTAACTCCCCTTTAGCTGTGGGTGTATCGGAAGCACCACGAATCAAGTTAATAATTGCATCTAAATGAGATAGGGCAATTAATAACCCTTGTAAAAGATGATCCCGTTCTTCCGCTTTTCGCAGTTCGTAGCGGGTGCGTCTGGTAATGGATTCGATGCGGAAATCGAGGAAGACGTTTAAGAATTGTTTGAGGTTGAGAATTTGGGGTTCACCATTCACCAAGGCCAGCATATTGGCCCCGAAGTTGGCTTGTAGAGGCGTTTGCTTATAAAGGTTATTAAGGACTACGCGGGGATAGGCATCACGCTTGAGTTCGATGACAATTCGCATTCCGTCGCGATCGCTTTCATCTCGGATATCTGCAATGCCTTCAATCCGTTTGTCGTTCACCAACTCCGCTATTTTCTCAATTAGTGCGGCTTTGTTGGTTTGATATGGCAACTCAGTAATGATGATTGCTTCTCGGTCTGGTCTTCCCCTGTGTTCAATGGTTTCGATATTGGCCACACCACGCATGGTGATGGAACCGCGCCCTGTGGTGTAGGCTTCTTTAATCGCTCCCACCCCCAGAATTTGCGCCCCCGTAGGAAAGTCTGGCCCGTGGATGTATTGCATTAATTGCAGGTCAGTGATTTCTGGATTGTGAATCACTGCTACCACCCCATCAATTAATTCTCCTAAGTTATGAGGAGGAATATTGGTCGCCATCCCCACTGCGATCCCCGAAGAACCATTTAGTAGTAACTGGGGAATACGAGATGGCAAAACTGTGGGTTCTTGTTGGGAACCATCGAAGTTATCAGCAAAATCTACTGTTTCTGATTCGATGTCTTGGAGGAGGGCGGAACTGGTTAGGGCTTGTAGGCGACATTCTGTATAACGCATTGCCGCCGGGGGATCGTTATCTACAGAACCGAAGTTACCATGTCCGTTGACTAAGGGCGATCGCATGGAAAAATCCTGCGCCATCCGCACCAAGGCATCATATACTGCTGTGTCGCCGTGGGGGTGATATTTACCCAACACTTCCCCGACCACACGGGCGCATTTCTTAAAAGGGCGATCGTGGGTTAAACCCAATTCGTGCATGGCGTAGAGGATGCGACGATGCACAGGTTTTAGACCATCCCTGGCATCTGGTAGCGCCCTACCCACTATCACACTCATGGCGTATTCCAGATAAGACCGGGACATTTCGTTCCGCAGATCCGTCGGGATAATCCTCTCCTGTGAGGTTGTCATAACTTAAATAACTCCAAAAAACTTAGATTTTAGCCTTAGCGCTTGACATAGCGCCAAGTTATGCAAAATTTCTTTTGAATAGTTGCCATATTTTGATACAATTCTAACACAATATTCCCTGTGTCTGCCGAGATAGGTTATCTATAGGATCTCGCTATATATCTTGTTTAAACTGAGTTAGTTACTATTGTTTAATTTTCAATAAAAAACGAATTTGATTTTGAAAAACAAATTTTATAGTGAAGTTTTCTCAAAAGATTTCTATGTATTGAGTTGAGGGGCAATTAAGGAAATTTTTCATTCTCAAAAAAAGCCCATTCAACTAGCAAAAATAATTACCATAAAAAAGCTAAAATTAGCCAATTTTGATCACAGCAAATTTCTACTTATTGGTGTTTGTTTTGTTGCTGCATATTTGGCTATCATTGTGTTAATCATAACCAATAGACAATTCAAGACAAATAACCCTTTACCTTGGCACATTACTTAGTATTAAATATTTAATCCAACAACTGTTAACTCTGGTGGATGCTCAACAGTAAACTGATAAGATACTTCTTGTTTTACTTGGGGTGGGATAGTTAGTTTCCATTCTAAAATACCCATTTCACCTAGTTGAGTTGGAGGGTTGCTGCGGTTGAGGCGGACTTTAATTTGTTCATTGCGGCTTACGGGTAATTGTTCAGTTAATTGCAACTGAGTTTCTTGATTGAGTAAGTTAGTAATTATCAGACGATAACCATAAGTGGTGCGGCGTTGATTACCGATAAGTTTTTTATCTACTTGACGCTCAACTAGATCCCGTTCAATTTTTAAACCTTCATCAATTCCTAAGTTGAGTTTAAATTCTTGTCCTGGGGCAACATTTTCTAATTGAGTGATTCCAACATACATTTCATCACGGAAAATATTGGCTTTACCAGGTAATAAAGTCACGCCATCAGAACTGTTTTTTACATTAGCTTCCAGATACGCAAAACTAACCAAGCGTGGCATTGCTACATAATTAAAATTACAAGGGTAATCATCATGAAAAATTGTGATTTTATGAGGTGTGCCATCACTAGGAATATTACCACCACCATGAAGTTTAAATGTGACGATACTTCCTTCTTTGGAGACCTCCGCCGCGATATTTTCTGCTGAAATCAAACTATCATCGGCTGTTTCTGCTTCATCTTCTGCGGGAATTCCTGCCCCAGATGGAACAGTCGTAGTTGATATGGTGGGCAAAGAAGGGCTGGCGGCTAATTGTCGTCGCGATCGCCATACTTGAGGAGTTGGTGCGTCAATATACCAAGGTTTGAGTTTGGGTGGTAGTGTACCTAATCCTGGTTTGGCTGTAGATAAGGTAAGTGCCACATCTAGCCAATCTTCCCCTGTATTTTGGTTGACTTCAGCAAGGTAACTCAAATTTACGGTCTTATTTGTACTATTTAACCGTAAGTCATATAAGGGAGTCCAACTGGCATGATTCACCACGTAAGACACTTCCAGATCAAATTCACCTTCCCCCATAGCTTCAATTAGTGCAATCAAACTCACACTTTCTTGGGGATGGGGTGTTTGGATCATCTGCAAAGAGGCGCGGAGTGCTTGTATTTGCTTGTCTAATTCTTGTTGTTGGCTTTTACATTCCCCAGAGGCGATCGCATATTCGCTGTACTGGCTGCCTAAAAAGTTGAGAAAATCTAGAGTTTCGCTGAGGCTGAGATTTTTCCGCGATAGGCTTTGAGCAAACGGTTCTTCTGTCTTTTCCCGTAAACCTTCAATAAACTTAGCTTGTAAAGATAAAGCATCTACCTGGGCTTGCAGATGGCGTTTTTCCGTTTCTAATTGCTGAATTTGCCGATTTAAATGGGCGGCTCGTTCGGCCACAGGTTCAGTGGTATAGATGCGATCGCAGTTTACTCCCAACAAGCGCACCCCTACTGTACCTGCACCACTAACCCGAACAGAATCAGTTTCTAGAGTTACTGGCAGTGAATTAATCACCAATTCTCGTTCCGTTCCTGATAAGGAAACCTTACCCTTTCGTGTAACTAAGGCTTTGTCACTGTAAACTGTCACCGCTACAATCTGACTGTGTACTGTTGTTCGCCAAGATGGTGTTTCTTCCGGGTTAACCACTGCCAGTTTTTCCCTATGTTAAATGACGCTGCTGGTTAATTGTGAAATTTTCCAGGTCTACCCGTCAAGTAATTTGAAATGAATTGTCAGTATTGAGAGTCATGAGATATGTAAAGCCTCGTGGACATAGCTGCGGAATGTGTAGTCGGTGCTGAGTTAGGAGTAAAAATATATTTCTGATTCTCCCCCGGCCTTCTACTGTTACTCAACCACACTATACTCAGGCACAGCAACAGGGATATTTAGTTGCTCTGTTTGCTCTACAAACTTTTTGGCTGCATCTAGCAGATACTCATAGTAGGTACGAGCCACAATCGATAACTGTTTACCCGATGGGTAAACCATGTACCAAGTCCGCTTAATGGGGAAGTGCTGCACGTCCAGAATGCTGAATTCGGCGGCATCAGATAATAGGGTATGTCGAGATAAAACAGAAATTCCTAGTCCACCGGCGATCGCTTGTTTGATTGCCTCATTACTACCTAATTCCAGCTTCACTTTGACGGAAACACCTTGTTCTTCCAGTAGATTTTGTACAGCACGGCGTGTTCCCGAACCCGGTTCCCGCATAATAAAGGGTTCACTGGACAACCGTTGTATGGGAATATTTTTTTCTTGTGCTAGTGGATGATTTGCAGGAGCAAATACTACTAAAGGATTATCTAAAAATGGCTGACTAGTTACATCCAAATGCTCTGGGACTTGACTCATAATATACAAGTCATCCATGTTACTCATCATCCGCTCTAGGATGCGTTCGTGGTTTGTGACTTGCAAGGAAATGTCAATGCCTGGATAAAGTTGGCAAAAAGGCCCCAATAAGCGGGGAATAAAATATTTAGCAGTGGTAATTACTGCTAATCTTAATTGCCCTTGTTTTAGCCCTTTTAAATCAGCTACTTTCATCTCAAACTGGGCTATTGTCTCAAAGATCTGCCGACAGGTTGCGAATAATTCTCGTCCCGCTTCGGTCAAATATAAGCGCTTTCCCACCTGCTCAAATAGTGGTAAACCTACAGATTTTGTCAGCTGCTTGATTTGCATGGAGACGGTAGGTTGGGTGAGAAATAACTCCTCAGCAGCACGAGTAAAGCTACCGTGCCGTGCCGCAGCCTCGAACACCTTCAACTGGTGTAGCGTTGCTTGGTTCAAGGTAATTCTCCTCTAATAGCGATTTTATAGATATAAGACTAGTATCACTGAATACTTGCACATGATATTAATTCACCCATACGAAAGTCATGAGTTTATCATAGATAAAAATCTATCTTTGCTATCAGAAGGAGATGAATTTGCTTATAGATAAAGAAATTCATTCTCGTTATAAGTATGATTAAACCTCGAAAACTATAAGATTTTCTGACTGTTTGTAGTTTTGAAAACTCTTTTATATAGATAAAAATCTATTCTCGCTATCAGAACAAACTTCTTCCACTTATAGTGTAGAAAAGTTATTATCAAAAAAACAAGCAAAGCGTAAGATGCCTTCCAGCTGCAAGATGAATGTTGAATACTAGATACAGTAATGTTGAATCAGGATATTTCCAAATTCACTTTTATTTTAGTTAGTACTTCATCATTCATCATTCATCGTTCCATACTTCTTCTGTGATTTTCATAGGTAAAGCGGCTAAGTCTGGTAACTGTAACACTTCCCTTTCGGCAACTTGTTCTCTGATGTTTACCGGCAATCTCAAAGGTTGCTGATGCTCGATCCAGCAACTGGCGATCGGCAGGGTTTGCTCCAATTCATCTAATGGTCGAGGAATTACCATAACTGCGTTCAGTTCCCCAATTCGTTCCGCCTCAAACATTCCTGCTTCTACCGCGACTGCGACGTTAGCAACAGAGCCACGAATAATGGCTGTACACAAGCCCGCACCAATTTTTTCATAGGATGCCAACTGCACATCGGCCGATTTGAGCATGGCATCACAAGCACCTACCATTGCTGGAAAGCCCCGCGTTTCTACTAAACCAATTGCTTGGTTGCTCAATCGGCTGTATGTACCTTCTTCCATTAACTGGCTCAAGCGGTTAGTAATGGGCAAGACGACATCAAGATTGGGAAAAGGGCGGGGAATCACTAGGCTAGAAACCAGTTGTCCAAACTGTTCAGCAGTTTGCACACCGGATTCTACAGCCAGGCGAACATCAGCAATCCCACCTCTGACGATCGCCGTACAGTGACCACTGCCAATTTTTTCATAACCAACCAGGTGAACCCCAGCTGATTTCAACATCATGTCAGCTGTCCCCACGATCGCCGGAAAACTAAGAGTAGAGACTAACCCCAAGGCTGTGTCCCTGAGGTCGTCTTGACGACGATATGTCTGGTTTGTGCTAGTAGATCGCTGATTATACATCGTAAATTCTCCGAGATACTCACAACTTAACACTTACTCAGAGCTATCGTCAGAGACAGGGTTATTTAGGGCTTGTCTATGAGGAAACAATGTTACCAAAAGTCTTTGGATGCTCCCTTGCCCATAAATTTGAGTCCCGAAACTATTAGGGGATTCAGTGGCAGGTTGATCCGATGCTGAATCTTCTGGGCTAAGTTCTGTCACATTAGGGTCAGTCCCATTAGTAGTATTTTCTTCTACGGTAGCAGACTGATTCTCTGATGATGGCGGGGGTTCTGTTACAGAAACCGAATGCTGTTTAAATTCCACAAAAGCTGATGCTGAAAGGGTAGTTGAGGTAATCACCTTACTTTCATTTTCTTTAGGCTTTTGGGTAGTCTCACCAACCTGATTCTTAGATGTTGATGGTGATTGGGTAGCAGCAACTTGCCGCGTGGTATCACCTAAAATCGAACCTGGTGGCACTACTAAGGCTGGAGGAATAGAAGAGTTAAATAATGTTGTGGCTGCACCGATGCAAGCATTGATGCCAATTTTGCCTTGACCAACCATCAAAAAACCTGCTCCTAAGCTGGCTCCTGCTTCTACTTCTATGGTTCCCTCATCCACTTGGAGAATAGACCCCATGCCAATACAGACCCCTGCCCCGATGATGATTTTGCTGTTTGCAGCCGCTTGGAGTATCACCCCTGGTGCAATTACTGCACTCGGATGAATTGTCACCTCGCCACTAATGTATGAATCAAAGTTGTTGTGGAGGCGTAGTGGCGGCACAGACATGGAAATTTTAACCTCGGAAGCCGAATATCACTTGGGGACTGAGGACTGGGGACTGGGGACTGGGAAGGGGGAAATGGGGGGAATTTTCTCCCTGGTGGCCATAATCCTTGTTTCCCTAGTCTCTCATTCCTCGCTCCTTGTCCCTTCTACTATGGACGCTGAATGATTGTTTCCAACACTCGCCGCTTGGCTTTGGGGTCGATACCAATCAAGCGCACATATTCTCCAGCAAATTCGGATAAGGAGGCTTCTATGACTGCGATCGCTTCTCTTTCGGAAGTAGCTGAAATTGCTCCGGTACTACTCCAAGAACCAGTACGGAATCTTCTTTGATCTACGTGTTCAATACTGAGTTTATACCCGCCACCCAGTATTTGCCGCACCTGATCTACTACTTCTGTACTTAACCGAGTAGCTGTTGCGGTAGCTGTTCCGGATGAGGCAGAGGAGGCACTCACTACGGTTCTGGGACTACTCGATGGAGCTACTTGACCGTTGGGACGTTGGATAATACTTTCCAGTACACGCCGTTTAGCTTTCGGATCAATGCCGATTAGGCGGATGTACTCACCTTGATGACTGTCGATACATTCTTCTAAGGCCGCCACTACTTCGCCTGCGGAAGTTGCTTCAATTGGCTTACAGCTATTCCAAGAACCTGTACGGAAGCGGCGCTCATCTACGTGTTCTGTGCCAATCTTGTAACCACCAGCCAATAACTGGCGAATTTGGTCTACGGTTTCAGCGCTGACTTTGCCACTAGTTGCACCGTTGCTATAACCGTTGCCATTGCCGTTGCTGTGGTAACTACCATTGCCATTGGTGTTACTAGCAGGTGCTTTGAAGCTGGTAGAACCTGCCACCACACCATCGGGACGTTGGATAATTGTTTCTAAAACTCGTCGTTTACCTTTGGGATCAATGCCAAACAAACGCACATACTCGCCACTATGGTCAGCTAAACAAGCTTCTAAAGCTGCTAAAGCATCACCTACGGATCTAGCTTCAATCGGCTGGCAACTAGTCCAAGAACCTGTACGAAATCTTCTTTGATCTACGTGTTCTGAACCAATTTTATAGCCTTGCTCTAATAAATAGCGTACCTGCTCTATGGTTTCTGCACCCAAGCTGTTGCTTGCCACTTCACTACTCCTTTCTAACCCAATAACTGTAGTACTTGTATAAGATTTAACTTGATCATTGCGAAGGGGGGCAATACACTTGCTATCCGCAGCACAAAGATATCCAGCCCGCAATGCTTGATTAATCCCAATTACGTGATGAGCAAAATCCCTGTCTTGGGGTTGCACATCTGGCAAGCGATCGGCCTGCTTTTGGTTAGTGATGATCGCTCCTGACGGAACATACTTACCAGGGGGAACTTCTACGTCCTTAATTAAAGCGTGCATCATAACGATGCAACCTGCTCCTACCTTGGCATTAAATACCGTAGAGCGAAAACCAATAAACGAGTTATCCCCAACGTAAGCAGGGCCATGAATCAGCGCCATATGTGTCAAGGACGCGCTGCTACCCACCCAAACTGAGTATTCTTTGTTGTCATCGCCAACGACTCTACCTTGCTCTAAACCGTGAATCACTACACCATCTTGAATATTGGTATTTTCACCAATATGAAAGGGTGTGCCTTCATCGGCTCTAATTGAAGTCCCTGGGGCAATGATGACATTTGCACCGATATGGACATCCCCAATAATGTTAGAAAACGGATGTACAAAGGCGCTTTCATGGATTTGGGCTTCAGCTAAACTCCTCGACCACGGGGTTGGGGGTGCCGCCGTGCTGCGGACTGCCATTGCGAGATTCCTCCTGAATTTTGTCGGTTGTCAGTTGTCAGTTGTCGGTTGTCTAATCTTCAGTTGTTTTGCCACTGACCAATGACTAACGACTAATGACTCATGACTATCTATATTGGTCTTTTTTGCTGTAAATCAGACGATCTTCGACGTGAATAGTATCAATTATCGCCACTACTGCCGCATCTACAGGACGTTGCTCATTACCAAGTAATTGACGCGCCGCACTACCACGGCTAATCAATACCCATTCGTCAAATCCTGCACCTACGCTATTATCTGCGGCTACCTCGTATTTTTGGAGGAGGTTTCCTTCTTCATCTACTAATTGCAACAACAGTAGTTTCACACCCCTAAGACTTGGATCTTTTTGGGTGCTAACTACTGTGCCACGAACTTTAGCAATTTGCATTACTAATTATGGTCTTCTGCCGAAAGGACGAATTGCGTTCACATTTTCCCGAAACTGCTCTACGTCTTCGGTATAACGAATTGGCAAGACGTATTCTAAGTTTTCGTGAGGACGAGCAATGATGTGTGTAGACAATACTTGTCCGCCGTTGACGCGTTTAACTGATTCAACACCTGCGGCTACAGATGCTTGTACTTCAGATACGTCGCCTCTAACGATTACTGTTACCCGACCGCTACCAATTTTCTCGTAGCCTACTAGAGTGACACGAGCGGCTTTCACCATCGCGTCTGCTGCTTCTACCACTGCTGGAAAGCCTAGCGTTTCTACCATTCCCACTGCAATAGACATTTCTTTTTGATTCCCAAATAAAGTTTCTAGCCTTGGATTCCAGTCATGCTCAAGACGGCAACCCCATCAATGTGTTTTTTTACTCGGCTTTTGGCACAGCGCAGTGTAAAGAAAACTACCATTCAAGATTGATAAAAAGCTTGCCTACTAACTCAGCTTTTTATCTTCTCCTGTAGTGTTGTTAGGTGCGGAACTGTTCTACGGCTTCTGTATAACGAATCGGTAAGACATATTCCAGGTTTTCATGGGGGCGAGCAATGATGTGGGTAGATACTACTTCACCACCATTTACTCTTCTTGCGGCTTCTATGCCAGCAGCTACGGAGGCTTGTACCTCAGAGACATCCCCCCGCACAATTACGGTGACTCTAGCACTCCCAATTTTTTCATATCCTACCAAAGTTACGCGGGCAGCTTTCACCATCGCGTCAGCAGCTTCTACTACTGCGGGAAAGCCTTTAGTCTCAATCATT
Source organism: Anabaena sp. FACHB-595 (assembly GCF_048568275.1). NCBI lineage: Bacteria > Bacillati > Cyanobacteriota > Cyanophyceae > Nostocales > Nostocaceae > Anabaena > Anabaena sp. FACHB-595. Next base: position 997,311 of record NZ_CP183473.1, read on the forward strand.
CCAACTGCAATTGGCATCGCAGAACTCCTAAAAAATGAATCCAATCAGTACTGTGATTTGAAATTTTGGACGGGGAAGCTCATCTTGAGCTGTCAAAACACTTCCAAAATAAGCATAGAAAAGCTTGGCGTTTCTGGCAATATAAATTAGTATAATAGTTTATGATAAAAAAGTTTAAAAAAACTTAATAAATATTTATGGCGTGGTTGTTAGCAATGAAAGTTCATTGATTCCTAGAGCAACCGCTTATGCTTTATAATTTTTTTATGTCATTCATAAAAAGACATTGATAATCAGGACTAACTCTATCTTGCGAGGAGTGTTCAGAGGCTGTATGTTTTACTGTTTCTGTCTTTCCTCTATTTTTTAGGGCAGTTCAATGTTGCCTAAAAAATGTATAAGTTTTATTAATATGTTAGATAAATTAATTTACTTAAGACAGAAACAGTGCCTTGGGAGCAGAAAGAAAGATTTAATAAAAGCGAACATTTTTTCAGAAAGAAACCTATAGTCAATTAAACCTTAGTAAGGGAGCATAATTACAAAATAATCGTTTAAGTTTAGTGAAAAGAAAGTTAAAAAAAGCATATTTTTTGGCAAATTTTATTTTTTTTAGTAAATGATTGTTTTAAGAGTTTTAGAAAAGTTAAGGCTGAGTCTTCAAGGGAAATCTAAATGAATCAGTTTCTATTTGCAACAAGTTGGTGTGTGCCTTTTTACAGCTTGCTAGGCGCACTGTTGACATTACCTTGGGGAATAGGAATAGTTCGACGCACTGGGCCTAGGCCTGCGGCGTATTTTAACTTGTTGACTACCATTGTGGGCTTTGCTCATAGCCTATGGGTATTTAAGGATATTTGGAGCAGAGAACAAGAAAATTTAGTGATTACTTGGTTTCAAGCTGCGGATTTAAACTTATCCTTTGCGTTGGAACTCTCACCTGTCAGCATGGGAGCGACAGTATTAATCACAGGGTTAAGTTTGTTAGCGCAAATTTATGCCTTGGGTTACATGGAGAAAGACTGGTCATTGGCGCGTTTTTTCGGTCTGCTCGGCTTTTTTGAAGCAGCACTGAGCGGTTTAGCTATTAGCGACTCTTTATTTCTCAGCTATGGACTATTGGAAATATTGACGCTTTCCACTTACTTACTTGTAGGTTTTTGGTACGCTCAACCGCTAGTGGTAACAGCTGCACGGGATGCTTTTTGGACAAAGCGCGTGGGTGACTTGTTGCTGTTGATGGCTGTAGTCACACTTTCCACCTTAGCGGGTAGTTTGAACTTTTCAGATTTATATGAGTGGGTACAAACTGCGAATTTAGACCCCGTAACTGCAACATTGTTGTGTTTAGGGTTGATTGCGGGCCCGGCTGGTAAATGCGCTCAGTTCCCCTTGCATCTGTGGTTGGATGAGGCTATGGAAGGGCCCAACCCAGCATCTGTGATGCGGAACTCACTGGTGGTTGCTGGTGGTGCTTATCTATTATACAAACTACAACCAATTTTAATTCTGTCGCCAGTGGCGTTGAATGTGCTGATTATCATTGGTGGGGTGACAGCAATTGGTGCTAGTTTGGTTTCCATTGCTCAGACTGATATTAAGCGGGCTTTGTCTCATTCCACCAGTGCATATATGGGTTTGGTTTTTCTGGCGGTGGGCTTAGAACAGGGTGGTGTAGCTTTGATGCTGTTGTTGACCCATGCGATCGCCAAAGCGTTACTATTTATGAGTTCGGGTTCTGTCATATTCACGACTCATAGTCAAGACTTGACAGAGATGGGTGGTTTATGGTCACGGATGCCAGCTACTACGACTGCCTTTGTGGTTGGTTCTGCCGGGATGGTGACACTGTTACCACTAGGTAGCTTTTGGGCGATGTTGTCTTGGGCTGACGGTTTGGTAAGAGTTAGCCCTTGGGTAATTGGAGTTTTAATTTTAGTCAATGGTTTGACGGCTTTGAACTTGACGCGAGTATTTAGACTGGCATTTTGGGGTCAACCGCAACAAAAGACCCGCCGTGCGCCAGAGGTTGGCTGGACAATGGCTTTCCCGATGGTGACATTGATAATATTGACTTTATTATTACCCCTGATGTTACAGCAGTGGTACTTATTACCAGCTTGGGAAAGTATTGACTGGTACGTTGTTTTAGTTTTGGTTTCCTCTACGGTGGCTGGTGTAGTGATTGGGTCAACGATTCATTTACACAAAGCTTGGTCTCGTTCCACAGTTTTGGCTTGGAGATTCATACAGGATTTATTGGGTTATGACTTCTACATTGACCGCATTTATCGCTTGACAGTTGTGAGTGCAGTAGCTTTATTGTCGAGGATTTCTGCTTGGAGCGATCGCTATTTAGTTGATGGTTTAGTGAACTTAGTGGGCTTTGCCACAATTTTCGGCGGGCAAGGTTTGAAATATAGCATTTCCGGTCAATCCCAAGGATATATGTTGACTATCCTCGCCGTAGTTGGTGCTTTAGGCTTTTTCATTAGCTGGTCATTAGGCTTACTGGATAAATTGCCTTTTTAGTCAGTTGTCAATAGAAGAGACGTGCATACAACGTCTGTACATTAATTCTTCCCCCTGCCTAAACTTCCTCATTTCCCCATGATTATCTATGCTTAGTGTATTGATCTTTGCCCCATTGTTGGGTGCGCTGCTAATTGGTCTACTCCCATCTGGTATTAATGGGAGAAGTTCCCGTAATGTGGCATTGATTTTTGCCAGTGTGACTTTTCTGTGGTCGGTGATACTGGCTAGCCAGTTTCAACCAGGAGAAGTTAACCAACAGTTTAGTGAGTTTCTACCTTGGATAGATACCTTGGGATTGAGTTATAATCTTGGTGTGGATGGTCTATCTTTGCCATTGCTGGTGTTGAATGGATTATTAACTGGCATTGCCATTTACAGCAGCGATGAATCCTTGCAACGTCCCAAGTTTTATTACTCCTTGATATTGGTGTTGAGTGCTGGGGTATCAGGAGCCTTTCTGGCACAAGATTTACTACTATTCTTCCTGTTTTACGAGCTGGAACTCATTCCTCTGTATCTCTTAATTGCAATTTGGGGTGGTGCAAGACGAGGCTATGCAGCTACGAAATTTTTGATCTACACTGCTTTTTCGGGAATTTTGATTTTAGCCAGTTTCTTGGGCTTGGTTTGGTTGAGTGGGTCTGGTAGTTTTGCACTATCAACCTTAAATGCTCAGTCTCTACCCTTAGCAACTCAACTATTACTTCTAGCAGGGATTTTAGTAGGTTTTGGCATCAAAATGCCCTTAGTTCCTTTTCACACTTGGTTACCAGATGCACACGTTGAAGCCTCTACACCGATTTCTGTGTTGCTGGCTGGGGTACTGTTGAAGTTGGGAACTTATGGCTTGTTGCGATTTGGGATGAACTTGTTACCAGCAGCCTGGAATTATTTAGCACCTTGGTTGGCGGCTTGGGCGGTGGTAAGTGTGTTGTATGGTTCATCATGTGCGATCGCGCAAACAGACATGAAAAAAATGGTAGCCTACAGTTCAATAGGACATATGGGCTATGTGCTGTTAGCGGCGGCGGCAGCTACACCTTTAAGTACCTTGGGCGCTGTCATGCAGATGATTAGCCACGGTTTAATTTCGGCACTGTTGTTTTTGTTGGTGGGGGTTGTGTATAAAAAAGCAGGTAGCCGCGATTTAGATGTAATCCGAGGCTTATTGAACCCAGAACGGGGTATGCCTGTAATTGGTACTTTGATGATTGTTGGCGTGATGGCTAGCGCCGGGACTCCGGGGATGGTGGGATTTATCTCCGAATTTATTATATTTCGGGGTTCTTTTGCGGTTTTTCCGGTGCAAACCCTGTTGTCGATGATTGGTACTGGGTTAACGGCGGTTTACTTTTTAATTCTCGTCAATAAAGCATTTTTTGGGCGCTTATCGGCCCAGGTGATGAATTTACCACGGATTTATTGGAGCGATCGCGCTCCTGCCTTTATCTTAGCGGTGCTAATTGTGATTTTTGGTATCCAACCTTCTTGGTTAGCCCGTTGGACTGAACCTACCATTACAGCTATGTTTAGTGTTGAAAGTACGGTGGCAACAGTCTCTTTAAATAAAGTAAAGGAGAAAAGTTAATAGTGGGTAATGGGTAATGGGTAATTGAAGTTTATTTACCTTTTACCTATTACTAACCTCCAAGAATAATATACATCTACAAACAGAAAAATATTTTTATTGATGACGGAGAAATTATCATGGTAAATATTAAAAATAAACCAGCTAATAAACCTTTGGCTGAATATATCGAACGCCTACAAACAGGAGAAGCTTTACTTGTAGATAGTCCTCGAAATGTTTTAGAAGTGGTGGGCATTCTCAAAAGTTATGGAATTGTTTTAGATGCTTATTCTAAAAATCTAATTTATATTGCCGAAAATCAATTTTTAGTATTTTTCCCATTTTTTAAATATTTTAATGGTGAGGTTTCTTGGGGAAAATTACTCCGTCATTGGTGGCATGACAGAATTAATTTTGAATATGCCGAGTATTGTATGAAAGCCATGATGTGGCACGGTGGTGGTGGCTTAGACGCATATTTAGAGACTAAGGAATTTCAACGGCGAGCAGAAACCGTTATTCAAGCAAAATTTGCCAAAAACCCTTTGGTTAAAGGACTCAATCAACTGTTTCCAGATTTTTTAACAGAAAATTTAAGAGTATCTGCTTACTATAGTGGTTTGGGTCAGTTTTGGCGCGTCATGGCTGATATTTTCCTGGAATTATCAGACCTTTATGACCAAGGTAAAATTCAGACTATTCCCGAAGTCGTAGAGCATATAAAAGCTGGGTTGGTTGCAGACGCGATGAAGCCAATTACCTACGCAGTGAAAATCCAAAATAAAGTCTATGAGATTATCCCCAACAGTTTAGGTTTGACTTTCTTGGCAGATACAGCAATACCTTATGTAGAGGCTGTATTTTTTAGGGGGACTCCCTTTTTAGGCACAGTTTCCTATAATGCTCAAGCTTATCAAATTCCTCCTGACCAATCTCGATTTCAATATGGCGCATTATACGCTGACCCTCTACCTATTGGTGGCGCAGGTATTCCGCCTACCTTGCTCATGCAGGATATGCGTCATTATTTGCCAGAGTATTTGCATGAAATTTATCGCCAAAGTCCCAGAGGTGAGGATGATTTGCTAGTGCAGATTTGTATTACTTTTCAAAAGTCAATGTTTTGCGTCACCACAGCCGCCATTTTGGGACTGATGCCTTATTCTTTGGATACCAAGGAACCATCAGAACAGGAAGCCAATCAAATTTATTTTGAAAAGTGGATGGATAGATTTGTCACATCACGCTTGGTTGATGTTAATAAGTAATTGGTAATTGCTAATAATTTTCTTTTCCCATCCCCAATCACAAACCCTGTTGCAATTTCTTACTTGCAAATTCTCTTACTTGCTCATCTGGGTCATTGGTGGCGCGATCGCGCAATAATTTTATAGTCTGGGGATGGTGGGGATATTGTTCAATAATCGTTTCTAGGGCTAATTGCCGGGGATTAAGTTGAAAGTTGTACTCACGGGTAAAGGGGTCATTGACGGCGCAGTTATAGAACACCTCAAATATACTAGGGTCGTCTTTGAAACTGCGGGTTAATTCTTGCAATGCGGTATGGCGCACATCTAAATGCTGGTCTGTCATAGCCCGTTTTTTCAAAATTGGTAAAGTATCAGGGTCATCCTGAAAACCCCTGGCTAATTCTTGTAATGCGGCTTGGCGGACGTTGGCATATTTATCAGAGGTGGCACGTTTTTTCAAAATTGGTAGGGTATCTGAGTCATCTTTAAAACCTCTGGCTAATTCTTGCACCGCCGCCCGGCGGACAGATTCATTATCATCAGAGGTGGCGCGTTGTTTGAGAATAGGGAGGGTATCTGGGTCATCTTTAAAACCCCTGGCTAATTCTTGCACAGCCGCCCGGCGGACATCTGCGTGTGTATCAACAATAGCTCGCAGTTTGAGCAGAGGCAGAATATCGGGGTCATCTTTAAAGCCTCTAGCCAATTCTTGCACAGCCGCCCGGCGGACATACTTATCACCATCAATAGTGGCGCATTGTTTTAACCAGGAGAGAGTTTGCGAGTCATCTTTAAAACCCCTAGCTAATTCCTGTACTGCAACTTGGCGGACATCAAAAGACTTGTCAGCGATCGCACTCTGTTTGAGAATAGATATAGTATCGGGGTCATCTTTAAAACCCCTCGCTAATTCCTGCACTGCGGCTTGGCGCACATACTCATTTTCATCATGAGCCGCACTCTGTTTGAGAATAGATAAAGTATCATAGTCATCCTTAAAAACTCTGGCTAATTCTTGTAATGCAGCTTGACGCACAGTCCAATCATGAGCCGTGGTGCATTGTTTCAGCCAAGGTAAAGTATCGGGACTATCTTTAAAACCCCTGGCTAATTCTTGCACTGCTACTTGTCTGACAGCTCCCGAATTATCCTCTATGGTGCGTTGTTTCAACCAAGGTAAAGTATTTGGGTTATCTTTAAAAACCCTAGCTAATTCTTGCACTGCTACTTGGCGGACATATTCATTTTCATCAATAGTCCCCCGTTGTTTGACAATGGGTAAAGTATCAGGGTCATCTTTAAAAACCTTTGCTAGTTCTTGCACTGCGGCTTGGCGTACAGTCCCATCACTATCGGTAGTCGCACATTTTTTCAGCCAAGGTAAGGTATCAGGGTCATCTTTGAAACCCCTGGCTAGTTCTTGCAAGGCCACACTCCGCACATATTCCCGTTCATCAGCCGTGGCTAGTTGTTTTAACCAAGTCAGCGTTTCTGGGTCATCTTTCCAAGTCGTGGCGACAGATGTCACTGCTTTGGTACGAATTTCTTGTACTAGCTGGGTTTCTTCCTCATCTAAATAAGGTTGATAATAGTAGCCCAGGTCATATTTAGTTAATGCTTTGATTTGGTGCAGTAGTTTAGTGGCTGTGGATGCTACTAATAAACGATTTCGCACCTCTGCTAGACATTTAGCAGCGAGAAAAAGATTGATAAACTTTTCTGTTTCACCATTTTGAGCCATTAAATAATCGAGAATTTCACAGACAAACCTTGGCTCAATCATGCCTGTAATTAAGCGTAATACCTCATGCCATGTTTCATCTTGCCAGTGTTTACCAAATACTTCATGATTCAGGTCTTTAATTGAAAGCGTTTGAGTTTCTTTAAATTGCCAAACAAATTCCCAAGCACAGAAATATTCTAAAAAAGTTCTGTGGACAAAAGCATAATAATCTGCACCCAAGTAAGACAACATAAAGTTGCGAGTCCGCAATTGATTAATCATGACTCTGGCAACTATGATAGGTTGTTCAAATTCAATATTTTTTAAATAGCGGATTAAAATTTTTTCTAAATCACCCGTACTAATCAAATTTCCCGCCAAACCTTTCTCGCTGGTTTGCATACGGTAGGCGACTTGACGCAACATCGCCTGTTTATCCTTATAGTCGATAGTTTTCGGGTCTAGGCGGTAATCTTCCACTAAAGCGCGTTCCACATCCCATTGATGCAGTAGTACCCGTGATGCTTGTTCGTACAGTGTGGCTCTATCTCTGGGCAGTTCTTGATTACGGTTGAGAATTGCCATCATCGTTAATAATAAGGGATTACCTGCCAGTTCAGCGATCGCATGGGATGTATCAATTGCCCTATGCAGGCGCTCTTTTTTCCGCCTTCTATCTCCCTCATCACAAAAAGTTAATTCATGCCAGCGATGGATAAAATCTTGAATTTGTTCTGGTTCTAAATCTTGTAACATAAAGTGGCGAAACTCTGCATCTCGCAACCTTTGGGGCTTGTAACCAATCACGCGAGAAGTGACAATCACGCGCACATCAGGATACTGATTTGTGAAACGATGAATATCAGTAATAATATCTTCTCTTTTTCCCTGTTCAAAGACTTCATCTAAGCCATCAAACATGACTAAAGCATTACCAGTCTTTAACTGTTCATGCAGTTTATGTTGATTGAGGTGATGTACTATCCCGCTACTTTTATGAAAGAAATCAATAAAATTACTGCATTCATTATTTTCTCGCCTCCGCATATAAGTGCGTAGCTCAATTAATAAAGGTAGTGGCTGATAAATAGCATTTCCTAAAGGTGTTTCTGCCCAATTTAAGGCGAGAAATTGTAATAACGTGGATTTCCCTGAACCTGGGTCTCCTAAGATAACTATATATTGATAATTTTGTCTGTTATTAATCACATCTAATATGGAAAATGTTGGTTGTTCAATATAAACTTGTTTATAATAAGCCAGTTCATCTAAGGAAATATCTTCTATTTGGTTACTTTCTCTCAGCCGTTTTAAATGTTCCTTTGGTAGTTCATGAACTTGGGGTAAAACCTGATGAACTTCTCGCACATTTTGAGCGATAAACATTCGCCATAGCTTCAACTCATTATAAGCATAGCCAGTTGTATCTAAACTATCTAATTTCAAGTTACTATATCGTTCCCGCAGACCTTCTTGATAACCAAGCAAGTCAAACTCCGTAGGGATACCAGCCATTTGCTGTAGGCTATCTCTCACTTCTTCTAAATTTTGAGAATCGAAAATTGGGCGTAACTTATCTGATTCTCGAATAATCGCCTTCACTTTCTTGAGATAGCGTTTCGCTAATCTTTCCCAATCAAATGCTTGGGGTAAAGGAAGTAAATTTTCTGCATACCAAGCGGTTACTAGACTCTGATAATCTATAACTTGACAGTCTGGTTGAAAGGGAAGACCAAGAAGATGTTGCAGAGATTTATTATGAATAAATGTAGTTAATGGCTGATTGTATCGTTGCAAGTCTGCTTCTTCTAAATCCGCATCTTCTAATTCCTGCTGCATTAATTGTAAAAATTCCTTCAATGCTTTACCCGCAGCAGTTTCAATATCTTCCTTTTGCAGTTTCTGTAAAATATTATTGGGAACCGCTTTTAATAAGTCCTTAGCCCAGTCCTTCGCTGCGTCCTTTGCTAAGTCCTCAAAAATCGACTTAAAAGCAAACCCGACAGCTTGAGTTACGCCCCAAACAGCTAACAAATCTAATATCATACCCGTGTTTGCCTAGCTTTAGACTTCGAGTATAGCTATCAACTATGGGAATGGTTGTAGATTTCAGCATAATTGAAGAAATGTGATGTGGAACTGTACTCAGTTAAGCTGGTTTTAAAGCTTCCTAGTTAACCCTGTGGTTTTGTAACTTTCACTCCGGGCGATCGCACAACGCCAGTTGCTACAATGAAGTCACCCTTTATCATGCGCTATTTGTAGTGCATTAAGCGCAGATATCGAGATAATTGCTGATGAGGAAGAGAATTAAAGCACCTAACACACCGCTACATAATACGGTGCATTAGGCTAAAGCAATAAAACTACTTTAGGTTTACTTGAATAGTGTTATCCTAGCCAGCATTGTAGGCGACCAAGTGCAGTACATCCCGCACTACACTATAGCCATTTAAATCCCAAAGTAAATACGCAAGAAAACCAAGCATAGCTAAACGACCATTCCAAAGTTCAGACTGAGGAGTAAATCCAAACTCAAAAGCATTACGATCTTTGCCATTATATGCGGTTTCAGTTTTATCGGTAGGATAGAGTTCCATTGTTAAATTTTCCCAAGAATATAATTACGCTTTTAATCATATTTACTTAAATTTCTATTATTATCTATCCGTAGAGTCAAATATTAAGTAAATCTTGAGAAGTAAATCTCAAGGCTAATAAGTATGACAAAAGCAGATATAAATTATTATCTCCTATATGGGTGGTCACTATATAATCCTTGATAAATAAGCCGTCTGTAGGAAAACAGGGAAGTGGAATTTATATATTAAGTTCAAATCTCACAAAAAAGAAATATCAAAAGTTCTGCAAAATTTTCTGCAATCCGGTAACTGTCAACCTAGAACTAATTGATAGCTTCAATTCTCAAAAAAATATAAATTTTTGTCTTTGTTTTTAATTAAAAATCAAGCTGTAATCCTTATGCAATAGGATTTTAAGTTTATTATACTTACCAAAAATCAAATCATCCTCCCGTAATATATGGCTATAAAAAATAATTTGATATTCATTCAATAAATTAATAAACCTGTGTTAAGCTGACAATAGGAATCAAAAAAGTAAGCAAGCGAAAAGACTTCAAGATAAATATTGAGGCAACTCAATAAAGTCCTTTTGCTCTGGTAAATCCACTTCAATATCGTTATGATTTTTATAGCGATAGAAATTATCCAGGTAAAAAGGATAGAAGCCTCACTAAAAACTTGAAGTCAATGATAACTGGCTGTGGTAATAATAGCCAGTGAAAATTGCCTCACATTGCTAGTATTACAAGCCAGTGTAAATTACTCTAGGAGCCTGGGAAGAAAGACTCTTAGTAAAAGCTGGCAATCCCAAAGAAATCAGAACGGTTACTGAACATAGCGCCAGAAATACTAACTATTTTGATCCGCCAACTATGTTCTGGCAACTGCTTATTTTGCCAAGGAAACTTCAATAAATAGTAGATAACCGTTCTCCAAGATTTAGGAATTTCAGCATATTGACAATAATCACCAATACATTGCCCAAATCGTAGTTTTAGGGGTTGCTGATGTACGGCTTTACTGCTGTAGGTAGATATTTATGTACCTGCATAGATAGTAAACCATCTGAGTGATTTTGCAGGAATATTTGCTAGAAATTACCCAAAAAAGAGCAGACTTAGAATTACTAAGCATTGATGACATATACAAGTGCAGGAAACTTGTAAAAACCATTCGGAGTGGATGGCAAATTTGGTTAGTTGGGTTCAGGAATAAAACCTGGATAAATTTAAATTGCCACTGTAGCCACTCTTAAGGCCTGAGCAACCGATGGTGATTTATCACAATAACCTGCAATATATATGTCTAGCTTAACGAAGCTTTGCTCTGCATGAGCAGATACAACTTTGTCTGAATAGGAAGTCCTAGAAGCCACTCTAAAACTCCGACTTCATTTTAGGAAACTATCTGACTGTGCTTTTGGTGATACTTGCAATCTTTCCTCAATACAAATCCTTATCTACGCAACCTCTAACCAATATTTACTCTAGAACATTGCATTTACATTCATTGCAGGAAAACACAAATCATGAGTATCGACAAGAAAATTAGACAAATTGCTTTCTACGGTAAAGGCGGTATTGGTAAGTCTACCACTTCTCAAAACACCTTGGCAGCTATGGCAGAAATGGGTCAACGCATCCTTATCGTAGGTTGCGACCCTAAAGCTGACTCCACCCGTTTGATGCTGCACTCCAAAGCTCAAACCACCGTTCTTCACTTGGCTGCTGAACGTGGTGCAGTAGAAGACCTCGAACTCGAAGAAGTAATGTTGACCGGCTTCCGTGGCGTTAAGTGCGTGGAATCTGGTGGTCCAGAACCCGGTGTAGGTTGCGCTGGTCGTGGTATTATCACCGCCATCAACTTCTTAGAAGAAAACGGCGCTTACCAAGACGTTGATTTCGTATCTTATGACGTATTAGGCGACGTTGTATGCGGCGGTTTCGCAATGCCTATCCGCGAAAATAAAGCGCAAGAAATATACATCGTCACATCAGGTGAAATGATGGCAATGTATGCTGCTAACAACATTGCTCGTGGTATTTTGAAATATGCCCACACTGGTGGTGTACGTTTAGGCGGTTTAATTTGTAACAGCCGTAACGTTGACAGAGAAATCGAACTTATCGAAACTCTGGCAAAACGTTTGAACACCCAAATGATTCACTACGTACCCCGCGACAACATTGTTCAACACGCTGAGTTGCGCCGGATGACAGTTAACGAATACGCACCCGATAGCAACCAAGGTAACGAATACCGGATTTTAGCTAACAAAATCATCAACAACGAAAATCTGAAGATTCCTACCCCAATTGAAATGGAAGAATTAGAAGAGTTGCTGATTGAGTTCGGTATTCTCGAAAGCGAAGAAAATGCTGCAAAAATGATTGCTACAACTTCAGAAAGCAAATCTAAGTAAGTAATGTGATGCAGTTCTGATAGGGTTTATAACCCCGACTTTTAAACAAGTCGGGGTTATACCATGTGAATTGGGAATTGGTATAACGTCCCACTTGCACCGTGTAGGATTACAGCTGTAGCCAGATAGATTAGGACATCAAGCCAAGATAAAACCCTGACAACACAAGAATTTCAAGTCTGTCAACCGTCAACCGTCAACAGCTATAACATTGGATTATTGAAACCTTGGTATGGCAAAGCCTACCGTATCATACTTTTGGTGGGCATTGCCCACCCTACAGATACTTAGATTTTTATACACAAGTGTAGAATACGCCAGTAATAATCAAATCGGATTCCTAGTTATTACTGCCAAACAAATACCTTAGCTTCATAAGGCCCGATATCAGTAATGATACCATCATCACCAGCTTCAACATCATAGTCGCCAGTCCACTCATGCCATGTACCACCGGAGGGGAAATTAGGTACATGATAACCAGCGAGGAAATCTTCGGAGAAATTCGTCACGACTACCACACGAGAACCTTCATCATTCCAACGGCTGTAAGCTAATACCTTGGCTTCGGGATTTTCGTGGATGAAATCAATATTTTCTGTATACAACGCGTGATTATTCTTACGTAAACCAATCAAACCTTTATGGTAATCAAACAAACTACGATTAAGATCATTACCTAAGAGTGTCCAATCAATTTTAGATTGGTCTTGTTGTTTGGGTTTATATTCGCCGAATTCTTCTCCCATCCAAATCAAAGGTACACCAACAGCTGTCATTAAAATTGCAGTTCCTAGTTTAGCTCTTCTAAAAGCTTCGTCGTGAAAAATTTCTCGATTACCTAGCTCCACCATGATATGGTCGTGGTCATGGTTGGTGAGATAGTTGACAACATTAGTTGCACCCAAAAAACCTTGGCGTTTAGGGTCAATGACATCTTTGAGGTTTTCTAAATCAAAGGTGTCACCACATATATGAGCTTTAATCGTGTGGTAAAAACTATCATGCCAACATCCATCCATTGGCCCATCTAGATTAGTAATGCTGGTGGTTTCTGGGATGTGTTCAGCAACATTGTAGAATGGTTTTGCCCCCGCAGTTTTCTTGGCTTCTTGAGCAATCCAGTGCATGAAATCATAGTTGGCTATTTGCCTTGCAGCATCGTAGCGAATGCCATCTAGATGATATTCTCCGACCCAATATCTGACTGTATCACCAATAAATTTTCTTGCTGGGTAAGTCTCTAAATTTTCATCATAATGTTCGTAATTAAACTCTGGCCCCCAGTTATTATCAGGGTCGCGGGGTTCATGATGATACCAGTAGTCATGGTCTATTTGTGTCAATGGACTAGATGCTTCTGAGTGGTTATAAATCCCGTCCATAATGATACGAATACCTCGTTGATGGCACTCGTCAACCAATTTTTTCAAATCAGCCGTAGAACCATAGCTGGATTCAGTAGCAAAAAAATAGCGAGGATTATAACCCCAACTATAATCGCCGGGATATTCTTTTACTGGTAACAACTCAATGGCATTGATACCCAATTCACACAAATAATCTAACTTTTCAATAACGTGTTTGTATTTACCGCGCGCATAGGGGTCATCTTCTCCACCAGAAAAGTCGCCTACGTGTAATTCATAAATAACTAATTCATGGTCAGCAGGTAAAGGTTTATCATCATGTTGCCAAACGTATGTATCAACAATTTTTTCGCCATCTTTGATTCTAGCGATGCTGTTATCTTTACCACTTGATTCATCAATATCAGTGGCATAAGGGTCTGTTACATCTACCCATTGGTCTTCTTCAAAAAACCATGATCTTGTTTGTACACGAAATTTATATTGATACGTACCGTCTTCTAATTCAACAGTTGTGCGAAAATAACCATCATCCCCTTTTTTCATGGGAATTTCTTGCCAATCAGAAAATGATGCGATTAATGCCGCGCCTTTGTTATAGGGTGCAAATAAGGTAAATTCAATGGGCTTTGCCATAAAAATCAGTAAAATATAAAATGCTAGTATTAAGCATTTTCTAAATTATTAATCAATTTGCAAATCGGTCGCAGGAAATAATTAGTTTTATACTTCCTCTATCAGCAGATGGATGGTCTACTCTATCAATGGATTATTTATTGGTAACTCAAATATTTAAATGCTGATATTTAGACAAAAATATATTGTCTACTGCCATAGGTTATAGATTCATAAATAATATTTTTTATTACCTAAAAGCAAATATTCGGGGAAAAATGATCTTAATTAACCGAATATTTGCCAAAATGTATTATTTACCTTGATCAACCTGCTGCTGCAAATAACTTAGCAACCAGTTAGCCGCAGTAGCTCTGCGAGTTTCCCGTGGTGTAAAGGTACCAATTTTATAACCTTTAAAGCCTAATTTCTCTTTGGTAATTTGTTTGTATTGTTTAGGAATAGAACGAGTTAATTTCATCGTTGCTGGACGACTTTCTAGAAAGTTTGGTGGTTCTGGATACTCATCGCGCCATTCTGGTGCAACTATGTTGTTGTCCCATTTATCTGTTGTTGCGTTATAGCGATAGCCTAAGTAATACCAAACTAATTGCATGACCGTGGCATCATCGATTTGATCGTTGAGAATACCCCAGATAGTATCTGGATTCAATGGTGGCAGTTCAGACATAAGTAATGCAGAATTCAGAATTTTAAATTAGCAGACTTCGATCTAAAAAATCCGTTCCTGATTCACAAACAATGTAGACTGGTGATCGTAAACAATAGATAGGTCAATGCCAAATTCTACACCACAGTCGCAGCTAATTCGCGCCCATGTCTTCGTTACTGGTAGAGTGCAGGGGGTAGGTTTTCGTTACTCTACCGTCGATACAGCGAGTCAATTGGGTCTAACTGGTTGGGTGCGGAATCTTCCTGATGGTCGTGTAGAAGCGGTATTTGAAGGGGTGCGGGACATTGTAGAAGATATGGTGAGGTGGTGTCACGCAGGCCCACCGGCGGCTGTGGTTCAAGATGTGGCGGTTGAATATGAAGAGCCGGAAGGGTTGCGGGGATTTGAAGTGAAACGGTTGGTGAAGTAAGTTTAATTGTAATTGACTTAGGGAAGCGATCGCACAAATGTTAATCACAAACTCTCTTCAACTATCAACAGGCATAAATACGTACATATCTACCTGAGAGTACTCTTGAAATCCCATCTGACGATATACGTTTACTCCCATTTGCGATGCTTGCAATGTGCCTACGTGATATCCCAGGGCATGGGCTTTTTCTAGTGCAGCTAGGGTTATTGCTGTAGCGAATCCCCTTTTCCTTGCTTCTGGGGCGGTGGCGACGACATAAATCCCAGCTACTTGTCCATCTAGATACAATGCTGATGTGGCGACAGGTAAATTATTGGCATAACCAATAAACCGGATATATCTTTCAGAATCCCAGCCCAGACTTAATTCTAGGTTAAAAAAGGCATCCCATTGGGTACGGGGAACTTGAAAAGCGATCGCCGCTATTTCTACCCAATGTCTTAAGCTTTGTTGATCCCTGACTGGTATAATCGATAAATTATCCGTC
Organism: Anabaena sp. FACHB-595; assembly: GCF_048568275.1. Taxonomy (NCBI): domain Bacteria; kingdom Bacillati; phylum Cyanobacteriota; class Cyanophyceae; order Nostocales; family Nostocaceae; genus Anabaena; species Anabaena sp. FACHB-595. The sequence continues at coordinate 1,012,974 of NZ_CP183473.1, forward strand.
GAAGACTTTTGTTCTGGTAAAGCCGACAAATCAATTGCCATTACGGGCAATACCCCTAAGCTATTTAATCCGTGAGCTGCTAAATGCTTTGCCAAATCAGCTGGTTGAGTTCCTGTCCCCGTCCACCACAACATCGGTAATTGCTTCGTTCTAAAGTAGTCAAGGGTGGTAATAATAGTGTTATCTATTTGTTCAGGTTGCAGTTGGGTATGGACAACACCATTAAAAAATGGAAAAACTACCCCAGTGGCAAAACGAACCAAGTTAGAGCCAGAGTAGAGTTCGCAACCAGCACCATGTGCATAGTTAGTAAAAAATGCGAACATATTGTTTTCCAGGACTGTTACTAAGTTGGGTGCGGATAAATCCTTTAAAATTTGGTTCACCGGAAAACTCCTATTACAGAGTGAGTGCTGGGTAATGAGTAATGAAGTTATTCTCCCTGCTACCTGACCGTTCTCACTTCATCACTAAAACGGCAGACCCCTCTATTTTGCCACTACGTAGAGCATCTAAAGCCTCATTAGCTTGAGTTAAGGGGAAAGAATTAACTTCAGTACGAATGGGGATTTGCGGCGCTATAGTCAGAAACTCTTCCCCATCTTGGCGTGTTAAATTAGCTACAGACCTTAACACCCGTTCTTCCCACAGAATGCTGTAGGGAAAGGAGGGAATATCGCTCATGTGAATACCAGCACAAACAACTACACCACCTTTAGCAACCGCACGCAAGGCGGTAGGAACTAGTTTCCCGACTGGTGCAAAAATAATCGCTGCATCTAAAGGTTCTGGCGGTAATACATCTGAGTCACCAGCCCAATTTGCACCTAATTGACGGGCAAATTCTTGACCTACAGTATCCCCAGGACGAGTAAAAGCAAATACTTTCCGCCCTTGATAACGCGCTAATTGAATTAAGATATGAGCAGAGGAACCGAAACCGTAAAAACCTAGTTTCTCAGCATTCCCAGTCATGTTGTAAGCCCGGTAGCCAATTAAGCCGCCACATAACAGAGGTGCAGCTTGTAAATCTGGATAACTGGGGTCTAAAGGAAAACAAAAGCGGTGGTCAGCTACTGTATAGTCTGCATAGCCTCCGTCTAGATTGTAACCTGTAAACTCAGCATAATCGCAGAGGTTTTCCCGCCCAGAAAGACAGTAAGGACAATGAGCGCAAGTATGACCTAACCAAGGTACACCAACCCTTTGACCTAGATGAAATTGATCAACTTTTTCACCTAACGCCTCAATCGTCCCCACAATTTGATGCCCCAATATCAAAGGTAATTTTGGGTGTGTCAATTCTCCATCAACTATATGTAAATCTGTGCGACAGACAGCGCAAGCATGAACACGAATCAATACTTGCTCAGAATTAGGTTTTGGTACTGGTAACTCTGTCAGGCGTAAGGGTTGACGCGGTGCGTCTAAAATCATGGCGCGCATAAGCAGGGCGTAAGGAGTGGGTATTTGTATGGTAATGAAATGCTTACCTGTTAGTCCTATAACTAAGGGTGCAAAGTTGTAATTAGTATTACAAGATTGGCGATTTTGGCATTATGGCAGGGCGAAATGGAGCAGCGATCGCTACATTAGTAGAATATAGTTACCCATAATCTGCGGCTCACATCAAACCATGAGTGCGAATACTACCATCACTGATAATCCCTTACTTAAAGGTTCTGGCTTGCCTCCATTTACGGAAATTCAACCAGAACAAGTACAACCAGCCTTTCAACAACTATTGGCGGAACTGGAACAAGAACTGACTACCTTAGAGGCAAATGTACAGCCTACTTGGGATGGCTTGGTCGAACCTTTAGAAAAGTTAAGCGATCGCCTGACCTGGAGTTGGGGTATAGTAAATCATCTAGTGGGTGTGAAAAATAGCCCAAAACTACGTGTAGCCCATGAAGCTGTACAACCACAAGTAGTACAATTTATCAACAAGTTGGGACAAAGCCAACCCATCTACAACGCTTTTAAAGAACTCCGCGCCAGCGATAGTTGGAAAACGCTCGACTCAGCCCAACAAAGAATTGTGGAAGCAGCTATTCGGGATGCTGAACTATCCGGTGTGGGCTTGCAAGGAGAAGCGCGGGAACGTTTCAATGCCATTCAAATGGAATTAGCAGAACTGGCTACCAAGTTCTCTAACCACGTCCTCGATGCAACTACAGCCTTTAGTCTCACCCTCACCACTAAAGCGGAAGTTGACGGTTTACCCCAAAGTTTACTTAGTTTAGCAGCACAAGCAGCACGGGCAGCTGGTGCAGAAAACGCCACACCAGAAAATGGCCCTTGGCGCATTACTTTAGATATTCCCAGTTATAGCCCCTTCATGCAGCACAGCACCAGACGTGATTTGCGCGAAAAGCTTTACAAAACTTATATTACCCGCGCCTCATCTGATGAATTAGATAACAACCCCATCATTGAACGGACTTTAGAGTTACGCCAAGAACTGGCAAACTTATTGGGTTTCCAAAATTATGCCGAGTTGAGCCTAGCCAGTAAAATGGCTCCCAACGTGGAAGCGGTTGAAGCACTATTAGAAGAATTACGCAGCGCTAGTTACGATGCAGCCGTTAAAGACTTAGAAGCCTTGAAAGCCTTTGCAGCCTCCAAGGGAGCGCCAGAAGCCGCAGACTTACGACACTGGGATATTAGTTTTTGGGCTGAACGCCAACGAGAAGAAAAATTTGCCTTCACCGCCGAAGAACTACGTCCTTACTTTCCCCTACCCCAAGTCCTCGATGGCTTATTTGCACTGGTGCATCGGTTGTTTGGCATCACTGTTACCCCGGCAGATGGCCAAGCCCCAGTTTGGCACAAAGATATCCGTTATTTCCAAATAGCTGATGAAACGGGTAGCCCCATCGCCTATTTCTACCTAGACCCCTACAGTCGTCCCGCCGAAAAGCGTGGCGGTGCATGGATGGATACCTGCATCAATCGCGCCATCATCACAGAAAATGGTGTAACAACTGTGCGTTTACCTGTGGCTTATTTGGTATGTAACCAAACTCCGCCAGTGGACGGTAAACCTAGTTTGATGACATTCTATGAAGTAGAAACCCTGTTCCATGAATTTGGTCATGGGCTACATCATATGCTCACCAAGGTTAACTACACTGGAGCCGCAGGCATCAACAATGTAGAGTGGGATGCGGTAGAACTACCAAGTCAATTTATGGAAAACTGGTGTTATGAACGCACCACGTTATTTAGCTTGGCTAAACATTACCAAACTGGGGAAACTCTACCAGAACATTATTATCAAAAACTCCTAGCCGCCCGCAATTATATGAGTGGTAGCGGTATCTTGCGCCAACTCCACTTTAGCAGCGTTGATTTGGAATTACACTCCCGCTATCGCCCAGGTGGTCAGGAAACCGCCGCCGATGTGCGTCATCGAGTTGCCCAAAAGACTACTGTCTTACCACCACTACCAGAAGACGCTTTTCTCTGCGCTTTTGGACATATCTTTGCAGGTGGTTATGCTGCTGGCTATTACAGTTACAAGTGGGCAGAGGTACTAAGTGCTGATGCTTTCGCAGCTTTTGAAGATGCTGGGCTGGAAGATGAAGCCGCCATTAAAGCTACAGGTAGGCGTTATCGGGATACGGTGTTAGCTCTTGGTGGTAGCAAGCATCCGATGGAGGTATTTGCAGCGTTCCGAGGACGGGAACCGAGTACAACTTCTTTGCTCAAGCATAATGGATTGCTGCCAAATGCTGCTTAAGAAGTGAGGCAAGGAATTTAAACGCAGAGTGACGCAAAGGGTTAAACCGAGGAACGCGGAGAACTTGATACTTCTCTGCGCCTCTGCCTGAGATGATTTTGCAAATATGCCACACCGATTATTTAAATATAAATTATACCAACCCGTGAATTTTTACTGCCACATCGACTGGGCTAATTTCTGGCTGAGTTCTACTTACAAAATAAGCAATTCCTCGGTAAATTAATTTATGAGCGACAAATGATAAACTAACTTGGTCTACTTCTACCTCTGGGTTAGTATCATAAGCAATTCCCCGGTACTTGAACTTATGAGATTGTTGAAGGTGGGAAACTGGGTATTTTTCCACTTGATTGGGTTCGGATTCGTAACTCAAACCACGATAGCAAAGTTTCATGTTTTTACTTCCTGAATCAATAAATTAACTCTTGATGATTACAAGGGTTTGTTTTACCTCCAGCAATCACCAACGTTATGCTTACTTGGGAGTTATCAGAGGTTGATTCGGGATTTACGCATTGATTAATGAAGAAATATTACGCAAAGAGTATTACTTCCTCTGTAAATTGACAACAATAACCGGATGTGGCGAGAAATTCCTAAAAATTTGTTAATGCTCTAGGTTAGTAGACTATGCAAACGAATGGCTAGGGGCGATGGTCTACCGTCTGCGAAACGCCATTGCTAGCTGTCATTGCCCATTCCCTACTCAATTATAATTCACGGGAAGATACTAACTGCTAAAGAAATCTTTGCCCATAGCGCTACTTTACAAAATTACATATATTAATCTCATTTAAATATATAAAAGTTTGTAAAATATTTGGGCATTTCTTTGTTGATATTTGCTAATTAATAGCAAAAATAAAGTAAAAAAAGACTTATTATTATAATAAGTCTTTTCCATTATCTGAAATATAAAATAAATCTATTAATCCGGTGCTTTTTTTACATATTTTATCGGTTATATCAGCTATAATATCAGCCAATCAAAAGAGGATTAACTTTGCAATATTTAACGTTCTTCTAATTAAAAATATTGAATATAGATTAAAAATAATAACTAACATCATAAATTGTGAATTTTATCAGGCAATATTGAGAGTAAGCTTAATGATTGCAACCCCAATGAGAAGTTAAGTAACTCAAGTGCAATGAAACTTAAGGAACATTAGTCTCTTCAAAGGAATTAATTTTTTGAGTGTTGATGGCTAATATCTATATAGTGGCATTGTGCTAACTTAACTACTAAGTTGTTGAGCCAGGTGGTGAACATTTCATCCGAACCAAGAAGAAAAATTAAACACCAAGCAACCTTAAAACAAGAACTAACAATGATAGAAAAGATTTTGCTAGCTGTTTCTGGATTGGGACACGCAGAAGAAATGCTCAAAACTTTGAAAGAAGTGCCATCAATCCAATCTGCAAAAGTTACAGTCCTGCACGTAGTTCCTTCTCAAGCAACATCTTCTGCCATGACAGATAAATGGGAAGAAGGTGGCAAAATTCTGGCTAATGCAATTCAGGCTTTGAACTTAGATCCTAGCCAGGTTTCTTCGATTTTACGCCAAGGAGATCCTAAAGATGTTGTTTGTCAGGTTGCCGATGAAATTGACGCTGACTTAATTATTATGGGTTCACGCGGACTTAAGCGTCTGCAATCGATTTTATCAAACTCAGTTAGTCAGTATGTCTTTCAATTGTCTTCTCGCCCAATGTTGCTGGTTAAAGACGACATTTATGTCAAAAGAATTAAGCGCGTAATGGTAGCGATGGATAATTCTGACGCAGCAAAACATTGCTTAAATCTAGCTTTGTTCTTGTTGCGGGGTATTGTCGGTAGTCAATTAATTCTGGCTAATGTGACAACCGATTTGCGTGGTAAAACCTCAGAAGTCTCGGAAATTAGCCCAGACAAAAATCCTGTTCTAGCTTCAGCCGTAGCAGAAGCACAAAGATATGGTATTCAAACTCGTTGCTTTACCAGTAGTGGCAAACCAGGAGAAGAAATCTGTCGTCTAGCAGACGAGTTGAACGTAGATTTATTATTACTCGGATCACCCGATCGCCGTCCATCCGTGGCTAAGAATTTTGTCGATATAGACAGACTCATCGGCGCTTCACTGTCAGACTATGTGCGAGTTAATGCTAGCTGTCCTGTATTATTAGCGAGGACAACTGGTTAACTAGGGGTGTAGGGGTGTGGTGAAGTAATTTACCTTCCCGTATGCTGATTTAGTTTTCAAGTCTTTCCCTTACACCCCTACCCCCTTATACCCTTATCCCCCCTACATTCCTCACCTAAACTTTCGACACGAAAAACCCCTCCACCATTAGGTACAGGGGTTTCTTATTTTATACAAAAATCAATCAACTATCTTTTTTACCTTCGCGGCTGGCTGTTTGAATGTACAGAATTATTAAAAACACAGAGGGTACTAGTACGAACAGAATGCTCGCTACGAACCCTAAGTCATTAACTTGCATGGCAAGAACGCCTCTCTTTAATTTCCAGTCAACAATTTTAGAATAGCATCAACGATGCCAGTGTTAGCTCTTTTTTTTTACTTCCTCAACTGCTTGTCTTTCAAGGTTTGGTTACTACACTTACTGGGCCATTTACTAAAGTTTGACAAGCCAAACGGTAATTAGCTGGCTTTTTCTTTAACATCCGATTTTCTACATCCGTCGGAGTAGAAAGATTTTCGATTCCTTCAACTATCTCAACAATACAAGTACCGCATTGGCCGACACCACCACAATTTGTGAGTTTGCCAAACAACTTATAAATATCAACGCCATTATCCATTGCCTTAAGCCGCAGATTTGCACCATCCGCAGCAATTACTTCTTTATCTTCTTTAACAAATTTGATATTACCCATAGCTGACTAATTCCTCGTTGACTGTAAGCGGGTCAAGCTTTACACCTATATTACTGAATCTACCTCAATTTATTACAAAAAATTAAGAATTATCAACATAGAGTAATTACAAAAAAATAGGACAGGTAAACTACCTGTCCTGGAAATTGACGATAGTTGAACTTACCTAAATCCGACAGCTGCTTGCCATACAAAAGCAAGCAATAAAAAGAAAACAGGAATAATTGGGAGAACATCGACCAGAGGATCGAAGATTTGGTAAGCTTCAGGCAGTTTTGCTAATAATAGTGCTGCTTCCATGTTTGTTTAAATCCACCTAATCCAACACAGCTTTCATAATTGAGATGTATCTTAACATGGATTGGGCAACGCCTTAGGGGAATTTAAAATTACAAAATTTAGCGCCATTCAGAGAGCAACTTGTATTTTTTTATGCTTCGGTCATCAGTCATTAGTTAGTAATTATTACCCTCTGCTCATACCAATTAACAAAAAACATGATGCTGATGAAAACTCTAAAACCTATGCTGATTCACACTTTCTTAATTTTGCATTGGTATTAGTTGTTTCTCGACTTATTGCAGTATCAAAAGTCTGAATGGGTATTTCGATGGTGAACTCTGTACCCATGCCTGGGCTAGAGGAGCAAAGTAATTGACCACCATGCTTTTCTACCACGATCGCGTAACTGATCGATAGTCCTAGACCTGTACCGCTACCCACTGGTTTAGTTGTAAAAAATGGGTCAAATATTTTACCGAGTACTGCATTGCTCATACCAGGGCCATTATCCGCAATGCGAATTAGTATTGATTCTGCATTTTTGACCTCTGTAGAAATGGTAATTGTCGGCTGTTTCTCTCTCCCTGGTTGATTACTTACATCTTCTTGCAAAGCGTCTATGGCATTACTGAGGATGCTGATAAAGACTTGATTTAACTCGGAAGCATAACAGTAAATTTGTGGAATATTACCGTAGTTTTGTTTGACGGCTATAGGTAAGGATTGCCTATTTTGTTTAAATTTGAGCCGATGTTGCAAAATTAACAACGTGCTATCAATACCAGAGTGAATATCTACTCGTTTAATTCCCGCTTCATCCAATCGTGCAAACATCCGTAAAGAGGAAACAATCTCTTCTATGCGTTCCGCTCCAAAGCGCATAGATTTAAGCATTTTAGGCAAATCTTCAGTAATGAAATCTAGTTCCATATCTGAGATTTTTTGCTGAATTTCTGGTAGGGGTTGGGAATATAATTTTTGGTATAAATTAATCAACTCTAATAAGGAGTTAACGTATTCGGATGTATAGGTCAAATTGCCGTAAATAAAGCTAACTGGGTTGTTAATTTCATGAGCAATACCAGCAACTAATTGACCCAGACTAGACATTTTTTCGGCTTGAACTAATTGCGATTGGGTTGAGGAAAGTTTTTGCAGTGCAGACTCTAATTGGTTGGCTTTTTCTTTTAATTCCTGAGTACGTTGCTCAACTTTTAATTCTAGATTTTGAGAGTATTCTGCTAGTTGGCCGTAAAGCTGGGCATTTTCTAGAGATATAGCAGCTTGCGCCATCAATAGGTTAATAACTTGTAGGCGATCGCTAGTAAATGCTCCTGTGGTTAAATGATTTTCTAGATATAGTATGCCCATCAATTTACCTTGCTTGATGATGGGAGTACATAACAAACTTTTAGGTTCTTTTTGTTGAATATAGGGATCTGAGATAAACAAATCCTCAGTTGTCGCATCATCAATCACTAAGGTTTGAGAGGTATGAGATACATAGTTAATTAAAGAGATGGGAATTTCGTCACTTTCTGCAATTGGGATTGATACCAAAATAGTTGATATGGGAACTTGATTGATTTTAGCGATCGCTTCAATTAATAATCTTTCATTTTTGAGTAAAACTAATACACATTTTTTCGCTCCCGCATTTTCAATTACCAATTCCATCAATGTAGAAAGTAATTTTTCCAGCTTAATTTCACTAGCTAGGGTTTGGGAAGCTTTAATGACACTAGACAAATCTAAGACATTAGAAATTGTCGTACTGTAATAATGAGTATTTTGTTGGGTTTGATGAATATGTGAGGAAGTAGAATCATTTTTGACAATTGTATCATTGGGGTTGAATATCAAATTTGAGCGTCGAGATAAGAGAGCAAACATCTGAGGATAGCGTTGCTCTAAATCCTTGACTTTAGCTATAGCTCCCCAGCGTGTATAAGCATAATAAGCATCAGTAAAGTAAACTTGAGCTATTTTCTCTTTACCTGATTCCCAGTAAAATTTTGCTGCTAATTCACTGGCTAAAGCTTCTTCTTGTAAATATTTGTTTTCTTTAGCCTCGGCAATAGCGAGATCATAATAATTCATCGCCTCTAAATATTTACCAAGAACACGATTTTGCTCGGCTGCTACCAAATAAAATTTATGCTGATGATTCATTGGGGCATAATCTGCCCATTGTTTGATTTTAGCTTGATTCTCACTAACCTTATGCAGAATCTCCTGTTGAATATCAACTGTTGTATGGGGATATAATGCTAAACGAGCCAGGGAATCATAAAATGGTAAAAGTACAACAACATATATTCCCAGAACACCATCTAAATACTGTTCAGCAATTTCTGCGTGTTTAATTGCCTGTTCATAGTCACAAAACAAGTAACAAAGAATCAGTTTGTTGATATATAAATGATAAATAGCTGGGCGATCACTTGCCTGTTGATGTATTGGTAACATCACTTCTTCATCATATATATGTCCCTTAATTTGTAGCTGGTTTTCTGTATCACCAAGCAAGCAGTAAACAGACTGGTAATAGATGTTAAGATAATTGAGGGATGTCTTTTGCTTAAATTGAGCGATCGCCTGAGCATAGCTAGACATTTCTTGTTCTAGGCTATATAGTTCTGTTCCAGATAAATATAAATAAAGAGTATAGGAAAAAGCACACCAAGCCGACCATTCCAAGTCTCCAGTTTCCCAACCACTATGATACCCTTCAATAAATAGTGGAAATGTAGACTTGAGAGGTTTTTTCCAATGTTTTATCAAACAATTAACTACACAAAAAGTTTTTGCTTTTATTTCCTTAGCATCTAACTTAGATACCAAATTTAAAGCCAAGTTGCCAAATTCGTAGCCAGCATCAATATCTCCCATGAATGTGAGTAAAATTGCGCCATAACTAGCGTAAGCAAAGGCTGAAACAGGTGCATTACCATACTTAACTGATAATATTATTTCCTCACAAATCAATGGAGGAAACATTGCTGGATAGCCATTATAAGCAGCACCAAACATACTAGAAAGAATAGATAATGCTGCTAATTTTTCAGGATTATCCATTTTGGGTAAATTAATTAAATCTGAAGTTTTATTACCCATTAGTACTGAATTTGCAGCTTGGAGTGACTTGACAATGTCTGTTTGTGTAGGTTTAGGAGGTAAATTTACACCTAGCATTTGCAAGACTGGCAAAGCAGTTTCAATACCTAGTAACAGTTGATTTTGGGCAATACAGGCTTGAATTTTAATGCTATATATCTTGACTTTATCTAGTAATGCTTTAGCGTTTTCAAGCACAGTTTCAGCTAGGATTTCCATCCTATGAAATTCTGTACTGAGATAGGCTACTTCCACTGCTTCTAAATATAGTGATAATGTCAATTCATATTGATCTTCCCAGCAACTAGCTGTTAGTAATTCTATGCCTGAATTTATATATTCCACTGCTGCACCGTAAGCAGTAGCACTTTTAGCTTTAGTTCCAGCCTGTAAATTTAGTTGTGCTAATTCATGACGTGCTGGCGCTGCTGTAATTAAATCTACTCCAATATTAAATTGATTGACTATTTCAAAAATCTTTTCTTCTCTGATTTCCGGGGTGCTATTAACTAACATCAACTGCCCAATTTTCAGGTGGGTAAAATTTTTGTCATTTTCAGGAATTAAAGTATATGCAGCTTGTTGAACACGGTCATGGAGAAACTTATATTCAACTGTGATAGGTTCAATATTATTATTTAATTTCTGAGAATCATCAAGGGATAAATCTTCTTGAAAGAATCTATAAACCTTGTTTGTTGGAATTATTAACCCCTCTCTTAAAGCCGTCCATAAAGCTGCTGCTGTTTCTGGAAGAGACTTTTCATAAATATTTGCCAGGACAGATAAATTAAAATGATTATTAATGCAAGCAGCTAATTTCAAAACATTCTGTGTTACTTCAGGTAACTTTTGCAGTTGTAATGACATAAAATCAACAACATCATCTGTTAGAGATAATGTCTTAACTTGGGCTATATTGCATTCCCAAAAACCTTTTTCAAAATTAAAGCTAATTAAATTTTCATTATATAAATATTTCAGAAACTGATTACTAAAAAAAGGATTGCCTTGTGTTTTCTGATATACTAATTGTGTTAATGGTAAAGCCACTTCTGTAGTGCATTTGAGAGTGTCAGCAACAAGATAGTTTAAATCTAAAGTATTTAGAGGTTTTAGAGTAATAGTCTCGATATTTTCTGCGTGTTTTTGGATATCTTGTAGGGTTAAGATTAGTGGATGTCCTGAAGAGACTTCGTTATCACGATAGGCTCCTATCAGTAGTAGATAATGATTATCTATTTGGCTCATCAATAACTGAATTAACTTTAATGATGCGGAGTCAGCCCATTGTAAATCATCGAGAAAAATGACTAGAGGATGTTCCTTAGTTGTGAAAACTTGAATAAACTTCAAGAAGAGTGTACTAAAGCGATTTTGTGCTGCACTAGGTTCAAGTTCTGTAACTTGACGTTGCTGACCGATGATTGATTGGAGTTCGGGGATAACATCGATAATTACCTGACCTTGTTCTCCCAATGCGGCTAAAATCTGTGTTTTCCAGTCTTGAATTTGAGTATTGGCTTCACTCAATAATTGTCCCATCAAATCCTGAAATGATTGGACAATGGCAGATAAAGGTATATTCCGTTGGAATTGGTCATATTTACCCTTAATGAAATACCCACTTTGTTTCACAATTGGTTTGTGGATTTCGTTAACAATTGCGGTTTTCCCGATACCAGAGAAACCCGCAACTAATATCATTTCCCTATTTCCTTGGGATACTCTCTCAAAGGCGGCGAGTAATTGTTGGACTTCTGCTTGGCGACCATACAGTTTTTCTGGGATAATGAAGCGATCGCAAATATCCCTACTCCCCAATTCAAAAACGCTAATTTCTCCTTGGGTTTGCCATTGTTTCCAGCAAGTTTCCAAATCATGTTTTAACCCCAAAGCGCTTTGGTATCTGTCTTCAGCATTTTTAGCCATCAGCTTGAAGGCAATGTTAGACACAGCTAAAGGAATAGTAGAATTAATGTCGTGGACTTGTGGCGGACGTTTGGCAATATGACAATGGAGTAATTTCATGGGGTCATCACAGTAAAAAGGTAACTGTCCTGTGAGGAGTTCAAAGAAAGTCACCCCAAGAGAATAAAAATCGCTGCGATAGTCAATTCCCCGGTTCATGCGTCCCGTTTGTTCTGGTGAAAGGTAAGCCAGGGTTCCTTCCAAAACATTGGGACTAGTCAGAGTTTGGGTTTCTCTGGGAAGAAGGGATGCAATTCCAAAGTCAATTAATCTAATTTCTTTAGTTATGGGATTAATGAGGATGTTGCTGGGTTTAATGTCTTTGTGAATCACCCGACTCCGATACAGTCCATCTAAGATGGTGACAATTTGAATAGCTATATGAAAAAACTCATCTAAAGATATTTCACTATTCTGAATTGACCAATCTTTGAGAGAAACTCCTCCAAAATCTTCCATTACTAGAGCATAACTATTTTCATAATTTTCTAGACTATAAGTTTTAATAATTCCAGAAATATGGAGATTCTTAGTAATGGTATATTGATTACGGAATTGTACTAATTCACTAAAGCTAGGATATTCATACCGCAACATTTTAATAACTATTGGCTTTTGATCTTCTTCTCTAATACCTCGATAAACTAGAGTTCTTGTTCCAGCATAAATTTGCGTCAAATTTTGATAGCCAACTAACCTAAGCATAGTCACTTGATATATAGATACTTTTTGAGACTAGGGCTAGTTTTGCATTTTTGCAGGAGTATTTAAACGTAATTTTTCGCCTTTAACAAAAACTTTAACACCTGCGTATTATTTAATTAGATGTTTTTCAGTAATTACTCGTATATTACTGATACACAAAAATTTACTATTGAGATTGAACTAAATTATCTAAGGGGATAAAAGTTAAGAATGTAAGAACTTTACTGTTTTCCATCCTCACACCCCCGTACTTTGATGCCCGAATTTACTAATTTTCCAGCCCCAAATCTCCTATGCCTTATTGTGGTACCATTCGTACCATTCTTTAGCACTACGCACAGCAAACCAAAGCAAGATTAAAGCGATTACTCCACCTTGCCAAGGAGCATCAAAAGCAAAAAGCACTAGAGCTACACACAAAGTATCTTGCAGAAAAACCGCCCACAGTGGCAAACCACGCAAGCGATAAAACCAACCTACTTGAACTAGTTGCAGGACCAAAGCCAGTGAACTTCCTATAGTAATAATTAGCCAATTTGGGGTTGCTGTTGCGGAAACTACTGCTAAACCCATAATTGCTCCTGCAAGGGGAGATAATAATAACTGAATAACTTGTAAAATTCTTTGTCCCCACAATTTTTTAGAGGCAAACAATTCCACTAATGAGTAAGTGATTAAACAGCCTAACAGAACTGGCGAAGAAATATGAGATAAAACTGGAATATGTGACCAAAAATTACTTCCATGCAACAATCCAATAATCAATAAAGGTACGCCTATTCTGATTCCGGCTGCCGCAGAAGCAGAAAGTGTTGCCAGGATTTCAATCATGAGATAAACTCAGAAAATTAACAAATAAGTGGGTATTTATTATTGAGATTACCCATAATCTTGAATAATTCCCGCAGCAATCTGAAATTACTTATTATGGCTTAATATTTTGGTGTTGCACATTCGCGGGAAAATGCTTGCTTTCAAATTATCAGGTAAGGTACAAACCTGGGTAGGGTAGGTTATTGACGTTAAATTCTAACGCACCAACAGTACTGGCAGGTACATTAGCCTACGGCATAACAGACCCTACAAAATTGGATTGGAACTGCGATAATTTGAATCCCGGAAAGTGTAGGGAATTTGAACACCTACACCCTGAGTTCTATAGTCGTCTGACTAGTGGCTGACCGTCTTTGACTTCACCAACTAAAACTATGTCTGCACAGTTGACGAAGATACCATTCTCTAGAACCCCAGGAATATTATTCAATATTTTTTCGAGGTTAACTGGGTCGTCAATAGAGTCAAATCGGACATCTAAGACAAAGTTACCTTGGTCGGTGATCACTGGCCCGGCTTTTTTTACACCCATACGCAGTTCTGGTTTGCCACCTAGTTGCTTAATGGCATTGGTGACGGGGGTGATTGCCATTGGGATGACTTCTACTGGTACAGCAAAAACCGAACCTAAGCGGTCTACTAATTTACCACTATCTACTACGACGATGAATTGATTGGCTAAGTAATCAACCACTTTTTCACGGGTATGGGCTGCACCACCACCTTTAATCAAGTTTTTGTGGGGGTCAACTTCATCAGCCCCATCAATAGCGATATCAATATGATCTACAGCGTCTAAGGTTGTGAGAGGAACACCATATTGCTTGGACAAAACTTCTGACTGAAATGAGGTCGGAATACCAACAATATCGGTTAGTTCACCAGACTTGAGGCGATCGCCTAAATATTGAATTGTGTAAGCTGTAGTTGACCCTGTACCTAAGCCTACAATTGAGCCGGACTTTACCAAGGCGGCGGCGGCTTTGCCTACTTCTTGCTTCATCAAAGTCACGGGGTCTGCTGTAACGGTCATTCCCAAAACTCCTGAAATTATCGACTAAACAGATGGCACTATCACAGCAGACTATACTACATTCGCGGGAACTCGAAGTGTATCTGGCTAAAGAAATTGTGGTTGTTGTTAGTTGTCAGTTGTCATTGGTCATTCTCCTCTGCTCCCCCTGCTCCCCCTGCTTCCTGCCCCTTGCCCCCTGCCTCTACTTCAATCCAGCTATGATTTCCAGAATTTGTTGATAGTTTTGTGTGTTGCCCTCTTGGGAGTAAAGGTCAGCCGATTTTTGGAAGTCAGCGATCGCTGCTTGATAGTCGCCACGATTGCGGAGAATGTCGGCTCGGAGGAGGTAAGCTGAAGCCCAATGAGGATGAAACTTCAGGGCTTGATTTAAGTCAGCTAGTGCTTCTTCTAGGTATCCCAAGAGTAAATGGCTACGGCCTCGATTGTACCAGTCTTCGGCATAACCGGGGTTGATGGCGATTGATTGGGTATAATCTGCAACTGCCCCTTGATAATCTTGTAAGGCGTAACGAGCATGGGCGCGATCGCTGTAATATCTTGCAGATTCTGGCTGTAGTTCCAAGGCTTGGGTATAATCGGCGATCGCACTGCGATAATTTTGTTGATCGTAGTGCAGCGAACCTCGGTTATAGTAGGCTTCGCTAAGTTGGGGATTGATTGTTAGGGCTTGATTGTAGTCTGTTACGGCTCCCTTGGTATCTCCCAACTGACGGCGGGCATTGCCTCGATTGCAGTAAGCGGGGGCAAAATCTGGGGATATGCGAATGGATTGTGTATAGTCTGCTATTGCGCCAATAAAGTCCCGTAAGGCTTCGTGGGCAATGGCTCGACCGTAATATGCTTCAGCAATATTAGGATTAATTTGTAATGCCTGATTGTAATCAGCAATGGCTCCCCGATAATCGCCTAAGCAACGGCGGGATGTGGCGCGATCGCAATATCCGGCGGCGAAATTGGGTTGTAGTTCTAGTAAACGATTACCATCTGCTAAGGCGCTGGGGTAGTCTCCTAGATGGCGGTAGATATTGGCGCGCACACCATAGACTACAGCTAATTCAGAATTTAGCTGTAATGATTGGTTGTAGTCTGCTAATGCACTTTGATAGTCTTGCCAAGCCTCATAAATTAATCCCCGTTGGTAATATGCTTGTGCATCGTTGGGGTTGAAATTTAAGACTTGGTTGAAATCTGCGAAGGCTTGTTGATATTCGTGTAGATAAAAACTAATCAGACCGCGATTATAATATGCTCCTACTTGATGAGGATTAATTTCTAGTGTGCGGTTGTAATCGGCGATCGCTTTTTGATAGGCGCCTAAGGCGTAGTGAGCGTTACCTCTGTTTTGGTAAGCTTCGGCTAGGTTGGGGTCTAATTGTACCGCCCGTTCATGGTCGGCGATCGCTTGTCGGTACTCTCCCAATTTATAGTAAATGTTCCCGCGAATGCTGTAAGCTGCGGCAAAGTAAGGATGCCATTGCAACGCTTGTTGTAAATCTATAATTGCTTCCTGATAATTACCTTGGTCGTTGTTATTCAAGCCCCGGTAATAATAGGCATTCGCAATATCTTCATTAATATTACTGGCTAACAGAGGATCAAACTCAATGGTGCTGATATAGTTGGCAATTGCTTGATCGTAGTCACCTTGAGCTAAGTAAGCGTTACCTCGACAATAATAATATTCTGCGAATGTAGGATTTATTTGTAATGCTTGATCATAATCAGCGATCGCTGCTGTAAAGTCTGCTAGACAGTAACGCGCATTCGCCCGATGATAGTAAGCCTGGGCATAATTAGGATTAATTTCTACCGCTAGATTAAAAAAGGCGATCGCCCCCTGATAATCTTTCAGTTCACGGCTAAAAGTAATCCCTCGTTTACAGTAAGTTTCCGCATCAATCCTGCGATTGGTTGGCTTAGTGCCACCAACGACCGTTCTTTGATATTCTCTCGATAAATTATCGGATAATCCCTGATTAAAAAAATAGTCAGCATTCATCTATTTTTTCGTGCTATTACACTCCATTAAAACTATGATGTAGGCATAAATCGCCCCAGCTACTAGTCGGAGTAGTTTAAACATCACTACTAATAGAGTAAGATATTTGTCTTAATTAAACAATTGAGTTAATCATAAGATATACATCTAGCTGTTGTGAAAGCAATATTTATCTCATTCTATTGCAATATATGAAGATAGCCACATTGCGGGTATCATCCAAATATATATAAAATCTAAAACTTTTCTCCGACCTATGGGACTAGACGCGTGCGATGGAGACGGCAATATGTACAGCAAAGAAGACATCCAAGCCATGCTGGATAGCATGAATGTGTCAGAGATGCTCAAGATTATGTCGCAAATTTGTTACGAAAAAGCAGAAATTCTCCGCTCTGACTGGCAAGACATAGAAACAGCTAGAGCCTGGGAAAAAGTTGGTAGAGCTGTTGGCAAAATCAAAATCAAAACTGAGCTATATTAAGTAGCTACTAACAAGCTACCTATTAGCCACCTAAGTATATACTTATAAATTCGTGTTCAGAGAATAGTTCACACGATTTTTAAATACTTAAGGGTGAATTCTTTAAACAGGATTCACCCACAAACAGCACTTTTGTGCTATCTAGTTATTGTCTTGCGAAAGTGGGAAAGGAAACAGTGACAAGTCATAGATCCCCGACTTTTTTAAAAAGTCGGGGATCTGAACACCCCCAATCCCTCATCCCCTATCTTCATAATCTTCAGAAGAAGTGGGATCTAATTCCCAGCGTCTATCATCACGCTGTTCTAAAATCTCATTGGTGCGGAGAAAAGCTTGATCAGGCATTTCCAACCCCACGGCGGACTCTATTTCCTCAGTGATATCTTGTTCAGGCGTTGGAGCAGTACCGCCTATAGCCTCATCACCTATGGTATCTGCCCAATAATTATTGTCATTGCCGTCACCCAGGTCAAATTCTGGGCTAGTCTCTGTGTACTCATGCCCTATACCAATGTTGTATCCTGGTGGGTCTTTGACACCAGTACCATAGGATTCGGTAATTTCCTGTGGCAAATCATCAGTATTAATTTCTTGGTTATTAGTTTCTTCTGCCATAATTCTAGCCATTTCCATGTTCTCACAATAACTTTTTATTTCCATTAAGTTGTACTGCAAAAGATGTACAACTTTAGAAATAAAGGGATCTATCTCCTGAGAACGAAGTAATGCTAGCTATTTACACCTAATCTAAAAAGTATGAAATCAAGGTTAAGCCACTTGTAGTTGAATCCGTTAGTTATGAGTTAGGAGTTTTTCATGCCCAGTAAAACTGATCAATAATTTTTAACTCATAACTATTTTTTGTACTTATCCAAAACATATTTACTGTTATTTGAATCTTACTTTCGACTATAGATTTTAATTAGTGGAGGTAGAAGGTGGAATACAACGAATTTATTACTCATGTACAAAGCCTTGCTCAATCCAATTCTCCTGACGAGGCTCAAAGAGCTACCTGTGCCACTTTGGAAACTATTAAGGAACGCATTTCTGGTGAAGAAGCTCAAACCTTAGCTAATCAACTACCACAAGAATTGGCAGACTGTTTACGGGGAAGAGAAGGGCAACCAGATGAAAGTTTTAATTTGCAAGACTTCATCATGCGCGTGAGTCGAAAAGAGAACCTAGAACCCACAAAAACAGCAATTCATGTCCGCGCTGTTTTTGCCGTTTTGCAAAATGCTATTAGACCAGAAGAATTTGCCAAACTACATTCTCATTTCTCGCATGATTATGAAGAAATGTTCGGCACGTCACCCACTGGCGAAGTGCCAGCATAATCACCAAGACAAATTTTTAGTTTATCGTTAGATAGGAAACAATATGACCAACCATAATAATTCTGGGAAGAAGAAAGTAGCTATTCTGATTGAACAAGCCGTAGAAGATGCAGAATTCATTATTCCTTGCAACGGTCTAAAACAAGCAGGATTTGAGGTAGTCGTCCTCGGTTCGCGGACGAACGAAAAATATAAGGGAAAACGAGGCAGACTTTCTACCCAAGCTGATGGTACTACGACAGAAGCGATCGCCTCTGAATTTGATGCGGTAGTAATTCCTGGTGGGATGGCTCCCGATAAAATGCGCCGCAACCCCAATACAGTCCGCTTCGTACAAGAGGCGATGCAGCAAGGAAAATTGGTAGCTGCGGTTTGTCATGGGCCACAAGTCTTAATTGAAAGCGACTTACTCCGAGGTAAACAAGCCACAGGTTTTATTGCTATCAGCCGAGACATGATTAATGCTGGTGCTGATTATGTAGATGAGGCGCTAGTTGTTGATGGTAACTTGATTACATCCCGTGAACCTGGAGATTTGGCGATTTTCACCACAGCTATTTTGAGTCGTCTAGGTTATGGCGGTAAAGATGCAGCCCTACCAGATGAAAAAGATAGAAACGCAGAGTGGTGGAAACTGGCTGATGCTTGGGGCGGTTCGACTAAAGGTGATATTGTCAGAGGTTTGAATACTGCTTTAGGTGGAGAACGTTATTCCCTAGAGGCATTGGAGAAGTATACAGAAAAGGAATCGGACACACAAGCAAAAGCGCTGTTCCAAGAAATGATCACTAATAAACAGCGTCATATTGAATATCTAGAAACTTATCTGACTAGATTGGGTGAGAAACCCTCCCTGGGCGCAAATATCGCCAATCAATACGCCAAAGTGAAAACCGCTTTAACTGGTAGCGATGACATACATCAAATACGCAGTGCTTTAGGTGATTTACAAACAGGCATTGGTGATATTGGTAATCTTTGTGCAATGTACACTGACCCCATAGCAACCGCTATTTTCAAAGAGATTTACAAAGATTTGGTCAAATACGAACAGCGATTAGTTTCACTATACCGGACGCGTACAAACGCTACAGCCCAACCACCTAAGCCAACAACAGGGGCAGCTGTATCGATGTAAAAGAGGGAATAAAAAGTGGGGAGGAGATTCTTTAATTTTGAATTTTGCGAAAAGTTCTGTAGGCAAATGGTGAACTCGGAGGGGTTTCCCGCCGTAGGAAACTTTTCAAGACGAATTTTGAATTGGTATCACTCCCCATATTGAATTGGAGATATATAGCGTGACTTTGACATCAGGAGATAAACAGGGAAATACTCCAGGCCAAGCTAGTGATACAGAGCGTTGGGCTTCTCTCATTGGCGGTGGGGCGTTAGTGTTGCTGGGTTTAAGACAAGCCTCGTTGCGGGGAGTGCTGACGGCTTTAGCTGGTGGCGGTTTAATCTATCAAGGTGCGACGAAACAAAGCACAATTCAGCAAGCGCAAGAAGCGATAGGGATAAATAAACCCATCAAAGTTGAAAAGACGGTAACAATCAATAAGCCAGCAGATGAGCTATACCGTTATTGGCACAACTTTGAGAATTTGCCCACATTCATGAAGCATCTCAAGTCTGTGAAGGTGTACAACGAAAAACGTTCTCATTGGATAGCCAATGCACCTTTAGGTAACAGTGTGGAATGGGATGCAGACATTCTAGAAGACCGAGAAAATGAGTTTATTTCTTGGGCCTCTGCGGAAGGCGCAGACGTGGAAAACTCCGGTTTTGTGCGTTTCCAAAAAGCCCCAGGCGATGTCCCAGGACAAGCCGCTTCGCGTCTACGCGGTACTGAAGTGAAAGTGGTATTAGAATACAATCTCCCTGGAGGCGCTTTAGCTGCTGTCGTCGCCAAACTTTTCGGCGAGGAACCAGAACAGCAAATTGGCGACGAACTACGCCGTTTCAAAATGCTCATGGAGGCCGGAGAAATCGCCACCACCGAGGGACAACCATCGGGAAGAAAATAGGGAGTGGAAGGATAACAACAACTGTTGACTGACGACTTTTAACAGTCAACTGACAACAGACAACTAACTAAATAACTATGAAAGCAGTCTGCTGGTATGGTGCTAACGAGGTACGGGTAGAGACTGTACCAGACCCGAAAATCCTCAATCCGCGTGATGCGATTATTAAAATTACTTCCACCGCAATTTGTGGTTCTGATTTACATATTTATGGCGGCTATATCCCGACAGTGCAGCAGGGTGACATTATTGGTCACGAGTTTATGGGGGAAGTCGTTGAGGTGGGGAGCAGAGTTGATAATTTAAAAATAGGCGATCGCGTTGTTGTTCCTTCTACAATTGGTTGTGGTAGATGCCACTATTGTGAGCATGATATGTGGTCGCTGTGCGATAACTCTAATCCCAATGGTTGGTTAGAAGAAAAACTCTACGGTAATATCACCTCAGCCATTTACGGTTATTCTCATCTCTTGGGTGGTTACGCCGGCGCACAAGCTGAATATATCCGCGTCCCCTTCGCCGATGTCGGTGTGGTAAAAGTCCCGCCAGATTTACCAGACGAAATGCTGTTATTTATCTCTGATGCTATCCCCACAGGTTATATGGGTGCAGAGATGTGTGACATTCAACCAGGTGATACTGTCGCTGTTTGGGGTTGCGGTGCTGTTGGTCAATTTGCCATGATTAGCGCCTATATGATGGGTGCAGAAAAAGTCATCGCTATAGATCGCTTTCCCGAACGTCTAGAGATGGCGAAAAAATATGCTAAAGCCGAAGTCATCAATTACGAAGAAGTCAATGCAGGTGAGGCTTTAAAAGAAATGACCGGCGGACGAGGCCCTGATGCTTGTATTGATGCGGTCGGGTTAGAAGCGCATGGCGTTGGTTTAGAAGACTTTTACGACCAAACAAAGCAAAAGCTGAAGCTAGAAAGCGATCGCCCCCATGTATTGCGGGAAATGATGGTTGCTTGTCGTAAAGGCGGGACTCTCTCAATCATGGGTGTCTACGGTGGGTTTGTAGACAAAATACCTTTTGGTGCTGCTTTTAATAAGGGTCTAACCTTCAGGATGGGACAAATGCACGGACAGAAATATATGAATTTGTTATTACAACTCATCCTAGATGGCAAACTCGACCCGTCTTTTGTAGTTAGTCATCAATTACCTCTAGAACAAGCCCCTCTCGGTTATCACATTTTCCAGCAAAAAAAAGATAACTGCATCAAAGTTGTACTCAAACCGTAAAAGTGGGGATAAGAAGAATGATTAATTATGACTTACGGATGAAAAGAAAAAATCAAGGGTTTGGACAACTTTGAAAATTCTTACACCCTTACACCCAGTCTCAAAAGACAACCTGGGTACGTGAGTCCTACTAATTTCTTCTTACTCTTCACTTAGTACTCAGTTTTAGATCGAAACTACTACTAATTACTGATTACTAAACCTAGTTACGGATAGATGTTTAATTACATTTATTAAACCAACAATATATACATAATCTCAGTGAGGATTTTTATGAATCGCGTAATCTCTTGGATACAAAATATTTTGCTTCGTCAAATCTTGGTTGTTTTCTTAGTAGCAGCAACATTCTTCGTAGGTCAATCTTTTACCTACGGTACTGCGATGATGGCTCAAGCTAATACGGTGCAAACACCAGAAGGCACTTACTATAAAGGTACTCCCGATAGCGAAGGTATTAGAAACGATAATCAAGTAAGAAACGCCCAAAATCGCCTCAGAAACACGGCTGATAATGTGCGTGAAAAGTTGAACTTGGATGAAGATACACCCAGAGCTACTAAAGAGTTTGGTAAATCTGTACAACGGAAAATAGGTGAAACCGTTAATCAAAATACTCAGAATGAGGGTGGTTATTATCAACAACCGGAGCGTGTAAGAGAAGCTAGGAGCCGGAGTTAATAATTAATAAACTGTGGGTATTCAGATCCCCGATTTTTTAAAAAGTCGGGGATCTATGACCTGAATCTAGAGATAAAAAATTAATGCCCAAGGACTAATAAATATGAAAGCAGTTTGCTGGCACGGGACAAATGATGTCAGGGTAGAAACTGTACCCGATCCAAAAATTCTTAACCCGCGCGACGCAATTATTAAAATTACTTCTACAGCTATTTGTGGGTCTGATTTACATATATATAATGGCTATATTCCCACAATGCAAAGTGGCGATATCCTTGGTCATGAATTCATGGGGGAAGTTGTCGAGTTAGGTAGTGCTGTAAAAAATGTGAAAGTAGGCGATCGCGTCGTTGTTCCTTTTACCATTTCCTGCGGTTCTTGCTTCTTCTGTCAACGGGATTTATGGTCTTTGTGCGATAACT
The DNA here is from genome assembly GCF_048568275.1 of Anabaena sp. FACHB-595. Taxonomy (NCBI): domain Bacteria; kingdom Bacillati; phylum Cyanobacteriota; class Cyanophyceae; order Nostocales; family Nostocaceae; genus Anabaena; species Anabaena sp. FACHB-595. Next base: position 1,035,745 of record NZ_CP183473.1, read on the forward strand.
CCAACCCCAACGCCTGGCTGGTAGAACTGCAAATGGGTCATTCTCCAGCAGGTCTATTTGGCTACTCTCACCTATTTGGTGGCTATGCTGGGGGTCAAGCAGAATACGCCCGTGTACCTTTTGCAGATGTCGGCTTGCTTAAAATTCCTGATAATCTACCAGATGAACAGGTATTATTTTTAACTGATATTTTTCCCACTGGCTACATGGCGGCGGAGAACTGTAATATCAAACCCGGCGATATTGTGGCTGTGTGGGGTTGTGGCCCCGTTGGACAATTTGCTATCAAAAGTGCATATATGTTGGGTGCGGAAAGAGTTATCGCCTTTGACCGCATCCCCGAACGCCTACAAATGGCTAAAGAACAATGTAATGCCGAAGTCCTCAATTACGAAGAGGTAAATATCGGGGAAGCACTCAAAGAGATGACTGGTGGACGCGGCCCTGATGCTTGTATTGATGCGGTAGGCATGGAAGCCCACGGTACAGACTTAATGGCTTTCTACGACCAAGTCAAGCAAGCTGTAAGACTAGAAACAGACAGACCAACAGCATTACGACAAGTGATTGTGTCTGCGGCTAAAGGTGGTCATGTTTCTCTGGCGGGTGTATATGGCGGTTTCCTGGACAAAATCCCGATGGGTTCAGCGATGAATAAGGGTTTAACCTTCAAGATGGGACAAACCCATGTCCATAAATACTTAAAACCCTTACTAGAACGTATTCAAAACGGTGAAATTGACCCCTCATTTGTCATCACCCACACCATCCCGCTAGAACAAGCACCCCACGGCTACGAAATTTTTAAACACAAAAAAGATAACTGCATCAAAGTTGTACTCAAACCCTAAGGTAATTAAATATGAGCGACACTAGCGTCAAAAAAATAGACTCTCACCATTCCCCCAAAGGTAAACTCGGTCAGAAATATTTAGCATCTGGCAAATCTATCTCTATGCGTCTTTGGGAAGACGAACAACCAGGAGATGATAAACAACCAACTAGCCGCGAATACGAAACCGTCGGTTATGTAATTAATGGTCGCGCCGAACTGCACATTGAAGGGCAAATGATCTTACTAGAACCAGGAAGTTCTTGGACTGTACCCAAAGGTGCAAGCCACACCTACAAAATTCTAGAACCTTTTACTGCTGTGGAAGCAACTAGCCCGCCTGCACAAGTTCATGGCCGAGATGAGAATTGACAAAGAAAGAAAAATATACACACTGGTGGCTGAGGTTAGTGTCAACAGATTCTAAATATTGAGGCGACCTGTGGTCAATAACTGATACCCACCAACAAAACAAGCCATTGAAAGGCAAAATTGCCAAAGACTTGTAGGGTTGAGAATAGCGCGGCTGCTGAAAAAGACCAGGAATATTCCTAACCCCAGTGCTACCCAACCTAAAGCTTTATCCTGACGGGGTAGGACAAATAACATGAGAATTCCAGAGGTGAGAAAAAGTATAGAAGCATCAGCCGCTATACCTCGCCACCAATAGGGATACACGTTAGTAGAGAAATAAATATTTTGACCAAGAAAGTAAACACCAGCAAGTAGTAGTGCTAAACCAATTAGCTTGAATAAAAATCTCATTATCAGAATAGTGATGAGTTCTCAGCTTATATTGCCCAAATCGATTATAGGGTTTTAGCTGTGGGTAATAGACAAAGTTAGAGTTAGCCAAATTATGGGCATACTAAGGGCTAAATATACTACACAGGTTAGCCCTGTCAGATGAGGTCGTTGTCCATGAGTGCAACCGTAGATACAACCGTTTTGCTGTCTGGATATCAGTTGATTGAGCAGCTTTATCACGGCTCTAAAACGCTTGTTTATCGTGGAATACGGCGGACAGATAGTGCAGCGCAACCTGTGGTAATTAAGCTGCTGCAACGCGAGTATCCTAGCTTTAGTGAACTACTACAGTTTCGCAATCAATACACCATCGCCAAAAATTTAAATATTCCGGGTATTGTCCACCCTACTTCTCTAGAACCTTATGGCAACAGCTACGCTTTGGTAATGGAAGATTTTGGCGGGGTGTCATTGGGATCATATAGTCAAACCCACCCTTTGTCTTTGGGAGATGTATTAGCGATCGCCATTCAACTGGCCAATATTCTACATGATCTCTATCAAAATCGTGTCATCCACAAAGATATCAAACCCGCTAACCTGCTGATTCATCCTGAGACGAAAGAAATTAAGCTGATTGATTTTAGCATTGCTTCCTTATTACCCAAGGAAACCGAAGCCGTTAAACATCCCAAAGTTTTAGAAGGGACACTCGCCTATCTCGCACCAGAACAAACCGGACGGATGAACCGAGGTATAGATTATCGTAGCGATTTTTATGCTTTCGGTGTGACGTTGTTTGAACTGTTAACAGGAAAGTTACCTTTTATATCAGATGATCCTTTAGAGTTGGTGCATTGTCACATTGCTAAACCTGCGCCCTCGGTGTGTGCATTACGACCAGAAATTCCCGCAGTAATTGGAGAAATTATCGGGAAATTAATGGCGAAGAACGCCGAGGATCGTTATCAAAGTGCATTGGGTTTGCAGTATGATTTGCAAAATTGTCTAGATCAACTGCAAAATACAGGTAAAATTGAGACATTTGAGATTGCTACACGAGATATTTGCGATCGCTTCCTGATTCCCGAAAAACTTTACGGTCGGGAGGAGGAAGTTGCCACACTACTCAAAGCATTTGCTCGTGTCAGCCATGGTAAATCTGAATTGATGCTAGTGGCGGGTTTCTCTGGAATTGGTAAAACTGCCGTCGTCCATGAAGTTCATAAGCCCATTGTGGAGAAGCGGGGCTATTTTATTAAAGGTAAATTTGACCAATTTAATCGCAGTACGCCCTTCTCGGCTTTTGTGCAAGCATTCCGCGATTTAATGGGGCAATTGTTGAGTGAGAGTGATGAGCAGTTGCAGACATGGAAAACCCAGCTTTTACAGGCTGTAGGGGAGAATGGACAAGTCATTATTGACGTGATTCCCGAATTGGAACGCATTATTGGCGAGCAACCCCTAGCCATAGAATTATCTGGGAATGCGGCGCAAAATCGCTTTAAATTGCTCTTGCAGAACTTTATTCACGTTTTTACTACACCAGAGCATCCCTTAGTTATATTTTTAGATGATTTACAATGGGCAGATTCCGCTTCCCTCAACTTGATGCAAGGATTAATAGGGGAGTCAAAAACAGGTTATTTACTGGTGCTTGGCGCATATCGTGACCATGAAGTATACCCTGCTCATCCGTTGATGTTGACTCTGGAAGCAATTCAGAAAACAGGTGCTACGACGAATACAATTACTCTACAACCATTGAGTTTAACTAGTCTCAATCAACTGATTGCCGATACCCTCAATTGTACAGCAACCTTAGCGCAACCATTAACTAAATTAGTCAACCAAAAAACCAAAGGTAATCCCTTTTTTGCTACGCAATTTCTCAAGGCATTATATCAGGATGGACTAATTTGTTTTGATTTAGCTGCCGGATATTGGCAGTGTGATATTGTCCAAGTGAAGGCAGCAGCATTAACTGATGATGTGGTGGAATTTATGGCGTTGCAGTTGCAAAAATTGCCACCAGTCACCCAAAATATTTTAAAGTTAGCAGCTTGTATTGGCAATGAATTTGATTTAAATACCCTGGCAATTGTATCTGAATTATCTCCAGCCTCAACAGCTACAATCTTGTGGAAGGCATTACAAGAAGAGTTAATTCTTCCCCTGAGTGAAACATATAAATTCTTTCAATCTAGCTCACATCAAACAACAGGCGATCGCCAAATTAAACTCAGTTATAAATTTTTTCATGACCGCGTACAACAAGCGGCTTATTCCCTCATTCCCCAAGAGCAGAAAACGGCAACTCACCTGAAAATAGGTCAACTACTTTTAAAGCACACCCCAGAAACACAATTAGAAAATCGCATTTTTGATATTGTTAATCAATTAAATGTTGGTGTTGATTATGTCACAGATAAGCATCAGAAACAGCGATTGCTGGAATTAAATTTAATGGCTGGACGTAAAGCAAAAGTTGCTACTGCTTACGTTGTCGCTGTCGATTATTTAAATACAGCTATAAAACTCCTGGAAGAAGATAGTTGGCAAAATCAATATGAACTTACCCTGAGTTTGTATGATTTGGTGGCGGAGGCGGAATATTTAAATACGAATTTTCCTACTTCTGAATTACTAGTTAAGGAGATACTTGTACACGCCAAACATACTTTAGATAAAATCAAAGCTTATGAAATTCAAATTCAAGCTTATACAGCGCAAAACAAACTCATAGAAGCGATAAATATAGGTAGAGAGGTTTTAGGTTTACTGGGTATTGATTTGCCCCAAGATGGCGACATGGAAACCATCTTGGCTGAACATAGTCAATTGAAGTCGCTGCTAGGGAAACGGTCAATTCAAGACTTAGTAAATTTACCAGAACTGACGGACTTACAACAAGGTGCAGCCTTAAGAATTTTATGTAGTTTATTTGCCCCGATTTATCTTGCCAAACCGATGCTGTTACCTTTAAAGATATTCACAATGGTGAAAATCTGTACTCAATATGGTAACTCTCCCCAATCGGCGATCGCTTACAGTTTGTATGGATTATTTTTATGTGCATCGGAAGACATTACTGATGGCTATCAATTTGGTCAGTTAGCGATGACAGTGTTGGATAAATTTAACGCCCAAGAGCTAAAAAGTAAAGTTTATCTAACATTTGCTCTGTTTATTAAACATTGGCAAGATAGCATTAGCTCCACTTTAAATATATTTTTAGAAGGTCTGAAATGTGGTCTAGAAACTGGTGATTTGGAATATGTTGGTTATTGTGCCAATTGTTATGCTCAGTTTTTATTCTGGACAGGAGAAAATCTAGAATTTGCCGAAGCAGAAGCTAATAAGTATTGTTCTCTCATGCAGGATATAAAACAAGATATATCTTTAATTTGGGGCAATACATGGCGACAAACTGTCATGAATTTACAAGCTAAAGTTGATAATCCGCAAATGCTAGTGGGTAAATGTTTTGATGAAACCGTCACTCTCCCTGCTTTAATTGCTAGCCGCAATACCAATGGCATTTGTTACGTTTATCTGGCAAAATTATTCTTGGCTTATTTGTTGGGAGCAGATGAGCAAGCTATTAAATACGCCAGTCTATTTGAAGAATACGAGCAGGGTGCGGCTGGTTTATTAATTGTGCCGTTGAAGAACTTTTATCAATCTCTGAGCCTACTTTCCTTATATCCCCAATTGGATACTGAGCAACAATCTCGCTATTTAGAAAAGATTACAAATAATCAACAAAAAATGCAAAAATGGGCAGGTCATGCGCCCATAAATTATCAACACAAATTTTACTTAGTGGCAGCCGAAAAACATCGCGTTTTAGACGAGAAAACAGCTGCTATAGAGTTATACGACCAAGCGATCGCCCTAGCCAAAACCAACGGTTACATCCAAGAAGCTGCCCTAGCTAACGAATTGGCGGCCAAATTCTACCTCAACTGGGGTAAAGAAAAAGTCGCCGCCGGCTATATGCAGGAGGCTTATTACTGCTACGCCCATTGGGGTAGTCCCGCCAAAACCAATGATCTAGAAAGCCGTTATCCTCAACTGTTGCGCCCCATCCTACAACAAGCTATTCAGCCCCTGAGCATTTTAGAAACCTTCACCAGCCTCACTAATTCCGTGCATTCTACCCGTCACCAAAGTTCTTCCAGCGCCAGCATTAACTATATGCTGGATTTTGCGGCGCTACTGCAAGTATCCCAGGCAATTTCTAGCACGATTCAACTAGATAAGTTACTGGAAACTATCACTGAAACGATGCTGGAAAATTCTGGGGCTGATTATTGTGCTTTGATGTTGTGTCAAGAGGGCGAATGCCAAGTCAGAGTAATAGCTAACTCCCAACAAACCACCTTACAATCTACTCCCCTGGAAAACAATCCTACCGTTCCTATCAAGCTCATTCAGTATGTCAAAAATACCTCAGAAACAGTTGTCATCCATGATCTAAAAACCAATATACCGGGTGTGATGAGCAATTACCTAGATCAGCATCAGCCCAAAAGCGTGCTATGTTTGCCGTTAATTAATCAGGGTAATTTAATCGGAATTTTATACCTGGAAAATCAAGTTACCAGTGATGTGTTTACAAGCGATCGCCTCCTGGTTCTCAGATTCCTCTCTAGCCAAGCCGTCATCGCCCTGGAAAATGCTCGTCTCTATCACCAGGTGCAACAAACCCTAGAGGATCTGCAACAAGCACAAGTACAAATGGTGCAGAATGAAAAGATGTCTGCATTGGGTAACTTAGTGGCCGGGGTGGCTCACGAAATTAATAATCCCGTCGGCTGCATTGTCGGTAATATTAGTGCAGCCCAAGAATATATTAACGACCTGTTGGGAGTGATTGACCTCTACCGTGAGCAATTTCCCCAACCCGGTAGGGCAATTGAAAATGAACTAGAGACGATTGACTTAGAATATCTGCGGGAAGATTTGCCCAAACTCATCAAGGCGATGAAAGACGGAGGCGATCGCATTAAAGCTATCAGTGAGAGTTTACGTACATTCTCCCGCGCCGACAGCGACCAAAAACAGCCCTTTAACCTGCACGAGGGTATTGAAAGTACCCTGCTGATTTTACGTCATCGCCTCAAAGCTAACCAATATCGCCCAGCCATTGAAGTTGTCACCGAATACAGCGATCTTCCCCTGGTAAAATGCTTCCCTGGTCAATTAAATCAAGTATTTATGAATATTTTAGCCAATGCCATTGATGCCTTAGATGAATCAAATCCAGGATATAGTTTTGCGGAGATTGAAGCCAACCCCAATCGAATTACAATTCGCACCACTATCGCAGGTGAACAAATCAAGATTGCAATTAGTGATAATGGTCACGGAATCCCAGAAGAAGTAAAAGCCAAAATTTTCGATCACCTGTTCACCACCAAAGGAGTAGGTAAAGGCACAGGTTTAGGATTAGCCATCGCCCATCAAATTATCGTAGAAAAACATGGAGGCGCGATCGCGGTTAACTCTAAACCAGGTATAGGAACTGAGTTTTTATTAACATTGCCAATCTCTTAGAGACTTTCAATTCCCAAAATATTCAATATAGTGTTTTTCGTTTGGATGAGATACACGGGGGATGCAAGACATCGCACCTCTGTAGATTTTTGATGTGTTGCAAAGTTGGTTCTCACTCAATACCCCCAATCCCTTTTAATATTAAGTATGTGAACTCAAAATTTTCCTGTAGACTGTTTTGTCAAAGCTTGTGAACTTCTCTATTGGTTGTGCTGTTTGGGCTTATAAAGGTTGGGTAGGCGAACTTTATCCCCAAGGAAGTCGTGCTGGGGAATTTCTCCATCTCTACAGTCGTCGCTTCACTACCGTAGAAGGTAATACTACTTTCTACGCAGCACCAAATCAAGAAACTGTCAGCCGTTGGGCAAAAGAAACACCACCAGGCTTTGAGTTTTGTTTGAAATTACCACGGGATATTACCCATCAAGGTTTATTAAAACCCTATATTCCCGCCGCTTTAAAATTTCTGGAGGGGATGCAGCCTTTGGGTAAGCATCTCGGCCCTATATTTTCCCAGTTACCACCAAGTTACGCACCAACATTAATTGACGATTTGGCTAGTTTTCTGGAAGCTTGGCCGCGCACAACAGCACCACTAGCCTTAGAAGTCAGACATCCTGACTGGTTTCGAGAACCCCATAAAAGCAATTTGACACAGCTTTTAGAAACGCTGGGTGTAGGAAGGGTACTACTGGATTCACGCCCTATCTACACGGGAGATGATGACCCCCAGTTACAATCAGAACGACGTAAACCCAAATTACCGTTACAATTCAGCGTCACTGCACCTTTTAGCCTGATTAGGTTTATTTCCCATCCTAATTTGGCGGTGAATCAAGTATTTATGGAAGAGTGGGTACAACAAATTCAACAGTGGTTACAAGCAGGGACACGAATCTATTTCTTTGTACATTGTCCTATAGAAGAGCGATCGCCTAACACTGCCCGTCACTTCCAAAAACTATTAGAACAGAACGGTGTACCAGTTCCACCCCTACCCTGGAATCATCTGGACTATCCACCTCATCAACTAAATCTCTGGTAACTTTGGGGGTGTAAGGGGATGAGGGTATAGGGGTGTAAGTGAAAGAACTAACAAGTGGAATCGATATCCCAGCCATTCAACAAAGATTAGAGTTTTATTCACACCCCTACACCCCTAATTAACTAGCCCCAGCCAATTTGTTTTCTATTTCTGATAAGTCTATGCCACCAGAGAAAGTTTTACTATTCATGATGAAGAAAGGTGTGCCAGCAATAGCTAACTTTTGCGCTATTTGGATATCTTTACTAATTGCGGCATCAGCAAGTAGGCGATCGCTGTTAAACTTTTCTAAATCCAAATTGAGTTTTTTGGCAATATCTAAATACAAAGCTTCACCAAGTTGCTTTTGATTGCTAAACAAAGCATCGTGATATTCCCAGAACTTACCTTGCTGAGTTGCTGCCCAAGCCGCCTTGGCTGCTGGCATAGCTTCATTATGAATGGGTATCAGAGGTAGATGTTTATAAACTAAGGTTATTTCACCCGGATGCTTGGCTAGTAATTGTTTCAATGTGTCATGGGCTTTCGCACAGTAAGGACATTGAAAATCAGAAAATTCTACGACTACTGCCTTTGATTGAGTGGCACTAGTAGTAGGAGAATCGCCAATTACCGCTTGTGGATTAGTTTTTAAATCTTGAAGAAATGCCTGCCGTATTTGATTGACTTGCTCTTGTTGTTGCTGTTGGTAAACTTGAACAGAATCAATAATTACGTCTGGATGTTCGCGGAGAATTTGTAGAACCTGTTCTTCTAGTTTGGGACTGATGCGGCTGGCTGCTTGTGCCGGAAAAGACCAGCTTAAAACTAGGCACAATAAACCGAATATCACCCAATTACGTAGATACTGAAATAATTGACGCATAGAAAAATCTGGGAGAAAACAACACGTCCCTAGTATTCCCTGGAATTGTGCGAAATAATAGACTTGTTGCAAAAATGCAAAATGTTAGAAATCATTACAAATTAATCACTTTACTATCAATAGGTAAAGAAAAGTCGCGCGACCATTCGTTCCATGAGCCAAAATAATTTCTGGCAGCAATTCCTACTTCATGCAGAGCCATAATTGTATTAGCAGCCCTAGAGCCTTTAAAGCAGTAGACATATACAGTAGACTCGGAAGTAATACCGACAGATTGACAAATGTCTAAGATTTCTGCTGGGGAACGGAACATAGGGATTCCTGATGTAGATTCCATGAAAAGATGCCATTCCAGCCAGATAGCGTTGGGGATTCGTCCTTTGCGGGGGCAAAAATCAGCACCGTAGGGAGAAGAACTGAGTCCTTGCCATTCGGGGCGATCGCGCACATCTAATTTTATAATGGCTGGATTGTCCAGCGCTTCTAACATCTGGCTTGTCGTCACTATCATCTCGGCTTGGGGACGTAATCTAAAGATAGTGCTATCCCCTTCAGGAACTTCATTGGTGGTAGGTAAACCAGCCGCCAGCCAAGCTTGATATCCTCCGTGTAAAACAGATACCTGAGGACAACCCAAATACTTCAGCAAAAAAGCAGCTCGACAAGATTGTCCGTAGCCTTTATTAAAAGCATCTTCATAGACAATTATCCTCTCCCCCCCAGATATTCCTAAATTGCTCATAATTTTTGCAAAATACTCTTGCAAGTTTGTTAAGCCGGTAGGAGAAGAATCTTCTAAAAGATAAGTGAAAAAATCTCGAATATTGACAGCTTCAGGAATGTGAGCAACTGCATAATCTTCTGGAGCGCGTGTATCGATAATAACGGTTTTAAATGACTTTAGTGCTAATAAAGACGTGAGTTCTTGAGGAGTGATGAGGAATTTTTTATTCACGCTTTCATACTTCTGTTATCGTGCTATTGGGCATTATCGCGCCCAGTTGATTTGCACTTTGAAGTCAAAATAACAGAAGTTGACTATAAATCTAGGTAAGCCTTAGACTGCAACTACTGCCCTTAATTGTGCGTTGGAAATTCGCGTCTTTAAATCAGCTAAAAAATCTTCGTAACCTACAATATCAGATGTACTACCTTGTGAAAATTTAGGTGTATTATCTGCCATAAATACTTTCGTCACCTGACTAACTCTCACTTTACTGTAAGTTGACCAACAATACAGACAGGCTCGGAATTAGATCAAAATAGAAATGTAACTTGTTGTTTATCCTAACCCCGTGCGTAATCTCCAAGAAACTCATTTAAACCGCGCCCGTGCCAGCTTGAGACAAGCACTGTCTTGGTATGGATATCTTCGCAAATCAGGGCATTTATCATCTAACCCAGAGTTGGCAGGTTTGGTGAAACCAGAAATTGAAGTTTTAAACTCCACTCTGAACAAGCTGGACTCAAATGTGATTAGAATCGCGGCTTTTGGTTTGGTGAGTCGCGGTAAGTCGGCGGTGTTAAATGCTTTATTGGGCAGTAAGATTTTGCAAACTGGCCCCCTCAACGGTGTGACTCAATGGCCGCGTTCTGTGCGCTGGCAGCCAGGGGGCAAGGTGATAGTGGAGTTAATTGATACCCCAGGACTGGATGAAATTCAGGGCGAGTCACGGGCGCAGATGGCGCGGGATGTGGTGCGTCAAGCTGATTTGATTTTATTTGTGGTATCTGGGGATATTACCCGGACTGAATATCAAGCACTTCTGGAATTACGGCAGGCGCAGAAACCGCTAATTTTGGTGTTTAACAAAATCGACTTATACCCAGATACAGACCAAGCGGCAATTTATCGAAATTTACAACAACTAGGCGCAGGAAACCCCCAAGCCAAGCCTTTGTTACCTGACGAAATTGTCATGGTGGCGGCGGAACCTGCACCGATGGAGGTACGCGTTGAGTGGCCTGATGGTCGGGTGAGTTATGAATGGGAAACTCCGCCACCCCAGGTAGACGAACTTAAGCAGACCATTTTAAATATTCTCAACCGGGAAGGCCGATCGCTCCTAGCTTTAAATGCCCTGATTCAAGCACGGGACGCAGAAGCAGCGATCGCCCAAAAAACTATTGACATCCGCCAACAAGAGGCGGAAGATATCATCTGGCAATTTACTAAATACAAAGCCCTAGCTGTAGGACTAAATCCCATTGCCTTTATTGATATCCTGGGTGGAACCGTGGCTGATTTGGCTTTAATTCGCTCTCTGGCGCGGTTATATGGTCTGCCTATAACTAGCTACGAAGCCGGAAAAATTTTAAAAACAATCTTCATCAGTTCCGGTGGCTTATTGCTGGGAGAATTAGGCAGTAGCTTTTTATTAGGATTAGGTAAAAGTGCTGCTGCTTTAACTAGTGGTGATAATCCGACAAATGTTACTGCCTTTGCTGGGAGTGCGATCGCTCAAGCTGGAATTGCCGGTTATGGAGCCTATTCTGTTGGCAAAGCTGCCCAAGTATATCTGGAAAAAGGCTGCACTTGGGGTCAATTAGGCGCTAGTACTGTGATTACTGAAATCTTGTCTCAAGTTGACCAAAATACAATTCTGTATCGGCTGCAACAAGAATTAGGCATGAAATATTGAGAATAAATAAATAATATTGCCCTAATTATTACTGTTGTTGAGAAATTGTCAATTTCCATCAAATTCCTCTGATAAATGTGTTCAAATGCGATTTTCAGAGGCAACATAAAAGATATGGCAGTTATTTGCTAATAGTCCAGTTAGCACAGCACTTATACCTGTTTCCATTCAAGATGAAAAGAGAGCAATTCCCAATAAGATTGGCTCACAAAATGGCGGTGTTCACCACTACAATCTTGGGAAAGCCTATCTAAACTGGAAATATCTGCTCTGAAATCAGTTAACTGTTAACTGTTAACAATCACAGCGTAGTCATAAAAAGGCGAAAAACCATGACAATGACCTTCAATGTAGCCCCATCAGGCGCGAACTCAGACAACAACGGGACTACAAATTTAGAAAAAGCCATCCTCGCAGCGATCGCAGAAGCTCGTACTACCTGTGAACAAAACGGTGATGGTTCTCCCAACTGTGCCGTAGCTTGGGATATTGTGGAAGAATTACAAGCTGAAAAGTCTCATCAACAGCAAGCACAAAAACGTAAGAGTTCTCTAGAAAGCTTCTGTGACCTGCATCCAGAAGCCTTAGAATGCCTGATTTATGATGTTTAATTAATGCTAAAGATTGGAAATTTTGGATTTGAAATTGTCATTCAATCCAAAATCGCCAATCTCAAAATTACCCTACATTTCGTGTTGGCTGTTGACGATTGACGGTTGACAATTAACCATCAACTACTAACAAACTATATAAGTCAATACGGTTTAGTTAAGAAAATAGTAGGTTGGGTGTAGCGATAGCGTAACCCAACAAAGTCTTGAGAATGTTGGGTTCCGTTCCTCCACCCAACCTACACCATTCTAAGTTGTTAGTCTTATCTGAACTGTATTGCTATATAAGTGACTATGTAATTTAAAAGCGTAACCAGTCTCTTAATTACGAATTCCCCAAATCAGTCATAGCTGATTTAGTGACTTGTTGGATCGCATTTAAATCTGTTGGTGGCATTTCGCTTTCCATGTTTAACCATAAGAGATATTCGATATTTCCCGCCGGGCCAGTAATAGGTGACCAAGTTAAGCCCTTATACTTCCAGCCTAATTTCTCAGCCGCTTGCCACACCTGAAAAATAGCATCAGCTTGGTCATGGGGATCGCGAACAACGCCTTTTTTACCCACACGAGATTTTCCCACTTCAAACTGTGGCTTAACCAATAGCACTGCTTCTCGTGGGGGTTGAGTTAATTGCCATAAGGCTGGCAAAATCTTAGTTAAAGAAATAAAAGAAACATCCACCACCGCCAAATCGGGAATAGCATCCCCATCACCATATAAATCCTTAGGTTGCAATTGCCGTAAATTAGTGCGTTCGCGCAAAATCACCTGAGGATTGTTTCGTAAACCCCAATCAGTTTGCCCGTAACCCACATCAATACCGTAAACTAGCTTTGCCCCAGCTTGGAGTAAACAATCAGTAAAACCACCCGTAGATATACCTCCATCCAAGCAAACACGGCCATTTACAGAGATGGCGAATAATTCCAAACCCTTAGCCAGTTTCTCACCACCACGGGAAACAAAGCGCGATCGCTCTTTAATTTTAACCTGAGCCGCAACATCAACCTCTGTCCCAGGCTTATCAATTATCTGTTCATTAACAGTCACTTCCCCCGCCTGAATTAGCCTCTGTGCTAAAGTGCGAGAATTACATAAATTTAACTCTACTAATAAATTATCTAATCGCTGTTTAGCCAAATTTACCTGCCACAAATATTCTGAAATACTAATAATATTAATTCTGCCTAATTACTTACATTATTCTTAAACTCGTCGCTGGCTATTACAAATTAACCAAGTCTGCTTAAAACATATTCACGAGTGCGAGAATCATGAGGACTGTTAAACATTTTCTTTGTTAAACCAAATTCAACTAATTGACCAATTCGATTTTCATTGCCTTTAAAAAATGCGGTGAAATCCGATACACGACTAACCTGGGATAAATTATGGCTGACTATCACCATTGTTAATTCAGAACGAAGACGTAAACTCTGAATTAAACTTTCTACTTTCATACTAGCTATAGGGTCAAGACCAAAACAAGGCTCATCCATTAACAAAACTTTTGGCTTAACTGCTAAAGCACGAGCAATACAAAGTCTCTGTTGTTGACCACCAGAAAGGTCTAACGCGGATTTGTGTATTTTGTGTTTTATTTCATCCCATAGATCAGCATCTTTTAGTGCGGATTCTACAATATCATCTATTTCTAATTTCGGTCTCCATCCAACTATTTTCACCCCATAAGCCACATTATCATAAACACTCATGGGGAAAAGATTGGGTTTGGGATGTACCATACTCACTTGTCGGCGTAGCCGATTCAAGTTAACTCGACGCTCATAAATATTTTGATTAAAAAACTCTACCCTGCCTTCTACGCGTACTTCTGACTCTAATTCATTCATCCGATTGAGACATTTAAGAAAGGTAGATTTTCCACAACCACTAGGTCCAATAATAGCAGTTACTTTGCTCTGGTATATCTCCATAGACACCCCCTCAAGTATTTTTTGGGTGTCATAATAAAAGCTGAGATTGTTGACTTTGATGACTGGAATTAGTTTACTCATAAAAAGGCTGGCAATAAATATTGACTCGACAAAGTAGTAAAAATCAGTGCTGTTGTTTCACGATTTGTGAAGCCAATATTGAATGGTCATGCTTCCAGATTGGGAAGACCAGTATTCATTTATAGCTAGATAGCAGTATTTATCAAACAGATATTTGCATTACAATTATTTCCCTTATCTAAAGATATGTGGTATGATTTGGTCAAGTTAAAATCAAGCAGTTAGCAACCAAAACTAAACTTATACTTATTCATGAGTTTAAGATGAGGTAATTTTTTGTTTATAGTTTGAAATTATCTCATTCCTGCACCCCAATATCAGGAAGTATATTACTTTTATTGCCTAAAGATTGGAAATACTAGTGTATACACTGACTAAATCTCATTTTGACGCTCTGATAAATGGTGATAATTAATTCATGAGGCAAATATCTAATACAATACTTGTTTAATCATTTATATCTCTGTATTTTACAAAGTATATAATAATTACTATTTTATAAGATGTGTTAAAAATCTTGGTGAACTAGTGAGCGCATAAGCGATAAAGTTTACCAAGACTTCATAATATTTATTTAGACGCAAGAAATTTACCCAAGAAATTAATTGGGCATTTTCATAAACAATTTTGCTGTCATTCGGAAAAACCTTTGAGAAGTTAGCGGCTAGAGAATAATATTTTTATTTATCTGTAGATATATTTTGCATTTATACATTCTCAAGCGTACTGAATCAGATGTTATTAAATACTTTACTTTAGCCAAAGCGACCTGAAACATAGTCACGGGTGCGAGAATCGAGGGGGTTGCTAAAGATTTGAGTAGTTACACCAAATTCCACCATTTGACCAATACGACTTTCATCTGTACTGAAAAAAGCTGTGAAATCAGATACACGAGTTGCTTGCTGCATATTATGCGTGACGATCGCAATGGTCAATTCTGAGCGTAAACTATGAATCAGTTCCTCCACTTTCATCGTAGCGATGGGGTCAAGTGCAGAACAAGGCTCATCCATTAACAGAACTTTTGGCTTAATGGCTAAAGCACGGGCAATACAAAGCCGTTGCTGTTGACCTCCAGAAAGCCCTAAAGCTGATTTGTTGAGCTTATCTTTGACTTCCTGCCATAAAGCTGCACCTTTAAGGGCAGATTCAACAATTTCATCTAAATCTGCTTGTGGTAATTTAGCAGATATTCTCACACCATAAGCCACATTTTCATAAATGCTCATGGGGAAGGGGTTGGGTCTTTGAAACACCATCCCAATTTGGCGGCGTAATCTATTGATGTTGATACGCGGGTCATAAATATTTTGACCAAAAAAATCAACAACTCCTTCTACCTTGACAGGGCCTTCCAATTCGCTAATACGATTGAGGGTTTTGATAAAAGTTGATTTACCACAACCACTAGGGCCGATAATTGCTGTGACTTTATTTCTGTAAATATCCATTGAAATCCCTTCAATGGCTTTTGATGTATTGTAATAAAAACTTAGGTCTTTAACTTTAATTGCAGGGACTAATTGTTGATTCATAGTATTGAATTAGTTTGGTGTAGATAATTGACTTTAGGTATAAGTAAAGTAAATATTATATTTTTGATGGGCATTGCCCATCATACAAATGCTTAGATTTTTGAAAAATCAACTCAGATTTCTATATAAAGTAAAGAAAAAGCTTTTGTCTTAGTTTGGGGTATATTTTTTTATTTAATCTTTTTCTTACGAGTAACTAAACGGGAAAGCAAACTAACACTTAAAACTAAACCGAGTAAAACGATAGAAGTCGTCCAGACTAGTTGACTTTTCTGGGGGTCAGGGTCGTTGTAAAGGTTGTAAATTAAGACTGGTAAGGAAGCTGTGGGGCCGAGTAATCCGGCTGACCAATCTAGACTAAATAAGGCCGTAAAAATTAGGGGTGCTGTTTCACCAGCAGCACGGGCTACAGCTAGTAAAATACCTGTGGTAATTGCGGGTATAGCAGCAGTAACAACCACACGAATGGTAGTTTGAAAGCGTGTTCCTCCCAAAGCTGCTGAGGCGAGGCGTTGGTCTATGGGAATAAGTTTGAGGGCTTCTTCGGTAGTCAAGGCGATAATAGGTAACATAATTGTGGCTAAGGCAAATCCACCAGCGATCGCGCTAAATTGTTTAGTAGCCAAAACTATTAAACCATAAGCGAATATCCCAACAACAATTGAGGGAACACCAGTCAGGATACTAACGATAAAGCGTACAAAGCGAGCTAATGGACTAGTTTGTCCAAATTCTGCTAAAAATATACCTGTGAATAACCCTACAGGAATACTGAATAAAGAGCCAATAGCGACAACTGTAATAGTCCCTAAAATGGCGTTACCAAATCCGTTATCGATGACAGATTTGACGAACATTTCTGTTTTTAAACCGATGATTCCTCGTGAAATAATTTCCCAAAGAATGGAAAATAAAGGAATTAATGCCAAAGCGGAGAATGCAAAAGCGATTGCATTCATGGCATAAGTAAATAAAAGTCTTCTTGGTGGTAGAGGACTGCGTAATTCTGATGCTAAAAGTTCAGTTTCTGATGGTTGGGAATTGGTCATATTTTTGACTGATGACTGATGACTTTTGACTATTTATTTTTGCTACCAACCCACTGCACCAATAACCTAGCGCCAATATTTACAGCTAGAGTGACAGCAAACAAGACTAAACCTAAATAACATAAAGCACCAATGTGCAGTCCTGGTTGAGCTTCGGCAAATTCATTAGCTAATACTGAAGGAATTGTATAAGCTGGATCGAGCAAGGAAAGACTAATTTGCGCTGAGTTGCCAATCACCATAGTTACAGCCATTGTTTCGCCTAAAGCTCTTCCTAAGGCCAGCATGGCTGCACTGACAATTCCCGAAAATCCGGCAGGTAATAATACTCGAAAAATTGTTTCCCAACGAGTACCACCCAAGGCCATAGAAGCACTGCGTAATTCTTTAGGAATGGCTCGCAATACATCGCGGCTAATTGCTGCCATTGTTGGCAAAATCATAATGGCTAAAATAATCCCAGCCGTTAACATATTTGTGCCAACTGGGAATTCGGAATTAAATAATGGTATCCATTTAAAATTATTGGCTAACCACTGTTGTACAGGTTCTAAAACTGGAATAAAAACAAAAATTCCCCACAAACCAATAATGACGCTGGGGATAGCAGCAATTAACTCTACAACAAAAGCTAAGGTTGTTTGTATCGATGGTGGTAGGAAGTTTTCACTAGTAACTAAGGCAACAGCTATACTCACAGGGACTGCGAAAAAAATAGCGATCGCACTACTTACCAAAGTGCCGTAAATATAAGGTAATGCTCCGAAAATCTCATTAGCTGTGTCCCAATCTTGACCCCAGAGAAAACCAATCCCAAAGTTATCAATGGCTGGTTTAGCTTCGAGGAAGATAATCCAACTCATCATGAATAATACAGCAACGGCGATCGTGGCAAAGATATATACTAACCATGTGAATCCTTTGTCTAACCAAAAATTTGTGCCATCATTAGCTGTTAATCCGAGATTTTCATTATTAGATGGAGCTAAATTTGTCATGTAAATTACGGAATTTATACTAATCAATATCTTGGGACTCATGAGGGTGGACATATAGCCCACCCAACTTAGAAAAACATCAAAATTTCTGACTATGGTTTGACGTTGCTATTGACTGTTTGCAACACACGATTAGCCACAGCATCAGGAATTCTGGTGTAATTAAGGTCATCGTTAAATTGTTGACCCTCTTTTAAAACCCAGTTGATCCACTTTTTGATAGCTTGAGATTTAGCAGCATCAGCATACTGTCTATAAACCATCATCCAGGTGAGTCCCACAATGGGATATCCTTGTCCTGGGTCTCCTACAAAAACGCGGAAATTGTCTGGGAAACTGACAGCTGATAAAGCAGCGTTAGCAGATTGGAGAGAAGGCGCTACAAATTCTCCTCTTCTGTTTTGAATCTGGGCTGATCTAAGTCTATTTTGGGTAGCATAGGCATATTCTACGTAGCCAATAGAGCCAGGAGTCCGGGCTATTAAAGCCGCTACACCAGGGTTTCCTCTACCTCTGAGGACGTTTGGTAAAGTCCATTTGGGTGCTGTGTTAGCACCAACTCTGCCTTTAAAATAGGGACTGATAGAACTCAGGTGGTTTGTGAAAATGAAGGTTGTACCACTACTATCCGCACGCACAGCGAATCTAATAGGCTGGTTTGGCAGATTTACACCAGGATTATCAGCTCTAATTTTGGCATCGTTCCAGTTCGTAATTTGACCAGAAAAAATTGCTGGTAATGTTGCACGGGATAATCTGAGATTATTGACACCCGGAACATTATAAACAACGGAAACAGCCCCACCTGCGGTTGGCACTAGGATGACACCATTTTTGACTTTAGCAATTTCAGCATCCGTCATCGCAGCATCACTACCACCAAAGTCAACAGTTCCAGCAATTGTTTGCCGAATACCACCACCACTACCAATTGCTTGGTAGTTAATTCTCAGTTCTGGATGCTTCTTTCTAACTTCACGAGCATACCGTTCGTATAGTGGAGCAGGGAAAGTAGCTCCTGCTCCGTTGAGAGTTTGAGCTTGAGCTATCGCTGTAAAAATAGGAGTAACAACAACAGCAGATGTTACCACAGCAGTAGTAAATACACGCTGTAAAACGGTGGTGGAAAAATTCATATTACCTCGTAACGTAGCGATTACTTTCGACTTTCATCACAGCAATCAAAAGGTTATATTTATTACCTTTAATTCAAGTTAAGTCTAGGTAAACGAGAAGTTAAGATATATTTAAACTATGCAATTTTATCCTCTATGTTTTTGAATAAACTTTTGACATAATTCATGGAAGCGATGATACATAAAATTTCAGTACTTACGGAAAAGGAGCGAATCTAATTATTCAGATGTCCAAAAATAAATAAACCCAGCAGGGGCTAAAGCAGCAGACCACCTGCCAGGAAGGCACGGTATATTCTCGCCATGTTTGATCGGGGTAGAGCTTATTTATGAGAAATAATGCCTATCCGTAACTAGGATAACTGAGCTAATTATAACTAAGGGTTAAGAAAATTCAGTGATATGGTTAATTTAAAGTTAAAATATACAATTATGGAGAAAAAAGAAATAATACAAGGAAATATTACTATTTTATCAGGACTTCACCACCTATGGTTTTTCTAATCAATCGAGTAAAAATTATAATAATTTATCAATTTTTTTAAATAAAGCATGGTTTAGAAATTCAATCTTTAGAAAATGTTTGTTTATTTTATTGGGTCTTTTTAAAGATAATTAACATCTAAGTTCAAAGACTTAATTTATAATTACAAACTATCTATATTATCGGTAGAAACAAAATTCATGTTTTAAAGTTTTCAAATTTAAAAAAAATAGTAAAAAATTCAGCAAGCAGAAATGTTGATCATATTTTAAGTTAAGGAAATTCAGAACTAAATATACAGCAGACAAGAGCATAATAGTTAAATTAGAGCAATCCCCTAAAGGAAAGATAATTTTAGACTTTTGTATAGTCATATCTCATTTTTCGAGATTCAAGCTAAATATATTTACTAGTAGATTAAACTAAAGCAAGGCAGTTCCCCCGAAAATCCCAGGGTGAATTTATGCGGGTTATGTGTCTAAAGAAAAAACTAAGTTATCCCAGCTAGAAAATATGACGGCGGAACTAAAAGTGGCTAGTATTGATAATCACATCTCCTCCTTATCAGGCGAAGTATCAATCCCCCAAGCTCCACCTGAATTTAAATCAGGCTTTATCGGCATTATCGGCCGTCCTAATGTCGGTAAATCTACTTTGATGAATCAATTAGTAGGGCAAAAAATTGCCATTACCTCACCAGTAGCGCAAACAACACGCAATCGTTTGAGAGGAATTGTCACTACACCAGAGGCGCAGTTAATCTTTGTTGATACGCCAGGAATTCACAAACCCCATCATCAATTAGGTGAAGTACTGGTGAAAAATGCCAAACTCGCTATTGAATCAGTGGATGTAGTACTGTTTGTTGTCGATGGTGCAGTGGCTTGTGGTGCAGGCGATCGCTTTATTGCCGATTTACTAATTCATAGCAAAACCCCGGTGATTTTGGGCATCAATAAAGTAGACCAACAACCCCCCGATTCCCAAAAGATTGATGAGAGCTACCAGCAGTTAGCAAGTGCTTATCAATGGCCGACGGTAAAATTTTCGGCTAAGACCGGTGCAGAGTTGCCCCAACTACAAGAATTATTAGTAGAGCATTTAGAGCATGGGCCGTACTATTATCCCCCAGACTTGGTAACAGACCAGCCAGAACGGTTTATTATGGGGGAATTAATCCGAGAGCAGATTTTGCTGTTGACTCGTGAAGAAGTACCTCATTCAGTAGCGATCGCCATTGATTTAGTCGAAGAAACACCAACTATTACCCGCGTCCTCGCAACCATCCACGTTGAGCGCGATTCCCAAAAAGGTATTCTCATCGGGAAAGGTGGTTCAATGCTCAAATCCATCGGTAGCGCAGCCCGCGAGCAAATTCAAAAGCTCATTGCTGGTAAAGTCTATCTAGAGCTATTCGTCAAAGTCCAACCCAAATGGCGACACTCCCGCGTCAGACTAGCAGAGTTAGGCTATCGCGTGGAAGAATAGAAAGTTAGTCATTGGTCATCTCTTACAAAGTTCTGTTCGGAGGAAACCTCCGCTCAGACTTTGCGCTTAGTCAACATTCAAAACAGTTTTGGACTCTGAACTATAGACTATGGACTATGGACTATTAACTACTGACGAAATAAAAAATGTCTCCCAATACCGGCTATTTTCTTAATCTGCCAAGTAATGCTCCCCGGTTGCGAATTTTGATTGTGGAAGATGATCCAATGATGCAACTGGGGTTGGAACAGTCGTTAATGGCTCATCCCCAATTAGAGATTGTAGGACAAGCAGAAGACGGCTATTTAGGTGTACAAGCAGCACTAGCACTGAAACCGGATTTGGTAGTCATGGATATTGGCTTACCACGAATTGATGGGATTGCAGCGACACAGCAAATCAAAGCCGCACTACCGGAAACTCATGTGGTGATGTTGACATCCCATAAAACAGAAACAGAAATTATTGCCGCACTTTCAAG
The DNA here is from genome assembly GCF_048568275.1 of Anabaena sp. FACHB-595. Classification (NCBI taxonomy): domain Bacteria; kingdom Bacillati; phylum Cyanobacteriota; class Cyanophyceae; order Nostocales; family Nostocaceae; genus Anabaena; species Anabaena sp. FACHB-595. The sequence goes on from NZ_CP183473.1 coordinate 1,057,245, forward strand.
CGGTGCAGATGCTTATTGTATCAAAGGTGCAAGCATCGAGCGATTGTTGAATGCGATCGCCGCCGCCGTCGATGGTGCAACCTACCTCGATCCCCAGATTGCGCGACAAGTAATTGATCATCTCAAACCCCCCTCAGCAAAGGGAAATACCGCCAATCTATCTGGACGGGAGTTAGAAGTATTAAAACTCATGGTAGAAGGACTGAGTAACCCAGAGATAGCCGAGAAACTTTATCTCAGTCCTAATACTGTGAAAACTCACGTCCGGGGAATTATGAATAAATTAGCGGTTGACGATCGCGTCCAAGCGGCTGTTGTGGCGCTACGTTCTGGTTTAGTATAGTTGGCGTAGCATCAGCAACAACGACTGCTCCTGGTTGGATCTGACCGATGGGCGCTGGCTGCATATCGCGGTAATCTAATATTTGGACAACGATTAGATAGGCGATCGCTAACAGAATCGAAATAGCCCCTGTAATAATTGCCACAATTTTTTTGCGGTTCATCACTAGTTCCTACAATGCAAGTTATGGGTATATACCTATATTCACATTGCCAGCTCGTTATTTCATTAAACCTCTTTCAGCCTTCCTGCGCGTGAACCACCGCGCCCCTCTGAGTTTATAACATCTTTATCCTGTATAGCCACGATTTCTCATTTCCCAGGTTCTTGCAGAGATGAACTTTTTGACAAACAAAACAGTACAAGCAATTCGTTCGGTCTGGCGAAAGCCCAAAATATCTTGTAACAACCGATAAAATCTTCTTTTACTATTAGCTTTAAACTCTGGAAACATCACCAAAGACTCTTCTAAGAACATTAAGTATTGCTTATAGTCAAAGAACAAAGCTTCTCTAGCTAAATCAAAATATGACTTTGCTAAAGCATGACGATACTTCATAGAAAGTTGGTTTTTCTGTAATAATTGCTGTTCAGCTTTCTTTAATACTAGATGATGGCTTTTTAACCAACGAGCTTTAGAAGAGGTAGAAACTGTGACAGAACCATATCGCCTGTATACAGCGTAGCAACCTGGTTGATAAGCAACTTTAGCTCCATTCATGACCACAGACAGAAAAAAATCTCTATCTTGCGCGGCAGGTAAAGTTTCATCCCATCTATCACTATTTTCTACTACACTTCGTTTATACATTAAAGCAGCTAAAGCAACCCACCAATTAGCGAGTAAAGCCGCTAAAATATCTGCTTGCACCCCAGAAATTTCTATCTTATCTAGAAAACTGGAATCGTCAGGTAAATGGCGCTGATGTCTCCAATCACCATAAACAACATCTGCACCAGTTGTTTCGAGAAAATTAACTTGTTTTTCTATCTTTTCAGGTAAAATATAATCATCTGCATCCAAGTATTGAATATATTCTCCCTGAGACAGTTCAAAACCACGATTCCTAGCATGATTTCCTCCCTGTTGGGGGTAACTCCGCCAAATAATTTCGTTTCCAAAAGTTTTGATGATTTCTAGAGAATTATCTGTAGAACCATCATCAATGACAATTATTTCAACATCAGCATAGGTTTGTGTTAAGCAACTTTCAATTGCTTCTCTTATCCATTTTTCAGCATTAAAACAAGGTATAATTACCGAAACTTTTTTGGGCATATATACTAATCCTATATAGGACACAATAGCGGTACATAAATGCCTTGGTTAAAGCCAATATTTTCTCAATGACTAACTCAAGTTAATTAATGTTTTAATTTATAACTACGAATTACAAATTTTAGTCTCGATTGATAAACTCTAGTGACAACGCGAGGCGCTATTTGCAGAGGATCTAGTTGCATTGACCAAAATAAATTGTAAAAAGCTTCACGTTTTAGACCAATTTCATAACATTTGTTAGCGTGTTCATAGACCAACTTAGCAAACATTTGTGGATGGGCTTGGAAAAGAGATTTATGTTTATGCACTAGCCGTAAAAAGCTTTCCTGGCGAAGCATAGGATTACGTGAAACTCTTTGTCCTCCGTGGTTATATAACTGGTAGGTAATGATGGGTAGACCGATAATTGAGCAAGCGGGGTTGAGTCGTAAAAAGAGTTCTGAGTGAACGCGCGATCGCATTTCCTCATCCCAACCACCGATTTTTTGCAGCACTTCACGCTCAACCACTAGGGTTTGCTTAGTATTGTAAGATTGATCGGGTTCGATTTCTTCGAGAAAGAAATGGACACCACGGGGTCGGAGTGGTGGCGGTAAACGTTGACCAAGGACTTTTCCTTGAGCGTTGACTTCTTCTAAACCCGATATCACCGCTACAGGTGCGGGTAAGGATGTTTGCGATAATGCCTCTAATGATACCTCTGCCATCTGGGGAAGTAGGCGATCGTCATCATCTAAAAAGGCTACCCATCGACCAAGAGCTGCTTCTAGTCCGACGTTACGCGCTCCTGCACCACCATGAGACTGCAATAAACGAATCAATCGCAACCGGGGATGACTAGGTAAGTCTATCGGCTGTGTAGACGCATCATCAACTACAATCACTTCCAAATCCTCCATAGTTTGCTCAAGCGCACTTTGAACAGCATGAGTCACTAAATGAGGTCGGTTATGAGTGGGAATGATAATGCTGAGTAGGGGATTGCTCATTTTTCATGTTTTAATTTATTGATTGATGACTTGCCATGTACGTGGTTGGTAAAATAAACATCTACTGATAGTTTTGTTACTCTTCACAGTAAATCTAAAAGATTCAACAATATCAAAAGACTCTACACCTCGTCTGATATATATTTTTGCACTGTAGACACCAGGAACAAAGGAGCAGTATGGCATATACATTTGGATTTCTGATGTTCCTGGGAGGATTGTTAAATCTTGGCGATCGCTATGAGAGGTTATGTATTGAACCAGCCCATTTTCTCCTGACAAAGCCGTTACTAGTATACCTAAGTTTGCTTGCTCGATTTTTTGGTAAGACTTGCATTCTACACACAAATAAGCAGATTCACCGGAAAAGGGCGCTTCTAATAAATTACCCTGTTCATCCCTAAAAAAGACAGCAGTAATACTTAAACCTAGACTCTTTGCTTGTGGCTTTTCAGGTAAAATCATTTTTCCTAACGCACTTTCAGTTCCACTTAAACACAGGTCTTCTTCATATTTACGAATTACGGCTTCCGTCTCACCAGATGTAATCAATTGACCTTTTGATAAATAAATTGATGAATCACAAACATTGAGGATACTATGGGAGTTATGAGAAACTAATATAAAAGCTGTGCCATTTTCCCGCAATTGTGCTAACTTACGATGACATTTAATTTTAAATTTGGTATCTCCCACTGCGAGAACTTCGTCAATTAATAAAATATCTGGTTCTACATGAACTGCACAAGCAAATCCTAATCTAGCAGCCATCCCAGAGCTATAGGTTTGTACAGGTGCATCAATAGCATCCCCAATCTCAGAAAAATCTATTACCTCTTGAAATCTTTCGGCAATTTTTTTAGTAGATAGACCCAGAATTGCCATATTTGCATAAATATTTTCTCGCCCTGTCAAAATAGGATTAAATCCTGCTCCCAAGGCGATTAGTGGAGCGACTCTACCTCTCACTTTCACGGAACCAGTGTCAGGTTTAATTAGACCACTAATGATCCGTAGGAGTGTACTTTTACCAGCACCATTTGAGCCGACTAAACCTAATGCTTCTCCCCGTCGTAACTGAAAGCTGACATCTTTGAGCGCCCAAAACTCTTTTCGACGCAACGTATCACTGTTTCTATTACCTCCGGATAATTCGGCGGTAATATCTTGAAGACCATATAATAAGGATTTTTTTAAGTCTCTACAGAATTTTTTAGAAACATTATCAACTGAAATTAATAAATCAGTATCTTGAGAATTTACGTAATTTTTCGGCTCTATTAACTTAATCATCATTAAGAACTAACTCTCTCAACCACAAAAGGCATAGCTAAACGAAATCCAACCCAAGTTATGAATAATGCCACAAGAGTGATTGCACTCACCACCCAAAAGCCATGAGGATGGGATACTACTCCTGTTGTAGCTAATTCTCTGATTGTCACTAATAAAGGAGTGACCGGGTTGAAATTAACCAACCACCCAAAGATTCCCGCTTTAGGAACTGGATAAATTACAGGAGTGAGGAACAGCCAAAACCCCGTAACAAGGGATAGTGCTTTGGACACATCTTGATAGAGTACTCCTAATGGGGCTAATAAAATACCAATAAATGTTCCCAACAAAATTAAGTGAATTAGTGGAACTGGAGTTAAAATCACAGTCCAATTGGTGGGAATGCGAAACCAGATAAACAATCCCACAATTAAAATTAGCTTGATGGCAAAGTTAAAAAATACTTCGCCTACCTTTGCTAAAATCAGTGCTTCTCGTGGAAAGTTAACTCTGGCTAACATGGGTCTGGCTGCTGATACTGCTTGTACAGGCCCGTTTAAAGCTTCAACAAATGTCTGCCACAATGCAGTGCTGAACATGACATAAGCTGGGTAAGGTAAATCCGTGACACCAATATTAATTACTTTGGCTTCATTAGCTAGGGTAAAACTAGTAGCCATAACAATTGGTGGTAAGAAAGCCCAAGCAATTCCTAAAAACGATTGGCGATATTGAGCGCTGATATCCCTGACCATCAATCGCCAAGCTAGTTCACGAGAAGCTAGCAAGTCTCGCCACATGAGTTTGAACAATTGTATCGGATGCCTAAGCATACTCTCAGGCTGATAAACTATCTCAGGCAGCATGATTGTGGAACCTCAAGATTTGTAAGGTAATGATTTAAGTAGTAATTCAGAGATCGTTTTTGACCCTTTGTTCTGAAAATACTTGTTTTGGGGTATGGGAGTTGATAAAAGTTTGATGTTGTATCCTATCGTTTATCAATCACGAAAGGATAATATTATGACAAATTTTGCAAGTGTTTTTGAGCGTAACGGGTAGTAATATAACGGTTAACAACCTTGTCTATGGTTAGCAGCAGTTTACCTACTACTCGCCAGCCAAATTTGCCTATAGGTAATTTACGGACAAAAGGGCTGATAAGTGCCATTTGTCGCCGCCATCCCAAGCGTTTGTACTTATTTTTAAAGTACTCGTCTTCCGTGAGGTTCCACTTTTCACTCAAGCGTTTGAGGCTGGCTAATTCCCAAGCATCACTCCAACGCAGCATATAGTAATTGATGTCTGTCTGCTCTAGAGGTTTGCTGGTTATGTAAGTCATGACAGACTCTGGTTCCAGATAGACTGTACCACCAGCGTCAGCTACTAAGATACATAAATCAACGTGTTCTTTGGTGTTTAGCAGGGCTTCATCTAACAGACCAATTTGTTGAAATATTTCTGTGCGTACCATCATGCAGTGAAACTCTGCTAGTCCGGTTTGTTGGCGTTGTAGATGGGGAAGGACATCAGCTACCTTTCGACCTTGTTTATAAATCTTCTCAATCATCTTGCGTCTGGTGATGCCGCCTTTAGTTTCTACCTTAATTCTTGATTCCCCACCTGCACAATGTACTTCTGTGTGTAGAGGAGAACCTTGGCAAATCAAGGGACTAACTATAGTTGCGCCTGTTTCTTCGGCACAATGCACTAAAGGCTTGAGCCAGCCAGGGGTTACTACCACATCGTTATCAATGAAGACTACATATTTGGTAGTTACTTGACCCAGACCAAGGTTGCGAGCATGGTTTGGTGAGAGATAGTAATCTGTGCGAATTAGCTGAAATTGCTTTTGCTGTGCTTGTTCTGCCAAATATTTCTGGATATGTCTGGGGGAAGCACCATCTATATAAATTAGTTGGAATGGATAATCGCTATTTTCGTAAATGCTTTCTAAGGCTTCACGGGTGCAACTGAAACGTTCCCGTGGAGAAACAATGATTGTTACGTCGGGAGTGGCTGATGAGTTTGTCATCTCCATCAATATCCTTTGGTATTATGGGGTGGAAAATCAAGGCTGATAAGTTTTGTAAGCTTTATTGCAAAGCCACGACTGAAGCTAAAACTGGCTCTTGAGTAGGGAAATTATTCATCATTACTTGGCGATAAATCTCTACAAGCTCATCATTAAGCTTGTTCATGTCATAGTGTGATTCTACATAAGCACGACCAGCACGACCCATTGATGACCAAATTGCTGGATGCTCTATCAAATCAATGAGTTTTTTAGCTATAGCCTCAGCATCTCGTTCCGGTACGAGAAAACCAGAAATCCCATCTTCAACTAGTTCGGGAATACCACCGTGAGTGGTAGCTATGACTGGTAAACCCATAATCATAGCTTCTTTTAGGGTATTAACTGGAGCATCTTGATTGCCATCTTTAGCTGTCACACTGGGAGCTATAAAAATGTCTGATTGATCCAGAATTTTAATGATTTCTGGCTGTGTTTTCCAGCCTACTAATTTGACTTTATCTGTAATATCTAATGACTGGATTAGTTGTTGTAAAGTTTCTTTTAACTCTCCATCTCCAATAATTTGGTATTCGATATTGGGATAAAATTGCAAAACCTTAGCTACAGCACAAATGCCATATTCTATACCTTTTTTTTCGATGAGACGACCAGTGGTGGCAATGCGAATTTTTTGACCTGGATGTAAATATCTATCTTTAAAAGGAAAGCGACTGCAATCTATTCCTGAACCATGTACGACAATTTTTTTTGGGTCGCAACCTAATTGGATAGCCCTGCTTTTAAAATATTCACAATTTGTTAAGAAAAAATCTCCTTTAGCAAATAGTTGGTCGTAAACATTATTACCATATTGTTGCACAAACCAACTGATATCATAGCCACGAAACGACGTAATCAACTTACCTTTGATCGCACCAATATCACGCAGTATCATGCCATCAATTGCGAGTGTGCCAAACTGACAGTGAATAATGTCATAGGCTGGAGCTTTTATCAAATTGAGCGCTAGGTATAGTAAACGTAAGGAGACTGCTCGTCTACCATACTGGAAAAAATTTAGCGATCGCAGAATTACTAAAGGTGATCTATGAAAATTAATAGCTATTAATCTTATAGCTTGTAAAACACGCAAAAAATAATTTTTAGGAATTTGTGGATGATTGCGTGTGATATCAAGTAAATGATAATTTTCTACATCTGGATGTATTTTGTGGGAATCATTTGGGCTGATATTATTACTACTATAAATATCAACTTTATGTCCACGTACCATCAGCCCAACAATTTGATTGACAACGAACGTTTCTGAAATAACTGGAAATTTGTCAACTAAAACAGCAATCTTCATGTTTTTATCTCAACTCTTCATCACCATAAGCTTGCAATAATTTACCTAAGTAAACCTGAAAAGTTGCACCCAATTTAAAATATTTAATTGCTCTTATTCGACACGAATGAGTATATATCATGATTTATGATTGTTCAATAGAAAAACAGAGAATCTCTCTGGAGATAGATTTTTAAATATCAGTAGAAAAATCATATAATGTAGTTTTTTTGATGAACATTAATTACTAGCGTATTACGTAGATATTCAGTGTTAGCTAAACTTGCTGATTTATTGGTAAGATATCTATAATCTTTTTTTAACCAAAATGTATTAATTTCATAATGTATTCTTAACTGCACTGTATTGGTTTATATTGCATAGATAAGAACTTCTGGAAGAAAGATAAACTTGATAATATTTATATGTCTCTAACCGAAGAAATTCTCTCCCAACTACCAGGGGATGTTTTAGGAAATTTACGCCATGCTGATGATGTACTCAAATCTATTCGAGAAAATACTGCACTGACACCCTCAGTAGTTAAAGAAAGCCCAGCAACCTTAGGTACTGTAGACTGGGACGCAATTATTTGTGGTGGTACATTAGGCATTTTAATTGGTTGTGCCTTAGCGGTGCGGGGGTTGCGGGTGGCGTTACTGGAGAGAGGTACTTTGCGGGGTAGGGAACAAGAGTGGAATATCTCCCGTAAAGAGTTAGAAGTCTTTGTGGAGTTGAATCTGCTGACACAAGAGGAGTTAAAGAAAGCGATCGCCACTGAATATAATCCAGCCAGAGTCCAATTTAAGGATGGTGCAGAGGTTTGGGTCAAGGATGTCTTAAATATTGGTGTAGATCCAGTTTATTTACTAGCTACCTTAAAACAAAAATTTTTAGATGCTGGTGGTCAGTTATTTGAACATACACCTTTTACAGAAGTAGTCGTTCATTCTGATGGGGTGATAGTCAATCAGCAATTCACCGCTAAATTATTGATAGATGCAATGGGACACCTTTCCCCCATCACCAAACAAGCACGCCAAGGCAAAAAACCAGATGCACTTTGCTTAGTGGTGGGTAGTTGCGCTCAAGGTTTTAGTGAAAATCCTGCTGGAGATTTAATTTTATCTTTTACATCTTTGCAGAACCAATGTCAGTATTTTTGGGAAGCCTTCCCCGCTAGAGATGGTAGGACAACATATCTATTCACTTACATGGATGCTCATCCCCAACGCTTGAGCTTAGAAGACTTGTTTGGAGAATATTTGCGCCTATTACCAGAATACCAAGGTGTAGAATTACAGCAGTTAAAATTTCAAAGAGCCTTGTTTGGATTTTTTCCTAGCGATCGCCAAAGTCCACTAAAAACACCCTGGAACCGTATCCTACCAGTAGGAGACAGTAGCGGTAATCAATCACCCCTAAGTTTTGGCGGTTTTGGTGCAATGGTACGCCACCTGAAGCGTTTAACATTAGGTACACAGGAAGCCTTGCAAACTGAGCAATTATCAGCCACAGCACTAGCACTATTGCAACCATATCAACCAAGCCTTAGTGTTACTTGGTTATTTCAAAAAGCTATGAGCGTTGGTGTCAATCAAAATATTGCTCCAGAGCAAATTAACCAACTGCTATCAACGGTGTTTCAAGAAATGGAACAACTAGGAACACCCGTATTAAAACCTTTTTTACAAGATATAGTCCAATTTTCGGCATTGACACAAACACTAGCAAAGACTGGCTTATCTCATCCAGCATTGGTTGCCAAAATAATTCCTCAAGTAGGTTTAGTCAATCTATTAGATTGGCTAGTGCATTACACCAACTTAGGCATTTATACTGCGTTGTTCGCACTAAGTCCAACCTTAGAAACCTGGATCAAAAATTTTCCACCTACGCAACAATACTATTGGCATCGTTTAATGGATGCTTGGAAATTCGGTTCTGGCGCTGATTATAACGTTTAAATCCCCACTCCTTTATGGGTGGGGATTTGGTAATGGGTAATAGGCTAATTACCCATGATTGATTCTTTGATGGAGTATGGCGATCGCTAGTTTGCTAGACTTACACACCTACCCAAATACTGCCTTCTTCCACACGGGTAGGAAAGACAGATAATCCCTTTTCTTTAGAAATCATACCCATCACTTTCCCAATACCGGGAGGAAAGGGAGTCCACTCAGTAGGATTACCACTAGTCAGGTCAAAGGCGCTCCGGTGAAAAGGACAAACAATCGCTCCATCATCTGTAATTTTGCCCTTTTGTAAAGGTAGCTTCAAGTGGGGACAGGAATTTTCCACCGCAAACACTTGGTTGTTATGGTTCAGTAGCAAGATGTTCCGTTGTTCAACCTTGACCACTTTACGCCCATTGGGTGGTAATTCATCCTGGCCAATAACTTTAATCCAGTTCATTGATACCTCTCTTATCGATCAGCCTGTTAAGTACATCATTTCACAAGTTTGTGACTGTATATAGTAATGAGGGGTAGATAAGAGCAACTAAGGTTAAGTCTTTAACGATTGATACAGCTATAATTTTCATGAAATCTTATCAATAAATCGAGTAAATTTAATAGTTTTTTATGTATTTATGATGTATTTAAATTTGCACATTCTTTATTTAACACAAGTAAAACAAAGAATACGTAAAGATTTTCCTTATACAATAAATTGCTTTATAAAACTCTTTTAATAAGAAGCTGAATTAAAGCTTATATCTTACAGTAACTTTAAATAACCTCTATATCTATAGAATAATTTACATCATATTTTATTGAAACCCAATCGGATAAATCATTAGTGAGATTCACACAAAAAATAAACTCACTTTCAGGATATTTACGGGTCACTGTCAGTATTTTCATGGAACATAATAGATGACATAGCAAGTAAACCAAAGTAAAAACCATGAAAACTAAAAACTTATATATAACTGTTGGATTGCTTTTCAGTACAATACTAGCTACAGCTAATTCTGCTCAAGCGGCTAGTTTCACCAGTAATGTCAGTCAGAACACTAATCCCAAGGCTAATGTTTTCTTGAATTCTATTACTCAAAATGGCAAAACCTTCAGCAATTTCTCTTATGTAAACAGCGCCAATATATTGTTCAATACTGACAGAAGTGTCACCATTGCACCACTTAATGAGGGCGGTGCTAGTACTGATAAAGGAGATAATGCCAATGCTCCCTTAGCAACTAACGAAGAGCCAACAGGTGCTGAGATTGCTGCATACTTAGGTAACAATAACCTGAACAATATTATTGATACTGAAGATACAGGTTCTTTTGAGATTGATATCTTCTTTGAGCATAAAATAATCAAAGATAACACCGGACTGGATAATATCTTTTATTGGGAACGTGGACAGAATAGCTCCATCGGTATTCAGGCCATTGATCATTTGGGAAATACCATCGGTAATTTCATCACTATTACTAAAAATGATCTCACTTACGCTAACTTCGACATTAACACTAGAGAAATTGCTAGCGCTCAACCTGTTGGTTCTGTAGGTATCAGTCTCGACTTATTGGGAGTAACTAGCTTGAGTGGTTTAAAACTCACAGCACATAGTGGCCATCATGGCCCTGACTTCAAATTCATTGCCAGAAAAACAACACCAGAACCAACAACTGTTCTGGGTTTAGGCGCAGTAGCAACCCTTGCTTTCTTACGCCGTCGCCAATTCAAGCTTAATTCTGTTAAATAATCATGATGAGCTACCTATAGCAAGACGGATGAAACAGTGAGCGAAGAAATTAGTTATCAGCTCACTGTTTTTTTATATGCCCCTGAACCCATACAATTGAGATATATTTTTAAACATTCTTCCTTCATCTCATTACTGTAAGTTCTTGAAGGTTAGCAGTTATCAATAAACTTGCGACCACAACTAACACATATGTAATTCTATTTACCACTTTTTCTCCCGTTATTACGGATATGGATTGAATCACAACTGGGACAATTCATATTCAAGTACCTACTAATTGATACTCCATTATGCAACGCCGAAAAATAGCTGTACTGAGCGGTTAATTTTAGTTTCAGACCATCAAACAGCAAAAACGCTGGTTTGAACTGTAAAATATTAATCATTACTCATACAGTCGCCATTATTCATGTACTTTGCCATAATTAATAACTAAATTGCTAATGAGGCATAGCAGCTGAATAATGACAGATAACCAAGTCCAAATTCACCTACTTGTTGGTATCAGGGGGTTGACTTTATTGGTTTTCTACACCGAAACTGATTGCTGGCAGTTCCGGTTTCTCAGTTTGGGTGGTGCTGTATTTGGAGAACGCAAAATATATTTCACAGCCCAAGCAGCTGAACAAGCCGGACGTGAATGGATTAATAAAGATTTTGAGGATTGAGTCAGCAGTATGTAAACCTAAGAAATAGTTAGTTCCCCTGGCTTTTGCAAGCGACGTTTACGTGCATAAAATTGAATAATTACTGCAAATAGTAGAGAATTTAGAGTGGACAGAAGTCAAACTGACGGCTCCTGAATGATTTGAGATGGAAAGTGCTTGGTTAGTGGTAGCCAAAAATCATCGGGTGAATCGGGATTGGAAAGCTTTAATACAGCGTCATCCAGAAAACACTCTTCGCAAACCTTTATGCTGAGTTATCCAGAAATACCAGCATCTATAAAGCAATTATCTTTATCCATTGTGATAAGAATACAGTGTCCAAAAAATAGATTTCCATCGTTATAGTAGAACGCCACTTCACCATCTGGAGAAAAGACTAATCCTTCAAGCATCATTCGGTTTTTGAAATCTTCAGGTGTTAAAAATATCTCGTCTTCATCGAGCCATGTTTCATTCTTAAGTTCTAACAATTTTTTTACAGCATATTCTTCTGCATTTTTAGCATAATGCTTCAGATGTCTTACAAAACTACTAGCTCTAGTCAATATTGATTCGAGTTTATTGTTATCTTCTATTGAAATGCTAATTGAAAGTTGTGTTTCATAAAAAACGACTTGACCTTCATAACAATCAAATTTGGTGTCATACCTTAGCTCTCCTAAAATTTCGTGCTTGATATTGGATAAATTCATGTGTTGAGCAATGATGAAATAAATATACGAAATTAATTGAGAAAGATTGTCTAATTATTAATTAATTTGGCATTTACTACTAATTTGAGTTTAAGTTACAACCAGTTATAGCTGAATTTTGTTGTGATTAAAGCTTAAAATATATTGATTCTTTTATCAACCAATCAATCTTATGGGTACACAACCAGAAAACATGAGGTTATGCTCTTAATGCTTGTTACAGCAGATAGTAGAAAATGACATCTGTAGCTCAACGTCAGATGAGAAGCGCACAAAATTTCTTACTTTATTCACCAAAAGCAAGCCATAGGAATGATTTTAAGAGCCAATGCGGTGCATTTCTATTGCTCGGCCGCACTAATGATACTGGTGTTTGTTCTGGAACTGACAAAGCAAAACCTGTATCAACCAGTATGTTTAGCTATGATTCGCATACATAAACGGAAGGTAATATGGCAAATCCTCTTTCTTCATTGTTGAGAAAGATAATGAAGCATAGTCCACTGCAATCATCAGCAAATAGGGTGATCTTGACGCTCGTGCTTATTTTTGCTTTTATCATCGTTTTATTTGTGTACGGTGGTTACCGAGATAACGCTCTCATCACAGCTTGTAAAGAACAAGGTGGTACTCTCGTTTACCGTACACAAGTTCAAGAATTTTTAGACGACGGACGAGGTAGTGGGGGTATTAGCCAAGAATTTCAGGTTTTTGATTATTGTAAATTTGATTCTAAATAATCTACCCGATACTCACACCTGTTTAGGAGAAACAGCCATTGTCGAGCAAGGAGATTGCACAGTTGGGGCGGCTGAAAGCCTTATAAATGAAGATTTTGAGGTAAGTAATTTGATTTTTTTTGAATTAGCTTTCTTACTTACAGATGGGGTATAGGAAATTTTTCCCTACCCCATCCCCAAATTTAAGCGTTACCGTGACTGACTAACTTTTCCCCTTTCAACATCCGCACTGCGGCTTCTAGTAAAGCCTCTTCTAGGTAAGGTTTGGTGAAGTATCCACTAGCACCGAGTTGAATTGCCATTTGTCTGTGTTTATCTGCACCTCTTGAGGTGAGCATAGCAATGGGTAAATGGTTAAGGGTGGAGTCTTTTTGAATACGTGAGAGCAACTCTAGACCGTCGCAACGAGGCATTTCAATATCGCAGAAGACGATATCACAAGGTAGACCAGAACGCAGCTTGTCCCAGGCTTCCTGACCATCACGAGCTTGTTCAACGCGATAACCCGCTTTATTAAAGGTGAGGGATAGCAATTCTCGGACGGTGATGGAGTCATCAACAATCAGCACAGTCGGATCAATCTTCACAGCCGGAACTTCGATCGCAATTGGTGGTGTCTGTTGCCAAGGTGCGCCACCAGCGTGTTTAGACATTCTTCCTTGGAAGATATCGATAATTTCCAGTACATCAGCAATGGGCATAATGCGACCATCACCCAAAACTGTAGCCCCTGCTACACCTATTGGCTTAGGTGCTGGGCCTTCAAATTGTTTAATAACAATTTCTTGCTCACTCAATACTTGGTCAATCTGGAGAGCGATTAAAGTATTACCCGATCGCACGACGACGACAGAAATCATATCATCATCCCTGGTTCCTCCGTAGACGTTACCGCGACCGAGTTGGCGATTGAAAGTTAACAGGTCTTTCAACGGTCGGAAGGGTAAGACTGTATCCCGCCAAGAAATGAATGATTGTCCATCAGGATTATGTTGGACGTTTTTGCTTGGTATATCTAAGGTATCTTCCACACCATCCATCGAGAAGGCGATCCGTGCTTTATCGGATACACAGCACAGAGCCTTACAAATACTCAAGGTTAATGGTAGACGAATTGTGAAGGTGGTTCCTTTGCCAACAGTAGAATCTGTATTTACCGCCCCGCGAATTTCGCTAATTTCGGAACGCACCACATCCATTCCCACACCACGACCAGCAATTTCATCAGCTTCATCTTTGGTACTAAAACCAGACTGGAACAGTAGGTCATAAATTTCCAGGCGGGAAATAGTTCTAGCCTGTTCTAGTGTCATGATTCCCAACTTCACTGCTTTGGCCTTGATCCGTTCTGGATCAATTCCTGCGCCGTCATCCCCTACAGAAATTACAGTTTGGTTTCCTTGGTGAAAGGCGCGGATGGTAATAGTTCCCACGGGTGGTTTACCTGCGGCTTCCCTGATTTCCGGGGTTTCTATACCATGAGCGATCGCATTGTTGAGCATATGGGTCAGTGGGTCATTGAGATGATCCAAAATCATCTTGTCAATGAGGGTATCGCCACCTTCAATCAATAATTCCACCTGTTTACCAAACTTGATCGCATTGTCGCGCACTCCTCGCCGCAAACGGTCAATTGTCTGAGAAAATGGCACCATCCGGGCGCGTGTCAGCCCTTCTTGCAGTTGAGTTGTAACTTGGCGGAATTGTCTGGCTACTCGTTCGGTTTCTTCGGTGACGAAATCAATGTCACTCGCTGACTCCCTCACCCTGACAATCAATTCAATCATTTCCTGAGACAGTGTGTGGAAGGGAGTAAAGCGATCCATTTCTAATTCACTAAAACCGCGATCGCTATTTGCATCCGGTACTTCGTAGACAGGCTCTCTAGTTTTGCGACTAGCTAATAAAGATGCTTCTAAAAGCGATCGCTCATACAACTCCTGCATCCTTGCACCTACGTCTGAGAGCTGTTGCACCTGGACTAGCAAGTTATCTAATGATTGTCTCAGTCGTTCATGATCCTGCTCTAAGGTGTTGCGATTGACTACTAATTCACCGACCAAATTGCTCATTTCATCCAACTGCTTGACCGGCACTTTCATCGTTTCTTCAAATCTCGCCGTCCGTCGATTAGAAGTACGCGGAGTTTTGCCTACTGTTGGTTTGACTGGTGATGAGTGGGAGATAGTTTGGTCTGCTTCTGCTAACAGTTTCTCCAGATCACTAAATTCATCTCCTAATGGCGCTGGTGTTACAGAAACAGGAGGAGGTGTTTTGATGATTTTAGCTACAGCAGGTGGTTCATCCAGTACTGTTTCCGGACTGTCTTCACCCAGAAGTGCTTCTAAAGCTGCAAAATCATCTCCTGCTATGGAGTCGTTATCAGCACTGGATGTAGCTTCTTCTATTTCTAACAATGCTTCTAAATCAGCAAAATCATCTTGAATATAAGTATCTGACTTGACTGATTCTGGGATATCTACTTCAGTAGAAGCCACATTTTCCACTTCAAACTCGGCTACGTCCTTCGTGGCTGGAGTTATATCTACTAAAAGCCCTGATGAATCTGCAATGTCTTCTGGATTTTCATCATTGGTCAGAGCTAGCTCCAATTCGCTAGATTCTGAAGTAGATAAAGTAATATCCTCAACCGGAATATCTGTGAAGTTGTGAGTTTCCGCGATTAACTCATCTAAGGTTAATTCCGATAAATCATCATCTAACTCCAGTTC
This sequence comes from Anabaena sp. FACHB-595, assembly GCF_048568275.1. Lineage (NCBI taxonomy): Bacteria > Bacillati > Cyanobacteriota > Cyanophyceae > Nostocales > Nostocaceae > Anabaena > Anabaena sp. FACHB-595. Next base: position 1,073,054 of record NZ_CP183473.1, read on the forward strand.
ACTAGTTTCTGCAACTGTTTCTAAACGAGAGGAATCATCAGTCTCATCAAAAGTGATATCTGTCAAATCACTAGTTGCGGCTGATAAATCATCACCTAACTCCAGTTCACTAGTTTCTGCAACTATTTCTAAACGAGAGGAATCATCAGTCTCATCAAAAGTGATATCTGTCAAATCACTAGTTGCGGCTGATAAATCATCACCTAACTCCAGTTCACTAGTTTCTGCAACTGTTTCTAAACGAGAGGAATCATCAGGCTCATCAAAAGTGATATCTGTCAAATCACTAGTTAAGGCTGATAAATCATCATCTAAATCCAGTTCACTAGTTTCTGCAACTGTTTCTAAACGAGAGGAATCATCAGTCTCATCAAAAGTGATATCTGTCAAATCACTAGTTAAGACTGATAAATCATCATCTAAATCCAGTTCACTAGTTTCTGCAACTGTTTCTAAACGAGAGGAATCATCAGGCTCATCAAAAGTGATATCTGTCAAATCACTAGTTAAGGCTGATAAATCATCATCTAAATCCAGTTCACTAGTTTCTGCAACTGTTTCTAAACGAGAGGAATCATCAGGCTCATCAAAAGTGATATCTGTCAAATCACTAGTTAAGGCTGATAAATCATCACCTAACTCCAGTTCATTAGTTTCTGCAACTGTTTCTAAACGAGAGGAATCATCAGTCTCATCAAAAGTGATATCTGTCAAATCACTAGTTGCGGCTGATAAATCATCACCTAACTCCAGTTCACTAGTTTCTGCAACTGTTTCTAAACGAGAGGAATCATCAGTCTCATCAAAAGTGATATCTGTCAAATCACTAGTTAAGGCTGATAAATCATCATCTAAATCCAGTTCATTAGTTTCTGCAACTGCTGGTGCTGAAAAATCAATACCTGTTTCTAAACCAGAGGAATCGTTTGTTTTTTCAACTGATTGCTGTACATCTAAAACGCTTGCAGTTGTGAATAAATCATTATTATCTGAAGTTTCTCTACTTTCTATAACCAGAGAATGGTTATTCTCATTTATTTCACTAAATAAATCAACTTCCGATTCGTCAACAGGAGATAATTCTTGAATTTGGGTGGTAAATTCGGGGATAAAATCTAAAACTTCTGGTTGTTGTGAAAAATCATGAATTTCTGGTGAGGAAACTTCACTACTTTCTCTTAAGAATTGGATGTCATCACTAATAATATTAATCCCATGAGTATCATGCGTATTTGCGGTTAATTCCTCAAATAAATCATCACCTGTATCTGATGCAAATAGCAAATCTAACTGCTGCTCGTCCTGCAAGAAAGTGATATTTAAATCATCTGGATCTAAACTTTCATTCAATGGTGATGTAAATTGTCGGTTTTCAACAAAAATATCTCCAGAAGCCGCAGCCTCAAACAAACTCTCTTCTAAAGCCTGAGCTATATCTTCCTCTATTGCAGACTCTAATATTTGCTCCGGTTCTACTTCAGTTTCCGAGTTCCATAAATCCGCTAAGTTATCTACTGTTGGTGCAAATTCTAATGTTGTTGCTGGTGGTAAATCAAATAAATCACTAATTTCTGATTTATCGGTTGATAATTCCGTATTTTCTTCTAAATCATTAAATAAGTTATTTAATGATAAATCTTCTGACAATGTTATTAGCTGCGGCTCGGAATTAGTAGGTAGCTTAGTGTCTTCTAAACCCACCACATTTATATCTGTATCTAAAAACAAATCATCAAAATTACTTGAAACTTTTGTCTGCTCTAATTCATTGCCAGCCTGTATTTTATCATTGATCTTCAATGCCAATAAATCGTCTATGACATCATTGGAATCTGGTAACTGGTTAGTATTATCTCTAGCTTCTTGTATTATTTCACCGGCAGTAACTGGGGCTTTAAATAAATCAAGTGATTCTAAATTATTTTTTTCTAAGAAGTTTTCCCCAAACAATAAGCTTAAGTCTTCTGTATTATTTATAGTGTTCTCAGTCTCTTCTTTATCTTCTTCCAGTGATAGAAAATCGGCGATATCACTATCAACTTCTTCACCTGTACTTTCGCTGGCATCCACACCTAAATTACTAGTATTGTTAATATCAATAATTTCTTCTTGTTGCCATGTTTCATCGAATTCTGGTGTCTCACCCTCAAACAAGTCAGCAAGAGTATTTAACTCAGCTAATCCTACTTCTGGCCCGTGGGTGTGAGTTTTGTTAGTAGTATAGGTTGTTTGGTCGTGATGATCAAATGGAATATCCTTGTGTGCAATATTTTCTGCTATTACACTTTGCGGCGCAAGTTGCTCAGAGATTTCGGTGAGACTAGTTACACTGTCTTTTGGTGACTCAATTAAAGGCGCCCTAATTTCCTTATTAGTAATTGTAGGTTCAGGTGTGGGGGTTATTGGTGTTATGAATGATTGACTAATAGCAGTGGGAACATCACCAAGTAAATTTTGTGCTACTTCTAACAAGGGCATTTCTGGAAAACCCCAGAGTGCTTCTAGTCGGTGACTAATTGTGATCTCAGATTCCCTACTTCGCAGAACTAATTCTTGAGCCTGTTTAATTTCTGTAATGACAATTTTAGCTAAAGTCAGATAAGTATTTTCTTGATTAGCGATCGCATTAGCTGCGGCTTTGCATAAATTACACCAGTTAGGCAAATTCCACGTTTTTCCCAGTTTGACTAGCTGATTGCAGCAGTCCTGTAACTTCTGCCGAGATGCTGATGTTGCTGGTTGCTTAAATATTTGCAACATCTCCCTGAGTGTTTGTAAAACCTGGGATTGAAACTCACTCCACTGATCGCTATCTGTAGCAACAACGGGAGAATAGGTTGGTAAAACTGGAGAGGTTTTGGGGGTTACTTCTGCTGGAGTTGCAACATCTTGGCCAAAGAATATTCCTGTGAATGTAACCACACTATCTGCTGTGTTTGGCTTACTTACTGTATGGTCACCAATTTCAGCAGTGCCACCTTTTTGTACCAGTTGTTCCAAATGCTCATGTAGCCATTGAAAAACTGGCTCAGTTTCCGACATCAAAGTATTAGCAACTTCTTCTGATAAACCAAACGGCCCACTTAGCTGTTCTAATAGCGCTTTCAGGGTATCAGACACACCAAGAAATAACGACTCTAGTTTTTGGTCAACCTGAATTGGATTGTCTTTAAGAATTTTGAAACAATCTTCTAAACGATGGGAAGTGTGCTGAATGCTAGTTAAACCAAGCATTGCTGCTCCCCCTTTAATGGAGTGAGCCGCCCGGAAAACTTCGTTGATCATTTCCGGGTCGTTTAAGGTACTTTCAAGATTGAGCAACCCCTGTTCGATTGTATTCAGGTGGTCTCTCGCCTCTTCGATAAAGTAACCCAAAATCCTCTGTTGTTGTTCCGGCAGCATAGTTTTTTAGTCAATAGTCAATAGTCAATAGTCAACAGTCAACAGTCAACAGTCATTAGTCATTAGTCAATTAAGTAAACTTTGGACTTTGGACTTTGGACTAATGACTAATTACCTTGTTTCCATTGTTTCTACACGGAAACGTTCCACGGAAGAAATCAAATCGCGGGACACACCCACTAGGTTTTGCAGTGCGCCGGAAACTCTTTGTGCTTCTTGAGAAGTTTCTTGAGCTGTTAATTCCACCGATTGCATTACCTGAGCTACAGCACGGGATGTTTCCGTTTGTTCCACAGTATCGCTGGTGATTGAGCGCACCAAAATATCGATGCGATTCGCTACTTGAATAATATTTTCGAGCGATCGCTTGGCTTCTTCTGCCAATTTTGTGCCTTTAATTACCTGTTGTGTGCCTTCTTCCATCGCAGTCATAACTGAGCCTGTTTCGCTCTGGATTTGCATCACAATTTGCTCAATTTCTTTGAGGGATTTGGCTGATTTATCCGCTAATTGGCGAACTTCATCGGCTACGATCGCAAATCCGCGCCCGGCTTCTCCCGCCCGCGCCGCCTCAATACTGGCATTGAGTGCTAGTAAGTTAGTTCTGGAAGCAATTTGCGAAATCAAGGCGACAATCTTAGAAATTTCTTGGGAAGATTCTGCCAAGCGTTTTACCTTCCGGGTAGTTTCCGCGACAGTTTCCCGAATTTCCAAAATCCCCGCCACCGTATTTTCTACTGCTTCTCCACCCTTGAGAGCGATCGTACTAGCATCACGCGCCACTTTCTCGGCTTCTCGCGCTGCTTCCGCTACCCGTTGAATCGAGTCAGTCATCACCTGTACAGAATTTAAGGTGACTCCCAACTCTTCGGCTTGGCGCAAAGCATCACTTGATAAGGCTCTAGCAAAGGTTTCCGAATTGGTTGCACCTTTGGTTACTTCCTTAGCCGCGACTTTTACCTGCTGCACAATGTCCCGCAAGTTTTGAATTGTCAGGTTAAAGGCATCAGCGACGGCTCCAAGTACGTCGGCTGTCACTTCCGCTTGCACTGTCAAATCACCTCTAGCCGCCCCTTCCACATCATCCAGCAAGCGAATTACTTGACGTTGGAGGTTTTCTTTCGCTTCCTCTTGTTCATCGGCTTTGCGTTGGGCTTCATTGGTAGTGGTAAAAATTACCCGTGCCATTTCGTTGAAGCCGGCTGATAACTGTCCTAGTTCATCGTTGGAATATACTGTGGCTTGAACATTTAAGCTGCCTTGACGGACAGCATCAAATTGCGCTTGCAAATCCTTAGTGGTGCGGCGGACTTGTTTGATAGTGACACTCCCCATAAAGGCGGCTGCGGCAAAACCTGTCATCCCGGCTGCCAAAGACATCGCCCAACTTGTGTACCGCAATGATTCCCGTTGTTGGGGAGGAGCAATGTTAGTAGCGGTAAAGCTAACTGTTGCCACAACTAAGGCGGAGAACACACCCACAACCCCACCAACCAACCAAGGTTTTGTGTCTAGGGAAGCGTTTTCTAATGGTGCTAACCAACCTTGCTCGACATTGACATTAGCTTCTACCTTGGGGACATCTGCTTGGCTAAAGATTGGTACAGCTTCTTGGGAACCGGTGATGCTAAATAGCTCCTCATCGCGTTCTGTAGCATTATTTGCAGTTTCTGCAACTTTACCTCTTGGGATACTATTAATTTCCGTAGAACTGGAAAGCATCACATCACTAAAGCTGGAATCTGCTTCTGCCAGATCAAACCCAGGAATATTACCTAAATCATCAAATTCATCAAAATCGTCTAAAAATTCGATATTACTTTTAGAGTTTTCTTTATTGAAGATAATGCTTGTATCTTCGTCATTTGTTATACTTTCTGTTCCGAAAGCCGATTCAAATGCTTCAAAATCAAAACTCTCATCAGCATCAAAGTTATTCATCTCCTCTTTGAGCATATCTGGAGATGGTGATTTCATAGTAAAACCACTATTAACAGATGCTGGTGACTCTAATATCTCTTCTTGAGAAGCTATTTCCTGTAACCAATTATTTGATTCAGGATGAGCAATATCACCTAGACTATCATTAGGCAAATTCTCTAGGGGCATGAAGCCATTCATGACTTCTTCTTTACCCGGTGAGAAATTTTCCGGTTCTGGCTTGCTTTTATCTATCTCTAATTCGTCTGTGGTATCTTCTTGATTGTTTTCTATTAAGAATTCAGCTACAGAAGCTTGCCCAATAAAACTGTTTGTTGTGTCGAATTCGGCAAAAGGTGAATCAATATTGCTTTGGTGATAGCCGGCGACCGAATTTAGGTCATCGGTTGGCGGTTCTGTGCCACTATCCAATAAATTATCGGTCTGTGGTTCTTCTAGGCTCTCTTCCTGCCAGAACATCGGTAACTCTAATTCCGCTTGTTCTTGATTTGAGTCTGTCTTTTGCTCTTCTTCTCGCTCAAGGTTCAACGCAAAAGGATCATCACTAAAATCTGGTATAGACTCTATAGATTCTGGGTTTTCATTAAAAGAAATACTATCTGTAGGTGTTTCAAAAGGATTATCTAAAGATAAATCTTCTGTGTTTACTACTGATTCTTGTGTTTCTAAAGCATTTAAATCGAAGTTGTTGCTGTCAAAATCTCCAATTGAACCCAAATCTTCTAATTCTAATTCCTCTGATTCTTTAAAGGCAAATACACCCAGATCTATGGATTCATTGCTGTTAAGATTAGCAGACTGTTCAGCAATTGATTGTTGATAATGGCTAATATTTTCCAGACCACTTTGAGCAAATCCAATAAGTTCAAAGTCATCAGTTAACTGTATGACCTGTTCATATTCTGCTGTTGCCACATCGTACTGCTGCAAAACATAGTAAATGTGACCCCGCAACAAATGAAAATTAGGGTCATCTGGTACATTCTGCACAACCTGATCAACTAAACTGGCGGCAACTTCATATTTTTGTTCCGCGTAGGCTGTACAAGCCTGCTGATACTTTTCGAGGTATTCTTCTATACTTGCTGCCATTTGCTCCCCTCCCAATTTCATCCTGCCCACCTCGCACTCCGCAAAATTGCCATCTGGTCGAGTAGTCTTAGAGATTGGTTGTTTTTAGGCTCTAATAACCACTCTCCCCGCAAAAATGGAGCCATAGTATCCGGTATGCTTGTAGGTGGCATGAGATTTTGTACATCCAGCCAGTCCATACCGCCGATTTCATCCACAGCTAAACCCACAGTTGTGTCTTGCTCCTGAACTGCAATCACCGGAATTTCTGCTCGGTCTGTGTTTAACGGAGTTGCTTCCCCTAGAAATTGACCCAAATCTGCCACCCAAATTACTCGACCTCGTAAATTTAGAGTACCCAAAAGTAAAGGAGAAGCATTAGGAATCGGGGTAATTCTATCAGGACTTAGTTCCATCACCTCTCGGATACCAGTTGCGGGTAGTGCAAACTCCTGATGCGAGGGAATATAAAACCGTAGATGTAACTCACCTTCAGGACTTTCTACTTGTAATTCTGGGCGGAAATGATCTTGACCACCGCCATTTAAAAAGTCCGGTTTGCTGACCATATTGTTTTCATCCTTATCCTCGCAGTAGTTGTTTGACTGTTCCCACCAATTCGGTTGGTTGAAACGGTTTTGCTATGTAAGCATCCGCACCTTGTTTCATACCCCAGTAGCGGTCAAATTCTTCTCCTTTAGAAGAACACATCACTACCGGGACATTTTGGGTTTTTGGATCTGACTTTAATCGACGGCAAACTTCGTAGCCATTCATTTTGGGCATGACAATATCTAGGACTACGAGATCGGGAGGTTCTTCTTTGATTGCCTCTAATGCTTCTAATCCGTCAGTTGCATGGGTAACTGTTAAGCCACTAGCTTTCAGGAGGTCTGTAATCATCTCCCTCTGTGCAAGACTGTCTTCCACAATCAGAACTGTACTCATAAATGGCTATCTACCTCCTGATGTAGACGTTCCTGTTTGGAACATTCCCTGATCTCCCCACAATAATTACTGTATAAATTAATTCTATTGTTTGGTTAATTGTCTTGATAATACTTTGTCTCGGAGTAGGTTGATTCTGTGATAACATCTTTTACCCCATATTTTACGGAATCAACAAGTCTAAATAGGGGCTAGGGATGAGAGAAAAGGTGTCCCGCCACTTTGGTAATAGATAATTACGAATGGGTAATAGGCCTATTACCTATTACCCATTACCCATTACCAAATTCCCATCCCTTGGTGGGCGAGGATTTTAAGTATTTTTCTACAAGCATGAGTAATTCATCATCATTAAAAGGTTTTATGAGGTAATCTGTTGCCCCGGCCATCCTAGCTCTGATTTGATCTATAAATTTATCTTTACTACTCAACATAATCATCGGTATATACCGAAATACTTGAGATTGACGCAGCATGGCACAAATCTCATAACCATTTAGTTCGGGTGAGGAAATGTCACAGAAAACTAAATTTGGTCGGAGTTGAAAAATTAGACCTAAAGCTTCTAGGGGATTAGTTAACACGATTACTTCCGGTATAGTGTAGCCCGTCGTTTCATATCCTCGCGCTTGCAGAATAGACTCTACAGTTTCACAAATACTTTTTGTATCGTCAATACAGAGGATTTTTGCTTTCTTGTGGTTCCCTGGTATGTGGATGTTGATCTGACAATTATTTGGTTCTGGATAGGTTAGTTTTAACCAACCTTGTTGTACATACGGGTAGATAACCTTGGCAACTGTCAAAATGTCCCGGTTGAGATAACGTGCTAGTTGACGTAAAGTAGTTTTTCCATCAGCCCATTGTTCGAGTTTATTCATTGTGGCTTCTGGAAGTGATGAGTTTATGTGAACTCTTTCAGCTAATATTGGCAATTGTTCTGGAGAATGAATATAGGGATATAGCTCGTGCCATTCTTGTAATTGTTGGGTGGCTTGAGTGACTAATGGCGAAATCTCCCAGGTAGTTAATCGGGGAGCGATCGCTGTATCCTGACAAAAAATAAACCTCCCTTGGTGTAAACTCAACAAGTCAAATAATGTCTCACCAACCAAACGGTAGATAATATTTTCAGCTATTTGAGGATTAATAATATTCCGCTCTAATAACAGCCAAAGATAGTCATATTCTGAAGAATTAAGTTTACCTAAACTAGTCAGATATTGTTCGTTTAGGCCTATTTCTACGCGATAGTAACGCAAATAGCCATCAATCCGCGAAAAATTACTATCTCCTTCTTGGCAATAAATTATTTGCCCATTCAGAAAAAATATCAGCCAATATTTTTGCTGGTAGTTCCTAAAATAATCTGCTCCCTCTGCATCTTCTTTAGCATTTTGATTACCTTTGTACAAGCTAGGTGCTTCAATCAAAAGTTGCCCAGTTCGCTGTCCCAGTTCAATCAATTGCAGGATACTGCGAATATCGATTTCATGTAAACTTCCCTGCATTTAGTTTAGTCCAGAGTCATTAGTCAGTTGTCAGTTGTCAGTTGTCAGTTGTCATTCACCATTAGTATTCCGCTTTTCTCTCCTGCTCCCTTCCTCCTACTCTCCATTCCCCAGATATTTCTTTCACAACCAGTCTTAATCAGGTAATACATTTACTTATAAACTGTAAATTTTCTTAATAGAATTGAGATAAAGTTAGTGATAACACGGAAGTCATCATAACTGCCATCAGTACAAAATATTAAAGACAACAATCAATTCGCTGTTCTCAATATCGAAACGCTATATTTCGCTCCTATAAATAGTTTTGTTCGTCTGATTCTCCTCAATTTAGGTGAAATTAAGACAATTTAGCAGAATTATATAAGGTATATCTCAAAACATTGGCATCAAGTACACAAGAGGAAGAACGGTGTGCTGTATTTAGCAGAAGTACAAAAGCAGAAAGGTGGCTTACTAAGTGGTAGTTCCAAAACCGAATTAAAACTGCTAGCTTGTCAGCGAACCGACCAGAATTGGAGTACTGTGTCGGAAGAGGTAATTGCAGCAGAGGAAGCCAGCAAGTTAAATGATGGCGCACTGGTTTTGGTAGAACTCACACCAAACCGCCAAGTGCAAAGGATTCAGGAGGCTGGTAGGCCGCTCGTTAATATTTTGCAGAATTTTTCCCGACAGTTGGAAAAATATAAGCTGAAGGAAGACGAAATCGACCAGTGGAAGGAGTCGCTGACATTTCAGGCGCAGGAGTTAAATCGCCGAGAAATGGATATGGAAGCGCGACTGGAACAGTTACACGAAATGGAAGAAGAGTTCCAACGTCTGGAAGCGCATAAACAGGAAGTAGACACATCCCGTGAAAAAATTGAGCAGTTACAATCTGAAGTTGAACGCAATCGCCAAGAATTAGAAGGTGCTTGGGAGCATTTACGGGGTGAGCAGCGCCGTTTAGAGGAACGCTTGCAAGAGGGGAATGTTTTGGATGCGACTCAAAGTCAGGCGATGAGTGAATTACTCGATCGCTTATCTAGTCGCATTGCTCCCACAGAAACCGTTAGGGAACACCTGCGTGTGGCTGTGGAATTAATCGAAAAACAGCAAGCTACTCTGAATCCTCACTGGCAAAATCTTGAAGAACAAAAAACGTTAGTTAATCAAAAGCAAGAAGAAGCTGATAAATTGGCGCAAACATATAGCGATCGCCAAAACTCATTCAAACAAGCACAGGATTCTTTACAACAGCAAACTGCTCAATTAAAAGTTAATACGACCTCACTTGCAGTCAAAGAAGAATATATTCGCTTTGTGAGAGAGCAGTTGCAATCTCAAGATACTTTATATCAACAGATTAATTTTTTGGCTGCTACTTCTGGTAATGCGGTTCCCAGCCAGAAATTAGATGTGCAGGCTCTGGAGAATATGCCTTTAGATGAACTACAAAAGATAGTTCAGGATTTAATAGATAAATTGGGAATAGATTCTAGTTTTGTTCACGACCAAGAACAAGAACTGACATATAAACAACAAACCATAGAAGAACTGCAACAAAAAATTAACCAAGCATCTGGTCAAGATTTAGTTAATTTGCAACTGGAATTGTCAGATGAACGAGACTTGTATCAGATGCTTAATCAAACTTTGGTTGGACAAAGACGCAATTTGTTAGCCAGGCAAAAGTTGATTCAGCAACACCAAAACGTACTACTCCGGCGACAAGGACAACCTGTTACCACCACAGAAGAAGATAACAGCGTCGATTTTTCCCCAATTCTGCAACAAATCGACACCCAAAGGCAAAAACAATCCCAAGAATTACAGCACCTGGAACGAGAAATTGAACAAATGCGTTCTGCTATTGAGCTAGACCAAGGGATGATTGACAATCAAGCTCATGACCTCCAAGAAAAGGAGCAGGAACTGAAAAATATAGAGTCAGATTTACTGTCATTAAAAACAGCAACTGCTGAATGCTGGGGTCGAATAAATCTCTATCAAGAAGCTCTACAACCCATTCAGGATTGTGTAGATGAGTTAAGGCAAAAGCTGCAAGGAATTGGAGAATCTTTGGCTCAAATCCAAGAAACAGGTGATTATCAACTCCAAACTATTGCCGAGATTCGTCAGACTATCAATAGTTTTATATCTCAGCCTGAGTTGTTGGCATCTTAACAATTCAAAATTCAAAATTCAAAATATTTAGGACTTACGCAGTGATAGGAAGAATCAAGGGTTTGGGCGAGGGTATAGGTGTTCAAAACCCTTATACCCCTATACCCTCATACCCTTACACCCCTTCTGAACAAATAACCTCTGTGAGTAAGTCCTGATATTTTGAGTCGGGGATTTAAACCCTTGGATTTAGGATAAAAAGCAGCAATGAGGTGAGAAGCAGAATTAATTGCTGCGCCTTTCCCCGTTCCTTAATATTATCCAATTGCCTTGGACTTGAGCGATCGCACCACCAGGGAAAGGATCTGTTTGCGAACGGTTGGGTGCTGTGATTAAGGCTGTTAATTTCTCGATATGCTCAAAATTAGGCGCATCAGCAAGTATTTCTTGTAATATCTGCCGCATCACTCGGCGTTGCAGCGCTAAGGGTGCTTTCTGCAATACCTGACGGTTAAGCCGTAATAGAAGGGATGAAGGAGATGAGGAAGATAAAAATTCTTCCCCTACTTCCCATTCCATCGCCTCTTCCTTCAACTGCTGGGCGGTGCGTTCTAGATACTCAACATCTGCTTGTAGGAGTTCGGCGGTTTGGGCTATGGCTAATTCGGCTTGGGGATTAAAATTGGCTTGTAAGTAGGGAATTAATTCTTGACGGATGCGATTACGAGCATATTTTAAGTCTTGATTGGTGGAATCTTCCCAGATTGGTAGCTGAAACTCTTGACAAAATTGTTCTGTTTGTTTGCGAGTAATTTCCAATAATGGACGTACTAACAAAATATTTTCAGTGAGTGGACGCTGCCAAGTCAAAGCTTGTAAGCCATCTGCACCAGTACCACGCATTAAATTGTAAAGTAAAGTTTCAGCGCGATCGCTGGCTGTGTGACCTGTGACTATATATTGGTAATTGTGTGCTTGAGCGATCGCACTTAAAGCCTGATATCGCCACTCACGCGCCGTAGCTTCACTATTTACAGGTTTAGTTGCTGTTTCTAAGTAAAAAGACACACCCCAATTTTCAGCTAAATTTTTGACATGATCAGCATTAGCTTGGGAGTCAGCACGCCAGCGATGATCACAATGGGCAATACCTAATTCCCATCCCCATTTCGGTTGTAAATCTAACAATAATTTAATTAAACACAGAGAATCTTGTCCACCAGAGACTGCGACTAGTAGCCTTTTATTGCCCTCAAATAAATGGCGCGATCGGATAGTACGATGTATTTCTGCATGAAGCTGAGTCCATACCATAGAGTCATGAGTACTGATTAGGGTGTAGGTGTATAGGGGAAATATGACCCATCTGTTTAAGCGGAAATTTAGTGTAAAACTACAGCAATTCTCATTATGAGAATCTTGGAAGCATATTAATTTATGTTATAAAACTGAAACATTTAATGCTTCTAGGAAATGATGTCGAAATTTATACAAAATGCAGCAGAGATTGCAAAAAAGGCGATGGATAGTGTTGATCCATCACTTAGTGAGAAATTTACAATTGTTATACGATTCCTTACCGATAACCCTGATGCGGCCTCGGCGCTAAAAGGTAAAGAGCGGTCAATCGTAGGGACGGAAGAATATATTATCGCCAGTGCAACAAATTTCAAAAAAGGTCGTGACCCAAGAACACCTTTGCCACCTAGTACAATCCCGGATGAAATGGTAAGCGTCATCCTGAACAAGTATTTTGAAGTTCCCTCTGAGGAACTGGAAAAAGCCGAAGAATGGCACCGCCTATCGATGGGGGCTGAGAATATTGTGGGGGATTTGTTAGAAAGGTATATTGCAGAAGTCATCGAGCCGCATGGATGGATCTGGTGTTCAGGTTCTATGGTGAGAGCAGTTGATTTTATATATTGTGATAGCGAAAATGTCTGGCAATCACTGCAAGTAAAAAACAGGGATAATACTGAAAATTCTTCTTCGGCCGCTATACGTCATGGCACCCCAATTAAAAAATGGTTCCGAACTTTTTCTAAAAAAAGGGGAGATAATTGGGATAAATTCCCTTCATTGGAAGGGAAAGAGAATCTTTCAGAAAAAGGCTTCAAATTGTATGTGGAAAAATACCTTTCTGCCTTAAGAGCTATCAAAGCCTAACTCTTATAAAGCACATACCGTAAAAGGTGAACCCTGGACTGGTTTTTCCTCTTCTAGGGATTTTGTAATTTTAGCCTCCCATGACACATCATCGTTACCTTTGTAGCGGGAAAATGGGAAGTTCAAAGGCGGGTGTTCTATCTTGCCACTCATGTGTGCAAGAATTGCTTTGCCAATTGCTTCTCCAAAACCAACAGGCACAGCATTCCCTATCTGCCGATATTGATCCATGAGGGAACCACATACGACCCAACTATCTGGAAACTGCTGGATGCGTTTATATTCCTGAATACTTAATGGGCGAAGATATTCCGGGTGACAGATATCAGTCGCTGGCATGGCAGGGGATGTCACTAGGGTGCAGCTTGGCCTATCCCAAGACAAACGCCTAAGGAAACCAGTTTTTCCTCCCCCTGAATAATAGGATTTCCCTAATGCTTCCTTTTGCAATTCATCAGGGAGATGTTTCCAATACTGCCCTTCTTTTAACATTCTGTAATACTTTAACCTTCCTTCGGGGAACTCAATATACTCCGCGTCACTTTGATCCAGGTTTGTAATAGACTCACGTAGGGTTCTCCATTTATCAAGGCCAAAATCACCCATTTCTGAATGTGTGGGGCATAGATAAGGAACCTTGTCCTTTCCACGATGGCAGATCATGACTACTCTTTCCCTAATTTGGGGAACGCCATAATTTGCCGTGTTATATAAGTTGAAACTGATACTGTATCCGCCTTTACGAAGTTCATCCACAATATATTTCAAGGCACCACCTGGCATTTCTTCCCTCGATAAAGGGGCATTATCTTTACCCCTTTCTAAGTGCGGGCGGTGTAGCAACGGAGCGGAAAGGAGTCCTCTTACATTCTCGATGACAGCATATTTTGGGCGTATTTGTAAAATAAGTTCAATGTATTTCAGGAATATATTGCCCCTCTCGTCTTTGAAACCACGCCTTGCCCCTGCTGTAGAAAAAGCTTGGCAGGGAGGTCCACCTAACATAATGTCTACATCTTCTTTGGCTAGATTGGCATGGTCTAAGATGTCCTGAGCGCTGTAAGCCGCTATATCCCCCAAAAGTGCAATATCTGGCTTGTTTGCAACTATTGTCTGTCGACAATACTTATCCACCTCACACGCAAGGAGGATTTCGATACCTGCTTTCTCGAAACCAAGATCAAGCCCCATAGCTCCTGAGAAAAAAGAGATGGCTTTGACTGCTTGGTGATGATTTTCCTGGGTTGTCCTGTCTACAGGATAATTCTCTTTGGTTCGGTTGAGGTAATTTTCAACTGCCTCTGGCTCCAAAACCCATACTTTCCCTACTTGCTGTCCCTTGATATCACCACTACGCAATAGAGTACGAACTCTTTGCTCAGAAATACCTATTTTTAAAGCTGCTTCTTTTGTGGACAAATAGGGAATAGATGTCATTTCGCTAACGAAACTTTTTTCATACCACCATTAGCATTTATCAAGCGGCTATGTCAACGAGCCACCGTTAAAAATGACCAGGGAATAAAAGAGTAAAAACTTACACCTGTGAGCCACCCACCCATCATAAAATATCAAAGTGTGCTAATTTTTCGCTAATTTCTTCTAATGGTGATTCGGGTTCATCAGGAGAAAATTCTAAAGCCAGTCTCACTTTGCCTTTTTTCCATCCTTGAGCCGTAAATTTTAATACTTCACAATTTATACCTAAAGTATATAAATTTGCTTCAGGTGTGCCGTCTGCTCCAATATATTCTTTAATCGCTGTAATTAAATCACGAACTTTAAAAGTTTTAGCAATATCTAACTTATTAAATGTATCTGGTTCTATAGATACTACTTCATCATGGTTTAGTCTTTCAAATCCATCTCCCATAAGAAACTCCTGTGGCTAAATCTATAGTTTCTTTCCACAGATATAATGCTTTATCCGCAATAAATCATGATTTTGTAGATTTAGTGACAACTAATATAAATATTTATACTCAGTTATTTAATGAGATAGATTCTCCTCTCCAAGAACGAAGAGGAGAACGACGGATAAGTTGTTTAAAAAAACCACCCGTAGGAATGTAAACCTTTGCCCAAAAGATTGACACCAAGGTAACAAATCCAGACAACAACAAAGCCACTAGCAGCTAAAATTGCTGGGCGACGACCTTGCCAACCACGGGTAATTCTGGCGTGGAGGTAGGCGGCGAATACTAACCAAGTAATCAGCGCCCAAGTTTCTTTAGGGTCCCAACTCCAATAGGAACCCCATGCTTCGTTTGCCCAAACTGCACCGGCAATAATCCCAATTGTCAATAGAGGAAATCCTAAACCGATGATACGATAGCTGATGTTATCCAGGGTTTCGGCTAGGCTGAGGCGTTGGGGTGAGAGGGTTTCTGTTGATGTTAAGGTTGGGGTTTGAGGGGTGGTAGCTAAGTTTAATACGGCTGTGTTACTGTTGCCATTATTTTGGCTTTCCAAACGAGTAAAACCATTATTTTCTACTGGTGGTGTTGCTGGTTGAGAAACTAGTTCACCAGCTTTCATCAAGCGATAGCCGTTGGTACGATAGCCACCATTACCTACAGAACTGCCTTGTAACTGTATATTGTTACCACGAGTGATCACCAAGAAAGCGATCGCCAATAATGAACCTACCATCAAGGCCGAATAACTCAACATCATGACGCTGACGTGCATCATCAGCCAGTTTGACTTTAATGCTGGTACTAAGGGTTCTGATACCTGCATATCTGATGGCAATGTTAAGGTAGCAAAAGCCACAATTCCCATAGCCACAGGGGTAGTAAACACACCGACTAAACGACTGCGGCTAGAATTTTCAGCAATCAGATGAACGGTTGTAATTCCCCAAGACAGGAAGAACAGCGACTCATACAAATTACTTAAAGGGAAATAACCAGCTTCGATCCAGCGTGCGCCCAGCAGGGTTGCTATGGACAAATTAGCGATCGCCATCCCAGCTGTTCCTAAAGCATTAATCGCTGGTAAACCGGGAAACGCTGCACCTATCCAATAAAGCAGCATTGTAAGGAATAAGACGGCAAAGGACGCGTTATCTAACCAGTTCTGGAGTGAAACCAGATTCATAAAATGTTCTCCGCAGTGGATTTTTGAAAATCATTTATCCTGACTTTTCTGATCCTATCTGCTCTAGGGAGTTCAAAATTTAAAATTCAACATTCAAAATTAGAAATTTTCACCAAACCTACTTGAGTGGTCAGATACCAGACTTCTTTAAGAAGTCTGGTATCTAGTAACCCCGCAAAGGTATAGCAGTAGAGTTATCAGTTTTTTTGAGTGTGAGAAAAATGTCGTAGCGGGTGCTGCGATTATCACTAACAGCAGTTGTCACACCGATGGAACGGGTTGCAGCTAACAATGTTTGTTGCTTAGGTATCAGTCTTGGCAGGGGAAAGTTTTTTGCTGTCTGTTCCACATCCAAGTAAAACTGACCGTTTGTAGGATTAGGTTCTACTGGTACTGTTTGTTGAAATGCCAAACTGTTGGCAAGGGTGTTATTGGGTTTGGGAACAATTTTATCGGTAATGGGAGCGCCTATTGATAGAAAGAAAACGTCTCCATCCAACCAACCGTGGGTAGCCGTGAGAGTTCCATAGGGGCTAATCCAATTAATAACGGGTTTACCTGCTACGGTTGCGGGTTGAATTTGGAATTGGTATTGATTTTTCATCACCTCGTCTAGCTGTTTAATGGATTTTTCAGCTAGTTTGCGTCGGCTTTGACCATCGGAGGTATCATTTGCTTGGATCATTAACACCAAAGCCGCTCGAAAATCTTCCTGCGAACCCGGCTTGGAAGTACCTTGAATTAAAGATACAGCAAACTCTCCTCTCATCCACTTGAGTAAATCTCTTTCTAAGTCAAGATTTGTGAGTGATTTAACTCCACTCCGCAGTTGTTCTGGTGTCACTGGCGCTAGAGGATTACCTTGAGATGTTAAAACGTAGTCACTCCATAGGCGTTGTAAATCTCCTCCAGACAGCATCATAATAGTTTCTGCTGGTACACGATTTTGCATATTGCCAGCTTTGTTTGTTACTGCCAATACACGCTGACTACGAGGATTGAGCCATGAAACTCCTTTGATGCGTATCCCTTCTGGCTCTAGAGTTACAGTCCCGGCTAAACCTTGGTTGTTTTGCAGTTGCGCTAAAACTTGTGCTGGTAAGCGACGATTGGGAGCAATAGCGGCTATTCTTGCAACGTTGGGGACATTCACATAAAACTGAGCCAAAGGCTGATAACTAGCTACCTTCGGGAAGTTTTCTGCAAAACCGCCTGTTGTTGCTAAGGTTGTCTTATTTCTATAAGCGTCAATTGCTTTTTCTGTGACTTTAATATTGTCGGTAATGACAAGAAAACGCTCATCTATTAAAGCTGCGGAGAAGTTTTCCCCCGTTTTTCCCTCACTTTGTTTGATAGTAATCCCCTGATAGGTGCTATCTTTCCACTTGGCTTGATTTGGGTTTTTTGGTTGAGCGAAAATACTTTTGGCTTTTTGTGGGTTTCTTACTGGTAAAACCATAACCATCGACTGTTGGCTACTTGTTACATCTGTATTGGTCGATACTGGTTTAATTGCTGATTTATTTACCTCAGGAGCTAAAATTGCTAAGGTCACTTCATCCCCTACCCAAGGTTGAATATCTTGCTCGAAGTTGTAACCTTGATTCGTCAGAAAGCGATCGCGTAATTGTAATAAATTTTGATTGACTATTGCTTGACTTTCCTTCGTGCCAAATTTCTGCAATTTCTGCCATTGTTTAGGATCTGTACTCAGAGAAACCGCAAATAAGGCATCTTGCGGGATAATATTTGCCCCTACTAACAAATTTCTCGAAAATGATTCTCTCTGGCTAAATAACCAGTATCCTGCTGCACCACCACCAACTAATAACCCGGCTGCGGAAAGTGTCAGCACTAAAGATGGTTTCTTTGTTTTCTTCATGGGAACAGACAAAATAGGCGGTGTCACGTCGCTTGTAACATCTTTGTATAGAATTTTTCAAAAATTATTCTCAAATGTTCTTTTATGTTAGTAAAGCTCTTAGTGAGAAATTAGTCTTTTTAGGCACTCTTAGAATATAACTAACAACCAAAAGCCACAAGCTACCAGTATCTTGTTTGACATCTAATGTCTATAACCAGATACAAATCATATATTGTATTGAATTTTAATTAATTTTAAATTTAATAACTACAAATTCCCAAGTAATGTCAAAGCTTTTATATTTTGCCATTTCTAGAACTTAGCTGCATCGGCCCCAAGTATTTTGTCAAATATGGCGAAAAGACTTCATAAATCAAGGTTAAAGGTTGACCGTGATGCCAAAACAGGTAATGGCGACCCCAGAAAGGCCCATCCACGCCAAAACCTAATTGCAAGGCCTCTGAATTTCCGTAATAAATACCCCGCACATCCCGATACAACTCCGTGCGAAGACGAGCTAGACTTGCCCAAATTGGTAATGAACGGTTTTGCAAATACTCGTCTACATGGCTGGCTTCCCACCATGAGGTTGCATAGGCGAGTCGTTGGCCAGAGGCTGTACGTAGCCATACCTGTCGCCGCAGTCTTGGCGCTGGAACAGATTGGATTAAATCCGGCGCACTATCTAAATCCAAACCAATCAATGACATATCAATGACATCGACTTCTGTTGGCTCACCAGTAAGTAATTCTAAATGCCTTGTGGGTGAGCCATCACCTAAGAGTAGTAGTTGCCACGCTGGAGCCAGCTGAGTGTGAGGCAAACTATGTTTAATTACTTCTTCCCCACCTTGCCAAATAGGAGTGAGGCGATGCCATCCGGCTGGCAGTGTTGAGTTGTTGCTTGGAGTAAAAGTGGCAGTCAATGTTCTTTACAAAAGTTCACCTATTTATATCAAAGCATAAAAAATTAATTAGTTGTCAGTTGTCATTGGTTATTCTTCTTTGCTCCCCCTGCCCCCTACTTCCCTCCTCTGCCCAATAATTAGAAAGGTCAGGAGTCAAAAACTTATCACTTTTGACCACTGACCTTTCACAATTGACTATAGTCACTAAAAAATGCGGATGGCGAGACTCGAACTCGCAAGGCAAAGCCACACGCACCTCAAGCGTGCGCGTATACCAATTCCGCCACATCCGCACGGGTTGTACAAGAAGATATACTAGCACAAAAAAATTGCATAAAACAAGGTAAAACTATATTTGCCAAACTTTATGGAAAATTTATCTTGCTAAATATACAAATTTCCCGAAGGAGGATACGAGACTAACAGAAATGTAGTATCGCCACAAGTGATATTAAAGGGGGTATGGGGGTTTTCTTCCCTTACACCCTTAAACCCTCACACCCCACCTCCATGAAAAATCTTGTTGGTAAGTCCGTTTCCTGCAATTTATTTAAAGATGAGCCTGGGGTATCTCCTGTCATAATTTGAGATGAAGCGATGCCTAAGGCGGGCTACGCCTACGCGCTAAAAGCAACTTGGATGGGAGACAATTTCTATCTGCTGGTACTGATACTGATATCGAAAACTAGAAAATGAAGTTTGACAAAATATTAATTGCCAATCGGGGAGAAATAGCGCTGCGCATTCTCCGCGCCTGTGAGGAAATGGGGATTGCGACGATCGCAGTTCATTCGACTGTTGACCGGAATGCTCTT
This sequence comes from Anabaena sp. FACHB-595, assembly GCF_048568275.1. Taxonomy (NCBI): domain Bacteria; kingdom Bacillati; phylum Cyanobacteriota; class Cyanophyceae; order Nostocales; family Nostocaceae; genus Anabaena; species Anabaena sp. FACHB-595. Next base: position 1,092,888 of record NZ_CP183473.1, read on the forward strand.
CATGTCCAACTTGCTGACGAAGCGGTTTGTATTGGCGAACCTGCTAGCGCTAAAAGTTATTTGAATATTCCCAATATTATTGCTGCGGCTTTAACGCGCAATGCCAGTGCTATTCATCCTGGGTATGGCTTTTTATCTGAAAATGCCAAATTTGCGGAAATCTGTGCTGACCATCACATTGCATTCATTGGCCCCACCCCAGAAGCTATCCGCCTCATGGGGGACAAATCCACTGCCAAGGAAACCATGCAAAAAGCTGGTGTACCGACAGTACCGGGTAGTGAAGGTTTGGTAGAGACAGAGCAAGAAGGATTAGAACTGGCGAAAGATATTGGCTACCCAGTGATGATCAAAGCCACGGCTGGTGGTGGCGGCCGGGGTATGCGACTGGTGCGATCGCCAGATGAATTTGTCAAACTGTTCTTAGCCGCCCAAGGTGAAGCTGGTGCAGCCTTTGGTAATGCTGGCGTTTATATAGAAAAATTTATTGAACGTCCGCGCCACATTGAATTTCAAATTTTGGCTGATAATTACGGCAATGTGATTCACTTGGGTGAGAGGGATTGCTCAATTCAGCGTCGTAACCAAAAGTTACTAGAAGAAGCCCCCAGCCCAGCCTTGGACTCAGACCTAAGGGAAAAAATGGGACAAGCGGCGGTGAAAGCGGCTCAGTTTATCAATTACACCGGGGCAGGTACTATCGAGTTTTTGCTAGATAGATCCGGTCAGTTTTACTTTATGGAGATGAACACCCGGATTCAAGTAGAACATCCCGTAACTGAGATGGTTACTGGAGTGGATTTATTGGTTGAGCAAATCAGAATTGCCCAAGGGGAAAGACTTAGACTAACTCAAGACCAAGTAGTTTTACGCGGTCATGCGATCGAATGTCGCATCAATGCCGAAGACCCAGACCACGATTTCCGCCCAGCACCCGGACGCATTAGCGGTTATCTTCCCCCTGGCGGCCCTGGCGTGCGGATTGACTCCCACGTTTACACGGATTACCAAATTCCGCCCTACTACGATTCCTTAATTGGTAAATTGATCGTTTGGGGCCCTGATCGCGCTACTGCTATTAACCGCATGAAACGCGCCCTCAGGGAATGCGCCATCACTGGATTACCTACAACCATTGGGTTTCATCAAAGAATTATGGAAAATCCCCAATTTTTACAAGGTAATGTGTCTACTAGTTTTGTGCAGGAGATGAATAAATAGGGTAATGGGTAATGGGTAATGGGTAATAGAGTTTCAATCACCAATTACCAATTCCCTAACTCATCCGTGCCAACATCGTCAGTAATCCTTGCTGGCCTAGAAGAACTTCTCGCAACAGGCTAAAAATACCAACACACACAATGGGGGTGATATCAACACCACCTATTGGTGGGATGATTTTTCGCAAGGGAATGAGAAATGGTTCAGTCGGCCAAGCAATTAAGTTGAAGGGCAAACGGTTCAGATCGACTTGCGGATACCAGGTCAGAATGATACGGAAAATAAACAGAAATGTCATCACTCCCAATACAGGGCCAAGAATCCAAACGCTCAGGTTAACACCAGTCATCGATCTAAGCTACTATTTTGTGAATTTACAAAAAACTGCAAGCAAAAGCTGAAAATTTTAAGCTTTGTAAAGCATTCTCTCTCCAATTTTAACTAAATGCGGCCACATAATTGCTGTGCATCGAAAGCAATTATGTGGGTGGATATGAATAATAGTTAGTGGAAGGCAGAGGGGCAGGGGAAGCAGGGGAACTATTGGCTACTGACAACTGGCAACTGACCATTGACGATTGACTATTAACTATAGGCTTCTCAAGGAAGTAATACACCATTAGAATTATGATGAAGAGTGTAAAAAAAGGTTTAGATCCATGACGCCTTCTTTATCAAATTTTCTTTGGAGTTTGGCTTGGGGTACTTTAATTGTCGTTATCCCTGCTACTGTTGGTTTGATTTTCATCAGCCAAAAAGATAAAATCCAGCGTTCATAGTGTTTGGAGAGTTGTTTTGACTCTCGCAACTGTTTGTCTGTCAGCAGCCTGCATTCCACTGTAGGTAGAAATCCCTGTTATTGGAAGCAAGGTATACTAAGCTGGCAGACCCAAGCTTTTTTAGCTTTTGGTACATAGCTTCAGAGCTTCTTTGTCAGATGCTTTGAAGCTTAAATATTATATTGTGATTGTTTAGAGTAGTGATTTTAAGTGTGACTCGCTAACATAGATTTGATATTGGGAAAAGAACAATGCTAAATTTTGGGCTGAACTCAGCCAGTGTTCTGGCTCAGGTTAATTTTGGAACGAACTCAGCCAGTATTCTAGGAATTTTCCTGGCTGTGGCTGGGGCAGCGCTGTATTTTCTCCGCACTGTGCGTCCGGAACTGTCAAGAGATCAGGATATATTTTTTGCAGCAGTGGGCTTACTGTGCGGTTTCATTCTTATTTTCCAAGGATGGCGGTTAGATCCGATTTTGCAATTTGGTCAGCTGCTTTTAGTGGGTACAACTGTATTTTTTGCGGTTGAAAGTATTCGTCTGCGGAGTATAGCTACTCAACAAGCGAAACGTAACACTCCGATTGTGGATGATGAACGACCAGTCAGCAAAAATTATTCTTACAACCGACGGAAATATGAGGCTGAGGTAGAAGACGATTATGCTCCTTTACCTTACGAAGATGAGGAAGAGGAAGAACGTCCAGTACGTGCCAGAATTCGTCCAAGTCGAGAAGACCGTTCCTCTCGTGATAACTATTATGAGGAACAACCACCCCGCAAAGAGCGCCGTAACACCACTGAGAGACAGGAACCAACGGATAAACCACGCCGCCGTCCTACCAACCGCCCCACAACCAGAACTTCAGAAAGCTATGAACAAGAAGATTGGGGTTCTGCTTCTAGGCAAGTTGATGATTGGGAAAGTTCTAGTAGTGAAGTCAGAAAACCTCGCCGGGGGAATAATAATCCTCGCCCAGAAGTAGATGAGGATGTGCAACCCAGACCAAGAAAGCGTCGTCCGCCTGCTGATACAAGTTCTTCCCGTAGAGAAACTCAAGATGATGAAGCTATCCCAACTGACTACGTACCGTACAAACCGATAGATCAGTCAGATGATGATTCAGAGAACTCGACAAATTTTGATGATATCTAAAGCACTCTGGATGGATGTAAGCTTATAGGCGACGGAAACCAGTAAAGATTTGAGGTGAAAAAATTTACTTCTCAGTTCTGGCTCCAAAGACCAATTCATTGGAGCCTAATTTTTGGTTTGGCGAGTTTGCTTGGCTCTTGTGGTTCTGGTGATATCCCCCTTGGGCCAACTTCCCTCAATAGTCGCTTCGCAGAAGAGCAACCAGCCTTAAGTGGTAATGGTCGCTTTTTGGCGTTTATTTCTAATAGGAATGGTGTGCATCAGTTACTTGTGTATGATTTACAACAACAAAGTTTTATTCGGACACCAGGATTAAACCGACCAGAGACAATAACCGAAAGTCCCAGTTTGAGCTACACCGGGCGGTATATTGTTTACATGACTAGCGACCAAGGTAGACCTGTTGTGGCTCTTTACGATCGCGCCATCCAGCAATCGCAAATCATTACCCCCACCTATCGCGGGTGGGTACGAAATCCGGGTATTAGTCCAGATGGACGTTATGTTGTCTTTGAAACCGCGGCCCGTGGACAATGGGATATCGAAGTCCTAGACAGGGGGCCAAATATTGAATTAGATATTCCCAATGGGGCTACGGTGAATCCGCAGCAGTAGGTGGGAAGTGTTGACCGTTAACTGTTGACTGTTGACTAATAACTAATGACCAAACGTATTTTTATTCCTATATTTGCTTGTTTAGGATTAAGCGGATGTTTTGGCTATCCTCGGTTGGTAAGTTACCCTTTTGATCCAGGGGGAAGGAGTATTAATAGTCTTGCTTCAGAACTTAATCCTCAGAGTTCGGGTAGATATATTGTGTTTACAAGCGATCGCCGGGGTAGTCAGGATGTGTATATGTTTGATACTCTGACGCGGAATTTGGTGGATTTGCCTGGGCTAAATGCTTTAGATACCATCGCTTCTCATCCTAGTGTTTCGGCGGATGGTCGTTATGTGGTTTTTGCTGCTAGTCGTCAAGGACGCTCGGCTATTTTCCTCTATGACAGAGAAACAAGGCAATCACGCAGTTTGACAAATAATCTACAAGCAGAAGTCCGCAACCCCACCATTAGCACTGATGGGAATGCGATCGCTTTTGAGTCTAGCAATAATGGGCAGTGGGATGTTTTAGTCTATAACCGTTCTGGGCAACCGGTGAATGTGCCGCAAGATCCGCGATGATGTGAGGGAGTTGGTGTAGGAGTTTAGGGGAGAAATTTTTGAATTTTGAATTGACTACTCCTCATTCGCTTTTTGTATTGATTCAATCAGCGATCGCACTTGTGCTGTCCCTGCGGATGGTTCAAACGATAGGGGGAATTTACCTTTGGCGATCATCCGTAAACCCAAGGGAGCAAGGCTGAGTAATCCTCTGAGGTCTTTTAAATAGTTACCGACGACTTGCAAGCCAAATTGTCTTTCGTCAATCCAGCCGCCTTCTTTGACTAGCTCTACTAATACTTTGCGGTGGCGAATTGAGCGGCTATCGCTGGCTTGTTTTTGGGTGAGTATTTCCTGCTTGATTTTGGTAATTTGCTCTAATGGTGCTACTTCCATTGGGCAGACTGAATCGCAGTAAAGACAACGGGTACAACCCCACACACCTTTCGTTCCTTCGTTGTAACTTTCTAAGCGCTGGGCTGTGTCAGTATCGCGGGAATCTGCAACCATGCGGTAGGCTTTAGCTAAGGCGTGGGGCCCAACGAAATCGGGGTTGACTTCACGGGCGTTGCATTCTGAGTAGCAAGCACCGCACATAATACAATTACCAGTTTGATCGAGACGCGATCGCTCATCTGGTGTTTGTAAAAATTCCCGTTCTGGTACTTGTCGCGCTGCTGTACTTACGTAGGGCGCAACTGCTTCTAGATTATTCCAGAAACTATTCATATCTACGACTAAATCCTTAATGACTGGCATATTGCCTAAAGGAGCGATCGTAATTTCTGGAATGTTAGTTGCTTGATTAGCTGAAGATGATATTTTTTGTAATCTAGCTAGTTCACTACCTACATTTTCCTTACAAGCTAGAGCCGAACGGCCATTAATTCGCATGGCACAGCTACCACAAATAGTATTGCGGCAATTTTTACGAAATGCTAGTGTTCCGTCTTGCTCCCACTTAATACGATTAAGACAATCCAAGATAGTATTACCGGGGTCTGTCTCTATAAAGTAATTCTGCACAATAGGAGCAGAATTTTGTTGTTGACGAATGATTTTAAATATAACTTCCATTGCTACCAACCAAAGTCTTAAAATTATCTCACCAACCTCGAAAATCTTGGGTCGAGACTGGTGTTTGCAAAAATTGGGCTATACTCTTGTTACTCTTAATTGCCAGCCTAGTGTTAAGAGCTAGTCAGTCAACGAGTGACTGATTCTAGTTCCAGCATAACCATTAAAATTTTAATTGCAGCAACGCCATAGATGAGATTTGTGAGGTGGTCGCGGCTTAAATGCAAAAAAAGTTAATTATATACCCCTGATTGAATTTGCTGATTCTTTGAAATCACTAAGGCCGTTTCACTGCAAATGAGCTTCAGCTTCATCTGCTTTATCCATAAAATATCCAAGGTTAAGGCTTTAATGATTCTTGATAATTCTTGATGTCAAGATATGCAAGAGAGTTAAATGAAAAAATTTTAACTTAAAATAGCCATAATGAAGTGCCTACACGAGAATAGTTAAAGTTTCCTTGCCCGATTTAGCGATTTTTACTAAGCACTAGTAGCCTAACCCAGTGTTTTCAACTTAGTCATCCATGAATTTAGTAGATAGCTAAGGATCAAAATCCTTCTTCCCTCGACCCTAACCTTTAACTTCTTTTCCACCGACAGGAAGCTGATTTGATTGGTGAAAAGATTTAAGTATCTGTAGGGTGGACGATGTCTACCAAAACCGTGCTACTGTGGGCAATGCCCACACAGCGTAAATTTCAAAAATCAAGTGTAAATCCCATAGCTCCCTATTTTGATTAGCTGGTACAACAGAGCAGAAAAATTTTTGCTTACTCCCCACTGGTTACTACCGACTTTCATAATTCTCACTAAAAGTTCATTTTTTGTTTGTATATAAGCGTTAAAGCTGAAAATACACATCTAGTAGTGGCAAGAAAATGCTAGATAGATGTGAAGAGATTTATTCTTCCCATAGACAGACGTACAGAAAACACAATAATTTTTGTCTGGTGAGAATAAACTAGGACTTTCATTCTCTTAGCTTTTAGTCTCATCTCAATCAAGTGAATCTCAGGATATAACTCACTCGTCAAAACTACTCATCTAAATTTAGATTAATTTTTATAAAAGCTATAGTGCAATCATCACTCTAGCTTATAAAGCAGAGAGAAAATCGTCTCTGCTTTCTATTTTCATTAGCTTGGGCTTTTAGCTAAAAATTTATCTGTAAGTTAGATTTAAAAATAAACAACTATTTTGCTATTATTAGTCCATGCTAGTATTTAATATAAAATTACGAAGTCACAAAACCAGAATCAACAGCTGTATAACTGCTGCTACTACTGCTTGGTTTCTTCGTAATGTAGAGACATGAAATTTCTCGTCTCTACAAGCAGGACACAGCAAAAAAGGGTGTATGTCCAGACCATATTCAAATACCATGCTGTCTGAAGCTGAAGAGGAAACATAGGGAAAACCTTACAACTCAAAAGCAATAAAGGCAAGCACTAAAAGTGGATAACCTGCAATTTCTTTGGTCTACGACTAGTTTGTAGTAGAACCTGCACAATTTGTTAAGGTGGAGCAAATTTACACCACTACAGTAGTGCCAAAAGAGAAAAAAATTGCATTTCCAATGGCGAATCATGGTTAAAAGTGCCGTAAAATCACTGAAATTAGTGCCTGTGAAACTCATGACCTCCTAATCTGTTGTGGTTAAACGCAATAGAGGCATTTGAGGCTAATATCAGCAGGAATTCACCCTTGATTTTTAAAGTCTCCAGTAACTTTATGCAGATGCTAAAAAGTCAAATACTGGCATGAGACAACATAATTCATCAGTTTGGAGAGAGTAAGGAAATTTTGAGCGTAATGACTGAAACTGCAACCGCGCCTTTAACTGGAAAAGCACTGCTAGCTAAGGTAAAAGAACTTTCTACTCTACCACGACGAGAAAGAGCTAAACAGTGCGGTTACTATACCGTTACTAAGAATAACCAAGTCCGGGTTAATCTAACAGATTTCTATGATGCTTTGCTATCGGCTAGAGGTATTCCTCTTAGCCCAGAAGCACCAAAAGATGGTCGTGGTCGTGAACCGACATACCGAGTTAGCGTTCATCAAAATGGTCAAATTGTGATTGGTGCTACTTACACCAAAGCAATGGGACTAAAACCAGGTGATGAATTTGAAATTAGATTGGGATACAAGCATATTCACTTGATTCAACTCGGTGAAAGCGATAAAAAGCTCTCCCCAGATTTAGATATCGACGAATCTGATGAAGATTTGGAAGATGAAGAATAAATTCTCTGAGGAAGGGATAAGTTAAAGTGATTACTTTTAACGTGTCCCTACTACCATATCAATCTGGTATCAGAGATTAAATAATTTTATCTAACGCAAAAACTACGATTTATTCCTTGCAGAAGTGACTACTCTTAGTAGAGGCTTGATTTATAAGCCAAAAATTTATTCTGCAAATAGTCTACCGTGATTTTTGTGTTTAATTTGACAATCACCCTTACGCCATCCATCAACAATCTGCTGGCATTTATGCAAGATGCCTCAGCAATCACTGTTGTGATGGCGTTTTTTATCGCTTGGTTGGTGTGCTGGTTACCAATTGCAGCAGTGTCATTGAAATTACTTAATTGGCAACCGATAAAACCGTTGCAACCAGAGCAAAAATTACCATTAATGATATCGCTCTATTTATTAGCGCCTCTGGTGCTTTGGGGAGCTACTTGGTTAACTAATAGTTCTTTTGCAAATTATGGGATTGTTGGTAATTTCGCCTTATTGAGTTCCTTAGCACTAGGCTTTAGCTTAGGAGTTTTAAGTATAGTTATTTTGTTTACCTGTCAATTGTGGTTGGGTTGGTGCTATTTTAAAGAATCAAATATCAAGCAAATAGCATCTATCTCATTACCTATTTTATTGATAGCGTTATTGGTGGGAGGAATAGAAGAATTAGTTTTTCGTGGTTTCCTGTTAACAGAATTAGAAAGAGACTATTCAGTATGGGCGGCAGGGATAATTTCTAGCCTGATTTTTGCCTTTTTACACTTAGTTTGGGAGCAACGGGAAACTTTACCCCAACTACCGGGGTTATGGTTACTGGGAATGATGTTGGTGTTGGCAAGGATAAGCGATCGCGGTAACTTGGGTATAGCTTGGGGATTACATTCGGCTTTAGTCTGGGCGATCGCTACTATAGATACAGCCCAATTAGTTACTTACACAGGTAAAGTCTCTGATTTTTGGACTGGGAAAAACAAAAAACCCCTAGCTGGGGTAGCAGGGATTATCTGTGTTTTAGGAACTAGCCTGATACTTTGGTTTGCAACTGACAAAATATCTTTTCCTGGGTATCCTTTTTAACTAAAAAAAGAGGACACTCTGTATAACCCCGCGCCTCTTTGCGTTTAAAAAATTTATAGAATTTTGTGTAGTTTGTAAAAATGCGATCGCGCCACAATATAGTACCAGCGCGATCGCTTAATGATCCATGTTTTAACTAATGAGATGCAACTGATTGATAGCAGCGTTGACTAGATGATGAGTGAGGGGAAGACTATCAACTACCATTCCCAGACACAACAGCATCATGTAGGAAATGGAGTAGAGGAACAATTCTCTAGCTGTAGGGCGATCCTCTGGATTATGCAGCAAGCGCCAGGATTTGCGGATGAATACTGCTCCTAGAGATATAGCGATCGCTGCATAAACAATACCACTAGCGTGCAGAGGATAAACCAGCAATAGGGTAGCGGCGACTGTAATCAGGGTGTAATACCAAATTTGCTTGACTGTTGCGGCATTGCCTTCAACTACGGGTAGCATGGGGATGCCAACTTTGGCATAGTCGTCACGAATCATCAAAGCCAGCGCCCAGAAGTGGGGGGGTGTCCACAAAAAGACGATAGCGAAGATTAACCATGCACTCCAGCTTAATGTGCCTGTAACAGCTGCCCAACCAACCAAGGCAGGAATTGCCCCAGCCGCGCCACCGATCACAATATTTTGGGTGCTATGACGTTTTAACCAATGGGTATAGATTAAAACGTAAAAAATAATACCAGATAATGCTAATGAAGCGGCGAGGAGATTAGCGAATACTGTTAGTAGGGTAAAAGAAAGTACGGCGAGAGCGATCGCAAAAATCAGGGCATCACGCACTTGCACCTTACCCGATGGCATGGGACGATGGCGTGTCCGTTCCATTTCATAGTCAATATCCCGGTCATAAATGCAGTTAATTGTCTGGGCGCTAGCAGCTGCCAAAGTACCACCAGCCATAGTGACTAACAATAACACAGGGTCTACTTGTCCCTGTGCAGCAATCCACATACTCCCGGCTGTAGTAATTAACAACAAGGGAATAATGCGGGGTTTAGTTAGTTGGTAATAGCTTTGAATTACCTGGATAAAAGTTTCGTGGTGGCGACGAGAGACATTAGTCTCAATCATTTTGAGTTTAATTCCTTATTTTCAACAACTTAATTGCAGCCCCAGTTGATATGGTGTTGCGTGAGGAGATTGGGCTAGGGCTAATTCATCATTAGGCCATGAGGAGGATGAGTAAGAATTTCTTACTTTCTTATCCCCAGTCCCCAGCCCCCAATCCCCAATCCCTCATCTCATTTGGGTATTTGTGGCAGTTGCTGTTAAACCAACCGTAGCCCAGTCGCGTAATGCTAGGACGGTAAAAGCTACTAAAGTACCGAGCAGAGTAGCTCCTATCGCTTGGTGAGAGACTGTTAGAGGTTCGACTTGGAGGTGTAGGCGGAAAGTGGCAAATCCTAAGAGGATTTGTAAAATTAACAATCCTCCTGCCATATTAGCTAATCGTCGCAAAGCAGGATGTAACGCTGGTGTCCGCCAGGAAATCAAAACCACGGCTAGGGTTGCTACTGTTGGCGGAACTAAACCAAAAATATGGCTGTACATCACATTGCAAAGTTGAGAACCACCAAAGCATTGGTGTAAAGCCCAACGAGAGCCGACTAAAGCGCCTAAGAGACTTTGTGCGTAAACTAAAATCGTGGCTATTAAGCCCAACCAAGGCAGCTTACCAACGTTGCCTGTACCCTGGTAGGGGATGAGGGCTATGCCGATGATTAGTAGGCTGGTGAAAAACAACAGCGCGGTTCCCATGTGGGCGGTGACGATATCAAACCGCAATAATTCGGTGACTGTTAGTCCTCCTAATATGCCCTGAAAGACAATTAACAAGAGGGCAAAAGTTGATGCCCAAGGTAGCCAGGAGGGTAAAGCACGGCGATGCCACCAGGATAAACCAAACAGAGCGATCGCGCTCATGCCAATCAAACTCGCATCTAATCGGTGAAACCACTCCAAGAACACTTGGAGATTCATTTGCTTGGCTGGGACTAATTCCCCATAGCAGAGAGGCCAGTCTGGGCAAGCTAGGCCAGCATTCATCACACGGGTAGCAGAGCCTATAGCCATCAAAATCAAGGTGGCTATAGACATTTTCCACACCAAGCGACGAATCATGTCCTTGGGCTTTTGTTGCTCTGTTGCCGTTTCATTTTGTTGTTCTAGGACAAATTCGTTCATTAACGATACCTTCTGCCTGCCCTTGGTGAGCTGTTTAAATTTTTCTATTTTCATTACCGACCCATCTCCACCCTAGCGTATATAACCGGGTTTATTGATGAGCTTTTACTTATTACTTTGAACTACTCCAGGGCTTACTAGCCCGAAGCTTTAGGTATTTTTTAAGTTCTGGGAAATTGATTAATGTTCATGAATTTTCAATTGCTAAATTTTCCTTAAATTTTTCTAATTTTTGGCATCTACTTTTAGTCGTATCTAATAAATCTCTTTTACTCAAGATTATTAATGTAGTCGAAAAAATTAATAAAGATTTCAGACCATTAGGCTCAATATTTAATAGGCTAGATTACCTTAGTAAGTGTGCTGCCTCAAAATAACGTAATCAATTCAATTAAGTGAGCCGTGAAAATTCCAAGTTCAATCTGGACATTACTAATAGGCATCGGGCTAACCCTGGCAAGCCTTTGGTACGGTCAAAATCATGGACTAATGCCAGTTGCCGCCGCCGATGAAGCGGATTTAGTGGATGGTCTTTTCAATACAATGATGACCGTTTCCGCAGGTATATTTTTAATTGTTGAAGGTGTATTAGTTTACTGTGTAGTTAAATATCGTCGGCGTGCTGGTGATCATGAAGACGGCCCGCCAGTTGAAGGTAATGTACCATTAGAAATACTTTGGACAGCGATCCCCGCAATTATAGTTATCGGTATTTCTGTCTATAGCTTTGAAGTTTATAATGACATCGGTGGTTTTGATCCCCACGCGGGTCATCAAGCGCCAATAACTCAGAGTTCCATGACAATGCCTGGGGCGGCGATCGCCGCAACGCTCAATGATACTCCTAACCTCAATCAAGAAAAATCTGATGAGGCGATGCAAGACCCAGCTACAGCCGCAGTCCGCAACGCCGACCAAATTCCCCAAAAAAAGGATGCTCCAGGTTTAGGTATTGTGTCTCCAGGCATTGGCTCCAGTCCAGAGAAAGCTGGAAAACCACCAGAATTAGTAGTTAATGTCACCGGTCTACAATACGCTTGGATATTCACCTATCCTGAGTCAGGTATCACCACTGGTGAGTTACACGTTCCCATTGGGCGCGAAGTGCAAATCAATATGACAGCCAACGATGTCATTCATGCCTTTTGGGTTCCCGAATTTCGCTTGAAACAAGATGCGATCCCCGGTAGACAAACCGAAATGCGCTTCACACCGAAAGTAGCTGGTGACTATACTCTCATCTGTGCTGAACTTTGCGGCCCCTACCACGGCGCAATGCGTACACAGGTAGTAGTTGAACCGGAAGAAGCATTTAAAAAATGGACACAGGAACAGCTAGCGGCCAACAATGATACGCTCAATCAAGCCGTTGCTGTCAACCCTACAGACTTAACCCCAGATGAATTTCTCGCTCCTTATACTAAGGAAATGGGAATTCAACCAGAGATGTTACATCACATTCACAAGTAGTCAAAAGTCCACAGTCCACAGTCCACAGTCCATAGTTATAACAAACGACTATTGACTACTAGTCCATACTCCAAAGCTATAGCTCATGAACATTGACTATTGACCATTGACTATTGACCATTGACTATTGACTCTTAACCATGACACAAGCTCAGTTGCAAGAAACTGCCAATATCCCGGCGCTGATTGAAGAACCAGGGGAAAGACATTGGCGAGATTACTTCAGTTTTAATACCGACCATAAGGTGATTGGTCTGCAATACTTAGTCACTTCCTTCATTTTTTACTGCATTGGCGGCGTGATGGCTGACTTGGTGCGGACAGAACTACGCACCCCTGAAGTAGATTTTGTCAGTCCAGAAGTCTACAACAGTCTATTTACACTGCACGCCACAATCATGATTTTCTTGTGGATTGTGCCGGCAGGTGCAGGATTTGCTAACTATCTGATTCCCCTGATGATTGGGGCCAGAGATATGGCGTTCCCCAGATTGAATGCTGTGGCTTTTTGGATGATTCCCCCGGCTGGATTGTTGCTCATTGCCAGTTTGGTCGTGGGTGATGCACCTGATGCCGGTTGGACTTCCTACCCTCCCTTGAGCTTAGTAACAGGACAAGTAGGAGAAGGTATTTGGATTATCAGTGTCCTGCTGTTGGGTACGTCTTCGATTTTGGGGGCGATTAATTTCCTCGTCACCCTTCTGAAGATGCGTATCCCTAGTATGGGCTTCCATCAAATGCCTTTGTTCTGTTGGGCAATGTTTGCCACTTCAGCATTAGTTTTACTGTCAACGCCGGTGTTAGCAGCCGGGTTGATTCTGCTGGCTTTTGACCTCATCGCCAGGTACCACATTTTTTAACCCTACAGGTGGTGGTGATCCGGTGGTATACCAGCATATGTTCTGGTTTTACTCCCACCCGGCGGTATACATCATGATTTTGCCCTTCTTTGGGGCAATTTCTGAGATTATCCCCGTACATTCGCGTAAACCAATTTTCGGTTATAAAGCGATCGCCTATTCATCCTTAGCCATCAGTTTTTTAGGGCTAATTGTCTGGGCGCACCATATGTTTACCAGTGGTATTCCCGGTTGGTTACGGATGTTCTTCATGATCACCACCATGATCATTGCCGTACCTACAGGGATCAAAATTTTCAGCTGGTTGGCTACGATGTGGGGCGGCAAAATCCAGTTCAATAGTGCCATGTTGTTTGCCGCCGGCTTTGTCGGAACCTTCGTAATTGGTGGTATTAGTGGTGTCATGTTGGCAGCAGTGCCTTTTGATATTCACGTCCACGATACTTATTTTGTGGTGGCTCACCTCCACTACGTTTTGTTTGGTGGTAGTGTGCTGGGCATTTTCGCCGCCATTTATCATTGGTTCCCGAAAATGACGGGACGAATGATCAACGAATTTTGGGGTAAGGTTCACTTTGCCTTAACTATTGTCGGTTTAAATATGACCTTCTTACCCATGCACAAGCTGGGTTTGATGGGAATGAACCGCCGGATTGCACAATATGACCCCAAATTCACCTTATTAAACGAAATCTGCACTTACGGTTCTTACATCCTCGCAGTTTCCACCTTCCCCTTCATCTTTAATGCGATTTGGAGTTGGTTATACGGCGAGAAAGCTGGTAACAATCCCTGGCGCGCTCTCACCTTAGAGTGGATGACAACATCTCCACCAGCCATTGAGAATTTTGACAAACTCCCAGTCCTAGCTACAGGGCCTTATGACTACGGTTTGGAAAAGGCTAACGAAGGTGTACCTTTATCCGACCCCAACCCAGTCTTATCGGCTGGCCCCAACTCAGTTCTCAGGGCTGAACCTGATGAGCCATATCCAACAATTGAGTCGTAGAGGATAGGGGTGTAAGGGTGTAAGGGTGTAAGGGTGTAGGGGTTGATGAAACTATAGTTGAGTTATTCGTTTTACATTGCTTCTACTCCCCAATCCCCATTCCCCAACCCCCAGTCCCCAATCCCCAGTCCCCAATCCCCAATCCCCAATCCCCAATTTTTAAGATTCATGCAAAGTCAAACTATTGACCCAGCGCAAACGGAACTAAATCATCACCACGCAGCCGAGGCGGTTGGTCATCACGAAGAACATCCTGATCATCGGCTGTTTGGGTTATTTGTCTTCCTAGTTGCCGAGGGAATGATATTTTTAGGTTTGTTCGGAGCATATCTGGCCTTCCGTTCAACATTACCTGTATGGCCGCCGGCAGGTACACCAGAGTTAGAACTTTTACTTCCTGGTGTAAATACTGTCAATCTAATTGCCAGCAGCTTTGTCATGCACAATGCTGATACTGCTATCAAGAAAAATGATACCAAGGGTATGCGTCTGTGGTTGGCAATTACTGCCGCAATGGGTGCGATTTTCTTGGTCGGGCAGGTTTACGAATACACCCATTTAGAATTTGGGCTGACTACTAATTTATTCGCTAGTGCGTTTTACGTGTTGACTGGTTTTCACGGACTGCACGTAACTATAGGCGTTTTGGCAATTGTAGCTGTGTTGTGGCGATCGCGCACTCAAGGTCACTATAGTAGTGAAAAACACTTTGGTATTGAAGCTGCGGAAATATACTGGCACTTTGTAGACGTAATCTGGATTATTCTGTTCGGATTACTGTACTTACTGTAAGTATTAATTATTTAGTTGTTCACTCCACGCGGACAACATAGATTTTAGCCCCCCTCTGGGGGTTTTTTTATTGGTGCAGTGATCTTTTCAAGACTTATACTACTTCCCTCAATATACAAGGTTGGGTAGAACGCAGTGAAACCCAACAAAATCGAGGTTTTGGTGTTGGGTTACTCTACGAGAACGCTAAGGGCGAACCCGCAGGGTGGTTAGCGCGGAGGTATGCAGAGATTTTATTGCTAACGTTGGAGCCTACGAGTAATATTTTCTTAGGGTTTGCTGTTAATTATTTAGATAAATGGAATCTCAAATACAAATAGAACAGGTCATTAAAACTCTGCAACAAGATTTACCGACACTGTTTGAGCAAGATATATCTTATGATATTTATACGAAAGATATTTACTTTCAAGACCCAGTAAACAAATTTAAAGGCAAATTTAACTACAGGATTATCTTCTGGACTTTACGGTTTCACGCTCGGTTATTTTTTCCAGAAATATACTTTGATTTACATGAAGTATTGCAGTTAGATAAAGATACTATTTTAGCCAAGTGGACAGTGCGAGGAACTTTGCGTGTTCCCTGGCGATCGCAGATGCTTTTTAATGGTTACTCAACTTATAAATTGAGGCAAAATAATTTAATTTATCAACATATAGATACTTGGGATCGCAAGCCAGGAGAGATATTGCGACAGTTTTTGATCAAGGGGTAAAATAGGTAATCGGGTTTTAAATCTTGAATTTCTTAGCCTATTTTATCTAAAGGCAAGACATCATGAAAATATTTATAGTCGATGTAGCGATGTCCATCAGATGTATGGTGAAAAATATCAACAAAGCGACTGTTCCATAAAATATTACTAGCCGTATAAGTATAACGGGCATGAACTACTTGGGCTACTGTTTCATCAATGCCACTGACCGAGATAATTATATTTGTGTTTGTTTGTATTAGCGACTCTGCTGACATTCCATATAAAGGGCTGAATTCATCTATAGGATGCAGTGCTAGCCAGCTTAATGTAAAACTAGGTGTCTGATTTCTTAATAGTTTTAAATCGTGGAAACGCCGAATAAATCCTCCTTCTGCTGTGATTTCGTCACGCATTAAATAGACGCGCATCTGGGCTTCTAGAATTAAATTGCGTCGCTGGTTAGCAGTGCGAAACATCAGCGTTGGTACATCATTGTACGGTGTGATGACTGCAACACGGCTAAATATAACACGGGCAGAAGGGCGGGAAAAGCGAGCAAATGCCAGTCCTGTCATCACAGCAATTCCTACCAAACCAATCATTGCTTCGATGGTAACAACAGTATTGGCATATAGTGTTTTAGGATACATCGCACCATAGCCAATAGATGCAAGTGTCTGTACACTAAAGAAGAATAGATCCAAAAAATTACCAGGTTTAGCATTGGCTATACAATCTCCTCCCAGCCAATAAGCTAGGGCAAATATGAGATTAATTGCTAGATAAGAAAGACAAATTAGTAATAAAAAGCCAGTCCAAGGAATAGTTAGCAGTAAATGATAAGGATCTCGCCAGTAAGAATGCCATACACCCATGCCAATAATCTCAAATTGTCCATCCTGAATTTTAATTTGGACTCTATCTGGTCGTTTCTTTGCAAGTCTCTTCAGTTGAAATTTCATCGGAAGTAGCCACAAGAACGGCAAATATTAGTATTATTACTAAATTACCGCTAATAGTCATGCTGGATTTTTTTCCAGTCTGGTCAAATATTTAAGATATGGTTGGAAATATAGGAATCCGATTTGATTTCTGTTGGCGTAGCCTGCGCTAGCGCATAAAATTCTCAGTATCTGTAGGGTGGGCATTGCCCAACGCCACTTGCTCCAAGCCGGGAAACCCGTCCAACGCAGTGGCTCCCCTACGTGTATTTCAAAAATCAAGTATGAGTCCTATAGTTGATAGGTAATAGCTAAGTGATTGTAATGATTACCTATTACCCATTACCCATTACCAATTCCCACTATTAAAATTTTAGTCAGCAAATACACGTCCTAAAAATTCTACTATTTCTGCCCAAGCAAAGGTAGTAGCAGCAGAATCGTAGCGATAACCGTCGTCACGCATGAAGGTATGTTCTGCTTCATATAAAACTACTTTGTGAGGTACTTTAGCATCTTCAATGGCTTTAATTAAAATTTGGCGATCGCTTTCTGGTATGTGAGGATCAAGTGTACCCAGTACTAGCAGCATTTCGCCTTTGATTTCCTTGACTCTGTGGATAGTATCTGCTACCCCTTTACCCAACTTACCACTGGGAATCCCTGTAGGGTAGCAGCAGGCAGAGGCTTTAACTTCGTTTTCAAAAGCTGCGCGAAAGGCTAAGTGTCCACCTATACAAAAACCAACAGTACCAATTTTATTGGCATTAACAGTGGTTTCCGCTTTGAGAAAATCAATTACAGCACGAGAATCTGCATCATATTCAGCGATCGCTGTTCGTCGCGCATTGTCGTTACCTCGCATTCTCCCAAGATCATCCGGCTCAATTACTAGTCCAATTGGCTCAAGGCGATGAAAAATTTCTGGTGCTGCTACTACATAACCAAATCCAGCTAAGTAGTTAGCAAGACGAATTATCGGGCTACCTAACTGATAAATATCACTATAAAATACAATACCTGGGTAAACTCCGACTGGTTTTGGAGATGCGACATAAACACGCATTAAGCTGTCATCTACTCTCAATTCCACATTGCGCTTAGTGATTTGCACTGTTTTAGCTCCGTGTTATGTTTGCTCTCATTAGCTTTTACACCAGGGAATAATAAAATCTGGATTTCTGCATAACTTCCCATAACGTATGAGATAACTGTGATTACTCCACTCCATAATCGGAGTTTTTGAATTTTAGCCAACGCATTTCCACAACTTGCACATTTTATTGTGTGTGAATAGTATCTTTCTAAGAGTTGTTCTTTAGGAATGGCTGGCGAAAAACATTCTCCAGTAAATGGTTCAGCGTTGTAATTGTTCACCCACTGGCGCAGTTCAAACACAAAACTGTCAGCTTTCATCGGTAGGTAAAACGCTTTTGTAAAGTTAGGATTACCCCCTTTGGCTTGGAGTTATCTTTCTTGATAATGGAGAAAAATTTGGTCGTCTTCTAAAACACCATTTTGTCCCAGGTGATAGTACCAACCTGGTCTTAATTTAATAAAAAACCCTGGTAGTTTAGCAAGAAACTTAAAAGGAAACCGAGCAAATAAACGGCACTCACCTTTACAAATGGGTGTAGCATAGACAACAGTCAAGATGCGTCCTCTGATGTACTGGATAGGATATATACGCCAATATTGGCTGAATTATAAAGAAAAAATTAATATTTGTTCATCAATGTGAGCGATCGCCTGAATCATTTCTAATTACACTGGCTTCTTCCTGGGGTGAGATATTTGGATAGCTAAGTTAAACTTTCATAACCGTAGCGATCGCTTTTTTGGGAAGATTTACTGCACAATGATGACAGTGATCAATTGTCAGTTGTCATTGGTCATCGGTCATTAGAGGCGTTGCACTGCAACTTCTGTCCATAGTTATTAGTTCTGCTCCCTCTCTTAACCTAAACCCTACAACCTGTTCCCATCTTCTAGCGTTAGTAAGTTCTCCTTTGAGTCCTATCCCTGCTTTACAGTACTTTCATCCTTTACAAGATGGACATTTATAGCAATTTTAAGCTAAAGTTGTAATGAGTTTGTTTTAGATTAAGGTGTGACGGAACAACCTATCAAGAAGCAAAAAAATTATTATCTCAAACTGTGATTACCGCAGCACGCACAAGCAACAACACAGTTAGAGGTAAGGCAGTGTTATTTAATATCCTCACATATATACAACAGCAATAACCATCAAACTGGGAAAGATCCCCAATAGTAAATAGACATAAATATGCAGCAACAGGCAATATCGACAAAACCAATTCGTTCTCTAGAAGATGCTCTTGAGCGTTGTCAGCTGTTAGGTATGCGCGTCAGTCGCCAGCGCCGCTTTATTTTAGAACTGCTGTGGCAAGCAAATGAGCATCTTTCTGCTAGAGAAATTTATGATCGCCTCAACCAACAAGGCAAAGACATTGGTCATACATCTGTATATCAAAACTTAGAAGCATTATCAACTCAAGGCATTATTGAGAGTATCGAACGTTGTGATGGGCGTTTATACGGCAACATTAGTGACTCTCACAGTCATGTTAACTGCTTAGACACTAACCAAATTTTGGATGTGCATATTCAACTTCCAGAGGCATTTATCCAAGAAGTTGAACAAAGAACAGGAGTGAAGATTACAGATTATAGTATCAACTTCTATGGATATCGGCATCCTCAAGATGAAGAGTAGAAAGGCTGGGAGTAGGGGAAGAAGAAAACTGTACAGACGCGATTAATCGCGTCTCTGACAACTGACTAAAAATCCAGCACTACTCATAACTCACTTTTACCAAAAACCGTTTCATCATAGGTTTCGTGGTCTAGAATTGTAGGCATAATTACTTCACCTTCCAAGCTTTCAATCAAGCCGATATCGAGACTATTTTGATTCCAAAACTTAGTTTTCTCTCTAGTGCTGGAAACACTAAAGTAAGATTGCTTGGATAACAAACTTTTCACTACTTGAAATTGTTCTAGAGAGAATAATGCACCGTGGAGTTGGGCAATTTCTCTTTCAGCCTCGGTGAGGATAACATCACATAAACAAGCATTAGTGAGATTGACAGTTTCCAAGCTGACACCAGTGAGATTTGCGCCAGATAAGTTAGCACCAGCTAAATTTGCGTTATTTAAGTTAGCATCAGCTAAATTTGCATTCACCAATACAGCATCGCATAAATTTGCTTGTTCAAGATTTGCGCCAGTTAGGACGACTTGCGATAAAAATGCTCCTGAGAGGTTGATTTTAGCTAAAGATTGGGAGTAAATGCGCTTGATTAGAGCGTTACTTCCAGAAAAAGCGGCTTTAGCCAACAACATAATCATCGTTTCCGGGTAAAACTCACTGACATTGGCTGGATTACCACAAGGATAAAAAGAAACGTGAATGTCCCGACTAATAGCGGCTAGTAATAAAAATACATTTATTCCCACATTCGTATTGACTTGCTCAACATTCACAAAATTTTGTAAGCTGTGAAAATAAGGTAGTTCTTGATGGGCAATGCCTTCATCTAACCAACGTCCTTGACACCAACCGCGCCAAAACGATTCTAGTCGTTGTAACAAAATGGGCTTTTGTTGGGTTTGTAAAGCAGTTATGACTAATCCCTCAATTTCTGGCGTGATCATGCCGTAGCCTAGTAAATGGTAGAGATGCTGGGCAACACTGCTAGGAGCATTCAAAATAAATGTTTCTGTTCCGTAAACATCTTCTTGGCACTGGGTGAGCATTTGCAGTTGGTTTGCTACAGCTTCAGCACAAAGATATTCGCCTATTTGTGAGTGGGAAAACTCTACTTTAATTGTTAATTGTGCTTTGTCAGTAGCTTGTGATGACTTACTGGTAAGACAATAACGGAAATATAAGGCCGGGAGAATGTTTGTATTTAATTCTTCAGTCAGGGTAACTTGATGACGATCGCCATGTAAAATTTTGAGAGCGATCGCCTGCATTTGTTCAATCAGGTCTTGAGGATGGTATTCTCCTAGTAGATTGGTGATTGCTTCTGGTGTACGGTGAATATGAGCAGTTCCCGGACGTAATAGCATTGTCTTCATCCCCGCAGTCAACGGATACCCCAGCAACCATCGTTTTAAGCGAGAGTAAATTTCCCAATTTAGGGCAACCCTAGTATTTTTTTGCAATATCTCATCATCTAATAGTCCGTCGCGGTGGAAAACCCCTAATACATATAGCATTAATGGTTGCCGTACTAAATGAGAGATTGCTGATAAGTGAGAGTTACTGGCAAATAATCCTGCTTGTTTTAGGAATGTAAAAAAAGTTTTGGGAAGTGGGTAAAGACTGGACAAATGCCCATTGTTGAAACCATTGTTTTAGCTGGTTTATTTCTAAAGGTTGAATTTTAATGCGTCGCCATTGTAGGGGGATTTCTGAAGTAATTTCCTCCACCGTTTGAGAGCGACTAGTCAACACAATTTTATGTTGTTCTTGGGACTGTAATTGTAGTAACTGTTGGATAAAAATTTTCTTAGCCCTATTTCCCTGATGAGAAGCAGGAAGTTCATCTAGCCCATCTAGTAATAAAACACACCGATTATTTGTTTGCTCTAACCAAGTAGACAAGTTGACATGAGCATTCAATGTAAAACCAGAGTTGAGAGTTTCTAGCAAACTTTTGCCATATTTAATATCCTGCAATCGAATCAGTATTGGCATCCAATGAGGATAAAGTTTTAATGCTACTTCCGCCGCCCAAATCTGACAAAAACTGGATTTCCCATAACCAGGTTCTGACTCAATTACAGCAATAGTTTCTAAATCATTTAGTTGTTTCTCTACCCATGTTTTTAAATCAATTGACTGTTCACTATTAGGTTCTTGAGGTATACCAGATAAAGGAACATAAATATTTTTCAGGGCAAAATGTTCCATTAATAATGGTGTACTGAGAGTTTGTAGCAAACTAGCGCGATAATTCTCTTTATATAAGTCAATATTTAAGACATCTTCTGGAGTTCCTATACAGAAAAATTTTTGTAGTTGGGCTAAAGGTGCGGAATTTTGAGCAATGATTTTTAGCAGGTATCCAGGGAGGGAATTATCTAAACGCTGAGTTAATAATTTAGCTTCTAATTCTTCTGCACCATTAGCCATTAACCAAGCTACAGTAGCATGATTCATCTGTTGTACTAGTAAGGAATCGGCTACAGAAGAAAGTGCTTGTTCGGCTTGAGTATCAGTTAATTTACCAGGAGAGAGAGTTTTTAATAATCCTTGGAGTTGGGGATCTGAGATAATTATTGTGGCTTGTAAAGGTATTTTGGCACGATTTAACCAAGGTCTTTTTAACTGTTCTTCTTGGAGTAAAATCTGTTCTAACGCTAATAGGTAAGCAATTTGGAATGCTAACCAAGTACCTTCATTGCGTTTGAGGGCTTTTTTTTGACTGAGGTTACGCAGAAGATGTTCGCTTAAGGAAGCAAGCACAGAAATTTCTTGTTCAGCCGTGCCTAATGGTAATTGCAGTACTTCTGCTAACGTACAAATATCCAACGGCATCAGGCTTTTAAGTTCCATATCCTGAACAATACGATAGGCAATACCTGCCAGTTGCCCAGCAGCAAATGTTTTTATATGGCTGATTTCTATTTGGCGTTCTGCCAACCACTGCCTGAGACTGAGGTTCATTTAATCACATGAATAATTGATGCTTATGGTAATTATCTTTCATTTATGAGTGGACGAAAACAGGTGACAATGAGGAGGGATTTTACTTTTTACGAGTTGCAGCCAAGACAGTGCTGGTGTATTTGAGCAGACTATGAGCGATCGCCCTTTAAAATTATTATTAGTTGATCAAGACCCCATTTTCCGCCTGGGACTACGGGTAGCGTTGGAAGCCATGCCTAACATAGAGGTGGTATCGGAAGCACCAACAGATACAGCAGCTTTACAAATACTTGCGGAACTTGCCCAGATTAACCCCAATCAAGTGGACTTGGTAATTTTAGAATTAGGGAATAGTCGCTCAATTGATAGTCAACAGCAAGGATTACAACTCTGCCAGCAACTCAAAGCTACATACCCCACACTCCCAACTTTGCTCTTAAGTGCGGTTCCCGATGCAGGACTAATCATGGCAGCGAGGGCTGCTGGTGTGCGGGGTTACTGTCCTAAAGGCACTCCCATTTCCCAATTAGTTACCGTTATAGAAGCCGTTGCGGCTGGTAATTCTTACTGGTTGGCTGAAACAGTAAACCCAGAAATTACTCCCTCTGTTGCTGCGGTTGCGCCTCGTTTACCTTTGGCTAAGTGGCGGCAAAATTTACATTTATCAAGTGTGAATTATATTGATCATGCGCTGCAAGAAGTCACAGCACAATTACAAACTCCTGGTTTACCAATATTAGATCGAGCAGTTCTAGCCGGGAAGCGAAGAGAACTTTTAGCAAGTCGCTGGTTGCTCAATCAGGTACTAATTCTACCCCAAGAAAAACAACAGCCAACATTAACTTCCTCAGTTGCCAAATCTCTGCCTATAGTACCCCCACCAATACCCACAATTAACACCTCAGACTCACAACCAACATCCACATCGCCCCCGCTACTCAGTCCCAGAGCTTTACAAGCCAATTTATTTGCAGCTTGTATTAATAAACTACAATTTCCTTTAAATAATGTTTCAGATTCGGTTTTAGAGATTGATATATTTCGTGAAGATAAAAAACGAGAACTCCTATATCTAATTTTGCAAAAACTGGCTCAACAATTAGATGCTTTGCGTAATGCCCAAATTACAGCTAATCAGTTAGTAGAATTACAGCCTGTAATCTTACATGACTTATGGCAAGCAGTAATTACAGACTTTTTCGGTAAGTTTTCTAGAGTGCAAGTAGGCAAGCGTAATCTAGAAATTGTCACCGTATTATTGCAGAATCCAGAAGTTGTACAAACAGCGATTCTGAATAAGATTCCTTTAGGATTAGAATTATTTTCTTATCTGTTATTGCAAACAGATTTAAGAGTAGAGCATCATACTTACCAAGCAGGTAGCTCTGAAGCCAACTTCCACGCAGAAATGTTACTAGAAAACTTGATAATTCAGGTAGCTAACAGCGTAGTCCAACCACTATTAAATTATTTGGCAGACATAGAAGAAATTAAACAAGATTTCTATGTTAAATCTTTAATGTCTACACGAGAACTGGAACGTTTTAGAAATGATTTATCATGGAAATATCGATTAAATAACTATGTGAACGAAGCCAAAGCAATTTTTGAAAGCCGCTACGAACTACTTGTGTTTGCGCCCCGTGGTATTGCCCAAATTTCAATTTATGCTCCCCGCAATGACGAACTAGCACAATTGTCTGGAGTACCTTTAGTAGTTACATTAGGTTTAGAATTTCGAGATGCGATCGCTCCTCGTTTACAATCGCTATTATCTGTCTTAGGTAGTGGCATTGTCTTTGTGCTAACCCAAATCATTGGTAGAGGTTTAGGCTTAATTGGTCGCGGAATTATTCAAGGTATTGGTAGCGTATCTTTTGACAAAAATTTTAAACGTGATAGTGAACGAACGAAGTAGTTAACGCGATGTGCGACTTATTCTTAAAACCCCTCTCCATAGCTTGCTTCCCGCAGGGTACCTCTCCCCTGCAAGGAGAGAGGCTTCAAAACCTTCATTTTTCTTTGAGCTTTCAAGATATTTAAGCCCCTCTCCGTGTCGGAGAGGGGTTTGGGGAGAGGTCATCAAACTCACCTTGAATTACAGCTAAATCTTCTGGTGTGTTGCAATTGAATAATATCTCTGGGGTTGGTAGAGATAAAACTTGTACAGAATGATGTTGTAGCCATTGCTGAAAAGATCGCCCACCTTGATGGATAAACTCTAATAATTGCGGTAAACAGCGACGGCGATAGAAACCACATAAAGGTTCCCAGCCTTTGGCGTGATGGGGTAAAGCAGCAATAGCTTCCTCTGGTACACTATCAAGATTAGCAGCCCATTCTTGCAAAACCTCAACCCGTAATTTAGGTAAATCGCAAGCTAAAAGTAACACCCACTCAGATTTTACCTCTGCTAACCCTTGAGCAAAGCCAATCAAAGGCCCCTGAGTCGCCGCTTCTGGAAGAAATTTGCACCCTGGTAAAAATAAATGCTCATAGCGTTCCGGCCAAGGGGTGACAATATAAACAGTATCAGCACAACTGGCGGCAATGTTACAGACAAATTGCAACAACGGCACACCTTGAACAGTTATCAAAGCTTTATCCTGTCCCATGCGGGAACTTTGACCACCTGCAAGGACGATAGCAGTTAAGTTATTCATGAATTGAGTCGTTTGTTAGTCAGGTTAATGCGCGCTATAGGCGTTGACTGTTGACTGTTGACTGTTGACTGTTGACTGTTGACTGTAGGGTGGGCAATGCCCACCACAATCATAAAATATTAGTATTAGTTATCAAAAAAATAAAATTAGTGACGAAACTCATTTTTTTAATTATCAAACACTCAGTTTCGTGACCAAATCAATTGCATTTGCCACCACACGATTCAGTTTCGTGACCAAATCAATTGCATTTGCCACCACACGATTCAGTTTCGTGACCAAATCAATTGCATTCGTCACCACACGAATTAGTTTCGTGACCAAATCAATTGCATTCGTCACCACACGATTCAGTTTCGTGACCAAATCAATTGTATTTGCCACCACACGATTCAGTTTCGTGACCAAATCAATTGCATTTGCCACCACACGAATTAGTTTCGTGACCAAATCAATTGCATTTGCCACCACACGAATTAGTTTCGTGACCATTAATTTTGAATTTTGAATTTTTAATTTTGAATTGGAGCGAAGCGACTTGACACTCAGCAAGAATCCTCATCTTTCCGTCATAATGGGATTGTGTTATGTGATACTTGCACCTGCTCATGAACGAACAGCGTTTACAAGCTTATTATCAGCTAATTCAAACCCTGCTAGATTGCCCTAGTGGGGAAGAACCGGAGATATTAGCAGCGAATACAGAATTGCTAGATGCTGACTTTGTGCAGGTGGTAGGATTAGCAGCAGAGCATTTTGCCCAGCAGGGAGAGGAAAATAGAGCCGAGTGGTTGAGAAACTTAGCCGCATATCTCACCACCCCAGAAACTCCCGCCATTAGTGAAGCAGATATAGAGACTTACTTGCCATTTATTTTAGAGGTATTGCGAACAACCGCAGACAGCAACGGCGATGCTCAAGTAATTTACCCGTTGCTGAGAGCTAATACCGATAAACTGGATCGTATCTTTGCAGAATTATTGCGCCGATGGGCAACAAATACCCTAGAGAAAGCAAAACCAGATAGAGCAACATTCATCGCCGCAACTATTGGTAATTTTAGCAATCTGATTAACGATTTTCCTTTGGGTAGCAAAGCCAACAACATGGAAATTGGTATCGCTGGTTATGAAATCGCCCTCACTATATATACCCGCACTGATTTTCCTGAACAATGGGCAACGACGCAAAATAATCTGGGGAATGCTTACTTATACAGAATATTAGGAAACAGAGGGGAGAATCTGGAGGCGGCGATCGCTGCTTATTCTGCGGCTCTGGAAGTCAGAACCCGCACTGATTTTCCTGTAGATTGGGCAATGACGCAAAATAATCTGGGGAATGCTCACTTATACAGAATATTAGGAAACAAAGGGGAGAATCTGGAGGCGGCGATCGCTGCTTATTCTGCGGCTCTGGAAGTCAGAACCCGCACTGATTTTCCTGTAGATTGGGCAATGACGCAAAATAATCTGGCGACTGCTTACTTATACAGAATATTAGGAAACAGAGGGGAGAATCTGGAAAATGCTATCGCTGCTTTTTCTGCGGCTCTGGAAGTTTATACCCGCACTGATTTTCCTAAACAATGGGCTGGAACGCAAAATAATCTGGGAGAGGCTTACCGTAACAGAATATTAGGAAACAAAGGGGAGAATCTGGAGAAGGCGATCGCGGCTTATTCTGCGGCTCTGGAAGTTTATACCCGCACTGATTTTCCTGAACAATGGGCTGGAACGCAAAATAATCTGGGAAATGCTTACTCTGAAAGAATATTAGGAAACAGAGGGGAGAATCTGGAGGCGGCGATCGCTGCTTATTCTGCGGCTCTGGAAGTCAGAACCCGCACTGATTTTCCTGAACAATGGGCAACGACGCAAAATAATCTGGGGACTGCTTACTCTGAAAGAATATTAGGAAACAGAGGGGAGAATCTGGAGGCGGCGATCGCTGCTTATTCTGCGGCTCTGGAAGTTTATACCCGCACTGATTTTCCTGTAGATTGGGCAATGACGCAAAATAATCTGGGGAATGCTTACGGTAACAGAATATTAGGAAACAGAGGGGAGAATCTGGAGGCGGCGATCGCTGCTTATTCTGCGGCTCTGGAAGTTTATACCCGCACTGATTTTCCTCAAAATCATGCAGAAACTTTGTTAAATCTCGGTATCTTATACCAAGAAGAGAAACAATTTAATTTAGCTTACGATACCTTTGCCCAAGCAATACCAACCGTCGAAGCTTTACGGGGTGAAATTAATGCAGGTGATAATTTAGGTGAAGAAGGCAAGCGCAAACAAGCAGAAGAATGGAATAAACTTTATAGACGCATGATAGAAGTTTGCCTAGCATTGGGCAAAGACACTGAAGCGATAGAATATATTGAACGCAGCAAAACCCGCTATTTAGTAGAACTATTAAGCAAAGCAGACTCAATCAATCTAGAGAATCTACCTGAGATAGACAGCAATATCCGTTTTGCAGAAATTAAAAATCTTTTAGACGATGAAACAGTTATTATTCAATGGTATATATTTACTGATTGTTTTCGTGCCTTCATCATCAGCAAAAACCATCAACCAATCATTTGGCAATCAGCCTCAGAAGATTTAGACAATTTAAAAAACTGGACTGATAATTATCTGCAAATCTACGGTGAAGATAAACAAAAGTGGCGATATCAGCTAAACGAGCAACTAACCCAACTAACTCAAACCCTCCACCTCAATCAGATAATTTCTCTCATTCCCTCCCAATACAAAAAACTGATTGTCATTCCCCATCGTTATTTACATTTATTCCCACTCCATGCTGTACCCCTAGCTAATAACAACTCATCACAACCAGAATATTTATTTGATAGATTTCCTCATGGCGTAAGTTATGCACCAAGTAATCAACTTTTACGATTTACTCAACGGCGAGTGCGAAGATTAGCCAACTTAGAATTAAATCCCTTCAGTAACTTATTTGCCATTCAAAACCCCACTAACGATTTAGCCTTCACCGATATCGAAGTCGAAACCATAGCCGCAGATTTTCAACCCCAACAAGTCCTGAAACATCACCAAGCCACCAAAGCCGCCTTAACAGCAACACCAACAGATGAAACCCTCAGCAATTCCCAATGGCTGCATTTCTCTTGTCACGGTTACTTTAACTTCCGTTTCCCCTTAAAATCTGGTTTACAGTTAGCCGATGCAGTAACCTCTACCATTCCCAGCACCATCAACTCATCACGCTACCTGAGAATTGACAACGAAAAAGCTATTGATTTAGATAAATGTCTCACCCTGGAAGATATCTTTCAATTAAATTTAAATAACTGTCGTCTCGTCTGTCTCTCCGCTTGCGAAACTGGTTTTATTGACTATACAAATAACAGCGATGAATATATAGGTTTGGCAAGTGGTTTTATGCGTGCTGGTGGAACTAACATTATTAGTAGTTTATGGGCAGTTAGCGACTTTCACACAGCTTTACTAATGATTAAATTTTATGAAAACTTACCACTTTATCAATATAATGTGTCCTTAGCCTTGAACCATACCCAAACATGGTTACGCCGAGCAACGCAATCACAAATTATAGACTGGGTGCAAAGTAAAACCAATATGCAAAACACACAACAGCAAAAAATCATTGGCTTTTTACAACAATATAAACCTGAACAACAACCATTTAAAAGACCAGAATTTTGGGCTGCTTTTTCTGCTATTTCTCCAGTTTAGTTTTTATCTTCTCAATAGAATAAAGATTAAATTAGTACCAAATTAAACGCAGATGAACGCAGATGGACGCAGATAAATTAATGGATTTTATAATTATGTGTAATTTCAGATAAAATTGAAATGAATTGTCAAGTATATTCAACAATTAACCAACTCAAAAACAAAAGCTATGGAACCAGATAAACTCATTCAAGCATTTACCCAAGTTGTGAGAAACCAAGATTATGTTTTCTCGCCAGAAGCTATTGTAGCCATCCCCGAATTACTAAACGAACTTGCTCAATTAGAAACCCAACCACCAGATTTATTTGCAGAAGCCATTCGCCAATGGTATCTCGACTATGAAGATGTGAGAGACGCTGTATTAATTGAAGAAAGAGAAATTGAGAAAGTCAGCAAAAGTAAGCCAGAAATCCAAGAAAATACTCAAGAAAATCGCTATCGAGTAGTACAAGATGAACTCAAAAGACTACAAGAAACAAAAACAAGCAACAACCAAACCAAGCAACCATGAAAATTTATGCACCAAACATTCATTTATTCGCTTTTCAATTGTACAAAAGTGCTAGTAATGACATAAACAATTCATCGACAGATAAAGACTTCCTTTGGTATCAGGCTAACGCCATAGCTAGCGCAACTTTACACCAAAATCTACAACTCCATCAGCGTCTTGATGTCAATAAAAACCCAGATAACCCCCGTGTCGATTTACTAAAAGACTCAGAAGTAATCGATGATAACTATGCTGTCGATTTGCAGGGTAACATTTCTCTCAACCAAACCCAAGACTTATTAATTAAAGGCTTTGCTCATCCCTTAAGAATATATGATAGTTACAGTTTATGGCTAAATCTCCGTCGTCCAGAAAAGGAAAATAACAATCAGACAGATGATGTAGACATTACTTTTTTACGGCAATTAAATCAAAATAATTGTTTCACAGTTCCCGCAAATCCTTTATTTCTCGGTCAAACTCTGCTAATTACTGGCTGGTTAACAGGCGCAAAAGACAGACAAATTATCCAGCAAATAGCCAATGAGTGTTTAAAGTCTTTCTTTCCTGATAACTATCTCCTACCACCATTCAACCGCCAAGGCGAGTTATTTGGTAGCCCAATTTTTGAATACGGTTTATTTAGCCAATTAAATAATTATCAACACGTTCTAATATGGTTATTTACTGACAAACAAGCAGACAGTAAATTTAATCAATGCTATCAAGAATTACTAGATTTATTTTTCTTCCGTACCAAAGCAGTTAAAGCTTATAAAGATAGTCGTAAAATATATCAAGAACTAGATTCAGCCTATAGAAAAGTCGAAGATACAATTGATAAAGTTCCCAAATTAGATGAGACCCAATATGATAATAAAATCAACTTAAGTAACTTAAAAAACCAGTTAAAAGCTTTACCCCAAATATCATTAACATACACCCGCCTACTACGAAACTTAGAAGAATATCAAAATACAATCGCTATCAATACTTATAATTACAACGAGAGACTACAACAAATTAAAAGCATCTTCGCCAATGAAGATATCAGCTTTCTAGAAATATTTAGCCAAAAAAACTGCGCTTATTTCCAACAACAAATTAATGGCGACTTGGGTTATTTTCGTCACGGCTCAGAATTGTTAGGTAAAGCCATAGACACAATTCGCGGTATTGTGGAAATAGAACAAGCAGAGCGCGATGTAGAACAAGCAAAACGCGATCGCACTCTAGAAACCACAATCCAAATAATAGGTATCGGCTTTGGTGGTGGTGCAATAGCTTCCGGTGTCATCGTTTCCCACATCGACAAAATCAACCAACCCTTAGCCGCATTATCTCCTGATAACCAACCCCATCCCTTTTTCGCCTCGTTAATTCTCAGTTTTCTCGCAGTCTTACTCTTTAGCGGCGTAGGCTGGTTCATAAGCTGGTTAATAACGAAATGGCGAAACTAGTCATTTACACCCTTTCTCCCCTATCCCCTATTTTGGCTCTGTTGTACTTGTCGTAATAACATTTCCAAACTTGCAGCTGATGGCAGACACTTCAAACCTTGGCAAACTAAACCTAAACTATAGTGGGGTAAATCAGTCTAAAGTCCAGAAAAGAGACTTAACGGGAAAAGTCAGGTACCCTACGGGTACTCCGGCGGAGAACTCGTAGAGTAGCAAGCTATGGAGAGGGGTTTTTCAGACTGTTTTAACAAAAACCTAATAAATATTCATACCGACTTATTTATCTTGAGGCAACTCTACAACCAACTGAGAATTACCATTTGGCGATAGTGGTGGGGTTGTAGTTGGTAGTGGTGCAACTTCACCTGTTTTATTAGTCTGATTCCACAAAATCATCGACAGCAACCCATCAACTAAGCCATTAGTGCTGCCATTAGTACCACCAACCAGGATATCAGGAATTAAACGGACATTGCGATCGCCGATAATCTGCATCATCTGCATTGCGGTATAGCCTTGTATACCCAATGCTTGCACACCATGACTGTAAGTTTCCGCTTTCGCGTTACCTGTTGCCCGGATACCTTCAGCTTCAGCCATTGCTCGAAGTTTTGTTCCCTCTGCTTCACCGTTCGCTTGCTTAATTTGGGCTTGGGCTTTTAGTTCAGCGATTTGCACACTCTGTTCTGATGTCACCATTTCTCGTTGGATATCAGCCAGGGCTGTTTCCCGCACAAGCTGTTGACGTTGCGTTTGCGCCATCTGCTGAACTTCGTAGGTTTTGCGTTCTTCCTCAGCAATTTTCCGGTCTGTTTGTGTCTGCATCAACGACGCTGGCGGTTGAATATCCCCAATTAAGGTATCAATCGCTTGCACATCATAAGTCCGCAACGCTGCTTTGATATATTCCGATGCTTCTACTTGCCGTTCACTCCGGGCATTCAAGAAGTCCAGCACTGTGTAATCTTGCGCCGAGTTGCGGAAATAGTTGCCAATACTTGGTTCTAAGACATTATCAACCAAATTTTGCATAGAACCAACACGAGAAATTACCTTAGGCGCATCCAAAGCCCCGACGTGGATGATTTGGGATACTTCCAAATCAAAGGCAAACCCATCTTTAGAACGCACTGTCAAAGCTTCTAAATTTGCATCATATTTATGGCGTTCAGTCCGTCCTGACCAGTTCAAAACGATGTTAGTAGTCGGCACTAACTCCACTTTCATGATGCGCGTGTTGAGTGGGTGCTTACCCGGATACAACGGCTCGACCCATACGCCCTTATGACCAGGATTTACCAAGTTACCGTGGGTGAAAGCAGCACCGCTCACATCTTCTTGAGCTTTACCGACAAAAGAAATCACCACACCCACATAACCGATGGGAATTTCCGTCATTGGCACTTGCTCAACATTGACAAGCCAGGGATTGAGATTCCAAGAACCCGAAAGCAGAATTTGCTCTTGTAGACCCCGTCGCCCGCCCCCATCTAGAAACTTCTGACCATTTTGGAAATTATCATGTCCAGTAATCACTGCCCCAGCAATTTCACCCACAGTAATGGGTATCCCATCCAAGGTAGTAACAATACCTACCTTGTCAGAGGCAACAGTATACACTTGTAACTGTTCGGGACTCATCCCATGGCTACTAGCATTTGCTGCCATGATGACTTTAAACAAGGCAGTATTTATACGGTAAGTACCTGCCGTGAGAAATCCCATTTGCCGTCCCTTTTCACCACCATTGATGAGGAATTTTCGGGCATCTTGGAAGTTATCACAATCTACGATTTTACCTAAAATCCTCTCTGGCGGGTTTGATGCACCATCAGCCGCCACAATAACGGCGATTTCACCTTGAGGCACAACAACTACAGATTCTTTGCGTACAGAATACTGCCAAGGCCAGTAACCCCAATGCCAACCAGGCGCGAGGGTATCTGCTTGTAAACCTGCTTCACCATTGAGAGCAATCAACTGCCCAGCCGGCAAACCCTTTCCAGAAAACGTAAATTTTCTGACGACGACACCAACTTCACGCTCGCCAATAACAACTAAACCACCAAAAAACAGAGGGACAAATATCACCAGACCGCCAACTAGCACAACGGGAATGAGTACAAAAGGATCAACCCCCGCAGCCTGATACTGAACAACAGAAGGTTTTGTCGGCTCTACTGGAACTGACGCTGAAGTAATTTCTGTAGCCGTGGATGTTTTTATGTTATTGGCATAAGCAGAATTAATCCCGCCAGCTAACGCCAGTGCAGCTATTAATGGAGTTGTAAAGCGAGCTAATTTATTTTTTTTAGTCTTACCAAAGAGAAATGAAAAGCTTTTCATAATTTGCGCCCTTCTGGGCAACTAATCATATACGCTATCACTTCAACTCTCTTAAGGCTGATTTCTTAAACTTGGTGTAATTTTTTCTAGTTGACAAGCAATCAGTAGGGTGGGCATTGCCCAGCAAAACCATGATACGGTGGGCAATGCCCACCCTACTAAGTAAGTCAACCTCATTAAATATAAAATCACGATGTCAACAAACTCTTACCACGTTGATAAATTTCACGGGCGTAATCAGTCCAAGCACCTTGCCCCCAATAGCGGAAACAGCTTGTTTGTAACAAAAGATTGTATAACAGTGCTTGGCGATAATCAGCTTGTTTAGTAATAGATGAAGATGAATCATTGAGTAATAGGTGATCAAATTTTTGATGAAATAAACTACTCAATTCATACATAGGAGATAAAACATTTTCGTATCCTTGTACCCAACTGATATGATTTGTCCAAGAAGCTCCTTCTAAGTGAAAGTTAGGATTAACTTGCTTGATTTCTTGAATGGCATTCTCCACAGCTTCCGGTTGTTTATTATCTGGTGGAACTCGCTGCCAGATTTGGTGTTGCCCCACTGGCTGGCAAGGAGGAAAGTCTTCAGTTTTCACACCAGCCGCCGCAATTAATTCTAAATATTCGGTGCCACACACCCCCACAATACCGGATTTTCCACCACCATGATTTACCATATCCCACCAAGCTTGTTTGAAGGCG
Organism: Anabaena sp. FACHB-595; assembly: GCF_048568275.1. NCBI lineage: Bacteria > Bacillati > Cyanobacteriota > Cyanophyceae > Nostocales > Nostocaceae > Anabaena > Anabaena sp. FACHB-595. Next base: position 1,126,670 of record NZ_CP183473.1, read on the forward strand.
CTGGGAAATTCATTCATCATTACGCCGCCATTCTCACCATCACCAATTTGACTAACTATGGGGGGAATTTCTACATTACCTAATCGACGCTTTGATAAAGTTTTAGCTTCGTAGTATGGCTGCATTTGAGCAACTAATTTAGTATCAGAACCTTGAGTTTTAATTAAAGCAATGATACTAATAGTTTCACCTTGGGAATTTCTGGCAATCAAACGATGGGGTAAATGTCTATCAGTTAAAGATTGTCCATCAATTGTTTCTACAGTATGTTCTTGGACAAGTAACCAGCGATAGCCGCATTCTTTAAGGGCTTTGACAAATTGAAATAATGTATCAGGGTGATTTGGGAGGTGCATTTCTGGCGGAGAAAAACCTTTAACTCTGGCTAATGCTTCCAGTCCAAAAATTGCCGCAAAGTGTTGTTGCCATGCCAAGATATGTAATTTAATATCTTGAATTGGTGTAGAAGGAATGACAGCATGACCCCACATTGTACCCAACCATTCTACATAAGGTTGATATGTGCAATCGCAAGTGATCCGCTTGAGACCATCTAAGACATCATTGCGCCCCATTTGCCGGAGTCCCCACAGGAGATTACCAGAGTAATCCAACATCACGCGGGGATTGCAACCTTGGCTGACAAGTTCGGGGATAAATTCTCCCATGCGGCTGTAACAATAGGCAAAAGCCCCGGCGTTGTGGTTGTCGCCTTGGTGGGGGTGTGCAAACATATATTGCAGATTGCTGATCAGTTCACCACCATCACCTGCTGGTATAGTTGGTTGGTGCATATGTAGAGCGATCGCAAATACTGCATTCACATCTTCTAACTTAATATTCGTTGTGGGTAAAAAGACTGGCGCATCATTGTTGACAACAGAGAGAACTTCAGCTTCCCAACCAGATATATTTGGTAAACCATCAATCATTTCTGGCAAGGGAGTATTTTGTAAGGACAGCATTTTAGTTGCTCCGCAACAATGAGTATTGATTATGGTAATTGGTAATGGGTAATTGGTAATGGGTAATTGGTAATTCGTAATTAATTTTGCGTTGGTGTGATGTCACCAAAAAATTCCATCAGCTTGTAACTGAGGGAATTTGGGAACTAATTAGAGATTAACGTCAAGTTTTGCGGGCGAATACAAAGGGAAACTTGTTTCCCGAAAAGAAGAAATCACCGAAACGCTGTATTTTCGCCCAAAAGCTCAAGTTTTCATCAGATTTTTGTGGTCTAATAGCTGGTGGTGTGGCAATTGTTAAAACCAATTCCAGTAACCAAGGGGCTAAACGTTGACACCACACGGCTAAATGACTTTGCCATCCTACTAAAATTTCTGGTGCATCTTTTTCTAGTCCAGCAATTAGCGCTTTGGCTACTTCCTGGGGTGTCATGGGAATCACCCAGCGAAATAGTTTTAAGTCACGCACCATATCTGTGTCGGTGAGGGATGGTAATAACGCCTTCACCTGGATGTTGTACTCAGCGAGTTCACGGCGTAAGGCTTGAGTAAAGCCTAAGATAGCAAACTTTGTGGCTGAATAAGTCGCCATTGTCGGTGCAGCCACTTTCCCCATTAAGCTGGAAACATTGATAATAGTTCCTTGTCTTTGACTCGCCATACGTTTGGCGATGAGGCTGGTGAGGGTATACATTCCCAGTAAGTTCACAGAAAGTTCCTCTTGTACTTGGGGAAGTTTTGATTGCAAGAATGAACTTTGGTATGCAACGCCGGCACAGTTAACAAGTAAGTGAATGGGGCCGTAATTCCGCCATAGTTGCGCTATGGCAATGTTTACTTCTGTCGCTTGCGTTAAATCAATTGCCAATGTTGTGGCTTCGACTCCCATCGCCTCAACTTCCTGGGCGACTTCTCTTAACTTTTGGCGATCGCGTGCCACTAAAATTAATCTGTGTATTCCTTGTTGTGCTAATTCTAAAGCGATCGCTCGCCCAATTCCACGGGAAGCCCCAGTAACTAGGGCTACTTTACCTCGAATATTCATGGATTTTATCCTCCAGAGTCTGCGTTTTACCTCAGTTCATCGTTAACTAATCACCATGAGGTAAAACAAATTTTTAGCTGCATTCAATGTCACAACAGCAATTAGCCTCCAGCAACGATATATATGGGCTAATCTGCATTGGTTGTAGTTCGCAGATTGCAATCAAGTTCTTACATATTTGGCTGAATGGATATGGCTCATAGGTTCTACCTCTTCTAATATCAGAGCGTTTATCAGCATCGTTGCCTCTACACACGTTAGCAATTAAATCAAGGACTTGCAATATTCTTTAATAAGTATTTCTTAATACTTGTTAACAATCAGATATACAAACAATCTATAGGACTAGTCTTTGATTTCTGGAATATTATGTGGGGTGGGCATCGCCCACCACAACTATGATGCGGCAGGCAATGCCCACTCTACAGATACTTAGATATTTTCAATAATCAAATCAGATTCCTATATTTTTATATAAGTTTTTATGAATGCTTTGTGATAAATGTGGTGATCCCCTGACAATCAAATAAAAGGTTTTGAATTAATAGAAACTTGTTATATGAAAGACACAAAGAAGACACAAAAAAGAGATATTTTTTAGGGATGATTTCAACTAGTTTGTCGTCAGCAATATTACTGAAATTGTTATTAGTCAGTTGTCAGTTGTTAGTTGTCATTAGAAAATAAGTTGTATACAACATCTGTACATTAATTATTTCCCCCAATCCCCAATCCCTACTCCCTAGTTTCCATCAATTGTTCAGCAGTTAATGACTGCAAAATACTGAGATTTAGAGGAGCTTGGCTAATGGATTGAGCGTAAGGCGGCTGCAAATAAGAGCGATATTCAGGACTATTGAGTAGATTGGCTTTTAAAAAAGCCACACTTAAAGCCCTGAGATAGGAATAAGCCGCAGTTCTGTCAGGGCCAAGCAGTCCACTTGGTACAGGTAGGACATTATTCCCTTGGGGTGAATCGCCGATGAGAGTGAAGTGGGTAGCGTTATCAATTAAGACTAAATATTTATAGGGGTTAGGAAGCCAAGTAAAAGGGCGAATTTGTTCGGGTACTGGTGGGGCGAAAATATCTTGGCTACCTGCTACCACCATCACAGGAAGTTTAATCTTACTGATACCGCTTTCGCCAAAAATAGAGCTACTAATGGGATTAATGGCAATGACTGCTTTAATACGGCTGTCTTGCAACTGATAATCTTGTGGCAATAATTGATTAGCTTCACACTGTAACAACAACGATATATTCAAACTAGAATTGTCGGGGTTACAGTCCTGGTTGAGTTGGTTAAAATTTATTTTTGCCCCACCCAAGGACAAAACCGTATAACCACCAAAAGATTGACCGATCGCCCCAATTTGTTGAAAATTAAGTTTACCCTGGAGCCTGGGATCAGACTTTTCCAAACGCTGGAGTTCATCTAGAAGCACCTTAATATCTAAAGGTCTGTCAATAAATTCTCTAGGTTCTGGCGGACTGGCCAAACCTGCAAAATATTGCTCGAAGCGTTTAGCGTTACTACCAGGATGTTCCAATACAGCAACAGCAAAACCGTAAGATGCTAGATGTTCAGCGAGGTAAATAAAACTATAGCGGTCTGAGGCAATACCGTGAGAAATCACAACCAGGGGGAAAGGTGGTTGTCCTTGAGTATCTGTATTTGCTTGTGGTAAATATAAATCTACTGGTAGACGGCGATTGCGTTGAGGATCATTTAAAGTGAAATTGACTATTTGCCAACGAAACTTTCCAGGCGATCGTAAATCTGGCAATTGAGATAAATTTTGATTAGAAACAATAGCTTGAGCTACCGCGCTTTGTTGCAGAGAAGCAACGACTCTATCCCTATTTTTAGTCAATTGTGACAAGTCATCAACTATTCTCACACCCTCTGAGAAATTCAGCCGCAAATTATCACTAGGAAAATTACGTAAAACATTAATAACTGAGAAACCCTGTGGTTTAGCTGCGGATAGAATCAATGCAGAACGCAAAGCATAAAAGCCATTGCGGCGGGAATCAGTTTGTACTATGTCTCCCAGGCGTTGCAAAACCTGTTCACCGATGGGTGAGTAAGTAATTTGAGATATGAAGGTAGGAGTTACATCAAAACGTTGTTGTAGAAATTCTCGTAGTTGCGCCAACTGTGCGGGAGTTGCACGTTGAGCATAAAACTGTAAATCACTATCAATCTTCCCTTCCTTAGCAAAGGTTTCTAGCGAACTAACAGGTAAAGAAAATTCACCAAAAGGAGGGTAAAAAAGACTGATACGTTCAGCGCTTAAACCTGGTTTAGCAGCAAAACAAGTAGACAATAAACCTAAACTCAGATACTTCAAAAACCTTTTCATGAAAATAATCCGCTTGCCTACCTCGTCCAAACAAACTGTGTGTGTCAGTCGTTAGTTGCAGTCGTTCTTGATCTAGTTTAATGTGCCTTTCCTCCGAACCAAGGCTTAATTAGGGTTCCCAGACTTTTAGCAAGTGGCGCGGCGGTCTTAAATAATATTAAAACCACTCACCCCTAACCCAACAGTGGATAGAAATTGCCAATGGGTGATACATCACGAATATGCTATTTTCACCATAAAGCAAGTGCTTTCTTTCTTATTCTCTCATTTGCATTATCAACCATGCTAAATAGTCACATTAATCATTACGTCTCTTAATTACATCTATCCCAGGGAAGCTTATTTTGGGAGAACAAGTGAAGTAACAGGGAAAAATAAGCGGAAACTCTAGACCACTGAAAACCCACAATCAGTTTCAATTTCCGAAACAGAACTGGCACAATCTGTATACACAAGGTAGGTTAGTGTTTAAACAACAGCCGCACTCTAGCAGCTATGGTAAAAGAATTAGCAATTCGTACCCGTGGATTAACTAAGCAATTTGAACGACACATTGCTGTCAATGACGTTGATTTAGAAATCCAAATGGGTGAAGTATATGGGTTAATTGGGCCGAATGGTGCGGGAAAAACAACTCTCATCCGAATGTTAGCAGCAGCTGAGGAACCAACTACGGGGGAGATTTATATTAATGGGGAACATCTCCGACTTGATAAAAGTAACCCTACTCTCAAGCGTCACCTTGGCTACCTACCTGACGACTATCCTCTGTACGAAGATTTAACAGTCTGGGATTACTTAGATTATTTTGCGCGGCTGTATCGCTTACGAGAACCACGCCGCACTCAACGCCTACATGAAGTTTTAGAACTAATACAACTGGAAAATAAACGTAAAAGCCAAATTTCTACCCTATCGCGGGGGATGAAACAGCGTTTGAGTTTAGCGCGGACGATTATTCACGAACCCATTTTACTACTATTAGATGAGCCTGTTTCTGGGCTTGATCCTATTGCGAGAATGCAGTTCCGGCAAATCATTAAAGCGTTGCAAGAAGCGGGGATGACAATAGTAATTTCTTCCCATGTTTTGAGTGACTTAGCCGAACTTTGTACATCTGTAGGGATTATGGAGTTAGGTTTTTTAGTAGAAAGCGCTTCACTGCAAGCACTTTACCAACGACTTTCTCAGCAACAGATTATGTTATCTACATTGGGTAGTTTAGATTCTCTTATGAGTGAGTTAAAAAATTATCCATTGGTCGAGCAATGTGAGACAATACCGGGAAAAAACAGCATAAGGGTGAATTTTGCTGGTACACAAGATGATTGTGCAGAATTACTGCGATCGCTCATTATTTCTGGTATTCCCATAACTAACTTTCATTGTACACAAGAAGATTTAGAAAGTATCTTCTTAAAATTAGGACACAAACAAGCATCTTAATTAGTCAATATTACCAATGCCTATTTTTGGAGTTCTTCCAATGATGCAAAATTTTATGTACAAACTAAGCGAATGGAATCCTCAACTGTTACGAGAAGTTAAAGGACGTTGGCAACTTCGTAATATTTTATTGGCCGTTGCCGTATCTTTGCTAGGCCAATTCATACTCTTTATCTATTGCCAAACTCAACTACCACCAAACTATATCAATTCCTCCTATGAATATACCCATAAATATTGTACAGGAGCTACTCAGAACTTTAATTTACCACCATGTTTGTTAGATAAATATGATCGTGTCATTATTAACTGGCAACTATGGAGTCAAGATGTCTTTATGTTGCTAAGTTTCACTGCTATCTTGGCTCTCTTGGTAGGAGGAGCTTACTTACTTATCAGCGATTTAGCAACAGAAGAACGGCGAGCTACACTCAATTTTATTCGACTAAGCCCCCAATCGCCTGAAAGCATTCTCTATGGCAAGATGTTAGGAGTTCCCATTCTCTTGTATTTTGGGTTATTACTAGCAGTTCCGTTTCATTTATCCTTAGGGATAAACGCGCAAATTCCCTTAATTCAGATTTTTTTCTTCTATGGAATTTTGATAGTATCTAGCATTTTCTATTATAGTGGAGCCTTATTATTTGGTTTAGTAGGTACTTGGTTAAGCGGCTTTCAATCTTGGTTAGGTAGTGGGTTAATTTTAGGGTTTCTCTTACTTGCTAAAGCAGCCTTGCGAGATGGCAGAACAGGTAATTATCCATTTACCATCTTTCAGTTATTTAGCCCTAATTATTTTCTAACCGATTATACTGGTGAATTTGAATTTACTAGGCTTCATTGGTTCGCTATACCCTTGGGAAGAAGTTTTCCTATTATGGTATGCTTCAATATCTTGGTTTATTTAATTGGAATTTACTTTTTTTGGCAATCTCTAAACCGTTGCTATAGAGATAAAAATGCCACTATGTTGAGTAAAAAGCAAAGTTATTTATTAACCTCATGCTTTGTTATTTTTACTTTGGGACTCGCCAATTGGCAAACACAATTCCTAGATAAATCTCACTCTTATTTAGGATTAAAGGAAAATTTAGCTACCTTAATGTTTTTAGATTTGTGGCTATTTTTGTATCTGATTGCAGCACTTACTCCCAACCGCCAAACCCTACAAGATTGGTCACGTTATCGACATATGTATATGTCCCAGCAGCTAGGCAAAAGCAAATTAATCAGCGATTTAATTTGGGGTGAAAAAAGTCCGGGCATCTTAGCGATCGCCATCAATGCCATAATTGCTATTAGCTGTTTAATTTTCTTTACTTTAGTCGTACCAGGATCTACATCTGATAAGCTTATTGTCCTTCTATCTGTAGTTTTTGCAGGTAGTTTAGCCATCATTTATGCAGCCTTGGCTCAACTACTCCTCTTGATGAAAAATGAACAGAGGCTCTTTTGGGCTAATGGGATGGTAGGCACTGTTATTATTTTGCCACCAATCGTTTTAGCAATGTTGTTTTCTAACCCTAACTATCAAACTTTTCTGTGGTTATTGTCTGTGGCTGCACCAATAATTATTTTGTACCCATCAACTGGCTATATAACACCAATGACTGCTTTTTTAGCACTGTTGGGACATGGTGGAATTTTGGGTTTATTAATGTTTCAAATCACGCGTCAGTTGAAAAAGTCTGGAGAATCAGCAACAAAAGCACTGTTAGCCGGGAATTAACCAAATGATTTAGTGTGACAAGTAAAACCCTGGTTTATAAGGGAAACCAGGGTTTTTAGTTTGCCGGAATGATTTTAAGTAAAGAGACAAAATTATTTGTAGAATAATTAGAGCAATTATCTCTGACGAAGCGTAATCCATCGTTCTATATATAATTTTGTAAATTTTAGATTCATTTCTTCTATACTGACTACATAAAAATCTATATACTTCTACTGTTTAGTTTTTGAATTACAGTAGTGTAAAAAATAGTTATCTTTTAAAATAATCAAATTTGATGCCTATGTTTACCTTAAGTAATTCATAATTTCTCGTTGAATCACGAACTACGAATTACAAATCAATCTCATGCCGCAAACCAAATCAGCAACGATTGAATTCCGCGATGTTACATTTAGCCGTAATCATCGTCCTCTCGTATCCCATCTCAACTTTTCTATCTACGAAGGAGAAGCACTAATATTACTTGGACGTAGTGGTAGTGGCAAAACTACCACCATGAAATTAATCAATCGCTTGTTCACGCCCACCCAAGGCGAAGTTTTATTTCAAGGAATACCTACAAATCAGTGGGATGAAATTAAACTGCGGCGCAAGATTGGTTATGTAATTCAAGAAACTGGCTTATTTCCTCATTTCACCGTAGAACGCAACGTGGGTTTAGTACCAACTTTAGAAGGCTGGCTACCCAAACAAATTAAAACGCGAGTTTATGAATTGCTACACTTGGTAGGCTTAGATCCAGCACACTTCGCTCAACGTTACCCTCATGAATTATCTGGAGGACAGAGGCAAAGAGTCGGTGTGGCTAGAGCTTTAGCCGCAGACCCCCCAGTTTTATTAATGGATGAACCCTTTGGCGCACTTGATCCCATTACACGCCTAGAACTGCAACGAGAGTTTCGGCGATTACAACAGGAATTAGGTAAGACAGTAGTTTTCGTTACTCACGATATCCAAGAAGCCTTCGTTTTAGCGTCAAGAATTGGGTTAATGTATGGAGGAGAGTTGGTAGTCTTAGGAACAAAAGATGAATTTATGGCTTCCCAGCATCCAGAAAGTCTTGCTTTTCTACAATGTCTACATTCTCTACAAACTAGCTAATTGAACAATTCAAAATTCAAAACTCAAAAAAAATTCAAAACTCAAAATTGATAATAGCTCCCCAAACCCCAATTCATGAAAGATTTATTCTTAATTAAGTATGCTCCAGAAATCATACAACACACACTAGAACATTTATTTTTAGTAGGTATTGCTATTAGTATTTCCATTATTATTGGTATTCCTTTAGGAATTTTAATCACGCGCCAAAAACAACTGCGGCAACCGATTTTAGGTATAGCTAATATTCTCCAAACTATTCCCAGTTTGGCATTATTTGGCTTACTCATCCCCGTCCCTGTAATTGGTGGTATTGGCGCGACCCCAGCAATTGTTGCCCTGGCTTTATATTCTCTACTGCCACTAATTCGTAATACTTATACAGGGATTTCTGGAGTAGATCCGGCGATTAGAGAAGCTGGACGGGGAATGGGCATGACTGATAGACAATTGTTATTACAGGTAGAAATTCCCTTAGCAATGTCAGTTATTTTGGCTGGGGTGCGAGTAGCGACAGTTATCTCTATTGGAATTGCAACTATTGCAGCTGCCATTGGTGCTGGTGGTTTGGGCGTGTTTATTTTTCGAGGAATTGCTGTGGTCAATGATCAATTAATTTTAGCTGGGGCAGTTCCTGCGGCTGCAATTGCTCTATTGGCTGACTTATTAATTGGATTTCTAGAGCAAAAATTAAAAGTTAATTCATAATTAAGTTTTAGAAAAAGTATTATCTTTGTTTAAGTTAATTTATTATGAAAAAATTTTTAATATTTTTCTTATTATCTTTGACTTTGGTGCTGGCGATCGCTAGTTGTAGTCCCAGCACGAATACAAATAATGGTGATATTATTGTAGCCTCTAAAGACTTTACAGAACAAGATATACTAGGTGAAATTTTATCTCAACAAATTGAAGAAACTACTAACTTAAAAGTAGCTCGTCGTCCCCGACTAGGTGGCTCTTTTGTTTGTCATAATGCGATTCTTGCTGGCAAGATAGATGCTTATATTGAATATACCGGCACAGCTTTTACTGGTATATTAAAACAACCAGTAATTAATAATCCTCAAGTAGTTTACGAGAAGCTAAAACAAGCTTATAATCAACAGTTTCAACTGGAGGTAATGCCTAGCTTAGGTTTTGAAAACACATTTGCCATCATTGTCCGTGGTGAAGATGCTAGGCGCTATAAAATCCAAACTCTCACAGATGCGGCTCAATATACACCCCAATGGCGCGGTGGCTTTGGCTATGAATTTTTAGAACGAGAGGATGGTTTTCCTGGGTTAGCAAAAACTTATGCTTTAAAGTTTACTAAACCACCGCAAATTATGGACTTGGGTTTAATATATCGTGCCTTAATGCAAAAACAAGTGGATATGGTAGCAGGTAACTCAACAGATGGACAAATTGCTCGTTTGGGTTTAGTAGTTCTCAAAGATGATCAACAATACTTTCCCCCTTACGAAGCAACACCAATTGTCAGACAAGAAACTTTAAGAAAATATCCCCAATTAAAAACAGCGATCGCTCAATTAACTGGTAGAATTTCTGCTGATGAAATGCGACAACTCAATTATTTAGTTGAAGGCGAATTACAGGACGTAAAAGAAGTAGCAAGGGAGTTCCGTAAATCTAAAGGACTCATCAAAAATCTCTAAGCGAAATTTCAGCATCTTTGTGTGATAGTTATGAAACTCTTTATCCCAGTAACAGTTATCGGATTGTGCCTTTCTAGTAGCCAAGTTCTGGCTCAAACTTTGACACTTTCACCTAACTTAATTGGCTTCAATTCCAATGAAGGAGAAAAATTATTACTTACAAGTCGCTCAAGAGAAGACTTTTTTCCTCTGAGTATGCAGTTTGTTACACAAGTTAATCAAGCTTACTGTGGTGTAGCTAGTATAATTATGGTGCTGAATAGCTTGGGAATTAATGCACCAGAAACAGCCCAATATTCTCCCTATCGTGTATTTACTCAAGACAACTTTTTCAGCAACGAAAAAACTAAAGCAGTAATCGCGCCCGAAGTAGTAGCTCGTCAAGGTATGACTCTCGACGAATTGGGAAGATTAATAGCTAGTTATGGTGTAAAAGTCAAAGTGAATCATGCTAGCGATACAAATATAGAAGATTTTAGAAAACAGGTAGCAGAAAATTTAAAGCAGGACGGAAACTTTGTCATAGTTAATTATTTACGTAAGGAAATTGGGCAAGAAAGGGGAGGACATATATCACCTTTAGCTGCATACAATGAGCAGACCGATAGATTTTTAATTATGGATGTTTCCCGTTATAAATACCCACCAGTTTGGGTAAAAACAACAGATTTATGGAAAGCGATGAATACAGTTGATTCAGTTTCTCAAAAAACTCGTGGTTTTGTATTCGTAAGTAAAACACAAGATTAGTATTTGATTTTTGAAATAGGCTCAAGGATAAGCATCACCCACCAAAACTACAACACAGTGGGCAATGCTACAGATACTTAGACTTTTTCCAGATTCAACTCTGATTCCTAAATAAAATAGAGAGATTTTAAATTTTAAATTTATCTGTCTACTCCCTGTTGATAAACTTGCAACGCAGTACGCCAAACCACATAACCTGCGGGGCTTAAGTGTAAGCCATCAGTGGTAAACTCTGAGCGTATATTTCCTTTTTGGTTAGTAAACAAGGGATACAAATCCAGATATTTAACACTTTGTTTAGTAGCTATACTTTGTAATTGCTGATTTAACTTCTGAATACGGCTGTTGGGAATAGCTAAAAGTTTTTCTCTTCCTTCCCAGGTTGCCTCCTCTGCCCCATGAGGCAAAATTGACTGGACAAAGATTTTAGTTTTGGGGTGAGTTTTTCGTAGGTAACGGAGAATTTGTCGCTGATTATCTAAAATGACTTCATCATTTACCCCACGAATTAGGTCATTAATGCCAATCATGACAAAAATCGTCTCTGGTTGAGTCTTGTCAAAAAGATTCAATCTTTGTAATAGTCCACGACTGGTTTCGCCAGAAATTCCTTGATTGAGCCAGTTCCTATCTTCTGGTAATAATTCGACGGGAAACCACAGACTTAGAGAATCCCCAGCCATTATGCTTAAGCGCTGGGGACGTTTTTCGGCAGCGACGTTGGCTTCTTGTTTAAGAATATCTACCCATTGTTGGTAATTGAGTTGGTGACGGGGACCTAACTCTGGTGCAACAGCTTGGGGTTGACTAACTGGAACCGAGAGGGGCGCATTACTGGAAAGGATAGACAATTTCTGCTGTTGCCAAATTAGCAAGATGACAGCCAGCATCAGTATGCCGTTGGATACCAGTGAGAAAAAAGCCCAAGCCGGAAAGTGTTTTGCAGAAGTTGACACGACTAGCGACATCTACCAATGATTTGACTCAGATTTTAAATCGGTATTAGTCATTAGTCATTAGTCAGTTGTTAGTTGTGAGCCAGTGCGGTCTTCTCTCTTTGGGCTACGGTGTACACACAAGTTTGCCCAGAGCGAGTTTCCACCCAAAAAAAGTAGATTCAAACTGCTCAAGACCGCGAACCCAAGTAGTAATGCCGGGAGGTTTTGGAGACTTGTAACCAGACCAACCACCAAGCCCTTGCATAATCCAAGTAGCCGAAGGAAGATAGGAATTTTGTTGCAGTCGAGTTTTGCAAGGTAGGAGCAAGAGTAGATAAGCATTGCTGTTACTCATGAAAAAAAGCAGGGGTGGAGTAGTTGGAAAATTGCCTGCACTAACTCCTCTGGTTCCACGGGTTTGGAAATATGTTGGTGAAATCCGGCGGCTAAGGCTTGTTGTTGGTTGATTTCCCCTGCATAAGCAGTTAGTGCGATCGCTGGTATTGTACCTCCTTCTTGTGGCAGCCATTGTCTAATTTGCCGCATTAGAGAATAGCCGTCCATTTCTGGCATACCGATATCGCATAACAGCAAATCGGGGATGAACTGGCTGAAAATATTTAACGCTTCTACTGCTGAGGCGGCTGTTGTTACTTGTGCGCCAAATTGTATGAGGATAAATTCGGCTAATTCCCGCATATCTGCATCATCGTCCACAACTAATATATGGGTACCTGTGAGGTCTGTCACATTTTTTAACTGCTCGTCATCAGCAGGTAACTCTTGCTCGACCAGATTTAAGGGTAGTCGGACGGTAAATGTTGCCCCTAAATCCTGTCCCAGACTGCTTACCTGGACTGTTCCCCCATGCAGTTCGGTGAAATGGCGGACAATGGCCAGCCCTAACCCCAGCCCACCAAATTGTCTGGTTGTCGCCCCATCTTCTTGACGGAAATATTCAAATACATAAGGCAGAAACTCCCGTGCAATCCCTTTACCGCTATCTTTGACTTGAATTTGGGCATAAAGATTCACCTGTTCCAGTTGCACCTCAATTTGTCCACCAGAGGGCGTGAATTTGACAGCATTAGAAAGGAGGTTCCAGACGACCTGTTGTAAGCGGTTTTGATCGCCCACAACGGTGGCAGAAATGGGTTTAAGTGTGGTCTGAATGTGAATGTTCTTGGCTTCTGCTGCCAATTGTACCGTTTCCAAGGCGGCTGCAATGGTGGCGGCTAGATTAACTGAGGCAACATTCAAGGTCATTTTTCCTTGGAGGATGCGGGAAACATCTAATAAATCCTCAATTAGTTGGGCTTGTAGCTTGGCGTTGCGTTCGATAGTTTCTAGGGCTTGTTCGACTTTTGTGGGGGATAGCTGCTTACTTCTGAGGATTCTTGACCAACCCAGAATGGGATTGAGAGGCGATCGCAATTCGTGGGACAGTACAGCAAGAAATTCGTCTTTGATGCGGTTGGCTGCTTCTGCCTTGGTGCGATCGCTTTGAGCTAACCGATACAAGTGGGCATTATCAATTGCTAAGGAAGCACGGTAAGCCAATTCTTCTGCTAGCTGCATACTGCCTTGGTCATATTTATGACCAGATTCGGCGGAGATAAAGGAAATCACGCCGAGAGTCCGTGTTTGGGTTCTCAGTGGTACTGTCATTGCAGATTTAAACCCAACTCGCCGCAAAATTTCTAAGTGTTCTGGGTCACGGGCTGATTGCACAAGTAATTCATCAGAAATATCTATTAATAAATCTGATTGACCAGTTCGTAATGTTAATGCAGCGCCTCTGGGATCATTCAAGTTCAAAGGATATTTGCGTCGGATTTCCTCTGCCCACTCCAGTTTAGCCGGGTCAACATGAGCCACCGCAATCTGCTCAATCAAACCATCTTCTGCCATCATGTGGACTGTACACCAATCAGCTAACTCTGGCACTGCCAGTTGTGCCAAGCGTTCTAGGGTGGTTTGATAATCGAGAGAAGAAGCCAGAACTTTACTTGTTTCTGAAAGAAAGCGTTGACCACGCTCTAATCTTATTTGCTCTGTCACATCCAACACGTAAACTAAAACATCCTCTACTTGATGATTTGAGTTGGTTGTGGGCAGATAGTAGACATTATAGTAACCAGGTTGGCGATCGCTGCGTCCGGGTACGTTGACAGCGAAACTAGGTGAGATGAAAGGCTCACCTGTAGTGTAAATGTCATGAAAGACTTGGACTAATTGGGGATCTGATTGACCAAAGAGTTCGGCAATTGAACGCCCCAAGTGTTGTTCACGGGTCAGTCCGTTGATTTGAGCTAAGGCTTGATTAATGGCAACATATCGCTGCTGGCTATCTAACAGGGCAATTCCTACCGGCGAGGTTTCAAAAATTGTTGCTAGTTGTCGTTGTGCGGCTTGTGCTACCGTCAACGCTAGTCGTAAGCGTTCTTCATTGTCTCGTAGCGCCTGCTCGATTTGTTTGTAATCGGTAACATCACGAGCAACATTTATTAAAGTTGTCGCATAACCATCACTAGCAAATTCTGGGACGATAAGGGATTGATACCAGCGAAGACCTGTTGGGGTGGGAAAACTAAATTCCACAACTTGTTTTTCACCTGTGTCAAAGGCTCGCTGTAGATTTTCACACCAAAAATTGCAGATTTCCTCCGGCATTCCCAATTCTGTATTAGTTTTCCCAATAAATTCCTCTGGTGGAATACCTGTAGCTGCTTCTACAGCAGGGCTGACATAAAGATGACGAAATTCTCTATCAATGCGGCTAATAATATCGGGGGCATTTTCCGCCACCATCTTGAATTCTTGCTCACGCTGTTGCAGTTCTGATTCTAAGTGTTTACGTTCAGTAACATCCTGAAAAACGATCGCAGCTGCAGCAATTTGTCCCTGACTATCTAAAATAGGCGCGGAGTTAACGCTGATGAAAATATGGCTGTTATCTTCCCAGCGTAACAGCATTTCCTCCTGAGAAATCACTTCACCAGTCAAAAGCGATCGCGGCAGTGGATACTCATAAGGATCGTATGGCTGTCCATCACAGCGAAAGGCTGCAAAGGGAGTCACTGGTGCATATTCTTTTAGCTCTAATGAATCTTCAAATTGGTACCTCAGAATCTGTTTGGCTTGTTCATTAGTAAGAACTAACTTACCAGAAGCCGCATCAGCAATCATCACCCCAGCAGGCATTTGTCGCAAAACCGCTTCAAACCGAGCGCGTTCAGTTTCCAGTTCATGGAGTAACCTTTCTCTCTCCGCTTCAGCTTGTTTGCGTTCTGTGATATCGCGGAAATAAACCGCCACACCCTGAGAAAAAGGATAAGCATTAGCCTCTAAGTAACATTGCACAGGCTCCCCAAATTCTTCCCAAGACACAGCAACTTGTTCTACTACCGCCCGGTGTAGTTCTTGGTAAGCCAAACCACCTACAAGTTCTGGAAAAACTTCATCCCAAACGTGTTTACCAATGAGTTCTGCTGGCGTTTTATGCAGAATTTTCACCGCCGCCTGATTCACATAGGTGTAGTGCCAATTTTCATCAAAGGCAACAAAAGCATCGGTAATGCTTTCCAGAATCGTTGTTATTTGGCGCTCAGTTTCTGGAGATGTGATGAGTTGGAGTTGTTGATTGTTAGTGATGTCTTGATGAAAGACTGTAGCTAATATTAGTTGCTGTTCAGGATTTCCAGCATTTGTGCTAATTGCTTCATCCGCGAGACTCTGCTCACTTCCCAAGTTACGGGCAAAATGTTCAATCAGTTCCGAACGAGAAATTCCCTGCTTGTGTGCTTCCTCATCAAGCGATCGCCATGCTGTACTGGTAAGAGACACACTATATCTGTGTTTCGGTTCCGAATCCCAATTACTAACAAACTTACCTGTGGTGTCCCGTTTCATGCAGATTCACCCGTATACATACACGGTTTCTTATATTCAACCTGACTTACTCCCTAATCAGGATCTTCCTTAAGACTGAGGTTTTGGCTACCAAAAAGTTTCAACTATATGGACTACTTTGGTGTTTCAGAAAAACTGATTCTACAGAATAGAATTTTTAAGAAACACTGAGAACTGTAAGGTAAAAATAAGTCTATTCCTTCTACATTTTGCGAACACACAGCTATGCTAGTCATGGACTGGCATTTTGTACCTAAGGGTAAATCTTGCCTCTAGATATTTTGTCAAATATACCCTCTTTGCTGATTTCTGCATACGTCAATAAGTTTATAAATTAAAGTAGATTTCTATAGATTTCTTTTTGGTATTTCCATTTAGAAATATGACTTTTGTCATAATTAAATCCATGACTTTTGTCAGAAGTATTTTTCTGGAATAACAGGTTTAATGACTTCAGTAAGCGAGTAATTGAACTTGAGTTTGATGTATTCGGAACAACCCTTTCCCATAGCTTGCTTCTCTTACGAGACGCTACCGCGAACCCCGACGGGGGGAGAGGATTAAAAGCCTTATTGCTTAGTAGTAAGTTGTATATCTTAAGTCCCTTCCCTTGTCAGCAAGGGGTTAGGGCTAGGTTCCGTAGAATTTACGTTAATTGAAGTAAAAGCTATTGATCCTTAATCGCACTGTATCATGACTGCTCGGCAATGCCCACCCTAAACATACTTGGATTTTTCTGAACAATCACAGACTAAGCCAATAAAAATCACACTGAATTCCTACATGGAATTAAAATCTACATTTTTATCTGAATCGCCGAATATAGCTACTCATTCTGTGGTTACAAATAAATAGATTTGTGAACTTTTCATACTTTTACAAATTTTGTTAGTTATAACCCTTACTGTTTAATATTTTCTATTTTCAACGAGGATAATAAATGAGTTATTACAACTTCAACGAGCATTTCTGGTCATCAAAAACAGTTTGTCTGCAAAAACCAAGTCAAGTAAATACTTCTGAGAGTAAAGCAAGGACAAGTCCTTATATATTATGTATTGCTAGTATATCTATAACGTTAATATTTGCAGCTTTTTTTACGGGAAATAATAGGAATCAAACAGGCGATATTATGAATATTAATCATAGTAATTGCTTAATGTTGACAAGAAACCAACAAATGCAACTTTACTGTTCTAATTCACAAAGATAAGTATCTTAGGACTTACGCACCCAGGTTTCCTATTAAGGCTGGGTGTAGAGGTGTAAGGGTTTTAAACATTGACACCCCTATACCCTTCTCCAAACCCTTGATTTTTCGTTTTCATGCGTAAGCCTTAGTAATATTTCTGCTGGCGGCGCACCCAATGACCAAGAATATCACGAACCATAACAGAACTTGCCAACAAGCAATCGTGGTAATTGGTAATCAGTAATGGATAAAGGGTTTTCACCATTACCCATTACTGACAAGAGCAACCATATATCTTCGGTATTCCAGCCTCATACCAACTTATGAGGAATATTGTTGTAGAATTGCCGTCAAAGAATTATGTTTACGCCAATCTAACAACTCAACTAAAGACTCTTTGCTGTCATCAAACGGACTTCTCTGTTCTGCTGGTAAAACTGTCAACAGAGGTTTTTTGGTAGCCTGCATGGAATTTATTGGTTGCAATGTTGGTCTGGGGACAAACATTGGTTGAGTTTTGAGAATTGGCTGTTGCTGCTGTTGGGTACGGGATGATGTCGATAAAGCTTGATGAGAAATAGCCTCTCGTTTCTGAATTTTAGGACGCTGTATTGGCTGGTTGAGTAAACGGAAAATAATTAAGCAGCCACTAGCACAACTGAGGGCGATCGCTGCTACCATCCACAAAGGTAGAGGATTGCCATTTTCTGTGTCAGCAATGATTGGCTGCTCAATCACAGCCACTGGTTCTGCTTCTAAATGTTCCACATCACCCACATGGACTAGGCTATACAAGGCCATGCCAGCACTTCCCATCAGTGTTGTGAAGATCCCAGCCAATAAAAGTAAGGGATGACGTGTCAGCAGATAGATAAAAATTTTGTAGCTACTAATTGCTACGGACTTACTACTTTTTAGCACTGCTGTATGTCTTGTTTCCTGATTTAGCTCATGCTTTATGCTCTGATTGTTTTCCATGATCACTTTCAGATTGTTTCCCCTCTAGTTCACGATTGTACTAAAAGGGAGAGCCATCAGGTATCCGTAGCCGATTTAGCTATTTTAGTAGTCTTTTTGTGCCATTTAGGCTACAAAATTTATTTTTCTGTTGACGGTTGACGGTTGACCAATGACTAATGACTAGGATTATGTCTTTCTATAGCCAGTTGAACTAACTTATCCACCAATTCTGGAAAGGGGATGCCACTATGGGCCCAGAGTTGGGGATACATACTGGTAGCGGTGAAACCTGGTAGGGTGTTGATCTCATTAATCAACACTTCTCCTGTAGCTTCCACGTAGAAAAAGTCTACTCTGGCTAACCCGGCAGCGTCAACAGCTGCGAAGGCTTGTAAAGCCATGTTTTGAATTTGACGGCTGATGTCATCGGGAATAATGGCAGGAATCAGTAAATCTGCTTTACCTGCCGTATATTTGGTTTCGTAATCATAAAAGTCACTATTAAAGGTAATTTCGCCGACTGTGGAAGCTTGGGGTTGGTCGTTACCTAAAACAGCACATTCTACTTCCCTGGCTGCTACTCCAGCTTCGATAATAATTCGGCGGTCATAATTAGCGGCATTATCTAAAGCATCTTCTAATTCTTGGCGCGATCGCACTTTAGAAATTCCTACAGAAGAACCAAGGTTAGCTGGTTTGACAAAACAGGGATAACCTAAACTCGCCTCAATTTCATCGCATAATTTGGGAAATACGCAAGGATTTGACCAAATTTGCGCTCTGGTGACAGCCTTATATTTTACTTGGGGTAGTCCAGCTTGCTCAAAAGCCATCTTCATGGCTATCTTATCCATCCCCAGTGCTGAACCCAAAACGCCAGAACCGACGAAAGGAGTTTGCATTAAGGTGAGTAACCCCTGAATTGTCCCATCTTCACCATTAGGCCCGTGGAGAATGGGAAACCACACATCTACTTCCGCAACTTGGGAAGGTGATTGCCAACGTTCGAGGGTTTGTTGTTGGGAGTTTACGAGATTATTTTCTGCTGGTGAGGAGTTTGATGATTCTAATAGAGGCGCACCCGATTTCAAAACCTGTTGTGGGGCTTCTCCTGCTAGCCAACGCCCATCCTTGTGGATATAAAACGGCAATATTTCATACTTACTAGCATTTTCTCCTGCACTTAGGGCTGAAGCGATCGCCCGTGCGGAACTTATAGAAACTTCATGTTCTCCAGAACGACCGCCAAATAACAATCCCACCCTCAATTTACTCATCTTCTGTACCTTTACACTCCCGACGCTGATAGCGTATCACAACCTGTTCAAGTTGCTGTAATTTTGTCAGTTGTTAGTGGTTCGTGGTCAGTGGCAAAAAATGTTTTAGGATCGTTCACAACAAAGCTTTGAAACTAAGGGACGACGCTGATGACTGATGAATGTTGACTGTTGACTACTAGTACACCTCGGCGTAAATAAGCAGACCGTTCTAAACTAGCGAAACGCTTACGCTGTATTCATTTTGAATTTTGAATTTTGAATTCCGCCTTGCGGTACTAGTACCTTTTTAATTCTCAGTTTGTTAATATGCCTGAATGTCACAAAAGCAACATCCCCAAAACACAAAACTTGGATGGTCTCTAGAAGAGCGAGATCCAGAGTTTATTAAATCTGTTATGCCCCTCTTGGGCTTTTTCTACCATTATTATTTTCGCGTGCAAACTAGTGGCTGGCATCACATCCCACCACAGGGAAAAGTCTTAATTGTCGGTTCCCACAATGGTGGACTGGCAGCCCCTGATATGTTGATGATGATGTATGACTGGTTTCGCCGATTTGGAGCAGAGCGACCAAGCTATGGTCTGATGCACCCCAGCGTTTGGCAAGTTACCCCAGCATTAGCGCAGGTAGTAGCGAAAACGGGAGCTGTTATTGCTCATCCCAAAATGGCTTACACAGCTTTGCGCTCTGGAGCTAGTTTATTAGTGTATCCAGGAGGAGCAGAAGATGTTTTCCGACCCCATTCTTTACGTAATAAAATCTATTTTGCGGGAAGACAAGGATTTATCAAGTTAGCACTTAGAGAAAACGTCCCCATTATTCCAGCAATTTCCTGTGGCGCTCACGATACATTGATTGTGCTGGCTGATATATATAACCTTGTCAAGCAGCTACATGATAGGGGAATGCCTTGGTTATTTGGTGTTGACCCGGTCGTATTTCCCATTTATCTCGGCTGGCCTTGGGGATTATCTATTGGCCCACTACCTAATATTCCTTTTCCTGTATCCATACACACGCGGGTTTGCCCGCCGATTGTATTTGAACGTTATGGAAGAGAAGCCGCAAGCGATCGCCAATATGTCGATGAATGCTACAACTTGGTTGTGAGTAAGATGCAGCAAGAGTTAGACGAGCTAGTATTATTCAGCCAAAAGCAATAAAGTCGGGGATGATTACTTAAGCAATTGCATTAAAGCAAAGGAACGCGGAGGACATCGCAGAAGAACACAAAGTTTTCTCCCCGCTCCTCTCTCTTGAAAAGTTTCCTACAGAGGGAAACCCTCCTTCTCCTGACGGAGACGCTACGCGAACAGAACTTTTCGCTGCGTTTACCTCAGCGCCCCTCTGCGTTTACCCTTGAGTTACTGGTTCCTTCGCCAAAAACTTCTCAAGTTCTGTCAACGCATCAGCATCAACCTTGGTTTGCATAGGACAGAACTTAGGCCCACACATAGAACAGAACTCAGCAGTTTTGTAAATATCTGCTGGTAAAGTTTCATCGTGGTATTCCTTCGCTCTTTCTGGGTCGAGTGATAATTCAAACTGACGGTTCCAGTCGAAGTTATAACGGGCTTTGGAGAGTTCATCGTCTCTGTCTCTTGCACCTGGGCGATGTCTGGCAATGTCGGCTGCATGGGCTGCTATCTTGTAAGCAATCAAGCCATTGCGGACATCTTCAGCGTTGGGTAGTCCCAAGTGTTCTTTTGGTGTAACGTAGCACAGCATAGCTGTACCGTACCAACCAGCCATCGCCGCACCAATGGCAGAAGTGATGTGGTCGTAACCAGGGGCGATGTCTGTTACCAATGGCCCTAACACATAGAATGGTGCTTCAGAACACTCTTCCATCTGCTTTTTGACGTTGAACTCAATTTGATCCATTGGGACGTGTCCAGGCCCTTCTACCATCACCTGTACATCGTGTTCCCAAGCTTTGCGGGTGAGTTGTCCCAGGGTTTTGAGTTCGGCTAACTGGGCATCATCAGAAGCATCATGAGTACAGCCAGGGCGGAGGGAATCTCCTAAACTGAAGGAAACATCGTATCTCTTGAAAATTTCAATGATGTCGCCAAAGTGGGTGTAAAGTGGGTTTTGTTTGTGGTGATGGAGCATCCACCGCGCCAAAATCCCACCCCCACGGGAAACAATCCCAGTGATACGGCTTCTAACTAAGGGTAAATGTTCTATCAAAATTCCCGCGTGGATGGTTTGATAGTCTACCCCTTGCTGGGCGTGTTTTTCGATGATGTGCAGAAAATCGTCTGGGGTCAGGTTTTCAATTGTGCCGTGGACGCTCTCCAATGCTTGGTAGACTGGTACTGTACCGATGGGAACGGGGGAAGCGTTAATGATGGCGGTACGAATTTCATCTAAGTTACCCCCACCTGTGGATAAGTCCATAACGGTATCCGCACCGTACTTAACTGCCAAGTTCAGCTTATCAACTTCCTCTTGAAGATTGGAAGAGTTGGGGGAAGCACCGATATTAGCATTTACCTTACATTTAGAGGCGATGCCAATTGCCATTGGCTCTAAATTAGTGTGATTAATATTAGCTGGGATAATCATTCTTCCCCGCGCTACTTCCTCACGAATGAGGTCAGCCGGCAGATTTTCCCGTCGGGCGACATACTGCATTTCTTCGGTAATGACCCCCTGACGTGCATAGTGCATTTGAGTTACATTACCTTGCCCACGTCGTTTAGCAACCCATTCTGTCCGCATATGAAATTCCCTCAATAAACAGCTTCCCTTCGCTGGTATTACCCAGTCTCAGGTGTTAAGGGTGTAATCTCAGCCTGTTAGTGCAAGCACCCCTAGCATGGATGTAGTTTACCACCTTGTTTATGACTGGGGGCAATGGGGTTAACAATTTATGAGGATGTGAAATGATTAGGGTGTGTGGGTGGCAATGTCGGTATTAAACTTTGCATAGAACTCTTCACTAATGTCATACGAATTAACTCAAAACTCCCACCTGTTTCCAAGCATTCTGTACGGCTTGATGTTCTAGGCTACCGTCGCCATAGAGTTCGCTAGCAACTTGGATAGTGACATCAGCAGCCTTGATAAAATCAGCTTTAGCACGTAAGCGATCGCGCAAAGCAATATACCAGATTTTACCAGCTTTCTCCCAAGCATAACCACCAATCTCTACTGCTGCTAGATAAAAAGCACGATTGGGAATCCCTGAATTGATATGTACTCCACCATTATCTGCCCAGCCTGTATATTGGTCTTTTACATGACCTGGTTGGGGATCTTTTCCTAGAATGGGGTCATCATAGGCTGTCCCCGGTTCTTTCATGGAACGGACACCAACACCTTTGACTTTGGGCATTAATAAAGCATCACCAATCAGCCAATCAGCTTCTTCAGCCTTCTGATTGTTTACCCTTTGTTTTACCAAAGCACCAAACACATCAGAAAAAGATTCATTCAAAGCCCCTGGTTCGCCGTAATATATCAATCCTGCCTCGTATTGAGTTATACCATGAGTTAGTTCATGGGCAATAACATCAATTGACTTGGTAAAGCGATCAAATAATTCACCATCACCATCACCATAAACCATCTGATCGCCATTCCAAAAGGCGTTTTCGTATTTAATACCAAAATGGATTGTAGAATCTAAACGTAGTCCTTTGTCATCGATGGAATTGCGTTCAAATATTTCGTAGAACAGGTCATAAGTAGCTCCAGCCCCATCATAAGCTTCATTTACTGCCACATCGCTGCTAGGGGGATCACCTTCAACACGTACTATTTTTCCTGGCAATTGTTCACTGTTTTGAGCATCGTAAATAGTACGACTTTTCTCACCAGGAGAAGGAGATAAAAAGAGGTTGCCAATGATGTTTCTTCGTCCACGCAATTGGGCTGAAACATTTAATGTTTGAAAAGCCCAATTTCTTTGCAGTGGTGTACCATTCAGGGCAACATTTTCTAATATATGTGGTGGAATGACACAGCAAATAGGACATCTAGTATTGAGTGTATGATCACATTTCAATCTAGATGATTTATTCTTATTTCTAGCCATCTAATCTATTCTCCTGAAAGAATTCAGCATTAAAAAAGGAGAGGAAATAAGGTAGATGGCAATTCCCTGGTTAATAGTTTGATGAACCGTTTCTAATCTTTATTTTCCAATATCTTGATAAAAAGTAAACAGTACCTCTAAAGAGCGATCGCAGATACAATATTATGTGGAAATACATATATTTTGAGTTTCTTAATAGTTAATAAACTCAGAAATAAAGCATATTATGTATTCACACCAGATATTTTTTAGGCATGGCAAAGCTTAGAGTTCATCCACTATAGAAATAAGGCATGATTTACCACGCAATAATGATATGGCTGTTGACCGTTGACCGTTGACAGATTTAGTAAAAACTAAGTATATATACTTCATTAATGCCAATTAGGGACTTCTCCAAAAACCTCTAATAATTTAGGTATTTTTCATTGCCAAAATCTTCTGTGCTACGGAGTCGGAAACAGGCATCACCGATAATCTGTTTCCTTGTTTTACAACCATCAACTCCTCTGAACTAAACTTCTCTTTGAGAATTGTTAATGAGATGGAATCAGAAAAATTTTCTACAAATTCTACTAATACTGTTTGCCAACGTGGGGTTTCTGGAGTTGATTTTGGGTCGTAGTATTCACTGCTGGAGTCAAACTGAGTAGGATCGGCAACATCTGTTTTGACCACACGCATTAACCCAACAATACCCGGAGGATTGGTATTAGAATGGTAGAAAAAAACTAAGTCTCCTGGTTGCATTTGTCGCATAAAATTGCGAGCTTGATAATTACGGACACCATCCCAAATAGTCTGATTATCTTTTTGTAGATGAGTAATGCCATAAACTTCTGGCTCTGATTTCATTAACCAATAATTCATCGAGTTAATATTTTTAGAATAAATTGTATATATAGCTGTATGACGGTTGTCTGTTGACAGAATTAAAGTCCTTTTATTGTCAGGATTTTGTCTTAGCTTGATGTCCTAATCTATCTGGACACGGCTATATCAGAAATAACAGTAGAATGAGCAAGTATAGATATGCGTTAAAGTGCAACTCTCAACTTTATTGTGCAGTGCGTGTCAGTTGTTATCTGAATATTTTGTCTGAGCGATATTTTTTGTAGCCAGGCAAAATTGAAGGGTTCAAAGAAGGGTGTAAATGTTTAAAATCCTTACACCCCTATACCCCTATACCCTTATAACCAGTCTCAACAGACAATCTGGGTACGTAAGTCCTACCTTATTAAGGTCTAAAATACTGCTGCTGTTGCTTTCAACGCAAAAATTTTCTCAATCACATCTTCCACTACTTTATCTGGTGTAGAAGCTCCCGAAGTAACACCCACAACAATTTTTCCTGCGGGTAACCAGTTTTCTGTTGTTACTAATTCTCCATTTAATTGCCGATGTTCGATGGAATTTATCGATTTAATTCGCTCCACCACATCGATGTGATAAGAAGGCAGTCCACGTTCTTGAGATATTTGTTGCAATTGGGTGGTGTTAGATGAATTAAAACCGCCAATGACAATCATTAAATCTAAATTTTCTTGTACTAATTCCAGCATTGCATCTTGACGTTCTTGGGTAGCGTCACAGATGGTATTAAAACTTTGAAAATGTTGATTTAATTCTACAGGCCCATACTTTTGTAACATGGTATGCTCAAACAGCTTACCAATTTGCTCAGTTTCGCCTTTAAGCATGGTTGTTTGGTTAGCAATACCGACTCGTTCTAAATCTCTATCAGGGTCAAATCCTGCGGAACAAGCTTTGGCAAATTTTTGTAAGAATTCCTCTCGATTGCCACCATGAAGAATGTAGTCAGCGACATATTGAGCTTCTTTTAAATTTAAGACGATTAAATATTTGCCAGCAAAAGAACTAGTAGCAATAGTCTCTTCGTGCTTGTATTTGCCATGAATGATTGAGGTGTGATCGCCTTTTTTGTGCTTTTCTACCGTATTCCAAACTTTTGACACCCAAGGGCAAGTAGTGTCAACAATTTTGCAACCTTTCTCGCTGAGTAGCTGCATCTCTTGAACACTAGCGCCAAAAGCAGGGAGGATGACCACATCATTATTGCCTACAACAGAAAAGTCTTTGTTACCAGCCTCAACAGGGATAAATCCTACCTGCATCTCCTGCATTCGTTGATTTACAGAGGGATTGTGAATAATTTCATTGGTAATCCAAATACGTTCTGTGGGGAAATGCTTGCGAGTTTCGTAAGCCATAGCTACAGCACGTTCCACACCCCAGCAAAAACCAAAAGCTTGGGCTAGTCGGATAGTGACATCGCCTCTTTGCAGAGTGTAATTGCGATCGCGTATTTCCTGAATTAAGCTACTCTGATACTCAGACTGCAATTGGGTAGCTACTTCCGCCTGATGACCGAAACCCTTACGGTTGTAATTTTCAGAATGTTGTAGTGTACGCTTAAAAGTTTTTGTATCCATTGTTGTTGTATTTTTTAATATCTTCTCTTTCTGATTCTCTCGCGCCAAGAGGCCTTTTAGTTGAAGAGATCCTGAGGTTAACCATAAAAAATTATAAAAGAAGGCAGGAAGAAGGGACTCAACTCCTGAGATATGTGACACCTAATTGACATCAGGTAACGATACACGCTACATCATGAGTCAAACATGAAAATTTCAAAGATGAAAAATTTCTTGAATTACCGACTTCATCAGTATGTGGAGGGGGGGAAATGGATGTCAGCTTGATCATGTCAAACATCCTGAATCCGCCAGTACTCTTTTTCTTTCTGGGAATGCTTGCTGTTTTTGTCAAGTCGGATCTGGAAATTCCTGCGCCTATACCTAAAGCCTTATCGCTTTATTTGCTATTCGCCATAGGTTTTAAAGGAGGAGTAGAACTAATTAAAAGTGGGGTGACTCAGGAAGTGGTCTTCACGCTTCTGGCGGCGATGTTAATGGCCTGCTTTGTTCCCATTTACACGTTCTTTATTTTAAAACTGAAACTGGATACTTACGATGCGGCGGCGATCGCTGCCACTTACGGATCTATAAGTGCTGTTACCTTCATCACCGCCAGCACCTTTTTAAGTGAGTTGGGGATTGCTTTTGATGGTTACATGGTCGCAGCCCTCGCCCTGATGGAATCTCCAGCCATTATTGTTGGTCTGATCTTGGTCAATCTCTTCACCGTTGATGAAAAGCGAGAATTTGCCTGGTCAGAGGTTTTACAAGAAGCATTTTTGAATAGTTCCGTCTTTTTGTTAGTTGGTAGCCTCTTCATTGGCTTCTTAACAGGAGAACATGGTTGGCAAGTCTTAGAACCCTTTACACAAGGGCTATTTTACGGCGCTCTCACCTTCTTTCTCTTAGATATGGGATTAGTGGCAGCCAGAAGAATTAAAGACTTGCAAAAAACAGGATTTTTCCTGATTTTATTTGCCATACTAATTCCAATACTCAATGCAGGCATTGGCTTACTAATTGCCAAATTCATTGGTATGCCGGCGGGCGATTCTCTATTATTTGCTGTGTTGTCCGCTAGTGCTTCTTACATCGCCGTCCCAGCAGCTATGCGGTTAACTGTTCCAGAAGCCAACCCCAGTCTGTATGTTTCTACCGCTTTGGCCGTGACATTTCCGTTCAACATTATTGTGGGCATCCCATTATACCAATACGGAATTAACCTATTTTGGAGGTAATAATATGCAGCTAGTTAAAAAGATAGAAATTATTGCCAATGCCTTTGAATTGAGCAAAATCTTAGAAAGTTTAGACAAATCTGGAGTGCATGGTCATGCGGTCATCCGGAATGTTGCTGGTAAGGGATTACGAGGAACGACAGAAGATTTAGATATGACAATGCTCGACAACGTTTATATTATTGCGTTTTGTCAGCCAGAGTATATCAAACCAGTAGCGGAAAATATCAAACCCCTGCTCAATAAATTTGGCGGTACTTGTTATATCTCTGATGTGATGGAAATTCGCTCTGTAAAATGCGTTGCTTCCTTATAAAAGCAATTCGCAATCAATATTGGCTTTCTTTTAGCTGAACAATCGCTGCCATGTAAGTTTTTTTGTATGACTATCCCAATGCCAGCGCAATAAATTGGCAGGTTGACCCGGTTTCATTCCTGGCAAACCAATTGCCTTCCTTGGGGCATCAGTAGCAAGTACCAGTGCAGTTTCCACATCGCAAATTTCCCAATTCACCAAGTTTTCCACCCCTACTAATAAAGGTAAGGTTGTGCCTGATAATGTGCCATCTGGTAGCCGTGCAGTACCCCCTTGAACTTCTATTTGCCGACTATCCCAAGGATACACACCATCGGGTAGCCCTAAGGGAGCGAGGGCATCACTAACGAGAAATATTCCTTGAGTGGCACGGAGTAGGATTTGCAACATGATAGGCGAAACGTGCTGACCGTCGGCAATAAAACCACACATGACATGAGGATTAGTCATAGCTGCCCCCAAGAGTCCAGGTTCGCGGTGATGTAAGGGAGGCATGGCATTGAAGGCATGAGTTACCATTGTTGCACCCAACGCAAAAGCATTTTGGGCTTGGTTAGCCGTTGCCTGAGAATGTCCTAAACTAACCGTGATTCCTAAAGAACGTAAATATGGGATGACTTCTCCCGTAGGATCTAACTCTGGCGCTAAGGTGATGACTTTAACAATATGGGCGTAATCTCCCAAAACCCGTTGGACTTCTTCTATTGTCAGAGGTAATAAATACTCGGCTGGGTGAGCGCCCCGCTTTTGATAGTTTAAGAAGGGGCCTTCTAGATGTACGCCTAAAATCTGGGAACCAGGTTGTGTGGTAGAGATAAAATCAGCAATAACAGCAAGCGATCGCTGGATATTTTCCACTGAAGTTGTCACCAGTGTAGGTAAAAATCCATCTACTCCCACATCCCATAAAAATTGGCAAATTTTCCCCAAAAAGTGGGCATTCTCAGCCGCCAAAT
Organism: Anabaena sp. FACHB-595; assembly: GCF_048568275.1. Taxonomy (NCBI): domain Bacteria; kingdom Bacillati; phylum Cyanobacteriota; class Cyanophyceae; order Nostocales; family Nostocaceae; genus Anabaena; species Anabaena sp. FACHB-595. Next base: position 1,155,009 of record NZ_CP183473.1, read on the forward strand.
CAGGAAAAGCCAAGCCCAAAGCACCGTTAATTTGCAAATCAACGCCACCCAAAGAAATCCAATCTCCAGCCACATCTATTATTTGTAAGTCTGGTGACGCAACTCTGTTAAATCCAGTCCCCATCGGCAATATTTGTTCAATTATGCCCCCCTGATTCACCACAAGCATCTGTAAATCTTGGTAGCCAGGGACTTTAGCATTAATAATATCTGTAGGCTTGTGTATGGTAGTCGGTAATTGGTAATCGGTAATTGTTAATTGGTAATTGCTCATAAGTTACCTCCCTATCCCCTCATTCGTTGAATAGTAACTCTATGTGAGATGATAATTGCACCTACACCTTTATATGTGGGTAAAAATTTTGAATTTTGAATTTTGAATTATTATGGCTCCCTTGGTTGGCATTATTATGGGCAGCGATTCAGATTTGCCCACAATGAAAGAGGCGATCGCTATTTGTGAGGAATTTGGTGTAGAAAATGAAGTGGCGATCGTTTCAGCCCATCGCACCCCAGAACGGATGGTGGAATATGCCCAAACAGCCCATCATCGGGGTATTAAGGTGATTATTGCTGGTGCTGGTGGTGCCGCCCATCTTCCCGGCATGGTAGCATCTTTAACTCCTCTACCAGTGATTGGTGTGCCAGTCGCTACACGAAACTTACAAGGTGTGGATTCTTTATATTCAATTGTACAAATGCCTGGGGGTATTCCTGTGGCTACGGTGGCGATCGGTAACGCCAAAAATGCTGGACTATTAGCTGTGCAAATCCTCGCTACTCAACAGCCAGAATTATTAACTAAAGTCCAAGCATACCGTCAAAACCTATCTGAATCAGTAATAACAAAGCAAGCAAAGTTAGAACAACTAGGTTACAAGCAGTATTTGGAACAGGAAATATCTGGAAAATAGACAATGGGAACTGATGGGACAAAGGGGACTGGGGACAAGGAGAAACAAAGCTTTTGCCTTTGCGCGCTTCTTCATCCACGGGAGGTGTAGCCATAATTATTTGCTTAGGTAGGGAACAGGGAACAAAAAGAAAGGCAGGTATATCTGTACCGACTTTTTTCATCAATCAAATACAAGTCCTATATATCTCGGAGTTATTAACAGAAACTTATTTTTTTTATTTAAACTTAATAATTCTCTATCCGATGGGAGTTGATTATGGTGAAACGTTGACTTTACCGAGAATTCCCGTATTTAATTTGACCAGGCATGGCGCATAAAATTTGTCTAAACGAAAAAAATGTATTAACTAATACAGAATTAATGTTTAGGTAAATAGACAATCAATCAAATTTATTGATAAGTTAACCGAACAGCAACTTTCATAACAGAAATTAGTCACGCAATTTCTTAAACCTCAGATTTTGATTCTTAAGATGAGAAGTTGGGGTAGTTTTCGGGAAACCTCAATAAAAATTTTGACCAAATCTTGTCTACGTTATTTAGTTCACCTAAGCACAAAGGGTAAGTCTGCTACTACTAACATCAATTATGGCTATAAACACAGGAAAAAATAAGCTGATGAATAGGCATATTCGACCCTGGCAACGCCTATTGGTGTTAGCGATTGGCTCAATGGTATTTGCTGTTTTTGCACCGACAATTGTGCAAGCGGTAGATACTCCTACCCTAGAATCTTTATCAGAAACTACCATCAAACTGCAAATTTCCATTGATACTACTTGGGTATTACTTTCTGGGTTTTTAGTATTTTTCATGCAAACCGGCTTCGCCATGTTAGAAGCTGGTTTAGTTCGCCAAAGAAGTGTAGTTAACACCCTACTAGAAAATTTCATTGACGCTGCTGTCACGGTTTTGGCATGGTGGGCGGTGGGTTTTGGTATCGCATTTGGTACAAGTGCAGGTGGTTTGTTTGGTATAGATACATTCTTTCTCAGCCAGTTACCGGGTGCTGATGGTAGCTACCCATTAGGCGCACCAGGTTCTACAGCTGCTATTAACACCTATACTTTGTTCTTTTTCCAGTTTGCCTTTGCTGCTACTGCCAGTACCATTACTACTGGTTCAATGGCTGGCAGAACCGACTTTATAGGTGACTTAATTTATAGTGCGATCATGGGTGCTATTAGCTACCCAATTATCGTGCATTGGGCTTGGAACTCCAATGGTTGGTTAGGCAAACTCAGTTACCATGATTTCGCAGGTGGTTCAATTGTTCATACCGTAGGTGGCTGGACAGCATTAGTTGGGGCATATTTGCTTGGGCCTCGTCCCGACCGTCCTCCTTGGGGAAAACTACCACCAGCCCATAACTTAGCCTTGGCAACTTTGGGAACGATGATTCTCTGGTTTGGCTGGTATGGGTTTAACCCTGGTTCAACCCTTGGTACTGCTAATCCGGGGTTGATTGGGTTAGTAACTATCAACACCACATTAGCAGCAGGTGCTGGCGCACTAGCAGCATTAATCTTTCTGTATGTTCGTACAGGTAAGTGGGATTTAGTTTATTGTCTCAATGGTTCTCTAGCTGGTTTAGTCGCAATTACAGCACCTTGTGCTTATGTGGCTCCTTGGGCTTCTGTACTAATTGGTTTAACGGGGGGGATTGCGGTTGTATTAGGAGTGAGTTTAATTGAGTCACTCCACATCGACGACCCAGTGGGAGCATTTTCAGTCCACGGTATCAGTGGCATGATGGGTACTCTCTCCATAGGCTTTTTAGGACAAGAGGAACTCACTCTCAATCAAAAAGCAGGACTATTGCTAGGTGGTGGGTTTGATCTGCTGGGTATCCAAATGCTGGGGATAGTGGCGATTACGGTTTTCACAGTCGCTTTTGCCTTTCTGATGTATGGTGGCCTCAAAGCTATGGGACACTTACGTGTTAATGCTGAAGCAGATCGTATTGGTATTGATACTTATGAACATGGTGCTTCAGTGTGGCCTGATGTTTACTCAGTTGAAGAGTTGAGCAAACCACAAGAACATACAAAAATTTCTGAAAATAAAACTTTAGAGGGGGAATAAAATGGCAAATCTGTTCAATATTTTATCTGACCAATCTTTACAGAAGTTTTTTGGAGAAGATATTGACAATGTGAGGCGATCGCTCCTCTAAATCGTCAAATTTTGTTCATTAAAGACTCAATGAAGGAGACATGAATAATTGGAAAAACAATCTATAATAAATTTTTCAGAATTCCTGAAAATAATATTTACAAAAGTGCCATCAATTTTCTAAACTCCTACTTAGGTCAATTAAATTTCCCATTTGTAAATTTGTGATGTCAATAAAGAATAGCAAATAACCACTTAATTTCACCTAAGTAGTCTTTCTTTGTAAACTCCTCACACAAGAACTGATGAGAAAGAGTCTAGAAACTAGGAACTCAGTACTCATTACTTTCTTTTGCTGTTAAAGATAGTTGGAAGGTTAGCAATTCGGACTCATGTACCAACAGAAATCAAGAACAAGAAATAGGCGCTTTTCTACCAGAAATTACGCTAAAAGTAGACAATCTAACTCGCAAATCCAGATATTCAATCTAGTCAAAAAACTCTCTCCCAGTTGGCAAGCTTGTATACCTCTGGCTTGTTTGATTGTTTTGGGTTGGAGTTATGTGGCAGTTGCTCAAGCCCCAGCCGCAGGGCCGACAACAGCAGAACTAAAAGTTGCGCTTGACACCCTATGGGTAGCGATCGCCGCTTTCTTAGTATTCTTTATGAATGCTGGTTTTGGTATGTTAGAAACCGGCTTCTGTCGTCAGAAAAATGCTGTTAACGTTCTTGCCAAAAACTTAATCGTGTTCGCCCTGGCAACCGTTGCCTTTTGGGCAATTGGTTTTGGGTTAATGTTCGGTGATGGCAATGATTTCATTGGCTTCAATGGGTTGTTTCTCTCAGGAGTAGATAACAGCCCGGCAACAGGTGATGCTTATAAAGGTGTCTTCAGCGCTTTAAGTTGGGCTGGCGTACCTTTAGCCGCAAAATTTTTATTCCAGTTGGTGTTTGCTGGTACTGCGGCAACAATTGTCTCTGGTGCAGTTGCCGAAAGAATCAAGTTTGTTGACTTCTTGATTTTCAGCCTTTTACTTGTAGGTATCGCCTACCCGATTACCGGACACTGGATTTGGGGCGCTGGTTGGTTAGCCAAGGCTGGTTTTTGGGACTTTGCTGGTTCTACAGTGGTTCACTCAGTTGGCGGTTGGGCAGCTTTGATGGGAGCTGCATTTCTGGGTCCTCGTATTGGTAAATATCAAGATAAGCAAATTGTGGCTTTACCTGGTCACAACATGAGTATTGCTACCTTGGGCTGCTTGATTCTGTGGTTAGGTTGGTTTGGTTTCAACCCTGGTTCTGTCATGGCTGCTGACCCCAATGCTATTACTCACATTGCTTTAACAACTAACATGGCTGGTGCCGTTGGTGGTATTGCTGCTACTGCTACCGCTTGGCTGTACTTAGGTAAACCAGACCTGTCAATGATTATTAATGGCATTTTGGCTGGTTTAGTTGGTATTACCGCATCTTGCGCTTATGTGAGCATTCCTAGTTCTATTATTATCGGTTTGATTGCCGGAGTCATAGTAGTTTTCTCTGTGACCTTCTTCGACAAACTAGGTATTGATGACCCAGTAGGAGCAACTTCAGTTCACCTTGTTTGTGGTGTTTGGGGTACTCTTGCGGTTGGTTTATGGTCGGTTGGCCCTGGTGTTTACTCTTGGTATGGTGAGGGACTTGGCCCAACCAAGGGTTTATTTGCAGGTGGCGGTTTAGGACAGCTGATTACTCAATTCTTAGGTGCTGCCGCAGTAGGTGGTATGACTGTACTCGTCAGTAGCATTTTCTGGGTAGTACTGAAAGCTACTTTGGGTATTAGAGTCACCAGAGAAGAAGAATTGGAAGGCTTGGATATCGGCGAACACGGTATGGAAGCCTACAGTGGATTCCTGAAAGAAGCTAGTCCTGGTGGATTTGCAGAAGGCAAGACATCTGACGGCTATTAAAGGGGTTGATTACAAAACTACCTAATCAATCCTCTATTTAGAATTTATAACCCCGATTTCTCCAAGAAATCGGGGTTTTTTAATTTAGCTTCCTATATAGCTGTTGCCAGTAGTGTTAGGACATCAATAGATGATACAACCTAGACATAACAAGACTTTTCACCTAGTACCCAGTTCCTAGTCCCTAGCTGTAAGTACGGAAGGGTTTAATTGATGAGTAAATCATTGAAAAATACAGAGTAATTGATTAACGGCATCTCCAGAAAGAATTATTTTTTGATTAAAATTTGCGGAAAGATAAATCAGAGTAGCTTGCAAGACAAAAATCTTTGGCTAAAAGTAATGAAATGTAACTAAGTATACAAGGTTACATTTCATCAGGGAGTGGGAACATAGACGTGTTTCAGAAAATTTTGATAATTGGGGTGAGTACCCTACTACTGCTGACAAGTCCCATCATGGGTAATGCTTGGGCGCAAGTCCCAGGGACGACTCCACCTGCTGATACGGGAGATACGGCATTTATGCTGATTTCAGCAGCCCTAGTCTTGCTGATGACACCAGGATTAGCATTTTTTTATGGTGGTTTCGTCCGAATCGCGCAATATTCTCAATACATTGATGATGAGCTTTGTATTGATGGCGATTGTGGGCGTTACCTGGGTTTTATGGGGTTATAGTCTGTCGTTTGCCCCAGGGCTGCCATTTATTGGTGGTTTACAGTGGTTTGGGTTAAACGGTGTGGGGCTAGAAACCACAGGTTATCTGCAAGGTTCCGAGCCTGCGAATGTGGTTTCCTATGCCGGGACGATTCCCCATCAGGCATACATGATATATCAAGCCATGTTTGCCATTATCACCCCAGCTTTAATTTCTGGTGCGATCGCCGAACGAATGAGTTTCCGTGCCTATTGCCTATTTGTGCTACTGTGGTCAACCTTTATTTACACGCCTCTAGCCCACATGGTTTGGGCAAAAGGTGGATTCTTAGGTTTGTATGGCGGCTTAGGTGCGCTCGACTTCGCCGGCGGTACAGTAGTTCATATTAGCTCTGGGGTTTCTGCCCTCGTCGCCGCAATAGTCCTGGGGCCAAGGAAAACCCATCCCGATCGCCTCAGCCCTCCCCACAACGTAACATTTATTTTGTTGGGTGCTGGCTTGCTATGGTTTGGCTGGTTCGGTTTTAACGCTGGGAGTGCCTTATCAGTTGCTAGCAGCACTTCTGGCAGTTTCATCACTAATCCAGCTACAACTGCCTTTGTTGCCACCAACACCTCAGCCGCAGCCGGAGCTTTAATGTGGCTAATTCTAGAAGGAGTATTACGCGGTAAACCCACCGCCGTAGGTGCAGCTACAGGCGCAGTTGCCGGTTTAGTAGGTATAACCCCAGCCGCCGGCTTTGTCACCCCTCTAGCGTCAATTTTGATAGGTTTTATCACAGCTTTTGTTTGCTTTTATGCCGTAAGTTTCAAACACAAGCTAAATGTTGATGATGCCTTAGATACCTACCCGGTGCATGGTGTTGGTGGAACAGTTGGCGCAATTCTCACAGCTTTCTTTGCCACCGCCGAAGTTAACTCAGGTGGTAAAAACGGCGTACTCAAGGGTAATTTTGGTGAACTAGGTGTGGAACTAGCCGCCATTGTCATCGCCTATGTAATTGCAGCAGTTGGTACTTGGATAATCTTGAAGATTATTGATGCTACCGTTGGCTTACGGGTGAAAGAAGAAGCAGAATACCAAGGTTTGGATATCAGCGAACACGGAGAAGAAGCATATAACTCCGAGTTTAGCGATCGCATCGTACCGTAAAAACTTAGTCGTAACCCAAAAATGTTTTGACAACTGATACTTTGGGTGACGCTCCTCACATCGCTACCGCTACGCTAAAACCAATTGCTTATGGGGAAACCCCCTTGGCGTAGCCCCGCGTTGGGGAGAGGTACCCTGTGGGTAGGCTTACACCATCGTAAGAGAAGCAAGCTATGGAGAGGGGTCATTTGTCATTGAATTCCCAATTACCTTGTCCGTAATAACTGCACAAAGGTATTACTCACCGTATTGTCTTTAGTATCTGCGGCGTATTGAATCAACTTCTCCCGCAATTCCTTGGCTGCATCTATTGGAAGTAGGCTAGCTAACAGGAAGTAAACACCACGAAAGCGGGGGTCGCCCATTCTATCTACTAGTAGTGTTTCCGCTTCATCGCTATTGCCGAGGAAGTTCTGCACTAGGAAAAAGTCCATGATTTTATCGTGGCGGAAATACCATTCTTTCTTGGCTTCCCCTTTATCATCTTGCCATTGACGGCTGACTACCATCTTATATTTCTCATCTTCCAAAGACATAACGACTTGATAAAATTCATCGGCGGGTAAGGCTTGTTTGTCGTCGATACGCATTTGGTAGACGGCGGCGGAGAATTTTTTTAAAGGAAATTCTTGCTTCCATTCCTTCAGGTATTCAGCCGCTATTAAATTGTATTGCTGTTCTTGCAGGCGGAATAAGTTGGGATGTTGACCTTGGGATAACATCAGGGCTACCACGGTTAAATCCATTGGGTTGGAGAGAATACGCCTGGCTGCTTTTAATTCTTCCTCTGGTTGCTGAGTTGTGAGGACTTCTTTTAAATAATTAATACAGGCTTGTTCGTAATCAGCACCCTGAATTTTGGCATCCTTGGGCAGTCGTGGTTCACGGGAGAGCAAGAACTCTTGAATTTGGTTTGGTTCTAGGGGTTGTAGGTAGTAGGTTTTGGCCGTTGAGGGTGGTGTCCATTCTAGGGGCTGGGTAGTCATGATAATGTTGCCCCGGAAATAGCTTTCCACAAACTGGCAGATTTTGGCTCTGGTGTCGGCGGTGACTTCGTTGAGTCCGTCGATGCAGATATCTATTGCACCACTGTAAATCAGGTTTTTCAGGAAGTCGGCATCTTGGGCTTGGCCGTGTAGCTTGTCTTGGATGGCTTCAATTACGCCTTTATGGCATTTTTGGGCGGGGAGATAAACGACGATGCGCGGGGAGTTGTGCAACAGATGGCGGAGAAACATCGATTTACCTAAGCCGGAATCCCCTTCTAAGATGATTTGCCCCTTGATGCTGGGGAGGGCGGCGGTAACTGGGGAGATTTCGCCTGTACCGGGAACTTTGACTCTGGATTCTGGGAAGTAGCCTTTGTCATTAAAGTTATCTAAGCCGGCATCGGCTAGGAGGGAGGGTTTGAAGGGTTCAAATAATTTACGGCGGAAGGGGGGAAACCAGGTGAGGAGAAAGCCGACGTAACCCACGCCTAAGATGCGGCGTACCCAAGGGTTCCAGAAGAAGATGGCTTGGATTTGGGGAAATTTGGGGTAAGCGAAGATGAGGGCAAGCCAGAAAGTAGCGTGTGTGAGGATGGTGATTCTGGCGTTGAAAAACCACTGCCAACCCTTGAGGTTGACTATGACTGATTGCAGTGAATCAGCTTCGCTGTATCCGGCTTTTTTCAGGTTGTGGTAGTGAGTTTCTAATAGGAGAATATCTTGTGGTTGCCAAGGAGTTTTTCTGGCGACTAGAGCGATTTGTTTTGCTAAGTCTTCCCGTAATCGAGTTAACCCTTGGCTAGGTTCCCAGGCTTGGGCGAAAATTGTCAGAGTTTTCTTACCTTCATTGTGGCTTAATGAAGCAGGAATTGTTTTAGTGTCGGGAAAACCCAGCCATGTTAGCAGCGTTTTCACTTCTTCAGTGCCGCCACCCAGAAAATAGGTTAAAAATCTCCACTGTGCAAATTCTGATTGACCAGCGTAATAAATGCTATCGAGAATTACAACGATATTATTCAGGTTGAGTTGTTCTATCTTGCCCAATCCCTCTGCTGCAACGTAACGAACATAACTGTCAACGGATTTATCCTTGAGGAAGTCGAGGATGTCTTTGAGGTAGGGTTTGGCAGCCTCCCCCAGATTTGCCAATGCCTCTGCTGCACCAGAACGAGCATTAGTGTCAACGGATTTATCCTTGAGGAAGTCGAGGATGTCTTTGAGGTAGGGTTTGGCAGCCTCCCCCAGATTTGCCAATGCCTCTGCTGCACCAGAACGAACACTACTGTCAACGGATTTATCTTTGAGGATATCAGCGATGTCTTTGACGTAGGGTTTGGCAGCCTCCCCCAGATTTCCCAATGCCTCTGCTGCATCTCTACGAACATAACTGTCAACAGATTTATCTTTGAGGATATCAGCGATGTCTTTGACGTAGGGTTTGGCAGCCTCCTCCAGATTTCCCAATGCCACTGCTGCACCGGAACGAACACTACTGTCAACGGATTTATCTTTGAGGATATCAGCGATGTCTTTGACGTAGGGTTTGGCAGCCTCCTCCAGATTTCCCAATGCCACTGCTGCATCTCTACGAACATAACTGTCAACGGATTTATCCTTGAGGAAGTCGAGGATGTCTTTGAGGTAGGGTTTGGCAGCCTCCCCCAGATTTCCCAATGCCACTGCTGCACCAGAACGAACACTACTGTCAACGGATTTATCTTTGAGGATATCAGCGATGTCTTTGACGTAGGGTTTGGCAGCCTCTTCCAGATTTCCCAATGCCACTGCTGCATCTCTACGAACATAACTGTCAACGGATTTATCCTTGAGGAAGTCGAGGATGTCTTTGAGGTAGGGTTTGGCAGCCTCCCCCAGATTTCCCAATGCCACTGCTGCACCTCTACGAACATTACTGTCAACGGATTTATCCTTGAGGAAGTCGAGGATGTCTTTGAGGTAGGGTTTGGCAGCCTCCCCCAGATTTGCCAATGCCACTGCTGCACCAGAACGAACACTACTGTCAACGGATTTATCTTTGAGGAAGTCGAGGATGTCTTTGAGGTAGGGTTTGGCAGCCTCCTCCAGATTTCCCAATGCCACTGCTGCATCGGAACGAACACTACTGTCAACGGATTTATCCTTGAGGATTTGGGCAGTTTTCTTAGCGATATCTTCCGGCTTCTGACCAACAGATTTTAACTTTTGCAGGTCATACTCAACTAATTTACTCAGTGCATATCTCTTAACTTCGTTATATCCATCATCAAGGGCAGCTACTATGCCATTAATCTGCCACGCTGTCGGCTGGGGTTTGGGCTGTTCCTTTGCACTCACCCAAGGTAGGCAGAGTAGGAAAGAAAGGATGAAGGCTAAAGAATAAAGAATGTAGCGAGAAGGCTGGCGATGATGGCGGAGAGTTGTGACCATGTTGGGGGCAAGGTGGCAGATTACACGCGCTTATGAGTAATATATCAGGCTTACTTAGAATAATTATGCCTACGGTGTACATATATCTGAGTGCTAGGTACAGAATGTGGTTTGATCCCCCTAAATCCACGCCACTTGCTACAAGTCGGCAAAGCCGCCCAACGCAGTGGCTCCCCTTAAAAAGGGGGACTTTAATTCTTGTTCCCCCCTTTTTTAAGGGGGGTTAGGGGGGATCAAAACGTTATGGTGCTAAGTTATTAGACTTGTGTATACACCGTAGCCTCTAACTACCCTACTCTTTACTCTCCCGCCAGTATTAAAGACTCACTCACGAGTATCAAATACTCTCCCGCCAGTATTAAAGACTCACTCACGAGTATTAAAGACTCTCCCGCCAGTATTAAAGACTCTCCCGCCAGTATTAAAGGCTCTCCCGCCAGTATTAAAGACTCGCTCACGAGTATTAAAGACTCTCCCGCCAGTATTAAAGACTCTCTCGCCAGTATCAAAGACTCGCTCACGAGTATCAAAGACTCATTAACGAGACGTAAATACTCGCTCACGAGTATTAAATATTCCTCAACGTGATTTTATAAAGGCTCTCGCTTGTGTGCAGCAAGGCTTTGACCTCTCTCCAAACCTCTCTCCTACAAGGAGAGAGGCTTTGAGTCTTGCTCCCCTTCCCTTGTAGGGAAGGGGTTGGGGGTTAGGTCTGAGTGCAACTAGGTGGCGATATCTACAACTTATGAACCAGTAGCCGCTTTTGCAGGCTTATTTTTAATCGCCTTGAACCGTTCCCCTAACTGTTCCGCCAGAGTTTTTAACCCCGGTGTTTTCTTTGCAGCCGTCTTGACGTAATCATATACAGTCAAACTGCTGCCCATTGCTTCGCTACCAACTGCCAATAGGGTATCATCTACCTGTTCTGTCAGTTGTCGCAGCCCAATTAACAGTTCGGTGAGGGTGGTGGCTAGTTGATAATCCCGCACAAATTCCTCTACATCAAAACTGGCTGGTAGAATGTCTGGGTTAGACTGGGCAGCAGTCAGGCTAGTGTTGACAAAAGCTAGGCTTTTATCGCCCATCTTAAATAACTTGCGTCGTTCTTCCACACTCAAGGTAACGAGAAACGGCAACTTTCCCTGAATGGTGGCAAATGCAGCTTTAATTTCTTTGACATCTTCAGCAGAAAGGGAAGCGGTGATATTTTGGTAAGCCATTGGATATTTACCTGGATAAATCTAATTGTCAAATGGCAATGGCAACTCTCCACAAGAGATATCGCCAGCATTTTTTTATGATTCCCAGTGGTAAGGGCGAATCATCAAACATCAAATAATTTGATATTTGATGACTGTTCTATTGTCATGAAAAATTCAATATTTTGAGTTTTATTTAATCAATAAACTTCCTGACAAGTATAGGTTTCAGCAACTCTAAATAAATAATTAAAATAACTGGGATTTTTTTGGTAAACAATAAGGCATTTTCTAAAATTCATCCGTAGTAATTATTGACTAGGAGGGCAAAGTTATTCAGTGCAAATATAGCGGTTTGCAGTTGAGTGTAATACTGACCTAACCCCCAGCCCCTTCCCTAGGAGGGAAGGGGAGTAATGGTTAAAACTTCTCACCTTGTAGAAAATGGGTTTGGGGAGGGGTGAAAGTGTATTGCATACAAACAAGAAGCGTAAATATTGCTTGGAAGGGTTTAAGAATTAAAACCGCAAAAAACACTTAAGTTAGTTGAGGAGCAAATACCTATGCCCACAAATCAGACTGATCAAAATCCCCTTTCAATTGACAGGCAAAATTCCGCTTATATCTCCTCATCAGATATTTTTAATACAGACAATAATTATACTTCTCAGCTAGGTTTTCGTAGTAGCTACACTTCAGATATAAATAATCATGCTACTGCTACCAGCACTTACAACTCAACTAATGGTTATGGTTTAGTCAATGCAGGCGCAGCCGTACCTCAAGCTGCTGGACAAAATCCTTATAGTGATGTTGCTAACCTTGGCGGGAATAATTGGGGCTTAGATATGATTAATGCTCCAGAAGTATGGGCAAATGGACATACAGGCCAAGGCATAATTGTGGCGGTGATAGATACGGGCGTAGACACTAACCATGAGGATTTACGTAATAATATCTGGACTAATAGCAAAGAAATTGCTGGTAATGGCATAGATGACGATGGTAATGGCTATGTCGATGATGTCCACGGCTGGAATTTTAACGACAACAATAACAACACCCTTGATAATAATGGTCATGGAACCCATGTTTCCGGGATTATTGCTGGGGGGAATAATGGCTTTGGTGTGACTGGTGTTGCTTACAATTCCCAGATTATGGCTGTGAAGGTGCTGGATGAATCTGGTTCTGGTTCTTATAGTGCGATCGCCAACGGAATTTACTATGCTGTAGATAATGGGGCAAAAGTCATCAACCTCAGTCTGGGTGGTGATTCGTCCAGTCGTACACTCAAGTCTGCAATTGAATATGCTAGCAGTAAAGGGGCGATCGTGGTCATGGCCGCAGGTAATGATGGTGAATCTGCGCCAGACTACCCCGCTCGTTACGCCAATCAAACAGGAATCGCTGTTGGTGCGGTAGATGCTAATAAAAATTTAACTGATTTCTCCAACCGTTCTGGCAATACGACTATGGCTTATGTCACCGCCCCAGGACAAAGCGTTTATTCTTCAGTACCAAATAATCAGTATGCCAATTATAGTGGTACATCAATGGCAACTCCTTACGTTGCTGGTGTAGTCGCCCTCATGCTCAGTGCTAACCCCAATTTAACTGAAGCCCAGGTGCGAGATATTATTACCAGCACCGCAGGAAACACCAGCAACGACACTACACCCAAAACAGACTCTGATTTTAACTTTGACTTTGGTTCTGTTGTAGATGACTTATTTGGTGGTTTAAGTCTAAATACCACATCAATTAGTGCTTCTAGTCTCAACTCCCAATCTTTGCAAAAGAGCAATATTTTCACCACAAGTTCAAATACTGCATCTGTATTATCTAATAATCAAACATCCACCGCTTACCAAATGGAGTTTACCCACAAATATTATCAAGACTCTCTACCCAACAGCCTAGCCAACAGCCCAACAGATATTGACACTGGTAATAATATTGATTTTACAGAGTTCATGAATATCATCGTTACACGACTGAGAGAGTACCAAAAATTGTTGGGTGCATAAGAGAATGTAATATTGCAAAGTCATTAGTCTACAGCCCAAATCCCAATTTATACAACCAGTTAACGAGCTAATGACTAATGACTTATATGCAGACGTTGTATGTAACGTCTCTATTCTTCTTCAGGTAAAATTTGGTTAATGCTGATAACCCAAGGTATACCTTGATTTACGGGAGAACTAATGCTAATTTTTGCTTGGTTAGCGAAACGTTTTAACTTACTAGCTAGGTAAGGAACAATCATCATAATATTTTGGTAGCTTTCGATATTATGACAAACCATGACTAACATCAGAATGCCACCATTAACTTTAAAGTACCAATGACAACTAGATAACAAAATACGTACTGATTGCTTGCAAGCTAAATAAAAGCTTTTCTTGGTCGTCTCTTCTAGTTGACTAAGTAATAATTCACTGATCAGAGTTGTTTTATGTGTGGGCAAATCGTCGGGAGAAAGATATGGTTGCTTCATAGAACTTCGCCCTAATTTTCTAGAGTAAAATACTGACTTTAACTGCACAATTTGGACATGACTACAGAAGAATTATCTTCAGTAAGTAATTTACGTCAGGTAGAAATATGGTCTAGTATGACATCCGTTCACTCCCATACAACTGTTTATAAGTTGAGTTTTTTGAGTCTCCCATTTTCATCAGATTTCTTTAGCAATTAGTCTACAAAAGTAAATAATGGTTAGTTTTTCTTGACGTTTGGCTTTTATTCATACTCTCATGGGGCAATGCTTCCTGCTATCCGTCTTTTACCTCCTGACAACGGCGGTAAGTTTTCCCATCCACCTATTTATATCTTTAGTTTTAGATTGGCTAAGATATGAAAATTGATTTCTCTGACTCGTGGCTGATGTAAATCATTGTTCTAGTTAGTTTCTTAGAAGAAATAAGCCACATACTTGATTTATGTGTCTGATTTCTGTCACTAATTGGGCTACAAAATGTTTTATCACGCTAAGAAATTGCAATATTTCAGACCACCCGAAAAACCAGATGCAGTCTACGCGAATAAAATCCAAGAACTCATCGGTGGGACTTTTGGAGAAATGACCGTAATGATGCAGTATCTGTTTCAAGGATGGAACTGTCGCGGGTCTGCCAAGTATCGAGATTTGCTTCTAGATACAGGTACTGAAGAAATTGGTCATATTGAGATGTTGGCAACAATGATTGCCCATCTTTTAGATAAAGCACCCATCAAAGTGCAGGAAGAAGGTGTAAGAGATGCAGTAGTGGGTGCTGTTATGGGTGGGACTAACCCACGGGATGTCATTATGAACGCAGCTATGAATCCCCAGCACTCTATTGTTTCTGGTTTAGGTGCGTTGCCAGCTGATAGTGTAGGTTTTCCTTGGAATGGTCGCTTTATTGTTTCTAGTGGTAATTTACTAGCAGATTTTCGCTCAAATCTTCATGCTGAGAGTCAGGGACGCTTACAAGCAGTGCGATTATATGAAATGAGCAACGACCCAGGGGTGAAAGATACCCTCAGTTTTATGATTGCTCGTGATACCATGCACCAAAACCAGTGGTTAGCAGCAATTGAAGATTTAGAGCAATCTGGACTAGAAAGTACTCCTGTTCCCAGTTCCTTCCCCCTAGAATTAGAAAAGCGTGAATTTGCTTATCAGTTCTGGAATCACTCAGAAGGAACAGAAAGCGCCGAGGGTCGCTGGGCAAAAGGCCCCTCAATGGATGGTAAAGGCGAATTTGAGTATGTTGCTAACCCCCAACCCTTGGGGCCAGAACCACAACCACCACAACCCGACCCACAACTACACGGTACACAACAAATTCCCCATCCTCAACAAGGTAACGGCTCTAGCGCACCTTCTTTAGTTGAGC
Source organism: Anabaena sp. FACHB-595 (assembly GCF_048568275.1). Lineage (NCBI taxonomy): Bacteria > Bacillati > Cyanobacteriota > Cyanophyceae > Nostocales > Nostocaceae > Anabaena > Anabaena sp. FACHB-595. Next base: position 1,170,304 of record NZ_CP183473.1, read on the forward strand.
GTATTTGCTAATCTGAAAGTTCATCCATGCAGTTACTCTCAAGGGTTTGCACTAACTAAGGAGTTAACGTGATGTGCGACTTATTGTTTCGTTACACAATTGAGGTGTATGAACGATTGAAAAGAAAATTCCCACAATCCGCACTGGAGCGAGAAAATCGTTACCAGTGAATGGAATGCGGGAAAAATGTTTTCTATTGAAGAGTTTATCATTGCCGTATTTTGCTGTGTTGACGACGTGCTGATGGAAATCACCCAGATATACCCAATCAAGAGACGAGGTTTTGCTCCGAGTTTAAGGGAGAGTGAAGTTTTAACAATGGAATTAGTGGCAGAGTTTTTGGGAATAGATGCTGAAAAAGACATTTGGAAATACTTTCACCGTCACTGGTTAGGGCTATTTCCTCAGTTAAAGAGTCGCTATGCTTTTATTCGTCAAGCAGCTAATTGTTGGCAGTACAAGGAACTCATACAACAAAAATTAGCACAGTATTTAGGAGCATACTCTGATCAACTTCATTTGATTGATGGATTACCAATACCTTTGTGTGGCTTCAGTCGCGCTCCCAACTGCCGAAGTTTTAAATCCCTTGTAGATTATGGTTTTTGTGCTGCTAAAAAACAGACGTACTATGGGTTTCATGGGCATTTAATCGTTAGTGGCACAGGAGTTATTAGTGGGTTTACCCTGACTCCGGCAAATGGCAGTGAACGGGACGCACTTTGGGATTTAATCACGCGAATTAAAGGTTTATTAATCGGAGATAAGGGCTATTTAAGTCAGTTCTTGTCAGGAGAACTTAAAGAAGTGGGTATTACTTTACAAACCCCTTTGCGTTCTAATATGTCTGACTCTCGTAGCCGATCTTCAGTGCGATTAATGCAACGCTTTCGTCGCCTAATTGAAACAGTAATTGGTCAATTAGTTGAGAGATTTCATATAGAGAAGATTCGAGCGAGAGATATGTGGCATCTTACCAGTCGTCTCAATCGCAAGATTTTAGCTCATACCGTCTGTTTCTGGCTTAATCGCCACAATTGTGACCCTCTTCAGTTCGACGATCTTGTTACAGAATATTAAGTCGCACATGGCGTAAAATATATAACTGCTATAGGGCTAGTATTTGATTTCTGAAATAGACTTAGGGCAATGCCCACCACAACCATGATACGGTGGGCATTGCCCACCCTACAGATACTTAGATATTTTCAATAATCAAATTAGATTCCTATAGCTTAGTTTAGTAAATAAGAGGATAAACAAGTAAATATTAGCAAATACTTTAAATATTAGTGCAGGAAATAGGAAAAACTATAAAATTGCTAATTTCCAGAGTTTTTACTCAGTGAAATTGGAAAAATCACTTGAAAAATTTAGAGTGATTAAGTTTAGTTAGCCCGATAAATTATATTTGATAATTAATTAAATGCAACCGATTAATTGATTATAGAACAAAAATCATCTCTGGGGAATGGGGAGATTTCCCTACTAAGATAGACAAGCAATTAAGAATATAAAGCATAAGATTATGAGGCAGTTAATTTTAAAATTGGTGTTAAGAATCAGTTTCTAGTGCAAATTTAATCGTCTATCAGGCACTCTTGAAACAAAAAATAAACACACCTAATTCAAATCTTAGTTTGTAGGAGGTTTGTGATGCGAATTGCTCAAGTAGCCCCATTATGGGAGAGAGTACCCCCGCCTGCTTATGGCGGTATTGAGTTAGTAGTGGGGTTACTAACAGATGAGTTAGTCCGACGTGGACACGAAGTTACACTGTTTGCATCGGGAGATTCTATCAGTTTAGCAAACCTAGTATCAGTTCATCCCCGTGCGCTAAGGCTTGATTCCAGTGTTAAGGAATACGGCATTTATGAAATGCTCCAACTAGGCACATTATATGAACGTGCAGATGAGTTTGATATCATTCATTCACACATGGGGTGTGCATCCCTGCCCTATACAAAGCTAGTCACAACCCCCACTGTTCACACTCTACACGGCATTTTTACCCCTGATAACGAAAAAATGTTTAGGTATGCTAAAACTGAGCCTTTTGTGAGTATTTCTGATGCACAACGGGATCTGAGATTAGGACTTAATTATGTAGGAACAGTTTACAACGGCATTGATGTTAGTAGTTACAAGTTTTATCCCCAACCGGATGAACCACCATATTTAGCTTTTTTAGGTCGGATATCTCCCGAAAAAGGTACACATTTAGCAATAGAAATTGCCAAAAAAGCTGGTTGGCATTTAAAAATTGCAGGTAAAGTAGATGTTGTTGATGTGGAATATTTTGAAAAGGAAATTAAACCATTAATTGATGGCAAGCAAATTGAATATTTAGGTGAAGCAGACCACACACAAAAAAATGTATTGATGGGAGGTGCAGTCGCCACCTTATTCCCTATTACTTGGAGAGAACCATTTGGATTAGTAATGGTTGAGTCAATGGCATCAGGTACGCCTGTGATTGCGATGAATCTTGGTTCAACTACAGAGGTAATTGCCCACGGTAAAACAGGCTTCCTGTGCAGTAATGTAGAAGAATGTGTTAGTGCGATCGCCAAAGTTGCAGATTTAGACCGCTATACTTGTCGAGAGTATGTGCAGAACCGTTTTAGCCTGCAAGCGATGACTGGCGGCTACGAAGAAGTTTATCGACAAATTCTGCAAGAGCGCTTTGCTAAAAACGGTCATCACCGCAGTAAAGTTGGTTTGACTAAAATATAGACTATAGGTGAATTTTTTGGTTCACCTTTTTTAGTGATTTTGCTCGGACTATGAACCACAGGTAATGGATACTGCAAGTATCTGTTATCTGTAACTAGTTAAATAAAGATTGCTGAGAAAATATAATTTTTGCGATACATAAATTGTAGATAACAACAGATATACAACCGCATGATTAAGCCGGAGGTTGTAAATATGTCTACTGTTATTGTGATAAATAATATCTTTGGTTAGAAGATTCTCGCCACAAATACTTGTTGTAATTACAGTTGTGAAAGATTACTCTGTCTGAGTATTTAGAAAGATTTTATTTGTCTGTTTCTTCAATTCCACAAGTAGAAAATATGGAAACTAAAACTATTAAACATGGCTTGGGATTATTTGCTAATTCCCAGGCAGTCGAGCAAGCAATTAATGACTTGAAAGGGGCAAATTTTCCTGTAGAAAAAATATCGGTTATTGCTAAGGATATAGAAAAAACAGAACACCTCAAGGAAGTGCAAACAAGAGATCGCTTAGGAAATCAAGATGTAGATACAACGGGTGCAATCGGTGATACCTTATCAGCCACTAGCTGGGGTACATTGTTAATCGGTTTGAGTAGTTTAGCGCTCCCAGGTTTAGGGACAGTTTTGGCTGCCGGTTCTGTGGGTGTGGCGTTGGTAGCTAGCATTGGCGGTGTGGCTGTAGGCGCAGTAGCGACTCAGAACCTAGTCAATGCGCTGGCTAATTTAGGTATACCAGAAGAACGAGCTAGAGTATATAGCGATCGCCTACAGCAAAGTAACTATTTACTCATAGTTGATGGCTCAGAAGCAGAAATTCACAGTGCAGAAGCAATATTGCGTCAACATAAAATTGAATATTGGGATATTTATGATTCCCCTTAGGATGATTGCTAATTAGGTTGATCATCCTACCTTTTGATAGAGTGAATCATCCAAAAAAACAGTTGAATAGTAAGTGTTATGTCTCAGACTAAACAACTGATTTTTTATCATCACTTTTTCTCTAAATCAGTAAGCAGATAGTGAGCCAAAAAATTTGCATTGATGAGGATGAAGACAACTATGGACAATATCAAGACAGCGAATATGGTAGAGCGTTACTGTGCTTTGACCATCGGTATGATCTTTTTACTAGTAGGTTTAGCAGGGTTTACCCCAGCGTTGGTTTCAATACCAGGAACAAGTGAATCTTTTATCCCCCTTGATGAATCCCCTAATGCCTATGCAGCCGGATTTGGTTATATATTTGGTCTATTTCCTACCAACTTTCTGCATAACTTTATCCGTTGCACTGTAGGCTTACTGGGAATCACTTCCTATTACAGTGCTAGCAGTGCGCGGGTATTTAATTTAACGTTTGCCGTTGCTTATGCCTTGCTGGCAATTATGGGATTATTGCCTTTTGCCAAGACATTTTTTGGACTGATGCCTCTGTTCGGTAATAACGTTTGGTTAAACGCCCTATCATCGCTTGCAGCCTTCTACTATGGTTTTATCGTACCTCCTAAGGTCAAGGGTGTTAACGTCGCAGAAAAAGCTTCTTGATAGCTGAGATTCTTCTTTGTCGGGGACAAGACTTCGTCACTGATTACGGAAAAAACTAAATCCTGGCTATTGTCAATCTACTGAGCAATGCCAGGATATATTTAATCAGATGACTAATAGACTAGTTAGCTTCGCCAAATTTGGCTCGAATTGTTTCAATTCTTTTACGGTTAACACCTAAATCACTTTGACCTAAGCGGGAAGCAGAGCGTACCTGAATGACATTAGCATTACGGTCTAAATAAAACTCGACATCATCAACAAATCCCAGTAAAGCACTTTGAAATTCTGCATATAAATAATCGGGACTTTCGCTAATGATTTTAGTGCGAGGTAAAGATTGAATTACACTTTTGAGCTTGTTTATCGCCTCTTCTGGTGTCGAGATAAAATTTAGCGGGGCGATTTGGTGAACTGTATCTGTACTTTGGCTAGAAACACAATTGGGCGAGTTAGGACAAGGTGCTAATCTGCCGTCGCGCACACCTAGATTATTTGGGCGTTTACCAGTGAAAACCATAAGGGATTGGGGGCTAATTAATTCAAAAGTATTATGCTATGCCTATACTCAACTTCAGACTACATCTTTAGGCGACGGAGGAAAATAATTCTCTAGACTTAATAAAACATGGGTGATGCGATCGCTTTATGATGCGGTAAGTGGTATATAGGCGATCATTATGGCGCAGATAATCTCAATCAATGACAATCAACGTTTACAACTAGAACCTCTAGAAGTTCCCTCCCGTTTGCTGTTGGGTCCTGGGCCATCAAACGCCCATCCCTCAGTCCTGCAAGCAATGAATGTTTCACCAGTAGGACATCTTGACCCAGCTTTCCTCGCACTGATGGATGAAATTCAATCTTTGCTGCGCTACGTATGGCAAACGGAAAATCCCCTCACAATTGCTGTGAGTGGTACAGGGACAGCTGCAATGGAAGCAACCATCGCTAATGCTGTAGAACCAGGTGATGTAGTGTTAATTGGTGTTGCTGGTTATTTTGGTAATCGTCTGGTGGATATGGCTGGACGCTATGGCGCAGATGTCCGCACAATTTCCAAACCTTGGGGAGAAGTTTTCTCACTGGAAGAACTCCGCACAGCTTTAGAAACCCATCGTCCGGCAATTTTGGCTTTAGTTCATGCGGAAACTTCCACAGGCGCACGTCAACCCTTGGAAGGTGTGGGTGAGTTGTGCCGAGAATTTGGCACTCTGCTATTAGTAGATACAGTTACTAGCTTGGGTGGTGTCCCTATCTTTTTGGATGCTTGGGGAGTGGATTTAGCCTACAGTTGCAGTCAGAAAGGTTTAGGTTGTTCTCCTGGCGCTTCGCCTTTTACCATGAGTTCCCGTGCTATCGAAAAGTTGCAACGGCGACGCACTAAAGTGGCGAACTGGTATTTAGATATGAACTTGTTGGGTAAGTATTGGGGTAGTGAACGGGTTTATCACCATACAGCCCCGATTAATTTGTATTATGCTTTACGGGAAGCGTTACGTTTAATTGCTCAGGAAGGACTAGCAAACTGCTGGCAACGCCATCAAAAGAACGTAGAGTATTTGTGGGAAAGATTAGAAGATATAGGCTTAAGTCTGCACGTTGAGAAGGAATACAGACTACCAACCCTGACCACAGTCTGTATTCCGGACGGAGTGGATGGTAAAGCAGTCGCCCGTCGGTTACTCAATGAACATAACATTGAAGTAGGCGGTGGTTTAGGTGAATTAGCCGGTAAAGTCTGGCGTGTGGGACTAATGGGTTTCAATAGCCGCAAAGAAAGCGTTGACCAATTGATTCCAGCCTTAGAGCAAGTTTTACGTTAGGGACTGACTAATCAATTCAATATTCAACACCTTGGCTACGCTTAGGGTCAAAATTCTTTGTAAATCCTAAACTTGGACTTAAGTTTGAGTTTAGGTACTCCCCAATAAATTTTCCAAATCAGCTGACAGAAACATTATGGATGTGTAAAGTAATTGAGGAATGTTTAATATATTTAACCTTTGACACATCCATCTATGGATAGGAAAACCAAACGCCTCTTGCTGCTCGTGGCTTCTTGTAGTGTGACGGGTGTAATTTTAGGGGGAACCACTAGTTGGGCCCAGAGTACTTTTTGCTTGCAAGCTGATAAGGTTACAAATGAGTGCCTGACTCAAAGCCCAATCCAAAAAACGGTAGAAGGCATGAGTACAGGCTTATTAGCCGGAGCCGGAGCAGCTTTCGGTGTAGCATGGAATGTGCGTCATCACGAAGACTAAAAACGATAATTGCGATCGCGCACCCATAGACTCATAGGTACAGCATTACCCTGGGGGTCTACCTTGACTTTTACAGCTAGTGGTCGCAACTGTCCGTTTCTAGTTTGACGAGCAGCACGGAAAATGTCGTTATTTAACTGCTGGCGCTGTTCGTCTGGCACATTGTATGATTCCACACCATAGTTAATAAAGCCATTCTGGTAAACCCCTCTCAACGCTACTTGATTATCTCGGAGGGACATAGGTAAATTGCTGCTCACGCGCACAGGTCGCCAAGCTCTAGGAGTACCTCGACCAAAAGATTGTTGCTCCTGCAAAATCACATATAAATTAGTTCCCTCAACTAGTTGTCTACTCCTCCCACGATTTCTTCTCAATAACTCCTCCCAACCAGGAAGCCGGCGTAAGCTGGAAATCCGAGATATGTTGTAATCTAAATTCAGTGTGTAGCCTCGCAACACATTATCAGGGTCAGCAGGTAAAGTTTGTAATATTACCTCTCTACCCGTGAGGTTGGTGTACATTGCTTGAGTCGGTACTGACAAAATTAGCCCTGTTTGCAAAATTAAGGGCAACAATAACCGCCAAAAAGGTAAAGGCTGGTTGTTTTTTTGTTCAGTAGCAGCCAAATAATCCCTAAAAGTCAGTTTTTTAGAAAATTCTGCTTCGGGAGACAAAGTTTTACTTTTGCCAGATTCGGAGGATTCACTTGCCATAAGCCTAGTCCTAAAACTAATGGGGTTTTGGGAAAGCGGACATAGGACTTACGCAGAGTGGGGAGTAGTCAATTCAAAATTCAAAATTCAAAATTCAAAATTCAAAATTCAAAATTTAAGAATTTTTGCTCCCTCATTTCCTGGCCATTCCATCAATTTGACTTCTTGTTAGAAGAACCGGTGAGGCGATTTTCAAACCACATTCCGGTACTGATTAAGATGGAACCGCACATCAAGAAAACCATTGACCTAAACAGTAAATCGGTGTCGTACTCTAACATCCGACTAATTACTAGTAAAGTTAACAATAGCATACCGCCCCAAAAGGAGCGCCGATCACTTAACTTCAGCCCCTCCTGAATGAATCCCCAGGACAGCACGGCTAAAAGCACGTTGAAAATAAAACTACCGAGGTCGCCAATGCGATTAATGGCTTGATGCCAGAATGGTACTACGACGATAAAGCCCAAGAAAGTGGCAATCCAAGTAGTATTAAAAACAACTTCCCGGCGGGGAGGGTTACTTCTTTGACGTAATAAGAATAACCATTGCAATACTGCAAGACCACTGAGAATCCCCAAATCAATGACAGAGACAGAAGAGAAGTTGCTGTTACTCGTTGACCCAAAGGAATTGTAAGACAATCCTTGCCATTGCCAACGAAAGGAAAGGGCATAAAAGACTAAGCCAAAAGCGATTAAGGCTAAGTTACGCGCTAGGGGCTGAAATAGTCGATAATTGATGGTGGGAAATAGCAGATCATCATAACTCCAGAATATGGCAGGAGGCAGTGCTAATGCGAAAGATGCCACCCAAGGAGCTACATCAGAAAAGTTCAGTAATGGTAGAGGGTTGAGGTTGAATTGCAGGGAACTAGCAAAGAAGACGGCTGCTAAGAAGAAAATCCACCGCGAACGGCAAAAGTAAGCGAGGGGGACAAACAATAGCCATGATATCAGTGGCATATGGCGGACTGCTAGCCGCGCCCAACCCCATTCCCCTGAAGAGTACCATAAATCTCCTAGTCCAGCCCAGTAGCCAATCTGTACTAGGACGATGGCCATAATTCCCAAGGAATTAAGGGAGAGGCTGTAAGCCATGAAGGAAACACCAAATCCCCAGGCGATAAATAGTTCCGGAGTAGAACCAGTGATATTAAAAATCTGCGCCATGAGGATGAGGTTTGCACCCAGGATAAAAGCCGCAAAAATTAATAACGCTTCGCCTAAGAAGCGCTTACTCTGCTGGGGCTTTTTTCCTTCTTTGTTCTTCAGTGTCGGCTCTCTCCAGGTATAAAAACCCGTGATACTCACAAAGAAAAATAAACTCATCATCAAGATGAATTTGACTTCTCGTGACCAAGAAAACCAGTTAGCGGCCGCGAAGGTAAAGACACCCACAACCAACAAGACACCGCCAATAGCGATCGCTATCATCATAAAGCGATCGCGTGCAGCAATCTCTAGATTCTTAAATTTATAGCGATCGGCAATTTGTTGATATTGCGAAGCACTAATTATTCCTTCATCACGCCACGATTCCGCATCTCGTCGCAATTTTCGCTGAAAATTGTCAAAAATCATAACCCTCTCCACTGCGCTAGGGTAATTTGCCAATCATTTCGGATTTACGCATGGAGTTATTAGTCAAAAGTTCTCTTCTCTCGCTACTCTTACCATTCCCCATTCCCTAGTATTATGAAGCCAAGCCACTTCTAAGCGTTGTTCTCCTGTTACCGTTTTACTAATGGAAAAACCATCGAACTTACTGCTTAAACTCGCAAGACGTTTGTTTGAAAATCCTGATAAACAAGAAAAATTTATCGATGCGTTAGTTGCTCCTCAGCCTTTTAATCCCTGTATTCTGTGGTGTCAAAATCAGCCTGATAATTCACCTTTTTCCGTAGAATCTCCATTAAGTTGGCAACCAAAATTTGTTGACCGTCTGCACCTGGGAGAAAAACCCGGACAGCATACCTTACATCATCAAGGATATTTCTATTGTTTAGATTTTTCATCTGTATTTGCTGCGTCTATTTTATTAACAATCCCTCAATCAGTAAGCTTAGTTTTTGATATGTGCGCTGCTCCTGGTGGTAAAAGCGTTTTTGCTTGGCAAGCTTTACACCCAGAATTAATCATTTGTAATGAGGTTATTGGTAAACGTTTAGGAATGTTAATTTCTAATTTAAAGCGTTGTCAGATTAGCCCTTCTATTATATTTAATAGAGATTCTAGTATTTTTGCAGAAAATATTCCTTTATCTAGTAATTTAGTCATAGTTGATGCCCCCTGTACTGGACAATCTCTCTTAGCAAAAGGAGAGAAAGCCCCAGGATGTTTTCATCCTACTGCTATTAACAAGAGTGCAAATCGCCAAAAGAGAATCATCGCTAATTCTGCACAAATTGTTGCCCCACAAGGTTATCTGGCTTATATGACTTGTACTTATTCCCCTGAAGAGAATGAGCAGGTGTGTGAATGGTTTTTGTCACGATTTCCCCACTTTCAAGCAGTGGAGATTAACCATTTACAAGAGTATCAGTCTCACTTAACAAATATTCCTTGTTATCGGTTGTTCCCACAAGATAGATTAGGTGCTGGTGCGTTCACAGCACTTTTTAAAAATACTGAAGTAGGAGAAGTTAAAGAATTAGCTCCACAGATTTTAGATGATTTAGGTATTATTCAGAAATTCTAAATCTTTGTAGCGCAGTTAAGTCGGAATAATTAATCAATATACCAATGATAAAAGGACACAAACATTGTGTCCCTTGAGGTTGTATTAGAGGTATTCGCTTATCGGTTATTATCTTGTAGGTCGTTAGCGCTTCTCTTAGCTGTGTCTGGATAGACAGAACCGAATTGTTTTACCGCTTCTCCAGATTCTTTGGCAATTCTTTTCGCTCTTTCACCAGGATTGTCCTCTGTTTGACGCGCTTCTCTATTCCATTCTCCAGTGGTTTTGGGTCTATCAGCATCATCTTGATGTACAACTCTGTCAAGCCTTCTAGTTACGGCATCACTGCTACGTCCAGAGTCAATTGTAGAGTTTAGGCTGGTGGTTAGTACTAAAAAGCCAACTAAGGCGATCGCAAAAAAACGCTTTACTTGAAACTCTGGAAATAGAAACTTGATATGAGTGATTACCTTAGAAAATAAATTTGCCATCATCATACTCCATTAATTTGGTGTCAATATTATTCACACTTGCAGTACTTTATTGGTTGTACTTACAGTCTGAATTAGCAGTGAAATTTAATGAAAGCTCTCACCACAGCTTCAAGTTAACGATAAAAAACTATTAATTCATCTGACACAAGTTATAAATTATTTCTAGAGCAAGGAAGTTTTTTAAATTCCTGCTATGTATTATTGGAAGTCTATTTTGATGTTTGAATCTACCGATTTAGTAAGAGAGAAGGGTTAGGGTTCTGAGTGGTCACATCCCCGACTTGTTGGAGAAGCCAGGGAGCTAGCAACCGCTAACTCCGCCGATAGCAAATTCAAATACCTACAGACCCCTTAACTTATCGACAGATATTTCTCAACAGGCTACCATATCAAACTGTATATTAAGCAGGGTCTTTATTTTATGGCCAGTGTAGAACGCGACGAAACCAGAGAGCATCGCATCGAAACAGAGATTATTGTTGATGCTGAAGATAAAGAAGAAAGAGCAATGGGTTGGTACTACTACCTGGACGATACTTTGGAGTTTCCCTTTATGGGTAAGTGGAAGAAGAAGTCTCGCAAAACCTCGACCATTGAAGAGAAAACCGTTGAGGTATTGGGTATGGCTCCAGATGATGAGTGTTTGAAGGATATGTATGTAGAAGTTGCTGATATCGGCGGTAAGGATGATGATGTATATACTGCCAAGCTTTCGGATATAGAGGCTATTGATGTGGATGACGACACTCAAGAAGCGATCGCTGATTGGTTATATTGGTTAGCTAGGGGATACAAATTTTAGGCTAAATTGCGAATTATTCGGCAAGGATTCCCAACGGCTACAACGTTAGCAGGGATGTCTTTGACAACTACGCTCCCAGCACCAATCGTGGTATTGTCCCCAATTGTTACCCCTGGACAAATAATTGCACCACCACCAATCCAGACGTTATTACCAATTTTAATTGGGGCAGCCAATTCTCTTCCAGATAGACGAATTTCCGGTTCGGTGGGATGGTAAGCAGTATAAATCTGTACGTGGGGAGCTAACAAAACATTTTCGCCGATTTCTACTTTGTTGCAGTCTAAAATTACGCAACCGTAGTTCATATATACTCCGTTGCCTGCATAGATGTTGCTACCGTAGTCACAATGAAGCGGTGGTACGATAGTGATTTTTTCACCTACCTGGGCAAATAATTCTTGTAAAATTTGCCTGCGTTGTTCTGGTTGTTCTTCGGTTGTGGCGTTATACATTCGCAACAACCGACTGGCTCGTTTACTCTCGGCTGCTAATTCTGGATCATCTGCTAGGTATAATTCACCTGCCAACATTTTTTGTTTTTCAGTTTTTTCCATATATATAATTTGTTTCACCCAGAGACACAAAGAAGAGAAAGGGTGCGTAGTGATAACTTTTACAAATATTTACAGTACCTGGGATTAATAGTTTACAGTTTAATATCGATATTTAAGAAAATATGACTTAAATAAACTTAGTGAAAAAATAAAAATATTAATAGTTTTTAAGCGGTAGATACATTTATAAATTGTGCTGTTAATTAACAATTTGCGGCTTTATTAAATACACCATATCTGGCTTTACCTTGCTGTTTAGCACGGAACATAGCCTGGTCTGCATCTCTTAATAGGTTTTCTGGTTCGTCATAACTACCAGCATTAAGAGTAATACCGATGCTGGCTGTGGTAAATATTTGATGTCCATTCAGGTTCATGGGTAAGCCTAAGGTATCTTGGATGCGTTTGGCTACGTTGATAGCGTCGTTAACGTCTCGAATATCTTCTAACAACACGGCAAATTCATCACCACCAAATCGCCCTACAGTATCTCCACTACGTACACAGGATTCTAATCTGTGAGCGATCGCTACTAAAAAATCATCTCCTATTCCGTGTCCAAAGCGATCGTTAATTCCCTTAAAACCATCTAAATCTAAAAACAACACAGCAAAACGATAATCACTACGGCGTTTGCTACGTTCAATTGCTTGTTTGAGACGGTCTAAAAATAAAATTCGATTGGGTAGCGTCGTTAGTCCATCATAAAAAGCATTGCGGAGTAATTGCACTTCCGACTGTTTGCGTTGAGTGATGTCTTGAAAAACTAATACTGCCCCAGTAATATTACCCGTATTATCTCGGATAGGTGCAATCTTATCTCCTATCGGTATTTCTTTACCATCCTTAGAAATGAGTGTACAGTTCTCCGGTAAATTGACAATCTCACCAGTCTGCATGGCCTGTGTAGCCAAATTATCAATTACCTCGTCCATATCCTTATCAACTAGATTCACAACCTCTGCTAAATCTCTCCCAAAAGCTTCATGCTGCATCCAACCCGTAAGTTTTTCCGCCATTGGATTCATCATTTGAATCTGACCATTAGTAATGGTAACAATTACCCCACAGCCCATACTATTAATAATGTCCGCTTTTTTTTCTGTTTCTTCCTGTAATTTTTCGTGAATTTGATACTGCTTTAAAGCCATTTCTACAGCAAGATGTAAATCTTTTTCTGCAAATGGCTTTAACAGATAAGCAAAAGACTCATCTAGTTGTTTATTTTGCAAGTCTAAATATTGTGAATACTCGGCTACATATAATACTGGTATGCGAAAATTACCTTGAATAATATTTGCTACTTGTATCCCGTTAATTTCTCTAGATAAACAGATATCAAATAATACTAAATCCAGGTGATTCTCTGTTAATTTTTTAATTGCTTCTTCAGGCGAATTTGTAATCCCCAAAACATTATATCCTAATGCTTGTAAACTATTTTTAATATTTAACGCCAGGACTGCTTCATCCTCAACAACTAGGATTTTGCGGGAGACCATGTTAAAATTACCTGTTTGCTAAGGTTCAGATATTGTTGTTAACATCAACTTAATCTGAAAGTTATTTATTCTATGATAATCAATCTCTAAAATATCGGTTATTTGCTTGAATAAACTCTTGATTTAAGATTAAAGATTGTGTTAATTGTTGACAAAACTTCCTGATGTTCATCAAATGAAAAAATAGTTGCACTTATCTGATGAAGATTTCATCTTCATCTACAATAAAATCATTTTTTGTATCCTATTTGTTACAAAAAAAATGACCAATACGCATATTAGACACCATAATATTTACAGATATTCAATTAAAAAATATTGTATTTTAAATAACCAAATATTGGTTATTATAAGTAAAGATTAAAGGAAGTATAGGGAAACAATTCGTTGTTGTTGCATAGCTTGTACTGGCACCTAAAAACTTTATCACCTTCTCTATTCTCTAATTATTCTTTCTCTCTACCATTAATGTCTTCGTAAATCCAACTATATTTATGATCCCCCGTGTAAGAGCGCCAGAATTACCGCAAAATTATCCTTGGTTGAATACTGAACAACCTTTGTCTATTAAGCAACTCAATGGTAGAGTTGTAATTTTAGATTTTTGGACTTACTGTTGTATAAACTGTCTCCACGTTCTGCCAGACTTGAAATATCTGGAACAAAAATATAAAGATAGCCTGACAGTTATTGGTGTCCATTCTGCCAAATTCGACAACGAACAGGAAACCGAAAACATCCGCCAGGCTATATTGCGTTACGATATCGAACACCCAGTATTAGTAGACAAAGATTTTCGTGTATGGCAAGAGTATGCTGTACGTGCTTGGCCTACTTTAATGGTTATCGACCCCAAAGGTTATGTAATTGGCTACGTTTCCGGTGAAGGAAATCGAGATAAGTTAGACCAATTAATTACACAAGTCATTCAGGAACATCAAGGCGCAATTAATTTTCAACAACTCAGTCTGACTTTAGAAAAACAGCGTCAACCATTAATTACACCTCTAGCCTTTCCAGGTAAAGTCCTAGCCACCCCATCCGGGTTATTCGTCGCTGACTCTGGACATCACCGCATAGTTGTGAGTGACTTCAACGGCGAAATTCTGCATTTAATCGGTAATGGAAAGTCAGGCTTAACTGATGGTAATTTTCAGGAAGCACAATTTTCTGCACCCCAGGGAATGGCGTTCGATATGGAAAATCAAATTCTCTACCTCGCTGACACGGAAAATCATGCTTTGCGGCGGGTTGATATCAATCAGCAAACGGTAGAAACCATTGCGGGAACAGGTGAACAAAGCCGTAATATTCAACCGCATGGGGGTGTTGGTTTAGAAACTGCTTTAAACTCCCCTTGGGATTTGGTGAACATTGAAAACAGCTTATACATTGCAATGGCGGGAGTCCATCAAATTTGGCAAATGGATTTAGCAAGCGGTGTGATCAAAACTTATGCTGGTACTGGTGTAGAAGCTTGTCTTGATGCTTCCCTTACAGAATCAGCTTTTGCCCAACCTAGTGGAATCACTAATAACGAACAAGAATTATACATTGCTGATAGCGAGATCAGTTCCATTCGTGGTGTGGGACTAGTGGAACCTCAGGAAGTCAGAACCGTTTGCGGTAGTGGTGGTTTATTCGGTTTTGGTGATGTCGATGGACAAGGTGAAGATGTCCGTTTACAGCATTGTTTAGGGGTGGAATATTTCCAAAATTATTTGTGGGTAGCAGATACATACAACCACAAAATTAAATCAGTTAGTCCTCATACTGGTAATTGTCAAACTGTCCTGGGAGATGGTTTGGCTGGGTTACAAAATGGTCAAGGTAAAAACACTCGCTTTTTTGAACCTTCAGGATTGAGTGCGATAGATTCATATCTGTATATTAGTGATACGAATAATCATGTAATTCGCCGTGTAGATTTGCGTACTTTGGAAGTGACGACGATGCAATTTAATGGTTTGTGTGCGCCTGATGTTTGTATTCCAAATAACTTTTAAGTTCGCGCATTAAACGAAGTCATTCTCGCAAGTAGGCGCAAAGTTTTCTCTGTGCCTCTGCGTCTCTGCGTGAGATAAAAAATGATGGGACTATTATTTCCGTATTCTTACTAGATATTTCTTACAAGCGAGAGATTAAAATTAACATAGAGCTTCATTAACAATAGATATTGCTATAGGAATCATACTTGAATATTGAACAAACGTAAGTATTTGTAGGGTGGGCATTGCACACCATATCCTGTTTTTGATGGGCAATGCTCACCCTACGTATAATTCACGAATCAAATAGTAGTCCTATAAGTTTAAATAACCTGGATAAATTAGTATGGATAATAGAAAAATTTTGCTAGATAGTGATGATGTTATCCTAATTGGATATGATGCGTTCAAGGTAAGTAGACTAAAAGAATTAATTGTAGGACAAATCAGAAGTAAGTGGGATAAAGGAACTTACAATCAGGCAACTCAAAAATTTGATGGTTATGTCCGTGATTTATTGAGAAATATCTCTCTTGGAGATAATCAGTATATTCCTATTAAAGAAATAGAATATAAATTGAGCATACAGTGTCAAGTTCTTAAAGTAGGTAATAAAAGCTGGAAAACAGGACAAATCAACATAAATATATTTGTTATTTCTGATTATAAAAAACCGGATATAACGTAAATACTGAATTTTTATTGGATGAAAATATTACAAATGAATCACCTTTGGATGACCTTCGCCAAATAATTCAATCTCAGTAGGGTGGGCAATGCCCACCAAAAATATTATGTAAAAATACACACTAAAAATTGTTCCAAAACCTATAACTTAACTCACCGAAATGCCTGAATATCGTCGTGCATATTTGCCAGGTGGGACTTTCTTTTTAACATTGGTAACATACGAACGCTACCCAATATTTTCCAATATAGAAAATATCTCTCACTTGCGTTCTGCTCTAGCAAAAGTACGTTCGGAAATGCCTTTTGAAATAGAGGGCGCAGTTGTTTTGCCAGATCATATCCATTTTCTCTGGACTTTACCTACTGACGACAAAAATTATTCCCAACGAATTGGCAGATTAAAAGTTTTATTTACTCGTTCAATAGATAGTAAAACAATATTACCTAAAAATTTATCTAATTCACGCCGTAAACATCGGGAAAGTAATGTATGGCAACGTCGTTTTTGGGAACATAACATACGTGATGAAGCTGATTTTGAAAAGCATTTGAACTATATCCATTACAATCCAGTTAAGCATGGTTTAGTTTCTTGTCCTCACTTATGGGATTATTCTAGTTTCCATAAATTTGTGAGAAGAGGTATTTATTGTAGCAATTGGTATTGTTCATGTTCTGGGGAGAGAATACAAATACCTGATTTTGATAAAAATTTGGAAAAAATTGGAGAATGAGTTTGGTTACTACATAATGAGATAATTGGTGGGCAATGCCCACCCTACTCAATATTCAAGAATTTAATAAACTAAATATGAATACTATTCTCCATATCACCAAACGTCAACAATGGGAACAAGCAAAAAATGTCGGCAGCTACCATGCTGATTCACTGGATACAGAAGGGTTTATTCACTCTTCTAAATCCATACAAATCCTCAAGGTTGCCAATAGATTTTTTCACCACCAAACGGAATTAGTGTTACTTTTTATCGACTCTGATCAAGTTAAACCAGAAATTCGCTATGAAGCGGCTGATGGTGATTTATTTCCGCATATTTATGGCGAATTAAATCTTGATGCTGTGTATCAGGTGATTGATTTTGAGCCTGGGGAAGATGGGTTGTTTGAGGTGCCGCCAGAGGTTGTAAGTTTAGGGTAGATAAGTATGGAGATGAAAGATCAAGCGTTGGGTGTGTATGTTGAACAAACGGCTTTGCTGTTGGATTTGCCGATAAAAGATGAGTACCGGGATGGGGTGGTGGCAAATTTTGAGAGAATAAAAGCGATCGCTCAACTTGTTAACTCATTTCCACTACCAGAAGCAATAGAACCCGCCCCTGTCTTTGAACCATGAATGATGCTGTCTCCACCGCTAAAGCTATACGTGAGGGCAAAGTTACCGCCGTAGAGGTGACGCAAGCTGCTTTAGCGCGGATAGCAGCACAGGATGTAGAACTGAATTGTTTTACAGCTGTAACTAGGGAAACGGCTTTGGCGGATGCAGCACGTATTGATAAGGAGATGGCCGCAGGTAATTCTCCTGGGTTACTGGCTGGTGTGCCTTTTGCTGTGAAAAACTTATTTGATATCGCTGGTTTGACGACTCTGGCGGGGGCGAAAATCAATGCCGAAAATCCTCCAGCTAGCCGAGATGCAACGGCAGTAGCCAAGCTGAAACAAGCTGGTGCGGTATTGGTAGGCGCTTTAAATATGGATGAATACGCCTACGGATTTGTTACAGAAAATTCTCATTATGGTGCTACCCATAACCCCCAAGATTTACAGCGAGTGGCTGGGGGTTCCTCTGGTGGTTCGGCGGCGGCGGTGGCGGCTGGGTTGGTTACTTTCAGCTTGGGTTCTGATACTAACGGTTCCATTCGTGTCCCGGCGGCGTTGTGTGGTGTGTTTGGTTTCAAGCCGACTTATGGGCGTTTGTCCCGTGCTGGGGTAGCTTTATTTTCTAGTAGTTTTGACCACATCGGCCCCTTTGCCCGTTCGGTTGGGGATATCGCAACAATATTTGATATTCTGCAAGGAGAAGACGATCGCGATCCTATCTGCACTCAACGACCTGCAAACCCCACTTTACCCCAACTAAATCAAGATATCTCTCATATCAGAATAGCGATCGCTGACGATTATTTCCAAAAAGGGGCAACATCGGCAGCATTAGCAGCCGTGCAGGAAGTAGCCAATGCTTTAAACGTAACCAATTACGTTACTTTACCAGAAGCCCACCGCGCCAGGGCAGCCGCATTTGTAATTACCGCCAGTGAAGGCGCAAATTTACATTTAGATAAATTAAGAACACGTCCCCAGGACTTTGACCCAGCAACACGCGATCGCTTTTTGGCAGGGGCATTAATTCCTAGTAATTGGTATATACAAGCACAACGCTTTCGGCAATGGTACCGCGATCGCATCCGTGAAGTTTTTCAAAATGTCGATGTAATTCTCGCCCCTACCACACCTATTACAGCACCGCTAATAGGTCAACAGACAATGATTTTAGATGGGGAGGAAATTCTAGTGCGTCCCCATTTAGGATTGTTCACTCAACCCTTATCTTTTATTGGCTTACCAGTTTTATCAGTACCAATTCAGTGTCCAAACGCTTTACCTTTGGGTGTGCAGTTAATCGCCGCCCCATACAATGAAGCTTTGATTTTACAGGTGGCGGCTGTATTAGAAGCCCAAGGTGTAGTTTCAGCTGTGAGTCAGGTAAATTTAGGACTTACGCGCTGAACTAAAAAACTCTTCGGTGGTTAATAGTCCACAGTCCAAAAACCTTGATTTTGACTATGGACTATGGACTATTGACAAATTAATCATTGGCTGAGGAAGACGCGATGAATCGCGTCTCTACAAGTGGTTTGTGTGTCCTATTCTTTTTTAAACTTTGGTGCGATCAGTTAAAATTTCGTAACCGGTTTCTGTGACTAAAACTGTATGTTCAAATTGTGCAGATAGAGAATTATCTACCGTTACAGCCGTCCAGCGATCGGATAAAGTCCGGGTGTGTTTAGAACCTGCATTTAAAATGGGTTCAATTGCCAATGTCATTCCTGCACGCAGTTTCACATTGGGCATTTCTCTAGTGCGATAGTTAAATACAGAAGGTTCTTCATGTAGGTTCCGTCCTACACCGTGTCCCGTAAATTCTTCTACTACAGTAAAGCCATTAACTTTTACATGATCCTCAATTGCCCCAGCTAAATCAAGGAGATATGCACCTGCTTTAACTTGTTCAATGCCCTTATATAACGCCTCTTCAGCTACGCGAATCAGTTTAGCGGCATCTGGAGTTACTTCACCAACAGCGATCGTAATACAGGAATCACCATGAAAGCCTTGAAAATAAGCACCTGTGTCTACTTTTAATACATCTCCAGTCCGAATTACTTTTTTGTGACTGGGAATACCATGTACAACTTCGTTATTAATACTAGAGCAGATAGAACCAGTAAAGCCGTGATAACCCTTAAAACTTGGTGTTGCACCCATTTCGCGGATACGCTTTTCAGCATAGGCATCCAAGTCAGCCGTAGTCATTCCTGGTTTTACCAGCCCGGAAATCTCTTTAAGTACGGTGGCGACAATTTTCGCCGACTCTCGCATAATATCAATTTCGCGGGGTGATTTAATTTCAATACCCCGGCGTTGTTTTTTGGCAGGTGATGGCTTAGGTGTTTGAGAAAGCAAGTTGGTGAGAATATTCATGGGAAATCAATTATTACTTGCGCCGTGCCGCTAAGGTTGCAGGTTGTTTCTGGACAATTGAGAAATAATATCTATACCTAAGTTAACTTATTTTTCGCGGCTAGATACGTATATAGAGAATGCTTGACTGTTGACTATTGACTAGGGATTGATCACGATTTCTCCCGTCATCCCTGCTTCAGTATGTCCTGGTATGGGACAGCGTAAGCCATATTTTCCTGGTTTGATGGCTACGAGAACCCATTCAGCTTCAGCACCAGGCTTAAGTTCCAGTTCATGAATCGCCCCTTTAATTTCCACTTTGCCTGCTTCCACTTTTTGCGTCCAAATCCCATCGGCAAAGTCTTTGGCAGTAAAATAATGTTTCAATTGGCTGGGGTTGTTGAGGTGTAGTAGATAACGTTTACCAGCGACTAATTCCAAGTTATTTGGTTCAAACTTGAGTTCGTTAGCAGAATTACCCAAAGAAACTGTAATTTCCGAAACGGGTTGTTTAAGTAAATCACTAGATTCTTTTGCCGCCAATACAGAATTAGTATTAGTAAAAGTAAAACATAGCAGCAGGGTAAAAACCACGCATATCTGACGAACTATTGGTGATAAAAGTGAAATCATAGCGTATAAAATTTTGCGAATTTCCGGGAATAAGTCAGTCATTACCAAAGTATTCCTAATTATTAGTCCGCAGGGGCAGTATTTTAAAAAATCCACCCCTACAAAGGTCAACCGTCAACAGTTAGCACTATTTACCTTACATTTTGTCTTGCTACCATAGAAGGCCCAGCCGTTACTACTACTACTTGATCTGGGTGGAGTAATTCACTAGCTGCTTGATTAACTTCAGTTAAGGTAACCTGCTGAATTTTTTGATTATAAAAATGTAGTTCGCCCGGTTCTAGTCCATAAACTTGATTCATCAGAATTTTATTGGTTAACTCTTCTGGGTCTGCCAAAGAAACGTTATAGTTACCAATCAAGGTACGTTTAGCTGTCTCTACTTCTGATGCTGTCACACCTTGTTGGTGAATTTGCTCAAGTACTTGCTGGGTGCTAGCGATCGCTTTATTCGCATCTTCAGGACTGGTTTGCATTTCAATCCAGAATGTCCCAAAATCTTTTTCGGCTTGGAAGTCGCTATAAATGCCATAAGTTAAACCTTGGCGATCGCGCACTTGGGCCCCTAATCTACTAGATAAGGTATCCCCGCCCAAAATTTGGTTTAACACTAGCGCCGCATAAAATCTCGGATCTTGACGCTTAATACCTGCATAACCAAGGTAAGTAATAGCTTGGGTCTTACCAGGTAATACTGGATTCTCTCGCGTGGTAGTTTTTGGTAGTCCAACCTGGGGATAGTTTATACTTGGGGGTTCTCCACTAGCTTGCCAATCACCAAATTCTGCTTGAATGAGCGATCGCACTTGCTGAGGTTCAAAATCCCCCATTAGCACCAACACAGTAGTATCTGGACGATAATATTTCTGACTAAAGGCAATCACATCCTGACGGCGAATCTTCCGCAGACTTTCCACTGTCGGAAAGGTATGTAGGGGATGTTTCTTAGGATAGACCGATTGCAGAAAAATTCTTCTAGCAACTTCTCCCGGATCATCTAATTCCATTTTCAGAGAAGTTACAGCTTGTTGCAGATTTAAGTCCAGTTCTTTTTTGGGAAATGTACTATTTTTTAGTCCGTCGGCTAATGTCCGAATCAGCACCGGAAAATCTTCAGCTAAACTATCGGCTTGGATACGCATACCGTTGCGGTACGCGGCAAAATCTAAAGTCACACCCCTATCATCTAAAACTTGAGCTAAAGTCGAAGCATTTTTAGTTTTCGTCCCACTCATTAAGCTATCTGCTACTAATGAGGCTAAACCTGCTTGTCCATCTGGATCAAATTCCGTACCTGCTTTAACATAACCACTCAAGGTGACGGTAGGTGTACTTTTATCAGGTAGTAAAAATACTTGTAAACCATTAGCTAAAGTAAACTGCTGTGGTAAACGTGTTTGAGATTTCTGTGGAATATTATCTGTTGTGATATCTAGAGATGGTAGATACTTCATCACCTCGGATGACGTTACAGATGAGTCGCCAGCGAGATTTTCTTGTGTGCGTTGTGTTGACTTTTTGTTGCCAACTTCTTTGGTGCTGGTAGATATGGTTGGTTGAAAAATACCTACTTTCCGGTGAGATTTTGGTAAATACTTATTAACTACCCGTACTACATCTGCTGAAGTTACTTGCCTAATTGCCGATAAATAATAATCTGTAAAGCGATAATTACCAACAGTTGTCTCATCATTGCCTAACTGCATGGCTTGATCAGTGATAGTCCGGTTACTCAAAATGATGGCAGCTTCTAACTGTCTTTTGGCTCTAGCTAATTCTTCTGCTTTTACATCTGTGCGGGCAAGATTAGCGATCGCTTTATTCAATACGGAGTCAATTTTACCTATATCTTGGTCTGGATCTGCCGTCACCAACAATTCATACCAACCAGCCTGCTGCAAACCACCAATAGAAGCTTCTACTTCACTGGCTAAACCCGATTCTATCAATGCTTTATATAGTCGAGAATTGCGCCCTTCAGTCAAGATATAATCTACCACCTCTAGGGCTGGCATATCCGGGTGACTCGCTGGCGGTAGGGGGTAAATCACTTGTAACAGTCCCGCCGCACCTGGTTCTCTTAGAACTATGGGACTGTTGGCTGTTGGCTGTTGACTATTGATTATTGACTGTTGACTGTTGGCTGTTGGCTGTTGACGCTGAGGAATACCGCCAAATATCTCTTTTACTGTTGCCAAGGTTTCTTTTGCTTGGCAATCGCCGACAATTACTAACACGGCATTTTCGGGACTGTAAAAGTCTTGATAGTATTCTTGTACTTTCTCAACTGGAAATTTTTCTACATCTGCCTTAGTACCACCTACAGGTAAGCCATAAGGATGATTGGGAAACACTGCCTGCATGACCGCGCGATTGAGGCGGTATTCTGGGCTATTTTCATAACCCTGCAATTCCGAAATGACTACGCGCTTTTCACTGGCTAATTTGTCAGCATCAATGAGAGCGTTTTGCATTCTGTCTGCTTCCAAGACCAGCAGCACTTTGAGCTTATCCCGTTCTACTGTGCCGTAATATGCTGTTTGGTCATAACTAGTAAAGGCGTTGGAGTCACTACCTAAAGCACTAAATAAACGTCCAAATTGAATTGGCCGGCTTTTTGTGCCTTTAAACATCATGTGTTCTAACTGATGGGCAATGCCGTTGACACCTGATTCTTCATGGCGTGAGCCAAACTTGTACCATACCTGTACACTTACAATTGGTACAGTCGGTACTTCCTTGATGAATACGGTCAAACCATTGTCCAAAACGGTTTTGTGGACGTTTTCTGTTACTCGGAATTGATGGGGATTGTTCGCCACTAATGTTGCTTGGGAATTGACTCGACTCAATGTAGTTTTGTATTGACTTTCAGCAGGTTTATTACTGAAAAATAACACTGTAACCAAGGAAACACTCAACAATAACACATAAAAACGGTACCGATACCAGATAGATAATGCAGACATTTATTTGGTAGATGCGTTGAGTTTATATATTTTTATGTACAAAACTAGTTTAATCCTTTTATGCGTATCTTATGTAAACCACATAACTTTGTATATAAAAGTACGCTATAAACTCAGTTAAGTTTCGCTAAAACTCGAATAAATTCCAGTGGCAATCCATCAGTGTCAGCGATAAAGGCCACTTCAAAAATGCGATCGCCTATTTGCTGTTGTGTCGGTTCTAAAAGTATCTTCAATGGTGATAGTTCTGTTACCTGTAAAACACGTTCTTGTAAATTTGTCAACCAACTAGGTAAATCTGGAGTCGTCTCAGTTAAATCAAATGACAAATGATAATAACCCACATAATGCTCATCTGCAAAAGCATCTGGGGCTGGTTTTGGTTCAGGAATTTGGATCAGTTCAATTCTGCCGCCCAGTCCTTCCATCCAGCAAGCAAGGGTATAGCCTGTAGTGAAGCGTTCACAGACCGTAAATCCTAGTATTTCATAAAAGGCGATCGCGCGATGGATATTCGCAGTCCGAATAGAGGCGTGGTGCATGAATCAATTCAAAATTCAAAATTCAAAATTCAATACATTCACCCACAAGGGGGAGCCATTCTCGTGGGCGGTGAGTGCAGCCATCCGCCCACCAGGGGTGAGGTTTTGTTGGCATAGCCTTCCCGTAGGGTACATAGCTTTTTCCTATAAAGTTTTCGCTTGTAGTGGTCAGTAGTCAGTTGTGGATAACTACTGACCACTGACCACTGACCACTGACTACTGACTCTTATTCAAATAATCGGAAATAAGGGTAGCGCACAGGAACACCCGGTTCTTTATCCAAATCAAAATTAATCACTTCCCAACAAGGATCATCTGTTGAGTCGGGACTAAATTCCACAGGTAAGCCGTATAGTCTCGCCGATGAGGTTTCCGGCTGTCCAGAACGCCAAGGTGTGCTGCGTTCTAAATAACCACTCATCAATTCCTGATAACGCTTGGCGATAACTACCCTTGTAGCTCTGTAGCCTTGGGTATATAGCTTATCTAAAGCTTCGTGGATTTCAAACCGAATACCATCGGGATGAGTATGCTGTCGATACCATTCGTTGTTCCATCTCCGCCAATGGCGACCAGACTGTAGATGAACTAGCTCTCCGTTTTTGGGATTAGCTTCAAAAGCGCCATGACGAGGACACAAATAGGTATCAGTCAGTGTCAGCGCCGGAATGGTTTGGCGACAATGGGGACACTGAATATCAGGGCCAAATATAGGGTACTGCAAGGCTGGATTCATCATGAAGTGCGTACAAACATAATTTCGTATTCACCAGCACCAGTGGGTTGGATTTTACACTTCGGCTCCACCATACTGGGGGAATTGTTCGTTGCTGCAAGTATACGGTATCGCAGCCAGAACAATTTTCACCGTTGTCTTCCTCAATTTGGAGGTGAGACTCTGTGATATTCTGGTTTTGCAACCAGCCTCCAAGGATGGAGTTATTCCAGTGTTCCTGGGTACCATATTCATATTCTATCGTGTCTACCACTTCTTACTGGCCTTCTCCCGATTTTTCTCAAGCCGCCTTCATCGCCGCCAATGCTGTTGTTATGGGTTCAGTCAAAATAGCAGCAGGAGCAAGCATTTGGTACGGAGCAGTAGTGAGGGCAGATGTGGAAAGCATTGAAATTGGTGAATGCACAAATATTCAAGATGGAGCCATTTTACACGGTGATCCTGGTTTGCCAACAGTACTAGAAGACCATGTGACCGTCGGACATCGCGCGGTCATTCATTCTGCCCACATTGAACGTGGCAGTTTGATTGGCATTGGCGCAGTAATTTTAGATGGAGTCCGCGTAGGTGCTGGTAGCATCATAGGTGCTGGATCGATAGTAACTAAAAATATACCCCCGTTATCTCTAGTTGTAGGAGTTCCCGGTAAAGTTTTACGTCCCATCACCCCAGAAGAAGCCGCAGACCTGATTCAACACGCCGAACGTTACAAAAAGTTAGCATTAGTCCATGCTGGTAAGGGTAGTGATATTGGCTTTTACCCGCAAGAGTGAAGCAGGGGAAGCAGGGGAAGCATGGGAAGCAGGGGGGCAGGGGGAGCAAAGAAGAATAACTATGTCAACGGACAACTGACAACGGATAACTGACAACTGACCACGAACAAATTTAACCTTTCTTTACAAATTTATGTAGAAAAATTGCCCACTTCAGCTAAAAATAAAAATGAGGACAGTTGACAAAAATTTAATTTCTACGTGATAGAGGGGTTTAGATATGGATATTGATTTTCGTGTAGCGATCGTTTTAGCGCCAATTGCCGTTGCTGCTGGCTGGGCTGCTTTTAATATTGGTGCTGCTGCCATCAGACAAGTTCAAAACTTTTTGAACAGAGAAGCTTAAATCTCGGTTAAAAATTTTAACTTTGCACCGACTGTTCTCTTTACTGAGACAGTCGGTTTTAATCTGGGGTTGGGGAGATGAGGAAATAAATCAACAAAAACCTTACTACCAATTACCCATTACCAATTACCCATTCCGTGAATATCAATTCCCTACTGCAACCATTTCACCATTTCGGCGTTAACCTCGGACTTTCGCGGATTATCAAATTGCTGGACAACCTTGGCAATCCCCATGAGCGAGTTCCCATAATTCATGTAGCTGGCACAAATGGTAAAGGTTCTGTTTGTGCTTATCTTTCCTCGGTGTTGACTGAGGCTGGTTATCGTACAGGGCGCTACACTTCGCCGCATTTAGTCGATTGGCCAGAGCGTATTTGCCTGAATGAACAGCAGATTTCTCATGATGAATTGTGTCAATTAGTTTTAACAGTCCAAGCAGCTATTTGTTTTGATGATGAATACCCGACTTTATTTGAAGTAATTACCGCCGCCGCTTGGTTATATTTTGCCCAGCAAACAATCGATGTGGCAGTGGTAGAAGTAGGATTGGGTGGACGGTTGGATGCTACTAATGTAATTGCTGATCCTTTGGTGACAGTGATAACTTCTATCAGTCGGGAACATTGGCAACAATTGGGGCCGACTGTCGCTGATATTGCTGGGGAAAAAGCGGGGATTCTCAAACCGGGTTGTCCGGTTGTGGTTGGGACTTTGCCATCGGATGCAGAAAAAGTGGTGCGATCGCGCGCTCAAGAATTACAATGTCCTTTAATTCTGCCTCAACCTGCTCGTCAAATCTCTCCCCAATTAGCAGAATATCAAAGTATTCAAAACACAAAAACAATTAAATATCCTCTACCTTTACAAGGACAAATTCAACTCAATAATTCTGCTTTGGCACTAGCAGCTTTAGAAATTTTGCAACAAAAAGGCTGGCAGATTTCTGAAGCAGAAATTATTAATGGCATGGCAAAAACTAAATGGCCAGGGCGAATGCAATGGATTACTTGGCAAAACCACAAATTATTAATTGATGGCGCTCATAATCCGGCGGCGGCTCACGTACTCAGAAACTATGTAGATACCCTAAATAATCAATCAGTAACTTGGGTTATGGGAATGTTATCTACGAAAGACCACGCCGATATTTTTCAAGCTTTATTAAGACCAAACGACCAATTATATTTAGTTCCAGTACCAGATAATAATTCAGCTAACCCAGAGGTTTTATCCAAGTTAGCTAGTGATGTTTGTCCAAAATTAAGCACTTGTCAAACTTTTTCAAATTTACCATTAGCCATAGAAACCGCATTCAACTCAACAGATAACTTAGTAGTGTTATGTGGTTCCTTATATTTAATTGGTCATTTTTTAGCTTCTAAAGGCTAGATCACAGTAAATTATCCAATTACCAATTACCTATCGACTATTCCACTCCTGTGCCGCATCTTCTACAGCTTTATCTACCGTTTTTTCTCCCAACATTGCAGCTTGTAAGTTGTCATAAATCGCTTTTTGTAGCTTCTTAATATCCTTTAAAGCAGGGGTGAGAATTTCTGCTTGTTGTAGTTGTTGTGCGCTGACAACTCGCGCTTTTTCTACTGTAGAAGCATCAGCCGGAATATCTTTAAAATAACTATCAGCTAGCGCTTTGGTTGTTGATGGTAAAACATTTGCAGCTTTAGCAAAAGCTAATTGATTTTCGTCATTGGTGACAAATAAAGCAAATTTCACCGCCGCATCTGGTTGTTTTGTATCGCGGGGAACAACGATATTCATCACAGCTACATTTTTCTTACCCGTGTCGCCAGTAAGTTGAGGAGCAATCGCCGAAGCTTGAGCAACTTTTGGCGCATTGGTGGCGATCGTTTTCAGAAATTCAGGCCCAGAAGCTAGAAAGGCTGTTTCTCCAGATTGATACAGATCAATTGCGTGGCGATGTCCTTGAGTCAGTGCTTCTTTAGGTAATAAACCTTTTTTGTAAAGGTCTACCCAATACTGAAACGCAGCTTTTCCTTGGGGTGAATTAAAAGCCGCTTTGCCTTCAGTATCTACTAGGGTTGCTCCCATCTGTACAAAAGACTGTAAGACTTCACCGGAATCTTGCGGTACAAACGTGACAAAAAACGCGTATTTCCCTGTCTTATCTTTAATTTGTTGCGCCGCTTGTGCTAATTCTGCGTAAGTAGCAGGTGGTTTACTGATACCTGCCTGTTTTAATAAATCAGTGTTATAAATGGTTAGCCTCGTTGTGAGGTACCAAGGAACGCCAAAACTTTTGCCATTAAGAGTACTGGCTTTCCAAATGTTCGGAAGATAGGAGGAACGAGCTTCCTGCGGGACTTTTGTATCTAAATCTAACCAGGCATTTCGTCCTGCTAGTTGAGAAGCAAAATCTGGATTGAGGTTAACAACATCAGGTGGCGTTTTTGCGGAGACAGCTGTTAAAATTTTGTTCTCCATTGCCGCCCAGGGTACATCTACCCAGTTCACCTTTATACCCGGATTTTGGGTTTCAAAATTCGCAATCAGACTTTGGAAGTAGTTAGTAAATTGAGGTTGGAGTTGCATAGTCCAAAACTCAATATTTGCTGTTCCCGAAGCAGTTTGCTGTGTGTTTGTATTAACGTTTCCTGTGCTGCAACTGACCATCCAACTGGTGATTAAACCCAGCATTGCACAAGCAATAAATTTTTGAAATTTTTGCAATTGAATCATCTTACCAGTATTTTTACGCTTGATTAGGGACGAAAGCTTATGCAGAATTGTCGAGATTATAGGCTAAATTAAACCGCTTTGCGGAGTCATTAAGTCGTTAGTCATTAGTCATTAGTAAACCATATCAACTTAGGCATTAGCCCTCAAGGAATATATATACTCAAAAAACTCACAACTAATGACCACTTAAGTCAATTTTAAATTTTCACTTTAGCAGTTTGGCGGGCATAAATGTGGTGAAAAGTTTCAGTAGTCTGTTTGGCAAATCTCATAGAGGGGTAGGTGTAGAAATTGCACCAGAACGGGTGAATGTAGTTCAAATACGCAAGCAGCGCCAAGGCTTGAAACTTGAATCTTTAACATCAGTTCCAGTTCCAGAGGGGATTGTCGCTGATGGTCAAATTACCGATCCCCCAGCAATGGCTCAATTAATTCAGCAGGCGCTAGCTGAAAGCAAAATCAAAGTATCTCGTGTGGCTACTGGTGTACCTGGACGAGACTCGATTGTCCGTATCATACCTGTACCGTCAGAGTTGGATGACAAAGAATTACGGGATATGGTGTTAAACCACGAAGCCGGGTTGTATTTACCCTATCCTCGTGAGGAAGCTGATGTAGATTATCAGAAACTTGGGTACTTTGTAGATGAGGATGGCATTGAAAAGGTACGGGTTCTGTTAGTTGCTACCCGCAAGGAGGTAACAGATACATATATTAGTACTTTTGAGCAGGCAGGCTTACAAATTGGTGTTTTAGAAATTAACAGTTTTGCACTAATTCGGACAATTCGTGATCAACTGCGGCAATTTGGGCCAGAAGAAGCAACAGTACTAGTTGATATAGAGTTCGACAGTACGGAAATTGCAATCATCATTAACGGCGTACCACAATTTTCCCGCACTGTTCCCATTGGAACTTATCAAATGCAAATGGCATTTGCTAGAGCTATGAGTTTGCCCACTTCTAGAGATATGGAAATGTTACAGGGATTGGTGATTCCTGTAAATTCTGTAGATAGCGATAAAACGGGGATGACGGAAACTGACCCTGGTATGGCAGGCGTATTGCGAATCTTGGGAGAACTAACAGATGAGCTGCGCCGTTCTATTGATTTTTACTTAAATCAGAGTGAAAACGTAGAAATAGCCCAGATTTTATTGGGTGGGCCTGGTGGTGGACTAGAACAACTTCATGAGTTTTTTACTCAACGTTTAAGTATTCCTACCAGTCAAATAGATCCTATAGGGTCTTTGTCCTTGCAAGTTGATGAAGAAAAATATCCCTCTACACAACGTTCTGGTTTAGGAATAGTTCTTGGTTTAGGAATGAGGGAGGTATGATACCAATTCAAAATTATATCGGATTCCTATAGAAAAGTCAGTTTTTATCGGGATTTCCGGTTTTAAGTCTGTTTCCCTATTTTGGAGAATTGGTATAAGAGAATGTATGGATTAGATATTAACTTTCTCAAAGACCGCCCAGCTTACCAGTCTAATAACAAGTCCGAGAAAAAACAGGGTATTAAATTGCCATCTGGGAGCTTAATACCAATGTATTTGGGAGTTGGCGTAGGTCTTTGTTTCCCCATATTTGTCGGTGGTGGGTTGTTATTTTTACAGGCGAAAACTGCGGAATTAGAGCAGGCGATCGCCTTACTAGATGAAGAGAGTAAGAAGCTGGATGCAGAAATCGCCAGCATTACCAAAATCAAGGAACAGACTAGTGCTGTCAAAGCCGACACCCAGAGTTTGGTGATGGTGTTTGACCAGATTCGTCCTTGGTCAGCAATGTTAGAAGATTTGCGCGATCGCATTCCCGCAAGTGTGCAGATTGAAATTGTTAGACAAACGCCACCTACACCCCCAGCCGCAGGACAGCCCCCTGGTAATCCAGCTGGTGGGATAGAAATTACTGGCTTGGCTCGTTCCTTTAATGATGTCAATGACTTCTTATTACTCTTACAACAATCCCGTTTTTTGAAGTCTGCTGACACCAAAATTATTACAGCCAGCCTAGCAGATGCGCCAGTACAAGCTGGTAGTGGTAACAGTGCGGGAATTAAACCACCCCAAGTAGTTAAATACACTATTCAATCCAGCCTCAGTGATGTTCCAGCTTCTGAATTAATTCGGGAGTTAGAACAAAAAGGCACTGTCGGACTGGTGACTCGGATTCGAGCTATGCAACAAACAGGAGTCATTACGAGATGACGCTGAGTGAAGATTTAAATTTTGCCGAACAGGCTGCTGATGTAGATGCAGCCGCATCAAATTATCCCGTTGTCTTTGGTATTAGTTTCACACCTAAAATCATTGGCATTCTCGTAGGTGTACTGGGTCTAGCAGGCGCTTTGTATATGCTCCTCAATATGGTTATGCCAGCTTGGGATATCTATCAGCAGAAGCAAGCTCAAAGTGCCGAATTAGAAGGTCAAGTATTGCAAAAAAAAGCCACTGTTAAACAAAAGGGCCAAGTTATGGAAGAACTAGCCCAAGCCAAACAGCAAAGACAACAGGTTTTAGCTTTATTTGCTGATGAAAAAACCTTAGATACCATGTTGTTGGATCTGAATCGTTTAGTAGAAGGCGGGAATGCTAAAACTCCTCTCAATGCGGTGAGAGCTAAACTACAAAAATTTGTGCCAGCTATCCAAAAACCAGAGCCTGTTACTGATGGGTCGCTAGGACCAGCAGTTGACGGCAAGCTGAAACGCTCTAGCGTTAATATCGAAATTATCGGCACTTATGAACAAACACAATCGATTATTCGTAATATAGAACGTTTACAGCCTTTATTAATAGTTAAAGACTATCAATCAACATTAGCTAACGTACAGGCTACTGATAGGTCAGGCAAACCCATACGCAGGTTAGGCCCAGCACCAATCACCACATCTTTTCAACTGCAAGCATTAATGCCCTTAAGTCCTGAGGACGCGGCGGCTGCTCAGGCTGCGCCTAAGAAGTAGGGAGCAGGGGGCAGGGAGCAGGGGGAGAAATCTTATTCAATACTCTCTACTCAGCAGTTTTTACTTCGATATTTTTAGTTACAAGACTTTATTAGGTGAGGAATGAACTGTGAAACACGTTCATGGTAATGGTTTAGTTTTAGGTGCTGCTGCTTTCGTATTTTTGGCAGCACAGCCCGTGTCGGCGCAAACCACACAAATTACAGAAGTCAAGCTAAATCCAGGCAATGGTGGACTTAGCGTTGTTTTAAAAACTTCTGCCGGTTCTCGTCCACAAGTTTTTACAACAAAAAGAGGCAAGGCTTTAGTTGCAGATATTATTAATACGCAACTAAGACTTCCACAAGGTAATAACTTTCGGCAAGATAAGCCTGCTGCGGGAATTGCTTCCGTTGAGGTTGTGCAACTAGATGCTAATAGCATCCGCGTCATCGTCACTGGTGATAGCGACGCACCGACTAGCCAACCTGTCATCCGTCAACAAGATGGCATCACCCTCAGCTTAACGCCATCAACAGGCACTACAGCATCAGCACCAGTCACCCCCAGACCACCAGTTTCTACAACACCACCAGCTTCTACCCCAGCACAAACAGGTGTAGTCCCCAATGTGCTTGTACCTAATCCACAAGTGACAATTGATGGCAAACCAGCCCAGCCTGCTGGCCCCGGACAGCCATTAAGTCAAGCGCCGCCGTTCTTACCTAGAGCCGTTGCACCTCCTGTTGGGGATATTGCTATTTCTGCGACTGATGCTTCTCCCAGTACTATAGATTTAGGTACTCAGGAACGTGTACCTCGTCTGGTGTTGCGCGATGCACCGGTTAGAGAAGTTTTATCATTGCTGGCTCGTGCTGCTAACTTAAACTTGGCTTATATAAGTGATGGAGTTGGTGGGACACCTGCGGCTGGAGGTCAAGGTATCTCGCAAACAATCTCGCTAGATATAGAAAATGAGCCAGTGCAAGATGTGTTTAACTATGTCTTGCGTCTGAGTGGTTTAGAGGCTAACCGCAGTAATAGGACAATTTTTGTCGGGCCGAAATTACCTAACTCCACCCGTGATGTGGTGATGCGTAACCTGCGACTCAATCAGGTAAATGTAGGAGTTGCTTTAAATTTCTTGGTTGGCTTAGGGGCTGAAACTGCCGTTAGCCGTGAACGTCAAGTTACCAATGTCAATGCTGTACCGGTAGGGACTGGAGTTGCCCCTATCACCCAAACCCAAACAACCACAGAAACTAGAGTCGAAACACAAAGAATTAATTTTCAAGACTCTAATCCATTACTGAGAGGTTTACAAGCATTGGGAGACGAGCGGACAAATTCTCTCACCTTAATTGGCCCTCCCAAGCTAGTTGAAATGGCAATGAATCAACTCACTCAGCTTGATATTCGCCGTCGTCAAGTGGTAGTTAACGTCAAAATTATTGATGTTAATCTGAGTAACACCCAAGACAATAATGCCAGCCTTTCTTTTGGCATTGGGAATAATTACTTCAGTAGCGATGGAGGTGCGGCATCACTAAATATTGGTGGTCTTAATCCACCTAGTGCTGGGAATGTGCGTAATAGTCTCAACCCAACCGTGACGACTAATCCTTATAGTAGTGGTAATACTTTCCTCGATTTGACTCAATCTGTTGGACCGGTTCCAGATACGGGAGTAGACACTAGAAATATCACTATCAACAATCCAGGTGGAGGCTCTATTACTGAGACACAGGGTCAGGATCTAAACTTTGTACAGAGAAGAGCAGGGATTTCAGGAGATCCATTTGAAACTGGAATTACCGCCGTTACTCAAGGAACACCAAACATTATCAGAAGAACTACTACTACTGATCCAACAACAGGAGCAGTAACCGAAACAACAACAGTTACCGAAGGAACTCGTGGATCTATAACTGCTGCGCTACCTAGCCTATTCCAGTACCCAAAACGTCTTCTCGCTAACTTGCAAGCGCAAGTTACAAATGGTAATGCGAAGATATTGACTGACCCAACCTTAATTGTGCAAGAAGGTCAAACAGCTAATGTTAAACTGACGCAGGAAGTGGTGGGAAACATAACGAGCGAAACAACTCGTGGTGATGGTGCTTCTACACAAACTGTGACAGCAGAGAAAACAGATGTAGGTTTAACCTTAGCAGTCAAAATTGATCGGATTGATGACAATGGTTTTGTTTCCTTGTCAGTTGCTCCTGTTGTCAAAGCTCCCCAATCTTCAGCTGTAATTAATGTTTCAGGTAATAGCCAAACCATATTTTTGGTGTCTGAGCGCTCCCTTAATTCAGGTATGATTCGTCTCAGAGATGGCCAAACGCTAATTCTTTCAGGCATCATTCAAGACCAAGACAGAACAAGTGTATCTAAGATTCCTATCTTGGGTGATATTCCGCTTATTGGTTCTTTGTTTAGAAAGACAAACAGAACCAATGAGCGTAGAGAGGTAATTGTACTTCTGACACCTCAAGTTATGGATGACTCTCAAAACTCTTCTTACGGTTATAACTATTCCCCCAGTCCAGAGGTGCGGCAAATGCTTGAGCGCCGTGGTTTAAATACTCCCAGGAGGTAAGATAGTGTACCAATTCGTAACTTCCAATGCTACCTGGGGCGTTGGCGAATTGGTATTGGTAATATAATTTGAATTTCTAGACTAGCCACAAGCCTTTGAGCTTTGTGGTATCTTTTTTTGTTTATAGGTTGCTAAATACCCGACTTTTTGAAAAAGCCGGGTATCTAAACAGAAAAGTTTAGGTAGTAAATGAGTTCATCAGTTGGCTTTCCTTTGAGCAACTCTGCGTTTTTATTCACTTTCTGCAACTCAAAACCAAGCTTTTCTAGGACTTTACGGGAGGCGATATTATATTCGTTGACTGATGCGTGTAGTGAGGGAAGGGAAAAGCGTTTTTGGGTTTGAGCGATCGCCTCTAAACAATAAAGGGTAGCATATCCTTGTCTCTGGAAATCTACGAAGGTCATAAAGCCAATTTCTGCATATAGATCATCAAAAATTCCTATTTCTACAAGACCTACATACTGATTTTGGGGGTTTACAGCCGCCCATTTCAGCCAAATCATGGTTTCATTATCGGGCGATTTTTCTAAGGCAGCAAACCGGAAATTGTGCTGCACTTCTACCTGGGTGGGAATTTGCTCCTCTAGATATTCATACATCCGTGGATCACTGATGTACTGGTAGAGGATTGCGGCGTGTTGTTCTGTAACTTTTTCTAAACGCAAGATGATACTAATTCAATATTCAAAATTCAGAAAGCCTTAATTCATTTACTGTACTGGATGGCAAAGTTCTGAATCAAGTTTATTGGCTTTTATCCTGACTCATAGGGATATCACGATTTCAGCCGCTTGGTCTGGTGCATGACGAGGGCGAAGATGTAATGTGATTTCCGTATCGAGTCGCTTGAGGAAAATGAGAAGTTTGCCCTCGCTGAACCGTTGAAACTCTCCTTTCATTAGATGAGATACTTCTGACTGGGGAATGCCAAGAAGTTCACTAATTTCACGCTGTTTCAGATTGCGTTGTTTCAAGAGGTGAAGTACCTGAATCCCTATTTTGCCCCGCGTAAAAAGTTCCGAAGCATTCGACAAACCGAGGTCAGCGAATACGTTACCACTACTTTCTTCAAAAACTGGTTCCTGTGTCATTCTTGCTTCTCTCTTGCCACTGCGTCTTTATAGCGTTGTTTGATCAGATCAACATCAGCTAGTGGAGTTTTAATCCCCTGCTTTGATTTCTTTTGAAAAGCGTGCAGGACATAAATTTTCTCCCCAATCTTTACTGCATAGACTGCTCTGTAAGTATCTGTATCGTATCGTTTGACGATTTCATACACGCCACTTCCAACCCCTTTAAAAGGCTTGGCATCCATTGGTGTTTCTCCTGCTTGCACCAATTGCAGAGCATAACCTACTGATGCACGCACCTCTTCAGGAAATGATCGGATATTTTTGAGAGAGTCTCCCATCCAAACGAGAGGTCGTAAAGGAATTTCCGTAATATCCTCATCATCCATTTTATATGAAATTTCCTATAAATAAAACAAGTCAGACAATAGCATGAAATGTCCACCACACTATTTTTCTTGACTGTAATATTTTCATAATTCACATTGAGTTGAGGAATTTGGCTTTTTACTTTCTACTTTTGCAATGTTTCTCTTCAAGAACTAAATTTAGACATATTAACGTTTTCGTTCAGTCCGCGAATCAGGCGAGATAGTTCACGGATAATATTCACAGCGATTTCGGGAGTCTCTTCAATGGCATCATATAGTTGCTCTTGGGTTAATTCCAAAAATTCGCAGGGTTCTATGGTCGTTACAGAGGCGGAACGGGGTTGAGTATCAAATACTGCCATTTCCCCAAAGTATTTTCCCTGGTCTACTTCTGCTAGTTGTTTATCGCCAATATGAACTTTGACTCTACCAGACACAATAATATATAGCGATCGCCCCTCTTCCCCTTGTCTAAAAATTGTATGATTGGCGGGAAATTGCAATTCGTGCATCACTGAGGTTAGCCGCACAATAAAGTCATCCCGCAATTCTTTAAAAATCGGGACTCGTCGTACAAATAATAAACGGTCAACGCTACTGAGCATAGTTAATGGTCATTGGTTATTCTTCTTTGTTCCCCTCTGCTCCCTGCCCCCTGCCCCCGCTCTCTTTTTCAAGCCAGTATAAGCTAAAGATTCATTTAAGCCAGCAGCATAATTACCAGGGAAATTCATAATAAAGAAGAAGGTAAAGGAAAAATTCCTGATTACCTATGCCCAGAGTAATTAATTTAGCTGCCCAAGAATGTTTTGGAAATGGTGCTTTCGACTCTCAATAGTCTTTGTAGGACTTTGGCTACTCTTGGATTTGAGTTCCCGCTTGGGAGCAGAAGTTTTTTGGTTTCGAGAAGTTGGTTATCTGCAAGTATTTCTCCTACGGCTGGTGAGTCGAGGGGTTTTATGGGTGGTTGCTGCGGGTGTAACTGCTGTTTATCTGTGGGGAAATTTAGCTTTGGCGCAACGGCTAAAGTATCCCCGGTCTTTGAAGATTGCGGAGGTTAGGCGAGAAGAAGCAGAGTTGAGTGTGGGACTGAAAAACTTTCTCAGTCCTCAATATTCTCGGCTGAATGCGCCTAAGATTAATGATGCTGGACACTTAAAACCTTTCAGATTGCGTTGGCTGCTACCCTTGGCTTTTGTCTTCAGTTTATTGGCAGGGTTAATTTTAGTTCACTATGGAAAGATAGCTCTGGCTTACTGGTATCCGGCTTTTAACAAAAATAGTTTACCGATAATTACCCCATTTCGCTTAGAAACTATCTGGGAACTGGGCAGGCAAGTTTTTTCCCAAGTTTTATATCTAGGTTTGATTGTCGGAATAGCGATCGCTATTCTTATTTACTCACAATTTTTCCTCAGGGCGATCGCTGTTGTTCTCAGTGTTGTGTTTGGGACAATTCTGTTTTACAACTGGGCAAAGGTTTTACAGTATTTCTTTCCTACACCCTTCAACAGCACTGAGCCTTTATTTGGGAAAGATATCAGCTTTTATATATTTTCCCTGCCATTGTGGGAACTGTTAGAACTCTGGTTGATGGGGATGTTTTTGTACGGCTTTATTGCTGTGACTCTGACTTATCTCCTCTCAGCCGACAGTCTCAGTCAAGGAATTTTCCCTGGTTTTTCACCCCAGCAGCAACGCCATCTCTACGGTATGGGTGGTTTATTAATGTTGATGGTGGCTTTTAGCTATTAGCTGAGTCGTTATGAGTTGGTTTATTCGCCTCGTGGGGTGAGTTATGGCGCTAGTTACACAGATGTGGTCGTACAGTTACCAATCTATAACATCTTATGTGTTCTCGGATTAGCGATCGCATTTTATCTGTTGTGGCGGACAATTTTTTGGCGCGCTAAGTCTCAGTATCGCCAATTTGTCTTTTACGGATTGGGTGCTTATTTGTTTGTGGTTGTGGCAGCAGGCTCTGTCTTACCTACAATAGTCCAGTATTTGATTGTCCAGCCTAACGAATTACAACGGGAACAAACATACATTCAACGTACAATTGCCTTGACTAGGCAAGCATTTGGTTTAGAAACAATTGATGCCAGAACTTTCAACCCCCAAGGAGATTTAACTACAGCCGCTATCCAAGCTAATGATTTAACGATTCGCAACATTCGTCTGTGGGATCAACGACCATTATTAGAAACTAACCGCCAACTGCAACAATTCCGCCCTTACTATCGCTTTCCCGACGCAGATATCGACCGCTACACCTTAGAAGCGGAAGCAGCCGCAAATAGACCAGCCAGTGCTAACCAGTCGCCAGCACCAGCAGAAATTGCAGCAACGGAACGGCGACAGGTATTAATTGCAGCCAGGGAACTAGATTACAGTGCAGTCCCAGAGCAGGCGCAAACATGGATCAACCAGCATTTAATTTATACCCACGGTTACGGGTTTACCATGAGTCCGGTCAATACGGTTGGGCCTGGTGGACTACCAGAATACTTTGTAAAAGATATTGCTGGTAGTAATGAGGGCGCACTCTCTACTTCCAGTGAAGCGGTTCGTGACAGTATTCCCATTGGGCAACCCCGGATTTATTACGGTGAAATCACTAATACCTATGTAATGACTGGTACAAGGGTGAGGGAGTTGGACTATCCCAGTGGTAGCGATAATGCTTACAATTCCTATAGTGGTCTTGGTGGTATAGTCATAGGTTCTGGTTGGCGAAAGGGACTATTTGCCATGTATTTAAAAGATTGGCAAATGTTGTTTACACGGGATTTTCTACCAGAGACAAAAGTATTATTTCGTCGCAATGTCAAAAGCAGGATTCAGGCGATCGCACCTTTTTTAAAATTTGACAGTGACCCCTATTTAGTTTCTGCTGATGGTAGTCCTGCCTTTTCTGGACGAGATAACTACTTGTATTGGATGGTTGATGCTTATACAACGAGCGATCGCTATCCTTACTCTGACCCCGATAATAACGGCATCAATTACATTCGTAACTCTGTCAAAATAGTTATTGATGCTTACAATGGCAGTGTTAAATTTTACATTGCCGATCCCACAGATCCCATTATTGCTACTTGGTCAGCTATATTTCCGGGTATGTTTCAGCCACTCAGCGATATGCCAGTTACTCTCCGCAGCCATATCCGCTATCCCTTAGATTACTTTGCCATTCAATCTGAGCGGTTAATGACCTATCACATGACTGATACCCAAGTATTTTACAACCGGGAAGACCAATGGCAAATTCCCAATGAAATTTATGGCAGTGAAAGCCGTCCAGTAGAACCTTATTATTTGATTACTAGTTTACCTACGGTTCCTTTTGAAGAATTTATCCTCCTGTTACCCTACACTCCCAAACAACGGACTAACTTGATTGCTTGGTTAGCAGCGCGATCGGATGGTGAGAACTACGGTAAATTGTTACTGTATAATTTTCCTAAGGAACGCCTTGTATACGGAACAGAGCAAATAGAAGCACGTATTAACCAAGATCCAGTGATTTCCCAGCAAATTTCCTTATGGAATCGTCAGGGTTCGAGGGCAATTCAAGGAAATTTGTTAGTAATTCCCATCGAACAATCTCTGCTCTACGTGGAACCAATTTACCTGGAAGCAACACAAAATAGCTTACCAACTCTAGTGCGGGTAGTCGTAGCTTACGAAAACCGCATTGTCATGGCACAGACTTTGGAACAAGCTTTACAGGCTATCTTTCAACCAGAAGTTACACCAGCACCAGCCATTATTCGTCCTTTTGAAGAAGGTACTACCCCTGATTCGTGACTATCAAAATTTCAATTATAAAGAAAACATTAAGTATATGTACTCATATATCTTTTGAGGGAAGTTAAATAATCTTAATATTTGCAAAAATAAAAGTTATCAGCCGATTTCTACCTAAATTTGCAAAATTAGCTCTTTAGAGTCTTCACGCTCATGCAAGGCAAGTTTTTTATGTCCCAGGAAGAAAAGGAGAAGCTGTTTCATACACAGTTAGTCAAGTATGGAGTGAGATATGAAAAAGCTGCAAGAGTGGCGACGATTTTAGCCTCTGGGAAACTGGAGGAGGTATTGACAGAAGAAGAGAAGCGGCTCGTCACCGAAGCTTGTCAACAGTGGCTTCAAGGACACAAACGCCATAAACAGATCGTCTCTCTGTTCAAATATATTAAAAGTTAGATATTAAGCAATACCTATGGCTGATGACTAACTTCACTTCTCGGATGCAGGCGGTACAATCACCGATTATTCCTGTAGTTGGGGAATTAATTCAAAATTCACCTGGGACTATTTCTTTGGGACAGGGTGTGGTTTCTTATAGTCCGCCACCAGAAGCTATTGAGCTTTTGCCGAGATTTTTGGCTGACCCTGCTAATAATTTATATAAAGCTGTGGAGGGTATTCCTCCTTTGTTGAATGCGCTGACAGAAAAATTGTCTACATTCAACAACATTGAAATCACGACAGATAACTGTATTGTGGTGACGGCGGGAAGCAATATGGCGTTTATGAACGCTATTTTGGCGATTACTTCTCCTGGTGATGAGATTATTCTGAATACGCCTTACTACTTCAACCACGAGATGGCGATCACCATGGCTGGTTGTCGTGCAGTGTTGGTAGAAACCGATGAAAATTACCAACTGTGTCCAGAGGCGATCGCTCAAGCTATTACCCCAAAAACTCGCGCGGTGGTCACAATTTCCCCCAATAATCCTACAGGTGTTGTCTATTGCGAAGATTTGTTACGTAATGTAAATCAAATTTGCGCTAATTATGGCATCTATCACATTAGTGATGAGGCTTATGAATACTTTACTTACGATGGTGTAAAACACGTTTCTCCAGCCTCATTTGCAGGGAGTAGTGAGTATACAATTTCCCTTTATAGTCTTTCTAAAGCTTATGGGTTTGCCAGTTGGCGAATTGGTTATATGGTAATTCCCAAACATCTGCTTGTCGCCATTAAAAAAGTCCAAGACACAATTTTGATTTGTCCGCCTGTGGTTTCTCAGTATGCAGCTTTGGGAGCATTACAAGCAAAACCAGAGTATTTACAGGATCATATTGGAGCGTTGGCGCAGCCTGCCGTAGGCATCGCTCAAGTCAGACAAATAGTATTCGACTACCTCAAGCAACTGCAAGGCTTATGTAATATTACTCCCGCCGATGGTGCTTTCTATGTTTTTCTAAAAGTGCATACTCAGATAGATGCTTTTGCATTAGTCAAACAACTAATTCAAGAATATAAAGTGGCTGTAATTCCGGGGACAACTTTTGGCATGGAAAATGGTTGTTATCTGCGGGTTGCTTACGGTGCTTTGCAAAAAGATACAGTCAAAGAAGGTATTGAAAGGTTAGTACAAGGATTGAAAACAATTTTAGATACAGGAAAATGAGATAATAATTTTCATAATCCATCATTCAGAAGTCAGAATCAATAAGACTTTGATATTACAGCTTAGTGCTTTGAATAAAATTAAAGCTATTATGATTGATTAATTTTATAGTCAGTCTAAATTTGCACTGCTGATTTTTGATTTTTTGCCAATAAGTTGGTTATTTAATATCGAATTTGTTATGTCCATATTCAATAAAATCATCGAAATAGAAACAGAAGCAGGAATTAATATTTACAACATCACTACCTATCTCAAGGACTTTTTAGCTGCTACTGCAATTCAAAATGGGCAAATTTTAGTTTTTTCACAACACACAACCACTGCTTTAGCAATTAATGAAGATGAAGTTAGATTATTAGAAGATATAAAAGTATTTTTGCGGAAACTGGCCCCGGAGTCGGAACGTTACTTGCATAACGATTTACATTTAAGAGTTGTGCCAGAAGATGAACCGATGAATGCTCATTCTCATTTAATGGCAATGATGTTAACGACTAGCGAAGTTATCCCTGTCATAGAGGGAAAATTAGCATTAGGAACTTGGCAATCTGTATTGTTTTTCGAGTTAGATGGCCCCCGTAAAAGAAATGTGCTGCTGCAAATTTCTGGGGAATAACTTCACGGGTAAATCATTGAAAATGCGGGTGAGCAATACAAAAGAAAGTTAGTACTTAAGTACTGTTTTGGGTGCTGTTGGCGTGGAAATACATGACTTAGCAGCAAAACTTAACACAGATGCAAGTAGATACTATTTTCCACAGGTATCCGCCCTTTGGTAGACTTGAAAACTGAAATGGCTAGAAAAAACGACGGAAAGTCAAGCAGTTGAGAGGGCGACTCTGTGGAAAATACACTTGGATTAGAGATTATTGAGGTAGTTGAGCAAGCCGCGATCGCATCCGCAAAGTGGATGGGTAAGGGCGAAAAGAATACTGCTGACCAAGTAGCAGTAGAAGCAATGCGCGAGCGCATGAATAAAATTTATATGCGCGGTCGCATCGTAATTGGGGAAGGGGAACGTGATGACGCGCCCATGTTGTATATCGGGGAAGAAGTTGGTATTTGTACCCAACCAAATGCTGACCAATTATGTAACCCCGATGAATTAGTAGAAATTGATATCGCTGTTGACCCCTGCGAAGGTACAAACCTCGTAGCTTATGGTCAACCCGGCTCAATGGCAGTTCTGGCTATTTCCGAGAAAGGTGGATTATTCGCTGCGCCTGACTTCTACATGAAGAAATTAGCCGCACCTCCAGCCGCTAAAGGCAAAGTAGACATTAACAAGTCAGCTACGGAAAACCTCAAGATTCTTTCCGAGTGTCTAGACCGTTCTATTGACGAACTTGTAGTAGTCGTCATGAAACGCGATCGCCACCAAGGTTTAATCAAAGAAATCCGCGACGCTGGCGCAAGAGTACAACTGATTTCTGATGGTGATGTAGGCGCAGCAATATCTTGTGGTTTTGCGGGGACTAACGTTCATGCGCTCATGGGTATTGGTGCTGCACCTGAAGGTGTCATTTCCGCAGCCGCTATGCGTGCTTTGGGCGGACACTTCCAAGGTCAATTGATATACGATCCAGAAGTAGT
This sequence comes from Anabaena sp. FACHB-595, assembly GCF_048568275.1. Classification (NCBI taxonomy): domain Bacteria; kingdom Bacillati; phylum Cyanobacteriota; class Cyanophyceae; order Nostocales; family Nostocaceae; genus Anabaena; species Anabaena sp. FACHB-595. The sequence continues at coordinate 1,212,725 of NZ_CP183473.1, forward strand.
GAAAACAGGCTTGATTGGGGAAAGCAAACAAGCAAACCTTGACCGTCTCAGCTCTATGGGTATCAATGACCCTGATAAGGTTTACGATGCTCATGAACTAGCATCAGGTGAAAATGTTCTCTTCGCCGGTTGCGGTATCACCTCTGGTAATCTCATGCAAGGTGTACGCTTCTTCCACGGCGGTGCTAGAACTCAAAGCTTGGTTATTTCCAGCCAGTCACAAACTGCTCGTTTTGTGGACACAATTCACATGGCTGGACAGCCCAAGACTGTGCAACTGCACTAGGAATTAGGGAACGGGGATTAGGGACTGGGGACTAGGAAGCCAAGGAGCAGGGAGCAGGGGGAGCAGGGGAAGCAGGGGGAGTAGGGGAAGCAGGGGGTAAATTTCATCCCCAATCCCCAGTACCCAATCCCCAGTACCCAATCCCCAATCCCCAACCCCCAATCCCCAATCCCCAACCCCCAATCATTAAATAACCCATTACTAATTACCGATAAGAAATGAATATTGCAGTGGTGGGGTTAAGCCATAAAACAGCCCCAGTTGAAATTCGGGAAAAGCTGAGTATTCCAGAACCACAGACAGAAAGTGCGATCGCACAACTTACCAGCTATCCTCATATTGATGAAGTCGCCATTCTCAGCACCTGTAACCGTCTAGAAATTTACATCGTTGCGGGTGAAACAGATCACGGTATTCGAGAAGTAACTCAGTTTCTTTCCGAACACAGTAAATTGCCAGTGCATTCCCTACGTCAGCACTTATTTGTCTTGCTACATGAGGACGCAGTTATGCACATCATGCGAGTGGCGGCTGGATTGGATAGCCTCGTACTAGGCGAAGGTCAAATTCTGGCTCAGGTCAAAAATACTCACAAACTGGGGCAGCAATATAACGGTATAAAAACAATTTTGAATCGATTATTTAAACAAGCGCTGACAGCAGGTAAGCGAGTCCGCACGGAAACTAGCATTGGTACTGGTGCAGTTTCCATCAGTTCCGCAGCTGTGGAGTTAGCGCAAATAAAAGCTGAAAATTTAGCAGCTTGCCGAGTCACAATTCTCGGTGCTGGTAAGATGTCACGGCTGTTAGTGCAACACCTCGTTTCTAAAGGTGCTACACAAATCAGTATTGTCAATCGTTCACGAGAACGCGCCCAAGAATTAGCAAAGCAATTTTCAGAACACCCCATTCGTACTCATTTGCTTCCAGAAATGATGACAGTCATTGCTGAAAGCCATTTGGTGTTTACAAGTACCTCCGCAACAGAGCCAATACTTGATCGGGCTAAATTAGAAATGGTTTTAGCACCAAACCAGCCCCTCATGTTATTTGATATTTCCGTACCACGCAACGTCCATACAGACGTGAATGAACTGGTCAACGTCCAGGCTTTCAACGTGGATGATTTAAAGGCGGTTGTAGCCCAAAATTACGAAAGCCGCAGGAAGATGGCTCAAGAGGCAGAACGGCTTTTAGAAGAAGAAATTGAGGCTTTTGATATTTGGTGGCGCAGTTTAGAAACTGTGTCTACAATTAGCAGTCTGCGGAGTAAAATCGAAACCATCCGCGAACAGGAATTAGAGAAAGCCTTATCAAGATTGGGTTCAGAATTCGGCGACAAACATCAAGAGGTGATTGAAGCCTTAACAAGAGGTATTGTTAATAAAATTTTACATGACCCGATGGTGCAATTGCGGGCGCAGCAAGATGTTGAAGCCAGAAGGCGCTGTATGCAAACCCTGCAAATGTTGTTCAACCTAGATGTGGGTGAGCAGTTTAGTTAATTAGGGATTTAGGGGTGTAGGGGTGTAGGGGTTTAGGGGTTTAGGGGTTTAGGGGAAAGAGTAAAACTAAATTTTTCCCTCACACCCTCACGCCCTCACACCCTTCTAAATCTCCTCTGGATTTATACCCCGTTCTTGCAGTCGTGTCATTAAATCTTGATATTTTTGGCGTTCTTGCTCAAGTTGTTGGAGAGCAACCTCTTTAGCTTGGCGTTCTTGTTCAGCAAGTTGATGTTCTTGTATCCTTAATTGCTCAATTTCAACTGGGGTAAGAAACTTTTGTCCATCAGGACGGTATATTTCTAAAGTTTGCGGAGTAAGTTCAAATCTTATTTTTAAATGAGGACTTATGAACCCATGAATTTGGGGAATTTCTTGCAGCCAATCTTCTGAACGCAAGAAACCTGTTAATTCATTGTCATCTGGGTCGTAAATATAATATTCTTCAACTCCGTAGCGTTGATAAAATAAAAGTTTATTAGCCATCTCCTTAGATTTGTTACCAGGAGATAAGATTTCAAATACCACCTGAGGAGGAATGTTATCTTCTTCCCATTGCTTATAAGAACCCCTATCTCCTTTGGGTCTACCAAATGCTACTAAAGTATCAGGTGCTTGCTTAATATTAGGATTACCTGCAACTGGATACCAAAATAAATCTCCGGCTATGAATACATCTGGTTGCGTTGCAAATAAAATTTCTAAATTTTCTTTAATTGTTACTATCCAGCGAAATTGCTTGGTATTATCCGCCATCGGTTGTCCGTCGCTTTCGGGGTAGATGACCTCAGATGCGGTACTGGGAGTAATCACCATAATGCTACACCTCCACTCTTGGTCTTTTTCATAGTTTAGTTGGTGGAGATGGTACTTTTCTAGTTATTGATGGTATTTATGTACTATAAATAAATGAGCGATCGCCACACGATATTATTATCTATAGCGATCGCTCAAACTTATTGCCTAAAAACTCACAAATTTCTCGTTCTAGCTCGGTAATCTAATAGCGCACCCTGACTAACCACCGTGCGTCCATTTCTCTTGTGAGTGGGTATTTGTCCTTTTTGCAGAGCCATATACAGAGAACTTTGATCCATTCCTAAGAATCTAGCAGCTTGGACAAGCGAAGCACCTTGTCTAGCCATACCGCGATTCCTTCTTTTCCGGCGTGACAGAAATCTCAACATAGCAAAATGTAAAGAACAACTTAAGAAAACTCAACTTTTTGCAGAACGAATCGCAAAATTAACATTAATTCAAAAATCACCAAAGCAGAGCTTGTGCTGCATCAGATGAGGGCAGCATTAGTAATTCGATCTAGCTCTAATTAGATTGTGATCGAATTAAGTATAACAAATTATGAAACAAGAGCAATTTCAGACCCTACTGCAATTTTTTAAAGTTTTAGCTGATGAAAGCCGATTGAAAATTTTAGGGATTCTAGCAAATCAGGAATGCAGTGTCGAAGAATTAGCAGCGTTTATGCGGCTCAAAGAGCCAACAGTTTCCCACCATTTGGCAAGACTCAAAGAGCTAAATTTAGTCACAATGCGCCCAGAGGGTAATAGTCGCATATATCAGTTAGATAGTGAAGTTTTGCAAAGCATCAGCAAAGAAATTCTCTCTCCCGAAAAGATAGCCTCCTTAATAGAGGACGTAGATACTGAAGCCTGGGAAAGCAAAGTTTTAAAAAACTATTTGGAGACAAGCACAAACAGCACTGAAGGAGTGCAACGGATTAAAGAAATTCCCGCTAGCCGGAAAAAGCGCCTAGTTATTCTCAAGTGGTTGGTAAACAAATTTGAGTTAGGCATCAATTATTCAGAACAAGAAGTGAACAATATTCTCAATCGCTACCATCCCGATTACGCCACATTACGACGAGAGTTGATTAGTTACAAGTTAATGCAGCGAGAAAATGGGGTTTACTGGCGGTTAGCAGAAATCTAGGTCAATATAGTTGAGATTGCAATTACTTAACTAAAGTAACCTATCGTATATCCTGTTAAACAGATCAAAATAGAGAACAGGGGTATTTTTACTATGGCAAATCCGAGTTGTTCGTTGTGGATTTTTGTGGCGCGGCCGGATACATCTTTCCTTTTACAGACAATTCCTCATTTAGTAAAAGTGCATAACTTTCCTTTTGAGGAGAAGGTTTTAGCAGTTGATACAGCTCCACTGATGGGAGACAAAGTGACTCGTCCTCACATTGGGACAATGGAAGAACTGCGCGAGTGTACAGAGAAGTTATTACAAGCAGGTGTTGTGGATCGTGTCGTTGATATAAATTACGATGCAAATTACCATAATGAAGTTTATCGAAAACATTTTGGTACACCGATTCGCTTTACTCATAACTATAAAGGTTATCCCATTTTAGGTTCTATATTTAGCATCGAAGAATGTAAAAGTGAATATATGTTGCACTTCGATAGTGATATGTTGATGTTTCAACAACCCAATCACAATTGGATTGAAGAAGCTGTTAAATTAATGGAAGAAAATCCCAAAATGATGTTTGTGCGACCACTTGCTGGCCCACCAACAAATCAGCCAAAATCAGAGCCTTTTGATACTTTTAAAACCTTTGGTAGTAGAGTTTATTTAATAGATTGTAAGCGATTTGATAAGTTTCTTCCTGTCCCTGTGCTTTGGCGTTCTTACAACACAAAATGGATGAATGACTTACCAACTTCATTAAAAACTATTCTTAGCAACTTTACAGGTAAAGGTAAGTTAGATTCTTGGGAAATTATGGTAACTCAAAAACTAGAACAGACCGATTATTTCCGCGCTAACTTAACTAATCCTGCCGCTTGGACACTACACCCAAAAGATAGAAGCCAAGCATTTCTTCAAGCTTTACCTAACATGATCGCTAGAATTGAAGCAGGCGACTTTCCTCAGCAGCAAGCTAGGGAGTATGACTTGATCCCGCAAGCTTGGTATTAAAAATAACGGGTAATGGGTAGTGGGTAATGGGTAATGGGTAATGAAAGAGAATTTAATTTGTCCCCAGTCCCCAATCCCCAATTCATAAACTATTTGCCTAAATACGCCTCTAAAACTTGGGAATTAGTTTGGATTTCGGCTGGAGTTCCATCAGCTAAATTTTGTCCTTCAGCAAGTACCCAAACACGATCGCACAAGGACATGATCACATCCATGTTATGTTCGATAATCAAGAAGGTCATCCCATCTTGACGGTTCCAGGTGAGGATGCGATCGCAAATATCATCAATTAATCTGGGGTTGACTCCGGCTGCTGGTTCATCCAACAAAATCAATTTGGGATTAGTCATCAAAGCCCTACCCATTTCTAGCAGCTTGCGTTGTCCTCCAGACAAGCCACCAGCATATTCATAAGCTTTCTTAGCCAAACCCACCGATTCCAGCAAAAACATTGCTTGTTCTTGCAGCTGCTTCTCTTCCTTAACAACTACCTGGGGTTGTAACTGTACCTGCCAAAAATTCTCCCCTGTTTGCTTTTGGGCGGCTAGCAGCATATTTTCTAACACCGACAGCCTGGAGAGAGTCCGGGCTACCTGAAAAGTCCGTACCATACCCTGTTGGGCGATTTGGTGCGGCTGTAACTGTTGAATGGGTTCGCCATCAAAAATGACACGTCCTTTATCTGGGCGGATAAAGTTTGAAAGTAGGTTAAATAAGGTAGTTTTGCCAGCACCATTGGGGCCAATCAAGCCAGTGATACTGCCTTGTGCAACTTCGATTCTCGCTTCTTGAACAGCTTTAATACCGCCAAAACTCTTGCAAAGTCCGCTAGCTGCTAATAGGGGAAGTGGGGGTGACTGGTTATTTACCAAGGGTGAGTTCCTCCTTTTTCCCTAAGATACCTTGAGGCCGCCAAATCATCAGCACCATCAAAATTAAACCAATACACATGATGCGGAATGCACCCAGACGCGCCTCATCAAGGGGAATAATTTTCGGTAAAACTTCACGAGTAATGGCATCGTAAGCGAAGTAAATTACAGCACCTAAAATTGAGCCGATATTATTACCAGCGCCCCCTAAAATTACCATAATCCAAGAGTCAAAAGTTAGCTGTGGCTGGAAATTATCAGGATAAATGGCGCTGATTTGCCAAGCAAAGAAGGCCCCGGCAATACCAGCGATCGCACCCCCCCAACATGAGAGACTGGAGCTTATACCAAAAGACATTTTTACCCATTGCTTTAGGTATTTCTTCGTCTTCGCGGATAGCTTTTAACACACGACCCCAAGGCGATCGCACTAAATATTCCAACCGCCAAAATACAAACGCCAATACCAACAGCGAAACCAGCATTAAACCGGCTTTCGGGATGTAGTTATAAAGTGTAATGACACCAGAAATATAAATGGCTGTTGCCAGTAACCCTAAAATAATTCCCACACCGAAACGGGAAGCAATTTCTTGCTTGCTACTTGTTTTATCAGTCGCATCAGTAAGCTGTAATTTCTGCGCGTTCCGAATCCAGCGCCATAAGGAAAATACAGTCACAGCAAACAGCAGCGTTAAAATTCCAATCATCAACAGGCGGAAAAACAAATTTGGCTCTGTGGATAAAGGGATAGGATAACTCTGGACACCAAACGCTCCAGATACCCAGGTATCACCTACAGGTAAATCTTGGTTATTCACCACCAAGCGAATCAATTCTCCCGTCCCAATGGTGACAATGGCTAGATAATCTTCCCGCAGACGCAAAGTAGCAAAACCAATCACCAATCCCAACAAAGCGGCGAAAATTGCTCCAACAATAGCTGAGATAAATAACGGCACACCCTTAAGGCTTAACAATACGGTAGTGTAAGCCCCCAAAGTCATAAAAGCGATATGACCAAAATTAATTAACCCCGTAAAACCCCACTGTAAATTCAGTCCCAAGCTAAACAGGGCAAATGTGGCGGTAGAAATTGCTAAAAAAATTAAATATTCAATCATTAGTCATTGGTCAATAGTCATTGGTCAGTAGTCAATAGTCCATAGTCATTCTTGTTTACTCCCCCTACTCCCTGCCCCCTTGCCCCCCTACCTCTTCACAGTTCCCGACATTCTATCTCGACGCGACTGACTTATTGCCGTTCGCCCTGGGTCATTTTTGGGAACAATACCTTAGTGTTTTGGGTAATGCCAAAAATGTATGAACTTACTGAGAATTAGAATCCATCACTTAATTGAGCAGTTAAGCGATGAAGAACTGGAAAACGTTTGGCTGGATATGCACGCTTTGCATTGTGACTTTTATATGTTAAAGGCCATACAACAAGTTAAGCGATCGCAGCAACCGTGGGATATCTTAACTCAGGAAGAAGCAATACGGATGTTGATGTTTGTTTAGCGGGGACTGGGGAGTGGGTACTGGGGAGTGGGTACTGGGGAGTGGGGATGAAATTTACCCTCTGCTCTCCCTGCCTTCCCTGCTCCCCCTACCTCCCCTGCCTCCCCCATCTCTCTCAAGGTGACTTCAGTGAGTCTGGAAATGCGTTACGCCAGGTCGTTTTTAGTAGACCTGAAAAGTTTAGAGCCTGCTGCCTATCAGCGAGTTTATGATTTTATTTTTTCTGATTTTGCCCAAAAGTTGTCCTTGCATGGACTTCCAGAATTGCGACAACTGGATGATGAAGGTATATTTCATCGGTTTACGATAGATAATTATTTAGTTGGTATAGAAATTAGGGGTGAAATTGTAAAATTTCTCCGGGTCATACCTATGCCGGATGTTTGAGGTGAAGAAATTTTCAACACTTAAAACTGTATAAGACTAAGCAGGGATGGCTCTAACCTTACATTACACTTGTTTTTGAAGGACACTTTACTAGAGATTTCCCTATGGATGCGAAGGCACTTTGGCAACGATACCAAGAATGGTTATATTTCCACGAGGGATTAGGACTGTATCTAGATGTCAGTCGGATGCGTTTTGATGATGCCTTCGTGAAGTCGTTGCTGCCGAAATTTGACAAAGCATTTGCGGATATGGCGGAATTAGAAAAGGGTGCGATCGCCAATCCTGATGAGAACCGCATGGTGGGACACTATTGGCTGCGGAACCCAGACTTAGCGCCTACACCAGAAATTGCACAAGAAATTGTTCAAACCCTGGAACAAATTGAAGCTTTTGCGGAAAAAATCCAAACAGGTGCTATTCATCCTCCCAAAGCCAACCGCTTCACAGATATTATTTCCATTGGGATTGGTGGTTCGGCCCTGGGCCCCCAGTTTGTCGCTGAAGCCCTCGCCCCTGAATTTCCCCCTCTGAAAATTCACTTTATCGACAATACCGACCCCGCCGGCATTGACAGGATTCTCACACACCTGCGGAATCATCTTGCCAGCACCTTGGTTTTGGTCATCTCCAAATCTGGAGGTACACCAGAACCTCGCAACGGCATGATTGAAGTCAAAAAAGCCTACGCCGGACAAAATTTAGATTTTGCTCAGTATGCAGTAGCTATTACTAGTACTGGTAGCAACCTAGACAAAGTAGCTCAATCTGAAGGCTGGCTAGCAACATTTCCCATGTATGATTGGGTGGGTGGACGTACCTCGGAAATGTCCTCTGTAGGGCTAGTTCCTGCGGCATTACAGGGCATTGATGTCCGTGCCATGCTAGAAGGTGCAAAAGAAATGGATGACGCTACTCGCGTCCCAGAAGTGAAAAATAACCCTGCGGCTTTACTGGCTTTGTCTTGGTACTACTCTGGTAACGGCAAGGGTGAAAAAGACATGGTTGTTTTACCCTATAAGGACAGCTTGCTGTTATTTAGCCGTTATTTGCAACAGCTAGTCATGGAATCTTTGGGTAAAGAAAAAGATTTAGACGGTAATACTGTTTATCAGGGTATCGCCGTTTATGGTAACAAAGGCTCAACAGACCAACACGCTTACGTCCAGCAGTTACGCGAAGGCGTACCAAATTTCTTTGCTACCTTAATCGAAGTTTTGGAAGACCGTCATGGCGCATCTCCAGAAATAGACCCCGGTGTCACATCTGGTGATTATCTGTCTGGTTTTCTGCTAGGAACCCGCCAAGCTTTGTATGAAAATCAGCGCGATTCCATTACAGTGACGATTCCCCAAGTTAACGCCCGTACTGTTGGGGCCTTAGTTGCTTTGTATGAGCGTACTGTTGGTTTATATGCGAGTTTGGTCAACATTAACGCTTACCATCAACCAGGTGTAGAAGCTGGTAAAAAAGCTGCTGCTGTCATTCTGGATCTACAAACAAAAGTAGTAGGATTACTCCAAAAGGAAAAAACCGCCCTTTCTTTAGAGCAAATTGCTGAGAAAATAGGTGCAGCCGACCAAGTTGAAGCAATTTACAAGATTTTACGCCACCTTCAAGCAAATCAACGCGGTGTTGTATTCCAGGGAAATTTGGGACAACCAAGCAGCTTGAAAATTTCCCTTAGCTGATAATTCTTACTGAAATTCTCAACCCTTTCGGGTTGGGGATTTGGTACAGCTAATGCGCGCCTAAATTGCATAATTATTAATAAAGGCTGTTAACTGTTGACAGTCAACAGCCCTCACTATAGATTGTGCAACTTAAAAGCAGAATAGCTGAATGCGACGTAAGTTCGATGACTGGAAAAAACCCCTCTCCATAGGTACGCCTTTGTTGGAGACTCACGTTAAAAAATAAGGAATAAAGGGCTTACTACAAGCTCTTTATTCATCGTTTAACTTACTTACGACGGCGAAATAACCATCCTAAAAGTGGCACAAAACCTAATCCAAAGATTGTACCGGGTTCGGGAACTAAGGTAGAGCGCACAGCAAAAGCTGTGTCTGGATTATCGCTAAATAAACCATCTATACCTGTTTGATAAAATCGCTTATACTCTTCTTGGGGATTTCCTTGTAAGTTCGTTGGTAAGAAAACATCTTCATTGCGAAAAGTCCAAGCGTGGACAATTAAGCCGGCTGCGTGAGCATCATCAACTAAGGTTGTGGGCGACAATAAATTACCTCGACCATCTCTAGGAATAATTAAGTTTTTATTGGCTCCTATTCCATTAGCATAGGTAGCAATTTCTGCTAAACCTAAAGGTGTAATTAAATCCCTGTAAAGGCGAGAATCTCCATTAACTACAAAATCATAAGGTCTTCCACTGGGACTAATTAGTTGCACCAAAGAGACATTAGTTAATCGGTTGAGGTCTTTTAAATTGCTAACTTCAAATGATTGAATGTAAACTGGCGCACTTTCATCAACATATCCATTGGCATTTAAAACGCTCACCAAAATTTCTTCCATTGATAAACCAATGGAATCAAAATAAGTCGGGTGCTTAGTTTCAGGATAAATACCAATAGTCCGTCCCAAGGCTGCGCTTTGTGCTTTGGCTAAATCGATGACTTCTTGCAAAGTAGGAATTTCAAATTGTCTGTCATATTGAGTATTCTGGGGACGGATACCAGGAATTCTCTCTATGGCGCGGAGAGTTTTTAATTCAGCTAGGGTAAAGTCTTCGGTAAACCAGCCTGTAATGGAGCGTCCATCGATGACTTTAGTGGTTTTGCGGTCTGCAAACTGTAGACGCTCAAAAACATCTGTGCTGGTATCTGTGAGATTGAGCGTACCATCAGCGTTCAAGATTGCTAAAGCGTTTTCGTGACGGGCGACTAAAACACCATCTTTAGTAGCAACTAAATCAGGTTCAATATAGTCAGCACCCATTTGAATAGCTAGTTCATAAGCTGCTAAGGTGTGTTCTGGACGATAACCGCTAGCTCCCCGGTGTCCAATAACAATAGGAGGTTGACCCGTTAAGGTTCCTGCTAGGACTTGTTCTGTTGGCATAACTGTTAGTGTAGCCATTCCTAGCAAAAATGCTCCAAAGAAATGTCGCATGATTTCTCCTCACAAGTATTTGGTTACAAAAAATTGCTGAAAATAACTCAAGCGCTGTGGGTTGGGACTTTGAGCTACTGAAGTTTTTTCTGTGAAAACACTTGTATTAAGGTAGGAACCAAGCATTAAAGCCTAGTTAAACACTGATTATGTCTGTCTTAAGGTTCTCCATGAAATCTCAATGAGGACTTCCGTCTCTGGTGGGGCGGAGCATCGTTGCTGCTATTATTCTCAACAGAAGTAGCTCAGGATGGTAATCCCGTTACAAATGGGAGTATAGTATGATGCTATTTTATGGAAAAATTTATGAAAAATTAAATTATTTTCGACTCAGCAATAGAGATTAATATTCTCCAATTGGAATTTGGCATTAAAATTAAACGGACTACAAAAATCTATTAATAAATTAGTAACAATATTGACCGTACTCAAGTAGTCTCACTGCGAGATAGTAAACATTAACTCATACTAGGAGAAGACAGTGAACCTATTAAATGAGGCTCAAGAACAACAACTTAAGGAAATAAGTAAATATTTATTACAGGTAAGACAAGAGAAAGGTATACGTATAGAAGAAGTAGCTGCTAAAACAAATATTAGACTATATTTCTTACAATGCTTAGATGCAGGCAAGTTTGCTGAACTACCTGAGCCTGTTTACATCCAAGGATTTATCCGTCGCTATGCAGATATATTGGGTTTGGATGGACAGGCCTTGGCGAAAACTTTTAGTGTCAGTGGTGAATCTGCAATTCAAGAATCCCATCGTCATGAAGAGGAACAGATAAAACAAAGACCAAAACTTCGTATTCCTTTGTTTGTCCCTTACGTTTTATTGCTAGCAGTTGCGGCGGTTGGACTGATTTATGTACTCAATCCCAAACTAATCACTCAATCTTTGGCAAATAAACAAGACTCAGAAACGACTACCCCAAAACAAGCCAACCCTTCACCCCTGACAGTTGCACCCCAGGCTCAAACACCAGACTTACCAGAATCAATAGTTTCAGACTCGGAAAATTCTTCAACATCGTCTACAACAGCAGATGTGGGCGATAGTTCTACGACCACACCATCAGCCACACTTGGTAATGAAAATAATGCTAATTCAGCCGTTGCAGTGACATTAGAACTGCAAGGTAATTCATGGTTACAAGTGACAGCCGACGGTAAGACAGAGTTTGTTGGCGAATTAACCAAAGGCGATCGCCGAACCTGGACAGCAAAAAAACAGCTAACTGTACGTTCTGGTAATGCAGGTGCTGTACTAGTTTCCGTCAACGAGAAGCCAGCAGAACCTTTGGGCAGTAATGGTATTGTCAAAGAAGTAACATATACCCCGGAAGTGGTTAGTCAGTAATAATGGGTAATGGGTAATGGGTCAATTGTCATTAGTTAGTGAATCGTAAAAAACTCAAGAACAACTGACAACTGACAACTGACCACCGAAAATTTAAGAAATTTTTGGCTGACTTAGATGCCAACTAGTAGACTGTTCATAAGCGTAAGCTATTTGTAGTAGTTGGTCTTCTCGCAGTACTTTGCCAATTAGTTGTAGTCCAATTGGTAATCCCTGCTCATCAAAACCACAGGGGACACTTAAACCCGGTAGACCAGCCAAGTTAACAGGAATTGTCATCAAGTCGTTTAAGTACATACTGATGGGGTCAGCAGTTTTTTCTCCCGCTTTAAATGCTGTAGTGGGAGCAGTTGGGGATACTAACACATCAACATTTTTAAAGGCATTTTCAAAGTCTTGCTTAATCAAAGTACGTACTTTTTGGGCTTTGAGATAATAAGCATCGTAATAGCCAGCCGAAAGAGCGTAAGTACCAATCATAATTCTTCGCTTGACTTCTGCACCGAAGCCAGTGGCACGGGTACGCTTATACATGGACAGTAAATTGTCTCCTTCCGGCGCACGCCAGCCATATTTTACGCCATCGTAGCGGGCTAGGTTGGCTGATGCTTCTGATGGAGCAATGATGTAATAGCTAGGTACGCCATAACGAAAGTTGGGACAGGAAATTACATGAACTTCAGCCCCTAGACGTTGTAATTGTTCAATTGCTTTGGTAACGGCTTGTTCAACGACAGAGTCTAAACCTTCGCCAAAAGTTTCTTTGATTATGCCAATTCTGAGTTTACTTCTGGCTTTGAGGTCTGGTTTTAAGCTGGCTACATAGTCAGGGATTTCGACTTTGAGACTTGTGGAATCTTGGTGATCGTAACCTGCGATCGCCTTTAATAATATCGCTGTATCTTCTACTGATTTTCCAAAGGGGCCAATTTGATCCAAAGATGAAGCGTAAGCCACCAAACCATAACGGGAAACCAAACCATAGGTGGGTTTGAGTCCTACCACACCACAAAAAGAAGCTGGTTGACGAATGGAACCACCAGTATCCGAACCCAGGGCCACCACACATTCTTCCGCCGCCACAGCCGCAGCCGAACCACCAGAAGAACCGCCAGGAACTCTCGATAAATCCCAAGGATTCGCTGTCACTTGATAGGCAGAATTTTCCGTAGAACTGCCCATAGCAAATTCATCTAAATTGGTTTTACCAACCACTACAGCCCCTGCATCTAGCAGTTTTTGTGTCACAGTTGACTCATAAGGCGGCACAAAATTTTCCAGAATCCGAGAAGCACAGGTGGTGGGGATGCCCTTGGTACACATATTGTCCTTAACGCCAATAGGAATCCCCGCCAGTAGCCCAATTTCCTCACCTGCTGCTATTTTGGCATCCACAGCACGAGCTTGTTCTAACGCCTGCTGTGCCGTGATGTGTAAGAAACTATGCAGTTTTGGCTCTAGCTCTTGAATATGGTCTAAAGTTTCTTGGGTAATTTCAACGGCAGAACGTTCTTTTTTAACTAGCTGTTCGTGCAACTCGCGGATGGATGCCATGATTGCTCTCTTAGTGACTCAAGTCATTGATTTTAGTACATATTGTGCGGGATTGGTCAATGGTGAGTTGTCAGTTGCCAGTTGTCAGTTGCCAATAGAAGGAACGTTGTATACAACATCTGTAAATTAATTACTCTCCTTGCTCCCTCCGAAGTTCCGATCGGAGGAAGCCTCCGCTCGGACTTCTCTCTGCTCTCTTTACCCAATTCTTAATTAAAGAAACAGCAAATAGGTGTGTAATAACTGTATTTTCAGTGTTTATTTAAAATTTAACAAAAAATAGCAAGAAATTGCTGAATAATTGGCTAATAATTTTAGCTATTGTGGTGTAAGGGTATAGCAGTGTTCACTCGCCAATAAATTATATAAGATGGATTTTAGTAAAAGTTAAATTTTAGCTAAATATAGAAATTGATTTCTTAACTATAAAATTATTTCGAGGTATAAATAGATGATTAAAATAGCAAGCCGTAAGTTTTTAGGTGTAGAAAATGTCTATGACATTGGGGTTAGACGTGATCACAATTTTTTCATCAAAAATGGATTAATAGCTTCTAATTGTTTCAATAAATCCCATTCCACAGCTTATGGATATGTTACTTATCAAACTGCATATCTGAAGGCTAATTATCCATTGGAATATATGGCGGCGTTGCTGACGGCTAATAGCAATGACACAGATAAGGTGCAGAAATATATTTCTACCTGTCTAAGCATGAATATTCAGATAGAACCGCCGGATATCAATCGCTCAGGTGTAGACTTTACCCCAGTAGCGGGTAAGATATTATTTGGATTTTCGGCTGTGAGAAACGTAGGACAGAATGCGATCGCCTCAGTTTTAGAAGCAAGAGACACAACAGGAGAGTTTAAATCATTAGCTGATTTCTGCGATCGCATAGACTTACGTGCTGTTAATCGCCGTACCCTTGAATCACTGATTTACTGTGGAGCCTTTGACAAAATTGAAGCGAATCGTCACCAATTAATCCAAGATTTAGAATTAGTCTATGATTGGGCCCAATCCCGTGCTAGAGATCGTGCTAGTGGTCAAGGAAACCTGTTTGATTTATTAGGTGGATATTCTTCTACTAATACCAAAACAGCTAATAATGCCTTTGAAACTGCTCCTAAAGCTAAACCTGTACTAGATTATCCCCCACAGGAAAAATTACGCTTAGAAAAAGAATTATTAGGATTTTATGTCTCCGACCATCCCTTAAAATCTTTAAGGTCAGTAGCACCACTTTTAACACCAATTAATCTTTCACAACTAGGAGAACAACGAGAAGACACAAGATTATGTGTAATTGTCATGCTTAACGGTGTGAAAAAAGTCATGACAAAGAAAGGTGATGCAATGGCAATTCTGCAACTTGAAGACTTAACATCTCAATCAGAAGCAGTAGTTTTTCCGAAAACTTATGAGCGCATTAGTTTCTTACTTCAAGTTGATGCCAGATTAATTATTTGGGGTAAGGTAGACCGACGCGACGAACAAACTCAATTAATTGTAGAAGATGCAGAGCCAGTAGAAACTGTACAAATGGTGATGGTAGAACTTCAGCCTCAACAAGCAGCCAATATTGAAGAACTACATCGCTTAAAAACAATTTTGCAAGAACAATGTGGAGATAAAGAAAAAGCCAAAATGCCCGTAATTGGAATTGTGCAATCTGAAAATTCTCGGCGATTAGTACGTTTAGGTTGGCAATTTTGTGTTCAAGATGCTCGAATTACTGTGCAAGCATTACAAAATGCCAGATTTTCAGCACAACTTAAACCTCTGATTGGTGGTTCGTGAGGAGATGAAAGAGTGAGAAGAGGCAATACTTCTCTGCGTTCCTTGAGTGTGTTGTAGGCTCAGTAACAAGGGTACAGGGAGAAGAATATCTTACTCAGTACTCAGTATTACTGAGAAATCATCATATTAGTTAAACTACTACGTCAACAGTATATTGACATAGTAATTCTTGAGCTTCACAGTTTTTTTCGTTACTTATGCGGATGATGTTTTCCTGTAGTAAGTGGTATCTTTTTATGCCATGAGGATTTGGGCAAGAGCTAGGGGAAGGAGTTAATATTTTGATGATTGCAAATGATTTGAGTAAGTTTGTTTCCTATTGTAAAAAAATTCAACCCCAAACTCAGGAGGACATCAAGCAGTTTTTTGAAGGGGTGATTGCCTTTCCTTATGATAAGGAACTTCTTTTGCAAGCTTATTTATTTTTAAATATTCAAAACTTGTTCCCTTCTTGTTATGAATTGCTCTTGTTTGAAAAGTCCCCAATTGCTGATTATACAGACTTAGGTAAATGTGATTTTGTCTACCTAACATTTCAAGGTAATCTGTTTTTAATTGAGACAAAATTTATTGATACAGAAGCAACAGGCGCAACAGAAAGAAAACGCAGAAATAAACATAGAAATAAGGTATTTGAACAAGTAATTACCTTAAAAAGTCGGTTTGGTGAATATTGGGATATACGCTCTGAACAGTTAGAATGTGGGGTTTTTACCACAGACTCTGATATCGATTGGCGAGGAAATGGTATAAATGTTACAACTAAATCTATATCTATAGATAGTCTAGAAAAGTGGCGTAGAACCTATAAGCAAATTAATCAGGCTTAGTTATTTTAACATTCTTAAATATTGTATTCTTTTGGGCGATCGCTGATATTTTCTAGAGTTCGTAATAGCATTCAATATCTTTAAATATTTTCATTCAAGAAACTTAATATTTAAAAAAATATTAGGGGCAGATTAGTATACTGTCCCTATTTGTATGTACTTTTGTTGGTCGTCTACAATACCTTTTGGTTAACACATCTCACCTTTGAGACAGCAGAGGAGCCGAGGAGAACTTTGCACAGTGATGGGTGATTTTTTTCGTTGGAAGTCCCCAAACTAATGAACTCAATTTGCTATTTTGTAGTACAATTGTACTGAAGTTATAAAAATATCATGCAAACTCAGTAGGAGGGCGATAACATTTATGAAACAAATCGAACCTAGCTACAAGACTACTATTTCCCTACCATTAATGTTGCCACCAGTAACAGTAAATAAAGCCATAGTGCCTCTACAACCCCAATCGGACAATATGAGCAGTAGATGGGAGCATTTGATTACTGTTGTGCAGCATATCAACCAGATGGCACTGGAGTTAGAAGCAAAGATATTAGAACTCAAGACAATAGCCAGTACGATTAATAGTCAAATTAATTATTTAACAGAAAATAGCGATCGCTCATATATAAATATTTGCCTGTATTCTCCTGTGAGTGTCCCTTTGGTGAAACAACAGCCAGATCAATCATTTATTCTGACAACCCGAAAAGTTGATTTATTTCGAGCCGAGCGAGAAGCCGCACAACTAGCGCAACAACTCCGCCAGCACGCACAAAAGAAACAACCTGCACCGCAGCAAGGGAAAAAAATGAGGAATTGAGGGCGGGAGGGGAGGCTGACGGTATAGGGGTGTAGGGATTGATGAAACTATTATTATTTCGTTAGTGTGAGAGTCATCACTCATCACTTGATTAAAAACCTACACCTGTGAGAGGAGGTAGGGGAAAACAACATTATTAGCAACTGACTAATGACTAATTAGTGTGACATCAGCATTTAACCGTTGGGCTGTAACAGTTATGCTGATGGAAGTCATGTCATAAAGCCCTTGTCATACCCGGCAACTCGTCCACATTATGCAATAGGATAAATTAGGCTATAAGAACTCCACCACAAGGGGATGGGGTATTAAACCAGATGAAAAGCAACTGACGAATGACAACTGACAACTGACACACGCAGTGCAAATAAAAAGAGGTTAAGAGAAGGTGTTAAGAACACTTTTAGTAATGATCATTGGTTTCTTACCGTCCATGTTCTCCTTGTGGGTAATTCGTAAAACCCAATTACGGATGCGCTCACGCCTCAGACAAGCAGCCACAAATATTGCTAGGGTGCGGATACAGCAAGATATTAGACCTGTAGAGAGCGATCGCTATTATTTAGAAGGGGTAGGCTATTTAATTGGTGATATCAGTTGCAAATTCAACGCACGTTCCGGCTATCTCCGTTGTGCTGTTAACCCTAGTGGCCCTTGTCAAGGATGCCGCTATTATGAATGCCCTATGAGTGATGAAAACTCAACAGGGTTTAGGGGCTTAGGGGTTTAGGGGTTAGGAGAAGAACAGTATTTATAAGGTATCTTGATTTAATTATTAGTTAGTTGCTTCCCTTACACCCTCACACCCTCACACCCTCACACCCTCACACCCTCACACCCCCGCAGCTTCGTTTAACTTGGTGCGTAAGTCTGCCCATGTCACTCCTGCAAGATTTGGGAGGACTACATGAGCTGTACCTACACGCTCGACAGGGCCAAGTCCTACTACCCACATCCCCCCAGCTAAAGCGGCTTCCACACCTGCGCCTGCATCTTCCACAACTACGCATTGTTGCGGTTCTAATCCTAACTGATGGGCAGCGAAGAGGAATAAATCTGGCGCTGGCTTGGGTTTCTGCACACTGTAACCATCAGCGATCGCATCTACTTTATCAACAAGCCCTAGCTTTTCGATTACTGTGTGAGCGTTTTTACTAGCTGAACCGATACCTATTTTCATTCCCGCTTGCCTTAGTTCATCTAAAAGAGCGATCGCTCCCGGCAATAAATCTTTAGATGTAATGTGTTCAATTAGTTCTACATAGTAGCGATTTTTACGCTCCATCATCTCTTGAATTTGCACTTCTGAATAAGGTCTATCCCCAATAATCCGCATCAAGGACTCACGACGAGACACCCCCCGCAAGGCTTCGTTATCCTCCCTATTAAAAGGAATCCCCTCCTCATCAGCCAGCCTCTGCCACCCTAAATAGTGATATTCTGCTGTATCAGTTAACACACCATCTAAATCGAAGATAAATCCTCTAATGTCTGGGTATTGAGTGTTCGGGAGTGGGGATTGGAGAGTGAAAACTTCTTCCTCTGCTCCACCCTTCTCTACGAGAGGCAACGCCAACGGGAACGCTTTCAGCGAACTGCTCCCTCCGAAGTTCCGAGCGGAGGCTTCCTCCGCTCGGACTTCTCTCTGCTCCCCTGCTCCCTGCTCCCCTGCTCCCTGCTCCCTGCCCCCTGCCTCCTGTCCCCCAGGCAAATCAAACGGATACCACTGCCCACGCCAATGTAGCTGAAACTTCAGACGTGTCCAAGTTGGGGGCAAATGGGGGTTAGCGACGGGGCCTTTTTCTGTGAATTGGATGCCACCAAAACCGAAAATTACTGCCTGCCAAATTCCGCCAGCGCTGGCTCCGTGAATACCGTCATTGGCATTGCCTCGCGTGTCTTCTAAATCAACCATGAGCGCCTGCATAAACCGTTCGTAGGCTGTGGCTGATTTCCCCAAATCTGAGGCTAAGATGCCGTGAATTGCTGGGCCTAGTGATGAACCGTAGGTAATATCCGTCCTGGGTGCGTAATAATCCCAATTGCTTTTTAAAGCTTTTTCGTTGTAGGGAAATTCTGCTGATGGGCGCATCAGGTACAGCAACATCAAGACATCTGGTTGCTTGAGGACTTGGTGTTGGTTAGCGGTTTCTATACCCAAGATTGCCTGCATAGAACGCTGGCGTGGTTCGTAGTCTTCTAAGTTGATATCTTGCAATTGGAAAAATCCCTCAAATTGTTCGATTAATCCGGTTGAAGAGTCGTAGAAAATGCAGATTTTTTTGATGATGTCTTGCCAGAGAGTTTCTAACTCTGGAGTAAGTTGCAGCTTATCTTCTAGTGCTTTGGCTCGTTCGGGGAAGTTATGACGCAGCCATTCAGCAACTGTCAGCGCCTTTTCTAAATGCCATTGCACCATCCGGTTAGTGAAAGTGTTGTTGTGTACAAACTCGTGGTATTCATCAGTACCAATCACCCCACGGATTTCATAGCGATCGCCTTGGGAGTTATACTCAACTCGGCTACTCCAGAAAATAGCGGCATCTAAGATAATTTCTGCACCATAATCGCCCATCCAATCATCATCACCAGTGGCTTGCCAGTATTGCCAGACAGCATAGGCAATATCTGCACTATTATGAATTTCGCGATCGCGGCACCAAATACGCACATCTTCGCCATAATAATCATCAGGCAATGCCCAACGCGGCGTTACCTCATCCCCAGTATCCGCACTTTCCCAGGCATACATCGCCCCTTTAAAGCCGTAATGGCTGGCTTTGCGTCGCGCCCCGTTGATGGTGTGATAGCGGTAGCTGAGTAAGTTCCGGGCTAAAGTGGGTTGGGTGAAGGTGAAAAAGGGCAAGATAAAAATTTCTGTATCCCAGAAAATATGCCCCCGGTAGCCAAAGCCGGAAAGGGTTTTAGCGGGAATACTGACTTTTTCATCATGGGATGGGGCAGCAATTAGCAACTGAAACAGGTTGTAGCGGACAGCAAAAGCGGCTTTAGGGTCTCCTTCTATGTATATATCGCTTTTTTGCCATACTTCGTCCCAGGCTTGCTTATTCGCCGTGAGTAAAGTTGTGTAGTTGGTTAGTTGTGCCAGTTTTTCTTGAGCTGCGGTAACTGGTTTGTTGACCTCCCTTGAAGTAAACACTGTTACCAGCTTTTCCACCGTGATAGTTTGTTGAGATTTAGCTAAAAAACTGGCGCTGATAGTGGGATATCCAGGGACGATGCTCACTTGTAACGCTGTTTCTGCACCTGATATGGTCATTTTGGCTGCCATACCGATTTCAATATGAGTTCCACGGGTACGACTTTGCAACCAGATACCCTGCTCGGTTTTACCTTGGTCTATTCCTTCCCAATGATTGAAACCTTGATTTTCAGCATAGCCGTTGATACTAGCTTGAATTTCAACTAAGCAATCACCATCATGAGCTGTGATTTGACAACGCTGTCCTAATATATGGTGATCTGCCAGACTAGCAAAGCGTTCAAAGTGGATATCGATGATGCTACCACTGGGACTACGCCAACGCAGAGAACGACTGAGCAGACCTTGACTAACATCAAGTTTACGTTCGTAGTGTAATACTTCCCCCTGATCCATGCGGAAGCGATCGCCATTAATCGCAATTATCATGGGCAACCAATCAGGACAGTTAGCCAGTTCTGTATAAACTACAGGCACATCATCATAGACACCATGAATAAAGGTTGCAGGTAAACCACGGGCGTGACCTTCCTCTAAGCTACCCCTGGTGCCTAAGTAACCGTTACCAATGGTGAAGACGGTACCTCTAGAATGCGATTGCTCAGGATTAAACTTAGTTTCGCTTAATATCCAATCTTGATAAATAAAATCACGAGAAGGACATTTTGTGTTCATGGTGAATGACTGATGACTGTTGACTGATGACTAATGACAACTCATGTGCTTCGCTAAAATTTGCTCGGCTCTGGGTTTATAAATTAGGTGAAATAGGCTTTCCATGTAACGGACTCTAGCTTCGCTGCTTTCTGGGCGGATAAAGTTCCAGAAACTGTAGATTTTAGTCAGTGCTAGTAATTGACTGGTGTGTAATTGCCAGTTGTATTTTTGATGAATGCGTTGGCTCATCCATTGAGACACTTCTTGCCAATGTTCGGGATGGGTATCGCACTCTTGGAAGAATGCCAAAATTTTCTCGGCTGTTCCCTCTAAGTCCGTGGGATTAATCCGAAATCCATTATTTTGATCCTCCATGATTTCTAAAGAACCACCAAATTTAGTGGCAAAGGTAGGTAAGCCAGAAATCATGGCTTCTAAAATACTGCGTCCAAAGGCTTCAAACCGAGCAAAGTGGATATAAATTCCCCGATAATCTGCCACTAAGCGATAAGCTTCGCCGACTTCTTGGTTAGGAAGTCGTAACCCTAACCAGCGAATATGCCCATGTAGCTGATATTGGTTAATAATGTTGTGCAGTTTTTCAATTTCCCTGGCTTCTTCGGGATTGGTGCTTTCATCTATGTTTAACTTACTAGTAAGCAGAATTAGGTTAGAGTGTGCTTGTAATTCCTGACTTCTGCCGAAGCATTCAGCCAAGCCAGTCAGATTTTTGATGGAAGTAATAGGCGCAACTGCAAAGATGGGTGGCTTTTGGGGTTGGTCTAAATAACCGAAGATTTGCGAGTCTTGACGATGAAATAATAAGTCGTGGACGTGTTTACTGACATTGGGGTCTCTATCTGCTGTTTGGCTATAAGGGAAAAAGACTTGCTCATTTACCCCTGGCGGAACCATGTTGAATTTAGGATTAAACAGGTCTATCCCATCGACTACATGATATAGATGGGGCATGGTAAAGAACTTGTAGGACTCGTACTGTCCTATGCTTTCGGGTGTGCCGAAAATTTCTTGGTAGGATGATGTGATGATAAAGTCAGCCGCATTCATCGTAATTAAATCGGCGGTAAATTGTACTGAGAAGTGATATTTTTCCTCAGAGTCTTGCCAATATAAATTACTAAATAAATTTTTCGGTTTTTCTAAAGAGTGGGCAATGTTGCAATGGGTGACTTTGAGACGACGGGCGAGGAGGAACGCAACTAAGTTACCATCGCTGTGGTTACCGATAATTAAATTTGGTTTGCCCTGGAATTGGGCTAGTAGTTGTTTTTCGGCATCTAAGGCAAAAGTTTCTAGATAAGGCCAAATCTCAAATTTAGATATCCAGTTATTGGTAATTTCGGGATTAAATTCCCCGAAAGGAACCCGCAAAATCCAAGCATTCTCTGTGTTGTGTAACTTTTCTAAGCGCAGGTTACAGTATGTACCCTCACAGTTAGGTATAAGCCGGGTGAGAATAATAACGTGGGGTTGAATACCTAGCACTTCCAGTCCGGCAAGCTTAATCTCTTGCTGTAGTTTGTTTTCTAAACTGCGTGCTTGCTCTAAAACATAGATAACTTGGCCTAAGGTTTCATCCCGTCCCATGACATCTTCTTGAGCTACCCAGCCGTGAATGGAAACTAGGACGACCCGAAAAACAGCAGGAACACGGGCGACAAATGCTTCTAATACGGCAGGTTGGGGAGAATCAATCAATTTATCTAGCAGCGTAATAGTCTCCAGGATGCGCTGGGCTGTATTACCCCATCCTGGCTCAAAGCCGAGTTTTTGCAGTTCAATGTAGAATTTTTCGTATGGTTCTTCCGGGGGTAGTGCCGAGAGAAATTTAATCGCTGCGTGAATTTGTTTAGCTAGGTGGATACCTGAGGGAATAGCATCCCCAATCATTAAGTTAATCCCATCGTATTGCAATCCCCGTAAAGCTAAGTACACTAACTCGACCCAATATTGGGGGTCGGTCGCTATCTGACTGCATAGATAACGATTGAGGAAGGCTAAACCTTGACCAATGTTTCTAGGGTCGCTAATACTGGGGGAAGCTTCGTAAAAGGAATTGAGGTCAATTTCTAAGATGTTGGGTTCATAGGCATTGACTAGGCGATCGCTTACATCTAAAAACGCATCAATTGACATAGAATCAAACTTAGCCAAGTCTGATGTCAGTCGCCAAACTTCTTGGCTAGCAATCCTTGGACGCACCACAAACCAGGTACCGTCCTCTGCTAAAACGATTTCATGGGTATATTGAATCAGCTTACCCACGGATGAAGAATAGTAAAAATATGTGGGCTTTTGGGCTTGCTGACAGTATTGGGAAAAAGTATGCAGGATCTCATTTCTCAGGAAGTAACGTTTACCTGAGGCATCTAATGCAATTATCAACTGTTGCAGAGCAGCTTTTTCCTCACCATTAGCAAAAATAGGGTGAAATAGTTCGTGCATGACGATTTCCAGAACTCTAGCCAGGTCACGACCTCATTTTTGTCTCCTCAACAAATGTAATTTTTGTATAAAGTTCGTTGAAACACTGATATTTGGTAATGGGTGATCAGTAATTGGTAATTGGTAATATCAAAACTAATTACCAAAATTGGCTATTACTGATCAAGACCAACCATCTTCTGTGTAATTAAATAAACTTGATACTTAGTAATTGGCTTAGAGGTACATTGCCTTTGTTGACCTTTGTATAGTAGATAGGCATTCACTGTTTTGCCTTCTAGCTCTGGTATGAATGGTCATTGGTCAGTTGTCAGTGTTTCTTCCTCCTGCTCTAGGCTGGTGAGCGACTTGCCTTGAGCGGAGTCGAAAGGAATTTAACTACTGCCTTCTACCTCTTAAGAGTTCTTAGTCTAGTCACTACGTCAGTATATTTTAAATATTTAAATAAACTTCTTATTTACAAAGGCATAATCCAGTAGTTTTTGTTATGCTGGACTAGACAATTTAAGTTTTTTTTTGAGCGATAATTATAACGCAATACCATTTAATTTGCAAGTTGAATTTTCTATACAATTAGTCTTGTTTTGTACATAAAGATTAATTAGGCGATCGCTCTCAAAAGTTGATATTTTTTTTAATGTAGAGGGTCAACGAGCTGAGCAACTAATTGTCTAGCTGTGTTGGATCAAAACTTTGCTCATTTTCAATTTTTTTATGAGTCATCATCTACCCGACACCAAGATACCTGCTCCGTGTATTGTAAACACGGGCATTATTGTGAACAAGCTCGACATGAAGCGTTTATTGGCTGATTTAGGTCGAGTCCACTACATCTACACCCAAGAAGGCCAATTACAGAGCGAGGGTGAAGGGGATGTGATGGAAGTTTTTGCTAACCCACGAAGGTCTACCTTAGTGGCTAACAGCACTCTTTATCTCAATGTTGCTAGCTTTGATTATCTGGAATTGAAACAATCACCCCAAAAAGAAACTTTCTTTGATTTGATGCAGGAAGGTGCTTGCTTACGGTTGATTCCTTTATCGACACCTATCCAAGAACGTCGTGAACGGACTTGGAATGTCAGCGCTATCGAGGCGATGATGGAGGAAGTCCTAGCAGCTAGATGGGATGCAGAAATTGATGATGACTGTTGTGATGGCTTTTAAATTAGAAAAAGCCACTCCGAAAAACAAAACACAATCAAAAAGGCAATAAAGCAAGCCGATGTGGAGATGTTGGAATTAGACGCAGTTGCCTGTGAGATAACCGCTTATGCTCCATTCTATAAAAAACTGCACTTTCCTGCGTTCTATGATTGATTGGAATCACGGCAAGCTGATCTCCAATTTGGACTAGCGACAAAGTTATGGTTCTAAACTGTCAATTTCGTCCAAAATTAGCTGACGCAAGAATAAGGGTTATAGTGTTGTCAACGGCAAAGTTATGGGTAAAGTCACAGTTTTAAATCCTTACCTTTGGTAAACGATGGGTTGTCAATTTGGACAACTTATGGTTACTGTCGCAACCCAAGAAAGAATGGAATTTTATACTGATTAATTCCTTGATGCTCAACTTTTGAATTAAATCAGGGAGCTAGAATACAAACCGGCACTCTTTTATAAGCAGGTGTACCACTTTGTGGATCAATTTTTGCTTTAAATAAAACATTAGCCTCAGGATAAAACATAAAAGCTACACCTTCAAGAATTGCCCCACAAATAATTTCAATATTGTCTAATTTTCCCTTATCTCCTTTCACTGTTACTCGTTGATGTTCCTGTAATCCTGCTTTTTTTACATCAAAATAATTCATTAAAATACAGAGACGATGAGGCATTCCTCTGTATTTATCTTCACTACGATAAACTACAGTATTATGTTGACCATAGCTGCGTCCTGTTCCCAAAATTAGCACAATTCCTGGCTGATTCTCTGACACACCAAATTCGGCTTTAGTTGGTACTGATAATTGTGGTAAAGGTGTAACAAACATCTGCGCTTTGCCATCAGATGTTGTAAATTTCGGTTCTTCTAAAATCCGCCTCTCAATTACAAATTCCTGTTTGGTTTGGTCTATTGTGGCAATCTTTTCATAACCAGGAATAGTTTTAGCAATTAATTCTCTGATATAAGTTGTATCTTGCAGTTTACGCCAATTTATCGGTGTTTCACTATGTAAACGATGAGCAATTTCTGTAATTAATTCTATTTCTGAAATCAAGTCAGCATTACGTGGTTGTAAATGACTTTTGCCTTCATCATTTAACCTCACAAAATTATTGCCTGATTCAGTTGTGGTTTTATGAGGATTTTCAAAGCGATTGAATACAGGTAATATTAGAGTTTGCTGTTTAGCTAATCCGTGGAAATGTCCTAAGTTTGGTTTGGTCGCTACATAAAAAATAGTATCTATTTGTGATAATGCCTGTTTTGCTTGCTCTAAGTCTGGGTTGGCTGCATACAGATTTCCCCCTAAACAGAATAGTGTATCTATCTTTCCTGTTTCTGCTGCTTCTATTAAATCACGGGTATGATAACCAGGAGTTTCGTTCAGAGTTTTTCCTAATACTTGGGATAGTGCTTGTTTGATTTCTTCTCGCAAATTTACAGTCACACCCATCGAACCAAATCCTTGCACATTGGAATGTCCTCGAATGGGCATAGTCCCAGCGCCAATTTTACCAGCGTTACCTGTAATTAAAGCTGTATTAGCAATACTAAAAATATTATCTACACCGTTAGCTTGTTGAGTTACGCCCATTGCCCAGGCAAAAACTACACGTGCTGATTTCCCAATTATATAAGCAGTGGCTGTGATTTCTTCTTGGGATATGCCACAGGTATTAGTAATGTCGTTCCAAGATATATGATTAGCGTAATCTACAACTTTTTGCCAATTTTGAGTATAGGCATTGAGATATTCTGTTTGGATTAAATTCTGTTCTATGAGTGATTTTTGCAACCCTACAAATAACGCTACATCACTCCCAGGGATTGGTTGTAAATATAAGGAAGATATATCTGAACCACCAGTGAGTAAAGATTTAATAGGAAATGCAGGAGAGGCAAATTTAACTAGTCCGATTTCTACTTGTGGGTTAATAATAATTACTTTTCCGCCTCTTTCCCGCAATTTGATTAATTCGTTCATCAAGCGCGGATGGTTTGCTGGTGCGTTAGAACCAATTAAAACAAGACAATCACTATGTTTTAGGCTCTCTAGGCTGACCATTGATGTACCTGAGCCAAAAACCTTTTTTAACCCCACTGTTGAGGGAGCGTGACACAAATCTGAGCAGTCTGCTAGATTATTGCTACCTAGCGATCGCATGAATAATTGTAGTAGATAGGCAGCTTCATTGGATGAACGTCCAGAACTATAACTAGCAACTCGCGCTGGTGGGAAATTAAAGGCTTGTGTAGCGATTTGGTAAACTTCTTCCCAGCTAATACGTTGATAATGGGATGAGCCTGATCTGAGAATTAAAGGATAACTTAGTCTACCCAAGCGATCGCACTCTTGAGAAGTGAGGTTTTGTAATTCACTGATGCTATGTTCTTGGAAAAACTCTTGTTTAATTCCTGGTTGCAATTCCGCAGCGATCGCCTCTACACTTTTAGCACAGCGTTGTAAATATTCTCCCGCTTCATTCACAAATCCCCCTTTTTGTCCACCCGTACCCCAAGCACAGGATAAACACGCACTTTTATGATTCAGAGTTTGCCATAACTGTAATCCCTGTGGTGAGAGAGTTTGTTCTACCCAATACTGAATCACTGGTAAACCACCCCCAGCCGGATAGCTAGACTTGCTTTCAGATGAGTTATCCATACTTAGCTAAATCTCAACTCGCTTTAATAACTATTATTGCTAAAAATATCTGCCTTCCTGAATTGAAAGGGGTATAGGGGAATGGCACTAAGATAAGCGCAAATCTTTAAGGTATAAGCCTTTTAGGGTGTAAGGGTGTAAGGGTGTAGGGGGGTAAAGTAAACATCTAAATAATTAAATCAAGATACCTCATAAATACTGTTCTTCTCATCACCCCTACACCCAGTCATAGCAAGAGTTTCATGTTTTCTTAGTGCCATTCGGGTATGGGGAAAAGACATCTTTCATATTTGACTGCGAAACTTGCTTCATCGGGACTGCCTTTTTCAATTAGCGTTTTGCCTGCTTTTCAAAATACTGTTGATGTTCCTCTGTTGCTAAGTAATATTCACTCTTGTGCTTAATCTCGGTTACAATATCGAGTTCAAACCTGCCTGATACCTGAACCTTGGCTTTTGACTGCTGCGCCGCTTCTGCTTGCTGCTCATTGTGAAAAAAGATCACAGACCTGTACTGTTCTCCTTTATCTGGCCCCTGGCGGTTTAGGGTTGTCGGGTCATGAATATCCCAAAAAACTGCTAACAAATCTTCATAACTAACAAGTTGAGGGTCATATTCTATTTGCACCACCTCAGCATGACCAGTTATCCTCGACAACACATCAAGGTAGCAAGGGTTAGGGAAATGCCCTCCCATATAGCCAACTGAGGTTGATACTACCCCTTTTACCTTGCGAAATGCCGCCTCCACGCCCCAAAAACAGCCAGCCCCAAATGTTGCTTTCTCCATAGGTGCTTCTGTACTCCCAATCTTTAATTCCATCTTCTCTATTGCTCCCTGCAAACTGTTATGTAGCTCATCGCAACAAATAGATAATTCATAAAGGTGAGCTTTTTGTCAGGTGGATCTACTTATAATGATTCCAGCATCCACCAATTACCCCCCACTACTTATGGCAATACTTCAATTGATTGAACCTGAAGTTAAAGATTTGGGTGGGTTTGTTGCCCGCCGTAGTCTGCCATATCCACATCGCCAAATGGTCGGGCCATTTATATTTTTTGATCATCTTGGCCCATCTGTTTTACCACCCAACAAAGGTATTGATGTACGACCACATCCTCATATCAATATTGCTACCCTAACTTACTTATTCGATGGTTCTATAATGCACCGCGATAGTTTAGGTATCGTACAAGAGATTCAACCGGGTGCGGTGAACTGGATGACGGCGGGAAAGGGGATTGTACATTCAGAAAGATCGCCCGACTTTGACCGTCACAACGAAGCTAATATTCATGGTATACAAACCTGGATTGCTTTGCCTGTTGAATACGAAGAAACTGAGCCTTGGTTCACTCATTATCCAGATGAAAACCTTCCCACCTGGGACGAGAATAACGTTACCATCAAGCTTATTGCTGGAGAAGCACATGGTTATACCTCACCTGTAAAAGTTTTTTCACCCATCCTCTATTTAGATGGGCTGCTATCTGCCAATGGTCACTTCACTATTCCTACTGGTTATTCAGAGAGAGCAGTATACAGTGTTACAGAAGGACTGAGTATTAATGATCAACCTCTAGAGCCATATCGCCTCGCCATCCTAGAGTCAGGCCACGAGGTCAAGGTTTCTGCTACTGACACAGCTCGGTGTATTGTGATTGGTGGAGAGCCATTGGGTACACGCTACAAATGGTGGAATTTTGTCTCTAGCCGACCAGAGCGAATAGAGAAAGCTAAAGCCGATTGGCGAGACTGTCGCTTTGCTACTGTGCCAGATGAAACAGAGTTGATTCCACTCCCTGAAGTGGCGACAGAGGCTAATCCTTTGTAATTAGGCCGCTCTCCGGTATTGGTACAAAATCACTTGATTGCAACCATCTGATTTATTGAAAAGTAGCCTAGATATCTTGCAAATACACCCATTTACAGGTTCTTGGCAACTTTTGGTGATCTTGGTTGGGGCAAGGCAGAAGTCGGAGGAGTAGAAGTAATAATTTCAACCCTTGAGTTTGTTTAAAGTAGCAACTAATATACTTTGCATTTTCTCAACTTCATTTAATATGGGACTAAAAAGGTTTTTGTCCGCTAAATCTAAGTAAGTAGGCACGAAAAAACCCAACTATGTAAAGATAAGTAAATATGGGGAATACAACTACCAAGGGAACTTGTATATGGGCGCTCGTTTAAGAGTATTCCTGACTAGTAAACAAGACCAAAACCTTTTAAACCTGAGAAAAGCGGACGTACCACAGAAAGTCAAAGACCGAGCAGAAATAATTAGGTTAAGTTTGTAGCCGAGTCAGGGGGGTGACTTCCTGGCTTAGGCATCCAAATAACAATTGCTAATAAACTGTCCGATAATGCAGAGTTTGTGGCTGAAGAAATTGAAGATGAAAATGTAAGAAAAAATATATTACGCCTAATGTGTATTAAAGACGAAAACCCTACATTTATCGTTGTAGAGACGTTGCATTGCAAAGTCTCTACCGCACTTAGCTTGAAATTCGACTCTGGGGTGGAATCGTTGACTCACTCGCATTCATCTCACGCCAAATCAAAGATTCTGGCGTGAGGCTTCTGCTGCTTCAGCTAAATTGCTATCAAGCCATCAAGCCATAACTCATACCAATCTAAAAACGTTGCTGATGATTCAAAAGTAGGTGGACCCCAATCAGCTAGAAACCAACCAATTCGCCCTTTCAGCGATCCATTCAAGACCATAAACCCAAATGGTCCACATACATCCTTACAAACAGTAATTGTTCCAAATTGTGGTGACCAGAGTTCTTGCTCGTACTTCTGTTCCCAATGTTCGCCAGCGATCTCGACAAGCCATCGCTCCCATGCTTCATCACTTTGGTACTCTTCAAGCAAAAGGCAAGGCTGACTTGGAGCTATGAGTGCTTTGTCTTCATCGCCGAAACACAGACCAATAGCCCAATCTTCTAGCCGCAGCATTTCCATCCCATGAACTTCCCCGCCTCCATTCCCAATTTGTTCAAGAAAACTTCGGTACTCTACTGGAAGAAAAGTGTTATACTTGGTCTCCCAAGCATCAATTTTATGCGAACTGAGTGGAGGATTGAATTTAAAGCTATAGTTCAATGGATCGGTTGAGGGGTAAAACTCTTGGTAAAGTTGATTCTGAACACTTTGAAGTTGTCTAGCTTTCTCAAGCTTTTCTTTGATGCGTTCAATCTGAATTGTAATGTTTGTACCTGGAGACCACTGCCAATTGTGCTTACACTTGGGACATGCCAGCCTTAATTCACCTCGATCAATTGGAGTACGTAGTTTTTGAGAGCAGTTTGGACATATAACTATAACCTTTTCTGTATGTGATACCTGTTGTTCACCGGATGATCCTATATTCATCAAGCTCTTACCTAAAATCGGAGAACCATAACGTACAGCAGTTTGGCAAGTTGCAACTTTTTGTTATACACCAAGTTTAGCGTATCAGAAGTATAGGGAAGCGATCGCCAAGGCGCAAGTGAATTGCTTCGGTTCTTGTCAGATTTTGGTGATGATGAAAGCTTACGCACTTTAAGGCAGAAGGCAGGAGGCAGTTCGCGGAAGCGTTGCCGAAGGCTAGGCAGAAGGTTTTAAGACGTTTTTTTATCCTCATTGGGACTTGTGACCTTTTGGGGGCGATCGCTTACGACTTTGTTGTGATGCAGATGTTCTATAATCCAAGCAAAGCTTCAATTGTGGGAATTTTTTCTTCTTCCTTCCTTCTGCCGTCTGTCGTCTGCCTTCTGCCTTGTCCCAACCAAGATCACCAAAAGTTGCCAAGAACCCATTTACCAGTACAAAGCCTGTAGGTTTAGTCAAAATCACGTAGTCAAATGAATAAAATATTGTTCTTGTGTACAGGTAACTACTACCGCAGTCGCTTTGCCGAACACCTATTCAATCAGTTGGCTACCAAACAAGGGTTAGATTGGCAAGCTGATTCCAGAGGATTAGCACTTGAACGGGGTGTAAATAATGTGGGGGCAATTTCCCAATACGCGGCTGAGGCTCTAGCAGCGCGTTTAGTAAATATATCTGATGATGAACGGTTTCCTAAGCCAGCCTGTGAGCCAGATTTTCAATCAGCTACCAGGGTTATTGCCCTAGATGAATCAGAACACCGTCCACTAATGAATGAGCGCTTTCCTCAATGGGTTGATGCAATTGAATACTGGCTAGTTCACGACATCGATAAAACCTCTGCAACCGCAGCCCTTGGGCAAATTGAGAAACATCTACTGCAACTTATAGAACAATTAGCTCAAAGTTAGTCACTCTGCGATCGCCCTCAGAAAATTATACCTCTTCTTCAAACTGTGAGTAACCGATTTAAATAGTCTTTTGCTGAATTAATTAAACTTTCAATATGATTGATCAACTCATGCTCTAAATAAGGTTTTGATAAATAAGCTTTTGCACCTAATTCTTTGGCGAGTTGACGATGCTTTTCCGCACTACGAGAAGTGAGAATTATTACAGGAATTTTAGTGTATTGGGGATTGTGCTGAATATGGCTTAAAAATTCAAACCCATTCATCCGGGGCATTTCTAAATCGGAAACAACAAGTTGAATTTCTGGGTGTCGTTGTAACTGTTCTAGAGCTTCAGCACCGTTTTGTGCTTGGATTACTTGATAACCAGATTTTTGCAGAGTTAAGGATAGAGTTTGCCGCAAACTAATAGCATCATCCACTACTAAAATTACTTTTGATAATTTTTGATTGGTCTCTACAGTAGCGGATAATAAAGGTAGAGATGGAATATTAGATGGGGATATTGATAAGGCTTGTTTATTGGCATATTCATCTGTTGGTAGTGCTAAAGTATCAAGGGTTGCCTGCATCTCCACGGATTCTAATAATAAAGCACCATCAATAACTAGCATGAGGTTGCCATTAGCTAAACTGCTGGAACCATAAACATATTTGGGGGGAGCGATCGCATTTCCCAATGGTCTAATTACTAGTTCTTGTTCACCGATAATTTGGTCAACTTGTAAAGCGAAAATGCCTTGGTTTCGTCTCAGTAATAACACAGGATGATTTATCTCTTCTGTATTATGCTCAGGCAGTAAATTACTCGTATTTAAATTATTAAAGCAGCTACCATTGTAATACATCAACTCTGAGAGTTGATGCAGACTAAGCATAGTATCCTCATTACCGCCATCCCAGTGTAAAACGCGTTTACCTTCAAATTCTTGAATTTGTTGCGCCGAGGGAATGATTATTTTTTCAATACTATCCAACAGTAGAGCATAAACAACACCGCCAGCTTGTACTAGCATTAATTGATCGGTAGTCATAGAAAAAGGGATTTTAAGGATAAATTTTGTGCCTTGATTAGGCAAAGTCTGCACAGAAATTGAGCCGTTGAGTGCTTGCAGTTGAGAACGGACAATATCTAGTCCCATCCCGCGTCCAGAAAGTTCACTAACTTTTTCCGCAGTAGTAAATCCTGGTGCGAACATGAATTCTAATAGTTCAGAATCATTGATTTGAGATAAATAGCCTTTGGACTCATCTTTCTTGGAGATGAAATTCAGTTCAATAGCTTTTTTGCGAATGCTATCTAACTTTAAGCCTTGTCCATCATCTCTGACTTCGATAATTGTTTGACTTCCTTGATGATAAGCGCAGATTTCAATCACACCTTGTTCTGGTTTACCACGTTCTCGGCGAACTTCTGGAGATTCAATACCATGATCGAAAGCATTACGGACTAAGTGTAACAAGGGATCGTACAGCTTTTCAGCGATCGCCTTATCTACTAGTACATCTGTGCCAGTAAATTTTAAATCCACCCGTTTGTGGTAAACAGTACTGAGGTTTTTTACCATGTGGGGGAAGCGGCTGAGGATATTTTCTAAAGGTAACATCCTCGCTTCAACTAGGTTATCTATTAAACTGAAAGCTAAACTTTGTTTTTTATGACTAATTTGAGTAGCTTGCTTGAATAAAAAATCAATGGACTCTGTTGCTTCTTGTAATTGTGATGTCTCTTCTATGGCTTCGTGTAATGTCAGATGAAATTCTGTATAAGCATCCATTTCTAAGGGGTCAAAATTAACTGAGGCAAAGCTTTGTGTATGTTGTGTTGCTAAACTTTGCCGTTGTAGTGGTAAATCACGGAGTTGATTTAAAGTTTCTTGGTGTTTGTTGAGACGTTGTAATAGCTGCTCGATAATTTCTTGCACTTGTTCATCATTTAAAGTGCGTCTTTTTTGGTGAATTAGCAGTTCACTAGCCAAATAATTAATGCGTTCTAATCCCTCAACTTCTACACGCACCGATGAGCCTTTCTGACCCTTTTTACTTTGATGATTTTTAACTTTATCAATTATTTGCTCATTAACAACATCAAGGGCTGTTTCTGTAATTTCCGTACTTAATTTTTCCGCTACAGCTAAAGATGTTGTAGATTCAGAAATATCATTAGCTTCTATTTGTGGCTCAACTTGAGCGTCATCTTCATTAACTTCTCCTCCCCAAATTGCTTCTAACAGTCCATCATTGATGTTGGGTGAGGAATTTGATATATCTTTAAAAACAAGAAGTTTTTGTAATTGAGGATTGTCAGTCCAGTTTTTCTCTTGAGCAGTAATAGGAGGATATTGCTTATATTCTTGAGCGACTAAACCGATTTTAGTTTGTAGAGCTTGGATAATTAGAATATTGTCGGCAGTTTTTTTAACTGAATACTGAAATCTTACAACGGCTAAAAGTATAATTAAAACAATACCCTGACGATATAGACAAAGACTTTGGCTATCTGTTTCATGTCGAACATATTCTAAAAATTTATTGAGCCAAGTTTCAATATATTCAATTGGTTGTAAAAACTCCTGATTATTGATGAGTAAATCCCAGTGCAATGCTGATGGTGGTATTTCTACTTCATGGTTAAACCAGCCAAAAATATAATGAACTACCTTTAAATATGATTGGGCTGTTGTGGGTTTAAGGCACTCACTTTTATTATTGCTTGATGTAGTTAAAAACTCGTAAAATTCTGCTTGATTAATTAAAAATTCTGAATTGATGGTTTCAGATGCTTTATTTGTAACAACTGATGTCAGTTCCCGTAAAGCAGCAGAAGGTGTACCGCCATGAGTGCGATCGCCTGCTAATATATTGCATTGAGCCTGCTCTAAATCAGCATGGGCAATCTCAATAATTTGGCGCACTTGATTAGGATTGGTTTGTAACGCTGTCAAAGCTGTTTGTGCAATTTCGCCAAAACCAGGTAAATTTAAAGATTCTGCCAGTCCGAGAAATACATCTAATTGGGAACTGAAAAAATCTATTAATTCTGTATCATCTTCTATGTTAGTAAGAGCTTCAATAATGCTTCCTAAACGTTGCTGTACACCTACTTCAAATATAGATTGAACAATATCAAAGCCTAACTCTTCAGATGTAGGGATATGAGAATCATCACCAAAATTATCGCCTAATTTTCCTTGGAGTTTAGCAAATATAGTAGTAGCTCTTTGTAAAAGTTCTTCTTCGTTAATAATGCTGCCTGTTAATTCTGATGTTAATGCCAATTGCAAACATTCATAAGCCTGAAACAAATAAGTTTGTAACTCAGCATCTATAACTACATTAGGGCTATATAAAGCCTTAAATACATCCTCCAAAGAATGGGCTATCATCTGAATTGTTTCTAGCCCAACAGTAGCAGCACCACCCTTAATTGTATGAGTAGCCCGCATTAAATTATGCACTCTGGCTATACTATGATTTTCAGACAAACTGAACAATTCTTGCTCGATAGTTTGAATTAAATCTGGCGCTTCTGCTAAAAAATAAATATAGCCTTGTTCACGAATTTCGGTATCAGTAATCATAATTTGGGTACTGGGGATTGGTTACTGGGAATGGGGTACTGGCGATTGGGTAGGTTATTTTTCAAGATAGTTTTGAGGGTTGGCAGATAGGGCTGTAGTACTTCTCAAGTTAGGATTAAAATCTTTACTACAAAATTGATACGTTACTAGCTAGTTCCTAGCCCCCAATCCCCAATCTCCAGTCCCTAATTATTAATTCACTTTGAACTTACTAGCAGTTGTTAACAAATCTTGTGCCATACCTGATAAGTCTTGGAAGACGGTGGCAATATCTTGAGATTCTGCAAAAGTTTTATTAGCGATCGCTGCCACATCTTTCATCGAATTTGTGACTAATACAGATTGCCCCATTTGTTTTTGGGTTGCATCAGTAATTTGTTGAATTAATTGACTAATTTCAGCAGTTGCAAAAACGATCGCATTTAAGTTGTGCCTTGTTTCACTGACAAAGTTTGTTCCTTCCACTACCTGCTGAATCCCGGTTTCCATCGCTACCGCTACTTCTCCCGTTTCCTCCTGAATCTCTTGGACTAGTTTTTCAATTTCAATTGTGGCGGCAGCTGACTGGCGAGATAATGAACGGACTTCATCGGCTACAACTGCGAAACCTTTGCCATATTCCCCTGCACGGGTGGCTTCTATAGCTGCGTTCAAAGCCAGAACGTTTGTCTGGGTGGCAAAACTACTAATCAAGTTCACCACTTTGGAGATTTTTTGCGAAGATTCACTCAAGCGCTTAATTTTTTTGCTGGTTTGCGCTACAGTTTCTCGAATTGCTTGGATGGCTTGAACTGTGAGGTTCATCGCCGCGTCACCAGATTCGACAGTTTTGTTTGCTTGTTGTACCGCCACTTGTACCAACTCGGCGCTAGCTACCACAGCTTGGGTAGAGTCTAGCATCCGTTGAATTTCACCCAAGGCTGTAGTAATTTCTTGGGATTGTTGTTGAGCTAAGTTATTCAAGCCTGCAAGTGAAGCATTGCTATCGCTGGAGGTTTGGGCGACTTGTTGAGAAGATGTTTGCACTTGTAAGACAATTTGCCGCAAGGCTTGCAAGGTGTTATTGTAAGCGTCGGCAATGGTACCTAGTTCATCTTCTGTAATGGGTGCGCGGACTGTCAAATCACCATTTAAAGCTGGTCGCACAGCCATCAGTAGTTGAATAGAACGCTGTTGCAGTAACTCTTTGGCTGCTTTTTCCCTCGTTGCGGCTTCTGCTAGCTGTGCTGATTGTGCTTGCAGTTGTTGCAGATATTCAGTCTGTTGCAGGGCTAATCCCAACTGATCGCCCACCCGCGCTAGTAAGCTAACTTGGGATTGTTCCCAATCACGAGGGCCGGAATTTTGATAAGTTGCTAGCAATCCCCATAATTGTTCGTTAATAAACACAGGAACAATCACATAAGCTCTGACTTCAAATTGTTCTAATATCTCCAAATGACAGGGAGAATGGCCTGCTTCGTACAGATCATTAACAACCAAGGTTTCACCTTTGGCATATCGACCGCCTTGAGTTTCTTGGATGTAGGTATCTTCCCAAACAGTTTTGATATCAGTCCCTACGAGTTTGACCCAATTATTAGCTACTGATTCTGCCACAAACTCGCCACCCCAATTAGGATTGAAGCGATAAACAGCGACGCGATCGCTCCTTAATAATTGTCGGACTTCTTGGGTGGTTATTTTGAAAATATCATCGATATCTACGGCTTGACGAATGCGGTTAACTATTTTGGTAAAAGCTTTTTCTTGTTCCGCCATCTGAGCTATTTTCTCAGATTTTATTTGTACCTGTTCTAGATAGTCTAATTGCGATTTAGCAAGGCTAAATTGTAGGGCGATCTGAGTTAAAAAGTTGACTTCCCAAGATTGCCAATCGCGGGGGCTAGAGTTTTGGTATGCTGCAAGTAAGCCCCATAATTTATCGCCAAAAAAGATAGGCACGATGATATAAGATCTGGCTTCAAACTGCTCTAATGTCTCGACGTGACAGGGTGCAAAACCTACTGTATAAATATCATTGACAACATGATTTTCTCCTTTGGCATAGCGTCCACCTTTAGTATCTTGTAGGTAGGTATCATCTATAATAGTTTTGATATTTGGCCCCACTACTTTTGTCCATCCAGAAGCAACTGACTCAGCGACAAATTCACCACCCCAATCAGGACTAAAGCGATAAACGGCTACGCGATCGCATCGTAATGATTGACGTACATCTTGAGTTGTGGTTTTAAAAATAGTTTCTACATCTGAAGCCTGACGAATACGGTTAACTATTCTGGTGAAGATTTTTTCTTGTTCAGCAATCCGTATCATTTGCTCAGATTGCAATCGCGTTTGTTCTAAATATTCTGCATGAGAAATAGCTATGCCAAATTGCAAACCAACTTGAGTCAAAAAACTAGATTCCCACTCTACCCACTCACGGGTACCAGAGTTTTGATAAGCTGCCAATAAACCCCATAATTTTTCCGCAGCAAACACAGGAACAATAATGTAAGCTTTGATTTCAAACTGTTCTAAAATTTCTAGATGGCAAGAAAAATGACCGGCTTCATAAATATCATTAACGACAAAACTTTCTTGATGGCGATAACGTCCACCTTGGGTTTCTTGTAAGTGGGTATCTTCCCAAACAGTCTTGATATCAGGGCCTACCAGTTTTACCCAACCACTACCTACAGATTCTGCAACAAATTCCCCACTCCAATCAGGATTGAAGCGATAAACAGCGACGCGATCGCACTTCAATAATTGACGGATTTCTTGAGTAGTGGTTTGAAAAATCTTATCGATATTTGATACTCGTAAGATTTTCTCCATCACTTTAGATACGGCTTGTTTAGCCTGATTTTGCAGTTTTAATTGAGTTTGAAACTCAAAATTCTGCAATCTATAGGTTAACTCTGTACTAACTTGAGTTAATAGAGTTATTTCTGTTTCTTTCCAGTTTCTAGCACTAACGCAGCCAGTCACTACCAACAAACCCCAAACTTTACCACCTGCTACTATTGGTAAACTTAAACTAGCTTTAATTTGGAATTTATCCAGTAACTGTTTTTGATAAGGGGTAAGTTGGATTTGAGCAACATTATTAATAGTTATCGGCTCTATATAGTCTCGATTAGTATCTAAACCAAAGGTAATCCCTGGCAGAATTTCCCCCATTGTTGGTGTCCAACCAAGAGTTCTAGATTCTGCTAAAACCGTTCCAGACTCAGGTGAAGTAAACTGATAAATTAAAGCGCGATCGCAAGCAATTTTTTCTCTAACTTTCGCCACAGTAATTCTTAACACTGCATCCCAATCTGATACTTGGCGCATCTGCGTGATGATATCTTGCAACTGCTGTCGCCACATTTTTACTTCTTGGGCGCTCTCGCTGACTCCGATTTCTTCTTTCTGGACGTTATTGGCTAAGTTGGGATTTTCTAATGGAGAAACAGTAGCAGCCTTCTCATTTTCCTTGCTGTTGTATTTTGCAATTGTCATCTGCATCAACCTCAATTTTTTTTAGTTTAATCATTTGATATTTGCTAATTAATGTTACACTTGTATTGATTGATATGTAATGGTTAGCAAATCTAAGTTATTGTGGAGATTATAGGTTTTGAAATCTATAATCAAGAGTGCTTTATTGATGATTAATTATGAGTAAGCCACATAGGAGAATGAATAATAGCACTAGCATCTAAGTTGAACATCATTTTCTCTTCATTATTAATGAAGTATCCTTGCAAAAAATCGGAAATTGATGATGAGAATAACTCAGCCGATGGGGCTTTCATTTGATTCTGATCTAGAAACTCAATATCCATCATTTGCCGGACTAGAATCCCCAAATATTTACCATCATCTTCCAAGACAATTGCCATCATTTTTGCCAAAAAGTTGCTTGTGTTGGACAGTGGTGGGTAACCTAACATTTCTTCTAAATCTACTAACCACAACATTTCACCACGCCAGTTATACACACCTAGAACACAAGCTGGCATTTGGGGTACACCGCATATATCCACCAAAGACACTTGTAAAACTTCGGTAATATGCTGTAAGGAAATCACTGCTGTATCTTTGATTCCCAAATTAAAGCTTAAAAATTTCTGCTGACTTTCCAAATTTTCACCCTTTAATTGATTAAGCATTGGTCGATTGTCGGCAAATTTTATCTAGATAATTTTTTGAGAGTTAACGTTAACTCTTCCTGATTTATCGGCTTAGAAAGATAAGCTTCTGCACCTAGCATATTTCCCCAAGTCTTATCTACATCACTGTTTTTGGTAGAACAAAAAACCACAGGGATATTGCTAGTCTTTGGGTTATTTTTCAATTCTCGACAAATTTCAAACCCACTTTTACCTGGTAAAATTACATCGAGAAATATTAAATCGGGCTGAGTTGTATCTAATTTTTCTTGGGCTTCTTCACTGCTGGTGGCACTAATTACAGAATAGCCAGCTTGTTGTAAGTAACGACTAAGAATTTCGCGGTCGGTGAGACCATCCTCGATAACTAACACAGTATTCATGATAATTCCCTGTAAAATTGTTGGTTTTAGCTAATATATCAAAGACAAATTGTGTATTTAATCCTGATAATTACGGGCTAGAGTTTTGTTATAATTTTGATATCTTACTGTTAAATATGGCTCAGAAAAAATACGTATACTTCAGATTTTGTTGACTGAAATTTACTTATTTCTTATAAATAATTATGTACCACGTTTAACAACAATTCATCTTGAAATGTCAATTGCTCTAGACCATTAAAAATCCGACTTATCCATCAATTCGAGACACTTAACTTATTGACAGAATTCTAAACGAGATCCTGTTTTTGCGGTAGATATAGGTTGCATAGGTAAGTATTTACGGACTACACTCATCACCCTATCTGCTGCTACGGGTTTTGTGATAAAGTCGGTAGAACCGACAACCTTAGCACGTACTCGATCTAAAAGACCATCATTGCCCGTTAAGATAATTACTGGTGTGTTAGCAAAAGTAGAAATTCGCCGCAATTGTGTACAGATTTCATAACCACTAGCCACTGGCATGATTAAATCTAAAAATATCAAGTCTGGTTTCTCTTGAATCAGAAGTGGTAACGCCTGTACAGCATCTTGAATCTTGATGAATTTCATCCCATTAGCGGTGATAATATCTTCCAGCAGTTTACAGACCTGTGGACTATCATCTACACAGGCTATCACCGGAACCTTGGATTTTGTAGGTTGTGCAGAGGTCGACTTATCTAGAGTTTCTACCACAGCTAAAGGTAAATCGGGCAACTCCACCAATTCGATGATTCCTTTGAGGACGTAGGGCAGCAAAGAACGGGAGACTGGTAAAACATTCTGCCTCATTTTGGCAGCCAAATCTCGCAATGTGGATTTGCCATTAATTAAAGTGACAAAGTTCTTGTAGACAGATGGACTTACCTGTTGCTGGAGTTGTTCTGGTCTGCAAATTATTGGTGCTAAGTCAGGACAAATATTTACCAAGCCTGCTTCTGACCAATTTTTCCACGATTCTAGCATCTGTTTCATTGACACATCTGCACTCGTGAAACTCATCGGTGTCTCTAAGACAACTTTTTGGTTACGTTCACAACTAATAGTGACAAAATTACTTTGTTGGGCTAATTCAAACAAAAGTTCGTTGATGGTATTATCAACAATAATATGAATTTGCTCCCGTTGAATCTTCTGCTTTTTATACAAAATTTCCAATAGGCGATAATCCCAGTAACTCATCGATATATCTTGCGAGCGCAGTTGCATTTTATCAACATCAATCTGTGGGCAATGTTGAGCCATGAGTCTACGCCAGCGACGAAAAGGATGAGTTC
The DNA here is from genome assembly GCF_048568275.1 of Anabaena sp. FACHB-595. Taxonomy (NCBI): domain Bacteria; kingdom Bacillati; phylum Cyanobacteriota; class Cyanophyceae; order Nostocales; family Nostocaceae; genus Anabaena; species Anabaena sp. FACHB-595. The sequence continues at coordinate 1,253,656 of NZ_CP183473.1, forward strand.
CTCCTGTTGCCCAAACTATCCTACCCAAGCGATAATAGAAAGTCCATTGCTGCCCTTTAGGACTACTAATAATTAACTGTCCATTATATTGGAGTTGGGTACAAGTTTTAAATTCATTAAGTACGTTATTTGATACCATCAGACCGGGGGAAATTGTACTTGATACCTATGATTTAAAAATCAGCCTTCTCAAAACCCCAACTAGTAAGCTGCTTATTTTCGATGAAATTTATTTGTCAAATAATAGTTTATTGACTTATAGCTTAATTAACTGAATATGATAAAATTATCATACATAGAAATAACAGTAGATGTTATCTATTGGCAACATAATTACATATAATTTTCTTCTGCCTTCAATCTACTGCTTCAATCTTTTTTTCATTCTAGATAATATTGCTATATTTCAATACTCCAGTATTTAAATCCATCTTTATTAACTTATCATTTTAAATACTTTCAATTTAATTTATATCCGTATAATTCCTGATTTTCTCCTTGGTAGAAAATGTTATGTTCCGCAATTGTGATGATGAAGAGGTAATTGTTTCAGAAAATGACAATTTAAGCCTTTTATTACAAATATAGATATTAGATAAATACTCTGTTTGCGTTCAATTATAAGTTTAAGTAAGTCGGTGCAATAAAACCAAAGTATGTGAAGAAAAGTAAATAAGACTCGAACTCTTTCTCTCCCTGCTCCCTGCCTTCTTCCAACAATAATTATTTACGCCGACCTACTTACTTATGAGTTCAGCAAGCTTTGTAAATTTTGACTGCATTCAAAATACAAATTGGTTCTGGTGTTTTGTCGGTAAAATAAAAAAACAAAGTATTTATGATATCCAAACAACAGTGATATTACTTAAGTAGCCAGGATGGGATGAGCAAAAGAGGTAATTTTGGGATTCATGCCATCTTCTATAATTGATAGAACCTGCATATATAATCTTAGGCATGAAGCTGTGACGGAAACTGGAAGTTACAAAGATACCGTAAATTTACCCAAGACCAATTTTGATATGCGGGCGAACGCCATTAAGCGGGAACCCGAAATCCAAAAGTTTTGGGAAGAAAATAAAATTTTTGAGAGCCTGTCGCAAAACAACCCAGGTGAATTATTTATACTGCACGATGGGCCTCCCTACGCTAACGGCTCACTCCATATTGGTCATGCCTTAAATAAAATTCTCAAAGATATTATTAATCGTTACCAACTGCTGCAAGGTCGAAAGGTTCGCTATGTACCCGGTTGGGACTGTCACGGCTTACCAATTGAGTTGAAAGTTTTGCAAAATCTCAAGTCAGCAGAACGGCAAAATTTAACACCACTACAACTGCGGCAAAAGGCTAAAGAGTTTGCTTTGGCTACGGTTGATAACCAACGCCAAAATTTTAAACGTTATGGTGTTTGGGGTGACTGGGATAATCCATATCTGACGCTAAAGCCGGAATATGAGGCGGCGCAGATTGGTGTATTTGGGCAGATGGTTTTAAAAGGCTACATTTATCGGGGTTTGAAGCCTGTTCACTGGAGTCCTAGTTCTAAGACGGCTTTGGCTGAGGCGGAATTGGAATATCCAGAAGGTCATACTTCCCGGAGTATCTATGCGGCTTTTCCTGTGACTAGTTTCGCTGAGGCGGCAAAACCTTTATTAGGTGAGTATTTGCCTGATTTGGGTGTGGCTATCTGGACTACTACACCTTGGACAATTCCGGGGAATTTGGCGGTGGCTGTCAATGGCGACTTGAATTATTCTTTGGTGGAAGTTTCGCGCATAGGCGCAGAGACGCAAAGTAATTTCAAGTATCTCATCGTGGCGGCCGATTTGGTAGAACGGTTGGCGGCGACTATCTCGGCGCAGTTGACTGTGAAGGCGACTTTTAAAGGGAAGGAGTTGGAACATACTACTTACCGTCATCCTTTATTTGATAGAGAAAGTCCGGTGGTTGTGGGTGGTGATTACATCACAACTGAATCGGGTACTGGGTTGGTACATACTGCGCCCGGTCATGGTCAAGAAGACTATGTTGTGGGTCTGCGTTATGGGTTGCCAATTCTTGCACCTGTGGACGACAACGGCGACTTTACCCAAGAGGCGGGACAGTTTGCGGGGTTGAATGTGTTGGGTGAGGGAAATCAGGCGGTCATTGATGCGTTGACTGCTGCGGGTTCCCTGTTGAAGGAGGAAGCTTATGCACACAAGTATCCTTATGATTGGCGGACGAAGAAGCCGACAATTTTCCGGGCGACTGAACAGTGGTTTGCTTCGGTGGAGGGTTTCCGGGATGAGGCACTAAAGGCGATCGCTGCTGTAAAATGGATACCAGCCCAAGGTGAAAATCGCATCACGCCGATGGTGGCGGAACGTTCTGACTGGTGTATTTCTCGTCAGCGTTCTTGGGGTGTGCCGATTCCGGTATTCTACGATGAGGAAACCGGCGAACCTCTACTAAATGAGGAAACTATCAACTATGTGCAAGCCATCATTGCCGAAAAAGGTTCTGATGCTTGGTGGGAGTTGTCGGTAGCGGAATTATTACCGGAGTCCTACAGAAATAATGGTCGGTCTTACCGCAGAGGTACAGACACAATGGACGTATGGTTTGATTCTGGTTCTTCTTGGGCTTCTGTAGTTAAGCAGCGTCCAGAGTTACGCTACCCGGCTGATATGTATTTGGAAGGTTCCGACCAGCATCGCGGCTGGTTCCAGTCGAGTTTGTTGACTAGTGTGTCAGTAAATGGCATTGCACCTTACAAAACTGTATTAACTCACGGCTTTGTTTTGGATGAACAAGGGCGGAAGATGAGTAAATCAGAAGGGAATGTAGTTGACCCGGCTATTATCATCAATGGTGGTAAAGACCAGAAGAAAGAACCCCCCTATGGTGCAGATGTTATGCGGTTGTGGGCTTCTTCTGTAGATTACACCGGGGATGTGCGTTTGGGTGGCAATATCATCAAGCAACTCAACGATGTCAGAGGTAAGATTCGCAATACGGCGCGGTTCTTACTGGGTAGTTTGTATGACTTTGACCCAGAAAAAAACGCTGTACAGTTTGAAGAAATGCCGCAGTTAGATAAGTATATGCTGCACCGTATCCGTGAAGTGTTTGAGGAAGTGACAGAAGCTTTTGAAAGTTTCCAATTCTTCCGCTTCTTCCAAACGGTGCAGAATTTCTGCGTGGTAGATTTATCTAACTTCTACTTAGATGTTGCCAAGGATAGACTATATATCAGCGCCCCTGATGCTTTCCGCCGTCGCAGTTGTCAGACAGTGATACACATTGCTTTAGAGAATTTAGCACGAGCGATCGCACCTGTACTCTGTCACACGGCAGAAGATATCTGGCAATATCTCCCCTACAAAACACCCTACAAATCAGTGTTTGAAGCTGGTTGGGTGCAGGTAGAAGAAAAATGGCATAATCCAGAGTTGGCGGAATTTTGGCAACAATTACGCCAGTTACGCACCGATGTTAACAAGGTGTTAGAACAAGCTAGGGTAGAGAAAATGATTGGTTCTTCCCTAGAAGCGAAAGCTTTGATTTACGTCAAAGATGCCAACTCCCGCAAAGCCATCGCCACGTTAAATCCTGAAGTTGGTAACGGCGTGGATGAACTGCGTTATTTATTCTTGACATCCCAAGTAGAGTTATTAGATTCTGCTGACAAACTGCAAGATGGGAAATATACCTCCCAGTCTGATAGTTGGGGAATTGGGGTAGTGAATGCAGAGGGGCAAAAATGCGATCGCTGTTGGAACTACTCCACCCATGTGGGAGAATCAGCAGAGCATCCCCTGTTATGTGAAAGATGCGTTCCTGCCTTAGCTGGTGAGTTTTAGAACAGGTTTAACATGAATGTAGGGACGTTTTATTCAACGTCTCTACGTCAAAATTCAGATGGGATTATGAACACGCAATCACCTGTAGCCACAGACATCTTAGGAATGGTGCTGAAAATGCAACCAAACATAATCGTTAGTGACGAGCAATTGTTTGATTTCTGTCAAGTAAACCGTGATTTTCGCATTGAACGTAATCACTTTGGAGAATTATTGATTATGCCACCCACAGGCGCAGAAACAGATGAACGCAATTTTAATTTAATTGTCCAGTTAGGTATTTGGACAAAGCAAGATGGTACAGGTGTAGGTTTTGGTTCTAGCGGTGGTTTTACCTTACCTAACGGTGCAGTGCGTTCTCCTGATGCAGCCTGGATTAAAAAAGCCAGATGGGAAGCAATACCTGTAGAACAAAGAAAGAGATTTGCGCCTATTTGTCCTGAATTTGTAGTGGAACTGCGTTCAGAGACAGATAATTTGAAAACATTACAAGAAAAGATGGAAGAATATATAGATAATGGTACAGAATTAGGTTGGTTAATAGATAGAAAACAACGTAAAGTATTTATTTATTGTCCCGATCAAGCTGTAAGAGAATTAGATAATCCTTCCACATTAGGTGGTGAAGATACACTACCAGGATTTGTTTTAGATTTAAGTCAAATTTGGTAAATAATTAATAACATAATACCAATTTTAAAAAACAATACGACAAATAAAGCATTTGTAGAGACGCGATGAATCGCGTCTTATTCACCCAATGATGTGCTGCTAAAGTCGGTAATAGATAATTTTTACCATTACCTATTACCAACTCCCAAGATTATGAGAAATGCTTAAGCAGACATAATATTACAACTTCTGCAACAACTCCTGAGTCAACTGCAAAAATGCCTTAGAACCGGCTGACTGGGGTGCATTCAACACCGCCGGCATAAAACTATCTACCGCTTTCGCAACATTAATATCGACTGGGATTTGTGCCTTACAAATTTGTTCTACACCAAAATCTTCAACAACACGGTGCATTACTTGTTTGTAATATCTACCAGTTAGTAGATTAGTATTGCACATACTGAAAACAATTCCCAGCATTTTGATATTTATCTTTGCTTCTTGTTCATGACTTTCTTTTAATTGACCAATACGTCTTTCTAAAAGTTGAATTCCTACCACAGATAAAGGTTCTGGCTTGGCAGGTAACAGGTAAAAATCACTAGCAGATAGGGCGCTACGTGTCATTAAATTATAACCAGGGGCGCAATCTAAAAGAATAAAATCATATTCGTCACGTACTGGTTTTAAGATGTTATTAATCAAGACTCTTTCAAAGCGATTCCAAACGTTTTCAAAGTCTTGTTCACCTAAAGCAACTGTTTGTCTGTGCAACATTTCTGAAACGACAAACTCATCATATAAGTCGATATCTCCTGGTAATAAATTTAGTCCGGGGAGATTACAGACGTTAGTTTGAATAATATCGTTGATTGTCAGCTTGCCGTTGGGGTCTGGATTAATAACATCATCGATTAGATATCTGAAAGTTAGTCTTTGTTTGCGGCGCTTGGCAAAATCTAAAGGTGACATCAGGCTGAGTGTGGCGCTGATTTGCGTATCTAAATCCAGCACCAGCACCCGCTTACCATAATTTTTCGCCAAACAGGTGGCTAAGTTAACAGTGAGGGTAGTTTTCCCCACACCGCCTTTCATATTTGCTGTAGCAATTACATATCCCATTTGTGATTTCCTCTGATGACGCGTTCCCATTTGGTAGCGTACACCCGTTCTGAATAATTGAATCTCCCGTTAAATTTTATATTTACTGTGGTACGCTTGCCAGTTGTCAGTTTTCGGCTTGCGGCTTTGCAGCTAGCCAAGTCTTGTAGACTTCGCAAGCGTCTCGTAGAGAGGAGAAACGACGTTCGCGCAGCGTGTCGTAGACAAGCAATCGCAAAAACCACGGGATTATGTGATTACTATGCTGCGCTCGTAATGACAATTTAAGGGGCTATAACGCCTGAAACCCTTGTATATAGTATTTGTGTGTACACCGTAGGCGTCTTTGGAGAGGGGTTATTCCGAATTTATCGAACTTACCCTAATCCTAGTTCTCGTTTGAGTAAGTTAATTGAGTTTGCGCCGATGTAATTATCTACCTTAATGAGTTTTGGTGGACGGATTATGTCTTCGGAGGCGGCTTGGACTGCGGCTTGCACGGTTGCATAACAGGCTTGGTCGCAGATAATCACTTCGGCGCGCTTGACGATCGCCTGCATTTTGTAATTATCTTTTGGTTGGGTAGTCATGACTAATAACTCGTCACCCCGCAAGCCGTGGAGGATGACTTCTGCTTGGCGACCAATTCCAGAACTGAGGCTGACTATTCCTACACAATTATCTTTGGGTAGGTTTTTCAGCAGATTGATTTCTTTGTTGTAGTCGTAGATATCTAGAGGGATGACACGGATAGCTTTAGGGGCGGCGATCGCTTCCACATCGTTGATAAAATAGCGACTGGTAACAACTGTGGCTGAGGTGGTTTTATCCAGCACGGCGGCTAACTCATCTATCGCCACTATCTGCACGGGAATTTCTAGTTCTTCTTCTAACTCATAAGCCATTAACTCCCCCACACCCATATCTTGAGTGGGGGATGCTACCAGTACCCGCGCACTACAACGCAAGCGCCAGTCAATTTCTGCCAAAAAGATTTCTCTTGCTTGACTGAGTGAGTAGCCTTGTCCTAGTAATTCATCAAGTGCTTGTTGTAAAACTTTTGATGCTTCAGGATGTTGTGTGAGGATGGGCGATTGTAACCTACTACCGCCTTCATGACCTTGAGCGCGGACATAAATTCCTGAGCCTGCTAAACTTTCGACAAAACCGTCTTCCTCTAACTGACGATAGACTTTACTAATAGTATTGCGATGTAACCCCGTTTGCATTGCCAAAGCCCTAGTGCTAGGCAATTTGTATGCAGGTGGATATTGCCGAGAAGCGATCGCAAACCTGAGTTGGTTAAATAGTTGGGTTGATGCGGGAATCTCACTATCTGGCTGAATACGGAATTGAATCATCACCCAAACTCCTGAATAAGCAATTCAAAATTCAACATGAAGAACAACCAAGAACCCAAACATTTTGGCGATTTTATGTTGGGTATTTTCGGGTTTAAATTTCTTATGTGGTGACTATTGGTAGTTGATATTTTCATAGAAGTAGCCTAGTTATATCAAATAATTAGAGAAATTCACCACACAACGCGGGTAAAAATTATTATGACTGAGCAAGTAGTTGCCACAGAAACCGTTAACCTTTCGCAAGACAGTCTACAAATAGCTGCGTACTTAGCGCAGCCACAAGCACCAGGTTCCTACCCAGGAGTTGTAGTTTTACAGGAGATTTTTGGCGTTAACGGTCATATTCGGGACGTAACCGAACGGATTGCTAAGTTAGGGTATGTGGCGATCGCTCCGGCGCTATTCCAACGTCAAGCACCAGGCTTTGAAACTGGATACACACCCCAAGATATTGAAGTTGGTAGAGGTTACGCGATGCAAACCAAAGCATCAGAGTTACTAAACGATATTCAAGCAGCTATAGATTATCTGAAAACTCTCCCCCAAGTGAAACAAAATGGCTTTGGTTGTATTGGCTTCTGCTTTGGGGGTCATGTAGCCTATCTTGCTGCCACTTTACCAGATATCAAAGCGACTGCCTCCTTTTACGGTGCGGGAATTGCTACTCGTACATTTGGCGGCGGGAATCCTACTGTCACCCGTACACCAGAAATCAAAGGCACACTATATGGCTTTTTTGGTACGGAAGATGCCAGTATTCCCCCAGAGCAAATAGACCAAATCGAGACAGAGTTAGAAAAATACAACATTTCTCATCGTGTGTTCCGCTACGATGGAGCTGATCACGGATTTTTCTGTGACCGTCGTGCCAGCTATAATCCTCAAGCAGCAGCTGATGCTTGGGAGCAGGTGCAACAACTATTTAAGACTGTGTTAACAACATAGGTTTAAAGACTCCAATTCCCATACCACCACCTTAAGCGGAGCCTTGTTCATTAAGAATTACGTAGCTTGCTTACCGTAGGGTATTACGAATTATCAATTCCCTTGGTTTCTAATAAAATAACAACAATTCAATTTCAATAGTCATGAATTCCGAATCGAAACTATCTCAAAAAGCCAACTCGTCTTTCACAATGGACGACTTTGCCAAAGCACTAGAAAATCACGACTACCAGTTCCAAAAGGGGCAAGTTGTTTACGGCAAGGTTTTCCAACTTGATCCTGATGGCGCTTATGTTGATATTGGTGGCAAGTCGTCAGCTTATATCCCCCGCGATGAGGCTTCTTTGAGGGCAGTTAACGATTTAGCGGCAGTCCTGCCGTTGCATGAGGAGCTTGAGTTTATTATCATCCGTGAACAGGATGCAGAAGGTCAAGTAACTCTTTCTCGACGGCAGTTAGAAATAAATCATATCTGGGAAAAACTGGCGCAAATGAAGGAAAATTCCCAGCCGGTGGATGTGAAGGTGACAGGTGTGAATAAAGGTGGTGTCACTGTTGATGTTCAAAGCTTGCGGGGATTTATTCCGCGATCGCACCTCACAGAGCGTGATAATTTAGAAGCCCTTAAAGGTCATACTCTCACGGCTGGCTTTTTAGAAGTAGACCGCAATAACAAAAAACTCGTCCTTTCCCAGCGTTTGGTAACTCGTTCTAGTAACTTCAATCAGTTAGAAATTGGTCAACTAGTAGAAGGTAAAATAACTGGAATTAAACCTTTTGGTGTGTTTGTTGATTTAAATGGTCTCAGCGCCTTGTTACATATCAAACAAGTTAGCCAAAAATTCATCGAATCTCTAGAAAAAGTCTTTCAACCTGGTCAAACAATTAAAGCTATAGTTATCGACTTGGATCAAGGTAAAGGTCGAGTGGCTATTTCTACCAGAGCCTTAGAAAACTTCCCTGGTGAAGTGTTAGAAAATTTCGAGGAAGTCATGGCTTCAGCCGAAGCACGGGCTAACAGAGCTGCTAATAAAATGAATGAAGGGGGTGTGGGGGTATAGGGGTTTAGGGGTTTAGGGGTTTAGGGGTAAATCTTTCTTTTCCTTACACCCTTACACCCTCACACCCTTTTAAATATTCTTTGGCTTACGTAATTGCTGAGAACCAATTGGGCCGAGAATTTGGTTGAGGGTGCGTAGTTGGTCGGCTGTACCCATGCAAATCAGTGTGTCTCCCGGCATTAATACCGTATCGCCTGTGGGGCCGCCGATCAGCATACCATCTAGACGACGAATAGCCAGGACTAATGCCCCACTTTGCGATCGCAGTTTGGCTTTTTGCAAGCTTTGACCAACGAAGGGACACAAGGCTGGGTCGAGTAAAAATTCTTCCATGTAAAGTTGACGGTCTGCACCTGTGAGAATCCCGTCTACAAAGTCTAATACTTGCGGTCTGAGGGCGGCGGCCGCCATCCGCTTACCACCTGTGATATATGGGGAAATGACGGCATCTGCACCGCCTCGCTGTAATTTTTGCAGAGCTTCTTCTGTGCTGGCTCGTGCGATCGCTCTAATTCGGGGATTCAGTGTTTTTGCTGATAAAACTGTGTATAAATTTTCTGCATCAGAAGGGAGGGCCGCAACTAAACAAATTGCCCTCTCAATCCCAACTCTCAAGAGAGTATCATCAAGTGTGGCATCTCCTTGGAATGCTGTATGCCCCTCTGCTTGAGCCTTTTCTATCGACTCGGCATCAGAATCAATCACCACAAATGTTACATCTTCCGCCCGAAATTCCTTAGCAATTTGGCGACCAGTCCGACTAAATCCACAAATGATGTAGTGTTCTGATAAGGATTCCATTAAGCGCCTCTGTTGTCTGAGCCGAATACCTTGTTGAAAGTAGCCCTGAATAACTGCTTCTGTAAACCTGTTGACAATGTAGCCAAGATTGACTACACCCAACAAAATTAAGGCAATAGTAAATAAGCGTCCACGACTACCAAGAGGGTTGGTTTCGCCATATCCTACGGTAGCTAAGGTAATAACTGTCATGTAAGCTGCATCTTCCCATGACCAACCCTCAACAAAGCGATACCACAAAGTACCGAGAATTAATACACCACCGAGAGCGATCGCCCCGGCCATTAACTCTTTTTGGATGCGTTGGTATTTCTGTTCAAGAGTTGAATACAAAATTATTTTCCACTATTGCCACAGGTTTGAGGATATATAATGTTAAGCTCAAGAGAAAGTAAGAAACACAATAAATAAAAATTTATTTTTAAGAAACTCTAGGAAACTAGTAAGTAAGTATACAATCAAAAATCCGCAGGAGGAGCGTTAGTGAGCCTACAAACTCTCATTGAGCAAGCCACGAACCCCCCAGAGTCAGGTTCTGCTGCATCTAGCCCCTTTAGTACAGATAGCTTTGACGCATCTGTTATGTCCACATACGGACGCTTTCCCCTCGCTTTAGAACGGGGTGCAGGTTGCCGAGTATGGGATACCCAGGGCAAAGAATACCTAGACTTTGTGGCGGGGATTGCCACTTGTACACTGGGACACGCCCACCCAGCTATGGTAGAAGCGGTGACACGCCAAATCCAAAAGCTGCACCATGTATCTAATTTGTACTACATTCCCGAACAAGGTGAATTAGCCCAATGGATTATTCAACACTCCTGCGCTGATCGGGTATTTTTCTGTAATTCTGGCGCTGAAGCCAACGAAGCCGCTATTAAACTGGCTCGTAAATATGCCCATACAGTTTTAGACATAGAAAAGCCTATTATTCTCACCGCCAATGCCAGTTTCCACGGACGGACATTGGCAACTATTACCGCTACTGGGCAAGCAAAGTATCAAAAATATTTTGACCCCCTAGTACCCGGATTTCACTATGTAAATTACAACGATATCAGTGCGGTAGAAGCAGCTATTAGCGAGTTAGACGAGGGAGATTACCGAGTAGCGGCAATTCTCATCGAACCATTACAAGGGGAAGGCGGTGTTCGTCCTGGTGATGTGGAATACTTCCAAAAGCTGCGGCAAATTTGTGATGACACCGGCATTTTGTTGATGTTCGATGAAGTGCAGGTCGGGATGGGACGCAGTGGTAAATTGTGGGGTTATGAATACCTGGGTGTAGAACCAGACATTTTCACCAGCGCCAAAGGTTTGGGTGGTGGTATCCCCATTGGGGCGATGATGAGTAAGAAATTCTGCGATGTCTTCCAACCAGGAGAACACGCCAGCACCTTTGGTGGTAATCCCTTTGCTTGTGGTGTAGCGTTGGCTGTGTGTCAGACCTTGGAAAGGGAGAATATTTTGCAGAATGTGCAAGATAGAGGGGAACAGTTAAGGAGTGGCTTAAGAGCGATCGCTGCTAAATATCCCCATCATCTAACTGAAGTTCGCGGCTGGGGTTTAATTAACGGTCTGGAATTAGCCGCAGATATTCCATTAACTGCTGCTGATGTCGTCAAGGCTGCTATCAACGAGGGCTTATTGTTAGTACCAGCCGGGCCAAAGGTCGTCCGCTTTGTACCACCATTAATTGTCACAGAGGCAGAAATCAACACCGCCTTAAAATTACTGGAAAAAGCATTAGCAACTGTGACAGCGTAAATCATAGACTGCTGGCAAAAATAGCGAAAATAATCACCGCCGATACACACCAATGAACGCTGATAAATGTCTGTGTTCATCTACTGAAATCGGCGGCTTATTTTTATCAAAAATCTTCACTACTTGAGCTAGATGCAATTTTGGAAATAGAACATAATTGCCAATAAAGATATACTTTGCTCACTCGATATCTGATTATTGCTCTAATAATCCCGATACGATACCATCTTGATCTCTTTACGTCTTGTATCTAAAGGTAGAAAATAAAGGTTAACTTAAAGTTGGGCAACCTGAGGAAGGTTCTATCTGCTCAAGAGTAACCTGCCAATTTATATGCAGTACAACTGAGGTCAAATGACGCAATCTTGCAATCGAGTCAACGTTTGGGAAGAACGCCGTAACGAAGCTAATACATACTACAAGCAAGGAAAATTTTCAGAATATCTCGATTTAGTAACAGAAAATTTACAATTAGCTAGAGCAATTCCAGACCGAGCTAAAGAAGGTCATACATTGAACGATATTGGTTTAGCATATCTTGGGTGTTGGCAACCGCAAAAAGCATTAGATTGTTTCCATCAGGCCTTGGCTGTAGCTGTAGAGATTGGTAATATCCAAGCAGAAGCCACAGCTTTAAGCAATCTAGGTTCTACTTGCAGTCGTCTCGGCAAACTTACCCAGTCCCTAGAGTACTTTGAGAAAGCCGCGCAAATATTTAGAGAGTTACAAGATACTCAAGGTGAAGTTTCCACCCTCAATGATATGGCGCTAATTTACATCAGATTGGGTGAACCAAAGCGATCGCTCTTGCTGCAAAATCAAATTTTAGCAATGCGGCGTTTGTTAGGAGACTTTTCTGGTGAAGCCACCACACTTAATGGCATTGGATTCGCCTATAGTGTTTTAGGTGAGTTTGAAAAAGCACTCAACTATCTTCAACAAGCACTACCTATTCAAAAAGCAGTCAAGAACTTAGCGGGTGAAGCCATAACTCTGAACAACATCGCTTCGATCTATCTAGACTTAGGGCAACCCAAACAAGCCCTGTTACTCTACCATCAAGTTCTGTTAACACGCCAGTCCATAAGCGATCTTCCCGGCGAAGCCACTACTCTCAACAACATTGGCTTTACCTACTCTAAATTGAGCAGTCATCGCAAAGCACTGAAATTCTACAAACAAGCACTTGTCATTTATCAACAACTAGGAGATTCTCTCGGAGAAATTTCGACTTTGTTGAATATGGGTAATCTTTACGTCACCACAAAACGCAAAAAGTTAGCTCTATTGTGTTATCGCAATGCTCAAACACTAGCTGAAAAAATTGCAGATCAGACGATCTTTGACAAAGTAAAGCAGTTTATGGATGCTCTGTGAACTACCCCACCTTGCCTTCTGCTGAGGGTGGGGAATTTCGCCGAATTTGTTAAACAAAGCGCTTCATGAGCAGATGAATCCACAGGAAACTCCGAAACCAAGGCTATTTTCACAAATATCTCAATCTAACGTTCTCCATATTCCATATCATTAGCCTCGGCGTAACGGTTCATAAAGCGCATGAATCGTTCCCAATGATCATCACGCTCAACTTCAAATTTGCACTCTACTCCTTGTAGTTCATCACCTTCGTCACCCCCAAAAATAAATCTTGTTGCAGAGGGGGTGACGCTAATTTCTCCTTCTTCATCGGTTAACAATAGAGAATTCAAGGATTGTTTAGTAAAGCTGTTGAATCCTTCTATCGCTTGGAGTTGATTAAACTTCATCATAACGATACGTTTGCCAGTACGGACTTCTCTCCGTAAACTAACATTACTTAATTCTTCAAAAATACCTGCGAAAAATTGAATTGAGGGGGTGATAGATGTCATGAGTGGATTTAAATTTAATTGTTATATCCACAATTTACAACAGTTCTTGATATCATTCCCCGTTTTCTAAACGGAGGATTTCAAGAATCACTTCTTGGGTTTCCTCTTTCCCCGACTCGGATTACTTAGAGGGATTTCTCCACCCAAGCAGAGGTCGATGCCTCCAGAGGCTGAGATCCTGTGTGTCCCACAGTACGTAGTCCTAATGGTGAAGGCAAAGCTATGACCTTGGACTGTCTCATTCCACCATTTTTAAATTCCCAACGCCGTGTTACCAAGCCAAAACCGTGATTATGTGTCAGTCAAGACAACTTTAAAAGCTCAGTTTCAGTGGTTGGTAATTGGTGATGGTAAACGTAATTATCCTTCGGCTGATGCTCACATCTGAAACCCATTAGCAATCAAATCCAGCATATCGTTATTAATTAGCTTAGTTATTCATAGTATAAAAATTTTGAGACAAAATTGCAGCCACCGCAGCAATCATTAAAATAGGTTGTTATATTGTACTAAATCACTATTCTATTCAACCTGGGGAAAGCTGTGCGTAATGATTTACAAGATTTGGAAATTAGTCATAAAGAATTAGAAAATTTGACTAACTTACCTGTGAAATCAGAATTAATTATTATCAGGAATATTTTTAAAAATATTTGTAAAAAAATTATAACTCAGATTAAAGGCTCTGAAGGTGCTACAGTAATCTTCCTGAGTTTTTCTGTATTTATTTTTGCATACTTAATATTTGATGTTTTTATCAAAATATTTGTCGCATGGATAGAGATGCCATCCTGGTTATTATTAATAATTTTAAGTTTGTTAGGTGGTATCAGTACACAGACTTTTTTATATTACTGGTGGCGTAACCAGCAAAAAATCCTGAAAAAGAATATGACAAATTCGCTAGAAATACTCTTAAATGATGTTGATAGATACAATGCAGTTATTAAAGCTATACATATTAATGACCAGATAGAAGATGCAGGGAATACAGGGGTAAGCATCAAGGAAAGAGAAAAAGTTATCGATGCCCTTAAACTGACAAGAGCCGATTTAATTAGAGCATTAAGAACAGAAAGAATATTGAGAGAGAATAAGAATTTTATTCTCGGCAATACAGAATTATTTACCAATAATTTAGCTACTTTAACCGCTATGCAGGTTACAGAACAAGCCACTGAGCATGGCAGGTTACTAAATGAAGCATTACAAATTGCTTTAGATGTGCAATATGAAATGAAAAGCTTACAAAGTCAATCTAATCTATAAAATGTGACAAAAGTCTTTAGATTGTTTTATCCCAACCTAGAAAATTTCTGAGTAAATCATTAAACGACAAATCTAAGAAACCATTTTTAAATATGCCGTTTTCGTACCCTCCATTTACTCCCCAAGGATTGTAAAGCCTAAATCTTTGTGTGGAAGAGCTATAACTTACTAAAACATAGGCATGACTAGATACAACATTAGTCGCAACCTGTGTTGAACTCCTAGAGGCAAAACAAATCATTTGTCCTTGATTAAATGCGGTAACTATGGCATTCATATCTAGACTGTCTAAATTATCATATTGCGTACTACTGCCTGTAATGTCGGTTATGGCACGTCCAGCATAACCACTTACAATCGCTTGATAGGAGTTCCTTCGTTGACCACTAGCAGGGCCACGAGTCCACCCTGATTCGTTAATTTGAGCGTAAGCTTTTTCTGCTAAAGCCACCCACAATTCAGTATTGGGGTTATCATGCCTTCCACCAATTTTTGCATAGGGTATGTTTCCACCTGATACGTAATTACTATTAAGGTTATTCAGGGTAGCTAAAAATTTATCTACAGTCACAAAATCTGCAACTTTATTATTATAAAAACGAACAGTAAAAGTATTATCACCATTATCGATAAACATACTTTGGATAACATTAGGTGTTCGTAGTGCAGTATTAGCTAATCCAGCAAGAAAATAGCAATTACCAATCGCTCCTTGATCAACATCTTGATAACTAATTCCGTTTTGGAATAAAGCACCTCTGGCTTCCCGGTAAGTGAATTGAGTGGAAGTTAATTGTGGGCGATCGCTACCAAAAAACCATTTACCCAATAATTTTTCTAACTGGTCGGCACTACTCCCGGCAAACAAATTGCCAATACCAGAATTTATATTTGCCATATCGCCATTGGCAACTTTATTAGACAAAATCCTCACATGGTCTTGTATTGTGAAACGAGGAGCATTAGTAATAATAAGTCTTAAGTCAGATAACTCGTTTACATCAACCACACCATTATCTTTCGCATCTCTAAAGATAGTAACAATGTCATTACGGCTTAAATTACCATCTTGAGCTAAGTTTTTTACTAAAGTAAGCATTTGTCGATCTTTCAGATTTTGACTTAACCAATCTGCTGCAATTGTGAAAACCCGTTCAACAACTTGGCTGGTACTTCTGAATGTATCTAACGCAGTAGCTCGAAGAGTATAATTACCACCAGCTAGATTTAATCCACTCAAGGATAAATTATGTGTGAAACTTCCCCAGCGACTATCATTAGTATTTATCGTGATGCGTGTCACGTCGTTAGAAATAGAATTAACTAATAGTCCATTTTGAAAAAGTTGAAAATCGATGACAGAAATATCTCTAGCACCATTAGCATCGAAAACTTGACCACGACTAATATTTAGGCTTCCTGTGTTAGTAATGGTGGGATTATCGATAGTAAATGCTAATGAGTTCGGTGCAGTATTAATTGAAAGACTGAGATTATAGTTTGTGCCATTAACTGTAGAACCACTTCCTGGGAAAATCCGGATAAAATAATTTCCTGTATCTAAAGTAGTTCTGATTGAATCGCTAGCTATTCCCAATAAATTGGAACTACCTATAATTTCGCTAATACCATCAATAATCCTATTTGAATTTTTATCTTGAATTAATTGTATGTCTGCATTTGTGGTTAAACCACCCAGAGTCAGGTTTAAACTACTACGACTATTCAGACTGAAACTATAAAAATCATTTACATCTCTGGAACCTATGAAATCTGTAAATGTCTGTGTTGTGGTTGTCAGGTTAACTCGTCTTGCACTACCTAGCGTATTCCCCGCATGATCAAAAATCATTTCTGTTCCTATTTAGTTAATATTGCAAAAAGTTAGCAATCCCAATAAAAAATGACTTCTTTTGGTGCTTATACCCAATATTCATGTATTTTCAGGAAAAACTTCTACCGTAGAGTTGCCTAATTATTTTTTAAAATGCAAGTAAATTTGCAAGCTTTTTTTATGAAGAGATTAACTTTACTTAGTTGCTTGTTAATGAGTGAAATTAAATTCAAATCGCTTGCGTAGTGAGCTTTATGTTGCATTCATCTTTAAATCTGCTTTTATTCCTTGAACCAAGATTTGCAAAAAGTAGTGGAAAAAACTTATCGATTAAGATTAAAGTCTCACCCAATCATAAATTCTGTACTAATAGCTAAAGTAAGTTTTAGCTAACTAGGCAATCTTTTAAGCCATGTAAATAGACTTAAAGTTGAAGCTAGAAATTTATTTTCCGATTTTTAACCAAGCGGTATTGGACGTAAGAAGAGAAATATTCATAGTCTTGTTGTGGTAATTGCCGATGGGGTTCTGGTTGGAAAATGACTAATCCAGGGTCTAACATAAAGAAGTGTAAATTAAGCGATCGCCTACAGGGATGGATTGGAAAGAAATTAGAGGTAACTGGGTGCTTGTTCCCCGTAATCCAGTCGGGATCATTCATTTCTTGGGAGGTGCGTTTGTTGCCACAGCACCCCATCTGACATATCGTTGGCTACTGGAACAGTTGGGTAATAAAGGGTATGTAGTGATTGCCACGCCCTTTGTGAATACATTGGATCATATTGCGATCGCCAACTCTGTGCTATTGAACTTTGAACGCACGATAGAAAGATTGCATGATTCTGGGGCATTACGCAAGCTCTACTTACCTACCTACGGAATCGGACATAGTATGGGGTGTAAACTCCATCTACTCATTGGCAGTCTTTTTCCTGTGGAACGAGCAGGCAATATTTTAATCTCTTTCAACAACTATGCTGCTAAGGATGCTATACCCTTAGTGGAACAGTTCAACACTACTTTGGCGATTGAATTTACTCCCTCGCCTTTGGAAACAAACAAACTCGTACAGGAAAGTTATAATGTCCGGCGCAACTTATTAATCAAATTTAATAACGATAACCTGGATCAATCAGCAGCTTTAACCAAAATCTTACAAGTCCGCTTTCCAGAAATGGTGACAGCCCAGACTTTACCAGGAACGCACACCACACCCTTAGGTCAAGATGTCAAATGGCAAACAGGATCATCATTCACCCCCTTTGATGCGTTAGGGCAGTGGTTCAAACAAGAAGTCTATCGTGACTTAAATCAGCTAAACCGTGCCATGCTCTTGTGGTTAAATCCTCTTTCGCCACCGTGAAAAGAGGAGCAGGGGGAGTAAAGAAGAATAACTAATGACTAATGACCAATAACCAATGACCAATGACTATTGACTATGTTTCAAATTTTGATAATTGATGATGATCTATCAATTCAAATATTATTAAAAAGAATTTTACAAAAACAGGGTTATCAAATAGTTACTGCGAGTAATGGTGAAGAAGGAATTACTCAAGCATTAACTAGTCGCCCAGCGCTAATTATTTGTGATTGGATTATGCCTGGCTTAAATGGTCTGGAGGTTTGCCATCGCATCAAGACAGATCCGAATCTATCCACTACATTTTTTATCTTGCTCACCTCTTTGGATTCTGTGGCCGATCGCGTTAAAGGTTTAGATGCAGGTGCTGATGATTTTATCACCAAGCCGATTGAGCAAAATGAGATGCAAGCAAGGGTTAGAGCCGGATTGCGACTGCATCAATTAAGTCGAGATTTGCGGACTCAAAAGCTGCTATTAGAAGAAGAATTGGCAGAGGCCGCCGAATATGTGCGATCGCTTCTACCAGAACCCTTAGATGAACCCATCAGTATCAATTCTCGATTCATCCCCTCTCGGCAACTCGGTGGTGATTGTTTTGACTATTACTGGCTGGATGACGATTGCTTGGCACTATATCTACTAGATACAGCCGGACACGGATTAAAAGCTGCTCTCCCCTCAATTTCTGTTCTCAATTTACTGCGTTCCCGCGCCCTGAAAAATCTCAATTATTATCAACCCAGTGATGTATTGAAAAGTCTGAATGAAACCTTCCAGATGAATTATCAAAATGATAAATACTTCACTATCTGGTATGGTGTTTATCACCGCATCAAACGACAACTAATTTATGCTAGCGCTGGTCATCCACCTGCAATTTTGATATCTGGAACATCCCCAGGTAGTACGGAAGTGCAAATTTTAAGAACCCCAGGAATGCCAGTTGGTATGTTTCCAGAAGCACAATATGTTGATGCGTATTGCGATGTCGAAAAATTGAGCAGTTTGTATATCTTCAGTGATGGCGCTTACGAAATTACTAAATCAGATGGCAAACTTTGGAGTTTAGATGCTTTCATTCAGATACTCGCTAGCGTACATCATAATGAAGATTATCAACTTGATCAGGTCTTAAATTGCCTTACCGCCTTGAACTCCAAAGATATATTTGAAGATGATTTATCAATCCTACTAGTTAAGTTTGACTAACTATTCGCTAGTATAATTTGATTAAATTCATCTTGATTATTAAATATTTCAAATACCTTATCCATACCAGTTAATTCAAATAATATTCTCACCTGTTCATTAATCGAACAGAGGAATAATTTTGTCCCGGCTGCTCTCAATGTTTTAAAAGCTAATACTAAAGCTCCCAAGGCGGAACTATCCATAAAAATCACATCCTGACAATCAACTAAAACAATTTTTGTGCCGCTATTCAGGAGATGGGTAATCTCTTCTCGCAGTTCCTGTGAATTTGCCGTATTGATAATTCCACTGAGTTTAATAACTTGTACTTGCTGATTCATAGTGTTCTTAACCAATTTACTGTAAGAGGATGTACTAAATTTGCCAATATTATATAGCAACACACACAATTTTAGTGAAACATATGCGCCTCAAGAGGCTTACTTATTGCTTATAGACTCCATTTGTAACTACAATACAAGTCAATTTTACCTCAATCAATAAATGTAGATTTTGAATTTATCTTCATATAATTATGAACCTGATTTAGGAAATAAGATTGAGGTAAGAGATATGAAGATAGCCTAATTCCTCAATATTATTTTGTATATCTTGTACCCAAAAGACTAATTTTTTCGTAAATTTATCAAACAATATTCTCACGCAATATACATTATAGAAATTAGCTAATCAATTTGGCAAAATTGTAATTTAAGCTGCAATTTAACTTAACCCTCAATGCAATAAAGACAGTTATGCCAGCAGAAACTATCAAACGGGCTATTAGCCAGCCCTCGTCATAGCCCATAGCTCCGTTTTTCTTTTCTTATCTTGGATGTTGTCTAGTAAGTAGAACAACTTGAAAAAATAAACTATGTTAAGTAATGTAAAAACGCTAGGATTCGTTTCATAGTAAGGACTTTAGTCCTTTTTTGTTCGCGGAGCATATCGTAGTCAGACGCTGCGCGTAATACCAATTCACAAAATATTTGAGACAGATTTAGGTTGGGTTGAGGAACGTAGGCGCAGCCTTCTCATAGAGTAACCCAACACCAAAACCTCGATTTTGTTGGGTTTCACTGCGTTCTACCCAACCTTGTATATTGAGGGAAATGGTATAAACCTTGGCGTGAGATCATTTAAACACTTGCTTAAACACAAGGGTACACAACAATACTTTAATTATTTACCCTGTTCTACTTAGTCGATGAATCTTATTTCCTTTAAATAGGTATTTCTATTTCAAATTTTGTGCCTTGTCCTGGAGTAGAAATACAGTTTAATTTTCCGCGATGCTGCTCAACTACAATTTGATAGGTGATAGAAAGTCCTAAACCAGTACCAGAGCCAACGGGTTTGGTAGTGAAAAAAGGATCAAAAATATGGGATATTGATATTTCATCTATACCAATTCCATTATCACTAATAGAAATTTTGACTGTATTTTCTGGCAGAATTACTTCTGTTTTAATTTCAATTATTGGCTGAGTAATTGTATTAGAGGCAGACCGTAAAGCATCAATCGCATTATTGAAAATGTTCATAAATACCTGATTGATCTGGCTGGCATGGCAATTGACTTTAGGAAGTGGCTGGTATTCTTTAACTACTTGGATCTGTGGTAAAAGCTCATTAGCTTGCAATCGATGTTGCAGTATTAGCAAAGTACTTTCTATCCCTTCATGCAGGTCTATCAATTTCTTGCTGGATTCATCAAGGCGAGAAAAATTACGTAAACTCAGGACAATATCTCGAATGCGATCGCTTCCCGTTTCCATAGACTTAAGCATTTTAGCAGCATCTTTGCGTAAAAATTCTATGTCGGATTCTTTAATTTTTTGTTGCAGGGGTATAGAAGGATTAGGATATTCTAATTGATATGCTGCAATCAGTTCTAAAAGAATATTTATAAATTCTTTAGTATGGGTAATATTGCTATAAATGAACCCAATGGGATTATTGATCTCATGAGCAACACCTGCGACAAGATGTCCCAAACTAGACATTCTTTCTGCTTGAATCAGTTGTATTTGGGTTTTATGCAGCTCTTTGAGAGTTTGTTCTAAGTGAATATTTTGCTGTTTAAGTGCTTTTTCTGCCAATTGGCGCTCAATTTCTGCTGCGGAGCGAGCAGCAAATATTTTTAAAATAGCTTCTTGTTCTTCGTAACTACGTTCTAATGCTTTAGTATGTAAGCCAGCAATATGTCCAAGAGGCTTACCATGAGGATCTAAAATTGGCACGCCTAGATAGCTTTCCACATCCAAATTAACTAAATCTAGGTCATCAGGAAACTTTTTCTGGATACAATTAGGGTAAATCTGAAGACCTTCTTGATAAAGAACGCCGCAGGGAGTTCCAGCCAGATCGTATTCAAAATTGGGGCCAAATTCCTCTCCTTTCCAAAATGCCAAAACTCTAGCTCGTGGCTGGTCATCATCAATAAACTCTGCAATCAAAGCATACTGAATTTGGAGTACCTCAGCCAAGTAATGAGCGCAAGCTTGGAAGAAGGCTTCACCAACCTGAGATGCAATCCCTTCTACAATCAGTTTTAGGTTAATGTTTTCTTGCTGGAGTGGTTGATTTGGTAACGAGATCGCCGTTTGCTTTGAAATTGGAGTTAGCATGACAATAGGTTGAATATTGAGTAAGTATTAAGACACGTCGTTCCTCTCATTCTTCCCAAGTACAAGGGATAAACTCTATTACCAAAGAACAATTTAAGCAAGGTTCATACAAGATTAATACAAACTAATTGATTGTAAATTGATATCATCTATTAGCTTATTACCACCATAATAGCCGTCTAGTTAAAACAAATAATCGTATATAAGCGATAGTTACAATCGCCTAAATATAGTGATTCAGTTTGATAAATGAATATGGCTACAAAGTATAAGTAAAATCATTGACCAGCATCCCAGGAACCAGACTACCTCCTAGTTGACGACTCTCATAGGTTCCTACTTCGGGAATGAATTCTTGAAAGTTGGTAAAATCTATTAAATTGTCTCCCCAAAAGCGATAGAGACTTTCATCAAAGCGTAAGTTTTCAATGGGGGCGATAATTTCACCGTTTTCTATCCAAAAACAGGCGTAACGGGTCATACCTGTAATTCTACCTGTGGGGCGATCGCTCCAGTTTAAGTAATGCAAATTTGATACATATAAGCCTGTATCTAAACTGGGTAAAATTTGCTCATAGGTTAAATTCCCTGTAATCACCTCTGGCGCGCGCAAAGTTTCCGAACTGTTCGCACCATTGGCAATTTTTTGATATTCTTTAGCAGTCCGCGAATTAACTAAGGTATTTACTAAAATTCCTTTGTCAATTATTGATAATTCTGGTGCAGCCATTTCCCCCAGTTGATTAAATCGCGGTACTAAACCCAGTTGGAAGTTTTCTCTCAAACTAAATTTAGGGGAAAGTTGTTTATCTTGGCGTGAGAGAATAGCTAATGCACTATTGCCTTGTTGGAGGTCTGCTTCACTGACTGCACCCCAAGAAAGCATACCCAATAAATCAGCAACAGCAGCCGGGGCAAAATAAGTTTTGTATTGTCCTTTTGGTACTTCTTTAGCTGGATTTGATAGCAGTTTTAATTGCTGTTTCCCTTCGCTAATTTTGACGGAATAAGCTTCTTGATCCCAACTACTCCCAGCAAATGTGCCTTTAACAGCTTGCCCAGAACTGATAAATAAAGAATAATCTAACGTGAAAGAGTCAGTGGCGAACCAATGTTTTTGTCCACGAGAATCGCCATAAGCTCTGATAACTAAACCCCCAGCATAGATACCAGTAAAATCTAACTCCCTAACTTGTTCTAATACATTCGTTACCACTGCCTCTGCTGGCAATATATTACCTATATGGGTTTCCCGACTGGTATTGTTTCCTGATGGTAAAACTAGATAGGGATCAACTGGTAATAAAGGCAATTCATCCCGTAGTTCTTGTAAAGCTTGATATGCTGATTGCCAGTCTTTTTCCCAATTTCCAGTAAAAGGAAACTGACGAAAACTGCTGCGTTGGTCTGTCATCAGAGTTAATTCAATCCAACCATCAGCTACAAAACCAGTTTGGCGAACTTTGGCTTTATTAAAACGAGTAAATTGACTACGTTCACTGCTAAGTTTCACAGTGAATTGTTCGTTTTCTAATTTTTTAACTAAGAGAGTTTCTAATAGTTGATTAAAACTAAATTCTAAAGTAGATACTTCCTCAATTTTCATGGATGTCAAAAAGGAATAGAGGGCAACATGAAAGTTTGAATTTTGTAGCTTTAGCTTCCCTGCGGAACGCTACCGCATTCGCTAAAGGCGTTCTCGCAGAGTACCCGTAGGGAATTTTGAATTTTGAATTTTGAATTGATTAACCTCCTCCAAAAACTTCGACATCAGCAAATACACAAACTGGTGAACCATGTCCTACCCAAATAGATTGATTTGGTTCGCCTTTACCACAGTAAGGTGTACCGTACATTTGCCAGTTAGCATCATCACTGATTTGTACTAGACTATGCCAAAATTCTGGTGTTGTGGCTCGATAGTTGGGATTACGAAGGGTTTTGGTTAGCTTACCATTTTCAATGAGTTTGGCATACTCACAGCCAAACTGAAATTTATAACGGCGATCGTCTATTGACCAGGAACGATTAGATTCCATATAAACGCCGTGTTCTATATCACTGATCATCTCATCAAAGGAGATGTTTCCTGGTTCTAAGTTTAAGTTTGCCATGCGGTCAATTGGTGGTCGATTCCAGGAGGAAGCGCGAGCGCAGGCTACCCCTGGAACTTTGGCTCTGGCTTGACTTTCTAAACTGCCTAAACCCCTTTGTAATACACCTTCTTTGATGACATATTCCCTTGTGGCGACTACGCCTGTATCATCAAATCCGTAACTGGCATATTCACCGGCAACAGTGGGGTCAAAGGTAATATTCATTAATGGCGAACCGTAGACTAGTTTGCCAAAATCACTGGTGTTGACGAAGCTACCACCAGCATAGTTACGCTCATCGCCTAAAATTCTGTCAATTTCTAAGGGATGTCCTACACTTTCATGAATTTGTAACATCATTTGGTCTGGGGCTAAAACCAAATGGGTGCGGGTGCTTGGACATTCTGTGGCGGTTAAGAGTTCTATGGCTTGTTCGCCTATTTGCCGTACTCTTTGCCATAGGTGGTCTTGTTTTAACAGTTCGATTCCGCCTTGATAGCAGTGTGCTTGCCAGCCGTTATTGCTACGTTGTTGAACGATCGCCCCATCTTGAGCGATCGCGCCATAATGAGTACCTATGGACAAGAATTTTTGATATACCTCAGAACCGTTGCTACTGACAAACCAACTCTGTTTTTCACTGGTGGAAGCGCTGGCGGTGGTTTGGACAATTTTTTCGTCCACTTTTAAGGTGTGGCAAATTCGCACCAACAAATCATTAATTTCCCCAGGACTAAGCGCATCTAATGGCTCTAAAAATGGGGAATTGTATTCACCCACCACCTTGGGGCGTTCAGTGTCACGGAACGGGTATATCCCCCACTGACTGGCTGCTAGTGCTTGTTTATAGGCTATTTCTGCCGCCGCTTGCAAGGATGATAATTCTAGGGAGTTGGTAGCCGCATAACCCAAGGAGCCATTGACCAAAACTTCTAACATGGCTCCGACTGTGGTTGATTTGCCGTTACTTTGGGGCAAACCATCACGGACATAATGGTTAGCAGCAGTTTCTTTGACTACTCTAATACCGATCCAATCGGCAGGTATTTTAAAACTAGCGATCGCTTGTGTAAGTTCAGACCACATATATTCAATTCAAAATTCAAAATTCAAAATTCAAAATTATTTTTGACTATTTTGTTTGGTTTTAACAACTATTGCAGCAATTATCTTGATTAACTCATTGGTTTCGCCCAAAATTGGCAATAGTCTGTTTTCGGGGATCAATTCTGTAGCAATGAGAAGCCTGATCCAATATCTTGTTTCCCTCCCTTCTTTCAGCGCAATTTCTAGTTTGTGAACAAAATCTGCTGTACTTTGAGCAGCTTGGGATTCCTCAACATTGGCTCCAATTGAAGTTCCAGAACGTAGCAACTGTTTAGATATGGTTCTTGCTACTCCTGAAGTTTCATCAAGTACCTTGCAAAGATTGATAATCCGAGTAGCAAACTCAAATGTTCTGTCGGTAATAGCTTTGTGGTTACTCATCTTTTTGAATTTTGAATTTTGAATTTTGAATTTAACTTCTGTGCCAACGAGTACCTTGGGGGCTATCAATTAAGGTTACACCTTGTGCTTGCAGTTCATTACGGATGCGATCGCTTTCGCTAAAGTTCTTGTTTTTTCTGGCGGCTTGTCTTTGCTCAATTAGCGCTTCAATATCTGTATCACTCAAACCCGCTTGTGTCTGGGTTTCATCATCTAGTTTGGCTTCTAAACCCAAGATTTTAGCTAAGGTGACAAGGGTTTCACCTTAGCTAAAATCTTGGGTTTAGAAGCCAAACTAGATGATGAAACCCAGACACAAGCGGGTTTGAGTGATACAGATATTGAAGCGCTAATTGAGCAAAGACAAGCCGCCAGAGAAATTAAAGTCATCATCGCCTAATTCTTGAAAACGGGTGGCGAGTTCAGGAATAATTGCAGATTCTTGACCCCAACCGAGCTTTTCACCATATTGATAGCCAAAGAGCAAACCTTCCTTGAGGGTTTTCCAGCTATTTTCGGCAGTGGCGATCGCTTCTTCTGTAAAATCTAAAGGCTTGCGGTAATGTGCCTGCAAGACAAACAATCTTACAGCCATCGGGTTTACGGGGTCTTCCTTCCAGCTACCGACCCCATCTAATAATTCTCGAATGGTGATGAAATTACCCAGAGATTTTGACATTTTCTGACCATTCACCATTACCATACCATTGTGTGTCCAATAACGCGCCAATGGCTGATTCATGGCTGCTTCAGACTGAGCAATTTCATTTTCATGGTGGGGAAAAATCAAATCTCCACCACCACCATGAATATCAATTGTTGCCCCTAGCTTAGAACGAATCATCGCCGAGCATTCAATATGCCATCCCGGACGACCTGCACCCCAAGGAGAATCCCACGCTGGTTCCCCTGGTTTTGCTGCCTTCCACAAGGCAAAATCAAAGGGATGTTGTTTTTTAGGTTCTGAATCTTCCGCATCTACCCGACCGCTAGCACCAGCCTGCATTTGTTCCAACTCTCGACCAGAGAGTTTGCCATAACTGGGAAAGCGTTCTACGCGATAATAGACATCCCCACCAACAGCGTAAGCTAGACCTTTTTCTTCCAGAATTTGGATTAATTGATGAATTTCGGGAATATGCTCGGTGACGCGGGGATATTCATCCGCATCCAGCACATTTAAACGGCGGATATCTGCAAAATAGGCATCGATAAAGCGGTTTGACACCTCCGCCATCGTTAAACCTTGTTCTTTGGCACGGTTAAGAATCTTATCGTCAATATCAGTAAAATTTTGGATGTATTTAACTCCAAAACCACGCCAAATCAAATAACGCCGGATTGTATCCCAAACAATGTAAGAACGTGCATGACCCAAATGGCAATAATCATAAACTGTCACGCCGCAGCAATACATCTTAACCTTACCTGGCTCTACAGTTTCCAAAGGTTCTTGACGGCGGGTGAGGGTGTTGTAAATCGTTAGGGTCATAACACGGTAACTTGGAAGAGATAGGCAATAATAGGATAAAGCAGCTGGACAAATATTCCAGCATCCCTATGCTAGTGTTTTCTGGACTATCTCCGCTACCATTTTGCCATTCTGCTCGAAACAAGCTGCCCTGAAAGTCCTCTCGTATCTTTTAATTTTGCGACCATATTGCTATGCAATCAGCAGTCACCGATAATTCTCAACCAATGGATGCTCCTAAACAAGGAATGCCAGTCACGATTATTACTGGATTTCTCGGTAGTGGCAAGACAACTTTACTAAATCATATTCTCAGCAATCAACAGGGCTTAAAAACCGCCGTTTTGGTCAACGAGTTTGGAGAAATCGGCATTGACAACGAGTTAATTGTTTCCACCGATGAGAACATGGTGGAACTGAGTAACGGTTGTATCTGCTGCACTATTAATAATGATTTAGTAGATGCTGTATACAAGGTTTTAGAAAGGGAAGAAAAGCTAGATTATCTAGTTGTAGAAACCACTGGACTAGCTGACCCCCTACCAGTAGCCCTAACATTTTTGGGTACAGAATTGCGGGATTTAACCCGGTTAGATTCCATTATTACTGTAGTAGATGCAGCCAATTACAGTTTAGATTTATTCAACTCGCAAGCGGCTTACAGCCAAATTGCCTACGGTGATGTCATTCTGTTGAACAAGACAGATTTGGTTGATGAAGCCAGCTTGAATGATTTGGAAAGAAAAATCAATGAAGTTAAAGAAGGTGCGAGGATTTTAAGAACGAAGCGATCGCAAGTTCCCCTCCCTTTAATCTTAAGTGTGGGTCTATTTGAGTCGGATAAGTATTATGATGCAGCCGATGAGCATAGTCACGACCACCATGACCACGACCACGACCATTCAGCTTGTGAGCATGATCATCATGACCATGATCATTCAGCTTGCGGTCACGACCATCACGACCACGAACACCATCATCACCACTCCGACCATTTAGAAAACGATGGTTTCACCTCAATATCTTTCCAAAGTGATCAACCTTTTTCGATTCGCAAGTTTCAATATTTCCTAGATAACCAGCTATCCACAAATATTTTCCGAGCCAAGGGGATTATGTGGTTTGATGAAAGTCCCAAACGTCACATTTTCCACCTCTGTGGTAAACGTTTTACTTTAGATGATGAAGAATGGAAGGGTGAACCAAAAAACCAAATAGTGTTGATTGGTCAAAATTTAGATCGTGAAACCTTACTCACTCAATTAGAAAACTGCGTTTGTCTTCCTTCTACCAGCAGAGGTCAAGGTTTTGGGAAATAGAACGGATAAGCTAATGTGCGCCTAAATTGCATAACTACTAATAAGGGATGTTGACTGTTAACGGTTAACTGTTAACGGTCAACAGCCTTCACTATGGATTATGCAACTTAAAAGCAGAATAGCTTACTTGAGAACAAAAAATTCATATCTGGGGTAAGGGGATGAATAGACGTTGTACACAACATACATTATCTTCCCCCAGTACCCAATCCCCAATCCCAATCCCCAATCCCCAATCCCCAGTCCCCAGTCCCCAGTCGCCTAATTAATAACCTTTACTAATACATCAACTTTTATTGATGAATTTTTATGTAGAATAGCCTCACCTTGGTTGACATATCAATTTTTTTTGAAATGATATAGACATACCTAAATATCACCATAAAGGTGGGGTAAATGAAAACAACAGCAGAGAAATTGGCTCTCACGCTGGGGATTTTTGCTGTCGTCAGTGGTTGCACAGCTACATCTAACAACTCGACTCAATCTCCGGAGTCAGCAAAAGTCACCGAAGTTGCTAATTCAACAAAAGTAGCAAGTGTGACAGTTGACGGTTCAAGTACAGTTTATCCGATTACCCAGGCGATCGCTCAAGAGTTTCAAGCAAACTCCAAAAATAATCTCCAAGTTCAAGTGAATATTTCCGGTACTGGTGGCGGATTTGCCAAATTTTGTGCAGGGAAAACAGATATAAACAATGCCTCTCGACCGATTACGCAAGCAGAGATGGCAGATTGTAACCGCAACGGCATCAGGTATATAGAATTACCAGTGGCTTTTGATGCCTTAACTATCGCTGTGAATCCCCAAAATGATTGGGCAAAAGATATTACAATTGCCGAACTGAAAAAGATTTGGGAACCTGGGGCGGAAGGAAAAATTACCCGTTGGAACCAAGTACGGGCATCTTGGCCAGATAGACCATTGAATTTATACGGTGCTGGTAAACAGTCTGGGACATTTGACTATTTTACAGAAGCCATCACAGGTAAGGCGAAAGCCAGCCGTAATGACTACACGGCTAGCGAAGATGATGAAGTTTTAGTTGCAGGTATTAGTAAAGACCCCAACGCGTTGGGTTACTTTGGCTATGCCTATTATGAAGAAAACCAAAAAAGCTTAAAAGTATTAGCAGTTGATAATGGCAAAGGTGCAATCATACCATCACGAGAAACAGTAGAAAAATCCAAATATCAGCCCCTTTCTCGACCTTTATTTATCTACGTCAATCCTTGGTCATCCCAAAATAAAAGTGCAGTTTATCAGTTTGCAGATTACTACATTAAACAAGCGCCAAAAACTGCCAAGGCTGTGGGTTATGTACCCTTATCCAGTGAAGCTTACCAAATTAATTATGTTCACTTAAATCAAGGTAAAGCAGGAACAGTATTTGCTGGTAAATCCCAGTTTGATTTAACGCTTAGTGAATTACTACGCAAGCAAAAGCAATTTTAATAAATAGTTAACAGTTGACTGTTGACTGTTGACTGTTGACTAATAAAAATAGGAAAACGCATGAAAGTTCGTGTTGGTATCAACGGATTTGGTAGGATGGGGCGGCTGGCTTTGCGGGCTGCATGGGATTGGCCGGAACTGGAATTTGTGCATATTAATGAAATAAAAGGTGGTGCAGTTGCAGCAGCCCATTTGCTCAAATTTGATTCTGTTCACGGACGCTGGACACCAGAGGTAGAAGCAGAGGGGGAACGTGTCCTGATTGATGGTACTCCCCTGAGTTTTAGTGAGTATGGCAAACCAGACGATGTACCCTGGGAAGACTTTGGTGTTGATTTAGTCCTAGAATGTTCTGGCAAATTTCGGACTCCTGCAACCCTCGACCCCTATTTCAAGCGCGGGGTGCAGAAGGTAATTGTGGCTGCACCTGTGAAGGAAGAAGCCTTAAATATTGTCATGGGAGTGAATGACTATTTATATGAGCCGGAAAAGCATCATCTTTTAACTGCTGCTTCCTGTACAACCAACTGTTTAGCCCCAGTGGTGAAAGTGATTCATGAAGGTTTGGGGATTAAACATGGAATTATTACCACCATCCATGACAACACCAATACTCAAACCCTCGTTGATGCGCCCCACAAAGATTTACGGCGCGCACGGGCTACCAGTTTATCACTGATTCCGACCACTACAGGATCAGCAACAGCGATCGCCTTAATTTACCCAGAACTCAAAGGTAAACTCAACGGTATCGCTGTACGAGTACCACTGCTCAACGCTTCCCTCACAGACTGTGTGTTTGAAGTTACCCGACCAACCACAGTCGAAGAAATTAACGCACTCCTCAAAGCTGCATCTGAACAAGCACCACTCCAAGGCATCCTGGGCTATGAAGAACGTCCTTTAGTCTCCATCGACTACAAAGATGACCCTCGTTCTTCCATCATTGATGCCCTTTCCACAATGGTTGTAGACGAAACGCAAGTGAAAATTCTGGCTTGGTATGACAACGAGTGGGGTTACGTCAACCGCATGGTTGAACTCGCTCGTAAGGTTGCATTAAGTCTCAAATAGGGATTGGGTATCAGGTATCGGGGACTAGGTATTAGCTCAAAAGTAAATCCCCCAGTTCCCAATCCTCAGTCCCCAGTCCCCAGTCCCCAATCCCCAGTCCCCATGACTTCCACTACAGCTTCTAAAGCCAATTTCAAAAACTATATTCTCGTAACTCTAGCCTATTGGGGTTTTACCATCACTGATGGCGCGCTGAGAATGCTAGTGCTGCTTTATTTCAACAAAATCGGCTACACTCCTTTACAAATCGCCTCTTTGTTCCTGTTTTATGAAATATTCGGTATTGTCACCAACTTTTTAGGCGGTTGGATTGGCTCACAATTAGGATTAAAAGTTACTCTCTACACGGGCATTGGCTTACAGATTTTCTCTTTAGTGATGCTGGCATATCTAAATCCTAGTTGGGCGCAGTGGTTGGCTGTGATGTATGTGATGGCAGCTCAGGCGTTTTCAGGAATTGCCAAGGACTTAACCAAGATGAGTTCTAAAAGTGCGATTCGCTTGGTGGTTCCCCAAGATGACCAGTCTTCTTTGTTTAAGTGGGTAGCTATATTAACGGGTTCTAAAAATGCTCTCAAGGGAGTGGGCTTTTTTGTTGGTAGCGCCTTGTTGGGTTTGTTTGGCTTTGTCAATTCCCTGTTAGTTATGGCAGGGGGATTGTTACTGTTGATGTTTACTGGGTTAATGTTGCCTAAAGGTATGGGCAAAATTAAGAAGAAAGTTAAATTTAGCCAACTGTTTTCTAAGAGTCCAGAAATTAATATCCTCTCAGCCGCCCGTTTCTTTCTCTTTGGTTCGCGGGATGTCTGGTTTGTAGTGGCGTTACCAGTGTTCTTGCGCGAGGTTTTAGGTTGGTCGTTTTACCAAGTGGGTGGATTTTTGGCAGTGTGGGTGATTGGTTATGGCATTATTCAATCGTCTGCACCATCGCTGATTCGGCGATTTGGTTCTGGTCGTCCGCCACAATCAAAGACTATCCAATTTTGGACATTGACACTAACTGCGGTTCCAGCTGCGATCGCCTTAGCTTTGCAATTTGGTGTACCTGCTAATTTTGCCATAGTTGGGGGACTGCTCGTGTTTGGTGTGGTGTTTGCGTTCAACTCTGCGGTTCACTCTTACTTAGTATTGGCGTTCACCGACGATGACAAAGTAGCCCTGAATGTTGGGTTCTACTATATGGCAAACTCTGGCGGTCGATTAGCAGGTACGGTTTTATCTGGTTTGGTATATCAATGGCTAGGGTTGGTTGGTTGTCTGTGGACATCTACGTTTTTGGTATTAGGTGCAGCCGTAGTTTCCCTGAGATTACCAGATCCTAAACCAAGTAGAGCGAGCGCCTGGAAAGCTGGAGACGGAGATTAAAAGCAATGAGCCTGAATCAACAAACCAAAAGTAATCTCAGCTTTTTTGAAAAATACCTCACTTTGTGGGTGTTTTTGTGCATCTTTGTCGGCATAGCTTTAGGCAGATTATTTCCAGAGTTAGCGGTAAAACTAGATGCTATCAGTGTCTATCAAGTATCAATTCCTATTGCAGTATGTCTATTTTTCATGATGTATCCCATCATGGTGAAGATAGACTTTACGCAAGCGATGAATGCGCTGCGTACCCCAAAACCTGTAATTCTTACCTTGGTGGTGAACTGGTTAATTAAACCATTCACGATGGTGGCCTTTTCTCAGTTCTTTTTAGGCTGGTTGTTTCGTCCCTTAATTACGGGTACAGAATTAATTCGTGGTGGTGAAGTAGCGATCGCCAATTCTTACATAGCTGGGACGATTTTACTAGGGATTGCCCCTTGTACAGCAATGGTTTTGATGTGGGGTTATCTTTCCTATGGGAATCAAGGTCACACTTTGGTGATGGTGGCTGTTAATTCTCTAGCAATGCTATTTTTGTATGCACCTTTGGGAAGGTGGTTACTAGCAGCAAATGATTTAACTGTGCCTTGGCAAACTATAGTTTTATCTGTTTTAATTTACGTTGGCTTGCCATTAATTGCTGGCATATATAGCCGTTACTGGATTTTTAAATATAAAGGTAAAGAATGGTTTGAAAGTCGCTTTCTCAAATATCTTAGCCCCATTGCTATTACGGCTTTGCTATTGACTTTAATCTTGTTATTTGCCTTTAAGGGCGAATTAATAGTTAAAAATCCCCTACATATTTTGTTGATAGCTGTACCACTATTTATTCAAACTAATTTCATCTTTTTAATTAGTTATGTAGCAGCCTTAAAGCTGAATCTTGCTTACGAAGATGCTGCACCAGCCGCCTTAATTGGAGCTAGCAATCATTTTGAAGTGGCGATCGCTACAGCCGTAATGCTGTTTGGTTTGAACTCTGGCGCTGCACTTGCCACAGTCGTGGGTGTTTTAATTGAAGTTCCCGTTATGTTGATGTTAGTCGAGTTATGCAAACGTACAGCATCTTGGTTCCCCCGCCAGCCGGAAAAGGCAACTTTACGAGATCCACGGTGTATCACTTCTTTTCATTGAGGTAGTGTCAAAGCGTTTCTGTTTATCTTCTGTAAGAGGGAGAAATCATGAAAAAAGTCATGTTTGTATGTAAGTATTTGTAGGGTGGGCAATGCCCACCAAAATTGTGATACGGCGGGCATTGCCCACCCTACATATATTTCAGAAATCAAATACTAGTCCTATAGAAGTTGATTGATGTGACATCAACAGTGTTTATCTCACATCAAAATATTAGAATTTTTCATGATTTTCCTACCAGGTATTGATATAAATCATCAAGTATGGCATTAGCTGAGAGAATATTGCCAAATATCCAGTAACCTGAATCAACTGTGTATAATCGGTTGTTTTTAACTACCTTAAGTTTTTGCCATAAAGGGCTATTCTGATATTTTTGAAATTTTTCTTCCGAACCATATTCCAATGACGCAAACATTACATCTGCATCTAGCAATTCTAGACGTTCCATGCTAACAGATACAAAAGGATAGTCTGGAGTGGTAGAAAATTGATTTTGTCTTTCTGGAAAAGACAGTCCTACTTCTAAAAGGACACTACCAGGAAATGAAAATTTGGAACGAAGTTCTATTGTCTGACTCCAAATAGTGAAGTTACTAACAGAAACTTTGATTTCTCCTAATTGTTTTGCCACAATTGTTCGCAATTGTTCCACTCGTTGTTGATATTGGGTGAGTGCTTTTTGGGCTTGTTCCCTTCTACCCATGATTTCGCCAATACGCAAGAACCTATCTTTCCAACGAGATTGGACGTAATCAAGTGTAATCGTGGGAGCTATCTGTGAAAATAATTCATAATCTTTTCTGCTAGTACTAGATGCAAGTCCCAAAATCAAATCTGGATGTAACAGCACCATTTTTTCTAAATTTGGCAGAGCTTCATTTCCTAAAATAATTGAAGCTATACCTTCAGCTTTACTGAATAATTGTCGTTCTCTGTTACCCCAGGCATTTACATTTGTTGCTACTGCTACTGGTTTTAAGTCAAGTGCCAGCAACACTTCTAAAATATCTTCATCCATTGTGATAATGCGTTGTGGCTGCAAAGGAATACAGGTTTCTCCTAAAGGATGCTTGATAACTCGGCACTCAGATGTTATTGGTTGTGACTTTGAAGATTTTATATTGTCATTTATATTGCTGTAGCAAGCTGTAACCAATACTAAAGCAAAGGTTATCAAGAAAATAAGTCGGTAATAATGGAGCAGTCGTTTCTTCATCGAAGAATTCCTAATTGCATTTTTCCATATGAATAATATTTTCTACACAGAACTGAATCTTTCTCCAAAGTTCTGTACACTCACAACCGCCAAGTAAATAAATCGTCTTATTTTTATCTACAAACACATCACCACTGTGAATTTTATGTCGTGTTTTTATGTCGTGTTGGAGTGTAAACATCCTACTAGAAATGATTTGGAGTTTTATCTAGCTGCTAACCTAAACAGTAGAATTAGAATTGCCAACCTAAAGTAAATTTCACCATCAATGGTGCGCCTGGGACAACGCTCAGAGCGTCGAAAGCTGTTTCAAAATATTCTGTATCAAATAAATTGTTGATGTTCAGGGCAGCTCGGAAATTATTACGACGGTAAAACATTGCAGCATCAGTACGGAAATAGCTTGGTAACTCAAAGCTATTAGACAGATCTCCTTGACGCTCTCCGATGTAGTACAGGCCTAAACCAAAACCCAAACCTTGCAAATTACCAGATTGAAGCTCATAGGTTGTCCATAAACTGAATGCGTGTTTTGGTGTATTGTTAAGTAAATTGCCCTCAAATTCTTGGTCTTGAGTCACTTTTGCATCAGAATAGGCATACCCACCAATAATTTTCCAACCTGGTAATATTTCGCCAGCAATATCTAACTCAATACCTTGACTTCTTTGTTCACCTGTCTGAATCAAGAAGCCTGGATTGTCCGGATCGTTGCTGAGTACATTAGATCGGGTGATTTGGTAAAAAGCCAAGGTGGTTGACAACTTCCTATCTAGCCAGTCTCCTTTGATCCCCACTTCGTACTGAGTACCACGTTCTGGCTGAAATAGCCGTTGATCGAAGCTGGTTCCTACTACTTGCGTAAATGAGCGGCTGTAGCTTCCATAAAGAGAGATGTTTTTAGTGGGTTGGTATACTAAGCCAATCCGAGGGCTAAAGGCTTCATCTTGCAGGAAATTTATAGTCTCACCATTATCATCTTCTTGTTTTTGGCTAATAATATCAAAGCGTCCACCCAACAAAATTTTGAAGTTATCTGCTAATGTCATTTGGTCTTGCAGGTAGATACCCAGTCCATCAGTATTAGAAATGAAGTTTGAACTTGGAGCGGATGAACCAATTGTCTGAGTTCCATAAACAGGATTGAACAAGTTGATTGGCTCTATTGCAAAATCTTGAGTATCACGGTTTCTGGTGTCATCTCTTAATAAATCAAAGCCAAACAGCAATTTGTGTGCGATGCTACCTGTCTTAAAATCACCAACTACGTTGGTGTTTAATACGTAAACATTTCGCGTACTTTCCAGCGATTGTGCAAACCGCACCAATGTCCGATTGTCTTCTAGCAACTCCAGTGGAAAGATAGCTTCATTTTGATACTCTTGGAATGCCGCCCGGAGGGAATTGCGAAACTGCCAATTTTCGCTAAACCTATGCTCAAAGTTGTAGCCAAGACGGTAAACTTGGCGGTCATTTTTGTCAAATGATGGTTCGTTAAGATTGCGACTTAGAGGAATTTCACCCTCAGGATTTGGCAAAACTGTACCCAGAGCAGGTAAGCCGTTATAGTTAGGATTCTTCGTAGATAGGTACTCTGCCTCCAAGGTTAGATTCGTATTTTTGTCAATCAACCATGTAAGAACCGGTGAGATAAAATACCGCTCATTATCAACGAAGTCAATGAAACTCCCAAGCTTGGAGGCCGATGCAGTCAGGCGATAGAGCAGCGTGTCATTGTCTCTGTTCAATGGCCCTGTCAAATCAACCCTACCCTCGTAAGTATCAAAACTACCGACAGTACCTTCAATTTCATAAAACGGACTACTGAGAGGTTGTTTTGTGACAATATTGACTGTACCGCCTGGTGAACCCGATCCAAATAGCGCACCGGCCGGACCTCTAAGAACTTCAATCCGTTCAATGTTAGCAACACCAGAACCTGCTGTGCCGATTGTTTCATCCCGGATTCCGTTGCGGAGGAAACTTTGACTGGAAAATCCACGAAAATTAAAGCTTTCAAATGCAGATACAGGTGCGTCTTGAGAAATTACACCTGGTACAGCCCGTAAGGCATCGGTTACACGTTGTACTTGTTGATCCTTTATAACTTCCTCAGGAACCACTTGAATGGAAAAAGGAGTATCACGGATAGGTGTGTTAGTTCTCGTCCCCCCCGTAGCATCCTCTACTTTATAACCATCTTGCTCACCGGTTACCACTAGTTCAATTGGTTCTTCTGATTCTGCTGATGGTTGTTCTGGTTGAACTTGGCTTTCTGGTTGTGCTGGTGTAGGAGCAGTAGGTGCAGCAACTTCAAAAATTAAACCTTGATCACTATCAAACAACTCTACAGAGGGTACACTCGCTTCACCAGTAACTGTAACTCGAATAGTATTTGCATCTTGATTAGTTACAGTTACTTCCGTAATTCCGTTTATGGGATTTTCTTGACGAAATATACTACCACCAGATAGGCGCAATTGGGCATTGGGGATGTCAGCAATATAGGCGTTCCCCTCATTTCTACCGGATACTTGCAGTTGATCCCCTTTGGTAGTTTGGAAAATTATATCTAGCCCTTTTTGGGAAGGATTAACTTGCACTCCCGTCACTTCGATGACTGAAACAGCAGGTGATGAACTCGGTGGAGGCGACTGTGCTAGCCATTGGACGCTTTTGGAGCGATCTATCTGATAAATTCGTGGCTGCTTGGTAATTATTGTGTTGATTGCTTGATTGCTTGTCTGATCTGAGGTAGTCTCTGTTTCTGTACTTTTTATCTCTTGACTCAAAGTTGGAGCTATTAACGACAACGTAAACGAGCCTGTAAACAACAGACTTTGAAGTAACAATTGCAGTCTCATTGATTTCCTCACACCAGGATAAAACACGTTAGTAACTATGGCTTAGAAGCTTAATGAAATTTATTAGCAACTAACTTATTTTCAATTAGACTATACATATTATCAAGATTTAGCAATACCTTCGCCAAAAAAAGAGTATGAAGATGTAGGGCTACCGCTACCGTCTTAAGCGGCTACAAAAAGGGCTGGAATGCAGACAGAATAAGCTTTGTAGCTCTTTAACCTTGTTGATAAGCAAGGAAGCTTATTAGGATTTAATATTAATAACTGGGCTACTAACTCGCTTGTTTCTTCGATAAAATTGACTCAGTTAGCTCCATATAATCAGATATAAAAACTATTAGTCCACCAAGCTAATTTTGCTAAGTAATACCTCTAATTGGTAAACTAGCCAAAAACAGGGGTGTAAGAGGGTGTTTCAATCTTGCTTACGAAGACGCTGCGCCAGCCGCCTTAATTGGAGCTAGCAATCATTTTGAAGTGGCGATCGCTACAGCCGTGATGCTGTTTGGGTTGAACTCTGGCGCTGCACTCGCCACAGTCGTGGGTGTTTTAATTGAAGTTCCCGTCATGTTGATGTTAGTCGAGTTATGCAAACGCACAGCATCTTGGTTTCCACGCCAACCGGAAAAGGCAACTTTACGAGATCCGCGCTGTATCACTTCTTTTCACTGAGGTAGTTTCAAAGCGTCTCGCAAAGCTTCTATTTGTTCTGGTATCAGTCGATAGTAAATCCAAGTACCCCGGCGCTCTTTTGCCAACAAACCAACTTCATACAACACCTTGAGGTGATGGCTGACTGTCGGTTGAGACAATCCCAAAGGTTCTGTTAACTCACACACGCAGGCTTCACCGCTTGGCTGATTAGCGATAAAACTCAGCAGTTGCAAGCGAGCGGGTTCTCCCAACACTTTAAAGATAGCGGCGGTTTGTACTGCTTCTTCATGCTTGATAAATCCTGAAAGTACCGATTTACAACAGTTAAACATTGGTTGAGGAAAGTTCATACTTTTATATTGACATCTATCAATATATCTGGCAACATATTGATGAAGACAAATATTGATAGATATCAATATTTAAATATTACTAGGAGAAAAACTCATGTCCGTTATGAAAACACACGTAGCCTTAAATGTCACCAATATTGAGAAGTCTGTAACATTTTATAGAGCCATGTTTGGCTTAGAACCAGTCAAGTATAAAACCGACTACGCTAAATTTGATATTCCTAACCCAGCCTTAAACCTGACACTGAATTTAACTAATAATGTGCAGATTGGTGGTGCATTGTCTCATTTAGGTGTACAAGTTGAAAGTACTCAAGAAGTACAATCAGCTATCGAACGATTTAACGAAGCAGGACTAGATTTATTTACAGAGGATAATACTGATTGTTGCTACGCTTTACAAGACAAAGTATGGGTAACAGATCCAGATGGGAACCGTTGGGAAGTTTTTGTGGTAAAAGTAGCAGATACAGCGCCAGAAAAGAATCTTGCAACAGTAAGTTCTTCTGGGGAAATTCAGGCTGTCAAGAAGTCATGTTGTGCTTAGATAATAACGATATTTAACAGAGGCGAAAATCGTCTCTGTTTATCTTCTGTAAGAGGGAGAAATCATGAAAAAAGTAATGTTTGTATGTAAACATAATTCTCGGCGATCGCAAATGGCAGAGGGCTTTACTAAAATATTAGGTAAAGATAATATCGCTGTGACTAGTGCAGGTTTAGCCGTTAGTCAGATAGATCCATTTGCCATAGAAGTCATGTCAGAAATTGGGATTGATATTAGTAACCAGACTTCTAAGCCTTTAGAAAATTTCCATCCAGAAGAGTATGACGCAGTAATTTCCTTATGTGGTTGCGGTATGAATT
This sequence comes from Anabaena sp. FACHB-595, assembly GCF_048568275.1. Taxonomy (NCBI): domain Bacteria; kingdom Bacillati; phylum Cyanobacteriota; class Cyanophyceae; order Nostocales; family Nostocaceae; genus Anabaena; species Anabaena sp. FACHB-595. Next base: position 1,292,683 of record NZ_CP183473.1, read on the forward strand.
TACCAGAAGCTTGGGTATTACGAGATATATTTGAAGATTGGCAACTTGATGATCCTCAAGGAGAATCTATAGAAACTTTTCGCCGTGTGCGTGATGAGATTAAAGAAAGAGTGGTAAAGTTAATCGCATTACTCAACTAAATCAAAGCCTTTTGATTAACGCTTCTAGTACTAAACTGTATTTAATTAGGAGATAGGAAAGAATTTCTCCCTCATCTCCATCTCTGCGCCTCTACGTGATTAAATTCTCCTAAAATTCAACTGTTCCTCAGTAACCCAGATACCATGAAAACCGTAAGGTACTCGTTGGGGAAGTAGCACTCGCGCTATCGGTTCACTATTAATATCTTGGGCATTTATAACAACTAATTCAGAACTCTCTTCACCAGTATCGTAAACGTAAGTAATTAACCAGCCATCATCCTCAACTGTTGCACCAGGACGAGGTACAAAAACAGCTTCACTCCCATAACGTCCCTGTCCATATTCATAATTTTGAGACTTAGCATTGCTGAGGTCGTATTTAATTAAACCCTCAAACAAAGGTATAGAACCTTTTGCTAACCGACTAGTGTAGCCGTATTGCGTTGGTTGTCCTAAGAAATTTTCATTGATACGGGGAAATTCTGAGGCGACATCATCCAGCATTTCTTCATGTACTTTTCCAGTTTTGAGGTGAAAGCGCCAACGATGTAAACGGGGAATGTCTGCTTCTGGGTCGGTTTGGGAATCAGGGGAAGCTAGAACAGTAGTAGAACGCATGGGACAAGCAAAAAGTACTACTTCGTCTTTGTCTTCGTAGGCGTTGAGAGTGTGGAAAACGTAGCAAGAGGGAGCTTCAAACCAGCGAATCTGACTATTGTCGCCATGACGGGGTAGAATACCAAAGCGACTAGGGCGATCGCTCTCAAACATTAGCATGGGTTCTCCCCGTTGCATCCGTTCTACACTAAAAGTCAACGGTAAATCCATAAAAATTGTGTAGTTGGCAGTGATAGCAAAGTCGTGCATCATCACCCCCATAGGTAAATCTATAGGTACTGTTCGCACCAGTTCTCCTGTTGCGGAAACTACGCTGTAGTGTAGATATGGTGGTGCAAATGAGTAGCCGAAAAACATCATTTCCCCTGTCACTGGGTCTACTTTAGGATGGGCGGTAAAAGCAGAACTTAGCTGGTTATTGTAGGTATACTCACCAATGCTTGCTAAATCGGGAACTTGAATTGCGTAAGGTGCGCCGCCTTCCCATAATGCTAATAGTTGTCCTGCGTGCCAGATGAGGGCAGTATTACCAGTGTTTCTGCTAGGGAGTTCTGTCTGGGGTGGTTCCATCAATCCTGTCCAGATGGCTTGACCCGCCTCATGTTCAATTTGCCATCTTTGAGTGCGGACGTAGCGATTGCGATAAGTAGCTTTACCGTTGCTAATTCTGACACCGTGTAACATCCCATCACCATCAAACCAGTGATATTGTCCGATGGGTGTCCATTGGGGGTTCGGGCCGTTGCGGACAAACATCCCTGATAATTCCGGAGGTAGTTCACCGATAACTTTTAAGGTGTCAGTAGTAATTTCTTCGTGGACAGGTGCAAAATTACCCTCTAGATAGGGATTGACGGCTGTTGTGGTCATGGTGTTGGATGAGAAAGTGAGTGAATCTTTTACCATCTTAGCGATTGTGTTCCGCCCACTGTGCTTTCTAATACCCAGGTTAGCCGTCCACAGACATTAACTAATTGTTCGCATTCTGACATTGAAAATAAGTGAGAATCAAAAGTGAGCCTAAATCTTTATTTACTTCGTCACGGACAAACAGAATGCAGCCGTAATAATGCCTTTTGCGGTTCAATCGACTCATCACTGACCCCAGAAGGTTTGGAAATGGCAAAAGCTTTTGCGTCTACCTATAGTTCAGTCTCTTGGACAGCTATTTTTTCCAGTCCCATGCAGCGAACTATGGACACAGCCAAACCTTTAAGTGAAGCAATAGGAATTAAACCAGAACTGCGGGATGGTTTAAAAGAAATTAATTACGGCCAATGGGAAGGCAAAACCCCAAAACAAATCAACCAAGAATACCACGATGATTATATTCGCTGGTCGGCTGACCCTGCGTGGTATGCTCCTACTGGCGGAGAAATGGCTATCACAATTGCATCTCGCGCTATGGGAGTAATTGAAGAAATTAAACATCTGTATACTAGTGGCAATGTTTTGGTAGTTTCTCACAAAGCCACCATTAGAATTATTTTGTGCAGTCTGTTAGGAATTGATGTTGGACGTTTTCGCTATCGTTTAGGATGTCCAGTCGCTTCAGTTAGTCTTGTAGAATTTACTGCTCACGGCCCCATTTTACAGATGTTAGCCGATCGCACTCATTTAAATGAGCATTTACGCAACTTAGCGGGAACGTAAACTAATCCCCAGTCCCCATTTTCCATACAACAGGGCAGCAATGGCTAATAATATAAGAAGGCGCTTCACACTTCTTAATTATTTAGTTTTACTATGGCCAGAGATTTACGAGGATTCATTAAAATTTTAGAAGAAAGAGGACAATTACAGCGAATTTCCGCTTTAGTTGACCCAGATTTAGAAATTGCAGAAATTTCTAATAGAATGCTGCAAAAAGGTGGGCCGGGCTTATTATTTGAAAATGTCAAAGGCGCATCTTTCCCCGTTGCTGTCAATTTAATGGGAACGGTGGAGAGGATATGCTGGGCGATGAATATGCAGCATCCCCAAGAATTAGAGACTCTGGGTAAAAAGCTGAGTATGCTGCAACAACCAAAACCACCCAAGAAAATTTCTCAGGCGATAGATTTTGGTAAAGTGCTGTTTGATGTGTTGAAAGCGAAACCGGGACGGGATTTTTTTCCGGCTTGTCAGCAAGTGGTAGTTCAAGGTGATGATGTAGATTTAAATACGTTACCTTTAATACGTCCTTATCCTAGTGATGCTGGCAAGATTATTACCTTAGGACTAGTGATTACTAAAGATTGTGAGACAGGTACGCCAAATGTGGGGGTGTATCGCTTACAACTGCAATCCAAGAATACGATGACCGTACACTGGTTATCCGTGCGGGGTGGGGCGAGACATTTACGCAAAGCTGCTGAACGTGGTAAAAAATTAGAGATTGCGATCGCCCTTGGTGTAGATCCTTTAATTATCATGGCAGCCGCCACACCCATTCCTGTAGATTTATCAGAGTGGCTATTTGCTGGATTGTACGGCGGTTCTGGTGTGCAGTTAGCCAAATGTAAAACTGTAGATTTAGAAGTTCCCGCAGATTCCGAGTTTGTCTTAGAAGGAACCATTACACCAGGGGAAATGTTACCAGACGGCCCCTTCGGCGACCACATGGGCTATTATGGCGGCGTGGAAGATTCTCCCTTGATTCGCTTCCAGTGCATGACCCACCGCAAAGACCCGATTTATTTGACTACATTTAGCGGTCGTCCACCCAAAGAAGAAGCGATGATGGCGATCGCACTTAATCGCATTTATACCCCAATTCTACGGCAACAAGTCTCAGAAATTGTTGATTTCTTCCTGCCAATGGAAGCATTGAGTTACAAAGCTGCGATTATTTCCATTGATAAAGCATACCCTGGACAAGCAAGAAGGGCAGCCTTAGCTTTTTGGAGTGCTTTACCCCAATTCACATACACCAAATTCGTCATTGTCGTCGATAAAGACATTAACATTCGTGACCCGCGTCAAGTAGTATGGGCGATTAGTTCCAAAGTTGACCCCACACGGGACGTATTTATTCTCCCGAATACACCATTTGACACCTTAGATTTTGCCAGTGAAAAAATTGGTTTAGGTGGACGTATGGGAATTGATGCAACTACTAAAATTCCCCCAGAAACAGACCACGAATGGGGTGCGCCTTTAGAATCTGATGCAGATGTAGCAGCGATGGTTGAACGACGATGGGCTGAGTATGGTTTAGCAGACTTGCAATTAGGAGAAGTTGACCCCAACTTGTTTGGTTACGATATGAAATAGAACGCCAATTACGCATTAACGTGACGTGAGTTAACTTGAGTTCGATGACCTCTCTCCAAACCCCTCTCTCTTGAAAAGTTCTGATCGGAGGAAACCTCCTCTCAGACTTTTCGCTCCTACTCGGCTACGGTGTACACACATCTTTGTGCTGGGTGCAAAATGTGGTTTGATCCCCCTAAATCCCCTTAAAAAAGAGGACTTTGATTCTTTTTCCCCCTTTTTTAAGGGGGCTAGGGGGGATCAAAAGGTTATGGGGCTAGGTTATTAGACTTGTGTGTACACCGTAGGACGTGGAGAGGTTTGGAGAGTTGTTTTTTAGATTCGTCAAATCACGTTAAGGCAATGCTAGTCCGCAATTAAATATACTAAGTAAATATTCTCGCCGTCTAATTCCAAAATCAGATAGGCTCCTCACAACTTCCTCAAATTTTTTTTATAAATTGTCAGTGTAGGCAAGCCAGTCTTTGTGTAACAACTAATCAGCGAAGTTGGGAATTCCGCCATCATACCACTATAATTTGGCATTTTTAAATCAATTTTTAGCTGCATCTTAAATATTTTTAATCTGGCGAAAATTTTATACAATTACCAAATTTGTTAAACAGTAGAAAGTTACTGAAAACTTGAAGTAATACTTTTTATCCAGAAGCATTCTTAATCTATATTGGTCACATGAGCAATCTTCAAAATCAAGCAAAATGTTATGTATTACAAAATTTACAGATAACTCACTATCAAGGAGGTGATGATAATGGATACCGTTAGAAAGATTAATAACGAGTTAGCGATCGCCGGACAAATTACACCCATTCAGTTCCAAAAAATCACTGAAGATGGTTACAAATCAGTGCTAAATTTGCGATCGCCTGATGAGAAAGGATTACTCGATAATGAACAAGATAAGCTTGAGTTTTTAGGACTACGCTATATTAATTTTCCTATGAAATTTGAAGAGATTAATAATCTAACCACACTACAAATATTACAAACAATTAATGAACTGCCAAAACCTCTTCTAATTCATTGTGATAATTCTATTCGTTCCTCAGTTTTAGCACTTTTATATGTAGCTACCAAACAAGGTATCACATTTGAAAAAGCTTTAGAATTAAGCAGTAATTTAGGTTTGATATAGGAATCCGATTTGATTATTGAAAATATCTAAGTATTTGTAGTTCAAAACCGAACTTGTGTCCCGCTACGCTAACGCCCCTAGTGGCTGTATTTAATTGCGAATTGCGTAAAGCCTGCGGCATAGCTGCGCTTAGAGCGTAGTGGGACGTTACCATTGCGAATTGGGAATTGGATTTAAACGTAAGTCCTAAAATATATGTGAGGCAAATCCGATCGCTCCTCCTGCCAGCACTAACCAGGCAGAATTGATTTTAAATCGGAATACAGCGATCGCACTCACAATTGCCAAAATAATGGTTAACCAATCCACTAGTGCGGTTTGTCCCAAGGTGTAAGTTACACCTGCCATTAATCCCAGGGAGGCTGCGTTCACGCCATCGAGAAACCCACTAGCCCAAGGAGATTGACGCAACTTAGTCACCCAAGGGTTAACTATCCACACCAGTATAAAAGCTGGTAAGAATATACCGATAGTACCAGCGATCGCTCCGGCATTTCCTGCCAACAAGTATCCAATAAATGTGGCAGTAGTAAACACAGGCCCCGGTGTAAACTGTCCAATGGCTATCGCATCTAGAAGCTGCTGTGATGTCAGCCATTGGTTGCGTTCAACTAAATCCCGTTGTAGAAACGCCAGCAACACATAACCACTACCGTAAAGAATACAGCCAATCTTCAGAAAGAAGAGAAACACACTTACCCAAGTGACTGATGTGACGACTGCTGTTGTTGTCCCAACTTGAGCGAGAATACCTGAGAATGGCAGTAAAAATGCTCCGGTGATACGCCCCCTATTTTGCCAATTCTTCAGCACCATAACGGCGATACCTAGCAAAATTAGCAGCAAAATTTCATTCAATCCGGCAAAGTAGGCGGCTACAGCTACCACTCCAGCGATGCGTGTCGGTAAGTCTTTAGCTGCTTTTTTACCCAGATTCCACACGGCTTGCAGCACGATCGCTATAATTACAGGTTTAATCCCATAGAGTAGCCATCCCACCTGTGGCACAGTTTGATAACGTGCATAAATGGCGGCTAATGTCCAAACGATGATCATGGCAGGGAGAATAAAGCAACTACCCGCTACCAATAAACCACGCCACCCGCCTTGTTCGTAGCCTATGTGTATAGCTAATTCCGTCGAGTTGGGGCCGGGAATCAAATTTGTGATTCCCAACAAATCCAGCAGTTTCTCGCGGCTCATCCAGCGACGGCGATTTACCACCTCACTATCCATCATGGCAATATGAGCAGCTGGGCCACCAAAGGCGATCGCCCCCAGTCGCAAAAATACCACCGCTAATTCTCTTAATCGCTGCTGTTGTTGTTTGGGAGTGAGAGCATGATAGGAAACCGCTTCCTGCTCTTGTTGAAAGTCCTCAGCTTCCTGTGTCACTGTAATTTTCCTGATTAATCAAGTTGATGGTTAATATTATCAACCCAGATCAATCCCAGCTAAAGCAATTTTTAGAAGGCCTTTCTTAAATATATAGGACTTACGTAACTGGCATATTATTTTAAGTTTGTAGTAAGGACTTTAGTCCTCAAAATAAGGGCTTTAGCCCTTACTACAAGCAAAAAATAAGATTTTTGTGACAATTGCGTAAGTCCTGATATAGTGCCGATTTCCCAGGCATAGGTTGGATTTAGCACACCGCAAAAATATTGGGTTTTGGCTTTCCTTTCGGAAGGAAATATCTGCACATTACTGGCTATCCAACCTACAATTTTCTGCATGATTTTAGCTTTGCCATTTAATAGGTTCAGCTAAACATTTATCTAGGATGAATATGCCGTCTAGGCCCCCAGCCTGGATTGACAATAGTTGCTAACTCTTCTTCACTCAATTTACTAATTTCGTTCTCTAGTTCTTCAACCGTGAAGTCATAACCTTCTTCTTGAGCAATCTTGATAAAAGCTTCCGGGTTATTTGTTGCTTGGAGTCTTTCTCTTAACGCTTGATTTTCCTTAACAGCTTTTAACAGTTCGGCAGCATTTTGCTGTGTCATAGTATTTATCTCCTATCTTAAATATCAGATTTTAAGTTAGAGCCAATGCTATTGAAGGCTCAATCTATATAGGACTTACGTATGAAAACTAAAGATTAAGGGTTTGGAGAAGGATATAGGGGTTTAGGGGTATAAATGTTTGAAACCCTTACACCCCTAAACCCTTACACCCAGTCTCAACAGACAACCTGTGTGCGTAAGTCCTACTATAATTTAGATAGTTGCACTATTTTTAATTATTCGTCTTGTACCGATAGAAATAAAAATGATGAATAATACCGAGAAAAATATTGTTTTTGAGCTTTTATTATTCGCAGATACGGAAATCTAAATCAAGAATGTAATGGCTAGATAATACTTTTAATATAATCCCGATACCATATCTAATACAGGTTTTAAGTATAATCTGGTATGATTTTGTTGAAAATACCAATGTATGCAGGATTAAAATAATAAGTATTTATACATTGTGTTAATGTATTTAAAGATTATTTGTTTTTAAAGCTCCATTATTTATGGGGATAGATGAAACATAATTAAACTGGTAATAGAGGCACAATATTATCAAAAATAATATCTATATTTTGTATGATTTTTCCTAAAATCAGAAATTTCCAATGAAAAGGTGATTACACTCTCGGCAACTAATGCTAGAGTTTCAGGAAATTCATCGGCACTGTTCAGCGAGTATCCATGCTGAAAAAACTACAAAAAAAGCAAATTTCTATAATCGCTGGTGCGGCACTGTTTGCCTTTTCAGCTGGGGCGATGGTGTCAGCACCTGAGATTGGTAAATTCTTGGGGCAATGGCTCAATGTGACTCAAAGTCAACCCCAAGATTTATCCGAAGCAAGTAGGGCGAAATCAGATGTATTTCCACTGATATCACAATCGCCGACGGAACGAGCAGCCAAACTAGCAGAACTCTCGCAAAACTCCCGATCGCCAGATCGAGAAAGAGCGCGTTATCTGTTGGCGAGTGATTATATTGACACCAAACAAGGCCAAAAAGCCCTGGAATTACTCACGGGTTTAGAGAAAAGCTATCCTGTTCTGGCACCCTACATCTTACTAAAACAAGCACAAGCACAGGATTTATTAGGGGAAGATGGCAAAGCTTCTGACTTGAGGCGACAAGTATTAAAACAGTATCCCAAGGAAGCGGCGGCGGTAAAAGCTATATATCTGATTGCTCAACCAAAGCTACAAGATACAGCGATCGCGCAATTTCCTTCCCATCCCCTCACCTGGGAGATAATCAGGAAGCGCTTGTCAGAAAATCCCAATCAGCCACAGTTACGGTTAATCTTGGCTCAATATGCTTATACCCAGCCAGGGATAGTAGGGGTGTTAGACGAGCTAGGAAAACAGACAAATCTCAAACCCCAAGATTGGGAAGTGATTGGTACAGCCTACTGGGAGAACAATCAATTTCTCAAAGCGGCGAACGCTTACGCCAAAGCACCCAAAACAGCCCGTAACCTCTACCGGACTGCACGGGGATGGCAAGTAGGCGGGAAAAATAGAGAACAAGCAATCTCTACTTATAAGCAACTAGTACAGCAGTTTCCTGATGCACGGGAAACAGGACTTGGCTTGGTACGGTTGGCAGAAATGGCAAAAAGCAACAAAGATGCCCTACCCTATCTCAACCAAGTAATTGCTAAATTCCCTGAACAAGCAAGCCAGGCGTTGGTAAAAAAAGCCGAAATCCTCACAGCCCTTAAGGATGAAAAAGCAGCCCAACAAACTTGGCAACAACTCATTACCAAATATGCCAAATCTAATGAAGCCGCCGAATATCGGTGGAAAATCGCTCTAGAGAAAGCCAAAGCCAGAGATTACACCAGCGCTTGGAAGTGGGCGCAACCAATTGTTGTCAACAACCCTAACAGTATTTTGGCTCCCAGGGCTGGTTTTTGGTTAGGTAGATGGGCAGCAACACTAGGAAAACAGCAGGAAGCTCAAACTGCTTACGAGTACGTGATTAGCCAGTTTCCTTACTCTTATTATGCCTGGCGATCGGCAAATCTATTGGGGTTGAATGTCGGCAACTTTGATAACGTCCGTCAACTCACCCCAGAAGTAGTTCCTTATCAGCGCCCCATCCCTCCCACAGGTTCCCCAGCCTTCCAAGAATTGTATTTACTGGGTCAAGATCGTGATGCGTGGTTGCAATGGGAGACAGAATATCTTAATAAACAAGAACCCACAGTAGCAGAACAATTCACCGAAGGCTTGATGCGGTTAGCGAGGGGTGAATATCTGTCAGGAATTAACCTGATTTCCAAATTAGAAGACAGGGAAACACCAGAAGAACAAGCCGAATATCAGGCCTTAAGTAAACAGATTACCTACTGGCAAGCCCGTTACCCGTTTCCCTACTTGAAAGAAATTGAAAAATGGTCATCTGAGCGAGAACTTAATCCCTTGCTAGTTACCGCCTTAATGCGCCAAGAATCGCGGTTTGAAGCGAAAATCAAATCCGTTGTCGGCGCGACTGGCTTAATGCAGGTAATGCCCGATACAGCTAAGTGGATAGCATCAAAAATTCCCTTAGATATCAAGACCATTAATTTAGAGAATCCCAATGACAACGTGATGCTAGGGACATGGTATTTAGATTATACCCATGAGAGGTATGGCAATAATTCCATGTTAGCGATCGCTAGTTACAATGCTGGCCCAGGTAGCGTCGCCCGATGGTTGAAAACTCTACCCAATCAAGACCCAGATGAGTTTGTCGAAGCCATCCCCTTTAATGAAACCAGAGATTATGTCCGTCAGGTATTTGGTAACTATTGGAATTATCTGCGACTATATAATCCTGAAATTGCCAGCATCGTAGCTAAATATTCCGCCGAACAGCCGAAATTGCCGGAAAATTAGGGAATTGGGGGTTAGGAATTTTATAGCAGTTGACTGTTGCCTGTTAATAGTTGACGGTTGACAGTTAACCGTCAACAAACCATATAAATGATATCCATTTATATGTATAAATTAGTACTTATTGCCCTTGCCTTAGCGCAAAGTAATTTAATTAACTTTTAACTACATTTAATAATAAGTATAAATACTAAATAAACTAAAATATATATACATACTATTAGGTAATTCTTATGCCATAAATACTTTAGGCTATGAGATAATTAAACGCAGAAAAAATTTGACCAAAAATCTAAATTTTATTTTTAGGGGTAAACAGTTGTGGGGTTTAATCCTGAGCTTTGCCGTAACGAAAGCGAAGTTGAAAGCAAACTGATTGTGCAATATTTATTACCGCAGCTAGGATATACTCCAGACACTTGGCATCAAGAAATTGCAGTTGGTAGCATTCGATTAGATTTTTTAGCCTTTGCTGCACAAGTCCTTCCCTTTGTTTTAGATGCTAACTCGCCATTGAGTGTGGTGATGGAAGCAAAGCATCCTAAGCAAAATTTAAATAATCATGTTCCCAGACTCAGGCACTATTTAACCAGTCTGAATGTTAGGTATGGTTTATTAACTAATGGTAAGGAGATAAGAATTTATGAAAAGGTTAAAAATGATGTTCAGCTAGTTTTCCAGTGTTCTGGGAAGGAGGTTGAGATAAAGTTAGAGGAAATTCAAGATTTAATCGGTCGAGAAAGTCTAAAAGAAAGACAGTTAATCGATCAATCAAAAATTAATCAAGTCGAAGTCAAAGAAAAAAAATTACAGAATCAGGGTCAACATAGTATGAAAACAATTGCCATTTATCATAATAAAGGTGGTGTTGGTAAAACCACTGTTGCTGTCAACCTTGCGGCAGCATTAAGTAAGAAAGGGAAAAAAGTACTTTTGATTGATATAGATTCTCAGGCAAATACTACTTTTGCAACAGGACTAATTAAATTTCAATTTGATGAAGAAGACGATTTACGTAATCAGAATGTATCAGATTTACTAGAATCAGCCGACTTTAATTTTATATCAGATGTTAAACGTCAATCTCACTATTTTAATAATCCAGAAATAGATGTTGTTCCTTCTCACATTAACTTAATTGATAAGCAAGATAAACTAAATCAAATAGCAGTTAGTAGACCTCGGTTAATTTCTAAACTCAAAATCGTAGAAAATGATTATGACATCATAATTATTGATACTCCCCCGTCAAGAGACTATTATGCTCAAGTTGCACTGATTGCTTCTGATTATTTGATCATTCCTTCAGATTTAAAACCATTTGCCAATCAGGGCTTGCCAACAGTGAAAAATTTTGTTAATGAGATTAATGAATATAGAGTAATGATGGGAAAATCAGCACTCCAAGTAATAGGAGTTCTTGCTTCTAAGATTTCAACTAATGCTAAATTTTTGCAGTACACTTTTCCAAAACAAAGGGATGTAATATCTGAGCGATATGGCTTACCTTTGATGGAAGCGGTTATTTATGATAGAACTTCTCTATCAGAATGTATGAATAATTCTATGACTATTGGAGAGTTAGAATATCCAGATCCTAAATCAATTATTAAGTATGCAGAAACAAAAGCCAATGCCCAACAATCTGCTATGGAATTTGAGGTATTAGCTAAAGAAGTGTTAAACAAAATAGGAGTTAATTAAATATGAAGTTTTATACTGTTGATGTAAAAAATATTTCTTCTGACGTACCTGCTTCCAATTTTGTAAATGATGAGTTGAATAGCCTAGCTGATAATATTATTGTAAGCGGGGGACTTATTAAACCATTAATTTTAAAAATGTCAGGTTTAGAAGCTTATACCGTAGTAGACGGACATTTTGAATATTATGCTGCTGTGAGAGCTAGAGAAAAAAATCCTCGCCAATGTGAAATGGTCAATGCTTTTGTTATTGCACCCAATAATGAAGATAATATATCTAAGCAAGTAGCAGCTTTTAAAGAATTAAACTTTTCAGATAAAAATCATTTAACAATAGAGCATAAAAAAGAAGTAAACAATTTAGAATCAAGTATAGTAAATCAAAAACTAGATTTATTTACAAAACAAATTGATGATTTAAGATCAGAACTAGTACAAGAAAGACTAGAAAGACAGAAATTATATGAAGCTATAAAGGTAATTGAGAATCAAATACCTAAACAGATCACACCATTGGAAGCATTTAATAATCTTAATTTATTGGAACTTACATTTAGGTTAAGAACATCTGGGTTTACTGATAAAAAAGCTGCTCAAGTTGTTGAGAGTCTTGATAAAGAACGTAAAAAGAGAAAATTTGAATCCTTGAAAGATGTAACAGAACGAGTAACCATTGCAAATGGTAAAAAACGAGTGAAGGGGATAAGCGGCGATAAAATGGTAGATATTGTTGATACTTGGTCACGTATCTTATTCACTTAACTTTTATCTATATCTGGGTTTTAATGATAATTTAGGGCTAGTAATATGGATAATCTAGAATCCAAAATTATTGAAATTCTAAAGCATGGCACTCCATTAAGAGCAGTAAATATCGCTCAGATGCTAGGAGTAGAAAGACGAGAAGTAAGCATAGCCAATACCGCTTATCAAAAAGGACAGTTAAGCTTTTGGAAGGCTAATCGTTTAACGATCGCACTAGTATCTGTTGCCTTAAATCTTGATACATTCTAGTTTGATTGCCTCAACTTCATCAACTTTAATTTTACCGCCCTACCCCAGACTTTAGGTATAGCGTATATTTGCCAGAGGATCAGATTCCACAAATACCCATATTGCGGATAACATTTAAGCAACAATAAGTCTGCTATTACGTGTAATCTAGTTTCTTTTAAGGAATTATCTCTAACAATATATCTAATTTGTTCTGGTTTTGGTGTAGCGTGACCAATTATGACTTCTTTTTCATAGAATTTTGCTTGCACAAATAAACCCAGCATTCTATCCAAATTCCATAAAGGAATCCAAGTTAAAGCACCAAAAATATTCATTGCGGTTGATAATTCGTAGAGTGCAGCTTTCACTCGCTCTGTTTTCCAAATTCTGTTATTAAAGTTTTCAAAATGAATCCCGCTTTGGTCTTTTCTTTGATGCCAGGGGAAGATTATATGTCTAATATCTACCGATTTATCTAAGGGAGCGATGGGAACTTCTAATAGACCTTTGTAGTTCCCTTTTTGGAAGGGAAAAGGATTTTCCGGTGTTTTCTTACATATTTCTAGTTGTTCAACATCAGGATTTGGCTCCCAATCTTTTTGAATTCGTACTTCATCGGTATATTGAATATTTTCAATCTTTAATCTTAAAACCCAACTTTCAGGAAAGAGCCGGAAATATTTAAATGTTAAATCTAAAATATCAGGATGAACATAATCATCATCATCTAATGCGAGAACATACTCACTTTCAACGTTGAGTAAACCTGTAAATCTTTGAATCACTTCACCTTTATAGGGACTTCTGAGATTCTTTATCCTAGAATCATCTATATTTCTAATAGTTCCTTCCGGTGGATAAACTAAAATAAATTGGACATTTCCTTGAATTTTTAATAATTGCTCTAACCAATAATCTGTAAAATTGCCGCGTGTTGGAGTAACAATTGTTAAAAGAGGGTTGCTATTCATATATGGATTTCTTGAAAGCTTGACTACAAATACTAATTACTGGAAAGGTTTAAAAAATTATTTTCTGCTAAGAATAATAGACTAAATGAGTAATTTATTTTCAGAAATATCAACTTTTACAAGATACATCATACAGGTAATAAAATGTATTTATTAAATAAAGGAGTATAACAATTATATGCGAATCCTGATGCTCTCTTCTACCTTTCCTTATCCGCCTAGTCGTGGTGGTACGGAAATTAGAACTTTTAATTTACTTAAATACCTCCAGCAAAATCATGATGTGACTTTAGTGACGCAGTATAACAAAAGCGTGACAGATGCTGAAGTGGCAGAACTACGTAAATATGTCAGTGAACTGCTGATTTTTCCCTTACCACCGGAACCCCAGTCGAAAAATGCCGTTGCTAAATTGTTAGGGAAAACTGGACGTTTTCTAGAGTCAGTGGGGAAGGCGACACCACCCAATGTTCTTTATCGCTATTCGCCAGAAATTCAAGCTTTAGTTGATAGTTGCGTTCAAGCTAAAAAATATGATGTGATTACTTGTGAACATAGTGTGAATGAAATTTATATCCGCCCAGAATTTCGTCATAGTGTAACTACCGTTGTAGACGTTCACAGTTCAGTTTATGGCTGGATTCGTGACCATTTAGAAATGGGTGCAGCACAGAATGTAATACGCGATCGCCTATATCTTTCTCTGGTGCTGAAGCGTTACGAACAGCGATACTGTAGTAAATTTTCTCAGATTGTGGTGACAACCCAAGACGATCGCCAGGAATTTCTCAAACTCCGCCCCGATATTGATATTAAAGTCATTCCCAACGGTGTAGATTTAGAATTGTTTCCCAATCGTTGCCAAGACCCAGCCGGACATAGTTTAATCTTTGTGGGGGCAATGGACGCTTCTCATAACATTGATGCAGCACGTTTTTTTGCTGTCGAAGTTTTACCACAACTACAACAGCGTTATCCTGACGCGACATTTAGTATTGTCGGCGCTAGACCAACGCCAGAAATTGAAAATCTCAAGAATATTCCAGGGGTAATAGTTACCGGTCGTGTGGCTTCGATGGTAGATTATCTGCATCAATCTACCGTGTGTGTAGTGCCGTTACGTACAGGCTTTGGCATTAAAAATAAAACTTTAGAAGCAATGGCGGCTGGTGTGCCTGTAGTAGCTAGCGATCGCGGTTTAGAGGGGTTAGCCGTTGATGGTGATAATACAGCTTTAGCAGCATTGCGAGCCAATAAGCCAGCAGAATATGTTGACGCTATTAGTCAATTATTTGAGAATACCCAACTGCGATCGCAATTATCCCACAATGGCAGAAAACTAGTAGAAGCTGAATTTACCTGGGAGATAGCTGGTATGCGTTATGAGCAAGTTTGTTTGAATAGGTAAGTGTTATTGATGCAGAGAATTAAGAGATGCGATCGCCTGGGGTGGAATATTCGTAAACCGGATGACAAACAAATCTGCATCAGATTGTTTCATCACCTTGGCATATATGTCTGCTGTTGCGAGTTCTGGTTTATGTAGTAACTTGAGCTTGAGATTAGCTAATTTTTCTAAAGTATGGGGTGAGTGTAGCAAGGCTTTTTTTTCAGAAACGCTGACTAATTCACCCCGAAATACTTCACCAACTGCCTGTTTACCTTGCAACACTTGATATTCCACAGGTACAGGTGATTGCAATTTCACCATCAGATCATTATCTTCTGGTAAAGACAGGTTATATGCACCACCGATACCACTAATTTCATATATGGTGATTGGTTCCTTAATTCCCTTGGGTTCGATTTGCATTTGTCCAGCAATTTGCAAATCAGTATTAGCATCTTGGCGAGTATTTTCGGAAATTAAAATTTGTCCTCCTACAGTGTAAGTCTCAATGCGGGCAGCTAGATTTACGTGACTACCAATAACTGTATATTGGGCGCGTTTTTGTGAGCCAATATTGCCGGCGACAACTTCACCCGTGTTAATCCCAATGCCCATTTCTAGCTGGGGTAGGTTCATTTGGTGAGTTTTTGCATTCACCTGCTGCATCGCTCGTTGCATGGCGATCGCACAGGCGATCGCTCTTTGGGAGTCATCAGGGCGACAAATAGGCGCGCCGAACATGATGAAAATCCCATCGCCGATAAACTCATTAATTGTGCCTTTATATTGGTTAATCACATCTGTCATTACCCCCAAATACAGATTGAGAATCTGCACCACTTGTTCAGGGGATAATTGTTCAGACATGGCAGAAAAGCCGCGCAAGTCGGAAAATAACAGCGTTACCTTACGCCGTTCACCACCTAACTTTAAACCTGATGGAGTTTCTAGGATATTGGCGAGGACTTCATCAGTTAGGTAGCGTCCGAGGTTTTTTCGCATTTCCCCGGCGCTTTGGGCGATGTAGAGAGTAACAGCGATCGCTGATCCGCCAAATGCTAGCAAAGATGGGACAATGGGAATCCACCAACCAGCGACAAACGCCAACAAGCTACCAGCAATTACAACGCCACCAATCAGGGGAATACCCACAGCTAAAACAATCTTTTGATTTTTACTACTGCGTTGCTGCCAACATAAACTAGCCCCAATAATCGACCAAACTAAAATTAACAGCCATTCCCCAGTCTCAGGTAAAGTCTGAATTTGGGGGCGACTATCCAAAGCTGCACTCAAAATTTGGCTGACTAAATTAGCGTGAATTGTCACACCCGCCATTCGTTCTGGGGGCGTAAATAAATTACTGCTGTATGGTGTGTAGAATATATCTTTCAAACTCTCAGCCGTTGCCCCAATTAATACCACCTTTCCCCGCATCAAGTCTGCTGGAATCTGCTTCTGTTGCACTTGATTTAAGGTAACGGTGGTAAATTGCTGGATGCGTCCCCGGTAATTTAACAGGATTTGATAACTCCGTGCATCGGCGCGGACATAACCCCCATCATTAGCCTCAAAAATTGGGAATACCCCGTGATTTAACTGCAAATAATTAGGGTTACTAGCGGCTGGCTTTTCAGTAATCTTTTCCGGCTTTAAGTACAGCAATGCCAATTTTAGGGCAAAACTTTCGAGAACATCTTCCTCATTAACATTGACATACAGCAATCCCCGGCGAATCTTCCCATCCCCATCTAGTGGTAAATCATTGGAACCAATTTGGTTATTTTCCTTAAGTACTGGAGCCGCATTCACAGCCGAACTATCTCTAGTGTCAGAGAGTTTCTGCACCCCAATCAAGTTAGGCGTGGATGCAAACAATTTAACTAAAGTTTCATGCCCAGGATTAACAGGTAAATCACGGTAAATATCTAACCCGATCGCCCGTGGTTGTTGTTGTTTAATAGTATCTAATACGCTAGCCATTGCGGCATCAGACATCGGCCATTGTGTCTGTTTGCGGACATCCGCCTCATTAATCTCGACTATCACAATGCGGGTGTCTGGCGGTTCTGGTGGACGCAGCAAAAAAAACTGGTCTAATGCTGCTAACTCTAGTAACTGCAACAGACCTGTCAACCGTAGACCAATCACCAGAATTGTCATACTCGGAACCGCAAATACAACCCCGCGCCATTGCCAAAATAGGGGTTTCAGCTTTGCCCAGATCATATTTTTTTGGCAATTTCCGACTTGCAGCAATCGAGTAGAGGTTCAGAGGCGATCGCATTTAATTGAACTGACTGTAAAAATTGCCGCCAGTTTACGAAGTAAGTTGGATTCTTGGGTTCACGACGGCGTAACTGCACCAAACTAGCCAACGCTTCATGCCAAATTCCCGCCTCTGCATAGATAGAGGGTAACTTTCTTGCATCTGCCTTGGCTAACGCCCGTGATAAAGATGATTCTGGTTGAATCCGTTCTACCCAACCATCAACTGTAGGATTAGTACTAAAATCTGGCAGATCACAAACCAACGTTAAGTACCATCGGTAACTTTTACCTATTTCTAATGGGGGTGAATTTGGCGGTAGAGTATAGCTGATGATGCCAGTTTTATTAGGTAGTTTGAGCGTGGTTTCATAAAATATTTTTTTGTCAGCATCATTCAACAGCACCAAATCAGCCGTTTTCGCTGAAGATGATGGGATAGACCAAAACAAAGTTGGACGTTGGGCAAGTGTCAACCCTAATTTATTTCCAGGGATAAGGGGAGTGATGGACTTATTCCCGGTAATGCAGGAGGAACCACGGCTAGAACCGCCAGCACTAACAGGAGGGCCTTGCCGTTTTGGGGGTTTAAAAGCTTGACTAATTTGCCAACCCTTTTGGGTATGGGATGACTGCGCCTGTGTCTTCTGTATCGTTGCAGCAGAAAGCGGTAAGCAGTTCAAAGTCAGGAAAAAGGCGACAACAGATAAATGATTACATCTCATGATTTGTAGAAATGCTCTAGTGTGAGTTTGAAAAGATGCGGGACTTGTGCAAAGCGATACTTAGAGGATGCTTGAAAAGTCCCTGACAATGTATCAAATACTTTCAGATCCCCCTAAATCCCCCTTCAAAAGAGGGACTTTGATTGTTGTTCCCCTTAAAAAAGGGGGGTTAGGGGGATCAATAAGTGCTTAAAATCACAGCTAACTACTTTTAAAACAACCTCTTAGTAGAAAGGTAGACACTCACCTGGTTACATCAAGTGTTCCCAAAATTCAGCCCAGACTTGTATCAGTTCAAAATTTTAAATAATTCCGGCGGAAGTTACCTGTTTCGCTTCTTTTCGGGTGGATAACTCATGTTTGCTCATTTGTTTTTTAAAATTTTTGCTTAATATTCCTACCTTCTATATCTAAAGATATATGCCATAAGAAATAGGTAATAAAACTATTATTTTGTAGATATCTAAAAATTTTACTAGTAACTACTTCAGAGACTAAATAGCGGCTATGATTTCCTAAGCAGCCATCATGAACCACCCACACCAAAAGGGATGAAAAAGCTTTCTTTCCTTCTATTTTTAGCTTTCTGTCTTCTGCCTTGTTTAAGTCAGCCGTCATGTATTGCCTACAGAAAAATTAAAGAAAATATTTATTCTGTCTATTTTTGGTGTCTTTATGCTGCAATATTTCTCACCAATAAGTGTTAGAAATAGCATTTTTTATCTAGCATGGGACAGGGATTAAGAACTCCTGAGGATACAGCAAGATAATATTTCTACTCAAATTACTCTCAAATATTTGTGGGGGTAAAAATAAACGGTAATTTCTAAAGGGCTAGACTATGGCAACCGAACAGTTAACTAGAGAAAGCGATGAATTAGACTTAAAACAGCTATTAAAAACCTTAACTGCTGTCAAAAAAGGTGATTTCTCTGCTCGGATGCCCATAGACCAAACAGGTGTAGCTGGTAAGATAGCCGATACGCTCAACGATATTATTGACCAGAATGAGCGCATGGCAGCAGAGCTAAAGCGCATTAGTAATGTTGTGGGCAAAGAAGGCAAGATTACTGAACGGGCTTCTTTGGGAAATGTGCGTGGTTCTTGGTCAGATAGTGTTAATTCTGTCAATACTCTCATTACAGATTTAGTCCAGCCGACGGCAGAAACTACGCGGGTAATTCGGGCTGTAGCTAATGGGGATTTATCACAAACGATCGCCACAGAAATTGATGGTAGACCCCTAAAAGGTGAATTTCGCCAAACTGCCAATATAGTTAACACGATGGTGACGAGGCTGAGTTCCTTTGCGGGTGAGGTGACGCGGGTAGCCAGAGAGGTGGGAACTGAGGGGAAACTAGGGGTGCAAGCCGAAGTCCAAGGTGTGGCGGGGACTTGGAAAGACTTAACTGATAATGTCAACCTGATGGCGGGGAACCTCACCGGACAAGTGCGGAACATTGCGGAAGTGGCGACGGCGATCGCTAATGGTGACTTATCGAAGAAAATTACTGTGGATGTGAAGGGGGAAATTCTGGAGTTGAAAAACACCGTCAATACAATGGTGGATCAACTTAACTCCTTTGCATCAGAAGTTACACGGGTGGCGCGGGAAGTAGGGACGGAAGGGAAGTTAGGCGTACAAGCAGAAGTCAGAGGGGTGGCGGGTACTTGGAAAGACTTGACAGATAATGTGAATTTGATGGCGGGGAACCTGACAGCCCAGGTAAGAAATATTGCCGAGGTGACAACGGCTGTAGCTAATGGTGACTTGTCGAAGAAAATTACTGTCAATGTCAAGGGCGAAATTTTGGAGTTGAAAAACACCGTCAATATCATGGTGGAATCAACTTAATTCCTTTGCATCAGAAGTTACCAGGGTAGCGCGGGAGGTAGGCGCGGAAGGAAAATTAGGCGGTCAAGCAGAAGTCCGAGGGGTGGCGGGTACGTGGAAGGATTTGACTGATAGCGTCAACTTCATGGCGGGGAGTTTGACGGCGCAGGTAAGAAATATTGCCGAAGTGACAACGGCGGTAGCTACTGGCGATTTGTCGAAAAAAATCACCGTGGATGTGAAGGGCGAAATTTTGGAGTTGAAAAACACTATTAATACAATGGTGGATCAACTTAATTCTTTTGCATCAGAAGTTACAAGAGTGGCGCGGGAAGTAGGGACGGAGGGGAAACTAGGCGTACAGGCGGAAGTGCGCGGGGTGGCGGGGACGTGGAAGGATTTGACCGATAATGTGAATTTGATGGCGGGTAACCTGACGGGACAGGTGCGGAATATTGCCGAAGTAGCGACAGCGATCGCCAATGGTGACTTATCGAAAAAAATTACTGTGGATGTGCGGGGCGAAATTTTCGAGTTGAAGAACACCATCAATATCATGGTGGATCAACTGAGTTCCTTTGCATCGGAAGTTACTAGGGTGGCGCGGGAAGTAGGCAGCGAAGGAAAGTTAGGTGTACAAGCCGATGTTCGGGGTGTGGCGGGTACGTGGAAGGACTTGACCGACAGTGTAAATTTCATGGCGGGGAGTTTGACGGCACAGGTAAGAAATATTGCGGAAGTGACGACGGCGGTAGCTACTGGCGACTTATCGAAAAAAATCACCGTCGATGTGAAGGGCGAAATTCTCGAATTAAAAAACACCGTCAACACGATGGTAGATCAACTCAACTCCTTTGCGTCGGAAGTCACCAGGGTAGCGCGGGAGGTGGGAACAGAAGGGAAATTGGGCGTACAAGCAGAGGTGAAGGGCGTAGCGGGGACGTGGAAGGACTTGACCGACAGCGTTAACTTTATGGCGGGGAGTTTGACAGCCCAGGTAAGGAACATTGCCGAGGTGACGACGGCTGTAGCCAATGGCGACTTGTCGAAAAAAATCACCGTGGATGTGAAAGGGGAAATTCTGGAGTTGAAAAACACTATTAATACAATGGTGGATCAACTCAATTCCTTCGCCTCAGAAGTCACCAGGGTAGCGCGGGAGGTAGGCAGCGAGGGGAAATTGGGTGTACAAGCCTACGTCCGGGGTGTGGGTGGTACGTGGAAAGATTTGACAGATAACGTTAACTCGATGGCGGGGAACCTCACAGCCCAGGTCAGAAATATTGCCGAAGTCACGAAGGCGGTAGCCAATGGCGACCTGTCGAAGAAAATCACCGTGGATGTGAAAGGGGAAATCCTCGACTTAAAGAACACTATTAATACAATGGTGGATCAACTCAGTTCCTTTGCCTCAGAGGTGACGCGGGTGGCGCGGGAGGTGGGAACCGAGGGCAAATTAGGCGGTCAAGCCTTGGTGCAAGGTGTGGCGGGGACGTGGAAAGATTTGACTGATAACGTCAACTCAATGGCGGGGAACTTGACAGCCCAAGTGCGAGGGATCGCCAGAGTGGTGACGGCGGTGGCGAATGGCGACTTGAAACGCAAACTGATGTTAGATGCCAAAGGGGAAATTGAAACCTTGGCGGAGACAATTAACGAAATGATTGACACCCTAGCCACCTTTGCCAATCAGGTGACGACAGTGGCGCGGGAAGTGGGGATAGAAGGAAAATTAGGTGGTCAAGCCAAGGTTCCAGGGGCGGCGGGGACATGGAAAGATTTGACCGACAACGTAAATGAGCTAGCGGCTACCCTCACCACCCAATTAAGAGCGATCGCCGAAGTGGCTACAGCCGTCACCAAGGGCGATTTAACCCGTTCCATCGCTGTAGAAGCCCAAGGAGAAGTGGCAATTCTCAAAGACAACATTAACCAGATGATTGCCAATCTGCGGGAGACAACCCAGAAAAATACCGAACAAGATTGGTTAAAGACCAACCTCGCCAAATTCACCCGGATGCTGCAAGGTCAGCGCGACTTAGAAACCGTATCAAAACTCATTCTCTCAGAACTTGCACCACTGGTAGGCGCACAACACGGCGTATTCTACTTAATGGAAGGGGCAGAAAATCAAAGCTACCTACAACTACTCAGCACCTATGCTTACCGGGAACGCAAACATCTAGCTAACCGCTTCCAATTGGGTGAGGGTTTAGTTGGACAATGTGCTTTAGAAAAAGAGCGCATTTTGTTAACGGAAGTGCCGAGTGATTATGTAAAAATTAGCTCTGGTTTAGGCGAAGCCAACCCCCTAAATGCAGTAGTCTTACCTGTATTATTTGAAGGACAAGTGACGGCGGTAATTGAACTAGCCTCCTTCCGCCGCTTTAGTGAAATTCATTTGACATTCTTCGACCAACTCACCGAAAGTATTGCGATCGTTCTCAACACCATCGCCGCCTCGATGCGTACCGAAGAACTACTCAAACAATCCCAATCCCTCGCCGAGGAACTACAAACCCAGCAAAGCGAACTCCGCGAAACCAACCAGCGTCTAGAACAACAAGCCCAATCACTCAAAGCTTCAGAAGATTTACTACGAGGACAACAAGAAGAACTACAGCAAACCAACGCTGAGTTAGAAGAAAAGGCAGAATTGTTAGCTTTACAGAAAAAAGAAGTAGAGAGGAAGAATCGGGAAATTGAACAAGCCAGAAGGTCTTTAGAAGAGAAAGCCGAACAACTCGCCCTCTCATCCCGCTATAAGTCTGAATTCTTGGCGAATATGTCCCATGAACTGCGGACACCTTTAAACAGCTTATTAATATTGGCGAAATTGTTGACAGATAACGTCGATAGTAATTTGACAGCTAAACAAGTCGAATACAGCCAAACAATTTACTCAGCCGGTAATGAACTATTAGCATTAATTAACGACATTTTGGATCTAGCCAAAATTGAATCGGGAACTATGTCCATCCATGCGACCCCAATTCCCTTGTCAGAGTTGGCTGAACAAATTGAACGCGGCTTTGGGCAAATAGCGCAAAATAAAGGACTGACTTTTGCAGTCGAATTAGCCCCTGAGTTACCAACCACCGTTAATACAGATATCAAACGCCTACAACAGGTATTAAAAAATCTCCTCTCCAACGCCTTTAAATTTACAGAACGTGGAGAAGTCCGCCTCAGGATTGAAGTAGCCAAGCCAGGATGGAATCCCAACCAGCAACCCTTAAACCCGGCTCAAAATGTCATTGCTTTTGCTGTAAGTGATACAGGTATTGGCATTGCAGCCGATAAGCAAAAGATTATCTTTGAAGCATTCCAGCAAGCTGATGGTACTACCAGCCGTAAATACGGCGGTACGGGATTAGGCTTGTCTATTAGTAGAGAAATTGCTCATCTTTTGGGTGGTGAAATCAAACTTACCAGCCATCCTGGTCAAGGTAGTACATTTACCTTCTATTTACCGCAATTTAGTCCTGAATCTACGTTGAACCATGCAGACGCGATAAATCGGTTTGGTGCTGAATCTACGTTGACCCAAATAGACGCGATAAATCGCGTCTCTACAGGGTACGACTCAATTGTTTTTGACGATCGCACCACAATTACCAATCCATCAGCAGATAATAACATTCTGCTAATTATCGAGGATGATGTTAATTTTGCCCGTATCTTAGTAGATATGGCACGACAACACGGGTTCCAGGTACTCACTGCCCAAAGTGGTACAGCCGGACTGAAACTAGCCAAAGACTTTCAACCAATGGCGATTTTATTAGATATCCGCTTACCGGAAATGGACGGTTGGACAGTCCTAGACCGCTTGAAACATGACCCCACTACCCGCCATATTCCCGTACACATCATGACCGTGGAGGAAGGAAGGCAACGGGGTTTACAATTAGGGGCGATCGCCTATTTACAAAAACCAGTCACCAGTGAAGCCATATCCGAAGCCTTAGACAAAATTAGAGGTTTCGTAGAACGCCGGGTGAAAAATTTACTAGTGGTTGAAGATGACGAACTACAACGTCAAAGCATTGTCGAACTGATTGGTAACAGTGATGTAGCCACAGTTGCTGTCGGTACAGGTGCAGCCGCCTTAGAAGCGATTCGTACCCAGCAGTTTGATTGCTTAGTCCTTGATTTAGGCTTACCTGACATGACAGGTTTTGAACTCATGGAACAGATTAAGCGAGAAGCCAACGGCGCAACCTTACCAATTATTGTTTACACCGGCAGAGAAATCAGCAAAAATCAAGAAACAGAACTCAGACGGATTGCTGAGACAATTATCGTCAAAGATGTGCGATCGCCCGAACGTCTCCTAGATGAAACCGCCTTATTCCTCCACCGCGTCCAAGCAAACTTACCCACACCCAAACGCGAAATCCTCGAACAACTCCATTCTCAAGATTATTCCTTAGTTGGTAAAAAAGTTTTAATTGTAGACGATGATGTCCGCAACATCTTCGCCCTCACCAGTATGCTGGAACGCTACCAAATGCAGGTGATATATGCTGAAAATGGTAGAGAAGGAATTAGTTTATTAGAAAATACATCAGATATTGATGTGGTGTTAATGGATGTGATGATGCCCGAAATGGATGGTTACGAGACAATGCAATTGATTCGGAAAAAAGAGCAATTTAAAGCCTTACCTATTATTGCCCTCACCGCCAAAGCCATGCAAGGCGATCGCGATCAGTGCATCGCCGCCGGCGCTTCTGACTACATCGCTAAACCAGTGGATACAGAACAACTACTGTCTTTATTGCGAGTTTGGCTCTATCGTTGACGACAAAGTTTTTCCCTGTATAACTAAAACTGAACAATGAGCATGATGCAACACGTAATTACTCACACTACCTAATAAAAACTCACTGAGTCCAGCACGGCCACGCCTACCAACCATAATTAGGTCGGCCGGCCAGCTAAGGGCTATTTCACATATTGTCCTACCTGGATCACCCATCTTTTGGGTAAATCCAGTTTTCACACCGATATTAATCGCTGCGTCAGTGAGCGATCGCAACCACTCTAGTTTTTCCTGTTTAAGTTTTTCCCAATGCTGGATATAGTTATCCATTGATTCTGTTTGCCAACCTGGGTAAGTTGTATCTGGTTGCAAAAATATCGGAGTAATATAGGGGTCTTCCACAGGAGATATAACGTGCAGCAACATGATTTCAGCGTTGCTTGCTTTGGCTAAATTTACACCCTGCTCAAAAATATGTTGTCCTATCTCAGAGTTTTCTACTGCTACTAAAATTTTCTGATACATAATATAAAACCCCTATTTTACTTAAGTATGATTAAGCTAATTCACGTCTAAATTGCATAACTACTAATAAGTACGTAGGGTGGGCATTGCCCACCACCACCATAATAAGGTGGGCATTGCTATGTGTATTTCAAAAATTATGAATCCTATCGGAAAACCCTAAATTTCCGCACCCGCTTTTGCTTCAGCACCCATTGGGGAAACGTAATCACGGAAAAGAGTAATCTGTTGTTCAAAACCTAAGCCTTTAATTCCTTCCAACAGTTCTTGGGATTCTGAAGACAGTTTATAATCGGCAGGAAAAGGAACTATGGTTGCATTATCCATTCCTTGAGATAAAAGATACCAAAACAGTAGCTTAGTGGTATCACCCAGAGAGCCGTATTCGCGGCTGAGTTGGTTATCTACACGCCGAATTAAGTCGCGTTGTAGTTGCAATTGCTGTTCATGATTCAATTCTTTGACTTGATTAAATAAACCTTCGGCAATTGCTGGGGAAACAGTGCTAGCACCAGGGGCTGCTGGTGTAATTGCACCACCCATTTCTTTGTAGATAAACCAAAACAAAGCCAATTGTTCGTCTACATCCAATTTCTGCCATGATTGGACATATTTACGAATAGTGGGATCGTTTGTTTGTGTAAAAGTCATAATGATTGCGGTTGGTATAAACGACTGTCATTAGCAACCGTAACAAACAGAGATCAGGTGTTTAACCCTACTCAGGACATAAGTAACTCGACCAAAAAGAAGAATAATTCAGGAAACATAAATAGGACTTACACACACAGGTTGTCTGTTGAGATCGGGTGTAAGGGTTTCAAAGATTTATACCCCTACATCCCTACATCCCTACACCCCTACACCCTTTTCCAAACCCTTGATCTTTCGTTTTCATGGGTAAGTCCTATATAAATTCCCCCCATACTTCAGCGCTGAATAGTGTTCGCAGACTGATTAAATAACAAGTTTCGGGACTTTTCAATATCTAACGCCTGATTTTTAAAGGCTTCGGCTTTTTCATAGGCGCGAATTACTGCCGGACGTATTTGAATTGTCTCGAACCAACGTTTGAGATGGGGGAAACTGTCTAAATTTTGGCTTTGGCGTTCATAAGGCACAATCCAAGGATAAGCGGCGATATCGGCAATAGAGTATTCACCAGCGACAAACTCTCTATCTGCAAGGCGTTTATCCAACACTGCATACAAGCGCCCTGTTTCATTGACGTAGCGGTTAATGGCATACTCAATTTTTTCAGGTGCATAAGTACTAAAGTGGTGGTTTTGTCCAGCCATTGGGCCTAGTCCTGCCATTTGCCAGAATAGCCATTGTAGAACCTCTGTACGTCCCCTAATATTTTGGGGGATGAATTTTCCAGTTTTTTCTGCCAAATACAACAAGATAGCGCCAGACTCAAACACAGAAATCGCTGCACCCCCGTCTGCTGGTTCATTGTCAACAATGGCTGGGATGCGATTATTCGGGGATATTTTGAGAAATTCTGGCTGGAATTGGTCGCCAGCACCGATATTTATGGGAATGATGTTGTAGGGTAAGCCGACTTCTTCTAAGAAGATAGTGATTTTGTGGCCGTTCGGGGTTGTCCAATAGTAAAGGTCAATCATGGTTGTGTCTTTGATTTTGTTTGTTTTCGCACCGAGATTTTAACTGTTTTACTCCTGACTACGGCTTTCTCAGGCTGTTATCTTTGATCAGATCAATTACAAGCCAATGAGAACTTGATAATGAGACTGCATTACAACAAAACTTTCGGTTATATGTTCATTCCCTTAGGGTTATTAAATTTAACTTTCGGTAGCATTCTCATGGTTAGAGGTCAATTCAGCATTAGCGTCATCATTGGAATTATCATCATCTTTTTAGGGTGGGCATACTGGCATAAGCCTTATATCACCGTCGAAGATAAACAATTTATTATTCACACACCTTTAGGATGGCCACAACGCGTCTACGGTTACAATGCTCCTGAAGACGTAAAAATAGCGCACAAGCAGATATTACTCAAACAAGACGGTGAGTGGAAACGCTTACCTATTTCCAAATTAATTATGCAGCCACAGGATTGGTTGACGTTGCAAAAGCGATTTGGTGAAGACAGGGGCTAAAGAAGGGAAATATTTTTATAAATGCGATCGCTTCTCACGGATAATTAGGCGATCGCATATTTTATATACAGGCTTAACTTTTTTATATAAATAAGTGTAGGGTTGTGCAAGTGTACAACCCTACGACGGAATTAATCATGAAACCACTAGACATTTAGTGGCTGTCTATTGTTGGCTGCTGAGTAATTATTTGTATCGTTGCTATCGTCAAAATTGTTGGCAAATGCTAGTGATTCTTTTCCAGTAATCAATCTTGAGCCACGTTTGCGAGTGATGTAGTTCCACGCCCACTGAATCATGACTAATAGTTTGCTGTCAAACTCAATGAGGAAGTAGATGTGAATCAATAGCCAGAACGCCCATGCAGAGAAGCCTTTCAACTTGAGCAAGCCTAAATCTACAACGGCTGCATTTTGCCCAATCATCGCTAGGCTACCGTGATCATTATATTTAAAGGCTGGCAGAGTTTTCCCTTGCAAGCGTTTTTTAATCAATTTGGCGACGTATTCACCTTCTTGGATGGCGACTGGTGCAACACTAGGAAGAGGTTGACCGTTTTGGTGAGAGAAGTTGGCTAAGTCTCCCACAACGAAAATATTTTGGTGTCCTTTAATACTTAAGTCTGGTTCAACGATCGCTCGTCCGGCGCGATCGCATTCTACCCCAGTTCGTTCGGCTAAAACTTTCCCCATAGGAGATGCTTTCACACCTGCTGCCCATAATATAGTCTTGGAGGTGATTGTTTGCAATTCATCGCCTTGCTTAAAGGTAACGATGTCGTTTTCAATACTTGTGACTCTTGTTTTTGTCTGGACAACCACACCGAACTCTCGCAGAGATGTTGTGGCTGCTTGGGATAATTCTGGTGCAATGTGTGGGAGGATGCGATCGCCACCTTGCAATAGTAATATTCTAGTTTCTGAGGTGTTGATGTTGCGGAAATCTTCTTGGAGAGTCTTGTATGCTAACTCGGCGATCGCTCCTGCTAATTCTACACCTGTAGGGCCGCCACCGACAATCACGAAAGTCAATAAAGCCTTGCGTTTTTCGAGGTCAGTTTCTTTTTCTGCTGCTTCAAATGCGCCAAATATCCGGCGACGCATTTCTATCGCATCTTCAACAGTTTTCAAGCCAGGCGCTAATTCTTGCCAGTTATCTTTACCAAAATAGGAATGCTTTGCACCTGTGGCAACAATTAAGGTGTCATAAGGTACTACTTTATCACCTACAATAATTTGTTGTAAGTTGGGATCAATATCATTGACTTCTCCCAGCAACACTTTTGTATTCTTACTTTTGCTGAGTACAGATCGCAATGGTGCGGAAATATCAGCCGGTGATAGCGTACCTGTAGCAACTTGATATAAAAGTGGCTGAAATAAATGAAAGTTACGTTTATCGATGAGAGTAACATTTACATTCGTTTTAGCTAGTGCCTTTGCCGCATACAGTCCACCAAAGCCACCACCAACGATTACAACCTCATGTGGTTGATGATTCTCAAGTGAAGCTACCATAAGAAATATTTCCCTGATTTGAAAGTTCTGTAACTGTTCTTAATAAAGATGTAACAGAATCATAATATTTGTTGCAGTTTATTTTGAACACTTGACAAAATAATTAAGTTAATCAGGGTTACTATTTGGTCATTGGTCAATAGTCATTCTTCGGGACTTCCCCTGCTGATTTAGCTGAAAATAAATATGGAATAGGTATCTTACCTAATATTAAGCAAGATACCTATTCCACAAATTTCAGGTCAATACTAGTACAGCACAGAGTAAATAAGCAGACCATTTCAAACAAGCAAAAGCCTTGATATATGAAACTTTTGACTTTTGACTTTTGATTTCCGCCTTGCGGTACTATCTACTCAGCAAACATTTTAGACATTGACTGGTAGTCTCTTTTCTAAAGGCTGGTAATGACCGCTATTGTTAACAGTGTTGACTGCTAAATGAATTTCTTGACCTGTAATCAATCTAGCTCCACGATTACGAGTGATATAATTCCATACCCATTGAATCATGACTACTAACTTATTATCAAACTCAATGAGGAAGTAGATGTGAATCACTAACCAGAACAACCATGCAAAGAAGCCTTTGAGTTTGATGAAGCCTAAATCAACAACGGCGGCATTTTGTCCAATCATCGCTAGACTACCTTTATCAGTGTAGTTAAAGGCTGGTAGAGTTTGACCTTGCAAGCGTTTTTGAACCAATGCGGCGACGTATTCACCTTCTTGTTTGGCGACGGGTGCGACACCAGGGAGGGGTTTACCATTTTGGTGAGAGAAGTTGGCTAAGTCTCCCACAACAAAAATATTGCTGTGTCCCTTAATGCTTAAGTCTGATTCTACGATGACTCGGCCAGCGCGATCGCATTCTACCCCAGTTTTTTCGGCTAAAACTTTACCCATAGCTGATGCTTTCACACCTGCTGCCCATAATACAGTCTTGGAGGCAATTTCTTTGACTTCCTCACCTTGTTTGAGGGTGACGATATCATTCTCAATATTTGTAACTAGAGTTTTTGTCTGGACAAGCACACCCAACTGCTTCAAGGATATTTCCGCTTCCTGGGATAATTCTGGTGCAAAAGGAGGGAGGATTCTATCTAAACCTTCTAGGAGGATGACTTGGGTTTCTGTGGTGTCGATGTTGCGGAAATCTTCTTTGAGGGTTTTGTATGCTAATTCTGCGATCGCTCCTGCTAACTCTACACCAGTAGGGCCGCCACCGACAACCACAAAGGTCAACCAAGCACGACGCTTTGCAGGGTCTTTTTCTTTTTCTGCTGCTTCAAAGGCGGTAAAGATGCGGCGACGCATTTCTATCGCATCTTCCACTGTTTTCAACCCTGGTGCAAACTCTTCCCAGTTATCTTTACCAAAGTAGGAATGCTTTGCACCAGTGGCGACAATTAAGGTGTCGTAGGGAATTTTTTCATCACCCATCACCAATTCTTGTGCTTCTGGGTCAATATCGTTTACTTCTCCCAGCAATACTTGGGTATTCTTGCTTTTACTTAATACTGCGCGTAAAGGCGAGGAAATATCTGCTGGTGAGAGCGTACCTGTTGCAACTTGATAAAGTAGTGGCTGAAATAGGTGGAAGTTCCGCTTGTCGATGAGAGTCACGTCTACTTTAGCTTTAGCCAGAGCTTTTGCTGCATACAATCCACCAAAACCGCCACCGACAATCACAACTTTATGGGGTGGGTTGTTATCAAGTGCTTCAACCATAAGAATTATTTCCTTGTGTTACGAGTGTTGTAACTATTCTTAACAAATTTGTATCAAAAATGTCACAATTATTTCTGTTTATTTTGAACATATAAAAAATTGCTTAAAGTTACCAAAAAGACAAACATTGAGTAATTTAAGCTACATAGTTGTAATTGTTAACTGTTAACTGTTGACTGTTAACGGCCATCACGATGGATTATGTAATTTAAAATCAGACAACAACGGTTAGCAAACCAGTCAACAACAGCAGGAAAAATGATAGTTGACAATTTTGGTAACTAAAATGTTAGCTGACTTAGCTGATTGAAACTATACCAATTGCGGCAATTCGCTGTTAAACTCTCTTTACCTGCCCTGGGTTCTTTGAGCCTCGGCGGTGTGACTATTCTAAATTTTCCCTTAGACTACTTGAGAATTTTTCATTAATTGATACACTTGTTCTTCATTAACATCAGTTAACTAGCACTGCATGGTGCATATTAAGCGCGTAGAACTTACCAATTTCAAATCCTTCGGCGGTACGACCTCTGTCCCATTGCTGTCGGGGTTCACTGTCGTATCTGGGCCTAATGGTTCGGGTAAGTCTAATATTTTGGATGCGCTGTTGTTTTGTTTGGGACTAGCCAGTTCTAAGGGGATGCGGGCAGACCGCTTACCCGATTTGGTTAATAATACTCAAACGGCGAAAAGTCGCTCGGCTGTGGAAGCTGTGGTGACGGTGACATTTGATTTATCGGATTTGGTGGATGCGAGTGATCAGTTTTTATCTGTCAGTGATGATGCAGAATTATCTCAGAATGAAGCGCCTACAGTAAATGGGAATGGTCACAGAGCTACAGAATGGAGTGTGACTAGGAAATTGCGGGTGACGCATCAGGGTAGTTATACCTCGAATTACTACATCAATGGGGTTTCGGCGACGCAGACAGAGTTACATGAGGAGTTGGAGCGGCTGCGGATTTACCCTGAAGGTTATAACGTGGTGTTGCAAGGGGATGTCACCAGTATTATCTCCATGAAGGGTAAGGAACGGCGAGAAATTATTGATGAGTTGGCGGGGGTGGCGACTTTTGATAGGAAGATTCATCAAGCCAAGGGAACTTTAGATGAGGTCAAGGATAAGGAAGATAGTTGTAAGATTATTGAGTCTGAGTTAACTTTACAACGCGATCGCCTTTCCCAAGACAGAGCAAAGGCGGAGAGGTATCAAAAGTTACGCACAGAGTTTTTAGAAAAGCAATGTTGGGAAGCGGTATTATCTTGGCGTTCCCTACAAGCACAGCAAGAGAAGTTAGTTACAGATATTCAAGCAGGCGATCGCCATTATGGCGAACTGACAACTCAGCTTGCAAGCTTAAATACAGAAATTTCTCAAAAAACGGCTGAACTCGAACAGCTAAATGCTCATGTGAAAGCAATGGGGGAGGAGGAACTGCTGGCGGTACAGTCTACCTTAGCTACCCAAGAAGCGGAACGGAAGCAACTCCAGCGTCAGCAAACGGAGTTAGACACGGCTTTGCAAGAAACTACCAAACGTTTGGCGCAAACTCAGCATGATATTCAACAGCATCAGCAAGGTTTGGGTGAACTGGCGCAAGCACAGGATTTAGAAAGACAATCGATTGTTTATTGTCAGCAGCAACGGGATGAAGCACAACAAGCTTTGGAAAAGTCCCGCGAAGCCGCAGCAGAAATAGCTTCAGCGTCGGAAGCATGGGTACAGCAACAAACGGCGTTGAACCGTCAAATTGAGGCTGTGTTGCAAACTTTGGAGCCGCAACGCACAGAACAAGCGCAACTGAGGGAACGGAATAATCAGTTACAGCAGTTAATTGGGGAACAAACCGAGTTAATTGCTGGATTAGAACCGCAATTAGCTGAGAAACAAGCCGATTGTGAACGCATAGAAACAGAATTTAACTCCTCTGGCGAACCCATCCAAGATTTAGCCCAAAATCTTGCAGCCACAGAACAGGAATTACAAATCCAGCAAGATACCCAAAAGCGGCTATTACAAGAACAACGGGACAAACAACGTCAGCTAGATAGAATTGAGGCGCAAGCACAAGCACAGCAAGAGGTACAAGGAACCCAAGCCAGTAAAGTGATTATCCAGTCGGGAATGCCTGGGGTATGCGGCTTGGTGGTACATTTGGGACGGGTAGAACCCAAGTTTCAATTAGCGTTAGAAATTGCGGCTGGGGCGCGGCTGGGACACATTGTGGTAGAAGATGATGGTATAGCAGCCGCCGGAATTGAACTACTCAAACAAAAACGGGCTGGGAGAGCGACGTTTTTACCGTTAAATAAAATTCAGTCTCACAAATTTACCCAGGATGCGACGCTGCGTTTAGCTAATGGTTTTGTTAACTATGCCGTGAATTTGGTAGACTGCGATCGCCGTTATAAAGACATCTTCAATTACGTTTTTGGTAATACTGTCGTCTTCGCCAACCTGGAAGCAGCGCGGAAAAATCTCGGCTTATATCGCATCGTTACTTTGGATGGAGAACTACTAGAAACCAGTGGCGCGATGACTGGGGGAAGTAGTAACCAGCGTTCCTCCCTCCGGTTTGGGAATACAGAAGCCGCAGAATCAGATGAAGCCATTGGCTTAAAACAGCGTTTAGCCGATATTGATCGGATTTTAAACCGTTGTGGTGATGCGATCGCTAATTTAGTCATCAAAACCAAACAACTATCCCAAGAACTCACTGAAACTCGACAAGCACGGCGAGAACAGCAGTTACAGTTGGAACAGTTGCGAAAAGATATTCAGAGTTTAACAGCCCAGTTGACAGGGACGCGATCGCAACTCACCCAAAACACCGAGAAATTTACCACAGCCCAATCTCGCCTGGAGATTTTAGATAGGGACTTACCAGGACAAGAAAGCCAATTACAACAACTACGCCACACCCTAGCCGAGTTAGAAGCCTCCCAAACCCCCAGCGAATGGCAACAAATTCAGGCGACAATTAAAACCCAAGAACAACAAATACAACAACGGGAAACCGCCTTTAGGGAAGCCGAACAACGCTTAAAAAATCTAGAAAATCAACAACAGCGTTTACAAGAACGCATCCAAGAAGCCCAACAGCGCATCACCGAATATCAAACCCAACAAACCACTTGTACAGAAGCGATTAATCGCGTCTCTCAACAAACCACAACCATAAACGCACAAATCACCCAAACCCGCGCCAAACTCAGCGAACTTGAACAACACCTCGGCGCAGAAAAACAAAAACGCGACACAATTGAACAAGAAGTGCGATCGCACCTCCTGCGTCAGCAACAATTAGAATGGGAAATTCAAAAACTGGAAGAAACCCAACTTAAACGCCGGGAAGACTTAACCGCCTTACAAAGCCAGTTACAGGAACTAGTCCCAGAACTACCCAACCCTTTGCCAGAAGTCCCAGACAAGGTAGACTTAGAAGAATTGCAGAAAGAATTGCGATCGCTCGCCAAACGCCTCCAAGCAATGGAACCTGTGAATATGCTGGCGTTGGAAGAATACGAACGTACCCAAAAGCGCCTAGAAGAACTATCCCAAAAATTACAGACCTTAGAAGGAGAACGCACCGAACTACTCCTACGCATTGAAAACTTCACCACCTTGCGCCAAATCGCCTTTAAAGAAGCCTTCGACGCTGTAAATGAAAATTTCCAATCAATCTTCGCCACCCTTTCCGACGGCGACGGCTACCTGCAATTAGATAACCCAGAAGATCCCTTTAACAGTGGCTTGAACTTAGTCGCCCACCCCAAAGGTAAACCAGTCCAAAGACTCGCCTCCATGTCCGGTGGTGAAAAATCCCTCACCGCCTTAAGCTTTATCTTCGCCTTGCAACGCTACCGCCCCTCGCCATTTTACGCCTTTGATGAAGTAGATATGTTCCTCGATGGGGCAAACGTAGAGCGATTATCAAGAATGATTAAACAACAAGCCCAGCAGGCACAATTCATAGTTGTGAGTTTGCGCCGTCCGATGATAGAATCAGCCGAACGCACAATCGGCGTTACTCAAGCACGAGGAGCTTATACTCAAGTTTTGGGAATTAAGTTATCATCCTCGAATACATCTGCTTGAGTTTTTGTTAATAATAGTGTATAGATAAACCGGATTCGAGATCAGGACTCCGTATAGAATGACCTCTGAACAAATAATTAGGCGTTCCGACATATTAAATACGCAGGTAATTACCCGCGACAACGGCAAACGGTTAGGAATCGTCAGTCAAGTTTGGGTGGATATTGATCAAAGAGAGGTTGTGGCTCTTGGTTTGCGAGACAGCCTGATCTCTATCTCTGGTCTGCCCCGCTATATGTACCTTAGCAGCATCCACCAATATGGCGATGTCATCTTAGTTGATAACGAAGATGTCATCGAAGATATTGAAGTTGAAGCCCTCAGTAACTTGATTAACTGGGAAGTAATCACCGAAACAGGCGAAGTTTTAGGTAGAGTGCGGGGTTTCCGATTTGAAGCCGAAACAGGTAAACTCAACACCATAGTCATCGCCTCCTTGGGAGTTCCCCAAATTCCCGACCAGTTTTTAAGCACCTACGAAATATCCATAGAAGAAGTAGTCAGCACCGGCCCCAACAGGTTGATTGTCTTTGAAGGAGCCGAAGAACGGGTAAATCAGTTAACAGTCGGTGTTCTCGAACGCCTGGGTATTGGTAAAGCACCTTGGGAACGGGATACAGAAGAAGAATATGGTTATTCCGCACCCCGCGCTGTCGCACCATCAAATCAGCTACCTAGCGGCGTACCCTTACAGCCACCCAAACCCAAAGTCCGCACCCCCGAACCCGTAGCCGAGGAAGAATGGACTGAAGATTACATCGAAGAAGAAAGACCACAGCGCCAAGTCATGAAGGCGCGACAATACGAGTCAATTCAATACGAAGAAGACGAAGAAGACAACTGGAGTGAAGCCACGGGTAGAGACAGATATCAGCCCCCGTCTCAACCCTACAGCAAACCATACACCGAAGATTACGACGATTATGATGACGATGTAGAAAGTGATGCGTGGGAAGACGTACCACCCCAACCAGTAAATATTCCCAAGAAAGTCAAAGAAAGACAACCAGAATACGAAGAAGAAGGCGGATATTAATTTTTTGGTGATTCATGATTAAACCTCTCCTATTTGTTTGTAGGAGAGGTTTAATTTTTTGCTTAAGGATTAATAGCAGAATTAGCCATTTTGATGAGAGAATTGCGATCGCCTGCCTTCAACCCAAAACTATACTGCACCCCTTGCTGTCGCCACGTCAAAGTCGCATCAGAACAATTAGCCCCACAACGAAAATCCACAAAATAGCCAGCAATACCCTTAGCTAAAGCCACCCTTCTCCCCTTGAGGCGCGGCGTTGAACGCGTGACAGCCTCCGCCGAAACCACACCTAAACGACAAGCCGTCCCACCAGTACAATCAGGACTGAAACCCAACAGAATCTCATATTTCTTCGGTGTAGCCGTTTCTATAATGGCGTAAATTGGATTTGTCCCATCCGACTCAGGAATGTATTTAGGCAATAAAATCTTAATTTGACTCTTTTGCTTTAACTTCGGCAAAATCGGTTGAAAAACTTTGTGTGGCTGAGAATTAGCTGTTCTAGCTGGTCGTTGTGCTGATAGCTGCGGTTGATTATTTGTATTAGCTATAGCCGACGGATAAAAATTGTTGCTGCCGACTAATATCAGTAATATTGATAAATTAGTGAGACTTTTTAAACCAAAAATCATAAAGTAAAACCTATTTCAACGGGTGTATTTAACTTATGTTTCCCATTTTTTAGACTAATCGGTGCTTCATACTCACCTTTAGTATTCTTAATCTCAGCCCCAGCGATACCTATTTCTACATCTAAAGATATAAGTTTATTTAATTCTGAAATATTAAAGTGAAATATTAATTCAGATAGAAATTTATGGCAACCGAGCAAGAGCTTCAATCTCTTTTTAATACCTTAGATCGTGATCAAGACGGCAAAATCTCCATTAATGAGCTTTTTTTAAGCCCTGGTTTAAGTGCAGTCATCTCATCAGAAACGAATACCAATAGCCCCCAAGAGTTGCTAGTACAGTATGATTCAGACCAAGACGGTAGTATTACCTTTGAAGAGTTAAAGAAAGCAGTTAAGAAAGCAAGTAATTTAACCTAGCAGTGAATCGAAAAAAGTGCAACCACAAGCGTCGTCAGTTTAGAAAAAACGCGGCGACTTTAGCGGAAAACATCAAATTTGAGCTTCTGCGCTGGGATGTTTTTGTTTGAACTAAAACTTTGCTGTTCTAAGTGAGAACGTTCTTGTTTTAAACGAGAACGTTTTCGTTTTAGTTGCTAACTTTTGCCAAATCACATCTGGTAATTCTATTTTGCCTTCAGTGGTGACGTTTGCTAGAAATTCGTACGCTTTCATATTATGTTTATTGTTCACCAGTTCTAATACTATTTTGACGCTGCGATTACCAAACTAGCTGCTTCTCCATACTGGATTCCACCCCATTGCTAAAAGCCGTAGTTTTACTGATATTTATTTTGGCATAAGCCAAACTTAGCAGTGTGGACAGGAAGATTTAAAGTGGTACAGAGCTACAATACCGAGTGTGTAGCGTTACGATGTGGCTGTAAGGTAAGCTGATGTGCATTTAAACTGGGATTTTTGAAAGCTGTACTCCTTGCTGTGTCGAGATTGCTCGCTCGATTTTAAGTTGGGTTATGGTGGGCAATGCCCACCCTACAGATACTTAGACAGCAATTATCTGCCTACTAATTTATCGCGCAATTGCTTGATGCGATCGCGCAATTTTGCCGCCTCTTCAAATTCCAGTTTTTTCGATGCTTCTTTCATCTGTGCTTCTAATTTGTCAATCAAGTTAGGAATCTCCTCTAACGGCAATTCATCAATATGTTCTTCAACAACTTTTAAGTCTGTTGCATTCAACCGTCGAGACACTTCCAAGAAAGACAAAATTGCATTACTCGATTTTTTGACAATCGGTTGTGGTGTAATTCCATGCAGCTTATTATATGCAACCTGAATACCGCGCCGTCTGTCTGTTTCTTCAATAGCTTTAATCATGCTATCTGTCATATTATCAGCATATAAAATTGCTTGTCCTCTGATGTGTCGTGCTGCTCTCCCAATGGTTTGAATTAAAGAACGTTCCGCGCGTAAGAAACCTTCTTTATCGGCATCCATAATCGCTACTAGGGAAACTTCAGGTAAATCTAAACCTTCCCGTAGTAGGTTCACACCCACCAACACATCAAAGCTACCTTGGCGTAAATCCTGCAATATTTCAATCCGTTGAATAGAATTAATTTCTGAATGTAAATACCGCACTTTCACGCCGTGTTCTTGCAGATATTCTGTTAAATCTTCCGCCATCCGCTTAGTTAAAGTGGTAATCAATACCCTTTCATGGAGGTCGATTCTATCTTTAATTTCTCCTAACAAATCATCAATTTGTCCTTCTGTGGGACGAACGGAAATTTCTGGATCAATTACGCCTGTAGGGCGAATGACTTGCTCAACTATGCGATTTTCGGAAATCTCTAATTCCCAATTTCCTGGGGTAGCAGAAACAAAAATACACTGGTTAACTTTTTGCCAAAATTCCTCTGCTTTTAAAGGACGGTTATCAGCAGCACTAGGAAGCCTAAATCCATGCTCAATTAATACTTTCTTCCTAGCTTGGTCGCCGTTATACATTCCGCGAATTTGCGGGACTGTAACGTGAGATTCGTCAATGACTAACAACCAATCTTTCGGGAAATAATCAATTAAACTTTCTGGTGGTTCCCCCGCTTGTCTACCTGCTAAATGGCGAGAATAGTTTTCTACGCCGTTGCAATAACCCACTTCCCGCAGCATTTCTAAATCGTAACGGGTGCGTTGGTCGATGCGTTGCGCTTCTACCAATTTGCCAGTTTCTTCTAATTCTGCTTTGCGCTGTTTTAATTCATAGGCGATATCTTCGCAAGCTACCTCTAAACGTTCCTCTGGGGTGACAAAGTGACGCGCAGGATAGATATTTACTGCTTGTAAACTGTTGATAATTTCCCCTGTCACGGGGTCAATGTAGCGAATTGCGTCAATTTCATCGCCAAAAAATTCTACCCGAATAATCCTGTCTTCGTAAGCGGGGCCGATTTCTAATACATCACCCCGGACGCGGAAACGTCCCCTTCCCATTTCTACATCGTTGCGGCTGTATTGTACAGAGGCTAAATCCCGCAAAATCTCCCGTTGATTTACTTCCATCCCAATTTGCAGAGGAATAGCGGCTTTAAGGTATTCGGCGGGGATTCCCAAACCGTAAATACAGCTAATAGAAGCCACAACAATCACATCACGACGCTCGAATAGCGATCGCGTGGCTGAATGTCGTAACATATCAATCTCATCGTTAATCGCCGCCGTTTTTTCAATATACGTATCGGTAACGGGAATATAGGCTTCTGGTTGATAGTAATCGTAATAACTGACGAAATACTCAACAGCGTTGTTGGGAAAGAACTCGCGCAATTCATTACATAGTTGCGCGGCCAAGGTTTTATTATGCGCCAGAACTAGCGTTGGTCTCCCAATTTTCTCAATCACTGCGGCGATGGAAAATGTCTTACCTGTTCCCGTAGCACCTAATAAGGTTTGGTAACGGTTACCTCCTTCGATGCTAGCAACTAACTGGGCGATCGCGCTTGGTTGATCACCTGTCGGACTAAAGGGAGCTTGCAGACCAAATTCTGTCATACATCTGTACTAAAGATACCCTATCTCATGTTAGCGATAAATTAATCAGGCTAGTGCTAAGTACTGAGTTCCTACTCAAAAGCTAACAGTCAGCAGTCAGCCGTCAACATTCAACGGTCAACAGTCAACAGCCCATAGTAATTGTTCTTACCTTTGCTCCCCCACCTTTTCAATTAGCAATTTTCTTTGACAAATTTTCAGAATTTAAGTTTACTTATATGTCACTTTTGAAGATACTTATATATATGCAAGGTGCTTTAAGGGTAAACTCACTTATATAGGAAATAATTTGATTTTTCCTTAAGTATTGTAAAGTTAAGTTAATAACCCAGAGGTGTTTAATTATGACCATTAGCAGTACCGGCAAAACGGTCAGTCCTCGGCAAAAACGCGCCAAGCTCAAAGGAGAAACAACAGTGGAAGTAGAAAATAATCAGGGTCAGAGCTTGAATAAAGAGCAAGTCGAGCCAAATGCTGAACTGTCAGTGGAAGCATCAGAGCAAGAACAGATTCACGGAAAACTTGCTGTTGCCGGAGCGCATTCCATTACCGGTAGTAACTGGGAGATAGCTGGAACAGTCTCAATTGCTGGTTTACGTCCAATTAGTACTAGTACTTTGGAAGTAGTGGAAACAATCGATATAATGGGACTTCGTCCAATTACAGCCCATACATTCAATATCGTAGACAGTATTAACCTTTCTGGAATTCGTCCAATTGCTTCCAGTGCCTTGGTTCTGTCTAGCACTTACTCGTCGATGGGCGATCGTCCCGTTGCATCAAATACTATTGATGATTCTGATAGTCTGATGGGTTTTATAGATTAGTCAAGAAAATAATTCTATTAATTTATATAACTTGCTAACCCAGTTACATGAAGTAACTGGGTTTTTAATTTATGTGTGATAAATCAGATCCCCAACTTTTCTAAAAATTCGGGGATATTGTACTTTACTTTCATTTTTTCACTCTTTTTGCATAGTAGATCAATGTATCTTGTGGCAGAAGGCTATGGCAAAAGTTTTAAGCTACTTTGTAAATGTAATAACAAACAATTCAAAGTTTACTAATAGCTTTGAAACTAAAATCTATAAAATTCAGGAGAGAAAAATGAGCTTAGAAGATAGAGCAAAAGCCACTGGTAAAAATATTGAAGGCAAAGCTCAAGAAGCTTTAGGTAATGTAACTGGTGACCCTGAAGATAAAGCTGAAGGTAAAGCTAAACAAGCCGAAAGTGAAGTCCGTCATGGCGTTGAAGATGTTAAGGACAACGTCAAGAAAAAAATCGACTAAAGCTATTTAGTTTATATCCTCAGGTAATTTAACAATAGACGTAGTCTTTTTATTACCTATGGGTAAAAGGTTTAGTTTGGGAGATGGAGGCTAATTCATAAGGCCGTTGTAGAGATATCATTCATATCTCTACATTTATTAAAAAAGTTCCTCTGAGTTAACTCTCGTTTATGACTCTGATGAAAGACAAAAATGTAGGTTGGGTTGAAATTTAGTGAAACCCAACAAAACCAATTATTTTTCGTGTTGGGTTACTCTATGAGAAGGCTGCGCCTACGTTCCTCAACCCAACCTCGTAAATTTATCAACGCCTTAACAATCAAGGATTATAAATTTTTAGTTAACGAGAGTAATAGAAGGTCGTTAATTATTTGAAAAATATCACATCAGTAACCCTAATAAATAGGTTGTTATAAATTGTATGTAAATGGGAGGGATAAACAATGATTTGGGTTCAGCAGAGCAGGAAAATCTTGACTACTGTTGTCTTAGTTTTAGTGTTGATGCTCACGACTGCTTGCGGTGGTGGAAACGTAGCTCAACTTGACCGGACAAGTACCCCATCAGCAATTGGTAGTGGTACAGCTTATTCCCAATTAGAGCGCGGAAACTCGCCATCTGGACAAACTTTTGGTAACTGGGTCGTACAGACTTCTCAAGGATTAGTTCAAGATGCTTACGTCCGCGATAACAACAAGTTAGGAGTTGTGATTTCGCGTCAAGTACGTCCTAACGAAGTGCGACCTCTAGTAAAATCTTTGGCCCAGGGTTTCCGCAAAAACTTTCCCAATCAAGATTTAACTGTTCTCGTGTATGGGCCTGATAAAAAGTTGATTTTGACGGCTAAGTACGATGTTCAGACAAACCAAATTCAGTATACCTAATCACTGAATTGGCATTAATAAGGAGAAGAGAAAAGTGACAAGTAGCGAAGAATACAGAAGGCAAGTCCTAAGAGATTTAGGTGAAGGTAATGTCGAATCTTTAGATAGCCCAACGGGTGATCCCGCGACTGAATACGAAACCTTTGACGATTTCGCCCAACGGACAACCACAGATCAGCGTCGTCAATTGTTTGGTCGGTCGTTCCAACCTAATCAGATTCCTTCCAATCAAATGGAACCAGAATTACAAAAAGCGATCGCCCAGATCAAGCCCAACGAACGGGATGATGTAGCCCGCGCCTTTTTCAAACACTTCAAACAAAGAGGATTGGACGATAGACACCTAGAACAACAACTAGGACTTAGTACTCACCATGCCAGCCGCATGAACGCTGACGATGTAAGCAAACTTGCATCCTTCGCCTATCACAATCACCCCGACATTTTCCGCGAAGTCCTAGCCGAACAACCAGGAATTATGAAATTCCTCAGCAATCCTGTAGTTGCAGGGCTGATTGGCATCGCCGCCGCTAAGTGGTTGGGTAGCCGCAAATAGAGTTGAGCTATTTATTTATTAACTATATAAAAAGGTGGGTATTATTCACCTTTTTTACTGCTGTCTATCTGAAAAACCTCTATCAAATTTTATTACGCGAACGGTGAGTAATAACTCCTCAATTACCAATTGCCAATTAGCTATTACCCATTTTTCAAGACTTTCAATATCTAACAATAAAAATTACTGAGTATTTTTTATATACAAAATTGCTAATTATACAGCCTAAAATTTGTTGCATATACATTGCCATGAAGTATAAATTACATTATTGTCTAAATTAGTAATTTAGCTTCTTACTGTTACTTTAATTAAGGAAAGTATGGTGTAAGGGAAAATACATTGAAAAAGTTCCTAATAGCCTCATTGCTGCCTTTTTATAGATGGTACAGTATAGAAACTAACTAAGTAGATGATGAACCGTTTTCTATGAAGCCTTCTGTTTAGTTGAATTTACACAAGACTATAAGGGCTTGCTGGCATGAGACTATCTGAGCTAGATCCACTCATACCGCTTATTCATTTAAAAGAAGAACTTCTCAAGTTACCAAAAGGCTACTCATTTTATGAAGAAGAGGTGGTAGATTTTCTCTCTCGCAGAAGATGGCCTGAGAGCGATCGCCGAATTGACCGCACAACTTTCTGGCGTTGGAGGAACGATAACGGAATTGAACACCAAAAAGTATTCACTCGATCGGATGTTCTCAAACTCTGTCAAATTTGTGACCACTATCGAGTTGATGGTACCCGCACTGAATATTTGGAAATCATGAAAAAGAAAAAAGAGCTAGCACTAAGTAAATAAAACGTGAACTGTTGACCCTGAGCGTGGTCGAAGGGTCAACAGCCCTTACGATGGATTGTGCAAATTAAAAGCAGAATAGCTTACCAAAGCAAAACGACTCCCTGCATTAGCCCTAGTTGCGTTATGTTTTGCGACTGCGATCATTTTTAATAACTTAATCACTATAGAGTAATTAAAGTTCAATAATTGCTTATATGGCTCCCTAATCATATAGAAGTTACACTGCCGGCAGATTACTCATCCGCAATATTGCTGCTGTATTTGATGCCTATTTACAAAAGTGGTCAAATAGCGGTTTTTCCAAAGCCATTTGAAGTTTTCCCCACCTTTCTCAATCCCTATCCCCATCAGTACGTAAGTCATACTTGCAACTGATGCCAAGATGACCAAAAACTGGTCAAATGGAGGTATAGTTACCCACACCGGAGTAATGACAGACCGCGTATTAATTCTTGGAGGACGGGGGCGGATTGGTAGTAGTGTTGCTCAAGATATAGCCACCCATACCCAAGCCCAAATTACAATCACCGGACGTTCCCCAGCGTCAGAAAAGGATATTACCTTACCGTCGGGGGGAAGAATGCAGTTTTTGGTGCTAGACTTGGCAGAAGTTGACAAGTTGCGAGAGGCGATCGCCCAATCTGATTTAGTTATCCACTGTGCCGGGCCATTTCACTACCGAGATGCCAATGTGTTGAAAATATGTATTGAACAAAGGGTTAACTATTTAGATATTAGTGACCACCGTTCTTTTACTAGTAAGGCTCTCAAGTATCACGAGGAAGCCGTGGCTGCGGGTGTCACAGCAATTGTGAATACCGGCATTTTTCCGGGAATTTCTAACAGCATGGTGCGTCATGATGTAGAACAATTTGATGACCCAGAAAAGATACATTTAAGTTATCTGGTATCTGGCTCTGGTGGTGCTGGCATTACAGTCATGCGGACTACTTTTTTAGGATTGCAGTATCCTTTTGAAGCTTGGTTAGAGGGAAAATGGCAGATAGTTCAACCCTATAGCGAAAGAGAAGTAGTTAAATTCCCTCCTCCCTACAATAACAGTGGAGTTTATTGGTTTGATATGCCAGAAACTTTTACACTACCTGAAGCTTTCCCCAGTGTAAAAACAG
The DNA here is from genome assembly GCF_048568275.1 of Anabaena sp. FACHB-595. Taxonomy (NCBI): domain Bacteria; kingdom Bacillati; phylum Cyanobacteriota; class Cyanophyceae; order Nostocales; family Nostocaceae; genus Anabaena; species Anabaena sp. FACHB-595. The sequence goes on from NZ_CP183473.1 coordinate 1,336,730, forward strand.
TTATTACTAAGTTTGGCTCAGTTCCCGATTTTTATAATCATTTAACTTGGATTGCTGCTCACATTTTTCCTAAATGGTTGATGCAGCGCCGTAGCATGATTGAATTCTTGTCTCATGTTAGCCATTTCATGACAGATGTCACTAATAATTTTAGTGGTATCGGTGTGTCAGTCCGTTCAGAAGTAACGGGGATAAAAAATGGTAAGCAAGCTGTTTATTGCTCAACTTTAGTGCATGAAAATACAGCCGTTGCTTCTGGTTGTGGCACAGGCAGTATGGCACAATTTTTACTAGCAGGTAAGCTGGAAAAACCAGGGGTTTGGCCTGTGGAAGAAGCACTATCAACGGATTTATTTTTAGAAGCTATGGCAAACCGAGGCATGAATCTTAACCATAATTGGTTATGAAAAAAATCAAAATCTCAAGCACTATGATCTGCCAATAGGGTGGGCAATGCCCACCATGCCATTAAGCATAGTTCACCCTAAATATGAGCCTCAATTTCAACTATTATCAAGCGCAGGGTACACCAAAAGAAATTAACCCAGATTCTATAGTTTTTCTCACCGATAAGAGTACATTCTACATAACCAAAAAAAGTTATGAGATGTGTTTACATTATTTAATTTTTTCTATGTTACATATCAGCACTAATAGGGATTAATAGGAAGGTGAGAAATGCAGTTATCTTCACTGGAATCCCTATGCAGTATCCACTAGAACTTACATTCAAGTTTTGGGCGTTAGCGCCGCAAATATCCGTTGCAGACGCTCAAGGTAATTTAGTTTTCTACGTCAAACAGAAACTATTTAAGCTCAAAGAAGCCATCACCATCTTTGCAGATGTTGAGCGTACCCGTCCTCTATACTACATCAAAGCCGATCGCATCATTGATTTTTCTGCGCGCTATGACTTCACCGATAGTAACGGTGCGAATATTGGTGCAGTCAAGCGACGCGGTTTAAAATCCTTATGGCGTGCGCGTTACGACATATTTGATGGCGATATAACTACCTTAAATATTCAAGAGAAAAATCCTTGGGTGAAAATCGCCGACGCTTTATTTGCGGAAATTCCCATTGTCGGTATGTTCACTGGTTATGTATTTAACCCTGTTTATTTAGTCAGTCGAACTGATGGTACAGTTGTGATGCGTTTAGAGAAAATCCCTTCCTTTCTCTCTAGAAAATTTACTATCAAACCTGTAGATCAAGTTAGCGATCGCGAAGAGCAACAAGTTCTACTAAGCTTAATGATGATGCTTTTATTAGAACGCAATCGTGGTTAGTGACAGAAAGAAGTCAGGAGAGGAGCCAGAAGCTAGTTATTTTACTAACCTCTCTAACCTCTCACTCATCACTACCACTAACCGATTAGTCTTTGCCAACTCATCGGCCCAATAATTCCATCGGCCAGCAAACCATTTTGTCTCTGAAATCTTTTAATTGCTGCTTCTGTCTGCGCGCCATAAATACCATCAACTTCAACTCCTACTCGGAATTGTAAGTATCTAACCACCGGGCCACCAGCATGGTTCTGTCTGATAATTCTTTTAGCTAAAATCAGATTGATGGCATTCCATGTTGCCTCATTGACAATTCCAGTTTTCTCCAGTCCCACAATACCTTGAAATCTCTCTATAGCAAACTTTGTCTCTGTATTAAGTTGGCTATTTTCGACAAGAGATTTATTACTTCTACCAGTAATTTTGAGACGATTTAATGATTTTTGTAGTCTCAAAATACTCGTATCTATATTTTGTTCTTCATCTGGAACAGAAGGCACAGGAGTACTTGGTAATTTTCCTGTTAATCCCTTGACAATTGCATTAGCAGTTGCTTCCGGATCAAATAAATTCATGTCCTTTTGGGCATCGATAAAGCAACACTCTACCAATATTGCTGGCATATTTGTATTACGCAAAACAAACAGGTGAGAGCCACTTTTAACCCCGCGATTAAAATATCCTAACTTAATAATTTCATCTAATACTGGTTTAGCGATTCTTCTACCATTATCACTCGCGGCAAATACTTCAGTACCGTTGGCTTGTCCATTAAAAGCATTAAAGTGTATGGAAACAAAAACCTCTACTTTATTGGCATTAGCCCTATTACATCTTTGCGAGAGAGAATCTTTAACGGAAGTAGCTCTATCTGGTTTACAAGGTATTACTTCGTGTCCTAAAGCTCTCAACTTAGATATGACTCGATTGCCTACATCTAGAGTCAGATTATCTTCAAACCTAATCCCTCTAGCTCCAGTGTCTGGTGGGCAATTGTGACCAATATCAATTCCATATCTCATATGTACACCCTCAAATGATTTCCTCAATACTTCAAAACTATTGCCATTCTCGATGTTAAGTTCATAGGACTGCTATTACAGTGAACTCAGCAAATAAATCAGCAAAATACTGCTCATATAAACCATCGATTAATCCCGTATTGTAACAAAAAAATCACTACCCATAATCACTCAACAATAGTTAAAAATACAAGAAAGTAGGATTAATTAATATTTATCCAAAACCAAAAAATTCTGTTTACGTTGGCAAGCATAACACATCTTATCAGTAGACAAATATGATTCACCTGCTTATTTATGTCTGATATAGCAATCTGATTTTTTCAAAATTATCATCAGTGTCAATTGGACAATTATATAAGATTAGATGAGAAGTTTTTATTGGAGAGAATCGCTGTTTTTGAATCAGCAAGAATTTCTTTGTACGATGACCTACGATCGCCTACAGGTCATCGCCACATTGAGAATGCTAAACTACTAAATCTCATCCACAAAATTAGGTCTAGCTTGTTGCGTTGTTTGTAACTTGGTTTTTAAAGCTGACCAGTTTTCCTGCTTAACTAGAGCGATTAACTCATCAAGATTACGGCGATATTGTTCCAAGGCTCCCTGCAATGCTTGGCGATTGTATTGCGCCATCATCACACCTAACTCTGGATTACCACCACCGACGCGGCTAGTATCTCGAAAACCGGAACTAGCTAGGTTTTTGGCTAATTGTAAAACTTCGGAGTCAGTTTCGCTGATGCAGGCTGCAATTAAGGAGGAACTAACCATTACAGGTAAATGGGAAATCCAACTCACAGCGCGGTCATGTTGCTCTGGCTGACAATAGTAAATCTTAGCCCCTAACGATCGCACAATTTCCTCTACAAGTGCGATCGCTCCTTTGGGTGTTGTCGGCTCTGGTGTTAACACATAGGGTCTATTAGCAAATAAATTTCTTTGGGCAGATTCTATTCCACTATCTGTTGTCCCAGCCATTGGATGACCACCGACAAAGTTTTCCCACTGAGGTGAAATCGCTTCCACTATCGGTGCTTTCACTGACCCAACATCAGTTACCACAGTAGCCTGGGGTAGATGATTAATCAACTGCTCCACTTGGGGAACAATAAGACCGATAGGTGTACAAATAAATACAACCTCTGCGGCTGTTAATAGGCTGATGTCAACGGAGGCTTCGTCAACACTACCTAAGGAAACGGCTGTTTCACAAGTAGATCGCTTACGGCTCACACCTAAAACATGATGACCTTGCGATCGCAAATCATAACCCAATGAACCACCAATCAAGCCTAAACCTAAAATTCCAATTTGCATTTTTGTCATTAGTCAATGGTCGTTTTTAATCACGAATTAGATAAATCATGAGGTATTAGATGAATGTAGAGGAATTGCTGGCACAATATGCGACTGGAGTCATCAATTTTAGTGGTGTTGACCTCTCGGAAGCTAATTTGAGTGGTGTCAAACTCTGTGGTGTGAATTTTAGCCAAGCAAATTTGAGTATAGCTAACCTGAGTGGGTCAAATTTGAGCGAAGCTGACTTTAGCCATGCCAAACTGAACGTAGCTAGACTAAGTGGTGCTAACCTCACTAATGCTATTTTCAATCATTCCAGCCTCAATGTTGCTAATTTAATTCGTGCTGACCTCAGTCGCGCTCAATTGCGTGGGGCTTCTTTGGTACGTGCTGAGTTAATTCGTGCTGAACTCAGTCGGGTTGATTTATCTGAAGCAAACCTTAATAGTGCTGATTTGCGAGAAGCCACACTCCGCCACGCCAATCTTCGCCACGCCAATTTGAACGGAGCCAGCCTGAAAGGTGCATCCTTGGTAGGAGCCAACTTGGAAATGGCAAACCTCAATGGATCTGACTTAAGTCGTTGTGATTTAACGAGCGCCAACCTGCGGGATGCTGAACTAAAACAGGTAAACTTCCGCCATGCTAACCTTAGTGGTGCAGATTTGAGCGGGGCGAACCTCCGGTGGGCTGATTTGAGTGGTGTAAACCTGAGTTGGGCTGATTTAAGTAATGCAAAATTGAGTGGCGCTAATTTAGTCGGCGCAGACTTGAGCAATGCGAATTTAACAAACGCTAGTTTAGTCCATGCCAATTTAATTCAAGCAAAATTAATTAGAGCAGAATGGGTAGGTGCTGATTTAACCAGCGCCATTTTGACTGGTGCAAAACTTTACTCCACTTCCAGATTTGGCTTAAAAACAGAGGGTTTGATTTGTCAATGGATTGACTTAAGTCCTACAGGCGATCGCTCCATTATCCAACGGTTTGATACTGAAGATCCACGAGAATTTTTCAACGAAACCCCGCCAACCATTCAAATTATCATCGATGCAGCCTTAGAAGCAGAAGCGAACTTTGCCTTGGCTGGCGCTTACTACCACATCGCCCAAGAATACTCAATCCTCAAACAACCCCCCAGCATGGAAATCAGTCGTCGTCGGACTGTGTTTACATTCCGGGTAGATAATGACGCGGACTTATTACCCACAGCCTGTATGGCAATTTTACCTTTTAAAGATGCTGTTAATACCCAAAAGAATATTTATGCCCTGTTAGCCATGATGGAACAAGAAAATATATCTTCCTTAGGAATAAAAACACCCCATCGGGTGAAGGAATTAACGAGTGCGATCGCGGAAGCTATAAATCAGGCACAGACAATGAAAAAAACCAAAAAGAACCTGCATTTAGCCTCAAAAATCAAATTTTTTCAAGCTCCAACCCAAACCATATTAACTAATTCCAGCGCTCAGACTTTAATTGTTCATGACAGCCCCAACTTTGGTAAACGATTTATCAACTCCTCAGATACCGAAATGACTTTTTTATCCGATGTATCTAGTGAATCTCTCCCACATAACCTACCTGGTTTAAACACACTTACGGATTTTGTTAACAGTTTTCACTATGTGAATGAATAATAAAGCAGGGGAGCAGGGGAGAGCTTTATTGCAAATTGGTTTTATTTCCCCCATTCCTCAGTCACGATTAAACAAACTTTTGGAGGAAACAAATTGGTATGTTTAACAAAATGATGGGTCGGACTCGTTATGTAGTATTTCGGTTATTTCTACATTTAAGTGGGTCTGACATAGCGCCCATATTAGGAGAACTAAATCGGATTGCGAGAGATGCAATCAATGCTGAAGGGGAATTAGAAGTTTTAGGGGAAGGATTGGTAGAACTATCAGAGACCCTACTGCGCTACGATGAATATTGGCTCTCTGCCGCCAATGAAGGTGATGTATTTTGGAATGAAGGGGAAGCTGGAGATTACGTCAACGAATTATTTAGCGATTCTGCTGCCAGATACGGTGCTGATTTAGAATTAGATACTGATGACTTTGATCGCCCCCTCTCTTTGCCTGCGACACGCAACATCGTGATCATGACTACAGTGGCCTACGAAGGGGAAGTACCGGAGTTAGAAACTGATTTGGCTAATATTCAAGCGTTGCAAGAAGCTTTAAAAGCCTTGATTAATCTGCACTACAAACACAAGCTCAGAGCCATCCAAGTGCATTTCTCACCAGCACGGTTAGGAGATGAACTGAGTAATGATCAGCTATTGCAATATTATCCAGAGTTGATACCTTTATAACCAGGATGTACCCATGAGAACTGAAAATCAAGGGGTTCAGGGGTATAGGGGTATAGAGGTATAGGGGAATTGTTTGAAACCCTTACACCCCTATACCCTTACACCCTTACACCCAGTCTCAACAGACAACCTGTGTGCGTAAGTCCTAGACTTGTGTGGTTGTCCGTACCTACAAACCATCAAAGAACTTGTTAAGCTCGAAAATAAGATGACAATGCCATGATCATGACCATACTACGTAAAGTCACAGTAATTTTTTTAGCAGTCAGCTTATGCTTGACAACCGTTGCTTGTGGAGGAGGAGAACAAACCAACTCTACAAATCGGAATGTAAGCCAAACTTCTGCTACTACTAAACTCAATGACGGTCAGTATCAAGTACAACAAGCCACTTACGATGATGCTAGTGGGGAATACACCCTATTTTTGCTCAACAGTACACCCCCAACCTTTGCCACCGAAAACTTGCAAATGGCTCGCCTGACCGACGATGAAATCAAAGAAGGTAAGAAAAGTTATCTGAAGGTTGACAATGGACAACCAGTTTTATATTTGACAGAAGATTTTAAAATTGAGTACGTTCATAACGTTACCGAGAATAAAACTAATCCTCAAACCGGACAGCAAGAAACAGTTGTAGTTCGTCGGGAAAATGGCTTTTGGGCCCCCTTTGCTGGTTCTGTCGCTGGTAGTATAGCAGGTCAGGCGATCGGTAATGCCTTGTTTAGACCCCAGTACTATGTTCCCCCCGTCTATCAACCAGGTGGAGTAATTAGGGGCTTTGGTGGATATGGTAATAGTTACGACCAAGCGGTATCCAGCTACCGCAGCCGTTATAATGCGCCACCAGCAGCCGTAAGAAATCGGACGGCTTTCCGTACCACCGGAACCATTAGAAGGTCTCCTAGTTCCACTGTCCGTACTGCACCACGCACCACCACAAACCGTCCTTCTGGTTCCGGTTTTGGCGGTAGCACCTTAAGACCTTCTGGCAAATCCAGCACCACCAGACGCAGCCCTAGCGGTAGTAGTTTTGGTAGCGGACGCTCTCCTGCCCGCCGTTCAACTGGTTTCGGTTCCAGACGGCGCTAGAAAATTGGGCATTAGGGACTGGAAAAACATCTGAGTATGGTGGGCATTGCCCACCATATCAAGGTTTCTGTCGGCATTACCCATCACCCGTGGGAATTGTAATGATAAACTCAGCCCCCTTTCCTGGCGCAGAGATACACTGTAATTGTCCCTGGTGGTTTGTCACCACAATTTGGTAACTAATTGATAGTCCCATGCCAGTGCCTTTACCTATGGGTTTAGTGGTGAAGAAAGGGTCAAATAGCCGATTAAGAACTTTCTCTGCCATTCCCATTCCATTATCAGCAATACGGATAATTACCTGGTTGTCGGTGGTAAGTTCAGTCCGAATCAGAATTCGGGGATTGTTAGTTGTTTGATGATTCACCACTGACAAATGACTACTGGCAACAGACTCTTCCAAAGCATCAATTGCATTAGTCAGTAAATTCATAAATACTTGATTGAGTTGTCCGGCGTGACATACGATATTGGGTAGGTTGCCGTACTCTTTAATTACTTGAATCTCATTACAGCCTGGTTTAGCTTTTAGACGATTTTGCAATAATAGCAATGTATTATCGATACCTTCATGAATATCTACTGCTTTCATGCCATCTTCGTCTAGGCGAGAGAAGTTACGCAAAGAAAGGACTATCTGTCGAATACGTTCTGCTCCCATGTGCATTGAATTCAAAACTTTAGGCAAATCTTGAGAAATAAACTCTAAATCCATGCCGTATATATGGTCTGCAATGTCTGGTAATACTGAATCGTAGTGATTTTGATAGAGTTTAACCAAGTAAAGCAAATCCTCTATGTATTCACGGGTATGAGTGATATTACCGTAGATAAAATTCACGGGATTATTAATTTCATGGGCAACACCCGCTACTAATTGTCCTAAACTGGACATTTTCTCTGTTTGAATTAATTGCGCCTGGGTTTGTTGGAGTTCCCATAGCGCTGCTTCTAACTTTTGGGCTTTTTCTTGGGCTGTTTGGGCAATTTCTCGGTATTTAGCTTCAGATTTTCTCAGTTCTTCTTCAGTCTGCTTGCGCTTAATGCCGAGAGCAACCTCATGGGCTGTTATTCTCAAGGCTTCAAAGGTAGACTTGCTGAGGACTTGGCGAGAAAACATGGCGATGACCCCTAATATTTCTCCTTCCACAATCAAGGGATAGCCAGCAAAGGCAATCATTCCCTCTTGCTTTGCCCACTCTTTATTCCCTACACGGGGGTCGGTTTGTACAGAGTTGGTGAGGTGGGGTTTGGCTTCTTCGGCAATTAACCCAATTTTGAATTTACCGACTGGTACAAATCTATGGGGGCCATCAATGTGGGTATACATCCCCGAACTAACTTGTAATTCGAGGACGTTATTTTGTTTATTCAGTGTCCAGATGCGGGCAAAGGCTGCATTGAGATGTGTCACCATAGTCTCAGCACAGCCACGCATTAACTCTTGTAATGTGTGATCTTGAGAGAAAACAGTATCAATTGCTGTCCGAAAGTTAGCTAACTGGATTCTTTCTGCTAGCGCCGCTTCTGTAAGTTTGCGGTCGGTTATATCGTCAGTAATGCCTACACAATACAAAATATTAGTATTCTCATCTTTAAAGGCAGATGTGCTAATTTCCTGCCATCGCCAGCTACCATCTTTGTCTTTTATCCTGTATTCTAATGGCTGGTGCTTATTGTTACAGTTAGAAACTGTGGATAAATAATCAGTAAATAGTTGCACATCGTCATTGTGGACAAAAGAAAAGAAAGATTTACCTTCCAGTTCTCTTATTTCATGTCCTAAGATTTCTGTGACATTAGGTGAAGTGTAGCAAACGTAACCATCACTTGTGAATACAAAAATAATTTTATGAGAATTTTTTATAACTTGATATAGATTGTTTTCAGTTTCTAAAGTAACTGTGAAATTGAAGTATTTTTTTCCAGACTCTCCAATTTGCAGAGGCGCTTTTATCTGATGAAAGGGTGGTTTGGTAACTTGATTATTTGATTGTCTCACGTCCTATAAATCCTACTTATCTATCGGAGCCATGCCAAAAATTAGGTGATTTACTCAACCTGATGTAGACAATTCTAAAAAGGATTTCACCGAAAAGCCGTAAAGATATAAAGAGTATTTTGATAGTTAATCAATAGTGAAAATACTGACTCAATATCAATTAATATTGCTGTAATTTTCTATATTACGTATATCAATCAAGAATTATTTAACTTGAAGATTCAAAAATTCATCGTGGTTTTATAAATTCCCACCACCAATTATCAATTTATAAAGAGACTTACTTGGTCAACAAACCATGTTGCCAAAATGTACTAAAAATTACCCATATCTCTCTTTTCCAAAAATTAAACTCTCCACACCCTTCTGCATCCTCGCTTGAGTAAATCACACCCTGGTTCAACTACGCCAAAGCAACTAATCAACAAGATGGCAAATAGGAAAGTGAAAAGATTTTTTTTGTGTTATAAAACTCACAGAAATTTATCTTAGCGGAAAGCTGCTCTATGGAGCCAGAAAAACTGGGACGTTTTAAAGAGTACGGCGAACTTATTCTTCAAAAATTAGATTTTGTTCCTCAATCTCCCTCGCAACAAGAAGACTGGGTTCCTGCTAGTCTGGATGATTGTCTTTTACGTCTACGGGAAGCTGCCCAAAAAACGGTAGAACTGGCTACCTCACCCGTAAAAATTGGCGTGATGGGAGAATTTAGTAGTGGTAAAACTCTTCTGTTGGGTAGTCTCATCGGCTATGCAGATGCTTTACCTATCAGCGAAAATCCCACTACAGGAAACGTTACAGCGATTCATCTTATCCCTCATCCGGGTTTTACCACTACCCAGGTTGGTAACTTCACCGTTGAGTATCTGACTCGTGAGGGGGTAAATGAGTGTTTGCGCTTCATGTTAGGAGAAGCCAATCGTCGGACAATAGCAGCCGGACTTCCAGCAATGCAACCGGCAAAACTCAACTCTGGGAAAGAAATTCTCAGTTGGTGTGAAGCCAGTTGGAAGAGTAGTAATAATTTAGAGTTGCGTTATCTGCTGCGGGAGTTGGTGCTGTTTATCCGCGCCTATGGTTCCTATGGGGAAGCTCTCTGTGGCGGACGCTATGAAATTGACCCTGACTCCGCCCGTGAAGGTTTGCAATTGGCGGAACAGCCTTTGGCTATCCAAACTCTTGGCTTTGAAGATTTACCACCAGCTCATATTCGTTTACCAAGTCCACCGCAAAAGTTAGCTACCAAGTTATTACAAAATAGTTTCCCCTTAATTCGCCGTGTGGATATTGATGTGAAAATCTCTAGGGAAATTTGGGATATTACAGATGCTTCCGAATTTACTCTTCTGGATTTTCCGGGGTTGGGTGCGGCTAACTCTGGTGCTAGGGATACGTTTTTATCATTGCGGGAATTGGCAGAAGTACAGACGATTTTGGTACTGCTCAATGGTAAATCGCCGGGGAGCGATCGCGCTAATAAAATTTTTACGATGATGCAGCAGCAGCGCCCAGGACAAGACCTGAAGGATTTAATTTTGGTGGGCGTGGGACGGTTTGACCAGTTACCGTTGGAAAGTGAAGGGGGGGAAAGACTACTTGACCAATTAATTGATGAAAGTCGAACGCCGCATTTAACAGCAGATAAGGTTTTACAACAACTCAGGGTTTTACAAACCACCATCGACGGCGCGAGTGCATTCACCACCAACAAAGACCGCATCGCTTTACTCTCACCTCTGTTGGGACTGGCGGAACTAGCCAAGCGTTCCAGCACTATCAAAGCAGGTTCACCAGAGTTTTTGGCTAACTTAGACTATCCCAATTACTTGGAGCGCTCGAAACAGTTGCAGCAAAAGTGGGGATATTTGAGCGATCGCCTGATAGAATCAGATCCACGCAGCCATTTAAGTCGCAAGTTAGGTTACTTTGCTCAAGACGGGGGTATCGCCAAGCTACGGGAATTGATGCAGAATCACGTTGCGACTCACGGACTTAAGCAACTGTATGAGGATACTAGCCGCGCTGCCGATAATTTACGGCAACAACAAGATAATCTCAAAGGTATCATCGCCGAAATTCATGAGCAAGGCATACCCACAGGCGACAGTCAGGCTTTAATTGATTTGCGGACTGCGTTGGAAAATTTAGATAAAACCTATCGCAACTTCCAAAAAGATTTGGGTAAAGAACCACTCAAAGACCGCCGGGGAACTGTGGTTAGTGATGTGGTGAAAGATGAATTGACCTTTAGAGTTTTGAGTTGGAATCATTGGACTTTGTTATTTAACAAAGCGAATAATGGCACAATCACCATTACAGAATCGAAGGGTGCAGCCGGGAAGTTATTTGACAGGGGAAATAGAACTAATACCAGTATTCCTACCAAGAGTGATGATTTTTATCCCGCTTTTGAAAAGACTGTCAAAGAAGTAGAAGAATTTGCGCGCGATCGCATCCGCCAAGCAGTGGTAGACTTACTGAGTAAATTATCTCAACAAATCGCCCCAGAACGAGAACGTTTGCAAGCACTCCTCAACCCAGAAATAGAACAAGAGATTGAAAGCAAATTTGGTGGGGAAGAAGCTGATTTATTTTACCAATTGTTGTTAGGTAGTGACCCGATCCAATGGCAAGCAGCAATCATATCGGAAATTAATCATCAAGAAAAATTCCTCACACCAGATATTATTTTCCCTCTGGCGCGTCAGGATGAAAAACATGATATTGGTCAAATCTTTGATTGGTCGCCGGAAAAAGCACAAACTCTATCTAAGTCCAGTAATCATCAAATGTTCGTATTAAGACTACGGGATGAAATTACTGCTAGTGCCAGCTTACATTTGGTGCAATATGTTAGTGAAGTTAATCAAAGAGTCAATGCCGAATTAGATGGAATTTTAGATCAAATTATTCCCACCTTGCAAAATATCTCCAAAAAAGATGGCTTGCTGAGGTTTATTGCTGCTGGCGATACTCAATCATCGGGTGCAGTTCCAGTTTGGTTACAAAATCTCTCGGAAATTGCCGATTTAGCAGTCAAATATCAGTAATTAGTAATTAGTAGCCACCACTAATTACGACTGCATAGGGAACCGATCAAATGCCTGTAAAAATTCAGCTTGCACCACGCTTTCAGATGCGGGTTAATGAAAAAAAATATCTGGAACTTCCCACGATTCAATTAATTGGTACTGGGAACAATGTCCCCCATATTTCCCGCATAACCTGCACTGTCAAAGGCGCATCAAGTGAATTGGCATTAAAAATAGAAAAATCCTATAGACAATTTGAATCTGCTACACCAAAAATTTCTCAAATTGGGCAATTAGAGCAGTATCCTTGTAAACTAGAGCAAACTTTCACACAAGCCATCAACTGTAATTTACAAGTAATTGTTGAATATTTCGATTCCGATTTATCAGGAAATCCCCTGCTATCTGCACGCAAAAAAATAGCAGCTTATTGTCATCTGTGGTCACTACCTATGAAACCAACAACACAACCAGATAATACCCAAGAAATCCGTAATCATGAAAAACAACCCGATATTAAACAACGGAAAAGATTCCCCGGTTGGTTTGCTTTAGACTTCGGTACATCTAATTCTACGGTGACACTTTTTGACCCAATTGAAGTGCCAATTGCCGAAGTTTTACCGAGAGAACAGGAGTTAAGATTACGCGATCGCCTATCTCAATGGTTGAGTTCTCCGGCTGCTATTGCCTTACCAGAAGCAAGCGCCAGTGAATGGGATAAGTTTACCCTTGATATTAGTAAAAATTTAGAAATCGACCCTAGTAACTTACATGAAGTTTTTCAAACTGATAATAAAGAAAGATTTTTAGAAGCGATTCGACAAATAGAATTATGTTTAGGAAATAGTGATAGATTTCGTCACGCTATCAGCAGAAAATTATATAATATCTACCATGAAGTTTTTCGTGTACCTACCTTAGAATCACAAAATCTCATTCCTGTAGTCTTAGATATTGACCGCCGCGATACAGAAATTCCCAGCGAGTTAGAAATCTCCAGTTTGACAGATTTAAATATTCGCATGGGTAGGGAAGCAAGAGACAATCGCAAAAAGGCGATCGCTCAAGGAACCAGCAGTTCTCTCAAAGAAATTATCAGCAGATTTCACCATTCACCAAAACGTTACTTTGGACAAAAGCGTGATTTCTCAGTTATTTTAGATGGCGCAGAAGAAACAATTAATGTTAATCAACTTGTACAAGCAGCTTGGTCACATTTAATTGATTTAACTGAAGATTATCGCCAACGCGCCAGACGCAGATTTTCTGACGGGGAATTTTTAACCGCAGTTGTCACCTACCCCACAGTTGCACCGCCAGTAGTGCGGAAAGAAGTCAAAGAATTAGTTGAACAATTAGGGATAGATGACGTACAAACTGCCTATGATGAAGCGGTATCTGTAGCCATCTTCTTTCTATGGCGTGAGTTTGGTGGTAATCTCAACATTGGCATTGAGTCTTTTAAAACTCGTTGCCGTCAAGAGAAAAATAAATGGTCGCAAAACGTTCTCGTCTTAGATATTGGTGGCGGAACCACAGACTTAGCTTTAATTGAACTCACCCTAGAAGATAAAACACCATTCTTTAGTAGTAATGAAGATAGAGGCTTAGGCGGACGTTATTATAAACTCACGCCGAAACTGCTGGGTTCCTCTGGACATTTACAACTGGGTGGCGAATTAATCACCTTGCGCGTGTATAGATTGTTAAAAGTGGCGATCGCTGATACTTTACTCACAGCAATTAGTTTTGGTAAAATCGAAAGCGACAAACTAGAAGATTTAATTAGCTCGGAATTAAACGAACGCTTTTTAGAAAAAGGCAAATTCAAAAGCGGTAGTCTACTGAAATGTTTAGATAAAGAAAATCCTGAAGGTGATGCTGCTTATAAAGATGCCTTAGATACAGCCGAGAAAGTCATCCCCACCCGTTGGCAACAAGCACCCCAACGCCTGCAAACCTTCTATACTTTATGGGATCATGCAGAAGCAGCCAAGCTCAAATTAGGGCAAAAAGCACCCGATGATGTTTCTCCCCTTACCTTTACCCTCTCTGAACAGCAAATTGCTGAACTGCTAACCCAAAGCGCCATCAAATTCCAAGTCAAAGAATTAGATACTCTCCACGTCACCTTAGACACCCAACAATTTGAACGCGCCGCCGCCTCAGCCATTAAAGAGGCGATAGGGATAGCTAAAGGCTTGATGGAAAGCCGTTTACGTTCCGAAGACAACAATATAGACCCCTGGAACACCCATAAAGTTGATTGGTTAATTCTCTCCGGTAAAACTTGCAACCTCGACCTAGTACAACGCCACATCTACCAGGAATTTAGCAACTCTCCCCATTTCGTCTGGAATCCCGAACGCATCACCTTTGTTTTGGAATATACCAAACTAGCCACCTCCGCCGGTGCTTGCTACGCCGAGAAACTGCGGAGACTAAGATTTGACCCCGAAGAATCCAAAGGACTGTTACGTAAAGGCGCTAACCAATTAGAAATAGATGTCAAAAACCTCTTTTATTACCTCCCCTGCAACTTCAAACGCAAAACCCAAAGCAACGACCTCCTCACAGTATTCAAAGCTGGACAGGAACTATACCAACTCACACCAGGGGAAAACGTCGCCAAAGTCCGCACCGAATGGCAAGGGATACAGTTAACCAACATCATTTACCGCCAAGACTACGAAGACGGAGACTTACGCCTGTGGGGTAGCTTCGACGGCAAAACCCTCATGGAAAAATTGGCAATGGAGGAAGGGGAATTTCTACGAAAAATTAAAGTCCAGTTTGAAATTGACCAGACCTTACAATTTAACGTCCTCCTGTGTCAAGGAAACCCCCATTATCTAATTGATGTTCCCGGTATTGATGTCAATTCAGCTATCTCAGCCGTATCCAACGCATCCACCCTATTTGCTGACGGTAACTTGAAGTGGAATATCGCCGTTGAACGTCCAGACAAAGATTTAAATGATGGTGATATTGCTGTCAATGTAATTGAATCAGCCACGGTAGATCAACCAGATGCTTATCATTTGGTCTTTGAAGTAGACAAAAATCCTAACAAATCCCTGCAAACCTTCCATTATCTCCACGATGGTTCACCCCATCCAGGTGCAGGCTTAATTAGTAACCCCCTTCCCCCCTTCCCCCAAACCGGACAACACACCTTTTATGTTTACCAAACCGACACCCAAACCAACACCAAAAAATGGATACGTATAGGCGCACTCCGCAAACCAGATGTCAACACAGACTATCCTTGCCAATATCGCGTTACCCTCGACAATCGAGGAATTTTACGCATCCACGCGGGTGATGTACCTTACTGGACATCCACAAGCGCAGAATGTCTCCAACAGGAAGGTTGTGTTTACTGTGCTGAATTGGATTTGCAACCTAATGAGGTGGATAAGGAACGTGACCCTTTCTGTGGAATACATTAGTGCAAATTTAAACGCAGAGGGGTGATGAGGTAGGCGCGGAGGTACGCGGAGAGTTATACAAAATCTTTCTTTGCGTCTCTGGCTACTGAGCGAAGTCGAAGTATGCGCCTCTGCGTGAGATAAAAAAAGGAATTACTAATGCAGCACTTATATCAGTTACTAGCAACAAAAAACTCGGAATTAGCGCGATTATTGCGATATGGTTTGTATGGGCTAGAGGCTTCCCTGAAAAAAGCCCAAGCAGAATTTCCGCAAGACCCAGGCGCAAAGGTATGTGATGAAGTGCTGCAAGAACTGCGCTATCTTCTACAGCCAGAAAAACAGGCGGTAGCTATCATCCAGCAACCAGATGAGTTCAAGCTAAATCATCTGCGAGAGGCTTTTGATTCTGACTCAGAACTTGGCTTATATCTGGGTGATTCCTTGTTACAAAGTCATACAGATGCGGATTTATGGAACGAAATTCACCGCAAATTATTACGAGTTCCCGAAGATTTAGCACAAATTTGGCGACAACGAGCTTTAGATTTGGCTCAAGAAATGGGCGCGATGGAAAATAATGAATATGTCTATCACCTGCCTTTTATCCGCAATGAAATTATCTACCCCGGATTAAGTGGTAGTGTTAATGTTCAAGGTTTATGCTTATCACAAAAAGCATTTTTCCAGAATAATGTTATTCAAAACTATGCTTCTGAAGAACTACATTTATTAGCTAGTTTCCTACTTTTATGGTGTAAGTTTATTGAAATAGAACCCGATTTACATCATGCGCTCAAAAGCGTTTTTAGTTTTGACTTTGTTCCTTTACATTCCCAACCAGACCAACAAAACCAATATATTGATGCTTTGGTTGACCGCTTTCAACGCACAAAAAAAGCCGAAGAAATTGCCGAACCTTTATTAACTCTACGCGCTTGGATTGACATGGATGAAGCAATCAATTCTTTGGTATTTGTACCACCATCTGAGCGTTATTCCTGGTGGGGGAAGCTACAACAAGAATCAAGACGCGCTCTCAAAAAAGTAGCCGATAGAGCCACTAATGCAGGTTATGAAGTGCGGATTCGCCAATTGACGGGAATTTACGCTGATATTTGTGCTTTTTCTAAAGATGACTTGCAATTAGACTGCGGTGGTATTCCTGGGGAAGTTTTGACTTGTTTGCGAGTCTATGCACGCATTAACCAAGAGGAAATCCCTGGTCGTGTTATCTTTCGTTCGTCAAGGTAGAAAAGGCAGAGGGAATCAATTCAAAATTCAAAATTCAAAATTAAGAAATAATGTTTTCTCACTTCCCTACTTTCTATATCAATAGCGGAGTCCAATGGTGAGCAATGCTGATGCTGCAAGTGCTGCGGCTGTGCGAATGTGGTTCCAGAATGTCCAGTTAGTCAGGTAGCTAGTCCAAAGTTTCACGCCATCAGTGCTATCTGGATTAGCGATCGCCAGCGCTTCGTTTAGCGGTACATTAAATACGATGGTCACGCCGAATGTACCAACAAGATAAAGTAAGCTAGCAACAAGCAAATAAACGGCATTGGGTTGATGCCACCCTAACAGCGAGGAAATTAAAAGAATAATACACGCCACGCCTGTTCCCAGAAACGCCGTCATAAACAATGGGTTAATCACCGTAATATTAATGGACTGCATAGCGGCAATGCCCTGGGTGGGTTGAAGTCTGGCAAGAGCGTTCATGACAAAGGTGGAGAAAGCGAAGAAGACTCCAGCCATCAGCCCGCAGCCTAGTACTGCAAAAAGCTCCAGTATGGAAAACAAGTTGTCAACAGTTGCCATAAAGCGGTCTGTAAATTACTTCTCAACGCCTTGATTAGTAGTCAACCTCCTTGTGAAAATTGATTTTCTCAGTTAGAAGATTGCCAAAGTAATCAAAGCAACCAAGCAGACTAACTGAATCACTAGACTTGAGAGCCGAAACACTGGATTTAGTCCGGCTATATGAATTAATGAATGCACAAGTCGAAATAGGATGTATACAACAACCAGTGAATCTACCACTGTTCCCGATACGCCTCGAACTGTTAGAAGAAACACAACTCCTATATACAAAGGTAGGTTTTCTACTAAGTTGGACTGCACTCGAAATAGTCGCCAAAGCAAACTCTCCTCATTTGGTGTTCCAAAATCCTTTGGAGAACCACCAGTAGATAAATGCCGAATCCTAACTGCTAGCAGAAACACAACAACAGCAATTGTCCAGATAACAAAAATTGCTAGACCCCATAAGGGGACGGTCATATCAGTAGTAACCATGACTGAACTCATACACTAACGGACTAATGCAACTTTAGCGTTTATCTCACTAATTGGTCTTTAAATACTGCGGCGATGACAGACAGGTGGTCGTAGAGCATCGCTTTTCTAGACGTATACTATTTTTAATATTTCTTCATATTATGATTCAGTACTCACTACTCACCAGAGAAGAATAAAGGTAAAACTAGGGCTGCAAAAATTCCCACTAGCACAATTATTTCAATTACTCTGAGAGGGAAATT
This sequence comes from Anabaena sp. FACHB-595, assembly GCF_048568275.1. Lineage (NCBI taxonomy): Bacteria > Bacillati > Cyanobacteriota > Cyanophyceae > Nostocales > Nostocaceae > Anabaena > Anabaena sp. FACHB-595. The sequence goes on from NZ_CP183473.1 coordinate 1,354,769, forward strand.
ATTCTGCATGAAATTATTAATTCCTCCGCCAAAATTAGCTGATAAATCACTCAACCAATTTTGCAAACGACTAGACCATTTTTTTGGGCTATCTTCTGGGCGTACCTGCCAAGAAAATATGGACAGTAACAACGGCACACCACCCACTTTAATAGACATTAAAATGTGAATTGCTAAACAGGCAACCATGACAACCCAACCAATTAGATGCAGGTAGTACCAAGCATGATTTAACTCTCCTGTGGGGAGCCATTCCTCTTTCATCATTCTGCCAGACAACACAGCTAAAACTGCCGCAATTAGCATGAGTGTATTGGCAATTCTTTGTAAACTTACCCACCAAATCGGTCTACCAAATTGAGTTAAGTTCTGTAAAGAATCCTGTTGTAATAGCTTGCGGTTTCCTGCATGAAAGCTATAGAGGGCTAGCGCCGGGAACACAAAGAAGAAAAAGACTGCAAATGTGCCGTGAACATCTATACTTTCCCCAACGCGGGGGATGGGTAACTTGCCAAATCTGCCATCGAAGGTATTGTAAACTAAAAAACCTGTGATGATGGCGGCGATCGCTAAAATTCCACTCACACCATGAAGAATCTTTAACAACAACGGCTGATAGGGCGCAGAACGGGACATAGTTATGACCTCCGTAGTTATTTTCAGTAGTTTTTCAAAAAATATTAGTTAGCTTGTCAATTATTAAGCGCAAATATTATCATATTTTGTCAGTTTATGCTCAAAAGCCCACTCCGATATCCTGGCGGGAAATCAAAAGCTATCAAGCAAATAATTGAATATCTACCCGAAAGCTTTCATGAATATCGAGAACCGTTTGTAGGGGGTGGTTCTGTATTTATTTACTTAAAGCAAAAGTTTCCTGATTTGAAAATTTGGATTAATGATTTAAACACTGAATTATTTCTATTTTGGAAAATTGCCCAATCTGACCTATCTCAGCTAGTCAAAGAAATACGTCGAATTAAAGATAAATACCAAGATGGTAAATTACTGTTTTTAGAATTAACCACAGTTGATGTAATTAGCCTATCTGATTTAGACAGAGCAGTAAGATTTTTTGTCCTCAACAGAATTACTTTCTCTGGTACTGTAGAATCAGGCGGTTTCTCTCAACAAGCTTTTCAAAAAAGGTTTACCCACTCCTCAATAGAACGATTAGAGAAATTAGAAAATATACTAACTGAAGATATAAAAATTACTAATTTAGATTATAGTCAACTATTAAACAATGAACAAAATGATGTATTCATATTTTTAGACCCGCCATATTATAGCGCTACAAAATCTAGATTGTATGGTAAAGATGGGGAGTTACATACATCTTTTGAACATCAGAGATTTGCTGCATTATTGCAACAATGTCCTCAGCGCTGGCTAATTACCTACGACAACTCGCCGGAAATACGAGCTAATTTTTCATCTGCTCATATATACGAATGGGAATTGCAGTATGGCATGAATAACTATAAACAAAGCGGTGCTGCGAAGGGAAAAGAGTTATTTATTAGCAATTATGAAATCAAACATAATTTAAGTAAAATGGCAACAAATCAACCTGATTTACAGTTAGAACTTAATATTTCAACCTCGCTTTGATGACAGTCGATTTTTCGGTAGGATAACTGCCATGCCTCTCAAAGTACACAAACTTGAGTTATGACCAGTTCTCCTACATCTACACAAGAATCTTCTACTAGCTGGTATCTTCTACTGCAACAATTAATAGATGGTGAATCTCTAAGCCGATCGCAAGCTGCTGAATTGATGCAGGGTTGGCTCAGTGAAGCCGTACCCCCAGAGTTATCAGGCGCAATCTTAACGGCACTCAATTTTAAAGGCGTTTCTGCCGACGAGTTGACTGGTATGGCTGAAGTACTACAATCTCAATCGAAAATGGGGACTGGGGAAAATTATTCTCAATTACCAATTACCAATTCCCCATTCTCCATAATCGATACTTGTGGCACTGGTGGCGATGGGTCATCGACTTTTAATATTTCTACGGCGGTGGCGTTTGTGGCAGCTGCTTATGGTGTACCTGTTGCCAAGCATGGTAATCGTTCGGCTTCGAGTTTGACTGGTAGCGCCGATGTTTTGGAAGCTTTGGGTGTTAACTTGGGTGCTTCCCCCGAAAAAGTACAAGCTGCACTGCAAGAAGTCGGGATCACATTTTTGTTTGCCCCTGGTTGGCATCCTGCACTCAAGGCGGTGGCTACTTTGCGACGGACTTTAAGAATCCGCACGGTGTTTAATTTGCTGGGGCCGTTGGTCAATCCTCTGCGTCCCACTGGGCAAGTGGTGGGGTTATTTACTCCCAAACTTTTGACAACTGTTGCCCAAGCTTTAGATAATTTGGGTAAGCAAAAGGCGATCGTCTTACATGGACGAGAACGGCTTGATGAGGCTGGCTTGGGTGATTTAACAGACTTAGCAGTATTATCTGATGGTGAGCTACAGTTAACTACGATCAATCCCCAAGAAGTGGGTGTGACACCTGCTCCTATTGGCGCACTCCGGGGTGGTGATGTACAAGAAAATGCGGAAATTCTCAAAGCTGTATTGCAAGGTAAAGGAACCCAAGCACAGCAAGACGCTGTAGCTTTAAATGCGGCGTTGGCGCTACAGGTGGCGGGTGCAGTCCCATTATTAGACCATGCCCAAGGTGTGAGTGTCGCTAAGGAGATCCTACAGACTGGTACTGCCTGGGCAAAATTGGCACAATTGGTATACTTTCTGGGGAATTAGCTTCTGAATGTGCTTGGCGGCGGAATTCTACGACATTGCGCCTAATAGTGACATCGTAATTACCAAAAAAATCATGTCCTAAAAGCCCGGTTTCGAGTTCCGCCCCAGCGATCGCTACTGGTACTCTATTTACTATCACCCCTCCCACTGCCATCGAATCTACATAACCAATGGGAAACTCTACACCCTTAGAACTAGCAGTGTTAGCCTTGGCTTTACCGACAGTAACCACTCTCAAAGCATTCGCCATTTCTTGAGTGATCACAGTACCACTGGCTCCAGTATCGACAATCATGTCAAATTGCTGCTGACCGTTGAATGTCACCGTCACAATTGGCGTACCCCCAATTCGGCGTTTAATCGGGGCAACAAAAACATCTTGTTCCGAGGTAAGTGCTGCTGATATGGGAAAATTTACTGGTTCTGTTGACAGTTTTGTACTTCCAGGTGGCGGCACAGGGATAACAAACTGAGGTGAGCTAGACTGTTGGGGCGCAGTTGCCACTACCCTGGGAGTCGGTCTTGTAGGCAATGGTCGGGCGACCGTATTAGCTTGGCGTACAGCATTTTTCATCTGACGCTGATACTCAGAAATTTTAGTTTGAGCGATCGCAAACTCAGAACTTTGTTTTTCGACTTGTTTCATCAGCGCGATCGCATCATGGAACTGACTGGCTACCAAATACCAATCATCAGGCGATTGCGCCGATTGGCTAATACTCTCAGCACCAGCTGCTTTATCTAACCCCATCTCAAAAGAACTCGGTTCCATTGGCGATGATGGCAACTCTTTTGACTCCGGAATATTGGGTGCTACTTGTGGTTCATCGGAAACTGGTACTGGCAAATCCTCCGTCACCACAGACTGTTGATTACGAAGAATAGCCGTTTTTTGTTTGTCTGTGCTACAAGCAACACTGAAAAAGGCGATCGTACCAGACAAACAAATCAGGATTGCGCGAGATAAAAAGGGCTGAAGCATAATTAATTGTAATCTTACCTGTTCCAGCGAAGGCATATTGAGGGAGTGGGGAGTCATACCAACATCAAAATTCAAAATTAAAAATCAAGATAGGACAAGCCTTTGGGGCTGTATATTTGTTGCCTTCTTTTTTCAAATTGGTATTACTGCGACTGCGTTCAGTAACCAGAGGAGTAGGGAGTGGGAAATAAGAAATTCTTCTTGTACACCCCTACACCCCCATACCCTTACACCCTCATTTCCCTTCCCCAACGGCTCTGGCATTTTCCCATCATTAGCTATTTTGATTTTAAGTTTTAATTAATTTCCTGGCGAACGTGTAATTCACAAACTCATGGGATAATTAACACTCGCAGTGTGGGTATTAAGGACTAACGACTGAAAAAATCTCAACAATCACAGAGCAACGGAGAAAAAAATTTCTCCAATTCCCAGTCCCCCATCCCCAATCCCCCCAGTCCCCATCCTAATTCATCGCTTATGCCCCTGTCTGACGCAATGCCTGCTCTCCTTGTCTTGGCAGATGGAACTGCTTACCGTGGTTGGTCTTTCGGTGCGACGGGAACCACCATTGGCGAAGTCGTCTTCAACACTGGTATGACTGGCTATCAAGAAGTATTGACAGATCCTAGTTACCGTGGTCAAATTGTCGTCTTCACCTATCCCGAATTGGGGAATACAGGCGTTAATCCTGAAGACGAAGAATCAGCACGTCCCCAAGTGCGGGGAGCGATCGCCCGCAATATTTGTCATAAACCGAGTAACTGGCGATCCACACAATCCTTACCCGACTACCTCAAACAGCACCACATCCCCGGTATCTTTGGTATAGATACCCGCGCCCTCACCCGCAAAATTCGGATGTACGGAGCCATGAACGGCGGTATTTCTACAGAAATTTTGGATGAAGCGGAGTTGTTAGAACAGGTACAAGCAGCTCCTAACATGGCAGGCTTAAACTTAGTCCGGGAAGTTACCACCTCTACAGTCTACGAATGGTCAGACCCTACAACAGCAGTTTGGGAATTTAACCCAGATGGTACGGTAAAGAATGGGGAATCCTTGACAGTTGTCGCCCTAGATTTTGGTGTTAAACGTAATATTTTACGTCGTTTAGCCAGTTATGGTTGCCGAGTCATTGTTGTACCTGCCGATACATCACCAGAAGAAATCCTCAAATACAATCCAGATGGTATTTTCCTCTCGAACGGCCCTGGCGACCCGTCGGCAGTTACAGAAGGTATTACCACAGCCAAAGCATTGCTCGAAAGCGAAAAGCCCATTTTCGGTATTTGTATGGGACACCAAATTTTGGGTCACGCCTTGGGAGCAGAAACCTTTAAGCTGAAATTTGGACATCGGGGTTTAAATCAACCAGCCGGTTTAACACAACGGGTAGAAATCACCAGCCAAAACCACAGCTTTGCGATCGACCCAGATTCTTTACCTGAGGCAGTTGTGGAAATCAGCCACCTCAATTTAAACGATCGCACTGTTGCAGGTCTGCGCCACAAATCTCTACCCATCTTTTCCGTGCAGTACCACCCAGAAGCCAGCCCAGGCCCTCACGATGCTGATTACTTGTTTGCCCAGTTTGTTCATCAAATGCGGACAACAAAACAAGCCACTACAGCAGAAGTGAGTTAAAAAGGGATTGGGGAATAGGAACTAGGAACTAGAAAGGTACAGGGAATAAGGGAGAAGAAATTTACCTAACACCCAATACCCAGTCCCCGATCCCCATACCCCAGTAGGTTGTAGACAACACGCCCAAAAAACATCTATACTTGAGCGTTCACTTTAACGACGAGGAGGGAATTATTGCTGAACCACTAAATCTAACCGTAAGCCTGAGAGGTACTCGTGAAGTCCGCGATAACTATCAGCTATTCCGCCTCACAGGTCTGTTAGATGCCTTTTCTGAGCCGACGTTTCGCAAGGTACTTGGCGGCAAAATTGATGAAGGCCCAAAGCATATTATTCTGGATCTTTCGCAAATTGACTTTGTTGACAGTTCCGGCTTGGGCGCTCTGGTGCAGCTAGCCAAGCAAGCTCAAACGGCCGAAGGAACCTTGCAAATTGTCACCAATGCACGCGTTACTCAAACTGTCAAGCTCGTTCGCTTAGAGAAGTTTCTCTCACTGCAATCCACAGTTGACGCAGCTGTAGAAAACATCAAGGGTGCTTGACCTCATAGAGAGATTAAGCTATCCGATATTTTTCGGCATAGCTTAATTTATAGAAAGGTTGGCGAAAAACCTCTCTCTGTCTGGGAGAGGTAAAAAAGCCAACGATAAGAATAGGGAATGGGGACTAGTAGTTCACTAACCCAAAGTTGCTAGGCTAAGGCAAGCAGGGAGAGCAGAGGGAGAAAGAGATGTTTCACTGCTATTAACCTCGCAAACTTGACTGACCGGACTACTAGCTAAAAAATTTACCAAAAAAATGGGTCTAAAGCCTCGCCCTTTTAGGGCGACTTTGATTATGTTATAATGTTTGCGTAGAAGTTTCCCACGTAAAATGATTGTTTTAGAATTCAAAGCCAAAGGGAAAACAACTCAATACAATGCCATTGATGAGGCGATAAGAACAGCTCAATTTGTTCGCAATAAGAGTATCCGTTTTTGGATGGATAACCGAGGTGTAGGGCAAAAAGAACTGTATCGAATAGCCAAGTCTTTGAGGTCTGAATTCTCATTTGTGAAAGCTTTGAACTCTAGTGCTTGTCAAGCATCTATCGAACGGGCTTATAGCTCTATTGCTCGTTTCTACGACAGCTGCAAAAAGTCTGTTCCGGGCAAAAAAGGATATCCAAAGTTCAAGAAAAATTCTCGCTCAGTGGAATACAAAACGTCTGGGTGGTCACTTTCTCAGACTAGGAAACAAATAACATTCACCGACAAAAAGGGTATTGGCAAGCTAAAACTTAAAGGAACGTGGGATTTAAGCTTCTACCAATTAGAACAGATAAAACGAGTTAGGTTAGTCCGCCGTGCTGACGGGTACTATGTTCAATTTTTGATTAGTGCAGACAACAAAGTAGAAACACAACCCACTGGTAAAACCATTGGTTTAGATGTTGGACTAAAAGAGTTCTACACAGATAGCAATGGATATAGTGAACCTAACCCAAGATTTTATCGCACGGGAGAGAAACGCCTCAAGTTTAGACAAAAGCGCGTTTCTCGCAAAAAGAAAGGCTCTACCAGCCGTAAGAGAGCTATTAATAGGTTAGGGCGAGTACACCTCAAAATAAGTAGGCAACGTGAAGAACACGCCAAGAGAGTGGCGCGTTGCGTAATCCAGTCTAACGATTTGGTAGCCTATGAAGATTTGAGGATCAAGAATTTAGTTAAAAATCATTGTCTCGCTAAATCTATTAATGATGCTGGTTGGTATCAATTCAGAAAATGGTTGGAGTTTTTCGGAGTGAAGTTTGGCAGAATAACTGTTGCGGTTAACCCTGCCTATACATCGCAAGAATGCTCTAACTGTGGCGCAATGGTCAAAAAATCTCTATCAACCAGAACTCATGCTTGTGAATGTGGTTTCGTCATGGATAGGGATTGGAATGCGGCTATCAATATTCTGAAATTAGCCTTGAGTACCGTAGGTCATACGGGAACTTGGGTCATAGACCCGAACGCTTCAGGAGATTCGACCTCTACTCATGCTGGAGAAATCCTGTCTGAGCAAGTTGGGTCAAAGATTGAAGAATCTTCGCCCTTATAGGGCGGAGAGTGTCAAAACTCATCTCTCATCTCACGATTGCCAGAGTTTAGGTTGACCAAGTTATTTATCTATAGCAAACTAACCAATAAAAAGATATATTAGGAAATGATTTTTTATAGCATTGAATTCAGCTAGGTGTAGCAAAATGGCGTAATAGAAAATCAGCCTTTTGGTAGATGCCTTATAAATGTAGTAAAGTATAAAGGCAATTATAGATACCCTCTGAAATTAAAAAAAACTGCCAAAACCAGGCATCTAAAATTTTTTATCTTTGCTTTTTAATATTACCCCGTGAAGGAATGATGAATTTGTGAAGTCCCAGGAGGAAGAGTTACTAGATAAACAAGGTGAAGACCTTAAGCCAGATTCATCTTGGGATCAAGCACTCTTGGCAACTACCGCGCCATTAATTCAGAATATCTCCCAGACACAATTGCAGCAGATTTCTCCTGCGGCTTTAGCTTATGTAGGGGATGCAATTTATGAACTGTATGTTAGAATGTTTTACCTGCTACCACTACAGCGATCAGATGCTTACCATCGTTTAGTAGTAGCACAAGTAAGAGCAGAAACACAGGCGCTACATTTGCGATCGCTGACTCCTTACCTGAGGGCAAGTGAATTAGAAATTGTCCGCCGAGGCCGTAATGCTGCCGCAGGTCGTCCCAAACGAGTTAATCCCGAAATATATCAACAAGCCACTAGTCTTGAAGCTTTAATAGGCTACCTTTATCTCACCGATTTCCCACGTTTAACCGAACTGTTACAGAAAATCCATCTAGAGAAAGAAGAATAATTTAACTACTCAATCTCAATGATCGGAAGTTTTTTAAGTTTAGGTTCAGTACATACAGGAATCGGACTGTCTACCCATGCGCCATACGCCAAAATATTATGACTAACAAACCTAAAAAAATTAAGACTGTCGGTGAGGCCAATCGCGGACAACCCGTAAAAATCAAGGGTAAACGCGTCATTGCCAATCCTATTCGCAGCCAAAGAAATGGGGAGAGCAATTCTGGCTCTAGCAGCAGTTCACGTCCTCCACGTCCGCGTCGTCAATATTCTGATTCAGCTCCTATTCGTCAATATTCTGATTCAGCCCCTATTCCCAAACCACAAGAGGATAACGACAACGATATTATCTATGGTCGTCATCCAGTCCTTAGTGCTTTGCAAAATCAACGTGGACTCAACCGCATCTGGGTAACTCCTCGACTACGTTACGATCCCCGGTTTCATAATTTGATTCTGCAAGCCAAGGACAATGGTGCAGTCATAGACGAAGTAGACACCAAACGCTTAGATCAAATCACCGACCAAGCTAATCACCAAGGCATAGCTGCACAGATTGCGCCCTACTCGTATATTGATTTATATGAATTAATCGCCCAGGCTAAAACTGTCACAGATCCCGTCATTGTGGTAGCTGATAGCATCACAGATCCCCATAATTTAGGGGCAATTATTCGTACAGCCGAAGCAATTGGCGCTCAAGGCTTGGTTATTCCCCAAAGAAGAGCATCCGGGATCACTTCTACAGTCGTGAAAGTAGCAGCAGGCGCTTTAGAAAACTTTCCTGTAGCCAGAGTTGTCAACCTTGGACGCGCTTTAGAAGATTTAAAAGAGGCAGGCTTCTGGATTTATGGAACTGCGGCTGGAGGTAGTGAACCTCTGCACACGGTCAGCTTCCGGGGACCCATTGTTTTGGTCATCGGCTCGGAAGGCGAAGGCTTGAGTATGTTAACTCAGCGCTCATGTGATGTTTTGGTATCAATTCCCCTGATGGGTAAGACCCCTAGTCTGAATGCCTCAGTTGCCGCAGGAATGGCGCTTTATGAGATTTTCCGCCAACGCTCATTAAACACTTTATACCTAGATAAATTACAAAAGCCTCTATGAAAATAATCAGTAAAAGAGTATAAAGAAATGTAACAACAAAAAATAGCAATCTCTATTGCTGAACATTCAGTACCACTTTGATCAATTGGCGACAACCATGAAAACAATTTGGCAAAACCTGAAAGAAATTACAATTAATACTTTCAATACTTTTGGCTTGGCTTGGTGGGTGGAGATTACTACTCAAAACCCATGCTGCACATACTACTTCGGGCCTTTTCTGAATTCTGCTGAGGCGAAGTTAGCCATCAAAGGCTACGTCGAGGATTTAGAGACGGAAGGAGCGCAAGGAATAGGTGTGAACGTGAAGCGCTGCAAACCCAATAACTTGACGATTGCTGAAGACCTGGGGGAACGTCTTGACCGCAAAGTAAAGCCTGCCTTTAGCGGTCAGATGTAAGTTAGGCAATTAGTTAATAGTCATTAGTCATTAGTCATTAGTGATTGCATTTAACTCTTGACTTGGGACTCTTGACTGTGGACTTTGTATTATTGATTGCTCATTACCTGTGAGTTGTTTGCTAACCACAGGTCAATATCGTTTATTACCTGCTGGGGGATTTCCCAAGGGAAAAGATGGGCGGTATGAGGGTAGCATTGCCACTGACTATGTTTGAGATGTTGGGCTGTTTCTAAACTGGAATCGGCTGTAATGTGTCTATCTTGAGCGCCGGCCAGTAGCAGACTAGGGCAATGAATTTGCTCAAGGTCTGCAAGTCGGTTGTATCCTAAACGTAGGGCGCTGTTAAGGGCGTGAGTGGCAGATGTAGAAGTTTGCAAATAAGCTGGTAAGGCTTCTCTGGCTATGTAATTATAGGCAGTGGGTGTGTGTTGTTGTATGAGATAACGAAACAGCGATCGCTTGCCAAAATTCTCAATATTCCAGCGCCAGCTTGGTTTGATATAGTTTATTAACCCAGCAACACCTGTATAAAGATTATCCTGCCAAGAAATTGGTGGATGATTACCACGGGGTCTAGCTGCTGTTGCCACCAAAATCAGCCCAGTGACACGCTGTGGTAGGCGCAAAGCCAACTCCATTGCTAAAATCCCACCCAAAGACCATCCCAATACTAGGCATTTCTCGATTTGAAAACGATCTAATAAAGCTTCTAAGTCGGTTAAATGATCCTGCATGGTAAAGTTGCCACGAAAGCGACTTTTGCCGTATCCACGCAAATCAGGGGCAATAGTTTTGTAACGTTTTGATAAGTGATTGGTAAAAACCGAAAGACTCCGACCACTACCAGGATGTCCATGTAATCCTAATATGGGGAAACCTTGACCTTGGATGTGAATGTTAAGTTTCTCAGCCACAGTAATTAATTTGTGATTCTTAATACTCAATTATTAGGCTTACACTTACGTAATTTGTAATTTACGTCTGACGTGAATTAGGAAAACCTTCTATATCCAAAAAATAGCCTATACTTGCGGCTAATGAGACTCGGTAGAGGCGAGTTAATCAAATATCATAAACAATTTGATCCCGGTGAACCCACCCCTACAAATGTCTACTGAATTAACAGATTTTAATTCACATGAGACGCAATTTTAAATTTTAAAAGCTTCCTCTGCTATCCTGTTCCCTTGCCTTCCTTATTTCGTGTGCCTAACTTCCACCACAGTATGAACGTTCCCACGGGGAGTAAAATCAGCTTTAACATTTGCCTCTAGAGGGTCACAAGCTGCGACAAAATCATCAAGAATTTGGTTGGCTGATTCTTCGTGGGAAATGTAGCGATCGCGGTAACTGTTAATATAAAGTTTGAGAGCCTTTAATTCCACCACTCGCTCATCAGGCACATAGGTAATATAAATGGTGGCGAAGTCAGGATAACCGGAAAATGGACACTTACAAGTAAATTCCGGCAAAGTAATATTAATATCATAGCGCCGACCCACACGCGGATTGGGAAAGGTAATTAGTTGTCCTTCTGCGATTTCCCGTTCGCCATACTTAACTTCCTGGCTAGGCTGAGATACAGTTTCCGGTGAAGAATTACTCATAAATTATTAGTCCAAAGAAATGTAAAGACCCATCACTAATAACTTAACATTCAACACCCAGCACCCAGCCCTCAAAACTATTCTCGTTCCCAATCAGGACAACTCCCATCATCCCACCCATGAGGGTGCATACCACAGACTAGCAAGTTACCGCCATATACATGGCCGTGGTAATTGCTACAACCTATGCAGGCAGCATTTTGTTCTGTTGTCGCTTCGACTGAATAGGGAAAGCCAGGATCAACATCTGCCACAACATCCTCTAGTTCCCAGTAAATATCCAGAATCGGCTCCGTTAAATCCTGTAAATACTGGTCAACTTCGGTAACAATGTTGTGTTGGACTTGTTCAGTGAATTCTTCTGTTAGCTCAAAAAAGGCATCTACCATTTCACCCATTCCTAAGAAGAAGCGTTCTACTTCATCGGCCACGGTTTCCACCATTTCCATCAAATCTTTTTGCCATTGATCCATAAACTTAACGCCCTGGCTTGCAAAAAATAGGACGCATAGTGCTACTTGGCTGGAAACACTAAAGTACACCCTAGATCACATATATTATAGATTCTCTGGTGCGTGGTAATATACCCAGTTAACACTGCGCTAATAAGACTTTTAACTCAGAAATATCTATTCTTTTTGCAGTCTTTTTAACTCTTCTTGCAGGTCTAGCACTTGTTGGCGCAGTTCATCTACTTTTTCTGTTGATGCCTCTCTCACCGTTGGCTCTTCATCTTCCTCTAAAATTTCGATGCGACGAGGTTCAGAAGACGGCGGTTTTTCAGGAGCTTCATCTGTCGCTGGAGGCTGTTGGGCTTGCTTCATCATGTCTTCCACAAAGCGACGAGCTTCGTCTGTGGTCATTTCACCCTTGGCAACCATTTCATCTGCCAGTTTTTGGACTTGCGATCGCAGTTCAGTTAATTTACCTCCGGCTTTCTCGCCAGCGTAAGAAGCCAACCCGACACCGAGGTAAAATGCTTTTTGAACAATATCTCCAAAACCAGGCATTGCTGCTGATAGCTCCTAATAAATAGGGCGACCCGGAGACTACGCCTACCACAAGCATCCTGTGTTGCTGCTACCTTCCGGTCCTGACAAGGTTTAGGCGTTGCAGTCGCATAGATCCAGGTCTATTAACAATATAACATCAAATTCCGTAACTGTGCGTTATTCCACGACAATTTTCCATTCGTAAAGTTTAAAGTTGACACAACCGCTTTTTACTAAGGGATCATCGGCAACAATTGCCTCGGCTTCTGCCATTGAAGCAGCCTCAAACAGCAACATCCCGCCACCGAATTGCGCCCAATAACCTGTTCGGGCTTTGTAACCCTTGGTAATCAAATCTCTCACGTAGGCTTGGTGAGCAGGTACGTATTGGTCAAAGGTGGATTTATCAACTTTACCTTCTTCTAACTTTACAAACCAAGGCATTTTGCTTGCAACCTCTGGAAATCCTATGTTCTAATATTTTCAACGGTAACGTTATCGGTCTCCAACTTCATGGAAATAAAGTGAGGAGCGATCGCGAGTTTATGTAATGTCAATTTGCAAATTACTGTATCCTGTTTTCCATTTTAAATTTTGAATTTACCTAATGAGCCGTTTTTTCGTTGCCTTGCTACCGCCGCAAGAGATACAAGACTACGCCAACCAAATCAAACAGTATTTTGCAGATCATTACGCTAGTCGCCACGCGCAAAAGTCGCCACCACACATTACACTACAACCACCTTTCAAGTGGGTAGATGATAATTTATCAATACTAGAAACCTCCTTGAGAGAGTTTGCCAGCCAGCAACAGTCAATACCAATAACTCTCAGTGGCTTTGATGCCTTTCCACCTCGTGTCATCTATATCAATGTCGAGAGAAGTCCAGAACTGTTAAACTTGCAAGCTGAGTTAATAACCCATACAGAAACTAGCTTGAAAATTGTAGATGCAGTTGGCAAACAGCGACCTTTTGCACCACACATGACAGTAGCCTTTCGAGACTTAACAAAACAAAACTTTCAGGCTGCTTGGCCAGAATTTGCCAATCGTCAAATAAATTTTGAATTCACTGCGGATAAGTTAACTTTGCTGTTTCACGATGGTAGGCGTTGGCTGATTAAATCAGAGTTTAATTTCCTCTAGCCAGAACCACATATAATTTTTTATTACAGATGCTTTGCGTGTAAAGACAGAAAGGTTTGATTAGTAATTGTATATATTAATTAAATAAAATGCACGTAATATGAGTATCACCGAGACGCTCAGAAAAGGGTCAAAAGGCTCAGATGTGAGCGAACTGCAAGAAATATTAATTAAACTAAAATTCGACCCAGGTCGGATAGATGGTGATTTCGGTAACAAAACAGAAGCGGCTGTCAAACAATTCCAGCAAAGGCAAAGTATTACTCCTGATGGCGTAGTAGAGATAAATACTCGTAATGCCTTAAATAAAGCAATTCAGAGGCAAATAGAAATAGCAAAACTTTATGGTGGGGCTTCCGGTAAATTACCACTACCAGGGGTGAATTTGATCAAGGAATTTGAAGGTTGTAAGCTGATAGCTTATCCAGATCCCCTCTCTAAAGGTAAACCTTACACCATTGGTTGGGGTTCTACCGTCAAAAAAGATGGTAGCGAATGGTCGTTGGGTGAAAAAATGACCCAAGTGGAGGCGGATGAACTGTTAATTCTTCAGTTAGAGCGTAAATATTTACCATCTCTAGAGAAAATACCCGGATGGGAAAATTTAAATCCTTACCAACAAGGAGCATTATTAAGTTTTGCCTATAACTTGGGTGCGAATTTCTACGGTTCTAAGGGCTTTGAGACAATTACTAGAGTTTTGAACAATCAAGAGTGGGACAAAATTGAACCCACACTAACTATGTATAGAAATCCGGGTAGTTCAGTTGAGGCGGGTTTGAGGCGCAGGCGAGTAGCTGAGGCTAAACTATTTCTTCAGCCATTGTAAAAGGGAAAGGGCTAAAAATATGTCATGATGGCTCGTCACAATTGAGCCGATGATTTACTTTGGAGTGCCAAGAAAAGGACAATTATTTCACTCATCACACCCGCCAGCATTCCATAGGCTGCTGAAGTAGCTCCGCTATGTTTGGTAAAAATCAAACTTCCACATATTACTAAAGTAAAGGTCGCAGCAACTACTGTTGCCAAGTTGATAAACCAATTCTTACCCTTGTGAATAAGTAGCCCCTGAAACGTGTTTTGCAGAGCCAAGAGTAGGGGGAAACATGAGAGTATTTGTATAACTGGACGAGATGCTTCTACAAGGGAAGGATTATTTCCCAAAAACTGACGCAGTAAAAATAATCCTTGGTCTGTAAACCCCAGGAAAAAAGGTATTAAAGTAAAACTCAGTCCGACAATAATTACAAAAGCAGCAAGTGTTCGCCTGGAAGTTTCTTCATAAGCAGAAATTACCACTTGTTGAATCATACGTGTACCGTTAGCGATTGAAAGCAGTAACCCCCAAGTCGCAGGCCAGACAGCAAGTGCTAAACTACCATCGAATGAACGTGCAATGAGACTTAAGAGAATGGCTCTTGCACCCCAAACAATCAGCATTGTTGAGGCTAAAGGAAGATAGTAAAAGCTGACTCCTGACAAAGTTTGAGGCAGTTTCTTAGTCTCAGAATATCCTTGTTGCTCAAGAATAGAAATAGCACCAAGACGCAAACAAAACCATGTGACCAATACTGCCTCAATAAGTATTGCTCCCATCATGGTGATACCTGCGAGCATTGCCCCATCTAATCGCAAATTTACTCCTACTACCAGTGACACAACTACCCAAGTCAATCGCGCTACACTTGCCCAACCTACAGCTATGCTCTTTTGAGCGCGGATTAACAACCCTTGAAAGAATCGCCGCCAAGCAATCACGAAAGGCCACAGGAACATGAGCAGAAAAGCCGTTCTTCCTCGTTGAGCAATTAATGAGCTAACACCAAATACATCAAGCAGTAGCCAGTTATACAAGGGTTCCCAAGTGAGTAACAGGAAGATACCACTAAGAACTAGTCCCGCAATGATCGTAAACTGCCAAAGGGCGCGTCGAGATTTGGCTTGGCCTCCCAGTGCGGTTGAGGCATGAAGAATCATGATAATGGGGCTTTCTAGAAATACAGCAACTCCTTTGACTACCCCGACTCCGGCTAATGTTTCTTGTGGAAAGGCTAGGCGACTCAGTGCAGATGTCTGAAGCGGATCTCCAAGAGTCATGGCCACATCAGATAGGGAAAGTGGAATAAACTGGGTGAGTAGTGCTAGGAGCGATCGCCCTGAAGTTGTTTCTTGTTTCTGCTGGGGTGAGGTGTTCATGATATTTTTCAGCACTACTCAAAATACACAGGGCTTAGTGAAGCGATCGCATCATCAAGATGAGAGTCTTGTTTGAGGGTAAATCCATGACGCTCCAGCCACTCGGAATCATACACTGTCTCCAGATATCTATCTCCTCTATCTGGATTAATCATCAAAATCCGCGCGCCCCTACCTAGTTCACGCGCCAGATGCAGTCCACCAGCTACAATCGCCCCTGTTGATGCACCCAGAAGCAAACCCTCACGACGTGCTAGGGCGTGACAGACTGAATAAGCTAAATCTTCTGGTACTATGTAAGCGCGATCGAGTAGGGAAAGATCGAGATTTGGGGGAAAGAAAGATAAGCCAATACCCGTCATTTTGTACGGTTTTGCTGACGTTCCCATAATTACTGAACCCACCACATCAACGCCAATAATCCGAATTTTCGGGAATCGCGGCCGGAGATAACGAGCTATTCCCATGATCTGTCCCGCCGTACTGACACCGACTACCACAGCATCAAGTTCATCAGCAAAGTGGGCTTCAATTTCCCTCGCAGTGTAATACGAATGTGCCTCAGTGTTCAAAGGATTCAAGTGCTGACATGGATACCAAGCATCAGGAATAGTTGCTGCAAGCTCTTTCGCCCGTTTCATTCGTGCCTTTTGCATAGATCCCGATTCGTCTGCTTCATGTAGCGGTACATCGACAAGTTCAGCACCATACGCTTTCAACATTCGCCTAAAGGGTGGAGGAGTTTTCGCATCGACGACAATTATCACCCGATACCCTCGGACTGCTCCTACCATCGCCAATCCTACACCGAAATTTCCTGAACTGGACTCAATAATCGTACCACCAGGTACAAGCAGCCCTTCCTCCTCTGCACACGTAACGAGGTAGACTGCATTTTTCTCCTTAATTGATCCACCAGGATTACAACTTTCCAATTTCAAGAAGCATTCTGCGATCGCACAGACAGGAGAAATATTTCTGAGTTTGACAATCGGGACATTACCCAACGCCTGGGTAACATCAGTAGCCGTAGTATTTTTCCATTTACTATGGTTGCCGCTTTGAGGTTTGAAAATGCTTTCAAAGTATGAATATTTCGCCAAATAATTCATATTAATTACCCAAAAAATAAAAAATTAGCGCAAAATCTCATAGCTACATGAACTTGCTCATTGGGTTTGATTTTTTTGAAACATCACCACTACATTTTTTCTTGAAAATAAGCATAGTAACAACTATTACTCATATAGTTAATTACCTCTTAAATCCGGTTTAATCTACTCAAAATAGATAGCAATCATGTTTGGATTGATAAATACCTAAGCAAGTATTTAAGTTATGATCATTGCGAAATCAACATATTTTTATGTTGAAGTATAAATATGAAATCAAGATGAAATTTTTATTTAATCTTTCTTGGAAAATTCCAGAAATCAGTAGCGATAATTTATATCCGTCAATTAATTAACTTTGATTGACATAAAATATCTCAGAATTTCATCCTAATTTCATAAATTTCTGCAAACCTATTAATAAGGGTGTCCCTATGGCGAACTATACTAAAGCCAAAAATTTACAACGAAATTTCAAATACTCAGTTTGATATGAGGGTGCTACTAGTCGAAGATGAGCCAGATTTGGGGGCAGCGATTAAGCGTACTTTAAATCAGCAAAAGTACCTAGTTGACTGGGTTATGGATGGGAATGACGCATGGACTTACTTAGAAAATAGTTCGGCGCAATATACAGTAGTGATTCTTGATTGGATGCTTCCAGGAATTAGTGGTTTAGAATTGTGTAAAAGACTGCGTTATCAAGGTAATCCTCTTCCTATCCTGATGCTAACTGCCAAAGATAGAATGGAAGATAAAGTTGCCGGACTAGATGCAGGTGCCGATGACTACTTAGTAAAGCCTTTCGGTATGGTGGAACTGCTGGCACGATTGCGAGCTTTGCAACGTCGTTCTCCACACTTACAACCCCAACAATTAACTGTTGGTAACTTCACCCTAGATTACGGCAACAGTACAGTTGTTAGACAAAATACAACAGGTGAACAGCAAAGTATTCCATTAACTAATAAAGAATTCCAACTATTGGAATATTTCATGAACCATCCTCACCAAATTGTGACAACTGAGCAAATTCGTAATCAAATTTGGGAAGTTAATGCGGAATCTAGCAGTAATGTAGTAGCGGCCCAAATACGCTTGTTACGTCGTAAACTCACAAGTAACGACTGTCCTAATCCAATTGAAACTCTGCACGGTATGGGGTATCGTCTTAAGTTCTCAGATGAATCAAAATAAACTGTTTCGGCTTACCCGTGTTCGTTTAGCTCTGTATTACGCTATTGTTATGGGTTTGATTTTAAGCCTATCTGCTTTTAGCTTTTATAGGTCTGTGTTTCATGCTCATGTGGTAGCTTTAGACAGTGAAATTGAGACTGTAGCGGGAACACTGCACGACAGTATTGAACTAAAATTACAGTCACCTGGACGTTTAGAACCTTTAGCAAATCAGTTATTTCCAAATACAGGTAACTGTAGACAGGGAACTACTAATTGTATTCAAGGACAGCTGCATCCTCAACGTCATCTTCTGGGTATTGTCACTAAGACTAGCTACTATATCCGTTTTTTTGATACTTCAGGGAAATTAATTGCTAACGCTGGTTATTATCCAGAGGGATTACCTGATGTTTTTAATCAAAAAACTTGGCAATTCCTCAAAGACAGCAAAGGTAAAGAGTATCATCAAATTAGCCTATCGCTGCATACTCAAGATTATCAAGACTGGGGATATATGCAGGTAGGGCGAAGTCTAGAAGAGTTTAATCATTATTTGGATAGTGTAAAACTAATTTTGATATTAGGACTGCCAATAGCAATGGCTATCATTGCTGGTGCTAGTTGGTGGTTATCTGGATTAGCTATGCAGCCAATTTATCAATCATATCGACAAATCCAACAGTTTACAGCCGATGCCGCACATGAATTACGAACTCCTTTAGCTGCAACAGGCGCAACGGTAGAATCAGCACTTTTAATGCCAAAAATAGATGAACCAGAAACACGAGATATATTGCAAACTATACAGCGTCAAAATCAAAGACTAACAACTCTGGTCGTTGACTTATTGATGTTAGCGCGTTTAGATAGACAAGCTCAAAAGTTACAGCGTGAAGTTTGTTGTTTAAATGATATCGTTAGCGATTTAATTGAAGAGTTTGCAGCGATGGCAAATGCCGCAGGGGTAAAGCTGATATATTCAATTCGAGTTAAGCAGAATCTGAATATTATGGGGAATTCTGATCAGCTTTATCGATTGCTTTCCAACTTAATTGTCAATGCAATTCAATACACACCTAAAGGAGGGGAAGTAACAGTTATCTTGGAACGCAATGATAATTATGCTGTCATTAAAGTTCAAGATACAGGCATTGGTATCCCACAACATGAACTGACTCGAATTTTTGATCGCTTTTATCGAGTAAGTAGCGATCGCTCTCGTAACACTGGTGGTTCTGGTTTAGGATTAGCCATTGTTCAGGCTATTACTGAAGCACATCAAGGCAGTATAGATGTGCAGAGTGAATTAGGTAAAGGTAGTACCTTTACTATTAATTTACGAAGAAAATAATTGAAGCGCCTAACATACTGCCATATAACTCTGACTTTTCACGAGATATGGAAAACCCCTCTCCATAGCTTGCTTCTCTTACGATGGCGTAAGCCTACCCGTAGGGTACCTCTCCCTTACAAGGAGCTATGGTGTACACACATCTTTGCGCTGGATGCAAAATGTGGTTTGATCCCCCTAAATCCCCTACTTAAAATTGACTTTATAAATAGTCTATTAGGGGAGTCGCTTAACATCAGTTATCAATCTAAATCGAACAGCAATAATTCTGTACCGATGCTAGTGCTGATTTTCAGTTGCTCTTCTCCGTTGATTTGTACGCCATCACCTGCTCTGAGTTCTGTACCATTTAAGGTTACGACACCTTGAGCAATTTGCAACCAAGCATAGCGATCGCCTTTTACGTGATAATTGACTACATCACCTGGTTCTAAAATAGAGGCGTAGATATCAACATTTTGGTGAATAGTGACAGCACCATCACGTCCATCTTTAGCAGCTACAAGACGCAGTTGACCGCGTTTTTCTTCTGGGGTAAAAGCTTTCTGTTCGTATCTGGGTGCTAATCCTTTTTCGTCAGGTAAAATCCAGATTTGCAGTAAATGTAATGGTTCGGTACGTGAGTGATTAAATTCACTATGTTGAATCCCCTTACCAGCACTCATAATCTGCACATCACCAGGACGAATAACTGAACCAGTACCCAAACTGTCTTTATGTTCTACTGCACCAGAGAGTACATAAGTGAGAATTTCCATATCACGATGTCCATGAGTGGGAAATCCTGCACCAGGTGCAATGCGGTCATCGTTAATTACTCGTAAGGAACGGAATCCCATCCGGTTGGGATCATAAAAACTGCTGAAGGAAAATGTATGATAACTATCAAGCCAACCTGTTTGACTACGACCGCGTGCATTTCTATCATGAATTAGATGGTTGATTGTATTTTTAGACATAGGTTTACCTCATTGATTGGTGATTTTCAATTGGTTGTATAAGAGATTATTTTTTTGTTTTTAATTTGGCAAAAAGAAATCTTTACAATACATTTTTGTTTTTTATAATTGACTTATTGAACTATTTAAATAGTAAGGTATGGCAATATAAAATGAAAAGTACGCACTAAAAAGTGGCGTACTTACCAAAAAGATACTATGAAATTGCAATTATAGAGATTCCCAAAAAAGTTTATCTAACAGCAGCTGGCTGTTGAATTTTCTTAGCGATTGCACCATTTTCTTCTTTAACAGTTGCTGCTTGTAGATGCGCGTCTAGGAACCACAGTCGCTTGTCAATGGTGCGGGAGATTTCGGTATAAAGGTCTGCGGTGTCAGCATCACCTAAATCATCAGTTTTAGCGATCGCTTCGCGGATATGCTTGGCGTAGGGTGCATATCGGTCTGCTAAAGCTGCTACGTACTCCTGACTATCCAAAATATCAAAGGGAAATTCTGGCAAAATTGAATTTTTTGCGGCGGCGCGTGCTGTTCCCACGGCATATCCACCCAAAGCAGTTACCCTTTCAGCAACAAGGTCAACAAACTCTTCTAATTCGCCAGCAAGTTCGTCGAACAATTCATGTAACTGATAGAAATCAGTACCTTTAACATTCCAATGGGCTTGTTTTGCCTGAGTTTTTAAGTCCAGAGTGGCCGCTAAAGTTTGATTGAGGATAGCAACAATTTGCACCCGTTTTTCTGCTGGAATATCAATGCGGGTGGGATAGAGACGTGATGACAGAGTATTATCACTCATGATTCTACCTAATGGCTTGTGCGAATTAACTCTCTAGATAGTAGGATTAAGTGCCTCTTGTGCGTAACTCTCTAGCGATAGATAACATTGATCTTAGACATGGATGCCAGCGATAGATGCAGAAAAATGGTGAATACGCTATCCTAAAACTGTTTTTCGCTACAAATTGGTATTCAGATTATTTTCTCTGCTCAACGTGATAACAGAGGGTTAACCGGACTTGATATTAGATATCTTTTGTCTTCTCTATGCAGCTGCTTGATAATTGTCCTGTCGCAGCTAACAAAAGGGGTAAATAAATATGGGCAGCAAATGTGGGTAAGGTTGTTTTGTATGCACAAATAACAGCTTACTTACGTGATTTAGAGCCTATATTCGCTATGTAAATATACTTTACTACATCCAAAAACTATGGATTTATCAAACTTTACTACACTGCAAAACTTAGAAGCTGCCTTTGGTGGTGAATCGATGGCAAATCGTAAGTATTTATTTTTTGCCGAAGTAGCCCGTAAGTTGGGATTTACAGATTTAGCTAAACTATTTCGTGAAACAGCAGAGCAAGAAACAGAACACGCTTTTGCCCATTTTGAGTTGCTACATCCCGAATTGGTTGTAGAAAATCCCTCTGCCTTAACTGACGAACAAAAGCGAGAAATTGTCTCTCGGTGTTTATCTTTGGCTATTGAAGGCGAAACCTACGAGTACACTACAATGTATCCAGATTTTGCCGCATCTGCCCAAAGCGATCGCGATCATCCGGCGGCGGAAGAATTTCTCAAACAAGCGCAAGAATCTAGCGAACACGCCAGCACTTTCCGTGAAGCTGCACATCGCTTTGGTTTATTGAAGTTTATCGAAAATTACCACGCGGATCGCTACACTGAAGCATTAGAAGTATTAAATGGTGGACAACCTGTTACCAGAGTGGCCGGCGAAGATCCCAGCACTCGCAAATGGATTTGCAGACAATGCAGCATGATTTATGATCCTGTTGCTGGTGATCCCGATTCTGGTATTGCGCCAGGTACACCATTTGAAGATATCCCTAATGATTGGCAATGTCCGATTTGTGGTGCTACCAAAAAGACTTTTAAACTACTTGAGGAAAAAATTGCTGCTTAGAGATATAGCAGAAAATATCACGTTCTTTTGAACACTCAGTAATAAAGTAATCTTGGTAATTGGTCATCTTCAAAACCAATTACCAATGAGCTATTACCTGTACTCGATATTACAGAGTAGCGTGTTTTTTTTCACCTTGAAGGATTTCTGTTGCTTTTTCAGCAGAAAGAGGCTTATGGAACAAGAAACCTTGGACATCCTGACAGTTAATTGATTTTAAAAAATCAAGTTCTTCCTGTTTTTCTACCCCTTCAGCAGTTAGCCTCAAACCTAAACTTCTGCCCAAAGTCACGATCGCCTTAACTATATGTGCTACTTTGCTATCTGTGGTCAGTGCTTTGATGAAAGACCCATCAATTTTTAGATTGTGGAGTGGTAAAAGCTGTAACCGGGATAAGGAAGAATGACCAGTACCAAAGTCATCAATGGCAATATCAACACCCATCTGCTGTAAATTTTCTAACACACTCCTAGTAAAATCAATATCCTCAATAGCTGTTGATTCCGTAATTTCTAATTCTAAAAACTCTGGTGCTAGCCCTGTTTCGGCTAAAATTGCCGAGACAAGTTCTAGCAAAGTGGGTTGACGGAACTGTTTGGGAGAAAGGTTAACAGCCATTTGCACAGGAGGTAATCCAGCTTCTTGCCAAGCTCGGTTTTGCATACAGGCTGTGCGTAATACCCATTCACCAATAGGAATAATTAACCCAGTTTCCTCAGCAATGGGAATAAAAATACTCGGTGCTACTATCCCCATCTCTGGATGTTGCCAACGTAACAATGCTTCCATACCAGTAATTTGTCCGGTGAGGATATTAACGCGGGGTTGATAGTAAACTTTTAATTCTTGCTTTTCTAAGGCATAACGCAGACTTTTTTCTAAAGTTAGCAGTTCTGGGGTTTTACCACTTAAGCTAGTGGTGTAAAACTGATAGTTATTTCTCCCCTCATCTTTGGCATGATACAAGGCTGCATCCGCGTGTTTAATTAGAGCTTCTGCGTCTGGACTATGGTGGTCTAGTAAGGCTATGCCAAGACTAGCACTCACGTAAAGTTCATGCCCATCCAGATGGAAAACTTCTTCTAAAGCTTTGAGAATCCTGCAAGCTGCCTGGGTGACTTCTTCTATATAACTTATGTGGGGCAGAAGAATTGTAAATTCATCACCTCCCCAACGAGAAACCGTGTCTCCACTTCTAAGACAGTCACGCAATCTTTGAGCGACACTTTGTAATAAGCGATCGCCTAAGGTATGACCCAGAGTATCATTGATGACTTTGAAGCGATCCAGGTCGAGAAACATGACCGCTAAACTCTCTTGACTGCGCGATGCGTTAGCTAAAGCTTTAGCCAGTAATTCATTAAAGAGTAAGCGATTGGGTAATCCTGTCAGCAAATCATGTAGGGCTTGGTAGCGAATTTTTTCTTCCACTTGTTGACGTTGCCAAGCACCACTAATACTAGCTGCCATTGTCAAAAGTGTAGACTCTTCATGCCTTGACCAGTAACGCTCTTGAGTGCAATCGGCTAAACCAAGGTAGCCCCAAAACTGATCTTCTAGTCCCAGAGGTACTAACAATAGAGACTGAATCCCCTGCCTTTCCAGAAGTTCGCGTTCAGCCACTGGCAATTTTCGCCTCAGTTCATTGATGGATTTACCACTAGATAAAACACTGTACCAACGTGATAATTCTGTAGACTGATAAAGCTGATTTTGCCAATCTTGAATAGAAGGCTGGAGGTCGGAGCCATACCATTCAAATTGTAAGCTTACTGCCCTTTTTCCCGTAATGGGATGAGGATGGTTTTTAAATAAATAAGCTCGATCTGCCTGGGCGGCTTCACCCACCACAGCTAAAGCTTTTTCAATAGCAGTATCATAATTCATTTCCACAACTAACCAATTAGCTGCTTCTGCTACTGCCTGTAACAGGCGATCGCGCTGATGTAGTTCGGCTTCAGCCTGTTTTTGTTCAGTAACATCACGTATAATATACGTTCTAATTAGATCACTTTCTGGTAAATTATGGACTGATTGCTCATAAACTGCATGACCAACTGTCACTTCTCGGACAAAAGGATTGATTTTGGGATTTTCAGCAATATTCAGAATATCTTTCAAAATCGGATGCTGCTTACCCAATTCTCGCAAATCTGGAAATTTCACAGATGCAGCTGGGTTGATATATGTGACTCTTCCCTCTAAATCTGTCTCAATAATTGGATTGGGAATCAGTTCTGGGAACGATGCTAAACGAGCTAAGGCCGTCTCACTAGCACCTTCAAACTCAGGATCAACAACTAAAGTTTGAAAAGGATTAACAGGTTGGGATAGCTCAGATAAAAATGTTGATAAGTCTTCAACGTCGGCAGATGCAAAAAAAGCTTTTTCGGAAATGTTGGAAATAGCATAATATTTAGCTTGAGCTTGATGGCTACCAAAGTTGATCACATCCCCGTGCCTGAGATTGTGGGAAAAGCATCTAGTCCCATTTACAAGTAAGCCATTAGTGCTTCCCTGTCCTTTGAAGTTACCATCAATGATCCGAAAACTACATTGGTCAGTCTCAGGAAGCGTTACCCGCAGTAAAATGGCGTGTTGTCTGGATACTGACCGAGAATGGAGAACAATCGCATTACTGGTATGCCGTCCAATAGAATAAGTGGCCTCCTGCAATGGTATGGTGCGCTGTCCTTGCAAGTCTTGGACAACTAGTATGTGGCGTATTTTCTCCCACTCGTTGCCTGGCATTATTCTTTCTCAAATCCTCAAATATTTTGAATATACAGTTGAAATATATCAATTAGACTTCACTATTTATAACAGCCATTCTTGCCAATGCACATCAATTAATTATTCAGCTTTCTCAATGCCAAAATTTTCTCAGATCACAAATGGATGGCACAAGTTGAAAACTTGTGAGAGTGGTTGCTTGTTTTTATATTTCATTCACCGAATACAATGATTATCACTGGTTATCATGGAATAATATTATACATGATTTCTTTATGGAACTTTTTGCCAAATGTTGATTATAAATAATCACAATAAACCTTTGAGGGTCAATATATCTTGCGTTTAATTACGCAATTTGTGTAAAAATTGCGTAATTTATATACCAATTTTTAGAGCGATCGCTGCACATAGAGTTCCTCTGTTGTGCTACCCCTGTTAAGGTGTACTAGAAAAAGAACTAATAAAAGGCTAAAACTCTTGCGGTACAAGTAAATATACCAATAGTAATCAAAAAACAGGAAAAAATAACCAACAATTCGTGGAAAGTTAAACATGGGATTATAGGTTGATCAGATAACGATAATTGATGGGTGCTGTGTCATGCTGAGTTCAATTTTCGATTCAAACACCCTCTAAAGCCAATTACCTACCAATACAAATGCTGACCAATAAAAAGGATGTTGGAAATCAGCGTTTTGCAAAAAAGTTAGTTGAGTTTGTCGTAATGCTTCTGCTTTGCTAATACCCGGCTGTCTGAGGTGTTTATAAAATTCCACCATAAATTTAGCAGTAGACTCATCTTTTACTGACCAGAGAGTAGCTAGAGTGCTGCGCGCACCAGAACGTACTGC
This sequence comes from Anabaena sp. FACHB-595, assembly GCF_048568275.1. Classification (NCBI taxonomy): domain Bacteria; kingdom Bacillati; phylum Cyanobacteriota; class Cyanophyceae; order Nostocales; family Nostocaceae; genus Anabaena; species Anabaena sp. FACHB-595. Next base: position 1,380,609 of record NZ_CP183473.1, read on the forward strand.
TACCCCAGCCAAGCCTAATATAGCTCGATTGTCTCCTTTTGCTGTTTGACAGGCACTGAGAACCATTAATTCTACTGGTGTAGATTGTGATTCGTTTCTGGCTTGCAGAAATTCACTCAATTTTTTCACATTAATCTTTTCATTCCAACTAAGAATAAAAGTGTCATCAGACTGGCTACTAAACTGACCATGAGTAGCTAGATGTAACACCGAAAACGGTGTTGATTCTATGGCTTGTTTGAGGTTGGTGTCGGTAAAATTTTCATTTAAAAGTAGTTTTGAAGAAACTTCCTCAGAAATTTCTGTTACTTCCGATTTAACTGCTGGTAAAGCTTTAAAGCCTTGGCGTGATTCACTCAGCGCAGCTGTCATCAATTTGAGATTTTCCCGTTTGAGCGATCGCGCTGGCATCAACTGCATCCCTGGAGATATTGCTAAACTGTATTTCTCTAGCAAATACTGTTTGCCATCATGTAAAACTGCCATTGGGATATTGCGTAAAGAACCATCTAACACAAAAGCTAGTGTCTTGATTCCACTTTTGCTTAACTCAGATTCAAGAGGACGTATTAGCCAATCATAAAGTTTTCGAGAAACATTTAGCCTTTCCTCATTTGAGAAAATTGGGTTGAGAGATTGGCGTGTCTGTTTAATTATGTCTTCTATTTCTCTTGAAGATAGGACTGTTTTATAACTAGATAGGGGTTTGCCAGGAATAGATAGAATTACTTCTAAGCGATCGCCTAAAATAATCGGATAGATCACTGCTGCTTGTTTGTCGATTTGATCAATTTGCTCTGGTTTAGCGTTTAAACAAGCTTCCCGAAAGAAATTATCTAACTCTGCTAATTGCAACGCTTCGATTGTCTCTCGTGCTAACTTTAAGTTTCTTTGACTAGGTTGGGGCGATTCTAGTAATATATCCACTAACTCCCGATAAATTGGCTCCACACTCTCTTGAAAAGAAAACTGAACATTACGATTAATGGCTACTAAGTCACTACGCAGAGACTTGAGGGTTTTAACAGCACTATCATAAGCTGCGATCGCACCCTGATTGTCACCTTGTTTTTTTAGAATACGCCCAACTTGCCAAGCCGCTTGATAACTAATATCACCAGCGTTAATCTCTTGAGTAATTTGTAGTGCTTTTTGGCTCAGTTTTAAAGCGTCAGCTAACTGCCGCTTCTCAAAATACAATTTTCCTAACTCATTTAAAGCATAACCTTGAGAGCGCAAATCACCCAGCATTTGAGCCTGCCGTAATGCACGGGCTAAAATTTGTGCTGATTCTTGATATGATACGGACTCATTGCCATCTAGCTTTGACAATTTAGTAAAATTGTTGACAAAATTAATTGCTGCATAAACAGACAACCGACTTGGCGGTAGTTTCTCTAATTGCCACTTAATCTCTGATAACAAGGCCTCAGATGGTTTGTTTTTTCTAGTTTCTAAATAGAGACTAAGTTGATTCAACTGTGCATCTACTCGCAATTGAGAATTAGTTGTCTGAGCTACAACTTGTTGATAATAATCAAAAGCTACCTCTATTTGTTGTAAATCTCTAGCCGTATTTCCCAGATTAAACAGAATATTGCTAATGTCTGTAGCGGAATTTAAGCCTTTACTAATCTTTAAGCTCTGCTGTAAAATTTCTTGAGATTGTTGTATGTCTCCTACTAATTGAAAAGCAATTCCTAAGCTTTGTAATGCTTTTGCTTTAATAATAGAATCTGGCTGATTTTGTAACTTTTGATGCACATCAACCAATAACTGCTGCCCTCTGCGATATAATCCTAAAGCTCGCATTGCTTGGGATTGGTTAATTTGACTACCTAGCTTTCCCACTTCATCACCAGCCACTGCATATGCACTTTCCGCATCTTGCCAAGCTGTTAAAGCTGCTTGTGCTTGTCCTGTTGAGAGTTTGAGATTACCTAGAGTATTCAGAGCTACTGCTAAGATGGCAGAGTTTCCTTGTTTCCGGACGTTGAGAGGTTTTAATATATTTAAGCTATTAATAATAGTAACTTCTGCGTTTTGCCAATCGCCTAAGTTTTGATGAGCCAAGGACAGGTAACTTAAACTCCAAGCTTCATTAATACTATCACCTTGGTTTTTAAAACCAATATATGCAGCTTCCCAAAATTTCACAGCTTCAGTAAAGCGTCCAGACTCAAATAACTTCCTACCCTGATGCAGCTGATATTTGGGATTTGAAGAGTCAATAATGGAGTATTGCCGTAAACTTGAATCTGCTTGCAAATTTAATTGTGATATCTGGCCTAGCTCCTGATTGGTCTGTGCCAATACTGCAAGATTTGTTGTTATTAAAAAGAAGGTTAGCCCTCCCAAAGAGACAGCATATTTAGTGAAATTCAGCATATACTAATTTTTTATATAAATTTGACATCTACTAGTAACCTCGCCTGATTAGAAAAATTTTTAGTAAGTCACCTAACTGGAATTTCCATTAAAAATTCTGTGCCTTCACCTAATACAGAAAAACATTTTAATCTGCCATTGTGTTTCTCTTCAATAATTTGGCGGCTAATAGATAAACCAAAATTAGTACCTTTACCACTTGGTTTGGTGGTGAAAAACTGTTCAAATATCTGTTTTTGAGTTTCTACTGACATACCCAAACCATTATCTTTAAATGTAACTATTAGTAATTCTTCTTCTTGCTTCCATACAGTTTTGATGATAATTTTACGATTTTTATTGTCTTGAATATCTGCTACTTTGTGACATAACTCATCAATAGCATCAATAGCATTAGCAATCATATTCATGAAAACTTGGTTTATCTGCTCAGGATAACACTCGATTAGTGGTAAATTGCCATATTCTTTAATTACTTCTATGTCTGGACGTAGTTTATTACCTCTTAAGCGATGGGATAAAATTATTAAAGTACTATTGATACCTTCATGGATATCAAAAAATGCTTTTTTAGATATATCTGAACCATAAAAATTGCGTAAACTATCACTAATATTATTAATTCTTTCTAATTCTGTATCGATTGAAGTCATAACTTTTGGTATATCTATTAATATTTCATCTAGTTCTATTAGATTAGCATTTTTAGTAATATTTATAACTGGATGTGGGCAATGTTGATGATAAAGCTGTAAATGCTGAGTTAAAGCATTTATATAATTACGAAGGAAGCCTAAATTACCCATCAAGGAGTTTAGGGGATTATTAATTTCGTGAGCGACTCCAGCAACTAATGCTCCCAGAGTGGATAGTTTTTCACTTTGGACTAACTGTAATTGAGATTGCTGGAGTTTATCCAAAGTTAGAGAGAGTGTTTGTGTCCGTTCTTCTACTAACTTATCAAGTTCTTGGTTTTTTATTTCTAGTTCTTTGGTTAAGAAGCTCAATTTTAAATGCACTTGGATTCTTACTAAAACTTCATCCAAATTAAAAGGTTTAGTGATATAGTCTACCCCACCTGTGACAAGAGCTAACACCTTATCAAATTGATCTGTAAGAGCCGTCAGAAAAATGACTGGGATATCTTTAGTAGACGTTTTACTCTTGAGTTCTGCACAGGTTTGAAATCCATCCATTTCTGGCATCATCACATCTAACAAAATTATATCTGGTTGAGCATATTCAGCTTCTTCAATAGCACTTTCACCATCAGTTGCTATTAAAATTTCCCATCCTAAAGAAGAAATAGCATCTGATAAAACTTTTAAATTTGTTGGATTATCATCCACAATTAATACTGTTGCTTTTTCAAAGCTATTAAAAATCTTCATGATACACCAGCTTTTAAATATTTTATTAATGCGCGGATTTGTTTAATTTGAAAGCTATCGCTTAATTGTCTAACTTGTGTCACAAAGCCGATAAAATCACCATTTAAATCTAATTCTTCTATTTCATCCAATATTATGTGTATTCCTTTGATATTGCCTCTCATAGACAAATCCAATAGCTTATCAAGTTCTGATATTGGTGGTGCAACTATCAATTGATGATTATTATGTTGGGATGGTTGATTTTCAGAAATTTTTGTTTGCTTGCTATCTTCTGCATAAATCCAATCGAGTTGTAAATAATCTTGTAAATACTTGAGTAATTTATCAAGTTCTAAAGGTTTTGGTAAAAACTCAGTTCCTCCTATTTGCAAACTTTTGTTTTTATCACTTTCAAACACACTAGCAGAAGAAACAAAAATGGGAACTTTGGATATTTGAGGTAAACTTCTTATGGTTTGGATCATTTCAAAGCCATCTATAACTGGCATGGCTAAGTCAGTAATAATCAAATCAGGCTCATTTGTTGCTGCTATATTTAATCCTTCTTGTCCATTAGCAGCTTCAAGGCATTCAAAACCAATTGGTCGCAGGAAATTACAAATTATGGCACGATTTTCCCATTTGTCATCTACAATTAGAACTTTTGGCTGTTTGTCTTGAATACCGATAATTTTTTTCTTCTGTAGTACACTAGATGTTTGTAACCAGTGACTGATAATATTTAAATTTAAATCTAGCCAGAATTTACTACCAGTTCCCAAAATGCTATCTACTTGGATTTGGCTGCCCATTAATTCAGCAATTCTACAGCTAATAGCTAACCCTAATCCCGTACCTTCTGCTTGTTTATTTTTATCTCCTACTTGCTCAAAAGGTAAAAAAATCTTTGTCAATTGTTCAGGAGTCATTCCCACTCCTGTATCTTCCACTTGAAATCTAATTTTGTTGAAATCGGCTCCAGCTTCTAAGACTTGTATTGTGAAATTGACTCCACCTGTCTCAGTAAACTTAATCGCATTACCAAGTAAATTAATTATTATTTGTCGTAGCCGTTTTTCATCTGCATTAATTGCTTGAGGGAGATCGGGATCTGGTAGGTAATGAAAAGAGATACCTTTTTGTAAAGCACGGATACGACACATTTCTACTACTCCCGTAAGGAAGTAAGAAAAATCAAAATCCGTATTGTGTAATTCCAGTTTTCCCGCCTCGATTTTGGACAAGTCTAAAATATCGTTGATGAGAATGAGGAGGTGAGAACCACACTGATGAATAATATTAATGCCCTCTAATGCTGCGGGTGCTATGTTTTCAGAGCGTTCTAGGATTTGTGCGTATCCTAAAATCCCATTGAGAGGTGTCCGCAACTCATGACTCATGCTTGCTAAAAATTCACTTTTAGCTTGGTTGGCGACATCAGCAGCAATTTTGGCGGTTTCTAACTCTTGGGTACGATCGCGCACTTTTTCTTCTAAGGTGCGAGAATAATCTTGGAGTTGCTGGTTAGCTTTTTCTAATTGTGATTGTTTATACAGATTAGTAGTGACAATTGTAGACAGAAAAGTTGTTAACAGTGGTGACATTACAGGAATCCACCAACCAATCATAAATGCAGCATAGCTACTGCCGAAGATTATACTTATACTCAATAAAATCACCAGAATCGGCCATCCTGGTAAAGACTGTTTGCGCTGAGAGTTGACTTGTAACCCATGCCAGGTCACACCACTACTGACAAAAGACCAACAAAATACCAATAGCCACTCTGCTGGCTCAGGCCAAACTCGCAACAATGGCCTACCATCAAGAGCAGCACTTAAAATTTGGCTGACTAAATTGGCATGAACTACTACCCCAGCCATGCGTCTTTCTTCATCCTGCACATTGCGGCTGTAACCAACGTTCACAAAATCATTAATACTCTTAGCTGTAGTTCCAATCAAAACAATGCGATCGCGTATTAATTCTGATGATATAGAATCACTAAGGATATCCCGCATTTTCACCGTGTCAAAATTATCTTGAAAACCACGGTAATTTAACAGAATTTGGTATCCTCCAACATCTGTACCTCGATAACTAAATTCTTCACCAGTCAAAGGTGTAAATATTGCTTTCCCTAGCCGCAAAGAAGTGCCAGTTGGATCTAGTTCCTCTAAAGCAATACCTTTACTTTGAAGATACATCAGACTTAAGTGAGGTGCTAATCCTAAAAAAATTTTCTCCTTACTATCACCAGCAGATAATAACCCACGCCTAACTTTACCATCTGTGTCCACGACTAAATCAGCTAGTGCAATTTGACCTAGTTCAGATAAGGTAGGTGATGGAGCAACTTGATCCCCTACTAATTTTTTGATTCCAATTAAATTAGGCGTAGATTTAATCACTCCCAGAAATTCTTGATGACCTGGTTCTACTGGCAAATCTCGATAGATATCCAAGCCTATAGCTGCTGGTCTTTGTGCCTTTAGTTTGATGATCAGCTTGGCTAAAATAAGGTCAGGAATAGGCCATTTGCCAATTTGAGTGATGTCTTGTTCATCAATAGTAACGATTAAAATCCGTTTGTCTATTGATTCATTAGGACGTAGAGCATAATATTGCTCCATCGTGTTCCATTCCAGTAGTTGAAATAACCCCGCCATTCCTCCAGTCATGACGCATATTGCCACGACTGGAGCTGTCATGAATATACTGCGCCAATCTTGGAAACATACCTTGTGTATATAGCCAATAATTGTTTTTACAGATGACCTCATTAGGTGTTTGTATTCAAGATGAAAAGTTGTGTAATATGAGAAGCATAAATAGTTATTTTTAGAGCAGAAGCATGAGTGAAAATTATTCTCATGCTTTACTATTTTCTTGCTCTTATGTTGTCTAGTTTTGCTTAATTGGTAAGAGGTACTTCAGCGAGCGCACTCAAATCAACAGACCTTAATAGTTCTTGCCAAGAAGTAGTTATAGTTGGATTATTTGGTTGTGTTCTCTTTAATTCGGCCAGAGTTGCCAGCGAATCATACCAGATGCCCATATTAGCTAACTTAGATGCTAATTGCACAGTAGGTTGATTATTGAAATTGCGATGAGATTCAACTCGACGAATCCATCCACTTACCCAAGGACTATCCGGCTCTAATTCTTCAGTACAAATCATCACTAAAGACCATTGATAATTCTGACCTATTTTGAGTGCTGACACTGAACTAGGAAGCTTAATTTCTATCACCCCAGGTTTCTTAGACAGGTGTAAGATTCTCTGGTAAGATTGCTTTCCTCGTTCATCTTGCAGAGCAAAAAGTGCTGTTTTAGCATTCGTTTGCGGAACATAAACAAATATTGTCGGACGCTCCGCTACTGTCAAACCGATATTAGTTTTTGGTAATAGTGGTGTAACTGAGGCTTGAATAGTTGCGCTCATATCAGCACCGCAAGTAGAAGCATCACGAGATGCTCCTCCAATTGATTTTTTTGGAGCCTGTGCTTTAGGTGGTCTGAAAGTTACCTGACCCATACTGGGTGTAATGCCAATGGGAATCGAGGACAAAGAAATTAACCACAAAATTACCAATAACTTGCGTGGGAAAAGATATTTATTTTCTCTTGCCATAAATTTTGAAGACTGTCTAAAAGTAATTTAGTGGGGATACCTTATTTCTAAGGATTATATTACTTACTATTATTGAATGTTATTATTGATCATATTGCATCAGTATAATTACTATTGCCATCTTTTTACTAATAAGTAAAAAGTTAATCATAAATTTCTAGAGATTCTAATATGGAAATTTCATGAAAACTTATTTGTTTATATAAAATAAATTCATGAAGTCAAATAATGATTTGAAGTAAAGCTTGAGTAATTTTTGATTAAAAAAGCTGACTTTCTGGTTCTTATAGACATTTTTACTTTCATGATAATGAATATATGCAATTTACAATACTTACTTGAAAATACTTAAAATTAATAGATAAAAATTTTAAGTATAGGTCTTATCTTTTATAAGAAATGAATTAAACATACATTACTAATAGTTAACTTTAAAAAAACAACACACTCAAAAAGATTGATTATAGACTTCTATATAAAAAAAATTTTTGTTTTTACAAATGTTTCATATCGGAACATCACAATATTTTCTATATTGATTGGCAGTTGATATATTTATTACTGATAAATTACTGTCATGAACTGCAAGACGTATAAAAAAATACATATAACTCCATCTCATCAAACCACCCAAATTACTCTGCATACGGCAAAACCACTCTTAGCTTTAGCCACATTGATAGGATCTGCTATTCCTGCTCAAGCCATCACATTTAACTTTACCTATCAGCCAGGAATCACACAGGAACAGATTGCAGCAGTTGAGTTAGCAGGAAGTATTTGGTCTGCTTACTTACAAGATATAGATGTTGTGGTCAACGTCCATGTCGAGATGACCGAAGGCGTTTTAGCTGAGGGTAAATTGGGCGGTGCAACCCCAGCGATTAAAAAGATCAACTATGACAAGTTCAAAGAAGGTTTGGGTGCAGATGGTACAGCTAATATCCATCAGTTGCCAACTTCTACCCACAGCAGTGATAAATATAGAACTAGACTAACAGGCGGCATCATCAATAGTAGTAACTATGAACTTCTGACAACTACAGCCAATAATAAAGCCCTCGGTAATGACTTGAGTGGCGATGCTTCTGGATTAGATGGCTATATTCAATTAGAAAAATCAGTTAATTGGAGTTACAGGCACGCTGGGGGCAAAGTTGGACACAACCAATATGATTTTGTCAGTGTAGCTATCCACGAAATTGGGCATAGCTTGGGTTTTATTAGTGGTATTGATGCTTTGAGTGGTTTAGCTTTACCTACTGCTCTTGATATGTTTCGCTACTCTACCGAGAGTGCCAGCCAAAGAGCAATTGACTACACAGTTGGTGGAACTAAATACTTCTCAATCAACGGAGGGCAAAATCCGTTTAACTTTACTCAAATAGAAAAAAACGCCCCCAATGTATACCAAGCAATCTTTTCTACTGGCGAAAATACCCTCTTGGGAGGTGATGGGGAGCAGGCTAGTCACTGGAAAAGAAATAGCCAACCCTATTTAGGGATTATGTCCTCAACTATCAGCATGGGAGGAATTAGAAAAATTTCCAAACTGGATCTCGCTGCCCTCGATTACATTGGTTGGCAGGTTGATTATTCCCCAAAAATTAATTTGCCTGCCTTATCCACGAATGCCCAAACTAAAGCACAAAAAATTTGGGAGTCACAATTCGATAGTAATACAAATAACGATGCCATCCGCGATCGCTCTTCTGATGTACAGCAAATGATGCAGGAAAGTGGGATTTATAACTGGGGCTGGAATGGATATTGGCAAACAGCCAATCCTACTCCATCATCACAAGTACCTATTTGTTCTCACACAAAAGAACAGGGCAATAAATAAGCTTGTGCGTTGAACTGACTACCCATTGAGATATATCAGAAAACGGGCTGAAAATACTGTGCTTCCTTAGATATGACAAAGGCTTTTTCATTCATTCTTCATCCTGACTCTCAACAGTAAAAATTTAAATCATTAAGGTTTGTCAATATGTCTTCAAATTGTTTGAAATTACTTCCTTGGTTCGGATGGCTTACACCCTTAACGTTAGCTGCTTCAATAGTCATAATTAGTAATACTTCAGCCCAAGAATTGCAATTTAATTCCACTTATGAAACAGCGACAACCATAGACCAAATGCTCGGCGATGAAATGGCTAGTAGGGATTTGTCAAATTACCTAGCCGATAATGTCACCGTGATTCCTATCAATAACAATGGAAATGGCGATCGCGGTGAATCGTTAAACCAAACGATCAGTAGCAGTAGTCTTTACGCCTGGGATTGGTGGGATTGGTGGCGTGGGAATGGCTATTGGAATGACAAGGGTTGGGATTGCTAGTAGCAATTCTCCGCCAAGAAACTCGCGTAAAAATAAAATACCAGCCAATCTGTATCAACATTAAGTCAAGCAGAGTCCAAAACTTTATCCGCCAGTCCCCAACTTAAAGATTAGAGGTAGCTCTTGAAGTCAAGAAGTAACCAACAATAACTCTCTTACTTCCTCAGCCTCAAGAGCCTCCTCAGCTTATCTGTTTATCTTGAGCCTAATTCCATGAATAAAAATATCAATTACAGGCAAAATAAATCTCTTGGCTTAATCAAGCTAATTACACCTCTAACATTGGCTGGTTCTATGGTTATGGTGGGTAGTATATCAGCCCAAGCATTGCAATTTAATTTCACCTATGCACCAGGGACAACCCTAGACCAAATGCTCGGTTATGAGATGGCGGGTAAATATTGGTCAAATTATTTAGCCGATGATGTCACGGTCAATATCTTTATTGAGCCGACAAATAAGTTACCTACTAATGTCATTGGTGGGGCAATACCAGGGGTGACTTCGCAAAACTTTAGCACTGTTTATCAAAAGCTGCAAACAGATATCACCTCAACTAGCGATCACATAGCTTTAAATAGTTTATATAACCAATGTCAGACCAGCCTTACCTTTAGCAATGGATGGTTTCAGAATCAATGCACAGGATATAAATCTTTAACGAATACCTATAAAAATGGTCTAACTAACTTAGATATTCACTCCGATGTCAAAAAGATCAATCTCACTCGTGCTAATGCCAAAGCTTTAGGAATGATTAGTGCTAATGACCCTGGTTATGATGGTTATATTCTCGTGAGTAACTTAAGCAATATTGCTAGGCCTCTGTCATGGAATTATTTTTCTGCCACCAATACCAGTAGTACTATTCCTAACGCCACTCTAGACTTTTTCACTGTGGCGGTACATGAACTGACTCACACCCTCGGCTTTATCAGTGGTATAGACTTACCTGAATACCAAGATTTATTGACAAAAAAAACATGGTTAACCAGTGATGATATGTCTAAATATGGCTACCTGATGGATATGTTTCGTTTATCTGAGAATAGCCGCTTTTGGAATAGACCTGATATATCCGTTGGTGTAGATACGATGTTATCTCTTGATGGTGGTATGACCAAGTTAGGTAATATGTCTTCTGGAAGTACCAAATTTGGAGGAGATGGTAATCAAGGTAGTCACTGGAAAAAAGACGCTACCTATGATGGCATTATGGAGTCTAGTTTGGGTGCAGGCGGTACGAGAAAATTTGTGACCAATAATGATCTGACTACTTTAGATATCTTGGGGTGGAATCTACAGCAGAACAATCAAGACCTACTCAGCACTTTCAATAGTGCTAAATCTGGACTGGCTACTAAGATGGGAGTTACTACCAGTTGGATGGATGACAACCCTACTCAAGCAGCTTTACTGCTAACACCACAATATATCGATGCTAATAACAATGGCTACGATGATCGCGGTGAATCCTTGAACCAGATGATCAATAGCAGTGGTACTTATAACTGGGGTTGGAATGGTTATTGGTGGGGTTGGAATGGCTATTGGTGGGGTTGGAATGGCTATTGGCAAACTACGGACAATTTAACCACAGATGGCTTTTGGCAAAATTTCGCTTGGGAAACACTGGATGAGTATGAACATGGCGACCATGACTATTTAAGTGGGTCTTCTCAGTCCCAATCTGTACCAGAACCCACTACTATCTTTGGATTATTTGGCATAGCCATAATGGGCATTGCTACAAAGCTCAAGCGTCGTTGTGAATATTAGCAAAGTGGAAGAGTTCTATTGTTAGTTTAGTTAGTTTTTGGGGAAATATACTTTAGTTAGCAAGAGAAGAGAGTATCCCATCCACAGACATAATCTGTGTTGATGTGAATCAATCTAATTTGTCCCACTTGCTTACAGTTCAAGTTATGTTTGCAAGGGGATTTTGCATTAGACAAGCTGGCAAAATTTATATAAAAATATAATGGTGATTTTACAACAAACAAAAATATTATTTTTTTTTACCTTTTGTCTATTTCTAGAAACACCTTTAAAGGCATTAGCACAGACTCAACTTAATCCTGATAACACATTGCCCACTAATGTGAATAATATTGGTGGTGGTGTGTACGATATTACTGGCGGTGCTAGACCAAATAATGGTGCTAATCTTTTCCACAGTTTCCAAGATTTTGCGATTCGATCAGGTGATACTGCCAGGTTTATTTATGATACAGGGATTAACAATATCATCACACGGGTTACGGGAGGGTCGCCTTCCCAAATTAACGGAACTATTCAAACACTTCTCAATGGCACTAACAATATAGGCAATGCCAATTTATTTCTGATCAATCCTTATGGAATCATCTTTGGTGCTAATGCCAAATTAGATATAGGTGGCTCATTTATTGGTACTACAGCAGATAGCATCAAATTCACTGATGGGACAGAATTTAGTGCTACTAACCCCACCGTTAACCCAATTCTTACTGTTAGTGTACCTCTCGGCTTGCAATTTGGTTCTCATCCCACCAGCACCATTCAAGTACAAGGTTCAGGCAACAATTTAAGGCTCAACCCCGATTTTTCTATTGATAGCAGGAACCGTCCACCAGGATTGAGCTATAAAACCCCAAATGGTCAGACTTTAGCACTAATTGCAGGCAAGGTAGAACTAGATGGAGGAAATATTACTGTACCCCAGGGAAGAGTTGAATTATGGTCTGTGAATCAAGGTGAAGTTACAATTACCAATCCTAGTGGACAGCTACAACTACAACCCACACCAGGAATTAGTTATGGTAATGTTAACCTTCTGAATGCTGCCTCTGTAGATACTAGTGGGAATAGTGGCGGTATTATCCAGGCACGAGGGCAAAATGTGACTCTCGAAAACGGCTCAGTGATAGTTACAGATACCATCGGTAATGGTTCTGGAGGAATATTGAATATCTCTGCATCTGAGGCGTTGACTATTAAAGGCTTTGTCCTAAATCCTAATAACCAGGTATCTAGCAGCATACTAGCTGATGTTGGCTCAGGTGCAAGTGGAGAGGGAGGTAAAATCAGCATTAGCACGAAAACCTTACAAGTGAGCAATGGGGGTCAAATTTCGAGCGGTACTTTTGGGACTGGAAACGCTGGAGAATTGAATGTTACAGCTCAGGATGTGCAGGTAAGTGGTATTTCTCCCTTCGGTCCGAGTGGTTTATTTGCTCCTGTTGCTCCTGGTGCAAGAGGAAACGGGGGTAGCTTAGGAGTTGAAACTAAGAAATTACAAGTTACTGATGGCGGACAGATATTCACCACTACCTATGGGTTTGGCCAAGCTGGTGATTTGAAAATCCTTGCTGAAGATGTGGAAGTTATTGGTGGGACACAATTTGGCCCTAGTATTATTGCCGCTACAACCATAAAACTATCAGCAATTCCAGAGCCAATAGCCACTTTTTTAGGTGCTGGTTTTGGTACAGGCGGTAATTTAATGATTGAAACCAATAACTTACGAGTTGCTGATGGGGGTCAGATTGCTGTTAGTACATCTGGGAATGGCTCGGCTGGTAACATGACGATTACTGCTAACTCGGTAGAATTGACAGGTACTAATCAACTTGGTCGTAGTGGGTTATTCGCTAACGCTATTGTTGGTACTGGTCAAGGTGGCGATGTCAATGTGAGTGCTAATCGCTTAGTGGTTCGTGATGGTGCAACTATCAATGTCAGTAATTTACTCAGTCGAGACCCACAAAATCTGCTGGGTTTAGCTGGTCAAGGGGCGGCTGGAGATATCACACTTGATTCTGCTGATATTTTACTAGCAAATCAAGGGATAATTACTGCTGATACTAATGCCGGAGATAAAGGCAATATTACGATTCAATCGGATACTTTGCAAATGCTGCGCGGTAGTCAAATTAGCACCAATGCCCGCAATAGTGCAGTTGGGGGAAATATTAACATCACTACGAATACTTTAGTGGCTTACGAGAATAGTGATATTACCGCTAATGCTCAACAAGGTTTTGGGGGTAGGGTGGTTGTCAATGCCAAAGGAATTTTTGGGATTCAATTTCGTCCCCAACCGACTCCATACAGTGATCTGACGGCTTCTTCTGATTTGGGTGCGGAGTTTCATGGTACCGTAGAATCGAATACGCTAGATGTTGATCCTACTAGCGGATTAGTGAAGCTACCAACTAATTTTAGCGATCGCTCACAGCAGATAGCCAGTGGTTGTAGTACAACGCAACAGAATCGTTTTGTTGTTAGCAATCGTGGCGGATTACCTGCCAATCCTACTGATACCGTCAGAGGTGAGATAGTTTGGTATGATGTCCGTGATTTATCAAATGAAGTAGCTAACTCAACAGCAAGCAGTAACTATCAAACTGCTAGTAATCAACAACCAATTGTTGAGGCTCAAGGACTAATTGTTAGTGCAGATGGTACAATACGGCTACTAGCATCCATCCCCACGGTAACGCCTCTTACTCCGTGGCAAGTATCACCTTCATGTAATGTTAAACCATCTTAATGGTGAAATTGCTGCAACTAAATTACTTTCTCTCTTAACTAACCTGCGGAATGTGGGCTACAACAGAATTGGTAGTGCTACAGAGACACCTTGGCGTATTTCTCATTGGCCTTTTGGGAAGATGCACAAATGGGGCAGGTAGGTATGAGACGAGACCAGCAATAAACTCTACTTTTCCATCATTACATCTTGAGTACTACCCCCCCTCTGGAAAATTTTAAAAAGGATTATAAACCAGCGAAAAATATAATCCATTCTCTTGCCAGGTTCTGGCTTGTGAATCAACGGATACTAAAGGAATACCCCAATCAAGACGGGCGCTAAAGCGATCGCCTTGTGACCAGCGCAAACCCAGACCAATCGACGCTAGGGTATTAGGGTCTGGAGTCTCCCGATAGTTATTCCAGGCAACACCAAAATCTACAAAAGGGGTGACTTGTAACAGACCATCGGACTGGGATAATCGCAGAATCGGTATTTGCACCTCAGCTGAAGCAAAAGCGCCATTATCGGTTAGTAGAAAATCTTGCCGATAACCCCGGACACTATCTAAACCACCCAAACCAAATTGTTCCAAAGATAATAGCCCTTTGGATGCTATCTGTGTATTAGCTTTGACAATTAATAAGGTTTCTGGAGCCAGAAGACGCGCCCATTGAGCTTGTCCCTGCCAAGAAAAAAAGCGACTATCGGGAGGCTCGGCATTAACTGTGGCGTTTAATGCACCTATACCCAAATTAAATTGCGATCGCACTGCAAAAACTTGCCGACTGTTACGAGTAGTCCATTCCTGAAAGAAACGCAACGCAGATATCCTGGTGCGTCCCTGATCATCAGCACCAGGGGAAAGCACACTAGGCGGTAAACGAGGTTCTTCGTTGAACAGTGAGGAATATATTTCACTTTCTCTCCGTGAGGCTGTCAAACCAATGGCGAATTCTTGGCTAGGAGATTGAGCTAATGGTTGACGATAGGTGATTTCGTAGTAGCGAGAGGAAGACTGGATATCGAGAGTATTAAAAGGTTCTTCAATCACATTGCTGGATGCAGTACCAAAATTAAAGCTGATTGTGCCGTTGCGGGGATTTAATGGCAAGGTGTAACTGGTATCAAAGGTGTTACTACCATCAGTATTACTATAAGCTAAACTGATGTTGTCACCTAACCCCAGCAAATTAGCTTCATTTAATTGTACTCGGCGGCGAAAACTCCCGACTCCAGGCGATCGCCCATTATCTAAAGCTAACTGAGCATGAAAAGATTTTGCTTCTGTGATTTGTACCTGTAGTACACTCGTCCCTGGACGAGAACCTGCTGAAAGTTCAGCAGAAAGATTTTGAATCAACGGATTGAGTTGTAATAATTGTAGCGCTTCTAGTAAACTCTCGCGGTTGAGGGGGGGTTTTGTAGCGATCGCCAACCGACTGCGGACATAATTAGGTTTGAGTCGCCGATTTCCAGTAATTTGAATGTCTTCTAACCTACCTTCCACCACCTGAATTTTAATGACACCAGATTTAATAGTTTGCGGTGGGATATAAGCACCAGAAGTAATGTAACCTTTATTGACGTATAATTCGGTAATTTTAGAACGAGCTTGAAACAGTTCTGCTAATGTAATAGGTCTTTTGGTAAACTCAGTGGTAACCTTGGCTAACTCTTCCTGACTAAACACTGTACTGCCAACAACTTCAAACCTTTCTACTGTGATAGTTTGCGGCGCATTTTCCGGTACTTGTTGCTGTGGGTTAATGTCGGGAGAAGACGGTTGGAGTAGTTCTCCAGGTGGCGGTAATTGCTGTGGCTACTGGGGAGGAGGTAAAGGAGCAGGTGCAGGTGGTTGAATATCTTGAGGCTGAGGCAGTGCTTGTGTCGAATTACTATTTGGTAGTTGCGTCCGATCAACAGCTTGAGCGTTCACAGGTAGAAAATCTATGCTGTTGAGAGATAATAATATACTCAACGGCAACCAAGAAACTGCAAGCTTTGGGTGGCTATACATCATGCTAATAAGTTGTTTATTTGCCAACAATAAGAGGTTTGCACGGCTACGGCTTCAGATGTGAATATTACTTCATCTTCTGGTCTAGGTACACGCTAACCATCAAAATTTCATCTACGGGACGGTGAAAAAGCAGGGGAGCAGGGAGCAGGGGGGAGCAAAGAAGAATTACTGTTGACCAATGACAACTGACAACTGACAACTAACAACTGACAACTGACAACTAACAACTGACAACTAACTATTGACTCACCTTGACAATTAATTTGCCAAAGTTATCTCCTCGCAACAAGCCAATGAAGGCACGAGGAGCATTCTCCAAACCAACTACTACATCTTCTTTATATTTCAGTTGTCCTGACTGCAACCATCCAGCGACATCACGGACAAAATCAGGAAACCGGTATTGATAATCACTTACCAAAAAACCTTTAATTAAAGCTCTTTTAATGAGCAAAGGGAGCAGATTCGGGCCAGGCGGTGGTGATGAAGCATTATATTGAGAAATTAGTCCTACTAAAGGAATTCTGGCTCCCAAGTTAATTTGCTGTAACACTGCTTCTAAAATTTCACCTGCGGTATTGTCAAAATAAACATCAATACCATCAGGTGCAGCTTCTTTGAGTGCTGATGATACTTCTTGCGTCCGGCGGTTAATTCCCACATCAAAGCCTAATTCATTGACGATGTAGTCTCGCTTTTCGTCACTACCAACAATTCCTACTACTCTAGCGCCTTTAATTTTGGCAATTTGACCTGCTACCGCACCGACAGCACCAGAAGCGGCGGAAATCACTACAGTTTCACCTGCTTTTGGTTGACCTATATCCAGTAAAGCAGCGTAAGCCGTTAGACCAGGCATACCCAATACGCCTAAATTGTAGGATAGAGGAGCCTGATTGGGGTCAAGTTTACGCAAAGTCTCACCTTTAGCAACAGCGTAAGTTTGCCAACCATGATTGCTGAGAACAAAATCTCCTGCTTGAAACTCCAGATGATGGGATTTAATAACTTGACTGACTGTTCCACCAACAATAACTGAGTTTAATTCCGTTGAGGCTGCGTAAGAAGCATTGGCGCTGAGGCGACCACGCATATATGGGTCGAGGGATAAATAAATAGTGCGGCTGAGAACTTCGCCTTCCCCAGGTTGGGGAATTGGTGACTCTACTAAAGCAAAATCACTCTCTTGTGGTTCACCAAAAGGGCGACTCTTGAGTACGATTTGTTGATTTACGGCATCAGCCATAGGAAAATTATTCCATAGTATAAGACTGATGACCAACGTACATGATGTTTTCCATTTTTGCATCAGGCGATCAGCTATACCTGGACTTGGGTCACAGTCATATCTATTAACGGGAGTTTGATAAATTCGGAAGAAACCTTACAGACAAGGCATTACATACCCTTAAATCCCATATCCATTTCTACCTTTTGTTCTGCGGGAGTTGAAGCAATTGGAGATTTATGAGAAGTCTGACGGCTTTTGCTAATTTGGCTGAGAAAGATGCCTAACATAATCAAGCCACCACCAAGATATTGAGCTACAGTCGGGACTTCACTTAATATGAAATAAGCTGCCACAATACCTGCAATTGGGGTAAATGAAGCAACCAAGGATGCTGTAGAGACAGTAGAAGTTTTCAACCCTATAAGCCAGAATGACTGACCTACAACCACAATCACACCACCATAAAGGAACATCCATTGCCACAAGAATGGTGAGAAGACATCAGCAAAATGCTCTCTACCATAGAGTACTAAAGCAATGAAAAAAAAGATGACGGTTCCCAGTGCAGTCCGAAAGATGCTGTAAATCCCTAAAGGGATATGAGTTAAATATTTTTTACCGATAATTGTAGAAATAGCTAAAGCGACAGACCCTGCGGCTACGAAAAATTCTCCTAAACCCAATTGCCAACCTCCCATATTCATCATGTCTGACACTGGCGGTTGGAGGATAATAGTTAAGATAACACCAATAAATGCGGCGATCGCTCCGATAAATTCCCCAAAATTGATCTGCTCTTTTAACAACCAAACTGATAAAGCCAACGCCAGAGTTGGTTCTAAGCGTCCCACCAAAATCACATTATTCACCCCTGTGAGTGACAATGCGTGGAAAATTAAGCCAGGCGCTAGCGCTCCTGATAAGATGGCTACTGCGGTTAAACCAAGCCAGTCCTTCTTTGACAGTTGCGTTAAAGTAGCTTTGTTCCACTGTCGGCTATAGATGAGGAGCATCACCATCAAGGCGCATAAGTTCCCCACAAACAAAACATTACACAAAGAAATAGGATTGCGTCCATCAATAAAGTGACGAGCGCCAATTTCTGTGAGTTTCCGGGTAACTGCACTAGATGCACCAAAAATGAAGATGGCTAGCCAAAGATATACTTGTCCAGAAACTCTGCGGATTAGGCGATGTCGTCCTCTAAATTTAATCACAATCACATTACAGCAATAAAAGCATCATTCGATATATTAAGTTACTTCAATCTAGTTAAAAATGAGATTTTGCTGAGAGTGTCCTTAAATAAGGATGTGATTTTGAAAATGATGTGATTTTCTGAAAAAATGCTGAGAATTAACTTAATCGAATTAATAGATAAACTCAGGAAAAACATGAATTGGTTTCAATAATCTCTCAGTCCTCAGTGCGATAGTTTGGATGTTCGAGATAAGTCAAACATCCAGGAGTCAGCAATGAAGATCGCGCCATTAATTACAACTTTTGCCTTGACTGGTTTTTTAACGCTTTGGGATGCACCATTAAAAGTCATTAATCCTGCATTAGTTCAAGCATCAGCTCAAGAATTATCAGTCAGTCAGAAAATAACATTAGTTACTAAAAATAAGGGTCAGATTGGTGGTGGTGATCAGTTACGGCGTTTCTTTTTTGGAGATTTGGAACCAATTGGAATTCAACCAGGCGGCGCAGGTCATGTGGTTAACCTTTATAACAAAGCCAACAATGTGACATTCTCTTATTGTTCAACTTATGATGTAGTTGTTGCAGTTAAAAAAGGTAAGATCACTAAATTTGAACCTAATGAAGTGAAGTAGTTATAGGACTGTATAGAAAAAATAATCAATAGTCTTATTGCTAAAATAGGGAAAAATGGAAATAAGCATCATCCTTTTTCCCTTTAATTATTTTGTCATATCTTTTTCTATTCAATTCTTATGAAATTATCTTTTAAAGATTATCTTTGCAGACTTCAAAATGTCCCAATCTCTTAAAAGTAGCTATAGGCAATCGTACACTTACTATAGTACCTTTCGCTATATCAGACTCAATAGATAGTTTTCCATAATGAGCATGGATGATGCGTTCGGCAATGGCAAGTCCTAAACCAGTACCATGAGGTTTTGTAGAAAAGAATGGCTGAGTTAATTTTGATAAAATCTCTGGGGGAATTGGTTCGCCGCCATTACAGATATTTATACATACTTGATCTGGCAATGAAACGTCCACTTCCCATTTAACAATATCTCCGTCTGCAATCACCTCACAGGCATTACAGATAATATTAATAAAAACTTGTTTTAGCTTATTTTCATCTGCTAAGATTTTCACCGGATTTGATGATGGAATAAATTCGATTTTACGTGAGATTGCTTCTGGCATTTCATATACCAATACAAGTAACTCACTAATAAATTTGTTGACTTCTAATTCACATATTTGTAAAATTTGAGGTTTTGCATAAAGCAAGATTTCACTTAGTAGATTGTCTAGGCGGTAGGCTTCACTAACTGCTAAGGATAATCGCTCTTGAGCAGCTGATGACAAAATTGTTTTTTGAGAATATTTCAATCCCATGATCATTGTAGTTAAGGGATTGCGGATTTCATGCACAATCATGGCAGCAAATTCACCCATAACTGCCAGTCTTTCCTTTTCTAGAAGCTTGCTTTGTGTCGCTTTTAATTCTGCCGTACGTTTTTCTACTTCCGCTTCCAGAATATGATTAAATTGGCACTGCTGCTTGTATAAACGATAATTATCAATGGCTGTAGCAGCACGTTCAGCCAATAGTTCTGTAAACTGGATTTCTTCTGGACTAAACTCTCGTGATTCGTGATGAAATGAGCAAATAGTGCCAATTACTTCGCCTTCGGCAGTCCGCAACGGTATCCCTAAATAAGCTCGATAACCTTCTGGAGGCTGACCATACTCTGGGTGCTTACTAGTATCTTCTACTACCAAGGAGTTACCAGTTTCTATAACAGTGTTAGTTAGGGAACCATGTAATGAATAAACGTGTTCACCTACACCTATATTAATACTACTTGCTAGGACTTTCTCAAATCCTTGTTGACACAATGTGACTACTGACCAGTCTACATTTAGTAACTGACTAACTCCACAGGCAATGTTAAACAGATAGCCGCTTAGTTCTCCAGTCCGATAGTTTAAAGATGATAAAAGAGCGATCGCCAGACGCTCACGTTGCCACATTTGATTTTGCAATAAAATTCCATCATCAATGGCCTTAACCATAAATACCTATAACAAACTTAGGGAAATTATTTTTGAAATATTTATGTTAACTTGCGGTGACAAACTTCTGATTATCTCCTCAAGAAGATATCAGTTTTATAGATATAAACCATGAGATATTTATAATTTTTTAACTAATTAAGCTACAAGTAATTTCCGTATCAAGATTAACTTAAAACTGAAACTGTTAAATGCTGGGTTTTAACAATACCCTAATGACAATGTAAAGTTTTAAATACATACATCCTTATCCTTGGTAAGCAAATATTTTGAGATAAATCAGAATTATGAGGAATTGTTGATTTTATTCTAATGTGCAGAATAAAGCCAAATAAATTATTAATCTTTTGTAAAGGTCATCAGTAGTAGCAGTCAAGTATTGCTGTAAAGACTTTCAGCGTCAGAGTAATTCTTAGGAAATTCTCAGCTTAAATTAATTTAATTGCTAACTAATATATTTTAATTAATATTAAAGAGATAAGATATCGGACGCTTAACCTGCATATTTTAATTTAGGAACAAAACGTCAATTTTCCTCCCCTGTGTCTTTCACCGCTCTATAAGAAAGATTACATCAGTCTAAGCTAATGCGCGCCTAAATTGCATAACTACTAATAAGGACTGTAAACAGTCCATAGCCCTCACGATGGATTGTGCCACTTAAAAGCAGAATAGCTGAGAATTTTTGTTAGCAGTCAGTAGTCAGTTGCAAAACAACTAACCACCGCCCACAAGGAAGGTATTCATCTAGATATAAAACAACTAGCAAGTGACAACTGACACGGGCAGCGCAAAGAAAATATTTGGTATTTTATTGGCAATAACTACCCTATTTACTGTGGTCTGCAAGAGCGGTAATTGTAAATCGGCTATAACTAAAGATGTAGCGGTTAACAGTCAAGTTACATTTAACAGCTTGATTTTATTATTAAAGCCTTTTTTGCTACTCAAAAACAGTGAATAACATCAAAAAAAATTGGCTAAATATAGACCCATTTTCACTACAGTTACGCCTAACCGTTGGTATGGCTTCCTTTTCAGCTTTGGTATTAGGTAGCCTAGCTACCTGGACTAGTTGGAAGATGCAGCAAATTTTAATTGATAGCCATAAAAATGAGGTAGAACAAATAGCCAAACGACTACCACAAGACGTGCAAATTTATAGCAAGATGATGCAACCTGACACGAGTTTAGAAAAGGCGATTAATAATTTTGCGAATACTAACACGTTAATATGGTTTAAGAATTCTAACAATAAAATATTATCAAAAACTGATAATTTAGATTTATTACCTGACTTTTTGGTAACTAAGTTAATGAACTTGACTCAGATGCCGATTAAAGCACAGGTTTATCAAGTTAATCAAAACTATTTTGTTTTATGTGGAACTTCTATCAAAATCCAAGGTAAGTTGTTGGGTGAGTTATTTGTAGTCAAGGATATTACCCGCGAACAAACAATGTTTGTGGTAATGGTGCGTAGTTTATGTATTACTAGTATTCTGGCAATTATTATTCTGACTGTAGCGATCGCATTTTATATCAAGCGCTCTTTGCAACCTCTACGCCAACTCAGTCAAATGACTGCTGTGATTTCCGCCGAAGATTTAGGACAAGCCCAATTATATCTTGATAATGCTCCTAGCGAAGTCAAAGAATTAGCACAAACTTTAACTATGCTCTTATCCCGTCTCTCCCAATCTTGGGAACAGGAGCGGGAATTTGTCAGTAATGTTTCTCACGAATTACGTACACCCTTAACGATTGTACATGGTTATTTACAGAGCGTATTGCGGCGGCAAAATAATTTAACCTCTATTCAACAAGAAGCTTTAGAAATTGCTGCATCAGAAGCGGAACGGACTATCCGCCTGCTACAAGATTTACTGGATTTAGCAAGAGCCGACAGTGGTTATTTATACTTTCAGATGAAAACTTATGTACTGAATGACATAGTTGCAGAAATTGTAGTGATGGCTGAAAAGTATAGCGATCGCCTAATTACTATCGAGTCAACAATTTTCCCTATTGAAGTGAAAGTAGATTACAGTCGCTTCAAACAAGTATTACTGAATTTGATTGATAATGCTGTTAAGTATTCTGAAGCTGATACACCCATAATCTTTAACTTAGATCAACTTCAAGACACAGCAATTATTCAAGTTTGTGATCAAGGTTACGGTATTCCCTTACAACACCAAGCCCGGATTTTTGAGCGATTTTATCGTATAGATGAATCTCGCTCCCAGGCCACTGGCGGCTGTGGTTTGGGTTTATCGATTGTCAAAACGCTGGTAGAGGGTATGGGAGGTAGTGTCAGCGTGCAATCAAAGTTAGGAGAAGGAAGTATATTTACAATAATTTTACCTAGATAGGCAAAGTATGAATGAATCAATTCAAAATTTAAAATAGCCTACGGCATCTCTTACGTTCGCGGTAGCGTGTCGTAGACAGAGGCTAACGCCAACAAAATTCAAAACAGCCACAGCCACCCATAAGGAGTGATTTTTTAAAACTAACTTGTTCTCTAAAAAAGAATTTATATATAATATTTTATATTTGAGTATTGAATTTATTAACTAATTAGTTAATAAATTACATTTTTTCAATTTAAGAGTCAGATATCAGATAAATTTGATTTCTGATTCCTGACTCTTAATTGCTTACGTATATACTAATTCTTATCATAAATATCAATTCTGGCTGTACCAACAGGAATCTGTCCTGTTAATCCAACCCTTCTAGCAGTTACGCCGTAAAGTAGTACGTCTTGACCTACGCCATTTCTTCGTACACCTGTTAGTTCTACTTCTACGGAAGCGCCAGATGTTACAGGTTCATCAAAAGTGATTGACAAATTATCTTTACTAATCTCTGTTTTAGCTGAAATTGCTTTACCTGACTGATCCCTAATTCTTACTCCATTGAAACGTTCCATTTGACTTGGTAATGAGATCATGAGGTCTTGCAAAGACATACCCACTACCTCCAGCCGAATGAAGTGATTACCATTGCGGACACCAGAGTTCGTAATATGGGGAACGTTAATATTTAGCGCCACCTGAGATAATTTATTTATATTTGAATCAGGCTGTTCATGTTTTACAGGTATAGCTATAGCTACAGCAGATGTAGAAAATATAAGAGCAGATAAGCTACCGCAAATTAGAATTTTCATGATGCAATTTTCATTTTTAGGTGAATTACTTGCTTGGTGTTAGTCAAGCAGTGTAATTAACAGATTGCTTCATGAAGATGAATTCAAGCTGATATATAAATTAAAGCAGTATGAAATTTGATGATCAATAATCTTATAAAAATCAGCATGGTTTTGAGAAGTTGGAAATTTTCTCAGCAAAAACTTAAAATTTCTTCAGGAAAAACTCACTTTTATCATGACCGTTTATGTTAGCCTGATCAATCAAGAATTTTTAGCAAAATTTATATACAGAATTTTCTATATGGATAAAGCGCAAAGCTAAGTCGAATAAGGTAAATAATTAAATGTTTGTAGTGAGAACTTTAGTTCTCTGGGCGAGATGCTCCGCGAACAAACAAGGACTAGAGTCCTTACTACGAACTGAAGCCTAGTATTTTTACATCACTTGACATCGCTTGGTTTTTTCAAGTCGTTCTACTTATCTGTTTTCAGGTATTTAGAGGTAGTGTTAAGAATAATTACTGTACTTCACTGAGTTGAGAAATATTGTATTAATAGATGTTTTGAAAGACCGATTCAGAAGCGGAAATTAATTTTATAGACGAGACTTAGGAAAAAATATCTCATGCCTTTAGGATATGAATCAATAATATTGAATGACTCGGTTGTAGAGATAGCACTGATAACCGAGAAACTTAAGTGTCGAGTTATTTCTTAATAAACCCAGAGTTAGTTTAAGATCACATTTTTTTAGACAATTACCAATGATAGGAACAAAAATATGACAACACACATTCTTTTGGTTGAAGATGAAGTTAAATTAGCGCGATTTGTCGAATTGGAACTAAGTAGTGAAGGTTACAAAGTTAGTGTCGCTCATGATGGAATTACTGGACTAACCTTGGCGCGAGAGTCAACACCCGATTTAGCGGTTCTTGATTGGATGTTACCAGGACTATCAGGTTTAGAAATTTGTCGCCGTCTGCGAGCAACGGGTAATTCAATACCTGTAATTTTGTTAACTGCCAGAGACGAAGTGAGCGATCGCGTGGCAGGATTAGATGCAGGAGCTGATGATTATGTAGTCAAACCCTTCAGTATTGAGGAATTATTAGCAAGAATTCGCGCCCATCTGCGCCGCACTCAAGAAACAGATGAAGACTTGTTGCAGTTTGAAGACCTAAGTTTAAATCGCCGCACTCGTGAAGTGTTTCGAGGTAACCGAGCGGTTGAATTAACAGCAAAAGAGTTTGATTTATTAGAGTATCTTCTTTCCTATCCCCGTCAGGTTTTTACCAGAGATCAAATTCTCGAAAAAGTTTGGGGTTATGATTTTATGGGAGATTCCAACATCATCGAGGTTTATATCCGTTATTTGCGGCTTAAATTGGAAGAAAATAACGAAAAGCGGCTGGTTCATACAGTACGTGGCGTAGGATATGCACTACGGGAGTATCCCAACAAATAATTCCCCAGTGAAAAACTTACCAATTAAAAATTTATAGTGAAAAAGTGACCAATCACTCAGATTTCCATTGACTACGAACACAAAATCATTAGCAGGGGTTGCTACCGTGTTCCCTGATAATTTCAGCTTTTTCTTCCCTGAGAGGCTGGTGTCTAACTTTGTGGCCTTAGTTAAAAGTTTAATGGTTGTAGATGAATATAGGAATAATCGAGCCTTACAGTGACGGATTTTTGGAAGTTTTACCAGAAGGTGAAAGCAGCGACTATTGGCAAATTGCCGCTATACATATTAATGGTCAAGCTTACTGCCCTACTCCTCAGCTTTATCGTTCAGAAAAATTAGCATTAGCAAAAGCTGCGAAAATTTATGATTGGATAGCTGAACACGAAACAGAAATGAGTAATGGAGCTTACTACTGTTCACCATTGCAACTTATTCTCTGGCAGCAATCGAAAGCATCTTAATTGACCTGGGCGTAATGCTAGAGACTATGTTTAAACCCAACACCAGAGCAGCGAAAATTTAAGCCTAGTTGTACGTTAGGGTGTGCTTAAATAAAGCACACTATTTCTCATTTATGAAGTGACTACTTCCGCTACTAGCTATAATTTCATTTTGATTTATCTATTTGCCACAAACATTTTTTGAATTGGTATAATAAAAAGTGTCTGACACTCAATGGTGTAGTAAAATTTTGCAAGAGTTAATAGCAAAATTAATTATGATTCAATGGCTTTTACCTATAGGATTGCCCATATTTGCTTTAATAACGGGACTGATTAGTGAAAAATTTATAATTAATAAGTTTAAAAACTTCGTTTATAAAAAAGAAATACCCGGAAGCCATATAATTTTTAAGTCTCTGCAAGGTATGCTCCTAACTTGGTTCATACTAGCAGGCATTTTAGGCGCAGTTATCGCTGCTCCTTTGAAGCCAGACTTTACTAATTTACTGCAAAAAATTATTACAATATTTTTCCTGTCTTCACTGACATTAGTTTTAGCTAGGTTAGTTTCAGGTTTCATCAGACTATATACTTATAGAACAGAAAGAGCTACGGCGTCTTTAATTTCTAACTTAGCCAAAGCTACTGTTTTAGTTTTGGGTTGCCTAATTTTGTTACAAACATTAGGAATTGAAATTACACCAATTATTACAACTTTAGGAGTCGGTGGTTTAGCCGTTGGTTTAGCGTTACAAGATACACTAGCAAATTTATTCTCTGGCTTTCATTTAATTATTTCTAAGCAAGTTAGAACTGGAGATTATGTCAAATTAGATGCTGGACAAGAAGGTTACGTCACCGATATTTCTTGGCGTAATACCACAATTAAAGAGTTTTCCAATAATGTAATTATCGTTCCTAATTCTAAACTAGCCTCGGCAATCTTTACTAACTATCATCTACCAGCTAAAGAAATCACATTAACAATGAATGTCGGTGTTAGTTACGATAGTTATTTAGATCAAGTTGAAAGAGTGACGGTAGAAGTTGCCAAAGAAGTTATGCAGGAGATTGCCCCAGAATTAAAAGAACATGAGCCATATATAAGGTTCCATACTTTTGGGGATTTTAGTATAGATTTTACATTATATATGCGTGTCAACGAATACTTTGACCAGCGTATTGGCAAACATCTATTTATTAAAAAACTACACAAACGCTATCAAGAAAATGGTATTTCGATTCCTTTTCCTGTGAGAAATGTGTATATTCAAGATCCTAATAACAATTAGAGAAGAGAAGCAAATAGTTCATATTTCGTTTTTTGTGCATACTTCTGCTATTGTCATCGCTGATTAGTCAGGGTTGCATAACTGGCACACGAAGCCAGTAAGACAAGATATTTTAGCGATCGCTTTGCAAACTGCATGAAAATGATTATCATTTAAAAATGAATTTACCAATCATTACTGTCGTTGCCGGCCCGGCTGGCGGTGGCAAAACTACCTGGATTTGCCAACAAATACGAAACACCACCTCCAATGAAAATATCATTTACTTTAGTCCTGGGACTGGCAAAGTTCCCATTGACCAGACACGGCTAGCAGCAGAATTCCCGAAAGTCAAAGTTTTTAGTGATGGACAAGAAATCGAGTTTTTGTCCGAACTGGCAACATCGGGGAATGCTTATATAGAAATAGGGTTTTATTTAGAATTAAACGCCATCCAAACAATATTAGATAATTTACCTTACCAAGCCGTGGCTGTTTTACCAGCAAACCTCCCAGACTCCGAATATCATGCTTGGGCCAGAAAAATTATCATTGGTGCAGATATTCAGGCCAGCATCATACCCACGCAAATGTGGCGCGTACCCAGCAATGGTCAAGTAATCGACGAAGAGAGTTTAAAAGAGTTTTGGTACGAAATTACTCATGGTGCTTATGGTATAGTTAACCGCGCCAAGGGTATTTTTGATGTTGCTGATGGTAGGTCACTTTATGCAGATTTTATCGCAGGTATACCTACAATTGATTTTTTGGAATTAGACTTACCCCGCCACTTAGAAGGCAGACCACAAAGGTTTAGTGGTATAGAGGTATTGGGAAAAAACTTAGATGAGTCGGCAATGAGACAGACTTTGGCAGATTGCTATTTAACAGATGTAGCGATCGCACAATACCAAGAACAGGTAACACAAATTTTACTAGAGGAGGGTAGCGAGTGAAAATAGCAGTTATGTCCTGCATTCATAGTAACTATGAGGCGTTAGATGCAGTTTTGTTAGATATTGACCAACAAAAAGCCGACCAAATCTATTGTCTGGGTGACTTAGTAGGATACGGGCCATATCCCAATGCTGTAGTTACCCAAATTCGCTCATTAGATATTCCCACCTGTGTCGGCTGTTGGGATGAAGATATTGTGGAAGGTTTAAACTCTTGTGACTGTAGTTACCCTTCACTGTTAGCGGAAAAACGCGGTAAACTTGCTCACGAATGGACACATAAAGAACTCCATCAAGAAAACCAAGAATTTCTTGCCCAATTACCCCACACCTTACGTCAAGACAACTTGGTTTTTGTTCATGGTAGTCCCCAGAGTAACCACGAGTATCTGTTACCAGAACTTGACGCTTTTGCCGCCTTAGAAAGAGTATTTTCCACAGACGCAGATGTACTATTTTGTGGACATACTCATGTACCTTATGTCCGTACCCTAGATGCAGGTAGTTTACAAGTCTCCGTCAAAGGTATGGGAATAGAACAGAAAGAAATTAACTTTTCTGCTTCAGTAAAACGAATCGTCAATGTAGGTTCAGTGGGAGAACCCAGACACGGGCGACCAAATGCCACCTACGCTATTTATGATACAGATACTCAAGAAGTAAATCTCAGAGAAGTACCTTACAACTATCAAAAAACCTGCGCCGCCATCATCGAACAAGGTTTACCCCCCATCTTTGCTTGGCGTTTAGCCCAAGGCTTGGAATATGCAGAAAGGGCTGATGACCCCACTCATGTTTGTACTCGATGAAGGATATAGGGGATTAGGGATTGGTCAATAGTCTATGGTTCTCTTGTCTCCTTACATCCCTAAAGCTTTTTGCAAAAAATAAATTATAAAATCGCAGAATTATTATGAATAAATGGGCAATTTTAAGCGGTATTGAGGGCAATTTGGCAGCTTATGAGGCTGTAATGGCAGATATTAAGCGCCAAAGTAAACAGATAGAAGCTTTATATATTTTGGGTGATTTGGTGGGGCCAAGACCAGAAGTGGAAAAAGTTGTAGAACGAGTCCGCAACCCACTAAACGGTGAGTTAGAACCTCTGGTTTGTAAAGGTTGGTGGGAAGAACAGTGCTTCATTTTGCATGGTCTTGGCCCCACTGGCGAGGCTGATGATTTACTAGTGCAGTATGGCGGAGAAACAGTTAAGTTACTTTGGGATTCTGTTTCTCGTCAAACGGTGCAATGGTTAAGAACTCTAGATTTTGGTTTTTTTGAACTAGATTGTTTATTAATTCACGGTACAACTGTATCAATTGATGAAGCATTAACTCCCGATACTTCACCAATTCAAATGCTTGACCGCCTGACAAGAATGCAGGCAAATAATTTATTTTGCGGTCGTTCTGGTTTAGCTTTTCAATATCACCTTCAAGCTGGTTCAGTAACTACAGGTATCACAACTCTTGATAGTCCAAAATCCCCGGAAACTATGACCATTTCTCCGCGCCAGATAATTGGAGTGGGTAATGTAGGTAGAACACCAGGTGTAGCAACATACACTCTCTATACTCCCGCTACAAACCATGTAGAATTTAAAACTATCCGTTATGGTATTGGTCAAGGATTTCAGCGTAATTCTGTTAAAGCTATCTCATCTTAAAGTGAGTTATGCCAAATTAATATGAAGCTGCATAGAATAATTGAATGCAGATGCACGCAGCGAAAAGTTCTGTAGGAGGGTTTCCCTCCGTAGGAAACTTTTCAAGACAGAGAAACGCGGATAAATCAACGGATTTTATTTTCTGGTGTTCCCTAAAATAACTATAAGCACGTCGGATGATTTTGCATCTATCCTGCGTAGTAAATATATAAGTTTGATTTCTGTCTCCAGATTTATGAATAATTAGCGGACAGTGCTTATAGTTAAGTTCTTAGGTGAGGCTAAACCTAGTCACGCAAGTGAGGCTAAAAATCATGTTACTTAAATATTTGTATTTGCATTGTTTCTCAATCAATGATTGGTTCAATTGCAATTACCATTCTGAATAAATCTTCATGTTAGAGGTTTGCTTTTTAAGATTCCCTAGTTAGCACCGTAAATTTGGGGATTTTAAGCTAACAGGCTTTTAAATTACCTATTTTTTGTGGTCAGAGTAAATGTCTGGGATTTACTATAAATTTCGACTGTTAACTCTAGATTAACCATAAGATAGTAGGCAACTGATATCTGTTTGCTTGTATGTGGAGTATATGCACTGTAAAGTGGGCATCTTGTCCGCCTAGTATCTCCCAGTGAAACTTGCAACAGCTTCTTAAATCAATCTATAGTCTTGTGTGTGAGTTAACCTAATTCTGGAAAATACTCTAGAAAACGGAACTGAAACAACGTGAGTTCGACGGTTGGAACAACCCCTCTCCATAGCTTGCTACTCTACGAGTTCTCCGTAGGAGTACCCGTAGGGTACCTCCCCTGCAAGGAGAAAGGCTTTAAAACCTTTATTTTTTTCGATATTTCATGCTCTTTACTCCCCTCTCCGCGTCGGAGAGGGGTTGGGGGAGAGGTCAAAAAAGACTTGTTGAACTCCTAAGAAAACAGCAAGTTTTCTTTCGCCCTTCCAGTGGGTGCGTCTTCGTTGGAGACTCACGTTGAAACAGAATTTTTTGATCAGACTATATAACAGATGACCACTTCCCTCTCTGGTTTTGCTACAGCTTCCTTTGTTGAATAAGGATATAGCTTTGTTCATGCTGCAAGTTGTTCTTGCTTGCAATGCAAACAAAATTTCCCATGTGTATATTGTGGAAAAAGGGGTAGAGGAGGTGATAATAACTCGCTCAACGTAAGTGAGGTTTTTGAGGGAGTTTGAGCGTTCTCCTCTATATTTCTCCACACGTTATCCGCGTTAGAGATTCCAGAAAAGTAAGCACATCTCAAAGCACATTCTTTTCTTATTCCCCATATCTTATTATAGCCAATTTGGAACATAAATTGGAGAGAAGAGAAAAATGTTTGTATCAATCTGCAAACTAAAATTAACTCATCAACCCATGAATAACAGCGTCTATAAGAATAACCAAACACATCATTTAACAGCCTAATTTCTATCATATTCATATACCAAGGTGCAGTATCGTGAACACCTTACGCCGCCAAGAGAATGATTTTTGGCATCGATCGCATCAGCCAATTCCCGAAGAACTTCCTACCTTGGAAGCTAACGAATTTTTACCCCATATTGGGAAATGGACAAGTATCGGTGGGGTAGTTGTCTTCAGTATCTTTATTGTGGGGGTGGTGCTAACATCTGTTCTCAAGTACAACGTGACGGTGAAAGTGCCGGCGACTATTCGCCCTGTGGGAGAATTAAGGCTGGTACAGTCGCTAATTAATGGCAAAATTCTCAAGATTAGTGTTGCAGAAAATCAGATGGTAGCCGAAGGACAAGCGATCGCCTACATTGATGATTCCCGCCTCCAGACTCAAAAGAGCCAGTTACAAAACCTCATCCAGCAAAGTCAACTACAACTCAATAAAATCGATGCACAGTTGGGAGAAATCGACGCTCAAATTACAGCACAGACAAATTTAAACGATCGCACCACAATCGCTGCACAAGCTGAACTGAGTGGTACACAACGCAACTATGCCGATCAGCAAGTGAAAGCTACGGCGGATATGACACAAGCACAATCAGCCTTAACTTTAGCCAGGATCCAAAAAGACCGCCTGCAACGGGAAAAGCTGTTAACGGCGACTGTGCGAGAAACAGAAGCCGCTTTGCAGTTAGCCAGGGTGCAAAGCGATCGCCTACAACGGGAAAAGCTGCTAAAAACTACCGTAGATGAAGCGGAAAGAGGCTTAAAATTGGCGAGAGAACAACGCGATCGTTTACGACGGGATAGGCTTCTCAGGACGACTGTGCAAGAAACACAGACGGCTTTGAACTTAGCAAAGGCGCAACAAGAAAGATTACAAAGGGAACAACTCTTAGCCAAAACTGTGCAGGAAGCAGAAACCGCTTTAAATTTAGCCAGGGTACAACGCGATCGCCTACAACAAGATAGAGTTTTAACTGCAACTGTCCAAGAAGCAGAAGCCGCCTTGAGTTTAGCTAGAGTACAGCGAGAAAGATTACAGCCGATAGTAGCATCAGGAGCGATCGCCCGTAGTTTCTTCGAGGAAAAAGACCAAGCCGTAATATCGGCGGAGGCGAGGCTGGAACAAGCCAAAGCTAACGCTAAAAATCTGCTGGAAGAGAAAGAACAAGCGGTGATTGCGGCGGAGGCGAAGTTGGAACAAGCCAAAGCCAACGCCAAAAATCTTTTGGAGGAGAAAGAACAGGCTGTCAAATCAGCAGAAGCGAAGCTAGAACAAGCCAAAGCCAACGCTAAAAATCTCTTAGAAGAAAAAGACCAAGGGGTGATTGCGGCGGAGGCGAAACTGGAACAAGCCAAAGCCAACGCCAAAAATCTCTTAGAAGAGAAAGAACAAGAGGTGATTGCGGCGGAGGCGAAACTGGAACAAGCCAAAGCTAACGCCAAAAATCTCCAAGAAGAAAAAGACCAAGCTTTAACAGTGGCGCAAACAAATCTCGCCAAGGCCAGAACAGCGATAAATCCCAATGATGCTAACGTGACTGTAGCATCGGAACGAATTAAACAAGAACAAGCCAGGGGTGAAGTTACCTTAGCCGCCTTGAAAAAAGAAAGAGAAACTTTGCTACAACAACGCCTAGAATTTCAAAAACAACTGGATAGAAACCGCAAAGAACTACAACAAGCCGAAAATGACTTAAAACAGAGTATAGTCCGCGCACCCATCGCCGGGACAGTGCTGCAATTGAATTTGCGTAACCCTGGACAGGTAGTACAACCAAGTGAGGCGATCGCTCAAATTGCGCCGTTAAATGCACCAATACAGATCAAAGCTAACGTCCAGGCGCAAGATATCAACAAAGTCAAACCCGGTCAACAAGTCCAAATGCAGGTTTCTGCTTGTCCCTATCCAGACTACGGCACTCTCAAAGGAACAGTCAAAACAATCGCCCCAGATGCCCTACCCGTAGCCAACAATAACCCACAGACCACCACAGCTAAAGCCACAGCCTATGAAGTCATTGTAGAACCACAAACCCCATACGTTGGTAGAGGCGATCGGCAATGTCAACTTAAAACCGGGATGCAGGGTAAAGCAGATATTATTTCCCGTCGAGAAACAGTATTACGCTTCATCCTCCGCAAAGCCAGATTAATTGCAGATTTGTAATTAGTTATTGGTCAATAGTCATTAGTCCATAGTCCATAGTCAATTTTCTTCCCCCTACACCCCTGCACCTAAAAAACTCCGCGTACCTCCGCGCTAGCCTCCGTATTCCTCTGCGTTTAAAAAAGCCAAAATTACAAATTAATATGCTTAATTTCTTCAAACTCCGAAAAAATTACCCCTGTGTTTTACAGTTGAGTGAAGAAGATTGTGGAGCCGCTTGTATAGTTTCCATTTGTCGGCAACACGGACGCTTTTTAAGTATGAATAAAAGCCGTGAAGCAGTAGGGACTGGACAACTGGGTACAACCTTATTAGGTCTAAAACGTGGCTCAGAAAATCTCGGTTTTAATGCCAGAGCCGTGAAAGCATCCCCCGCCATCTTAGACAGAATTAAAGAAATTCAACTACCAGCAATTATTCATTGGCGGGGCTATCACTGGGTAGTTTTATATGGCAAAAAGGGAAGCAAATATGTCATAGCTGATCCAGCCGTAGGCATTCGTTATATTCACCGGGAAGAGTTAACAGCCGCCTGGAATGGGGTCATGCTATTAATGGAGCCAGATCACCAGCGTTTTTCTCAACAGCCCCACGACAAACCACAGCCAGGATTTACCCGCTTTCTTCAGCGCATCTTGCCCTATCATGGGCTATTGTCCCAGGTTTTTATGATCAACATTGTCCTGGGTATATTGGCTTTAGGCTCACCAGTCCTGATTCAAATCCTCACCGATGATGTCTTAGTTCGTGGCGATACTCAACTACTAACTGTGATAGCGATCGCTGTCATCATCATGAATTTATTTAGTAGTGGTATGCAGGTATTAGAATCTACGATGATTGCCCATTTTAGCCAACGCCTGCAATTAGGTTTAGTCTTGGAATTTGGGCGGAGAATTCTGCAATTACCATTGACTTATTACGAAGCTCGTCGCAGTGGAGAGATTACCAGCCGACTTAGAGATATTAATGAAATTAACCAATTAGTCTCGCAAGTGGTAGTGCTTTTACCTAGCCAATTTTTCATAGCTGTAATTTCTTTTGGCTTAATGCTTTTTTATAGTTGGCAGTTAGCATTAGCGGTAATCCTCATCGGTGCATTGATGAGTTTAGCTACATTGCCGCTTTTACCAGTCCTGCAACAAAAAACTCGTAGTCTTTTAGTTTTAGGTTCAGAAAATCAAGGCGTGTTAGTAGAAACTTTTAAAGGCGCACAAGTACTTAAAACTACAAATGCTGCACCGCAATTTTGGGATGAATTACAAAATCGTTTTGGTCGTCTGGCAAATTTAACATTTAGTACTATTCAAATTGGCATTATCAACAATACTATTGCGAAATTTCTCTCTGCTATCGGCGGTGTAGTTTTATTAGGGCTAGGGAGTATTTTAGTTATCCAAGGAAAGTTAAGTATTGGTCAAATGTTAGCAATTAATGTACTACAAGTTAATGTATTGACATTAATTAGCTCACTAGTAGGTTTAGTAGATGAATATTTTCGTTCCCAAACTGCTATCTCTCGGCTTTTGGAAGTGATTGATGCTACTCCCGAAGTAGATAATACTTCTCAAAAACCATTCGCCCAAATCTCTAGTGATGCAGACATTCGTTTTTCACATATCAACTTTCACCATCCTGGTAGAGTTGACCTCTTGGAAGATTTTTCTCTCAAGCTACCAGGAGGACAAATTATAGCTTTAATTGGCAAGTCAGGCTGTGGTAAAAGTTCCTTAGCCAAACTCATGGCAGGATTATATCAGCCCAATTCTGGTAATATCCGCATCGGCTTTTATAATATTCAAGATATTGCCCTTGATTGTTTACGGCAACAAGTAGTTTATGTACCTCAAGAACCTCATTTCTGGAGTCGTTCAATTTTAGAAAACTTTCGTTTAGGAAGTCCCCATATTTCCTTTGAAGAAGTCGTCACAGCTTGCCAAATTGCCGATGCTGATAGTTTTATTAGCCAACTACCAAATAAGTATCAAACAGTGCTAGGAGAATTTGGAGCAAATCTTTCTGGAGGACAAAAACAAAGACTAGCGATCGCCAGAGGTATTCTCAATAATCCCCCAGTCCTAATTTTAGATGAAGCAACAGCCGGACTAGACCCAGTTAGTGAAACTCAAGTCCTTGATCGGTTGTTAGAATCACGTCAAGGTAAAACTACAATTCTCATTACCCATCGTCCCAGCGTAGTCCACCGCGCTGATTGGATTGTATTACTTGATCAAGGCAAAATACAACTCCAAGGTAATTTAGAAGATTTCCTGTCTCAACAAGGAGAGCATCTAAAGTTTTTATCTCTATAAATATTATTTTTAGTTATAGAAAATATAGTAGGTTGTAATTTACCAATAAAGATACGGCAAAGTTGAAATTTTATTTATAAAGTAGTGATTAAATTACTTTATTAAGCACCCATTATAGCTTATGGGGTACATATTTTGGCACTTAAAGAGTTGTATTAATAGCTAAAAGCTCATAAGCAAAATAAACTGATTACAGGGATGTGGCTAATCACATTCCTGTATTTTTGCACCCTTGATTTATATGGAAGTTATATTTTATGATCAAAATATCATGAGTCAAAAGTAGTAAAATTTATTTTTATAAATACTACTACAGAATAATTTAAATAAACAAGTGATATTGAATAATAAAAACATAGGTAATAACAAACCTATGTTGTACGTAAGTGAGGTAAAAGTTCATGTCAAACCAAATGCTAGCTTCTAATTTACTTGAAGATTTATCCTTAGATCAACAGCAATCTTTGGCTGGTGGTCAAACCTTTGATGATGGAGATGATGAAGGCGGAAATACACGACTTGGCACTGGTGAAACTCGTCGCTATAGAATTAGAAGTGTCAGCATCGTTAGTGTCCGCAAATTGTCATAGTTAGTGGTGAATGGAGTGAACTGAAATAAACCGCTCAAAGCCTAATTGTATTTGAGCATTTCTACACCATCTCCTATTTTCTGCTAAATATAATTAAGCTAGGTACTAATAATACCTAGCTTTTTTTGGCGAGAAAATCACATATTTTTGTTCTTGATTAAAGTATAATATTTTAGATTTAAATCTAAAATAGTAACTTCACTTAAAAGATTATTTTCATGAGTCAAAAGCTAGATTTTTAATATTAAATTATCCGACCAAAGAATAATTTAAAATATATGTAAATATTGAACAATTAAATTATCAGGTGTTAGACACCTATGTGATTAAGTGAGGTAAAAAATATGTCTAATCAAACCGTTGCATCTAATTTGTTGGCAGATTTATCCACAGAACAACAGCAGTTTCTGGTGGGTGGTCAGCAAACAACTCAACCACGACAAGGTCAAGGTGGTTGTCCGGGTGGTATGGGTATGGGTTCTGGTGGTATGGGTATGGGTTCTGGTGGTACTGATCAAGATAGCTGGGATCAAAATGGCTATGATCAGGAAGGGGGTGGCTCTGGAGGTAGCTTCGGTAGTCGCCGTCGCCGCTTGCGAGTAAGACTTTCCGGCTACGTCTATCTCAGATAAATCGGTAAATTTTAAAAGTAGGCTCTGATGAGCCATTAAACTTGCACTATTGTTCATACAAGGTAAATGTTCTCAAACCTTGTAGTCAGCATTTAGACACTCTGTTTCTTTGTTGTCCTGACTAGTGCAATCAGAACACTAACTATATTGGATTTTTGCTCAACAGCCAGTTTCTTCGAGGAACTGGCTTTTTTGAATTTAAAATTACTTTTTGAGGATAAAATTTTCAGCCATAGTCTATTAATAATGCAGTACAAATATATTATTTTTGCATCAAAATCTAAATTCAAAAATAAAATATTATTTGTATTTATACCTGCAATAATTACAAAAAGATAAGTAAAAATATCATACTTCTTAAGCATGATATTTAGTATTTTTATTTCCACCTCTAGGGGAGTTTAATTTGTCAAAATTCTTCCTATAAATAGAATCAAAGTATTACATATTTATGGTTCCCGTCCATATTTGTGTAAACCTTCTAGGCGTGTACAAATAATAGATAGAACAGAGGAAAAGAATCATGTCAAATCAAGTTTGGCAATCCGATTTACTCGTGGAACTATCCACAGAAGACCAGCAAAATCTAGCTGGAGGTCGCTGGGGTCATTTCGGTGGTTTCGGTGGTTTCCGGGGTCGCTCTTGGTTTAGAACAGGCAGGTTCTGGGGAGGTCGCTCTTGGTTCAGACCAGGTGGTTTCCGGGGTCGCTGGGGTGGTTACTGGAGATAATTGCCTGAAGCTCATCGATAGAAGCTTATTGGCTATGATGACAAGTCTTGATTTATCGTAAATCAGACTTGTCTTTTTGCTATTTATAACGCCGTGTGCAACTTTCTCTCAAACCTAACCCCCAACCCCTTCCCTGCAAGGGAAGGGGAGCAAGATTCAAAGCCTCTCTCCGCTTGCCTAACGGCAGGCTAACGCCAACGGGGAGAGGTACTCTACGAGAAGCGCTCCGCGCTATGGAGAGAGGTTTCAAAAATAAGTTGCACATCGCGTTATTTATATTAAAAATAATTACCCAATTGTCTGGGAATTATGCTCAATTTCTTGGGATTCTAAAAGCCTAGTTTGTTCCCATATCCAATCTTGTAAAATTGGATTAACTAATTCAGGAGCTTCATCTTGAGGACAATGCCCTACACCTTCCAAGGGAATAAACTTGAGGACTTGAGGATAGTTGGCTAATTCTCGACCTAAATCTATCGGTTCCCAAGGATCATTTGTCCCCCACACAATCAATGCTGGACAGGGTAGCAATGGTAAAAGGTCTTCTGGTAAGGGGCCAGAAGAATAGGAAGTAAAGGCAAGGAATACAGCCGCAGCACCAGGATCACTGGCTGGTACTGTCAAAATATCTACCAGTTCCTCTGTCACTGCTTCGCTATTAATGTAGGCTTGTAGCAGAATCTTTCTCACTGTTTTTGGTTGCGCGACTTGACGGAAAAAAAACTGACCAATTGCTTTAATAGATAGTACGCGTTGCAGCACAGGCGCGCCAAAACGACGTGACCAAGGTAGAGTTTCCCGTTTGCGATCGTGCAGTAATCGTAGAGAACAGTTGAGTAAGGCAACACTTAAACTAATCTCTGGATTGCTGACTGCTGCTTGCATCACTACAATACAGCCAATAGAGTTACCCACTAAAAAAGCTGGTTCACCGACAATCTCACGGCAAAAATCCGCTACTTGTTCTCCCCAAGTTTCTAGTGTATAGGCCATTTCCGTATCTGGTTGAGGTTTGGCTGAACCACCAAAACCAATTAAATCGATTGCATAAACACGGCAATTTTCCGCTAGTACGGGTATATTTTTTCGCCAGTGTCCCCAAGAAGCACCAAAACCATGTACGAGTACAACAGATGGCCCAGTAGTTCCTTGTGTTTGATAGCAGATGGGGAAGCCTCGCCAAATCCAGGTTTTTGTAGAAGTAGAAGTATTCATGAGAATTTAAAAATAGCTGAAGATATTAAAGAAAAAGATTGTACCTCTAGAGTTAGAGTGTAGTTATTTTGCTGAACAAATCCTGGGGATACTCCCTCCTTATGGAAAAACTCATAACCCTGAAAGAAACTCAGCTACCTGTTAGTATTGTGTACAAAAGAACAAAAGCAGCAATTTCTACAGCACTGAGATTTTTGTCAAGTTAGAAATCAATAAACAAAAATTCCACAACAAGAGTGTGAAATTTTTTATTTCCCATTTCTTCTTTTTTATTGCCTATACCTTATTTTCAACTCAGAGCATGGACGCAATCAAGGGATTAATAAAAATTATCACACAGATGCCAGTAGCAATAGTCTAATCTCTGAGGTTTAACATGGGCATTATTGATTTTCTTATTTATATG
Organism: Anabaena sp. FACHB-595; assembly: GCF_048568275.1. Lineage (NCBI taxonomy): Bacteria > Bacillati > Cyanobacteriota > Cyanophyceae > Nostocales > Nostocaceae > Anabaena > Anabaena sp. FACHB-595. The sequence goes on from NZ_CP183473.1 coordinate 1,419,852, forward strand.
TAGGTACGGGCTTGACTAATAAAAATCAAGGTGGGTTGAGATATTATTAACTTAAGCTTATTAGTTTATAGATATTATGTAATAGTTTTCTTAGATGAACTTAGTTCTATCTTCATATTTTTATTTATGGCTCATGAATAACACAATTTGAATATTTTTACACAAGATTATGAAGTTAATACAAGATAATGGAATAAGCATCCGCATAAATTCAGTAATTTTACAATTTACGGGCTTGAAGTTAGCCCATAAAATGTACTGGATACAAAGCATCTACTAATAGGTGAGCTAAACCTAAACGCTAAGGTTAAATTTCACCTAGATTTTTGTTCCTAGTGCAGGCTGGCTAAAGAAAATGACCATACTAGAAACAAGTAACACTCCTGTTGGTGGTTACGCGCCAGATTTTGAATTACCAGGGATTGATAATCAAGTCCATCATCTCAGTCGTTATTTAGATAATTTTCGCGCAGTTGGCGTAGTTTCTTTGGGGAATTACTGCTCTTATGTAAATTTATATCTAGACCGGTTAAAAGGCATTCAAGGGGAATTTGGGACGGATGGCTTTATCTTAATTGGCATAAATGCTAGTGACATTACCGAGCCAAGTTGGTCAAGCTTAGAGAAAATGAAAGCCTTTGCCCAAAATCACGAGTTAAACTTTCCTTACCTGTGGGATTCGACCCAAGAAGTTAGCAGAAGCTTTGGCGCTACTAAAACACCGATCGCCTTCTTGATCGACAGTCATGGTATATTGCGATATAGAGGGCAGATTGACAATCATCCTCAAGAGCCATCATCTGTAGGTGAAGACTACCTGCGAAATGCGATCGCTGCTCTGTTTAAAGGCGAAGAAATCCTAGTACCTGAGACGGAACCAGTAGGCACTTCATTGATCTGGCGTATATAGACATAGATAGTCATTGTACTGCTATCTTAAATTGGAGGCACTTGCAACTTTTTTGATAAAGCGGAACTTCATGGGAACGAATTACCGACGGGTTTTACTCAAACTGAGCGGTGAAGCCTTAATGGGCAACATGGGCTATGGGATTGATCCAGAAGTGGTCAAGGAAATAGCTCAAGAAATAGCGGAGGTGATAGCCACTGGCGTTCAAATTGCCATCGTCGTTGGCGGTGGGAATATTTTTCGTGGCGTGAAGGCAGCGTCGGCGGGGATGGACAGGGCAACCGCCGACTACATTGGGATGATTGCCACGGTAATGAATGCCATGACTCTGCAAGATTCACTGGAACGCATAGGAGTACAAACGCGGGTACAAACTGCGATCGCTATGCAGGAATTAGCCGAACCATATATTCGCCGTCGAGCCATCCGTCATCTAGAAAAGGGACGGGTGGTTATTTTTGGCGCTGGTTCCGGTAATCCCTTTTTTACAACAGATACAACAGCAGCATTAAGAGCCGCAGAAATCGACGCAGAAGTAATTTTTAAAGCCACCAAGGTAGATGGGGTTTATGATGCAGACCCCGAAATCTATCCTAACGCCAAACGTTATAACAGTCTCACCTACGCCCATGTTCTCGCTCAGGACTTGCGGGTGATGGACAGTACGGCGATCGCCCTTTGTAAAGAAAATAATATCCCTATTCTTGTATTTGACCTAACAACGCGGGGTAATATTCGCCGCGCCGTTTTAGGAGAATCTATCGGTACCCTTGTGGGAGGTTCTTGTGAAATTAGCTGAAGCTGAAAGTAAAATGCAACATACTGTTGAGGCGACTCAACGGGCATTTAATACAATTCGTACTGGCCGCGCCAATGCCAGCTTGTTAGATAAGGTGTTAGTAGACTACTACGGTTCACCTACACCCTTAAAATCTCTGGCAAATATTAGCACGCCAGACGCAACGACAATACTGATTCAGCCTTACGATAAGAGCAGTTTAAATATTGTCGAAAAAGCCATTTCTCTCTCCGATGTTGGTTTAACACCAAGTAACGATGGTGCTGTTATTCGCTTGAATATACCACCATTGACAAGCGATCGCCGCAAAGAACTAGTCAAAATTGCAGCCAAGTACGCGGAAGAAGGGCGTGTTGCTATTCGTAACATCCGCCGTGATGCCGTAGACTCAATTCGCAAGCTAGAGAAAAACGCCGAGGTTTCCGAAGATGAAGCCAAAGACCAACAAGACAAACTGCAAAAGCTAACCAATAAATACACCGCCAGAATCGATGAATTGTTGGTAGAAAAAGAAAAAGACATCTCCACTGTTTAAACAGTTTTCAGGCTGAGGAACATGAGATTCTTCAGCCTTTTTTATCTGTAAGTGTTGACTGTTGATCAGTCTCAGAAATTTTGAATTTTGAATTTTGAATTATTTATGTACGACACCATCATTGTTGGTGCTGGGCCTGCGGGTGGCGCAGCAGCCTATCATTTAGCCAAGAAAGGGCGCTCAGTATTAGTTTTAGAAAAAGAATCCTTACCTAGATATAAACCATGTGGCGGGGGAGTGTCACCAATAGTTGCCGAATGGTTTGACTTTGACTTTAGCCCAGCAATTTCTCTGAAAGTAGACTCGTTTCGCTTTACTTGGAACTTAGGCGATCCTGTAGAAGCGAAGATTGAGACTAAAGAGCCAGTGTGGATGGTACGTCGAGATGTTTTTGACCATTTCTTAGTCCAGCAAGCCCAGAAACAAGGGGCTGAACTGCGTGATAATACAGAAGTTACAGGAATTGAGTTTAAAAGCGATCGCTGGCAAGTTGACACTGTCAACGGCCCTGTTACAAGTCGCTACTTAATTGCGGCTGACGGTGCTAAAGGGCCAATGGCAAAATGGTTAGGCTTTAAAGAGCGTAAACGCCGTTTAGCCGGTGCATTAGAAGCAGAAGTTCCCGCCAATGTCGAAGATAAATCTACAATTCACTTCGAGTTTGGTTTAGTGAAAAATGGTTATATTTGGAACTTCCCCAAAGAAGATGGTTATTCTATTGGAGTGGGAACCTTCATTGGTGGTCAACCCCAAGATTTTAAGAAAATTTTGGTTGAATACTCTCAATTATTTAATATAGATGTCAAAACCAGTAAGCAGTATGGTCATCCAATTGCTTTGTGGGATGGTAATCAAAAATTACACACTCAAAATGCTATTTTGGCAGGGGAAGCAGCTTGTGTAGTTGACCCCATGACCGCCGAAGGGATTCGTCCCTCAATTTATAGTGGTGTTATGGCCGCCGGAGCCGTTGACAAAGCGCTTTCTGGTGATATCAACGCTTTGGAACAATACACCGAAATCATCCATGAAAGTTGGGGTGCGGAAATGGCTTGGGCGCAAAAATTAGCCGGAGCATTCTATCGCTTTCCTAGCGTTGGTTATCAAGTTGGTGTTAAGCGTCCCACTGCACCCAAAATTATGGGTAAAATCCTCTGTGGTGAAATGTCTTACAGCAGCGTTGCTGGTCGCGCTCTCAAGCGTTTAATCCCTGGCTTTAGAGGTTAGGGAACACCGATTAACAATTCAAAATTCAAAATTCAAAATTCAAAATGAAGAGAAGTATCTGTAGGGTGGGCATTGCCCAACGCCACTTGCTCCAAGCCGGGAAACCCGTCCAACGCAGTGGCTCCCCTACATAGGAATCACTACACCCCTACACCCTTACACCCTTACACCCTTACATTTTGGATATTTTTTTACTACTGAGAAACCGTATTAGCTCTATGGTTAGAACGTGAATCTAATTGGCGTTCGCCATAACGTAACAGTCTTTCTATAATTGCCAGACGATTTTCCCAGGCTTTGACTTGATAGCTATTTTCTATCTGTTGTTGACGCATCCAGACTCGAAATAGTGATTTAAAGCGAGTTAAATTAGCTCTAGCTGTGACTAACTTACTAGCAGAGGGTGCGGTTGCTAGTTGATTTAAAGCATTTTGCAGTAATTCTGCCTGGTTATGAAAATCGGAAGTGCTTTTATTTGTTATCTGTTGCTTCTCATCCTGTAGAACTAATTGCCATTCACGTTTCAAACTCAGATATCGGGTCACAGCACTTTGGAATGGTTCACGATGAGGTAAAGGTTCACTAATTGCCGATTGTTGCTTTCCTTGAGTATTACTAAACAGCTTGTGCAACTCGTTATTTAAATTCTCGGCGGCGAATAGTGCATAACCACTCACTGGTAAATCTCTTACCAGTTGTAGTTGGTCAAATGCACCTAATGTTGGTAGAGAAAGTAATCTGATTCCAGGGATTAATAAAGTAGAACCTAACTGTGTCGAAGTAATCCAAGGTTTTGCTAAAGTTTGGAAGCGCACCGTATCTTGGGCATAAGTCATGGGAATAATTAAATCTATATTTCCCTGTCTTGCCCAAATTTCCCAATGCTGTTGAATTTTTTGGACGCGTTCATATTCTGGTAGGGGGAAGACTGCAACTGACAAAATCAGGTTGCGGTCTTGCTGACGTAACATTTGGGAAACTTGAGCAACGAAGCTATCAACTTGCTGGGTACGGAATGTTGTCCACTGCTGCCATAGTTGTGTTTGACTAGGGGAAATCTTCATCGGATCTACACCTGTCAATTGTTGAAACTGGGTTCTGGCTGCTTTACCGTAGCCGTAACTTCGTCCGGCTGCTGGGTCTTGGAAAGGGTAGCGAATATAGTCTAGCTGTAGACCATCGACTTTATATTTAGTAATAATCTCTTCATACAGTTTCAGCAAATACTGGCGTAATTCTGGATTGGCTGGATCAAAAAAGGGCTTAGTTTGACCAAGGGGAATCATTTGCCCTTGGTGGTCGTAGTTTGCCCAATCAGGGTTAGCAGCTAAGACTGGCCCTGGATAATTGGTGGGAATGTTCAGTAATTCATTATGACGCTGGTTTCCAGCCGCGAATGTCCAAACCCAAGCGTGTAATTCCATCCCTCGCGCATGAGCTAATTTCACCCCAGAAGCTAAGGGGTCCCAACCGCGAATTAATGGGTTTTGCTGGGGTGCAACTTTACTGGGATAAATGGTGTAGCCAGCGTTGATTGTTTCAAAAAAGATAGTGTTGATTCCTGCTTGCGCCAAACGATCAAAAATTTTGGCTAATTCTTGTTCGCTACCTGCACGGACAATTGTCCCTCTGTCTAGCCATACTGAGCGAATTTCGGCTGGCGCTAATCTGCGGTCTGTGGGAAACTGCTTCCACAAGTTTGTTCTGGTTGCAAGCCATTGTTGACGCGCCAGAGCATAATTTTTATTGGCAATTAATTGCGGGATGTTTTTAGCTACTATTCTGGCTTGTGCCAAAACTTGCTCTTTGTTAGCGATGGGAGTTAAAGAGGTGCTGGTAATTCGTGGGGTTTCAGCTTTCACAGACAGAGAGGTGTTGCTATTTCCATCATTTACCATTGCAGCTAAATGGGCGCTTTCTACTCGTCCAATGAGGTTTTCTAACTCTTGTTGGAGAGCGATCGCTTCACTACTACCTATTGGTGCATTAGAATGAGGCGCAACATCCCAATGTACCTGTTGTTCCAGTTGATCAATCGCTTCTTCAGTTGCGGGTGGTTTGGTTACTGGTAAGACTGGTTTAGGCGGAGTGATCGTTCGGGGGGCGATATCATTAGTTCTCTTCTGTTCCTCTGAAACAGTTGCTACCGATGTGGAACAATTGGACGCACCTCCGGTGATTTTTTTGGTGTTATTTCCTGACGCATAACGAGTCACAGCAGCTTTTAACCAAGAACTATCTAATTCTGCTGTAGATGCTGCATCTGTTCCCCAGCGCCAGCCCAAAAAAGTAGCGCGTTCGGTGGAGACTACGGCGGCGGGATTCTCTCTGGAACTCCACACAGCCACAGTTTGACTAGCACCACTATTGGGTATCAAAACACCACCATGCACATTACCAAAAATTCCCCCGTTGTTTACCCAGCTATGACTTAAGGTTTTGGGGGGTTTGATTTCTTGTTTATCTTTGAGGCTAAATCCCCAATAGCCGCCTAAGAGGGTTTTTAATAATTGACGGACTCCTGGGGCGGAGAGACTACCAACGGGGCCGCTAGCAATGATGTTACCGCCTTGGCTTTTCCACTGTTCCAAGGCGATCGCTTGAGTTGGTGTCAGGGTTTCAATATTCGGTAAAAATAACACGCGGCGATCGCCCCAATCTGCTGCATTACTCACACTTGCTAGGGGAATTACACAATATTCCACCCCAATATTTTGCAAGCGTTTGGTAATTCCAGCCCAATGCTGTGTATTGTCTGGACTTTTAACTACACTCAAAACGGGTTTTTCTGCCGCCTTTGCTGTCAAAATATCAACACAATTAAAAATAACTAATTGCAGAGTAAAAATGAAGAATCCAGTTTTTTTAATTTGTAATCTATGATTATCTTTATTGACTTTTTTGTGATTCTTCACTATTTCTCCTCACTGCTCATTAATTATTATTTATTATTTATGAATTAAATCAACCAGGATTTACATCAGGAAAACAACTGATATTGCCTATTTAAACGCTAACACTATCAGTAATACAGGTCTTTATCAGTTCTTCAACACCTGCTATTGGTAAGATTTTGGTTTGTAATTGCCGAGCTACTTCTTCAACACTCATATCATCTAAAAAAACTAATTCTCCATGTTTGAGCATGACATTAGGTAGCAAAATGCCTCCACCTAAATCCTGTTCTTTTAAGTGTAAAAGTAAATCGTGTCCAGTAATTAACCCGGTAACACTAATAGTTTGTCCCCAGTAATCACTAGATAAAGCACGCATATTTATTTCTAATCCTTCCACCGCATTTAAGCTTTTGAGAATTGGTTGAAAGGCTTTTTCTACAGCATTACCAACAACCCAAGTTAACTTTTTGGGATGGTTGATTTTTGCTGGTAATAATTCCGCCGCAGTCTCAGCAAATTGTTTGAGAAATAACCTAATTGAACCTACACCATTATCAATTTGGGGGTATTCTTCGTACTCAGCTTCGCTAGGTAATTCCTCACCCGCAATCAAAAACCATTCGTCTGCTAACCAAGCCACATTAGAACCAAATTGTCGGCGAAATTCTTGAGTTAGCGATCGCACCTGTGCAATCACTTCTTGGGCTTTCTCTCTAGTTACAGGTATAAGTTCGTCTTCTTCAGGACGAAATCTTGTTAACCCGACTGGTACAACTGCCACTGAGGCAACGGTAGGCACATCCCTATCATGAAATGACGCTAAATCCCGTAGTGTTTGTTCCAGATGTTTGCCATCATTTATACCAGGACACACAACTACTTGAGCATGGATTTGCAGCCTTCTGGTTTGAAACCACCGCAACTGGTCTAATATTTGCGCCGCACGGGTATTTTTCAGCAGTCTAATTCTCACTTCCGGTTCCGTCGCATGAACGGATACATATAAGGGAGACAGACGCATTTGTTCAATCCGTTGCCACTCCCTTTCCGGTAAATTGGTGAGAGTTAGATAAGAGCCGTATAAAAAACTTAACCGATAATCATCATCTTTTAAATACAGGCTAGAACGCTTACCTGGGGGTTGTTGGTCAATAAAACAAAACGGACAACGATTATTGCACTGAATTAGACCATCAAACAAAGCCGTTTCAAACTCTAACCCCAGGTCTTCGTCGTAGTCTTTCTCAATTTCGATATGATGAGTTTTGCCAGAAGCGTCTAAAACCTCCAATTCCAGGAACTCATCAGAGCATAAAAATTTATAATCAATTAAATCGCGGGGCTGTACACCATTAATAGCTACAAGCGCATCCCCCGCTTCAAAGCCAATCTCAGCAGCTATAGAATCAGGTAGTACTTTGGTGATACGGGCGGGAAGAATAGCAGCCATGAATCAAAAGCCAATATCTCATTAGAGTCACTACTAATGAATATAGACTAATGGCAGTAAGATTCAGAACACAGACAACCGCTTGCAAACAATCTTACAAAAGTTATTCATACTGACGCACCCTTGTATATTAAAAGAAGTGGTAGACCGTCGCACCCTAGGTCATTAAAGACCGCTTTGTAGCATGGGTCACCACAACAATCTCTTTGACAGAACTCGAACAGTCGCCGGGGTCAAAGCTTTAAACTACTGACATTTAAAGTATACAGTCCGCATCGGGCAAGGATGAGTGAAATCAAGGGGATGAATTAAAAACTTCTTGACAAAATAGTTGAGATTCAAAAATGGAAAACATCTCTGTGTGGGTAGGCATTGACGTGAGCAAAGCGACCCTCGATGTTTATATCCGTCCCATCGGTAAAGCATTGAAGTTTGCTAATACAGAACTAGAAATATTTAATTTAGTTGAACAATTAAAATTTTATGATTTGAACCTCATCGTACTAGAAGCAACCGGAGGATTAGAAACAGAACTGGTCATTCAACTACAGGCAGCAATGCTACCAGTAGCATTAATCAATCCACGTCAAGGACGAAATTTTGCCAAAGCCACTGGTAAACTCGCCAAAACAGATGCTATCGATGCACAAATATTGGCACACTTTGGGGAAGCAATGAAACCTCAAGTGTTAAACATTGAGTCACAAGCATCTCGTCAATTAGGAGAATTAATTAGTCGTCGAAGACAATTAGTTGAGATGCAAACTGCTGAAAAAAATCGACGCTCACGCGCCCGTGGTAAAGCATTGGCAGATATTGAAGCACACATTGAATATCTTGACGAACGTCTCAAACAACTCAATCAAGAAATTGAGCAATTAACTCAAAACAATCAACAATGGATTGAAAAAGTTAATTTACTCAAAACTACTCCTGGTATTGGCCAAGTTATTTCGACAACTCTGGTTTCTGATTTGCCAGAACTCGGTCAACTCACTGCCAAACAAATTTCTCGCTTAGTTGGTGTTGCACCTATCAATCATGATAGTGGTCAACACAAAGGTAAGCGCATGATTAATGGCGGTCGCGCTCATGTTCGTGCCACTCTTTATATGGGTGCTGTTGTTGCTATGCGTCATAATCCGGTTATCAAGGCCTTTTATGAGCGTCTTGTCGAACGTGGTAAATCGAAAAAATTAGCTCTCACTGCTTGCGTTCATAAAATGTTAGTCATTTTAAATGCAATGGTTCGGGATAATTTACCTTGGCGTGTTACTGACAACTTACAACCCATTCCCAACGCTTAATCACAATTGACCGTTTTTATACTTGGAAATACTCTCCCTGATGATCCTATTGCCGCATTTGGGTCAATTTTTGATGCTCTTTTTTATCTTCACGGGAAATCCAGCAACTGGGGAAGATTCTGCGGCGAAGCGGAGTGGCTGGTGCGGGCTGCTACCATCTTAGCCAAGAGCCACAAGTCTTTTTGCCCGTACCAGCCACCGCAGAATCTAGCGCAGCGTTCCCCAGTTGCGTCAATGTTCAGAGTCCCGGTTTTTGTTAACGATCGCTTGACTTTCAAGACAGTCGCTACTAACTTGTATGCTTTGTTGTCAGTTGATAGTTGTCAGTTGACCGTTGTCAGCGAAAACGAAAAGACGTGCAAGTTAAACGCGTGACAGTTTATGAGGAATTGGGTAAAAGATAAATTACCTAGTCCCCAGTCCCCAATCCCCTAACTATTTTGCAAAATTCCGGCGCTAATTGCCCCTAAAATCGCTACACCAAACACTAACCGATACCAAATAAACACCCAAGTACTTTGGGTTTTAAGAAAACTCAGTAAGCCAGCGATCGCAAGATATGAAAAAATAGCCGCAGAAATCACTCCCATAATTAGAGGAAGCGCTGCACCATCGGCTATACCTTCAGCTAAAAGATCTTTTAGTTCGACTAACCCAGCCAAAGTAATCGCAGGAATCCCTAGCAAAAAGGAAAATCTGGCGGCGGTTTCCCTTTGTAGTCCCATAAATAACCCGCTTGTGAGGGTGGAACCGGAACGGGAGACACCAGGAATTAAAGTTAGTGCTTGGGCTAAACCCATCAACAGCCCATCCTGCATTGTCAGATGTTCAAAATCTCGCTCACGTTTGCCTAATTTTTCCCCCACCCCTAGTAACAAGGACATCACTATCGAGGCAACGGCGATCGCTCCTAAACTTCTAATAGGCGAACTATCATAGTCGGGGATAAATGTTTTAATCAGCAACCCAAAAAAGACGATGGGTATGGTTCCTAAAACAATTCCTAAAGATAAACGTAAATCATAATCAGCGTAATCTTTCAAGGCGATCGCTCTTGTCGCGCCCTTAATAATTCTTGTCAAATCTCCCCAGAAGTACCACAGCACAGCCGCAATACTCCCCAACTGGATGATAGCCGTGAAAGCTACCCCCGGATCACCCCAACCAAGGGCGACTGGTACAACTTTCAGATGTGCTGTACTACTAATGGGTAGGAACTCAGTCATTCCTTGCACAAAACCTAAAACAATCGCCTGCAAAATATTCATTTGCTGCACCCCACCACCTCCTGAGTTAGGTGAGGCGCTAAAAACTTCCAACGGAAACAGCACTACCGACAAAGCCGCCGATACTGCACTGATAAGCACAAACCATTGACGTTTGAATATAGACATTACTTTACCTGCGATCGCTTTAATTAAAAGAATTAAGTAACCCAAGTTGCCAGTTTAAGGCTGCTGTAGTTTTTGGGCTTGGTCATTGGTAATGAATTGTTAACCAATTACCAGTTACCAATTACCAGTTCTCGTCAGATAACTAGCAACTTATGTTAAATAAACAGCTAACTAGATAAGTCCCCAGGAAAATAACCCAACAAAGCATCTCATGTTACAGCTTGCGGTGCAATAGTCAATCGTCAATTGTTATTAGTTCTTTCCCCTGCGCCCCATCTCCTCATACGTGGTAGTATAAATATGCCCCCAGGGGGGATTATTGAGTATGGTATTTTGAGTAATATAAAGATTAGTAACAATTATTAAAACTTTGATTAATAATATTTTGGCATCTTACGCAACTTCTACCACTCCAGGGATTACGGAACTACCGCAAGGCGAAACTGGACAGAAGAATATTAAAGAATTGGAATCAACACTACAAGCATCTCCTTCTTTGCCTTTAGCCCTAGTGTCTAGGCAAACATGGCTAGTGTTTGCAGCAGCAGTGTTTTTAGTATCAGTACCAGTATTTATAGAAGCGCCATTAGTGCGATCGCTGCCCACATTGAGTTTAGCTCTCACAGGATTTTGGGTGTGGCTAAGTTTTACTTTAATGTCCCGTCCAGCAACCTATGTATGGGGAGATTTGCTTTTAGGCTTTAGCTGGAGTTGGCTAGCAGGGGGAATTTATTGGGGTTGGCTACGTTGGGAACCTTTGTGGCATTTACCAGTAGAGTCTATAGGATTACCATTTGCTTGTTGGTGTTTGTTACGCAACTGGGGCAAAGTAGGTAACTGGTTTTATTTAGGTTCCTTACTCGGCACAGTTTTAACAGATGTGTATTTTTATTTAGTAGATTTAATGCCCTACTGGCGGCAAATCATGGTAGTAGAACCTGAAAACGTGTCGCCCATTTTACAAGCAGCTGTTAGCCAAGTGCAAACACCTTGGGGTATATCGTGGGCAGTTATTCTGGGTTTGGTACTACTAATAGCGGGAACTGTACCCTTAACTAAAAAGCAGCGACACTGGTACGCTTTCGGTGGAGCAGTCTTAAGTACAATTTTGGTAGACAGCTTATTTTTAATAGCCGCCCTGACAGCATAATTCAATTCAAAATACCCTACGGGAAGCTCAAGCTACAAAATTCAAAATAGCCTACGGCAAGGCTACACCAACAAAATTAAAGACAGCTACCCACAAGAGGCTGTTTAGATTGGGTGTAATGGTGTTAAACCCCTAAACCCCCACACCCCTAAACAAATATTGTGAGCATTAATAAGCTGTATATTAGTTTCTGATGGCTGCTGTGTGTTGATTAAGTCATTAGCTTCTCATAAACAGTAGAAACGTTGTACGCAAAGTCTCTACTATATATTTTTGAAGGCTTTTTGCTTAAAGCTGTTGTTTCAGTTTGATGGAAAGAGGTAAAAAAATCGTGAAAGGATTGGTGCGTTTATTAACAGTATTTAGCTTGTTGCTAGGCTGCTGGGGATGGTTAGGAACAACTCAAATTGCCCAAGCTGGCAGTTTACAAAGTTTTTTGGTTCCTCAAATCCCAGTTTTGGCAATTGAACGACAAAATCGGGCAGATGCCAAACTAGCAACAGAATTCGGTGAAAAAATCGATTTGAACAATACCAACGTAAGAGCTTTTCAACAATATCCAGGGTTATATCCCACTCTGGCTAAAAAGATTATCCAGAATGCTCCTTACGGCAAGGTAGAGGATGTCTTGAATCTACCAGGATTAAGCGATGGTCAAAAACAACTCTTACAGTCTAATTTTGATAAATTCACCGTCACAGAACTAGAACCTGCCTTCAACGAAGGAGACGATCGCTTTAACAACGGTATTTACAGATAACCCAATTTGTATTTTCCGTCAACAAGACTAACCCACTCTCTATCCCAGGGGGTGGGAGTCTTATTATTAAATCAGGGGATAGGTAATAGGTAATAGGTGATTGGTGATTGGTGATTACCCATTATTCATTACCCATTACCCGTTACCCATTACCCAGATTTCTAACCTTGTCACAAATAGAGTTTCCTAGCCAATTTGATGTTTTAGTGGTCGGTGCTGGTGCGGCTGGACTGTATACGGCATTGTGTCTGCCAGAATCCTTACGAGTCGGCTTGATTACCAAAGAAACTGTTGCTTTATCTGCTAGTGATTGGGCGCAGGGTGGTATAGCTGCTGCGATCGCCCCTAATGATTCTCCTTCTCTACATATTGAAGATACAATTCAAGCAGGAGCAGGCTTGTGTGATGTTGCAGCCGTAGAATTTCTGGCTCAACAAGCCCCCAAATGTATCGAATCTTTGGTTAACTTGGGAGTTGCTTTTGACCGACACGGACAAGCTTTAGCATTAACTTTAGAAGCTGCCCATTCTCGTAACCGTGTTCTTCACGCCGCCGACACTACAGGTAGGGAAGTCACAACTACTCTCACGGATCAAGTATTACGTCGTCCCAATATCCAAGTAATTCAGCAAGCTTTGGCTTTGAGTCTTTGGCTGGAACCAGAAACTGGTCATTGTCAAGGAATCAGCCTGTTTTATCAAGGTGCAATTACATGGGTCAGGGCTGGGGCTGTAGTCCTGGCGACTGGTGGCGGTGGTCAAGTATTTGCCCAAACCACAAACCCGGCGGTCAGTACTGGCGATGGAGTTGCAATTGCATGGCGGGCTGGGGCTATTCTCCGGGACTTAGAATTTGTCCAATTTCACCCCACAGCCTTAACTAAACCAGGTGCAGACCGTTTCCTGATTAGTGAAGCAGTCCGTGGTGAAGGCGCACACCTAGTAGATAATGAAGGGCGGCGATTTGCTTTTGACTATCACCCGGCTGGAGAATTAGCACCCAGAGACGTTGTGAGTCGGGCTATATTTAGTCATTTACAACGCACTGCTGTCGATCCTGCCACAGCCCATGTGTGGTTGGATATGCGCCCCATCCCCGAAGACAAGATTCGTCTCCGGTTTCCTAATATTGTTAAGGTTTGTCAGCGTTGGGGTATAGATGTTTTCCGCGAACCAATTCCTGTAGCCCCAGCCGCCCATTATTGGATGGGTGGTATTGCCACCAATTTAAAGAATCAAACTAATATACCTGGATTGTATGCAGTGGGAGAAACCGCTAGTACAGGTGTACATGGTGCTAATCGTTTAGCAAGTAATTCATTGCTGGAGTGTATTGTCTTTGGCGCGCAACTAGCAAATCTCACGCCAGCAGATTTGATACAGCATACAGAAACACCAGCCTTACCCACAAGAGAATTTAAGATTGATGCCAGCGAGTGGCAACACCAGCAATCACAATTAGCCATACTGCGAGAAAAGTTACCGCGTCTAGTTTGGCAAAGCGCTGGTATTTGTCGAGAACAGTCTACTTTATCTGTGGCGATCGCTACTGTAAAATCTTGGCAACAGGATTTTGCAGCGCTGCCTTTAAGCCAATTTTTGTTATCTCTACAACCAAACGAGCCAGTTAGCTGTAATTTTTCAGATACCGACCAACAACTACGACTCTGGGCAGAAACAGGCAATTTACTCGATGTTGCCTATTTAATACTCAAAAGCGCTGCTTTTAGAATTGAAAGCCGTGGCGGACACTTCCGTTTAGACTATCCCCACTCAAATCCTGATTGGCAAGTCCACTCTCTAGTACAAAAGCACCAATGGTGGCAATCTCCGATTATGAAATCTTAAATAATGCTTAAGTATATTCAACTAAGTGTTTAAGTTCCATATACTACGCGATGTGCAACTTATTTTTGAAACCCCTCTCCAAACCTCTCCCCGAAGCGGAGAGAGGCTTTGAATCTTGCTCCCCTTCCCTTGCAGGGAAGGGGTTGGGGGTTAGGTTTGAGAGAAAGTTGCACACGGCGTTATACTGACTTCCAATAGACACAAATAAATACTGATAGCAAATTGATATTTATTTCCAGGTAATCACTCTGGATTTAAATTTTTCACGGTGTTAGGCGCAAATTACCGCAGCTACGGAACTATTTAGTCAAATAGTCCACACCGTGCTTGTTAGCTTATAAAACCCTGGAAAAAATCAATATTTAGCGAGTACCGCTACCATGCTGGCTATCTGGCCCACCGTAATTTGGTGGAACATAAGATTCTTCCAAATCTTGTGGTTTTTGCTCAGATTGGCTCGGTATCGTGCTTATATCCCTAGAACTGCTAGCCAAGGAAACATGACTCTGGTTGCCATTGGCATCTGCCACCTTGGGAATAATTAGGCTGGCACTAATGCAAAATATCACAACACCGATAATTGTCCAGTTGGTTTTCATATGCTTGGGGAATTATTTTTAAATTTCTGATTTATCTACAGGTTGTTTATTTTTTTACAAAAGAGAAAAGGATTTTTCCCAAAAATTAAACACTGGGTAATTTTATTGGTGAGACAGAGAAATACTTAACTAAAACACCGTGAAGAGTCGCATCCTTTCAAGAATTGACACAGAAAGGTACTCAATAGTTAAGCAATATAACTTACGGCCAGTTATTTTCACCGGTCTTTGGTTATAGTTATTTCTCCGTCAAAAGTTATATATGTTCATTAATTACCACAGGAGAAATATCAACATCATATTTTTTTAATTATTTTTTAACAATTCATAGTGTAAATACTCACATTCATAGTAGCGGTTTACGTAACATTACGCAGGCTCATCTAAATTTCATAAATTCATAATCTTAAGAATATGTAAAATTTAGGGAGAGAACGACCATTATAATCATTCTTTTTAAAGATTGGCTTTACAGAGATCAGTAAAATTTCATAATATGTCTGGCTAAGACTAGTTGTGCTGTTCAATATCTAAGTAACTATCATGACTATCCGACAGTAATAAATTCAAAATTCAAAATACTCTATAAGTAGTTTTACTCCTGTGTAGCATCCGCGCCAGAAAGGTTGCGCCAACAAAATTCAAAAATTATTTAGAAGTTCCTGACTCAGAACTCAGTATTTACCCTATCCGCCAATTCAAAGCGATTTTTTCCTAAATGTTTAGCACGGTACATAGCAGCATCCGCTTTTTTTAGCAATGTATCAGGATCTAAGCTTGTTTCTGGGTAAATGCTAATACCAATACTCACGGAAACTTTGGCAGTACACCCGTTCAAAACAATTGGCTCAGTGATATTCGCTAGAATTTTTTCAGCGACTTTGGCTGCTACCTGCACGTTAGGTATTGCCTGTAAAATGACGGTAAATTCGTCGCCACCTAAGCGAGCCACTGTATCACTAGCGCGTAAAGAATTGCTAAGTCTTTGAGCTATCACCACTAACAAGCGATCGCCCATCTCGTGACCAAGGCTATCATTAACCTGCTTAAAGCCGTCTAAGTCAATAAATAGGAGTCCAAGGGATAAATTATTATCTTTTGCCCAGTTAATAGATTCGTAAAGTTGTTCCGCAAAATATTTACGGTTCGGAAGACCAGTTAAAGCGTCGTGATAAGCTAAATAACGCAGATGGTCTTCTTTCAGTTTTAATTCATTATTAGAGCGAAACAACTCAGCTGCTGTGCGCTTGAGTTCTTCCTCCATGATTTTGCGCTGAGTAATATCTCTAATCACCCCAACTAAAAAGAAATTACCGGCCGCATCCTTGTGGAGCGATCGCTTAGTAGCAATTAAATGAGTTTTCCCATAAGCATCAGTAAATTCTTCCTCATTTTCCTGAGGTCTTTGAGTTTCAAACACTAACTCATCTTGCTGTCGAAAAACATCAGCTTCATGTTTAGGGAAAAAATCAACATCTGACTTTTCGACTAAAAAACTCTCAGGATAACCAATAAATCGACAGTAAGCTTTATTTAAAACAATCCACTGATGTTGCTCATTTTTTACAAAAATTGGGTCAGCGATCGTATCAATTACTTGCTGCAAAAATTCTTTGGAACGCTTTAACTCTTCCTGCATATGAGCAAGATAATTAATCATCCAAATGACTGAACCAACTAAGGTCACCAGTGCTGGAATTAACGGTATCCACCACCCTGATAAAAAAGCTAGATAAGCACCTAAACAAAGCAAGCAACAAGCAACAAGTATTGCCACGATACTGGGAATCGTTCCCCTTATTCGCCATGCTACTACTGCTCCTAAATATGACCAAGCAAAAATCCACAAGTATTCCCAAAAATCAGACCAAACCTTTAATACAGGTCTTCCGTCCAAAGCCGCAGAAATTAACTGGCTAATAAAATAAGCTTGCAGTTCAATCCCCGCCACCGGTTTTGCTGCTCCCATCCAACGACCTGAATAGGGAATAAATACAAAATCTTGGAGGCTAGGAGCAGTAGAGCCGATTAAGACAATGCGATCCTCTATCAAACTGCGCGGAACTTTGTCATCTAGCACATCTAGCATACTCACCCGGTGGAAGCCGCAGGAATCTGAAGACGAATTTCGACAACCTGGTTTAGGAAAATTAGACAGAATTTGAGTACCTTTGTCATCGGCTCCAACGTAAGCGCCATCATTTTTTTTAAATCGAGGAAAAACTGACTTACCTAACTGTAAATACTCCGGGTTGCTAGCCGCTTTTTTAGGAAGAATTTTCTCTGATTTTAAATATAATAAAGCTAACTTCAAAGCAAAGCTTTCATAATAATTTTCACCAATATGCCAATACAACAAAATTCGGCGTACTTTGCCATCAGGGTCATAAAGTAAGTTATTAAAACCTATTTGTTGGGAATTTAATTGTGGTGGCGGCGCAACTTTATAACTTTTATTATTTGATAATAATTGCGTGCCGATTAAATTCGGTATTGTTTTATAAGTATCAACTAGATTTTCATAACCATCTTTGGTTGGTAAATCTCGATAAATATCTAAACCAATAGCACGGGGTTGATTGGCTTGTAATTTCTTTAATAAATTAGCAATGATGCCATCAGGAATGGGGAATCCTTGACTTAAAGAAGCTTCATCAATGGCGACGATAGTAATGCGATTATCAGGCTGTTCGTTTGGTCGGAGGCGAAAAAATTGGTCTAATGCAGCCAATTCTACGGATTGCAGTAATCCTATAGAACGCATCATCAGGACACAAACCAAAACGATGGAAGCAGTAATGAATTCTCTCCGTCCTCGACTCAGCCATTGCTTTAGTCCCAGAATTAACCTCACAAGAGGATTCCCTAGTTGCTTATTCATTCCCAATACCTAAGTGGGATAATTGTCTCTATTGCTGATAAATATCAATCCAAAATTCTCAAAATCAGAAGAGTCTTGAGATCCAAGTTAAATAATCAGAAGAAAAATATAATTTTAGGCATTTATTTCTTCATGATTGTGAATGATGTCACCTGAATTTCGACTTCTTACATATCAACATAAACTAGACTGACTTGTATGGAATATGTATATCTAAATAATATCTATCCGGATAATATCGCCTGGTATAGATAACAATTAATTGTGTGATTGATATTTTATTATTCATAGACACAAGCTTAGTCTAAATACTATTTGTCAATAGTATATTTTCACTTAGTTACAATTGCCATCTTTTTTATGAAAAAAGCTAGTTACCCTACGGTTAGGCTTAAGCCTGCGTAGCATTCCCGCAGGAAAGGCTTCTCTACGAGACGCTACCGCGTTAAGGGACTTCCAGAAAATAAAACAGTCAACAGGTGACTTACGCTTATCAACCAGTTGACTGTTTTATTTGTCATATTTATTTGTGTCTGGACTGGGATGATTTGTAGAAGTTACCTAAAGTACTTGAAGTTGCTTGGCCCTGTATAACCTGTGATTTTGGCTAATTCTGAGAGGTTCTGCACTCCACTATAGGTTTGACCATTGATAATCCAAGTGGGGAAACCCTGTATTTTTGCAGCTCGACACAATTCTGGCTGACCCTTGGGACTATCCTCAGCACACTCTACCTTAATGTTGTCACTGATGATTTGGTAAGCTTCTTTCCCAAAAAGTAGTTTCTGGTCATGGCAGTGAGGACACCAATACGCTACATATTCCTTAGCACCTACCTTAACTAAATGCTGTGCTAAGGCGATTTCTGCCTCACCAGAAGTACTATTAATTTCCCAGCCAAATTCTGGGTTAGGATTGGTTTTGGGGACAAAAGGTGCTACCTGTCCAGGAGGTATATTAGAAGACGTAACATCTGGTT
Source organism: Anabaena sp. FACHB-595 (assembly GCF_048568275.1). NCBI lineage: Bacteria > Bacillati > Cyanobacteriota > Cyanophyceae > Nostocales > Nostocaceae > Anabaena > Anabaena sp. FACHB-595. The sequence continues at coordinate 1,438,587 of NZ_CP183473.1, forward strand.
TATTAATACCTGCATAAACGCCTAGAGTACCTATCAGCGTTACCATGCCCACGATCAAAGCAGTAAATAATATTTGTCCGATATCTTCCCAAGAGCGCCCAAGAATTGTTAGCACCAAAAGGCTGAGGGAGAATAAAGCCGAACTAATACAATAAAGGCACAGAGCTTTAATTTCAAATGCCAGTAAATACATTAAATAGCCACTGAAAACAGACATGGCGATCGCACCTACCAGCAGTAGCCACCATGTCACATTTTCTAGTTGTTTGCGGCTGTTGTTGTCTCCACCTTTCCAAACAACAGGTGCTAACGCTAACACCAACATACTGGTGTATGCTAGAAACCCAAACAAGGCTAATGGCTGTCCTAAAATTGTTGCCCAGGGGCTGGAAAGTACATCAGTACAACCCTTAGCACCAGCTTGTGCTACACAAGCAGGGCTACCTCCTGTTAACTTTTCTATAGTTAGATAACCGGTATTGAGAGCGCCAAATCCGGCGATCGCGGCAATTATTAGACGCGACCATTTATGAATCCAAGGAGTAGAACGGCGGCGAATCATAAATTGCGATTGGGTATTAAGGATTGGGGATTAGGGATTGGAGACTAAAAGAATTCCCAGTCACCAGTCCCCAGCAATTACGAATGTATAGTGATTGAGGAAACCGATTTGCTCTCACCTTTAGAGTTCCAACTCCGATGAGCAGCTTCCACAAATTGGCTGACGCGAATCGGGTCAATTGGTTGCTCGATTCGACCGTGACGTTTGAGTGAACTAGAAACAATTACACCGTTTGCAGCCTGCAACAGTGTAGCAATATTTTCCCAACTCGCCCCACTACCAATAAATACGGGTGTGCCATTGGCAGCATCACAAGCTAATTCCAAATCTTCTTGATTGGGGGGGCTACCAGTAGCCCAGCCAGACAAAATCACCGCATCTGCCAAACCCCGCTCAATCGTGTCTTTTACCGCAACAGTCAGATTTGGTGAACTCAGTGGTCTAGCGTGCTTGACTAAGACATCAGCCAGGATTTGTACATCACTACCCAATTCTCGCCGATAGCGCAATAATTCATGGGCTTCTCCCTCAATTAATCCTTGATCTGTCGCCATCACCCCAGTTAGAACGTTGACACGAATAAACTGGGCGCGGACACAGCTAGCGATCGCCATCGCACTTTTTCCATCATTTCGCAACACATTTAGACCGACCGGCAATGTCACCAAATTCTGTATTCTTTGCACGACAACAGTCATGGCGCTAACAACGGCTGGATCAACCTGATTTTTAGTAAACGGCGCATCGAAAAAATTCTCTACGATAATACCGTTCACTCCGCCACTAGCCAGAGCCGTGGCTTCTTGTTCTGCCCGATCAATCACTGCTTTCAGGCTTCCTCCCCAACGGGGTGAGGTAGGCAGTGGGAGCAGATGAACCACGCCAATAATCGGTGTGCGAGTTTTAAATAGTTGATATAAGTCCACGTCTTTAACTATTGTCAGGGATTGGGGATTGGGTACTGGGGATTGGGTACTGGGGATTGGGTAATGGGGATTGGGTATTCAAAAAAATTCTCCCTCATTTCCTTCATCTTTCTTATCTCCCCTATGTTCCTTATCTCCCTCACCCCCAGCCCACATCATTAAATTTCGTTTTATGCAGGATATTTTACTACCTCCTCCTGAAGACAGAATTTGGCGCAAAACTTACCATAAGATATGTTAAGATAAAACCTGGCTACAAGAGGAGTTTGCCACTCACAACACGCAAGGCAGCTTCCCGTGGTTTAGGCACATCACCTGCGATTCATGTAGGTCAAGCCTGATCGTTAGGGTAGCATTACTGCTTTATTGGGCGTAGTCGCAAGTGCGATTTCCCTGAGGGTAGCGACTTCTCACAACCAGCCCTTTGGGCGGCTTCCCGATGGGTAAATTAACAACGCATACGCTGCGGTAATGTAAAATACCAATAGGCGAATTGTTAAAAAACTTAAAGGTGTCGGATTTATCTCAAGACACTCAAAATTACCCTGGGAAACAAACTAATAAAAATATCATAACACGACCTGAAATAGTCAAGGTCACAGGTTTCAAGGCAGTTTTTGGCTGTGGATACACCCCACCAGATCGCTGTCAGTCAAGGGTGCGGAGGAAAAAAGCAAGACTATCGCGTTTTGTGTTTAATAACAAGAAAAGACTGGAAGTTTTTTTCAAAATATGGGTGAAAAGCCGACAATAGCAATTTCTCACTTGGGCTGTGAGAAAAACCGAATTGATACAGAACATATGTTAGGCCTGCTGGTAAAAGCAGGTTATGGTGTAGATACAAATGAAGAATTAGCCGACTACGTAATAGTCAATACTTGTAGTTTTATCGAATCAGCCAGGGAAGAATCGGTTAGAACCTTAGTAGAACTCGCAGAAGCCAACAAAAAAATTGTAATTACGGGCTGTATGGCGCAGCACTTCCAAACACAATTATTGGAAGAGCTACCCGAAGCAGTGGCTGTAGTTGGTACAGGGGACTACCATAAAATAGTTAGCGTCATTGAGCGAGCAGAGCAAGGCGAACGGGTTACACTAGTTAGCGCCGAGCCAACCTATATCGCCGATGAAACGACCCCACGCTATCGAACTACTACCGAAGGTGTAGCCTACCTGCGAGTAGCCGAAGGGTGTGATTACCGTTGTGCATTTTGCATAATTCCCCACTTACGCGGAAACCAGCGATCGCGTACTATAGAATCTATAGTTGCTGAAGCCGAGCAACTAGTAGCCCAAGGGGTGCAAGAGATCATTCTTATTTCCCAAATCACCACCAACTATGGGTTGGATATTTATGGTAAGCCCAAATTAGCCGAACTATTGCGTGCTTTAGGGAAAATTAATGTACCGTGGATTAGGATGCACTACGCCTATCCCACTGGATTAACCCCGGATGTGATAGCGGCAATTCAAGAAACGCCAAACGTCTTACCATATCTAGATTTGCCTCTACAACATTCTCATAGTGAAGTTCTTCGTAGCATGAACCGTCCCTGGCAAGGGCGAGTCAACGATGAAATCATCGAGCGCCTCAAGATAGCCATTCCAGGTGCTGTGTTACGGACAACATTTATAGTGGGCTTCCCTGGAGAAACAGAAGCACAGTTTGAGCATTTACTACAGTTCGTCCAACGGCATGAGTTTGATCATGTAGGTGTTTTTACCTTTTCCGCAGAAGAGGGAACCCCCGCTTACAAGTTACCAAATCAACTGCCCCAAGAGGTGATGGATGAACGCCGCGATCGCCTCATGGCACTCCAGCAACCCATTTCTTGGCGAAAAAATCAGCAGGAAGTCGGCAAAACCGTTGAAGTCCTGATTGAGCAAGAAAATCCTGAAAGTGGGAAATTAATTGGTCGTTCTGGCAGATTTTCTCCAGAAGTTGATGGTCAGGTCTACGTTGATGGCGAGGCGAAGCTAGGAACCATTATCCCTGTGAAAATTCACAGTGCTGATGAGTATGACCTGTTTGGTCAAGTTGTCAGTCATAACTGATAGCTGATCAGTAGTACAACGTTTCGGTTTACAAGTCTAAAAGTAAAAAAGCAAAATCTAGGAGAGTTGATGAACTTATCGTTTCCCGAACTAGGAATTTCCCAAGAACGCGTAGAACACTTAGAAAAACTTGGTTTTACTGCACCAACAAACATTCAAGCCCAAGCTATCCCCCAACTGTTGTCAGGACGGGATGTAGTTGGTCAATCACAAACAGGTACAGGTAAAACAGCAGCATTTTCACTGCCAATTTTAGAGCGATTAGATCCTCAACAAAAAGCAGTACAAGCCATAGTTTTAACCCCAACCCGCGAATTAGCAATCCAAGTCCACGATGCAATGGCGCAATTCGTTGGTAACAGTGGATTACGGACTTTAGCAATTTACGGTGGTCAATCAATTGACCGTCAAATGCTACAACTCAAACGCGGCGTGCATATCGTCGTCGGTACACCAGGGCGAGTAATTGACCTACTAGAACGGGGTAACCTGAAGCTAGATCAAGTCAAGTGGTTTGTTTTGGATGAAGCCGATGAAATGTTAAGCATGGGCTTTATCGACGATGTGGAGAAAATTCTTTCTCAAGCACCCCAAGACCGTCAGACAGCTTTATTCTCAGCTACCATGCCACCATCAATTCGGATGTTGGTCAACAAGTTTTTGCGATCGCCCGTCACAGTCACCGTCGAGCAGCCAAAAGCCACCCCCAATAAAATCAATCAGGTAGCTTATCTCATCCCCCGTCACTGGACAAAAGCCAGAGCCTTACAGCCAATTCTGGAAATGGAAGATCCAGAAACAGCTTTAATCTTTGTCCGCACCAGACGTACAGCCGCCGAACTCACCAGCCAACTGCAAGCAGCCGGTCACAGTGTAGACGAATATCATGGTGACCTGTCCCAACAAGCACGGGAACGGTTATTAACTCGGTTCCGCAGCCGTCAAGTTCGCTGGGTAGTAGCAACTGACATTGCTGCACGGGGTTTAGATGTCGATCAACTATCTCATGTGATCAACTACGACCTACCCGATAGCGTCGAAACCTACGTCCACCGGATCGGTCGTACTGGTCGTGCTGGTAAAGAAGGTACAGCAATTACCTTAGTACAACCCTTTGAGCGTCGCAAACAGCAAATTTTCGAGCGTCATGTCCGCCAAAATTGGCAATTGCTTTCCATTCCCACACGGGCGCAAATCGAAGCACGCCACATCCTGAAATTGCAAGAGCAAGTCAGAGAAGCCTTAGCTGGTGAGCGTTTAGCTTCCTTCTTACCCATTGTCAGCGAATTGATCGAAAAATATGATGCTCAAGCGATCGCCGCAGCAGCGCTACAAATCGCTTACGATCAAACTCGTCCTGCTTGGTTAAGTACAGATGCCGAGATTCCCGAAGAAGTCGCATCTACTCCTAAACCCAAACTAGGCGGTAAGCGTCGTGAGTTTTCCGGTGACAGAGGTCGTTCCAATTGGAACAAATCTGACAATAACAACAGCGACGACGAAAGACGCGGTACTCCCAAACCAAAATTACGGACTGGCCGTCGTGAAACTTCCGCTACACCTAGCAATCCTAAGTTGGGTTCACCTGCTGCTAGAGAATCAGCTTCTTAGTCATTAGTCATAAGACTTTGAACTTAGCTAAGATAGCTAACTGTTTTGATCAGCTTGTAGGAACATAGATATAAATGGATTATTTCTCATCTTATGTTCACAATCTCAGATTTAGAGCAGCTACAAGCTGAACATCCAGAATGGCAGATGGAACTGGTGGACGGAAGTATTTTGGTTATGGGGCCATCAGATTATATTTCAGAAGAAATCGGCGCTGAGTTAATTCGATTGCTTGGCAACTGGGTTCGCCCACGTAAGTTAGGACGGGTAACTGGTTCTAGCGCTGGTTTTATTCTGCCTAGACTGGAAACGGAAAATGGCATCGAAGCTGATATAGAAAAGCGTAATCTCCGCGCTCCTGATGTATCTTTTGTGCGTGCGGAGAGACTAAAAATCAGCAAGCGTGATTTTGTGGAATTAGTCCCTGACTTGATGGTAGAAATTAAATCTAAATCAGACCGCATCAAGCCACTGGAAGAAAAAATTCAATTATTTTTACAACTAGGGTCTACGGTGGGGATTCTCATCGACCCAGATAAATTAACATTAACTGTTTACAGAATTAATCAAGAGCCAGTAATTTTACAAAATAACGATAAATTGACATTACCTGATTTACTTCCAGGTTGGGAGTTAACAGTATCAGAAATTTGGCCGCCTGTGTTTGAGTGAGATTGGGACAGGTTGCTTGTGTTCATATCCCCAGTCCCCAATCCAAGGCAAAAGTAAAAAGGCAAAAGTAAAAAGATAAAAGATTTTTACTTTTTACTTTTTTTGTCCCCAATCCCTAAGCGCTATTTCCAAGGACGACTAACTTTTTCTAACTCCTGAACTTCCTCATCATTTAATCTCCAACCTAAAGCGCCTGCATTTTGTCTTACCTGCTGGGCAGTTTTCACTCCAGCAATGGGAATTACGTTACCTTGAGCGATTAACCAATTTAAAGCAACTTGGGCAGGAGTGCGATCGTATTTTTCCCCTAAGCTGCGTAGTAAAGATATCACTGGGGCAATTTTTTGCAATCCCTCTTTCTTAAATCTTGGGTCTATACTTCTAGCACCAGTTGGAACTTCATCACTGTCAGCAGAATATTTTCCTGTAAGTAAACCTTGTGCTAAGGGGCTGTAAGCCAAAATAGTTACATCCAACTCACGGGCAGTTGCAACAATCCCCTCAGTTTCTATTTGGCGGCTTACTAAAGAATAGCGGACTTGGTTCACTGCCAAAGGTACACCCCTAGCGGCTAATATTTGGTGAGCTTGGCGCATTTGGGAAGCTGAGTAATTACTCACACCCACGGCAGCAATCCTTCCCCGCTTCACTTCATCGGCTAAGGTGTTCATTAAAGTTTCTTGACTTAACAAAAAAGTAAATGGCCAATGCACCTGATACAAGTCCACACGCTCAAGTTGCAGTCGCTTGAGGCTGTCTGTTAAAGCATCAGAAACAGATTGTCCTGAAAATCGCCAAGGTAAGGGGCCAAATTTTGTGGCAATTTGTACAGGTTGTTTTGCCTGTTTTACAAATTGCCCTAATAGTTCTTCTGATAGTCCTAGTCCGTAAACTTCTGCTGTGTCAAAGAAGGTAACACCAGCTTCTAAAGCGGCGGTGAATGCTTCTTGCAACTGTTCTGAACCGTAGCCATTGCCATAATTCCAAAACAGCTTATCTCCCCAAGCCCAAGTTCCAATACAAAGGGGTGTAACGGTAGGGCCATTTTTCCCTAAGGTAATTGTTTCCACGATCGCCAGATTTAATTTAGTTACATTTCTTTACTTTCCTAGTGTAACGTTATGATAAAAATCCGATGAAATCATTGCTTCCGCCGTGTATAGCCAATGCCATCAAGCCAAATGGCACTCTGGGAATTTTTTGGATCAGTGATCAAGATACGACGTTCTTCTGAGCCATCTTCGTAGGTAATTTGTAGAGTTAGTCCTTGGACACGATAACGACCACGCTGATTTGGTGCGGTGCTGCTAGTGACAGTTGATGAGCCACCACCTTCCGTGCGTCCACCAGCACCGCCACCACGCACGACTCGGCCATCAGCCCAGAAACGATAGTCCCTCCAAGCGCTAACAGACTGACTACCTCCAATTGCGACTGTCCCTGTGCCAGAGAGTGAGCGAAAGAGTCCATCCAACTTGAAGTTATCTGGCAATTTCGGGTAGGTTGTTGGGAAGGATAAAGCGTTCCATTTACCCTTTTGTGCAAGTTGCAGTTTGCCACCTTGACGACGCCAACGTGTCCATTTACCAGGATGTGCGCGTTTATGAGCTTCAATACCACCTGCAAAGGAAAGCCCTTTGACATCAGTAAGTGCATCACCGTTGCGAAAGAGAACAACCGGATAAATATCTGTGGTCAAAAAACCACCAATACCCATTACCGTCCGAGAATTGAAGCCGAAGCGATCAATTTGAGCTAGAGTTTTGCTGTCTGACGGGGAAGAAGTAACTCTAAAGGTGTTGGTAGGGGATGGAACAACTTTTTGGGGTACTTTAGACGGGCTACTTGGTGCAAGAAGTTGTGGTGACACCGTGGCGAACTGTGCATTGGGCAGATCAGACACCAACAGTGCTAAATTACACGCATCAAGATTAGTTCCCTGTTCTGCAATTTTTTCCGTGACTTGAACCACAGCCTGCTCAAGTTTCTGCTTTTGGGTGGGATATCGATCAAGTTCACGCAGATGCAACCGAAGCTGTCCGACACCGTTTGCGGTTTGCCAAGCCTCGATTTTGGCAGCATGACTAGGCGTAAAACCACTACCTTGCTTGCATTTTGTGGCGAAGTAGTCAAATGTCATCAGCGTTAGTGCAGCTTGGATAAACGGCTCGCTTGTGACATCTGTGCTTTGTGCGTATACACCTTGCACCGCAGACAATGAAAACGCCAGAGTCATTGATATGGGATGGATTCGCTTATACAGTCTCATGTAATGAACCTAACAATTGAGTTGCACTGAGTTTGATTCACTTTGAGAATATAGTATGCCGCGATCGCTTAACAATTATTTATTGCCTTAAGCTACTTGAAAATTACTTCCTTCCTCTACAAGTTCATAACCATGAGTTAGCTTTTCAGTGGCTTGGTCAATCAAATCTAAACCTTGTTGCACTGTTTCCACCAGACTTAATTGTCCACGCAACTCAGCCGCACCGACAAAACCCTTAGCATACCAAGTCATGTGCTTACGGGCTTGACGGACACCGCGATCGCCTTTATATTCCCATAAGGCTTGTAAATGATCTCTGGCACATTCCAAACGTTGAATTGGGGTTGGTGCTGGCAAGAGTTCACCAGTCTTGAAGAAATGGTCAATTTCTCCCACCAAAAAGGGATAACCCAAAGTCCCACGGGAACACATCACACCATCAGCACCCGTTTCTTCTAAACATTTCACCGCCGATTCCACAGAAAATATATCGCCATTACCAATCACCGGGATGGACAGTATTTCTTTCACACGGGCTATCCATTCCCAACGGGCGTTACCATTGTAACCTTGAGCGCGGGTGCGTCCATGCACCGTAATCATTTGCGCTCCCGCATCTTCCATCCGCTTGGCAAAATCGAGAATGGTAATTTCTCTGTCATTCCAACCAATCCGGGTTTTGACTGTGACCGGCACATTAACAGCTTTTACTACTTCCCGCACGATGGCTTCTGCAACTTCCGGCTGTCGTAATAAAGAGGAACCACCACCGTTTTTGGTAATTTTATTTACCGGACACCCCATATTGATATCAATCGTATCAGCGCCTTCCGCCACGGCTTTGATTGCTGCTTCTGCCAAAAAATCGGGACGACAATCAAACAATTGAATGCTAATCGGTCGCTCCTTGGGGTCTACCTCCATGATTTTTGGTAACTGCTTGACATAGTGTAAACCCGTAGCATTCACCATTTCCGTGTACATCATCGAATCTGGTGCATAGCGACGTACCAAGCGACGAAATACCATATCTGTCACCCCCGATAAAGGCGACTGAAGGACTCGGCTTTTAACTACAAAGGAGCCGATTTTTAGGGGTTGGGAAAGTCTAGCTTGTAGGTTGGGGGACAGAGTAACCATAGAGGCAATTCAAAATACCAAATCAATCTTAACTGTTAACTGTTAAAGGTTAAAGGTTGACGCTCATCAGTCATTAGCTCAATACACTTGTGCATTTGCTGACGCATTGTCTCAACGTCAGCATGAAAGCGTCGTCCATGCCCTGGTAATACCCAATCAAATGAGTAATCAGCTAATCGGCGCATGGACTTAATTTGTTCTGCCCAAGAATACCAGCATACATCACGAAATGCAGTCAATTGATGCCGATTTTCCGACCATGCAAGATGATCACCCGTAAACAGAAACTTGTTTTTGTATAGTAAAACTGTGTGTCCTTTAGTATGTCCAGGAACGGGAATAATTAATACATCTGGTTGTAAAGGGAATGGTTCCAAACCAGTTAACTGGATTTCTACATTCCGAGTTCCCGCAGAAATTTCATCGGTGTGCAAGATACGCTGACACTGAAAATGTTCAGCAAATTTTTGATGATCTGCCACATCATCCTGATGAGTTAAATACATATATTTAATTCCCCCCATCGCCTCTATTCGTTTTACTAAAGGCGGTGTAAATCGAGGAGAATCTACTAAAATATTTCCTTGTGAATGTTGAATTAAATAACTAGCCGCACCATAGGATTTTTCCGAATGATAGCCACAGTGATAAATATTTTCAGCCACTAAAATAGGAAAACTTTCCTGGGCAATTTTGATATCTTTGGGTTTTTCAACTGTGCCAATGGAACTGGTGGGACAAGATAAAAGTGCTTGCAGTGCTGCTAATCTTTCTGTTTCGTTTGTTGGTTGATGATATACTGCCGACATTTCATCAACACGATGAAAAACTTCCGGTGTCATCCAGCGACAGGTATCACAATCAATGCAGGTGGTATCTACATAAAAATCGCCGTTAGTATTTTGGGGGCGACGAAGATTTACATGAGCCATAGTACACCTCTGTTTGCCAAGTTAATTGCTAGGCGGGTAATTAAACCTGATGTCACAAGCCTAACAAAAACCACTTCCAACTATCAGCATCACTAGTAGTTCGTCGACCCAAAATTGCTTCCTCTACCCAACTTACTAGCGCGTCTCGTCCGCGAATATCAAAGACTCGTCCGCGAGTATTAAAGACTCGTCCGCGAATATCAGCAACTGAGGATAGATATACAGCCTCAAATGCTTGTCCTGTCTTGATTCTTAATTTTTAATTTTGCGTTCGCGGTAGCGTGTCGTAGACAAAAGTTCTGTAGGCGGGAAACCCGCCTACAGAACTTTTCAAGACGAATTTTAAATTGGTATGAGAATAGCGGCACCAGTTCCACGTCTCGTTGACTATTGACAGTTAACAGAAACAAGTTAATCATAAAAACTCCACCCACAAGGAAATGGAGTTTTTGTCAGTAGTCAGTGGCAAAGCGAAAAGTGCAGTCCTGGGTTCTACCCAAGAGGAGCAACTTTTCAAGAAAACGCCTAAAAACCACCCACTCTTGGGATGGGGTATTAAACCAGATCCTTTCAACAACTGACAACTGACACGCGCAGCGCCATAAAGAGACTGAGTGTTGTATTTCTTAATACAAACTATCTAGTATTTATACTCCAAATATTAATATTTAGCATAAAAATATTAGAAGATAAATAAAGTATCTGCTGTAGTTAATGATTCTCTGATAGTAACCATTTTAATGCTCTATGCAATCTCTACCTCAACTTTGCTGGCCACAATGCTTAGAGTCGGTTATTGACCTTTCGCCACTGACGGTTGAGCCGGAAATGCCATTGTCAGATGCAGTTTCCCAAATGGCAAAGCAAGGTGCTGCTATTGTTGTGGTCGCCAATACTCAGATATTAGGGTGGTTATCAGAAAGAGATGTGGTCAAGTTGGTAGCCTTGGGTGTTGACTTGCGAACAACCACAATTTCGCAGGTGATGAACACCTCAATCATATTTTTCCGGGTTGGACAATTTGAAAATATAGGGGCAATCATTTCTCTGTTACGTCAACATCAATCGTGTTGCTTGTTAGTGGTTGATGAACAAGAGCAACTAATGGGAACAATTACCTCTGAAAGTATTTATCAAGCTCTGGGAGCAGTAACGGAGTTGAATAGCCAAGAAGAACTAGAAACCTCACTGCAAGATTTTCAGTTGCTAAAGTCAGCAGTAGTTAATCCTCAAGATGCGATTGAGGCTAGTGAAAAGAGCCTGTGGCGTGTAGCTAATACCGCGCCAATATTAATTTGGATATCCGCTACAGATACATCATGTATTTTTTTTAATAACGCTTGGTTAGAACTGACTGGCAGTACCCTAGAACAAGAAATAGGTAAAAATTGGTCAGAAAGGGTGCATCCAGAAGATTTACAAGGTTTTTTAGATGCTTACTTACAAGCTTTTTATACTCATCAGTTTTTCTCGGTGGAATATCGCCTACTAGGATTGAATGGAGAGTACCTTTGGCTACTAAATATTGGGGTTCCCAAATTTACATCTAATGGTGATTTCGCTGGTTATATTAATTCTTGTATAGATATTACTGAACACAAGCAATATTTTGCTGCATTAGAGGAGAGTACAAACAGGCTCAAACTAGCACTAGAGGCGACCAACACAATTTACTGGGAGCGAAATCTTAGTAATGACCAGTTATTCTTTCTCAATCCTGTTGTTGAATTTGGAGATAGTGAAGGATTAACTAATAGCAAGGTTCTAGCCTTTTTCCATCCAGAGGACAGGGAAAGAGTGGATACGGCTGCACAAGAAGCGATCGCCAATTGTAGTTGTTTAGAAATAGAACATCGGCTGCCAGTAGCAGGGCAACCATCTAAATATAAATGGTTTCTCTCGAAATCTACAGTTCTCACGGACACAACAGGTAAACCTTCGCGGATGATTGGCATTTCGACGGATATTACCGACCGAGTGGAGGCACAAGACGCACTAGAACAAGCTAACCAAGAGTTAGAAAGGCGAGTAGCAAAGCGCACCTTAGCTTTACAGAAAGCAAATAGACAACTGCTGGCAGAAATTAGCGATCGCCAAATTGCTCAAGAGCAACTACGGCAATCTCAACAAATGTTGCAGCTAGTTATGGATACTATTCCACATAGTGTTTTTTGGAAAGATCGAAATTCTGTCTTTTTGGGCTGTAATCGTAACTTTGCCATCATGGTAGGTTATGAGCATCCAGAAAATCTTATCGGTAAAACCGACTATGATTTTCTACCCGATCCACGAAATGCAGACCTTTACCGCCAATGTGACGCGAGGATCATAGAAACCAATAACCCTGAATATCATATTATTGAACCCATGCTGGCACCAGATGGGCAACAAATTTGGCTAGAAACAAATAAAGTTCCTCTTCATGATCCTGAAGGTAATGTTGTTGGTGTTCTCGGCACTTTTGAAGATATTACTGAACGCAAGCAGGTACAAGAAGCTTTGGAAAAAAGTGAAGAAAGGTTTCGATTTTTGGCAGAATCTATCCCGCAACAGGTATGGATAGCTCAACCAGACGGCTACATTGAATATGTCAACCAACGCACCCTGGAATACTTTGGTAATGAGCCAGAGTCCATACTAGGCTGGAAATGGCAGCAATGGATACATCCTGATGATCGCCCCCATTGCTTGGAAATTTGGCAGCATTGTGTAGCCACTGGTGAACCCTTAGATGTAGAATTTCGCTGGTTAAGGACAACGGATCAAACCTATCGCTGGCACATAGGACGCGCCTTAGCACTACGCGATTCTCAAGGTAATATCATCAATTGGTTCGGTACAAATACAGATATTGATGATCGCAAACAGACAGAAGAAGCCCTGGCAGAAAGGGTAAAATTGTCAGACTTTCGCTCAGAAGTTGATACCATTCTCACTCAAAGTTACACCTTACAGGATTTAATGCGCGGCTCTGCTGATGCAGTAGTTAAACATCTCAATGCCGCCTTTGCTAGAATCTGGATACTCAATAAACAAGAAAATTTACTGGAATTACAAGTCAGTTCAGGCAGATACACCCACCTAGATGGGTCTCATAGATGTATACCAGTCGGTCAATGCAAAATCGGTTTAATCGCCCAAGTAGGAAAGCCTCACCTCACCAATTGTGTACAAACAGATCCGCTTATTAGTAACCCGGAGTGGGTCAAGCAAGAAGGAATGGTTGCCTTTGCCGGTTATCCCTTAATTGTGGAAAATGAGACACTAGGGGTGATTGCCATGTTTTCTTGTCAAGCACTCAGTGAATCTCATTTCCAAGCTTTGGGGATTGCCGCTAATCAGATTGCTATTGGTATCAAGCGTCAACAAACGGAAGCAGCGCTCAGGCATAGTGAAGAAAGGTTTCGCAACTTAGTTGAAACTAGTAGTGATTGGGTGTGGGAAGTTGATGAAAACGCTATCTATACCTACGTTAGCCCTAAGGTCAAAGATATTTTAGGTTACGAACCACAAGAATTATTGGGTAGAAGTCCCTTAGACATGATGCCACCAACAGAAGCAGAACGTGTCATAAAGATTTTTACTTCCTTTATGGCAGCACAACAGCCATTTAAATGTCTTGAGAACACCAATGTTCGTAAAGACGGTTGTTTAGTGGTTCTCGAAACCAGTGGAGTGCCGGTTTTTGATGCGGAGGGGAAATTTTGTGGTTATCGCGGGATGGATCGAGATATCACTGCTCGTAAGGAAGTAGAAACGAATTTATATCAAACTCAACAGCAGTTACAAGTAATTTTGGATAACTCCCCAGCGATAATTTATGTCATGGATTTGCAAAATCGGTTTATCTTGGTGAACCGACAGTATGAACAACTATTCCACACCACTCAATCTGAAATCGTCGGCAAAAGTGTATATGAGACTTGGCCTAATGATATTGCTCATCAATATGCCTTTAATAACCGTCAAGTGATTACCACTGGGATGGCTATAGAAGTTGAAGAAGTGGTTCCCCACGAAGATGGTCTACATACATATTTAAGTATTAAGTTTCCTTTAAAAGACCGCAATGGCATCGTTTATGCGATGTGTGGCATTTCTACAGACATTACAGAGCGTAAATTGGCAGAAGATTCGCTTCTCCGTTTCCACAAAGCGATGGAAAGTACAAGTGATGCTATTATCTTTGGTGATATTTTTAATATAAGTAATTATACTAACCCAAGTTTTCAGGAATTATACGGTTATAATCTAGAGCAATTACAAGCGGCAGGGGGGGTATGCACAGTTTTCCAGGAGCCTCAAAAGCAACAAGAAATAATGGCTAGGGTGATGAAAGGGGAATCTTGGCGGGGTGAAGTGGCCATGCGATCGCGTGATGGTAGCCTATTACAAGTTGATCTTAGGTCAGATGCCATTAGAGACAGCAATGGTAAAATAATAGGTACTGTATGTATCCATACAGACATAACCAAACGCCAGCAAGTAGAAGAAGGTTTAAAATTACGCGATCGGGCGATCGATGCTAGCAGTAATGGCATCATTATTGCTGATGCTAGCACTCCCAACAGACCCATTATCTATGTTAATCCTGCCTTTGAGCGCATGACTGGCTACTCTTCAGACGAAGTGATAGGACAAAACTTCCGTTTATTCCAAAGTGCAGATATCGATCAACTAGGATTACGAGAACTGAGTACGGCCATGCAGGCAGGTAAAGCTTGCACTGTGATTCTCCGCAACTATCGCAAAGATGGCAGCCTCTTATGGAATGAGTTAAACATCTCCCCTGTTTATGATCAAACGGGTCAACTTACCCACTACATCGGCATTCAAACAGATATCACAGAGCGTAAACAAGCAGAAACAGCACTACTGGTCAGCCAACAGCGACTACAATATTTACTGACATCTAGCCCTGCTGTGATTTATACCTGTAAAACCTGTGGAGATTTTGGCAGTATTTTTGTTAGTGACAACATCACCACCATAACTGGCTATCCAGCCCAAGAATTTACAGAAAATTCCGACTTTTGGTCTAATCATATCCATCCAGAAGATGCACCAGCAATCTTGAGAAAACTTTCTAGCGTCTTAGAGGAGGAAATTTACAAATTAGAATATCGATTTTTACACAAAGATGGGACATATCATTGGATATATGACCAAGGACGAGTAGTAAAAGATGACACAAATAATCCAGTGGAAATGGTCGGTTACTTAATAGATATTACAGACCGCAAACAACTCGAAGAATACTTAAAAGTAGCACTCGAAAAAGAGAAAGAATTGAGCGAACTTAAATCTCGCTTCGTCTCCATGACTTCCCACGAATTCCGCACGCCGTTAAGTACCATTTTATCTTCTTCTGAATTACTAGAACACTACCGCCACAAATGGACAGAGGAAAAACAACTCACCCATTTACATCGTATTCAAACTGCCGTCAAGCGGATGACGGAAATGTTAAATGACATTTTAATCATTGGTAAGGCAGAAGCCGGGAAACTAGAGTTTATGCCTAGACCCCTTGATGTCGTCGCCTATTGTCAAAATTTAGTGGAAGAAATCCAGCTAAACCTGAATAATCAGCAAGTTAATTTTATCAGTGAACATCAATCCATGTCATGTTGCATGGATGAAAAATTATTAGGACATATTCTTATTAACTTAATCTCTAATGCAATTAAATATTCTCCAGCTAACAGTAATGTTCAAGTTAAATTTTATTGTCGAGATCGATGTGCAGTATTTGAAGTTCAAGATTGGGGTATTGGTATTCCAGCAGAAGATATTACACACTTATTTGAATCATTTTATCGAGCCAAAAATGTTGGCAATATCTTAGGTACAGGGTTAGGATTAGCAATCGTCAAAAAATGTGTAGATATTCATCAAGGTGAAATATCTGTTTCTAGTAACCCAGAAGTTGGTACTCTATTTACTGTGAATATTCCTTTAAAACAATCAATAAACGAAGAGGTCAAAAATGATTAAAATTTTAGTAATTGAAGATGAAGAATCAGTCAGGGAAAATATTTTAGATTTGCTACAAGCTGAAGATTTTCATACCGTGTCTGCTGCTAATGGACGCATTGGCATAAATTTAGCATTGGCAGAATTTCCTGATTTAATTTTGTGCGATATGATGATGCCCGAAGTTGATGGTTATGGGGTATTATCAGCATTACGCCAAGAACCATTAACGGCAACAATTCCTTTCATTTTCCTCACGGCAAAATCTGCCAAAGCAGATTTCCGCCAAGGTATGGATATGGGGGCAGATGACTACCTAACTAAACCATTTACCAGGGCAGAATTACTCAGTGCTGTGATGAATCGTTTAGAAAGACAAGCCACTTTAAAAAAGTACTTAATCAATCACAATGGCATTAAAGTCTCATCTCCAAAAACTCAGTTGCTAGAGATGAGTCTACATAAAGTTATTCAACAACAAAAATTTCCAGAGTTTGAGGTGCAATATCAGCCTATCGTTGATATTGCTTCAGGAAAAATAGTTGCAGCAGAAAGTTTATTACGTTGGAACAGTCCTGAATTAGGTTTTGTTTCCCCTTCGGAATTTATTCCATTAGCAGAGTCTACAGGTTTAATTGTGCCAATTGGTCAATGGGTAATAGCTAATGTTTGTCACCAAATCAAAAGTTGGCATGATTCTGGAGTGGATTTCTTAACCATTTCTGTGAATTTATCAGCAATGGAATTTAATAAACCAGATTTAATTCAGAGAATTACTGAAGCTTTAAAAAGCAATAATATAGCACCACATTATTTGGAAATAGAATTAACTGAAAGCATGATTATGCAAGACCTAAATAGTGCAATTTTCACCATGAATGAATTGCAATCTCTAGGTGTTAGGCTTGCTATTGATGACTTTGGTACAGGTTACTCTTCTTTGATTTATCTCAAAAATTTGCCAGTTAATACACTGAAAATTGACAGGTACTTTATTCATAATGTTGCTAAGGATAAACAAAAATCTGCCATTACCAAAGCTTTAATAGAAATGGCACACAATATGAATATGCAAGTAGTGGCTGAAGGTGTAGAAACAGAATCAGAACTATACTTTTTAAAGCAAAATAAATGTGATGCCATGCAAGGATTTCTCTTTAGTCGTCCATTACCAGCAGTAGAATTTGAAAATTTTCTGTGGAATAATAAACATTTGTCTGTATAAAAAATAGCCAAATGACCACTACCGTTAACCAAACGTTAACTCGATAATTACTAAAATATAGTGATAGTTGCTTTTTGGTAATTTTTTTATAAACAAAGATCAGTAATCATCCATACAATCTTATGCAATTATTAAAAACTTATTTTGTTGACCAATATGAATAAAATTCTGGTTATTGAAGATGATATCCATGTACGCCAAAATATCTTAGATTTGTTAGAAGGTGAGGGATTTAATATACTTGAAGCGCACAATGGACTCCTTGGTGTGCAATTAGCTCAAGAAGAAATTCCTGACTTAATTATTTGCGATGTCATGATGCCAGAACTAGATGGATATGAAGTCTTAAAGGCATTACGCCAATGCCCAGAAACGGCAATAATTCCTTTAATTTTTCTAACTGCTAAGTCTGATAAGAATGACTTCCGTCAAGGTATGGAGATGGGAGCAGATGACTATATCATCAAACCTTTCACAAGAGCAGAGCTATTAGCAGCTATTGCCTGTCGATTAGAGAAACATATCACAATTAAACAAGAGAATCAAAGAAAACTAGATAATCTACGCAACAGTATTGCTTTATCTTTGCCTCACGAAATGCGAACACCTTTAAATGGGATATTAGGCTTTTCTCAAATTCTGATGGAAGAGAGTGATAGTCTTGATTCGCAAGCGATTCAGGAGATGGCAGAATCCATCTATTTATCTGGTGAACGTCTATTTGGCTTGATTCAAAACTTTTTAATGTACGCAGAATTAGAAGTTATGGGAACTGACCCACAGCAAATTAAATTGCTGCAAAGTCAAACTACCATATTTCCTAACCCAACACTAATAGAACTTATTACTGAAAAAGCTAAAAAAGCAGCCAGAAAAGCCGATTTAAGCTTAGAATTACATCCCTGTAGTGTAAGAATTTCTACAACCAAGATAGCTAAAATTATAGAAGAATTATTAGATAATGCTTTCAAATTTTCCTCTCCAGGCAGCCTAGTTAAAATCAAAAACCAGGTTATTAACAATTGCTTAATCTTATCATTTATTGATCATGGACGAGGAATTACAGCAGCACAAATTGCTGAATTAGGAGCGTATCAGCAATTTGAACGTAAACTTTATGAGCAACAAGGTTCTGGATTAGGTTTAACTATTGCTAAACGCATAGCTGAACTACATGGCGGCAAATTAAAAATTCACAGCAAGCCACAAGAAAAAACAATTGTGCAAGTAGTACTACCATGTAGCCAGCGACAAGAAGACTATTGTGACAGTACTTACTATCAAAAATCGTCAACTATAGGAATCCGAATGGATTATTGAAAAAATTTAACGCGAGGACTGTTGAGAGTTGATAGTCAACAGTCCTGATTAGTAGTTATGCAACTTAGACGCGCATTAGCTTATCTGTAGTGGCGTGGCAAGGCTAAAATAGTGCGAAAAAATTGTATGTTGGATTACCCTGCGGGAAGGCTTCGCCTACACAAAGCCTCAACCCAACCTAAGCCTAATCCATCATTTTAGGCCTGTCAGTCCAGTAGGGTGGGTATTGCCAGCCCTTTCAACGCGTTCATTTGTACTACCTATTTTTAGGCTGAAACCTCTATTCTTGCGTTACCGTCAAATTAAGTTTTTTAGTTATCCATACAAGTTGACGAGATTCGCAGATCAAAAACGGTCAATATATGACCGATAAAATTGTTCGTTTTTTTGAAGATTTCCCACAAGCCTTATTTTTAGGGGGTTAATTGGAAGTGTTTTTTGAACACAAAATTTAGTACATTAGTTCGCGTTGAAAGGGCTGGGTGGGTATTGCCCAACACTAATTCCTCCAAGCCGGGGAACTCTTTTAGCAGTTGCGCCCCTAAGTGTACTTGTATTAGTTAAGCATTTGCAGTGAACAAAATATTAGTGGCTAATATATTTACGGCAGGAGACTTACACCGCATCATCAGTACTTTAGGAAAAACTGCACTAGCCAATTAGCTACTCCCTACCGACTTTAGTAAAAGCTTAAGCATTGCTCAGATTGCCATTGGCTCTTTGGGCAATGCCGTAAGCTAGTTGGGTATGTAGATTTGGCTGACTCAAGTTCTATTATGTACAACGGATGTTTGCGATCGCGTTGGTGTTTTTGTATAAGTTAGTATATAAGTTGTATAAATTGTATAATAACGGACAAATTGTTGTCATGGCAAAGCGATCGCTCCAAGCCTCTGCGGAAGGTATTAGAAAAGCAAAGCAGGCTTTTAAGCGCAAAGGATGGACACAAGAATATCTGGCGGCGGAAGTTGGTTTAGAAACACGCCAGTCAATATGGAAATTTTTTACTGGTAAACCTATAGATCGTCACGTCTTTAATGATATTTGCTTTGCGCTAGAACTGGAGACAGCAGAAATTTTCCAACAATCCGTTGAAAATTCTTTATATTTAGAAGGTGACGAATATAGCCTAATAGATATTGATCTTCTAGTACAAAAATTACGCTCTATTCATCACGACAAAATTCAGGCTCAATGTAGCACATTACATCTTTTAGATATTGCTAGACCAATTTTACTTAATGACATTTATATTGATGTCAACATCAGCGAGGAAATTTCTAGTAAAAGATGGTTAGATATTCAAGATTTACAAAAGCTAGGTTCCCATAATATTAATTCTCCCATTTTTACACAACGAGATCAAAAATCAATCGGGGGTTTAGAAGCTCTGAAAAAATATTCCAAAATGATATTATTGGGGAAACTAGGCTCAGGTAAAACTACATTTTTACAATCAGTTGCTCTGAGTTGTACTCAAGGAATATTTCAGCCAAATTACCTACCTATTTTTGTCAATCTCAAAAACTTTGCGGAAGATGCTAAAGATTCTCGGCAACTTAGCTTATTTAAATATATACTCGACCATGTGATGAACTTTGGCATTACTGAAGGAGAATTGAGGACTGTATTATCTCATGGTAGAGCCTTAATTTTGTTAGATGGGTTAAATGAGATTATAGGACAGAACCATGAAAAAAACATCAATAAAATTCACGGTTTTATCCAAAAATTTTATAAAAATCAAATAGTTATTACTTGCCGTACAGGCACAAACTATTCTAATTTTCATGGCTTTACAGAAGTAGAAATCACTGATTTTGATAAAATAAAAATCACCGAATTTGCTAATAAGTGGTTCTTGAGAGTAGCTAACAATTCGCAAGAAAAATCTAAATTTTTAGCACACAAATTTGTGCAAAGGCTCGAACTAGAAAAAAATCATCGTCTTCTTGAGTTAGCTAACAGACCAGCCTTATTGATTCTTTGCTGTTTGGCATTCCAGTCTGCGGCAGATTTCCCTTTTCATCATTTTGAAATTTATAAACAAGCATTGGATTTGCTTTTAGTCCGCTACGATGATGTAAGAGTAATTCAATACAGTCGAACTTTTACTAATTTATCTCTGTTGCACAAAATCAAGCTACTTAGTCACATAGCCGCAATTAGCTTTCATCAAGGGGATTATTTTCTCACTGAAACAAAGCTCCAGCAAGTAATAACTGAATATCTACTCCATCAAAGCAATACCATAACTGATACAGATGCTTTGGAACTAGAGAGTACCGCAATCATCAAAACAATTGAATTACAGCATGGTTTATTAGTTGAAAGAGCGAAAGGCGTTTACTCTTTCTCTCATCTCATACTTCAAGAGTATTTTATAGCTAGAGAAATCGTAGCTAATGCAAATAATCAAATGCTGCAAGAATTAGTTAGCCATTTATCTGATCAACGCTGGCATGAAGTATTTTTGCTAGTTGTCTGGATGCTACAACCAGTAGATAATTTATTAAAATTAATCAAGGAAAAGATTGATAATATAGCTATCGGAAATCGCAGACTATATCATTTTATACAATGGGTAGAACACAAGTCTGCTCAAGTAAGTTATATCTACCATCCTGCTAGTGTACGTGCTTTTTACTTTAGTATAGCTTTACCTCCAGAACATCCCTTGGCTTGTAACCAAGATTTAGCAATATCCTTAGAGCATCAGTTTACTGGTAGTTTGTCTATAGACTTAGCATTAGATTTGGCTTTAACTAATGCACTAGCGATGAGTATGACAATGACGGCTGATATATTTTTTGCTAGGTTATCTACTTTAAATTTAGCTCTAGACTTGAAGCACTTATTAGTCAATCAGGTATCTTTACATAACTCACTGCAAAATATTAAAAACCAGTTACCATCTTCTACTCAAGGAAGAGAATACTTAAGAGATTGGTGGCTATCAAATGGACAAGCATGGACTGAAGAATTACGCGATTTGATGATTAATGAGCGTAAGATTGGAATTGATTGGCAGTTCGTACAACAAGATTTACAAGATTTACAAAAGTATTGGGATGCCAACAAATTACTAATAGATTGTCTAAAATTTGCTAGAGATATTTCACCTACTTTACGTTATGAGTTAGAAACAAGTTTATTTTTAGCTAAACAATATCAATTAAATGTAATTATGTAAATCAACTATGGGTAAAAAAATTTTGGATGCGGTCTAAACTACTAGTTAAGTGAGTTTCATATTTAGATATGGTAATTGAGCATACCTTAATTATTCACAGGCATTAATTTAATTTATAACTAAGAAATTATGTTATTTAGAAGTATGTTTATTAAGTAATCAAATCATGCCTACATATACGTCACTCCCAGGTTCATCATTAATAGAGCGAGATCCTCAGGTTATTGAATTATTGATGCCAGTGTGGGAATGGTTTTATCGTTACTACTTTCGAGCAACAACTGACGGATGGCATCATATCCCAACAGAAGGTAAAGTACTGCTGGTTGGTTCTCACAATGGTGGAATGGCTTCTCCTGACCTGATAATGATGATGTATGATTGGTTTTCTCGATTTGGAACTAAGCGTTTGGTGTATGGGCTGATGCACCCTTACGCTTGGAAAGTCAGTCCTCAAATCGCTCACCTAGCACAAAAAATCGGCGCTATTGTGGCGCATCCAAAAATAGCTGGCGATGCTTTTGATCTGGGTGCTAGCGTTCTTGTTTACCCTGGAGGACAATATGATATGTTCCGTCCTTACAGCCAACGCCACAAAATTAATTTTGCCGGACACCAAGGTTTTATCAAGCTAGCTTTAAAAAAAGAAGTCCCCATCGTCCCCCTCATATCGGTAGGCGCACATGATACATTGATTGTTTTATGTGATTGCTATGATTTAGTCAAACAATTCCATCAATGGGGCTTACCCTGGTTTTATCAAGTAGATCCAGGCGTTTTCCCTATCTACTTGGGTTTACCTTGGGGTTTGTCTATAGGCCCTCTACCAAATATTCCTCTACCTATGCAAATTCACACTCGCGTCTGTCGTCCGATTATTTTTGAACGTTATGGCAAAGATGCAGCGAAGGATCGTGATTATGTAAATAGTTGCTATGAATTAGTCTATACAAAAATGCAATATGAGTTAGATAATTTAGTGAGCAATTCTCGATGAAGGTGCGCTTAATTATTTTAAAAGTCGGGAATTATCACGAGAAAATCTCTGCGCGCCTCCCTTCTCTCCGCGTTAACAAGGCTAAAATTTGGCGCAGCTTGAAGTCCTAATGCTCAATGATAAATATTTGCACACACTGCTTATCACTCTAAGCGCCATAGGGCTTTACATGACTCAAAAATATTTTCAAGACAGTGGCGATGGGAAACGATGAAAATGTGATTATTACTGCTATGCAAGCATTATTTTATACATAACTTCCAAGTGTTATTAAGCTCTTTTTTTAGATTTAAAGCCTGATTTGTGTTGTCAGGCAATAGTTTATCGGCAATAGATGTTAAATGTATCTTTAAATACAGCGATTTTTTATCTAAATTCAAGGAGTCCTCCTGCTAAAGCCCCAAATATCATTGCAGATTAAAAAAAATACATAAAGAGTATATGATAACTTTACTTTTCTCTCAGCCTAAAAACTGACCTAATAGGTTTTTATATCTTTTCTTCATTATTAAGACTATTAATTGAGTTAACAACTGAAACCAGTAATATTTCCCTAGCAATCATCTGCATGACAGAGCAAGATTGAGTTACAACAAGGTGCATCCCATGAACTCACTCATATTCATAGGGATTTAGATATGACTTCAATAAATTCAAAATCTCCAAAAATTTTTCGTCAAACTAAGCCGAATAAAAAACTGCCAACTTCGAGCAATTTGCTATACACAGGTTTGACCATAACCATGCTACTTTGTACATATGCTACAGCGAAAGCTCTTTATCCCTCCCTTGCGGATTTTTTCTCTGCTGCCAGTGGTGGTAGATTTGAGTCTACATCCATACCTTGGTTAAATAGTAAATCTGAATGTGAATACACTGGACGTTATTGGCGTGATAACCAATGTTGGGATAGTGAACATCAGCCAATGTTTTGATTGCTAATTTTTCAGGACTTATGTAATTAATACATCAGCTTCAACTATGGGATTTGAATATTATTGATTGATAAGCTAATAGTGTTGAGTTGAGAACAATCAGTCTGACTATAAGAAATCCTCGGCTCTCTGCCAGATGTAGTGTTAGCTAATTTAGCTGAAGACGGCAAAGGCTGGACGATATTTGTTCCAAGGATTAGCAACTTCTATTTGTGCTGCCAGGCTGATTAAGGTAGCTTCTGCCGCAGGTCTGCCAATTAGCTGAACGCTAATAGGTAAACCGTTACGATCAAAACCTGCTGGTAAAGCGATCGCCGGTTGTCCCGTAGCATTGGCTAGTGGACAAGGGGCTACCCAGTTAATAATTTGTTGGAATGTATCTTCTGGACTCAAAGCAGCCCATTCCCCAACACGGATAGGTGAGTGCAGGTATACTGGCAATACTAGTACATCTATATTGTCAAAAAATGCCACAATTTGCCGTGCTACTATTTGCATTTTATAGACGGCTTGGATGTAATCAGCAACAGTACCAGTTCTCGCTAATAGCCAACGATTAACTGGCTGTAATATCTCCGGTGGTAAACCTGATCCCGCTACACCAGATTGCCAAACGATTTGGAAAGGTTCTACTAACCCACTCAAGTCTAAAGACTTTTGTTCTATGTGATGTCCGAGTTGTTCTAATAACTTAACTGTTGTCAACACACCTTGTTGGCAATTAGCGTCTGCTTCACCCAAGGGAGGAATATCTGTGGCAAATGCGATTCGTAACTGAGTGGGTGGTGTCTGTGCGGCATTTAAAAACGACGGTTCAGGATCTGGTAGCCAATAAGGATCACCTGTCACATAACCAGACATAGCATCTAATAGGGCGGCTGCGTCGGCAACAGTACGGGCAATTGGCCCATTAGTGGAAATGCCTGCCAAGCGATCGCCTACTGGCGCTTTACTAACTCTACCCCTTGCTGGTTTAATGCCCACCACACCGCAACAAGCCGCAGGCCCACGAATCGAACCACCACCATCGGAACCTTGGGCGATCGCACATAAACCGGCTGCAACTGCGGCAGCTGCCCCACCACTAGAACCGCCAGGGGTGTATTCTAAGTTCCAAGGATTTCTGGCTGGGACAAATCCCGTAGGTTCTGTGTAGGGAAATGAACCTAGTTCGGACGTAGCTGTTTTACCTAAAATTGTGAACCCGGCTTGTTTGATGCGTGTCACTACACCATCGTCGAATTGTGGGATGTTGTTTAACAAAGCTGGATTGCCGTAGGTACAAGGGACACCAGCCACAGCGTTGAGGTCTTTGATGGAAATTGGTACGCCGAAAAATTGCGGTAGTTCAGGGGTTGTTGTGAGTAATTCTGTTTTGGCTTTAGCATCAGCGATCGCCAATTCTGCTGTCACCGTAAAGTAACTTCCCAATTCTGGGTTTAACAACTGAATCCTTTGTAAATATATTTCCACCAACTCTAACGGCGACACTTCCCGGCGGCGAATTAATTGCGCCAACTCTAATGCTGGGGTAAAAGCTAAATCAGTTTCATTCATAAAGTGAGAGGAAAAATACCCGATATTTAACTCAAAAACTGGACTCGTTACTTTAGCAAAATTTCTGGGAAATATAAATCTATCGTTCCTATGATTTAACAATCAAGCAGTTTCACTAGTGCTACTAGACATTTTCTCAAAGTTTACACAATAGAAGTACTTGGAGTAGTTGTTTTTACTCAGGATTCTTTCACCGTAATCATGTAATCACTCACGCAACAAGGGAGTAAAAATTCCTTTTCCCAGTTCCCAATTCCTCGTTCCCAATTGCTATTTTCACGGTCTTACATAAATTTTTGTTCCATCCCCCAGGGATAGCTATGACAGATTTAGAAATACTTATTAATAACTTGCCAAAAATTGTTTATGGTTTGAGACTTACTTTAGGTAATTCTCAGGAGATCATACAACAAGTTGTGCTGATTAATCAGGCTCAGGAGCAGCTGCACAAGATTCAACAGGCGATTAGCTATGCACTGCCGGAGGCAATCGCTCAACAATTAAGTTTTGCTACCCATCAAGCTACTGCTACCCCACCTCAGATGAGTGCTACAAGATATTTGTTAGTACCCAGTATTTTGCGGGTAGAACCAACTATTACTGGTAACACAAGACTAATTACTGAAAAATTCGGCAATCCTGCCATAGAAATATCTTTAGATACTTTAAAATCGAAAATAAATTACTGGCTGGAATGGGGTGATTTATTACAAGCGATCGCCGCAGATATTTTAATTGATTCTCATCTGGTCAATAAAGTAAATGCAGATATTAATTATCCCAGCTTAAGTAAGCATATTGAATATTTAAGCAAGAGTATAGATATCAAGTTAGCTTTTAGTAATCCAAGAACTTTAGAAAAGCAAATTCAGCAGATTATTAACCTTGAAGAGGAAGTATTAAAAGCCCAAGACAGACTATTTTATGTGGTCAACACCATTAAAAATAGTCAGGGATTATTAACAATTCTACTGGCAATCTCATCGTTTTGTGGTCAATCAGGCTTTGCGATAGAATGGTTAGATGATACTCACGAATTGATTATATCTAGTGAAAATAAGTTTCAAGAATTGACGGATATTCTCAATGATTGCGAAAAATATCAAAATAGACTCACTGCTTTTTTAAACGAATGTCAACAATTAAAGGAGCAAGCACAGAAAAGTTTAACTAATAACAAATATATAAATCGACGTACAGAGAAAACATCTGATAATTTTTCACCAATATTACGTACAACTCTATTTGTCACATCAAGTTTAGTTGTTCTCACCTTTGGTATCGGGATTATCAAAAATAAAATCAATCAACCTCAACAAGCTATTCAAAATGTTGACCCAGAAACACAAGCTGTTAGTAATTTCAAATCTGCTTTAAAACTCGGAATGGAAGCTTCTTCCATAGCTCAAAATCCGCCTTATCCTCTGAAAGTTTGGCAAAAAGCCGCAGGTAAGTGGCAGCAGGCAATAAAATTCTTAAGCTTGATTCCTGAAGGAACATCTGTTTCTATAAAGGCACACGATAGACTAATTCGTTACCGACGTAATTATGATGCGATTAATAAAAGAGCAGCAACTGAAAAACAAGCATTAATGAACTTAGAAGCAGCCGAAAAGCTAGCGATAGAAGCTGAATTTTTTATAAAAACTTCGCCAAATTCATTATTGGCTTGGCAGCAATCAAAAGATAAGTGGCTACAGGCTATTAAATTATTAGAATCTATCCCCCAAAATAGCTTTACTTATCAACAAGCTCAAGCTACACTTCCCAACTATAAAACACACTATGCAGCAATTAATGCCATCATTCAAAACAGATTACAGTCCGTGAATTAGAAATATTTTGTTCACCAATTCAACGCCTAACAAACTGTTTTATATGGCGGCGCGCTCGCTTTAGTTCTTTGAGACGACCAATATATAAATATTGAATTGATAACTGTGGCAAAAGTAGTTATTTACACCCTTTCTTCTCTATCCCCTATTTTGACTTTGCTGTACTTGTTGTAATAACATTTCCACACTTGCGGCTGATGGCAAACACTTCAAGCCTTGGCAAACTAAGCCCACACTATTGTCAGGTAAATTAGACACTACAGCGAATGCAACCGTGGGTAAGTAGCTGGGGATCAAAGTATGAATTTGCTCATTTGTGCTGCGAATCAAGGTAGAATTACGATACCAATCTAAAGCCGTGAACAAACTAGGACAAGCTTGAGGAGCGCTAGACATGACACTTTTGAAAGCTTTTAACCCTTGTTCGGCTAAATCGAGATAGTGTAAATCATCGGTGAGTAATGACAGACGCACGAGATTAGCGATCGCCACACCGTTAGCTGAGGGTGTAGCATTATCCATATAGCTACGTTCTCGTATAATCAAATCTTGACTAGCATCACTAGCTGTATTAAAGTAACCACCAAGCTCTATACTCCAGAGAAACTCATCGAATTGGTGTTGTAGTGCGATCGCTTTTTCTAACCAAAATCGATTTTCAGGTTCAGCAGTGTGTAAATCCAGCAGTGCTTTAATAAATAAAGCATAATCTTCCGACTGAGCCAACACAGCCGCTTCCCCTCGATAGTTGAGTCTGTGGAAACGCCCATCGACAAATTGATTTTCTAAAATAAAGTTCGCCGCCTTAGCTGCTAGTTCTCCAGCCAAAGGTTGCTGAAATACCCCAGCAGCTCTCGCCAAACCGGAAATCATCAAACTATTCCAAGCCACAATCATCTTTGTATCCGTCACCGAAGGGATACGTCCTGGCCAGTGAGTAGTTTTTGCTTCCTGGTTGTCCTGTGCTGGTGGAAAAGTCTCTAGGGTATCCGCAGCACTACCGTAACGAGCAGCAAACAATTTTCCTAATGCAGTTTCTATCGTTGCGCCCAATTCCCCTGGTTGTCGGCGTTGCAGTACATTCTTACCTTCGAAGTTACCTTGAGGACTGACTGTAAATTGCTGTTGTAATTCTGTTAATTCTGTTGGCGTTACCAGTTGTTCTAACTCAGCATAACTCCAGACATAAAAAGCACCTTCCTCTGGTTCTACGTCCGTGGGAGTGGTGAAACTATCAGCATCTTGAGCCGCGTAAAAATAACCTGCCGGTGCAGTCATTTCCCGTTGCAGCCATACAACAGTTCCAGTCAACAGCCCTTGCAAAAGCTGGCTCCTTGACTCCCGCACTCCATAAATTTGCCAGATACTCGACAATTTGACCATTGTCATAAAGCATCTTTTCGAAGTGGGGAACAGTCCAAGTAGGGTCAACAGTGTAACGGTGGAATCCCCCAGCCACATGGTCATAAATCCCACCTAAAGCCAAATCCAGACCCCGTTGAGTAGACCACTTGCTGGCCATCATATCGGGACGCAAAATTAAATCTAGTTCCTCGCAATGCTAATTCAGCATAGGGAATCATCGGAAAACTATTACCGTATTCGTTGCGAGTAATTACGCTTGTGTTAGTTTCCCAACCACGCTTTAGCAATTCGCTTTCTTCCGCTTCTTGGGTAGCTTCCCCTTTTAATACCGCAGAGGTGAGGAGCGATTCCACAATTAGGGCTTTCCGTTGGCGCAAATCCTCTTTTTCGGTATCGTAATAGCGACGTAGTGCTTCCAGAATTTGCAAAAACCCAGGACGGTTGTACTTTGGCTCTATAGGAAAATAAGTACCAGCGTAAAACGGAACTAAATCTTCTGGTGAAAGAAAGACATTTAAAGGCCAACCCCCCTGACCACTCATCATCTGCAACGCCTGCATATAAATGCTGTCGATATCTGGTCTTTCTTCCCTATCCACTTTAATAGGCAAAAAATTAGCATTCATATAGTCGGCTATAGCTTGGTCAGAAAAAGCTTCACCTTCCATCACAGTACACCAGTGACAACTGGAGTAACCTATCGACAAAAAAATTGGTTTATCTTGTGTTTTAGCTGTTGCAAGAGCTTCATCACACCAAGGCCACCAATCAATGGGGTTTTCGGCGTGCTTGCGGAGGTAGAGACTCTTGGTTTGGGCAAGGCGATTAGTCATGATGCAGATGGTGGTAGTTGCCTTCTTTGCCCAGTCTAGCTTGAATGAGTCATGAGTGCTGAGTCATGATTTTCTAACTTTGCACCCTATTCCCTACTCCCCAATATTCATTGTAAAGAACGGAAAAAACTCACCAGTGATGCAGGGACTTCTGGCGTGGGTGTAACTGTTCTAGTTTGGATTCTATGATTTGGGTTAATTCCTGCTATCAGGTGGAGCAAGAAAGTGATGATGGCGGCTTGCACAAGTTTTTCTAGCATGGCAGGTCTCCCTCGGTTGATAGCATTACTAGCGAAATTAGTTAGTCTAACTACACTCTGTTATCTTGGTTTAACGGATTTCCGTTAAATATCCAGTATCCTGGCTGATGAAAAAGCTAAAGAAATATTGAATATTCAGGATGCAGAACTGATTTAGGTCAAGATGGTATTCCGTCCACATTTGGCGACGGCATTCCGCCCACCGTAGGCGATCGCCAAGCTACATAATTGAATAGCGAGCCTGAAAATCAGGTGGGCAATTGTCAATAAAGGTTGATTTTTCTTTCTCTAACTAGAAGAGCCATTTCTCTAGACGCATCTCACTATCAAAAGTGCCAAGAGGATGATGTGCATCTGCACTAGGAGGGACTGGGGACTGGGGACTGGGGATTGGGGGAGCAGGGGCAGCAGAGGAAGCAGGGGAAACAGGGGAAACAGGGAGTAAATGTCATTCCCAATACCCAATACCCAATACCCAATACCCAATACCCAAT
Organism: Anabaena sp. FACHB-595; assembly: GCF_048568275.1. Lineage (NCBI taxonomy): Bacteria > Bacillati > Cyanobacteriota > Cyanophyceae > Nostocales > Nostocaceae > Anabaena > Anabaena sp. FACHB-595. Next base: position 1,468,744 of record NZ_CP183473.1, read on the forward strand.
TGATAAGATGGATGTAAATTAGCTACAAGCACGCTGCATGACTATTCCTATCGTTATTGAACAATCAGGTCGAGGCGAACGCGCCTTTGATATTTACTCACGGCTATTACGTGAGCGGATTGTCTTTTTGGGTCAACAGGTTGACAGCAACTTGGCTAACTTAATTGTTGCTCAGTTACTGTTTCTAGATGCGGAAGACCCAGAGAAAGATATTTATTTGTATATAAATTCTCCTGGTGGTTCGGTAACTGCTGGTATGGGAATTTTTGACACCATGAAGCACATCCGCCCTGATGTTTGTACCATCTGTACAGGATTGGCGGCAAGTATGGGTGCTTTTCTCCTTAGTGCTGGGGCTAAAGGTAAGCGCATGAGTCTACCCCATTCGCGGATTATGATTCACCAACCTCTAGGCGGCGCTCAAGGTCAAGCAACTGATATTGAAATTCAGGCGCGAGAAATCCTTTACCACAAGCGGCGGTTAAATGATTACTTAGCCGAACACACTGGTCAACCCATTGAGCGCATTGCCGAAGATACTGAACGTGACTTTTTCATGTCACCAGATGAAGCCAAAGATTACGGCTTAATTGACCAAGTAATTGACCGTCACGCTGCTGGTAGTCGTCCAGTGGCGATGGTTGGTCAGTAGTCAATAGTCAGTTGTGTTTCATGTGGTTTAACGTGAGTTAGACGGAACCTAACCCCAACCCCTTCCCTACAAGGGAAGGCTGCTCAAAACCCATAACTGAGTACCAAAGAACCAGGTTTTTAAGCCTCTCCCCGCGTCGGGGAGAGGTACCCTGCGGGTTCGCCGTAAGGCGTTCTCGTAGAGTAGCAAGCTATGGAGAGGGGTTATTCCGAATTTATAAAACTCACGTTGGTTTAATAACCCTCTTATGGAACCAACCCCTGAGACAGGTTTCTGGGCTGAAGGCCATTGGCATAACGACCTTACAGCATACGAACCCCACTGACAACTGACAACTGACAACTAACCACTAACAAAAGATTAAAACCCTGCAATTGGGTCTGGTTGAGATTCTAGGTGTTTGAGGAAGCTGTGTAATTCGTCTTCTGTTAACAACGTACGTCCCCGCTTTCCGTAGGTTTTGATTAAATATTCTCTTCCTTGCTCTGGTGTCCAACCCAAGCGCTGCAATTCGACATCAGTTTTAGCAATTACATCTGATAAATCTACAGGCTCGGCTTTTTTCTTTTTCTTCCCTGTGCCGCCTGATATGCTGGTTACGTTCTCTTGCGGACTGTAGCTTCGGGGCGTGAATGGGGTGACATTACTATTAACTACTTCTGTTATGGTAGGAATTTCTGGCTGTTGTGCCGTCAATGGAGATAGGTCTTCAATTGGCGGTTCCAGTTCTGGTTCGTAGTAGTTAATATCTGGTAATTTCTGGTTGAAATCTGGAAGTGGTTTCTCAGTTTTACTACCGTTGGATGTTGCTGTTTTAACTGAGGTATTATTCAGTGCATCTTTGCTTTGATCATTATTGTTGGTAACTGACCAACTATTTTTGCCAAAATCCTCATTTTGAATCGAGGTATAAGTAGACTCATGAGAGATAGGATTGGCCTGTACCTGAGATATGAGTTTTGGGGAAGGCGCTATTGATGCCTGTGGTGTATCTGTGATCCCCAAAACGGTCAGCGCTCTATTTCTTGCTTGGTCTTCGGCGGCTTCCACAGTTTCTGCTGCTGCCATACCAGTTGCGCGAGTGATACCTTCAATTTGGACGCTTGCCCGAACGATATATTTTCCCTGAAAAATTTGGACTAATTCAGAAATTAAACTGCCGTTGGGGTACAAGCTCTGGAATTGAGCCAACATAATACTGCCACCAAATCTAAATCTATTGAATAATGGGGTCGATGCTACCTGTTTACCCCAGCCACTGGTTACACTTTTGAGATTTTTGATCCTACCGAAGTTATCAACAAACTTTTGTGGGATGAGAAATCTTGGTAAATGTGACTAACTTTTTCCTTTAAGGTTTCTCTCTGGATATATTTTAATTTACATCCACTTACCTCTTATGTGGGTAAAAATATCCGTTGTCTTAACCAAGAGCAAAAAATGTAACCACAAATTACGAATTATTACAATAGCTTAGTGTAGAGTCGATTTTTCGTTTCTACTCACTAATTCTAAGTGACTTGGCTATTAATGCTATACTGTTTACCCAATTCAATATCCAGAACTATTTTCTGGAAGTGCGCTCTAAATCTACAATAATGGAGATAAGGTTCGCCCTCATTGCTTATTAAGCTGCTACCTAATTGTTACCGATTCTACATATGGGCAAATTGGGTGATTCAGCAGTTTCTCCTAGTAAAAATCAGAGTATCATGGCGTAAAAGTACCTTCAAGCTAGACAATCAAACACCTGTATTTTCCCCTACATAGCGCTTTTGGTCAGCGTAGAGAGTAAATCTTAAAACCAGCCTCTCAAAACCAACCGCGTAATTACCTGATGGGGCAAAATGTAAATCAGGCGTAGTCTCTCAGTTTGGTTAGATGAAGGAACATAAGCACAAGCTAACTCTGAGTTTGTCGTGCAGTGAGAAGTTCTTCAGAAGTTTACTCCTGCAAAGAAGTAACCTACGCGGAGCGACTTATGAAGAAGCAGCTTACCTTTCGGTTGGGTTAATTTCCTTTGTGGGAATTTCGGGAACTCAACTTGGGGGTAATTCGTGTCCAGCTAGTATCCGTAAGCCGTGAGGGTATACGGCAAAGAACCAAATTCAAGCAAAAATGATGTTTTGACCAAAGGTCGGTTCACTGCATGGAATTTTCAATCGCTACACTCCTTGCCAATTTCACCGATGATAAATTGGTGGCTCGCAAAGTTTTGGAAAAGAAACTGGGATGCGAGGACGAAGACAGTTTAGAAAAACTCCACATCGCCTTGGAAGTGCTGGAGAGAATTGGGGTTTTGGCAAAAGAACGCGGGAAGTATCGCCGCATTTCCGAAGAAGGGATGATCGAAGCAAAGCTACGTTGTTCTAGTAAAGGCTTTTGCTTTGCCATTCAAGATGTGGAAGGGGCTGAGGATATTTATATTCGTGAAAGTCATCTGAGTAATGCTTGGAATGGCGATCGCGTGTTGGTACGTGTTCTCAAAGAAGGCAGTCGTCGCCGTTCTCCTGAAGGAGAAGTTAAGCTGATTTTGGAACGTTCCAATCACACTTTACTGGCACGGATTAAACAAGTAGAAGGCGGTTTTCGTGCTGTCCCTCTGGATGACCGACTGCTGTTTGAGTTGAAAATTCAAGCCAACAAACTCAAGCTAGAAGAGGCAATTGATCACCTCGCCCACGTCGAAGTCCTGCGTTATCCTCTAGCCCAATATCCGCCAGTGGGTCGTGTAGTCCAAATTCTGGGCAGCGATGCGGAGGCGGCGGCTGATATAGATTTAGTTACCTGTAAACATGATTTATCACGTAATTTCCCTGAGTCAATATTAGATGCAGCCGCTAAGTTACCCAAAAGGCTACTCAAAGCAGACCTAAAAAATAAACTAGATTTACGCAATCTATTTACCTTTACTATTACTGGCATCAATAGCGACACTAAGGTAATAGAAAATGCCATTAGTTTAGAAAAAACAATAGCTGGCAATTGGCAATTAGGTTTTCATATTGCTGATGTATCTCACTACGTCCAACCAGATGAACCTTTAGATAGGGAAGCAATCAAACGGGGTCGGTCGGTGTATTTGGGAGACTTGGTATTATCCATGCTACCCGATACTGTAGCCGATCGCGCTTCGTTTGTGACTGGGAGCGATCGCCTGGCACTGTCTTTTTTAATTACGATTTCTTCCCAATTAGGAGAAGTTTTGGAATGGGAAATTCAACCCAGTGTCATTAACGTAGATAACAACGTCAGTAAACAGCAAGCAGAAGCAATTCTCCAAGGTGCAGCTACTAAAAAAGACTCGCCACAGATTATAGAACGGCTACAAAACTTAACCACTATTGGGCAAGCCATCAAGGAATCGCGTCTGGCTCGCGGTAGCTTACAGTTAAATCTGCCGTCGAATCAAAACCCTTATTATGATGAGGGCAGTTTAGGGGCTGTACTAGTGAATGATTCCCCAGTGCGATCGCTGTTGATGGAATTAGTGTTACTAGTTAATGAATTAATTGCTACCCATTTGAGTGCTTTAGGTATCCCCGCTATCTGGCGCACTCAAGGCACACCAGATTCGGAAGATGTCCAAGAAATGCTGAAACTGGCGATTAATTTAGGGGTAGAACTAGCACTAGAACCAGAAGTAGATATCGAACCCTTAGATTATCAACAGTTAACCAGGGCTTTTGCTGAGTCTCCCTCAGAGCAGGTGTTAACTTATCTCCTGCAAGATACCCTCAAGCCTGCGGTGTACAGTACTACCAAAGCCTCTCACTTTGGTTTGGCACTACTACAATACACCCACTTTACAGCCCCTCTACGCCGTTACCCAGACTTGCTGATGCAGAGGGTGTATTATCAGCTACTAGAACATGGGCGTGATCGCCGTAACACCAGAGTCAAAGAACGAGTCAACCTGCGCCACTCCTCCAGCCACTCCGAGATTAACTGGAACGTGTTAGCCCCAGAGTTGCAGCAGGAAATGCAAAGCGACTTAACTAGGGTGATTATCCAAATCAACGACAGGGAAAAAGAAGTCCAAGAAGCCGAAGCCGATTTAGCTGGACTGCAAAAAGCCCAACTGATGAAACAGCGCATTGGTCAAGTCTTCCAAGGTGTGATTACTGGCGTACAATCCTACGGTTTCTTTGTAGAAATCGAAGTTCCAGCCGCCGAAGCTGCAACTAATCCGGGTGTACCTTTGCGGGTGGAAGGGTTAGTACACGTCAGTTCTCTCAAAGATGACTGGTATGAATACCGCGCCAGACAACAGGCACTATTTGGCAGAAAAAATCGCGCTTCTTATAGATTAGGCGATCGGGTTTCCGTACAAGTCAAGAGCGTCGATTACTATCGCCAGCAAATCGATTTAGTCACTGTTGGTAGTGATGGCTTAGTTAAAAATTTAGGTGTCGGTAATGTCAATGGTGATATTTCCGATATTTACCTACCAAACGACATGGAATCAGATGATTTAGACTCTTATGCAGATGAAGAATAAATTTTGTTAAGTATCTGGTGTCACAACATAACAAACCTCTGATTATCGGCGTATCAGGAGCATCTGGACTGATTTACGCCGTCCGCGCCCTTAAATATCTGCTCACAGCCGACTATGAAATTGAATTAGTTGCCTCTAAATCAACTTACATGGTTTGGCAAGCAGAACAGGAAACTCGGATGCCATCAGAACCAAAACAACAAGAGCAATTCTGGCGAGAACAAGCCGGAGTTGCTCTCTCTGGCAAACTGCGTTGCCATCCTTGGAGCGATGTAGGAGCCAATATCGCCAGTGGTTCCTTTCGCACTTTGGGAATGATTGTGATTCCTTGTAGTATGAGTACAGTAGCCAAGCTAGCGGGTGGTTTGAGTTCTGACTTACTAGAACGGGCTGCGGATGTGCATCTCAAGGAAGGACGTAAGCTAGTTATTGTTCCCAGAGAAACGCCCTTCAGCTTAATACACCTACGAAACTTAACCACCTTAGCTGAAACTGGAGTCCGAATTGTCCCCGCCATCCCTGCTTGGTATCACAACCCACAAACTATTGAGGACTTAGTTGATTTTGTCGTTGCTCGTACTTTAGACCAACTCGATATCGATTGCGTACCTCTAAAGCGATGGGAGGGCGGTAAGCATAATTCGTAATTACTAACAGCCTGCGGCTAGGTTAACGCCAACGAAATTCGTAATTAATTCAGGTGTTATTTCTTTACAGTTATGGATGTCAAACAAGAAAGAACAACGGTTTCTTTCCCCTTTCCTATTTTCCATACAGCATCTGCCCTTTGTCTAAGCTTTATCATGGGTTTAAGAGTAAAAATTGAAAACTACGTAGGCGAAGCCTCGCCGCAGGCTATAACAAATTACGTAGCTTGCTTTCCTTTGGTACGCTACCACGCACTCGCAAGCTACATGAAGCGTATCCGTAGGATTCACCCGTAGGGTATTACGAATTATTTATATGGCTGTAATTCGCTTAACTTTATTAGTAACAGTACTAGGTGGACTAACACTTTTGTTAGTACAGAATTGGTCGCCAGTTTTACCTCTGGTGTTTTTGGGGATGCGAAGCCAGCCGTTACCATTGGCTCTGTGGATACTATTTAGTACAGCTGCTGGTGCTGGCACATCTTTATTAATAACTAGCTTATTTAAATTATCTAATTATTTTCGGGGGCAACCACGTCAAGTTACCCCTAAATCAACCACTACCTCTAACCGTAGTACAGCGAATCGCAAAGAAGAATTTACACCTCCCCCATCTAACCAAGCACCACCAAATAAAACTAACTACGCTGCTCGTGATGAGTTTGACGATTGGGAAAGTAACGGTGCAGATGATGACTGGGATTTTGAAGAAAAGCCAGGGAATACACCAACTAACAATTCTCAAGCTGAGTCATTTCCAGATTCCTCAACTTATGAGCGCCCACAAAAACCTAAAAGCGGCTCTCAGTCAGGTTCTACATATTCCTACAGTTACCGAGAACCAAAAAACACCGCAGCAGGTAAGAGCGAATCTGTTTATGATGCTGATTACCGAGTTATTATTCCTCCATATCAGCCACCAAATAAAGAGGTAGCCAACGATGATGAGGAGGATTGGGGTTTTGATGATGATGAATGAAAGCGCTAAGTGCTAAGTTTTATTGACTGTAGCGAGACGTATAGCCAATTTTGAGTCACAGATGTAATTCTCCCCTACACACGCCAGTTTGATCAAATAGGGGAAACCACCTACCTTTACTTAACACCACATCGTTCACGAGACTCCTGCTTGACTTTTCCGTTCATAGCAGCTTCCTGCAAACTCATAAACGCGTTTAAATCTTCTGAATCATAATGAGTAGTCAGTAAGTAACGTAGCTGATTTTCTGCTTCAACTGTTAGATAACCTGTTGTTAAAGCTTGTTGCACAACATCACGAATTCGAGTCATGGTTGATGCCTCATTACACACCACATTAATTAATTTGAGCTAGCGACCTGAGAATATGCAGTATTTTTTATACTTAAAGTGTCAATTTTAGTAAAGCTGTTTGATGCTGTTTTAACAGTAGTGTCGTCATTTTTTACACCTTTGTCTTTAAAAATATTGATTAAAGCTAGTTAAATCTAAAGGTAAAAATATAGTTCATGTGCTGTATAAAACACCGTATTATGTCCAAATGAAGTGGCTCCGTCAAGGATAAAGTCAGGCTTGTTTATATTGACTGAATTTGTCTGATTAAAGTTTCAAAGAAGCTTTATTAAATTTCCTTTAAACCTAACCATACTTAATACATTACTACGAAGTCACCAGATTAAAGTTATTAAAATAGTTATAAATTTACCTGCAATTTATTTTGGCTGTATAGAATAATTATCAACAAATTTTCTAAGTTACATTGAATACACATCTAATAGTGATAACAACAGTTAGTCTCAATAAATCGATGAATTTATAGCGATTACAAACAGTTTATAGCCAAAAAAATTATACATATATATTGGTATCCAATAAAGAGAAGCCTTTGACACAAGTAAAAATAATTCTCAAGGAATGAGTATTCGCATGATTTTATTCCAGCAGAAATTATGAATATTCTTAATCACAGTTTTAGCAGTATTGTTAGAGAACTCCTTTGTTATTCTTGAAATATATCTAGAGGAAGCACTACACCTGTAAACTTTTCCCGTTCTCAAGAAGGTAGTGTATTGTGTTCCCTCAGTTACATAAACTAGTGTCACAGGATTTTAGGCATTGATAACTCTACTTCAGCCCCAAGGTTACTGAATTGTTATGTGCAGGCACAGGCCAAGATCACGAATCAAATGAGATTGCTATGTGAGGGTTTATTTATTTAATGGGTCTGCAAAATCTGGGAAAAAATGCTGAGGCTGGAAACAAGATACTTTCTAAAAGTTAAAAATTTACATCAAGTAACTTATGTACCAGAAACCGATAACTTACTACTAAGTAGAACAGGGTAAATAATTAAAGCTTTGTAGTGAGAACTTTAGTTCTCTCTGCGAGACGCTCCGCGAACAAAAAAGGAATAAAGCCCTGACTACGAACTCAATGTTAGTTTTTTAACATTACTTAACATGGGTTGCTTTTTTCAAGTTGTTCTACTTACAAATTGTTAACGGCTTTTTCAACCAATTAAGGTCAAGAGACTTAAAAACGACCTGATTATATTACCTGGCGATCGCTAGTTTTTGCACCTACCCTAAAGCAGATATTAGATAAACTTATATAGTGATGGGCAAGGCTGATTGTATTATGGTTTCTTGAGCATCACCCATCCTACTGGGGTTATTTTCAATCAACACAGCAGATTCTGATAACGGAGAATTAAACAAGAGTGAGTAGTTTATTGCAGGGAGTTAACCTATACTTAATCGGCATGATGGGCGCTGGTAAGACTACAGTAGGACATTTACTCGCCAAAGAATTGGGTTATGGCTTTTTAGATACTGATAATGTGATTGCCCAAGCTACTAAAAAATCTATCAATGAGATATTTGCCGAAGCAGGGGAAGCCGGATTTCGCCAGATAGAAAGCGATGTGTTAGCCCAGGTTTGTTCCTATACTAAGTTGACTGTAGCGACAGGTGGCGGCATTGTGTTGCGGCGAGAAAATTGGAGTTACCTACACCACGGTTTAATTTTGTGGCTAGATGTGCCAGTAGATATACTCTATGCACGTTTAGCGGCAGATACAACAAGACCACTTTTACAGGATGATGACCCAAAAGGCAAATTGCGATCGCTCCTGGAACAACGCACACCGCTTTATTCGCAAGCAGATTTACGCATCTGTGTCAATGCAGAAGAAACACCAGAACAAATTGCCAATAAAGTTATGCAGGCAATTCCCAGCGTCTTGAAACAAACTGCCTCTAATTAGTTAGGACTTACGCACCCAGATTTTCTGTTGAGGCTGGGTGTAAGGGTGTAGGGGTGTAAGGGTTTCAAACATTTATACCCCTACACCCCTATACCCCTATACCCTTCTCCAAACCCTTGATCTTTCGTTTTCATGCGTAAGTCCTATTAGTAATTCATAATTCGTAATTCGCAATGAAAGCAACAATTAGGAATTATACTGACTGGATAAATATATAAGTTTCCACGGCTCCTCAATGATGGTCAACGATATTGAGTATATCAGGCAAGCTGAAGCTACTCGTGTGCAGGTACTAAGCGAAGCACTACCTTATATTCAACAATTTGCCGGTCGCACCGTTGTTGTTAAATATGGTGGTGCGGCTATGAAAGATAGCCACCTCAAAGACCAAGTTATCCGCGATATTGTCTTTCTATCCTGCGTTGGGTTGCGGCCAATCTTGGTACATGGTGGCGGCCCGGAAATTAACAGTTGGTTAGATAAGCTGGGAATCGAAGCACAGTTTAAAAACGGTCTACGAGTCACTGATGCTCCCACAATGGATGTGGTGGAAATGGTATTGGTAGGTCGAGTTAATAAAGAAATTGTCTCTCTAATTAACCAAGCTGGCGGCTTGGCAGTAGGGCTTTGTGGTAAAGATGGTAACTTAATTACTGCCCGTCCCCAAGGTCAAGAGGGCATTGGTTTTGTCGGGGAAGTAAGTAACGTTAACATCAAAATTTTGGAAACTTTAGCCAGTAACGGCTATATTCCCGTTGTTTCCAGCGTTGCCGCCGATGACTCAGGACAGGCTTATAATATTAACGCCGATACTGTGGCTGGTGAAATTGCTGCCGCCTTAGGGGCGGAAAAACTGATTTTATTAACGGATACCAGAGGTATTTTAAAAGATTATCAAGACCCTGGAACATTGATTCCCAAAGTAGATATTCGGGAAGCCCGCGAATTAATTAATAGTGGTGTTGTTAGCGGTGGGATGATCCCCAAGGTTACTTGTTGTGTGCGATCGCTCGCTCAAGGAGTCAGAGCCGCACACATCATAGACGGTCGTATTCCCCACGCCTTACTACTGGAAATTTTTACTGATGTGGGTATTGGGACAATGATTCTCGGTTCTCAGTATAGTTAATTTATAAGGGTATGGGTAATGGGTACTGGGTAATAGGGGCTAATCTTCCCCCCCCCACCCCCCACTCCCTATTTTCCAGTTAGTGCTGATCGGTGGGCAAAAGTGAGTACAGAAAGTTTAGAACTGGCTAAAACTCGATATCAAGCGGGTAAATTTGCTTTTGAAAATGGGCAATATCGAGAAGCGGTAGAAAATCTCGAAAAAGCCAGCGCCTTAGTCGCGCGTAACTCCCGCCTTGGGGGTGAGGTAGAAATTTGGTTAGTTACAGCCTATGAAGCGGCTGGACGTACAGAAGATGCGATCGCCCTTTGTCAGCAACTTCGTCGTCATCCCCACTCCGAAACTAGCCAACAAGCCCGACGTTTGCTTTATATCCTGCAAGCGCCAAGATTGAAAAGACCCAGTAATTGGATGACAGAAATTCCTGATTTGGGCGCACTGTCTGACAATGAAGCCAAAACTCGTGTTATGGCCAAGCCACGTAAACCTACAGAAAAAAAAGCACCTGCTGAAGTCGAATTTGTTGATCTTTCTCAAGTCAATACCAAAGATAATCGCTTCATTTGGCTTGCTTTAATTGTGATTGGTTTAACTATTTCATATTTGGTTTGGCTGGGTTTTTAGGAGGGGGTAAAAAAAGATGACTGTTGATTGTTGACTGTTGAAGGTTAACTAATTACAACTGACACCCATAGCGCAGTAAATTTTGAGGAGAACTATATTAATGAGTTATGGTAATTTTGGTAAAAGTTTCAGAAAAATCATCAAACAGGTTAAGTTTTTTCTGTCAAACTTAACTGCTAAAAACAAACTTCGCAAACCCATTTTTTTATTAGTACTGTTAACATCACTGCTATTGACTGGCTGTGTGCAGTACGATGTAGGTGTCAATTTTGATAATTCTAATCATGGTCAACTGGTACAGCATATCAAATTGGCAGATAGGCTGACTAGTTTTAGCGGTGATTATGTATACGAATGGTTAACCAGCATAGAACGGCGCGCCCGGAAACTAGAAGGCAATGCCAAACGCATTTCTCCAGAAGAAGTAATTGTGACGATTCCTTTTAGTAATGGTCAAGAATTACAAACAAAATTCAACGAATTTTTTAATTCCCGCGCCCATCAAACAAATGACACTGAAGCAGGCACAGAAAATTCAGAATTTCCTAAGGTAGAGTCTAATTTGTTATTGACGCAAAATAACTTTCTTTTGGTAGTTAGAAATCAATTAATTTATGACCTAGATTTGCGATCGCTCTCTTTAATCGCCAATAAAGGTAATGTTTTAACAGATACTGGTTCCATCCTTGATTTAAAATTTGCCTTAAAAACACCTTGGGGAGCCAAAAGCATTCAAAGAACAGAAACTGCCGTACCACCAGAAAAGCAAAGCGGACAGCTAGTGTGGCGATTGCAACCCGGTGAACTCAACCATATAGAAGTAGTCTTTTGGCTACCCAGTCCTTTGGGTATTGGTGCTTTATTAATTGTTCTGTTTGTTTGGGGTGGATTTTACCTCAGGTATACATTTATGCCAGACCCCAAACTACAATTAGCTACTAAATCCGCCGTAGCAGAATAGTGATGAGTGTTGAGTAGTTAGCATCTCAGATTCTTGGTGGTATTCTACTCAGCATTCGGAACTATATTAAGGAGATAATCGGTGAATTTCCCAACTGTGATCATTTAAAAGAGTATAAAGCAGGCGATCGTGTAGGCGACTAGAGCGTCCTTGCCAAAACTCTATCTCTGAGGGGATCACTCGTAACCCCCCCCAGTGGGCAGGTCTAGGAATCTCCTGATTTTCATATTTATGTTGAAATTCCTGCATTCTTTGCTCTAAAACTTCTCGGCTAGCGATGATTTCGCTTTGATTCGATACCCATGCACCCAGTCGGCTATTAGCAGGACGACTGTAGAAGTAGTAGTCTGATTCACTTTCTGAAACCTTCTCTACCCTACCTGAAATTCTGACTTGGCGTTCTAATTCTGCCCACCAAAAAACCAAAGCTGCTTGGGGATTTTCCGCTAGTTCTTGACCTTTGCGACTGTTATAGTTGGTGAAAAAAACAAAACCCTGTTCATCAAAGTCTTTGAGCAATACCATTCTCGCGGAAGGTTGACCATCTGGTGTACTTGTAGCGATCGTCATAGCGTTGGGTTCTGGAAGTTGAGCTGCTAAAGCCTGCTCAAACCACTTTTTAAATTGTATGAAAGGATTAGGATCAACCTCGATTTCACTCAAACCCTCTAGGGTATAATCCTTGCGGAGGTCAGCTATGGTTCTATCCATAATGATTTAGTTCCTTGTTATCTGATAGATCGGCACACTTGCTTGTTAAGACTATCTATCATGATGATCACTGACAATACCACCTATTGAAGTTCGGGCAATTCTGACGATATACTTGTTTATCTTAAAAATGGGTAATATATAATACATGAATAAATCTAAAATACAGGTATGGTGAGAAATGCCCACTCCAACAATAAGGGGCTTCTAGATTAAAAATCATTCAAAATGTAAGGTGCGTCAGTGCGATATGACCTAGCTATATTCATAAATTATTCATACTGACGCACCCTACCAAACCGTCAATTTCGGATGATTTATTTTTTGGTCTTCCCTAATCAAATTCTTATAGCTCATAGGTAATTGCCACAGCATATAAGTATTTCCAGTATTTAAACGAGCATCATACATACTACATAAATTCTTCCCCAGAGTAGCGGAAATCGATTGCATCAATGCGCCGTTCTTCATCCCTTCAAAGTTTACTCATTTATGGTCTGAGCGGCCCGGTGATCGCTCTGAATGTCTGGCTATTGTCCGTACTTTTTCGCTATTTTCAAAATCCTTTGACAATCCTGAGTCTGGCGGCGATTTTAGCTTTCTTACTAAATTATTTAGTAAAATTTTTTGAACGCGCTAGAATTACCCGCACTCAAGCTGTTGTTATAGTTCTGCTGGTTACCTTAACTTTATTCGGCATTTTGACAGTTACTTTAGTGCCGATGCTGATTGACCAAACAGTCCAACTATTAAATAAGATCCCTGATTGGTTAACAGCTAGTCAAGCAAACTTAGAGCATTTTGAGAGATTTGCCAAGCAGCGACGTTTACCCCTTGATTTGCGGGTTTTGAGTAATCAAATAAACGCTAGTATTCAAAGTGTAGTGCAGCAACTTGCTTCTGGTGCGGTGGGATTAGCTGGAACGTTGCTCTCAGGATTACTCAACTTTATATTAGTGGTAGTGCTGGCATTTTATATGCTGATATATGGCGATCGCGTCTGGTATGGTTTGATTAATTTACTACCATCGAAAATCAGATTCCCCCTAACCAAATCTTTGCAGCTAAACTTTCAAAATTTCTTCCTCAGCCAGTTGTTGCTGGGGTTATTCATGATTGTCGCCCTTACCCCCATTTTCCTGATTCTCAAAGTACCCTTTGCTTTATTATTTGCCATACTCATTGGAATTTCTCAACTGATTCCTTTTATTGGCGCAACTTTAGGTATTGGGTTAGTAACAATTTTGGTACTTTTGCAAAACTGGTGGTTAGCAGTGCAAGTGGCGATCGCCGCAATTATCATGCAGCAGATCAAAGACAATCTCTTAAGCCCCAGGTTACTGGGTAATTTTATTGGACTTAACCCAATCTGGATTTTTGTAGCAATTTTGATGGGATATGAAATAGCAGGTTTATTAGGAACACTAGTTGCTGTTCCTATTGCCGGCACAATTAAAGGAACTTTCGATGCTCTTAAGGGTGGCAAGTCAGATGACTTTATGTCAACAGTCACTATCGACCATGACTCACCTAATGATGAATAGTTAATCGTCAATATTAGTATTCAGTACCCCTTGATCTGCTCCCTATCGGATTATTTCGCTGCATCACAAAACCTAAGGATACTCGTTTCATGATTAAGTACAAAACTAACAGGATCACAAAACTAGCAATAATAATAATCAAAGGCTGCTTTCCTAAAAGTTCTTCTATACCCCTAGTCAATACAGCATCTGGTTGAGTAATAAAATCCCAGCTATTAAATCGCAGAAATCTACCCCAATAAATGCCGATCGCACACAAAGCATGAGTGATTAATTCAACCTTTAAAATCCATTCGCTTTTATCAATGCGGTGTAAATAATAACCTAAATTGATTAAAGAGATAACGTAAGCTTCAAATCCTGCTAGGATCACCAGCAAATAAACAGGAATTAGCACTAAGGTAATCATCCATACCGATTCAATGGTGCGAATGTCGTGTATTAAATGAATTACATCAGTTAATAAATAAGGTGCGTTAGGTAAAAAAGCATAGAAAACTAAAAATCCTAGCCACCATAGCCAAGAGCGTCCGCTTCTGGTGCGGAACAGCCAAACACTCAAGAGCAAAGGTATAAAAGCCAAAAATAAATTCCAAGTCATCCAACGCATATTTATACTCAAGACTTGCAACACTCTGGCTAATAATTCTTCTTTCATAGCTGTTTGCTCTCAAAAGGTATAATTAGGCTGAATTGTATTTGCTAAAAAATCGTGTATTTTTATACACCTATAAAACACATAATATTTCCCAGATGAAGGAGAATATAAACTAATCACAGAACCTCAATTTCTTAGTTTATATTTGTTTTTGTGTGAATAACATAGATGAATCCTGACAAGCCACAGTATAGCGATAAAATTATTGGTGGTAAAGCTATTCTCATAAAAGGATTATCAATAACTGTAGTAAGAAATACTAAAAAACAAAGTAAAAATACTGTCTAACTACTTCTCTTTTTTAGCTTCCAGATTAATTACAATCTGCTGGCGTAAGATTCCTGAATTTTCCAGATAATTCAGGATTTACCACAACTAAAAGGGTAATTTAATAAAAGTAAGCGGTTTGATCAATTACCTACTCAGGCTGATTGCAGTATTTATTTAGTTCCTTAACTAAAGTATCCGCTTCTTTGCCAGTAGTATTTGCTACTTTAGTAAGAGCCGTATCAATTTCCGTCCTAGCCTTTTTTAGTTTTTCTTTACCTGTGGGTGATTCTTCCGCTAATTTGGCTGCACCAAGCGCCTTACCTGCTGTGGCGATCGCCTGACTAATATTTTGGAACACTTTGATGAAACCAGTTTGAAATTCCTTCAGATTTGGATCTGTGAAATTAAGTTCTGCTAAAGAGGTTGTAATGGCTTCTAAATCCTTTGATAGTTGTAAGCTTGTAATGACTTGTTGTCCTTTGTTTTGCTCAATCAGGGAATTTCCCGCATTTACTACCTGAATGAGTCGCTGACATTGGGTGGTTTTATCTTCAAAACAACCAGTAAGCAATAAAGAGATAGTTATACCAATAGGAATAATAAAATTATATTTGCGCCGAGCCGACATACATTCTCCAAATGATAATCTAACCTCGACAATCATAGCTAATAAAAAAACCCAGATTAGCCAAACTGGGTTTTTCCAATTATCAAAATTATGAGGTAGTGGTAATTTCTTGCACAAGTTATGTTGCTAACTAACTTTAACCTGCGCCGAAATATCTATGAACCTGATGTTTTAAGCCAGTTTTGTTTGCGTTGCGACCATAAACCAAGACCAGCAATTAAACCAAGTCCTAGTACAGCAGAGGACTCAGGTACTGTTTGTGCTTCTTCGTAGTCGTAGGTGACTGTGATACTAGCTTTGGCTAAAGTGTCTATACCACTGGTGATGTTACCAGAGCCGCGAACAATTGAATTAGCAACAGCTGAGAATAGAAAGTCGATATTACCAGTACCAGTAAAGTTTTGCAAAAACTGGGTATCAGTAAAGACTGAGGTTGTAGATTTTGTCGCAGCTAGAGTATTGATTCTCCTACCTGAAGCCCCATCAAAATCCGTTACACCGTCATAGGGTGCAACTTGGTAAGTATAAACATTTTCTGGATTAAGCAACAACGGAGTTTGTGGTTCAAGATCCGGTTGTGATAAAGAGAGGTTAGCATTTAGCGTTACTTCTATTGTAGAAGCGCGGCTGTTTCTATTTTCAAACTCTGCATTTCCACTTAACTCACCAACAAAATTGAGGGTTACTTTTTGCAGAGTACCAAGAGAAGAGTTAAACTTTTGTACCCCAATAATGGAATCTACGATATCTGTAGTCTGAAAATTTGTAGAAGTGGTGTAGCTGAGTGAGGCTGCACTAGCAGATCCAGCAGTAGCAATAATTCCAGCGAGGGTTGTAGCAGCGCCTAGAGTTTTAAAGAGCGTTGTTGTCATGGGTAAATAATTTAGCTAAAAAAGAATCGCAAAATGGCTAACTTATTTTTAACGCTGGAATCTTGTTTATCGGGTTGATAAATATACTTAAGTTTTTGTAAAGCTTTATCACCCTGTCAAATTATTAGAATACATCCGGGTGATTCTTTACCAGTAAACATTTAGCCTCTATTTTATTAGTAATATTCGCTAGTAAATTCTCGTAATATTAATATTTTTAAGTGTGTTAGTATTTACTTTTTAAGCACAGGTATTGATACAAGTAGGCTTTTCTGTGTGTTAAATATGTTGCGTTGAAAAGCTTTGATAAATATTAATCCAAGCTTACATGAGTGTCACAGATTCTTCGTAGGGCTTGTAAATAGTCTGTAAATATTTTCAGTCCTGAGTGCTGAATTAGGTATATGATTCAGCACTCAGCACCATCCATTTTTTGTACTGCTTTTTGCGTAAAGCTTTTGGCTAAAATAAGGCTATGTCTGAAAACTCTCCTACTGTAACTACAACTACTACACGCCCCACGTTCATCCTTGTAGATGGACACTCCCTGGCCTTCCGTTCATACTTTGCCTTTGCTAAAGGACGGGATGGTGGGTTGCGTACTAAGACAGGTATTCCTACCAGTGTCTGCTTTGGCTTTCTAAAGTCTTTACTGGAAGTCATGGCTACACAACAACCGCAAGCAATGGCGATCGCTTTTGATTTGGGTCTACCAACTTTCCGCCACGAAGCCGACGATACCTATAAAGCCGATCGCCCCGGAACACCAGAGGATTTTGTCCCCGACTTAAAAAATCTCCACGAATTACTAGAAGGCTTTAACCTACCGATTTATACAGCCCCTGGTTATGAGGCTGATGATGTGCTGGGAACCTTAGCGCAAAAAGCCACCGCCGAGGGATATAAGGTGAAGATTTTGACAGGCGATCGCGATTTATTTCAACTAGTAGATCCCGAAAAAGAAATCACTGTCTTAAACTTCAGTCCCGATGCGCTCAAACGTTCTACCAACAGCATTACGGAAGTTAGCACCGAACAAGTTAAAGAAAGATTGGGTGTCTTACCTACTCAGGTTGTTGATTTTAAAGCCCTCTGTGGCGATAAATCAGATAATATTCCCGGTGTGAGAGGTATCGGGGAGAAAACCGCAGTCCAGCTACTGAGTACCTATGGTTCCCTTGATGGGGTTTACAAAGCATTAAATGAAATTAAAGGCGCGACTCAGAAAAAACTAGCAGAAGGAAAAGAAGACGCGGCTAAGTCGCAATTTTTGGCAAAGATAGTTGTAGATGTACCGTTAGAAGTTAATTTAGAAGATTGTAAGTTAGTAGGATTTGATGAAAGCCTGCTTATTCCTATTTTAGAAAAACTAGAATTTACTCGTTTCTTATCCCAAATCAACGACCTACAGCTACGTTTTGGTGGCACAGTTGTAGAAACACCAAAAACAGAAACATCGGCGATAGAAACTACTAACTTTGAAGATGATGATATTGCTTTTTACACTGCTGAAGAAACACAAGCAATCCAACAAAATCAACCAGCTTCACCAATTCAACCACGGATTATTAATACTGAAGCCAAACTCATAGAGTTGGTGCAGATATTACAACAATTCACCAACCCGGAAACTCCCGTTGCTTGGGACACAGAAACTAGTGCCTTAGAACCACGGGATGCGGCTTTGGTGGGGATTGGCTGCTGCTGGGGAACTGAAACTGATGCTAGTGCTTATATTCCCCTGGCTCACACAAAAGGGGAAAATTTAAATCAGGATATTGTCCTTGCGGCGCTGCGTCCGATTTTAGAAAGTGCTGATTATCCGAAGACTTTTCAAAATGCCAAATTTGACCGTTTAGTTTTTCTAGTTCAAGGAATTAATTTAACTGGCGTTGTATTTGATCCCATGTTGGCTAGTTATGTTTTGAATCCAGATACTAGCCATAATTTAACTGACCTTACTCAGCGTTATTTGGGGTTGACAATTCAAAATTATGTAGATTTAGTTCCTAAAGGTAAAACTATCGCGGATATAAATATCTCTGCTGTAGCTAATTATTGTTGTTTACAAGTTTATGCCACATTCCAGCTTGTAGCTAAATTGCGGGAAGAACTGGCAAAAACTCCAAATTTGGATAAATTGCTCAGGGAAGTAGAACAGCCGCTAGAATCGGTTTTAGCAACAGTAGAATATACTGGTGTCCGGATTAATTCTGCTTATCTGCATGAACTATCCCAACAATTAGAAATAGATTTAGCTAAATTACAGGAACAAGCAACAGAACTCGCCGGAGAAAAATTTAATTTAGGTTCTCCCAAACAATTGAGTTATATATTGTTTGAAAAATTAGGATTAAGTACTAAATATTCGCGGAAGATTCAGACTGGTTACTCTACAGATGCAGCAACTTTAGAGAAACTCCAAGAAGTTGATGACACGGGCTTTGTTAATGCCATTATTGAGTATCGTACTTTATCTAAATTAAAGTCTACTTATGTGGATGCCTTGCCAGCATTAGTACGTCCGGATACTCAACGAGTACATACAGATTTTAATCAAACAGCAACATCAACTGGTAGGCTATCTTCATCTAATCCTAATTTACAAAATATCCCCATTCGCACAGCTTTTAGTCGGCAAATTCGTAAGGCATTTTTACCAGAATCAGGTTGGTTGATGGCGGCGGCTGATTACTCACAAATTGAGTTAAGAATTTTGGCTCATTTGAGTCAAGAACCATTATTAGTGCAGGCATATCAGCAGAATGAAGATATTCATACAGTCACGGCTAAATTGGTTTTTGAAAAAGAGGATGTCAACTCAGATGAGCGCAGAATCGCCAAAACGATTAATTTTGGTGTGATTTATGGCATGGGTTCTTTAAAATTTTCTCGTTCAACGGGAATAGATAAAAATGTGGCGAATGAATTTATTAAAAGATTTAACGAACGCTACGCCAAAATATTTGCTTATTTAGAAGGGGTGAAAAAACAAGCGATATCTCTTGGTTATGTTGAGACTATACTTGGTCGGCGGCGGTATTTTGACTTTACTAACAACAGTTTGCGTAAGTTAAAAGGTAGTAAACCTGAAGATATTGATTTAAGCAAATTAAAAAATCTCGGCCCTTATGATGCTGGGTTATTGCGATCAGCTGCTAATGCTCCTATTCAAGGTTCTAGCGCTGATATTATCAAAATTGCAATGGTGCAGATTCATGAAGTTCTCAAGAAATATCAGGCGCGGTTACTGTTACAAGTCCACGATGAATTAGTCTTTGAAGTTCCTCCCCAAGAATGGGCAGAATTACAACCACAAATTAAATCAGTAATGGAAAATGCCGTTAAGTTAAGTGTGCCTTTAGTGGTCGATGTACGTGCAGGGGAAAACTGGATGGAAACGAAGTAATAGGTAATTGGTAATTGGTTTTAGGGAATTGTAGATTAAAAGATAACCACAACTTAGGGTGCGTCAGTATGAATAATTTCTAAGTATAGTTAGGTTCTATCGCACTGACGCACCCTACCAAACCTATATTTATTATCATTTTCAGGTGGGGTTTAAATCCCTGTCTGAAAATATCTTTAATTTTGAATTTTGAATTTTGAATTTTGAATTACTTATGACCATTTATAGCCCAGATACGATTAATTTTAATGGTGTGAGTGGCGATCGCTATTGGTTCGATGAACCTTTTCCTTATACTGGAGTAGCCGATATTGATGAGCGCTTAAGTGGCTTCCCTGTCGCTGTATTTCTTCCTCATCATCGACCAAGACAAGAAACACCGCTAGTTATTGGTTTGCAAGGGATGTGTGCGCCCTATGGTTGGAATGCTTTTATTGTCCCTATACTGATAGAAATGGGCATTGCTGTAGCTTTATTTGATCCACCATTGTCAGGGGAACGTAGTTTAGTACGCACCTCCACAACCTTAGTACAGAACGAAATTAAGCCATTGATAGACAGAGGTATTCCCTTTGATACTGCACTATTTTTATCTATCTTTCGCACCACCGCCCGTGATATTGGCAAAATCAGAGAATTTTGTGGCGATCGCTACGGACTCACTGACTCACGACTGGCATTATTTGGGGTGAGTATGGGTGTATTGCTGTCTGCATACGCTTTCACCGCTAATAGTTTAGGGGATAGATTACTCGGAACCATTGGTCATGCTGACCTCCCATCCTTTGCTAAAAGTTGGGGTCGTCCATTTTTACCTGACCTAGCAGCCTCTCCCTTGGGTGGTTTAGCAGAATCATTATTGCAACGATTACAGCCAGATTTAGCCCCTTTATTCAACCTTTTACGATTAACCAAAAATCTCAAATACCAAGACGAATATGCTTGGGATTGCAACCCCATGAACTATATTCAACAAGTCGAGTCACACCGTCGAGTCCGTTTTCTAATTGGTGCTAATGATTCCATTGTCAAAATAAAAGATGCTCGTGCTTGCGCGCAAAAATTCCCCGATGGTGATTGTTATATCGTCCCTGGTATGGGACATGGAACTAGACAATCAGGAGTTTCGTTTGTTGATCATGTACGCTATTTCTTAGCTACCCAATTAGGTGATTGGCGGGGGTGAAAGCAAAGAGCAGGGGGAGCAGGGGGAGCGAACCTCTACTGCAACACTGAGTTGAGAAATATCGATTTTCAACAATGGATGTGAACTCATTAGTACAGGTTTGGAGTTTTGCTCTCATCTATTTTAGACTAACGGCAAGATTTGCGATCGCTATCATGTTCTGGATACTGCCAAGAATAAGCAAAATGGCTCACACCCTTGAGTTTAGATGCAAATGGTCGTAGTGCCTGCATCTGTACTTCTAGGGGAGGACGATTACTGACCGATTCTCCCCAGTTCCCCGCTAACGCCGGAATAATCTTTGTCCCTGGTTGAGCCATGCTTAAGACTCGCTGTACTTGCTCCACAATACAATTGACATTGCCGCAGGTAGCGTAAGACATGGGATGCCATTGTAAGGAATTAGGGAACCTATCCCAAGGTTGCAAGCGTGAATCATAACCTTGTCCTACGGTTTGATTACCCTCAGGAAAGAAGACCACACCAGTAGGAATATTTATTTGTTTGGCTGGGTGGGTAGCTAAAGAGACAAAATCTATAATACCCTGCATGGAATGAGCGATCGCCAATAGCCACAAATCCATTTGTAAAATTGGTTGTCTGGCTGTGGGTGTCAGTAATGACTTTTGCTGTGGCGCTATAATACGACCTTGCCACATAGGTTCACCCTCTTGAGGATAAAGTCGATCAACATCGTTGATATCTGCTGGGGTGACATAACCTTGGCTCAAAAAGCGGCGGATTAACTCCAACCCCTTCTGATTCTGCGCGCGACGAAATAAAGCGGCTTGGGTAGCCTCTGTATACAACCACAAATCTGCAACTTTAGTAGCGATAGAATTACTACCTGCTTGTCGTGGGTAACGCACATAGTCAAATAACAAACCATCTGGACGACGGCGGACTATTTCTTGCACCATGCGATAGTAGTCGCGTTTTGCTTGTTCGTTGTAGGGGTCAATGAAGACTTGAGACCCATTATCGACAACGTATAGACTAGTTTGGCCTTTACCATTGCGAGCGATCGCACCTTCCCTATCTCGCCGCAGTGCATAATTATAACCAAAATTATTCGTATATAGCCAACCGTAGACTTTTAAACCCCGTTGTCGGCCTTTTTGAATTGCTGTAGCTAGTAAATCAACTTTTTCTGCGCCTTTTGTGCGAATTACAGACGGCCAAACTGTCGGGTTAGCAGAGGCGGGTAACAATACTCGCCCATCGTAGAATACTTCTAGATAAACTTCGTTATAGCCGCGATTAACCATCCGATCCATAATTTGATCTATAGCCCCTGGTTTCATATCGCAAGGATATAAACGTAACCATAGAGCTTGGACGTTCGGCCATGTGCGACTACGACATTTTTGTAATTCCTGAGCTTGTTGTTTGATTAGTCCCTGATAGCGTTTTCTGGCATCTTGATTGCCTTTGAGCGCTGATAAACGCAGCTTTTCTTTTGTTTGTGCTGCTGTTGGTGATATCTGGCAAAACTCTGTAACCTGTGCCTGGACTGGTTCTATTCCCAAATAGGGAAGTAAAAGGCTACTACTGAAAGTTGTTATTACTAGCTGTCGGCAAAGTAATCTTAGTTTCACATGACTCAAGGGACGGTTAGACATATTGGACATCAAAAGGACAAATCAAACTTCATCCCAATTTAGGTAACTGGGATGAATATGTATCAAATTTTATGCGCCAGAAAAAAGTTTTGCCGCTTGAATACTAAAACCTATGTTTATGTAATCAAATGTTGTATTCTGTAAAATTATTAAAACTACCTATGCAACAACATCCTACCAACGGGATATTTGTTGGCTTAGTCAGCAATAAATATTGTAAATATCTGATAAATTTGGAATTTCCAATTCTCAATTGTTCTAGTCAAGAGCCGCTAGTTTTGACTCTTGACTGTGCAAACTAAGATAGTGGATAGTTAAGCACCCCGTTTTAGTGCTGATTCTACCTGTTTGAACTCTTGCTCTAAACGACTTTTGAGCTTTTGGGGTACAGGTCGATTCGGATAAGAACTGTAGTGTCCAGCTAGAGAGTTGAGAGCTGTTCGCATAGTTGTAAATGAGTTCAGACCAGAAACAGAGTTAACCCTTTGATAGCGAGCAGAAAAATCATTGATTTTTTGCCGAGCCTCTGCTTGGAGTGCTGTTTTGTCTGGTGAATCTTCTGTTATCTCTAGAGCTTGTCTCAACGTGTTGACGACAGCCAAAGTATCTTGGCGATAATCACCTGTTAAACTATCTGGACTACCACAGCCTACTAAACCAATAGCTACAACTAGGACAAGGGCAAGCAGACGTGACCAATAGCGCTTCATAAGCATTATGTAAAAAAATACGTAAATCAACGTCCATCCTATCTTGGATTGGTATCGTGGGATCAAGCTCGTGATGAGTGCCGTTAGCGTAGGGAAGCATTAGCACCTGCTAAATTACGCGTACAGCAAGCTAAAAATAATACTAATTTTCCCTAATTTTTGTAACATCCGGATGAGTATATAGGCTTACGACCGTCCCTAAAAAAATCTTGCTTGTATTCTTTTATCAACCTGATATAAAGTTAAATATTTTTACGGGCAGACTACTTATAGAAAAGAAAACTAGAAATATCATGATACTGTCTCGTCAATCTATTCTTGCTCCTTGTGTAGTCTGCTTATGTGCTTTAACCATTAGCTGGATACAATCTCCCAGACTACAAAAGTTATTGAAGAATCAACAAGACATTTCTCTAGCAACGCTGGAAACAGATATTCAAGCAGAAAACCTGAGACTCAATTTACTCAAAAAAACACCCAGTTTTGGCTACGATAACTTAATGGCTAATTGGGTATATTTAAATTTTTTACAATACTTTGGTGATGAAGAAATCAGAGCTAAAACAGGTTACAGTCTCAGTCCAGAATATTTTGAAATAATTATAGAACGTGATCCAAGATTTTTAGACGTTTATATTAGTCTTTCCACTAGTATTTCTCTTTATGCTGCTATGCCGGAACGATCCATTGCACTCATGGAAAAAGGCTTAAAGTCCCTAAAACCTCAGCTTCCTGAAAAGTCGTATCACGTATGGCGCTTCAAAGGAATTGATGAGTTACTTTTTCTAGGAAACGCTCAAGCCGCTCAAGAGTCTTTTGCCACCGCCGCAAGCTGGGCTAGTAACTATACAGATGAAGAAAGCAAAAATACAGCCCTGACATCTTTAAGGACAGCTAATTTTTTGAAACAAAATCCTAACAGTAAATATGCACAAATTTCTACTTGGGCAATGATATTAAATAATCAAGTAGATGATATAACACGCAAAAGAGCGATTAGTGAAATCGAAAAATTGGGAGGAAAGTTTATTATTAGTCCTGAAGGAGTTGGTAGGATTATGTTTCCACCACAAGATTAGTTATTGGTAATTGCTCAATAGTTTTATTCTTCTTTGCACCCCAGTCCCCAATCCCCAGTCCCCAGTCCCCAGTCCCCAATCCCCAACCCCCAAGATGTTCTGGTACAACGGTAAACTAATTAATTCCCAAACCTTGGAGTTAGATATCTATGATCCTGGGTTACTTTATGGGACAACTATTTTTACAACACTGCGAGTTTATGGCCATTCTCTCGATCATACTTTAACTAATTGGCAAGCACACTGCGATCGCCTCCACGCCTCTATCCAATCTTTTGCTTGGGAACAACCAGACTGGAATCGTATCCGCCAAGGTGCAGAAATACTTTTAACAAACTTCCCCGTTCTCAGAATCACCATCTTTCCTGATGGTAGGGAATGGATAATTGGCAGGTATTTACCCCAGAATTTATTAGGAATCCAAAAACATGGCGTATCTTGCACCATTGCTGAACCAGAAATATATCGTAGTTTGCCTTCTCATAAAACTGGTAACTATCTGAGTGCATGGATGGCTAAAACCCATGCGGCAAAGCTAGATTCACAGGAAGCAATTTTAGTGAATACCGTCGGAAATTGGCTAGAAACCACCACAGGCAACCTTTGGGGATGGCAGAATGGGACTTGGTGGACACCACCTTTAACAGAGGGAATTTTACCGGGGATTGGACGACAGCAGCTAATTCACTGGCTACAAACTCATCAACAAACGGTGCAGGAGGAACCTTGGACATCAGAGCTAGTCAACGGTTTTGAAGCGATCGCCTACACTAATAGTGTGGTGGAAGTTATTCCCATACATACCGTTTACCAACCCACAGAATCGTTACAATATGATCCCTACCATCCACGTTTGCAGGAACTCAGAAAACTATTCTTAGCATGACAGATGTATCATTTTGGTATAGGTTAAGATAAGTTAACATAATTCTAATAATGCCCTACGCACAAAAATACGGGAGGATAAACCTCGGTGAATAAAAGATGGAGAAATGCGGGGCTGTACGCGCTGCTATTTATTGTTGTAATTGCGCTTGGCACAGCTTTTTTTGAAAAACAACCCCAAAGTCGGGAATCATGGCGCTATAGCCAGTTTATTCAAGAAGTTGAAAAAGGCAGAGTAGAAAGAGTTAGTTTGAGTGCAGACCGTTCTACGGCACTGGTTACACCCAAATATGACCCTAGTAAAAAACTTGTTACTTTAGTCAACGATCCAGAATTAATTAATACTCTGACTGCAAGAGGCGTTGATATTACTGTTTTGCCACAAACCGATGAAGGATTTTGGTTCAAGGCTTTAAGCAGCTTATTTTTCCCTGTATTGCTTTTGGTGGGCTTATTCTTCTTACTCCGTCGCGCTCAAAGTGGCCCTGGTAGCCAAGCCATGAACTTTGGCAAATCCAAAGCCAGAGTGCAAATGGAGCCACAAACCCAAGTTACCTTTGGTGATGTTGCGGGGATTGACCAAGCAAAATTAGAACTAAACGAAGTCGTAGACTTTCTTAAAAATGCCGATCGCTTTACTGCTGTCGGTGCGAAAATTCCTAAAGGTGTATTGTTAGTAGGGCCTCCAGGTACAGGTAAAACCCTCCTAGCCCGTGCAGTAGCCGGGGAAGCTGGCGTACCTTTCTTCTCCATCTCTGGTTCTGAGTTTGTGGAAATGTTCGTTGGTGTGGGTGCGTCCCGCGTCCGCGATTTATTTGAACAAGCTAAGTCTAATGCTCCTTGTATCGTCTTCATCGATGAAATCGACGCTGTTGGTCGTCAACGGGGTGCTGGTTTAGGTGGTGGTAACGATGAACGAGAACAAACTCTCAACCAGTTACTCACCGAAATGGATGGTTTTGAAGGTAATACCGGCATCATTATTATTGCTGCTACTAACCGTCCCGATGTACTTGATGCCGCCTTGTTGCGTCCCGGTCGTTTTGACCGTCAAGTCGTCGTTGACCGTCCCGACTACGCTGGACGTAGCGAAATTCTCAAAGTCCACGCCCGTGGTAAAACCTTGGCTAAGGATGTGGACTTGGATAAAATCGCTCGTCGTACCCCCGGATTTACAGGTGCAGATTTATCCAACCTGCTGAACGAAGCTGCTATCTTAGCCGCACGGCGCAACCTGACCGAAATTTCGATGGACGAAATCAACGACGCAATTGACCGCGTGTTGGCTGGGCCAGAGAAGAAAGACCGGGTAATGAGCGAAAAACGCAAAGTTTTGGTAGCTTATCACGAAGCTGGTCACGCTTTAGTTGGTGCATTGATGCCCGACTATGACCCAGTACAAAAAATCAGCATTATTCCTCGCGGACGTGCCGGTGGTTTGACTTGGTTCACCCCCAGCGAAGACCGCATGGATACAGGCTTGTACAGCCGTGCTTATCTGGAAAATCAGATGGCCGTAGCTTTGGGTGGTCGCATCGCTGAAGAAATCATCTTTGGTGAAGAAGAAGTAACCACAGGTGCTTCCAATGACTTACAGCAAGTAGCCCGTGTAGCGCGTCAGATGATTACCCGATTTGGCATGAGCGATAAACTCGGCCCTGTCGCCCTTGGTCGTCAGCAAGGCAATATGTTCCTCGGTCGTGACATCATGTCAGAGCGCGATTTCTCGGAAGAAACAGCAGCTGCTATTGATGAAGAAGTTCACAAATTAGTAGAAACAGCTTACACCCGTGCTAAAGAAGTGTTGGTAAATAACCGCCACATCCTCGACCAAATCGCGCAAATGCTGGTTGATAAAGAAACCGTAGATGCCGATGAGTTGCAAGAAATTTTGGCAAATAACGACGTGAAAACCGCCGCGTTTGCCTAATGTCTTCTGTTAATTAAAAGCCAAAAAAAGGTAACTCTGAAAACTCAGAGTTACCTTTTTTATAAACGGATTTTTCATACAAGTTCTACCTGTGAACCACTCCAAGCTGATTAAACTTTAGAAGTTGGCTTCAAAAATAGCCAGGCGACGAAGAATGTAGCAGCCGTGAAAAGTTGCGTTAAATCCAATGCAGATAGATAACCATCAGCAAAGGAAGCAATACTGCGGTCAGTAATGCCAAATACCCAAGAGGAAAGGCCAAACAGCCAGATTCCATTCTTGAGGTTACCTACAAATTCTTTAGAGTCCGATTGTTGTTGGTCTTTCATATTCCCCTATTGTTTTGTTAGTACAGTTTGTGACTGTTGACAAAAATGCTGCTGTGTGTACGTTATTTTAGGTGATACACTTATATTAATAAATATTTCACAAACTTGACAGCACTACCAAAAGGTACATCTAATTATCTTGACATTCACCCTTTAGTTCTGTTGTTATGAATCGCCTGTCAGACTGAGGTTTCACAACTTATGAATTTTCTTGGTTTATCAAAAAAATATATTTGACTATAGGACTCTTACTTGATTTTTGAAATACACGTAGGGGAGCCACTGCGTTGGAAGGGTTTCCCGGCTTGGAGCAAGTGGCGTTGGGCATTGCCCACCCTACAGATACTGAGAATTTTATGCGTCAGCGCAGGCTACGCCAACAGAAATCAAATCGGATTCCTATAGTTAAAAACTGATTTGTATATAAACGTTTTCTATCCACAGCTAGATGTTTTTACTGTGCGAGTACAAAATTTATATCTCATAGCTTCTCCAAGCTGAGGCTTTAGATACTATCCACCCATTGAGAAAAATAAGTGTAATAAAACAGTGGTAACAATAGATAATTCAATGACTGCAACCCAGTTAAACGACCTGCCTCAAACGGCACAGTTACGAAAAAACGCTCAACCAGAGTTAGGACTGGTTTGCATTACATTTGATAAAAAAGTGCGCTTTCGGACAATGACGCGCACACGGTATTTAAAACTTTCTCTCGCTCAACGTGAAAGCAGCTTAAGAGAAATATATCTGCATAACTTGCAGTGCTTACATGATGCCCTCACATTTTGCCAGGAAAACAATCTTCGCCTGTATCGCATTTCCTCAGCTTTATTTCCCCTCAGCGATATGGAAGACCAAATTGGGAGCAATATATTAGAAGAAATTAGCACTGATTTGGGGAAAATTGGTGAGCGATCGCAAGCTCTCAATATCAGAATGGTACTACACCCAGATCAATATGTAGTCCTCAGTTCCGACTCTCCCGAAATCGTCCAAACTAGTATCAAAATCTTAGAACGGCACGCCCGTACTTTCGACTTACTAGGCTTACCTCGTTCTCCTTGGTCATTGATGAACATTCACGGCGGTAAATCTCAACGTAGTGAACAACTAATCAAAGTCATCTCCAACCTGCCAGAAAACATCAAAAGCCGTTTGACATTAGAAAACGACGAATACGCTTACAGCACCGAAGAAATATTCAACGTGTGCCAAAAAGCGCAAATACCAATGGTCTTCGATGCCCATCACCAAATTTGCCACGAAAACCTAGATAGCTACGATCATCCCAGCGTCGCCGCCATGTTTTACGCCGCCAGAGAAACCTGGACAAACCCAGAATGGCAACTAGTCCATATTTCCAACGGCGAACAAGCATTCAACGATCGCAAACACAGCAATCTCATCACCAATATGCCCAACATCTATAGACAAGCGCCGTGGATAGAAGTCGAAGCCAAACACAAAGAAGTAGCGATCGCCCACTTGCGCTCATGGTGGCTTATGGGACAATAGTTCTTTGATATAAAAGCACTTTGTGATTTTGCGTTTTTGCGCGAACATAATAAAAGAATATGGCGATCGCGATTGACTTTGGTACAAGTAACACCGTAATTGCTCGTTGGAACCCCGTCACCCAACAACCAGAAACCATCACCTTACCAGGCTTATCCATCCAGCAAAGCCTCAATCCCCCACTAATTCCCAGCTTGGTTTACGTAGAAGATGCCAACCAAAGTAAAATCTTAGTAGGGCAACAAGTACGCGATCGCGGTCTTGACCTCAAAGGTGATACCCGATTCTTTCGCAGCTTCAAACGAGGAATTGGGGCAGATATCCAAGGCTTCTTACCAGAACTAGACGGGCAAATTGTCACCTTTGAACAAGTCGGACAATGGTTCCTCACCGAAGTTATTCAACAACTAGCACCCCTAGAAGGCGGTTTAGATTCCCTAGTATTAACAGTACCTGTAGATAGCTTTGAAGCTTATCGTTATTGGTTAGGTCAAGTCTGCCAAGCCCTACCTGTGGAACAAGTGCGGATGTTAGATGAACCCACAGCCGCCGCCTTGGGTTATGGTTTAGCAGACCAAGAAATTCTCTTAGTAGTTGATTTTGGTGGCGGGACATTAGATTTATCCCTCGTCCAGTTAAATAAAAGCGCCCAAACAAATACAAAACCTGTAGGATTCTTACTCAAATGGGGTAATAAATCCCTAGCAGAAGAATCTAAACAAAAAACCAAAACTGCCCGTGTATTGGCGAAAGCCGGGCAGAATTTAGGCGGTACAGATATTGATAATTGGTTAGTAGATTACTTTGCCAAAACTCAAGGGCTAGGGATAAGCCCTTTAACAACGCGACTAGCAGAAAGGATAAAAATTCAACTATCAGCCCAAAACCAAGCCAGTGAAGTTTATTTTGATGATGAAAACTTTGAAAGTTACGAATTGGAATTAAATCGGGATACTTTAGAAAGCATCCTCAAAGAACATGGGTTTTTTGAGCAGTTAGATGATGCAATGGCTAATTTATTACAACAAGCACGCCGCCAAGGAATCGAACTAGCAGATATTAATGCAGTGTTATTAGTTGGTGGTACAGTACAACTACCCGCAGTGCAGACATGGGTAAAGCAATATTTTCAGCCAGAGAAAATCCGTTGTGAAAAACCATTTGAGGCGATCGCTCAAGGTGCATTGCAACTATCTCAAGGTGTAGAAATCAAAGACTTTCTCTACCACAGTTATGGTGTGCGCTATTGGGATCGTCGCAATCAACGCCACAGTTGGCATTCAATTATTAAGGCTGGGCAAGGCTACCCCATGAATCAGCCAGTAGAATTGGTTTTAGGCGCTTCTTTGGAGAATCAATCAAGTATTGAATTAATCTTGGGTGAACTAGGTACAGAGACGGGGGGAACAGAAGTATATTTTGATGGCGATCGCTTAATTACCCGCCGCCTAGATACCGGTGTCACCAGCGTTAAACCCCTCAACGATAAAGAAGGCGCAAGAACTATAGCCCAACTCACACCACCAGGATTTCCGGGGAGCGATCGTATTAAAATCTTGTTTCAAGTTGATGAACAGCGCTTTTTACGCATCACCGTTGAAGATTTATTGACTAATGATACTTTGCTAGAAAATCAACTGGTGGCACAGTTGAGTTAAATTAGTTTGGGGTGGAATGGATTTAAGTTTACGGGTTTTATCTATAATTGAGTGCGATCGCCTAAATCTTCAACATGAAAAAGACAGCAGTTTTTCCCCCTTCCCTCGTAGGGAAGGGGGTTAGGGGGTTAGGTCTCTTCACAACAAACCTCAGAAATGAGCATCAAAACCTGATCAATTTCCTGTACAACTTCCTCATTTTTAACTCTTAACAAACGCAGCCCTCTAGCTAACAAAACCCTGTCCCGTTCTGCGTCATATTCAGCTTGTAATTCATGAATTTTTCCATCCACCTCTATCACTAATCTAGCGGCGTGACAGTAAAAATCTGCAATAAAACCATCAATAATTTGCTGACGACGAAAGTGTAAACCATTGAGACGATTACCGCGAAGATGTTGCCAAAGAATTTTTTCTGCTGGTGTCATTTGGCGACGAAATTCTTTTGCACGGTGCATTTTATCTGGGTTGATTTTTTGTCCGATAACTATATTGTTAGTTTGGTCTATTTTTGGTGTTGGATTATTCATGTATGAATTATGGAGGCTGGTGTTGATTCATACATTATGGCTGACCTCTCCCCCAACCCCTCTCCGACGCGGAGAGGGGAGCTAGATTTCTCCCCCTTCCCGTGTAGGTAAGGGGGCTGGGGGGTTAGGTTTATGTGGAATATGGGAAGGTGCGACCATAACCCAATCTTAAGAAAATATTCAAGTATCAAATACAACTTATGAATATCGTATAATTTTTCAGTGTAAATATAATTTTAAAAACACTAAGTATGAGCATTACACCTCGTGGAATGAGTGTTACAGAAGCTTATCGTCTCTATCGTTCAGGCAGTTTATTGGTGAATAGGAAGTATCAAAGAAAGCTTGTTTGGACAGTTTTGGAAAAAGAAAAATTAATTGGAAGTATTTTAAAAGGATATCCTATCCCGTTGATTCTACTAGCAGAACGCCCTCAGATACACGGTAGTGGCAAATATGAAATTATTGATGGAATGCAACGTCTTAATGCAATTTTTAGTTATATTGAAAATTCATTTAGTTTTGATATCCAATATTTCGATATAGATGAGTTTTCTTATGCTAAACAATTAGCTAATGATGGCATTATTGAAATTATAAGTAACAATAAAGATAACGAAAAACAACAACTAAAGTTGCTGTCTGGTAAAGAATGTGCTGATATTTTAGATTATCAACTTGCAGTAACAGTATATACTGCGATGGCAGAAGAAGATATCACAGAAGTATTTGGGCGTATTAATTCTAGTGGTAAACATTTAAGTAGCCAAGAAAAAAGACAAGCTGGTGTAACTACTGCATTCGCAGAATTAGTAAGAACAATATCTATGGAGCTACGTGGAGACGTTTCAGATAAAGTACTACGTCTTACTGATATGCCAGAAATAAGTATTGATTCACAAAAAAATAATCAAGGTTATAAGATTAAGGCTGAAGATACAATATGGTGTAAACAAGGGGCTTTAACTGCAAAGTTACTACGTGAAAGTGAAGATGAACAAATGATAGCTGATATTTTAGCCTCTATTTTACTAAATGAACCTTTACCAGTTAGCACCGAACGTTTAGATAGTTTATATGATTTGAGCAGCAAATATTCTCAGGTTTTAGATAGCGCCTTAGCAACATATGGATTTAAAAAATTGACTCAGGATATAATCACAACATTTGCTGTGATGCGAGAAAGTATAGAAGCGTATAGTTCAGAAGCAAAAGCTTTATTACGTGTTGTCAATCCAAATAGTAATAATCCAATACGAACAGCATTTTACACTATTTTTATGGCTTTTTTCGACTTAGTGATTCGGAAAGGACTTTCTCCTGTTGATCCGGAAGGGATAATGAATGGTCTTCGAGGACTTCAGAAAAAATTGGATTTGAGTAGTCATTACACAACAACAGATGATCGTAAAAGTAACATTAAGCAAACCATAGGTCTTATTCAAGATTGTTTTGCCAAAAAAGAACCATCGGCTTTAGGACATGGTGTTGAACTTGTTCTTGATCTTGAAAACTCATTGCGTCGTTCTCGTATAGAAACTTCAAGATATGAATGTAAGCAAGGATTACTCGATTTATCAGCGAAGAGAAACTTAAATAAAGCTTTACTAGAAAGAATTGTTGAAACTATTTGTGGTATTGCAAACTTAGGCTCAGAGACCGATGGATATATTCATATTGGTATTACAGATTGTGAAAAAGATGCTCATAGAATAGAGGAATTAGACAACATAAAATCGATAGAAATTAATGGAAGATATGTTGTAGGAATTGATAGAGAAGCAAGGCTACAAAATCAGACTGTAGAACAATATGTTAGAGTATTGACTAATGTAATTCACAATTCTTCACTAACTGATCCCTTGAAAACACAAGTATTAACCAAGTTTGATACAATATCATATAAAGGTTTTTCTGTGATTAGAATTACCATTCCAGTTCAAACTGATGTTTCATTTCTTGGGGAAAAAGTTTTTTCTAGAAAAGATTCCTCTACAGTAGAAGTACATGGGCGTGAGTTACTAGCTATTTCTAAGCTTTTTCAAAAATGAAAATTTGATTTTGATAAGGTGGGCATTACACCCACCCTAATCAAGCTATATTAACAAAGCTTGCTCCTCCTGAGAAATCACCCGCCCTTCATCCTCAAAACCGGCAATTTGATCAAAGTTCAAATACCGATATAAATTATCAGCAAAAGGATGAATCTTACTTGCCACAATATCAAGGTATTCCTGTACTGTGGGAATGCGTCCTAACAACGCGCAAACGGCGGCTAATTCAGCAGAACCTAAATACACTCGCGCACCTTTACCCATGCGATTATTAAAGTTGCGGGTGGAGGTGGAAAATACTGTGGTTCCGTCAGCAACTCGCGCCTGATTTCCCATACACAAACTGCAACCAGGCATTTCAGTTCTTGCACCAGCCGCACCAAAAATGCTGTATACACCTTCCTCTTTTAATTGGTGTTCATCCATGCGGGTTGGTGGTGCTATCCACAGGCGAGTTTTGACTTCTCCTGCACCTTCCAAAACTTTGGCTGTGGCGCGATAATGACCGATGTTTGTCATACAAGAACCAAGGAATACTTCTTGTACTGGGTCATTAGCAACTTCCGATAATAACTTAACATTATCGGGATCGTTGGGAGCAGCGACAATTGGTTCTTTGATGTCGTTTAAATCAATTTCAATTATGGCTGCATACTCCGCATCTGCATCGCCTTCTAATAACACGGGGTTAGCTAACCATTCTTCCATTTTGGCGATACGGCGCAGGAGGGTGCGGGAGTCTTGATAACCCCGTGCAATCATGTTCTTCAGTAAGGCTACATTGGAACGCAGATATTCGGCGACTGTCTCGACACTCAATTTAATGGTGGAACCAGCACAGGAACGTTCGGCGGTAGCATCGGTAAGTTCAAAGGCTTGTTCGACTTTTAAATCTGGTAAGCCTTCAATTTCCATGATGCGTCCAGAGAAGATGTTTTTCTTGTTCTCCTTCTCTGCTGTTAGCAAACCTTGTTGAATGGCGACATAGGGAATGGCGTTGACAATATCTCGTAGGGTGATTCCTGGTTGTAATTCGCCTTTGAATCGTACCAAAACTGATTCTGGCATATCTAATGGCATGACACCCAAAGCGCCAGCAAAGGCGACTAAACCGGAACCGGCGGGAAAGGAAATACCCAAGGGGAAGCGAGTATGAGAGTCGCCACCTGTACCTACGGTGTCGGGTAATAGCATCCGGTTGAGCCAAGAGTGGATGATACCATCACCGGGACGCAAGGCGACACCAGCGCGGGAGGAGAAGAAATCTGGTAGTTCGTGGTGGGTTTTGATGTCAACTGGTTTGGGATAGGCGGCTGTATGACAGAAGGTTTGCAGGACAAAATCAGCACTGAAACCTAAACAAGCGAGTTCTTTGAGTTCGTCGCGGGTCATGGGGCCGGTGGTATCCTGAGAACCAACGGTAGTCATGATGGGTTCGCAAGATGTACCGGGACGGACACCGGGTAAACCGCAGGCTTTACCTACCATTTTCTGGGCTAGGGTGTAGCCTTTACCTGTGTCTGCTGGTGGCTGGGGACGGATAAATAAGGTACTGGGTTCTAACCCTAGTGCAAGGCGGGTTTTATCGGTGAGGGTGCGGCCGATTAGTAGGGGGATGCGTCCACCGGCGCGGACTTCATCGAGGATGGTGTCTGGTTTGAGGCTGAAAGTAGAAATAACTTCGCCGTCTTCGTTGGTGATTTCGCCTTTGTAGGGATAGATGGTAATCACCATGCCGGTTTCTAACTTGGTGACATCGCACTGGATAGGCAAAGCACCCGCATCTTCAGCTGTGTTGAAAAAGATGGGAGCGATCGCACTACCTAAAATATACCCCCCAGCGCGTTTGTTAGGAATATAGGGGATATCTTCTCCTGTGTGCCATAAAACTGAGTTAATCGCCGATTTGCGGGAGGAACCAGTACCGACTACATCGCCGACGTAAGCAACGGGATGTCCTTTTTTCTTTAACTGGGCAATGGTTTCCAAGCTTCCTGGTTGCCTTGACTCTAGCATTGCTAAAGCGTGTAAGGGAATATCCGGGCGGGTGGTGGCGTGGGTAGCTGGGGATAAGTCGTCGGTGTTGGTTTCCCCAGGTACTTTGAAGACAGTGACGTTGATATATTCTGGTAATTGGGGGCGAGATGTAAACCACTCGGCTGCGGCCCAAGAATCAACTACTCGTTTAGCATAGGGGTTGGTTTTAGCTAATTCCAAAATATCGTGAAAAGCATCATACACCAACAAGGTTTTGCTGAGGGCGGCGGCGGCGTAGGCGGCTATGGGTTCTTTGCCTTCTCCACCCATTACCAAAGGTGTTTCGGAAGAATCTGATGTGGATGTGGTAGCAAATTGCAGCAACTCAATTAAGGATTGGACATTGTAGCCGCCTACCATCGTCCCTAGCAACTGCACTGCTTCTATTGGGGAAATGACAGGGCTTTTAACTTCCTTTTTAGCAACGGCGGTGAGAAATCCGGCTTTGACGTAAGCTGCCGGATCAACACCAGGGGAAACGCGATCGCGCAATAAATGTAATAATGTATCGTCTTCACCCTTTGGTGGATTCTTCAGTAATTCGCATAATTCTGATGTTTGTTGTGCATCCAACGGTAAGGGGGGAATCCCTAGTGCTGCTCTTTCGGCAACGTGTTGATGATATTTTTCTAACATTTTCGTGTTCTCTCTTTGTATGTTCTTACCTTAATTATGAAGTATTTTTAGACAAAATTTAGCTATCAAAGTTTACCCTATTTTCTGTCTAAAAGCCTTACTGGTAATCGCTTATGAGGATTTTTATTTTATACTTAAATTATAGTTTTGGTGCAAAATTACTAATGAAGATATTGCAATTAGTTACACAGCTAGGGGCAAGATATATTTTGCCCCCACAATAATATGTATTACACTCGATGGGAAACTATTGTATTAAACGGTTATAGCAGTTTCATTTGATGTTTTCTCAGAATTAGATTTCAAGCGTGTCAACCTGCTTTTACGGATACGTTCACTATCTCTAACTCCACCTGCAAGTTCATATTCACTACTGTTTTTACCATACTTAAACCCAACTCCCATCAACATTTTATCTGAAACCTGATTTAATGTCTTCTCCATTTGATCTAGCTTAATTTTAGAGGAATCAACTATTGCTATGGCAGCGTTATAATCATCAAGCATTTTTTGAAACTGCTCGATTAATTGCGCCAAGTTTTGTAAGTTGTAAGTATCATCAAACTTAAGCTTTGGATCAATTGCTTTCAATCCGGCAACTCTAAATTCTGCTTTTTCTAGAATCCGGGAACTACGCTTTTTTCTAGCCATAAGATTACATTTTCAAAACTTTACAAAGCTATTTTGTCTCAATTAAGCTAGATTCTAGTTCAGCAAAATTCACATTTTATTTTGCCGATTTTTTGATTTATGTCCGTAATTCCGCTTAACGCTCTTTTATGACTCTGATGAAAGAAAAAAATGTAGGTTGGGTTGAACTTTAGTGAAACCAAATAAAACCAAGGATTTTTCGTGTTGGGATACTCTACGAGAAAGCTGCGCCTATGTTCCTCAACCCAATCTACTCGTAAATTTATCAAAGCTTTAACAATCAAGGATTATGAATTTTTATTTAACGAGAGTAGTAGAAGAGCGTTAATTGCTTCAATATATAGCCTATTTAATGCAGAGTTAAGAGTGATCGTTTTAATTTTAAGGTTTAATGCTTTAACCTCAAGGCTTCATGTTGTCAGGTTAAAGCTTAATACCTTAACCTCAAGGCTTAATGTTTCAACCTTAAGGGTCAACATTTTAATATTGACGACTAAGGATGTCTGAAAAGTCTTTAACAATGTATCTAATCAGTTGATATCCCCCTAAATTACACTTTTTAAGGGGGAATTTAATTCTAGTTACCCCTTTTTTAAGGGCAGGGGTTGGGGGTTAGGTTTGAGAGAAATTTGCACGCCGCATAAATTAAACAGGTGCAGAATAGCCTAATGCTGCTTTTACATCTGCTAGGGTTTGGTTGGCGACGGTTTCGGCTTTTTCTCGTCCGTCACGCAATACAGACTCTAAATAGCCTTTGTCGGCGGTGATTTCTTGATATTTTTCTTGGATGGGTTTGAGGGCGTTGATTGCTGTTTCGGTGAACAAGGGCTTGAATTGTCCCCAGCCCATATCTTGACATTCTGCGGCTACTTCTTCTTTCTTTTTACCAGACAGCAACATATATAACGTTAACAAGTTATTGCATTCTGGGCGTTCTGGGTCGTCAAAGGTTAAACCTTTTACGGGATCTGTTTTACAACGTTTAATTTTATTAGCAATCTGGTCTGGTGGGTCTAAAAGGTTAATGCGGCTTAACTCTGAGGGGTCGGATTTCGACATTTTGCGTGTCCCATCTGTCAAACTCATCACCCTTGCGCCTTCCTTGCGGATTAAAGGTTCTGGCAATTTCATCACAGGTTTATCTTTGGCGAATTGGTGATTAAATCTGTTGACAATATCCCGTGTTAGTTCCAAGTGTTGCTTTTGGTCTTCACCTACCGGCACTTTATCGGCTTGGTAAAGCAAGATATCAGCCGCCATCAGTACGGGATAAATTAACAAACCTGCACCGACGTTTTCCCCTTGCTTAACGGCTTTTTCCTTAAACTGAATCATGTCTTGCAGCCAATTCAGGGGGGTGATGCAGTTGAGGAACCAAGCAAGTTCACTGTGGGCTGAGACGTGGGATTGGACAAAGATATTCGAGTATTTTAAATCAATACCACAGGCTAAATAAAGTGCAGCGATCGCATAAGTGTCTGCCGCCAATGTAGCTGGATTATGCGGTACAGTAATTGCGTGTAAATCCACTACACAAAAGAAATTATCGTACTGGTCTTGAATTTCTACCCAGTTGCGAATCGCCCCTAAATAGTTACCCAAATGTAGATTACCAGTTGGTTGAACTCCAGACAGAACGCGCTGCTTACCCATAAATCCTAGTTTAGTTATCTCAAATTCCCACCTTGTACAGTGGCGATGGCAAAACACATATCATTTTGACATTTTCTAGTCTGCTGTGGGGAGATGATTATCTAACCAGTTGTGCGATCGCCTATACTCAGCGCTGTCTATTATATGATTACTGAACTACTCCTCAAGTATTAAAATGCGCGAACTTTACCCACCCATCGAACCTTATAAAGAAGGTAAGTTACAAGTTTCCCAATTACACACCATTCATTTTGAAGAATCAGGAAACCCCCAAGGTAAACCCATAGTTTTACTGCATGGTGGCCCTGGTGGTGGTTGTCCGCCAGTTTATCGGCAATATTTTCATCCTGAAAAATGGCGGTTGGTAATGTTTGACCAACGTGGCTGCGGTAAAAGTCAACCCCATGCAGAATTAAGAGAAAATACAACTTGGGATTTGGTTAATGATATTGAGAAACTACGAGAGCATTTAGGAATAGAAAAGTGGGTGGTTTTTGGTGGGAGTTGGGGCAGTACTTTATCATTAGCTTATAGTCAAACTCACCCTGAGCGTTGTTTAGGCTTAATTTTACGCGGGATATTTTTACTCAGACAAAAAGAGTTGCGTTGGTTTTATCAAGAAGGTGCTAGTTATATTTTTCCTGATGCTTGGGAGGAATATTTGCAACCGATTCCTGTAAATGAAAGAGACGATTTACTCACAGCTTATTACCAACGTTTAACTAGTCCAGATTCACAAGTTAGACGAGAAGCGGCTCGTGCTTGGTCAATTTGGGAAGCTAGTACTAGTAGATTATTTCCTGATACCCAGCTAAAGCAAACTTTTGGAGCAGATAATTTTGCTGATGCTTTTGCGCGAATTGAATGTCATTACTTTATGAATAAAGGATTTTTCAATTCTGAGGATCAATTACTATTAAATGTTCATCGTATCCGCCAGATTCCATCGGTGATTGTCCAGGGACGTTATGATGTGGTTTGTCCAATGACATCAGCTTGGGAATTACACCGGGCTTGGCCGGAAGCAGAGTTTATTGTAGTTCCTGATGCTGGTCATTCGATGAGTGAAGTGGGGATTCGTAGTGCTTTGATTGAGGCGACGGATAGGTTTGCTGATGGAGGCTAGAGATTATCCTTTTTAACGCGGAGTAACGCTAAGGTTAGCGCAGAGGTACGCTGAGGATTTTTCTTGTATATTCTGAGGTATTAAACTGACACAAATGAAATTTATTGGGATTGATTTAGGTTGGAAGTCTCAACCGAGTGGTTTATGTTGTCTGCAATTAATTGAGGGTAAATTAGAGATAGTTGATTTAGATCGTCAAGATGCGATCGCTCATATTTTCACCTGGATAGATACCTGGGTGCAACCAAATGAACCAGCAATCATCGGCGTAGATGCACCCACCCTTATACCTAACTTGACGGGAAGTCGTCTCCCTGACAAACTCACCCATAAATATTTTGGTAAATATCACGCTGGTTGTTACCCAGCCAACCAAGGTCTAGCTTTTGCAGAACGAACTATAAATTTTGGTTTAGAATTGGAGTCTCGTGGTTTTGCCCATGCGCCGACAATAGAAGCGCAAAAATTAGGCAGATATCAAATAGAAGTCTTTCCTCATCCCGCAATAGTTCAGCTATTCAGTTTAGATCGTATTCTTAAATATAAAAAAGGGCGCATCAGTGAGCGCCGCTTAGAATTAATCAAACTTTATCAATATATTGTGGATATCCTACCCACAATGGAACCTACTTTGTGTGTAAAAAAGTTATCCCTTGGTGAAATTCCCTACACAGGTGCAGAACTGAAAGCCGCCGAAGACAAACTAGATAGCTTAATTTGTGCTTACGTAGCTGCTTATTGGTGGTATTGGGGAGAACAACGTAACCTAGTATTAGGCGATCGCACTACTGGTTACATTGTCATCCCTAAGTCAGTGCTGAGTCTTGAATTGTGATTCCCAGCACTGTTTTGTTTTAGTCAGCCCAAGCAATCAACCTGGGTTCATAAGGACTAGACAGGTGTGGGTGTTTTGGCAATACACGCAAGGATAAACCTTGTAAACCAGAGGTGGTGTAAAGGATGTTAGCTGTATAAACACTCAAGCCATTAGTGTCTTGTCCTTGATAATCCATGACTACGGGTATAGCACTGACGATATCGCCGTTAGCATCAATGGAACCTTGATATAGTTCAACTTGGACATCATCATTGTTTAATGTTGTCAAGTCTACTTTGGCTTTGACAGCAACGGTTTGATTAACTTCAATATCTGCACCTGCGGATACATCGATATCTTTGATTTTGATATTAAACCAATGGTCAGTAAGTTTAGCTTTCCAATCTGCTAATTCCTTAGCTGGGGCATAATTATCAGATGTTAAAGTGTGATAGCGATCGCTTGCTGGGAAGTAAGCTCGTTGTGCATATTCCCTGACCATCCGCGCTGTATTAAAGAAGGGACAGTTTAACCGGATAGCGTCTTTCATTTTGGCAACCCAGGGACGGGGTAAACCATCGACATCACGGTGGTCGTAAAATAAGGGTACGACTTCTTTTTCCAGTAAATCATAGAGAGCATTGGCTTCTACTTCGTCCTGGTAGTTGGGATCATCGTAATTTTCCCCATGTCCAATCGCCCAGCCTGTGCGGACGTAATCGGCTTCATCCCACCAACCATCTAATACACTCAGGTTCGGTAAGCCATTCATGGCGGCTTTCATCCCGCTAGTACCAGATGCTTCTCTGGGACGGCGGGGTGTGTTTAACCAAATATCGCAACCAGCAACCATCAACCGGGAAATATGAATGTCGTAGTTGGGAACAAACACTATTTGTTTTTCTAAGTGTTGTTCGCGGATAAAGTGATTAATTTCGCGGATGAGTTCTTTCCCTGGAATGTCTTTAGGGTGGGCTTTACCAGCGATGACAAATTGTACCTTGCGGTCTTTGTTGCTGAGTAAAATACGTTTAATGCGTTCGACATCGCGCATCCACAGGGTAGCGCGTTTGTAGGTAGCAAAACGACGGGCAAAGCCTATAGTCAAAGCGTTGGGATCAAGAACTTCCTGGGCTTGGAGAATTTCGGAAGCAGAAGCACCGCGATCGCGCAGGTGTTTAACTAAGTGGTCGCGCACATAGAGTATCATGTCCAGGCGACAACGTTCGTGATTCCGCCACAACTCCTCATCAGGAATTGCATCCATCCGTTCCCACAATTGGTTATCTGGTGGCGCTGATGACCAATTTGGCCCCAAGTAGCGATCGTATAATTCCTGGGTTGATTTGGCAACGCAACTACGGGCATGAACACCGTTGGTAATTGCCGCAATTGGTACTTCCTCAACAGGAACCTTTTTCCACAAACCTTGGAACATTTGCCGGGAAACCACACCGTGTAACTGGGCTACACCGTTAGAAAATGTCGCCATCTTCAACGCCAAGACAGCCATACTGAACGGCCCAGATAAATCGCCTGTATTTTCTCGCCCTAACCCTAAAAATTGCTCTTTGGGTAAGCCAAAGATGTCTGCATAATAACCAAGGTAATACAGAATCTTGTCAGGAGAAAATAAGTCAATTCCTGCCGGTACTGGTGTATGGGTTGTAAAGATGTTACTCGAACTCACCACCTGTTTAGCTTCCGCATAACTCAACCCCTCTTCTTGAATTAACAAGCGGATACGTTCTAGGGCTGAGAAGGCGGCGTGGCCTTCATTCATGTGGTAAGCCGTGACTTTATAACCCAAAGCCTTCAACATCTGCACACCACCAATACCCAACATAATTTCTTGGTGGATACGCATATCGATATCACCACCATAGAGTTGGTCTGTGATGTCGTGGTCGTAGGGGTTATTCGGCTCAATATTCGTGTCCAGCATATACAGGGGAACTGTTCCCACCTGTACCCGCCAAACTCTGGCATACACCTTGCGTCCGGGGTAATCCACCGCAATCTGCAATTCTGAACCATCAGGATTGCGTTCTAGGTGCAAGGTCATGTTGTAGAAATCGTTAATCGGGTAACGTTCTTGTTGCCAACCATCAGCATTGAGATACTGAGCAAAATAACCTTGCTGGTACAGTAAACCCACACCAACCAAGGGTAGCCCTAAATCACTAGCTGATTTTAAGTGATCCCCTGCCAGAACGCCCAAACCACCAGAATAAACAGGCAGACAATCTACCAGTCCAAATTCAGCCGAAAAATAGGCGTAACATTCTTTTGGCTGCTGACCGCGTTGTTTGTGATACCAACTACGCTCTTGTAAGTAGTCATCTAATTGACGGTTAGCACGATCCAACTGTGCCAGGAAGCCTTCATCTTCCACAACTTCCAAAAGCCGCCCTTGACTGATTGTACCCAGCATTAGTACGGGATTGTGGTGACTAGATTCCCACAAGTCTGGGTCTAAGCGACGAAATAAATCTTTAGTCTCAACGTTCCAATCCCAGTGTAAATTATACGCCAGTCGCCGCAACGGCTCAAGTCGCGGCGGCAAGGAAGGAGAAACATTGAATGTGCGAATCGGCTGCATAGGTTAGCAAAGCTCCTAGTTTAGCTATGGATATTGTTCACTGTCTTTCCCCAATGTTGCCAATTCTTTATACTATGTTTGTAAAATTGCCATGACTTTGTTAAGGAATGGAAATCTTTGCGCCCATACCTGTTAAACTCCGTGCCATCAGTCTTTTTATTACGTTACTGGTTGGCAAAACCTGCATCTTAGGTGTGAAAATCTCAAGATTCTCTTAACGATTATTTTAGATCCCCGACTTCTTGGAGAAGTCGGGGATCTTGCAGGATAATTTTTCATGTACCGAGGGAAGGCTGATCTGGTGAGTTTTTGGGCATTGTCAGCGCGACTGCGGCGGCAAATGTCATCTCGGCGGCTATTTGATAAGCAAGTTTAATGTTAGACTTCTTGTCTCTGCTGTTATTAGTTGTGTAGGATTTATAGTTGAGTGATTCTTGCTTGACCCTGCCAGAGGCGATCGCCCGTTGTAAGATAATCAACGCATCTACATCTTCTGAATCAAAGTTTGTTTTTAGCAGCACTTGAATTTGGTTTTGATCAGCAATACTCAAATAACCAGTATTTAAAGCTTGTTGGGCGATGTCCTGAATTAAAACCATAATCCGTGCCAACCATGTAAGTTTATAGTAATACCTGATACTGCGAATTTTTGGGCGATCGTAGAACCTTGAACGAAGGGAAGTATATCAGGATTGTTTCCAAAATCTACAACAACTGACAGCCAAAACACATCCCCCAATTGGCTCACCTGATTGGGGGATTTGTACATTTTTGG
This sequence comes from Anabaena sp. FACHB-595, assembly GCF_048568275.1. Classification (NCBI taxonomy): domain Bacteria; kingdom Bacillati; phylum Cyanobacteriota; class Cyanophyceae; order Nostocales; family Nostocaceae; genus Anabaena; species Anabaena sp. FACHB-595. Next base: position 1,512,395 of record NZ_CP183473.1, read on the forward strand.
CTATTTTTACTATTGACAATTAAAAAAGTATTGTATGTTGCATCTGCAAATGATTTATCCAAAATTGTCTCTCAAGCTGACTGCATTTAAGTCCAATATCTATAACCAATATTTAATTTCATTTTTGAAAAAAATTAAGTACAGCCCCATAAGGCTTCTTCACTAATCCCTATCTACACCAGTACGTATGTCTATGCCACAGCAAATATAAATCAAAGCTGACTTGTCTATCCAGCGATCGCTTTTCCTGGTGGTTTGAGTAAAATACAGGGAAATGCAACATACATCATCCTGAAAATATTTTTGCAACAAAAATATTCAAAATTAATCAGTAAAATTCGCTACCACAATCTCACATATTGCTTTTTATGTCTAAATTTATTTAGATTAGAACTTACGCAAACAGGTTATCTGTTGAGTCCGGGTGTAAGGGTTTCAAGCATTTATACCCTTGTATCCCTATCCCATACACCCTTATCCAAAGCCTTGATATTTCTTTTTCATGGGTAAGTCTTATAAATTTAAGATTTGCTTGTAAATCAAATCTTGATTGACTTTCTTCCGGATATTTTTCATAGTATTCTCCACACAATATACTAACTAATGCCATTAGAACCTCAAATATAAATATGTAGCTATACTTACATAAAACCCACTTTTGTTATTAACAACACATCAAATTTATTACATATCAACAATATTGAAGAAACTATTTCTTGCGGTTGATCCACAAACAATAAAATGTGTTATACTGGTGAGCAATTATTGTTAAAAACCATTCATGTGATCATAAGCGTGATTAGGTTAGTTCATAAATCATCAGTGTGCAACATGATGAGAGCAGCATACTCTAAAAATTCGTTGCCGGAGAGTCGCCATAGCAATCGGGGAAGCGCTTACTTGTTTGCACCGATGGTGAATTTTAATGTGATGGCTGAAGTTGGAGATACTCCACCGTAAATTGGTGAGATTCCATTAAAATACCAAGTATTATTCAACACAAATTACATTTTCATATATAGACAAATTTCCTCAAAAATTTTATTTAGTCTGGGAAAAATGTATTTGAGTTGACAAAAGCTTGTTCAATTGGGTTGTGAAAAATAATTCGCTGCATATAGGGCGGATGTCAGACTAAAAATAACTATATCCATCTGTTGCTATTGTCTAACATTAGTGAAATTAGTCTGTCTCAAGCTAGACCAACTCACAATTTAATACTCTGAGTTGTAACACTGTAATTACCTGAGCATTAGCTTTTATATTGCCGGAGATAAAAATAGCAACAATCTTGGGAAAATTGATCGATAAATGCCACCAAGATATGTTGTTGCTGGCAACGCAGCTAATCAAATTGAGTGGAGAAAAACAGCATATTAATTCTGTTATCTCTGGGAAAAATTACAAACGTTATAAACCTGGATTTCAACTCAAAAATACTTTGAGTTATATCCAGCATAGTGGGTATTCATGTATCAATACTCACTAAATTAATACTGGATAAATATCAGGATAATTGGCACTACAGAACCAAAGATACATATCCAACACATCAGCCACATCGTTCACAATATTTATCGGATAACTTAATCATGAATCATCAGAGATATTCTGCCAAATTACAGCGATTTCAAGAACTTCTGGCAATCACTGTTTTCGGGAATATCCCCACACTACTGTTAGGCCCAAAATTAAGGAATCTCGTATATCGAATGATTTTTGCTCACATAGGCAGCCCCGTATATATTCAACATGGAGTAGAATTTACCAACGCTTCTAATATTGAAATCGGCAATAGTGTACATCTCTTCAACGGTGTCCGTCTTGATGCCAAAGGGCATCCAAATAATAAAATTGCTTTGGCAGATGGAGTGGCAATTGAGCGCAACGTTGATATAGGGTGTCTGGAAAATACGTGTATTCACATTGACGTGGAAACTTTCATTGCTTCTGATGTTTGTATTTCTGGGCCAGGAGACATCACAATTGGTAAGCGTTGCATGATTGCTGCTCATTCAGGTATATATGCCAACAATCACAACTTTACAGATCCGATATTGCCGATTAAATACCAAGGTGTTACTCGTAAAGGAATTGTGATTGAGGATGATTGTTGGCTAGGACATGGAGTAACGGTATTAGATGGTGTGACTATTGGTAAAGGAAGTGTTATTGGCGCAGGGGCAGTTGTCACCAAAGATATTCCCCCATTCTCCGTAGCTGTAGGCGCACCTGCACGAGTAATTAAAAGCCGCATTGCCCAGGATTTAGTTGCATCTGGAGATTAGGAAGTTGGAAGAAGCGGGTGGGGAGTGGGGGAAGAAGCAATTACCCATCACCAATTAACGAAATTGATATAATTCCTAGCTTTTACCAATTTATCTTCAAGATAGGAAACCTCTGGCTGAAGAAAACGTCACAAGATGAACTAGTTAACAACTAAATCCTATTCAGGGTCATCCACTCGGTCAGAAAAAACTGAGCATTACCTAAGGAAACTGAACATGGTCTTAACGACCACTGCGGCACTCTCAAAAAGTAACGAGATGCGGGTAATATAAAGAAACTACCTTTTCTGCATGGCAGATACTGAGGACGAAGCTCTACCTTTTGGAGATATCGCAGATGCTCACTTTAAAAATCGCTGTTTATATTGTTGTTGCTTTCTTTGTGGCTATCTTTGTCTTCGGATTTTTGTCTAATGACCCAGCTCGTAACCCCGGTCGTCGGGATTTAGAGTAAAAGCGAGACAATTGATCCGTGAGCGCCGGAAGTTAGAAAACACCAGACTGAAAAAAACACTACCTGCCAAAGATTTTTCCTTTGCAGTGTAGTGTCTCCCCTCAGGGAGTTTACTCAAGCACAGGTGAATTCATTCCGGCTATTAATTGGCTATTTGTTAGGTTGATTGTGTCCCAATATGCTTCATCCAGTTCTGCCGCCTGCACCGCCTTCCCTTGTTGAACCTATACAACCTGCAAATTCCACCCCATCTGCTAGTGATAGTCGATTTTATTTAGTTAGTGAGATTGATCCCACTCAGCAAAAAAAACCAGAAACCGCCAAACCTCTAGAGACACAGTTGCAAAGTTCAACTGTAGAGAAAACAGAAGATTCTTTGCAGTTACCAAAACCCACCAGCCATAAAACAGACCATTTAATCGCAACTCCTGTTCTGTCAAAGCCCAGTACACCAGAAACCTTTACTTCAGAATTTTCTCCCCTTACCCCTTCTAGTAGCGCCGTTAATTTAGGACAAACCTTGGCAATTGGTTATTCTGTCCAAAACAATACAAGTGCCAATTCCCCAGTCTTCCCTACAGCAACAATTCCTCAATCTGTCCAAAACAATACAAGTACTAATTCCCCAGTCTTCCCTACAGCGAAAATTCTGCCAGATGTATCACCTCCAACAAAACTAGTCGCCTCGCCATTGACTAAGCAAGAACAGAAAGACGAGGTTACTGTACAACAGACTGGGGACAAAATTAATATCTCTGTATCTGATAGTGACCCAGTAGTTAATAATCAACCAATTCAAAATGTTATTGAGTTTAAGTCGCGCAACTCGTTAAATAAACTATCAATACAAACTGTCACGCCACCTCTTAGTTCACAAGCACAGTCACCAATAACAACTCAAACACCTGCTACACCCAACAATACATTACCAGCCCGACAAAGAATTGTAGAAGTGACTTCAGATCGGCAGGAGTATGATGAGCAAAGACGCGTTATTACTGCCGAAGGTAATGTATTAGTACGGTTTGATGGGGCGCTGCTGGATGCCGATCGCGTGCAGGTTAATTTAGATAACTTGATTGCGGCAGGAGAGGGAGATGTAGTTTTAACTAGAGGAGATCAACTATTACGAGGACAACGCTTTACTTATAATTTTGTCCAAGACACTGGGGAATTAGAAAACGGAAGCGGTGAAATCAACGTACCCTCAGCATCAAGAGATTTTGCTTTCTTACCCACTGATGTGACTGCTGGTGGCGTTCCACAACAAGCACCAAGCAACTCCATCCGCACCAATCAACCTTTTGCTAATGTCAGTAGTCCCGGTGGCATTGAGTTTACATTTGGTGGCGGAAGCGAAGCTAGTAATCTTCCTCCTCCCAAGGCTGGGGGTGAGGTGAAGCGTATTAGGTTTGAAGCCGAGCAAATTGATTTCTATCCTCGTGGTTGGCAAGCGCGAAATGTGCGCCTCACAAATGACCCATTTTCACCACCAGAATTGGAGTTACGGGCAGATACAGTCACCGTCACGCGGGAAGCCCCTTTAGTTGATCGGATCACCACACAGCGACAGCGCTTAGTTTTTGACCAAGGCTTGACCTTACCAATCCCCATAAATCAGCAGAAAATCGACCGTCGAGAACGGGATACCACACCCTTTATCGTCTCTCCTGGCTATGATGGCGATAAGCGGGGCGGTGTTTTTATTGAGCGCGGTTTTACACCTATTAGTACAGATAGTACTAATTTGCAGATCACACCCCAGTTTTTCGTCCAGAAAGCCATACAAGACAGTGATGATGTGACGGGGTTATTTGGTGTCAAAGCCAGATTAAATTCTGTTTTAGGTACCCGATCCGTACTTGAAGGTATCGGAGAACTAACTAGTTTCAATTTTGACGACATAGACGAGAATTTAAAAGCGAGTTTGCGTTTACGCCAATCTTTAGGCGATCGCAATCCTCATGTGGTGAATTGGGAATATAGTTACCGCGATCGCCTCTATAACGGTACACTTGGCTTTCAAACTGTCCAAAGCAGTTTGGGTGGTGTGATTACTTCTCCAGTTATTCCTCTAGGGAACTCTGGGATCAATCTCAGCTATCAAGCCGGCGCGCAGTATATCAACGCCAACACCGACCGCCAAGACTTGCTAGATCCCATCAGAACCAATGATCGAGTCTCTCTTGGTCGCCTACAAGGTAGCGCCGCCCTGAGTAAAGGGTTTTTACTATGGCAAGGAAAACCACTACCACCCACAGCCACAGAAGGTTTAAGATATACAGCTAGTCCTGTAGTTCCTTACTTACAGGCGATCGCTGGTATTACTGGTACTTCTAGCTACTACACCAATGGCGACAATCAAAGCACCCTGATTGGCACAGTTGGCTTAGTAGGGCAGCTTGGTCATTTTTCTCGCCCCTTCCTTGACTATACAGCTTTTAACGTCCGTTATTCCCAAGGTTTAACCAGTGGACTATCGCCCTTTTTGTTTGACCGCTACGTTGATGAAAGAGTACTCAGTGCTGGTATTTCCCAACAAATTTACGGCCCTTGGCGTTTAGGTTTTCAAACATCAATTAACTTAGATACTGGTAAAGAAAGTAGCACAGACTACATTGTTGAATATAGCCGACGCACTTACGGAATCACCTTGCGCTACAATCCGGTACTGGAATTAGGCGCTTTTAGCATCCGGATTAGCGACTTTAACTGGACTGGCGGTGCAGATCCATTTTCGGAAGTTAGACCAGTTGTTGGTGGTGTGAGTCAGTAGTGAAGACTACCTTTGTTGATCAACAACTGACAACTGAATTATTGATAATTTAAAGGTAAAGTAATTGTAAACGTAGTCCCCATACCTTCTTGAGAGCTAAAAGCAATTTCTCCTTTGTGGGCTTCAACGCATCTTTTAACTATCACTAAACCTAGCCCAGTACCCTGAATTGATTGAGAATTAGACGCTCGATAAAATGATTCAAATAGATGGGATTGATCTGCGATGGGAATACCAATACCTTCGTCTTGAATCTGAAAAATTGCCACGCCTTTAGTTTGATCACAAGTTAAATCAAACCTGATAGTTTCATTTTGGGGAGAATACTTGACGGCGTTAGAAAGTAAGTTTACAAATATGTAATGTAATAGCCGTTCATCCATAAACGCATTTGTCGTTTCATCACTACAAGTAAAAATAATTTCATGTCCGCTAGTTTCCACAGCTGTGAATTCTTCTATTAACTCTTGACAAAATTCCTTTAAATTCAAGAGTACAAGGTTACACTCAAGCTTTGCTGCTTCCGATTTCCCCATAAAAAGGACATCTTCCATGAGTAACTTCATGGATTGTACAGCACCTTTAATTCTCCTTATATATGTGTTTTTTTTGGTTTCGGTTAGATTTTGTCCGTGTAATTCTATCAGTTCTATTGCTGTTTGTATTACACTCAAAGGATTACGAAATTCATGAGAGACAGTAGAGATAAATAAGGATTTAAGATGATTCAGTTCTCGTTCTTTTTGTAGTGCTTGCTCTAGTAGTTCTGTTTGTCTTCGTTCACTGAGATCCCAAAAAACAATTACCACACCGTTGATTTTGTTTGGTAGTCCCATGATGGGCGAAGCACTATCACCGATAGGCACTCTTCTGCCGTCTTTTGTGATCAAAGATGTATATTCGTCTAAATAAACTACTTTTTGTTCTCTGAGAACTTTTGTAACTGGGTTTTCTAAAACATTTTCTGTAACTTCGTCAATGATATTAAAAATCTGGGATACCTCGTGTCCAATCGCATCTGCTTGATGCCAACCAGTAATTTCCTCGGCGGCTGGGTTCATAAATGTGACATTTCCAGACTCATCAGTGGCGATAACCGCATCACTAATTGAGTTTAAGAGCGTTGCTAATCGGTCACGATTTTCTCTTATGTCCCTTTCTAAGCGATGTTTCATCAAACCCATTTCAATGGAAATACGCAAATCCTTAGATGTAAATGGTTTTACAATATACCCCAATGGTTGAGTTATCTTTGCCCGTTCTATAGTATTATCATCGCCATAAGCAGTTAAAAATATAACTGGTATATCTAAGTGTTCCCGAATGTAACTGGCAGTGGTGATACCATCGATTTCACCTTTGAGGATAATATCCATGAAAACTAGTTCTGGGCTAGTCTCTATTGCTTTAGCGATCGCCGCTTTTCCAGAAGAGGCTGTACCTGTAACAACATAACCTAGTTGATTAAGTTGACTAGCAATAGTTCTAGCTACGATCACTTCATCTTCAACGACTAAAATTTTGACTGGCTCCATTGTAAATTTACAGTTGTTCAGTTAATGCGGAAATTGGATTTTAAATGTAGTTCCGGGTTGACGTTCGATACTAACAGTGCCTTCTAGTTGTTCTGTTACTAAGTCATGAACTAACGAAAGACCTAAAGAATCTGTATACCGCCAATCTAAATTATCTGGTAAACCGATACCATTATCTTTAATAGTCAGATCAATTTTGTCATCAACTTTTTGTAAATCAATTTTTATTGCGCCTGTTGTTTTTTGAGGAAAAGCGTGTTTAAGAGAATTGGAAATTAGTTCATTGATAATTAAGCCGCAGGCAATGGCTTGATCAAGATTTAACTCAACCGGGTGGATATGAGTTTCTAAGCTGATTTTTCCTGGCTCTAATTGATAGGATATTAAAATACTCGTAGCTAAATTATTGATATAATCAACAACATCAAGTTGTCCAATATTTGGTGAAGTATATAAGTTCTTATGAATCATCGAGATGGACTCAACACGGTTTTGACTTTCTTGCAGAGTTCTGATTAATTCTGGGTCTTTGAGTGTTTGAGAATGAAGTAGTAATAATCCAGAAACTATCTGTAAATTATTTTTAACCCGATGATGAACCTCTTTGAGTAAAACTTCTTTTTCCGCTAAGGCACTTCTCAAGCGAACTTCTACTTTTTGGCGTTCAGCCAATTCATTCTGGGCTTGTTGAAGTATGCTTGATTGTTGGATGGCGATCGCAATCGGGACGGAAAGTTGGTCAAGCAAATCTAGTTCATGTGCTTCCCAGTCCCTTGGGGTAGAACATTGATGGGCTATTAATAAACCCCAAAGCTGCGGCACAGTGTTGCCTTCACTGACTTCTAACAGAATAGGTACAACTAAGTTGGCTTTAACTTGAAATTGTTCTAATAAACGCAGATGACAATCAGTTAATTCGGCTGTGTAGATGTTAGCGATCGCTCTTTTGTGTCCTTGACGATAATCTGCTCCTGCTCCTGACTGGAAACAATTATCTTGAATATCTGCGCCTAGAGCAATTTTCCATCCAGGCTTCACCGATTCTGCTACAATTTTACCACTCATATCTGGGGCAAACTGATAAACCACGACCCTATCGACATCAAGCAAGTCTTTAATTTCTTTAACTGTGGCATTGAGAATATTTTGTAGATTCAGCGATTGGCGAATCCGTTGAGCAACAGCACGCATTAACTGTTCTCGCTCAACCTGTCCCTTCAAAGCCCGTTCGGTTTGTTTACGCTTGGTAATTTCTTGACCAATACCAATTATGCGACCATCGGCAAGTTTGATATTTATCCAAGAAGTATCTAATACTTGCCCATATCTTGTTTGAGTTCTAAAATCACACCAAATACATTCCCCGGATTGGATAAAATTGATGACTAATTGACGATATTCAGGCTGAGGATATAATTCTGCAAAAATATCAAGGGTTTGATAATCTCTCAAACTCCAACCTAAAAGACGATCTAATTCTTGATTTACCCATTGAATCTGACCTTCAGGACTAATCAGTGCAATCATCAACGGGATACCAGTAAAAATACTTTGTAAAAGTGCATTTTTTTCTTGCAATTTGGCTTCAATATTTTTGCGCTCTGTAATATCGTAGAGTACGGTTAAAATTGCATATTCATTATTGAAATTTAAGTACTGAATTGAGGCGATCGCCCAAAATGAAGTCCCGTCACTTTTCTTGAATTGAATATCATAATTCTGAAGTGATCCATGTTGACTAAGAGCTTCTAATATCTGCTGTCGGTCTTCTGGATTTTCGTATAAATCTGCGGCATAGTGATTAATTAAATCATTTCCAGATAGCTGGAATGTTTGCAGAAATTCGGAATTAGTATATAAAATTAAGCCATCATCAACGCGGGAAATTACCAAAGGTACAGGAATTGCTTCCAAAATAGTTCTAACTCTGGTTTCACTTTTTTGTAGGTTCCGTTCTATTTGAATATGTTCGGTAATATTTATGGCATCGACTAAACAAGCTTTATAACCTGAATGTTCTATATAATTAATAGCTAATTCAACATCAATAACTTGTCCACTACTTAGACGATGCTGGCATTCCATCAGGAAGGGAAATTGAAAGTTCTCCTGTTCTATATCTCTGATTAAATCTGAGATAAACTCAGGTACGAAAACTTGGGCAAGCTGCATTTCTAAAAACTCTGCTCTTGAGTAACCATATTGTGTAATAGCAGCTTGATTAACATCTAAAATTTGTAAAGTTCGCCGCTCACATATCCATATAGGACGAGGATTATTTGTGAACAATAAATGAACATATAAGCTGCTTTCATGGCTAATTTGCTTTCGGTGTAACTCTAATTGTCTGATGACTTGACGCGCTAAACGTTTGAGTATTCGTTGTTCTTTTAAACTCAAGTTACGAGGGGTAGAATCTATCACAGCCAGACAACCCAAGGCAAAACCCTCAGAGTTAATTAAGGGAACTCCTGCATAGAAACGGAAAGCGGTTGGCTTTTGCCTCACTAGGGGATTTTCTACAAATCGTTCATCTTGCCAGGTATCAGGAATAATCAATATGTCATTCTGCCCAATTGTATGAATACCAAGACAGATATTACGTGGTATTTCTAATTCAGTAATTCCTACTTTTGACTTAAACCATTCTCTTTGAGCGTCTAAAATACTGATTAGAGCGATCGGTGTATTACAGCTATCAGCAGCAAGATTTACCAGATCGTCAAACTCTTCTTCTGGTGGTGTATCTAAAATGCGATATTGATAGAGCGTTTCTAAGCGTGAGCTTTCACTGTCGTTAAACAACATTATTGCTTTATTTGAGGAAAAATTGATGATATGCTGCATTTTTAAGGATAAATTTCAGCTTTAAACTCATCTGTAAAGTCTAGCTAAATTTTTGATTATTTCTTATAACTATATGCTTACTGTTCAATTTGGAAATAATGCTTATTATGGTTGATAATGCTTACTATATCAGGGGTTTGTTGGACAATGGTTACAATATAGAAATTTAGATATATTCAAAGATTACGCCAAATTACTATATTTTAAATAGGACTTATACCAATTTTCGATGAAGATACGCGTAATTATTTTAGAACTAGCGAATTGTTACGAGAAAATCTCTGCGTACCTTGGCGCTAACCACCCTGCGGGTAGCCGAAGCGTCTACAGCCTTACTCCGCATTAAAAAGACTGAAATTTGGCGCAGCTAGTTAATAGTGATACTTGCAAAAACAGTAGCCTACGGCAAAGCGTAGGCTAGATAGGAAACAACTATGACTCTCAACTTATAATCGATAGCGATCGCTTTGATCAAATTCTCTATGGACTGACAAGCAGTTGACTTTCTCCGGCACTTACCTAAGGTATTTTAAATGCTACATAGCGTTACTGTACGCAGTCGGCAATAGTGTAACCTCTGTATACAACACGCCCTATAAAGCCTAAGCGTGCCACAGAGAACATAAAGATACTCTCCCACCGACCGCAGCTCATCGCTACTTAATTTTTTGTTTAATAAAAGTGACTACTTGCGCGAGCTGTTTCTTCAAACCTTCAATTTCTGCCTGCATTTTAGCAACTTTGTCATTAAGTGCTTGAATTTCAGCAGCCGCATCTGCATCTATTCCAGCCGTTGCTACTTTAGTAGTTGTAGCAACAGTAGGTGCAGCTACTGTTGCTACAGCGCCATGTGTAATAGTAGCAGTGGCGGCTGTATTGCCATTCTTAGCAGCAACTGCTCCCACTGGTTCTTGGCGCGGTAGTTTAGCCTTAGTCATTGCTGACTTAATCGCATTAATTAGCTGTTTCTGATCAAACGGTTTACCCAAAAATTCAAAATACTCGAAAGGTTCGGTGATTTTTTCCGTCACCTCTTCCTTCCTCCCAGACATAATTACCAAGGGAATTTTTCTCAGTTCAGGATGAGCTTGAACTTGCTGGAATACTTCCCAACCACTCAATTTAGGCAGCAGGAAATCCAACATGATCAAGCTGAGTTTTTCTTGTCGGATGAGATTTATCCCTTCCAAGCCGTCCTTGGCTTCTAATACCTCAAAATTGCCAGGGGGCAACATTTCACGTACTTTTACCCTGACAACGGTAGTGTCATCGATAACTAAAATTTTGTTACTTGCCACGACTGATTACTCTAAAAGAATATTGAAGTTTAAATAGCTGCTTCCCTGAGGGATGCTGTGTGAATTCCGAATGACCGTGAGAATCTCCCCACTATATCCAACATTGTTATTAATTGGGGGATAGTATATTTCGGTATAAATGTCGTCGTCGGCAGTGTTTAACAAAACTTTTAGGAGATGGAGTAATGAGGGAAAATAGAAGAGAATTTATACTCATTTGGTATGACGCATTCTCTACGTCTGTCTTTCATTTGAAGTTATATTTCTCTTCATCCCCCTTCTCCTGCAACCATTACATACAAGAGATATTTATTTTTATCTAGTCAACTACAAGCCTATGACTGCCTCACAATCTGCTCAGTTTAAGTCGGAAATTACGGCAATGCCCAGTTGGTTGCGCCGTCCCATTGGCAAAGCTAGCGAACTGTCAACAGTACAGCGCATTATTAAGCAGCGTCAAATTCATACAATTTGTGAAGAAGGTCGCTGCCCGAATCGGGGTGAGTGCTATGCCCAAAAAAACGGCTACATTCTTACTTATGGGGCCTACCTGCACCCGTGTCTGTGCTTTTTGTCAAGTCGATAAAGGTCATGCACCGATGCCACTTGACCCAGAGGAAGGGCAAAAGGTGGCAGAAGCGGTACAACTTTTGGGACTGCGTTATGTAGTACTTACGTCTGTAGCTCGTGATGATTTACAAGACCAGGGAGCAAGCCACTTTGTCCAAACTATGGAGGCAATCCGTCAATTAAATCCAGGTACTCAAATTGAAGTTTTGACACCGGATTTTTGGGGTGGTGCAGGTGCGGGGGAATCCGGACAACGCCAGCGCATAAAAATGATTGTAGAGGCACAACCGGCTTGTTTTAACCATAACATTGAGACAGTGCGCCGCTTAACCGGGCCAGTACGCCGGGGTGCGAAATACGATCGCTCTTTGCGAGTTCTTTCTCTGGTCAAAGAACTCAACCCCCGTATTCCCACCAAATCAGGCTTAATGGTGGGACATGGCGAGACGGTTGCTGAACTAGTTGAAGCAATGACAGACTTAAGGAACATAGGATGCGATCGCCTAACTATTGGTCAGTATATGCGCCCATCCCTAGAACATCTACCAGTCCAAAAATATTGGACACCAGAAGAATTTGAGCATCTAGGCAAACTAGCCAGAGAAATGGGCTTTAGCCATGTCCGTTCGGCTCCACTAGTTCGCAGTTCCTATCATGCTGGAGAGGAGTGAAGAGGTAGGGGTGTGGCAATACGGTTCGGTTAAGGGATTTCTTGGTTAAGGCAGGCAGGGGAAGGCAGGGGAAGTCAGGGGAGAAGAGAAGCAGGGGAAGAGAAAAATTATGAAAATAACCTCCTTTCCTCCCCTGCCTCCTCTGCTTCAAGAGCTTATCCGAACCATATTGAGGGGTATGGGGGAAGAAATTCTAATTCCCTACTCAGCAATCACTCCCCTAATTCTCGATTCACACAAATATTTTTAAAGAATATGGGCAATTGTGTCCTCTGTTTGGTATTTCTGAAAAAGTCATGACATAAGGAGAACCGATTTATGGCTAAGGCCAAAATTTCCCCAGTTGCTAATACCGGCGCTAAAACCCCCCTATACTTTTCGTACAGGTTGGGCATTGTTGCTACTAGCTGTTAACTTCCTGGTAGCAGCCTATTATTTCCACATTATTCAATAGTTAAACTTGGGGAGTAGGGAATAAGGACGAGGAAGAGGGAAAAATTTCACCCAAGCCCCAGACCCTAATCCCCAGTCCCCAAACTAAGTGGAATGGTGTTGCTCACATCGTGCCTTTAAATAAACCTTTAGGACGAATGAGCAACACCAAAATCATGATTAGTAGGGCTACACCTTGTTTGTATTGGGAACCTAAGAAGGGTGTACTAACTTCTTGAACAATACCAATGATAAAAGCTGCGGCGATCGCACCGTAAGGGTTGCCAATACCGCCCAAGATTACAGAAGCGAATAGCGGCAGAATCAAGAACCAACCCATATTGGGACGCACTGCCGTAATTAAGCCATACATACTGCCACCTAAAGAGGTGACTGTGCCGGCAATTAGCCAAGTCCAAAAAATTACTTGCTCTACATCAATACCTGAAACCTTGGCTAAATCCAAATCGTCAGCAACAGCACGCATCGCCTTACCAATTTTTGTGTTTTGTAAGAGGTAGTGCAGTGCGCCGATGGATAATACTGCCAATGCCAACACCAGCAATTGATTTTGTGGTACTTTCACTCCGAAAATATCTAAGGCGGGGGTGATGGGTAAATTATAATTTTGGTTCCTGCCACCCCAAATTAAAATAATCCCGTTACGCAGGAATAATGCCAGCCCAATTGAGATAATAATAAGAGTAGTGGAATTAGCTCGAATCGAGCGCATTCTAGACCATAGCAATTTTTCTGACAGTAACATTACTCCCACCGTTCCCACTACTGCCACTATCATCGATAACCAAATATTTACCCCAAAAGTGTTGACAAAAAAAGTCAGATAAGCCCCTAAAGTTAAGAAATCACCGTGGGCAAAATTAGACAACCGTAAAATTCCATAAGTTAAAGTCAGTCCCACAGCTGCAAGAGCGATAATACTACCTACAGCAATACCATTGACAATCAGTTGAATCGTTTGTATGTCCATATTGCTAATTAAATAAGCTAATCTATAGTTATTTAGAAAGTGGTGATTGACAACAAAAATCTCCAGTTTATTACCGAAAATCAGTACTATAAGTTATGATTTATCGACAAAAAAGAATTGTGAGCTAATATACATAGAATCGTGTTTGCATTTTTTGCAAAACTAAAGTTGTTCAACGGTCTAGTTGACCATGCAGCAGTATTCAAGCTTACCAGAACACAACTCATCGATAGACACAACGCCAACTCTGTTGGCAGAAAGTCAGCAGCTTTGCGCTGAGTTATGGCTGGAACGCAGCTTGAACCAGCTACAGACACGCCTGCATAATTGCTTAGAGTCTGCTTTCAACACTGTTGCCACAAGAACCACAGAAGCGGATATTTTCCAAACAGTGGTTAATGAACTAGACATTGCTTTAAACAGTAGCAATGTAGGTTTCCCTTTGTGTGCTGTGGGTATTGCTCTGTTGCAACCGCAAGCAGCAGTTGGTAAAGTTTACTATATTTCTCGCCCTCTATCTCTAGGCTGTCAACCTCCACTCTTAGAAGAGAGATGCAAAGACGGGAAAAAACTGCGATTGCAATTGCAAGAAGCGATCAAAATCACAGATTTACAAAAACTTGAAAATCAACAACCTCCGCGAGCTTGGCAATTAAGGGATGATTTTGATGGTGTGATTGGGTGGTTGCTTCTGGCGACAGATAACTTAAAGCCTCACGAAAACACGTTTACCGCACCACATCCTCAACTTAATACACAACTAATGGAGCGGTCAGCCGAACAATGTGTGAAGGCCTTAGTGCATCTCAAAAAAATACAATCTTTGCAACAGAAATCTCAAAATTTAGGTATTTCTAATCAGGAATTGGAGCGGACTAATCAACTGAAAAATCAGTTTTTAGCCAATACAAGTCACGAAATTCGTACACCTCTAAGCTCGATTATTGGTTTTACTCACCTGCTTCTAGCCCAAGGTTACGATCCAACAAGAGAACGTCATCATGAATATTTAAATATTATTCAATCTAGCGGTAAACACCTATTGGCTCTGATCAACGATATTTTGGATCTCTCCAAGATTGAAGCCAATCAGTTAGAAGTACAGTGGGAAAAAGTTAATGTACCAGAACTTTGCCAAAATGTATTAACGCTGATCAAGGAGAAGGCCGCAAATAAAGGGGTGAAATTATCTTTGGAATTAGATCCCAATATCAAGACCTTTGTTGCTGACCCTCTGCGGCTCAAACAGATGCTTTTGAATTTGTTATTTAATGCTCTCAAATTTACCAATCAAGGCACCGTTGGCTTAAAGGTGACACAGCAAGATTCATTTATCCACTTTACAGTCTGGGACACTGGTAGTGGTATTTCTCCAGAAAATCTGGCGTTACTGTTTCAACCATATTTCCAAATTCCTAATTCTTCCGTTGCTCAACATGAAGGTACTGGTTTAGGTTTAGTGGTGACTCGTAAACTGGCAGAAATTCACAATGGTTCTGTAGAAGTAGAATCCCAAGTTGCTCACGGTTCCCGCTTTACTATTATTTTGCCTCTACAACAGAATGAGCAAGTATTAGTAGGAGAAGATGTGGAGGATGAAGAAACGAAATCTGCTGCATCTTTGACACCTAACAGTTCAAAAGAAATTTTGTTAGTTGAGGATGATTTACCCAACGGTGAATTGATGCAAACTCACTTGTCTAAGTTGGGATATAACGTTACTTGGGTCAAGAATGCCCATGAAATGTGGGCTAAACTTGACGAACAACAAGCAGCAGTTATCTTAATGGATGTCCGGTTACCCGATGGAGATGGTTTAGATTTAGTCAAGCAGTTGCGAGAAAAATCTCAATATCAACAGATTCCTATTATTGCCCAAACGGCGATGGCGATGAAAGGCGATCGCGCCGTCTGTCTATCTGCTGGGGTCAACGACTATATTTCTAAACCCATAGATTTAAATCTCTTGGCCAGTCTGGTGGCTAAGTATAGTCAGCTTTAGGGATTGGGGACGAAAAAGTAAAAAGTGAAAAGGTAAAAGATTTTTCTTTTGACTGTTGGCTTGGACTGGGGATTGGGGGGAAGAACTAATTACCACTGACAACCGACAACCGACAACTGACAACTGACTAAAATATTGCTATAGGGTTTTGGCAGGATTTGGGAATGATGTTAACTGAAAAGCTTGAGCAATTAAAAGCCTTATTTACAGAAATGGGACAGGCTTTAATTGCCTATTCTGGGGGCGTTGATAGTACTTTGGTAGCGAAGATTGCCTATGATGCGTTGGGCGATCGCGCTTTGGCTGTGACTGCGGTTTCACCTTCGTTGTTACCAGAGGAACTAGAAGACGCGAAAATTCAAGCCGCAACGATTGGTATTTCCCATAAAATTGTCCAAACTTACGAAATGGACAACCCGAATTACACATCGAATCCCGTCAACCGTTGTTATTTTTGCAAAAGCGAATTACACGACACCCTAAAACCTTTGGCTTTAGAGATGGGCTACCCTTATGTGGTGGATGGGGTCAATGCTGATGATTTGCATGATTATCGTCCAGGGATTCAAGCCGCGAAGGAAAGAGGGGCGCGATCGCCTTTAGCAGAATTTGGTATTACTAAATTAGAAGTTAGACAGCTTTCCCAGCAATTAGGCTTACCTTGGTGGGAAAAACCAGCCCAGCCTTGTCTGAGTTCCCGCTTTCCCTACGGTGAGGAAATTACCATAGCCAAATTGCAACGTGTAGGTAGAGCCGAAATTTATCTCAGGAAGTTAGGTTGGCAAAATTTGCGCGTCCGTTCTGAAGAAGATACAGCTCGGATTGAATTACCGCCAGAAAAAATCAAAGATTTTGTCCTCACAACAGATTTACCTTCTGTAGTCACTGCATTCCAAGAGTTGGGATTTATCTACGTCACCTTAGATTTAGAAGGTTATCGCAGTGGTAAATTAAACCAAGTCCTCAATCAGGCAAATACCGCACTAAAAGTCTAATCACCAGTTATCAAAAAGTCTCTGCTTCCACAGAAACGAGAATACAACCATTAATCCTCCAACTATCATCTGGTTGTTTCTCCATAAAATACAAAGCCCTGAGAGGAACACCATCGGGTGCTAAAAGCAACACTGGTTGAGTGATATTGTCCTGAATTGTGGTAACTTTCTCAAAAAAAACTGAGCGTGGACGATACACCGCCGGATAACTCATGCTCACCATCCGCAGGAAATTTTCCGCATTTTGAAACTGCTCTTGAATTGCTGGGGCAGCACAAGCAAAAGCACTTGGTGCATCATCTTGTTGAAAAGCTGCTAATTGGCTTTCAATCACAGATCGGATGGTAAGAAAATCTTGATCAGTAACTTCCATAAATGTATAAATTACGGTAGTTTTTGTTAACTGTTGACTGTTAACGGTCAACATTTTTGTTTTGAGAGAGTTTGAATTCTACCTGTTGGATAGCAAATCGCCACACATCATAACCATCAGCCGACAAATGCAAGCCATCTGTGGTTAAATCAGCACGTAAATTGCCATCACCGTCTGTAAACCAACTATGAATATCTAAATAATTTACTTTTTCTTTTTTAGCAATTTGAGCCAGTTTTGTATTAATTTCTCGAATCCGACTATTAGAAATTGTTGGCAGGTGAGTAGGTAATATAGATTGTATAAAAATCTGAGTCCTGGGGTGAGACTGCCGTAATCTCCGAACCATCTGGCGGTGATTACGTAAAATTACTTCATCGCTGGTTCCTTTTCGTAGGTCATTAATCCCAGCCATGATGTAGATAGCATCGGGACGCGTGTATGAAAACGCTGTCAATCTATTGGCGATACCAGTGGAAGTGTCTCCGGATATACCTTGATTCAGCCACAATTTACCAGATGGTAGCTTTTCTCTAGGAAACCACATACTCAAGGAATCCCCGACGAGGATACTGAGACGGTTTTTACCTTGACCTTGAGCGATCGCTTTAGCTTCTAGAGCTAATAGACTTTTCCAATCATCATAAGTTAGTTGCTGCTTTTGAGTTGCATCTCGTAATGATTGTCCACTATCACCATCATGGCGTGTGTAAATCTGACCTGTTTTCAATGCAGCTAATCGGTAATAGTAAAGTTGATTACCAGAAGTTAATAGTTGGTTATGCGGCTGGGAATTAAGGTTAAAGAATGAATTTATGGGTGTTGATGATTCTTGATTGGTAAATTGCAGTAAAGGGTTATCAGAATCGTGAATATTTTTCTCGCCATTTGTTGATTGAGAGGCCTTAGACGGTGACAAAGGTTGACTGCTAAATTCGGGGAAGGATACGTTAAAAAGGGTAGGCAAGCTTTTTTCATCCCCATCCTGTGGTAAGCTCTCAAACGCCTGTGCTAGTTGGTTACTGAATGGGGATAAAGATGTATCCTCAGTAATCACATTCGGTGAACTTTGTTTTATATCCGACGCGAAACTAGAATTATCTGGCAGGATATCCGATATCTGTGGTAGAGCTGATGCTGGTAGTGTCAATCCTGTTAACAAACCTACTGCCAACAGATAAGAATCCCTCATCGCTTTATGTCTCCTCTGTGTACTTTTTTGTTCTATGACAGTTTTGATTTCCTACATTCAGGAATTTTACTGTTGCTAAAATATTATTTTTATTGAAAACGTATAGTTCTGTAAACTAGGTTAACGAGATCATATTTAACAATTCACCAATTCTTTAAAGCATATCTTGGGGTTTAATTAGTAAAGATGATTGCCCTGATGTTAACAGCCTGTACTAATAGGACGTTAACTAAGTATTATTACTCTCGTCATGATATATGTAATAATTACTACCTAACTTCAGCATATCTTCCGTATCAAGACTTGTAAATATTCATCTTTATCCATTTAAATAAATTTCTATTGGTATAGAAGAAACCAGGATAAAGTGCTAAGATTTAGTCGAAGTGATTGATGATTCCCCGTAATTTTGTGGCTAGAGCTAGTACAGCAATTGGTGTTAGTCCGATTATTAAAGAGATTGTGCAGAAACAGGCACATTCTACCCGTTTAACCCTAAAAGAGGTAATTCTCATGGGAATGTTAGCAATAGATAAACTTGACGATCAAGGTCGTCAAGAGTTGGCAGACAAGGTTCATCAAATGCAGGTTAATGGTGAAATATAAATTTGTTTGCTCTATTTAATAGTCACAAGGTCATAACTCCATTGATTGGCTATTAAGCAAACAAAAATAAGGATATAAACCCCTAAATTGTTTATGGGAATTGTGGTTCCGGACTCTGAATTTGGAATTTTTTGTAGTGGCTGACTATTCACTAAATCTATAGCGACTTCCCAGAACATAATCCTGATTAATTTCCACAGCAATCCAACGACGTTGCCAAGTCTCAGCAACAAACCCAGTAGTATTAGAACCTGCAAATGGGTCTAATACTAAATCCCCTTCATCAGTCAAGAATTTGATGAAGAACTCAGCAAACCCCTGAGGAAATCTAGCCGGATGAGGTTTAACCCCTGCTGCTTTACAACGTCGTAAATAAGTACTGTTGGATTCAGTATTAGCAATTTCTAGCAAATTTGGGGGAATTGCACCCTGATTATCTTTTTGAAACTTATCAGAAATATCATGTCCACTGGGACGAACTTGCGCTTTATAACCTTTTTCGAGTAGTCGCTTCATACTCTGGCTATAAGGTTTTAAAATTTTTTTGTTATCTGCTTTGGGATTAGGGGTTTTTGATAGCCACCAAACAATATTTACTGCATCTTTGACACGGACTCTTCTAATCGTTACCCATTCAGCCGGGGTAGGTAATCGCGCAGGATTGTAATGATAGAATTCCTGAGCCAGAAAAAAACCAACTTCCTTACATAATTTCACTAGCAGTTCGTATTGATAAATACTCCGCACAGGATTTCCCGGAAGATATGCGCCACCTAAATCTAAAATAAATGAGCCATTTTCCGTCAATACTCTCTTAAATTCGTCAGCAAAAGGTAAAAACCATTCAATATATTTTTCTGCGCTTTCGTTGCCGTATTCTTTTTTACGCGTTAAAGCGAATGGTGGTGAAGTGAGGATTAAGTTAACACTATTGTCGGGGATAGATTTAATAATTTCCAAACAGTCGCCTAAATATACTGCTCCGTGTTGCTGGGTGTAAGAAGGTATAAAATTAGTTAATTTAATGGTTGTTGTTTGTTGTGAGTTCAAGCGACATTTAAGTTATGGCGATGAGTCAAAGACTACCACTTTTTGTAAGGTAAGAATTTACCAGACATAGTAATCTTAACGCGATCGCCTTTCGGATCTGCTTCTTTTTCCACATCCAAGGTAAAGTCAATTGCACTCATAATTCCATCGCCAAACTTTTCTTGGATGACTTCCTTAATGGGAAAGCCATAGACCTGCATAATCTCATAGAAACGGTAAATCAGTGGGTCTGTAGGCACAACTGGCCCTAAGCCTTTGACTGGGTATTCAGTTAAATGTTTAATATAGCTGGAGTCTAATCCCAAGGCTTCCACCAGTAACTTAGCTTCTTCCTCAGATGCACTTGCTTGGCGGTAGAATAAAGCAGCAATACACACTTCATCCCGCCCCAAAGTTGCTTCTAAGTCAGCAAAGCTGAGTCCTTTATCTTTCTTGGCCTGTAACAGAGTTTGCGTAATTTCCGGTATCGACATCTGATAAATCTTCTACTGAATTATTTTGTCAGAGAAAATTTTACCATGACGCAGCAAGGTGTAGGCGATGAGTTAGGCTCCACCGTAGGTGATCGTAGGTCATTGTAGTTCCCTCTTCTACCTGGGTACAAATTTATTTTGAATTTTGAATTTTGAATTTATTAATCTGTGTTAAACCACAATCTCCCCACTCATGCGCTGTTCTAATAATTCCAACAACCCATCTATATCCTTCCCAACTTGCTCAAAACAGACTGGTGGCGGGGGTTCTGGTGCAAACTGAATTAACTTAATTTCACCCTTACCAATACCAATCATCAAGACTTCAATTTCTGGTTGATTATGTTCAATAATTCCCAAAAGTTCCTGAAGTCGATTTTCTACATTATTATTTAATTTCTCTACAGCGTCTTTCGGGCAGTAAACAAAATGTGGTGTAGGCTGTAAATCGATACCTATAGTACCTTGACTATCACCATTTTCTAACCATAATCCCCAAAAAAGTGCAGCCAAATCTTGCTGGTTTTCTTTGACAAACCTATCTAACTGGCTACGCCACTTACTATCACCTGATTCCGGCTTAGTACTACCAAACATCATAAATAATTAGTCATTGGTCAACAGTCAACACCAGCGATCGCTCAATAGCTGCTTCTGTTTTATTATCCAATGCCGAGGTTGCTTTATCTAAAATCAAAACCTGCAAATTCTTAAAACCCCCTCGTGCAATGGCGATTCTTTGTCTTTGTTTCCCCCACATCGGCGTAACGTGGTACTAGCCATATCTAGAAAGCAACCCCCAACCCTAAAGAATAAACCGTATTGCTAAAATAGCCATCCAAGCGATGCTGGGAGTCAAAATAAAGAATGCACCACCAACGACTACAATAGTCATGACTACTTGGATAATGTCGTTAGCGCCACGTCCACAAAACGTTCTAGTTGGTTAACATCGTCACTGAGGATAGACATGAAAGCACCTGTACTGTGTTCCTCAATATAAGCTAATTCCAACTCTTGTAGGTAACTGTATGCGTTTAAACGTAGGTTATACTGGATATTCTGTGCTAGGTTACGCCATAACACGCGATAGCGACACTCAAAAAATGACTCTAGCATCCAAGTGATGACTGTGAGCAGCGCCACAATTAAAAATTGCCCAAAGATATCTTTTATTCCCAACTGAGCAATGATAGAATCCTGCTGCTTAACTACCACATCCACCGCCATAGCAATTAAAGCTGGGGAAGCCAAATCAAAAAGTTTATTTAGAATCGAGCAACCAGCCGCCAAACACAATTGTTGACGATACTCGTATCCATAGTTAAACAGGCGCTGTAGAGGGTGTGCAGAATGTCTATGCCTTTGTCATACCCGGTGAGACGGAGATGCTATGGCCACAGCCGTTGAAAGCTGTGTGCAACTGATATTACCACAGAGTTGGGGACTGGGAATTGGGGACAGAGATAACTGTCAACTGTCAACTGTCAACTATTAACTACGGAGAAACAAGCTTGAAAAATCAGCAATTGGGAAATTGGCAAACTACTGTGTTCGGAATTTTGGTGGCAATAATTGTGATTATTGGGTTAAATTCCTTTATTATTATCAATCCAGGGCAAGCAGGAGTGTTGAGTATCTTAGGGAAAGCTAGGGATGGCGCGTTACTAGAGGGGATTCACTTGAAACCGCCTTTGATTTCGGCGATAGATGTTTATGATCTCACCGTCCAAAAATTTGAAGTACCAGCAGAAAGTTCTACCAAAGATTTACAAAATTTGTCTGCTCGGTTTGCCATTAACTTTCGCTTAGATCCCATCCAGGTGGTAGATGTGAGAAGAAAGCAAGGAACTCTAGAAAATATTGTCTCAAAAATTATCGCTCCTCAAACACAAGAAGCATTCAAAATTGCAGCCGCTAGAAGAACGGTGGAAGAAGCAATTACCAAACGGAGTGAATTAAAAGAAGACTTCGATAATGCTTTAGGCGATCGCTTAGATAAATATGGAATAATAGTATTAGATACTAGCGTAGTTGACTTGACATTCTCGCCAGAATTTGCCAGAGCCGTAGAAGAAAAACAAATTGCTGAACAACGCGCCCAAAGAGCCGTTTACGTAGCGAGAGAAGCCGAACAAGAAGCGCAAGCAGAAATTAATCGAGCCAAAGGGAAAGCAGAAGCCCAAAGACTTTTAGCAGAAACTCTCAAAGCTCAAGGTGGGCAATTAGTACTGCAAAAAGAAGCCATAGAAGCCTGGAAAACTGGTGGCGCGCAAATGCCCAAGGTTCTAGTCATGGGTAAAGAATCACCAGGCAGTGTACCCTTTATCTTTAATCTAGGAAACACCCAAAATTTAAACTAATTGTCTGCTCACACACAAACACAACTTAGGAACATAATAAAGTAGTTTATGTCAATGCCCAATCATCCCAATCTTACCACCGCCGACGCGAAAAAAATTCTCAATAAATTCAATTGCTTAGATATCGCCCCGATTCTCAAGCCATCAGAAAAAGAATCAGTTCGTCGGGCATTGATTTTGATCACCAAACTTTCTGACTATCAAATATTAGGAATTTGCGCCGATACAGCCGAAGAAGGACTACTAGCTATGAGAACTTATTCTCACGCTTTAGGTTATGAAGTCCCCATTGATTTACCTGTAGTTGAAGGCCCAGTCTACATCAAATTAAATGGCAAAAATGGTCTGTGTTATCTCGATTCCTATGCCGGACATCATCGCGGTGTTCTAGTATCATGCCAATCTTACTATGAAGGAGGAATCAACGAAATGTATGGACATCTACCCCTCGACCTATTTGTTTAAAAGTTTAGATTGAATCTGAGGTACGCTACACTCAATAAACGTACCTCTTCCTCCTAAAATATTTTGAATTTTGCGCCTGTGTGTCAGCTAAAAAGTATCTTTTAAAATTGCTATGAGCGTCATCACATTACAATCAGTTAAAAAAGACTTTGGAATCAAAGAAATTTTAAAAGATGCGAGCTTTAGTTTAGATGCTACAGATAAAGTTGGCTTAATAGGTACAAACGGTTCCGGCAAATCCACTTTATTAAAAATGATCGCCGGCATAGAATCTATTGATAGTGGACAAATTCTCTGTACTTCTGGTTCTAAAATCATCTACTTACCCCAACAGCCAGACTTAGATGAAAATCGTACTGTTTTAGAACAGATTTTCGCCGACAGTGGCGAACAAATGACATTAGTACGTGAGTATGAAGAACTTTCTGATAAACTAGCTCACTACCCAGAAGATAGCCAAATCATGTCCCGCCTTTCTGTTGTCATGCAGCGCATGGACGCAACTAACGCTTGGGAGTTAGAAACTAATGCCAAAATTATCCTCAGCAGGCTAGGAATCACTGATTTTGATGCGCCCATTGGGAGTTTATCTGGCGGCTATCGTAAACGTATAGCTTTAGCTACTGCCTTACTTGCAGAACCAGATGTTTTACTGATGGATGAGCCAACAAACCATCTGGATGCTCTATCTGTAGAATGGCTACAAAGCTATCTTAACCGCTTTCGTGGTGCATTATTTCTGATTACACATGATCGCTATTTTTTAGATAAAGTCACCAACCGCATCATCGAAATCGACCGAGGCGATGTCTATAACTATGCAGGTAATTACTCATACTACCTGGAAAAAAAAGCTCTGGCGGAAGAATCAGCCATTAGTACCCAACGCAAACATCAGGGAGTATTGCGACGAGAACTAGAATGGCTCAAGCGTGGCCCCAAAGCTAGAAGTACTAAGCAAAAAGCCCGCATTCAACGCGTCCAAGCCATGCGCGAAACTGAGTTTAAACAAACTCAAGGTAAAGTGGATATCTCCACGGTTAGCCGCCGCATTGGCAAAAAAGTGATTGATTTGTATAACATTTCTAAAGCCTATGATGACCGCATCTTAATCAAAGATTTTACCTACGAATTTAGCCCGGAAGACCGCATCGGCATTATTGGTGGTAACGGTGCTGGCAAGTCTACCTTAATGAATATCATCACCGGGCGTGTAGAACCCGATGCCGGTAAAGTAGAAATTGGTTCTACCATCCACATTGGTTATTTTGACCAACATTCTGAAGAATTACTCACAGCTTTAGATGAAAATCAGCGCGTGATTGACTACATTAAAGAAGAGGGAGAATTTGTTCAGATAGCCGATGGCACAAAAATTACTGCTTCCCAAATGTTAGAACGGTTTCTTTTTCCAGGGAATCAGCAGTATGCACCAATTCATAAACTATCCGGTGGTGAAAAACGCCGATTATTCCTGCTGCGTATCCTCATCAGCGCCCCCAATGTCTTAATTTTAGATGAACCGACAAACGATTTAGATGTGCAAACACTAGCAGTCTTAGAAGACTACTTAGAAGATTTTAGCGGTAGCGTCATCGTCGTTTCCCACGATCGCTACTTTTTAGACCGCACTGTTGATACAATATTTGCCTTGGAAGCAGGTGGGAGCCTGCGGCAATATCCAGGTAATTACTCAGTTTATCTAGACTACAAAAAAGCCGAGGAAGCACAACAAGCAACAGTCAACACTAAAGAAAAGACAAAAAATTCCCCAGAAACAAAAGTTACATCGCAAACTAAAGATGTAGAAACTAAAAAACGCCGTAGACTGTCCAATTGGGAAAAGCGGGAATTTGCCGAGCTAGAAGGCAAAATTGCTCAATTAGAGGATGAAAAAACCCAAGCCGAGCAGGAACTGACTCATGTCCCTCCTGGCAATTATACTCAAGTACAAAAACTCTACGAACAAATAGAAGCGCTGAAGCAAGCAATTGATGTAGCGACTGAGCGCTGGTTAGAATTAGCTGAGATAGAGTCTTCCGAGAGTGGGTGAGCGCAACATGATAGCTCAAAAGCAGAATCTACCATCAAACCTGGCATTAAAGGATGCCCGACTTGCCAACACAAATCAATTCTTTAAAAACTCGGCAACTGAGTTTACCAAAAGTTCGCCTTACTATTTACAATCAGATGTTACTCTTTGTCTGAGTGGAAGTTTGACTAGGTTTTCAGGTTAGTGCTTTTCATCGGGCTATTGATAACTTTAGCCGTGCATCCAATAGTTAGATATAGTGCCAAACAATGATCATGATCAATCCTCATACTCAAGACATCCGCTCTCAATCCATTCATTTTTTAGAACAGAGTCCATCAGAACGCCTACAAATTCTGCAAGAATTAGGCTTAGGTCGTTTTAAGTTCTTATCTAAAATTCGACTGAATGACAGCAACGTTGATTGTGTGATTCGATTCTTTCAAAATCCTGGGCAAATGAAATTTCCCAATCTCTCTGGCGCAGATTTGTCTGAATTGAATTTGGATGAAGTAAGTTTAATTCGAGGTAATTTATCAGAAGCAAATTTACAAGGAAGTAGCCTATTAAATGCTGATCTAATTTTTGTGAATTTCACAAAAGCTGACTTGAGAAAAGCTGATTTAAGAGGTGCAACTCTCAATGGAACTGTTTGGCTAGATACTCTTGTAGATGAATGCCAATTAGGCATTGGTAACGGCTTAACCAAGCAACAACGTAAAGATTTACAACTGCGGGGAGCTAAGTTCAACTATTTGGCAGATGATAATTAAAATGCAGTATTAATTATTAGGCTGCTAGATTTTGATTATCTAGGAAAGGTGCATGAGTAAGGCAATTAAGCTACCCCAAAAACTAATGTTGTTGGGGTCAGGTGAGTTGGGCAAAGAATTTGTCATTGCGGCTCAACGTCTTGGTAATTATGTGATAGCCGTTGACCGCTATGCCAATGCACCCGCGATGCAGGTTTCCGATTGTTGTGAAGTCATATCAATGCTTAGTGCTGATGATTTAGAAGCTGTAGTCACTAAGTATGAACCTGATTTTATCATACCAGAGATTGAAGCAATTAGAACAGAGAAACTACAGGAATTTGAAGACAGAGGTATCACTGTAATCCCCACTGCGGCAGCTACCAATTATACAATGAACCGCGATCGCATCCGGGAATTAGCCCATGAAGAATTAGGTATTAGAACAGCGAAATACGGCTATGCTGTCACCTTAGAAGAATTGATTGCTGTTTCTGATAATATAGGGTTTCCTAATGTAGTCAAACCTGTGATGTCGTCCTCAGGTAAAGGACAATCGGTAGTTGCCACAAAAGAGGAAGTAGAGAAAGCTTGGGATTATGCGATCGCTAATTCTCGTGGTGATAGTCAAAAAGTCATCGTCGAAGAATTTATCAACTTTGAAATTGAAATCACCCTCCTCACCATTAAACAGTGGAATGCACCCACAATTTTCTGTTCACCCATCGGACACCGCCAAGAACGAGGCGATTATCAAGAATCTTGGCAACCGGCTGGTATTAGCGAAGATAAGATATTAGAAGCGCAAGCCATAGCCAAAACCGTCACCGATGCTTTAGGCGGTGCTGGCATATTTGGGGTAGAGTTTTTTATAACTAAAGACGAAGTAATTTTTTCTGAACTATCACCCCGTCCCCACGATACAGGCATGGTGACATTAATTTCACAAAACTTGAACGAATTTGAGTTACATCTTAGGGCAATTCTCGGCTTACCAATTCCTAAAATAGAACAGTTAGGTTTCTGCGCCAGTGCAGTAATTTTAGCCTCAGAAAAATTGGATGCACCCCTGTTTACAGGTGTCGCCGAAGCCTTAGCCGAACCAGATGTAGACATCAGACTATTTGGTAAACCTACAGCACATCCTTATCGTCGTATGGGTGTAGCTTTAGCCAAAGCCGAGAATGTGGAAACAGCTAGGGAGAAAGCGACAGATGCCGCGAGTAAAATTCACATAAGTAGTCAATAAATTGCTGACTACTGCGAAAAAACTCCCAAAGTTCCTAAAAATGCCCATATTTCAGAGGACAAATTTAGTTATGCAGGCATTATCCGATGAGACTATAATTGACTTGGGTTACCAAAGTCACGAGGATTATAAAAATGGATGTTGAGAAACTCCGTGACGAAACAATAGAGATATCAGACATTACAGCCTGGAATAAAAATGGGCAAAAACTTTTAGTATCAAAAATTAGAGCCAGAGACATTCAAGAAGATATTAAATCCAAATTAGAAGAAATTCTCAAATTTGAATATAAGCATAATGGAGTTATAGTGCCTTATGCTATGACCGCTACTCGTGAAGAAATTAAGATTTTTGAATGGGATGGCAAACATCTCAAGGATATCTGCACCTTCCCAACTCATGAAATTATGTCTGAGTACGATGCAGAATTTAGTAATAAGAGAATTTTTGAGTATTATCTAGAAACATTAGTTGAGGGATGGTTAAGAGATTTAGCTGAACACTGGAAAACTGATAATCCACCTAAATCACAAGAATTAAAGCAGATAGGTTTCGTAGAAAAGCTAGCCGATGCGGCGGTAGAGTAAAGGGTAGTAATTTTAGTGATAACGCTTTATATCGAAACTAATTTCTTTATTGGGTTTGCTAAAAGCCAGGATGAGGATTCTGAAAAATTAGTCACTAACATATCGCCAGATAGAAATACACTGACTAAAATTGTGACTCCTTCAATGTGTTGTATGGAATCTCTTTCTGTACTAAACCATGAAATTAGCAAAAGCAATCGTTTCCAAGATAATTTAGATCTTGAACGAAAGAAACTAAAAGGAGATAAAAACTCTCAATATTCCAGAGAAATCCAAAGATGCCTTCAAGAAGTAAAAATTAAAAATGAAGCGAGGTTGAATGAAATAAACAATCGCCTTGTTCAAGTTCTTGAATGGGCTACTATGAATGTAGAATTAATACAATTAAAACCAGATATACTGAGTACAAGTCTTCAAGAACAACTGATCGCCGATCAAACAGATAATCTTATTTTACATTGTATTCTTGATCACGCCCGAATTCATCAGAACACATCTCCAGATGATAAGAAAATTTTATTAACTGCAAACTCTAGAGACTTTGGTACACCAGAAATCAAGGAAATATTGCAGGGATCTGGTATCAAGTATCTTACTAGCACGGAAAAGTTTCTAGGTTGGCTGCAATCAAACAACATAGAAGCTTACAATTCTCTACATTTAGACGTTTTGTGATTCCTATTAATTCAGAACACCATAAATTATATTATACAGCTTTAGCTTAAGTATGAATGTTTATGCAGAAATTTTAAAAACGATAGATCAAAAGATAAAATATCAGAGACATCGCATCGATGTATGTACCAGAAAGCGATCGCTAATTATTAACATAGATGAAGGTGTAGAATTTTCCATCTAGGTTATGAAGTCAGAACTGCCGATAATTGCGAGCGATCGCTTACTATTACGTATAGGTATTCAAGAAGATATCCCCAAAATTCTCAAATACTTTCTAGAGAATAAAGATTATCTAACTCCATTCTATCCTACTTGGGTTGACCAGTTCTTTACAGCAGAATATTGGCACTATCAATTAGAAAATAACTTTTTAGAATTTATCCATGACCAGTCTTTAAAACTATTTATCTTTCCCAAAAAGCGGCCAACAGAAATTATCGGGACTATAAATTTTAATAATTTCGTCAAAGGTGCTGCCCATTTTTGTTATGTAGGATATAGCCTGGCAGAGGCAGAACAAGGTAAAGGCTATATGACAGAAGCTTTAAAAGCAGCGACTGATTATGTATTTCAAGACTTGAATTTCCACCGCGTTATGGCTCATTATATGCCCCATAATCAGCGTAGTGGTAACGTACTCAAAAGGCTAGGTTTTGTTGTGGAAGGTTATGCCAGAGACTATTTATTAATTAATGGCAAATGGCAAGACCATATTTTAACTAGTCTCATTAACCCCAACTGGCAACAAAACGAAAATGGGTAATGAGTAATTAAAATCAAACAATTACTCATTACCACTAAAATTCTGACTTACCCAAGCAAATCAGCTTTTTCCAATTCTTTGATTTCTTCAGATTGTTTAAATGCAAAACGTAATAAAGGTGGAGCTAAGAAGGTTGTCAGAATCACCATAATAATGATTGCTGCTTGCAGAGGCTTATCTAAAGCACCACTAGCGGAACCAATACCAGCAAATACTAACCCTACTTCACCTCTGGGAATCATGCCCACACCAACTGCCAAGCGGTTAATTCCCGGTTGACCAAAAACAGCCCAACCAGTGACAATTTTACCAATAATCGCCACCACAATTAGAAAGGTAGCGATAATTAAACCTTCTCGATTCCCAGGAACCACAGGATTAAGCACACTTAAATCAACTTTGGCTCCAACGGTAACAAAGAAAATCGGCACTAAGATATCAGCAATGGGTTTTACTTGCTCATCTAGCTCTTTGCGTTTGTCAGTTTCATCTAAAACTAAACCAGCAGCAAAAGCACCCAAGATAGCTTCTAAGTGAATGGCATTACCCAAGAAAGCCATGAAAAATGCAAAGATAAATGCTGGGATAATTAAGTTACCGCGTGTTTGCAATTTATTAGCAATGGCAACAAAACTTTGATTGAAATATTTACCCAGAAGAATCGAGCCAATTAGAAAAACAGTGGCGCTGACAATTAAATAAATGACGTTGAGAACATCAACTTCGCCAGTTTTCGCTAAACTAGCAACCACCGCCAACACAATAATTCCTAAAATGTCATCAATGACAGCTGCACCGACAATAATTTGTCCTTCTCTAGATTTTAGCTGTCCTAGTTCTGACAAAACTTTAGAAGTAATCCCAATACTAGTAGCAGTAAGCGCTGCACCTGCAAAAATTGCGGGAATGACTGGAGCATGAAATATGGAAATCAATCCCACAGTACCAGCAGTAAAAGGAACTGCCACCCCCACGCAAGCTACTATTGTCGCTTGATAACCAACTTTCTGCAATTCTTTTAAATCTGATTCCAGACCAATTTCAAATAACAGAATGATGACACCTAATTCAGCCAGAACAGAAACAGCTTCACTCTGGCTTTGAAAAATTGCTGTGACTGCATCTGGAGTGAGATTGTTAATAAATTGCAGGATAGTCATGATTACAGAATCGCCTGCAACTGCTCCGCTTTCAGGAAACACAACTAAATGTAGTGCGGACGCACCAACCAATACACCTGCAACTAATTCACCTAAAACTGGAGGTAAGTCCACCAGCCGAGACAATTCGCCACCAATTTTACTAGCTAAATAAATCACTACTAAAGTTAGTAGTACGCCAGTCAAGACAATGGGGGCATTTTCCGCCTCATTTGTGGTTGCTAGTAAGGGCGAGTTTAATGTTAGAGCCAGGGAATTTACCCACGGAACTGAATTAGTGATTGATTCTATAAAAATCATGTTTTGCGTCTGTTTTACTGATGATTGCTTGGGCTGATTCAAAATAATTAGTAATCCATAATCAAATTATGAATTACTAATTAGCACTAGTGAAAATTGGAAATGTTTTAGTTAATTTGGATAGGCGTAAGAATCAGGGTCATTACCTTGATTAGTAAGAGCATTTACGCCAGTAGCACCTGTGCCATTAGATTTAACTATGGCGACACCTTGCTTCAGGGCTTCCACCCGGTCTACGAACATATAATGTGCAGGTACAAACCGCATAATGCCAAACTTTTCTAAGCGCCGTTTGACCTTACCGGCCGCACCTACAATCAACACTTGACGACCTTGCTCACTAGCATCTTTGATGGCGTTTTCAATCGCCAAAGAGGCCGTTATACCCAACATGGGTACGTCGCTCAAGTCTACAATCAGCACATCGGAGTCTGCCATCGCTGTATGTTCACGAGCGATCGCTTTAGATACCCCAAAGATCATCGGCCCACTCAAGTAAAATAGCAGAATGCGTCCATTGGCTTGATCGAGCAATCCTTTTTCTTCATCACTTAAGACAATTGCATCATCAGTATCACTAATTGTCTTCACATCCTGTGATTGCAATTCAGAAAGACGCTCGATAGTCAAGATATTAGCAATGAACACACCCACACCGACAGCAACAATCAAGTCAACAAATACGGTTAAGAATAATACACCGTACATGATGATTGTACCCTTGAGAGATACCTTATGAGCGCGTTTTAAGAAGCTCCAGTCAAGAATGTCAATCCCTACCTTGAGGGCAATACCAGCCAACACAGCCATCGGGATGGTTTCAGTTATATTCGCAGCCCATAAAACCACAACTAACAAAATTAAGGCACGAGTGATACCTGATACAGCAGTTCGTGCGCCAGTTTGGATGTTAACTACTGTTCCCATTGTGGCACCTGCACCAGGTAATCCACCACAAAGACCAGATACAAAGTTAGCAATACCTTGACCAATTAATTCCTTATCAGATTTATGTTCGGTACGAGTTAAACTGTCTGCAATCACCGCCGTCAGCAGGGTATCAATACAACCCAACAGTCCTAACATTGCACCATCAATAATCATCGTCGTGATTTGCGATGGGTTGAAGGTAGGCAATCGTAATTGGGGCAGCCCCATCGGGATTTCGCCAATTCGTCTAATCTCAACGTTGCCAAAAAAGACTAGAGAAACTACAGTAACTACAACTAATGCAACCAATTGAGGCGGTGCATAACGCTTGATTTTAGATGGCATTAAGAAAATAATTGCCAACGTCAGCACACCCAAAATTGTTTCTGCCGGATTGATTTTTGTCATCAAAATCGGCAGATTCTGCACCATCCCCAGCACGCCACCTTTTGGACTAGGCTGTCCAACAAACGGTGCAATTTGTAGAATAATTAGGATTACCCCAATCCCCGACATAAAGCCGGAAATCACACTGTAGGGCATGAGGGTAATATATTTACCTAGTTTAAATACCCCGAAGAAAATTTGGAATAATCCGGCCAGCATGACTACAGTAAATGCCATTGCCAGACCGTTTTCTGGGTTACTAGCAGTCATGGAACTGACAATTGCAGTCATGACAACAGTCATCGGCCCGGTTGGTTCAGAAATCAAGGTTGGCGTTCCACCAAATAAGGCAGCAAAAAAACCAACGCAAACCGCACCATACAAACCAGCGACAGGCCCAGCACCAGAAGCAACACCAAATGCCAAGGCTAGCGGCAGAGATACAATTGCGGCAGTTAGACCACCGAATAGATCGCCTCGCAGATTATTAAAATTGATAGTATTGGTCAAGGACATTTTGGCTAAAGCTGTAAAACAAATTTGGAAGATTGACAAAAACTTGAGCCGCTTTTAGTAAATTTCTTATTTTGTAGCCATGAAAAACCAAGCCAATAAAAAATAAACTTTTGGCGATCTCCAGTGTGGCGGCGATGCGCTATCAGCGACTCGCTATCATCGTGAATATCAAACAAAGAAAGATCTGACTAGACTCAAATACAAAAAAGTCCTATTGGGACTGATTTAAACAGTAGTTTTTTATGGTTAGTATTGATATTCACAGATAACAGCTTACAGTGTTTTGCATCGATGTTGTGCATTTGCAATAGTTATTATTAAAAGAATATTAAATTCATCCCATAGATAAAAACTTATACATCTTAAATAATCTTAGTTCCTATTAATATAGGACACTGATCTCTTCAATAAATCAGCATTATACCAGCATTAGCTTTTCTTATAGTTCTCTTAGGATATTGGAAAGCCAGAAAATATTTTTCTTGTCCATCTGATTCTGTCTTTATCCTTTAGCTTTACCTGAAATATCAACGGGGATCACAGGATAATAACCAGTTTTTCAGAAAGTTAATAAGTTCCTTGAATATATGAACTCACAAAATATGATGAATGGGGAGACAAATTTGCTTACTTAGTAGTCAAGCTCAGACAAGAATAGCAGAAGAAGAAAAGCGAACCAACTTAAAACTCTCTTGCCTGTTGAGTTATGAGTGGTGAATAACTAGACTATAGCCTAAGTAAACAAGAAATAAAGCAAGCAATTGGTCGTTAAATACGCCTTTTATCAGAAAAAAACTTTAAAACTCCCCTATTTGAAGTAAGGAGAGTTTTTATCTTGTACAAGCAGGTACTTTTTAGTTCCAGGGTGAAGGGATAGCTGTTGTGGATATTACCTTATTAGCCATCAACCTGATTGCAGTTCTACCACAACTGGGACAAGTGAGTTCTAAAACTTGTGGGGAAACTCCTTCTACCTCACTTAATAACCCTTGTTTACAGTGCCAACATTCAAAAATGACTCTGCTGACTGGTTGGTTACAGTCTAGTATTTTAACGTGTTGAAAGTTCCTAGTTTCGTTGTCTTGAGTTCTTGGCTTGTAAGATTTTTTAATTTCTTTAATTTCCATATCGTCTGTAAGTGCTGGTAATTTACATTACAAAATGACGTTCAAGGCATGAGTGGAAAATCCGTAGAAGAAAGGGAAGTGTTCAAACCTTGGCTTTTTCTCTTTTCACGCTTTTTCACATAAAACTGGGTGTCCTTCGATTTTATTTGGGAGACTTGCTCAACTCAATACAAATGCGGAAATTAACAATAAGACTGAGTAGATTATTTTATAAAAATTACAATCTCTGAAATCAACAGCGTACATTTATGACGGACGTAAAAGAAGTATTAAGCTTTATTGAAAAAATTGAAGGTGAAAATTTGGGCAAATCGGCTTATGAAATCGCTAATCTTTTACGTGGTTATACAAAGTCAGAATACACAAGTAAGTTATGGACTGTAGCTACAGGGTATAAGCAAAAATACATTGCAGGAGAATTTCAAGGGAGACTCAACAAACATTTATTATTAAGTGGCGAAATGACTGACTTTGCTCATTTCATCGCCTCACTTTCAGACCAAATCAACCAACCAGGAATTAAAAAGTCTGACTTAACCAGTTGGACTTCCGACCATACCTCATGGGCTGGGGATATTGGCTCTGCTATTATATTTTATCGCTCTCAAGCTGATAAAGGAAATGCCATGACCCTTGAGAAAGTACTGATAGGGCTGGCTAGTGACTCGGATTTTACCGCTAATATTGCTGCTTACTTAGTTGGATTTATGATTAATGTAAACCAGCAAACTACCATTTCAAAAGCTATTTATGATTACGATAAAATTCAGTATGCAACGCATCTACAAACATTTATCAAGAAACGTTTTGGTGGCATTATTGAAGGTAATAAATTACAAAATACAGATTTAATTGAATCTGCAATCCAGCAATCTGTATCTACTTTTATAGGATTATATTCGCCTGCATCTAATTTATATAAATCTTTGAAATACTTGCTAAAATTTCCACCTCAAATAAGATGGCAGAACAAGATAGTAATTAACAGTAGTGATTTACAGATCGGTTCTCAACATTTCTTATCTCACTTGATGAAATATGCAGCCTTAGATAGGCAATAGTGATTTTCCAGACTCCTTGGCTTTCCTCATCCCTTTACTCTAATAGCTGCGTGTTTTGAGGCTCTGTCATGAAGCGGACAGAGGAGCGCGAGATTTCTACAATTAAATTGAGCGATCGCCTCATCATTCAAATTAGGCGATCGCTAAACCTCCTTGAGCATCAGCATTAAACGACCCGACCGAGCATCCCCATACCAAAATCCTAAGGGGACGCATGGTTTAAGAGTTGATAAAACTTGAATTATTTCGGGTATTTTACATTGATTACCGATTACTTTATCAAAAATCTACATTTTTGCGACCTCCTCGCTCCCCAAATCCCAGTCTGAATTTAAAGATTACTCACAGACTTTTTAAGAATCTCTATAAAGTCTATTTTTCTCTGCTAGTATTCATCAACCTGAAGCGTACAATAAATATATATAAGTACATAGTGTAGATATGATGGGCAAATACCACCCGTATTTGCTCGGAATCTCTGGTTTACTGACAAAACTTCTAGCTTCATTGTCTAGAAAGTTCAATGAAAATTGCCACTGGCTATCTGAATGCTGTTAGTTTAGTGAAATTTCGGGGAACTATGTAACTATAAACTTTTAATATTTGTCAGTAAAATACCCGAACAGTCAATGCAACTGCTTTATAAAGCTTGTGACAAGACAGTTTTTGAGTATATAAACCTATGAATATGAAAGAAAGAGCTACCGATGCGGAGTCAAGCCAAGCCGATAAGGTAGAAATCGCTGTCCAACTGGATTCGGAGTTACTGGAGCAAATTCAGCACCTAACTAACGACCCCAGCAAAGTGATTGAAGTAGCCATTCGTCAATGGTTACGGGGTGAAGCTCTTAGAGATGATGAACTGACGCGCAGTCCCAATCGCGTACCAGTTCCGCCTCGTGGAGAATGGAATGATTAACTTTCATAAATAGGCTGTAAAGATAAAGTCTAAAAATGTAAAGTTTGTCAATCTAAATACCAGAACAGTTACAATACGCAATACTCAGTATGTAAAATTGGTCAAATTTTACGCCAAGCTTTGCCCAGCCTTAGTAAGACTGTTTTGAGTTGCCATTAGTCCATCCAACTCGATTCAACGTAATGACTATTACTGCCAATTCCCAATTACCAAATAGATTTCCTCAAAATCTAGAATCGATGAACCACAAGGCTGATGGCTTATTAGCAAACCTCGGTGCTGAGTTGGTATATGTGCAGGATGGGGTGGGGCGTTACCTGTCCTTTTATTGGCAGAAAAGTGAACTTTTGGGTTTCAACCCAGAGCAAATAGTATGCGATGGTAATGGACAGGAAATTTTTGTCCCACTGGACAAGGTTTCTTACATGAAAAGACTGCACTGTATCATGGCTAACTTAGCTCCAGAAAAGTTCCCTTGCTGGTTTAGCTGTCATCAAAATCTATTTGAGTTGGAACTGGCTATCACGCCGATTATTCCACCTTTGGGAACTGGTGCCACTACGGTCTTGGTCATGGGAAGGTTATTACAAGTTAAAGTAAATAACCAAGAGGTAAATGTAGCAATTACTACCCCTACACAAACAGACTTAGCTTCGCGATCGCAGCAACACCAAAGATTGGTAAATAAAATTACCAGAAATATTCGCCGGACACTAGATTTAGACCTTATTTGGCAACAAACAGTTGACAGTCTAGGTAAAGCACTCAGACTAGAGCGCTGTATTATTTGTCCTTACCAGCCCTCTAGCTCCAAAGTGCGAGTAATTGCCGAATATCATCAACCAGACCGTCCTTCCATGCTGGGTTTAGAAATAGATGTAACTTCTGAACCAGCTTTTGCTCAGGCGTTGACAACCTTGGAACCAATCATTATGGAAGTTCCGGGTTATGAACTTTGCCCACAACAGAAAATTCTAGTAGTAGCCACTTGTTACCAAGACCAAGCTAATGGCTTAATTGCGATCAATTTACGGCACGAATGTTATCCCCTAACTAATGCCGAACTAGAACTAGCTAAAGAAGTAGCAGATCAGTTGGGAACAGCGATCGCTCATGCTACCTTATATAAAGAATTAGAAGCAGCACGACAAAAAGCTGAAGAAGCTTCCCGCCTCAAGAGTGAGTTTCTCGCTAATGTCTCTCACGAAATCCGCACCCCCTTGAATGGGATGATTGGTTTCCTCAAGCTGATTTTAGAAGGTATGGCAGACGATGTCGAAGAAAAAAATCAGTTTTTATCCGAAGCCCATCAATTATCTTTACATCTACTCAACATTATTAACGACATCTTAGATATAGCTAAAATCGAAGCTGGCAAAATGGAGTTAGTGTGCGCTCCCATCAAGCTGGAAGAACTATTCTCTGATGTAGATAACTTCATGCGCCCACAAGCAGAGGTCAAAAACCTCAGTTTCCGAATGCAATTGCCACCAACCTCGGATGAAATCGTTGTGCAAGGCAATTACCAACGGCTTTTACAAGTCATGTTAAATATAGTCGGCAATGCCATTAAATTTACTCATGAAGGTGGTATCACTGTTACTGCCGACGTTGTCCTGAAAAAAGGGAAACTCCAAGAACAGAACTTCCCCGGTATGGTGAGAGTGAGAATAGCCGATACAGGTATTGGTGTTTCCTTAGACCAGCAAGACAAATTATTTCAATTATTCTCTCAAGTAGATGGTTCCCGCACCCGTCAATACGGTGGCACAGGTTTGGGATTGGCAATATCCCAAAAACTTGTAGAGACGATGGGTGGGGAAGTGCATTTTTACAGTCTTGGTGAGGGACTTGGTTCTACAGTCACATTCACCGTACCTCTATACCAGCAGCCAGTCATGCTTTCTTCTAACGACACTGACGCTGAGTGTATCGGTTAAATTTAGGACTTATGCAGCCAGTTTGTCTGTTGAGACTAGGGTAAGGGTATAGGGGTGTAAGGGTGTGAGGGTGTGAGGGTTTTAAACATTTACACTCCCTACCCCTAAACCCCTATACCCCCATACCCCTAAACCCCTATACCCCCATACCCCTAAACCCCTATACCCCCATACCCCTAAACCCCTATACCCCCATACCCCTAAACCCCTATACCCCTAAACCCCTAAACCCCTATACCCCCATACCCCTATAAGCAATCATAGATTTGGTGCGTAGGAATATTATGTGTTCATGACTATTGCATTAAGCAACTGAGAATAAAACACAATTTGGCAACAATTGGATCTAGGATCGATTTAATCAAGCTGCAAAATAAAATTTTGAGTGAGATATAGAAAAATAGGTAGAGGAAAAATAACCAATGCCAAAAGTTTCCTATCTCACAAACTTTGTGAATTTACTAGGTATCAAGCAATGGAACTAACAATTGACAACGTGGAAACTGTTTTAGATGAAATGCGCCCTTACCTAATTTCTGATGGTGGTAACGTAGAACTTGTAGAACTCGATGGGCCTATTGTTAAATTACGTTTACAAGGTGCTTGCGGTTCTTGTCCTAGTTCTACCATGACTCTGAGAATGGGTATTGAGCGCCGTCTGCGGGAAATGATTCCTGAAATTGCCGAAGTTGAACAGGTAATTTAGGGAATTAGGGACTGGGGACTGGGGACTAGGTAAGGACTGAGGATTAGGAAAGAGGCAATTTACCCAATCCCCAATACCCAATACCCAACACCCAATACCCAATACCCAATACCCAACACCCAATCCCTAAGACTCTATGACTCATCCGCTATACGTTGCTTTTATTTGGCATCAACATCAGCCATTGTATAAATCTCCTGGTAGCAGCCTTTCAACGCCTTCTAGTCAGCAATATCGCCTGCCTTGGGTGCGCTTACATGGTACAAAGGATTATTTAGATTTAATACTAATTTTGGAAAAGTATCCAAAATTACATCAGACAGTAAACTTAGTTCCTTCCTTAATTCTGCAACTGGAAGATTATATTGCTGGTACAGCGTTTGACCCTTACCTCAAAGCCAGTCTGACACCAACTGAGCAACTGACTCAGCAACAGCGAGAGTTTATCATTCAGCACTTTTTTGATGCCAATCACCACACCTTGATTGACCCTCACCCCCGCTATGCCGAGTTGTACTATCAAAGGCAGGAAAAAGGACAGTCTTGGTGTTTGGCGAATTGGCAATTAGCAGATTACAGCGATTTGTTGGCGTGGCATAATTTGGCATGGATAGACCCACTGTTTTGGGATGACCCAGAAATTGCGGCTTGGTTACAGCAGGGGCGTAACTTTACATTAGGCGATCGCCAGCGCATTTATTCCAAACAACGTGATATTCTCAGCCGCATTATTCCTCAACACCGGAAAATGCAGGAATCGGGGCAATTAGAAGTTACCACCACACCCTATACTCACCCGATTTTGCCTTTGTTGGCTGATACTAATTCTGGTCGGGTAGCTGTGCCAAATATGGCGTTACCAGAATCTCGGTTTCAGTGGTCAGAAGATATTCCTCGTCATTTAAGAAAAGCTTGGGAACTTTATACAGAAAGATTCGGGCAGGAACCAAAGGGTTTATGGCCTTCCGAACAATCAGTTAGTCCAGATATATTACCGTATATTATTAAACAAGGATTTCAGTGGATTTGCTCAGATGAAGCAGTCTTGGGGTGGACACTAAAACACTTCTTTCATCGGGATGGGGCAGGGAATGTACAACAGCCAGAACTGTTGTATCGTCCTTATCGCCTAGCAACTCCAGCCGGAGATTTAGCTATTGTCTTCCGTGACCACAGATTATCAGATTTGATTGGCTTTACCTATGGGGCAATGCCCGCCAAACAGGCAGCCGCCGATCTGGTGGGACACCTGCAAGCGATCGCCAAAATGCAACGAGAGCGACCAAGTGAACAGCCTTGGTTAGTGACTATCGCCTTAGATGGCGAAAACTGTTGGGAATTTTACCCCCAAGATGGCAAACCATTCCTAGAAGCTTTATATCAAAGTTTAAGCAACGAACCCCACATCAAACTCGTCACTGTCTCCGAATTTATCGAAGAATTTCCTGCCACAGCGACCATTCCCGCAGAACAACTACATAGCGGTTCTTGGGTTGATGGCAGTTTTACCACCTGGATTGGTGATCCTGCCAAAAATCGAGCTTGGGATTACCTTACAGAAGCGAGAATCATGTTGGCAAATCATCCCGAAGCAACAGAAGAAAATAACCCCGAAGCTTGGGAAGCTTTATATGCTGCCGAAGGTTCAGACTGGTTTTGGTGGTTTGGGGAAGGGCATTCCTCAAATCAAGATGCCATTTTTGACCAATTATTTCGAGAACATTTGTGTGGCATCTATAAAGCTTTGAATGAACCCATACCCGCATATCTCAAGCATCCAGTGGAGGTTCATGCAGCCAGAGCCGATCATTCCCCTGAAGGCTTCATTCATCCTGTAATTGATGGCAGAGGAGATGAGCAAGATTGGGACAAAGCTGGACGGATAGAAATTGGTGGGGCGAGGGGGACAATGCACAACAGCAGCATTGTTCAGCGCCTATGGTATGGGGTAGATCACCTGAATTTCTATTTGCGAGTAGATTTTAAAAGTGGTGTTACCCCTGGACATGGTTTGCCTCCAGAGTTAAACCTGTTGTGGTTTTATCCAGACCAAACAATGCACAACAGTCCGATTCCTTTAGCTGATGTGCCGGATACAGCCCCACTTAATTATTTATTCCATCATCATTTGGAAATTAACTTGCTGACCCAATCAATTCAATTTCGGGAAGCAGCAGAAAATTATCAATGGCATCCCCGTTTCAGCCGCGCTCAAGTCGCTTTAGAAAATTGTTTAGAAGTAGCAATACCCTGGGCAGATTTGCAAGTTCCGCCAGATTATCCTCTGCGGCTAATTCTAGTACTTGCTGATGAGGGACGTTTTAGTAAATATTTACCAGAAAACACTTTGATTCCGATTGAAGTGCCGTAGGTAGCAATAGGGGGGTAGGGTATAAAATCTCACTGATTTAGAGTGTAGGGATTAATGAAACTATGATTATGTCCTTACTTTTATGGTGATCACTCATGGCTTTATAAAAAACCTACACTTGTCAGACTCTCCACTGCCCAATAAATATTAATTTTGCAAAGTTGCCGTAATGCTACTGGCACAGAAAAACTTTTGTGGTTAGATTGATAACATCACAAAGTAGCTATTGTTGGGCTATGAATCGCTTTTCGGGAAATATTACAAATTCACATCAGTACAATTTGCAGCAGAATCAGCTAGCGCAAATGTGTGGTTCCAAAGAGCTGTTTTGCGATCGCTATCAGATATTGCGGATATTAGGTAGAGGCGGCTTCGGGATTACATTTCTAGCTAGGGATGCTGTGTTACCCGGAAATCCTTTGTGTGTGATTAAACAGCTTTGTCCTAAAGTCACTAGTGCTAAAAGTTGGCAAAATGCCTGTCGGCGCTTTGAAAAAGAAGCCAAAACTCTCGCTACACTCGGTAGCCACTCACAAATTCCCATGCTCCTCAACTATTTTGAAGGCGATGGGGAGCTTTATTTAGTGCAAGAATACGTGCGTGGCTATACTTTGGCACAAGAAGTCAGACATCATGGCACAAAGACTGAAGCAGAAGTTAAACAATTTTTGCAAGAATTACTACCAATTTTGCAATATCTTTATCAAAATCAAGTAATTCACCGAGATATAAAACCGCAAAACATAGTCCGTTGTGCAGACGATCGCCGCATAGTATTAATAGATTTTGGTGCAGTTAAGGAAAAATTATCTGATCTGGGTATAAGTTCATTTAATCAAAATTCTCACACCAACTTCGTGGGGACAACAGGATTTGCACCACCAGAGCAGTTTTCTTTACGTCCAGTGTATGCCAGTGATATTTACGCCTTAGGTATGACTTGTATTTATCTGTTAACTGGCAAAGGGCCTTTAGAAATGGAAAGTGATAGCAAAACTGGGGAAATATGCTGGTATAACTACGTAAAAGTTAGTGATGATTTTGCCAAGATTATCAGCAAAATGGTGAAATTTTCCTTAGATGAGCGTTTCCAAAAACCACAGGATGTCATTAAGGCTTTGAGTCAAGAAAGGGATTTGCCCAACTTTAGTGATTGTTTGACTAGCCAACCATTAAATAATAAACGCCAAACAAAAGTAGAAACTTCCGAGAAATATGTCCCAGCCGTAGCCAGAACTGCAATGGCTATTCGTGAATGGAAAGCTAAACTTCAACAAAAACAATTACAACGTTCGTTACAGCATTTTTCGTCTGTATAATACACAATTCTAGGGATAAAAGACTAATCAATCCCTTCTGCCTTCTGCTTTTATTCGATAATTTTCCCAGCTTGGGGGTTGTTAAAGTTGCTCGACAGTCACTAGAGTAAATAGAGAAGCACACAAAGCATATTTAACATAAAGCTAACTAAGCATAATTGCCCATGACCACTTCTAACCGCCGCTATCACATTACTACCTTTGGTTGCCAAATGAATAAAGCCGACTCAGAGCGCATGGCTGGCATCTTAGAAGACATGGGCTTTAAGTTTTCCGAAGACCCTAATAATGCAGATTTAATTCTCTACAATACCTGCACAATTCGGGATAATGCTGAACAGAAAGTCTATTCTTACCTTGGTAGACAAGCCAAGCGCAAACACGAACAACCAGACTTAACCTTAGTTGTGGCTGGTTGTGTTGCTCAACAGGAAGGCGAAGCACTGCTGCGGCGAGTGCCAGAACTAGATTTAGTCATGGGGCCACAACACGCCAACCGTCTCAAAGATTTGCTGGAGTCAGTGTTTGCAGGTAATCAGGTCGTCGCCACTGAAGCCGTCCATATTATGGAAGATATCACCCAGGCGCGGCGAGATAGCACCGTTACAGCTTGGGTAAATGTGATTTACGGCTGCAATGAACGCTGTACTTATTGCGTAGTTCCCAACGTGCGCGGCGTGGAACAGTCCCGCACACCGGCAGCCGTTCGTGCGGAAATGGAAGAATTAGGACGGCAAGGATACAAAGAAATCACCCTCCTTGGTCAAAATATCGACGCTTACGGTAGGGATTTACCCGGCGCGACACCAGAAGGACGACACCTACACACCTTTACAGACTTGCTATATTACGTCCATGATGTGCCAGGCGTAGAAAGAATCAGATTTGCTACTAGTCACCCCCGTTATTTTACGGAGAGACTAATTAAAGCTTGTGCAGAGTTACCCAAAGTTTGCGAACACTTCCACATTCCTTTTCAATCCGGGGATAACCAACTATTAAAAGCAATGGCGCGGGGTTACACTCAGGAGAAATATCGTCGGATTATCGACACAATTCGTAGATATATGCCAGATGCTTCGATTAGTGCCGATGCAATTGTCGGTTTCCCAGGAGAGACAGAGGAACAGTTTGAAAATACGTTGAAACTGGTAGATGATATTGGCTTTGACCAATTAAACACCGCCGCCTATTCACCCCGTCCCGGCACACCAGCCGCTTTATGGGAAAATCAACTGAGTGAAGAGGTGAAGAGCGATCGCCTACAAAGATTAAACCATTTAGTGAACGTCAAAGCAGCCGAGCGATCGCAACGTTACATGGGACGTATCGAGGAAGTCTTAGTAGAAGAGCAGAACCCCAAAGATCAAACCCAAGTCATGGGACGGACAGGCGGTAATCGTCTCACCTTCTTCAAGGGAGATATTCATGAACTAAAAGGGCAATTAGTCATGGTGAAAATTAACGAAGTTCGCGCTTTTAGCTTGACTGGTGAACCGATAGAAATGCGGCAAGCTCTGCCAATTTAAACAAATTTATACGAATGCCTCATGGCATAATTACAATCGCTCGGTGTAGAACCAGAGGCTTAAATAGCCTACATTCCCCAATTACAAATTACAAATTACGAATTACGTTGGTACACTTGCTCGGTATGATATTTAATCTGCAAGCATTTACCAAATGAAAATTCAGCTATGACTCAGAACTATCGAATTACCCTACTCCCTGGCGATGGTATTGGCCCTGAAATTATGGCAGTGGCGGTAGATGTGCTGAAAGTCGTAGGGCAGCAATTTGATATTCAGTTTGATTTCCAAGAAGCTTTGATTGGTGGTGCAGCAATTGACGCGACAGGCGAACCTCTGCCATCGGCTACTTTAGATACTTGTCGCCACAGTGATGCTGTATTACTCGCTGCTATTGGTGGTTATAAGTGGGATTCCTTACCCCCTCACCAACGCCCGGAAGGGGGTTTGTTGGGATTGCGTGCGGGATTAGAATTATTTGCCAATTTACGCCCAGCCCAAATTTTACCGCAGTTAATCGACGCTTCGACTTTGAAGCGAGAAGTTGTGGAAGGTGTAGATATTATGGTGGTGCGTGAACTCACTGGTGGGATTTACTTTGGTAAACCCAGAGGAATCTTTACTACTGAGACTGGCGAGAAACGTGGCGTTAATACGATGGTTTATACAGAATCGGAAATCGACAGAATTGGCCGGATAGCTTTTGAGACTGCGCGGAAACGTCGGGGTAAACTCTGTTCAGTAGATAAAGCCAATGTATTAGATGTATCCCAATTGTGGCGCGATCGCATCACCAATCTTTCCCAAGAATACCCAGACGTGGAACTTTCCCATCTATATGTAGATAATGCCGCCATGC
Source organism: Anabaena sp. FACHB-595 (assembly GCF_048568275.1). Taxonomy (NCBI): domain Bacteria; kingdom Bacillati; phylum Cyanobacteriota; class Cyanophyceae; order Nostocales; family Nostocaceae; genus Anabaena; species Anabaena sp. FACHB-595. The sequence continues at coordinate 1,556,961 of NZ_CP183473.1, forward strand.
AATTGGTACGCGCTCCCAAGCAGTTCGATACCATCGTTACAGGCAACTTGTTTGGGGATATTCTCTCGGATGCGGCTGCCATGCTTACAGGTAGTATTGGAATGTTACCCTCGGCTAGTCTTGGGGCTTCTGGGCCGGGAGTCTTTGAACCAGTCCACGGTTCTGCCCCAGATATCGCAGGACAGGATAAAGCCAACCCCCTCGCCCAAGTTTTGAGTGCGGCGATGATGTTGCGTTACGCTTTAGACCAACCACAAGCAGCAGACAAAATAGAACAGGCTGTATTACAAGTTTTAGAGCAAGGTGATCGCACAGGGGATATAATTTCAGTGGGTATGAATCTTTTGGGTTGCCGGGGTATGGGTGACTCCCTCATAAAGGCATTAGCAAAATCATAATTTCCCGGTGAAAACAGGCAAATTGGCAACCATTCCCGGATGTTTCGGCTAAACTGGAACCAAAATCTAGCAATCACATAACAGCATAGTGTACGCTTTAAAACAAGGACAAGGAAAAGCTAATTTCACTGCCCCAAAAAACCAGTCCCCTCTGGTTGATCCAGCCGTGATAAGAGCTGCGGGGCAAATTTATTACACCCACTGCGAAGTACATCCTGAAATCGCTGGCCAGCCTTCAGGGGTGGCTATCAATCGCGTCACTCACCGGGGTAAAGTAATTTTTACAAATCAACCCGTTTTGTTACCCCAAGAATGTTTTGTGCCATTGAGTCAAATTGAATCCTATATGTATTAGTCAATTGTCAGTTGTCAGTTGTTAGTTGTTAGTTGTAGCGCTCGACAATCAGCGAAAAATCAACGACAAATGACACAGGACTCAAGACAATTGACTATATGGAAACTTTGATAGTAACCCTGGCGAGTGTGTTCGTTTTCGCCTTGGGTGCATCTATTGGCAGCTTTATTAATGTTGTAGTTTATCGGTTACCGGCGGGATTATCAATTCTGTGGCCGCCCTCTCGTTGTCCTCATTGTCTAAACCAGCTCAAAGCTTATGATAATGTGCCTGTGCTGGGCTGGATTTGGTTAAAAGGGCGTTGTCGTTTTTGTAAAAATCCGATTTCCATAAGATACCCTGTAGTGGAAGCAGTGACAGGGATAATTTTTCTTTGCGTATTTTTGATATTTAAAGTTTCAATTCTGACCTTAGGATACTGGACATTTTGCGGCTGGCTATTAGCATTGTCCCTAATTGATTTAGATACTATGACCCTACCTAATCCCCTCACTAAATCAGGATTGGTCTTGGGTTTGGTGTTTCAAATGATTGTTGGCTATGCTGCTGACCCTACTTTGTCAGGATTAATTAGACACTTAATGATGGGTATCGTTGGCGCTGTTTTGGGTTTATGGTTATTTGAGGCGATCGCTCTTTTAGGGGTTGTCTTCCAAAAAGAAGCAATGGGTGCAGGAGATGCCAAGCTTGCTGCCATGATGGGTGCTTGGTTGGGTTGGCGATACTTACTTCTGGCTGGATTGATTGCCTGTACCTTAGGCGCATTGGTAGGTGTTGGGGCTATCCTGCTCTCAAAACGCAAATGGGGGCAAAAAATCCCCTTTGGCCCTTTTCTCGCCTCAGGAGCTTTGATCACCCTCTTTGGTGGACAACCAATCTTGTCTGCTTATTTACAGTTGTTTTTTTAAGATCAGAACCCCGACTTCTTCAAGAAATCGGGGTTCTAAATAAAGTCTGTCAACAGTCACCCGTCAACCGTCAACAGCTATAATCTCAAACAATCTACCCTGGGGAAAAGTCTTCACTAATTTATGTTTGGCTTCTAGCTGTTTGAGGGTTTTTGCTGATGCTTCCAGAACAAAAACCCTGTCAAACCCATCGGGAATTGTCAGATCATCTCGAATTAGTTTAAATTTAGTGTCTGAGTCAACTAGATAACTCATGGATAATGCCCGGTCTAGATTTGTGCATAAAACTAGTGGGCGATCGGCTGAACTGATGATTGCCGATGCTTTGGGAAAATGGGGACTACCAAAAGCATTCCACGATGGTGCAGCAGAAATTGCCAGACAGGAACTCACACCACACAGAATTAAAACTGACAAAGCAAACTGTCCCCATCGCCTGTGTGAGGATTGGCTAGCAGTTAACCAACTACCAATTAAGTATGCAACTATCAATTCCACGGCTAAAACGAAAGGAATTAAATAGCGCATTCTGGTGGTGATAGAACTACCACTCACTAAGTCTTTTAGCATCAGACTCACTCCTGTGGCGATCGCTAGTGCTAGGAGAAAGTTGCTGATTTTTCTCGGTGCATATCGACAAAGTGTATAAAGAGAAATTGCGGCGATCGCGAGTATAATCGGAGTGAAGAACCACTGGGCTGCTTTGAGAAAATTAGGCGAGAAAAAGGGATGATATAAGTCAAGAAAAAGGTTCTGTATACCCTTCAACCAAGCATTGATTAACCCAAATAAAGAACTTTTATCAGACACTTGTTCAACAGAATATTTCAGCATACTGGAATTTATAAAAGCCCATAACCAAGGTAAAAAAGCTAAGGTACTAATTCCTAATACCAAAAAATATGCAGTTAGACTTTTTAAATTTCTCAGGCTCTCGTTAATCAAGACATACACTGTATGCGCTACTAAAACAAATGCAAATAGCAAATTAGAGTAAAGCCCAATCACAATACTTAAGCCATAAATCAGCCACCACCATAAATTTTTTAGGTGCATAGCCTTAAGTAAACATCCACAGGCAATTACTGTAGTCGCGATCAAAATACTATAAGGGCGGATGATTTGCGCGTATTGTAAATGAAAGGGAGAAATAGCTACAATTACCGCCGCTACGAATGCTGTAGTTTTAGACACAAATAATTCTAATCCTAACCAGTAAATTGCCCATATTGCAATTACGCTTAGTAGGGCGGCTAAACTTCTTTGAATTACTAGTCCATTATCAAACCAATTATTAAATAAATATGACCATAAAATTGTCAAAACTGGATAAATCGGAGGAAATACATAAAGTTTGCTAATTACTTGCTCAATTGATTGAATTAAAGTTTTGTTTGTATCAATAAAGAGATATTTTTGCAGTTCGCCGATACTGAGAATAGAATTATCAAAGTTTTGGTAGGCTTGGGAGTGTTGTCCATAAATATAGGTCGATGAGAAAGTTTCATCGAAAGAATAAACTTTTTGCTCAAGATGATAAAATCTTAAAAATATTCCTAAAATAAGTGCAGCAGTTGAAATAATTAGCAACCAATTAGGAATTTTATAGCGTTCTTCTGATGTTTTATTTTCCATACATAAATGAAGCTTTATAACTAGAAAATATTTTTATGTTAGATATCTTAAAATTAGCAGAAAAAACATGGTGACCATATATAATTTCGATACACCATAACCCAATACGTTTCAGTTAAGTCTAAAATCTGGGGTTTTTGAAGTAAGGAAGACTTCGTAGTAAGGACTACCCTGCGGGAACGCTCCGCGAACAGTCCTTAGATGAAAACTAAAGTCCTCTCTACGAGACGCTACGCGAACACTACAAACTATTTTCTTAACTGAACTGTATTGCACCATAGCCGCCTCATCTAGTGGGTAGGACTTCTTCCAAATTGATCGAATATACTTTAATTATGGGTATTAACTTATTTTTTACGGTTTATATTGCCCACCCTATCACGAATTCTTAATATTTAAAGATATATTCAATAAGACGTAAAATTTTTCGTCACGGATAGATAACAATTAATCAATAATTGCACATTTAAATCCTTAGTTTTTACCTCAATTAGGAATCACTATCACTATCTTTTTGATATCCATTGCGTTCGCGTTTCAAACTTTCCTCTAAAGCTTGAATTTGCTCCCGACGAGCTTCTAATTCTAGAGAGCGGCGTGCCAAATCTTGGTTTTGTATAGTTAAGGACTGTCTCCACTGTTCTGCTCTTTCTACTTCCTGTTGCAACAATTCTGGAGTCATACCACTACTGAGATAGATTTGCAAAATATTTAGTACCCAGCTACTAGCATCCTCTAATTTTTCGATTTCACCCGTAGGGGAAAGTTCCACTAAAACCAGCAAATTATCGCTGATGGTGTTGCCTTTACCCAGAAGAATAAAAGCTTCTTCTGGGATTATTGTCCATAGATAGTCAGCTTCTTGACGCGCTAATAAGCGTAGTTGATACTGATCTAAAAACTCATTTTTATGCACCTGGGCTAGATATAGCATGACTTTAGTTGTGCGTTCATTTCAAATTTTAAGTTTATATAGTATTGTGAAGTTTTAATTTTTGAATAATTTTTAACTTTGCAAAAGGTAATGAGATAGTTAGAAATTTCTCATTACCTTTTGCAAATATGCTAAATCGCGTAGGTGATGCCTACACCAACGTCTGAAGGCGTAAGCGCAAAATCTCCACTTGTTTTTCTGCCTCAGCTAAAGCATCTCGTGCAGCTTGCACTACATCGGCTGGAGCTTTATCGACAAACTTAGGATTACTTAACCGACCTTTGAGAGATTGAGCTTCAGTCTCCGCTTTGCTGATGCTCCTCTCTAGTTTGGCACGTAGAGTTTCAATGTCCACTACACCAGCTAGAGGTATAACAACTTGTACAGTCCCTACCACACCAGCGATAGATTTTTCTGCTGCTTCTGGCGCTTGCTGTACTGTCCCTGAAAGATTCTTTTCAGTGGGTGGAGCGAAGAACTTAGCTAAAAATCTTTTTCTAGCTGGGGTAGATAATAAGTTACGGGTAACAAACCAAGCAGAGTAACCCAAACCAACAATTTCAAAGAAAGTCCCCAGGAAAGGAACATTATCAACTGTATCCGCTACAGCCAAGGCTACCCTGAGAAAAACAAGGCCGGCGATAACTAAGCCGATAGTTTTTAAACCCTTTTGGGGTTTCTTTTTTGTAACTGTTGACGGCTGTTGTCCAGCAGCAATGGTCAAAGTCTCCACTTTGGCTAAATCTTTAATATAAGATTGACCAGCCATGAGGATTTGTCTTTCTGATTCACTGTCAGTTTGCAAATTAGCGATAATTTTTGCCCCTGGCTTCACCTCTGCTTCGGCGCGTAAGTTGCGAATTGTGCGGATAGTACCAATCAACAAGTCAAACTGTGTTTCCAAGGCTGGATTTATCAAGTTTACATCTGCTTGGGGATAGGCTTGTAAAGCTAATGTTTGTGGAGAATCTTCTGGTTGTTGGGTGAGAGTCTGCCAAATTTCCTCTGTAATGTGGGGCATAAAGGGATGCAATAGCTTGAGAATCCCTTCGAGGACGTAGGCGAGGGTTTGTTGTGCTGCTTTACGTGATAAAGGGTCTGCGTCCTTTTGCAGCCTAGATTTTACTAGTTCAATATACCAATCGCAGAAATCGCCCCAAATAAATTCGTAAATTCCTTTGGCTGCTTCCCCTAAACCGTAATTGTCGATGTAATGGGTAGTTTGCTTGATAACTTGATGATAGCGGGAAATAATCCAGCGATCAGCCAAGCTGGGCGGAACGCCATCGCTCAATTCTAGGGATTGGGAATTCCCAGTACCCAGTCCCAAGTCCCCAGTACTCAATCCATCCAAATTCATCATCACAAACCGGGCAGCGTTCCACAACTTATTGGCAAAGTTGCGGGATGCTTCTACCGAGGGTGATTCATCTTTTTTGCGGTCATATTCCAAGCGGATATCTTGACCAGCACCAGCTACTTCCCTAACTAAGGTGTAGCGCAGGGCATCAGTACCGTATTTATCAATCAGTAACAATGGGTCAATTCCATTGTTCGCTGACTTCGACATCTTTTTATTATTTTCATCCCTGACCAAACCGTGAATATAAACGGTCTGAAACGGCATTTGTCCTGTGAAATGCCCAGCCATCATAGTCATTCTGGCTACCCAGAAAAAGATGATGTCAAAACCTGTAACTAAGGTAGTGGTGGGGTAGTATTTGGCTAAATCTGGGGTTTGTTCTGGCCAGCCTAAGGTAGAAAAAGGCCACAGTCCTGAAGAAAACCAAGTATCTAGTACATCTGGGTCTTGTTCTAGTTGGACATTCTCCCCAAATTGTGATTTAGCTTTCTCCCACGCTTCATTGGTAGATTTTGCCACTACAAAAGGCGTGTTATCGGTAATTTGTCCGTTGGTTTCACTCACCGCGTACCAGGCGGGGATTTGATGACCCCACCATAATTGTCGAGAGATACACCAATCCCGCAGGTTTACCAACCAGTCACGGTAAACCTTTGTCCAGCGTTGGGGAACAAACTCTGGGCTATTTTTTTCGTCGAGAAATGCTAACGATTTATCTGCTAGGGGGCGAATTTTTACGAACCATTGAGTAGATAATAGAGGTTCAACAGGAACCTTACCGCGATCGCTATAGGGTACGGTATGCTTATAATCTTCTATCTTCACCAAAAAACCATCTGTTTCTAGGCGAGATACTACGTTCTTCCTTGCCACAAAGCGGTCTTGTCCCGCAAACTCCCCACCATTGGCGTTGAGTGTACCATCTTTATTCAAGATGTTAATAAACGGCAGATTGTGACGCTTACCCATTTCAAAATCGTTGAGGTCATGGGCGGGAGTCACTTTTACGCAACCTGTACCGAAAGCAGGGTCAACTAACTCATCACTAATAATGGGAATTTCCTGTTGTGTAATTGGCAGTGTGAGGGTTTTCCCAATCAGATGTTTATATCTGTCATCATTGGGATTAACTGCAACAGCCGTATCACCAAGCATGGTTTCCGGTCGAGTCGTTGCTACTTCCACATAACCAGAACCATCGGTCAGAGGATACCGGAAATGCCAAAGATTCCCCTCAACCTCTTTTGATTCCACCTCTACATCAGACACAGCTGACTGAGTAGCTGGACACCAATTCACCAAATATTCACCACGATAAATCAAACCTTCATCGTAGAGACTGACAAAAGCTTCTGCTACAGCCTTAGATAAGCCCTCATCTAAAGTAAACCTCTCCCGCGACCAATCTACCGAAACACCCAAACGTCGCAGCTGATTAACAATGGTTCCCCCTGATTCCGCCTTCCACTGCCAAGAACGTTCTAAAAATTTCTCACGTCCCAACTCTTGGCGAGTTTTGCCCTCAGCTTTGAGTTGTTTTTCTAGAATTGTATGGACTGCAATACTGGCGTGGTCAGTTCCGGGTAGCCACAAGGTATTACGCCCCTGCATCCGGTGATAGCGCACCAGGGTATCAATCAACGCACTCTCGAAGGCGTGACCCATGTGCAGACTACCAGTAACATTTGGTGGCGGAATCACGACGCAATAAGGTTCACCACCCTTGTTAGGGTCAGCTTTGTAAATTTGGTTTTCTTCCCAGAATTTTTGCCACTTGGCTTCAGTGGTAAACGGATCGTAGAGACTGGGAAGATTGGTTATAGTTGCGGTCATTCTGGGAAATTTCAGTTTGGAAGGACTCTAATAAATTTTGCCACAGGGTTGAGGATTGAAGAGAATAACAGCTGTCAACTGTCAACTGTCAACTGACCAGTCCTATTTCTCCCATCCAAAAATTTGAGTTGATGGTAGAGACAGTTAATTTGCGGTAAGTTTACACCAACTTCTTGAGCTTTGTGTAGTGGGTTGCCAACAATGGCTTCTACTTCTAAGGGACGGCACTCATCATAGTCGATTTTCATACTAGTGCGGTAAGGCTTCATTTTTACTGTGTAATCAAGCATGGTTTGAATAAAACTATCAGGAATATTTCGCCCCATGCTCTTTGCTCCCGCTTTGACTTCATACATTAATTGTTCAACTAACGTACGAGTATAGGTATCTGCCATTAATTCATCGGTTCTAGCATTGAGAACTACAGACAACCCATTGTAGGGAATATTCCACACCAGTTTTTTCCACCTTCCCAGTAATAAGTCTTCGAGTAATTCAATAGAAATACCAGCCGTTTGAAAGTCATGGGATATTTGCTGCATCCTATCCGTAATACCCATATTTGAGTATCCATGAGCATATTCACCCAAAGTAATTTGTCCATAATCTAAGTGATGAATATATCCTGCGCCCACTTTATTAGAACATAGAAAGCATAACCCACCAATTATGTGAACTTGAGGGAGAATCTCGGCAATTTCTTCTTCTACACCAAGCCCATTTTGTAATACCAAAACTATTCCATCATTTTTAACAATAGGTGGTAATAACTTTGGTAGCAAATGATTTTGTGTAGTTTTCAGGGCGACGACTACCACATCACATTTTGGCATCTTTGCCACATCGTTATAAGCGTTAACTTGGGGTAGGGTAAAATCGCCATCTTTAGACTCGACCAATAAACCATCCTGATTGACTTTTTCGTAGTCACTTTTGAGTAAAAAATGAACATCCGAACCAGCTTTTTGCAATTTAGCACCATAATATCCGCCTAATGCTCCAGTTCCCAGGATGGCGTACTTGCGTTCATTCATAAAGTCTCTACCAAGATTTTTTGATAATTATCATAGAACAGCTTCCACAAGTAAGGTGCGTTATGGATTATCTTAATATCATGTTTTTAAACAAACTTTGTGATAAAAATTAAAACAGTTTTATAATTTAAAATTCTTGGCAGAGATTGAGGCGAAACAGATGGCTGATATTGTTGATATTGCGGTTAGTGCTGATAGTTTTAAAACTCTGGTGACAGCTGTACAAGCTGCTGGTTTAGTAGAAACTTTAAAAAGTCCAGGCCCGTTTACTGTTTTTGCACCAAATGACGATGCTTTTGCTAAGTTACCCCCAGGAACCATACAAACTTTGGTGCAGAATATTCCCCAATTGACCAGGATATTAACGTACCATGTGGTACCTGGCAAGCTGAAGCAGGCTGATTTGGCAAAACTCGGCACAGTGACATCGGTTGAAGGTTCACCGATTAAAATTGATTGTGCTGACGGTTTTGAAGTGAAAAATGCCACAGTTTTAGCCGCAGATATCGAAGCGGATAACGGTATCATTCACGTCATAGACACTGTAATATTGATGGGTTGATTTTCCCTTAGGTGGGCATTACCCACCTAATTACTTAAACTTTGGAAAAAGCCGGCGGATAAATAACTTTTCCTTGATATTTTTCTTGATAACTTTGTAGTGTTTTGACCATAAATACATCGTCTGGTACTGGAAAAGGACTCTCAATTTTACAGTTAACAGAAGGGATAAAACCAAAACGAGAATAAAACTGAGGATACCCTAATACAATAACTAAACTTTCTCCTCTTGCATCTGCTTTTTCTAAACCTGTTTTGACTAGAGCGCTGCCAATTCCTTTTCTTTGAAATTCAGGATGAACAGCCATAGGTGCTAACCCCAGCACTTGTAGGTTCTCTTCTCCTACTAACTCAATATAGCTAAAAAGAATATGCCAGACCACGATATGATTAATTTCGTAAATTAATGATAATTCTGGAATATAAAACTCGGAAATACGAATTTCATCAATTAATTGTGTTTCATTCTCTTGACCAAAAGATAAGTTGTTTACTTCGGAAATAGCTAAATAATCTGCGTCAGTTTCACAGCGTATATTCATCATGTTAACATCCATCCTAAAAACCTAGTTTTTTGATATTTTAGCTAAGTTTATCCCCGCTATAAATTTCCTCTCATAGACACTTATAAGAATTAAATAAATGAACTTTCATTTCATCAAAAGCATTGTGTCAAATAATAAAAACTTGCTATTTGCTTTACGTATTACCCTTTTAGTTACATTGTTCAGAGTTTATATGAACGTCTGTAACATATTGCTTGCACTTTCTTGAGTAATTTCTATCTATAGGACTCATACTTGATTTTTGAAATACACGTAGGGGAGCCACTGCGTTGGTAAAGCAGTACGGTCTTGGGGTTTCCCCAAGTGGAGTAACTGCTGAAAGGGTTTCCCGGCTTGGAGCAAGTGGCGTTGGGCATTGCCCACCCTACAGATACTGAGAATTTTTCAGAAATCAAATCTGATTCCTATAGTTGCAATTAATTGTTTAAATTTTTCGTCACCTGCAATCTCATCAAAATCTATATCAGTGGCAGCATCTTCTTTATATTTGGGATTGAGAATGATAGCTTGTTGCAGATTTTCTAGAGATGAGTTAACATCTCCTTGCATTGCATAACAGGCGGCTTTATTATAATAAGCACTGGCATATTCTGGTTTAATTTCTAAAGCTTGATTAAAAGAGGTGATTGCTTCATCATCACGACCTAATCTAACTAGAGAGTAACCGCGTTTGTCCCAAATTTTTGGAGAGTTCGGTTGTAATTCTAAGGCTTGATCAAAAGAGGCGATCGCTTCTTCATATTCTTCTAATTCTATCAAAGCCAAGCCACGATTTAACCATACAACTGCATCATCGGGTTTAACTTGCGTAGCTTTATCAAAGGCGGCAAATGCTTCTTGATGTCGGCGGATATTGCCGAAAGCTACACCAAGATCACACCAAGCTTGATGATAGTCTGGTTTAATCTTAATAGCCTGATGATAAGACTTTATCGCATCTTTGAAGCGTTTTAACCTTGCCAAAGTTAAGCCATGCTTAAACCAAGCTACAGCATTATCTTGTTGGATTTTAACAGCTTGTTCGTAACAGGTGATCGCTTCTTCGTAACTCTTTTGAGAAAATAGACTATCTCCCTGTTCAATACATTCATCAAAGCTTAATTGAGGCTGTTCATTTTCATTTACTAAAACTTCTAATTGATCTTTATGTATAGGTTGTGCTTCCACAACCACAGGGGGTTGATTTTCTGCCAACTCTTGCAGAATTACATCCTTACGTCTTTGAGCATCTAATTGTAGCTCTGAGAGTTGGTTGACAAAATCTGTTTCTAATTTCTCTAGCTTTTGTAAAATCAGTAACTTTTGTTGTTGAGCATTATGCTGTAATTCCGAGAATTGGGAAACAAACTCTGACCCAGATTTTTCTAATTCCTCAATGATTTTCTCTTTGCTATTTCCAGTATCTATTTTTAGTTCAGATAGATATGATGCTAACTCTTGCTGAGTCTGTATCTGTAATTCAGCAACTTGAGCCTGGAATAAATCTTTCAGTTCTTCTAAACGGTGAATAATCTTATCTTTACGTATTTGTGCATCTGTATGCAATTTGTTTAAGTTATTATCCAGTGAATCTTTTTGCTTTTGAGCTTCTAATTGCAGTTCCGAGACCTGGTTATTAAAAATATTGGCGACTTCTTGAATATTTCCTAGCTGAATATCTTTCTGTTGTTGTAAATCTCCCTGCAATTCTGCTTGAAAGTGAGAAAAATCCTCAAAAACACTATTTTTATTTTTCTGAGCTTCTGCCTGTAAATTTATCAGATAATTATTAAAATCAACCCCAGCAGTATCTATATTTCCTAAAACCGCCTTTTGGTGTCTTTCAGCTTCTTTTTGTAGTTCTGTGAGTTGAACCTCAAGTAGCGACTCTATCTTAATAATATTTTCTAAAGTTATATCTCTTTGCTTTTTAGTATCTGAGTCAGATTGAGTTAATCTATGAGCAAATTCCCCGACTAAACTCTCTAGCTTACTTTGAAAATTAGCAATCTCTGTTGTTATTTGCGCTAAATTATCTGTTTTTGCTTGCAGTAACTCGGATGTTACAACAGACAAATTTTCTTGCTCAATTTTGATTTTTTGCTGTAATGATTCAATTTCTCTTTCTAAAAGACGATTGATACTTTTTGCATCTTGAATGAGATTTTCAGCATCTTGTTTAACGATGATTAACTGAGTTTCTAGTTTCTCTATTCCCTCAAATTGGGACATTGCTCTATTGACAATTTCTCGAATGGCTACTCGCCGTAACAACCAAAATAGAGCAATGATGGCGACAGGAAATAAACTGAGGATGACTAACCAGATATTGAGCAGGACGGTTGTACGGCTAAAGGCTTGCTCAAAATCAGCTTGGATTTGTGCGCGTTCACCTTTTTCTGCACGCAATCTTGTTAACTCTTCTCTTTCCTGATTTGTTAATGCTTGAGCGAGTATTTTTTGTTGAGAGATGGATACTGTAGCTTGTCCACGGCTAATATCAGCAAACATCAGAAAAGAAGAAAAGACTAAAGTGCTTTTCAAAAGTAAGGATACAAAAAATTGATTCTTGCTCTTCATTACAACTATCCTGATTTGTTGGTCAATTGTTGAGGCGGTGTGCTTATCTCCTAATCTATAACATTCAGATATGAAAGACGATGAAGCCTATGACTTTAGTTCCGGAGTGTAGGGGTACAGGGGTAATACCAATTCTCCAAAATTAAGCAACAGATGTAAAGCTTGAAACCCAGAGAGTAACAGATTTTCTTAATTGCGAATTGCGTTGGTGTTAGCCTACTCTGCGAGTTCTCCGCAGGAAGACAGCGAATTGGTATAATACCTGTTTTTTTGTAGGGGATCTATTTATAGTAATTCTGTTAGGGAAAATTGGCGTTGTCGGTCTAGTTCTTGTAGCTTGATTTTTTCGGTGTAGAATGCCTGATAATATGATTGCCATTTTTCTGGTTCAGTTTCAGGATCAGTTTCTTGCCACAGTTCCAGAAAGTGACGATAACGCTTTTCTGTTAACACTCGTTCCATACAGGCGATCGCTGCTTGTACAACTTGGGTAGTCCGCATGATCTCTTTCTTGGTTTTCTCATTGAGATGAAACAGATGAGAAATTACCCCAAGTTCTTCAGCTATTTCTAAATATATATCTTGCAATCGGGAAACTAAATCAACCTGTTCACCTGTGCATTCTAAAATCTGTTGCCACAAAAATCTATGGTGGGATAGGCTAAACTCTAAATTTCTGGCTTCTAGTTCTTCCATAATCACTCGACGCTGTTCGGGACAATGGAGGTAAATCCGCAGTAGTAGCGCCTCAGCTAGTTCTAGCAGGCTGCGATCGCCATTGAGTGAAGAAGTAGGGTTGGGGACTAGGGAAAGGCTTCTATTCGTCCTGGTTGACAGGGGTTTGTTATAGCCGGCGGTAGTTGGGGTGATTTGCGTGAGGAGATTTTCCACTCGCAGGGGGATGAGTCTGGTGTCTCCTAAGCTGAGGATTTCCGCGCAGTAAGAAACATAATAGTTACGGGTATCACTATTAACTATATTTTTGAGTAGTTTGACAAATTGCTGTGTAACTTGCTGAAAATCAGTCGCTTGTTTTAAATCGCGGTCTTTGATAATCTGCTGAATCTGCCAGTTCAACCATAAGGGCGCATTTGCTAATAATTGCCCGTAATCTGCTGGTGTATGGCTACGCAGATATTCATCAGCATCTTTGCCATCGGGGATATTGAGAATTTTCAGTTGCACTTCGCCTTTGTAAGCTAAATCGGCAATTTCCCCGATCGCCCTTTCGGCGGCGTTGGTTCCGGCTTTATCTGCATCAAAGTTGAGTACCAACTGTTTTGAGTCGGTGTAGCGTAATATTAGCCGGACTTGTTCTAAACTCAGGGCAGTACCTAAAGAAGCCACAGCATGATTAATTCCGGCTGCGTGGAGAGCGATCGCATCAAAATAACCTTCCACCACCACGGCTTGATCAAACTGGGAAATCCCCGCTTTGGCTTGGTCGAGGGCGAAGAGGGTTTTACCTTTATTAAATAGTTCGGTTTCTGGTGAATTTAAATACTTCGGTTGTTCATCCGTTAAAGTTCGTCCACCAAAGCCAATTACCCGTCCTTGGATATCGCGGATGGGAATCATGAGGCGATCGCGGAACACATCATAATATCCAGCGCCTTCCTTACGCGGTTTAATCAAACCTGCTTTTTCTACCAGATGCACTGGATAATGTTTATCTTCCACCAAATAACGATGGAGAGTTTCCCAACCTGCGGGCGCATAACCCAAGCCGAACTGTTGGATTGTTACTTCATTAAATTGGCGATCGCTTAGTAAATACTGCATCGCCCTTTGTCCTTGTGATTGTCTGAGGGCGTGTTGATAAAAACTAGCCGCCGAAGCCAGCACCTCATACAACTGTTCCCGCAACGATATCTGACGCTGTAATTCTTGCCTTTGCTCTGGTTCCAGGGTTTGGACTGGGACTTGGTAGCGCCTAGCTAAATCTAACACCACATCCGCAAACGATCGCTTGCCCAATTCCATCAAAAACTTAATCGAATTTCCCCCAGCCTGACAACCGAAGCAATAATACATTTGCTTAGTTTGGCTGACAGTAAAACTAGGAGATTTTTCATCATGGAAAGGACACAAGCCGACAAAATCTTTACCCCGCTTGCGTAAAACCACATATTCCGATACCACATCGACAATATCAGCCCGATGTTTCACTTCATCAATCGTATCTGGATGGAGGCGCGGAATTTGCATTTTTGTTACTTGTCAGTTGTCAGAGACGCGATTAATCGCGTCTGTACAGTTGTCAGTGTTCAGTGGTCAGTATATCTATTCCCACTCCCCATATAATGATTGTTGCCAAGCCAAAAATATTGTATAGAATTGCTTACGCTTAATTTTATCAGAGGAAATACGGGAGATGGGGCGTATTTTTATTTCGGCAGCCCACGGAGGCAGAGAAGCGGGAGGAGTAGATCCAGGCTCAATCGCGGGGGGAACGACGGAAGCTAGAGAGATGATTCTGTTACGAGATTTAATTGTGACAGAATTGCGATCGCGGAGTTTTGAAGTTTTGTCTGTTCCCGATGATTTGAGTGCGGCTGATACTATCGCCTGGATCAATGCTCGTGGTCGTCGAGGTGATGTATCCCTAGAAGTCCATGCTGATTCGGCGAGTAGTCCGGCTGTGCGGGGTGCTAGTGTGTTTTATATTGCCAGTAATAATGAGCGTAAAAGCAACGGGGAATTGCTGTTAGTTGGATTGTTACGCCGTGTACCCCAGTTACCAAATCGGGGTGTTAAACCAGATACAGACAGTGGTTTGGGTAGATTAGCCTTTTGTCGGCAGATTGCGATCGCTTCTTTACTCATGCAGGTGGCTTTTCTCAGCAGTCCTGAGGATCGGGCTTTGCTGCAAAATCGTCGGCGCGATTTCGCTTTGGGTATTGCTGATGGTTTGGCTTCATGGAGTCGAGTAATTGACCCTAACCCAGGAACTCCCGCAGACCCGAATTACCCACCCATCAATATTAATATTAACGGGCAGAATTATGCAGAGCAAGGCATCTTAGTTAATGGTAACGCTTACATTCCCATTGATTTAGTCGATCGCCTGCGGATTGATTTATCAAAAGCACCGAATGTCAATCGCATTACCTATCGGCGAATTGTCTATGTCAAAGCGGTGGAACTGCGAGATTTTAATGTAGCCGTTAGCTGGGATGCAGCAACACGCACCGTCATCTTACGTTCCAATTTGGTAGTGTGTCCTGGTCAAATTGACAGAATCATGTCCAATGGAACTACCTCAGAAGTGCAAATGCAACTATTCTTGAGAAACAATAACGAAAATGCCTTAGCCCAATTTCCTGACTTACCTAAACTCTATCGAGAAGAAGCCAGCGCCGAGGGCGTAAATTATGACATTGCTTTCTGTCAAATGTGCGTAGAAACAGGATTTTTGCGCTTTGGTGGGGATATTAAAGCAGAACAAAATAACTTTGCCGGTTTAGGTTCCATTGGTGGCGGTACAGAAGCAGCAGCTTTTCCCAGTGCCAGGATCGGTGTCAGGGCGCACATCCAGCACCTCAAAGCCTACGCCAGTTTAGAACCCCTAGTCAATGAAGTAGTAGATCCCAGATTTCGCTTTGTCACCCGTGGCGTGGCGACAAAAATTGATGAACTTTCAGGACGTTGGTCAGCCGATTTAGATTATGGGTCAAAAATCACAGCTATGGTAAAACGTTTATACGAGTCCGCCGGTTTGTTTTAATAGTGAATCCGGTCTAAGCAACGCCCAAAACTCTAACATTTTTGATATCTCATCCCTGGGAGTTGCGAAACTATACCCATCAATTCTAACTGTAATAAAGCACTGGAAACCGAACCAGCATTCATACCTGTTTGCTGAATAATCAAATCGAAGGGTAAAGCATCAAAACTAATAGTATCAAGTACCCGTTGCAGTTCTGGTGATAAAGTAGGTAAACTCAACTGCTCTGGTACTGATGATTTATCCACCACATCCAAGTGTGGTATTGCTCCCAGCATTTTTAAAAGTTCATCGATTTCTCTGATAATTAAAGAAGCCCCTTGGCTGAGTAATTTTAAACAACCTTGGGATGGATGATCATCTACTCTTCCGGGGAGTGCATAAACATCTCTACCGAAATCATTGGCGTAGGTAGCCGTAATTAATGCACCAGACTTGATTGGTGCTTCCATTACCAAAATCGCGCGACTCAACCCCGCAATAATTCTATTACGACGAGGGAAGTGAGTGCGATCGGGTGGGGTTTTGGCAGGATATTCACTCACAACCAATCCATTGGTCAAAATCTGCTGGTACAAATCCCGATTTTTATGGGGATAGACAACATCTACACCTGTACCTAAAACAGCAATAGTTCGTCCACCAGCTTTTATAGTTGCATTGTGGCTTACCGTATCGATTCCTTCCGCCATACCAGAAACCACAGTGAAGCCATTTTTAGCTAAAGCAGTGCTAATTTGCCGAGTCCAGCGTATGCCATACTCTGACGGTTGACGTGTCCCAACAATTCCCACTAAGGGTTTATTTCCCCAATTTTCTTGTAAATCTACCTCACCCTGATAGTACAACATGGGTGGTGGGCTGGGAGTTTCTAACAACAAACGGGGGTAGTTGGTATCGGCTGGTGTCCAGAAATTTGGGTTGTCTTGCTCATGCTGGATGAGTAATTGTTGTGGGTGAAGACGCGATCGCTGTTTTACCACTTTTTCTAAAGTCTGTAAACCAAAGCCCTCAACTTCCCCTAACTGCGCCTGAGGAGCATTCCAAGCTACTGCTAATGTACCGAAATGCTGCTGTAATCGTCGCAGCAAAACAGGCCCAACCCCGGAAATTTGCGCCCAAGCTAACCAATAGGCTCGTTCTTCACCCACATTCCCATCCTCACACCCACTGGGTTGAGTATTCCCAAATTTGGGGGTTGGGTATCGGGGATTGGGGGTTGGGGATTGGGGGTTGGGGATTGGGGATTGGGGACTGGGGATTAGGGACTAGGGATTGGGGATTGGGGATTGGGGACTGGGGATTGGGGACTGGGGATTGGGGGTTAGGGACTGGGAAAAGTTCTCCCCTGCCTCCTCTGCCTCCCCTGCTTCTTATTCTGTCTCCTAAACTTTGACTGAGTTTTTATCTTTTAGATAGGCAAATACGGATTTATCACCAATATCGGGAGGAATGGCTTGTATGACCTTACGCACAGCAAATATTAAGAATAAAATTGCCCAAGTTCCTAATAAAATTTGTTCCCATTGAGTTGGTAAAACTCCTACCAAATGTCCTAATAAAAGTGTGGGTACGAGGAAAGTTAGGACTTTGGTTTCTAAACGATAAAAACAAAACGCTTCTTTGAAATAAATCCCTGTTAAGGCTGCGAAGGTAAAACCAATTCCCAATATGGTCAAAGGTTGATTGTATACAGTCACAGCAAAAGGTTGACTGTCGGAATGTCCGAAGATAAACGCAGCAATGCTACCAATTATCCAAAAGACCTGTAAGAGTCTGTGCAACGGTGCAAGATAAATATGAATCGTCAATAAACTTACTCCCAGCGCCAGGCTGAAGCAAGTGTATAAGGGCGTTAGTGCTTGGATAGCAATAGGATTATTGGTAAATAATACTAAAGCAGTGCCAATGGCAAAGCTCAAGGCGGCTACCATTAAACCAGAACGGTAAATAATCACACCATTGCGATCTCTCTGATTAATCGTAAACTCCCCAAACTGGCCTTGATAAACTTCCGGTGCAGATATTGTTGATGTAGTCATTAGTCATTAGTCCATATTCATTAGTCAACAGTCAACGGTTCTCACCTTGCCTTTATTCACTAGTCTAATAACTAATGACTTCTAGAGGATCTTGCAAGTTAATTTGTAACTGTGAATGTGCATCACCGCTATTGATGGCAATTTCTACCCAGCCATGACTGCCAATTAAAGCTGTAGCCTCTCCCAGTTTCACATTACTATAGGTATCACACCCCGGAATCATCAAGCCACTAACTTGCACACACCATTTTTTGCCTTGTATGCAATCACCAGGAATATTACTAACTAAATTACCAAAGTAATCTATATATTGAATACTACCAGACCAGCCGGTTGCTGTCTGAGTACAGTTTTTCATATTCATCTGTACCAAACTGGCTGGTTCAATTTCTTGCCCCAGATGTTGAAGAGATACACCACTAGCTAGATGAGCGCCGACTGGGGCAAAAATATCTCTACCATGAAAAGTTTTGCTAGGTTCAGGAGTACGCCAATACTGGGAATTAGTTAGCTCCACAACTGCCATAGCTGGACTTTGAGATAGTACACCGCTAAATATGCCATTATCTGGCCCGACTAGAAACCCATCTGCAAATTCTACTGCGATCGCTCGTCTTCTACTACCCACCCCCGGATCTACCACTGCTATGTGTACAGTCCCCTCTGGGAAGTAGGGACAAGCATTCATCAAACAAAACCTAGCAGCAGCAATATTTTGCGGTGGTATTTGATGGGTTAAATCCACCACCTGCAATTTAGGGTTGATTTGGGCAATTACTCCTTTCATTACAGATACATACACATCGCGATCGCCAAAATCACTCAGTAAAGTCAACAGAGGCTGATTAGACCAATTTTTCGGCATAGCCTATAAAAATATCTATATTAAATTAATTTTTTCTGTAACATACACTACGAAACTTATGCTATGTTAGGAAGAACAGACATAAAGCAGAAAAATTAAGAGGTTAATCCTATGAGCCAAACTAGATTTAAGGCGAATAGCACTGCCAAGGAAGTACACAGACAAAATATTCAAAGAAACATACAGCACCGTCTAGACGTAGCTAGAGCCAAAGGTGATGAAAGACTAATTCGGCAACTAGAAGCTGAATTAAGACAATTTGCCTAAATTTCAGGACTCATTGTTCATAGTTTTGTTGTGTTCATCCCGCTCAGGCGGGTTTTTTATTGGAGACTCAGGTTAACCATTAATATTCCTCCTTTCCAACTCCTGCATAAAAACTAAAACCTCAACGTGTAACTCAGCAAGAGGTTCAAAGGCTAAGGCCAGACTTCAATACACAGAAAACAAGGTTTATTGTTTTTTCTACAGGAGATAAAAGATGAAAAAGATTAATCGCAGAAAGGCAATTAAAACAGTATTTCTCACTAGCTGCGCTATGTTTGGTTTGCTAGCGCCATTTGGTACACAGATGCAATATGGTTTAGCGCAAGCCAACGATAATTTCTCAATGATCATAGTATCCGATACCCAATATCCTTGGACAGCAAACACAGATCAAGGAATAGAGGAAACCGAAGATCAAAAAAAGGCGGGTTCAACTATTGCTAATCAAAATCATGTCAATAGTGTGAACTCATTGGTACAGCAAGTAGGTAATGTCAGAGGGACAATCCTGAATGGAGATATCACCGCCTTTGGACATAGTTGGCAGTTGGATAAGTACAAAGAAATCTGGAAACAGCTTTCCGTCCCCGTTTATCCTGGTCTTGGCAATCATGATTACGCCAATAACGTTGATGACTGTTATGCAAACAACTGCGCTATTGGTATGGTCGAGTATGTGCGGGATGCAATTAAAAAACTCAATCCCCGCAGTTTTGATTATCGTGAAAGTAACAGCTATAAATTTCCAGAACTCCGTACTGAATATATCGGTAGCCTAGCTTATTCCTGGGATGTGGGTAATATCCACTTTGTTCAGATGCACAACTATCCCATATACGAAAGAAAGTTCGAGGGTTTTGATGCTAGCGCAGCTAAACGCAAGATTGTGCAGATTAAGCATTCTTTGGACTGGCTAGAAAAAGATTTAACTCAAGCCAGGAATGAAGGTAAGGCTATCATCCTCAATTATCATGATTCAGATAATAACTGGAAAAATAATTATGCGCCGGCAACTTATGAACAGCTAAAAGCACGCTTTAGTGACATCCTGAAAAAATATAACGTGTCAGCTGTTTTTGCGGGTCACTATCACACAAGAATTGGCAAAGCTGAACCATATAACAATTTTTCCACTGTTTATGGAAGTGTACCCGTAATTTATAGCGGCTCTGCCTCTCAGAACAACTATCTACTCGCACGTTTTGAAAATGGACAAATGACTGTGGAAAAAGTGAGTAGCGCCAACGGTGGTGCGTCACGCACACTTGACGGTACATACACACTTAAAACAGGTAGTCCGGCAACACCCATTGCACCTGCACCAGAACCGGGTTCGATTACATTTTTCAATCAGGGTGGCTATGTGGCGCGTTATAACCTCAGCTACACATCCGGCGGACAGAAGGCATCATTTAGTACTGGGAATATGGCTTTAGGTAATAAGAAGCGATACGATTTACCAGCCGATGCTACAAATATCAAGGTTCGTGGTGAAGCCAAAACTGGACTCATTTGGAATCCGTGGCGTGATATTTTCAATCGTTCAATCGAACACCCTCGTGGGTCGATATGTTTCAAGAGCTACAGCACGACCTTAAATGCAAAATGGAACAATAGCTGTAACTAATCAGCAGTGATATTAAGTTTCTCAGATAAACACCAAAGAAAAATCCGAAAAGTCTCATAACTGATGAGTAGATATGAGCATAGATTCTACTCCATAGGATTAGTATTTGATTTTTTCAATCCATGTAGGCAATGCCCATCAGAATCCTTATGTGGTGGGCATTTCTCACCCTACAGATACCAAAAATTTTAATGAAAATCAAATCGGATTCCTGCATCAGTTTTGAGTCAAGCTAAATCGCCCAGTGAAGTATAAATTTATCAAATTAATAGACTGAACATGAACATTTATCCCCAAAAACAAATGAAGTCTTTGTTATTCATCTTAGCTACAACTTTTGGCACAGCTTTATCATTTACCGCTAGTGTTAATTCTGCTATTGCCTCAGAACTGGCAGCTAATAAAAATTCAGCAGTGAATAGCGGAAATATAGCCAGTGTACGCACTTGTCCTAAATATGCAGGAGGAGGAAGATTATCAGCCAGAATCGAAACTCCTAATTTCATTATTCATCTTTGCGAGCGGCGGAAAAAGCTGTTTTATACAGGCATTTCTAAGCACACAGGTAAAGGGATTTATTCTTTACCAGCTTATGTGGAAGAAGGCACAGGATATGTCGCTCAAAATGGCAAATATGAATATATCGTTACTGGTGCCAGTCTGGACATTATCAAAAATGGCAAAGTTATACAGTCGGAAACTGTAACTAAATTTATCAGTGGTTATTCTAATTAAGGATATCTAATGTCAGATTAGTTTGAAGACTGAAAATATCTGTGGGGGTTAGTAATTTGTAATTAATAATAGATAATTCAGCAATCTTGATGTGGTGAGTAATTCCTACTTCAATTAACTCTGGAAGTCCTTACTCAGGAATCAGCGCTCTCTACTTTGCACTCCCCAAAATGCTACACTAAGCTCGAATTAACGGTAGTTACACGGGTGTGAGTGGATGGGCAAGCGCTTCTGGCAAACTTGGCAAGAATTTAGGCAGTCATTTTCAGTATCAGACAGCCTGAGTACAGGCATCGAAACTGGTAAGGCATTGTTGGAAGCTGCCAATACTCTCAAAGAAGAGGGTGATAGTATAGAAATCTTGCAATCAGTCCTGCAAAACTCATCTTCTTTATTAGATGTGTTGTGTTCGCCAATGGCGCAGGTGATAGGTGCGGGGTTGCCATTTGTGCCAATTGGCATTGCTTTGTTAAAATTTGCCCGTGACATAAATCAGCAAGACCCATCTTTAGAAGACTGCTTTTTTATAGTTAGTCAAGCGGCTTATTTGGAAAGCGCTAAGGAAATTTTAAGTTTAAACATATATCAGAATTTTAATTGGGATGCCAAGCTAGATATTAAAGCCATCAGTCAGCAAATAGAAAAGCTTAATGATGTTGAATTTAATTCTGATACTGCGAGTAAAGCAATCAGATGTTTCCATGAATCACCTTTAGCTGAAGCCTTCAATCAGGTCTTATTAGCTAGATTAGCAGCAGCCAATATTTCCCCAGGACTAGCGGAAATTTTAACCCAACGTGTGGCTCGGAACACTCACCGCTACATCATTAAAGCTTGGATAGAAGCGGGTGAGGCGATAAAAACTTTAATTCAGCCTTCCTTGGGTGATTGGCAGAGAGAACAAGAAAGGTTCCAGAGTATTGATAGTTATTTAAAAACTCATATTGAGCAGAAACCTTTTGAATTAGTTTTTGATGAAAAGTTCGCCTTTAAAGATATTTATGTACCTATCAAAGCCAAGCCTGTAGATGCAAATGGCAAGATAGATGAAGAAAAAGATTCCTTCAATTTAGAAACTTGGGCGAAAACGATTCTGTGGAAGCCAGATAACTTGGAACAGGTAATGTTTATCCAAGGAGGCCCAGGTAGGGGTAAAAGCGTTTTCTGCCGAATGTTTGCTTATGCAGTGTGGCGACAGTTACACCCAATTTGGACACCGATTTTAATTCGCTTGAGAGATATCGATACTTTTGAATCACGGTTAGAAAATACTATCAAAGCTGAATTAAAACTGGGTTTTATTCAAGGTGATGCTAACTGGTTGACTAATGCCAATACTCGATTTCTGTTTATTCTTGATGGTTTTGATGAACTACATATTGAAACGAGAAATAACCTCAACTTGGGCGACTTTATTAAGCAAGTAGCTGGATTTCAGAAAGAATGCAAAGATTATAGTGAAATGGGGCATCGAGTTATTATTACTGGTAGGTCGATGGCTTTACAAGGTATTGCTAATTTACCCCGCAATTTAGAGCGCGTGGAGATTGTCGAGATGGATGGACAACTCCAACAGCAATGGTTAAATAAGTGGGAAGCCTTACAAATAAATAAAGGTAAAACCATCGCATTTGAGCAGTTTTTACAAAGTGATAAATGCCCCGATGAAGTTAAGAAATTAGCTCAGGAACCGTTACTGCTCTACTTATTAGCGGCAATGTATCGAGATTGGAAGTTAGACATTCATAAGTTAGAGCAAGCAAGTGATAATCGCACCGCTAAAATTATCATTTACCAAGAAGCTGTAAATTGGGTACTGACTAAACAGCGTTCTGACGCAGATGGGACTGATTTAAATATTGAGTTCACTAAACAAAAGCCGGAGGATTTAAAACGCATCCTCATGGAAGCTGCGGTTTGTGTTGTGCAGTCTGGTGGTGAATTTGCTTCTATGTCTATGTTAGAAGCACGTTTACAAGAAGATGAAGCGGCGAAGGCTTTAATTGAAAAAGCGAAAGAGAAACTGGGGAATGAGGCACTGAAAACAGCTTTGGCTGCGTTTTACATTCGTCCGGCGGAAAAACAAGAGGGTGGGGTTGAGTTCTTCCATAAAAGTTTCGGTGAGTTTCTCTTTGCTGAACGCCTGAAAGCACGGCTTAAGGCTTGGACGCAATATTACGATGGGGATGAGGGGAGACAACCAATTATTTCTGAAGCTGTGATGAATTGGGAAGTCTATGATTTACTTGGTTACGGTGGGTTAACTAGGGAAATTGTAGACTACCTGATGGGGTTGTTAACCGAGAGTCAAGATTTCCGGTGGGTGGAATTATTTAAGCGGTTAGACAAGTTTTATAGTAAATGGTGTCAAGGGAAATTTATTGACACGGCTGAGGAGACTTTACCCCAGAAGAAGTTGCGACAGTTGCAAAGATATGGGATTACTGGGTTAGGTCAGCGTCAGGTAGATGTTTACGCTGGGTTGAATGTGATGATTCTGCTGTTGGAGTTACACCGTTATGCTCAAGAGCGAGATGATCTGAAAGCAGAAATTGTCTTTTATCCATCTGGGAAACCGCAGGAAAATAGGCGCACAATCCAATTGCTTCGCATCATTAATTATAGTGATGGCTTGAATTTAAGCAACTTTATCAAGATAGTTGGCAAATTTCTCAGAGGCGCATACCTCAGTGGCGCATACCTCAGTGGCGCAGACCTCAGTGGTGCAGACCTCAGTGGCGCAGACTTCAGCGACGCATACCTCAGTGGCGCAGACCTCGGCGACACATCCCTCAGAGGCGCATTTCTCAGAGAGGCAGACTTCAGAGGTGCATATCTAGATGCCGCAGACCTAAGTGGCGCAGACCTCACAGAGGCAGACCTCACAGAGGCAAACCTAAGTGGCGCATACCTCAGTGGTGCATACCTCAGCAATGCAGACCTTAGTGGTGCATACCTCAGTGATGAATTTTGGGGAGATGTCAAATGGGATGAAAAGACAAACTGGGAGAATGTACGAGGATTGGATACAGCAATTAATGTGCCAGAAGCGTTAAAGCAACAGTTAGGACTGAGTTAAATTTGTGATTAATGTCCTGTGCAACTTGCTCTCAATATATAAGGTTGGGTTGGGCTGTTGCTTCACCCAAAGAGATTTTGATTTACGTGGGAGAATAACGCTCTGCTATCAGTTTGGGCGGAGGAAAATGAATTTGGAAGAACCCCTCTCCAAACCTCTCCCCGACGCGGGGCTACGGTGTACACACAAGTCCAAGTAAAGTAATAAGAGCAGGAGTTGTGGGGAGTAACAGTCGGTGGAAAATCCAATCAGAATACACGCGCAAGAAGTTGAGGGAAAAGCATTTGGAGACCCAAGACTCTCTAAAAGGGGGCGGCATTGTACGAAGCAATGGGAAAACATCAATCAGTCAGCATTCGACAAATAAGTAAAAATAGAGCCGAACAAGTGGGATATTATCGGTTTTTGGAGAATGAGAATGTGACAGTAGGGGAATTAGTGCGAAGCCTATCAGACCACTGTGTATCTCATGTAGAAGGAAAGCACATATTAGCCATCAGTGATACGAGCGAAATTAACTTGCAGTCTCATGTAGGCAGGTTGAAAGCTTTGGGTGTAGGTGTAGTAGGAAACAACAAAGATGTAGGATTTTATATTCATCCAACACTAGTATTAGATGCAGAGAATGGATTTCCCTTGGGGATAAGCGCAGTAAAACTGTGGACTAGAGATATCAACCATCAAGATAAGCATGAACGAAACTATCAGCTATTACCAATAGAAAAGAAAGAATCATATAAGTGGCTACGCTCTGCCGAAGAAACGCAAAAATGTTTAACTATTGGTAATGCCAAAATCGTGACTCACATCGGCGACCGCGAAAGCGATATATATGAGGAATTTGCGACAGTAGCGAATCGAGACAATCATGTATTGGTCAGAGCGCGCATTGACCGTCGTCTAGTGGGAAAGACCTCATCACTTTATACATACTTAAACCAACAGCCGAGCGCTACGGTGTACACACAAGTCTTGAAATAACGCCTAACGCTTGGTTTCGTCGTCTAGCTCTAGGCTGTGCGATCGCTCTGGAAGCCTGTCATTGCGAGGAGGAACGACGAAGCAATCACAAAAACTACAGGATGATGCGATTACTTCGCTCCGCTCGTAATGACAGTTAAAAGGGTCTTTACGGCTTGAAACCCTTGCAGATAGTACTTGTGTGTACACGGTAGCCAATGCACAATGGCAGCAGCTTGAGGGAATGGAAATTCAATGCGACAAGGTAGAAGTTTACGAAATCACTGACCAAGGTAAATATGTTGCGGTAATACGTGAAGGTAGCGAGTATTGCTTTTATGTGCATGACAACTCAGAGCAATTAAAGTTTTATGTAGAGAATCTACACGGCTCTCATGTTTATAGATCTGATTGATGACTCTATTAGATATGTCACAACAATACCATTTGAATGTTTTGATATGTCTCCCTCTGATGAATTTCAACAAGACAGATTATTTAGCCAATGCAATATCAAGAATAATTTAGCAAGGTTATAGAGTTGTCAGTGATGATGTAACTGAGGTTTTAAAGCTGGTGAAGCGTTAGGGAGTTGTTACACTCCCTTTCTTTTTTGTGTAAGCAGGGTAAGAGATAATAAAATTGAGCATTAAACGAGCATCGAAAGCGTGTACAAAATAATACTCAAAATAGGATAACAAACATTGAAATTAGTGATTTTGAGAATTATTTGAGCATTAAAGTGATATTAGGAGCTAAAAATGTTGTCAAAAAAGAGTTTCAAGTTTTCCTCATGGCAGGCGGTTTTCTCCGTACTCATATTTATATTCATGTACCTACCTATTCTGGTACTGGGATTTTATAGCTTCAACAAATCACCTTACAGTGCAACTTGGCAAGGCTTCACCCTGGATTGGTATTACCAGCTATTAGGTGACGATCGCATCTTATCAGCTTTGAAAAATAGTTTACTGGTTGCCTGCTGTGCCGTTAGCATTGCCGCCGTGTTGGGAACCTTAATGGCTGTGGGTTTGGCGCGTTATCAGTTTCCTGGCAAGAATTTGTATCGTGGTGTTGCTTACCTACCATTAATTATTCCCGATATTGCGATCGCTGTTGCCACTCTCGTCTTTCTCGCTACCTTCGCCATCCCCCTCAGCTTATGGACGATTGTAGCTGCTCATGTGGTGTTTTGTATTGCTTATATTGCTTTAGTAGTTTCGTCTCGATTGACAAATTTAGACCCCCACTTAGAAGAAGCAGCACTTGATTTAGGCGCTACACCAATACAAGCATTTCTCCAAGTATTACTACCTCAATTAATGCCAGGAATTGTTGCTGGCTGTTTGTTAGCATTTGTCCTCAGTCTAGATGATTTTCTCATTGCTAGTTTTACCTCAGGTAGCGGTTACAACACCCTGCCAATGGAAATTTTTAGTCGGATTAGAAGTGGTGTTAAACCTGATATTAATGCTCTCAGTGTTTTGCTGATTTTTCTATCGGCAATTGTTGCCTTTATAGCAGAATCAATTCGCTCCTTAGGAGAACGAAAATAAACAAAATATAAACACACTTGACAAACTTAATTATTTAATTCTAATATTATTATAGAAATAGATATCTGTTAACTCGTGCATTCTCCGCAGGTGAATGAAAATAAATGTAAGTTTGTAGTCAGTGCTTTAGTCCTAGTTAATATTATTCTGGGTAATGAATTGCTATCTACGAACTATAATTTTATTCGCACTAGCTTACTCACCTTACAAATGTATCTTCACAAACTAGCCAGTAACGAGTAACAGATTAACTCTATAAATTCATCTGTATCTGCCGTTTAAGTATTTCTACAGATGAAAATCTTTAATATTCATTTGTCTAGATATTGCTTTTCAATTCGATAATATTGGGGCTAAGTTTGGACAAGATGCTATTATCCCTTCGTTATGCAAATCTGCCAAAATCCCAGTTGTTCAAACCCATTCAATCCTGATGGCAATAGATTTTGCATGAGTTGCGGACAAAGCAACTTTGGCAAACTACTAAGAAATCGCTACCGCGTACTAGGACTGTTAGGTGAAGGTGGATTCAGCAAGACCTATGCAGCTGAAGACGCAGATAGACTAGATGCGCCTTGTGTCATCAAACAATTCTTTCCACAAATTCAAGGAACCGGACAACGCAGCAAAGCGGCAGAATTTTTTAAAGAAGAAGCCTTCCGCCTGTATGAACTGGGAGAAAATCACACTCAAATACCAAGATTATTAGCTTACTTTGAACAAGGTTCTAGCTTATATCTGGTTCAGGAGTTTATTAAAGGACTAACACTTTTACAAGAAGTCCAGCAAGAACCATTTAATGAAGAAAAAATTCGGCAACTGTTAATTGATTTATTGCCAGTTCTCGATTTTGTTCATTTTCATCATGTCATCCACCGAGATATTAAGCCAGAAAATATTATTCGGCGTGATGGTGATGGCAAATTAGTATTAATTGATTTTGGTGGTGCCAAACAAGTTACCCAAACTAGTATAGCTAGACAGGCAACAGCTATTTATACCCTTGGTTATGCGCCAACTGAACAAATGGCGGGGTTTGCTTGTCATGCTAGTGATTTATATGCTTTGGGTGTTACTTGTGTCAGGTTGTTAACCCAATGCTTACCGCAACAAAATCTTTATGGACATATTGATGATGGTCTTTATGACCCTATGAATGGTAAATGGTTATGGCAAGAATATCTACAGGACAGAGGTATCACGATTAGTGAAAATTTAAGTCAAATTTTAGATAAATTACTTAAGCATTTACCTAGTGAAAGATATCAATCAGCCGCAGAAGTTCTCCATGATTTACAAGTCTTCACAGCAATAGTTGAGGAAACTCAAATTTTGCCAAATACTCAAACAACATTAGTCCCATTAGCACCAGCAACACAAAGAACAAAACGACCATTACCTCCCCTACAAACCTTTGAGTATGAGGTAGTGACGGTAGATACAGCCGGCCGTATCGTCAACCGCGATCGCACCAATACCCAAATTCTGGTAGAACAATTAAACAAAGACATCACCCTGGAAATGTTGTCAATTCCCGGCGGTGCATACCTGATGGGTTCGCCCAACTTTGAAGGAGATGCCGACGAACGCCCCCAACACCAAGTAGCGATCGCCCCCTTTTTCATGGGAAAATATCCCGTAACTCAAGCACAGTGGCGAGCTGTCGCTGGCTTACCCAAAATTAAACAAGCCTTAAATCCTTACCCCTCAAAATACAAAGGTCAAAATCGACCAGTAGAAAACGTCTCTTGGCACGAAGTTTTAGAATTTTGTGCCAGACTCTCCGAAAAAACCGGACGGGAATATCGCCTACCCAGCGAAGCCGAATGGGAATATGCTTGTCGTGCTGGAACAACTACATCTTTCCATTTTGGCGAAACCATCACCCCTGATTTAGCCAACTTTAGCGACAGCGACATTCACAATATCGAAGCCAAAACCAGATATCGTAAAGAAACTACGGATGTCGGCAATTTTCGCGTAGCCAACGCCTTTGGATTGTACGATATGCACGGCTTAGTCTGGGAATGGTGCGCTGACCCTTGGCACAATAACTACAACGGCGCACCAACAGACGGTAGTGTGTGGGAAGCGGGTGGTGATATATATCGCCGAGTGTTGCGTGGCGGTTCTTGGAACTTTGGCGCGGAACTTTGCCGCAGCGCCAGCCGCAGTTGGAATGAGTCAGATGGCGGCTTAAGGATATGCGGTTTTCGGGTGGTATTTTCCGCAGGTTAGATCGGGTCATTGGTAATGAAAGAGAATTTAATTTGTCCCCATCCCCAATCCCCAATCCCTCATCCCCGCCTTGTAACAACTATGGCAACAAGCTTTTCAGGAAATCTATAAAGTAGATTTTTGATCATCTACATGGAGATTAGATAATGCTAACCGCTCCAAAAACTTTATCTGGTTTGATGGGTTTATGTGTCGGTGATGCGTTGGGTGTGCCGGTGGAGTTTACTAGCCGCGCCGAACTAGCTAAATCTCCGGTAACAAAGATGCTAGGCTACGGCACATGGAACCAACCCCCAGGAACTTGGTCTGATGACAGTTCTTTGACATTTTGCCTGGCAGAAAGTCTATGTAGAGGCTATTCGCTAGATGCGATCGCTCATTCTTTCTGGCGTTGGTACAAACAAGCTTACTGGACACCCCGTGGGGAAATCTTTGGCATTGGTGAAAGCACTCATGCCGTAATTATGCGTCTCAAGCAAGGAATTTCCCCATTACACGCAGGGGGAATCAGTGAGATGAGTAATGGTAATGGTTCTTTGATGAGAATTTTACCAATGGCCTATTGCCATAAAAATTTACCTTTTGGTGAGTTGATTCAGCGTGTGCATGAAGTTTCTGGCATTACCCACGCTCATCGTCGTTCCCAAATGGCCTGCGGTATTTACATTAGCATTGCTGTGGAGATCCTCAAAGGATCTGATCTGCCCACAGCTTATTTACAAGGGCTAGAAAATATCCACAAAATCTATTCATCTGAAGAATATATTCGAGAACAGCCACATTTTCAGCGAGTCCTCAGCCGGGAAATTGCCCAGTTATCAGCAGCAGAGATCAATTCTGGTGGTTATGTAATTGACACCTTAGAAGCGTCTCTGTGGTGTTTGTTAAATACTTCTTCTTACTCCGAGGCTGTGCTGAAAGCAGTCAACTTGGGGGGGCATACAGACACAACGGCGGCGGTAACAGGGGGGTTAGCGGGGATTTACTACGGAATCGAATATATTCCCCAACAATGGGTAAATCAAATTGCTCGGAAACAAGACATTATTAATTTGGCGAATCGCTTTGCGGCGGCTGTTTATTTATAGTTAGGGGTGTAGGGGTATGGGGGTTTAGGGGTATCGTGGTATGAGGGTGTAAAGGTATATATAAAACCGTAAACAGTGTTGAATCACTTGGATCTCGATTTTATCCGTTAATTCTTTCCCCTACACCCTTACACCCCTACACCCTTACACCCCTACACCCTTACACCAGAGACAAAGAATAGACCTGACCATCAATTAACAGTCTGGTGATACCCTTAGCTTGCAGATGGGTGCGAGCTTTGTGCAGCATTCTACTATCGGGGACTTTAATCACGCGATCGCGCTTGGTAGAAAAGCGTTTAGCCACACGGTGGTTATCAAATATTGGTAGTGTTCTTTGCTGGGTTTCTAGACTAGGAATTTGCCCCAAATCACCAAAGTCTTTGAGTGGTCTGGTAATTAACTCCGAGGAGCGATCAATAACCAAATAGCAGGTCTTGGGCAAAGATGCCACAGATAGGGGCAGTACTTGCACTGCGGCATCCCCAAATCTCCTTCTGGTAACTAGAGGTCTTGCCTCCTCTAAGTCGTCTTCCTCGTCCTCGTAGTCTTCCTCATCTAAATCTTCGTCTAAGTCCTCCTCTAAATCATCTAAATCCTCGGATTCGTCCAGTAAGTCTTCGCCAAGCATTTCGGCGATTACCTGCGGTGGAGCATAGCCCATCGGTGTGACTTCCGCCGTTTCATCTTCTAGCGATGGACTGGAAACACTGATAATTTCCTGCGGTTTCCCTACAGGAATTTCCAATTGCCGTGCTATGGGTTCCCTGTCTTCTTCCTCTGAGGCAGAACGCCGCCGCACTCTTCTAATGACTGGGGTTGGTTTTTCTTCTTCCTCAGCAAAGAACTCTGGTTTGGCTTGTCGTGCCTTTCTAATAACTGGGGTTGGTTTTTCTTCTTCCTCAGCAAAGAACTCTGGTTTGGCTTGCCGTGCCTTTCTAATAACTGGGGTTGGTTTCTCTTCTTCAGGTAAAGGTGCTGGCTTGGCTTGCCGTCCCCTCCTAATTACAGGGGTTGGTTTTTCTTCCTCTGCCAACAAAGGTTGGGGGTTCTCTTCCGGCAAAGGTGCCGGTTTAGCTTGCCGTCCCTTTCTAATAACTGGGGTTGGCTTGTCTTCTACCCGTGAAGGTTCCGGTTTTGTGATTGGCTCTGGTAGCTCAACCTTCTGAGTGCTGATGACCGGGGCTTCCTCTGGTTGTCCCACAAAAGGAATTTGGTCATAACTGACCTGCGCTCTACCTTCAGGAGTCCTAGCAGCACGTTTCAAAGAAACGAGAAATTCGTACTCATCTTCAGGCAAGGTACTTTTGAGCAGACGGCTAATTGTGGAATTACTCACGTCATAGCGTTCTGCTAAGGTTGAGGTCGTTTCAGCAGTTTCTCGATATAGCTTGAGAATTTCTTGTTTGTCAGAGTTTGTTAGTTTTCTCACGGTAGATACCAATCTTTTCTATGCTCGTTTTCTTCCGCGCTCCCGCCGAGTCCGGCTTAATGATGCGTCATATTCTAGGGCAGCGCCCATACCAAATAACACTCCACTAAACACCCAAAACACTTCTAGTATTTCTCCACTTTGATAATTGGGACCTTGAGCGTATTTAAACCACATATCTGCAATGTAGAGCGAAAAGGCGGCCGCCGCAATCATTCTCCAGGATTGAGAAACACGTCCTCCCCAAAAAGCTAGTAATAAGGTGGTGGCGATGATTAATAGCAATACGTCGCTGACTATGTAAAACCAATTCAAAATCGTGACTATTGTTTCTTGAGAGCCTGTTGCTTGCTGGATAGAAATCCACCATGCCAATAAACTCCCGAATACTCCAATTGCCAAGACAATGAGCCATTGCCATTTTTCCAGATTAATTCGCCTGGTAGCTACTGCTAAAATCATGCCTACGCCTAGAGATATATAACTTAATACAAAAAACACGTCACCAATAGAGGCATCCGGTTCTTCTTTTAAAACTATTTCTGTATAGCCAAAAAATATCCCCCCCAGGAAATAAGAAATCATACCTATGGCGATCGCTAGCCACACATTACGACTGCTCACAATTTGTGGACTCCGCCAATTCCGCAAGCACAATATTCCGGCATTTAGGTAAGCTAAGGCTTCAAAAATATTTGTCCCTAGTACATACCACTCTGCTCGGCTTTCGACACCATCTGCCCCTGGGACTTTGGCACTGAATAACAAAAAGTATAACAGTGCCAGTACACCCCAACCAATGCTAGCTAAAACGATGTTCTGGGTGGTGAACAAGGATTTAACAGTTTGAGGTGAATTCTTGTAAGAACTATTCATAGGGT
Source organism: Anabaena sp. FACHB-595 (assembly GCF_048568275.1). NCBI lineage: Bacteria > Bacillati > Cyanobacteriota > Cyanophyceae > Nostocales > Nostocaceae > Anabaena > Anabaena sp. FACHB-595. The sequence goes on from NZ_CP183473.1 coordinate 1,589,604, forward strand.
TTGACTAAATGTACTCTGGCAAGATTTTGTTGTGCAAGAACTTGTAGAGGGGATTAGGGACTGGGGATTAGGGACTGGGGATTAGGAAGTAATTATTCTTGACTTCTACCTCAGGACTCAGTACCCAGCACTTTTTCGTTTTTCTCGCAACTGCCAATAGTTACTTTTTTTCTACAAGTTTTATGCTATTGCCACAGTTTACTCAGTGAAGATTGATTTAGCCAAGATATAAATAGCGATCGCTCACCTTCTGGCATATCTTGTAACTTATCGGCTATTTGTCCAGCAAAGTTGGCGTTGCCAAAATACTGTTTTCCTAGTTTATGTAGTTCTTGCAAGAAGCTAGTCACATGATTTTCCTTCCAGGCAGGGAGTTTAGCGGATTCCAAAGGATTAGTTTTCACCCAATGCTTGACTGCTTCAATAGAAGAAGTTTCTGGAAACTGCTGTTGTCGCATGACTTCAGCGATATCTTTTTCAAATAGTGCAGCTTGCTTTGTACCTAAAAAATCTTCAATATCCATGTGGACGGCTTGTAACAGCAAAATACTCGCTTGGACAAACACCCCATTTTTATTATGACCACCAGTATCATTACCTAGTTGGTCTAAGCGTACCTTACCCCAAACGCTAAAGCGATCCGGTTCTTCCAGCAAGACACAAGCTTTACCCCGGTGATCGGTTAATTCTCTCCACAAGGCTCTAGCCTCTTCCTCTTGTCCAGCTTTGAACACGCTAATCAAGCGAAAAGTCTGCCCCTGATAATGGAGGATCGGCACTTGCTGATCCTTTTTTGGGTGCTGAATGCTTGATATTTCAACATCCTGCCGTTTCAAAATAAACATGGCACTAGCAAATAACTCCTCACAGGGGCTTTGTAGATAAGCGATTTATAGTCTGATTTAGCAGTATCGCCAAGAGTGCGATTACTTACGTAATGTGAGTGGAATTGGACTAGTGTTTGTAAAAGAGTTTACCTTAGACTAACTGAACTAGTCAGCTTCCCACTCAACACGCAAATAACTGCCCATTGACCAAACAATATAGCTAATCAATAGCCAGTTTGCCGCATTTTTAATCTAAATCAACTAACTGGCGACTAGCATCTTAGCCTTGCGATCGGTAAATCTGCAATTTTTTGTTTGCTTCTTATGAAAGAAAACGATATAATTACCTGGATGACTCCTATGGGAGCCTGAGTATTAACTTGGGCGCGTAGCTCAGTGGATAGAGCCACGGATTTCTAATCCGTTGGTCGCAGGTTCGAACCCTGCCGCGCTCGTTTTAGCTAAAAATTAACCCTCCCCAAATCACTGTATGATATATTACTCAATATGCTGGGATGTTGGGTGTTTTATAGATGCATCAAACAAAAGATAAGGGTGATTTGGCAGCAGCTAAAGTGATAGCCGATTTAGTTGAGAAAGAATACTCAGTTTTTGTACCAGTGGTAACTGAACACGCACCCTTCGATGTTAATTGCCTACAAAGACGGCAAGTGTTACAGAATTCAAGCCAAATATACCAGCACACGCATTCTCAAAAATAAAACTAATTGGGCGGATAAGAATGGTTGTCATGAGAGAAAGTACAACTCTGATGACTTTGACTTCTACGGGGTTTATTTGCCAGATATAAATCAAGTAGTCTATCCATCCATCAAGTTTGGTGGATGTGGAATTAGGACAAAACCGCCTAAATCTCCTAATCCCTTTTACTGGTGGGAAGATTTCACAGACTTTACAGAAGAAGCGCCTAAGCGAACCTATAAGGAGTTTGGCGTTGATTTGACAACTAGGAAGGTGAATTTGGAAGCCAGAGTTCTTACGAGAAAAGTTGTCAGGCCGTCTAAGGAAGAATTAGAAAAGTTGGTGTGGGAAAAGCCAACAGCGCAAATCGGTAAAGATTTTGGTGTGTCTGATAAATCTGTGGAAAAGTGGTGTAAGGCTTATGGGATAGACAAGCCGCCCAGAGGGTATTGGGCGAAGCAGGGGAGGGCTGTTGACTGCTGACTGTTAACAGTTAACAGCCCTTATTAGTATTTATGCAATTTAGACGCGCATTAGCTTAGTCTACCTTTTTGTGATTAATTTAATGGCTCTACAATGGTTCTTAAGCCACTGCTATTGAGAACTCTTAGCATTTCATCGGCATTACTGCGATCGCTAAAAACTCCTACTTGAATCACCCTACGACCTTGCCAGAAGGTGGAAAATGCCCCAGGAGCCAAAAATTTCACTAATTCTTGCTCTCTGTCATTTGTGGCTTCTACTACCACGCGATAGCGTACAGAGTTGCCACTGGTGGCTGATAAATAATTGCCACTAATACCTGTTGTATTAATTTGGGGTGCTGATATCTTTGGCAAGTTGCGGGTGTTACCCAAGGGAATATCACCAGCAGGTACAGGCAAAATACTAGTATTACTAACTCTTGATTGGGGGGATACATTCAAGGGTGGTGCTTGAGTATTGACAATTGGCTCTGGTTGTTCGGGTTGGGGTGCGACAAACTCAATGGTGTTGGGGTCAATCTGCACATAATTTAACTGTGCTGTCTGTGTCCTCTTTGTTGCTACAGGGGTGAGATTAGTTGTAGAAGTGACGGAAATATTCCCTGGTATATTTTGGTTTGTGACTTGTTCAGGAATCGGGGCTGGTGGTTGTTGATTATATCTAGGTACAGTCAAGGGCGCATCAGCTGATACTAGTGCTGGTAATTGGCTGTTACCTTGGCCACGAACCACAGACTTATTTGGTTTATTAGTAGCATTAGATACATTAGGAGCAGTAAATATAACTTCCCTTTCATTAGGGATGCTTGGCAGTGTACGGCTCGATATGGGAGTAGGTGGGGCATTATTAGCCACGGGCGCATCTTGGGCGTTAAGAGCTACCTTACCCGTAATCCGTTTGGTGTCAAGAATATTACCAACGGCGGCGATCGCCTGTTTAGCTGCACTAGCATTAATGTCATGACGGGCATTGTTACGAAATTCATTACCACCTGCTTCAGTAGCATTACCTAAATCTGGCATGGCTTGAGCGATCGCTACTACGCCATCTTCTTTACTACCTTGAATTAAATTATTTCGTAAAATCGGGCGAGCATTAGCTTGAACAATAATCCCTGAGCGATTGTTTTGAATTTGATTACTCACCAACATTGGCACAGCATTTTGGGCAACGTTGATCCCAAAACCAGTTTCCTCAAACAAATTTTCTCGCACCTGGGCGGGGGAATTACCACCAATAGTGATACCGTTGGCTCCGTTACGGTAAAAATAGTTTTTGGTGATTGTGGTAGCACTGTTACCAGTCACAGAAATACCGTCTTGGGTATTGCCTGTAAAAGTATTTTCACTAATGACTGGATTACTCGATTCAATCCACAAACCATAACCACGGGGATTGGGATTTGTAATTGTCACCCCAGTTAAGCCTGCTTGATTAGCACCAACGATGGCGACATTTTGCCCTCCAAAACTGCGACTGAGAAACAGTCCTCCGCCTTGAATCTTAACTTCCTGCCCTTTGTTACTGGTGTTTCCCTGAATCGAAACTCCAGGTTTGAGCATTAAAGGGAACGTCTCCCCTGTTTCCACACTGTAATTACCCGGTGTCAGTTGAATTACTGTACCAGGTCTAGCAAGTTTCAATGCTTGGGTAATCGTCCTCAACGGTGTACTTTCATTACCATTACCTGCTGTGTCATCACCGGCACTTGGGTTGACAAGCAGTACATTAACCTGAGACATTGTTCTTTCACTGAGGGGCATCTGCTCTGCTACAGGCGGCATCTGAGCAATAACACTGCCAGGGGTAGTACCCAGCACGGTTATGCTGCATACTGCCAGAGTAGATAGTATAGACAGACTAGAAACCGCACACCTTGCTAATTCCAGGGAAGTTTGCTTAAGTTGCAAGGTGTCTAACCGATGATATCTAAACACAATGGGGGAAATCAATTCACACCACTCCTTAGAAGTAATAATAAAGTTTCATACTCGCAATATTCAGTATGTCGATAATGTTATCCGCTATATTGACCTATTGGCTATTTTGAATACAAAGTAATTAATAAAGGGATTAGGGACTGGGGACTGGGGACTAGGGACTGGGGACTAGGGACAAATTACATTTTCTTTCATTACCTAATCCCCGATACCTAATCCCCGATACCCAATCCCCGATACCCAATACCCAATCCCCAATACCTATGCAAATCCATGATGCGAGAAACATTGCAAATATGAAAGAGGCTGGCTATTACGATGAAAGCATCACTAATGGGGTAGTTGTAATGGTGGAACCATACAGCCAACAAAAGCAAATCCAGCAGGTTGTTTACCGTATATTAGATGCTAATTTAGACCGCGCTCGTGAAGGGTTGCGAATTATTGAAGAATGGTGTCGCTTTGGGTTGAATAGCGGCCAGTTGGCAGGGGAATGTAAGTACTTGCGCCAAGAGGTGGCTGTTTGGCACACAGAAGAATTGCGCGCAGCCAGAGATACAGCAGGTGATCCCGGCACTGATTTGAGCCATCCACAGGAGGAACAACGCTCTAGTATTAAGGCGTTGTTACAAGCTAACTTTTGCCGTGTGGAGGAAGCTTTGCGGGTGTTGGAGGAATACGGTAAGCTTTATCACCCGAAAATGGGACAGGCTTGTAAGCAGATGCGATATCGAGTTTACAGCCTGGAAACTAATTTGATGGGTCATCAGCGCCATCAACTGCTACGGCGATCGCGTTTATATCTTGTCACTTCCCCATCGGAAAGTTTGTTACCAACGGTGGAAGCTGCTCTCAAAGGTGGCTTGACATTGTTACAATATCGTGACAAAGACACTGATGATTTTGTGCGTTTGGAACTGGCGACCAAACTCCGCCAACTCTGTCACAGCTACGGTGCTTTATTTATTATCAATGACAGGGTGGATTTGGCTCTGGCTGTGGATGCTGATGGTGTGCATCTAGGTCAACAAGATATGCCTATCGCTACTGCTAGACAATTACTAGGCCCCCAACGTCTCATCGGTCGTTCTACTACCAACGCTGATGAAATGCAAAAGGCGATCGCTGAAGGTGCAGACTATATAGGTGTGGGGCCAGTATACGAAACTCCCACCAAAATAGGTAAGGCGGCAGCTGGTTTAGGATATGTGAGTTATGCGGCTCAACATAGTTCAGTTCCCTGGTTTGCTATTGGGGGCATTGATGCCAATAATATCAATGATGTGATTGATGCGGGAGCAGAAAGAGTGGCGGTAGTGCGATCGCTCATGCAGGCGGAACAACCTACCCTAGTCACACAATATTTGATTTCTCAACTCAATCGCATCAAGCCAGAAAGTTAATCAACTGACAATTTAAAGTTTATCAAGACATCTGGCAGCCAATTGGTAAAAGATGTCTAATTTTTGTGTATCTTAATTACGACTTACGAAATTATTCTCATGTCTGATCCAATTACCTTACAAGTAAATGGGGAAACCCACAATTGCTCATCTCCAACTCCCTTACCTGACTTACTCCAACAACTAGGTTTTAATCCCCGATTAGTGGCGGTAGAGTATAACGGGGAGATTTTACATCGCCAGTTCTGGGAACAGACTCAAGTACAATCAGGCGATCGCCTAGAGGTAGTTACAATTGTTGGTGGTGGCTAATTGTGAATGTAGCTCCTAGCTTCTAACCTCTTGCCCAAGGTATAACGAACGATGTAAGGTTTTGCGCTTGGCTAATTCTTTACCCTGATGACCAAGTTGTTCACGCAATTGCTGATTTTGACACAATTGTTTAAATGCTTGAAAAACTTCGCAACCAGACTTGGGATTTACCAGCAAGCCATTTTCTTCATGGCGTACCGTATCAATTAAAGACGGGTGACGGGAAGCAATTACGGGTTTACCAAAATAGCTAGCTTCTAAGTAGACAATACCATATCCTTCTAATCGGCTAGCTGGAGTATTTGACAAAGTAAGCATAGCAAATATGTCACAAGCTGCGTAATAACCTGCTAATTCCCGATTATCTACATACCCAGCAAAGTGTACCCGCTTATCTACACGCAACCTCTGTGCTAATGATTTTAGTTCAGACTCACCAGCACCTTGACCACAGATGATGTAATGAACATCTATACCAATTGTTAAAAGTAGTGGTAGGTTTTCGATCACACGGTCAAAGCCTTTTTGTTTGACCAAACGCCCTACGGAAAGAATGACTATAGCATTTTGGGGAATATTATAAGCTTGACGCAGGCGATCGCCTAATTTATCTAATTCATCTAAACTCTGACTATTGCTTCCCAGTCCAAATTTTTCTGGTCTGACTACTGGATGGATAACGTGGGTAGGGGTTTGTAACCGGAAGGTATTTCTTAGATAGTCTTGGGTTAAGGAATTGTTACACACAATGCCTTCAGCTCGTGTCAGTGTTAACTTAAAAAGCGATCGCCATACAGGATTACCTACAGCAGCAGCAAGGTCATTACCGTGTAAGTAAATAAAGAAGCGTATGGGTAAGATATAGCTTAATAATAAGAGCGAGGGGAAGTCATAGCCATGTCCCCATTCAATATAGCGGTAGTGATAGCGAAAATAAAGTTTAATCGCTAGAAAAAATGATGCGACCAAATTAAACAAAGGCTGTAAACAACTTCCTAAAAAACCACCAAGCCAGTATTTAGGGTTTGGCCAGCGATATACAGGAAATTTTTGTGCTTGGTCAAACACCTTATCACCTCTACAACTAGCTGCTAGAACAATTACTTGTTCTGTATCTTGAAGACAGCGATTATAGAGATATTCCCCAATTACAGCTTCTTTAGGCAAGAAAAAACGCGATATTACTAAGATATTTGGGGATGCAGTCGTGTCTCTGATTTTTGTAGCCAGTTGCGAGATATGTTCCATGTTAAGTTGAATGAAGTTAATTCAAATAAGTTGTATTAGTTCAAACTGCAACTAAAGCAAAATAATGAGTGTGAGCTTGCTTGTTGTGATCAAAGCTAGGAGTTACTACATTTGTACCTACATGGACTAGTACTTACTTGCAAACGAAAACCTATTGTTTTTATTAATACATACCTTTATAGGAATCAGCCGTACTACCAGTATATTTACTGAAATAAATACTGGTCTTGTATCTAATCTTCTCCTTTTTTTTCTATTTAGCCAACGGTTAGGCTGGAAAATCTCAGTATTTACAGATTTTTTTAATAAATTTTTACAAACTGTAATTAACTCAATCCCAGATAAAAAGCGTGTATTTTTGTTTTATTCCATACTTTCTATCCTCAATGAAAAGGATTTAGGAGCTAGGGTATAACTCTATTTTAAAAGAGAGAACATGGATATTTATTTATTAATTTGATGAAGTGTTTATTAATTAAATATTTTATTTGTTGTATTCATTTTTTATAAAAAAACTGTCAGCAAAAAACATTTATAGAAAAAATCTAATAATCATATTTGTATGACTAAATGAAAAAATGACACAAAAACTACTAAAATTATCCCCTATTCAAATAATATCTTGAGAACATGACAACATCATGCCAAAATGCCTCATATTCTGAAGATTGAGCGATCATGTTGTTTCCAAAAACACATTGTGGGCATTGGTAATTGGTAATTGGTAATTGGTTATGATTTTTTCTCACTGCTCCTCCACAATTGCTTCACTTGGGCAAAGCCCTTGGCGCAGCCTCTCGTAGAGAAGACTGCATTACTCCTCTACTCTTCCCATTCCCCACTCCCTATTTTCCGACATTAATTCTTAATTCATCCCAAAGTTCACTTAAAGGGGATAACTTTTGAGGTACGGTTATCTACTACAGAAATCCCCCCTGGGTTTGCTGCCCAGCCAAGTCAAGACGCGGTAGATTGAATATGTAGCCCAGGAATACACCGAAGCTATTGCCAATCATAAACATCGCTGATTTAATTACTGGCTGGCATCACATAAGCACCGTCATGCTTCCACCAAAGATAACAATGAAATAAGTAATATCGTTTTTCAAGCGAATGTGACTATGCCTAAAAAACTACTACAAACTATCAAACCTTTCTTAAAAACTGTCTTTACCCTGGGGCTAGTATTGGCTTTGGCGTTGGGACACGCCGATGGCGCATTAGCAGCTCGCAGTGGTGGACGAATCGGTGGTGGTTCCTTTAGAGCGCCTTCTAGCCGCACATATTCACCACGTTACGCACCTCCTGGTGGTGGATATGGTTATTCTCCCTACCCAGGTGGTGGCTTTGGTTTCCCCTTCTTACTGCCTTTGTGGGGTATTGGGGGAGGCTTTGGCGGTTTATTTGGCATATTAGTATTTTTTGCGATCGCTAATTTCCTAGTACAAACTTTCCGTCGTGTCTCCAGTGGTGAAGTCAGCGAAGATGTTGGCTACAACAGCAACCCCACCGTTACCGTGACTCGTCTGCAAGTTGGCTTGTTAGCGCAAGCGCGAGATTTGCAACCAGAACTTAACCACATAGCGGAAACGGCTGATACCAATTCCCCTACAGGACGGACAGAAGTACTGCAAGAAGCTAGCCTAGCTTTGCTACGTCATCCTGAATATTGGGTATATGCAGGCGCTGGTACACAACAGGCGAAGTTAAATTCGGCAGAATCTCAATTTAACCGCCTAGCACTAGCAGAACGCAGTAAGTTTAGCGAAGAAACCCTGTCTAACATCAACAACCAGCTAAAAGCAGCAAGAACTAAAGATGCTTTACCTGGCGCTGATGAAATCGATAACCCAACCCGTCTAATTACAGAAGGCCCTGGCGAATATATCATCGTCACCTTGTTGGCGGCGACATTGGGTAAGTTTGAACTCCCTGCGGTTAATAGTTCTGATGACTTGCGCCAAGCCTTACGGCAAATTGGTAGCATTCCATCTGAACAACTTTTAGCTTTTGAAGTCTTGTGGACACCACAAGCTGAAGGCGATACTCTCACATCTGATGACTTGTTTGCCGAGTATCCCGATTTGAAACTAGTCTAATTGTAGATGCGAATGGCTGTTGAGATAACGTAAGCAATCTCAAAAATACTCAAATTGTAGGTTGGGGTGCAAAGGTTGTACTCCAACCTTTTGCTATGGACATAGTTTTAATTACAGTCAAATTATATAGAAATCCGATTTGATTATTGACGTTATCTAAGTATCTGTAGGGTGGGCAATGCCCACCATAAAAATAATACGGTGGGCATTGCCCACCCTACTTATATTTCAATACGATTCAGTTAAGGAAAAAGTTAGTAGCTCGGCAAGCTTAAAATATTGGGTTAATCAGGTGAAAAACCAAACATTAAGTTTGTGACACTTAATAAACTGCATACAATGATTTTTTAATACTTAATAATAAGCTATAGGAATACTATTTGATTTGTGAATTATAAGTAGGGTGGGTATTGCCAATCATGTCAGGTTTTTAATGGGCATTGCCCAGTCTACAGATACTTATGTTTGTTCAATAATCAAATCGGATTACTATATAAACACTAAAAATTAAAAGTTGTTTATCTTGCCATCCCACACTTATTTTCTGTAAATAGCGAAAATATATTTGGAACATTTTCCTATACTTTTCGACTAAGAAAGTAACAGGATAAACAGAAAAAGATTTTCAAGATTATGAAAAATATATTCAAGTCTTTGGTGACAATCTCTGCATTGTCTTCCCTCATCGTTGCACCTATTTTACTTAACGCTGGTCAAGCATCTGCGGAAACTAAAAAAGGTACTGATGCTAGTTATGTGGGCGCTGGTGTAGCAGTAGGTGTTACTGATGGTGGACTCAACAATAATTCAAATAACTTTGGTGGTAATCTCACAGGCCGCCTGAAATTGGGGAATACACCATTTTCTGCACGGGGTAATGTGATCTGGAACGATCAGACAAGTGCTATCATCCCAGAAGTTTCTGTAGATGTGCCGATTGCAAATCGCACTAATGCTTTTGTCACTGGCGGTTATTCTTTTGTAGAAAAGAATGGTTCTGCTACGCCCATAGGCAACAGAGATGCTGTAGTACTTGGTGCTGGAGTTGAATCAGAGGTTGCTAAGAATTTTTTGATTTACACAAATGCAAAAGTGGGACTGCGTTCTTACCAAAATGATGGAGCTTCTGCTGTCAGTATCAATGGTGGTATCGGCTATCGGTTTAAGTAGGAGACAAGGGGTAAAAGGGTAAATCAATTCAAAATGAAGAAAGAATAACTCCCCAATCCCCACTCATTACTCATTACTCATTACTCACAAATCCAAAAAGCTGGTTTAATTAAGTGTAGAATCACTGACTAAGCCGGCTTTTCGCTGTGTTAAAATTGAGGTATTCTTCATATTTCCGACCGGATTACCGGGAAACTTTCAGGCGAAAAGCACTGGAGGTTTGCTGCTTCGGCGATTACCGATGCCTTATTGAGAATCCTATAGAACTCTGATGGTTAAATCTGCTCCTCCTCCAACCACTGGCCGTAAACCTTCTAAAGTCGAAGGGCTTAAAGAAAACAGTAATTTTTTACGTGAACCTGTAGCAACGCAAATCCTTGAGGATACTACTCATTTTACTGAAGATGCGGTACAAATCCTGAAGTTTCACGGTTCTTATCAACAAGATAATCGTGACAATCGCACCAAAGGTCAAGAGAAAGATTACCAGTTTATGCTGCGGACAAAAAATCCGGGTGGCTTGGTTCCGCCGCAGCTTTACTTGGCTTTAGACAAGCTAGCTGATGAATATGGCAACCATACCTTACGAGCTACCACTCGTCAAGGTTTCCAAATGCACGGGATTTTAAAGAAAAATCTCAAAGCAGCGATCGCTACAATTGTGAGAAACTTAGGTTCAACTTTGGGTGCTTGTGGCGATATCAACCGCAACGTCATGGCTCCACCAGCCCCCTTCAAAAACCGGGCTGAATACCAGTATGCTTGGGAATATGCCCAAAATATCGCTGACTTACTCTCACCCCAAACAGGTGCTTATTACGAAATCTGGCTAGATGGAGAAAAAGCCATCAGTGCGGAAGAAAGTCCAGAAGTAAAAGCAGCTAGACAAAGCAATGGTAACGGGACAATCATTCACGACACCGAAGAACCCCTCTACGGCACTTATTATATGCCGCGTAAGTTTAAGGTGAGTGTGACTGTTCCAGGGGATAATTCCATTGATTTATATTCCCAAGACCTGACTCTGGTTGTTCTGACTGATAAAAAAGGCAACCTAGAAGGATTTAATATCTTTGCTGGTGGTGGTTTAGGACGGACACACAACAAGGAAGAAACTTTTGCTCGATTGGCAGACCCCATTGGCTATGTAGCCAAGGAAGATGTGTATAGTGCCGTCAAAGCTATTGTTGCGACTCAAAGAGATTATGGCGATCGCACTGACCGCCGTCACGCTCGGTTAAAATACTTAATCAATGATTGGGGTGTGGATAAGTTCCGCGCCAAGGTGGAAGAATATTTTGGTAAACCCATTGCCCCTTTCAAGCAACTACCAGAGTTTAAATATCACGATTTCCTGGGTTGGCATGAACAAGGCGATGGCAATTTATTTTTAGGCATTTCCATCGATAACGGTCGGGTAAAAGATGAAGGCGCGTTTCAACTGAAAACCGCCTTACGGGAAATCGTCGAGCAATTTAACCTACCCATCCGCCTGACACCCAACCAAAACCTGATTTTCTACGAAATCACCCCAGAGAACAAGCCAGCAATTCAAGCCATTCTCGACCGTTGCAATGTGGTTTCCGACCCCACCACCATTGAGCCTTTAGTCCGTTATGCAATGGCTTGTCCAGCCCTACCTACCTGCGGTTTGGCAATCACAGAATCAGAAAGAGCCATCCCCGGCATTTTGGAGAGGATTCGTACTCTCTTAGATAAATTGGGTTTACAAAATGAACATTTTGTGGTAAGAATGACAGGCTGCCCCAACGGTTGCGCCCGTCCTTACATGGCAGAACTAGGCTTTGTTGGTAGCGCGCCGGAAAGTTACCAAGTGTGGTTAGGGGGTTCACCCAATCAAACACGCTTGGCACAACCTTATGTAGAGAAACTGCACGATAACGACATAGAAAGCTTCCTAGAACCGATTTTTGTGTATTTCCGCAAATATCGGAAGTCTGGGGAAAGTTTTGGCGATTTTTGCGATCGCGTCGGCTTTGATGCCATTCGTGAATTTGTTGCCGAGTATCAACCGGAAACAACACCAGTCACCATAGAACCAGAACAGCCTGAAGTTGTATCTAAGTCACGTAAAGCTCGGTATCGGGTCAGCCTGCACGATGATTTGTATAACAAAGTGAAGGCGACAGCGACAAGTCAAGGCCGGTCGATGACTGATTTAGTCAAAGATGCCCTAGAGGCTTACTTCCAAAGCCTTTCTTAAAGAAGGGGTCAAATACAGACCTAACCCCCAGCCCCTTCCCTTGTAGGGAAGGGGAGTAAGAATAAAATTTCATGAGCCAATTACAACGAATTACGATCGCACCTTCTCAACTCCAACAAGAACAAGTTCTACTGACAACCCAACAAAAACATTACTTAAAACGGGTGTTGCGGTTGCGTGAGGGCGATCGCTTTATTGTGATGGATGGACTGGGTAAGTGGTGGTTGGCTAACCTCACGGAGGAACAAGCCCAGGTATTAGAAGAATTAGCCGTAAAAACAGAATTACCTGTAGCAATTACGCTGATGATTGCTTTGCCTAAGGGTAGTGGATTTGATGAAGTTGTGCGGAGTTGTACGGAGTTAGGAGTAGCTTGTATAGCTCCAGTGTTGAGCGATCGCACTTTACTAAATCCCAGTACCCAAAAGCTAGAACGTTGGCGACGTATAGCCAGCGAAGCCGCAGAGCAATCGGAGCGTGCTTTTGTACCGACGATTTTAGAGCCTCTAACTTTTAGTGACGCTGTTAATAATATTACAGCCGTTCATCGTTATATTTGTGAAGCCCGTGGTGAGTATGTCCATCTGAAAAACGTTCTCACAGACATATCTGGGGGAGTTGTAGTGGCAATTGGCCCAGAGGGAGGATGGACAGATAGAGAATTAGAGGAAGCTACTACACTTAGGTTTCAACCAGTATCCTTAGGGGGGAGAATCTTACGTGCAGTTACAGCCCCACTTGTAGCATTATCCTTAATTAGCGCAGCTTGTGAAGGATGAATTTAGATTTTTTAGGTATTGAAATTCTTTTCTCCCCTTACTCCCCCATCTCCCCCTGCTTCCCCAAGTCTCTTTTTTGGGAAACATATTAATAGCGTGCATTGAATGGATCTTATGATTGAGCAAGTTGCGATCGCCTTTGAACATAAAGACTATCAAACAGCCGCTAAATTACTCAAACAGCTGTTAAAAGAGTCGCCGGAAAATCCTTGGGTGCAATTTTATCAAGGGAGATTGTACGAAGTTTCACAAAAGTACCGAGAAGCAGAAGGAATTTATCGGCAATTATTACGCAGCACACAAAGTAACAAAATTGTCACCCTCGCACGCCAAGGTTTGCAGCGCATACAAGAAATTGAGCAAGAAGAAAGACAAAGAGCGATCGCTCAAGCCACAGCCGAACCCTGCAATACTGAACAAGGCATACTCATATTAGAACCTCTCAGCAACGAACTAAAAGCCCAAGCAGCAGTTAAGTTTGCAGAAATCATGCAGCTAGATCCCTACAGTGCTAGGCTAGTGCTGCCTAGTCGTAGTTGGAAGTTTTACCGTATTGGGCGTGTGGGAGAACTCAAGTTTTATGGTACACAGCTACAGCAAGCAGGTATTCCTTGCTTTTGGACAGCCATTAGCGCCATTGAACAAATACAAGTTTTTCAAGTCAAAAATTTTTCAGAATCCCAAGCAAAAGTAACCGTGATTTGCTCCAATCAGACAAATCAAGTTGGTTCACTCACATTTGATTGGTCAGAAGTTTCCGCACGAGTGATGGGACTTTTACCAATTTTTGAGGACGTTGTAGACGTTGATGCTAGGGGTAAACTGGAACGCAAAACCCAAACCCAAGACTACATTCAGTTTTGTGATTTACATTTACCTAGTAGACGTTGTATTTTGAGACTCCATGATAATGGCTATGAATTTCAACAAGGTGTAAAAGTTTCTTCTACAGCTAGTCAGAACACCATCAGAATCAATTGGAATAACTTACTAGACTGGATTAGCCTGCACTTAGCAGAAGTCAGGATTTGGTCAGATTTTACACATTTTGCTGAGACAGTACTAGAGCAAAAAGAAATGCTGGAAAACCTTCAGTCTCATGTTCACCTATATCGTAGGGAAAAGACTAACTGGGACCCAGCATTTCATTTATATAGTGGATTGATATTTATTCAAGGAATGCCGAAAACTTAACCAGGTGTTTTTACTTGGCTTGCCATATCTAAATAAGAACTCATATTCGCACCAGGGCGACGACGACCATTAGCACCGGAAGCCGAAGGAGCTAGGTATTTAGGGGCAAATGTGGTTTCAGATGGTTTAGTGGTTTTAGCAACTGGCGCTTTTTCTGGTTCAGCAGGTGCAGGAGCCTTTTTGCCATTTGTGGATGACTCTACCTTGGCTGTTTTGGCAGGGGTAGGTGCAGGGCTTTTCTCTGTAGCTGGTGGTGCTTCTGCTTTTACCGCAGCTTTTGTACCATTAGATGCTGCTGGTACGGCTTTTGGGGCTGGTATCGCTGCTTTTTCATCAGTGGTATCTTCTTTGAGTTCTAGGTAATAGCTACCCCCCTTCTTACCTCCGATCAATCCGGTAAGGAAACTCAAAATCCCAGCGATTATTTTTTTGATAAAACCGAACATGAGAATGGCTCCTGAAATTTTATATTTTTCAATTGACCGTAATGTTAAAAATTACGTCGGAATACTATGTTTTTGACTATCAGCTACTTAGTAACAAACCTAGTAGGTTTGGGCTTCATCAACCTTAATAATACAGGCTAGGTGTTTTCAGGTCTTATTGGCAAATACTTACAAGCTGTAGATACCAAGAATAATTATTAAATTTTACCCCAACTTAGAGCAAGATTCTGAAAGCTTGCTTCATAAAAATTAACATTGTTTTCTTCCATAGCTATACATCGATATAAATAATGGTTCTGTTCTAAACCAGTGGGAAGACTGTCATAATCTTTAGGCAGACAGTATTCAGACTCAGCTAAATTTTCTACAGACTGGAATACAAGCAATTTTGTCAATGGAAACTCAAAATCTGCAACGCAACCCTGTATTGTTGGTGCATGGTATTACTGATACAGAAACTGTCTTTAATCCAATGGCGGTTTATTTAAGACAACTGGGTTGGACTGTATACACGCTGAATTTAGTACCTAACAACGGCGAAGCCCCACTTAATGTATTAGCACAGCAGGTAGCTGATTACGTCTGTGCAACCATTACACCCGAACAACCATTCGATTTAGTCGGCTTCAGTATGGGGGGGATTGTCAGTCGTTACTATGTGCAGAAATTGGGGGGGATTAGTCGTGTGCAACGCTTTGTGACTATTTCTTCTCCTCATCATGGTACCGTAGTCGCTTATGCTTCTCAGCATCCTGGCTGTGTGCAGATGCGTCCCAATAGCCTCTTCCTTCAAGATTTGAATCGTGATGTCCAAATGTTAGAGCAGTTAAATTTTACTTCTATTTGGACACCCTATGATTTGATGATTATCCCTACCCACAGTTCAAAAATGCCTGTCGGTAAAGAACTAACTATTCCCGTAGCTTTGCATTCATGGATGCTAAAAGATTTTAGGAGTATAGAGGCTGTAGCCGCAGCTTTAGCAGAGCCGATTAATTGCGATCGCCCTTTTGAGTATATTCGTAATTAATCTGGCACTGGAAACGCTAATATCTGATTCAGGACTCAGCACGGCGCACAAAGGGCAGAAGGTCTTCTAGGATTGTTTTATCGTAGTGTTCTTGTGGGTAGTGACCGACGTTATTGAGTTTGATTAATTCAGCATTGGGTGCAGTCTCGACAAACTTTTGTGCTACTTCTACAGGCAACCAAGGGTCAATCATACCCCATTGAACCAGAATTGGTTGTTGCCATTGTTTAAAACCAGACTCAATTTCTGTCATGGCTACTGGGAGTTGCAAGTTGCGAATTGTATTTAAAAGCGCTCGTCCCACAGCCGAGGTTTTCAAAAATGGTTTACGATAAATATCTAAATCTTTGTCTTCAATACGATAACGGCTACCACCTTCGAGAGTCCGGTCAATTAATAATGGGTCTTGAGTCATCATGTCACCAATAAAAGGTAGACCCATTTGTTTAATTTTCCAAGGTAACTTGGCAGCCGTTGAAATTGGTGTATTTAATATAGCTATGTTGGCGATTTGTTCGGGATATTTTAAGGCGTATTGTAGACCAACAGACCCTAAGAATCCCTGTACAACAAGAGAAAAACGCTCAATTTCTAAAGCTTGAATAAATCCCGCTAAGGCTGTGATGTAAGCTTCAGTACTGTAGGCAAATTCGTGTTTCTCAGGCTTGGCAGAAAAGCCAGAACCAATCCAATCTGGGGCGATCGCTCGCGTTCCTTGAGCCGCCAAAGCTGGTAGAATATTCCGCCAACTGTAACTTTGTGATGGTATGCCGTGCAGTAACAACACCGGTAGTAAGTCACTTCTGCCAACTGGTTCAGATTCCCGATAAAACCACTCTAAAGTATTTACTGTTATTTTATGTTCTGTTATTGACACGCGATTTTCCTAAAAGTTTTTCAAAATATTGGGTCATTAGTCAACCGTCAACCGTCAACAGTTCTCCCCAATCCCTATTTGAAAATCTTCTCACGAATTGCCTTTGCCGTGGCGGGTGCGAGTAAAACACCGTTGCGATAGTGTCCAGTAGCCAACAGAACATTACTAAACCCTGGTAATTGATCAATGACTGGTGCGGGGCGACCTTCAGGGCGGGGGCGTAGTCCTGACCAAGTGCGAATAATTTCGGCTGTGGCTAATTCTGGACAAAAAGCGATCGCCTGTTGTCTGACAGACTCTAGTAATTCTTGATTAGGCGGGATTTCATGATTATCTGTGGGAAATTCCACCGTTGCACCTATCCAATAGTCTCCACCACCTACAGGGACTATATGCACGTCATTACCTGTAATTGCTGGTTGAAAGTCGGGATTGCCTAATGGATGGTCTAAGCGTACTTGCAAAGCTTGTCCCAACACAGGACGAATATCTACTGGTTGATTCAGTTGTGTTGTAATAGCTGTGGAACCCAAACCAGCTGAGATAATTATCCAATCTGCGGTGATTTTACCTTCTGTAGTCTCAATGGATGTGCATTGGGTCGCTTCTATAGTGGGGAAACCCAACACCGTCACACCAAATTTAAAAGTTACTCCCTTATGTTGGGCAGCCTCAACTAAAGCTAAAGTCAAAGCTGTGGGGTCTAGTTGGCGGTCTTGTGGAGAGTAGACAGCGCCGATAATTTGCCGATGATCAACTTGGGGACAGATATGTTTGAGTTTTTTCGTATCCCAAATTTCTAATTTCCAGCCTTGGGTGTGGCGAATGGCTGCTAAATTTTCCCAGCTTTCTAACTTTTCTGCTTCTAAGCACAGACTGAGAATTCCTTGACGGTTAAAAGGGATTTTTCGCCCTGTAATAGCTTCCAGTTCAGGAATTAAGGTTTCATAACGTTGGATACTAGTTTGTCGCATCTGCCAAGCCTTACCCTTGATTTTTTGGCTAATGATGCATACCAAAACACCAAGGGCTGCACCTGTAGAAGCTTGGGCGGGTGGTTGTTTGTCAAAAACTGTGATTTTGATTCCTGGGACTTGACTGAGTTCATAGGCGATCGCCGCACCAACAACGCCACAGCCAATAATCGCTACATCCATGATTTTTTTACAGAATGGGAGATTGGGAGGAGATGAGGAAGAATGAGGAAATAAGCCAAGGAAAAGGAAAAAATTTTCCCCTGCACCCCTGCTTCTTCCCCTCCCTCATCTCTTATTTTCCTTTGTCTTAACCTTCTTCTGACTGACTACTGGTATCAGGTAGCAGTTGAATGAACTTATCAATATCTGCAACAGCAGCTTGATAGTTATTTAGGGCAAGGGGAGAATTACCAGCACTAGCGGCCTGATCGATTTTAACTAAGTGGTTGAGAAAATCTTTGTTGATTTGCCGTGCTGTAGCTTGGTCTTTAGGTAGCAGGTTAGGTGTGATGTAGGTCATATTTAATCTGGCTTCCGTAATGGGGCCGTGAATAAAATTACCCACTTTGATCCATTCTTTTTTCTGGATCAGGTTTTTCAGTTCGTCCGCGCGATCGCGTACAGCCTGAATATCAGGCGCGTATCCTTGAATTTTCTCAAGTTGTGCAGATGTGTAGGTTGGGGGTACAACTACGGTAGTGGGACTACCACAACTAATTAGGAAAGTTGCTAATAATACCAGAATTAATGAAATAATTGAGCGTTGACGCGCCATACACTGAAATTGGTTGGTTTCCTTTTGCCGATTCACAGTGTAATTTTAGATCGCAAAGGTAGGTTATCGTTCCTACTAGGAAATGATTTTGTCGGAAATTTTTAATCTGCTCACTTGGTATTTTCTTCAAAGGATGCAGTAATAGCTTTTTTTGAGTATAATTACCCAAGATAATTTAGTATACTATCTAAGCTGGAAATCCAAGACTTATTACTCAATTTACCTCACCGTCATTATGAGGAAAGCATGATATGGAGTTGCGAAATTTTCGAGGTATTGATAAGCTAAAACACCAATATGATAAGCCTTCTGGCGGTTTGTTGTTGTCACATTCCCCCTAGACTGACAAAATAAAGGAGTGTTTTTTAGTGAACGCATCTGAACAAGCAATCAACCTTGAACTCGCCAGCAAGATTGCCACAGTAGTCAATTTATTTAAATTTGAGTTTCCTGATGCTAAATCAGATTTAAAACCTTGGAAAAATGATCCGGAAACTAGAGAGTTAGTTGACCCAGATTCTATTGATATTGGTTTTCATTTTCCTGGTGTCAGCAAATCTTGGCGCAGTCGTAGTGTTTTAATCCAGATCCGATTTTACCAAGACCCGATCACAAAATTACGCCGGGCGATCGGTTTAGAGGCAGCCGGATTTGACCATCGGGGTGAAGTATGGCGACTGTCTACGGTGGAAAATTGGTCTTTTGTTGGTGAGTCTGTACCTTCGCCTCAAGTTGGTAATCAGCTTAAACAAGTTTGCCGCCACATTTTAGATGTATTCAATCAACCTGGTGATTAGCGCTCTTTTATGACTCTGATGAAAGAAAAAAATGTAGGTTGGGTTGAACTTTAGTGAACCCCAACAAAACCAAGGATTTTTCGTGTTGGGTTACTCTACGAGAAGGCTGCGCCTACGTTCCTCAACCCAACCTTGTAAATTTATCAAAGCCTTAACAATCAATGATTATAAACAGAAGTATTCTTTTTCTTCAGGAAAGACCTGGAGTTCTCTTGGTTAAAAGTTAGTAGTAAGTTTAGTCCTTACTACTAACCTGTCAAAACTTTTAACTCAGCACCCTAAATGCTGTAATTAAGTTCCTGGCTTTCTCCATGACTATGTTCTTTGCTACCTGGGTGATCTTGGCGAGTCATCAAGTCAAAGGTACGATCACCAACCACAGCTTTCACATCTGCTTCTAGTTCATGAACTACATCCCGATTCAGACCACAAGCAAAATCTTCCTTGTCTTCCCCAGTTTCCCCTGCCTTTTTCTAAACCCAATCTCTAGGCTGGAGAAAAACTTCCGTCAGTTCTGCTTCCGGGCTTCCTGCTTCCGGTTCGTAGCAATATTCCCAACGTGCTAAGGGTGGTAAAGACATGAGAATCGATTCTGTCCGTCCCTTAGTTTGCAAACCAAATACAGTTCCTCGGTCGTAAACTAAATTAAACTCAACGTAACGACCCCGACGGTAAAGTTGAAAATTACGCTGGCGATCGCCATACTCAATTCCTTGCCTGCGTTCTACAATAGGCAAGTAAGCAGGTAAGAAAGCCTGACCGCAAGACTGCACAAACGCAAAGATATCTTCCCAATTCCGCGCTACATTTCCCACTTTCTGGCTGTAAATTGCGGCTGAACTATCTGTTTGACTTTCAACGTAAAGCTTACCGCTAGCATCTTGATAGTCGAAGAAAATACCACCAATACCTCGCTGTTCTTCCCGATGTCGTAAATAGAAGTATTCATCACACCAGCGTTTAAAGGTTGGATAATATTCTGGATTATGGACATCACAGGCATTTTTGAGCGTCTGATGAAAGTGAACCGCATCCTCTTTAAAGGCATAATATG
The DNA here is from genome assembly GCF_048568275.1 of Anabaena sp. FACHB-595. Taxonomy (NCBI): domain Bacteria; kingdom Bacillati; phylum Cyanobacteriota; class Cyanophyceae; order Nostocales; family Nostocaceae; genus Anabaena; species Anabaena sp. FACHB-595. The sequence goes on from NZ_CP183473.1 coordinate 1,609,944, forward strand.
GGGTTAAATCAGCCCCACCACCAAACCACCAAATAGGGCCAGCTTCAAAGTAGCGATAGTTGAGATGTACTGTTGGTACGTAGGGATTTCGGGGATGCAACACCATTGAAGTTCCTGTGGCAAAAAACTCATGTCCGGCTGCTTCTGGACGTTGCGCCAAAATTGAAGCAGGTAGGCTATTTCCCCACACGGCGGAAAAGTTCACGCCACCTTGTTCAAACACCCGCCCTTCTCGAATCACGCGGGTACGTCCTTCTCCCCCTTCTGCTCGCTCCCAGTGGTCTTGGTGAAAGCTTGCTTTCCCGTCAAGTTGCTCTAAGGCTGTGCAAATCTCATCCTGTAAGTTCTGCATGAATTGCTGCGATCGCTGCCGTGAATCCTTGGGTATTGTGTTGGTAGGTGAGGTCAGCAATACTGTGTGATTTGCAGATTCTTGCAGAGAATTATCGGAATGACGACCCATGTTAAAACCTCTGAAACTTTGAGTAAGGGTAATTACTATTGCTTAATAACTTTATAGTTATAAACTGAGGTTAAATCAGAGAATTTTCAAAACTTAATAAATTCATTAACCCCTACTCCTCAAAGCTTTTCTGCTTTTACCTTGTGTGAAGCATTTCCAACTTTGCTGAAGGAATGTAAAGAGTGCTAGCCAAAGAATCTCACTTATCATAACTTGATAGCTATGAAATCATTTACTTGATTACCGCATTACTTATGGTTAATACCCTACCCAAACCAGGAATCAAAACCCCCAGCAAAGAAACTGTACTCACCCCCCGGTTTTATACTACAGATTTTGAAACCGCCGCCAACCTGGATTTGTCTGCCCAGGAAAACGAGTTACAGGCGATGTTGGCAGAAATGCGGGCAGACTACAACCGCCACCATTTCGTTCGAGATGAAGCCTTTGAACAGTCGTGGGAACACATTGACGGTGAAGCCAGACAGGCGTTTATTGAGTATTTGGAACGTTCTTGCATTTCTGAGTTTTCCGGCTTCTTACTCTTCAAGGAATTATCCCGCAAGCTAAAAAATCGCAGTCCAGTTTTAGCAGAAATGTTTCAACTGATGGCGCGTGATGAAGCCCGCCACGCCGGGTTTCTCAACAAAGCAATGGGTGATTTTAAACTCTCCCTAGATTTAGCCACGGTGACTAAAACCCGCACCTATACGTTTTTCCCGATTGAGTGGGTACTTTACACCGTTTACCTATCAGAAAAAATTGGCTACTGGCGTTACATTATTATTTTCAGACATTTAGAAAAGCACCCGGAAAACCAGTTTTACCCCATCTTCCGCTACTTTGAGAGTTGGTGTCAGGACGAAAACCGCCACGGCGACATATTCAAAGCACTTTTACGTTCTCAACCGCAACTATGGAACAACTGGAAAGCTAGGTTGTGGAGTCGCTTTTTCTTGCTATCGGTATTTGCTACCCACACCCTGACAGTTCATGAACGTTCCGGTTTCTACAAATCCCTGGGACTTGATGCGACAGATTTTGATCTTCAAGTAGTCCGCAACACCAATGAAACGGCGGGACGAGCTTTTCCTGTAATGTTGAATACCGAACATCCCAAGTTTTTCCCACTGCTACAACGCTGTGCAGGTTACAACTTGAACATTTCCGAAATTGAGCGCAGTTCTCAGCCGAAATTTGTGAAGCTGATTCGCAAACTACCTTTAATTGCAGCCATTGTTTGGAATCTCTTGATGGTTTACCTCATCAAACCCATTGATACTGAAGCTTTGCGGGAAACCGTGCGTTAGATTTTTGAGATGATGTCTACTACGCCGGTAAACGGCGTTGTTGCATGAAAAAGGAAGATGGTGAATTATACTCATTACTGGCTATACTTCTTGTTCACCATCTCATTTCCGTTGTTTTGTTATTTACTAAATTGTTCAATAATTCCACCACCTAAAACCTTATTGCCGTCATACCACACCGCCGCTTGTCCAGGGGTAATGCTGAACTGAGGTTCATCAAATACCAAGCGGACGCGGGAATTCTCCAAAGGGATCACTGTCACTGGTTCAGGTGCAGAACGATAGCGGATTTGTACAGCTGCACGAATTGGGGTGGATGGTTCAGCGATGGAAACCCAATTGACTCGGTTAACAGTACATTCTTCTTGAGTAGCTTTAGTGCGATCGCCTACAACTACTTTATTATGAACTGCATCTAATTCCACCACATACAGTGGTTCAGGTGCCGCAATCCCTAAGCCTTTGCGTTGACCAATCGTGTAATGATGGACACCATCATGTTGTCCTAAAACTTTGCCTGCGGTATCTACAATATCGCCTTTTTTGGGTGCGATATACTTATCCAGAAAAGCCCGCATAGAACCGTTGCTTTCAACTAGGCACAGGTCTTGGCTTTCTGGCTTATCGGCGGTTTTTAGTCCGTGTTCGGTGGCGATGCGACGGGTATCAGCTTTTTCCATTTCTCCTAGAGGAAATAGTGAGGCTGCAAGTAAATCTTGAGACAAATCATACAGGAAATAAGATTGGTCTTTGTTGCGGTCAACAGCCCTTAATAGCTGGTAACGTCCGGTTGCTTCGTCGTAGCGAATACGGGCATAATGACCCGTAGCGATGCGATCGCATCCCAATTTTTCACTGGCATACTGCACCATTGGCCCGAACTTCACCGTTTTGTTGCACTGAGAGCAAGGCAACGGAGTAATCCCAGCACCATAACCAGTCACTAGATAATCGACAATATGAGTTTGAAACACATCCCGCATATCCACCACTTCATGGGGAATGCCCAACTGTTCACAAATATAAGCCGCGTCGATCATTCCTTCAGAGCAACACTGACCTTTACCTTTCATTAACCAAAGGGTTAAACCAATTACTTCATAGCCCTGATTATGGAGGATAGCGGCGGCTGTAGAACTGTCAACGCCACCAGAAAGACCGACGACAACTTTTTTCATAGTTCTAAATTTTGCACAAGACAGCGCTTTGCGGAATTTTAAATTTAAAAATCTACGCCATATAAGAATTTTGGCTGTTTTTATCTACTAAATTAATCGTAGTTTGATAAATTTTTAACTGCTCAATTGTAGCATATATCCCTTAAAAGCCTTGTTAGTAAAGCGCTTCAGTTCCCAAACTTAGATAATTTTCGGCGCGTTGAAAATTAAGGGGGTTTACGCCGTAAACCCATACTAAATTAGGACTTATGCTACTTAATATCTACATCCTTAGTATCTGTCAGCCTGTCGAAAACTCAAGCCCTGTCTAAAATCTATTACATGACTCACAGCAACAGCATATTTCTTTATGTATCCGTTGCCACCTGAGCCTAGTCCCCTTAAGCTAGCAGTATAAAGTTCTACTAATTAGTGTCTCAAGGCAATAGTCCATAAATTTTGTTTCTACCATGTCTATTCAGATAACGAGTAAATATATTACATTGCCTATAATGCCATTGTTATTAGGCAGTTGGTTAACACTAGTTCCTCTTCCAGCCCAAGGACAAATCAAAAATAATGATAGGGTTTTACTAACTCAATCCGGGGTATTTGAAAGTTTACCACCACCACCTAATGTTCCAATGCAGGAACAGGAAGTGGAATTCAACCAATATCAACAGAATTATCAGCCCTATCAACCAGTACAGTATCAATATCAATCTGGACAAAACTTTCAACGTTATTTTGTATATGTTGACAATAATAGTTACGACACTCTACAAAGAGTACGGCGCATTGAACCCAGCGCTTACATCCGTCAGTATAATGGTCGTTCTGTAATTCAGTCGGGAGTGTTCAATCGAGAATCAAATGCCCAACAGCGAGTCAGAGAATTAGAGTCATCTGGTATTTATGGTGCAAGAATTGCTGGTAGTGGCGATGGACAGGGAATACCCAACTCTCCTGGTGGGGGAAATTACGGAAGTGAACGGTCTAGGTATTATGTAACTATCCCCGCAAAACCAGAAGAGGTTCCTTCAATTGCCAATCGTATTAGATTAGCTGTGGGACGAAACAGTTTTGTCAGAGAAAGAAGACAACCTCTAGGGCCACACGTAGCAGTCGGGCCTTTTGTTCAACGGACGGAAGCAGAACAATGGAGCAATTATCTACGAAATATGGGATTTGGTAATGCTAGGGTTTACTACGGGAAGTAATCCCAGAGAGTAAAGACTAGGGGCTAGTACAAGTAGGCAAAAGTAAAACTATAATTATGTCTCAAGCCCCTTATCTTCAGCACAACTAAGGGAACAACAAAAATTCAAAATTCAAAACAGTTGGAGTCGGAGAGCAGCGCCTTGCGGGGGTTCCCCACGTTGTGGCGACTGCGGAGGATTTAAACCCCAACTCAACTGATACTACGTGTAGACGTAGCGCAAAGTCTGTAGCTTGCTTCCCGCAGGGTGTGCCGGCTTCCGGTGTTAGCGTAGCGGTAGCGAGTCCGCGTTCGCTTTTAGCGTCTCGTAGAGAGCGTCACAGAACTTTGTAAGAGAGGGGTCTTAAACCCTTGAATTTACGATAAATTATCCGAAATTGATGGTTTGATAGGGTGCGTCAGTGCTATGGAATCTAACTGTACTCAGAAAATATTCATACTGACGCACTCTACATTTTGGGTATTTTTTTATCTGGAAGTCCCTAACTCAATTTCTCAACCGAAAGCGCACTGGCATTTTATCGGACGGATAAATTAACAGGTTTTGCTGTAACTGTTCCAGAGAAGAACGGCCGTTGACTAACTCCCAGTCGAAGTGACGAAGTAATAATGCTAGCATCATAGTCCCTTCCAGCATTGATAGATGCTCTCCTAAGCAACGATGAGGTCCTGAGCCAAAGTCTATCATTGGCAGCGAACTAGTTTCCTTACTCTTGTCTAACCAACGTTCGGGCAGAAATTCCTCAGGATTAGCATAGACTTCTGGATCTCTTCCAGCAGCAAGCATTGACCAGGATATTCTTGTACCACTAGGGATCACTTTACCCTCAATTACCGTGTCGCGTTGAGCCTCCAAGGAAGTCGAGCCTGAGGCGATTGAATAAAGGCGCAACGTCTCCTTGAGAATTGCGCTAATATAAGCCAATTCCTTAAAGCTTTCTGTATTAATATTGTCTTGACCTTGCCAAGCCTGGTCAACTATCTCCCTTGCTTTCTGAAAAACCCTTGGATTTAAGCTCAACTCTCCCACTGCAAAAGATAGAGTATGGGCTGTTGTGTCGGTACCAGCTATTAGAAATTCAACAGATTCTGCTATTAATGTTTGGCGATTATATTTTGGTTCTTTAGCCGCGATTCTGACTAACATTGATTCACGAAACAAAGGACTGACTTGGGGAAAATCAGTACTTTGTTCTCTCATCTGTAAAGCTAAGTCTACACGGGGAGTTAAAAATTCCTCTAAATATCGTCTTGATGCCCAATAATCTTGTGAATTCTTGGTGGGCAAATATTTCATCCATATCTTCTCACCAGTAGCTTGTCGTAGGAATCGATAGCCTACAACACACATCGCTTCGTACACCTTGAGAACTTCCAGGGGTGGCCCTTCATTAGTAGTAATCTTTCTATCTACAGGAATACCTAGTACAAGAGAGGAAATCACCCTCATTGTTAGTTCTACAAACAGGGGGTCTACCTCAACTTCTTTTGGTAGTGCAGTTTCCTTGAGTGTGTCAATTACTTGTACACAGGCTTGATTAATAATTTTAAGATATTTGGCGAGACTGCTAGAACTGAATTCTGGGTTCCAAACTTTGCGTCGCCATTGCCACTCATTCCCTGTTTCTCCTATAAGAATGGGACCACTGATATCGTTCCAAGCTTGGCGCAATCGTGCGGATCTGATTAAGCTACCATCTCTCATTCCATTGACGATGGTATCTTCAATAACTTTTGGTTTACTTAAAATAACAACTGGAGAACTACCATTCCATACAACATACATCGGGCCTAGCTGCTGGCTCCAATCAAAAAATAATTGGAATAATTTTTTCTGTTTTACTGCTGCTAAAACTTGCGGAAGATTTCCTAATAGCCAGTGTTTAGGAGGGGAGGGGAGTGATTGTAGGGATTTATATTTTTTCTTTTGTTTCCACCAACGCCAAGCAAATGTTCCCGCTATGGTAGTAACGCTTAAGACTGTCACTAAATAGGGAAAAGAAGAAGAATTATCAATCTGAGCAGTAATGTATTGGAGCATGAATCCGCCTTTGTCAGCCAAAAACTTCAAATCACCCAGATACTAACGTATTCTTTCACTGCAATACTTAGTATTAAGTCTGTAGTGTAATACTACAACAATAAATGAGAGTAAAAGTTTAGTACTGCGAGTGCTGGTGACGACGGCAACCCCAATATGGCAGTTGGTGATGAATTTGAACCGCAAGGAAGTTGACAAAACTTTACATTTTCTGAGCAAATAAAACTGAACCCAAATAATTCAAGGTACAGACGATGAAACAGATCACCCGTCGCCAATTTATCGCTACTGCTACTTTAACAACTGGCTTTGCGTTAGCCGTCAAACCCATTTCTGCCCAAGTGATTACCACTGATACACAAGGATTAGTTGCAGGTGCAGTGAAAATTCCCGTCCAAGATGGTGAAATTCCAGCTTATCGAGCATTACCAGCTACTGGTGAGAATTTTCCGATTGTGTTGGTGATTCAAGAAATCTTCGGTGTACATGAACACATTCAAGATGTCTGTCGTCGTTTTGCCAAGTTGGGATATTTAGCGATCGCACCAGAATTATTTGCTCGTCAAGGTGATGTCTCGAAGTTAAGCAATATCGATGAAATTCGCCAAGTAGTCGCAAAAGTACCGGATGCCCAGGTATTCTCTGATCTGGATGCTACCGTTGGTTGGGCTGTCAAATCATCCAAAGGTAATGCTGATCAATTAGCCATTACAGGCTTTTGTTGGGGGGGTCGGATTACTTGGTTGTACTCAGCATACAACCCCAAAGTTAAGGCGGGTGTCGCGTGGTATGGTCGGTTGGTGGGTAATTCTACAGAATTAACCCCGAAACATCCTGTGGATATTGCCCCTAATTTGACAGTTCCAGTGCTGGGATTGTATGGAGGAAAGGATACAGGCATTCCATTAGATACAGTAGAGCAAATGCGCGTAGGCATAGCCCGTCGTAGACATCGCTTAAAATCCAGCAGTAGTAAATCGGAAATTGTGGTATATCCTGATGCGCCCCACGCCTTTTTTGCCGATTATCGTCCTTCTTACAGAGAAAAAGAAGCTCAAGACGGCTGGAAACGCCTCCAAGCATGGTTTAAACAGTATGGAGTTTCTAAGTAAGTTAGAACTAAAATTACCATAGAATTAAGCGGACGGAATTATATTTACTTGCCTTTGCTGTTCCTGCATCCAACCCTCAAATAATTCATTGAGTAGGCGTGCTTTCATCGGTTCATCTAATTGGGCGGGTATAAACTTTTCCACCCGCACAATAACATACCACTCAGTAATCCGAGTTGGAGGTGAGATTTGTCCTGGTTGACAACTAGAAAGTAGTTGTACCATTGCCGGATGTAGCGAACTCTGCTCAACTGGCCCGACTAATCCACCCGTTTGAGATTCTGGGCCTTGGGAGTATTTTTGTGCTACCTCTGCGAAAGATTGTTCTTTTGCTTGCAGGCGAAAATAGAGTTCTTGCGCTAGTCCTGGGTCTTGAGTCCGCAGTAGAGAATAAATTACTTTATCTAATTTCGCTTTCAACTGAAAAAAATAAGATTCCAGTTTTGCTCCCCATGTGGCTTGCTTATATTTTTCTAGCTTGATCTTGCGGACGATAATATTGTCTAGTTGTTCGGCACTCAAACCTTGTTGTACCAGCCATGCTTGAATGTCTGTTTCTTGAGATAACTGCTTATCGGCGTAAAACCTTTGTTTAGCTTGGGCTAACTCCTCAGGCTTACACTCTACTGCTGCTGTTGCCTCATCAATAATTAATTCCCGTAATAGTTGCGGCAGCAATTGATAATTAGCCAGTAAGGGAATGAGTTCACTAGCTTGAATATTACGGTTGCCGATTTGCAGCACTTCAGTCATTATCTGTTCTGTTTGGCGCTCTGGGGTTGATATATGCTGAGTTAGTTCCTGCATAGAAGTAATGGTTTGAAATTCTTCTATGGCTTTAAAATATTAATAGCAACATCACACAATTTATGTAAAGTTTTATCGAAAATCATCCGTATTTGTCTGTAAGTAGTAAGTTCGCTTTTAGTTACAAGGTATCAATGATAATCCTCGACCTACTCTTATGACAAATCAATTGCTTTCAAAGTTAAATTAGTTCTGTAGGGGTGTAGTGATGGATGTAGATCACAAGACTAACCTAACCCTCAGGAAATACTTCTATACTTTGAAAAGTATGAAATTCACCTCAATCACCTATACATTGTCTGCCGTTTTGCTGCTGGGCTTTTCGATACCTTTAGTATTTGCACAAACACCGGATTCTGGTCTCTCTGCTGATTGCCAAATGCCAATCCCACCAAACCTTAATTCTGTAGACCACTTCTTAGGTATGGGACACTTTCAGCAAGACTGTAAAAAAGATTTATCGGCGGCGGTTGCTGCTTTCTCTCAAGCGATTAAACTCAATCCCCAAGCTGAAGAACCATACTATCATCGAGCGAACTCCTACGCCGCAATGGGAAATTATCAAGCAGCCGTGACAGACTATACCGAAGTGATTAGGCAAAATACTGGTAGATTGGGTTTTAGTACTGGTGCATACTGGCACAGGGCTAGAGCTTATGAAAAGTTGGGTGAAAAACAGAAAGCAATTTCTGATTTAACTCAATTAATTGGTAATAACAGTAGCTTGAATGCTGAAGAATACTTATTTAGAGCCAATCTTTACAAAGAATTAGGGAATAAAGAAAGTGCGATCGCTGACTATAAGATAGCAGAAAAACTGTTGCAGCAATATGCAGATGGAGTTTTTCATACTGGGATGATGGATACCAGATATGAACAGATGTTGGATCAAGTCAGAAATGAGCTATCAAGTATGGGTGTAGCTGTAACAGTACCTAAGACTACTACTGGTAATATTTTACGCACAATTGCTAAAACAGAAGTTGAACGGGCATTAAATTTAGCTAGACTTCAGTCTCAACATCCTACAGTGAAAAACTTTGATGCTCAACTTCAGGATTTATATAAGCAACTAGCAAACACACAACCGCAAGTAGAGTCAGGGGTGGTAAAAAACCTGATAGCGAATGCAGCCTATGAGAAAATAGATGATCTAAAGATAGAGCGATCGCAACTTTTGACAAAATATACCCTTGACAGTCCCATCATTGGCGTAATTGATAGCCAGACAAGCGAATTAGAATCATTAATTCACCGTAATAAATTTTAATCATCATTAAAATATGAATTCCTGATGTAAAAACCCCGGTTCCTTCAAGAAATCGGGGTTTTGGGTCTGCGCGTATCTAAACTTGATTGAGCTATAAAGTCTCCAAAAAGCTTAAAAGATCTGCCATTTCTTGGGTGTTGGGCTGAAATTTTGGCATTGGTGGTGTATCACCGCTAATAACTTGGTGAATTAGCCCATACTTGGACTTACGCTTAGAAACTGCTTGTAAGCTGGGGCCTACTCGGCCATCTGCTTCTAAACCATGACAACCAGCACAATTTATTTGAAAAATAGCGTGTCCCTGTATTGGGTCTCCTTTCATGGCAAGAACACTCTTAACATAAGGGTCAGAGGCTTTCACCAACTGAACACCAAAAAAGCCCAAAGGGATTGCTAGCAGTATCACTAGCGCCACTAAAGCGATACGCTGAATCAGAATTTCAGGTTTGGTAATCTGGTTATCCAAAAGGTGTGCTGTAAAAGTTTAGGTTTACTCAAATTTTTCATTTCCTACACATAGCTTAAAAGTTCTTGATGATGTCTGCAAGCATAAACTACAGTTTTTCATCTCTAGGGGTCGCCTAAAAATAGTGTAGGAAGCGGGATTCATCCGCGATTTGGTAAAATCAAAGATGGGAAATAAATAATGAATAATCGTAACAGGAGATTTTAAAGTGGTTGAACCCCTACTTTCAGGCATCGTTCTTGGTTTGATTGTTGTCACCCTCGCTGGGCTGTTTTACGCTGCCTATAAGCAATACAAGCGCCCCAATGAGTTGGGTGGTTGAGTCTTGAAGTGCTGATTGCTAAAGCGCGTTAGCTACTGGGTGGGGGGTATGAGGGATAAAGTAGATAAAAATTCTTCCTCATCTTCCCCAATCCCCAATCCAAGGCAAAAGTCAAAAGAAAAAATCTTTTACCTTTTACCTTTTTACTTTCTTGTCCCCAATCCCTACGCCCCTAATTCCTCGCTTCGATAAAAAGTAAGCGCCGTGTTACCGTAGACTTTTTGGCGGCAAATTTCCCAGTCAGGAATTAATATATCTACCCACCCTTGGGGATTATGTTCGATCGCTATTTCCCCACTTGGATCTAATAATTGATGGTGAGCGATCGCCTCTAACACTGGCTGATATAATCCACTAGCATAGGGCGGATCAAAATAAATTCTGTCGAATTGCTGCCCTGATAAGTTTTTTAACTGCTGAACGACATCTCCACGCAATATTCGCCATTGTTGTTCGTTATTGGCTATGCGCTGCCAATTCTCTTGGATAATTGCACAGGCTCGGCTTGATTTTTCAATTCCGACCACCAAGCTAGCACCTCGACACAAAGCCTCTGCACCCATTGAACCATTCCCGGCGCACAAATCTAGCCAGCGATACCCTTCTATTTCTCCCTGCCAAATATTAAAAACAGCTTCCCTAACCCTCCCAGTGGTGGGTCTGGTTTCTTGCCCTGGTAAAGTTTTAATCTGGCGATTCCCGTAAATTTTTAGACTCATTGGTCAATGGTCATTAGTCATTAGTCATTAGTTATTAATCATTAGTCTACTGACAAGTGACAACTGACGACTGACAAACTAATATTATGCTGCTATTTTTTCCCGTACTTGAGAGACAAAATTAGACAGGATTTGCAGCCCAATATTTGACGATTTTTCTGGGTGAAATTGTACTGCCATCAGGTTTTCATGGGCAATGGCTGCCGTGACGGTTTGCGTACCGTGAGTAACAGTTGCAGCACGAACTTGAGGTTCAAATGGGTCAACATAGTAGGAATGCACAAAATATACCCAAGGTTGGGGTGGCAAATGCTCCCACAAAATGCTTTTTGGTTGGGTTAATTCCAACTGATTCCAACCCATGTGAGGAATTGTAATTCCTGGTTCCCAAACAAACCGCCGCACTTTTCCCTTGATAATTCCTAGTCCTGGTTGATTACCTTCCGCACTCGATTCAAAAAGAATTTGCAGCCCTAAACAGATACCTAAGAAGGGTTTACCAGAAGCGATTGTATCTTTAATTGGTTGTTCTAAATCACGCGATCGCAAGCTCTGTACTGCTGGGTCAAATGCTCCCACTCCCGGCAATATGACTGCATCAGCCTTGGTTAATTCCTGATGACAATGAGTAATTATAGGAGTCGCCCCCGCTTTTTCTAATCCTTTGCAAACAGAATGCAAATTTCCCATCTCATAATCTATAACAGCAACAACTGGCATTGACCTTCTCCTTGTAAATTGTTTATGGAGGGTTTTTCTATTCTAAATAATATTTTCCATGAAGAAAAGAATTCTATTAACTTCTTTTGACACTTGGCTAGAAGATCAAAAGTCAAATTCCTCTGATGATTTATTATTTGAAGTCACTAAACTTAACTCACTTCCATTAGATTTACAATTTTTGCGCTTGTTACCCGTTGATATTGGGCTGGCCAGTTCCCTAGTAATCGCAAAAATAGAGGAATCCCAACCAGATTACATTATCTGTTGTGGCATGGCCGCAAGCCGGAAAAAATTAAGTGTAGAAGTGGGTGCTAGCTGTGGAGAAACCTTTTTACAGACCACAATTGATCTAGGAAAATTACTAATAGGAGCAACAGCAACTGATATTAGTGACGACTGCGGTAAATTTGTCTGCGAGGGTCTTTATTATTCCATACTGGACTACTTAGGACAAAAGAAACTATCAACTTATTGTTTTTTTGTTCATGTTCCCGTACTGAATCAAGATAACTTGATAGAAATTCTCACAGATTTTGTATTAATTATTAACAATCTGGCACTTTTATAAATTTATAAGCGTCCAGTCTGACGGGAATATGGGGAAGAAAATAGCAACCTGTTTTACCTAGTTGCCAATCTTTAATTCTCAATCCCCAGTTATTATTGAATTTTGAATTTTTGAATTGTACTTATGTTCTCTTTATTACTAAGTCTTTTAGTGGCTCAATCTGCTCCTACTGCACCACCGCCTGAAGAAGTTGTACAACCTCAAGAAGTCCGTGCATTACCAGGACGCTTGGATGCAATCCCTACATTTAATAGCAATAGTCCAGAATTAGTTTTAAGAGAAGGAATTTTACTTTCCACTTTTCCCCCGGCAGGCAAAAAAGTACCGTCAGCCCATTTGAATTATCCTTTTCGTGGGCGATTTGATGTGTTTGCTCACCACATTGCTAGGGCGGAACCACCGGAAGATTTACGCTCCTTGTATTTAGGAATACTCCTGCATAACCCGACATCCCAACAGGTGAAGGTGGATGTTTTACAAGGGGCGAGTTATTTAAGTCAACCGGATGCACCGTTTATTGAGTTGCCATCTTTGGTTGAGAATAATTTAGGTAACGTATTTGCTGGCCCTGGTAGTCGCGCTATGGCTGATGTTTTAAGAGGACTGCGACAAGATATTTTCCCGGCTCAAATTGTCATACCACCAGGGCAAAGTCGAATGCTCTTGAACCAACCTATACCTGTGCGAGAATTAACACCACCTTTAAATGGTCGCTCGACTTTGGCAAGACTACGGACTAATGGTACAGTCTATGCAGCTAGTTTGGCTATGTTTGCTCGTACCAATGCTGATGGTAGTGAACGATCGCCTACCTTGGAAGAATGGCAAACTTTACTAGAAAATAGTGATGTGTCCGGGCCACGGGATAAAACTCCCACACCATTAGAAGCAACTGGTAAACCCAGAATTTATGGTCGTGTCGCTGGGGTGGCGCGCGGTTCTTATTGGCGATCGTTTATAGTAGATAGTCCCAAAGCCAGGAATTTAACTATTCCCCAACCAGGACAGGCTTTTTCTTATGCTTTGAGTACTCTACATGGTGGTACTTTAGGGACTGGTCAAATTCAGAGTGCGCCGATGTTAGTACGTTATCCAGATACGGCTTATCGCGCTCATGGTAATTACGCTATTCAATATAGTTTAAAGTTGCCCTTGTATAACAATACTGCCAAGGCGCAAACTGTGAAGGTATCTGTGCAAACTCCCATTAAGGAAGACCGTTTAACTAAACAAGGTCTGCGCTTTTTTACTACACCCGCGCGTCAAACATTCTTCCGGGGGAGTGTGCGGATACGTTACCGAAATGATCAAGGACAGCAGCAAACTCGGCTGGTACATTTAGTTCAGAAGCGGGGTCAACCGGGGGAAGCATTAGCTACATTGAACATGAAAAAAGGCGATCGCCGTTTGGTAGAGGTAGACTTTCTCTATCCCCCCGATGCTTCACCACCACAAGTATTAACAGTTGGGACTGTGGCTAATCCTTAATTAAGTGTAGGGGTTTAGGGGTTTAGGGGTGTAGGGGAAACAACTAATAATTAAATCAAGACAGCTCATAAATAGTGTTCTTCTCCTAACTCCCATACCCCCATACCCAGTCACAGCAAGAGTTTCGGGCTTACAAGCGCGATATTCTTCTATAGTGTTTTTTCATCTCGCCACAAAGCGATACCACCTAACAAACCACTAATATTCGGAATGAGTTTGACATTTAAAGGTAGCTGAAAATTTACTCTTACGGCTTCACCACCACCGATATAAAGGTAATCATAGTTGAATAGTCGTTGTAGGGAGGCGATCGCTTTTTCTAAACGGCGATTCCATTTCTTCTGACCAATCTTATCTAAAGTTGCTCTTCCTAGTTGTTCTTCGTAAGTTTCCCCTTTGCGAAAGGGATGATGTCCCATTTCCATATTCGGCACTAATTTACCATCGACAAACAACGCGGAACCAAACCCCGTTCCCAAGGTAATTACCAACTCTACACCCTTACCTTTGATTGCACCAAAACCCTGCATATCTGCATCATTAATCACCCGTACAGGTTTATGTAACCGTTGCGACAGCGCCGTTTCTAAATCAAATCCAATCCAATCCGAGTCTAAGTTAACTGCCGTTTCGGTGACACCAGCACGCACCACACCAGGAAAACCCACAGAAACCCGGTGAAATTCACCTTGAGCAGCAGCTAACACCATAATTGCATTAATGACAACCTCTGGTGTTGCAGGTTGGGGTGTATCAACACGCGCCCTTTCTGTTACAGGATTTCCCGTAATATCCAACACTAAAGCTTTAACACCACTACCACCAATATCAACCGATAAAGTGCGAATTGAGCCGTTATCTTCCACCATTGAGTATTTACCTTTTTGTTAGGGACTGGGGATTGGGAGTAGAAATAAATAATTACAGATTAGTAAATAATATATGAAGCTGTATAGATAAGGGCTTCTAAAATAAGTTTCTCAGAGGAAATACATATACACTTTATATTTTTGTAATATCTATGTAATATGCTTGAATTACTAAAAAGCCATATCAGCCAGAAGTGCAAAGATAACACCAATGAGACGAATTGCGATCGCCGAAAATACCTTAAAAATTCTTAACATAGGTAACTACATTTGTGCTGATGGCAATCAAGTTTATATCAGCCAAGAATTGGAATATTGTTTGTATTTAACAAAGTGCTACAGCCCCGAAAATTTGGCAAAGATTGAAACTAAGGTGCTGAATAGCCTTCCTCGTTTTTCAGCAACTGAATTTGCAGTCAGGAATGAGACAACATTAATAGGAGCCGAACGCATAGTCAAAAGTGAAAAATTTCAACAAGTTGGTGTTTTGAATTTTGCTTCTGCGAAAAACCCAGGAGGTGGATTTATCAGAGGGGCGCAGGCTCAGGAAGAAAGTTTAGCCAGAAGTTCAGCGCTTTACAAAAGCCTGTTGAAATGTCCTGAATATTATAATTTTCATCGCCATGAGCGATCGCTTTTGTACTCAGATTGGATGATTTATTCTCCCAGTTGTCCAGTCTTCAAAAACGATGATGGTGAACTATTAGCACAGCCCTATGTTGTAGATTTCATCACCAGTCCAGCACCAAATGCAGGCATGATTCAAAAAAATCAACCGCACCTCAGCGTTAAAATACCCCAAGTGCTTATGAATCGAACATCAAAGCTGTTGAGTTTGGCAAGCAACCAAGGCTGCGATGCTTTGGTTTTAGGTGCTTGGGGATGTGGAGTCTTTAGAAATGACCCAGCGATAGTTTCCCAAATATTTGCAGATTTATTATTACCAGGTGGTCAATTTTGGGGCAGATTTAAAAGTGTAATTTTTTCCGTCCTTGACAATAGTAAACAACAAGCTATTTTTACAGAGTTTGACAGGAGATTTTCTTGATCAACTGCTAGAAATTTACAGAAGACTATTCCATTTTCTCCATAGGTAATAAACTTGTTTAGGAATCAAACAGGAATCCTATATAGGAATCCGATTTGATTTCTGTTGGCGTAGCCTGCGCTAGCGCATAAAATTCTCAGTATCTGTAGGGTGGGCAATGCCCACCAAAACCATGAGCCGGTGGGCATTGCCCAACGCCACTTGCTCCAAGCCGGGAAACCCTTTCAGCAGTTACTCCACTTGGGGAAACCCCAAGACCGTACTGCTTCACCAACGCAGTGGCTCCCCTACGTGTATTTCAAAAATCAAGTATGAGTCCTATAGTATAGATTGTAATAATCCCAATCCCCAATCCCCAATCCCCAAATGCACAGTTTCATTCCCCCAGAACGGTTTTTCGCCTACCTCACCTGGAAAGAAATTGAGGAAATGCCAAATAAGGAGAATGTCGTTATCATCCAGCCAGTAGGGGCAATTGAACAGCATGGACTCCATCTACCATTGATTGTTGATGCTGCCATTGGTGTGGGGGTTTTGGGGAAAGCTTTATCTAAACTTGATGCTAGCATTCCAGCTTATGCTTTACCCACTCTTTATTATGGTAAATCCAATGAACACTGGCATTTTCCGGGAACGATTACCCTGAGTACAGAAACGCTGACAGCGACAATTATGGAAGTGGCAGAAAGCATTTACCGCGCTGGGTTTAGAAAGTTGGTGTTAATGAACTCCCACGGAGGACAACCCCAAGTTATGCAAATGGTGGCGCGAGATCTGCACGTAAAGTATGGTGATTTTGCAGTTTTTCCTTTGTTTACTTGGCGTGTACCCCACATTACTAAAGAATTATTATCACCTAAGGAAGCAATACAAGGAATGCACGCGGGAGATGCGGAAACTAGTATTATGCTGGCGATTTTGCCAGATCAGGTGCAACTAGATAAAGCCGTGGCAGAATATCCCCCAGAAAAACCTGAAGGTAGCCTATTAAGTTGGGAAGGTAGATTACCTGTGGCTTGGGTAACAAAAGATATTAGTAAAAGTGGTGTGATTGGCGATGCGACAACTGCAACCAAAGAAAAAGGCGATCGCATTTTAGAATCCGTTTCTGATGGTTGGGTAGAAGTCATCAAAGAAATTTACGCCTTTCGCTAAAGGAGACAAGGGGATTAAGGCAACAACTAACAACTGTACAGACGCGATTAATCGCGTCTCTGAAAACTGACAACTGACAACTAACTAAATTTGCTAGTGTAGGGTTAAGTGCAGTAGTTATCGAAACTGTTTCACAGTTGACGGGCGATAAGTTGCTAAACCACATTAATAATTAGAGATAGCAGTTATGACGGCATTTGAACCAAATAGTCTCCGTTCTTATAGCCAAGAAGATGTACAGCGAATTTTACAGCTGGCGATCGCCCGGCAAGCTGATGACCAAGATAAAGATTTTAGTTATGAGCAATTGTTAGAGATTGCTACTGAGTTAGAAATCTCACCAGAAGCTCTCAAGTTAGCGGAAATAGATTGGCGATCGCAACACCACGAATTAAGTCAAAAACAAGCTTTTAATACTTACCGCATGACAAAGTTTAAAAAGCGCCTTGGTAATTATGCGATCGTCAATGGCTTTTTACTGTTGGTGGATTTTGTCGGTGGTGGAACGGTTACTTGGTCGTTATACTTGCTACTGTTTTGTGGTTTGGCAGTAGGGTTGGATGTGTGGAATACGTTTCAAACTAAAGGCGAAGAGTATGAAATGGCTTTCCAGCGCTGGAATCGCAAACATCAAATTAAACAAACCATCAACAGCTTTGTGAATAAGTGCTTTAAAGCGTTACAAGCTTAAACCAATTCGCAATTCGCAATTCGCAATTCGCAATAGCCTGCGGCATCTCTTACGAGAGGCTAACCGCCAACGCGTAGCATCTCGTAGAGAAGGCTAACGCCAACGCAACTTGCCTTTTCCGTGTTTTAACGGGGATTCAGCGCAAATAATTAAGGGTAAGATTAGCTAGAAAACTCTCTGAAGTTAAGTTTTGATAGAGTTTTCGATTTGCTTATCTATACTTGCCCATCTATACTTAGTACCAGTGTGAAAAAAGAATGTGACAGATACATACGGACATACATTTATTCTGTTTGGCTTTCCTAATTTTGAATTTTGTAGCTTGCTTCCCGTAGGGTATTTTGAATTTTGAATTGCTATCATGCGTCCTCGCCAAAGTATCGCTGAAATGTTTTCTACCTTCCTGCAATTTGATGCCGATCGCTTCGGTGGTTGGGTGTATGATGGCAAATTGCGGCGGAGCATTCAGAATTGCTTGGGACAAATATCACAAACGCAACACTCAGAGAATTTTTGGGCGATTTACTGGCATAAAAACTGGCAGACTCAGCCTAGTTCCTTAGCGGAAGGACACCTATCCGCTTATTTGCAAGAAACCTGTTATTGGGCTGCACAGAGGACAATTCCCCAGTTTGCCAGTATTCAGTGTACATTATCTGACTGTTTTCAAATGGCGATCGCTGAAGTACCAAAAATCTTAAAAGGTTGCGACCCTGACCAAAGAGCTAGCCTCAAAAGCTATGGTACTGTGGCTTTTGGGAATATTATTCGGGATGCTTTACGTCAAAAGCAAGAAATAGATTTTTGTAATGATTGGGCATTGTTGCTGAAGTTGAGCCGCAAGCAACTACAGGAATCATTAAAAAGTTCTGGGCTAACAGATGAAACAATGGCGAGTTATTTGTTAGCTTGGAAATCCTTTACAGACGGCTACATCCTCACTAAATCACCAAAAGCGCGGAAATTACAAAAACCAGAGGATGATACTTGGGATATTATCGCCCAACTTTATAACCGCGATCGCCTAACACAACTCAACCCCTCAGTCCGCGAGTGTAACCGGGAAACCTTAGAACAATGGTTGCTTTTTTGTGCGAAACAAGCACGTTCTTATTTATATCCTGTGGTGTCTTCCCTAAATATTCCCAAGGTGGGTCAAGCAGATGGGGAATGGCAAGATGATTTACCAGACACCAGTAATCGTGAATCTTTACTGGCAGATTTAATCGCCGCAGAAGAAGCCGAAACTCAAAAAAATCAGCAACAAGAAATCTATAATCTCTTAGTGACTACATTGGCAAAACTGCCCCCGCAATCACAACAGTTGTTGCAACTGTACTATCAGCAAGGACTAACCCAACAACAAATCGCCAAACAGCAGGAAATTCAGCAATATCAAGTATCTCGGCAATTATCTAAAACCAGAGAATCTTTACTTTTAGCAATTACTAAATGGAGTCAGGAAAAATCGCATATTTCCCCGACTTCCAACGTGGTTAAGCATATTAGCGCAATATTAGAGGAATGGTTACAGAATTATTTCCGTAATCTCTCTGCAAAGGAGTAGTAATTATGTCGTCATTCTGTGTTCCACCCACTCAACTTTGGTTAGAGGTATCTGCTGGCATTCAAGACCAATCTTGGCAGCAAAGCCAAACTTGCCTTAATCCCAGTGGTCGTTGGCATATTTTTCTCAACCAAGTATGCCTGAGTACCTTTTTACCTTGGCTGCAAGCTGAGTACTCACCAGAAGCTACTCTTGCCACAGTTCCCAATAGTTGGGAATTCGTCAACGGGACTGCTATAAATTTAGATACAAAACGCCTCATCCTCATTCCCGATAAAAGCCTAGACACAAGAGAATTTCATGTCCCCCAAGAATGGATAGATATTCCTCAATGGGCAGGAGATTATTATCTAGCAGTACAAGTCAGTCCAGACGGGGAATGGCTAAGAATTTGGGGCTATACCACCCATGAGCAATTGAAAAATCAAGGTAGTTACGATCCTCAAGAAAGGACTTACTCCTTAAAAGCCTATCAAATGATTGAGGATTTGAATGTACTTTGGGTAGTACGTCAACTATATCCTGAAGAACAAACACAAGTAGCGATCGCTCCTTTAGCTGAGTTATCACCCACCCAAGTAGATAACCTCTGGCAAAGGTTAAGTAATCCAGCAATTACGAACCCACGCTTAGAACTGCCCTTTGAAATCTGGGGGGCTTTATTAGCTAAGTCACAACAACCACAACCAAAATCAGCACTTGTCAACTTGCGTCAGTGGTTACAAAATACCTTGACAAATAGCTGGCAAACCGTCGAAACTCTTCTGGGAACACAGCCAGATTTTGCCTTCAGCTTTCGTCAAGCCGATGATACAGCTGAACGATCAATCCAGCGCGTTAAGGTAATCGACCTACCAAGCGGTCAAACCATAGTGCTAATGTTGACTTTGACACTAGAAACAGATGGTAGAGTAGGAATCCGCGTCCAATTGTCTCCCAGAGAACGAGGAATTTATTTACCTGAGAATATGAGATTAGAGTTAATTTCTGCCTCAGGGCAAGTTGTCCAATCAGTAGAAGCACGAGAAACAGACAACTCCATCCAACTTAAACGCTTCCGATGTCCACAAAACACCCGCTTTAGCCTTCAGCTAATTCTCGATGATTTCAGTTTTGTTGAAGAGTTTGAAAGTTAGTTATGGCGTTTCTTAATCTACTGGCATACTGAGTACATGAGTAAACTGATCGTCCTAAATTTAGGAAAAGGAAACTTACACCAAGGATTTCCGGCGGTCGTAGCTCAACTTTGGCAAACAGATGCTCCTGCTCCTATGCAATTCACGGGGGGATTACCTGCTGCACCACAATTAGAGCATCTTTATCAACGTTGGCAACAAATGTACACAGCTTTGTATGCCAATTTGGGATGGCGTAGTCATGACATCGCCGATTTTGAAATTGAAGAAGAAGATATTACTCATATTTCCCAAGCAGAGTTTGATCATCTCTGCCAAGAATTGCAACAAAGTTTAAACGCATGGTTGAATAGTTCGCCGTTTCTCAATATTGACCGTAAGTTAAGAACTCAACTCTCACCCACAGAGGAAATTCGCTGCATTATTGCGGCTGAATCCCATCAGGTTTTACAGCTTCCTTGGTGTTTGTGGCATTTTTTTGACGATTATCCCCAAGCGGAAATTGCTCTCAGTCCACCAGAATATACTCGGTCAATTAAAAATTATCCCCAAAAAACTAAAGGTAAGGTGAGGATTTTAGCTATTTTAGGCGATCGCCACCATATTGATCTAGAAAAAGACCAAACTTTACTCCAGCAATTACCCAATGCGGAACTCACATTTTTAGTGGAACCCAATCGTTCCCAACTAACAGAACAATTATGGCAATCGGGTTGGGATATTCTCTTTTTTGCTGGTCATAGTTCCAGCCAAGGGAAAGGGCGGATGCTGCTCAATTCTGGCGAGACTTTGACCATTGATCAATTAAAGTATGGCTTGCAAAAGGCGATCGCTCAAGGGTTGCAATTGGCAATTTTTAACTCTTGTGATGGTTTGGGTCTAGCCCAGGATTTAGCCGATTTACATTTACCCCAGGTGATTGTCATGCGCGAACCTGTACCAGACAGGGTGGCGCAGGAATTTTTAAAGCATTTCTTGGCGTTGTTTGCACGGGGTAAAACTTTATATGCAGCCGTCAGAGAGGCGCGGCAAAGATTACAATCTCTAGAACAGGATTTTCCCTGTGCTACTTGGTTGCCAATTATTTGCCAAAATCCAGCCGAAATTTCCCCGACTTGGCAGGATTTGTCTGGTCAAAGACCAGGGTTAAAGTTACCACGCCCCAATTTCCAACAGCTACCAGTAGTTGGCTTAAGTAGCTTAATTATTACTTTTATTATCGTATTAATACGGTGGTCAGGTGGACTACAACTATTAGAACTAGGGGCATTTGACCAACTAATGAGGCTGCGACCTAAAGAAGAACCAGACTCCCGGCTATTGGTAGTAACTATCACCGACCAAGATATTCAAGCCCAAGGAAAAGAACCGCGCCAAGGTTCCCTTTCTGATAAACATCTCAACTTACTACTCACAAAACTCGAACAATACCAACCAGCAGCTATTGGTTTAGATATATACCGTGATTTTCCCGTGAGTGCTAACCAACCAGAATTAGCCAAACGGATGCAGAAAAGCGATCGCCTCATTGCTATTTGTAAACGTGCTGATCCGGAATCCGACCCTACAGGTATTGCACCACCGCCAGAAATACCAGAAACACGGTTGGGTTTTAGCGACTTTGTGGAAGATGAGGATAGTGTGATGCGTCGCCATCTCTTGGCGATGACTCCCAACCCAATTTCGCCAACTTGTACCCCTGCTTATGCTTTTAGTGTGCAGTTAGCGTTTTTGTATCTCCAAGCCCAGGGAATTACAACCAAATTTACCCCAAATTGGGACTTGCTATTGGGGAAAAAAACCTTCCCACGCTTACAGAATCGGGCTAGTGGTTATCAATCAATAGATGCCCAAGGTACTCAGATTTTACTAAATTATCGTTTTGCGCCTTCAGTAGGGGCGATCGCTCGCCAAGTTACCCTGAGCCAAATCTTGAACGGACAAATTAACCCCAACGCCATCAAAAACCGCATTATTTTGATTGGTGTCACCAGTAATAGCACTAGCGATTACTGGCCTACACCTGATAGTAAATCTCCTACAGCGATCGTTCCCGGCATTGTGATTCAAGCGCAAATGGTCAGCCAGCTAATCAGCGCCGCTTTAGATAACCGACCCCTATTATGGGTTTGGACTCAATGGGGTGAAATCTGCTGGATTTGGAGTTGGTCTTTGACTGGTGGTCTACTGGCGTGGTACATTCCCAGAAAGACTTACTTAAGTATTGCTGTAACTATAGGAACAATCACCTTATCTGGACTATGTTTTATCCTGTTAATTCAAGGTGGCTGGATACCTTTAGTCCCACCGATGATTGCATTAGTAGTCACTAGCGCTCAATTTGCTTACATCAGCCAAAAATTACAGAAATTGTAGACAGAGGAAGTGTATTAAAAGATGAGGCAAATAAAAAACCAGTAATTTGGTTGATGACACAACGGTTTCTGCTATGAAAAAGGTATTTCGGTTTTCAACTACCACTCTTATCTGTGCGATCGCTTTAGGTATATGTAATTTACCTGGAATGGAGCAAATTGGGCAGGCACAAACCCTCACATCAACCACCAAAATTAATTATGTTCCTCCCACAGCCCAAGACAAACCAGGAGAACCTAGAGGACGGCGCAGAGGTGGCGGAAGTCGCGGCCCCTGTAAGCAGTATGAAACCCTCACAGCTTTAGTACCCATCAATAGTACAGGAACAAAAGAATCAGTTTGGGGACAATCCACAGATCAAAACCCAACATTTTGGTTTTTTGTACCTGACAAACTCACTCCCAAGGTTCCTATTGAGTTTGTTATCCAAGACGAAGCAGATAATTACGTTTATCAGACCAAATTTAATCCCTCAGAAACACAACCAGGAATTATCAGCTTAACGGCCAAGCCGCAAACACCCCTCGTTGCTGGTAAATCTTATCATTGGACTTTTTCTATTTATTGCGACCCAGAAAAACCCTCAGCTTCCGTCTACGTTCGCGGCTCCATCACACAAGTTGCTTTAAACCCAACACTACAAAAGCAACTGGAATTAGCCAAAACTCCTCTAGAACGAGCAACCTTTTTTGCTAAAAATGGGATCTGGTACAATGCTTTGACAACCTTAGGAGAACAAATCCAAAACACCAAAACGATAGATTCACAAATCACATCCGCTTGGACTCACTTACTGAAACAAGTTAACCTGCATAACTCTGCTTCTGCTGAGATTGTTCGCTGATACTGTTAGCGCAGAAGCGGCTAAAAATATAGAACTCAGCTTTAGGGAACACCAAAAAATAAATTATCCAAAATTGATAGTTTAGTAGGGTGCGTCAGTGTCAAAAAACCTAACTACACCAAGAACTTATTCATACTGACGCACCCTACATTTGGAATACTTTTTCTCTGGAAGTCCCTTAAAAGCAATTGAGTGATTAAGAATTCCCAATATTTGCTATTGGGAATTGCGCCATTAATTTGGAAACACACATTGAGATATCTTAATAAAGATAAATTTAGATTAAGACCATCCCTAGTTATAAATTAATGTCATGCCTGAGATAGATGTTAAGAAAAGTTATTGCAAATTGCGTAAAGCCTGCGGCATAGCTGCACTCAGAGCAGAGCAGAGCGGGAGCATCGTTGCGAATTGCGTTGGCGTTAGCCTACTCTGCGAGTTCTCCACAGGCTATTGCGAATTGTTTTTATTTCTCCCGTAGTTGCCTTTCTATCAGCATTTGCGGTTCGACATTCTCCACATTCTTTATAGCTGATAGTTGAGCTATTCCTTTGAGAGCATCAGCAATTTTATTTGTTTTGGCACGTAACCAACCAGCATTAGGCGCATAGGCTAGGGTTTTCGCTACTTCATAACCTGCTTGATTGATGGCAGCTTGTTGTGATTCAATATCAACACCTTCTGTAAAACGGATGAAAACTAGCCCAGTAGGCACAGTCAGAGTTCCGTTATTTTCTAAGGTATATACTGGGCTGAGTGTGTCTGTATTGCCAATATTCTGGATTGTTGCATCAGGTTCACCGGAAAAAATAGCGATCGCTCCCTCACCCTCATTCAAGATTAAAATAGCCTGGGATGGTATCGTGCTAGCTTGTTTGTAATGTGCAGCATAGTATCCAGACTGGCGATTGTAGAAGACACTCGCCTTTGTGCCAACAGGAATTTGTTGGGGATACTCAATAAAATAGTCTCTTTGGGGTCTCACTTCAGCAATTAAAGGTAGAGAGTACGCCTGTAAAAATAATTCACCAGGAAAATAAAACATTCTTTTTAAATTCTAATGATTTTAGGTAATAAACTACTTCTGCTCATAAATTGAAAATAGCTATGAGAAAGTCGGGAGCGGGTTCATGAATTAGGGGTGTAGGGGAACCCATCAGGCTTGGTCAACTACAAATTATGAATTACAGATTATGAATTAGGTAGACAACAAAAAATGTGAATAAGTTGCCGTTCACATAAATTTTGAATTTCCATAAACTCTATTCTGGAAAGCCAGACTGATAGTTTGTATCCACAGGAAATTATTCTCAGCTGCGTCTTATGTGTGCATCATTTTGGAAACCACACACAAAATACAAAGGCTTAGTATCAACTTAATAGTAGGAGATTAAGTATGGTTCATGTCCGCTATGGTGGTCAGAACGGTGAACAGTACGAACTAGCAATTAGTGAAAATCATATTGTAGTGCGGACTGAAAGCCGCAGCTCGCTAATTAGCGATCGCCCCTTTGAAGCCGCCCCTGTTTCCTCCCAAGCCCGTAATATCCTCAATCAGTTCGAGTTATCCACTCGTTTCAGCCAAGCGGGTGTAGAAGTTCTCCATGTGAAAGAACCGAGCCAGGATGGTGCTTTGCGCGATACAGCCAGGGAAATTCTCAATCAAGAACCGGAAGTGCAATTTGCTGGACGTGTGTTAATTGATCCAGTCAGTCAACAACCCATAGTTTACACAGAAAACCTTTTCGTGAAGTTTGGCCACGAAGAAGACGTTAGTTTCTGCCAAGAAATTTTGGGACGCTACGGCTTAACAATTAAACGTCAACTAGAATACGCCCGTAATGCCTACTTTGTCAGCGCACCCCCCAATACTGGTTTAGCCATCTTTGATATTGCCGAAAGGTTGCTCAACGAGGAATCGGTGGAATTGTGTCATCCTGAATTGGTGCGGGAATTTAGGCAACGTCAGGCATTTTCCCAACAATGGCACCTTAAGGAAACCACAATTGGGGGTAAGACTATCAAGGCTCATGCCAATGTTGAGGCGGCATGGAAGTTGAGCGATGGTACGGGAACGATTATTGCCATTATTGACGATGGTGTGGATGTTGACC
This sequence comes from Anabaena sp. FACHB-595, assembly GCF_048568275.1. Classification (NCBI taxonomy): domain Bacteria; kingdom Bacillati; phylum Cyanobacteriota; class Cyanophyceae; order Nostocales; family Nostocaceae; genus Anabaena; species Anabaena sp. FACHB-595. The sequence goes on from NZ_CP183473.1 coordinate 1,635,409, forward strand.
ATGAAGAATTCCGTTCTTCTGGTAAGATTGTTGCCCCTAGAGATGTCACACGCAAAACTAACTTTCCCACCCCAGGAAACCGAGATAATCACGGTACTGCTTGTGCAGGTGTCGCTTGTGGTAATGGCAACTTTGGGGCTTCTGGTGTAGCGCCTGGGGCTAAGTTAATGCCCATTCGTTTCGTTTCCGCCCTGGGTTCCCAAGATGAAGCCGACTCTTTTGTCTGGGCTGCTCAAAATGGTGCGGATGTAATTTCCTGTAGTTGGGGGCCACCAGATGGTACATGGTGGGATGATAAAGACCCCCTACACAAGCAGAAAGTACCTCTACCCGATTCCACAAGACTAGCAATGGACTATGCCATCAATAAGGGGCGTAATGGCAAAGGATGTGTGATTTTATTCGCTGCGGGTAATGGTAACGAAAGCGTAGATAATGACGGCTACGCCAGCTATGAAAAGGTAATAGCTGTCGCGGCTTGTAACGACTTTGGTACTAGAAGCGCTTATAGTGATTTTGGTCAAGCCGTCTGGTGTGCCTTCCCTAGTAACAACGGTAACCCTTCCCAAACCCCTGGTATTTGGACTGCCGATCGCTCTGGTGTAGTTGGCTATAATTCTGGTAGTACCAATCTCGGTGATCAAGCAGGTAATTATACAAATAGTTTCGGTGGTACTTCTAGCGCCTGTCCGGGTGCGGCTGGTGTCGCTGCCTTGATTCTCTCCCGCAATCCAAATCTGCGTTGGGATGAGGTCAGAGATATTATTAAACGTTCATGCGATCGCATTGATCCAGTCGGTGGTAACTATAACGCTGAAGGCCGTAGCCCATTCTACGGTTATGGTCGGATCAATGCCCTCAAAGCGGTAGAATTGGCACTACCAGCACAACCTGAGCCAGTCAGCATTTTTACAGCCGTCCAGGATGTCCCCATTAATGATTTGCAGACATCTCAACTCAGTTTAGCGATCGCCAACACCAACCCCATCAAATCTATCAAAGTTACAGTAGACATCGAGCATACTTACATTGGTGACTTAATAGTTAGCCTCAACCCCCCTGGAGAATGTGGTGTATTACCGATCATCCTCCACGACCGCAAAGGTGGAGGCGCAGATGATATCAAACAAACTTACGATGAGGTGAGTACACCAGGACTGACTGCTTTGAAGGGTAAAATTCCTCAAGGAACCTGGACTCTAGAAGTAGCAGATAAAGCACAGGCGGATACAGGGAAGATTCGCAGCTTGACTATTGAACTTGGGTTTTAGGGGGATTGGGGACTGGGGATTGGGGACTGGGGATTGGGGACTGGGTAAAACTTTTACTGTTCTCTGCTCCTCTACCTCTTAAGATTCCCCAGTTTCTCTGGGATCAGGACTCTTAACCTGGGAGTGTTCTAAATTTAACTTATATATTATGTTAATGTAACCTGTTCTTAGCAAAATCAAACGTTAATCCTCTACAGATTGTTAATACTGACAGAACTTGGTCATATGAATTGACCTGTAATTCTGAATCTGGAATCCGAGGTTAATTAATGGTTTCACATCAAGTGCGGCAAATCTCTAGTGCTATTACTGCTATAGTTTTAGGCTTAGGGTTGGGAATTGCGGTAGCAGCTACTCCAAAAACACTGACAGTTTATTCAGGAAGGGACGAAGAAATTATGCGTCCCTTGATAGAGAGAGCAAAAAAAGATTTGGGGCTAAACATTGAAGTACGCTACGGTGATTCTACAGAATTAGCGATCGCACTCATTGAAGAAGGTAAAAATAGCCGCGCTGACGTTTTTTACGCTCAGGATGCTGGTTCTTTAGGCGCTATAGGCAGAGAAGGAAAGGCTGTAAAACTTCCTAGCCAACTACTCAACAAAGTTGACTCGCGCTTTCGTTCCCCTGCTGGAGAATGGGTAGGCATTTCCGGTAGAGCGCGGGTGATAGACTACAATACCAAACTTGTCAAAGCCAACGAACTCCCCAAAAGTGTAATGCAATTGAGCGATCGCAAATGGCGCGGTAAAGTTGGCTGGGCCCCTACCAACGGCTCTTTTCTCTCCTTTGTCACAGCGATGCGATTGATGGAGGGTGATCAAAAAACCCTAGCCTGGTTAAAAGCCATGAAAGCCAACGGTGCTAAAGCCTATCCCAAAAATAGCGCGATCGTGGAAGCTCTAGGAAGGGGAGAAATTGCTTTGGGATTAGTAAATAATTATTATCTGTATCGGTTTACTAAAAAAGATCCTAAATTTCCAGTTGCTATCCACCATACCAAAGGCGATGCAGGCTCTTTAATTAACGTTGCAGGTTTAGCAGTCCTGAAAACAACCGACCAACAAAGTGATGCAGAAAAGTTTGTGGCTTATATGCTCAAACCAGAAACCCAAAAGTTCATCACCGAAAATTTTTACGAATATCCCCTAGTAACGGGTATTCCAGTAGCACAAAAGCAACTTCCCCTCAAACAATTGCAACCCCCCAAACTTGATTTAGGTAAACTATCGGATCTCAAAGGAACCATGTCTTTAATTCAAGAAGCAGGGTTGATTTAAAAAGGTTGACTGTTGACTAATGACCAATGACTAAATCCCAGCCACCATTATTTTTAATAGTTACAGCCGGATCGATAGCTGTGGCGATTACACTACCGTTGACTTATTTAGTTATGCGGATGTCTGCTGTGGGTGGGGAGCAGTTATTGGCTTTGATTTTCCGACCACGCATAGTGGAAATTTTGTTTAATAGTGTTGGTGTGGCTATAGCTAGTACCATATTGGCAACGGCGATCGCAGTTCCGTTAGCATTTCTCACATTGCGGACAGATTTACCTGGGCGCAGATTCTGGCTAATTGCGACTACACTACCCTTAGCCATACCTGATTATGTCGGTAGTTTTGCTCTGATTGCGGCTTTTGGCCCCAAAGGTAGCTGGTTGCAACTGTGGCTAGAACCTCTGGGAGTGGAAGCTTTACCAGAAATCTATGGTTGGACTGGGGCAATTTTAGGATTGACCTTGTTTACCTATCCCTATTTACTGTTGAGTGTCCATGCTGGCTTGCAAGGTATCGATCCGGCGCTGGAAGAAGCAGCTAGGAGCTTGGGGTGGAATCAAAGGCAAACTTTTTGGCGGATGACTTTACCTGCATTACGTCCAGCCATTGTGGCTGGTGGATTGTTAGTTTCCCTCAATGCCTTACAGGATTTTGGTACAACTTCCATTATGCGGTTTGATACCTTTACACGGGCAATTTTTTTGCAATACAGATATACATTTGACCGCTATCAGGCGGCGACATTGGCGTTAATGCTGGTGGGTTTAGTGTTGCTGTTGTTGTGGCTGGAATATCAAACGCGATCGCGGGCTACATATTATAGTCGTGGTCATAAATCCTACTCTCCACCAGCTTTGATCGCTTTGGGGATGTGGAAAATTCCCGCAATTTTGTTTTGTTTAGGGATCACTAGCTTGGGTTTATTGCTACCTGTTGCTGTCACCCTGTTCTGGTTTGTGGAAGGTTTAACCAGTCCAGAAGCAGAGCAAGTTTTTGTTTGGTCACAACTTATACAACTAGCTAGCAACTCAATTATAGCTGCTGGACTGGCGGCGATCGCCTCTACTTGCTGCGCTATTCCCGTTGCCATCCTAGCTGTACGCTTTCCTAACCGCATCACTACAGCTATTGAACGCTGTAGTTACATCGGTTTTGGCTTACCTGGAATTGTAGTTGCCTTTTCACTGGTATTTTGGGGAGCAAATTACCTTCCCTGGTTATATCAAACTTTGCCTATGCTGGTGTTTGCTTACTTGGTATTATTCCTGTCTCAATCTGTGGGAACTGTACGGAGTTCACTATTACAAGTAAATCCCCAATTAGAAGAATCAGCACGCTCTTTAGGAAGAAAACCAGGGCAAACTTTCCGAGAAATTACTTTACCACTAGTTACACCAGGAATTTTAGTAGGAACAGCATTAGTATTTCTTAAAGCCATCAAAGAATTACCTGTGACTTTGATATTAGCGCCCATTGGCTTTAATACTCTAGCCACTGAAATCTGGAAAGCAACGGAAAACGTCTCCTACAGCCAAGCATCAGTGGCTGCATTAATCATGTTAGCCATCTCTATTAGTTCTACTGTTTTAGTTTTATCTCAAAACCGCTATCAACAACTTATTCCAGAAGTGAGGCGTAGTTTACAAAGGGAGGTGGATTAGGAATTGGGTATTGAAAATTGGGATTTTTTAGCGTTAGAAATGCAACGTTCTCACTTACAACCTAAAGTTTCTCGTTTTGAACAGGAACATTCTCACTCAGAACCTAAAGTTTCTCGTTTTGAATAGGAAAATTCTCACTTACAACCTGAAGTTTCTCGTTTTGAATAGGAATTTTTGCATTCCCATCATCATTTGCCCATTTCATTATGCTTCCAATCCCTTCTCCCTATTGCTTAGACAACATTTCACAAGAAAAACCCACAACCAAATATGAAAATCCCGGTTCCTAGTCCCCAAACCTCAGTTCCCCATACTCAATTCCCAATAATATTAAAGTTGCAGAATGTTACCCTTGCCTACAAGAATGCTTTGGCTGTGGATGGAGTGAGTTTGGGATTAGTCGCAGGGGATGTATTAGGGTTATTGGGGCCTTCGGGATGTGGAAAAACTACACTTTTACGGATTATTGCTGGGTTTGAATTGCCACAGACAGGGACTGTAGAAATTGCGGGAGAGTTAGTAACCGGGAATGGTTGCTTGATACCGCCAGAACAACGCCATGTAGGGATGCTGTTTCAAGATTATGCTTTGTTTCCTCACTTAACCGTGGCTGAAAATATCGGTTTTGGTTTGCGGCGGATGCAAAAAAGCGATCGCCGTCAAAGAGTTGCCGAGTTATTATCATTAGTCAGACTCCCAACACTAGAAAACCGCTATCCTCATGAATTATCTGGTGGACAACAACAACGGGTAGCCTTGGCTAGAGCTTTAGCTCCCCAACCGCAGATTCTATTATTAGATGAACCCCTCAGCAATCTAGATTTACAAGTACGATTGAAATTGCGCGAGGAAGTATTAGCCATTCTCAAACAGCAAGGAATATCGGCTATTTTTGTCACCCACGACCAACAAGAAGCCCTAGCGATCGCTGACCAAGTAGCAGTGATGCACAATGGTAAATTAGAACAAATAGGCACGCCAGAAACGATTTATACTCAGCCAGCCTCCCGCTTCGTCGCTGAATTTGTCACCCAAGCCAACTTTTTACCAGCACAGTTGCAAAGAAATTACTGGGTAACAGAGATTGGCTGTTTTGCCCTGAAAACAGAAATTTCTCAACACAAAGGAGATTTAATGATCCGCGAAGAAGACATCATTTTGCAACCAGCAAGTGATGGTGCAATGAAAATTGCCACACGTTTCTTTTTAGGACATGAATACCGATATAGCTTATATACCCCCTCCGGCAAAAAGCTATATGCTATAACACCCGCGAGCATTGCTTTACCCATCGGTACACAAGTCAATGTATCTCTAAAAGAAACAGCAAACTTAAAGGTGTTTGAAAGTCAATAGTCAACAGTCAACAGTCAACAGTCAATAGTCAATAGTCAACAGTCAATAGTCAACAGTCAACAGTCAACAGTCAATAGTCAATAGTCAATAGTCAACGGTCAATAGTCAACAAAAATATTATGAATTGGGAAATTGTTCTCGCAAGTTTTGCAAGCTCTTTAATAGAATTAGTTGAAATTCTCGGTATAGTCATCGTTGTTGGTAGGTTAGCAGGTTGGCGTAATGCTTTAGTTGGTTCAGGCGCTGGTATTGCTTTGACTTTACTGCTATCCCTGGTTTTGGGCAAAAGTTTAACTCTAATTCCTGTAAATATTCTCCGAATTGTGGCGGGAGTTTTACTGTTGCTTTTTGGTCAAAAGTGGACGCGCTCTATAGTGAGATATTATGCTGGTCTTCCTAAGAAGCGTAAAGGCGGTGGGGAAGATAGCTTAGAAGAACAACTAGCTAGAGATGAGAATGAATCTGGCTGGAATTGGTTTGCTGTGGTCACTACCTTTAAAGGTGCATTGTTGGATAGTGTAGAAGTGGCGATCGCCGTTGTGACTTTGGGTGCTGCACAAAGTCAATGGCTAGAAGCAATTAGTGGTGCAGGTTTTGCCACATTTAGTTTATTGGTATTGGCTTTTTTATTTAGAACACCACTCCAACAAGTACCTGTCAAACCCATGAAGTTTACGGCTGCAATGTTGTTAATGGGATTTGGTCTTTACTGGCTGGGAGCAGGATTAAATGTGGAGTGGCCTGGTGATGAGTTGGCGATTATCTGGCTACCTTTAGCTTGGGGTGTCGGAATGGCGATCGCTTCGACAATTTGGCGCTGGCGAGTTAGTTTAGATAAACCAGAGGAAGCGATCGGTTAACCAGTTACACAATTGTTAATAATTTGTCAAGAGCCAGAACTCTTTAAGTAACCTGTTCTTACCTTGCTCTTAACTAAAAAATAGGAATATTGGCTGCGTCAGCAACAAATTTAATATCTGAGAACAGCAAATGTTCAATTTCCAGCGTAAGCGATATTTCCTACTCAGCCTGCTGGTTGCAGTGGCGGTAGTAGTCAGCAGTGTGCAGATAGTCACAGCCCAGCTTGCTACTAGCCGTGTGGGCGACCTCCCTGAAGGTGGCGCATTACTCCCCACCGGACAAGTAATTACACCCGCAGCCGCCCCTGGCTCTACATTTGACCGTCTAGCTACTGGTTTACGTAGCGATAATAACGCAGATGCGGCGGAAGCCGTCACCACAGCCCTTAGTCCTGATGGTAAAACTCTGTTGGTGCTAACTAGTGGTTACAATCTCAACTTTCGCAATCAAAATACTGGTGCAAATCTCACCTATCCAGTATTAGACCCAGTAACCGGACAACCCACAGCTACAACCACCCGCAAAGCTGAATGGGTATTCGTTTTCGATGTCAGCAGTGGCAAATTAGTTAAGCGCCAACAAATTAATATTCCTAATACCTACAATGGTTTGGCGTGGGCAAAGGATGGCTCACGTTTTTACGTATCCGGTGGTATTGATGACCGCGTTTATGTTTACGCCGCTAACGGTAATCAATACATTGCGAATGCGCCATTTATTCTTTTAGGTCACAACTCTAACCAAACCGATCCCTTTCCCAGCTACGATGGTGGTCTGTTAAAGAATACACCAGCCAATCGGGTAACCACAGGTGCAGTTGTTGCGGGTCTTGCTGTTAGCCCAGATGGTAGTACTCTGGTCGCTGCTAATTTTGAGAATGACTCCATTTCCCTAGTAAATACTGCTAATCGTCAGGTAACTGAAGAAATTAAATTCTTTAAACCAGGTGATCAAGTACCAACTGGTGAATTTCCCTTTGATGTTGCGCTTAAGAGTACAACTAACGGTGCAGCAGCTAAAGTATTTGTCAGCAGTCAGCGCGATGATGAAGTAGTAGCTGTTGACGTTGCTTCTAGAGTTATTACCCGCATACCTGTAGGTAGCCAACCCAACAAAATCTTACTTTCTGCTGACCAAAATAAACTATATGTAGCTAATGGTAATAGTGACACAATTTCCGTCATTGATACCAATAGCAACAGAGTGATTGGGACTATATCTCTGTCTCGACCCAATGATAAATATGTCGGCTCAAGTCCCAATTCCCTAGCTCTTAGCCCAGACGAACGTACACTTTACGTTACCTTAGCCGGTGAGAATGCTGTCGCTGTCGTAGATTTACGTTCCGGTCGTGTAAGTGGTCGCATTCCTACTGGCTGGTATCCTAATTCTGTTAGTGTCAGCCAAGATGGTCGCAAATTATTTGTTGTTAACGCTAAGAGCAACTCCGGCCCCAACCCATCCCAAAGCCGCACCACACCCGCAGGTCTAGCCCGTAACACTACCTTTAGAAATGAGTACAACTGGGCTTTAGAAAAAGCTGGTATTGCAGTGATTCCGGTTCCTAGCGCTGGTAGTTTAGCTGCACTTTCTCGTCAGGTAGACAAAAACAACGGTTTTGATAATCGCCGTCCCGACCGGACAATGAGGTTTTTGCAAGGGAAGATTAAGAACGTTATTTATGTACTGAAAGAAAACCGTACCTATGACCAAGTTCTTGGTGATTTACCCATTGGTAACGGCGACCCTGCATTAACTTTATTACCAGAACCCATCTCTCCTAATCATCACAAACTGGCTCTAGATTTTGTCACCTTCGATAACTTCTACGATTCTGGTGAGTCTAGCGGTGTGGGTTGGAACTGGTCTACTTACGGACGGACTACTGATTACACAGAAAAAACTCAGTCTGTACTCTACGGCAATGCTGGGTTTAACGGTCTGACTTACGACTATGAAGGTCTCAACCGTAATATCAATATTGCCCTACCACAAACTAACTCCACTTCCCAATTCAATACACGGGTGACAGGAGTTTTAGATCCTTCTGGTCGTTCATCGATTTTGCCAGGAACCAAGGATGTCAACGCTCCCATCGGCGATGGTGAAATATCACCAAATTCTGTAGGCGGCTATCTTTGGGATGCAGCATTACGTGCTGGAAAGACTGTCCGTAACTATGGTTTCTACGTTGACGGCTTCTATGGTACGAACCAAGCCGACCCGACAAAACCCGACCCCAGTGACCCCCTTTACGTCCCCATCTCTCCCACTCCTGCGGTTGATAACATCCAGCAAGCTGTAGCAGCAAAAACTGTACTGTTAGATAAAACAGACAATTATTTCCGGGGTTACGACATGAAAAATGCCGATATTTATCTCTATAATGAGTTCGCTCGTGATATTGATAAATATCTAGCTAATAACACTCTGCCTAACTTGACAATGGTACGTCTACCTCACGACCACTTTGGTGATTTTAATAATGCTGTCGCCGGGTTAAATACTGTACCCTTGCAAATGGCTGATAACGATTATGCTGTTGGCTTATTGGTAGAGAAGATATCCAAGTCACCTGCATGGAAAGAGACTGCGATCGTTATTTTAGAAGATGATTGCCAAAATGGCCCCGACCACGTAGATAGTCATCGCTCAATAGCTTACATCATTTCTCCATACACAAAGCGTAAGGTTTTAATCAGCACTAACTACAACACTGTGAGCATAATACGGACAATGGAGGATTTATTGGGAATCGGCTACTTAGGTATGAACGATGCCAATGCCAAGCCTATGTCCGATGCTTTTACCAGAGAGCCTGACTTTACACCCTATACCGCAGTTGTCCCTGGTAACTTATGTACTGCACCTGTAGATCCCAACCTTGTACCAGCTTGCCAAGATCCCAATGTTCCAAAGACAGCTGCTATACCATCTTTGCATGACAAACAATGGTGGGCGCAAGCAACCAAAGACTTCTATTTTGAAGTAGAAGATAAAGTTGATGCAGACGCATTTAACCGTGTACTGTGGTCGGGAATTAAAGGCGACAATGTGCCTTATCCTACAGAGCGTAGTCACGCTGACCTGCGCCAAAATCGCGCACAATTAGTGGCAAATCAAGCAAAATCATAGTCAATATCAACAAGAACTTACTAGTTTAAGTTAACTGTAGTAGCTACATAAGCCCGGCTTTTTCCAAAAACCGGGCTTATCAATTTAAATGGAAATGTCAATTTTTATTTTTATTTTGATTAATACTGCTAAAAAAAAAGACCCACATGATGGGGATCTAATTCACGAAAATATTATGATTTTTAATTAGATTTCAAGCAGCTTTTTTAGCTGGCTTAACTTTTCGTGAACTTAGCCAACCAATACTGCAAACAGTTAAAGTACTAACTAAAGTTGCAGGTTCAGGAATGGGACTATAAGAAACTGCATTACTGAAAGTTTGATTACCCACTATAAAATCATATCCAGCAATTTCATAACTGATTGCTGGATTAATTTTGTTGTTAAATAAGTATGACAACCCAAAAGGTGAATTACCCGCTACTGTTGTGAATAAAATTGGGCCTAGTGCTGGATAATCCAAATCATCCTGTGCAGTATAAACAGTCTGAATATCATTATTAAATGTGAAATTCAAGAACTGCACCGGTGCTGTGGGAATAGCTTCATTACTAAACGTTGAGTTATCAAAACCAAAAATACCTCTGCCACTAAATATATTACTGTTGACATTGAAAGCATATTTTATGCTTGCAGCTTCTGCTGCTTGTGTATCTACAGCAGCAAAATTTAGGGCTAAACTAGTGGCAACTAGCGTTAATGTCGGAACTAATTTCATATTTACCTCCAGCTAAATTATTGTGTAGACGCTTGGCCGATTGTGGTTAGACATCACTCTTCAATATGTGTTGCAAGTACGAGTTATTTCTCAATACTTACAGCTAGCTGAATTTAAATTAATAAGTTTAACTTGAATTTAATAACAGGTAAAAATTTATGGAAATTATTTACCCAGCCTTTTATCTCACCGTTCGCGCAATCGAGGATGAGTTTGGTGAAATAGATGAAACAAGGGCGAGTATCTAAGCAGGCGATAAGCGTTCGCGTAGCATCTCTACGAGATGCTTATTCCTTTTTCAAGAAACAGTATTTCCTGGGGGCTGAAGAGTAATGACTTTAGTCCTAATTGTCAGAACTAAAGTTCTCACCAACACTTTTATTTATGGCAAATATATTAATCTATGGGTAATTCAATCATAAACTCTAGACCTGCCCCTGGTTGGGAATGACATGATATTTTGCCGTGATGATTAACAGTAACAATTTGGTAAGCTATCGATAGACCTAAACCAGTGCCTTTACCGATGGGTTTCGTTGTGTAGAAGGCATTAAATATTTGACTTTGCATTTCTTCACTAATACCTCCACCATTATCGGCAATTTTGCAAATAATTTGTTCTCCTATTAGCTCAGTTGTGATCCTGATAACACCAGTATTTTCAGAAATTTCGTAATAATTTTGATTTTTTTGTGTTTCTTCAATAGCATCAATGGCATTGGCGATTAAATTCATAAATACCTGGCTAATTTCACCGGAATAGCATTCAATCAAGGGTAAATTACCATATTTTTTGACAATTTCAATGGCAGGACGTTCAGAATTGGCTTTTAGTCGATGTCCGAGAATTAGGAGTGTATTGTCTATTGCTTCGTGGAGGTTAGCTAGTTTCTTACCTGTTTCTTTGTGTCGAGAAAATTTGTTTAATGAGGAGACAATTTCTTGAACGCGATCTGTACCCACGCGCATTGAGTTAATCACATTAGATAAATCATCTAATAAATAAGTTAAATCAGTTTGATTAATTGCATTTTGAATTTCAGCAGGTGGATTGGGAAAATGCTTTTGATACAGATAAAGTAAATCTACTACTTCTTGTACATACTTTTGCACAAAATTTAAGTTGCCCGCAATAAAGTTAATGGGGTTATTCACTTCATGGGCAATCCCGGCTGCCATTTGACCCAAACTAGCAATTTTTTCGGTTTGAATCAGTTGGCTTTGAGTTTTTTGCAGTTCAACATTTTTGGCAATTAAACTTGTTGTTAAATGGCGCAATTTTAGCTGGTGTTCTATTCTCACCAATACTTCTTCATGCTGAAAAGGTTTAGTGATATAATCTACTGCTCCTAGTTGAAATCCTTTGACCTTATCGGCAGTTTCTGATAGCGCAGTCATGAATACCACGGGAATATCACAAAAACGCTGGTCACTTTTAAGACGTTGACAAGTTTCAAAACCATCCATACCCGGCATCATTATATCTAATAAAATCAAATCGGGCAATAAATCATTTTCTAATCTTTGTAAGGCTTTTTCACCACTGCGCGCCGCCCAAACTTCAAAACTAGAGTCATCTAAAAAACTCGATAAAACTTGCAAATTGTTGGGATTATCATCAACAGCTAAAATTATGCCCTTGATAGGTAAGTTATCGCTAAAATAATTCTGATTGCTTACAGTCGCTCTCATGCCATTTCTACCTCATATTGTGTCAAAAACTCAAGGATTACATCCTCGTCAAATTGTCTGGCTAATTGTCTAAGTTGATGAGCGAAAGTAGCCAAGTTTGTATCTTCTGCCTCTAGTTGATCTGCACATTTGATAATGGCGTTAAAGTTACCCTTTTTCGCTAATGTCAACAGTTCTCGTAATACTTCTGGTGGAGGAGTAATTAATTGTGTTGATGGATCATTGTTTTGAGTTACTACATCTGAAATTGCTTGAGTTTCAGACTCAGAAGGTTGATAAATCCAGACTAAATTTAAATGACGTTCTAATTGACGCAATAATTCATTTGCCTGTATGGGTTTACTGAGAAAGTCATCACCACCAACTGCCAAGCTGCGATGTTGATCAGATTCAAAAACACTAGCGGAAGAAACAATAATTTTGAGATTCTTAAACTGGGGTATTTGTCGCAGATTTTGAATTAATGTAAACCCATCCATTTCTGGCATGAGTAAATCTGTGATAATTAGGTCTGTTGAAATAGCGATCGCTTGTTCTAAACCATCTTGACCATTGACAGCTTCCATTATTTCAAAACCCAATGGTTGCAATAAATCATTCAAGACTGTACGATTTTCCCAGCGATCGTCTACTATCAAAATTCTGCGGGGATTTCCCTCAAAACCAATGATTTTTCTGGCTGAGGTAGTCATCATTGACTGTACCCATTCATTGGTAGCTACCATCTCCAATTCAAACCAAAAGGTGCTACCATGTCCTACTTGACTTGTGACATGGATATCACTCCCCATCATCTGCACTAACTGACGAGTAATAGCTAAACCCAGTCCCGTCCCTTCCGTCTGACGCTTTTTTTCACCTACCTGTTCAAAAGGTAAGAAAATTTTGCTTAATTCTGCGTCAGTGATGCCAATGCCTGTATCTTCTATACAGTAACGAATACGGTGTTTGACTGGTTTTTGCGTAGAGGATTCCTCAATTGTCTCAACTTTCAACTTAACTTGACCGTGATCAGTAAATTTAATCGCATTACCTAGCAGATTTAACAGCACTTGACGTAACCTTTTGGCATCAATATGCAGCCATATAGGTAAATTACTGGCAGGTTCATAGACAAACAAAATATCTTTTTGTGCAGCACGAATTTGGCAAATTTCGGCAATACCTTGTATAAAAGACGGAAAATGCACATCTTCGCCATGTAGTTCTAGTTTCTTGGCTTCAATTTTGGCAAGATCCAAGATGTCATTAATTAAGGTCAGCAGATGGGAACCACATTGTTCAATAATATTGATGTGATGTTGTTCTTGCTCAGGTAACGTGGAAGAACGTTGCAAAATTTGCGCGCAACCCAAAATCCCATTTAAAGGCGTTCTCAGTTCATGACTCATGTTAGCTAAAAATTCGCTTTTGGCATGGTTAGCTAAATCAGCCGCCTCTTTAGACTTTTTCAGTTGTGCCTGTTCAAAAGCTTGCACTCGCCACAAAACAGTAATCATGGTGATAGTTAATCCGCCCACAATCAACGCAATTAAATCTAGAAATTGCAGCCGAGATTCAATATTTTCACGGGGAATCACCAAAGCCACAGACCAATTAGCAGCCTTTAATGGTATATAAGCAATATATTTTTGTTTACCGTCAATTGCCATTAACTCAATTCCCTGCTGTTTGTTAACCATGCGTTGGGCGATCGCTTGTAAACTATGGTCATTAATTTTCAGCAGACTGGGGGCAGGTTTTTCGATAGTGGACATTAAAGTCGAGTCAGGATGAACAATCACCTCCCCTTGGGAATTGAGGGCGAAAGCGTAGCTATTTTTACCGTAGGTGAGAGAATTGATCACCTTTGTAATATGGTCAACTTTGACGCTACCGTGAAACACTCCTATGGGTGAATTGGAAGTTGATAGAATCGGAGTAGCGATCGCAATCAAGGGTATTCCTGTAGAACGGCTAATAAAAGGATCAGAAACACTGCTTTTTCCTGCTATTCCCTGTTGAAAGTATTCTCTGTCCTTAACATTGTTGTTTGCGCGTCCTGACTTTGTCGTGTAGTAAGAACCATCCGCAATTGACATTTGGAATAAGAAAAATTCTTTGATTCTCTCAACTTCAGTCTTTAAATAAGGTTCTGCGACAGCCCAATTTAAGGAGCGTACAGTTGAAGTATTTGCTAAAGTTTTTACCTCGACTTTGCGAACACTTAACCACGCCTCTATTTGATCAACTCCTGTTTGTACTTCCAGAAAAGCATTCTGTCGTATATCTGCTAGTGCCATATTGCGGGCAGCTAAATAGCTAAAGTAGGCAGAAATACTGACAATCAGAGTTGTACCGCCAAGAATAAATCGAATGAGAAAATTCCGTGATGATTGCTTTCTAGGGTGAGATTTTAGTGAAATTGAGTCATGGCTTGCCAAAGGTTTCATACCCGTGAAAATCAGGATAAGTAGAAAACTATACTTAGATTGCCCAATTAGCCTTTGATAATCACAGGTGACAGGAGGAAGGGGACAGGGGCAATACGGTTCGGTTAAGGGATTTCTGGGTTAAGGCAGGCAAGGGGAAGTAAGGGGAGAAGAGAAGCAGGGGAAGAGAAAAATTATGAAAATAACCTCCTTTCCTCCCCTGCCTCCTCTGCTTCAAGAGCTTATCCGAACCGTATTGGGGGCAGGGGGAGAAAGACTCTTGTCATCGTCTTTACCATCAACATTGAATAATTTATTTTCTGGAAGTTCCTTATTTCACACCACCACAAAAGATAGCCTTGAATTCAGGGAATTATCAATATAGTGCTGTATCTATAATGGACGGTAGGAGGAGTAAACCTGTGAAATCGTTTTGGAATGCAAGTTTTGAGGGAATTTTCTGGCTCTGGAACCTGACATTTTTATCATTAGTTTACTTAGGGATATTACCATTTGTCGGTGTGCCATTAGTTCTGGCAACCGCTAGGGGTGATATACCAATTGAATTTTCCTTAGCTTTAGTTACTTTAATTGCCGTTCCCACAATTTCCAGTATTATCGGTGGCTGGTGTTTTCTTCAACAACCTGTAAAACTAATCCGCCTATTTTATGGTGTAGAAGCCCCACTATTTGTCTTGTGTTTATTGCGCTTGTTTTTGATTCGAGAACTCACCCCTGCTAGTAGCCAAATTTTACTGACGATGGGTGTTTGTATTGCTGCTTTTGCGGGAGAACTATTTTGGGGTTATGCTTCTCGGCGCAAAATTGGTTTGCAATGGGTACAAATGTTAGCCCATACATTAATGCTGGTATTCGGCATTTATGCAGGCGCAGTGTTGTTATTTTACGCTTTGCCTTTAGCAGTATTTTTGTTGCAGGAATTGGTGAAATTTGAATGGGTAATTCCATTATGGAATATCTTATATCACACAGCCTTTGTGGGTGGTTTGTTCATAATTTCTATGTGGTTAATTGTTCTTGCTTTTAGCGCTACATTATTTATTTTAATGCCATCGGCATTAACAGCAATGTATGTACACTCAGGAGCAAAAATTTTAAAAGCTTTTGCTTCGGAGCATGGAAATAAAAAGGCATTTGCTGGCGCTAGTGCAGTTATTGTGGCGTTTGCTGTTACTTTTTTATCCTTGCAACAACAGCCCCAAGTAATGGCTTTTTCACTGTTAGCTAATGCGCCGAAAAATGATAGCGATCGCCAAACCCTCATAACTAAATCAGAACAAATCCGCACAGGATTACTTAACGCTTATTTATCTTCTTATCGCTACCTCAGTAGCAGGGAAGAAAATAATCATATCAGCGCTATGTATCGTCATGTCTTAGGTTTGGAGAAGACGGCGGCTGATGGATTGCAAGAAACCTATAATTTTTTGATGTCACCATTTTTATATAATGGTTCCGACAAAGATGTTGCTAAGGCAGAAAAACTCTACGCGGAATTTTTTGACACACCTCTACAAAAAGCCGAAAAAACAGCCGTTAGTCATGCAGTACAATCTACTTTTAACGAGCAGGAAGTTAAAGCAGGTTTATTAAATATCAACGAGAAAAAAGTTTTGTTGGCATCACAACAAGTCACAGTGAAAGAACATGGTGATTGGGCTGATGTGGAATTGTACGAAGTTTATAAAAACCAAACACCAGAAGTTCAGGAAGTTTTCTACTCCTTCTCTTTGCCAGAAAGTGCTGTAATTACCGGCTTATGGTTGGGAGATACCAATAAATTAGACCAACGCTTTAATTTTGTCGTCTCTCCTCGTGGTGCTGCCCAAAAAGTTTATAATTCTCAAGTTAGGCGTGAGCGTCCGGTCGATCCAGCTTTATTAGAACAAGTAGGGCCCAGACATTATCGTTTACGGGCTTTTCCCATTCCTCCCAACAACGTACAACAAATAGAAGGACAACCACCACTCCCTACAGAAATGAACCTATGGTTAACTTACAAGGTGCTGGGACAAGATAAAGGTTGGGCAATGCCAGATTTAGGGGAAAGACGTAATATATTCTGGACTAATCAAACCAAGCGTATCCGCAACGGTAAAGAAATAGGTTTTAAAGAAAATGCTTGGTTAGAAGAATTCATCCCCGCCAGCCAGAAAATTCAGCCTGCACTACATGAGGTGAGTTTAGATGAAGGATACAAAATATTAGCTAAACCCTTATCTAACAAAGATTACACTTTGCCTAAAAATCAGCGCGTCGCCTTAGTTCTCGACACTTCCCGTAGTATGGGAGAACATATCAAAGAATTGACACAAACATTATCTTGGTTGAAACAACACGGTTTTGCAGATAATGATTTGACAAACAACGATGCTGATTTATATATCAGTGTTTCTCCAGGCGCTACACCCACACGATTAGATAATCTCCAACAATTCCAACCCGAAAAAGTAGCCTTCTACGGTACAATTCAACCCCAAGAAATGTTGGCACAGTTTAATAATTTGCGTGGAGATACAGCTTATGATGCTGTTTTATTGTTGAGTGATGAAGGTAGTTATGAGTTGTCAAAGAACAATAAAACCGTCCCTGCTACACCTGCACCTTTGTGGATGGTGCATTTAGGTGGATTGCCTGGAGCCTATAACGATGGCATCATTAAATCATTACAAGATAGCGGTGGTGGAGTTGCTGTTGATATTGCCGAGGTGCTGCAACGAATTGCCACCAAATCAATTTTAGGTGATTCTGTTGTTACCGTTGTCAATGGTTATGCTTGGTATTTGCAGACATTAGACACAGCAGTTACAACTAATAACCAGCAAGATGATTTATTACCATTAGCCGCCAGACAATTAATTTTAGGCTTGAGTAAACAAATTAAATTAGACAACCTCAAAAGTTTGGATGCAATTCACGCTGTAGCCAAAAAGTATAAGATTGTCAGCCCTTATTCTTCGATGTTGGTATTAGTCAACGATGAACAAAGACAGTTACTCAAAGAAGCAGAAGCCGCAAGCGATCGCTTTGATCGTAAAGTTGAAAA
Organism: Anabaena sp. FACHB-595; assembly: GCF_048568275.1. Classification (NCBI taxonomy): domain Bacteria; kingdom Bacillati; phylum Cyanobacteriota; class Cyanophyceae; order Nostocales; family Nostocaceae; genus Anabaena; species Anabaena sp. FACHB-595. The sequence goes on from NZ_CP183473.1 coordinate 1,652,861, forward strand.
TGGTAAAGAAAACCTTTCTAAACCCAATAACCCGTTGAAAGTCAGCGTACCTGAACCATCAGGGGGGTGGCTTTTAGGTGTGAGTGCGATCGCTCTATTCATATTTGCGAAGCGTCGGCGCTAAATCATCAAATTCGTGTGAGTAATTGGTAATAACCCATATAGTATTTTCAGGGTGGGCATTGCCCACCAAAAACATATACCAATTATCAGTTACCAATTACCACAGATATTATCACCATTTATTGCGGATTGCGAATTTGTTTTAATCCTACACTTTTTTTTCCAAAGCTTGTTCACGGAAATATAAAAACAAAGGCAGGGAACAACATAAACCAGATGCTAAAGTAAGCACAAAGTATAGTAATAACCAACGGCGTGAAAATCCCAGTCTTTTTAGTTCTATAAATGCGAAAAACAAAAAAACGTCTGTAGACAATAATAAATCTACGACAAAAGTAGTCGAGACATTATTAGCAAATGCTTGCTGAAAGAAAAACTGTGTATACAAACCATGCTGAATGATAAATTCTAACAACAAACTCCAAGGTACAATAAAACCAATAACTGCTAAGAGTAAGTAAATTGATTTTATCGACAGAAGTTTTTGGGATTTAGACGGTTGTAAATAAGGTTGGTTGTACATAGGTTTACTTGCTTCATCAATCTTGTTGCTTTGATTATGAACAACGCAGATAATAAACACAATTACCTGTCAGGTAATCAAAATTATCAGATAAGCGAACGCCACAAATGCAAAGTACTACCAACCGTGATACATCCTTTGGTAATCTGCTAAAACACTGGCGGAATCAACGCAGTTTTAGTCAACTCGATTTGGCTGTAGCCAGTGAAGTCTCTCAGAGACACATCAGCTTTCTGGAATCAGGTAGAGCAAAACCAAGTCGGGATATGATTTTGCAACTCGCTACTGTTTTAGATGTTCCGTTGCGTTACCAAAACATGATGCTGACATCTGCGGGTTTTGCGCCAATTTATTCCGAAAGTGATTTATCAGCATCAGAAATTGAACCTATCCGCAAAGCTTTAGATTTTATTTTGCGACAACAAGAACCATATCCAGCACTGGTAATGGATAGATACTGGAATCTGATTCAAAGTAATACAGCAGCGCAGCGACTAATCAATTGGTTAGTTCCAACCCAACAGCTACAAAATCTGCTTGATAGCAACGGCAAATTTAATTTGATGCGATTTATGTTTCATCCTCAGGGATTAAAACCTTTTATTGCTAATTGGGAAGAAATCGCTAACCATCTGATTCAACGAGTATATCGGGAAACCTTAGCGGAAGGTTGTAGTCAAGACTCTATAAACCTTTTCCAAGAACTACAAACCTATCCAGATATTCCTCGCTTGTGGCAAATATCTCACACCTGCACGTGGCAAGTACCATTACTAACATTGCAGTTTGTCAAAAATGGATTGAGCCTGAGCTTCTTTTCGACAATTGCTACCTTAGGAACACCCCATGATATAACCTTACAAGAATTAAGAATTGAAAGCCTATTTCCGGCAGATGAAGTGACGGAAGAAAATCTACAAAAAATAGCAGTATCCTGTAATGACAACCATCAATCAATATTGGTAATAATAGATGATTAATCCGTCAAAAACTCCCCTCTCGTTTCTCAAAAACTAATTATCCTATGGAGATTATAGATTTAACCCTATCGAAACACCGTTGGTATCGTCGTCTACGGGGTGGAACGTGGTGGCAAGTCGAAGTTCCCCTATTTGATGATGTTCAAATTCTTTGGGTACATAATTTGCCAGAATGTGAGTGTTGTATTATCCAAACAGAAAACTACTAGTATTTTTCTGTGTTCATGACCATTTTATAGTGTAATCTTAGCGATCGCTCTTGTTTAAGCTATTCTAAACAAGACATAGGAGCATTTTTCTAGCTCTTTTTTTCACATAATCTAGCCTAAAACCTTGTTTTTTATCCTGCCTAACCCCAAGAATAAATATTCACATCCGCCTGCTTATTTATCAGTATTTGAATTAGATATAGGATGGGCAATGCCCACCCTAAAAATACCTAAATAGGTTTACCAATCAAACCGGATTCTCATATCAAAGAATCTCTAAAAGATATACGGTAAATTCCAGAAACCAATCATAGGTAGTAATGGCACACCCAGCCCTGACCATTCTTTTGAATAGCTAGTAACCTCACTTACGTTGCCTTGAGATTGACTATTACTGCCTTGATTATTGGAGTTTGATGATCCTTGGAAATTCACTTGTCTCTCAGCAGAGTAGCTGCTATTAAATGTGTAATCACTCCCCCCAGAGACAATTTGTTGTTGTGCTTCAGACATATCAGTAAGGAATTTGTGAGTCATAGTGAAAAGTCTCATTATGTGATTTGTCTGCAAAGTTGGCTACTTATTTATAATTTTTTGAGGTAATCAACTTTGCTGTTAATGACAAGAATATCTATTTTTCATACATGAATCACTTCCGGTTTCTGCAAAGTTATTCTCATAATTAAGAAACACGATTTGTATAATCAAGTAATGATAAATTCAGAAAAATACCTATAGTCTGATTCCTCTAAACTTAAGACAGTTATCTTAACTGGCAACAGGGAACAGGGACTGTCTGTGGTGGGGCTACTGTGTACACATAAGTCTAATAACCTAGCCCTAAAAACTTTTTATCCCCCCTTACACCCAGTCTCAACAGAAAAACTGGGTGCGTAAGTCCTAATTAATTAGAACTTGACATTATATTTATCGGCAAGCTCAGAAAGCTTTTCGTACTGCTGAATAGCGGCTTCCAAAATTAATTGTTTCGCTTCTTCTGGTGTATTGCCATTCTCTGGAATTAGATACTTAACATAAAGCGATATAAAATCAACCATAATTGCTGAACCTACCAAACCATGACTATCGGCTTCTTGTCCAGCGATCGCTGATACTAGACCTGCTTTAATTGGGTCTGGTTTCGCTTTCATGAACTGGTCAATAATTTGCCAGATATACTCATTGGGTATTAATTTTTCTAACTTAGTTTTATCAGGGATAAATTCTATACCTGCGGCTCTCGACTGCTCTACAACACACCATTCTGTAAATTCTTGTAGTGCTGTTTCGGGAAGTTTGGGGAGATATTTGTGCAGTTCTAAATCAGACACAAGCTTACCTATAAATTTCAGTTTTGTTGAAGTGCATTAAGGCAAGCCTAACCTACTGTTTCCAGAAGTTTTAGTGTGTTATGCTACGACTCTCAGATAAATATTTCAACAATAAAAGTCTGATATTTAGACTTACCTATTTTATTGAGAAAATTATTGTAATAACTCCCTAACTTATGGGAACTGTTGCTGAATTTTAGAGGATTAGTATAACAAAAGATTTAAGCCCAGGTTCTGGCTGACACAGGAAGCAAAGAAATTGTCGATGCGAGGCTAAAATAGTAATCTACGTGTAAATTGCTTGAACTATTGATTTTATGACTTCTGCTACGACCGTAAAAACTGAGTACGAAGCGATTATCGGTCTAGAAACCCATTGTCAGCTGAGTACGAATACCAAAATTTTCTCTAGTAGCTCAACAGCGTTCGGGGCTGACCCTAATACGAACATTGACCCGGTGTGTATGGGCTTACCTGGTGTTTTGCCTGTACTTAACGAAAAAGTCTTAGAATACGCTGTTAAAGCAGGTTTGGCGTTGAATTGCCAAATTGCTAAATATAGTAAATTTGACCGTAAACAGTATTTTTATCCTGATTTACCGAAAAATTATCAAATTTCTCAATATGACTTACCCATAGCTGAACATGGCTGGTTAGAAATTGAGTTATTAGATGCCGATGGTAACCCAAAACGTAAGCGGATAGGGATTACCCGTCTGCACATGGAAGAAGACGCAGGGAAACTGGTACACGCAGGGAGCGATCGCATCTCTGGTTCTACCTATTCTCTGGTAGACTACAACCGTGCGGGTGTGCCATTGGTAGAAATTGTCTCGGAACCAGACATCCGCACTGGGCAAGAAGCTGCTGAATATGCCCAAGAATTACGCCGGGTGATGCGTTATCTCGGTGTCAGTGATGGCAATATGCAGGAAGGTTCTCTGCGCTGTGATGTGAATATATCTGTGCGTCCTGTAGGACAGGAAAAGTTCGGCACGAAGGTAGAAATTAAAAACATGAACTCCTTCAGCGCCATTCAAAAAGCCATTGAACACGAAATTGAACGGCAAATAGAAGCGATAGAGTCAGGGGAAAAGATTATTCAAGAAACGCGACTGTGGGAAGAAGGTTCACAACGCACAATTAGTATGCGAATTAAAGAAGGTTCTAGCGATTATCGCTACTTCCCCGAACCGGATTTAGCACCCATTGAGGTAACAGAAGCACAACTGAGTCAATGGCGTAGTGAATTACCAGAACTACCAGCCCAAAAACGCCATCGTTACGAAAACGAATTGGGTTTGTCGGCTTACGATACCCGCGTGCTGACAGAAGATGTCATTGTATCTCAATATTTTGAAGTAGCGATCGCATCTGGGGCAAATCCCAAAGCAGCCGCTAACTGGATTACCCAAGATATCGCCGCCTATCTCAACAAACAAAAACTCAGCATTACAGAAATCGGCTTAACTCCCGCTAACTTAGCCGATGTGATTACCCGGATTGAGACTGGCAAAATTAGCAACGCTCAAGCTAAACAAAAGTTACCAGAGTTACTCACGGGATTATCCCCGGAAAAAGCCTTTGCAGGTCAAGAACTCATCAGCGACCCCAGTGTTTTGGAACCCATCGTTGATGAAGTGATAGCAGCTAACCCCAAAGAACTGGAAAAGTACCGCAACGGTAACATCAATCTTAAGGGTTTCTTTGTCGGGCAAGTGCTGAAAAAGACAAATAAACGCGCTGACCCCAAACTCACCAACGAATTGGTAGAAAATAAACTAAATGGCTAACACAAGTATTTTGTCAGTCATTTTTTCACAATAGTTTTACATAAAGTACAAAAAAGTGGGTGTCGATAATTACAACTAAGCGGTTATTATGAATGTATTATATGCACCCTAATAACCAGGAGAGTTACGCAAGTGGCTCTCCTTATTTCTTGCCATATCTCCCACTCTTTTTAATTAGTACTAGTTTGTGTAATACTGACGACTACTATGACATGAGGTAAATTCTAGCCTCTAACCCCTAGTCGCAAAGAGATGTACCCCACTAATACGAGAAACACCATTGGATTAGCCCTTTTGGTAATTGGTTCGGTGATTTTTGCCGGAAACCACGTCCTCGCGGAAATAAAAACTGATACCACATTGGGAAGTGAAGCATCCATATTAAACCAAGGCGTTAGTGTTAAAGGGGCGATCGGGGATATTATCGATGGTGGTGCAGTCCGGGGAACAAAGCTCTTCCATAGCTTTCAAGAATTTAGTATTGGTGAAGGGCAGAGGGTTTACTTCTCCAACCCTGCCGGAATCAAAAACATCCTCACACGCGTCACGGGGAACAATCGTTCTGATATTTTGGGAACCTTGGGGGTTTTAGGTAATGCCAATTTGTTTCTGATTAATCCCAACGGCATTGTATTTGGACAAAATGCCCGATTAGATATAGCAGGTTCCTTTGTAGCCAGTACAGTTGATAGTTTAACGTTGGGTAATGGCTTTGTGTACAGCGCGACCAAACCTGAAATACCGCCTTTATTAAATATTAATCTCCAACCAGGTTTACAGTTAGGAACAGAAATAGGAACTATTACTAATAGAGGAAATTTGGCAGTAGGGCAGAATCTCATCTTATCTGCCAACAACCTAGACTTGCAGGGAAGTTTGCAAGCAGGACAAGATTTGACATTAAACGCCAGAAATCAAATTCAGATGCGTGATACCATCGCCAGTCCGTTGATAGCGGCGGCGAAGGAAAAATTACTGATTCAAGGTAATCAATCGGTAAATATTTTTGCCCTCAATCATCCCGATAGTGGCTTATTTTCGGGTGGAGATATGATTCTTCGTTCCCTGAGCGACATTGATGGCGATGCCCATTATTGGAGTAGGGGAAATTTTCGCATTGAGAAGTTAGATGGTAATTTGGGGGGGTTATTTAGTCCCGATGATCCGATAATTAGGTCTAATGGTGATGTTTCCCTGGCGAGCTTTACTGGAGCTTCCCTACACATTCTCGCTGGCGGTAAGGTAGAAATTCCTGGTAATGTGATAATTTTTCGTCCAGATAACCTCAGCAGTGCGATCGCCGAAACTGTCACCCTATCCGATGGTAACACCGTTAATATTAGTGGTAGTACTGATTCTACCTTAGACATCCGGGCGGGAATTAATTGGCAGAACCTACCAGGAAATAGCAGCTTGGGACAGCTTTCTTCTCTACCCAGCTTCAACAATGCCACAAGTGCCGACATTAATCTTGGCAATATCAGGGTTTTTGATTTTGTTGGAGGTCAGGGCGGGAAGATCTTCTTAACTAATCAATATCAAGCTAATCCTACTCTAAGCGGAAATATTCGAGTCAACATCATTGATGCCAGAGATTCATTCCAAGGGACTTCCCTATTTATGAACTCGCGCGGTAATATCGCCGTCAACATCGCCGACACATCTTCCTTTAGGCAAGGTAATGGTGGCGACATCACTATGATCGCTCAGGGTAATATCAGCCCTCAATTGCTACTTTCCAGGGGCTGGTTGGGTGGTAACATCACACTCAAGAGTAATGCCAATATTTCGGTAGCAACCGGTTTTATTAGCAGTCAAAGCAGGGCTAATACTGAGACAGGTTCCCCTCTGACTGGAGGTGATATTGAGATTACAGCCGATTCCCTCTTTTTAACTAATGGGGCAAACATCACTGTCATCAATGAAAACATCTCTAATGGTGGCAATTTAAAAATTACTGCCAACAATATTTTTCTAGAAGGTGTTCCCAGTAATGGATCTGCTGGGGGCATAACTAGCCAGGTTTGGCCAGGAAGTATCGGTAAAGGGGGCGATATCCAGATTACCACAGGCAAACTCTCAGCAGAAAAAGGCTCTCAGGTAATCGCTATTACTTTTGGTGCAGGGAAAGCAGGAAACGTCACCATCCACGCGAGCGATCGCATTTTCTTGAGTGGTATAAGTAATACAGGTATTCCCGGTGGTGTAGCCAGTCGCTCTCAAGACTCAGGTGCTGGAGGAAATGTGAATATTACCACGCGATCGCTGACGATTGAGAATTCTGCTCGTGTCAGTACCGCTACTACGGGCAGAGGAACAAGCGGTAATGTGATGATTAATGCCAGTGATGCAATTGTTCTTGATGGTTATGATACAGCAATTATTAGTCAAGCCTTTCCTGATACCACAGCAGGTGGTAATATTAATGTAACTACAGGTAAATTGTCTCTATTCAATGGTGCTGCTATCAGTAGCGGCACTAGAGGTATAGGCAATGCAGGTAACATTCAAATCATTGCAGATATGTTTATAGCCGATGGGGTTAGCCCCATCACTGGCTTTGCTAGTGGAATTACTGCGGCAACGGATGACAACGCTCAAGGCAATGGTGGCAACATTGACATTATTAGCCGGATTATTGCTTTAACTAATGGTGGGCAAATTACAACTAGCACCGATGCCAGAGGTAACGCTGGTAACATCAAAATTACAACTAATGCGATAAACATTGATGGCTCTAGCCCACTGCGAGAAAATTTTCCTAGTGGTATTCTCAGCCTAGTCAGAGCTAATGCTCAAGGTACAGGCGGTAATATTGACATCAATACGGGTCAAATGACATTAACTAACGGTGGTTTTTTAGATGCCAGTACTTTTGGACAAGGAAATGCAGGGGATATAAAAATTATTGCCAATGATGCAATGATATTGAACTCAGGAAATAACAGTAACGTATCCGGTGATATTAGTAGTCAGGTTTTATCAGGAGCCGTAGGTGATGGGGGTGATATTGAGATCTTTGCTCATAAACTGTTGCTGAGTAATGGCTTTCAAATTAAAGCTCAAACATTTGGACAGGGAAATGCAGGTAATATCAAAATAAACACCATTGATTCAGTAGTGCTGAATGGTAGTAGTCCTCGGACAAACTCTACAGGTATATTTACTTCTGTTGGCAATGGGGGATTTGGTACTGGTGGTAATATTGATATCCAAACAGGCAAACTAACCCTTGATAATCGATCTATTATCTCTGCGGAAACAGTAAGCAATACTGGTGGTGATATTCGCCTGCAACTCAATGACAGACTGTTACTCAGGCGCAACAGTAGAATTTCCACGACTGCGGGAACTGCCCAGGCTGGTGGTGATGGCGGTAACATTATCATTAACACCCCATTTTTGCTGACTGCCCCTCTAGAAAATAACGACATCACCGCCAACGCCTTTAGTGGTAGTGGCGGGAAAATAGATATTACAACTCAAGGTATATTAGGCTTTACACCCCGTACTCGTGCAGACTTAGAGGCATCACTAGGAACTAAAGACCCCAGCCAATTAAATCCGCGATCGCTCCCCACAAGCGATATCACAGCCATTTCCCAAGCTAACGCCTCCTTGGATGGACAGGTAACAATTGACACCCCTGATGTAGACCCTGGTAGCGGACTTGTGGCATTACCCACCAATGTAGTGGATGCGTCCCGACTCATTGCCCAAACCTGTCGCAGTGGAGGGGAAACAACCGCCAGCCAACAAAGTGAATTTGTCATCACCGGACGAGGAGGTTTACCGCCTAAGCCTAGCGACCCCCTAAGTAGTGATGCCATCTGGCAAGACTTACAGCCCTACGCCTTACCCGATGAAAAAGCTGGGGAGCAGGAAGAGAAGTCGCAAGGAGGGTTTCCCTCCGGGCGAACTTCCCTACGGGATGCTACGCGAATGGGAGCAAGGGAGCAAGGGGAAAAATCACCCACACCCATAGTTGAAGCCCAAGGCTGGGTAACTAGTACGGATGGTAAGATTACCCTGGTAGCTCAAGCACCCACAACAACACCTCATAATTCTTCATTCACGCCAGTTAGTTGTTCTTAAGTAGGGGTTTAGGGGTTTAGGGGTGTGGGGGTGTAGGGGAAAGACTTAATTTATTTTGAATTTTGAATTTTGAATTTTGAATTGTCAACTTTGAATTGTCAACATTTATGCGGCGAGTTTTTACTTTTCTGCTTTGTGCCTTACTAGGTATGGGCTTTACTCTTATACCCCAATGGCATCAAGTCCAAGCTTCAATTTCTCAATCATCCCCACTCCCCACTCCCCAGTTAATTCAACAAGGCAGAGAACTATACCAAGCAGAACAATATACTCAAGCTGTGGATGTTTGGCGAGCTGCACTTAAAGCAGAAACCAATATATTGTCCCAGGCAATGTTGTTAAATTACCTTTCCCTGGCTTATCAAGAATTGGGACAGTGGCAACAGGCAAATGAGACAATTAACTCTAGCCTCAACCTCATACAACAATCAAAACAGACAACTCCACAAGCCAAGCTTATCCTCGCCCAAGCTCTTAATACTCAAGGAAGTTGGCAGCTAGCGCAAGGTAAAGCCGAACAAGCCCTCAACACTTGGCAACAGGCAACAGCCATATATACTACAGCAGGAAATGTACAGGGTAAAATTGGCAGCTTAATTAATCAAGCCCAAGCTCAACAAGCTTTAGGGCTTTACCTCCAAGCTCGTAAAACTCTAGCTGGAGTGGAACAAGGACTACAACAACAGCCAAATCAAAAATTGCAAATTACAGGGCTGCGTAGTCTGGGAAATATCTTCAGATTGGTAGGCGCTCTAGACGATTCTCGGAGGGTTTTGCAGCAAAGTTTGCAGATAATTAATCAAGGCAATGTATCAAAATCAGAACTAAGTCCAACCTTAATCAGCTTGGGTAATACAGCTGATGCCCAAGGCGACAAAGAAGGGGCATTAACATATTATGAACAAGCGGCGGCGAATGCGACTGTTACCTTAACGCAGATTCAAGCACAAATCAATCAACTGAACATATTAATAACAACTGGACAAGCCAAGCAAGCTGAAAATCTAGGGAAACAAATTCAGCCCAAGTTGACTAATTTATCTCCCAGCCGTCAGACGATTTACGCCAGCATTAACTTGGCAAAAAGTCTGATGAAATTGACTGGTGAGGGAGTAGACGAATCTGCTAAACTACTAGCCACAGCCATTAAACAAGCCCAAAACTTGAGCGATCGCCAAGCTGAATCTTATGCTTTAGGCTATCTCGCTGGACTCTATGAACAAACTCAACAGTGGTCAAACGCTCAAGAATTAACTCAACAGGCTTTGCAACTAGCACAAGCTATTAATGCCCCAGAAATAGCCTATCAGTGGCAATGGCAATTAGGACGTATCTTAAAAGCACAAGGCGCAATCAAGCCAGCAACATCCGCCTATGAGGTAGCCTTCACCACCTTGAAATCTCTGCGGAGTGATTTGGTAGCAATTAACAGTGATATTCAATTTTCTTTTCGTGAAGCCGTCGAGCCTGTATATCGTGAATATGTAGAATTACTATTGAATCCAGGCAAAAGCTTAGAACCCAGTCAGCAACAACTCAAACAAGCTAGGCAAGTCATCGAATCACTACAACTAGCCGAACTTGACAACTTTTTTCGCTCTGCTTGTCTCCAAGGTCAAATAGTTCCAATTGAGCAGATTCAACAGTCAGAAGCCGCAATCATTTATCCGATTATTCTGCCAGATAGACTGGAAGTAATTGTCAGTTTACCCCAGCAGACCCTACGCCACTACGCCACCAAAATAAGTCAACACGAAGTAGAAGAAGTTCTAGACCAACTCAGACAAAATTTAGAAAAGCCTTTCACCTCACCAGAGGGTAAGAATTTATCTACGAAAGTTTATGACTGGTTGATTCGACCTCTAGAAACACAACTGTCTCAAACTCAAGTGCAAACATTAGTGTTCGTCTTAGATGGTTCCCTACGGAACGTGCCAATGGCGGCTTTATTTGACGGCAAACAGTATTTAATTGAAAAATACAGTGTGGCACTCACACCTGGGTTAGAGTTATTAGGCCCCCGGCCTTTGCGCCAAGGTCAACTCAAAACCTTAGTTGCAGGACTGACAGAAGCACGCCACGGATTTAATTCCCTCCCCAATGTGGGTGATGAATTAAAAGCAATTGAGTCAGAAGTGCCTAGTCAAGTCCTCTTGAATCAAACCTTTACCAGTGCAGCCTTACGAAAGCAGATAGACTCTCTACCGTTTTCCATCGTGCATTTAGCAACACATGGTCAATTTAGTTCCAATGTTGATGAAACTTTTGTCCTGGCTTGGGATAAACCAGTCAAAGTTAATGAATTAAAAGACTTACTGTATAACAGAAACCAAAATAGACCTGAGCCGATAGAATTACTTGTTCTCAGTGCTTGTGAAACCGCCGACGGAGACAAAAGAGCCGCTTTAGGATTAGCTGGGGTAGCCATTCAAGCAGGCGCGCGCAGTACTCTAGCCTCCCTTTGGAGTTTAGACGATGAATCTGGCGCTCGTCTCATTGGTCAATTTTATAAAGAGTTAGCAACTAAACAAGTGACAAAGGCAGAAGCACTGCGCCAAGCCCAAATCTCCCTATTAAAAGACCCCGATTACAGGCATCCTATACATTGGGCATCCTATGTATTATTGGGAAATTGGCTTTAAGTGCGATCGCTATTAGACAATTAAAAAAATTTATCAGGCAGTGACTACAATGACGCTAAATTCTTATGACGAAGCAGCTCTTAGAGTCAACTTGATAGCCCCTGATGAAATTAGCCGATCTCCTCAAAGACTCAAATTATAAGCATTTCTCAACCAGATTGAGCCAATTTGTTAATTCCAATTTTACCAAAACTTCAACAGCAAAAGTTTGTTGAAAAGATAAATTCATCATTTTCATTAAAACTAAAATCCAAACAACTGCTAGAAATTGCTAAAACAGGAGTAGAACAGGCGATAGAAACTGATGAAGCAACAGCAACCCATTGGATAAACCAGCAACTTGAAGCATTAGGCATCACCCTAACTGCTACCATTTAAACAATCTGGGAATAATCATGAAAGCACTTAAAGTTATGGCAACGATTAACGACCAGGGACAACTAACTTTAGATCATCCGCTTTTAACTGATAAAAATAGCCGAGTAGAAGTCATTGTGCTAATCCCTGAAGAAGAAGAAATTCTGGATGATCAATCTCAAGCAGAAGTCTTAGCAGATTTCCGGCAAGCTTGGCAAGAAGCCATGACTGGGCAGACTATCCCGGTGGCTCAACTTTGGGAAGGTCTTGAAGATGCTTGATCAGCCTTTGATTTAAGTTGAAGCTTCGCCAACGTTTAAACGAAATATACGCACTCTTGCTAAGAAATATCGCAGTATTCGGAATGACATACAACCTGTTATCGAACAACTTGAGCAAGGAGAATTGCCAGGAGATCAAATACCTGGGATTGGTTATACAGTCTTCAAGTTGAGAGTCCGAAATAGTGACACTCAAAAAGGTAAAAGCGGTGGCTATCGTTTAATTTACTACGTCAAAACAGCAACAGGAATCATTTTGCTGACCGTTTACACAAAATCTGAACAAGTCGATATTGCCGCAGATGACATTCAGAGCATCATTGCAGACTATGAGCAACGGACGCTTACCGAGCAAGACAATAGCTAGAAACGGCTAAAACAGCAGTAGAACGAGCGATAGAGATGGATAAAGCGATCGCCATAACTTGGATAAACCAGCAACTAAAAGCCTTGGAGGTCAACCGATCATGATTGCTCAACCTGAGACTAAGCGTTACACCATTGATGAGTATTTAGAACTGGAAATCGCTTCAGAAATACGCAACGAATATTGTGATGGAGAAATTATTCCTATGACTGGTGGGACACCCAACCACAACGATATTGCTGGAAATTTGTATATTTTGCTGAAATCTGCCCTAAAAAGCAAAAACTACCGGATTTTCTATGTCGATCAGCGACTCTGGATTCCCGATGCAAATCTCTATACTTACCCTGATGTAATGGTTTTGCCCAAACCCTTAGAACTTCAAACCGGATGCAAAGATACTGTGCTAAACCCTTGCTTTATTGCTGAAGTCTTGTCTAAGTCCACCCAAAACTATGACCGTGGTGAGAAATTTGTTGCCTATCGTCAAATTCCTATCTTCCAAGAATATCTGCTGATTGATCAATACCGGATACACGTTGAGCATCATATTAAAACAGCCCCTAATCAGTGGCTATTTTCAGAATACGACGACCCCACTGTCACCCTTTCTTTAAGCACCTTTGAGTTGCAAATTCAAATTGCCGAACTTTACGAAAATATCGATTTTTCCAACGTTTGAGTGAAATTGCTAAAACAGGAGATAGAAACTGATGAAGCAACAGCCACAACTTGGATAAAATAGCCACTTGACTATAGGTGCTACTGAACCAGAAAATTTTTTCTCTTTTATTTTTCCAAACACTGCATATCACCCAAAACCTCAACGTGTAACTCAGCAAGGAGTTCAAAAGCTAACGCCGAACTCCCTTACACACTGTGATTCCCTGTCTTGGGTTATCAGTTGAATTTGCAAAATTACAGGAGAAATAACAATGCCTACATATACTGGTGATAATAACAAAAATATTTTCACAGCACCTAATGACGGTCTAGCCTGGACAATCTCCGGCATGGGAGGAGATGACATCCTAACTGGTGGAAGTCAAAATGACACGATTGAAGGTGGCGAAGGTAAAGATACCATCAATGGTGGCGCTGGTTTTGATATCCTCAAAGGCGGTGATGGTGATGACACCTTGATTGATACTGAGGGTAATATCGATGGCGGTGCAGGTACTGATACTCTCCGGGCAGACTACAGCAAGTATGACAATGGTGCTGGTGTTCATGTCGGTTATTTAGGACAAGCTCAGATTTTCAGTCGCCAAACTGGTACTGGCATACTTGGTTACAGCAATATTGAAAAGTTTGAGATTACCGGGACAAAATACGCAGATATTCTTCAAGGCGGCGTTGGCAATGACGTTCTCAAAGGTGGAGCCGGCAATGATGAACTGAGTGGTGGTGCTGGTAATGACACCCTTGATGGTGGCACTGGTTTTGATATCCTCAAAGGTGGTGATGGTGATGATACCTTGATTGATACTGAGGGTAATATCGATGGCGGTGCAGGTACTGATACTCTCCGGGCAGACTACAGCAGGTATGACAATGGTGCTGGTGTTCACGTCGGTTATTTAGGACAAGCTCAAATTTTCAGTCGCTTGACTGGTACTGGCATACTTGGTTACAGCAATATTGAAAAGTTTGAGATTACTGGGACAAATTACGCAGATATCCTCCAAGGCGGTAGTGGCAATGACATCCTCAAAGGTGGAGCCGGCAATGATGAACTGAGTGGTAAAGGTGGTAACGATACTCTTGATGGTGGCTTTGGCTATGACACCGTTGTTTATGACGGTAATTATGCAGATTATGGTATCTCTTTCCTGAGCAATGGTGATTTGCAAGTCATTGACAAGAACCTCACCAATGGAAATGACGGTACTGACACCATCAGGGGTGTAGAAGTCATCAACTTTAGACAAGGCGGAAGTTATGGAGTGGTCACAGGTACTACAGGTAATGATGTATTGACCGCATCAAATATGTGGTCATTCGTCTTCGGTGGTGGCGGTAACGACATTATTACTGGTGGGACTGGCAACGATACCTTGGATGGTAGTACTGGCAATGATACGTTGATTGGTGGCGCTGGCAATGATACGTTGATTGGTGGTGCTGGTGTTGATACTGCCGTTTATGCGGGAAATTATGCAGATTATGGTATCTCTTTCCTGAGCAATGGTGATTTGCAAGTCATTGACAAGAACCTCACCAATGGAAATGACGGTACTGACATCCTCAAGGGTGTAGAAGTCATCAACTTTACACAAGGCGGAAGTTATGGAGTGGTC
Organism: Anabaena sp. FACHB-595; assembly: GCF_048568275.1. Taxonomy (NCBI): domain Bacteria; kingdom Bacillati; phylum Cyanobacteriota; class Cyanophyceae; order Nostocales; family Nostocaceae; genus Anabaena; species Anabaena sp. FACHB-595. The sequence continues at coordinate 1,667,862 of NZ_CP183473.1, forward strand.
ACAGGTACTACTGGTAATAATGTATTGACCGCATCAAATATGTGGTCATTTGTCTTCGGTGGTAATGGTAACGACACTATTACTGGCGGCACTGGCAATGATACTTTAGTCGGAGGGCTTGGTGCTGATACCCTCACAGGTGGACTTGGGGCTGATAAATTTGTCTTTAACTCTCTTTCTGAAGGAATTGATGTGATCAAAGACTTTTCTTGGCAACAAGGAGATAAGATTCAAATTCTCGGCTCTAGTTTTGGTGCAACTTCCACTAGTCAGTTCAGCTTTGACCAGAATACAGGTGGTTTATTCTTTAACGCCCAGCAATTTGCCACTCTTGAGAACAAACCTGCTGGTTTCTTGACAAATGCTGACATCCAAATTGTTTAGAACTTTTTACCCGACTTGAGATCCCCTCTTTAGATCCCCGACTTCTTTGAGAATTCGGGGATCTATAAACAAAATGAAGAATTTGGTTTTTTAAGTGCCAAAATTATAAGATAGTTATAGTGACTGGGGATACAGAAAATTTATTTATAGTCCTGTCTACTGTATATTCCAGGGTAGCTGAGTACAGCTTAATATATCGCAAAATATATGGCTCAAATCGTATCAAAGTCTTACATATTAAGTTATTTGTAGCGAGTACAAAAATTCTGAACCCCTCGTCTAAAAATACTAGTCCCCTGCACACAAAATACTAGTACCTATATCCCAAGAGAATTTTTAAGTTTATTGCAATTCTGGTTTGTAGCGGTTGAGTACAAGCTTAATTAATCCAATAAATCCAATCGGCATTTAATGTACTGTCTGCTTTGGAGCAATCTGATATAAGCAGAAAAATAACACACGGCTCTTTTAACCAGATAGTACTGATGCAACAGTCCTTAGACGGTATCGAGAATCCACCTGATTCGACACATACATCCTTGGTGAAAAATCTACTCTCTGGCATTTTTCTAGAGCCATTGTTGAGTGATTTTCAGATTATTTTTGAACGCGACCCGGCGGCGCGTAATTGGTTGGAGGTAATATTCTGTTACCCCGGACTGCACGCGATTTGTTTGCACCGTTTTGCTCATTGGTTACACCGCCGTGGGGTGGTTTTCTTCCCACGTTTAATTTCTCACTTGGCTAGGTTTCTCACAGGAATTGAGATTCACCCAGGTGCAGTGATTGGTAAAGGTGTGTTTATCGACCACGGGATGGGCGTTGTCATTGGTGAAACGGCGATTGTGGGAGATTATGCCCTAATTTATCAAGGGGTGACTCTGGGCGGTACTGGGAAGGAAAGTGGTAAGCGTCATCCCACCGTCGGGAATCATGTGGTTGTGGGTTCGGGGGCGAAGGTTTTGGGGAATATTCAAATTGGCGATCGCGCGCGGATTGGCGCAGGTTCGGTTGTGTTGCGTGATGTTCCCCATGATTGCACAGTTGTGGGCATTCCTGGGCGGATTATCACCCACAAGCCTAAGACTGATCTCTCTCCTCTGGAACACGGAAAGTTACCTGATGTGGAAGCAGATGTGATTCGTTCTTTGCTGACACGCATCGAACAACTGGAACAAAAACTGCAAACCCTGACAAATCAGGCAAAGGAACCAGAACTGTTGACGAAAGATAAGTAATTATGTTACCACCTTGTAGTTCTCAAGTGTTGCAGATACCATTGTGCGATCGCTGGCAGATTTATCACCGATTGCAAGAGTTGATGATACCCTGTTCCTGTCATGCCGATGGTTCGTTACGGGTGCAAATAAATAGTTGGCTGACTGCAATTTTAGTCCGCAGTACTGTGATGCAATTTCTAGCTCCTCGTCAAGAATTAATAGACTGGCTAGAGCGTTGCTGGCATTGCAACCATGATTAGCAAAAGTCATATATTTTTTCATCTATTCTAAAATATTTAATCAATCGAGTCTCAGGACTAAATTATGATGCAACGATGATTTTTACGAATACACATCAAATAATTGTCCTGAAACCATTGATTATGGAAAAATACAGTTCACCAAAAACTACAGCTTTATGATTTCCAAAATTTCCTTCATTAGCTATTTGAATATATGATGATCACCACTGACAGCAAAGATATAGAATTACTCAATTTTTTATATAATGAACTTGAGCTATCTGAGAAGGATATGGCTTTGGCATTGAAGCACCGGGAGTTTGATAATGGGCCTCTACCAATGCTCCTCTGGCAATATGGGTTAGTAAACTTAGAGCAGTTAGAGCAAATTCTAGATTGGTTATATAACGAAATTTAGATATATTTTTTCTGGAAAGTAATATATTTATCAACCTTAAATAGTATTTAATAGTATTTATTTATAAATATAAAGTGGCAGAAAGATTTTTCCAAGATTCAGGAAATATTGTAGATTTTCTGCATACTTGCTAACAACTAGGGTGAGCATTCATTAATTATGAAGATTCGCGTACTTTTTCCAAATTTATTCTTAAATGATACATGAATTTAGTTCTCTGTCATACAGATATATTGTTATTGTTTAGCTAATATTTAGAAATCATGAAGATGAATTATTAAAGACGAGAGTTTATAGCATTTACCATTCTTCCTGCAAGGTGAAAAACAGGGATTTATCACTACTAGTGATTGCAGAAAAACAAACTCTCAACCTAAAAAGAATATTAAGAAAATTCCTAAGAGGGACGCTTGAGATGAATAAAGTTCTCATTAATGACACTACATTACGTGATGGCGAACAAGCCGCAGGTGTGGTTTTTACCTTAGAAGAGAAAGTGGCGATCGCTAAATTTCTCGATACCATCGGCGTACCCGAATTAGAAGTGGGGATTCCGGCGATGGGTGAGGAAGAAATGCGGGCGATCTGCGCCATTTCTAACTTAGGTTTAAAAGCTAACCTTCTGGCGTGGAACCGCGCTGTGATCTCAGATATCAAAGCTTCTGTTGCTTGCGGGATGGAGCGAGTGCATATTGCGATCCCCGTTTCGGGGATTCAAATCGCCGCAAAATTCCACGGACAATGGCGGGTAAGTCTGCAAAGACTCAAAGATTGTATCAGCTTCGCAGTTGATCAAGGTCTTTGGGTAGCAGTAGGTGGGGAAGATTCCTCTAGGGCTGATGAAAACTTCCTCTTGGATGTAGCATTATACGCCCAAGAATGGGGTGCATCCCGATTTCGTTTCTGTGACACAGTAGGAGTCCTTGATCCTTTCACCACTTACGGGAAAGTTAAGCTACTTGTCTCAGCTTTAACAATTCCTGTAGAAGTCCATACCCACAATGATTTTGGTATGGCGACAGCTAACGCCCTAGCAGGAATTAAAGCTGGAGCCTCATCTGTCAATACTACCGTGATTGGGTTGGGTGAAAGAGCAGGTAACGCCGCCTTAGAAGAAGTCGTCATGGCTATCAAACGCATCTATGGCGTTGATATGGGGATTGACACACCCCGTTTGTTGGAGTTGTCCCAACTGGTAGCAGCAGCCTCCGGTGCTAATGTCCCACCTTGGAAGGCGATCGTTGGTGAAAATACCTTTGCTCACGAATCAGGTATTCATGCACATGGTGTACTGCAAAATCCTGATACCTATGAACCATTCGCACCTGAAGAGGTCGGTTGGGAACGCCGCTTAGTTGTAGGTAAACATTCTGGCAGACATTCAGTCTCCAACTTGCTAGAACAGCATGGTATTTTTTTGAACCCAGAAGAAACCCAGTCTGTTTTAGATGCAGTGCGCCAACAGTCAATTAAGAAAAAACGCAGTTTGACTACAGAAGAACTGTTGAACTTGGTCAAAGAACAGAGGTATTCTCATGCAGCGCGATGAAAACGAGTTAGAGTCAGAACCCGTTTATGAGATTGGCGAAAAAGTCCGGCTTCGTAAACAAATTAAAAATGATGGCACATTTCCAGGCAGAGACCTTGGGGAAATCTTAGCGAAAAAAGGAGAAATTGGTTACGTATCTAGTATAGGTACTTTCTTACAACGTTCCTATATTTATGCCGTGCATTTCTTGGAAAAAGGAATCATTGTTGGTTGTCGAGAAAAAGAACTAGAATCTGCCGAGGAAAACCATGAAAGTGATGTTAAGAGTGAATGATGCCGGTAACTTAACGGTCTACGTTCCTAAAAAAGATTTAGAAGAAGTAGTAGTCAAACAAACAGATGGTGCTGGAGGTAAAATTCTGACTCTAGCTAATGGTTGGGAATTAGAATTTCGGGAAATACCAGATGTAGCTAATTTACCCAAAACATTAGAAGCTAAAAAACTGGAATAAATAATTCGTGATTTTTTCAGCCACATGAAAATCTAGATTCCCGACTTTTCAAAAAAGTCGGGAATCTATAGCTCAACCCTGCTCGCAATTCTATTTTGAGTAACTAAAAATGGGTGACAAGTTTTTGACGTTATCAGAGTTTAATCTTGAGGGTAATTTTCTGGGTTTTGTAGGTAAGAAGCCGAGAAAAGTCAAATATTTAAGTTTGGCGATTCCCTCTGGTGATGTGTTAGTTAAACTACCGAAAAAATTACGCGGTTGTTTGAGTTCATCCTTGGAAATAGGTGAACCAATTAATATTTATGGAACCTGTAAGTTAAATAGATATACAGGCATAATTAAACTGAAAGCTTATCAAGTAATACCATTCACTTCTAACCCAGAGCAAAATTTACCAGCACCACCACCAGCTAAAATTATGGTGTGCCAAAAATCTGGTTGTGTGAAACGCGGTGGTGATGGGTTATTGTCGGAATTAGAAAAAACTTTGTGCGATCGCGGTTTACTCGACAAGGTGACAATAGAACACACTGGTTGTCAAAAACGCTGTAGCAGCGCCCCTAACTGTGTTCTCATGTTGGGTAAGAAAAAATACAAGAAAATTCATCCAGAGGCGATCGCTTCTCTGTTAGAAAATTATTTAACTGGTGATCATCTCTGTCACGCAGAGGATTAGTAGTCTACAACTGTTAACTATTGACCGTTGACTACAAGCCTACCAATTCTCGTGATTCAAAATCAGTGAGTTGTTGGGCAATTTTCAATCTGGCTTCTAGTTTAGCTACACTAAATTGGTTACGCAGATATTCTAAATGAGCGATCGCATTGGCTTTCTCTCCAGTTAGCTGCATCAGTGTGTCCATCGCCTTTTGATATTCCTGATTCACCAGGAGGACTTCAAAACGACGCGCCCGGCGTTGAGCATCATTTTTTAAATCCATCTCAAAGGCGGCGACACGATCTGCGTTACCTTCAAAGCGGTTAATTTGTTGCTGTACAGCCATTAACTGTGAGTCTACTTCATTCACTCTTTGGGCGGCTTGAGCGATCGCCGATGGATAATGATTTAATTGCATCATCAAAATAATCTTCCTCAAAAAATACTTTTCCCTAGATCCCCGACTTATTTCAGAAGTCGGGGATCTGTGCGCTGTCCTGTCCTAAGCCGCTTCTCTCATGGGTGCTGAAATATTCACCTCTGTAAAGGGTAGCGAGAGTTGTTCAGCTTGAGGTACCGCAGCTTCTTCTAAAACCTGAATTTCAATATTTACACTCACCAAATAACTACCTGTATCAGCACCAACTGCTTCGGCGATTAACTTGGCAAATTCTGGACGTTTCGCAGTCAGTGGATCACGTAAAATGCAACGATCCCATTCGTGCTTGGCAGTTGGATTTAAGTTAAGAATGTAGTGCTTGATCATATTACACTGCACTAGGCTTTTGGACGCTACATACCCATTATAGTACTATTGTACTATAATGGCAAATTTCAGGGTTGGTGATTGGTAATTGATAGACAATTCTGCTTTATTCCCCATTCCCCATTACCTAGCCTTACCATTCTCCTGAGGATGGGGTAGCTGATTTTCGTTCACCCAGATGGCTTGTTGAGGTACAGGGATAAAAATGCCGGCTTTGTCGAAGGCGATTTTGATCCGGCGGCGGTATTCTCTGGCTACATCCCATTGCTTGAGGGGTTGTGTTTTAATCCAGACACGAATAATTAAACCGCGATCGCCAAAGTTATCGATCCCTAATACTTGCGGTGTTTCAATAATTTGTCTTTGCCAGAGGGGGTCTTGATCCATTTTTACGGCTACATCATTAATCAACTTTAAAGCTTGGTCAATATCTGCCTGATAGTCTACAGGAATGGTTAAATCGGCTCTTGACCAGCGACTAGAGAGATTGGCGACAATTTTAATTTCACTGTTGGGAATTGTAATTAAGCGTCCTTCAGAGTCGCGTACTTGAGTCATTCGCAGATTGAGATTTTCTACTAAGCCGCCAACATTGCCGACATTAATCACGTCACCCAAAGCGTACTGGTCTTCTAGAATAATCAAAAAGCCATTAATCGCATCTTTAATTAAGTTCTGGGAAGCTAGGGACACAGCCACACCGACTAAACTTGCACCAGCTAGCAAAGGAACAATATCTATACCCAAGGCTACCAGCGCCAGCAAAATCCCAACTCCCACACAGACGATAGTGGCAATACTTTTAGTCACACCGGAAAATGTAGAAACACGCAGTTGCATACGTTCTGAGGCTTCAGGCGTTAGTAAAGCACCACTGCTGATGAGAGTGGTAGTAAAGCGGTCAATTAGCGCATAGGTCAAACGAATGGCTACATAAGTTCCCGCACAGACCACAGCTAATCGTAAAGGAATTTGGGCTGCTGTGAAAATAGCTACTTGAAAGGTGCGGGTGTAGGGAAATAAACCCAAGATAATCAAATTTCCACTTCCCCAAATTCCCACCTGGGTGAACTGAAACAGCCTTCTTTTGACTTCTTGCAAATGTCGATGTTGCTGTTGATTTAACTGGGTTGTAATCTGTTTGGCGGCTGGTGGCGCGGAAACGTTAGATTGTAAACCATTCCTCAAAGAACGGCGTTGCCACTGTGTTGTACCCCAACTGGCGATAATCATCGCCAAGGCGATCGCTCCTGCAATTTTCGCTTGGTCAATAATAAATTGAGTTTGTCGTTCTCGTCTGGCTCGTTGTAAGTCTTGCTTTAACGACTCTTTAATACTTTCGGCTAATGTGAACGGATCTCCCTCTCCCAAATTAGCATCCTGGGAAGTAATGGTCATTAAGTAGCGATTATTGACATAAATTACTGGTAATCCGTTGAGTGTGCGGACTTGGATATCTGCTTCTGTGGCAGATGAGCGCACATAATTTTGAGTGATTTCTTGCAAATTCTGCTCAATATTGTCTCTACGTTCTGCAAGATTGCTTTTGGTTGCTGCTATCTGAAATAAACGGCGACCATCCAAATACACCCAGTCGGATACAACTCTACTATCTGACTCGTTGCTGATACTACTTGGTAGTTGTGGGAAAAATGGTATCTGGGCTGTAGCTTTTGGCACAGAGACAACGGTGATAGCCATTGACCCGGCGATCGCCAAAATGTGAAATAGCACTCCAATACCTCCTTTAATTTGTAATTTTGAGCCGTTTCCTTAGCCATCCTCCACAATGAGCGTTAGTACTTGTACCTATCTTAAAGTTGAGTTTCTGCTTTTTAGCGCCATAGAAAGGGGGATTTTTTTGTTATTTTTCTATCTTAAGATAGATGACAAATGAGTTCATCTACTCATAGGGGTAGTTAAATAAAGCATTGATAATACTTTTACCAAAAATAAAGTTAAAAGGGAAAAGCTGGACATAGCGTTGACATTAAGCCTGGTAAACGTCAAGCTAGTCCAGAGAACCATTGACTAGGTTTTTGGTAATTACCCCCAAAAATTATTAGTCGTGGAATAATTGAATAAAGTGCGTAAAGTATCTACGTAGCTTTTTTTACTTTTTGAGGAACTTTTGATGACCGCAACTTCTCCCCGATTAAAGCACGAGGTTAAAGACCTCGCCCTCGCTCCCTTGGGAAGACAGCGTATTGAATGGGCTGGACGGGAAATGCCGGTATTGCGGCAAATCCGCGATCGCTTTGCCCAAGAAAAACCCTTTGCTGGACTTCGCCTTGTGGCTTGCGCCCACATCACCACAGAAACAGCACATTTGGCGATCGCCTTAAAAGCTGGTGGTGCAGACGCTGTATTGATTGCTAGTAACCCCTTATCAACTCAAGATGACGTAGCTGCTAGCCTCGTCTTAGACCACGAAATCCCCGTATTTGCTCAAAAAGGCGAAGATAACGCCACCTACAATCGCCACGTCCAAATAGCTTTAGATCACCGTCCCAATATCATCATTGATGATGGTAGTGACGTAGTGGCAACTTTGGTACAAGAACGCCAACATCAAATTGCTGATTTGATTGGTACCACTGAAGAAACTACTACCGGTATTGTCCGTTTACGCGCCATGTTTAAAGATGGCGTTCTCACCTTCCCCGCAGTCAACGTTAACGACGCAGACACCAAGCATTTCTTTGATAACCGCTACGGTACTGGTCAATCTACCTTAGACGGGATTATCCGCGCTACAAATATTTTGTTAGCTGGTAAGAACGTCGTCGTTGTCGGTTACGGCTGGTGTGGTAAGGGTACAGCCCTGCGCGCCCGTGGCATGGGTGCAAACGTCATCGTTACCGAAATCGACCCCATCAAAGCCATTGAAGCTGTTATGGATGGTTTCCGCGTCCTGCCAATGGCGGAGGCTGCGCCCCAAGGTGATATCTTTATCACTGTGACTGGTAACAAGCACGTTGTTCGGGGTGAACACTTCGATGTGATGAAAGACGGTGCGATCGTTTGTAACTCTGGTCACTTTGATTTGGAACTTGATTTAAAATACTTGGCTGCTAACGCCAAAGAAATCAAGGAAGTCCGTCCTTTCACCGAAGAATATAAATTGACAAACGGTAAATCCGTCGTCGTTCTAGGACAAGGACGTTTGATAAACCTAGCTGCGGCTGAAGGACACCCAAGCGCAGTTATGGATATGAGTTTTGCTAACCAAGCTTTAGCTTGTGAATACCTGGTGAAGAATAAGGGTAAGTTAGCTCCTGGGTTACACTCAATTCCTGTTGAGGTTGATCAAGAAATTGCTCGCTTGAAGTTGCAAGCAATGGGTATTTACATCGATAGTTTGACTCCTGAGCAAATTGAGTACATTAATTCTTGGACTAGTGGAACTTGATGTTAGTTAATTAAGTGATTTTTTGGGATAAGCAAAACTGCTTATCCCTTTTTTTATTCCTTTTCTGTTAGAGACCATGTTCGCAACGCTAACGCGTAGCTTGCTTCCCCGTAGGGGTAAGGGTTCTGCACAGGAGTACAAAATTAAAAATCAAGACAGGTCAAGAGTTTGGGGCTGTATATTTGTCGCATTCTTTTTTCAAATTGGTATCAATACAGTCCAGTGAAGCCTAAAAATATTACTGCTGTAGGTTGGATTGACGCAAGAAAACCCAACATCATCAATACTTTGTTGGGTTGCGCTATGCTTAACCAAACCTACCTTTTCCTTAACTGAATCCCTTAGGTTTGATCCTATCTTTCAGATATATGAATTTTTAGATTAATAGTTTCTTGCAAACTGCCTAAGTAAGTTAGCAACCCATAGATAAAAGTTACAATTCCTGTCATTTCCAGCAATTCCTCAATCACTATGCCAATTATGGTTATTGTCCCAAGCCGACCAAAATATTCTCTTAAAAGCCCTCCTACCATTTCCATACCCAAGGTTCCGCTTATATAAAAAGTTGCGGCAAGGAGAAATAAATATTGAGTCTTCTTGGGTAAATTGAGGAAAAACTTAAAATATTTAAATATAAAAAATATAACGGCAGGTATTCCAAATATAACCCAGGTTTGAAAAAATATTGGGCTGAAATTGAATGCTTCTCGTAGTGATGGGATAATTAATATTTCGTGGAAGCTGAATGCTTCATCTAGACTGAGAAAGAGAAATATTAAAGATAGATTTTTCCAATAAATAGAATACTTATCTATCTTTTTAATGGTAGCAATTACCGCTAACAATCCCGAAGAAAATAATAACATGAATGATGAATACCAAGCAGGAATATTTAACTCTTCATCGAGGCTAAAGAGTTTGTAAAACCATTTTGAGCTTGGAAATGGGAAATTGGAAACTAGAAAATAAGCACTAAGAGTGCCAGTTAGGGCAAGACATAAAATGATAATAATTAAACGTTGAGTAATCTGTTTAGCAGAGAAATCAATTGTTAAATCGACATCACGAGAAGATAGCTGTGGCATATAAATCTTTTAGCGATATTCTGAAAATTTACTAAAAATTTACACCAGAATAATTTTCTTAAATGAGGAATACTAACTCTATAAAGCAGCCTTCATTCTATTTTTCAGACTTGCTTTATTAAATTAAGATTCGTTGTAGTGATGCGATCGCATCGGATAATATGGCGTAAATACAGCCATGATCCCAAGGACAATTATTTACGCCGATTTACCAAAATTTCTGGAGCCTAACTCGCAGCCAGCTTACCCCAACTCACATAAGGTAACTTAGCAGCTGTTACCCGCACTTGCTCGGTGTTCGCTACCAACTGACCGCAAGCATCCCAAGCCCCAGTAATAAAGGTGCTTCTGGTTCCTTCACCAATGGAGATTGGCGCAATGAAATCACCAACTTGTACTTGCAGAGTTTCTAAGTTGATGCTGACATTAGCTTGAGGATTAGCGGCTACTAACTCTTGCAGTTGTTTAACGATCGCCTCATCAGCCGTTACACAAGGCACACCAATGGCTACGCAATTACCGAAGAAGATTTCTGCAAAGCTTTCACCAATAACGGCTTGAATCCCCCATTTAGAGAGGGCTTGCGGTGCGTGTTCCCGTGAGGAACCGCAGCCAAAGTTGCGGTTAACTATAAGGATATTCGCGTCTTGATACTGCGGTTGGTCAAAAGGATGCGCCCCTTTCAAGGCTGTGCGGTCATCAATAAACGCACCTTCACGTAACCCATCAAAGGTAATGGCTTTGAGATAACGAGCCGGAATAATGCGATCGGTATCAATATCATTACCCACTAAAGGTATGGCACGCCCTGTAACTTCTCTAACTTCACTGACCATGATTGTGATTTTTAACTAAGGGACTTCCAGATAAAAAAATAACGCCGTGTGCAACTTTCTCTCAAACCTAACCCCCAACCCCTTCCCTGCGAGGGAAGGGGAGCAAGATTCAAAGCCTCTCTCCGCTTCGGGGAGAGGTTTGGAGAGGGGTTTCAAAAATAAGTTGCACATCGCGTAAAATATTCAAAATGTAGGGTGCGTCAGTATGGACAATTTCTGAGTATAGTTAGGTTCTATGGCACTGACGCACCCTAAGAAACTAAATAATTGCCTTTAAGTAAAGAGTGCTGAGTAATGAGTAAGGAGTAATGAGCTTTTTTCATCACCCCTACACCCCTACAACAACTCCCGCACGTCCGCAACTTCCCCCTGAATCGCCGCAGTGGCAACCATCGCCGGACTCATTAACAAAGTACGACCGGAAGCTGATCCTTGTCGTCCTTTAAAGTTGCGGTTGGAGGAAGAAGCGCTAATTTGTCTCCCTTCTAATTTGTCGGGGTTCATGGCCAAACACATAGAACATCCGGGTTCCCGCCATTCAAAGCCTGCGGCCTCAAAGATTTTATCTAAACCTTCAGCTTCGGCAGCTTTTTTCACTCGTTCGGAACCAGGAACCACAAAAGCCTTAACTCCTGCGGCCACACGGCGACCTTTGGCAATTTTTGCCGCTTCTTGCAGGTCGGTGAGTCGTCCGTTTGTGCAGCTACCGATAAAGCAAACATCAATTTTCGTTCCCTTAATCGGTTGACCAGGATATAGATCCATGTAACGGTATGCTTCTTCAGCTACAAAGCGGTCTTCTTCTAATAGTTCTTCTGGCTGAGGAATCAACTGATTGACACCAATACCCTGACCAGGGGTAATTCCCCAAGTAACGGTCGGGGGGATATCCGCAGCGTTGAATACTATCACATCATCGTATTCAGCATCAGCATCACTCTTGATCGATTCCCACCAAGTCACGGCTTTTTCCCAATCAGCACCTTGGGGGGCAAAGTCTCTACCTTGGAGATAATCGTAGGTAACTTGATCAGGATTGACATAACCGCATCTAGCACCACCCTCAATAGCCATATTGCAGACAGTCATCCGTTCTTCCATGTTCATTTGCTCAAAGGTCGTACCTGCGTATTCGTAGGCGTAACCTACACCACCTTTCACTCCCAGGGTACGGATGATATGCAGGATGACATCTTTGGCATAAACCCCAGGGTTGAGTGCGCCGTTAACTTCAATTTTACGGACTTTGAGTTTAGACAGGGATAGGGTTTGGGAGGCGAGAACATCCCGCACTTGGCTAGTACCAATACCAAAAGCGATCGCCCCAAACGCCCCATGACTAGAAGTGTGGCTATCACCACAGGCGATGGTCATTCCCGGCTGTGTCAGTCCCAGTTCTGGCGCTATGACGTGGACTATACCTTGGTTACCGGAACCAATGTTATAAAAAGTAATGTTATTTTCTTGACAATTCTGCTCTAGCGCTTGGATCATTTCCTCAGCCAAGCGATCGACAAAGGGACGCGCCTGATTCTCTGTAGGTACAATGTGATCCACTGTAGCCACAGTCCTCTCAGGAAATAGTACCTTTAAACCTCGTTCCCGTAACATAGCAAAGGCTTGTGGACTAGTGACTTCATGGACTAGGTGCAGTCCAATAAATAGCTGTGTTAGCCCTGAAGGAAGTGTACCAACAGTGTGTAAGTCCCAAACTTTATCAAACAGGGTGCCTTTGCTCATACGTCTATCGTTAAATAACGAGTCAGAGTTTTTATAGTATCAAAAAAAGTCTACTATTAATATTTTCGTGAATAAAAACTCTGCGTTACTCTGCGCCTTCCTTAGCACCCCTCACGGGGATGGAAACAAAAAGCAGATGTTTTCTTCACCCTCCATCATCTTAAAGTTGCATCTGTAACGGTTCGTCAGTCTCAGTGGTGGTAAATCGGGTAAGAAGGCTGAGTGAGCGATCGCTAATGTGTAGTTTGAAAGCAGAGTGTTTGGAGCAAGCGTCTGGGAAGCAGTGAAATTTAGTTTGATACTATCTATCAGGTGGAAGTTGTCTTGCGAATGGTGGCAGCAACAATACGATCAACAAACCCTGGTAAAATCAGCTTTGCCCAAGGGATTACCTTTCCTTTCAACGTCATAATGTGTTCTCGTTTACGCCGCTCCATTGCCCAGATAATTTGACGCACACACTCGTCTACTGACATATTGCCTTGAGTTTCATCACGGGGACTTTTGCCTAGTGGTTTTCCATCTGCTCCCAAGGCTCGTTGTCGGATATCAGTTGCCACAAACCCTGGTGAGACAACCAATACATCCACTCCTGTTGAATGCAATTCAATCCGCAACGTATCAAAAAAGCCTTGCATAGCGTGTTTACTGGCAACGTAACCTGTACGAGTGGGTACACCTGTTTTGCCACAAATTGAAGAAATAGCCACTAATTGTCCTTGGCTTGCTTTCAGGTAAGGTAGGGCATAATGGGTACAATAAACAGCACCCAGATAGTTAGCTTGCATTACCTGCTCAAAAATAGAGATATCTGTCACCTCATCAAAGCGGGTGAGCATTCCAATGCCGGCATTATTGATTAAGATATCAATTTGCCCAAATGTGGCGATCGCTCTTTCTATCAACTGTTGGCAAGCTTCTGCTTGAGTTACATCTGTATGTACTGCAATCACTTTCCCTGGATAGTTTGTGCAAGCAGTCATGGTCTGTTCTAATGCTTCTTGATTGCGAGCAGCCAAGACTAAATTTGCATCCTGTTGGGACAACGAAATTGCCAACATTCGGCCAATTCCCGCCGATGCACCTGTGAGAACAATGGTTTTATTCGTAAAGCTCATGCTCGGTGTTTCCAGTCGGAACATCGCTTATTTTAGATTTTTATGCGTCAATCTGCTCTGAATAGAATGTGACAAAGAAAAAGTAAAATGGCTGAGTCGGGGATAGAAACTCTCACCGATGCAGAGGTTTAACCGTTAACAGTCACGCTAAGGGAAGACAGTATGTCGTGGATGGAATTGAGCCTAGATACAACACATGAAGGAGTTGACTGGGTTTGTACGCTAGTGGCTCAAACTATTGATATTCAAGATGTTTACATCACGGAATATGCTGAAATTAACCAAGCGGAATCAGTCGCAGACAATGCTAGCCATCCTAGTTGGGCGTTTACGATTAACTTATACTTAGCTTGTGATGCCTATTTACGGACACGTATAGACAAAATTTTGCATCTGCTTTCCCCCTTAGAGCGTACTGGAATCGCTACAGCAATTCAAACCAATATAGTTGAGGATAAACTCACTAACGCAAATATACTCAAACCCGTCATTCATCGCATTGGCAAACGCTTTGTTGTGCTGCCTCCTGATGTACCCTACCAATTAGAAACACCAGACCAAGTAAGTTTGAGACTAAATAAAAGCTTCTCCTTTGGTAGCGGGTTTCATCCAGCCACGATTCTTAGTCTCAAATTAATTGAGAAATATGTCCTTCCTGGGATGAATACTCTGGATTTGGGTTCAGGTTCAGGTATTCTGAGTGTGGCAATGGCAAAATTGGGTGCAACTGTTTTAGCGCTAGATAACGATAGTCTTGCTGTGCAAGCAACTCAGGATGCTGTCCTGTGTAATGACGTTGAGCAGCAAGTAACAGTCATGGCCGGGAGTCTAGGATCTGGTAGTGATTTGGGACATTGGATGAACCAGGAAACTATAGATTATGTACCAACAATTAAGCCGACAAAAAACTTTGACCTCATAGTTGCAAATATTCTGGCGCGAGTCCATGTTGCTCTGGCTCATGATTTCCAGAATGCTTTACGTCAAACAGATGCACATCAAGGACTATTGATTGCATCCGGCTTTACCGTCGATCATGAAGAAAATGTGACTACAGCTTTCACCCAAGCAGGCTTAGAGTTAGTTGATTGTGAGCGATTACATGAGTGGGTGGCATTTGCCTATCGCTTGGTGTAGCTAGTTTAAGAACGTTGTGAGCCTCCATCCATTCGAGTTTGGATTTGCAATTTTGAGTTCAAAATCTAAAATTCCCAGTCCCCAATTTCTTCACACACTATCGAACGTAAGTAACCTGAGGTGTATCAATCAGTTTAGATGACAATTCTGGATGATATTTCTGTTTTAAAATAGGCATTTCTTGCCAACATTTTCGACAAAAAAAGTAAACTTCACGACTGCGAATATGCCGTAAAAGCTGATGAGAACAGCAAGGACAATTATTCATGATTTTTTAAATTTATAAAAAAGAAATTTCAAAAAATGTATAGTTATGTAACTAATAATTTATTTGCATAACTATGATCAAATGATTATGTTTTGACTCAAGAATATCTTCAGTACAATCACTTAAATAAATATAAAGTTTCCTAACGCATATGGGTTGATTAAGTACAGATACTTATGCTCAGACAAAATTTAGCAAAACCTTGACTACGCAGTGATACGGCGAATGAGCATTAGGAGTGCGACGAATTCAAAATTTTTACGTAGCATCTCGTTCATTTCACCTTCCCACCGAGAATATGAGAACGCGAAATGTCACAAGAGTTACCGAGAAAAGGATATGTTTCTCAACTTTGGCGAATCAGTATTACTGAAATTAATGATTAAATTACCAAGGCAGTTGACTTCCATCCCAAGAGAAAAATTTTCCACTATCACCTTCCCGAAGGTGTGCAATCACAGCTAATAATTGGTCAACAGTGCGTTCAATGGAAAATAGTTTTTCGGCGGCTACATTTTTCTGAAAGGGTCGAGAAAGACGTGTATCGGTTGTCCCTGGATGTAAAGTTACTACTGTAGTTTTAGGGCAACTTCTGCCATACTCAACGGCTACAGTTCGCATGAACATATTGAGTGCCGCTTTAGAAGCGCGATAGCCGTACCAGCCACCAAGTTGATTATCACCGATGCTGCCCAATTTAGCGGAAATACTAGCAAAAACACTAGGCTCATTATGTCGGAAGAAAGGTAAAAGATGTTTTGCTAGGAGAACAGCACCGATGCTGTTAATTTGAAAGTAACGGAGTAAATTTTCTGAATTAAGTTGTCTCAAACTTTTTTCAGGTTGGAAATCTCCTTCATGTAGTATTCCTACACAGTTAATTACCAAATGCAATCTATTAGTTTCAATATTTATTTGTTGCAAGATTTCAGCTATCTGTAACTCATCAGTAATATCCAATGATAGACAAGTTAATCGTTGGGAATATGCGTTTTCTAGTGTAATTAACTCAAATGCTGAGTCTTTTTGGCGATAGGTGGCATAAATTTTGGCAATTCTGTCATCTTGTAGCAATTTTTTGACAAAGCCTAAGCCAATGCCTTGGCTAGCTCCTACAATCAGGACATTGGCATGATTAATTTCATCAATAAAAGACATACAAAATAATAACGATCGCCTACTTCAGTGCAACTATAAACTATTCCTGCACTACCTCGACTAACTCTTCAATCATCACCTCGAAAGTACGGGCTAATTTCTGAATAGCGGTAAAGTCTACAGTCGCCAGTCCAGGCGATCGCGCATAGGTTCTCAGAGTGCTGTAAACTACACCAGAACGGTCAGATACTTCTTTCAACGTCCAACCTCTCTGGGCTGCATACTCTCGAATCTTGAGGCGAATCATTCCCATAATTTGCTGCTTCAATGACTTGTATCAGTCGCAGAATAATTGTATCATATAAAATGATCGCCCCCCGGCCTAGGAAACTGAGAGAGCGATCGTAGTACTCAAATGTAAAACCGATAGGTTATCTGTGTCTATCCATCGACAGGAAAAATACCTACGGGACTTAACAGTTAAACATCTACCGAATTTACTGGTATTTTTATGGTATCATCACTCAACCCAAAAGCAATTGTCATCCGTCCATCAAAAATTGTTCACAAATCGTTAACTCCCCATCCTCTAGCACGATTTGTCACGGAAGAAGCAATTTGTCTGATGTTTCGCATCGGGTTTGATGATATCTACACAGTGGAATGTTGGCACTATGTAGTTTACGTCCACGCCAGAGGGGTGAGTACATTTGTCAGTTATGCCGATTTTCCACCGACTTTAGGAGTGCAACCACCAACCAGATCAGACTTTATTAAATGGCGTAGGCGGTGGCGCAAGCAACACGACTATGCTCATCGCAAACAAGCGCCAGAATGGTGGGAAGAATTTTTTATTAGAGAGTTTTGGCAAGCACCTTCCGAGTCTGTGTTACACAGTTGGGGTGAGTTAGTCGGGATAATTAAATTTGTTTTTAGCGAAGATACTTTGACCGAACTCCGCAGAAACTATCGTCTAGAAAAATCATCTTTAAATTAATTACCGAAGAATGGCAGAGAGCAGGAGACATGAATCAATTCAACTGCCTTTGGGTGAGATGTACACACATTTTGCTACAGATAAGAAGGCTTTTAAAATATCCTCTTACATACTCCTATAATAACAACTGAATTTCTTGTTTTTCCTCAAACAAATGTGCTTTGATTGCCTCAAGCACACCGCTAAAGACCATATTAGGACTTACGCATGAAAACGAAAAATCAAGGGTTTGGAGAAGGGTGTAGGGAAGGATCTAGGGGTGTTAATGTTTAAAACCTTTACCCCCAGTCTCAACAGACAACCTGGATGCGTAAATCCTACATATTGAGTAATACCTGTTCTACCTGCTCAAATATAATACCTATGCTGACTATTATCGGTTGCGGAAATCTCAATCGCAGTGACGATGCTGTAGGCGTAATCATCGCTCAACGCTTACAAAAATATCTAGCCGAAAATCCTCATCCCCATGTGCAGGTATATGACTGTGGAACCGCAGGGATGGAAGTTATGTTTCAAGCTAGAGGTAGCAAACAATTAGTAATTATTGATGCGAGTTCCACTGGTTCGGAACCCGGCGCAGTATTTAAAGTCCCTGGTGAAGAATTAGCAGCTTTACCCGAACCTAGTTATAACTTACATGATTTTCGTTGGGATCATGCTTTAGCCGCCGGGAGAAAAATCTTTCCAGATGATTTTCCGCAAGACGTAACAGTTTATTTAATTGAGGCGGCGAATCTTGATTTTGGACTAGAGTTAAGTCCTGTTGTTCAACAATCTGCTGATTTGGTTGTTGAAAAAATTGTGGAAATAATTCGTAATTAGGATGGGGATTGGGGATTAGGGAACTAGGTAATTTTTTCTCCTCTGCATCCCCTGCTCCCTACTCTCCATCACGCCATATCTCGATATACAGAGAGTTCATCTACTCTCATTTCAAAAGGTACGCCTTCGCTTTCTGGCGGACAGACGCGGATTTTGGCGCTACTGACCATTTGATTGATTAATTTACCCATTGGCACGAGTTTTTGCAAAACCCGCCAGTTGGTAACTTGATCGGGACATTCAATTACCAACGTCATTGCATTGGCTTGAGTTGTGACATACCAACGACAATTAGATAGAAGATTCTGTAAGGTGCGATCGCATCCTTCATAAAAGTATTTACTCAAGGAATACTCTAATTGCTGTCTCAAGATAATGTCAGCCGAAGTTGGCTGCATGGGATGGAAATCATCTCCGCTAAAATCAAATCTGTGCCGATTCATCTCTGTTACAATCCTATTCAGGTTCCAATTGCCGTTGCATAAAGTACATCTTTATGTGTTTCTAAGAATTCCTGGGTTTCATCATCATAAAAAGCACCAATACCGCTACATTGAATGCCTAGATAATTACTACCCAAATAAATTCTTTGTCCTAAAAAACCAGCTATTTGCATAGCAGTTTGATAACTGGTATATTCGGACACAAAAAACAAAATCACAGCACAATCTCTGGCAAGAGCTTGATTCACACACAAGTAACCCGTGTGTTCACTAAAGTCACCTGCTTTAACCAAATTCACGCCTCTATATAACCCTGATGTCATCCCCTCGACTCGATGTATCACCGAGTAGGTTTCTATCTCCTCACCGCTTTCTGTTGGGATTGGCTGCTCTAGTAGTTGCAAGACATATAAGTAATGTTCTTGCGAAATGAACTCTTTCCGGAAACGTCTAACCGAACGTCTATTACAGACAGTTTGGTAGAATTTCTCCTGCTCAAAATTAAAGCAAGGTTGTTTGAATTGTTGCTGGCGACTTGGTTGCACAGAGGTTGCTTGATAGCTATCTTCAATAAATTGATTAGCCTCAAAGTAATCTGTGCCACAAACAAAAGGAACTTTCAGCCTTAATTTTCTAACTTGCTTCTCGTGTATTTCGCCAGATATCGCACAACCAGTAATAAACTCTTTATTCTCAAACCCTAAATCTGTATTGAGAGTGAGTTTATCAAAATCAAAAATTAGCTGAATATTGCGGTTATGGAGATATGCTGAAGCCGCGACAGCACCTAAGTGGTGTCCGCTATCTAATAAGCAATATCTCAAGCTCCTTTGTTTATATTTCCAGCTAGACCTATAATAAACAGAACTAATTAAAAAAATGAATCCAGTGATACATTTTGTTGGTATAACATAACTCTCTAAGCCATCATCAATTAATTCGTAGATGAGTGTTAGACAATTATTCTCAACTTCTAAATGATATATCCCATCTACTATTTCTGGCATTCCTCGAATCTGTACATAGACTTCAGTGGGATACAGTGCGCCTGCTGAAGGATTGACCCTGAGTTTGTAGGCCACATTGTTATATACCTTTTCAAAGGTGACAGCACTGGTTAACCAGATAAAAGAGTGAATTGGATTATCGAGATTTAATTTCACTCGACGATAAAACTTTGGATAAAATTTAAATGCCGATGGTTGAGTTGCAGCATTAATATAATTTGGATCAAGCTGCACCGACAAGTAAGAATGCTTAGTAGCCTCATGGTAGGCTTTACCGAAAATATCACTTTGTGGCATTTTTCAGTAACCTTAAAACTTCTACATTGCTAGCGAAATCTATAGCCTGAAAATCATCCAAATTTCTTAAATATAAGTTAGGATGGTATTGTAGGAGCAACTTCACTACTTCTGTCTTACCTGCTGATGCAGCATACATTAAAACAGTAGCACCGTTATCATTTTGGTTATCGATATTAATTTTTGCAGCCAGTAGCAGATGAATTAAGTCATAATGATTGCCAAAACAAGCAAACCACAAAGCATTATTATTGTCGTTGTTTCTAGCATTGATATCTACACCTAAATCAATTAGTTCTTTGACGACGGCATCAACCCCTTCTCGTGTAGCTTTCATCAAAGCACTATCGCCATTTTCCCCAGGTTGTTCTAAGTCTTCAGGATTGTAGCCTTTTCCTATCAACCATTCTTGAGTGGTTTGACTCAAATTGAAATGACTTTTCCGGTTCATCATTTGTTGTTGTAATTCAGAAGAATTTGCATAGAAAAGGTAATGGCGGACATTGCCCACCATTACTAAACACAATGCTATATAATTCTAGTTATTAGAGTTGTAAAACCATACTCTAAACTGTAACTAGCTCTGGTTTATCAGCAAATAGTTCTCTAGCAGATTTGTCTGGTTTTGGTAAGCCATAAAAGCAGGCTTCTACTTCCAGTTCATCTACTAAATCCCAAGCTTCAATAGCTCGTTTAGAATCTGAGCCATAGTTAGCAGAAATTCCTCGCGCATCGGAGATAGCTTTGTGTAGTTCTTTGCGTAAGAAAGTTAATTTTGGTTTAGGAATACAGTCGCCTTTGCTGACAATATCTGTAATCGAAATTACGCCAAGTAATTCACCTTTAATTACAGGCGCACACCACAGATTTGTAGTTGACAATAAACGAGCCACATACTCTACATCAAGATCAGGATCGACGGTGATGCAGGGTTTGCTCATAATTTCATAGACACGGACATTTTCTGAGTCTTTTCCATAAGCAATAACCTTACCTGCAATATCAGCCACAGTGACGATACCGTAAGCATCAGCACTATGACGAGGTTCGACAATCAAAGCACGCAGTCCTTTGAGCCTCATAAGTCTGACTGCTTCTGCTACACTCGCAGAACCGCGAATAGTAGCTACGTCTTGAGTCATAATTTGTTTAGCTCTCATAATTACTGCTCCTTATGTTTGCAAGGAAGGAAATTATTTCTAAACTGCCGTAATTTTGCCCAAACTGCTTTGGCAAAGCCTGCATAATTAGAGTAATTAAATATGCCGGCAGAAAAACGTTTAAGGTAATTAGACATACCTAATGATAAGTATGAGACTTATGACAAACCCTAATAAATCTGGTTGTTTTTGTTTGAAGATTTCCGCAGCGTTCCGAGAGTATCATCTTGAAGATATATGACCATCTACCCAATTTCTAAGATTGACCAGTATTAAGGTAGGAATGTCTGAGATAACCCTGTAATCGCTTTTTGCTGAGGTCTAGGTTCACTAGCAACAATTTAGCTTACTTATATATTATCACTCTGATAAGCTTAGATTATGAATGTTTATAACGATCGCCGTGTACATTGATTAAATCCGCTTAAAAAATACTACAACGGCAGCTATTTTGACAGTTATCTTGTATGATGTCAGCTACCAAAATCCCCATAGATACCCGACTTCTTAAAGAAGTCGGGTATCTGGTTTTTGGTTTTGGTTTAAATTTATATCTATCGAAATAATTAAAAAAGTCTAAAGGGGTGATTTTATTTACCGTAAATGTTGGTATTCTGTTTCCTGTAAACAGGTAAGATTATAAGATATGGAAGTTAGCGCACGTAATTTTCTGAAAACAACTGTTAAAAAAGTTGTGCCTGGTACAGTTAACACCGAAGTAACATTAGAACTAGCTCCTGGAGTAGAGATAGTTTCGATCATCACCAAATCATCAGCAGATAAACTCCAACTGGCTGAGGGTAAGCAAGCATACGCTTTAATTAAATCCTCAGATGTGATAGTTGCTGTTGATTAAACCAAAACTAATTAAATGGCTTACCTTTATTCCCTAAATAGAGACGTTATATATTAAAGTCTCTATTTATTTTATTTTCCCAATATTTTAATGATTTCAAGTACTCTAATACTGTAAGATATAGTACTTATTAATGAAGATTTTTCTCAATTCAATCAATTATTAATTACACGAACGTAGATGTTACGAGCAAGTTCTTTATCTATTTCTAAGAGAATGCTTCCTACTTGAATAATTAAAGAAGGGAATTCTTGCTCTATGGTGATAGTGACTCCGGTATTTAAGCCCAGAGACTTGAGTTTTTTGAGAATATTTTTATCTTGAATATTGCAGAACTTGACTATTCCGCGATCGCCAACTTTTAGCAATTGCAAAGAACTGCCATTTACAGTAAATGGAGTAAACATTGGTGTTAATAAATTCAGAATAGATTTATATAAGAAATCAGGATGAAAAATATCCTTCATCCTGATTTAAGCTACACTTGCACAAGCTGTAAATAGTAGCGACTACAGCAATGAATTAAGCAAGGTACGGTTCTTGGTGGGTCTTAATTGTGCAGTTGGAACGAGGGTAAGTAACACAAAGTAGAGCGAAGCCTTTACCCATCTGTTCATCATCTAAGAAGATTTGATCAGATTGGTCAACTTCACCTTCAACAACTTTGCCTACACAGCTAGAACAAGAACCAGAATGGCAAGAGAAAGGTAATTCAATACCATTTTCTTCTGCGCCATCTAAAATTGTGGTTTCTTCATCAATCTCGATGGTAGTATCGATGTCTTGTTTCTTGTTGATCAATCTAACTTGGTAGCTAGCCATTTGCCGATTCTCCTCAAATTTATAGGATCGATATAGTTCTCGAAGTTAAATCTCCCTGAATTCTTCGAGAATTAAGCCAGAGTTGGACACTGCATTTGATGGGAAGCAATGATCCATACCGTTTACAGGAAGACTTGATTCGGTTAACTGTTAACTGATGTACTAGGCAATAATTACAAATTATTTAGCTGCAAGGTACACCTTCGGGTGAACAGTCACCCACCTTGAAAGACTTTCCACAACCGCAAGTACTAGTAGCGTTGGGATTAGTGAACTTAAAGCCACTTTCGACAAGACCTTCAACAAAGTCAATGACTATTCCTTCTAACAAAGGTGCGCTTTTCGCATCGACGTAAACCAACACACTACCTTGTTGAGTTACTAAATCATCTGGTTGTGGCTGACTGGTGACATCCATCAGATACTCATAGCCACTGCAACCACCATCTTTGACAGAGACGCGAATACCTTTTGTGGTTTCGTTAGCGTCTTTAGCAGAACCTCGAAGAAAGGCTCGCAGACGAAATTCAGCTTTTTCTGTTAAAGTAACAGTCATCAAATCTCCTGATTAGTAGCGAATAGTTATTATGTTTTCAGGTGTGGTGTTTGTAGTGATTTGCATTTGTATCAACTATGTGTGCAATTACTGCTGGTTTCCATTGAATTGGATTGTGCATATCTCCAAGGCGCATCATTACCGCACACTGGACAAGAGCGATCGCGGTACAAACGCCGCTTGGCAAATTCCATCCGATTCAAGTCTATGGTGAGTAATTGTGACAATAGCGGCTGACTAAAACCAGTGATCAACTTAATTGCTTCCAGGGCTGTTAGACAAGCTAGTGTCCCAGAGACAGCGCCCAAAACAGAAAAGCCACGGCGATCCCAGTCTGGTTTTTCGGGGAATATGCAGGACAAACAAGGAGTCACACCAGGGATAATTGTCGTCAGATAAGCTTCCATCCCGTCCATCGCTGCTTCCACCATTGGCTTACGCCAGCGCACACAAGCTGAGTTCAACAAATCACGCTCAGTAAAATTGTGCGCGCAGTCCAGCGCCATATCAGCAGACTGTACCAATGAATCTACGTTTTCCGAGGTGATATAGTCGTGAATTGTTTCTATCTGGATATCAGGATTAATTGCTTGTAGGGTTTCTTTGGCTTTGAATACCCTTGGTTTACCAACCCAATCATCCGTCATCAGAACCTGACGATTCATATCATCCAGTCGCAAATCACCGCCCCGGACGAGGATTAGTCGCCCAACGCCCGCTACTGCTAAGTAAAGCGCCGCCGTACCGCCTAATCCCCCCACACCTGTCACTAAAACCGTCGCTGACTTCAGACGTTTTTGAGCCGCTTCGCCAAAATTAGGAAGCATCATTTGGCGGCTATAACGTTCTAACTCGGTAGGCGTTAGGTTGATCACTTTATACCTCCTAATCAGACGATAGTTCTGTCAGCGTGATTACATTTTTTGGCTTATCCTTAAACACCTTGAACAACTTTTGTTCTTGTGGAGATGAGCCGAGAAAGACTTGATAAGCTGATTGCAAAGCTAATGAATATTGATTTAACTTTTCTTCTGCACTTATGTCTGGATAATTAGTATCAATCTCACTGATTAATTGTGAGAACTTTTTCAAAATATGCAAACGATTAACATTGACAATTTTCGCATCGTAATCTAGCTCAAAGAACTTAAAATATTCTTCTGCATCTACGAGCTTTTTAAATTCTTCTAGGCTCTTAGTCATTTCGCATTCTCCAATTTCTTCAACTCTTGCTTGAGTTCATCTAGCTGACGATAAATTTCATAAGTTGCAGCCGCAACGTCCATTAGTTGGGTGTAATCCGTTGGCAAACCTTCTGCTAAATCGTGCAGATCCATTTTCATTTGCCCGGCTTTACTATTGAGGCGTTTGATTTTAGTTTGTATTTCCTCAATACTTGTTTCTTCTACTTGCATAGTGTTGAATAATTTTTGAACATCTCACATAGAGGCGCAGATAACTCTGCGTTCCTCCGCGTAAACCTCCGCGCCCCTCTGCGTTTAAAACCTCTCTTACAACTTACTTACTTCTTTATAGCGATTAGCTAAATCAACTCCTCTTTCGACATATCTATCGCCTTCTTCCGCCAGTTTTTCTAGAGAGTCAAAACCAAAACGATGAGCATCTCTTAGGGTTTTAACTGTCAGTATCAGACGACCAGAAAAAACTAACGCCCAGCCAAAACCTTCATGGCTTAAGTCAAGTACAACTTGGGAGATTAAGCCTGTTTCTTGTTCAATTCTGGCAGCGATCGCCTTAAAGAAGGACATAATCCGCGAGATAGTTACCGGGTCAACTTCTCCTTGCACGGAAATTTCCCGTTTCTTTTGTTTGGTGACAACAAAGCCTTTTAGGAGTAAATCATCAGCCCAGCTACGATATACTCCATAAGCATCTTGTCCGCGAATTTGTAAGACTAATGCTTTCAAAAATGGTGATGTAGAAACGACACTCTCAGCAGTGCCATTTAAATTATTTTCTGGTGTCATACTGTTGCTTCATCTTCAATTTCATCAGCAAAATTTCTGGTTTTTGGTTGCAACGCTTTCCGCAACCAAGGAGGGGGATTACCTTTCAAGGTTTGGACTAATTTATTTAAGAGTTCGCTGATACTTTCTTCTTCAGAACGCGCCTTGACAGGAGTGACACCTTTTTTGATCAATTTAGCAGCAGCAGTCCCACCAATAGCCACAACATATACAATGGCACAGTCAGCTAATGCTGCTAGTTTTGGTGCAACTTTATCTTCGTTGCCATCTTCTTTGAGTTCGCCTTCAAAGTTCAATGTTTCTAAAAATTGATATCCTTCAGCATTAATTTCGTAGACATCAATTTCTTTAGCAGAACCGAAGTGTGAATTAATATGAATTCTGTCACTAGTGGTAAAGGCAATTTTCATTCTGATTACTCCTGAATTGGGGATTGGTGATTGGGAATTGGGGATTGGTAATTGGTAATTGGAGACAAATTAAATTCTCTTTTATTACCTATTACCCATTACCCATTACCCATTACCCATGACCAGTTACAAAATTCTCATCAAAGTTCTTAACTCTGGCTTCTTCCGCATCTATAAATAGATTACCGATGCCAAACAAGACTTCCATTGAGCCGCGATAGCCGACTTTGGTGTAATGACCATTACCTAAGCGGTCATAAATGGGGATACCGAGACGATAGTGAGGGATGGAAAGACGTTTAGCGATCGCTGCCAAGTTAGAATTACCAATTAACAGGTCAGATTCTACTGCCAGTTGTTCAAAGTCTTCTAAATCACCGATGGTTACGCTCTTGATGGGGAGTTGTTCTAGCAGGGGTGAGCGTGTGGTGGTGACGGCGGCGTGAATTTGTGTCCCCATTGATTGCAGAAACTTGACCATTGACCACAGCAGGTCTGGTTCCAACGCCAAGGAGATGCGTTTTGCACCGAAGTAAAAGTGTGTGTCTAACATCGCATCTTGCAACTGGCGACGTTGACGGCAATACTTTTCTGGTACTGAGTTGCTGCTGAGAATTGCTAAGGCTTGGATAAATTCGTCTACGGGTTCTAAGCCGGTGAGTTCGCTAAAGACTTCGTAGGGAATATTAAACCTGTCTTCCAGAATCCTCGCCGCACCCCGCATACTTTCACCCAAGGCGATGGTGAAGGCGGAACAACCAACTTCTTGCAGTTGTTTTACCGTTGTTCCACTTGTTGTCACCGAACTATATTCCTCATCTAGGTGTCCATCCAAGGACGCACCAATATCAGGAACGAAGATAGGTACTAAACCAAAAGCAGTGACAATCTCTTTGATTTCTTGCAAATCTCCGGGGGTGAAAGCGGAACCAGCCAAAATTGTGACTTGTTCGCTTCTGGTTGTACCGGGTTGGGGAATTTCTTGGACGATGCTTTCCACAGCAGCCGCAAATCCATCTTGCAACGCCCCTTTAAAATCTGGTGTAGGCGCGAATACAATTGGCAGGTGAGATATTTCCGGATGGCGATCGCGGATATCCTTAAGAAAGCGTTCAATATCATCGCCTCTGGTTTCTGTTAATCCAGTGCTACACAGACCAATAATTTCTGGGCTGGACTTCTCCACCAAAGTGAGAATTGCTTGCTCAATATTATCTTCACCACCCAAGATAGTAGTTACTTCCGTCATCGCCGTTGTCGCCAGGGGTATGGCTTCCCGAAAATGCCGGACTAACACCACTTTGGCAAAAGCTGTACAACCTTGGGAACCGTGAAACAGAGGAATCATCCCCTTCAATCCCAAAAAGGCTAGAGAAGCGCCTAAAGCTTGACTTTGCTTGAGAGGATTGACTGCAACTGATTTATTGGGGAGCGTAACGATCGCCATCAGATTAACTCCTCTATAGATGCCAAGATATGATCGTGATTACTTGTATATTCATGAGCCAATATCCCCATATCTTCATCCCAAGGTGCAGGCTTACGAATTTGTTCCCAAATCGGGCTGTAGAGAGCTTCGTACAATTCCCGCGCCATCTCAATCATGCCCACATAACCAGCATAAGGATGATGGCGTTCTTGGTTGATATCAAGGAAAGGAATCCGGGCTTTGAGGGCGGTGTATTGGTTACGACCACCAGCAATTAACATATCAGCTTGCGTATCTTTTACCAGTTGTAGGAGTTCTTTGGCGTTGCCTTTTTCCAGCATGATGCCATCGGCACCCAACAACCGTTTGATTTTAGCTTTATCTTCTTCTGTACTCTTGCGGGTACTGGTAGCCACTACTTCAATACCCAAGTCCTTCGCCGCCGAGATAATCGACCAACTCTTGACACCACCTGTATAGAGTACGACTCGCTTACCTTTAAGACGAGCGCGATAGGGAGCCAGTGCCAAATCTAGAGCCGCCGTTTCCTCTGCAATCAGCTTTTCTGTGCGCGCTTGCAAATCAGGGTCGCCCAATTTGGCGGCAATATTCCGCAAACACCGATTCATATCATCGATGCCATAGAAAGACTCTTCAATGTAGGGGATGCCGTAATTTTCCTCCATCTTTCTCGCCATATTGAGCAACGCCCGTGAACAGATCATCACATTCAGCTTGGCGCGGTGTGCATAGCGGATTTCTTCAAACCGAGCATCGCCTGTGATTTTCGATAGGACGCGAATACCCAATTTTTCTAGTAACGGCAGGACTCCCCACATTTCCCCGGCGATATTATATTCGCCGATTAAGTTTATATCATAGGGTGTGGTGTACTCCGGTTCTGCTGTACCGACAACATAATCTAATAAAGATTCACCACCAAAACGGTTGCCTAAGTTCTTACTACCGATGAAACCAGGAGCGATTACTGGGATTACAGGAGTGCCAATTTTCTCCGCCGCAGTTTTGCAAACAGCATCAATATCATCACCAATCAACGCCGTCACACAAGTAGCGTAGACAAATACCGCCGATGGATTGTAACGTTTGTGAATTTCTAGAATTGCTTTATAGAGTTTCTTCTCACCACCGAAAATTACATCATTTTCTGACATATCGGTAGTAAAGCCCATTTTGTAAAGCTGGGGGCCGGAAGAGAGACTACCCCGACTACCCCAAGAATTACCAGCACAGGCGATGGGGCCATGCACCAAATGAGCCGCATCTACAATGGGGACAAGGGAAATCATCGCCCCATCAAATGCACAGCCCCCTTGAGCCGCCCCAGGTTGCGCTTGTTGTGAACAAGACTTATTCTTCTTCTCACCATGCTTGTGCTGATTATGTTCGCATCCCGACTCATTCAGTAGCTCGTTGATTTTGCCTTGGGTGTTCTTCATCTCTCTTCTCGCACGCGATCGACTTTGTTAATTTTCAGTTATCAGTAAATAGTGAAATGATCCCCAATTCACCGATAACTGTTCTTAATAAACTTCTTGCAAAAATCTTCTTTCACCACGCGAAATACACAAAAATCCTCCGCGTACTCCGCGTTAACCTCCGCGATACTTTGCGTTTAAAAAACTGACAAAATCATCAACGGTAGCATTTTCATAAACAGACCTTTGCAAGAAATACGGTCAATTAGATAACACAAAAAGCAAGAGAAAATCTTTTCCCTAGCCCCTAGTTCCTAACTTCTAACCTCTAGCAAATGTACTTTGTGATATCCTCTCCACATTCATCAGCTAGATAAGATAAAGCGCGAAAACGCAATCCTACAAATTCGTCATACAAAGGATTGAGTTTACAGAATGCTGGAATATGGATCGTCCGCCCAAATAAATTAATGTCTCGCTCAAAAGGACAACAGCAAGGAATTACCTGGCAAACAAGATGAGCGAAACGAGCATTTTTAACCGGAAAATTATCAACCCAACCACGCAAAGGACGAAGTACATCAAATGCACCTGGTTTCTTATAGTTTGGTGGATGGAAATTAGGATGATGCTGATGAGTGTGAGTTGATGACATACTAAGGAACTTAAAATGAATAGAGTATTTAGACGGGTGTAGGGGTATAGGGGTGTAGGGGTATAGGGGAGAAACAAACAATTGATTTGTAGCTATTTCATTGTCTTGTTTAATTTATTCCCTTACACTCCTACCCCCTTACACCCTCACACCCAAACTGATGATTAGATATTGGGTACTGGGGACTGGAAGGGACTGGGAAGATAATATTCCTAGTACCCAATACCCAATCCCCAGTCCCTAAGTTCTACCTTTCAATGGCACGCTGCATTAATTTCTAGCGGATCAAGTCAAAGGAGATATCGGTCTTACCAGTGATGTTGGTGCTGCGATCCATTTCATCCAACAGGGTGTTAACAACCCAGTTGAGGATATTTAGACCACCTTGGTAGCCGAGGGTAGAATAGCGGTGTAAGTGGTGGCGATCGAAGAGAGGATAACCAATCCGCACCATTGGGATGCTGGTATCGCGCCACAGGTACTTACCGTAGGAGTTACCGATGAAGAAGTCTACAGGCTCGGTGAACAACAAGGAACGGAAGTGCCACAAGTCTTTTTGAATCCAGACTTTAGCTTCTTTACCAAATGGGCTAGCAGCGAGGATAGCTTCCATTTCTTTCTTGAAGGTGTCATCACCGTTGTTGCAGAGGATGTGTACTGGTTCAGCACCCATTTCTAACAAGAAGCTGGTGATGGAGATGATCAAATCTGGATCGCCGTAGATAGCGAACTTCTTACCATGAATCCAAGCGTAGGAGTCAGTGATAGCATCAACTAAACGACCGCGTTCGATTTCCAATTCTTCAGGAATAGCTTTACCGGTCAATTCAGAAACAGCAGTCAAGAACTCGTCAGTACCCTTAACACCGAAGGGGCGCAATACTTGTGTTTCTTGCTTCCACTGGGTTTTGATGTATTCGCGGGTCTTAGGTGTGGTGTAAGCTTGGAGAGCAACAGTTGCTTTAGCGTTGATAGAATCAGCCGCATCTTCCAGCTTTGTACCACCTGGGTACATTTCGTATTCACCCATGTTAGGTGAATCAAAGTAGTCGCTGCTGTCAGACAGGATGGTGTAGTCAACACCCATTACACCCATCATCCGCTTCAATTCGCGGTTGTTACCTACATAGGTATCAAAACCAGGAATGAAGTTAATTTTGCCGTTGCTGGTAGCTTTCTTCTTACCTTCTGTCAAGTTAGACAGAATACCCTTCATCATGTTGTCGTAGCCAGTGATGTGGGAACCAACAAAGCTAGGTGTGTGAGCAAAGGGTACGGGGAAATCTTGAGGAATAGAACCAGCGTTCTTGGAGTTGGTGATGAACGCGCCCAAGTCATCTCCGATAACTTCCGCCATACAGGTGGTGCAAACAGCAATCATCTTAGGCTTGTACAGTTGGTATGAAACCTGCATACCTTCGATCATGTTGTTCAAACCACCGAATACTGCTGCATCTTCTGTCATGGAAGAAGATACTGCGGAGCAAGGCTCTTTGTAGTGACGGCTGAGGTGTGTACGGAAGTAAGCAACGCAACCTTGAGAACCTTGTACGAAAGGTAGAGTACCTTCAAAACCCAAAGCAGCGAACATCGCGCCTACAGGTTGGCAACCTTTAGCAGGGTTAACGGTTAAAGCTTCACGAGCGAAGTTCTTTTCCCGGTAGTCCCAAGATTTTGTCCATTCAGACACTCTTTCAACTTCTTCAGGAGGATGAGCGCCTTCAAAGTTCTTTCTCTTGTTTTCAAATAGCTCGGTGTATTCTGGCTGTTTGAATAGATCAACGTGGTCTACAGTTCTTTCTGGATTCTGAGGCATTGTTGTATCTCTCTACGCTTGCTGGTTGGTTTGTAAGTGATGAGTGAGGATAGCCTGGGAGGTTCACTCCCCCTCAAGGTAGTAACGAGTGATGAATCATGAATAATGAATAAAAATCTTCATCCAGCATTCAGCATTCACCATTCTTCCCTGGGTTCCTGGGGCAACAACCCCAGGCTATCCCTCTATTTACCTGGAATTAGGCAGCAGCCTTAGCCTTTGCAGCCGCTTTCTTCCAAGGAGCGCCAATCAAGCTCCAAGTTGGGCTGTTGAGGGCTAAATCCATGTCACGGGCGAAGATAGCGAATCCGTCGTAACCGTGATAAGGGC
The DNA here is from genome assembly GCF_048568275.1 of Anabaena sp. FACHB-595. Lineage (NCBI taxonomy): Bacteria > Bacillati > Cyanobacteriota > Cyanophyceae > Nostocales > Nostocaceae > Anabaena > Anabaena sp. FACHB-595. The sequence goes on from NZ_CP183473.1 coordinate 1,699,275, forward strand.
CGGAGTAATCCTTTTTGTGGTTTAATGGCTTTCAACAGCTTAATGTTTGCACTGAGCAGTGTTAGTGATGAACATTGTTTGCTGATAACACATTAATTTTTAGGCTAAATATAGGCTAATACCACAGCGATGCAAAATCAGGGTCAAGACAAATATCAACAAGCCTTTGCAGACTTAGAGCCACTTTCATCTACCGACGGCAGTTTTCTCGGCTCAAGTCTGCAAGCACAGCAGCAAAGAGAACACATGAGAACAAAAGTACTACAAGACCTAGACAAGGTAAATCTGCGTTTGAAGTCTGCAAAGACGAAAGTCTCAGTTCGAGAATCTAACGGAAGTCTGCAATTACGAGCAACGTTACCAATTAAACCTGGAGATAAGGACACCAACGGTACAGGCAGAAAGCAATACAATCTCAGCTTGAATATCCCTGCAAACTTGGATGGACTGAAGACGGCTGAGGAAGAAGCTTATGAATTAGGTAAATTAATCGCTCGGAAAACCTTTGAATGGAATGATAAATATTTAGGCAAAGAAGCCACTAAAAAAGATTCACAAACAATAGGTGATTTACTAGAAAAATTTGCAGAAGAGTATTTTAAAACCCATAAACGCACCACTAAAAGCGAACATACCTTTTTTTACTATTTTTCCCGCACCCAACGATATACCAATTCCAAAGATTTAGCAACGGCGGAAAATCTCATCAATTCAATTGAGCAAATCGATAAAGAATGGGCGAGATATAATGCCGCCAGAGCCATATCAGCTTTTTGCATAACATTCAATATAGAAATTGATTTGTCCCAGTATTCCAAAATGCCTGATCGCAATTCGCGCAACATCCCCACAGATGCAGAAATACTATCAGGAATTACCAAATTTGAAGACTATCTAGTTACCAGAGGAAATCAAGTTAATGAAGATGTAAAAGATAGCTGGCAACTTTGGCGCTGGACATATGGAATGTTAGCAGTTTTTGGTTTACGCCCCAGGGAAATTTTTATTAACCCTAATATTGATTGGTGGTTAAGCAAAGAGAATATAGACCTCACATGGAAAGTAGACAAAGAATGTAAAACTGGTGAAAGACAAGCATTACCCTTACATAAAGAATGGATTGATGAGTTTGATTTAAGAAATCCGAAATATTTAGAAATGCTGGCAACAGCAATTAGTAAAAAAGATAAAACAAATCATGCTGAAATAACAGCCTTAACTCAGCGTATTAGTTGGTGGTTTCGGAAAGTCGAATTAGATTTTAAACCCTATGATTTACGTCACGCCTGGGCAATTAGAGCGCATATTTTAGGCATACCAATCAAAGCGGCGGCTGATAATTTGGGGCATAGTATGCAGGTTCATACACAAACCTATCAGCGCTGGTTCTCGCTAGATATGCGGAAGTTAGCGATTAATCAGGCTTTGACTAAGAGGAATGAATTTGAGGTGATTAGGGAGGAGAATGCTAAATTGCAGATAGAAAATGAAAGGTTGAGGATGGAAATTGAGAAGTTAAAGATGGAAATAGCTTATAAGAATAGTTGAATTTTATAAAAATAATCTGCTCAATGCTTACAGTAAAAAAAGCTTTAAATAATATTTAAAAAAAATACAATCATAAAATATGAGTAATTAATATCTTAAAAGTATTTTATATTGAGCAAGGTAAGTATAATGAATAAAAGAGATTCTTATATTTTAGTATTAATCTTTGTTTAAAGAGATAAATAAAGAATTTATGAGTACTGTTGGAATTTTTGGGGGAAGAGGTACTTCAGAAGAAAGCCATCTTCAGAATGCTAGATGCCAATATATGGTTCTTGATGAGGTAGATGTTGCAATAACGAATGAATACCGTCGCTTTAAATTTCTCATTTTTCCATCACGATTATTTACATTTGCTAGGATATGTGCTAATGCAATTAATAATAATATAGCTTTTCCAACTTGCATGGAGCGATTTTTGGAACGTGGAGGACGCATCCTTTTTTGTCCTCCATCTCAACTACCAACTGACTATTGGTACCATGAAGAACGTACTTGCTTACTAATAAACTGGTTACCAGTTGGAACTTTAAAGTTACATCAAGGCTCTAGACGTAAACAAACAGTCTCTATTCAAGTACAACAGCCCGATCACCCTATTTGTAACGACCTTACGGGCAAAGAGAAAGTTGATCTGTATAGTTACTTTTCATTTGAGGGAATATTGAACGCTGAGGTGCTTATTTCGAGCAGAAGAGGTACACCTTTAATCACCACAATACCATTTGGTGCAGGATTTGTTCTTGTTAGTGCTATAGACTTGCCCTTTCTCCACCCAGATTTTCCTAGTAGTGATGCTACAAGCCTATTTCATAACATTCTTCATTGGGGTCAAGAAGTTCCTAGTATAGCCGTCACTTTTAATTCATTAGTAACGCGTGTCTTAACTCATGTAGGGAGTCATGAAGCTCACCTTATGGAAAGGGCGGATCAAGCAATATTAGCATGTCGGTATAGCGAAGCTTGCGACTACGCATTCAGAGCATTCGAGAGAATTTTACGTTTTAAGGCTGGAAGTACAAAAACATTAAATGACGCTATTGATCAACTTTTTCCAAAAACAAGTTCACAAAATAGTTTTTGTCATGGAGTAAGAATTACACGTAATGCATCCGCTCATGGTACTCGTTTACCAGAGGAAGTTACTATTGAGGAAACTGAATGTTTATTCAGTTCAATAAAATTTATTCTTTCTGGATTGTTAGCAGATCCGTAGTTATGTTTGTATCTCTAATGATGTGAGCATACTGATTTAGTAGCAAGTAGCAATTAGGGTGCGTCAGCTTGGATATACATTTCATCATGAATATTAATTAACGCTGACGCACCCTACAGAATAATTTTTGAGAAGAAAGTGTTAGCGTAATTTACCGTAGGTATCACCCCAAAAAAAACAAGCATAAAGTTGCAGATATATCCACAGGTGATCGCGTAAACAGCTGATCGCAACAACATAAAATACAATAAAACATAATACACACAAAGCCTGTTATTCCCTTTTGTGAGGCAGTCTTAATGGTACAGACCCCATCCAAACCCATCACATTAGACGAGTTCCTGAAATTACCAGCAACAGAACCCGCCAGTGAATATATAGAAGGTAAGATTATCCAAAAACCTATGCCGCAAGGAAAGCACAGTGCAATTCAAGGCGAATTTGTACCTGTTATTAATAGTGTAGTTAAACCTCAACGTATCGCTCGTGCTTTTCCTGAACTGCGTTGTACATTTGTCGGTCGTTCAACTGTACCTGATATTTCCGTCTTTATTTGGAGTCGGATTCCCCGTGAAGAGAATGGGGAAATTGCTAATAATTTTTCTATTGCTCCCGATTGGACAATTGAAATTTTATCACCTGACCAAAGTCAGACGAAAGTAACCAAAAATATCCTGCATTGTTTGAAACATGGTACTCAAATGGGTTGGTTAATTGACCCCGATGAGCAAACTGTATTTGTTTACCATCCTCAACAAGAAACTGAAGTATTTGATGAGCCAGATGCACTCATAGCTGTACCATCATTTGCGAGTGAACTTCAATTGACTATTCAAGATTTGTTTAGTTGGTTGCTGTAGTGAAAGTTATCACTTTTCTAAGTTATTTTAATCGAAAATTACACCGCAATAAATTTCGGCGATCGCCAACTCTTTAGCAACTGATTCCAAGAAAATAGAACCCTCCAACCCGTTAAATTCACTCAGTAACCAGCCTTGGGTTTGCTTGCTGTAACGTTCCACGAACGGCTCATCCTGCTCGATTAATAAATATTCCCTAAAAATCTGAATTGTCTGATACATCCGAAACTTGCTTTGGCGATCGTAATCTGCGGTAGATGGAGATAAGACTTCAACAATTAAAATAGGATTTAACACTTCATCTAGTCGAGCCTCATTCAGTTGTGGTTCACCTGCAAAAACCATCACATCGAGATATAATCCCCGTCGATATTCAGGAATCCACAGTCGCAAATCGCTGTTAATTGGCTCGAATTGAGTATCTCACAGCACAGAGGTAAGATAAGTCAAAATATTTCGACTAATACGACTATGTTTGAGAGTTCCTCCAGGCATAGGCACTATTTCCCCATCTCGATATTCGCTGCGTCTTTCTGCTTTTTCCTCAAGAGCGCGATATTCATCCAAACTGTAGCGGCGCTTAGTAGAAACCATAGGTCGTAGCCCATCACGTCGGCTTTAGCACAACAATAACATTTTGTCACAGATTTAGTGACAATTTTATGCTGAGAATAAAATGCGGCAGTACGAAAGAAAGTAACTATAGCAGTTGTATTCCTCTCAATATTAAGAATACTGTGATATTACGTAGGTGCGTTTTCCGTTCTCCTGATTACAATTGTGAGATTATTTATCTTTTTATATTGGACAAGGGAGAAAACTGTGAAATGGCTCTTACGGAAAAGATTATTGAATTAGTCCTTGATAAAGTTTTGCTTGGTGGCATTGTTTTGGTAGCAGGTCACTGGCTTAACAAAAGGTTTGAGATATTTAAGAATGAAACTAATGAAAAGTATTACCAAAGGCAGCTAATTGCTGAACTGGAAAATCAACAGAAGCAACAAGTTTCTGAGCTAGAGAATGAGATTGCCATAGCTAGGCACAACGCAGAGATTAACTTGATAGAAAGACAAATATCTGAGTTTTACTGGCCTATATACTTGAGACTAGAAAAAGATAATGTCATGTGGAAGCGCATCAAGTCTTTAAGTCCTGAACAAAATGTTTTACCGGAAGCGGCGAGTGACGCTATAGAAAAAGAATTTATCCTGAAAAATCATCAAGAAATGGTTGAAATTATAGAATCCAAAATTCATTTAGCGGAAAATGCTAATAACAGCAAAGACTTGATTAATGAACTATTAAAATATATCAAACACGTCGCGGTATACAAAACAATTCGCTCTGTTAAAGAACTGCAAACAATTAATCCAGTTGATTTAAATGAGCCTTTTCCTGACAAGCTTTTTCCCATGATTGAAAGTAACTTTCGGGAATTGCAGAATAGGTATGAGTATCTTAAAAATGTTAAATTTGGAGAACTTAAGAAATAACTCAATTCAAAATTCCAAATAAAAACTATATTCCCTTGTGGGTGGAGTTTTTGTCAGTGACACGGTTGATCCGCGATCGCCTACAACCAACCAGATGTCATTGCCTAACTCGTCTTTTTATGAATTTTGGTAGTCTTTATTTTTAAATAGGTCTCAAAAAACTACTATTATTATGTAATTACCGTAATAATTGCTTGCAAAATTTATTATTTATTACAAGCTTAAGCATTTATACTGACAAAAACGCCTTTAATTTAAAAATATGCAAATACGCTTTTTTGCTACCAACCGCGATCGCCAAAATCTAGGTCTCAATGTTGACCGTGATACACGCATTAAATTACTAAAATTTGGTTATCACTGGGTTGATATGAAAAAATATATGGCTCACTATTTGGCGACTACTGATCCTTCAACTATGCCACCAGGAGTAATTATTGAAGATTCTGAGGAGACTGTATTTAACAAGTTTCTCAAAAAAGAGGCCGTAAAACACATTATCATTGGCACTCATGGTTACAATGTTCCTTTTCATGGGGCATTAACTTCTTTTTCGATTTTGGCAGACACCCTTAAGGGAGCCTTAAAAAAGCATAATTTTACTTTGATTGCTGATCCAGAAGAAAAGATAGATATCGACAACTCCAACCAAAATTTAATCGCTTTTGTCGGATTTTCCTGGCCTTCCAATGGCAAAGTTTTAGATTACAATTCGGATCGTACTGAGTGTGTACAATCTGCCCCAGCCTTAGCTAATCTGATCAGTTATATTCGCACTAAAAAACCTGACATTAAAATCTACGTCATAGCTCACAGTATGGGCAGTTACCTTGTTTGCCATATGTTGGAACAGCTAGTTAACCAAGCCTTTGAGCCAACAGAATTGAATGAGGAGATTAAAAACAGATTAAAACGAAAAGATAGAGGCGGAGAAAATACTTTTTTTGTCGATCGCTATTTTATGTTAGCTCCTGATGTGGAACGTCGGGAAGTGACCAAGTGTGATCTAGGCGGATCTGAATATACAGGCCCGTTTTACTCTGGTCTGGAACACCTGGTTCAAGAAAGTCATGTATTCTACTCTCGCTACGATAATGCACTAAAAGCCTCAGTAGTTGAAAAAGACGCAATTCGTGAGTCATTGCAGAAAGGATTCGAGTTATTCACCGGCCCCGACTTGCAAAAACGTTGGGAGAGCAGCCTTGGTCTCAACCCCTTACCAGCTTTAGCTCCCAATAATGTCTACAGTCATAATGCAACAGTGTTGACTAATCGACAAATCGACCATGGAGACTATTTCGATGCTCCCGCAATCATAGATCAAATCGCCAATATCATATCTGAAGCAAATACTAGTCGCATTCCTGAGCTTCCCTGGCGTTTTTCTGAGTCAAGCGATCGCCCTCTAATAGAGTAAAATTTGAGATGCAAAAATTAACGTCGGCTCAATAGCTCATGGCGATGACCTTCGGCTGTCGGGGACTATCGCATCAGAGATAATTAATCATGTCTGCATACATAACTTAAAAGCTCATGAAAACATGGTTCCGGTATGTGTTGATATCGAATGCAATCTTCAATTTGTTTGGAGCAGTCATGTTTGCAATTCTTTGCGATCACTTTTATCTACTGGCTGTTTCAAACCAGTCAAAAAACTTAGCTATCGCCAAATAGACAATTTGCTACTATTAAAAAAATTGAGAATTGCCTACAATCCAAATTAGGTAATAAACTCCGATCGGAGACCATCGCCAGAATAGCAGATTTGCAAAAACACTATGGCAAAACGCAAGAAAAGCAATCTCCAGTGGATTAAAGAAACTCTCGACTTAAAACCAGACCATCGTTGGGAAGCGCCAGATGGCTACAGAATATTTGTAGCTAATCGCGGGGCTGTTCGCTTCAACGTCCCTCAAGACTGGTTTTTTGAGCCACAGGAAAAATCCTTCAAATTCAGCGATAAAAAACCACCCAAAGATGATTGCGCGTTGGAAGTGTCTTTTAATCAACTTCCTCCCAACGACTGGACTCTGTTTCCCCTCAAATCCACCTTGAGGAAAGTAGTAGAAGACGACGGCCGTGATGTGATTGAGAAAGGAGAAATCATTAGCCTCAAGCGCCAAACTGCCAAAATTGTCTGGACAGAACTCAAATTTATCGATACCCAAGAAGAACCACGGGAAGCTTTTTCGCGGATTTGCATTGGTTTGGGGTCAAATGTGCAATGTTTGATTACATTCGAGTTTTGGGCTGATCAAGCAGAGCAAATGACACCTGTTTGGGATGAAGTCATGCGATCGCTTACACTAGGTCTGTATATCCGTGACCCAAGCACTGGTTTGGCTTTCCCCGACTGAGCCACAGTTAATAATCAGGGTAAATATTATGTTGACTCAATTACCAAATCCTATTAGTGTCCCTTCATGGTGGCAACTTATCAATTGGATTGCTGATCCGATTGGATTTCAGAAAAAATATAGTAAAAAGTATGGCAACATTTTTTCCATGCAGCTTGCTGGAATCGGCTCTTTCGTAATTTTAGGGGAGCCTCAAGCTCTTCAAGAAATTTTCACCCAAGATTCTAGATTTGATGTTGGTCGGGGAAATACACTTGCAGAGCCTCTCATTGGGCGAACTTCTCTTATGTTAATGGATGGCGATCGCCATCGACGAGAACGAAAATTATTAATGCCCCCCTTTCATGGAGAAAGGCTACAAGCTTATGCTCAACAAATCTGCTTAATTACCAACCAGATCGCCAGCGAATGGCAAATTGGGCAACCTTTTGTTGCTAGGTCTGCCATGCAGAAACTGAGTCTAGAGGTGATTATACAAATTGTCTTTGGTTTAGCTGACGGAGAACGCTATCAACAAATAAAGCCTCTATTCACAGATTGGCTGAATATGACTGATTCTCCCTTACGCTCCAGTATGCTTTTTCTAAAGTCCCTACAAAAAGATTGGGGAACCTGGACTCCTTGGGGACAGATGAAACATAAACAACGTTCTATTTATGATCTACTCCAAGCAGAAATAGAAGAGAAAAGAACAAAGGAAAATGAGCAGCGCGGTGATGTTCTAAGTTTGATGATGGCAGCACGAGATGAAAATGGGCAAGCCATGACAGACGAGGAACTAAAAGATGAATTGCTAACAATTTTATTTGCTGGACATGAAACTACCGCAACCACAATAGCGTGGGCTTTCTATCAAATTTTAAAAAATGTAAATGTGCAGGAAAAATTACAGCAGGAACTCGACAGATTGGGAGCAAACCCTAACCCAATGGAAATTGCCCAGCTTCCTTACCTAACAGCAGTTTCTCAAGAAACTCTGCGGATGTATCCAGTCTTACCAACACTTTTTCCACGCATTACCAAATCATCTATAAATATTGCCGGATACCAATTGGAACCTGACACAACCTTAATGGCGAGTATATACCTCATACATTACCGGGAAGACTTGTATCCTAATCCTCAACAATTTCGACCAGAACGTTTTATAGAACGGCAATATTCTCCTTCAGAATACATTCCTTTTGGTGGTGGAAGTCGTCGCTGTTTGGGATATGCTCTAGCTCTGTTAGAAATAAAATTGGTTATTGCAACAGTTCTATCAAATTATCAACTTGCTCTAGCGGAAGATAAACCTGTTAACGTGCAACGACGTGGATTTACCCTGGCTCCAGATGGTGGAGTTAGGGTAATAATGACTGGCAAAAAATCATTGAAATTTGAGCAAAGTAGCAAGATTTTCAACTGAAGATTTGACAGTATTTCATATTGAGCTTATTTAGAAGCGTCAAGGCGAATTAAGTTAGTATTGATTAACCCATAGAATACTAATTATTGAGCATATAGATACAATAACTTATGACTCTATCTGAGATACTTCCTGCTGTTCGGAGACTTTCCACAACAGAAAAACTCAAGCAGACTTCGCAGCAGTCAAGTTAGTGTCTGCATGGGTGCGTAGTCCGAATGCACCTCTAATTCTTGGTCAAACCAACTTTTTTATTGAGTTCGACGTTTGCTTTTACCGTTCCCAGTTTGAGTTTGAAGTACAACCAAAGTCCTCAACAGCAAGCTAACAATCATTGGGCTCGGACTAATTTGCGATCGCCATCACTGTGTCTTTTATACCTTGGCGTAGCTTACCATAGCGATCGCGTAGCTAATCAAGGTAATTGCATTCTTTTTATGACGATAAGATAAATTATCAGTCACGCCATTAGAGTTAATAGGAGCGCAAAATGACGGAGAATGATCAGGCAATCAGCCAAATACGTCAAATTCGCCACATGATATCTGAGGAAAATGAACACAACCCTCAGAAACTGGTGAATTACTACATCCAACTCCAGAAGTAATATCCTCACCTCATACAATATAATCCACAGACAGAACTTTTAAAATCGTCACCACAAAAAGGTATTGAAGCCTAAATACGCAAGTAATCTGTAAAGTCTGCCAAGTTGTAAAAAATTTTATTGCATTAGCGTAGTTTACTGTAGCGATCGCCTAGCTAATCAAGATAATTGCATTCTGTTGATGACGATAAGATAAATTATCAGTGATGGGAACAACTACTTAAGCTTACCGTAGGTATCGCTAACTTTAGCCATTAGTGCGTTAGCGGAGCTTACCGTAGGTATCGCCAGCCCATCAAGCTAATTCAATCATATAAAAATCCAAGGTTTTTTATGTGCTTACATAAATGCGCTTACACAAATTTTATCTAAAATATGAATGTATTATTTAATACTTTATTTTTTTGGCTATAACTTTAGCTAATGCTCGCAAGAAATCTATATAATCTAGATTTGTGTTTAACTTGTTTACGTAATAATACTACTACAAGCAATCTTAAATTGGTGCTAAATTAAAACAATACTTTAATACTACTGAGAGGCAGTTGTTAGTGATACCAGAAGGGACAGTGGTTGTGGAAGCAAACGTCAGACTGACTGTCAAAATCTTAAAAGATGGCGATCAGGTTTTAAATGTCTGGTACTGCAATTCAAGTTATTTTGTCGCCATCCGACAAAATAATGGAGAGGTTTGTGTGTATTCTGTAACCTTAGATGAAGAAAAGATTCCAAGACTAAGCAAAACTCCGCCTTTGAAAGTCACATTTGGTGAAGGTGAGGTAGAAGCCATTATAAGTTCAGAAGATGGAGATATTAAAGTAACGACTGACTAAGCAGGAACTTCAAACACAAATATATTATGGCAAAAAATTCAGACAGAAATCGAGCTATTAACGCAAAAATTGACAATTTGACTGCTGAAGAGCAAGAAAAACTCAGCGACGCTATAAGGAAAGCTAAAAGAAGTATTGCTCCAAATGCCAGATCCACAGTTGTTGAATACGAGCAAGGTAAGTTACCTTCTTCTCAATCTCAAAATCAACTTGAAGGACAGAACGATTAAAGTAAGAATTTGAGAAATAACATTTTATGACACAAAAAAGACCTTACGAACATCGAAAAGCACAAAAACAAGTCAAGAATTTAGAATCTTATCAATGTATGGTTTGCTGGGAGGTTAACTCCAAAGCTAATGGTCATCACTTAATTCCCTATAGTGAAGGAGGTTCTGCTGATATTCAAAACATGATGACTCTTTGTCCTTCATGTCATACAAAGTATCATAAAGGTGAACTAAAAATCGATATTCATAGATTTTGATATTGACTAACAAAGCTCAGTATCTTAAGTTTATTATTCGCAATTTATATCAATAGTTGTGTTGAAGAGACTCACAACTCTATTGTAGAGGATGTTTTTAGCATCCTCTAATTTTACATTTCTTTTCTATCCTTGAATAACTTTAATTATTTTCTATATAGTAGCTGGAATATAGATTTTCTGTCGCATACCTCATCGCATACTTCCTAGTCTTAGTGATTCAAAGCGATCGCCTAACCGACCCACATTAATCTAAAATAATAACAATTAAAATAGTCTTTTATTTTACAATTTTCATATACCCCAAATCTAACCAAAACCCAAAAACCAGACCCAATAACAGTTATATTGTCTTAAGCCGCAAAAATGTATTGTTCCCAGATAACCCTACAACCTGTATTTAGGCTAAAAATAGACTCTTTTTTCTCCCCTCACAAAAAAACCTTACCTCATCTGACATCTGCACCCCGTCGCCAAGTTCGGAGTAATCCCAAGAGTGCATTTGACGGAAGGGAAGACCCATCTTTTGGAAGACGTACTTCTCTTTAATACCAGAAGCAATTAAATCAGGCTTCTTAGCTTTTACGAACTCTTCAAATTCGTAGGCGGTAACGTCATCGTAAATGATGGTGGCGTTATCGATGTAGTGGGTGGTACGTTTGTAATCGTCATTGTGAGCGAATTCATAGCCAGTACCAACTACTTTGATACCCAGGTCTTCAAAAGCGGGAACAACGTGGCGAGGACGTAGACCACCTACGTACAACATTACGGTGTTACCTTCCAAGCGAGGGCGGTATTTATCTAGTACAGCATTCATTACTGGTGTGTACTTAGCAATTACCTTCTCAGCGTTTTCTTGAATCTTAGAATCAAACTTAGCTGCGATTTCACGTAAAGAAGCAGCAATCTTGGTGGGGCCGAAGAAGTTGAACTCCATCCAAGGCATACCGTATTGTTCTTCCAAACTACGGCAGATGTAGTTCATAGAACGGTAGCAGTGGATGAGGACTAACTTAGCAGCAGGGCCTTGGATCAACTCGTTGAGTGTACCATCACCAGACCACTGAGCTACTACACGTAAGCCCATTTCTTCCAACAGCATCCGGCTGGCCCAAGCGTCACCACCGATGTTGTAGTCACCGATTAGAGCTACATCATAGGGGCTTGGCTCGAAGTCAAGTCTGTTTTCTTTCTTGAGCTTGTCGTATTCTGGGAAAATCCAGTCACGGATAGCGTCGTTAGCGATGTGGTGTCCTAAGGACTGAGACACACCACGGAAACCTTCGCAACGTAAGGGTACAACAGGCTTACCAATTTGCTTAGAAGTTTTCTTAGCAACAGCTTCGATGTCATCCCCAATTAGACCAATGGGACATTCAGATTGAATGGAAACACCACGGTTGAGAGGGAAAAGAACATCGAGTTCTTCAATGAGTTTAGTGAGTTTTTTGTCACCACCGAACACGATGTCACGTTCTTGGAAGTCTGAGGTGAAGTGCATGGTACCGAAAGAGTTGATACCAGTTACACCAACGTAGTAGTTACGACGACCAGACCAAGACCAGTAACCGCAACCTACAGGCCCGTGGCTGATGTGGATCATGTCCTTAATAGGACCCCAAACCACACCCTTAGAACCTGCATAAGCACAACCACGGGCGGTCATTACACCAGGAACGGATTTGATGTTAGACTTAACGCCGCAATCAGACTTGTTTTCTTCGTGGACGTTGAGGTGTTTTTCGCGCTTTTTGCGAGATTTTTCGGGATAAGCTTTCAGAACTTCTTGAATAAGTTCCTTATTTTCATCTACAAGATTCTTGTTTTCAGGAGGTGTCATATCTGCCTCAGTGACTCTTACGAATGGGGGAATAGAAGTATATTTGGGAGAGTGAGGAGTCGGGAAGGGAGAGTGGGAAGAGGAATTGCTTCCTCATCTTCCTGTCTCCGTGTCTCCTAATTACGGCATGACCTATTTGGTAGCTTCTGCGGGCTTACCGATGATTTCAGAGTGCTTGGTGTCGTCGTCTAATAGACCGTATTCGATCAACAGAGCTTCTAGTTCATCCATTTCCATTGGTGTAGGAATGGTGAGCTTGTCGTTGTTGATGATCTTCTTAGCTAATGCGCGGTACTCTTGACCTTGGTTGCTGTCTGGTGCGTACTCGTTAACGGTCATACGGCGCAATTCTGCGTGTTGAACGATGTTGTCACGAGGTACGAAGTGAATCATTTGGGTGTTCAAACGTTCAGCCAAGTTCATGATTAACTCGTCTTCACGGTCAACCTTACGGCTGTTACAGATCAAACCACCTAAACGTACACCACCGGAGTGAGCATATTTCAAAATACCGCGAGCGATGTTGTTAGCAGCATACATCGCCATCATTTCACCAGAGGTAACGATGTAGATTTCTTGTGCTTTACCTTCACGGATAGGCATAGCGAAACCACCACATACAACGTCACCCAATACGTCGTAGGATACGAAGTCTAGGTCTTGGTAAGCGCCGTTTTCTTCTAAGAAGTTAATGGCGGTGATGATACCACGACCGGCGCAACCTACACCGGGTTCTGGACCACCAGATTCTACGCACTTAACGCCACGGAAACCGGTCAACATTACTTCGTGGAGTTCTAAGTCTTCTACTGCACCGCGTTCAGCAGCTAAGTGTAGTACGGTGGTTTGAGCTTTGGAGTGAAGCATCAGACGGGTGGAGTCAGCTTTAGGGTCGCAACCTACAATCATGATGCGTTGACCCATTTCTGCCATAGCTGCAAGGGTGTTTTGGGAGGTGGTAGATTTACCGATACCGCCTTTACCGTAGAAAGCTATCTGTCTAATGTTTTCGTCAGTCATTGTTCTCTTTTCCTGCAATTGGTTGGTTAGTTGGTCGGTCTTTGTGTTTGGATCTCACGCCTGTTGAGCTATGGCTGTGAGGGGTTTGTAGAACGTCGCCGAAGAGGGGGCGATCGCTCCACAGAAAAACCAGTAGAATTAGTGTTCATGATGGGTTCGTTATGTAGTTGTGAAAGTTCTTTTGGGTGTTAGTTAACGGTTTACTGTTAACTGTTAACTAAACTGCTTCTACTACTAGGCTGGGGTTGATGCGATCGCGTAATCTGGATTCAATCGCTATCTTTAAGGTGGCTGTACTACTAGAACAAGAGCCACACGCCCCTTGCAGTACTACTTTGACAATATCGCCGTCTACATCGTAGAGTTCTACATCTCCGCCGTCGGCAATCAATACGGGTCTTACTTCTTCGTCTAATACTTTTTGGATGAGGGCTATCTTCTGCACGTTGGTTAACGGTCGTTTCTGCCCAGAATTAGGAATATTTGTAGGTTTACTTCCGCCTTTATTGTTGAGGTTTGTTGCGGCTTTGTTTTCCTTTACATCTTTAATGATATCATCAATTTTAGCTAAACAGGAACCGCAACCGCCGCCAGCTTTAATGTAATTTGTGACCTGTTCCGCATCAGTAAGGTCATTTTCGATAACTATGCGACGTACCTTATTTTCACTCACACCGAAGCAAGTACAAACTAATGCACCTTCGTCATCTTCATCATGGGCGGCGAGAGGAATACCGCGATAATTATAGATAGCAGCTTCCAAAGCTTCCTGCCCCATAACAGAGCAGTGCATTTTGGCTTCTGGCAAGCCACCGAGGTAATCAGCAATGTCTTTATTAGAAACTTTCAGGGCTTCATCTAAAGTCAAACCCTTAATCATTTCTGTCAAAGCGCTAGAGGAAGCGATCGCACTGGTGCAGCCAAAAGTTTGGAAGCGAGAGTCAACAATCTTATCGGATTCTACTTCTACCTTGATGTGCAGTCTCAGCGCATCACCGCAAGCAATACTCCCTACTTCTCCTGTAGCAACCTTCACGCCAGGTTCGCCGTTTTCTTCGATGACTCCCTGATTCTTGGGATCGTAAAACAGTTCTAATACTTTATCTGTGTAGTCCCACATATTTAGTTCCGAGTGCTTAATAATTATTGCTGAATGGGGGATTGGGTACTGGGGGCTGGGTACTGGGAATTGGGAATTATAGATATTTTTTCCCTCTGCTCCCTGCCCCTCAGCTTCTTCCTATTCCCTAATTAACGATGTGCCAATGTCTGTTCTTGGGCTTGCAACCAACCCGCTTCATCATTTTTAAAGGGGGAAAGGGCGCGGAGACGTTCGACAATTTCGGGCATGACTTCGATGACGCGATCGATTTGAGCCTCTGTAGTGTAGCGACAAAGACTGAAGCGAATCGAACCGTGGAGGGTGGTGTATGGTAAACCCATTGCCCGGAGGACGTGGGATGGTTCCAGCGACCCAGAGGTACAAGCCGAACCAGACGACGCACAGATGCCATATTTGTTCAAGGAGAGCAGAATCGCTTCGCCTTCGATGTATTTGAAGCCGATGTTGGTGGTGTTGGGCAATCTCTGCGTAATATCGCCGTTAACTTCGCAGTCAGGGATTTTAGCGAGTAAGGTTTGTTCTAGGCGATCGCGCAGCCTTGTTTCTTTTTTAATCGCTGTTTCGATATGAATTAATTCTAACTCTGCGGCTTTTCCTAAACCGACAATTCCCGGTACATTTTCTGTTCCTGCACGACGACCACGTTCTTGGTGTCCACCAATCAGCAAGGGACGGAATCTCACACCTCGACGCACATACAAAGCGCCAATACCCTTGGGTGCATGGATTTTGTGACCAGATATGGTTAACATATCGATGGTGCTGGTTTTCATATTCAGAGGTATCTTACCTACTGCTTGCACCGCATCCACATGGAAGATTGCGCCACGTTCCTTAACTCGCTTCCCAATTTCTTCAATGGGGAAGACTGTCCCGGTTTCGTTGTTCGCATACATAATTGTCACCAAGGCGGTGTTACCTGTCAGTGAGGCTTCTAGTTCATCTAGATCCAATTGCCCGTGACTATTTACGGAAAGATAGGTAACAGTGTAGCCTTGGGTTTCTAATTGCTTGCAGACATTTAAGACTGCGGGGTGTTCTACCTGAGTTGTAATGATGTGGCGCTTCTCAGGTTGGGCTAACAATGCGGCGCGAATAGCCGCATTATCACCCTCGGTTCCACAACTGGTAAAAACAATTTCTGATTCATCCGCACCCAACAGGGCAGCAACTTGTTCTCTCGCTGTTCTGACTGCCTTTCCTAGTTGTCCACCAAAGGTGTGCATACTAGAAGGATTGCCGTAATAATCGGTCAGGTAGGGCATGATTGCCTCTACAACGTCTGGATCTACCTTAGTGGTAGCATTATTATCGAGATAAATAACACTCATCTTTATACCCCTAAGATTTCACCCTGATGCTTTTGTAGCTGTTCGGAAAATTTCTGAGAATAGAAGTATCTGCTATCAAATATAATGAAAGTCGTGTCTATGGGTTGTTATGGAAAATTGGGGTTACGCGAGAGTGAGCGGTGAGGAACAGCAAACAGATAAAGGTGCGTTGCGTAAACAAATAGAACGCTTGCGTAATGCTGGATGTTCAAAAGTGTACTGGGATATTCAATCGCGGACAACTGAAGTCAGAGAAGGGCTACAACAATTAATTAATGACTTAAAGACATCTTCAACAGGTAAGGTAAAATCACTGCAATTTACCCGCATTGATCGCATCGGCTCATCATCGCGGTTGTTTTATTCATTGTTAGAGGTATTACGTTCCAAGGGAATTAAACTGATAGCCTTAGATCAAGGCGTTGACCCAGACAGCCTTGGCGGGGAACTAACAATTGATATGTTACTGGCTGCTGCCAAATTTGAGGTAAGAATGGTGACGGAGAGGTTAAAAAGCGAACGTCGTCATAGGGTGAACCAAGGAAAAAGTCACCGAGTTGCCCCATTAGGATACCGCATAGATAAAGATAAATATATACGCGATCGCTCACCATGTGTTTGCTTACTAGAAGGACGCAGAGAATTAACGGTGTCTGACTTAGCCCAGTATATTTTTCACACTTTTTTTGAGTGCGGTTCCGTTGCTGCTACTGTGCGTAAGCTGCACTCAGATTTTGGTATAGAAACAAAAGTTCTGAATTGGAACAAGCTAGAAAAATCTTCCCGGATTGTTGGCGACGACGACTTAGATAAAATTGCATTTACACCAAATAAAACTAACCACCCCTTGCGTTATCCCTGGTCTGGGCTAAGATGGTCAATCCCTGGTTTAAAAGCGTTATTAGTTAACCCTGTTTACGCCGGGGGTTTGCCCTTTGATACTTACGTTAAATCAAAAGGAAAACGCAAGCATTTTGACGAGTGGAAAGTAAAATGGGGAACCCACGACGATGAGGCAATCATTACCTGTGAGGAACATGAAAGAATAAAACAGATGATTCGAGACAATCGCAATAATCGATGGGCTGCAAGAGAAGAAAACGAAGTAAACCCATTTTCTAATTTACTTAAATGTACCCATTGCGGCGGCTCAATGACACGCCACGCCAAACGTGTAGATAAGAGTGGACAAGCTATCTATTATTATCAGTGCCGATTGTATAAAGCTGGCAACTGTAGCAATAAAAATATGATTTCATCCAAAATATTAGATATCCAAGTAATGGATTTATTGGCACAAGAAGCCGAACGTTTAGCAAATTTGGTGGAAACAGATGAGCCGCTTATTGTAGAAGAACCCCCAGAAGTAAAAACGCTGCGCGCATCCCTGAATAGTCTGGAAACATTGCCAGCAAGTTCAGCAATTGAACAAATTAAAAATGACCTCAAAGAACAGATTGCGATCGCACTAGGAGCAACCAATAATGCTTCTAAACAATCTCTGATTGCCAAGGAAAGAATTATACAAGCTTTTGCTCATAAAAGTTACTGGCAAGGACTAAACGCTCAAGATAAACGAGCAATCCTCAATGGTTGCGTAAAAAAAATCTCCGTAGATGGTAACTTTGTTACAGCTATTGAGTATCGTTACTAGCCAATGTTGCGATCGCGCTGTTACATTGCAACCATGACAAATTTCATCAGGTTTGTAGCTGTAGGGTGCGTCAGTGCGAAAAAACCTAACCAGACACAAAACTATTCATACTGACGCACCTTACAAAACGCCAGGAGAAAAGAGCCATACCTACGCTAACGCCTACACCAGCAGAACCTATTCGCTAGAATCAAAACAAACTGGAAACATCGTCCTATGGTAGCCATCTCTCAACAACCGCCAAAAATGACCATTGAGGAATATCTCGCATGGGAACCCCTGCAAGACCTCCGCTACGAATATGTTAACGGCGAAGTTTTTGCAATGACGGGTGGTACAATTCCCCACAATGACATTGCACTTAATTTTTACAGAGCCTTATACCCACACTTACGAGCTAGAGGTTGTCGAGTGAATGTGTCAGACGTGAAAGTGCAAGTTACACCTCAAAGTCCATACTATTACCCTGATGTTATTGTCAGCTGCGACCCTCAAGACATCAATGCGCGTAGATTTATTCAAAACCCCAAAATAATTGCCGAAGTTCTCTCCCCTGGTACAAGCGGTAAGGATAGGGGCGAAAAATTCACCAATTACCTGAAAATCCCTTCTTTGCAAGAATATTTACTAATTGATTCAGAAACAATCTCCGTAGAACGCTACTGTCGGGGAGAGGGCAGAATGTGGCTTTACTACCCCTACACAGAGGGAGATACGATTACCCTATCCAGCATCGAATTTGAATTGGCGATCGCCCTACTGTACGAAGGGGTTATCTTGGGAACAGAAGCAGAATAGTATGACCTCAAAACCAGATTGCGATCGCGCTGTTACATTGCAACCATGATAAATTTCATCAGGTCTTATAGCTGTAGGGTGCGTCAGTATGAATAGTTTTTTTGGTCTAGTTAAGTTTTTTTTTCACTGACGCACCCTACTAAACTCAAGGAGAAAATAGTGATAAATTTAGTATGGCGAGAGATTTATTCCATAACATCGTGAGAA
The DNA here is from genome assembly GCF_048568275.1 of Anabaena sp. FACHB-595. Classification (NCBI taxonomy): domain Bacteria; kingdom Bacillati; phylum Cyanobacteriota; class Cyanophyceae; order Nostocales; family Nostocaceae; genus Anabaena; species Anabaena sp. FACHB-595. The sequence goes on from NZ_CP183473.1 coordinate 1,718,060, forward strand.
CAGCTCTAGAAAAAGACGGGTGGACAATTACAGACGACCCGTTAAGTATTCGTTGCGGTGGGGTAGATGTGCAAATTGATTTAGGTGCAGAACGCCTCATTGCCGCAGAAAAAGCTGGGGAGAAAATAGCAGTTGAAATTAAAAGTTTCGCCAGTGCCTCAAAGATATCAGAATTTCATACAACCTTGGGGCAATTTATCAACTATCGCATTGTCCTACGGACAGAAGACCCAGAACGAATTTTATATTTGGCAGTACCTTTAGTAACCTATAACGATTTTTTTAGCTTGCCCTTTACTCAAACAGTCGTGCAGGAAACCAAAATTTTACTACTGATTTACAACATTGAAACGGAGGAAATAGTGCAATGGCTAAATTAGATGAATATCGCTTAAAAGTGCAGCAAATTTTAGAGAAATATGCACAGTATAAACCTAGTTATGGTGATGTAGAAATCGAGCTAATATTTGATACACAACGTGACCATTACCAAGTTATCAGTATCGGTTGGAATCAACAAAAACGGGTTTATGGCCCTATCATGCACCTAGATATCAGAAATGAAAAAATCTGGATTCAGCAAAATACTACTGAAGTAGATATTGCTGCGGAATTAATAGAAATGAATGTACCTAAACAAGATATTGTCATTGGCTTCCATACGCCAAAAATGCGTCAAATGACTAGTTTTTCTGTGGGATAACAAATCAGCACTGATCACAACCTGTGTTGTAGGTTCACTTTTTTGCTGAAGAGGTAGTTTATCAGTCATCAAGAGATTAATACTCAATGGCTGCATTAAAACAATATGTGTAGATGATAACCTTGTAAAAGCCATTGAGTATCATTACTAGGCAGTCTTGTTTTTGGACTTTGTTTTTTGTTCTGGAATAGCCGGGGTAGAATTTAACTCGGCTCTACGTTTTTCCCATTCAAGAACTGTGCGAATTACAACTTGTGACCAAGATTCGTAAATCATAAGTATCGTTGTTAGTTAATTTGAGAATAGCGAAAGTTGAAATCTTTTTTGTTCATTGCAAGCCATTCGAGTGAAATGAGAATTGTTGGAGAGCTAACGTATGAACTAAAGTAAAATAATCACCTTGTAAGTGGTTCAGGAATTTGAGCTAATACAGCAATTGTTCGCTGAAACTTAGAACTAGCAATTAGTTGAATCTCCTTCAGATTTTTTTTACGAATCAACTTTGAGAGAACAAAATGTTGAAAGTATTTGAGATGCGATAAATGAAGGGCTGAAAAATAAATGTACTGAATAATTTGAGATAGATGAATGTGGTAGCTTTAAGTTAGGAGAGGAAATCGTGTTGCAATAATTTTCCCAGGCTATGAAAATCTGTTAGAGAATTAAGCGTATGCAGCAGCTTTAATTCATCTGTATCAAATCATACTATTACATATTTAATTATTCAAGTGTTTCAGCCAAAGTATCAGAAGATTGGAGGTTTTTTAACTCCTGCAAGCTCAAAAAACGCAATTCACCCATTTTTTGCTTGACTAGACCTAAAAACTCTTTAAATATCCTGACTCAAAAATTTACTTCATTTCATTCATCATTTATGGCGTTTCCCAGGCAGATGAAGTACACTTAACCTTCTATATCAAAACTAGTAGCTTTAACAATGTACTTCACTAGATTGAGAAACGCTATAAACACTTACTTGTGCAGAATAGACTGTGCAAGTTGGACAGCCAAATCAAGTCCTGGCTGCATTTTCTTAGACTGCTGACGCTTATCGTAATGCTTACGTTGTGTAGCCCGACTGTGGTGCATAGATTTAGCAGTAGACACCATTAAGTTTTCTGGCACACCATTTTCTTCTAAGTATGTGATGTACATGGAACGAGTTAGATGTGGCGTAATTGCTTTTTTAGTCAATCGATAAGCTCTGCGCTTGACATAATCACGAACGGCATTTGCTGTTAGGGGTTTACCACTGTCAACCATTGTGAAACAGAAACTATGCTCTGGAGTAAACACTGCTCTTAATCCCCCTTCCCAGGGCAGGTTGGCATAACTAGGTAAAGCTTTGTAATCATGCAACCAAGCCTGGAAATATTGATACAAACAAGTACCATCCTGAAACTTGACATTGGGTATAGGAATCCATTCCTCTTCATTGTCAATCTTCGTAGCACCAGAGGTCAGGTGAATTTGCCATTTATCATCTTTCCAAACTAAACTTTTCCCTTCCTCTAGCTCTCGCACAGTTCTTTGACGGTCTGGTGGCAAGAAAGCCCAAAAACTACATAACAAGAAAATCTGAAGACTTTGCCCTATGCCACGAAGCACACGTAATCCGGAAGGCTGTTCTCTGTCTGGGCGTACATAGACTACTACGGTAGCTTCCTGACGCAATGTCTCTACCAAACTTAACCACTCTGGCCAGTCTAACCATTTCTTGTCTACATCAATGGCAGGAGTAGCCGTATCTACCCGCTTTATCACCTCCCTTAAGAGTTGACGTAACATGATAATCACAGGGATATCTTCATAGTCCTCTGCTTGAAGCTTGTCAGTTTCATTACGATATAAGAATTTAGCAACGAAAATGTGGACAAGTATAACGCCCTGCTCCATACCAGGTGAAACTTTCCGCTCTTCCCGATACCAGCGCAGTAATCGTTTGATATCGCTCTGACATTTAATTGCTGCCTGCCTTGCTTGTTCTTTTAATTCCTCTTGTTGAATTAATCGTTGAGCTAGTGAACTATCAATAGGTAGTGTTCGTAGACCCGTGCGGATGGGAACAAAGGGAATTAATGTGTTGATATTGAGTTCTGCTGTAGAAGCAACGCACTGACGACAAGGTTTGGCACCTAAAATTTGTTTAATTCTGCTGGTATTCAGCTTAACAGTTGTAGCTCTGATCCCCAATATATCTATGCCAAAGTCTTCCAAGTCAAGTAGTTGTTTCTCCAAAACATCAGAAACTATATCTTCTGGGATACAGCCAAGTCCAAATCTTGGTTGCCATTGTTTGTTAGTAGTTTTCACTATATCTGCATTACAGCCTTTTCTCCAAAGTGGATGGTGAGCAGTTGATGTCTGAGATTGTGTAGCTGACTCATTTTGCAGAACAACATATTTTTGAGAAAACTGGATAATTCTGTTGAGAATAGCTCGGTAATTTCGTTGAATACTTTTGGGAATTTTTAAGTCATCAAATACTTTTTGCTGAATTTTTAAGGCATTTTGGAACTCTTTCAAAGATATTTTCTTGGCGAATTCCTGAGCAGCGATTTTTTCTGCTTGTGTGATTTTTTTACCTTGGATATGAGGACTTCCCCATCCAGGCAGAGTATAGCGATAGACAGAAGTTTCAGATTGATTGAATATGCTGTAGCTTTGATTAGGGTGTTCTTGATTTAGGTGTTTTTCAAATTCTTTTAGCAATTCATAAGCATTTTCAGGTTGACTAACCCGTGACCCTTCTGAAACCGTAATAATTAGAGCATCTGATTTTGGCATATTTGATTCCTTGTGTCTAAAGAGTATAAACAATAATTATTGCGTTTTGTTCGTGATTTGAAAATGAAACAATTGGCTAATTAGCTAACATTTGAACCAGAATTTAATCCGAAAATATTGATTAAATAAGGTTGTGATGTTTCGAGATGTTTTATCTGCAATAAATATCTAGCAATATATGCAATATATTTAGTTTTTACTATTTACGAGTCATGAGAATTTATACCAAAACCAGCATGAGTTTTGGCATCAGAGTTTTCTCAAAATAGCTCTATAGCAACCTGATCAACATCTACACTTAGTAATGTGGCACAGGATGCAGTAAATTCTGATCTTTCAGATTAAAGTTTTTAAGCCTTGCAGCACAAAGGCTTCACCTAAATTTAGCGTGATTTAGATTAATTAGGGTATAAATTCCTTTGCCTTGTCCTGGCGCTCGGTAAACAATTTTGTGATTGACTACGAAGCTTTCTTGGCTAGTCTTTCGCTCCATTCCTTGAATATCTTTACAACCCGCACTTAAAAAAGGCTTCCAATAGTTTTTGTTAAACTCGTCACATTTTTCCATTGACAGAGCTACTTTAATCAATCTGTAGTAGTGGGGAGATGTTTCTAGAGTTGCAGAATTGTTAAGCTCTCGGAGTTGAGAGATAATCTCACGTTTAGTCTTAATGGTGGAATCTTTACCTTTAGCTTCGTTTTCAATCATGATTTCAGTATCTATTTGCTTCGCTTCTTGGATAATTTTTAAAAACCAATCGGCGGCGTGTAGATAGTGTCGGCTTAAATAATTTTTCCTATCAAAGCAGACAGTACAGAGCTTAAGTACTTGATTAAGTAATTCAGCCCAAGGTTCATAGAGTTGAGCCAGTTCAGTGGATGTAGGAATGATGAGGTCAGAATCCCACTGTTTTTTAACAATCCAATAGAGGGCAATTCGCCAATCTGCGTCTAACATATCTGCATGGCACTGAAGGGCTGGTTGATCCAGGAGTGTAAGTTTCAGTGTATAGTTTGGCAACTCACCATCAGAAAAACATACTTCCACAAGTGTAGGTAGGATAGACATCCGAGGTTTCAAACCCGATTTATCAATATCCACCCAGTAAATTATCTCTTTTCCTGCTGTATCTGGCATCTGTTCATTTGTCTGGTCTGGAAAGTTACAAACAGGTAACGGTGGTGGAACTTGGTTTAGTTGTTGAAATGTTTCTCTCCAAGGAGATGGAATGTTATCCACCGGAATAGGTGGAATACATATAATATTTTCAATACTCATTTTTTATATAGCTCTCGATGTTTCAAACAAATAAATACGGTTCAGTGTAAATCATTATTCCCGCATTTTTACTGAAGCTAACATCTAGGTATTCATAAGAGGCTGGCAACCTAAGATTGTGGCTGATTTAACTTCTTAGCCGCTTGGTAACCTTGAATTTTAGTTCACCAATGGATTTGTATTTCCCTGACAAATCCAAGCTCCCCAGTAAAAGGGATGCTCTAAGGGTGTGTCATCTTCTTGACAATCAATTCTACTATTTGCAGATAACTCTTTGACTGCCAAAAGTTCTTTCAAAACTTCCAGACCCAAAGCTGATGCGCGCAGTTCTTTAACTGTAATGTTACGTATATAATTCTGAGCAGAATCTAAAGCCTCAGACCGACTCATCCCAGATTGTAAATTATCAAAGAAACGCTCCATAAGTAAGGCAGTTACTTTGTCAGGAACAGACCAGAGGCTCATCACCAGAGTTTTTGTACCCGCCACTGCAAAAGCGCGACGCAACCCAAACACGCCTTCGCCAATTTTAATATCTCCTCTAGCCGTATCGCAGGCAGAAAGAACCGTCAATTCATTCGCCCACAAATCTAAATTGGCAATATCTTGGGCAAACACAAAGCCTTTACCTGCGGCTAATGGTAATGTTCCACCAGCCAGCCAAGTATTAGCACCCGCTAGAGCCAGTCCAGAACGCAACATAGGATTTTCTACCTTGGTTGTGCGCTGACGTTCCATACTTAATAGATTGCGTCTTTTCGTGACTGGTTGCGCCTGGGAATCGCTTTGGAATAAGCCATGAGTCGCAATTAGCATGATTTTGGGACAATTGCTATTTGTTAAGCGGGTTTCTAGTGCCTCTGCACCTAAGTATAATTTGGCATCAGGCAGTTTTTTCGCCACGCTTTCCCCTAAAAATCTTGTTCCAGGTGCGCGGAGTAAACCTGTTTCTGTAAACTGATTACTTAGTTGCAAACTTCGCACATCAAGCCGAGTATTGTTTTCCCAATCCCCAGTCCCCGATAAATCGAAATCAGGATCAGCGATAATTAATGGTGCAGAGATAGAACCTGTTGATGGCTGAAATTTGCTACGCAGAATTTCTCGCCCGACACCTAGATAACTAATGGTATACTCATCCATTAATAAACGTGAACTTGTAGCATCAATCGGCAATACCTGAAATGGCACTAAGTTTAAATTACCATCGGGTGCAATAATCAGATGTCTGCAATCTTTCACTAAACCCCGAATAGGTTCCAATAGGGCTTGACTCAGTTCTATTGCAGGTGTGGGATTATATGATTTGACTCGCAGCTTTGGTGCTTTACCCCAAGCGAGTGTAGGCAGGGTATAGTCAGATGCTTGTAAACGAAATGCCTGAATCAATCTATCGATGGTATCAGCTACGCCTAAATCTATCATCTGCACAGCATTTGGTTTCCCGGCTGTTAAAATAAATGCTAAATATCGCGCCGGATGCCATTGTGTTTCTCCATTCGCTGAAACTGCCTGAAAATCAAATACGTCAAAACGCACGAACTCAACTAAAATAGAGTTATGTGGTAACGCTGCGGCGATCGCCTGACAATCAAAAACTTGTTCAGATAGCTGAATTTCCGGAACTTGTGCAGCTAATTGTTTTTGTAAGTGGTTATGTCTGCTTTGCAGTTGTCTTATATTATCTTGGTATGTAGCTAAGTCATCTGTTTCGGGAACTGCAAAAGTGAGATGGATAATTTGATTGCTTAAATCACGCAGTTGGCTAAATTTTTCTTGTAATTGCGGGTAACGGCCGTTATAGAATGCTTGATTTTGAGCCGCTAGAGCCGAGGCGGTTAAGGCTTTACGTTTGAGAACAAAATCTAAGGCTGCTAGTTTTGCTCGATTTGAGTTAGCAAGATGGTTGCAGACTAAGGAAAGAAATAAGTCAAAGTTATTGCGAATTTTATCAAGAAATGAGAGGCGATCGCTCTCTGAACTAAAAGCAAATATATTACGTATAATCTGATCATTAATGTTACTGGCTTCGATGCGATGAGATAAAGCTTCCTCTGGGTGGTTAGTCGCAGCTAACACTGTTGCGAGATTATTTAAGCTAAATGCAACATCAGGATGCTCATCTCCCAACAGGCGTTTTCTCATCGCCAAAGTTTCTACATACTTCTGTTGTGCTTCTTCATAGCGTCCCAGGGAAAAATATAACTCTCCCAGATTACTCAGACTATGGCTTCGGAATATCGCCCTTGTAACCGATAAATAACTGCTATCTGGTTGAAAGTCAAAGCAATATCAGGATGCTCATTACCTAAAAGATTTTTTTGAATTTCTAACGCTGATAAATATTTTTGTTCGGCTTGAGAATAATTTCCTTGTTCTTCATAAAGTCCTGCTAGATTGTTTAGAGCATTGGCAATTATGGGATGCTCTTTCCCTAATGAGCTTTCCAGAATTGGAAATACTTCTAAATATAATTTTTCTGCTTCTAAATATCGCCCTTGGTATGTGTAAATCACTGCCAAAATTTTTAAGCTATCAACAATATCAAATTCCTCAGAACTGAACAGCTTTTTTCTTAAAGAATAAGCTTCTAGAGCCTTTTGTTCAGCTAATAAATAACGCCCTTGAATCAAATAAAGTTCTGCTAAATTATCCAAGCCATTAGCAATATCAGGATGTTCATCACCTAGCAAGCGTTTTCTCATCGCTAATGCTTCTAGATATTTTTGCTCGGATTCTAGGTAACGTCCCTTTTCTTGATAAGTTCCGCCCAAATTACTGAAGGTAGATGCTATATGTGGATGTTCATCTCCCAATACTTTTTTCCATCTATTTAAAACATCTAAATGTAGTTCTTCTGCTTCTTGATAACGTCCTTGAACATCGTATAATCTTGCTAAATTATTTAAGCTAATAGTAATATCAGGGTGTAACTCTTCCAACAAGCGTCTTTTCATCGCCAAGGTTTCTAAGTGCATTTGTTCTGCTTCTTGATAACGTCCAAGAGATGTGTAAATGGATGCTAAATTAGTCAAGGTTTGAGCAATATCTGTATGCTTCTCGCCAAACAAACGTTTTCGCATTCCTAAAACTTCTAAATGTACCTGTTCAGCTTTGAGATATTTTCCTTGTTCTCGATAAATCTCTGCCAGATTATTTAAATTGGTCGCAATTTGAAAATGTTCGGCTCCAAAAATACTTTTCCAAAGTTCCAGGGATTCTAAAAAATATTTTTCGGCTTGTGAGTAATTCCCTTGTGAATAGTATAGTGCTGCTAGATTATTTAAAGATTGGGCAACATCAGGATGCTCTGAACCTAAGAGATTTTTTCTAATAGTTAAGGCTTGTAAATACAAGGGATTGGCTTCTAAATAACATCCTTGTATGCGATATAATTCTGCTAAGTTATTCAAGCTATCACAATATTCTGAATACTCTGTTAGCTGCTGGCTTTTCCCTAAGTTGACAGCTTGTTGGGCAATAATTATCGCTTGCTTTAAGTTTCCTTGTCCAGCAAGTTGCACAACCTGTAAGTTAAGTTGATTTAATTGTTTTAAGAGTTTTTTCATCTGCTAGTTCCAGATGTTTGTATATTTTTTAGGTTTGATTTTTCAATCAGTTATTTATTTTATCTAAAATCGTTCATCATCAGTTTTCATCCCCGTGAGGGGTAAAGGAATTAAAACCAATTATCCCCCAAGACCAATCCCCTGAAAGGGGAAGGTTTCCATCCCCGTGAGGGGTAAAGGAATTAAAACAGTTACACCAGTTGGATCTGGACTTGGTATTGGGACATGTTTCCATCCCCGTGAGGGGTAAAGGAATTAAAACAGATGTGGTTGAAACTCAACCCGAAGTGGTTGAAAATCAGGTTTCCATCCCCGTGAGGGGTAAAGGAATTAAAACCCTACCCTTGTAGAAGCATTACTACGAGAGGGTTTGAAGGGGTCATTTTAGCGGGGGGTACATTTTACCTGTCAACAAGCACAAATTATTGACAATTGATGACTCATGCACCCTATTGAAACCCTTGTACAGTAAGCGATTAGCGGGGGTCAACGAAAGAATCAGTGTTTTGGCGATCGCTCTACCCCCGCTAAAAACTTACGTATGGAAAGTAAAACTAAGCACTTTTGCGTTTATTTTGAAACCTGATATTAAGTTTTCAAGGTTCTGTTGCTATTGAGCAGTAGTATAACAAACTACTTGAAGTTTTGAACCCTTAAACTATTAACTTTTCTATCATGCAGTAATCATGTAATCTGTGTACCAAATTTGATATTCTCCGCCTCCAGTCACATATTCTAGTAACGCCACCAGATGACTTGCTTCTAATTCCAAAGGGTCATTATCTCCTGGCGGTAGCCAGTCTAATTCAGGTACTTCGTTGGTAAAAACTGCGATAATTTCCTCCTTACCTGGATTTCCTTCTATTGGGAAAGACGTTATTGGCGAACCTTCTTGAGGTAAGGTTGTCTTACCTGTATTCAAGTGCGCCTGGGGAGCAAAACACGAAGGACAAAAACACCACAGTTGTCCAGATGTATCTTTTTGCAACAGGATTAAATATCCGGGAGTTTCTAAGTTGACTTCAAAACGAATATGACTACCCACCTGTACTGATTTTTCATAACGACTCGGTATTTTATGACCCCAACGTAGTGTTTCTTCTTTGACTAAAACTAGCCCCATTTGTTCAGTAGGAGAACTTAATAATTGTAGTTGTTGCCAAAGCTTATCGAGGGGTGTGAGTTCTTCGAGTTCGGCTTCACCAAATGCAGCGATGTCTTTCCAGTCTAAATCGAGAAAAACACAAATCTCTTGAAAATTGGTGCGATATATCGGTTTACCGTTGAGAAAATTATTAACAGTTGTGTAACCTAATCCTACTTCTATCGCAAAATCTGTTTGGGTTAAATTTCTAGCTTTCAACGCTTTTCTTGCCAGCTTCATACCTTCATCTGATGCAACCAGAGTCCGACTCATAATAAGTAAAAAGTTAAAAGTAAAAAGGTAAAAGTAAGAGAATTATACATATTTAATGCTGTGTGCAACTTTTCTTCAAACCTCACCCCCAACCCCTTACCTACAAGGGAAGGTGAGCAAGAATTAATGTAGAGACTTTGTATACAAAGTTTCTACGGTTTCCGGGGAGAGCTACAGCAAGCTATGGATAGGGGTTTCAAGAATAAGTCACATATCGCATGATTTAGGAAGTAAAAATGTAATCCCCTTAAGTCTTGTTAATGGCTGATAGCTATTTTTCTTAATATTTCTTTTACCTTTTTACTTTTTACTTTTACCTTCTTGGGTCATATACGAACTCATATATCAGAGTCAAGAACCCATATATGAACTCATATATAGCACTGCAACAATTAAATCAAAGGTAATACCCAGATCCCCGACTTCTTAAAGAAGTCGGGGATCTAAATCCAACGTACCACTTTTGCCTTTTAACTTTTAACTTTTAACTTATCACCATGTTCACTATTGAACACCTCAATTTCGCATGGTTACAAGTGCGTGCGGGAAGTAAAAGCGCGGGTGTTGATGGAATTTCTGTTGATTTGTTCGAGTCGATGGCGACGGAACAATTACAGAATATCGCCTATCAACTCAAGGAAGAAACTTATACAGCCAATCCCGCCAAAGGGTTTTATATACCTAAAAAAAATGGCACTAAACGCTTAATTGGTATCCATACTGTGCGGGATAGAATTATCCAGCGTTTACTACTTGATGAGTTGTATTTTCCTTTAGAAGATACTTTTCTTGATTGCAGCTATGCTTATCGTCCTGGGCATAGTATTCAGCAAGCAGTACAGCATTTATATGGGTATTACCAATATCAACCAAAATGGATAATCAAAGCTGATGTTGCTGATTTTTTTGATAATCTTTCTTGGGCATTGTTGTTAACTTATTTGGAGGAATTATCCCTTGAACCGAGTTTATTACAGTTGCTAGAACAACAGTTGAAGTCAGGAATTATCATTGCTGGACAATATCGTAACTTTGGTAAGGGAGTTTTACAAGGTGGAATACTTTCTGGGGCTTTAGCTAATTTATATCTCACGAGTTTTGATCGAAAATGTCTCAGCCAAGGAATTAACTTAGTCAGGTATGGTGATGATTTTGTTATCGCTTGTAATAGTTGGCTAGAAGCAAACCGCATCCTTGACAAAATTACTGGCTGGTTAGGGGAAGTTTATTTAACTCTCCAACCAGAGAAAACACAGATTTTCACTCCTAATGATGAGTTTACTTTTTTGGGTTATCGCTTTGCTGGCGGCGAAGTTTATGCACCACCACCACCCGAACCTGTGCGCCCTGGGGAGTGGGTAATCAATGATTCGGGTACGCCTTATTTCCGATTGAAACCTAAACCAAGAAAACCAGTTTCTCATCCTCCGAAAGCTTGCAGTATTGACAAACCAATTAATTTTCCTAAAGCATCTTTATCTCATTATTGGCAGGAAACCATGACTACTTTATATATAACAGACCAAGGCGCATATTTAAGTGTAAAAAATCAGCAGTTCCAAGTTTTTCATCAGGGAGAATTGCGAATAAAAGTCCCAGTGATGCGGGTGAGTAATGTGGTGTTGTTTGGTTGTTGTAATGTATCGCATGGTGCTGTGAGTATGGCGTTGCGGCGACGAATTCCGATTATGTATTTGTCACAGAAGGGTAGGTATTTTGGCAGGTTGCAAACAGAAGGTGATGCTAAGGTTGAATATTTGATGTTACAAGTTGAGCGTTGTCAAAATCATGAATTTACCAGAAAGCAAGCTGAGGCGATAGTTCGGGCGAAATTGCATAATTCCCGTGCATTATTGTTAAAATTAAATCGTCGTCATCCCTCAAAAATTGCTGCGACAGCAATTAGTGGAATTGCCGAATTGATGGAGAAGTTAAGTTTGGCTGAAAGTATGGATTCGTTGCGGGGATATGAGGGAAAAGCAGCGACTTTATACTTTCAAGGTTTGGGTTCTCTGTTTACAGGAGCGTTTGTCTTTGAGAAACGTACCAAGCGTCCACCAACAGATCCAGTTAATAGCTTGTTAAGTTTGGGATATACTTTATTAAGTCAAAATGTCTTCTCATTTGTACAAGTAATTGGGTTACATACCCACTTTGGTAATCTGCACGTTCCCCGTGATAATCACCCAGCTTTAGTGAGTGATTTAATGGAAGAATTTCGCGCTCAACTAGTTGATTCTCTAGTGGCATATTTAATTAATTCCAAGATTTTTACATTTGAAGATTTCACTCCTCCAGATGAAAAAGGCGGTGTATATCTGCAACCTCACGCCTTAAAAAAGTTTCTCAAACATTGGGAAGAGAAATTGCAATCGGAGGTAACGCATCCCCATACAGGATATCAAGTCAGCCTACGCCGTTGTTTGGAATTACAGGTCAGGGAATATATCACTTCATTAACGGGAGAAGTTGAGTTATACCGACCGATGATTTGGAAGTTGTAATGAGGAGCGCGAAAGAAAAAAGAGCAATCTGTAAGTTTTAATTTTCCGTTTTGTAGCCGAGATTTTTACCCCTCTCCATAGCTTACCTCTCTTACCGATAGCGTAATACCAATTCAAAATTAAGAAACCTATATTTTGCAAAGGTTTCTGGATTTGGATCTGTATCAGAATTTTAGTGAAATGGTATAAGCCTAACCGTAGGGAACATCTCGTGGGCTTGTGTGTACACAGTAGGCTTAAAAGGGGAAGGAAGGGAGCGTAATTTTATACTTTATGCTTCACCTTGACTTTTTTAGTAGGTTTCTATACACTGATCATCAGAGTTTTTGAACCATGAAAAGTTAATAATACTTAGATTAAGTATTTCCATTTACTCTGATTCATTTGGCAAACTTATAGTTTTTTGTTGAATGATAAGCATCTGAGGGGGTCAGGCAACGGCTGAAACCCTGATTCTTTCGTTGACCCCCTCAGATAGCTTGCTGAGTAAGCGTTTGAGGCTCATTAGAAAGTGGTTTATTGACAGAGTTTATCAATTATTGGGCTGAAAAAATGACCCCCTCAGATTGACCTATCTCAAACTCAATCGTGGCAAGGCTTCTGAACAGGTAGGGTTTTAATTCCTTTACCCCTCACGGGGATGGAAACTATCAGAAATTGTGTGTTTGGGTCTAACTTATTAAAAAGGTTTTAATTCCTTTACCCCTCACGGGGATGGAAACACTGCTAAGAAAAGCTTGAATTTCTGCATCGATTATATGTGTTTTAATTCCTTTACCCCTCACGGGGATGGAAACACGCTTCCTAGAAAATTTATTCCTGGAATTCTAGATATAGTTTTAATTCCTTTACCCCTCACGGGGATGGAAACTCTTGTGCCTTAATGGCAACAACAAGCAAAGCGGAGAGTGTTTTAATTCCTTTACCCCTCACGGGGATGGAAACGTTTTCACCGATTCCGACAAAACTTGTTCCACCAGTTTTAATTCCTTTACCCCTCACGGGGATGGAAACTTTATTGTGCGCCTACACCTCCGATAGAAATTTCTGTTTTAATTCCTTTACCCCTCACGGGGATGGAAACAAATAAAAGACAAGGAAATATATAAAGAAAATTATTATGTTTTAATTCCTTTACCCCTCACGGGGATGGAAACACTATCATAATTTGTTGGGCTTGAAAGCGGACCAACTAGGTTTTAATTCCTTTACCCCTCACGGGGATGGAAACCTAATAAAAAACGGAACTGGTGGATAGAAAAAGTTTGTAAGTTTTGATTCCTTTACCCCTCACGGGGATGGAAACCAATAAAATGCAAGAAACGATAATGCGAGCAACAAAACGGTTTTGATTCCTTTACCCCTCACGGGGATGGAAACTTCGGCCTGGCGTTTGAGTCTTTCAATCTCTTCAGGTTTTGATTCCTTTACCCCTCACGGGGATGGAAACCTTCAAACTGGTTATCAATAGGAACGTAAACCAAAAGTTTTGATTCCTTTACCCCTCACGGGGATGGAAACTGGATTTAATTTTAATGTATCTCTAAGGTAACAAGCCCGGTTTTGATTCCTTTACCCCTCACGGGGATGGAAACCATTGGAATTTGCCAAATTAAATGCGGCTTTTTTTTGTTTTGATTCCTTTACCCCTCACGGGGATGGAAACATAATCAATAGCGGGATTTAGTAGCGGTGATGTAATGCGATCGCACAGTAAAACCACTATTGAAACTTAAGGGAAGTTGCGATCGCTTAAGTTAAAGTTGGAATAAAATAATGCAGGCGATCGCACATGATTAAATAGAGAAGTAATCGCCATCAACAAAATACCTATGGATTGGCTACCTACAATTGATTTATCCCACCTTTGGGATTTAGTTATTGCCCAAACTCCAACACCTACAACCACACCTTCACCAGTGGTAAATCCGGCAAAAAATATCAATGATATTGAACTACTCAAAAGCCAGTTAGAATTTCTCAAGGCTACCAATGGTCAACTAGGTGAAAGCTTTAACAGATTTGTTGCTGCAATGCAATTTACCTTAGTAGTATTTGCATTTTTGGGTGGGTTTTTAGCCTTTGCTATAGGTAAAAATTTAGATGATGCGAAAAAATTAGCCAGTCAATTAATTAACCGAGAAGTAGAAAATAAAATTACAGATTTAGTCCAGTCTGAGGTTGAGAGTGTCAAGCGTTCTTTGCAGCGCGAAAGAGTAATTGGTTCAACAGTGGTTGATTATTACTTACCCAGTGATGATACAACAGAACCCGATGATTGTAAGCTATTGCGAACTAGAGGCTTTGCTAAAGTCAGGTTTTGCAATCAAAAGCGCAAGCCCAAAAAGCCACTAGGAGATGTTTTAGTTTTAGATTTGATTAATTCCAAGCTATTGGAAGGACAGGACTTTATTGGATTATCAGATAAAGAAGCTGAAAATAAGCGGGAAGAAAAGGTAAAAATCCAAATTGATGCTATTTTGCCTTTGATGGAAAAAACAACAGTGCTGGTAATTTATGTAAAAGGAAGGTTTAGAGAAATTGATAATTTAGCTGCACGAGTTGATTATTATTATGTTCCAGTAAATGCGCCTATAAGCTTAATGGGAATTGTCGCTGATTCTGCTTACGTTGCTTATGGTGAAAAGCAATAACAAATAAACCTTCCTTATTATTGAATTGAAATTTATATCGAGATATATCAACTTATTTAGATGGTTTTTTAGGAACCCGTTCCCAAGGTTTTGGTGGTTCTACAGGTTTAGGTGCTTCGGGTTGAGAATTTTTTATCGGCTTGGGAGAATCTGGTATTCTAGGACGTTGTAAATTTTTGGAATCTTCTGATTTCTTCGGTTCTATTAATTTGGGTGGTATAGGTTTAGTAGGTTTGAGTGATTGAGGACTTTCTAATGTTTTTATGTCTTCTGTTTTCTGAGGTTTTACTATTTTGGGAGTCTCTATAACTTTAGGAATTTTTCGCACTACCACTTCTGTTGATATACCTGGTGAAATATCAGTATCATCATCATCATCTACTGTTTTGTAATAACGCATTAAGCGTTGCGACCAGCCTAAGATTTGGATGATTACTAAAGGCTTTTTTTCATAAGATTTGAGGTATTGATTACAAACTTCATTAATACTTTCATAGTAAGTAGTTGTTTTTTTACTATGCCCAATTGTTTTTCCATGTTCAACTAATTGTTCAATATATGTAAAAAACCTTGATGGTTTTCTTAATGTTTTATCAACATACGAATTTTGCTTAATTTTTGCGTCAAGATAAGTAATCAATTTACTTAACTCAGTGCTAATACCTTCTTTACCAGGTTCAATACGTTTTTGCTCATTATTCAAAAACTTAGCAATTTTATGAGCTATTTGTAAATGTTCGTCAGTTATAAAATAGTTAATATTGGCCATATTCTTTAATTAATAACTTTCATAAGGTATGCGATTTGTAGAAGAATTGAGAATTTCTGATAATTTTTGTAATTGAGTTTGGGCAATTAACGATTCGTGTGCTTGTTGAATTTTACTTTGTATGAAAGCTTGCAAAGATTCATCAGTTAAGAGTTGACTAGATGGTAAACTTAAAGACGTATAGCGATTATATAAATCAGCTTGATTTTGTACTATTTCTGCTTCAGTGATGGCTACTGTCATACTTCCCATTCCTATGGGTTTACCAGCACCGACCTTTAAGACTAGGGGATAATTTTTATCTTGCCCTAAAGCAATCAGCAAAGCTCCTAATTCTTCTGGTTTGAGATTTTTAAAATTTAATTGAGTGCTAAATTCATCATTTCTAAATGCTACTTGTACAGGAATCCCGTTATCTAAACCTTTGTCGATGGAATTTTTCATATTATAATAAAATTTCCAACCAACAGTTTTACCATCATTATTATAATATGCTTGGTTTTCATCAGGTCTAGGTCGCCAAAGATTAGGCATAAAACCAACTTCAGAACCTGTTATTTCACAATGAGCATCTTGAATTGTGATTAACCCTTGCCATCCCCATTTTTCACCAGATGCACCAAAAACTATACTAGCAGGACAAAGTTGATTTTTTTCTTTGGCTGGTAGACGTTCTTCTGGGTATTCATTGGGCTGTTTGGGCTTAACTCCGACACGACTATTAGTAATAGCCTCATAAACGGAACGAATACAACCTTTTAAAGAACTACCTTGGATTAATAGTTCGTTGTCATTACCTTGAACCATTGTTTTGATTAAAGGAATGTCTGCTTGATTAATATCCTCGCCCAACAGCACTACACCTGTTGATATATGCAGTGTTGTCTGGACTGTTAGCGTCAGAAATAATGTGCCGTGTAAATGGTTAGGTAAATATTTATGGTGTCCAGGCGGTTGATTTTGAGTTGGTGGTGTTGTAGGGAAATAAACAAAATCGTATGGTCTGGGGCCACGTTCTTGATTGGAACCACCAAAATTTTGAGAACGGGAAGAATTTCTAGCCATGTTATTTTTTAATAGTCAATGCAACAAAATGTACAGTAGCGGTGTGTTTATATCGGAAGTAACGTTGAGCAATATTTTTGATATCTTCAGAGTTCAAATCTTTAGGAAAGCGGGTTTCTGTAGGTGAATGCAATAATAAATTCTGCTCTATAATTTCCCAATGACCTGCTTTAATTAGGCGAAAATTATTTTCACCATCTTGAGTTTGTAAAATAGATGCTTTGTCTTGAGAACTGAGAATTAAAACCTCATATTTACCTTGTTTTTGCTGCCAGCGTATTTCTAATATGGAATTAAATAGCTGTCCTTGTGGACTGGGGAAAGTTTCGTTAAGATTTTGTTGGAGGCGATCGCGCACATCTGCTTCTAAGCTAGTATATTCAGAATCTTCCGCACCTAGTCGCCAAAATCCTCCCACCCGATGCGCCCAGCGCAAAAAGTAATAACTCGGTGGAGTAGAGAATTTTTGCAGTAGTTTAATTAATTCTTCCGCCGATAGCGGTTGCTGATTTACCCCTACGAAGCACATACCGCACCTCCGTTTTGCAGCAAGTGACTCCAAGCAGCAACAGCTTTAGTAAATAAATCTCGGACACCATTTTCACCATCCCAACGCAGTTCTACACCGAATTTAAAATCCATTGCTGTTAAGACAACATTTTTTACTTCTTGTTTTTCTGTGTCGTTAGTTGGGAAATTATAGGGATTAGCGTTATCACCTCGTAAAAACTTCCCAGCCCCTAAGAGATAAATTTTATCCCAAGGTGTTGAACTGCCAAATGAATAAATTTGGTTGTTATTGTCCAATATGCAGCCAGGATACTGGACAACAGCACTGTTGTACTCTAGACGAACTATACCCAAACCCCGTGATTTGGCAAACCCAATACCAAACCAGCCAGCATTTAAGTCACGTAACACCAATGCAATTAATCCCAACTGGGCCAGGGAAAAGTTTTTTAAGTGAATTTTGGTCTTAAACGCGCCAGCAGTGCAGACTTGATAATCAAAAGGCCCGTGTGCTACTGAACCAAATACTCTATCAATGGCGACACCGTTACGTTCTTCAATTTTGAGTGGTACTGAAGTATCAGGATAGGCATCTTCAATGCGGAAACGGCTGGCGATCGCAATATTACCAAATATCTGGTCAGTAAATGACGATTCTTTGTAGATTCTCGGTGCAGATAATTTCTTTTTTACCCCTTGTTCAGCTTGAGGATTTTCGTATAAATAATCATATTTATCGGTATCCAAAGGATTGTTCGCCCAAACCAGTTCCGTATTAGATGGTTTTTCATATTCAGGATGACCTACCGTTCTCACAATACGTTCAGCATGGGCGCGAATTGCACCTTTAAGCGAACTCCCAGGTAAATAAATTATGGATTTACCATTGTGAAAAGTTTCGACAAATTCCATCTGGGGTTTCGTGGGGTCTGCACCTTCCCGACCAGATTTAATCAAGATAGGGCCATCTGGAATAATTGTCAGGTCAATTGTGCAGTGGTTAACAAATTGCTTGTGCATGATTCTAGTGAGAAGAAGTTGCTGTAGTGTTAGTGCGTTTTTGAAGTTCGCTAGCAAGATGATTAATAAAAGCGTCAGCCCAAGCTTGTTTTAAAGATTGAGAATCAATATCAGAAGAAGTGGAATTAGAACTATTATTAATCAAAGATTTGAGATAGTCTTGTACTTTTTTTGGGTCTGTTTGCGGTTTGTAATTCTTATCTCGTTTGTAATTTTCATCTCGAACATCGACCCATTTCATATCCTCAATTATCAGCTTGACAACTCCTAAGCCGCGAGAACGTCCGCCACCAAGGGGAATTTGTTCTGTTTGAAATTGGTGCAAGCCAATCATTAACATTCCTAATTCCCATTCTGCGGCATTTTCAATCACTGCATGAAATATAAAAGGAGTCCCGGCTGGTACAACTTGAAAGTCATAAAGTTTGCCATCACCAGCAGTTTCTGTATCTCTATCAATCGCAACACCATCACGTTCTTGATACTGACCAAACCAATTATCGTCAGGTTTACTAACTGTTAAATCACGAATTTGGAATTTACTAGCCAGCCAGGGAGAACCAAATAGTGAAGAAACTAAGTCAGTGTTGTTGATAATATATTCGTGTAATTGAGCTTCTTTTTCCTGTGGGGTTAAATTTTTGATACGCTCTTTAACACTAGCCATTTCATCTGGAGGAATTGACCATTCTGTTTCCTGGGCTGGGTTAGCAGCAAAATCATGATGAATTCCCCGCAAAAAACTTTCCAGCCGTGAACGTAATGCACCTTTTAAACTCGAACCGGGGATTAATGGTCTACCAAAAGCATCTTTAATAACTGGCAAATCTGAGCCAATTGGTTCTGTAGAACGTCCAGCACTGATTCTCAAAGCTGTAACAGTTTCAAGGATACCGATAATTTCTAGACGATTTTTAAAGATTTCAAACATAGTTTTTACCTAAAATTAACTTTCATATTTATTATCTTTATTGGCATTAATGTACTTGAGACGACGAGAACCATAGCCAAGATAACGGCGGGTTAATTCTAACCAAACAGGTTTAAATTTTTCCATATACTTTACTTCTTCGACAATTGTTTTTGCTTTCTCTTGAAGTAAAGTATCAATATCATTAATAATTCTTTGGGCAATTGAATTTTCTCCTACGCCCCACTTTTTATCACGACCTAACTGGTAGCGCAAAAAATTCTTGATGACTGCAATACTTTCTGTTGTATCTGCAACGTGCATTAAATTACGATATTGAGATTCTTCTAAGTTTTTACATGAATCTTTATCTTTTAAAATTGTCTCAATAGCTATAACTAAATCATCTTCGATTTGACGAATTTCTTTTTGAATTTTGAGTTCTTTTTGTTGTATCTCTCTTTGCTGTTGCTGTTCAGTCAAATCTGTCATACTGGATTCTCCCGAAATATTTGATGAAACTCGTTGCAAATTTCTACTTGTCCAAAACCTTCACAGGTGCGATCGCCTACACCCCGCAACTCTAAACTAGAAAGTGCATCCTCCCACAACTGTCGATTTTCAGTGCTGAATAAATAAACTGACCCTTTATTGGTGACAAGTTCAACATCTTTCATCAAACCCCAAGCACTATTCCAACCAGAAGTGTAACTATAACTACTGTAAGCTGTGTGGAGTTTTAAGCTAGGGTCTTCCACATCTGCAAACTGCTGAAGCATTTCTGGCGAAATTACTGTAGTACGCTGCCAATCTTCAGTTAAAATTACATCAGAATGCAAGTTAAGTGTAAAAAAAGTGCGTTTACTAGTTGGGTTAGGTGTGCGATCGCTTTTAGCGGGGCGTAGCCCATCGCCAAATGCTTCAGACCAATCTTGCCAGCGTTTATGTAATGCTTGATTAAATACATGAATCCGACTAGAAATATCATCAGCTACCGGAATTTCTTTAGCAGTAATTTCAACTTTACCCAGCCCACGAGATACTGACCCACCAAGTCGAAAAACTTCAGAGTTATTGTTGATAAAATTAGTGAGTTTTGTGACTAATTCATCATTAGAAACGTTAATATAACCGCGATAAACGTAATTATCCCATTCCTGATTTTTACCCTCATTGGCAACTATAAAGGCTTCGTTGAGAACTTCGATACTGTATAAAATATCATCGCTAGATGTAGCACGATAACGATTAATGCCCACCCGTGTTAACAAACGACTTGTAGCCGCATGAGTACAGTATTGCTCGTTATGTTTGCTATACAAAGAATTGTAGGTTTCAACTCGCGGGTCTACCCCTTGTTCTAATGCTTTCAAACTACTGGGGTCATAAGAATGCTGGAATTGTTCGGCACAAAACGAGTCAATTAATGTATCAAATACACCATGTCCCTTGGGTAAAAAACCAGGATTGGCTTTGGAACTAACAGCAGTTGCAGGTAAAACTTTGATATTGTTATCTACTACTTGATGCTTACTCCCCACTTTAGCAACTGCGGGGTAGGCATTTTGAAAGATAGCTGGATTTTCCGCTAAAAATAAGTCTGCGAAATCACCGCCGTTAGTTGCCAGATTTTCCAGTTCCCGGCCAGCACGTTGTAGGATATGTTTAGCGATCGCACCACGCAACACTGAACCTGGAATATATCGTTCCACCTCGTTGATAGAACCGCCGGGTTTTTGTTTACCAATTGCCAAGGGTGACAATGCTTTGATGGTCAGTTCAATTCGCTTCATGCAGCACCACCAACTGAAACTTGACGATTTGCTAGATACTCCTCAGCATTCAAATTTGACCATATCGGATCATCATCAGATAAAGTCGGTAAATTCTGCCAATGCAACCATCCCAAACCTGTTGATTTACTACCTCCCAAAGCATAGATGCGTCGTAAAGCAGCAAAAATCAAAGGCTTTGCTAAGTCTGGACTGCCAGAACGAAAGCGGGGCTGTAGGTAAATCTTACCCTTAAACTCTAACTGGGCATTTGCAGGCGACGTTTCTAATAAATAGAGTTTGTTTTCTTCAGCCGTGCGACGACGACGGTTGATAGTCACACCAGGACGAAAAACTTCTGCTAGTTCATCAACTGGTGTTGTACAGATAAAATCATCCACAATGACACGGGATGGTAAGATTGGGTCGCCAAAGATTTGCGATACAACGCAGTGGTAGCCTTTATAGCCGCTAACTTGATAAATTTCTTGAAATTGGCTAGACACTTGGCCTTGATTTGGACAAAGTTCTGTGGCTACGGGTGCATAAAAAATCTGCCAACCTAACGCCCGTGCAAGTTTTTCACATTCATGGCGCAGCCTACCTTTAATTTGAGAACCGGGGATTAAAAGTTGTCGTTGGGCGTTGCGGACAATGGGTTTATCTGCCAGCGAACCAGATGAACCACCAGCACCAACACATAAAGCTGTATCAATAATTGCATTTATTTTCCAGTTTTCAGATGCTCTTTGGGAAAGTGTACTCAGGTCAATCATTGCTTGACTCCTTGTTCTTGTTGTTCTCCTTGGTTCGCTGGTGTTGGCTCATCTTCTACTAGAAATGGATATAAATCTACCAAGTCACGCCAAAGAGTTTCATAATTTGGTTTTTTTAAAAGGCGTAAAGTTTGATAATGTAAGCAAAATCCTGCTTGAGGACTGGCTTCTACAAAGAGCAACAACATCAAATTTCTGATGATACATCTTCTATCACTTATCCAAGGTGCTAAATTACCATCATTTGTTAAAGCTTTACACCAAGACTCTTCAAATTCCCTTTGTAGTTCAGCTTGTCCTTGTTGTAGTCTAACTCGGAAGTAACGATAGTTGAGGATAGCAGTATGTTTGCCTCGCTCTAACAAACTACGAATTTGATATAGTTGTGATTTCGGAAATTTGGCTTTTTTAAGTGCTTCCACAGTTTGTAATAACCCTCCTAATTCATGAAGGGTGTAAGGTGAAGCATATAGTTTAAGATTACCTTTTGTTAATCCTTGTTCGCGGAAATCTTTGACATCTGAAGCAATCATGGTTACGGCTTTTAATACTAAAAAATCAACCGTTCCACCATAATAGTTATAGCGTTTGAGTTCTTTAGCAAGTTTCTTCGATGATTTTAGAAGTTGCTCGGTGAGTTCTTGTGCGTAGTAAATAGGTGTATTTTCAGCAGTTATCAAAACACCTGCCGACATACTTAATTCACATTGAGATGTATACTCAGATGGTTTTTCTCCTTGGTAGCGGTGGACTTTTTCGGGTTCATAAGGTTTGTTAAGCCTAAAGCCTGGTGATTTTAATATTTCTCGTTCAAATTCTTCACCAATAGTTTTAGCAACATCTAAAGCTTTATCCGCAGGAACGATTAATAAAACATCATCGCCACCAATCGTAATAATTTCAAAAGGATAAATCCAATCACCATTCCGGTGAGCATTATCTGGGTCAATAAGATTATTCAGTCGGCGCGGTTTAAGATGTTTTTCTAGCGCAATGTAAACAGCGTTCCGCGTTGCATCTAAAACCTGTTTGCTAAACTCGCGGTATTTTTCTGGCGTGCGGATGTGCTGGCGGAGATAGCCACCCATATTATTACCATCTGCATAGATATAACCAACAAAACCACGAAGTTTGCTGACATTACCTATTTCACGTAAAGAAAAAGCCTCTGTTACTGGTTCACCTTGTGTGATTTGATAATATTGGCGATCGCTTTCTGATTGTTCTAAAAATTTGTGAAATCTTGTCACCCAACTAGGAAAATAACCGGGACTCCATAGTTCTTCTTTCCCTGACTGTCTGCGGAATCTAAAATTTTTGTACCATCGCCGTCGTTGCTGGCGATCGCGTTTGCTGCGCTGTCCGACAATAACTTTTCGTGCTAAAGCATCCGAAAAACTAGGTGTTCCCGGTAAATTCGTCTTGGCGACAGCTGCGCGATTGTCAGTTTCATCCCGTTCCAAGTATGGATGAGTTTCAAACATTGGCGGAAAGGAACGAGTAGGACGTGCTGTTGCTGATGCGTTTCCGTTACGGCGGTGGGTAAATTGGTTAGCAAGTTTTCCCACAAGTTCGTTAAAATTCTTGCGTAGCCAAAATTTCTTGTTTAAGTCCGATTCATTTGATTGGTTAAAATAAGCTTGAATAATAGGATTGGGATTAGGATTACTTTGTTTTTGTTTGTATTTTTCAAGCCAAAGCGTATTTTCAATTGGGTCTTGCAGTAACCCAAAGCGTAATTCTAAAAGCCTGAAAGTATCACCAACAGCACAGGAATTAGCGGTTAAAGTTTCATGAGTGTAGCGTTTTTCGATTGCATTGGCGAGTTTGTCAGTCAATGCAGCAGGACAGAAAGCAAGAACACTACCGCCTGTAGAATAGATAATCAATTCGGGAATTAAGGCTTGTCTTAGGTCAGAAAATCCATTCTCATCCAGCCATTTACCTATTCGGTGCGATCGCCCGCCCTCTCCAAAAAAACCGGGAATATCATCAAGATTAATGCGATCTAGTAACGCCGACGCACCACGAATATCGTTAAGTTTAGCAGCTTCAAAGACGTATTGTTTGATTTTGGTAGCTCCCCCATATACCAAACCAATGCGCCTCTTCTCATCCCAAAGGTCTGGATAATCTTTCTTCAAGTCTTCCAGTGTTTCTGGTTCATAGTCGTTAGGAATATCATAGAGTCGCTTTGCTTGTTTAACAACAGATTTGATACTCTCCGGTACGTCTGGCTCATCTTTAATTGCCCGTTCTATTTGATGCAATATACTGAGTTCATCCTGATTGAGATTGTGCCTTTCGCCCCAAGCGAGACACCAGGCTAAAGCAGTAATTGTGCGCGTGCGAGAATTGTTCATGATGACCCTTGAAAATAAAGGACACCGTTTAGAGGTGTCCTCTTTGACAAAAAATGATCAAATCAGACTACCACTGAATTTCTAGTGGTCATTGGAAGGCTTCGTAACACCGAACTTTGGCACAATAAGATAAAGCTCGGTTTTATACGTACTTCCAGGTTTTTCAACGAAGTCTCTGATAAAACTCCTAGCAGTCTTAACTCGTTTAATGTTTCAAAACTTCACTAATCCAATCTTTTAAAATTTCTAAGCATCTGAGAAATGAAATTAGTGAGATTGCTGATTTTGTCTTGCCAAAAATCTTACCAATAGTGCTAGCTTTCTCTACTGGTATTATCTGATTCTGATGTGGCGCATCAGAGATATTTAGTTGTAAAGATATATGGGGTTGTGATTGTAATTCTATCGGTGGTATCGTCGAATACCTATGTTGCTCACTTTCTGGTTCCAACCGCTTATTGTAACTCAGGAAATTTGGATGATGATTAGAAGATTTTACTTCTATAGATATGGTGTTTCCACTGAATTTCATAAATTTCTCCTGCATTATTAAATTCACGAATCTCTGGTATTTTTGAGCCTTTAAACTTTAGTGAGGATAGATCCTAGTGGATCAGCAGCTTTACTTGTTATCATGAGTACATTCAAGCTAGACATAGTATTCTCCAAAACAAATTATTCACTGATACTAATGATGCCAGTTCCCGTAACTGCCATAAAATCAAACTCCTCAATGATAGCCAAAGCCTTATTACAAAACGGAAAGCTCTGAAACTGTAGACAAAGGCAAAAGTAAGATTATGGAGCCATTTAGAGAAATACAAGTCATCAGTATGGATAAATTATAAGTGACAAAAGTTTTATTGTGTTGTTCTAAAGCATTTTTTTAGATACAAATTTCAAAAAATATTTTGCCGATCACCACAGAGATACAAATGCAGGAAGATGTGATACTATGAATTTCTGATAAGAAAACTTTCTCGCAAGGGAATTGAAACTCACGCTCTCGTGTATTGTGAGCATTTAAATTTAGTTTCAATACTTCCCCGCAAGGGGACTAAAAATAATTCTTGGAGATAGATATTTAATTTACTAGTAGTGGTTATTGCCGTTGCGTTAATTTTTAATACCCTTAAGGGGATTAAAATAAATGCTACATAAAGTAAAAAACTTTTTATGTGAAATCACATTTCGCCAAATTTATCAGCATTAGTATTAATTTCAGATATTTGACTCTACTCAATAACAGAAACAAGCGATCGCCTGCACCAAAAAATTTTCCCCATAGGGGGACGAAATCGCCTAAAATATTCAACACATATTGAGTCAAACCAAGCGATGCCACGAGCAGCCACAACACCCAAACGCAAGCCTAGAGCTAAATCAGCACCAACATCTCTAGTTCCAACATGGGCAGATGAGACAGAATTGGTAGGCTTGGTGTTTGACTTAGAGGCAACTGACTCAGGTTCTCTCTACTCACAGTACACAATCGGACTTCATGCTTGGTTTCTGCATCAAGTGCAGCAAGTTGACCCAGACCTTTCAGCCTATCTTCATGATGGAGAATCGGAAAAACCCTTCAATATATCGGCATTAGAAGGACAACTGCTACCTAGTGGCAAGCAATTAAGGTTAGAAGCCAAGCAAACATACCACTGGCATATCAATGCACTGTCTCAAAAAGTGGCATTGTTCCTCAAAGAATGGTTGACGAACTTACCGAAAACTATTGAGTTAAGTGGCACACCTCTACAAATCAAACAAGTGAGTATTGCTCATGCACCAACAACTTATGCACAGTTATTGCAACCATCAACGCAACCATCATTAGTCAATCTGAGCTTTGTCTCACCTACCAGTTTTCGGCGCAAAGGTCATCATTTCCCTCTACCAGTACCAGAAAATCTGTTTCATAGTTACTTGCGGCGATGGAATGACTTTTCCAATATGCTAGTAAATCAAGAGAGTTTTCTGGAATGGATAGACGAAAACGTGATCATTCATCAACACCGTTTGCAGTCAGAGAAAGTAGCAGCAGGGAAGCGGGGGTCAGTCACAGGTTTTACAGGTGCAATATCTTTAGGTTTGAGCCGGGCAGGGTTAGCTAATGCAGACTTTACTAAATTATTTTATGCTTTGGTGCAGTTATCTCCCTATTGCGGCACAGGACATAAAACGACATTTGGTTTAGGGCAAACACGTTTAGACTGGTTAGAACAGAAGCCAACGACATCGGCTCAGTTGTTGGAGAATATATTGGCAGAACGGATCGAGGAACTGACAGAAATATTCACAGCACAACGCAAACGCAAGGGTGGCGATCGCACTGATAAAATAGCTGCTACCTGGGCAACTGTTTTGGCTCGTCGAGACATGGGAGATTCACTCCAGGCGATCGCTGATGATTTAGAGATGCCGCTATTGACTGTAAAAACTTATGTAAAGTTAGCGCGGAAAGCTTTAAAGTGAGTTGAAGTAAGCACATCAGCGAATCAAGCTATCGACAAGAGCAAAAAGTAATCGTATATAGGCTACGCCAACGCCCAATACTTACAGACTTAGTAAGGCCACTTCCAGTTGAGGATTTCTGGCTGATCTATACCGTGCTTGTGAGCATAATTCCGGTTGTTAATAATTTCTTTTTTCATGCGCTCTCTAACATAGACAGCAGCAGAACCCAGCTTCGGAACTCGATCAATTACGTCAATCACCAGATTGAACCGATCAACTTGGTTGTTGATAGCTAACTCAAGTGGTGTGTTAATGCTGCCCTTTTCCTTGTAGCCGCGCACATGAATATTTTCATGGTTAGTGCGACGGTAAGCAAGTTTGTGAATCAGCCAAGGATAGCCGTGGAAGTTGAAAATTACAGGCTTATCTGTGGTGAAAAGACTATCGAAATCCCAGTCTGATAATCCATGTGGATGTTCTGTATCTGGTTGCAACTTGTACAAGTCAACAACATTAATAAACCGCACCTTGAGATCGGGGAACTCATCTCTTAAGATGGCAGTTGCAGCTAACGCTTCCATAGTCACAACATCTCCACAAGATGCCATGATGACATCAGGAAGATCGGGTTCTTGCCCATGATGGTCATTGCTTGCCCAGTCCCAGATGCCGATGCCTTTGGTGCAATGTGCGATCGCTTCTTCTATGCTGAGAAACTGGAGGTGTTTTTGCTTGTCTGCAACGATGACGTTGACGTAGTTGGTACTACGCAGGCAATGATCGGCTACAGAAAGTAGACAGTTAGCATCGGGAGGCAGATAAATCCGGGTAACATTGGCACTCTTATTCGTCACCAAATCTATGAATCCTGGATCTTGGTGGCTAAAGCCATTGTTGTCTTGTCGCCAAACAGTAGAGGATAGCAAGATATTTTCTGAAGAAATCGGCGATCGCCAAGCAACTTCATTTTTACTGATTTCCAGCCATTTGGCGTGCTGGTTAAACATAGAGTCAACAATGTGAGCAAAAGCTTCATAGCTGTGGAACAAACCATGTCGCCCAGATAAAAGATAGCCCTCAAGCCAGCCGAACAGATTATGTTCACTGAGCATTTCCATCACCCGACCGTCGGTAGATAGTTCACTACCATCTGCATCTTCAGGCAGAATATCTGCCAACCAGGTTTTCTCGCTGACTTCGTAGACAGCACTGAGTCGATTGGAGGCGGTTTCATCTGGGCCGAATATGCGGAAATTAGTCATGTTATTACGCATGATATCTCGCAGGAAGTTCCCTAGAGGCTTAGTGTTTTCCACCTCAACTGCACCAGGTTTAGATACCTCAACTGCATTGTTGCGGAAGTCGGATAGGCGCAATTCTTTCCGCAGAATTCCACCATTAGCAACGGGATTGGCACTGATGCGACGATGACCAATAGGAGCTAGTTCTTTGAGTTCAGGAATTAGACTGCCATGCTCATCAAATAATTCTTCTGGCTTGTAACTTTTCATCCATTGTTCGAGAATCTTCAGATGGTCAGGATTAGTAGCTACATCTGTAATTGGTACTTGGTGCGATCGCCAAAATCCCTCTAATTTATGACCGTCTATTTCTGCCGGCGCAGTCCAGCCTTTGGGGGTGCGAAGGACAATCATCGGCCAACGAGGACGCTTTGCTACACCCGAAGTCCTAGCTTCGGTTTGAATTTTTTTGATTTCCAGAATCACTGTTTCTAGGGTTGCTGCCATCAATTGATGCACTTGCGCTGGATCATGCCCTTCCACAAAGTACGGTGTATAGCCATACCCCTTGAATAAGTCCTCTAGTTCCTCATGGCTGATGCGGGCTAGGATAGTTGGGTTAGCAATTTTGTAGCCATTCAAATGCAAGATTGGTAAAACAGCACCATCCCGAATGGGGTTGATAAATTTATTGGAATGCCAAGCTGTTGCCAGAGGCCCAGTTTCTGCTTCACCATCACCAATAACTGCCGTCACAATCAAATCTGGGTTATCGAAAGCCGCACCGTAAGCGTGGGAGAGGCTGTAGCCTAACTCGCCGCCTTCGTGAATCGAGCCAGGGGTTTCCGGTGTGCAGTGGCTACCAATGCCACCAGGAAAGGAAAACTGTTTGAAAAACTTCAGCATACCTTCCTCGTCCTCGCTCTTATCAGGATAAACCTCAGAATAGGTTCCTTCTAAGTATGTAGGTCCAAGAATACCCGGAGCGCCATGACCTGGGCCTGCAATGTAAATCACATCCAAATCATATTTCTTGATTAAACGGTTGAGATGGACGTAAATAAAGCTCAAACCGGGACTTGAACCCCAGTGTCCTAACAGGCGATTTTTGATGTGTCCTGGCTTGAGGGGTTGTTTGAGCAGTGGATTATCTTGCAAATAGATCATACCTAGAGCTAGATAGTTGCAAGCACGCCAGTAAGCATTGATTTGATACAATTCTTCAGTACTAAGTGGAGCAGATTTGTCTTGTTTCACGTCTGAAGACTTTGGCTTAGAAGGAGAAATAGTCATAGATTCTGAATCCTACTCATCTATTTTTGGTTAAATAATTGCTGAACACGCGATATTTTCTAATAAATAAAAAGATGCGATCGCATTCTTTTTAGGGACTTCCAGAAAATAAATTATCCAATTTAGTCAGGTCATATTTTCTGTTTCTCCTCTGCCCCCTGCTGACTTAGTGATGGTATATTTTTTTTAGTTGGAAGTCCCTTACTTCTCATCGTTTCGCCTTCGGATAAAACAAATATGTCACCCACTCACTGAGTGGGTTTTCATGTTCTGCCAAAGAGTTATCACCTTGACAAATAAATGTCACAAAGTAATATAGTTGCTCTTGCGTGTGGACAAACTTACCGTATTCTATCTGCCGAGTTATTTCCACAGAAGTAGCCTTTTCTAACGGGGAGAGAGGGGAAAGTTTTAAGCTCACACTTAATGGAGGTGATTCAACGAGGTCTTTAATCCCTCTATCTACTACAAGTGAAATTACCCACTCCTGACCCCACGGGTGTGGATCGGGCGAAACAATTTGTAGGCAAGGGGTGTTTTTATCGACCCAATACCATGCACCCTGATTAAAAGATTCAACAGGGATGTAATTGTCTTGGGGTGGCAATTTTCCTATAAATTTGAGATAGTCTGTATCTTGGCGATCGGTTAGGTTCATTACGATAATTCCTGCCAACAGTACTTAGTATTTTTAAAGGCTTTGATATTGCGGATTGTTCTCTTAGGAGTGCTTAAATCCGAAACTAAATAAATTATGAAATTAGCTTTAGAATGTAATGGTTAATAGCTGTTATCAGACAGGAAATTGCATGAGATAATATTCTTAGGTGAAAGTATTTATACCTTGCTAAATAAATTGAAAGCTGTGGAAGCAGATAGTAGAAATCATATCCCAATTATTGTGAATTCAACATCTGCCACAAGTACTATTGAACACATTTTTAAGATAGAGTTTGCCGGATATTTGCTCAAACCAATTGACATTAATAAATTAGTTGTCATGATAGAGAAACTAGTGACAATTACAAAAGTCAATATAATAGGAAAAAATAACTATGGACTAATCCGGAAAATCCGAACACTTATGTCTCCCCAGAAAAGAGAAATTCCAGCGATCGCTTTTACTAGCAATGCTGAAAGCTCTTGCATATATATATCCAAAATCCTTTGGCGAAGCAGTTAGTAAAAGAAACAGCAAAACCGCTTAAATATTCTCTGAAAACATCATGGAAACAGTAGGAAATAACTCACTAGATATCAGCCAGATTAGCCCTAAAGTAAAAGAGCTAATTAAGCAATACGCTGCTGTAAATAACTGTACACAGGCTGAAATGCTAGAATATATTGTTTTGGAGTGGAACACCCAACAAAGCGAGAGCGAACGACCATCAGGAGACGAAGATGAATAGCTTTTTACTTATCCTACCTGCTGTATGACACTCATCGCCACAGCCTTGTTGTCTCCGGTAATCATTTTCGGGGTGATTCCCAGCAGTTGCAACTCTTTGAGAGTGTCAGCAATACCAATAGCACCCGCCCTTCTGCGGTTTTCGGAAATTAATCAGACCCAATCGTGGTCATCACCATTGCTTAGAGGGATGAGACTGATACACCTTTAGCTGCGCCCGTAATTGGGCAATTTCCGTCGCCATATCTATTACCATTGCCGCGCCGACTAAATTTAGCCCCAAATCTTGACGCAAGCGTTGAATCTGAGCAATTCGCGCGATCGCACGGGAATGCAGCAAATCACCAATCGCTTCGATTACGCCTAACTCAACATAAACCTGCACAACGCTAATCGAAGTCTCAGTTATTGATGCGGCATATTCAAAGGTGTAGAGTTGTTCGCCTTCGAGTGAAACCACGGTTTTTGAAAGGCTGAAGGTCATAACTTAATCTCCTCTAACTGGGTACGTGGGTTAAAGCTAGTATTTGCCTGGATTTTTTCGTAGTATTCTTGCTCGATCGCACTCAGGTCTTGCGGCGTGACCATCTGAAGTTTGGCAAATAAGTCACCTCGTCCCCCTTTTGGCAATGTCCAGCCTTTGCCGCGCAGTCTGAGCGATTGCCCCGATCGCACTCCTTTGGGAATTTTCATCGTCACGCTACCATCGGGGGTTGGTACGCTGATTTGTGCGCCTAAAACCGCTTCATCAGGGCGAATGGGAATTTCGCAAACCAAGTTATCGCCCTCAAATCGAAAGAAGGGATGGGGTAAAACTTCGATAGTTAAATATAAATCGCCACGCTGTTGAGAGAATGGACTAGGACGACCTTTACCTTTGATGCGAATTCTACTCCCAGGCTTTGCACCAGGGGGAATACGGACGTTGATTGTTTCCTCATCGAGTTGCAGCCGTTTTTGGACACCGTGAAATGCTTCGGAAAATGTCAGGGCTATCGCGGCTTCTGTGTCCGGTGCGGGAGCTTGAGAACGAAATCCCCCACTAAAATCATCAAAGCCACCAGTGGAGGTTTTACGTCTCGTTCGACCCAGCAGATCGTTGATAAACGAATCAAAATCGCCGTACTGATCGAAGTCAGTTGTATCAACATTAGTGGAACTGGGTGGCGGTGCGTCAGTGTACCCTGGGTGATTCCAGTGCTGACCAAAGCGATCATATTTCTGCCGCTTTTCTGGGTCAGAGAGTACCTCATTCGCTTCGTTCAGGTCTTTGAACTTTGCTTCTGCGTCTTTATCTCCAGGATTGAGGTCAGGATGATATTTGCGGGCAAGTTTGCGGTAAGCGCGTTTAATTTCTTCAGGGGTTGCCGTTTTGCTCACTCCCAGAACTGCGTAATAGTCTTTAAAATCCGTTGCCGTTGGCATCACTGACCTCTCAATTATGGGTTATTTTCCGATGGGTGCAATTCATGCCGCGAACTCATAATTAATTTCTGTAATTCTTCCTTTAAAATAGAGCCGAGTGCCTTCTGGATGCTCCCATCCCACTTCGCCTTCTAAGGGAATCAGCATCCCATTGCGAACTGAATATTCCCCAAATCTGCCACCCCAAGGCATCGCAGTCAGCTTATCGCCATCCATTCGATAACGAGCCTCAGCCCGAATAGTCGCGATCGCCCCTTCGTCATTAAACTGAAATACAAGGGAGACAGTTGTTATACCATCCGTCATAGTAGCGCGAGCGGATGTGTCATCAATCGCCTCCCAGCGCACACCCTGACTAGGTAACAGAGCCGTGGGATACCACGCCGTCTCTGCAAAAAACCGCAATAATTCACCTTGGTTCGATTCAGGTGTACCGTACATTTTGGCAACGGTGAAAAGACCGAATAATGAAGCCTGTAAGTTGCCTTCTCCTAACAGATAGGTATCATGGACAAAGGCATTCACTCCGGGAGCCATCTGAATACGTGCATCCCAATCAAAACCGGGGCGCTGGGTGATCACAAGCTGTGTGGCGGTAAACTTACTCCACTTTGCCTCAGTTTCACTCATATTGAACTGCCCCTGCTGAGAGAGTTTGACCGCAGATGCGATCGCTTGTCCATCCTTAAGCACAGTCCGAAAGAATCGCTGTACGGGGGCTGGTAAGCCTTCAATTTCCTTTTTGTCATAGATTTTGGGCTTAATTATCTGCTGTCCATTTGTTAATTTGGCGCGTAATTTATCAGTATCCAACTGCCACCGATAACCACCATAAATGGCTGCAATTCCCAAGCAGACTATGATAAAAATACCAATAATTCCAATCCATTTAATCCACATGATACTTACCTATATTTGTTAATTCAGAAGTTGATAAATTGTGATGATTGAAATAATTACTACAATAGATGTATAGATCAGCATTGTGTACTGGGATAACCAATTGGGAAGATAAATTGCAAAATTGTCTCTTGTAGAGTTTGAATATTTACGAGCCATCAAAGTTAATGGGCATTGAAGTTTAAAAGTTAACAGGGTCAGCCCTTCTAGAAATACAAATCCATAACCAATCCAGAGCCATACATCAATTTTATTGACGATTGCGGCATAAAGCATATAAAAAATTACAAAATTGAAGAATACCCATATCAACGTGTGAATGATTTTAATTAGAGTCAATTTGGTTTTATTTTCCATATTGTCTCAGTATGCTTTCTCCACCTTTGGTAGTAAAATGCGACAAAGATATATAAAGGATCTGCGGGTTAATAGTGTCCTAACCAGCCGGGTTTCGACTCCGCTCAACCCTCATCTGTCGAGAGTTGAGCGGAGTCGAAACTCGGTTTACTGGTACTTTATTTTCATGCAAGTCCCTAAGCTATTACGAGTGTCCCCCAGTTTAAACAAAGAAGTCTGGTATTTACGTTGCTTCTTCATATCCCCCTATGTTGACAATTACATCAGCTTTAACCTAACTTTTCACTAAAGCATAAAACATCAAATACTTCTTGTATCTGAATAGGTAAATAGAATCAATTTCATCTATTTTTTTGGAAGTATTTATCAGAATACGTATTATTCATACATATTTTAATCATTTAAATAAACATGATATTTAATTAGAAGATTTATACTTATTTTTGTAAAAATAAGAGAAAATAAATGAGTATACAAAGAAGTATTTTGATTTGTTATTTGTCTTCATTCCTTGAGCAAGGTTTTAGCCTATGAAAATTTCCCATGAGTTAATTCCTGCTGCTTCTTTAAACTTAAATGAGGTGACAATCGAGGTTCGGGGACTCTACAAACACTATGGTAAAACCATTGCAATTCGCGGACTCGATCTGCAAATCCGCCGTGGCGAATTGTTTGGATTGATTGGGCCTGACGGTGCAGGTAAGACAACCACATTCAATATTTTGGGTGGCGTGATGCAGGCAACCGCAGGGGATGCTAAAATTCTCGGATTACCTGCCCGTGATGCGCGAAATTACACTGGATATTTAACTCAACAATTTTCTCTTTATCCTGATCTGAGTGTGGATGAAAATATCTATTACAGTGCAGGATTGCGACTTGTCCCCGAAGATCAACTGGAAGCACGACGCACCAAGTATCTTAAGTTGATGCAACTCGATTCATTCCGCGATCGCCTTGCCGGTCGTCTTTCTGGTGGGATGAAGCAAAAGTTAGCCTTGTGCTGTGCATTAATTGCTGAACCGCAAGTATTATTGCTGGATGAGCCAACAACTGGAGTCGATACCATTGCTAGGCGTGAGTTTTGGGACATTCTGGCTGGATTAACTGTCCAAAATATTACCGTGCTGGTTGCAACTCCAGATTTAGATGAAGCCGAACGCTGCGATCGCGTGGCATTAATTTACAACGGACAAATTCAGCAAATGGGTTCTCCCACAGAACTCAAGGGGAATTTAGGCTTAAATCGGTTAATTATCCGCACTTCGCAGCTAATTAAGGCAGAACAAGCCCTGATTGTCACAGGTGAAATTGTAGAGGTTTCCACATTAGGCGATCGCCTGGAAGTTTTGGTGAAAGATGTGAAATCGGGAATTGCCTTTGTGCGCGATCGCTTGACTCAAAACAATGTACAGTTCGAGGAAATTCAACCAGAATCACCCACACTAGAGAACGTTTTCACCACACTCTTACGCCAAAAAGGTTCTGTACCAAAATCTCTGGCATTTCCGCGAGTCAAAAGCTTGGCAATATCTGAACCTGCAAAGGCGAAAATAGCCATCTCTGCACAGAATCTCAATCGCGTTTTCGGTGACTTTCACGCCGTTGTGGATTTGAATCTTGATATCCGCTATGGCGATGTTTATGGACTTTTGGGCGCAAATGGAGCCGGAAAAACCACCGCTATTAAAATGCTATGTGGCCTATTACCAATTAGTTCTGGCGAAATCTCCCTGGCTGGAGAAACAGGTGATCTTCGCAGTGCAGAATTGCGGCAACGCATCGGCTATATGAGTCAGAAGTTCACCCTCTACGATGATTTAACAATTCTGGAAAATTTGCAGTTCTATAGTGGTGTTTATGGCATTCCACCCCGTCAGCAGCGAGAAAAAATTAGTTGGGTGTTATCCATTTCGGGATTAGAAGGACAAGAACATTTACTGACACGACAACTCCCCGGTGGATGGAAGCAACGGGTAGCATTTGGCGCATCCGTCATCCATGAACCGGAAATTTTGTTTTTAGATGAACCGACTTCTGGCGTAGATGTTTTAGCACGGCAGCAATTTTGGCAATTGATTAATGATTTTGCTCGTCATGGGACGGCAATTTTGGTGACAACCCATTATATGAACGAAGCGGAACAATGTAGCCGGATGTGTTTTATGGTTGCAGGGCGGAAAGTTGCCGAAGGTTCTGCCAGTGAGATTAAAGCTGCACAACCTGGTCAATTATTTGAGTTAAAAATTGGCGAACTGCAAGGAAGTTACGATCGCTTACGGCAATTTCTCGAACCGTGGCGCGTCTCCATTTTTGGCGATCGCCTCCACGTTGTTCTCGATCATCCCACCGCAGAACTGCCCCAAGTGCGGTCATATCTGCAATCGGCAAATCTCTCTCTTACAGATATTCAACCCATGCCATTTTCCTTAGAAGATGCGTTTATTGGGGAAGTGCAACGAGCCGGAGGTGCGCCACCATGATGATTCGCCGGATTCGCAATCAATTATTCAAAGAATTAGAGCAGTTTGTGCGCGATCGCTTAGGTGTTGCCCTCGCTTTTATTTTACCTGTGATTGCCCTGCTAATTATTGGCTATGCAATTCGGCTGGAAACGAAAAATATTGCCCTGGCGGTGCGGGATCTCGATCAGACAAGCTTCAGCCGGAGTTATATTGAACGACTATACGCCACCAATTTATTTGTACCAGCACAATGGCAAGGCGAACGCTTTCCCGATGCCATCGACCGGGGAACTGCTCAAGTGCAAGTCACCATTCCACCAGACTTTACTGCTGAGGTACAAGCAGGCAAAACTGGAAATCTGCAAGTTGTGATTGATGGCAGTGATGTGATCAACGCACGGGTAACAAGATTGGCGATTCAGGGAACAACTTTGTCAGTTGTACAAGCCCAACTCGGTAAACTTGCTGACTCTGTTGGTGTAATTTCTCAGGTGCGACTCTGGTTTAATCCGGGACGACAAGAATCATTATTCATTGTACCTGGAAGTTACGGGGTGATTTTAGCCATCTTTCCGCCGTTGTTGATAGCGATCGCATTAGTGCGAGAAAAAGAACAAGGGACAATTCTACAGCTTTACGCCTCTAGCCTCAGTGCCTCGGAACTATTGCTAGGTAAGTCCTTGGCATATACCCTCGTGGGATTGGGAGAAGCTTTAATTCTGTTTATTGTCGGTTTTTTGTTGTTTCAAGTGCGCGTGATTGGCGATCCCACCCCCTTAATTATTGGCACTCCCATATTCATCTGGGTAAGTGTACAACTCGGATTAATCATCGGCATTTTTACTACCACCCAAAGCGCGGCTGTACAAGCGATCGGCACAATTAAAGTGCTGACTGCCTTTTTGCTGGCAGGATTTTTGTTTCCCCTCAATACAGTGCCGTTTCCATTTTCTATTGCTTCCTACTTAGTTCCCGTGCGGTATTACATCGAACTGTGTCGGGATGTATTTGTGCGGGGTTCAGGCTGGTTTGGAACTTGGCATCTCATCGGTGCTTTGCTGCTTTTGGGGATTTTGGAGTTTGCGATCGCTTGGTGGGGAATGCGGCGAATGCAACTATAGAGATATATTCTAATTTATGCCGTTTCAGCGATCGCCCAGATTATCAATAATTGTTAATTATGCTTGACGTAAGGCTTTCAGAACTATCAAATTTTGAATTTGGAATTGCTACATTTTAAGTGTTCAAAATTCATGCAAAATATATACAAGTAGTTCTAATCAAGCGGACTACGAACAGCTTTACCACTCCTATTAAGTACATGAGTAGAAATCATCGTTGTTTTAACATCCTTGTGTCCGAGTAGTTCCTGCACTGTGCGGATGTTGTAGTCGTTTTGTCATAAATGGGTAGCAAAACTGTGGCGACGAACTTCTGTACTACGTGAATCTTTGGAAATGCTACCATAAGGAAAAACAAATTGCCAAATCCAATCATAGCAATTCATAAGTAATTAGAGAGACATGACGACCCTACTCGTTCTCGGCAACACTAATGAGTCTACATTTGCAAACTCTGTAATCGCAGCTAACGCTAAGGCTGAGGAAATATTTGAGCAGGGTCTAACAAATATATTTGTTGTCCATTCAAGAAAATCCTATGCCAAGCTAAAGTGTAATGAAAATTGGGTAGATCATGCAGAGGCAAATGGTGTAAGCCGAGAATTATTTGTCGATAAAATCGTTGAGATTACAGCAGAAGATGACTCCATTAAAAGATTCGTTGATTATATTGAGTTTATTTTAAAGGGTATTCCAAATGGATCAAACCTTATTGTTGACATTACAAATGGAACTTCATTGCAGAAAAATTTACTCTCAATAGCTTCTTATATTCTTGACGTAAAAAATCAATACACGATCGATAGTGACAAGTTGTTTGCACTAACTGAAGAAAGAGGCTTTATGCCAACTGATATTTTGCTATCCTGCTATGCTCCAGTCCCTGATAGCACTAGACTTGATAGCATCGCCTATCTAAATCTGTCAGAAATGGTACGCTACAGGAAAATTATAGAATCTCATACTAATAAGTATGTAGCAATAGATTCAAGTTCTTCTGATAAAGAGTTTTTCAAAGATAACTTGGGTCATTCTATTCAGTTAAAGTTACAAGGAGATCAAAGTAAAGATAATGCTATATATCGAATAGCAGCTTCGTCAATTTCAGCAAGTGTGGAGGATCTAATTCGCCTTCTTGTGAGCAAATTTATATTGGCTGATACTCCTGATGGAGTAGATCGCAAAACTTTTGGACAAAAGCTCAAAATTATTCAAGCCAAAATTGAAAAAGATGCGCCGTCTGACTTTGATATAGAGTTTTTTAGCAAGTTCAATGATTTCATTTTGTACTTGAGAAATAGTTCCACGCATAAAGGTAAGCTTTTAAATGACTTGGAGAAGTTCAAGGCGGAGCTTTCTGTCAAAATGGCTTTTCCTTTTATTGAATTTTATACAGATATTGTGCATCCTTTGTTATCAAGTGGTGAGCTTTCTAGAGAACCGAAGCATATGAAAAAGTTAACGTATGCTGATATAGCACCAGGAGACACCTTATATTATGGGTTGGATGGAGACGATACAGGAAAGATATTAGAAGAACTTTTTCTTTCCTGTAGCGATGAATCTAGCTTTCGGAAATTGAGTAAAGATGTAGCGAATGCAATTTCAAAAATCTCTAAATTTGTTACTGATAAGCTTGGTAAGAATGCAGTTGTATTTGAGGCAGGTGACGATCTTCTGTTCAAGGGAAATCTTCAAGAAGATATGCTTTTTGAAATGCAAGCTATGTATTCACAATTAACACCTGGACTAACGTGTTCAATTGGCTATGGGCGATCATTTCAAGAGGTATATTTGGCATTAAAGCTCGCAAAGACTCAGCCAGGTAAAAATGCTATTGTTGGAATTGAGCTTTGCTGATTTTGTCGCAGCATAACAACGCCCATGCACAATGATCGGTTATAAATCAAAGTTTACCTGCGGCGGGTAATGGTCGCTTTTAGTATTGGCGATCGCTTATCCAAAATTGAGATTGGGCTTTAAAACAGTCGATAAGATAATTACTATAAAATTTCAAGTTAGGATGAAATAAGCGAGAGAGATTTTGTTGTCATGAATAAGAGGACTCAACTGCTCGAAGTAATTGCAGCTTTACCAGAGGAATTAGTTGACCAAGCATTGAATTACGTGCAAATGTTGCAAAATCCAATTCAGATTACACCTGGAGTTTGCAGTGGACAAGCACGAATTAGAAATACACGAATTCCTGTATGGACTTTGGTAGCATATCGTCAACAAGGTGCGCCGGATGAAGAATTATTGGCAAATTATCCTGGATTGACTGCGGAAGATTTAAGTGCAGCTTGGCATTACTACGAACAAAATCCCGAACAAATCGATCAAGAAATTGCCCAAGATGATTTAGTTTAATGGCATTACAATTTTACTCAAATGAAAATTTTCCGATCGCAATGAGTATGGTAAAAGTTGATTGCGATCGCCGATCTTTTAGGATGCGTTAATGAAATGTAACGCACCATCTAGATGCTGATTTCTACTAAAACCGTAGACTGGGATCTATGTGATTTCCTCAACCTCCTCAAAAGGCTTATTTTCCGCCTTCTGTTAAAATGGTGGGTACTGACTGACTGCCATAGGAGATCAACTTATGACGATCGTGATTAACCTGACCCCAGAGTTAGAGGAGCAGCTACGCAAAAAAGCTACTCATCAAGGGCAAGATATCAGCCTTGTTGCTGCTGAACTTTTGGCAAGTGTCCTTGAGTGGGAAGCGCAGGATTCAGAGGATGCTATAAAAGGCATTCAGCAGGGATTAGATGATTTTGAAGCAGGAAATTTCCGCTCTTTCGATGAATTTGCTGATGAACAACGTCGTAAATATAACCTGCCAGCATGACCTATCGTGTTGAAATTTCAAGCATAGCGGAAGCGGAAGCAGATAGCGCATTTCTGCGACTAGCGCAGGTTACGTCTCTACGAGAGCGAGTCAATGGCACGGTGGACTGCTCAAAGCAATTGAGTCTTTATCGACAATGCCGAAACGATGTCCGCTTGCGAAAGAAAACGAATATTTTAGTCAGGAGATTCGACAACTTCTTTACGGACAAAGACGTAATTCGTATCGCATCCTGTTCACTGTTTTAGAAGAAGTGTTTACAGTTCGCATCCTTCACATTCGGCATTCCTCACAACCAGTAATTGGTGAAGCGCCAGAAGATCCAGATGCAAGCTAACAAACCCAATGCAAAGGAAGTACAGACTCTTCGCGCTTCGTTTCAGTCGTATCTGTGTCCGTTGCATTTTGCCGTTAGACATCGCTGTTGAATATTGCAGACTTAAGCGTTAAGCGATCGCAAAATATAATAGCCATCATTACCAATGCTCTATAACCAATCCATCCACATAATCAAAATCTGAATTATCGGTCACAAGCACCCAACCATGTTCCAGACAATGCGCTGCAATCCAAACATCATTCATCGGAATTGGTCGTCCTTTGCGCTTTAAAGCAGAACGAGTTTGAGCATAGATAACTGCTGTTCTCTTTTCCACAGGCACAACCGTACAAACTTCCATAAACTCCAAATATCGAGGAAGATTTTTCAACGGTCGAGTCGAGTTCTCAGCCCCAAACAGTAACTCTCCAACTACTACCACCGACAAAAATATTTCCGGTAACGCCAACACCCTTGAAACAACATCAGGATCACCATTCAAAAAACGTATTGCAACAGAAGTATCTAATGCAATCTCACCACTCATTTAAATCAACCTGACGACAATCAGCTTGAATTGCTTCCTGTAAATCGGCCGCCTCATTATCACTCAAAATACCAGCAAATTTCGCTAGAGGATGATGACTGCGCGTTGTCTGAAGACGATGTAAAAAATCTAACATTACTTTAACTAACTCATCTGGAACCTCTGCAAGTTCTTGGATAAGCTGCTCGCGGCTAGTCATACATTTGCCCTCTTTAGCAAAGTTTATTATTTAATATTATAACGAATCAGTGAATCAGCTTCCGTAACCTCCACCAATCCCTCACGTCCATCAGTATACTTGGCTTTCTGTTGGACTAGAGGCTACGTCAACAATTCCATTATCCAAAATTTAAAATCTAAAATTCGGTAAGGAGTATGGTTGTTTGGCTAGTGTTTATCCTCAACGAGAGCCTGAATGGAACTGTTGGGATATTTTGGTTGGTTCAATCCCTGGGGTAGATTCAGGTAGAACGAATTTCATTTATTATTAGGTCGGCTTGAGTATTAGCGATGCCCTTGGCAAGCACTTTGTGGTATCGCCGATTTTTAAATATATCTAATTCCTGAAGACTAATGCTGAATCGTCTTTGCTTTGCTGCTTTTGCGGATGGCTGAGTTTGCGGCAATGCAACTATCCAATGAAGCGAATTCATCATGATGTAATTCACGAGGATAAAATCTATGAAATGGCAACAATTAATTCTGGGTTTTATCGCCACCATCAGCTTAATATTTGCAGGTAATGCCCTAGCGCAGACTGACATCAATATCAACAATACCAACCTGATTCGCTTTGGTGGTAGCGTCACCGTACCAGAGAATCAAGTTGTCGAAAATGCCTTGGCTTTTGGGGGGAGTGTTACAGTATCCCCTAATGCTAGAGTTTTAAATACTGCGATCGCATTTGGCGGGGATGTCATCCTGAAAAAAGGAGTGCAGGTAGAGGGTGATGTTTACTCCTTTGGCGGCAAAATCGTCAAAGAAGAAGGTGCGAATATTGGCGGTAGCTATACAACTAATGATCAACCTGGGATGATGGATGGTTCCCATCGAGGTAGAGGTAGCTTCTTCTACGCTATTTCTCTCGGTCCCATTTTTAGAATTGGTAACGCCATATTAGCAGCGATTCTTGGACTGATTATTTTGCATACCAATCCAAAGTTCCTGCCTTCTTTGGCTACAAAATTGCGTCAACACCCCAGTTTGGCTGTTTTATGGGGAATGGGGGCAATTGTCGGCATTATCTTTGTGAATGTGTTTCTAGCGATTACGCTGATTGGTATTCCTCTGATTCCACTACTAAGCCTAACGGTGATTATCACTTCTTTAGTCGGATCATTAGCCGTGGCACTTTTTGTTGGTCAAAGTCTAGTCGGTAATCGTAATTGGTCCTTACAGCAGCAGTTTTTGGTAGGTTTGGCGGTCGTGACTATTCTGACCCTAATTCCATTTTTCGGAAGTTTAATAATTTTCCTAGTCAATATGTTCGGATTGGGTGTCATCTTACTGTGGAAACTTGGTAGAGAAAAACCTCAAATAGCGACTGAGTGAGGGCATTCTCCTGACTTTACCTGTGGCTATGGATCAGGAGATTGAGTTGCAAATCCCATCTACAACGCTCCAAAAGTGGTAAACGATTTCGGCTCGTTGATTGACCCTAAAAACCAGCCATCAAATCTAAATCAAAAACCTTCATTTGACCTTATTTAAGTTTAAGAAAATCCATGATTTACTTGCCTTTGATTTCAATCCTGTTGCTTGTTGGGCCAGCACTTGCAGCTATCTCCATAACGCGATCGCTCACCACCCGTGGACATTTATTTTTGTTGAGTATATGTATCCTCTACGGAATTTTTCCATTCCTGGTCACTTGGGGAGGGATGGGTTTAGCTGAACGCTTTGGTTGTTCAGCAGAAGCAATTCGCTTTATTTGTCCGTCCTCATCTTGGCTTGGAGACGTGATTTCGGGAATGTTCATGGCTCACTGGCTGGCGATTTTCGCTATTCCATCAGCCATTTTCGGTGCGATCGGACTCCTGATTTCTTTGATTCTCAAGGTCAAGAGATCGCATACCAATACTCCCGTCATACCAAGGATTGTATTTTATCGCAGTCGTCATAAAGTTTTCGCAGGTGTGTGTTATGCCCTTTCTCAGCTATGGAATTTACCAATCATGGGTGTCCGAATTGTTACCGTTATTTTAGCGATCGTCATCCCTGGATTTATTTTTCTGTACTTTTGGTGTTGGTTGGCATTCCCCATCGAATCGCGATCTCAACAACAACCTGTAGGATAACAATCATGAGTCTACACAAATATCATCAAAATCCTCTGAAAAAAATAGATTTTTTAAAATTAGAGAGATCACATTTTTAGCAAAGTTCTAATAAAAAATAAAAACAGGTAAATAAAGCGGGGCATAAATTATTAAATCTAAATCGAAAAGCCCTATTTTTACAAATTTTATGTAAAGTTGCATATTATCCTGAAATACCTTGATTAATTCATCTTTATCTGTGTTTATCTGCGCCTATCTGCGTTTAATTATTCTTGATATTTGATTCTATTTGGTATTAAAAAATCAATGATGATAAATCGCCGCCTATTGGCTTTGTTAATCAAAGAAAGTACTGAACTATTGCGTAATCGCCAACTGGTTATTTTTC
This sequence comes from Anabaena sp. FACHB-595, assembly GCF_048568275.1. Taxonomy (NCBI): domain Bacteria; kingdom Bacillati; phylum Cyanobacteriota; class Cyanophyceae; order Nostocales; family Nostocaceae; genus Anabaena; species Anabaena sp. FACHB-595. The sequence goes on from NZ_CP183473.1 coordinate 1,761,212, forward strand.
TCACAATCGCCCCAATTATTTCAATGGTGATTTTTGGCTATGTGATGAATTCCAATGTGACAAACTTACGGCTGAGTATTTTGGATCAAAATCAAGTAACAATCAGCCGAGATTTTGTAGATGCGTTTACTGCAAATCATGTGTTTCTTGCGACTCGCCACACCAACAGTCAACAAACTCTCACCCAACAAGTTGAGCGGGGAGAAGTCGATGCTGGATTAATCATTCCACCTAGTTTTGATCGGGATTTGCTGCAAACTGGAAAATCAGAAGTTCAGGTTGTGGTTGATGGAATTAACGCCTACAGTTCTGGACTTGCAAAAGGCTATGTCAGCCAAATTACAACTCGATTTAACTTAGATTTACTCCAACGCTATCAACCTGTGTCAACTGGGTTAGAAGTCCCCGTTCAAACTGAAATGACGTTGCGCTACAATCCCGGAATGCTTGATAGTTGGTTCTTTGTTCCTGGCGTTCTGGGCGCAATCATCACCTTGAGTGCCATTCTGGCTGCGGCTGTGGAAGCGGTTCGAGAAAAGGATCAAGGAACACTAGAACAGTTGTTGATGACTCCAGTTGCATCAACTTATATTTTGATTTCTAAAATTGTGCCGATATCTGCTTTACTCACAGGCACGTTGCTGATTTGTTTCCTCGTTGCTCACTGGGTTTTTGCCTTACCTTTTCGCGGAAATTTATTTTTATTACTGCTATTTTCCATTCTCTACATTCAGATTGGTGTTGCCATTGGACTGGCAATTTCCACATTTTCTGAGAACAAATTGCAAACAATTTTGATTGGGATATTTCTCAATATTCCCATTATTTTATTAGGCGGTGCGGTGACGGCGGTGAATAGTATGCCGCTTGTATTTCGCTGGATTGCCCAAATTAATCCGCTTTATCATTATTTGATCATTCTCCGCAGCATTCTTCTTAAAGGTGCAGGTTTGGAAGTTTGGGGTTTAAATGCGATCGCCATGATTGTATTTGCAACCGTGACAGTTCTGGTGAGTGCAAATCGCTACCGTAGTCAATTAAGTTAACTCAGGGTGTATTTTATGTCACATACAGTTGATTCTTCAAAACCTATTACAATCCCTCAAAAATCTGTTACAACGCCTCAAAAGCCTGACGATCTAAAAATTCCCACTCCGAAAAAACCCCGACGCTGGTTGTGGATTTTGGGCGGAACTGTGGCGATCGCATCTGTCGGCTTTGGAGTCTGGTATGGGTTTTTTCGTCCCCAACCTGCAAAGATGATTCAATTCAATGGACGGATTGAAGGCTATGAAACCGATGTCAGCACCAAAGGCATTGGTCGAGTTGAAGAAGTTACTGTGCGGGAAGGAGATACAGTCAAAAAAGGACAATTATTAGTGCGTCTTAGTGATGAAGAAGTACAATCTGAACTGAGCGCAGCCACAGCCCAGGTAAATGCAGCAAAACAACGAGAAGCTTACGCCCGGTTACAAATCTCTATTCTCGCAGATCAACTCGCAGATGCTAATCTGAATTTACAGCAATCCCAGGGTGACACCCAAGGTAAAGTTGCGGAAGGTCAAGCCCTTGTCTCAACTGCAAAGGCTGTTGTGAAACAAGAACAAGCACGAGTTTTAGAAGCGCGGGCATTAGTTGAACAGGCGCGGGTAGATAGCGATCGCTATGCCCATCTGGCAATTGAAGGAGCAGAAACCAAACAACGCTATGATGTGGCGCAAACTTTTTACAATACTGCCAAAGCTGCTTTGCAAAGCCGTTTAGCTGCTGTGGAAGCGGCACAAACAGCCGTTAATATTGCTCAGGGAAAATTGACGCAAGCACAAACCACAACCCTGAATCCAAGGCGACAACAAACTAATGTCAGTCGATTCGAGACACAAGCACAACAGGCACGCAACACAATAGCAGCCGCCCAAGCTGATGTGAAAACTGCCCAAGCAAATCAACAATTGATTCAGAGTCGGTTAAACAATCTGACTGTGAAAAGCCCGATTGATGGCGTTGTTACGACACGCAGCGTTGAACCTGGTACAGTGGTTTTACCATCGCGCCCCTTGCTGAGAGTTGTAGACTTGAGTCAAGTTTATCTGCGGGGCTTTATTCCCGGTGGGCAAATTGCTCAAGTTCGCGTCGGACAACTTGCCAATGTTTATTTAGATAACGATCCCAAACACCAAAAGTCTTTTAAAGCAACTGTTACCGCTATAGATTCTCAAGCCTCCTTTACCCCAGAGAACGTTTATTTTCAAAGCGATCGCGTGCAACAGGTATTTGGTGTGAAACTGAGCTTGGAACAACGAGAAAGACTAGCAAAACCGGGAATGCCTGCGGATGGAGAAATTCCCTTGCATTAGCAAGAAAGGCAGAAGGGAATTCTGATTCCTGCCCTCTGCCTTCTTCACCTTTTATTAGTCATTTATTTCTCTAGGTTTTCACTTTATCCAGCTAACCCTTTTTAGAACTATGCTGCATATTAAACCACATAGAAATTCCTGTAAAAAGCAAGATGAACAAGCCGAGAGCATTTAGGAACGGATAAATGACTTCTAGATTAAGTGCGCCAAAATGTCCCTTGTGCCAATCTAATAACCAGTAAAACCCATCTTTTTTACCTGCTAAATCAACAATCTGAAAAATAGTTCCTGTAATTGTTGTCAGCAATAAAGGTAACAACATAATAGGTGCAAGTATGCTGTGCAGATGGCTAATATTTTGAAAATAGTGGCTATGATTTTTTGTGGTTGTCATCAAATAATTTCCTTATCCATAACCTTTGTAGAGATGTAACAATGCTACATCTCTACATTTTTTTCACCAGATGTCTAATGTTGGCAGATTAATAGTTCAAAGCCTTAAACAGGGACAGACAAGCTGATTTCATGACTGATTTTGCCTAGCATTTGCTTCGCCTGACTAACATCATCTTTGTTACCTGTCACCAGGATGATGAACTCGCCTGCTTGGATTTTAGTCTCGTACCTGAGTATCTCGTGCTTCGGTATTCCTAACCCTCCTAACGCACCAGCTAGTCCGCCAACAGCAGCAGCACCAGCGCCACCAACAAGGGTTCCTTCCAACCAACCTGCTAATACTCCTACAATGGGGCCAGCAATGATGATCGGCGCGACTCCGGGAATAAATACCACTCCAGCCCCTGCTAAAATGCCAAATAAACCGCCGACGAAGCTACCCCAATAACCACCACCTGCGGCCCCTGCTTTAGCTGTATCTTTCCAGGTGAGAAATCCCCGCACATTTTCTGTGGTTTGGTAGTCTTTACCAATGATTGAGAGCTTTTGCATATCGAAGCCTGACTTTTGTAGCTCCAATACAACCCTTTCTGCTTCTGCATGAGAAGGGAAATGGGCAACAACGCTATGTGTATATGTCATGAGTTTAGCTCTTGTATGTATGTCAAATAGTTCTCAAACAAGCTTGGTTTTACTTTTTCGTAGTTACCGCAGCAGCTTCAGCATCTAGTCTGGCAGCGATCGCTTCTAAGGTGGCTTTTTCAGCCTCTTCAATGGTGGCGATCGCTAAAAAGGTTGCCGTAGCTGCATGGTTTTCAGCTTTATCTGCCCGATGTTCAAGCTTCTTTACTTTGCGGCTCGTTTTCCATTCCTCGACATGGGACTTCACCTCAGATTCTTTTTCTTCAAATTGAGTTTTCAGCTTTGCTCGGTAATCGTCGAATTCTTGTTTTTTAGCATCCAGCTTTATTTTCGCTTCTTCAAGTTGGGATTCAATTTCAACTTGAGTTTTTTTCGGCGCAGATTGAATACTTGCCTTCAGCGATTTTACCCGTTCTTCAACTGCTTCTAGATTGTCATGCAGGTTTTTAGTGAAGTTATCAATTGCAGTACTCATGATAATTACTCTAGTATGTTTATTTTCTGAAATCTGGCTCTATGATCGTCAAGCTTAAAATTAACAGCTATGCTTGAGTTTTACCACACATTTAATATTTACAAATTTTGAAAAATATAACCTCTGCCTTTTGAATGTTTTAGTATAAGTTATACAATTCAAACATTATTTAAATCGTTCTTAAAAATATTTTATATGGTGATGAGTTACTCTTTGCTTCTTTTGACAAGACTTGTGGGACTATTACAACAAGGTAAAGGTTAAAAAATCTCCAAGTAAAACTGAGACAATATGGTGAAAAAACTAGTATATTGTTGATTTAATTCTAGTAATCGCTTGATTTATTCTCATACCTAAGATGAAAAGGTGAGCTTTTTTAAATCAACCAAATAACCCTAGAAATCAAACATCACTTTGTTATATTGTAAGAGTATTCATACTTTAATTTTTTACTGATAATTTTCCCAAATCATAAAATTATATAGACAGTTTTATATGCTTGCCGCACTTTTGCATTTTATAAATTAGAGGTATTACCTATGAGCATCTCCCTAATACCTAAAGAGATAAAACCTAAAGAGGTAAAACCAAAGGAACTAAAGCCGAATGGACTGAGTAAGCTAAAAGCAAATAAATGGCTACTTGGGTTACTGATATTGATACCTATGATTGGTATTAGCTATCTTGCTTATCACCAACTGGTTGTAGTGCCTCAACAACAGGCAAAGAATAAGGTGCAAACGGCTTTAGTCAAGCGGAGCAATCTGCCAATCACGGTTTCTGCAAATGGGACGGTGCAACCCGAACGATCAGTAAATGTGAGTCCTAAAACGTCAGGGATTCTCAAGCAACTGCTGGTGAAAGAAGGTGATTCTGTGCAACAAGGGCAAATACTTGCTTACATGGATGACTCAAATCTTCAGGGGCAATTACATCAGGCTCAGGGTAATCTCGCTGCGGCTCAAGCAAATGTGCAGAAACTAGTAAATGGGAATCGTGCTGAAGATATTGCCACAGCACAGGCACAACTGGCTGAACAAGAGGCAAATCTCCAAAAATTGCTGAATGGAAATCGACTCCAGGAAGTTGCCCAAGCCCAAGCTCAGTTGAAAGATGCTCAATATGCTCTGCGTCAAGCTGAAGATGATCTGCAAAGAAACCAAAAACTTTATAGCTCAGGTGCGATCGCCCTCCAAAGTCTAAATACCTTCGGCACTAGCCGCGATCGCGCCCAGACTCAAGTCAAGCAAGCAGAACAAGCTACTTCATTAGTGCGATCGGGGACTCGTCCAGAAGATATTACTCAAGCTAGGGCAGTGGTAAAGCAGAAACAGGAAGCTCTATCGCTCTCTCAAGCGGGGTCACGACCGGAAGATATTCAGCAAGCCCGCGCTCAAGTGGCATCGGCTCAGGGGGCAGTGCAAATTATTCAAGCAAACCTCAACGATATGGTGATCCGCGCCCCCTTTAGTGGGATTGTTGCCCGGAAATTTGCCGATCCTGGCTCTTTCGTTACACCCACCACAGCAGGTAGTGCCGTTTCCTCTGCTTCATCTTCTTCCATCTTGGCTCTTGCATCCACGAACCAGATTGTTGCCGATGTGGCAGAAGCGAACATTGCCCAAATTCGTATGGGTATAGTTGCAACAATTCAGGCAGATGCTTATACAGGGAAAACCTTTACCGGAGAGGTGACGCAAATTGCCACCCAGTCAAGTGTTGTGCAGAACGTGACCAGCTTTGAAGTGAAGACATCAGTGCCAGATCCCCAAGGCTTATTGCGATCAGGAATGAATGTGACTGTGGACTTTAAAGCTGGAGAGTTAAAAAATGTCATAGTAGTGCCGACTGGGGCGATCGTGCAACAAAACAATGCTCAGGGTGTGTTTGTCGCCAAGGATCAAGGCGATTCGGTCTTTGTGCCGATTGTCGTAGGGACAACAGTAAATGACAAAACCGAGGTCAAATCTGGCTTAACTGGAAACGAAAACGTTTTACTCAGCTTTCCACCTGGAACTCGTAAGGTTTCTACAGCTAATGGCAGACCTTCATGAAAAAACTTACTAATTTACAGACAAAAACTCGTCCGCGCCGTTCGGGAAAGCGTAAGGTATCTTTCAGTGAAGTTTTGATCATGTCAGTCGAAACACTGTGGGGTAATAAACTGCGGACAGGTTTGACTATGTTGGGGGTGATTATTGGCATCTCCTCGGTGATTACGATTACCTCTGTGGGACAGGGCGTACAAAAGTCAACAGAGTTACAAATCCAAGCCTTGGGAACAAATGTGATGTTGGTTTCCGCAGGGGCAGCCAGAACAGGCGGTATCAGCCAAGGCGCAGGTTCAGCCAGTACACTAACCTGGGAAGATGCCCAGGCGATCGCCAAACAAGTCCCAGCCGCTAAATCGGTTTCGGCATTCTTACAACGTGGTTCAATTCAGGTCGTCAGGGGCAATACCAACATCGCCACGACCCTTTTAGGCACGGATTTGAACTATCCAACGATGAAAAATATTCATCCCCAAGTGGGACTATTTTTTAATCAAGGGGATTTAGATGCTGGGCGACCTGTGGCGTTTCTCGGTTCTAAGGTGCGAGATGAATTATTCAACGCAGACGAAACTGTGATTGGAACTGATTTGCGGATTCGGGGCAAACGATACACTGTCGTTGGGGTGGCGGAATCAAAAGGAACGTCGGGTGGACAGGATCTAGACGATCTGATTTATATCCCCCTTACCAATATGTCTGCCCAAATTGTGGGCAATAACGCCTTGACGGGTGTAGCAATTAATGGATTCTGGGTAGAAGCAAGCGATGGCGATCAACTGAACTCGGCTCAATTTCAGGTGACAAATATTCTGCGTCTACGGCATGGCATTCATCCGTCAGATGTCGATGATTTTCGGATTATCAATTTAGTTGATATTATCAGCACTTTCAGCAATGTGATGGGGTCATTTACCTTGATGATCGGTGCGATCGCCGGGATTTCCCTAGTTGTGGGCGGTATTGGCATTGCCAACATCATGCTAGTTTCAGTGATGGAACGAACGCGAGAAATCGGCATTCGTAAAGCTGTGGGCGCAACCGGCACAGATATTTTGAGCCAGTTTTTGACGGAGGCGATCGTTATCTCCACGGTTGGCGGTGTGATTGGTGTGGGATTGGGTATCGGGTTCGCCTTTGCTGCCGCAACTGTGTTCAAATTTCCGTTTATTGTGCCGTTGTGGTCGATTGGGACAGGATTTAGCCTTTCATTAGTAGTTGGCGTTCTGGCTGGCGGTATCCCAGCGCGGAATGCTGCCAAATTAGATCCAATTTCAGCACTACACAATGAGTGATCGCTATGGCAACTATGATCTCGATGGAAGGCATTACCAAAACCTATCACTTAGGAGAATTGGATGTACCCGTTCTCAAGGAAATTAATTTATCAATTGAAGATGGGGAATATGTGGCGATTATGGGGGCTTCAGGTTCAGGGAAATCAACACTGATGAACATTATTGGTTGTCTGGATCGTCCTACGAGTGGACAGTATATCTTGGACGGTAGAGAGTTGACGACGCTAGATGATGATGAACTTGCAGATATCCGCAATCAGTATATTGGCTTTGTGTTTCAACAATTCAATTTGTTGCCCCGATTAACAGCACTAGAAAATGTTATGCTGCCGATGATTTATGCAGATGTCCCTCGTTCGCAACGCCTGAAATCTGCGATCGCCGCCCTCGAAAATATCGGATTAGGCGATCGCTTAACAAATCGCCCTAGCCAACTTTCAGGAGGACAGCAACAGCGAGTAGCGATCGCACGGGCATTGGTGAATCATCCGGCTTTAGTGTTAGCAGATGAACCAACGGGGGCTTTAGATTCCAAAACTTCTCACGAGATTATGAATCTGCTGACGGAATTAAATCAACAGGGAACTACGATCGCAATTGTCACCCATGATGCAACCGTAGCAGATCAGACAAAGCGGGTGATTCAAATGCAAGATGGCGTGATTGTTGAAAGAGCGATCGCCCAACATTTCTAACACCAGCATTGTTCTCTCGGAGGATTTTGCAGGGTAATTAGTTTTAGTCAGGAGGCGATGGTCTTCGACCGACCGTAGGTCATCGCTTCTTTTGCGTTTTTCCAGCCCGCAAAGCTAGGTGGGAAACCTTGCACATTCTCATAGCCTAATAGGTGTAGTGTCATTACCCCCATTGCTGATCGATAACCAGAGGAACAGTACAGCACCACGGGGCGAGTGCGGGGAATTTGATTCAGATTTTGCGACAGGGTTCTTAGGGGAATATTAATTGCGTTAGGTATATGTCCAGCCCGATACTCAGAGGCTTCTCGCACATCTACTAACATGGGCTGAGACTTCTTTAACAGGCTTTTTAACTCTTCGACAGTGGCGATCGTGTAATAACCTGCGGGAATCGAAGTGAGAAAACTATCAACTCCCGATTCCAGATTACGGGGTTCAGATAGAGTTTGCATCCTGGGTTGAGAGATTGATTCAACTTGTGTGAGAGTTGCTGCTAGAGTTGGGTTTAGCCCAGCACCAAGCAAGAGGTAAAAACACATAGCAAATCCCAGCAATATGGTCTGAATTAGTTTTTTACATATCATATAATTTTGCAATTGTAAAGTAGCAAGTCAATTAATTATGGTGTTGAATATGTAGCCGATGCTGATAATGCCAACGGTCATTAACCCGACAAATACAGCTAACAGTTGTGGTCGTAGCACTTTTTTGAGAATCACTATTTCAGGAAGAGATAGTGCTGTTACTGCCATAGTGAAAGCTAAAACTGTACCCATAGGCATTCCTTTATTTACTAAAGCTTCAGTAATCGGCATTACACCCGCAATATTCGCATAGAGTGGAACACCCAAAATTACCGCGATCGGCACTGCAAAAGGATTATTCGCACCTGCATATTTAACAATAAAATCTGTCGGCACATAACCATGAATCCCTGCACCGATCGCAATTCCACCCACCACATAAAGCCACACCGATCGCACAATTTCACTAGATTGGAATCTTCCTTGCTCAAATCTTTGTCCCCAGGTTAACGCCACTGGTTCTAGGTTGTCTTCCCCTTCTAGAGGTATTGCTTGACGAGATTTTTGCAATTCCCAAACAAATGGTTCTACCCATTTTTCTAATTTCAGGAGTCCAATAATGTATCCAGAGGCGATCGCTAAACCCACGCCAAAGCCGATGTAGATCAGTGTCACCTTTAACCCAAACAATCCCCATAAAAGGATAACAGCAACCTCATTTACCATTGGTGCTGCCATCAGATACGAAAAAGTCACGCCTAAAGGTACACCTGCTTCCAAAAAGCCGATAAACAAAGGAACCGCAGAGCAAGAACAGAATGGTGTGACGATTCCTACCATTGCTGCCAAAATATTTCCGGCAAAAGTACGCTTTCCTTCTAGCAAAGAGCGAACGCGCTCTGGTTCTAAAAAGCTTTGAAATGTCCCAACAATAAAGCTAATTACAATCAGTAATGTTAAGACTTTTGGCACATCATAAAGAAAGAAGTGCAGACTCGATCCTAAATGCGATGAAATCGACAAGCCCAAGATTTGAGTGACAATCTGGGTTGCCAACCAATCAAACGGATAAAACGGATCGAACATGAATTTGCCTCTTTAACGCTGCAATAGGGGCTGAATTTGTTCGGTACTGATTACTTGACCTTTGCTGACAACTTTGCCATTGATTGCCATAGCGGGAGTAGACATCACACCTCGTTTAGCAATTTCGATTGGGTCGGTAATATGTGAAACTTCAGCAATTAAATTGAGATTAGTTACAGCTTCTTTCGCATTTGCTTCTAGCTGTTGGCATTTTTTACAGCCTGTACCCAAAATTTCAATCTTGATGGCATTCATGATATAACTCCTTTTTTGTATTCTCTAATTCAATTTTCTCTCTACTGAATCCAAGCGATCGCTTCGCTAACGTTTCTTGATTGACCCCACGCCCCGCCCAGATTCCCGAACTTGAGGAGAGCCAATATACTCTATTGAACCCACGCCGGATACAGTCGCATCTAACTGCTGAGTGACATTAACCACAGCACTCCCCACGCCGCTATTGCGAACCGTCGCCTGCTTAGTCTGGAAATTTTCACCTTGGAAACTTCCAACCCCGGAAAGATCGAGTTCAAGCACATCGACACTGCCGGCGATCGTCATGCTACCCACCCCATCAAGGGAAATCGACAACTGTTTACCTTGGATATCGTTTATCTCAACACTACCGACACCATCTATATTCAACCTCTCTAGGCTTTTCACCTCCACAACAAACTCAATGGGGTTGGTGGGATTCATATTTGTATCTTTTGCGATGGTGAGATACAGAACCTTGTCAGCTACACGACTTTCTAGCAACGGTAGGATGTTGTCGTCGGCGGTGATCTTTAGGGACTCTTTTCCCGTCTGCTGTATCCTGACTTTACCTACGGATTTACTAGAAATGGATGAGAATCCACCCACTTCTCTAGATTCGGTCTTAACTATTCCAGAGCCTCTCAGCCCACCCAAATTGAGATAGCAGCCTGTTAACAGGCTCAAAGTTGTTAAACACACAATCAAACCGTATGGCTTCGATCTCATTGTTTTGCCTGCTATATAAATCCTTAGTCGTTCACTTTTCATGCAACAGCTTTCTAGAAAGCTTCTGGCTTAATACGAGGCGATTCTTGCGTTTTTTATAAGCCAAGTAACTAGCAATAATCATCAGAAATGCTGGAGCCGCAAGCCATAACCAGAAACCAGGAAGTAAAAAATCCGAATCGGTTCCATATCACTTCATCCTTAGACCCACCAGGGTTTCTTTCCAGTACGGGGATCAGTTTCCGTCCACGGCGAGATTAAAATGCTGTTATCAATCACTGCAACCTGGACAATTTTGAGCGGTAGAGGAGCCGGTCCACGCACCACCGACCCATCTGGGGCATAGCGAGAACCATGACAGGGACATTGAAACTGCTGATCCAAGGGATTCCAGGGGAAGGTACAACCAAGGTGAGTGCAGTTATCTACAAGCCCAATACGATCCAGGGTGTGATCTTCTTTGACAATCAGATAGGTGGGTTCTCCTGCCAAACCGGCAACCAGGGCGCGGGTTTGGGGCGGTTCAGCCAGAATTTGCGAGGCGGGGATTTGTTTCCCTAGAATATCCTTAGCCAGAATAGCACCTCCCGCTCCTGTTTTTTCTGCTGGAGCAATCAAGAATTTGCCAGCAGGATAGAGCGCAGCACCCGCAGTGACAGCAACAGTTGCTCCGGTAATAAAGTTAAGTAGTTGCCGTCTTGATAGGGATGGACTTTCGATTGGAATACTATTGTCCATTATGGGTCTCCTTAAAAATTGATGAGTGAATCCCTTTAAGAGACTGAAAAATAAAAAATATCCCAAATTCTCTTGTGGGATGGGTGTCCTCACTACGTGCCACTACGCGAACACCTATCCCAGATTCAGGGCGGGTAGGATACCCCAGAAGATGGATAATTTATTTTTTGAAAGTCCTTAAAGTTGATCATTGATCTGGCTGGTATGAATTCCCAGGAGGCTATAAAGACCGCAAAATCCTACTAAAGCTGTCACCAGCAATACGCTACCTGCAACGACAAGACCAATACCCAATCCGGTACTGTAGTACGGGAAAAGTCCTAGATAAAACAACGCTGAAGCCAACAACAGACGGATCAGGCGATCTAACGAACCAACATTCGTTTTCATAACTGTAATCTCCAATATTGAATAGGCTACAAAACCCTTATAAAAATCTTGAATGGGCTGCAAAACCCCTAGAAAACCCTTGGTGCAATTATGCAAGAAGCAACCTCAAGGGATGGCAATTTTTCCTTGTTTTCTCTTTCATTATAACTCCTAAACTACTAGGAATTTTTAATATCAAGAATTATATGTTTCTAGGACAATTCATACAATTTATCCAGTATTAGAACATGATTTCAAACAACAGAATGTCATACTTTTTTGTGATTAATTCTCCATAGCTAATTTTGGAAATACTTATTATGAGTTCAGAAACCTTAGCGGCGCTCAAGCCCTATCTCAGCTTTTTTCACCCTATTACTATGTGGATCTTGCTGGTCGTTGCGCTCTATGCGATGTACCTGGGTGTGCAAGTCCGACGGACGAGGCTGGCTAACGGAGATATCAAAAAAGAATTGGTGAAGGGTCGGTTTGCCATCCGCCATCACCAAATTGGTTCTATCCTCCTGGGGTTGATGGTAATGGGTGCGATCGGGGGGATAATGGTAACCTACTTTAACAATGGCAAAATCGTGATTGGCCCTCATCTATTTGCTGGCTTAGGGATGGTGGGATTGATTTCTACTTCTGCGGCGTTAGTTCCCTTTATGCAGAAGCATGACTGGGTTCGTAGCATCCACGTTTCGCTGAATCTTATTCTGCTGGGATTGTTTGGCTGGCAAGCTGTGACAGGGGTGCAAATTGTGCAGAAGATTTTGAGCCAAATGATGAAGAATGTTGCAGCGTAAGTATTATTCACGCTACAGATTAAAGAGTTCTATTGAATGCAGATGTAAATCAAAGATTTTCTGGGATAGGTTTTCTTGATTTGGATTGAATAATTCGTTGGGGTCGATTGAGAAACTTTAACTGTTCAAACCAAAGCAGAGCGATCGCCCCACCGCCCAAACAAATTGCCAGGTCGATGGGGTGTAAGAAGGAGAAGCTAAACAATTGACGCAAAAATGGGACATAAAGCACGAGTGCGAGAAAAGCCAGTCCTCCACCAATCACCCACCAAAGGGCATTATTGGGGGATTTCCGTATTTTGAGGCTGAGGCGAGATGAAGAACTTTCGCTCAGAATTAGTCCTAAATTCGCTAAAATTAACGTCGTAAAAGTTAAAGCACGGGCATCAAGTTCGCCTTGTCTGCGATATAGTGCAACCACAAAGATGACGAGAGCGATCGCTACACACAACAATAAAGCGATGCCAAATAAGCGACTCACCAACCGAGTCATTTCCTGTTGTAGGGGAGTCTGTTCTGGCTTGACTTTTTGCAAAGCCTTACCAATCTTGCCCATCTCCGTTTGAACGCCCACAGCTTGGACTTGAGCAATTCCCTGTCCTTGACCTACTAAGGTTCCAGAATATACAAAGGGCAACTCATCTCCCCCTGGACGTGCCATTTCCACGGTACCGGCAGCAGCAATTTTACGGACTGGTAAAGATTCGCTAGTTAATAATGCTCAATGTCTGCACAAATTACTGATTAATAAGCTGATTTCCCAATAAAACATAAAACAGAAAATATTTCTTCTATCTTGCTAGGTAAATAAGTTAATTTTTTATCTACTACCTTAAAATATTTTGATTTGATTATAAATTCATTAGCTTAAAATATAAGCCACAAATCCTGATGGCTTGTTGACACAATTTTTCTCAAAGAACGCGCTTCTTTTACATCCTCTTGATTGACAGTACGATACTCTCATAATTGCAGAACGGCGATCGCTTTCATCTCTCTGCACATTAAGGATGAGTTTCAAATATCAGTGGATAGCACTGATAAAATAGCTGCTACCTCGCTAATGATCTAAATATGCCAACGTTGACTGTTAAAACCCAATACCGTTCAGTTAAGGAATTTTTTGGTTAAAGCAGGTGCAACGATTCGTGAAAAATTCCACCATCAATAATGTGTACGCCCTTTGACGCAGATATTCATTAAACGTTGCAGAATCAGCCTTTTTAATTATTTGATAGTGTAAACTTCTCTGAATAACAATTAAACCAACGTTCCCAATAGTCTTGTTTTTTTGTCAATTTCGCTATAACTCGGTTGTAGTTAGCAAACCAGCCTTCCCAATAATCGCTAGGTACTTTAACGCAACCATCGCAAGTAGGACAACCAGCTTTACATTGTGGGACTGTGTAGACGGTATCAACGCAATTTGTACACAGTTCGGAGTCAATCCAGTGCTGTCCGTTTTCAGCGATTTTAATTGCACCAGTGGGGCATACAGACGAACAGAGCTTGCAGGAAATACATTGGCTGGTGATAGTGTAAGCCATGATTATTCTCCTTGTTGATTGGGGATTGGAGATTGGGGATTAGGTATCGGGGATTGGGGATTGGGTAATTTGCCTAGTCCCCCCTTCGGGGTTCGCCAGTCGCTTATGGGGGAAACCCCCAAGACCGCGCTGGCTCACCAGTCCCTACTCCCTAGCCCTTATTCCATTGCTCGTAAAACTCTAAAGCAACCTTCTCAATCACGTCGTAAGCTTCAACAGTCTGTATACCAGCTTGGAGCAGTTTTTCTTTGGGAGATTCGCCAATCTTGGAAACCAAAACTGCTTTACAATCTGCGATAGTTTTAACAATATTGTCAAATGTGGCTTCTTCGCCGTATCCACCTTGACAATAATGATCAACCTTGCGGTGACTGACGAAGCTAACTTCACTACCGTCTACTTCGTAAACCTGAAATTCCTTGGCATGGCCGAAGTGTTGGTTAACTAATCCGCCGCCTTTGGTTGCTATTGCAACTAAGATTTTAGGATTGTTAGCTGTTTTTTCTTTACCAGCTAGTACTTTTTCTTTGGCTACTTTTAGTTCTACTCTAAATTTCTCAATACCTTCGTGGACTTCTTGACGTTTGTCGAAGTCATATTCTGGAGCCATTTCGAGGAATTTATCTTTGGTAAATTCCTGGCTGCGGTCTTCTCCTAACAAGCCTACAGCGTCAGCACGGCACTGGCGGCAATGGCGCATCATTTTCATGTTGCCAGAACATTGGTCTTGCACTGACTTCAGTTCTTTTTGTGAAGGCCCGCGTTGACCAGTTAAGCCGAAGTGTGTACCGTGTTCTGGTGCAGAAATCAAAGGCATGATGTTGTGCAGGAATGCACCTTGTTCACGAATCATCTTGTTGACTTCAACCAGATGTTGATCGTTAATGCCCGGAATCATCACGGAATTAACTTTACACAAGATATCAGCTTCTCTGAGAGCTTGTAAGCCTTCCATCTGCTTCTCTAGCAGAATTCTCGCGCCTTCCGCACCTCTATAACGTCTGCGCTTGTAGTGAACCCAAGAATAAATCTGTGCGCCGATTTCTGGGTCAATAGTATTTAGGGTAATAGTAACGTGGTCAATATTTAGTTGTTTAATGCGATCGACATATTCCGGCAGCATCAAACCATTAGTTGATAGACACAGCTTAATATCTGGCGCTTTGTCTGCAATCAACTCAAAGGTGCGGAAGGTCTTTTCTGGGTTCGCCAGAGGATCGCCAGGGCCAGCAATTCCCAAAACTGTCATTTGGGGAATTTTGCCTGCAATTACTAAGACTTTGTGTGCTGCTTCTTCTGGTGTGAGTAATTCACTAACTACGCCAGGACGGCTTTCGTTAGCACAATCATATTTTCGGTTGCAATAGTTGCATTGAATGTTGCAGGCAGGTGCAACAGCAACGTGCATTCTCGCGTAATGGTGGTGAGCCTCTTCGCTGTAGCAGGGATGTTTAGCAATACGTTCTTGGAGCTTTTCGTCCATTTCCACGGTGGTGCTGGTGTCGCATCCGCAACCACCTGATTTTGCTTTGGTAGGTGTCGATTCAGTAACGGAAGAGCCTGTA
Organism: Anabaena sp. FACHB-595; assembly: GCF_048568275.1. NCBI lineage: Bacteria > Bacillati > Cyanobacteriota > Cyanophyceae > Nostocales > Nostocaceae > Anabaena > Anabaena sp. FACHB-595. Next base: position 1,776,748 of record NZ_CP183473.1, read on the forward strand.
ACTGGTGGTGTCATTGAATTTCGCAAATGTCGGTGGACTAGCTGCCACTGTGGGAGATGCCGTTGCTGATTGTGTTTGCCCTAAGAATTGAAGTCGCGTCTGCCACATTGCCTGTAGCGGCTTCGCTGAGTAGGGCAGGCTATGAAGTCCTTGGTTTCGGCTGGTGTGTGTCAACTTGGGGTCTTGGTAGAATGTGTTTAAAGCCGCGACTTCTCTTCCAGATGGCATAGTGCTATCTCATCCCTCCACTCACTTTTTGCTTGCGTTTTATGTAGAAGCGTTAAGTGATTGGCGATATAAGATTTATAGCAGTCGTCTTTGACTATTACAGTTTGTATCTCTGGAATAGAATTTATTGGATTTATTAAAGTTGTACTCAAAATCTCAAATGATGATTTCGAGAACGTTGTGAGAATTTGTAAAATTTTTTCCAGGTAGGGGTTCTAGTATTTTCTAGTTGGGGTACGAGTATTTATGGAAAGGGGTTCAGGATCTTGTTGTACTCATTTGTAACCCAAATACAGCAAGTGTTCAAGGGCTGTTTGGGCTAATTGTTAACTATACAATTTTGTACTCACTCCCTCCTGAAATCTTGCTGAAAGTCATTATTTGCAAGGGATTTAGGAGGGAAAAACTGGAGTAGATTACGTTGTACTACCCCAGATACGTGCGAAATTCAATTCTGTATCCAACATATCATTTTTTTTCAGGGAAAAATGTAATTCATATTTTTTTAATGTTTTATTTGAAATGATATTCAATTAGGGTTGTAAGGCTTAACAGATGAGCCATACAAGCTCTGATTGATGGCATGATTAATGCGGATTTTTTTCAATAAATTTAATATTTGCTATCTTTTTTTTCTAGGTTAAAATACTCTTATAACCTAATTTGCTAGTTATGTGAATATATTCTTGAGATGTGGTAATTAGTAATTGAAAAGAAGTACTTACCCATTACCTACGAATATAAGAATTTGATTTGATTTTTGAAAAATATAAGTATTTGTAGCATTGCCCACCTTCACTTGCTTTAAGCCAGCGAACCAGTTAAACCTCATAGTTGTCACTTTTTCTTCACATTTATTGATGACAATCTGGATCAGTGACTCAAAAGCAGTCATTTTTTTTATGCCCATATAAATAACTACGCAATATTATTCATGGCCAATTAAAGAGTTTAATACCCATCTGCCTCCTGACTTTCCTTTTGATTCAGTGCAAACAACTATGAGGAAGCAATGTGAGTAGACATACAGATTACAGTTCGCTAGAGCAAATACAGACGACTGGTGCAGATGCACCCAAGCCATTATTAACACTATCAGACGCAGTTGCTCTAATTGTCGGGATTGTCATTGGTGTAGGTATTTTTCAAACCCCTGCGCTGGTAGCTAGTCAAGCTGGAAGTGATACTGCGGTACTGTTGTTTTGGTTAGCTGGTGGCATAGTCTCTATTATTGGTGCATTGTGCTACGCAGAGTTGGCGACAACTTATCCTAATGTTGGTGGAGCCTACTATTATCTAAAGCGAGCATTTGGCCAAAATACTGCCTTTTTATTTGCCTGGGCAAGGTTGACAGTGATTCAGACTGGTTCTATTGCCTTGGCGGCATTTGTTTTTGGTGATTATGCGTCTGAGATTTGGCGGCTGGGTACATTTTCATCATCAATGTATGCCGCAGTGATAATTGCTTTATTAACGATATTAAACATACTGGGTTTACACCAGGGAAAATGGACACAAAATTTACTGACGGCGGCGCAAGTCTTGGGTTTATTGCTGGTAGTCCTTTTTGGACTAGCTAGCACTGCTAATAGTGCTAATAGTGCTGTATCGCCGGAACCTTCATCCTCAGGTAGTTGGGGACTAGCAATGGTGTTTGTACTGCTGTCATACGGTGGTTGGAATGAAGCCGCGTATATTTCGGCAGAGATAAAAAACAGGCAAAGAAATATCTTGCGATCGCTCATGTGGAGTATTGGTATTATCACAGCAATTTACCTGCTGATCAACCTAGCTTTTTTGCGAGGCTTAGGATTAGCAAATATGGCAAACTCATCAGCAGTTGCCGCAGACTTGATGCGTGCTGTCTGGGGTACGCCAGGTGTTGTATTTATCAGCCTCTTGATTGCGATTTGTGCTTTAGGGACAATCAATGCCTCCATTTTTACTGGCGCACGTACTAACTATGCCTTAGGGCAAGATTTTAACCTGTTTGGCTTCATGGGAAGTTGGAGACAAATCCCCAGTACTCCTGCGACTGCCTTATTAGTCCAAGGTGCGATCGCTCTTGCCTTGGTTGTATTAGGCACATTCACCCGCAAGGGATTTGAAACAATGGTGGATTACACCGCACCCGTGTTTTGGTTCTTCTTTCTACTTTCTGGCATATCACTATTAATATTGCGCCAGAAAGAACCACACATACCGCGTCCGTTTCGTGTGCCTTTTTATCCTATTACCCCATTACTCTTTTGTGCTGTTTGTGGCTACTTACTATACTCCAGCGTAGTTTATACAAACGTGGGCGCTGTTGTCGGTGTTTTGGTGGTGATAGCAGGTGTCCCGTTATTGTTCTGGAATCGCTACCGCCAAGGTAAGGCTTAGAAATTCAAAATTAACTAGGAGAATAATCATGAAGTTGCAAAAGATTTTACTATCTATTGTTACAGGTGTTAGTGTTGTGAGCCTGGGATTAGCTGGCTGCACACCACAACAAACCAATTTGGAAGCACAGACAGAAAGTAATGCACCTACTTTAACAGGTCAAACTGAAACTCAAGCACAAGCTCCAACAACTCAACCGCAAGAACGCCCTGCGGATGTGCCTTATGTGCCGACACCACAGCCTGTGGTAGATGCAATGTTGCAAGTAGCGCAGGTGGGCAAAAATGATGTACTTTACGACTTAGGCAGTGGTGACGGACGCATTGTCAATACAGCCGCCCAAAAATTTGGGACACGGGGTATCGGTATAGATATTAATCCCGAACGTATTCAAGAAGCTAACGAAAATGCTCAGAAGGCAGGAGTCAGCGATCGCGTAAAATTTGTTCAGCAAGATTTGTTTAAGACTGATTTTAGTGAAGCTACCGTAGTTACCCTCTATCTTCTGCCCGATATTAATCTCAAATTGCGTCCTATCCTCCTTCAACAACTGAAACCTGGTACTCGCATTGTCTCTCACGCTTTTGATATGGGTGAATGGAAGCCAGAAAAGACATTACAAGTAGATGGCAGAACTATCTACTATTGGGTTGTTCCAGAGCAAGTCCCAGCTAATTTACGCCAGTAAGGAGGCGGGGGAGAAGAAGGTAAAAATATACAGAAATATTTCTTCTTTTCTCCTGCTTTCTACTCTCTACTCGACTCAGCACTAACTCCCGACGACTTAATAATCAAAAATTCTATGATAGGGTAAAGAGGAAAGAACGCCTTAATTACAGGGATTAATTAAGCGATGACCATCAGCTACGCTAGGCAGAACGCGATCGCCATCATAATTGTCTAGAAATGCCGCAATATCATTATTCAATATATTTTTAATTTTTCCATTACCAATTAAAAATTATCAGATCCCACAAAGATTAGTAGTGGAATTATATTAACTATGAAAACCCCTCCAATTAATCAGAAGTCTCTTCGAGAAACAGAAAGTTGGAAACTTCTAGAAAGTTCCATTATTTATTATGAGGGCAACCCCATAGGTACTGTAGCTGCTCAAGATCCAGAATTAGCTGCGCTCAATTATGACCAGTGTTTCCTGCGTGATTTTGTCCCTTCTGCCTTTGTGTTTCTGATGGATGGGCAAACAGATATTGTTCGTAACTTCTTAATAGAAACACTGACATTACAAAGCCATGAAAAGGAGATGGACTGCTTTCAACCTGGTGCAGGGTTGATGCCTGCGAGTTTTAAAGTAGAATCCGATGGTAGTAAAGAATATCTAGTTGCTGATTTTGGTGAAAAAGCGATCGCCCGTGTTCCACCAGTTGACTCTTGTATGTGGTGGATTCTCCTGCTGCGTGCTTATGAAAAGGCTACAGGTGACTTGACTTTGGCCCGTGAGCCAAAATTTCAAGCAGGAATCAAGTTAATTTTGGATCTGTGCTTGGCACATCGGTTTTCCATGTACCCCACCATGTTGGTTCCCGATGGCGCATTTATGATTGATCGCCGCATGGGAGTATATGAACACCCCCTGGAAATTCAGGTATTATTTTATGCTGCACTTAGGGCAGCCCGTGAATTACTATTGCCAGATGGTGATGGTGAACAGTATCTCAATAAAGTTCATGGGCGCTTAGGTGCTTTGCAATATCATATCCGTAACTATTACTGGGTAGATCTGAAGCGATTAAGAGAGATTTATCGTTACAAGGGTAATGAATTTGGCAAAGAAATCGCTAACAAATTTAATATTTTCTCCCAATCAATTCCTGATTGGGTGATTGAGTGGCTACCCGAAAAAGGTGGATACTTGGCAGGGAATTTGGGGCCGGGAAGGATGGATTTTCGCTTTTTTGCTTTGGGAAACCTGATGGCAATTTTAGCAGGGTTAGCCAGCGAGGAAGAATCTCAACGCATCATGAACTTATTTGCTCATCGTTGGGAAGACCTGATTGGATATATGCCGGTGAAAATTTGCTATCCTGCTTTGCAAGGTTTAGAGTGGCAGATTGTGACGGGATGTGACCCCAAAAATATTCCTTGGTCTTATCACAATGGCGGAAACTGGCCAGTTTTGCTGTGGTTATTTACGGCTGCGGCACTGAAAACAGGTAAGGTAGAACTTGCCCATGAAGCGATCGCTATTGCTGAAGGTCGTTTAAGTAACGATAAATTTCCCGAATACTACGATGGTAACAACGGTCGTCTCATCGGTAAAGAAGCCAGAATTTATCAAACTTGGAGTATTGCAGGATTGCTGGTAGCCAAGCAATTCTTAGCTAATCCAGATCATGTAGAATTCATTAGTTTTCCTGATACTTTTATCGGCCCTGGTTGTAGTCTTTAAAGACTTATCAGTTCAACATTACACTTAGTCCTCTATTCTGGGAACTGGCGATCGCGTACTTCCGCAGCGTAATCTTGTACAGCCTTGGTAATTGTCTCGCGCAAATTCGTATAAACCTTGGCGAAGGGTGGTTGTCTTTCTGATAAACCCAATACATCAGAAGTAACTAAAACTTGACCGTCGCAATGGGAACCCGCACCAATACCAATCGTGGGAATATTAACTTTTTGTGTAATCTGCATTGCCAAATCTGCGGGTATATGCTCTAAAACTATGGAGAATACACCCGCTTGTTCAAGTGCGATCGCTTCGTTTAAAATTCTTTGGGCTGTTTCCTGTGTCTTACCTTGTTGACGTAACCCCAATTGATGAACTGATTGGGGTGTCAAACCTACATGACCCATAACTGGTATACCAGCTTGTACCAAACGATTAATAGTGTCTACCATTGCCGGATAGCCACCTTCCAACTTAACTGCTTGAGCGCCTGTTTCCTTTAATATGCGCCCAGCCGAGTTAATTGCTTGTGGGATACTCTCTTGATAAGTCAAAAATGGTAGATCAACCACAACTAAAGCCCGTTGCACACCACGGCAAACTGCTTTAGCGTGGTGTAGCATCTCCTCTAATGTAATTGGCAGCGTTGTTTTATAGCCCAACATTACCGCCATCGAGTCACCCACGAGGATTAAGTCTACACCAGCACCGTCCAGAATTTGAGCGATCGTATAATCCCAAGCGGTCAACGCCACAATTGAACGACCTTGTTGTTTCCACTGAATTAATTGCTGGGTAGTGACTGGCATTTTTTTATAGGGAGTGGGGGTTAGGGGTTAGATTAACATTATTAATTTTTATTTCTCAATATCCCATCCCCCATCCCCAATCCCTCATTTCACAAGGCGACTAAAAGCCAGATGAGGTTTCGCTTTGTCCATTTTGGGCATTAGCCAAGCCAGACCTTCGCTAGTACCAATCCATAATTTGTTAGCGACATCAGGCATAAGGGACAAAACTCGACTAGAAGGAAGTCCGGCAACTTCATCTAGTACAGCACCTGTATTTGGATTTAATCGTAGCAAACCATTGTGAGTACCTACCCAAACACTACCATCTTTAGCAAAGCGCACTGCTGTCACGTTTCTACCCCGCAAGCGAGTCACAGACCGCAACACTACTCCAGTTTTTGGGTTAATTACCAGCAAATTATTCGGCATTCCTGCCCAAATTAAACCTTCGGGACTAATGGCTAAGGCTTGTACTGTGGTACCAGGTAAATCGTTGATTCGCTTCATAATTAAAGCACTGGCTGTATTAATTCTCACGACTCCATCCAGAGTTCCAGTCCAAAGTTGACCATCAGCATCTAAAGTTAAGGTGTTGCCACTCACACCAGGCAAATTTTTGACGGTCGTCATAATTAAACCTTGGTCAGGACTAACTAAGGCTAAACCATTGTCAGTTCCCACCCATAGATAACCCCGCTTATCAGTTAACAGTGATAGCACCCGCTTGGAAGGCAAAAACAAATTCTGCGCTGAAATTTCATTAGTGCGGGGTTCTACTCTCTTGAGTCCTTCATAAGTTCCCACCCATAACCGACCGACTTTATCTTGAGCTAAAGCACCAATGGCAACATTGGGTAAACTAACACGGGCTAAAATCTTACCTGTTTTCGGGTCAATCCGCGATAATCCCCGCCAAGAACCTACCCAGAGATTACCGGCGAAATCTCCTAGTAAATTACTCACGCGATAATCAATTTCGACTACACGTTCCTGCATATCTCGTTCATCAGGCAAGGGGTCTACCCTTGGGGGTGGTGCAGATGCAGGATAAGCTGGCTTTAATTCGGATGGTTTAATATCAGGGGTTGTTGGTGATGGTGCATTAGTGGCAGCTTTTTCTGCCCTCGCCAAATTGCCTATATCTAAAACGCCCAGACTCGGCAGACCTATCAACCCCAACAATATAGAAGTAATCAGTAAACTAGTACGTTTGCGAAATAATCCCACGATGACATTTCCTTTAGAGACAGCACCTCCAGCCATTAGCGAAACTGACCAAAGGTTAATCTCAGTCTTCCCTTAGTTGGGATTTTTTAAACATATGGGGATTGGGGATTGGGAAAAGGCAGGGGGCAGAGGATAAGTAGAGGAGGCAGGGGAAGTAAAGAAGAATGACTATGGACTATTGACCAATGACTATTGGCAACTGACAACTGACTCCTATACAGTCATTGATACATTTTGTAACTGATTGTTAACAAAACGTTTAAAACTTTATGTAATAACAAATTTAAATATGTAAGTTAAGAACTTTCAAAGAATAACTTATGCCATTTCTTGATATATTGTGAGACAAGTTACAAATTACGTGGTGTGCAATTTTTTCATCTTGCGCTGATTACTCTACTAAATATCCGTCAAGTAAATTGGCTCTTAGCTCGTCTCCTGTCAATAAAGGAGGTCGGCAAGAGTGCAGAAGCGGGAATGTGTGAAAACTAACCCAATTCATTAAATACCCCGAAATATAGGGGAATCATCTCATACTTTCCGTAAACCGCGAAGGTCGTGAAGGGATAAAAGCAATTTAGTGGGTGAGAAGAACAGATAAAAAAGAATTTTTTAACTATGGCAAGAGGAAAAAGTAAAAGCGTTAACTTATGCACTCCTAGATGAGCAAGACACTGGTGAAGAGGATTACCACTAAAGCTAAGTGTTAGTTGCAGAAAGGTCGCTGACCTCTACCAAAAGATTATTCCTGTTTTTCTCCTGGCTGATAGGGAGGTAGGGCAATTGTGAGAGGAAATTGTACCAAAACGTGATTTGATAAGTAAAAAGAGTGACATCTTGGAAGGATAGATATGTCTTACGCTCAAACGAAGACTCAGACAAAATCTGGGTATAAAGCCGGGGTTCAAGATTACAGACTAACTTATTACACACCTGATTACACACCTAAAGATACAGATATTCTGGCGGCGTTCCGTGTTACACCCCAGCCCGGAGTTCCCTTTGAGGAAGCGGCTGCGGCTGTAGCGGCTGAGTCTTCTACTGGTACTTGGACGACCGTATGGACAGACCTGTTAACCGATCTAGATCGTTACAAAGGTCGTTGCTACGATATCGAACCAGTTCCCGGCGAAGACAACCAATTCATTGCCTACATCGCTTATCCTTTGGATCTGTTTGAAGAAGGCTCCATCACCAACGTTTTGACCTCAATTGTAGGTAACGTATTTGGTTTTAAAGCATTACGCGCATTGCGTTTGGAAGACATTCGCTTTCCTGTTGCTTACATCAAGACCTTCCAAGGCCCTCCTCACGGTATCCAAGTTGAGCGTGACAAATTAAACAAATATGGTCGTCCTCTGTTGGGTTGTACCATCAAACCAAAATTAGGTCTGTCTGCTAAGAACTACGGACGCGCTGTATACGAGTGTTTGCGCGGTGGTTTGGACTTCACCAAAGACGACGAAAACATTAACTCCGCACCATTCCAAAGATGGCGCGATCGCTTCTTGTTTGTAGCTGATGCTATCACCAAAGCACAAGCAGAAACAGGCGAAATCAAAGGTCACTACCTAAACGTGACCGCTCCTACCTGTGAAGAAATGCTAAAACGGGCTGAGTACGCTAAAGAACTCAAACAGCCCATCATCATGCACGACTACCTGACCGCAGGTTTCACAGCTAACACCACCTTGGCTCGTTGGTGTCGTGACAACGGCGTTCTACTGCACATCCACCGCGCGATGCACGCAGTAATCGACCGTCAAAAGAACCACGGTATCCACTTCCGTGTATTGGCTAAAGCCCTACGTCTATCTGGTGGTGACCACATCCACACCGGTACCGTAGTAGGTAAATTGGAAGGTGAACGCGGTATCACAATGGGCTTCGTTGACCTACTACGTGAAAACTACGTTGAGCAAGACAAGTCTCGCGGTATTTACTTTACCCAAGACTGGGCTTCTCTACCTGGTGTAATGGCAGTTGCTTCCGGTGGTATCCACGTATGGCATATGCCAGCGTTGGTAGAAATCTTCGGTGATGACTCCGTACTACAATTCGGTGGTGGTACACTCGGACACCCTTGGGGTAACGCTCCTGGTGCAACCGCTAACCGTGTAGCTTTGGAAGCTTGCGTCCAAGCACGTAACGAAGGTCGTAACTTGGCTCGTGAAGGTAACGACGTTATCCGTGAAGCTGCTAAGTGGTCTCCTGAATTGGCTGTCGCTTGCGAACTGTGGAAAGAAATCAAGTTCGAGTTTGAGGCAATGGATACCGTCTGATAAAGGCTGAAGATGCAAGGATGAAGGTTAAATGAAAAATACCTTTCATCCTTACATTCTTTAAACTTCATCCTTTTAAAGGGCTGGGTCAAGCATGAATCTCAAGCAAATAGCGAAAGATACAGCCAAAACGCTCCAAAGCTACCTGACTTATCAGGCGCTAATGACTGTGTTGGCACAGCTAGGCGAAACGAATCCACCGTTAGCATTATGGCTGCATACTTTTTCCGTCGGCAAAGTTCAGGACGGAGAAGCGTATGTTAAAGAACTTTTCCGAGAACAGCCAGATTTAGCCTTGCGGATAATGACTGTCAGAGAACATATAGCCGAAGAAGTAGCCGAGTTCTTACCAGAAATGGTTCGTAGCGGTATTCAGCAAGCGAATATGGAACAACGCCGCCAGCATCTAGAACGCATGACGCATCTGAGTTTATCTAACCCCAGTCCTGAATCAGAACAGCAGACAATTTCCGATACTGACTGGGATCATTAATCCAGTTAGGCCAGCATAAGTACTTATTTCCAAATAGCAACCAATTATCACCAGCTATGCAAACCTTACCAAAAGAGCGTCGTTACGAAACCCTTTCTTACTTACCCCCCCTCACCGACGTTCAAATCGAAAAGCAAGTCCAGTACATTCTGAGCCAAGGCTACATTCCAGCCGTTGAGTTCAACGAAGTTTCTGAACCTACCGAACTTTATTGGACACTGTGGAAGCTACCTTTGTTTGGTGCTAAAACATCCCGTGAAGTATTGGCAGAAGTTCAATCTTGCCGTTCTCAATATCCTGGTCACTACATCCGTGTTGTAGGATTTGACAATATTAAGCAGTGCCAAATTCTGAGCTTCATCGTTCACAAACCCAGCAGATACTAAAAGCTGATTTGGTTTAATAATTTATCCATTCAAGAGAGGTAGATGACTTTACCTCTCTTTTTTGTTTTTACAGTGTTTGGGATATAGCATTTTTCATACTCATGAAATCCAGTTTAATTCTATGGTATTAAATAATTTAAACAATACAGGTATTCGTTTATATGAATAATTCTATTAAAAACTTAGTTTTCCAAAAACATAACTTACTCTTTTTAGTACCATTCATAATATATGCAACATGGATATTAATTATTTCTTTATATGGTGTCAATATTCCGATACTAGATCAATGGCTAGCACCTGGTGAACAAATAGAGAGTTTTTTTAAAAATCAATTACATATTGAAACACTTTATAAACAACATAATGAAAGCAGGAAGTTAATTCCAAACTTGATATTTATTATTCTTGCGGGAATTTTGGGACAATGGAACGTAAAAGCAGAAATGATCATAGGATTAATTTTTGCTGTTATGATGTCACTATTGATTTACTTATTGTTGTTATTAACCAATAAAAGCTTTTACAAAAACATATTGATTCTAATATTTTATGATTTTTTATTACTTTCACCATCTTCTTTTAGTAGATGGGTGCGAGGTATAACTATTCATAGGCTTATCCCTGATGCGTGTTTAATTGTAAATGCCTTAATTTTTAGATCAAAGATAAATCGAAATCTCAAAGTAGGGCTATATTCATTGTTTTGTGTGATATCGCAGTATTCTTTTTCTGGAGGTATTGTTACATGGGCTATCACGCTGATATTTATTACTTTTGATAATCAAGTAAACTTGAAGAAAAAATTGCAATCTATATGTTTATTTATAAGCTTGTTTGCTGTATCAACTAGCTTTTATTTTAGCAATTATACTCATCCATATTATCATACAGAACCAAGCGAAATATTGAAACATTCTTGGCAGGACATCATAATTTATTTTTTGGCATTTTTAGGCAATATTTTAGGAGAATCCTATGAATTAGATACATTTATAGGGGTAACTTTTTTGCTTACCTTTACGTTGTTACTAATATTAAATTTAAATCCCCTAAAAAAAGAACTAATCGTGTGGTTTGCTCTTGGTTTTTACACACTTGCACTCGGAATATTAAACGCTATTACTAGAGCGCCAATGTCTAGCCCAACAATGAGCCATGCAGTAAGAGTTGATTATATTATTCACTTAGTCTATTTACCATTATCCATCATCGTAGTTATTTTTTATTTACTAGAACATCGAAATAAAAATAATCAAGTTTTAAAAAATTTTGTTTTCTATTTTTTAGGTATGATAACTGCATTTTATATTTCTAAGAATTATCCAACTAAACTCTTAAATGATTTGCAGGGATGGCAATATCAGTATAACTATGCTAAGAGTTGTATTCAATTAGTCAATTTTTATCCAAAAAATGATTGTATTAAACTATTATTTCCCTTTGTTGAACCTATATATCCTTGGAATCTAGATTTAATTATTACAAGATTTAAAAATTTGAGTGAATTAAATGTCTTACGCCCTGGAATAGTTAAAAATATAAAAATAAATAATCAATGTGAATGGGGTTATATTGATTCCATACAAGAAGAGCAAAATAATTTTGTAAAAATTACTGGATGGGCTAAAATACCCACGAGAGTAGCAGATGCAGTAATATTGGCTTACACAAATGAATCTAATGATTTGATAGTGGTTGATATCTTATCTATAGGACAGACCAGACCTGATATTTCCCAAATATATGGTTCAAAGTATAAAAATTCAGGTTGGTCAGGCAATATAGATTTCAAAAATAAATTGACTAATTTTCATAAATCTCAGATTCAAGCATATGCGTTTGATGCGGAACAAAACCTTTTTTATCCTTTAATATCTTTGCGTTAGGCTAAAGTCATAAAATACCCGACTTAAGATTTACTACACCCCTAAACCCTGAAATTTTCGTTTTCATGTGTAAGTTCTATGAATGAAGCAAAAGTAATTGTCAACACATCATCACCTCGAACTCGCCAAAGTTTAGCCACCGACTTATTCAATGCTGGACTTAACTCAAGTATGACGGTGATAGTTCATTCATCTCTTAGTTCACTGGGTTGGGTGTGTGGCGGTTCCGTTGCAGTAGTTCAAGCACTGATGGATGTGATTACACCAGCCGGAAATTTAATCATGCCTACCCATTCTGGCGATTTGTCTGACCCTGCTATATGGCAACAACCACCAGTTCCGAGAGAATGGTGGACTATTATCCGTGAAACCATGCCAGCTTTTGACCCAAAAGTGACTCCTACACGAGGAATGGGTCAAATTGTGGAAACCTTCAGAACTTGGGAAAATGTGCGGCGAAGTTCTCACCCACAGCTTTCTTTTGCTGCTTGGGGAAAAGATGCGGAAAATATTATTTCCCATCATTCTCTTGACTATTCTTTAGGTGAAAAGTCACCACTAGCGCGTCTGTATGACTTGAATGCTTGGGTGCTATTATTGGGGGTTGGATATGAGAATTGTACTAGTTTTCATTTAGCCGAGTACCGGGTTGGTCAAGCACAGGAAGTCAGAAAAGGTGCGCCGATTTTAGAAGCTGGGCGACGAGTTTGGAAATGGTTCATGGATATTGATATTGATAATAGCTGTTTTTTGGAGATGGGGGAGGCTTTTGAACAAACTAAACGGGTGCAACTCTCCACAGTTGGTTCGGCGCAAACTAAGTTATTTAATATGAGAAATGCTGTAGATTTTGCAGTTTCTTGGTTAAGAGATCATCCGACATACCAAGAGGAGGTATTATGACGAAACAATCTAAAACCCAAATCAGAATTTGTTTTGTTGGCGACTCTTTCGTTAACGGTACTGGTGACCCTGAATGTCTTGGTTGGACAGGTAGAGTATGCGTTAATGCTAATAAAAAAGGTTATGATGTTACCTACTATAATTTAGGTATTAGACGAGATACCAGTAGTGATATAGCCAAACGTTGGTTACAAGAAGTATCGCTACGGTTGCACAAAGAATATAATAGTCTAGTTGTATTTTCTTTTGGATTAAATGATACAACTCTAGAAAATGGTAAACCTCGTGTGAGTATTGCTGAAACTATCAAAAATACACGAGAAATTTTAACTCAGGCGAAAAAGTTATATCCTGTTTTAATGATTAGTCCAGCACCATACATAGAGCAGCAAGACCCAGGAAGAAGAAGAAGAACTATTGATTTATCTCAACAGCTAGCTTTAGTTTGTCAAGATTTGGATGTGCCTTATTTAGATGTTTTTCCACTATTAGAAAAACCTAGTGTTTGGCTGCATGAAGCTAAGGCTAATGATGGTGTTCATCCCCAAGCCGGAGGGTATACGGAATTTGCCAGAATTGTAGAGAATTGGGACGCTTGGTTAAATTGGTTTAGATGATCGTATTTGGTGGGAAAATTATTTAAAAGAAGTTGCTCAATTAGCTCAGTTGTTTTGGGTTCCTAACTATCGTGATGAGGGGACGTTACGGTACAGATATGAGCGTTCTGCACAAAGTTTCATTCGCGCAATCCCTGGCCCTTGTGATACAAGTGTTAGCTCCCGCAAACTAGAATTTACTCAACTTGCGGGATCGTTTGGCTTTTAAAGGCAAAGACTTTGGTAAATAATTGATGGTGCAGAACCTTCTCTGATTTTTACAAAATTTGGTTCATTGAAAGTAACAGAGTTAATTAATCTGCCATTCATAGTGAATCTAGTCATAGTAAAACCATAACTGAGTGCATTATTACAATTCATCCCTTGTTTAGTTATATTAATTTCTTGTCTTTGAAAATCTATAACCTTAGTATTGTAAAGAAAATTTTGACCATCAGTTCTAATGGAGTCATTATCAATGTAGTGTTCTTTAACTGAATCACCTGCTACCAATACCCAATCAACAGCAGCCGCAGGTAAAGCAGCAGACAAAGCAAGCAACCCACCAAACAATAAAGCTTTCATCAGAAAAATGGGTAGAAACCCAGTCCTTGAGCGATAGCGGAGGACGGCTTTACAGGGAATATGGTAAAATGTGAGGTATGGAAAAAGCCTACCGCTACCGATTTTACCCAACTGTCGAGCAAGAACAGATATTGCGCCGGACGATTGGTTGTGTGCGGTTGGTTTTTAACCGAGCATTGGCTTCCCGAACCGAGGCTTGGTATGAGAAGCAAGAACGAGTTGACTACGTTCAAACTTCGGCTATGTTGACGCACTGGAAAAAGCTTGATGACCTCCAGTTTTTGAATGAGGTTAGCTGTGTACCACTGCAACAAGGCTTGAGACATCTGCAAACTGCTTTCACCAATTTCTTTGCTGGTAGGGCGCAATATCCCAATTTTAAAAAGAAGCGTAGTGGTGGTAGCGCAGAGTTTACTAAATCTGCTTTCCGGTGGAAAGATGGGCAAGTCTACTTGGCAAAGTGTTCTGAACCATTGGTTATTAAATGGTCTAGGCAGTTGCCCAAGGGATGTGAACCTAGTACCATCACAGTTAGACTTGAACCGAATGGACGCTGGTTTGTCAGCTTGCGAATCAATGATCCAACCGACCAAACCATGCAACCAGTTGATAGTGCTGTTGGTTTGGATGTTGGGGTTAGTTCTCTCGTTACCCTGAGTACAGGTGAAAAGATTGCTAACCCCAAGGCATATGAGGCGCACTACCAAAGGTTGTCTAAGGCACAGAAGTCTTTGAGCCGTAAACAGAAAGCCTCTCGAAATTGGGATAAGGCAAGACTCAAAGTAGCTCGTCTTCAAGCTAAAATTTCTGACTCTAGAAAAGACCATTTGCACAAACTGACAACTCGACTGGTTCGTGAAAACCAAACGATAGTGGTTGAGGATTTGGCGGTTAAGAATATGGTCAAAAATCCCAAGCTTGCCCGTGCTATCAGTGATGCTGCATGGTCGGAATTGGTAAGACAACTGGATTACAAAGCCAAGTGGTATGGTCGAAACTTGGTAAAGATTGACCGTTGGTTTCCTAGCTCTAAACGCTGCGGAAACTGTGGGCATATTGTTGATAAACTGCCGTTGAATGTTAGAGAGTGGGATTGTCCCAACTGCGGAACACACCACGACAGGGATATCAACGCCAGCCGGAATATTTTGGCGGTGGGACACACCGTTACAGTCTGTGGAGCGAACATAAGACCTAATAGCCATAGTGTTAAAGGGCAGTTGCAAAAAACCCGCAAGGGAAGGAAACAGAAACCTAAGTCGTGAGTCTTAGGAATCACCGCACTTTCAGGGCGGTGAGGATGTCAAACAGTTACCTAGTTTTAATTCCAGCTTTACTTAGGCGTTAGCCCTTCATCATCAGGAATAACTAGGATGTTGATATGAAGATTCTGTATGGTTACTTCGCCAAATGTACAACCAGTTTACACCCGTGATATTTTTTGCTGGAAAGCAAAGCTAACAAATCAGGTAGTACCAAGAGATATCACCACCCAAAAACCTGTAGAGCTTGGTGTAGCTGGTGAGAATGGCGTACTCGTCCACGCAATTTGTTTGCCCTATTTAGGAGACAAGAATCGTCTATATATAAATGTAGTAGTACTAATTGAAGGTATCTGTCTATGAGGGCTTCAGATACAAAAATACCATGTTTGGAAAGTGGCGATCGCCTAACTGTCACGAATTTGGCAGATTTTCAGCAATATATGTTATGTAATGATTTTGTTAATAAATACACATATCTTTATTTGGTATGTAACAAATGATTGAAAACTTAGTAATCGCGTGTTAGATTTAGTTAAGGGTGAAAATAATTAGATTTATTTGAGTATAGCTAGTATCTAGGAAATAAGAATTAAAAATATTTTAGGCAAGCTGACTTCTCATCTGCCATTGGAGACATTTATTACACAACAAATAAGTATCAACAACCTAACTATACTAGATATCAAAATTAGTCATATTATTACTGTTTCCCAACTGCCTTTACATCATCGTGACCCTTTTGACAGAATGTTAATTGCACAAGCAATGGTAGAAAATATACCTGTATTAAGTGCTGATACAGTTTTTGATGCTTATCCTATAACGCGTTTGTGGTAGTGAGACTAGATATCTACCAAAAGATTAATAAACAATAGATACCAAAAAAACTTAGCATTAGTTAATGAAGCATCACCAGTCATAAATTTTATGAGTTATTATATCGCTCCGCGTTTTCTGGATAAACTTGCTGTTCACATCACTAAAAACTTTTTGAATATTCCTGGTGTGCGAGTTCCCTTAATTTTAGGGATTCATGGACGTAAAGGAGAAGGGAAAACCTTTCAATGTGAGTTAGCTTTTGAAAAGATGGGTATTGAAGTCACACTCATCTCTGGCGGTGAATTGGAAAGTCCCGATGCGGGAGACCCAGCACGGTTGATTCGGCTGCGTTATCGGGAAACGGCAGAACTGATCAAAGTGCGCGGTAAAATGTGCGTGCTGATGATTAACGATTTAGATGCAGGTGCAGGACGCTTTGATGAAGGTACGCAATATACTGTAAATACTCAGTTGGTAAATGCCACGCTGATGAATATTGCTGATAATCCTACAGATGTGCAGTTACCGGGTAGTTATGATTCCAACCCGATACGGCGTGTCCCCATTATCGTCACAGGTAATGATTTTTCTACTCTCTACGCGCCATTGATTCGGGATGGACGGATGGAGAAATTCTATTGGGAACCCAACCGTGATGATAAGGTGGGAATTGTTGGGGGGATTTTTGCGGAAGATGGACTGTCACAACGGGAAATTGAGCAATTAGTTGATACTTTCCCCAAGCAATCGATTGACTTTTTTAGCGCTTTACGTTCTCGAATTTACGATATCCAAATCCGCGACTTCATCCATAAAGTCGGGTTTGAACGGATATCTTTGCGCGTAGTGAACAGCCTAGAAGCGCCGCCAGAATTTAAAAAGCCAGATTTCAGCCTGGCTCATTTAATCGAGTCTGGTAACTTGGTGTTGGGTGAACAACAACGGGTAGATAATTCTCAGTTAGTGGATGAGTATAATCGATTAAATCGCGGGAGAGGTTATCAAACAGCGCCACCCCCCGAAGCACCAGTGATTCAGCCAGTCAATAATAGTTCTCACAAGCAAAAGACATCTAATACTCATTTGAGTTTAGAAACCCAAGAACAAATCCGGCAAATCTTGTCTCAAGGTCACAAAATTACCTTTGAACACGTAGATGCACGCCGTTTCCGCACGGGTTCTTGGCAGAGTTGCGGTACTCTGCATATTGATGCAGAGTCAGATGCTATTTCAACTTTAGAGGCTTGCTTAGTTGATTATGACGGTGAGTATGTGCGGATGGTAGGGATAGACCCGAAAGGCAAGCGGCGGGTTGTAGAGACAATTATTCAACGACCAAATGGCAAAAATTAAGCTGTAGAAGTCAGATTTTACCTTACTCAGAGAGGAGTGAGGTAAAACTACTCAGTACTCTTCATATTTTAGAGACTGCACCCTCATTATCTCTTCAACAAAATTAACAACAATCTGACTGCGCCAATTAATAAATCATGCCGACTATTTGATATAGGAATCATATTTAATTTTTGAAAATATCTAAGTATCTGTAGGGTGGGCAATGCCCACCAAAACCATAATACGGTGGGCAATACCCACCCTACGTATATTTCACAAATCAAATACTAGCCCTATAGTTAAATAATATTAAACATAGTAAAAGTAATTCTTAACTAATTCTCAGCTTTAACTCATTTTTTAGCTGACAATAACCTATATAGTGTCCTTAAATTGAGAATTTAAGGATATTTAACCTATGAAATATAAATATTTAATCATTATTGGGTTAATTAGTATTTTAAGCGTTGGTTGTACAAATCAGACTGTTACTGAAACACCAACAGCAACAACTGTAGCTACTACTGACGTAAAGCCAGGTAATTTCCAAGCTGGAGAACATCCAACTCAAGGACAAGTTTCCGTAGTGAAAGAAGCAGGGAAAAACTACCTGGAGTTTGATCGAAATTTCAAAACTGATCAAGGCCCAGACTTGTATGTAATTCTGTATCGTTTTGAAAAACCGCCAATATCGGGAATTAAAGAAAAAGATTATGTGAGTATTGCCCAGTTGCAAAAAATAACTGGCAATCAACGTTATGCTTTACCAAATAATGTTAATTTGCAAGAATTTAAATCTGTAGCTATATGGTGTCGGAAATTTAATGCTACTTTCGGCTATGCCATTTTATAAATTTTCATAAGTGATGTGAATTAAACAACCAGTCAAATACGATTCATTACTCAGAAATCATCACTCAAAATATATATGGGAATAGCCGATTTTTTAGGTCTGATACATCCAGCGATCGCCGTCATTTTCGTGTTTCCTTTAATTGGCATTGTGAGTAACTTTGCCTGGCAAACGCGCCAACGCCGTTTGCAGACATTAGCGGGAGGTAAAAGCAAGATTCCTCCTGTAGTCGGGACAGAACATAGGCGCATAGGCGAGTGGTTAAGTAGTGCAGTTGTAGGTATATCTTTAGTTGGCTTAGGGTATGCGATCGCCAAAAGTATTATTAAAAATCAACTATGGAATAAAAATTTAACCCAAGTTATTTTTATTCTTCTCATGTTTGTTTTAACTATAGCTTCCTTAGTCTTTCTCTATCAGGCAAAACAAAAGCTCTGGCGTGGTGTATTTGCTACTTTAACTGGTGTTGGTTTAGTTGTTATTGGTTGTCAAGATGGAGTATTTCGGCGGACAAATGAATGGTATTGGTCGCATTACTATATAGGCATAGCTGCATCACTGCTAATGATTTTTTCTGTAGCTATTGTGCAGGATATTTATCAAGATAAAACCCATCGCTGGCGAATTATCCACACTATCTTAAATACCATTGCCCTATTACTATTTATTGGACAAGGTTTTACTGGTACACGAGATTTATTAGAAATTCCTTTAAGTTGGCAAGAACCATACGTTTACCAATGTAATTTTGTTCAAAAAACTTGCCAAAATTCTGCATCCCAAGAACAAAAGTAAAGTTAGCAATTCGCACAGTGTTTAATTCTATTCTTACATGATTGTGATAGAGAAAGAGTCCAGGGTCTGGATGGAGAAAGTTAGCTAACGAGGAAGTCTTAATTTTGTAGAAGCTCTCAAATATCAATCGCTTATAATAAACAGAAAATGGTGGTATGGGAGTCTGGAAATTAGTTGCCTTAATGATATCGAATTTTTTCAAAATTTGCTCAAACGTAAACATTTTAAAATAATCATCATCGGGTAAAAATTTTGCGATTTGACTCTTTTTTTGCTCAAGGATAGTATCAAGAATTATGCTATCGTTGACCGCCATTTGTAGTAACTCCAAAAATATTTGTTTTGCTCTGCTAACTTGGATAAGCTGAATTAATCATAGATAGATGTGCTATTTCTAGCATAAATTGCTACATAATTGCATCAATTAAGATAGCAATCTACTACAAGAAATGCCATATTATTTATTAACCCCTTAAATCTAGGAGGTTAGCATGACCTCAGCACAAATACCATTAGGTGTTGAATCAACTCTGCCTGACCATACGCAGCTACCAGAATCTGACGGTACTTTCGTGAAAAACCTGCAAGAACATCCTCAAAGTCTATTGCTTACCGATTCCATTGAGCCAGTCTTGCAGAAGCTACACCCAGATGGACAATATTGCATTGGTCAAGATAGTGGTATTTATTGGCGCATCACTGAACCACCGGAAAAAGGCGCAGAAGCACCTGATTGGTTTTATGTACCGAATGTACCACCAACTTTAAATGGTCAATTTCGCCGTTCTTATGTACTGTGGCAAGAATACGTTGCACCGTTGATTGTATTGGAATTTGTCTCTGGTGATGGGAAGGAAGAACGAGATAAAACGCCAATCACAGGAAAATTTTGGGTTTATGAACAAGCAATTAGAGTCCCATATTATGGCATTTATGAAGTGAAAAAAGCCAATATAGAAATATATCAATTGGTGCATGGGCAGTATGAGTTATTACCCATTAATGAACGAGGACATTATCCTATTGAAACAATGGGGGTAGAGTTAGGTATTTGGCAAGGACTATATCAGAATCTCGAATTACCTTGGTTACGCTGGTGGGATAATCAGGGTAATTTACTCCTGACAGGGTGGGAGCAATCACACTTTGCACAAGCAAGAGCGGAACGCCTTGCAGCAAAGTTAAGAGAATTAGGTGTCAATCCAGACGATTTATAGCAAGTTACAAATTATACCAATCAAAAGCAGTATTACAAACTATTTGCTCAAATTTCCCCCAATCGGGTGATTCTACAGAACGAAGCGAGTAACTAACACATATTGTAGTATGATTGTAACTCATGCTTCTAATGGTAGAACCAATGACACCTGGATTTAAATACACCAAGGGTAGTCAAGAGAATATTCAACAACTGGGGAATATTCTTGAACAGTGCTTTGTCATGTCCTTTGGTGACAGTGAAATTTATGTCAAAGGTATTGGCTTAGAAAACTTTCGCGTTATTTACCGTGAACAAAAGGTTGCAGGGGGACTGGCAATTTTGCCGATGAGTCAGTGGTGGGGGGGTCAGCGTGTACCAATGGCTGGTATTGCGGCTGTGGGTATTGCGCCAGAATATCGTGGTGATGGAGCTGCGATCGCTCTTATTCAGCATACCCTCCAAGAAATCTCTGAGCAAGATATCCCGATCTCGGTTCTCTATCCAGCTACACAACGCCTCTATCGAAAAGTAGGGTATGAACAAGCTGGTAGTTATTGTGTGTGGGAAATTCCCGCCGATAGTATTCAAATTCAACACGCCTGTTTACCCTTAGAACCCGTAGTTCTCAAAAATAATCCTATCTTTCATGAGTTGTATCAACAACAGGCGCAACTGACGCACGGATACTTAGACCGACATCCCGCCATTTGGCAAGGATTAAATCGCACACTTGATACAGAAACTCTCTATAGTTATTTAATTGGTGACAAAGACCAACCACAAGGTTACATCATCTTTACTCAAGAGCGAACCAAAGATGGCTCGATCCTCAGGATTAGAGATTGGGTAATGCTTTCAAATGCTGCTGTACAAAGTTTTTGGTCATTTATTGCCAATCATCGTTCGATGATTGACAAAGTAACGTGGAAAAGTTCTGTTATTGATGCGTTGACATTGGTGCTACCAGAACAAAGCGCCACAATCAAGAGTCAAGACCGTTGGATGTTGCGAATCGTCGATGTTTGCAAAGCACTGGAAGCGCGGGGTTATCCACCAGGAGTAGAAGCGGAGTTACATTTAGAAGTACAAGATGACCTGTTAAGCGCCAACCAAGGTAAATTTATCTTATCGGTTGCACATGGCAAAGGCGAAGTAACGAAAGGTGGAAAAGGTGAATTACAGCTAGATATTAAAGGATTAGCATCCTTGTACACCAGTTTATTTACACCCCGTCAGTTGCAGCTCACAGGAAAACTCCAGGCGACAGAAGCCGCACTCCTCAAAGCTAGGCAAATCTTTGCGGGTGAATCCCCTTGGATGATTGATTTCTTTTAATTAGGGGTGTAGGGGTGTAAGGGTATAAAGGATGAGCTTTTCCCATTTTACCCAGATACTTTACTAGATTTTTTAATTACGAATTATTATGCACCACAGTTCTGGTCGCTGGCGTTTAGGGCTGGCTTTATCTCTGCTAACTGTTTTTTTATGGGGAATTCTACCACTAGCGCTAAAGGTCGTACTGCAAGCACTTGATGTGTATACAGTTATTTGGTTTCGCTTTTTAGTTTCCTTTGCTTTGCTGGCTGTGTATTTAGGGATACGTGGTAACTTGCCAAAGCTAAAACAGTTACAAGCTAATTCTTGGAAGTTATTAGCGATCGCCACAGTCATGTTAGCCTCTAATTACTTTCTGTTTATGCAAGGTCTAGCCTTAACATCACCTGCAAACGCTGAAGTAATTATTCAATTAGCTCCCCTCTTGTTAGGTTTTGGTGGTTTAATTCTTTTTCAAGAAAGATACAATTTCTTTCAATGGCTTGGTGTTGGTATATTAACTTTAGGTTACGTTTTATTTTTTCGTTCTCAACTGACTAACGTTATTACATCTCATGATAACTATGTTTTCGGTAGTGCCTTAGTAGCTTTAGGAGCAGTAGTTTGGGCTATTTATGCTTTAGCACAAAAGCAATTATTACAGTCCCTATCTTCTGCCCAAATCATGCTAGTTATTTATGGAGGATGTACATTACTCTTCACCCCTTTCACCAAGTTTGAGGCAATTAGTCAACTCAGCAATCTTCATTTATTAACATTAATTTTTTGCGCTTTAAACACAGTAATTGCCTATGGTGCTTTTGCTGAATCTCTAGAACATTGGGAAGCCTCACGGGTAAGTGCAGTATTAGCTTTAGCACCGATATTGACTTTACTTGCAGTGGAATTGATATCACTTATTGCACCTGATTTAATTCCCCCAGAACGTCTGACAACTACAGGAATTGTGGGAGCGTGTTTAGTGGTCAGTGGTTCAGTGGCGATCGCCTTAAAAAAAGCTTCATAGTCTAAAATCTACAACAAACTTGTTTACTAGCTAATAATCTTATGATTATCGACCCTAAAAATGTGCCTATGGAAAGAGGCACAAATTACCCCGATGCTTTCAAAGCAATGGTTGCAGGACGGATACGACAAAGGTTAGGCAACTTTGCTGGGTTGAAAAATTTTGGAGTCAACTTAGTGCAGTTAGAGCCAGGGAGTTTTTCTGCTTTGAGACACTGGCATTCTCATCAAGATGAGTTTATTTATATATTGGCAGGTGAACTGACTTTAATTACAGATGCCGGAGAAGAGATTCTCACACCAGGAATGGCGGCTGGATTTCCCGCAGGTGAAGCGAACGGACATCATTTAGTCAATAGGTCTGCGGTGGTTGGGGTGTATTTAGAAGTAGGCGATCGCACCCCCAATGACCAAGGTTTTTATCCCGATGTACCAGATTTGATGACACCACCTAGTCCTGATGGCAAATCCAGACAATTTATTCACCAAGATGGAACGCGATATAAATAGGGTAATAGGTAATAGGAGATGAAAAAATTCTTCCGTAAATTGTCCAATCAATAATGTAGTTTTCCCATGTAATAAATCACCTAAATACAAAGGAAATTTCCCATGACTAACGCTAATGCTCAAGAAGCCTCTAAAGTTGCAGAACCTGTACTCCGTCAAGGTGACTCTGGTGCGGCTGTGACTGAATTGCAAAGGTTGCTGAATGCCAAGGGTGTAAAGGTATCAGTTGATGGGATCTTTGGTGCGGGAACCCAAGCCGCAGTGATCAAATTTCAGCGCGCCAACGGTCTGACTGCTGATGGAATTGTTGGCTCAAAAACTTGGGTAGCTTTACGAAAGGTTCCTACTCCCACAATTCGTTTAGTAGATGTTGCTCTCAACTACGACCCAACCCAATTTCCCCATCAAGTAGCGGCTTTGGAATGGCTGCAAAGTCAAATTCCCGCAGCTACACTCAATGAATTTGCTCGTCGTTGGCGGAATCAGTAGGTTGAAAAGTAAGAGTTTGATAGACGTAGTGCAACTCAGCAAAATACAAATGATTAAGCTGTCGCGTATTTAACTTGTACATCTTTTCGTATTAGGTGTTGACTGCTGACTGTTGACAGTTAACTGTTAGCAGTGAACAAACCATACAAGTGAGTATGTAATTTAAAAGCGTAATAGCTTAATATGGCTGAATTGCACTACGTCTTTATACAGTTATCAATGAGATATCAAACTCCTACTTTTTCCTGTTTGATTGTACTCAAATAGTCTGTTAAGGCTTCTGAGCCACCAATTAATACACCATCAATAAATACTTGCGGAACAGTTGTTGCACCCGTGACAGCACGCAGAGAACGAGTTGTAATTCCTTTACCCAAGGTAATTTCTTCGTACTCTATACCATTTTCTTGTAGCGCCGCTTTGGCACGAGCGCAGAAAGGACAACCAACCTTAGTAAACAAGGAAACTAATTTTGGCTTGGCTGCTTGAGGATTAATGTGTTTGAGCATTGTTTGAGCATCAGACACCTCAAATGGATCACCTGGTACATCTGGCTCAATGAACATCTTCTCAATTACACCATCTTTCACCAACATGGAATAACGCCATGAACGTTTGCCAAATCCCAAGTCTGTCTTATCTACTAACATTCCCATCCCTTCGGTAAATTCGCCGTTACCATCAGGAATCAGAGTGATATTTTCTGCTTCTTGGGTTTTTGCCCATTCGTTCATCACAAAAGCATCATTTACGGAAATACAGACGATTTCATCGACACCATTGTCTTTAAACACTTTAGCCAACTCGTTGTAACCAGGTAGGTGAGTAGATGAACAAGTTGGCGTGAATGCACCAGGTAAAGAGAAGACAGCGACTGTTTTACCTGCAAATAAATCATCAGTTGTTACATTCACCCATTCGTTATTTTGACGAGTCCGAAAGGTGACTTGAGGAACTCTTTGACCTTCTCGATTGGAAAACATATATTTAACCCCTGCTGACAAAATTTTATTTTTGATTGTCTCTTCTCTTAAGCGTAGTCATTATGATTATATTTGTCAACAAGTGATTTTTTGTAGTTACACCATGACAATTATTGGTGTAACGCGCCTGCAAACTCCTTCCTGATGGGAGCAACGAGTCTATAATATCCACAAACTAAGACTTTTACAGAGTTTCAATTAGTCTTGCGCTCTTTCAAAACCTGGTCTAGTAATTGCCTAGCGGGTTGGGCTTTAGTCAAAGCTGCTTGGTGGTCACTATAAGCGCGCACTAGACGAGCTAGACTACTTACACCAGTCTTAAGCTGCTCTAGTTCTTCACCTGATACCAGTTCGCCATCAAGCATCCGCACGATCAAAGGTTTAATATCTCCCACTTCCTGACGAACTTTTTGCAGCTTTTCTACAGAACTCAGCAGGGATTTTAATGAGTTCAAAATATTATCAATATCTTGGGGATCATCCACAGCCTCAGGCAAATTTTCCACCTCTGGCACTGTAGTTAATTCCTCTACAGCTTCACTTTTAACCCCATTTGGCTTTATCATTAACGCTTCCTCAATAATTTGTTTTAGTCTAGCTTGAAAGTGCTATGCAGGGGGTGGAGAACAAAAACACTAACCCCTAGTCTCTAGTTACTTTTTTATTTTTGAATTTTGTAGCTTTAGCTTCCCGTAGGGTATTTTGAATTGTTACTATGCAAGGTTTTATTAATTTAAACAAACAATTTGGTTGGACTTCCCACGACTGTGTAGCACGTTTAAGAAAAATGTTACGTCTCAAACGTGTGGGACACGCGGGAACATTAGATCCAGCAGCCACTGGGGTGTTACCTATCGCAGTTGGCAAAGCTACACGTTTATTGCAGTATCTGCCTAGTGACAAAGCTTATAAAGCTACTGTCCGTTTTGGTGTGCAGACTACAACAGATGATTTGCAAGGTGAAATTATTACTTCCCAACCTTGTCGGGGATTGAGTTTGTCTGAGGTGAAAACTGCACTACCCCAATTTATCGGCAAGATTGAACAAATACCACCCATTTACAGTGCGATTCAAGTAGAGGGAAAACGCTTATATGATTTGGCGCGTAAAGGCGAAATCATAGAAGTGCCAGCACGGACTGTAGAAGTTTTTAGTATAGATGTTTTGGATTGGCGGGAAGGAGATTTTCCCGAATTGGATGTGGCGATCGCCTGTGGTAGTGGTACATATATTAGAGCGATCGCTCGTGATTTAGGTGCAGTTTTCCACACAGGTGGAACTCTCGCCGCTTTGATCCGCACTCACAGCAGTGGCTTTAATCTAACAGATAGTCTCACCTTGACAGACTTAGAAACCCAACTGCAAGCAGGGACTTTTGAACCAACTCCCGCCGATGCAGCTTTGCAATGTTTACCGTCAGTTACCTTACCTAGCATATCTGCACAAAAATGGTGTCAGGGACAGCGAATTGAATTAAATTTAGAAACTATTGGTAAAGTGCGAGTTTATCAAGCAGAAACAAATATTTTCTTGGGTATAGGAGAATTGCAAGCAGGTGTGTTAATTCCCCAAATGGTGTTTGAACCGATTTCTTAAATAGGACTTAAGTATGAAAACGAAAGATCAAGGGTTCGGAGAAGAGTATAGGGGTATAGGGGTTTCAAACCCCTACACCCTTACACCCTTACACCCTTACACCCGGTCTCAACAGAAAATCTGGGTGCATAAGTCCTAATTAAAGTGAGAATGGCATATTTCAGGAGGTCACTGTGGCTCTTAAACGCTTAATTATCGAAATGGGGATGGGAGTAGATCAGCATGGGCAGGAACCGACAGTAGCCGCAGCCAGGGCTGTCCGGAATGCGATCGCTCACAATGCCTTACCGGGTGTGTGGGAAGTCGCTGGTTTAAGTCATCCCAATGAAATGATTGTGGAAGTCCAGGTAGCAGTACCTTATCCAGAAAAAGTTAGAGAAGAAGAAGTGTTAGCAGTTTTACCCTTCGGACGCAAAAGCTTGAAAGTAGAATTTGGGGGTATGGTAGTCCAGGGACGCGCTATTCCCGAACTCAATGATAAAAATGACGAAATGTTAGTAGCGATCGCATCCGTAACAGTTTTGGTAGAAACTAATCAATAGTCTAGGACTTACACACCCAGATTTTCTGTTGATACCAGGTGTGAGGGTTTCAAACATTTATACCCCTAAACCCCTACACCCCTATTCCCTTCTCCTGTTAATAGTTAATATTTATTCCTCCCATGTCACAAGAAGCAATCGAACAAGTTGTTACTGCTTACTTTGCCAATATCACAAGCATGAATCCAGAAGGCTGGATAGATAATTTTGCCGAAGATGCTATTAGTCATGATCCGGTTGGTGAACCACCATCACAAGTTCATGAGGGATATCGTCAGTTCATTGGACAGTTACAGGCGGTATTTGAAAAAC
This sequence comes from Anabaena sp. FACHB-595, assembly GCF_048568275.1. Taxonomy (NCBI): domain Bacteria; kingdom Bacillati; phylum Cyanobacteriota; class Cyanophyceae; order Nostocales; family Nostocaceae; genus Anabaena; species Anabaena sp. FACHB-595. The sequence continues at coordinate 1,803,958 of NZ_CP183473.1, forward strand.
TAGAAGCAACAATCGAGCATATCTTCATTGCTGCTAATGAAGCAGCTGTTAAATGGACTATGGCTGGAGTCAGCAAAAGTGGTAAGCCGGTGAAGTTTGCAGGAATTACCATCTTTGAGGTTAATGCTGAAGGAAAGATTCAAACAACCCGTGCTTATTGGAATCCTGCACAGATGATTGCACAGTTACGCTAAAACAACTAATCACGCGCAGGAATTCAATTACTACCAAATGTGAGCAGCATCAGGAAGATAAATAATAATTAATCTTTTCTTTATCTTCACTCCATTCCCCATTAGCAATTACCAATTACCAATTCGCAAAAAAGCCTCTGGTGATTCTGTTAATTCACCAAAGGCTTTCTCTGCAATAGTTCATGATGATGAATCTTGCTCTTCTTCATAAAACCAAATTTCTGCCAACAAACTCAAGCCAAGCAACCAAATAAAGCAGACAACTATAATCCAGAGTAGTACTAACATAGCGATCGCCTCCAAACGACAATTTCTTTTACCCGCTACTCCTCAGCATTCCAAATTACATTCAGTCCGACTAACTACATACTACACGCTTGGTATCATTGGTAAAGGGTGTAATTAGTTGAGTTTTTTTAATTATTGCTACCTTAATGTTAAATAAATCCCTGAAGAGTGATTTCCACAAATCCTGTTATCTTGAATGTATCACGTTAGATTATTCACATAAGTATAACTTTTCACTTGCTTTACTTACAAATTCATACATCGTAGAGTAAGTATAGTTTGAACTTTTTAGACTTATATCAAATTTATTTTGATGTTTGTTTATTTAGCTTACTAAATAAGCAACTTCAGTTAATATTAATCAGGTTTTACTCTTTAGTTGCTCATCCTGTCCTAGTAGATCATCTGGTATTAATTACATCTCATTCAATAGCTTTTAGCCCTCATTGCTCCCATGTTGACCCATCACCGCAAGCCCGTGTGCTTATCACTTATATCAACTGACCTACCATTCTGGTCTGTTGTGGAAACTGCTGGAACACTATATCAAAAAGACCTTGATAGGTTCCATTTATTACTGACTACACCGCCACTCATCACCTGTGAATTAGCAAGTCCCGATACTCCAGAAGAACAACTTGCCCCACGTACTAGTAAAGCTTATGCTCCGGCTAGTCCTAGAGTTTTGTGGTTAGAAATTTCTCCATATCGAGTAATTATGACCATGCAAGGTAACGATCAAGTGAGTTATCGTCACTTCTGGGAACAGGGTGTTTATGGGGTAAGTCGATATTGGTTGCCAACCGAGTCATTACAACCAAGCGATCCCATCCGCTTACGGAACTATACCAATAGCTTGACTCTCAGTGGACAAGAACTGCCAGAGCATTTACGTGTGGAATATGAATTGTGGGCTGAAAAAGTCCAATTAGGGCGCTATATTCTCAATCTGGAAATTCAGCACTAATAAAAGAGTATTAAGTGATGAGTGCGGCTCGACTCAGAGAGCGCCGCTCATCACTCGTCACTTATGTCTGAGCCTGGACTCACGCCATAGGCTGTGGTTCTTTAACTTTCGCTTCTAATGTCGCTGGCTCTACTGATATGAGTTCGCCGTGGTTTAATGTCCAGCAATAGTCAGCGATCGCCAACAAATCACCGGCATCATGTGTTACTACTAATAATGTCCAATCTTGTTTGAGTTTGGCTAATAAGTTCACCAGTTGCCGGCGCATTGACCAATCTAATCCGGCTGTTGGCTCATCTAGTAATAATAAATTCGGTTGACGAATTAATTGTACTGCCAGGGCTAACCGCCGTTGTTGACCACCACTCAAAGCATAGGGTGCAGCCGAAAGCGATAAATGCTCTAATCCCACTTCACCTAATGCTTGTCTAACTCGTTCTGTTCCTAATTCAGGATGCCCTATGCGTAATTCTTCTAAAATCGTACCACCGCAAAAGTGCCGTTCGGGAAACTGAAACACCAAACCTGCTAATTGCTGTAGCTGTTCGGCGATGAGTTCTTGTTCTCGCCAGAAAACTCCACCAGATGTTGGTTCGGCTAGCCCAGATAAAATTTCTAATAAAGTACTTTTACCAGACCCGCTTGGGCCAATAATCAAACCTAGCTTTTGTGTGGGTAATTCTAAATTGACAGACTTAAGGATTGCTGTCGGGCAAGCGGTGGGATGGTAAACCAGATTTCGGAGATAGAGCATTTGTTAAGATTACCAAATGTTGGCAAAGAACTCACTAACTAAGATTAACTACAACGAGAGGGGCTGGAAACTTCGCGCAGGATTTATAGATTGTTACTTAATTACAGCCTCAATTTACCAGCAAAGCTCATCTTGATTGTTCTATTGTGACAGATTCCCCAAAAGCCATAATTACGGTAATTTTGGGAACTTGACATGATGACTTAAGTCTAAGTGTGAGGAGTATTTTATCTGCTATACACGCAAATCATAACTAAATAATTCCGCATTTTAAGTAACATATACAACTTTTTCAACCGCAATTATTCTGAGGCTGATTCATGATCAAAAATTTTTCCTCTCCTCGCTCAATCATATTTTCTCAAGTAACTAAGCTAGCTCAGGCAAGTTTTGGCGTGGCGATCGCCCTAACTTTGGCAAGCAATCCATCATGGGCTGACGATCCCTTCCGTGCAGAGAAACCGCGTAACATTGGCGACAATACAGAACAAGCTTTTAAAGCAGTCTTTCAACGGGGTGATTATCCCACCGCAGAACGTTATCTCAATCAAGCAATCTCCAGTGAAGCCAATGAGCCTCTAGCTTACGCCATGAAAGCATCTTTAGCATACATTAACGGAGATTTGACGGGGCTGAGTAATTACGGTAAGAAAACCCTGGAAACGGGACAAAAATTAGTTGCAACTGACGAATTACGGGGCAATATTTACACAGCTGTAGGGCATTTTTTAGAAGGAGGGGCAATTATTAGCCGTGAAGGTACGCTCAGAGGCGCGCCTCAAGCTTTGGGACGGCTCAGACAAGTATATGAATATCTGGATAGAGCAGAAGCGATTTCGCCTAGAGATCCAGAATTGAATTTGCTCAAAGGTTATATGGACTTGATGTTGTCTGTGAGTCTACCCTTCGCCAACCCAGATGAGGCGATTAACCGCCTACAAACAAACGCTGCGCCTCAGTATTTAACTAATCGAGGTATTGCGATCGCCTATCGTGATTTAAAGCAGTACTCTCAAGCTCTAGATTATGCTAACCGCGCCATCAAAGAAGCTTCAGATAACCCTGAGTTGTATTATCTCAAAGCGCAAATCCTCAAAGGACAGGGTAGCCAAGAGAAAAGCCAGCAATTAATTCGAGAAGTGATCGCTAATTTTGACAAAGCCTTAACTAAAAGGTCTCAGCTTCCTAGTCCATTGGTCAAGCAAATTGAAAGCGAACGCAATAATGCTGTTAATAACCTTAATAGTGCGGGGCGATAATTGGGGATTGGTGATTGGGTACTGGGGATTGGGTATTGGGGACTGGGGACAAATTAAAGTCTCTTTCATTACCAATTACCAATTACCCATCATTCATCAATTTGACCAACACGGCGAATATTGAGGATATCGCTCATTTTTTTGATTTGGATGAATACTTGTTCTAGTTGTGGGCGATCGCGTATATCTATACCTAAGTCTATTAATGCTGGCTGGTTAACGGCTGTTTTTACCTGGGCGTAACGTACATTGATCCCTTGGTCACTCAGTCGAGACAAGATATCTTTTAATACTCCCACACGGTCTAGGGCTTCTATTTGAACATTGACTGGGTAAGTTTGCGGACGACCTCTATTTTCTGCGCCTGGGTTCCAACTAACGGGAACTAGGCGATCGCATTCCACCGTTTCTAAATTATGACAGCCTTGGCGATGGATGGAAATTCCCCTACCCCGCGTTACTACCCCAATAATTGCTTCTCCGGGAATTGGTGTACAACAACCAGCCAGGTGATATACCAAACCTTCTACACCCACAATTGGTGAATCTGTTGCACGGGTGATGGGTGTCGGTGCTTTACCGGCGGATGGTTCTTTAGGCAATAATATGGGTGTATCTACTACTGGCTGTTGAGATTTCACCACTTCTCGCCAGCGATTTAATACCAAGTTGAGGGTGACTTCGCCATAACCCATACCTGCGAGTAAATCTTCAGCACTGTGATAATTACATTTTTCGGAAACAGTCCGCATTGCGTCTGACTTCAACAGACTATCTAAACCAGTTTTACCCAATTCTTTTTCTAATAATTCTCGACCACGAGCCACATTTTCTTCCCGGCGCGATCGCTTGTACCATTGTTTAATTCGATACTTGGCGGCGGAAGTTCTCACAAAGTTGAGCCAATCTAAGCTGGGATGGCTATTCTTTTGGGTAATAATTTCTACAATATCGCCATTATGTAATCTGGTGGATAGGGGAACCATGCGCCCGTTAACTCGCGCCCCGGCACAGTGATTACCAACTTCTGTATGAATATGATAGGCAAAATCTATAGTTGTAGCCCCAGGACTTAAAGGGATGACATCGCCTTTGGGCGTGAAAACATAAACATCGTCTTCAAATAAGTTATCTTTAACGCTATCGAGATATTCTTGTGCGTCTTTGAGGTCACTTTGCCATTCCAATAATTGACGCAACCAAGTAAATTTTTCATCGGATGTAGTTATCAGGCTGTTAGAACCACCAGTTTCTTTATACTTCCAATGGGCGGCGATCCCGTATTCGGCGATGCGGTGCATTTCCATTGTCCGAATCTGCACTTCTAGAGGACGACCAGTCAAACCAATAACACCTGTGTGCAGAGATTGATAACGGTTGGGCTTGGGTAAGCCGATATAATCTTTAAATCTGCCGGGGATCGGGCGAAAAGCGTCATGTACTACAGCTAAAGCCCGATAACATTCCTCATTCGTCTCGACAATAATCCGCAGGGCTGCTAAATCGTAAATTTCATTAAATTCTTTCTGCTGCCGGTGCATCTTTTGGTAAATGCTATAAAGATGCTTGGGACGACCACTGATATCTAAACAACGAACTCCTGCTTGCTGGAGGCGATCGCGTAAAATTGCTGTAGCTTTGGCTAACTTCTCTTCCCGTGCGTCACGCTTTTCAGAAACATACTTTTGCATTTGCCGAAAAGCTTCCGGCTCTAAATTCTTAAAGGCTAAATCTTCTAATTCCCACTTAATTCGCCAGATCCCTAAGCGATTGGCTAAAGGTGCAAAGATATCCCGTGTTTCTTGGGCTGAACGACGACGGCTATCTTCTGACATATATTGCAGAGTTCGCATATTATGCAACCGATCTGCTAACTTCACCACAATTACCCGGATATCTTGCGCCATTGCCAAAAACATCCGCCGGAAGTTTTCCGCTTGGCTTTCTTTCTTACTGGTGAAATTTATTTTAGAAAGCTTGGTGACACCTTCCACTAACTGCTTGACTTCCGGGCCAAAACGCTCTTCTATTTCCTCAATTGTGACATCTGTATCTTCAACTACATCATGAAGAAATCCAGCTGCTATCATAGCAGGACTGCCCCCTAAGTCGCGCAGCAGCCCGGCTACAGCGATGGGATGACTAATATATAGTTCTCCAGATTTGCGGTATTGTCCGTGATGCAGTTGGTAAGCAAAATCAAATGCCCGACAGATTAACGTGTTATCACTACACATTCGGTCGTCTTCTGCTTTGCTGCCATGTGTTGATGAATCCCGCAAACATTGCTTTAGCCATTCTGGAAGGCTAAGATCGGTTGGGGAACTAATAGCGATGCTGCTCATACAATAGAAGAGGTGATCGGTGGATAGTTGAGAGGTTGACGCAATTAACAGCAACTTTTTTTAGTAATGCTGTTACCCTGGTGAGGGCAGTAAACGCTGTGTGAGATACCCTATGAGACTATGGTAGTGGTCTACTTCGGGTTGGCGAAAACATAAATGGGAAAAAATGTATATTGCAAACACAGCCTCAATACAATACTTGAGACTGGTGATGCTGATAATAGCCTGATTAGGTTTATTGTATAAATAATTTTCTTGACATTAATACTATCGTAAATAGCACTAGATGTCTTTAAATCTTGAAAAATATCAGAGCCTAGTAACATTACTACTGGAGTTCCGTCAGGGGATCAACACGAATCAAATCGTCGCCACAGAAGCAAGCCAGCGTCTAGCTGGGTTAAAGCAACTCTTTGGGGAAGAAATCGCACCTTTAGCTGAGGAGGATGCACGTATACAGTCCTATAAGACAGAAATTAGCAAACAATTGCGTCTGCTAGAAGTAGATGTGATGTTTTTACAAGGAGCGCGACAACCGTCTACAGTACAAACAAGAATAAATATAATTAGCGATCGCCTCAATACTCTAATTCAATATTGCCAAGCCATACTGCAACAAAAGCCACCAGATACAAATGAAGATTAGATGATGACTGGAGTTGTGGTGTAAGAATAGATAAAAATCATGGGAATCATAGAATCTACGAGATTTTAGGTAACTGTGTAGATTCTATGCTGACTATCAAGTTGAGTGTTGGGCAAAGGATTAGTCTAGGATACGCCATTGCCCTGGGGGTTAGTATTTTGGGTACAGTAGCAGGTTTCAGCATTGGGAAAAATTATCTACGACAAGCTTCCGAATGGGAAGAACACGCTCGTGAAGAAATGGAATTACTACACCACTTGCAAATAGATATTTTGCAAGCGCGGACTCATCAGCAACAACTGATTCCATTAGTAAAATATCCCCAACGTTACGCTCAGGAATACAGTTATTTGCTGCACCATAAAGCGGAAATAGAGAATTCCTGGATTGAGATCAGGACTTTCATCAAGATGCACCCTGTATCTTCGGGGGATCTCCATGTTACAGAACTACCAAAATTTTTGCACACTTATAATTACGTCCTGCAACAGTATTTCCAAGAACTAGAACTCCGAAAACAGCAGATTCAGGGGTTGAATTTAAAGATACCAGGAGAGATTGAAAAAGCTCAGACAATATTACTGGAATTTACTGATAGTGAGCTATCCCTAAAGTTTGATCGCATATCTGATGACGTGGATAAACTGCTGCAAAAAGCATACGCCGAAACAGAAGAAGCTGAAGAATTTCAGCAAACATCTAGCGGAATAGCTCAAAGAATTGTCATTGTTAGCATCATTATATCAGTTACTATTTCGGTTATATTGGCAATTTTTACCAGTCGGGCGATCGCCTCTCCTATTCAAGCCATAACTAATGTAGCTAGACGCTCTACAGAAGAGTCTAATTTTGATTTACAAGTAACTATTAATCGTGATGATGAACTGGGTGTGCTTGGCAATTCCTTCAATCAATTAATTGCTACGGTTAAAAAATTACTAACACAACAGCAACAAGCTAACGAACAACTGACTAATTACAACGAAACCTTAGAAAACAGGAATCAAGAAATTAGTGAAAAAAATAACCAATTGCAACAAGTACTCGAAGAACTACAGCGTAGTCAATTGAAAATGGTACAAAGTGAAAAAATGTCTGCTTTGGGTCAAATGGTAGCAGGGATAGCTCACGAAATCAACAATCCAGTCAGCTTTATTCACGGCAATTTAACGTATGTGCAAGAATATACTGAAAATCTGATCCAGTTTGTGCAGTTGTATCATAAATACTACCCTGAGCCTTTATCGGAAATAGTTAACTTAGCAGAGCATATCGACCTAGATTTTATCCAGGAAGATTTACCAAAAATGCTGAGTTCCATGAAAATAGGAACAGATAGAATTTGTAAACTTGTGCTATCACTGCGGAATTTTTCGCGTCTTGATGAATCAGAATTCAAAGCAGTGGATATTCACGAAGGTATTGATAATACTCTACTAATTTTACAACATCGTCTGAAAGAAAAGCCAGAACATCAGGAAATTAAAGTTGTTAAAAATTATGGTTACTTACCTTTAATAGAATGCTATCCTGGGCAATTAAATCAAGTATTTATGAATATTTTAGTTAATGCTATTGATGCTCTGGAAGAAAAAACAGATACACAAAAAACTAGCCAAATAACTATTACTACTTCAGTTAAAGATTCTCGGTGGTTGCAAATTGCGATCGCTGATAATGGTTCCGGTATCCCCGCAGATATTCAAGCCAAGATTTTCCAGCCGTTCTTTACTACAAAACCATCCGGTAAAGGTACAGGAATGGGAATGTCTATCAGTCAGCAGATTATTATCGAAAGACATAGCGGTAAACTAGAATGCTTCTCAACTATTGGTGAGGGAACAGAGTTTTTGATTCAGATTCCTGTAAGTCAAAACCTCACAGTTTCCCCTGTTAAGTAGCACCAATTCGCTTGTAAATATGATTTAGCGTCGATAACAAGGTAAGTTAGCATCGGTTACAGAATTTTGATTGTCTTGAACAGCTACTTTAGCGGATCTGATACACTAGCTTAAATTTAAAAATATCCAAGCTGGTAGCACTGGGCTGATAACTAATTATGAATAAAGAATTATTTTGTATAGAAAATTTGCGTGTCGCCTATCCGCAGCGTAGCGGGGAAGAACTACAGTGGGCGATTGATGATGTATCTTTTACCTTGCAACCAGGGGAAAGAATGGGGTTAGTAGGTGAATCTGGTTGTGGTAAATCTACCTTGGGAAGGGCGGCGATGCGCTTGTTACCACCTTCTAGTCGAGTGGAAGGACGAGTGATGTTTCAAGGACAGGCGGTATTTGATTTAACACCAAACGAATTGCGGAAATTTCGGGGCGAAGCGGTAGCTTTAATTTTCCAAGACCCGATGACGCGGCTTGACCCGTTGATGACGATTGGTAATCACTGTATTGAAACTCTGCAAGCCCACTCACCGGAATTATCAGCCAAGGAAGCAAAGGAAAAGGCGCTAGCGACTTTGGAGAAAGTGAAGATTCCGGCTAGTCGTTGGGGTCAGTACCCTCATGAGTTTAGCGGAGGAATGCGCCAAAGGGTAGCGATCGCTCTCGCCCTCCTCCTCAACCCCAAGTTAATTGTCGCTGATGAACCCACGACTAGTTTAGATGTCACCGTCTCGGCTCAGATATTACAAGAATTAACCCGTCTGTGCAGTGAGGAAAACATGGCGCTGTTGCTAATTTCTCACGATTTGGCAATGGTAGGGGAATATTGTAGCCGCATCGGTGTGATGTATAACGGCAAAATGGTGGAAATGGGTGCAACTGAATCTGTATTTAAAAACCCCCAACATGAATATACGCGATCGCTCCTCAAAGCAGCTCTGCATATTCAAGCAGTAGATGAAAGCAGTAGCCAAGCCTCCCAGTCCCCAATACCTAGTCCCCAATCGCCAATCCTGCGAATTACAGAACTGAAGCAGTACTACACGATAGAGCCTAACTTTGTAGAACGACTATTTAAGGCGGAGAGTCAGACTATTAAGGCTGTAGATGGGATTAACTTGGAATTATATCCAGGGGAAATTTTGGGGTTAGTGGGTGAATCTGGATGCGGTAAGAGTACGCTTTCACGGACGATATTGCAGTTAATTCGTCCCACATCAGGCAAAGTAGAGTTTTTAGGTCAAGATTTAACTAAATTATCACGCCAAGAAATCCGCGCGGCTCGGCGACAAATTCAAATGGTGTTTCAAGACCCCCATGCTTGTCTGAATCCAGCCATGACGGTGGGAGAAAGTATTGCTGACCCTTTATTAATCCATCACCTAGCTGATGCGGCTAAGGCGAAAGAACAAGTGTTGTGGATGTTGCAAAAAGTCGGCTTAACACCCCCAGAAGTTTATTATCAGCGCTACCCCTCAGACTTATCTGGGGGACAACAGCAACGGGTAGCGATCGCTCGTGCGTTGATTACTCGTCCTAAAATGTTAATCTGCGATGAACCCGTGAGTATGTTAGATGCTAGTGTGCAGTCGCAAGTGCTGGATTTGATGTTACAACTCAAGGCAGAATTTGAGTTAACTTATTTGTTTATCACTCATGACTTGTGGTTAGCGCGGTTCTTGTGCGATCGCATTGCTGTCATGCACGGCGGTAAAATTGTGGAACTTGGGCTAACAAAGCAGATTTTTTCTCATCCCCAACATCCATACACCCAAACTCTTTTAGCGGCTGCACCGCTACTTGCAAGAGCCTAGTAACCAATTCAAAATTCAAAATAGCCTATGGCAAGGCTGCGCCAACAAAATTCAAAATCAGGCGTTGCTGATTGAGGGGATGATTTTTATCGGGCTACGCCCCGCTAACCCTAACACGCATTCGCCGCCAGACGTTCCGCTTGCGGTAGGCGCATACCGCTAATGACTGTTGACAGTTAACAGTCAGCAGTTAACAGTTAACAGTTAACAGCCCTTATTAGTGGTTATGGAATTTGGACGTACATTAGCTTAGTCTGGCAGCAATTTTGGGTTGATGGAATACTAGTTCCGAGCATCTCTGCACAGGTTTTAGGGGTGCTGGGGGTATTATCAGGATGGCAGCATGAGTTCTTTCGCTGAATTTGCAGAGTTATCCCAAAAACCTGTTACATTATCGCTTAAATCACCAAATCTAATTCCGAAACTGGGTAAAACTGAAGGGTGAGGAATTAGCTCGAAGTCAGAATGGGTTGCAAAATTGCCTGGGAAAGCAGTTCGCCTTAGATAATCACGGCTATTGTTGATTCACGGTTTTTGGTTCTACAAAAGCTTCTCGACCTGCAATCAATCTAGAGCGACGATTACGAGTGATATAGTTCCATGCCCACTGAAATACTACTAGTAATTTAGTGTCAAACTCGATTAAGAAGTAGATATGAATTAATAGCCAGAATACCCAAGCAATGAAACCTTGGAGCTTGATTAATCCTAAATCTACAACAGCTAGGTTCTGCCCAATCATCGCCAAACTGCCTACGTCATTGTAACGAAATTGTGGCAAAGTTTGACCTTTCAGCCGTTTTTTAATGAGTTTGGCTACATATTCTCCTTGTTGTGTGGCTACGGGTGCAACACCAGGTAAGGGTTTACCATTTTGATGGGAGAAGTTGCCTAAATCTCCCACGACAAAAATGTTTTTATAATCCCTGATAGTCAAGTCTGGTTCTACAATCACACGTCCGGCGTGGTCACACTCTACACCTGTGCGTTCTGCTAGGACTTGTCCCATTGGGGAAGCTTTGACACCTGCTGCCCATAATATAGTTTTTGAGGGAATTTCTTTGACTTCATCACCTTTCTTGAAAGTAACGATGTCATTTTCAATATTGGTCACCCGCGTTTTAGTTTGGATAATCGCACCCAACTTTTGCAAAGATTCTGCTGCTACTTGCGATAACTCTGGCGCAATGTGGGGAAGGATGCGATCGCCCCCTTGCAATAGTAAAATTTTTGTTTCTGAGGTGTCGATGCTGCGAAAATCTTCTTTGAGGGTTTTGTATGCTAATTCGGCGATCGCTCCTGCTAATTCTACACCAGTCGGGCCACCCCCTACAATCACAAAAGTCAGCCAAGCACGGCGTTTTTCGGGGTCAGTTTCGCTTTCTGCTGCTTCAAATGCGCCAAATATCCGGCGACGCATTTCTATCGCATCTTCCACGGTTTTCAAACCAGGCGCAACGTCTTTCCAGTGGTCTTTACCAAAATAAGAATGGTTAGCACCTGTGGCGACAATCAATGTATCGTAAGGTACTACTTTATCATCCAAAATAACTTGTTGCGCTTTGGGATTAATATCCTTTACTTCTCCTAGCAACACTTGTGTATTCTTACTTTTACTGAATACAGCTCGTAATGGTGAGGAAATGTCACCAGGTGATAGGGTTCCTGTAGCAACTTGATATAAAAGCGGCTGAAATAAGTGAAAGTTACGTTTATCGATAAGAGTAACACTTACATTTGCTGTCGCAAGAGTCTTTGCTGTATAAAGTCCACCAAAGCCACCACCAATAATTACAACCTGATGTGGTGCCTTCTTTTCATGTGCATCTACCATAAAACATAATTCCTGTGCTAAGAGCGTTGTAACTTTTCTTAACAAAGATGTAGCAGAATTATGCTTAAGGTTGCCGCTTATTTAGAACAATTGAAAAAATAATGAAAGTAGTCAAAGTTATCTTGTCTTTCTCACCCAAATGGGTGATTTAATTTTCCAACCATTGACTACAACTGTAACACTAATGTAGCATGATAGCTCCAAGCTAACGCTCGCGCTCTTGGACAGTGTGCATCATGGCTAAATTTAAAGATATTGTCAATTACTTTCGTGACGACTGGAAGCTGAGTGCCTTCACTATTGCAGCGTCTAGCGTGTACGAAGTTGTGGATTTACTTGTTCCTTATGCAATTGGGCAAATTTTGAATGTTTTGTCCAATCAACCTTTAGATAAACCCTTAGAAGGTGCGATCGCCACTCTATCACAATTAACGAATTACCCAGTTAGCAAACTTCTATCTTTAGGTGTATTACTGGGTTTAATTTTTCTGGTTACCGTAGTGAGAGCGCCAACACAACCTTGGTTAACCAGTTGGTTTCACTGGGATATAGCTTTAAGATCACGTCGAGATAAAACCCAATCAGCGATTGAGAAAATTCTCACACTCCCCTTAGAATTTTATGATGTCAATAACCCCGGACGCATTGCCGGAAGGCTAGGTAGAGGCCTTTCTAATCACACTTGGACATATCCAGAAATCGCCGGACAGTTAATTCCCAAACTATTTCGTGTACTAGGAATTTTTGGATTTATTGTCTTGATTGAATGGCGGATTGCGATTTTCTATCTAATTTCTTTCGTCCTTATTCTCGGCTTTAGCTTGAGACAGTTAAAGAGAATAATTTGGCACGAAAGTCTTCTAGATAAATACATGGAAAACACAGAAAGCCGCACATCTGAACTAATCACCAATATCAAAACGGTGAAAGCTTTTGCTACAGAATCGAAAGAACTAAAGCGCCAAAAGCAACGTTTAGATCGTGAGCTAAAGGTGGTAGATTATCGCATCCACAGAGGCTATGTTAACCTGCTGACTTGGCAAAAAACTGTGATTCAGTTTTGTGTATTCACCATCTTGGGTTTAACATTAGCCGCAACAGTAAGCGGTAAGGTTTCCCTTGGTCATTTCGTCATGACTTTAACCTTGTCCAGCATGGCGTATTCTGAGTTAGAACCGATTAGCACATTAGCAGAAGTGTTTGCTCGTCGCTATTCCTCAATGCTGCGGTTTCACGAGTTTCTACAAGAGCCGACTGGATACGATGCAGCTAGTCTTTTGGAAGAAGACAACACATCCTCACCATACAAATTTACTGGCAAAGTTGAATTTTCTGGTGTCAGTTTTGGCTATGATGCTAGCCGGAAAGTGTTGCAAGATATCAACTTATTCATTGAACCATACCAAACCGTGGCATTAGTGGGGCGCTCTGGTTCTGGTAAATCTACCTTGGTGAAACTACTTTTACGCTATTTTGAACCCCAGGATGGGCAAATTTTGATTGATGGTCAAGATATTCGCACCTTGAATGTAGGTAAGTATAGACGCAGACTGGCGATCGTTCACCAAGAAGTAGACGTTTTCAACGGGACTGTTTTGGATAACCTCACCTACGGTAGACCTGAGGCTACTTTTGAGGAGGTGAAAGAAGCCTGTAGAATAGCCAGAGTTGACGAAGTTATGCAGCACTTACCCCAAGGTTATTACACCGTTGTCGGGGAACGTGGGGTGAGGTTGTCTGGTGGACAAAGACAACGTTTGGGGATTGCTAGAGCCTTGCTAGTAGAACCCGATGTGCTGATTTTTGACGAAGCCACCTCTAGCCTAGATTATGAGTCTGAACGTGCAATTCAATTGGCGATGCGATCGATTCAGGGTACTTGCACCACAATCGTCATTGCTCACCGTCTCAGTACAGTCCGGGAAGCAGACAAGATAGTAGTCCTAGACCAAGGAAAGATTGTCGAAGTCGGTAACCACGATGAACTTTTGCGTCAAGAAGGTATTTACCGCCGTTTGCACTCCCTCCAAGAAACTGGGGAACTCCTAGATTAGAAAGGTTTGTAGTAAGTCTTCTTGCACTTACTACAAACTCTTTTTGGTGTTCTCCAAAAATTTTTTATTACCCACTTGCCATTTCTAAAATACGCTGCTATTATTGTAAATCGTGGGACATACGGGTCGGTGTCCGAGTGGTTAATGGAGACGGACTGTAAATCCGTTGGTTTACACCTACGCTGGTTCAAATCCAGCCCGGCCCACCTTCAATTTTAGATTTTGAATTATAACCTAGTTCAAAATCTAAGATTTAAATAAATTTCGCCCGTGTGGCTCAGTGGTAGAGCACACCCTTGGTAAGGGTGAGGTCACGAGTTCAATCCTCGTCACGGGCTTCTCAATTTATACTCTTTCTGTAAATTAATGTAGAGCGACAGACAAATTGTCAACGTTGGCATAATTATTTGTCGCTCTACAACAAAATAAAAGCGGGCGATGGGACTCGAACCCACGACGTTCACCTTGGGAAGGTGACATTCTACCACTGAATTACGCCCGCATTAACAGCACAGGTAGAATTATAACACTATTTTTGCAGTGTAGATAATATCTGCATTTCCATTATGTGTTGGCACAATCTCTTATACAAAACGTGCAGCGTTTTCCAGGGAAGGGAGAGGTGACATTTTTTCTACCGCAGGCATCGTGCATACTTGCGTCACAATGTTACTGTATCCAGATCACCGTCATACAGTGAAAAAATGCGGAACATAGATAGTGATAAGCTATTCTGCTTTTAAGTTGCACAATCCATCGTGAGGGCTGTTTACTATCAACGGTCAACGGTCAACGGTTAACAGCCCTTATTAGTAGTTCTAAAATTTAGACGCGCATTAGCTTAACTGCTCAATGTATTTTCTAGCGGAAACATAAATTTAGCTAGCACACACACTAATACGTGAGTTAAAAAGGATGAATCTGAATTATCTTCAGTTCTAGTCGGGTGTTTCCTGATTATGTATTTTTGTCAACAACAAAGCGAGAATTGCTATCCAACTTGAGTAACTAATATGTTCAACGCTACGGAAATTTTAATTGATGCTTTTGTGAACCAAATTCGAGAAGGTTACACTCGAACTTATGGTTGTTTAAAGAATGATTACCAAGACATCATTGCTTGGGCTGGTAGCATGGCTTTGGAAAACATTGCCAATAGTGACGCGCTTTATCACAATGTCGAACATTCAGTATTAGTTACTCTTGTAGGACAAGAAATTTTGCGTGGTAAACACATCCGCGAAGGTGGCGTTTCTAGCGAAGACTGGTTACACTTCATCATTTCTTTGGTGTGTCATGATATCGGCTATGTTAAAGGAGTCTGCCGACAAGACCAAGAACACGCAGGATTATATGCGACTGGTGATAATGGCAGAATGATTTCTCTGTTGCCTGGAGCTTCTGATGCTAGTCTGACACCTTATCATGTCGATAGAGCTAAACTATTTATTGATGAGCGTTTTGGCGGTCATAAACTGATAGATGCTGAGGTAATTAAAAGCAATATTGAATGGACTCGTTTTCCTGTACCGACAGCAGAAGACCATCAAGAAACAACTAATTTTGCTGGATTAGTGCGTGCTGCTGATTTAATTGGGCAATTAAGCGACCCCCGTTATTTGAAAAAAATTACATCTTTATTCTATGAATTTGAAGAAACTGGCATCAATAAAGTTTTAGGCTATGAAACGCCAGCCGATTTACGCAAAAACTATGCCAAGTTTTACTGGAATGGTGTTCATCCTTATATTAAAGATGGTTTACGCTATCTATCTCTGACACAGCAAGGTAAACAAATTATGGCTAATCTTTACTCGAATGTGTTTGTGGTAGAACATGAAAGAACTCAAGAGGAACATCTCTACCTAGTTGAACAACTCCATGCTTAGATGATAGTCATTGGTCATTGGTCATTGATAACAGACCACTGACCACTGACACCAGACAAAAGGCAAACAAATTATGAATTGGTGGCAAAGACTCCAGAAAAATCCCTTAGCACAATTTGGGGCTATTTTACTTTTAATATTTTATTTGGCGGTGATTGCGGCTGATTTTATCGCTCCATACGACCCTTACACTTCTCAACCGAATGGTTCACTATTACCGCCAACTAAGATTTATTGGGTTTCAAAAACATCAGGTAAGTTTATCGGCCCCCACGTTTATCCCACAATACAAGGCAATACAGACTTAGAAACAGGCGATCGCCAACTCATTGTAGACGATAAAAAGCCCTCACCTGTGCGTTTATTTGTCTCTGGGCCAGAATACCGACTCTTACAGCTAAGTTTACCCCTACCGCCCAAGTGGGAAGAAACCACAATTATCCCCGGTATCCCCTTAAATTGGCATTTATTCGGCGCAGATAATGGGGCAAAACTCAACATCTTAGGTACGGACGAACAAGGCCGCGACCAATTCAGCCGTCTCCTACATGGTGGGCGCATTAGTATGTTTATCGGCATTATTGGGGTGGTAATTACTTTTCCCCTCGGTTTGCTGATAGGGGGTATTTCCGGCTATTTCGGCGGTTGGACGGACAGCATTATTATGCGGATTGCAGAAGTGCTGATGACTTTCCCCAGTATTTATCTGTTGGTTACCTTGGGGGCAGTTTTACCGGCTGGTTTAACTAGCAGTCAGCGATTTTTACTCATAGTTTTGATCACTTCTGTAATTAGCTGGGCTGGGTTAGCCAGGGTAATTCGTGGACAAGTGCTATCAATCAAAGAACGAGAATTTGTCCAAGCCGCCAGGGCTATGGGTGGTAAGCCAATATATATTATTCTGCGTCATGTTCTGCCGCAAACTGCTACTTATGTAATTATCTCTGCTACCTTGGCGGTTCCTAGCTTTATCGGTTCAGAAGCAATACTCAGTCTCATCGGTTTAGGCATTCAACAACCAGACCCATCTTGGGGTAATATGCTATCTCTAGCCAGCAATGCTTCTATATTAGTGCTGCAACCTTGGTTAATTTGGCCGCCGGCTGTGTTAATTATTTTGACAGTTTTAGCTTTTAATTTACTAGGTGATGGGTTAAGAGATGCCCTTGATCCTCGGAGTTTACGCCGCTAGAACCCCAAGGCTTTACCCAGGTTATTGTCCTGGGTAAAAGGCGATCGCAGATTTATTTGATAACAATCTAGCTTTTTTAACTCCTGGTTTCGATGTCATACAACTGGCAGAGGGTGAGGAGTTTTTGTTTGAGGCGATCGCGCACATTTTCAGGCGCTATAATCACACAATCTTCCCCATAGCGCAGCACTTCCCGAATTAACCAGAAGGGATTTGATACTCGCCTAACGACTTGGCGCACCTCTCCAATCACTTCGTTACTCATGTCGTTGGGTTTTGCTTCATAAGCTTTAATCAGACCTTTGTAAAAGTGCAAGTACACTTTGAGGTAATCTAGCCCTTCATGTCGCCAGTGTCCGTTGACTGGCACAACACCCTTGATTCTATCAAGACGTAGACAGCGATTGTGTATGAGTTCTGGAAAGTCGTTATTTGGGATATCTTCAGTTTCATCACACCAAATATTTAAGTAAAAACGTTTCTCTTCAAAAGCTATTTCGGCGTAACGCACTGTAAAAGACAGGTCTCCAAGTTGAGGATTGGCATAGAGTAAGTGAAAAGGTTGTTGATTTTGGCGGAATTGTTCTGCAAGAATGCGCCACGCTTCAGCAGGTTGGCTGACTTGCTGGAGTAGCAATTGGCGCATGGGCGGTTCAAGTTGACCTCGTTCCAATAACAGACTAGAGATAGTTTGCGCTTGTTCAATAAAACCGGAGTCCTTCAATAATCCTATGGCTTGCTGGAGCGCAGCTACTTGTGTTGAGCTTAAAGTGAAGGGTTTACCAACTTCAAACTCTTGTTGAGCGATCGCTACAAGTAATCCAGACACACTGGGAGACTTACCCCAGAAAATCCCAAGTTTTCGGGCTATTTCTTCTAGCTGTTCTTTTGTCCCAGAGGGAATTGAAAGTGTAATTGTCTCTTTTTTCCTAGACATCCAATAAAATGTAATTACAATATTGATATAACTCTTATTTACAGTTATTGTATCTGTATACCAGGTGAATCGGGAACTGAAATTGCAAAAAACAATGTTACTCGCTATGCAGATATTAAAAAAGCCAGAGTATAGCTCTGGCTGGCAAGCCCTGATAGGGATTAAGGAGTTGTATAAATGCCTTGATCACATCTTTTCTACAATTTCAATCCCTGATAGGGATTCGAGTTTAATTTCAAGGCTTCTCCAGTATACATCTTAAAAAAAACCTATTCAAAACTTTTTTGAATGGAAAACACTTTTTTACTACAGACAAAATTCTAATGCTATATTAAGGAGAACCAAAACAAAGCTGTTTTAGTTCACCTATGTTGAGTGGTATCTCATAGGCTAGCACTAATATGGCTTTTTTGGCGCAAACCTATTGAGGTAATTTCTGATGAAAGACAATCTTCAAGATCGGATGCTTCAAGTGATGTCAGACACTTGCTGGCATTCTACAGAAGAGTTAGTAGAGAAAGTTAGCCACCGATTTTCTGCAACTATGCACACTCTCAAGAAGCGTGGTTATCAGTTTGATAAACGACGTATTCAAGGTCAGCAGTATGAGTATCGACTGGTAATCAAATCAAAAGCGATCGCATAAACAGTATTTATCATCACCTATCGGGGGTAGTTGCAGCTACTCCCATTTCCTGAAAAAGCAGCTAGTGAGGTCAACGACCATAACAGATGATCATTTGCTGTCCAAAATTTCCCTTGACTCCAATATTTGTTTCGGTAAACCTTGTATTAGAGGTCATTACATAAACTATGAACGAACAAACATTACTAGAAAGAATCACATTTAACCCCCAAATCTTTGGCGGTAAACCAATTATTCGAGGTCGTCGCCTAGCTGTTGAACATATTTTAGGGATGTTAGCAGTAGGAGATACGATTGAAACCTTGCTAGAAGCTTATCCCTGGTTAGAACGGGAAGATATACAAGCCTGTTTAATCTATGCACGAAGGTTAGTTGGTCATGAACGAGTTGAACCTTTATTGATAGAGTCTCCACGGTGAAAATACTACTAGATACTTGCATTAATGCTAGGGTGCGTACCGATTTACAAATGATTGGGTATGATGTAGTTTGGTCTGGAGATTGGCCAAAAGATCCAGGTGATGAAGAAATTTTAGCAACCGCCTATCGTGAAGGTAGGATTTTAGTCACCCTTGATAAAGATTTTGGAGAGTTAGCAATTTTGCGGGGAAATCCTCACTGTGGTATCTTGCGTTTAGTTAATCTCTCAACCAAAGAACAATCAATAGTTTGTTTGCAGGTGCTTCAGCTTTACGGAGACGAATTATTCTCTGGTGCAATTGTAACTGCTGAATTAGATAGAGTCAGAATTCGCCCACCTGAAAATAGGACTTGAAAATTCATTCCGTAAAAATTATTACTAGTGGCGCAATTAATTAGGACGGACTATGGTGTTTGTTGACCACTTAATGAGACTGAGTTTGGTATTAAATCTATATCTTTCAATATGATTAAGCGCAGTCGGCTTTTAAATGGCCTTCCAAAGTCTTTGGAGGAGCGTTATTTCACCGAAATTCGCCCCCAGCTTTACGAAAATCATGCACATCGTCATCAGTACGGAGTAAGAACAGGTACAACCCTTGCAGAACACCTCGATTCTGCGTGTCAGTTCATTTTGACAGTCAGCCGAATCGCAGAAGTCCCAGAAGATAAAAGACCTTTGCTACTAGCTGCAACTGCGGTTCATGACCTGAATAAATTAGATACCCAAGGACGCAATGTTAAAACCCTAGCCAGAAATCAGGCATTTTTACGAGAACAGCTTGAAAAGGCTTGTGTACTTAGCTTTGTTGTTTCAGAAGCTGATTTGGAGTTAGTCAGAAAGCTAATTGAGCGCCATTCAGGTCATAACGTCAGCGATGGAGCAAGATTTTTACCAGAAGACCCAAATATTGAACGATGGGCGGCGATGCTTACATCTGCGGATTTATTTGATTTAGGAATTCCAGATGCACAACGTTTTCGCAAACTGGAAAAAGAGTTAACAGTTGCTTTTGGACGAAGCTGTAACCTCTTTAGAATCCGCATCTCTGAGGATAAAGGCTATATTACAGCCCTATTGCTGGGTGCTTGCGAAGAAGTTTTACAAAAACATGGGTTAAATCCTTTAGCGATTTTCCCTGATGGCGAACTTTTTGAAGGAGGAGCTTTACCAAATGTTGATTTGACACAAGAAATAGCTGCTGTTTGGCAAATTAAAATTGACCAAGTTTTTGGAAATAATATCGAAAGACTTGTCAGAGCTACTAAGGATGGTATTAAGATTTCTCATCAAGCTATCCAACAAAATATTGAAGAAGTATTAGTAAATGTTGAGGCTCTTTTAGAAAGAAAAAAAGCTGGTTATAAACCAGACAAGATTTCTAAAGATATAACTAAATGGGGTGAAGCGGCTGGTGCAGATGCAATAATAAAAGCATCTGAACTTCAGTTATTACCTGTAAGCAATGCAGAAGAATTTGCCATATCTGAAGGTTTGAAGGCAGCTTATCTTAGTTACCGTGAAGCCGGATTAAATCCTAAAGAAGCTTGGGATAAAATTGCTCATCATACGGGTATATCTGAACTCCAGCGCACTGCAATTGAGTCGTTTAATGGTCAATATGGGCGACCTTTATTTGCTGCTAAGGCTGCTGTTAAAGGAATGGAGGGTATTAAAGAAGCTCTACAAGAATCTTTCCAACTAAGAAAAGAAAGTACACAAATATCTGAGGAAACAGAAGTATCTGAAGAGATGATTGCAGCTGTTAGCAGAATGGTAAATTTACCTTTTGCTATTCGCTTAAATGGAGTCGATCATTTAAATGCTTATGTAGAAGCAAATCCCAGACAAAGATGCTCTTTAGGTTCTACTTCTACTGATATAGATGAGCTAATTTCAGATAATATGCCTCCTGGTACAAAAGTACAAGCTTTTTCTAACCGCTTACCAGGTGGTATCAGTGCTGAACCGAAAAGACAAGCAGATTCAATTGCAGCTTTAGCCTATCAATTAATGGCAGTTGGGGCAAACTTTCCTGCTGTTAAAAAACAAGACCCGCTTTATTTGCACTTAGCATTACCTAAAGGTTCTGCACCAGAACTGTTGAGAATTTGGCGTGGACTTTTAAAACAACTTGCAGCGACAAATGCTGAAGGTGGTACTGTCACTATTGATGAATTGAAATTATATAAAGATAACCTGCTTGAATTTAAAGCTAACAAAGTAGTCGGTTTAGCATTACCAAAGCGTCCTGATTTTGTTCATACATCTGTCATTATTCCTTTACTTTGGGGAGATGTTAATAATTCTTTAGCTTTACTAAAATCACTGAGACTTGCTTTAGAAATTTCCTTATCTTTAGATATTGGCTTTCCTTTTACCTTGAGTAGCAATCTAGAGGTGGAGTTATTTAGTGATGTTTACGGACGAATAGAGGGAATTCCTTCTGCGCTGCAAACTTTATTAGGAAATGGACAATATCAGCAACGCCAAGATGCAGAAAAAATTCTTGAGCGACTACGTTGCATTGGCAAACTAGCAACATCTGTTGCAAGTATTCAGAAAGCTGATGATTGTTTGTATGATTTGGCTCGTGCTTGTGTCAGACCAATTGAACTTTATTATGTGTTGCTGCGTTGGACTCTGCGAGAACAAGACGAACCAAATTTGAGTGTTATTTGGAGTCGCATTTGTGAGCCGTTAAATATTTTACTGGAGAGCTTTATGCCGGATGAAAACTTACTCTTAACTAAATATCTTAAGGAAGCTGCTCAAGTTGCAGCAGAGGGAAAAATTTGGGGAAGTTCTTTTAAACGAACTGCTCAAGCAGAACCATTTACAGCTTTTATTGCTGCTATTCGTTCTCAAAAGTCTTATTTGGGATTAGATGTAATTTTTGCTGCTTTAGTACAGCAATATCATACTCGCTTAGACCGTATCCGTGAGCATGGCGTAGGTGCGACAAAGTATGAACAGGTCAAGCGTTATTACGAGCTATTACGAAAACTATATGAGGAGGTTTATTCAGCACGTCCTGAAAAGTTTTTATCTGACCAAAAAACTTTAGAAGCTGCTTATCTATTCTTCCTTGAGGAAGCACGTAAACAACTTAAAAGTCAATCTGAAGATGATTCTATCGCAACAACTACAACTGTTTAAATAATTAGGAGTTTTTCATCATGTCCATTTCAAAACTTTCTTCAGTTCTAGCAACAAGTTATGAGAATTTCCCCAAGGGACGTTTTATCACTTTAGTTATTTTAAGAACAACCCATTCTGAAACTATCTTCCGTACAGAAGGTTCAGGTGAACCAATGTGTAGCGAATTTGTCCAAGCTGGTTTAGAGGGTGAAAATCAAAAAACTATAATTCAACGTTTGGTAATGACTAAGCGTAAACAAGTAGCACCAGAAAGACGCTATGGACGAGAACATTTAAGAGCGCATGAGCTTTTATACACTAACCCTAAAGATGGCTCTCTTTGTTCTTTGAATACTAATGCACCTTGTGAAATGTGTGTAGATTGTTTCCTCTACGGCTTCGCTGCTGGTGGGGGTGGCGCTCAAAAAAGTCGCATTTGGACTGAGGACGCTTTTAGTATTTTACCTGCTAGTGATGTTGTAGGCGATCGCACCATAAACGCCATCTACGAAACTGGTACAATGCGGGATGAAAAAGGTAACGCCTCAACAGCTTTAAATACCAGCGAATACATCAAACCAGGCGTGCATTTTTTGGATGTCGTCACCCTAAAAGATGTAACTGCGGATGAACTGCGATATATCATCGGTAATATTCTTTTTACAAGTCGTTACGGTGCGGTTTCCAGTCGTGTTGGACGCATGGAAAACGAAATATTAGGTGTATTTGGTAGTATTACCGAACTTCCTAGTTCTCTGGAACTTGTACAAGCTACCTATGATGCACTAGGTAAGCCGTTAGAACACCCTTTGAATATTAATCAATTAATTACAGCCAGCAAACAAGTAATAGCTAATTGGAAAAATAAGAGAGGGGTTTCTGTGCAGCTATCTGAAGCAGAATTAGCAGATTTACTGACTGATGTAGAAACTCATTGGTCAGAATTAGAACGAGATACTTTTCTAAAACGTTTAAGCCAATCTTATGAACCATTCCGTCAGGTTTCACCTGAAAAAAACAAAGGTAAAGGTAAAGGTAAAGGTAAAAATACACCAGTTGAAGTAGAGAGTTAATATGTCAACAATTCTTTTTCAGCAGGCAAAACTTGTTGAATTATACTGTCTTGAACCAGTCTTTTTTGCCTCTAGGGAGTTGTCTGATACCTATTACACTGAGGGGGTAATTGGGAATTATGCTCTTACCTATGCTTTAGGTAGAGTAAATTCCCCTTATCGACTCCAAGGTCAGGCTACAGGACGACCAACCTACAAAGAAGATTTACAACCAATTGCACAGGATTTTTATATCTTACCAGCTTCACCAGTAGGTAGGGTGACATTCAGATTTGAACGTTTCAATGCTCTTTCTGATGCTTACTGGTATGCGATGACTAATAATCGGGTGGCGACGGCGCGAGAAGATTTACCATTACAACGCCAAGGCAAAAAACCAAGTTCATTTAGACCGAGTAATTTTCCGCAAACTGGAAGACTGCGGATGATTGAACGCAGAAACAAATTTCAAACTTTGGTATTTGGAAATTACCAATTACCAAATTATATTCGCCTTGGTAAATTCATGAGTAAAGTCAAGGTGAATGTGCTGAATGAATTTCCTGTGACTTTACTACCAGAAGGTGAATATCAAAGTCAACATTATCTAAATGCTGCTGATTTACCACAGCAAATAGAGGCTTTAGCATTCGATTTAATTTCTATTCCTCCTGCACCCATCATTAAAAATCTTCATTTTCGGGGTGCTGCTTGGCAAGTTGGAGAAATGATTGTACCAGCAGGTTTACATTTTTGCGGTAGAGAAAGTAACAATGAGTAATCAAAGATTAGTTATCAGATTAGAACCGCGCAGTATTTCAGCTTGTGCATCTTTGCCAGATGAACTATCTTTTATGGGGAATGCACTTCAGCATCAAGTAGATGTATTTGAACAATCTAAGGATGCAGATATTATCCTTGATTTAGCACCAACTGGCACAGGTAAAACTAAAGCAGGATTAACAGTATTAAAGCATCAGCAAAATAAAAGTGCTATTTACATTGCTCCAACAAATGCTTTAATTGAACAGCAAACAGAAGCCGCAAAAGAATTTGTGCGTGATGCTAACTTACGTCATGTCGTCAAATCTGCTTCTGCTAAAGACATTAAAAGCTGTCCTAACGATAAAGTTGGTAGTCGTTCAGGGGAAAAGCTGTATAATGTTTTGCGGAATCCAGCTACAGTTTTTCCCGATATTGGGGCTAATACACCCATCATTTTAGTCACAAATCCTGACATCTTTTACTATGCAACTTTCTTTGCATATAACAACCTAGATAGAGGTAATATTGCTGCTGGTTTTTACACCAAATTTTCGACAGTCATTTTTGATGAATTTCACCTCTACGATGCTAAACAGCTAGTAGGAATGCTGTTTTATCTCGCTTATTCTCAAGTTTTTCGCTTTTTTGAGAACGGACGCAAGGTAGTTTTACTCACAGCAACACCAGAACCAGCTTGTGAATTAGCATTGCAGAATTTAAAACAAGCTGGTGTGAAGATAGCAAGAATTGATGGAGAAGCTGGTAATACTAGTTTTTTACCGTCACAAACAGCAGTTAATCTAGAATTAAGACCAAAACCAGATATTAAGGAAGAGTGGTTAGCAGAGTTAGCAGCAGAAGTTATACAACGTTTTCGAGAAAGACCTGATGAAAATGGTGCTGTAATTCTTGACTCTCTTGATAATATTAATCGTTTATCAGATTTACTACGACAGCAAGGACTTGGTGATGACATCGGACGCATTACAGGCCCTGCACCCAAAAAAGATAGAGAAAGGGCTATGCAGTGTCAAATTATTTTGGCTACTAGCACTGTAGATGTAGGGTTTAACTTTGAAAGACACCCTAAACCGAAACGGCAAAATTTAGATTGGTTGATTTTTTCAGCACGCGATCGCGCCGCATTTTGGCAGAGAATTGGTAGAGTAGGGCGTGTTTTGGGTAAATCTGAAACTAATATTGATTCAGAAGCCATTGCTTACTTACCTGCTAACGCCTGGGAAGAAGGTTTAACGTCTCTAGATACTACTGGGGGACGTACAGCGCTAAAAGATGTACTTGAAACACTTCCTTGTTTGGATAAACCTTTTTTAAAAGCTTACTGGCGTTCAGAAGCATTTCTAGAAATTGCCCGTCCCTTATTAGAATTGGAAGAAATGCTTGAAGGTTTAGCTGAGGAAAAATTAATTTTGGAGTTATTCAATACTCTAAAATCTATTTTTGAAGGAAACAGAACTTGGGATGATTATCGCTATAGAATGAAACTTTTACGAGGTGCTGAAACTATTGCCAAAAAAACGCCCAAAGAAATCAAAAAGGATTGGAAGTATATCAAAGGTGGTCAGGCTTTTGTCAGAACCTTTATCAAAGCCAAGTTTATTGAAGATTGGGAAGATTTACAATCCGGACGAGCCACCATAGAAGAATACATAAACTTATTGCTTAAACAAGATGACGATGTATTAGCTGAATTAAAAGAATTTGCTGAAGTTTTTAGTATAAGTTATGCACCTTTATTTAGTTTTCGCTCTAGTCTGTTTGAAACTCTTTCCATTCGTGACCCTCATGGTTTGATTCTAGATGAATCGGAGGAAACAAGACTAGATACTTTTCACCTATTACGCTATTATGAATTTGTCCAAAATGGTGATTATATTGAAGTCGCCAGTCGTGCTAATGAAACTTATCAATTGAGTTTTGAATTACGCTACACCGATAACTGGCAAGAATTTATCAGTACAGAACTGAACAAACTAACAGCTTTTAAAAATTGTCAAATTATCCGCAGTGCTGGAGGCGCAATAAGACCCACGCCCCTAATACAAGCTTTGAATAAGCATCTCTTACCAGGAGTAATTATTTGCCCAAGAACAAATGCTACTGTTATTTTCCAATTGAACAAGCAAGGAATCACTTCTTATCCAATAACCATTGTTTGTAATGATATGGAAAAAGAATATAGATTATTTTCAGGCTTGTCAGGAATTTTAACAATAGCAATGAAGTTTAAACAGCTACGTCTGCCTGATGATGAAGTTTTTATTGCGGGATAAGTAATTCAACTCTAGTACCATTGGTGCGAGAATTTGTTGAACATCAATTTATAAGTATATTTCCCTCTCATCCTCCGTGAAACACTATCAACAACAAGCAAACGCCTTCCCTGGCGACTACCTGAACAACTTGTGGGGAGAAATCCACGCTTGTCCTTACTTTGCAGTCAACAACCTTAACCGCGATTTTGTGGGAACAAAAGGCTTTTCTGTGGTGTTTAGGCGATCGCATATCTCCACAGTAGAACAAAAATTCCCCTACTTCAAACCCTATCTAGACTTGGCTCTCCATGCCAATTGTAACGCTTTTTACCTCAACCCCTTACTCCTCAAAGAAGGTTCCCGCGTTGATCCACATATAGATCGTTCTCTGCGTTCCTACTGCAAAACCATAGAACCGCCTATGTTTGTCAGCGTCCTATATGTGCGTGTACCGGAAAATATGGACGGGGGAGAACTGGTACTCAAATCCCACAAACGTCAACTAGGGCAAATTAAACCACAAATGAACACCTTACTTTACTTTCAAGGTGATTTAACCCATTCTGTTAACGCTGTGAAAACGCCAGGAAATCGTTTGAGTTTGGTTTGTGAACAGTATAGTTTAAGTGAGGAAGAACTCGCAGATATTCCAGAATTTACCATTGAATCCAGAGTTGCTCAAGCTACCACTAAAAAACGTAAGTCAGCTTAATTTTGAATTTTGAATTTTGAATTGTTAAAATGCCTCATAGCTTAGTTTTAAACCTGCTTCCCCAATCTCCCATTCCTCCGCAATATCTCACCGGTAGACATTTACACGCCTTATTTCTCACCCTTGTTAGTTCTGTTGATAGCACATTAGGCGATCGCTTGCACGACTCCACCGCCGATAAAGCCTTCACCCTTTCCCCCTTGCAAATTCAGGGAGAGGAACGGGGTAGATATAAATCGAAAATCCCTAATAGCTACTCGTTGCAATACTTGCATCAGCAAGCCATCCCCGCCGGAACGCCTTGTTGGTGGCGCATATCTTTACTTGATGACACCTTATTTAGCCAACTAACGCAACTATGGCTCAATCTTAACCCTAACCATCCTTGGCATCTCGGCCCGGCTAACTTGTATATTACCAGCATTCAAGGCACGCCCCAGTCTACCCAACCTTGGGCAAATGCTATTACCTATACTCAATTATATGAGCAAGCTGGTGAGAATAATGACCTGCGATCGCTCGGCAACAATCACACGCTAAATTTTACCTTCACCACACCCACCGCCTTCCGCCAGGGAAAATTTGACACTACCCTTCCCACTAGAGAATGTGTATTTAACTCCCTCCTTTCCCGATGGAATAAATACAGTGGTATAGAATTTTCTGAAATTGCTCTTGAAGCAATATTTCCCTCATTTCTCAATATTCATACAGAAATATTAGCCGATTCTCGTAGTAAATTTATTGGCATTCTTGGAGAAATCAACTATCGGATTTTAGGTGATATAGAGCCAATCCAAATTAAGCAAATCAACGCCTTAGCTGACTTCGCTATGTATGCAGGGGTAGGGCGTAAAACCACAATGGGAATGGGCATGATTCGGCGGTTGTATTCTTCATGATAGAAGAGATGAAGAGGCAGATCATGACTATTATAGCTGTTGACGGTTGACTGTTGACAGTTGACAGACTTGTGTTGTCAGCGTTTGATCTTAGCTTGATGTCCTAATCTATCTGGCTACGGCTATAACTACGAAATATTGTGTACAGACTTTGCACCGCAATTTCTGCAATAACCAATAACTAAAAACTATGAACATTGAATACATTCCTATTGCGGCATTAAATCAATATGCCTATTGTTCCCATCGCTGTTGGCGGATGTTTTGTGCAGGCGAATTTATTGATAATCAATACACCATCGAAGGCACAACTTTACATGATCGCGTCCACACTACCAGCGAAAATCAGCGAGAAGAAACTTGGCAAGTCCGAGCAATTTGGTTGAAGTCAGACAAGTATCAACTCATTGGTAAATCTGACTTAATTGAATCAGCAGATGGTCAATTTTATCCTGTGGAATATAAACGCGGACGTAAAGGCGAATGGGATAATGATGAATTACAAGTCTGCGCTCAAGCTTTATGTTTAGAAGAGATGACAGGGCAAACTATTACGACTGGATATATCTATTATGCTCACTCTCACCAAAGGCAATTAGTAGAGATAAATCAGGAGTTAAGAAAAAGTGCGATCGCTACAATTCAAGCAGTCACAAATTTACTCACCACAGGCATAATGCCCATACCAAATTATAGCAAACGCTGTCAAGGATGCAGTCTGAATTTACAATGTTTACCCAAGGCTATTGATAGGGTTAAAACTTACCAAGAAGTTAGTTAACTTAGGCGTAATTTTAAACGCAGAGGGGCGCGGAGATAAGCGCAGAGGAGCGCTGAGATTCAGGTTCTAGTTAATAATATTTTGTACTGATGAATAATCTTTACATCTATTGTAGGTGAAATCATGGGAACTGTTTACGTTACACAAGATGATTCATTTATTAGTAAAGTTGATGAACGTCTGAATGTTAAATTTGAAAAAAAGGTAATTTTAGATGTACCTTTAATTAAAGTTGATGGGTTAGTTGTGATGGGACGGGCTAGTATTTCCCCTGCGGCTATTTTTGAACTCATTGACAAAAAAATTCCCCTCACATTTCTTACTAATAACGGTAAATATCTTGCGAGTTTAGAGCCAGAAATGGGTAAAAATATTTTCGTCCGTGCTGCTCAATGGAAAGCAGCTGGAGAGTCAGAGCAAGCAATTCATGTTACCCAAGGTTTCATTAGAGGTAAACTGAAAAATTACCGCCATACTTTACTAGAAGCACAGCGCAGATATGAAGTTGATTTAAATAGTAACATCAGTCAATTATCCAATGCGATCGCCTCCATAGACAAAGCCAATTCAATTAATACAATCAGAGGTTTAGAAGGTGCTGGTAGTGCTGCCTATTTTGGTTGCTTTAATCAATTAATTCGAGTTGATAATTTCAGCTTTCATACCCGCAACCGTCGCCCACCCATAGACCCAGTAAATTCACTCTTGAGTTTAGGATATTCTTTACTACGTCACGATGTTCAAGGAGCTTTAAATATCGTCGGTTTCGACCCCTATTTAGGATACCTGCATACAGAGCGATATGGTAGACCTTCTCTAGCATTAGACTTAATGGAAGAATTTCGACCCTTAATAGTCGATGCTGTTGTTCTCACAGCAATTAATCGCCGGATGCTTTCACCAAAAGACTTTATTACTGAACCTATAAGCAATGCCGTTTCACTGACTAAAGAAGGGTTACATATTTTCTTGAGATTATATCAAGAAAAGAAACAAACCCAATTCAAGCATCCTGTTATGCAGAAAAAGTATACCTATCAAGAAACCTTTGAAATCCAAGCTAGACTCCTCGCTAAATACCTCCTGGGAGAACTAGATAAATACCCCCCTTTGGTCATGAGGTAGTTGATAAATTTTGAATTTTGAATTTTGTAGCTTTAGCTTCCCGCAGGGTATTTTGAATTGATTCATGTATTTAACGCGATGTGCGACTTATTGTTTCGTTACACAAGTTCGGTGTATGAACGATTGAAAAGAAAATTCCCACAATCCGCACTGGAGCGAGAAAATCGTTACCAGTGAATGGAATGCGGGAAAAATGTTTTCTATTGAAGAGTTTATCATTGCCGTATTTTGCTGTGTTGACGACGTGCTGATGGAAATCACCCAGATATACCCAATCAAGAGACGAGGTTTTGCTCCGAGTTTAAGGGAGAGTGAAGTTTTAACAATGGAAGTAGTGGCAGAGTTTTTGGGAATAGATGCTGACAAAGACATTTGGAAATACTTTCACCGTCACTGGTTAGGGCTATTTCCTCAGTTAAAGAGTCGCTATGCTTTTATTCGTCAAGCAGCTAATTGTTGGCAGTACAAGGAACTCATACAACAAAAATTAGCACAGTATTTAGGAGCATACTCTGATCAACTTCATTTGATTGATGGATTACCAATACCTTTGTGTGGCTTGAGTCGCGCTCCCAACTGCCGAAGTTTTAAATCCCTTGCAGATTATGGTTTTTGTGCTGCTAAAAAACAGACGTACTATGGGTTTCATGGGCATTTAATCGTTAGTGGCACAGGAGTTATTAGTGGGTTTACCCTGACTCCGGCAAATGGCAGTGAACGGGACGCACTTTGGGATTTAATCACGCGAATTAAAGGTTTATTAATCGGAGATAAGGGCTATTTAAGTCAGTTCTTGTCAGGAGAACTTAAAGAAGTGGGTATTACTTTACAAACCCCTTTGCGTTCTAATATGTCTGACTCTCGTAGCCGATCTTCAGTGCGATTAATGCAACGCTTTCGTCGCCTAATTGAAACAGTAATTGGTCAATTAGTTGAGAGATTTCATATAGAGAAGATTCGAGCGAGAGATATGTGGCATCTTACCAGTCGTCTCAATCGCAAGATTTTAGCTCATACCGTCTGTTTCTGGCTTAATCGCCACAATTGTGACCCTCTTCAGTTCGACGATCTTGTTACAGAATATTAAGTCGCACATGGCGTTATTTAGTAATTTCCTACGATGTACCAGAAGATAAACGCCGTACTAAAATTCACAAAGTTCTCAAATCTTACGGACAGTGGATGCAGTATTCCGTTTTTGAATGTGACCTGACACCTACTCAGTATGCTAAACTGCGATCGCGTCTAGCCAAACTCATCAAACCAGACCAAGACAGCATCCGTTTTTATCACCTCTGTGCTTGCTGTCAAGGAAAAGTTGAGCGCATTGGCGGCGAAATGCCAATAGACACCACCGTATTTTTTGCTTAACTTGTGCGTCAACCTATAGGTGTTGGGCAAACACACTGAAATTTATCGTCCCAAACCCTTCCCACTCATGCTTTTGAACCCTCCAACACCACAATTGAGGTTGACGCAAACACCCCAAACCCTCACCATAAATACTTTTGCACCAATTTTCTCCAATTCACTCTTGACAACTCAGCTTCCGAAAAGCTACCTTAATCTGAGATTGACGAAACAGAACCTTGAAAACCAAATACAGCAAGCTTTCCACACCTGGGCGGTTTCTATTAACACAAATCCCTATCAGGGATTGAAACAATTTTCTCTGGTAAAACAAACTTTTCTTTGATGCGAGTTTCTATTAACACAAATCCCTATCAGGGATTGAAACTTCGGCGGGCAATCTTAAAATACCCTGACCTGAAAGTTTCTATTAACACAAATCCCTATCAGGGATTGAAACGGCAGCACAATACTTATCACGGGCTAAATTCTGGTTTCTATTAACACAAATCCCTATCAGGGATTGAAACCTTTGGCTAATGCCTGCCAAGCTAATGGAAGTTACGTTTCTATTAACACAAATCCCTATCAGGGATTGAAACCTATCTTCAGCGTATTGTAAAGCTTGCTTTAATTGGTTTCTATTAACACAAATCCCTATCAGGGATTGAAACTCTACACTGACCAATGTTGAAAGTATCAAGACAGGGTTTCTATTAACACAAATCCCTATCAGGGATTGAAACAAATGACAACTATTATTCAATAACAACGATGCCAAAGTATGGTTTCTATTAACACAAATCCCTATCAGGGATTGAAACAGCTATTGCACATTTACAAAAGCTCGGATATCAAGTTTCTATTAACACAAATCCCTATCAGGGATTGAAACTCGAAATCCGGTGAGGATACCTTACTTTTAGCCCGTAAAGTTTCTATTAACACAAATCCCTATCAGGGATTGAAACCGGATAATCCCTTACGGATGGATTCACAGATTTGTTTCTATTAACACAAATCCCTATCAGGGATTGAAACTGAAACTCAGTTCGTGCCTCATCAAATTTAATCAAATGTTTCTATTAACACAAATCCCTATCAGGGATTGAAACTTGTGCTGTTCCTGCTGAGTAGCTGGAATAAGCAGCGTTTCTATTAACACAAATCCCTATCAGGGATTGAAACATCAGATGCGGTAAACTTAATTGTCAGATTTTCAGCTTTATACCTTGCTCTCTTCGTTCTCTTTCACATTATCTTGTTTGTCATCATTACCATTGTCTTGCTGTTTCTTCTCTTGCACAACCTGAGTAGCATAAACTTCTACATCTCGCTGAATAATCTCTTCTACTTGATTGGCAAAGTTACTAAATGCTTTATCGTGGGTTTCATAATTCACATAAGGCCCAGTTAATTGAAAGAATTGCCAACCTTGTGTTTTCAAAGATTCGGCCGTGCGGCGATAGTGTCGCCAGCGTTCTCCATAGTGGAAAAATTCTTCAACAGCTGCGCTAATTGCTACAACTTGGCTAAGGGAAAAAGTAGCCCAAACAAAAATTTCCCGCACCTGAGAACTGTTAATATTGAGACTTACCAAAGCGGGTAGAGCTACACCACCAATAATTGTGACCAATCGTAATCTGTAATATCTATTCCGTGATTTACCTGCTTGTCTTTCCATCCACAACATTTGGTCTAACCAACGCGAAAATAAGAATTGTGTTTGTAATTCTGAGAGATTCAACGAGTCAATTAAATTCGTAAATTTCCCCTTAAGAAATTCTTGATAATCATCTTTATTAGCCATAATTCAATCCTAATTTAAAAGTAAATTTGTCATCGTATCTATTAATTCTTCTGGTGCTGCTTCTAAGTCAATTGTTTGTATATGATCAGATGCGGCTAATTCTGTAGCTCGTTCATCAGTAGCATATCCACGCAAAGCAGAAGCAATTTTATCTGCTGTTCTCCCACTACCAGCAATCACTATCACCAACCGTCCAGCAATCACACTATTTAAGGCATCAATAAAGCTAATTTCACCACCATTAATTAGGACGGTAATCGAAGGTAAGCCGTTAGCTAAGAGAGTTGCTACCTTTACTATCCAGGGAGATTCATCACCCCATTTACTGCCAGGAATTAAGACAAAATGACTATGATGCGGCTCCAGGGGTGTGGCATCGTCAGCTAGGATAGTAGTCTGATTGGGTAAAATTACCTTTGCTGTTGGCGCTACACCAATTAGCGGAAACTGCCCATTGATTTGGCTACGGGCATCACCCATCAATCGCATCACTCCCGCATCCGTGCCACCATCTACTACATAAGCCCCCAAGCTTTGGGCAATTGGTGCTAGGACTTCCACAAACAGGCTTTGGATACGCAAAAAGTCAGCTTCGCTAGTCTGACTAGCACCCCCAACAATGACTAAAACAGGACGGGAGTTACTTAGCCCTAATTGCTCTAGCGCCTCCGGTAACTCTGCGGTTTCAGATACCGTAACTGCTGCTGCTTGGTTGGAGCTTAAATTTAGCCTGAAAAAATTTACCATTTATTCGCAGTAGAAGTTGCAACAATTTAAGTATTTTACGTAGTAATTCTCGGTTTAATGTCTAATCTGCAATTCATAACCTTTATAACTTAATGTATTGAAATTGACCTTAGATTCAGTTACATAGTAAAAATAACCAATTTTTTAGAGAATGAGTAGAGCCATAGCAAAAATTCTTGTAACTACTTCTGATAATAGGTTTATCTCTATTGGCCAATGATTACATAGTGCTATTCCAGAAGCATATATAAAAAAATAAATTACAAAAAACTATGTTAAATTGCTAACCTGCTTTCTGATCGTTATGCTATTCACGCTCAAGTATAGCTGTCACCAGTAGGTTAGGAAATTAATAGATGATACAACCTAGATACAACAAGACTTTTTACCCAGTCCCCAGCTATAAATTTGGCTCAAAGCCTTCTAGAACTAACAAAGAAGAGACGGGTTATTCCGAATTTATATTCTTGCTGTTTCACTTAAGTATGATTACCATAATTTAAGTATACTTTATGCCTTCAATATATATCACTTGAGGATCTGTAACCCAGGCAATTTTCTCAAAATCAGCATTAATACGTAATATGAATAAATTTAAAAGTGCATTTATTTCTTATGGAAGAGCAGATAGCAAAGCCTTCGCAACTAAGCTACATCAGCGATTTGTAGAAGCAGGGCTAGACATTTGGTTTGACCAAAATGATATTCCTTTAGGTGTTGACTTCCAAAATCAAATAGACGATGGAATTGAAAAATCAGACAATTTTCTCTTTATCATTGCGCCTCACTCAGTCAACTCTCCCTATTGTGGTAAAGAGATAGATTTAGCACTCCGCCGGAATAAACGCATTATTCCCTTGCTGCACGTAGAGCAAATTACTCAGGAAATTTGGCAGCAACGCAACCCTGGACGAGAAGCTAGTGAGTGGGAACAATATCAAGCCAAGGGGTTACATTCCAGTTTTCCTAATATGCACCCAGCTATTAGCAAGATTAACTGGGTATACTTCCGTGAGGGTATCGATGACTTTGAGAAATCATTGGCGGGACTACTAGAATTATTTCTCCGTCATCAGGACTATGTGCATCAACACACCTATTTTTTAGCCAAAGCCCTGGAATGGGAGCAAAAACAACAACAGTCACAATACCTGTTGATTGGTGAAGAACGGGAACAGGCTGAAAACTGGCTAAAACTTAGGTTTAGAGATGAACAACCGCCCTGCGAACCAACCGATTTACATTGTGCATTTATTTGTCAGAGTATCAAGAATGCTAACAACCTAATGACTCAGGTGTTTCTTTCCTACTCAGAAAACGAGAGGCTGTTTATGGAGAAGATTGCCAAAATCTTGATGCGAGAAAGCTTCACAGTTTGGACAAACAAAACAGATATTCAATCTGGAGCAGATTTTACCGAGTCGATTAATCGAGGCATTGAGGAAGCAGATAATGTAGTTCTTCTCTTGTCGACGGCCTCTTTGCAATCAGAATACTGTCAAATGGAACTATCTTATGCTTTTTCTCTGAAAAAGCGGATTATTCCCTTGTTGATTGAACCCGTAGATATAGAGCAGATTCCAGTGGAACTAAGTATCTTACAGTTCATCGACTTTACAGATCAAGAAGAGCAGGGAAAAGAGTCTGCCGATACCGATAGGCTAATTAATGTGCTGCGTCGAGATGAAGCTTACTACGAACAGCATAAAATCCTACTGGCAAAAGCTCTCAAGTGGGAACGGCAAAAACGTAATCCTAGTATTTTGTTGCGTCATCACAATCTGCGTCATGCCGAGGACTGGTTAAAGATAGCTCAACAAAACACACAACATCCACCCATACCTTTACAAGCAGAATTTATCGCTGAAAGCCTCAAGCAACCCCCACAAGCGGCGCTGGATGTATTTATTTCTTACTCTCGTGCTGATTCTGACTTTGCGCGTAAGCTTAACGATACCCTGCAAATTCAAAACAAAACTACATGGTTTGATCAGGAAAGTATTGCCTCTGGTACTAACTTTGAGCAAGAGATTTACCGAGGAATAGAAAGCGCCAATAACTTCTTATTCATTATTTCGCCTAAATCTCTCAGTTCACCCTACTGCACGACTGAGGTAGAGTATGCGATGAATTTAAATAAGCGAATCGTTACCGTTTTGTATCGGGAAATAAAGGGTGCAACTCTTCATCCTGGGTTAGCAAAAGTGCAGTGGATTGATTTTAGCCAACATAACACCGATTTTCTGACTAAATTCGGCGAACTAACGAGAACACTAGATTCAGATCCAGAATATGTGCGATCGCACACTCGGATTTTTCTGAAGGCGAAGGACTGGGAGGAACACAACCGTGATGATAGCTTCTTACTCCGAGGCAAAGATTTGCTAGCCTCTGAGGAATGGCTAAAGCAATCTGATAATAAACAACCAGCCCCTACTACTTTACAATTAGATTATCTCGCTGCCAGTCATGCTTTCCCCTATCGCAAAATTAAGCTGCGTAGCGTCTTGCTGACTAGCTTGGTCGTGACAACAGTAATTTTCCTTGCTAGGTTACTCGGATTCACTCAGCCATTAGAACTAGCAGTTTATGACCGGATGATGTCGTTACGTGGTGATGAACCACAAGATGAACGATTTTTAATGGTCGATGTTGATACGGAAAGTATTGAAAAGTTGAATGAAGACTATACAGGTGGCAGGGGTTCAATTCCTGATCAGGCTTTAGACAAAGTACTCAAAATTCTTTCCCAGTACCAACCCAGTGTAATTGGGTTGGATTTTGTGCGTGATTTTCCCGCCGAAGGTAACCTAAAAGAGCATTTGCAGCAAGCTGAAAACTTTATTGCAGTCTGTAAAAACAGTTATATAAGCGATCGCGGTGAAAAGATTCTTGGCCTTAAACATCCCCCAGAAGTGCCTTTAGCGCGAGTTGGGTTTAGTGACTTGGTTGATGATGATGCTAAAGGTGGTCGTTTTGTGCGCCGACAATACTTGATGCAAAACCCAGACCCTAAATATTGCAATACACGAGAAGCTTTTAGTTTAGTAATTGCTCGTCGCTATCTAGAAGCCCAAGGTCAAAAGTACATTTCTCCTCTAGATATCAAGAGCAAAGAATATGTGCAGGATATGCAATTTGGTAAAGCTCTCATTCCCCAACTTTTGGGAAAAGGTGGCGGCTATCAGGATATCAATAACCAGCTTGAAGGGTATCAAACGATGCTCAAATATCGTGTTTCTGGACGCGATCCCTATAATTTTGCCCCTAGAGTCAATATTTTACAAGTTTTGAACAATAAGGTTTCTGCTGAAAAAATTAGAAATCGGATTATACTGATTGGCTTTACTGATAGGCAAACTAGACAAGCTGATTACTGGAGTACAGTCTATGGTGATGTTCCAGGCGTGACATTGCATGGACAAATGATCAGTCAGATCCTCAGTGCTACTTTAGATAATCGCCAACTCATCTGGTGGTGGCCTCTTGGTTATGAAACACTCTGGATGTTTGGCTGGGCTTTGGTAGGTGGTATTGTCTGTTGGCGATTGAACCGTACTCTCCATATAGGTATAGCGGTGGTTGGCTCTATCGCCTGTCTCTACATCATCTGTTCAGTAATTTTAGTTTACCAGAGCGGTTGGATACCTTTTAAGCCACCGTTTCTAGCGTTACTGGGTACTGGGGCAGGTGTATTATATTTAACTAATAATCTCCGTAGGAATTAAGCTAACAAGCCAGCAAACAAACAGGAGAGTGAAAAAAGCACAGAATTTGTTTGACTGTATTAGTCGGCTGTTTAGCAATTCCAGACCAGAGGGGAATGCGTCTGGACGTTCACGAGGAGGGGCGACGCGCATCTCAAACAGATAAAAATACACTGATTGTATTAGTTCCTCAGAGCAATTAAGGCTTGATTACTCAGGATCATCTTCAGTTCTTATTCTATATTACCTTTTGGTGGATTATCCCAGTCACCTCCAGCCAAATTTAGGTTATTAAATGAACAGAAAAAGTCTGTTTTGACGAAGCCTCTACCATTATCTTTACCAGAAAAACAAGGTATCGTCAGTATCACCCTTCCTTCTACCGAAAAACCCCTATTTATAAACTCAAACTCCAAAAGTAATAAGTAGCAGTTATTACTCCTATATTGGACATATATAATTAAATAATTATGAAATTTATAAACTTTTCAGTATTAACTTTTATTTAATTTTTTAAATCAAATTCATGCAATATTAATTTGCCAAATAAGTTAGGAAAACTGTGAAGAAATATTTCGCTAACAGCGAATCACTTTTACGGCGTATGGCAGCAATTTATCAAGCTGTCTAGCCCCAACCAAACCTAGAAACATAAGAACAGGATGTATTGCCTGCGGGTTATGGGCTACGTCACACTATAGGTGAAGCAGTCAAAAAAACCTTAGTAATGCGTGTATTCCACATAGTTTACGTAATCTTACTGATTGACAGCTACGTTTTTATGGTGATGATAATATGATGTTGTTTGCCAACGACATAACTTAAAAATTATGTAAATCAGAGGCAATATTCATCTATAAACTCAGAAATCGATTACTCAAAAGGTCTTCATTCTGACGAAAGGGGTTTGTATCCTAATTTACTGCAATCGGAATTAGCTCATTAGTGTGTTACTAGACTTGATAACAGGTAAACATTACGGACTTTTCTGGAAGAATTTACTGGCACATTATTAAAAAGCCCGTTAGTGTTGACTCCCTTAAATCAGTAATGGAGCTTTCAATAAAGACATTGCTGAAGCAAAACTCCTCTCATTTCATATCTGGAGATATTGCCAAAGAGATTCGCGTCAAAGACCAACTTTTAAGGAATAATCTATGAGCCTCAGTCAAATGGTAAATGTCGATTGTGACACAGTATCTAAAACCGTTTATGATGCCGTCATAGTCGGAACAGGGGTAGCTGGAGCCATTGTTGCCAAAGAATTAAGTCAACAGGGTAAGAGGATTTTGATCATTGAAGCTACAGTACACAAGGATTTAACTCTTGCAGGCTTTCAAAGTTACGTTGATACCTTCTACAAAGCGGTGGATAAAAATCCTAACTCCCCATATCCCGCTAACTCCAATGTTCAAAGCCCCACTGATTACAACGACTATTTTATTGAGCAGGGCCCCATGCCTCTTGCTGGTTCCTATACAAGGGTTCTGGGTGGGACAACCATGCACTGGGAAGCAAAAACCCCACGGATGTTACCGGAAGATTTCAAGTTATCGAGTACTTACGGACAAGGTCTTGATTGGCCGATTGACTATCATGATCTTGAGCCGTACTACCGCAAAGCCGAGCATGAAATGGGCGTTTGTGGAGACGTAGATGAGCAGAGAGCGCTAGGCCTTGAATTTCCCCAAGACTACGTTTTCCCGATGGAAAAGCTCCCCCCCTCTTACTTGGATCAAAAAGTTATTGAGAAAGTCAATGGCACTAATGTTGAACTTTATGGCAAGACTCACACATTAAGCTTCTCTACGTTTCCTCAAGCTCGTAATGGAGTACCCAATCCTAAATATGATCAAGGTAACCTCTTTGTTCCTGATGGAGTTACTAGTGTCCATCCTGTTCAATATGGGGAACGTTGCCAAGGAAATGCTAACTGTGTTCCTATCTGTCCAGTTCAAGCAAAATATGATGCTCGCAGAACTTTAAGTAAAGCCTTTGAAACAGGTAAAGTTCATGTACTTTACCAAGCAGTGGCTTATAAAGTGGAATACGATCGCCAAACTGGTCGCATCACTGCCATTCACTATAAGCACTATAAAAAACCCAATTCTAGCGAGTACACTACAGGAATTGCTAAGGGAACATTATTTGTCTTAGCAACGAATGCAGTTGAAAACGCTAGGCTATTGCTTGGTTCTGACTTGCCTAACACCAGTAGATTGATAGGGCGGTATTTAATGGATCACCCTTTCACCTTAGCTTGGGCTTTGATGCCTGAAGTAACTGGTACTATGCGAGGGCCTCTCGTGACATCAGGAATTGGAACATTTCGTAAAGGCGACTTTCGTAAAAAACAATCCGCCTTCGCAGTAGATATTCACAATGATGGCTGGGGATGGGCTACCGGATCACCCAAAAGTGAAGTGGAAGATGCCGTCGATAATAAAAACAAATATGGCCAAGAACTGCGCCAGACATTGATTAGTCGGATTTCACGACAACTACTGTTGGCTTTCATGTGTGAATTACTCCCTGAGTACGGTAACCGAGTAACTATCGATCCAAGGCACAAAGATAAACTGGGTAATTATCGTCCCGTCATTAACTTTAACCTACCCGACTACAGTCGTAGAACCCTTGCTTACACCAGAAAAGTCTCCCGTGTCATCTTCGAGCGTTTAGGTGCGGAAGACTATACTCACTACGATCCTCAAGACCCCGCCTATTTTGAGTTTGAGGGTGAAGGTTACGTATACAAAGGTGGAAACCACTTTTCGGGAACTCATATCATGGGAACAACACCATTGAATTCAGTTGTTGATAGTTATCTGCGTTCTTGGGATCATAAAAATCTTTTCCTGGTCGGCGCAGGAAGTATGCCAACCATTGGTAGTTCCAATACAACATTGACCATTGCGGCATTGAGTTTTAGAACGGCCGAGCATATGCTGCAAGAATTGAATTCTTATAACTTGCCAGTCAGTAATTTGCAAATAAGTAATCTGCAAGCTAGCTAGAGCTTATCATCAATGAAAATTATGCTCTATGACAAAAAGGCTTCAGCACTTTGAATCCAAAAATCCATAAGGGCTGAAACTCAGAGATAAATAGGATTCTACTCCTATTTAATGACACTCCCTATTACCCTTTACGAAGTCGAAAAAACATCGCAAATAAAACTATGACTATAGCCGCCGATAGCTTAAAGTTGATTACAACAGTTGAACAATTGAAGTACTATCTCATCCAGGCAATGAAGATAGAACACGCAACCATTCCCCCTTACATGACAGCCCTTTACTCTATTAAACCCGGAACAAATTTAGAAGCTTTTCATATTATCCGGGAGGTTGCTGTAGAAGAAATGTTACACCTAACTCTTGTAGCTAATGTTTATAATGCCGTGGGAGGCTCGTTTGCATCACCAGTCCTGACAGCACCTAACTTTATTCCCAAATATCCGAGCTATCTACCTACAGGATCTACAGACTTTAAAGTAGGTTTAACCA
Source organism: Anabaena sp. FACHB-595 (assembly GCF_048568275.1). Lineage (NCBI taxonomy): Bacteria > Bacillati > Cyanobacteriota > Cyanophyceae > Nostocales > Nostocaceae > Anabaena > Anabaena sp. FACHB-595. The sequence continues at coordinate 1,844,973 of NZ_CP183473.1, forward strand.
AGTTTTCCAAAAAGACTATAGAGACCTTTCGTAAGATTGAACGGTCTCAGGATGTTGAAGAAGGTGATCCATTAGTTGAGTCTCGAACCTTACAAGAATATTTACTAGAAGTTGTAGGCTGCGATCCGACCAAGACTTTCTACAGCATTGGCTTATTTTATGCAGAGATCATTCGTGGTCTCAACGCACTCTATAAAGAAAAGGGTCCTGATCTATTTTGTGGCGATCCTCAGCGACAAATCACCCCCGAATACTACTATAACGGTGGTGGAGACATCATCCCTGTGACCGACCTGCGTTCAGCCATACGAGCTTTGAAAGTGATTCAAGATCAAGGTGAAGGGTCAAGAAGTGGAACAATCTATGATGCAGAACGAGAACTAGCCCATGACTATCGTTTTCAGCAAATCTTATTAGAGCAATATTATGTGATCGACAAGGATGATCCGACAAAATCCGATCAGCCCAATGAGCCTACAGGCAAATCCTTTACCGTAGATTGGAAGGCAGTTTATCCCATTAAAGATAATGCCAAACTGAGCGATTATCCAGAAGGTTCGGAAGTACGTACAGCAGCCTTAGAGTTTCACTCTGCCTATAGAGAATTCTTAACCAAAATTGAATACGCTTTTGATGGGCATCCTGAGCAGTTAATTCCCGCAGTTGGGGGAATGTTCCGCCTCAAAGAACAGGCTAATAGTTTAATGCGTAATCCTATTCCAGGAAATCCAGAGGTGAATGCGGCTCCTATTTTTCGGTTAGATAAGTTTTAGCTAACTTTGAGTTGAGATTTAAACTTTTTGTGGAGGTAAATAATTGATGGATATTAATACACCTGAATTTAGGGAGTATTTCCTTAATCTCTCAGTGGTTCTTACCGGTTTTTCCAAGTTTCAATTGCAGGGAACAGGCCTTGCTACTCTTTATTTTGAAAACATTCGGGACATCATTGGTGAAGATATATTTGGAGAACTCTTAACAAATTTTCATAAGTTGGAGGTTGAAAAAACAGAAAAAAACCACGAATCTATCAAACAAATATTGGCATCTGAAAAATTTGGCCCGATCGCCCGCAATATCATTAAGATTTGGTACATAGCTACTTGGTATGCACTGCCACAATCTTGGCGGGAAGTTTTTGGCACCAAAGAAAAGGATGGAACCTTTATTATCAGTCCGCAGGCCTATCCAGAAGGACTTTTATGGCCGGCGATCGGTGTTAACCCACCTGGGGCGAAAGGCCAGGGATACGGGACTTGGAGCGAACCCCCGTTAGTTAGCTTGAATAAAAGCTAACATCTCTTCTGTGTAGGGGTTAACCTCAACCTCACCCAAGGGTAAAAAAAGACCCGTCTTTGATTTTGAAAAAATTGCACAATTTTCTAGTTTAAAGAGCAAACATGAGTATTAAATCCTGGTTTCTTAGAATCTCTACTATTGCCCTCTCAATTTTCTTTAGCTTAACGATCTTTATCTCACCCGCTAACGCTTTTGTTCCTTCAGATCAGACTAAGTTACTGGTAACAAACGCCTGTGTTAATTGCGATCTATCAGGAGCTGATCTATCGAATAAAGATTTATATGGTAGCGCACTTGCTGGGGCAAATTTATCCAAAGCAAATCTTTCCGGTTCTCTACTCAATGATGCCAAGCTAGAAGGAGCTAACCTCACAGGAGCTAATCTATCAGAGGCTATCATGATGGGAACTGACTTATCAAGTGCCAATCTAACGGAGGCTAATCTTTCTCATGCAGATTTGTATAATGCCCTTCTGAGTAAGACAAAATTGTTAAACGCTAATTTAGGCGATGCAGATTTAACAGAGGCAGTTATCTCTGACGCAGATTTGTCTAATGCTTCGGGGAAAAATACAAAGCTCAAAGCGGCAGTTCTTTCTAGAGCAAATTTATCGAATGCAGATTTTTCCAGTAGCTACATGAGAAATACGAGATTATCATCTGCCATTCTTAAGGGAACTAATTTCTATAGAACCGATCTGTCCAATTCGCTAATGCCTGACGGAACTACTTATAACGGAGATGTCGCTAAGTTTGGAGCTACTCAGTAAAACCTGAATCCTAACGATAATCTTGATGATGAGTCCTGAGAATATTTGAACACTCATCCTCGCAAAGGCATATCAATGAATTCTTCACTTGAAGCGGTGCTGACACTTGAAATTTAGAGAAAATTTACACACCGCTTTAAGTTCACTCTCATGGTTAGCAATGAGTTTTATATGTGAATCCGATTTGATTTCTGTTGGCGTAGCCTGCGCTTGCACATAAAATTATCCGTATCTGTAGGGTGGGCATTGCCCACCAGATCATGGTTTTGGTTGGCATTGCCCAATGCCACTTGCTCCAAGCCGGAACCCGTCCAACACAGTGGCTCCCCTACGTGTATTTCAAAAATCAAGTATGAGTCCTATATATATTTAACTCATTGCTGATTATTTGAGAGTTCTAATTTACATACCTGAGCAAAGAATAGGAATCAATAAGTCATGTTGGCAAAAAATGAGTGCAAGATTAATAGATCATCAATTTTGTCCAAAATCAAAGAGATTCGTCGTTTATTTGCCCTATCATTTGTCTTTATCTTGGTGGGGATAAATAGCTTTATACTTCCCGCTACTGCTGCTCCAAGTGGAAACAATTCGGTTCTAGTATCTCTAGTTACTCCTTCATCTAAACCTGCACTCTTAAACCCAACATTCGACCCCACAAAAGTCAATTTGGGCATCACACCGACTGGTTGGAGTAATAGTGATGATCTGACTATTGATCTTGACCCCCCTATCCCTTTTGAGCAGATTTTAAGTGAAATGGCACTATCTGGCTTCAAAGGTTCGCAAATGTCACCTAAGTTTCCCTCAAAAATCAAGGATTTAAAAAAAGAGTTAAAACTTCGTGATTTGAAAATTTCTGAACCTTGGGTAGGAACTTTATTCACAGAGGGAAAGGACGATGAAACCCTTAAAGAATTCAACAAGCAAGTAGCTTTCATGAAGGAAATGAAGGGCAAAAATATTGTGGTTGCTGAATTGGGTGGTGCTGTTCATCAAAAGAAATGTGTAGACCCTTTAGTTAACAGACCTCGTTTTACTGACGAGCAATGGGTGGATTTAGTTAAGGGGCTAAATAAACTGGGTTCCATCGCCAACGAAAACGGTATGCAGTTGGTTTATCATCCTCATATTGGTACAGGAGTAGAAAACTTCGCGGATATTGACCGATTGATGAAAGGTACTGATTCTGAAAATGTTAAGCTGCTGCTTGATACTGGTCATTTGTACTATGCAGGAGTTGATCCTCTAGCAGTCACTAAAAAGTATGCTAATCGGATCAAACACGTTCATCTGAAAAATATTCGTCAGCCAATTTTAGATGCGTCGAAAAAAACTGGTCGTAGCTTTTTAGACTCCATCCGAGCAGGAATATTTACTGTTCCGGGAGATAAAGATGGTGCAATTGATTTTCAGCCAATTTTACAAGAGCTTGCTAAAGCTAAATATGAAGGATGGCTGATGGTAGAGGCAGAACAAGATCCAAACAAAGCTAATCCTTTAACTTATGCTTTAATAGCTCGTAATTATTTACGCCAAGTGACTGACTTATAACCTATTTCCATGAATAGCATACCTTTAAAATTGCTATTCACTTTTGTTGTAATCTATTTCAACATTGTCATACTATCTACATCTGGGAAGCTGTTCCACATCTAAGTTTCATCTTTGCATCATATCCAAATATTGTGGAATAGATATTTTGCCAATCCTACTTATGTAATTTAGATATGGAACAGCCTAGTCCTTACCTGTGTTTATGGGAAAAATAAAGGTAAGGATATAGGCTCTTCAGTTCCTTTTATGGAGTCGAATAAGAAATAAAATCTAATCAGAGCCTATATTCCTTAGTAGGACTGGAGTTGAAGTTCTTAAGCCTTGCTATAAAACGGCTATTTCAATGCCACATCATAAAACCAACGCAAGAGCCAGAATATATAAGTTTTAGTAACCGAGGAAAACAAATGAAATTGCATGATCAAGATCAGATCAGAAGCATATTTGAAGAAGTCTATCCCGATAATGTCCGGGGGAGAGACTTATCTGCTTATGCCGATATGTATACGGAAGATGCTCTATGGATGCCACCGAATGGGCCCGATCGCTGCGGTATACCAGATATTTTGGAAGGGTTTGCTGACACCATAGCTAATCAAGATATTGATCCGATTTTCACAGCCGAGGAAATCGAAGTTAAAGGCGATTGTGGTTATGTCATCGGTATTTCTTTAGCCACAATTCGCCCAAAAGATGGCAGTCCATCAAGACAAGTCAAATATCGAGCTTTATGGTTAATGAAAAAGGATTGCGATCGCTGGAAAATTTCTCGTCAAATTTGGAATGTAAAACCTTGATAATCTTGTAAAACTCTAATCCTGGGAATCTAAAAAAATGGATACAGAAAAATATCATGAGATGCTTAAAACTTACTTTCGGTCTTTTGAAACTGGTGATTTTTCCCAAGTACAGTTTTCTTGTCACCTTGAGTTTCTGAGTCCTATTAGTGGTAATACTTTCAAAGGAATTGAGGAAGTTATATCTTTTCTAAAGGGTGTGACAACCCGTGTGTCAGAGGTGAACATCATGTCAACCACTGTTGAATACCCAAGAGCAAGTGGGGTATGGCAGATGAGGACAACAAAAGGAATTCTATACACCCTACACAACTTCTTTCGTCTTGACGAAGAAGGTATTGTTTATATTTGGCCGATGTTTGATCCAAAAGCTGTGATAGAGAATCCCGACGCATTGATTCAATGGCTTACGGGTAAGGACTACTAAGTAATACCAATTCAAAAAAAATAACAAAATGAGTAAATTGCCAGCAAAGCCTGATATTTACATCAGCTTTTTTATGTTTACCACTAATTTGCAACCTGATAACTTAGATTATCGGCGAATTGTGGTAGCTCATATCAAAAAGCTGCAAACTTTTGGTTATAGTGGGTTTGAGTTTCCCATTGCTCCCGGACTTCCCGGAAATTACGCCCAAGATTTAAAAAATTACACGAATCTACGCCATTGTTTGGACAGTGAAGGGTTAGAAAACGTGAAAATTTCCACTAACGTGGGAGCTACCCGCACCTTCGATCCTTCTTCTAGCTATCCAGAACAACGACAAGAAGCTCTAGAGTATCTAAAGTCACGGGTTGATATCACCGCCGCTTTAGGGGGTGAAATTATGATGGGGCCAATTGTCATCCCTTACGGCGTTTTTCCGACAACAGACTTCAATGAACCTATCTGGAGTGATAAACTTCAAGAACATCTCAAAGTTCGTTATGCTAACGCCCAACCCGTTCTGAATAAGTTAGGCGAATATGCAGAGAGAAAAAAAGTTAAATTAGCCATTGAACCGATCACCCATTGGGAAACACCAGGCCCCAACAAATTATCTCAATTAATCGAGTTTCTCAAAGGCGTTACGAGTAAACAAGTGGGAGTAGTCATTGATAGCGCCCATGAAATCTTAGATGGTGAGGGGCCAGAGATATTTAAAACACAAGTGGAGTATCTTGCCCAACAAAGAAGACTGCATTATGTGCAAGTTTCTCCCCCAGATCGCGGCGCTCTTCATACCAGTTGGCTTCCCTGGAAATCTTTTTTAGCACCTATTCTCAAGGTTTATGACGGCCCGATCGCCGTGGAGATATTCAATGCTATCCCCGCTTTTGTGGACTCTCTGCGTCTGACCAGACGTAAGTTTTGGATACCTGATGAAGATCCTCCAAATCAATACCCCAATGCTTACGATATTGCTCATGAGGCCATCAAGGTAACTCGAAAAGAATTAAATAAAATCAGCGCTAAATAGTTGGCTATGATAGTCTCCAAATCAAAACGCCTAACAATTGTCTCGGTTTTTCTAGTCTTTATCCTGGCTTTCGTTATTAGTATCTGCGGTTGGGAGCAGGCGATCGCTACCCCCATAATTGGGACAAAAGAAGAAATGGGGGCTTGGGAAACTCTACCTATGCCCCCTCCAGAAGACAGAATGCAGTCTGTGCATACAATCTTGCTACCTAATGGAAAAGTTTTAGTAGTTAATGGTAGTAGTTTTCGCACCACTCAAGTAAAAGAACAAGAGAACGTCGATCTTGTTGAGGGAGTTGATGTCAGAAATTATGATGTCATCAATAATACAGGTCTTCTTGACCCTGTAACTGGAAAATTTGAGCGCATTCCCTCCCCACCATCTATCCAGGCTGGGGAAACCAATGATTTATTCTGCACCGGACATCTGCAACTATCCAACGGTAACATTCTTTTTGTCAGTGGAACTGGACGCTATTACCCAGGAGGCGCATTTACAGGTAATAGACAAATCAACCTGTATAACTGGAAAACCGGAACATGGTCGGCTCTAAAACCACTCAAACAAGGACGGTGGTATCCCAGTTTGATTTCCCTTGCTGATGGTAAAGTGGTTATCTTTTCAGGACTAAAAGTTGATGCGCCAAATCAGATTAATCCCACTTTAGAAATCTATGATCCCAAAACAGAAAAGCTCCAGTACATAGACCTCACAACTATCAAGAATAGTCCTTTTAATACCAAACTCAAAGATGTAGATAGCTACGATAGTATAGACCTCTATCCTCGCGTCTTTCCTACTGCTGATGGTAGACTTTTGATTACCGGAGACGAGGCTGGTATTGCTGGGGTTTTAGTCCCACATAGCAGTAAAAAAAGCTATTTAATGTCTGTCAAAGAGAATACAGAGGGGGCATTATCTGTCAGCTTTGAAGTAGGCCCAGATAGGGCAGAAAGCTCCAAAGCCTATGGAACAGCCCTACAAGTTCCCAACTCAGAAGATGTCTTACTCCTTGGGGGCATCATCGGCACTAATAGCATTAACTTTGGGCGATTAAATAATACTAATGGTTTCCCACCAGGATCAAGAGTTGCTACTAGTTTACAGCGTTGGCTATCTCCGGCAAAAAGTGGTGAAAAGAACGGCAAGTGGGAAATTGTGCCAAATTTTCTGGATAAGCCCAGAGCTAATCTCCAATCTGTAATTTTACCGACGCAGGAAATATTAGTTGTTAATGGTGGCGAATATCCAGAGTATAAGCCTGTCTATGAGCCTCTGTTGATGACTGCTGCTGATGCTCCTGGGGGTTATCAAACCAAGCCGATGAATCCTGCAAAACTCCCCAGGCTATATCATAATGGAGCATTATTATTACCGGATGCTCGTGTTTTAGCGATCGGGGGCAATGCTAACCGCGCTTTAAGGGATGAAGATGGCACTGCTCATGTTGATATCTTACAAGATGCCAAGACCTATTATAAATTCGCCGATCTGAGAGATAAGTCTGGACAGAATAAGAAGGAATTTAATCTAGAAGAATATTATCAAAATCCTCAAAGCTATTTTGCTAAAGATGACAAAGAACCCTTTGTGCCTGCGGAAATTTGGCAAGGGGAAATCTTCAGTCCTCCTTATCTATTTAAGCCTGGTTCTCGCCCTAAAATTCTTAAAGCTCCCAATAAGCTGGGATACAGTCAATCTAATACTATATCTGTCAAGAATGCGACTAAAGATGGCTCTCTTGTCCTGGTAAAACTGGGGTCAGTAACTCACTCTTTCGATTATGGACAACGGTTAGCACAATTGCCACTAGAAGATGTTGTTTTAGGAGATGAGTCTTCCATCAGCTTTAAAGCACCAGAGAATAAAAATCTTTATCCTCCTGGGTATTATATGATGTTTTACCTCAACAACTTAGGTAAGCCTTCCCTGGCGAAGATAGTCAAGCTTGCAGCTTAACCCTATTTTGTTACTTTGGCATGAGCATAATTGGCAAAGGAATTAATTCATGGCACTGACTGAAAAAGATTTGAAAAACTTACCAGAAGATGGCATTGATTCAGAAAATCCTGGTAAATACCGAAATCTGCTGAATGATTTACAGGGTAATATTCTGAAAGGACATGGACGAGATCATAGTGTTCATCTATTTTTACAATTCAAGCCTGAGCAAGTAGAAGTAGTTAAGCAGTGGATTCAGAGTTTTGCTCAAACTTATATAACCTCTGCAAAAAAGCAGGCAGATGAAGCGTTTAAATATAGACAAAAAGGCGTATCAGGAGATGTATTCGCTAACTTTTTCTTGTCTCGTCACGGATATGAATATTTAGAAATTGAACCGTTTCAAATACCTGGAGATAAGCCCTTTAGAATGGGTATGAAAAATGAAGAAATTAGAAGTTCCTTGGGTGATCCTAAAATTGCAACCTGGGAACTAGGATTTCAGAGTGAAATTCATGCCTTAGTTTTGATTGCCGATGATGACATTGTAGACTTATTACAAATTGTCAATCAAATAACGCAAAAGCTACGTCAAATAGCGGAAATTGTTCACCGAGAAGATGGATTTATTCTCAGAAATCAGGCTGGACAAATTATTGAACACTTTGGCTTTGTTGATGGTGTAAGTCAACCCTTGTTTATGAAACGAGACGTTGTGCGAGAGAGGGTGAACAACTGTGATTTTGATAAATGGGATCCGAAAGCTCCTTTGGATAGTATTTTAGTTGAAGATCCTAACGGGAACACAAAAGATAGCTATGGCAGTTATTTAGTCTACCGAAAACTCGAACAGAATGTGAAAGCATTCCGCGAAGATCAGCGTAAATTAGCTCAAAAATTAAACATTCAGGAAAATTTAGCTGGAGCGTTAATTGTAGGTCGTTTTGCTGATGGTACTCCAGTAACTCTTTCAGATATACCAACTTACGCAGTTACACCCACGAATAACTTTAATTATGATGGCGATTTAGCAGCAACTAAATGTCCATTTCATTCTCATACACGCAAGACTAATCCTCGTGGAGATACAGCTAGATTGCTAACTACTGATGGTCACTTTGATGAAGCATTTAAGGAAGAAAGAGGTCATAGAATTACTCGTCGGGCAGTGAGTTATGGCGAAAATAATCCGAGTAAAGAACCAGTTTCAGGTTCAGGATTACTGTTTCTTTGCTTTCAATCCAATATTGAAAATCAGTTTAATTTTATGCAATCAAGATGGGCTAATCCTCAGAATTTTGTTCAGGTGAATACTGGCCCAGATCCGTTAATTGGTCAACCATCAGGAACTCAGAAATGGCCTAAAAAATGGGGTGAACCAGAAACAGAAGAATACAATTTTCAACTCTGGATAAATATGAAAGGTGGCGAGTATTTTTTCGCCCCTAGTATCAGTTTTTTGAAAACATTGGCATAGTGAGACTATTTTTACTATGGAAAAAATTCTATCTGTCGTAGCTGTTTACAAGCGAATAGGAGACATTTTTATGCGAAATGCACCTGGGTAATTTGAATGCAGATATCCCGAAATGTGCATTTCAGTCTATGTGATCCACTGGATCACAGGCAAAACCCGTACATTCACTTTCAAATTTGAATAGTCCATCAATACCAAGCTCAATTGTACTCACAAGGGAATACAACTCATCTATATGAAACGTTGGTTGTTAGTTAACTTAATTGCTCTTTGCTCGGTTTTGTTCTTAGGAACAAACGCTGCTTGGGCAGTCGGCGGTGGTATTGCACCAGGCGCACCGGGTGTTTCCTCTGTTTGGTCTTATGCTGGAAAGCAAGGCATTGGAACATCCTATGAACAGTATGTGAATAACAAATATAGCGATCGCGCTCCTACAAATGCCATCTCCAAGGTTTGGTTTTCGATTGCTCAAGGCATTGTGACGGAAACCGCTTATGGAGAAATCGATCGCGCCCAGATCAACGACTTACAATTTTTAGTCACAGGAAAAGGTTTTTTTGACGAAGAGAAGGTTGCTACCGAAAGCAAGGTGGACTATCTAGATAAAGATAGTGATGGTAGACCGCTTTCTCCCGCTTATCGTGTCATCAATACGGATAAAGAAGGCAAATACACTATTGAAAAGCACATCTTTACCGATCCTGATCACCAAACCTTGTTTACAAAAGTGATCTTTACTGCGAATGAGGATAACATTACCCCCTACATTCTCATCAATCCTCACATGAATAATACTGGCAAAGAAGATGTAGCTTTTGTCAAAAGCGATAGTCTCAATGCTAGGGAAGGAGAAATTGTTTATCTCAGTTTGAAGAGTTCATTACCTTTTGTGAAAACCTCAGCTGGATATGTAGCTCGTAGTGACGGCTATCAAGATTTAAAAGACAACGGGGTGATGGACTGGACTTATGACTACACTGATCAGAGCAAGCCGGGGAGTGTAGCTATGATAGGTCAACTGCCTGCCCTCAGTAAAGGACAAACTTCCACCTTTAATATTGCTGTAGGCTTTGGCAGCACCTATGAAGCAGCAACTGAACAAGCCGATGCTTCTTTAAAAGAAGGTTACGAAAGTCTGTTAGCAAAATACAACGGCAAAGGCAACGCTGTAGGATGGGAAGATTATCTAGCAAGTCTTAGCAATCTGCCGGCCATGATTGCCAACACTGGTGACAAGGGGAAACAGCTATATGCTAGTGCTTTCACCCTCAAAAGTATGGAAGATAAAGAAAATCCAGGGGCTTTAATTGCTTCTTTATCCGTTCCTTGGGGAGATACTGTGAACGCAGACACCTTTGCCACAGGCTATCGAGCGGTTTGGCCGAGAGACTTTTATCAAGCGGCGATGGCGTTGTTAGCTTTAGGAGATAAAGAAACTCCTTTAACGGCTTTTAAATACCTCCCACAAGTACAAGTGCAATCAGATACACTAGGTAACTCTGGGGCTACAGGCTGGTTTTTACAAAAAACTCACGTTGATGGAACCTTGGAATGGCTGGGAGTGCAGTTAGATCAAACTGCTATGCCCATTATGTTGGGTTGGAAATTGTGGAAAGCCGGAGTCTTGTCGGATGGTGAAATCACTCAGCAATATCGCACGATGTTGAAACCTGCCGCAGAATTTCTGGCTAATGGCGGTAATGTCAATATACATACCTCTAATCAAGCAAACAACCGCAAGATAAATCCACCAAGCACTCATCAAGAACGATGGGAAGAACAATCAGGATATTCCCCCTCTACAACGGCTGCGATTATTACTGGGTTAGTTGCGGCAGCTGATATTGCTGAAAATGCAGCTGATGATCCTGGTGCAGCCGCATTCTATTTCAGTAAAGCAGATGAATATCAAAAGAATGTGGATAAATTTATGTTTACCACAACTGGAGATGTTAAGAACTGTAATGGCTCTAGTGAATATCTTCTGAGAGTTACCCCTAATGCAGATCCTAACGATGGAAGTCGCATCCACGACAACAATAGTTTACTAGAAGCGGATGAACGCCAGATTTTAGATGGTGGTTTCTTGGAACTGGTACGTTATGGAGTCAGAAAAGGAGATGATGCTCACATTGCTGCCAGTGTTTGCGCCTTGGATAATATCAACCTCTCAGAAGCTTTAAGGGTTAGGTATGACATAGCTTTTGATGGTAAAAAGTATCCAGGATTCCGACGTTATGGCAATGATGGCTATGGTGAACAAATCAACGATGGTAGTAACTTTCGGGATATTGATGACGGACAGAAAAAAGATCGCAGAGGAAGGATTTGGCCGTTCTTCACTGGTGAACGTGGTCATTATGAACTTGAGTTAGCTAAAGCTAAACATGGAGGAACTATTAGCGATCAAGAGGTTGCTAAACTACGGGATACTTATGTACGAGCAATGGAATATTTTGCTAACGAAAGTCTCATGCTTCCTGAACAAGTGTGGGATGGTGTTGGTGCTAATACTGCTCATAAATACATCACTGGTGAAGGAACGAATAGCGCCACACCTTTAGCTTGGGCGCACGCCGAATATATCAAGTTAGTCAAATCTTTGACTGATAAGAATGTTTGGGATTCCTACCCCATTGTTCAGGCAAGATACCAATCTTCCGAATCTCTGAGTGCATTAAGCTCTCATCCGAATGACACGAAGATAAGTGCAAATCCTTAAGATGTAGGGGTGTAAGGATGTAGGGGTTTAGGGGTTCAATACAAAAAACCTACTCTTGAAAGCCCCTACATCCAGTTATACCAATTTGAAAAAGAATGCGACAAATAAACCATCTGTAGACAGGCGATTCATCGCGTCTTCACCCAAGGATGTGTTGCAATCATTAATTGAATTGTTATTACACTAAGGTTTCACGTTTACACGCGTCACATTCAGCATAATTTAACATCAATCCCTATCAGGGATAGCACAATAGCTTAGATCCAAACTACTGCCCATTAATAATAGTTGAAGGCTCAAATTGCTCAGGCTGAGGCTGAGGTGCAGGATTGAGAAATTGCTGCCAAATTTTAATTTGTTCCTGCGCCGCACTATAGGCAGAACTACTGCGTGGAATCAACCGAGCAGTTTCGATCGCCTTAGACATATCAGAACTACCCTCAGAACGAGCAATATCTAGTATTTGCTGACCCCATTGATCAATAGCTACATTTGCATCCATCCGCAAAATACTATTATTAGATACCTGATTGGCTATGCGTATTGCTTCCGCTAGAGCTTGTGAAGTACCAGCCGCCGCCACTTCCCTGGCGCGATTCCAGTTATCTCTGGCGCGAATTTGCGATCGCCAGTCATCAATTGCAGTTTGTGCTTCCCCAGACAGCGCCCGTCCGGAGGATGCTATGGTTTGAGCTGCATTAATCGCCGCCGATAAATCACCCCGTGCTGCAAATTCCCGTGCTTGATCTAAATAAGGCTGGTCTTGAATGCGCTGTACCTTACCTACCCAAGTTCTAATTCTTCTACGTGCTTCTGGATATAAAGCCCGACCTTGACGAATTTGACCAGCTTCCGCGATCGCTGCCTGCAAAGAGTTAACATCGTCTAACAAGGCAATTTGTTCCGCCCGATCCAAATATGGTCTATCTTCGATAGTTTCAACTTGCGACTGCCAACGGTTGATATTTTGTCTAGCTTCCGAACCACGAGGATTACCACCAGGAATCATCTGTGCTTCTGCAATCGCCGCTACTAGGTCATTGATTGTACCTTGATTCGCTAATCCCTGCGCCCTTTCTAGACGGGCAACATCTTCAATTTCCAACTGCCAACGGCTAATTAACTGTTGAGCCTGATCATAGTTTGGTCGAGACGCGTTAATTTGTTGTGCCTGACTAATTGCCGTTTCCAAACCTGCAATATTACCCAACCAAGCGTTCCTTTGAGCATCACCCAAAGCCATAAAATCTTCAACTTCCGCTTGCAATCCAGTACTTTCAGGGATTTGCCTAGCAATTTCTAAAGCTGTATCTGCATCCCGTGCATCCATCTTTGCCTGTGCCAACTCCAGCATCTTGCGTCCAAACGCGGGAATTGATTCTTGGGCTTTGCGATACAAGTAACTTTTCTGCTCAATCGACTCAGCCAGTTTAATTGCTTCTAGTAAATTATCTACAACTTTACTATTAGCCAATCTTTGGGCTTTGTCTAACTTGTCCACATCCTCCTTGGATGAGGTGATAATGTCGTTGAGTTGGTCGTATTTGGCGCTTGCCCAATATTTATTATCTACACGCAGTAATTGAGAAGCGACCATGAACGCCGATTGCCAGCGTTGTTGCCGCAGTTCCTCTTCTGCTTCCGTGTATATGCCTTGAGCTTGGTTCCAAATCGTTTGCCACTTGCTGATTTGTTCATCTACCAATTTATAAACTTTCAGGTCTTGAGGTATTTTTTTGGCTGTAGCGATCGCCTGTTCTAAATTCCCTGCCTGAAAACTCTCGTCTGCTAATTCTAAAACATCCCGCGACCAGTCTTCTAAAAACCTGTCAGCTTCGCCCCGCAGTGGGTGATCTTGTGGCAGTTGCTTGACTAAAGCGATCGCTTGCAACAAGTCATCAACCGTTTGTTTAGAAGCTGCCAATTGAGCGCAATGTATCCGCACTGAAGCACTTGCCAAAGGCCAAAACATCGCCGGACAGTTAGGCGCAGATGGCAACTTCAGCAACATTGCCATTGCCAGAAACCCGATACCACCAGGAAGGAGCGTTAACAATAAAGCCCAACCCACCCAACCCTGCATCCAGCGAGGCAACTTAACAAAACTTTTTTTCGTAATATTAGTTACTGGCGATTGCTGATTTATAGGTAATTCTTCGGTAGTATAATCTATTCGTTGCCTCACCGTATTAGCAGAACCAGGAGCCGGGACACCAAATGCTTGGGTATCACCGACTTGTGGCGATCGGGACACACCATCTATCTCATCTGGTTTTCTTCCTCTGGTTGGATGCCAACTTTCTGGGATATCCCGCTCTGTCATCTCTCACACCAAAATAGTTGAATAGCGATCTGTTTTAGAATGATAATGCTATTTTTGCCATAGTAACTTTCTCATAATTTAAAAGCTACTTGTTACATTATCTTTCCTTTAAATACCATTAATAATTAGTAGATCCAGATCCCTTTTATACATTAACCCGACACAGAAGACTCAGTTTGCAAATCCACAATTAATTGAGCGAGATGCTCACTGCTTGCTTGATAAACCCTGCCACAAAAATCGCAAGTTGCTTCAGCTCCATCATCTTTAACAATCATATCTTGTAATTCGGCTTCTCCCAACATCTTTAATGCTCCTAACACGCGATCAAATGAGCAACCGCAATGGAAGCGCAGTATTTGGCTTTCGGGAAAAATCGTCAGCCCCATATCACCCAGCAAATCATGAAAAATTTCCGGCAAAGTTTTACCTGCTTGCAACAACGGCGTAAACCCTGACAAAGCCCCCACCCGCGATTCTAGTTTTGCCACTAAAGCTTCATCTCTAGCCGCTTTCGGCAACACCTGTACCAGCAAACCGCCAGCCGCCGTTACACCACTAGCCCCAACAAACACCCCTAACATCAACGCCGAAGGTGTTTGCTCAGAAGTCACGAGGTAATGAGCCACATCATCACCAATTTCACCAGAAACCAGTTCTACCGTACTAGAGTAAGGGTAGCCATAACCAATATCTCTGACAACATAGAGATAACCATTTCCTACCGCGCCACCCACATCTAATTTACCCTTGGCATTGGGAGGCAATTCTATATGTGGATTGCCTACATAACCGCGCACCGTCCCATCCAAACCAGCATCTACCAAAATCCCAGCCAAAGGCCCATCACCCTTCACCCGGACGTTTACCCTAGAACCAACTCGTTTCATGCCAGAAGCCATTAGCAAGCCAGCCGCCATCGTCCGTCCCAGAGCAGCCGTAGCCACATAAGAAAGCTTGTGACGCTGCCGTGCTTCTTCCGTCAACCGTGTGGTAATCACACCCACTGCACGAATTCCGCCATCGGCTGCTGTGGCGCGAATTAATTGATCCGCCATGAAGAACCTTACCAATAATAATTTCTTAACAAATGCTCTGGCTGTTAAGCTAGAGGCACAAAAATAATTATCCTATTATAACAAAACTTAACTTATACAGAACTTACGCAAGCATCCACAGTTAAAGATGTTTTATGATGAGCGGCTTTGGTAATTGGTAATAGGTAATCAAGTTGTTGATCTGTGATTTAGGATGGCTATAGAAACCCATATTCATCCCGCTTTTACAAATGCTAGGTAATTTTCAACAAAGCCAACTGCGAATCGAAATTGTAGCATCAGCAAACGCCATTCATGATAGTTTGCTGCGTCCGGTACAACTAGAAAAATGGCTGATGGGACAACGCTTTGCGCCAGGAACACCAGATGAACTACACACAGGATTGCAGTTTACAACCTGGGCTGGGCCGGTAGCCATTCATCATCGAGTAGATGTAGCCAAACCCAACTGTCTGCGCTTGCTACTCAGTGGTGGTATCGATGGTTTTCATGAATGGTACTGGGGAGACGGTTGGGTACAGTCGCGTTTAGAAGGGGTGTCACTTTTACCCTTGAACTTGGGACAAACCTTGAGTTTATTAAGTTTGCGCCAGTTTTTAACAACTCAAGAAAAATAAAAACTTCTAATACTCAGTAGATAAAACTTGCTCAACGGTTAATCTCAACTCTGGAAAAGTTGGAGATTGGATAGATTCTGTACCAACAAACTCCACTGGCTTATATAAGTGGGAAGTAGGGAAAAGCCGACTTTAACTCTACTTTAACCTCTAACCTCACTTGGGCTTGACTACCAAGACTGAGCAATTAGCTTCTTCCACTACTTGATTGCTGACAGAACCTGACACAATGCGTTTCATGCCAGTTAAGCCGCGACTACCAATAATAATTAAGTCGGTTTGATAAATATTAGATAAACGAATAATCTCTTCGGCTGGGTTTCCTGTCACCAGTTCTAATTCGGTTTTAACCGATAAGTTGTCTTGATAATATTGCAATTGTTTTTCAATTTGAAAATAAGAACCTGTAGTAGATTCTGGGTGGGGAAGGTCAGCAGGTAATTCCATCTCTGAATCTGCTGTAGGAAACACATGACACAAAACTACTGTGCCGTCTGGTGACAACACTAATTCATCTAATACCTCAACTACTCTTGGGGCAATTTCTGAACCATCTAGCGCTACCAAAACATTTTTTACCACTGCTGTTGCCTCCTCCAGAGTAGACCCCTGATATAAGTAGATAGACCAAGCTACTGGCAGCTACACCTCAACAATGCCTCACATTAGGTCTAAGTTTGTATGGTGGAGTCTTCGCTATGCGAAGCTTTTTGTCCTTGAGGCGACAGCTGGCCAGAGTCTCAGTTTGCAACCACTGAGTAACTTTTGCCAAAAGTATAGGAAAAAATTAAACATTCCTCATCATTCATCTTGCTGAATTCGCCGCTTCACTGAGTCAGCGTGAGAGGGTAAGCCCTCGGCTGTGGCTAAAGCGTCAATGGCTCCAGCTACCTTGTTGAGCGCAGTTTGGGAATACTGAATAATACTGGAATGTTTGAGGAAAGTTTCTACACTTAAGGCAGAGGCATAACGGGCAGCACCAGATGTAGGTAGGGTATGGTTGGGGCCTGCTAGATAATCTCCTACGGCTTCTGGTGTGGAATAACCGAGGAATATAGCTCCTGCATGGCGAATGTTAGGTAATACAGCCCAAGGATCTTTAACTTCTAACTCTAGGTGTTCTGGTGCAAATTCATTCGAGAGTTCTGCTGCTGCATCTAGGGATTCTACCAGCACGATTAAACCGTAATGAGCGATCGCTTTTTCGGTATCTATCCGCCGTGGATGATCTACCAATTGTCTTTCCACCGCTACTTGGACATTCTTTGCCAAAGCTGGGTCTGTGGTAAACAAAATTGCCGCAGCCATTGGGTCATGTTCCGCTTGTGCCAGCATATCAGTGGCTACATGGACAGGATTTGCCCCTTCGTCGGCAATAATCAGCACTTCACTAGGACCTGCTAAGGAATCGATCCCCACATTGCCGTAAACTAGTTTTTTCGCCAAGGTGACATAGATGTTACCAGGCCCCGTAATCACATCCACCTTGGGGATTGTCTCTGTACCATAGGCCAAAGCAGCGATCGCTTGCGCCCCCCCCTACCCGATAAATTTCTTGCACCCCAACTTCTTGAGCTGCTACTAACACTGCGGGATTAATCGCTTTCTGTGCGCCTGGTGGTGTCGCAATCACTATACGCGGTACACCCGCCACCCTCGCCGGAATTGCGTTCATCAGCACTGTACTGACGTAAGCAGCACGACCACCAGGAACGTACAAACCCGCACGGTCTATGGGAGTGTAGCGTTTGCCCAGGACAATATCATCATCGCCAAAGTGTACCCAGCTTTTGGGGACTCGCTGACGATGAAAAGCTTCAATTTGGCGGCTAGCTAGCTGAATCGCCTCCAGCAGTTCCTGGGATACCTGTTGGTAAGCTGCGTCCAGTTCTGAACCTGTAACGCGCAACTCTTCAGCCTTGAGAATTTGATTGTCAAATTCGTCTGTGTAATGCAAAACAGCTTTGTCGCCTTGGCGTTTCACTGCTTGCAACACTTCACGCACAGTTGCTTCCTTGTGAAGCACCTGTTCGTCGTGAGTGCGATCGCAGATTCTTTGCAGTTCTGCTTTAACATCTGCCTGCTGAGTAATGATTCGCAGCATGGAGTAAGGACAATGCCAAAATTTAGAATATACCCGCTTGAGAATTATTTCTACTTTTTACCCCAAAGGATGCCAAGCCTTATCTAATTCTCTCTTCTAGCTTAACCTGGATTTTTTTGATACTCCCCCAAGGTATCCAGCACCTGATTTACTTGGGGAGGCAACTAAATTTCTCAGTCCGATCGCCTTTTATTGACTACGGCAGGGAATAGGAGCGCCAATCCCTCATTCCCTTAAACCTCTTCCCGGAAATTTCTGAGTCGAAAGATTGCGCTGAGGCACATCTAGTTCTCGTGTAATTAATTAGGAAAAACAGGCCCTGAAGATAATTTTTACTTATGTTTATCTTTTAGCAACTAGTCTTGGTCGTAGCATAGATATGTAATGGTGTTTATACCGCTACTCCAGGTGATTAACCATTGCCGTTTTTCATGAAACTAAATTCATTTTGGTAACGAACTAAACAACTGGTGTTCTTACTACTTGACTAAGTTTGGCAGAATTTGAGAATGGATATTTTTTGATTAGAGTACCTTATTTTAAACTGTTTTCTTCGGTTTAGCACACACTAGTGATCTTATTGTTGATTTTGTTACCCATATATGCTTACTGAGCTTCAGAAAAAACCTGACTGAAAAAATTTTCCTAAATTTTCACATTGGCAACACAGATGCTATATTAGTAAGTCTAGTAGTGTGTGTACATATAATTTTCTTTTTGGAATCGACTGTGGCCAATAATAAGTCTGCCCTTAAACGCGCCCAAATAGCAGAACGCAATCGGGTACGTAACAAAACCTACAAATCATCAGTTAAGACGCTGATGAAAAATTACCTCAGCGCTGTACAAGCCTATGCGGCTAATCCTACTCCAGAATCAAAACAGGAAGCGCAAACACGCCTAGCTGCGGCTTACAGCAGAATCGACAAAGCAGTCAAACGGGGCATACTCCATCCCAACAATGGGGCTAGGAAAAAGTCTAGACTTGCCAGCAAACTCAAACCCATCGAGCAAACAGCATAATGGTCAGTTGTCAGTGGCTAGTTGTCAGTTATTTTTTTACTACTGACGACCAATAACTGACAACTGACAACTAACAAAAATGCAGCTAATTGATACCCACGTACACCTAAATTTTGACACCTTCCAGCCAGATTTGGCAGAGGTGCGATCGCGTTGGCAAGAAGCAGGAGTTGTGCATTTAGTTCATTCCTGTGTTGAACCGGAGGAGTTTCCTAGTATTCAAGCCATCGCTCACCAATTTCCCGAACTAAGTTTTGCTGTAGGCCTGCATCCTTTAGATGCGGATAAATGGCAAAGTGACACAGGCGAGCAAATCTTATCTTTAGCTCGTTCCGATTCTAAGGTAGTGGCAATTGGCGAGACGGGGCTGGATTTCTATAAAGCCGATAACGATGAGCAACAGCGCATGGTATTTGAGGCACAATTAGCGATCGCCTCCCAACTTAACTTACCAGTAATTATTCACTGTCGGGATGCGGCGGTGGCGGTAAGAGAAGTCTTGCAAACATGGCAGGAGCGTACAGGCGCTAAAATTCGGGGTGTCATGCACTGTTGGGGCGGAACGCCGGAAGAAACCCAGTGGTTTCTCGATTTAGGCTTTTATATTAGCTTTAGCGGTACAGTTACGTTCAAAAGCGCCAAGAGTATTCAAGCCTCAGCTGCAATGGTAAAAAGCGATCGCCTACTGATTGAAACAGACTGCCCTTTTTTATCACCGGTTCCCAAACGCGGAGAAAAGCGGAATGAGCCTGCTTATGTACGCCATGTAGCCGAACAAGTAGCCGCGTTACGTGGAGAAACACTAGAGGTAATTTCTGCTCAAACTGCCCAAAATGCCTGTGAATTATTCGGTCTGGTGTTATAAAACTCACTAAGTAGAAACAAGGCAGAGTGTAGGGAGAAAAATTCTTAAATTCTGAATTGATTCTTCCCCATTCCCCGCTACCCAATCCCCGATCCCTTTTTCCCTTAGCTCTCAGTCAAAATAAATAAACCGCTAGGAGGACAAAAATATGCTAAGATTAATCCCTCCAAAACATTTTGTGTGCGTCATAATGATGAAGGAAGGAACTAATAACTCCTAAACGTGATTTTGTAAAGTTATCAACTTGACCATCCTCCTACCTCTACAAGCGGATAATCTCAACCCAAATTGAGATAAACCTTGGCTACACAACGCCTGTAATTGAACCTATAGAAAATTGTTAAAAGAAATTGCCTTGTGATTAAAACCCAGCAAAATCAGGCCGTTTTGAATCAAAACCTCCATAATGCAGCTAATTTCCTTTATTTCGAGATACCACCACGAGTATAAAAGGTATATCGGTAAGACAAAAGGTTAGAGCTGCGTCACGCGAATTAACGCGCTTTTGGGAGGGGAAGTGAGGAAAACAGATCAAATTCCAAAATATTACAAACAACTGCTGTTGGGAAATCGGCTGCGTAGCTTGATAGGGATACTCTTGACTGGCAATTGGGGGTTATTACCCCTCTTGTCAAAATCGCACTCTCCAGCTTCAATTGCTGCGTTTGCCATTGCCTGTAAATAATCAGGTGAGCATACAGGAGAAGTTCCCAAACGGCTAATGACACTAACTGTAGTGTCATCTAAAAAATTTAACCAGGTTGACAAAGGTAGAGGCATGATTAGCGAAAATTATATTGAACCCGCCTTTCTGTTGCCCGACTTGATTGAAATCCAGCGTTCAAGCTTTCGCTGGTTTTTAGAAGAAGGGCTGATCGAAGAACTTAACTCCTTTAGTCCTATTACAGACTATACAGGCAAATTAGAACTGCATTTTTTAGGACATAATTACAAACTTAAGGAGCCGAAGTACAGCGTTGAAGAAGCAAAACGCCGTGACAGTACTTATGCTGTACAAATGTATGTTCCTACCCGCCTGTTGAATAAAGAAACAGGGGACATCAAAGAACAAGAAGTATTTATCGGGGATCTACCTTTGATGACCGATCGCGGCACGTTTATTATTAACGGAGCCGAACGGGTAATTGTCAATCAAATTGTGCGATCGCCTGGAGTTTATTACAAATCAGAAATCGATAAAAACGGTCGCCGCACATATTCAGCCAGTCTCATCCCCAACCGGGGAGCATGGCTGAAATTTGAAACCGACCGGAATGATTTGGTGTGGGTACGCATAGATAAAACCCGCAAACTTTCAGCCCAAGTACTTTTAAAAGCTCTAGGCTTATCAGATAACGAAATCTTTGATGCTCTGCGCCACCCAGAGTACTTCCAGAAAACCATCGAAAAAGAAGGGCAGTTTTCCGAAGAAGAAGCTCTGATGGAGTTATATCGTAAACTGCGACCCGGTGAACCACCAACCGTACTGGGCGGGCAACAATTGTTAGACTCCCGCTTCTTTGACCCCAAACGTTATGATTTGGGTCGAGTCGGTAGATACAAACTTAACAAAAAATTGCGCTTATCAGTTCCTGACACAGTACGCGTCCTCACCTCTGGCGATATTCTGGCAGCCGTCGATTACCTGATCAACCTAGAGTATGACATCGGTAGTATTGACGACATCGACCACTTAGGTAACCGTCGGGTAAGAAGCGTCGGTGAATTGTTGCAAAACCAAGTCAGAGTAGGCTTAAACCGCCTAGAAAGAATTATTCGGGAACGGATGACCGTCTCTGACGCAGAAGTATTAACACCAGCATCCTTGGTTAACCCGAAACCATTGGTAGCCGCCATCAAAGAATTCTTTGGCTCCAGCCAATTGAGTCAGTTCATGGATCAAACTAATCCTTTGGCAGAACTGACCCACAAACGCCGTCTGTCAGCCCTTGGCCCTGGTGGTTTAACCAGAGAACGGGCAGGCTTTGCTGTGCGCGATATTCACCCCTCCCACTACGGACGGATTTGTCCCATTGAGACACCAGAAGGGCCAAACGCTGGTCTAATTGGTTCCTTGGCGACCCACGCCCGTGTTAACCAGTATGGCTTCTTAGAAACTCCATTCAGACCGGTGGAAAATGGTCGGGTGAGATTTGACCAACCCGCCGCTTACATGACCGCCGATGAAGAAGACGACCTGCGGGTAGCACCAGGCGATATTCCCGTAGACGAAAATGGCTACATTATTGGTCCCCAAGTACCAGTCCGCTATCGTCAGGAATTCTCCACCACAACGCCGGAACAAGTAGACTATGTAGCCGTATCGCCAGTACAGATTGTCTCTGTAGCTACCAGTATGATTCCCTTCTTGGAACATGATGACGCTAACCGCGCCCTCATGGGTTCCAATATGCAACGGCAAGCTGTACCTCTACTGAAACCAGAGCGTCCTTTGGTGGGAACAGGCTTAGAAGCTCAAGGTGCGAGAGACTCAGGGATGGTGATTGTCTCCCGTACTGATGGAGATGTTGTCTACGTGGATGCCACGGAAATACGTGTCCGAGTTAGTGGGCAACTACCCACAGCTAGTGGCAAAAGTACTGACAACGGACAACTGACAAGTCAGAAGGGACAAGAAATTCGCTATACCGTATCCAAGTATCAGCGTTCCAACCAAGATACCTGCCTCAACCAAAAACCCCTAGTACGGATTGGTGAGCGTGTAGTTGCTGGTCAGGTGCTAGCTGATGGCTCCTCCACGGAAGGCGGGGAATTGGCACTCGGACAAAATATCGTCGTCGCTTATATGCCTTGGGAAGGCTATAACTACGAAGACGCAATTTTAATTTCCGAACGACTGGTACAAGATGATATTTACACCTCAATTCACATCGAAAAATATGAAATTGAGGCCCGCCAGACAAAACTAGGCCCAGAAGAAATCACCAGAGAAATTCCCAACGTCGGGGAAGATGCCCTACGTCAGTTAGATGAACAGGGAATTATTCGGATTGGGGCTTGGGTGGAAGCTGGAGACATATTGGTAGGAAAAGTTACACCAAAAGGTGAGTCCGATCAGCCACCAGAAGAAAAGCTACTACGGGCGATTTTCGGGGAAAAAGCACGGGATGTGAGAGATAATTCCCTCCGTGTACCCAACGGAGAGAAAGGACGTGTCGTGGACGTGCGCTTGTTTACCCGTGAACAAGGGGACGAACTACCACCAGGAGCAAACATGGTAGTCCGGGTGTATGTAGCCCAAAAGCGGAAAATCCAAGTCGGGGACAAAATGGCAGGTCGCCACGGTAATAAAGGGATTATTTCCCGCATATTGCCCATAGAAGATATGCCTTACTTACCCGATGGCTCCCCTGTGGATATTGTCCTCAATCCCCTTGGTGTACCCAGCCGGATGAACGTGGGACAAGTATTTGAGTGTCTATTGGGTTGGGCTGGTCATACCTTGGGTGTCAGGTTTAAGATTACTCCCTTCGATGAAATGTATGGGGAAGAGTCATCTCGCCGCATCGTGCATGGCAAATTACAAGAAGCAAGGGATGAAACAGGTAAAGATTGGGTGTATAACCCAGATGACCCTGGGAAAATCATGGTGTACGACGGTCGTACAGGGGAAGCTTTTGACCGACCAGTAACTATCGGCGTAGCTTATATGCTGAAACTCGTACACCTAGTAGACGATAAGATTCACGCCCGTTCTACAGGCCCTTACTCCTTGGTGACTCAGCAACCATTGGGTGGAAAAGCCCAACAAGGTGGTCAGCGCTTCGGGGAAATGGAAGTCTGGGCATTGGAAGCCTTCGGTGCAGCTTATACCTTGCAGGAACTGCTAACTGTGAAATCAGACGATATGCAGGGACGGAACGAAGCATTAAATGCGATCGTTAAAGGCAAGGCTATTCCTCGACCGGGAACACCAGAATCCTTCAAGGTATTGATGCGAGAGCTGCAATCCTTGGGGTTAGACATTGCTGTACATAAAGTAGAAACCCAAGCTGATGGTAGTTCCCTGGATGTCGAAGTCGATTTAATGGCAGACCAATTAGCTCGCCGTACACCACCCCGACCAACCTACGAATCGCTATCCCGCGAATCCTTGGACGATGATGAATAGAGATGACTGTTAGCGCTAGCGGGGTATTTAGCCCCTGCCGAGTGCTGAGGATAAAAACTCAGTACTCATACCTGACAAATTTCTTGATTCATAACTTTTAACTGAATACTTTACTCAGAACTCAGCACTTAAGTATGAGACCCGCCCAAACTAATCAGTTTGACTACGTTAAAATCGGCTTGGCATCACCAGAACGTATTCGCCAATGGGGTGAGCGTACATTACCTAATGGTCAGGTCGTAGGTGAAGTCACCAAACCAGAAACGATTAATTACCGGACTCTCAAGCCTGAAATGGATGGCTTATTTTGTGAGCGCATTTTTGGCCCCGCGAAAGATTGGGAATGCCATTGCGGTAAGTATAAGAGAGTCCGCCATAGAGGCATTGTCTGTGAGCGTTGTGGCGTGGAAGTTACCGAGTCACGGGTACGCCGTCACCGCATGGGGTACATTAAACTCGCTGCCCCAGTAGCCCACGTTTGGTATCTCAAAGGGATTCCTAGCTATATTTCTATTCTGCTAGATATGCCTTTGCGGGATGTGGAGCAGATTGTCTATTTCAACTCTTATGTTGTTCTCAGTCCCGGTAATGCCGAAACCCTAACCTACAAGCAGCTACTGAGTGAAGATCAATGGTTAGAAATTGAAGACCAAATCTATAGTGAAGATTCTCAATTGCAAGGTGTAGAGGTAGGTATCGGTGCTGAAGCACTGTTGCGCTTGCTGGCTGATATTAATTTAGAGCAAGAAGCGGAAAGTCTACGGGAAGAAATTGGCAGTGCTAAAGGACAAAAACGAGCAAAACTTATTAAGCGCCTGCGGGTAATTGATAACTTCATCGCTACCGGTTCTAAGCCAGAGTGGATGGTGATGACAGTGATTCCTGTAATCCCTCCAGATTTGCGCCCAATGGTGCAGTTAGATGGTGGACGGTTTGCTACCAGTGACTTGAATGATTTATATCGTCGGGTAATTAACCGGAATAATCGTTTGGCACGACTGCAAGAGATTCTTGCACCGGAAATTATCGTGCGGAACGAAAAGCGGATGCTGCAAGAAGCAGTAGACGCTTTGATTGACAACGGTCGTCGGGGACGTACTGTGGTTGGGGCAAACAACCGACCCCTAAAATCTTTATCAGACATTATTGAAGGTAAGCAAGGACGTTTCCGGCAAAACTTGTTAGGTAAACGGGTTGACTACTCTGGACGTTCTGTAATTGTGGTCGGGCCAAAGCTGAAAATTCACCAGTGCGGCTTGCCCAGAGAAATGGCAATTGAACTATTCCAGCCATTTGTCATTAATCGTCTGATTCGCAGTGGCATGGTGAATAACATCAAAGCTGCGAAAAAGTTAATCTCTCGCAATGACCCCAGTGTTTGGGATGTCCTGGAAGAAGTGATTGAAGGACACCCAGTCATGCTTAACCGTGCGCCTACCCTACACCGTTTGGGTATTCAGGCTTTTGAACCAATTTTGGTGGAAGGTCGAGCCATTCAACTCCACCCCTTGGTGTGTCCTGCATTTAACGCTGACTTTGACGGCGACCAAATGGCAGTACACGTCCCCCTATCCTTGGAAAGCCAGGCAGAAGCAAGGTTGTTAATGCTTGCTTCCAACAATATCCTCTCACCAGCTACAGGTAGACCAATTATCACACCTAGCCAAGACATGGTATTGGGGGCTTATTACCTAACTGCGGAAAACCCAGGTGCTACCAAAGGTGCGGGTAAGTATTTTGCTTCTCTGGATGACGTGATTATGGCCTTCCAGCAAGAGCAAATTGACTTACACGCTTATGTCTACGTGCGGTTTGATGGTGATGTAGAATCTGACCAACCAGATACAGAACCTGTGAAGGTGACAACTAACGAAGATGGTAGCCGGACTGTACTATATAAGTACCGCCGAGTCAGGGAAGACGCTCAGGGAAATGTAATTTCTCAGTATATATACACCACTCCAGGTCGCGTTATTTACAATAAAGCGATTCAAGAAGCACTTGCCAGTTAGTTAAGAGTCCAAAGTGAATAGTCCATAGTTAATCGCAATAACTAGGGACTATTCACTAATGGCTAATGACTAATGACCAACGACAAAGGACTAATGACTAATGACTAACGAAAAGATGATTTTTCGCAATCGCGTCGTTGACAAAGGTCAACTGAGAAATTTGATTTCTTGGGCGTTTACCCATTATGGAACGGCGCGTACCGCAGTGATGGCGGATAAGTTGAAGGATTTAGGCTTTCGCTATGCTACCAGAGCCGGGGTTTCCATCAGTGTTGATGACTTGATGGTACCACCTAGCAAACGGAGTCTTTTGGAGGCTGCCGAAGAGGAAATTCGCGCTACTGAAGTCCGTTACCAACGGGGAGAAATTACGGAAGTAGAACGTTTCCAAAAGGTAATTGATACCTGGAACGGTACGAGTGAAGCTCTCAAGGACGAGGTGGTTACTCACTTCAAACAGACCAACCCACTCAACTCCGTGTACATGATGGCGTTCTCTGGCGCACGGGGTAATATCTCCCAGGTGCGTCAGTTGGTGGGGATGCGGGGATTGATGGCAGATCCTCAAGGGGAAATTATTGACTTACCCATCAAAACTAACTTCCGCGAAGGTCTGACGGTTACAGAATATATTATTTCGTCTTACGGTGCGAGAAAAGGGTTAGTAGATACAGCGTTGCGTACCGCCGACTCTGGTTATCTGACCCGTCGTTTGGTAGACGTATCCCAGGATGTAATCATTCGGGAAATTGATTGCGGGACGACCAGAGGGATTCCCGTCCGACCGATGACCGAAGGTAGCAAAACCTTGATCAAGCTATCTACACGCTTGCTAGGACGGGTGGTGGGAGAAGATGTGATCCATCCCAAAACAAAAGAAGTGATTGCCCCACGCAATACCCCCATTTCTGATGACTTAGCCAAAGAAATAGAAAAAGCTGGGGTGGCAGAAGTTGTGGTGCGATCGCCTCTTACCTGTGAAGCTGCCCGTTCTGTATGCCAGCACTGCTATGGCTGGAGTTTGGCTCACGCCAAAATGGTAGATTTAGGCGAAGCTGTCGGGATTATCGCGGCTCAAAGTATTGGGGAACCCGGAACCCAGCTCACCATGAGAACATTCCACACTGGTGGTGTGTTTACTGGGGAAGTAGCACAACAAGTCCGTTCCAAAATGGATGGAACTATCAAGCTACCCCGGAAACTGCGGACAAGAACCCATCGCACCCGCCACGGGGAAGATGCCTTGTTTGTAGAAAGCAACGGGATTATGATTCTGGAACCACGCAAGGAAGGTTCAGAAACCCCAGCACCTCAAGAAATTCATGTGACCCAAGGTTCCACAATCTATATCGTTGATGGACAACAGGTCAAAAAAGGTCAATTACTAGCAGAAGTTGCCCTCGGTGGTCGTACCACCCGGACTAATACAGAAAAAGCCGTAAAAGATGTGGCCTCTGACTTAGCCGGAGAAGTGAAGTTTGCCGAAGTTGTTCCCGAACAAAAAACCGACCGTCAAGGTAACACTACTACCACAGCCGCCAGAGGTGGTTTGATTTGGATTCTCTCTGGGGAAGTGTATAACTTGCCACCAGGTGCAGAATTGGTAGTGAAAAATGGCGATCGCGTCGAAACTAACGGTGTACTGGCAGAGACTAAGTTAACTACTATACATGGTGGTGTGGTACGTTTACCAGAAGCTACCCCTGGTAAGAGTACTAGAGAAATTGAAATCATTACTGCTTCTGTGGTCTTAGACCAAGCAACAGTCACCGTCCAGAGTTCCCAAGGTCGTAACAACTACTTAATTACCACCGGTAACAACCAAGTATTTAACCTGCGGGCAACCCCAGGCACAAAAGTGCAGAATGGTCAAGTTGTCGCTGAGTTAATTGATGACCGCTATCGCACAACCACCGGTGGTTTCCTGAAATTCGCGGGTGTAGAAGTCCAAAAGAAAGGTAAAGCCAAGCTTGGTTATGAAGTGGTACAGGGCGGTACACTGTTGTGGATTCCCGAAGAAACCCACGAAGTTAACAAAGACATCTCCTTGCTGTTGGTAGAAGACGGACAGTATGTCGAAGCTGGTACAGAAGTTGTTAAAGACATCTTCTGCCAAAACAGTGGTGTGGTAGAAGTTACCCAGAAAAATGACATTCTCCGGGAAGTGGTAGTGAAGCCAGGAGAACTGCTCATGGTAGATGATCCAGAAGCAGTAATTGGGCGAGATAATACCCTGTTACAACCTGGTGAAGAACTATTAGGGCAAGTCGCCACAGAACTGCGTTACATCCAGTATGTAGAATCGCCGGAAGGCCCAGCACTGTTGAGCCGTCCAGTGGTGGAATTCGCTGTACCCAGTAACCCTGATGTACCATCTACTACATCTGTTAGCCAACAAACAGGACGTTCGATTCAAATGCGGGCAGTACAAAGACTGCCTTACAAAGATTCAGAACGCGTCAAGTCGGTGGAAGGTGTGGAACTCCTGCGTACCCAATTAGTATTGGAAATTGAGCAGGAAGGTGAACAAGAACATAATGCTTCTCCTCTAGCGGCAGATATTGAATTAATACCTGACCTTGAGGATGCAGATGTTCAGCGCTTACAGCTAGTAATTTTGGAATCCTTAGTTTTGCGTCGTGACATCGCCGCCGATGCTACCCAAGGCAGTACCCAAACTAGCCTGGAGGTAAAAGACGGAGACACAATTGTTCCCGGTTCCGTAGTTGCACGTACCCAAATCTTGTCTAAAGAAGGTGGGATTGTCAGGGGAGTGCAGAAAGGAAGCGAAGCAGTGCGTCGTTGTTTAGTGCTGCGTCATAGCGACATGGCAACACTAAATATCAGTGCCAAGCCCAAAGTCAAAGCCGGTGATTTAATCGTCGCAGGTACAGAACTTGCCCCTGGTATCTTTGCCGAAGAATCTGGGCAAATTGTAGGGGTGAAAAATGCGGGTGAAAGCACCACCACTCAAGACGCAGCCCTTAGCACTCAGAACTATGCCGTGACTATCCGTGCTGGTCGTCCTTATCGAGTCAGCCCTGGTGCAGTATTGCAAATAGAAGATGGCGACTTGGTGCAACGGGGTGATAACTTAGTGCTGCTAGTGTTTGAACGGGCAAAAACTGGAGACATCATTCAAGGTTTGCCTCGGATTGAAGAACTACTAGAAGCCCGGAAACCCAAAGAAGCTTGTATTTTAGCAAAACGGGGTGGGGAGGTTAAGGTAGTGTACGGTGATGGTGATGAAGCGATCGCCATCAAAGTTATAGAATCCAATGGGGTAGTCACCGATTATCCTCTTGGCCCTGGGCAAAACTTAGCCATGCCCGATGGTTCCGTTGTACCAGCCGGACAACCATTGAGTGATGGGCCTTCCAATCCCCACGAAATTCTGGAAGTATTCTTCAGTCTAGGTTCGGAAGACGGGGTTTATGCTTGTGCTAGCCACGCCTTACAAAAAGTGCAAACATTCCTCGTGAATGAAGTGCAGATGGTGTATCAATCCCAAGGTATTGACATCGCCGACAAACACATTGAAGTGATTGTGCGCCAGATGACCAACAAAGTGCGGATTGATGATGGTGGTGACACCACTATGCTTCCTGGTGAGTTGGTAGAATTGCGCCAAGTCGAGCAGGTGAATGAAGCAATGGCAATTACTGGCGGAGCGAGAGCGCAATATACTCCAGTATTGTTAGGTATTACTAAAGCATCGTTGAATACAGACAGTTTCATTTCTGCCGCATCCTTCCAAGAAACAACACGGGTTCTGACCGAAGCAGCTATTGAGGGTAAATCCGACTGGTTGCGTGGTTTGAAAGAAAACGTGATTATTGGGCGATTGATCCCGGCGGGAACTGGTTACAATACCTATGATGAACCTGGGATGCTGGAAGATTATTCCACGCTGGAAACCACCAGTGTCTTGGATGAAACCGATGATCCTCTAGATATGGTATTAGATGACCGTACAGCTCGCGCCTACAATTTAGATTCTCCCGGTCTTGCGGAAACTGGATTTAATAACCGTCGCTCAATTCTCGATGATGATGAGTTGATTGCTGATGAAATCCATGACCTCGTAGAAGCGGAAGTGGAAGTAGACGATGAAGTAGATGATGATTACGAGGATGATGACGAAGACGATGACGATTACGAAGACTAAAGTCTAACAGTTATCATCTAAATTAAAAAGGCAAAAGAAGTAATTCTTTTGCCTTTATTTTATGGATTCAAGTTCAGAAAATATGGTGCTTACAGCACAACGTAGTCAACATCCTATATCAAGTTCGGGTCATTACTTATAATATGTTTGGTTTGAGTGATAATAGCTAATAGGTAATTTCTACTCTTACTTACATATCAACGATGATCAAATGCCGCAAATATTATTAGGGTTCAGACGAACATGATATTAAGTTTTTTGATCTACTTATTCACTACTTGATTGTTAGAAGTGTAGTAAACTTTCCCGCCTGTATCGGGGACAAAATGGCAACTCACGCAAGAACGCCACAATGACTTCCAAATAGGTTCTTCTGACTTGCGGTAATACTCACCCATGACTGGTTTAATTGCCTCGGTAGCCTTCAGCAAATTATAGTGAGGAATATTCAAGAAAATGTGGTGTGCTACATGAGTACCAATATCATGATGGATGTGATTGACTAAACCATAATTGCGGTCAATACTGGAAATTGCACCTTTTAGGAAAGTCCAATCTTCGCCACGATACCAGGGAAGATCAGCTTCAGTGTGGTGTAGGAATGTGACTAAATCAAGCCAAATTACAAACACTATGTATGGTGCAGCATAGTATTTTAACAACCACATCCAGCCCCATTGATAAGTTAGGAAACCTAACAAACCAACCATACAACTCCACAGTACGGTACTGGTGATAACATCCCATTTTTCTGATGGCTTGAAAAGAGAGCTACTAGGTAAAAAATGAGAGCCTTCCTTATTAGGAGAACGCTTAAACAAATACACTGGATAAGCCAGTAGAAATACGTAATAACGGCCTATCTTTTGCCCTAATGGCATTTCCTTGTATTGCGATTGAGTCACAGGATACCAGCTTTCATCATTATCGATATTGCCAGTATTTTTATGATGAGTTCTGTGACTAATACGCCAACCGTGATAAGGGACTAATATGAAGGTGTGAGTCAGATGCCCAATTAAATCATTGAGCCATTTATGCTTAGAAAAAGATTGGTGTCCGCAGTCATGTCCAACCACAAACAAAGCCCAAAACATCGTTCCTTGGATTAACCAGAAAATTGGCCAAAAATACCAAGAATCTAGGTAATGGGCGACTGCGTATAACAAACCGACAATCAGAACATCACGAAAAAAGTAGAATAGTGATTTGCTGACATTGGGTTGAAAACACTCAGCCGGAATAGCCGCTTTTAAATCCTGAAGAGTAAATGGCAGTGTAGTGGTATTCTCTGATTGGCCAAAGCTAGGAGAATTATCGGAGGGGATTGTAGTTGATTGCACTTGATTCTGTTGTGGGATATAAATCGGACTTTACTGGAAGTAGGAATGAGTAACTATGATTCGGCGATGTCTGCGAAGATAGCTCTCACACATCCAAAGAAGTGTTCAAGAGATGAAAAGACAGAATTGAGAATCCATTAATGGATAATGACCCAGGTAAGCACGCCACATCCAGCAATAGGATTTTAATGTGTGGGTTATTATTTATGATTTCTGAATTGTTATTCAAAAATTTCTGGCAATTCACATATTAATCATCAGTAAATAGTGAACTGCCAAAATTTATTGAATTTACAGAATCATAAATTATTTTTTGCCATGAGGGTTTTAAGTAAGCATCCTACTAGCTAATAGTACTGGCTAAAAAACCTATCGTCCTGCGTAATAATCTTTAAAAGGCTGATAGCCAACATCAGTTTGATACAGTTGACATTCGTCAGTAATGAGCTTCATTAAAGACCAAGAAAAGCGAAGTTCATCATGTAGATAATCACCCCAATTTTCTTGAATGCTGCTGTAAGCTAGCCGCAAATTATAAGAAGGAATAGCTGTAGAAAGGTGATGAGGAACGTGGACGTTAATATCGTGACACAACACTTCTACCCATTTGGGATAATCACAATGAATAGTCCCAAATAACTGTGCCATAGCTTCATGCCATTTGTTCTCTGCTTCAAAAGGAACATCTGGATATGTGTGGTGAACAATGGTGAAGGTACTCATCCAAAAATGATAACCAAGCCAAGGCACAAACCAAAATTTTACAAATCCCCAAATACCAGTTGTAGCGATGAGGGTGGGAAAAGCAACTGCGGCAAATAAAACTACTACAGCAACAGAAAGTTTCACATCAGCTTGGTCTTTAACTTTGAATTTCCGCCAATCGAAATGCACAACAGCCCAATGTCCAACTGAGCCTACCCACCAAAGCCTTTGACGCATAAACAACTTAAAGGCAGACTGACGAGTTTTACCCCAACTGGCAAAAACTTCTGGTCTGATAGGATGCCAAGCATTATCTTCGTCTAACTTGTTGGTGTGTTTGTGGTGATGATTATGCTTAATCCGCCAACTGTGAAAGGGATATATTAACGGCATCATAAATATATGCCCTACCAAGTCATTTACCCAACGACGTTTGGCAAATGAACGGTGTCCACAATCGTGACCAATCACAAAAAAACCTGTTAAGGCTGTACCTGTAAAAATCCAGGCAATGGGTAACAGAAACCAAGGTGCGATCGCCAAACTCCAGTAACCTAAACCCACCATCACAACACTAAGTAGTGCTTGTGTCCACGCTTTGCGACGGTTCTGCTGAAAACATTCCTTTGGCAGAGTTTTAATAATATCTTTGAGCCTTAGTTCGGGATTACTAAGCTTATTTTTTATTTCCTGATTTTTGATGATTGATGTAGTCATGAAAACCTGAATAACAACAAAACCCTCTACCAAGCCACCACAAAAGTAACTTGCCGCAAAGTACTTGAGAATTAACGTTCTGCATCATAGCAACTTCAGCTAGCCAAGCGCACCTGTAACTAATTTCCAGAAGCTATTTGAGAACTAACGAGTAGATATTTGGTTGCGAAAAAATTACTAAGTCATTAGTCATTTTTTAGACAAATAACTAATGACACATAATAAACTAATTACTGCTTTTTGTCTGCTAGTTTGACATTAGTTGCTAAACCGAGTATTTGCAGCAATTGCACTGTCATCCAAGTCAGATCAACTTCCCACCATTCCAACCCGTGACGAGCTGAATATTGAAAAGCGTGGTGGTTGTTGTGCCAACCTTCACCAAACACTAGGACAGCTACCCACCAACAGTTAGTGGATCTGTCACCAGCATCATAGGTGCGGTAGCCAAACTTATGGGTAGCGCTGTTTACCAACCAAGTACAGTGGTAAACCCAAACGATGCGAAAGAAAACTCCCCAGACCACAAAAGACCACCCGCCTAGATATAACAGCAACAACCCCAGAGCAATCTGGATAAAAATGAAATATTTCTGTAAAAACTGATAGACTGGGTCTTCGGCAATATCTTTGGTGAACCGAGGAACATCAGCGTGGGAGGGAGAGTGATAAATTAGCCAACCAATATGGCTCCACCAGAAACCTTTATTAGAATCATGGGGATCTGGATCAGTATCGGAATGTAAATGATGAATGCGATGTGTACCGACCCACTCGATTGGCCCTCCTTGACAAGCGAGAGTCCCGCAAAGCACTAGAAAATATTCCAACCACTTGGGAGTCTGAAAACTGCGGTGGGTAACAAGGCGATGAAAGCCTAAGGTAATACCCAAACCACCAGTGATCCAGTAAAGCAATAAAGCCACACCAACTGCCGCCCAGCTGAAGTTACTAGGGATAAAGGCAAACAAAGCGCCGATGTGTAGCCCAAGGAAAAATAGGGTATTTACCCAGTTGATTTGAGGTTTAGTTGAAGTAGCAATTGTCATGCAGTAACTCGAATTAAAATTGTTCAGCCTAGTCTGTGCGATTCCGCAATTCGCATATTTATAGTTTTTTTGTTAACGAGGAAGTAATGAACAGCTTGGAACAGCTGCGGCAAGCAGAACAGGCACTGTTAGAGATTTTTTCTGGAATTGACGCTCAGGTCAAGCAAAATCTGAAAAGAGTGCTGGAAGCCTTTCGTAATCAGCGTGTAGGAGCGCACCACTTTGCTGGTGTAAGTGGTTATGGTCACGATGATTTAGGTCGAGAAACTTTAGACAAAGTTTTTGCCGAAGTAATGGGTGCTGAAGCTGCGGCGGTGCGGGTGCAGTTTGTTTCGGGAACTCACGCGATCGCTTGCGCCCTGTTTGGTGTACTCCGGCCTGGTGATGAAATGTTAGCAGTGGTTGGTTCCCCCTACGATACGCTCGAAGAAGTTATTGGTTTACGGGGTCAAGGTCAAGGCTCCCTTATTGAGTTTGGCATAAAATACCGCCAATTGGAGTTAACTTCCCAAGGATCTATCGATTGGCAAACTTTAAGTACTAGTATTACTGATCACACTCGCTTAGTTTTAATTCAGCGTTCTTGTGGTTATTCCTGGCGGCCTAGCTTATCCATTGCCGATATTGAAAAAGTTGTTAATTTAGTCAAACAGCAAAATCCTCACACTGTTTGCTTTGTGGATAACTGCTACGGTGAATTTATCGAAACCCAGGAACCTACCCATGTTGGTGCTGATTTAATGGCTGGTTCTTTGATTAAAAATCCTGGTGGGACGATTGTGACGGCTGGTGGTTATGTAGCTGGACGGGCTGACTTAGTAGAAGCAGCCGCTTGTCGCCTGACTGCTCCTGGTATTGGTAGTTACGGTGGGGCGACATTTGACCAAAATCGCCTGTTATTCCAAGGGTTGTTTTTGTCGCCCCAGATGGTGGGTGAGGCGATGAAGGGAACTCACCTGACTGGTTATGTATTTGACAAACTTGGTTATCCAGTCAATCCTGCACCCCTTGCGCCCCGTGGGGATGTGATTCAGGCGATTAAATTGGGTTCGGCGCAGAAGCTGATTGCCTTCTGTAAGGCTGTACAACAGAATTCACCTGTGGGTTCTTACCTTGACCCCATTCCCGATGATATGCCGGGGTATGAGAGCCAGGTGGTGATGGCTGGGGGGACATTTATTGAGGGGAGTACTTTGGAATTTTCGGCGGATGGGCCTTTACGTGAGCCTTATGTGGTGTATTGCCAGGGGGGGACTCATTGGAGTCATGTGGCGATCGCCCTAGAGGCGGCGATCGACGCTGTGGGAGAGGCTTGAAGGTGGTCACTCCGGTAACTTATACTGCCCCACGATGCGCTTGGCAAACTCCGGCACATGAGCTGCTAACTTCTCAGGATGATTCCGCTTTACAAACAAATAATTGCGGGTAAAGTGGGAATCAATGGAGAACCGCGCATACTCCAACCCTTTAGGGCCAATCTTATCGATCACCACACCCATAATTTTTGCCACCCACATGGGAAGTGTCACACCTTTGTCGTAGGCGGATATTCCCTGTTGTACAGCCTCTTGTCGATTTCCTTCGGACATCACAGGCTGAGTATCTAACTGGTTTTGTACCAAGTCCAGCATTTCTTTCCCTGTATCATTTCTGACAAGAATCCACTGCCAGCCGAAGGGTGCGCCCATGTAACCAACAACTAAATCGGCTAGAGAGTTGACGTAATCAAAACAACTCATGCAGGAAGGAGCAAAGACATCTTTGAGTTGGTTGGTCTTCAAGCCAAAGAAGGGTACTTTCTCAATTGAGCCATCTTCATGCTTGAAGTGAATGCGGAAATCCTGCATGAACTCATAGTGTACGACTGTCTCAGGTGAGCGACTGGTGGTTTCTAAGAATTTTTGCAGTCCGGCGCGGGTAACGTTATCTACGCAAGGTGTACCTAAAACATAGAGCTTTTCTAAACCCAATTTTTTTTCTACAGCACGTAAGGCCTGAATTTGGCAACCAACACCAATGACTAACAGTCGCTTCATCCCAGATTTTTCGACTTGTTCCAATATGGAAAGGTTTGGGGAAAGTGTTGGTTTATTTACCCGCGCTGCTAGTATTTCTTCTGGGGTGCGGGCAATCACAGGCATGGGCTGGAAGCGGTCTTCTTTACTGTTTTGGACGCAGACAACGCCTTCCACTAAACCATGATTCAGCATTTCTATGGCAATACTGCTAACAATACCAGTCCATTGTGCGCCTGCGATTGGTTGCTGTTTCTTTGCTGCAATCATGTCTTGATGAACACCAAAGTAGAGTTCATCAGGATTATCGAGATTGCGCGATCGCTGGTGTGCCTGTTCTTCGAGTGTATCTATCTGCTGGGTAATAAAAGCACAGGCTTCCTTGACATAATGAATATAGTATGTATCGCACAGCCCGCACTCACTGCATAGTTCCTTAGCAGGACGACGGCTATTGGGTTTTAAGGCTTTGGCTTTTTGGTGTGGGAAAAGCGAAGTCATGTTAAGCGCAATTTATTATCTCAAAACTTAAGATAGCGGAAGCCGGCACTTTATACAAAATTTCCCCGCCAGATGCAATATTTCCTTAACTGTTTGACCGGAAGAGGCAGGGGGAAACCTTCTCCACATCTCCCTGCCCCCGTTCGCGTAGCGTCCCGTAGGGAAGTTCGCCCGGAGGGTTTCCCTCCTTACGACTTCTCTTCCTGCCCCTTTTCCTCTTCTTGACTAGTTCTTGTCTTCAGTGGTTAGTACGACTGACTACTGACAAGCAGCTAGAGAAAGTGATAAGGATAAATTATATTGACTTATACCCACCTAATTTTTGATGTTAAGAGTTTCAAAAGTTAAAAAGGGGGGTTGTCAGAAGTTAGGTATTGTATTGCTGGAAGCAGGCAATGTGATGATGAAGCCATGAAAAAAACGGTTGAAGTCCTACCGGATCAAACAGCGCTAATTGCGCGATCGCTCGATTTGATCCTGACTAAGTTAGATACTGCCATAAAACAGCAGGGGCGATTTACCATTGCCTTATCCGGCGGTAGCACACCTAAGCCGTTGTATGAAGCGATCGCTGCCCAAAAATTACCTTGGGATAAAATTCATGTTTTCTGGGGAGATGAGCGTTATGTCTCACCAGATCATCCCGATAGTAATGAACTGATGGCACGTACTGCATGGCTAGACCGCGTTGATATCCCCGCCGAGAATATTCATGCTGTCCCCACCTTAGATAATAATCCGGCAGTATCGGCTGCTAAGTATGAACAGCACTTGCAAACATTTTTTAACTCTGCACCCGGAGAGTTTCCCGCTTTGGATGTGGTATTGCTAGGAATGGGTGATGATGCCCATACTGCATCTTTGTTTCCCCACACAGAAGCTTTACAAGTACGCGATCGCTTAATTACTGTGGGTAATAAAGACGGTAATCCCCGCATAACCTTCACATACCCATTCATTAACGCTGCTAGCAGTGTAATTTTTGTGGTTGCAGGTGCTAACAAACGGCCAGCCCTTGCTCAAGTATTTGCTCCGAGTGCAGATGACTTAGCTTATCCATCCCGCTTCATCCAGCCCCAAGGTGAACTTTTGTGGCTACTGGATGCAGCCGCAGGCGCGGAACTCTCAGTTTGATTTTCCCATCACGAGTAATTGTTAAAATCGGAAGCTAGAGTCACCGCCTTGCTGCATTTCTCATAAAAACAAGTCTAACCTTTGGGTGTCTACTGCAAAAGCCGCTCCCAAGGTTAGTTTGCTTGTTAGCAATATATTTTAGGATGCTCTTGAACAAAGGCTTAAATCAATGATCGTCTGTCCAAATTGCAACCACCCCAATCCAGACGGCGCTGTCCAATGTGAAGCTTGCTACACGCCGTTACCCGCCACTAGTAATTGTCCCAACTGTGGCGCAACTGTCCAATCTGATGCTGCTTTCTGTGGTCAGTGTGGCTTTAACCTGCACTCAGTCGCCGCACCTGCTGCTACTGTCGCTACAATCGCCCCTGATGTTCCAGTAGAAGTACCACCATTAGCTAATCCCGACCCGCTTTTAGAATTGTTACAACCCAATGCCTTAGGCCTTGATCCGGTTGCTAACGAGAATCCCCCTGCACCTGCACCCTTACCACCAACAGCCGTAGCAGCACCCCCAGATGCAACTCCTGTAGTAGTGGAAGTTACACCTGCCCCACCACCACCCGAACCCGTAGTGGTAGAAGCAAGTATTCCTACTCCCCCACCCGAACCCGTAGCGCCCCCAGAACCAGTTCCAGCAGTAGAACCAGCACCAGCGCCAGAAACTGTTGTAGCCGCACCTCCTTCTCCTGCTAGAACACAATTACAGCAAATTACAGCTCGGTTAGTTCATGTTCAAAGCGATCAGGAAATAGAACTACCGCCCAGCTTATCTGTGGTTCATATCGGTAAACCTAACGATCGCATTCCTCCCGATGTTGATGTTTCCGGCTTTGCCAACTCCGAGATTGTCTCAAGGGTACACGCGGATATCCGCTTAGAAGGTGACGCGCACTATATAGAAGATGTAGGCAGTTCCAACGGCACTTACATTAACAATTTACCTCTACTACCAGGCAATAGACACCGCCTCAGACCAGGCGATCGCATCAGTTTAGGTAAAGGCGATTTGGTAACTTTCCTCTTTAAACTCGCTTAACTAAATTCAGGGTATAGGGGTGTAAGGGTGTAGGGGTATCACTGTTTAAAACCCTACACCCTTATATCTAAAATATGGGTACAAAATAGTAATAATTACGAATTCCGTAGGCGCAAGCCTTGTCGAAGACTATTACGAATTACAAACTAATTATGAGCCAGCCAGGGAAAGATTTTGAAACTTTACTGCATCGAGAAGCCCCGATAGAAGTTGAACGTATGGGGTTAACTTGGTTAGTGGGAGCAGCGATCGCTACAGCAATGTTGTGGCAAGTTCCAGGCGGAAATTATATTTTATACCCCTTTACCATCCTAGCTACTTGGTTTCACGAAATGGGGCATGGCTTAATGGCTGTGCTTTTGGGTGGTCAGTTTCAGCAATTACAAATTTTTGGTAATGGTTCCGGTGTAGCCAGCTATGCTATCAGCAGATCCTTAGGCCCCATCGGCCCAGGTTTAGTTGCCGCCGCCGGGCCAATGGGTCCACCACTTGCAGGTGCAGCCTTGATTTTAGCCTCCCGTAGTTTTACTACCGCCTCCCTGAGCCTGAAAATCCTGGGGAGTTTTTTATTAATATCTACATTAATTTGGGTACGTTCCCCCTTTGGATTGGCAGCTATTCCCCTATTAGGATTAATCATTTTGGGAATTTCCCTCAAAGCCCCCCGATGGATGCAGGGATTTGCCATTCAATTTTTAGGTGTACAAGCCTGCGTCAGTACCTACCATCAATTAAATTATCTATTTAGTGATTCTGCTGGTTCTTTGGGATTATCAGATACAGCCCAGATGGAAAAATATTTACTATTACCCTATTGGTTTTGGGGTGGATTGATGGCGATCGCCTCTTTGATAATTCTCATCCAAAGCCTCCGCGTTGCTTATCGCTCAGTTTAGTCAACAGTCCTCCCGAATCCAAAACACATTGCATAATTGTTAGAAAGTGGCAACCTCTTAGTTGAGGAAACTGTCTTATCTTAAGTTGTGGACGTTATAGTTCAGAACTGCTAACAGATACTAATGTGACTTGATGATCAGCATGAAATTTCAACTGTTGTTAGGCTCTTTACTTTCCCAGATTAAAGTCCGTCATTGGTGGCTAGGTATCTTATTGTGGATCGCTTTGGTTGCCCCAGCGCAAGCCTCTGTCATTTTGCGTGTAGCCATTGAAAGGGGAGTCAATCAAGCTAGAGTTGGCAGTTCCACAACGGCAATTGTCAAAGATAGTACAGGACGTACTTTGGGACAATTGCCGGCAATGAGTGCCTTTTATGCCCAAGCTGTGCCTGGGGGAGTGGCTTTAGATAAATGGCAGTCTGGTTTGTTTTGGATTGAACCATCTGGTAAAGGATTTGTTTATATAGGCGATCGCTGGTTTCGGGGGAGAACTTTGGTTGTCCCCACTGAAAAAGGTATAGATGTTGTCAACTGGGTAGATTTAGAAGAATATCTCTACAGCGTTGTTGGTGGAGAAATGAATTCTAGCTGGCCGGGAGAAGCCTTAAAAGCGCAAGCGATCGCCGCCCGTACCTATGCCCTATACAAGCGAGAACAACAGCGCAGTAACCCGGTTTACGATTTAGGTGATACCCCAGATCGCTGGCAAATTTATAAAGGTGTTAGCAGCGAATCTCCTACAACCTATGCCGCCGTTGATGCTACAGCCGGGCAAGTATTAACCTATAACAATAATCTTATTCTTTCGGTATTCCACGCTTGTTCTGGTGGACACACGGAAAATGTGGAAGATGTTTGGAGTAATCCCCTTCCTTATCTACGTGCTGTTCAAGACTACGACCAAAACATTAAAGAATGTAATTGGCAAAGAACTTTTACCCCAACAGAAATTAGCTCCAGAATTTCTGGTGTGGGCAATATTAGGGAAGTAGTTGCCGAATCCTTCTCACCGTTCCGCAGTGTCAAAGCTTTAAGAGTCGTAGGTGATAAAGGTACAAAAGTCCTGCGAGGTGAAGAAGTGCGTACTGCCCTGAAACTCAGAAGTACTCGCTTTAACGTCAC
This sequence comes from Anabaena sp. FACHB-595, assembly GCF_048568275.1. Taxonomy (NCBI): domain Bacteria; kingdom Bacillati; phylum Cyanobacteriota; class Cyanophyceae; order Nostocales; family Nostocaceae; genus Anabaena; species Anabaena sp. FACHB-595. The sequence continues at coordinate 1,885,819 of NZ_CP183473.1, forward strand.
CAGAGGCGCAGATGGTAGCTTTACCCTCCAAGGTGCAGGTTTTGGTCATGGCTTAGGTATGAGCCAATGGGGTGCTTATAATTTAGCTTTACGCGGCGCTAACCATCTGCAAATACTAGGACATTACTATCGTGGTGTCGCCCTCACACCCATCAAGGCCAAGTGATTGGGGATTGGGTAAGCTGCCCTTGCTTTAACTTGTACATCTTTTCGTGTTGGCTGTTAACGGTTGACGGTTGACTGTTAACCGTCAACCGTCAACAAACCATACAAGTGACTATGTAATTTAAAAGCGTCGTAGCTGTGTAGCTGTTTCTCGCCTCTGTCTCCTATTCCCCTCTCTCCAATCTTTTGAGCCATTCAGCCTCAATTTGCGCCGATCGCTCAACTTCTTGGTCGAGTAAGTCTGTTTCGGTAGAATAAACTAAATCCTCAGTGCCAATAACTTTTTCTTGGGCAAACTGACTGGCGTAGTTGATTTTTTGTTGTAAAGCTGCATCGGCACTGGTTAATATTCTGGCACGGCTGAGGCGATCGCGGTTACGTCCGGCAATCTTTCCATTACGCCACTTAATCCAGAAATACCGTACTAAAGGAACACCCAAAAAACCGATCCCATAAGCCAGCAACAGCCAATAAATTCCCTGCACGAAAGCGACTAAGCCACCCAATTGTGCAGCAACCGTACCGTCTACCAATAAACTACCCAGTACCAAAGCACCAACTAGATTGACTATACCCAAACCTGCACTGAGCATAATTTGTCCAGAACTAGCCGCACTAAAACGCCAGGGAAATTCTTCCAAATAAACTGACAGTGGCTGCTGTTGTTTTTTGCTGGCTCTCACCTGCAACTCTGGGAAATAATAGACAATTTGCCCTTCAGGACTAACACTTGGTTGCCCGTTGAATCGTAACAGCACAGGCAACATATAATCTTCGTATTCTTGTTGATAGACTTCGCCTATATCGTTCAAGTATGGGGCAATTTGTTCTGCTACCACTGCACCACGACTACTCCGAATCACAGTAGCAATTTCTTGCCAACGGCGTTCTTCTAAATTGGCATTAGGATTACCATCGCCAAACAAAAATGAAAATACAGCCTCAAAGAAATTCAGATCACTGCTTTCCTGGCTATGACGTTGTCTTTCTGGTGCAGAATAGCCATAGTTAGGGCTGAAGTACCAAAATAAATCAGGGAAATAGAAAAACCCCCAACTACCACTAGAATTACTACTGCGATCGTCATTATCGTTACTTGAATTCATCGCCGTGATGATCAAAAAGATGGCAATAGTAATCAGTGCAATGGAAGCAACTAGAAAAATTCCAAAAGAAATGCGAATTAGGTAAAACAGAATTTTCCATATCTTCTGCCACCATTCTTGCAATCGTAACTTGAAATATTTATTCCGTAGAACATCCCGAAAGTTTCGAGGGAACAGGTAAACAATATCACCCGTTTCTGCTACCTGCAAATGTCCACCCGCATCGCTAGCTAAAGCTAACAACCCTTGCCCAGCCTCCGCTAAATTTAACCCAGCCTGAGTTGCCACATCACCAACAGTGACTCGGTAACCCAGTTTTTCCACAGCCTGCATAATAGTGGGATTGGGAGCCATAGCTCTTCCCCTCCTGTTGAAATTTTTCTCCTTTACTCAAGTATAAAGTTTGATTCTCGGAGACTTGTTATTGGCGTGGTGAGTTGTGAGTTTTTGGAAGTTATCTCAATTTTAAATTTTTTAGGTGTAAGCCTAAGCCGTAGGCTATGTAGGAATTGGGAATTACTTTCTCCCCATCTCCTTCCCACTCCCTTTAATGTTAAAATATGCTTATTAGGCCTGGTTAATTACAATATGGTTCAGTACACACTAGCTCAAAGTCCGGAAATTATCCTCACCGTTTCTGGGAAAGATTCAGCCAAAGCCCGCGACAAAGCTATGGATCAGTTGGTTGAGTTGATTGATGCTGGTAAGCTGCCTACAGAATTAGAAGAAGGATTTGGCCCTCAACAATTAATAGAGGTGAAAGAGCCATCTACTGACTCAGTTAGTGGTGAAGACTCGATTACACAAGCTGTCCAAGTCTTGAGTAACTTAGCCACACTCAAGCTAAAAGTGCAGGAGTCACGCTCTGAAGCTTTAGAAATTCGCAAGGCTGTTGATGTTTTATTTTCCGATGATTCTGTAACGGAAGAAGAAATTACTCGCCTCAAGGAAGGTTTTAAAGTTCTCAAGAATTTTGCTCAAGCAAACCTACGCTACCAAGAAGCACGAACTAAAGCAGAACAGGCTAGACAAGTTTTGGATCAGGCTTTAAAATCACCAGACAAATAATCGTCTCTATTTGTTAACAGGAAGCTGGGCGAACCTGTTTCAGTTGTTAATGATCGTGTTGACATACTCACCGAGATTCTACCTCGGTGATTCTTGACAGTTCACAGTAACTTGCTACCGAAGTAGTCTGACAGTCACTCCCTGCCCGTTTAAGGTCGTGCCGATGCCCCATGCCGACCATTTCTATATTTCTAGATGCGTTTTCATCCCTTTCTTGCTCAGTACCGCAACTTAAACAAAGTATTGAGCGAACAGAAAGGTCGATTTTACCCCAACGAAAACCACAACATGAACATATTTGGCTTGTTGGCTGCCATCTATCTATTACGCGAAAATCACGGCTAAATTTTTCTGATTTAGCTTCACAAAGGTTTCTAAACTCTCGCCACCCTTGCAAACTAATCACCCTAGATAGTCTACTGTTTTTAACCATTCCTGACACGTTTAAATCTTCCAAAACAATTACTTGGTTATCGTTAATTATTTTGGTTGACAACTTATGTAAGAAGTCTTTCCTAGTATCAGCAATTTGGTTATGCAGTTTAGCAATTTTAACGCGAGTATTGTTTCTCCTTTTTGAATCTTTTTGTTGTCGTGCTAATTTCTTTTGTAGTTTACGAATTTTGCGGTCATGTTTTGAGTAGTCAGGACTTAACGCTTTTTCTCCATTACTCATGACAGCAAAAGTTTTTAGACCCAAATCAATACCTATACTTTGGTTATTAGCAATAGTAGTATTGGGTTCAACTTCTACTACAAAACTAAGAAAATATCGGTTAGCACAATCTTTAATCACCGTGACTGAACTAGGTTCAGATGGTAACTCTCTTGACCAAATTGGTTTGATATTTCCAATTTTGGCTAAGTAAACTTTGGTTCTTTCGGATATTTTATGGAGAAAGCAAAAAGTAATGAAAATTAATGGATAAAATTTATAAAGATTGAAGCCTAAACTAGAGTAGATACAATACTTTACAGCTTTGAAGGTATGTTTAATTACCGAAAGTAAGATAATTATAGATCAAGCACAGGAATTGGCGGCGATAGTTATGAAATTTCCCGTAGAGCAAATCCTCAATCTACCAGAGACGAAAGTGTTAGATTGTCAAGAAGTGGAAGGAGCAGGAATAATTATCACAATCGAAAAAGCCGTCAACCATTGTAGCTGTCCAAATTGTGGAAATGTAACTCAAAGTATACACCAAGACCATTGGCGAATGATTCACGATTTACCGTGGAGTGAAAAACCAGTTCTGTTAAAAATAAATCGTCGTCAATTTAAATGCCATAAGTGTAAAAAAGTGTTTAGTGAGAAACTAGAGTTTGTAGAAAAGAGCAAAGGATATACAAAAAGATTAGCAGCTAGCATAGTAGAGCAAGTATTGAATAGCAACATTCATAGCGTGGCTAAAAGAAACGACCTCAGTGATGAGGAAGTAGAATCGATGTTAAAAAGGCAAGTAACCCAAATACAGAAGATAAATTTAAGAGGATTAAAAAGGTTAGGAATAGATGAAATAGCCTTAGTGAAAGGGCAAGGAAATTATCTGGCAGTAATAGTAGATTTAGATACTCGTAAACCAATTGAGATAGTGAAGACAAGAAGGATAGAAGAAATCGGTGAAGTCATGAAAGGATGGGGATTCAAGGTACTTGAGCAAATCCAAGAAGTGAGTATAGACCTGTGGTCTCCTTATAAAAGTCTAGTCGAAGAATTAATGCCCAATGCAAATATAACTGCTGATAGGTTTCATGTGATGAAACAGGTAAATGATGAATTAGATACAATACGTAAATCCGAGAAAAAAGCAGCAATGTCTTTAGAAGATAAATCAGAAAAAGAACGAATATTAGCGGGATTAAATAAAAGTAAATATAGCTTGATTAAAAATGAAGACTCGTTAAACGAAGAGCAAAAAATCAGACTGAAAGCTGTCCAAGAAGTATCACCAACTCTAGCAAAGATGCACTCCTTGAAAGAAAAATTTAGACAAATCTTTGAATCTCACACATCTTGGGGAGATAGCATCATTCAATTATTGGATTGGATGTATGATGCCATGCTACTTTTTCCCAAATCTATCGGAACAATGATTAGATGGTTTGGGGAAATAGTTGGTTATTTTGATGGTAGAACTACCAGTGGTACTGTAGAAGGTATTAATAATAAACTTAAGCTGATTAAACGTCTTGGATATGGTTTCCGTAACTTCAACAATTTCCGTTTACGCAGTTTATTAAACTGGCACTTTAGTATTAATTCTCCATAAAACAGGCGCAAGAACCTAATTTTTAAACTAATAGATTTTGTATCGTATTATTTAATATCTTTTCAAAGAATACGATGATTATTTACTAGTGAGGTATGGATTCTAATCATTAATAACTGGGGCGCTAGGATTCGAACCTAGGGATGTCGGGACCAAAACCCGATGCCTTACCACTTGGCGACGCCCCAAAGCTTTCGACTTTATTAATATAGCAGTCTGTGTAGGGGATATGTCAAGTACTTTGAAAAAATATTCTGAACTAAGTAATAAGTGCTGTAAAGCCTTGTGGGCATAGCTGCACTTAGCGAAGGTTCCACCCAAGAGGAGCAACTTCGAGCTGTAGCGGGGAGTGTAACCGTTTTCTGAAGGCGAAAGTTATTCTCCCTGCCCCTGCCTCTTTCTATTCCCCATTTAATGCAGTGGCCAGAACTGAATTAGTGCAAATGCTATGGCAGCACTACCCAAAGGCACTGTCAAATTGTCAACACCTAATAAAGAAAAGGCTTCTAAGCTAGTGGCGACAAAAGCCACTGCTAGCGATACAAGCCAAGTCTGCCAAACATTCCCTAATACACCAAGTAAAATTAAACTACATACCAAATAACTAGCTAAAGCCATAGTTAAGGAGCCTTCCCAGCTTTTTTGCGCTCCCAAAAGTTTATATTTATGCTTACCAAATCGCTGTCCAACCAAAGCCGCTAATCCATCACCCCAGGCCATTACCATCATGCCGATCGCCGCATATTGGGGTTGCTGTATGTGCCAAAACCAAGCCACTAAAATGCCGACGCTGACAGCGTAAAAGAATGTGCCTAAGCTCTGTCTACCCACACTATTAATACCTGGGAGAAGTGGGAAAATGTAAGACAACAGAGTGACTATACTTGCCACAACAGAAGCACCAATACCTACACTGGCAGGAATATCTAACCACCAAGCCAGTAAAATCACATGGCCAGCGCCAATGTGAACTATTTTTCGGACTATTTCCGAATCGCTAGTGGCAAAGCGATTTACCAAGCCAGCGATCGCCAGAATGAAGAATACCCAAGCTGCAACAATAGTAATTTGCAGCCATAAAGGCGGTGTTGAGATTAATTCGGAAACTAAGTTTAACAAAGATAATACAAGATAGAAAGTTTGTACGTTTCTTACCAATTTATAAGATTTGGGCGACGCTTATGAAGCAAATATTTATTTGGTTGATCAAGGGATACAGGATGTTTATTTCGCCACTATATCCCCCGACTTGTCGCTTTCGACCCACTTGCTCAATGTATGCCATCGAAGCCATTGAAAGATTTGGCGTATTCCGTGGTGGCTGGATGGCGATTCGCCGCATTTTGCGTTGTCATCCATTCCACCCAGGGGGTTATGATCCTGTACCAGAGTTGGGTGAGCATTGTTGTCATCATGATAGCGGGAATAAGGGGTGAGTAAGAAGTGGGTAAATTTCTTTCCCTACACCCTTACACCCCTAAACCCCTACACCCCTTCTCCCATATCCGACTAACAAAATTTGTGGGTAGTTTTGCCTGTTGATAGTGAACTTTACCCGTAAAGGGAATATAATCTATGCGCTGTTTGGATGGAAGTAAAGGAAATTAACCACAGAAGTCCTAAAATTCGTTATTCTTTTGATATCCTGGCGAAACTACTCGTGGTTTTTTGCTGATGTTTTCATTTATTAGCTCTGCCAATCCTTGGTTAGTAGGACTAGGACTAAATACTATTTTATTGAGTTTAGTCTGGTTCGCCCCTAAAAAACTGCTCACCCCAGCAGGTGTGTTTCATGCTTGGTTATTGGGCATATTGATTTGGGGTACTTTAGGCTGGCAAGGATATTTAGTAGTTACCTTTTATTTTCTTGTAGGTTCTGGTGTCACACGTATCGGGATGGCACAAAAAGAAGCTCTTGGTATTGCCGAAAAGCGTTCGGGCGCAAGAGGCCCGGAAAATGTGTGGGGTTCTGCTTTAACTGCGGCGCTGTGTGCTGTAGGCATAGGAATTATAAATGCTGGTCTTTTTTCACCCAGTCCCCAATCCCTAGTCCCCAGTCCCCAGTCCCTCTTGTTACTCGGTTACGTCGCCAGTTTTAGTACGAAACTTTCTGATACCTGCGCTAGTGAAGTGGGTAAAGCTTACGGCAAAAGTACTTTCTTAATTACGACTTTGCAACCAGTTCCTAGAGGTACAGAGGGGGCTGTGAGTTTAGAGGGGACTTTAGCTGGTGTGGTGGGTTCTGTGGCGATCGCTATTATAGGTTGGGGAGTCGGTTTAATTTCTCCCTTGGGAATTGTTTGGTGTGTGTTGGCTGCTTTGATTGCCACAAATTTAGAAAGTGTAATTGGTGCAACATTGCAATCGAAATACACATGGTTAACTAATGAAATTGTTAATATTCTTAACACCTTAATTGGGGCGATCGCTGCCATGTTAGTTGCCTTTGTTTGGGCAAGCTCTTTTGGTTAGGGTAATAGTTTTATGTACTGGAGACTAAAAAATTATTTTTAGACCAAAGACTTAGGACTCACTACTTAATATTACTGAAAATATGCTTAAATTCTTTCTCGGATTCATATCTGGAGTAGAAAAATGTGACTATGCAAATAAATGTCAATTAAAATACAAAATCAAATTAAGCTGAAATATTTTTATCTTTTAAAGTTGCCATTACTTATTAATAGTTTATAGAATCTTATCTTTAGCTGTTTTTACCAGGTGATTTCATGGAAACTCTATCATTTTTGAGCATTGATGACCGACCCATTTCAATTGAACAAACCGTAAAATACCTACAATCCTCAGGGAAGTTGGGTCAATTTATTAGTGATGTCCTTCGTCAGTACGTCATTGAGCAGGAAATTCAAGGGCGAGACGACGTAGAGATCAATCCGGCATTAACTGAACAAACAGTGATTGATTTTCGCCTCAAAAATCAACTAGCTGACCCCCAAGCCTTTCAAGACTGGTTAACGAACAATGGTACGGACTATGCCAGGTTCCATGCCTCAATTACTTTTAACTTTAAATTAGAAAAATTGAAAACCTTGGTGACAGAAGCTAAACTCCCAGAATATTTTATTGAGCAGAAAATCTTTTTGGATCGGGTGGTGATATCGCGGATTGTGGTTGATAGTAGGGAACTGGCAGAGGAATTACAACTGCAAATTGCAGAAGGGGGCAGTTTTGAACAATTAGCCAAAGAGTATTCTATATTAGACGATCGCCTGGTTAATGGCATGATGGGGCCAATTAGTCGGGGAACTATGCCAGACAAATTGCGGGCTGCTATTGATGTGGCTACTCCTGGTCAATTAGTCGGGCCTATAGAAATTGATGGACGTTATGGTTTGTTTCGGGTGGAACAGTTTCTACCAGCGTCTTTAGATGATATTCAACTCAAGCAAGCGTTACAAAACGAACTATTTGAAAAATGGTTAGCAGAGAAAATTCAAAAGCTGACGGTGAAATTACAAGTGAATTAAAACTTCTAGATAACGAATCTCTAAAAATCAAAGTGCTAGCTGCTATACCTTGGAATCAACCACCTCTCAATTGGCTTACGCCTGAACAAAGATCCCTTTTAGAAGAACGTTTAGAAATCCGTCGTTATCGACTGGGAGAAAAAATCTGGTCAAGCGAAGCTGGTGGTTATCAGTTTTTCATTGTGGCTGGGAAAGTCCGCTTGCGGGAGGAAGGAAGCGGTCAATCCTTAGCTGCTATACAAATGGGAGATTGGTTTGGTGACTTACAAAAGCTACCGGGAGAATACAAAGCCGTAGCTGCTAGTAAGGAAGTGATAGTGGCTTGTTGGGATACACATCTGTGGGCGGAAATATCTACTCCCGCGATGGAAGATTTTTGGCTGGGATTGTCGAAACAAGAGCATACTGAGATGGAGAATGAGGTCACATCCGTCCAGTCTCCTGCTTTGCAACAACCGCTTACGCCTCCAGAACAAACTCCCCAAAGTCCTACACCTGTAACCCTGAGTTATCCTTTTGTTAGCAGTTGGAATACGGGTGCGGCTTGTTTAACAATGGCAGCCCAACACCTGGAAAATGCGGTGAATTTGGAATGGGTACAACGCCAACTGCGGGGGCAAAGTCCTAAACAAGTGGTAGAAGCCGGAGAAAAACTAGGCTTCGTACTGCGAAGATTGCAAATGACTTGGGCTGAGTTGCGTCAGCTGACTTTCCCAGCTTTGTTGCTGTTACAAGCCGAGTCCACGCCTGATCCTTCTTGGGTGATAGCTTATGGAGTCAAAGGCGATCGCTTAATTATTGCTAATCCCTTAAATCCTGATAATCTTTGTGAGAGTCTACCACAATCAGTGGTGGAACAATGCTGGGATGGTCAGTTGTGGCAAGTAGAACTGATATCCAAACAAGAAAAATTTAACCTGAGTTGGTTCACCCCAGCCGTTTGGAAATATCGCAAACTCTTAGCAGAAGTATTATTAGCGTCTTTTACCTTGCAACTATTGGGTTTAGGTACACCACTAATTACCCAAGTTGTGATTGATAAGGTCATGGTACAGGAGAGTTTACCAACTCTCGATGTCATGGCGATCGCACTTTTGTTAATCGCTGTGTTTGAATCGATATTGGGTATTCTGCGGTTATTTATCTTTACTCATACAGCCAGACGTTTAGATTTAAGCTTATCAGCACAATTATTTCGTCATTTGATGCGCCTACCCTTGGCTTATTTTGAGTCCAGGCGTGTAGGCGACACCGTAGCCAGGGTTCAGGAACTAGAACAAATTCGTCAGTTTCTCACAGGCACAGCACTAACGGTAATTTTAGATAGCATCTTTGCCGTCGTGTATTTGGCATTGATGTTTTATTACAATATTCCTCTCACTTTTGTGGCGTTAGCGGTGCTGCCCTTATTTGCCACACTGACTATAGTTGCTACACCAATTTTACGTAACTGGCTAAACGAAACCTTTAACCGCAGTGCCGACAGCCAATCATTTTTAGTAGAAACAGTTACAGGTATTCATTCTGTCAAAGCTCATGCAGCTGAATCAGTAGCACGCGATCGCTGGGAAGGATTATTTGCTCGTTTCGTGCGTACTGGTTTCAAAGCCTCTACCACATCCAACATTAGCAGTAATATTGGCGACTTTCTCACAAACTTTTCCTCTTTACTAATTCTGTGGTTTGGGGCAAAATTAGTCATTGACCAAAAACTAACAATTGGTCAATTGGTCGCCTTTCAAATGCTTTCTGGTAGGGTGACAGGGCCACTTTTACGCCTAGTACAGTTGTGGCAAAATCTGCAACAAGTCCTACTTTCCGTAGACCGGATTGGGGATATTCTCAACGTCGCCCCAGAAGCAGAGATGGGAACTGGTTTAGTTTTACCACCCCTGAAAGGTCAAGTTAGTTTTGAGCAAATATTTTTCCGCTACAAAACCAATACAGAACCCGTACTGCGTGGGATTTCCTTTAATGTAGAACCAGGACAGTTTGTGGGAATTGTTGGGCGTAGTGGTTCTGGGAAAAGTACCCTGTCTAAGTTGCTACAAAGGCTTTATCAAATTGAATCAGGACGGATTCTGATTGATGGTTTTGATATCAAAAGTGCAGATTTGTCCTCCCTGAGACAACAAATTGGCGTAGTTCTTCAAGAAGACTTCTTATTTAACGGTTCCATCTTGGAAAATATCACATTGGGGAATCCTGATATTACCGCCGAGCAGGTAGTGGAAGCTGCTAGATTAGCTGTAGCCCATGATTTTATCAGTCAATTGCCCTACGGTTACGAAACGAACGTAGGAGAGAGGGGTACAGCTTTATCAGGTGGACAAAGACAACGCATTGCTTTAGCCAGGTTGTTTCTCTCCGACTCGCCGATTCTCGTGTTGGATGAAGCCACCAGCGCTTTAGACAGTGAAACCGAACAGCAAGTGTTACAAAATCTGCAAAAGATTTCTGCTAACCGCACTGTGTTTCTGATTGCTCACCGCTTTGCACCCCTAAAACGAGCAGATTTGATTCTCGTGTTAGAAAAAGGCGTGATTGCAGAACGGGGAACCCATCCAGAGCTTTTACAACAAAAAGGCTTGTATTGGTCACTGTACCAACGTCAACAAGCAAATGTGTAAGCAGTCGTAGTTTTTTAGTTGTTACCTATTACTCACAATCATACTTTTGGACGAATAGAGCAACACTCTATTCGTTTTTTTTGCTCAAAAAGCAAATGAGCTTTTTGATAATTTAGCAAATTTTTACACTACGGTCATTTTTAGTTTTCTACTTAAAAATAAAAATAATATTCTTTCATTGGATAATTTCACGGCTAAATTGTGCATCTTTCTGCATATTTATATTTTGGAAAAATAATTATAATTTTTGCTGCATCTAGTCTTTAGCTAGATGAATAGATAGTTTTAGCATTTATGTCTGTATAAATTTTTTTACTCTTTGAGGTTAAATAGTTCATGAGTGTTACCCGTGAATATAGCAACTTAAGCGATACATTATCATCTGCTAGGAACTCTAGGATTTTTAATAGTAATAAAGATTACTTTCCCCTCGATGCTGCCATAAACTCAATCATCGGTAGTAGTTACACAGGTGAAGCGACAGAAGTTTTAGCATCTAATAGCTACCTAAGTAATGATTTAAGAAGAAATAATATAAGTGACGCTAATTTTACACAAGCATCACTCCTACCAGACCTAACAGCACCAATCAGCTCAATTCCCATTTCTGCTAATGTCGGGAGCAGTATTCAAATCAACTATCAAGTCAGAAACCAAGGTAGTGCAAGTGCTGGAGCCAGCTTCACCTACTTCTACTTATCTCCCGATTTTAATCTCGATAGTAGTGATAGATATCTAGGCTTTGACTCTGTGAGTGGTCTGGCGGCTGGTGCTTCTAGCCAAGAGTCAGCCACACTCAGCATTGGTAGTAATATCACCCCTGGTAACTACTATTTGATTTACTATGTGGATGGTAATGGCTATGTGATTGAAAGTAATGAAAATAACAATGCCTTCGGCGCGGCAATCTCAATTACCCAGCCAGACTTAACTGTATTAAACGCCTCAATTCCCACCTCAGCAAGGGTTGGGAGCAGTATTCAAATTAACTATCAAGTCAGGAATCAAGGTAATGGAAGTGCTGGTGATAGCAATACCAAATTCTACTTATCTCCAGATTTGAATATTGATAGTAGTGATTTATATCTAGGTTTGGACTATGTGAGTGGTCTGGCGGCTGGTGCTTCTAGACAAGAGTCAGCCACATTCACCATTGGTAGTAACATCAACCCTGGTAACTACTATTTGATTTACTATGCTGATGCTGATGGCTATGTGAGTGAAAGCAATGAAAATAATAATGCCTTTGGCAATCTAATTAATATTACTTCGGCAGGGAATCCAGACCTGATTATTCAAAACAACCCCACAGCACCAACGACAGCATCAGTAGGTAGTACTATCCAACTGAGTTATCAGGTAAGAAACCAAGGTGCTGGAAATGCCGTTGCGAGTACCACCAGATTCTACCTTTCTAGAGACACAACATTCAGCACAGATGATGTGTTGTTGGGTTCAGATGCAGTGAATAGCATCGCCGCAGGTGGTGTAAGCGCCGAAACAGCCTCGATTGTCATAGCCAATAGCATTGCGGCTGGTAACTATCATTTGTTGTTCAGAACTGATGCTGATAGCAAAGTGGCAGAGAGTAATGAAAATAATAATGTGGTTTCTAGAGCCATCACAATTAACACAGCTGATTTAATTATTCAAAACGCCACAGCAGCAACGACAGCATCAGTAGGTAGTGCGATCGCATTGAGTTATCAGGTAAGAAACCAAGGTGCTGGAAATGCCGTTGCGAGTACCACCAGATTCTACCTTTCTAGAGACACAACATTCAGTACAGATGATGTGTTGTTAGGTTCAGATGCAGTTAATAGCATTGCCGCAGGTGGTGTAAGCGCCGAAACAGCCTCGATTGTCATAGCCAATAGCATTGCGGCTGGTAACTATCATTTGTTGTTCAGAACTGATGCTGATAGCAAAGTGGCAGAAAGTAATGAAAATAATAATGTGGTTTCTAGAGCCATCACAATTAACACAGCTGATTTAATTATTCAAAACGCCACAGCAGCAACGACAGCATCAGTAGGTAGTGCGATCGCATTGAGTTATCAGGTAAGAAACCAAGGTGCTGGAAATGCCGTTGCGAGTACCACCAGATTCTACCTTTCTAGAGACACAACATTCAGTACAGATGATGTGTTGTTAGGTTCAGATGCAGTCAATAGCATTGCCGCAGGTGCTGTCAGTTCCGAAACAGCCTCGATTGTTATAGCTAATAGTATCGCCGGAGGTAACTATCATTTGCTGTTCAGAACTGATGCTGATAGCACAGTGGCAGAAAGTAATGAAAATAATAATGTGGTTTCTAGAGCTATTACGATTAATGGCCCAAGACCCGACCTGATCATCCAAAATATTTCCGCTCCTAGTATTGTTGACCCTGGTAACATATTTACACTCAACTACCAAGTAGCGAATTTAGGTAATGCTAGTGCTGGTAATCATAGAACTAAGATTTATTTGTCTAGGGACACAACTCTTAGTAACGATGATATATTGCTAGCCTCTGACCCGAACTACTTTTATCCTGTACTAAATGCTGGCACTTATAGTTCGGAATCTTACCTTTGGTCTATAAGTAGGGATATCAATTTTGGTAACTACCATCTGCTATTGCAAGCTGATGGCAATAGTGAAATCAGTGAAAGCAACGAAACCAACAATGTCACCGCCAAAGCGATTACAATTGCGGCACCAGATTTAATTGTCCAGAATCCTTCGGCTCCTACCAGCGCAAACATTGGGACAACAATTTCACTTAGCTATCAATTAAGAAACCAAGGTAATGGCAATGCTGGTTTTCATTTCACTAATTTTTATCTTTCCCAAGACCAAACTCTCAGTAATGATGATGTCTACTTAGGCTTTGATTCCATCTCTAGTCTTGCACCCTCTGCCGTAGCTTCACGCTCTACATCTTTAACAATTAGAAGCAACACTGTTCCTGGTAATTATTATCTGCTGTATAGAGCTGATGGTGATGGAACAATAAGAGAAAGCAATGAAAATAATAACGTCGCTGCGAGAGCGATCACGATTACTGCACCAGATTTAGTGATCCAAAATGCTACATCTGCTAGTAGTGCTGCCATCGGGACTACACTGCAAGTTAACTATCAACTGAAAAACCAAGGTAATGGAACTGCTGGAGGCAGTAAGACAAGTTTTTATCTTTCACGAGATACGGCATTCGGTGATGATGATATCTACTTAGGTATTGAAACTGAGGCTAATGCTAGTCTGACACCTGGTAGCGTTATTTCTCGCTCCACGTCTATTACGTTTAATTCAACTCTGAATCCTGGCAAATACTACGTCATATTGAAAGCCGATGGAGCAGGATCTGTTGCTGAGAGCAATGAAAGTAACAATGGTTTTTACGTAGACACACCCATTACTTTAAACCCTGCTAATGGTGGTGGATTTAACTCCACTACAGGTTATGGCTTAGTCAACGCCGCCGCCGCCGTAGCCAAAGCCCTTAATCAAAGCACCTTTGCTGATGTCCCTGACTTGGGTGGTAATGATTGGGGAGCGGATGCGATTAAAGCACCTGAAGTCTGGGCGAAGGGATACACTGGTCAAGGTGTTATCGTTGCGGTTGTGGATAGTGGAGTTGACTATACACACCCAGACTTGAGTGCCAATATGTGGAGGAATAGCAGAGAAATTGCGGGTAATGGCATAGATGATGATGGCAATGGTTTCATCGATGATATCTATGGTTGGAACTTTTTCGACAACAACAATACTCCACTAGATGAAGGCGGTCATGGTACTCATGTCGCTGGTACTATTGCTGCTGTGAGAAATACCTTTGGAGTGACTGGTATTGCTTATAATGCCAAAATTATGGCATTGAAAGCGTTGGGTGGTTCTCAAGGAGCAAATTCAGGTAATTCCGTAGGCAATAGTATTCGTTATGCCGCAGATAATGGGGCGCGTGTGATTAATCTCAGCTTAGGAGGATCTAATCCTTCACCTGATACTCTCTCAGCTATTCAATATGCCATCAGTAAAGGAGCAATTGTTGTCTCCGCATCTGGGAATGAAAGTGAGTCAGCACCTGGCTACCCAGCTCGCTATGCAGACCAGTTTGGAATTGCTGTGGGAGCAGTTAATTATAATAGAACCCTAACTAATTTTTCCAATCGTGCTGGAACAACTCCAATGGCATACGTCACCGCCCCTGGTGCATACAGCAACTTAGACATAGGTATATATTCGACGCTTCCAGGTGCTAAATATGGTCTTATGCCAGGAACATCAATGGCAGCTCCTCACGTTGCGGGTGTGGTGGCGCTGATGCTGAGTGCGAGGAATAATCTCACGGATGCTCAAGCGCGTCAGATTCTCACTTCTACAGCAGCGAATGGTGGTACACTCCCCAGTGCTAATTTGAGTACTTTGTCAAACACAGGTAGTAGTAATACGACGCTTTCTGGATTAACTTCTAGCTATACAAGGGCTAGTCTAGTTGAAATTTCTAATTGGACTACAATTCCTCGTGAACAAAGCAATACTAGAGATTTGGCAAATTTAAGCAGAACATTCGCCTACTATCAAGACAGTCGTGATTATCAAAGTGTTCTCTCTTCTCAAGAAGTAGATATTGATGAGGAAAGTATCAACAAGAGACGCAGAAATACACCTAAGACTGTCAGAATTAGTTAATGGATTACGGGGAGTTTGACGGAACTTAACCCTAGCACCTTCCCTACCAGGGAAGGCTGCTCAAAGTATTGAAGTTATGTTTTTAACGCAGAGGGGCGCGGAGATTGACTAACTTTATTAGTGGTTGTACTAATATCAATTCAAAATTAAGAATCAAGACAGGACAAGTATTTGGGGCTGTAATATCTGTCACATTCTTTTTTAAGATTGGTATTAAATATAAGAAGTGGATATAGAAACAATTACTAAGGTTATGGCTTCAAAATAAGAGTATTTTTCATGGAAATGCCCGCAGACTAACAGAGATGATTAAGTCTTCTGTTGTTCATCATTAGGAATTTTCGTTAGATATTGCTTTGAGTTTTGAGGTGAAGGACTCGGAGCGATCGCTTGTTTGTGGGGTAAACTGCCCAATAGGTGGATGAGTGACTGATATTGGCAGCAGTTTTGTGGATATATCAGGGTTGAGGGAGAAAGGCTGACCCAGATAATCTTCTTGTTGGCTTACACTTACCTCAATACTAGCTGTCACACTCGTGCTAGAAAGTGCCAACATCTTTTCGGTTGGGGGTTCCTCTTCTTCTTTGACTTGTTCCTGTTGTTTGAAACTCATCAATTGTAGGGTCTGATTTTGGTTTTTTCCTTGTCTGCTATATTGTTCGGATGCAGCCATTGGAGTTAAGCTTTCAGGAAATTTGCTGCAAATCAGGCGTTCAAATTCCATGTTGAAATGATATATTTCCTGACCCCGCCTTTGCCAAAATGCCAAGAGTTGCTGTACTGAGATAGCTTTATAGCGACCTTGATATAGTGCCTCAATTACTGCTAGATGCAGCCAGTCGGCGGGATATTGTTTTTGCCAACGGTTAACTAACTCATCAACGTGATAACCACTGAGGTCAAAACTATAGTTAATGAGTAGGGCTTTTGCCAATTTGGCATAGGTGTTTGGTACTGATGTTGACATAAGACCTTTAGCTGCTGGCAATAGGTATGAATCATCGACCCATCGCATATAGCCTAGCGTGTTTAGCGTGTTTTTGGCTGTAGGATTTATTACCAAGAGTTTTCCGACAAAAAAGCAGTGTTTTTTATTTTACTTGTTCAACTGCCAACTGTCGAAATAATATAGGGTGAATTAATACTTGGCGCTCTCTGTATGGCGACTAAGGCTTGATAGACCATTGCGGCTACTTCTGCCCTGGTGGCTTCTCTGGTTGGTGCTAGCTGTTTCGGGTCTGGATAATTGACAGTAATTTTTTGTTGCGTTGCTGTAACCACGGCTTTGCGAGCATATTCAGGAATATTATTATTGTCAGTGTAGATGAGTAAGTTATTGCCATCAACTGTCGATAGGGCTAATCCGTTGACTAGAGACACGATGACCTGTAGCCTCTGGACGTTTTGGTCGGGGCGGAAGGTGCGATCGCTAAAACCACTGACGAAGCCGCCACTAGCGGCGATTTGTAAGGCTTTGTATGCCCAAAAATTCTTGGGTACGTCAGCAAAATCTGTAGCTGGTCTTCTAGCTGGTGGGTTAAAGGCTACTGCTACCATCGCCGCATATTGGGCGCGGGTCATGGGTTTGTTGGGTTGATAGCTACCATCAGCAAAACCACTGGTGATCCCCATGCTGGCTAAACCGCGAATGAATGGTTCAGCCCAGTGTCCTGTCAGGTCGGTGAAGGAGGGAGTATCAACTTCAGGGCTGACTATATATGGTGAAGCGATCGCTTTTTCTTGCCCATTAGCTACTAATGCCTGATAAATTAAAGCCCCTATCTCGGCGCGGGTAATATCTCGCAATGGTTCTAGTCTATCGGTTTGGGGATAGTTGACAACCAAGCTGTTTTGGGTGGCGACGGCGAGGGGATTTGTGGCGTAACTGGGAATTTGGGCGCGATCGCGGTATACAGTTAACACATTGGGGCTACCTCCAGTTAATTTCAGACCATTAACAATGGAAACGATTGCCTGCACTTTGCTTAAGTTCTGCATGGGGCGGAAGGTTCCATCAGGAAAACCGCTAATAAATCCCATCTGGGCGGCTTTGGTGATGGCTGATGCTGCCCAGAAATCTGATTTGATATCGGTAAATTTGGGCGGCTGATTGTTGGCGGGGAGTTGAAAGGTTTTGGCAATCACCGCCGCATACTGGGCGCGGGTGATTGGTGCATCGGGGGCAAATGTGCCATCGGGAAAGCCACTCATTAGTCCCTTGTTTACCAATGCTTCCACAAAAGCGGTTGCCCAATGTCCAGCTAGGTCAAGAAAACGAATGTTAGCCGACTGTATGGGAATATCGATGATGGCGGCGGGAAATTCCACCAATCCCTTGACTTGGGTGGGATTTAACTGATTGCCTACAGAAACTAATTTTTGGGTTGTAGTATTTTGTATATCAAATTCACCATTATTACTAAAAATATTGCCAGCCGTATCTTGGCTGCTACCCAAGTCAGGGAGGGCGTTTTCATTGATTAATAATCCGCCTTGGGTATTTTTGACGAGTAAATTATGACGTAGTACAGGACGGGCATTGCGAGAAAGAGCGATCGCTGTCCGATTTTCTGATAGTTTGTTATTAACGAGTAAAGGTGCAGCAAAGTCACTGATAGCGATACCTAAAGGATTCTTTTGGAACACATTCCGCAACACTTCCCCTTTACTGTTGCGTGCCATAAATAAACCACTAGCTGTATTTTTCAAAAACACATTATCTAAAATCGCTGGTTTGGCTGTACCGCTAGTAAATACGCCTTCTCGACCACAATTAGTAAAAGTATTATTAGCAATGTTAGGTGCAGTTGATTCAATCCACACACCAGTACCCTTAGCTATCGGATTGGTGACAGTCACACCCCGGAGACTCGCTCGATTGAGTAAAACTAAGGTGACATTCTGCACACTAAAGCTAGGGCTTTGGTACTCTCCCCCTCCAGAAATCAAAATTCCTGCGCCTTTACTGGCTTCGTTCCCCACCACTGTTACCCCCTCAGGAATAACCAAGGGAAAGACTTCTTTATTTGCAGTGTTATAAGTCCCAGCACTCAGTTGGACAATCTTTGGTGGAGTGGCTTTTAAAGCGCGGGTAAGGGTTTTAAACGGACTCTGCCGCGAACCCGTGTTAGCGTCATTCCCCGTTGCTGGGTTGACATAGACTGTGGTAATGGGCGTATTGTTCACCATTAATGATTGAGCAACAGTTTGTTGAAATTACGTCCATCATGAAACAACACTACTTATATCAGGGCTTCGCTGCAAATCACAATGGGAATGGGTTGGGATAATCTTGGCAAACTGTTATTTAATCATTCCCGCATATTATGCTGATGATAAGTTTGTATCGGGAATAATTCGGGTTGTAATATGTAGGGCTAGCTGCATGATTTATTTGACCTTATATAGTGATGACATCTTCGTAAATTTCTGGCATCGTGAGGGTTAATCCTATAGAGTTCAATTTTAATTCATCTCCCTGGCTTAAGATTTCTAGTGACCAATTGTCTTGGTTATCTTTGCGGTAAACTTCGATTT
This sequence comes from Anabaena sp. FACHB-595, assembly GCF_048568275.1. Lineage (NCBI taxonomy): Bacteria > Bacillati > Cyanobacteriota > Cyanophyceae > Nostocales > Nostocaceae > Anabaena > Anabaena sp. FACHB-595. The sequence goes on from NZ_CP183473.1 coordinate 1,904,766, forward strand.
TGATTTCATCTTGGGAAATTAATATATATTCTTGTAAGCTTTCTAGAGTACGGTAATTAACAAGTTTTTCTCTTCTGTCTGTGAGTTCTGTGCTTGGTGATAGAACTTCGATAATTAAGCAGGGATAATTTAAGTAAAAGCGGTCTTTGTCTTGTGAGTCGCAGGTGACTGTAACATCTGGATAGTAAAATAAGTTTTTGGCTTCATTGGTGAGTTTTAGTCTGATTTTTATGTCAGCCATGAAGACGCTACAGGAAGTACCCCGCAGATGGGAACGTAGTCTTGAGTAAATATTCCCTGATATAAGATTGTGTTCTTTACTACCGCCAGACATGGCGAAGATTTGTCCGCCCAGGTATTCGTGGCGAATCTCACTGGATTTTTCTAGTTCTAGGTATTCTTCGACGGTGAAGAGGTTGATGGGCGATCGCATAGTTTTGTCTATTGGCTTTACTATCTATTATGTGTAGGTTAGGTTGATCTGAGAAAATCCAAAATGACATTTTCTGGGTTTAGAGGTATGTATTACGCGATGTGCGACTTATTTTTGAAACCCCTCTCCAAACCTCTCCCCGAAGCGGAGAGAGGCTTTGAATCTTATTCCCCTTCCCTCGCAGGGAAGGGGTTGGGGGTTAGGTTTGAGAGAAAGTTGCACACCGCGTTATGTATTCTTTTGTTCCATGCGGAGTCTTAGCTTAGGATTGTTGACTTCGCGGAAAAATATATTTAAGTGTTAATACTTCATAAGAAGTATTTTAAAAAACATGATAATTAGAATCAAGTCAAGAGGGTTGGGAAAATGTCAATATTGTTGAGTACCCTAGATGAAGTTGCTCGACGAAACTGATGATTGAAGTTGAACATCTAAGTAAAACCTACGGTTCCACCCCAGCAATTACTGATGTGACTTTTAGTGTCGAACCTGGGGAGATTTTGGGGTTTTTGGGGCCGAATGGGGCGGGGAAGACGACAACGATGCGAATTTTGGCTGGTTATTTACCTGCAAGTAGTGGGACAGCTAAAATTGCTGGTTTTGATGTCCATGACAATTCTTTGGCGGTGCGTCAACGCATTGGTTATTTACCAGAAACCCCGCCGTTATATACAGATATGACGGTGGAGGGATTTCTGCATTTTGTGGCGCGAATTAAAGGGGTGTCCGCAGGCGATCGCTCTCTCAAGGTAAACGCAGCGATCAAACGTTGTAATCTGGAGGATAGGCGTAAAGTAATTATCCGCAAATTATCTAAAGGATATCGTCAAAGGGTGGGTATTGCTCAGGCGATCGTCCATGACCCACCAGCAATTATCCTCGATGAACCAACGGTGGGACTCGACCCCAGACAAATCATCGATGTACGGAATTTAATTAAAAGCCTCGCGGGAACCCACACAGTAATTCTCTCTACTCACATTCTCCCAGAGGCGAGCATGACCTGTAACCGTGTTGCCATTATCAATCGCGGTAAGGTGGTAGCTACAAACACACCAGAACATTTGATGACCCAGTTGACAGGTGGATCAGGTTATGAAATTGAAGTTGAGGGGGAAATCACACTAGCCAAGCAGGTATTACAAAAAGTGCCTGGGGTGAGCTTGGTAGAATCTATTCCTGGTCATCATCTTCCCAGAGAGAACCGTGCATACTTGCGTGTACTCTCAAAACCGGGAAGCGAAGCCGGCAAAGATATCGCCACAAGTTTAATCAGTTCGGGATTTGGTTTGTATGAAATGCGCCGTGTCAGCGCTACCCTAGAAGATGTCTTCTTGCAACTAACCACAGAAGAAAAGAATCTCACATCTGTGAAGGATTCAGCAACCAACGAAGGAGAAGCAGCGTAAATGGGTATAATCCTGAGTAATATTATTGCCATTTATCGCCGAGAGTTACAGAGTTATTTTGTCTCACCTTTAGCTTATGCGATCGCCTCTGTATTTTGGTTCATCGCTGGGTTATTCTTAGTGATGATTTTACTGGGGCCAAATGGCATTTTAGTATATGTCGCTTCTTTGGATGTACAAGGACAACAACTAGGAGTACCAGTCCCCCCAATTGATGTGCCGGCGGAATTTATCCAGGCATTTTTAGATCGGTTGGGTTGGCTACTATTATTTATCTTGCCAGTGTTGTCGATGGGATTGTACGCCGAAGAACGCAAACGCGGCACATTGGAACTTTTAGCCACCTCACCAGTCACTAATTGGGCAGTAGCCGTTGGTAAATTATTAGGTGTGCTGACATTTTTCATTACTCTAGTTGTACCATTGCTACTATTTGAAGCGATCGCCCTTAGTAGTTCTAATCCACCAATGCCAGCTACAATACCCCTACTCGCTCATTTGGGGTTAATCTTACTAGCAGCAGCCATTTTATCCTTAGGAATGTTTATTTCTTCCTTAACCGACAGCACTATCTTGTCTGCTGTCCTCACCTTTGCCCTAGTTTTATTGCTGTTATTTGTGGATGTAATTGCTAAAGGTATCGGTGGCCCCGTAGGAGACATAATTGGACATTTATCTCTACTAAAACATTACAACACCTTCATTCAAGGCATTTTTGACACCAGCGCCTTAATATTATTTGCCAGTTACATATTTTTGGGAATCTTTCTCACAGCCCAATCAATTGATGCACTGAGATTTCAGCGTAATTAGTTCAGTTGTGAGTTGTCAGTTGACCAATGACCAATGACCAATGACCAATGACCAATGACCAATGACCAATGAAAATTATTCAACAAAAGCAACTTTGGAAATATTTATTTTGGTTGGGCCCTTTTTTGATTGTCGCGGGTTTAACGTCTGGATTAGTTTCTGATACCTGGGGAACAATTACCCTAGTATTATTAATTTCTGGAATTGTCATCATTGGGTTGTGGTTAGCGTGGCAAAGTCAGCGTAGTCATTGGTGGAAACGACGTTCTACCCAAGCTGGTACTAACGCTCTGGCGGCAACTCTGGCAGTTTTGGTGATTTTGGGACTGATAAACTTTTTAGGGAGTCGCTACCAAATACGGGCAGACTTAACAGAAGCCCAGCTATTTACCCTATCACCACAGTCACAGCAACTGGTGCAAAATCTCCCACAACCAGTAAAAGTTTGGGTGTTTGATGTCATCCAAAATCCCCAAGACCGACAAATTTTAGAAAATTATCGCCGCAAAAGTCCTAACTTTCAGTTTGAGTATATTAATCCCCAAACTAGACCAGGACTAGCGGAAAAGTTTGGCGTTAAAGATTATGGTGAGGTTTATTTAGAATCTGGCAACAGACGACAATTAGTGCAAACCCTGAATGTGAATGAACGTCTGTCAGAAATTCGGTTAACTAATCGCCTACAACAAATTATTAGCGATCGCACTGCCAAAGTCTACTTCCTGCAAGGTCACGGCGAACACCCAATTACTGCGGGTGAAGGTGCAATCTCTCAAGCAGTCCAAGCATTGGGTGATAAAAACTATAATTCCTCACCTTTGAATTTAGTAGAAAATGCCAAAGTGCCTGATGATGCTGACGTTGTAGTCCTAGCAGGCCCAAAACGCGGATTATTTGACGCAGAAGTCAAAGCATTACAAGACTATCTCAATCGTGGTGGTAACGCTCTACTCATGATTGACCCCAGCACTAACCCCAATCTCAACAGCTTACTGCAAGAATGGGGTGTACGCTTAGATGATCGTTTAGCCGTCGATGTCTCTGGAACTGGCGCACAACTCGGCCCTGCTGCACCTATAGTTACAGATTACGGACAACACCCGATTACAAAAGAGTTTGGTAACAATATTTCCTTTTATCCCCTAGCCAGACCTTTAGAAATTACTCCGGTAGCTGGTGTAGAGTCTACCCCATTATTAAAAACCAAAGCGTATCCCAACAGTTGGGCAGAAAGCGACCTACAAAACGAAAATTTGCAGTTTAACCCCGAAAAAGACCTGAAAGGGCCTTTAACCTTGGGTGTAGCTTTAACTAGAACACTACCAGCCCCATCTAGTCCCACTCCTTCACCATCCCCAATAAACCAAACTCCAGCAAACCCTACTCCTTCACCATCCCCAATAACAACAACACCAGCAAACCCCACGCCTTCACCATCCCCAATAACACCAACTCCAGCAAATCTCACTCCCCCAAGCGAACAGAAGCCTGAAAAACCAGCCACCGAATCACGGCTAGTAGTGATAGGGAATTCAGAATTTGTCACCAACACCATATTTCAACAACAATTAAATGGGGATGTCTTCCTTAACTCCGTCACCTGGCTAAGTCAGCAAGACCAGCAACCCCTTTCGATTCGTCCCAAAGAACCAAAAAATAGACGAATGAACCTATCCACCTCACAAGCCAACCTCTTAACATTATCCTCTCTGTTCGTTTTACCCTTACTCGGCTTAGTCACCGCCGCCACCATCTGGTGGAAGCGTAGATAAGAGGAGTTAACTGTTGACTGTTGACCCATGACCAATGAGCAATGACTAAAAAGACTTTAATTTTAATATTGTTAGCCCTGGGGTTGGGTGGTTTTGTTTATTTCTGGGAAATTCGAGGTGCTACTCAGCGAGAAGAGGCTAGGGAGAATCAACAGCAAATCTTTTCTTTTACAGAAGATGATGTCCAGTCTCTAACTGTAAAAACTCAGAAACTTACGGTGAATTTGGAACGGAACCCGCAGTCTAATCAGCCTAAGTGGTTGCTTAAATCTCCTGTATCAGAACCTGCAAACGAGCCTATAGTTAGTTATTTGATGGATTTATTGGTAAAAGGAAAGAGTACGAATACTATATCAACACCAGCTAACCAAATAGCCGAATTTGGTTTAGACCAACCCCAAGCCACCATCAACATTAACCTCAAAAATCAAAAAACCCATCAGTTAAGTCTGGGCAAGCCTGATTTTAACCGTCGTTTTGTCTATGCCCAAGCTGACCCTAGACCTCAACCAAATGGTAAGGTAAATGTGCTATTGGTATCTACAGATTTTGAAAATGCTGTCAATAGAGAACTATCAGAGTGGAAACAACCTGTAAGCTTGGATAAAGTTGAACCACAATCCACGCCAAATCTACCTTAACCAACTCCCACCAATAGCCAATAAGCAGATATACAGATAAAATTCAGAATTCACCCTTAGGGTATTTTGAATTTCAAATTTGGAGCGAACTGACGTGACCAACCCGACTGCAACTCTACTAATTTCATGTCCCGACCAACGGGGATTAGTCGCTAAAATCGCTAACTTTATCTACGCTAATGGTGGGAATATTATTCACGCTGACCAACATACCGATTTTGCGGCTGGGTTATTCCTCACGCGCATTGAATGGCAGTTAGAGGGTTTCAATTTGCCGCGAGAGATTATTGGGGCCGCGTTTAATGCCATCGCTCAACCTCTAGGCGCTAAGTGGGAACTACATTTTTCTGATACAATCCCACGTATTGCCATTTGGGTAAGTCGCCAAGACCATTGCCTTTATGATTTAATTTGGCGACAACGCGCCAAAGAAATTGCGGTTGAGATTCCTTTAATTATTAGTAACCATCCCCATTTAAAAGTAGTTGCAGATCAATTTGGCATCGACTTTCGCCACATTCCTATTAATAAAGATAACAAAGCGGAACAGGAAGCCCAACAATTAGAATTACTGCAACAATATGAAATTGATTTAGTTGTATTAGCAAAATATATGCAAATTGTTAGTGCAGACTTTATTACGAAATTTCCGCAAATTATTAATATTCATCACTCATTCTTACCAGCATTCGTAGGCGCAAACCCCTACCATAGAGCCTTTGAACGCGGCGTGAAAGTTATTGGTGCCACAGCTCACTATGCTACTCCGGAATTAGATGCTGGGCCAATTATTGAACAAGATGTAGTCAGAGTTAGCCACCGCGATGAAGTTGAGGATTTAATTAGAAAGGGTAAGGATTTAGAAAGAGTCGTTTTAGCCAGAGCCGTGCGCCTACATCTGCAAAATCGGGTTTTAGTTTATGGAAATCGCACTGTAGTTTTTGAATGAAAGTTGGGTGTAAAGACTAATCAATTCAAAATTCCAAAGCACATCTTTTCATGGTGGCTGTTGACAGTTGACAGTTAACCGTCAACTGTCAACTGTCAACAAACCATACAAGTGACTATGTAATTTAAAAGCTTCATAGCTTATCAGACTTTTGATTGAAGCTTTATCTACCCTGAGTTAGAAGGCTCCCCTTGAGAAGCTATAGGGATAATTTATGTAGTTTCTATGAGGGCTAGCACATGAAACGTTTAGCATCTATCGTTATGGCGCTGTTTCTGGGAACTGCGGCTGTTGCTGCTCTCCCTTCTGAGTCTCAAGCTGATCCAGGAAGAGGTTACTTGTATCCAAAACGAGACTCTTCTTACTATTACCGCGAAAGAAGTTACTCATACCCTCAGCGAGATTATCCTTCCCATCACTACAAAAAACCGCATTATCATCATCACCGACACCATCACCCTAATTATTATTGGGGTAACAGAGATTATGGGAGACGGGGTGTATATGGGAAGTATCAATACCGCTCTCCTTACTACTACTACCGCTAAACTATGTTGAGATATCAATCAGTCTGGTGTTGTTGAATTGGTAGTTAATTGAAACTCCCCTGCCTGAGTAATTTTTACTACAGTCACTTGGAAGAAAAGGCAGGGGATTCTTAGCCGTTGTTTACCAAGTTATATGACCGCTTGATAAATTAACGGCATTAAAAAATCACTGATAAACCCTTGCCAAGTAAGGGTTTATAGGTTGCGTCCCTAGAGGATAAGTTAGACCTTACCGCGAACTTAGAGGGGAATTGCAATAGCAAATTCTGTCCCTTCTCCCAAGATAGAATTAACCTTGATTGTCCCACCATGTTTTTCTGTGATAATTTGACGAGCGATCGCCAGTCCCAATCCTGTACCTTTACCGACTCCTTTTGTGGTAAACAAATGATCAAATATTTTTTGTTGGACTTGGGCGCTCATTCCTTTGCCATTATCTCGGATTCGGATAGAAACTTGGTTGGAAATTGCTTCAGTACGAATAGTAATTTTCTGGGGATGAGTTTGCATTTCGGTAAATGTGTGCATTTGAGCCATCTCGTCAAACATATCAATAGCGTTTGCCAAGATATTCATAAATACTTGGTTTAATTGACCAGGGAAGCATTCGACTGGCGGAATTTTGCCGTATTCTTTCTGAATAATGATTTCAGGACGGTGTTGGTTGGCTTTAATGCGGTATTTTAAAATCATGATGGTACTATCAAGACCTTCATGTATGTCAGCACTCACTGTGTGGTCGGTGTCAGCACGGGAGAAGGTACGCAAACTGGTACTAATAGATGTGATCCGCTTAGTTGCTTCAGTCATGGAATTAAGCAACTTGGGTAAATCAGCCACTAAAAATTCTAAATCTATCTCTTCGGCGTTGTCTTGAATTGGTGCTACAGGTTGGGAATAGTGTTGTTGATAGAGTTGTAAATGTCCGATTAAATCGTGGACATATTCTTTGGCATTGCTGATACTACCGTTAAGGAAACCGATGGGGTTGTTAACTTCGTGTGCAACTCCGGCAACTAGGTTACCTAAAGATGCCATTTTTTCACTTTGGACTATGTGCAGTTGGGATTGTTCTAACTGTTGAGCATAAGTTTGGGCTTGCTGATAAAGGCGAGCATTTTCCAGAGAGATGGCTGCTTGAGTACAGAGGAAGTTGAGGATGAGGATGCGATCGCTCGTAAATACAGCACGGGTGGAGCAATTCTTCAAATACAAAATCCCAATTAAATTTCCTTGATTTAAAATTGGCAAGCACAGCACACTCTGTGGTTGTTGCTGATGTAAATACTCATCAATTACAGGTAAATCGGTTTTGAGTTCGTCAATCACCACAATGTCTTGGGTGTTTTTGACATACTGTATTAGCTTGACGGGTAAGTTAAGATTACCCTCCACAGGTTCGGAACAAAGTTCTGTGAAGTCAGTTGTTGCAATGGCGCGCAGGAGCCATTCTCCTCGACTATTAGGTAGGATTAAGGCGCAGCGATCGCCACCAGAGTTGTGCAGAATAATCTGAGTTAGTTGTTGCAGTAGTTCATCTAATTGAATAGTGCTGGAGAGGCTTTGAGAGGCTTTGAGGATGGCTGCAAAATCAAGGGCTGTATTAATCCTGGTGCTGGATGAGCGGCTGGTTGATGTGGAGGAGTGAATCGAGATATTGGGGATATCAATTGAGGTTAGGGTTACTAAGGGACTGACAGTTGGTGCTGCTTTCTGGAAAATGGGAGATAGTAAATTGGGATAGCGATGTTCTAGATCATCTACTTTGGCTTTTGCACCCCAATGGGCATAACAGTAGTAAGCTTCTTCCATATAGCTGGTGGCTATCTTCTGTTTACCCCAATCAAGGTAGAATTTGGCGGCGAGCTGATTTGCTAGAGCTTCTTCTTGAAAATAGGTGTTGGCTTTAGCTTCGGCAATGGCGCGATCGTAATTTTCTATAGCCCCTAAAGAATTGCCTACAACCCGATCCATTTCCGCCTGAACCAAACAAGATAGATGTAGGAAATTAACAGGGTTATTTTGTGACCAAACCGCTAATTTTTGCTGATATGTAGAAATTTTCTCCCAAGCACTTTGCTGTTGTTGTTCCGACAAAGTGGGATAGCGGGTCAGTAATAAAAGCGCATGAATAAAGCAATGGTGAACGTAGGGTAATAATCCTTGGGGCGCTACGTTAATAATTTCTGACTCAGCTTGCTCGCTGTAGAAGAATGCTTCCTCCACCCGTTCAGAACAAAAGAGAATTTGGCTTTTGAGGATGTTGTAAATACAAATTACTTGCCAATTTTTATGCTGGCGACATTGCTCTAAATAGTTAGACTCACTAATATCAGTCGTTGTCCCCATCAATTCAGCTAAGATTATTTGTCCACCCAAAAATAGATCGATCGCCCACTGGTTTTTATATTTTCGACTGAAAGCCAAGGATTCCACTATTTCGGTAAACAGTTGTTCTAGATGAACGCTTTGATAAAATCGACAATACATATTATGCCCGAACGCATAAGCTGCATATTGCAAATTACTGGACTCTAAACCTACTCGATAGGATGATAGATAATCTTCGGTAGCAACAGAGAGGGGATGAGACCAATGTCTCAAAGAGCTACCAATCATCAGATAAGCAACACTTTCGGCAGATTTATTATTAAATGTTTGGATTAATTGGAGTGTAACATCCAGCAGTTCACTTGTACCTTGATAATTACTCAAGGCGTATCCTCGTAAGCCACCAAAAGCCGGATAGATATAACCAATTTCTGGGGTATTACCATACTGCAAGCACAAATTAACCGCTTTGGCACAAATGACAGACCAGAGTCTTTGGTGAGAACGATAGGTTGGTGGCCCCATACTAATTAATAGCTTGATTGCCATTTTTTGCTCTGGTTGGGACATCATTGGCAAATCAATCAATTCGGAAAATGAACGCTGTTTTAAGGTTGCTTGAATGATTGCTAATTCGGCATCACGTACTATGTCAAAATCTGCATCAGGAAGATCAATATTAATTAAAGCAAGTGCTTGGCGACCGGCTTGGATGGCTTCTGGATAATTGGCTTGCAGAGTATGTTGCACGATCGCCATATTGTAAACTTCAGCTTTTTCTAAGGGCGCTTTGGCCTTGCCTATGGTCTCTTGCAGCCAACATTCGGCTGCGGCAAAATTACCATTTAAATACTCTACTTCTGCCCTTTCTTTAAACAATGTCAAGCTAAGATGATAATCAATTTCCCAACAATCAGCCGACAAAAGTTCCATCCCCGCAGTAATGTATGCCAAAGCCGCAGAGTATGCTGTAGAAGACTTTGCCCTAGTGCCTGCCAACAGATTCAGTTTGGCTAGTTCCTCTTTTTGGGATGTTTGGGTAATTAATTTACTGCCAATATTTAAATGGTTAACTATCTCAAAAATACGTTCTTCTCTTTCATTAACTGATAAATTGGCTAAAAGTAAAGTACCGATATTCAGGTGGGTGGTTTGCTTTTGTACGTCAGGAATCAGAGAATAGGCGGCTTGTTGAACACGATCATGCAGAAATCGATAGGTTACATTTTTGATATTTTGATTGTTAAGATTTTGCTGATCATCAGACAAATAAAATTTATATACTTCACCTTGGGGCAGAATCAATCCTGACTGTAAGGCTTTCCACAAAGCTACTGCTGTCTGTGCTTGTAATTGTTCAGAAACAATTGCTAAAGTAACCAAATCAAATTGGTTACCAATACAAGCGGCTAACTTGAGTATTTGCTGAGTTTCGCTGGGTAATTTCTGTAACTGATGCGCCATAAATTCCACCACATCATCGGTAAGTGATAGCGCATTGATTTGGGAAATATCACATTCCCAATAGCCTTGGTGGCGATTAAATATAATCCACTCATTTTCGTGGAGGGCTTTGAGAAACTGCGTGGTAAAAAAAGGATTACCTTGGGTTTTGCGGACAATTAATTCAGTCAGGAGGAGCGATCGCTCAGTCGGACAATGTAATGTATCACTTACCAGCTGATTGGTATCACTCAAAGCTAAAGGTGCAAGGGTAATTGTATTGACAGTCTTATCCGTTTTCTTTAGTTCCGTCACTGTCAACATGAAGGGGTGTACAGGTGAAACTTCATTATCTCGATAAGCACCCAGCAAAAGCAGATAGTTCTCATCCTCCATCAACAGTTTAATCAAATTTAGGGAAGCCGAATCTGCCCACTGTAAGTCATCCAGAAACATGACTAAAGGACGTTCTTTTGTAGTGAAAACTTCTAGAAATTTCTGGAACAATAAATTAAAGCGATTCTGCGCCGCCATTCCCGATAGTTCTAGTGCAGCAGGTTGCTTGCCAATCACCCGTTCTAGTTCGGGAATCACTTCAATCAAAATTTGCCCATTATTTCCCACAGATGAGAGAATCTTCGTCCGCCATTGCTCCAGTTGGGTGTCCGATTCTGACAATAATTGCCCCATTAAATCCCGTAAAGCTTGCACAAAGGCACTAAAGGGGATGTTGCGATTAAATTGGTCAAACTTACCTTTAATAAAATATCCTTGCTGACGAGTAATCGGTTTGTGGACTTCATTGATGACCGCAGTTTTACCAATCCCCGAAAATCCTGCCACTAGCATCATTTCCGATGCACCATTAGCGACGCGCTCAAAAGCGGCGAGTAAGTTTGCAACTTCTGTTTCCCGTCCATAGAGTTTTTCGGGAATCAGGAAGCGATCGCAGATATCCCGCAGACCAATCTCAAAGTTTTGAATTGCTCCTGTATCTTTGAGTTGTGTTAAACAAAGTTCTAAATCATGTTTCAATCCCAAGGCACTTTGATAACGGTCTTCGGCATTTTTCGCCATCAACTTCATCACAATATCTGAAATGACCTGGGGTATTGATTCAGGGTTAAATTTATTTGGTTGTTTAGCAATGTGAGAATGCACCAATTCCATCGGGTCATTGCTATTAAATGGTAATTCTCCTGTTAATAATTCATAAAATGTCACTCCCAGAGAGTAAAAATCACTGCGATAGTCTACTCCTCGATTCATCCTGCCAGTTTGTTCTGGGGAAATATAAACAAGGGTTCCTTCTAAAATATTAGGACTTTTAATTTCCTGGGTTTCTTTAGGAAGTAATGAAGCGATACTAAAGTCAATGAGTTCAACTTGTTTTGTGTGTGGGTTAATTAGAATATTTGCGGGTTTAATGTCTTTGTGAATCACCCGGTTTTGATGTAAGCCGTGGAGAATATTGGTTAATTGAATGGCGATCGCCAAAAACTCAATTAGCGTGAGTTTAGCCGTTTCGGTATATTGGCGTAAAGAAATTCCCCCCGTATCCTTCATCACCAAAATATAGCTATTACCGTAAACATCTAATGATAAGGGATGAGTGATGCCGGTAACGTTAAGATTTTTGCTAATAGTATATTGGTTGCGAAACTGTAGTAATTCGTTAAAGCTGGGATATTCTGAGGTGAGAACTTTGATAATGACGGTGAGTGTATCTTGCTCGCGCGTAGCTCGATACACTCGGCTTTTTGAGCCTGCATAAATTTGAGAGCTAATTTGATATCCAGGAATGATGGGTTGGGAATTTGCAGTATCCATTTATATCTACCTCATGGAGCAAGTCACTTGTTGCTTCTGTTCGAGAAGCAATGCACAGCACATCTACATTTTGTTAGTATTCCCATCAACTAGATGTTGACTAACGATATGTAGACTTAATATCTTGCACCAAGCCCGAACGACTGAAGGTCTTAGCTATACAAATCTAGTCCGCCTGGGCGGACTAGGTGAAATGAATTTGTTTGAGTCTGGAGCCGTAGGCTGCTCGTATAGCCGTGATTTCAATCTTCAGGTGCAATATTTTTGCTGAGGTGATTAGCTTTCATGTCTAAACCAAAGTCATAACTGATGGTGATGTTAGAGATGAAACGATGCCAGTTTGAAAATGATTGATTATATCCTGGCCTATTGCTGTATCAACCCAATTAAGATTGTGAGCCATGACATTTTCTATTTTGGAAATGCCAAGAGACTGAACACCTTGAATACTGATCACAAAATCATTGAAGTCTCGATTAGGAACGCGATTTAACGGCACGTCGTCGAAACCAAGAATAGCTCCTTTATCGCCTGTTAACACCCCTGCTACTTGGACTTGATCTTCTAAATTCGCCGCCGACATTGAGAATAGAGGTCTATTTTGATTTGTTATAGTTTGTCCAGTTAAAGCATCCGTGAGTGCGCCATTGGACATGAAAACAAAACCAATAGTATCCCCTGCTTGGAGATTATAAGTTTTCGTTCCTTGATATTCTCCAGCATTAAAGTTAGCTTCCCAGTCGAGAACGCCAGTATTGTCACTATAGAGAGCGCCATCTTGAGCATCTTTAACTACAACATAGCCATTGGCAGAATTGCTGGTGGCGCGTCGAAGTGCTTCTTGAATAAAAGCATCAGAGCCAGCTTTGTAGATATCCATTCCCTTGAGGCTAAAGATACCGACTTCTCCCTGAGAATACATTCCACCATCGTAGAGAAAGTCAATTTTTACCTGGCCTGTTTGATCAACAGTGAACACACCCTCATCGAAAGAAGCCCGATTAGCATAGTCGAGTAATTGTTTTCCAGTTGTAGTGGTGCGCCAGTCACGCTCGAAGTTGGAGAAGTTATCTATTGACTGAACGGTTCCTTTTGCTCCTTTGATTTGGAAGACCACATCGTTATAATCGCGATCGCTATTAGATGCGGCAATAGGAATATCTTCAAAGGCAAAAGTACCGTTGCCATCTATATCTACCATCTGTCCACCAGCTACACTAGGGTTAGCTTCGGGGATGGAAAAGAGAGGGAGTTTACCTATTTGCCATGCTGTACTAGATTTACTGATACCTGGAGTTTGGTTGATTTCCTGAACAGTTGTGTTAGGTACAAGCATAAAGGCAAATGTATCGCCTGCTTTCATCTGAAAGGTTTTCACGCCTAGATAGGGGCCAAAATTAAAATTGGCTTCCCAAGGCATTTTTTCCGTAAAACGCGCCCCTTCTTGTTGGTCTCTAGCTAAGATATAACCCATCTGAGAATTACTGAGAGCGCGATTTGTCGCCTCTTTAATAAAAGCATTGGAACCAGGAATATAGTTTTCCATGCCGGTGAGACTAAAGACCGCTAAATGACCTTGATAGCCACCGCCATCGTAAAGATAGTCAACAGTTACCTTTCCAGTTTCGCCGACCTGAAAAACACCTTCGTTGTAGATAGTACGGTTAGTATATTTGAGTACTTCCTGCCCAATAGCAGTAGTCCGCCAGTCCTGATTAGGATTAACGACTGCATCCATGTTAGTGATGTTGTTGCTTTTTAGTCCTTGGACTTGGAAAACAACGTCGTTGTAATCTATGTAAGAATTACTAGAGCCAACGATCATATCTTCAAATGCCAGGGTTCCCTTATTATCGACAGCAACGATCTGATTTTTGTCGGTCGAGAAAATGACTTGTTTTCCCCATACGTAGCTATTTTGCGGCTGGCGATAAATCTCCTCAATGCTAGTATCTTGTACCAGCATGAATGCCACTTCGTCGCCAGCATTCATCGTGAAAGAATCAATTCCTTGGTAGCTGCCCTGATTAAAGTTACTTTCCCAGCTAACATTACCATCAAACCGCGCTCCTTCTTGGCGATCGCTGATCAGAATGCGACCTTGTGTAGAGTTACTTAAAGCACGGGTGGCCGCTTCTTTGATAAATGCTAAGGAACCTGGCTGGTATTTTTCCATACCTTTGAGGCTAAATACAGCTAATTGTCCCTGATAGGCACCGCCATCATAGAGATAGTCTAATTTAACTTGACCAGTGCCATTGACGATAAAAGTACCTGTTTCAAACAGAGGGCGGTTGGCGTAGTCTGATAATTCTTGTCCGACTCCGGTATTTAACCAGTTGCGGTTGCTGTAGGTGGAGTCTTTGAGAGAGGGCGCATTGGCTGTTGCACCCAACACTTGCACTACCATATCGTTAAAGTCACGATCATTAGACTTTAAGGTATTGTTATCTTCCCAACCGAAGGTATTGCCCTTACCAGTGATGTCTGCAATTTGGGGAGAAACTTTTCCGGTTGCGCTATCTACTGAACCAAAAGAAAACAGGATATTGTTGCTAGATGTGGGATATTGAGCAATCTTAGAGACGGTACTATCTGCAATTAACATCATTGCAAATTTACTACCCGCTTTCATCTGAAAGGTTTGTGGCCCATTGTAAACGCCACTGTTAAAGTCCTTTTCCCAGGATAATTCTTGATTCAGGTCGGTGAAACGAGCGCGTTCAGTTTGATCTCGAACAACTACATAACCAGATTGAGAATTGCTGAGAGCGCGTCTACTTGCTTCTCGGATGAATTCTATAGAACCCACCGCCATATTTTCCATGCCTTCCAGGCTGAAAATTGCTAATTCTCCCTTATTCATCCCGCCGTCATAGAGAAAATCAACGCTGACGTTGCCTGCTGCGCTAACAGTAAAAATGCCGTTATTTAAGTTAGAAATGGTCGTCATATTTCTTTGTCTTCAGTTATTATCAATTAATTCTGAACAGTGACAGGATGCCTATTTGATTTCTGAAAAACTAATACCAATTCAAGATTAAGCAAGGCAGATATAACAAGGATTAAAATTTCCTTATCTGTCTCTTTCTTTTTTCAAATTGGTATAACAATTGAAGAGATGCTTTTTGCGTGTACCCTGCAAATTAATACCCTTTATCCTGTACCCTGTTCTTCGTCTACACAAGTAAGATCAAAAATCAAAGTGGGTTGCTATATATAAGTTTTAACTTTCGTTAACCAAATAAAAAAACTGTAGTAATACGTTTTCTTGTATAAAGCTTTAATCAAGAAAATGTTTCGTTTCACTTCAAATTAAGTGGTTGGGTGTGGATATGTATCGTTATGGTCAGGTAAAAGCCGTGAGTGATTTTGCGGAGTCTGCTGTATAAAAGTTAGGCAGGAAGAGGGTTTCAGATTTATGTATTTTTATTCACATAGTTTGATTTTATTGTGGCGACTTACTTGTTAAATTTAGTCAGTGGGTGAATAATAAAATAATTATAATGCTCATGGAATTTTAGTAGTTATTCAGTTTTGCGATCGCTACCCGATGGAAACCCTTCATGAACATCTTTCCTCATCTCTATTGAGACAATAGGCGATCGCAGGCTGATATAGGTTTTTTACACTTCACCCTCAAAATACGGGTTTAGAGTGTAGGGATTGATAAAACTATTATTCTTTCGTTAGTGTGAGAGTGGGGACTCATCACTTGATTAAAAACCTACACCTGTGAAACTCCCTGCTCTTGGCTCTTAAAAAAGGACTTTTTGCGTAGTTCCAATTCTTTTCCTCTACCCTCTTGACACTCCAGTTCACTGGAGGATTCAAGATGAAATCAGTCTTGAACATGACTTGATAATTGGAGTCCGCAAATGAAGAATGCGACACTTAAGCTACGCGGTATGAGTTGCGCTTCCTGCGCTAAAAGTATTGAAGATACTATCAGTTCTGTCCCAGGTGTAAATGAATGTAGTGTGAACTTTGGGGCAGAACAAGCAACAGTTAATTATGACCCCAGAAAAACAGATTTACAAGCCATCCAAAATGCGGTGGATGCCGCAGGTTATTCTGCATCTCCCCTCCAAGAACAAAACTTGATGGCAGGAGAAGATGATGAAGAAAAAAGATATCGCCTGCAAGAATCCCGTGATTTGATGCGAAAGCTCACAGTAGGGGGCATCATAGGCATCGTGCTGGTGATTGGCTCACTACCAATGATGACAGGGTTAGACTTACCTTTGATTCCCATATGGCTGCATAACCCTTGGCTGCAATTAGTCCTGACCACTCCTGTACAGTTTTGGTGTGGTTACTCCTTCTACATCAACACTTGGAAAGCTTTCCAGCGCCATGCGGCCACAATGGATACCCTAATTACTTTAGGTACGAGTGCAGCATATTTCTATTCTTTATTTGCAACTTTATTTCCTAGTTTTTTCATCGCCCAGGGATTGATGCCAGATGTGTATTATGAAACTGCGGCAATTGTAATTACCTTGATTTTGTTGGGGCGGCTATTTGAGAATCGCGCCAAAGGACAAACCTCAGAAGCTATTCGCAAGCTGATCGGTTTACAAGTGAAAACAGCCAGGTTGATTCGCAACGGGCGAGAAGTAGATGTACCGATTGAGGAAGTAGAAATTGGTGATGTGGTGCTGGTTCGTCCTGGGGAAAAAATTCCTGTTGATGGGGAAGTAGTTGACGGGACATCCACAGTTGATGAAGCGATGGTAACTGGGGAAAGTATACCTGTGAAAAAACAACCAGGGGATGAAGTGATAGGCGCAACCATCAATAAAACTGGCAGTTTTAAGTTTCGAGCCACAAGAGTTGGTAAAGACACCGTATTGGCGCAAATTGTCCAACTAGTGCAGCAAGCCCAAGGCTCAAAAGCACCCATTCAAAGATTAGCAGACCAAGTTACGGGGTGGTTTGTGCCGGCGGTAATTGCGATCGCTATTCTCACCTTTATTATTTGGTATAACTTTATGGGTAATGTCACCCTGGCATTGATTACCACGGTCGGGGTGTTAATTATTGCTTGTCCTTGTGCTTTGGGTTTAGCCACGCCAACCTCGGTGATGGTAGGTACTGGTAAAGGTGCAGAAAACGGAATTTTAATTAAAGGAGCTGAAAGCCTAGAATTAGCGCACCAAATTCAAACAATTGTTTTAGATAAAACCGGCACAATTACCCAAGGTAAACCAACAGTTACAGATTTTGTCACAGTTGACGGTACTGCTAACAGCAACGAAATCAAGCTGATACAATTAGCCGCATCCTTAGAACGCAATTCTGAACATCCCCTAGCAGAAGCAGTTGTGAGATATGCTCAATCTCAGGAGGTAACTTTAGCAGATGTCACAGACTTTGCAGCCGTGGTAGGTAGTGGTGTACAAGGTATTGTTACTCACCATCTTGTGCAGATTGGTACACAACGCTGGATGGAAGAATTAAGTATCAGCACTCAAGCCTTGCAGCAAGACAAAGAACGCTTAGAATATCTGGGTAAAACAGCCGTGTGGTTGGCAGTTGACGGGGAAATCGCCGGATTAATGGGGATTGCTGATGCGATTAAACCCACTTCCACCCAAGCTATCAGAGCATTGCAAAAACTCGGTTTAGAAGTTGTCATGCTCACAGGCGACAATCGCCGCACCGCCGAAAGTATTGCCCGTGAGGTGGGGATTAAAAGAGTCTTAGCAGAAGTCCGTCCCGACCAAAAAGCCGCTACAGTGCAAGCAATACAAGCAGAAGGCAAAATTGTCGCCATGGTTGGTGATGGGATTAATGATGCACCAGCCTTAGCTCAAGCCGATGTGGGAATTGCGATTGGTACAGGTACAGATGTGGCGATCGCTGCGAGTGACATCACCCTAATTTCCGGCGATCTGCAAGCCATAGTTACAGCCATTCAACTCAGCCGCGCCACCATTCACAACATCCGCCAAAACCTATTTTTCGCCTTCATTTATAACGTTGCGGGTATTCCCATCGCCGCCGGGATTCTCTTCCCCATCTTTGGTTGGTTACTTAATCCCATCATCGCCGGTGCAGCAATGGCTTTTAGCTCGGTTTCCGTCGTCACAAATGCTCTGCGTTTACGTAAATTCCAACCTAAAACACTTGTATAGGAGGTTTTTCAATGGTGAACAAAACAGCACTCATCGGTAGTATAGCCAGTTTAGGAATTGTCTTCGGAATTGCATCTGGTCAAGCAGCAGCACAAACATCACATGAGGCGCACTCAGTCCAAACCAATCAATTTCAACCCATTAACCAGCCATTAGGAAACAAGTTAGCCATTACCCTCGGCGGATTGGGGCTAATTGGCTTAGAACTCTGGTGGTTCTTGCTGAGTAAACCCAAATCACAAACAGCAGTTGCAACAGTTGAGAATATTCAGGAAGTAACCATCACCGTTGATGGAGGCTATGATCCAAGTCGGATTGTAGTACAAGTTGGGAAACCAGTACGACTGAAATTTGAACGCAAAGATCCCAGTAGTTGTTTAGAAAAGGTTTTGATTCCAGACTTTCACATTGCCGCAGATTTACCACTCAATCAAGTAATAACTGTGGAATTTACCCCTAAAGCTATAGGTGAATATGCTTTCACCTGCGGGATGAATATGTTTCGTGGTGCGATCGCCGTCGAATCAGCAAACGCGAGTGAAGAAATAGCTGCTACTCACATTAGTTTCTCATGAGATTACACCTTGGAATTATCTTACAGTCAGGAGATTGGTCTCACGGTGCATCAGGAGAATCTTTGAAACTTGACTCTCTAGTTAACTGGAGAGTTTAGTATAAGATTAGTAATCATATCTCACTGAAGGTTTGGTAAGTATGTTAGCCCAAACAGAAGCAAAACAAATTGGTGTAGTTGCCAAAGAAAGCGGCGTACCCATTAAAACCATTCGCTACTATGAAGAACTTGGTCTACTCACATCATCAGGCAGAACCGAGGGAGGATTTAGATTATTTAATTCTGATGTTTTGGCACGACTGCACTTTATTAAGCGCGCTCAAAGTTTAGGATTAAGCTTGTCAGAAATCAAGGAATTTTTAAATGTCCACGATGGAGGAGAATTACCTTGTGAACATATCAAAATTAAACTAGAAGATAAGGTAAAAGCTATTGATGAGCAAATTCAGCAATTACTAATTTTGAGGCAAGAATTATCAGGATTACTTTCTGGGTGGGAAATAAAGCCTGATAATTCTCATAAAACCATTTGCCCCATTATTGAACATTAATTAGATCATGTTTGACTGTTCGCAAGCACCAATACTTACCCAAGTGCTAGAACCATCTTGCTAATGTTCTTTTTTCCAAAAAAGTGAGCAATTATGTGCTTAATACCAACGAAATGAGATGTTGAAATTTTTGAATTCTGTTGGTTTAAGACTTTTTTACATGAAATTAATCAGAGGATTTGATTTATGAACGGATTTTAAGATAAGAGCCTTGTTAAATATGGATTTAAGTTTCAGTATGTTTTCAAAATCAAAAATTAGTTCCTGACTTCCGATTTCTGTCACAATCCTTCCTTCTTATTTATTATTTTTGAAAGCATAAAAAGTGGGATGCACTCTCTAACTAGTCTCAATTATCAGCCGTTGGAGTGTAATTTGAATTAATCCAATGGCAATCTGTACAATTAGCCAACCACTTAAACAAATTAAAATCGCCCTAACCAATTTGATATTCAACCAACCTTTTAAAACTACAATTATTGCTAATAAACTCCAGACTGATAGTCCAATTTCAATCGGTCTTCCCAAAAGCGGAATCACTGTAAAAAAGTTGAAGATTTGGGGAGTATGAGCAAAGCCAATTGGAATCAGCAGTTTTCTATAGGTAGGAATAGATAATCGCAACTGTTTTCCGGTTTTCCAAATGGTAAATATCCAAAAATAGTAACCTGCTATTACACTGAAAGCGTTGATTACAAATATAAAAATTAGCAGTGATAATTTCACCTGAGCCAGTAATGGAATAATTACACTGCCTGAAGCATGGGCGATCGCTGCTAAAATTACAATTACATTAACCGAACGTATACTAGAAGCACGTAATGTCTGGAGAATGGCTGTTTCCGCCGATAATCGCTACGGGCCTATCTACAACCAAGCGATCGCTCTAACAATTGTCGAGCAAATGGAGAAACAGCAACCAATTCCCACATCTCCAAAAGAACCAATTCAGCTAATTTTAATGGGTACAAGTGGCGGCGCTCAGGTGGCTTTAGGTGCTGCTCCCTATTTAGACGAATGGCTTCCCGTGGAAATTACTGTAGTTTCCTTCGGAGGTGTATTTGATGGTAATGAAGGCTTTGATGTCGCAAAGCACGTTTACCATTTTCGGGGAGAGCAAGATTGGATTGAAAACATTGGCGGAATAGTTTTTCCGTCCCGATGGCGATGGACTATAGGTTCTCCTTATAATCGCGCTCGTCGTGAGAATCGCTATACAGTTTACAGTAGCGGCCCCCATCAACATCAGGGAGATGAAAGCTATTTTAGTCAAGAAGTCGCCCAAAATGATGGTACAACCTACGCAGAATTAACGGTACAACAAGTAAATCGGCTACCCATTTGGTCTTCATCAAAAGTCAGTAGTCAGTAATTGTTCTTCCCTGCTCTTTATCTTTGTATACCCGCATTTTTGCCTCCCCTCATTTTTTCTGCTCCCCTCCTTGCATCTCTTTAATTTCAAACAAACTAATTAACACTCATGCTAAGGGAATTGATAAGAAAACTCCCACTAATCCTGCAACCTTAGCTCCTACTAGTAAAGCAAAGAACATAAAAACTGGATTCATGTTAATTGAGCCTTGCATAATGCGCGGCATGAGTAAATTTTCTTCTACTTGCTGGAGAAGGACACAAGCAATTAACGAAACTAGGGTAATGCCAATTGTCGCTCCAATGCCAGGAGTTAAATC
This sequence comes from Anabaena sp. FACHB-595, assembly GCF_048568275.1. NCBI lineage: Bacteria > Bacillati > Cyanobacteriota > Cyanophyceae > Nostocales > Nostocaceae > Anabaena > Anabaena sp. FACHB-595. The sequence goes on from NZ_CP183473.1 coordinate 1,925,891, forward strand.
AAAGACACCGGCGATCTCTGCCAAGAGCAAAGAGTAATATCATAGCGAAGCTGCTTTGCGATTGTAACGACGCTGTGATATGCTGACGTTACGAAATAAATGTCCTAGTATTGATTCAATATTCAGCAGGTTTAGTTCATGTCGCAGGCAACTATCTCTTCAGTAGCTTTAAATAGTTGGTATTGTCCACCTTAAAGGACAAACTGAGCCTTGCAATTATCAAAAGTATTTGTAATTAACTATGCTTGCATAAAAACAGGCTATTTTATCGGTCTGTAGATTAGTCTGCATATAGTTTATCGTTCACATACTAAGCTTTTTACATACTGTTTGATACCAAAATAAGATTCAAAATCTTGATTCAAGAGATTATTCCAACAGTTTGAAACAAGACAAATTATCCATATATGATATCACTCTTCAATCAGTCTTCAATCAGTATGAAATAACTACAAGTTAGTAGTTTTTAATTATTAAGATATAAAGAAAGTATTGATTGTAATTATGTATATCATGAACAACTTGCAGCAAGGTAATAGGAATTATTAATTACAAAATTTTATTGCCAATCGATATATTTTTAATCTGAATTAAGCACTGGCAATTTTATTTTAATTGAGACGCTAGGAGGAAACTTGAACGGAACAATTTTGAGGCGAGAGTGGTTTTTTAACACTCAGCGAGACATTATGGCAGGTGCGGTTGTGGGACTAGCATTGATTCCAGAGGCGATCGCCTTTTCGATTATTGCTGGGGTTGATCCCAAAGTGGGGCTATATGCCTCATTTATTATTGCCGTCATGACAGCCTTTTTAGGGGGGAGGCCGGGTTCAATTTCTGCCGCTACAGGGGCGATGGCTCTGTTAATGATTGATTTAGTCAAAGATCATGGGTTGCAGTATTTATTCGCAGCCACTTTGTTAACAGGGGTCTTTCAAGTTGTATTTGGATTCCTGCAACTAGGCCGTCAAATGAGATTTGTACCTAGGGCGGTGATGATTGGTTATATTAATGCCCTAGCGGTGTTAATTTTCCTCGCCCAGTTACCACAACTGACGAATGTACCACCCACCGTATATATATTGACTCTCCTTTCCTTGGGGATTATTTATATTCTGCCGCGTTTTACTAAAGCCGTCCCCTCTCCCTTGGTGGCGTTGGCGGTGATGACTATAGCCGCGATCGCACTCAAACTTAAAGTTCCCAGAGTGGGGGATATGGGAGAGTTACCGACTGCATTACCAAGTTTTGCTTTGCCCCAAGTGCCGTTAACTCTAGAAACATTCAAGATTATTCTGCCTTATTCTTTAACATTGGCGATCGTGGGTTTGTTGGCTTCATTCTTAACCGCTTCACTAGTAGATGAACTCACAGATACCCCCAGCGATAAAAACCAAGAAGCCAAAGGACAAGGGATTGCAAATATAGTTACGGCATTTTTTGGGGGCATGGCCGGATGTGGGATGATTGGGCAATCGGTGATTAATGTCCAGTCTGGCGGAAGGGGGAGATTATCAACCCTGGCGGCTGGAGTGTTCCTATTAATTGCCATTTTATTTTTACAGGATTGGGTGAAACAAATGCCAATGGCGGCACTAGTAGCCGTGATGATTATGGTGTCAATTGGGACATTTCGCTGGACATCCTTTAAAAATATCTCCCGCATTCCCCGCACGGAAACGGCTGTGATGTTAACGACGATGTTTGTGACAATCTTCACCCGTAATTTTGCCCTGGGTGTTGTGACAGGTATCGTTATGAGTACAGTATTTTTCTCTAACAAGATTGCTCAATTGGTATTTGTCGATAAAGTGCTAAGTGAAGATGGTACGCATCGCATCTATAAAGTAGTGGGACAAATTTTCTTTTTATCTAGAGATGAATTTCTCGGATTTTTTGATTTTACCGAATTGCTGGAGCGTGTCACCATTGATTTAACTCATGCTCACCTGTGGGATCAAGGGGCAGTGGAGGTACTTGATAGAGCAGTATTGAAATTTCGCCGCAATGGGGCAGAAGTTGAACTAATCGGGCTGAATCAAGCTAGTGCTACGTTGTTGAATAAATTAGCAACTCATCAAAAATCCGATGCTGTGAATAAGCAGTAGATTGCCTTTACACCCTTTGATTAACAAGGGATAAAACTACCATGAAAAATATTTTACTTTGTACCGATGGGTCAGCTTATGCTGAAAATGTATATCGATATGGAGCTTGGTTTGCTAGTCAATTTCACGCCAAAATTAATGTTTTGTTTGTCACCGATATTCGCAGTCAAAAGGTAGTTTCTACGGGTAACTTAAGCGGTAGTATTGGGCTGGGAGCTTCAGAACAATTGCTGAATGAATTAGTTAACTTAGAACATGAAAAAGCCAAGTTGAATAATCAACGGGCAAAATTGATTTTACAAAATGCTGCTGCAACTCTTAAAGCTGAGGGTATAGAAGATTTTAAGTTAACGAATAAAACAGGATTTTTAGTAGATTGTTTCCATGAATTTGCAGAAAATCATGACTTAATTGTTTTAGGTAAACGGGGAGAAGCCGCAGATTTTGCATCGGGACATTTAGGCGCGAATTTAGATCGGATTATTCGTAGTAGTAGTAAACCATGCTTAGTTACTCCCCGCGAATTTAAAATAATTGATCGCATTTTAGTAACGTATGATGCTAGTTTAACTGGGAAAAAAATACTAGAATTTTTAGTAGATTATCCTGTATTTCAAAGTTTAGAAGTACATTTACTGACAGTAGCTAAAAGTAACTCAGATCAAACAGCATCTACAAGACTGAATGAAGCTAAACAATTGTTGCAAAAAGCTAGATTTGAGCCGATTTGTAGCCTCCTAGAAGGTGAACCAGAAAAAGCGATCGCTCGATATGTGCAAGAAAACAAGATTAATTTACTGATGATGGGGGCTTACGGACATAGCCGTATTCGTCATCTGATTATTGGTAGCACCACAACTCAAATTCTTCGCAGCAGCAATATTCCCGTACTGGTCTTTCGTTGATCAAGTCTTCTAATTGAGAGTAATAATACGGTGTCCATTAATCCTATCAACAAAATTCACTTTCGCAATTGGCGAGGCGACCTATTTGGGGGCTTAACTGCGGCGATTGTCGCTTTACCCTTAGCCCTAGCCTTTGGTGTCGCTTCCCGTGCAGGTGCGATCGCAGGACTTTATGGTGCGATCATCGTCGGCTTTTTTGCGGCTTTGTTTGGGGGAACACCAGCCCAAGTTTCTGGCCCTACAGGGCCGATGACTGTGGTAGTGACAACCGTGATTACTACCTTGATGGCGCGTTATCCCGATACGGGGTTAGAAATTGCATTTACCGTTGTCATGTTGGGCGGACTAATGCAAATCCTGTTTGGGGTGATGCGTCTGGGACAATATATCACCCTCCTGCCCTACACCGTCATCTCTGGCTTTATGTCAGGGATTGGCGTAATTATCATTTTGCTGCAATTACCCCCCTTATTGGGTCATGCCGGCACGGGTGGCGTAGTCACAACTCTACAAAAACTGCCCGCCTATCTAAGTAATCCTAACTGGGTGGCTGTCGGGCTGGGGTTACTGACGTTGATTATTGTCTTTGCTGCTCCACCCAAACTAAATCGGGTTATACCTTCCCCTCTATTAGCTTTGGTGGCGGTAACAATTATTTCAGTGGTGGTATTCAAAGATGCCGATATAGCGCGCATTGGTAAGATTCCTAGCGGATTCCCCACTTTCCACAAGCCCACCTTTAATCTCCGCGAGTTAGCAGATATGCTCAGGTATGGGCTGATGTTAGGGGTGTTGGGATCGATAGATTCGCTGTTAACTTCCTTGGTGGCTGATAATATTTCCCGTACTCAGCATGATTCTGACAAGGAATTAATAGGGCAAGGAATTGGCAATATGTTGGCGGGGTTATTTGGCGGATTACCCGGTGCAGGCGCAACCATGCGGACAGTTGTAAATGTCCAAGCTGGGGGGAAAACGCCCTTATCTGGGATGATTCATGCTTTGGTACTGCTGTTAGTTGTGTTTTGGGCAAGTCCATTAACAGCGCAGATTCCTAATGCAGTGCTGGCGGGACTTTTATTCAAGGTAGGTATTGATATTCTCGATTGGGGATTTATCAAACGTGCGCCCCGTCTTTCTTTGAAGGGTACGGGATTAATGTATTTGGTGTTGTTTCTCACCGTATTTGTAGATTTAATTACGGCGGTACTAGTAGGAGCGTTTATTGCCAATGTCCTGACAATTAAACGGTTAAGCGATGTCCAAAGTGATAATATTCAAGTCATTACTGACCCCACAGGAAATCAAAATCTTACTCCCACCGAGCAAGAAATTCTCACCCAAGCCGGAGGGGATATTTTACTGCTGAAATTAGGGGGGCCAATGAGCTTTGGTGCAGCTAAAAGCATCTCTCGCCGGATGTCATTCGTGCAGAACTATCAAGCAATAGTATTAGATTTTAGTGAAGTCCCTAGTATTGGGATAACAGCTGCCCTCGCCATTGAATCTATAGTAGAAGATGCGATCGCACATCATCGCCACGTTTGGATAGTTGTTACCCGTGGACAAGTACAGCGACGCATTACCCACCTTGACTTGCAGCGATTCTGTCAGCCTCAGAAAACACAGGATGCGTCTTCTGGCAAGTTGTCAGCCCAAATTAATCAGGTAGAAAGCCGCATACAGGCGTTAGAATCAGCGTTTGCGGTGATTCAGTTAGAAAGTCTTGCTTGAAAAGTTTAATGGGTGGCAATTGGTGTGGATCATTAGCTTTATCAGACGCGATAAATCGCGCCTCTAAATGAGGATTTTGGGTTTATTTGAAGCATATTAAGTAACTGCCCAGGTAGGAAAGTCAGGGATATTCCGGTGAGGGAAGAAAGATGGTAATGTTCAAGGATAAGTCCAGAAGAAAAAGATCAAAAAATAGAAAGGCTAGAGCAAGAGGTTAAAGCTCTGCTATCCTTTCCAGCAGTGCTTTAACCTCATCTGCTTGTTTCTGAGCGATTGCGTGAACTATTTCTTTTTGACAACCCATTGCATCAATCGTAACAATACAACCCGCGATGTCCAAGACTTTTATCAATCGTTATATTTACGTATGTTGACTCAAAGAGCGATTTTTAAATTTTATTGCCACCACCGTGAAACATCTTGGATAGCAGAAGCTGTATCTCTCAATGCTTGTTCGCCACCTAAAGTATCTATAATTGGAGTTAGTATATTTATATCACTAAGTAAGCCTGGGCGAGTGTAAACAGATAAGATGTGAAGAGTTTTTCCCCAGAGACAAAAAAGTTGAGTTTTTTGTATTTGTAAAAGTTTATCCACCAAACTACTCAGGACTTGGGCGCGATGCTTCTCATCCTGAATCCCCCTGGCAGCAGCCACAGCCTCTGGTAACAATTCTGGCAATTTATCAGCCAAATTACTTAGAACATCAGCACGATACTCTTCATCCTGAATCTTCCTAGCAGCAGCCACAGCCTCTGGTAACAATTCTGGCAATTTATCAGCCAAATTACTTAGAACATCAGCACGATACTCTTCATCCTGAATCTTCCTAGCAGCAGCCACAGCCTCTGGTAACAATTCTGGCAATTTATCAGCCAAATTACTTAGAACATCAGCACGATACTCTTCATCCTGAATCTCCCTAGCAGCAGCCAGAGCCTCTGGTAACAATTCTGGTGGCAATTTATCAGCCAAACTACTTAAGGCATTGGCGCGATAGTACTCATCCTGAATTTCCCTGGCTGCTGCCAGAGCCTTTGGTAACAATTCTGGTGGCAATTTATCAGCCAAATCACTTAGATTATAGGCGCGATTATGCCCGTCATCCTGAATCTCCCTGGTAGCAGCGAGAGCCTCTGGTAATAATTCTGGCAATTTATCAGCCAAACTTCTTAGGGCTAAGGAACGAGGATACTCATCCTGAATCCCCCTGGCAGCAGCTACCGCCTCTGGTAATAATTCTGGGAATTTATCAGCTAGACTTATTAGAACATAGGCGCGATAGTACTCATCCTCAGTCTCCCTGGCAGCAGCCACAGCCTCTGGTAATAATTCAGGTGGCAATTTATCAGCCAAACTACTTAAGCTATCGGCGCGACAATGCTCACTCAGAATCTCCCTGGCAGCAGCCAGAGCCTCTGGTAGCACTTCTGGGAATTTATTAGCCAAATTACTTAGAGCATCGGAATGAAACGCATCATACTCGATCTCCCTAGCAGCAGCTACAGCCTCTGGTAACAATTCTGGCAACTGAACAGCCAAACTACCCAGAATAGAGGCGCGAAACTCTCCATATTCAATCTCCCTAGTAGCAGCCACAACTTCTGGTAGCAATTCTGGTGGCAATTTATCAGCCAAACTTCTTAAGGCTTGGGCGCGATACTCCTCATCCTGAATCTCTATGGCAGCAGCTAGAGCCTCTGGTAACAATTCTGGAAATTTATCAGCCAAACTTCTTAAGGCTTGGGCGCGACTTGACTCAAACTGAATCTCCCTGGCAGCAGCTAGAGCCTCTGGTAACAATTCCGGCAATTTCGCAGCCAAACTACTGAGAATATAGGCGCGATACTTCTCATCCTTAATCTCTCTGACAGCCACAGCCTCTGATAACAATTCTGGTGGTAATTTATTTGCTAAACTACTTAGAGCATCGTTGCGATACTTTTCATCCTCAATCTCCCTGGCAGCAGCGAGAGCCTCTGGTAATAATTCTGGTAATTTATCAGCCAAACTACTTAAGGCTTCGGCGCGATACTTTTCATCCTCAATTTCCCTGGCAACAGCGAGAGCCTCTGATAACAATTCTGGTGGCAATTTATCAGCCAAACTACTTAGAATATCAGCGCGATTATAACCATTCTGAATCTCCCTGGTAGCAGCGAGAGCCTCTGGTAATAATTCTGGCAATTTATCAGCCAAACTACTTAGAATATAGGCGCGACTTGATTCAAACTCAATCTCCCTGGCAGCAGCCAACGCCTCTGGTAACAGTTCTGGCAATTTATCACTCAAACTTCCCAGTACTTCGGCGCGATTCGCCTCATCCTGAATTTCCCTGGCAGCAGCCACAGCCTCTGGTAACAATTCTGGTGGTAATTTATTAGCCAAACTAATTAGAGCATCGCGGCGATTGTAGCTATTCTCAATCTCCCTGGCAGCAGCCAACGCCTCTGGTAATAATTCTGGCAATTTATCAACCAAAATACTTAGAACAAAGACACGAGAATCCTCATCCTGAATCTCCCTGGCAGCAGCCACAGCCTCTGGTAACAATTCTGGTGGCAATTTAACAGCCAAACTACTTAGAATTCGAGCACGCCTAGACTCATCCTCAGTCTTTCTGGCAGTAGCTAGAGCCTCTGGTAACAATTCTGGCAATTTATCAGCCAAACTACCTAGTACCTGGGCGCGAAACTCCTCATCCTGAATCTCCCTGGCAGCAACCAGAGCCTCTGGTAACAATTCTGGCGGTAATTTGTCAGCCAAACTACCTAGTACCTGGGCGCGATAGCTCTCATACTCAATCTGCCTGGCAACAGCCAGAGCCTCTGGTAATAATTCTGGTGGCAGTTTAACAGCCAAACTACTTAGTACCTGGACGCGAAACTTTTCATCCTCAGCCTCCCTGGTATCAATCTTCCTAGTAGCAGCCAGAGCTTTCGACAGTGCTAATTCTTTTAACTTTGATGGCAAATGATTGGCTAGCTGTGTAAGCAAGTTTGCTTTCTGTGATGGATTCGAGCTTTGTATTGCGTAACTGAGTCCTTGCTCAGGAGTCCACATATTTTTTTCAACTAACGCAACCAACAGCCCTACTGGTAAATCCACTGTTAAACTATTAAGGGATGCAATAATTAAAGCATAGCGACACTGCAACCCAATAACTTGAGCCAAGGTTGTTTCAGTCCAGGAGTTTTCTGCCAATTCCCAAGCACGAAAAACATCAGTTACAAAATTGGCAGTTTGTGATAGGCGCGCGCAAGCTTCGTACCAACCATTACCTCCTGTTTCTGAATCTTCTCGTAATAATTCGTGAATTTCTTCTACCTTTTGAGCCTTGGACAAATGCCAAACTAAATGCTGATGGATATACCCGTCATTGGGTAAGGTATGCCAAAGATTTTCAGAGGTTTTATTTCGGTATGTCTCCAAAAAAGTAGCGTGAGCAGAGGCTAAAGTTATACCCAACCCCGATAGATTATCTTCATCCTCTGGGTTTGGTGGAGCAGTCAACAAATTACGTGCTAAGTCATGAAATAAGTCATGTAAACGGTACGTTGGTGTCCCATCTTTTAAAGGAACTCCAGGCGATAAAACTGCTTTATTTTCTAAGTATTCCAATGTCTTAGCAGCATCATATATATCCATTTTCCATAGAGTCGCTGCCATCATCTTAGTGATGGTAACATTTTTCGGTAATACCCCCAACCAAGAAAAATGCTCCTGCTTTTCTTTAGGCATTCGCTTGAGACTCAAATTTAATGATGCTGTTAAGCGCAAGCGTTTTAAAATGGTTTCATCAGTAATTTCTTCTGCTTTTGGTCGAGTAAGATTTTTTAATCGCGCTACCTCTTGCTGAAAATCCTCTAATAATTGAGTCCAAGTTGTACAACTGGCGATTTCAGCAGCTACCAATGACAACGCCAGAGGGAAATAACCAACGGATGAAGCTAAATCTTGCGCTGGCTGATATTCTATAGCAGTAATCGAGCGTCCTAATTTTTTAGTCAGCAGTTCCATTGCTTGGGATGGTTCCATCACATCCAAACAACATGGGGGGTTAGCTCCGAGAGCTTCGGCGATTTCTGCATCGCGGGTTGTTACCAAAACTTGACAGCTAGCTCCACCAACATTAAATGCTTGTGCATCCTCTATATTCCAAACGTCGTCTATTATTAGCAGCACAGCTTTTTCATACAACAATGTACGCAGTTGATTGGAAGTTGCTTCCACACTGATGGGTTTAAAGTTGTAGTCCCCCAATGCTTGTACCCAAGCACTAAGCAGCGATAAAAGATTAGGCTGTTGACCTAAAGTTACCCAGAGAATCCCGTCACAAAAATGAGCTTGCACCTCTTGGTCATATGCCAAAGCCATTGCCAGGGTAGATTTACCAACCGAAGCCAAGCCATCAATAGCTGTCACGACCAAAGCACCTACATCTGATGAATTTTTCAGCAGACGAGTTTTTAACTCTCGGCTGTATTCGAGACGTTCTACATAATAATTTGGTAGAGATGGTGCGAGTAAGGTATCAATCATCTTGTATATTACTGGCTTTTACAGCTTTTGATTGACTAGATATCTCCGAAAACGCTCAAAGCCTTTATGTTCTTCTAAAACTAATTTTACTTTAAGCAGATCATAAGTTATGCTCTCATCATCTTCTATACCATCATCGCTTGGAGCATCTATGTATTCCCCGTCCCAGCGACGCTTAAAAGCGCTGTCTAAATAATAAATAGATTCATCTGATGTATTAATAGTGGCAATTATAAATAAGTTAGGGGGATTGTTAATTTTGCGATTTTCTAAATTTTTAAGTAGTCTCAATCAATTACTGTTTGAATCTCTTTCCAATTGAGATTTTAAGTTGCCAGTAAAAATACCAAAATTACTGCCGTTAATTTTTATTAAACCCTCAAGGTAAATATTAGCTTTATGTCCCATTACATTAAATAAACCAACCAATTACATTTCCGAGACATCAACCTCATAACTCGACCAATCGTCTTCTTACCTGTCCAGCAATTGAAAAACTGAACCAAATATAGCAGCAGCATTTCCTCGGTTTAATTCATCAATAACCAGGAGACAATTATCACTTAGAAGTAGTAGCCATAGATGGCAAAACTCACTACAATTGAGTCATTAATTGGAGCAGTTGTTATTGAAGAATTTGGTGCTTTTACTTGGATTGGAAGACAATGGTACTTCACAAACTTCACGGGTAAACCTTTTACTCGTAATGATTTTATTGAATGGTATTCCTGCCCAAGAGGAATGATATTACCTAATTGTCAGTACACTGATTTTCAAAATTGGGGTGGTAGTGCTGAATTAATTAACAAGAAAATCAAGTGGTATTTTATTGGACGAGATGAAAGTGGTAGACGTGTTAAGGGTGAAGCTGAAATTGAAGAATTTGGTGAGCTTATTGAGTAAATTCTGAGGTGCGCTCACTCTCCTCAACTCCTGCTCTTATTACTTTACTTGGACTTGTGTGTACACCGTAGGTTCTCTAGACGAAACACGGGCATAGGCAACTAATTCGGGAATTTTAGCAATTTTGTCCTGACTGTTCACAAGCACCAATACTTACCCAAGTGCTAGAACCATCTTGCCAATGTTCTTTTTTCCAAATGGGGGCGTTATGTTTCAGGGTATCAATTGCATAGCGACAGGCTGCAAATGCCTCACTACGATGGGGACAACCTATGGCTACTAAAACGCTGATTTGTCCTACCTGCAAACGCCCAATACGATGATGAATCACTACCCGATTGACAGCAGGCCAAGCCGAGCGAATGTCTGCCGCTATTTGATAAAATACACGCAATGCCATTGGTTCATAAGCTTGATATTCTAAGGAAACTACAGGTTTTCCATCGGTTTGATTGCGAACCATCCCACTCATTACTACCACCGCACCATTAGCCGAGTCATCGGCTAGAGCATGAATTTCTTCTAGAGATAAAGGTGCGAAAGTGATAGCAAAACTATCTTCAATTTTGGGTTTGAGCGTAACAATGGGTGTAGATGGCAGCACTGATTTCATAGTCCTAGATATCAACTGAATATATAATTATTTATTACTATTATTAATTAACATAGGACTTACGCACTGAGGTTGTCTGTTGAGACTGGGTGTAAGGGTGTAAGGGTTTTAAACATTTATACCCCTATACCCTTGTCCAAACCCTTAATTTTTCGTTTTCATGCGTCAAGTCCAATTAGCAATTACCCAACTCTACAAATAATATAAGCCTAGCAACAAGAATTAATTCTTATGCTGGACTGCATTAATTGTTTGTAATAATTGGTAAGCGGTGTATGGCTTCGATAAAAATGCTTGGATACCCATATTATAAGCTGTGTTGACTTTATCATGAGCCGCCAAGCCACTGACAGCAATGATTTTTACATGAGGATTAATTTTTTGCAATGTCCGAATAGTTGTTAAGCCATCCATAGAGGGCATTACCATATCTGTCAACACCAAAGATATTTCGTCTCGGTGTTCTGCATATAAGGCGATCGCTTCAATTCCATCACTAGCTGTAATTGCTTTATAATTATGAGACTCTAGAGATGTTTTCGTAATATCTCTAATAGCAGCTTCATCATCGACAACTAAGATTAACTCTCCATTTCCTGGAGGTAATTCCAACTCTGCTTCTTCTAAAAGCTCTTTGGTATCCTGAGCAGGTAAATACACTTTAAACTGGCTGCCTTCGCCCTCTTCCGTATATACATTAATAAAACCCCCGTGACTTTTAATAATGCCGAGTACGGTTGAAAGTCCTAATCCCGTGCCTTTACCCAATTCTTTCGTGGTAAAGAATGGCTCAAATATCCGATCTAATATGTCTGAAGGAATACCAATTCCCGTATCAGTAACTGTAACTACTACATAGGGGCCGACTTTGGCATCTATATTCATTTTGGCATAATTTTCATCTATCGAGAAGTTTTCCGCCGTGATTTTCAACGTACCGCCCTTGGGCATCGCATCACGGGCATTAACACACAAATTCATCAGTACTTGATGTAACTGGGTAGCATCACCAGAAACAGTCCAAAGATTCTGAGAAATGTGCGCCACCAAATCAATTGATTTGGGAAATGTTTCTTTAATAATTTGCTGAATTTCTCCCACTAGGTGCTTCAATTGCAATAAGGTGCGTTCACCTTCAAGACTGCGAGTAAATGATAATACTTGTTTAACTAAGTTAGCCCCGCGTTTAGCGTTAGTAATCAATATTGGCAATAGTCGCCGAGAACGTTCATCTTTGATTTGTGATTCTAAAAGTTGTGCTGTCATCAAAATAGGAGCCAGAACATTATTGAGATCATGGGCAATACCACTTGCAAGAGTGCCAATACTCTCTAATCGTTGAGCGCGAAGAAATTGAGCTTCTAATTGCTTTTTTTGGGTGATTTCTGTGTTGACGATGAGTATACATTGGGATTTATTCCCAAACTCATGTACTAATGTCCAACGGCTTTCAACAATAATTTCTTTACCAGATTTTGTGGTTTGATGTAATTCTCCCTTCCATGAACCTTTTTGCTGTAGAGTCTCCAGTGCTTTTTGCAATAAGGCTAAGTTTTTGTCTTGCCAGAGATTTTGAGTTTTGTTGTCAATTGCTTCTGCTTTTTGCCAACCGTAAAGCCTTGCTGCTGCTTCGTTCCAAAATAAAACTTGCCCATCTAAATCTTGTACAAAAATGGCATCATTGGCAATATCCAGCAGCGCTGCTTGTTCACGGATTTTTTTTTCTGTTTGTTTACGCTCAATGGCATAGAGAATAGAACGTTCTAGGAGAGGTGCATTCAGTTGGTTCTTTTCTAGATAATCTACCGCTCCGGCTTTCATGGCTTCTATATCTATTTCTCCGTCTCCTTGACCTGTGAGCAAAATTATCGGAGAGGTGCAGCCATCGGCAATTGCTTCGCGTAACAGTTCTAGTCCACTGCGGGAGCCTAAACGATAGTCTACTAAATATATATCATGCTGATTTTTGGCGATCGCTACTTTTGCCGCTTCATAATTATCTACCCATTCTAACTTGCAGTTAGCTACCCGAAATTCACTGAACCAATTACAAGTTAAGATGTAATCACTTTCGCCATCATCAACCAACAGCACTCTGACTAAACTTTGGCTCATCCCTGACTCCTGCGTCTCTTATTAGCAGTTACACAACTCCAAACCAGTATTTTCTATTGCCTTCGTAGCTGTAACTAAAAAACCAAAAGTAACTGGCTAGATGAAGGCGTTTATACCTAAATATTAGGAATGATATATATATTCTTCTCTACTTAGATATGCTCAGGAAAATCATCCGGATTAGGTTTTTCGCAAAAATTGACCAGCCATACCTCGTTATTTTGATTATCATTATTACTAATAAACTCGGTCACGGTTCTTTGCCACACCTCCACTGCAAGGGATTTTATTGTATTTTTTATGACTCAGGATAAGATAATTAACCTCAACAAATTAATGTGTATAGTTTTACTATAAAGCTTATTTTTAGGTCTGTTAGTAATCCCTCTCTAGAAATAGAATTTCCAAATAATAATCAAGCAATACTATAACAATTAAAGCTTTCAGCTACTTTTAATACTCATTTGTAGATAAACTCTTATCTAAACGCTAGGCAGTAGCTATGAAAAACGAAGGGATGCCTGTAAGAACAAGCACCCCAATCGTGGAAGATGAAATAAGTAGTACCAACCCTCATCTAAAACTAGCGAATTATAGCTGTTGACTGTTGACAGACTGGAAAGCTTTTTATTGTCAGGGTTTTACCTTAGCTTGGTGTCCTAATATATCTGGCTACAGCCATATCATGAGAAAATCTCTGCGTGCCTTGGCGCTAACCCCAGCGTTACTCTGCGTTAAAAAGCTAAATATTTTAAGTAAGTCGGTGCAATAAAACCAAACTATGTGAAGAAAAGTAAATAAGGCTCAAATTCTTTCTCCCCCTGCTCCCTGCCTTATTCCAACAATAATTATTTACACTGACCTACTTAGATCCCCCTAAATCCACGCCACTCGCTACAAGGGGGAGCTAGAGGGATTAGTAAGTGCTTAAAATGACAACCAAAAACTTTTCAAGCAATCTCTTAACGTTCAACGCTTAGAAGTGAACGGTTATATTTATTCTGTTTGCTTAAACTCAGGAAAAATAAAACAAAAATAACCATCATTAGCATAAAAATATATTGCGTTCCGAGCAACGTCATCACTATTGCCGATAAAATTGGCCCAGCCGTACATCCCGCACTATAAATGGAGGTAAATAAAGCACTGCCAGAGGATAATTCATCAACTGCCAGTCTTGACCCAATTAAAGCCAAGGACAAGGGAAAAACAGGACTCATTCCTACACCAGAAATAAAAGCGAAGAAAGGTGTGATATTAGGATCGTCTATAAAAGATAGACCAATAACCGAAACAATCACGACAATCACACTACACCTCAACGCTTTAACTTTACCTATGCGATCAGCTAAATGAGTTACCGGAATTGTTGATATTAATCCTCCTAAAATAAACAACCCAAAAATATAACCAATGCGCTCAACGCCATAATTTTGTTCTAGTAAATAGAGAGGATAAAGAGATACTAATGTAGCGACACTAAACCCATAGGCAAAGGAACCATGCAATGGAAGCCTAAGCTTTTTAATAATCTGAAAGCGGGGGATTTGAAACTTAATCTCTTTTTCTGGTAGTCCTAAATATACGACAATAATGCCACTCAAAATTAATCCACTACCTAAGAGGAATGTTGTTTTAGGGGAAGCATTGTAAAAAGCTGCTCCCATGACTGGCCCAATTCCAAATCCTAAGCTAAAACATAAAGCATCTAACCCATTAACAATGCCCCGATTTTTATCATTACAGAAATAGTTGATAGCAGTTTGTCCAGAGATGAGATATAAACAACAAGCTAAACCCATCACGGCACGTATCAAAAACCAAGCAGACAATTGGGTTGTGAAGGGAAATAAAGGTGCAGTTATTCCCATGAGCAAAAACCCTAACATCATGGTTTTACGCAAACCTATCTGACGGAGAATTTTGGTAACTAATGGGGTGCCAATAGCAATGATAAAAAAGTAGAGTGTAGAGTTAGCACCAATGACAATATCATTGATGTTATTTTGTTTCATTAGGGTGGAAATAAATGGATTAAATAACCCTAAAGAGATTCCTGATAAAAATGCCACAATATAAAGGGCTGGCAGTCCAGGAGCAAAAGGAGAATCGATTGTTTTATTAGTCATAAATCCCTTGTTAATATGTGTGCATTATTGAGCTAGAAGCTAAATATTGAATGGACTGTAATAACAGTATTGAGATGGCAGATTAAGACCTTGTAATTTCAAATTTTGTAGACGATATAAATAGGCAGCACCTTGCATAATATGTGTGGCTACGTCAACAACTGTGCGATTTTCAGGCAATTCTAAATAGGAACCTTTCACCCATTCATTAAAGGAACCCATTGCGGGGCCGCACCAGATTTGATAATCCATTTTGCGCTGCTCATCTCCACTAGTTGACCAACGAGAAGATAATCCTAAATACCAGCGAAAAATCAGAGCCATTTTCCGTTTAGGGTTGTTATTAGCTCGTGCAATTTGTTCAGGATCTCGTTGGGAAAAATAAGCAACGGTCTCATCCCAAACTTGATCTAAATTTTTGCGGAAAATTTGTGTTTCTAGAGTTTGACGTATCTCTGGGGGAATCTCTTCAATTCCTCCATAAGTTTTATAAAGGTCATACAATTTTTGCGCGCGCATGGGGAACAAACTACCCCGTTTAAGTAGTTGTACCTTCACCCCCATTTCAAACATATCAGCGCAGGGTGCCATCACCATATCAGCCATGCTTGCTTGGGCTAATAATTGTTTGGTATGGTCAGAGGTTCCAGCTTCTATGCAACTATGGTTGATCGAACCTGTGACAATATAACTAGCCCCCATCATAAAGGCAGCTAAAGCCGCTTCCGGTGTGCCAATTCCGCCAGCCGCACCTACTCTTACGGGATGGTCATAATGGTATTGGTGTTGAATTTCATCTCGTAAGGCGATAATGCTGGGTAGCAGACATACCAAAGAACGGTTATCAGTGTGACCCCCTGAATCAGCCTCAACGGTAATATCATCCGCCAAGGGGACTTTTTCGGCTAAAGCAGCTTGTAACGGTGTAATATATCCCCGTTCTACTAAGGATTTGAGGAATTTTAGCGGTGCAGGTTGCAGAAATTTTTGAGCTACTTCAGAGCGGGAAATTTTGGCAATGACTTTATTGTGGGTTTGAATTTCCCCTTGAGAATTTAGGTGTAGCCCGGCTGCACGATAGCGGACAATATGAGGGGTTAAATCCATGTAAGCTGAGGCTTCTACTGTCCTCACCCCATGTTTGAGGTAAAGTTCCACAGCCCCTTGCTCTAGGGCTTCTTCTGAGGGGCTATGAATCAAATTGAAGGCATAAGGGCCAGTAGGCAGGGCTTGTTGAATTTGGAAAATAGCTTTTTCTACCCGTTGCGGTACTAATCCTGCTGACCCGAAACTGGCTAAAAATCCGGCTTTTCCCAAGGCAATGACTAGGGTTTCCGAGGCAATACCCCCCGCCATCGCGCCAGCCGCATAGGCGTAGTTAACTCCATGAAAATCAAGAAAACTGCGATCGCCCAATTTTTGGGGTAAGATGGCATTCACCATCATTTGTGCTTGTATGCCTTCAATAGGTTGATGGGATACTCCTACTTGATTATTTTTCAGAAATACATAACAAGGTTGATGTAAGTTCAGCAATTTTTGTTGAATACTTTCATGATCGAAAGCAATAGAATCTGGAGGATTCAGGGTGGCGATGGATGTACCTTGAGTGAGCATTTTTGGTAACCTCAAATAATAATTGAATGGGTATTGCGGACTTACGTATCCAGGTTGTCTGTTGAGACTGGGTGTAGGGGTGTGAGGGTGTAAGGGTGTGATGGTTGCAAACATTTATTTATACCCCTGTACCCCTATACCCTTAATCTTTCGTTTTCATGCGTAAATCATGCTTCTACTAAGCACAAAGCAATATCTTTAATTTCATAAATTCTTAAGTCTTCTTTCCAGAGGCTGGCATCAGCAATAATTGTGATGCGCTCAGATTCGACTTCAATCTTAGAAATATGAACCTCTAAAGACATTAAGTGATTTTCTGGCGTAATTTGTCCCCGATATTTCCAAGTTATTTCATGATTAATAGCTTGACCAAATCGAGGATTTCTGAATGATTTGCCTAAGTCTAACTGCAAAGCATAGGCCTGCATAGCTTGGATAATTGATTCGACTCCCAAGGCTCCAGGCATGACCGGGTCTTGATAAAAATGGAAGGGGAAATACCAATCTTGAGGGGTAATTGATTTTCTGGCATATATGTACCCTTTTTGATAGTTTCCACCACCTTCAATTATGAGCATTTCATCCAGAAAATCTAAATATTTTTCCGAGAGGCGATAATGGGGTTTATTCGGATTAATTTGATAGAGTTTCTGCCGCCAATTGGGGTCTTTTAAGAGAATTGTTGTTAAATTCAAAGCGGAGGTTTCATGTTCTTGATACCAAGGTTTCAGGCGTTTTCCTCCGTCTAACCCCACTTGATTGGCTAAGACGGCAGTGCTAAAGTCACCAAAGACCATATTGCCGCGATAAAATGGTTCTCCCTCACAGGATAATTCAAACTCATATTTTTGAATTATTGCCCCTTTAATGGCAGTCGTAGATAGAAGACGGACTTTATCAGTAATAGTTTTATTTCTGAGGTCAATTTCTTTAAGAATTTTTCCCTGCCCATCTAAATTGCGAAAATGCAGATCGTCATCAGGAGATAATAAGGTTGCCCCCATATAAACCCCTAAAAAAATGCAAGGTTGTCCAGCAATTTCAATGTAGGTGCAGTAGGGTAAATTGGGGTAAGCATTATGTTCGTAAAACCAAGCATCAGGTTTTACGTCATATTCTGTAATTATTTGTGAATTTTTTTGCAGTTCATGACGCTTGCCTTCTACTTCTAAAACCCGACTAACTAACTGAAACTCTCCATTAGGTAGGCGAACAGATTGGCGATTTTCATATATATCAAATTCTGAACCAAGACAAGCAGAAACTGAGCCTTTGGCGAATTGTTTTAGTTGTTCTTCATTGAATAAAACGGGTTGATGATTAAGCTCAGTGATAGAATTTTTGATGGCAAGTGGTTTTTCAACAAGCTGAACACCAATATTTTTAATAGTAGCAATGGTTTTTCCGCCAAAAATAACATCCACATTAGCCACAGCATATGGTTGAGGAGAGAGTCCAAGTTCTAATACCTCCATTTGATACATTAATGTGCCTGTTTGGGGGGTAACTTGTCCTCGAAAACGTGCTGCTTGAGTTTTGCCAGGAATGATTTGAAAACGAGCATCTTTGGTTCGAGTTTGTAACCCTAAAAATAAACAATAAAACTGCACTAATTGGATACATCCTTCAATCATTAAATTCCCTGGCATGGTGGGATCATTCCGAAAATGACAGAAGTAATACCAATCTTCCGGTGTGACTTCTTTTGACCCAATGGCTAATCCTAGTCCGGCTACTCCTCCCTGTGGATTAACCATCATCACGTTATCTAACATGAGTAGTTTTGCTGGTGGTAATCTTAAGGATGGATTTATGGAATTTTGTTGGTATCTTTCCCCAAAACACTTGACTAAATCACCCAGAGTTAAAGCAAGAATATCTTCTGATGTGAAATTTGATTTAGAACAAGTTAGTAGAGGTGTAAACTGTTGTTTTGTAATTCGCTGACGTTCTCTTGCTTCACTTTCGGAAACAACAATTCCTTGTCCTTGTTCTAATTCTTCATCAGAAAAGAGTCCTGCACAGCCGTCATGGAGTTTCATCCACACTTGATCACCAATTAAGGCTTCTCCTTGGAAAAAGATGAGTAAACTTTTTTCAGTTTTCACAGAAGAAGTAATCTTGACTCGACACTTCAATGTTTTTATGGCTTCTGGCTGTTCAAAGAGGAAGGTTGCTGATAAATCTAATAAGCGGAAAGAGCGTTTACCTTGATTTTCAAAATCCGTCCCTAAATAACTTAATAACATCAACAGTCCGTGACCAGTTTCTTTACAGATGCCAACAGTTAATTGACCATCAATTGTATACCAAGCATCTGGGGGAATATCATATTCTGTTTCAATAAATCCTGATTTATAATTTCCTAGTTTTCCTTCTAATTGAGTTACACGGCTGACAAATAAAAAGGGAGGCGAAGGCATTCTTACACGTCTAGTATAGCTGTCAATTTCTTGATAGTTTTCGCCAAAAACCTTTGATACTTTTCCTTCAATAAACTCTAAAATATCATCTTCATTAAATAGACAAGGAAGAGAAGCTACCGAAGTTGGAACTGTTTCCTTGAGGGTTGTAATTTGGGTTGGTGTTTCCTGGGGAAGATAGAGGGGTGATAAATCCAGGTCTACTTTATGGCTCACCAATTGGGCTAACATTTTGACAATGGTAGCCAAATCATCTGCACCTCGACGATTAACGCACATAGCGAGGTGATCTTGTGTCTGGAGAGTTTCTGTAATCCAACGGGAACAGCTACCGCCTGATCCTAACTCTAGGAAAATTCTGACCCCATCTTGATAAGCACGATCGATTAAACGTGGAAATTCCAAGGGTTGACAGACTCCTTGTGATAAGTTTTGAGCGATCGCCAACTGTTCTAGAGGAATTGGTTGATAATTAGCAGAGGAGTAAAATACTGTGTCCGGTGGTGTTCCCATATTGACAGTGTTCAGCTGCATAAATGCGGCAAATTCCGACTGCATAGCTTCACAGTGCAGCACCATATCCGACGGAGAACGAAAAGCATCACATTGTAAGCGTTCAATCACCCGTAAACAGCCTTGGGGGTCGCCAGCAATCACCACTTCTTGGGGTGCATTAACATGGGTAAGATAAACTCGTGGTTCTTGTTCTAAGCATTGTTTGACTGCTGCTGGTGAAGCCATTAACACATGACTACTCCATAAATTTTCCCCAGTCGGTTCGCCCCAATATTCTGCTACTGTTTGTTTTGTCCCAATTAAGCGATCGCGAAACAGTGGGGAAGAATGGATATATTGACTTCCTGCATCAGCATTAGGCCAAACTCCCAAACTATACATCATGGTACTTTCCCCCATGCTGTAACCAAAAGCTGCCTGGGGTTGAATCTGGAAATATTGCTGCATAATGTCCGTGAACATCACCGCAAAACCAGTTCCGGTTTCTAGTAGGGATAAAGGCTTGGCGATAAACTCAGTTTCTAAGGCTTCTAAATCTCGCTGTGATAGGGAATATTGGCTTCTGGGGTAGAGTTGTTTTGCTTGTAAGAATTGATTTGGATCATTAACTAAGCTGGCGATGCGGTTCCACAATTGGGGAAACAATTGGAACAGATTGCGTCCCATACCTAAATAGGAATTAAAAGCCCCTGGATAAACAAAAGCGATTTTTCCCTGTTTACCGAGGGGTTTGGGAGTAAAATAGCTTCCTTTAGGGCTTTTCCAAGATTTTCCTTCCCTAAATGCTTTCTCAATACCTTTTTTCGCTTGTTTAATTTCCCGTTGTAGGGTTTCTTTGTTGTCGCCAACAATCGCCACAACATAAGGGGACTGGGAATTACGTTGAAACTGGCTAAAATTTTCTTGGGCAGTCTGAGGTAAAGATAAACTAGTTTCAATTCTGGCAGCTAAATCATCTAGTTGTGTCTGCAAAGATGAAGCGTCATCAGCCGCGATGGGGAAAAGGTAAAAGGAAGCGTAGGGTAAATAGCTAAGACTACGACTGGTTTGGGTCGGATCTTCCGAGAGAAGAATATGACCATAAATGCCATCTTCTGCAACCATATTCACAGCAGCTTGGCGCTTTTCCTGATTTTTTGACAAAAACCAAGGATAAGAACTTGTAGGCACATAAAAAGGGCTATTTTGCCAGATTTCCGGGTGTTGGGGTTGCTGCCATTGGGGGTATGCTGGCAAATAGCGATTATAAACACATAGGGCTGTTTTAATTAAGCTAATGATTCCCGCCGCAATACCCAAATCACCCAAATTTGCCTTGACGCTACCTACAGCGCAGGTTAGGTCATGTTGATGGGTAGCGTAAGCATTAATTAAGCCGGTAAATTCTGGGCTATTTTCTTCTACAAGGCTTTGGTGGCAAACTTCAATATAGCCAACCTCTGAAGGGCTGATGTTGGCTTGTTGCAAAGCTTTTTGACAACTTTGTTGAATTGCTACAGATGAAGGAGAGAGGGTATCTGCAATGCGGGTAAAGCTTTCTAGTACCGCATAGATGCGATCGCCATCTTTTTGAGCCACTGCATAATCTTTTACAATAATGGCTCCACCATGAACGCTATGAGTATTAAGCTCAGAATTGACTACACTAATAATGACGGTATCAACTTCTTTCGCAGTTAACAGCAGTTGGGCGATTTCTAAAGCTTTAAGTAAACAATCTTTCTGTCCATCTAAATTAAATGTAATCGCTGAAAAATTCCATAAATTAGATAGATGTTTTCCCAAATTCTCTGCCGTTACGGTTTGATTGTTGGCGGTAATGACAGCAACATTTTTATAACAATTAACTTGGCAGTCTTGCAGGGCTTGATGAGATATTTTCGATAAAACAGTGAAAGATTCTACCCCGGTATCAAGATGATTAATGTCTTTGATGGTCTTGCCATCATAAATTAAGGCTGAGAATATTTCCGAATTTAAATGCTGATTTAAAAAGCAATCTAAGCCAACAATAGCAAGTCGAGAATGTGCCATAGATACTCCAAGAAGACGAATACATGATTGGGTTTGTAGAGAAAGACAACAATTACATACAAACAGTATTTTTAGAAGCAACCGTATTATTTAGAAATAATTGATTCAAACGCGCACTTGAAGTTACCTGCATATTAGTAGCTTCTAGATATACTTTTCCTTGAATATCATGGGCGATCGCACTGGCAACTACTTTAGTTTCACTCTGCTCTTCAATAGATAAATTAATCAAAAATTCCTGGTTAAAAGGAAGAGTATAAAACTGTTTCAATGCCGTTAATTCTAGCGGTAAACTACCTAAGCCATAGGTTTGTCTTACCCAGATTAATAAACATTGAAAAAACATATCGGCTGTGTAAGGGTTAAAAGACTGCGTTAAAAATTGCCCTTGTTCAGCAGGAGATATTTCTGGTAAAAAACATGAAGCAATTAATTTATTAGCAGTGATTTCGAGAATCTTTTGAATACCTCTAAATCTCTGATGATGAAATAAAATCCCCTCCTGATAAGGGTTTAAACTCAAAGAAGATTCATAATAGTTAAAATCTTCAAAAGTTAAAGCTTGTTGAGCATGGGATTTTTGACTAATATTGATTAATGCCCGATAATGATATAAAGGAATGCCTTTAGGGGTTTCACTCCAAATCAACGCTTCTAACTGAATTTCTTCCTCGGATTTTTCTACTTCGGTTAAATCAAGACAGTATAAATTAGCTAAGTTATCATCAAAAACAATACCCTTAAGCACCTTATATTTTTGACAACTCAAAAAATGATAACCAGGATAAAATTGCTCGCAAATATTTGTCATCCAAGCTAAGGCACAGACGGCAGGTAAAACAGCATTACCGCCGATTACATGATCGTAAACAAAAGGATTACCCTGTAAGGTTAAGCGCCGATATAAACGATAACTATGTTTTTCTGGGCTAAAAGCTTTTGGTAAGACGGAAATTCCTTGACTCATAATAATAAGTTGGGGAACTTTTGTGTGGTCTTGGGTTAACTCTTCCGCCAAAATTTCTGCCCCTACCCTGAGAGGAATTAGTTTAATATTTTTTTGTGTAAATAATTGTTTCAGTTGCGGTGTTACCATACCTCCATCCCAAGGCCCCCATCCAAAAGAAACCACATGGCACTCTGGATATTTTCTTTGCAACAAATAAGCGTATTTATTTAAAATTTCATTAGCTAATGAGTAGTCAGATTGACCGACATTGCCATAAAAAGAAACAAAAGAAGAAAATAAAGCAATAAACTTTAATTGTGCGATATCGACACAATTTATTAAACTGTGTAAACCTTCTATTTTTACATTATAAACAGTTTGAAAATCCTGTTCTGTTTTATGCTCAATTAACTTGTCTGCCAGATTTCCTGCCCCATGAATAATACCTGTAATTCTTCCCAAGCGTGCGACGACAGGAGCTAATGCAGATTTTAAAGCAGAGGTATCTGTCACATCAATACTTAAATATTCTGCTTCACCGCCTCCTTGTTTAATATCAGCTAGGGTTTGATAAATTTCCCGACTTTGGCATATTTTTTTATAAAGATTCTGCACTTTTATGGGCGTTGGTTTTTCTTGCTGCTCTATTAAATGTTGCATAATTCGTTTTTTTAACTCCGACTCATCAACACAACCAATGCTCCATTCCGGTTCTGTTGCTAAAATTGCAGAACGACCCAACAGAATAAATTTGCACTGATATTTTCGAGCCAAATAAATAATACATTCCGATGTGATTCCTCTGCCACCACCACTGACAACAACGACAGATGATGAATTTAGTTTAGTATGAGTATTCATGATGAGAATTAAGTAATTGCCAGTTTTTATTTATCGACTACAACTGTTAAATGAAACGAGTAATAATATCATGTTCGTCCAAATTCAAATAATATCTGTGGCGCTTGGTAGTTGGTAATGGGTAATAGTGAAAAATACCTGTTAGCTATTACCCCACATCAAACCAAATTATATGTAATTAGCCGAACTTGATATAATCTATTGCTAATGGACAAAATTTAACTGGAGTTTAGTTGAGATTATTTTCCTAAACTCCTGACAATTTAAACTCCTAAATCAGCCAATTCACAAGTCAAAGTAACACGACCTTTTGTGGTATAGCCCACTTCTTGAATTAAGGCATTGGGATCATGTAGTTCTGCCAGAATAATTTGAGCAGTAGTAGCTGCATCTAAATCAGGGCTAATATCAAGGGAACGACAAAATACAGCAGGCCACTCTAAATTTAAGGTTTTGGTTAATCCAAATAATCCGCCACTAACTGCACTAAAATCCTGTTGTCCACTTAATCCAAACTCTCCATCTAAATGAGCCAAAGTCAGAAAACTGCTCCTTCCTTGGTTTGCCGCTTGAGTGAGGCTAGATTTGAGATGTTTGGCTAATAAAAATACTTGCTTAAGAATTGCCTTATCAGGATTTACTAGAGTATCTGGTTGATTGTAAAGGTACTGGCTGATAGGGTGTAAATGGATAAAAGTGCCAATCAAACCGTAGGTCTGGAAAATCCCTGCTAATTGATCTTGTAAATGTTCTTCGCTCAAATTGGTCAGAATTACTCGGTGAACTGTAGCAGGAAGGATAGGACGCTTAGGAACTAAAGAATTTGGGAAACTGAGAACTATAACCTGCCATCCGCGATCGCTTAAACATTGAGCCACTTCAGTCGTGGTTGATGAACCATCGTCGGTTAATAAACAAGTTTGGTAAGGAGTGTTAGGAACATTCCAAAAATCAGGGGCGGGTAAAGACATCAGTTTCACCTGGTAACGTCCAATCTCTCCATGACTCCGAGGATTCGGAGCCACATTAACTAAGCTATTTTTTTTTCTGCCACCATGATTTGTCCTGCCAAATATTGGACAATTTGTGCCAGGGTACGCTTTTCCGCCAGTTCTTCGGGGCTAAGTTTGGGTAACTGAGGAAAAGATTCATGTAGAGTTCCCATAATTTCTACACGCTTGATGGAGTCCACGCCTAAATCCGCTTCTAAATCCATCTCTAATTCCAACATTTCTGTAGGATAACCAGTTTTATCACTGACAACCTCCATTAATGCTCGGCTAATGTAACTTTCACTAGCCGCAGGAGAAGCAGTTTCAGTGACAACTAATGTGGGTTGAGGAGTAGGGGCAGAATAACGAGGCTCTAAATAGTTGGCAATATGGGAGATATGAACGGGTTCAGCTACAGGTGCAGGAGTTACCTTGGGAGATTCCACTACAGGTGCAACAGGGGTCTTGGGAAGTTCTACCACAGAAGCGACGGGTGTCTGGGGAAGTTCCACCACTGGTGCTGGGACAACAACTGTTTGCTCCGCAATAGCAGAGGTTGAACCTTGAGGAATAAGAACTTCCTGTTGTTGCAGTAATTGTAGAAATGCTTGAAAACTCTGGGATTGAGTCTTCACGTATTGTTCGTGAACCTGTAGCATTTCTTTTTGATGTTGATAAAACTGTTGGAAAAGATAGGCGACAGTATTATGAGTAGAGTTATTCATGGTATTTGTTTCGTCCTTAGAGATAATAAGTTGGTAATCAGATTGATGGTAAATTTCTCCTAGAGATACCGACTCTTCCATCACAGAGACGGGGGTAATGGCAATCTCATCATTTGATGAAGCCACTAAAGGTTGAGCAGGGGAATCTGAAACAACAGTTGCTGCATCAGAAGCAACCTGATCAAGAGGGGTGGAAGCTAGCTGCACTACAGGCTCAGGTTTGAAAGCAAATTCAAAGGCAGCTTTTGTTTTGTCACTGATGTAGTTGGTGGCATTGAGCTTAATAGATAATCCTTTAGATTTGCTTTTTTGAGCAGGCAATTTTCGGGGAGAAGCATCAAGATCCTCCAGGGACAATCCCATTACTCGTAGTTGGATGACTCCTTGACGCAGTTGGACATCACTGTCTTTTTGGCGACTGGGGTTGAGGGCAATGGCTATATGGGGGCGATCGCCTAATGTCTGCTTAACTAAGTTGGTGAGAATTTGTCGGGGGCCAATTTCAACAAAGCAATATCCTCCTTGGGCGTAAAGATTTTCGATTTCCTGTGCAAACTGAACGGCATTTAAAAGATGGGCTTCCAACAGTTGCCTGATGGCAGTTGCCTCCGTCGGATAGGCGTTACCCGTCATGTTTGCATAGACAGGAATTTGAGGAGTATTAAAGGTCACCCGATTGAGCGCCTCTGCAAAGGGTTGACTTGCATGGCGAACAAAGGGGGTGTGAAAAGCAGCAGAAACAGTTAAAGGAGTAACAGTGTAGCCCTGTTTGCTTAATACTTTCTCTAGGGCGGCAATTTCGGGTTTAGAACCAGACAGTACTACTTGTTCTGGAGCATTATAATTAGCAATCTGCACCTTAGTCATACCGGCGATCAGTTGCTTAATTTTTGCCACATCACCACTGACGGCCAACATCGTACCGCGATCGCAATCATGAGACCCTTGGGGAATAGTCATGGCTTGCCCCCTGGCTTTGATCAGGTAACAATAATCCTCATCACTAAACACCCCAGCCGCCCAAAGTGCAGTTAATTCCCCAAAGCTATGACCAGCCACAAAATCGGGCTTAAATCCTACTTTCTGCAAGATTTTATACAATCCCAGGCTCAAGGCTCCAATGGCAGGTTGAGCGTTTTCTGTGCGCTGTAATTGTTGGGACTGTTGCTTGATTGTTTCTGGGCTAAAGGCAGGAATTGGAAAGACTACATCAGACAAAGCTGGCAAGTTATCCTGAGCCATCAACTGATCCAGAGCTTGATAAGCTTGTTGTATCTCTGGGAAGTTCAAGCTAATTTCTCGCCCCATGTTCAGATATTGCGACCCTTGACCGGGGAACAAAGCTACAACTTTACCCTTGAGAGATAAACCAGTTTGGCGGTAGTAAATCCCTTGGGGATGTTCCCAGGCAAAAGCCTGGGGCTGTATTTGCAGTTGTTTAATCGCTGCTTTTAGTAATTTTTGGGCTTCTTCTAGAGAGGTAGCCACAAAGCCCACACGGGCAGATGTTTCGGGGATGAGGGCTGTTTTGCTGTGATTTTGCAGTTGATTATATTGTTCGCCGCCGTTGTCAGATTGCAGTTGCTCAAGAGTCGCTTGACACTTTTGAGATAATTGTTGTGGCGTATCAGCCCACAATAAAATAGATTGGGCTGTGGAATGGATGCGATCGCCTCCTTGGGGAAGTGTCGGGGTATATTCTTCCAAAACCACATGATAGTCAGTGCCGCCAAATCCAAAAGAACTGACCCCCGCCCGTCTAGGAATGTCGCCATTTTGTATCCAGGGACGAGTTTCTGTATTGATATAAAAGGGAGACTCTTCTATTTTGAATTTCGGATTAGGTTGGGTGACATTAATGGTCGGTGGCAGGATTTTATGGTGTAAGGCTAGGGTCGCTTTGATTAAACTAGCAGCGCCAGCAGCAGCTTTGGTGTGACCGATTTGAGATTTAACACTACCAAGAGCGATTTGTTGTTTTCCTGCCTGATTTTCCGTCAAAACTTGATTGAGGGCGGTAAATTCACAGAAGTCACCAGCTGGCGTACCTGTACCATGAGCTTCCATTAATCCTAAAGTCGCAGGAGAAAAGCCTGCATCTTCATAGGCTCGCCGTAAAGCTCGCACTTGTCCCTCAACACGGGGCGCATAGATACTTTTATAGCGACCATCACTGGCAGTGCCAATACCTTTTATTACTGCATAGATGCGATCGCCATCCCGTTCTGCATCTGCCAACCGCTTGATAACTAACATTCCTAATCCTTCTCCCACCATCATGCCGTCGGATGTAGCATCAAAGGGATTAAGATAGTCTTTTTTAGAAAAAGCTGGGGTTTTACTGAAACACATATAGTTGAGGATGGAGTTGTCTGTGTCAAAGCCCCCGGTCAACATCATGTCACAACGACCTTCAATCAGTTCACTAATTGCCATTTTTAAAGCACTTAAAGAACTAGCACAAGCCGCATCAACAACACAGTTAGTTCCTCCCAAATCTAGACGATTGGTAATTCTTCCTGCGACCACATTAGGCAACATACCTGGGAAAGAATTTTCTGTCCACGGTACAAAAGCTGCCTGCATTTTTTCAATAATTTTTTCGGTCTGTTCTGCGGATAGACCACTATTTTTTAAAACTTTTTCCCAAACGGGATATTGTAAACGAGCAGTTAAGGGAGTAATACTTTTCCAAAGTCCACTAGCCCCTAAAATTACTCCTGTTGTTTCTCGATTAAATTCTTTTCCTTCACTATAACCAGCATCTTTCAATGCTTGTTTTGCCAATACCAACGCTAATAAATTTGCTGAATCCAAAGCTTCAAGAGTATCCGGTGGCAATCCAAATTCTAAGGGATCAAAATCGATTTCTGGGAGAAATCCCCCTGCTCTGGCGTAAGTTTTATCAGGCGTACTGGGGTCTGGATCATAATAATCTTTAAGGCTCCAAGCTGTTTCTGGAACTTCAGAAATACCGTTGATTCTAGCTAGTATATTGTCCCAATATTGTTGTAAATTCTCTGCTTTGGCAAACAAGGCTGACATACCAATAATGGCAATAGGTGTTTGTTGTAAAGCGGAATTTTTCAGGGTCTTTTGTTGTGTATCCATGTTCCTTTTGTCTTCTCCAATAATGAGTAGTAGGGAAAATATTAGAGGCTTGTAATTTACATATTCTTTTGGGGTTAGATATATTGAATCAACTCAATTGGTCTAAATTTACGATTTTTGTTTTTGGCATATTCAGTTGTGAATCCTGAATCTATTAACCGTAAATACTGAATTATTTATAACTTCAATATATCTTCTCTTAATGCTTGAAACAATGGATTATTTTCTGTCAAAAATGGAGATTATTGTTTTTTGCTGTTGGACGATAAAATAAATAAAAATCTGTAGGATATCTTCTATTGTCCTTAGTAGTTTTGCATCAAAAAACTAAACTAAATTGCTCAAAAATGGAGATTTTTTATTTCTGCACTATGTATCTAACAGTAGATTTATAGGAATTATGCACGAAAACGAAAAATCAAGGATTTAGACATGGCTTAAGGGTTCAATGGTATAGGTTTCTGCTAACTTAATACCCTGATTCCCCTACCCACAGCTTTGATTTTTCGTATCACTGAGGTAGATGCTCAAAAATTAACCCTTGCCTACAAGACAAGGGTTGTCAGCCATATTTACTTCTATTCTTCTATAAACGCATAGAGGTGTTAGCTAGCGTAGAGGTAGGAACGTAGGAGCGTCAGTAGTGCTTTGGATAGAGACAGGAGTCAAAAGATCCTCAAGCAATAGGAGATATTGTTTTCCTAAGGATTGAATTGTTGTAGCCAGATGAAAATTACGAGAATATTCAATTGTGATCTCTAAATGACCATCAACTATCAAAAAGAAAAATTCAATGAGTGTGGTACGTTTTTGATCGGGGAGTGACAAACGACAGTCTCGGACAGTTTGTATAAACTCAAACAGGTTAGACGGAGGAACAGAACGATTCCCTAAATAATTAACCCGTATAGGAGTTAGATTGCTGTCAGGGTAGAGGTATTCAGGTAAGCGATCGCCAATCCAATCATAGGTTACACCATTCATGGGTAAACTTTGAAAGCGATCGCTAATCTCTTGAATAATTTCTTGCCAAATCGCAGATGAACCCAAGGTTATACCTACAGGGAAATTAATTGCATAATTCCCCATACTTTCCATGAAAGTACTTCCTTGTCCTAAATCTCTGCCGTGACTCCGATGACTAATTACCACCCCTGGGCGATGACTCCAATTAGCCATTAAACGATATAACGGCGCGAGTAGGATCAAGTAGACATTAGAACCATAATAAGATTTTCCTTGATTCAATAAAAGTTCTGTCTGTTGTTGACTAAGGCGAAAACATTCTTTTTCCGCCGAGGCTTCTATATTGACCCCTTTCACATGGTCGATAGGAATCTCAAATCCGCTTTTAGCATCAGGGAATTGAGATTGCCAATATTTGAGATGATGCTCAAAGGTTCCTTTGTTATCCTCATTCACTAATAATTGAACAAAATGTTCATAGGATTCGGATTTAGCCTGTGGAAATGTGGGAGCAACACCCAATAAAAGTTGATGATAAGCACTCCAAAGTTCTTTAAATAAAATTGTCGCGCTCAACATATCAGTAATCATATGGTGAGCAATCATCGTAATATCGTAACAATTAGAACTCACCTTTACGACGATCGCGGCCGTCATCGGCCAACTGTCAATCTGAATTTTTTTGGCTACTGCTTCCATGTATTGCTCAATTTTCAGATTCCGTTCTTCTTGACTTACCTGACTACCATCCCAATATTCAGCAACAAAGGATTGTGTTTGATTGAGAATATGTTGTTGCCATTGTCCCTGATTCTGTACAAAAATCGTGCGGAAAGCGGCATGACGATGAACAAGGTGATTAACCGCTTGATTGAAGATATCTACATTGAGGGATTGATGATAGAGAAAACGGGTATAACCCAACCACTGATAAGGAGGTTCAAAATATTTGACTAACCAACGTTGAGCTGGGCCTAGAGGTAATAAAGGTAGTAAAGAAGGAGAGGAATCAGGGGAATCAGAGGTTAATTGAGTCACTAATGCTTTGCGGTCTAATTTCCCATTATGATTTTTGGGTAAACTATCCAACCAGAGAAATCTTTGGGGAATCATGTAATGAGGAAGCTTCTGTTCTAGATATTCCTTGAGGAAACGATTTTTGATTTTATTTCCCGATATACAAGCAACTAATCGCTTTTGCCCTTCCCCATAATCAACGGCCAGAGCTGCGGCTTCACGGACATCGGGATGAGTGGTTAACACACTTTCGATTTCTCCCAATTCAATGCGGAAACCGCGAATTTTCACTTGATGATCTATGCGTCCATGATACTCAATGGTTCCATCTGGCAATTCTTTGACCAAATCTCCTGTCCGATAAATATAATCACCAGGAATATCAGTAAAGGGGTTAGGACAAAAAGCCTGAGCAGTTTTCTCTGGATCTTTGAGATAGCCTAATGCCAATTGGACTCCACCAAGCCACAGTTCTCCCATATTTCCAGGTTGTACAGGCTGCATCCCCCCGTCCAGAACTTTTACATAAACATTATCGATAGCTTTACCAATGGGAATTTGCGTCGTCAGCCGTTCATCAGGACGTTCCGTAATCAAGTGACAAGTAACGTCAATGGAAGCTTCTGTAGGGCCATAAAGATTGGCTAGTCCGGTTTTGAGTCCATGACGGTCAATCCACCTCTGAATAAAGGACATGGGTAATGCTTCCCCACTAAACATCAACCAACGTAATTGGGGAAAACTCCAAGTTTCATTTTCTAAAGCACTAATAAACTCCCCAAACAGGGAAGGAACAAAGTGCATGACATTAATTTGAGTTTCTTGAATCCATCGAGCGAATTCCCAAGGATTGAGAACTACTTCCCGTTGCACAGGGCAAATAGTCGCGCCTGACATTAATGTCCAGAAAATTTCCCAAACCGAGATATCAAAACAAAAAGAGGTTCTTTGCGCTACGCGATCGCCTGGTTGTAATGAAAAAGTATTCTGCATCCATGTCAGACGATTCATGTAACCTCGATGATTCAGCATTACCCCTTTGGGACGACCTGTGGAGCCAGAGGTGTAGAGAATCACCATTAAATCGTCGGGACTGTTACAAAGTTCTAAAGCATCATCACTTAAACTTTGCCAGGTTTCAGCAGTGATTTGAGTTAATGATTGAATTTCTCCTAAAGGTTCACCCTCATCTAAAAACATCACCGTTTGTAAAGGTAACGCTTCCTGAACACAAGCCACTAATTGTTGACTAACTTGATGTTCTGTAAGTAGAGTCTGGATAGTGGCGTGTTCTAGGATGTAACGCAGTCTGTCAGTGGGATAACCAGGATCGAGGGGGATATAACTCCCGCCAGCTTTGAGAATACCTAAAATACCAATCATCATTCTGGCTCCCCGTTCAGCCATAATCCCGACTCTGGTATTGGGGGCTACTCCTTGAGTGCGTAAATAAGTAGCCACTTGATTCGAGAGACGATCTAACTGTTGATAAGTCAGAGGATTGGTTTCATCAAGAACAGCGATCGCATCAGGGGTTAATTGCGCTTGCTGAATAATCTGATAATAGGGTATTTCTGAAGTTAAGGTCATATTTAAAAATATCCTTGCTACTATAGCGTTTACTGGTCGGCTGGAATATAAATTTATCAGCGTTTATCGGTGTTTATATGCGTTTAATTATTGTTTTTGCACCTCATTAAGGTAATACCAATTGGAAAAAATAAACCATCTGTAGAGACGCGATGAATCGTGTCTTCACTCAATAATGTATTGCTCAAAACCAACGAAACCGGGTTTACGGTAATTAAGAATAGATAAAACCCGGTTTCTGGTTCCTACGCGCTGATGGCTAGGGATTCAGCACTCAAAACAACCACCATTTCCTGTAAAGTGCGGCAATTCAGGAGGGCTTGACGATAATTTTTGCCATACACGCTTTCTAAACGAGTTACCAAACGAATTAGCTCTAGAGAATCGAGTCCTAAATCCGCTTCTAAATCATCACTCATTTCTGATTCTGCGATCGCCCAGTGGCAAATTTCGGAAGTAACTTGGCGTAAGTTTTTCCCAATATCTTTATTGATAAAGATAGGAGAGACCAACGCTGAGGAAACTTGTTCTTCAATTGGTAATGTAGCTAATTCTTCAATGTGTGCTAGATAGGATTTCATCAAACTATCAATCACCTTCACATCAAAGGTGTTGCCATCGTAGCTAGCAAACAAGTGCAGACGACTATCAAAAATTTCTTGTAAAATATCAATCGTTCCGGAAGCATTCATTCCTCCTGCTTGATACTCAGTCACAGATAAAGACCCATAATTAGGATGAATGTGGGTTTGACCTGTATAAGGAAGATACAAGTTAGATTTTAAAGCTCCTTGGATTAAAGAAAGGCTGTGGTCTGGAATCCTGCCATTTTCTAAAACAAAACTATCCCGGAAAATAACTCCCATTTGTCTGGTTTGCGCCCGGTCTAAACCACTACCAATGTGTTGTTGAACCGTTTGCTGAATTTCGGTGAGAAATGTTTGCCAATCTTGTTGTGCTTGGGGTGGGGTAAAACTCAGGGCTAAATTTTGAGCAAAACTACTAATTACGCCTGACGCATCCACTCCCGGATACACCCGACCACTGGTAGGGATTTGTATGCCAATTTTTTCTGAGGTGGTATCCAGTTTGGCCACAGTTTGAATAAATGCCCCTAAGAGGAGGGTATTCATAGGTACTCGCCATTCACGGGTTTTGGTGATTAACTTGGCAGTGGTTTCCGCAGACAGGATATATTTTTGATTATCAAATAAAGGAGTTTGCTGACGAATCTTTTGCTGGGGATTCCACAGGTAAGCAGTATGACGTTGAGAGTTGTTGTATGCTGCTAAAGCTCGGTCTTCCTCAACATCTTGCCAAGCGTTCATTGCTCGCACCTGCGCTTGATAATCAGCGACTGATACAGCCGGGGGAAGGTCAGGGGTATCTTGATCAATAAGAGCGCGATAGATTTCCAGAAATTCTCGGATAATTACATGATTACTCAAACCATCAGCAATCAAATGTTCATTTCCCAAGAACAGTTGATAGACGGAATCAGATAGTTGTAACACTGAAAATCCATGTAGTGGCCATTGGGTTAATGACCAGCGATAATTTAACCAATAGTTGACTTCTTGAGCGATCGCTTGTGTTTGTTCCTCAGAAGCAAGATGTCTGATATCCTTGAGGGGAATAGCCGGAGGGGTGGGATTTTTCAACACTTGCAATTGATAGTCTGCAAAGCTTGTTGCCCCTTGGGGGATGTGGAACCGCGCCCTTAACATGGGATGTCTATCTATCAATGCTTGCCAACTTTGTTGAGCAATCTCCAGGTTAAAGTCACCTTCAATTTGTACCTTGGTAAACAAACTATTGGAATTGAGACTCCAGTAACTTACTAATAGAGGTAATTGACTATGGAGAATGTCTACAACATCACTTGTCTGATCTATTGCGGGAATATCAGCAGATGGGACTACATCAACTGCTGTGGTTGCTGGTAAATCAACAGTTTGCCAAGGTTCTAGAACCTTTAACAGTTCCCCTAAATTTGATATTTGCATTAAATCCCGCAGAGAAAAGACCTGATGGAAACTTTCCCTTTGTCCTGGGGGAATGAATTTGATAATCCCATTCATTAATTGGGTCATCATAATCGAGTCTAAGCCCAAACCCCCCTCTAAAGTGGCATCCAGACTGAGTTGTTGAGGATTCATCCCGGTAATCTTCGCCACTAAGGAGAGAATCTGGCTTTCTAAGGTTTCTGTGGCTGCAACAATTGTTGATGTTTCCGGGGAAATGGCAGCAACAGGAATAACTTCCGGTTGAGTAGATTCTGCTTCGGCTAACCAATACCGTTGTCTTTGGAAAGGATAGGTAGGTATAGTCAGACGACGACGAATATAATCTTGCTCAAACCCAGACCAGTCAAGCCTTACCCCATGAACTGATAAGGTGGCAACACTCTGTAATAAAGATTGCCAATTGTTTTGTTCTCGATGCAGAGATGGTAGCCAGAGGATTTGGGGATCGGATAAAGTTTGTTTTCCCAATCTGGTTAAAACAGGATGGGGGCCGATTTCGATCAACACATCGTAACCTTGTTGGGCTAATGTCTCCATCGCGGGTGCAAACTGCACACAATCACGTATTTGCTGACACCAATATTCTGC
The DNA here is from genome assembly GCF_048568275.1 of Anabaena sp. FACHB-595. Taxonomy (NCBI): domain Bacteria; kingdom Bacillati; phylum Cyanobacteriota; class Cyanophyceae; order Nostocales; family Nostocaceae; genus Anabaena; species Anabaena sp. FACHB-595. Next base: position 1,960,356 of record NZ_CP183473.1, read on the forward strand.
ATCAATACTGTGGGTAATTTCTGCCCCTGTCACGCTAGAAATCCAATCAATGCCAGGAGTTTGGTAATTAATCTTCGCTGCTACTTGTTTAAATTCCCCTAACATCGGTTCCATCATGGGAGAATGGAAGGCGTGGGAGACTTGCAGAGGACGGACATCAATTCCCTGGGCGGTTAAATCAGCTTGCACCAAAGCTATGGCTGCTTTCACCCCAGAAATCACCACATTTTCCGGGCTATTAATAGTAGCAATCGTCACTTCGTTAGCGTAAGGAGCGATCGCCCTCGCCACGGTTTCCACCGGAGCAAATACAGCCGCCATTGTCCCTGTTTGGGGTAAGGCCTGCATTAGTTGTCCCCGTTGGGCGATTAATTCTATGCCTTCTTGGAGAGTATATACACCAGCGATACAAGCCGCTACATATTCGCCTACACTATGACCCAAGACTCCCTGGGGTTGAATGCCCCATGATTGCCATAGTTTACACAAAGCATATTCAATAGCAAATAAGGCAGTTTGGGTATAAGCAGTTTGGTTGATTAGGGGGTTGGCTGTGGGAGTTTGGGGATATAAAACACTTAATAGGGATTCTTTTAAGTAAGGTTGTAATAGGCGATCGCATTCGTCTAAAGCTTGACGGAATGTAGGTTGGGTTTCATAGAGTTGTCTGCCCATACCCACATATTGAGATCCTTGTCCGGTGAATAAAAAGGCTATTTTCGGTTGTCGTCCTTTTTCTACTTCTTGACTGAAAACGTTCAAGGATGGTTGTTTTTGATTAAAAGCGGCTAAATTTTGCCTTGCTTGTGCGGTTGATTGGGCGATAATTGCCAAGCGATGATTAAAGCTTCCCCTTCCGGTATTGGCACTAAATGCCAAATCGGCAAAATTCGTTTCGGGATGGTTGCGTAAAAGATGTTCCCAATCAGTAGCTAAGGTGTGTAAAGCAGCTTCACTTTTTGCCGATAACATTAAAACATGAAGCGGGCGATCGACTTCCGCCGGAGTAACCGTTAACTGGGGCGGTTCTTCAATAATGATATGAGCATTAGTTCCACTTAAGCCAAATGAACTAATTCCTGCCATTCTCGGTTGTTCTGTAGGTTGCCAAGGAATAATGCTGGTAGGAATCTTTAAAGACTTGGCCGAAGCAGCTAAATCGGGGTTGAGTTCCTGAAAATTAAGATGGGGAGGAATTTCTTGATGTTGCAAGGATAAGATCACTTTCAACAAACTTGCCATACCGGCAGCAATTTCTAAGTGACCAATATTGGTTTTCACCGAACCGAGAATCAGGGGATGATTTGGGGAACGTCCTTTACCAAAAACCCCATCAATAGCCCGCACTTCAATCGGATCGCCCAAAGCAGTTCCCGTCCCGTGGGCTTCCAGATAGCTAATTTGTGCCGGTGTCACCTTGGCATTAGCCAAAGCTTGACGAATCACTGCTTGTTGCGCCGTCCCATTGGGAACTGTCAACCCACTACTAGCACCATCTTGATTAACTGCGGAGCCACGAATTACAGCTAAAATATGATCTCCGTCAGCAACGGCACTACTGAGGCGTTTGAGAACTACCATCCCACAACCTTCACCCCGCACATAGCCATTAGCATCTCGGTCAAAGGTTTTACAACGACCATCAGGAGAAAGGGCGCGGGTTTTAGATAAATACAGGGTAACTTCGGGGGACAGCATTAAACTCACGCCCCCAGCTAAAGCCAAGTTACACTCACCATTGCGTAAACTCTGACAAGCTAAATGAATGGTGACTAAAGAGGTAGAACAAGCTGTATCAATGGCTAAACTTGGCCCTTGCAATCCCAAAAGATAGGATAAACGTCCCGCCGCAAAACAAAAAGCATTGCCCGATCCCGTATAGGCATCAATGGGAATGTGATGTTTAATTTGCCGTTTAGCATAATCATCTATACCAATACCAACAAACACGCCTGTTTGCGTACCTGTAAGCTTTTGTGGGGCAATTCCCGCATTTTCCAAGGCTTCCCAACTTACTTCTAACAATAGCCGTTGTTGGGGGTCAAGGGCGATCGCTTCTCTAGGGGTAATGCCAAAAAACTGCGGATCAAACTGATCAACGTTGTTAATAAAGCCCCCATAACGGGCATACATTTTATTGGGGACATCAGGATCATCATCGTAATAGGCATCAATATCCCAGCGTTGGGGTGGTACTGTGGTAATGCCATCTTTTCCTTGACGTAATAACTCCCAAAATTTTTCTGGGTTGTTGGCATCCCCAGGAAAACGACAACCCATACCCACAATGGCAATTGGTTCGTTTTGTGTCCGTTCTAAGCTTTCAATCTTTGTACGGGCTTCTTTAAGGGCAATAATAGCTTTTTGTAAAGGTGTTAAGTCTTGAGTTTGCATTTAAAATTTCTCCTTTAAGACAGCAATGCTTGTAATTCGGCGATTTCTTGTTCCATGAGGGCTTCGGTTTCTGCTGTGGATAATCCCTCTAGTTGGGCGATCGTATTTTCTATAACTACACTGGCTTGTGATTCCATTGCAGATGAATCATCGGCATCGAGTTGCCAAGCAAACACTTCTCGCATTAAATAACTAACCACATCACCAATAGAGGGGCATTCAAATACCAAGGTTGAGGGGAGAGAGACAGCAAGTAAAGCTTCAAGACTATGCCTGAATTGTACAGACATCAGAGAGTCCATCCCCATATCGAAAAATCCCTGCTCAACTTCCGGTACATAAGACCCACTGTGACCTAATACCTGGGCAACTTCTTGTTGTACTTGGGTGGTGAGTAAAGCTGGTCGTCTATGAAGGGGTGCGGCTGATAATTTTTGGCGGAAATTCTCACCATTGCTGCCATCTTTACTTTCTTGGGTCAATAATGCTTCTAAAAAAGCTACTCGTCCTTTGGCAGCAACAATCTTCCCAAAAGCAGACCAATTAATAGCTGCTACCATAGTTTGCATCGATGCACTCCCCAATAAACCGCCGAGAACTTGCAGGGCTGCTGTGGGTTCTAAGGGTTCAATACCCATGCGTTTTAAGCCCACCTCATAACCTTGGGTAGCCATTCCCCCCTCAGCCCAAGGCCCCCAGTTAATGCTTAAACCTGGTAAACCTAAGCTCTGGCGATGGTAAACTAGTCCATCTAAGAAAGAGTTGGCAGCAGCATAATGAAGTTGACCCCGTGAACCCAGTAGTGCAGACATGGAAGAAAAACAAACAAAGAAGTCTAAAGATAAGTCCTGGGTGAGTTGGTGGAGATTCCATGCACCTGTAACCTTGGGTTGAAATACCTTGGTAAAGGTTTCCGAATCCATTTGGGCAATCGAACAATCATTTAATACCCCGGCTGCATGAATAATTCCGCGCAACTTGGGAGAATTTAACTGGATTTGTGCAAATAGTTGAGACATTTGCTGATAATCACTAACATCAGCCGCTACAACTTTGACAGTTGCCCCTTGATTTTCTAAAGCACGGATTTTTTGTTGTTTCTCCTCAGACTGATTTAACAGCCCTTGACGACTAGTTAAAACTAAATGACGCGCTCCTTGTTGTACCAACCATTCTGCTAGAGTCAGTCCTAAAGCCCCTAAACCACCGGTAATTAAATAACTGCCATCACTAATTAAGGGTTGGGGTGCGGGTAATGGAGCGGAAATCGGCATCAAGCGGGCAACATATCGTTTCCCATCCCGAAATGCTACCCGGTCTTCTCCAGTTTTTGCCGTCATCTCTGCAATTATGGCCGTTGCCGCAACATCCTGGTTGCCAAAATCAATTAATCCGCCCCAAAGTTGGGGATATTCTAGGGCTATGACCTGACCCATGCCCCATAAAGGGGTTTGGGCAACATTAATTTGATGGCAGCTGGGCGTGACAGCTTGAGCTTGTTGTGTACCAATCCACAGTTGAGGCGCAATTTTGCTGCTAATTTTAGCTAATGCTTGTACCAAATACAGCAGATGACTATAGCACTGAGGTTGAGAATTTTCTAAATTTATGGAACTATCTAAACTCCATAGATAAACTACTTTGGTTATGGGTTCAGAAATATCCGCTAATAATTGTTGAAAATCAGCAGCTTGATGCGGATTAATTTGATAATGACTGGATGATAATTTTTCGTAACTCTCACCCGATGAAACTAAAATACAAGAGTCATTAACTACAGCAGCTAATTCTTGTCCTAGCCCTTGGTTGTCACTAAAAATTAACCAACGTTCAGCCTCAGAGGTTTTATTATCTACAGTTAAAGGACTAAGTTGCCATTCAATTCGATAACGGGCATTACTTAAATCTTGAGTAATTTTTGCTGTAGATTTTCCTGTAGCCAATAATTGTAGTAATTGGGGAATAAATTGTTTAGCTTCAGGAGATAACTGGTGATGGTTGCTTAATTCTTGGGTGAGTTGTTCTGTTTTTCCTGCTACTAATAAATTTAGTAAAGAAGAAGCTGGTAGTGCTTTTTGAAACTGGGGTTGAGATTCACTGACCCAATAAGATTCTCTTTGCCAAGGATAAAGGGGTAAATCCACCATTTGGCAGCCATCAGGATATAAAGACTGCCAATTTATTGAGTGACCAAGGGTATACAGTGTTCCCAGACTTTTTAACAGGGTTGCCCGTTCTCCAAAACCCCGTTTTAAAGATGGTAATATCACCCCATCAACTTCCTGCTTTCTCAAACAGGCATTGATATATCCTGATAATACGGGATGTGGACTAATTTCTACGAATTGGGTGTAGCCCGATTGAATCAAAGCTGTCAAAGCTGGTGCAAAGCAAACTGTGTGGCGGAGGTTCTGACCCCAATAATCAGCATTAAATTTCTCACCAGCTTGTTTATCGCCTGTCACTGTGGAGAAAACTGCTAGGCTTCCTGCTTGGGGCTGGATGTGTGATAATTTCTCAACTAAAGCTTCAGCAAAGGGAGCCATTTGTTGGCTATGGAAGGCATAATTAACGGGTAATTCTTTATAAAAAATATCGGGATGTTGCTGTTGTAATTGGGTAACAAATATCTGCAATGCCTGAGACTGTCCAGAAATTACCGTTGCGGTGGGACTATTAATGGCGGCAATTTCCAATTGACCAGCCCAAGCCGTTAATAAAGGTTCAACTTCCGTAGCTGGTAATTCCACTGCTAGCATCTTGCCGTTACCAGTGGCTTGCTGCATTAACCGTCCCCGGTGACAAATTAAATGCACTGCATCTTCTAAACTCAAAACCCCGGCAATATGGGCAGCAGCTACTTCTCCTAAACTATGCCCTACCACGGCTTTGGGTTCAATTCCCCAAGAACGCCACAAATGAGCTAATCCGACCTGCAAGGCAAACAAGGCAGGTTGGGCAATTTCGGTTTCTTGGAAGCGAGACTGAGACTCAGGAACAGCAAACTCTGTTAATAATGACCATTGGGCATACTTTTGAATTAAAGCATCACATTCCTCAATCACTGCCCGAAAAACAGGTTCTTGGGCTAATAATTCCCGTCCCATCGCCCACCACTGGGGGCCTTGTCCAGAAAACACAAAGGCAACTTTGGGCTTGCGTTTTGACTGTTTTGTTTGGGTGGTAATATCTGCGGTTGCTAGGGCTTGTAAACAAGATGGTAAGTCTTCGGGAGAATTGACGACAACGGCACTACGATAGGATTGATGGGTGCGTCTGACACTAGCGCTGTAGCAAAGATTCTGCACAAATTCTGGAGTCAGTTTTTGTGCGTTAATCAAGTCTTGATACCCTAGCGCTAGGGTTTGCACTGCGGCGGGTGTATGGGCTGATAAAGGTAATAAATGGGGGAATTTGCAAGTTTGTTGTTCAGGAGAGTTAAATGATGAAACCCCTTCTAAAATTACGTGGGCATTAGTTCCCGAAAATCCGAAAGAACTAACTCCGGCTTTCGCGCCATACTTACTTTTTGGCCAAGGAATAAGACTAGTCTGCACCCGTAAAGGTAACTGATCAAAAGGAATGTAGGGATTAGGTTGATGAAAATGCAGGCTGGGAGGAATTTGTTGATATTTGAGGGCAAGAGCCATTTTAATGATGCTGGCAATCCCCGCAGCTGCTTCTAAATGTCCAATATTACTTTTAACTGCTCCTACCAAACAAGGATGCGCTGCATCTCGTCCTTCCCCTAAGACTGCACCTATAGCCATCGCTTCAATCGGATCGCCCAAAGGTGTTCCAGTTCCGTGTAATTCTACATAACTAATTTCTTTAGGCTGGACTTGTGCTTGCTGCAATGCTTGACGTATCAAAGATTCTTGGGCTGGCCCGTAGGGAACAGTTAATCCTTTACTGCGACCATCATGGTTAATCGCACTACCCCGAATTACCGCATAGATGGGGTCATGATCTGCTAATGCTTGGGCAATAGGTTTGAGAATAATACAGCCAGCCCCTTCACTCCGCACATAACCATTGGCACTTTCATCAAAGGTTTTACACCGTCCATCCGGGGAAAGGGCTTTGAGTTTACTTAACGCAATATTACCAATGGGAGAAAGAACCAAATTGACTCCAGAGGCGATCGCCATGCTAGACTCTTGATTCCAGATACTTTGGCAAGCTAAATGCACGGCCACCAAAGAAGAGGAACAAGCCGTATCTACAGCTAAACTCGGCCCCCGTAAGTTAAACAAATAGGAAAGACGACCCGCAGCAATATTAATACAGTTACCTGTGAGATCGTAACCTTGAGGATTGCTATCAAACTCAGGATGGATGCGGCTGTAATCATTGGTGGAAATGCCAACAAATACGCCAGTTTTTGAGCCAGTCAGTTGTTCGCGGACAATTCCCGCATCTTCTAAAGCTTCCCAAGCTACTTCTAATAACAGTCGCTGTTGGGGGTCCATTAATAGGGCTTCTCGCGGAGAAATACCGAAAAAATGCGGATCAAAGCGATCTACTTGGGATAGAAACCCACCATAACGGGCGTTCATTTTCCCTGGAGTTTCTGGATTGCGATCGTAAAATTCGTCAATATTCCAACGTTCAGCCGGAATTTCCGTAATTGCATCAACTCCGTTAGACAACAATTGCCAAAATGCTTGAGGACTATCTGCCCCAGGAAAACGGCAACCAATACCAATAATTGCAATAGGTTCCATCTTATAAATCCGTGATTTTACATCATGATGAACAGGAGAAATGGAAACGTCTGGCTCCTCACATCACTTGGTCAATTTAGATATTGATATGAAATTTTTTTTGAAAATTCTTACGAGGTTTCTGTTAGCCAAGGATAGAGCTTTGGTTTTTCCTCGTTCTACAACTTTATTAATTCAATTGTTGATAGAGTAAATGTCGGGTTTGATAAACATCTAGAAAACTAGCCTCAATCATAACATCATCATATTGGTGAGGATAGGTAATAACAATAAATCTATTGGCTCTTCATTAAATTAAGTGATTGATTGCAAAAACATGGGTAATCAAAGATATAATTCCCCCAAGCGTTTAGCCAATTGAGCAATAGTTGGGTAGTTGAATATTAAAACGGGATTTAACTCTTTACCCAACCATTTTTCTAATCGACCTAGTAAAATCAAAGCTTTACTGGAATTTAGATCATAATTATCAAATGATTCTTCCATGTCAATATCATCTGGATCAACATCGAGTTGTTGAGCAAACTGATCGATTAACCAACTTTGAATATCTTCTACAGAGCAGGGTTGAATGGTTTTCATATTGTTTAGTAGTTTAGGCTAGAGAAAGAGTCAACAAAAAATTTAATTCAGCTAAAATTCTAGCTGTCTTAATACCTATTCTATGAAGTTTTCTCTCAGTAAACCATAGGTTATTTTTAGGGAAAGATGGATTTTTATTAGTTCATTGTTTGCAAAGATTGATATTTTTGTCTCCAACTTCTGGGTGACAATTTATGATACTGGCTAAAACGACGAGAAAAGTAATAAGCATCTGTAAAGCCAACAGCCATAGCAATCTCTGTTACTGACTTGTCGCTGTTAATTAATAATGAACGAGCTTCTAGCATTTTTCTTTCGAGAATCCAATCAATAATCGTTAATTGGGTTCGACGCTTAACTAAATTAGTTAAATATGCAGGAGAATAACCGACTGCTTGGGCAACATCGTTAAGACTAATGGGTAAGTGATAGTTTTGCTCAATAAATTCAAAAATTGGTCGAATTTGTACACAATTAGGATAAAAGTCAGCACTTGACAAAGACTTATTAGATGGGTGAACAGGCTGATTTTTTTCATCTAAATATAAACCTTGATCAGAGGAAATATCTGGATTCTTTGTCGAGAATGTATGAGCTAGAATACAGCCCAAAACTTCACTTCCATGTTCTAGAGATTTAATAGTGACTTCTATGGATTGATATTCTTGAGAAGAACAAACTTTCTTAAAAGTTAAGGAAGTTTGTTGTTTAAGTAATTGCCAGTAGTATGACCAACTTGAAGGAAGAAAATCCATCTCTACTTCATCAATGGTCATGTTCAACAATTTTTGTCTAGAATGCCCTAATAAAGAACAAGCAGCATCATTAATGTAGTGAAAGTGACCTTGATAATCTAAACAAAATATTGCTTCCTTCACTTGATTGATCAAATGCTGAATTAAGGAAACTGGTTCAGATAAGCTTGATTGAGAGTATGTGTTGGTAGAGGAAATATTTTGGTTGGAAAACATAATGTCAATTTTTACTAATTGATAGTTTGAGATGGAATTTGGACTTTGGGTGGAAATAAATTTCTTCCAGATTGTCAGGTCGTAAATTTGTTGCTTTTATCTATATTATTCAGGGTGTAAAGTAGTTTTTATGCAATCTTATTACATAAAAATATAATTTTGCTGTTAATAAATGTGAGCCTTTACAGCAAGTATGATTCATACATGGACGAAAGTCTGATTATGCGGGTTGTGTCATACATACTTTATAGATGTCAGTTGCAGAGACCATTTATAAAGTGAATATTAAGTAGGGTGTGTTACGGTTGTGTAAGGATTTGGGTGTGTGAGCAAATTATATATAGCCGTAACGTACCGTATGATAGTGGTGCGTTATGCTTTGCTTTAACACGCCATTACAAATTTAAGGTTTACTCTATAAATCATCTCTGATTAGCTTATGAACTAACACTAAAGGGGCAGAAGAAGTGAGAAGAGATGGCAATAGAAAGCTTATAAACCCAACGCGGTACTTTACTGTAGGCTGTCTATTTATAAAGTGCGTGAGTCCTCTCCGTGTATTTATTCATCAATAAACATACTAATCTTTATGTCGTTCTGTTACATTACTTAACAATCGAATTGATGGGATGTAGTCTAGTTCGCACTGTGAACTCGTCTAAACCCCAATGAGTAAGGGCAACAGAGCGATCGCAAATATCAAGGAAGATGTATTTATTTACCTTCACATAGTTCGTTTTTTTGAGTTGTTCTACTCAGAGGCTTTGATTATTACTCCCTTTCGCTTGTAGGAAAGGGATTGGGGGTTAGGTTTAAGAAAAAGCTGCATATAGTGTTAATTTAGGAATTATGCTTTTTCTTTCACCATGAAGTAGCTTATTGGTTTAATATTAAATCTTATTTATAAATAATTTAAGTCGAAATTAATTTATATACATGAAGTGCTTTGTTTAGATTTGTAATCTATAATCAAAAATCTTTAATTGACAAATTAAATTATTGAAAATTTAATTTATATAATAATATCAAAAATAGATAGTTTATGTTTATGTTTCGGGAAAAAATAAATCATAAAAACTGCAAACAAGGTAATTTTGAAACCACATGAGTGTGCTAGTAAAAACGTTTAAAAAAACTATAGGACTCATACTTGATTTTTGAAATACACGTAGGGGAGCCACTGCGTTGGACGGGTTTCCCGGCTTGGAGCAGGTGGCGTTGGGCATTGCCCACCAAAACTATGAGCCGGTGGGCAATGCCCACCCTACAGATACTGAGAATTTTATGCGCTAGTGCAGGCTACGCCAACAGAAATCAAATCAGATTCCTATATCTAGGTATTGGTAACTTTTGATATTCAGTGATATGAAATGAAAGTATAGAGATGGCAACGGTGATGACTAAGTGAGTAGCGGAAAAAATTTACAAATATGTAACAAACAATTAAACTGAAGATTTGCGGTTAAATTTGTTACGTTGTACACGGTAGTTACCTTTTTCTCCTCTGATTGGAACTCTACAAATTACAGCACAAGACTTGCGTCTAATTCTACATAAAAAATCTCCATTTTTGGCAGAAAATAATCCATTGTATGGGCATTTAAAAAAAACTAAACTCAAGTCACAAATAATAACTGTTGCAGGAAATCTACATTGTAAGTAAGTTAATACAGTTCAGTTAAGGCTCACAACTTAGAGGATGTTTGAAAAGTCCCATGCTTGGTAGCAAAACATTTTAGATCCCCCTAAATCCCCCTTTTTAAGGGGGACTTTGATTCATTTTACCCCCTTATTAAGGGGTGTTAGGGGGGATCAACGAGTGCTTAAAATCACATCCAATCACTTTTCAAACATCCTCTTAGATCGGGTCTAAACAGTTTCGCCACAAACAAAAGAACTTTTCAAACATCCTCTTGTAGTTCTGTGGCAAGTTCTGAAAATTGGAAAAAATTAAGGGACTATTAAATGCTGAAAAAAATAAATGCTACATTTTCAGGTTTACTGAGTATTATCACTGCTGCAACTGCGACTGTTACCATATTGTCTTCATCAGTGAAAGCGGCAGACTTTAGACCCTATCGCTTTGTCTCAGGTCAGGAGAGTATTAGACTCGATGCTGATGCCTTGAATTCTCTAAAAGCTATTGGCTTAAATCTATCGGTTGTAGATAATGTAGTTCCTCCAGCAGAGGGTTTTGACTTCGGTTGGCCAGTGTTACCACCAGCAACTAATCCAGGCGATCGCGGAACAAGTTTTGAGTTCCTTTATGATGAAGAGACAGATACTTTTGTTCCCATCTCAGGAACCATTGAGTTTAACGGCAGTTTATTCTTTGATTTTGACCCAACTAAATTTAGTGTAGCGTCGCCACTACAATTAGGCGAACTTTCAGTTTTTTTTAATGAAAACTATGAATTTTTCGCGATCGATACAGTGACAACTAATCTACCGATCATGACTGTTAATACCTTCGAGGCCCCAACAATCGATTTAAAAAATCGCACTTGGTTTCTTGAACCCATTGAATTGGTTTTCACCACAGAATTTAGTAACTTTCTTATCAATGCAGCCATAACTCCAGAATCAGCCAATGAAGTGGCAAGTCTTATACCTGGTTTAAAAATAGGGGAAGCTAGAGGAGATCGGGGTTTTATTCCCTTAGATACTGCTTCTGTTCCTGAACCCAGCATCTTACTGGCGATGTTTGTAGTTACGGGAACAGTATTAGTAGCGAGAAAGAAATAACGAAGAATCGAAAAACCTAATCAATTGATAGGAGTGTATTAAAAATAATGCGTACTTTTCTCATTGGCTTACTAGGATTAGCGAGTGCTACAGTTTTGACAATTCCTCAAGCAGCACAAGCTCAAACCTTTGATTTTGATCGACTGGAATTTATTGAATCTCGTCCACTTCCAGCTAATGGATCTCTTTTCTTTTTTGGAGATCAAAACCAGAATGAAGGATATGCAGCTTACTCTAATCTAGACCGGAATGCTCCAGATGCTGGACACGTCGGCTTTCGCAGTGATCTTAATAATCGTTATTATGTAACTGGTCGGGAAAATAGCCCAGATCCTACGGGGGCGACGCGTTCTGCGACCCTTGAAAGCCTCGCAAATTTTCCGAACTTAATGAATTACTTGAATAATAATGGCATTCCATTAAGTGATATTGGTTACGGTTTTGGGCAGAAACCTGGCTTTTCTGTAACTCAATCCTTGAATTTAGGGGCAGATGTTTTGGGACAAGATTGGTTTGGTCGTCCTGGTTCTCCAGTCGAAGAATCAATTTACCGCGCGCGTCCAGAAAGTTTTGAGCGTTATTTAACGTATCAAACCACTAAAATTATTAAGTTTGGATATTCAGATACCTTTTTTGCTTCAGCTGATGATAACCCAGATAGCGTCTTTGGTAATCCCAATATATTTTTTTCTAATCCAGTTTCCCCCTCCAAAGCACCTGGCTTAGAGGGATTGGGATCAGGAATTGCTGATGCTTTTTTGCAAGATGTAGTAGCAGGTGGTGGAAAAATTCAAGAGTTTTCTGAAGACATTCTTGATCCAGAGGATTTAGCGGTCTCAGTCAATGGAGGATTTGAAATTTATACATTTTCCTTTCCCATAGAAATCAGAATTGTCCGAGAAGTCCCTGAATCGTCATCGATTTTAGGTTTAATGTTCTTGGCAGGAGGTGGCGTTGTTACCCAAATAAAACGACACAAAAGAAGTGTTCGATAGAGGTTTTTCCTGAAAATTGACCAATATAACTTGATTTCATCAATTCCTCAGTAGCTTATAAAGAATCAGCGAATTTAGCTAAAGATTCTCCATTTCTCTGAGGAATTTCTGTTTTATAGTAAGTTTTAAGAATTATACGTAATTCCTTCTAGGTATACTGACAATTAAACTATTTGTCCAATAATCTCTTAGCCCGTTTGATTGTTAAAAATCAAGAACTAATTCCACATCATCATTTGGAGTCGAACAACTAACTATGCGAACTCAATACCTCTCTATATTACTGGGGATGACTGTAACAGCAACCGCAAATATGATATCCGCAGCACCAGTGCGTGCGGCAAGCCTGACTTGCGAAACTGGCAATTTCTTCGATTATAGCTCAGTCAAATTTGTCAAAACTCGACCCCTTTCATCTAATAACTGTCTACGGTTATTTGGAGAGCGCGTGGGTGCGACAGATCCCGATCCTCAAGGATTTGTGGCCTATGGATTCGGTCATATAGAAATGAGTCTCAATTCTCCTAATAATCCTGCTCCCTATTATGCTGCTGGGATTGACTTTAGCCCTGAAAATCTACCAGGGGCCAGACAAGCAGCTACTTTACTTGATGACATTACAGGCTTTGGCAATTTTGCGACTTTCTTAACTGAGAATAACATTACGACTGATCGGATTGGATTTAGTTTTGGTGCCAAAGATAGGGACTTTACCAAAACTTGGAATTTAGGAGAGGATATCAATGGACAGAACTATTTTTCTTCTCCTACTTCCACATTAGAAGAGCGTATCTATTCGGCTAATCCTGACGAAGTAGAAAGTTTTCTTGTGCTAGATGGTAACAAATTTGTCACCTTTGGCTATAGCGATATTTATTCATTTTTAGAATATGGTGCAACTCGCGCTCCTGACGATGACACCGAAGCCATTATTAGCAACCCCTTTAGTGCATTTAAAGTTGCGGGACTTAATGGGTTAAGTTATGGTTTAGCTGATGCGTTTTTAGCAGATGTAAGAGGGAATAAAATCCAATTGGTGAGTGAAGATGCTGGAGTTGTTCCTGATTTCGTATCTGTCTCCGATCCTTTCGGTCCTTTAGATCCCATTGTCTCGATTCGTTTTCCAGTTCAATTAAGAATTGTAGACGTTCCTGAACCTTCTATAACCATCGGCTTTTTGGGGCTAGGTTTACTAGCATTTGGCTCTCGGCTCAAAAATAAAAATCGTCATCGTTGTTAAATTCATCCTGGGGCAATATTTCCTGCGTAATTAAGACCTAAGGAGATGATAGTGATAATAACCTTCAAATACTGCTTTAGGAAAGAAAATAGTTAATATGCAAGATACCAATCCTGCTTCATGTTCATCACCGGAAGAAACTCTAGAGATTGCTGCCTCCTCTGTTGAACAGAATAAAACTCCTAAAAGCTCTTTGAGGTTTTCTTGGGGATTATGCCTAAGTAGCCTACTCTTGTTGGGATTGGGTTTTTGGCTGGGTTCAATTCGTCAAACAGTAGAACCCATTAGTTCCGCAATGGCAGAAAATCAAAATTTCCTGCCCGTTGAAGTGGATAATCTAGTTGCTGCCAGTTCCTATCAGCAGTCTCGTACCTATACCGGAGAAATTGTTGCCCAAAATACTAGTAATTTAGGATTTGAACGGGCTGGTAAAGTTGTCCAACTTGCGGTAGAAGCAGGACAATGGGTGAGTGCAGGCACTCCCTTAGCCCGTTTAGATACCAGTCAGTTGATGGCTCAAAAGCAAGAATTATTTGCTCAAAAGCAACAGGCTCTGTTCCAATTGAGAGAGTTGCAAGCTGGGCCGAGGGCAGAAACCATTGATACAGCGAGAGCTAAACTAGCACAAGAACAGGCGCTACTCAAGGAAATGCAATCAGGGCCTCGGATACAAACGATCGCCTCAGCAAGGGCTAATGTCAATAATTTACAGGAACAGTTAGAATTAGCACGCTCTAAAAGTAAGCGGCGAGAAGCCCTTTATAATCAAGGAGCGATCGCTCGTGAACAATTTGACGAAGCGATTACCGATGTTAATAGTCAACAAGCCAGGGTAAAACAAGCCCAAAGTCAACTGGATGAATTATTAGCCGGAACTCGCTCAGAAGTGATTACTGCTCAACAGGCTAGGGTAAAACAAGCCCAAAGTCAGCTCAATGAATTATTAGCCGGAACTCGTTCAGAAGTGATTGAGGCTCAAAAAGCCGCCCTCAAACAATTACAAAGCCGTCTAGCCAGTTTAGAGCTTGATTTAGAAAAAAGTGTTCTCAAAGCTCCTTTTTCTGGTAAAGTTTCTCAGCGTTATCTTGATCTAGGCACAGCCGTTTCTAGTGGACAAGCGATCGTCCGTCTGGTTCAAGTAGAACAGGTGAAAGCCCATATAGGCATTCCTGCATCCCTCACCTCTCAAATTAAAATCGGGGAAGTTCAATCAATACAGGTGGGTCAAAAATCCTATCGGGCAAAGGTTGATTCCTTCTTACCAGAACTAGACAAAGCTACTCGTACCATAACCGTAGTTTTAAAATTGGAAGATGCTGCCAGTAAAACTTTAACAGCAGGGCAAATCGTCAATTGGCAACTAAAACAAAAGATATCAACTTCCGGTTATTGGCTGCCAACAACAGCATTAGTACGTGGTATACGGGGGTTGTGGTCTGTCTACATTTTAGGAACAGTTCCCGGAGGCTTTGAAGTAGAACGTCAAGATGTAGAAGTTCTTTATACTGACGGGGAACGGGTTCTGGTACGGGGAACCCTAGAAGGTAATGAACAAATTATTACTAATGGCACAAATCGGCTGGTTCCTGGCCAAAAAGTACGTCCTATCTCATTAGGGAGTTCCAATTAACAATTCAAAATTCAAAATACCCTACGGGAAGGCTTCGCCAACAAAATTCAAAATTAAAGACAGTTGTGGTCGGTGATTTAAATCCCAATTTGATATTACGTGTAGACGTAGCGCAAAGTCTGTAGCTTGCTTCCCGCAGGGTGCGCCGACTTCCGGCAGCGTAGCGGTAGCGAGTCTGCGTTCGCTTTTAGCGTCTCGTAGAGAGCGTCACAGAACTTTGTAAGAGAGGGGTTTTAAACCCTTGAATTTACTATAAAAATATCCTATGAACAATCTTTTTTATCAGAATGTCCGGCTACTAATATTAACAGTTTTAGCGATCGCTGTTTGGGGCTTATCTTCCTTTTTTAGTTTACCTCGCATTGAAGATCCAGAAATTACTCCCCGATTTGCGGTGATTACAACGAGTTTTCCAGGTGCGGCACCAGAACGGGTCGAAACCCTAATCACCGATAAATTAGAACAATCCCTATTTGAAGTAGAAGAAATTAATAATATTGAATCCACCTCACGTCTGGGATTCTCCAGCATTACAGTTGAGTTAAACGAAACAATCAACGATGTCGATCCTGTTTGGTCACGGGTGCGGGCTAAAATCAATGATACGATTCCCCTATTGCCTTCAGGTGCCGCAACTCCTAAATTTGAACAGTCGAAACCTAAAGCTAATGCTTTAATTGTCGCTTTGACTTGGGATTTGGAATCAGCCCCAAATTATGCAATTTTAAGCCGTTGGGCGCAAGAATTAGACGATCAATTACGTTTGATTGGGGGAACAGAAAAGGTCGAGCAGTTTGGTACCCCCCAAGAAGAAATTGCCATTGAGGTTAACCCAAAACAACTAACGAATTTAGGGTTAACAATACAATCCGTATCTCAACAAATTTTACAGAGTGATGCTAAAGTTGCGGCAGGGCAACTGCGGAGCAACCAAAGTAATTTATTATTAGAAATTAATGGGGAACTTGATTCTCTTGACCGTCTTAATCGCTTATCAATTCAATTGGGTAACTCTAGCAATGTAGTACGACTAGGAGATATTGCTCAGATTAAAAAGGGAATTTTAGATCCCCCTAGAGAATTAGCTTTAGTAAAGGGTCGTCGAGCGATCGCCATCTCTGCATTTGTTGAATCAGAACAGCGTTTGGATGCTTGGGCAGCGATCGCCAATACAACCTTGAATAAATTCCAGCAACAACTGCCAAACGGCGTTGGTCTGCAAATACTGTTTGACCAAAGTCATTACGTAGAACAGCGTCTCAACGAAGTGTTAATGAATTTAATCACTGGAGCTGTTTTGGTGGTTGGCATTACCCTATTCATGATGGGCTGGAAGTCTTCGTTAATTGTTGGTTCTGCTTTACCTCTGTCTGTTTTCATGGTCTTTGGTAGCATGAAGCTTTTAGGAGTTCCGCTACATCAAATTTCTGTGACTGGTCTGATTATTGCCTTGGGACTGTTAATTGATAACGCCATTATCGTTGTAGATGAAGTTCAAATTTATTTACGAGAAGGACTAACACCTAAAAAAGCCGTTGCTACTACTGTCCGGGAAATCTTTTCTCCCTTACTGGCATCCACATTTACCAGTGTTCTGGCTTTTGTACCGATCGCCACTGCACCTGGAGGAACGGGAGAGTTTACGGGAACTATTGGGGTAACTGTAATTCTCGCCCTAGTTAGTTCTTTATTTCTAGCTCTCACGGTGATTCCCGCTTTAGCAGGTCGGTTACATTATTGGAAACCCACACCAGCATCAGGAAGTTGGTGGCAAGTGGGTTTTTCTCACCATCACTTAGGACAACTTTACAGTTGGAGTCTGGATCGCACCTTCAGCAGACCCTTATTGAGCATAGCTTTAAGCTTGATTCTACCATTGTGGGGTTTTATCTCCTTGGCTAATCTGGAGCAGCAATTTTTCCCCCCAACAGATCGCGGTCAATTTTATGTAAATTTTGAATTGCCCATTCAAGCTTCTTTGCAACAAACACAATCCCAAGTGACTCAAGCGCGAGAATTGATGTTACGCCATCCCGAAATTGCCGATGTTCAATGGTTTATCGGCAAAAGTGCGCCACCTTTTTATTACAATGTGATTCAAAATCGGGAAAATTCTCCTAATTATGCTCAGGGTCTTGTCCAACTTCAGAAAAATGTCAAGTCTGGCTCTTTAATCCGAACCTTGCAACAAGAACTTGATCAAGCCTTTCCCGCAGCCCAAATTATTGTCCGACAGTTAGAACAAGGTCCACCTTTTGACGCACCCATTGAACTGCGAGTTTATGGATCTGATTTAGATCGATTGCGAGAGTTAGGAGATCAACTGCGAGCTGAATTAGCCAAAACACCCAATGTCATCCATACCCGCGCTAATTTAACGGAAACCTTACCGAAGTTGGCATTAAATCTAGATGAAGAACAACTGCGTTTAGCAGGATTAGACAAAACCGCCGTTGCTAGACAATTGGACACCAATTTAGAGGGAATCGTCGGGGGTTCGATTTTCGAGGGGACGGAAGAATTGCCAGTAAGGGTGCGTAGTTTAGAATCACAACGAGGGAATTTAGGGGATATTGCTTCATCAACCCTTTTATCTCCAGAAAACTCAAATCAGTCCGGTAATAGGGTTGTTCCCTTGTCTGCTGTAGGAAATTTGGAAATTGTTCCAGATGTGGTGACGATTTCTCGTCGCAACGGCAAAAGAGTTAATACTGTACAGGGTTTTATTCCAGCAGGAATGCTAGCAGCTCAGGTACAGACTGACTTTCAAGATCGTTTAACAGCAAGTAACTTTACCCTACCCTCTGGTTATTCTTGGGATTTTGGCGGAGAAGAAGGGGAACGGGGTGATGCTTTAAGTAACCTCATCTCTACCGTTGGGGTGTTAATGATTATGATGATCGCCAGTTTAGTTCTAACTTTTAGTTCTTTTCGCCTGGCAAGCATTATCCTAGTGGTTGCTATTTTATCGATGGGTTTAGGATTGGGATCGTTAGCTTTGTTTAATTATCCTTTTGGATTTACGGCAATTTTAGGCATGATTGGTCTGATGGGCGTTGCAGTCAATGATTCAATTGTGGTTCTGAGTTCCCTTAATCATGACCCCAAAGCCCGTCAAGGCGATCGCCATGCAGCCAGAAAAGTAGTCATCCGTTCCACCCGTCATGTCATTGCAACTACTTTAACCACTATTATTGGATTTACCCCCCTATTATTAGATGCCAGTGGTTTTTGGCCACCGCTTGCCATTACCATTGTCGGCGGGTTAGGAGGAGCTACTTTAATTGCTTTATATTTTGTCCCTTCTGTATATTTGTTGCTGCAACGCTCATTAACTAAGGAGTCAAGAAAAAATAACTTGAACAATTAGTTTATTGTTCTTGGCTTAATTTGATAGTTCTAGATATATACAAAGTGTGGGCTTACATCTGTAAGCCCACACTTACAGTATTTTCGGCTGCTATGATACCAATTCACAAAATATTTGAGACAGTCGCTACGTTGATACGCATCTGTTGCATTTTTTTCGGGAAATGGTATGAGGTACAGTAGCAACAATTAGCAAACCAGTTTCTTAAATGTCGAGGATTTATTAAGTCGTGTGCAACTGATATTAGTTTATCAAGCATTTCTGTTGTAGTTGGAGAAAAACTGCGTAAGAAAGATTTGAGTTGTGACCACCATAATTCGATTGGATTAAAAAATAATCCACTCATTACTCATTTAATTTGGTTCACCGATGATGACACCAAAATTGTATGAATAAAAAATAGGTCAATCTCATCAAAGTCAACACCCTACCTACCCCTACACCCTTAAGTTTTCTCCTACCTTGCTTCTGCTCAAATGGCAATGCTGTTTTATGCAATTTCAAATGTCGTTAATTGCTTGTATGTCAAGAATAACCGTGATAATTTAGACTGTACTTAAGTGAAAATACTTGTGCGTTAATTGTTAATTTCAAGAATGTGAAAAATATTGACTTAGGCAGAAATGATACGCGAATCAAAGCAAAATTTCCCTTTTCTAGATTATTTCTGCTACTAACCTTAATTAGCGTTCCTGGTGTCGCGTCTGCCCAATCTACACCACCAGCAGGGGTGACAATTCCCCCAACTACACCAGAAACTATTGACCAAACTATCCCTAAATCGTCCCCTAGTCCTGCTACTCCCACTCCTCCTTCTCCTACTACTACACCTATCCTTCCTGTGCCTCCTGTGCCAACACCATCGGATGTTAATTCTCCTATTGGTGAAAGCTTTTTAGTCAAAAAAATCGAAGTTTTGGGGGCTACAGTCTTAAAAAATGAAATCGCCAAGTTGATTGAACCATTCGAGAAGCGTCAAGTTACTTTTGCAGATTTAATTCAACTACGTTCAGATATTACCGAACTCTATATTCAAAACGGTTACATCACCAGTGGCGCATTTTTACCCAACAATCAAAATCTGACTGATGGTGTGGTGAAAATTCAGGTGGTGGAAGGGGAACTAGAGAAAATTGAGATCACTGGGTTAAGAAGTCTTCAATCAGTATACGTGCGATCGCGTCTTGCCCAAGCTACCTCCACGCCATTAAATCGCCAACGCCTAGAAGCAGCATTGCAACTATTACAACTAGACCCCGTGATTCAACGGGTAAATGCTGAGTTAAGCGCTGGCAGCACTGCTGGTAGTAATATCTTGCTGGTAAATATCACTGAAGCGCCGGCATTTCATGGGGGAGTTTTTACAGCCAATAATCAAACTCCTAGTGTTGGTTCGACTCAACTAGGGGTATTTTTGAATCATGATAACTTGCTGGGTTTTGGCGATCGCCTCGCTGCTGAATATACAATTACTGAAGGACTCAACTTGTACGATGTCAGTTACACAATTCCTCTAAATGGCAATAATGACACATTGAGCTTTCGGGTGAATAATGCCAATAGTCGCATTATTACAGACGATTTCCGCGATTTGAACATTAGAAGCGAAACTCAAACCTATTCTCTCAGTTATCGTCATCCTCTCTACCGCCAACCCCAAACAGAACTTGGTCTGAGTTTAGGTTTAGATTTACGCCGTTCGCAAACATTTCTCCTTGAGAATATCCCTTTTTCTTTTTCTCCTGGTGCGGAAGATGGAGAATCAAAAATTACAGCCATTCGCTTTTCTCAAGATTGGGTAAAACGAGATGCCACAAGGGTTTTAGCAGCTCGATCCCAATTTAGCATTGGTATTGGGGCTTTTGATGCTACAGTCAACGATACTGATACGGATGGGCGCTTCTTTTCTTGGTTAGGACAATTTCAATGGGTGCAGTTATTATCCTCACGAACATTAATCCTAACTAGAGTCAATGCCCAACTGACGGGAGACTCTTTATTATCATTAGAAAAATTTAGTATTGGTGGGTTTGATACAGTTCGTGGTTATACTCAAAACAAACTCGTAGCCGACAATGGGTTCACTGCTTCGATAGAAGTCCGTCTTCCCTTAACTGCTAACTCTAATGCTTTGCAGATAGCACCGTTTTTTGATATTGGTACTGTGTGGAATAATCGCGGTGGTAACCCCCAACCGCAGACAATTTCTAGTCTTGGTTTAGGCTTGCTTTGGCAACCAAGTCGAGACTTAAACCTACGTTTAGATTATGGTATTCCCTTAACGAATATTAATGATGGGGGAAATACACTGCAAGAAAATGGTATTCACTTTTCACTGCGGTATCAACCATTTTAAGAGAAATATCGTGCTGGTAAACATGAAACTCTTACTGTAACTTATCTTGACTTAATTATTAGTTGTTTCCCCTACACCTTAAATATTTGCAGTTATTTCAGAGGCGATCGCTTGCACAGTTAGCCTGACTCAATTACGATGAACACTGACCCAAGGATGTATCCATAGCACTCTGCAAAACCTGGGACGATTCCCCTAAATCATGGACTTCTCCATTTTGTTCTTTCAGCCATCGCTGAATGCGCTTTCTCTGCAATTCGCAAACCTGAACACTAGCTACTGTCAATGCTTGACGTGGAAAGATTTCCCTCAAATCAGCCAGCATCTCCACAGTGACACAAGCTTCTAAACATTCTGCAATGTAAGCCCTTGCATCTAAACACAACCATTCCTGAGTCGCCTCTAGCTTACAGATGTGGAGCTTTTTGGTTTCCATAAGATTTGGTTATGTCGTATACCAGAATTTACCCAACCATTCTACTTTATCTTCCAATGGCTTGATAATTCTTCAACAAATATTTCCCCACCCATCCGAAAAATGTGCAATTATAAAGAAAAGCTTAAGAGGTTAGAGACTCATGATCACCACAAAAATAATACGCCAGCTTTGGGCTGTAATTGAGTCTACTAACGTCAGCACTTTACTTCAATTTGATGATATCTCTCTAGTACAATTACTCACCCAGCAATTAAAAGTCAACCAGGGACTCGACGCACAGGTAGATAGTAGCCTGGATAGTTACATCACATCTAAACTGCCCCTAATTCGAGACACTGCTGAAGGCAGGTTATCTTTAGGACAGGAAAATCATTAACACAAAAGTTCACAAATAAAATATCATGAATCACTGGCTAGGTATTGCCCTTGTAGCTTATCTAATTGGAGCGGCGATTGAAGGGGTAAGTACAGCTGGTCAGCTAGCTCACTCATTGCCAGAACTAACCCAAGATAGGCAAGACGAGTCATCAAAATCTACTCATACATTGAAGGATAACTGGCGTATTGTTGTAGCCATTGCCTCTGTAACTCTTTGTGGAGCCTGCATTTGGCCTTGCCGTTTGTTTCACCGTTTAGTGAAGGGGAACGTTTCATCAGAGGACTCGTAGATTTTAAGTCATCACGTACCACAGTTTTTGCTTATTCTCTAAAATTTAGCAACGCTGAAATACACATAGGGTAGACAATGCCCACCAAAGCCATGATACGGTTGGCATTGTCCACCCTACACATTCCTTATAATTTTTCTCTTTCTGTCAAAGCGGCGCGTGCGTGTTCTCGGTCGTCAAAGTGGATTTTTTCTGTACCGAGAATTTGGTAGTCTTCATGACCTTTTCCCGCCAGTAGCACCCCATCACCGGGTTGAGCTTGTAAGATGGCGGTACGAATAGCGATCGCCCGATCGCCTATAACTGTCGGTTGTACTGTGTCGGGAATCCCCGCCAGAATATCATCTAAAATTCTGTCTGGGTCTTCAGTCCGGGGATTGTCGGAAGTCACAAAGGCTAAATCTGCTAGTTCAGCCACGATTTTACCCATTTTGGGGCGCTTGGTGCGATCGCGATCGCCTCCGCAACCAAATACGCAAATCATTCTCCCAGGAATAAACGGTCTAGCCGCTTTGAGTAAATTTTCTAAACTATCTGGGGTATGGGCGTAATCGACAATGACGCTAATATCTTGGTCAGGATTAATCTGCACCCTTTCCATCCGTCCGGGTACACCAGGAAACTCCGGTATAGCATTGGCAATTAGTTGTAAGTTTAAGCCCAAGTGTAAAACTGCGCCGACAGCCGCCAAAAGATTTTCTAAATTGTATTGACCAACCAAGGGTGAACGGAAACTGACATTACCTTCTGGTGTATGGATTGTTCCTGTCACACCATTAGGCTCATAACTCAAGTCACTCATCCACAAATCAGCACTGCTATCATTAACGCTGTAACTCCAGACCTTTTCGGGACTCAGAGCTTTGATTAATCTTTGACCATAGGTATCATCAGCATTGATAATTGCTCGTCCTTTGAGGTACTCAGGACTAAATAACAGCGCTTTTGCTGCGAAATAATCCTCCATGTCGCTGTGATAGTCCAGATGGTCTTGGGTGAGATTACTAAATACCCCCACCTCAAAGGGACAACCAAGCACCCGACCCTGTGCTAAGGCGTGGGAACTGACCTCCATGACTCCAAACTCACAACCAGCATTGACAGCTTGTGCTAGCTGTTGTTGTAGTTCTACTGCAAAGGGGGTGGTGTGGGTGGCTGTTTGCTCAAAACCAGGCCAACGAGTGTAGAGAGTCCCCATCAAGGCGGTAGATAATTTAGCTTTAGTTAAGAAAAATTCAATCAGGTGAGTAGTGGTAGTTTTACCATTAGTACCAGTCACACCCACTAGCTTGAGTTTCTGCCCAGGATAACCATAAAAAGCTGCGGCGATCGCGGCACAAGCTTTAGTCATGTTGTTAGAGCTAATGACAACAGCCTCATCATGGGGAGGATTTTTCTCCACCGCTTGAGGAGAAACGATCGCGGCGATCGCACCTGAGGCGATCGCACTAGGCCAAAATTCTCCACCATCTACCCGCGTTCCTGGCATTCCAATAAACAAATCACCCGCACCACAAGCATGGGAATTAGTCTTGATGCCTTTAACTTCCGCATCCGCCAAAACCGGAGGTAAATTTTCAACACTGTCTACTGTCGCTAGTAATTCCCGCAATTTCATGTTGTGAACCTCGACACACGCCTTTCTTGCGCCTATTCTGCATTATTTTTTTCCGGATTGGCTAAATACTTGCTCAACATTTGTGCCAATTGCTGAACACTAGCGCGGGGAGAAGGGCGGGGTAAAGCTTGCTCTTTCTCGTCTCCAGGCGTTATCAGACAAAGAACCGGAATCTCATATTGATAGGCAGCAAACAAGTTTTCATCGGTTGTAATGTCACGAATTTCTAACTCAAAACTCAAATTTTGGATCTGTTCTAGTTTTTCCTGCAAACCCTCACATAAATGGCAACCGGGCTTACTGTATAAAATTAATCGCATTTACTGAATACTACAAATCACTGAGAACTGCTATTGTAAAGAATACATGATAAATCTATAATCTTTGCAATACAAACTGGTCATTTTTATTAACAAAAGTAGTAGTTAGTAATTTTTTCATTCATAATTTATTGTGTTTACGTGGCTTTTGTGTAACAAACATATATGTAAGTAATATTGTGAAAATCTTCATCTCCTTGTAGATGGGGGTTTGGTAATAGGTAATTGGCAATAGACCTGTTACCAATTACCAAAGCGCCAGGGTGGCTTTTCTCCCTACCAATCATGAGTTAGGCTTTCCCTCTACTTCAAAAAAGTAATTATTTTTTCCTCCCCTGCTTTTTATTGGTTGTGCTTAACTCATGAATGACTCTCTGCATAAGGATTTGTCCGTTTATCAGCTGGCTTTAGGAGTGGAAGCGCCTTCTCAAACAGTGACTCTCAGTCCGGCGACCTTGCTATCACTGGTGAGAGCGCAAATAGACTTACTGATTGAGCAGCAACTCAGTGCAACTTTATGGATTAAGCTGCCACCAGGAAAAGTTTGGTCTACAGAAATAGTCCGCTATCAGTCATCAGTGGATAACTCTGGTCGTATTTACAATTGCCAAGTTGGAGAAAGTAAATCAGAGGTGGGAGAAGAAAATTTAACGTCTTTATCTTGTTTGTATGAGCATTATTTTAATGTGCCATTACTACCAAATAATCACTTACAACGAGAATATTTTTTGGTAGTATTATCGACAAAATTTTGCAGTTTAATAGCAGCTTATCGCCCACGGCAAAATAACAAAATTAGTCCCTTGGGGAAGACACAAAATAATAAAAATCAACCCCTATTAACGATTACTTCGGTTGAACATCAAGTCATTCAGCGTGTGTTAGATGGAATAAAACAAGAGGTTACCTCTGAATTAAAGCCAATAGCACCAAGCGATTTGATTTGCCCAACTGCTTGTGAGCCAGCCCTCATTAGCCAGATGCTCACCAAGCAGCTCCAACGACAAAATGAAATTAATCGTCGCATTAGTGTTGAACGCATTGCTAAATTGCAGCAGCATAATCAAAAATTGCAAACAAAAGAGCAATTGAAAGATGAATATTTAACTAATGTGTGTCAAGAACTGCGTACACCCTTGACGCAAATGAAAACTGCGCTTTCGCTGTTGAATTCGCCCACCCTGAAACCACACCAAAGACAGAGGTATTTGCAAATGTTAAATACCCAGTGCGATCGCCAAAGTGTTTTGATTGCCGGTCTCATGACTTTGGTAGAACTAGAGCATAATTTAGAAACCACAACTTTAGAAGCTGTCAAACTTGCAGATATTGTCCCTGGAGTCGTCAGCACTTATCAACCAGTAGCCCAAGAAAAAGGCATCATGCTAGGCTACACCATCCCTACAGACCTGCCAAGTGTTTTGTGTGTCAATGGTGGATTGCGCCAAATCGTCATTAATCTGCTGCACAACAGCCTCAAGTTTACAGCTAATGGTGGTCGGGTCTGGGTTAGAGCTAAGGTACAAGGTGAATACGTCATACTAGAAATTCGTGACACAGGTATCGGTATTGCCGAAGGCGAAATTCCCAAAATATTCGACTGCTTTTATCGTGTGCGATCGGGGCTAATTGATGAGACCAATGGCGCAGGTTTAGGACTAACAATTGTCCAGAGATTGTTATGGCATTGTGGGGGTTCTGTTAATGTGAGAAGTAAGGTTGATGAAGGCACTATGGTAATAGTGCAAATGAAGATAGGAACCACCTCGCCAACTTAAACCAATTCGCAATAGCCTGGGGCAAGGCTAACGCCAACGCAATTCGCTTTTTCCGTGTTGTAACGGGATTTAGACCCCTACATTTTGTGAAACCTGAAAACAGGGTGAAGCGATCGCCGTAGCAGTTAATGACATAAACTCAATAAAAGCGCGATTATACTGATTTTCCACAGTTTAACAGCCTCTCATTAGAGAATAATGCTTTCCCGCACCTGTTGCTTCAATTCATAAGCAAGTTATCATCATCAAGTAGTTTTAAACACTCTGTATGCCCCGAAAAATTTCTCTTGGCTTGATGGCATTATTTATTAGTGTTCAAGTTAGTGTTACCCAGCAACTAGTTAAAGCCCAAACCCCAACCGCACCTACACCAACCACAAAATCTATTTGTCCGGCAGAATTGGGAACAGCCATAGATACAATAGTCAATCGTCCTTTATTCAATCGAGTGCGCTGGGGTATTTTAGTCAAACCTCTGTCATCTATGCAAACTCTTTACAGCCGAGATGCAGAGAAATACTTCACTCCTGCTTCTAATGCTAAATTGCTGACTACAGCTGCTGCCTTACAACAACTAGGTGCAGACTTTCGTATTCGTACTTCAATTTATCAAAATGGTAATGGCAATTTCACTATTGTTGGTAGAGGTGATCCTAGCCTCAGCGATACTCAATTGCAATCACTAGCACAACAACTAAAACAAAAAGGTATCACCCAAGTTAATCAGCTAATTGCTGATGATAGTTATATTCAAGGGGATATTGTTAACTCGACTTGGCAATGGGAAGATGTGCAGTCAAATTATGGTGCGCCAGTCAATAGTTTTATTTTGAATCAAAATGTATTTGGTTTAAAACTTATTCCTCAAATTGTAGGTAAGACTCCACAATTGTTGTGGAATGACCCCAATGAAGCAAGACAATGGTTGATCATCAATCAATCTGTGACAGTTGCAGCAAACCAACCAAGTTATATTGATGTTAGCCGTGATTTAACAGGAAAAGTGCTGCGAATTAAAGGACAAATTGCAGCTAATTCCACTCCATATTTAGTAGAATTGCCTGTAGTTGATCCTAATTATTACTTCCTGCGGCGTTTTCGTAGTGCCTTATCCACAGAAAAAATTAGTTTGGGTACAACATTAGTTGCTTCTAGTGCTTCTAATCAACAGGAATTAGCTGCTGTACAGTCTCCGCCTTTATCACAATTATTGATAGAGACAAATCAAAATAGTAATAATCTGTATGCCGAGGCATTGTTAAGAGCATTGGCTTTCAAACAACCTAGAGTGCAAAATAAAAGTACTGCTAATATTGGCTTAGATGTTATTAAAGTGACCTTAAATAAATTAGGAGTTGACCCGACAGGTTATGTTTTGATAGATGCTTCTGGTTTATCACGCCGTAATTTAGTCACCCCTGAAGCTTTAGTACAAACCTTGCAAGGAATAGCCAAAACACCAGCCGCCAATGTATATCGTGCTTCCTTACCTATAGCCGGAAAAAGTGGTACTTTGAGCAACCGCCTTCGTAATACTCCAGCTCAAGGCATCGTACAAGCTAAAACTGGTACATTAAGCGGTGCAATTTCTTTATCTGGATACGTCAATAGCTCTCAATATGAACCTTTAGCGTTTAGTATTATGGTGAATCAATCGGAGCAGCCTGCAAGTGCTTTGCGCCAAGCAATTGATGAGATAGTTGTGTTATTGGCACAGCTAAAGCGTTGTTAATTTGCTCTTTTTTGAATTTGAGCGTAGTTTGCTAGGGTGCGTCAGTATAAGTAATTTCCGAGTATAGTTTAGATTTCATCGCACTGGCGCACCTCTAATTAGATATAGATCTAATTAGTAAATATTTGTAATATTTAAGATTTTCTTTAGATTTTATAATTTAAGATTCTTTTTAGGTTGTTAACAGCACTTATATGCAGTAGTAAAGGGAGTGATTGCGATGAAGGTCTGCCCCATAAACTCAAAAACACTACGTCAAATTTGGTCTCTGGTTGAACAAACCCAGTCCAGCACTCTTCTTCGCCTCAGTGATACAGATTTAGTCAAGCAGTTGTTGAAACAGCTCAATAGTCAACAAGCCCTCAGTAGTGAAGAAATTAATTCCGTAAACAGTTACCTATCGTCTAGAACAAATTTAATCCGAGATTTGGCTACTGCAAGACTGGCATAGCCAAATTCAGGTAGGTTACTGCAAATATATAAGTAGTCATGATGAACTGACGAAAAAAGCTGTTTTTCCTGCTCTACCTTCCCTGGGGACACTCCCCATACTTGGAGCCTGTCGTAGACGTATCTGCCCAGCCTTACGGCTTGCCTCCGGCTACTGCCTCTTGCCTTTTTTAAGCTAAATCAATTTTAAAAAACAAGAAGTTTTGGGTGTGTTCGTAGACTAACGCGTTTCGCCAAATGTCAACATGGCGTGGCGTATGGCAATATAACACACCCTATTGTTGTTTCATGTTTCCCCAGTTTGAGTATTTGAGCGATCATTTTCAGGAATTGCTTCAATAGGTAGTGATGAATAAATAAGTGGTAAACCTAATCTATTCGCTTGATAATGCACAAATAAATGGGTAAGTATTTGGCTTATTTCATATTTCTTAGGCTTAAAAGTATTATAAATTTACCAAATGCTAAAAATTTTTGACGTAAACGTCCGTTTGTATAAGGGAAATGTCTACCAATAATGTATGTTTATAAGATTCTAAGATTTAAATGAAATTTCGTGAAAAATTTAAAGATTTGATAAACCATCAGTAAAAACCCTCAAAAAACTGAGCTATAAAGCTACAATACGAGTTGAGTAATGAAAAGCAATAATTACAACATAAGGTAAATTGATGCCTACAGTATTTTTATTACAAATAATATGCAATGTGTATTTTAAAATTGGATAACTGAAAATGATGTTTCCAAAGATATCCCTATATTTTTGTCCTAAAGAAACAGGCAATATCAATTTTAATATTAAATATTGTTTCCGATTACAAATCTACGAACAAAGAATATATTGTTACTTAACTTAAGTGTTTCAACTATATCAAAAATAATTTCCGTTACACATTAGAAAAATTACTAATAAATCATGCACATTCTCATCTACTCCTACAATTATTATCCAGAGCCAATCGGTATCGCACCTTTGATGACTGAACTGGCAGAGGGTTTGGTAGAGAGAGGACATCAGGTGCGAGTGATTACAGGAATGCCTAATTATCCACAACGGGAAATTTACGATGGATACAAAGGCAAGTGGTATGTGACAGAACAAAAGAATGGCGTAACTATCCAGCGTAGTTATTTACGAATTAAGTCTAAACCTAAATTAATAGATAGATTATTACTAGAGTTAAGTTTTATCTTCACTAGTTTGCCACAAGCTTTTAATGGCGAAAGACCAGACTTAATTTTATTAACAGTACCGCCACTTCTAGTTTCACTACCAGCAACCCTGCTTGGGTTGTTTTATAAGTGTCCCGTAGTGTTAAATGTACAGGACATCTTACCCGAAGCAGCTGTACGCGTCGGATTGATGACCAATAAATTAATGATTCGCTTTTGCGAAATTATAGAAAAATTTGCTTATAAAAATGCCACTAAGATTAGCGTCATAGCCGACGGCTTTCGTGAGAATTTAATAAATAAGGGAGTAAGTGCTAAAAAAATTCTTTGTATTCCTAATTGGGTGAATGTTAATTTTGTCCGTCCCTTAGCTAAAAACAATTCTTGGAGAACAGTCCATCAACTAGATGGCAAATTTGTTGTGATGTACTCTGGTAACATCGCACTAACGCAAGGTTTAGAGACAGTAATAGCCGCAGCTACCTATTTACGTCACATTCCAGATATTAGTTTCGTCATTATTGGTGAATCAACGGCTTTATCTAGATTACAGAAATATTGTCTATCTTGTGGAGCAGATAATGTTCTACTCTTACCATTGCAACCAAGAGAACAGGTACCGCAAATGTTGGCAACGGCTGATGTCAACTTAATTGTGCAGAAAAGCAACGTGATTGCTTTTAATATGCCTTCTAAGATTCCACTCGCATTAGCTTCTGGTCGTCCAATTATTGGTTCAGTTCCCGCAACTGGTACAGCAGCCAAGGTGATTAAAGAAAGTGGTGGCGGTATGATTGTGGAACCAGAATCACCGGAAGCGTTAGCAGCAGCAGTATTGGATATATATAATAATTCGACATTAGCGACAAAGTTAGGCAATCAAGGTAGACGATTTGCAGAAGAAAACTTCTCTTTTGAGCAAGCAATTGACCAATATGAGGAGCTATTTTTTGAGTTATTGGGAAAGACGAGACCGAAGATTACTCGTTTAGCACCATCTCAGCAGAAAAAATCTGTTAAGATTTAACCTCACATAGCTGAGGTGAGGGAATGGTAAAAATTCAGCTAGCTCCAATTTTTCCTATTGTTCATCGGATTCTACAACCAGCTTTTCCTGGCTGTCTTTGGAGTGGCGATCGCCATCGTCGAGCGATCGCGTTGACTTTTGATGATGGACCCCATCCCCAATACACCCCACAAGTCTTAGCAGTCTTAGATCACTACAATATCACTGCTAGCTTTTTTTGGTTAGGTGCTTGTGTTAACCGTTCACCAAGTATTGCTCAAGCAATATGCGATCGTGGTCATTGGATCGGCTTACACGGTTACGATCATCGCTCTTTCCCCATGCTATCGCCTATCGAACTCCAACAGAGTTTAGAAAAAACCCAAGCAGCCATCTACAATGCTTGTAACCTCTCACCTGAAAAAGTGCGCGATGTTAGACCTCCTAATGGGTTGTTCACACCCAAAACCTTAAATCTCTTACAAGAATGGAAATATCGTCCAGTGATGTGGAGTGTCGTCCCAGAAGATTGGGTAAGGCCTGGCGTTACACAAGTAATACAGCGAGTTATTAACCAAGTACAAAACGGTTCACTAATTGTTCTACATGATGGTGCTTGTGGTGGACAAGATGTAGCTGCAACCATTAAAATCCTGATTCCGCAACTACTACAACAAGGCTACCAATTTATTACAGTTGATGCTCTATGGCAACAATCAATTCCTTTAGAAAATTCCCAATTAGACTTCCCATAAATAATCACAGATAAACAATTACCAATTACTAAGCATAATGCCAGTAATTGGTCGGAGGTGATAATTTAAATTTGACAGTTAGAAACTGGCTTCAGGTGCTTTTGGCTGTTGAGAAAACCCAGCCTCAGAATTATTAGCAAAAGTAGCCTCTTCAGTTCCTAACAGATGATGAATGTCGCTTAAAGAAGTTGGTTTATTCACAGAGGTTTCTGTTGTTTCATCTTTATACTCAATTAGGTCTTCTACTTGACAATTCAAGGCTTTACAAAACCTAATAATTCTTTCAATGTGGTCTGTTCCAGTCCGTCCACTTTCCCAGTTTTGAATAGTGCTTTCAGTCACACCAACAAGACGGGACAGTTCCAACTGAGTTAGTCCTGCTTTTTCCCGCAACAAAGCGATTCTTGGTTTTGGCTTTTGTTTCACAGCTACAGCACTTTAATCTTACCTATAGTGCTAGATCCTAGCACCAAAGAAAACCCGCGCTATCAAATTACAAAAAAAAATTTAGTCTTGTCTGTTCTTGAGTAAATAAGATTTTGTTAACATATCTTAAGCTAAATTTTAATTTAGCTATAAATCTTAGCTGATATTCAAAAGTTGTAGAAGAGAAATTTCATTAATTATTACCTATTCTTATATAAAAATCGGATTTGATGATTGTTGGTGTAGCCTGTGCTTGTGCATGAAAATCCCAGTATCTGTAGGGTGGCATTGCTCAAAGCCACTTGCTCCAAGCCGGGGAACCCTTTCGGCATTTCCTCATCGGGTAAACCCACAAGATTAGACTACCTTACCAACGCAGTGGTTTCTCTACGCAGATTTAAAAAATCAAGTATGAATCCTATAGTAATATCTATCAAAATCACAGAATTTTTGTTTAAAGTAGTTTTGATATAAAGATTTTAAAATTGTGATAGTACTATTTTCAGTCTAGATTTGTCATATATCAACTATGTATAGTCGCTTGTAATTGACTTTCTAAATTGACGCGTAACCACAGGTCAGCAAACGACCATACGCATAATGGATGAGCAGTAACAATAAAATCTTCTGGTTTATTAGTAACAATCGCATTTAATTGATAATGGTTGATGCAAGCCAGTTCTACAGCAGATTCAAAATCTCTGAGAGGCGAATAACGTGCTTTTTGCAGCAAACCCTGATCGATAGGACAAATTTGAATTTGCTCTTGTAACCAATCAACTATGATCTCAGGAATCTGGCTATTTTTTAAGCAGTAAGTATAAGTAGAGACTTTTTGTAACCCAACATCTGTTAAGTATAATCGAATAGATGGATGTAAATTTTCTAATAACGTCCTGACATCCTCAGCAAGTTCGGTGCGATTCATGACGGCATCTAATATTAAATCGCTATCAAATAAAATTTTGAACATTTTTCACCTCACATAAAATATCAGTAATTAAATGCCAAAATTCAGTGGAATAGATGATTTGGCATGATGGTTGCTTAGGTTTTGTCAATAAACTAGTTTTGCTGTCAGTCAGGAAAACAAAAGCCTACTAGTTTTAGCAAGGTATAGGCTCAAAAGCCTTGTTACATAAAGATTCTGCACTACGGATTTAAAAGCAGTGAGTACTGCTAACGGTAGCGGAGGTTGTGATGAGTCAGGGAAATTTTTTGTCAGGACTGCTTTGTCCAGATTAGTTGGTGTCGTTATTTAGCTGGTAACTGATGTAAGCAGGAACATTGACTAGATACAACCCGCAATAACCTGATTTCGGTAACGAGTACAAATTAAAAAACAAGAGACACTAAAAACACCGCAAACCTTCTGATGAGGTCAGTAAAGTCATAAAAACACGGCATTTTCACGATATGAGTCTTCGTATTTGACTACGCCAAGTGCTATTAACGGCATTTATGTCTAAATAATTACTTTATTAGACACAATTTATTACTCGATTCACAGTCAGCAAAAATGACGAGATAGACCTGTGAGTAGTTCCCAGCTAAACTAAAAGGCTCTACCCAAAAGGGGAAGGGGTGTTAAAGCATATCTAAAAAAACTGAGACTAGCGACTAACACACACTCACATACAAACAGTATTTATACTTAAAACAATAGAAAAAGGCAAATATAAAACTATACAAATCTAGTGAACCGGAGATCATTGAGTTTGATCAAAATCTAGACAACGCACTTTCTTATGGCTCTTATTCATTCATATTACGGTATGTAGCGACGGCGGAAGGCGATATGCGGTTGAGGTACCGGAAAATCCAGTATTTGAAGATAGTATCTAAAATTACGGGAAAAGTTGCAATAAATAAGAAAATAAAATCTCTATTGGCCGGTAGTCCCCAGTGGCGGGATAAACCTTCTAAAATTACTTCCCAGCCATGAGGAGAGTGAAATCCGACAAATACATCAGTAAATAAAATAATAATGAATGCTTTGGCACTATCACTGAGACCATAGACAACATTATCAAAAAACTCTTTGAGTACCATAATCGAAGGCTTGCTGACAAGCAGCAACCAGATAAATGCACCAACAGAAAAGATATCAGCAAACACATTTTTAATTGCATTAGAGCTTTCACCTCGAAACTCTGCTGCAAGTTCTTCTGCTTTTTCTTTTATTTGAGTTTCTATGGCTTCAGCAGAAAGTGGAGGTGCATTACTAATCAGATTTTCAAATTTGATTCTTTCTTCAAACCTATGTAGGGTTGATAATGCTTCTTCCTCCATTTCAGAGTTCAAAAATATCTGCTCTGTATGATCATTTTTAAAATGGTTAAAAATGGGGCTAACGATGAGAGCTTTTGATAATTGGTGGGTTAAAAGAGGTACTATAATTATTAGTAAAATAAATCTAATCGATATGATACTTCTTTTTTGAGCCTGTCGGAAATTGTTAATAACATCCTGTTCGGCATTTGGGTCTAATTCAATTTGTAACCGCCCAATGGTACTCAAAATAGATCGTGGCAAAATGCCTGTTGTATCTGCTTTGCCTCTCGATTTTTTACTCTGTTCTGTTCTTTGTTTGATTAATTGTGGTGGTGATGTTGGGGTATAAATGCGTTCGACTAAATTATTCTTATTAATATCATTAGTTCTTAAAGCGTCGGTAAGTGATGGGTTTTCAGGTGGTTGTGAACTAGTTGTTCTAACCTGTGATTCTGAAACTCCAGATGGTGCCACTATTTCATAATCAGTGATGATATATTTGGAGATGACTTCATCAATGAATTTTAATTTTTCTAAAGTTACATTAGAGCTTGGATACTCTATCCCTGCTTTGCGAGCAGCTTTTTGATGAGATTCATTAGAAAACCAACGACTAAAACGAAATTCAGTTAGCCGCATTCTAGCTGTCTTTAACTCTTGGGCTAAATCAGACTCAAAATAATCCATCACACTATTGCTGTAGATGGCTGAGTTAAAGTCTATTTTGTTACCATTAAAGTGTTCATCTTCTATGGCTTTAATATTTAATGCAGCTTTGTAAGCTTCTTCTAAAGAACGTTCTGGAGTTCGTAAATACCAGCGATAAGCAGACAGGAGAATAGGATAGATTTTTTCGCTAAAAATAGAATTCCTCATTGTAGGCATTTATCTGTAAATTAATGATTAAGTAAGATTTATTTACTTTAAAATAACTCAAAAAATATATTAACAAATCTGCTCAGGAGATAATTTGTGCTTTCTCATTCTATTTGGATTGTTGGTAGTAGCCGTAGTGGCAAGACTACTCGTTTGGTAAGACAATTTTGTGATTGGGTGCAACATGACAACCAAGTTCATGAATTATTTTATACTAAAAAAGCAAAATTAAAAGCAAGCACATCTTTATCTTTATCTTGGGATATTCAACAAGCTAAACCGGGAGTTTTAGTTTTATCGGCGAATGATGATAATCGCCGAGATTTAGGTGACAAAATTGTTACTAATACTCAAGGTAAATACCCAATTCGGGTAAAAACACCACTAGGATTTTTTCAGGATGACATTATCTTATTTTGGCCTTTGCTGATTCAATTGTTGAATCTAAAGGCACAATTTCCTGTAAGATTGCGCCCAGAAACAGAGCAAGAACTGGCAACAAAACTCTGGCGATCGCATTTAGATGAAGAAATATTACGACGTGCGGGAGTGAATGAATATCGTTTGGTCAGACGTATTTTGGACTTGATGCAGCTAGCGGCTTATAGTGGTATCCCTTGTGAAAACATTGCTCAGGTTTTGCAAACAGGCTTAGAGGATAATAACGTTAATTTAGAACCGGAATTTTTGGCATCTTTATTACTAGATTGGCGCAATTGGTGCTTAGAACGAGGATTACTGACTTATGGCATTATTACTGAACTTTACAGTCAGCACTTGTTAAACCATGAGCATTACCAGCAACACCTAGCTAAAAGATATCAAGCTGTGCTAGCCGATGATGTGGATGAATATCCTAGTGTAGTGCGGAAATTATTTGAGTTGTTGTTAGATCAAGGAGCGATCGCCGCTTTTAGTTACAATCCTGATGGTGGAGTGCGCTTAGGACTGGGAGCTGATCCCGAATATATGGCAGGATTGGCTAGACGCTGCCAAATCGAAACCTTGATGGGATTGGCACCAGCATCATTGGCAGATAGACTAGCAACACCAATGATCGAATCCCTCAGCGAACCAATAATATTATCGTCGGGTTTACCACCGATGGTGCAATCAGTCCAAACCACATCCCGCGCCCAACTATTACGGCAAACATCCGAAGTAATTGTCAACGCCATTAAGTCAGGGGAAGTACAACCAGAACAGGTGGCAATTATCGCCCCTGGTTTAGATGCGATCGCCCGCTATACACTAACAGAAATCCTTACCAAACAAAATATCCCCGTCGAATCCCTCAACGACCAACGCCCCCTCATTAGTTCGCCACCCATCAGAGCGTTGCTCACCATGCTGGCGCTAGTTTATCCAGGTTTGGGACGCTTAGTAGACCGGGATGCAGTAGCTGAGATGCTAGTTGTCTTAAGTAGAAAACCAGAACCCCCCGAAACCCTAACAACACCCCCCAGTCCCCAGTCCCCAGTCCCCAGTCCTCAATCCCCAGTCCCCACCAAAATCGACCCAGTACGAGCAGGATTAATCGCTGACTATTGTTTTGTCCCCCATCCCGACCATCCCAACTTACTACCAGTAACAAGCTTTGAACGGTGGGATCGGATTGGTTACGCAGCCACCACAGCCTATAGTGAGATATTACAGTGGTTAGAGGAGCAGCGATCGCAACAAGAACTGCGCCTGATTCCCAGCCCCATTTCCCTATTAGATAGAGCAATTCAACGCTTTTTATGGAATGGCAGCAACCTACCCTATGATCAGTTAGCCGCACTACGAGAATTATTAGAGACAGCCCAGCATTATTGGGAAATTGACACTAGGTTACGGCAAAGTAGAAAAGTAGGAGAGACAAAAGAAGAATTGATTCCGCAGGATTCCCCAGTCAACGCACCCATCGTAGAATTTATTCAACTGCTAAGACGGGGTACAATTACCGCCAACCCTTACCCCTTACGTCCCATTGGCTCAGTGAAAAAAGCTGTCACCATTGCCACCATTTTCCAATATCGTTCTAGTCGAAGATTTCACCAGTGGCATTTTTGGCTGGATGCAGGTTCTCCCCTGTGGGCAAAAGGTGGTGCAGCTACCTTATTCGGTGCGCCATTTTTCTTACAAGATAGGTTAGGACAACCTTGGACAGCAGAAGATGAAAAATTAGCAGAACAAACTCGACTAGAAAGAATTTTGACTGATTTGCTATCTCGTGTATCACAGAAAATTTATCTCTGTCATAGTGATTTAGCTGTGAATGGACAAGAGCAACTAGGCCCTCTACTACCCTTAGTCCATGCTTCAGTATCGATGGAATTAGAAACTGCGGAAAGTTAACCATAAGAGGCAGGGGGAGCAGGTTTCTTCTGGCTCCCTGCCCCTTTTACTCTTGTGTGGAGGGGAACATGGGAAAAGCTCAATCCCTGTCTTCCCCTTGTCACCCTGCCCCCTGCCCCTTTTCCTCTTCTTGACTCCCCAGAAAAATGACTGGGGATGGCAGAAGGCTTAAAATATTAAGTAAATTAAAGATGTATGTAAAAACACAGACTCAAAATCAATGGCACTATTTGGATTTGGTAAAAAATTAGCGTTGCCCACCCCTGAAAAAGCCTTACCTGGAAGGGCGCAAATTATGCCTGTACCGGCTAACCACTATGTCAACAAGAACCCACTAAAACCTCCTTTTCCTGACGGTTTTGAGAAAGCCTTATTTGGTTTGGGTTGTTTTTGGGGTGCAGAGCGTAAGTTTTGGCAGCAGCAGGGGGTTTACAGCACAGCTGTTGGTTATGCGGCTGGTTTTACTCCCAACCCCACCTATGACGAAGTATGTACAGGCTTGACAGGTCACAACGAAGTTGTATTGGTAGTATTTGACCCCAAGGTAATTAGTTACACTCAGCTACTTAAAGTCTTTTGGGAAAGCCACAACCCTACTCAAGGAATGCGCCAAGGTAATGACGTGGGGACTCAGTATCGTTCAGGTATTTACGTCTATTCAGAGGCGCAAAAACAGCTAGCAGAAGCTTCACGCGACGCTTATCAGCAAGCTCTCAGCAGTGCAGGGTATGAAAAGATTACAACAGAAATCCTAGATGCACCAGAGTTCTACTACGCGGAAGCTTATCATCAGCAGTACCTAGCGAAAAACCCCAATGGTTATTGTGGTTTAGGTGGGACGAATGTTGCTTGTCCTGTGGGTGTGTTTGAATCTTCCGCAAATGGGTAGGAAAGGTAATCAATTCAAAATACCCTATGGGTACGCTTAGGGAACAACAAAAAATAAATTATCCGAAATTGATGGTTTGGTAGGGTGCGTCAGTACCATATAACCTAACTATACTCAGAAATTATCCATACTGACGCACCCTACATTTTGGATATTTTTTGATCTGGAAGTCCCTTATCAAAATACCAGCGATCGCCTAACATCGCTAATAGACTGGGAAAAATTAAGGGTGTAGGGGTGTAAATTTTTAAAACCCTTACACCCTTATACCCAGTCTCAACAGATAACTTGAGTGCGTAAGTCCT
The DNA here is from genome assembly GCF_048568275.1 of Anabaena sp. FACHB-595. Taxonomy (NCBI): domain Bacteria; kingdom Bacillati; phylum Cyanobacteriota; class Cyanophyceae; order Nostocales; family Nostocaceae; genus Anabaena; species Anabaena sp. FACHB-595. Next base: position 1,998,415 of record NZ_CP183473.1, read on the forward strand.
AACACATAGCACCGTAAATTTTCTACTGCAATAATTTATTTGCTAAATTTCCCGATTGATCCAGTAATTAACTGTTAATTAAACCGTGGGTAAAAGAGATCAGCACGTCAATTGATCATGATAATTTTAGGTTTTTGATTTTTGATGAAAAGACTTTATTCAATCTAAAATCAACAATCTAAACTCCAAAATTCATTGACTCAGGATATCTGGATACAGTAAGAACCAATATTTAGTTGGATAATTGACTGAGTTTGGTACTAATTTTATCCAGTTATCATAGCGGTTTAGAGCAAGTTATGAAACGGTGGTTATTGGAGCAAGGGCGGGTGAAGTTAAAAAGAGTATTAACTATAGGTGTGCTTACCGCACTGAGCGCAATTACCAGCGTTTCCTGTAGTAATAATAAAGAAGTGTTGGTAACAGAAATAGGAGTAAATCCTCCTAGCCGTCGGACAACCAACAATTCTCAAGCTGGGCAATTTTACGTTCAAGGGCAAAGACAGCACGCTCAAGGTGATTCACAAGCGGCGATCGCCTCCTATGATAAAGCGATTGGTTTAGATCCTGACTATAGCGCTGCCTATAGGGGACGAGGATTAGCTTACTTTGATTTGGGAGACAAACAAAAAGCGATCGCCGACTACAACGAAGCCATTCGCCTTTCCCCCAACGATGCCGAAGCCTTTAACAGCAGGGGAAACGCCCGCGCCTCTCTAGGTGATAACGCCGGAGCGATTACCGACTACAACGAAGCTATTCGCCTTTCCCCCAACTACGCCGAAGCCTACAATAACCGAGGCAATGCTCGTTCTGTCCAAGGGGACAAACAAGGAGCGCTGGAAGACTTTAACCAAGCCATTCGCCTCAACCCCAAATATGCGATCGCCTACAACAACCGAGGTAATGCCCGTGCATCCCAGGGGGATAGGCAAGGAGCCATATCAGACTACAATCAAGCCATTCGCCTCAATTCTAACTTTGGCCCTGCATATAATAATCGAGGCAATGCCCGTGCAGCCCAAGGTGACAGACAAGGAGCGCTGGAAGATTTGCAAAAAGCAGCAGATATCTTCCAGCGACAAAACAATAACGACTTGTACCAGCAAGCGATGAATAATATCAAAGAGTTGGGGCAGTAGTAATATCAATTCAAAATAGCCTACGGCAAGGCTACGCCAACAAAATTAAGAATTACTCCTAATGCCCAATTGGTTGCACGTCTTCTTCAATAGACGGTGAACGTAAATCTTCTACCATCGCCTGAATTTCGGCTGGTGGCGGTGGGGTGAGGCGCGAAACTACGAGTGTCACTAATAGATTAATCAACATACCCAACGTGCCAATTCCTTCAGGAGATACGCCAAAAAACCAAGGCTGCATACCTCCAAACTTCACACCAATGATGTAAACGATTGTAAAAATTAACCCCGACAACATCCCAGCGATCGCCCCTTCGGAATTGGTACGCTTGTCGAAAATTCCGAGTACAATAACTGGGAAGAAGCTTGCAGCCGCTAAACCAAAGGCAAAAGCTACTACTTCACTCACAAACCCCGGTGGATTTACACCAAAGTAGCCAGCGAGAACAACAGACAAACCCACCATGACGCGCCCAACAAACACTCGTTTCTTTTCCGAAGCGCTGGAATCGAGGATACGGTAATAAATATCGTGGGCTACGGAACTAGAAATTACGAGTAATAATCCTGATGCTGTCGATAAAGCAGCCGCCAAACCACCAGCCGCAACCAAAGCAATTACCCAAGGTGCTAGTTTTGCTATCTCTGGTGTAGACAGCACGATGATATCCCGGTCAATGGTAATTTCATTGGTGTCTTTTTTGGGGGTTAACTGGAGACGACCATCATTATTTTTGTCTTCAAACTTCAGCAATCCAGTTTTTTCCCATTTATTCGCCCAGTCTAGCTGTTGTACTTCTGTAATCGTTTGATTGTGCAGGGTAGTAATTAAGTTGTAACGGGCAAACATAGAAAGCGCCGGCGCTGTGGTGTAGAGAATGGCAATAAATAACAACGCCCAACCAGCTGAAAATCTGGCGGCGCGGACACTGGGAACTGTGTAAAATCTGACGATGATATGAGGTAAGCCAGCAGTACCTACCATTAAGGCGATTGTGGTGAACAGTACATCCAGCATTGTCTTGTTGACAAAAGGCTGGGTATATTCTTGAAATCCTAAATCTACTTGGATTTGATTCAGCTTCGTAGCAACATCGCTAAAAGTAAATGCTAACTGAGGAATGGGATTGCCTGTGAGTTTCCAGGCGATCGCGATCGCTGGAATCAAGTAAGCTAAAATCAACACCCCATATTGGGCTACTTGTGTCCAAGTAATACCTTTCATTCCCCCCAACACAGCAAAAAAGCCGACAATCACCATCCCGATGATGACCCCTGTGTTAATGTCAACTTGCAAAAAGCGGCTGAAAACAATACCCACACCGCGCATTTGCCCAGCAACATAAGTGAGGGAAACAAAAATTGCGGCTACCACTGCCACTAGACGCGCCACATTAGAATAATAGCGATCGCCTACAAAATCTGGCACAGTATACTTACCAAATTTACGCAGATATGGAGCTAATAATAATGCCAGCAGCACGTAGCCACCAGTCCAGCCTATGAGGTAAATAGAACCGTCATAACCCAAAAAAGAAATCAGCCCCGCCATTGAAATAAACGAAGCGGCAGACATCCAATCGGCGGCGGTGGCTGCACCATTAGCAATGGAAGGAATACCTTGACCTGCCACAAAAAAGTCTTTGCTACTCTTGACTCGTGATTGCCAACCAATATAGATGTAGGCAACAAATGAGAGTCCAACTATGAGAATCGTCCAAATTTCAACTGACACAGTTTTTCCTTACTTTTTAATATTATGTTTGCGGTCTAGCTTGTCCATTTGGAAAGCGTAAACAAAAATCAATACCACAAACGTTAGGATTGATCCTTGCTGTGCCATCCAGAAGCCAAAAGGCACGCCAAAAAAACGTAGTCCATTTAATGGTTGAACTAACAGAATGCTGAAAACTATGGAAACCAGCATCCAAATAATTAAAAGATTTCTAATTAAAGTTGTGTTAGCACGCCAATAAGAGTGCCGTTCATGTTCATTCATCTTGGTCTAGGGTCAGTGCATCAAAATAATACCAGTAACCCTTGATTACACCAGATAATCTTGTATAATTATTTATAATTTTTATTAAACTTTATCTAAAAAAACTAGTAACTAAAGGCTAAAATTCAGTCATATTCTTAGAATATAACAAATTACAAAAATGCTTTGTCTCTCAATGCAAAGCATTTCTTTAACATCTTAAACTTTGTTTCTGCTGCATATAGTAATCCGATTTGATTATTGAACAAACATAAGTATCTGTAGACTGGGCAATGCCCATTAAAAACCTGACATGATTGGCAATACCCACCCTACTTATAATTCACAAATCAAATAGTATTCCTATAGTCATTTCTGTTAAACTGCACTATCATGCTGAACTTTCTTGATAATTATGAATGCACATATTACAGAAAACCTATTTGCGGCTTTAAACATTGTTGTATTAGAGAGAATCGAGGCTGGATTATTTAAAATTATTAGTAATTTACCTAGTTGGTTTAGGGATTTTTGTCAGCAGAAATTCAGTTTAGGGATGGAGATTTCCATTCTGCAAGAAGAATTTTATTTTTTAGAAAACTTTCTGTTTGATGCCGAAGAATTTTGGAGTACTAGTAATTGTAAAAACTTAACTTCGGGTATCTGGATACAAATAGATCCGCAAGGTAAAGAATATCAATTTGAAGCTCATGCAACTTTTGTCGAAGATAAAAAAATATTATTAATTGAAGTTTTAGAGGAAAGCTATAGACATAGGCAAAATATTATACAAGAGGCTCGACAACGGCAACTAAATTATCAACAATTGATAAAAAATAATCAAAAGCAAGAAATACTAATTCATTGTTTAATCCATGATATTGCGGGACAATTAAATGCTATGGTTGGGTGTTTATCTTTATTAGAATTTGAAAATTTAACTCCTCAGGGAAGAAATTATTTGGAAGTTTGTCAACAACAATCTTTCAATCAAGAAAATCTGATGAGAAAAGTTTTAGATACATTTTCTGCGGAAATGATAGCATTAGAAAATTTTGTTGTTGATGGTGAGGAAGCGCCAAATATTTTAGGTTGTATAAATGATGTCGTCGAAACCTTAAAACCTAGTTTTACATTAAACAATATCAACTTAACGTTAGCTGATGCTATTGATCCTTTAGCAAACTGGAAAGTACAGGGAGATAAATCTCGTTTAGATAGAGTAATTTTTAATATACTAGAAAATGCTGTCCGCTACAGCCCACCGGAGTCTACAGTAATTATCCGCTTACAATCAAAAGAAAATTATATATACGTTTCTGTAGATGATGAAGGCAGTGGAGTACCACTAGAAACGGTTAACACTTTATTTCAAAAGTTTTCTCAAGGTAAAGATAAAAGTAGTGGAAAATCTGGTTTAGGCCTTTATTTTTGCCGAATTACGGTTGAGCGTTGGGGGGGTAGTATTGGTTATGCTCCACGTAGTGAAGGTGGTTCTTGCTTTTGGTTTTGTCTACCAAGATTTTTATCTTAACCTTGACATTATCGGGTTATAGTTTGTCTCGTTGGTAATGGGTAATAGGTAATAGGTAATTAGTGTTATTTCCCATTACCAATTACTGATGATCAAGTCTTACCACTACCTATTAAATACAACAATGCCATGCGTACCGCTACGCCACTGGTAACTTGGGACTGAATCAAACTAAATTCTGGATCATCCATCAAATCGGAACTGATTTCTACACCACGGTTAACAGGGCCGGGATGTAAAACTTTGACATTTGGCTGACATAGTTGCAATTTAGCGCGGGTAATGCCAAACAATTGATGATATTCTCGCAAACTAGGTAATAAATTAGCAGTCATACGCTCTTTTTGTAAGCGTAAAGTCATGACAAAATCAGCCTCTTGCAAAGCTGGTTCTAATTGCCAATGGATAAATAATTGTCCAGGAGGTGCTGTTTCTTCTCCAAAGATATACTCAGCAAAAAATTTGGGTAATAAAGTAGGTGGTGCGGCTAGATGCACTTGCGCGCCACTAGCAATTAAACTCCAAATATTGGATCGCGCTACACGGGAATGAAGAATATCACCAACGATCGCGATCTTTTTCCCTTGCAAAAGCTCTAATCTAGGATTGGCCGGGTCGATTAAACTACAAATAGTAAATAAATCCAGTAGTCCTTGGGAGGGATGCTCATGTTGACCATCGCCAGCATTGAGGACACTAACACGTACACCTAAACGATCCATTTCTTGAGCGATCGCATTTGGTACACCTGCTTCTTTATGGCGGATCACCATAATATCAGTACCCATTGCCAAATATGTCTTTGCTGTATCGAGAATTGTCTCTCCCTTGGTCATGGAAGAAGTAGACGCAGCAAAGTTTAGCGTATCTGCACTGAGGCGTTTAGCAGCAAGTTCAAAACTACTCCGAGTGCGCGTAGATGGTTCAAAAAACAAATTTGCCACCACCTGTCCCTGCAAAGCTGGTACTTTCTTTGTCCGCCGAGATAATACCTCTTGAAAACTGGCAGCAGTTTTTAAAACAATATCGTATTCAGCAGCAGTAAAGTCAGCTAAAGAAAGGACGTGGTGACGATTCCAAGTCGAAGTAGGCATAACTGGTCATTAGTCATTAGTCATTAGTCATTAGTCCATAGTCAACAGTCCATAGTCAACTCGCTTCGCTCCAATTCAAAATTCAAAATTCAAAATTCAAAAAAGGCCAACTGACAACTAAGTCGGTAAGTGAAACACGTTTAAGGCTGTAGCAATTAGAGTTAAGAAGGTTAAAAAGCCGATGGTGTCAAGCATTGTGGTGACTAATGGGCCACTGACTAAAGCAGGATCTAATTTTAGGCGTTTCAAACCCATTGGCAACAAAGTACCAAGTGTTACAGCCACCATTGTATTAGTTGCCATGACTGTACCGGCAATCACCGCTACCCATCGTTCTTGGGGTTTAGCCCAAATTAAAGAAAGGGCAAACATAGTTATAGCTAAGACTACAGCCGTCCCTAAACCTGCGAAAATTTCTTTCCGCAGAATTTTCATAGTATCTTTGGGTGTGACTTCACCTATACCTAAACCACGAATAGTAACTGTTAATGCTTGGATGCCGACTGTTCCCCCTGTATTGGAAAATATGGGCATAATCACAGCTAATACTGGTACAGCAGCAATAATTGATTGAAAAGGAGCGATCGCACTAGCTGCACCAATATACAAAGCCATAATTCCTAACAACCAGGGTAAGCGGTTGCGGATAGTGAGTAGAGGCGAAGACAAAGCAGCTTCATCACCACTCACCCCAGCTAACTTTTGAATATCTTCCGTTGCTTCTTCTTCTAAAATATCGACTACATCATCAATCGTGATAATACCGACTAATCGCTCTTCCCGATCAACTACGGGGATGGCAATTAAGTCATAGCGCTTCATAATTTGAGCGACTTCTTCTTGGGGTGTATCGGTTCTGACCTTAACAACGCGATCGCTTGCGATATCACGAATCAAGACATCGGGAAAGGTAAATAACAATTGTCGTAAGGAAACAACCCGTACTAGTTTGCGGTTGTCATCTGTAACATAGGCGTAGTAGATTGTTTCCTTGTCTTCATCCTGACGGCGAATTTTACTCAGGGCTTCTCCCACCGTCAAACCTTCACGCAAACGCACATATTCAGTAGTCATCACCCGCCCGGCTGTACCTTCGGGATAACCGAGAATAGTAGCGGTTGCTTGTCTTTGTTCGGGACTGAGTTCTCGTAATAACCGCTTGATGACACCAGCAGGTAGTTCATCAAATAATTCTGCCCGTTCATCGGGACTCATTTCCTCCACAAGTTGCACCACCTGTGCATCATGCAGGGAGTTAATTAGTTCTTCTTGAACTTCTGTCGGCAAATATTCAAATACATCAATTGCCTGATTTTTGTTGAGGAGACGAAAGGCGATCGCTCGCTGCTTTTCTGGCAATTGAGTAATATACTCGCCTACATCTACAGGTTGCAGCCGATTTAAATCCCACTTGAGCTGGTTTAAATCAGCAACATCCATGAGCGCAATGCGAACATCCTGTGTGAGCATGATTTTACCTCCTATTGTCTCCCCCGCGCTGGGAGACTGGCTCACCAAACTCAGGGGAGGATTATACTGCCATCTTGTGGACTTTTGTCCATAAAATCTAAAAAATTGAACTCGATGTTAATACTAATGCTTACTAAGCATTCATCCTAACTCGGAATCAGGTTTTCTGATATAAATTCCCAGAAATTGTGCAAACACTATATGAATCCCGCACAATATTCAGCTATCTATGACCTTGATTTTTGTTAGGTTAATGTAAATTTAACTACTGTGATAATTTGTGTCAAGCAGTTCCCAAGACTTACTTAACAACTTCACAGAGCCAACCCTTGTGAGGAATACAAATTTACAATTATGGTTATTTAACTTATCGAGATTAGTATATTTTTTACGGTTTCCGTAGAAAATACAGACAGATAATTAAATCCTTTCATTGAAGATAAAGGACAAATAAATATAATAATTATTAATAAATTCTATAATCAAGCTAATTTTTATTGGTTTTATGAGTAATTAATTTCTAAATTGTTTAAAACGCACAATTCGTAATTAAGAGTGTTAATTACGAATTACGAATGATTAATTATTAGGACTTACGCATGAAAACGAAAGATCAAGGGTTTGGACAAGGGTGTGGGGTACAGGGGTATAAATCTTTGAAACCTTTACACCCCTATACCCTTACCCCCTTACACCCGGACTCAACAGACAACCTGGTGCGTAAGTCCTAAATTACGAATTACTTCAAGCTACTGGCACAAACTCACTTTTGACAGTCACGTATGCCCAATCTAACCAAGGAAGCAGAGCTTCAATATCAGCAGTTTCTACCGTAGCGCCTCCCCAAATTCGCAAGCCTGGAGGCGCAGCACGATAGGGGGCAATATCATAAGCCACTTGCTGTTTTTCCAAAAGTTTTGCTAGTTTCTTAGTAAATTTGCCTTGGTCTTCTGCACTCAAGCTAGCAAAGGCAGCATCAATGATTTTTAAGCAAATTGAAGTACAAGAGCGAGTTTCTGGTTTCTCAGCTAAGAAATCTGCCCAATTGCTTTGTTTCACCCATTGAGCGATCGCTGCTAAGTTGGCCTCACTACGACTAATTAAACCAGGTAAACCGCCAACAATTTCCGCCCAAATCAACGCATCTAGGGCATCTTCCACACACAACATCGATGGTGTATTGATGGTATCCCCCTTAAAAATGCCTTCAATTAATTTGCCTTTTTGGGATAGGCGGAAAATTTTCGGTATAGGCCAAGCTGGTTCATAAGTTTCGAGTCTTTCCACAGCACGGGGTGAGAGGACAATCACACCATGCTGGGCTTCTCCACCCAATACTTTTTGCCAAGAGTAAGTCAATACATCTATTTTTTCCCAAGGAATATCCATCGCAAATACGGCAGATGTAGCATCGCAAATGGTTAGACCTTGGCGATCGTCTTTGATCCAATCACCATTCGGCACTCTCACACCAGAAGTCGTGCCATTCCACAAAAACACCACATCATGGCTAAAATCAACCTCATCTAAATTGGGTAACCCGCCATAGGGTGCTTTCAACAGACGCACATCAGGTAACTTCAACTCATCGACAACATCTTTGACCCATTCCTGACCAAAACTTTCCCATGCCAAGATGTCTAGAGGTCTTTGTCCCAGTAGCGACCATAAGGCCATTTCCACTGCACCCGTGTCAGAAGCCGGAACGATACCTAAACGATAATCAGCAGGTAAACCGAGAATTTGTTTGGAACGTTCAATCACTTCAGACAACTTGGCTTTGCCATCTTCAGACCTGTGAGAACGACCCAAGCAGGCGTTTTCCAGATTCGACACAGACCAACCAGGGTGCTTGGCGCAAGGGCCAGAGGAGAAATGAGTAACTTGAGGTTTATTTGTTGGAAGGGTAAGATGCTCTGACATTGTTGCAGGAGAAAGCTTTATGTAAGTAGTAATGTAGATACTACATTATTGACTGTCTCCCCATCACTAAAGTGAGGAGATTATTTCACTGTGCATTGCTACCGCTTGCACAGAGCTACACTGGAGATGAGGACGAAATCTCAAGCCAATGGGCGCAGCCATAACGCCGACTACTGGGACATCAAAACATCCCAGATACTTTCTACGAATATTGACACAACCAACCCCATCTCGATGAAACTCAAATCCGCATTTACATTTGTAGGTGCGGTTTTTGGGTTTGTGGCGTTGACCACATGATGGGCAAACCTGACTGCTGTATCTCTCACACTGAATCTCGACTTTCATCCCCAACCTTTGAGATTTGTAGGTGAGAAAGGCGCGAGTTTCGCCATGTGACCATTGATGCAGCTTTTGATTGACTTTAGTGCCAAAATTAATTCGTTGTCTAATATCTCTGACATCACCTATTGCCAGGGTTTGTACGCCTCTAGATTTGAGCGTAGAAACAAGTTTACTGGTCTGTTTGTGCAGGATATCTTTAATTTGGTTTTTGACTTTAGCTAACTGACGTTGCTTGGAACGAACTAATCTTTTCTTAGGTTTAGATCCTCTCTTTTTCTGATGAATTAATGATGCCAGTTTGGCTTTAAGTTTGTTCTGATATTGACGCTTAGAGCGTAGCAATCGACCATTCAGGATGAAAGTTTGCTCTCCATCATGGGCGACAGCAAGGTGGATTTCTCCTAAGTCGATACCCACAACAGTTCCAGTTTCAACTGTTTGAGTTTGGCTAACAGCATAACAAGCACGAATTTCATATTGCTTGCCGTCCCACCCCATTTCCACTAATTTGGGAGTTTCCCAATTCCAATCAACAATCAAGGGTGCGTTACCCTTGCCGTTGGATAAGTGCAACTTCCCATTTCTTACCTTGATAGCTGACGACTTCCATTGAACTTTAAAAAATCGTCTACGTCGTCTTGGTGGGTGAGCATTTGGATCTGCTTTGCGTCTTGTCCTCCATGATTTGAGGCTAGAGTAAAAACTCTGAACAACTGCATCTGCACTGTGAGCGTGTAATTTGTTGGAGTTATGCCACCGCATCATAGATGAAGGCTTGAGCCACAAATCCTTGTTGCGAACTGTACGCCAGAAACTAACTACTGTGCGAGAATACAACTCGCCAGATGCACTAGCTAAATCACTCATTTGTTGAGTGTTACCAATTTTTAGTTTTCTAACTGTATATTCACCCATAAAAAGATTATACAGCATAAGGCTATATAATTATTGCATGAGGCGAAAATATAAATTTAACAACAATGTAGTCTACTCTTGTAAATACCATATAGTTTGGACTCCCAAGTACAGACGCAAGGTATTAAAAGATGGTGTTGATACACGGCTAAAAGAACTGTTACAACAAATAGCAGCAGAAATTCAGGTTGAGATTTTGGAAATGGAGGTAGTAGAGGATCATGTCCACCTACTGATTGAGGTTGACCCGCAATTTGGTGTCCACAAGGCAATTAAACGGTTTAAAGGCGCAACGTCTCGTTACCTACGCTTAGAGTTTCCACACCTGAAACAAAGACTACCTACGCTGTGGACTAATTCTTACTTTGTCTCTACAGTCGGGGGCGCACCACTGGAGGCGGTTAAGGAGTACATTCAAAATCAGAAAAATACTTGACGGCGATTTTAATCGCCTAGCAGCTTGCGCCGCATTGATTATCGGTCAGTGGTTAGTTGTCAGTTGTCAAAAGTGATTCTCTCTTACACCCCTACACCCCTGACACTTCTACCCTTCTAATAATTCCCCTGTCAAAAATACGGTTATTAGTAGCGATCGCATTTAGTTCTATCCTATCTGGATAAACTTCATAGGTAGCAAAACTTAAATCACTGGTAGAGTATTCTGTCCATTTTGAACGCCCTACAGGACGATTACCCGCACCAGCACCACAAGTTAAATAGGTTGTTCCGTCAATAGCACGAGTGCGTTCATAACTGTGTTCGTGTCCGTTGATATAAAGCTGGACTCCGTATTTCTGAAATAGTGGTGTGAAAGTTTTAATAAAAGCTTGATTACTGCCGTAGACCCCCGATGAATAAATGGGATGATGCCCAAATACTACTTTCCACGGGGCATTACTACTGCTTAATTCTTTTTCTAACCAAGTTAACTGATTTTGCCAATCGGCATTACTGTTAGTATCTAAAGCGAAAAATTGTACGCGATCGCGGCGAAATGTATAATATCGCCGTCCGTTCATATTAAAACCGGGATAGCGGACTTGCGGATCACCATTATCAGTACGAATATCGTGATTACCTAAACAAGCCTGAAATTTCACTCCTTGTTTGAGCAAATCTTGATAGGGACGCTCAAAAACTGCGTTCACTTTTTCAATTTCACCATTATTGTAAATATTATCGCCAGCTAAAACTACTAAATCATAGGGATTTTGCTTGTGGTAAAGCGTCATTGCCCTAGCCACAGCATATTGTCCTCTTGCCCCAGTTCCCGTGTCAGCCACCGACACAAAACGTAAAAGTAAATCTTTTTTGGGTGGTGAGGCGATCGCCAAATCACTACTTTGGTAATATTTATGGGCGAATTTCCAGGCTAATAATCCAGTTCCAACAGCGCTGAGACTACTTAAAAATAAAAATTGACGGCGTTTGAGATTCATAAATCACCAAATTAATCAATAGCCAAATTAGCCGAAGCCATTACCCATGAAATGATACATTAGGGCAAAAGAGAAACAAGCAAAAAGATGCAGCTAGTTTGTCTTTGATTTGTTGGTTTTGGTAAAAGTTCCATGTCACAAGACAATCTTCCCGAACAACCCAATCAACCGGAACCGACAGTTACGCCGGCCAATCAACCCCGCCAGAGGAGAGTCCCGCAGCCTCTTTGGAAGGCAGCAATTATCGGATTTCTGCGAGGTACAATTGGGATTTTAGAAACTACTGTAGAGAAACTGGAAACAGCACCGCCGCCGGGTACGGAAGCAACTCCCAGTTTTTTACAACAGCTAGAGTCCAGATGGGGTAGGTTTTTACTGAAAAGCCGTGCTTTTATCCCATCTAATTTATCAACCAAATTATCAGATACTGCATTGACGGGGATTATTGCTAGTATCGCTGTAGTTTTAGTGTGGACAACTACCAGTATTTTCTCTAACAAACCTACAGAAGTAGCAACACTTCCCCCTGTTGAGGAAGTTCCCACACCAACACCCACAATTTCTGCTCCACCAGAGCCAAGCTTACCAGAACCACCACCAACAGCAGAAATAACTCCGGAACCAGAAACACAAATTCAGCCACCAGAACCAGAACCTACACCAGAACCTGAAGCCACTCCTACACCAACACCACCAATACAATTAACCCCAGAACAAACCTTGATTGCAGCCATCGAAAATCAAGTGGCAGAAATTAGCAATCAAATCGCTTCTGGCATCATAAAATCAATTCAAGCCAATTTCCGCACCAGCAATTTGACCGTAAAAATCAATGACGATTGGTACACACTCAAAGAATCAGAGCAGAACCAAATAGCATCCCAAATCCTACAGCGTTCTCAAGAATTAGATTTTTCCCACTTAGAAATGGTTGATTCTCAAGATAAGTTAATAGCTCGTAACCCAGTTATTGGTAACGAAATGATTATTTTTCAACGACGGGTCGTCGGTCAGTAGAGACTTGTATGCAAAGTCTCTAGGCCCTAATTTCTTGATATGGTATCCACACGGTGAAAATTGAGCCAATACCTACAGTGGATTCAACTTCAATGCGTCCTCGGTGCAGTTCTACCAATTGCTTAGTTAAAGCTAAACCTAATCCTGTGCCTTCGTAGCGGCGGCGATAGGGTGTATCAAGTTGCTGGAATTTTTCAAATAATAACGGTAATTGTTCTTCAGGAATACCAATACCTGTATCTTCTACTTGAAATATAGAGGTATCTTCTTCTACCCAAATCCGTAAGGTGACATTGCCACCCTCTGGGGTAAATTTAATGGCGTTAGTTAATAAATTCCAAAGGATCTGTTCTATTCGTGCAGCATCGGCAGTGAAGCGATCGCGTCTAGGATCTATTTGTAAATCCAGTTTGAGATTGACTTGTTCTGATAAAGCTTTTTCTAGTAGAGATTCTATAGTATTTTCTGCTATTTTGACTAAAGAAAATTCGGCAATATTTAAAACGGTTTTTCCCGCCTCAATTTGTGATAAATCGAGGATGTCATTGATCATGTCTAACAAATGTTCACCACTGTCGTGGATTGTTTGTAAATAATCTCTTTGCCGTTGACTCAACTCACCCAAAGGCCAACGTAATAAAGTAGAAGACATCCCGATGACGTAAGTTAAAGGTGTGAGTAATTCATGACTAATGGTGGCGAGAAATTCACTTCTGAGGCGACTAGCAGCCTCCGCCGCCAAGAGGGCATCGCGCAAAGCCATTGTGCGCTCAATCACACGCTGCTCTAGGGTTTGTTTTTCTTGCGTGAGCCTTTGGGCAGAATCTTGCAGAGATCGCATTAATTCTGATTGATGAATGGCGATCGCTAATTGTTCGGCAATGGAAATGAGTAAATTCTTATCACTATCATGCCACTGGCGGGGATTATAGCACTGATGGGCAATTAATAAGCCCCAAAGTTTATCTTCAAAAATAATCGGTGCTGCTAACTTTGCTCTAACTTGGCTTTCCCTTAGAAAATTCAACAAACATTCTTCTAAGGCATAAGCTGTTTCAATATCATCGATAACTAAGGTAAATCCTTGACGATATTTATCCCAACATTGAGAATGACGACTGAAGCAAGTTTGTTCTTGATAATCTAATACTGATGGGATGATATCTGTGGCACGAGCTTCATAAACTATACAACCACCGTAATTTTGCCAGTCTTGCAGGCGGGGTGACCTTGTGTTTTGCGTGTTGACTCCAGAACCCTCAAATTTATATATTACTAACCTGTCTAATTCTAGAAACTCCCGTACTTGTGCGATCGCTGTTGCCATAATTACTGGCAAATCTAGGCTTTTGCGAATCTGGGTGGTAACTTGATTTAACAGTCGCTCTTGGGAAATCTGCTTTTTGAGAGCATCTTCGACTGCTTGACAAGAATACACTTCTTCAGAATTATTTACACTGGCGGAAGTTGTTACCGACTCATTTTGCTTAGGCAAAAGATGTTCTAATAACAACAAAGTAAATTGACTTTGGAGTGTAGCATCATTAGGTTTTAAAATTTGCCGATAGCGTTCAAGATGCTGGTGAGTATAGGAATCATCCCCAAACAAGTCTCTCAATTTTGCCAGGAAGGAAGCGATCGCCTCTGAATTAAATGTCAACCTAGTATTAAGCTCTGTTAGCGTTAGTGTGGGTTGAGCAGCCTGTGGAATACTGGAAGTTGAGTATATTTCTGGCTTTTGTGTTTCTCTATCTCCAGTAGCGCTTTGATTCAATGGGGAAGGCATAGCAAGAACCCAACTTTCCGACTCTGGTACTTCTTGTTGCTTCCCGTTTCCCAGCAAAAGCGCGCTAAATCCTTCAGAAACCACCAAAGTAAACCTCTGACCGTGCCACTCCATCGGCACGAGAACCCGTGATAACAAGGATTCAGTGAGTAACAAAGTACTAGTTTCTACCGATTGAGCCATCTGCTGCAACAATTCTCCGAGTTGATTGAATACAACTAAAGGCAAATTTCGAGAAAAGCTCAAATCAGGAGAACTCAGCATTTTCGATAGTCTGGTAAGAGGGGCTGGGCTGACAAATGTATTGATTATGTTCTAACCAACAGTTTAAAGCGGTAATAAAGGATTATGCATCGTATAAGTACCACATCGGTAGGATGGAATCAGTCAGAGGGTGTAATTTTTCTGGAACAAACCCCAGCGCCCTTTGTGTTGATTACGGCTGCTGATACCGATATTCAAACCTTGGCAGCCGCAGTCCCCAAATTACCTGCTACATTTCCGGCAATCAGAGTAGCTAACTTGTTGCTATTGCAACAACAAATAAGTATAGATACTTATGCCGAACAAGTTTTAGAACTTGCCCAGGTAATTATTTTGCGCCTACTAGGGGGACGTTCCTATTGGGCGTATGGTTTAGAAGTTGTCCAAGAAATCGTGGAACGCACTGGTATAACCCTAATTGTAATGCCTGGGGACGATGCTCTCGATCCTGAATTGATCTCCCAGTCTACCGCGCCTGTAGGTACTGTTAACCAAATATGGCAGTATTTTTATGAAGGTGGTGTAGAAAATATTGTTAACGCTCTACAACTTATTTCAGATGTATCTTTAAAAACTACATATAAGCCCCCAGCGCCACAAAGGGTTCCTCGTGTTGGGTTGTATGAATGGGGAATGGGGACAAATAGACAAGGAGACAAAGGTAACGAAGTAGAATTTTCTCCCACATCTTCCCAATCCCTAATCCCCAAAGTAGGGATTCTTTTCTACCGCGCCCACTATTTGGCGGGAAATATTCAGGTGATTGATGCGTTGTGTGCGGCTTTGTGGCAGAGAAATTTACAGCCTGTGCCGGTGTTTATTTCTTCTTTGCGTGATCCTGATGTGCAAGCAGAGTTGATTGATTTTTTTCAGCCTAAAGATTCCCAACAAATTTCACTTTTACTTAACACTACAAGCTTTTCATTAGCCCGTTTAGAAACTGAAGCACCCCAAACCGAACTTTGGGAAAAATTAGATGTCCCAGTTTTACAAGTGATTCTCAGTGGCGGATTTGTCGAACAATGGGAAGCACAGTTAAACGGACTTTCTCCCCGTGATATTGCGATGAACGTCGCCTTACCGGAAGTAGATGGCAGAATTATTAGCCGGGCTGTCTCATTTAAGGCAATACAAACTCGCAATCCCGATTTAGAAACAGATGTGGTAGTTTACGAACCAATAAGCGATCGCATCGACTTTGTAGCCCAACTCGCAGCAAATTGGGTACACCTCCGTTCCCAACCGCCCCAACAGCGCCGCATTGCTCTAATTTTGGCAAACTACCCCAACCGCGACGGCCGCCTAGCTAATGGTGTGGGGCTAGACACGCCAGAAAGTTGTGTAGAAATCCTCAAAGCTTTACAGCAATCTGGGTATGTCGTGTCAAACCTACCCGCCAATGGCGACGAATTAATTCAACTGCTCACGGCTGGTGTAACCAATGACCCAGAAGGCAGAGAAATACGCCCAGTACAGCAAAGCTTATCTAGTGAGGAATATCAAGAGTATTTTGCTGGTTTACCAGCAACAGTGCAGCAGGGTATTAATGAGCGTTGGGGTAGGGATTGGGGACTAGGAGAACAAGCCAGTAATTTTCCCTCGTCTTCTTGTCCCATTCCTGGTATCCAGTTCGGCAATGTCTTCGTAGGCATCCAGCCATCACGGGGTTATGATATTGACCCCAACTTGAATTATCATGCGCCAGATTTAGAACCGACCCATGCTTATTTAGCTTTTTATTATTGGGTGAGAGAATCTTTTGGTGCTGATGCTGTTGTTCATGTGGGAAAACATGGCAACTTAGAATGGCTCCCTGGTAAAAGCTTGGCTTTATCTAGTAATTGCTATCCAGAAGCAGTTTTTGGCCCTATGCCTCACCTATACCCATTTATTGTCAATGACCCTGGTGAAGGTTCCCAAGCCAAGCGTCGCGCTCAGGCGGTGATTATAGACCATCTTACGCCCCCAATGACCCGCGCTGAACTATACGGCGCTTTGCAAAAGCTGGAAAATTTAGTTGATGAGTATTACGAAGCAGAAAGTTTAGATCCTTCCCGCTTGGGAGTAATCCGCGATCGCATTCGTGATTTAGTCATCCAAGAAAATCTTTACAAAGATTTAGGTATTGAAAAGGAAGAAGATATCGTCAATTTTGAATCTCTGATTTTGAACTCCTTAGATGGGTATCTCTGCGAATTGAAGGAAGCCCAAATCAGAGACGGCTTGCACATTTTTGGGCAATGTCCCCAAGGACGACAACTCAGGGATTTAATAGTAGCGATCGCTCGCATCCCCAACCGCTACTCTACAGGTATCACCAGAGCCTTAGCCAACGTTTGGGGCTTAGACTTCGACCCCCTCACAGACAACTTCAGCACCCCATTATCAACACAAGACCAAAAACTGTTAGCCGCAAAAACCCCAAATCCCTGTCGCACAGTCGGCGATGCCGTCACAGCCCTAGAAGAACACGCCGCCCTATTAGTAGAACAACTAATCAATCCCCCCACTGCTCCCGAAGTTCGCCCGGAGGGAAACCCTCCTTGCGACTTCTCTTCCTGCCCCCTGCCCTCCTCCTCATCTCCCCCTGCCCCACTTAACACAGTCCTCAACTGGATCAAATCCAAACTCCTCCCATCCCTTCAACAAACCCACGCAGAAATTACCAACCTCCTACATGGGCTAGATGGAGGATATATACCCAGTGCAGCTTCTGGCGCACCCACAAGGGGCAGACCTGAAGTTTTGCCTACAGGGAGAAACTTTTATGCTGTTGATATACGCGCCATCCCCACAGAAACTGCTTGGGATATTGGTAGAAAAGCAGCAGAAAACTTGGTTGAATGTTACACCCAGGAGCATGGCGAGTATCCCAAAACACTAGGCTTATCTGTATGGGGAACTGCAACGATGCGGACTGGTGGCGATGATATAGCCGAAGCTTTGGCTTTATTAGGCGTACAACCAGTATGGGACGGTGCAGCACGACGGGTTGTTGATTTAGATATACTGCCCTTAAGCATCTTAGGTAGACCTCGTGTCGATGTCACCTTACGCATTTCCGGCTTCTTCCGTGACGCTTTCCCCAATTTAATGGATTTATTCGAGCAAGCTGTCAACGCAGTTGCGGCTCTGGATGAACCCCCAGAACAAAACCCCCTAGCCGCCCAAATCCGCCAAGACACCGATTTTTGGATACAACAAGGCTTAACTCCAGAAACAGCCTTTGAGCGATCGCGCTATCGCCTTTTTGGTTCTAAACCAGGTGCTTACGGAGCCGGACTCCAAGGCCTAATCGAATCACAAAACTGGCAAAACGACCAAGACCTAGCCAACGCCTATATCAACTGGAGCTGTTACGCCTATTCTTCAGGCAAAAGTCAAGAAGCAGGGACAGAAATTAATCCCCCATCCCCAATCCCCTCTCCCGAAGCTTTTACTCAACGTTTAGGACAGATGCAAATTGTCCTGCAAAATCAAGACAACCGCGAACACGACTTGCTTGATTCGGACGACTATTATCAATTTCAAGGTGGTTTAACGGCTGCGATACGTTCCCTACAAGGGAAAAATCCCGAAACATATTTTGGTGATAATTCCATTCCATCCCAACCGCGTGTCCGCCAACTGCGAGAAGAAATTGCCAGAGTGTATCGTTCTCGTGTGGTTAATCCTAAGTGGATTGAGGGAATGATGCGCCACGGGTATAAAGGTGCATTTGAAATGGCAGCCACCGTAGATTTTCTCTTTGCCTATGATGCCACTACCAGATGTGTAGAAGACTATATGTATCAAGGTGTTATGCAGGCCTACTTGCTTGATCCAGTAGTTTGCACGTATATTGAGAATAAAAATCCCCATGCACTGCGTGATATTGCTGAAAGACTATTAGAGGCAAACCAACGCGGTTTATGGGAAAATGTGAATATAGAAACACTTGAAAACTTGCGTAATTTAGTACATCAAGCTGAAGCAACCATCGAAGCAAAATAAATGGTGTAGGAAACAAATATGGACAACATAGCGTATTTGCACCTAGCTTTCGCCTACGAAGATAGTGACCCAGGTGATTTGGTGTCTTTAAGCTACTTATTTAACAAAGCAGCTGCACCAGACTGGAAACGCCTATCAAGTAGAGCTTGGAAGCATATGCTACCCCTAGCGCTGACATTATCTGTTCTCAGCAGTGTTAGTAGTGCCTGGGCATTGGAAAGAGGAGATCAAGGGCCTTCTGTCAGAAATCTCCAACAAAAACTGCAACAAGCAGGCTTTTATCAAGCTCCTGTAACTCAGGTATATGATTTTTCTACAGAAGAAGCGGTTCGACGCTTTCAAGCGGCGGCTGGCTTACCAGTTGATGGTGTTGTAGGAGCCAGCACTCTGGAAAAATTAGACCAGTGGCGTTCCTCTCCGGTAGCTAACCAAGTCCAACAATATAGTACTCCTAGTACACCAACGAGAAAAAATAGCACAACGGCTACTCAAGTCAGAACCACTCCTGCTGCACGTACACAAACCACAAGAAACAGTACAGCTACTGCTGCACGTACACAAGCTACAAGAAACACCACAACTGCTGCACGTACACAAACTACAAGAAATACCACAACTGCTAGTGTTAATGCAGCCACCAACAAGCGCCGTGATCCTAACTACCTTGTCAAAGGAGATGAAGGCGAGGCGGTGAGATCGCTGCAACAACGTTTGCGAGTCGCAGGTTTTTATTACGGTAATGCTACAGGCGTTTTTGGCCCCATTACCGAGGAAGCAGTCAAAAGATTTCAAACCGCGTATAGACTAGATGTTGACGGTATTGTTGGGCCAGCCACAATTAGAAGATTACCGCCAATAGGTGTTGGTGGAGAAAACCCCCCTAAGCGAGCAACCGCAACTGTCAAAGATAAACTTACTGTAGGCGATCGCGGCGAAGCTGTGCGAGTTCTACAAGAACAGTTAATTCAAGCAGGATATTTACAGGGACAGCCAAATGGTTATTTTGGCCCCTACACAGCAGAAGCAGTAAAAAGATTTCAAGCTGCTAATTATCTGGCTGCTAGCGGTATTGCTGGCCCCACTACCAGAGCAAAATTACATAGCTCACTGAATAAAGCTAAAGCTACCAAGGGTGATTTTAATGTCTTAGAAATCCAAAGACGACTACAAGAAAAGGGTTTCTATAAAGGACAACTCAATGGAGTGATGGCAGATGATACGAAAAAAGCCATAAAGCAAGCCCAGGAATTCTACGGTGTCAGTCTAGCTGATGTGAGAAGCGGACGCTTTTAACATCCGCTTCCATGTTTTTACCGTGATTCCTTAACAGTTTGCTTACCTCCGATAACGACTAATCAGGAATTTCTCAAAACTTCATTTTTGGATTATTGAGTAACTTCCTCTTGTTATCTTACCCAGGTGCTAAAGTGGCATGAGCGCACGTTGGCACTTGGGGCAGACTGCATGAATTGTCATTTGGCAGTCCAGTAGGTGAAAACCTTCTTTCTGGGCAGTTTTTGCCCCAATTTTTAAGATTGAATCGTTTTTGAATTCAATAGTAGAGTTACATTTGACACAAATTAGGTGATGGTGATGATGGGGATAAGGCTGGTTAATTTCGTAGTGCTTGTGTCCTTCGCCTAATTCCAGTTCACGTAAAATCCCCATCCGAGCCATCAACTTCAACGTCCGGTAAATCGTTGAAAGGCTGATTCCTTCACCGTCAGCTTCCAAGCGATGATATAAATCTTCTGCACTCAGGTGTTCGCCTTGAGGAAGTTCTTGAAAGATATGTAAGATAGTTTCCCGTTGAGGGGTCAAACGCCAGCCTCTTTCGTTTAATTCTGCCTTGAGCGAAGTATTTGTGTAGACAGTCATACTAATTTTTCTCAACAAAGCTTGTTAATTGAGAATATAACAAATATTTGGAGTGATTTGCAACAAACATTGCTTATTGAGAATATTTATTAAACTTTTAATCAAGATTAGTGAAAATCACCTACAAAAACCTAGTAACAATGCTTATTATTAACAATTTAAAATCGAAAATTACAAGTTCAATAATATAAAATTTTAATCGTGAATCTCAAGCTACACAGGCATCTTAGTTATTGACTTTATGTAATATCAATGGTTACTATTTTATGTTTCCAAGCAATGCTTTGCAAAAATACATTTTAATTAAATGCAAAAGTTTCCTATAAGTAACAAGTAGTTGTTAAATTGCTAGGCGAGAATAAATCACATTATGTTAATTAATGTATAAACTCCAATCACAAGGTGATGAGTTTTCCTCCGTGACCAGGGGCAAAATCTGCCGTTATGCTTAATTGGTTGTGATGAAATAAATAGTCCAGAGTCAATAATCTATAGTATGGATTTTGTTTACTATTGATTATTGATTATTGACTATTGACTATTGACTATTAACTATCTAACTCAGAGATTCCAAATAGTCACGGATAAGGTTGCGACGCTTGGGTTGGCGGAGTTTTTGCAAGGCCTTAGATTCAATTTGGCGTACTCGCTCCCGTGATAAATCCAGAGCGCGGCCAATTTCTGCCAATGAGTAAGGATGACCATCAGCTAAACCGAAACGCATCAAGATGACATCACGTTCACGGCTAGTTAAATCAGCTAATAAATGTTGCAAGTCTCTTTGTAAAGATTCTCGCATTAACATTTCTTCAGGAGTTACACCGTCAGTCTCTAATAATTCTCCCAACTCAGTGTCTTTATCTTTACCTACCTTGGTTTCCAAAGAAACAGAACGGGGTACTCTTAGTAAAACTTCCCGCACTTGGGTAGGGGTCATATCTAACTCAATTGCTAGGTCTTCTAAAGTAGGAGTGCGACCTTTTTCTTGAGCGATTTTGCGTTGAGCCTTTTTAATTTTGTTTAATTTTTCTGTAATATGAACAGGGAGGCGAATTGTGCGACTAGAAGTAGCGATCGCTCTTGTGATCCCTTGGCGAATCCACCAGTAGGCATAGGTACTAAAACGATATCCTTTAGTTGGATCAAATTTCTCTACAGCTCGTTCTAAGCCGAGAGTGCCTTCTTGAACTAAGTCTAATAATTCTAAACCACGATTTTGGTATTTTTTGGCAACAGACACGACTAAGCGCAGATTAGCCTTAATCATGTGTTCTTTTGACTGAAGACCTTGAGATTGCATTTTCTCCAATTCTTCCACCGTCATCTTGGCAATTTCTGCCCAGCGACGTTTACCTTCCGATAAAATTGGCTTCAGGTCACATAAGTTGATACCAGCAGTAGCAGCCCATCTTTCCAAGGAAGGACGATGGCCAAGTTCTGATGCTAGACGCTCTTGAACTTCGATTAAATGTAGATAAGGAGTAGCAACTTCATCTCCCTGTTTGACAGCATTAGCTAGCACTATCCGCAACTTTAAGTAACGCTGGACTTTTTGAGCTTCAGAAACTTCTTCGTCCCGTCCTAACAAACGGACTCGACCGATTTCCTGAAGGTATAGACGTACTAAGTCTGTACTACGACGGTTAGCGCTAGCACCAAAAGTAGCGGGATCAGCAGCAGCTATCTCTAATTCTTGGATCTCATCCACCGACAAATCACTGTCATCAATGGCGATATCAGGGTCTAAAGCCTGGCGGGATTTTTGGGTATTGTAGGCGGCATCTGCGTAAAAAGATGTTGCTGGCATAAGATCGTCTCTATGGCTCCAGGTAACAATAGATTGCGGTCAGCTATTTAACTGTTGCTATTGTTCCCGTGATTCTAGATGAACTAACACGGTTAAGGTTTTCACTAAAATTTTTTTTACAAAAAAACCTTAGTGGTTGTTTTCAGACATTACAGCCTAACTATAGTTGGCTGTTGAGAGTCTGATTGAACCAATAGCTATTCAAATTTACGATTAGATTTTAATTTCCGAATTACTTAGTCAGCGTTTTCACCTTGTTGGCTATTAACTGTAACTTGGGTATGTTGTATAAACATATTTCAGTAAAAATTATGTTTATTATCGGCATAGTCACATCTACATGGGTATATAAGTAATTTCCTGACGATTTTCTAATTTTTTTCTCAGGATTTTTGAGGACTCAGTATGGTGTGGAGTAATGGGGATGATGAGTAGTGATGAGTTAAATTGGGGACTTGTTGTCAGTTGACTATTAACCAATTACCAATTACCCCTTACCAATCACCAATCGCCAATTAGTTGTATTCCGGCTTAATATCTCGGAGCATGAGTTCATCAAGGGCTTGCTGTGGTGTAACTTCGCCTTGTAGTAATCGGTAAACTTGCTCGGTAATAGGGATAACTATATTTTGTTGCCTAGCTAGTTGGACTAATACCTGACAAGTGTTTACTCCTTCGGCGGTTCCTGGTAATTTTGCTAGAATTTGTGCCAGTGTTTCACCACCGGCTAATTGATAGCCAACTTGGTAATTGCGACTTAAAGGACTGTTACAGGTAGCTAACAAATCCCCTAGACCAGATAAACCATAAAATGTTTCCGTCTTTGCACCCCAACAATTGCCAATGCGAACCATTTCTGTGAGTCCGCGCGTGACTAAAGCGGCTTTGGCATTAGTTCCTAAATGTAGACCGTCACATACACCAGAGGCGATCGCAATTACATTCTTGAGTGTACCCCCCAACTCCACACCTACGGGGTCAGGATTTGTATAGACGCGGAAACGAGACGAAGAAAATGCCAGCTGCACTGTAGCGGCGGCGGTAGCTACACGACTAGCTACTACCGTGGCGGCTGGTAGGGATTGGTCGATTTCTTTAGATAAATTTGGCCCAGATAGGACAACTACTGGATGATGGGGGAAACACGATTGCCAAATTTGCGACGGGGTATAAATCGTTTCTGGTTCTAGACCTTTGGTAGCCGTGACAAAAATAGTTTCTGGTGAAGGAGTGAGAGATTGAATTTGTGAAGCAACTTCTCTCACTCCTTTCATGGAAATGGCAGATAGAACTATATCCGCACCCTGCAAAACTGCTGACAATGTTTCAGATCCTCGTCGTGACCATACACGCACCCTGTTACCATTGGCTATTGCTAGATTTGCTAGAGATGCACCCCAAGCACCTGCACCCAAAATCGATATAGTAGTTTCTTGCACCGATTTAAAAATTCTCAATTCAAAATTGTAGAGACACGATTGATTACGCTTCTACTTGTTCCGTGGGTAACGCTCCATTAATTGTCGTACTTGTTCGGCGTGGTAAGAACTTCTCGTCAAAGGTGAGGAGACAACTTGTAAAAATCCGAGTTCTTCACCATAAACTTGCCAAGCAGCAAATTGCTCTGGAGTAACGAAATCGTTGACTTGCAAGTGCTTTTGACTGGGTTGGAGATACTGCCCGATTGTTAGGATATCGCAATCCACAGCACGTAGGTCTTGCATCACTTGGCGAACTTCGGCATTAGTTTCGCCTAAGCCGACCATGATACCGGATTTGGTGTAAAGCCAGGGAGCAATTTGACGCGATCGCTGCAATAATTCTAGGGTGCGATCGTAGTTACCTTGGGGTCGGACTCGTCGATAAAGGCGAGGAATCGTTTCTGTGTTATGGTTTAATACCTCTGGTGATGCTTGGAGAATGATCCTTAACGCCTCCCAATTACCGCACAAATCAGGGATTAGCACCTCAATTGTGGTTTGAGGCGAAACCGCGCGCACCTCTGCAATACACTTGACAAACTGTGATGCACCACCATCTGGTAAATCATCTCGGTTCACAGAAGTGATGACCACATGATTCAGTCTCATCCGCCGCACAGCTTCGGCTAATCGTGTGGGTTCTGTGGGGTCGAGCGCTTTGGGTTTTTTCTCAAAATCAATATCACAATAAGGACAAGCACGGGTGCAGGCTGGCCCCATAATCAAAAATGTGGCTGTACCAGCTTGGAAGCATTCACCAATGTTTGGACATGACGCTTCCTCACAAACTGTATTTAGCGCTAAATCCCGCAAAATTTCTTTAACGTTACCAACGCGCTCCCATTGAGGCGCTTTTACCCGCAACCAGTCTGGTTTTACAGTCACAATCCGCTTTTACCACTGAATGTTATACAAATCTAATCCTAGCAAGCAAATCCCGTTCCGATTCATCTATATATAATATATAGATGTAGATATCTTTTCGGTATTGACTATTATTTATGTTATGCTAAGGGGGCCGTATAATTTTTTTAACGGGATGTAGCGCAGCTTGGTAGCGCACTTCGTTCGGGACGAAGGGGCCGCTGGTTCGAATCCAGTCATCCCGATTTTTGTTGTAGAGCGACAAATTATTTGACCACTTCGACAAATTATTTGTCGCTCTACATCAAGCTAAAAATTGATATCTCTAAACAAAAGAGTGAATCTATCTGCTAACACCTTCACATGAGGTTCTTCGAGCAAACTTCTGTGATTACCCGGCAGTTGGTAAACCCTCTCTACTATTTGCTTATTCCAACCAAAAAGAGGAAAAAGAAAACGTAATAACTTGTAAGATAAAGACAAATCGCTAGCTAAAAAAAGGTGAATCTTGCCAGAGTAGCCTGGTGTAATACGAGGCTGCAAGTTCTTCTTTCTGGAAGAGGAGTTGTTTTTATTCTTTTTAGCGAGACTTTTGTGAGGCTGTTGTAAAAACAGTCTTATCTTGGGGAAGATGGGAAATATGTTAGCTAAATAGTAATGGAAAATCGGATCAGAACCAGGAAAATCTACTATTGTGAGGATAGCAACCTTTTTACCAAGACGCTCAAGTTGTTTGGCAATTTCATAAGCCACTAAACAACCAAAAGAAAAACCACCCAAAATATAATCTCCTTTTGGTTGCAAGGTGAGAATGTCATTCAGATGATAAGCCGCAAGTGCTTGGATATTTTCTTCTGTAGCTCTATGTTTAAAGACAGATAAACCTGATTCCATAAAGTAAATTGGTTGTTCCTGCCCAAGGTATGGTGCGAGTGGCAACACTTCATCTAAAGCATTAGCACACAAGAAAAATGGCTGTTTATTACCTTGATGATTAAAACTGACGATTAAGGACTCAGGTCTAGGTTTTTCTCCCTGACGGCCAGCATTAATGGCCATAAGTTTGCGATAATCTTCTGGATCAAATTGGGAGGAATTTAGAGTAAATGAAGATTCTAAATTCTCTGTGTGCCGAATTACCTGAGCAAGTTCTTTAATTGTTGGTACTTTAAAAAGAGTTGCTAGGGGCAGTTTTTTGCCCAAAGTTTTCTCAATTTGGGCAAATAGGCGTAATGCTAATAAAGAATGTCCTCCCAAATTAAAGAAATTATCGTTAACACCTATAGATGAAACACCCAAAACTTTTTCCCAGATTGTGATTAGTTGCTGCTCTAAATCATCTTGAGGAAAAAAATCTGTCGCGTTCGTGACTTGTCCAGGTGGATTGATATTTGATGAGATATGGTGAGTTAGTTGATTTTTCTGTTGCTGCCAATATTGTTCGTCCTTCATCAACATCGGTAGTGATCGAATACTCTGATTTGGATTGGCTAAAAGTTTTTGTAATAAGACCTGAAAGTCTTGGATTAACTGTTCAATTGTGCGTTCATTGAACAGATCACTATTGTATTCAAAGATTCCTGATAAGCCTGCGGTTGTTTCCCACATTAACAGAGACAAATCAAATAGAGCAGTATTTTTCTCAATTGGTAGTGACTCTATGTTCAGTCCAGTTAGCTCTAGATTACTCATAGGTACATTCAGCAGATTAAATATCACCTGATACCAGGGAGAGTAGCTTAAATCTCTGGTTGATTGTAGAGTAGGTAGCAGTTGCTCAACAGGAAAGTCTTGATGGATATAGGCTTCTAGAGTAGTTTGGCGTAAGTGCTGGAGTAAATTGAGAAAAGACGGATTCCCCGCTAGACTGATGCGAAGCGGCATAATGTTAGAGAAACAGCCAATGACAGATTCAATTTCGGTGTGGTTGCGGTTTGCAACTGCGGAACCTATTACCATGTCCTTTTGACTACTGTAGGAATGCAGTAAAATCACGAAACTTGCTAACAGTGTTATGAATAGCGTAGATCCAGACTGTTGGCTGAGGTTTTTTAGTTGCTGCGTTAGCTCTGAGTCAATTTGAAATGATTGGATACGTCCTTGAAAAGATTGTAATGGAGGGCGAGGGCGATCGCTTGGTAATTGCAGTAAAGGAGGGGCATCGGCTAGTTGATGACTCCAGTACTCTACTAAAGGGGTATATACCTCTGGCTGCTGAAACTGTTGCTGATGCCAAAGGCTAAAATCTCTGTACTGAAATAATGGTGGAGCTAGGGGACAAGGAGATTGTTGGGTATAAGCTGCGTAGATATCTGATAGCTCCTGGTTAAAGATTCCTAATGACCAACCATCGGCAACAATGTGATGTATCGTGATCATCAGTACATGATCTTTCTCTGTTAACCGCAGTAACCGAGCGCGAATTGGTGGCTCTTGTGTCAGGTCAAATGGTTGTCTGGCTTCTGCATTGACTAACTGTTGTATCTCCATTTTCCCATCGTTCTCAACCTGCTGAATGGGAATGGCAATAATTAATTCTGAAGCAATGTGTTGAACAGGTAGTCCTTCCAGAATGGGAAATGTAGTTCGCAGAGATTCGTGTCGTTGAATAATTGTGTTGATGGCCTGTTCCAAACTCGAAATGTGCAGAATTCCTTTTAGCCGAAAGGCCATTGGTAGGTTGTAAATCGGTTTGAAACCAGATTTTTGTTCTGACACCCACAATCGTTCCTGATATAACGACAGAGGTAGGTTATTTTGATGCGAAATGGGTTGCAATGCTGGAACACTCTGTTTAGGCTGTTGTTGCTGATCTGGCGATTCAATCCATCGACTCAACTCAGCAATTGTCGATGCCTCTAGAACTGCGTAAACAGGCAAATTGATTCCAAAACAGTCCCGCACGCGGGAAACAATCTGAGTGGAATGAAGGGAGTGTCCACCTACTTCTAAAAATGGTTGATAGATTCCTACTTGTATACCCAAAACATCTGCCCAAATACTAGCTAGCCTTGCCTCAGTCGGGGTACGGGGGGAAACAAAATTGCTATCTGTATCTATGCAGATTTTATCTACATTCGGTAGAGCTTTTCGATCTACCTTACCGTTAGCATTAAGAGGTAACTTCTCCAACGAGATAAAAGCCGATGGAATCATATAATTTGGCAATTTCTGTTGGAGAAAATGGCGTAATTCACTAGGGGCTACTGTGTTGCAATTTTCTTCCCTAGTAAAGTATGCTACTAATCGCTTGTCTGCTGGCTGGTATTCCTGTGCTAGTACAACCGCCGATCGCACTGATGGATGCTGTGCTAATATTGCCTCAATTTCACCCAATTCTACCCGGAAGCCTCTGATTTTTACTTGAAAATCAATTCGTCCCAAAAACTCTATTGTACCATCGGGTAGCCAGCGAACGCGATCGCCTGTTTTATAGAGACGACTGTTGGGTTTATCACTAAAAGGATGGGGAATAAATTTTTCTGCTGTTAAGTCCGGTTTATTTAAATAACCCCGTGCTAACCCATCACCTCCAATATAGAGTTCACCGGCAATCCCAATAGGAACTAATTGTAAAACATCATCGAGTATATATACTTGGGTATTCGCAATGGGACGACCAATAGGAATTGAATCTTTTATCAGGTCATTAACAGTAATTTTATGGCAACAGGTAAAGGTTGTATTTTCCGTGGGGCCATAACCATTGATTAATTGACAATTTGGTAATTCTTCTATGACTTTACTGACATGATACACTGATAAAACATCACCCCCTGCTAAAAGTTGTTGCAAGGATTTTAGATGTTCTATTTGCTCCTCTACCATTAAATTAAATAATCCGGCTGTTAACCATAAAGTAGTAACATGGTATTGTTTAATCGCCATACCAATTTCTTGCAAAGAAGGTATGTTGATTGGCATCAATACCAATTTTCCGCCATTTAATAAAGCAGCCCAAATCTCAAATGTTGCTGCATCAAAGGCTATAGAAGCAAGTTGTAAGATAACCTCATCACAACTAAAATTAGCATAGTTCGTATTTTTCACTAGTCGTACAACACCACGATGTTCTACGCAAACACCCTTGGGTTTACCTGTTGAGCCTGATGTGTACATAACATAGGCTAAATTGTGGGCAGTGACTTCACTACACAGAGAAATATCATCAGAAAAATCCGTTAAATTACTTTGGTTATCAATACAGATAGTTTGAATCTCATCTGTAATTTTTTCCAGATAATTTAATTGAGATTCTTGAGTAATTAAAATGAACGCTTCGGCATCCTTTATGATAGTTTCCAATCGTTCTAAAGGAGCGGAAATATCTAATGGCAAATAAGCTCCCCCTGCTTTTAAAATAGCTAATATAGCAATAATTACATCAGGAGAACGTTCTAAATATAAAGCGACTAAAGTTTCTTTTTTTACTCCAATATGCCGCAAATAATAGGCAAATTGATTTGATTTATTTTCAAGTTCTTGATAGGTAATCTTCTGATTTTTATACTCAACTGCAACGGAGTTAGGTGTTGTTAATACTTGAATTCTAAATAATTCATGAATTGTAGAATTTCTAGGATAATCTGTTTTTGTATTTGTCCATTCTTCTAATAATTTAAATCCTATAATTTGATTTGATGAAGTGGAAATAGTCATCTTCTTAACACAGATTAACTTTTAAATTGGGTGCTATTTCAAAATTATTATAGAGCTTATATAAGTACGTATCTTAATTGACAAGCTCATAATTTTTCTGATTTAAAAAATGTTGTCAAGAATTGATCTAAGCTACATTTTTCTCAAATGCGCTCAGATCAATTCTGTTAATTAGTGGCAAGCATGATTACAGACTCAAGGAAACAAAAACATTGTCATCAAAATAATTAATCACAATGATGTCTTCTAGGCTATTATGCGTTTCCTCCAGAGAAAACATGATCTGCAAGCCCCAAACCGTTGTTGTAATGCTCCAGGTTACTATTAATGGTGGTACCAGCATCTATCCCATAGGAAACATTGGTGTTGGATTTATAGGCATTTGGTAAACTCGATGCGCTGGAAATACCATAACTCCACCAAGTATCATTAAACCCTGGGCTAGTGACACTGCTACCAGTCATTTGATGAATGGCTCCATCACCTTTCTTATCACCATTTTCATCTGGAGTTAAAGCTTGCAACCAATTGATACCTTCTTTGATATAGTATCGAGCATCCTTATCAGTTGCATTAGCGGTGTCAATGGGGTTCCCCGCGACATAATTTAACCAACTAGCCACTAAAGAGCGACCGAGATCATAACGCTTATCTGCATTGGGATGTGCGGAGGAATTAACAATCTGGCGTGCTTGATTGAGAGTATAGAAGAGGGTGTCTTCTCCTGCATCAGTTATACCGTTGCGGTTGAAGTCACCGATGAGTAACCCCACATGATACTGTCCAGTCACGGGATCAAGTACTTTTCCCGATTGGGCAGAGTTGGTATAAGGAGCGAACAGAAGGTCGCTAGTCAGTGTTTTTTGTGTTGGCTCGTTGCCTTGATTACCATCCCAGAACTTTTGCCACTCTGTATTTGCCCAGAAGTCCGGGGTACGCACACCAGGAGCAGCTATGACTGTGTTGGTATCAGTAGCACTATTATTGCTGGGGTTGGTATCAGTGAAACCATTGGGAGCAGTAATCGTAGCAGTATTGACCAGAGAAACGGGAGTTGCTTTGAGAACATCCAGATAGCGAATCTTGAAATTATCTTCAGGACTGGTATCTGTATCTAAAGCAGCGATGACAATGGTGTTACCAACATAATTACCTGCATTCACATCAGCCCAGCGATCGCTACTACTATTAGTAACGTTAGCTTCGTAGAACCCAAAACTGTTGAGAGTTGAGTCACTTAAATTCGTGAGAGGATTGTTAAAGTTACCAATCCAGACAGAGATATCACTATCCTTGAGGACATATTGCAGATAAGCTTTATCCAACACCACTGCTTCTGAAAATTGGAATAAGACGTAGTTATCCCTTCCCCCAACGTTATCAACCACATGAGTGTTGTTACCGCCATTTCCTTCGCTACTGTCGGTAACACCTAAGCCACCAGTATAGCTACCCAGATAAGCCGCACTCCAAGCACCATTTGTGCCATCAACACGGCTAAAGGCTCTAGCTGTGACCGTAATTCCGTTTTGGGTGAATGTGCGTGTATTGCCATCTGTCCCATCCAACGGACTATTGCCATCAAAGTCAAATCTGGTCGAACTACCTGTGGATGCTGCATTACTAACTACCGTTCCTGTGACTGTGTAGGTAATGCTGCTACCCCCTGTCAGGGTGACGTGATCATTGATGTTGCCTGTACCACTGGCTTGGTTGTCTGTTGCACCTCCACTGGCCACGCTTGTCCAAGTGACGTTGGTCAAGTTGCTGGGGATGATATCACTCACCAGCGCATTGGTAGCAGTAATCAGACCATTGTTTCGCGCCACGATGGTATAGGTTATCTGCTGTCCTGGGGTGACATTTGTTAAACCATCTGTTTTAGTGATTGATAAGTCACCAGATGGAGCAACGATAGTGTTGGTATCAGTAGCACTGTTATTGTTGGGGTTGGTATCAGTGAAACCATTGGGAGCAGTAATCGTAGCAGTATTGACCAAAGAAGCGGGAATGGCTTTGAGAACATCCAGATAGCGAAGCTTGAAATTATCTTCAGGACTGGTATCTGTATCTAAAGCAGCGATGACAATGGTGTTACCAACATAATTACCTGCATTCACATCAGCCCAGCGATCGCTACTACTAGTAGTAACGTTAGCTTCGTAGAACCCAAAACTGTTGAGAGTTGAGTCACTTAAATTCGTGAGAGGATTGTTAAAGTTACCAATCCAGACAGAGATATCACTATCCTTGAGGACATATTGCAGATAAGCTTTATCCAACACCACTGCTTCTGAAAATTGGAATAAGACGTAGTTATCCCTTCCCCCAACGTTATCAACCACATGAGTGTTGTTACCGCCATTTCCTTCGCTACTGTCGGTAACACCTAAGCCACCAGTATAGCTACCCAGATAAGCCGCACTCCAAGCACCATTTGTGCCATCAACACGGCTAAAGGCTCTAGCTGTGACCGTAATTCCGTTTTGGGTGAATGTGCGTGTATTGCCATCTGTCCCATCCAACGGACTATTGCCATCAAAGTCAAATCTGGTCGAACTACCTGTGGATGCTGCATTACTAACTACCGTTCCTGTGACTGTGTAGGTAATGCTGCTACCCCCTGTCAGGGTGACGTGATCATTGATGTTGCCTGTACCACTGGCTTGGTTGTCTGTTGCACCTCCACTGGCCACGCTTGTCCAAGTGACGTTGGTCAAGTTGCTGGGGATGATATCACTCACCAGCGCATTGGTAGCAGTAATCAGACCATTGTTTCGCGCCACGATGGTATAGGTTATCTGCTGTCCTGGGGTGACATTTGTTAAACCATCTGTTTTAGTGATTGATAAGTCACCAGCATTTTGGTATATTCCCGCATCCAAAGTGAGATTATTTTCACCAGAGACAAGGGTGACAACCTGAGTTTTGCCAGTGCTGGGATTAGCATCAGAATCTACAACATCATTAGCGCCGACATTAGCTTGAGTAAACTGAAATCCTGCTGGTAGACCAGAGAATCCGACTTGATATTGTTGACCAGGTGTGAGTTCGGCAAAATTGTAATTGCCACCGGCATTAGTAGTTGTGGTAACGGTAGTATCGCCAATACCATTGATAATGCCATCTGCACCGCCACCAGTGAGGGTAACGCTTACACCTGCTACACCAACTTCTCCCGCATCTTGAATGCCGTTGTTGTTAACATCGTTGAATACGAAGTCTCCTAATGAAGCGGTTTTGTAGAACCCAGCATCAACTGTGGTGTCATTCTCTCCTGGCGATAGGTTAACTACATCGGAGATTAATCCATCACTATCAATGGCATCATTCCCACCTACATTCTGCGGACTAACACCGTTGAAGCCATTGGGTTGTACAAACTGGACTTTGTAATCTCCTGGTCGCAGGTTGGTAAAGGAATACAATCCATTACCATCTGTTGTGGTGGTGGCTATGACATTTCCGGATGTATCCAAGAGCTTGACTGTGGCATCGCCAATACCTGTTTCTCCGGCATCTTGAATTCCATTTGCATTCTTGTCTTCAAAGACAAAATTACCCAAACTAGCTAGGGGTACTAAACCTGCATCCAGTGTCCCGTTGAATTCTCCTGATGCCAGGGTGAGTGTTTGGGTGATACCTGTGCTGACGTTGGCATCACTATCTAATGCATCATTGTTTCCTTGGTTGGCAAGGCTGAAGTTGTAACCTGCTGGGGCGGTGAATTTAACTTGGTATTCTCCAGGGGTTAAGCCACTGAATCCATAGCCACCATTTGCATCTGTTGTGGTTGTGGCTATGACATCCCCATTCGCTGGGTTGATGAGTTCGACTGTGACTCCCCCTACACCAATTTCTCCCGCATCTTGAATGCCATTGTTGTTAACATCGTTGAATACGAAGTCTCCTAATGAAGCGGTTTGATAGAAGCCGGCATCAACAGTGGTGTCATTTTCTCCAGGAGACAAGTTAACTACATCGGAGATTAATCCATCACTATCAATGGCATCATTCCCACCTACATTCTTGGGACTGATACCATCAAAGCCACTGGGCTGAATAAACTGGACTTTGTAGTCTCCTGGTTGCAGGTTGGTAAAGGAATACAATCCATTACCATCTGTTGTGGTGGTGGCTATGACATTTCCGGATGTATCCAAGAGCTTGACTGTGGCATCGCCAATACCTGTTTCTCCGGCATCTTGAATTCCATTTGCATTCTTGTCTTCAAAGACAAAATTACCCAAACTAGCTAGGGGTACTAAACCTGCATCCAGTGTCCCGTTGAATTCTCCTGATGCCAGGGTGAGTGTTTGGGTTAAACCTGTGCTGGGGTTGGCATCACTGTCTAATTCGTCGTTGCTGCCTTGGTTGGCGGTGGAGAAGATGTAGCCTGTGGGGGCTGTGAATCTGACTTGGTAATTACCTGGGGTTAAACCACTGAATTGATAGCCACCACTGCTATTTGTTGTGGTTGTGGCGATGACATCCCCATTTGTT
The DNA here is from genome assembly GCF_048568275.1 of Anabaena sp. FACHB-595. Lineage (NCBI taxonomy): Bacteria > Bacillati > Cyanobacteriota > Cyanophyceae > Nostocales > Nostocaceae > Anabaena > Anabaena sp. FACHB-595. The sequence continues at coordinate 2,032,507 of NZ_CP183473.1, forward strand.
GGGTTGATTAATTCGACTGTGACTTGACCAACTCCAACTTCTCCTGCATCTTGAATGCCGTTGTTGTTGGCATCTTTGAATACGAAGTCTCCTAATGAAGCGGTTTTGTAGAACCCAGCATCAACTGTGGTGTCATTCTCTCCTGGCGATAGGTTAACGATATCAGAAACTAACCCATCACTATCAATGGCATCATTCCCACCTACATTCTGCGGACTAACACCGTTGAAGCCATTGGGTTGTACAAATTGGACTTTGTAATCTCCTGGTCGCAGGTTGGTGAATGAGTACAGTCCATTATCATCTGTTGTGGCTGTGGCGATGATATTCTCGGCTGCATCTAAGAGGTTAACTGTGGCATTGCCAATACCTGTTTCCCCTGCATCTTGAATGCCGTTGGCATTTTTGTCTTCAAAGACGAAATTACCCAAACTAGCTAGGGGTACTAAACCTGCATCCAGTGTCCCGTTGAATTCTCCTGATGTCAGGGTGAGTGTTTGGGTTAAACCTGTGCTGGGGTTGGCATCACTGTCTAATTCGTCGTTGCTGCCTTGGTTGGCGGTGGAGAAGATGTAGCCTGTGGGGGCTGTGAATCTGACTTGGTAATTACCTGGGGTTAAACCACTGAATTGATAGCCACCACTGCTATTTGTTGTGGTTGTGGCGATGACATCCCCATTTGTTGGGTTGATTAATTCGACTGTGACTTGACCAACTCCAACTTCTCCTGCATCTTGAATGCCGTTGTTGTTGGCATCTTTGAATACGAAGTCTCCTAAACTTGCCTTCCTATATATACCTGCATCAATAGTGCGATTGAACTCATTTGGATTCAGCTCGATGATTTGTGCCTGACCGGTGAGTGGGTCAGCATCAGAATCGGTTGTATCATTACCTTGATTGGACTGTGTAAAGACAAAACCTGTTGGTAGATTGCTAAAGGTAACTTTGTACTCTACACCAGGCAAAAGAAGTGGAAATAGATAAGAACCATTGGCATCTGTGGTTGTGGTGACATTAGTGTCATCTGCTGTACCGATGACACCATCTTTGCCACCACCAGTGAGGGTAACAGTAACACCTTCTACACCCGCTTCATTGGCATCCTGAACGCCATTAGCATTGAGGTCTTCCCAGACAAAATCACCCAAAGCAGCTGTCTTGAGAATATTAATGGTACTTTGTGCAATATTAGTTCCTGTTTGGTTAACAGGAACAACAATAATTCCGATATCTTGAGGTATGCCATCTTGGCTGATACCAGGTACAAAGCCTCCACCATTTTGAAAGGCTGCTTCAACAATCTGATTGGCTCGGTTTTGGTTGTATGCGCCTACTGTACCTAATATGTTGGAAGGAACTGTGTTCTCAAGCAGAGTCCAGATGGCTACCTGTATATCACCGGAGGTATAGGCACCGAGACCCCCTGAAGATTGTTTGCCTACGAATTTCTGGTTAATTAACCAGTTAATCTCATCTAGGTTTTCGGGTTTATCAATTATCCCTGTTGGCAGAGGGTCATTATAGCTAGAATAAACTTGCGCTTGGTAGGATTGCCCTGGAACAATAGTTTGATTCGCATCAATGCAATAGGTGTCATACAGTCCATTGAGGAAATTACCGTTGGAGATTGTAAGGTCTACGTAGCTTGGTCCATCACCACCAGAACCAGGATAAGCAACTACGATGTTTACGTTGTTGTCCGGTAATGTTAACTTTAAAGCTTGCAGCAGGTCATCAGTTAAAGACATCAAAAGGCTCCGCAAAATTGGATTTAGCGAACCTAAGCGAGTCAAGCAAAAATTAAAATCTATATAGGGAACAAATATCTTTAGGAGATCATCTCAGTAATTTCTAAAATTTTGTCTCTTTAAAGAATTTTTTAATCAAAACAACATAAATCAGGAATGTCATTGACACCAAAAAATTTTGTAATCTCCACAAAAATAGTGTATTCCAAGAGCGTTGGTGAGAATTAAAAGCGCAGTAAATTTTGTCAATCAGTTAAAATACTCAAAAAATTAAATTAAGAATTGATAAATCTAACCAAGTCTGGATCAGGTTCAGACTAAATATGATATGAACAGGTCTTACTCACCCAGGTTGTCTGTTGAGACTGGGTGTAAGGCTCTTAAAAATTTATACTCCTACACCCTTGTCTAAACTCTTGATTTTTCGTTTTCATGGGTAAGTCCTAAATTATTGTTGTTTGCATCTCACTAGGGTAAGCAAAGCTATACTGCTCAAAAATGCTCTAATTTTTAGGCTATTAATAATTACGAATCATCCTGATTTTTCAGGGTTAGCCGTAAATAAGTATTTTCATCGATATCTACAGATAGTTGTTCGATATTTTCCCCTAAATCTTTTTGTAGTTTCTGAGTTAATGTAACTGGAAAATCTAAACTAATACCTTGATTTTGTACTAGATTAGACAACTCAGAAAACTGTACTTTCACAACTTTGCGTTGATAACTGGTGAGTTTGTAAGTAGAAGTTTCCGATATATTTTGAGTCTGCATAGCTTTTTTTAATTGCTCTTGTAGATACTCATATTCAGAATTTAACAATTTCCACTGTTCTTCTATTTGGGAAAAGCGTGAGTTGATAACTGTTATATCTAATGTTTCTGGATCGGGGTTGCTTTCTATTTGCAGTTCTAACAAACGGCGATGGATTTGAGCCAGGTAAATACAATCTAAATAAGCATATTCTATTTGTTCTTCGCTTAGAGGTCGTTGTCCCCAATTGCTACCTTGTTCTTGTTTATCAATATTATTAAAATTACATAATAATTTAGCTAAACTTTGCAGTTGGTAATTTTGTACTGGCAAGAGATAATAAGGAATTTTTTTGGCAATTTCTAAAGTGCAGGTAATATTTCTGGCTTGCTTATTGCCCAGAAGTTTGACATCAAAGTTAGCATTGTGAAACACCTTTTCAATATTTGTGTTTACCATAATTTTATCAACAAAGTCAGCTACTAAATCAGGCTGATCAAGTACATCCAAAAGGTAAACGCGATCGCCACTCATATCGTTAGGATCATCTAATACCTGAATCAGCGATAATCGAGGATTACGACTTTTATAGTCAGCGACCTCGGTATCTATCCATAAAGTAGTAGCTTGAGTATATCCAGCAACTATGGCACGAATTTCCCTGGCATCAGTTAAGTATGGCATTGGTGGATATGTCCTGATATTTGCACTCAACAGCTAAAAATATATTTACAATTCATTGAGAATTGCTATACAATTTTATTCTGATAAGAAGGGGAGTAGCTGCTGGCAAAAGCCAGTACATCTGAATCAACATACTGGCGATGAGCCTGGTTCAGGTGACAACTAGAAAATATTTGGAAGCGAGACCTTCACTAAGTTCACATTTAAGATGTGGCTTGGTGGGGTCTTTTGGCATTCATCAAGCTTCACATCGGTAAACATTTTTCAGGAGCTTGAGAGAGTGCTAACAGCTTTTACCGCAGGTTTATTACTAATTACAGTTTCAGAACTGGGAGATAAAACTTTCTTCATCGCCATGATCTTGGCAATGCACCATTCCCGACGATGGGTATTTACAGGAGTGGTGGGCGCTTTAGCCGCAATGACAATACTCTCGGTATTATTTGGCAAAGCTGCATCTCTATTGCCACCAGTGTACATTTATTACGCTGAAATAACCTTATTTATTGCCTTTGGTCTGAAACTGTTGTATGACGCTAGTAAGATGTCGGCGGCGGCGGATAAAGCTGAAGTGATGGAAGAGATGGAAGAGGCGAAAGCAGCCGTAGAAAAAGCAGATTTACAGCTACCAAAACAAAAAACGCCCTTATCAATTATATTAGAAGCCTTTGTCTTGACCTTTATGGCAGAGTGGGGCGATCGCACCCAAATAGCCACCATAGCCTTAGCCGCAGGTAATAACATTATTGGTGTCACCATAGGAGCCATTTTAGGTCATGCCATTTGTGCGGCGATCGCTGTCATTGGGGGCAAAATGATTGCCGGGAAAATTTCTGAACGTCAGCTTACCTTTGCCGGCGGATGCCTATTTTTGATTTTTGGTATTGTCGCCGCTATTGAAGGAGTGTAACAATTCAACATTTAAAATTCTTATCCTACTCATCAATAACCCCCTAAAAATTGGGGGTTAGAGTTTTCTTTATTGCTTCGGGGTGCTTTCAGGAGTGGGAGCGGGAGGTGCAGGCGGAGCAGGTGCAGGAGATACAGTTGCGGCTTTATTAATCTCATCTTTGTATTGAGCCGGCGCTAAAGCCAAGGCACTATCAAACAAAGGTTTAGCCTCGGTGGCTTTTCCTTGTTGCTTCAACAGCATAGCCTTTGCCAAAACTGGACGAAAATCCTTCGTATCTTTCTGAATTGCTTGGTCAAATGCCGAAATCGCTTGAGGATAACGTTTCTGAGCAGCATGAACATTACCCAGTAGCACCTGTACAGCCACTACATCCACACTCCCCGGCTGGATGGTATTGGCTTGGGCAGCATTAGTCAGAGTATCTTGCAACAAACCAACCGCAGCTTCTGGACGTTGCTGATCTAACAAAAGAACTACCATCCCTTGCAAAGCCTTTAAATCACCAGGTTTGGTATCCAAAATTGAGCGATAAGCTGTAGCCGCCCCTTCCTTGTCACCAATTTGCTGTTTGGCTTGGGCTAATAGCACTCCATACTCCGACTGATTAGGATTAAGCTTGGCTAGCTTTTCCAGAGGCTCTATCACGCTCTGGACATTACCTTGTTTTAAAGCTAAAAGTTGCAGCCGCGCTTGTAATAAACCCTTCAATGCAGTTTGATTTTCTGGTTCCCGTTGTAAAACCAATTCATATCCACGTACTTCGTCTGCCAATTTGGATTGTTGATTAGAGGCGAGCGAGTCGCCTTGGTTACTAGCACTATTCTGGTTTGAGGGTGACGTATTATCATTCAACGCCCCAATAATGGGAACAACTGAAACACCCACAAAAGCTAGAACTGCTAGCGCCAAGATGAGTTGAACTATCCACCGATTGCGCGGTTGAGACACGATTTAAATGCCCTCCATATCTATAATCACATTATTATCGACACAAATTAGAAAGTTAAAAATTTCCAAAACTTTGCGGAATACCGTCAAATACCTGTGAATTTTATAACAAACCACAAGTTAGCACTGCTAAAGTAAGTGATGACTTTAGGAGGAGCCATCAGAATAGAAGCTGTGATATGCTTCCGAAACTAGTGTAAAGGCGCTAAATTACAGATTTAGAGTAGAATGACGAGTCTAGCGTCTTTAAAATTATATAGAGCGTTTTCGTGTGATTTTGTGAAAAGCCAATATACTTTCATCAGCCACACAAGCGCTCTTTCTCGATGCTTTAGTAAAATCCCATAATTGGGATGTGTCTCCGCCGCAAGGAGTTTTTATGACTTCCGACCTGATGCCTTCGCCTGAATCTTCCAACTCTTTTGCCTCAGATCAGCCTCAAACTAACATAGAGGCGGCCGCTAATATTCATATAGCAGCACCCCAGTCCTCTAAGCCTGAAAATTCGTCACTCAACACTAGTGAGAATGCCACAGATGAGAACTTAGCCGATCGCCAGCAACCAATTCCACCTCCCAGTGAACCAATGCAATACAGAGCCATTGGTTTAGTCCGGGGTCGTTACCGTGCCAGCGATGAACAATTTACCCAAGGTATCTTACTGACCACAGATGGCGTAGAACTCAACGCCGTCCTCCTGGGTCGGATTATGAGCCTAGTCAAAAATCATCTAGACCTAGAACAAGACCATTTGTGGGTAGTTTATCCCCGCACAAGGCAAGAAAACGACACTCTGCATATCCAAATCGTCGGAGTTTGGGAACCAGAAAATCTGGCTAAAAATTCGACAGAAGAAGATGAGCAAGATGCGCTTTCACAAGAAACCATACCCGAAGAGCCAGAAGCAGCTACAAAATCCCCAGCGCCTTCATCCAATATTCCTGATGGTGGTTTTTCCGTCCGTGGAGAAGTAGTTTATCAGTCTTTCGATGCTAAAAGCTTAGTTGTTAAAATTAAGCAGGCTCCACGTAAACCAACTGATAAGCCCAAATATTTCAAGTTGAAACTGCGGGGTGTGTTAACCACCAAAGCGGTAGGGAAGTTTTGGGACTTCCAAGCCAAGCGAGAAGGTGACGTTCTGGTAGTACAAACGGCAGAAGCGATTGCTGACTTGCCCAAAAAACGCCGACCACCGTTTAAAGGCGGCGGCGGCGGTGGCCCCCGTGGTGGTTTCAGAAAACCATTCCCCCCCAGAAGACCAGGAGAAACGCCCCGCCCAATCAAGAAAGTCGGTGGCGAAACCTCTGCGGTTTCCAAACCCCAACCGAAAGCACCGGTTCCCAAGCCGGTGAAGAAACCCAAGCCGACGGAGTAGGAAGGGGGCAGGGAAGTAGGGAGCAGGGAAGGCTGGGGAGTAGGGGGACTGGGGAGAAATATTAATCCCCAATCCCCAATCCCCAATCCCTAATCCCTAATCCCCAATCCCTAAAAATCCGTCCAACGGTCTTGAGGCAGAAACGAACGCTCTTTGGGAATCGGTGCTACTGGTTCCGTAAGAGTGAAACTACCTGCCTCAATCCACTGTTTTAACTCTAAGGCTACCTGTCGAGCTAGAAACATACTAGCCAAAGGAGCAGCCCGGACTGTTTTGCCCTCAATGGTGATACGCCCAGACTTGAGTTGGGCGTAACTCACCAAACCAAATGTGGGACGAACGCGCCGAGGAATGGAAAAGTCTACTATTGGCGCTACTAAATCTTGGTCTTGAACTGCACAGTGTTCTACAACCTCTTCATTTAACACCGGCAGTGGGATACCTACGCCCAACATCAACGAAGGACCATAGCTTTTGAAATAACAACCCCTCACCCAACGAGCATCCATTTGCTTGGCATCACCAATTAAAGCTAGAGTCGCCGCCGGGCCAATTGGGGTTTGATTGGCTAGGCGCTTTTGTAAGGGAAAGTGTTGAGTACCTTCCCAAGCCACATAACCAATCCCACCACCCAAGAAAATTCTTGTGCCAATACCAACGAGTTGTAAGTTAGGGTCATTGAATAGGGGAGAAATTGCCCCAGGATTGGAGTAAACAGCATTACCCAAACGTGGTTGTAAGGGGCCGAGATAAGTATGAAGTGGGCGATCGCCTCCATTCACACCTACGATAAAATTTTGGTAGAGATTCCGAGGATTGAATAGATAAAACTGATTTATCGTGTCGCGGGTAATTGTTGTTTCAAAACTCGCTCTCGGATAACAATCAGTTACCTGTCCTTGCGCTCTGACGTGTATAGGTTTACCTGCGATTAAATCTTCGATCACATGACCGCCGCCACGTTCTCGGACTTCTTCACCGTCCATCAAGTCTACAGCACAGCTAGCACCCAGGTATAAATCAACAGCCCCAAAACCACTGTATGCTGGAACACCATCTAACCAGCAACGGCGAATTTTGATTGGTGGGTCAGTGTGTCCGAGATTGAGAATAGCGCCAGTTGATTCCATTGGTTCAAAAGTGCCAGTAGTAACTACATCAACCTCTTGAGCAACTTTACTCACACCAACTTCTAAAACTCGTGCCTTTAATTCCTCAACCGTTAGGACTGTCGCCGTTTTACGGTTAATTTTTTCATTAATTTCCGCAATAGTTCGCATTTTAAATGTAGCGGATAGACATTTCAATTATGAGGCAGTATGTCTGCCAGATAACCGATTAAATCAGTTTGGCGAGAAAAATCCAATAACCTTCATCAGAAATGTACATCAGCCAGTTATAGATTTACCAATATTAGTATTAATGGTAAGGAGTAGAGTTTGGCATTAATATTCAGCCAAATCTAAATATAGGACTCCTATTTGATTTTTGTTAGTGTAGCCTGCACTATGGGCTGACGAGTCCCAGTAAATAAGTCAATTTACAAATCAGATTGTCAAATTACCAAACTAGCTTTAATTATTAGCTAATTCCGGTATAGTAGCTTCTAACTTGAGACAATTAGCCCCATCAACTTGTAACTGATATTCGACTTTATCCATTAAACGATTCATAATTAGCCAACCATAGCCGCCTTCTTGCCTATCATCAGGATTGGGCGGGAAGTAGGTAGACATATCAAAACCTGTGCCGTAGTCCCAAATTTCTAAAGCAATATCTCGTTCTTTAAATTCCAAGCGTAGTAAGATTGGTAAATTTGGTTGCTCTTTATGGGCATGACGCACAACGTTAGAGTAAGCTTCTACTAACGCTAAACGTAAGCGACTGGACTGTCTTGACCAATCAACAGATTCTCCTAATTGGATTTTCAAGCATCCCAATAACCAGTGTTCCACTATGTTTAAATAGTTCAAGTCGCTTGGTACGTGAAGCTCACTTTTCATAACTTACAAAACCTCCAGTGAGAGTATGGTTTGATCATCTTCTTGAATGTGGTTATCTGCCTGAATCCGTGATAGTAAATGGTTGAGAGATAGTGGTTGAGGCTCTTGTTGTAAGAGTTGCCACAGACCATCTTGATTCAGCATAGAATGACTTGCTAGCTGAACGCCACCCACGGTTTTTACTTGTTTCAATAAGCTATTTGATACCATTGCTTCCGTGATACCATCACTGGCCAGCAGTAGTGTATCTCCGGGGGCCAGAATCAAACTACCCGACTTAGCCTGCCATTTCGGTAAAATGCCTAAAGGAATGCCTCTCACGGTAAGATAGTTAGGTTTTTCTGGGGCAATTTGATTTGACCAAACCAGGGGATAAATATGTCCAGCATTTGCATAGACTAACTCTCTAGTAGTAGGTGTATAACGAGCTAGCACAAAAGTAATAAAGCAATTGTTACTAATTAAGTCATCACATAAGGCATGATTGAGATTGTGTATAACTACATTGGGTTCGGCTGGGATTTCTTGGGCTAATTCCCGTCTTAAAACAGAAATTGCACTAGCCATGAATAAAGCAGCAGGTACGCCTTTACCGGAAACATCACCGACTGCTAACCACACATCACCTTTGGTGGGGGTGAACAAAGATTTCAAAAAAATCGCCTCCTACTTCTCTTGCAGGATAGCAGCAAGCTTGTAATTTTGCGCTTTTTATATCCGGTAGGGTTTGGCGTAGTAAATTATTTTGAATTTGCCGCGCCACTTCTAATTCAGCACTAATTTGCTGTTGTTTTTCTTGCAGGCGTTGGTAGAGTTTTGCTTGGGAAACGGCTAAAGCTGCTTGTTCAGCCACACCCGTAATTAATTGAATATCTTCGTCTTGCCAAGGATGCTCTCGTCCCCACTGGTAAAGAGCCAAGACAGCTAACAAGTGCTGTTGGTAAGATAGGGGGACAACCAAGTAGTTACAGGGATTGTCATTGTATATCTCTTGGGCAATTTGATAATGGCCGGTTTCGAGTACTTGGGAAATTAAAGTAGCAGGATCAAAGGCGCTATCAGGTAAGTTGTATGCTGGATTTTGATAATAAAACTGATTTGCAGTGAGGCGGTTGTTTTCTACTGGTTTGAGTAAACAACAAGTAGCTTCAAAGGTTTGTCCAATGGTAGCTGCGATTTTTTGCAGCATACTCTCATAATCTAAGGACTCTCGAATTGCTGTTGTGACGGCGTTAAATAAGGATTCCCGCCGCAAAGACCGACGCAATTCGTGGGTGCGCTTTTTGACCAACCGATATGTATCAGTAGCTTGCTCAACTAGATTTTTTAGCCTTTCAGGGTTCCAAGGTTTGGTGATGTATTTGAAAACCTGACCAGAGTTAATGGCTTCTACCAAATCTTCCACATCTGTAAAACCAGTAAGTAAAATCCGAATGGTGTCGGGAAATTTTTCTACTGTCAGGCTGAGAAATTCGGTACCGTTCATTTCAGGCATTCTTTGATCTGAAATAATTACAGCCATTTCGCCTTCTTGAGCTAGAATTTCCAAAGCTTTCCGGGCATGATTAGCTTTATATACTTGAAAGTCTCGCCTAAAAGTACGGTAGAGTAAATCTAAATTATCTGGCTCATCGTCTACTACCATGAGCTTCAGTTTTTCTACCTTAGTTTCCGTCATATTTGACTTGCTTTCTCGGATACTAAAAATTAGCGAGATATGGCAACTGTTATCTCACTGAGTCGTCAAAAGGCGTTCTCAAAAGTAATCTTTGATGAAAAGCTTACTTGTCTGACAAGTATAACTTTACTCTTTGAGTTATTGGTAAATCTTTAAATCGCTAGTAAATTTAACCCACTAATCCAGAGCGTAAGGCGCGGACAGCAGCTTGGGTGCGGTCATCGGCGCAGAGTTTATTGAGAATATTGCGAACGTGGGTTTTTACAGTGCCGACTGTAATGTAAAGGCGTTCAGCGATGACCGCGTTACTACAGCCTTCGACAATTAGCTGTAATACTTCTAACTCTCTTTCCGTCAGGGTATAGGAGTCGATAGTCTCTAAGTTATCTTCGGTTTCTGAGTTTGCGAAGGAATTTTTCGCTTCTGTTATGGTGGTTACTGGTTTTGGAGACTGTTGTTGTGCTTGTTGTAGTACAATTCTGGCGATCGCTGGATCAATCCAAGCGTTGCCATTATAAGTTACTCTAACTGCTTCCAGTAGATTATCAAACCTAATATCTTTCATACAGTAAGAATCAGCCCCAGCTGCGAAAGCTGCCAAAACTGCTTCTTTATTATCACGCAAGGTTAAAATCAATACTTTTGTTGGTAAGTCTGCGCCGTTACTGATTGATTTTAATTCCTTTGTTAGCTCAATTCCGTCTTTATCTGGCAAACCGATATCGACGATCGCAATATCTGGTTGTACCTTTTTTAACATATTTAGTCCTTCTGTCGCATTGGCAGCTTCTCCCACCACTTCAATTTCTTCTTTTTGTAGCAGTGCTGTCCGAATACCCACACGGGTGAGATCATGATCCTCAATCAGCGCAATCCGAATTTTATTCATAGTCAATTTCTACCCGTCACGCTAGCTTAACTTCAAAATCGTATTTATCGGAAATTTTTCATAGATACAGTTTTCAGCAGTTACCCAACAATAAATATAGAATTTCTCGTCATGTAGTCTTGTGCATGGGTGTATGACTAATACACGCTCTCATGAAAACCTTACACTTAAATCATCAAATCGGATAGCCATACCTCAAATATAAGCACTCTGTCTAAACCGACGCATTTAATTCTGCTTTCTATTTTGGCAGGTGTCAGGCTCAAGCAGGACTTACGCACCCAGATTTTCTTTTGAGACCGGGTGTAAGGGTGTAGGGGTTTCAAACATTTATTTTGAATTTTGTAGCTTTAGCTTCCCGTAGGGTATTTTGAATTGATTCATATCCCTATACCCTTCTCCAAACCCTTGACCTTTCGTTTTTCATGCGTAAGTCCTATCAAGATAAACACACCCTCAGCTAGCTCTGGAATTGTTGATTACAGCAAAAAATTTTCGTCTTTGAGATATCTTCACGGAAACTAGCCTGTTCTGTTTGTTAACTATCTTATGTAGTTTTTTCATCAAAAATAAAGAAAAAAGTTAATGTTTTTAGCGATTTGTCAAAAATCACTGATAAAAGCTTACTTAAGCAGTATAAGCTGTTTTTATCATCCAAAATAAGCAAAATTAGGGCTTTGTTTTGCATCTGGGGTTGTCTTAAAAGGCTTATTTGGATAAATTTACTCCTCTATCAGCCTAGAGGCAACCTATTAGAAAATTTGATAAACTATCGTCGAGAGAGTCTGGTGTGAGGCTAAAGGGCTATGTTTCCATCATCTAAAGTGTTTTCAGTACTGGGAATTCCAGTTCATGTAATGAGTGACTATCCGAGTTGGTTACTGGAATGCCTGCGACAGGGGAAAGGCGCTCATGTAGTGACACTCAATGCAGAAATGACGATGCAGGCACAGCAAAATACATCATTGAACAACATAATTCAGAATGCTGAATTAGTAATTCCTGATGGTGCAGGAGTGGTGATGTATTTGCGGTGGCTTTGTTGGCAAAAAGTCCAGCGCTGTCCGGGAATTGAACTGGCGGAAACTTTGTTAAAAGCAATCGGTCAAGAGCAAGCAGATAAAACTGTATTCTTCTATGGAGGAGCGCCAGGAGTAACTGCACAAGCGGCGAATGATTGGCAGCAAAAAATACCTAGTTTGAATATAGTAGGTACTCACTCCGGTTACCATTCTGCACAAGAAGAACAACAACTGCAAAAAACTCTCGCCCAATTACAACCACAGGTAATTTTGGTTGGTTTGGGTGTTCCACGGCAAGAATTATGGATTGCCCAAAATCGTCACTTGTGTCCTCAAGCCATTTGGATTGGTGTTGGTGGTAGTTTTGATATTTGGTCAGGAAGCAAAGATCGCGCCCCCGCTTGGTTGGCTAATAATAATTTGGAATGGCTATATCGTTTATATAAAGAGCCTTGGCGTTGGCGGCGAATGTTGGCTCTGCCTCAGTTTGCGGTGAAAGCTTTTGTTTACCGTTTGACTATGAAGGGTGCGATTTAGTACATCACTCACCCAAGAGATAGTACTTGCGCCATTTTGAAGATTAGAAAAATTTTAATTTTGAGTTTTGATTTTGGGATTCCCAGGCATGAGTTGGGAATCCTTATTTTTAAGTTAATACTGTTCAGAGAAGGGTAAACCTGCCGAGCTAGGCAGGAAAGAATGAATATTACACTGAACAGTTGCCTATTGCCTAAGGAAAATTGAGTAATGCCCCTATTAACGAATCCAGTCACTGCCGAACAGGCTATTCATGAAAAAGCAAGTCCAACCCAAGAGGAAAGTGTTACTACCAGTAATATGGTGCAGTTAAATGGGGTGACCAAAACCTATGCTAATGGTTGCCATGCCTTGCTGGATATTAACTTAGAGATCAAAAAGAAAGAATTTTTATTTATTACAGGGCCTAGTGGTTCAGGTAAGTCAACTCTGCTAAAACTTTTGTATGGCGAGGAGTTACCCACCCAAGGAGAGGTGATTGTTAATGACTGTAGTGTCACAAATTTACGGGGCGATCGCTTATCATTATTACGCCGACGTATTGGCATTGTTTTTCAGGACTACAAACTAATTCCCCAGCGAACAGTCGCGGAAAATGTCACTTTTGTCTTGCAAGCACAAGGTTACACTCGTAAGGAAATTCAGAGGCGTTTAGAACCTACACTCAAATTAGTGGGTTTGCTTTCTAAGGCTGACTGCTTTCCTGATCAACTTTCTGGAGGAGAACAACAACGGGTAAGTATTGCACGGGCGATAGTGGGAACGCCGCCCTTAATATTAGCTGATGAACCTACAGGCAATCTCGATCCCGATAACTCTTGGCAAGTAATGCAGATTCTACAAAAATTAAATGCTTTTGGGGCAACTGTGATTGTCACTACTCACGATGAGCAACTGGTACGCCGATGTAATCGGCCTGTAGTTCAGGTTCGGGATGGTAGATTATATCGTAAATAGTCAGGGATTACAAATGAGAAACCCTTGCTTTAACTTTGGTTGATAAAGGTATCAGAGTTGGCATAGGACTAGATTGTAATGGTTGTGATTGCTCTAAAGCTTGCCAACTATCCAAAGCCGCCTCCCGAACTATTGGCTCTTCCTCACGAGCCAGTAGCAATTGCAAGCATTGGCTAATCTCTCGTTGCAGTCCTGAATCAATTTGTTGAGTGGTGATGATTTTAGTTAATCGGCGTAAAGTAACCAACCGCTTTAGGGAGTCTGTTTCTGTAAGATTGAGGAACAACTGCTCAAAGTTTTGCTCCTCTTTACCAGTATAAGATTTGACAAGTTGCCATACAAGTAAAATTATAGTTAACAATGTCCCTAATCCTTGAGCGATCGCCCCAGTCGCTATCCAAGGACTAGGAGAGTCAGCCAAAATTGACGCGGCCATATAAGTACTGACAGTACTGAGTCCACCACCACCTACAGCTATGACTAATCGCCGATTTGGGCCACTAAAAAACCTTTGAATTTCTACCCAACGTAATTGCCAGTCCCATTTTTGCATTGAGTAGACTAATGACATTACGCCAATACCAACCAGCAGAGCCAATAGTAGTTTCCAGTTCCACAACAGCATCGCCACAGTAATTATCAGCAAGCCTAGAAGACCGCTTGGCTCTGAGAGATGCTGAAAAGTCCGCCGCTTGGTGGCTTTAGTCTTAAGCTCTGGAAGCAGCCAGTTAGGCATCTGGTTGATTAATTGCTGCCAAGAAGACAAAGCCTTTACCACAGTGTTTACCTACCTAACATTACAAGATTGTCTAATGTATAAGTTGCACTTGGTATAAGGACAGGATGACTTAGGATGTTTAATACTAGTGAGGTTGAATTTTCACTCGTTACTCAGAACTCATAACGTTTTATCAGCTCACAGTCTTACCCATACTAAGCATTCGTGCTTTCCCAATACCAAATACTGTAAATTGACAATCAATAATACTCTATAAGAATACCTGGGTTGAAGTGGATCAAACGATTTTGCTACTAAAATTGTTCTGGGTTGTTTTTAAACGGAAAAACGAAATTCACTCAATGTAAATTGACCATCAAATGCACAGAAGGTAACAGAGTGAATGTTCTCAACTGTGACCGATAATAAAGTGTTAGGAGGTAAGGCCGAGTCTGAGTTGGCAAGATTGGCGCTGGGGAGTATACTTTGGGCTAATAACTGGCGATCGCGATCGTAAGCAGAAAGTACCAGCCTCTGTGAACTAGTGACACAAGCGCTTACTTGGTTCACAGGACGCAAGAATGTCGCTTCCAAAAATCCACTTTTGGGCGCACCCATCAACACTGTTAAGCCGGAATTAGTCGGAAAAGCTGGGTTTGACGGTTGTATGGCTAGTGAATTCTGAAAAATCACTCCCCAACGTTCATACTGATGGTCTACGACTTCAAAGCACTTTAAGTCCTCTAAGTTCAGACATATACAGGTTTGTGCATCTATCGTACTAACGTCAATTCCTTCTTCCGATTGGCTCCGTTTAACTGAAGCTACAATTTGTTTCTGCACATCAAATTGATTACGTGCAAATTTAATATCTTCAAATCTTGGTACTTTATCCGTTTGAAGAGTAGCCTGCTTGACCACAACACCCCGCCTTACCATTACCTAGAGAATCACAAAACTAATGATAGTTATTTGTTTTATGTGCTAACAAATAAAATATAACTATCGTTTATGAGCGTTGCAGATAGTTTTACACACTCATAATTTATCCGTAAGTTTTCTGTAGACTACCACAAAAAATTGATCCCCAAATATTGCCTAAGTGATCCTCGCTACCAAAAGGAAATTTCAGTAAACCTTGCTATCGGGTAATTATAGGCAAAAAATATTTTAGGTGATGAAAAAAAAATTACTGAATCTTTACAAGTAAGCCAGTGATTTTACATCTACTTAATCTGACGCTGGCTAGAGGTGTCATAATTCTTGGTTCATCGATAATAGCAATTGTAAGAGGCAGAAGGCAGTCCCGATGAAACAGGTTTCACTTTTCCTACACCCTTATACCCTCACACCCCTACACCCCTTTCAAGTCAGGAGAGCAGGGAGAGAAAAAAACTAATGACAACTGACCAATAACTAATAACTAATAACTAACACTATGTTTCAAGCACCAGGATTTGAGCAACGCTCTATAATTACTTCACTGGGTAAGATGGTGTATTACACTGCCACAGGGTCGCTTTGGCAGGATAATGAGAAGACTAATGACCAAGAAACTTTGGTGTTTCTGCATGGCTTTGGCGGCGGGTCTTCTGCTTATGAGTGGTCGAAAGTATATCCCGCGTTTGCTTCGGGATATCGCGTATTAGCGCCAGATTTAATTGGTTGGGGTCAATCGGAACATCCAGAGCGCAATTATCAAATTGAAGATTATTTAACGACTATTCGAGAGTTTTTTGAGCGGACTTGTACGGGACCAGTGACAGCGATCGCCTCTTCTCTCACCGCAGCATTTACAATTAGAGTAGCGATCGCACATCCAGATTTATTTAAGTCGCTTATTCTTGTCACACCAGCCGGACTGTCGGATTTTGGCGAAAACTATTCTCGCAGTATTTTTGCTCAAATCGTCAGTATTCCTCTTCTGGATCGCGTACTATACAGCACTGGAGTTGCTAGTAGTGCAGGTATTCGTAGTTTCTTAGAACAACGGCAATTCGCCCAAGCTAACCGAGTATATGACGAAATTGTCGAAGCTTATTTACAATCAGCCCAACAGACCAACGCTGAGTATGCAGCATTATCATTTGTTCGGGGTGACTTATGCTTCGATTTATCCCTGTACATTCAACAGTTAAACATCCCCACAGCAATTATTTGGGGGCAAAAGTCTCAGTTCACTGGGCCAGAAATTGGCCGACGTTTGGCCGAACAAAACCCCCAAGCAATCAGAGTGTTTCAACAATTAGAAAATGTAGGATTAACTCCACAGCTGGAACTACCAGCCGTGACAATTGGACTCATTGAGAAATTCCTGCCTTTACTTAATAGCCATTAATGGCTACCCATCTGCCTCTGCCTCTTCTGCGCTCACAGGTGTAGGTTTTTAATGAGTGACGACTCTCGCAACAACGAAAGAATAGTAGTTTCATCAACCTCTAAACCTTTATATCTCCATACCCCTACACCCTAAACCCATATTTTGAGGGTATAGCGTAAGAACCCTACACCCGTCAGCCTCTTCTCCCCCCATTGACATTTTTGAAATATTCTGAAAGATAGAGGCTGATTACCTCCGGGTATATCTTTTTTCGGTAAATTTTTTCAAAAAAACTGTGTTGCCTGTTACAATATTGTTAAGAAAAGTTGCCCGTTGCATTTTGGGAATACGCAGCCGGGTTTTAACTCTATATGAGAAGACAACGCTAAAAGAATCAACTAGACCAGCTGTGGGAAGCTGGTCTTTTTTTCCGTACATACACGTTTGACCAATAGTCGTTTTACGTGGTGTCTCTGAAAAATTAAATCACCAAACCCTAACAATTATACAGGAAATTTCCAGTAATTTCCACATATTTTCTAATTTTATTCATTTGAATAGACTATGGTTTGTCAAATCTAGTATCTTTTTATTCTGTGGTAAAACACTAAAAAAAGCTCGACCCACAAGAGGATAGAGTTTTTCTCGACTGCCTACAAGGAAGGTGTTAAACCAGAAGTAAAACAACTGACAACTGGCAACTGACACACAGCACAATAAACTCAATATCAAAATCGAAAGCCTCCTTCAAAACGAGCCTCAAATATGTCTCCACTCATGCCAATTCGAGACTCCCAAAAGTTATTACTACCAGGAGTATTATGCTGAATGAGCAAGCCATAAGAGAAATTAGAAACTCGATTTCTGGTGCCTTTGTCAATATTTCGGAAATTTTGTAAATAAGCACCAACAGACCAATGAGGATTTATTCTTTTTAGACCATCAAATGTATAGAAAACTTCATCTCTGATTTCTACAGAAGTATTAAACTCTAAACCTGTATTTAAACCCCATTTTCCCTGAATAAATCCTAATGGTGTGAGACTAGATTGATTATCTACAAGTAGAAAGGCTGTAGATAGAGAATAGTTTAAGTTTCTATTTTGGTGAGAGAAAAAGTAGCTTAAATTTAGGTAATTCGGATTCTGAGAATTGGCTGCACTGTTCCAAGAAAATTGCAAAGATGGAATGTGGTTAGTAATACTTCGGGTTTTTCCATCTGCATCAAATTCTATATGAGTGTTGATAAAATTCAACACTCCATTAGTGTAAATACCTAACATGGCTTCTTGAGAACCAAAATTATTTGCGATATTAAATGCACTATCTGGCTGTAAATTAAACCAGATTCCAGAACTAAGACTGTAATTCCATTTCCCAGAAGAACCAGCCCATAAAGCTTCTATCGCGGGTAAAGATAAATATCCCCCAAAAGTCTGTAAATGATTCTTAATTTGACCATCTTGGCTTAATTCAATGCGGTCAAAAGCAATATCAAATGCACGAATATCGATAGGAACAGATGTTATGTTAGCTGAGTTCCAATCTTGAACATACTCCTGACCGTCAGGAGCAGTTAAAGTAACTCGCGTAGCCAAGGAGCGGTTTGGTGTCTGTTGTGAAGAAAAAGGTACATTAACGGATGTTAAACGACCAAAACTATTATTAGAAACTTCTGCTTTAGAGATAAAAGTTTTACCCTCATTCCAAGTACGCTTTCCATCAATTAATTGAACTGCTCGCTGATGATTACCAGTCCGAATTTGCCATAAACTCGAACTATTAGGTGTGATAGTGCTAGGAAAAGTCAGTTTTCCAGAAACTTGCTCTAAACCACTAGTACGGTTACTTAAAAATAAGCTTCTATTCAGTACTTGGTTAATTTTTCTTCTTTGTCCTGGGGTGGATTTTGAGTCTAAATTTGCAAAACCCTCTTGCCTAGATAATCTCTCGCGGGCTTCTTGTAAACTTGCATTTAGATGGGGAAAATTAATCCAGTTAAAAACACCACCGATTAACATTCCTAATGTAGAGTTAGCTGTTTGCAATTCGTCTATTTTGGTTTCCGAGAATGATAAAGATAAGGAAAATCCAGGATTGCTAGAAATATTAGTATAGGTCGCTTTAGGCTCTAAAGAGTCATATTCTAATAGTGTACGACTATGAGGACGGCTAAAATAAAATCTGTGCCAGTCATGTTTATTAATTGTATTCCTGATTCCTAAATTACTGCGTCTTTCGCCTAGAGAAACCCAATATAAAGAATTTAAGTAATATAAATTTTGTTGATTTTCGCTGATTGATCTATTGAGTAAAATATTGAATAAATCAAAGTTACCGAATTGCTCTCTGTTACCAACTTTAATCCCTGGATTAGATGTAATTACAGGAATAAATCTAGTTCTTTGCCTAGTTAAAGGATTTCCCCAAACAAAGCCTGCTTTTTTCAAAGTGTCTTCAGGAATTACGGTTCCGCGAGTCAAACCTACTTCTCCTAATAATGGCTGTAAATCACTTGTGGGAAAATTTTGTAATATTAGAGGATCTTTTTCCGTCGTCAGTGATGAAATATTAGGAACAATAGAAGTTATAGAATTATCTGCACTACTTCTATTAATATTAATAGGAGCAGCAGTAACGCCTACAGGATTATTAACTTCCGCCGCTACTGATTCGACAGCGAATTGGTTAATCCCAATTTCGTCTATGAGTTCTTGAACACCTTGGGGAAGTGAAAAAACTGCCTGCATACCCCAAAGTCTCTGAGTTAATCTAATGGTTTGTCTAGTAACACTATCGGTTGATTCTCCTTGATATACGATTCCACTTTGCCAACCTTTAGTTTCTACAACGACCCGATTACCTGGTAATATCCAATAAAGTTGATCTTTTTTGGGAAACTCGGCAAAGGTGAATCTGTTAATTACAGGTTCTTCCGAAGAAAACTTAGTTGATAAATCAATATATCTCGTATCTTTTAGAGGATTAAAAGTCGAGGAATAAAAACTAAAATTATCTCTGGGATCAATTATCCAAGGGTATTTAGTTGCGCTATTACTAAGGGCATTTAATATAAATAATTCTAAATCTTTTTTTGATATAGCTGGAGTGATATTTTGCTGAATAGAGGTGTCATCTTGCTCAGAGTTAGTATCTGGTGTTTGGAGTGGATTAATTGGAGTGGGAACATTTATTTCATTGGGATTAGGAAAAACTTTTGCTGGCTCATTCGCTAGGGTTGGTGTATAATTTTTATTTCTCCAACGCAAATAATCAACAGATATTACTTCTGATTGTTCCTCATAATTATTATTATGTTCGATTAAATCGATATTTTTTTGAGTTTTAGCATTTACTCTGCTTACCAATAAATAATTTATCAATAAAGATGTGAGTATTACTAAATTAATGGGTATTTTCCCAGAAATAAATATGATATCCACCTATTTAACATACTCTATTTCAATAATTACTTTTGACGTAATTGTGAATATGTTTATAGGAAATTTCAATAGATAAAACTGAAATGTATTTTTAACTATTCTGAAGTTGTGAAATGTATTAAAAAACAAAGTATCTGTAGGGTGGACATTGCCCACTCTACTCATATTCCAGAAATCAAATATTAGTTTGTGGGTTTTTAAAAAATTAATAAGGCAATATACGAAATCTTCTGCTTAAAAGAATACAGACACTTACTAATACAAAAGCAAATTCAGCTAATAAAAAAGCACCTATAGATGTGTTTCCTAATTCTTTGATGAGCAGCGTAACTATGGCTGTACCGCCGGCACTACCACCAAAATATAGTCCTGTACCTAAACCTGCACGACTGGGGTGAACCTTACTTAACACTAAGGGAATCATGCTGATAAACACTAAACTGAAGCTAATACCAAATGCCAGGATGAAAGCGATCGCCAGTTTATCGCTGTCATTTAACAAGGCTAGCCCCATTAAGGCCGTCATTGCACCCAAACCCAGTAGCATAGATTTATTTGCACCTAGTTGTGCTGTCCAATCGCCCAAAGGAACAGAGACGATCGCCGAGACTAACAACATGGCAGAAGCAATAAATTCTACTGTCAGGTTGGGTAGTTGTATTTGTAATACTTGGGGAAATATTGATAAAAGTAGGTTAAGTTCAATTCCTGTCCCTAAGCCAATGATGAAAATCAGGATAAACATCTGCACAGGAGTCTTAACCGTTGGTTCTGAGTTGAGGCTAGAGATGTGCAACGAATGTTTAGGCGTGAATAATTGCATAATATATGCTGCCAAAATTAAAGCGATCGCTCCCACAAGAAAGGTGATAGATGCACCCATATTGTCGAGGCAAATATTTAACACGGGATTGATAGCGCCTATCAGTCCTAAGACGAACACCAACACTGCATTCGCTTGGGGTAACTCGCTTTTAGGGGCAAATTGCGTTAAAAGTGCGATCGCCGGGGCGCGGAAAATAATTATGGCGATGACCCAAACAGTCATCAACACCGGCACAACCCAACGTATACCTATGGGTAAATTCTGTTGAACTAACAGTGATACAGCTACAAAAATGACACCAGCTAGGACTACCCCTAGACTAATCATAGGTAAGCGACTACCCAAACGCTGCTGAATGCGATCGGACAACCCACCAATCATCGGTTCAATCACAGCTATTAGTAACCCTTGCCATATCCCCAACCAGCCAACCAGTCCGACAAATTCCAATTCCTCTAAAATCCTCGGTTGATAAAACTTGTAAGCCATCCAACTGAAGATGATGGCAGCTAATAAAGCGGCTAATCCCCAAACTTGTCGCCATAAAATTTCGGGGCGGGTATTGACAGAGTTAACCATGATTTTGCCGAAATTTTCTAGATTGGTTGTGGAATTGTATGACAAATTCCCTAATTAAAATCGCATTCAAAAATGCAGAATCTTTTGCTATTTGTACAATTGCTCATTAATCCGTATAACATACTAATGCTCAGACTGCTAGTAAGAATGTAGTAAATAATTCTCTTAATTACTCATATAATCAATTTGGTTTATCTAATAAATCCCTAATGTGAACTTGACCACTTACAGTAATTTCATTTTTCTGACTAGTGATAAAAAATACCTTAATTTCGATAATAAACATTGATAAACATAGTATTTACGTAGAATAGGCTGTTTTTATATAGGCATTATTTTCTACACAAGCACCTAAATCGGCTATCTTTTTTAAGATATATCTGTATGAAAAATGACTGACAATGCCGTTGCAAATACTCTTAATAATAGTATTAAAAATTCAATTACACTTTTATATCTAAGGTTTTCCTGTCCCAGTATTTCCATATATGCTTAAGTGCTAATATATAGATATATGATTATTGTTGATATATAAGACACTTACAGTTCGGAATAAATTCAGTATTTGTAGCTTTCCAATATCACAAATAAAATTTTATCAAAGGTAGCCTTGTTAACAGTTAATAGTCCAATTACCCATGACAAAAATTCCTATGCCCTTGTGGGTGAGGATTTGGAAATTTTGGTATCATAACTGCCAGGAAGGCTTGAGTATCGTCTTACACTTGCGGCAATATCTGACATAACCAATCTCCAAGGTATGATTTGACAGCAATGCAAAATGAAAAACCGTCGAATAAACAACGGTTGCAACAGAAGACGAAATTACGATTTGGGATATTCGTTGTTTTATTACTACTGAGTGCGATCGCTGTCTTGCTGTTTTACCCGCGAACGTCTACGGTGGAACATACGCCATCAAGCAATTACGCCATTCACAAACAGCAAGACTTCAATCAATCACAGTTTTATCCACCAAATCAAACTGTCAACCCTGACCTTTATCAACCTGTGGACAAATGGGCAGGTAGATTAGTATTGCCAAATCAGCAGCAAATACAGCCGGGATCAGATTGGGTATGGATGGAAGTCCAACACGCGCCGCCAGAAGCACAAAATTTAATCGGTAAAGTTGTGCGTTTGGAATGGCAAAACGAGCCAGAGTCACAGTCTTATGTGCAAGCTGTGCAGCAAGATATAAGTTTTACTGATGAAACAAGAGAAAGCCAAGCCAAGGGAATTATTCACCCATTTCGCTTGAATGGTCGTCTGCAAGTAGGGCCGTTGCAATCCCTGGCTGGTGCTAGACCAAATGATGATGTGATCGTCACCTTAGACGATGGTGAGTTGGTGAAAGAAAGTGATAATCAGCCACGTCTGCAAATTGCCCACGAACCTGTAATGGCTACCGGCAGGTTTTATGGTTTAGTAAAAATCCTCAATCCAGAACCAGCTAGTAGTCAATATCCTGCACCGCCAGTTTGTTTAGGGACTTCCCCCTGTCCCAGTGATTTTTTTCGCGTGCGTCATTACAATCGAGTCTCCGGTAATTTCGATGGTATAGAGGAAACGGTGCGGATTCCTCAACAAGTAATTGATACGCGCAATATCCCACCCTCTACACCTAGAGAAATCGAAAAATCCCCCGCCGGACAAGCGGGTTGGTATATTTATGGCGCAAAGAATACTCAAGGAATATTTGTTGTTCAGGGGATAGTACCGCGATCGCTCTTAAAAATCCAGCCACAACACGTAGTTTTAGGACAACAACCAGGGTTAACCTACATAAAAAACCAGAATTGGCAGATTGCACCCCAAGATAAAGGTACAATCCGGACTGTTTTACTTGATCCCACCACCCGCCAATCCCAATTAACCGCATCTAATTGGCAAGAAGGCGATCGCGCCATAGTCCTGCATAACTTTGGTGGTATTGGTGGTAAAAAAAGTGAAGGTAGCACAGCATATACAATCACCGGACACTTCGCTTTTGGACTAGCCCAAGTAGTTCGTGATCCCATCACCAAAGAATTACAATTTGCCATTGAGTATCAACAAATTTACGCCAATAACTCAGATGGGATCATTGCTGGGAGACATTCTTGGGCAGATTACATGGGGAACTTACAATGGGGATGGGCCGCTACAAGACCCATCTCTGATGTCTTAATTAAGTTTGCACCAGTTACCCAAGACTACAATTTTGACGGGATCAAGCTTTCTCCCCTGACAGGATTTCAGCGACAATTGCAGATTATGATGGCGCGCTATCGCACAGGTGATGGTACTGGTAGCGCCACGGTTACCCCGGCGACTTCTTGCGTTCAAGATGCGAATCAAGCACTCTATATCGCCATCCAAGTAATTACTCAGCAAGTAGCCTCAAACCCAGCCATTCAGCAGTGGTTGAGTAATCATCCCGATGATCCCCAAACTGAACGCTTTGGGCAACTAGTGAGATTGAGTTCAGACTTGCAACGCCAATTAACTCCCTTGGGGATCGTCCGTGCAGACTGGAAAAGTCACGCAGATTATCTTACGGGTATTGGGGATGGGACAAAACCTTTTCGCGATGGCGTTCCGCCCAGCGTAGCTGATCGCTCTCCTTGGGCCGCCTTGACAAGTTGGCGGACGATGCTTCCCAGACAAGCACACGATGAAATAGCCGCCTTATTTTTCAGACATGGTGCCAAACTTTGGTTTCTACGCACCAATCAAATCGGCGGCGAAAACCCCGATATTGCCCCCGTAGCACCGACGTTGGGTTTAGGAGAAATCACCATACCTTTTACCAACATTGCACCTATACCCATTTTGTTAAACCGCCTACTGGCATCTTTAGTAATGCCAGAAATACGAGATTGGCTAGTTGTGGGGATCACCGTCTTAATATATAGTGCGATCGCCTTACCTTTAGGCTGGCGTTCTGGCTTTTTGTCGTGGGGTTTTACCTCTGCCAATCCCCTCCACCAACTGGGGATCATCTTACGTGCAATCATCACACCTGCGATCGCCGAGGAATTAGTCTTCCGCGTATTACTCCTTCCTCATCCTCTAGAAGTAATTAACTGGTATGGATGGACATTATGGGCAGGATTTATTTTACTCTTGTTTATCCTCTATCATCCCCTAAACGCCAAAACCCTATATCAGAGGGGGTTTCCGACCTTTTTTCACCCAATATTCCTAACCTTAACCGGACTTTTAGGATTGTGCTGTACAATAGCCTATGCTTTGACAAGTTCCCTATGGGCGATCGTCTTCATCCACTGGATTGTAGTACTAGTATGGCTGCTAGCCTTGGGAGGCAGAGAAAAGTTGTTAATTAGTCAATAGTCAGTGATCAGTGGCCAGTAAAAGAGATGTTGTACACAAAGTCTGCTCCCCACGCCCCTTTCCCCTAAGACATATTTTGTCCCTTTTAATTTTCAAATTTTCTTGTGTTTGTTTGTTAGTTTTACTGTAAAAAAGGGTATTTTCTGGTATGGAGGATGTCAGTTTATTCAGGTTTTGATAAAACATGGACACAAGTACATTAGCTTATGCTTATCAGAGGATCACTGGGAACTTATTAAATAATATTCAGGTCAGTTTATGTAACCTATAAGACATTTTATTTGATACCTCATACTCTAAAATCAAGTATCCGTAGAGTTTAGCCTTAGGAAATATAGCTATAGCATCAGCAAATAGTATTTTTGCTGGTAAAGGTACATCTTAGGGTACTGTGTAGTTTCAGAACTGGAGATTTAAATTTAAGATATGGGATTGCTATCTGGAATATTAGCAATCAATAAGTTAAAGAAATCCCACTTTTATATTTTCTTTGTTATTTTGTATTTAACGGGACAGTTCTTACTTATCTAGTTAAGTTTAAATAACAATCAGTCCCCCTTATTTACCTACAAAATCCCTGAAAACTAGCTGTTTAACGCTTTAATTGTCAATCCTCACAAATTCCTCATAATTTCAGGTTAAACATTGTATGGTAAGTTGCGAAATGGCAAATAGTTGATTCTCTCAAAGGAGATTAAATATTATGACTGTGCTGAAAACAAAAGAGCAACATATTTTTCTGTCTGCTGTTATTCATCCTATTGGTAATCAGCCAAAAAATACTCAATCTAAAATTGATCCATTACAACCTTTACGTCAGTGGATTGATGCACTAGAAATACAAAATCGTAAGCTAGCTCACTTTATTGCAAAATTGATTCCTGCTCAGTGTCCTTTTGAGCGTGACATCGTGGTATTTGGTCGGATTATTGCCCATATTCCCCCCATGTGTAAGCTCAATCCCCTGTATGATCAATTTGTTGGTTTACGTTTTCGCGCTTTGTGTTATTTAGTAGATAAGTGTGGAGAAGATATCCAGTCTTACTGCTAATTGTGAATCGAGAATAAACTACATGGAAATCAAAATTGAGCATCAACCTAGTCCAGAAATACTCCAGAAGTTGGGTGTTTTCCAATGGGGACTTTGGCAAAAAGAGGTCTCAAAATTTCCTTGGACTTATGATACTCAAGAAACTTGTTACTTTTTAGAAGGTGATGTCATTGTTACGCCTGACGGTGGACAACCAGTACAAATGGGTAAAGGCGATTTAGTAACCTTTCCGGTTGGAATGTCCTGTATATGGGAAATTAAAAGCGGCGTGAAAAAACATTATTCCTTTGATTAGCCAAGAGTAAAGCATTAAAGTTGGTTCCCTTCTATTCTCATCTCCTCTCATCTGAAGAATTTTTGGATTTCATCAATCAATTCAGAGATTATATGGAGTTGCAGCGAGTGTTATAAGCTAGAATGACAGACTTGGTAATTTGCTTATATCCGTGTTTCTCAGAACTCGTAGCGACTCCATACCCTAAACAATCTTTTCAAAAATAAATAGTTTCATTTTCCCTTTTTCAAGTTTTCTTGTGTACACAGTTCATGATGGCTACTGATAAGATTCTTATCTAATTACTGAATTATATGTATTAGGGTGGGTATTTCCCGAAAAATTTGGATATGGTGGGCATTGTCCATCCTAGACTTAGGCATTATTTTTGAATTTTGTAGCGCTGGCGCTTCCCGCAGGGTATTTTGAATTGTTAATGTCGCTAGAATTAGGAGACAAAACTATAGTTTTGAGTCCTCTGGCAAAATGTTATTACAGGAATCGCTGAAATCTCAAACTAAAGATGATTCTCGTCATCTATCTGATGAATACTCTTTGATTAGAGCAGTACATACTGCTGTTAAGGGTAGAGCAAGATTTAAGGTGAAGGGGTTGCATGGTTCCCAAGATCTGAAAAGATATATTGAATTACGCTTATTAAACATAGATATCATTACCCAAGTGAGTGCTAATCATTTAACGGGTAATGTGTTGGTGGTTTTTCGCCCTAATTTTAGCCTAAAAGCTATTGCCTCTCTCCTACAAGATATTGTTTTGGACTATAGAAGAGTCTCTGTTAATCTCAGCCGAATTGCAGAGCCAGACATACAGATCATCATACCGCCACAATTAGACAAGCTCAACACTCAAGTTATTCTCGCAGCAGCCACAGCTACTACCTTTGCCTTTAGCGCCGGACTGCTATTTAAATATGGTCTAGATGAAAGTATTTTACTAGGGCTTCAAAGGCTGCACAATCCCCTGCTTGATCAGATGATGCAGTCCATCACGTTTTTGGGTGAACCACTACCTTTTTTATTAATTTCTTCAGGGTTAGGTTCTTATCTCTGGCGTTACAATCGCCATCGAGAAGCAACAGGCTTGGGTATAGCTACAGTAGGTGCAATAGGTCTAAATTTCCTGTTAAAAGAGCTTTTTGGTAGAGCGCGTCCAGCATTGTGGGATTATCTAGTGAATGCAGTCCACTATAGTTTTCCTAGTGGTCATGCAATGGTTTCTACCGCAGTTTATGGTTACATCGGCTATGTTTTAGCCAAAGAATTTCCCCAATGGCGCAGACCGATTTTAGCCGCAACTATGGCTTTAATTTTGTCCATAGGTTTTAGTCGCCTTTATCTAGGGGTACATTGGCCTACTGACGTTTTAGCTGGCTATGCAGCAGGTTTATTGTGGTTAATTGCCTGTATTGTTTACGTAGAAAAGTGCTGAATTAGGATTTTTGTCAGCTTCCCCACACCCCTACACCCCCCTAACCCTTCCCGCCAAGGAAGCAACTAAAGACACCAACTGATATGGTTCGATGGGTTTAGCGATGTGAGTTTGAAAACCTGCTGCTAAAGCCTGTGTGTATTCTGAATCACCGGCGTAGGCTGTCAGTGCGGCGGCGGGAATTTGTCCACCTTCTTCAGCACTCAGCGCCCTCACCTGACGCATTAATAAATAACCATCTTCCTCTGGTAGACCGATGTCAGATAGGAGTATGTCGTAACAGCCGGGATTTTCTCTGAGTTTTGATAAAGCCTCCCTTGCAGAAGCTACTTCTGTGACTTTAACCCCGTATTCTTCAAGTACTAATTTGAATAGTAGGCGGATATCTGGTTCATCATCTACTATCAGCACCCGCACACCTTCTAGGGAAGGTAGATTATCTGTGGGTATTTCTGGCACATTGGTTAAGGTGACTGGCTCTTGAACCGTCGCCACAGGATTTTCTTTTCGGTTAGCTTGCACAGGTAGCTTGATTGTAAAGGTTGACCCTTGACCCTCACCTTGGCTTTCTACCTCCACTGTACCACCGTGGAGTTCTACCAAGTGGCGCACAATAGAAAGTCCTAATCCCAAGCCTTGATTTGAGCGTGTTCTGGTGCCATCAGCTTGGCGGAAGCGTTCAAAAACGTAGGGGAGAAAGTCAGCTTTGATACCAGCACCCGTGTCTTTAACTTGAATTTGCGCTTGGAAATAAGTGTACTCTAGTGTGACATCAATTCTGCCTTTGGTTGGGGTGAATTTGATGGCGTTAGATAGTAAGTTCCATATGACCTGTTGTAAGCGAATTGGATCGCCTAGCATTGGTGTGTGTGTGGGATCTAACTTAGTTTCAATTTGAATATTTTTGGCTTCGGCTGCTAGACGAACCACAGCGATCGCTGCTTCAATTACAGGAATCAGCTCAACTTCTTGAGCATCCATCCTCAGCCTACCTGAGCTAATGCGGGAAACGTCTAACAAATCGCTGATGAGATGGTTTTGAGCCTGGGCGCTGCGCTCGATGGCTTCTAGACCCTGGTTAACTGTAACTTCTTCTAGTTGGTGCGTTCGTAGCAAATTAGCCCAACCGAGCATGGAATTGAGCGGGTTCCGCAGTTCGTGGGAGAGAATTGATAAAAACTCATCTTTGGCATGATTGGCTGCTTCAGCCGCATTCCGGGCTGATTGTTCTTGAGCCAAAAGATGGGTGCGTTCTGCCTCTAGCTGCTTCTGCTGGGTGATATCTTCAATTACCAGGAGAATCATTCGCCTATTGTCTAATAGCGTCATTTTCCGGGCATTGAGCCGCATGATTTTCTGCCCGATTCGCTCGAAGTTATGCTCAACTTCTAGGTTTTGAAATTGGGTTTGTTGGGGGAGAACGTCTTCTAAGAGCGATCGCAACTGAGGAATATTCCACTGTCCATCCCCAATTTCATAGATGAGGTGGTGTTCTGTTTCTTCTGGTGTTACCTGGAATTTTTCGTAGAAAAACTGATTGGCGGTAATCACCTGTAAATCTATATCCAGAATTACTAAAGATTCCCGGATGGTTGCCACAATCGCTTCCGCGTAATCTTTAGATGCTCTGAGTTCTTCGGTGCTGCGTTTCAGGGCATCAATATCAACTAACACGACTACAGCACCGTCAATTTTATGGTCTATTGTCCGATAAGGTCTGATTCGCAGGTCATACCAATGCCCATCATTGTCTTGGACTTCCTGGGTTTTCAGGTTGAGTGTACCTACTACCTCTAGAATTTGTGCCTCTAAGTCAGGAATAGTCAATTTGTGGTTAATATCACTCAGTGGTCTGCCTATATCTGTAACAATCAGGTTAAAGATTCTCCCTGCGGTGGGAGTAAAGCGCCGAATCCGCATATCTCCTCCCAGCATCAGGATGGGAATATTGATACTACTAAGTAGATTCTGTAAATCGTTGCTGACCTGATTTGATTCGACATTTCGCCGTTGTAGTTCTTCGTTAATTGTGTTTAATTCTTCATTGGTGGCCTGAATTTCTTCTTTAGCAGTTTCCAGTTCCTCATTGGTACTTTGCAGCTCTTCGTTGCTGGAAAGAATTTCCTCGTTGGCTGCTCTCAGGTCTTGATTGGTGGCTTGCTGTTCTTCAATAATTGATTGCAGATACTCTTTTGTAGTTGCTAGTTCCTGTCCGAGGCGGTTAATTTCCTGCTCATCATTCATTTGTTGGCGCTGTCTAGAGCTAACGTTGGGATTTTTGCTCGCTGCTTGTGGTGCCGCAGTCACTGATGGCGGCATATCCTCAAACAGAACTAAAAAGTAGCGTTCTCCCCCAGCAGTTAGTTGGAAAGGAATGGCATCAATCCTCACTTGCCTAACTTGTTCACCTTCCCTGAGTTCTATGCCTTCTTTCCTCACCGACATTTCCTGTTTTTTCGCTTGGTGAATGGCGGTACGTAGTTCTAGCCGCAATTCTTCTTTTGCCATCTTCAGCAAATTAAAGCTTGGTCTACCAGGTGCAGGTTGCAGATATGAACTAGTTTGTCCCCGAAACTGCAAAATCTCCAAATCGTCGTTAACAATAACACCAACGGGAGCATATTGATTTAATACAATCCGGTCAGCTTCTTTTTGCATTTCCTGATTATTCAAAACATCCTCGTTGATTTTTGGCTGGGGGTTAAATGCTTCCAAAGGATAGTTTTGTGAAATAAAATCTATACCCAGCCGCGCCGGAGCTATTTTTCGGGAATAAATCTTGTTCTTTCTGTCTACCAAGTTAAACAAATCAAAAAATTCACCCACTGTTTCCGATGTGCCTAACATCAAAAAGCCAGTTGATTTGAGACCATAGTGGAATATTGGCAGGAGCTTCTTCTGCACAGTAGCTCCCAAATAAATTAAGACATTGCGACAGGTAATTAAATCCAGCCGAGAAAATGGGGGATCACTGATCAAGTTTTGTCTGGCGAAAATACACAGTTCCCGCACTGGTTTACTAATTTGGTAACCACCTTCTACCTGCACAAAGAAGCGCTGTAGACGTTCTGGAGAGACATCTGCTACCTCGCTAGGTTTGTAAACGCCGATTCTAGCTTTCTCAATCGCCACTTCATTTATATCAGTGGCAAAAATATTAATGGGTGTATTGGCGACTTTATCTGCCAAAAATTCTAGTAAGCATATAGCCATAGAGTAGGCTTCTTCACCAGTTGAACATCCTGCTACCCAGATACGGATGGGTGAATCCGGCGTACGATTCTTAGTAATAATGGGAAAGACATTAGTCTTTAAGGCTTCAAAGGCTTCGGGGTCTCGGAAAAACCCTGTCACCTTGATTAATAAATCTTGATATAATGCCAGCACTTCCGCCTGATTATTTTGCAGATACTGGGCGTAATCCTCCAGCTTTTCCAGTTTGTACAACATCATTCGTCGCTGGATGCGCCGCTTGAGGGTAGTCTGCTTGTAATAGGTAAAGTCAACCCCGGTAGCAGCCCGTAGCAGACTAAAGATGATGGAGAGTGAATCAGTACCTTCCGGCATGATGTCAACCTGTTTGCTGGGTGTTGGATGATTAACATAGGGATGAGAACTGATATTTGCCAATTCCTCGGCAATTTTTTGGGGGGTGAGGATAAAGTCTACATGACCAGAAGCTACGGCTGTATTTGGCATACTACTGACTTTGGCTGATTCCTCGCACTGGGCAAAGGTAATACCACCCGCCGCCTTGATTGTTTCTAGTCCCCGTGCGCCATCGGAATCGCCCCCTGATAAAATCACGCCAATGGCTCTGTTTCCCCGATCCTCTGCTAAGGAAATCAAGAAACTATCGACTGTCATCGATACACCCCGGATCTTTTCCAGAGGTATCAGTTTTAGTACCCCTTGAGCAATGGTCATTCTGGTATTGGGAGGAATGACGTAAACATGATTTGGTTCCACCGCCATCCCCTCCTGTACTTCTGATACAGGCATTTGGGTTGTTCGGGAAAGAATCTCCGTCAATAAGCTTTTTTGATGGGGGCTGAGGTGCTGAACTAAGACTAATCCCATACCAGTATCAGTTGGCAAATGACTCAGCAATTCTGTGAAAGCCTCTAATCCTCCCGCCGAGGCTCCTATACCAACAATGGGAAACAATTCTTCCTGGTTACCCTTTTGCTCTTCAGAGGCTTTAGCGGTTGAAGTATTGGGTTGAGATTTCTTGGAAGGCCGCCTAGAGTCCATGAGTTTAGCCGAAATAATTCGACGTGTTTAGTGATAATTGGGGAAATTTGCTGTGTCTATGTTTACTGTATCGAAATGTTAACGCGATACAGTGAATTTGGCTATTCGATTTTGTAATGAATAACCAAATTCTTACTTTAGAGGATGTTTGAAAAGTATTATTACTAACATCAAAATCTTAAAAACTTAACCCCATTCCCTGTGGGGAATGGGGGCTTTAAAGCCTATCCCCGTTGCCTAACGGGGATAGGCTGCTACTGTGTACATACAAGTCTGATCAACCTTGCTCCATAACGTTTCGATCCCCCCTAACCCCCCTTAAAAAAGGGGGAAAAAGAATCAAAGTCCCCCTTTTTAAGGGGGATTTAGGGGGATCGAATAACTTGTGTGTACACCGTAGGGATAGGCTGGGAGAGCGGCTCTTAGTATAATTTTCGACTTTTAAAACATCCTCTTAGGAAGAGGAAAAATTTTAATTTAGTTTATTTGGTTGATGTAGACCCGATATCTAGAGTTCAATGCTTAAAATATCCTTAGTCTTTATTCTTCTAAAATTTCTAACAACTGTGTTTCAGTTAACTGGGCAATCCCCAATGCTTGTGCTTTTTCTAATTTGGAGCCTGCATCTTCACCTACAACCAAATAATCGGTTTTTTTACTTACGGAATCAGTCACTTTACCCCCAGCTTTTTGAATTAAAGCTTTAACTTCATCCCGTTTTAAGGTTGGCAAGGTACCTGTGACTACAAAGGTTTTACCATTTAGTTTTAGGATACCATTATTCATGACTGGTATTTCTTCTGTGTTCGCAAGTTTTAACCCTGCCGCTTGTAAGCGTTCAATTAAACTTTGATTGGCATTAATGCGAAACCATTGGTAAACAGACTGGGCAATTTCTGCACCAATCCCATAAATACCTTCTATATCTGATTGTTTGGCTGAAGATAATTCTGCGACTGCGCGGTATTTTTCGCTCAATAATTGGGCATTAACACTACCCACATGACGGATGCCCAAACCATATAATACCCTTGACCAAGGCTGATTTTTTGATTGAGCGATCGCCTCAATTAATTTCTGTGCCGATTTTTCTCCCATTCTTTCTAATGCAAATAATCGCTCTGTTGTCAAGTCATATAAATCAGCGACGGAATGCACCAAGCCTTTATCTACAAGCTGATATACAAGTTTTTCCCCCACACCTTTAATATCTAAAGCATCACGACTCACCCAGTGTTCAATTGAGCCTTTGAGAATTGCTGGACAAGAAGCATTAACACAGCGAGTCACCGCCTCGCCCGTCTCTCGCACCACAGGCTGTCCACAAACAGGACAATGAGTAGGCATAATAAAGGGTTGGGTGTCAGCCGGGCGCAGTTCCTTAATTACCCTCACAACTTCGGGGATGATTTCCCCCGCCTTACGGACAATGACAGTATCACCGATGCGGATGTCTAATTGCGCGATGCGATCGCTATTATGTAAAGTAGCTCTAGAAACAGTAGTTCCCGCCAACTGCACTGGACGCATTTGAGCCAATGGTGTTAACGCCCCCGTCCTCCCCACATTCACCGCAATATTTTCTACACGGGTGGGTGCTTCTTCGGCGGGATACTTCAACGCCACAGCCCACCGGGGAAATCTTTGGGTAAAACCTAACTGTTCTTGGAGCTTAAAGGAATTGAGCTTTAATACTACCCCATCGGTCATGTAGGGTAAATTTAATCTTTCTGTATCCCAGTATTTATAATAATCTGCCACCTCAGCTAAAGATTGACAAAGCTTGTGGTTAGGATTCACCCGAAAACCCATTTTTTGCAACAATTCCAACGCTTCCCATTGGGTATTAGCAATACTCGCGTCATCCATCCCCGAAATATGCAGGGTATAGGCGAAAAAGTCTAACCGCCGTCGTGCCACAATTCTGGAGTCTAGCTGTCTGAGTGTACCAGCCGCCGCATTACGCGGATTAGCAAATAACTGTTCCCCGGCTTTTTGTCTTTCTTCATTGATTTGTTTAAACACTTCCAAAGGTAAAAAAGCCTCACCCCTGACTTCTACCTTTTCAACTTTTTCTATACCATCAAAATTCAACCGCAAGGGAATGGAGCGAATAGTTCGGACATTTTGGGTGATATCTTCCCCCGTCACCCCATCACCCCTAGTTGCACCCCTAACTAAAATACCATTTTGGTAAGTGAGAGCGATCGCCGAACCATCAATTTTCAGTTCAGCCACATATTCCGCCTCCGTTGGCGCAACTTGTCGCCGCCAACGTTGATCCCAGGCTTGCAACTCCTCTACATTAAAGGCATTCTCTAAACTGTATAAGGGAATATTGTGACGTACCGAGAGAAACTGTGTTGCTGGCCTTTCCCCGATGCGCTGTGTCGGACTATCTGGTGTAACTAATTCTGGATGCTGAATTTCTAGTTGTTGCAGTTCCCGATACAGTTGGTCATAAACTGCATCCTCCATGATAGGTGCATCCGAGACATAATAAGCATAGCTAGCTTGTTGCAACAACCGGCGCAGTTCCTCTACGCGCTTGACTTCAGAGTGAGTTTGTATCATTAGACTTTTGCAAAATACCTAGCGGATAAAATATAAAGACGATAAAACCTGCCAGTAGCAGGCTTGTGATACTAAACCCTAGATTAATAGTCTGTGGTTCAGCTTTTAAATAAAAAATACCTACATTTCTAGGTTACTCAGTTTAATACAAAAAATTGCAGGTAATAGCTAATTGATAAGCCATTACGCTTTTAAATTACATAGTCACTTGTATGGTTTGTTGACGGTTAACTGTCAACTGTTAACAGCCAACACAAAAAGAACTGCAAGTTAAATACGCGACAGCTTAATGGATAATCGGTAATGAATCAGAAGACTAAATCTACCATCAGCTTGTAAATTGGGTTAATAAGAGCCATAACCGCAGATATCAGCAGAGAACTCTTCATTTCAGCTACTCATTAATATTAGCCTCTGGTCTCTAGTTCTTTTGTCGGTCTATTTAAAATTAGTAACTTCGGTTATATGTCAAAAGTTGAGGCTCAATCATAAATTATTCCCACTAATGGGACATGAAGGTCACTAAATTACTTGGCTAAATTGATAACGAATCATATAAAGATTTTCACTGGCTGAAAAGTCAACAAATCTGCTTAGTAACAAGGAGCAAGATTATGTCAGATACAAGTAAACGTGGCTTTGCTTCTATGGATGAAGACAAGCAACGTGAAATCGCCAGCAAAGGCGGACAGGCTGCTCATGAAAAAGGTACTGCTCACGAATTTACCCCCGAAGAAGCTCGTGAAGCTGGACGCAAAGGCGGAGAAGCTGTTAGCCAAGACAGAGAACACATGGCGGAAATCGGCCGTGAGGGCGGTAAACATTCTCATGGTGGTGGACGCAAGAAACAAGGTGGCGAAGAAAGCGAAGACACCGAAGAAATTGAAGATAGCGGCGAAGAAACGCAAACTCGTGGTGGTACACCCGAACAGCACTCTGAAGCCGGAAAGCAAAGCCATAAAAATACCAAGAAGAAAAAATAGCTTTTGTTTAACTTAATGGCTTGATAGTTTCTTCGTGATAGTTCAATCCGGTTCAGTTAAGAGAATAGTAGGTTGGTTGTAGCGATAGCGTAACCCAGCACAGACTTGAGAATGTTGGGTTCCGTTCCTCCACCCAACCTACACTGGTCTAATTTTTTAGGCTTAGAGACTATTTATAAAGTAAATCTTTAGGCAACAAGACGACGTAGCATAATCCTAGTCATAACAGCATATATGGCTGCTTCACTCATTTCAGGAATAAGTATATGTTTTAGATTATGGTTTATGAGTTTTTTTAAGGCACTAAACTATAAAAAACAAGAAATAGTCTCGACCGGGCAATAAAGCTACTCCACATTGGCTGTCAAAATCATTGATAAGTCTCGGCTGTACAAATAAAAGTAAGAAATTCGGGACGGGATTTTCTTAGTTTGAGGTTTTTAATACAGCACACTGTTTAACCCACGATTCTTTACCAAGTGCAGTAGCTTAAGAGATGCTCCACTAGGCCGCTTTTGTCCTATTTCCCACTTTTGAACTGTTGAAGTACTTATATTCAAAATACGTGCGAAAACAGCTTGACTGACTTGAGATGATTCCCGTATTTCTTTAATTTGTAATGGTTCTAGAGGCTCAATAGGAGGTAGACATAGGTGTTCAAATTCGCGCAATGTAGTTTGATTCATTAGCCCAGCTTTGTGTAGGTCTTCTGCTGTCTCATGAACTGCTTCAAGAATTGCTGATTTCTTCTTCCGCATTACAAATCACCTCACCTCTATTAACGCATTACTATTTTTTGCCTGCTCAAGCTCTTCTGGTGTATGAGCAAGTAATTGCTTGGATAACATTTTCAGAGCTTCTTCTTCATATGAGTCAATGTTACTGCGTTCGTTTTTTGAAAAGCCAAAAATAAAAAACCAACATCTTCATTATTAGTAGCTATTAGTGTCCGAAATCCACCACTCTTACCTTTCCCTGGTTTTGCTATGCGTTTTTTAAACAGTCCACCTCCCAGGTCAGCATCATAAAGCCCTGGTGCCATTTCGTTTACAGCGTTACAGAGACTAAGATTTTTTAATCCTTCCTTTCGCGCCCAACGGTCAAAAGTACGGTTTTTGTAAATTTTCATTTTTTAGTCTCTCTGGTTAAAGTATAGCACCTAGTCCTATACTTTAGGCTAAAAATAGCATAGGGGATATCCAAAAAATAAATCTCCCCCTAACTGCTCATCAAATTGAGCTTTACTTGTAAATAAACGAATGTTCGTTTATTATAGTAACTATGAGGCATAAAGACAATAAAAAAAATCAAGCCATCTGTGATGCGGCAATCGAACTGATTACTGCCAATGGTTTTGCTGACACTTCGATGTCGAAAATTGCCAAAGCCGCGAATGTTTCGCCAGCGACGATATATGTCTATTTTGAAAACAAAGAAAAGCTTCTCAATAAAATATATTTGTTCGTGAAGCAGGAAATAAGTGCAGAAATTTTAAAAGGTGTCAACCAGAACCTATCAGTGGAGAAAGCCTTTAAAATGATCTGGAATAATTATTATAAATACGCGATTAAAAATCCGGTCAGATTTGCTTTTACGGAGCAATTTGCTAATTCCCCAATGGTTGACCGCATTTGCAAAGATGAAAGTTTGAGCTATTTTAAGCCAATGCTAGATTTGTTCAATCGCGGTAAAGAAGAGAAAGTTTTTAAGGATATTCCCCTGGAAATTTTTACCGCTTTTACCTTTGCGCCTCTGACTGGATTGATAAAAGAGCATTTTAGTGGTGCTTTGATTTTGGACGAAAAAATGTTAGAAACCACCTATAAAATTGCATGGGATGCAGTAACGAATTAATTCTTTTTTCGAGTACATTAAACGAATATTCGATTAATTAATTAGGAGAAGAGTAAATCAAATGAAAAATGAAAAATGGAACGCTGAAAATATTCCTCCTCAAAAAGGAAGACTAGCAATTGTAACGGGTTCAAGCAGTGGCATCGGTTACGAAACGGCGCGGGTTTTAGCTAATAAACAAGCGTCTGTAATCATTGCGGTTCGCAATTTGGACAAAGGAAACAAGGCACTGGCAAAAATCCTTCAACAGAATAAAGATGCCGACGTAAAGTTGATGGAACTTGATTTGGCGAATTTAGCATCAGTTAAAAATTTCGCTGAAAACTTTCGGAAAAATTATTTGCGTCTGGATTTACTGATTAATAATGCGGGTGTGATGATTCCGCCGTATTCAAAAACGACGGATGGTTTTGAATTGCAGTTCGGCACTAATCATCTCGGACATTTTGCTTTGACGGGACAACTTTTAGAATTTTTGATTAGCACCGAAGGCTCTCGAATCGTTAATGTTTCGAGCGGCGCACATAATATGGGCAAGATAGATTTCGATGATTTGAATTGGGAGCAGAGAAGTTATGCTAAATGGAAAGCTTACGGCGACAGCAAACTTGCCAACCTCTACTTTACCTACGAACTCGACCGAAAACTAAAAGATAACGGTATCGACACACTTGTAACCGCCTCGCATCCGGGCTGGACTGCAACCGAATTGCAGAGAACTGCGGGTGGCATTGTGAAATATCTCAACGGCATCGTTGCTCAAGACATCACAATGGGTGCGTTACCGACTCTGCGGGCGGCAATCGAAGCAGGCTTAAAAGGCGCAGAATATTTCGGCCCCAATGGGTTTATGGAAATGCGCGGCTATCCAATAAAAGTCGAATCAAACGAGTTATCCAAAGACCAAGCACTCGCCAAAAAACTATGGGTTGTATCGGAAAAACTAACCGATGTGAAATTTGAATTTAATAAAAAGGCGCAAAGCGCGGGCAAATAAGAAACCCCTGATAGTGGTGAGCTAGGGTTTTTCTGTCCACTGTCTACTTTGTGTCTAGATGTCTGCCTCTGTCCCTTGCTGTATAAAGGTTATGTCTACTTATGTCCGGTCTCTAGGTCTGTCCGATTTTCACTAATTTACTTTATAAATAGCCTCTAACAGCTTTTCCTCTGACTTTCTGCCTCCTGAATTGTGCCTAATCAAACAATTCAGGTTCTTCGCGCGCGACTCTATCGTAAAGAGGCTGAAAACTAAACCAACCTGCTTTCGGTTCACCCACTTGACTATGGGTTAAACGGGCAGTTTCATGGCCAATTATTTTGGGTTGACCCGCAGCTTCCGCAAGTAGTTGAGCTTGGCAAGAACGCTCTAGGCTAATGTACCAAAATGCGGCTTCATCTACTGTGTGTCCTACGGTGAGAATGCCATGATTCCGCAAAATCAGCGCTTTGTTATTACCTAAGGTTTCAGCCAGTCGTTTACCTTCAGAAGTTTCTAAAACGACCCCTGTATAGTCATCCAGCAAGGCGTGGTCTTCGTAAAAAGCGCAAGCATCTTGTGTTAAAGGGTCGAGTAGACGACCTAAGCTAGACCAAGCTTTACCATAAATCGAGTGAGCATGAGCAGCCGCGACGACATCGGGACGAGCTTCATGAATTTGGGAATGGATGGCAAAAGCAGCTTGATTTATCAGTGCGTCGCCTTTGACCACATCACCATCTCGATTCACTAATACCAAGTCAGAAACTCGAATGTGTCCAAAGTACTTCCCTAAGGGATTTACCCAAAAGTGGTCCGTAAATTCCGGGTCACGAGCTGTGATGTGACCTGCAATTCCTTCGCTAAAGCCAAACTTGCCAAACAGGCGAAAAGCTGCTGCTAGACGCTGTTTGCGGTGTAGGCGTTCTTCTTCAATACTGTTAAATACGGGGGGTAGGGGTCTACTAAATACGGACATTTTCTTTTTCCGATACTTTTTTGCTAACGTTTATTAACAAATACCGTAGGACATAAATAAAGACAGATGGACTCCCAGATGTAGTTGTGACAGCAAAAATCATACCTTCTGAATTTAACTAATAGTAGATATCATCTGGTCGTAGCGATCGCTTTTCCACTACTTCTAATTCTGCGTGTCTTTCTAAATTACCACCATCTACCCTGCTGTAGAGTATTTCGCCTTGACTACCTTTGTATAAACAAATCAATGCCCATTGGCGTGTTAGAAACTGATGGAACCCTTAAACACCAGATTCTAATTAACTTTTACTATCCTCTGGTTGCCAGATATTCCAGTTATACCAGTGACGCACCGCCAACCAAATCACAGACAGTAAACCTGCAACGCTCAGGGTCAGACCACTGTATGGTACTAATAATCCCAATACTGGTACTACTGCCCCAGCGATGGTACAAATGATGGCAGCCAGAGACGCACTACGAGTGGAACCCAAGCCCCAAGTTAAGGTTAGTAGGACAAGGGAAATCATCGTCCATGCTAATTGAGCATCCATAAAGCGGCTTAAGTAGGTTAATGTCAACAAGCAAGCAAAGTAGATACTACTGGCGATCGCTACGTTTGTTAAACTTATCGGTAGAGATAAATATAGCAATAAGATCCACCACAAAAATAATGCTGGTGCTAATAATAATAAACGGGGAATAATGCCTGTTTGGCGGATGGGGTTTGTATTCGTGAATACCCCAAACGGGTTTTTCACAGAAACATTATCATCAAATATCCAAGTATATTGAGTACTGCGTCCATCAGCTTTCCTCTCTTTCGGTACGATACCACTGGCAAAATCCGCCCCAGGAAAGTTGGCTATTGTTGTCAGGCGAAAGTTAGATAATAGCTGTCCGGCGCTATTGTAAACCCAGCGCGGCCCTCCTTGCGCCTGATAAGTAACGCGAAAACTGGTTTCTTGTCCTGGTTCCAAACGAAAGGCAAAGCTATAATTCCCTGGATTGACTGGCTCTAACCTGGTGCGGTCGCGCTCTACTTTATAGTTAGATAGTAATGAGTAGCCATTAGGCGGCTGTATTTCAAAGAAGAAATTATTAATATCCTTGAGGCGGTTGACTACTTTGTAATCAGCAGTGTAGTCTGCACGATAAACCGCACTACGTCCTTGTACATCGGTGCTTTGTTCCAACTTTACCTGAATTTGCGAGCCTGCCAAGGATAGTAAGCGGCTTACCTGTTGCGTATCATTGACTTTGACGATTTTGCCATTAACTTGAGTGTTGTAAGTATAAGGTTCTTGGGTGACATAGCGCACTTGCGGCGCGATTTGTTCTAATTTATCCCCAGAAACGCTTTGGACTACTTGGGCAATTTTTGCCTGTTCCCAGTGGTGATAACGATTACTTAAGGTAGAAGAGAGAAAAAATCCTCCCACCAATAAAATTAATACTAAGGCTAAGTGTTGCAAGCCCCGCAAAATTTGGGCATAACGAATAGCCCATTCACCAATAAAAATAGTTTGTTGTGACGAATTGTGTCGCAAAGCGAAACTCATCAGAGCGATCGCTATTCCCAAAGCTATGACTAAAAATACTAATAATAGAGAAGCTGTAATTAATTGTGACCCAAGCTGAATTAGCTCTGTTGGATGGGTCAAATCGGGCAAACCTGGAACGCCCTGGCTAGTAGAAGACATTGTTGGTTTTTCACATAATTTGAAACATCAGACTTCTAAAACCTCACAAAAGTTTCAAACAAAAATCCCCGACTTATTCTATCAGTCGGGGACTATAGTGATTAGCACTCTTTTATGACTCTGATGAAATAAAAAAATGTAGGTTGGGTTGAACTTTAGTGAAATCCAAAAAAACCAAGGATTTTTCGTGTTGGGTTACTCTACGAGAAGGCTGCGCCTACGTTCCTCAACCCAACCTACTCGTAAATTTATCAAAGCCTTAACAATCAAGGATTATGAATTTTTATCTAACGAGAGTAATAGAAGAGCGTTAGTAATCAGAAATTATTTTTTTTGATGATTATTTGCTACTCGACAAACAATTTCCATAGAAGCAGCATCAGGAGTTTTTGGCTTAGGAAAAATTTCCTGCTCGGTTTTATCTTCACTGGTTAATTTACCATTGGCAGCGTAGAGGGAAAACTTTTTAGTAAATAATCTACCTTGACTACAAGCTGCATGAAGCCTTCTTTTAGCTATACCTTCGCCATGTTGTTGGACAAGAGTAAAGTTAGTGCCATTGATAGAGGCCAAATCTAAAGCGATGGGAAAACCTCGTTGATCTGCGCCTACTTGAAGATAAAAATTATTACTCTTTGCTTCGGCAATAGCGCTCCGCCCACTGTAGGTAATTGCTATTCCGTTTAATGTCAATGAGGCAATTACCATTAAGCCGCTAAATGGTTTTAAAAACATCAGATATAAATTGAATAACTATATTTTCTTTGTATTCATAAAACTTATTTTTTGGCGCGGTAAAATCACGGGAAATGATTAAATTCAAGATACAACTATGAAAATTTTCATCTTTTAGCAAAAAATAACCGTAGCGGGAAAACTACGGTTATTGAATTAAAATACTAAACTCTAATATTTGCCGAAAATTTGCAAAATGTAAATTCAGATATTTAACTATCTGTCATTTATTTTGAACATACATTATAGCTATTGTAAATCTATTCGTCATCACTGAATTTAGCTATTTAACAGATAAAAATTTTCTCTTGTTTTCTGTAAATTCTGTGTATTTATTAGGTTTATATAGGAATCCTATTTGATTTGTGAACAAGACCAAGAGATAATACGGAGAGGGATAAAAGTCTAATAGTAAACAATGAAAAGTCAGCATTTACAAGCTACTACACTTGCGGGGGAAGTATCGCAGCAATATTTAAAAGAGGAAACTGCACTGAATGCGATTGCTGAATTACAAGATTTTATAGATATGTGTCCAGATGCGCGTGAAGTAAGGAAAGCATTGGCAGTCAAGCTAGTTTATCAAGGTTACTTGTATGATGAAATCCAAAAAATTTTAGACGTATCGCGAGGGTCAATCACAGGCTGGAAGCAAGCCTATGAAGAAACTGGAATTGACGGACTGCGACTAAACTACAAAGGGAGAAAGAGCTATCTGAATGCTAAACAACTCCAAGAGGTGTTGAGCTGGCTACAAACAAAAGATTGTTGGGAGCTTGGGGAACTAGAGTATCAACTAGCTTTTGAGTATGACGTAGTTTATGAGTCAAAGCAAAGCTACTACGACTTGTTCTCCGAAGCAGGAATCAGTTGGAAGAAAACCACAAAGGTAAATCCGAAAGCCGATGAGAATGCTGTTGCAGAAAAAAAAAAGAGATTGAAACATTGCTGGCAAATAACCGAGAAGAAATCGAAACAGGAAAGTTAAGAGTATTGTTAATTGATGAGTGTCATTTAATGTGGGGAGATTTAAGTGGTTATGTATGGGGAAAAAGTGACCAAGAAATCGCAGTCCCAGTTGTCAACGAGCGAGATAAGCAGACATACTATGGGGCAGTTGACTATCTCCTTGGAGAATTAGTTCTCAAAGCTTATGATGCTGGAAACTCAAAAAATACTATCAACTACCTAGAATACTTACTAGCTAACTCTCCCGACCAGCGATTACTAATTTTTTGGGATGGGGCTAGCTACCACCGTTCCAAGGAAATTAGAGGTTTCTTGGACTCTGTTAATCAAAGCTTACCAACCGAGCAATGGAAAATACACTGTGTCCGTTTTGCCCCTAATTGCCCAGTACAAAATCCGATAGAGGATATTTGGTTACAAGCCAAAACATGGGTTAGACGTTTTTGTGCTTTAATTCCTTCATTTTCACATTTAAAGTGGATATTTGAGTGGTTTATTAGACACACTACCTTTGATTTTGACACTCTACAGATGTACGGAACTTATTCAAAAATCAAATAGGATTCCTATAGAATATAAGACTTTGATTTTTACAGTATTTTTACAGAATTTATTCGATCTAAAAAATACACTTAAAAGACAAAATACGAGATTTTCAGTTTTAATGAATACCCAATAAGTATAGGAATCCGATTTGGTTATTGTTGGCGTAGCCTGTGCTTGCGTATAAATATCTAAGTATCTGTAGGGTGGGCATTGCCCACCGTCACTTGCTTCTAGCCGAGAAACCAGTAAGGTCGCAGTGGCTCTCCTACATATATTTCAGAAATCTGATCTCAACAGAAAATCTTTGGGTATAAGTCCTAATTAGTATGCCAATTGGTAATTTTATTCCTACATATAAAAAATGTGGTAAATATTACTAAGTATATGTTCAATGGCTGTACTTTTAATTAATCACCGGATTTCCAGAATTCATATATCTAATAAATAAAGATACAAAAAATACTTTTTGCAGTGAGAATACTTGTCACAATGAGGATAAAGAATTTTAAATTTTGCATGAGTGAATTTTAAATTTATTCACAGAGAGTAGAGCTATAGTGTATTTAGCAATGCTGCTGTTGGTGTGGCTGAGGTTAACGCCGAATGCCCAGGTATTTTTTATGAATTAGTTTGGAAAGACCTACTCGATGACAGGCAAAAACGCAAGACATAATGCTTTTCTGCGGCTAGTGTCTGGTAACGGAGCAGCATTTGGGTCAGAATCTCGCTACTCGCTTACCAGTAAAGAAGTGGTAATTGGACGTGACCCCAGCTGCCAAGTTGTTTTAGATGCCATGATGTATCGGATGGTATCCCGTCGTCATGCTGTGGTTCGTCCCGTTGCTTCATCTGTAGATAGCAAATTTAGCTGGGTACTTTGTGATTTGAATAGTGCCAACGGTACTTATTTAAATGGTCAACGCTTGTACGGATGCCAGGAGTTACACGCAGGCGATCGCATTTCTTTGGGTGCTGATGGGCCGCAATTCCTGTTTGAGTACGCAGTCGCTCCCCAACCGACAATCATCACTAACCAAGTTGCACCCCTACCCTCAGCCAAGCACCCCCCTAAACCAGATTCGGTGAGCTTCACCCAGCTGTTTCCGATTATTTCCACTGGTAAGGATTTAACACGCAAAGCTTATCTTGTCCCAGGAATACTGACAGTAGTATTTGTGGTGTTAATGTTTGCAACTGTGGGTAGGCCACAAGCCAATCAAGTGATTGTCGCAACTTATATAGCTTTGGCTGCTTACTATTTTATTTACCGACTTTGCGGCAAGCCTAAACCTTGGTGGGTGTTAGTTGGTGCGGCTT
Organism: Anabaena sp. FACHB-595; assembly: GCF_048568275.1. Lineage (NCBI taxonomy): Bacteria > Bacillati > Cyanobacteriota > Cyanophyceae > Nostocales > Nostocaceae > Anabaena > Anabaena sp. FACHB-595. The sequence goes on from NZ_CP183473.1 coordinate 2,076,902, forward strand.
TGAGTACAACACTGATTTTACTCAGTCCCTTATTAAATTTATTTATTTTCATTTTTCGGGAAGTCCTTCCTGGTAGCGTACCACCCATAGATCAGCCTGTCAGCAGCCTCACAGAATTATTTGTGGGGTACTTTTTTGGTGCTGGCTTAATGGAAGAATTACTCAAAGCTTTGCCCATATTGGGAGTATATCTCATTGCTTTGGGACTACCACCCGCTTGGCGAGAACGTGTCGGTGTTTGGGAACCTTTGGATGGTATTCTCTTGGGAACGGCTTCGGCTGTAGGCTTTACCTTATTGGAAACTCTGGGACAATATGTACCAGCTGCGTCCTTACAAGCAGGTACAGAAGTGGGTTTACAAGTTTTGATTGCTCGAATCTTAGGCTTGCCAGCCGGCCACATGGCTTATAGTGGTTATCTGGGATATTTTATCGGGTTAGCTGCTCTTAAACCCCGTCATGCTAAACAAATTCTCGCCGTTGGCTACCTCAGCGCCGCCGCACTTCACGCTTTATGGAATACAGCCGGACACAGTAATAATTTACTCTTAGTTGTTGTTGGGGTCTTGTCTTATGCTTTCTTGATGGCAGCGATTCTTAAAGCTAGAGCTTTATCGCCAACGCGATCGCAAAATTTTGCCACCCGTTTTCTTGATCCTAAATCCTAAATAGATTCCTGAGTAAGGGTCGATGACTCAACTGAGCGTTCTAATGAGCGCTCACACCTAAATCTTTGCCAAACTTTGTTTCTCTCTCTTAGGGTAGATTGCGCTAATTTTTGCATAGGCTTATGGTTACACTATGGTGTTTCCTTGTGCCTAAAAACCTAACACTCAAAAACTAAAAAAATCCGACAAAAGTGTCACCTGTGAGCAAAATCACTGTTCACGGGAAAAGTATCAAGGTCAAAATATATAAAAAAGCTTTAGAATTTAAGACTCTGACGGAGAATCATTGAGTTGTCTGATTGCATAGTAAGCGATCGCTACACTTAACTTTGCTTGCTCAACTTCTGATAGAGCAGACCACTCTTGATTATTAACGTTATCAACTATAGATGTTAAATTTTGCCCTTCGCTGCTCCGCATGGAATAAGCATAGGGACGGGCGAAAATCAACAAGTCATCTGCTTCCCATGTGGGTAATACACTCTGTACACACTCTACTAGTTGTTCGCCTAGAGATTGTTGAGAAGCGAAAATTTCTGCTGCTTTGGTGGCGATCGCATTTAGCCAATTTTGTGGGATACCAGTCGCAAAAGCTGTATGTAAATTTTCTTGAAGATGATCTACAACTACCGACAACGTAGTATGATTGTAGTATGAAGAAGGTGTTACTCCTGACCATAGGTGATCTAGTTTGTCGTAAAAAACCTGCGCCCTGGTGGTAAATTCTTCATCAGATACATCTTGAGCAAATTTACGCTCTAGTTCTTCAAAATATGTTTCTGACTCATCGTCAGAGGGATTCCAAGGATAGGCTGCATCCTCTGGTTCTAATAAAGCTGCTAATAAATCTAATTCCATTTGAGATACTACAGAATGGCAAGCGTCTGAACCGTTAGTTTTATGAGTCATTGATTGCCTCCTGATAAATTGATTTAGTTGACATTGACAGCTACAGCACTCAGATTTGGATTTCCGCAAAAAAAAAACGTTTTTTTATAATCTTCAAATTAGTCGTTTACTGCATTGGCTATATCAGTTGTTAGTCGCCATTTGTTTTTTATCTAGTTTAATGCCTAGTTTTATTGTGGACTGTTTTTCCAAAACTTTGGCTATTAACTCATGACAAAATCTCCCTTACCTGATGAATAAAAATTTTTCAAGGTAATTCCCCTAGCCCAATAGATATAGCTGTTGAATGTTGACTGTATGACAGACTTGGAAGCCTTTTATTGTTAGGGTTTTATCTTTGCTTGATGTCCTAATATGTCTGGCCAAAGCTATAACAGAGGTGACGATGGTGATCGATTCTAGATATTTTCCCAATTGAGAAGATAAAATCACACGGGTAGAAGCCCATAATCAAATTATGAAAATATCTCTTCCCCATGATTCATTCAAGAATCTTCAATAATAAATTCCCAGATTTCACCTCTTGAACTACCAAACTTTAACTGCATACCTGATTTTAACGGAACTTCCTCCCGCAGAAGTTGTTGCCAACCATTAGACCCTAAAAACCAGGTCGTGCCATAAGTGGAGAAATCTTGGAGATAATAAGTTCGGGCTTGATTACCAGTAAAATTATTCCGGCACAAAATTTCGGCGTGTCGCTTAGAAACAGAAAGTTCCGGGATAACGATATCATTATCTTTTGTCCGACCGATACGTGTGACACCAGTTCTTAAAAACCAGCTGCGGCCTCCGGGGGAGAGCGATCGCAATGAGGCGATCGGCATTGAAGAATTAGAGTTAGGAATAGCAGTATCGGGCATTTCCGTTACACTTTCATCAAAACTTTTGATGAGTTCACCATCAAAATCTGGATGTAAGTAGAGAACAGGTAAAGTCCAAGCGGGTTGATTGTACTTATATAGTGTTAACAGTTCTTGTCTGGCTTCCGCCACTGCTTCATCGATGGGCTTGCGCGATCGCAATGCTTCGGCAAAGGCTTGAATAAAACTGTGGCTTTCATGATCAGCGATTTCATCCCGCATCGCCAAAACTGCCGGCACACCATGACGAATTAAAACTTCTGCCAAACTACTAGCAGGAATGGCCTGATGATTAATAGCTGCTGGTTGCGCTCCCCAACAAGCGTTAAATACAGCCAACTTTAAAGCGCTGCGGGTTAATACTTGGGATAATTCTATGCCGTTCAGGCTCATTCCTGGGCGCAAAAACAACAATCCCCCATCTGGGCCTGGTAGACCATGACCAGCGTAGAAAAATACATTATATGCTTTTGTTTCTAACTCTTGAATTAACTCTTGGGGTGTAGGCTGGATGAGAGTTTTAACTGTACATGGCGCATAACCCTGACCATAACCAGCTACTTGACCACCAGTTAACAGGGTTTTTTCTAGGATAGCGGCTTCTGTTTGCAGTTGCAGGTTTTGATCGTGTCCGAGAACCAGCAGCACCTTTAAAGCTTGATCGATACGTAAATATGGTAAAGCCTCAACTTCACTGGTGGTACGACTAAATAACACATCTGGGGAGAGGGATACAGCAGGCTGTCCTGGTTCCCGTTGCATAATTTCCCAAGGTAGGGCGATTAAATCTGGGTCACGAATTTCCAGACGAAAGCGCAGACGTGTATGTTGACCCATAGCGATACCGCGACTACGTTCCAGACTCCCCAGAATTGGCCCCTCGAATATCCAACGCCATAAATTCATCCCCAGGTATTGCATGAGGCGACTACTATAACCAGTGGTTTGCCCGGAGGGGAGCGAGACTATATTCCCCGGAACTGAGTTTGTTAATGGAGGTTTCGTATCTGAAGAAATGTGAATACCACTATGACCAGCAAACATTTGCTGCCATTCTTGCCAAACTTGACTGAGTTCGGCAGGCCAAGTACAGTCACGCAAAACATAGCCACTGGGATAGGGAGCCTTTACCACCCAAATGGCGAAACTATCTTTGCCAGTGTTGATGAGACGGGCGATCGCCAGATTCAGGGAGGGCATGGATTAGCACACTACGAGGTAAGAACAATTCAAAATTATGGTTACTGAGGCTGTCGCAGTCGAGATATTTTGCCTACGCGCCGCTATGGGTATTCAGTAGGGGAATTTTGCCCAGACTGAAACTACTTGTAGACTTAGCGCCAAGTCTGTAGCAAGATCCCGTAGAGTGCGCCGGCCGCTGGCGTTAGCGAGTCCGCGTTCGCTTTTAGCGTCTCGTAGAGAGCGTCACAGAGGGGCGTGAAACTCTTGAATTTACGATAATTGCCAACTGTAATTTTTCTTAAGAAAAACTTTTGGCTTGTAAATTGCGTTTTGTTATTATCTGTATTATTTCAGGTTTTTATCAGTTTATCGATTATTTGATTCATCTGCACCTGGATTGTTAGGAGTATTTGCTGCTGGAGGTGAGATGTCTCGTGGCAGAGAGATACTATCACAAGGGCTGTCTTGATTGGGTTGTAAAACTGTCACAGCAAATCGTTTCAGTTGAGCTAATTCCGTTTTGATTGGTTGATCTGAAGGTGGCAGAGGTTCTGTGGCTAAATTATTAGTGCTAGCTGGCTGGGGGTTACAAAGACGTAAATATACTTCATAAATCCCTGGAGCAGGTTGAGGATTGAATTTTTTATCAATCACTTCTAAAAAACTTTCTGGGGGTAACTTTTGTTGATTGAAGGTGATTTCACTGTTAGTTTTAATTATCCATCCAGGTGCGAGATTATTCACCGATCGCTGCTGTACTTTGGGACTCTGGGTGGCTGATGGTAAAGTCCCAGTTGGGGTGACTGTGGGATTGGCGTATGGCGATCGCAGTAACATGACCCAATATCCCAAGACACCAGCTGTCGCCACCAAGATTAACGGCACGATGAGATTTAGGGGTAGTTTGCTGATTCTATTGGGTAAGTTGCTGGGAACTACTTTAGTTTTTTGTTCTGGTTTAGCCTCTAGTAAGGTTGGCTGTAGCCCTCTTGATGTCAGATTTACAGTTTTGATATGAGTGCTGTCGGGAACAACGGCCTTCAGAGTGATTTGTGGTTCGGTGTATTTAATTCGACAATTGACTAGGGCGATCGTCACATTATCATGTCCATTCTTCGTGTTAGCGATGTCTACCAATCGCTCAACCACGTTAACTATATTATTTTCTTCACCCGTGAGAATTGGTAAAATCTCCGTTTCCCAATAGTCTTCTACACGGTCAAAATCACTTAACCCGTCGGAAGTCAACAGAAACACCCCATCTTCATCGAGGATAAATCGTTGCGCTGTGGGATGTAGTGAACTGCTGGGACTCATGCCTAAAGCTTGCACCAGCGAACCTGAACCACCTTGTTGTACCGCTTCACGGTAGACAGCGTAGCCTAATCTTACTTCCCGTGATGCCACATCATCATCAAGGGTAACTTGATAACAACCGTGACGGGTGATCCAATAGGCGCGACTGTCGCCGACGTGGGTAATATACATTTCGTGGGCAATAGGTAAAGCCATCACCAAGGTTGTACCCATGCGTTTTCGCCCTTGGCGATTTTCGCTGTCATTGCGCTGACTAATTTTGTCGTTGGCAACGGCTGCTGCCCGTTCTAAATCAGCTATCAACAGTGATGGTTCAATGTGGTCTGGTGGTACGTTGGTCAGCTGTTGTACCTGTTTCTGGATAGTTTCAATTGCTAAATTAGAAGCAACATTGCCGCCTTCATGTCCACCAATGCCATCACAAACAATAGCCAAGGCAGTGGGTTGGGGTGGTTTGCTCAATAGTGTGCCACTGGGAGGATAACAAGCATCTTCGTTCCGTTGACGGCTGGGGCCGGTGTCGGTTTTAGTGGCAATTTGAATGGTAGGTGTTTGTGATTTGCTTAGTTCTGCCAATCCTCTATCTAAAACGGCAACTAGTACCTCTGAGGATTTGATTTCGCCTTGAATTAGCAAATGACTAATTTGCTGAACAAATTCTGCTATGGCTGGTTTGGCTTCCTGGTGTAGTTGTTGCCAAAATTCGCCCAATTGTGGCAATTCTAGCGCCGTTGTCGAGTCAGAATGCAGCTCCAACAACCGCACTAATGGCCCTTCCACCCGCAACAGGTATGGGTTGAGTAGGCTAGATACAACGCCTTCACTCTTGAAAGGTTGCCAAAGATTGGCAATTTGCCACAGCCAATGTAGTTGGCGCATTGATGTAGCGTAGCGCCAAGCATCGGTAAATTCGCTACACAAATGCACCTGTTGAGCTAAATTGTCTGCGAACAGAGGAGATTTTTCCAACAATAGAACTTGACTGTGGACGTAGCCATCGGTTATCGGCAGCATCCCATACACTTGGGGGATATTTAACCGATAGGGGATGAGCCGCAGATAAGGTCTGATGGGATGGGTATTTTCTAAATCGGGCGCTTGGGGTAGTAAACCGGGTTTAGTATCTAAAACAACAGACTGATTGATAATTAAATAGCGATCGGCTAATATTTCTCCGGTACTGCCAATACTCAGACTATCTCCCACCACCCACAAATAACGCTTGGGTAAGGGTGTGGAGCATCGCTGGCAAAACTTGTGTGTCAGGGGGTTCGCAGCCTGACAAAGTTCGTTTGGACAGTAGAGCGTTGCCGCATCATTTTCCATAGTGTTCGCACCGATCAGCGATTGGCAATTGTTTCAACAGCACTGGTAGCGGCAAGAATGAAGACCGCTCATATTTCTTGAATTCGAGTTATCCATCGTGGGATCATGATTTTAGCTGGTAGATACCAACAGATATTAGTACTTATCTGAACTTATGCAAACACCATACTCCTTTGTCAACCTTACAGCCTCATCATAGCTTTTATTTATCTGTTGCTTTCCCTTGCTAGAGCCGCTAACACTCATCCTGTCAAGATTGTTTGCTTTGGTTGCGTTAATCATGAACGATCGCAAACAACACAGATATTTCCATAGTTTATAAGTTGTGGAACGGTCATAAACTTTAATTAAGAATTAAGATACTAAAAGCTAAACATCTGGACAATTCATCCTTAGTAATACCCTACAGGTGTGAGTGGCGTTCCGCAGGAAAGCAAACTAGCTTAAGTTTAGCTTGCGGCTACTCCTGTGGAGAAATCGTAGAGTAGGCTAACGCTTATATAATTCGTACAGCACTCCAATTGGATGATAAATATCTAATTGATTTAGTGCTGTTCAAATTAACACATTTATTAAAATAAGTCAGAACCCCGACTTCTACTTCTTCAAGAAGTCGGGGTTCTGGGGATATCGCGTACTATTTATCCTCAACGGCCACTTGAGGAAGCCCTAAGCTGTAGTTAGTGACGCGAGCAGAGAGATTGTAGCTGATTTCGCCTTTTTGGAGGAGCGATCGCAGATAATGTTCTAAGTCTGACCCAATGCGGCGTAAGTTGTAGTCTGTCAGGTCTGCACCGCTTGAGGCTTCGACTAATTCATCGAACTTACGATAAATCTTTTGCAAAGCATCTTCATTCCAGTTGAACTCGTTGTCCGGGTCGATATCCAAGGTCAAGACCTGATTGCTGGGGACTAGTTCGCCATCCCGGTCAATTTCTGCTGCAAAAATGCGGATGTGTCGGGTTGTAGACTTGAGCAGCGTTGCGTTTTCCATAGCAGGGTGTCAGATTCAGGTTAATTACACTGAAATAATTGTAGACGCTATATATGGGCTGCAAAGCACTCAAATTAAATGGGTGCTGGAGGCTAGTAGTTCACCAACCCAAAATTGCTGGGCTGGGGGAGCAGGGGGAGAAGTCGCAAGGAGGAGCCACTTTGTTGGGCGGGTTTCCCGACTTATAGCAAGTGGCGTTGGTTTCCCTCTCTTACGAGACGCTTACGCGAACCGGGCGAACTTCGGGGGAGAAAGAGATTTTTTTGCTGCTATTAACCTTGCAAAGTTCTCTTGGCAGACTACTAGGGAAGAATTTTGGAGTCAGTTATCCCCTCTTTTCCCTTTTCCCCAGAGGTTGATTGAATTTTCTTTAGTTGAACTTAGAGTCTATGCTATGGTTTAAAACCAAGATTTTACTTTTGATAAAATTGCTCATCTCCCACTCCTGAATTTGATGATGAACAAAACGTACATTGGGTAATTTTACGTAATTAGCATACAACTACGTCTAGCTTTAATAAAATCAAAAAAAATGAGGGATTTACTTACGTGTAAACACGAAAAGTTCAGTAAAAACTCAAACTATTGTTGACTTTAAAATAAAGTTGATGTGAAAAGCTTTAAAAACCTAGAACAACTTCTTACAGAAACTTTATTGTATATAATCTCAAAAACTGAATAATAGTTATGGCTTACCTGAAATACAACTGACACAGGAAGATTCAATCTTCGACAATAAAAATCTATCTAAAAAAAATCAGGAGCATGGAATGGAAGATAAATGCGGTGAATTGAAAAGAAATTGTTAATTCAGGCAAAACGAATTCAAAAGACTATACAGAAATTTTGTAGGAGATATATCTCCTCAACTTCATACCACCAAGCACAGGAATCTCTAAAACTATGAACTCGAAAGCATTACCACGGCAAATAAATAATATAGAAGTCGGTGTCTATGAGTGCGAAATACATCTCAAATTCCGGTTAGTTGAGGAAAAAAGCTTGTTGGGCGATCGCGAACAACTGATGCAGATCCTGCTAGATGCCCTAACGGAAGGATCGGATGACTTTTTAGAGATGCTACAAGCGTCTGTAAAAGCACAAGAAGTGTCTGAGTTTAAAGCATCACCTCAAATGCGTCGTCAATTGATGCGTTTACGTAATGCTGTTGATACTAATCAATAGTTAGAAATAAAGTTGCAATTTGAGTAGTGGCAAATCAAATACTGGGCAGAAAATCTTAATTTTTTATAAGTTAGCCCATTTACCTATTTGCTCTAAATATTGAGTTGGCTTGTATAACTTAATGCCTTTGTTAATAAGCTCAAATTTACCCTACTCTCCGAAAAGCTAAATAGAGCATCTACAATCGTAGTTTTTACCATTTACTGTACTTATATAGATGAGTAATTACTAGCACTAATGTTTTGTTTCTGAGACTGATAAAAGTTTTGGAGGTCTTATTTGTGATGGCAATGGCTCTGACCAGGGTTTTACTTCTATGTGCGGAGATTAATAGTAAAAATTGCCCCAAATTCTGCAATGGCATCTCTCACATCTTAAAAAAAATTGACAGTTGATGCTGCAATATCCTTAGTTATTAAATGTAATAGTATTTGTACTGCTACTTAAGATATTTCCCAATACAGTTCGAGCTTTTGAGGCAGGGAAGGCAGGGGAGGAAAGAGGGTTATCCTTTCCTTTCCTGGCTGAGTAAAGTGTGCTGTGGGAAAAGTTAAAGTCCTAGTTTATGTTGAATTTTGTTGGCGTAGCCTTTCCTGCGGAGCGCTACCGCGTTCGCCAAAGGCGTTCTCGCAGAGTACCCGTAGGGTATGAGTGAATTTTGAATTGATTCATTTGGCTAGTCCGTGTTCCAAGGCAAAACGCACTAACTCAGTACGGCTGTTAGTTCCTGTTTTGCTGAACAAACGACTGACGTATTTTTCGACGTTACGCACGCTGGTTTCGAGGCGGCGGGCGATTTCTTTATTCATTAGTCCTTCAGCTACCAAGTTTAAAACACTCTGTTCTCTGGGAGTAAGGTCAATTTTAAAAGGCGCTGGTGACTGGGAAATTGCATTCCTTTGAGTTAATAAAGCTTTGATTTGAGCAATTTGATTTGCTAGTTCGGCTATATCTGGTGTTTCGCCTTCTTCGGTGGTTTTTTGAGGCTTGCTGTTGCGACGGATAAGTAAGTTTTCGACAATGGCTACCAGTTCATCTGGGTCGAAGGGTTTAGGTAGATAAGCATCAACTCCAGCTTGATATCCCTGGATGCGATCACTTGTCATCCCTTTAGCTGTTAAAAATACCACGGGGAGTGATTGAAAGCGGGGGTCTTCGCGCAATTGCTTGAGAAATTGATATCCGTCTACCTGAGGCATCATCACATCGGAAATTACGAGGTCTGGTGTGCTTTGCTGCATCAAATCCCAACCCTCACGGGCATTACTGGCGACTTGAACGCTAAAACCACTTTCTTGCAAGTAGTCTTTGACGGCTTCTCTCAATCCGGGTTCATCATCTACCAGTAACAATTGTGCTGACATCTAAAAATTTCCTATGGTTTACCTTGTTCCAATGTAGCGAATCATGGATCGAAAATTCAAACTTCCTACAACCATTCAATTGTCTTCGCTTCTTCGGGTAGTTTGGTATTCCGTTGTCCGACTGCACGCGCTCTAGCGGTGAACAGACTAATGGGAGTATTGAATACATCTACCAAGTTGGCTTTACCTGCGATCGCTTTGGCGCTGTCCCGTGGTAATTCTTTAATTAACCAACGTGTTAAACGGTAGCCAATATCTTTGAGGCTGATATCAGGCATTAAGTTTACACCATGTAGTTCGTGCAGATAACGATTGGAGCGCCCGTAGCGTCGCCATTGACTGGCTAGCTCCTTGAGTGTGGCACGGTGACGATGCTGGACAATGGCATCTGGGGCAAATTCTAAACTACCAATATTTGACCGCAAAATTCGCCAACAAATATCTGCATCACCGCCAGTAGTGAGATAGGGACGGAACAACCCGGCTTGAGTAAAGGCAGTGCGTCTGATGGCTAAGTTAGCTGTTTGACCGTAGGGACAAAAGCTATTAGCTAGGGTGTGCTTTTGCGAGAGTGTATCTTGGCGGTCTGCGTGTTTTTCTAATAAGTTTTTTCCTGGTAAAGCAGCGATTTCACCTGCAACAATTACCACTACTGGATTGACAAAAGGTTTAATTAGTGCATTCAGCCATTGGGGTTGGGGACGGCAATCAGCATCTGTGAATACCACAATTTCACTAACAGCAGCCCGGATTCCCATGTTACGAGCCGCATAGGAGCTTTGAATTTTATTTTCGCTGAGGGGACGAATATTAATTGGGGAATTAGCCGCAGATTTTTCGATGAAGGAGAGGGTGCGATCGCTGCTGTTATTATCTACCAATAAGTACTCTACCCTTTCTGGGGGATAGATTTGAGATAAAAAACAGCTAATTAACTCTGGTAAATCTGCTTCACCGTTATAAATAGGAACAACCACCGATACCATTGGCAAAAAGCTGTTGGCGGTGGTTGGATCATTTTGCTGATGATTCATAAAACCTGAGAGTGTGGGTTGGGAAATACTAATTTAGTATAGGAGTGAGTCAGATATTCTCTGCCTGACTTCTTTCTTTTTCTAGTATTCCCGCACCACTCAGGTTCTGGTTATGGCTCCAGAATTATGGAGCAAAAAAATGCTGATATATGAACACCTGGTAACTAATCACTCATAGAACAGATTTTTAAAACTTCAACTCATTGGCACCTAGACTCATTGGTTGATTGTTTTGATTGAGGGGAGGACGAGCAAAGGTATTGCTAGATAATACAGCGATCGCACGGGCATATTGCGGATCGTTTTGAGTTCCAATTAGTTTGGGGTTGGTGGCTAATTGGCGTTCCTGTGCGTCGGTTAACTCTAGTTTGATGTCTGGTGTAATACCTTTATGGTTGATGTCTGTGCCGTTGGGGGTATAGTAGTGAGCGATCGTCACTGCCAAACCTGAACCATCAGGTAGTTCATGAACTGACTGGACTAAAGCTTTGCCGAAGGTTTGACCACCAATTACTACAGCTCGTTTATTATCCTTGAGCGCACCAGTCAGAATCTCACTGGCGCTAGCTGAGTTACCATCTACCAATACTGCCAAGGGGAGTTTTGTTAAGGCAGTCCGGTTAGCTTTTGTATCTTCGTTAAATCCCTGACGGTTAACGGTGCGGACAATGCCACCATCATCTAACCACATCCGAGCAATTTCAATACTGGCTTGTAATAAACCACCAGGGTTTCCCCGTAAATCTAATACATAAGAATCTACTTTTTGACCGTTCAAATTGCGGATAGCTCGTGCCATTTGCTCGGCGGCATGGGCGCTAAACTCCCGTAAGCGGATGTAACCAACCCGTCTGCTACCTTCTTGCTTGAGGTTGTACACAACGGTTGGTACTTCTATTTTGGCCCTTGTGAGCTTCAAATCAAAAGTGTTGCGGCCAGTACGTCCTAGACGTAAAGTAATGGCTGTACCTTCTTTACCGCGAATTAATTTAGAGGCATCATCCACTTTCATTTGCTGAGTGGGTTTGCCGTCAATTGCTAGGATTTCATCACCTGCTTTAATCCCAGCTTTCAAGGCTGGAGAGTTTTCTATGGCTTCTAAAACAGTCAGCCGCTTGGTTGTTTCGTTCAACTCCATGCGGATACCTATACCAGATACTTCCCCAGATGTTTGACTGGTAAGGACTTCAAACTGCTTGGGGTCCATAAACCTTGTATATGGATCGTTGAGCCTTTGCAGGGCTTCCCGAATCGCCACGTAAGCTTCTTCTTTAGATGAATAATCTTTGCTTAATAAACTTTTTCTAACTGCCAGCCAATCTTGTTGATTAAACTTGCCGTCAACATATTCGTTATTTACTAATTGCCATACTTGGTCTACTACCGCTTTGGGGCTGTCTTGTAAAGCGGCACGAACGCTACGAGTCCAAGCCGGGCCAAATACAGATACAGTTGCTGTTGTAGCGATCGCTCCTCCAATCATAGCAACCTGGAGCAGCGAGTGATGTTTCGCAGATGAGTTCATGTATATCAGCAGGGATTTATTGTGATTTTGACAGTTTAGCAATCAGACTTTCGGTAAAGTTTTAAGTTTTTATACTCAATTTTCAGCTACACTCCCCTCATTAATTCTCCCCTTTAAAGTATGCTAATATTTTGCATTAATTTATTAACAATCATTACTATTTCTTTGAGTTTCTTGGCTAGTCTAATCTAGCAGTGTGACAATAGTGTGACAGTTTTATTACTGTCATCTTTACACCCCATATTAATTTTATAAGATAGCACTTCTCTTAGAGAATTGCTGGTCTTTTAAGCTTAACTAACCAAGCTTTTTTATCTTGTGTCATGAGGCGCAAATTCAACAGAAATTTATCAGTCCCTACAAGGGAAGATATAAGGAAAAAGTGGCAATTAATACAAAAACTTGTGTGGGTTTTATGTCTGGTAATTGGCAGTTGGCTAATCATCACCACTATAACCCTAGTTTTTGCTTCTTCCCAGCCTCCAGATGCCTTCTTTGTCCTTGGCGGTAGTATTAGACGGGAAATTTATATTGCCCAAATAGCCAAACAATATCCACAAATTCCCATTTTAATTTCCCAAGGTTCTCCAGACCCATGTATCAAGCTAATTTTCCAGCGTGAGGTGGCAGATTTGTCTAATGTTTGGCTGGAAAAGTGTGCCAATTCCACCTTTGAAAATTTCTACTATGGAGTGCCAATTTTAAAACGTTGGGGAGTGCATAAAGTTAGACTAATTACTTCACCCACTCATTTACCAAGAGCTAAATGGATGGCACAGATTCTTTTAGGCGCTCATGGTATTTGGGTAGAAGTTGAGGTCGTTAAAGAAACTGGTGTTCCTGGTAATCGGGAGTCTTGGATCAAAACAGGGTTAGATGTCACTCGTAGCATATTATGGGCTGGCTTGAGTCAAATTATTCAGCCCCAATGCCCAAAAGTTATGCAACTGAGCAAAGTAAATATGTCAACTTGGCAAAGTCGAGGTTTTAAGTGTGAATATCAAGGGGACTTGAGGATGTGAGAGGTTAACAATTCAAAATTCAAAATTCAAAATTCAAAATTAAATACAGCCACCCACAAGGGGATGAGGAATCTGGTAATGGGTAATGGGTAATAGGTAATGGTAGTCCAATTACCTATTACCTGCATTGGCAGGGTGAGCAACTTCGACCACCCACGTTCGCGTAGAGTCCCACAGGGAGGACTCCGCTTTTATGAATTTTAGTGGCGGATTCTTTTCCTCTCCCAGCAAGCATTTCATCGCAGTGCTGCTACACTTAAGGGGCCGCGAGTTACACCTAGCTGATTTTGTAGTTTTAACTCTCGCCACAGTTGAGAACCTGTAATTTCACCTTTCAGTAATTGATGATAACGCTGTATTGTTTTAGTTACTTGCTCAGGTGTCTCATTGACAAACTCAAGGCGGAAGTGACGTAAACCCAAGCTTATCAAACGCTGTACGTATTCTGCTCCGGTTTGGGCTGTGCCGTTGAATACAGTATTACGGCAGCCTGCGTCTGCTTGTAGGACGTGTTCACTACCCACGCGATCGCGCAATTTCACTTCATGTTTTTCACAAGGTCTGCCACAATTGGTATAGTCAGTTCCTTCTGAGAGAAAGGCGCAAAATACACAATGCTCCATGTGGAACATTGGTATATGTTGATGGATTGTCACCTCAAACCACTGGGCTGGGCAACTGGTAAGTAAGTTTTCTAGTTGATTGATATTTAAATCATAGGATGCTGTCAACCGTTTCAAACCAAAGTTTTGCTTAAAGTAGTCGGCGGTTAAGGGGTTGGCAACATTCAGCGAAAAATCACCAATGCAAATATCGCCTGCAAAAAATTCTAACTGGTCGTAGTTGCGGATCAGATAACCATCGGCGTTGGCGGCGCGGACTTGCTGTAAAATCCAGTTTTCGCCGGGTTTGGTAATGCGGGGTGGGGCGACGAAGATTTGGGGAAAAGCAGGGGGCAGGGAGCCGGAAGAGAAGTCGCAAGGAGGGTTTCCCTCCGGGCGAACTTCGGGGGCAGAGGGAGGGCTTAGTTTTTGTTTTTCTTGTCTGACTTCATGTACTATTTTTACTGCTTCTTTGTAGGTGCGGGGATCTTCAAATTCGCAGTATAGGGTTTCGACATCGGTTTTTAGGGCGGCTTGGAGTTGCTTGAGGTTGCGGACTAGAACGATGAGGGAGGGGGAGATAGGGGATGGGGGAGATAAAGGGGGGAGGAGGTCTTGAAAAGAAACATGACTACGTAGTTGCCAGCGTTTCGGTTGACTGCGTAATTCTTCTAATTGAGTGACAACTTCTCGCCGCATCCGATTTAACTCACTGACGGGAACCATGACAGCACCACTGAGGTGATTGGTGAGGGTTCTTAAACGGAAGGGGGTGTTACCAAGACGACCGAATTGTTCTTGTAGACGTTCTGTATCTAAGGGTTTGGTGTGGGCTGCAACTAATGAGATTGCTGATTCTACTTGTACAATGTTACCGAGTTCATCGCGGGCGATCGCTATCAATGGCTGACCAATTTCCCCATGAATTTCCCAGTCTATGGGACGTTGAAATTGGGGATTATCGCCAGCAAAGCTTTGGCGCAGCTGTTTATCAAGTTCTGGGTCGCTAGTTTTCCACAGTTTATCTCCTACATGAACGCGGCGGAAGTTCACATTACCTTGACCAAAGCTTAATACTGCTTCTTTACCCTTCTGCACTACCCCATAGACTCGACCGCCTTCTTCTTTTGCCTCTGGATGACCACAGTCAAACACCACACCATCCCCTGGCTTCACAGGCGCTTCTAATTTAATTGTCACCTCTTCATGGCGAATGCGGCTGACTTCACCTAAGTAAACCCCTCGCTTCTTGCCAAATCTGGCGTGAACTAGTTCTTGATTGTTAATTCCCTGAAACCAACCCGTGTAAAGTCCACGAGAAAAAGCCATTTCTAAGTCGTAGCGTTCTTGATGTGATACATGATCCCTTTGTGAGTGTCCTATCACCCGATCTAATGCTTGTCGATAGACACGGGTAACATTAGCCACATACTCTGGAGCTTTTAACCGCCCTTCAATTTTGAGACTTGTCACTCCTGACTTGACCAAATCAGGCAAGATTTCTAATCCTGCTAAATCTTGGGGGCTGAGTAAATATTTGCGTTCCCCTAAATCTGTAATTTCCCCATCAACAGTTAATTCATAGGGCATTCGGCAAGCCTGGGCGCACTCACCACGATTAGCAGAACGTCCCCCCAAGGCTTCACTAGTCAAACATTGACCAGAATAGGCTACACATAAAGCCCCGTGAACAAAAACTTCTAGGGGTAGAGAAGCAGCCCTTTGAGCAATCTGCTGTTGAATCTTGTTAATTTCCGCAAGAGAACATTCACGGGCTAGTACTACCAATTCACAACCAAGAGACTTGGCAAATTCCACGCCAGCCGGGCTAGTGATGGTCATTTGTGTGGAAGCATGAATGGGAAAATCCGGTGACAGATGACGGATAAGCCGACAAATACCCACATCCTGCACAATCACCGCATCCACACCAGCAGCAATAATTGTGCGGAGATACTGCTGCGCTTCCCCCAATTCTTGGGGAAAAATCAGTGTATTGACGGTGACATAACCTTTCACACCCCGCAGGTGCAAGAATGCCATTAATTCCGGTAAATCCGCCTCAGTAAAATTTTGCGCCCGCATTCTGGCGTTAAACCTATCCAAACCAAAATAAATCGCATCTGCCCCATTTTCTATAGCAGCTTTAGCACATTCCCAGTTACCAGCCGGTGCGAGGATGTCAGGACGTGGAAAGGAGGATTGGGGATTTTGTCTGTCAGCGCTTTTCATCAAGTTTGCGAAAGGTTATGTATCACCGTAGTAATTTTATCTAAGAAAAACTGGGGACAGGAAGGGAATCAGCAATTACCAATGATGTATTTATATCAGTAACTTAACGTAATTAGTGGAGCGATCGCGTCATTTATTGCCGGGTTTATCTTAGGCAAACCAGGGTTATTTATCTCTAAAGACGGCAAACACCACATTAACGTTACGGTTGACCCTAATTACTCAAAGTATTAATTCTCATAAATTAGACAGAGTGACAGCAGTTTAATCCATGAACCAGCTAAAAACAAATTTTAAAATTAACCGTCCCATTCAAGGTTCGGGAAACCACCCTTCATGGACTGGCGATCCCTGAGCTTCAGTATATATATCAGCATAACTTGGAATTTCCCAGCCAGGAAGACCAAATCAAAGGTTATGGATACTGAACTGACTGCTTTTTTCACTAGTTAGTTCAAGAATTAAGCCCTTTATATTCCCATTCATTTGTAGTTATACGGAGCCAGCACCTAAAATGGCAAAAGTAGTTGGAATTGACTTAGGAACAACTAACTCCTGCGTCGCAGTAATGGAAGGTGGTAAACCCACAGTTATTGCCAACGCAGAAGGTTTCCGCACCACACCGTCGGTAGTGGCATTTGCTAAAAACGGCGATACCCTAGTAGGGCAAATCGCCAAGCGCCAAGCGGTGATGAACCCCGAAAATACTTTCTATTCTGTTAAGCGCTTTATTGGTCGTCGCTACGACGAAGTTACAAACGAAGCTACAGAAGTTTCTTACAAAGTCCTCAGCAGTGGCGGTAACGTTAAGGTAGACTCTCCTGGAGCCGGTAAACAATTTGCTCCAGAAGAAATTTCTGCCAAGGTTCTCCGCAAACTAGTGGAAGATGCTAGTAAATATCTTGGTGAAACTGTAACCCAAGCAGTAATTACCGTTCCCGCGTACTTCAATGACTCCCAACGTCAAGCGACTAAAGACGCTGGTAAGATCGCTGGTATTGAAGTCATGCGGATTATCAACGAACCGACAGCCGCTTCTTTGGCTTACGGTTTTGATAAAAAGAGCAATGAAACCATCCTCGTATTTGACCTTGGTGGTGGTACATTCGACGTATCTGTCCTAGAAGTAGGCGACGGCGTATTTGAAGTATTGGCTACTTCTGGTGATACCCACCTTGGTGGTGACGACTTCGATAAAAAAATCGTTGATTTCCTAGCTGAACAGTTTAGAAAAGACGAAGGTATTGACCTCCGCAAAGACAAACAAGCACTGCAACGCTTAACCGAAGCAGCAGAGAAAGCCAAGATTGAGCTTTCCAGCGTGACCCAAGCAGAAATCAACCTTCCATTCATCACCGCTACCCAGGACGGCCCCAAACACCTGGATATGACTCTGACTCGCGCTAAGTTTGAAGAACTTTGTGCTGACTTGATTGACCGTTGCCGTATTCCCGTCGAACAGGCGCTACGGGATGCCAAACTCAAGAAAGAGAATATTGATGAAGTTGTTTTAGTTGGTGGTTCTACCCGTATCCCCGCCGTACAACAACTCGTTAAGAATCTGTTAGGTAGAGAACCAAATCAAACTGTTAACCCTGATGAAGTTGTGGCAGTTGGCGCAGCGATTCAAGCAGGTGTACTGGGTGGTGAAGTTACAGGCATCTTGTTGTTAGATGTAACACCATTATCCTTGGGTGTAGAAACCTTGGGTGGTGTGATGACCAAGATTATCCCCCGTAACACCACAATTCCTACCAAGAAATCAGAAGTATTCTCTACCGCCGTGGATGGTCAAACCAACGTGGAAATTCACGTCCTCCAAGGTGAGAGGGAATTTGCTAACGATAACAAGAGCTTGGGAACCTTCCGCCTTGATGGTATTCCCCCAGCACCACGAGGTGTTCCCCAAATCGAAGTGGTATTCGACATTGATGCTAACGGTATCCTGAACGTCACCGCTAAGGACAAAGGTACTGGTAAGGAACAGTCCATCAGTATTACTGGTGCTTCCACTCTGGATAAAACTGACATTGACCGCATGGTGAGAGAAGCGGAACAAAACGCTTCATCTGACAAAGAACGCCGGGAAAAAATTGAGCGTAAAAACCAAGCCGATTCTTTGGCTTACCAAGCTGAGAAGCAGCTACAAGAATTGGGGGATAAAGTCCCCGAAGCGGATAAAACCAAAGTTGAAGGTTTAGTGAAAGACCTGCGGGAAGCGGTTGCTAAGGAAGACGACGAGCAAATCAAGAAACTGACCCCAGAATTGCAACAAGCATTGTTCGCAGTTGGTAGCAACATCTATCAACAAGCTGGTGGCGGTGCTGCACCAGGTGCGGCTCCTCAAGATGGCGGTACTACTTCATCTGATGGTGGTGATGATGTAATTGACGCTGATTTTACAGAGACTAAATAATCTTGGTAATGATTTAAGATACATTAATTTGTACCTACTCAATATTACCCACCCAAGCATTGACTTGGGTGGGAATTTTTTTTATGCGGTTTGTTAACAGTTGACCGTCAACCGTCAACAACCAACACAAATTACTAGCTATTGAGCGCAACTGGCTTTTGTGACTCAAGTCCGACTAATTTTTCGCTCAAATCCCATAGGCGTTCGGCTTTTTCGTCATCACGAGCTTGGGGAGAAACCTTTTGTACAAAAGACTTACCATCTTTTTTTTGACGATTTCCCCAACTCCAATAAGCACCAGATTGTTTGTATTCAGGTGCAGCAATCACATCTGCAACCCTCTCTCCTGCCAACTCTTGGGATACGTATCCGCCAGTGATGTACTTTTGGAACAAGGGGAAAATTTTCTGGAATAGGGGATAGTGATTGCGGAATAGTGGTGTTTCGGCAACACAACCGGGATAAAGGGAAGTGAAGGTAATGCCGGTAGATTCGTGATAACGGCGATGTAGTTCCCGCATGGTCAAGACGTTACAAACTTTGCTGTCTTTGTAAGCCTTTACTGGTTCAAATTTCTTACCGTCAATCATAGAAATTGGTGGTTTAAAGCCTTGGGCAAACCCTTCCAAATTACCCAAGTCTGGGCGCGGAGGAATTTTACCACCTAGCTCGTCTGGGTTGTGGGTGACAGTTCCTAAAATCACAAGTCGTTTATCCACAGCCGATGACTTCTGCAAATCTTCAAGCATGAGCTTACACAGCAGAAAATGACCAAGGTGATTGGTGGTCATTGTCAATTCGTAACCTTCTGGGCTGCGTAAAGGCTCTTTGATTAAGGGCATATAAATGGCAGCATTGCACAATAGAGCGTCTAAGGATTTGCCAGTAGCTCTAAAGTCATTCACAAACTGGCGCACACTATCCAATGAGCCTAAGTCAATATGTATGATGCTGTAGCTATCCTTGGGGATGCCAACTTCTTGCGCGGCTTGTTCTGCTTTCTCTAAATTGCGGCAAGCCATGACGACGTGCCATCCTCTTTTAGCAAGGGCTTTTGCAGCGTACAAACCAACCCCAGAAGAAGCTCCAGTGACTATAACTGTTGATTTTCGATCCTGTGCCATTGTCTTAAGACTCTATGTAATCGCCTTTTCCTATTTTCAGGATCTTACCTCAAGGAGTTGCTACCTCTGATTGGTTGATTACTGACTGTTACATAGAGTCACATCAATCTTAACTTTTAGTTCAAATTGCTTAATAAATCTGGTTGCCGTTTGGCAAAATTTAAAACTTTCTGAGCCAAGGTCAGGCTATTGACTCACATATAGGAATGATATCTGCATGAGAAATGGTATGTAGAAGGTGGGTGGTGCAAAATACCGTACTTCCTTGAAATGCTTGCTTTATCATCGAATATCTAATTCGTAAACAAAATCTTAAGATACTATTCGCTTGCTCATCAGACCAATCAGTGAGTGATCCTCATAATGCGATCGCCGCAGGAAGACATTGTTTTCTCGTGGAAATGAGGAGTCCTTTCTGATTCCACATCTTCCAGAATGATGAGTGAGGGGGTACCCAAACCTGATAGATTAAGCTATCAGCGAGTAAAAACTGGTGAAAATGAAAGTCCTAGTTATTGGTGGCGATGGATATTGCGGTTGGGCAACCGCACTTTATCTTTCCAATCGCGGTTATGAAGTTGGAATATTAGATAGTTTGGTGCGTCGGCACTGGGATAATGAACTGGGTATCGAAACTCTGACTCCGATCGCACCAATTCAGCAACGTCTCCAGCGCTGGCAAGATTTAACAGGCAAATCTATTGACCTGTTTGTTGGCGATATTACCAA
Source organism: Anabaena sp. FACHB-595 (assembly GCF_048568275.1). Taxonomy (NCBI): domain Bacteria; kingdom Bacillati; phylum Cyanobacteriota; class Cyanophyceae; order Nostocales; family Nostocaceae; genus Anabaena; species Anabaena sp. FACHB-595. The sequence goes on from NZ_CP183473.1 coordinate 2,097,394, forward strand.
CTATGAATTTCTCCAAAAAGCGTTGCATAAATTTGAGCCAAATGCCATAGTCCATTTTGGCGAACAGCGTTCAGCACCATTTTCGATGATTGACCGCGAACACGCAGTTGTTACCCAGGTCAATAACGTTGTGGGTACGTTGAATTTGCTATATGCAATGAAGGAAGATTTTCCTGACTGTCACCTAGTGAAGTTAGGAACAATGGGGGAATACGGCACACCTAATATTGATATCGAAGAAGGCTACATCACCATTGAACACAATGGGCGCAAGGATACCCTACCTTATCCCAAGCAACCAGGTTCAATGTACCACTTGAGTAAAGTTCATGATAGCCACAATATCCATTTTGCTTGTCGGATTTGGGGATTGCGGGCAACAGACTTAAATCAAGGTGTGGTTTACGGCGTTCTCACCGAAGAAACGGGGATGGACGAACTCTTAATTAACCGACTAGATTACGATGGTGTGTTTGGTACAGCGTTAAACCGTTTCTGTATTCAAGCTGCAACAGGTCATCCCCTAACTGTTTATGGTACAGGTGGACAAACGCGCGGATTCTTGGATATTCGGGATACGGTGCGATGTGTGGAACTAGCGATCGCTAATCCGGCTCCATCGGGTGAGTTTCGTGTTTTTAACCAATTTACTGAACAATTCAGTGTTGGTGACTTGGCATTAATGGTGAAAAAAGCTGGCAATGCCTTGGGATTAAATGTAGAGATCAATAATCTCGATAATCCCAGAATCGAGAAAGAAGAACATTACTTCAATGCCAAAAACACTAAACTACTCGATTTAGGTTTGCAACCTCATTATCTCTCTGATTCTCTGCTAGATTCTCTCTTAAACTTTGCTGTCAAGTATCAAGGACGAGTTGATCAAAAGCAAATTTTACCTAAAGTTTCTTGGCATAGAAAATAAAAATAACACTGAAGCAAAAAGCTTTTTTGTTCTTCCAGGGTGTAAAAGTATGAGATTTTTCAACATCTAAACTCTCATACCTTTACACCCTATTTTTAGATCAGAAAAAGCTATAGCTGTCGCCAGTAGTGTTAGGACATCAATAGATGATACAACCTAGACACAAAAAGACTTTTCACCCAGTACCCAGTCCCTAATCCCTAGCTATATCTTTATGTTTCGTTGTAGATTTTCCCTTGAGGCAGAACCATATTGTCTAGACTCCCTAATCCCCATTCTTAAAAACGGCGTTCTAGAATTGCCTTGATGTTAGGGATAGCGGCGGCGATGGATGCAAAATCTGGGGTGGTTTGTTGCCAACTTTCTCGCTCTTCTAGTCGTTCCGCCCAGGCTAGCAGACGGGGGTAATCATCTAAAGAGAACCCAAAAAGGGGGAGAGAAGGAATCAACGTACCTGCAACCACTTCTGCCAGTGTGAAATCTTTGCCTGCAAAGTAAATCTGTTCACCTAAAAGAGTTTCATAAAACTGTAAAATTTTCGCTACTGCCTCTTGAGCCGATACGAGTTTTTTGGCATCGGTATCTAATTCTACTAATGGCCGAGTCAAGATGACTGTAGCAGGCTGAAGCTCGCTGATTGTGATCATTTCTACCATACGAACTGTAGCGATCGCTCCAGGCTCACTAGGAATCAACGAGGGAGTAGGATATTTTGTCTCTAGATAATCCAAAATTGCCAAAGATTCTATCACCCGTAAGCCATTATCCACTATCACAGGTACGCGCTGGAGGGGATTAATTGCCGTGAATTCCTCTTGAAACTGATCACCATTGAGATTCAACAACAATGGTTCAAAAGGGATTTGTTTTTCTAGTAAGGCTACCCAAACTCGACGAGCATTAACAGAGATGGGATTGTAGTAAAACTTCAGCATCACAACCCTAAGTTATAAACTACGCTCAGGGATTATATCCTTTCGTTAAGTGATTGTACAAAATACTGAAAAATCTAGCACAATAAAATTACAAGTTTTCCCTAAAATTCTTATTGCCCAAAACTTAATAGATTTTCTTTGGTGTGGTGTGGTTCGTGTTGATTCACAACTAGACTTACTTACCCGCAAACATTGAGAGGTGTCCTTATGGATGCTAATAAACTTCTAGATCTATATAACGCAGGAGAACGAAAATTTCACAGAGCAAATCTGCATCAAGCTAACCTTTATGCTTTTGATTTGAGGGGGGCAAATTTTGCCGAAGCTGATTTAAGTGGAGCAAACCTTAGTCAAGCTAATTTGAGCGGATGTAATCTCAGTCGTGCTAATTTAACTGATGCAGACTTGAGTGGAGCTAACTTGAGTGGAGCTAACTTGAGTGAAGTCAACTTCATCGGTGCAGACTTAATTAGCACCAATTTAAAACAAAGCAATCTCAGTCGAGCAGATTTACGGGGTGCCAATTTAATTTTGGCAAACTTATTCAGTGCTAACCTGAGCGAAGCGGAAATGAGCGGTGCTGATTTAAGTGGCGCTAATCTCAAACAAGCAAACTTAATTGGTAGCAACGTCATGGAAGCAGAATTGAGAGGGGCAAATTTCTCTGGGGCTGTAATTACAGAGCAAGAAATCACTGGTAGAGTTTTGCGCTTAGGTCTCTCTCACAGATGGATAACTTGGGCTGGTTGTCATTGACTCAGACAAAATACACTAGGGTAACCAGAGTATCTGTTACCCTAATAAATCTGGGGCAGTCGTTGAAAAACTGCCTCCTGTATTTTCATAGCTAGCTTGCTTGTACAATTTTAGTAAACCAAAGGAGTTGCACCGCGCATCTGACGGAAAGAGTTGATGCAAGCAGGACAGTCGCAACCAAACAAGGTAATTGCTATATCGCTTTCTGCATCGTTGAACTCCAACATAGGAGCATCTTCTTGGGAAAATTCTATTTCCGGCTCATAGTTAGGCACTTGGGCTAAAACAGAAGCCCTAGCACAGACCAAACCAACCTTATGTTTATTTCTGATACAAGATAACTTATCTGTGTTTTTGACTTCTGGCTCAATTGCTTGTGCATGATTGACCATAACTGTCATAGACAGAATAGATGCTATCAAAACGGGGCTAGAAATTAGAGTTAGGATAAATTTGTTCATGGGTTTCCTTGGAAATTAATTCTGACAATTCAGAATACTCCGATTAAATCTTACAGTGATACTGATTGTCCATCAGGAGATTATGTTGCCTAGTCAGGATTTTTGTCTAGGATAGGGCAAGCAAAAGTGACAATAGTGTTGTTACTTATTTATTGCGCTGCGCGTGTCAGTTGTCAGTTGTTGAAAGGATCTGGTCTGGTTTAATGCCTCATCCCCTCATGGGTGGTTTTTAGGTGTCTTCTTGAAAAGTTGCTCCTCTTGGGTAGAAACCAAGACCGCACTTTTCGCTTTGCCACTGACCACTGACTACTGACAAAAACTCCATCCCCTGGTGGGTGGAGTTTTTATCATTTACATCAATAAATTTATTTACTGATTGAACCAAGCTATAGCAATATTAGCAATGATGGGACAAGAAGAATAATTAGATACTACTTTGGGGTTTTGGGTTGAAATATCAAGTATGTACCTCCCAAACCTTCCACAATTGTGCGTGTGTTAGCGATCATCATATTTTGATAAGTGTCACCATCGCTTGTTGGTTCTCCCAATCCTTGAGTGTATAGTTGCCGTTCTGACAATTTTACTTCCGCCTCAGTAGCAATAGATTCCATCACTTTTAATGTATCTGTCATATCTGCAAAGATTGTCGGTACATTAGATTTTTGGATATACTGAGTCAGATTTTTGATTCTCTGATCTGTTACTTGTTCTTCAATGCCAATAGTAGTGGAGGGAATGCCATAGGCATTTGTGTAATAATTTATTGCATTATAAGTTGTTACTAATTTGCGCTTTTCTTTGGGAATAGTGGCAATTTTTAATTTAATCCAATTATCTAGTTGAGTTAATTCGGTTTTAATTTTTTTGTATTATCACCATAAATGGAGGCATTACTGGGTTCCAACTTTCTCAGGTTGCTATTAATAACTTCCAACATCTTTATAGCATTTTTAGGATTATGCCAAACATAAGGGTTATTTACTCTACGAGAATTTACAGGGATTTGCTGTGGCACAGGAACTGCAATTTGACTCACAGCAATTTTAGGTGCAGAGTTTTTGGTGGTATTTATTAGCTTGATTAATTCTGACTCAAGATTATAACCGTTATAGAGAATTAGATTAGCCTGCTCAAGAGCATTTTTATCTTCTGCTGTTGCTTGATAAAGCTGAGGTGCTTTGTTAGGGGGAATTAAGCAGATGAGATTAATCGTATTTTCAGCAATCTGTCTAGTTAAATCACACAGTACACTTGTGGTTGCTACAACTTTCGGGAGATTTTCATCAACCACATTGGCAGTCTGGGTAAAAGATATACTTGTAGTTTGATTTCTACATCCAACAAATGTAGTGGTGAAAATAGTTAAAATTACTCGTAACAAATTGTTGGCTAATACTTTTTTTGGCATTATTTACTGTTGTTGACTGGATAAAAATAATAGATATTTGTTAATCAAATTATACTAATTTTTAGTTGGCTGGAAGATCAAATGATTCCCTATTAGCTATTACCTATAGGGCTACCATTTGATTCTTATATTACAGTCGGCTTGTGGTGGGCAATGCCTACTCTAGTAGTATTTAGATTATGCAATAGTCAAATCAGATTTTTGTAGGAGTCAATTGAATATAAGAATAAAGGCACAGCAATGCTGTGCCTCCAAAAATTTATGCTTTTTCACTTCAAAAATTACCAGTGGGTAACTTCCCTTGTAATAACTGAAGCTTAGTTTGGACGCAGTTGGCGCAGTTACAACCCAATTGATCGATGATGGGATTAGATGAGCGAGTTAAGTGTAGAGTGGTCGATTGGGAAATGGGCTGTGTGGACACTGCTGTAATGGCTTGTGTATCAAGTACAGAGTTGATACTAACTGCCTTTGCTGGGTTAGCTACCAGCAACATAGATGCGATCAGTACAGGACAGGCCAGTAAAACTAGTTTGACTAAGTACATAATTCACAAATAATTACTATTTCTGATACAGCATAGCCAATTTATTAACTATCTTCAACTTTAGTGAATAAATACTAATTAATTACGTCCAAATCCTTGACCCCGTAAAATCTTTGACCAAATGAGTAATTCTCCTTTTTCACCACCTGCGGCAATTAGCTTACCTTGGGGATGCCATGCTAGGGCGGAAAATCCATCGGCTACACCCGTAAGAATTTGGGATACTTCCTTGGCTTTGTTCCACAAACAAAGCCAGCCATCAGTTGCAGCCGAGGCTAGTAAGAAGCTTTTAGGTGCAAAGGCGATCGCATTAATCACACCTACATGATTAGTTAACACTCGCGCTTCCCATCCCAAGTTCTCATCTTCTAGCTTTTCCCACGCCACAATACCTTCCACACTGGCAGAGGCTAGTATTGGTGCGCCTAGTTTGGTGGTTGCTTCTGACCATGCTAGTTGGCGAATCTTACCGGGAAAGCCACGCATGACCCAAGGGTCGGGATTATTCCATTCCAACACGGTGACGCTACGATCCATGTTGCCTGAAGCCAGGAATTTACCATCAGGCGACCAAGCCATAGTCACACTCACAGTAGGCATATTGAGAATATATGGTTCTTCATCCCAGTCTTGGGCGTGCCAAATTTTGATGCCTTTGTTACCACCAATTGCTAGGTATTGACCATCAATCCGCCAATCAATACTCAATGCGGATGAGTCGGCAAAATTCAGGGTAGTGACAACCTCACGAGTATCAGCGTCCCAAATTTGTACATAACGCCCCAAACTAAAAGCCAACTGGTTGCTAGCGTGACTCCAAGCTAACTTGTCTACCCATGCAGGTGCATTTTCTAAGGTGGCGATTAATTCCTGTCCTTGCCAGATTTTCACCCGTCCATCTTGTCCACCAACGGCGAGAAATTTGCCATCAGGGGAGAAAGCGAGACAATCGACAGACTGGCCATTACCAGCTTGCAGCGTTGTTAACTCACCATCCTGCCACAGTACTACTTCCCCAGCCGCCGAAGTTGCGGCTAGAGTATTCCCTTGTGGAGACCAGGCGATCGCTGTTACGTATTCTGCCAGCATCCCTGAATAGTGTTCTTCAAATTCCTTATTTTTGCTGCTTGTTAGGTTCATACGTTGTTTAGAGAAGTGAGAGGTGAGAGATTAGAGGTTGGAGGTTAGGGGTTAGTAAATATCTTTTTAACTAGTCCTTCGCCTCTAGCCCCCTAGCCCTCTAGTGTCTTTTAAGCAAAACAAGCGAGAAAATCTTGCTTGAGTTGGGCTTCATCTAAATTGCGACCGATGAATACTAGTTCGTTTTTGCGTTTTTCGTTGGGTTTCCAGAGGCGATCGGGTCTACCATCGAATATCATATGCACCCCTTGGAAGACAAATCTATTATCTTCCCCAGCAATATTTAATATGCCCTTCATACGGAAGATATCAGTCCCTTGGGTACGCAACAATTCGGAAATCCAAGCGTTTAATTTTTCCCCGTCGAGTTCACCCTCTTGTACTAAAGCCACAGAAAAAACAGTATCATCATGTTCGTGGGCATCTTCACCTAAAAAATTGGGATCTATCTCTAAAGCACGATCTAAATCAAAGGCTTTCACACCCAACAAAGCGTCCATTGCTAACTCAGAATTACGAGTACGGTAGATTTTGGCGATCGCATTCATCGACCTAATCCGCTTTTCCAATTCATCTAATTCTGATGGGGTAACTAAATCCGTTTTATTAAGTAAAATCACATCAGCAAAGGCAATCTGTTCTTGGGCTTCGTCTGCATCCCAATGTTGCCAAATATGCTTGGCATCTACCAGCGTTACAACTGCATCTAAAGACAGTTGACTTTGCATATCCTCATCTACAAAGAATGTCTGAATCACTGGTGCAGGGTCAGCTAATCCAGTAGTTTCAATTACTAGATGGTCAAACTTATCACGGCGCTTCATCAAATTGCTAATGATCCGGATTAAGTCCCCACGAACGGTACAACAGATGCAGCCGTTGTTCATCTCAAAAATTTCTTCATCTGCATCAATAACTAATTGGTTATCAATGCCTACTTCCCCAAATTCATTAACGATGACAGCAACTTTTTTGCCATGCTCGTAGGTGAGGATATGGTTGAGTAGGGTTGTTTTACCTGCGCCTAAATAGCCAGTCAGAACAGTAACGGGAACTGAATCTGTAATTACGTCGGCCATCATATTATAAAAGCCTCAAATCTTACCATACGGATAATCATTATCACCTATGATAAGTCTTTTTATATTTTTGTGCGAATCTTATTCACATAAGACGCTTAAAAAGTCTTCTCAGGTAGCTCAGGTGCATCTTTAAAAATTGTTTAGGTTCACTAAACTATATTAGGTATCTTTTCTATCATTTATATGAAAACAAATGTAATTAAAGTCACATTTGTTTTATTTTACTTCATCAGTGTTATCGGTTTGGCAAACTGTCAAAAATTTTATAAAAGTTATTTTTTATATTGCTTATTATTAAGTTAGATAATTTATGGTCTTACCAGAGAATTTATGCCTAAAAGAATAATTACAAAATTAAATAGTTGGTTCCATAGAGATAGAATTGTCAGTAATCTTGAATTTTTTCAAGATATTATCGTAATTTCCCTGTGCATGGGCTTATTTTGTGTCATGCTCATTCGTCTATGTGATATGTTTTTATCTTTTTTACGACCATTAGATTTGAGGGAAGTCACATCAGATATCTTGTTTATTTTGATTTTGGTAGAATTATTTCGTTTGTTAATAGACTACTTACAATCACAGAAAATATCAGTAGGAGCAGCCGCAGAAATTACGATAGTTTCTGCATTACGGGAGGTAATTCTACGTGGAGTGTTAGAAATTAATCGTGATCAAATTATAGGCATTTCTGTATTTTTGTTAGTGTTAACAGGAATTTTAATGGCTCTACCTTGGATCTCCCAGTTTTTTGAACACGTTAGACTTACTGACTATGAAAGTACAGAAGAAAGTACAGAATTTTTATCTGATAAATCTTGAACTACAGATTGACTGTTGACTGTTAACGGTCAACAGTTAACAGCCTTCACGATGGATTGTGTAACCTAAAAGCAGAGTAGCTTACGCGATGTGCGACTTATTTTTGAAACCCCTCTCCAAACCTCTCCCCGAAGCGGAGAGAGGCTTTGAATCTTGCTCCCCTTCCCTGCGAGGGAAGGGGTTGGGGGTTAGGTTTGAGAGAAAGTTGCACACGGCATTAGCTTACTAAACAGCACCCAGAGAGTGAGATGGGACTCATATTTGATTTAGAGAAAAAGTCAGTACACCTCTCCCTAACCCCATACCCCTAATTATTGAAACCGTTAGCAGATATTACCCAAATAATTGCAAAATAAATACAGTCCGTTGTGGTGACTACCTAAGAAATGCCGACTATACTTGCTGACACACAAAATTTACTATCTGACCTCATCGCCCGTTATTCGTCGCGTGTAGATTATTTAATGATTCGCCTAGAGGAAGCAGAAGGAACTGATATCTTGTTGCGTGGCGATAAAGTAGAAACTCTCAGCGAAGGGATTTCAATTGGTGGACACGTCCGCGCTTGTTATAAGGGTGGTTGGGGGTTGAGCTGCTTTAACCAATTGGCAACGATTCAAGACAGGATTGAAGAAGCGATCGCCGCCGCCCGTATGGTAGGAGATGAGGAAACTATCCTGGCTCCTATGGACTCAGTACAAGCTATATGCAGGCTACCCCTGACAGGTACAGATCCGCGAAAAGTTCCCTTGGCGAAGAAGAAAGAATTATGCGATCGCTATACTGATTTACTCAAAACTGTTGACCACCGCATCACTACAACCTCAGTTCGTTATAGTGACAGTAGCCAAAAAATTATCCTCGCCACTTCAGAAGGGACTCTTATTCAACAGTCTTGGGTGGATATGGAAATGCGCTTTGCTGCCACTGCTAAAAATGGTGAAACAGTGCAAACTGGTAGGGAAACTACAGGTTCCCGCAAAGCCTACGAGGATTTAACTAATTTAGATACTCAAGTTAAGAATGCGGCACAAAGAGCTGTTGCAGCTTTGTCTCTACCATCAGTTAAAGGTAATACTTACACTGTGGTTATCGATCCCGTTCTGACAGGTTTATTTGTTCACGAAGCTTTTGGGCATCTTTCCGAAGCTGACATGGCTTACGAAAATCCAGATTTACTAGACGTGATGACCATCGGCAGGCGGTTTGGCCCTAAAGAACTGCAAATCTTTGATGGTGCAGCCCCAGAAGGACATCGTGGTAGTTATTTTTATGATGATGAAGGTACACCCGCTACTACTACCCAGCTAATTAAAGACGGTGTTTTAGTAGGACGCTTGCATTCCCGCGAAACCGCCGGTAAGTTAGAGGAAAAGCCAACGGGTAACGCTCGCTGTCTCAATTATCACTTCAATCCCATTGTGCGGATGACCAATACTTGGATTGAACGCGGTAAAACACCAGTTGCAGACTTATTTACTGGGATTAAAGAAGGTGTTTACGCTCGTAATTGGCTAGGTGGTATGACTAATGGCGAAATGTTCACCTTTAGCGCCGGGGAAGCTTGGATGATTAGAAACGGGAAAATTGCCGAACCTGTAAAAGATGTGACGCTTTCAGGAAATGTTTTTCAAACTTTGGCTGATATTGAGGCTATTGGTGATGATTTTTATTGGGATGAATCTGGCGGTTGCGGTAAAGGTGGGCAAAATGGCTTACCTGTCGGTTGTGGCGGCCCTAGTTTACGGATTCGAGATGTAGTAGTTGGGGGAGAAATGTAGTCAATTCAAAATACCCTACTGGAAGCTAAAGCTACAAAATTCAAAGTTCAAAATTAAGAGCGATATCTACTTGTTTGAGCAGTGCGTCTAAAGATGAAGAGTTATCTAAAACTACATCTGCGATCGCTGCTTTTTCTTTTAGAGATAATTGACTATTAATTCGGGCTTGTGCTTGTTCTAAAGTTAAGTGATTGCGCTCCATTAATCTTTGCAACTGCTGTGATTCCGAACAAATTACTACCCAAATTTCTGTGACTAAATTCGTCATCTGCACTTCAATCAACAAAGGTATGACTAATACCAGTATTGGGGAAGTGGATTCAGCAATTGCTTTGAGAAAGCGATCGCGCACATAAGGATGTATTAAACTTTCTACCCAATGGCGTTGATCTTGATTCTGAAAGATCATCTCACCCAACTTTGGGCGGTTGAGACTGCCATCTGGTAGTAATATTTCTTTACCATAACGCCTAGCGATCGCATCCAGAATCGGCGAACCTAAAGATACTGCATCCCTAGCGTAAATATCTGCGTCGAAGATTGGCAAATTATGAGCGCTAGCTAAATAATTAGCGACAGTGGTTTTACCTGTCGCTATACCTCCAGTTAAGCCGATAATGCGTTGGGTCATCTCTTTTACTTGCGCTTAACGTAATCACAAATTAGGAATTACGTAGCTTGCTTTCCGTAGGGTGTTAGGAATTAATCTTAAACATCACCACAATATTTTGTAGCAATGAGCCGATTATTTTTATAAACTAATACTCTTCCATAACCTGTATCTTGCACAGCAGCATACAGATAATTTTTGTTTCTAAATCTGTAAACAACATCTCCGTTTTCATTACGTCTGGCTGTACCACCATCTAGTAGGAGATCAGGACGTTTTAGCGTGGTCGGGATATTATATGCAGCGTAGCGTAACGTTCCATTATTGAGGCGGGAAACTTCTACAAAAACACCTTCAGCACTACAACTAAATACTGGTGTAGTGGCAAGTGCAGCAACAGGTGATGCTACTATAGCTGTTAGCATAGAAGCCGCGCCTGTGAGGGTAGCAAAAATTCCCCACAAAGGTTTTGCAGGTTTGCAATTGAAGCTTTTCATACTTAATTCCTTAAAGTTTGTATAACCTGATCTACAAACTTATATTTCCCTTTTTCGGATTTTAATATGTCACAACTTATGAGTTTTAAGCCGTTGTTCAGTGACTAAAGTTAGACTCACCCATTCGCCTTTATCGCTATAGCTACGAACCATACGTTGGCGTAAGTTTGGTTGAATTAACCAACCCACTTCTAAAATAAAGCTTTGACGTACCTGTACTTTGAGTGGAGAAGTAGCAGAAGCACCATTAGGTAAAAGTAAGACTTGTACTTGTTTTTCTGGGTCTTGATCAAAGAGAATAATTGAGCCTTTGATAGTAGCAGTAGAAGTTATGGCGCGTCCTGCAAAATTTAAGGTTTGAATTAAGCGCCCATTCTCATCTAGTTGTAATTTGAGGTTTGTAGAAATAGTATCAGGCGATCGCCAATCAGGATAAATTGTTATTGCTTCACCTTGCCATTCGCCTAATAAATCATCAATTTGTAAGGGTGCGTTCTCTGTTGCTGGTGTACCTGCTAAATGTTCACGAATTAAAGTTAGTTGGTCTAACTGACCGTTTTTGTCAAATAACTGCACCAAGCGCAGGCGGCGATTTTCATGAATTAAACCTAATTCTGCACCAAATTCCGAGAATGGAGCTAACTGAATTGAACCTTGAGAAAAAGCACCATTTTCAAAAAACAGCACACTTCTGGCCAAGGAACTATACTCTAGAACCTTTTCTGTATCTTCTTGACGAATAATCTGGCGGACTGTTTGATTGTTATTCAATCCTGCCAAAGAAACAACCGTTGGAATATCATTTAAAAGTTGACCTTGGGGTGAAAACCGAGTAAATGAACCTTGCCATTCACCAAGATTAAGCAATAAACGTTCCCACTGAGATGACATAGTAGGTAATAAATACTAAATGCTCAGTAGCATATCAGTTTTGAGGCTTGTTTAGTGCTGGGGAAACAAGGACTAAAGTCCTGACTAAGCTATTCTGCTTTTAAATTGCACAATCCATTGTGAGGACTGTTAACGGTTAACTGTTGACCGTTGACCGTTGACAGCCTTTATTAATAGTTATGCAATTTAGACACGCATTGCTTACTAACTTTTGGCAAAACGTCGGACAGCAAATAAGCTACCCATTAATCCTACTGTTGCACCAAAGCTTAACAAAATTAAAGGTAGTAGCAAAACCTGTGTGGCCGTGAGTTGTAAACCATTGCTAATAAATTGAATAAATTCTGGTTGATTGGTGAGTAACTTCCCGGTAAACTGTTGGATTACAGATATAAAACTCCAAGCGATCGCACCACCAAATAAACCAAAAGCTATCCCCTGTAAAATAAACGGTAGATAAATCCAGGCCGAAGTTGCTCCCACTAACTGCATAATTTCAATTTCCCGCCGACGTGCCATCACAATTAGACGAATAGTTGTTGTAGTGACAGCGATCGCTGTTAAAGTCAAAATCATTGTGATTGTCAGCGTCATCCAATTGAGTCCTCGATGCAACTGGGCGATGCGTTTAACCGCCTCATCGATATACTGAACCGTATCAACTCCCTGTAATTTAGCCAATTGAGTTGCTAAAATCGGCACAGACTGAGAGTTACGTGCTTTGACCTTAATCTCATCCACTAAAGGATTTTCCCCTAGCTGTTGTGTAGCACCTTCAATATCAGCAATTCCTAGTTCTTTAACTAATTTAGTCCAGGCTTGCTCTTTAGTAATAATTTGCATCCCTACCACATCCGGCATTTGCACCACAAACGGTTCAATAGTTTGCGCTGACCTACCAGAATCAAGATAAACAGATACTTCTAACTGGCTACCAAACTGATTGAGCAGCTTTTCTACTTGCCAAGAAGTTTGCAAACTCAAGCCGAATAAAAACAGTAATACTGTAACAGTACTGACGGCAGCCCAATTCATCCAACCACCGCGCAGCAAACCCAAGAAGGTTTCCTTCAGTAGATAGTCAAGTTTCGTGAGAAATTTAAACACAACTCACCCTAATAGGAAGAAAAGAGGCAGGGAGCAAGGGGAGAATTTACTCCAAGATTTTCGCCCAATCCCCAATCCCCAGTCCCTTTTATACTCGATAAATTATTCGATCTGTAAGACCACTAAAGTCATATCATCATTATTTTGTCTGTCAGCACCGATAAATTGCTGAACTCGGTCGAATAGGTAATCGACAATTTCTTCTGGGCCGTTACAGTACCGACAAGCCGTACTGAAAGCAGTAACAAAGTTTTCTTCATCAAAGCGATCGCCACTGGCCGCAGCCGCATCGGTCAAACCATCCGTATAATAAATAACTGTATCACCAGGTTCTAGCTGTGCCTGACCGTCTTCGTATTGGCTATTAGCATCCAGCCCAATTAACATCCCCAGAGTATCTAGGCGGGTAACACTTTTTGTAGCTGCGTGCCACCACAAAGGGGGATTATGTGCTGCATTACTATAGGACAAAATTCGTTTATGCGGATTATATTCAGAATAAAATAGCGTGATGAAGCGGTGAGAATTTTCCAAATCCGCATACATAACTCGGTTGAGATTCTGCAAAATCCCCGCCGGAGAGTTACCGTGTAATACTTCTCCCCGTAGCATTCCTCGCATCATGGTCATAATTAACCCCGCAGGAACACCCTTACCCATGACATCACCAATCACCAAACCCCAACGACCCGAATCTTGACCAAGTTTGGTGTATGTGTGAATTTGGCTTTGATTCGTGGGAATAAAATCATAATAATCTCCACCAACGCGATTGGCCGGTCTACAGCGTGCTGCTAGACTAACACCAGGAATATGAGGACACTGACGTGGCAGTAATCGTCTTTGAATCTCTGCACCAATTTCTAATTCTTGGTCTAGACGTTCTTTTTTCCTCAGTTCTACTGCCAGTTCGTCGTTTTCAATCGCCACTGCGGTTTGGTCTGCAACTAACCGCACTAACTTTTGTCTAGTTTCTGTCCAACTATACTCAGGATCGCGGCTTAATACATACAACCATCCCCGTTCTGTATGCTTGACTAAAATTGCCGTACCAAAGATTTGCACATCTGGCCCCAGGTAGCGGTGCATCTGGTCATCTAGCATTCCTGTGGCGTTAGCTAGAGGCGCAGTGTTAGGTAAAAGTGTGATTTGGCTACTAGCTGTTTCTAAGGCTTTGCGGATGTTTTTGCGTTGGCGGCTGTCTTGCCAATGTAATTGTTCTAATCTGACTTGGCCATTAGGTTTGTAGAGAAACAGCGCGCTACCATCAGCATCCGTCACTCTTGTTGCCATTAGAGGAATTAGTTCCAAAAACTGGTTCAGATTATTGAAGCTCCTCAGGGCAAATCCTAAAGAACTCAGCAAATCTTGGATTTTGTTCTGTTCCCGGTGCAATCGTGACACAAGTTCTTTGAGTGCTACGACTGGTGTGACATCTGTCGCAGCACTATTATTGTTGTCCGTGGGTTGAGAGGAAAATGGAGGCACAGGCACAGGTTATTGCACTGGAAAGGGGTTAATTTTAGATTGACAATTAATAAATTTTCTATTTGGCGATCGCTAAACCATATTGGGTTAAAGTTTAGCGCTTTTGCAAGAGTATAAAGACGTAAGACTTAAATCAACATAAGTATTACATTTGCTGAGAAAATTTCTATCTTCGGAGAGGAATTTCCATTAATGTACTTCAATTTACTGATAATACATGAAGTTTTCTTAAAGATTACTGACAACCCTCAAGTAGTCATAAGTTTAGGAAAGCTGTTTAATTGCTATCCAAGATCGCCTACGCTGCATCTAAACAACTTCCTTTGGTCGCTATTAAGACGGCATTAGATTGAAATTTTAGCAAATAACAACCGTAATGTTATCGAAAATAAATCAGATTGGCAAAAAGGAATCATAGGAATTGGGGATTGGGTGAAAATCTTGGAGTCATTTCTCCCCCTGCCCCCTGCCCCCTGCCTCTTAGCCACTCAAGAGAGCTTCTACAAACTCGTAGCTGGAAAAGGGGCGTAGGTCTTCAATGCCTTCCCCAGCACCAATAAAGCGGATGGGTAGGCCTAGCTGCTGCACTACAGCAAGAGCAACCCCCCCTTTGGCTGTACCATCTAACTTGGTTAATACTACGCCACTGAGTTGAGCTGCTTGAGAGAAGACTTCAGCTTGTCGCAATCCGTTTTGACCTAAAGTGGAATCTAACACCAAAAGCGATTCAATTTTGGCATCCGGGGCTTTTTTGTCGATAATTCTACGGATTTTACTGAGTTCATCCATTAAGTTTTTCTTGTTTTGCAGCCGCCCAGCTGTATCTACTAATAGTAATTCTGTATTTCGTGCTTGGGCTGCGGCGATCGCATCAAATACCACTGCGGCCGGATCTGTATTTTTACCAGGGTTAGAGATTACTTCTACACCGCTTCTTTTACCCCAAACTTTTACTTGTTCAACAGCCGCCGCTCGGAATGTATCGGCTGCACCAATCAAGCATCGATAACCTGATTGTTGTGCGAGGTGAGATATTTTACCGATGGTAGTAGTTTTTCCCGCACCATTGACTCCTGTAATTAACCAAATATTTAAGCTATCTTTCTCTGGAGCAAAACTGGCTTTATGGGAAGTTTTGAGGGGTGCATCTAGCATATCCCGCAAGATTTGTTTTAAGTAAGCGATCGCTTCTTCTGGTGGAGTGATTTCTTCCCGCAGTTTTTTCTGGAGTGAACTAATAATATAGTCGGTTGCTTCTACACCCACATCAGCTTGCAGAAGTAAAGCTTCTATTTCTCCTACAGCTGCTTGATTGAGAGGCCCTTGTCCAACAATTGCCTTTAGTTGGTTAAGAATATTCCGACGGGTTTTGTCTAATCCTTGTCGTAGCTTTTTGAGCCAAGTAATTTCTTCAATCGATATATCTTCTGGCCGTCTTCCTTGGGCTGCCAACACTTCTGCTGACCAAACAAAGCCTTCATCAAAGGATATTCCAGCAATTTCTGGAACTGTTTCTGATGTGGCATTAGCCGCTACTGGGCTAACTACTTCGAGTTCCGGTACTTCAATCGCATTGGCTATTAATCGCTCTTGCCTAGCTTCCCGTTCTGCGGCTGCTCGTTCTAAGAATGATAATGTAGGCGGTGGGGTTGGTTCCGATACTGCTACTGGTTCTAATGGTTCTAAGTTGATTTCTACATCTTCTTGTCTAGTCGAAGTTACTTCCTGCTCCTCTTGATTAGCTACTTCCCCTTCCATCACGGGAGTTGGGATATTTTCTACCACCTCAACTGAGGTAGTATGGGCTACTAATAATTCTAGATTTTCCGTCTCAGCAGTTGCCTCCTCTTCCACGCCAGTTGTTTGTACTGGCGTTTCGGCATCTACTGATTCCAGTGTCACTTCTACTTCCTGAGATTTTTGTTTCTCTTGAAGATTTTTGTAAGCAGCCTTTGCAAACGCCAATAAATCTGCTGTTGAGTCTGGGACAGTCGCAGCAGGAGTTGACGTTGCTTCTGGTTCTACTTGAGATTCTGTGACTGGAGGTGTTTCTGGTTGTTGTTTTTCCGATGGGCTATCCGAGGAATCGTTAGTTTGACGACGGAACCAATTAAAAACCATTGCAGCTAGCGGTGATAGTTGTTACGAGTTATGAGTTATAAGTTTAATTTAACTGTGGACTCCTAACTAGTGTGTAAACCTCCTGGTTATCCTCACCTCTTAAAGTCGGATTGTTCGATAAGGGATCAGGGACTGGGCTTCCGCCGTGAGCTTCAACGTTCAACTGAGCGCTCACGCCGTTCGCGTAGCGTCCCACAGGGAAGTCCGAACGGGAGCAGAGGAGATGAATTAAATCTGACTCAATACTCTGCTCAACACTCCACTACTTGTTTCAGCACAGCCATACCTACAGATCTTTACAGTACTAAACACTCAGCGCCTTTTTTTGGTCTGAGACTCGGCGTAGTACACCGTTAATGAAACGATGTCCTTCATCGCCACTGTAGCGTTTAGCTAACTCTACGGCTTCGTTAATGGCCACGCTGTTGGGCAGATTAAAGAACATCATTTCTGCTACGGCAATGCGAAGAATATCGCGGTCAATTTGTGCCAGGCGAGTAACTTGCCAATCAACTAGGGCAGAGGTAATTTGTTCATCAATCACGCTGCGTTCTTCATTGATGATTTTGACAAGTTTGATGGCATATCTGCCTACTTCCTTGTCTTGATTTGCTAGCTGAATTAATTCAGGAAACTCAACAGATGCACCTAGCTGATTGATGGCTGTTTGTGTGTAGGAAATTGCTTCTTGCAGCATATTACGCGCAGTATTTAAGTCTGAAGCCCGTGTTTGACTGGTTAACAGGCGATCGTTACTACGTTGCAATTCAGCGGCCGCATTATCCAAGGTATCTTGTACTTCTGCTCTCAAGGTACGTACTGTAGCCAATACTAGTTTGGGCAGGTGTTCTTCGGTTAATTTTTTGGGGTTTAATGGTAACTGGCTCAGGCTTAAAAGTGCCAGTTCACGAGCGATTTGCTGGGGTTTACGGTCTTGCATAATAGTTAAATATTTCAGTAGTAATTTAATTGCTGGGTGACAAATTATTCAATTTTGACAAAGCCAGACAACCATCTTATCTGTATTAGGTACGAAGTTACCGGATTTTTTTAGATTTATTTGGCGGTAAGTGCTGAGTTGCCGGTAACAGTAATAGAGTCAGAATTTTCTTTCCTATCCCTCTTGTTCTATATCTGCTTCATCTCTTGCAGGGATTTCTCTATTTTATGCTCTTGGATTAAGTCTAGGTCGGGTAGACAGGGATTCGGTGCAACAATGCCGCCGGAGACTACAACTTTGAAAGCATCTTCTACGGACATGGAGAGGTTAACTACTTCGTCTTCTGGGACTACAGCGTACCAGCCTGTAGTCGGGTTTGGTGTGGTGGGAATAAACACACTCAACATTGGACGAGGCATTTGAGATTGAATTTCACTACTAATCACACCTGTAACAAAGGCGATCGCCCATATTCCCCGACGGGGATATTCTATTAAAATGACTCTCCGAAATTTCCCATTGGAGTCTTTTAGTAGTGTTTCCAAAAGCTGCTTGAGGGTTTTATACACCTGCCCAGCTAAAGGAATTGCCTGTAATAATCGTTCACCAAAATCCAACAACCATCTTCCTGCAATATTCCTAGCCATTAACCCAATAATCAAAATACTTAGTAGAGGTACAGCTAGCCCTACTGCAAAATTAAGTATATTTACTACTATGGGATGTAATCCATCAAAAGGGTTAAGTTGTTTAGGCACTTGAGTGAGAAAGTCAATTACCCAATTAGCAATGGTAATTGTTAACCAGATAGTGGTTGCCAGGGGAATTACTACTAACAAGCCAGCAATTAGGTCATTCTTTAAGTCCTGCTTTAGGCGGTCAATTCCCAAGCCCTTATTCTCTTTTTTTAGGATAGTGGAACTTTCATTATTGGTACTCATTCCAGTAAATTTGTCTAATTAATCAGATATAACGTGTAGCCTTTGTACTCCAAACCTTAGTCTCAAAGACAAGTATTGGAATTGTAGCCAAGCTATTTCCAAGCGTTCACTCGGAAATAAGTTTTTTCGATACTTGTCCATATAAACACATTCCAAGTAGCACAAAAACTAGTTTGTCTGTGAGGACTTTACTTTTCTTTGTACAACTTGTAAATGATTGTTGCTAATTTCTTAGTTATTACAATCCTACCGCGATATGTTGAAAGCTGCTATGACTGTAAAAACAAGTCCAGTAAATTGATGAGAACGATATGCTTTCAATTTACAACAACTAAACACGAGGGATGTTTATGAAAATATAATTTTATAAATTTTAACCTATTATTTGTGGGCTTAAGAATTATGTCAGTTTTGAGCTAAGTGAAATCACGACTCTAGTGTTTAATCCCTTGACCCTAGTTCCTCTTTTGCTGCTTCCTGGTTGCTGTCACTGCTAGGAACTATCTCCGGTTCTAAACTAGGGATAGGTAGATATTTCATTTCCCAGGCTTTCAATAAAATCAGGTATTCATAAAAAGCTTGTAATGTACACCAAGCCATTCCTGCACGTCCATCTAGACAACCGCCTAAGAGAAAGTACATATATAAAAAACGTAACAAAGGTCTAGCTGGTAGTCGTAAAGACAAGTCTTTTAATGCACGCCGCCTAGCAACTTCCGATTTACCAAACAACAAATCTCGCCAGTCAACTTTGCCATTTTCTAATTGATATAAAGTCTCTTTCGCCTCATCCGTAGAATAACGGTTATGTTTTTCAATCCAACGGCTCAAACCCTTGCTGCAAGTGTAGTGAGGATAGGTTTCTTTTAAAAAGCTGGTAGCGCCTTCACAAACTTCTCGTTCCGTATGCCCGTAGTCGGTAAACCAAACTTTGCCATGTTGGAACAGACGCATCTGATAACGGGGATATTGAGTGCTATGGCGAATCCATTGGTTCATGAACATCACCCGTTCAGCAACGTAGTAACCAATGTATTCGGAAGTGGTAATTGCTTGTTCACACTCGGCAAACAACTCTGGTGTCATCCGCTCATCAGCTTCGAGAATATATACCCATTTGTGTTTTGGAGGGAGAGACTCTAGCATCCATGTACGTTGGCGACCGTGGCTTTCAAAGGCGTGCCGCACAACACGAATGGGATAACGATTGGCAATTTCTACAGTGCGATCGCTACTACATGAGTCTACAACGATGACGTCATCTGATAACATCGCTGATTCTATACAACTTGCAATATCTAGTTCTTCGTTATAAGTCAGTATGTAAATAGAAAACATTGCCCAGTCTTACAGTAATTTTGCTAAACGCTAGGTATCTTTAAGTATTGCCAAAAACAGTCTATATACCCTATGGCTAACGAAGGGCTAAGAGTGTTGATTAACAAACACGCCCTAGCCCCTAGCTTAAATTAGCGTGCAGGTACTTTACCTTTACGTCCACCGCCTTGGAAAGCACCGCTAGCTCTGAGTCCTGACCAACCGATAATGATGTAGCCAATAGACAAGATCAAACTGCTGATACCAATTCGCAGTCCAGATTTCCACGCATTGTCTCTAGCTTGCTTGGCAGCGTCTTCTTTTCGCTGGCGAATTTGGTTTAATCTTTGATTAGCCAGTCCTTGAGGATCTGTTTGCTGGGCAATAAACTGATCTAATTCTTGAGGATTGGCTTTAAATTTCTTGAGTAATTCTTTCTGCGCTGTTGGAAGTTGGGGATTATTCAAAGCTTGTTGATATTTTTGATCATCTCGCAGCAGTTCAGTGAATTGAGCTTTAGCTTGGGTTCGCAATTGTTCTAGTTGAGCCTTTCCTTGCTCGGTGTTGGCTTGGGCTTGAAATTGAGATAATTGGTTTTTGAGTTGGTTTTCTGCCTGGTCTGCCTCTTGATTGATTTGGTTTACTGTTTGCACACTGGCTTGTCTCACATTATTGAGATGTAAGGGAAAAATCAGCAGGAACATTAAACCCAAAAGGCTGGAGAGTATTAAAACGGGAAATCTTAAATCAAATCCTTTCGAGCCACCATCGCTAGCACTGTCCATCCAATAGCCAGTAAATAATGCTCCCAAGCCAACCAAAGGGACAATACCCCGGTCAACTAGTGCTGTTGCTAGGTTAATCTGCCATAACCTGTCTGTAGGTTGAAATGGCAATAACAGAATCAGAAAATCCAGCAAAAACGAAACAATTAAGACTATCCCTACGATTTTAAGGATTAGGGAGGCATTTACAGCAGCAAAGCGGTTAACCATAGTTTTTCAAATTGGTACGTACTGAGTTCAGATTGAGTGATTGTCCTCTTTAAAGTTACTTGAATATCGCTCCCGTAACCTTGCTTGTTATATGAATCTACCCATATATATGAAATAAAACGCAATGCCACCATGTTACAAAATTTTTACCCTTGGGTTGGAAACTGCTCTACATTGGCATCGGTTTCCTAGAGTGTAACTAAAGATAATTATGTATTGTATAATACAAGGGTGAATGAGATAAATTGACCTACCTCATCTTAACTTCTGTTTCCCAAATTCGTTGCCAAATGGGTAAATCATCTGGTCTATCAACATCAGCCAATGGTGGTAAGTGATAGGATGAGAGGTTGAGTTGATGAGCAATATCCACAGTTTGGTGTAATACTTGCGAAGTCCCCCAGTCGATGTTGGCAAATAATTCAGGGATGAAGCGACGTAAAGCAATTAAGTAGTAACCACCATCAATGGCTGGACCAAGTACTAAGTCAACTGTATAAATTTGTTCGAAAGCTTGAGCAAGAATATGAGAATTTAATCCAGGACAGTCGGTACCGATAATTACAACTTGCTTTGCCTGACCTTGAAAGGAATCATACAGCGATCGCGCCATCCGCGAACCCAAATCTCCATCACCTTGAGAATGGTAAACCAATTCAGCGCCAAGCCAATCTTGCATAAGTTGCAGGTCTCCCCCCGCAAACCGAATTTCTAAAGATATATTAATTAACTTTTGCAGTTCCTTAACCTGAAATAAAGCGTATTCAGTCATTTGCCGTTGCAGCTTGGCAGCACCAATAGTACCCAAAGCAGGTATCAATCTGGTTTTTGTTTTCCCTGGTTCTGGATAGCGCGTGAAAATAATTAAGTGCTGTTGTAAAGTTTCTGATGATTTCAGCACAGCATACCTTGTTTAAGCTAACTAAAAATATCTTAATAGCAATAATCACCGCCGCTATTAGCCCTATTACGCTCTTTAGCTGTACGCATTGCTCCCAAAATTGTCGAAACATAGACACAACGCTTAATCATGCCTCTAGACTTACTTGATAAAGTAATCCTGCCTAGAGGTGGTTGTTTAACACTTCCTCGATAATCAAATTGAATTCGCCTCACATTGTTTGATTGCTGTAAAGTGCTTTCTCCATCTAAACGCACACGAGAATCTAGATTATTCCAATTAGCATTCGTAGGGCTGACACTAGCAGGATGAACTGCCCATTGAACTATACCATTTTGTTCGCGGAAACTAGCTTGCCACGTCAATTTTTCCTTACTAGCTTGGCTTTGGGCTTGTCGTATGGCATTGTGAACTTCGTATTGAGCTTTGTTGAGGCGTTGAGTATCTACAAAAGTTAACCAGTAAGGTAATGCTAAAGCTGCTAATATCCCAACCATGAGAATAACTGCCAATATCTCTGGAAGTGTAAAACCCCGTTCATTTTGGCAATTTAAGCCATTTTTATTATCAAATAGAGATAGTAAAAGCACCTGGATATATGTTGTGAATATTTTAACTGCCAGAAATTGCTGATAACTGTGGATTGAGAGATTTTGTCCTCATTTTTGCTAGTAATTCTGTAGATAAACCAGCAGGTAATATAATAATTATCAGAGCTTTAAATAAAAGTTTTAATGTAGAATTTATCCGCCTCATTCTAGAAGAATCATACAGAAAATATTGCCAAATAAATTTAACAGCAGCTAGACCTTTACTTCGACTGTAAGGCTTTTGCAGGGCTTTACAAGCTAAATATTTGTAAAGATTAGCTATACTCAAATGCAAAATATGATTACCAATCGCAGGTCTTGCTTGATAAGCTTTTTCTAGTACTTGCTTACAAGCTTTTTCCTGTCTCACCAGATTAGAAGATAGAGAATTACTACTAACCCGATATAATATTTGGACATAAGGAACAGCCACAAAAGAATATTTATTAGCTAATCTTAGCCACATATCCCAATCTTGAGCGGCCTTTAGTGATTCATCAAATCCTCCCAATGCAATTAAAGCTTCTTTGCAAATTAAAGGATTAGAGCCATTTTCTAAAAAATTGTTGATAAACAACTTTTTATAGACATCTCCATTAAGTGTTACACGTCTACCAGAAATTAAAAAATTACCATCTTCATCAATATAATCAGTCCAGCTATATGCAACATGAAAACCAGGATTGTTATGTAAAGCCTCTAATTGTGACTCTAGTTTATTAGGTGTCCAAATATCATCTGCATCTAGGAAACTGATGAATTTTCCCACTGCAAGATTTAAACCCCGATTCCGGCTAACATTTCCTCCAGCATTTTCAAAGGAAAATATCTTAATCCTCGAATCTTCAATTTGAGAAACAATGTCTAATGTTGCATCTTGTGAACCATCATTAATGACAATTAATTCAAAATCAGTAAAAGATTGATCTAAAACCGAATCAATTGTTTTTTTGATAGTTTTTTCACAATTATAAGCTGGGATAATTACAGAAATTATTGGTAAATCAAAATTGGATTCAGTCATTGTTTAAACTTATATCTTCATTGGTTAAATTATTGAAATAAAACATGAGTGAGTATATAGGACTCAAAAGACTACCCAAATAAAAATTGAACTCTACAAGTGCGACTATATCTCCCTTGAGATTATTTTTGTACTTCATTATGTGGTGAAATAGTCTGCGAATATTGCCTAAAATTGTTCTCAGCAAAATTATCGACAATTCACCTTTTTTAGCATTAATTAGTCTGAGTTGAAAAATACATAAACCACAACCACGAGCGACATTAACTAAGTAACTTGTTTCAAGTCGTCCGTGGGGTATTTTATGATAGATTTCCATTTTGGGGTTATACCAAATTTCCCAACCAGCTTTATATATATATAAGAGAACCTCTGTATCTTCTCCACCAATCATTAATTTTCCAATTCTCCCTTTAAAAACTAACTGTTGCGGTACGCTTTCTCGCCAAGCTTGTTTACGGATAACAAGAGCAGCACCAGGGGGTAGTTTTAAATTTTCAGCATCAAAGATATAAGCTTTTTGACCATGTTCTCTAATAGCTAAAAAAGCCTGAATTTGGGAAAAATTATCTGGTGGTGTAACTTCAAAATCACCATGTATTTGACCACTCCATGCACCGGCGCGGGGATGTTCTTCGCCAAAATTATAAGATTGTAAAACCCAATCAGGCGCAGCTAAGTTATCATCATCTAAAAAAGCAACAAATTTACCTTGGGATTCCTTGATTGCTCTGAGTCTTCCATAGGCTAATCCCTGTTGTGTTTCTAGAAAATATTTCAACTGACATTGAGTAAATTTTTTTTGGTAATCACTTACTACTTCGGGTGTGCGATCGCTGCTATTATTATCAATAACGATGACTTCCCAACGTAGGTTTTCTGTACCTGTTTGCGCCAATAATCTGTCTAAAACTTGGGGTAAACGTTCTGCACCATTCCATGTGGGAATAGCTACGGTAAAATCAACCGTTTCAATTATCTCTTGTAGTTCTTGTTGCATAATCCCAGCTTTCTCAATTATTTACTTACCACTTTTAGTTAAGTACCCATTTTTCCACAGATAGAAAGGACTAATTAGGCTACTGAAAAACAGTTCTGTTTCACAAGCTATGACTAAATCAGTTTTTATCTTGGTTCCGTACTTAAGTAGTTGTAAAATAATCTTTCTGGTATCATTTATCATGTATGCAACAAGGACAAATGGTTTGTAATATCCTTGAACATTT
The DNA here is from genome assembly GCF_048568275.1 of Anabaena sp. FACHB-595. Lineage (NCBI taxonomy): Bacteria > Bacillati > Cyanobacteriota > Cyanophyceae > Nostocales > Nostocaceae > Anabaena > Anabaena sp. FACHB-595. The sequence goes on from NZ_CP183473.1 coordinate 2,121,902, forward strand.
GTTGTCCTGGTAACATACCGACTCAAACCAATCCCTCTAAAGAAGGGAATTAAATATTCTTTTTTTAATCTAGAGCTTGGTATTCTATGATATATTTCCATCTCTGGGTTATACCAAACTTCCCAACCCGATTTTTGCAGGTAACACAGCATTTCTAAATCTTCCCCAGTCAGCATATTACCTGCAACTCTACCAGTTAAAATTGGCTGTTCTGGTACACTCTCTAACCATGCTTCCCGGCGGACAACCAGTCCAGCAGAGGGGGGAAGAAGTTTTTTTCTCGGCTCGTAAAATAGAGGTTTATTACCGCGTTCTGTAATTGCTAAAAAAGGAATAATACTCTTAAAGTTTTCTGGTGGTTCTACCTCCCAATCCGGGTGTATTTGGCTACCATAAGCCCCTGCTTTGGGGTACTTTTGAGCAAAAGCACAAGCGGCTGCTACCCAAGTTGGGATGGGGTAGTTATCGTCATCTAAAAAACCGATTAATTTACCTGAAGCAACTTCTACACCTTTTTTTCTGGCATAGGCTGCACCTTGTTTAGCTTCAAAGTAGTATTTTAAAGGATAGGAGCAATGCCAATTTTCTTGGTACTGCTGTACAACTTGGGCTGTATTGTCAGTGCTGTTGTTATCGACAACAATAATTTCCCAGGAAATATTTTCGGTGTTAATTTGGTTTCGCAGCCGTTCTAATAATTCTGGCAAACGATTCGCACCATTGTAAGTCGGTATAGCTATAGTTAAATCAAGATTTGCAGTCATTTTTTGCAGTTTGTACTTAGATTGTAGTTTCTGGTTGGGTGTGTCTGGATGATGTTAAAGACTTAACCGAGGTTATTTTAGGCTGAACTGCAACTGATGGCTAGTAAATATTTAAGCTAAATTAGTTAAAAGTTAAAATTAAAAATCTGCACCTTATATTTCAATTTTGCTTTGCAGGTGCAGGTTATTGTACAGTATTCTTACTAAGATTTAAGAAAATTTGCTACATCATCCACTTATTTAATTACAATTGTTATCTTTCTCGGTCATTGTTGCACCCAGAATCGTTTTTAAGATAACGCAACGCTTAACGTTATTATTTGCTACAACAATTTTGATATGTGGTATTGCAGTGGAGCCAGTTGGTGCTGGCGGATCAAATTCTAGACCTGTTAGACTACCTATGTAGTCGAAAGTAATTGTTTGTGGTGTGTTTAAATAAGTGGAACTTGCATTGACAGCAGTACTAACTTTGTTTTTGCTCGTGAGATTGGTCAAGAGTTTGATTTGTCCAGTAGAGCGGATGTCTAAATCTTCACCTAGAACTTGCCAGCGTTTTTTAGATGGGGTGTCAACAATAGTAGATGCGGCTTCAGAATCAGGATGAATAACAATCTTAGGAATTTGGCTTTCAACTTTAAAACTGACACTATATTTTAGTTTTTGTCGTTTAGCTTGTCGCTGTGCTTCTTGTATGGATGCTAAAACAGCATCGTTAGCTTTGTTGACTCTTTGACGATTAACGAAAGCAGACCAGCCAGGAAGAGCGATCGCTGCTAATATACCTACCATCATCACTACTGCAATCAATTCTACTAAACTAAAGCCGGAATCTGATTGAGTGTATATTCCAAACTGGCGATTAGGCAGACATAAAGATTTGATTATGCTATTTTTCCTGTCGATATTGAACGGATGTAAACGTGTTTTCTTCATGATCTACTGCCTTAAATTACGCTATTGTTTTCGGCATTTACTGAGTAAATAAATATCCACGTCCTTGTACTCGTATACTTGCATTTGGAAAATAAGCTCTTTTGTTATCGGCATAATTGAGGTTATTGCTTTGTAGGCGGGCGATCGCATTACCTCTCAAAAATACCTGTGCCGTAGTGTTAACTCTGTCAACACAGGCATAAAAACTCGTCATTTTAAACGTATCGCGGGTATTAAAATTAGTTGTATCTGGAGCTACCAACGTTGAGCCAGTAGGACAGGTAATCTTTGATGGTGGTATGATTAGTGGTGAGTTTGGTATTGTCTGGTCAATATAATCAACTAAAACTACAGGCGCTCCGGGAGTGACATTATTCACTACATCTGCTCCATTAGTATCTTTAGTAGTGTATTGGCTGAGTCTTTTCCAGGCGTTCATCTTTTCATGGATAGTACCTGCGCCATCAAGGCTGAATAGTGCAAAACCTTTACTTGGGCAATAATCATTACTGATATATTTGCCTGTATATCCATCGCAAGTTACACCACTACTAGCCGTTGTCAGCACACCATCCCTAATCTGCCACCTAGCAATACGAGCAGCATTAGACCAGTTAGTATTGCTGTCTTTGATTAAATAGTAAGCAACCAATGAATACACATAAGTATCATCTTTTTCACCGGCTGTAACTGTAATGATGTCTTCAATTAGTTCTCTTTTCCAAAAAACTAGGACAGGAACTCTATCTGTTGAGGTTGAACTAGGTAATTCATTTCTAATAGCATCAATACCAGCGCTATCGTAGATATAGATAGCTTGTTGCAAATCGCGGGCAATGTAATCTACTGCTGCTTGAATTTCTTGTTCTGAGCTTACCTTTGCCTGTTCTTGTCGGTCTGCATTCATGACGCTGATCATGAAGCCCATTAATGGTGTAATTACCAATACTGCCAAAATCATAGCTACCAATAATTCAATCAAGGAAAAACCACCAACTTCCTCTATGAGCTTGGAGCGTTTCAACTGGTTTTGAAGCAGGAATTTTAATGCCCTCATCATACTCTGGTTTTCCCTTTAGTGAATATTGATGGATAGATACACATGAGATTTTGCTCATTAATTACAGGCTGTATTCGTCGCCACTCCAAGACGCTGACATAAAGCCCTAAAGGAAGTACTAGTGCTAGAAATGTCGGTTGTCATTTCGAGTAGTGGTGCTTGCCGATCGCCTAAGTTACCAGTAAATGAATTTTGTGTTTTCTTATTAGATTGACCAGTACTAGCAGTTCGAGTTTTCGTAAAATCAACATCTGCCCTATAAACTCGAATGGCCAAGCGATAGCCATCATTGGCTGAACTTCCTGGAACAGTAATTCGGGCAGCCTGAATGTAATATTCAAATGGTTTGTTCGTACAATCTGTTGTGGTGATATTGCCGGATCTTGTAAAGCAGTACAAGCCACTTGCCGATGAAGGGAGTGCCATTTTAGTTAAATCGTTAACTAAATAATCTTCTGGTCTCCCCGTGATCGGTGGTGTACCGGCAACATCGGCAATCCGTCTGGGATCAGATGTGCTGGAAGCAGCAACTTCAATGGTTTGGCTTGGTGCGGCGATCGCTCCAGTTCTCACACCATCAATGAAGGATTTGGCAGCTTGTGTTGCTAGTTCCACACGTCTTGCCTGAACACGGGTAGCTGTTGACATCACTAGTACAGGTGCGATCGCTGTTAGCAAAATTGCTACTACGATGATTGCTACCAAAGACTCAATGATGGTAAAACCGGAATCACTACAAGAAGTTTTTTGTTGCTGTTTTTTAAGTTTGATCATTGCTCATCACCTACTTTGAGAATTTGATTCTTACGAGCAAGAACCACGTTGATCTGCATCTATGGCATTTGTATCGTCTGCGGCTTTCTTGGCACACAACAGAATTCTCACCCAAGGATCATCTCTACCAACTTCTCGGAAGAACTCATCAGGCAAATCATCGGGTATTGTGACTAATTTCTGGGCTAATAAGTCAGGCGATTGAGATAGTAACGCCACATCATAACCCCATTGCCGCAGAGGAGGTAGGTAGTAGGGAACTGTACCTCTATCGCCAGCGCCAAAGTTATTTATTTGATAGGCGCTACCTGAAAATACAGGCATAAATGGTGCAGTAGCATAAGTGCTACGTTTAACTTGATAAAAAGCCCCGTTGATTTTGAGTGCTGTTTCGGTAGCAGCAGTATTCCAATTTTCAATCAAGCGTACAAAGTTGTGTAAACCACCATTATCTTCCGCCCCACGAGTTGGGCTAGTTGTTTTAGGAACTGCGGCTGGGGTGTCTCCAACTGCGGCAATTACGTTGACAGTCGTTGCTGTGGCTTCTTGTAACCAATTACCATGCTTTCCAGCTTTGACAAAATCGTTATCTGGAACCTCAGGAGTACCAAATGGTCTGTTGTGTTGGAACACAAAATCATAACGAATGTTGTTACCAGAAGCAGTTCCTTCTAGCCAAGGTATGAAGTAGGGCTGGCCGCTTGCATCTACCCCGTCTTTTGGTAGTGTTGTTCCTGTTAAAGGCCAGTCAAACTCTGCTATTTTGCCATCACTGGCAACGCCATAAACTTTTAGTGGAGTTGTTATTGCACCAGTATCCAAATTACGTACAAAGGCAATTCTAGATGGTTTATTTGGGTTAATATCACTGGTATTACAGTCTATTGGCGAACCACCAATGACTCCTGTTTTAATTGATGTTGCTGGTTTACCAATAATATCTGCTACACCGTTGTTATCTTTATCTCTCCAAGTACTCTGTCCTATGGCTTGTGTTGGGCAGGCATTTTTAATTGTCCAATTTCTAGGCGCATCGCAAGTACTAGCGTAACAAACTTCCAGTAATAGCTGTTTAGCCCGAATTTTTCGTACAATTGGGGTGACAAAGTTGTTGAGATAGGAACTTCCTTGGAATCCTGTTGTTGCATCTAAATCTTTGGGAAAGGCTGGAAAATTTCCATTGCTATCGGCGGAGGGATTAAACCAATTGGCAACTGGTACAAAAGAGTTTTCTGTGGAGAAAGTCCCGGCAGTTGCATAGTTAATCGGACTAGTAGGAACTGTACTTTGGATAAGCTGCCAATCATGGTCTGCTTCGTTGCGGAAGCCAAATCTAAAGTTATTAGAAAGTACAGTCAGAGAATCTGCTAATACCGCAGCAGAGCGCCATTGATCACCAGTTGTACACTGCGGTAATCTAGGGTCGCCTGGACGACAAGCAAAGTTAGTATTTAAGCCGGTGCGGCTGTAGAAATTGCCCCAATCAGCATCTAATGCTGTGTTAAATTCCTCTTGAGTGTGAAGATTAAAGTCACCCTTAATATAGGCAGGCAAATTACTAGCTAAAATCAGTCCCTTCTCTGCGTCTCGATAGGTATTGCTGTCATTACGGGCAATTTTTTGACCGTTAATGAGCATAATGGCATTAGGACGACGATTAGGATCAAGTCTGTAATCTACGGCACTCTCTAGCCTCTCACTTTCAGTGGGAGCATTTGGATCTGCTGCCGCACTTAAATCTAGTAGTGCATCATCACGAGTAGCGTAGATAATACCGCTATTGGGTAATAAATATTCCTGTGCTGGTGTGGTGGTACCGATTGTTTTTCTACGCAGCTTATTAATATCTAAGACAGTGGCACGGATTTCTAAAGGTTTTCTGTTTCTTCTAAATCGATCATAATTTCTACTCCCAGTCGTAATATCAGTTGCTTGAATTTGTCTGGGGTCTAAAAAAGCAACTTCATAAATAGAGCCATGATCAATGACTGTATCTGTAGGAGTATTCAGAGTACCATCAAAAATTGCCAAGCCACAAATTGCTGCATCCACAGCAGACTTTTCTGAGAGAGTGCGTTTCGTCGCATCTGTTTTGTTTAAAGCTCTTCTCAGTAATCTATCATCAATTGAACGTCCATTGGGATAGGTTAAATCTGCCAGATAACTCAGGACACTGCTGTAAGAACTTTCAGTCTTAGTTGTAGGAAAAGGGTAAACTATACCATTGTTGGATAAACCACCAGTTGCACCATTAATTGGCAGGGTTGATATATTTTGCGCCGTAGTGCTATTAGTAGGGTCATAATAGCTGCTAACACAAGCAATAGGTGTGGGACTAGTCTGACTGTAACTAGCAGATTTGTAGTGATAGACGGCTGTTGCCCGCATCCGCAGATATGGTTGATCTGTTGGTTGACGTACTTCATAAGTAACGTTTAGTCCATAATCTTTATAAGGTTGAATGGGGCTAGGTACTGAACTGGTTCTAACAGGTGAAAGATCAGGCCAAATTTGCTGGTTAAGTCCAGTAAAGGTAGTTGACGACAAATTTGTAGCAGTAACAGTATTAGGCAAATAAATTCCCGCGCCAGTTACTACTCGCAAGCCACCGACGGGTTCTTCTGGACTATTTGGTACTTGGGCTGCTGCTAATTCCCAATCTCCATCTCGGTCTGTACTACCTAAATCTTTCAATGTTTCTACACGACTGCGACGAGTGCGATCGCCATCGCCATCATCCCATTTATAGTTACTAATAGTTTGGGTATCATCGGCATTTGGCCCTACAAATGCTCCTTTAGCTTGATCCCACCAAAGTTGAGGTAGGTTGTTACCAACGACAGCGCGATCGCCAAAGTATCCTTCTACACCTTGTAATTGTCTTGAAAGTTTACTTGGCTCAGTTGCAGAAGGTCTGAGCTTGTCAGTCCCATTTGCATTTAAACTCAACCCTGCATAACCGGTTGCATTTAAGCCATCGGCAGGATCAACAGGATAAATCCAAGGATCGGGGGGACGTAAAGTATTGTCAGCACCTTGTAATACTTCACTTTCCTTAGTACCACCAACTTTGTAATCTCCTAGAGCATCACCATCAAAAGCCACTTCAGCATAAGGAACTCTGCGGGTACGTCTTCTAAAATAAAGCTCTAGTTGCTTGAAGCGTAAACTAGCTCTTTCAGCAGTCGTTAAGTCGGTTAAGCTTCTACCTTGCTTGGTTAATACATCTTGCATCCCTTGAGTAACTTCTGACGGGTCACTACTTTCAGCGTTAGCTGTTTGGGCAGTAACTAAACGGTTGACACGTTGAGTATAAGCTAGGCTATTGTAAGCGATTTGTCTTGGGGAATGAGAAACTGATTTATTATTAACTGATGAATTTCTCAGCGCAGTATTGGCAGCACCAGGTGTTTTACCTTTATATAGATCAATTGATACTCCATTGGTATCACTGTTCTCTGTAATTATTCCAGATCCAATATTGCCTCCAACAACTATCTTGGCGTTTTCTGGATCGTAAAAACAGGATGCGTTTCCACTAACCTGATATAGTCTGATGCCATCACCACCTGTAGGTAAACCAGCCAGAAGGTTACTGTTAGTAAAAATACGTCCATTTAACCTAAAAGCAGGCCCAGGGGCTATTCCTAAGTCATCTTCATAAACAACAGCGTTGTTAACTAAAGGCAGTTGTACTCGGTCTTGTTGAAGCTCTAAAGCCGAGAAGCCTTGACTACCTTTCTTCTTCTCATAATTGGTGTCTGTGGGTTCTGTGGTAATGGGAACACTGGCAGTGTAAGCAAAAAAGGCTTTTTTCAACTTAGTACCATTTCTAAACCAGCCTGTGTTACCTACCAAGGCTGCACTTGTATCTTGACCTGCTCCACAACTGCTACTGACAGTCCCAACAGTCATCGGCGGAGTTCTTGCCTCTAGAGGGTTTCTGGCACGAGTATATTGTCCGCCAGTCACGGGTGGATTTTTAAAGTAAATTCCATAAAGAGCATAGCTATCAAATTTACCGTTGTTATCTGTATCTATAGGGTACATCCACGCTGTTCTAAGTTCGTTAGAACTTTGAGTAAGTTTTAACTGAGTTTCGTCGCCAAAAGTATACTCATCAATGTTTGTTGTCAATGTACTATAAAGCGCGTCATCTGTTGGTGTAGCGCGTGGTAATCTTGGGTCTTGAAATAGCTTATTGATTTTTGCCCTAGCGCGGTCAATTGCAGGGGCAGCAGCATTGAGAGCTGCCTCGTTTACACGGACGTTACTGGCATTTTTAGCCCGTTCAAAAGACCTAAATAAAATTGCTGTGGTTAGTAGAACAACTACTAAAGCAACCATTGCTACTGTTGGTAGCACAAATCCAGCATTTGCTGCTCTGCGACGGTTTTTGTTAATAAACAGATGGCGCAGTGTGGAGTTTATCTGCCTTTTAAGTGTAGATAAATGGTTTTGTTTAAATATGCTTTTTCTAAATAATTTCGCTGTTTTTCTGATTGTCTTGACTAGCTGGCGTTTTATATTCATGGCTGCTTTCCTGTCAAGTTATTTGCTACTAACTTCTCTTTTTTTGACAATCGACAATTATGCCCATAGATCCTATCTAAAGGCATAATTAAAGTTATATATATTTTGCAAAACCCTGCTTTGCTAACTCCCAATTATTGGATTTTTTACTTTATACCATTCTTTAAGTTTTGAGATTTTTCGGTAAATACTGATTTTTTTCAAAATCTTAATTTTCTAAGTAAATAAGGAGAAAAACATCGTAGGTTTACATTTCGTTTACACAAATAGAGTTCATTGGTGGGTGACTTTATGAAGATATGGCTATTTAGATAAACCTATAGTACCCAGCAACCGAATAAAAGATGTCAGTTGCAGCAGTTTTCGTTTGTCTGGAGTAGAAAGTGATTGATTTTAAGGCAGTTCCGATGACCTCTCCCAAACCCCTCTCTCTTTAAAAGTTCTGTTCGGAGGAAACCTCCGCTCAGACTTTTCGCTCCGACGCGGAGAGGGGCTTAAATATCCTGAAGCTCAACGAAAAATTAGGTTTTTGAAGCCTCTACGTCACTTGCTTCTCTGCGAGACGCTACGCGAACAAGTCGGGAAACCCGCCCAACGTAGTGGACTTGCAGGGGAGAGGTACCCTATGGGTAGGCTTTTGGCGGTAGCGAGTCCGCGTTCGCTTTTAGCGTCTCGTAGAGAGCGTCACAGAACTTTGTAAGAGAGGGGTCTTCAACCCTTGAGTTGAAGATAAAGGTAGACTTTTATAACTCTGAATTGTCTTCATCATTCAAAGTTTCAATTAACAAATCCATCTGTTGCTGTCGTTGCTGTAAAAAAGTATCGCATTGGCGTAAATATTCGACGGCATTGGCAAACTGCTCAAAAACGGCTTCTAGTTCCAATTCTCCTGATTCAATCCGTGAAATAATCGCTTCTATTTCTGCAACCTTTGCCTCGTAATTACCATGTGCCACAGTATCCGAATTATCGGAGTTCTTACGCTTAACCATTAATCTCTCTGCCCTCATTGCCGTTGTTCTACTTCTATCACTTTGGCCTTAACTTCACCTTGTGCCAGTTGAATGAATAACTCATTTCCTACAGCTAATTCATCGGCAGAACGAGCGATCGCACCGTTTTCTTGTCTCACCACTGCATAACCACGCTGTAATACGGATTTGGGGTCGAGGCTGATCAATTTTTGTCGCAAAAGTTCTAAGTGCTGCTTGGCTTGCTGCGATCGCCCCATTGTTAACTGCAACAATCGCTGACGTTGCCAATTTAATTTTTGCGCCTCTTGTTGCAAGTGTCTATCTAAACGGAGATTCTGCAAACGGTTGCGTAGTGTTTGTAGTTGGTTTTCTGCGGAGGTTTGGGTATGCAGTAAAACTTGATGTAAGGCGATAATACGCTGACGATGTTGATTGGATAATTCTGCCAGTGATGGTACAACCTTTTCTGCCGCCGCCGTCGGTGTATGCACACAAACATCAGCTACTAAATCTACTAAAGACTCGTCTCGTTGATGACCAATCCCAGTAACTACGGGTATGGAACACTCAGCTACAGCGCGGACTACACGCTCATCATTAAAGCAAGCTAATTCCTCTACTGCACCACCCCCACGCGATAAGATTAGTACCTCAGCACGACCATCTTTTTCTACTCGTGCGATCGCCTTCACAATAGATTCTGGAGCTTGTTCACCTTGGACTGTGGCAGGAGAAAATAAAACGTGTAAACCGGGATATCTATGTTTAAGGGTTTTTTGAATATCACCCCAAGCCGCAGCCGTCGGTGAAGTAACAACGGCGATGGTTTGGGGATGGATAGGAAGCGATCGCTTTCTTTGGGGGTCGAACAACCCCTCAGCCAACAAGCGATTTTTGAGTTGCTGATAACGTAGTGCTTGTAAACCAACTCCAGCAGGTACAGCTTGCCAGACTGATAATTGATACTCTCCCCTTTGTGGATATAAACGAATACTGCCCAAAACAATTAGTTGTTCACCCGCTACGGGTAGTTGAGCAAGTTTTGGTACTTGGCTACTCCATACCACGCACTTAATGGCTGCGGAACCATCAGGATCTTGAAGTGTAAAAAATAACCCACTACGGTGATGATTAGTACTAGAAACTTCCCCAACTACCCACACTTGCCGTAGTTGCTCATCATGTTCCAGCAGTAAGCGGAGATAATCAGTTAATCCAGATACAGAAAGTGCTGTATCTAGAATTACGGAAGCGGCAAAATCGGCAGCCATCAAAAATCTGAATACATTAGTACAAGTCTATCCAAATCGTAGCATTGGGAAGTGCTGTAAAACTCTGGGGGCATAGAGGAGAATATCCAAGTTAGTCTGCAATTCATCTACAGATGAGCGATCGCATAATGCCCATAGCTATGATTGCAGCAGAGAATGGCGCTTTCATTGGCACTCAATAAAATATCTGTAATCCTGTTTATCCGGGCAAACCAGCACTGCCAAACTTAATTGGCATTACTTAAGCTAATTGCATCAAAAATTGAGATAGAATAATTGTCGCCTTGTAATTAAAAACAATGATAATTAATGTGTATACATCCCGTTTTTATTTTTCCTGGAATAAATTTATTTTTGTTTTATGAATATTTTTATATAAAAATGATAAATCTTTAAAGAGATGAGAAATAAGGGTAAAGCAAATCATTTGTCTGCTTCTGGCGATTCAAGCTAAACATTTAGTCGTCCATAATTGTTTGGTATTAGCTTCCCTTATTTTCTATAAAATTTTTATCCCATAAGTTTTATTTTACCTGGATTTAGTGTATCCTAGTTTTCCTGAGTATTTTTTCCAACATTAGACACCATAAAACCTTTTTACGGATCTCTCTCAAGATTCTTGAAGAAGTGTACTAGTGTGTCTAAAAATCAGTCTTTAGATTATCCTTTTTCTCTCACTGTATAAGGCATAAAAAACCAATGGATATACGACTAATAAAAAAATCCGAGAAATTAGTTCTGAAAAAAATCAAAATGATGGAGGAAACAGAAGATCAAAATCTGCCTTTAGATCCTATGGATCTAGCAGAACCAATTATGGAAGAACAAAAAGAACTATATATAGATATTAGAGAACCTAACTATATTCCTTTAAGAGATAATCCTGTAATTCAGTCTGCTGGCAACTCAGGCTGGCAAGTTTCTGATATTTGGCGAGATATTAGAGTAGATGATTTTTGTAATTAGTTAAGAGGGGATTGGGAGATATGAGAGGGATGAGGGAGAATAATCAATTTCCCACTCTCTACTCAACTCCCCCCTCAGCACTCCCCACGCTCAACTAACGCTAATGACTACACCCTGGCTCTCATTTGCTAACCTGTCTACTGCACAGACAGCATAGGTTCCTGGTTGGACTGTGGCAAAGTTTGTCCCAGCAGACAAGACTCGCTGTAGTATCCAATTACTGCCACTTTGACGATAGAGTGTCCAAGAACGGACTGGTTGATTATCTCCTGGTTGCCAACTGAGTCTGCGGTTGTTGACTTGCAGTTCTTTTGGTGGAGGTGGTGTAGTTGCAGTCTGCCAAGGCATAGCAGGTGCTATGGCAGGTGTAGTATAAAGTGAATTTTGGAAAGTTGTCGATATATCTTGGCGATTTTCAATGATGGAACTGACGCTAAAAAAGATATTGCCCAGAGATAGTTCTCCGGCTTGATTGCGGCTGATTTTGACTTGTTTTTCTATCTCTTCATTTTTCCAAGCCTTACCGTCAAGTTGTCCAATATTGTTACCTGCGTAAATGTGTCGCCGCTTAGAATTAATTTCTGTCCACCATTTCAGCAATACAGGATAACTCTGATTGGTTTGGTCAGTACGCCAATATAGTTGCGGTGCTAAATAATCCACCCAGCCTTGCTCTAACCATTTCTTGGCATCAGCATACAGTACACTATAGGCATCCAAGCCTGTGATTCCTGGTGGCTGTCCGGGGCGATAGATGCCAAAGGGGCTGATACCAAATTTAACGTAAGATTTTGTCGCTTTGATTCCTTGAGACAGTCGCAACACCATTTGATCAACGTTTTGCCGTCGCCAGTCGTTTAAGCTAAGTTGTCCACCTGCTGATTTATAGGCAGCGTAGGTTTTATCATCGGGAAAAGCCTGGCCTTGAATGGGATAGGGATAGAAATAATCATCGAGGTGGACTGCATCTATGTCATAACGGCGGACAACATCAATGATGACGTTGTAAGCTCTATCTTGGACAATTTTTATCCCTGGGTCCATCCACAATTGATTACCCCATTGATAGACTACCTCTGGATTGGTGACGGAGATGTGGGGACGAACGTTAGGCGCACTCCTGGTGCTTGTTTTGGCGCGGTAGGGGTTGAACCAAGCATGGACTTCTAGGTTGCGTTTGTGAGCCTCGGCGATCGCAAACTGTAATGGGTCGTAAAATGGTTCTGGAGCTTTGCCAGGAGTCCCTGTTAGCCAAGCACTCCAAGGTTCTAACTCGGACGCATATAAAGCATCTCCTTCTGGTCGCACTTGCAAAATTACGGCGTTGAAATTCAACTGTTGGAGACGGGTAAGAATTGCCACCAATTCAGCCTGCTGTTGAGCTACAGAAAGTCCAGCTTTGGAAGGCCAATCACTATTCCAGACTGTGGTTATCCAAGCCCCCCGGAACTCTCTGTTATGGCTGACTCGCACGGTGGGTAAGGTGGGTTTTGGGGGTATCACCAAGTAAACAGAGGCAATCTTTTCTGCCTGACCGAGATAAACTAAAGCTTGATAAATAATTGTGGCGACATCACCACGAGTAGCCGCCGTAGTGAAGTTAAGTGATTTGATATTGGGAAAACTGGAGATTAAACCTGCACTAGTGGCGATCGCAATTTGATTTCTGCCATAAGCTGGTATATTAGCTCCATCTTGATAAATTTCCGGTAATTTTTCTAGTAAATCCGGTTTAATCTTTGTCGCTATTTCCAGTCCATTGACTAGAGATACTAAGATATCCCCCCTAGAGATTTGATTACTAGGACGGAAAGTTTTATCAGGGAAACCACTCAAGAATCCGGTTTCGTAAGCTTTTTTAATGGCATTTGCTGCCCAATTACTTGTCGGTACGTCAGTAAAATTAATGTACGGACGTTTTACGGAAATATTAAATACGGCTGCAACTATAGCGGCGAACTCAGCACGGGTAACTGAATTATTAGGGCGAAAAGTTCCATCAGGATAGCCATTTAAAATCCGTCTTGCTGCCAAAGCTTCGATGAACGGACGCGCCCAATGGTTGGGAATATCTGAAAAACGTGTAGTAGTAGATACCATCGTTATTTGCTGCTAGTTTGCTTGATTGTAGATATCCTTGGCAAATCTAGCAATATGAGAGCGTTACAGGAAGCGATCGCTATAATCTCACCAAAATTCCCTGAATATTGGGTCGAAGCTGCATAAAAATGCAGTCCCGATGCAGCAAATTTCACAGTCAAACATGAAAGATGTCTTTCTCACCCTGCTACCCCAGCCTCCCATGCTTTTTCAAGTTAGGGGTAGGGAAGCCTTACACCCCTACACCCTGAGCTAGAAACATAGTCAAACTTTAAATAGCTGCTTCTTCACGTTGACAGTCAAAAACAATCATAAAAGAAGCATTCGGTATTACTTGGCGTAGATGCTGTATGTAACCATCTGCATCAGAACGACTGCGAAAGCGAGCCACAATCTCACGTTGTGTATCAGGAAGCAACCGCGCAATAGCCCAAGAATTTAGACGTTGTTTATAGGCGATTGGCTGAGTTTCAGAGTTTGTTGTTGGGTATTCAGTGTTTTGTGGCATGATTGTCTTAACCGTATAAAGTTTCAGTAAGGTGTTAGTAAATATCTGAACAGAAATTTACTAACTCTTTTTTTATGATCTGCCACCTTGTTATTCCATTATTTAAAAATTGTCAACACTGAGTGCTATATTTTAGACCTAACTTAAGTTATGAATTGTAGCCACTTCCTAGTTGTAAATCAGCGATAGACTGGCTTTACTACAGATTATTGACTCCAGTTGTTTAGCAGCGATCTCCAACGATAGAAACAAAACTTACGCTGAAAATTAAATTTAGTAAATTGCCATTACTGTAGTTCTTGGTATAATTTCTTCAGATAAACTTAGTACTAGTATTTATTTAAAATATGTTGTATTAAATCTTACAATAAAATCGAGTTTTCTAGTATATATTCTGTCCTTATGTTATATAGTATATAAGTGTTTAATAAGAATGAAATCTTGGTTAGATTGCTTTAGATAATTTCTTAACATTCACATAAACTTTCAAGATAAATGGCAAAATAATTGAATTTATTAGTTATTAGTTTTTATCTTGACCAAGGTTGAGATGTTAGTTAAAATTCCTGCATTAAATTATACTTTTGGACTAAAAAATGCCATTAGTCACGTCAATAATTCAGAAGATAGCACCCCAAATAGGTGCGGTTGTTGTGGTAGATCCAGAATATGAATTAGTGGGGCATATTACATTTAAAAATGGGAAAAAATCATTTTTTAGTACCACGAAATTAAATATTAACGGTTTTGGTTCCGCAGAGATAGCAAAAGATAAGGGTTATTCAAAATTTTTCCTTAAACATTTTGGTTATCATGTGACCGAAGGACAAACATTTTTTAGTCAGAAGTTTTGTAAAAAAATAGGTAATAAAAGAGATATTGATGCTGGATTTGAATATGCTAAACTTATTGGATTTCCAGTAATTATTAAACCTATTAATCTGAGCCAAGGAAAATTAGTTACAAAAGTACATAATAAAACGGAATATTATCAAGTAGCAAAAAAAATATTTCGAGCTAATGCAGGATTGATTGTTGAGAGATTTTATCTAGGTAAAGATTATAGAATTGTGGTGATAGACGATGAAATCATAGCGGCATATCAAAGGCTACCTCTATCAGTAATTGGAGATGGAAAATCAACTGTTACAGAATTAATACAACGTAAGCAAGATGGTTTTATCCAAACTTTGAGAAAAAAAATTATTGATGTTGATGACTTTAGGATTAAACGCAAGTTGCAGAAGCAAAGTCTCACTTTAAACAGTATTATTCCCAACGGTAAGGTTGTGTATCTTTTAGATAATGCCAATTTATCTAGTGGTGGTGAAGCCGTGGATGTTACGGACAATATTCATCCTGACTTTCAGAAATTGGCTTTAAATGTCACAAAAGATATGGGATTACGATTAATGGGTTTGGATATAATTACTCAAGATATTACCAGACCAATGGTAGATTATGTGATTATTGAAGTTAATGGTTCTCCTGGCTTGACACATTATGCTTCCATTGGCGATATTCAAACTAAGAGAGTGGAAGACTTATATCTCAAAGTTTTGAAAGCATTGGAAACCGAGTACAACAGCAAAAATTAAGTGGCTGTTATGAACGGAGTGTAGCAGAACTGATGATTACAACTTTTCTAGCAGCCAGGCTACCGCCGCATCTGTGTCTGTCACCTGTTCGCCGCCTGTTACGGCTGGACGATTGACCATGACAACTTGTACGCCTAGTTCTCTTGCTGCAACAATCTTGGCATAGGTGGCATCACCGCCACTATTTTTACTAACTAAAGTATCAATATTATGTTGAATGAGGATGTTTTTTTCTTGGGGTAGGGTAAAGGGGCCGCGATCGCACAATATCACCCCAGGCGGAACTAAAACACCAGCAACCGGAGGGTCAATCATCCGCATGAGAAACCAAATATCTTGTAGATGAGCAAAGGCGGAGAGTTCTTGTCTGCCAACAGTTAAAAATACTCTTTTGGCTTGATTTTTTAAAATAGCGGCGGCGGCGCTTGTAGTGTCAACTTCTATCCAGCGATCGCCTGCTACTTTCACCCAGGGAGGACGGATTAACATCAAACGTGGTATCCCCACCTCATCAGCCGCCAGCGCCGCATTCTCAGAAATTTGTGCAGCAAAAGGGTGGGTAGCGTCAATTAATAAATCAACCTGCATCTGACGCAGATAGTCAGCTAATCCAGGCGCACCACCAAAACCCCCCACACGGACGTTACCAGATGGGAGAGAGGGTTCACGGGTACGACCAGCTAAAGATGCGATCGCCTCAATACCTGGAATAGTTGCAACTTTAGCACTGAGTTCGGCTGCATCTCCAGTTCCACCCAGAATTAACAAGCGCATCGTCAAGTCGCTTCGCTCCAATTCAAAATTCAAAATTAAAGACAATTAGTGGGAGCTTGTTGGCGCAACCTTTATGTAAGGTCTTTTGCATTTTGAATGCAAAAAAGTTAGGTAGGAATCCTGGCGAGAATGCCTTTTTTCAAAGGTTCGGGACGTTCTGACCAAGGTAGTAAACCATCTGCTTTATCGTAGTATTTACCAGCACATTCCAATACCGCAGAGGCATGATCATCTACAGCTAAATCCCCAAATAAATAAGTTAATTTACCTTTCCCTGTAAAGGCTACAACACAAGAACGGTTGCAAGCACTCATACATTCCACTTCTTGGATAGGGAATTTATCGCGTAACTCCCACTCTTGTGCTAGCTGTTGGAGTTGATTTAAAAGTTTTTGACCACCGCTTTCACCTACACGTTTACCATCTTGCCAAACACTAGCGCAGGTTTTACAAACAAATAGTGTGTGTTCTGCCACACCCAAAGAATTATCAGTAGTCATCCGTACCTCGCAGATGTTGAGAATCGTCAATTTCGGCGGGCGTTCTGACTGGGAAAGTTACAAGAGTTTTCTTTCCTTCACAGTTGCGGGACAGCGCCGGACTTACACCGTTCACCTACGAAAGATTGCAGGTATACTTTCCCCGTTACCTCTGGTGACTGCTCCCCACCAGAACCGAATATTTATTTAATGGTAACATCTAGGACTTACGCATGAAAACGAAAAATCAAGGGTTTAGACAAGGGTGTAGGGGTATAGGGGTATAAATTTTTGAAACCCTTACACCCGGTCTCAACAGAAAATCTGGGTGCGTAAGTCTTATGTTTCCAACTCTTACCTTCTATTTAGTTAGTAATATTCGGTTGTAAAAATCGCTTAATCTCACCAGAAGCAATATAAGACTTGCCATCGGGTGCTGTCTTCACTTCCTCAACCACATAAAGCATTCCTTCCTCACGAATGGAACGGGGAAAACGCATATTCCAATCCGGTTCATATCCGTCGGAAACTACTCTAGCGCGTAACTTGCTGCCATCTTTGACGCATTGAATGAGAACACCATGATCTATGGTATCAGTGGTGGGAAGATCAGCCGCAGTAGCTGGGGCTTTGGAGGCTTTACTTGTGCTAGTTGACCTCGATTGTCTAGGAGCAACAAAAATATCTGTTTCGCCAGGTTTGGCAAAACGGCTGACTTTGCCAACTACACGGTAGAAAGAGCCATTGCTTGACAATTCTAGCCCTTCAACAATATACCGCGCTCCTTCAGCACGAATAGAACGGGGAAATTGAACATTTTTAGTTTGGTCGTAACCATCAGATATAACTTTAATCCGTAGTTTACCGCCTTCGCGGACGCAAGAAAGTTCCACACCAGTACCGATTTCATTGACAACCGGCATTGCGTATACTTCATCGCCAGCAGTGACACCGCGCCCCGCCAAATCACCGCGATTGCGCGTCATTGTCTGATAACTTTGATCCCGCAGTTCTTTACGTCCGGCGTTACCTAGAGCTTGTTGTGCGATTCGACCTGCGAAATACTCCAGCTGATCAATCTCTTCCGCAATTTCAAAATTCTCATTTAAGCCTTGGTCTCGGAGATACTGCACCAAATCACGGAGGGTTTTTTCCGCAGCTTGATGCTGACCATGTTCTGCTAATTCGAGGGCTGTTTCTTTAGCTTTAGCGATCGTCAGGCGGCTGAGGTCAAGGATAATATGACTGGAAGAGGCTAACGCTGATTCCTCAACTGTCCCAACTTTGGTTATAACATCTGTTGTCCCGGAAACACTTTGAATAATGTCATTCTGCACTACATCAGCACTGTAATGCAGCCTCATCAATGGTAATTCACCTACTTGAGCAGAGGATATCATCAAACTCAAACCCAGAAGTTTGTCTTCTCCCTCGTAAAGCTCCCCCAAGGTAATTACAGGTTGACCAGCTTCATTTTGGCTAACTTTAGCAAGACTTAAAGTATCAACCAGAGTGATACCATCAGCTAACTCTAGTGTTACTTTCAAGTTTTGACCTACTACAGATCTAAGACTATCTAGTTCAATGCTAAAAACTTCTGCTGCTTCATCAATGCTTTGAATGAAGTAGAAGTTGCCATTAGCAGCTCTCGCCATCCCAATTAGTAGATCCTCATTGAAACCTTGAGCAAAACCCAAAGTAGTTGTAGTAATACCTTCCTCCGCTTTTTGGGTTGACGTGGCTGTGAGTATCTTTGGGTCTTGAATACCCATATTGGCGTGACCATCAGTCAGCAGCAGCACACGATTAATTTTTTGCGGATCGAGTTGATGCTTGACATATTCGCAGCCCTTAAGCCATCCCCCCGATAAGTTAGTAATACCACCCGCCCTCACCTGACGTATGGACTTTTTGAGCGCAGGTTTGTCAGTTACAGGTTGGGGTGGAACAACGGTATCTACTGCATCATCGTAGACGACCACTGAGAGAATATCCTTTGGCTCAAGTTGATCTACCACAGATTCAGCCGCCTTCAGCGCATGATGTAAAGCTGCACCTGCCATAGAACCTGAGCGGTCAATTACAAGGGAAAGGTTAAGGTTGCGTCGGGGAGATTCGGGTATTTCCGCACGAAAACGCAGTAGGATATTAGCCTTTAATGAAAATCCGGCAGGTAAAATAGGTTGGTCGAATTCATAACTTGTTTTTACCATTTCATTTTCCCCTGTGAGTTATTTGTCATCAGCCGCAACCCTGATGATGTTTAAACACTAAGTGTTGTCATTAGTGTACCCAGGATGTGTTCATGATTTAGGGTATAGAAATTGCATGAGATTCAGACTGCTATACATATCAGTCTGCTCAGTCCGCTTGTAGCCGCGATTTTCGTCGTTAGTTACAAGATACGTCGTTAGTTACAAGATATAAGAAACCCAGTCTGACATTTTGGTAAAGCTAAGAGTTTTTTGACTCCTAGCTTTGAAAAAACCTAACGGCACTTGCGATATTTAACGTGATAAACCAAGCCACGGTGAGCTAGGTCAAAAGAGTCAACAGTTGCCATCCCTTGCCCACTAGCAGTCATTGCAGCATTCACACGCATATTTACACTGTCACCACAACGTGACCAAACATTACCCACAGTAACTAATTTATCTCGGACGTTGTAGTCGGTTTCGCCTCTAAATGTTCTGGAGAAAACTGGCCCGCGCTGACCTGCAAAAAAGTACTCTGCTCTTAGTCTCCCAGTGGTACCAGGAGCAACATAGCCCCGATAGTCAGCATCATAGAGGGAAATTTGAAAGCCTTGGGGTACTTTAATCGGAATGCTCATATTACAGCTTTTGCGACGTTCTGCTGCTTTATTGCCTAGAGCGATAAATTGATCAAATAGAATACTTAACTCTTGACCATCAGGGCTAACATTCACACTAGCAGACCCATCAGGGCAACCGTTACCACCATATTCTGCACCTAAAATTTCAACTTTGTTATTAGCAAGGGCAGGCCCAACAGAAGCCATAATCATCGTGGAGGCAGCCAGAAAAGCTTTTACAAAGTTGATAGATGTTTTCGTGAAGTTTTGCTTGGTCATGAATCTACTCTCCTGTATGGAGTATCTTGAATAGTTTTAAATTCAAGTGCAATCCGAGGAATTTCGGAAACTTTAAGTATAAGAAACTTCACAAAAGTCACAAAACCCTTTCCTTGAGGAAGGCCTCAAATGTCAACTTGTCAGGCAACGAAGTTTGTGCGCCTAATTTTGTTGCGGCTAAAGCACCTGCCGCCGCACCCCAAATAACTGCCTGATGTAAGGAAAGCCCAGAATAAAGTGCTGTTGCTAAACCACCATTAAAGGCATCACCAGCCGCTACAGTATCAAGCGTATCCACGGAGAAGGCTGGGACAAAAAATGTCTCTTTGTTTGTGGCACAAACAACACCTTTAGCGCCCAGTTTAACGATCGCACTTTTCACGCCCTTTTGCAATAACACCCCTGCTGCCTTTCGCGCTGCATCTTCCCCGTCTACCGGAAAGCCCACAAGTTGCCCAGCTTCTACTTCATTGGGGGTAATGATATCAACAAAGGAGTAAAGTTCTGTTGGTAAATCTGATGGTGCAGGTGCGGGGTCTAAAATTACTGTAATATTGTTACTTCTTGCTGCTTGGGCAGCTGCGATAACGGCAGGTACAGGAATTTCTAATTGTAATAGCAGGGCTGTAGCTGTTGGTAATATGCGTGATAATCGTTCTACATCTACTTGATTGACTCGCCCATTAGCACCAGGAATGACAGCTATTTGATTTTCACCGTTATGAGCTACGGTGATCATCGCCACTCCAGAACTTGCAGTTTCATCTACAAAAATATTGTCAGTTTGTACGCCAGCGTCTTGCAGATTTTGCATCAGTTCTGCACCAAAACTCTGTGCGCCGACGCGTCCCACCATCTGGGTAGGAACTCCCAATCTTGCTAATGCTACAGCTTGGTTTGCACCTTTACCCCCAGGAACCTTGAAAAAGTCTTCTCCCAGTAAGGTTTCTCCTGCACCTGGTAACTTGGGTGCTGTGGCAACTAAATCTATATTGATGCTACCGAAGACGATAATGCTCATGATGATGATTTAGGACTTACGGATGAAAACGAGAAATCCATTCAACACACATGATATTAAACTGATTTGTCAAGTAGGAAGCTAAATAATCAAGTTGATTAATTCCAAATATATGCCAAACTCTAATGTTAACAAGATGAATTTGGTATGTATTAATACTGAAGTTTTAGTATAAAGTTTTTGCTAGGTTTTACATAGAAGCTTATAGGTGCTTTTATGTCGGGTATGCCTTTACAGTGTCATAATTTAAAAGAGCAAGTTGAGTCTATATTACAACTTTTACAGCAGGAATTATCTTTGCGATCGCAAGATATCACGTCTGTCCAAACTTCTCTAGGTAAAGCGATTTCTCCCAAGTTTGAAATTGTGTTTGCTGGTGCATTTAGTGCAGGTAAATCTATGCTTATTAATGCACTATTAGAACGGGAATTGTTATACAGTGCAGAAGGACACGCTACAGGTACAGAGTGCAAAATTGAGTATGCAGAATTAGAGAAAGAACGGGTAGTTTTAACTTTTTTAAGTGAGGTAGAAATTCGGGAACAAGCAAACTCTCTGTGTCAACAGTTGGGATTTACGACAGCAGTTAATATTAATCAAGCTGAAGTGGTTAGCTTATTACATCAAGGGTGTGAAGCAATTATTCAGCAGGAGGGTGGAGAGAGTAAATCAGAACGTGCCAAACAAGCTAAAGCATTAATATTTTTACTACAAGGATATGAGGCGAATCGTCAACATATTCATACAATAAATAATGCTACATATTCGATGGAGCATTTTAACTTTTCTAATCTGAAAGAAGCGGCTGGATATGCTCGTCGTGGTAGTAATAGCGCCGTATTAAAACAGATTGAATATTTTTGCAACCATCCGCTTTTGCAAGATGGAAACGTAATTATTGACACCCCAGGAATTGATGCACCAGTGGAAAAAGATGCACAACTAACCTACGCCAAGATACAACATCCTGATACTTCGGCGGTGGTGTGTGTGCTGAAACCTGCTTGTGCTGGTGATATGACGAAAGAGGAAACAGAACTTTTAGAAAAGATGCGGCAAAATGGGGGAATACGCGATCGCGTGTTTTATGTCTTCAACCGCATCGACGAAACTTGGTATAATAATCAATTAAGGCAACGTTTGGATGATTTAATCAACGCGCAATTCCGGGATACAAGCAGGGTTTATAAAACCAGTGGGTTACTCGGTTTTTATGGGAGTCAGATTAAACAAACAAGTACTCAAGATAGATTTGGTTTAGATTCTATTTTTGGAGAAAGTGCCAAAGGTGTAAATGGTAATGAGGAAACGCCACAGTTTGTTTACGCCTTTAATAACTATTGTGTCAGTTCTGGTAAATTAGCTTCTAGTAATTTTCGGATTTCTCTCAATGGTTTTGAAACACCTAATCAAAACTATATACGGATTTTAGCTGAACAGGGAACACCGTTAATTAATCAATTAATTCAAGATAGTGGGATTGAAGAATTTCGCACAGCTATCACACGTTATCTAACTGAAGAAAAGCGTCCCCAGCTTTTTAAAAATCTCGCCGATGATTTAGAAGATATTTGTATTAATCTGAAAAAACATTATCAGACTGTGCATCGTGACTTAGATAGTCAGCCCCGTGAAATTGAGATGATGAAGGCGCAGGAATTACAATATCTCAATCAGCAATTGCAACAAGTTGGTAAAGATTACAACCTACACATCACAGAGGAGGTTAATCATGTAATTAATCATGCTTGTGACAGATTTGAGACAGATTTTCGCCAATTGCAATCACGGTTGATTCGTCGTTTAGATGAATTATTGGATACGTTTTCTGTAGCTGATGCTTATCGTCGTGCGACTCTGAGTCATCCACGTAATGCTACTGCGCCATTACTCGCAATTTTAGTAGAGGCGTTTTATTATTTGGCGAACCAATTAGAAGATATATTAGTAGATTCATCTCAGGAACTAATGACTAATCTTTTCCAAAGGTTGATGGAGAAGATTCGTAAATCAGAATATTATCGCCAGTTGTATCGTTTGCTGGGTAACGATGCAGGAATTGAACAAGAACTCAAAGCTTTAGAAAAACGTGTGACTCAATCTCTAGTAGATGCAGCTAGTGTAGAATGCGATCGCTTTGTTAGAGAAAGTCCAAAATTTTATGATGAAAATACTTTTTCTATATATCAATTCCGCCAAACTTTGCTGCAAACTTCACAAAGTTACGATAGCGAAAGTATGGTAGAAGCAGAGCCAGCAATTAGACAATTATTAAAGTTGGATTTTGAGCCAAAGGTTTCTCATACTATTCGTAAAACCTTCCGTCAGACTATTAACCAAATTCTCAAAACTCAATTGTTACCAATGGCGGAACAGCAAGGAGATGGGATTTTACAACAGTACCCACAAGCAAGAGTTTATTTAGAAGAAAGACTCCAACAAGAAGCAGAGGAAAAGATTAATAATAATAACCGCTTACTTGGTGTCGTGGAAGGAAAAGTAGATGTGTATAACACTGCGGTTGCTAATATCAATAATTGTTTACAAGCGATGCAATTATATGACCATTTATTACCTTTAATTAACCTGGGCGAGTTAACAGTTGTTGATCAGATTGCAGCTACTAATGGTGTGGTTGTCTCTGACGGGTTATTGGATGGAGTGTCGCAGGTTTAGGAATTAGGTTTCTGTAAAGTCCGCCTGTGCGGACTTTTTTTGATTATACGTGTTGTTAAATATTCTACTTTTAACTTATGAGTAGAACGACTTGAAAAAAACAACCTATGTTAAGTGATGTAAAAATACTAGACTTCAGTTCGTAGTAAGGACTTTAGTCCTTTTCTGTTCGCGGAGCGTCTCGCAGAGAGAACTAAAGTTCTCACTACAAACCTTTAATTATTTACTTTGTTCTACTAGATTCATCTGATCACAGATGCCTGCGACTATGCCTTACTTGGTCATTTTCAAAAATACAGTATTTACGATCGCACCTGCGGAATCTGGGTTAAAAGACTGCAACTGTAATATTTCCCATTGTGAAAGGGTTTCGTGAGCATTCCTTAACAATCATGTGACCAAATGCTCACTAACGCGAGATAATAATAAATCCTCACCACCCTCTGCTGTAATACGCCCTCGCCTTGGCTTGGCTTACATAATTGACACCACAGGGTAAATCCGCAAGCTGCGTTTAACTTAGATTATGAAAACAGCCACCGAATTACAAGCTCGACTGGAATATTACTACCAGCAAATCAAAACCGTGATTATGATACGTCAAAATCCCATCACTGGTTTGTTACCTGCGAGTACAGCAATTACTGCCCACGGTGATTATACAGATGCTTGGGTCAGAGATAATGTTTACAGCATTTTGGCAGTTTGGGGTTTAGCGCTGGCGTACCGTAAGGTGGATGAAGACCAAGGGCGTACCTATGAATTAGAACACAGCGTCATTAAGTTAATGCGTGGGTTGCTGTTTGCGATGATGCGACAGGCGCACAAGGTAGAACAATTTAAACAAACTCAGTCACCTTTGGATGGGTTACACGCCAAATACAACACCGCTACTGGTGATATTGTCGTAGGTGATGATGAATGGGGACATTTGCAATTAGATGCCACATCTATATTTTTATTGATGCTGGCACAGATGACTGCTTCCGGATTGCAGATAATTTACACCATTGATGAAGTCAACTTTGTCCAAAATTTAGTTTATTACATCGGCCGAGCTTACCGCACACCAGATTATGGTATTTGGGAACGGGGTAATAAAATTAATCATGGCAATGCTGAGTTAAACGCCAGTTCTGTAGGTATGGCAAAAGCTGCCTTAGAAGCGATGAACGAACTGGATTTGTTTGGTGTGCGGGGTAGTCAAGCATCAGTAATTCATGTGCTACCCGATGAAATCGCTCGCACTCGCAGCACTCTAGAATCCTTATTACCTAGAGAATCTGCTTCTAAAGAAATTGATGCAGCTTTGTTAAGTATTATTAGCTATCCAGCGTTTGCGGTAGAAGATGCACAATTGAGAGAACGCACCCTCAACGAGATTATCAACAAACTCCAAGGCAAATACGGCTGCAAACGCTTTTTACGTGATGGACACCAAACCGTTTTAGAAGACACCCAACGTCTGCACTACGAACCTTGGGAACTAAAACAGTTTGAGCATATAGAATGCGAATGGCCATTATTTTTTACTTATTTAGCCCTTGATGGGTTATTTTGTGATGATTCAAAACAAGCGCAATTTTATCAAGAGCAGTTAGAAAAGTTACTCATTGAGCGTGATGGCGTATCGGCCAACATAGGTCATAGCTTACGTTTATTACCAGAATTGTATTATGTTCCCGCCGAAAATGTGGAAGCGGAAAAGTTAGCCCCCCAAACTCAACCCCGTTTACCAAATGAAAATGTACCTTTAGTTTGGGCGCAGAGTTTGTATTATCTTGGTCAAATGTTGAGTGAGGGGTTACTAGCCGTTGGTGATGTTGACCCCTTAGGCAGACACTTAACTATAGGTAAAAAACGCGAAGCTTTAGTGCAGATTGTCTTGTTAGCAGAAGATGAAGACTTACAAGCACAACTAGCAGTTCACGGTATTGAAACGCAAACACCAAAGCAAGTAGCACCAATTCAAGTTAGACAAGCTAGTGAACTATCAACTATTTATACCCAAATTGGGCGTAACGATAAACTTGGTTTAACAGGTCGTCCAGTGCGGCGGCTGAGAAGTTTGACTACATCAAGAGTTTTTCGTCTCCGGGGTGAGACAATTGTTTTTTTACCTTCATTTTTAGATTCTCAGCAGTTTTACTTAACCCTTGATTACCATTTTTTGGTAGACCAGATAAGAAGTGAACTTGCATACATCCAAAAGTATTGGAGCGATTTAGGTCGTCCCATATTAACTTTAATGTTGACTCACACCATGCTGGAAACTGGTTCTCAAGCATTACTAGAACTCATGCAGGAATTGAAAGATGGTGTATGTAATGGTGTGGCAGTAAAATTAGGGCGACTGAATCAATTGATGCTGACAGGGGCAATCCAAAGAATTGATTTCCTGCAAGATGTGGAATTTTACCAGTCAGCAGTGCAAGATGCTGGCAAACGTTGTTATTACTTGGCTTATCATCCTGGGAAAAACTGGCGTTTGGGACATAGCCAAGAATTTCAGGTGGAATACGAAACTAACTTGGATTTTCTGCTGTCATCCTTGCGTGCATCAGAAAATTTATATGAGCAAATTGAATTATTGCAGACTTTGACTCGATTGCAGGGGTTGGAGTTTGATACAGGGTTTGGGACAAATCAACGAGTTACTGTAGCCGATTTACTGGATGAAGTTTACACCAAAGCTGGGGAGTTGGGTTTTTGGGCAGTGGTGCGGCGGGCGGCTGGTTTGCGGCAAATGGTGGATATTGGACTAACGGATGCAGTGACAAGTATTTTGATTAGAGGTAAGCAAATAGCTGTAGGTAGGGCTTACAGTGAAGCGTCATTGATTTCCGTACCGATGCCTCACAATGAAATTGCTGATAAAATCAATCACTTCTGTCGTGAGGATATCCGCGATCGCGTGCTGACGCAAGAAGTCCTGATCTATCTGGGTATCCTCATCAGATCACAAACCGAATCATTTCAAGGACTACTCACCCTGAGAGTTGGGTATCTCATCCTCTTAATTACCAGCGAACTCGCCCAAGAGTTAAAAGTTACCCAAGATGAAGCCTACGAACGCTTGATGGAACTGCCACCATTTGAAGTTAAGACACGATTACAGCAGGTATTAACAGCTTATCCAGGGATGAGTCAACTATTGCGCCAGCAGGAATCATTGCACGTCAAGCAAAAGGTAACTGATATTGACTGGGTGATCTTACCTGCTATTAGCGAAGAAATGGAAGTTCCTATCGGTGGTTGGCGACGCTTCCGCCAAGCCGAGGGTGCATTAAACCGCGTCCCGAAAAATTTCTTTCAGCAAGTTTGGCTAATCATGCAGCATTGCAAAGGGTTGGTCATTGGCGATAAATTAGAGCGACGCAATCGTTTAGATAGTGATGTAATTCTGTCAGAAATGACTGCCGGTGAAAAGAATTTTGCCCTACGCATCGAGCATTTGCTAAATAAAATCGAAGCGCCAGAATATCGCCAAGTTAATATTGAAGCATTAATGGAACTAGCTGCGATCGCCTCTAGAAACCCCAACCTACAAATCGAAGAATACATAGTACTAGATGTACTCATTGGCCACGCCGTACGCTTGGCTTGGTTAGAACAACATCCAGAACGCGGCGATCGCTATGATGAGGATAAGGCTTCAGCGTGGCGATCGTTTTACAATACTTCCCCTAAAGAATGCGCTACCTATATCCTCGAAGCCTTCAAGTTCTTGACTGAGTTTGTGAAATAAAGGTAAGGGTGTAGGGGGGTAAGGGTATAAGGGCAATAAATTCAAAATTAATAAATCTTGCCTCCTTTCTGCTAACTCAGCATGGGCTGAACGACCGCCTGCTGCACTTCAGCACCCCCCATTTTCTCATCTTCCTAACCAAGTCTTGATGATATCTAAAAGACTGGAACCGCCCCAAGCTAAGGCCATGAGAATGGAAGTAGTTAAAATCGCGCCCATTATACAGAGAACTAAGCCACCTAAACTAATTGCACCATCATCTTCTAATAAACCAAAACCAGTCACGAAAATACCCATTGCTGGCAAAGTGTTAGTTCCAGGGATGGGAATCATCATAGAAATTGCCATTAAGGCGATCGCAATCCCAATTGTTACTCTACCTGCTAGAGTAGTACAGATATAAGATAAACGGGGACGAGCGATCGCTTCAATTCTTTTTAACCAAGGAATTCCCGCCTTCAAGAACTTCTGGACTGTTTGCAGTTCAATTGGGTGATTCATCATTTTTTGTGGTAACCAAGGGCTTTTGGCACCAGCGATGAGCTGAATGGCTAATAGAAAAATTAGGACACCAAATGGTGTTGAATAACCAGGTGCAGGAACAGGTAAAGCTGATGGTAGAGACAAGATTACCAGCAAAAAGCCAAAAATCCTTTCTCCAGCCAGCAGCAGAATATCTGCTAAAGTTACTTTTTCTGGTCTTTCTTCTTCAAAAAAGTGGCGTTGTAATTCGTTAGATAGCCTAGCCATAGATAGTTAAATGTTTCCTTCTCTAAATCTGGAACAATCAATAAGTAGATTTTTATCTCTAATTTCTGTTGTCCAAGCACTGCCTGTGACAACTCAGAACTGCACACTAAACCAATAAAAGCTTAATTCTAATTTATTATCGACTTAAAGTAGTGCAATTTTTTTAGTCAATCCTTATACCCTTACACCCTCTACCCGTGTTTTCAGGGCAAAGTAATCAACAACCTACACTTATCGGTTCCCCACTCCCCACCCTCAGGACTGATAGATTAGTTGAGTGAGGGAACACAACAGGAGAGCAAAATGACAGAAGGGTCACAACAAAAACGCGTGATAGTTGTAGGTGCTGGTTGGGCTGGCTTAGGTGCTACCTACCAACTAGCAAAACAGGGTTATGATGTAACACTTCTGGAAGCAGGCCCCTACCCTGGTGGACTGGTGGCTGGTTGGCAAACCACAGAGGGTAAATCTGTAGAAGCTGGGATTCATGGCTTCTGGTATCCTTACAGAAATATATTTGCTCTCATTAATGAATTAAACATTCATCCCTTCACTACCTGGACTCGTTCCGCCCAATATTCCCCTGCGGGTTTGGAGGTAGAATCACCAATTTTTCAAGATTTGCCCAGACTCCCCACACCTTTAGGTACTTTTGTTTATACTCAATTTCAACGTCTGCCCTTAATTGACCGCCTCAGCGCCTTACCTTTACTGTATGCAGTGGTTGACTTTGATAATTCTGATGCGGCTTGGCGACGTTATGACAGCGTAACCGCAAGGGAATTATTCAAAGATTTTGGGGTTTCGGCAAGACTGTACAAAGAAGCTTTTGAGCCAATGTTATTGGTGGGTTTATTTGCCCCTGGGGAACAATGTTCAGCCGCCGCTACATTGGGGATGCTTTACTTTTTCATTTTGGCTCACCAAGCTGATTTTGATGTAGTTTGGTGTCGGGGAACTGTGGGGGAAAAAATATTTCGTCCTTGGGTGGAACGTATAGAAAAAGCTGGGGCAAAGGTGCTACCCAAACATCGAGTTACCGATTTAATTATTGATAGTAATAATCAAGCAACAGGCGTAGTTTGTGGAAATGAAGTATTTGAGGCTGATGCGGTGATTTTTGCCGTTGGTATTACTGGGATGAAAAAAATCGTTTCTAGTAGCCCTAGTTTACAAAGTCGAGCCGAATTTCGTAATTTAAACAATTTAGGGGCAATCGATGTTTTAGCAACCAGACTTTGGTTTGACCGCAAAATTGATATTCCCCGCCCCTCTAATGCTTGTTTTGGTTTCGATAATACTACAGGTTGGACATTCTTTGATTTGAATGCCTTACATGATGAATATAAAAATGAGGCAGGAACGGTAATTGAAGCTGATTTTTATCATGCTAATCAGTTTCTCAATTGGAGTGATGAGGAAATTGTTGCCACAGTTCAAAGTTATTTAACAACCTGTGTCCCAGGATTTGGAGAAGCAAAAGTAATTGATAGCAGTGTAATTCGCCTACCCCAGGCAGTGACTCACTTTGCCCCTGGTAGCTATCCCTATATGTTACCTGCCAAGACTAGTTTCGATAATGTCTTTATGAGTGGTGATTGGATTGTCAATCGCCACGGTTCTTGGTCACAAGAAAAAGCTTATGTTACAGGTTTGGAAGCGGCTAATTTAGTAATGTCACATTTGGGAGAAGGTACACCTGTTGAGATTTTACCAGTAGAAGCAGATGAAGCCCATATTCAAGTGGCGCGATCGCTCAACCAAACCGTACGTAAAGTAGGTCAATCCATCCTGCCTAACTTTTGGTTGCCCTAGTAGCGCAGCAAGCTTAATTTTTTGTTGAGATATAGCTGTCGCCAGTAGTGTTAGGACATCAATATATGATACGACCTAGCCACAAAAAGACCTTTCACCCAGTCCCCAATCCCCAGATAATCGAGAGAGCATATTTCACCCGGAAAAAAACCCCCTTTTGGGGGATAGGGTAATAGACGTTTGTTTGTAGTAGAATCAGTACTGTATAGTTAATTCGTCTACGATCACGGTAATCACTGTGGTCGTTTTTTTTATTTTAAGTTGTGAGACCAGGAAACGGGGTGAGGGGTCACAACTCCCACCACGAAGTACACCAAAAATGTTTAACCAATTTCAGTATTGACTCCTGAGTAACTACCACTCTTCTATGGCTCTCGTTAAATAAAAATTCAGACCCCTTGATTTTTAAGGCTTTGGTAAATTTAGGAGTAGGTTGGATTAAGGGACGTAGGCGCAGCCTTCTCGTAGAGTAACCCAACACGAAAAATCCTTGGTTTTGTTGGGTTTCACGTTGTTCAACCCAACCTAAATTTTTTTCTTTCATCAGAGTCATAAAATAGCACTACTCAAGTTGCACCCACCGGAGACTATCCGCCTCCGGCTCGGCTTATTACTCATTTAGGCATCATGTAAAAATAACTTGAACGATTTACCGAATAGTTAGATCATCAGAATGTAACCGAATTAAAGGCTTAGATCATTGGTGAAAGGTTAAGATAAAGCGCTTTTTGTCAATCAGTTAAAATACTCAAAACATCCTTAGTAAGAATGATAATCGTGTGAGGAGGAGGGGGAGGAAGCGAGCGACGCTCGCTTCCTCCCCCTATTTTTGATTATCATTATCTTAAAAGTCTTTAATAGCTTAAACAGCAGATAAAAAAGTATTGTAACGACGTAAACAGTGGACAACATTGTTAGGTAAATTCAATTATCAAACGAGGTAATGGAAAGTTTGCTTTACTACTATGTCCAAGCGACCAAAAGTCAACTCTGACCATGCACAGCGACATCACACTCCCACGATAGATAATGAAGCCCTAGCTAATCACTTAAAAGCTTTATTAACTCCAGCAGTTTTTGCTCAACAAAAATATTATAAGCAGTTAGGATTACGAGATAGAATTCTGAATTTATCATTAATGGTAGCAGCAGTCTTAACACTGTTATGGCGGCAAGTTCCTGGTGTTCAAGAGTTAAATCGTCTCCTAGCAAGAGAGGGTTTATTATGGTGTCATCCCACAAAAGTTGCTCAACAATCATTATCAGAAAGATTTTTAGTTATGACCATTCGGTTAAAGACCGATTGATTCAACTGGGTACTGTTCGTCGTGGCGCACCCGTTCTAACTTTACGTTTAATTGAACTCAAGGTTGGTAAAACTAGTTATTCTTATATTACTTCTGTCCTCGATCCGCAAATATTACCTCCCTATGTCGTTGCTGACTTATATCGGAGAAGATGGAGAATTGAAGAAGCTTTTTATGTGGTTAAACGTTTATTGGGACTGTCGTATTTATGGACTGGTTCTATTAATGGTGTGAAGTTACAAGTGTGGGCAACTTGGCTCTTTTATGCAGTATTAGTTGACTTGGGAGATGCGGTAGCTGATGAATTAGCTTTACCATTTGACCGCATTTCTTTGGAGATGATTTTTCGAGGTTTGTACCATTTCAGCGTTGCCTACGATAAAGGTAACGCTGATGACCCCATTAAGTACTTTGCTGCAAAAGAGAATCAAGATTTAGGAGTTGTCAAAGCCCTGCGAAAAACAGTCTCCAACCTGGATTTATCCCCTTTTCCCGCACCCTCTTGACAAATGTGCAATCACTCTAACCTCTCACCGATGCTTTTCCTCTGCCTAGAGTGACAAATGAGGGTTAAGGAGGTTAGGCAGGAGTGGGGACTGAACCATGATAACTGTCAACTGTCAACTGTCACCTCAATCAAGCTTTTGGGACAAAAGAAATAAAATATACCCCGTAATGGTGTAGAAATGTATAGAATCTTGTAAAGATATAAAATACAGTCTTTTTAAGATGCAAACATTTCCCGCTTATTCCTCAATGCAGCTGTCCTTATCACCAACTCAATGTCAGCCTTTGAAGATTATCGCACTGGGGGATAGTTTAGTATATGGCTTTGGCGACCCAGATAAGGGGGGCTGGGTGGAGCAGTTGCGGCGCTGGTGGATGCTGC
This sequence comes from Anabaena sp. FACHB-595, assembly GCF_048568275.1. NCBI lineage: Bacteria > Bacillati > Cyanobacteriota > Cyanophyceae > Nostocales > Nostocaceae > Anabaena > Anabaena sp. FACHB-595. Next base: position 2,153,939 of record NZ_CP183473.1, read on the forward strand.
CTGATAGCTCTGGTCATGTGCTGTACAATTTGGGAGTTAGAGGCGATCGCACTCAGCAAGTAGCACAAAGGTTAGAGGTAGAATTTCGGCATCGTGGCGAATTGCGAAATCGTGTCCCTGACTTAATTATTCTCTCTGTCGGCGTTAACGATTCAGCGCGGTTAACGCGTCTGAATGGACGTAACTGTACAGATTTTGCTTTATTTGAATCGGAAATCGCTTCCTTACTCGACCAAGCGCAGCAGCTTTGTCCTGTGCTATTCGTGGGGATGGTTCCAGTAGATGAAGCCAAAATGCCTTTTTTAAATTGCTTTTATTTTAATCATGCCGATCAATATCGCTACAAAGAAGCAACTCGCATTGCTTGCAATCAACGGCAAATTCCCTATTTAGATATTTTCGACCAATGGATGGCACGGGGGGACGCTTGGCGCAACAAACGTTTAACTGAAGATGGTCTGCATCCCAATACCCTGGGTTATCAATCTCTATTGGAAGATGTGATTCACTGGGAACATTTAGCCGGCTATCATACCCGACCGGACTATCAGCTCAAGTGATGGGATTGAGGAAATAACTAATGTCAATTTTCTCCAGATAAAAAATATTCGCCTATCATAGGGTGAGTTTTGGGAATCTTGACATGACCAACAACCACCTGAAAACAGAAAAATCTCTTGGCGTGATGGCGATCGCCACTTTTTTGGTAACTTGTTCTATTACAGTGGGTACTCTTTTGGCCTTCCACAGGAACCAATCTGTAATAGTCACCCAAGATTTACCAGTTCCCCGCAACCAAGTCGAATCGCCAGTTAAACCCCAATCGCCGCCACCACCTAAATTAGACAAGCTGACCTTTACTGTACCGATTCAATATCAAGGGAAAACAGTTTATAAGGTACAAACTAATAGTAACGAGAAAGTCATCGCTCTCACCTTTGATGATGGGCCTTGGCAAAAAACCACGCCAGAAATTTTGGAGATTCTCAAGCAAAATCAAATTAAAGCGACATTCTTTTGGGTAGGACAAGCTATACAAGCAAATCCGGACATAGCTAAACGAGTTGTAGCTGAAGGTCACGCTATTGGTAATCATACTTGGCATCATTGGTATAGACGCATGAATGAAGCCACAGCCAAGAGTGAAATTGAACGCACATCTGACCTAATTTACAAAACTACCGGGGTGAAAACTCATTTATTCCGTCCCCCTGGAGGAGTTTTAAACAATGGATTAGTCGCTTATGCTAAAAGCCAGAAAAACGCTGTAGTCATGTGGTCTTTGACTTCAGCCGACACTGACCCCCGTGCTAAACCTGAAGTATTTGTGAAAAACGTTGTTAAAGGTGCAAAACCTGGTTATATAGTTTTGATGCACGATGGTGGAGGCGATCGTCAAAGAACAGTAAAAGCCCTACCACAGATTATTAGTGGACTGAAACAGCAAGGGTATAAATTTGTGACAGTTCCCGAATTATTAGAAATGAAGCCGTAGTAAAATTGTACATAAAATTCGTTATTACTAATTAGTAAGTGAGCGAGAAAAATTCAAATTACATGAGCAAAATATAAATTATCTTTCGTACTCATTACTCCTATGACTCCAACTTTATTTGGTCGTTGGCAAACCAGACTGTTATTACTTGCTACCGTCGGTGTATTAGTATCCTCGCCTTTTGCAATGGGTTTAATTGGCCCCGGTGCTAATTCTGTTTATTTTTGGATACTAGCTTATGTCGCTATTTTTGGTTTAGGGTGGGATGTCCTTTATAACTATCTACAAAAGTTCCGTTGGGATCGGGATTGGCCGGCAGCTTATCAACTTATGGCTGGGATTTGGGAATTAATATTTGTTTTTTGTGGAGCTAAAATTTTTGGCTTCTTACCATTACCTATTCCGAAAGAAGTACTACCAGCAGATACTTTTTTAATACACTACAGTGTGGTTTGGTTAGCAGTTTTTATTGCTTCCCAAAGCATTATGAGAATTATATTTCCCCGTTGGCGTTTTCGAGGTGGACAATGGCTTTAAGAATTTAAAAGTGAAACAGATGATTATTAGGGTGGAATGCCCAGTGTATATCTTCTTGGTGGGCATTGCCCACCCTACAATTGAGATAAATTTATGACTTTACAGTGATTTATGGCGACGAATACTAATATATTGGCCATGAATATTCACAAAGTATGGTACTACATAAGTAAGCAGTGCCGAAACCCAGCGATCGCGCCCCATATTTCCTTGCAATAAAGCGCTACCATGATTGATAATAAATAAAATAGAGCCAACAACAACCGCAACCTTCAACGCAGTCGGTACGAACTTCGGCTCAATCAGGCTGGCAAAATATCCCTTCAAAAAACTAATCTTCTTTCCCATATAGCAGCAGTACTAGTTACCTACTCTATATTCCTAGCCCAAGTGATTAACTTGGACTGCAACTTGGTATAAAAACTCTAGATTACTCGATTATTTTATGTCACATTTAAATATTGCCAACTTAGGCGAAGACTTTGTAGCCCAATGGTTACAATCTACGGGTTGGATAATTTTACATCGTCAATTTTCCTGCCGTTGGGGCGAAATTGATATCATTGCCCAACACACTAGAAATAATCAAGAATCTATACTAGCATTTGTCGAAGTTAAAACTCGTAGTCCAGGTAATTGGGATGATGGAGGACGAGGTGCAATTACGCTGAAAAAGCAAGCAAAAATTGAGCGGACGGCAAAAATATTTTTAGCCAAATATCCTGATAAAGCTGAGTATATCTGTCGCTTCGATGTGGCGATTGTTGCTTATCAGGGAATTTCCCAGCAGGATCATGCTGCAATAGGAGAATATAAATTTCAGTTACAAGAATATATTCCGGCGGCTTTTGACTGTCTAATTTATTAAAGGAACACCAAACAATAAATTATCCGAAATTGATGGTTTGGTAGGGTGTGTCAGTGCGATAGAACCTAACTATACTCAGAAATTATTCATACTGACGCACCATACATTTTGGATATTTTTTTATTTGGAAGTCCCTAATATTGTTAGTGATTTTAATAATTGTTTTGATATTTGCTACCAGAAAATGAATCTTTTCATGACATTGGTAACTGGTTGTAAATGATATTTTGCTACCACTAATTACCAATTACCAATGAGCAAATACACAGTTTATGACCATCGATTTTACGCGAGTGTTTCTGGACAGTAACCTAGTCCTCTAACAAACTGTTGACGGAAAGCTTCTATTTCTTCTCTTTCTGGGCTACCATGTGAAACGATCGCAACTTGATAGCGGCGCATAACATCTACAGGACACTGTCCAGCTTCTAAGCTCCACAGTGCCATTTGCACACGCATCGGTGGCTCATAGCTAATTCCCAGTTCATTTAGGAAGGCTCGAAAATCACCATCTTCTTGGGACGAGACGGGATTTTTAAGTTTGATCCTAACCACCCAACCATCTATTTGATGAATCACGGTAACGAACGAAACAGGTAACTGGGGTCTACCGTGTAGATATTGAACGACCCTCAGAGTTAAACTGGCATTTGCCAGATAGTATAGGTATTCCATCATGGTGTTTGGGATCAAATCCAATCTTACATCTCTATCTTCCTCAATTGATTGGTATCCCGGTAGGGTAAATGCCCCCGTCTTTGCATGGGGGAGTTTACCCATTTATTATCAAATTGCTTAAGTGTTACGCCATAATGTCAATCTTATAATTTAGGTCTAAAATTGACTACTTTTGTCAAAAAAATGTAAACAAACTTATTCCAAGCATCGGGAATTTCAATGAAGAAACAGATATTACAATTAAACCTTGAACAAACTTCTAGTGCAGCAGCAGAGGATACAAATTTAGATTGTTCATTGGCTGGGTATGATTACGTACTACCGCCAGAAAGAATTGCCCAAAATCCGGCAGTTCCCAGAGACAGTTCTCGTCTACTAGTCGTCAATTCTCAAACAACAGGTAAAGAAACACCACCTCTACATCAAATTTTTCGTGATTTACCGGATATTTTGCGTCCTGGTGACTTATTAATCATGAATAATACGAAGGTCATCCCCGCAAGATTATACGGGCGTAAAAGCTCTGGTGCGGAAGTGGAAATTTTATTGCTAGAAGAGCGCAAGTTTAACTGTTGGTTGGCTTTAGTTAAACCAGGAAAACGCTTTAAAAAAGGCACACAGATTATTTTTGAAGGACTAGGTATGAGGAATTTGGGAATAGAAAATAGTCCCCAATACTCAGTCGCCAGTCCCCACCAGCTAACCGCTACTGTCTTAGAAACCGACAAAGCCACAGGAGGGCGTTTATTACAGTTTGATTTACCAGAGGGGCAATCTTTGGTGCAACTTTTAGATAAATTCGGGGAAATACCCCTACCACCCTATATCACTACATCTCAAGCGGCAGATGAACAGTATCAAACTGTGTATGCCGAGGAACCAGGAGCGATCGCAGCGCCTACGGCTGGGTTACACTTTACTCCAGAGTTATTACAAAAATTACGCGATCGCAATATCAATCAAGCTTTTATTACCCTCCACGTTGGTGTGGGAACCTTTCGCCCTGTGGAAGTGGAAGATGTAGCCACTCATCAAATGCACGAGGAATGGATTGAAGTCCCCGCCGCCACAGTGGCACAAATCAAAGCCACCAAAGCAGCCGGCGGTCGAATTATTGCTGTAGGAACTACAGTAGTCCGTGCCTTAGAAGGAGCAGCCGCATCTGGCAATTTACAAGAATTTTGTGGAAAAACCAACTTATTTATCTATCCTGGCTATAAATGGCAGGTTGTCGAAGGTTTAATCACCAATTTTCACTTGCCACGCTCTAGTTTATTAATGCTAGTAAGTGCGCTAATTGGCAGAGAACGCTTGTTAAATATATACCAGGAAGCGATCGCCTCTCAATATCGTTTCTACTCTTTTGGTGATGCCATGTTGATTCTACCGGAAGCCAGAGGAGTCGAGCAATAGAAGAGAGTTTGCATACAACCTCTGTAAATTAGTTACCCCTGCCGCCAAAATTTTTTAATTTTGAACTTTTAATTTTTCATGTTGTAGTGGGTACTCTTACTTGTAAGGATCTTAACCATAAGTACAGAGATACCACTATGTATAAACAACAGCAAATTAAACAGTGGTTTTGCGGTTTATCGTCAATCACCTGTCAGCATATTTCAGATTGGCAAAAGCCGCATTTGGGTGTTCTCTGTGCTGCATCAGCTTTTTTGGTGTTGGCTGCACCGGTTGTGAATTTACCAGGAAGCAAGTTGTTGGCACAAACTCCCATCTCGCGGGATTTGGAAACAGCTAGCTTTTATCAACAGGGGGTTACACGCTACAACCGCAGTGACTGGCAAGGTGCAGAAAACGCTTTTCGCCAAGCGTTGCAGCGAGAACCCAATTTAGCAATGGCTAGAGCTTATCTAGGAAATATTTACCTGATGCAAAACCGTCTAGATGTGGCGGTTCAGGAATATGGAGAAGCAATTAGACTTAACCCAAATTTGGGAGAAACATATTACAACCTGGGTTTAGCATTGCAACAACAAGGAAAAAAAGAGGGTGCTATTACAGCTTATCGCCAAGCTTTAGTGATAGATCCCAGAAGGGTGGAGGCTTATTATAACTTGGGTTTGGTATTATACGAACAAGGATTATTGCAGGAGGCGATCGCCGCTTACCAAGATGCAGTTAATCTCGAACCCAGTAAAATCAACGCTCATCATAATTTAGCGATCGCCCTGCAACAAACAGGTAAAATGGAGGAGGCGATCGTTGCCTATAGAGAAGTTTTGAAGTTAGATCCCAAAAATGCGGCAGCTTACAGTAGTTTAGGCAGCCTGATGGCGATGCAAGGACGACCAGAGGAAGCCATAGCCGCTTATACCCAAGCTGTTCGCCAAGACCCCAAAAACGCCTTAGCTTACTATAACTTGGGAATAACTTTATATAACCAGGGCGAGCTGCAAAAAGCTAGTAACGCCTTCAAACGCGCTCAGGAAGAATACAGCCAACAAGGGAACCTGGAGCAAACAGAGAAGACTGAGCAGTTAATGCAGCAAGTTGCTCAGAAAATCGAGGAGCAGAAGCTGCAACAAAGACAAGCATCCACACCCAAGCCGACAGACAACTCTACAAATAACCTCTTAGAAAAACTAACTCAACTAACAGCACCAAAAGAACAACCAGCTAATTCTGGTGCAGTACCTGTCTCGGATGAACAAAAGCAGTTTCCACCAATATTCCCTAATACCAATTCTCGATAAAGATACGCTCAATTATTTTAGAACTAGCGAACTAAGTAAGTCGGTGAGAATAAACCTAACTATGTAACAGATTGTAAAATCGGCATAACCCTTGCGATTGCTTCATTCCACTTCGTTTCATTCGCAATGACATAGCGTGAATTATTTAAGCCGTTCTACTTATCACCAAAAAACCTATGCGTGCCTCGGCGCTAACCCCAACGTTACTCTGCGTTAAAAATAGGAAGCTGGAAACTGCATAATTTTATCAAATTTTTGTATGACGGGCAAAACGCCCGTCATATTTTTAGGCTTTAAATTGGCAAGCGATTAATATCCCTATCACAACCTATAACCACCATTGCCGTACCACGTTCTAAACGTTTACCGGGGTTAGGGTTAATTTGAAATTTACCATCTTGACTCACGGCTAACAAATTCAACCCATAACGGTTGCGTAACTGCAATTCTGCAATAGTTCTCCCGTGAAATTCATCTGGCACAATTAACTCTACAATACTGTTATCAGGATCGAGGTCGAATCTATCAAGAATTGATGGCTTCGTTAGTGTACGTGCTAACGCACAACCCGCCTCATATTCAGGAAAAACAACATGATCTGCACCAACCCGCTTTAATAGCTTGTAATGGACTTCACTAGAAGCTTTAGCAACTACATGAGGTACTCCAGCTTCCTTGACATTTAAAGTGGTGATCACACTTTCTTGAACATAGTTACCAATCGCCACTATTACTGTATCAAATTCCAGAATACCCGCTTCCTTAAGCGCGGCTGTTTCGGTTGAATCTAGTTGTAAAGCATGACCAACTATTTCTTCCGTCAACGCTGCTGATACTCGTTTTTCATCTATATCTGTTGCTAGCACTTGATAGCCTAACTTATGCAGTGTTGAACAGACAGAACGACCAAAACGACCCAAGCCAATTACAGCAAATTGGTTATTATCTTTGCGTAAACTGCGAAAAAAACCTAGCGATGACAGATTCACAGTTGAAATCCTTATTATTAATCCCTGTATTGAAAGCAAAAACTCTTAGACTAAATTAATTCAAAGCTTTCTTTTGCCTATTCTTTCAAATTTTATCAGTTGTTAGTTGTCAGTTGTTAGGTGTCAGTTGCCAATAATTTTTCCTGACTTCCCCTGCTTCCTATCTTCTTCAGTTACCCTACGAGTAAGTTTTCTTCAGGGTAGTGAATCCTTGTCGGTCGCGGATCTCCTAATATAGCAGACATTAGTAGTAAAACTCCTACTCTACCTACATACATAGTGATAATTAAAACTAGCTTTGCTGCTGGGGAGACGCTAGCTGTAATACCAGTTGAAAGACCTACGGTAGCGAAGGCTGATACTACTTCAAATAGAATTTGAATAAAATCTAGTTTTGGGTCTGTAAGAGATATGAGAATTGTGGCTAAAATGACGGTTGCTATAGAACCAACTAAAACACCAACTGCTTTTAAAATGAGAGCAACTGCTATCTTACGTTCATATAATAAAACTTCTTCTTTACCCTGAAGAATTGTTTTAGTACAGCTAGTTAAAACTCTCAGTGTGGTGGTTTTCATTCCTCCTCCAGTACCTCCAGGACTTGCACCAATAAACATGAGGGCAATTGTGATAAATAGACCCGCCGTTGTCATTTTGCCAATGTCAATGGTGTTAAAGCCAGCAGTTCTGGGAGTAACTGATTGAAACCAAGCTACTAAAAATTGATCCCTTAAATTGAGTGAACCAAAGGTTTGTGGGTTTCTTACTTCTATGCAAAAGAAGGCGATTGTGCCTAGAAATAAAAGTATTAGTGTCGTGCTAGTAGCGACTTTAAAGTCTAATGAAAATACCAAAGTTTCCTTTTTTTTGAGGATGCGATCGCGCAACCAAATATATGTTTCTAAAATTACCTGATAACCAATTCCCCCAAAGATAATTAATCCTGTGATTGTGAAAACGACTAAAGAAGAAGATTGATAACTAATAAGGTTATCTTTAAACAAACTAAAACCAGCGTTATTCCAAGCATTAACACTATGAAATATGGCTAACCATAGTCCTTGATTCCAGCCATAATCAGGGACAAAAGCTGGTAACAATAAAAAGACACCTGTAATTTCAAAAATTAGGGTTGTGGCAATAATTGAACGAATAACTTGGGTGCTACCACTCATACCAGGGCGGTCTAAAGCTTGTTGAATAGCGATTTTTTGCCGGAGGTCAAATTTGCGACCAATCAGCAGAATCAAAAAGGTGGTAGTTGTCATATAGCCTAAACCACCAATTTGCGCTAATAGGGCAATAAAGAACTGTCCCCAAAAAGAAAAATAAGTACCAGTATCAACTACTGCTAAACCAGTTACACAAACTGCTGAAGTTGATGTGAAAATTGCCACAATAGGGTCATTCCAATTACCATTGCTAGTGGAGAAAGGCATCATCAACAAGATAGTTCCTACTACGATGACAGCTATAAATCCCAAGCAAACTGTGCGCGAAACGGTCATAAGCAATTAAAAATTCAATATTTAACGGTCAAAATCCTCAAATTATCTAGCTCATGGTGGTTGTTTAATTTAAGGCTATAACTCATAAATTTTTACGGATAGGAGCCATAATGTTGATCCCTCTGAGGAAGCAAAAACTTTCTTATTTAATTAAAAACACACATGGTAGCCTACGAATATGTTTTTTTAATTTCTGTTTTGTATTAACACTGCTTTTTTCATGAGTGCAACACTTTACCAACAAATTCAGCAATTTTACGATGCTTCCTCTGGGCTGTGGGAAGAGATTTGGGGCGAACATATGCACCACGGCTATTATGGTGCAGACGGTACTGAACAAAAAAACCGCCGTCAGGCGCAAATTGATTTAATTGAAGAATTACTCACTTGGGCAGGAGTACAAACAGCAGAAAATATACTAGATGTGGGTTGTGGTATTGGTGGTAGTTCTCTGTATTTGGCAGGAAAGTTGAATGCTAAAGCTACAGGAATTACCCTGAGTCCAGTGCAAGCCGCTAGAGCCACAGAAAGAGCCAAGGAAGCTGGTTTAAGTGGTAGAAGTCAGTTTTTAGTGGCAAATGCCCAAGCAATGCCTTTTGATGATAATTCTTTTGACTTGGTGTGGTCGCTAGAAAGTGGCGAACATATGCCAGATAAAACCAAGTTTTTGCAAGAGTGTTATCGAGTCTTGAAACCGGGCGGTAAGTTAATCATGGTGACATGGTGTCATCGTCCCACTGATAAAACACCACTGACGGCTGATGAAAAAAAACACCTAGAAGATATTTATCGGGTGTATTGTTTGCCTTATGTAATTTCGTTGCCGGAGTATGAAGCGATCGCACGTCAACTACCATTAAATAATATCCGCACCGCCGACTGGTCGCAATCCGTCGCCCAATTTTGGAACATAGTCATCGATTCCGCCTTTACCCCCCAAGCAATATTCGGCTTACTCCGCGCAGGTTGGACTACCATCCAAGGAGCCTTATCACTAGGCTTAATGCGTCGCGGCTATGAGCGCGGGTTAATTCGGTTTGGGTTGCTTTGTGGGGATAAGTGACAACTGATGATTGATGACTGTTGACTGCTGACTGACAACTGACTACTGACCACGCTTAATTAAACTGGCGACGACTGTAGCCAATTCTGTGGGTTCAATGGGTTTTGGTAAATGTAGTTGAAATCCTTCTTGAATGGCTCTTGTTCTGTCCTCGGCTCTGGCGTAGGCTGTTAAGGCGGTGGCGGGAATGTTTCCTCCTTGTTCTGGTGGTAAGGAGCGTAGTTTGCGAATTAGGGAGTAGCCGTCTTCTTCTGGCATTCCGATATCACTTACCAAAACATCCGGCTTCCATTGGGAAATTATCTGTAATGCCTCTTTTGCTGTTGCCACTGCTCTCACTTGAGCTTGACATTGTTCTAATACTGTGCTGATGAAATCACGAGAATCTGACTCGTCATCTACCACTAACACCCGCACCCCCAATAGTGAAGGACATAAAGGCAAGGGGGTGAGATTTTCTCCTCTTGGGCTAATTGGCTCAATGCTAGTTGCTTTATTTTCCGATAGGAGAGGTAATTTGACTGTAAATGTAGAACCTTGTTCTTCACCGGGACTATGTACATGAACTGTACCGCCATGTAACTCCACTAGATGGCGGACGATCGCTAAACCTAATCCTAAACCACCGTGGGATCTGGTGATGGAACTATCAGCTTGGCGAAAGCGGTCAAATACGTAAGGTAGAAAGCTGGAGTTAATACCTATCCCTGTATCGATGACTTGGATTTGTGCATAGTTATTGGTGATGAGTTCGTTTTGTTCGCAACCAGGATTTTTGGTGAGTCTAACTTCTACTTTGCCGCCGGAAGGTGTGAATTTAATGGCATTTGTGAGTAAGTTCCAGATAACCTGCTGCAAGCGTTCTGAATCGCCGGAAACCTGAAATGGTAAATTTTCTGTAGCTGGATTTTCTAAGAAGAATGTTAAGTCGATTTCTTTCGCTTGGGCTGCGAGGTTAATATTCTCGATGGCTGTTTCAATGATGGGAATCAGGTTACAAGTACGGACGTTGAGACGTAACTTGCCTCTAATCATCCGCGAAATATCTAGTAAGTCTTCAATGAGTTGGGTTTGAGCTTTGGCGTTGCGCTCGATGGTTTCTAAGCCTTTGGCGGTTTGCGCTTCACTCAGCCTACGAGCTTGTAATAACTGCGCCCAGCCGAGAATGGCGTTGAGAGGCGATCGCAATTCATGGGATAAGATAGCCAAAAACTCATCTTTCATGCGATTGGCTTCTGTTAATTGTTCTGTCTGCCGTTGCAAAGAATTAATCAATTCTACCCGTTCCATAGCGATCGCAATTTGGTCACAAACCGCCTGCATCATCCCTTTTTGATTGTCGGTGAAGTTGGCACGGCTACGACTGCCAAAGGAGAGTGTCCCCAAAAGTCTGCCTTGAGCAATCAATGGATAACTGTAATAAGCGTTAATCCCCACAGAGCGAATTAGCTGTGTTTTAGGGTCGGTTGACTGCTGGACGTTCTCTAAAGCGATGGAATGACGTTCCTGAGCAGTTGTACCACAGACAGCTTCCCCAAACCTTAAAAACTCGATTTCTTGCGCTAGTTCCGGACAAATGCCTCGATAAGAAGCTAAACGCATAGATTGAGGATTGTCTTCTACCAGGTAGTTTAAATAAACATCCAGTCCAATTTGCTGTGCCAGTTTCTGGAAGCAACTATCAATCAGCGCTACTGGTTCCTGACTTGATAACAGGTCATTAGCTGTACTAAATAGTAGTTTTAGCCGTTGATAACCCAAGGACAGAGCTTTTTCTGCCTGCTTGATCTGAGTTATATTTTGAAATACTACTACACAGGTTGCCGGATAACCGTGCATGGCTGGTAAGGTATCGGCAAATATGAGTAAAGATAGAACTTCATCGTTGGTATGCCAGTCTAACTCTAATCCTTCTAGACGTTCTCCTCTGGCAACTCTTACCCCAGGCATTTGCTCATTGGGTACGGGATTACCATTGATATCTGTGAAATGATAAACAGTGTGATACTCTTCGGCTGCTACTCCCCTGGGAAATTCACCACCAGCTAATTCATCGGCTGCCCGATTGGCAAAGGTGACCCGTGCTGTTTCTGGCTCAATAAACAGTAATGGTCTGGGCATCAGATTCAATACATCTTCTAGCCATTTTTGCTCATTTCGCAGCAATTCCTCTGCTTGCTTGCGTTCTGTAATGTCTACAAATGCACCAATACAGCCTCTGGTGTTCCCATCTTCATCAAACAGTGGCGCAACGTACTCCAGCAATTTGATGATTTCGCCATTGTCATGAACTATATCAACCTCATAATCTAATACTTCTGCACCATGAGCCGCAGAGTACTGCATGGGTAGTTCTGCTGGTAAAAGTTCTCTACCTTCGTGAAATACTTTAAATGTTGTTGGTCTTTGATCTGGGGGAGCGCTGAGGGAGGCATTTACATCTGTGGAAAGTTGCAATTGCTTGGCAAAAGCTGGATTAATTTTAATATGTTGGCATTCTGGATCTTCTGCTATACCGATGCCAATAGGTATCACATCTAATAAAGTTTGTAATTCGACGACGCGACGCTGTAAATCTTTATTCAGTTGGAGTATTTTCTGTTGTGCTTGTTGGCGTTCGCTTAAGTCTAAAATAAAGGCAACTGATTCTTCGCGCTTTTCTCCTAGCAATACATAACCAATTAATACGGGAATGCGGCTACCATCTTGGTGAATGTATTCTTTTTCATAAGGTGTACAAGCTCCTTTGGGGTTGACTTGAGCTTCCGCAATACCTTGCTCATCTAAGTAGATATATTCTGGTGGTGTAATATTTTTCCAATTAAGTCTGCCTGTAAGTAAGTCTTCTTGAGAATAACCAACCATCATCAAAAATGCTTCGTTGGCTTGTTGGATACCACCGTAAATGTCTGAAAAAATAATCCCGATAATATTGGCATCGACAAGGCTTGCCAGTTTTTCCTCATAAGCTTTCAAGGTTTCTTGAGCGCGATCGCGTTGTTGGCTCAGGAGTTCGATGACTACTGCATTTTGCCAGATGATGATCGCAAAAATGACAATTAATATAACTGCAAAGACTGAAACAGCAAAAGCTGGGCCATATCTGCCGGCTCTTTGTCCTTCGAGGATTAACCACCCCAAAAACAAAGGTACAGCGATCGCTGCTACTAATAAGCGGCGTGCAATTAAACCCCCATAGCTATCGCTAAACACTATTTTCATTAGCCCTTTTTCTGCTCGTCCAGACAAAATGCCAATACACAGCACTATAAATAATAATGCTGTCTGTAAGGACATCGAGGTAATATTCGGGTTAATTGTGTAAGAAAATTTCACTTTATAGGCATAGCTGACAACCACCTGTAAGGAAATCACGGTGGTAAAGAGAACGAGCATCTGAGCATACCAATAGCTGCGATGATTTCGTGGATAAATCAGCAGTTCTAAAGCTATGCCTATGAGGAGAAAATTAATTGCTGTATTCAACCCCATTCGCCCTGGATATGGTGTGTTGATGGTAGTAAGCACATCACCCAAAAGCAGTTTGTCAATTCCCAATTCCCAGCCAAACAAATATTCGCAAATTTTCAGCCCAGCAATAATGGTAGTGGAGACACTAAAAGCTCTAGACAGTTTTTTGTAGGGCTTGTGTCTCTGGCTAAAATGTGGTTCCCCCAACGGTTTCGTTACTAAAAGCCATGCAGAAATACCGCAGAGTGTAAAGCATAATGCTGTATTCGGTTTCATTATTGCTGAACTACTCCAAAAAAATGTTTTGAGTAGTTGTATGTCAAGTAGCCAGCCAATTAATATGGAACTACTAACCAACGTGGCGATCGCACTCGCAATTTTTGCCACTAGTGAACCGTGCATATTGTGCAGTCGCAAGTGGTTGAATTCTAACATTGAGGCTTTTGTAACTTTATTTATATATAGGACTACTATTTGATTTTTGAATTATGCGTAGGGGAGCCACTGCGTTGGTAAGCTAGGCAGTCCGATCCTCTCTACGTTCCCTGGGGGACGCTACGGGTAGACTTCGGCGTGAGATTAGTCGAACGCTTGCTTCTCTGGAGGAGTGTCTTTGCTAGGCAACGCTGCGCTCTGCGAACGTTGAGAAGGAGGTTCCCTGCTTGGAGCAAGTGGACTAGATACTTGGATTTTTATACACAAGCGCAGGCTACGCCAACAATAATCAAATCGGATTCCTATACGATTGTAATGTTTAGGATGATTTACTATCGGTATGCGCGGTTACCTGATTTAAACTACTGCCAAAAGTATTGGTTTACATCTATCTATATATATATCTTGCTGTGTCAGTAATTAAAATCTTCTTAAATGCTGTTAACACTTAAAATCTTTACCATTTTGTTTTTGCACTTCTAATTAGTCCTGGTAAAGTGCTTCTATGAATATAAATAAATGAACAGAAATTCATTTTTAACATATTCTTCTCAACTGATGTAAACAAATTGAAAGCCCTTGATAGACGTTAAATAAAAATTAATTATGCAGTATTCAAAATTTATAATATTCCCTACACCAAAGGTTATATAGGACTACTATTTGATTTTTGAATTATATATAGTACGGGCTATACACACACTATAGATACGTCATTATATACAATGATTAAATCAAATTCATATATCTTGAACAAGAAAGACAATCTCATATCTTTATCTATCTAATAAATATAGTTTTTTATTTATTTTCTAAATAGTTTCTAATCCCCATTGAACAGACAGTAAATACTAATTTTAAATAATATTTAACGAAGAAAAAAGGTTTTCTATACAGACAAAAATACTTTTAAAATAGCCTCTTAGATGGTTACATAAATAATAATTTTTCGGTGCGTCCACAGTTTTTCTAACTGACACATCACACATATTGAGTATTTTTTTGTTTATCAATATCTTAAGGTTGCACGTAGTCGTTATCTAAAAATTAATCTCTGCCACAGGGACTTTTAAGACTCGATACTGGGGAATTAACTTTGAATAACAAGATAAATTTGGTATATTACAGAATGTCACATTGCTATCACTGTTTATATTTACACCAAGAATTTATCATGTAATATCAAACAACAACGCAAATACGTACAGCACAAATCACATCAAAATAGATGTGATTTTAATAAATTGAAAATTTTGTTAATTTTGATACAAAAAAACATTAATATTTAGGAGCAATACTAGCTAATCTCTAGTTTTTCCAGTTTAGTCAAAACAATATCCAGTATTATCAAAAAACTGGTAGTGGGATGTGGTGTAAAAATCAACAGAGGAGTGAAAACATGGATTTACGTAGCGATGCCTTGCAAATCCTCAAAGAAACTAGTCGTACTTTTTATATTCCAATTAGTATTTTACCGCCAGGATTACAAGAGGCAGTCGCATCCGCATACTTGTGTATGCGTGCTATCGATGAAATCGAAGACCATCCCACCCTTGATAACCCCACAAAAGCAAAGCTGTTGCGTGGGATTAGCTTGACTCTACAAGCTGGGGTTGATGGTTTTCCTGTTGATGCCTTCGCTGCCGGATTTAGCGGTTACGAGAATACCCTGGAAGAAGTCACCATGAGGATTCGAGAGTGGTCTCTGCTTGCACCAGAAACAATTGCGCCGCGAATTTGGGATGCAACGGCGGCTATGTCAGACCGTATGGCTTATTGGGCAGAAAACAACTGGAAAATTCATACAGAGTCTGACTTAGATCGCTATACCTTTGGGGTAGCTGGTGCAGTTGGGTTGCTACTCTCAGATTTATGGGCTTGGTATGATGGCACACAAACAAACCGGACTTTAGCGATTGGGTTTGGTAGAGGTTTGCAAGCAGTTAATATCCTACGTAACCATGTGGAAGATTTAGGGCGTGGAGTCAGCTTCTTTCCTGACGGTTGGGACGCAAATAATATGCAGGAGTATGCCCTGCGGAATCTCGCCCTAGCGGATGCTTACACCCAAGCTTTACCAGATGGGCCAGCGCTCAACTTTTGTCAAATTCCCTTGACATTAGCACATGGAACCATTGATGCGATCGCCAACGGTAAAGAAAAACTCAGTCGTAGCGATGTTATGGCACTGCTGGAACAAATCATCACTTTCAACTTGAAAGCTGGGTGAGGAGATAAGAGGCAGGGGGCAGGGGGATGAATATGTTACTGAGTATTCTTGATTCATCACTTCCTACTCCCCACTTCCCACTCCACGATAAGCGAGGTAAACAGCTTCTAAAAAAACATCAGAGGTAACAGTTGCCGGTAACGTTTCTAAGTGCAGAATTGCTTGCACTTGTTCGGCTAGTTTGATGGATAAAGCGCTTCTGGCTTTGTTACCCATTACACTACGTCGCTGTAAATATTGATGAATAACAGCAAAGTCATCGGGTAATAATTTTGATAAGTCAGTAATTTGTGATAATTCTGCATAGAGTGACTTGGCTTGTTCGGAAATAGTGAAAGTGGCTGAAGTAGTTGGTGTTTCTGTTTGAATCACAATTGTGCCTGCGGCTAAATCACCAAGACGCTTTTCTTTACTATTAAAAATAATTAAAAAAGCCCCAATAAACAGAAACTCATCGAAAGGTCGCAATAAAGCTCGCAGAGTAGCTTGTTGTAAACCAACTGGTCTGCCATCATCTCGAACTACGCGAATTTTAACTGAGCGTTTACCGGGGGTTTGGCCTTGCCATAAAGTCTCAAAAAAGACAAAGTAGCCCGTATACATAACAAAGCTAACAATAAATGCGATCGCCACTAGCCAAACAGCCGTCGCCGAACCGAAAGTTTCTGTCCACCAATCTACTAACTGCGCGGAAATAAAAGCCCAGACAAGGAAGAATACTACCCAAGTCGCCGCTAAAATCAGATAATCAATGATTAAAGCCCAGGCACGATTACCGATACCAGCAACGGTAAACTCTATCTCTACACTTTCTGGTGTACGGTATTTGACACGGTTGAACAGGTGCATATCAATTCAAAACTAATAAAACTTTTCAGGGTCAGGGTTCTGGCTGCTGGGACTATGAAATGGTGGGTTAAATTTCGCGATCGCGTAACTGCAAGCCTAACCCTTCACGACGACTCCGCAAGTCATAATAAATTACAGCCTTGATGCTTTGCCAAAAGGGGATCAACAACGCACCACTGCCGGAAATAAGAACTAAAACCAGGACAAAATAAAGCAGAGCGAATACAGTATTACCCTCACTGATTAAAGGTAAAAATGCCGCTTGCAGAATACTTGTAGCAATCTGAACCACAATTTGAATTGGGATTGTGATTAAGAAACCAACAAAGGAAATCAACAGTATCCGCCAAACGTGACCTTGGGTTAATTCCCAACTGCGACTAATGGCAGAAGTAGCCTCGATACCTTCCTCTACAGCTAAAGGCAAATCTACTAAGTAAAAACGTGTCACCAACCACAAAATCCCTAATAGCGCCACAATACCGATGACAAAAGCCGCGAGAATAAACACAAGATAAGTCGCAGGGTTGGCTTGTTGTCCTACTCCGCCAACAAATGCAGCCGATACCACTCCTAATAAAATAGATAAAATTACTACACCTAAACCAATGCCAATACCAACAAGAAGTAATAAGAGCATTGCCAACAAAAACTGCCACAGTCGGGAATTAACAAAACGTTCACCCGATGAAATGCTTTCTGGCTGATTCACCAATTCACCAAAGGCCAGGCGCGAAATCAGCGATGTAAGGGCATAAAACTTGGCCCACCCATAAACTGGAACTAGCACCCAGACATAAGCCTTCAATGCCAATAGAAAGTAGTCCTTAAGATGAGAACGATACAACCGTAGCCCTGCACTGACAACATTTCCTACACTCAGTGGTTGCGTGGGACTGGGAGAACCAAAGTTTCCTGCCATAGATGCGAAATTTCCTTGAAATTACGGGTGTGGATTTGAGGCTATCTTAAAGTACGTTAATTGCTAATATTCCCAAAATTTATGAATATTCAACGTTGGATTGCCCGGCGAGAGTTAAACTGGCAGCGTTTAGATGCTTTATTAAGACAGGTAGAAACAAAAGGGTTAAAGTCTCTCCCAGCTACAGAAATTCGGGAGTTAGCTAGTTTATATCGTTCAGTTGCGGCAGATTTGGCACGCGCTCAGACCCAGCAAGTCGGTAATATCTTGATACATAATTTACAATCCTTGACAACTCGTGGCTATACGCAGATTTACCAAGGTTCGAGAAGGCAAGAATGGCAAGCGGTGGTGGAATTTTACCGATGGGAACTACCCGCAGTGATTCAGCGAACATTTGCGTACACTGCCACAGCTACCGCTTTATTTTTTCTAGGTCTAATAGTTGCGTGGTGGTATGCTTGGCAAGACCCGACATTCATGTCTTTAATCGTCCCAGAACGCCTAATTTCTCAAGTGCGAGATGAGCATAAATTGTGGATGGGGTCAATTGTGGGGATTGAACCTTTGGCATCTAGTGGGATTATGATTAACAATCTCAAGGTGTCCTTTGGTGCGGTTGCAGGTGGGATGACAGCCGGGGCATTCACAACTTATGTGATGGTATTTAATGGTTTGCTCATTGGTGCTATCGGTACATTGGTAGGGCAGAATAATTTAGCTTATCCTTTTTGGGCATTTGTTTTTCCTCATGGCGCTTTAGAATTACCCGCCATTTTCTTCGCCGGTGGGGCTGGGTTGTTGATAGCAAGAGCTATTTTATTCCCTGGTGAATATCGTCGAGGTGATGCCTTGAAATTTTATGGTTCTCAAGCAGTGCAGTTATTATTTGGGATTGTGCCAATGTTAGTTATAGCCGGGATTATTGAGGGATTTTTCTCTCCTAACCCCAGGATTCCTGATCCCTTAAAGTATTTATTTGGCACAGGATTGTTTATTATTTTTTTTATGTACTGTAATCGGAAAAAACATCAGTAAAAGGGTAGATTTATCAATGGTTTTGGGTGGGTACGGTTATTGCGATCGCTCTTGGTTATGGAACCGAACCTACAGGCGTTTGATCCTGATCTAATCTTTTAGTGAAGGAGCTAGAAATTAAGCTTTGCCAAACTCCAGATTGATTCGATCATATACCTCTTCGTTTACCAGCAAAAAGCTTAATAATAGCCTTCTTATAAGCAAATATTGCATTTTAGAGGTGATATTATGGCAATTACAAGATGGGAACCATTCCGAGAAATTGAGCGGTTAGAACCATTCCGAGAAATGGATACATTACAACGGCAAATAAACCGCTTGTTTGATAGGTTAATGCCAACTGATGGGGCTGAAAAAGTGGGATTTGCCTTCGTACCTGCTGCTGAACTTGAAGAAAAGGATGATGCTATTCATTTGAAACTAGAAGTCCCAGGCTTAGAAGCAACTGATATTCATGTAGAAGCGACTCCTGAATCGATTTCGATTACTGGTGAGCGGAAGTCTGAGACTAAGACTGAAGAAAATGGCATTACTCGTTCTGAGTTTAGGTATGGTAAATTCCAACGAGTTATTCCCCTACCGTCTCTAATTCAAAACGACAAAGTACAAGCTGAGTACAAAAACGGTATCCTCCGGCTAACTGTACCAAAAGCTGAGTCAGAAAGAAATAAAGTCGTAAAAGTCAATATTGGTTAGAGCCAAGGGAATAGTATTGAGTCTAATTAATTAGTCCTAAGTGCTGAGTAGATGTCTTAATAGACTATTTACTCAGCACTCAACATAGCAGCCCTAACAACGCAAACATGGGAGGTAGCTTAACGCTTCACAATACCGCATATAGTGAAATTACTGTTGAGAGTTCCCAACTGAAGCGCCAAAATCATTTCCCACTCCCATAGCAAAACTCTTTTTTCTCAGGGTTATTTTAGTAGGCATTGCCCACCCTACAAAGACCTAAGTTTTTCAGCGCCAGCGCAAACTATGGCAACAAGAATCAAATCAGGTTCCTATATGTCCCGAATTTATACAAAAATCTCCTAAAAGTCAGATATATAGTGGCAAATATTACCTAGTTGTTGATAATGCGCTATATGCTAATAAGATAAGCAATTAATGTTTCTAGTTTGTTATCTGCCAAGTTGGCATCTAGTGTTTTTCCTAAAATTGCTAATTTGAATAAAACAGACAACTAAACACACACTGATCCTAGTTTATTTGCTTGAATAGCTATATTGAGAGACTTGTAATTCCATACTCTTGATTATGACCAGTAAGTTAATTGATGTTAGAGAATATACTGTTAGGGCGCATAAGCGGCTAATTCACACTCGCGTTTTTAACTTTGTCTGTAAGGAGTGTAACGAGGCGACAAAACGCGAGACTTTTGGCCCTCGCCCTTTATATTGCGAGATATGTCGTCCACCACAAGCGCCGAAAAAGTCTCAGCAGCCGACTCGCAAAGCCAAGCCTCGTCCAACTATTTACAAAAGCGACACTGATTTAGGTTGATTTGAAGCATGATAAATTCTCAATTGCAATTAGACCCTCCTCCTCAAGATTTCGTCTCCCCACTGTTAGAATTACGAGACTATTATGCTCGTCTTGTAGAAGAGTACGAAACCTTATTTACACAAGCGCGATCGCAGCTGGATCATGTAGAAGCTTTATTATCTACTTGGTCTCCTAGTGCGGAAAAGAAAGAGCAAATATCCATTGGTGATATCTCTCCAGACGTTTCTACCTCTTTCCCCAAAAAATCTCTACCATCTGCAACTAATGGGATTTCTCCCACTGAGGTTAACTTGGTGGAGTCTAAAGAAGTTGAGTCCCAAAACTCAGGAAGCTTGGAAATAGAGAGTTTTGTGAATACAGATGAAGATAACAACGAGTCTCCAGAACCAAGTTCTTCACCAACCATAGAAATTACTCCAGAAACCATTAAGGGAACTGATATCCCGATGTTACCTGAGTATCAATCTCTTACCCGCATGGAAGCGATTAAAAAGCTACTAGAAGAACATCTTGGGGCAGTATGTCATATAGATTTTATTGTGCGATCGCTTTATGGAGAGTTGGAGTCTTATATTTTTAGAGTAGTCAAAGGTAGAGTTCAATCATCTCTAACACAAGGTAGAGAAAGACAAGCTTGGTTTGGCATCCCTGATGAACCCGGATGTTACACTCTGGATTTAGGTCTGGTAAGTTCCAACCGCACTCATACTTACTCCCAAAATGGCAGAAGTAAGAAGAAGAAACCTGTCATCATCCCGAAGACCAAAGTCGTCCCCATGTTAGAACCTTTTGAAGGGCAATTTTTAATTGATGCTTTGAGTGTTTTCTTCAAACAACATCCAGGTAAAGTTTTTAGTGTGGCTCAAGTCATCTCTGGACTTTATGGAGAACTAGATGAAGAAGACACTAGAGAGGTTAAAGGCAAAGTCTTGAATGAACTCTCACGGGGTTATCGCACAGGACGATTTGCTAGATTACCGAATAAAGTTGGCTTTTATACCTTGGATTTAAAGTTGGCGGCTAAGTCGGGATAATGGATAATGGGGAGTATCAATAGTCTTTCTCTACTCTCAACCTTTACACCCCTATATACCTACACCCAATCAAGACTCCGTTTAACTGCCTTTTGCCATATCGCAAAATTGGCTGTGGCGTTTTGGCTTCCTTCTCCTGGTTCAAAAATGCGGTCTATCTGGCGTTGGTTAACTAATGCTGTGTAACTATCCCAAAATCCCACGGCTAAACCTGCGGCGAAGGCTGCACCTTGTACTGTTGTGTCGCGCATGGTGGGACGTTCTACGGGAATACCTAAAACATCTGCTTGGAACTGCATGAGGAAATTGTTCTCACAAGCACCACCATCGACAATTAGGCGCTGCATGGGGCTACTACAAGAGGCATTGATGGCTTGTACTACTTCTAACACTTGATAGGCGATCGCTTCTAATACAGCCCGGACTAAATGCTGTGGTTGGACGCTGGCTGTAATGCCAAAAAAAGCTCCTCTAGCGTTCATATCCCAGTAGGGTGCGCCTAGTCCACTAAAAGCGGGGACAAAGTACACCCCACCGTTATCGGCTACTTGATTTGCCATGGTCTCAGTTTCAGCAGCCGTCTTAATTAGCTTGATGCCGTCACGCAACCATTGGATACAAGCACCACTAGTAAACATACTGCCTTCTAGAGCATAGCCAATATTGATATTTTCCTGTTTATCGGCTTGTGTCCAGGCGATTGTAGAAATTAATTGATGTTGAGAACGAACAATATTAGAGCCAGTATGAGCTACTAAAAAGCTACCAGTGCCATAAGTACATTTCATTAAACCGGGGCGATCGCAGCCATGACCAAACAAAGCTGCCTGTTGATCGCCTAAAATGGCTGTGATGGGGATAGCTGCATCTAATAAGCTGGTATCTGTAACACCAAATTTTCCCAAACTGGGTTGAATTTGCGGCAGAATATGGGCAGGAATTTGCAAAATCTCTAGTAGTTGCTCATCCCACTCACCAGTTTTCAAATTCATCAACATGGTGCGGCTAGCATTGCTGTGGTCGGTGGCGTGGACTTTCCCACCTGTTAATTTCCACAATATCCAGGTATCGATTGTACCTGCCAAAACATTTTTTAAATCAACGCCTGTGATGTAGTCTAATAACCATCGGAGTTTAGTTGCGGAGAAATAAGCGTCAACTACTAAACCAGTACGACTGTAAATTTCCTGAGCATAGCCTTTTTCCTGTAACTGATGACACAGGGGAGCCGTGCGGCGGTCTTGCCAAACAATGGCTTTATGTAATGGTCTCCCCGTGGTTTTGTCCCAGAGTAGGCAAGTTTCCCGTTGTACAGTCAAACCTATAGCCGCAATTTCACTAGGAGATATTTGTGCATTGACGATGGCTGTCTTCATCACCCAGCAGGTATCTTGCCAGATTTCTTCCGCGTCATGCTCTAACCATCCTGGTTGGGGGTAATGTTGTGTTAGTTCCTTATATGCTTGAGCAACTATTTTACCTGCATTGTTAAAGATAAATGCCCGGTTTCCAGTTGTTCCCAAGTCCAACGCTAGGATATAGCCGGAAGATGATATCTGCATAGGCTTTAGTTAAAAGGCGATCGCTCTACCTATCCTACAAATATTTGTGTCTCTCTACATATTTGGATAGTTTAGGCGATCGTCTTTCTGTTTCATCCCCGTGAGGGGAAGTGATTAAAAACCTTAATTTTCAAGGCTTGGTGGTTGAGCATCCTTTAGTGTTTTCATCCCCGCAGGGGGTAAGAGACTAAAAACATTTTTTCTATGTGTGGCACAGAAGGTTTGGAATGGAAGTTTCCATCCCCGCAAGGGGTAAGAGTTTAAAAACAAGGGCGTTGCTGATTAGTGGGATGATTTTTGTATCACGCATACTGCAAGCGGAACTCGAAGAGTAGGCGCAAAGAATCAATATTCTGCTTTGTATAAAAGTCTCAATTCATCCCGCATTTATACAACGCCAACAAGATGTTGCTCAAGGTAGAGGCGGTTTTATAAAGTTTCCATCCCCGTGAGGGGTAAGAGATTAAAAACTCTGGATTATATTGTATGCAACGTAGGTTGCTCAATATATTTGTTTCCATCCCCGTGAGGGGTAAGAGATTAAAAACTGTCTATGATAGGGCAAACAAGGCATAATATGTCTTTTATGTTTCCATCCCCGTGAGGGGTAAGAGATTAAAAACAATTTTTTAGGTTGCCACAAAAGCAACCGAACAGTTAGGGTTTCCATCCCCGTGAGGGGTAAGAGATTAAAAACTGAAAGCGCTCAGCGCCCGCTGGGTAGATCTGACTCGATCGTTTCCATCCCCGTGAGGGGTAAGAGATTAAAAACAAGATGAAATCGACCAAGCGTGGAGCGCTGGTCAGCATACTGTTTCCATCCCCGTGAGGGGTAAGAGATTAAAAACAAGTAGAAGAAGCTCGCAAAAAGGCTGCAACTGCTTCAAGTTTCCATCCCCGTGAGGGGTAAGAGATTAAAAACTGCTGGAGCAATTCCAACTGGTTGGGCTGGTATGATATATAGTTTCCATCCCCGTGAGGGGTAAGAGATTAAAAACCCTACACTTACAGAAAGCTTACCAAATAAGACTTACAGAACTGTAAAACTGAGGGGGGTATATTTTACCTGTCAATAGAGATCGCTTATTGACAATAACTACATCATCAAGGTGACTCAAACCCTTATAGGGTAAGCTATCTGAGGGGGTCAACGAGATAATAAGCTTTTCAGGCTTTAGGCGACCCCCTCAGGTTACATTTCTTAATAAAATAACTTGACGAAACTAACCATTCGATTACAAGTTAAGAATATAGCGGTTTGCAGTTGAGTCTAATACAGACTTAACCTCCAGAGTAAGCCTTAAAGCCTGTCTCCTTGTAGGATAGAAGTCAAAACGTATTGCAGACAAACGAGAAACGCTATATGTACTTATTTAATTTTCAAGGTGCAGATGTTTGTAAAAACAGTACCATAGCAAACTCCAAAAGGCAAAGCTTTTGTTAAAACTGCCGCATATTTCTACTTACCGGGTCAAAACCTCTAGAAAATTTCGTAGTTTCGTCATAATAAGCACCAGTTAAATCTGCTCCATACAACTTAGACAAGTTGAGTTTAGCTCCCCGCAGATTTGCTTGATTCAGCTTCACGCCGCACAAATTAGCTCTAGTCAAATTAGCATTGGCTAAGTTGGCTTGACTCAAATCGGCTCCCCAGAGTTTGGCTTTCGCTAGGTTAGCGCCGCTTAAGTCTGCTCCCCATAAATTTATTCCAGGTAAGTAGACTCCAATCAGCTTGGCTCTAATTAGGTTCGCGGCGGGAAAATACCTTTCCCCTGCTGCATAACGGCGTTTGATTGCTTCAGCATCCATGAATTGCATTTACCTTCTTGAGTAAGAAAGAAGTTATCTGTTCCCATTCCTGATTTAACTCCCCAACAAACTCTGGCTGACTGCTGCGTTGATACCAATAACGAGCATTATTCAAATCGCCTTCTTTGCGATGTAAGTACCCATGAACCCAAGCACTATCAACATCACTGGCGTTTTGTACAATCTCATGAGCTTGGTTCCAATCACCTTGTTTGTCATACCACAGAGCTTGCAGCGCCTTCGGTAGGGTTTGAGGACATGAGCGCTGTTTTTCCATCAATCGCAGAAATTCTTCTGTATTCATAATCGCCACTCAGCAATTATCAGACCTCCATTTCCAAGATACCTTGTAGATTGCTAGTGTAGAGAGATGAAGAGAACACCAAAAAATAACAATTCAAAATTAAATTTATTAAGGTGGGCATTGCCCACCCTACGGGTTACCAATTACCAATTACCAATTACCTAAATCTTACCTAGTTGTTCCCTACCTTTAACTTCCCGATTTCCTTTGGGAACAATTTCAAACTCAAAATTACCGACGAGATGGTCATCTACATAGACATATATTATATGTTTACCAGGTGGATCACCTGGTGCGATCGTCCAAAAGTTTTCAATCACTCCGTCCTTTGGTAACTGGGTGCGTTTGGTGACTGCTTCTGTACCATCTGCTGATAATGTAAAATTTTCACCGTTATCTGTAGCCCAAGTTTCTGGGGGTTTTGGTAAGCGCAGAACTTCGCGCCATGTCACTTGACCTTTAACATCTTGAATTTGAATCCGCCAACCGTATTTACTACCCTCTTCTAGCGGAACTCTGATTGTTGGGGTGAAGTTAAATTTCCCTCCAGCGTCACGGACTGCTACACCAAACTCAGCTTTACTGATATTTATCGGTTGAGCTTTGTTTGGCTGCAACTTAGGGGTTGACTGAGAAAGTGTCATCGCATTGTTGGCTAAGGCTGAGGTATGAATAAACCCAGTCATCAGCAAAGAAGAAGTTAGTACAACTGTCGCAGCCAAAATTCTCATTCTTATCAATTTTTTGGTCAGTTACTAGTACATATTCAACTACTTTTTGTGCATCTCCGGTAGGGGTAATGCGGGAATTTTTTCGGTAACACATTTATCCGCAAGATAGTCAAACTTAATTGATGTTAATTGCTGTACTTAACTTGTGTTTAAAAGAGTATTTTAATTGTAGCGATCGCTACTCTATACACTTTGGGTTTCATCTCTTTAAACTTATTACCTGTTACCAAAAATTTTTCCCTAAAACTATAATTATTGAGTATGATTTAATTTCCTGTTGCCGGAAAATTATAAGTTTGATTGAAAGTTCATCATTGAGTAATGTTACTATGAAAGCATTTTCCATCATTGCAATTATTGTAGTCAGTGTACTGAGCTACGTTCCATCAGAGGTGATGGGCGAAATCCCACCAGCGATCGCACTACCCCAAAATGGTAATATTAACCAGGAGAATTTGCCAGAAACTATCATTGAACGCCATGAGGCTGCGGCTCTAACCACAGAACCAGTGACAATCAATAGTCAGTGGAATAGTGTCACAAAACAACCTCAAAATCTTCAAGAAACTTCTATTCCCCTAGAACAGAAAAAAGGATGTGAAAGTCTCAGCCCGTTTGATTTACTCAATAATCCAGATGCTCTTTTTAAAGAATGTGTCAATCCCGCAGATAATCGCACACCACAACGTGTTGAGCCAGTAGAGTATTTAAAAGTCCCCGGACTTGATTCTGGTGTGAAGGTAAATGTTACTAAATTTTAAATACAAGGTAAATAAAATAAAAATAAGTTTCTCGTATTAAAAATTCCATTTGGCTGTTAAAACTGCGATAGCGAGTGGTAGGTGTAGGCGAAGGATAAGCATCAATTCCCAAATTTCTTGCCATTAAAACGGCTCGTTTTAGGTGCAATGGATCACTGATAATCAAAAATTTGGTAGGTTTTTCATTAGTACCCACCACTTCTATCGCATTTTTAAGATTTTGGTAAGTTGTCCGAGACTGAGTTTCTGTTAAGACGTCGGCTGCTTTTACTCCTCTAGCTATGGCGTAATTTCTGCCAACAATAGCCTCAGCCAGTTCGTTAATCTCTCCCACTCCACCAGTAAAAATAATCTTACTAATAGCCCCATTTTTATATAGATTAATGGCATGGTTAATTCGTTCTCGAAAAACAGGTGATGGTTCTTCCCCCCAAACTGCTGCACCTAGAACTATTGCTGCATCTGCTTTGTTATTGTAACTATTGCTTCCATAGGAATAAATACTAATTGCTGTAGATGAAATAGCAAATAATAGTGCAGATATGATAGTAATTAATATCCGAAAAAGCCATTTTTTAGGAACATTCTTGAGCATAAAGTTGGTGATATCAAGGGTTGAGCATAAGCAACACACCATCCAAGATTTTCGGTGCTTTGGGATGAACGCTCATAAGGCATCCTGGAGTGACCAGCATAATCTATCATTTTAGCCTTGCCACGCCACCACATTTTTCCTTAACTGAACCGTATTGACCGATATATAGGAATCCGATTTGATTATTGTTGGCGTAGCCTGCGCTTACGCATAAAAATCTTAGTATCTGTAGGGGTGGGCATTGCCCAGCAGAACCTTGATACGGTGGGCAATGCCCACCCTACATAATATTTCAGAAATCAAGTATGAATCCTATAGCTTTCTCTACGCCCCGCAAGTGTGGGACATTTTTGGTGGTTGAAAGTTCCTTACGCCTGACTTTTGAAGTCAGACATAAATATTCTTTCCATAATAATATTTATTTGGGTGTACTTACTTTGGATAGCTCGGAATTGCTCAAGAGCGTACAACTATCTAAAGTATGAGAAAATATCTGGAAAATATGACCTTTAGCTAGTTATTAAAACGGGTTAATATCTGTAACAATTCTCTTTATAAGACTAATAACCTTTGCAGTTCTAATATTACTAGATGTTGATTATGAATGGACGTTTTCGACTCCAGCCCCTTCCATAATAATGGGCTTGGCATCTCCTAACTACATATTTTTCTATCTAATAACTCTCAAACTTACAAATAATGTTGTGGGTTTTAGTTTAGAAGATGAAAACTATGTTGTTAGCGAAATTGATGTTTGCGAGGAAAATTATATTCATCATTTTGGTATTTTCCAAACCAAAAATAATGTCTCGGCTTCTCATTGAATCAACTATACAAGCAGTTGTTTCCCATAGTCAATTGATGTCTTTGTGTAATTTATTTACTTAATTTTGGAGGAATTTTTCATGTTTAGTTCGGTTCGACGGTCATTAGCCTACACAACTTTGCTGGCTTTGGGGATGACAGCGATAACAGCAAATCCCTTAATAGTTTCTAAACCAGCTTCAGCACAAACACCTGTTCCTACAGAAACTCCGTCTACTACAAGTTCCAACTTTTCTGATGTCAGTTCAGATTACTGGGCGCAACCATTTATTCAAGCTTTAGCACAAAGAAATATCATTGCTGGCTTTCCCGATGGTACTTTTAGACCAAACCAGGCAGTGAGTCGCGCTGAGTTTGCCACATTAATTCAAAAAGCGTTTAATCAACAACCAGTCCGACAATTAAGTGCATCTGGATTTACAGATGTACCTGCGAGTTTCTGGGCATCGCAAGCAATTCGGGAAGCTTACGAAACGGGATTTCTCTCTGGCTATCCAGGGAATGTGTTTCGCCCCAATCAACAAATTCCTAGAGTACAGGCGATCGTTGCTTTAAGCAGTGGTTTAAACTTAACTACAACTGATACTGCATCAGGTGTTCTTAGTAATAACTATGCAGATGCTTCGGCAATTCCTGACTATGCTGTCAACGGCGTAGCCGCAGCTACACAAAGCAACATAGTTGTTAACTACCCGAATGTGAGAGAACTGAATCCGTCAACATCTCTTACCCGTGGAGAAGCAGCAGCATTTTTGTATCAAGCTTTAGTTCGACAAGGACAAGTACAACCTCTACCTAGCAATGTTGCAGCTGCTAACTACATAGTGGGTGGGTCTGGTACGACAGGAGGTACACAAGGTTCTAATAATATTGTTGCTTTGGCAGCATCAAGTAACTCTTTTAGTACTTTGACTACTTTATTGAGGACAGCAGGTTTAACAGATATTCTAGAGCAACCAGGGCCTTACACAGTCTTTGCTCCCACTAATGAAGCATTTGCGGCGTTACCTGCGGGTACTCTAGAACAACTACAACAACCACAGAACAGAGAGTTGTTGGTGAGAATTCTCCGCTATCATGTGGTTCCTGGTCAATTAACGGCTAACCAACTCTCTTCTGGACAATTGACAACTGCTAGCGATGCGCCAGTCAATGTGAGAGTTGACACAGCCAATAATCAAATTGCCGTTAATGAGGCTAGAGTTGTTCAAGCAAATATTCAAGCTAGCAATGGCGTTATCCACGCTATTAACGAAGTCCTGATTCCACCTAATCTAACTGGTCAGCAGCCACAAGAAGGAACCCCTCAAGCACAAAATCCGGGTGCTGTAACTCCAGGTAGAGCTACCCGTGGCGGTTCTAGTTACATAGGGGTTGCTGGTAACATTGGTTTAGGTGGTGATACAGCTCTCAGCGATAGCAACTTTGCAGTTATTAGTAAAGTTGGTTTGACGCGCAATCTATCAGTCCGACCATCGGCTGTTTTTGGTAATGATACCGTATTTCTAGTGCCGTTGACTTTGGATTTCACCCCCCGCGCAGTAGAGCCTGGTGTTGTGCAACCATTCGCCGTATCACCTTATGTTGGCGCTGGTGTAGCAATCGAAGCTAGTGGCGATACTGATATTGGTTTACTGTTAACTGGTGGTGTTGATATTCCTTTAGGCGAGAGATTTACTGTAAATGGTGCTGTTAATGCAGCTTTTGTGGATGAAACTGATGTTGGTTTGCTATTAGGTATTGGCTACAATTTCTAATTGAATAACAAGGAATAATAGCGAAACCAGAACCCCGATTTCTTCAAGAAGTCGGGGTTCTCAAAGCTTGACAATTTAAAGCCCATTGCCAATTAAAATAAATGATGCCCAATAATAGGGATGATTAAACTGATTATTACCCATCAACAAGGCAAGTTGTGCTGTACGTAAAGCTTCAGATTTAGTTAAATTACCTGTTTTTAAGACACTATAAAAGCTATCCATTAATGCTTGTGTACCGCCATCAGAAACAGCCCATAGTGAGGCAATGGAAGCTTTTGCACCTGTTAATTGAATTTGGTATCCTAGACCGAGAATTTCTTGACCGTTACCCAATTGATTACCTAAACCTGTTTGACAGGCACTTAATACTACTAAATCAACATTTGATAAAGACCAGTTTTCTATATCTTTGAGAGTGACGCGATCGCCATTACCAAATAGTATAAATGAACTTTCTGGATCACCACTTACCAGCATCCCATGAGTCGCCAGATGGACGATTTTATAATCGTTCATTTGGGGGATTGTAACTTGGGGACTAAAATCATTATCTAATAGTATTTTTGTGCCTTTAATTATCTTAGCTAAATTGTCTACTTCGACTTTAGCAAACTGTAAACCACTAAAGACTTCTTGACGTTCGCCTACTGCTACTTTATAGTCGCCTTTGGTGAATGCTGCGGCTAAAGTTGGTAGAGAGGCTTGGGGTTTATTGTTTAATTTGGTCAAGCTAGCGGCAGTAATATTATTAATGATATAATGCTCGATCAGCCAATTTTTGCCATCATATAATGCAGCTAAGGGTATATATCTGAGTTTGCTATCTGGAGCATAAATAATTGCTTGAGCATTAGCTTGTTTCAGGTCATTCTCTATAGGTTTAATGAGCCAGTTATATAATTTATTTGCTGGAATTTTACTATCTTTATAGGGAACAACTATGGCTTGTCGAAATTCATTAATGACTTGATTTAGTTCTGCTGGTTTGACGGGAACTGGACGATGAATTGGTGGTGCATCCGCCGTGACGAGAACTAATTCCAATCTGTCGTCTAACACTAAGGGATATAATAATACTGCTTTTTTATTTAACTGTCGCAAATTATCCCGCAAAGAATTAAGTTGTCTTAAGCTGAGATTTTCCTGTCCAGAATTTGCAGATAATTGCTGTACAAGAGCGACTACAGCAGGTGTTTTGGTAAATTTGTTAAACTCAGCCGTGATTGTTTGCTCAAGTTTCACTAATTCAGCAATGCGTTTTTCTTGGATGGCTGTGCGTGCATTTGCTGGAGTTTGGCGGAGGTTTGTTAGTTCTTGCCCAAAAGCGATCGCTTGATCTTGAATGGCGCTATACTTTTGGGAAATCTGTTGTTCTTGGGGTTGCAGTGGTAATTTTTGGCTTGGCTGGGGTTCTGTATTCACTCCCCTTTGTCCAGTATTAACTACTGCTGTTGTCATTTGGCTTTGACTACGGCGATTTCCGATAAAATCATTGGCTTCTTGGATTTTGAGTAAATCTAAAACTTGCTGTGCTTCGCTGGGACGGTTTTGTTTGAGTAATAAATCAGCCAGGCGGCGATACCTTTCAGCAACGGTTTCTGTATAGGATTTTTGGATATCTGCGGGGATGGTGCGTAAACTTTGGCGAATACTTTCCGTGAGGTTGACTGATTGCTTGTAAAATGCGATCGCTAGTTGTGGTTGATTTTGTACAGACAGGGTATCGCCTAAAAGTTTGAGGGTTGCAGCTTCACTGACTTTATCGCTAACTTGTCTGTGCATGGCTAAAGCTTGCTGATACAATCCTGAAGCTTTTTCCTGCTGGCCTTGCTTTTGGTGTATTTGCCCTAGATTACTCATTGTCACACCTTCCCCGGTGCGATCGCCTATTTCTTGATAAATAGTTAAAGCTTGCTGATTTAACTCAAGAGCTTGCGGGTACTTACCTGAATTACTTTGCACCTTAGCAATATTATTGAGAGTTACAGCAATCCCTGGTTTATAGCTATTCTCTTTATATATATTTAGAGCTTGTTGATACAATTTTAATGCTTGGTCATATTTACCCAGACTCAAGTAAATTTGTCCAATATTATTGAGATTTAAAGCTCTGCCTTGGAACTGAAAAGAGTCTTTACCAAACCCATCACCAACATTAGCACGACTGGCAACTTGTTGCAAAGCTTGGGAATTTTGACCTAAATAATCATAAAGTAATTTTATCTCTTGTTTCGTGGCTTTTTCTGCATCATGATTAATTTTGCTATAAATATTTGCTGATTCTTCGGCTAGTTCTAGAGATTTTTTATATTGACCCAAACTAAAATTAGTACTGGCAAGGTTATTAATAATTGCTGCTTTTGTGCCAGTATAATTCGAGCAGCATTCTTGCAGATCAGCTAAACCTTGTTGATAGGCATCTAAGGCTTGTTTATAGTTGCCTAAATTAACGTAAACTACACCGATATTATTCAAAGTTTGAATACCACCAATTTTATCATCATCAGCTTTTTGCATTGCCAATGTTTGCTGATAAAAATCGAGAGCTTTTGTATACTGTCCCATACGAAAATAAACCGCACCAATATCAGCTAGCAGAGTTTTTTCGCTAGTAGCATAACTAGAATCTTTGGAATTAGCTGCTTTCAGTTCTTTGATAATAGCTAAAGCTGGTTGATAATATTCCAGCGCCTTGGGATACTGTCCCAAATTGACATATACTTCACCAATATAAGAAAGGGGTATCCATTCATTTTGGCGGTCTTTGATTTTCCTGCGAATATCTAAGGAGGACTGAAAATATTCGAGTGCTTTCCCGTACTCTGCTTTACGAAAATACACATATCCAATATTTACAAGGCTGTTAGCTTCTCCAGCCTTAGCACCATATTTTTTAAAAATAGCTAACGCCTGCTGGAAGTTTTCCAAAGCTGCTTGTAACTCCCCTACACCAAAAAAATCCTTGTAAATAAGGGATTCACCGCTACTATTCAACATCACAGCTTGTGTTATCTGTTCTTCGGTGGTTGGAGTTGGTGCTTGTGCTAGAGATGGGGAAGCTAGAGTTAAAATTAGAGTTAAGGGAATAACAGGAAGCCGCATATATGTATTAATAGTGACAAGATGCTTCCCATAATAATCGTGATAACTAAAAATGTTGGAAATTGCTTATGATTGCCTCACCTGAACCAGAATACCTCACACCCGAAGAATATCTCCAGTTAGAGGAAACCAGTCCTATCAAACATGAATACATCAACGGCTACGCTTATGCAATGGCTGGAGCTACTGATGCTCATGTCACTGTTGCGGGAAATTTGTTTGCACTTCTCCGTAATCATGTACGTGGTTCTGGTTGTCGTGTTTACATTGCTGATATGAAAGCCAGGATTGAATCTTTAAATAGATATTACTATCCTGATGTCATGGTTACTTGCGATCAACGTGATCAGGAAACACCTAATCATAAAAGGTTTCCTTGTTTAATTGTAGAAGTTTTGTCTAACTCTACTGAAGCTTTTGATCGAGGGGATAAATTTGTAGATTACCAGGAAATCGAAACTCTAAAAGAATACGTTTTGATTAATACAAAACGTCAGCGAGTTGAATGTTTTAAACGTGGTGATAATGGTTTATGGATTCTGCAAAATTATACAGAGCAGGATAAAATGTTTCGCCTTAATAGTATTGGGTTTGAAGGAGCGATCGCCGAGCTTTACGAAGATGTTACCTTTGAACAAACTACCGTATAAATTACAACATGATATTTAATCAGCAATTTAACCAATATATGAATATTGCTAAAAAGCTTATAAATCAATTCAAACCTAAGTTGCATTCTTCACTTGATAAATTGATTAACTTGGCAGGAGCTACGCACCTCACAAAACCGTACCAATCAGACTTTTAATTTAGACAAATTTTAAAGAACAATGTTACGATCCTGGCGAATCACACCCAGGAAATCAATCGTGCCTAAACAATTCCGTAATCTCAAGTGGTTGAGATTTAATCGTACCTCTTTCACCCTGTTTGCGATTCTATTTGCAATAGTTGTGATCATTGCCCTCTTCTTCCGAGATGATTGGATTAGACCGTTACTGGGCGACGTTTTAATTGTCATGGTGATTGCTTACTTTGTTCATGCTTTTATTGCAGTTCCACTACGGAAGGTTGCTATTGGGACTCTGATATTTGCCTACTTGATTGAGTTTCTTCAGTTTCTTAATCTCATTGATATTTTAGGCTGGCGAAACTCCCGTCTAGCCCATTTAACAATTGGATCTACTTTCGACTGGCGAGATTTGGCTGCTTATACGCTGGGGATTGCGATCATTCTCCTCACTGCTAATCGTTTGAAGTCATAAACTACTATTATTTTCCTCGTAGGGTAGGGATACTTCCCAAACTTTATAGAGAACCAAAGTTGGTGCAGGATTGTTATCTATTCCCCAATGACTGCGATCTCTAAATAACTGGGAACGATTAAATCGACAATAGTACATTCAGGTAAATCTATTTCCTGGATACAGCTAAAATCTTCCCAGCGACGAATTTTTAAGACGGCATTGACTGGCTTGTATGTAATTTGGTAAATATCATTAGACTGAATAATGGCGATCGCATTTGCTTAGGGTTGAAAGTGGGGTGAAGTTGTTTAGTTAATCCTGGGGTGATATTTTATAGCCAGTCTGAGGATCAAAAATAAACAACTGATTTAAATCAAGTTGTAGAGAAAGGCGATCGCCTGGATGTAGACGCACGTTTCCACTCAATTGAACGCTCAATAGTACCGTTGAATCGGGTAAACTCACACGAACTAATGTTTCTCTTCCTAAAGGTTCAACTAATTTGACATCGACTAACAATCCTGAACTCTGGTCATTAATTGCGTCAGAATTAATTGATATGTGTTCTGGACGAATACCCAAATTCACCCGTTGTGCTGACCGGAGTTGTAACTTCTCCCTGAGAAATGCTGGAATTGCGAGTAATTGTCCATTGATATCAAAACCTGCAAGTTGATAAGTTGCAGGTAAAATATTCATCGGTGGATTACCTAAAAAAGTTGCCACCATTTGATTAGCAGGACGAGCATAAATCCCTTGAGGTTCGCCAATTTGTTGAATCCGTCCGCCACTTAAAACCACAATCTTATCAGCCAAAGTCATCGCCTCGACTTGATCATGGGTGACGTAGATAGTTGTAATGCCTAATTGTTGATGTAACTGCTTTAATTCTGCCCTAGTATCATCTCGCAATTGGGCATCTAAATTAGACAATGGTTCATCTAATAAAAATACTTGTGGTTCACGGGCGATCGCTCTCCCTAATGCTACCCGTTGTTGCTGACCCCCGGAAAGTTGTTTGGGTTTGCGATCTAACAGATGATCCAAAGAAAGCGATCGCGCCACATCCACCACCCGTTCTTGGACAATTTTCGGGTTAATTTTCCGCATTTTCAACCCAAAGGCGATATTTTCCGCCACCGTCATGTGGGGATAAAGAGCGTAATTTTGGAACACCATCGCCACATCGCGCGCTCTTGCGGGGATGTTATTTACCAAGCGATCGCCAATAAACAGATTACCTGATGTGGCATTTTCTAAACCAGCGATCGTTCGTAAAATTGTAGACTTCCCACAACCAGAAGGCCCCACCAAAACCCAAAACTCACCATCCGGAATTTCAAAGGAGATTTCCTCAATTGCGGTGACATTGTTAAACCGACGCTTTATATCTTCTAAACGAACTTTTGCCATTATCCTATCTGAGATTTTGAATTTGGCGACTGGAAACTTTCCCTAATTTTTCATTCCAGCAATGCGATAAACTCTTCTCTTGTAAGTTCAGCATCGCGTAATATTTTACTGAGCCACCCTCTACCTATTGTTTTACCAGCATGA
Source organism: Anabaena sp. FACHB-595 (assembly GCF_048568275.1). Classification (NCBI taxonomy): domain Bacteria; kingdom Bacillati; phylum Cyanobacteriota; class Cyanophyceae; order Nostocales; family Nostocaceae; genus Anabaena; species Anabaena sp. FACHB-595. Next base: position 2,189,529 of record NZ_CP183473.1, read on the forward strand.
ACAGGAACAGTGACTAAACGACCGTCATCATGTTCCATTTGTACGTGACTACCTCGTTGACGCACCACTTGAAATCCTAATTTCTCAAGGGTATTAATAACTTTTTTTCCAGTTAAACCTGGTAATTTCGGCATCAAATCACTACCTTTTGAATACCGATAAATTCTGGTTTATTTTCATCAGTTTCAGTTTCTAAACATAGTTCGATTACTTCTTTCATATTTATCATTAGTTCATCAATGGTTTCTCCTTGGCTATAACAGCCTTTTAGTTGGGGAACTTCTCCCACATAATACCCATCATCATCCCGTTCAATGATGACGTAAAATTCTCGTTTAGTAGCATTACTCATAAGTCATTGGTCAGTTGTCATTAGTTCTTTTCTTTCCCTTCCCCCAATCCCCAATCCCCAGTCCCCAATCCCCATCACTTAGACCAAGCAGGATGAGCAAATAACGAAGCAAGCACCCGCACACCCCGCAATTGATTAGACAAGGGTAGATGACCTCTGGGCGCAGTTAAATCCCAAGTAAAGCTGTTGGGGTAGCGAGTCCAATTATTACCGCTTTTCCAGCCAATTTTCGGCCAGAAATTATCCCAGTTTTTCCCTAAACTCAACCAGATGTCTCTTTGTACGGAAAAGCCAAACTTACCTTCAGAGTGAACTATCCACAGTTGATTAATGGTTTGTAGGTCATCGGTGGGAAAACTATCCACGTCAGTGAAATACAGCCATTTCCTTTTGACAGCCATCGGCCCTGCTATTTCGCACATGGTTTCGATGGTCAGGAGGTCTGCTGCTTGGAAATCTTGTTGAGCTAGTAATTGTTGCAAAGGATTGTAATTAATCCCGCAGCTTGATTTTAGAGTTACAATGCCCTCAGGAAAATTATTTTGCAAAAATTCCTGGGCTTGAGGTGCATCCGACTCGTAAAGGACTTGGTAGGCCTTCCCATCAATCCAAGTCGCTGGGTTCTCACGACGTTTCAGTAAAAATTCCATCAAAACATCTAATCCTTCATTGCCCACATCAGCTAACTGTAGGATTATCTGTTGTTGGACTTGGATAGACCCAGCGATTAGCCGTTGCCGGAGGGAGTCGATGTCATTAGCAGTGCCTGATACAATCATTGGGTCTGTCATGCCATTACTCGTAATTAGCGGGAGCGTGAAAAAGCGGTCAGCTATCGGCCTTCTTTATGGCGAAGCAATGATAGCGAAAAGTAGTTTACTATTTTTGATCGTACAAAATTGCGGCGGTTTCACTGAAAATCCTATACCGAAATCCTCCAATGCTGTAAAAAGATGAATAGGGGGAAAATCTGCGACTCAATGAATGAGGGAGTGGGAAGAGGTAGGAGAGCAGGGAGTAGAAAGTAGAGGCGAAAACAACAAAAAATCCTAATCCCCAGTACCCAATCCTCAATCCCCAATCCCCAATACACAACGTATCTTTGTGGAGTGTGTGAAATATGTACAACAAGATTACCCCCCCTACAACCGGAGAAAAAATTACCTTCAAAAATGGTGAGCCGGTTGTGCCTGACAATCCAATTATCCCCTTTATTCGGGGCGATGGAACAGGAATTGATATTTGGCCGGCTACAGAAAAAGTACTAGATGCGGCGGTAGCCAAAGCGTATCAAGGCAAGCGTAAAATTAGCTGGTTTAAGGTTTACGCTGGGGATGAAGCCTGTGATTTATACGGGACTTATCAGTATTTACCAGAGGATACATTAACAGCCATTAGGGAATATGGTGTGGCAATTAAAGGGCCTTTGACTACCCCTGTCGGTGGTGGTATCCGTTCCTTAAATGTGGCACTCAGACAAATTTTTGACCTATATGCCTGTGTACGTCCTTGCCGTTATTATGCAGGTACACCCTCACCCCACAAAAATCCTGAAAAACTTGATGTAATTGTCTATCGGGAAAACACGGAAGATATTTATTTAGGGATTGAGTGGAAACAAGGTAGTGAAATAGGCGATCGCCTCATCTCTATCCTCAACAAAGAACTCATCCCCGCCACCCCAGAACACGGTAAAAAGCAAATCCCCCTCGATTCTGGTATAGGGATCAAACCCATCAGTAAAACAGGTTCCCAGCGCCTAGTACGCCGCGCCATTAAACACGCCCTCACATTACCCAAAGACAAGCAACAAGTGACTTTGGTGCATAAGGGTAACATCATGAAGTACACCGAAGGCGCTTTCCGTGATTGGGGTTACGAATTAGCTACAAGTGAGTTCCGCCAAGAGACTGTCACTGAACGGGAATCTTGGATTTTAAGCAACAAGGAGAAAAACCCGAACATTTCCTTGGAAGACAACGCCCGTCAAATTGACCCTGGTTTTGATGCCCTTACTCCAGAGAAAAAGGCGCAAATTGTCAAGGAAGTAGAAACAGTTCTTAACTCAATTTGGGAAAGCCACGGTAACGGTAAGTGGAAAGAAAAAGTGTTAGTCAATGACCGGATTGCTGACAGTATCTTTCAACAAATCCAAACCAGACCAGATGAGTATTCAATTCTGGCGACAATGAACTTAAACGGCGATTACTTGTCTGATGCGGCGGCTGCTATTGTCGGCGGCTTAGGAATGGGGCCAGGGGCAAATATTGGCGATTCCTGCGCTGTGTTTGAAGCCACTCATGGTACAGCACCTAAACACGCTGGCTTAGACAGAATTAACCCAGGTTCAGTCATTTTATCTGGGGTAATGATGTTGGAGTATATGGGTTGGCAAGAAGCCGCAGACCTAATTAAGAAAGGTTTAAGCGATGCGATCGCTAACAGTCAAGTCACCTATGATTTAGCTAGATTACTCGAACCACCAGTTGAACCTCTAAAATGTTCTGAATTTGCCGACGCAATTATCAAACATTTTGGTTAATTAACCTGAGTTCGGGATAAGGAAAGGGACAGGTAGTAAGCTGAAAATAGTGTTAAACCCAGCAACCTGTCCTACTGATGAAGTGCCATTAACTAAATCTTTGGTTGGGAGTGGTATATAAAGTGTATGCACCAACAAGATACTTCATCCTTTTATGTGCGCGTCCCTGCAAGAGTTTTAGGATGTCTACGTGCTGGTGAGATTACTATTATTCTATTTCCTGGGCATGGGTTAGTGCTAACAGAACCAATCGAAACCTATCTCATTCCTGAAAGCTTGAGAATGCCCAATAGTGAGTTTTATGTGTTGTTCAAACATCCAGGGCGAGAGATGATCCGAATCTTACGACACAACGAATTTTGCCCAGAAATCGATGCAAACAATAAGTGAAGTTTAACTTATTTCAAGCATTGGAGAATCGACATCTAAAAGCCAATTCTCATCAATAAATTCTAGATTTTCATCATAAACAAGAACTAATTCACCAATCTTTTGAGTATGATTATTCTGCGCTTGTATGGCATAAGTACCAAAAGCTCTAAGTGAAAACTTTAGTTGTAAAAAACGTTCAGTGTGAGTAACACCAATAGAACTGCTAACTAATTCCGTTTCTAGGGGACGAGGTAACGTAATTTTTTCATAATATTTATCTTGTTCATCCCAGTAACCGCATACTTTATAATCAGATTGTTCAAGATGTTCTTGAACAAGAATATTACCATCTAAATTTTCTAAGATTTCAGTTAAATCTCGCCAAACTTGATGATTTTTTAATTCGAGTCTTGTCATAGTTATGTGGGTTTAATGTTCTGTTACCAAACCAGGGAAGTGTAATATACCATCAATGAATTTTGCATGAAATCGGCGGTCGCCACCTTTACCTAAGACTTTAGATTTCAAATCGTAACCTGATTCTTGGGAAGCCACCAACCCAACATTACCGCGAAGGGGTACTTGCCCTTTCTCAATGGCTTTTAAATGTTTCCCTTTCTGATCATATTTTAATCCTATTTGTATTTGTTCACTAGCAAACGAAACTAGCAGACCACTGATTGAAACATATACAGTATCAGGTTGAATATCTGTCCAAGTATCTGGTAAGGGTTCCATGAAAATTATACTGAAAATGAAAGCACAATTTATTTGAGTTGAGTAAATCCTTTAAGTAACTACGTTATTTAATTACTCAATATTAATATCCTCAAAGGCTTGTTCTAGAAGTATTCTTAGAATCAACCTAAGAAGCCTAGCCTTCATCTTGACTTGGTTTTACCTTCTTATCTTTAACCCGAACTCAAGTTAATTAGGGTGATTAGTCATTAATCAACAGTTAAAAATGAAGGTTTTTAATCATGGACTATTGACTATTGACTATTGACTATTCTCAAAACAACAGGCGATCGCTAATTCGGCATGACGGACTAAAGTATCTTTATCTAACGCCTGTACAGAATATTCTGGAGTTACTGCCAATAGTCTTTCGATTCTCTCCTTAGCGGACTCTACCACTGACTCAGCCAAGCTACCATCAGTTAAACAATCAGTAAAATCTTCCGCAATTTTATATGTACGCTCGATAGAAGACGCGTGGATATTACGAGAAACAATAAATAAATCACAGCCAGCATTAAAAGCCCGCGCGACTGTACCACTTTGCATAAACATATCTGAAACTGCTTTCATGTCTAAGTCGTCAGATACGACCACACCCTGAAAACCAAGTTCTTTCCGCAATATAGTTTTGAGGATGGGGCGGGATAGGGTAGCTGGTAAATCTGGGTCGATTTTGGGAAATAAAATATGGGCGGTCATAATGAGGGGAATCCCTTCTTCAATCAAAGCTTTGAAGGGAATAAGTTCTCGATTTTGTAATTCCTCTGGAGTCAGGTTGAGAATTGGTAATTCCACATGGGAGTCCTTACTCGTATCACCATGTCCGGGGAAATGTTTGGCGCATCCCACAATTCCAGCTTCTGTCAGTCCCAAATAATATTCCCGCGCACCAGCCGCCGCCGTATCAGGGGTATTACCAAAAGCGCGAGAACCGATAATAGGATTTTGCGGGTGGGAATAAATATCAGCTACAGGCGACCAAGATAAGTTGATGCCCAAAGATTTTAATTCAATTGCCGTGGCTTTTGCTACTTCACGAGCCTGCGATCGCAACAACAACGCCTGAGGAAATCTCGTAATCGGTAAAGGTGTCCTTACAACGCGTCCTCCCTCATGGTCTAAGGTAAAAAACATGGAATCGCGTTCTGCATATTCTTGTATCTGGCTATGTAACTCCTGAAAAGTTTCCAGCCAAACCGCGTAAGGTACACCATCTAAAAAGTTTTTAGCAAAGAATATTACCCCTATTGGTTTCAATTCACCCAAAGCGCGTTTATCTTCATCACTCAAACTAGTACCAGAAATACCCATTATTAAGTGATTTCCAAAGCGTTCTAGTCTCTGCAATGCTGGCATAATGCTTAACCTATAGTTGTGTAGCTAAAGACTGGATTAACAGCATAAATAATCTCAGCCCCTATCCTACACTCTCAATAGAGATAGTTCACATCTGAGCTATTGATAAGAAGCAGGCGGAGGGAAACCGTCCTTGCGACTCCTCTTCCTGCTCCCCTGCTTTTTCATTGTCCCCAGTCCCCTGTATAAACTTTTTTCTAGAAGCGATCGCACAATTACTGCCAAATGTAACGGATTGCAAAGTATAATGAGAACGGCAAAACCATTAAGAAATATTGAAGAACAGTAGGTTTAAATGCGAGTAGCGATCGCTGGCGCTGGTCTAGCAGGACTTTCCTGCGCGAAATATCTCACGGACGCAGGTCACACTCCCATAGTCTTAGAGCGTCGGGACGTATTGGGTGGCCTTGTGGCGGCGTGGAAAGACTCTGACGGCGACTGGTACGAAACCGGGTTACACGCCTTCTTTGGGGCATATCCCAATATGCTGCAATTACTCAAGGAGTTGGGTATTGAAGACCGACTCCAGTGGAAAGAACATACACTGATTTTTAATCAACCAGATAAACCTGGAACACTCTCACGTTTTGATGTTCCGGATATCCCCTCTCCCTTTAACATCATTGCCTCGATCCTTCGCAACAACGATATGTTGACCTGGGAGCAGAAGATTAGGTTCGCCATTGGACTGCTTCCAGCCATAGTTCGAGGACAGAAGTATGTCGAGGAGATGGACAAGTACAGCTTCTCAGATTGGTTGAAAAGGCAAGGTGTGGGTGAGCGGGTAGCAAGTGACGTGTTCATTGCTGCATCTAAGGCCTTAACCTTTATTAATCCTGATGAAGTTTCCTCCACAATTTTATTAACAGCCCTAAATCGCTTTCTGCAAGAGCGATATGGCTCCAAAATAGCCTTTTTGGATGGTTCTCCCACAGAACGGCTGTGTCAACCCATCGTTGATTACATCACCGAACGGGGTGGAGAAGTCAGGCTCAACGCCCCTCTAAAAGAGATTTTGCTCAATCCGGATGGTACAGTAAAAGGGTTCTTGCTGCGCGGGTTAAATGGAGAGCCAGATGAAGTGATTACGGCAGACTTTTACGTGTCAGCTATGGCAGTTGACCCCTTGAAAGTCATGTTGCCACAGCCTTGGCAGCAAATGGAGTTTTTCCAGAAGCTAGAAGGTTTAGAAGGCGTGCCAGTAATTAACCTCCATCTGTGGTTTGATCGGAAATTAACAGACATTGATCACCTGTTGTTTTCGCGATCGCCCCTCCTCAGCGTTTATGCTGATATGAGCAACACTTGTCGTGAATATGCTAATCCCGACCGCTCAATGCTGGAATTAGTTCTAGCTCCTGCCAAAGATTGGATTAGTAAATCCGACGAGGAAATTGTCTCTGCTACTATGGTCGAGTTGGAAAAACTCTTCCCCGACCACTTTAAAGGAGATAATCCAGCAAAATTGCTGAAATCTCACGTCGTAAAAACGCCGCGTTCAGTTTACAAAGCGACTCCTGGTCGTCAACAGTACCGTCCAGCCCAAAAAACCCCCATTGCCAATTTCTTTTTAAGTGGGAGTTACACCATGCAGCGCTATTTAGGCAGTATGGAAGGGGCCGTACTTTCTGGTAAGCTAACAGCGCAGGCGATTTGTGAATCGCTGCCAGAGGACAACACCTCAAACCTGCAAACGCTAACCCGACCGCCTGCAACGAATGCTGCAACTGCCTGATTCCCCCCCGCGCATGAAAACGCTGGTCTCTGTAGACGAGTCATATAAACTTTGTCGGCATCTCACAGCCAAGTATGCCAAAACTTTTTACTTGGGTACATTGCTGATGAGTCCGGCAAAGCGCCAAGCCATCTGGGCAATTTACGCCTGGTGTCGCCGTACAGATGAATTAGTGGACGGGCCCGCATCCGCCATTACTACGCCAGAAACCCTAGACCTATGGGAGCAGCATCTGGAAGCGATGTTTGCGGGACACCCCAAAGAAAATTACGACGTAGCCTTGGTGGACACAATCCAACGCTTTAATCTAGACATTCAGCCCTTTCGGGACATGATTGCCGGACAGCGCATGGACTTACATCGTAGTCGCTACGAAACCTTTGAGGAATTATACCTATACTGTTACCGCGTCGCTGGGACTGTAGGGTTAATGTCAACAGCCGTGATGGAGGTAGACAATACCACCAACACAGCACCTTGGCATCAAAGCAAGCCACTATATATTCCCACACAAGAAGCGATCGCCTTAGGTATTGCCAATCAACTTACCAATATTCTGCGGGATGTTGGTGAAGATGCCAGACGAGGACGAATTTACATTCCTCTGGAAGATTTAGCACGATTTAACTACACCGAGCAAGACTTCTGCAACGGCGTTGTAGATGAGCGCTGGCGCTCCCTCATGCGCTTTCAAATAGAGAGAGCGCGGCAATTCTACGCTGAAGCAGAAAAGGGCATTACTCACCTGGCCCCCGATGCCCGTTGGCCAGTGTGGGCAGCTTCTATGTTATACGGTCAAATTTTAGATGTGATTGAACGCAACGATTATGATGTCTTCAGTCAACGCGCTTACGTCCCCCAATGGAAAAAGTTACGCACCCTACCCATAGCTTGGATGCGATCGCAAGTGTTATAAAAATTAGTCAATAGTCAATAGTTACCAGTGAAATAGTGCGTTCCTGAGCCACCCCCGTGGGCGGGTTTCCCGACTTGAGGGAGTGGCGTGTCGCCTTGCGTCAGAAAACAACTATCGTTTCCCGTTCGCGGTAGCGTCTTCGCAGGAGCAGGGGTTATCCTAAAGTACCTTAAGGGGCAATAGTCCAGAGTAAAAAACCCTTGACTAAAAACCACTAACTACTGACTACTGACTACTGACTACCGACTACCGACAAAAACTATTTGACATCAACAAAAATAGCTGCTAGTATTTATTCTTGTCACCTTGGAGAGGTGGCTGAGTGGTCGAAAGCGGCAGATTGCTAATCTGTTGTACGGCAGGCAACTCCGTACCGAGGGTTCGAATCCCTCCCTCTCCGTTTTTATTGCTTGTCAACAGGATATTAGTGTTAATAGATAACACTAATATTAGGGGTAAGTACTTCTATCTCTAAAGGTGGATGTTATCATTTAACATTTAGAGTCCTGTTAAGATTAAGCTAACTTGAAAATTTAGTTTAAATCTTACTTTTAGGCTCCCGCATCTTTGAGGAGTGAAAGTAATCTATGCAAAGAATTAGTGCTGCCCTCAGTTTAGGTTTAGCTACCTTCACCGCAGGTTTTCTTTTAGCAGCTTGTGAAACAAGTAATACCACACCTAATGGCGCAGCTAACAATGGCGCAACTAGTACCCCAGCCACAGACACCACTGCGACCAGTGGTGGGTCAGGGCTAAAAATTGGTTCTCTCCTGCCAGCAACAGGCGATTTAGCATCTATTGGACAACAAATGGCTGCGGCTGTTCCCTTAGTAGTAGAAACAGTCAACGCTTGCGGCGGTGTGAATGGTCAACCTGTTAGCCTAGTGGCTGTAGACGACCAAACAGACCCGAAAGCAGGCGCGGCTGGTATGACTAAACTAGCAACTGTAGATAAGGTTGCGGGTGTAGTCGGCTCTTTTGCTAGCAGCGTTTCCACAGCTGCCGTCTCCATTGCGGCCCAAAATAAAGTCTTACTAATTTCCCCTGGTAGTACCAGTCCCGTATTTACCGAAAAAGCGCAGAAAGGCGACTTTAATGGCTTTTGGGCGCGGACAGTTCCCCCTGATAGCTATCAAGGCCCAGCCTTAGCCGAACTTGCCAACAAGAAAGGCTTTAAGCGAGTTTCCACCATTGTGATTAACAATGACTATGGAGTGGGTTTTGAAAAAGCATTTGTCCAAGCTTTTGAAAAACTCGGTGGGACTGTAGTTAACAAAAATAATCCTGTACGCTACGACCCCAAAGCAACCACCTTTGAAACCGAAGCGGCGGCGGCCTTTGCTGGTAAGCCAGATGCAGTTCTTGGTGTTTTTTACGTAGAAACAGGTAGCTTACTACTAAAATCAGCCTATCAGCAAGGTGTGGCTCAAGGTGTACAAATCATGCTGACAGATGGCATGAAATCCGATGAGTTTCCGGCGCAAGTCGGTAAAACTGCTGATGGTAAATTTATCGCCTCTGGCATCATTGGCACAGTTCCTGGTTCCGATGGTAAAGGATTAGAAGCCTTAACAAAGCTTTGGCAATCGAAAAAAGGCAGTGCGCCAGGAGAATTCGCACCCCAAGCATGGGACGCGACAGCCTTGTTAGTGTTGGCAGCCCAAGCCGCCAAGGAAAATACTGGTGTGGGTATTGCTGGTAAAATCCGTGATGTATCTAGTGCGCCTGGTGTAGAAGTTACTGATGTTTGTGAAGGGCTAAAGTTACTCCAGGAGGGCAAAGATATCAACTATCAAGGAGCTAGTGGTAACGTTGATATTGATGCAAATGGTGATGTCATCGGTGTCTATGATGTGTGGACAGTAGGCGACGATGGCAAGATTAAGACTATTGACAAAGTGACTCCTAAGTAGTTGAAAGAGGTGGGGATTGGAGGACATTAATCCCAATCCCCCATCCAAGGTAAAAGTCAAAAGAAAAAATCTTTTACTTTTTACTTTTTTATCCCCAATCCCCTATTCAACTAGAAGCCAGAGAAATTATAGCCGACACCTATGAGTAGACCGATATCAGTGCTATCGAAGAAGCCAGCATTGACGGCGGCTGTGGCGGTAAATTGAGCATTTAGTGGCAAGTCAATACCACCGGAGGCTAAAAACCCTACTTGGGATTCATCACCAGTTTTAATGGCTGCACCAATACCGATGTAAGGTGCGATCGCTAGGGGTTCACTAAAAGCGTCTGCGGCTTGTAGGGTAAAATCGTAGGTGATGGGAACTAAAATTGTGGTGTTACTTCCAAACACTGCTGATGGTCTAACGGAGATAGCATTCGTCAACCCGATTTTGCTAATGGCTGCGAAGTTACCATCACTCAGAGATGAGTCATCACCACTTATACCAATATTACCGGCAACACCAATGTAGCTTCTACCGCCACGAGTTGGTCTACCTGGGTCAATATCTGATTGTGCAATTGTGGATGTAGATGATGGTATAGCAGATGGTTGAGCAGAAGGTTCTACATATTCTGGTGCTAGGGTAGCTGATGTAGTAGCTACTGTCCCAGGAACAGGTGTGATGATACGAGTAGCTGTATCCTGTGTATTAACACTGGGAAACTGCTGTGTTTCAGTTGCATTAGATATAGGGTAAGCGATCGCCGAATCTTGATTTTGTGCCTCTGTGTCTGCTGACACGGTTGCAGATGATTCAGTCAACTGTTGACTCTCAGCAGGAATAACTGTTTGAGCCTGAGCAGAGAAACTATTACCAAAAACTGCTAGAGCAGCTAAACCTGGCAACAACAAAAATTCTTTACGAATAAAAATATTGTTCACGTTCACTCCTAAAAAATAGGTTCCACAATAGATAATTCTAGCAATTGCTCTAAATTCCGAGAATTTCTAGTAATAAGAAAACTCTAGCACCAGAAAATCTATTGGCACATCCTTATATAGGTGGAAATAGGGAATCAACGCCGTGTGCAACTTTTTTCAAACCTAACCCCCAACCGCTTCCCTACAAGGGAAGGGGAGCAAGAATTAAAGCTTCTACGCCACTTGCTACAACGGGGGGAACCCGCGCAACGCAGTGGCTCCTCCTTGCAGGGGATGCACATCGGGTGAATCAATAATTTGGTTGCTTACAACAATCCGCGATAACGAATAAACACCAAAATAGCTGCCCAGGAACCCAATGCAACTTTGATTGCTACTAGGATATTCAGTAATGGTATTACCCCACCACTGAAAAGAGCGCCCATCTCTCCGTGGGGTAATTCTAATCCGGACAAAGTTATTACTGCCAGGATGATGAAGACTAAAACTGAAATCTTTTCCCAGGTGGCGGCGTGCCAACGCTTGTAAATCGCTTCCATCCGCTCTGGTGATGAGGTAATGGCTACAAGGCCGATTGCCGTCCCACCGGCCACACCAGCCGCAAAGCCACCACCAGGAGTTAAATGTCCGCGAATAGCCAACTCAATACTCACCAAAGAGGTAATTGTTGCTCCCAAACGCGCTAGCACAATTGATGGTTTATCTGTGAAACGATAGATGGCGCAGGATGGCCTTTCATTAGCCAGCAAGAAATAAGCGCCCATGATGGCGATTGTAAATACTATTACCTCGAATATAGTGTCATACAACCGATTTCTGAGAATGATGACTGTCACGGCATTGGGTATACCACCATCTTTAACTATCGATTCCACGATAGAGAAATCCAGCAGTTTTGGTGCGGAATTCGGCAGGACGAGCATTTTTATATACAGCGCTATCCCGGCGGCAATGTAGATCCATTTCATTTATGCTCCTCCCCTAACTCTGGTGTATTTACGTAGGTGAGGACTGCTGCTGGTGATGCAAGTTCGCTTTGCATGATTTCATAGATGCGTTTCACCCTAATGGCAGTCTGGTAAGAGAGGTCTTCAGACCCGTTGTCATGTTCCAATCTGCTACAGGTTGCATGAACTTCTTTGTCTATGAGCGCCCGTTCCAAAGCTTGGTTATTGGGGTAGGGAACTAGTTCTAGACGCATATAGCGTTTGCCAAAAATTTTGCGTAACTCATCCATTAGTTGCCCAAAACTACTTTCAGCCTCACTTACTGGGTCTTCGATGATACCAAGACGCATAACTAAGGATGAACGAACAGCGATCGCATACAAAGTTATGGCCAACATCGTACCCACTAATGCTTCTGTCAAAGCCACATCTGCCGCACCCAAAAGCGTATAGGCTAAGGCCGCCACTGCTCCCAGGATGCCCCTAATTACCAAGGCATGGTATGGGTTAACTTGTACTATTAGTAGACAAGCAGACAACGGTAGTAAAGCGGTAATGATGTAGATGAAGAGATCGTATTTAGTCATCTTTACCCCCATTACTAGAACAGTATGCTAATACATACCCCAACATTGTGTTCCACATCGCCAAGCAAATGATACCTAGAATGAGCAACGGCCATTCTTTGGGTCTTTGCAAGAGCAACCCAAAGACAATACTAATTGAGCCAAGGGTATCCGATACTGAGAGGGTATGCAGCTTGAATAATAGCGATCGCTTACCCAATAGGAAAGATGTTCCCCAAAACCAGAAGATAATGCCTATAAATATGCAGGTATAACTTAAGACATCTATCATATATCACTCATCCGTTTCAGCACATTTGCCAACAGCATTAATCCAGCATTACCTACACTGAGGATCATCACCCCAACAATGCCGATCATCCAATCATCGCGTAATACGGATACCATCAAGATGAGAACGGCAGATTTGGAGCAGATGCTGGCCAATGCCAACATTTTTTGCCAAATATGCTCATTCTTCCAAGCCTCATAGATAGGTATGAGCAAAGCCAGAATCATTGCTATCAATAACAGGTTCATGGCTTTTTCCTCCGTTGAATCCGGTGTACTTCATACCAGCCATCTTCGTGGTATTTCACAACAATGGTTTTTGGTGTAAAGGTAATGATGAATATATCCAGGAATATGAGTCCGGGTGTCCTTCTGGCGGGGACACGTTCCATAACTATCACTTCTTCATCATGGGGAGTGAGGATGATTTCCAATGCTTCCTTATAGGCAATGGGAAATGCCATGATGCTTTGCCACAAAGCCCGTAACCAATCCTTCAATTTTTCCTGGGTTTTGTCGTTATGTGGCAATAAGAGCGCAATACTCACACCGATGATGATATTTGCCACACTCAGATTGGCAGTGAGCAGGAACCAGATAGCCAATCGCAATAAAACATTTAGATATCCGGTCATGCTAATACCATCCAGAAGAGTAGAACTAACATCAGACTCATGAAACCGACAAGATGCTCAAATTGTTCTAGTACACGGGGGAGTTTAATAGTCAATCTTTGAACAATAAACAAATACACTAGCCAGCCAATGCCGATAATTGCTAGTGCTTTGATGATGTTGTCAACTGTATAAGCGTCATAATAAACGATATTAGCGACGATCAACGCACTGATCAGGAGTATCACTCCAGGCCATAAACCTTGTTTTACCTCACGTTTTCCCCCATGTGGCAAAAATATGAACTTGGCAAACGTTATAGCTGTTCCCAAAGCCGCAACGTTCATAACGATAACTTGCCAAGGTAACAGATTCTTCATTGTCAACAACTTTGCCCCAAAGCCGGAAAACAATGGAAAGCCGGATATGGATAAGCTGCCTATAACTAAAGCAATCCAGACAGAGGTATTTATGGGCTTATTTTTTAACTCCTTAAAGTTTCGGCTTGGTAAGGAGCCTGCTATTAAGAACAGCACTGATTTTACTAAGCCGTGTGTTAGTGCGTAAAAACCAGCAACCTCTGGCGCGGACATAATCCAGCCTAATTGCGAAATCGTACTCCATGCCAGCATACGCTTGGTATCTTTCTCAAAGATTGCATAGCTTACTCCCAGAAGAGCTGTTCCTGCTCCCAAGATTCTAATTACGGGGTCAACCTCGTCTAAAATCAGCGCACAACGTACCAGGGGATAGACGCCAGTTTTGACTACAACCCCCGAAAGCAATGCGGAAACTGGCGTGTCTGATTCGGAGTGGGTTAAGGGTAGCCACAATCCTGATACAAATACCCCACCTTTTACCAGTAGCCCTAAAAATATCAGGGCTAGCGCTTCCGGTGGTGCGCCGCGTAAGGAAGAAAAAGCAAACGAGTGATTGGTTTGATAGGCCAGCACCGCACCTACCAAATAAAACAACATGGCTACGTTGCTGATAAACAGATAGCGCAAGCCTACCCAAATTGATCTGTCCGTTCGAGGATAGGCAATCAAGAGAAACGCCGCAATCCCACTTACCTCTAGCGCTACGTATAAACTGATAAAATCCGTGCAGGCAAAAGCGGCATTAACGCTACCATGTAACATCATGGTTTGGACGTAAAAAAAAGCCGTCTTATCACTTTGCCAACAGTAGAGGATAACGGCGATCGTTACCAGGGCGTTTGTGAGGATAAAGTAGCCCGTTAATTCGTCCAGTGTGAGGGTGACACCGAAGTTATCCAGTAATCTCAGTTCTAGGGGTGACTGAGCCACAAATAACTGGGCTGCGTATCCGGCCGAGGCAAGAGCCGCACCCAGAGCGAGGTATTTGTCAAGTTTGGGAACAAGATAAATGATGAACCCTAGTAAAAACGGTAGTGTAATCCAGGTGAGGGTAATAGTAGTCATGGGGTATTGTTCTTCTCGATTTCGTTGCTTTCCAATGTGGGATTATCCCGTGCCAACTTCATGACACCAACCAGCATTAAGGCTTGAATCGAAAAACCGATAACGATCGCCGTCAATATAACCGCCTGGGGAACCGGATCGGCGTAAGTCCCCTTTTGTTCACTTGCTAAAATTGGTGTGAACAAACCTTCTCTGGAGGCTATCAATACGTAATAGGCGATCACCCCTGTACTCATGACATCCATTGAGATGATCTTCATGACAAGGCTTTTTTTGAGGATAATGCCGAAAAATCCACATAAGATTGTGGCGAATACGCTTGCTTCTAACACAGGAATCGTCTTTTTAGTAAGGGTTAACCGTAGTTATTTGTAAAAAAAATCTATTATTTAAACAAGTTTCACCACAATCAGGGATAAAATTCGGTTACAGCCTTGAAATTGAGTCATTTTCGTAACTTTTCATTAGAAAGGTTGTGGTTGCCATTGAGCAAATTTACATAAGATTTCGGTACACCAATGACCTTTGGTGTCCCTCTGTGGTTCTACTGATGAGTTTACACGGATTTCATATCAAGAATAGGTGGTATCCGGTACCCAAATCAAGAAATTGCCATAGGTAATCCCTATGGACTGCATACATCAATAATAATGATTAAAAAAAATCCCTCAGCAACTCTAAGGGATTTGATAGAAGGAGCGTTTTTTCGATGAGAAAATTATGCAGGGTTAGGTTGGGTTCCGTTTTGCAATAGCTGGATGATAGCGGCTTTTTCTAAAATGCCTAGTAGTACGCCATTGTCAAGAATTACGGGGAGGGCAGACAATTTTTGTTGCTCTAGTAATTGCACTACTTCTAACAATGGTTGACTAGATTTGATGGTGGTAGATTGAATCGGCCGCATCACTTGTTGAATTTGAGTTTCTGTCCAGGATATGGTGGGGATGTTTCGCAAATCATCAAGAGCGATCGCACCTACTAATTGTCCTGCGTTGTTGGTAACTAAAAACCGTCGCCAGTTCTGTCCTTGAATGATCTGATCATCAGCAAATTCTCTCAAGCTAAGATGGGCAGAAACAATAGGGCTATCTGTCGTTACAGCGTCGGCTGCTGTTAAGCCTGTGAGTTTTTCTTGCACTCTGGCAAATTGGGCTGCGTTACCAGCGTTTTGTAGTAAAAAGAAGCCGATTAACAAATTCCACACGTTGGCGAAGCTACCAAAATATAGTATGGGGAAGATACCAGAAGCGATCGCCACCCAACCAAATATTTGTCCTACGCGACTAGCAAAAGTGACACCTTTATATGGATTACCTGTCACCTTCCAAACAATGGCTTTGAGGATGTTTCCGCCATCCAAAGGTAAGCCAGGAATCAGGTTAAACAATGCCAATGCTAAGTTCACAGAAGCCAGAACTCCCAGAATCGCCGCCAATGGCCCTGTGACTGCCGTAGTCACGCCAATTGTTGTGACGGTACCACATAATAATAAACTGACCAAAGGCCCGGCGATCGCTACCCAGAAGGCTCCGGCTGGTGTTTTGGACTCTTTTTCTAAGCTAGCCAAGCCACCAAAGATAAATAGTGTGATGGAATTAACGTTAATTCCTTGACGGATAGCAACAAAGCTATGTCCTAATTCATGGGCGACGACAGACGCAAACAACAACAACGCCGTCGCCAATCCCAGCACCACAGCCAGCCTCCCAGAAAGTTGGGGAAATTCTGCTAAGAGTCCACCGCTATAACTCCAGGTAACTAAGCCTAGAACTAAAAACCACGACGGATGGATATAAAAAGGAATGCCGAAGAGATTGCCGGCGCGGATTGTGCCATTCATGTCGTTCACCTTGAATTGCAGAGTGCGAGTTTTTGTTTTTATCTTCACTCGCTGTTCTTAGTGTAACGAAGTGTTAAGCAATTTTAATATTTCCAATGGTAGTGGTGTCCGTCTGTTTAGGTGTGGTTTTTGGGATAAGGGACTGGAGATTGGTAGAAAAGAACAACAGTCAACGGTCAACAGTCAACAGTCAACCAACAACTGACAACTGACTAATTGCTATATTTAAAGTTGTGATTTCAGGAGTGTCAGCTTTGCCATTTGTTCGCGTCCGTCAGCACGTCAACCCACTAGCGCAAAAATATCTCACCCCAGCCAATCCTCTGGAATGGGAAAAAGCTTATAGCACTCCGCACCAACCGCTACACCTGGATATTGGTTGTGCTAGGGGTAGATTTGTGTTGCAAATGGCGCAGGTAGAACCCAATTGGAATTTCCTGGGGTTAGAAATTAGAGAATCTTTGGTAATAGAGGCAAATCAGTTTCGTTCTCAGTTGGGTTTAACCAACCTCCACTATTTATATTGCAACGCCAATAATTCACTACAGCCCCTATTATCCTCTTTGCCTACAGGGATTTTACAGCGTGTGACCATTCAATTCCCTGACCCTTGGTTTAAAACTCGCCACGCTAAACGCCGTGTAGTCCAACCAGAGTTAGTTCAAGATATAGCTAATTATTTGGCCGTGGGCGGCGTGGTATTTTTGCAATCAGATATGGAATTTGTGGCTGTGGAAATGTGCGATCGCTTTGCTGCTAATCCAGCTTTTAAGAAAGTTGGCACAGGAGAATGGTTAACCGAAAATCCCCTCCCAGTGGCTACAGAGAGAGAAACCACAACCCAGAATCGGGGAGAACCAGTTTATCGGGCTTTGTTTGAGAGAAGCAGTTAAGTATTTACACTGACCCGCTTAGTGCTGGGGATAGGTGGAAAATACTGGCCACTACGGAAATTAATTTGTTGGGATCAATCGGTTTGGAGAGGTGATGCTGAAATCCAGCTTCTATAATTTGCTGGCGGTCTTCTTCTCGTGAATATGCGGTTAAAGCGATCGCGGGAATCTTACCACCTTGTTCTGGTGGTAAGGAGCGTAATTTGCGGATGAGACTATAACCGTCTTGTTCCGCCATGCCAATATCACTAATTAGGATATCTGGTTTTAACTGTTCGATAACGGCTAACGCAGTCTCGACTGATGCACTGGTGGAGGAAATCGCCCCATATTCTTCAAACAAGAAGCCTAAAAAGTTGCGAGTATCGGTTTCATCATCAACAATGAGAACTTTTAAGCCTGCAAGGGGAGAAGAGTTAGCAGCATCCCCAGAAAGTTTTTCCGTTGGTGTTGGTCGAGTTTCCCTATTTTCTTGAATGAGGGGAAATCTCACAGTAAAGGTAGCTCCTTTGCCCACACCTGGACTTTCTGCCAAAATCGTACCGTTGTGCAGTTCCACTAAATGGCGGACAATTGCCAACCCTAACCCTAATCCATTATGCGATCGCGTGGTGGTACTATCTGCTTGGCGGAAACGCTCAAAGACTTTAGGCAGAAATTCACTTGCAATGCCAACACCTGTATCAATGACTTGGATTTGAGCATGAGTCAAATCATCAGATAATTCACCATTTATCCCTTCTAATCGGATTTCTACTTGACCTTCTTTCGGTGTGAACTTAATCGCGTTAGTCAGGAGATTCCAGACAATTTGCTGTAATCTGGCAAAATCGCCACTGACGGGACTTAAGGTGTAGTCAAGTACAGTGTTGATGGTCATATTTTTTGTATCTGCTAGGGGACGCACTGCTTCTAGAGCTGCTTCCACCACAGTTATCAAATTGACGGGAGATAAATTTAGCCGCAGTTGACCGCGAATAATCCGGGATACATCTAAAATATCTTCTATTAATTGCACTTGTGAATTAGCATTGCGTTCAATTGCTTCCAAGGCTCTGGCTGTGGCTTTTTCGTCTAGTTTTTTGGCACGGAGAATTTTTGACCAGCCCAACATGGAAGTTAGGGGGGTGCGGAGTTCATGGGAGAGAACAGCCAAAAATTCATCTTTCATCCGATTTGTCGCCTCTGCTTCTTGTCTGGCGGTTTGTTCGCGGATTACCTGAGCGCGAATTTCTTCGGATTGCTTACGGGCGGTAATATCTTCAAGTGTACCGACATAGCCAAGCAATTCACCATTACCAGAAAGCATTGGTGAGGAGCGTACTTGCACCCATCGCAGGCTACCATCCACTGTTTGAAAGCGGAAT
Organism: Anabaena sp. FACHB-595; assembly: GCF_048568275.1. Taxonomy (NCBI): domain Bacteria; kingdom Bacillati; phylum Cyanobacteriota; class Cyanophyceae; order Nostocales; family Nostocaceae; genus Anabaena; species Anabaena sp. FACHB-595. Next base: position 2,208,345 of record NZ_CP183473.1, read on the forward strand.
TCATCTGAATAGTCGCCGCCTTGATAAATATAAGTAGACCAACTAGCGATCGCTCTTTCCTGGTCTTCTGAATGCACAGATTCCAGCCATCTTTTATCTAAACTCTCTGTCGCATCCAAGCCACAAATTGCTTGATAGCGGGGATTTGTATATTTACAACATCCTGCGGTATCGGTTTCAAAAATACCTATGGGCGAGCAGGTACTCAAGGAACGGAAGCGTTCTTCACTTTGTCTTAGTTCGGCGTTAATCGCCGCCAGTTGCGCTGCTTGGTGTTGGATTGCTTGAGTTTTCTTAAAAAGTTCAACAAATACTGTAACTTTAGAAGTGAGAATATTTGCATCTATGGGTTTGAGAAGATAATCAACTGCTCCTAGTGCATAACCCTTGAACAGCATTTGGTCACTGGTACTGAAAGCCGTGAGAAAGATAATCGGAGTTTGGCGCGATCGCCCACGATTACGAATGAGGGTGGCAGTTTCAAAACCATCCATCCCTGGCATCTGTACATCTAACAAAATTACTGCAAAATCTTGGTGCAGCAGACACCGCAAAGCTTCCTCCCCAGAAGTCGCCCTGACTAAATTAGCGCCTAGACGCTCCAAAATTGCCTCTAGTGCCAGTAAATTTTCCACTTTATCATCCACTAAGAGGATGTTGACTTTGGGTTCTGGCTGCATGAGTTCATTTCCGTGTAGAGTAACCAAGATTTACTAGTAGGGGAGAAATTTCTGAAAGTGACACAATCCAGTCTACTGTAACGGCAGATATTGCTGCTGTCGGCATGATGGCGCTGGCGGCTGTGGTGGGTTCCTGCACAACAGTGATACCCCCCCCTAGCTTTAATTTTTTTCAGCCCTTGCATACCGTCCTGATTAGCCCCTGTTAATATTACACCAATGACTTGTTCCCCATAAATATCGGCAGCTGATTCAAACAGTACATCAATAGATGGTCTGGCATAAGAAACAGGCTCATCAGTAGACAGGGCAAAATAACCGGGTTCAACCAATAAATGATAATCGGCTGGAGCTAGGTAAACTTGTCCTGGTAAAATTTCGTCCTTGTCTTCCACCTCTCTAACGGGTAACAAAGCAGATTCTTGGATCATTCCCCTGAGAGTGCCATCAGAATTTTTATGACGATGTTGGACGATCGCCACTGGAAGTTGGAAGTCAGCCGGTAAATTTCCGAGAACAGTTTGCAGTGCTGATAATCCCCCTAAAGAAGTGCCAATAACTACAATTTTATAAGACACTAGTTTAGCCTCCGGTAGAGTTTCTCACCCTTGGCTATTTCTTCATAATACTGCTCGTAAGGAGTGAATCTAATAGATTCTTGCTTTCCTAAACCCAAGATGCCAAAACTGCATAAACTATTGTGAAAAAGTGTGTGTACTCGTTTTTGCAGTATCTGATTGAAGTAGATTAAAACGTTCCGGCAGAATATGACATTAAACTCATTAAAAGAACTATCCGTGGCTAGATTATGCTGGGCAAAAATAATATTTTCTCGTAATGATGCCCGAAATATCGCATGGTCATAAGCCGCCGTGTAGTATTCGGAGAAAGACTGCTTACCACCTGCTTTTAAGTAAAGCTGAGTATATTCCTGCATCATTTTGAGCGGAAAAATCCCACTTTTGGCATTTTGTAATACTTTCTCATTAGTGTCGGTGGCATAAATCCGGCAACGGTGGTAAAGATTTTCTTCCTGTAGGAGGATTGCCATTGAGTAAACTTCCTCTCCACTGGAACAGCCAGCGTGCCAAATACGGATAAATGGATAAGTGCGGAGGATGGGTACAACTTGATTTCTGAAAGCCAGATAGAAACTGGGGTCACGAAACATAGATGTGACATTTACCGTCAAACTCAGCAAAAATCTTTCTAGACAAGTGCGATCGTGCAGTAGTTGTTCTTGTAATGCTGAAATATTATCTACACCCTCCAAGCGCATAAAGCTGTAAATGCGGCGTTTGAGCGAAGACACAGCATAGTTGCGGAAGTCATGACCGTAGTATTGGTAAACACCTTCTAACAGCAACTTGATTTCTATATCTTCTAAGCTGGGTTTGGGCAAAATCATAAACAATTCAACATTAAAAATAAGAAAACACTCACAGAGTGAGTTTTTCAGCTATTGAGTTGGAGAAAATTTGACAGTTCATCGGCTGATGAAAACTTCAAGATATGAATTTGAGCCAACCAAATAATTATTGACTAGGAACTCAGCACTTTATTACTTGCGTTTTTTATTTTTCTTTTGCTTCTTCGGCTTCTTACTCACAAGTGGTGCAAAACCACGGGGTTGTCCAAGTTCCTGCTTGTAGTAATTGATTAATTCTTCCAGCGCAAACCTTTTTTCGGGAACTTCTTCACGGGTTTTCAACCCCAATTCCACCTGTACATCATCCCAATCACCGACAATGAAAGGTGGTACTCGATTAGCCACAAACGCTTGTTCTATCACTGGTGCAGACTCGACAGCTTGTAAATCAAGCAATTCACCAATCAAAAAAGCGTTAAATTCTGGGTCATTATTGGCAAAGTCTTCTAACCTTTGCGTCAACACTGCTACACATCGGTCACGTAAATCAGGATGTTTCTCAGCAATTTTAGTTAAGGCTGTAGCCGCATCGGCGAGTTGGTAAGCATCATGAGAAGAATCCCCCAGATATGCTTCTAGTGTAGGAATCGCCGCAGCCCCAACTGTAGCAAAGTACTCAGCTAATTCGCCTGGTGTCCAATCGTCATCGACTTCGTGAAATAGATTTACCAGGGGTTGAATTGCTGCTTCTGCACTTAATTGAGTCAATACCCGTATCGCATGGACTGGACTCCAGACTTCTACACTATCTTGGTCAGCATTATTTAATTCCGCATCGGTCGCCATGCGAATTAAGTCAGGAACATGGTCTGCATTAAAACCAAATTTCTGCACATAGTTGGGGATATCTCGCATCTTACTACAATCACCGTAGGTCAATAGCTTATCTACTGGAGATGGATAAATAGACGCTGCCATATTAGTTATCTCTGCCTTTTTGGTTGTAACCATTATCCCTATGATTTGCCATCACTTGGAACAGAACTATTTGAACTACTTATATTTAGCATTGCCAAACACTTATAAACTGATACAACGCTAAAGATGTAAAATTTTTGTTAAATTCATCGAGCATCAATAGTTTCCCATCATCCTTATCAGGTACTCAGCATGACTGCAATCACACCCAAGGCTTCGTCAGCGCTTCCCGAATTTTCAGAAGGTATTCAATATTTTGGTGAGGCGCTACCAGATTTTGAAACTTATGGTGCCACACCTGCGATAGAATCGGGAAAAGTAGCGATCGCAGATCCGAAAGACCCAAAAGCTGTGTATCAAACCTTACTAGCTGCTGATGCCCTCCGCTACTTAACACTACAAGTCACTGCAAGTAAGGCATCTGGGCATCCCGGCGGCTTTGCTAGCCAAGCAGAAGCCTATGCAGCCTTGGTCATGCTGGGGTATAAAAACATTATTACCGAAGTCGGACATCACGCACCAGGGTTTTATAGTGCCATGTTCCTCGATCGCTCCTTAGAGGATATGGGCATATCTACAGTACAACAATTGCGCGATCGCTTCCGCGAAAAGCATGGACTCTTAGGACACCTCTCCGGTTACATCCCCGGTATTCTCGCCCCCGCCGGCCCTCTAGGACAAGGACAGCACTTTGCAATGGCGGCTGCACTCCTCCACCGTGACAAACTTTTCCCCTTCACCCTCGGCGACGGTGGACTAGGTGAACCCTACATCATGAGTTCAATGGCGCACTTTAACACCGCCTATCCCAGCGTCACCAACTTCTTACCGGTGTTAGTGTGGAACGGTTACAGCCAAGAACATCACAGCATGGTTTCCCTGAAAACCAACGCACAGATGACAGCATTCTGGCAAGGTAATGGATTTGAGGAAGTCATCTTAGTTGATGCCAAAGAATTTGACGACCAAAACCAACCAGGGGATTATGTTGATAGTACCGCCTTTTCCCTTGAGCAACGCCTAGCCTTTACCAAAGCGATACTCGTAGCTGTAGATAAAGCTGCCCGTTCCGCCCTGGGTGGGAAGTTAACAGTCTTTATTATCAAACAACTCAAAGGTGCAGGCGTTCACGCCAGAGGTGCAAAATCACACAACCTCTACCCCAAAGACACCCTAGACGCACCCCACATTGTGAGTGCATTAAAAACCCGTGCATTACCCCTAGAAGCTTGGCAAATCGTCAGAACCAACGCCGAACGCGCAGGTGGCGGCCCCGCAGCTAAGACAGTGGTGACAGAATTTGAGTTACCATTGCCAGATTTAGGCGCGTTACCTTTAGAAGAATACGCAGTAGGCGGCGAACCCAAAGTTTCAACCACCGCAATGGGACGAATTGTGGGTGCAGTCGGACAAAAAGATGCGAAATTCCTAGTCACCAACGCCGACGGAAACGAAGCATCAGGTATTGGTAACATCAACCAAGCCTTAAAGATTATCCACCCCACCACCGACGAATTATATAACCAAGCACCAAACGGGCAAGTTTACGAACCCCTGAGTGAAGATGCTTGTGCAGGTTTAGCCGTTGGTTTATCCTTGATGGGTGCAAGAACCCTCTGGTGTTCTTATGAATCTTTCGCCATCAACGGTTTACCAATTTGGCAAACCGTCATCCAAGCAATGGCAGAATTACGCCGCCAAACACCTTCAACAATTACCTTATTCACCGCCGGCGCATTAGAACAAGGACGCAACGGTTGGACACACCAACGTCCTGAAATCGAAGCTTATTTTGCTTCCATGATGCGGAACGGCAATGTTTTTCCAGTATTCCCCCCCGATGCTAACAGTACCCAAGTTTGTTATGACTGGGCGTTGACAACTAAGAATAAAGGAATTGTCATCACCACCAGTAAATCACCCTTACCAATTCGCACCAGTTTTGCACAAACTCGCCAAGGTTTAGAAGATGGCGCAGTAGTGTTACATGAAATTGCTGGTGGTAAGACAGTTGTGTTTGCTGTCATTGGTGATATGACATTAATTCCAGTATTTGAAGCCGCAGCTTTCTTAGAAACTGAAGGTATCGGAGTGAAGATAGTTTCTATCATCAACCCCCGCCGTTTGTATCGTTCTCATGATGTAGCTTGGGATACCTGTTCTGAAGCTGATAACGGTTTCATTGATGATGCTAAATTCGCCGAATTATTTGCTGGCGATGCCTTAATTGGTGTCACTGGTGGCGCGGCGGCGATGTTAGAACCAATCATGTTGCGGAGTAACAGCAAGCGCGATACCTTCGCCTGGAAGCGTGGGGAAACTACAGCTAGTGCTGGTGAGTTGATGGCGTTTAATGGTTTGACTGCTGAGGCGTTGACTAAGCGGGCTATTGAATTGGTGCATTAATTTTCTATTTAATTGAGATATTATATCCCTGCCAATTTTACAAGATGGTAGGGATTTTTCATATTGTAAATACTGAATTAAATACTCAGCTTTTCTTTAATTTGTTCATGATAATTCAATATTTTCCTATTTTTTTATCTAAAGTGCTACAGTAATTTTCATACTTAAGCTAACGTAATAACTCTTAGACCGTGATGCCTTCCAACTTCGAGCTAAGACTCAAACACTTAGAAGACAACATTAGACAAGACCAAGATTTGCTCAAAAAGTATCAAGATTCTTTGCGATATGAAGATGATCCACGCCGCCAGGCTAAGTACGAGCGGGAAATTCAGCAATTGCGTGAATCGGCTAATTGTTATCAGAAGGAATACGATGAACTGCAAATGCAAATAACTGGTGAGTCAACTGTACAGATGCAGAACGTAGCTACCCAGTTGCAGCAGATGAACACCAAAATAGATAGATTGTATGCTGGTCAGAAGGCTATCTATGAAAACATTAATCACTTACGTCAAGGACTACTAGCTCGTTATGATGCGGGTGAACAGAGGATAATTGCGGCACTTACTGAACAGTTAGATCAATCTCAGATGATTATGATTGCTACGGTTTTAGATGCAATAGAAACTAATCAAGTAACAGATGGAGAAATGCAATTAATCTTACAAGGAATACAGCAAAATATCAATAAATTACAACAAAGTGGTACTGCTTTACCTCCTAGTCAATCAGCATTAGTGGAAGTGATCAATGCCCCTGAATTAGATTTCAAGCACAGATTGAAAGTTGGTATACCTATTGTCCCTTTTATTTTGGACTATGAAGGTGAATTAGAGCTAGGGACAGGAATAGACTTAGAAGCTGCTTGGAAAACTTTGATTATGCGATTGAAAGGAAAGTAAATTGTGGAGATGGAGCAAGAACGTGAACAAGATTTAAAGAAACACATTGAAGAGGATAGAAAATTACAAAAAAAATTAGAAGATCAATATCGATATACAGAGAATGAAAAAGAGAAGATTAAATTAGAAAAGGATATCAAAGAAATTCGACAAAGAATTTCTGGTTGGGAAGAAGAAATAAGCACAATTAGTATGCAACGAAGAGAATCTATAGCTCGTGAAATGCCCTCTATTACATTTGATGAGCTAGATGTTGTGACTAAATTTATTCTTGGTATGCAACCTGCTTCTCCTGAAATTAACTTTAGCCTCACAGACATAACACAAAAAATATCAAAAAATCATCTCACCCAAGAGGTTCATTCTCTAATAACAATGGGAATGGGTAAAGTCAAAGATGTTGGTCGTTTTATTGAACATAATGCTGTTCTACGTCCTGAATTTCCAGACAAATTGACAGCAGGATTTCTTACGGAGTATCAAAAATTATTACAAAAAGGAATTACAGGAGACGCTTTATTTGAGTCTTTACGTCAATTTTCCTGTGGTAATAGTTCAGATTTTAGGAAAGCCGCAGCTGGCTTGGCAGTTCTATCATATCTCTTCGAGAAATGTGAGGTGTTTGAGCGATGACCAATTCTATAGAATATTCTTCTACTTATAACTCCTCATTGATTTTACCAACAAAACATATTTCTACTATAGGAATCCTATTTGATTTGTGAACAAGACCAAGAGATAATACGGAGAGGGATAAAAGTCTAATAGTAAACAATGAAAAGTCAGCATTTACAAGCTACTACACTTGCGGGGGAAGTATCGCAGCAATATTTAAAAGAGGAAACTGCACTGAATGCGATTGCTGAATTACAAGATTTTATAGATATGTGTCCAGATGCGCGTGAAGTAAGGAAAGCATTGGCAGTCAAGCTAGTTTATCAAGGTTACTTGTATGATGAAATCCAAAAAATTTTAGACGTATCGCGAGGGTCAATCACAGGCTGGAAGCAAGCCTATGAAGAAACTGGAATTGACGGACTGCGACTAAACTACAAAGGGAGAAAGAGCTATCTGAATGCTAAACAACTCCAAGAGGTGTTGAGCTGGCTACAAACAAAAGATTGTTGGGAGCTTGGGGAACTAGAGTATCAACTAGCTTTTGAGTATGACGTAGTTTATGAGTCAAAGCAAAGCTACTACGACTTGTTCTCCGAAGCAGGAATCAGTTGGAAGAAAACCACAAAGGTAAATCCGAAAGCCGATGAGAATGCTGTTGCAGAAAAAAAAAAGAGATTGAAACATTGCTGGCAAATAACCGAGAAGAAATCGAAACAGGAAAGTTAAGAGTATTGTTAATTGATGAGTGTCATTTAATGTGGGGAGATTTAAGTGGTTATGTATGGGGAAAAAGTGACCAAGAAATCGCAGTCCCAGTTGTCAACGAGCGAGATAAGCAGACATACTATGGGGCAGTTGACTATCTCCTTGGAGAATTAGTTCTCAAAGCTTATGATGCTGGAAACTCAAAAAATACTATCAACTACCTAGAATACTTACTAGCTAACTCTCCCGACCAGCGATTACTAATTTTTTGGGATGGGGCTAGCTACCACCGTTCCAAGGAAATTAGAGGTTTCTTGGACTCTGTTAATCAAAGCTTACCAACCGAGCAATGGAAAATACACTGTGTCCGTTTTGCCCCTAATTGCCCAGTACAAAATCCGATAGAGGATATTTGGTTACAAGCCAAAACATGGGTTAGACGTTTTTGTGCTTTAATTCCTTCATTTTCACATTTAAAGTGGATATTTGAGTGGTTTATTAGACACACTACCTTTGATTTTGACACTCTACAGATGTACGGAACTTATTCAAAAATCAAATAGGATTCCTATAGTTACTCTTTGTTAGGAGTAGGTGCTAAAATATTAGAACAATTGTACCAACCAAGAACAGTTTCATCTCTTTGGAGTGCTGTTTCTACCATGCCAGAGGTTGCTACATTTGAACGTTTTGTACTAACGCTTGATCTTCTATACACTATAGGAGCAATTGAGATGGAGATGGGATTACTTCGGAGGTGTCATCAATGATTCATGCTGTTCGTTGTAATCAGCCATCATTTAAAACAGTTGAGTTCAGACCTGGTTTAAATATAGTTTTAGCAGATCGTACAGAAGATTCTGGACAAAGAGATTCCCGTAATGGATTGGGTAAATCTACTCTCATTGAAATTATTCACTTTTGTCTTGGAGGAACAATTCAGAAAGCTAAAGGACTTGGTTCTAGAAATCTTCGTGGTTGGGCTTTTAGTTTAGAGCTTACACTTGCAAATCAAATTATCACCGTCACAAGAAATACTGAAGATAAGACTGAGGTAGTAATAGATGGAAATACTACTAACTGGCCTATTCAACCCAAAGAACAAGAAGGTCACAAGGTTCTCAGTTTGGATGACTGGAAGGCTGTTTTAGGAAATTTAACATTTGGATTAAGCATTGATTATGATAAGAAATACAAGCCTACTTTTAGAGGACTTATTTCTTACTTTATCCGTCGTGGAAGAGACGCATTTTCTACACCATTTGAGCATCACAAAAATCAACTGAGTTGGGAAAAACAAATTAATAATTCTTTTCTCCTTGGTCTGGCTTGGGAAGACGCAAGAGAATTGCAACTTTTAAATGATAAACAAAAACTGATAACAGATATTAAAAAACTTAAAAAAGATACAGAATCTGGCGTTGCGATTGGAATTTTAGGTTCGTTAGGTGAGCTTGAAGCGTTAAAAGTTCAGGTCGAAGCTCAACTACGTGAAAGAAAAGAAACATTGAACAATTTTCGTGTAGCAGAGCAATATCATGAATTAGAAGAAAGAGTTAATTTTTTAACATCGCAAATTCATGAGGCAACAAATAAAAATATTACTGACCAGAAATTACTAGAGTTTTATCAATCTAGTCTTAAATCAGAAGATGAACCAAGACCAGATGATATCGTTAGTATATATGAGAATGCTGGCATTGAATTGCCAGGATTAGTAGTTAGAAGGCTAGAAGAAGTAGAAATATTTCATCGCCGATTAATAGAAAATCGTAGAGAGTTTTTAGGAAGTGAAATCAAACGTCTTAGGCGGGATCTAGTTTCTAGAGAAAATTTTATTCGAGAAAAAAGCAATGAGCGTGCGGAATTATTAGAAGTTTTAAAGACGCACGGTGCTTTGGAAGAGTATACAATGCTACAAGAAATTTATCTTGATAATGTAGCTAACCTAAACGAAATTAATAAACGTATCGAAGAATTAAAACAATTTGAAGAAGAAAGAAGTAGCCTAAAAATTGAAAAAGAACTCTTGCTTCAACGTGCTAGACGCGACTATGGAGAACGAAATGAGCAAGCTGAACGTGCTATTGATTTATTCAGAATAAACTCTCGATTTCTCTATGATACTCCTGGAAGACTTATCATTGATGTAGGTAAAAATGGTTTTACTTTTGGAGTAGAAATTGGGCGAGATGGTAGTGAAGGTATCGATAAAATGAAGATATTTTGCTATGATTTAATGCTGGCACAGCTTTGGTCAGAACGAGATCCTTCACCCCGAATACTAATTCATGATAGTACAATTTTTGATGGTGTAGATGAAAGACAAATATCTCTTGCTTTACAGTTAGTAGATAGAGAGGCTAGAAGCCGTGGCTTTCAATATATCTGCACATTAAATTCAGACATGATTCCACAGTCAGAGTTTTCTGCACTTGACTTTAATTTTCATTCCTTTGTCAGACTTAGACTTACAGATGAGAATGAAGAAGGAAGATTATTAGGTATTAGCTTTTAGTTAAATGTTAGTTAGGTTAAGGCGCAAGCTTGCATATTTGCAGCACAACGAATTAATACTTACGCCGTAACCCAACACTAACCCCTGATAAATAGTAATGAAGGTAAAAATATTAAAATTTAGCAACAAGGGCGATTTTGAATAAAGAGGATATAATCTACCAACAAGTTATAGCAATTGCTAGTAGTTACGGAATTTTTGATTGCATTCCCTGTGCTAGAGCAATCAAAGAATTTTTGATCAGACAAAGTATTCATGGCAAGCATATTAAAATAGATACAAATTCTCAAGATTCAATTTATGGCAGGATTTATGATGATAGCATTGGTGAATTGATTGCTACTACAGGTCATCATGAAGGTGTTATAATTGAGGTAAATGGCTTAGAAATTGTTTTTGATAACATCCACCATCAAGGAATAACGCGATTAGACTGGATACAAAATCTCTATTCACCTATTCTAGATGCAGGATTAGAGTTTCAAATCACAGAAAGTTACTTTTAACCTAGAGAATTAGTGAGTCAAGTATGAATAATTTATACAACTTACTGCAAAAGATCAAAAAAAGACCTGCGATGTACTTAGGTAGAAATTCTATTTTTAGCCTGCAAGCATTTTTAGACGGCTACTACTTTGCACGTCGAGAAATTGGTATTAACTTAACAGAAGAAGAAGTAGAATTTCAAAACTTTTTACAATGGATAAGACACAGATTTAATGTAGAAACAGGTCAGTTATGGTCAAGTATTATTCTTTTCCATTCAGCAGATGAAAAAAGTGCAGTGGATAGATTTTTTACTTTGTTTGAAGAATTTAATCAACAGCATAAAAATCAGGAAATAGAAAAAATTGATCAGGTGGTTACGTAACAATTCAGATACCCTAATTCTAAGATTGATGATTTTGATGATCGAAAAATCTTAAAAAGAAGTCCGAATTAATGTTTGCATTGTAACCCAACACCAAAATACCTGAATTTCCCCCAGATAATGTAATCAGAAAATTTATTTGTTAGGATTTAAAGTTATTCATAATGCTGCAAATCATCAAAGCAACCTGCACCAACGGCGAACTTATTTTAAGTGAAAAACTCAGTTCCGAATTAGAAGGTAAAACCCTGCAAGTTATGATTATTGAACCCAGCGAACCTAATCAAGATCATCAAGCCTCAAAAATACAGCAATTTCTAGCACGAGTTAATAACTACTCTTTCCAAATACCCGTAGATTACAAATTTAATCGAGACGAAATTTATGAAAGATAAAATTTTTCTCGATACTAACCTCTGGATTTATCTCTATGCTAAAAATCCGCTCGAAAAATCCCAACAAGTTGCAGAAATCATTAAAAATAATTATTCATTTCTGCTAGTTAGCACTCAGGTCTTAGGTGAATTATTTCATTTTTTAACCAGAAAAAAATCACATCTAAAACTGATGCAACCACGATTATATCAGATATAGTTAATACCTTTCCAATTCAGGCAATTAACACAACAGAGGTTATACAAGCATTAGAAATTCACGCTAAATATAACTACTCTTATTGGGATAGTTTGATTATACAGCACTTTGTCTAACGGTTTGGTACAGTAGTTGAGAAGATAAAAGTAAAAAATCAGATGAAACCCTACTCAGTAGACCTGCGCTCAAAAATTATTAGCGTTTACGAAGCGGGAAATACATCTATTCGCAAAGTAGCAGAAAGATTCAAGGTAAGTAAAAATACAGTACAAAACCTCGTGAAGCGAAAACGAGAAAAAGGGACGCTAGAGCCAAGTGTAGCGACAGGAGGAAAACCAAGCCAAGTATCTGGTTATGAACAACAGATAGAGCAAATGGTAGCAGAACATCTAGACTATACCCTAGCCGAATACTGTGAGTATTGGGAAGAAAAGACAGGGGTAAGGTTAAGTGAGAGTGCAATGTGCAGATTTCTTCAGAAACAGAAGCTCACCCTCAAAAAAAACAGTACGAAGTAGTCAAGCAGGAACAGAAATTACACAAAATAAAAGGCTTTCTTACTGGGAAAGCGTCCGAGATATTGTTGCAGATGACCTAGTTTTTGTAGATGAAATGGGCGTATTACTCGGATTAACGAGAGGAATGGGCAGAAGTAAAAAGGGAGACAGAGTTTATGATGTCAAACCATTTTACCGTGGAAGCAGAGTTACCGTAGTGGGGGCTATTACTAACAAATCAATCCTCTCCCTCAAAACATTAGGGCCATCAATGAATGGAGAAGACTTCAAAAAATTTGTGGAACAAGAGCTATTACCGAAATTGTGGAAAGGGGCAGTAGTGGTCATGGATAATCTCAAAGCACATAAAATGAAGGGGATTATTGAAATGATCGAGTCCGTAGGCGCAAGGGTAGTTTATTTATCACCTTATTCACCTGAATTTAACCCCATAGAACATCTCTGGTGGCAACTCAAAGCATTTATCCGCAAGTTTTCACCAAAAAATATTTTGGCAGTAGTACAACTGTTGTCACTAGGAGTTCTCTTATGCTCAAGTCAGCAACTCCAAAACTACTTTTCTCACTGTTGCTACTGTACCAGTTAGTCGCGCAAAGTGCTGTATCTACAGCCTTATTAAGTGAATGTTCCATCATTTACTCAGAAGATATGCAGCATAATCAGCTAATAGAGAATAAATTAAAAATCATAAATCCATTTGTTTGAATTGAGGTAAATGGCTTAGAAATTGTTTTTGATAACATCCACTATCAAGGAATTAATCGATTAGACTGGATGGATACAGTGAGACATTCGGTGTAGGTTGGGTAGAGGCGCAAGCTTGTATATTTGCAGCATAACAAATTGATATTTGCTCCGTAACCCAACACCAAATAACCTTAATTTCAACCAGATAATTTAATACGTAAAATTTTGTTATGGAAAGAGAGGATTTGTTGGGTTTCACTCTGTTCCACCCAACCTACAAAGGATTGTTAATAGAATAAATAGTTGCGATTTCAATCGTGTGGGAATTTGAGTAAGTGCGTAGACATATAGCGCTTTGTCATCAGACATCGCTTCTCAGTGCCTCTGACAAGCTAAGATATACTTAATATTTTACATAAGGAGAGAACCATGACTAATACTCAAGGGATGGTTCACTTAAACCTAGATTTGTCACCTGAACTGAATCAGATATTAGAAGAATTGGCAAATAAGCTAGGCGGAAGTAAAAGTGATGTTCTACGTCAAGCTATAGCATTAATGCAAATTATGGTGATAGCTAAAGAACAAACTCAAAATTTAGGTATTCCTGAAGCAGAACAATTAATAGCTAGAGAAATCATCACACTACCTAAAGCAGTACCAACCACTCATCCACTAGATAATTTTATGGAAACCTTTGGTGCTTGGGAAGATGAACGCACACCAGAAGCTATTATTCAAGATATTTATGATAACCGTTGCATTTCTAACTCTGATTACACCCTGTGACTTACTTAACCAATAAATAAGTTACCCCATAGTTATAAGCTATGGGGTAAGGGTGAAGATTTTCGCTAAAGTTATTAACTTCTAAATAAGGCGCTGCGAGTTTCTGGCCCAACTACACCATCTACACGTAAACCATTATTGGCTTGAAACTCACGCACTCGACGGACTGTCACCGTACCATAATATCCTGTGGGTTCCACACCAAGCGCTCTCTGCACTTCGGAAACGGCTGAACCGCGAGAACCGAAACCCAGTGTTACAGGGCCACCAGTTGGTGGTTGGTTTTGGTTCCCTCTAAACAGCGCGTTGCGGGTTTGTGGGCCGACGATACCATCTGCACGTAAGCCATTATTGGCTTGAAACTCGCGCACACGTCGAGCTGTTACTGCACCATAATACCCTGTGGGTTCAACTCCGATCGCTCTCTGCACTGCGGAAACTGCTTGTCCACGAGAACCAAGGCGCAGTGTGACAGTCCCCCCAACACCAGGGCCGGGGTTGCCAGGACGACCACCAGACATTCCACTCACCCATTTAGCCGCTACGTATCTGTTACCAGATAGGCGAGCAAAACCATTAACGTTGCCTGTGGAATTGATTTGAGTTCCATTAGGGATACAGTCTACGACTTTGGCATTGATGCTAGGGGAGGTACGCACATTTAGACAACTGCCGTTAGTACGCACGTATGCGGCCAAAGCACCATTAACTTGAGTCAGGGCTGTAAACAATACCATTAAGCCGGCTACAGATAGCCAAGCGGAAGACTTGAGCAATTTACCCCAGCTAAAATCAAACTTTGGTAGTTCATATTCCAGATATTCAGTTTGACCATTTGCCTCTTGGTTAGCAATGACCATAGAAGAATAAGCAATAAATTCCATTAGTGAACACCTTATGTCTAACAGCTAAAAGATGACAATAAATACCAGATTTGTGTACTTTATACTACTGATCATAGAGTGTTTTCCCTTTATGTATCAGCAAAAAGTAAGAAAATTTATAAAAACAATTGTCGGCACATTTTTCATCATTGATGAAATTTAAAGAAATATCAGCAAATGCTCATCTTTGTACTCATAGTTAACCTGATTTTTTTATTTATTAGAAGTATAAAAACTATCGGTACGTATCTGACTACCATTACGCCAAATTTCCACTTGTTCCGGACTAACTACGTAAGAGAAACTACCATTATCTGCCTGATATCTATTTTTACCGATACTCCAGGCTGGTATTTTGACGGGCTGGTTTGGATTTTGTTTCAACTCACCAATATAAAACAACTGCCCATTTTCGTTGCAGACTCGGACTAGTATATTTGTTGTCTCACCTTCAAGTATCGTCAAACCACTGCATCTCGTATCAGTAACTATCGGTGCAAACGCTACGGGAATGTTTTGCGCGGGTGAGACTGGCTGTTCTATGGGGATTGGTATGGAGGGAGTGGGGGAAGAATTATTTTCAGGTTTGGTTGGGGGATTTTCCTGTACTCGCCTAGCTTGATTAACTTTAGCTGTATTACTAGCAACAGGTTGTGAGGAAATTTTGCTGGCGGTAGAAGATGTTAAAACAGTCATGGGGTTAACGGCTACTTTCCCATTGGGATAATATTCAAAGTGTAAATGTGGTGCGGTACTATTACCTGTAGACCCCATTTCCGCGATGATTTGTCCTTGTTTCACCTGTTGACCTTTGCTGACTAACAAACGGCGATTATGTCCGTAAACAGTGACGCTACCATTAGGATGTTTGATTTCGATAGCATTACCTAGTCCCCATTCATCCCATCCGACTTTGACTACTTTCCCAGTCGCCGCCGCGAAAATTGGTGTTCCCGATGGGGCTGCAATATCAATTCCTTCATGTTGATATTTGCGAAAGCCTTGGGAAATATATCCTTGCGTAGGCCAAATCAAGTTAGTACTAAGAGTTGGAATAGGAATAGCTATAGGTTTTTGGGGAATTTGCGAATTACCTGCTACTTGAGTTAAGGCACTAGTATTTGTACTGAGGACTGCAATTAAAGAGGCTAAAGTAATACATAAGTAAGTACAGCAGCGAAGGATAGTACTTTTTTTGGCTAGTTTTAAAAGCATAAAAAATCTTTCGGATACTTAATTGATATTCGCTATTTCATGCTCATGCTGGAATTATCAGGGAAGTTTTTGGTCAAATTTATAACTTTAATAGATGTCTTACATAAAATAGACGGACGCTTTCCTCTGAAAGTGTCACGGTAAGTTAAATAGAGCAGAAAGACCTAAAAATAAGACTTATTTAATAGAGTACCCACAATTTAGAGGAAAAAATTGAAAATTAACAGTGGGTAAAAGGGGTGTAAGGGTATAAGGGTATAGGGGTATAAGGCAATACGCTTCAGTTCAGATATGGGAAAACATCACAAAACCTCGGTACTACTGGGTTTTGTTGCTTGAATGTTACTCCACTCAAGGTAATCTTTTGAGATGGCAGGTTAATTGAACACAAAGGCAAGATGCTGATCCTAGCTAATCTTGCCATAGTCGGGAAATGAGAATTATTTGACTTACGATTTAAACTTTTGTTCCATTTGCAGAAATTGGGGAACGCCGACAAGGGCTTGAAAATCTTGAAAGTTCACTATGTCAGTAAAATTAGCTGTGCTTCCCTGTTCTTTAATATGACTTAAGCAAGCTGTTAAAGTTTGCGTTACTGCCAATAAACCAGTAAGGGGGAAAAACACGATTTTAAAGCCTAAATCTTGTAGTTCTGATGCAGATAGTGGGGGAGTTTTGCCGCCTTCAACAATATTGGCTACTAGGGGTGTGTGAGGGAAAGCTGAGGCGATCGCCTTTAATTCTGCCACAGACTGGGGAGCTTCCACAAATAGTATATCTGCGCCTGCCTCAATGTAAGCATGACCACGGGCGATCGCTTCCTCTAAACCCAGTGGGCCACGGGCATCGGTACGCGCAATAATGACTAAACCACTATCACCCCGCGCCTCTACTGCTGCACGAATTTTGCCAGCGTGTTCAGATGTGGGTATAACTCGCTTCCCTTCAAAATGTCCGCACTTTTTCGGCCATTCTTGGTCTTCTAACAATACGCCCGCCACACCCAACTGCACAGCATCCTTGATAGTCCGCATCACATTTAAAGCATTGCCATAGCCAGTATCTAAATCGGCAATGAGAGGAACACTCACGGACTGAGCAATACGCCCCACACTATAAAGCGCTTCTGTAGCTGTAAGAAAACCGTAATCTGGCAAACCCAAAGTAGATGCAGCAATACCAAAACCACTGGTAGCCACCACATCAAAACCAATATTTTCAGCCAGTTTGGCACTCAGGCAATCGTAGATACCAGGAATTACAATAATTTCAGGATTTGCAAGTAACTGCCGCAGTTTGTGGCTAGAAGACATATAAAAATACAAATTACGCAACAGTTTGAGGATACAACAAGGGAATAATTCGTAATTTGTAGTTCGTAATTCGTAATTAAAGAGGACTGTACGCCATATAAAAGCGATCGCATCTGCAAAAGCACAGCCACTCGCTGAGGAGAGCAAGGAACAGAGGGGAGAACTTACTCAAAGATTTCCCCCCTCCCTACTCCCTAACCTACATAGGGATTATCAATTCTGTCTACAGAGACGTTGCTAGACAATGGCAGACGACCTGGATTTAAGCGAGGTTCTGCTGCATAGCCTACAGGAACTAAGACAGCGATCGCTAAATCAGAATTATCCGTCGCACCAATTACTTCTTTTACTTGGTCTTCAATCCAGCCATTCATAAAGCAGGTGGATAAGCCTAAACTTTCTGCTGCTAATACCAAATGGGTAGCAGCAATAATTGCATCCTTAATCGCATATTCCCGGCGCTTATCTCCCAGTCCTGCTTGAAATTGGGGAATAGCATTTTTAAAATAATTCACAGTCCCTTCATTCCAAGCCCCAGTGGCCAATGCTGTTTCAAAAACCGGGGTTAAGTCTCCTTCACCTACGCTGGAATCGGCAGCGAAAACAAAAGTTACAGGTGCTTCGATAATTTGTTTTTGGTTCCAAGAGGCGGCACAAAGGGCTGCTTTTTGCGCCTCATCTTGCACCAAAATAATTCGCCAATCTTGAATATTAAAGCTACTGGGTGCGGCTACAGTCAAGTCTACTAGTTGTTTCAGTAATTCTGGGGCAATGGGGTCTGTTTTAAAAGTTTTAATCGAGCGACGCTGGACTATAGCGCTAGGTACATCTAGCGGTTGAATTTGGGTGATGGTACTCATGAGATTCTCCCTTATGATTGATGATGCAATGTTGGAAACAGGGTGTAGGGGTGTAGAGAAAAGATGTCTTTCCTCTGTGTCCATGAAACAAGTCTCATTGAGACTGCCTAGCCTATGGTTACAACCTCTTACTTATTAGCAACTGCTAAAAATGGATAATCTGTATAGCCTTTTTCACCACCACCATAAAAGGTTGTGGGGTCTGCCTGATTGAGTGGTGCGTTCACCTCTAGGCGTTCAGGTAAATCAGGATTGGAGATAAACAGCGTCCCAAAGGCAACTAAATCTGCTGCTTTGTTGGCTATGACAGTATCGCCTTTTTCACGGGTATAACCACCATTAACAATGAGTGTACCTGTAAAGCGATCGCGTAGATGGCTAGTAGGTACAACTGTGCCACCATGTCTAATGTCTGCGTCTATAGCTTCAAAGATATGTAAATAGGATAAGTTGAAGCGGTTCAGTGCTTGAGCTACGTAACCAAATGTTTCTAAAGGATGAGAGTCACGGATATCGTTAAATGTCCCACTAGGCGATAGTCTGACTCCTACCCTTTGGGAATCCCACACACTTGTTATCGCCTCGGTTACTTCTAATAAAAGTCGGGCGCGATTCTCAATCGCACCCCCATACTCGTCTGTACGTTGATTCGTCCCATCTCTAAGAAACTGGTCGATTAAATAACCATTGGCAGCATGAATTTCTACACCATCAAACCCAGCCGCTAGGGCGTTTGCAGCCCCTTGGCGATATTGTTCGACAATAGCGGGAATTTCTGATGTGTCCAAAGCACGAGGCGTAACATAAGGTTTCTTGCCTTCATAAGTTAATACCTCACCTTTAGGCGCAATGGCTGAAGGTGCTACAGGTAATCCCCCATCTGGCTGCAAGTCAGGGTGAGATATTCTGCCGACGTGCCACAGTTGCAGAAAAATTCTGCCCCCTTGTTGATGTACAGTATCAGTTACTAGTTTCCACCCTGCTACTTGTTCTGGGGAATGGATGCCTGGTGTATGGGGATACCCTTGTCCTTGGGGTGTCACCTGGGTAGCTTCGGCAATAATTAATCCTGCTGAAGCACGTTGACCATAGTAGATAGCATTAAGTTGATGCGGTACATTTCCCTCACCAGCTCTTTGTCTGGTTAAAGGAGCCATCACTATCCGGTTGGGTAATTCTAGTTCTCCCAATTGGTAGGAAGAGAATAGGTTGATGTTGGTAGACATAATCTCAGTTTCTCGTAATTGGGATGTGGATACTTGAGAGATAGAAACAGGGAGCAGAGGAGAGTTCTTATACAGGTTATTTCCCCTTTGCCTCTCTGCTTCATCAGACACCTAAAGCTTGTGAGAAATGCGGGTTACGCTTCTTGAATATGCTGTGTTAAAGTCTTAGTCAATGTGGTCTTGGAAACAGCCCCTACAACTGTATTAACTTGCCTTCCACCCTTAAAAACCATTAGTGTAGGAATGCTACGAATTCCGTAATGACTGGCAACAGTGGGATTTTGATCTGTATTCAGTTTTACCACTTTCACTAGTCCTTCGTATTCGCTAGCAACTTCATCCACAACCGGCGCTACCATCCGACAAGGGCCACACCAAGGGGCCCAAAAGTCCACTAGAACTGGAACGTTGCTATCCAGAACTTCTTGCTTGAATGTGGCTTCTGTAACATTTGTAATGGATGACATATTACTTGCCCCTTAATTCGTTTATTCGATATTATCGAATAATAAAAATATAATTTATTTTCAGAGATAATGCAACTATGAGATTTCTGTATCATCCAGACCGAAAAGATATTTCTTTACCAGGAGTGCTGTATGCCTTAGGTGATCCAGCGCGATTGGAGATTGTGCGATTGTTAGCAAGCAAGGGGGAACAATGTTGTGCTGAGTTTGATTTTGCGATCGCCAAATCCACTATGTCTAACCACTTCAAAATTTTACGAGAATCAGGAGTAGTTCTGACCCGTAAAGAAGGGACACAACACATCAATAGATTGCGGCGTGAAGACTTAGAGACTTTGTTTCCTGGTTTACTGGATGCAGTATTGCGATCGGCTCAACCGTTGTTGACTTGTCAACAGTCAGCAATTGTTAAATAATATCGAGCAGTTGTGGTTAAATTGAACATCAAGTATCATGCAAGCTATTTACCCTATTAGTAGAGATGCTTGCACGGAGGATGGAAGAATGAGGGTTTGGCTTGCTTGTTTTGTGGTTTTGTTTGCCCTAGCAGAGTTATTTGATTGGGTGAAAGGATTTGCCCTACCATTACCCATTTACATACTTGGTGGGGCTTTCTTGGCCGTTGCTTCCAACTATGACAAGATTATTGGCTACTATTTCACTGATGTAACCATTAATGCTTCACTTGAAGAACCTCAGTTAAATTTACCCTCCCCAGTTCCTAATTTGGTTGAAGAAGATGAAGGGGTGTAGGTAGTAAAATGGGGGAGATGAGGAATAGCAGTTGATTAATGATTAATAACTAATGACTATCGATCGCCTGTAGCCAGTAACTTGCTAAATTAAAGAAAGCTTTAGTTGGTCAGCTTGTAACAAAATTTTGGCTACTGCCCCAATCCTGTGATTATTGGAATATCAAACAAACTCCGTGCTGCTTTTATAAAGGATAAAAGTTACCGTGACACTGCTGTTAACAATAACTGGTGGCAAATAATTTTAGTCACTAGTTTGGGAGTCACGGCTTTGGTGTGGGGAGTTAGGGAACTGAAATGGTTACAATCTTGGGAATTGAAAGCCTATGATCAGATGTTGCGATCGCGTCCAGCAGAACCACCTGATTCCCGAATTTTACTAGTTACAATTACTGAAGAGGATTTAGCAAAAAAAAGTTGGACTTTAGCTGATGATACCATCAATCGATTGTTAGCTAAACTTGCATCCTATCAACCCCGTGTTATTGCTCTCAATCTTTACCGACCAGAACAGAAAAATCTAGGGATGGGGCTGGAAAATCCCACCAATATTATCAGCGCCTGCTTATCAAGCAGTATGGGTCGGTCAGAAATACCACCCCCGCCAAATTTCCCGCCGGAGAATATCGGCTATAACGATGTAATTTCTGATATTGAGTCAGACCAAGTTGTCCGCCGTGCTTTGGTGTTTTCTGAAGCCAATGATAGTAAATGTGCGACACAATTCTCCATAGCAGCTTTAGCCGCAATTACTTACCTAGAGCAAACAGGTATTCACGTAGATTTTAAAAAACATCAATTTTATCTTGATAAAACCATCTTTCCCATCCTGACACCTAATTCTGGTAGTTACAAAGGTGTGGATGCTAAAGGTTATCAAATATTACTCAATTATCGTCATCCTGATCATTTAGCTCAAACATTCACCCTGACAGAAGTTTTAAACAACCAAGTTAACCCTAACTTGGTCAAAGACCGTTTGGTAATTATTGGCACGACTGCATCTAGTATTCATCCAGGTTTATATACACCTTATAGTGCAGCAAAAGGGCAACCAACCAGAACCCCATCAGTTTTTATACATACACAGATCACTAGCCAGCTACTCAGTGCGGTATTGGATAGGCGACCTCTGATGTGGTACTGGCCTGACTGGGCTGAACTGCTTTGGCTGTGGGCTTGGTCATTAGTGGGTGGCATTTTGGCATGGCGGCTAAAGCATCCTTTACTAGTCGTCCTAGTTGTGGGTATAGCCTTAACGGGTTTGGTAGTAATTTGCGCTGGTTTATTTCTGCAAGCTGGGTGGATACCTTTAATTCCACCAGCTTTAACTTTAGTTATGAGTGGGGTGAGTGTGATGACTTATAGGACTTACCGCACTCAACAACAAACTAAGGTAATCATGTTGCAAGTGGAGAAACAACAAGAGGTAATTGAGCAGTTAAATATTCTCTTGAACGAAGCGACAGCAATAGCAGATACTACAGCGTTCTATGACCAATACCCTTACCATGATTCTGCTGTGATCACACCCAGAAAAAATGCTGATGATTTGTTATTGGGTGGTCGTTATTCGATCTCCAGTGTACTTGGTGCTGGTGGATTTGGTCGCACATATCTAGCACAAGATACTCAAAGACCAGGGAATCCTACTTGTGTGGTCAAAAAGTTAATGCCAGCACGCAAGGATACAAAGTTTTTGCAAGTGGCGCGGCGTTTGTTCATTACAGAAGCAGAAATTTTAGAATCTTTGGGTCAGCATCAGCAAATTCCGGCACTGCTGGCTTATTTTGAAGTGAATGAAGAATTTTACTTAGTAGAACAGTATATTGCTGGGCATACTTTGCATGAGGAATTACCACCTGTCGCAGGTTTACAGAGTGAAGCTTTTGTTGTAGAAATGCTCAAAGGAGTTTTAGAGGTTTTGGCATTTGTACATGAACATCGGGTAATTCATCGAGATGTCAAACCAACTAATATTATTAGGTCGGCGGAAGATAATCGCTTAGTTTTAATTGATTTTGGTGCAGTCAAGTTGATGCAGCCGCCAACTGATCAAACAACAGAATTAGCTACAGTCGCTATTGGAACGCGTGGCTATGCACCACCAGAACAATTTGCAGGACATCCTCGTTTGGCTAGTGATATTTACGCTGTGGGGATGATGGGGATTCAAGCACTCACGGGAATACCACCCCAAGAACTCCCACCAGACCCGGAAACGGGAAATGTGATGTGGCGCAGTCATGCCACAGTTAGCGAAGAACTAGCACTAATTTTAGATAAGATGGTGCGTTATCATTTTAGCGATCGCTACCAATCTGCTACTACTGTCTTACAAGATTTAAACCGCCTTTCTAGCTTGATACAGACATCATCCATTTCCTAAAGTGTAGACTAGTCTAGGCAAGATCAATGTGAATTTGGCATGACTCAGGGGCAAGAAACAGCGATGGGCTACGCCCCGCCTTTGGCGATCGCTGGTATATATGAAGTATGTATAGGCGTTCCCGATCCCATTTTTGCGATTCAATATTGGGAGCAATTTGGCTATCGGATTGGTCAAGTTGGTGAATTACCCCAGGCCTTGGCCTATCAATTGTATGGGGTAAACTCTGGTTTGCGATCGATTCGCCTGTATCACCAAAATGCAGATCATGGTTTGATTCGGTTGATGGTTTGGCAAAGCCCCACAAATCCAGGTTTGGGTTTATCTTCCATGAAAATTAAGGGTAATCGTTGGGCTACTAGCTTAACTGCTGATATATTAACTGTCTTAAATCATGCAGAAGATGCAAAATCCTCCGGTTGGGCTGTGAGATATAGTTACCCTTATTGGGAAGTAATTTATAACAAAGAGAGAAAAAGTCGTCCTTTTGTTGATCAAGCTGTGGGAGTAAGAGAAATGCTACTCTTGCAACCCTTGACTCGTCAGGTATTGTTCCAACGATTTGGCTATACTCTGCCCCATTACGGAGAAATTAACCAAGCTAGCACATTTAAGTCTAGCCAGTTTACCCATATCGGAATTATTGTTCAGGATGACAGCAAGGAAAGCCTGAAATTTTATGAAGAGGTTTTGGGTTTGTTGCGTGTGCGTGATGATGTAGAAACTAGTTATGAATCTTCACCAGCCGGTCGGGATTTATTTGACCTGAAACCAGGGGAGAAGTTTATTGTCACTACCTTTGATGACCCCCGTTCTTCTCAGTCTGACTTGATGGCCGCACGTAGTGGCAGACTTTATGTTATTCGCTTTCCCGAAGCCATGAATTTAGAGTCACGCTTTGAAGCCGCCCAGCCTGGTAGCTTGGGAATGTCTCTTTACACTTACCGCGTGCGAGGATTGGCAACATATAGCGATCGCATCAAGTCCAGTCATGTACAAAAGTTTACCAGCATTATTGAAAATGAATTTCGAGAGAAAAGTTTCTCTTTCATTGCACCAGATGGTTACTTTTGGAATTTACTGGAGTAGAAAAGGCATAAAAAAAGCGGGCTAACCGCTATGATGTGGTTAACCCGTGCAGCTTTGGGAACGCGCAGAGAAATTGTTATTGCAATACCAACTTCACATTGGCGTTTTGTAAACCGCGCTGTTTTACTTCAGCCAAGGTTTTGTTAACAGCATATTTTTGGTTGATGGAGTTGATCAACTCGGTTTGGTTGTGCTTTTTAGCAACGCCCCACAGGTCAGCGATTAGGTCAAAAGAACCATCGCTGTTGCGAGACCAACCTAGATCATATTCGCCGTCCAAAACTGCAACGATGTCGGAGCGAAGGCGCTGACCATTGTAACCACGAACATCAGCTTCAGTCTTTACGCTGATGCCCAGGTCGCGCAAGGAAGCTTTGAGGATTTCGGCATCGGTGATTTTGGTGCGGAGAGTGCTAAAGTGAGACATTTGGGTTTCCTCCAATGAGAAGATTGAGAAAAAGGACAACGTTTGTTTTCAGGGAAGCCGCGCATAATGTGGGAGCGGCTTTTTTCTCGTAACTGCTAGCTTTTGTTGGCTAGCCTTTCCCCCTGGGTTAGCAGGGAAAGCTTTTAAAACTCCATGCGCTGGTATTCAGCGACGGAGGCTGCGGCGGGTCTTGCCCTCTGTCTAGCCCAGTCTCTTAGGGCTGTTACCTGTTCTTGCATCGTGCGAGACAGTGGCAATGTAGCTTTAAGCGCAGCAATAATATCTAATTGGGTGAACTCGCGGTCTTGGGCAAAGGCTTCGTACATTGCCGCAACTAACGCTTGTTCAATTTCTGCCCCGGAAAATCCATCAGACATCTTGGCGAGTTGCTCCAAATCAAACCGGGTGATGTCTTCACGGCGTTTACTCAGGTGGATCTTGAATATATCACTCCTTTCTTCAGGTGTGGGCAGATCCACAAAGAAAATTTCATCAAAACGACCTTTCCTCAAAAATTCCCCAGGTAAGCGTTCTACTCGGTTGGCTGTCGCCATAACAAACACTGGAGATTTTTTCTCCTGCATCCATGTGAGGAAAGAACCAAATATTCGGCTGGATGTACCACCATCGGAATCACCAGAACCTCCACTACCAGCAAAGGATTTATCCAGTTCATCGATGAAGAGAATGGCTGGTGAGATAGATTCTGCTGTTTTCAGGGCGTTACGCAGATTAGCTTCACTTCGCCCCACCATTGAGCCGTCGTAAACTCGCCCCATATCCAAACGCAACAGTGGTAAACCCCACAGGCGGGATGTTGTTTTGGCGATTAACGACTTACCGCAACCAGGAACCCCTAAAATTAGCATCCCTTTCGGTTGGGGTAAGCCATACTCTCTAGCTCTTTCTGTGAACGCATTCGAGCGTTGTTTGAGCCATTTTTTTAATTCTTCTAAGCCACCTACAGCGTCAATGGTTTCATCTTCTTCGATGTATTCTAAGATGCCATTACGCCGAATTAGTTGCTTTTTCTCAGATAGAACTATATCTACTTCTTCTTCGGTCAAGCGCCCTGTAGTTACTTGCGCTTTGCGATATACCTTCTCAGCTTCATCTTTGGTTAAGCCCAAAGCTGCTCTGAGGAGTTTTTCCCGCGCTTCTGTGGTCAAGCGTCTGCCACGGCTCTGGTCTAGGTGGTGAGTTAAAACTTTGTTTAACTCAGACATATCTGGTAGTTGGAAATCTAGAACGACTACTTCTTTTTCCAGTTCTATGGGTACTTGCTGCATCGGCGACATCAAAATGATGTTCTTTTGCATACCCTTGAAGCTGGCGATCGCATCTCGTAATGATCTTGTAGTCGCGGGAGCATCAATAAATGGATGTAAATCTTTAAGAATAAATATACCAGGTTCTTTCTGCCGGATGATCCAGTCTATTGCTGCCTCTGGCGAAACAGTATTATGTTGACCGACATTCCGGGGCTGACCATACTCCACGATGCCATGAGTTACTGTCCAAACAAAAACTCGGCGTTGGGGCCTTAACACTTGGGCGATTGTGGAAATTGCCTGCTCTGCCCGCTCTTCCTCGGAGGTCACAAGGTAGATTAGTGGGTATTGAGCTTGAATGAGAATGTTGAGCTCTTCTTTCATAAATCGACCTTCTTGAGACCCTAGTACAGTAAAGACATCGTTTTGTTGGTGACAACAACAGAATTATGACTTCCTTATCTAATTCCTATCTAGCAAGGAACCAATTCTTCCTCACCCTTGGGATGGGTTTCTGCTTCAGCCATTTCATCAATGGGAAGATGGTCTTGACCAATTAGTCCTGGTTGGTTTCCTAAAGCCACCAGTTCCCCATCACGTAATACTACTGAACTTTCACAATTAGGACATGAATAAACTTTGTGAGTTCGTCCGTAAGCAGCCGCCTCCAATTCGTCAACTAAATCAGAGTTAGTTAGGTAGAAATCAAGGGCGCGTTCAGCAAGTTCAGACATCGGTTCGGAATCAATGGCCGAACGAATCTTCAGCTTTTTGTGCAGTTCTGGCGATAGATATAACGTAACCTTTTGCTTAGTTTGCATATAACTTTTCGATGGCCTTACCCGGGTATGTATATAACGGTATCGACTACCGTCTTAGTTGTCAAGACAGTAAAACGCTTTGACGGCTATTTTGTTACTTTTGTTTACATTTGATCTTGGTTTGTTACAAAGATCATGACTAATCTAAGTGATTTAAAAGACTAAACTATTAATTAGCTCTAAGTAGAGACAAATGACTAAAATGATCTCGCAAATCATATATATACAGATAATTCCACTTTTTAAGAAATGTGGAATTATGTCTACATTGACAGTAAAAACTCTGGAATTTATAAAATTTTTTTATACTAAATCTACTTGTATTGGTACAGTGATCGCTTTGTTGTTGATTTTGTACGGTTGTTCTGCCCCGGTTTTCAACGTTACAGATATCACATGGAGAACTTACAAAAATGTCCGCTATGGCTTTGAGTTTCCCTATCCCAGTAACTGGAATGCTTTAGCAACACCAACAAACGCCGATGGAGTTGTTTTCGTATCACCCAAAAGCAACTCAGTAGAAATTCGAGCTTGGGCGAGTAATCAACTCATAGAATCTCCAACCTCAGAGAAATATAACTTTCAAACAACTCAAGGGTTAACTGGAATATTAGGGATAGAAGCGAGTAATTCTGTCAGTTCGATGACGCTAACGCTGACGCAACACAAAGTTAAGTATAACTGGCAAGGACAAAGCCCCAGTCAAGAATTTCCCAATTACTATCCCCTATTTTATTACATAGCCCAGCAGTATCGGATTTCTCGGTAAAGGGGATTGGGGACTGGGGACTGGGGACTGGGGATTGGGGATTGGGGATAAGGGGTAATGGGGATTTTGGGTTTTCAGATAATTAAAGGCGGAAGTTCATAATTGTGCCAGTGACGCTGATACCATTCGGCAACTAAAGGACGGACGATAAATTTCGGTTGCTCATCGCCTGTCACATCAATACGCAAACAGGAATAGGGACGGTGTTTTTGCGAACCTTGACCATTGCGACCAACGAAGAGATGCGATCGCGCCATCAATTTACCATCTTCTATTAAATCTGGGCCTTCTTGGCGCTGACGGCGTAGGCTATAGCCACTCCCACCGCAGACAAGCCAGTGTACATTCGCATCACCATGTCCGGTATCGAAGGTTTGCAGATATTCTAAACAGTGAGCATGACCGTTCAATACTAAATTTACTAGGGGACGACCTTGATTGATGTCACCTATTTCTTGCGCCACTGCATCCAATACGTCACGTAGGCGGCTGCGAATCGCCAGAGTCTGAGATTGTAGCCATTTGGTCGCCTCAGTGACATAGGGAGGATGATGGAAATAAATTACCCTTCCCCGCACTGCTGGATTATTCCACGATGCAATTAATTTCTGCTTGAGCCAGTCTAGTTGTTCGGTGTCAGTCTGCGCTGGTTGGGAATCAGTGGTTAATTGCTTATCGATATCAACAATAATTTCCTCAATTTGAGACACATTTGAGTGCAAATCATCTAAACGTTCCGCTTCGCTGGGGTTATCTGGGTTTAATTTGGCGGAAGTTTCAATCATCTGCATCTTCTCTCGCTCTAACTCGTCCCGGCGCTTGGTTAAAGTTGCGCGATCGCTCTCGCCTTGTCTGGTTGCGGGTAAAGGCTCTGGATCGTTAAATGTATTGGAATCTAAAGCAAAAAAATCTATCCCACTGTAGCGAAAAGTGTAATAACGATTGGGAAGGCGAGTAAAATTTCCTGGTTGATAAACCAAACAACGCCCTGTGTCGGTTTTGGCGGTGTAATGTTGATCTAAATGACGGGGTAAATCTCCTGGTAGTTGTAATCCTTTGAGATAATCGAGGAAGGCTTTGGCATAAGCTTCACCTGTACCCGAACCACGGAAACCAACATCAATATCTAAACGCGATCGCAATAAATAGCGAAGCGGCCAAGTAGAAACAGACAATAAACTTAATAAAACGGGTAACTCATAATAATCGTGATTCCCCGGTACAGGTAGAATCGGTAACTTAAACACCATCTTGTCGTAAGCAATCTGTCGGGGATTCTCTCCCCCAACAATTAACTCACGATAGGGTTGGATAAAATTTGGCTTGTAGTATTCACTAGACCCCACCAGATAAATGACATCGCCAGTATGCAGGAGAAAACCACATTCCTGATGATGGGGTAACATCAATTCTGCTACTTGGCGCTGGGGATTGTGTCCCCTATGTTTCCCGGAACCACTATCACCAACTACTAAAAAAGAGAATTCCCCATCTCCCGTTTTGCCATCCTCAATTTCTAACCGAGTTTGGTCAATATTCCGTGCCAATATTAACGGGTCTTGCCATCGTACCCGTTGCTGCATCTTGCGGATTTTTTTAGGTATTGCTGGATCAGAGACTAATTTCAATACTACTTACTCCTAAATATTTAATTAAGACTTACGCAACGAGGTTGTCTGTTGAGACTGGGTGTAAGGGGGTAAGGGTATAGGGGGGTAAGGGAAACACAACTAATAATTAAATCAAGATACTTCACGCGATGTGCAACTTATTTTTGAAACCCCTCTCCAAACCTCTCCCCGAAGCGGAGAGAGGCTTTGAATCTTGCTCCCCTTCCCTCGCAGGGAAGGGGTTGGGGGTTAGGTTTGAGAGAAAGTTGCACACGGCGTTACTTCATAAATAATGTTCTTCTCCTAACCCCTACACCCCTACACCCTCATACCCCTACACCCAGTCATAGCAGGAGTTTCACGTTTACAAGCGTGACATTCCCCTACACCCCTAATCTTCGGCTGGTTCTTTCAGTTCAATAGTCAAATTGGGTAATCCCTCCAGCTTCTCCACTAGCTCCTCTTCTGGTGCTGACGGAACAAAAATCTTTAAGGCTGCTGGTAAACATTTAATATCAACTGGTGTCTTACCCACAACCTCACCATCAATCACTACCTTTTGTGGTGGGTCTGCGGTGATTTTAAACTGTTTTGCTCGTACATAACCGATATCATCGCGCTCGGCAGCATTTCCTGAAGAAGCAGACTGAAACAAATGATAAGTAGCAGCGATCGCTCCAGCTTTGCTATTAGGCGCTACGATTGTCAAATCTAGTAAGCCATCATCATAAATAATGCCAGCCGGCCCCTGAGCTAAAACGGAAGTAGGAGGCGCAGCATTAGCCACTGTGACGGCTGAGGCGTTAGTTTTGATGATTTTGTCTTCGGTTTCGATTTCTACATCGAAACTCTCTAATTCTCTCAACTCTTGAAAGCCAGCCATGATATACGCCATAATCCCAAAGCGTTTCTTTGATTCCCTGTCAGCTCTTTCCACAGTTTCCGCTTCAAAACCAATACCTACCAACAAAATCATCGGCAGGTCATTACAATAGGCTACATCTACATTGCGAGTTACTCCCTGCAAAATTGTCCGACAAGCGGCATCAATTGTATCAGGGATTCCTAATGCAACCGCAAAAGCATTGGCTGTACCTCGTGAAATAATTCCCAAGGGAATATCAGTCCCAGCCACAGCCACAGCCGCAGCAGATAATGTACCATCTCCCCCTGAAGCAATAATTGTCTCTACTCCCCGTTCTACAGCTTCCTGCGCCAGTTTATCTGCGCCGATTTCCTCTGTTGTCAGGTAAATATCCAGATCCATTTCTGGTTCTAGGATGGCTCGAATTGCTGCTAAATCAACTTCTGGATCACCCTGACCAGCAACTGGGTTAAAAATAAGACAAGCAGAACGATTCATATTAAATAGAAGATCAGTTGCGATGGCACTGCACCCAGCGTATCTATTCGCT
This sequence comes from Anabaena sp. FACHB-595, assembly GCF_048568275.1. NCBI lineage: Bacteria > Bacillati > Cyanobacteriota > Cyanophyceae > Nostocales > Nostocaceae > Anabaena > Anabaena sp. FACHB-595. Next base: position 2,238,491 of record NZ_CP183473.1, read on the forward strand.
GAAGCTCCAACTTATTCCTAGCATTTTTGGGCAATTATCACTTCCCTCTTGCGGTAGGTTAACGTTTTTTATCTGACACTTTGCCCGTAAAACTCTAGTTTGAGAATGTAGGGGTATAAGGGTGTAAGGTGCTTCCAGGCAAAAAATTATGCCCTAATATATTTCTCTCCCTCCTGTCCCCTGTCCTTTTATTCATCATGAAACTACTCATCCCCATTCTCGCTTGCAGTACTTTGCTTTTTTCCACTGCGGCGAGTGCCAAGCCAATGCTTTTGGTTCAAAACATCAATTGCGACAATGCTCAAACTCAACTCGAAATTAATCAATGTTCAACACAGTCCTATCAAAATGCTGATAAAAAATTAAACCAAGCCTACAAACAACTTTTACCAAAGTTACAACGTTCTAGAAAACAAAAGTTAATTGCTGCACAGCAGGCGTGGATTAAGTTTCGTGATAGTAGCTGTGAGTTTGAATCCAGTCAGTATGAAGGGGGAAGTATTGCCCCTAGTGTTTATTTGAATTGCTTAGAAAAGCTGACACAACAGCGTACTCAAGAATTACAAGAATATCTGCAACCAGACCTATAACAACTCCACTGATAAAGGGGTAGGGTATTAAACCAGAGCAAAAGCAACTGACAATAGAAATCAGAAAATGTTGAGTAATTCTAAATAATGTAAAAGAGTGTAAAGAAAGGCCAAAATAAACTTAATTTGCATCAGGGGAAACCAATCAGGGAGTCACCCACTGCGGTAGTCTAGATGAGAGTGAAATTATCGCCTGGTTTGACATATTGTTTTATGACTTCAGTTGTTTCCAGTGCTAGACGCACAATCCGTATAGGTTCTCGTAAAAGTCAACTCGCTCTAGTTCAGACATACTGGGTTAGAGAGCAATTACAAAACAGTTTCCCTGATATCAATTTTGAAGTCCACACCATGTCTACCCAAGGCGACAAAATCCTTGATGTAGCATTAGCCAAAATCGGCGATAAAGGACTATTCACCAAAGAACTGGAAGTGGGAATGATCAATGAGGAGATTGATTTTGCTGTCCATTCCCTGAAAGATTTGCCGACTAACTTACCGGAAGGGTTAGCACTAGCCGCGATTACAGAACGGGAAAACCCGGCAGATGCGCTAGTAGTGCATGAAAATTTTAAGGATAAGCAAATTGATACCTTACCAGCCGGCGCGGTAATTGGGACATCTTCTTTACGACGCTTGGCGCAGTTACGCAACCAATTTCCCCACTTGACATTTAAAGATGTACGGGGAAATTTGAATACACGGTTAGCTAAACTAGATGCAGGTGAGTATGACGGTCTAATTTTAGCGGCTGCTGGGTTACAGCGCTTAGGTATGGGCGATCGCGTCCACCAAATCCTCCCCAAAGAAATCTCTCTCCACGCTGTCGGACAAGGCGCTTTAGGGATTGAATGCCGTGCCGATGATGCGGAATTAATCACCGTACTCAAAGCCATTGAACACCCCGAAACACGCGATCGCTGTCTGGCTGAACGCTCTTTTTTACGCAGTTTAGAAGGCGGTTGTCAAGTACCCATCGGTGTAAATACAGAAATCAATGGTAATGAATTAATCCTCACAGGTGTAGTTGCTAGTGTAGACGGTCAAAACTTGGTGAAAGACACTGTTTCTGGTAATGCTAGTGATGCCGAAGCGATCGGTATAAGATTAGCAGAACTCCTCCGTGAACAAGGAGCGCAAGAGATTTTAAATACAATCTTTGCAGAGATCCAACGTGGTTCTTAATCGATTGGTCAACTATATATGTTTAGATAAGTAATCAGTAGTCAGTGAACAGTGAACAATTAAGAACTGATAACTGATACTGATAACTGTATAGGCAGAATCAGGGAAACAAAAAATACCATGCGGATTCTATTTGTGGCAGCAGAAGCAGCACCCATTGCAAAAGTAGGAGGGATGGGTGATGTTGTCGGTGCATTACCTAAGGTCTTGAGAAAAATGGGGCATGATGTACGTATCTTCTTGCCCTATTACGGCTTTTTGCCAGACAAAATGGAGATTCCCAAAGATCCAATATGGAAGGGATACGCCATGTTTCAGGACTTTACAGTTCACGAAGCAGTTCTGCCTGGTACTGATGTTCCCTTGTATTTATTTGGACATCCAGCCTTTACCCCCCGGCGGATTTATTCGGGAGATGATGAAGACTGGCGCTTCACCTTGTTTTCCAATGGTGCGGCTGAGTTTTGCTGGAATTACTGGAAACCCGACATTATTCACTGTCATGATTGGCACACGGGCATGATTCCTGTGTGGATGAACCAATCACCAGATATCACCACAGTCTTCACTATCCACAATCTGGCTTACCAAGGGCCTTGGCGTTGGTATTTAGATAAAATTACTTGGTGTCCTTGGTATATGCAGGGACACAACACAATGGCGGCGGCTGTCCAGTTTGCGGACAGGGTAAATACAGTTTCTCCCACATACGCCGAGCAAATCAAGACCCCGGCTTACGGTGAGAAAATAGAAGGTTTGCTGTCTTTCATCAGTGGTAAATTATCTGGGATTGTTAACGGTATAGATACGGAAGTTTACGACCCAGCTAATGATAAATATATTGCTCAAACGTTCACTGCCGATACTTTAGATAAACGCAAAGCCAACAAAATTGCTTTACAAGAAGAAGTAGGATTAGAAGTTAACAGCAATGCCTTTTTAATTGGCATGGTGACAAGGTTAGTCGAGCAGAAGGGCTTAGATTTAGTCATCCAAATGCTCGATCGCTTTATGGCTTATACTGATGCTCAGTTCGTCTTGTTGGGAACAGGCGATCGCTACTACGAAACCCAAATGTGGCAATTAGCATCCCGCTACCCCGGTCGTATGGCTACTTACCTCCTGTATAACGATGCCCTATCTCGCCGCATCTACGCTGGTACTGATGCCTTTTTGATGCCCAGTCGCTTTGAACCATGCGGTATTAGTCAAATGATGGCTTTACGCTACGGTTCCATTCCCATCGTCCGCCGCACTGGAGGCTTGGTTGACACCGTATCCCACCACGACCCCATCAACGAAGCAGGTACAGGCTACTGCTTCGACCGCTACGAACCCCTCGACTTATTTACCTGCATGATTCGCGCCTGGGAAGGCTTCCGCTACAAACCACAATGGCAAGAACTACAAAAACGCGGTATGAGTCAAGACTTCAGCTGGTACAAATCCGCTAAGGAATACGACAAACTCTATCGCTCAATGTACGGTTTGCCAGACCCAGAAGAGACACAGCCGGAGTTAATTCTGACAAATCAGTAGTTTTGGGGGTGTGAGGGTGTGAGGGTGTGAGGGTGTAAGGGTGTAAGGGTGTGAGGGTGTGAGGGTGTGAAGGTTTTTAATCCCTAAACCCCTAAACCCCTAGACCCCTAGACCCCTAAACCCCTAAACCCCTAAACCCCTAAACCCCTAAACCCCTAAACCCCTAAACCCCTCTTAAAGAACCGTCCCCCGTGTTGCTTCCGTATCAATTGGTTTAATCAGGAAAAGCCGCAGCATATTCCAGAAAATCGCCGTGGCGGGTGGTATTCTCTGGAAGAATTTTACGAAATTGGGCAGTTTGCTGTTTTTAATTGCTGCTAGTTTGAAATTATTTTCCCAACACTGTTCTAACCGCCAGAAAAATAACGGGTGATTAGTATTCAAGATGAGGGGGAATGCTCTGGCTGAGGTGTTATTTGTCTCTTGAATGACTCTGTTGTTGTATTTTCTGGGATGAATCCCAATGGATTCGTAAAATGATGCCCGTTCAAATACAGTCATGGTATGAGTAACAAACACAGTCAACAGAAAAAACCGCACCCACAACCGTGCTTTCCAATTTTTCCATAGTTGAGGTTGCGATCGCAGCAATGCCTTAAAGAAATCACCATGTCGGTTTTCATCCTGACACCAGCTTTCAAACTTGCGGAATAAGGGATAAAACTGGTATTCGGGATGTTCCTGCATATGTTGATGCACCAAAATATAGCGCCAGTAACCAATTTTCTCCGATAGGTAGACTGTATAAATCACCCACTCTGGTGGAAAAAAGGTATATGTACGATTTTTGGTTAAATAATTTAAATCTAGGGAAAGGTTTAAATCCGACATGGATTTATTCAAAAATCCTGCATGGCGAGCCTCATCCCGCGCCATAAATTCAAAAGCTTCCGCTAATAGAGGATTACGGGACTTAATGCGGCGTGATAATTCCTTAAATAACAAAAATCCCGAAAACTCGGAGGTGCAAGAACGCTCCAAAAAGTCAATAAAGGCGCGGCGCTTCTCTCCAGTAATATGATCCCAGGATTGTTTAAATTCCTCATCACGCACAAAATGATGGCGGTTGTAGTCAGCACGTAGTTCTTCTACAATTGCGCGAATCTCAGTCTCATTGGCGGAAATATCTAAATTCGCCACCGCATCGAAGTCAGTAGTATAAAACCGAGGTGTTAATAATGTTTCCTGTACAGGTGCTTTAACACCTGGCTTCAGCGTTTGAGGCTCTGGAGTTGTCAGCGAATTAACCATGAGACTCCTTTACATAGCTAAATATCTCTACAGTTATATAAGCATATATGAATGTCAAGCGCATCAGTTTAATTTTTGAAAACAAAAGCAACATTGAATAGTAGGGAAACAAGAATTAAGCTAGTGCGCGTCTAAATAGCATAGCTACTAATAAGGGTTGTTAACTGCTAACTGTTAACAGTTAACCAATGGATTGTGCAACTTAAAAACAGAATAGGTTATTTGTCCGTATAACCGCCTGCATAGGTAATCACACATATTTGTCTGTAACTGGCGTGAATCCCAAAGGCTACTCCTGTAATGTTAAACGCAGGGTTAAATATATTGGTGCGATGACCGCGCGACGGTACGCCATCATCAATAATTAACTGCATAATAATATCTTGGGCGGTGTTGGAACCGTAGCTAATGTTTTCGCCTGCGGTAACTAGCCAATTACCGTAGCGGTTAAGTCTAGTGAAAGGATCGCTGCAATCGCTGCCATAATGTCCTGTAGCACCTGTTTTACCCTGGTCTTGGACGTGATCTCTTGCAGCCAAAGACATACCCGCAGATATGCTTAATGTTCCCACAGGATGGGCTGACTTGAGAAAAGCGATCGCCTCATCTACTGCTTTTACTCCTTCCTGAGTTTGCAAATAAACGTAATCAGCCAACTTAACTTTGTTCCCCTGAAAGCGCTGGCGGTAACTTTGCAAAATTGGTAAGTATGCTTGGGGATTTGTCCGTACTTTGTTCATTTCCTCTACCACTCGTTGTTCTAGGGGTGATAGAGTAGACTTTGGTAATGATATTTCCAGACTGTTTTGTGATGCTTGGGGAACAGACTTCCAAAATTGCAATTTATTCTTCAGTGATTTCATAACTGGGGAGCTAATAAGATATACTTAGCTCCACAATATGAATAAAATTTTTCGCAAAGTCTCTAGTTTCTATTCCCTTATCGAAACAATGAGGTTTAAAACCTCGCCTTTAAAGGCGAAAGGTTTTGTCGCGGGGTTAAAATCCTGTGAGAAAACGTAATTGCGAATTGGTTTTATTTCTCCAAAAACCCGCCTGCATAAGTAATTACACATATTGTCCTGTAAACTTTGTGATTACCGTAAGCAACACCCGCGACCTTAAAAGCACCGTTAAAAATATTAGTACGATGACCGCGTGATGGTACGCCATCATCAATAATCAATTGCATGACAATATCTTGAGCAGTATTTGGGCCGTAGCTGATATTCTCCGCAGCCGTGGTTTGCCATTTTCCATAGCGATTAATGCGAGTGAAGGGGGTGCTACCGTCGCTACCATCATGACCAGTTACACCTTTTGGGCCTTGGTCTTTCGTGTGGTCTCTAGCACCTAAAGACATTCCCTTAGATGCTCTTAATTTTCCCACAGGACGGGCTGACTTGAGAAAAGCGATCGCCTCATTTACCGCCTTGACTCCTTCTTGGGTAACAAGATAGGTATTACTAGAAATTCTCACCCGATTACCTTGGAAACGTTTTTTATAATTTTCTATGATAGGTACATATGATCTAGGATTTGTCCGCACTTTGTTCATTTCTTCAATCACCTGCTGTTCTAATGGTGAAAGATAACTTGCTGCTAACAGAGTTGGACTATTTGTTGGGACTATAGGCAAAGTAGATGGTGTCAAAAAGGGATTATAGGTTAACGCTGGGTAAGCAACAATGGTTACTAAGCTAGTCAAAATAGATATGCAAAACTGCTGATGAAGCATCAACTACCTCAAAATTTTATACTTTGGTATTTAATTGACAAATAATGAAAAACAAGTGTTTGTATAAGGTTTTGATGCTTGCACTGCATAAAAACGCTGAAAATACAATTTTGTTTGTAGCATTCCTAACTAGGAAGCGTAAACGTTAATTTTACTTAACCTATAATTTTCCCGCTTTTAATTGAAAAAATTGCGTTCTGTAATCTGCGATTAACAATCAATACTTTTCTTTTAATCAACCTTTTCGTTATATCTTAGTTATTAGATATTTGTATAAACTGCGGATATTAATTAATAACAGCAACCTTAGCTTGACAATAATCCTGTAATAATGTTTAACCGTCTCAAAATTGGCTCTAAAATCGGAGCGGGATTTACTATTAGCATCACCATTCTGAGTACAATAGGTTTTATTTCTTATCAAAGTATTCAAGAACTAATTGCTGCTTCCCGTAAAGAACGACATACTTACCAAGTACTCAGACAAATTGCTGATCTTAATAGTCTGTTGTCCACAGCAGAAAGTGGGCAACGGGGTTACATTATTACTGGAGAAATGCGCTATTTAGAACCTTATCAAAAAGCCACAAAGTCTTTAGATATAAGAGTTAAAGAACTGCAAAAGTTAACATCAGATAATCCTCAACAACATGGCTATATTTCCAGATTAGAGCCACTAATTAATGAAAGAAGAGCGGTGATGCAAACTGTGCTTGATTTGCGACAAGCTCAAGGTTTTGAAGCTGCTCAGAAATCTATACTATCAGATAGAGGCAGAGCAGTAATGGCACAAATTAGGAACATCAGCCAGCAGATGAATGCTGAAGAATTGAAATTATTAGAGCAGCGAACAGCAATGGCACAAAATGCTGCCAACAATACTCTTGCCACTATTACTTATAGCATTCCACTTGTCTCTTTCATCCTCGCGTTAATTGGGTATTTATTGACTAGACATATCTCCTTTCCATTACAGCAAATTTCTCATGCAGCAGAGAGAATGTCTAGCGGAGATTTAGCAGTTACTTTACCAAATAGCATCCGCCAAGATGAAATTGGTATCCTGACACGTACATTTAACCAAATGGTAGCTAACCTAAGCATTACAACCCAAAAAAATGAGGAGCAAAATTGGCTCAAGTCTAATTTAGCTGAATTTACTCAGCTATTGCAAGGACAGCGCAACCTCGAAAGTATGTCTAGTTTAATTTTGTCAAAACTAACGCCACTAGTAGAGTCTCAGCAAAGTGTATTTTATGTGATTGATAGAACTCATGACGAGGTTACACTCAAATTAATAGGTAGCTACGCTTACAATGAGCGCCGACATTTAAATAATTTTGTGCGATTGGGAGAGGGATTAGTAGGACAATGCGCCTTAGAAAAACAAAGAATCCTGTTAACGGAAGTTCCCAGTGACTATATCCGTATTAGTTCCGGCTTAGGAGCAGCTTTACCACTAAATATTATTGTATTACCAGTACTGTTTGAAACAGAAGTAATCGCCGTGATTGAAATTGCTTCTTTTCATCGTTTCAGTCAATTACATTTGACATTTATAGACCAATTTAGCGAAGTTATTGGTGTATTTTTAAATAGTATTTATGCTAGCGCACAAACGCAAAATCTCTTGGATGAATCTGTGGCTTTAGCCGCAGAATTGAGACAAAGTAATCAACTCCTAGAACAGCAAACACAAGATTTAGAAAATTCGGAATTCCTTTTAAAACAGCAGCAACAGGAGTTGCAACAATCTAACGAAGAATTACAGCAACTAAATGAAGAACTAGAAGAAAAAGCAGAATTATTAGAACTTCAAAATAATGAAGTCGCGCGCAAGAATCAGGAGATTGAAAAAGCGAGAAAATTCATAGAGGAAAAGGCAGAGCAATTAGCATTGTCTTCCAGATATAAATCAGAGTTTCTGGCGAATATGTCCCATGAGTTACGGACACCGCTTAATAGTCTGTTAATTCTAGCTAAACTCCTAGCAGATAATTCAAGTGGTAACTTAAGTAATAAGCAGGTAGAATATAGCCAAACAATTTATTCGGCAGGAACTGATCTTTTAGAGTTAATTAATGATATTCTAGACCTAGCAAAAATCGAATCTGGTACTTTATCGGTAGAACTAGAGCCGATAGATTTTGCTGATTTGCATGATTATATAAAACGGACTTTTCAGCAAGTCGCCCAAGATAAAGGATTAAGTTTTAGTATTGAGCGTGATGAGCGATTGCCGTCAACAATATTAAGCGACCCTAAACGTTTACAACAAATTCTGAAAAATCTCTTGGCTAATGCCTTTAAGTTTACTGAGCAAGGAGGGGTAAATTTAAGAATTGGCTTAGACCAAATTAATACCAATCATCCTATGATTACTTTTGCTATTAGTGATACAGGTATTGGTATTCCCCAGGAGAAGCAACAAATTATTTTTGAAGCATTTCAGCAAGTAGATGGTACAACCAGTCGCAAGTATGGAGGAACAGGTTTAGGTTTATCCATCAGCCGCGAACTAGCTCAAATGTTAGGTGGTAGGCTCGGATTAGTCAGTCAGCCAGGACAGGGAAGTACTTTTACCCTATATTTACCTCAAACTTATCCAGAAACTAAAACAACAGTAATTTCACAACAGCAGACATCACCCCCACACCAGATGTCGCCAGTATTTCAAGAAAATTTACAACCCATTGCTATTGCTAATAGTATCGCCGATGATCGAGGGATAATTCAACAAGGCGATCGCCTGTTACTCATCATAGACGATGACGATAAATTTGCTCGAATTTTACTAGATATGGCAAGGCAACAAGGCTTTAAAGCTATTGTTTCTTTAAACAGCAAACAAGGTTTAGCCTTAGCACAACAATATCAGCCCAATGCCATTACTCTAGATATTTATATGCCGGATATGGATGGCTGGACGCTGTTAGACCGCCTCAAACACGATCCTCAAACTAGACATATTCCTGTGCATATACTTTCTGTTGATGACCGAGAGCAAAGGGCATTACAGTTAGGGGCGATTACTTTTTTACAAAAACCCGTCTCTCCAGAAATATTAAATCATACGTTAACAGAAATCAAAAGCTTTATTGACCGCAAGGTAAAACGTCTTTTAGTGATAGAAGATGATCCTGTACAAGCCCAAAGTATTATCGAACTTATTGGTAATGGTGATGTCCAGAGTATAGCCGTGAATACAGGAGCCGCAGCCTTAGACATTTTACGATCACAGCACTTTGATTGTATAGTTTTGGATCTTGGTTTACCTGATATGAGTGGCTTACAACTGCTAGAGCAAATCAAACAAGAACCGAGTTTATTGAAATTACCAATTATTGTTTACACAGGTAAAGAAATCAGCCGTCAAGAAGAAACGCAACTTAGGAGACTAGCAGAGAGTATAATTATTAAAAATGTGCGATCGCCTGAACGTTTACTAGACGAAACTTCCCTATTTTTGCATCGAGTACAAGCAAATTTACCCCAGCCGCAACGCCAAATACTCGAACAATTACATCAAACCGACACAATTTTAGCAAATCGCAAAATCTTAATTATCGATGATGATCTGCGAAATATCTTTGCCATCACCAGTTTGTTAGAAAGCTATCAAATGCAAGTCTTATTTGCTGAAAATGGCAGAGACGGCATAGATATTCTGCAAGCCAACCCTGACATCAACGCCGTGTTAATGGATGTGATGATGCCAGAAATGGACGGTTACGAAACTACCCGTAGTATCCGTCAACAAAAGCAATTCCGCACCTTACCCATTATTGCTTTAACAGCCAAAGCCATGCCAGGCGATCGGGAAAAGTGCATTGAAGCCGGTGCCTCCGATTACATCACTAAACCAGTAGACACTGAACAATTACTCTCATTACTAAGAGTTTGGCTGTATCGATAGTCAGGTCAGTTGTCATTAGTTCTTCCCCTTTGCTCCCTCTGCTCCCCCTGCTTCCGTTACCCCCCTCCTCCCAACCCTTAATTTCAACTAGGAACAGTCAAGGGTACACCGTTATCTGTGGGTTTCAACTGGAGAATAAAGGGAACAGCTTTTAATACCCATTGAGAAATCGGTGGGTAATTGACGGCTTCTTCTCCAAAACAAATATCCAACATATCCGTGTGAATAATCCCTGGATTGAGGGGAATAGCCGCCATCCCAGCAGGTAGTTCTTGCGCCAAAGCACGAGTTAACCCTTCAATTGCCCATTTAGAGGCACAATAGGGAGCAACTAAGGGTGAAGTAGAGCGTCCCCAGCCGGAACTCAAGTTAATGATAATGCCGTGTCGCTTCTGTACCATTGCAGGTATAAAGTAGCGAATTATATGCACAACCCCTTTGATATTGATATCAATCAATTGGGAAAAATCCGTAGAGGGAACTTCCCATAAAGGTGCTGGTTGATTAGCAATTGCTGCATTATTAATTAATATGTCTGGTGGTTCGTATTCCTTGAGTATAAGTTCTGCCCAAGCTTTTACCTGTGCCTCATCTGCTACATCCACGGCGACAAAGTTGTGGGGTGAGCCAAATTTGTGGCTTAATTTCTCAACAGTGACTTGGGAACGAGCGCAACCAATAATCGTATGTCCTTCTTGAATAAACCGCTCTGTCAAAGCGTAACCCAGACCTCGGCTGACACCAGTAATGAGGATGAGTTTGACCATATTTTCCTTTTTATTGTCTCAGCAAGCTCAACAATAAAATACTATTACTGCCAATGATTAAACTCTCTGAAGTCGCATGAATTTCATACTATTGGCTGATAAGTAAGTAAGCCGTGGTGAAAATTTACAACTATGTAACAAACAATCAAGCAGAAGAATTAGAGTTAAATCTGACACGCTGTGTACTGTAATTTCCCTTTTCTCCTCTTCTTTGAACTCCATCCATCACAGCATAAGCAAGGTCTAAGTAAGTCGTGGGGAAAATTCACAAGTATGTAACAAATAGATAAAAGTTGAAAATTGGCAATAGATAAGCGGTAAAGGGTGATGACTAATCAGTTACTGTTTATTTATTACCAATTATTTTTGGTGAGTGCTGAAGTAAGGAGCAACTACTTCTTAATTATTTTTGTCCATATACTTAAACAAACTGAATCTTACCTTGAGTGCCATATTTTCCTTTCAATCCCTAGCTCGTTGTAGCCAAACAAAAGCCAGATCTGGGATTTTTTTAACTCCCCACGGAATTGTCGAAACTCCGAGATTTATGCCAGTGGGAACCCTGGCTAATGTAAAGACTGTCACACCAGCACAGCTGAAGGAGACTGGGGCGCAGATGGTTCTCTCTAATACTTATCATCTCCATCTCCAACCAGGGGAAGCCATTGTGGCTGGTGGTGGTGGATTGCATAAATTTATGGGCTGGAATGGGCCGATGCTCACCGATTCTGGTGGGTTTCAGGTTTTCAGCTTGAGCGAAATGAGAAAAATTACGGAAGAAGGTGTGACTTTTCGCTCACCTCGTGACGGACAAATTATTAAATTAACGCCGGAACGCTCTATAGAAATTCAAAATATTTTAGGGGCTGACGTTATCATGGCGTTCGATGAATGTCCCCCCTACCCAGCTAATCGCCAGGAAGTAGAAGCGGCGACTGAGCGGACTTACCGTTGGTTGGAACGCTGCATTACGGCTCATCAACGCCAGGATCAAGCGTTGTTCGGTATCGTTCAAGGTGGGGTATATCTGGATTTACGGGCTAAAGCTGCCAATACTTTAACTGAGTTAGATTTACCTGGTTATGCCATTGGTGGGGTGAGTGTGGGCGAACCACCAGAAATGATGGCGCAAATTGTGCAAGCTACAGCACCACTTTTACCAGCACACAAGCCGCGTTACTTGATGGGTGTGGGAACTTATCGAGAGATGGTAATTGCGATCGCCTCTGGTATAGACTTATTTGATTGCGTCATTCCCACCCGTTGGGCGAGACACGGTACAGCAATGGTCAAAGGCGAACGTTGGAACTTAAAAAATGCTAAGTTCCGTGAAGATTTTGCCCCAATAGATGAAACTTGCCCTTGTTATGCTTGTCAAAATTTCAGCCGTGCCTATATCTCTCATCTAGTGCGATCGCAAGAAATTTTAGCCTACACCTTATTGAGCATTCACAACATTACCGAACTCATTCGCTTTACCCAAAAAATTCGTGAAGCAATATTAAGCGACCGCTTTTTGGAAGAATTTGGTCACTGGTTGAACTCGGCGGAAACTGATAATAGGTAATGAGTAATTGGTAATTGGTAATTGTTTTGTATCATTAGCAATTACCAATTTTCACCGATATCATTTAGTCTCAAAACAGATTGATATACTAAAGGACTTACGCATGAAAACAAAAGATCAAGGGTTTGGAGAAGGGTATAGGGGTGTAGGGGTATAAATGTTTGAAAGCCTTACACCCCCATAATACCCTTACACCCTTACACCCAGTCTCAACAGAAAATCTGGGTGCGTAAATCCTATACTATTGATAAGCTGCTTTCTTTTTTTATAAAGAAAATGCTTTTGGACTTAATGAAATTTGTGCTTTAGTACTATAACTATCTACAAGCTGTTCTAAGCGTTCAACAATACTGCCTTGAAGGATGGAATAGTTAGCTTGATTAGTGATAATTAGCAATAGCTCAGTTGCCCATTGCTCATAATTAGAACTACCAATAATACCAATAGAAGACTGGATATATTTAATAAGAATGCTGTCATTGAAACCAAAGCCACTGTCACCCCAGATGCAAGCAGATTGCAGTAAATACTCGTAGTCTGCGAATACTTGAAACTGGGGGTTCCATCTAGGAGCATTGCTCTGGTGGTGGACGAAACCATTGCTGTCGAATATCTCTTTTTGCCATAAAAGCTGCTGTAAGGAGCAGCAATCGCTAGGTGAAACAAACGGCTTTCCTTGGCGAACAACATTACCATTACGGATGACATCGCGGCGGCGCTGCTGTCTTGCTATGCTATATCGAAGATTGGAATGTTGTTTAAAGTACTGCCGCATTGAGGCAACAAATTCAGGGGCTATACTGTTGTCATCGTCTAGGTATGAAACAATCTCACCACTAGCTGCATCTAGTCCCAGGTTACGAGCGTAGCACAAGCCAAAGCCACTGCAAGGGTCAGGGTGTTCCATTTCCATGTAAGTGATAGGGAAATCAGCATTTACCCTAATGCTGGTGATAATATCTCTGGTGTCAGGATTAGCCCCATCATTGATGACGAGCCATTCAAAATTGCGGTCAGTTTGACTTTGAATGCTTGGCAGTGCAGTAGATGCAAGCTGCATAGGTCTATTGTATGTTGCAGTGATGATTGATAATTTCAAAGCTCCATACCTCTATCATTTGATTGCGTTTGACAACCTAAGCGCGAAAATACGCAATTTAAATGCGTAACAGCTTACTAGACTTTGAGGAACCAGCGTTGGCGGTACATGAGGACGGCGACAGCCCACCATAATAGTACGGTGACTAGGGCGAATAGTAGAGAACCGTTGTAGGTTCCAGCCCAGGAAGCGAAGATGTTTTGGTATATCCAGTTAAAGGTGCTGGGGGCTGTTTCCCCTGTACCGATTTTGGTTCTGACTAAGATTTTAATGAGTAAAACTGATAGAACGAAAAGAGCGATCGCATTTAACCCCATAATTTCAAAAGGCTTACCCCAGCGTTTGATTAACCTCACCTCAATTAGTTCATAACAAGCGGCTAATAGCAATAAAGCCCAACCACTGGTAAACACCACATAAGAACTTGTCCACAGTTTTTTATTAATGGGGAACACCCAACCCCAACCCCAACCAACAATTAAGCAACCAATCCCAAATAATGCTAATCCTAAACTTGTCCGTGTTTGTACTGGCTGTTTACGTATCCATTCCCCAGTAAAATAACCAGCTAAAACACTCACAATAGCAGGAATCGTGCTGAAAAGTCCCTCTGGGTCTCCCAAATTTTTAAACCCATCCCCCGCATACAGATGAGATTTGGGTATAATCAGGCGGTCAATATAAGCCCCAAAGTTGCCTTCCCTCGTTAACACACCAGCACCATAGTCAGGTACAGGGACATACATCATCGTGAGCCAATAGCCGACGAGTAAAACCCCAGCTAGTATCCATTGTCCTTTGCGCGGTAGGTTGAGGACTGTCAAGGAAGCAAACAGGTAACTCAGGCTAATACGCTGCAATACCCCCATGATGCGGATATTACTCAAATCAAACGTCCATATACCCTTATTCCAAAAGCCATTGAGTAACAAACCCAAAACAAAGAGGATGGCGGCGCGGCGGAAGATGCGCCAGTAAACAACCGAGGTGGGTTTATTCTCCTGGGTGTATTTGGATAGAGAAAAAGACATTGCCACACCAACAATAAATAAAAAGAAAGGAAATACTAAATCAGTTGGTGTGCAACCATGCCATTCAGCATGAGCTAAGGGAGGATAGACATCATCTGCAACCCCCGCCATATTGACGAGAATCATCCCTGCAATAGTAATACCGCGAAATACATCAAGCGAAGTCAGGCGCATGGACAGAATTTTATCCTTGATGACTATCTAAACTACCTCGCCTACTGCACGGAATTAATTAATTTTTACAAACCTTTGACAACCCCTATATGATTAAGCCCTACTCGCAGTAATTAGCCTTGAAGCCTCTTGATTTTCTTAGAAATAGCTTTGCCCTACCTTTATCCCTGCCACTCCTTCAACTTTTTCTGTGCATACTCCCGCACTTGCTCATCTGGATCATTCTCTGCTCTGTCGCGCAACAGTGGTAAAGTTTTTTCATGCTGGGGATACTGTTTGATAATTATCTCAAGAGCAACGCGCCGGGGATTTGGGCTAAAACTATCATGGCTACCTTCAAAGGGGTCATTAACAACACAGTTGTAGTATGTTTCCAAAAGTTCAGGCTGGGATTTAAAAGCTTTAGCTAATTCTTGCACTACCGACCATCTCACAATTGAACTATTATCCGCAGTGGTAAGTTGCTGGAGAATAGTTTTGGTATTGGGGTCATCTTTGTGAGCCTTGACTAATTCTTGTACGGCTGTCCGTCGCACATCCGGGTCATTATCCGTAGTAACGAGTTGTTGGATGATGGTTTTGGTACAGATGTCATCTTTATAAGCCTTAGCTAATTCTTGGACTACGGTCTGTCGCACATCCGAATCATCATCTGTAATGGCACATTCTTTAAGGAAGGTTTTGATAGTGAGGTCATATTTGTAAGCCTTAACTAACTCTTGTACGGCCGTTCGTCGCACATCCGAATCATTATCGACAATGGCACGTTTATGAATAAAAATTTTGATAGTGGAGTCATCCTTGTAAGCCTTAACTAACTCTTGTATTGCTGTTCTTCGCACATCCCAATGTTTATCCATAGTAGTAAGTTCTTGGAGAAAAATTTTGGTTGTAGAGTCATCTTTATAAGCTTTGACCAATTCTTGTAATGCTGTTTTTCGCACATCCCAACTATCATCTCTGATAGCAAATTCCTTGAGAAAAGTTTTGGTCGTGGGTTCATTTTTATAAGCTTTGACTAATTCTTGTATCGCTATCCGCCGTACTTCCCAACGCTTATCTACAGTGGCACATTTTTGGAGAATAGTTTTAGTTTCGAGGTCATCTTTGTAAGTTTGTGCTAATTTTTGTACAGCTATTATTCGTACAAAATCATCATCTGCATTGGTACGTTCTTGGAGAATTATTTTAGTGGTGGATTTATCTTTGCAAGTCTGATTTAATTCTTGTGCTGCTGTTCTTCGTACATCCAAATCATCATCCATAGTGGCACGTTCTTGGAGAAATGCTTTAGTAGCGGGGTCATATCTGTAAGCATTAATTAATTCTTGTACTGCTGTCATTCTCACATCCCAACTATCATCTACCGTAGCAATTTGTTGGAGAAAACTTTTAGTCGTGGGGTTATTTTTGTAAGTCCGAGCTAATTCTTGTATTGCTATTCGTCGCTCCACTGAGTAATTATTTGCAGTGACAATTTCTTGGAGAAATGTTTGAGTTGTAGGATCATCTTTGTAAGCCTGGGTGAATTCTTGTATTGCTTTCTGCCTTACATCTGAGTCATCATTCACTGTAGCAAGTTGTTGGAGAAAAGTTTTAGTTTCGGTTGAATCTTGCCAAGCTGCTGCAATTTCTCTAACTGCTTGAGTGCGGATATCTCGAATAAACTTAATTTCTTCGGAATCGTATTCAGGGCGATAATAATACCAGATATCATATTTAGTTAAGTTTTTTAGGTAGTTCAGTAATTTATCAGAAATGGACACTATCAATGAACGATTTCTCACTTCGACAAGACACTTAGCGGCTAAAAACATATTGATGAATTTATTTTCTTCACCATCCTGCACCATTAAATAATCAATAATTTCACCAACAAACTTGGCATCAATCATACCAGCAATTAATAGTAAGACTTCATGCCAAGTTTCATCACGCCAGTGTTTGCCAAAAACTTCCGTTTTTAAATCCTCAATTGAAAGACTGCGTTCCTTCTCAAACCGCCAGACAAACTCCCAAGCACAGAAATATTCCAAAAAAGTGCGATGCACAAAAGCATAGTAATCAGCACCGAGGAAACATAACATAAAGTTACGAGTTCTCAGTTGTTCTCTCATTACCCTCGCAGCTTGTCTGGGTTGATTAATTTCTGTAGTTCTTAAATATTCAGTCAGAATATTTTCTAATTGATCAGCACTAATCACATTACCAGCTAAACCCGCACCACTTGTTTGCATACTATAGGCAACTTGACGCAGCATAGCTTGCTTATCTTTGTAATCAATAGTCTTATGATCTAGTCGTTTATCTTCAACTAAAGCCCGTTCCACATCCCACTGATGCAACAATACCCGCGATGCTTGTTCATAAAGTGAGTTTCTATCTCTAGGTAATTCTTGATTACGATTAAGAATTGCCATCATCGTCAACAACAGAGGATTTCCTGCTAATTCTGTAATGGCTTTTGAATTTTCAATTCCTCTTAGCAGCCTTTCCCATTTTCTAAGTTTATCTGCTTCATCACTGAAAGTTAACTCATGCCAACGGTGAATAAAATCTTGAATTTGTGCTGAGTTCAAATCTTGCAACATAAAATGGCGAAACTCAGCATCACGAAGCCGTTGCGGTTTATAACCAATTACGCGAGAAGTAACAATCACCTGCACATTAGGATACTCATTAGTAAAGCGATGAATATCTGTAATTACATCCTCTCGCTTACCAGGGTCAAATACTTCATCTAACCCATCAAACATGACTAAAGCGTTACCAGCTTGTAGCTGTTGATGTAATTGATGTTGATTGAGATGTTCAATTGCACCGCTACATTTATCCAAAAATTCCAAAAAGTTATGACACTCATTCCCATCCCGCCGCCGCATATAAGTACGTAACTCAATTAACAAAGGAATTGGTTGTGAGATCACATTATCTAATGGTGACTCAGACCAATTCAAAGCTAAATACTGCAACAGCGTAGACTTACCAGAACCAGGATCACCCAAAATTACAACATATTTATAACTTTGCTTATTATTAACAACATCTAATACTGAAAGTAGTGGCTGTTCTAAATAAACCCTTGTGAGTTTTTGCAATTCCTCGGCAGCAATTTCTGCCTCTATCTGGTCAGTTTCTCGCAGCCTTCTAAAGTGTTCCTTCGGCAGTTCATGAACTCGCGGCAAAACTTGATGCACTTCCCGCACATCTTGAGCTATGAACATTCGCCATAACTTGAGTTCGTTATAAGCGTAGCCAGTCGTATCTAAACTGTCTAATTTTAAATTGCCGTAACGCTCACTAATTGCTTCTTGATAGCGTTTTAAATCGAATTGAGAAATAATGCCAGCTATGGCTTGTGTGTTTTCTTTAATTTGTTCTATATTCTGAGAATCAAGAATTGCCCTCATTTCGGGAAATTCTCGAATAATCTTCTTCACTTTTGATAAATATTCTCTGCCTATCTTCTTCCATTTAAAATCTTCTGATAAGGAACTAGAGGCGACCAATTGATACCAAATTTCTTGTAATCTCTTAGTATTGATAGCCTCACATTCATAGTCGAAAGCATCACCCAAAATTTGTTTAACTTCTGGCTGCTTTAAAAACTGCTGTAACGGCTGGGTATAATTTTCAATTTCTTCTTTTGATAGTTCACCGTATTCCAAATCTTGCTGCATGAGTTGCAGAAATTCTGCAAACGCCATTACTTCAGCTTTCTGTAGTGGTTCTCGCTGGAATGGCGCAGTCACAGCATTATGAATAATATTTCTGAAAAAATCTTTAGCGTAATCTTTGACTAACTCTTCTAAAAATTCCTTGCTGATGATAGTCTTAACCAAAAATCCAAATGCTTTTCCTGCAATCCAAGTACCAAACCATTCAATTAGCATACCCGTGTCTGTTGATATTCTGAATACGAGTATATACACCAACTTGTTTAAGGTTACGAAATTTCCAGGTTATTGCAGAAACGTCAAGGTTAAATCTCAAATCAAATTATCAGGATCTATTCCCAAGGCGCGTAATCTTTCCGCCAACTGTTGGGCGCGTTGTGCTTCCTGCTGGGCGCGTTGTTGGGCAAGTTGCGCTTGTTGTTGCGCCTGTTTAATCTGTTCTTCTGGTGTGGGATAACGCTTCCCTGCTTCGTCGTACCAATACATCCATTCCCGCGTTACACCGCAATAATTTCCCCTTTCGCAACCAATTCCTAAGCCAATTTCTGGTAGCCAAATTGGGTTTCCTTCTTGCAATTCATATTTGCCGTTCACTAATTTATGTACTTCTAAATGGGGTTTGCGACGGCGGCGAGAAGAATAAATGACGTAATAAAGTACACCCAAAGCGGCATAGTCATTTAATTTATCACTGTATTCTTTGCGGTAGTTTTGAGAAACAACTTCTAACACCAATATTGGCGTAACTTGTTCATCCCACAGCACATAACTGGGACGCAGTTCTTCATCATAAAATCTTTCTACCCCAAGGCTCAAAAACCCATCTGGAACAATTGGTGGTTGATCGGGGTGAAAATAAACACCCATATCTACACCAAAAAACCAGTCCATCCGTTCTGCCCAGAGTAGCAGCAGAATTGCTTTTAGTAATCCTGGGATAAGTTCTTGCAGTTCGTTATCCACTGGTGTTTCGTCAGAGTCTGGTAGTTCGTCGGCTGAAGGTAAGTACCTTGGCAAGTTGAAGTTTAGCATGACGGGTTGCCCCAAAATCTTCTACACCAGTGTTTTCATCAGTATTATAGCGGTTTCTTTGGTGTAGGGGTGTGGCTTCACCCTCACACCCTTACACCCTTACACCCACATACCCCTATACCCCTATACCCCCACACCTACACTCTGATATCCTCTAGTACATGGTGTGAGTGAAGGTTAAGTTGTTATTAAAACGCAGATTTTTTGCTGAAGTGTAACGAATAAAGTCTAAACTAAAAAGTCTTGTGCAGCAAAACTTGTCACTATAAATGATGTAATCATGTCTAAGGTTCTCGTCTCCGATCCTATTGACCAGGCTGGCATTGACATTCTCTCGCAAGTCGCTACTGTTGATGTCAATACAGGTCTCAAACCAGCAGAATTAATAGAAATTATTGGTCAGTATGACGCGTTAATGATTCGTTCTGGTACGCGCGTCACTCAAGAAATTATTGAAGCAGGTACACAACTGAAAATCATCGGTCGTGCCGGTGTGGGTGTGGATAATGTAGATGTTCCGGCTGCTACTCGTCGAGGAATTGTTGTTGTCAATTCTCCTGAGGGGAACACTATCGCCGCCGCCGAACACGCCTTGGCGATGATGCTGTCATTGTCTCGCCACATCCCCGATGCTAACGCTTCCGTGAAACGCGGTGAGTGGGATCGTAAAACTTTCGTAGGTGCGGAAGTTTATAAAAAAACTTTAGGGGTTGTCGGTTTAGGCAAAATTGGTTCCCATGTGGCGGCTGTTGCTAAAGCAATGGGGATGAAATTGTTAGCTTACGATCCTTTCATTTCCACTGAACGGGCCGAACAAATTGGCTGTCAGTTAGTAGATTTAGATTTGCTGATGCAGCAATCTGACTATATTACCCTGCACATTCCCAAAACCCCAGAAACCACCCACATCATCAACGCCACCACTCTGGCGAAAATGAAGCCCACCGCCCGGATTATCAACTGCGCCCGTGGGGGCATTATTGATGAAGCAGCCTTAGCCGCAGCGATTAAAGAAGGGAAAATTGCTGGGGCGGCGCTGGATGTGTTCGAGTCGGAACCACTGGGTGAATCAGATTTAAGAGCGATCGGTAAAGATATCATTCTTACCCCCCACTTAGGTGCATCCACCACAGAAGCCCAGGTGAATGTAGCTATTGACGTAGCTGAACAAATCCGCGATGTACTTTTAGGTTTACCCGCACGTTCCGCCGTCAACATCCCCGGACTCGGCCCCGATGTGTTGGAAGAACTAAAACCCTATATGCAGTTAGCGGAAACCTTGGGTAAGTTGGTAGGACAGCTAGCAGGTGGGCGGGTAGAACTACTCACTGTCCGCTTACAAGGGGAACTCGCTACTAACAAGAGTCAGCCTTTAGTAATTGCTTCCCTCAAAGGATTACTACACCAAGCCCTACGGGAACGAGTAAACTACGTCAACGCCAACATAGAAGCCAAGGAACGGGGAATCCGGGTTATTGAAACCCGCGACGCTTCCGCCCGTGACTATGCTGGTTCCCTACGCCTGGAAGCGACAGGAACCTTAGGTACTCATTCCGTGACCGGCGCATTGCTAGGCGATAAGGAAATTCACCTCACCGACGTTGACGGCTTCCCGATTAACGTCCCACCAAGCAAATACATGGTGTTTACCTTGCACCGTGATATGCCAGGAATCATTGGCAAACTCGGTTCCTTACTGGGCAGCTTTAATGTCAATATTGCCAGTATGCAGGTAGGGCGGAAAATCGTCCGTGGTGATGCCGTTATGGCTCTCAGCATTGATGATCCTTTACCAGATGGCATTTTAGCGGAAATCACCAAAGTACCCGGCATTCGGGACGCGTATACAGTAACACTATAGGAGTCAGTAATCAGGAGTCAGAAGTCAGCAGAAATTATTTCTCCTGACTCCTGAATTCTGGATTCTCAATTTTCAAAAATGGCAAACACTTGGTGGGAACTACAGATTTCATGTGAATCGGCGCTAGAAGACTCTGTTTCTTGGCGACTGGAAGATTTTGGTTGTCGTGGTACAGCTAGCGAAAGTAAGGGTGATTCTTGCTTAGTTAAGGGTTATTTGCCGATATTTCAAGCACAGTTATTAGATTTAGCGGCGCTGGGGCTATGGTTGCAACAAGATGCCCTGTGTATAGGATTATCTTCTCCTACCTTGACTTGGCAGCTAATTGATGAGGAAGATTGGGCGAGTAGCTGGAAACAATATTGGCATCCCCAGGAAATAGGCGATCGCTTTCTCATCAACCCCGCATGGCTACCATCACCGGAAAACTCCGATAGGTTAATCATCCGCCTCGACCCTGGCGTAGCATTTGGTACAGGAAACCATGCTACTACTCAATTATGTCTAGAATCCCTAGAAATGAGATTGAGTGAGGTTCCCAAATCGTTTATCAGTAAAGGAGGGAACCAAGAACCTGTCATAATTGCGGATATTGGCTGCGGTTCTGGTATCCTTTCGATTGGGGCAGTTTTATTAGGCGCACAGAAAGTTTATGCAGTAGATACCGACCCTTTAGCTGTGCAGTCAACCTTCAGCAATCGCGCCCTCAACGAAGTAAACCCAGAACGCCTAGTACCAGCAGAAGGTAGCGTAGATATCTTAAAGAAACTGATTGAACGCCCGGTAGATGGTATTGTTTGCAATATTTTAGCTGATGTCATTATTCAATTAGTCCCAGAAATCAGCGAGATATCTAAACCTAGCACTTGGGCTATTTTTAGCGGGATTTTAGTTGAACAATCTACCTCTGTTGCTGAGGCTTTAGAAAAACACGGTTGGGTAGTCGCTACTATGTGGAAACGCAAAGAATGGTGCTGCTTAAATGTCAGGCGTACTTAAATTATCAAAAATTGTGAATTTATTCCCTTAGCCAACAGGAGACAAAATTCGTGAATAGAGTGAGAGTGATGAGGTTCCGTCAACTATCGCTTTCTCTCATTTAATATCATGCTGTTTCCGTTAAAATATATAAATATGTCTTTCCTCTGGGCATGGCAATTTTATGACACTTCAGAAGTTAGAATCACAACTACTTGCCTTGACACCAAACGAGAAAGCACAGGCAATTCAGTTACTTGCTCAAAGTTTGGGCAACCCTTGGCGAGGGATTGAGAAAACTGCCTATGTGTGTGGTGGGGATGCGTGTATTACCGGAACCCGTATTCCTGTTTGGGTTTTAATTAATGCGCGTAGGTTAGGTATTAGTGAAGCTCAACTTTTGAAAGACTATCCCACTTTATCTGCAACTGACTTAACTAATGCTTGGGTTTATGCCACAGTATACCCAGAAGAAATTGAAACAGCCATTCGGGAAAATGAAGAAGACTAATGGCTCGTTTATATGCAGATTAAATGCCTGATAGCTTAGATTGATTTGAACATTCAATCTCTCTACCTAATAATAATTAATATGTAGAGATGCAAAAATTTGCATCTCTAACTTAATCTTGACT
This sequence comes from Anabaena sp. FACHB-595, assembly GCF_048568275.1. Lineage (NCBI taxonomy): Bacteria > Bacillati > Cyanobacteriota > Cyanophyceae > Nostocales > Nostocaceae > Anabaena > Anabaena sp. FACHB-595. The sequence continues at coordinate 2,261,531 of NZ_CP183473.1, forward strand.
AAACGAAACTTTGCAAACGCCGTACTAAATCGGGCGTTTGCAATACACCTTCAATTCGATCTACTGGTTTACCTTGTTTGAATAATACCAGTGTTGGTAGAGCTGCAATTTGATACTGAGTTGCCAACTCTGTGTATTTTTCTGTGTCAATTTTGACAATTCGTATGCGGTCTTTAAGTTGATTGTTTACTTGTTGTAAAATTGTCCCCATCATCTGACAGGGGCCACACCAGTCAGCATAAAAGTCTACTAAAACAGGTAAATCAGAACCAGATAGCATCTCTTCAAAGCTGTTGAATTGTTTTTTCTCAGTCATGTGACACACACCATTTTTATTGATTGAATCTAATATTAATGTCTGCTTTCTAGAAATGGTGTAACGTTATTTTGTTTTTATTGTTGCTAAACTTTGCATCTCTTTCTTAAGGTATATGTACTGGGGATTAGGGATTGAGAGAGTTGGTTATTTTGTAGTCAAGTTTCTTTGTGCAATTTGCAATTTCGTCGCCAGAACCACTAGGATATAAGCGAATTTTGAATCTCTGATCAGACCAACGATAGATAAGCAGAAACTAGATACAGCAAGTAGTTCCTCAACGAAAATCTAAAATCCAAAATGGTATGAGATGTAGGTACAAATCGCCATAAGATAATTAGCGCGGGAATTTTAAACCTAGAGGAATATTTTATGGCAATCTTAAGTGAAAATTTACGAGGACAAGTTGCCGTTGTTACAGGCGCTTCACGGGGGATTGGACGAGCGATCGCCTTAGAATTAGCTAATTATGGTGCTACTGTAGTGGTCAATTACGCTAGTTCTAGCACTGCTGCCGATGAGGTAGTAGCAGAAATTACAGGTGCTGGTGGTGAAGCTGTAGCCTTAAAAGCCGATGTTTCACAAGTTGAGCAAGTAGACAATCTGATCAATGGGGCGATCGATAAGTTCAAACGCATCGATATTTTGGTAAATAATGCAGGTATTACCCGCGACACATTGCTATTAAGAATGAAGCCAGAAGACTGGCAAGCAGTTATTGACCTTAACTTAACTGGTGTATTTTTATGCACTCGTGCCGTCAGTAAACTTATGCTCAAGCAACGTTCTGGCAGAATTATCAATATTACCTCTGTAGCTGGACAAATGGGTAATCCCGGTCAGGCGAATTACAGTGCCGCCAAAGCAGGTGTGATTGGCTTTACAAAAACAGTTGCTAAAGAATTAGCTTCTCGTGGCATTACCGTTAACGCCGTCGCCCCTGGTTTCATCGCTACAGACATGACCAGCAACCTCAAATCTGAGGGTATTTTGCAATACATCCCTCTAGGTCGCTATGGTCAACCAGAGGAAATTGCCGGTATGGTACGTTTCCTAGCAGCCGACCCCGCCGCCGCCTATATTACCGGACAAGTATTTAATGTCGATGGCGGTATGGTGATGGCTTAATGAGTGCTGAGTACTGAGTGAGGAATCAGGAGCCATTATTTCTTAATTTTGAATTTTGAATTTTGAATTGATTGCCCCCTGCTCCCAACCATCAGGACTGCTGACGGATTCTTTGCCAGACTGTAAAGCCAAGCAGCAGAATAATACTGATGGCCGTGGTAACTATGACCATCACGCTCATCCCTTGGACTCTCATTGCCAGTAAGTTGCACACCAAAGTGATTGACCACAAGGTAAATGCAGCATGACGTTGGGAAAATCCCCAATCGAGTAAACGGTGGTGTAGGTGGTCTTTGCCGGGGGTACTCAAGGGGTTTTTACCTGCTAGCAGCCGTCGAATAAACACTTGGGTTGTGTCCAATACTGGCAACAGCAAAAATAAAACGGTGGGGCCAAGAGCAAATATAGTATTTCTTTGCAGGCTACCTAAAATACTAGTTGCGGCTAGCACGTAACCGAAAAAGTACGCCCCAGCATCACCCATGATGATTTTTGAGGGATGGAAGTTGTGACGCAAAAAGCCTAAAGCCCCACCACCTAAAGCAGCCAGAACTAAGGTAGCCGCAGCCTTATTAGGGAATTGGGCAGATACGCCTAACAAACTCATGGCAGTGATAAAACTAATGCCTCCTGCCAATCCATCCATCCCATCCATCAAGTTGACGGCATTGGTAATACCCACAACCCACAGCACAGTCAGCAACATTGAGAGAATGGAGTCGATGGGTGTGCCGAAATCCACATCAACGACAATACCGTTAGCAACTAGTAATAAAGCTGTGATAATTTGCGTCCACAACCGTACAGAGGGGGGTAATCCGAACTGATCGTCAATAAAGCCGATCAAGACTAGGATCGAACCCCCTAGTAAAATAGTCAATACCTGAGCTAAAACGTTTTGTAGCTCAATGGGTCGCAAAAGGCTAGCTAACACCAATGCGGCAATTACTCCCGCATAAATGGCTAAACCCCCTGCATTCGGCAACGGTTCTCGATTGAGTCGTCGGGCATTTGGTTGGTCAGCCCAACCCACCCGCAAGGCAAATTTACGTATCGTGGGAATCAAACGCCACGTTACCAACCAAGCCAACATAAACGTGAATACTACTGCCAACCAGCCGGAACCGCTAGGGTCAGCAATGCCTATAGACCTAAGGGAGTTGTAGATATTCATCTCCCAATTCAACCATTACTGCCAGTATCCTACATGAGCATCAAGTGTATATTAATCAATTTTTTTTACTTCCACACATGATCTAAAGTTTTTGATGTTCTTAGCACTCTGAGCCTGTGAGTGCTAAATTGTCTAATGGAAGCGCAAGAGAAAGGAAACATGGCAAAAATTATTTCGTTTGATGAAGAATCACGGCGTGCTTTAGAGCGGGGTGTCAATGCCCTGGCTGATGCTGTAAAAATTACCTTAGGCCCCAAGGGTCGCAACGTGCTTTTAGAAAAAAAATATGGCACACCCCAAATTGTGAACGATGGTATTACCGTCGCTAAAGAAATTGAATTAGAAGATCCTTTAGAAAATACTGGTGCCAGATTAATTCAAGAGGTAGCATCCAAAACCAAGGATGTAGCTGGCGATGGCACAACTACGGCTACCGTTTTAGTACAAGCCCTAATTAGAGAAGGTTTGAAGAACGTCGCGGCTGGTACTAACCCAGTTAGTCTCAAGCGCGGTATAGATAAAACTACCGAGGCTTTGGTAGCGGAAATTGCTAAGGTCGCCAAGCCTGTAGAAGGTAGTGCGATCGCTCAAGTTGCCACTGTCTCATCTGGTAATGATGAAGAAGTTGGTGCCATGATTGCCCAAGCGGTGGAAAAAGTCACCAAAGACGGTGTAATCACTGTAGAAGAATCTAAATCCCTGACAACTGAACTAGAAGTAGTCGAAGGGATGCAGATTGACAGAGGTTATATTTCCCCCTACTTCATCACCAACAACGAGCGCCAAACGGTGGAGTTGGAAAATGTGCGGATTTTGATTACTGACAAAAAAATCAGCAGTATTCAAGAATTAGTCCCCGTTCTAGAAAAAGTAGCTCGTTTGGGTCAACCCTTACTGATCATTGCTGAAGATGTAGAAGGAGATGCCCTAGCAACTTTGGTGGTGAACAAAGCACGGGGTGTACTTTCTGTGGCGGCAATTAAAGCCCCAGGATTTGGCGAACGCCGCAAAGCATTGTTGCAAGATATCGCTATCCTCACAGACGGTCAACTAATTTCGGAAGAAATTGGCTTAAGCTTAGATACCGCTTCTCTAGAAGCTTTGGGTACGGCGCAGAAAATCACAATTGAAAAAGACAACACCACAATTGTTGCTGGTAATACTACTAAGCCAGAAATCCAAAAGCGGATTGCACAAATTCGCCGACAGTTGGAAGAGACTGACTCTGAGTACGATAGCGAGAAATTGCAAGAACGTATTGCCAAGTTAGCTGGTGGTATTGCAGTGATCAAAGTCGGTGCAGCAACTGAAACCGAACTCAAAGACCGCAAACTGAGAATCGAAGACGCACTCAACGCCACCAAAGCTGCTGTTGCTGAAGGTATCGTTCCTGGTGGCGGCAAAACTCTGATTTACTTGGCGAGTAAGGTAGACGAGATTAAGAAAAACTTTGACGAAGAAGAAAAAATCGGTGCTGACATCGTTAAACGGGCTTTAGAAGCTCCTTTACGTCAGATTGCCGATAATGCTGGTGCAGAAGGTTCTGTCATCGTCTCCAGAGTCAAAGACAGCGATTTCAACATCGGTTACAACGCTGCTACTGGGGAATTTGAAGACCTGATTGCGGCTGGTATTATTGACCCTGCAAAAGTTGTGCGTTCAGCATTGCAAAATGCCGCTTCCATTGCCGGTCTAGTTTTAACCACCGAAGCGATCGTTGTGGAAAAACCAGAGAAAAAATCTGCTGCTCCTGCTGATGCCGGTATGGGTGGCATGGGCGGCATGGGTGGCATGGGCGGTATGGGTGGCATGGGCGGTATGGGTGGTATGGGTATGTTCTAAGAAGAGGCAGGGAGCAGGGGGCAGGGAGCAAGGGGGAAGAAGTGACTGCAAGATTTTCGCCCAGTACCCAATCCCCAATCCCCAGTACCCAATAGCCAAACATTAGGGGCAACTTCTCTGCGATCGCCTGCTTCTTTGCAGGTAAACCCAGGGAAGTTGCCCCTTTAATTTACGAAAATTTACACCAATTCATCAAAATTCAGAAATCTTGAATTTTGCATTGGTATTACTCAGCAGTGGCTAGTTCGGTAGCGCCGCGTGTGCGCTTGCGAGTCAAGGTGTTGAACAGCATCATGCCGATTGCCTTGATGAGGTTCCCTTCTAGTTCTTGGAACATTTTCATGTTCATACCAAAAGCGGCGTTAGCTTCATCAACAATGCGATCGCCTGTCGCTTCATCAATTGCCAACTCATCTAATGTTTGACGATATTTAGCCTTAAAAGCTTTCTCATCAGAAATATCTGCGAACTCATAAAATGCAGTTCCTTGCCCATCATTCAAATTCATCGCTGTCACAGCAATGTTTTTGAGAATTTGTCCCCCGGATAAATCACCTAAATAACGGGTGTAAGAGTGGGCAATCAACAATTCTGGTTCGGTTGCAGAGATTTCCCGAATGCGTTGTACGTAAGCTTCACCTGCTGGCGACAGTTGAATTTGTTCCCGCCAGTTAGCGCCGTAATAGTAACTCAGGTCTTGCTCTAGAGTCTGCTTACGATTCAGTTGGGAAAAGTTTATTTTAGAAACAATTGGGTGCTGGCTATGCTTTTCCATCTCCTCTTCCATTGCGGAGTAGACGTAGTAGAAGTTGGCCACTAGCTTCCGGTAAGAGCTTTTTTCTACCACTCCTTTTAAGAAGCATTTGACAAAACCTACATTTTCTGCCATTGTGTGGGCTTTTTTCGTACCTACACGTAGTTTGTTTGCTAAATTGCTGCTCATACTAAATTTCTCAACCTTAAAAGGTCAACTGCCAGAGTTTTAAATTACGGACGGCTAAAAAATGCCACTAAAACGTAACATTAGAACTATTTGATGAGAATTTATATTAATATTTTTTAAGTAACTAAAATTTGTACTTTTGTTAAGTAAATATCAAATCAAGCCAGTAAAAATGCCAATACCAAGAAAAATTTTGCGGGGAGAGCCGCATTCAGAGAAATGTGATCGCTGGAGCAAACCGTGGAATTTATGAGACTTCTGTAAAGTTGTCAAGTAGTACTGGCGACTATTGAAGTCAGGAGTTAAACTGAAGAGCATTAAAACTCAGTAAATAAAATCTTCATAAAATATTGACAATGCCATCATTTTTTTAAGTAATTTCACTTAAGCAAAACGTGAAAAATAAATTTGTTTTTCAAAGAAAAATAACTATCATAAAAGCAAATCAAAAAAGTCTTGACTCTTAGTTATTTAATAGAGTGGAAATTTACGTGAGTTTGATAGGAACTGGTGAGACAGCGCTGCGGGAAGGTTTCCCTTTCTACTTGACGCTGCGCGTAGCTTGCTTCTCCATTCGCGGAGCTTTCCGCAGGCGACTGCGTTTCGCTGTTCGCGGAGCGTTCCGTAGGGAAGAGTATCCAAAGGGGAATTGGCAACTGGGTTGTTTACTCAGCACTCAATCCTTAAAATCTGCCGAACTGGCCTTAAAGTAATAATTCTTAGTGTGATGTGAGGGGTGTTTAAAAATATGGTTTCATCTATAACTCGGATTCAGAACTACGTAATAGATGGTGCAGCTACATCCAATGGATTAGAAACAGTCCTTGAGAGCAACTTTGCACCCAGTTTAATATCCCTACCAGCAACACCTCTGTTTGGTACAGATGGTATTCGTGGCAAAGTAGGGGAATTACTGAGTGCGCCTTTAGCGTTGCAAATTGGTTTTTGGGCAGGCGTAGTTTTACGTAATCATGCTGATCAATTAGGGCCAGTAATCTTAGGACAGGATTCCCGTAACTCTAGTGATATGTTGGCGATGGCTTTGAGTGCAGGGTTAACCGCAGCCGGGCTAGAAGTTTGGTATTTAGGTTTATGTCCTACTCCTTGCGTGGCTTATTTAACTAGTATGAGTGAAGCCATTGGCGGCGTGATGATTTCTGCTAGTCATAACCCTCCCGAAGATAACGGGATTAAAATTTTTGGTGCTAATGGTGGTAAGTTATCCCAGGCTTTACAGGCAGAAATTGAAAAAGGTCTGCGGGGAAATCTGCCAATTACAAGTAATGTCAGTAATTGTGGACGGCATTACTCACGTTGGGAATTGGTGAAGAATTACGGCGAAGCTTTAAAACGACCCTGGCAAAATAAAGTGAATCTTCAGGGAATGAAGGTTGTGCTGGATTTAGCTTGGGGTGCAGCCGTGGGATTAGCACCATCAGTATTTGCAGAGATGGGGGCAGAAGTTATTTCCCTGCATAATGCCGCAGATGGCGATCGCATCAACGTTAACTGCGGCTCCACCCACCTAGAAATGTTGCAAGCGGCTGTGCAAGAACACAACGCCGATTTAGGTTTTGCCTTTGATGGCGATGCCGATCGCGTTTTGGCTGTAGATCCCACAGGTCGTCCTGTAAATGGCGACTATATCCTGTACCTGTGGGGATTGTACCTCAAACAACAAAACCAACTCCCAGACAACTTGATTGTTTCCACAGTCATGGCAAACCTGGGCTTTGAGAAAGCTTGGCAGCAACAGGGTGGTAAATTAATTCGCACCGCCGTTGGCGATCAATATGTGCAAGCAGAAATGATCAAAACTGGGGCAATGTTGGGAGGTGAACAATCAGGACACATCCTGTGTAGCCATTATGGAATGACTGGGGATGGCTTGTTAACAGCCTTACACTTGGCAAGTTTGGTCAAACAATCTGGTGTTTCCTTAGCCGAATTGATAGACCAAAGCTTCCAGACCTATCCCCAATTATTGCGGAACGTGCGAGTTGTAGACCGCGATCGCCGCCTGAGTTGGCAAAACTGCACACCAGTACAACAAGCGATCGCTCTTGCCGAGAAAGCAATGGGTGATACTGGTAGAATTTTAGTTCGGGCATCCGGTACGGAACCCGTCATCAGAGTCATGGTAGAAGCCGCCAACGCCGAACTAGCTAACTATTGGACAAATGAACTAGTAGCCCAAGTACAACAACACCTAGCGCCATAACTGAGTTCGACACTTCCCATTCTTGAGGCAGAGGGGCAGAGGGCAGGGGAGGCAGGGGGAGAAGTCCCCAATCCCCAATCCCCAGTCCCCAATCCCCAGTCCCCAGTCCCCAATCCCCAATCCCCAGTCCCCAATCCCCAAAAATTTTGAATTGATTCATCGCCCAGACTACTGAGTATGATTAACATTGACGGTTCCTACGGCGAGGGAGGCGGGCAAGTCCTCCGCACTTCCCTGAGTTTAGCCGCCATCACTGGTGAACCCATACGTATTGCCGGCATTCGCGCCGGACGCAGGAAGCCAGGATTAGCAGCACAACACTTAACAGCAGTGCGTGCGGCGGCGAGAATTTGTCATGGGGAATTGCAAGGTGATGCTTTAGGTTCCACGATGCTGGAATTTATACCTGGTGGTGGGGTAAAAGCAGGAAATTATATTTTTGATGTCAGCGAAGTACAGCAAGGTGGTTCGGCTGGGGCGATTACTCTGGTTTTGCAGACAATTCTCTTACCTTTAGCTTTAGCAGATGGTGATTCTCATATCACCTTACGGGGTGGAACTCATGTCATTTTCAGCCCCACAGTCACCTACATTGAGCGAGTATATCTGCCAATGTTATGTCGCATGGGAATCAAGGCACAAGTTAAGTTAGGTGCTTGGGGATGGTATCCCAGGGGTGGGGGAGAAGTCAATTTACAGGTGAAGGGAGGCTGTCAACTCTGCGGTCTTAACTTGCTGGAAAGGGGAGAATTAAAGCGGGTACAAGGACTAGCTGTGGCGACAGAATTACCTGCACATATACCCCAGCGCATGGCAAATCGGGCTGAGAATTTGTTACGTACAGCAGGTTTGCGGGTATCTATGCAGGCGTTACGTGAAAAAGGTGTTGCACCAGGGGCGGGGATTTTTTTTAACGGCTGAGTATTGTAATAGTTTGACGGGTTTTGGTGGCTTTGGACGTTTGCGATTGTCTTCTGAAAAAGTAGCAGAGATTGCTTGCGGACAACTATTACAATTCCATGAAACTGGCGCACCAGTTGATGAACACCTAGCAGATCAATTATTATTACCGGCGGTTCTGGCTTCCGAGTCCAGTCAGTATAAAGTGGCTGAGGTGAGTACACACTTAACAACTAACGCCGCAGTCATTGAAAAGTTTGGCTTAGGAAAGATTACCGTCAATCAAGCAGAAAGGGTAGTGGCGATCGCCTCTAGTAAAGTTTAATCCTACTTCCAAATAATAGGAGCGATCGCCGCCATGAACAAGAGAAAAGCTATTTCTAAAACGTAGCTGATAAAGACACTGCGATTTAAAAGACCATCCCAGAGATAGCCTTGGCGCTTGGGGTTATTGGTGCGCTTGTGGGTATGCGACCAACTACTGTAAATCCCAGGGGTTTTGAAACTATATGTATTAGTGAGAATATACTCAATTTCGTAAACGCGGGGATAGAAACCGCGCTGAAAGTGTTTCCATTGACTTTCGAGAATCCAGAAAAATAGGGGAATCGTGCAACCGATGAGAGCGATCGCTGTAGCGTTGGGTCTTTGCTGTAACATCAATGTTAAAACACCACCAGTCCCAGTAATTCCCAGTGCTTTGATTACCCAAATCTGCTTGTTGTAGTCTTCGATAGTGTTTTGCAGAAAAAAGTATTCCTCCTTGAGCAAGTTTAATTCAAAATCACTCAGGGGTTGAGACTGGGTTTCAGTTGGTAATGGGTAAGACATTGTTGTTAGTAGAGTTCACTGAGATGAAGTTAGCATAAACAGGGCTGAGTGCAAAAGATGAACGTAAAATGCTTACCTTAGATGTGTTTCCCCTAGTACAGCAATTCAATCATCCTAGAAAGACCCCTCCCCCAACCCCTCCCCGACGCGGAGAGGGGAGCTAATTCTCCCCCTTCCCTCGTAGGGAAGGGGGTTGGGGGGTTAGGTTTGTGATTACTGAATCGATATTCTAGTGGCTTAAGATGTTCAAATACTCGCCCACGAGATAAAAATACTCGCCCACGAGACAAAAATACTCGCTCACGAGATAAAAATACTCACCCACGAGATAAAAATACTCACTCACGAGATTCTAATACTCACTCACGAGATTCTAATACTCACTCACGAGACAAAAATACTCGCCCACGAGACAAAAATACTCGCCCACGAGATAAAAATACTCGTGAACGAGATGCTGATACTCGTGAACGAGAATTATAAACTGAACAATAAAGTTACAATTTAAGTCAGTAAATTAAACCATGTCTATAAAACACACTCACTAGAAGTTAGGTAAGCAACATTTAATCTTTCTCTCTATCCCTTTCTCTTTCCCCAAAATCAGCATTTCACTATCCGGCACACCATGATCAACTGGAATGACTACCTAGAATCACTCTGCAAAGATTATGCCCAATGGTGGAATGCTTACACGTTGACGGATGTAGTAGGACAGCAGCGAATTGAGCAGAAGCGATCGCCCCTACTGTTAGATTTTATAGTGCAGACGGTACAATCTGCCAAGGAAGAAAGGAGCGCCAGCCAGGAGCAAGTTGAGCGTTTAGACGTGCTAGCAGGGTTGCGAAAGTATGCTCAAGAACACGTTTTGCTAGTAGGGCGACCAGGTTCAGGGAAATCGACAGCTTTATTGCGGTTATTGCTAGAAGAAGCGGAGAGACCCCTCCCCCAACCCCTCCCCGACGCGGAGAGGGGAGTATTAGCTCCCCCTTCCCTTGCAGGGAAGGGGGTCGGGGGGTTAGGTCAAATCCCCATCCTAGTAGAGTTGCGCTATTACCAAACCTCAATCCTAGACTTGATTCGGGATTTCTTGAAACGCCATTGCCTACTACTAGACACTGCAACCATAGAACAACTGCTGTTTGACGGGCAATTTTTGCTGCTGGTAGATGGTATCAACGAATTACCCTCAGAGAAAGCGCGACAAGATTTATATAAATTCCGGCAAGACAACCAAAAAACCACGCCGATGATATTCACCACGCGGGATTTAGGCGTGGGGGGTGATTTGGGCATTACCAAGAAGCTGGAAATGCAACCCCTGACAGCAGAACAAATGCAGCAATTTGTCCGCGCCTATTTGCCAGCACAGGGTGAACAGATGTTGCAGAACTTAGGCGACAGGTTGCGGGAGTTTGGGGAAACACCGTTGCTGCTGTTTATGCTGTGTTTATTGTTTGTTGAAACAGGAGACATCCCGCCGAACTTGGGTTTGCTGTTTCGCGAGTTGACCCAACGTTATAAGAACGAGTTGAAGCCAAATGTCCCAGTTAAAGGTGTGTCACGGGATCATTGGTCATGGTTATTACAACATTTGGCGTTCAACATGACCAAAGGGGATAAGCTGACAGAATTGAATGTTGCCATACTCAAGTCAAAAGCAGAGGAAGTTTTAACGCAGCTTTTGAAAGATGAAGGATTTAATCCACCCCGTGACCAAGCATCAGAATCGTTGAAAGATTTACTCAACCATGATTTAATTCAACTGGCTGCAAATGACCAAATTGAATTTCGCCACCAACTAATTCAGGAATATTACACCGCCGAATGTTTGCTCAAGCTGTTACCAAGCCTCAGTGATGACTCTCTCCAGCGAGAGTATTTAAATTATTTAAAATGGACTGAACCCCTAAAATTGATGCTGGAATTGGTGGATGATAGGGCGCTGGCGGTGCGAGTGGTGAACTTAGCCTTAAAGGTAGATTACCAGTTAGGCGCAAAGTTAGCAGGTGCAGCAAAGCCAGAGTTGCAGCAGCAGACAGTTGATTTAATACCTGGGTTAAAAATTCCTTTATTATTCAAAATCTGCCTTCTAGGTTTAACTAAATCTGAAAAAGCAATTTCTCATCTCAATCCATTACTAGAAGATGAAAACTCCTCTGTGCGTGATAGTGCGGCATCTGCCCTGGGAGAAATCAAATCAGAGGCGGCGATTCCTGGGCTAATTAAATTACTAGAACATGAAAACTCCTCTGTGCGTTATAGTGCGGCATCTGCCCTGGGAGAAATCAAATCAGAGGCGGCGATTCCTGGGCTAATTAATTTACTAGAACATGAAAACTTCGATGTGCGTTATCGTGCGGCATCTGCCCTGGGAGAAATCAAATCAGAGGCGGCGATTCCTGGGCTAATTAATTTACTAGAACATGAAAACTCCTCTGTGCGTTATCGTGCGGCATCTGCCCTGGGACAAATCAAATCAGAGCAGGCTATTCTAGGGCTAATTAAATTACTAGAACATGAAAACTCCTCTGTGCGTTATCGTGCGGCATCTGCCCTGGGACAAATCAAATCAGAGCAGGCTATTCTAGGGCTAATTAAATTACTAGAACATGAAAACTCCGATGTGCGTTATCGTGCGGCATCTGCCCTGGGAGAAATCAAATCAGAGCAGGCTATTCCTGGGCTAATTAATTTACTAGAACATGAAAACTTCGATGTGCGTTATAGTGCGGCATCTGCCCTGGGAGAAATCAAATCAGAGCAGGCTATTCCTGGGCTAATTAATTTACTAGAACATGAAAACTTCGATGTGCGTTATAGTGCGGCATCTGCCCTGGGAGAAATCAAATCAGAGGCGGCGATTCCTGGGCTAATTAATTTACTAGAACATGAAAACTTCGATGTGCGTTATAGTGCGGCATCTGCCCTGGGAGAAATCAAATCAGAGGCGGCGATTCCTGGGCTAATTAATTTACTAGAACATGAAAACTTCGATGTGCGTGATAGTGCGGCATCTGCCCTGGGAGAAATCAAATCAGAGGCGGCGATTCCTGGGCTAATTAATTTACTAGAACATGAAAACTTCGATGTGCGTTATAGTGCGGCATCTGCCCTGGGAGAAATCAAATCAGAGGCGGCGATTCCTGGGCTAATTAATTTACTAGAAGATGAAAACTCCGATGTGCGTTATAGTGCGGCATCTGCCCTGGGAGAAATCAAATCAGAGGCGGCGATTCCTGGGCTAATTAATTTACTAGAAGATGAAAACTCCCCTGTGCGTAGAAGGGCGGCATCTGCCCTGGGACAAATCAAATCAGAGGCGGCGATTCCTGGGCTAATTAATTTACTAGAAGATGAAAACTCCCCTGTGCGTAGAAGGGCGGCATCTGCCCTGGGACAAATCAAATCAGAGGCGGCGATTCCTGGGCTAATTAATTTACTAGAAGATGAAAACTCCTCTGTGCGTTATAGTGCGGCATCTTCCCTGGGACAAATCAAATCAGAGCAGGCTATTCTAGGGCTAATTAAATTACTAGAAGATGAAAACTCCTCTGTGCGTAGAAGGGCGGCATCTGCCCTGGGAGAAATCAAATCAGAGCAGGCTATTCCAGGGCTAATTAAATTACTAGAACATGAAGACTCCGATGTGCGTTATCGTGCGGCATCTGCCCTGGGAGAAATCAAATCAGAGCAGGCTATTCCAGGGCTAATTAAATTACTAGAAGATGAAGACTCATTTGTGCGTTATCGTGCGGCATCTGCCCTGGGAGAAATCAAATCAGAGCAGGCTATTCTAGGGCTAATTAATTTACTAGAAGATGAAGACTCCTCTGTGCGTTATCGTGCGGCATCTACCCTGGGACAAATCAAATCAGAGCAGGCTATTCCAGGGCTAATTAATTTACTAGAAGATGAAAAATCCTCTGTGCGTGATAGTGCGGCATCTGCCCTGGGAGAAATCAAATCAGAGCAGGCTATTCCAGGGCTAATTAATTTACTAGAAGATGAAAACTCCTCTGTGCGTGATAGTGCGGCATCTGCCCTGGGAGAAATCAAATCAGAGCAGGCTATTCCTATGCTCATGAATCGGTTAGAAAATGAAGAGTTTGTGTCAGCAAATAATGGGAATACTTTGTATTCTGCACTAGAAGCACTGGAAGCAATACAAGAAAACTGTCAATACTATAGATGTCTCACAGAACAGAAACCACAACTATATCTTCCCCCATCCCAGCCAAGTAAAACATCCCTAATGTACATCCTCCACCTCTCAGACCTGCACTTCGGCACACCTGACGAAGCCAACAAGTGGTCTAACCAACTAGCGATGGACTTGAAACAAGAACTCCAGATTCCTCACCTTGATGCCCTCATTCTCTCCGGCGACATCGCCAACAAATCAACCCCCGACGAATACGCAGCCGCCCAAAAATTCCTTGATGAACTTCGCCAAGACTTCTCCCTCAAATTTGAGCAAATTATCATCGCCCCTGGTAATCATGACCTCAATTGGCAAATCTCAGAGGAAGAAGGTTACATCCCAACACTTCGCAAAAAATATCAAGAGTCAATGGATGAGAGTTGTGTAATTGATGATGGTGGTGCATATATTGCAGTTGTAGATCCAGAAAACCACAAAAGACGCTTTGAACACTTCAGCAACTTCTACCAAGCCATTAAAAACCAACCCTATCCCCTAGAGTATGAGAAGCAATACACCCTAGACCATTTCCCTAACCAAAACCTACTCATTCTAGGCTTAAACTCCGCTTGGCAATTGGATCATCATTACAAATCCCGTGCCAGCATTAACATAAATGCACTCACCAACGCCCTCACAGACATTCGCCGCAATCAATATTATCAAAACTGCATCAAAATAGCAGTATGGCATCATCCCCTAGATAGCGCCTGGGAAGACCGCATCAAAGACCAAAGCTTCATGGAACAGTTAGCCGTCGCAGGTTTCCGCTTCTTCCTCCACGGACACGTCCACATCCGTGGAGGAAGAAGCGGAAACCTGCGACGGGCTAACTGTTCATGAAGCTTTGGTCCTTTGATGCAGGTACTTTCAGGCGCACCCACCCGCGAACTTAACCCCGGTTATCCCTGGCAATACAACCTGCTGAAATTTGCAGACAATAAACTAACCGTCTACACCCGCCGCCGCGAAGAACTCAACGGCCCATGGAAACCCGATGCACGCTGGCTAATGGGTGCAGGGCAAAATCCATTACCCTACTACGAAGTAATGATGGATTACACGTAGTGGTATGGCAAGGCTAAAATGTTGCATTTTTTTCGGGAAATGGTATGAGTCTCAAATGGAGACTCACCTGAATTTTGAATTGATATCACTTCTCCTGAAACGTCCACACCCCTTCATCCCATTCTGAATCTGTTGGAGGTGATTGTAACCAATGCTGACAGCGTAGCAGATGCAACATCGCGGCTTTGTCATGTTTATCAACTGCTAAAACATTGGCAAATTCTGCTCTTGCTAAGGAAAATTGACGTTGCAGGTAATATTCCCGTCCCTTGTGATAATGCTCAATTACCTGCAATTTTTCACTAGCAATGGGGTCAGAACGTAAACCAATTAACTCGTATATAGATACTGGCTCATTTCTGCCTTTAACACGGATAAAATCTAGTTCTCTAGCCCAAATATTTTCCTGGCATGGTTTAAAAGTATTATCACTGAGAATAATGTCGCAACCATACTGCTTACTCACACTTTCTAAGCGGGAACCCAGATTCACACCATCACCAATAGCTGTAAATTCCATACGTTTACTAGAGCCAATGTTGCCACTAATTACGGTGTCGGAATTGATGCCAATACCGATATTGATTCGGGGTTTATTAGCTGCATAACGTTTTTGATTAAATTCTTGTAAGCGATGACGCATTTCTATAGATGTTTTTACAGCCATCCAAGCGTGTTCTTCTAAGGGCAAAGGTGAACCAAACACGGCCATAATCGCATCACCGATGTATTTATCCAGAGTGCCTTTGTGTTTGAATACAGCCTCTACCATCGACTCAAAATATTCATTGAGCATACTTACGACTTCTTCGGCTTCCAGATTTTCCGTCAAAGTGGTGTAACCGCGAATATCCGAAAAGAGGATGGAAACTTCTTTGCGATCGCCTCCCAGTTTAGCATCGTCTAATTTCAGCAATTCCTCGGCTAATTCCTGAGTCATGTAGCGATACATCGTACTCTTGAGGCGCTTCTCATCGCTAATATCTTCCATCACCACCAACGCGCCGCAGACTTGCTGGGGATCGCTAGCATCGGCAATGGTATTAATCGATAGGTTAATGCTATTTTGTGCTGCTTCAGTGCTTACTAGTGTGCGGTCTGGGTAATATTGCTGGCGGCCTTTGAGGTCTGTCCCATGTAAGGCATCTTGACACCATTTGCTAAAATCGCCTTCTTTAATGGCGATCGCCTCACTGATGAGTTTACCTTCCAAACGATCTTCTGATTCCAGCCCCAACAAACGCTGGGCGCTTTCATTCGCTGCAATAATTGTCCCAGACTTATCTGTGGAAATCACACCGTTGGACAAACTCCGCAGAATATCCCGTTGCATTTGCTCTTGTTGCTTGACTGTGGCAAACAACTGAGCATTTTGTAAAGCCACCCCGGCTTGAATATTAAAAGCTTCCATGAATTCTTCGTCGTTGCGGTCAAAACTCGCTTGGAAGCATTCGGGCGCTATCGGCCAAGTTTCTGGATTATAGGGGGGGAACTCTCCGGTTTTCTTTTTATTTACCAGTTGGGTCACACCAATTAATTCTTGGTCGCCGTTAAATACAGGCATACATAATAAACTACAGGTGCGGTAGCCATTTTGCTGGTCGATTTGTTTGGCAGTTGCCGAGTCTGGATGGTCGTATAAATCAAAAGGGATGTTGAGTTTTTGACCGGATGCGGCGACGATCCCGGCAAAACCTTTACCTATGGGAACGCGCAACTCCTTAGTAGAACCATTATCTTGAGTAATTTTCGTCCATAATTCATGGCGATCGCGGTCTATCAGCCATAAGGTACTGCGATCGGCGTTCATCAGTTCCTTGGCTTCATCCATTACCCGTTTGAGGGTATCTTCTAAATCCAGACTACTTTGGCTCAGAGACTTTACCGCCTTCATCATCGCCGCCGCCGCCCTTTGTTTTTGCGTCGCTATATAAAAGGAGCGTGACGACTCCAAAATCAAGCGAATTGAGGGCGCAAATTCTTGAAACAATTGCTCATCTGCACTGGTAAAACCTTGATTATCAATCCGTTCTGCTAGCAGTGCATCAGGAGGACTGTAAGGTTTTAATTTGTTGAGTAACTGTACCACCGCGACTAATCGCCCTTGCTCACTCAATAGCGGTAAAGCCAGCATTGTATATGTGCGGTAGCCAGTGATTTTCTCTTGTTTTTGGGCAAATATCGACCGAGGATCGTGATAAAAGTCAAAGGGTATATTAACTACTTGTTTAAAAGTAGCGACTTCACCGGCAATCCCCTTGTCGGCGGGGATGCGAATTTCTAGGGAGCGATCGCCTTCTCCGGCGGCGACAATCGACCACAATTCTTGTTTTTCTTCATCTAGCAAAAATATAGTCGTCCGATCTGCCCCCAACAATTCCCCAGTTTTTAAGGTAATTGACTGCAACATCTCTTGCAGGATATTTTCAAACCCGTGAGAATCCAACATTGACAGGGTTTGATGCACAATTTGGAGTTTTTGCTCGACTTCTGTAACAACTTGTTTAAAAGTATCCTGAGTTAAGGGAGCAAGAAATGTCGAAATAGTACCTTTTCTGCGGGCTAGTGTGCCGACAGGAGCCGAAGTTTCTGGCAAGTTTTGCTCTTGGTTTTGCGTACCTAAGATCAAATCGCCAGTCTCCCCAAAATTACGCTGTTGCAATGACATAGGTAATTTTTGATATAACAGGATTAAGACTTTTAAGAATTTATTTAAGTGTTGCTAAAAGCAACGAGCGATAGACATTACACACAGTGTAATCTGTAGTTCAGCCATCGTCATCCGGCTCTATTCCTGGTTTAGCCTAATTTATAGTCCTCATCCACAAACTACTGTACTTCCAGTAAAAATGTATAGACAATAACCCGGAGGCGATTATTAAGTTAATAGTTATACCAAAATATTAAGCTATTACTTGCTTGACCGACTCTACTCATAGGGGTAGTGTATAAATCATAGTTCCCAATTTTGTAGGTCAGGCAACACTTTTCAGTAAAAAATATTAACCTCTCATCCCTCGGTCTATTCCCTTTTTCATATTTGGTGGTGTAAGAAGCTTATAGAAACGGCCGGCTGCTAAAAAATTGTGAAATTACTGCATAAAAATGGAAACCGTTACTGATAAGTACACAGATGGATTAGTTTTTTTCGGAACATCCAGATAAAAAATATCCCTAATATAGGGTGCGTCAGTCAGATAAAATCCGGAAATACCACGAAATTATTCATATTTACGCACTCTACTAAAAGCTATTTTGGGATAATGTATTTTTTGTGTTCCCTTACTTAACAGTTGTATTTTCCATTACTTGTGATGAAGTTTTTGTGACTTGGTTGCAATGCTTCTGCCTTGTCAGATTCAATTCCTATGTTTTGCAAGGGGGGTACATCAATATGACAGCTTACACATTAAGACAAGCTAATTCTTGGTTCAACATTGGCGCAATATCAAAGTTGGGAACTATATTTGCCGTTCATGATGGTGATGATCGACCAATCAGCCCCGACCCAAGGGACATTGCAGATGAATTTGACGAAATATTTAACCCATCAGCAAAGCCGAAAAAAAAGGTTGTTAATCCGGATGCTGATCCGTCAACATCTCCCGCAATCGACCCTGATTCTGAATAATAAACCTATGTAGTTTGCATAAATATCTTTGTGAGGAGGTAGGGGGAATAGGGGGAATCTTTCTGTAATTTTTTTCCTTGCTCCCCCCTCCCCACTTTTGTGCCTCATCTCCCTGTCCCATTCCCTATTTTTCAGCTAGTAAAGACGCTAAATAACTGAAATGACTCAAAACGGCAAAGGTAGTTCATGGCAATTGAACTTAGCAATTTCCCTAACATCTGCTGGTGTTATAGGCATAAGTATCGCTTCTTCTGTTGCTCAATGCGCCTTTGCTCAAAGTGTCATTATTCCTGATCAAACCTTAGGTAATGAAAGGTCTCAGGTGAGTGAAAACTACAATAATAATCCCACCGAAGCAGTTACAGGAGGATCGGTTCGGGGTAATAACCTATTTCATAGTTTCCAAGAATTTAACGTTAATGAAGGACGTTCAGCACTTTTCGTAGCTCCTAACAGTAGCATCCAGAACATTTTTGTCAGAGTTACAGGTAATAATCGCTCTGATATTTTCGGGAAGTTAGAGACTTCTGGTGTCAATGCCAATTTGTTTGTGATTAATCCCAATGGGATTTTTTTTGGGCCGAATGCCACACTGAATATAGGTGGTTCTTTCGTGGCGAGTACAGCTAGTGGAATTCAGTTTGGCGATCGCACCATTTTTAGCGCCACTTCTCCCCAACCTTTATTAACCATGAGTGTACCTATTGGACTGCAATTTGGCAGAACAGGGGGAGAGATAAATGTGCAAGGGGAATTAGCAGTTCCCACAGGCAAAACCCTGGCATTAGTAGGTGGAAATGTAACTCTAGATGGTGGTAATGTTAGCTTTCTCCGGCGTAGGACAATCAAGGCAGAAAGTGGCCAAATCGCTATGGGGGGAATACTAGGAGTAGGTACAGTAGGAATAAATTTGAATGCTAATAACGACATCAACAACCAAATTTTAAGTTTTTCTGATGACGCAGTATTAGCTGATGTATTCCTCAACAATCAATCTAGAGTAGATGTCAGTGGTCAAGGTGCTGGCTATATCGAGATTCAAGGTAAGCAAATTGGACTCTCTCGTGCATCGCAAGTGGTAGCAGACACAGAGGGTAGCCAAAGTAGTCGCGGAATTTTCATCCAGGCAGAAAACTTAACCCTGGCAGACGGCTCACAGGTAACAGCATCCGTAACTGGTGCTGAGTCTACCGCTTCCGGGGGCAATGTCACAGTCAAGGCAACTGATTCGGTACGAGTGGCCGGAATAGTACCCAATGGCCTAGAAAATGCAGGTTTTAATACTGGGCTGTTTACTCTAACTCTCGGTAAAGGCCCTGGAGGAAATTTGACGATTGAAGCGGGTAGGTTAATTGTTGAGGATGGAGGCAACATATCAGCTAGTACCAGAGGAAATGATATTCGGAGTGTTGGCGGCACAATCAAAATAACCGCATCAGAGTTCGTCAAAATAAGTGGGAATACGAAGGATTCTAGAGAACGTCCCAGTGGTGTGTTTGCTCAGACTTCCGGCGCTGGGAATGCAGGCTCCTTAATAATTAATACTCCAGTTTTGTTTGTCCAAAATGGTGCAGTCATATCAGCTACAACTCTGGCAAATAGTCAAGGTAATGGGGGAAATATTACAATAAAAGCCTCTGATTTTATAGAAATAAGCGGAAGTTCGCCAATTGGTCAATTCCCTAGTGGCTTGTTTGCTCGCAGTCGAGGTAGTGGCAATGCAGGTTCTATATTAATTACTACAGGTCAACTTAATGTGCGCGATCGCGCTACAGTTACAGTGGACGCATTGGGTACAGGGAATGCTGGCAGAATAGAAATTAATGCCCGCGAAATTCGCCTTGATGGTAAAGCAAATTTGAATGCTACAACTCGATCAGGTAATGGTGGTGATATCAATTTGCAAATAGATGACCAACTACTTTTACGCCGTGCTAGTTTCATCTCTACTAGAGCAGGTACTACAAGCGGCAGTGGTAATGGCGGTAATATTCTTATTAATATTCCCAATGGCTTTATCGTTGCCGTTCCTGGTGAAAATAGTGACATTACAGCTAATGCTTTTAAAGGCCAAGGTGGTAAAGTTAGCATCAATGCCTTTAGCGTTTTTGGCATAGAGTTTCGAGAAAAAGAGAATCCACTCACCAACGACATCACCGCTAGTTCTGAATTTGGGCTAAACGGTACAGTCGAAATCGATACCCCAGAAGTTCAACCCGACCAAGGACTAATTAATTTACCAACACAACCTGTTGAATCCCGGCTAGCCCAAGTCTGTCAAGCGGTTGCAGGACAAAATCAAGACAGTTTTATCATCACCGGGCGTGGTGGTTTGCCAAACAACCCTAATGAACTCCTTTATTCTGATGCTGTTCTTACAGATTGGGTATCTGTAAGTAATGTAGAAACAATCCCCAATTCTCCTATCAGCAAAAGCATCTCTACTCCAACCCAAACTAATATTGTAGAAGCTACGGGATGGGTAATCAGCCCTCAAGGTGAAGTTGTCCTCACTGTGAATACACCCAACACAAAATCACCTAACTCTTGGCAAAAAACTAGTACTTGTAATTCTTAATCTGTATGAGTCTACGGTTAGGCTTACGCCTACGTAATTAAGAAAATCGGATTCCAACTTGGTGAGTTGAGAGAATTGATATCAACTGACAAATGACAACTGACACATCATTGCAAAATATACTAATAGGTTAAAAAATATGACCCAAAGCTATGTCTATGGGATATTTGCCGTTTTGAAATTGTTGATATAAACTGAATTCTCGGTTTATATCAAGGATTTATCCAAAAATGACAACTATACAGACTATTTGTCCAAAAGCAGCTAAAAAATCGGACAAAAAAAGACAACAATCTTTTATGAGTATGGATATCGGCACTCCTAGAGTACCTTTACGTAAAGCTAAAAAAATTAAACAGGAATATGAGTTGTTAAGCGACTGGAACCACGCTAGTTAATTGGTGATTTCACCTCCACTGACATAGTTGAGATACAGGTGTCATCCGAGGGCGGTTGTATTGATAGAATCCCTCAAGATTTAGTAAAGCTTGGCGATAAATAATCCACTGCACAGCATCCTCATGATTGGCAGTACTAATGAAATTACCTTGGCTGAGTGTCAATCGCTCCTCTGAATCCCATTTAAATCCAGATGTAGATATATTATTTTGCTCCTCATCAGCCCATAATATAGATAACGCTTCACCTGCAATCAAATTACCTTTGATATTTCCTCGAATACAGACAAAGTTATCCGAGTGGGGATAGCCATAATAGCCATCAAAGCGATGTCCATTTTTGTGAAAATTGGCACAAACACCTGCACCATCTCGCCAATCTTGAGGATCAGGTTGGCTACAAAACTGGTAGTTGCCATCTGCTAAATTTGCAATATTAACTTTTTTCTCTGATACCCAAAAGTGGGAATTTAACTGAAATAGTCTTTGCGGTTCTTTAACTTGCTGATGAAAAACTAGCCCACTGCTTAACAAAGCGGTAAAGATTACCAGCTTTTGTGTGAGATTGCTTCTGTTTAGCATAATCTCATCCCAACTTCACAGAAATTGGGGCAATAGGGATAATTGAGATGGAGTTGAGTTATTTCTAAATGGCGGGAGCTGCGGAAATTATCAATAGTACAAGCAGCATTAAAACTAGCATACTGATTTTGAAAATCAGGTAAGTATTGGGGTCATATATAGGAAAATCGTGAGTCATTGTACACCTCCGTTTGTAGCTTCTATCAAGTCTGATGAGGTATGGAACAAATTCATAGAAGCAGAATTTAATTGTCAATCTAGCCTCACTGCTTCTATATTTTTATTGTCTCTCAAAGATAGATACACGTCTGGGAAGTTAAAGTTTAGGTAACATTTTTTAGTAAGAGTTTAAACTTAGCCTTGAGTAACTTACTGGGGGCTTATCAGTATAGTTAAATATTTTTGTGTTATAGAATACTGAATATTAGTAGAGATTCGCTGATTATCACTGATATTATGGGTGAAACGTCTGGAAATTTGAGTGCGCCCATCACACCAACAAGAAAGACTGACACAGCCAATTGAATTTGCTTTGTAACTCTGCCTTAATCTATTCTGATCAGAATATGAACAAACATTAAGACAAGTAACACGCGCAAAGACATGATACCAATATTAGCCGAAAGCTTAACTGAAATTTTGACTAGAGTAAAGATTGATTCAGTCCTAGTAAATACCTGCTGGCAGTTTGCAATTTGGGGATTTGTCTCCCTACTACTAGCAGAGATATTGAGAGACAGCTACCATGCCTTGTGTCACCAAGTCAATTGGCTTAGTAAATGGCACAACAAGCATCATGCAGCATATCGCCGGGATTTGTCGATAGTTTCGCTCAAAGCTTACCAAGAGTCCCAACTTTATCACGATATTTTAGAATCAAGCCTATTAGTAGTCCTATTAACGATAATTGCCTTATTTGTCCAACAAATCGGCTTGTGGCTGGGAGTAGCCTATGCTTGCACATTCTTGTTTGGCGCATCCCTGAGATATTTCCAAGGAACAATCGACACAGATTATAATCACCTACCAGGCCCATTAGAGGCAATTCCTTCTGTTTGGTGGGTAAATCGGTCTTACCATTGGCGGCACCATTTTGATGATGTTGACGCTTATTATAGCGGTGTATTTTCCTTAGTAGATAAGATTTTGGGAACAGGACTATCTCTCAAGGGTAAAACTGTTGCGCTGACTGGTGCGTCTGGTGCTTTAGGCCAAGCATTGACGGCGCAATTGCTTCAGCAGAATGCAAAAGTTGTGGCCTTAACCACTAATCCAGATAAATTACCAACCGATGGTAGTTTTAAAGTCATCGCTTGGGAGTTAGGTAATGAAGCCGAACTCAAAGCCAGTTTAGAAAAAGTAGATATTTTGATTATCAACCACGGAATTAATGTTTACACCAGTCGCACACCAGAAGCAATTAACTCTTCTTATGAAGTAAATGCTTTTTCTGCATTGCGGCTGATGGATATATTCTTAACCACAGTGAAGGGGCCACAAGCAAAAGCAACCAAAGAAATTTGGGTAAATACTTCCGAGGCGGAAGCCTCTCCTGCACTGAGTCCGCTTTATGAACTCAGCAAACGTACATTAGGAAATCTTGTGACTCTCAAGCGCTTGGATGGGGACTGTATAATTCGCAAATTAATTCTTGGCCCCTTTAAAAGTCAACTCAATCCCTATGGAGTGATGTCACCACAGCAAGTAGCTCGTGCAATTTTGTTTTTGGCGCGCCGAGATTTCCGCAATATTATCGTGACGATTAATCCTCTGACTTATGTGTTGTTTCCGTTAAAAGAAATCAGTACGTGGTTGTACTACAAACTTTTTAGCAAGACGGCTAAAAATTAAAATTTGGCATCTTAATTTTTAACTCATGAGAAACAGGAACCCCGAAATCTTCAAATCGGGGTTTTGAATGATTCTTAATCAAAAAATAAATTGAATTTAAACAATTCATTCAATTTGGTTATCCGACTCAAATTAATATTGATTACAACAGTCAAATAGCTGATGAAGAATTATTTCTCACAATTGAGAATTTTGAAGTAATTCCATAAGTGTGAGGATTGTTTCGTCTTAATTCGTCTTTATGGTATTTGATAGCAATTTGTTGTAAAGTAATGCAAGCATTAATAGCCATGAGTCAATTGGTAGAATAATTCACCTGAAAATTTTATGGCAGAACCAATTCGCATTCTTTTACAAACAACGATCGCCTCAACTGAAGATGACTGGAGTATCTTTCGTTTTTCTCTATTGCAGGATTATTTAAAATCTATTCAAGATAAATCAGGAAAACCGTTATTTACAGTTTTATCACGTGATCGCTCCTCTGATGCCGACGGGAATGACCCTATTTTAGGGACACTAGACCAGTCAGACTTTGATGAACTCTGGCTATTTGCTCTAGATACTGGTGATGGTTTAACAGACAAAGATATTGCTGGAATTAACGCTTTCAGAAAACGGGGTGGTGGAATCCTCACAACACGAGACCATCAAGATATGGGCTGCTCTATGTGCGGTTTAATTGATATTGGTGATGTTCATTATTTTAATACCAAAAACCCAGATCCTGACGATTCACGTTGGAGCCGTGATGATCCACATACAACGTATATTTCCTGGCCTAACTACCATTCTGGAGCTAATGGAGATTATCAAAAAATCACTCCTGTAGAACCAGTTCATGAACTCTTATATAACCCTCATTCACCTTCTGGCTTGATTGAATTTTTCCCATCTCATCCCCATGAAGGTGGTATTGGAGTCAACCCAAATAATTTAAATTCTCAAGTTATTGCATTAGGAAAGAGTCTAATTACTCACCGCAACTTCAACCTGATTGTCGCAACTGAACACTATACAGACAAAGAGCAAAATCGACTGGGTAGGGCAATCGCTACTTCCAGTTTTCATCATTTTGTTGATTACAATTGGGACACAGAAAAAGGTTGCCCTTCTTTTGTCGATGAACCGCCAGGAAATGGCATGAAGTTAGAACCTCGTGCTTTAGAAGATATTCAAGCTTTTGTACGTAATGCTGCTTTATGGCTAGCCAGATAAATTTTTATTCTTAGCTTTGTAGTAAGCACTTTAGTGCTGAAAAAAACTTGAATTTGATGTAACCTCACCCCTAGCGGGTGGCTGAATTAATTGCGGATTGCGTTGGCGTTAGCCTACTCTGCGAGTTCTCCGCAGGAGTAGCCGGCGGTAGCGTCTCGTAGAGAAGCGGGGCGTTAGTTAGCCCATTGCGAATTGGTTTTATGGTGTGTACTGGACAAAGCTATGGGAATGTCCCTGGCATTTCTTCACAAGTTCCTCAACTTTTGGGCTTAATTTCAAGATAGAAGCTAAGGGCTAAATCTCAGTCAAACTAATAGTTTGATGATTTAGTGCAGCAACTCTCACAGGCCAGGAAGATGAAAAACAGAACTTTTGCAACGATAGATGGCAATGAGGCTGTTGCCCAAGTCGTCTATCAAATCAATGAAGTTATTGCTATTTATCCGATTACACCCTCTTCACCGATGGCAGAGTGGGCCGATGCTTGGGCTAGTGAAGGTAAACCCAATATTTGGGGTACTGTACCGACGGTGGTACAAATGCAGAGTGAAGGGGGAGTAGCGGGTGCCGTACATGGGGCGTTGCAAACAGGGTCATTAACAACAACATTTACCGCATCTCAGGGATTATTGCTGATGATCCCTAATATGTATAAGATTGCAGGAGAACTGACACCTACAGTATTTCATATTGCGGCGCGATCGCTCGCTGCCCAAGCCCTATCAATTTTCGGCGACCACAGCGATGTTATGGCTACCCGTGGGACTGGGTTTGCGATGCTGTGCGCGGCTTCAGTCCAAGAAGCCCATGATTTTGCGCTCATTTCTACAAGAACAACTTTAGAATCACGCATACCTTTTTTACATTTTTTTGATGGTTTTCGTACCTCCCACGAAATTAATAAAATCGAATTATTAACAACAGAAAATTTACAGACATTTATTCCTAATGAATTAGTAATTGCCCATCGGTCACGGGCTTTAACACCAGATAAACCAGTTTTACGCGGTACAGCCCAAAATCCTGATGTTTATTTCCAAGCGAGAGAAACCGTTAATCCTTATTACCTAGCTTGTCCAGACATCACTCAAAAAGTTATGGATGAGTTTGCCCAAATGACTGGGCGACAATATCAACTATTTGAATATCATGGCGATTCAACAGCAGAACGAGTCATCGTTCTTATGGGTTCTGGTTGTGAAACTGTGCATGAAACTGTCGATTATCTCAACACCCTTGGGGAAAAAGTTGGTGTCATCAAAGTGCGGCTATATCACCCATTTGATAGCCAGAGATTTATAGCCGCTTTACCACCAACTACTCGTAGCATTGCTGTTTTAGACCGTACCAAAGAACCAGGCGCATCGGGTGAGCCGTTGTATTTGGATGTGGTGGCGGCTTTGTATGAGGCAGGGGAGCAGTTACCTAAAGTTGTTGGTGGTCGTTATGGGTTGTCTTCCAAAGAATTTACGCCGGGGATGGTTAAGGCGGTGTTTGATAATTTGGCAGCTACTATACCCAAAAATCATTTCACAATTGGGATTAATGATGATGTTAGCCACACCAGTTTAGATTATGACCCTGACTTTAATATTGAGCCAGACAATATAGTTAGAGCTATTTTCTACGGTTTGGGTGCTGATGGAACCGTAGGAGCGAATAAAAATTCCATCAAGATTATTGGTGAAGAGACAAATAATTACGCTCAAGGTTACTTTGTTTACGACTCGAAAAAATCGGGTTCGGTGACGGTTTCTCACCTGCGTTTCGGTTCTCAACCCATCCGTTCTACATATCTGATTATCCAAGCCAGCTTTGTTGCTTGTCATCAATGGGACTTTTTAGAAAAATTCCCCATCCTCAAAGATATTGTCCAGGGGGGTACTCTTTTATTAAATTCTCCCTATGATCAAGATGAAGTGTGGGAACGCCTACCGGGTAAAATTCAGGCACAAATTCAACAGAAGCAACTCAAGGTTTATGTAATCAACGCTTATAAAGTCGCCCGTGAAGCGGGGATGGCTGGAAGAATTAATACGGTGATGCAGGTTTGTTTCTTTGCTCTATCTAATGTACTACCAAGGGAAGAAGCTATAGCCGAAATTAAAAAATCTATCCGCAAGACTTACGGCAAAAAAGGTGACCAAATCGTCCAAATGAATATCAAAGCCGTTGATACCACCTTAGATAATTTGTATGAGTTAGTTACTAGAGAAGATTCTTCCCCATCCCCAATACCCAATTACCAATACCCAATCCCCTATTTCCTGGCTAAAATCATTGCCCGTGAAGGGGATGAATTACCTGTGAGTGCATTACCCAACGATGGCACATATCCCACGGGAACAGCGAAATGGGAAAAACGCAACATCGCGCAAGAAATCCCGGTTTGGGATACAGATGTTTGCATTCAGTGCGGTAAGTGTGTGATGGTGTGTCCTCATAGTGTGATTCGCAGTAAGGTTTATGAACCAGAACAATTAGAGAATGCACCGTCAACCTTTAAGAGTGCCAATGCGAAGGATCATGATTGGCATGGGTTAAAATTTACCATTCAGGTTGCAGCAGAAGATTGTACAGGCTGCGGTATTTGCGTTGATGTTTGTCCGGCAAAGAATAAGGCGCAACCACGCAATAAAGCGATTAATATGCAGCCGCAGTTACCGTTACGCCAAGCCGAACGGGAAAACTGGGATTTCTTCTTGAGTATTCCCAACCCCGATAGGCGGGAACTGAAGCTGACCCACATTAATCAACAACAGATGCAGGAACCATTATTTGAATTTTCTGGGGCTTGCGCTGGTTGTGGAGAAACACCCTATATTAAATTAGCAACACAGTTGTTCGGCGATCGCATGATTGTTGCTAACGCTACCGGTTGTTCTTCTATCTATGGCGGTAATTTACCTACCACACCTTGGACACAAAACGCCCAAGGACGAGGCCCGGCCTGGTCTAATAGTTTATTTGAAGATAATGCCGAATTTGGTTTGGGTTTCCGGGTATCTATAGATAAACAAGCAGAAATCGCCGCCCAATTACTCCAAGAACTGGCGACGGTGGTAGGTAGGGAATTGGTCGATGATATCTTGAATCATCAGCAAAACAATGAAGCTGAGATTTGGGAACAACGCGATCGCATTTCTATACTCAAGCAAAAGTTACAAGCCATTGTCAACCCAGAATTGACAAGCAAAGCCCAACTGCTTCTGAGTCTGGCTGATTACTTAGTGAAAAAGAGCGTCTGGATTATTGGTGGTGACGGTTGGGCTTATGATATCGGCTATGGGGGATTAGATCACGTTTTAGCCAGTGGACGCAACGTAAATATTCTCGTCCTCGACACAGAAGTCTATTCCAATACCGGCGGACAAATGTCGAAAGCCACACCCAAAGGTGCTGTAGCTAAGTTTGCCTCTGGCGGTAAACCTGCTGCGAAAAAAGACTTAGGCTTGATGGCAATGACTTACGGTAATGTTTATGTTGCCAGTGTGGCGATGGGTGCAAAGGATGAACACACCCTAAAAGCATTTTTAGAAGCAGAGGCTTATCCTGGGCCTTCGTTAATTATTGCTTACAGCCATTGTATTGCTCACGGTATTAACTTGAGTACCGCAATGCAAAATCAAAAAGCTGCCGTTGATTCTGGCAGATGGTTACTGTATCGGTATCACCCGGATTTAGTTAAGCAAGGCAAAAATCCCCTGCAACTTGACTCCCGCACACCAACGCTACCTCTGGAAGAGTCTATGTATTTAGAAAACCGCTTCAAGATGTTGACCAAAATTAACCCTGAAGTGGCAAAAGAGTTACTCAAAGAAGCGCAAACGGATGTAAATATACGGTGGCAGATGTATCAATATTTGGCTGCGAGAGAGGTTAAACAGGGATAAGGAACTTCTAGATAAAAAATATCCAAAATGTAGGGTGCGTCAGTGCAATAGAGCCTAAATATACTCAGAAATTATTCATACTGACGCACCCTACCAAACCTGTTGACTGTTGACTATATTTAAAAGTTTTTCAGGAAAATACTCATGGATTTAACTACTAATTATCTAGGATTACGATTGCGATCGCCACTTGTCCCGTCAGCGTCTCCCATGTCTGGAGAAATAGACAATATTCTCTGGATGGAAGATGCAGGCGCAGCAGCAGTGGTTCTACCCTCGTTGTTTGAAGAACAGTTGAGTTTAGAAAGTTATGAGTTACATCATCACTTAACTTATGGAACCGAGAGTTTCCCTGAGTCCTTAACATATTTCCCTGAACACCAAGATTTTCGCCTGGGGTCAGAAGAATACTTAAACCTGATTCAAAAAACTAAGGAAAAGGTAAAAATCCCCATCATTGCCAGTTTGAATGGTTCTTCACTAGATGGCTGGACTGAATACGCCAGAATGATTGAGCAAGCAGGTGCAGCAGCCTTGGAGTTAAATACTTATTCTGTTCATACCGATCCTGAATTAACTAGCGAACAAATAGAGCAGAGTTATATCAATATGCTCAAAGTTGTCAAAGCATCTGTACAGATTCCCGTAGCAATTAAACTGAGTCCATATTTTACCAATATGGCAAACATGGCCAAGCGTTTAGATGATGCTGGGGCTGATGCTTTGGTGCTATTTAACCGTTTTTACCAACCAGATATTAATTTAGAAACCTTAGAAGTACAGCCTCATGTACTGTTAAGCACCCCTCAAGCAATGCGCTTACCTCTGCGTTGGATTGCCATTCTTTATGGTCACATCAATGCTCACCTCGCTGCTACCAGTGGCATTCACAACGGGCATGATGTCTTAAAAATGCTCATGGCGGGAGCCAATATTACGATGTTGTGTTCTGTCTTATTGCGACATGGCATAGACCATATCAGGTGTATCGAACAGGAAATGAGCCAATGGATGGAAAAACATGAATACGAATCTGTGCAGCAACTCCAAGGAAGCATGAGCCAAAAACACTGCCCCAACCCCAGCGCCTTTGAACGCGCTCAATATATGCGGGCGCTGCAAACCTATCAACCAGACTGGGGGCGGGTTTACGAGCCTTCCCATTATCACGGGTAATACAAATTCAAAATTCAAAATTCAAAATTCGTCTTGAAAAGTTTCCTACGGCGGGAAACCCGCCTACAGAACTTTTCGCAAAATTCAAAATTCAAAATACCCTACGGGTACTCTTCGAGAGGCTAAAGCCAACACAGTAGCGTCTCGGAAGAGAAGCAAGCTACAAAATTCACTCATAGCCTACGGCTTCTTTATCGTCAATTCAAGGGTTTAAGACCCCTATGTCTACACGTAGTATCAGTAGAGTTGGGGTTTAAATCCCCAACTCTAACTGTCTTTAATTTTGAATTTTGAATTTTGAATTTTGAATTTTGAATTTTGAATTTTGAATTTTGAATTGTTAAGAGAGGCTAACGCCAAAACTAATATGCGTAAACGAATTGGTATCCTCACCAGTGGCGGCGACTGTCCAGGGCTTAACTGCGTAATTCGCGCAGTTGTTAGCCATGCAACGCTTACTTATGATTGGGAGGTATTGGGTATACCTTATGCCACTCAGGGTTTACGGGAGCGTCAAGCGATCGCTCTCAATATGCACGGTTGGGATTTGCGCGGTATCGATCCTCTGCTGAATATGGGTGGTACGATTTTAGGCACAATTAATAAGGGTGATACCTTAGCCCATGTGGATGAAATGCTTGCCAGTTATCAGGCTTTGGCTTTGGATGCTTTGATTGTCATTGGCGGTGATGGTAGTCTGGGTATCCTCCATGAACTGGCTAGCCGAGGTAATTGGAATTTAGTGGCGATTCCCAAAACTATAGATAATGATGTGGCTTTGACAGAACGCGCCGTGGGTTTTGATACGGCGGTGAATACAATTGTTGATGCCCTCAATCGCTTGACTTTTACGGCTGCAAGTCACGATCGCGTGATGATTGTCGAAGTTATGGGGCGCAGCGCCGGACATCTAGCCCTACACGCGGGTATTGCTGGCGGTGCAGATGTAATTTTAATCCCCGAAATTTCATACACAATTAGCGGTTTATGTCAACATATAGCTGAATTGCGCGATCGCTGGCAACGCAAATTTGCGATCGTTGTTGTTGCCGAAGGTGCGAAACTATGTCTGGAAGATGTGCAAGAAAATATTGCCTCTTCTTGTGCGCCTTCTAAATGCGGTCGCGGTCAATATATTGCGGATCAAATTGCTCAATGTAGTAAAAATCTCATCGATACCAGAGTTTCTGTATTGGGACACATTCAGCGTGGCGGTATCCCATCAGCTTTAGACCGTTTAACAGCAACAGTTTTTGGGAAAACAGCCGTTGATTTAATAGCTCAAGGTAAATTTGGGCAGATGGTAGCTTGGCAAAATGGCGAAGCTATCCCAGTACCCATTCAGGACGTTGTCGCTCAAAGTCCTTTACACGTAAATCCCCAAGGTTCTTTGGTACAGAGCGCTCGTTGTTTGGGTATTTATGTAGGAGAAAAAACATAATTCTTCCCCCCATTTACTCTAACCGCAACTTCTAAGTACGTGATGTAGGCTATTTAATAATTCCTTGGCTGTAAAAGGTTTAGGTAAAACTTGCTGCACACCGATCATGGCTGCTTGTGCCACTGTTTCCGTAGAATTGATCCCACTACTAGCAATAACTTGTACCTTTGAGTTCATTTTTTTCAAGGTGCGAATGGCTGTGATACCGTCCATTTCTGGCATCATCATATCCATGAGAACAGCACTAATACGATGTTTGTGTTGGGCATAAAGTGCGATCGCCTCAATACCATTACAGGCAGTCAGAATTTTATAGTTAAACTTTTCGAGAATCACCTTGGCAATTTCGCAAATTGGCGCTTCATCATCGACAACTAAAATTAATTCTCCATCGCCCGATGGTGTTTCTATCTCTTCTATCGTTAAATCTGGCGTTGCTGGAATTGCTGGCAAGAACACTTTAAATTGGCTACCTTGACCAACTTTGCTGGAAACCTTGACAAAACCCCCATGACTTTTGATAATTCCCAGCACGGTTGACAGTCCCAAACCTGTACCTACTCCCACCTCTTTTGTCGTAAAAAATGGCTCAAAAATTCTATTTAAGATTTCTGGAGATATTCCTGCACCGGTATCAGTCACTGTCAGCTGAATGTAATTGCCAACTTGCGCCTCTAAAATCATGCTGGCATAGGTTTCATCAATAAAAATGTTGTCTGCTGTAACGTTGATTTTCCCACCATTGGGCATGGCATCACGGGCATTGACGACAAGATTCATCAACACTTGGTGTAATTGAGTAACATCCCCACAGACTGCCCACAGTACTTCGGGAAAGCTACTAGTAAATTCAATTGACTTGGGAAATGTCTGTTTACCAATCAGAATAATATCGGTAATTAAGTGTTTGAGTTGGACTATTGTCCGTTCTCCTTTAAAACCGCGTGCAAACGATAGCACCTGCTTGACTAAACCTGCTCCGCGTCTGGCGTTGTTTTCCACAATCTCTAACAGGTGTTGGGAAGATGTACCGCCCGCCGTAGGTGTTCCTCCTTTATCTTCGGGAAATTTGACTTTCAGCAGTTGGGACGCTGCCAAAATGGGTGTCAAGATATTATTCAAGTCGTGAGCAATACCACCTGCAAGGGTACCCAGACTCTCTAATCTTTGGGTGCGGAAAAACTGTTCTTCTAGTTGTTTTTTTTGGGTGATATCGGTATCAACAATTAAAATTGATTTGGGTAGCCCAGCTGCATCACGCATCAGTGTCCAACGGCTTTCCACAATAATTTCTTTGCCAGATTTAGTCAGTTTTTGCAACTCCCCCTGCCACAATCCCAACTCCATAACAACGTTGAGAGCTGCTTCATGCAGGTGCAATGAAGTTTCAGAATATAGTAGCTTTTGGGCATTACGGCCGATAGCTTCCTGTTGTGACCAACCATACAAGCGTTCTGCACCTTGATTCCAAAATAAGATATTGGTGTGTAAGTCTTTGACAAAAATGGCATCGGTGGCTATATCTAGTAAAGCTGCTTGCTCGCGGATTTTCTGCTCTGCTTGTTGGCGTAAGCGTAGTGCAGCTTGCTGTTCACTAATATCGGCAAAGGATGTAACTACAGCATAAGGAACCGTTTCATTTTCCCGACACAAAGGCTGAGAATTAATCGAAATCCAGCTTATTTGTCCGTCCGGCTTGTAAACTCCCATGACCACATTAGAGCAGGGTTTGCCTGTACGTAGCGTCTCCATTGCTGGATGCTGTTCACCAGGAAACGGGGAGCCATCTTCATGAATCGTCAGCCAACGCTCATCAACACAGGTACGTTGTAATATTTGCTCTTTGCTTAACCCTAAAATTCTCTCGGCACTTGCATTACAAGCAATAATTTTGACCTTATCCTGCAAGATAATACCCTCTCTCATGGCTGTTACCACTGAGCGATAGAGTTCTTCACTTTCCCGTAGGGATGCCTCTGCTTGTTTGCGTTCGCTAATATCTCTAGTAGTGCCAATCATCCTGATTGGTTTACCAGGTTTGTCATAGTAGACTTGACCTCTACTATTGAGCCAGTGAATACTACCATCCTTCCAGACAGTCCGATATTCGACGGTAAATGGCATTCCTTGCTCAATACTGTTTTTGACAGACTGAGAGAAATTCTCTCGGTCTTGAGGATGGATTAATTGCAGGAAGTCTTCAGGACTAGGACATAAAGTTGTACTTGGCAGACCATACAGTAATCCCATATTGGCAGACCAGATGGTTTCATTGGTCAAAAGGTACCAATCCCAGATACCCATATTGGCAGCTTCCAAGGCTAAATTTAATCTTGCCTCACTCTGTCGTAGTGATTCTTCCGCCTGTCTGCATTCGGTAATATCTCTGCCTACTCCTTGAAACTCAACAACCTCGCCAATTGTATTTTTAATGCCGATAACATTCCATTGAAACCAACGTATACCACTGGGTGTTAATACAGGCTGCTCACTAATACTGATTTTATGGGGTGGGGATTTGAGGGCTTGGAAATATTCTTTTGCTTGAGGGATTTCATCCTCAGGAAACATCCACTCAAATATTAGCTGACCAACTAACTCATCCATTGGCTTGCCAAAAATTCTGCAAGCTACTGGATTAACAAATGTCAGTCTCCCTAAATTATCAACACGCAAAATTACCTCAGTTTGTAGCTCAACTAACTGGCGATACAGTTGCTCACTTTGCTGTAATGCTTGTTTTGGCTGTTGAACCTCAACAATGTCTCGTTGCCAAACCTTCCTAAATCCCAGAAATTCGTCGTGATGCTCCAGCTCTTGGAAAGGATTACGAGATGGGTAGCGTAAAAATTCTATCTGTTGTGGTTTTTGTAAGGATTGCAGACAGCAAAAAGTTTCTAACTGATTCAATCCTTGCAACAGGCTAGCTGCACTCACAATCCCTATCAATTGCTCTCTATCGTTCAAAATTGGCAGATGACGAATTTGATGCTGATGTAATAAGGACAAAGCTGTAAAAATATCTAGGAAGTTTGACATTTTCATCGTGATCACTGGTTGTGTCATCACCTCAGATATTTTTAAATCTGATAAATCAAATTTTGATGCAGTCAACCTGACTAAATCCCGTTCTGTGAATATTCCTAAAAGATTTCCTGCCTTAACTACTAAAACATAGCTAGTTTGTGTTGAATTCTTATTGCTATAAGTTCCCGGCGAGTTTATGCTGGTTGATTGTGAACTATTACCTTGTTGATTCATCAATCTAATAGCATCAATGACATAACTATCAGGATCAATCGTTAAAGGATGACGATCAATCAAATGATATAAATTATGTAAATCAATCGGCATCTCGTTGAATGGCATAGTTAATTCGTCAATCTTCATTATCTTATTGACCGCAGAACGAGTTAGCTAAACTGATAGTGAGTAAAATTTCAATATTAGGTTTTAATTGTGATTTGCTTGGGTTAAATAGCAATATCTAAAAAGAAATTGCAATATAGTAAGACTAGACAAAAAAGATATTTTATGCGTTTGATGATTGGGTCGGATGGGATGTTGATGTGATATCGTGGGTCTTCAAAATTATTCTATTGGCAAATCAGTAGTAGATGATCTCTGACTTTAAAAAGATTATCGTAATTGATAGCTGTGCTATGCCAATCAGGCTGAAAAAATAGAAATTCGTTTTTCTAATGGTAATGGTAGTATTTATATATGTGTTGATTGATTCTCTGGATTTAAATAAAGTCAAGACTGTTAAATACCCCAACACCAAGATTTATCAAGTTTTAATTACTAACATGACAGGATTTTATTTGGTGGCGATCGCTACCAAGTATTTAATAGAGACGTTGCTGTGCAACTTTTGTACATAGCAATTTAGTTCTTCCCCCTGGCTAGCTTCACTCCATTGCTCTAATTTGCTTATTTGCTTGATTCTGCGCCCTTAGCATCGCCTGTTTTAAGGGTTGTTGTCCCAGTAAGGCACTGACAAATTGATTATCAAAATTATTCACAATTGGCGCTGGGTATTTACCAACCTGCCAGGGTGTAGCATCATCAACACCGGCAACTAAAGGCGATCGCAATGGGTCTTGCTCATATCCAAATTTTTGAGATACTGATTTGCGTGTAGGTAAAGCAAAGCCTGTACTTGTCCATTTCTGCATTCCGGCTTTACCTGTGAGATAGGAAATTAATTCCCACGCTTCGGCTTTATGCTGTGATTGCTTACTCATCACATAAGCAACAGTAAATACCATTGTGCCTTTCTTGTTATTAATCGTTGGTAATTGTGCAGTTGCAAACTCCAATTGCGGAAAGGTTTCTTGTAAATATGGAATCGCCCAATTACCTTCAATTACCATTGCCACTTTCTCCTGACCGAACATCTCACTACCTGAGTTTGTCCCTACGTCAGATTTTTGAGCAGATGATTTATCTTTTTGATACTGGTCTATCACTAATTGAAATCCCCTTAAACCAGCTTCACTGGCAAAGGTAGCATAACCATTCTGATTGATAACTTCTCCACCAAAAGCTTTAATTTTGTAAACTTGACGGGCTAATTCCGGTGCTTCCCCAAAGCCATACTTGTTGAGTTTACCTGTTAATTGCTGGGAGTAGGTGCGTAATTCTGTCCACGTCGCTGGGGGACTGCTCAAACCAGCAGCAGCAAAGGCTTTTTTGTTATAAAACAGCGCCAAGGTAGAATAATCCTTAGGAAAACCGTAGATATGGTTCTGATATTTAAAGTTATCTAGGAGATTAGCTTCAAAGTCACTTAAGTCAAATTCAGGAGTGATGTAATTATCCAGTGGTTCCAGCACATTCTGGCTCATCAAAAAAGGAGCCTCCAGGGCATCCAAGTAGAAGACATCAGGCGCAGCTTCTCCAATCAAGCGGGTTTTGATCACATCCATATATTGGTCAGAAATCACCTCATATTTGACCTTGATGTGTGGATGCTGTGCTTCAAAGTCTTGCAAAACCTGTTTCAATAGTTTTTGCTCCACTGGAGAACCACCCCAGCCACTGAGTTTAACAGTGACTGGGGCAGATGCTGAAGACGAACTTTGCACTTGCCAACTATGGTAAGCAACAATGGCGATCGCGATCGCCATCACTAATCCCAAAAATTGCCACCAACTTTTTTTCATCGCCAGAGATAGAGGATAGGGAAGAAGCAGGGATCTGGGAAAGATAACTACTGACTAATGACTATTGACTAAAAAATTACAGGTATCTACCGCTATACTATCGCTGAAGTCTATTACAAGTGACATGGTGCGGTTTTTTTTCACAGCAGTATTACTACTATTATTAGTGGGCTGTAATAATATTGGTTTATTGCCGACTAGCGAATTAGTGCAGAGAGCGATCGCACTCCAGCTAGAACAAACCCAAGAAAAACTTAATCAACAGCTAGATTTAAATTTCCAAGGCTTTGAAATTAAACACCTCAAGATTCGCCAAGAACAACCCCTGACAATTCAAAATCTGCCAGCCTTCCGCGTTTTGGGAACTTATGACTTAACTTTCCAGTTACCCAAGAGACAGTTAACCAAACTGCAACAACCCTTTGATGTTTACCTACAAATCCAGCAAGAAGGTAAAACTTGGCGATTGCTACTTCCAGATAAGACTAGTAAAGATACGGAACCAGTTTGGCATAGCTATCTCATCCCATAAATCATATATGCAACTGGAAAAAGCATCACAGACTTTTCTGTATAAATCCTCCAGCATAGCCATGATGAAACTAATTCGTAATTTGTAATAGCCTGGCAAGACTATTACAAATTAGTCTTATTGGAGAAATGGCTATATGTATGTAAATTTTTTTATTAGTTCTATTGCCGGAATTGTCATTACAGTATTGCTAGCTTTTAGCGTATTGCAATGGTTTCATGTACCTGCGGGTAGCTTTCTGGATTGGGTAATTGGGGGGGCAAGTTTTTGGTGGTTGTTAGTCATTGTGACTGTACCTTGGAATATTCATTTTCAAGCTAAACAAGTTTTAGCTGAAGCAGCACAGTCCAGGGAAAAAGAAATTCCTGTGGATGAGCGACAAGTGCGATATGTCCAAAGTTTAGCCAAGCGATCGCTGTGGGTGGCTTTGGCTTTACACTTGTTTTCAGCTATTGGTCTTTATCTCCTCGCCGCCACAGGTATTAGTGCCGTAGGTTATATCAGTTCTGGCGCAGCTTTATTATTAACAATCCTCAGACCGGCAATTCGTGCTTATGAGTATATCTATGCGCGGCTAACAATGATTAGCCAAGAATGGAAATATCCCCGCGAAGATATAGTAGAACTCCGTCATCGCTTTGTTGAATTAGAACAGAAAGTCCAAGTTTTGGATGATCAATTTAACTTAGAACAGCCCTATTCTTTAGTAGCCACACAACAACGTTTTGGTGAGGAAACCCGCCGAGACTTAGCGAAAATCGCTGCCAATTTAGAAGAATTACGAGCTACAAATCAAACTGAACATGAGCGATTATCCAGAGAAGCCAGAAATGCGATCGCCCAGCTTTCTACTGACGGACAATTCCTCGATCATGTGCGAGAAATCATTCGCTTTTTTAAGACAGCTTGAGGCGAAAGAGGCGATCGCTCATACCACAATACGGTTCAGAGAAATGTAGGTTGGGTGGAGCTATCGCTCCACCCAACCTACACTAGTTTTTATTTTTAGCCTTAACTGAACGATATTGGCTCATACCATTTCCCGAAAAATATGATATAAGTATAAACCCTGAAAGCTTTGCTGCATCATTGCTACCCATTCCCGATTACAATGCTTAATTGTTAATTTGTGTATTCTCAGGAAATTTTTCGTTTTTCTGTGACGGTGCTGGAATTTGACTATCAGTAGAGGAATTTTGCTTTACTTCCACTGTGGGAACTACCACAGAAGAATCTGAATTTTTTGGCTCTGCGGGTTGTACCGGCACAACTATAGAATTTGCTGGCGGCTCAACTGGTGTGGTGGAATTTTGAGTTGAGGACGGTGGACTAGTATCTGTAGTGTTGGCTGGTTTGGCTGTGCGAGATGAACGGATTTCTCGCAATTTTTCTACGAGGGATGGTGTGGAGGATGTATTAGGTGACAGCCCTGGTTGTTCATAATTGCGGCGCTGTGATTCTCCTGTATTTGGTTGTGGTGATTGTTCTGAAGAATTGCTGTTGGGATTGGAAGATTCGCTTGGTTGGTTAGTTAGATTACGCCTGCGTCTTCTAGAAGGGGATACAGGTGTAGTTTCGCTTGCGGAATAATTTTGAGAGTTTTGTCTCGTATTATCTCGCTCTTGACTAGAATCAACTTGAGGTTTCCCTCCTACTGGTACCATTGGGCGTTCTTCAAACAGGGGTTTTGCCGACGGCTGTGTCCAAGAGCGGGAAAACAGGCTGGTGGCACTAAATCCGGCGGCGGCAGCAACCACAGCTATGATGACACCCAGGAAGACTTGAGAAGTGCCAGACTTTTGAGCTATTAAGGCAAGATTTTTCAGGGGTGATGGTTTTTTAC
Source organism: Anabaena sp. FACHB-595 (assembly GCF_048568275.1). NCBI lineage: Bacteria > Bacillati > Cyanobacteriota > Cyanophyceae > Nostocales > Nostocaceae > Anabaena > Anabaena sp. FACHB-595. Next base: position 2,300,469 of record NZ_CP183473.1, read on the forward strand.
CACTACCGGATGTTTTGGCACCAGAAAACTTTTCTTGCAGATGCACAGACAAATCAATGGTTGGCACTACATGAGTAGGTAATGCGTGAATTGGCAAATTTACGCCACTACCTGGTAGTAGTTGTAGCCATTCCGCAACCGTTGGTGGACGGAAGCGAGATTCTACGGCCATACCCCGCATGACAGCTTGATTTACGGCTGCACTGAGGTGGGGTTGTAGTTCACGGGGGGCTGGCATTTGTTCGCGATCGCGCAATAATGCTGGTAAGGGGACTTGTCCTGTTAACAGTGCATACAAAGTTGCCGCTAAACCATAAACATCGGTGGCGGGTGTGCGCGGTGCTTGAGTTAAATATTGTTCGATGGGGGCGTAGCCCTCAGATACTAGCCCTGTGTGAGTTTGACGCACACCGCTATTAAATTCACGGGCAATGCCAAAATCAATCAGCACTACCTCCTGTGTACCTTGACGGAGGATGATATTATCTGGTTTAACATCCCGGTGCAGCAAACCATTGTTGTGTACTACCTGCAATGCTGCCCCAATTTGGCGGATGTAATGAATTGCAGTTTCTTCTGGTAAAGGTATGGCCGGTAAAACAAAAGCATCTCCTAAGGTTTCTCCAGGGATATACTCCATTACCATGTAAGGTAATCCATCCTCAACAAAAAAATCACTTACCCTGACAATATTAGGATGGATACAAGTGGCGAGTCTTCTGGCTTCATCTTGGAACTGACGCTCGAACTTTGCAAAATCAGGGTGTTGGCGTAGTCGTTCGTTGATGGTTTTCATCACTACCTCATGTCCTAAGTAATGATGAGTAGCCTTAAACGTAATGCCAAAGCCACCACGTCCTACTTCTTGGATGAGGGTGTATTTTCCACCCTGTAAAATTTTGCCTGCTAACATAGAGAGTCTTGAGTCCTGAGTCTTAATTCCTGACGAAGCAAATAACTACTAATTCCTAATTGTGAGGGACTGCCAAACAAAAAAGTCTGCCCATATATTGTATTCAGTAGTCAGATTTTTCTCACTTTTACCATCCAAAAGGCTCTTCGGTTAGCTCAAACAAGAATTTTTGCAGAAAAATCTTACACCCTTCACATAAACACTTTCTTTGAGAAAACTCACCTTGATTAAATAGGTTGTCTAATTTTACTTTGTAATCACAATAAATTTCAGGAGTCATGTAGCCCTAATGTCTCAAAAGTCGTCTCAAAGCCATCTGTCTACTTCACAAAATCCTTACACAGACAACATCAATCGTTCAGATAAATGGCAACAAAGGGTAGCACAGGTAGCATATCGCTTTAACCAACAGTATCAAAATCAATCCTTAGAACTACCAGCAGAAGTACAGGAAATGCCGATTTATCGAGAATGGATTTCTGGCATATTGGCAGGAAAGATTGCTTCTCCTTTCTGGGAAATGGCCCAACCCCAAAAAAATCAGCACTGTTTAGATATTGGTTGTGGAGTTAGTTTTTTGATTTATCCTTGGCGAGATTGGCAAGCATTTTTTTATGGGCAAGATGTAAGCAATGTAGCGCGAGATACCCTCAATTCTCGTGGTTCCCAGTTGAACTCCAAGTTATTCAAAGGCGTGGAATTAGGGGCAGCCCATCAGTTAAAATACACATTGTCTTATTTTGATCTAGCGATCGCTACAGGATTCAGTTGCTATTTTCCCCTGGAATATTGGACATCTGTGTTACAAGCCGTGAAGCGTGTACTCAAACCAGATGGACATTTTGTTTTTGATATCCTCAACGCTGCACACCCTCAAGCTGAAGATTGGGCGGTGTTGGAAACTTACTTGGGCGCGGAAGTGTTTCTAGAACCTGTCACCGAGTGGGAAAAAATAATTAACGCGGCTGGTGCTAAAGTAGTTGGACGACAACCAGGGGAGTTCTTTGATTTGTACAAGCTACGGTTTTAAGATTGGTTGGCGGGAAGAGATGAGGGGATGAGGGAAATGAGAAAGAAACATCTCAAAACTCTTGCTGTCTCCCCCAATCCCCAGTCCCCAGTCCCCAATCCCCAGTCCCTAATACTGAAATAAGGATACTATACTGATGTCGGTGGGAAGAATACGCTACGATTGGCACAAAGCAGAGATTCGCGCAGTATATGATACGCCATTGCTAGAGTTGATTTATCAAGCTGCTAGTGTACATCGGCAGTTTCATAATCCTAAACAAATACAAGTATGTAAGCTGATATCGATTAAAACAGGTGCGTGTCCTGAAGATTGTAGTTACTGCGCCCAGTCTTCTCGTTATCAAACTGAAGTCAAACCCCAAGCACTCCTTGATAAGCAAACGGTTGTGGAAATTGCCCAAAACGCTAAACAAAAGGGTGTCAGCCGTGTCTGTATGGGTGCGGCTTGGCGGGAGGTGCGAGATAATTCTCAATTTGACCGAGTTCTAGAAATGGTCAAAGATGTTACAGACATGGGTTTAGAAGTGTGCTGTACTCTGGGAATGCTGACATCTGAGCAAGCCAAGAAGTTGGAGACAGCAGGATTGTATGCTTATAACCATAACTTGGATACTTCCTCTGACTACTACAGCACTATTATTACCACGAGAACTTATGGCGATCGCCTAAACACTATCGAAAACGTCCGACAGACTAATGTTACCGTATGTTCTGGCGGCATTCTCGGTTTAGGTGAAAGCATAGATGACCGTGTGGCAATGTTACAAACCTTAGCCACCCTCAATCCTCATCCAGAATCCGTACCAATTAATATTCTCTCCCAAGTAGAAGGCACACCTCTAGAAGATCAACCAGATGTACCTGTTTGGGATGTAGTCAGAATGATTGCAACTGCACGTATAGTTATGCCCACATCGGATGTGCGTTTAAGTGCTGGTAGGGCGAGACTTTCTCAAGTGGAACAAGCCTTTTGTTTTATGGCAGGAGCAAATTCCATCTTTTCCAGCGACGATAATAAAATGCTGACGGTGACAACACCTTGTCCAGATTACGATGCTGATCAGGAAATGCTCAACCTACTCGGCTTAGAAATGCGTCCTCCGTCCCAAAGACCACAACCTGTAGTCATGGGTAATTCATAATCGCTTCAGATTCCCGACTTCTTGAAGAAGTTGGGAATCTAGTTTTTCACACTACAGTATCTTCGCAGAGCGTAAACCAAACAGCAGACCAGCAGCTATGCCAGTGAACAAAGCCAAAAAGCCGATATAAGCTACTATTGCCAACATTTATTTTTCTCCACAATATTCTACTAACTCTATTGAATCATTAAATTTTGGTCACTGGTCAAAAGAGGCAGGGGGGCAGGGCAGGGCAGGGGAGCAGGGGAGGCAGGGGGAGAACTTACTCCAAGATTTTCGCCCAATCCCCAGTCCCTAAGAAAATCTGGCGTAAATGCTAATCTGGAACTAACTAGAAGACTAATATTTTGGTTCCAGTTTCAGGACGGAACAATGACAAAAACTGACTTATCCCCGACTCTTGCTGTCAATATTCCACCTACACTAACGCTGACAGTCTCCCACGAACAATTTGTACAGTTAGCACTGGCTAACAGAGATTTACAATTAGAACGAACTGCTACGGGTGAGTTAATTGTTATGCCTCCAACTGGGAGCGATACAGGGTGTAGAAATTCGGATATTAACGCCCAACTATGGTTATGGAACCGCCAAGCTAAGTTAGGAGTGGTTTTTGACTCTTCAAGCGGTTTTCATCTTCCCAACGGTAGCGCGCTCTCTCCTGATGCGTCCTGGATACGTCAAGACCGATGGAATGCCCTAAATATAGAACAACAAGAGACTTTTGCCCCGATATGTCCTGATTTTGTGCTGGAACTACGTTCTAAGAATGACTCTATAGAAAAGTTACGCGCCAAGATAAGAGAATACATCGACAATGGCGCTCGTTTAGGTTGGTTAATTGACCGCAAAAATCGACAAGTAGAAGTTTATCGCCCAGGTCAAGATGTGGAAATCCTTAATCATCCTGTCAACTTGTCAGGGGAAAATGTCTTACCGGGGTTTGTGTTGGACTTAACTGAAGTTTGGAAATAAAGATATGTCATCCCATCTCCTCCCCAGAATAGGGTAAAATACAGCCCACGGCGCTTGTTGGGGTTTGGGTAATGACTTCTGTAATTAATGTGAATCTACCAACGCAGTCTTATGAGATTGCGATCGCACCTGCAAGTTTAGATCAGATTGGTCAAAGCTTGGCTGGGTTAAAACTGGGCAAGAAAGTATTACTGGTTTCTAATCCCACGATTTTTAAGCATTTCGGCAAAGTTGCTGTTGATTCCTTAGAAGCTGCTGGATTTCAAGTAGCAAGTTATTCTTTGCCAGCCGGGGAACGCTATAAAACCCTTAACTCTATTCAAAAACTATACGATATAGCCCTAGAAAATCGCCTAGAACGCTCCTCCACAATGGTGGCTTTGGGGGGAGGGGTAATTGGTGATATGACTGGCTTTGCCGCCGCTACTTGGCTACGGGGGATTAATGTGGTGCAAGTACCTACCACACTCTTAGCAATGGTAGATTCGGCTATTGGTGGTAAGACAGGTGTGAATCATCCCCACGGGAAAAACTTGATTGGTGCGTTCCATCAGCCGCGATTCGTGTTAATTGATCCCCAAGTATTAAAAACCTTGCCTGTACGTGAATTTCGCGCAGGAATGGCGGAGGTAATTAAATATGGCGTGATTTGGGATGCAGAATTATTCAACCAGTTGGAACAGAGTAAGCGTCTCGACCAACTGCGCTACATCAAACCAGAACTGGTGGATGCTATCTTAACTCGTTCTTGCCAAGCTAAAGCTGATGTTGTCGGCAAAGATGAGAAAGAAGGTGGACTGAGGGCGATTTTGAATTACGGACACACTGTTGGTCATGCGGTGGAAAGCTTAACTAACTATCGGCTACTCAAACATGGTGAAGCAGTAGGTATCGGTATGGTAGCGGCTGGGCAAATCGCTGTAAATTTAGAACTGTGGCAACAAGCAGATGCAGACCGTCAAAATGCCTTAATTGAAAAAGCGGGTTTACCGACAAAGTTACCAGTGGGATTAGATATTGAAGGGATTATTGAGGCATTGCAATTAGATAAAAAAGTCAAAGATGGTAAAGTACGGTTTGTTTTACCAACTCAAATTGGTGTAGTGACAGTTACTGATGAGGTGACATCAGATCACATTCGGCAAGTTTTACAGCAGATGTAAATTAATTACTAAATTCTGCCAAAATGGCAAATTTTCAGTAGTGGAATCCTATACATTAAATATAGCTACTCAAATAGAGGTTGTTGATACAATCAACAATTATCTAATTATGAAACCTACAAAACTGAGTGCTATTGCTGAAGCACTTAGTGTTTGGGGAATTGAATAAATCCTACAGCAAGACGGACAAGCTAACTATTACTAACGGTTCTTTTTTCGAGAAAGTTGAGCAAGGATTAAGATTGGTTTGCTGGCACCTACTAATCTTAACTTTCATGCTCTATATCGAGTTCTCATGTGGTGGTGAGGACTTCGGGAAACTTTCTATACTGGGAATGGTATTGCTTGAACCATACCAAAAGTAGCAAGACAAAAGAATAAAAGTGGTGGTTTGACTGTTGTCGTAGCTGGTAGAACTTATAGTTCTTGTCCTTTTTAAAATTTAGGAATCCTCGTCCTACCAGATAGGATTACCTCTGCTAGATAAATTTGTAATTTATACAGCAAATCTTAATACTGCTGGAAGCTAACCCGATTAATTAGCCTCCAGCTTTTTTATGTGTTAAGAAGGGGGGGAGAAGATAAATTCTGACTAATGACTATTAACTTATAGCAGTTTTCATTTGCATGAGGTACAAATTCACTTGCTTTGAGGCAGGAGGCAGAAGAATAATTTTTATATTTAGTTCTCCAGTTGTGTACCTCATTTAGTCACAACCTGCTGTATATCTTGCACCACTTGCTTATTGCTAAAATCATCAAGCCAAAAAGCCTTTCATAAGTCCAGTATTCAATATAGTCACTTTCTAATTACATCAATGAGTGATTTAACCAAAGTATTTATTGCACCTGAGGAAATTGTCAATTTTCTCAAAAAAAATATGCAGTTGAAAGAGGTATATCAAAAAATCTTATTTCAACGGTTGATTTTGCAGGTGGCTGAGGCTAGGGGAATCACCGTGACAACGGAAGAAATTGAGGCTGAGGCTAACCGCCAGCGTCGGGAAAAGCGTTTAGAGAAAGCCGCAGATACTATGGCGTGGTTAGCAGATCAGTTGGCTTCCCCAGAGGATTGGGAAATGGGTATACGCGATCGCTTATTATCTCAAAAGTTAGCTAATTTTTTATTCGCTGATAAAGTAGAAGCTTTTTTTATTCAAAATCAACTGGAGTTTGAGCAAGTTAGTCTCTATCAAATTATTGTCGATTCGGAAAAACTCGCTCAAGAAATTTACTACCAAATTGAAGATGAGGAAATTAGTTTCTATGAGGCTGCATATTTATATGATGTTGATGCTGTTCGTAGGCAAAGATGCGGTTACGAAGGTAAGGTTTATCGATTTTCTCTCCCTGTAAATGTAGCCACAGTTATCTTTAGAACATCTCCTAAACAGTTAATAAGTCCCCTACAAACTGAGCAAGGTTATCACCTATTTATGGTAGAGGAATTTATACCTGCTGAATTAACGGGGGAAAGATATCAAGAAATTCTCAATAATATGTTTAACCAATGGTTGATTACTGAACTAAATAAGATTCTAAATTAATCTGTAGAAAATCAATTACAAGAATATTGAAAACTATTCTTGGAAGCCAAATATATTTCATTAGAATATAAATAATCAAGTTTTACATTTTCTGTTGAGAGAGTACCTAATTTCAAATGTTATTCTGTGACATAATTATAACTGATATAATTTATTTGCTTGGCTTTCTTGTAAAGATATATACACCTAAAAAAGGAAATTATTTTTGTTGGTATAAAAATATTTTTATCAGTAGTTATGTTATTGTAAATTTAATCAAATTTATTGTATCTTTACTACTTAATAAGTGTAGTTATTGTCCAATACAAGGACTTTTCGGAAATCAAATATGAATCCGATATATTTCCTGCTCAAGGTAGATGTATGTCTACTTATTATCTTTATAATTATTATCTTGAACTAGAAGAAATCCACTAAAAAATGCAGTTATTCAGTTTGATTTTTTGTCCGCAAACTAAAAGCAAAACTAATCTAATATTCAAACTTTTATCGTGTTCAATAAGTAATAGTTATTCTTTGCATGGTTAATATAAAGATTTGATGAAGTTTTAAGTTTTCCAACGAAAACTATTGACTATATGATGAAAAATTCTTAAAAGAATAACAGTGGTGTAAAACACTAAATTAAATCACTGTCACTGTTAAGAGAATTTAGTCTTTTAATTAACTCCAGGCACATCAGATTCTACTGCTGAAAACAATTATTGTTAGGTGGATGTAAATAGCATTGTTTACACCTATACCTAGCTCTAGCTGCATATGTTTTTACTCCTATGTATAACAGGCTTTAACCTCTTATTAGTCTCTAAAAAAACTAAGTTTAAAGATTAAGAGGCTTACCTCTGAACTAAAAGTGCAAAGTTCAGTAACATCCTAAAAATCAGACTTGAGTATTAGACCTTAGAAAAGTATCGGCAAAAAAATACCAGTATTACACCAAGCTTCAGAACAAATGCCGATTTATTCCAGTTAACCAGTGCAAAACTAATTCGTTCTAGGTGTTTTACCAGATAATGCTGTTTATCAGGAGAGACGACATATATGCTATCAGCATATTTTGTTAGGTTTGCTGACTACTACTGGATAAGGAATTTTACTACGCTACGCGTGTCAGTTGTTAGTTGTGGATCGTTAGCAGCGAGGTGGGAGTCTCGATAGTACAACTGCTATGGCTACTAGATTCTGAGTACTAAATGTTGATAAATAGCCGCCTTAATCTTCTCAGATAAGGGGGTAGACACTCATCATCGGATATTGATGAGAGATTAATTTTGCAACTAATTTTTTAGTTGTAATACACAAGTTTACCGCAGTTTCACATTAGACAGCAACTGGTAATGATTATGTCACACAGTTTTAATCAAGAAACAGTTTTTGCTACTTATGAAAACCAAGAGAGCAAGTTTTTAACACCTTTCCAACGGAAGGCTTTACTCAAACATTTACAAAACAATTTACAGCCAGAATATCGCCGCCGCATTGAAATAATGTTAATGGCTGATATTGGTAAATCTCAAACTCAAATTTGTGAAATATTAGGTTGTTCCCAAGAAATGGCTCGTTATTGGATTGGTTTAGCCGAGGCTGGTTTAGCACATAAATGGAATGAACGTCCCATAGGTAGACCGAAGATTGTTAATACTCAATATCTGGAAAGATTAAGAGAGTTAGTCAGCAATAGTCCTCGTGATTATGGGTATGCTTTTACTCACTGGACGGCTCAATGGTTAAGCAAACATTTAGCCTCGGAATTAGGCATTGAAATTAGCGATCGCCACATTAATCGCCTGCTTAAACAAATGGGACTTTCCACTAAACGCAAAGGTTCCCAACCAAAAGAAACTAATTCTCTAGAGGATGCTGCGATTACAATTGGCGACTTAAAAACCACATCTGAACCTAGTCTTAATTGGTCTTTTAATTCTTAATTAGGGGTACAGGGGTATAGGGGTATAGGGGTACAGGGGTACAGGGGTACAGGGGTATAGGGGTATAGAGGTACAAATATTTGAAACCCTTACACCCTTACACCCTTACACCCTCACACCCAGCCTCAAAAGAGTAAGTCCTATTAAATTTTGAATTCCCCCTTGGGGTTGGAGGTGGGAAAATGCCATCAGGGTTTTCCCGGCAATATTTAGCGGAACAACTCACTCATATATTGGGTGAGTCTTTGTCAGAACGGGAGTTAGAAAAGTGCATCCAAGGTTTAGAAATTATTGAACCACCAATCGCCAAACAATTTTGGCAAGCGGCGACAGCATCGGCGGGGATTTATATTGTTCTTGGGGGTAAAGTCAGGCTATTAGATGACGCTCACAACTTAATTACGACCGTTTCAACTGGTGCATCCTTTGGGGAATTGACTCTGTTTCCTGATGCAGACTTTATTCCTTATGTCGCTAGAGCTTCGGTGAACTTGAAATTGGGTTATCTTCCCCAGACGATTTTACAAGATTTGATGGGCGAAAATTCCAGTGTTGGCGATCGCCTGAAAAAACACGCCGAAACTTGGGATTTGTTGGTGTTGTGTTGTCAAAACTCTTTGTTGCCGCAAAATTCCTCAGTTGAGGAGATAATCAAAGCCTTAGCTTTATTTGAGCGACATAGTTTAGATATTGGTTCCCTACCATCACAGATATTTCCAGATACCAAGCTGTGGATATTGCGTCGCGGAGAATTGGAAAATAATAACGGACGCACATTCCAACCCGGAACCATCTCCCAATATTCAAAGCAAATCAATTGGCAAGTCACACAATCAGCTATTGTGTATATTCTCAAGCAGGAGAATTGGCAAGTAGCACAGGAGTATTGGCCGGAGTTGGGGACTGGAGATTGGGGACTGGGGACTGGGGAAAACGCTTCTCAGTCGCCTTTACCTAGTCTTCGTTCTCCGGTTGTGAGGGAGCCGGAACCGCAGCCACAGCCAAAACAACGCCGAGCTTATTTCCCTAGTCCTCGTCTTCAGGTTGGTCATTGGTGGGGACGACTGATTAAGCGCTATCCCATATTTGAGCAACAAAGTGCGGCTGATTGTGGTGCGGCTTGTTTGGTGATGATTAGTCGCTATTGGGGTAAGCGTTTGAGTGTGAACCGACTGCGGGATTTAACTAACGTCAATCGCAGTGGTGCATCGTTGAAGGGTTTAACCGCCGCCGCCGAAACCATTGGTTTTACTACTCGTCCGGTAAAAGCTAGCTTTGATAAATTAGCACAACAACCCTTACCAGCGATCGCCCATTGGGAGGGTAAACACTATATTGTAGTTTATGAGATTAACAAAAAACAGGTAATTGTCGGTGATCCGGCGATCGGTCAACGTAACTTGAGTATTGCTGAATTTAAAGCGGGTTGGACTGGTTACGCCTTGTTGTTGCAACCGACAACCGAGCTGAAAGAAAACGAAGAAGCAAATACATCATTTTGGCAATTATTTGAGTTAGTCAAACCCCACACACGGGTATTAGTAGAGGTATTCAGCGCTTCGGTATTGATTCAGGTGTTTGGATTAATTACACCCCTATTTACCCAATTATTGTTAGATAGGGTGATTGTTCAAGGAAGCACCTTAACATTAAATGCAGTCGGTTTGGGGTTGATGATATTTGGCTTATTTCGTGTGGTATTGAACGGACTACGGCAATATTTGTTAGACCACACAGCCAACCGTATCAGCATCTCGCTATTGGTAGGTTTTATTAAACATACCTTCCGTTTACCCTTGTCGTTTTTTGAGTCGCGTTACGTCGGGGATATTGTTTCTCGCGTCCAAGAAAACCAAAAGATTCAACGCTTTTTAACTGGGGAAGCATTGTCAATCATTTTAGATTTGTTGACAGTGTTTATCTATGTAGCTTTGATGTTTTGGTATAGTTCAGCAATGGCATTGATGAGTTTAGCGATTGTACCGCCTTTTATGTTATTGGCAATCATCGCTACACCCTTTTTACGCCGCATTAGTCGAGAGGTTTTTAGTGCTACAGCCAACGAAAATAGTTATCTGATTCAATCCCTTTCTGGTATTCGCTCAATTCGCTCAATGGCAATCGAACAAACAGTACGTTGGCATTGGGAAGAACTGCTGAATAATGTCATCAGAAAAACCTTCAGTGGACAGATAATTAGTAACAAATTACAAATTTTTAGTTCTGCCTTAGAAACTCTGGTAACTACCAGCCTACTTTGGTTTGGGGCATGGTTGGTGATTCAAAACCAACTGACTATCGGGCAATTAGTCGCCTTTAATATGTTGTTAGGTAATATTATCCGTCCATTTCAAAGGCTGGTAGTTTTGTGGAATCAATTACAAGAAGTGGTGATTTCTACAGAACGAATTAATGATGTTTTAGAGGCAGAACCAGAGGAAGATTTACAACACCAACATCGGCAATTTATCAGTAATTTACTTGGTCATATCCGCTTTGACAATGTAACATTTCGTTACCATCCAGAAAGCGATCGCAATATTTTAGAAAACCTCAGCTTTGAAATCAAGCCAGAGCAAACCGTGGCTGTAGTAGGGCGCAGTGGTTCCGGCAAAACCACTTTATTTAAACTGATTTTGGGTCTATACCCTCCGACAGATGGAAAAGTTCTCATTGATGGCAAAGATGTAACTAATATAGCCCTGCGATCGCTCCGTTCACAAATCGGCGTTGTAGACCAAGATACATTTTTATTTGGCGGCACAATCCGCGAAAATATCAGCATTGCTCACCCAGAGGCTTCCTTAGAAGAAATTATTGCTGTCGCCCGTTTAGCAGGTGCGGACGACTTTATCAAACAAATGCCAGCAGGTTATGAAACCCAAATTGGTGAAGGTGGGGGGATGTTGTCTGGCGGACAAAGACAACGTTTAGCGATCGCCCGTGCTTTGTTAGGAAACCCCCGCCTATTGTTGTTAGATGAAGCCACAAGCCATCTCGATTCCGAATCGGAACGCATTATTCAAAACAACCTCAAAACCATCCTCAAAGGGCGCACAAGTGTCATTATTGCTCACCGCCTTTCCACCGTGCGCCACGCAGACTTAATTCTGGTATTAGATCGCGGCTTATTAGTCGAAAGCGGTAATCACGATCAATTAATTGCCAGAAGAGGGCATTACTTTTACCTCAATCAACAGCAGTTGAGTAGTGAGTAATGAGGTAAGAGTCAACAGTCAACAGTCAACCATCAACAGTTCTCTTTCCGCCTACTTTTCCATATCCCACCACATCCCGTCAAATAATTTATGCCAAACCCATCTGTTAATTCATCATCTGTACTTGTGCAACCACAGACGGCTCAGGTGCAACGTGGTCATGATTTAGTTGATTATCAGACACAGGCACTGACGCAGACAAATGATTGGTTTTACGGCACAGAAGAACTACTAGATGCGTTACCGCAGCGCTGGACGCGCTCGATGCTGTATTTGCTCATCAGCTTTACCATCATTGTTTTGCCTTGGGCAATGTTTACTAAGGTTGATGAAACGGGAAGTGCTAGAGGGCGTTTGGAACCCCAAGGCGCAACTCAAAAATTAGGTGTTGCTGTTACTAGTAGTGTCAAGGCTGTCAATGTGGCAGAAGGGGCGACTGTCAAGGCGGGACAAGTGCTATTGGAATTAGAGTCTGATGTGTTGCAATCCCAGGTGGAACAAGCACAGACAAGGTTAGAAGAACTCATCAATCGCCAAGGACAGCAAGAGCTACTAAAAAACCAATTGATGTTAACAATTAACATCCAACAGCAGCAAAACCAAGCCCAAGAATTAGAGAAAATGGCGCAAGTGCATCAGGCGCAGCAAAACCTGGATGCTAGGCAGAGTACATATAATTTACAGAAGTTAGAAAAATTAGCGCTAGTTGAACAGGCTAGACAGGATATCAATACTAGTCAACTAGGAAGAAAATTAGCCAATAGCCGTTTGCAAAGAGATATTAAAGAAGTTTTACGTTATCGCCGACTTTTGAGACAAGGTGCGATCGCTCAAATTAAAGTAGTAGAACTAGAAAAGATAGCGGAAGACAGTCAACGTTCCCTATTGCAAGCCAACTCTGATTTTACTCAAGCCCAGCTACGCTTACAAGAAAAAGAAAGCCATTATCAAACCACCGTCAGCCAAACCTTAGCTGACATTGAACAAGCAAAACTCCGCCTCCAAGAACAGCAAAGCAGCTATCAAAGTCTTGTGCAGACAGGTAAGTTAGCACTGTTAAGGAGTCAGGAACAACTCAAAGACTTACAAAACCAACTAACTACCCTACAATCAGAAATCATCCAAACCAAGAGCCAGATTAACGCCTTCAAGATTCAGATTCAGCAACGAGTAGTGCGATCGCCTGTTGATGGTACGATTTTTGATCTACCAATCGATAAACCAGGCCCTGTAGTCGAAGCTGGACAGATAGTTGCTCAAATTGCGCCTAAGAATGCGGCAATCATTCTCAGAAGTTCCATGCCTAGTCAACACAGTGGTTTCTTGAGAGTGGGAATGCCAGTAAAAATTAAATTTGATGCCTATCCTTTCCAAGATTATGGAGTATTACCAGGACGTGTTAGCTGGATTTCTCCTGACTCGAAAATTCAAACTACTAGCCAAGGCAACGTAGAAGTTTATGAAATGGATATTACTTTAGATCATCCCTATATTCAAGCTGGGAATAAACGTATTACCTTAACCCCTGGACAATCAGCCACCGCCGAAGTTATTATCCGCCAGCGTCGAGTCATTGACTTTATTTTAGACCCCTTCAAAAAGCTGCAAAAAGGTGGTTTAGAGCTTTAGGAAACAAGGCAAAGACCGTGGCATATTAGTAGTGGACTGTCTAAACTAAAATAGTGCATTAAATTGAAAAAATTAAACACAGATGTAGCTTGCTTCCCGCAGGGTACGGGGATGAAAGCGGATAAAAAAGATGTTTTAATGCAACATTTAAGGCTTGACACGCCACTACAATAATTTTATTTTTGCTTTATAAATAACATCTAAGCATCAAATAATTAAAACTACCATTAGATAGAGACTATAAATAATTAATGAGGCGATGATAATAAAAGAATGCCTGATTGCCTCGAAAACTAATTATTTTAAGCTAATAGGTGGAGCAAATATCAATATGGAAAAGTTTTTAAAACTCTCTGTTGAGGACATTATCACTCATCTTAAAGTCTCTTTTCAAATGCCTAGTATACTAGAAGCAATCGCTACCCAGAAAATCATTGCTGATACTGCTGAAAAAGTAGGTATTGAATTAAGTGTAGAAGAACTACAACAATCTGCCGATAGTATGCGTTTTGCTAACCGCTTGCTAAAGGCAGATGATACTTGGAATTGGCTACAAAAACACTATCTAACTATCGATGATTTTGAGGAAGTAGCCAAATCAAACTTATTACATATGAAATTGGCTGAACATTTATTTGCTGACAAAGTTGAACCTTTTTTTTATGCTCATAAAATTGATTACACTGGAGCTGCAACCTATGAAGTAATTCTAGATGATGAAGACTTAGCCTTAGAGTTATTTTATGCTTTGCAAGAAGGTGAAATTAGTTTCCAAGAAATCGCTCGTCAATATATTCAAAGTCCCGAAACTCGCCGGGCTGGAGGTTATCAAGGGATTCGCTATCGCTCGGAGTTTCGCCCAGAAATAGCCGCAGCCGTCTTTGCTGCTACACCTCCCCAGCTTCTCAAACCAATAATTACACCCAAAGGTGTGCATATAATTGCAGTGGAGGAAATCATTACACCAGAATTAGATGAATCACGCCGGGTTCAAATACTTAAAGATTTCTTTACCCATTGGTTACAACAACAAATCACTAATTTAGAAATTGTCGCTGAACTTTCTCAAAATGATAATTCTTCTTCCGAATTGCCTAGACCAGCCTAATGTTGATGTACTATTTTGGTAATGAGTAATGGGTAATTGCCTTTTTGATTATGCTTTGGGTGGGCAATGCCCACCCTACAGTTAATTAAATATGTATGATAATAAAGTTGGATTTCCCTATAAGACTTTGGGGATAATATTACTTAAATATACTTTAATCTAATTCCATCATCTTTATTTTAATAGCTACAAATTTTGCACCTATATGCTGAAGTTTACGAGTTTTAATTGTATCTGGCATACTATTATTTTTGAGTAGGCGAATATATGTACGATATGGTATATATGTAAGAGGATTATATCCAGCAGTATGGAGCATTAAAACACAAGCCCAAGAATACTTACCGACAGATATAGCTTGGAGAATAGCCTCCCATTCTTCAGTGAGAATTGTACAGTTACAAAGTTGATGATGCTGGAAAGATTCTTGAGTCATCAGCCTAAATTATAAACGTGAATTTAAATGTTGAGAAAAAGCCCTTTTGCCCGCCGGAATAGCTCCCAATAACTGTGAGGTTATCAACAGTCAAACTTTACACAGATATCAATACATCTTTAACTTTCATCGTTTAGATGAAGTTTTAACTACAAAGGTGTATAGATATCTTCAGAATAAGCATTGAGGTAGGGACGCTGCAATTCGATGTTGAGTGAAGAGAAGTGTTGTAAAATTGCAGTCATTCTACCTGCTGGCGTATCATTACCTTGTTGCCAAGCTTCCAGCAAACCATTAGCAATTATTTGACAACGGTGTGTACCAAAGCTTTCCTGTTCGGCAAATCTATGGTTTGGTTCTTCGGCGATCGCTAACCCTGGTGCGATAAGCTTAGTAAATAGGGGTACTTGTGCCTGAAAATGCGTTTGATTTTCTGCATATATCGTCTTCAGAACAGGGTAAACCTTTTCATAGTCATTTTTATCAAAATACAGTACTGCCGAGTCATGGCGAACATAATCAGAGGGGTTGTATAGTGCTTTAAATGTGAAAGCAATCGGTATAGCGTTGAGGTGTGTAGTCAAAGCATCCATGACTGCAACTGCACCATCTGGAGTTAAGTTGAAATAAACACGTACCAAAGTTTGATATTGTTGCGCTGCACCTGCATTAGCCACCGCCATATAAAATCCGTTTTGGACGAGATTTTTTGGCAATTGGATAGCAGCAGAGTTACCCATCATCTGAGTTCGCAAACCATCCGGCGGAACGTGGAGAGTTAAACCATCCCGATGGACTGCCAAAGTCCCATCTGATTCTTCCCTGAGAACTTGCCAACCATAACTCCAGTAGCCAGTACCTTTATTATGTTCATGCAGGCGATCGTAAAAAGCTAGGTCTACACCTAAAAATGTGTTGTTTTCTAGATTTTTATTGACGGCTAAATTAGATATCTCTGCATCAGAGGCCAGAACACTTTTCAACGAGCCATTGTAATAGATGCCGTAGAGAAAACTACGCAGTTGCTGACTCAAATACTTATTCTGTAAATCCAAAGATAATTTTTGAAACCGAGAGACTGAAGACTCAGGTAATTCTAAGGGTTTATAGTTGGGATGCTTAATACAATACTGAGACTGTATTTCGATATTATGAATCATGTCTTGCAATGATATCTGCAATAACTCTGGAATATCTGACAATTGTACAGATAGAGAATCTAATATTTGCATAGAGGTTTGTTAGTAAATGATATGAGTAGGATATGAAGGGATGAGGAAGATGAAGGAGATGAGGCGGATGTCACTTTAGCTTTCCCATCTCCCTCTACCGCCCACTCCCCACGCCTGATTCCCTAATTAAACCTGAGACAAACTTACAGGAGAGAGGTCTGATAACTGGACACCAAAAATTGTTTGCACTGATGCTTCTGGACGACACAGCAAACTTTTGGCGACTTGTAGCATACAAATACCCACATTACCGAAGGTTTTTTCGTACTGGAGTTGAGCCTGAATAGCAGTAACGAGTGCTAAACCGCAAAATTGCATGACTCGTTGTAGGAAGTCGGGATGATGTTCTAAGATTTCTGGGAAATGAGTAAGATAAGCCGTCACCAACTCTCTTATTGAAGGTTGGAGAACGTACAAAGGGGTGGCAGCTAAACGTAACGACTCCTCAATGGCAATTGATTTACCAGTTACCAAGCTGTATAACCAAATTTGCAAGTAGCTGGCAATGAGTGTTCCTAAATCGTTAGCAGGGTCTCCCCAGTTACCACGTTCCCAGTCAATGAAGCGCACCATATTTTCATCACTCATATCTTCCCAATTGAGGGAGACGAGGATATTGTTTAACTTCAGGTCATTATGGGTAAGACAGCAGGGAGTAAAACTGTTGATTAATTGTGCGATCGCCTGTCCCAAACTATCGTAAAGTTGATATAGGGCAAAAAATCTCAGACCATCAGCAGGAACCTTACCAAATATCTCTGGAGTTAGTCTATCTAATCCTCGATTTAGATGAGGTGTTCTTGGGTTAGATTTACTCTCACCAGGATTTTGAAAGAAATCTCGATATTCTTCACAGTTAAATGAGGTGCGATGAATCAACGCCAAAGTAGTCCCGACTGCATTAGCAAGCTGGGTGGGAAATAAATTTAAATTCTCTTTAATGTAAAAATCCATCAAATCTTGATAGTTATCAAGATAGTTGAAAATGATAATAGAATTTTCCCAATTAAAGTATATCGCTTCTGATAAATAGGAACGTATGTGGTTAATTTCTGGAAATCTGCTAACAAAATCATGAATGCGCCATTCCAGAACAAACTCACCAGTCGTCTTTCCTTCTAAGTTATGACGTTCTTGTTTAACTAGTAGTTTTCTTTCTTCTGGGAAAGTAATTAATAAATTAAAATTCTTTGCTGGTTTCAGTTCAACTTTACTCGACGCTCCTTCCTCAAGAGTACACAAGTTTAAAGAAATTAAGTAATCACATACATTTTGAGAGTTGAGGATAAATGGTGGCATATATTTAAGATGAGTTACAACATTTATATCTAAATATTTGTAGGGTTGGTTTCGCCCAACGCACTTGATCTAAGGCTACAAGTCTTTAAGTCTGCAATGGCTTTCCTCTGTATATTTCAAAAATCTAATACTAGCTCTATATCTATTTATGACTATTGCCAATATATGAATTAACTATTTTTAGGATGGTAGCAATAGCAAATGATATTGTGATAAATCGAAATATTTTTTCTGCTAAGATAAATATTTGATTATATGAATACTGATTACCGCCGTATATTAATCCAGATTCTTCATAATTTAGGTCGGTTAGAAAATTTTCTGAATCATGAGAATGTAATTCAGAAACAATTATTTTCGCCATTTTAGAAAAATGCAAAAATTTGACATTGATTAAATACACTCTATATTAGATAATTTTATTGGTTTAAGAAAAAACCAAAAAATAGTTTACTTTTACTCACAGAAAAAGACTGTAATTTGATGGAATTTATAAGCGATTAAACATGATATTGCTTAATCGCTGATGCCATAATCTTAACAGAATTATTGATTTGAGTTTTTATGCAGCAGAACTGAAAGAACGAGCCAAGTGTCCAATGGCATCGATACCATAGGTAATGACACCAAACTCAAATCCCTTCACGGCTAAGTCTAAAACTCCATTTGTGGTATTGGAATAATTACCACCATGAACAGAATTATCAAGATTGTTTAATTCGTTGAGGAAGCTTTCAGAATCTTGGAATAATTCTGTACCAGTAGCTTGTAATTCATTAACAGCAATAAACGCCATGATGGACTCCTAAAACTATTTTGGTTTTGAGTAGAAAGTGCAGGCGATTAAGAAATACAAAACTTAATCGCTCATGCCACAATTGCAAGAAATCCGTTTATCTTAGTATTTACGCAGCAGAACTGAAGGACTTAGCTAGGTGTCCAATAGCATCAATACCATAAGTGATAACACCAAACTCAAATCCTTTCACGGCTAAGTCTAAAACTCCATTTGTGGTATTGGAATAATTACCACCATGAACAGAATTATCAAGATTGTTTAATTCGTTGAGGAAGCTTTCAGAATCTTGGAACAATTCTGCACCAGTAGCTGGTAATTCATTAACAGCAATAAACGCCATGATGGACTCCTAAAACTATTTTGGTTTTGAGTAGAAAGTGCAGGCGATTAAGAATTGCAAAACTTAATCGCTCATGCCACAATTGCAAGAAATCCGTTTATCTTAGTATTTACGCAGCAGAACTGAAGGACTTAGCTAGGTGTCCAATAGCATCAATACCATAAGTGATAACACCAAACTCAAATCCTTTCACGGCTAAGTCTAAAACTCCATTTGTGGTATTGGAATAATTACCACCATGAACAGAATTATCAAGATTGTTTAATTCGTTGAGGAAGCTTTCAGAATCTTGGAATAATTCTGTACCAGTAGCTTGTAATTCATTAACAGCAATAAACGCCATGATGGACTCCTAAAACTATTTTGGTTTTGAGTAGGAAGTGCAGGCGATTAAGAATTGCAAAACTTAATCGCTCATGCCACAATTGCAACAGAGCTATTTTGCTCAGTTTTCACACAGTCAGTAATGAAAATTTAGTAATAACCGTTACCAGCATCACTGTAGGACTTAGCTAGGTGTCCAATGGCATCGATACCATAGGTGATGACACCAAACTCAAATCCTTTTTCAGCCAAGTCTAAAACTCCATTGGTAGTTTTAGAATAATTACCACCATGAACAGAATTATCAAGATTGTTCAATTCGTTGAGGAAGCTTTCAGAATCTTGGAATAATTCTGTACCAGTAGCTTGTAATTCATTAACAGCAATAAACGCCATGATGGACTCCTAAAACTATTTTGGTTTTGAGTAGGAAGTGCAGGCGATTAAGAATTGCAAAACTTAATCGCTCATGCCACGATTGCAACAGAGCTATTTTGCTCAGTTTTTACACAGTCAGTAATGGAAATTTAGTAATAACCGTTACCAGCGTCACTGTAGGACTTAGCTAGGTGTCCAATGGCATCGATACCATAGGTGATAACACCAAACTCAAATCCCTTCACAGCTAAGTCTAAAACTCCATTTGTGGTATTGGAATAGTTATAGCCACCACCATGAACAGAATTGTCAAGATTATTCAACTCGTTGAGGAAGCTTTCAGAATCTTGGAATAATTCTGCACCAGTAGCTTGTAATTCTTTAACAGCAATAAACGCCATGATGGACTCCTGAAACAATGTTTGTGTTTAGCGAATTCCGTCAACGATTAAGTTTGTTTTGCTTAACCGTTGATTCAATTTTTATTGATCTTTTTTAGGGAAATCAAGCCTAAAACTTCAATCAGCAAGACATAAATAAATTCCATATGTCTGTTTTTCATGTTTACATTACCTAAAATTAAAGCTTGCTAACTGTGATAATCTGCGGCACAATATTTTGTGAAAAATATAGTATTGTAATTCAACGCTTCAACTTAGTTCGCCAAGCTATTGCTGCACTTGTAAACTGATAAAAGCAACTGATAACTAACACCAATGTGAAAAAGAACGAACGCGACAGATATATTAACAGACTTGGAAGCATTGTGTTGTCAGGGTTTTATCTGAACTAGATGTCCTAATCTATCTGGCTAGGGCTATAACACTCCAAAATTCTTATTCTGCTTGGCTTACCTAATTTTGAATTTTGAATTGGTATCACACGCACTCGCGTAATAAAAAATCGTGTATTTTGATAAAAACTAATATCAAAATACACGACATCATAAATATTAGGTTGTAATTAACAAACAATCATGAATTAATACCAAGCTGTTGTCGCAGGTCTTGAATTTGTAATTCTAGTGAATCCATCCATCGATCAAGAGTTCCATTAGTATCATTCAATGTGGGTGGTGTTGACTCTTCTGACGGTTCAGCAACTCGATTTCTTCTACCGCCATATCTTCTTTCCAAGCCTGCATACACAGACTTCAGTTCCCAAGTAGTGAGGTCTTTCAATGATTTTCCTTCATCATCGGGGGAAAGATCAGAAATTGTTATTCTTACCATTTGCTTGCCTCTTTCAATACGATTATATCGGTTAGCTCGTTACAGGGATTTTCCCTAATCGGAAAGATGGGAAGTCCTGCCTTATATTTTGATTTGTCCTTGAGAAAAATCAATATTTTTAGGCTAGATTTATAGACATAATTCAAGTATTTGTGTCTATAAAAGCTGATTTTGTATAACGGTGAAGCTGCTTTGTCTTCGTCAAAACAGTAATCCCAGGTTCTCTAGAGAACCTGGGATTATCACTCATTTATAGGAATCCGATTTGATGATCTCAACTATTAATTCTGCGCTTGTTGTGGTGGACTAGGAATTGTCACATCAATTGGTGTGACTTGAGCAGCTAATTGAGTTAACGGTGGTTGAATAGCGGTTTGATTACCCACCACCAGAGTTACAAGATTATCTGGTTTGAGGTATTGCTTGGCTACCCGTTGCACATCAGCTATGGTGGTGGCGGCTACGGCTTTTTGATAGCGGAAGAGAAAATCAGCCGGATAGCCGTAATATTCATAGCGCATCAATCGGGATAGGGTTTGGCTGGGGTCTTGGAAGTTGAATACAAAAGAATTGAGAGTAGACTCTTTAGCACGGGCTAATTCTTCTGCTGTTACTGGTTGGGCTTGGATGCGTTTTATTTCCGCTTGTAAGGCTTTGACGAACTGCACAGTCGCATCGGAACGGGTTTGTCCACCAGCCATGAACATCCCAGGATAGTCAAAGCGGGGACTCCAGTAACCATATACAGAATAGGCTAAACCTTGACGCGATCGCACTTCATTAAATAAACGTCCCCCAAAACCATTTAACACCCCATTCAATACATCCAATGCTGCATAGTCGGGGTTATCGAATTTACCCCCCAAATGCCCAACTAAAATACTACTTTGGGTAAGTTGGGGCTGATTGACGAAAAACACACCACCTGTATTTGCTGGGGAGACTTTTGGTAAAGTTGGTTTAGTAAATTGTGGGTTACGCGCCCAGTTACCCAACTTAGCTTGAATGAGCGATCGCATTTTTTTAGCATCAAAATCTCCCACAATGCCCAAAATCATATTATTGGGGTGGAAATACTTTTGGTGGAACTGTACCAAATCTTCACGAGCGATCGCGTTAATAGTGGCATACTCTGTAATACGACCATAGGGACTATCCTTGCCATAAATCAGCTTGCGAAATTCCCTAGAAGCAATACCATCAGGATCATCATTGCGGCGAGCGATACCACCTTTAGCTTGAGTTTTCGCCAAATCTAGTTTAGCTTGAGCAAACACTGGCGATCGCAACACCTCAGCAAATAGCCCAAATACTGTTTCCACATCTTCACTCAGCGCCTCAAAACTAGCGCTACCCGCCGCCTCACCAATATTCACTTCTACAGATGCGGCACGTTGTTCTAATATTTGATTCAAATCATCAGGTGAATGCTGCTTAGTTCCACCAGTCCGCATCACGCCACCGGTAAAGCTAGCCAATCCCACTTTATCTGCTGGTTCCCAACGACTCCCAGTCCTGACTAGTGCGGTACCACCAATTAAAGGTAGTTCCCTATCCTCCATGAGATAGACAACCAAGCCATTCTGCAACACAAACCGTTCGTACTTGGGTAACTTCACCTCCGGTAAGGGCGCAAACTGCAACTCTGTGTAGTGTTTGGCTGCTGCTGTCGCCGTCAGCGAAAAGTTAAAAGTTACAGCTAAAAAGGCAAAAATAGCCACCAATGCCACAATAAACCTTTTGCCTTTTGCCATTTTGAATTTTAGATTTCTAATTTTGAATTGTTTACGCCTGTGCATATCTGTTGCTGCTTTCCTCATATTTGCGGTGTATTACTCATGCTTTTTTCGATAACAACTTGCCAATTGTGCGATTTTCCGGCGTAAACGTTGCTTTTGCCACTCGCTGAATATCCGCAGGAGTCACAGCCACAATGTCATCTAATTGTTTAAACAAATTGCGCCAAGAACCTGTTTTTACCTCATATTCCAGAAGTTGCTGCGCCATACCCATATTGGAATCGAGGCTGCGTAATAAACCAGCTCTGGCTTGAGTTTTTACCCGTTCTAATTCCACCGCAGATACAGGTTCAGTTTTCAACTTGTCAATTTCTTTACTTAAAGCCAGCGCTACCTCATCAACTGTATGATTAGGAGCCGTGAGAGCATAGAACAGCATCAAGTTGGGGTATTTATCACCAGGAAAACCACTAAAACCTTGAGCGTTTAATGCTACACGTTCTTTTTCCACTAAAGACTTATATAGTCTTGATGTGCGTCCACTACTTAACAAGCTGGCAATAATATCATACGCCGCATTATCTGGATGAGTCATTGCGGGACGATGATAACCTTCTAAATACCAAGGTTGAGAAGCGAGTTCTAAAGTAACTTCTCGTGTTTGTGTTTGTTTGGGTTCTGTGGCAATTTTTGACTGTGGCTTAGGTGCTGCTTTGTAGCGTCCAAAGTAAGTTTGCGCCAAGCGTTTGACTTGAGCTACTTCCACATCTCCGACAACAGCAATAGTCAAATTACTGGGTACGTAATAAGTGTTAAAAAACGTCTGTACATCTTCTGGCGTTAAGTTACGAATATCTTGGTCGTAACCAATCACCGGTCGTCTGTAAGGATGAACTTTATAAGCAGCATCAATGAACCTCTCCACCATCATCCCAATAGGTGAATTTTCCACCCGCATCCGCCGCTCTTCTAAAATCACATCTTTTTCTTTATAAAACTCCCGGCGAATTACAGGATCAAGAAATCGATCAGACTCCAATGACATCCACAGTTCTAACTTATTGGACGGGAAACTGTAGAAATAACGTGTCGCTTCCGTTGAGGTATTGGCGTTTAAACCTACACCCCCAGATTGTTCGACAATTTGCCCCAGTTCATTTTGTTTGACTAATTTGCCAGCTTGTGATTCTACTTCCTTGAAAGTCGCTTGCAACCTCACAACATCATCTTGCTTACCATTGGCTTTCGCTGCTCGAATTTGTGTGTCTAACTGCTCCAAGCGCTCAAGTAAGGGTTTTTCAGCCTGATAATTTTCTGTACCAATGCGTGTAGTGCCTTTGAACGCCAAATGCTCAAGAAAGTGAGCGACACCAGTTTTACCATCTGGTTCATCCACACCTCCAACATCCGCGTAGGTGAGAAAGGAAACTACTGGTGCTTGATGGCGTTCTAAGACAATAAACTTCATGCCATTATCCAGCCGGAACTCCGTCAAATCTTTAATTACCCGGTCTAGATAGGGTTGAATTGAAGTAGGAACTTTTGCAGTTGGTGTTTTGCTTGGTTGGAGAGCAATTGGCGTTTGTGCTAATGCTATTTCTGGTGTCCATCCCCACCATAGAACGACTGTTGCCATCAAGATTGCCAACAGCCGACGCGATATTGAACGACTAAGTTGATTCATAAGCAACAAGTAAATAAATATCCACTACCTAAGCAACAGGTTAATCGAGAATTGTAGCGTTAATCTTGTATTAAGCTTTCTGTGCTTTTTGTACCTGACGTTAGACAATAATGCTACAAGTAGTGTTCCGGAGATTTTACAATAACTATTATGCGAGTTTTTAATTCTCCCCCGCCTTCAGAGGCACAGACACGCACCAAAATTTTACAGGCAGCGCTAAAGTTATTTGCCTCCCAAGGCTTTGATGGCACTACCACCCGCGATTTAGCACAAGCCGCAGGTGTAGCCGAAGGTACTTTGTTTAGGCATTTCCCTAACAAAAAAGCGATTTTGGTAGAAGTAGCAACTGCTGGCTGGGTGGACATTCTCACAGATTTGCTCACAGAGTTGAGCGAAATGGGTAGCTATAAAGCAGTCGCTCAGGTGATGCGTCGCCGGATGTGGAATTTGCAAAAAAACGCCGACTTAATGCGGGTTTGCTTCATGGAAGTGCAGTTTCACCCAGACTTGCGCGATCACATTCAAGAAGAAGTCATTGGTAAAATGACCGATGTCGCCGAAGCCTTCTTCCAAACCGCAATGGATAAAGGCATTTACCGCAAAACAGATGCCAATCTAGTAGCCAAAGTATTCCTGGGAATGTTTGCGATCGCTGGCTTCTCTAACAATACTCTCATGCAGCCAGACGCTTCCCCCCAAGAAATGCAGCAAATGGCAGAAGGCCTAGCTGATATCTTCCTCAATGGGGTACTAGCAAAAGATTAGGGAATCACCGTTAACTGTTAACTGTTGACTGTTGACCATTGACCATATTCGCCTGTTGACTCCACTGCTGGACTAATTCAATTGCTGGACACAAATCTCGACGCTGCAAGGTTGCGACTTGTAAGCGTAAAATCTGTTTGTGTAATCGGTGAGTGGGAATCTGGGCTAACTGTGCCACAGAAGCAACACCAGCATGAAGTAACAGACCACAATATTGTGTTCCCACACCAGGAATCCTGGCTAAATCTGCTAAGGCGATCCATTTATTTACATATTGCGGATGAACTTGTAATCTACTCGCCAAAGCCAGCCTGGACTCTAAAGTTTTACCCTGTTTGACAAGCCCTGCTGTAGTTTGAATCCCACAATTTTGCAGTCGGGATTGTTCCTCTTGACTCAATCCAGGTAATTGCTCAATCGGCCAGTCACAACTTAGCATAGTTGTATTTTTACTAGACATGGAAAATAAGACATAGGTTTATTTATCTATTCTGGCGCTTAATTTTCAAACGCAGAGGAACACGGAGGTAAACGCAAAGGAACGCGGAGACTTCTCTTTGCGTACCTCTGCGCCCCTTTGCATTAAATTAACTCCCCCCGTAAAACTGTAACCGCCTGTCCTGCGAGAAATACCCGATGGTCGCTTTGCGAACCGCCGTAGGCATCGCCTCCCCCATAACGCACCTTCACCACCCCACCACGGCTAGAGGCTTGATAAGCCACAAACTCATCTTTACCCAGGCGATCGCGCCAATAAGCAGCCAAGCAGCAATGAGCCGCCCCTGTAACTGGATCTTCATTTATACCCAAACCAGGAGCAAAAAAACGAGAAACAAAATCATACTGGGAATCAGTCCGAGTTTGGCTGGTTACAATAGCATTACCAGTTAGTAAGGTTGCCAGTTTAGAGAAATTCGGCTGCATTTGCCGCACTAAATCCTCAGACTCTACCTCTACCAAATAGCCCAAAGAGTTCTGTACAACTACTTTCAATGGCACACCCAAAGCCTCACCTAGTTCAGGCGGCGTTGTTATTGCTTGTGAATGATTTACCGGAAAATCTAACTCAATCCAATCACCTTGGCGCTTGGCAATGAGTAAACCACTTTTGGTATGAAAATGAGCAACTTCATCGGGGGACAAATGCCCCTCTGACCACAAAACATGAGCGCTGGCTAAGGTTGCATGACCACAAAGCGGTACTTCCACTGTCGGCGTGAACCACCGCAGATTGAAGCCATCATCTTGTTTGACTAAGAAAGCCGTCTCCGATAAATTCATTTCCTGGGCTACATTTTGCATCCAAGAGTCATCTTGGGGAGTAGGCAAAACACAGACAGCCGCAGGATTACCCGCGAATGGTTTAGCGGTGAAAGCATCTACTTGAATAATTTGTTGTCCCATAAAGTTTAAAAATATAATTCGTAATTAACAAGGTAAGTCCTATTGAGCATGAATAACGGGCTATGCAGTACCTTAGAAATTAGTAAACTATCTCCACAAGCCTGAGTCAATGTTCAATGCAAGCCGTAATTTGCAACTCAAAATCATTACAGGTCTAATTTTTGTGGGCTTGGTCGGTTGTAATGCTGAACAAAAGCTGCCATCCAATCCTACAGAAATACAACCATCAACCACACAACCTGAAGCACCAAACAGGGAAAATGACAAAGATGATGATGATCAAGAGCCAGAAAATGACAGCCAGGATAATGATAAAGAAGATAACGATTAAATAGCGATAACTAATTATGGGTTCTCTAGCTGATACTTTGCGCGATCGCCGTCAAAAATTAGCCCACCTCATCGATTTTCCCGCGATTTTATGGTCAGGTGGTAGCAATGCGCGCAATTTTCCCGCCAATCGTTTTCCGTTTCGGGCTAGCAGTCACTTCCTCTATTTTGCTGGCTTACCCCTACCCAACGCCGCAATTTACCTAAAAGCAGGTAAGTTAACATTATTTATCGATGATCCTGCACCCGGTAGCGCCCTATGGCATGGAGAAACGCCAAAACGTGAGGAAATAGCTGAAACTATTGGTGCGGATGCAGCTCAACCCTTATCAGAATTAACGCCTTTCCTGGAAGGTGCAGCCACTATTGCCGTCCAAGATGCTACAACTTGGACGCAGCAATCCCAACTACTGAACAGATGGGTTTTACCGCAAGGTCAGCCAGAAGGAATTGATTTAGAATTAGCGAAAGCGATCGTTACCTTACGCCTCACCCACGACACAGGCGCATTAGCTGAGTTACGCAAAGCTGCAACTGTGAGTGTAGCAGCCCACAAAGCCGGCATGGCAGCCACCACCAACGCCAAAATAGAAGCAGAAATTAGAGCCGCAATGGAAAGCGTTTTCCTGGCTCACAACATGACGACTGCTTATAACAGTATTGTCACAGTCCACGGTGAAGTCTTACACAACGAACAGTATCACCATCCTCTGCAACCAGGGGATTTATTACTAGCCGATGTCGGCGGCGAAACAGAATTAGGTTGGGCTGCTGATATTACCCGTACCTGGCCTGTGTCTGGTAAATTTTCTCCCACACAACGGGATATATATGATGTAGTCTTAGCAGCCCATGATACCTGCATTGCCAACATCCGCCCTGGTGTGGAGTATGCAGAGATTCATCTATTAGGGGCTAGGGTTATTGCCGAAGGTTTGGTAAATTTAGGCATTTTGCGAGGTAATCCCGAAGATTTAGTAGAAAAAGATGCCCATGCTTTATTTTTCCCCCACGGTATCGGTCATCTCTTGGGTTTGGATGTCCACGATATGGAAGACTTGGGCGATTTAGCCGGCTATGAAGAAGGGAAGAAAAGGAGCGATCGCTTCGGCTTAGGCTACCTCCGTTTAAATCGTCCCCTACGTACAGGAATGTTAGTCACAATTGAACCCGGATTCTACCAAGTTCCCGCCATCTTAAACGATGAAAAAACTCGCTCAAGATATCAATACACAGTCAATTGGGAACGCCTATCACAATTTACCGATGTCCGAGGAATCCGCATTGAAGATGATGTTTTAGTTACAGATACAGGCAGCGAAGTCCTCACCGCCGCCTTGCCAAATGACGCTGATACCATAGAACATCTAGTTAATCAAATTTGAGGCGTTGCTGAATCAGAGGATGAAATTTGATGTGCTGAAATTTCAAACTCTTTATTTTGAATTTTGTTGGCGTTCGCGGTAGCGTCTCGTAGAGAAGCCTTCCCGTAGGGTATTTTGAATTGATTCTGCGCCTCTGCGTGAATTAAACCGCCAAAAACCGTTGAATCACATCCTGACTAAGTTCATCAGTGGAACCAGATGCAACAATAGCCCCTTTTTGCATAGCGTAATAGTAATCAGCCTGACGGACAAAATGTAAGTGTTGTTCTACAAGTAAAACAGAAATACCTGTAGTTTCAATAATGCGACGGACGGCTGCTTCAATTTCTAGGATGATTGAAGGTTGAATCCCTTCTGTGGGTTCATCTAAAACCAATAATTGAGGCTGTCCCATTAAAGCACGAGCGATCGCCAGTTGTTGTTGTTGTCCACCACTTAAATCACCACCCATCCGCGATAACATGGTTTTTAACACAGGAAATAAGCTAAAAATTTCTTCCGGAATTTCAGCTTTTTTCACCTGTTTCTGTCTAGCTTCTAACCCCAGCAGCAGATTTTCCTTGACTGTTAAACGAGGAATAATATCTCTTCCTTGAGGAACATAACCAATTCCCATTTTCGCCCTTTGGTCTGGAGATTTGGAGTTGATTAAATTCCCGGCTAAGTTAATAGTGCCACTGCGAGGTTTCAGTAAACCCATAATTGTTTTCAGTAGGGTTGTTTTACCTACACCATTGCGCCCAATTAGACAGATCATTTGCCCATTTGGTACAGTTAAATCTACATTGCGGAGAATATGGCTTTCGCCATAGTAAACGTTAAGGTTAGAAATATTTAGCATATTGGTTCAGAGACGCGATTAATCGCGTCTGTACAATTGTTTAGATATATGATTAATCGCGTCTGTTGTCTTGATTCTACACACCCCTACACCCCTACACCCCTCATTGTTGTCCTAAATAAACTTCAACGACACGAGGGTCATTTTGGACTTCTTCAAAATTGCCTTCACAGAGTACCGAACCCTCATGTAAAACTGTGACTTTCTTGGCGATTTGGCGGACAAATTCCATATCATGTTCAATTACTAAAATTGAATGACTCTGCGCTAATGTTAAAAGTAATTCGCCGATATTATAAGTTTCTTCATCAGTTAAACCTGCCACTGGTTCATCCACAAGTAATAAATCTGGGGATTGTCCAACTAACATTCCAATTTCTAAACGTTGCTTTTCTCCATGAGATAACAAAGATGCGGGTATGTCTGCTTTAGGCGTTAAGCCAATGGTTTCTAATAAACCTTTAATACTATTTTCTTCCGTAGATTGAGAACGCCCAAACAATGTAGAGAAAACGTTTTTCTTTCGGTTACTGGTAATTTCTAAATTTTCCCGTGGCGTGAGGTTGAGATAAACTCTAGGTGTTTGGAATTTGCGCCCAATTCCTCGCCGTGCAATTTGATGTTCACGTAAAGAACGCAGGTTTTTTCCTTTAAATAAAACTCTGCCTATCGTCGGTTGAACTTTACCTGTAATCACATCCAAAAATGTAGTTTTACCCGCACCATTAGGGCCAATTACTACTCGCAATTCCCCCACATCCATACTAAAATTTAGTTGGTTTAGAGCTTTAAAACCATCAAAGCTAACAGTAACATTTTCAGTTTCCAAGATTTTGGCGTTCATGTTGTACTTCTGGGTCTTCTTCCAAACTGGGATATGTAGAAATTTGTTGAGGGCGTTTGAGAAAAGGAATGTTTTGACTACGTAACCATCCTACTAAGCCATCAGGAAGGACGGTCACGACAATTAAAAATAATGCGCCTTGGAAAAATAGCCAGATTTCGGCAAATTGTTCACTCAAAAAAGCACGGGCATAATTAACTAATAAAGTTCCCAAAACTGCCCCGATTAATGTAGCGCGTCCCCCCACAGCTACCCAAATCACCATTTCAATGGAAAAAGCAATATCCATAGCTCTAGGTGAGACAGAACCACTTTGCAGGGTGTAAAATGCTCCTGCGATACCAGCGATCGCACCAGAAACTGCAAAGACTAATGTTTTAAAATCTGTAGGGTCATAACCAGAAAATCTCACCCGGCTTTCATCGTCTCGAATTGCAATTAACAGTCGTCCAAAGCGTCCGCTAGTCAACCAGCGACAAATCCCGTAGGTAGCAGCGAGAAACAGGACTGTGAGAGTGTAGAAGATAAATTTTGTTTTTGGATCGCTGACAGTTGCACCAAACAAAGTTGTAAAATCTATTAGCCCGTTAGTACCATTAAAAAATTGCTGTTGACCGTTAAAAAAGTTGAAGAATACAATAATCGCCGCTTGGGTCAAAATCGAAAAATAAACGCCCTTAATCCGATTGCGGAATACCAAATATCCTAATAACCCCGCCAGCAACCCTGGAATTATCACCACAGCCGCCACTGCTATGGGGAACGAATAAAAAGGTCGCCAAAACCAAGGAAGTTCCGTGACACCATACAATTCCATGAAATCAGGTAACTCACCCTCTGGGATTTGCAGTTTTAGGTACATTGCGATCGCATATCCACCCAACCCAAAAAAGATACCATGTCCCAAACTGAGCAAACCAGTGTAACCCCAAATTAAATCAATACCTAAAGCCACAATTGCCAAAGACAAAAATCGCCCCAACAGATTCAAGCGAAACTCTGACAGCACCAGTGGCATAATTAAAATGAGGATGAGAGCGATCGCTACCACCACCCCAACCTCAATTAATATTAACCGTCCTCCCTTTTTCATTCTCTGCGCCCTCCGCGTCTCTGCGTGAGATTAAAAAAAATTAAACATCAACACTACGACCCTTTTGCGGAAACATCCCCCCAGGCTTCCACTGCAAAAAGACAATAATCAACACAAATACCAACACCTTAGCCATACTTGTGGTAGCAAAAAATGTCAATAAATCCGCTAGAGGCTTCACAGGAGAAAATAACAAAGCTAAAGTCCCAGAACCAATCAAAAAGTTAGCTGTCCCAATTCCCAGAGCAGCGACAATAGTACCAGCTAAATTACCCACACCACCAACCACCACCACCATAAATGTGTCGATAATATAGTTTTGTCCCGTATTCGGCCCTACAGAACCGAGCAAACTTATTGCACACCCAGCCACACCCGCTAAACCAGAACCCAAAGCAAAAGTAATCGCATCAACCTTTTCGGTGGGGATACCTAAACAAGCGCTCATACTCCGGTTTTGTGTTACCGCCCTAATTCTTAATCCCCAGCTTGAACGCTGTAAAAATAGATAAATACCACCCACACAAATTATTGTCAAAACAATAATAAATAATCGGGCGAATGGTAATTGCACACCACCTAAAGATATGCCAGTTTGTAACCAACTAGGCGCAGTTACATCGACATTTTGCGCGCCAAACCAAGGTTGAGTTACTGCTAGTTGATAAGTTTGAGTTAATACGTTACCAGTGGTGATTGTTACCCCCAAAGATAGCAAGAAAATCACCGCCACAACCCAGTTACGAATCCTCTCTAAATTGGCGCGGGAATTTAAAATCCATAAACCTCCAAAAAACAAGAGAGAAAACAAACCCAAGCCAATTATTAACACCCAATTTACACTACGGACAAACTGCTGAAAAATTAAACTAACGCCCCAAGTTGCTAGTAAAGTTTCTAGAGGTCGTCCATAGAGATAACGAATCACACCTCTTTCAAGAATTAATCCAATAAATGCGGTGAAAACGAAAGCAATAATTAACGCCAAAAATATATAAATCTCAAACCAAAACCCACCTAATTGTTTACAGCCATTCTGCACAACAAATGTTGCATAAGCCCCAAACATCATCAATTCGCCATGCGCCATATTAATCACACCCATCAAGCCAAAAATAATGGCTAATCCCAAGGCAGCAATTAATAACACAGAACCGATGCTAATACCATTAAATACAGCATCTAAAAAACCTGTTAACATTATTTTTCACCAAAAGCTATCATCGTAATTCGTAATTCATAATTAATTACGAATTACGAATTATTTTGAATTAGGCCTTTTTATATTTTTCGCCCTTCCCTGGGTCTGACCAATCACAAGCAAATCCCTTAGTTTCTTTCACAAATTGATTCCAAGGAACTGGTTCAACTGGTGCAGGTGTAGCATAGATAATATCAAACAAACCATCATCTCTAACTTCACCAATCCGCACAATTTTAGATATGTGGTGATTAGTATTGACTGTCACTTTACCTTCAGGTGCATCTATGGTTTGACCATAAGCCGCCGCCCGCACTTTTGCTAAATCAGGACTACCTGCTTTTTCTACTGATTGCTTCCACAAATACACAGCGATATATGCAGCTTCCATCGGGTCATTTGTCACCCGGTCTGCACCATATTCTTTTTTAAAAGCTTCGACAAATTTCTTATTAGCAGGGGTATCTACTGTTTGGAAATAATTCCAAGCAGCGTAGTGGCCTTTTAAATACTCAACCCCAATTGCTTTAACTTCTTCTTCCGCAATACTTACCGACATAGAAGGATGTTTATCTGGTGTTAATCCAGCACCTTTTAACTGTTTGAAGAAAGCTACATTACTATCACCGTTCAAGGTGTTATAAATTACCCCGCCGTTAGGTAAAGCTTGCTTAATTTTGCTGATAATTGGTGTAACTTCCGTGTTACCTAATGGTAAATAATCTTCACCAACTGTTTTTCCACCTAAAGCTTCTAATTGGGCTTTGATAATAGTGTTAGCAGTCCGAGGGAAAACGTAATCTGAGCCTACTAAAAAGAATTCTTTGCCCTTATTTTTTAACAACCAATCAACAGAAGGTTCAATTTGTTGATTTGGCGCTGCACCTGTGTAAAAAATGTTTTTAGAACACTCTTGACCTTCATACTGCACGGGATACCACAGCATATGGTCTTTACTTTCAAAGACTGGCTTAACATTTTTGCGGCTAGCTGAAGTCCAACAACCAAAAACTACAGCTACTTTATCTTGATCAATCAACTTGGTGGCTTTTTCTCTAAAAGTATCCCAGTTAGAAGCACCATCTTCAACAATGGCTTCAATTTGTTTACCTAAAACACCACCAGCCGCGTTAATTTCTTTGATAGCTAATTTCTCAGCATCCACAACGCTTTTTTCACTGATAGACATTGTGCCACTAAGGGAGTGCAGAATACCTATTTTGATCGTGTTACCACCACTAGCAGCCACAGGAGAAGCATTCCCAGAGGTGGCTGGACTGTTTGTAGCGTTTGGGGTGCTATTAGCGCAAGCCTTCAGCAAAATGCTGCTACCAATAGTTGCAGAGCCGTAAATTAAAAATCTGCGTCGGTTAATTCGTCTACTCATATCTTGGTTAAATTTCCCCTTGATGAATCAGCTAGCTCCCTGAGAGTTCACAAGGTCAAGCTTTAGATTGTGATATTAGTTTGATATTTAACCATTGAATTGTTATTTTTGATACTAAATTCTAATTCCTTTAAATAAAAATTAATCTAATTAACTAAAATTCAGAGTGATATTTATAGCTGTGCAGATATTAAACGGTTGACCTAACAGGTATCTGAACTAGCGCTCCTCTATATGTCGTAGATTTAGGGTTGGGGCGAGACAATTTTGTTACAAGTTAATCGTTTGTTTTGCCATCTCACATATCCAATCAAGCTCCTTCGACAAGCCAAGTAAAGACACTAGGACAGTCAAATTAACCGTATTCTGCCAATGCTGCTTGTTCGGCTACTTTACTGTGGACTAATTCTCAGGATGCAACATCATCAGCTAATTCTTTAATCACGGACTCATTATTGACATCCAACAGATCAATGGTATCCTCCTGCTCAAGTCGCGGGAAAAACTACTAAGCTGGTAAATAGCACATTATAAAAATTTCTGAATCGCATTCCATAGCTGGTTCGGACACCCCATTGGCTCAATAACTGTAACTAAGATATGTTTGACGCATTAGCAGACCGTTTAGAATCCGCCTGGAAAAAGCTGCGCGGGCAAGATAAAATTTCTGAATCTAACATTCAAGATGCTTTGCGAGAAGTGCGCCGCGCCCTGTTGGAAGCAGATGTTAACCTCCAAGTAGTCAAAGATTTTATTAGCGAAGTTGAAGCCAAGGCGCAGGGAGCCGAAGTTATTAGCGGCGTGCGACCTGACCAGCAGTTCATCAAGATTGTTTACGATGAGCTAGTACAGGTGATGGGGGAAGAGAATGTTCCCCTGGCGGAAGTGGAACAAAAGCCCACAATTGTTTTGATGGCTGGTTTACAAGGTACTGGTAAAACCACAGCCACCGCCAAATTAGCTTTACATTTACGGAAATTAGAACGCAGTTGCTTGTTGGTAGCCACAGACGTATATCGTCCAGCCGCGATTGACCAGTTGCTCACATTAGGTAAACAAATTGACGTACCAGTATTTGAACTGGGAAGCGATGCAGACCCTGTAGAAATTGCTCGTCAAGGTGTGGAACGTGCCAAAGCAGAGGGCGTGAACACGGTCATCATTGATACAGCAGGTCGTCTGCAAATTGACGAAGACATGATGGCGGAATTAGCCAGAATAAAAGAAACCGTCCAACCCCACGAAACGTTGCTGGTGGTGGATTCGATGACTGGTCAAGAAGCCGCCAACCTCACCCGCACCTTTCATGAGCAAATAGGTATTACTGGGGCAATTCTCACCAAGATGGATGGTGATAGCCGTGGTGGTGCGGCGTTGTCGGTACGGCAAATTTCAGGAGCGCCGATTAAGTTTGTGGGTGTGGGGGAAAAAGTCGAAGCCCTACAACCCTTTTATCCAGACCGCATGGCTTCCCGAATTCTGGGTATGGGTGATGTGCTGACATTGGTAGAAAAAGCCCAGGAAGAGTTCGATTTAGCTGATGCTGAGAAAATGCAGGAGAAAATCCTGTCAGCGAAGTTTGACTTTACCGACTTTGTCAAGCAACTGCGGATGCTGAAAAATATGGGATCGCTGGGGGGTCTCCTCAAAATGATTCCGGGGATGGGTAAACTCTCAGATGATCAGCTAAAGCAGGGAGAAACCCAACTCAAGCGGTGTGAAGCGATGATTAATTCCATGACAATGCAGGAACGCCGCGACCCTGATTTATTGGCAAGTTCGCCCAACCGACGGCGACGGATTGCGTCTGGCTCTGGTTATAAAGAAGCAGATGTGAATAAACTAGTGGCTGATTTCCAAAAAATGCGATCGCTCATGCAGCAAATGGGTCAAGGTAATTTCCCAGGAATGCCCGGAATGTTTGGCGGTGGCGGTGGTGGAATGGGTAATATGTTCGGTGGTGGTAGTAACCGTCCCGCAGCCCCTGGCTGGCGCGGCTACAATAGCGGCGGTGCAGGCACAAAGAAGAAAAAACCCAAAGACAAAAAGAAAAAAGGTTTTGGAAATCTGTAGCCAACTGTCAAAGATTAGGGTTTTGACTATGGGCTATGGACTTTTGACTAATGACCAATAGCACTAAACCCTTAGCAAGTGTTAAAATTAGCATTTCAATAAAGGAAGTCTTGGATTTAAGATAGCCGCTTCCTTAATTACCTACAAACAGGAGAATGTTTCTTCAATCATGATCAAACTGCGCTTGAAACGATTCGGTAAAAAGCGGGAAGCGAGCTACCGTATTGTCGCTATGAATAACCTCTCTCGCCGCGACGGTCGCCCCTTGGAAGAGTTGGGATATTACAATCCTAGAACTGATGAAGTGCGATTGGATGTTCCTGGTATTGTCAAGCGACTACAGCAAGGCGCTCAACCTACTGACACGGTACGTCGCATCTTACAAAAACAAAATGTCTTTGAACAGGTCAGTGCAAAACCCGCATCATAGTCTTACAGCTAACTCACTAACAGCTAGCCCCAATTACGTCGGGCTAGTCAAGTTCTTGATGCAGCCATTTTTAGAAGCTCCAGAGTCTTTAAGCGTCGATTGTGAAATTTCTCCCACCCTGAAACGGGCTTGGGTTCGCATCGCCTTTGAAAGTGTAGATAAAGGGAAAGTGTTTGGCCGAGGAGGTCGTAATATTCAGGCGATTCGCACAGTGATTTCTGCTGCGGCAGAACTTGCTGGACAATCAGTTTACCTGGACATTTACGGCAGCACCACTCCAGGCCGAGAAGGAATGTTTGTTGAGGAAGACCAACAAGAACGCACGCCTCCGCCAATATCACGAGAAAGAAGCGGAAACGCCCCGCCGCGACCGGTTGTTAAACCACGCACCCGTTAGCGCCCCTACACGGAATTCAAAATTCAAAAAGCTGATTTCAGCAAGCTTTTCACATATTTTGAATGGTTAATTGATTTAATCTGTGCTGTACTAGGTTAACAATAGAGAAGAAGCCTGAGCGGTTTTAGTTAACTCCGCTCAGAAACTTCGATAAACTGAGGAAGTGGTGAAAAGATGTCAGCATCTTTTTGCTGCTACCTAGAAAATTTACCCACCGTATACAGTTAATGATGGTGATACACAACTGTGAAAATCTCTTCCAGGAGGTGAATCCAGGGAGTGGCTGAAGTCCGTTTGGGTGAGAATGAGTCTATTGACTCGGCAATTAGACGTTTTAAAAAGAAAATTCAAAAAGCCGGGATTTTATCAGAAGTTAAACGTCGGGAAAGATACGAAAAACCTAGCTTGCGCCGCAAGCGCAAAGCAGAAGCTGCGCGCAAGGGTGGCCGCTACTAAATCAGAGGAAAGCCTTTGGTTAATGTGGTGAACTTAATATTCCTTGGGTGAATTAAGGGTTTGTAGTGATTTTTTAGCTCAAACCTGGAAAAGTGGAGACGTTATTGCGTCTCTACTTGATAAATATTTAAATATAATTAAATATTCCATTATTAACGAATAATAGAAACGAATTTTATCCCTGAATTTAGATAAAACCTTTGTGGAATCTAGGATTAAATAGATATTTATTATAGAATAGTATAAAAATAAACAGTTCTAAAATGAGATAAAAAAGCCATTAAAGCAAATCAAAAACAACTCACAACTGACACGCAAAGCGAGTCAAAATTGCTTCTTAATATATTACAAAAATACTTATGGCAGATGCTTTCATAATTCAGCTGCCTAACATTCCCAGTGCGATCGCTCTTGCAGGTGATAGAGAAGAAAATTTCAAAATTCTCTCCCAGCAAACAGGAGCCACCTTAGTACTGCGTGGGCAAGAGTTACATATCTATGGTACAGAAACGCAAAGAGATTTAGCGACAAAATTAGTGCGATCGCTAGAAAGTATCTGGATTCAGGGCAACACTATCTCCAGTGCTGATATATTAACAGCTCGTCAAGCTGTAGATAATCACCGCGAATATGAACTACAAGAACTACAGCGAGATGTCCTAGCCAGAACCCGCCGGGGTGAAGAAGTCCGAGCTAAAACCTTCAGACAACGCCAATATATCGAAGCCATCCGCAAGCGTGACCTCACCTTCTGCATCGGCCCGGCGGGGACTGGTAAAACATATCTGGCCGTTGTCCTAGCCGTCCAAGCACTCCTCGCCAATCAGGTAGAAAAGCTGATTTTGACACGTCCGGCGGTAGAAGCTGGTGAAAGACTGGGGTTTTTACCAGGGGATTTGCAGCAGAAAATTAATCCCTATCTGCGTCCGCTTTACGATGCAATTTACGAATTCATCGACCAAGAGAAAGTCCCCAATTTGATAGAACGGGGAATTATTGAAGTCGCACCCCTCGCCTATATGCGGGGACGCACCCTCAACCATGCTTTTGTGATTGTTGATGAAGCCCAAAATACCACACCCGCCCAAATGAAAATGGTTTTAACTCGTTTGGGTTTTCGTTCTCGCATGATAATTACAGGCGACATCACACAAACTGATTTGCCAATAAATCAACAATCAGGTTTGACAGTGGCTTTACAAGTTCTTAAGCACGTTGAAGGTATTGCTGTTTGTGAATTTACCCAAAAAGATGTTGTGCGTCATCCTCTAGTTCAGCGCATTGTCAGCGCCTATGAACAGTATGAAAAATAGTCAATAGTCAATAATCATTACTAAGGAATGGTAACGGGTATGAGTCATAGTCTGAAAGATTTTTTGGAAGCTTGCGAAACATTGGGAACTCTGCGGTTAATTGTTACTAGTAGCGCGGCTGTATTAGAAGCACGGGGAAAAATAGAAAAGCTATTCTATGCAGAATTAGCTAAGGGTAAATATGCCAATATGCACACTGAAGGCTTTGAATTTCACTTGAATATGGAAAAAATTACGCAAGTAAAGTTTGAAACTGGTGAAGCCAAAAGAGGCAATTTTACAACTTACGCTATCCGTTTTTTAGATGAGAAACAAGAGTCGGCTTTAAGCTTATTTTTGCAATGGGGTAAGCCTGGAGAATATGAACCAGGACAAGTAGAAGCTTGGCACGCTTTAAAAGAAAAGTACGGCGAGGTTTGGGAACCTTTGCCAGTACAACTTTAGTTGGATATAACAATATTATGGAATCTAGCGTCTTCTATGTTTTTATTTGGCCTTCCATAGGCGGCTGCAATTTCCAAAACTTGAATTTGGTTTACTTGTGCAGGCACTTTAGTAAAATTAATAATGAGTTTATTCTTAACTTTTGGGATTAAAGTCGTCTTCACATATTTTTCTACATTTCCATCAATTTCAACTGATTCAGCAAAGTAGGTAATACCATCTAAGTCTAGTATTCTGCTTCTCAGACCAGCAAAATTACCATACATAATCAGTCTTTGATCATCATTAAGAGTGTTGATTAATTGCAACTCGCATTTGATATTCTGATTTTTTCTTGCACACTTCTGTAAAGTAAATTCTAACCCATCTCTTTCAATAGTTGTAAAATTTTCTATTGGTGATGCGGTGTTTAACTCAGGCTGTTTATTTGATATGGGATTGGAAGAGGATTTTAATAAAGAATCATCAGATTTTAGAGGAGATTCAGGATTTTTTAATACAGAACTTGATGAATTTATATCAGGTAAATTTTGACTACTTTTACTAAATGAGTTTTCGGAACATTGTATTTTTAAAAAACATCTCACTTCTGGTGTTGCAACAGCAATTATTAGCCCAGTAATAGTTAATAACAGGGTAACTATAGCATTAAATTTATTAAATGCTATCTTTTTACGGCGATGTTTTAAAACCTGGTCTTGAATGAGCCGCCAAAGTTTAACAATTTGCTCATTCTCCCTATCTCCATCCCAGCCTATAAGATTAGCAGATTGAATATCTAAAAATTCTCCAGGGATTTTTACTGGTTCTATCAAAACAGAAATCAATACCTTGCCATTTTTCTTGGCTTCCGCCGCTAAATTTGTCAACAAAGCTGATTTGACAGATGTATTAGACCATAAAACAATAACGAACTTATTCTTTTCTAAAGCCTTTGTTGTTTCACTTATGATTTGGCTGCCTATAGATATATTTTGTGCTTCCCAAATATCAATACTGTAGTAATTTAAAGCATCTTTCAAAAGATTTGCTGTAGCTTGATTTGATTCAGAGTATAATAAACAAACTTCACTCTTGCGTGTGTTCATTCATTGATTGTCCTTTTCAATATATTTTATTTTAATGGCGAATTAGTATAATAATCAGACTAGAAAATTATAGAGGTCTTTCAATGGAAAATCAATATTATAGTTAGCTGGGAAACTTATGGTGTTTGCCTAGCTGTCCATTATACCTTAACTGGGGATCTTATTTTTGTATGGTTGAGTGATCGCTTAACTAAAATAATTGCTATGGATTAAATCTCTGATTAATAAAAAATCAATAATAAATAGATATAGATAATGCTGACAATAAGAGCTATTTGGAGTTTTTGCTTAATTATTTTCTTGTTAGTGGGGTGGAATGGAGATGCAAATGCAGGTGAACTATCTGAACGCTTGGCTCATTTTCCCCAGTGGAAAAAATTAACTTCTGTGCAGCCAGCTAAGGGGGATTTGGCTTACCCTAAATGGATGGCTGGAACTTGGGAAGTTAAGAGTACCTTGGTAGATTTAGCAGCACCTTTAGCACCGGATATTGTTACACCTGGTTTTGAAGGAAATCGTCAGCAACTAAATCAGCCCGTCAGCTTTTTAGTACGATTTATAGAAGTACAACCTCCCACTATTGGCTTAAAATTCCTTCCTCAGATAGATGCTAAATCAACAATTGTGGTTGCTGATAGAGTTTTTAACAGTTTGAATTTAGCTAGGTCTTATTTAGGTGATGCAGCCGTATTATCAGTTAAAGTAGACCCAGATTCGCCTAATCGTCAGATTACATTTTTACGTGGGGAACGGCAATTAATTTCCATCGTTACAGCAAGGGCTACCGAAACTACAGCAGATGGTAAATTTATTACTACAGAAGTTTTCCAACAATTATTTAAAGGCGGTTCCCTTCCTTATTTAAATTCAGTCGAATCTACCACCGCCTACCATCAACTTTCGACATCATCCCCAGCAATTGAAGCAGATCAAGTTACTGCTGTCTACCTTTCGCCGCAAGATCCTAATTATTTTACCGCAGGCGATCGCCCAGTTGCACTTTATCGCTATCGCCTAAAATTTTTCCCTACGGCTAAATAATGCAAAATCTTTGCAGGTCAGAATTTACATTTTCTTTAGCCTTGACACGCCAGTAGGGTGCGTCAGTATGAATAATTTCTGAGTATAGTTAGGATCTATCGCACTGACGTACCCTACCAAACCTGAGAGTCCCATTGCCTACGTCCTGAGACTAAACCCAATTTTAGCCCACAAGTTATAAAGTATGTGTAGATCACAAATGATAGATTGAGAGAAAAATCTGTATGACAAGCTACCAAGAAACCCTAACTAATAACGAATGTATAGATGAACTAATTACAGAGACAGCCAGCATTAATCATGTGGAAGTCATTGAAAATGTCATTGACTCCCTCGAACAAGATGATAGTGCAATGGTTAGTCACACTCCAGAAGGTGGTTATCTATGGAAGTTTAAATACGGCACAGTGGAAGTATTTGTTCAACTCACTGGCAAAAGTGATGAAGACACGATAACAGTTTGGTCAGTAGTACTCAAATTACCAGCCAAGAATGAACCAAAGTTGTTGCGTCATTTGCTGGAGTTAAACTGTTCTAGTACTTTTGAGGCACGTTTTGGGATTATAGAGGATCAAGTAGTAGTTATTTCTACACGCACTCTGGCAGAATTATCTCCAGGGGAAGTTTCGCGGATTATTACTATTGTGGCAACGATCGCCGATGACAATGACGAAGCTTTACAATCAGAATTTGGTGCAGCTTAAGCAATTTTAAATTTTCGATGGCTAGTAAGCAGGTTTGGCGACTAATTCCTTTATTAGCAGCTCCCGGTAGCGTACAAATGGCAATTGACCGTTGGCTATTAACACAACACCAATCTGGTAAGTATCCTTCCACTCTACGATTTTACACTTGGTCGCCACCTGCCATTTCCCTTGGTTATCATCAACGCCAATATCCAGAACATTGGCAAAACCTGACTTGGCAAAATCAAAAATTAGATTTGGTGCGTCGTCCTACAGGTGGTAGGGCAGTACTTCACCAAGGTGATTTAACTTATGCTGTGGTAACATCGGGACTAGGTGATAATCGCCTGGTGGCATACCAGAAGATTTGTGAGTTTTTAATTCAAGGATGGCGATCGCTCGGTTTTGCATTAAGCTATGGTACAGCCGGACGTGGTTACATCCACAATCCCAACTGTTTTGGTACAGCTACAGGTGCAGATTTAGTCTTACCAACCGGAGCCAAACTCATAGGTAGCGCTCAATTGCGATGCGGTGGCGTAATCTTACAACATGGTTCTATCCGTCTCCAGCCAGATACAGAACTATTTGCACAGGTATTCGGTGTAGAAGATTTTAACCCTGTAAAACTTAACCTGAGTGTAGATGATATTATTTCAGCTTTAATTACAGCTGCTAACAATTGTTTTGATATAGAACTGGAGACACAACCCCTATCCCCCTCTGAATGGGATGAGATTCACATGACTAGTTAGTACAGCAAAGCGCCGATTCTTAATTTTGAATTTTGTTGGCGTTCGCGGTAGCGTCTCGTAGAGAAGCCTTCCCGTAGGGTATTTTGAATTTTGAATTGCTATTAATTCCAATCCTGCTCATCTCTTTTACCACGACTCTTATAAATGCCGCCTATTTGATGTATTTGGCGGGTTTTCTCGAATAGTTCCGCTTCGGTTAACCCCCATTGTTGCAAAACTTTATTCAGGTCGCTTTGTATGTCTCTTGCGCCAGGGAAGCCTTGATAGCGGATTTTGAGCCTAGCTAATTCGGCTAAATTATGGTCTGTCGCCTCTTGAGTTAGTAGAATATCTATAAAGGGGCGATCGCGGTTGTAGAGTGGATGTTGTTGGTCTTTACTTCCGTGGTTTTCAGTCATGGTTTATACCTTTAGGTAGAGTGTAAATTCCTTCAGAGTCCAGAGTCCAGATTCTTGCCATCGCACCATAATTACTCATGACGGCAACTACACCTGAGCTAATACGGCTCTCACCACTGTCACCTATCCTTAGATAAAGATACATTGTCTTTAAGAAAGTACAAAAAAGTTTAACAAAAGGGTGAATTTTTAAGTCACCCAAAGTCCAAGCAGCAAGGGAGCAAGAACCCGCTATGTTTGAACACTTCACTTCCGAAGCCATCAAAGTCATTATGCTCGCTCAGGAGGAAGCACGTCGCCTGGGACACAATTTCGTAGGAACTGAGCAAATTCTCCTGGGTTTGATGGGAGAAGGAACTGGGGTTGCTGCCAAAGTGCTGACTGAGATGGGTGTGACTCTTAAAGACGCTCGTCGTGAGGTTGAAAAAATCATTGGTAGGGGTTCTGGGTTCGTACCGCCAGAAATTCCTTTTACCCCGAAAGTGAAAAGCCTCTTCGAGCAGTCCTTTAGAGAAGCGCATAATCTCGGAAATAACTACATCAACACAGAACATTTACTCTTAGGGTTAACAGAAGCCGGTGAAGGTGTCGCCGCTAAGGTTTTACAGAATCTTGGTGTTGACCTCAAGAGTGTCCGCTCTGCTGTCATCCGTCGCTTAGGCGAAGACCCAACCGTGGTTGTGGGTGGTGGCGGTTCCAGACGGAACCAAACACCGATGATGGAAGAGTTTGGCAGAAATCTGACGAAATTAGCCAAAGAAGGTAAACTCGACCCTGTAGTAGGTCGGCAAAAAGAAATTGAGCGTACTGTGCAGATTCTCGGCCGTCGTACCAAGAATAACCCCGTGTTAATTGGTGAACCAGGGGTTGGTAAAACTGCAATCGCTGAAGGTTTAGCACAGCGTATTATTAACCAAGATGTCCCCGACATTTTGCAAGATAAACAAGTCGTCAGCCTGGATATGGGTTCTCTGGTAGCGGGAACTCGCTTCCGGGGAGACTTTGAAGAGCGCATCAAGAAAATCGTAGAAGAAGTCCGTTCTGCGGGTAATATCATCCTGGTGATAGATGAAATTCATACCTTAGTTGGTGCAGGGGGAACAGAAGGCGGCTTAGATGCAGCCAATATCCTCAAACCAGCCTTGGCCAGGGGTGAATTGCAATGTATTGGCGCTACCACATTAGATGAATATCGTCAATACATCGAACGCGATGCGGCCTTAGAGCGACGTTTCCAACCGATTATGGTCGGGGAACCATCCGTAGCCGAAACCATTGATATCCTCTATGGTTTGCGCGGAGCCTACGAACAGCACCACAAAGTACATATTTCCGATGAGGCTGTGGTAGCAGCAGCGCAATTGGCTGATAGATATATTAGCGATCGCTTCCTGCCCGATAAAGCCATAGACTTAATTGATGAAGCTGGCTCTCGTGTGCGCCTGCGGAACTCGCAAATTTCCCCTAACAAGGAACTCAAGCGCCAACTGACTGACATCACCAAAAGCAAAAACGAAGCAGTTAGACTCCAAGACTTCGATAAAGCCGCAAAACTCCGTGACGAAGAAATTGCCCTAGAAACAGAACTGCAAGCAGCCACCACTGGCCAAACCATCAAGCCAGTTGTGGATGAAGAAGACATTGCCCAAATTGTCGCCTCTTGGACTGGTGTCCCAGTTAACAAGCTGACAGAATCTGAGTCTGAGTTGCTTCTGCACCTAGAAGATACTCTCCACAAACGGTTAATTGGTCAAGAGCAAGCAGTTACATCGGTTTCTCGCGCCATCCGTCGCGCCAGAGTCGGGTTAAAGAGTCCCAACCGTCCCATTGCTAGCTTTATTTTCTCCGGGCCTACCGGAGTCGGGAAAACCGAACTAGCCAAAGCATTAGCAGCTTACTTCTTTGGCGCGGAAGATGCCAT
Source organism: Anabaena sp. FACHB-595 (assembly GCF_048568275.1). NCBI lineage: Bacteria > Bacillati > Cyanobacteriota > Cyanophyceae > Nostocales > Nostocaceae > Anabaena > Anabaena sp. FACHB-595. The sequence continues at coordinate 2,344,839 of NZ_CP183473.1, forward strand.
GATTCGGTTTGATATGTCCGAATACATGGAAAGCCACACCGTTTCTAAACTCATCGGCTCTCCTCCTGGTTACGTCGGCTACGACGAAGGCGGACAACTCACTGAAGCCGTGCGGCGTAGACCATACACAGTGTTGCTGTTCGACGAAATCGAAAAAGCGCACCCCGATGTATTCAATATGCTGCTGCAACTTTTAGATGACGGACACCTCACCGATGCCAAAGGTCGGAAAGTGGACTTCAAGAACACCTTGATTATCCTGACTTCTAACATTGGTTCTAAGGTAATTGAAAAAGGTGGCGGCGGTTTAGGCTTTGAATTTGACAACCAAGCCGAAGCTAGTTACAACCGCATCCGCAACTTAGTCAACGAAGAACTGAAAAATTACTTCCGTCCTGAGTTCCTCAACCGACTTGATGAAGTCATCGTCTTCACTCAACTGTCGAGAGATGAAGTCAAGCAAATCGCTGATATCATGCTGCGTGATGTCGCCAGCCGCCTGACCGAGAAGGGAATTACCTTAGAAGTTACCGAACGGTTCAAAGAATTAGTAGTAACAGAAGGTTATAACCCCAGCTACGGTGCTAGACCATTACGCCGTGCAATCATGCGCCTCCTAGAAGATTCCTTAGCGGAAGTGTTGCTGTCTGGAGAAATCACCGAGGGAGACACAGCCATTGCTGATGTCAACGATGACGGTCAAGTACAAATACGCCAGTCAGAAGAAAGAGAGTTACTTCTAGCCAATGTAGGCTAATTCTCAGATATTCCAAGCTTGACAACACATAATTTCCTTATCAATAAAATTTAGGTTAGACCCTAGTATAAAAACTAGGGTCTTTTTTTATTCAACTAAATTTGTACCGAAGCGATAGCCTTTACCGTAGACTGTGTGGATTAAGGGAAGTTCTTTGCCTACCTCGATTTTACGGCGTAGCAATCTGATTAATGCGGCGATAACATTACTATTTGGTGGCTCGTTATCTTCCCACAGATGTTGCAGAATTTGGGCGTGAGTTAATAGTTGTCCCGTGTGTTCCATAAAGTATTGCAGCAATTGGCTTTCTTTCTGCGATAGTTCAATGACTCGTCCTTGACGGTAGGCGACTTGATTTTCACAGTCAAGTTCTAGGTCGGCTACAGTTAATCTTCCTGGTGTAGCTTCATAGGTTTGGGAACTAGAACGCCGTAATAAAGCACGGACTCTGGCCAACAACTCTCGCAGTTCAAAGGGTTTGACTAAATAGTCATCAGCACCAGCATCTAAACCTTGTACACGGTCATCTAGGGTATCTTTGGCGGTGAGGAAAAGAACTGGTGTAATTTTTCCTTGGCGGCGTAGTTCTTGGCATATCTCTAAGCCCGTTTTCCCTGGTAGCATCCAGTCTAAAATCAGTAGGTCATAATTGCCTACTGTCGCCATTTCACTACCACTTTTCCCCTCATAAGCTGCTTCTACGGTGTAACCTTCACGAGTTAACACACGGCTCAAGGGGACAGTGAGTTCTACTTCATCATCAACCAATAAAATTCTCATGCTGCTTGAGGTAAGCATTAGAGATATTCTCAATATTAATGAACTGCTAAGACAAGGACACGATAAAGTGTCTCTAGCCAAGGATACCAAGAAAACGAATGTTAACTGTTGCGTTGCCGAAAGGGGAACTACTCAAAAATAGCATCCGCCTACTGCAATCTGTAGGGTTGGATTTTAGTGCTTTTTTAGACTCAGGGAATCGTCAGTTGCAAATCACTGATGCTAGTGGAACGGCGAAAGGGTTGTTAGTTAGAGGTCAAGATGTGCCTGTTTATGTGGAGTATGGACAAGCTCAAATTGGTATTATTGGTTACGATGTCCTCCGTGAGAAACAACCACAAGTTGCTCATTTAGTTGATTTACAGTTTGGCTATTGTCGGATGTCGGTGGCGGTAAAAGCATCTAGTCCCTACAAATCACCGCTAGATTTACCTGCTCACAGTCGTGTTGCTTCTAAATATGTCAATTCGGCGCGCGAGTTCTTCCAAGGTTTAGATTTACCTGTGGAAATTGTCCCGCTTTACGGTTCCGTGGAATTAGGGCCAATCACAGGAATGTCTGAGGCAATTGTCGATATAGTTTCTACAGGCCGGACTTTAAAAGAAAATGGTTTGGTGGAAATTACAACTTTATATGAAAGTACGGCACGGTTAATTGCTCATCCCCTTAGTTATCGCTTGAATACAGGGAATTTACATCAATTAGTTGAGCAATTACGAGAGGGTGCTTTGACTAAAGTTTAAATTAGTTTTGTCAGGTGTTAGTAGTCAGTTGTCACTGATAGAAGGTGCAACTGATTATATACTTTCAACAAAAACTTCTTTACGAAAGCATCTTCTTGTAAATAGAAATGTTTAACAATTATTTTTAAGTTAATTTTTTTTAAAAACTTTGTCTAAACTATAAGATAGTTCGACTTTGTATTTCTGAAATAAAACTTTCAGATAATTTCGTATCTTTTTTTAACAAAAATTTATATCTGGATTTTTTCTCCAAAATTTAATGAAATCCTCTTTGCAGAATGAACAGGCGAGACTTGCAGCTTTACGCCAATATCAAATTCTAGATACTGAACCGGAGGAAGTTTATGACAATCTGGCTCAGTTAGCTGCGTTTATTTGCGGCACACCCATAGCTTTAGTCAATTTTATTGATGAAAATCGTCAATGGTTTAAAGCCAAACTGGGTATAGACGTACCAGAAATGCCCCGGAATGTGGGTTTATCCTATCTTTGCCAGGAAAAGCAAGATGTTGTTGTTATACCGGATACTTTAGCAGACGATCGCTTCATTGATAACCCAGTCGTTAAATCCTACCCTCATGTGAGATTTTACGCAGGTGTACCACTGTTGACACAAGAGGGTCATTTTTTGGGAACCCTCTGCGTCATTGACAGGATACCAAAACAACTTAATCAGCCACAAATTGATGCACTGGTTGCCTTAAGTCGCCTAGTCATTAGTCAGCTAGAACTGAGGCGCAATGTCGCCCATGTATCTCAGATTAGCGAACTGTTGATTAAGCATGAACAAACGGCGCGTGCGGAGTCGGAAACAGCTAGAGAGCAGATTGCCAATATACTGGAAAGTATTACTGACGCGTTTTTTGCCATAGATTACGAATGGCGATTTACCTACGTCAATGGTCAAGCTTCCAAGTTGTTAGAGAAAACACCAGATGAGCTATTAGGTAAAAGTATCTGGGAAGTATTTTCAGATCACGTAGATTCAACATTTTATCGTGAAACTAGACGCGCGATCGCCAAACAAATCAGTGTCAAGTTTGAGGAGTTTTACCCGCCACTGCACAAATGGTTTGCCATTCATGCTTACCCAAGTAAAGACGGCTTATCTGTTTATTTCCAAGATATTAGCGAACGTCGATATACAGCCGCCGCCCTGCGCGAGAGTGAGGAACGTTGGCAGTTAGCTTTAATTGGTAACAATGATGGTATTTGGGATTGGAACATCAAAACTGATGAAGTCTTCTTCTCCTCACGCTGGAAACAAATGTTGGGGTATGAAGACGACGAAATTACTAACCACATTGATGAATGGTCAAAGCGGGTGCATCCTGATGATATAGATTGGGTAATGCAAGCGGTTCAAGACCATTTGGCGAAAAAAACTTCCCATTACGTTACCGAACATCGTGTACTGTGCAAAGATGGCAGTTATAAATGGATTTTAGACCGAGGTCAGGCGCTTTGGGATGAGGCGGGTAATGCGTTACGGATGGTAGGTTCCCATACAGATATTACGGAACGCAAACAAACAGAAGAGGAATTAAAAAAACAGAATTTGCGATCGCAATTATTCGCGGAAATCACCGTCAAAATTCGGGAAACCCTTGATATTGAAGAGATTCTGCATACATCAGTTCAAGAAGTGCAGAAACTTTTGCAAGCAGACCGAGTATTGATTTTCCGACTCTGGGCCGATGGTTCGGGAACAGTAGTACAAGAATCAGTGTTACCTGGCTGGCCTGTGGTACTGGGACAAAATATCCTTGACCCTTGTTTTCAAAAAGATTACGTTGATAAATATCGCCAAGGGCGAGTCAGTGCCATAGTAGATGTTACTAAAGCAGATATTCAAGAATGTCATCGAGAATTTTTGCAAGGATTTGGCGTAAAAGCTAACCTCGTAGTCCCTATTCTCAATCGGGATGGCATTTGGGGTTTGCTGATTGCCCATCAGTGTACAAATCCTCGCCATTGGAATAACTTTGAGTTGGAATTATTGCAACAACTAGCCAACCAAATGGGAATTGCTTTATCCCAAGGACAATTATTGGAACTACAAACTAGGCAAAGTCAAGAACTCGCTCGTTCTAATACTGAACTGGAAAATTTCGCCTATGTAGCCTCCCATGATTTACAAGAACCCTTGCGGATGGTGACTAGTTATTTACAGTTATTGGAAAGGAGGTATAAAAATCAACTAGACAGTAACGCTGAACAGTTCATCACCTACGCCGTTGATGGTGCTAGGCGGATGCAGACCTTAATCAACGACCTGTTGAATTATTCACGCGTTACCACCCGTGGACAACCATTTGTCGCCGTTGACTGTGGCGTTATTTTACAACGAGCGATCGCCAATCTCAAAATAGCGATCGAAGAATCTGGTGCAGTTGTTACCCATGACCCCTTACCCACAGTCATGGCAGACCCTACCCAACTAACCCAGATTTTTCAAAACCTCATCGCCAACGCCATCAAATTTCGCCGAGAAGCAGCACCAGAAATTCATGTTGGAGTAGTAGAGGCAGGGGGCAGGGGGCAGGAAGAGAAGTCGCAAGGAGGGTTTCCCTCCGGGCGAACTTCGGGGGCAGGGGGAGAAAGACCCAATCCCCCCCCAGTCCCCAATCCCCAATCCCCAGTCCCCAGTCCCCATACAACCTGGCTATTCTCAGTCCGTGATAATGGCATCGGTATAGAACCCCAATATGCAGACCGTATTTTTATCATTTTTCAACGTCTGCATGGTAGAAGTAAATATCCGGGTACAGGCATTGGTTTGGCAATTTGTAAGAAAATAATAGAGCGCCACGGTGGTCATATCTGGGTGGAGTCGGAACCGGGTCAAGGCTCGACATTCTACTTCACAATTCCAGAACAAGCAGGGAAACAATCGTGAATATGACAACAGCGATTATGCCAATTGAGGTTTTGTTGGTAGAAGATAACCCAGGAGATGTAGAACTCACCCGTATTGCTTTAGAAGATAGCAAAATTTCCGTTCATCTGAGTGTGGTTGAGGATGGCGTGGAAGCAATGGCATTTCTGCGAAAACAAGATAAATACGCCAATGTACCTCATCCAGATATAGTGCTGCTGGATTTCAATCTGCCTAGAAAAGATGGGCGGGAAGTATTGGCAGAGATTAAAACTGATAGTTATCTCAAACGCATCCCAGTAGTGGTGCTGACGACTTCCCAGGCCGAGGAAGACATTCTCAAAGCTTATAACCTAGCAGCCAATTGTTACATAACTAAGCCTGTTGACTTTGACCAGTTCGTTAGAATTGTACAGTCCATAGAAAACTTTTGGTTTGCGATCGTCAAGCTGCCACCGGAGTGAAGCAATGGCAGATGAAATTATCAAAGTCTTATTGGTAGAAGATAATCCTGGTGACGCTTTTTTAATTCAAGAGTTAATCAAAGAGGTAAATACAGCCAATTTAGAGTTATATCCAGTAGAGCGATTATCGGAAGCACTGAAAATTCTTGCTAGTGATACTTCTGATGGTTCGGTTCCACGCTTTGATGTCATGTTATTAGACTTGTCTTTACCCGACAGTCAGGGTATAGATACCTTTGTCAGAGCTAACCGTGAGACCAACGTTCTTCCCATCATCGTGCTAACGGGAATAGATGATGAGAATTTAGCACTCAAAGCCATGCAGAAGGGAGCGCAAGATTATTTAGTTAAAGGACAAGTCACAGGAGACTTATTAGTACGTTCCATTCGTTATGCCATAGAACGTCAACGAGTAGAAGAAGCTCTGCGTCACAGCGAGGAACGGTTTCGGGTGGCGCTGAAAAACTCTCCTATTTTCGTTTTTAATCAAGACAGAGACTTACGTTATACCTGGATTTATAACCCAATTGCTGGGTGGACAGTTGAAGAAATGTTGGGTAAACAAGACTCGGAAATTATGTCTGAGCAGGATGCCCAATGTCTCACTGCCATCAAATATCATGTCCTCACTACAGGTATAGGGACTCGTCAGGTGGTGTCTATCGGTACTCCTCTAGGGACAAAATACTATGATTTAACTGTCGAGCCATTGCGGAATGAGTCACAAGACATTGTTGGCATTACTTGTGCTTGTATTGACATTAGTGAACGTAAACTAGCAGAAGCTAAAATTCGTGAACAAGCAGCCTTATTAGACATCACCACAGATGGTATATGTGTGCGCGATTTAGAAAATAAAATTTTGTTTTGGAACAAAGGTGCAGAAAATCTCTACGGTTGGCAAGCCCATGAGGTGATAGGTAAAAATGCTAGTGATCTTTTATTTCGTGAACCTTCTCTAGAAGTGGAAACTGCTTTATTAAACGTTATCTCTCAAGGTAATTGGCAAGGAGAATTAAACAAAGTTACCAAAACTGGTAAGGAAATTGTTGTGGCTAGTCGTTGGAGTTTAGTCTATGACGAGCAAGGAAAACCAAAATCCATTCTCTCTGTAGATACAGATATTACCCAGAAAAAACATTTAGAAGCGCAATTATTTCGGACTCAACGCCTAGAAAGTATCGGAACTCTAGCTAGTGGCATTGCTCACGACCTCAACAATATCTTGACACCAATTTTAGCAGGAGCGCAATTACTACCACTCAAATTTCCTGACGCAGATGAACGTACTCAGCATTTACTAGAGATTTTAGAAATCAATGCTAAACGTGGTGCTGATTTAGTGAAGCAAGTGCTGTCCTTCGCCAGAGGTGTGGAAGGAAAGCGCATCACTTTACAACTCAAACATTTAATTGTGGAAGTTGTGAAAATTTTGAAGGAAACATTTCCCAAATCCATCGAAGTTTACACAGATATACCAAATGACTTGTGGATGGTTTCTGGGGATAGTACCCAACTTCATCAAGTGCTGATGAATCTTTGCGTCAATGCCCGCGATGCTATGCCTGATGGTGGTACGTTGACAATCTCTGCGGAAAATCTATTGATTGATGAAAACTACGCCCGGATGAACTTGGAAGCTAAACAAGGCCCATACATCATGATTACGGTGTCGGATACAGGAGTGGGCATTTCTCCAGAAAACTTAGATAGGATATTTGAGCCATTTTTTACCACCAAAGCTGTAGGACAAGGTACTGGTTTAGGTCTTTCCACGGTTTTAGGGATTGTCAAAAGTCACGGTGGTTTCGTCAATGTCTATAGTGAAGAAGGGCGGGGTACTACCTTTAGAGTTTACTTACCATCTGTGGGTGGTACGGAAGCACCCCATATAGATCATCTATTACCGCCGGCTGGTCATGGAGAATTAATCTTGATTGTTGATGATGAAGTCTCAATCCAAGATATTACCAAAACATCTTTAGAAGGTCATCAATATGAGACTTTAGTTGCTAGTGATGGGGTGGAGGCGATCGCTCTTTATGCCAAAAATGCCGATAAAATTAGTGCTGTATTAATGGATATCATGCTACCAGTACTCGATGGCTTAACCACTATTCGCACTTTGAAGAAAATTAACCCCCAAGTCAAAATTATAGCTACCAGTGGACTCATATCGAAAACTAAGTTAACCGAAATAGTCAATACTGGTGCTAACTCATTCTTAGCCAAGCCCTACACAGTCAATGAGTTGTTGTTGGCTCTGCACGAAGTGATGACGTGAAATATTAAATCAAATTTCTATGCCTAAAACACATAAATGATCTTTTATAAGTTGTTTACCCAAATGCAAGGGATATGGTGAGATAATATTACCCATAGACCATGCTGGTGAAATTCGTAGATAATGCGGTACTCGACAAAGTATTTTGAGACTTTCTGCTGTTTTTTGGAAATTTGGATGGACGAAAAATGGAACCATTTCTAAGATTTGTTGATGCTTGAATGCAATATTTACACCGTATTCGTCATTTTGAGAATCAAGCATATAGAGTTCCCTTGTTGTTAGTGTATCTTGTGCTTTTTGTGTTGTTGGTAATTTACCAATTGAGAAATAATGAAGTAACTCAGGTATAGATATATCGTAAAAACCACTTAAATTGATGAGATCCCTTGCTGAAGAGTTTTCATCCCAGGTTTCTCTATTAGTGATATATTGGGCTGTCTCATCGCCAGAGCGTAAGCGGATGATTCCAAGTAAGTTTTTGAGTGCTTTATGGTCACGGGGATACACACAACCATGACCCGGAACGTGTTGGAAATCTAACACATCACGCTTTGCAAAAAGATATTCATTTTTCAATTGAAACCAAGCTTGACCTTCATTATCCTCACCACGCTCGTTGCGCCATCCCTCAGCCTCGATTAAAACCAGTGTGGGGCGATCGCTGATTTGCGTGAATACATCAGCCGCAAATTTAGCTAGTTCTATCCCTTTTAATTGGACTGTTTTGAAAAGATGGCGATCGCGTTTTACCTGTGAGAAAATTTTCCCAAGTTCAATTCCTGCTCGTGGGTAAGGAATCCAATCCTTTGTATTAGGAAATAATACATCAACCTCACCCGTTGCCCGTAGACGGACAGCAAGAACATAGTGGATATTTTCCCTAGCTTGATTGACTTTACGACGGCACAAGGCAATCACATCTAGGTTTTGTGCAATTTCCTTCTCTATCCCCGCCTGTTCATAAACTTCTGAAGGTAAACCATATAGCGTGCCAGTCTGACGTAGTGTCAAATCCAATACAGCGTTTAATATACGCCCTTCAGTTTTCTTACTATAAGAGGGTGTAACATTTTTATTATTATCTTCTTGGTTAGTAGATTTTGGTGAAACCGTTTGCACCATTTGGGAACTAAGTTCTTCTAACACACAAGCTTCCCTAACGGCTCCATAGATATTTTGCTGTGGATATAATCCTTTCTTTTTGGTTTGTCCAACTTCCACAATTGCCAAGCAGTAAGGTTGGATGGAACAGTCAATCAAAGGTTTAAGTTTGACTTACAAAGACTTGCGCCATTCTTCGCGTTTATGCTGATACTCTTTACTAATTTGTTTATCAAACTCTTGACCATCTTTAGGAGCTAATCCATTTGTATCTAGTGGCTTTAAAAGTTTATCATTATCAATCCACACAGATAATAGTTTAATATAATCAGGAAAGTCTTCGTCTTCATTTAATAAAAAGACATCACGTAAACTTTGATAGACAATATCATGGGTATCTCGTTCGCGCCATAACAGAAAAATATACATAAATTTTCCCGTTAATACTCGTTGGATAGCATTAGCAATGATTATTTTTCTTTCCTGATGATGTTTAGCTACAAGTTCTTGAATTTTGTCTTGACTCAGCTTTTCTTTTTGCTGTTTTGTTATGGTTTTAGGCTGGGAGATAAATTTGTAATCACGCATTGCCAAGGGCGTATTTTGTCCAGATGGAGTAGGAATGTCAGTTTGTATTGGCTCATCTGGAATAAGTACATTATCTAATAATTGCAATACTTGATTTACTATATCTCCGCGCTCCTGTAAACTAAATCCAGGTTTAATGCTGTGTTTTCTTTTAGAGCTTTCATGTTTATACTTGTATCCTTCAGCGTGAACTATATAATATTCATCTTTTTTCCAATCAGGTCTATTTTGTAAATTGTTGTATTTTATTGGATTAAGTAGAATATCACTACTAGATTGAAGCGATCGCGCCTTAAAAGCAGATAGCAAATTTGGTAATTGAAATTCCCACTGCTTACTCTCCTCTCTCCCATTATTGTCAATAGTGAGTCTGATTAAAGTAGAATCTATATCATACCCAGATAAGCGCTCTTCATTCATACCCATCAACACAGAGATATCACGTCCATAATTAGTTTCTATTAATGGTTCATGAGCATATAGGAATCCTATTTGATTTTTGAATAAGTTCCGTACATCTGTAGAGTGTCAAAATCAAAGGTAGTGTGTCTAATAAACCACTCAAATATCCACTTTAAATGTGAAAATGAAGGAATTAAAGCACAAAAACGTCTAACCCATGTTTTGGCTTGTAACCAAATATCCTCTATCGGATTTTGTACTGGGCAATTAGGGGCAAAACGGACACAGTGTATTTTCCATTGCTCGGTTGGTAAGCTTTGATTAACAGAGTCCAAGAAACCTCTAATTTCCTTGGAACGGTGGTAGCTAGCCCCATCCCAAAAAATTAGTAATCGCTGGTCGGGAGAGTTAGCTAGTAAGTATTCTAGGTAGTTGATAGTATTTTTTGAGTTTCCAGCATCATAAGCTTTGAGAACTAATTCTCCAAGGAGATAGTCAACTGCCCCATAGTATGTCTGCTTATCTCGCTCGTTGACAACTGGGACTGCGATTTCTTGGTCACTTTTTCCCCATACATAACCACTTAAATCTCCCCACATTAAATGACACTCATCAATTAACAATACTCTTAACTTTCCTGTTTCGATTTCTTCTCGGTTATTTGCCAGCAATGTTTCAATCTCTTTTTTTTTTCTGCAACAGCATTCTCATCGGCTTTCGGATTTACCTTTGTGGTTTTCTTCCAACTGATTCCTGCTTCGGAGAACAAGTCGTAGTAGCTTTGCTTTGACTCATAAACTACGTCATACTCAAAAGCTAGTTGATACTCTAGTTCCCCAAGCTCCCAACAATCTTTTGTTTGTAGCCAGCTCAACACCTCTTGGAGTTGTTTAGCATTCAGATAGCTCTTTCTCCCTTTGTAGTTTAGTCGCAGTCCGTCAATTCCAGTTTCTTCATAGGCTTGCTTCCAGCCTGTGATTGACCCTCGCGATACGTCTAAAATTTTTTGGATTTCATCATACAAGTAACCTTGATAAACTAGCTTGACTGCCAATGCTTTCCTTACTTCACGCGCATCTGGACACATATCTATAAAATCTTGTAATTCAGCAATCGCATTCAGTGCAGTTTCCTCTTTTAAATATTGCTGCGATACTTCCCCCGCAAGTGTAGTAGCTTGTAAATGCTGACTTTTCATTGTTTACTATTAGACTTTTATCCCTCTCCGTATTATCTCTTGGTCTTGTTCACAAATCAAATAGGATTCCTATATCTCTGGCAACTTAAATGTAAGAAAATCCAAGGTTTGATCTGACTAATTTCATTAAACCTTCCTGCTTGAGTTTGTAAGCGAAAATCTAAGCGATAGACAAAATATCCTGTCCTTTCCTTGCCGTTCTCATCTAGGTAAAAGGCAACAAATGGTTGACTAACTAGGAATAGTCCCGTTCTTCCTGAACCATCGCCTTGTGCTTTTCTCCAGCGAATTTCTTGCTCTCTTTGTCCAGAGCGAATAACACAGGCTTTTCCATGCAATATAGTTGCAAGTAGGCTGGGTATAGCTTGAAATCCAAGTCCTTTTTCGGCGTTAATATTTTGGATCAGGGTTTCTGTTGGTATTGATTGCCAAAACCAATTAGAGGGAAATATGTCTATTTTTTCTAGGAAGCGATCGCAAACACTAGCGACCTGATCTGTTTTTCCCTTACCAGAAAATTGCTTTGTCCATTCCTGCGCCCAAATACTCACTAACTCATGTATTTGTTCTGGTGTGGGAACTCGAAGGGGATTTTCATTTGTGCCTACAGCTAAAGCTCGATAATCACCTCTATCAAAATACTCAAAACCATGAGTTAAAGTTGATGCACAGGCAACTAAACCATTATTCAACTGTCTGTAAGGTACATGAACCTTTTTTTTGCGATTTGGGGATAAAACCTCTTCCATGCTGTTACGAAATTCCGCAATAATTTCGGCAAATGGAAACTGAAGTATCGCAATTTGCAAATTTTTTAAAGCATCTTCCCGAAGCGTCATTCGCGCCAGTAAAAGGGAATTTGAATCAGATTTTTTAGGCATTGTCAACTCCTGCACGCAAAAAGCTAAAAATATAGGTCATTAATTGTTTCCATCGCCTCAGCAAGAGGCTGATAAAGTGCATTGCCCACGCTGTTTTCCTCGCTGGCATAGTCGCAAATTCGTAATATCATGGCGACGAGTAGGCTTGTTTGTTCAGTATCATTTTCATTCAGTTCAGGATTAGCTATTCTGGCAGCACTCTTAGGGGCCCAAGCAGCATCAACGAAATAAGCACGAAATGGCACACCGCCACGCAACAGACGACCAACGGCTTGAATGACTAACCCAGCAGTAGTTGCAGCCAAATCAAATCTTGGATAAGCAAGTAATTCCTTATCATCACGTAGAGTTTTATAGTATGAGCGCTGTTCAACCGATCGCCAATAACGCGCTGCTAGTTGCCGCACTTTTTCTGCACGTTGAACGACTCCATCTCCCTGTAACCAGGCTGTAAAGGCATCTTTATCCACCCAGTCTAAAGCGCGTCGATTCATTTCTTGGGCGATCGCTTGTGTATCATGGGGATGGGGATAGGGACGAGTTAGAAAGTAAACGCTACCAAATGCGGCTTTACCATTGCCATTCAAAATATTGAAGCCACGCCCCATCGCACTCATCGGCGCAACTAAAATTCTGCCGTTGGTTTGCCCGAAAGTTTCAATATCTGCACGATTGAGCGCACCTTTGTCAGTTGGTTGTAGAAGTCGGTCTATTTCATCAAAGTCATTCTCTGTGTATGTATCTGTATTATCAGGGACTAAATGATAAACAGAGTCCTGCATACTTGACCAGCAATTACCAATTTCCTTGGCTACCCAACGGGCTTGATCATAGGAGTTGACTAATAATAAAATACGATCGCGATCGCGCCAGTGGTAATTTGCATCATCACCAAGATGTCTCAATTCCTTAAGTTCTTGACCTAGATGACCTGTACCGTTACTACCAATAAGCGATCGCGCTATTTCTTGAAATAAGCCCATTTTTTTTCGTTCAGCGCTACCGGAAATACGCAGGGGTTGGTTCTTTTGGTCGAATTGAGGCAGAAACTTGAAGTAACTTTGAGCGATCGCTTTTATTGCCTCTTGTTCCGGCATTAAAATACCCTGCGGATTACCAACGTGAAAGCTAGTAGAATGTGGTAAATATGATGTTCCAGAAAGTGCCAGCACATTAGGCCCGCGTTGTCCATTAAAGTCTGTTAGTAAATGATGAAAGTTAAGAATATAGCAACGTCCAATATTTGTATAAGCAAACAATGTTAGGGCATTATTACTACGATTCTTGGATTTTTTATCGCTCTCATTGTCTTTAGAGTAATATGTGCCGAATTGTCGTCCTGTAAGGGGTAGCGGCAAAATATTCAACATCGCCGTCGGCATACGCTGATGGGGTGAATCATCGGTAATTGATTGGGGCCGATTTTGCCACTCATAGAAGACAATGCGCGTGTGTCTATCCAAAAGAGCGATCGTCAGCGCGAATTGTAGGCGATAAGCCAAAGTTTCTATAGTATCTACCTCATTCTCATTGCTTGATTGTGGCGAACTGTGCTGACGATTCTCTAATTCTGTTCGCAACCGTTCTAAACGCCTTTGTGTATTCGGAAAAAATTCCAGAATCCAAGCTCTGCAAGCTATGTATATTTTGTCATCTAATGCGCTTTCACCAGTGCTGTTAATTTCCTGCATAAGCGCTGCCAGACGATACACTGGATTTTGACTTGGGTTTTCAGGAGAATCCATCCGTAAAGGATCTTCCTCGTTGAGTAGTGCATCAAAATAACGCACAATTGGCTTTATCAGTCGAGCATTGGCTTGCGAATGGGCTTCTGGGGTTTCTGGAGATTCAAATTCTTCTAATCCCGCCAGACGACGGGCAAATTTAAACAGCAGAGTGTTGGGTGTAAAGTAACCGCGTTTAATCCAATCTCGTAGAATCTGATGTCCAAAATGTTTATCAAGTAGCGTTAGTGTGGCTGTAATTGCTTTTTGGGCATCACGTTCTGCACCAGTCCATCTCTGAGTTAACGGGGGCATCACACGGTTAGTTGTGGAAAATTGTTCTGTTTTCACGCCAATATCATCAAAAACCCCGTTTTTACCACCATCAGTAAGCACCACCTCCTCAGCGTAGGTGTCATCAAACCACTTAATAACCGTCTCTACTTCATCAAAAACAACAAAATCTGATTGTTCGTAGACGAGTTCACCTATTTTCATAGGACGCAACTCTAGATGGCGTGGTAATCCTGCCATTGCCATTGCGCCTGGAGTTGTAATCCAAACACGGGCATTTGGCATATCATGATAAACCTGTTGGGATGGACATTTGGCAAAGAATGGACACAAATAAAATGAACCTCTGCTTTTACTTCGTCTGGCGCGTAGGCGTAGCCCGTCGTAGACATCGCTTGCAGGCATTTTTTGCAGAGAGTAACAAGGTTCTGTTCCTGGTTTGAGGGGTTTGTTATTTAAAAATTCCTGAAAGGAACGCTTATTAATCTGACCCTGTAGAGGACAAGCTGTGCCTAACCAACGTTCACCCCAGTGAGGCTGTCCACGTTGCTGATGTTCAAGATAATCCTTCGACGTAGAGAAACTCCGCAGGTGTGCATCCCGTTTACTGCGCCCCAAGATTGGTACTGCTATCGGCTCATCATTCTCTGGGTCGTCACAGAACCACCAATTGATTTGGTTAGCTAATTTAATCGCTGATTGCACATCACTAACGACTAAGGTGATGCGGCGATCGCCATGATGTCGCACAATATTTACAGTCAGCAATTGCGAAAAGGTGGTCTTTCCAGAGGCAACCATACCAGCAATGTTTGTGAAGCCATCTAACTCTAGAATCCGCTCCTCTTGCTGAAGCAGTGTGGCATTTTCCTGTACTCTGTGGAAATTAATTTTGCGGAAGCGATTTACCCAATGTCCTTTGGCGGTTTCATCCCACCCATATTGTCGGGTTAACGCTTCCTCTCGTTCATCAATCCAGGCTGCATCTTGCTCTAAATCTGAAATGCGGAGGGAAAAAGAACTGCGAGAACGAGATGTGGCAAACCAGGGTAAGTGCTGTATCTGTGCATTACGTACCTGTTGCTGGGTAAATTTGATTGGGACTATAACTGTCTGTTCTCCTGTCTTCGCCTCGAATTGATAAGCAACGTCAAGCTCTACTTGCTGAACTTTACGAAGCCGGAAATTCAAATTGGCTATTAAACACCGTTCATATACATCTTGATTTGCTGGATGTCTGAGGTTTTTAGCAGCATGAATAATATAGATATCCCAATTTTGCGGTGTGAAATCTCCGTAGTTACGCCAATCTAAAGGAATCTTCAGATAAGAACGCAAGGCAGCTAACCAAGCGAAGCGGGCAGAAAATGGAGCAATTTGACGAGCGTTGGCGATCGCTTTTCTTGCCATCTCATCTAAGTTTTGTAAACGCGGATGTCTTAAGGGCATCCCACTCAAAACCGCCCAAGGTGCAGTAACTGGCTCATCATCGAGTCCCAAACGCTCCATCAGCACAAAGCAAAGCTCTACCTGAAGTAGCAATTCAGCCTGAATACGCTCCAAGCCTTCATCCTTCAACTGTTCGAGGCGGTCTATAAACTCTCTTGGTAGCTCAAATAAGGTCTTCTGGCTCATTGGCTATTCCCCTCCAGCAAGCTTTCAATTTTATTAATCACTCGTTTCTCAAAAACAGCATCACTCAAAAGATGAATACTGCTTGGCAGTTTTGCCGCCTGCTCCCGAAGAATTTCTAGATAATTCTGTGTTTGTTGCAAACGTTCGATAGGAATGACATAAAAACTTTCGTGATAACGTAAATCTCCCTCGCTGAATAGAGGTGTTAACTTCGGTGCTAACTTGTAGGGACTTTGATAATCCTTAATATCTACAGCCCAGGTTGTTTGGTCACAGAAGCACAGTTGTAAGTCATAGCGATCAATGCCAGGGTAAAGATGAATGGCGCAAAGCTGTTGTGGGAATTTACTTTGTAGTTCTGCCAAAATCTCAAATAACCGTATTTCCGGTATTCCTGGTAAACAGATACGCAAGTGAATCCCAAACTTCAAGCGACACAACCCATGTTGCCATGTAATCTTTTTCACATAAGGCAGACTTTGCCGATGGTCGTTGCAAACACTAGGTTTAATACCACGTAGCTTGCCATACTTTTTAAACAAAGGGCCGCAGCGATCGCAATTCCAGGAAGGCTCTTCTATTTCACACTCATCATAGAGTTCTCCAACTTCTTGGATGTGAATATATTTTGTTTTCAAAAATACTTTGCGGATATGTGCCTTAGTTGTGTATCGATTCTCAATCAGAAATCGACGCAGTAAAACATATTCCCTTTGCACACTTTCAGGATTACTATCGTTGTTATATAACTCTTGTAAACGTGCCAAAATTCTTTGAAATTGGAGATTTTCTATAGCAATCTGCTGAGTTGTAGCAGTTGCGGACTCTGATAATTTTGTCCGCTCAAGCAGTTCTTCATAAAAGTATCGATTTGCTTCTTCACTAAGTCCTCCTTCGTAAAGTAAGCCAAAATCTGAGTCAAATTCTTTTGGTATGAAGCGCCTTGGATACCAAGTTTTCACAGGTTTTTCCAGTAGAACTAAAAGACCATTCAGAGTACGCGGATATGGTACAGCAGTTAACTCTAGTGCTAGTTTATTCAGACCATGACGTAGTAGTTCTGGATATGGATACTTGCCATCTCGGCGGACAAACTCTGCTAAACCAATAACAAGACTGTTAAATTCGCTAATTTCCATAAGCGATCATCCTTCTTTGAGAGGATTTACTCAGCACCACGCTTTTTTCATTCATGATACATTTGTTGCACATACCATACAGGATTATTTATGGTGTGTCAACTAAGAAACGATTGATTTTTACGTGACGCAAGGATAGGAGAATGGGAAGTTATCTAGATATAGAACGCTTGGCGAGCCTAGTTCGCAAAAAGCGAGGTAGTAGAGGGTTGCGAGAAACTTCGGTAGAAATTGGGAATGTAAGTCCATCTACTCTATCAAGGGTAGAGAGCGGTAGAATGCCGGACATGGAAACATTTTTAGCGCTTTGTAACTGGCTACAAGTACCACCTGCGGAGTTATTTAGAACTACGGAGGAGGATCAACCAGATACGCCTGAAGCGATCGCAATTCAATTACGAGCCGACAAAAAACTTGATCCAGCGATCGCCAATGCTTTAGCGTCCTTAGTCAAAGCAGCCTATCGAGACCTTTCGCAACAAGATGACGAATTGAAGCAAGACCCATAACTATGTCATTAATTGAAAAACTGTCGACAGACTTTAGACAACGCTGTGAGGTAATCACTACTGAACAACGCAGCTTAATTCAATTGAAAGCTTTTGAGCGATTGCCAGCAAACACCCTAGCCGCTAAATTAGGGGCAACAGTCTTGACACCTGATCAGTTTCCCAATTTACCAGCAGAGCAAGTACAAAGATTACTTGCCAGTGATGAGTGGTCAGGAGCAATTGTATGCGATCGCCCCCTAATAATTGTTTATAATCCCCTTCACGCAGATACAAGATACGAATCAAATGTGATGCACGAAATAGCTCATGTATTGTTAAATCATAAGCGGGTTGGTTTCGATCCATTAACAGGGCTACCAAAACGTCAACAAATTAACGAAGATGAAGCCACTTATTTAGGAGGATGCCTGCAAATTCCCAAACGTGGTTTACTATGGGCAACACAAAGAAAAATGCTCTTATCTGAGATTGCGGTATATTTTGGTGCTAGTGAAGCTATGGTACAGTTTCGCAGTAATGTAACTAACGTACCTGTAAGATACTAAGGTTCTATCAAATACAAACTATTATCTGCTTGCCATTGTGATTGAGAGATGGCGTAGTAAGCTAGCTTTTGATACTTCATGGCTATTTTCTCAATTACTCGTCTTGATGCTATGTTTTCTGGAAGAGCGATCGCTACTATTTTCGAGAGTCACCTAGAGTAAAGCATCTGAGTCTTAATCTTACGGTTTCTATCTCAGGCATTGCATCACAACGAAAGCGCACTTTACCTTCAGACAGGTGTTTTTCTAATCAAACAATTTACACACAGTCTATTAAAAATTAATATAATGCTCCTACTATGAGCATCTACCAACTTTCCCAAAAATCTTACAAACGAAACCGTTGGCGTAACAATGACTGGCGGCTGTTTTCCCGTTTGGTTCCTTACGCCCGGCGTAATACTAAACTCCTAATTCTGGCAATGGTACTGCTATTACCACTTGCTTTGGCTAATGCCGTACAACCCTTGTTAATTGGACAAGCTGTATCCTTAATTCGTAAGGAATCTAGCGCATACGAGTTTTTGAGAAATCGCCCCTTGTCCCAAGGGCTACATATAATTGAGGGAGTCTTACTCTTTACAATTGTTGTTCGTTTAGCGTTGACGGGTTACCAAGGCTATTTGTTACAGAAGTTAGGGCAAAAAATTACAGCCGCTATTCGCCAAGACTTATTTCATCATGTAACTTCTCTGGCAGTCCGTTTCTTCGACCGTACACCCGTTGGTAAACTAATTACCCGACTCACCAGTGATGTAGAAGTATTGGGAGACGTATTTTCCACTGGTGCTATTGGCATCGTCTCTGACGTAGTTTTGATGGTGGTCATTACTGGTTTAATGTTTTCTATCCAGTGGCAACTTGCTTCTTTGCTCCTGGTGATGTTGTTACCAGTTACTTGGTTAATTATTTACTTCCAACAAGAGTACCGCAAAGCTAATTACAAAGCGAGGGAAGAACTCTCTTTATTGAATTCCCAGCTACAAGAGAATGTTTTGGGGATTAACGTAGTCCAGTTATTCCGCCGGGAAAAGTTTAATGCTGAGTTATTTCGGACTACTAACCAACGCTATACCAAACAGGTAGATCAAACTATCTTTTTTGATTCGGCTGTTTCCGCAACTCTGGAATGGATTGGCTTAATTGCGATCGCTGGTGTATTGTGGGTGGGTGGATGGTTACTTTCAGACAATCAAGTTGATTTTGGGACTTTATCGACCTTTATTTTATACGCCCAACGCTTATTCGACCCTTTACGAGATTTTGCGGAAAAATTCACCGTGATTCAATCTGGATTTACGGCCATTGAACGGGTTAGCGACATTTTAGATGAACCGATAGAAATAAGCGATCGCTCCAACTCTCGTTTTTCCGTTTTTGATGCTAAATTTGGTTACATTGATGAAATTGTGGCTGATTTGGAATCTCAAAATATCAGCGACACTCCAAACATGGGAGAAATACGTTTTGAACACGTTTGGTTTGCCTATAAAGACGATGATTACGTCATCAAAGACTTAGACTTTATTATTCGTCCTGGCGAAAAAGTTGCATTAGTAGGGCCTACTGGCGCAGGTAAAAGTTCTATCATCCGTCTTTTATGTCGTCTCTACGAACCCACCCAAGGACGTATCTTAGTCGATGGAATTGATATCCGCGAGTTACCTCAAGCAGAATTACGCCGTTATATGGCGGTAATTTTACAAGAGGGTTTTTTATTTGCTGGTAATGTCAAAAGCAACATTACTTTAGGTGATTACTATACTTTTGAGGAAATTCAAGCAGCCGCACAACAAACAAATATTGCCGAATTTATCGAAGAACTACCCTTAGGTTACGATACTAAATTGCGAGAACGGGGTACAAATCTTTCTAGTGGACAAAAGCAACTGTTAGCTTTTGCTCGTGCAGCTATTCGCAATCCTCAAATTTTGGTTCTAGATGAAGCCACTGCAAGTCTCGATGTTGGTACAGAAGCCTTAGTGCAGGAAGCATTAAACGAATTATTAATTGGGCGAACTGCCATCATTATTGCCCACCGCCTGTCTACAATTCGCAACGTAGATAGAATTTTTGTGTTAAAACGTGGTGAATTAGTGGAACAAGGTAGCCATGAGGAACTGTTAAATTCAGGAGGGCTTTATTCTACTCTGCATAATCTCCAAATGCTGGGAACCTAGTTGATGAGTTATCCAAAAAAAGGTAGCTCTAATATCTCATATGGTTACATATCAAAATCATTTGCTAAAGATCAAATATTAGTATCTAAGGTTTTTCAGGATGAATATAATTTCATTTAGGCTTTTAATCCTGGGTGCTGGTATTACTCTAGTACCTCTGTTATCCAGCTTAAGTACCTCTGCACAAAATCCATCACAAAATATTGAGCTAAAAGTTTATAGCGAAAATGAACAAAAACAAAGTTGTCCAGACAAAGTTTCGGTTACTGAAAAACCCCGACCTTATCAAGAAGGTAGTTTTACAACGGATGGCTCTGTTAACTTGAGTGCCTACGCTAGTAACATTTCAGTGCTTACTAGCAATAACTTTAGCGTTACATGGGTGGGAAAATTGAAGCCGAGATATACCAAATGCTCGGCATCTGCTGGGATGTCCAAGTTTGATGGACAAGACTACTCTGGAAACATTAATTATTTACGAATGCACTTTGTTAAAGGCAAAGTTTACTTTATCTTAGATTTGGCAGGTGGTTCTGATCCTAATAATTATCCCCTAGTGGTGCTAAAAAATAGTTTAAAAAATGGCAATCCAGCTTGGTCTTGGGGTGGCTCTGATTAGCATCAAGTAAATCACTAATTTCTTGTATTTTCTTGACCTTGATTTATTTCTTGTTTGTACTGAATATAGTTTTTATTTACTTTTATAAACCCCAGTTCTAACAACTGATTAATATTTCTATATTCAATTGAATTATGCGAATGTAGAATTAATGTATTGTTCTCTAGTAGTACTTCCTGATAGCGTTTGTATTCTGAAGAATTGTTGTAATACTGTTTTTCTCGTACCGCTTTATCAACCACTTGTGTAAACTGAGGCAGAAATTTATAATGGAACATAACACAAGTAATATCTGCTATGTTTGCCCATTGTACTAGATGGCTACCAACTAACTGTAATCGAAAGTTTGGCTTCAATAATGCAAACTTTGAGAGGAAAGGTGAGTTATTAAATACTCTGTTGCGAACGCCACCATAATGTAACTTTAAATTAGCCTTATCCTTCATTTTATTACTCAGTCCAGAAGGTAACAATTTCTCTTCGATATCTGCGATTTCAAACCATCGATGCGATTGCAGAAAGTCAAGATTTTTCCCATTACTCTGTGTTTGAATTGCTCCACGAGGAAACATATCTAGCATCTGTCCCATTACAGCATTATATCTGTGGATATCCAGCCATGCTAATAAGTCTCTAAACGAAATTTCATCAGAGCATGGATAATCAAAGAATTCATCACAATCCACTAGCAGACACCAGCGATTAAACGAATAATGATCAATCAAGAACTGACGCATATCGCGTTTATATTCTGCAAAACTTAAATGGCACTCCACAATAGTAACCTGTTTATATTTAGCAGCCCGCGAGATGGTTCCATCTTTTGAACCATTGTCCATCAAGACGATATGTTTAACACCTAGTGCTAGGTAATGTTGAATAAAAGATTCAATATAGTCTTCACAGTCTCGAACAACAGAAAGAACGGTACAATCAGACTTACTCCACCAAGTCAATCTCTTACCATGAATGTGTTTTACATTTAACCATACATAAAAATATGAGCGTAGTCTTTCAAGCAGACGTGTAAATTGTTTTTTCCTATATTGGAGATGTTGTACTAGATTGTTAAGCATTTGTTTCAACTCACTCAATACATAATATTGGCGGTTTAACAGCCCCAGGATACAATTTCCACAAGCGAAGATACCGCCAAGTATCAACAACTGTTTAGCAATTAAAGACGAATTACGAGTATTTTTACTTACTACTACTTAATATCTGAGTGAGTATAACCGTAATTTCACCCTTAGCTATCAATATTATGTATGAATTACGTATTTTCCACCATAAATTTCTGAGATATTTATCTATACAGCATTCAGGCTTGATGGCGCAGGTGATATCTGCTTCGCCAGCCATAGAGTTGGTTGGGAAAATACTGGTACCTTCAGGGAGAACTTCACATGGTTAACAATATAGTGGCGTGGCAAGAGCTTAAAATAATTTATGAAAAATAAAGCAAAAGTATTGATTTATCTCAATTTTCTCAAAAATACATTGCAATATTTTAGCTTTGCCACGCCAATAGGCTCATAAGACGATGTGTGTAGCGATCGCTCTCAGTAGATAAATCCTCTGATATAATATAAATTATGATTTCTACTTACTAAGAGTTAGGACATTTTCCGTAACTAACCCAAGATCGGCTACAGCGTATTTGACAATCGTTGAAGTTTGGTTAGCACTACAAGAACTCTTCACACTGATAGTCCTATCTATATCTTTGATCAATTTAGCTCGATATGTATACAAAGAGCTAGAGCCTTGCTCAAAAGTTAATTCACCCACCATAGTATTGTTGTCCAAACTTTGCTCTAAAATCTTGGCTGAAACTCTGTAATTAAACCAACTCCATCCATGACTCAACATTAAATCTCTTTCTAGAACTTGAATAACTGGTGGTAAAATTCCCCAACCTCGATATACTTTTTTTAGACTTTGAATATCGCCAGTACGTGTCAAGATTGATAGAAAAGAATCCTGATCTAAAAGCCCATAATATCTCCCTTCCGGTAAGTCTATTGCTGTGGGTGCGAATCTATGACCACCAATGTGAGTTGATTGCCAAATTCGGACATTTTCTAACTTCAAATTGGAGATAGTAGCGTTAGCATGGAAATAAAAAGAATTACCATATCTAGCACAACACTTATCATAACTACCGTGTGTACAAACTAAAATATCTCTCGTTATATTTGTTTCTATATCAGACTCTGGTCGCTTACCCCATAACCATTTTTTGACAATACCAGCTACTTGCTCAATGTGCGTTAATTTAAATTCATGCTTGAAATATCCACGACTTAAGCCTTCTTGTTTTTGATAAATTAAGAGGGTTGTATGATCTGCTTTATGGGTAAGATCATTAGCAATTAAAAGAAACCTAATTGGTAGTTTAGCTTTGTATACTTCTTCTACCAGCATCTGTAAATTATTCGGAACCCATCTCGAACTGAAAGCATTTTTTAGCCAGGGTTGAGGACACTCAACAAGAATATATGTTTGGTAATCAGTACCACTACCAATGATATCTTCCTCTACTTTCCTTGTGTAGTCTGAACAAAAAATATTACTCATTTTTCTATACTAATTTATTTTTCTTGTTGACGAATTAATGAAAAACAGTATTGTTTTCCACATTACAAAATTCCCATTTCAAAAAGTCAAAACTAATCCTTTTTATTTAAGGACTAACCCCAGGTAGGCACTTTATAACATTATTTTCAATCAGCGTCCTCCCTATTAAGAATAATTCTATATAAAATATCAATAACTTCCTGGTCATATCCGGTTAACATCTCCAAATGTTTAACTTGTCAGAAGCCACAAAGCAATAATTGACAGCTACGTATTTACTCAACTTGTTAGCAAATAGAGCAAGAATAGCAGTATTTATGACTAATTTACTGAGGTTATAACTTCTCATTGGAAAATAGATTTGAGGGAATTTACTGAATAAAAAATTAATATATTGATCACAAATTAATCCTAAAGATAGTTGAATTATGTTTTTCTGTAACTAGTATTGATTTAGACTTTTACTGTCTAAGTATCATGTCTTGGCAACAACGCTATTTTTTAGGAAGATGAAATTGATGGTGGCAGGTAATACATATTATTGAGAATTTTTATCAATAGTTTTATAAAAAAAGGTAGAAGGCTCAGGAGACGTTATGTTTTTAACTATCTCACATTCAGCACATTTAACTTTTGTCGGGAAAAGATGTTTTGAATTTCGTGTATTTATGTTTCAATCGTCTAAATACAGGTGAACTATCCAAAAATCTTAGTTTTTATGCGGACTGGACTTATAAGTTGGATATTAACCCTGTGTTTATTTTACTCAACTGTACACAGTGAGAAATAATTCTTTAGACAGCTACTATTGAATTTAACCTAAAGAAATCATAAATGCAAGTATTTATTAATATTTATGATGAATTTTAAATCCGTGTGTTTCACAAACCTACTTCTGGGCAAGGTTTATAAGCATTTAAATATAGAAAAATCCATATTTATAGCTATTGGATAAATCAATGTAAATAATAAAAATTCTCAATAGATAAGATTAAATGACATAACATCATAGATTTAACCAATGCACAGGTAAACTTTTTGCTGTGATGTCCTAGACTTAACCTGAATATTGGTTTTTGACGAAAAAATGATGAAATTAACTTTAGCGCTGGATTTTGGGGGAACGAAGCTAGCAGCAGGGTTAGTAAATGCTGATTCTAGAGAATGGTTGCGTTATGAACGTCGCTTTTCCCCAATTAATGGCGATGCTAACACAGACTTGGCAATTATGCGATCGCTCATTCACTCCTTACTCCAAGGTGCAACTCCCGTCGCCATTGGTGTTAGCTTCGGCGGCCCCGTAGACGCAACCACTGGGACTGTCAGACTATCTCATCACGTCCCTGGCTGGGAAAATATTCCCCTCAAAAGCTTGCTAGAGAAAGAGTTTGGTGTAACTACCAGTGTAGACAACGATGCCAACGTTGCGGCTTTAGGCGAACAGCACTTTGGCGCAGGCCAAGGATACGATAGCCTGTTTTACATTACCATCAGCACTGGTGTGGGTGGCGGGTGGATACTCAACGGTAAACCTTGGCGGGGTGCAGTTGGGATGGCTGGTGAAATTGGCCATATAGTTGTAGAACCTGCTGGGCCTATGTGTTTATGTGGTAAGCGTGGATGCGTAGAACGTTTAGCATCAGGGCCTTATATGGCGCAAAATGCCAAAGATATTTTAGAAAATCAACCAGAACGGGAAGACGGACAAATACTCAGAAATTTGGTAGGGAATAACTTAAATTTACTCACAGGTCAACTAATCAGCGAAGCGGCTATAAAAGGAGATCATCTAGCTCAAGCTGTTTTGCAAAAATCTGCTTGGGCTTTAGGTGTAGGTATCGGTAACGTAGCTAATCTCATTAACCCCCAACGTTTTATTTTAGGTGGTAGCGTCACCAAAGCAGGGGAAACTTGGTGGACTGTATTACAAGAAACAGCCAGATTCACAGCATTACCAGAAGTACCATTGGAAATCGTGCCGGCAGCATTAGCCGACGATGCACCATTATGGGGTGCTGTAGCTTTAGCCCAAAATCTTTAATCAACTTTCCTTGTTTCGGTGTGAAATAAAACCAAATATTACAAAACGGAAGACTTACTCTCAGACACCTGAGTAAACGATTCAAACTCACCATTGGGCATCCATTGAATAGCCCCATCTTGGGCTGTCACGAAAACTTTAGTTGATGTTTTACTGAGTTCAGATAAGACCGTACTCTCAAGACTACCAGAAGAAGCGATCGCCACCTGCGGTTTGAGCATCATGACTAAATCCTTTAAAGACTCAGCATTACACCACAAAACTTGAGGACTAGGCCAACCTCCAGCTTTCATAATTCTTTCTACCTCTTTCGGTTCCACATCCCCCACCAATAACCAACTCTGGCCTAACATTTGCAACTGCATCATTGGTTGTTCGTTGATTAATTGGGCTACCGTAGAACCAAGATTAATAGTTTGCCCAACAGGTAAAAGTTGATAAATGCCCTTTTGCTTTTGTAAGATTTGAGGTATGGCTTGATCTGCTAGAGAATTTTCCTTATTGGTAGCGTAGGCGTAAAAGTTTTTAATTGCCAAACGTTGCAGAACTTCTAACCAAGCATCATTATTATTGCGTTGAAAATCAGTAGCGATCGCCCAATCAATTTGATTCACACCTTGCTGCTGTAAAAAGGGTAAAATCGTAAAGCGTCCTGTACCCTCATCCCCACTATTAATTAAAGTAACTGTACCTCTATCTTGCACAACCACCACAGGTTCTGCCCCAGCTTCTAATACCGTAACCCGCGATAACGTACTTGCAGAATGCCAAGCGGGAAATAAAACCAAGCCAATAGCCATTAAACCTGCAAACCACCAGCGTTTCTGCCACCAGTTTACTAACCAAACCAGGAAAACTAGTCCATAAATTGCCAATAACTGCCAAGTTGAGATGCTACCTACAATCAATGAATTCCCTGGTAACTGGCTGAAAATTTCGACTAATTTAATTAACCAATCAGTGGGATAGTGGAGAAAACCTGCCACAAAGCTACCAGCACCAGACAAGATTAATGCAAACATCGCGCTGATAATTCCACCAATGCTAATAATTGAGATTAACGGTGTGGTAATAATATTTAGTAGCAAACTATAAGCAGGCACAACCCCAAACACGAATAGTTGCAACGGTAGAGTCCAAATTGTAGCAGCCAGAGGAACGGAAATCAAAGAGGCGATCGCTGGGGGAATCCAACCCAAAAAACTAGTAATCGCCGGGACACTCACCACTAATCCCAAAGTCGCTAAAAAACTTAACTGAAAACCTAAATCCCAAATCCACAAAGGATTAAATACTAATAATATAGTGGCGGCTAATAACAGTGAACCCAACTGTTTCACTTTCCTATCTAATGCCAAGCCCACCAAAGCAGCAAAACCCATAATCACAGCCCTAAGTACAGCAGGCTGAAATCCCGTTAAACTCAGGAAAATAATCAAAGCCAACGCACCCAGGCTAACCTGAGTCACCTTTTTTGCCCGCTTAGTTAGCTGTAAAATGACACTTAAAATCAGTGAAGTTTGAAACCCTGAAGCTGCCAAAGCATGGGCTAATCCTGCTTGTACAAATAAATCGCGGATATCGTAGGGTAAATCAACAGCTTTGCTACCCAGCACCATTGCACTGACAAGAGGCCCTTCTGGTATATCTAACCCCATAACTTGCGATCGCACAATCCGTTCTCGAATTTGCCACCATCCCCATTGTTCCTCTTCATCCAAAATATTAATCTGCCGTCCCATCAAGCCAGCAAATGTCCCCTCCCGCTCCAGATACTTTTTAAAATCAAAAGCCCCAGGGTTTGATGCAGCCTTCGGTTTATACAACACCCCTGTCACCGCAATTTCTTGCCCAGGATGTAAACCAGTAGCCTTGAGTATAGGCACAGTTACATATAACTTACCACTCGCCCCTTTTTGAGTTTCTTTCGTATCTTTCTGATTTCTCACTTCATCTAACTGAGATACTTGCAACCAAAATTGCCCCCTTTGGCTGCGAGTCAAGCGAGGATTACTAGCGACTTCCCCACGCACAATCACCAGTTGTTCTTGATTATTGCTATCTGATGAGACAAATTTACTAATATCCGTTGCTGTTGGTTGAGGTACACGCCATTGAAAATAAAAACTTGCTAACAACCCCACCAACCCAGCAATTAACCACACTCGTGGAAGCGGAGTTAGGAGTAAACTATTAGACACTACATCATTTGCTGATTTTTGTAGAAGTCGTTGTGGTTTTGCCCCTCTTCTCAAAAAGACTGCACACACAATTCCTAAGACTAAAATCCACACTCCACTCCCCGGAACTGCCGTAAATAACAATCCTAAAATGTAGCCAAGGCAGATAATGACACCACTAGTTTGAATCATAAGACTTCTTGCACAAGCACCTGATGGCAATCTTCTTGATACTTCTCGTGAAGTATAGTTCATCAGGTTTATACAAACAAAGCCCGCGCGTGCAGGCTTTGAATTATAAATGTTGTATCAACACATCACAGAGAAATACCCAAATTAAAGCCTAGAACAGCATGGACAAATAAGATAGCGATCGCCACACTGCCCAAATAAGCATGAGCTGCCCGTAAAATTTTTTTATCACCACCAAATCCACTCAAGGAAATTCCCCCATTAATGAGTAACAGTACCAACACAAGGGAACCAGTCCAAAAGTGAGGACTTTCAAATAGTGGTTTATGCTGCATCACCAAAGACAACACCCCACCTGTATAACCACCAGCCAAAAATAAAAACAGCAAAGGCGCTAGTTGTCTATGAGCAATTCGATTCTTCATTGCCCCATCCTTATCTGTCTCCTCCAGCCACTTACCCCGCCAACCAGCCCAAGCAACATAACTACCCAAAATAAAAATCACAATCGCCATCATCAAAGGATGTCCCCAATGTACAATCACTTCAGGAACCCCCAAAGAACGAAACCAAGCCGCAATCGGTTCTAAAACTTCACTCCAATTCACCATCTCTTTCGCACCATGAATATTTGTCAAACAAACACTTAACCCTCCTTTGTTTACAGAGGGTTAAGAAATATTACTAAGTTTTAACAAATATTAAGCACAAGTTTCTACCGTGCAACTGGGACATTTTTTAGCAAAGGGAAACCCAACTTCTCCCTTTGTTCAACATATAAATTAGCCACCTTCCGCGCCAAATGACGAATCCTTGCAATGTAACGAGTGCGTTCAGTTACAGAAATTACACCTCTCGCATCCAGCAAATTGAACGTGTGCGAACACTTCATCACATAATCCAAGCTAGGTAAAACCAAACCCCTCTCCGTTAACTGACTAGCTTCCTGCTCATACAAATTAAACAACGTCAGCAGCAACTCAGGATTAGACGCTTCAAAATTATAGGTACTCTGCTCAATCTCATTTTGCAGAAACACATCACCATAAGTAATATCATCCGTCCAATGAATCTTCGTAATCGCCTCCACCTCTTGCAGATACATTGCCAATCGCTCTAAACCATAAGTAATCTCAATGGACACCGGACGGCAATCAATACCCCCACACTGCTGGAAATAAGTAAACTGAGTAATTTCCATCCCATCCAACCAAACTTCCCAACCAGTACCCCAAGCGCCCACCGTCGCATCTTCCCAGTTATCTTCCACAAACCGAATATCATGGTCTTCTGGTCGAATACCCAAAGCCCGCAACGAATCAAGATAAATATCCTGAATATTATCTGGCGATGGCTTAATCAAAACTTGGTACTGATAATAATGTTGGAAACGATTTGGATTCTCGCCATAACGCCCATCGGTAGGACGACGACACGGTTCAATATAAGCTACAGCCCAAGGTTCCGGCCCCAACGCCCTTAAAAACGTGTGGGGATTTTTTGTTCCTGCACCCTTCTCAATATCATAAGGCTGGGCAATCAAACAACCCCGTTCAGCCCAGAACTGATGCAACGTAGCTATTACCGATTGAAAATTCATACTCTAACCTCCCTCAGTCAGCAAAATTCCTACACCATTGTTGCCTGAAAAGGGTGGCTGTGGGGGAATAGGGAGAGACAAAAAAATAAAATCCAAAAAAATTTTGCCAAAAGAGTTGACAAGACTGAGTAGGTTGGATATATTGGATAAGTGCCTGAGAGAGGGGCGCGACGAAGCGCCGCTCGGTAGGGAGCCGAACCTTGAAAATATTATAGTTTGAAAGCTAGTATACGACAATAGCCTGCGTCAAGAAAATAAAAAACACCAGGCTAAGGTGTATAAAGAGAAGTCGAAAAGAGCTAAAAGCAAATGTCTTCAAAACGGAGAGTTTGATCCTGGCTCAGGATGAACGCTGGCGGTATGCTTAACACATGCAAGTCGAACGGTCTCTTCGGAGATAGTGGCGGACGGGTGAGTAACGCGTGAGAATCTAGCTTCAGGTCGGGGACAACCACTGGAAACGGTGGCTAATACCGGATGTGCCGAAAGGTGAAAGATTTATTGCCTGAAGATGAGCTCGCGTCTGATTAGCTAGTTGGTGTGGTAAGAGCGCACCAAGGCGACGATCAGTAGCTGGTCTGAGAGGATGATCAGCCACACTGGGACTGAGACACGGCCCAGACTCCTACGGGAGGCAGCAGTGGGGAATTTTCCGCAATGGGCGAAAGCCTGACGGAGCAATACCGCGTGAGGGAGGAAGGCTCTTGGGTTGTAAACCTCTTTTCTCAGGGAATAAAAAAATGAAGGTACCTGAGGAATAAGCATCGGCTAACTCCGTGCCAGCAGCCGCGGTAATACGGAGGATGCAAGCGTTATCCGGAATGATTGGGCGTAAAGCGTCCGCAGGTGGCACTGTAAGTCTGCTGTTAAAGAGCAAGGCTCAACCTTGTAAAGGCAGTGGAAACTACAGAGCTAGAGTACGTTCGGGGCAGAGGGAATTCCTGGTGTAGCGGTGAAATGCGTAGAGATCAGGAAGAACACCGGTGGCGAAAGCGCTCTGCTAGGCCGTAACTGACACTGAGGGACGAAAGCTAGGGGAGCGAATGGGATTAGATACCCCAGTAGTCCTAGCCGTAAACGATGGATACTAGGCGTGGCTTGTATCGACCCGAGCCGTGCCGGAGCCAACGCGTTAAGTATCCCGCCTGGGGAGTACGCACGCAAGTGTGAAACTCAAAGGAATTGACGGGGGCCCGCACAAGCGGTGGAGTATGTGGTTTAATTCGATGCAACGCGAAGAACCTTACCAAGACTTGACATGTCGCGAATCTTCTTGAAAGGGAAGAGTGCCTTAGGGAGCGCGAACACAGGTGGTGCATGGCTGTCGTCAGCTCGTGTCGTGAGATGTTGGGTTAAGTCCCGCAACGAGCGCAACCCTCGTTTTTAGTTGCCAGCATTAAGTTGGGCACTCTAGAGAGACTGCCGGTGACAAACCGGAGGAAGGTGGGGATGACGTCAAGTCAGCATGCCCCTTACGTCTTGGGCTACACACGTACTACAATGCTACGGACAGAGGGCAGCAAGCTAGCGATAGCAAGCAAATCCCGTAAACCGTAGCTCAGTTCAGATCGCAGGCTGCAACTCGCCTGCGTGAAGGAGGAATCGCTAGTAATTGCAGGTCAGCATACTGCAGTGAATTCGTTCCCGGGCCTTGTACACACCGCCCGTCACACCATGGAAGCTGGCAACGCCCGAAGTCATTACTCCAACTTTTAGGAGAGGAGGATGCCTAAGGCAGTGCTGGTGACTGGGGTGAAGTCGTAACAAGGTAGCCGTACCGGAAGGTGTGGCTGGATCACCTCCTTTTAGGGAGACCTACCCAACTGAGAATCGAAAGCGTAAAGCGAATAGAGGAACAGATGGTCTACTCTAGGTCGGTCGTAGATATTGTCAAAGCTTTCAAACTATGATTTGGTTCGATAATGGGCTATTAGCTCAGGTGGTTAGAGCGCACCCCTGATAAGGGTGAGGTCCCTGGTTCGAGTCCAGGATGGCCCACCTGAAGCAAGTCAAAAGTTAAAAGACAAAAGTCAAAAGTAGTTATTTACTTTTGAATTTTGGATTTTGAATTTTGAATTGTATTTGGGGGTTTAGCTCAGTTGGTAGAGCGCCTGCTTTGCAAGCAGGATGTCAGCGGTTCGAGTCCGCTAACCTCCACATGAAAAGGCAAGCCAAGAAAGAGGAAAAATTCAGCAACTAACGGGAGTTAGACTGCTGGGTAGTACCTAGCCAGAACCTTGAAAACTGCATAAAAACGCGATTAGATTAGCAGGCAGACACAGACAAACTGTGAATGCAGGATAAAACCAATGGAATTGTGGTCAAGCTAATAAGGGCTAATGGTGGATACCTAGGCACACAGAGGCGAAGAAGGACGTGGTTACCGACGAAATACTCCGGGGAGTTGGAAGCAAACATTGAGCCGGAGGTGTCCGAATGGGGCAACCCTAAATACTACCTGTTGAATATATAGACAGGAAAGAGCCAACCCAGCGAACTGAAACATCTTAGTAGCTGGAGGAAGAGAAATCAAAAGAGATTCCCTGAGTAGTGGTGAGCGAAAGGGGAAGAGCCTAAACCAGTTGGTTTACTGACTGGGGTAGTGGGACAGCGATATCGAATCACGGAGACTAGACGAAGCAGCTAAATACTGCACCAGAGGAGGTGAAAGTCCTGTAGTCGAAAGTCAAAGGATAGTAGCTGAATCCCGAGTAGCATGGGGCACGAGGAATCCCATGTGAATCAGCGAGGACCATCTCGTAAGGCTAAATACTACTGTGTGACCGATAGTGAACCAGTACCGCGAGGGAAAGGTGAAAAGAACCCCGCAAGGGGAGTGAAATAGAACATGAAACCATTAGCTTACAAGCAGTGGGAGTCCGATTAAACGGATGACCGCGTGCCTGTTGAAGAATGAGCCGGCGACTTATAGGCACTGGTAGGTTAAAGCGGAAATGCTGGAGCCAAAGGGAAACCGAGTCTGAAAAGGGCGATAATCAGTGTTTATAGACCCGAACCCTGGTGATCTAACCATGGCCAGGATGAAGCTTGGGTAACACCAAGTGGAGGTCCGAACCGACCGATGTTGAAAAATCGGCGGATGAGTTGTGGTTAGGGGTGAAATGCCAATCGAACCAGGAGCTAGCTGGTTCTCCCCGAAATGTGTTGAGGCGCAGCGGTAACGATTATATCTGGGGGGTAAAGCACTGTTTCGGTGCGGGCTGGGAGACCGGTACCAAATCGAGACAAACTCAGAATACCCAGAGCACACGTTGCCAGTGAGACGGTGGGGGATAAGCTTCATCGTCAAGAGGGAAACAGCCCAGACCACCAGCTAAGGTCCCCAAATCATCGCTAAGTGATAAAGGAGGTGAGATTGCCTAGACAACTAGGAGGTTTGCCTAGAAGCAGCCACCCTTGAAAGAGTGCGTAATAGCTCACTAGTCAAGCGATCTTGCGCCGAAAATGAACGGGGCTAAGCGATGTACCGAAGCTGTGGGATTAATTTATTAATCGGTAGGGGAGCGTTCCGTAGTAGGAAGAAGCAGTAGCGGCGAGCAGCTGTGGACGAGACGGAAGTGAGAATGTCGGCTTGAGTAGCGCAAACATTGGTGAGAATCCAATGCCCCGAAACCCTAAGGGTTCCAGAGCCAGGTTCGTCCACTCTGGGTTAGTCGGGACCTAAGGCGAGGCCGAAAGGCGTAGTCGATGGACACAGGGTCAACAATCCCTGACTACTGTATGGGAGCATTATTAGGGACGCATGAAAGATAGCCATACCCTGATTGGTTTGGGAGGAGTTTACGAACTCCGAGTGGTGAAGGATAGTGTCAAGAAAAGCTAGTAATGTGATGAACATATGGTACCCGTACCCGAAACCGACACAGGTAGGGAGGTTGAGAATACCAAGGGGCGCGAGATAACTCTCTCTAAGGAACTCGGCAAAATGGCCCCGTAACTTCGGAAGAAGGGGTGCCCACCTAAGAAGTGGGTCGCAGTGAAGAGATCCAGGCGACTGTTTACCAAAAACACAGGTCTCCGCAAACTCGTAAGAGGAAGTATGGGGGCTGACGCCTGCCCAGTGCCGGAAGGTTAAGGAAGTTGGTCAGGGCGAAAGCTTAAAGCTGACGACCGAAGCCCCGGTGAACGGCGGCCGTAACTATAACGGTCCTAAGGTAGCGAAATTCCTTGTCGGGTAAGTTCCGACCCGCACGAAAGGCGTAACGATCTGGATGGTGTCTCAGAGAGAGACTCGGCGAAATAGGAATGTCTGTGAAGATACGGACTGCCTGCACCTGGACAGAAAGACCCTATGAAGCTTTACTGTAGCCTGGAATTGTGTCCGGGCTTCGCTTGCGCAGGATAGGTGGGAAGCGATGAAGTATTCCTTGTGGGGAATATGGAGCTAACGGTGAGATACCACTCTGGCGAAGCTAGGATTCTAACTTATTTCCGTTATCCGGAAAAAGGACAGTTTCAGGTGGGCAGTTTGACTGGGGCGGTCGCCTCCTAAAAGGTAACGGAGGCGCGCAAAGGTTCCCTCAGCACGCTTGGAAACCGTGCGGCGAGTGTAAAGGCATAAAGGGAGCTTGACTGCAAGACCGACAAGTCGAGCAGGTACGAAAGTAGGCCTTAGTGATCCGACGGCGCAGAATGGAATGGCCGTCGCTCAACGGATAAAAGTTACTCTAGGGATAACAGGCTGATCTCCCCCAAGAGTCCACATCGACGGGGAGGTTTGGCACCTCGATGTCGGCTCATCGCAACCTGGGGCGGAAGTACGTCCCAAGGGTTGGGCTGTTCGCCCATTAAAGCGGTACGTGAGCTGGGTTCAGAACGTCGTGAGACAGTTCGGTCCATATCCGGTGCAGGCGTAAGAGCATTGAGAGGAGCCTTCCTTAGTACGAGAGGACCGGGAAGGACGCACCGCTGGTGTACCAGTTATTGTACCCGCAGTAAACGCTGGGTAGCCAAGTGCGGAGCGGATAACCGCTGAAAGCATCTAAGTGGGAAGCCCACCTCAAGATGAGTGCTCTCACTACAAAAAGTAGGTAAGGTCACGGGCAGAACACCCGTTTATAGGCTTTAAGTGGAAGTGCAGTAATGTATGAAGCTGAGGAGTACTAACAGACCGAGGGCTTGACCTCACAATCTTTGGCATATCGCGTTTTTTGCAGTCTTCAGGGTTTCTGACCCTACAAGTTTTCCTGGTGCCTATGGTGCAGTGGTACCACTCTGACCCCATCCCGAACTCAGAGGTGAAACGCTGCTATGGCTACGATAGTCTAGGGGTTGCCCTATGCCACAATCGCTCGGTGCCAGGTTCTTTAATCTACCAAAAACCCCCTTTTTTTTAAAAAAAGGGGGTTTTTGTTTGGTATTATTGTGATTTGCTATTGATAGCGACGTAACTTGTATTGAGTATTCAACTGAATATTACAGTTCGCAGAAATAGGATTATAGCTACAGGTATAAGAACCTAGTAGGTCTTTTTGATAATTAAATACTCGGACATTGTAACCGTCTCTTCTTGCAGTACTGCCCAGGCGATTTACAAAATCATAACGTTCTAAATAGTCTAACAAGCTCCAAATTTGCTGATTGACAATTAAATCTACTCGTCCAACTTCATTTTCAGTAGCTGGATATGCTATCCAATTATCTAGCAGCTTGTTTTCAGAGTTTTCTTTTGACCACCATAAGCTCGGAGTGGTTAATCCTGATAGGTTAATTGTATTAGCTGTAATTACAGAGTCCTTTGGTTGGGTTAGTAAATCTAGATCCAAAGGTGCGTCTGAAGGTAGAGGTATAGATGTGGTTTGCGCCAGCGATAATGGAATCGGCAAAATGGGAATGGTACTAAGAGTTATGGTTAGTAATAATGGCAATTTGTGTCTAAGCATAACTGAAATTACGTGGCTGGAGACTATATGCTCTAGAGAGAGTAATGTATATTTGTTGATGACTAGCTATTATTGAGCTTTGATAGCGACTATACGGATTCTTCTATAATCTGCTGTCCAAGATTCTTGGTGATAAAGTTTGTTTTGGAGAGTAGCTTCAACCTCACGAATTAATTGTACTTGTTGGTCTGGAGTTAGTCCTGCTAAAAAAGCACTGGCGAACATTTGAATCCAGTTTGCCATGCCGAACTCACCTTCTGCTAAGGTCGTGGGACGGTTAAATAAAGCTGCATAGGTAACATCAAATCCTTGTTTTTCTAGTATATTAACGTATTCACCAATGCTGGGAAAATACCAAGGATTTAGTGCTTGTGGGTTATAAATACCAAGGGTTTCTAAAGCATTGTATAAAGCTTCAATAATGTTTTGTATATTACCCTTACCACCGAACTCAGCTACAAAGCGCCCTCCTGATTTTAATGCTTGATGTATGCTGGCGATCGCTGCTTCTGGTTCTTTTACCCAATGCAGCATGGCATTGGAAAATACGGCCTCTAATGGTTTATCTACTCGAAAGTTTCGCGCATCAGCAACATCGAAATGCAAATGAGGATAGTTTTGTCTAGCCTTCTCAATCATTGTGGCTGCATTATCAGTTCCCAAAACCTCTGCACCAGCCTGGGCAATTTTTTCCGTCAGTTGTCCAGTACCGCAACCTAAATCTAAAATATATTCTCCAGGTTGGGGATTGAGTAATTGCAGCAAGTCTTCGCCATATTGCCATACGAAATCGTGTTTATCTTGATATAAAGTTGCATCCCAAGAATTTTTGGCTGTCACAAAATTATTCATAATTTATGAAATTTAATTCATGTTAAACCCTGTTAACCATTGCCACAATAGTAGACAAAGGTACTTCTGCAAAATATTTCTGCTGAAATTGTTCTTCGCTGATGGTTGCTAAAAATTCTGCAATAGCAGCGTCGGCATTGCTTTCAACTACACTATTAGAACTCCAGATGAATTGCAAAGACCGGTCTTGTCTTGTGACTGTAAATCCCCAATATTTTAAAGCTTTGATGCCTAAAAGTAAGCTTCTGTCGCTAATTTTCAGTTTTTCTAAAATTTGTGTGCGGGTGGCTAATTGATTTGTTCGACTGAGATATTTGGCAATACCAACTAGGGTCAACCAAATTTCTTGCGGTGGTTGCAGATTGGGTTTAGACCAAGCAAGGACTAATTGTTGATTATTGTAGAGCGATCGCCGCCACCAGGCGCGTAAATCATCCCAATTCATGGGGCATTCTTCTAGGATGAGGGACTGGGGATTGGGTACTGGGTATTGGGGATTGGGGAGGTTGCGCCAGTCAAGAATTTGAGTTGAGTGTTGGGTTTTGAGTTCTGAGTTGGGATTGGGACGGAGGGCGATTAATCTGATTTCGTAGCGTTTTTTGAAGGTGTTGTAGTCTAATTCCGCTATGCAATCACATCTACCTATGGGTAATTCATCTTTGTAATGTCCCCACCAAATACCGGGAAAGGGATTTTTGCTGGAGTCGTCACGGATATCAAATTCGGCTTTAATATATTGTACTTTTTTACCTTGCCAATCTTGTTGATTGCGATGCCAAGCATTTTCAAACCAGCAATTTTGAATCAAGAGTTTGGGAACGGGGTTGCCCATACCGCAAGGTTCTAGCAGTTTTAATTCTAAAAATAGCTCTTTACCTAAGTCTGCAACTGTGACTACTATATCTGCTTGTACTGCTGGGGTGAGATTGACACTACCCAAGGTTTGCCGTAGTTGCTGATTAATTGCTTGGGTAAAGAGAGGGATGTTTTCGGCTAACAAACTCAACCCAGCAGCAAAAGGATGACCGCCAAAGCGATGTAATAGATGTGCTTGGTGTTTCACCAATTGGTATAAATCGACGGAATTCACTGAACGGGCGGAACCACGAGCGAGGAGTTGGAGATTAGGGATTGGAGATGGGGAAGAATCCTCCTCATTGCCCAGTCCCTCAGTACTTAACAAGATAGTGGGGCGACCTGTTTCTTGGGCGACTTGTCCAGCGACTAAGCCTAATACGCCTGCTGGCCATTGGGGGTCTTCAAGGACAATGACGCTGGTGGTGGATAAGTCTAACTGAGTGAGTTTTTGGGTGACTTGTGCTTGTACATCTTTCTGTAAAGATTTGCGCCTGGTGTTTGCTAGTTCTGTGACTTCGGCTAATTGATGACAGCGATTGATATCACGACTGGTTAAAAGTTCTACGCAGAAACTAGCATCGCCTTGAATGCGGCTAACGGCGTTAATGCGTGGTCCTAAACCAAAAGAAATATCTGTGGGGCGATCGCCATTCCTTTGGCACAATTCTAATAATCGCCCTACTCCTGGTCTACGCCTGGCGGCTGGTGGTTGTTGAAAATCAGTTTGCAGTCTCTGAATACCCAACTGTGCTAAATAACGACAATCACCACTAAGTTGCACCAAATCAGCGATTAATCCGACTGCAACTAAATCGAGTAAATCTTCTAAAGGATTTTGGGGTACATCAGGTAAGGATTTATAAAGGGCTTCTATTAATTTATAAGCTACTCCCACGCCCGATAAATGAAATAGCTGATGTTCGTTGGGTAAATAACGGGGATTAATAATTGCTGTGACTGGTGGACGTTCTGTAGGTAAGGTGTGATGGTCTGTAACTATGACATCTATACCTAATTTTTGGGCATAGATAATTTCATCAATATTTGTACTACCTGTGTCGCAGGTGACGATTAATGTACAGCCTTGTTTGGCTAAATTAGCGATACCAGATTCATTCAATCCGTGGGATTCTTTGAGTCGATTAGGAATGTAATAATTCAACTGTTGATGTTGCTGAAAAAATTGACCTAAACCATCCCACAAAACAGCAGTCGAAGTAATTCCATCAGCGTCAAAGTCTCCCCAAATGGTAATTTTTTCACCTTTGTTGCGTGCCTGTTGTAATCTTGCCACTGCCAACTGCATCTCTTGAGCAAACTCAAAGGCGCTGGCTGGTTGATAATTTTTAAAGTTAATAAAGGCTGCTAATTGTGATTCTTCTTTTACTCCCCGTTGCCATAGTAATTGTGCTGCATATATCCCTTTAGATGCAGATACATACTTTTTCACTGCTTGAATAAACCATTCTGGTGGCTGTTCAGTTGCTGTTATAATCCACTGCATTGAATTAATTCAAAAACTAAATTGGACTTTGTTCATCATTAATTTGGGTTTCATTGATTAAGGGATTAATGACTACCTCGTTAGCACCTCCATCTGCTTTACGTGCGCGAATGGCAGGACGAGAACGTCTATAACCTGCTCTCTCAGCTTTTTGATGTTCGTAGTCAATTAGTCTGCCATAATATGGATGCTTGCTTAAATTCATTGATAGGAAGATATGTTGGCGGATATTGCCAAAACCTTTGCGGTTGAAAAATTTAACTGCTGGTGTATTTGTGGGGTCAGTATCTACTAGCATAAATCGCGCCCCATCTTCGATCATACGAGCAACGACTTTATCAACTAATTTGTCAGCAACTCCCTGACGTTGAAATTTAGGGTTAACTGCTAGCCATAAAATGTATCCATAAGTCCAAGATGCTTTGGTAATAATAGTTCCTAGAATAAATCCTGCTAGTTCTCCATCTGTCTCGGCAACTAAACAGTACTCTGGATCTGTGTTATATAGTCCAATTACTTCCCATTCATCCCAAGTACGATAAAGGTAAGGATATAAATCACTAGTAAATAGTTCTTCTCCTAAATGATATACAGGGGCGATATCATCTATGCCTAATTCACGCACGTAAATAATATCATTTTCGTCAAAGGTGGCCATAATTTTGTTAAAAAATAGAGGCTAAATTAGTCTATTGACATGGGAAGAGGTATATATTTTAAGTACTTTTTTCTAAAGTGATACTTCTTCAATAGCATCGAGAGCAGGGAAAGATTTATTGATTGCTGGTGCTGTGATTTCCAGAGAATTTGATTCGCTACTATTTAGTTTATGTCCGATTGTCGGTAGGAGACGATCACCAATGGTGGGGCGTAGCCCATCGCATTTTTTAGCAAATTGGCAATAATCACAGGCTTTACTATTTACTGGTACTTGGGGAAATAAAGTCCCTTGTTGATAACTATTCAGCCATTGAGTTAATTGACCTAGTAATTGATGAAGTTTTTTCGCTGTTTGAACGTGTAAATTATTACTATAACTAAATTGAATATTTTGGGGCTTGCCTTGAGATTGTACAAACCAGTAAGTCATAGAAATATTTTCGGGTGAGTATTGGCTAGTTTCAGCTAATACATACATATATAAACGCGTTTGCCAATTCTGGGCTAACTTGCGCTTGTCTGGTGGTTTAGGATATGTTTTCCAGTCGAGAATTTGAGCTTGTTGGTGGTCTGCAATTAATAAATCATAGATAACAGTGAGCAAATAGTCTTGAAATTGTAGAGTGCGGTAGTGTTCACTTTCTCGGAAAATTTGTCTATCGGTTGCTGGGGTGAGAATTTCTGGTGCTGCATTAGCAAAACCAGACATCCAGTTTTGTAGTTGGGTATCAGCTTGCAAGAAACTATCAATTGGCAGACCCATTTCTTGTTGCTGCATTAACAAGTGAAAGCGGCTACCTAAAGTTAGTTTGTCCGTATGGTCGGGATCTGAAGGTGAGTTGAGATGTTCTAAGTGGGTATGTTGAAATTTACGCGGACAGGTTTCGAGTAAATTCAGTTGTCCTTGGGACAGACGTATTAATTGATTGTCAGTTGTCAGCATAATCCTATTTTAGAAGCGATCGCCTGACTATAACTAATAGGATTTTGCCAACAAGGCAATACTGGGGCGTTTGAAGACGTTGAAAATGTTGGACTGTCGCCATGTCATACCAAATTAAATGGTGTTTAGGGCAGATAGGGCATCAAGAATGAAAGAATACCCGGTAATGGACATAATTAATTCTGGAGTTAACTCAGCCAAGAGTTGATCAACTTTGGCTTGGAGTTGATCAAGTGTCTGGAAAGAAGCCCATTTGAGGTCAGCTTTGAGATATCCCCATAAGCGCTCAATGGGATTGAGTTCTGGACAGTAAGGTGGTTGAAACAACAAAAACACATTCTCAGGCACAATCAGCTCCTTGCCTGTATGAAAGCGGCCTTGATCAACTTGAAGAATGTTGAGACTATCTGGATATGCTTGAGAAAATTCATTCAAGAACTGTTGATAGCATTGGGTATCAACATGAGAAAACTGCAAAAAAAAGGATTCTCCTGTTTGAGCCAGTACAGCACTTGCAAGCGTTCCTTGACCTTTGCTGTTTCCGCTTGACGCAACCTTTCTACTAAATTATCCAAGCTTTCCTTTACTTCTATTGATGTCACGCCAACCATCAGTAGAAACATCTAAAAACAACGATTTTCAGTTTACCTCATCTGCCCTGTCTCTAATTTAAATTGGTATGAATTAAACTTTCAGCCATCTCTACAGCCGTTAGAATTAATTCCTGTTCCATTTGTCCATAGCCACCCTCTTCACTAATTTGGGTATAAATGTGGGGATTGGATAGCATAGCTGCTAGCAGTTGGGATGCAGTTTGCTTTAATTCATTATTCATGTTGATTATCAAGAAACAGCGTTTCTAATTCCCAGACAATAATGGCTCATGGTTATTGTTAGCTTTGTTTAATAACTCTCTAACTTCATCATCCGTAGTTTGTGGAAACTTCTCATACCACATACCTACGCTATAAAATGGACTGGGTGTATTAGCGCAGAAGATTTTTTCCACCTTGCTTTGCATTTCCTCACAGGTTTCCGGTGCAGCAACCGGCACAGCAATCACAATTTCTTTGGGTTGTTGTTGTCGAACAGCAATTATAGCAGCCCACATAGTTGCACCAGTAGCTAAACCATCATCTACTAAAATCACTGTTTGTCCTTTTAGATTGGGAAAAGGGCGATCGCCTCGATACATACTTTCCCTTCTTTCTAGTTCCCTTTCTTCTTGGACTGCAACTCTGGCAATGACTTCATCGGAGATTTGAATGTCATTGACAATACTTTGATTTAGTATCCGTACACCACCAGAAGCGATAGCCCCCATTGCTAATTCTTCATTGTCTGGTACACCCAGTTTACGCACTACCAGCACATCCAAGGGAGCATTTAAAGCCCTAGCCACTTCAAAACCAACAGGTACACCACCTCTAGGTAAGGCTAAAACCAACACATTGGAGCGATTAGCATAATCTGCTAATTTTTTAGCCAAAACTTGACCTGCTACTGTCCGATCTTTAAATAGCATGGTGTCACACTCCTGGTGGTTTACCTCAATTCACTGTTTAAGTATTAAATCGCATCTTTCCTTGACTTCCTGCCTCAAACAAAGGATCAAATTCTGATGGCAGTTGAGAACGAAGATCATCAATTTCCCCTGAGCTGATAGCCTCAGTCAAGACCTCAATCACCGCACGAGCATGATGCACGGCTTGTGGTAGTTCTACCCCTTCTTTGAGACTAATTCGCTGAAAAAACTCATCTAAAGAAAAGCGTATTCCAGCGCCTGCGTCTTGGTGTTGCAGATATTGAGCAATTCCTTTAGGTAGTTGAGCCGCAGCGTTATTCGGTTCGTTTCCAGCTAAACGTTCGGCTAATGTTTCTAAAGTAGCACGGGTGGCTACTTCAGCATCACCCCGCGAACTGAGATGGGCGCGATGTTGCACCTGTCCAATAAACTCATCGTGCTGCATATTGCCTCCAGATAGGTTTCTGAGAGTTTTACTGCTAGCTAACCTGAGCTGATTGTAAAAAGCCTGAAATTAAATATCCTCTGACTAACGAAGCGACTCTCCATTCTAGTTCTCTACCTAATGGGTGAGTTAGACCAATGCAAAATTAAGAAACAATAACTCCCCAAACAAAGCTTGACTTGTAACAAAATCTGTAACGGCAATATGATTTAGGTTTGAACTCGCTTAGATTAAGGGAAAATCTAGGGGAAATCCCTGAATAAAGGGTTAATGTTGCTCAAAGATATACGGGATTATCAAATTATTTTTCTGAGCTTGTTTCTCATACTAGGGATTAGTACAAGGGACTGGACATTGCGACCGGAATTAATAGGAGTAGCGATCGCCACCTGTCTATTAACACAATGGCTATTGTCGCTGGTGAAACAAGGCAGGGGGCAGGGGGCAGGGGGCAGGGGAGAAGAAATGTCTCCAAGCCCTACTTCCTATTGCCCATTCCCTGAAATAAATCTCCGCAGTGCGTTGATTACCTCCTTGGGACTAAGCTTATTGTTGCGTGCTGACCATTGGACAACAATGGCTTTAGCCGCAGCTAGCGCGATCGCTAGTAAATTTGTTTTTCAAGTCAACAATAAGCATTTCTTCAACCCGGCTAATTTTGGCATCATCTCTGCCTTGGCTTTAACTCCTGATGCTTGGGTTTCCCCTGGTCGGTGGGGTGAAGAGTGGTGGTATGGGCTGTTATTCGTTGGTGCTGGTGGCATGATTTTACAGCGTATCGGTCGCTGGGATACAACAGCCGCTTTTTTAGGAAGCTACTCGTTACTAGAAGCCATGCGTAATCTCTGGTTGGGCTGGACTTGGGATGTTTATTGGCATCGATTGATGAGTGGGTCTTTATTGCTGTTTGCCTTATTTATGATTACAGACCCCCGGTCAATTCCTAATGCCCGAATTGGGCGGATTGTTTGGGCATTTAGCATTGCCATTTTCACGTTTATTTTGCGGAACTATTTCTTTGTTCCCACCGCAGTTTTTTGGGTATTGTTCGCCTTTGCACCTTTGACCATTTTCTTTGATGTTCTCTGGTCAGCCCCACTGTTTTCTTGGTTGGGGGAGTCACCCCCGTCACTTCGTGACGAGAATTCAAAATTAAAGAATTCCTGTCCCTAATATTCCTCATCTTTTCACAACAGAGGTATAACATGAAGCGTTTGAAATTACTTGTTCCTTTGTTCTTGGTAATGCTTGCTGTGCTGTGCTTTGCACCTGCGGCTTGGGCGTTTTGTGGATTTTATGTGGCTAAGGCTGATACCAAGTTATATAACAAAGCATCTCAGGTGGTGTTGGCGCGGGATGGCGATCGCACTGTGTTGACTATGGCTAACGACTACCAGGGTGAAGTTAAAGATTTTGCGATGGTTGTACCTGTACCGACGGTGATTAAAAAAGAGCAGGTACGTGTGGCTGAACCCAAAATTATTGAGCGTTTGGATGCTTTTAGTGCGCCGCGCTTGGTGGAATATTTCGACTCTAATCCTTGTGCTGTGGAAGATTTCTCACTACAGGCACTACCAGCACCTAGCGCCGCCGTTAATGAATCTGGAGTGGCAAGAAGAAGAGGCGATCGCAATTTGGGTGTCACAGTGGAGGCACGCTTTAATGTCGGAGAATATGACATTGTGGTTTTAAGCGCCAAAGAATCTGGCGGTTTGGAAACTTGGCTCAACCGCAATGGTTACAAAATTCCTAGAGGTGCAAAACAACTACTTAAGCCTTATATTCGCTCCTCAATGAAGTTCTTTGTTGCCAAGGTCAACTTAGATAAATTTGAGCAATCTGGTTATCAATTTCTCCGCCCACTGCAAATTGCTTACAAGTCCTCTAAATTCATGCTACCTATCCGCTTAGGCATGATTAACGCTACTACAGAGCAAGATTTAATTGTCTATGTCCTCTCACCTAAAGGTCAAGCGGAAATCACCAACTATCGGACAGTCAAAATCCCCTCTAACGCCAATATTCCCTTATTTGTAAAAGAAGAATTTGGCGACTTTTACAAGTCCACTTTCCAAACGGCATACACCAAAGAAGGTAAGAAAGTCGCTTTCTTAGAATATGCCTGGGACATGGGTAGTTGTGACCCCTGCTCTGGCGATCCTTTAACTCCAGATGAATTAAAACAAGCCGGTGTGTTTTGGTTAGATAGAGATGCTTCTAGTCCAGTTTCTCCTAGCTTTCGCCGATTTCCTGTGAGTAATGTCTTTATCTCGCGCCTACACGTCCGCTACACCCGTGACAAGTTTCCAGAAGATTTGATGTTTCAAGAAACATCTAACCGTGAATCTTTTCAAGGAAGATATGTATTGCAACATCCATTTACAGGAGAAGCAACGTGTCAGGCTGGTAGAGAATATAAACGCTCTTTGTCAAGACGTTTTGAACAAGAAGCCCAAACTCTAGC
This sequence comes from Anabaena sp. FACHB-595, assembly GCF_048568275.1. Lineage (NCBI taxonomy): Bacteria > Bacillati > Cyanobacteriota > Cyanophyceae > Nostocales > Nostocaceae > Anabaena > Anabaena sp. FACHB-595. The sequence goes on from NZ_CP183473.1 coordinate 2,389,313, forward strand.
TAAGTTAACTAACTGGAATATTAAAGATATCCGTCAAAAAATGAAATTGACAGTAAGTAATCTAACACTTCCTTGGTGGGAAAATTTCTTTTCCTGGCTAAGACTATAAACACAAATTTATAGCGCTGCACATATTAGTTGTTTGTGATCTGCTTTAATATGTAGGCAAAAAACCAGGATTTTACCAAATGTTTTAGGGGTAAATATTTTGTTGACACCCCTACATTTTGATAACTGTTACACAAGTACTGAGTGAGTTTCCTAATTCACTCAGTACTTATTACTTATTTATGCTTACTCTTCTAATTTCAGAGATAACATTACGATACAGAGCTATCCTCTGGAGGATTGTGACGCTTAATAATAATATATTCTTGCTGGTTTTAACGCTTTCTTGCTTTTTTCTCCAAGACGATTATGGTTGAATTTGATGAACAGCTACGCTCCCTAGTTGCTCAAGCCTGCGGACATCCACCCGGAAGCCCTCAGCGTCAAAAGCTGCTCACGCAAATTATTCGCTTGACTTCCCGTAAACTTTGGAAGGAATACACTCCCTACTATCAAGATGCACTGCAACAAACTTGGTTGTACTTTTGTCGCAACGTTTGTGAAGGGTTGACAGGACAAAAATATGATCCTACTTATGGGACTGTGATTACCTGGCTGAATGCCTATCTTAGGCGTAGATTACAAGACTTTTATATCAACCAAAATAAAGAACAAGCAACAACAGTTCCTTTAAGGATTCGTCAATCTAAATCAGGTGAGAGCAGTGATGTTATTGATCCTGTAGAGAATTTGGCAGCTACGCCGGAAACACCACCAATTTTGGAAGAGTTGGAAACTTGGGTAAAGAGAGATTTGAGCGGAGAACTGCGCGGTACTCATGTAAAAGGCCGTCCTGATGTCAACTGTCAGGTGTTAATTCTCAAGCGCTTACCTCCGGAAGTAAGTTGGAAAGAATTGTCTGAGCAATTTGGGCTGGCAATTCCTACATTAAGTAGTTTTTATCAGCGTCAATGTCTCCCACGGTTACGGAAATTTGCCGAATCGGAAGGTTTAATTTGAAAGATGAATAGCTGGTAATGGGTGATTGATAAGAACTGATTCTCAATTACCCATTAGTAAAGAATCAACTCACTGCAAAAATAACTCCCGAATCCCTGTACTACCAATCTCCACTGCCAACGCCGCCAAGAGAAAACCCAAAAGCTGGGTGACAATTACCCCACCTTCTACACCAATCCGTTTTTCTATGGGATTTGCTAGGCGCAAAATCAACCAAGTAACAAACATCGCCGCCAAAATCCCTAACACTACAGCCAAATGTGGACTTTGGGATTTAGACATAAATAACATCACTGTTGTTAGCGTACCCGGCCCGGCTAACAATGGCAAAGCCAAGGGTGTAATTGCCACATCCCTTCCTTCTTCGGTAATTGGTGTCTCCAATTCTCCCCGCAGCATTTGCAAAGCAATTAACAGCAACAGCAACCCCCCGGCTACCCGTAAGGATGCCATGCTAATTTCTAAATAAGTCAAAATATATTGACCACCAAAGGCAAATAGTAATAGAACTGCGATCGCCACAATACTCGCTTTATCAATTACTCTATTCCTATCCTCCGGTTCCATACCCTTGGTTAAAGCTAAAACTATGGGTATATTACCTATCGCATCTGCCAAGACGAACACAGCAATAAAAGTTTGAATCAGAATAGATGTATCCACAGCAATGCGCTTTTATCAAAGTTTGATAACAACTTACCTTGAGTGGGTTCAGTTGGCTATAGCCCGTAGGATGATTGAATTAGTTAGTTGTCAGTGGTCGGTTGTCAGTGGTCAGTTGTTATCCTACCCCAGTCCCTAATCCCTAGTCCCCAACCCCTACTCCCAGTCACCAACTAACGGTATATTTAAGTATCTATCTCACACAACTCTACTGTTTTTTTAAGTCTATGAAGTCTTATTTAGCTGCCGCTATTCAAATGACCAGTGTGCCTGATTTACACAAGAATTTGGCACAAGCAGAAGAATTAATTGATCTGGCGGTGCGTCGGGGTGCTGAGTTAGTGGGTTTGCCAGAAAATTTTTCCTTTATGGGTGAAGAACAGGATAAACTGGCTCAAGCAGAAGCGATCGCTCGTGAAAGTGAGATTTTTATTAAAACGATGGCGCAGCGCTACCAAGTGACTCTTTTGGGTGGTAGTTTCCCCGTACCGGTAAGTGATACAGGTAGAGTCTATAACACCACCATTCTCATCAGTCCCAGTGGTGAAGAACTTGCTCGCTACAATAAAGTACACCTTTTTGATGTCAATGTTCCTGATGGTAATACCTACCGCGAATCTAGTACTGTTGTCGCCGGTCAGCAATTACCCCCCGTCCATTTTTCGGAATATCTAGGCAATATCGGCGTTTCTATTTGCTACGATGTCCGCTTCCCGGAACTCTACCGCCATCTCTCAGACAAGGGAACAGATATTATTTTTATACCTGCTGCTTTCACTGCTTTTACAGGCAAAGACCACTGGCAAGTTTTACTGCAAGCCAGAGCTATTGAAAATACCGCCTATGTAATTGCACCTGCTCAAACAGGTAATAACTACGGTCGCCGCCTCACCCACGGACACGCTGTGGTTATCGACCCCTGGGGAACGATTTTAGCTGATGCCGGTGACAAACCAGGAATTGCGATCGCGGAAATCAACCCTTCACGCCTAGAACAAGTCCGCCGCCAAATGCCTTCCTTGCAACATCGTGTATTTAGCTAATTTTAGAAGTTAGGGGTTAGGGGTTAGAGGCTTTAACAATTCAAAATAGCCTACGGCTACTCCTGCGGAGAACTCGCAGAGTAGGCTGCGCCAACAAAATTCAAAATAAATTATCCCAGTCCCCAATCCCCCATCCCCAGTATCTATTCCCCAGCCTCTGTACTTGGCTTTTGTGGCGTAATGCCATGCAATTTTATAAAACTATCGAAAGAGTACCAAGCCAACACATACCAAGGAATAATTTCAAATTGCAAACCTTTAATAATTAGCTGTCTCACTGCGAGAATGCTAAGTCCCAAGGGGAAAAGGAAACGAATATCGACAACGCCATCGGTTGCTTGTCTGACTCGTTTATTCAAATCTACAACGGCAGTTGATACAGTAGTAGCTGCTTCGGTGCTACCTTGGGTAATCTCGCCAAAAATAATTCCTAAATTTTTCAATGTTGCCAAAACATCATCCAAGGTGCCATTTTTCTCACTATATTTAATGACAATACTGCCATGATCAACATTAGTCCGCACCTCGTTAATATGAGCTTGTGCATCTAGTGCATTAGCAATATGTTCCATTGTCTCCGCTTGACGGTGACAGTGAGAAATTCTCAACCTTAATCTTCCTGGGGTATCACTAATAATTTTTGTAGATATAGGCGAGGATGGCGTATTGAAGTTGATTTTCTGTTTAACTTTTGGCATTTTCGTGAGATTACCATGACTATTGGTCAACATGAGCCACCCTCCAAACTGATACTTTGGTTTATTATTAGTCCGTATTCACAAGTTCTATAAAACTAGTGTTTGAATAGCAAATTTTCAAATATAAATATATTGATATAGGAATCCGATTTGATTATTTGGCGTAGCCTGCGCTTGAACATAAATATCTAAGCATCTGTAGGGTGGGCAATGCCCACCGTATCATGGTTGTGGTGGGCATTGCCCACCCTACTAATCAGGTTCCGCCAATAATAATTAGATATCAAAGAATTTCATCGGCGGTTAATTAGCGAGGGAATTTTAGAGATGGGTAAATTACCCATCTCATCAATATTTAGATCAATCAAGTCGCTTCTATGGAAACGAAATTGACTAACCTATACACCATTATCAGAGGAACTATCAATAGTGTTAGCAGCCTCAAATGCTGGTGTTTCCTTATCTTCTGCTAGTTCAGCTTTAGCTTCGGCTACGATATCTTCCCAGGTTTCACCCAGTTCTGCAAAAGCTCCCTTGCTTTTTTCATAAGCAACAAGACTACCTTTGATGATTGATTTGGCAATGGGTTTACCGATACCTGCAACAACTGGGATGAGAACAGGTGCTAACAGTACTGCGCCAATACCTGCAATCAATCCAGGTGCGCCGGCTTCTTCAACTAAATCAGTGATTTTAGGCATAATTAATTCCTCCAGTAATTTGTTTGAAAATTTGTATGAAAGCTGTCTAGCCTAACCTAGCTAGATTAGTCATTTCATCTCCCTGCTGGGAGAGCTTTTTTTGGGGATTGCTTGAGGATGGGGCGTAAACCGTTCACTCCAGCAACTATTGTTGAGCCATTGTTGACTACTGTGGCTGCTAATGGGTTCAAACCGAACAACACCGCTACCAATAAGGCTCCCAAGTTGGGAATAGCGACGATGCCAGTGTTTTGGCGAATCAAACTTTTAGCTTGACGAGCGATCGCAATTGCTTCTAATAATCCATGTAGGTCATTCTGCATTAGCACCACATCGGCTGTTTCACGGGCGATTTCCGAACCGTGGGCAAAGGACACAGAAACATCAGCATAGGCTAAAGCTGGCGAATCGTTGATCCCATCCCCAACAAATGCAACTGTCTTACCTTGTTCGTGCAGTCCACGGACTACTGTTGCTTTTTGTTCGGGAAAAGCTTCTGCGTGGGTATGCGCTGGGGCAATTCCCAATTCTGCGGCCACAGTCATGGCTGTACGCTTGTTATCGCCGGTGAGCATATGGACTTCCACACCTTCCACCGTCATGAGTTGGGAAATTACTTCTCGACTCTCAGGGCGGAGAATATCACTATATCTTATTTTACCTTGAAGTTTCCCGTTACTGGCGACATAAATCACTGATGTGGCTTTGTGTCCATTGCCGTTGAGGACTTCCATATCAACGCCTTCCTGACGTAAAAAGCGCTCACTACCGACGTAAATAGTTTCACCGTCAATTTCTGCCTTCACACCCAAACCGAGTTTATAATCCCATTTGCTGCGGCTGGGTATCGCTACTTGTTGGGCTTCTGCATAGCGGACTATGGCTTCGGCTACGGGGTGGGTTAAACGCTGTTCGGCGGCGGCGGCGATCGCTAATATGCGATCATGAGCAACTTCAGGGTTGTAACTATCAACGCCAATTACGGCCACTTCCCCTTGGGTGAGTGTACCTGTTTTATCAAAAACAATGGTATCAATTTCTGCTAACTGCTCTAAGGCGCGACCACTCCGAATGAGAATCCCTTGTCGTGCTGCATAGGAAAGGGCTGCTAAAACCGTTGTGGGAATAGATACGCGAATCCCTGTACACAAGTCCAGGGTAAGAATGCTGGCTACTCTAACTGGGTTACGGGTGATGGCAAATACGGCTGCCCCTAATAACAAAGTTGGTACAACTGCTATTTCGGCGATTTTGGTGGCATGATTTTCCATCCGAGTATCATGAACAGGGGCTTCTTCCATCAGCTTAATGCTCTGCCCTGCCCGCGTATCATTACCGATTCTTTCGGCTAATATATATACCTTGCCCTCCCGTACCAATGTTGAGGCAAATACAGACTGTCCCTGCTTTTTCAAAATGGGTACAGATTCACCTGTGAGCTTCTGTTCATCAAGTAAAGCCTTACCTCTCAAGATTGTGCCATCTATGGGTACTTGTTCCCCTGGATAGACAATCACAGTGTCTCCTGGTAACACTTGCTGGATGGGGATTTGGGTCTTCTCACCATCACGTTCCACCCAAGCAAACTGACCCAATGAACCCAAGAGATCCAACGTCTGCATTTTGGAAGAACGAGCAGTGCGATCGCGGATATTTTCCCCAATCTCAATTAAACTCAACATCAGGGATGGGGTGAGAAATTGTCCTTGGACTGTAGTAATGGCGATCGCAATAAAGTCTAAAAAGTCTATACTTAATTTGCGTTCTTTGACAATTCCATCTACTGCTCTTTTAAACACGGGTAAGGTTGCTAGAGCAATGGTTCCCGCCGTGACAATTGGTGGGACAGCTACCCCAAAAGGCCCCCCAAGCACCGCCAAACCAGTGGCTAACACCGAAAGCTGCATTCCCGGCCAAGGCTTTTCCTCTTCTTCTGATGGCGATACTTTTTTCGGATTCAACAGGACGATGCCAGGGTCACTTGCAGCTACTATGAGACAATCAAGGCGCGATCGCATCTTGGCATCAGTTACAGCAGTTGCTTTATAGTTAACAACTAAGGATGCGGCTGCTGGCTTAATTTTGACAGTTGTTACTAGGGGATCAGCTTCCAGTAAAGTTTGTAACCGTTGTCCATAGTCTGCATCGTTGCGTAAGCGAGGTACACGCAACCGCAACCTACCCTGAATTGCATGAACAACACTATAAGTGACATGGGGAATTTTCTTAGAGGATTGCACTTGAGCAGAAGTTAAGGCCACTCTGTTATTTTGTTCCCCTACTGTCTTGTAAGGTAGGGGAGTTATGGATGCTTCCCCACTCTTTTCTTCCAATGTCACATAAGACTCTTGCACAGGAAGCGACGCTAGTTGAACTGTCATTTTTGCCATTTCTTAAATCTCAAAATATGTTGGGTAAGCTTGTTTTCTGGGAACTACTGGGGAGGAGGACAGATGCACATCTAGCCTCTGACCTTGAGAGAATGCAGACTTGCTTTTATACACGACTGGATATCTTGGCAGTTGCCGCAGATTGAATCAAACTGGAAAAGTGTGATACTGCTACTGCGAAAATACTTTGCAATTGCTGTTTTGGCCTTTGTACTTTTCCTGGTTTGTAAGTGATTACAACAGAAGCAGCCTCCCGATTAATTCGCTCACTGATCACTACTGGGTCTGATTGGAGTAAAGCTTCTAAGCGTTGGACATAGGCTGGATCTGTAGCGACTTGCGGGACATGAAACCGCACTCGTCCAGGGATCGCATGAACAACGCTATGAGCTACTTTTATCGGTGGCTCAGTTGGTTGTGAATGAGTGACAGACTGAGGGGGAGGAGATGAAGTTACTGGTTCTATGACTGGTGATTCAGGCGTTAAGTCTGTATCATCCGTCATATCAGCAGCCTGGATTAGATCAGCTAGATGCTCACGCATCTCTATATCAGACATTAGTCCAGACTGGTAAGCAATTACTAAAGACCCTGTAGTGAGATGAACTTCCTCCGTGGTAATCTCAGTCTCCTTTGCTAGCAAGCTTTGTAAGTGTTGCAAGTAGTTTGGATCTTCACTAATTCGCGGAATACAAAATGCTACTTGTCCGGGTAGGGCGTAGGTAACACTATAAAATACTTTTATGGGATGTGTGCAATTGTGGCGCGGCGGTCGCGGGACAGCATCTGATGATGAGGATGTAGAATCATCCATTTTGATTCCTCCATTGTTCCTGACTTGGGAACGTTCTACAACGGCAAGTTAGCTATAAAATTTAAAGAATAGGATAATGCGGCAGGCTTCATATCAACCCAGAAATGAGAAATATTTAGGGTTTGGTCTGCGCTGGAGAACAATTTTGTTTCTGTTGGCTGACTAACTGCTTCTGCTGCCAACGTTGGTGAACTTGTACTCAATTTTTCTATGGCTATATCTGTGGACTGATTGATTTTTGTTGTGGCTTGTGTAGGTAGGGTTGTCTGCAAGGCTAATTCCATCAGACTCACCCAATGAGATGTAGCTACTTTGCCACCTTGATATGCGATCGCCAAAGATGCTGCATCGCAATTTATCCGCACGTTACTAACCAAAGGATCAGTTTTTAATAACCTTTCTAGACGCTTTGCATAGGCGCGATCGCTAGCTATTTGAGGTATGTGGAACCTAATCCTACCATGAATTTCATGGACGATACTATAAGTTACTTGTGCAGACTTAATAGTTGTCTTAGTAATTTTGTTTCCTGCGGTTGCTGGCTTACTTTCTTCAGTTATGATCACAGCTTTTGCCGACTCTTTGACTGCATCTGATCCCGTAATTTGCGGTTCTAGATAGTCAATTACTAGCCGAGTTGCATCTGCCGTAATCATATAAATGGGAATTGCCGCTAAACCACTAACACCTAAACCTCCTGTCACTGCCAAACCTGTCATTAAGGGAATAAATGAGACAGTCTGCTCTTTCCAAAAATCAACAGATTTCCAAGGAGCAAAGGGGTCTGATAAAGGTGAATTTGGCGCTGTTTGAATATTAAGTTGTTGCAAAATACCCAACATCTGCGGTAGTGACAGTTGATGTTCATCAAAGATGACTACCATGCTGAGAGTTTGCTCATTGGTAGCAACTTCTCTGACACCTTTATAGTGTTTTAAGTGTTGGGTTATTGTTTTGACGTTGGCGCTAAAACTACCATCAGTCGCCTTGATCCGTATGCGTCCATTCGTTGCGTGTACAACCTGCATACCAGTAGCAGAAAGTTGCAATTGGGGATATTCTCCCAATCTACTGCTATTCGTATTCACTTTTACTTCATCGCTTTGACGCTGATTAGAGGTTAAGTCAGAAGACAGGGTTAGATGCGGACTTAACTCTACACGACTACTAATAGTTTTTGCCATTTACTCGATAGCTACACCCGGCTTTCTAGGTTAACAATAGGTTAAGTATACATTAAAAAAACTTGTTGGGTTTAATTCTTAAAAAGAATTTTTATTTTGTATTTTTAGTTACTAATTCTTGGTACTCTTCCTCCGTAATTGTATTTAAATTACTTTCTACGCGGTCTATAAACAGTACACCATCTAAATGATCAAATTCGTGTTGAAATATACGAGCAACAAAATCAGTTAAGGTTTGTTTTTGTAAATTTCCATAACGATCCGTGTATTCGACCTCAATTGCTTGATGCCGAGGAACCAATCCTCTAATTCCCGGAACACTAAGACAACCTTCCCAACCTTCGACTATCTCTGTCGAATGTCCCACTATCTTAGGGTTGATCATGGCGGTTGGTTCCATTTCTGGAGCATGAGGATATCTGGGGTTAGGACGAGAAGCGACGATAAATAAACGATAAGACTGTGCTACTTGAGGAGATGCGATTCCCACGCCGTTAGCCTTGGCAACTGTGGCAATTAAGTCATCAATTAATTGCTGTATAGTTGCATCATGAATATTTTCCACCCAAGCAGCTTTTTGGCGTAACGTGGGATTGCCTAATTGAATGATGGGGAGCAATTCGGGATTCATTTGGGGAATGGGGACTGGGGACTGGGGATTGGGGATTGGGTAATCGGGAATTGTAATACTCTACGCTCTGATACTAAGTACATGGTAACAATTTCAGATTTTTTGAGTCATTCGCTTATTAAAAATACGGGGGCTTTACGCTTTACAGCTAGTAATTTTGATTAATCGTAAACTATACTTAGCTATGGATTTTGACCCCAGTCCCCAGTCCCCAATCCCCAATACCCAATCCCTACCCCTCTCTCCGCGCAGGTAAAGGTGCTGGACTGACGTTTACTTGTGTTGTTTGGCCATTGCGTTCTATTTGAATTTGTAAAGGTTGGCCAATTTGGCTATTTTCTACAATTTTTTGGACTTGTTCAACGGTTGTTACAGATTGATTATTAATGCTTTGAATGATATCTCCTGGTCTAAGTCCAGCATTGGCGGCGGGAGAGCCAGGGACAATACGAACTAGTAAAACGCCTCTATCTGCTGTAATATTGATGCGATCGCCAAATCTTTCGTTAATTCTTTCCTTAACTTGTGGCGTGAGGGTTGCCATCTGTACACCCAAATAGGGATGATCTACCTTACCTTGAGTGATTAATTCCTGAGAGACTTTCTGCACAGTGTTGATAGGAATAGCAAATCCCAAACCTTGAGCGCCTTGGATAATAGCTGTGTTCATACCAATTACCTGACCGCGAGCATTGAGCAGGGGGCCGCCAGAGTTACCAGGATTAATCGCCGCGTCTGTTTGCAAATAGTCAACGCGCTTATCACTTGCGCCAATATCACTACCAGAACGACCTGTGGCGCTGATAATTCCTGACGTAACACTATTATTCAAGCCTAGAGGATTACCAATTGCAATAACTGCTTCACCTGGTTGTAAAACTTCAGAATTACCGACAGCGACAGTTGGCAAGTTATTAGCGTTTATTTGAATGACGGCTACATCCGTTACCGGGTCTTCACCAAGTACCTTACCATCAAAACTCCTACCATCCTTGAGGGTAACTGTTACCTCATCAGCACCATCAACAACATGGGCATTAGTTAAAATTTGACCAGAGGAACTAATAATAAAACCTGAACCGCTACCCCTTTCTACTCGCTGTCTTGGTTGTGCTGGCACTCCATCTCCGAAAAAGCGGCGGAAAAAAGGATCATTAAATTCATTTGGAACCCTGGAAGTTACTGTTCTGGCAGAATCAATCCGAACTACAGCCCCTCCCACTTTTTGTACTACTCCGACGACAAAATTAGGGTCGCCGGTGGATGAAAAAATAGCTGGAGGGACAATTGCTGGACTATTATCATTAGACTGGGGCTGAGATTGATTGGCTTGGGATTGTATTGTCCTTGTGGGTAGAAAGGAGCAGCTTCCTAGAAACATAGCTGTTACCCCACCCAGCAGCATCAAAATCGCACTACTGCCCCCCTTGTGGGGCAAACTCGAAGTATGAATCTTGTTTGCTTCGCCATTATATGTCTTCATGTGTCTTTGTTTCTCCGTGTTGGTCAGTGAGTGCTAGGATGTTGCCTACTGGGTTTGTCTGAACTTGATTCGGACTTATGCAACAAGACTCTTTGCGTGGGAAAAGTGTAAGGGTGTAAGGTATTTGAACACTTATAACCTTATATCCCTACACCTCACCCCAACTTTAAATTTCTCGTCTTCATGCGTAAGTCCCAACATGATTACAACTCAAAAGCTGGTTCCAGGTCTAGAGCGTCTGAATGCTAAGTTGGTGCTTGCTTATATCTTCTATTGTGACGATTAGCAGCAAAGGTGGTAAATGATGGAAATGCCCATTGACAATTTATGGAGTCAGGTACTAGAGCGTCTACAGATAGAACTATCTCGCCCCACCTTTGAAACTTGGATTAAAACTGCTAATGCAGAACGCTTAGAAAATAATTGTCTGGTAATAATTACACCTAACCCTTTCGCGCGTAATTGGTTACAGAAGTATTACATCTCTACTATTGCTAATGTCGTACAAAGTATTTTGGGACATCCCGTAGAAATTTACATTACAGTGGCTAAAGGCGAAGAATTTGAGGAAATTGGTGGGGGTGGAGAGTGGGAACTACCAACTACAAATATTATCAACGAAACTCCGAATCAAAACAGACAACCGAATACAGAATTAAATGCCAAGTATGTATTTTCGCGGTTTGTCGTCGGAGCTAATAATCGGATGGCTCATGCAGCCTCTCTAGCTGTAGCGGAATCTCCGGGGAGAGAGTTTAATCCTTTATTTTTATGTGGTGGTGTAGGACTGGGAAAAACTCATCTCATGCAGGCAATAGGGCATTACCGTTGGGAAATTTGCCCAAATTCTAAGATATTTTACGTTTCTACCGAGCAATTTACAAATGATCTCATCACAGCTATTCGTAACGACAGTATGCAGAGTTTCCGAGAACATTATCGAGCTGCTGATGTGTTGTTAGTAGATGATATTCAATTTATTGAGGGTAAGGAATACACCCAAGAAGAATTTTTCCATACTTTTAATACATTGCATGAGGCAGGTAAGCAAGTAGTGATTGCTTCTGACCGTCCACCAAATCAGATTCCTAGCCTGCAAGAGCGTTTGTGTTCGCGGTTCTCGATGGGTTTGATTGCAGATATTCAAGCACCGGATTTAGAAACGAGAATGGCGATTTTGCAGAAAAAATCAGAGTACGAAAAAATCCGTCTACCTCGTGATGTCATTGAGTATATTGCTACTAACTTTACTTCTAATATTCGGGAGTTGGAAGGGGCTTTAACTAGAGCGCTAGCGTACATTTCCATTTGGGGTTTACCCATGACTGTTGCCAATCTTGCACCAGTGTTAGTGACACCAATGGAGAAAATAGAAGCTACCCCTGAGGCCATTCTCACGGTGATTGCTGACAATTTTGATATCTCAATTGAAGACCTGAAAAGTAACTCCCGGCGGCGGGAAATTAGCTGGGCGCGCCAAATCGGGATGTATCTCATGCGCCAACATACCGATTTAAGTTTCCCTAGAATTGGTGAGGAGTTTGGCGGTAAAGATCACACAACGGTGTTATATAGTTGTGACAAGATTGCTCAATTAGTAGAAAGCGATCGCGGTTTATCTCAAACTTTACGTCAATTGAGCGATCGCATCAAGATGAATAGCCGTTCTCGAAAACCATGATCATAAAAATTCGACGTTTTCCACAGCCTCGCTTCAATTAATGATTTGAAAATATTAAAAATTGTATAAAGCTAGATTAAATTTAAATCTTGCCTGTGGAAAAATAGCTGTTTTTTGTGGAAAACTTGACACTTTATGAGCAAAGATTAGCTTAAGTATAATTACCCTGTGGAAAAGAGGAAGGGTTTTTCCACAAGTTTTCCACAGATTTAAATAGGCTGTAGACAAAGAAAACTCTTTTATATTTGGTTGTAGGATTTTCCTGTAAATGCCTGTATTAAAATGAAACCCGCTAGAAAAACAGTTAAAAAGGTGCAAATTCAGATAAGATTTTATACCACTCACTGTTTTAAAATTAAGACTACAAACTACTTTTCTTAATTTTCAATTTCCACTCCCCATTCCCCACTCCCCATGAAATTAGTTTGCGCCCAAAGCGACCTCAGTACAAACCTTTCCCTCGTCAATCGTGCTGTACCATCACGACCGACTCATCCAGTACTTGCTAACGTGCTGTTGCAAGCGGATGCTGAAACTAATCAAGTAAGCTTAACAGCCTTTGATCTTAGCTTGGGTATCCGTACTAGTTTTAATGCTGACGTATGGCAAAGTGGAGCGATCGCACTTCCTGCTAAATTATTGGTAGATATCACCTCACGTCTGCCAGAGGGAGAAATTACCCTAGATGATGAATCAGCCACCGACGGTACAGCAACCGGAGAAGGTTTAATAGTTAGCCTGACCCCAAAAACCGGAAAGTACCAATTACGAGCAATGGGAGCGGGAGAGTTTCCCGAATTACCCCTAATTGAGAACACCACAGCTATTTATCTCACAGCTACTTCCTTAATTGAAGGATTGCGGGGTTCATTATTTGCTACTAGTGGCGACGAAACTAAGCAAGTCCTCACAGGAGTACATCTGACAGTTAAACAAGATACCTTGGAATTTGCCGCTACTGATGGGCATCGTCTAGCCGTAGTCGAAACCACTAATGAGCGTCCCTTAGAAGATAACGACCAGCAATTAGAGGTAACAGTACCAGCTAGAGCCTTACGCGAACTAGAAAGGATGTTGGCTCATAATGCCGCCTCTGAGGAACCCATAGCGTTATATTTAGACCAAGGTCAAGTCGTCTTTGCATGGCAAAACCAACGCCTAACTAGTCGCACATTAGAAGGTCAATACCCAGCTTATCGCCAACTTATTCCCCGCCAATTTGAGCGACAAGTGACCATTGAACGCCGACAATTCTTAAGCACATTAGAAAGAATTGCTGTACTAGCAGACCAGAAAAATAATATCGTCAAGCTAACTATTGATAGTACTGCCCAAGAGCTGACCTTATCTTGTGAAGCTCAAGAAATGGGCAGTGGGAGAGAGTCGATGAATGCGGAAATTGCTGGGGAAGATATAGAAATTGCTTTTAATGTCAAATACTTAATGGAAGGACTCAAAGCCTTACCATCCCCAGAAATTCAAATGCACATCAACCAAAATCTAACTCCAGTAATTTTCACTCCCCTGGGTGGTTTGAAGATGACTTATTTGGCTATGCCGGTGCAATTAAGAAATTAACTAATTGTGGGGAATGGGTAATGGGTAATGGGTAATGGGTAATGAAAGAGAAGTTAATTTGTCCCCAATCACCAATTACCAATCACCAATCACCTAGCTAATTTAAGACAATCGAGGATCAAGGGCATCCCGTAAACCATCACCTATATAGTTAATACTCAGCACAGTCAGAAATATGGCCGTCCCTGGAAAAACCACCATATAGGGCGCAAACTCCAAAAAGTTTTGTGCATCGTAAAGCATCCGCCCCCAAGTCGGGACATCAGGAGGAAAGCCCAGACCAAAAAAGCTGAGTGTAGATTCCGTGACGATGGCGGTACTCACAGAGAGAGTCGCTGCTACCAATACCGGACTGATGACATTTGGCAAAATATGAATCCAGATTAACCGTCTGGGGGAAGCACCGAGGGCGCGGGCGGCTGTGACAAATTCCTGTTCGCGCACAGTTAAAAACCCAGCCCTAACTAACCTAGCGACAGACATCCAGTTGAGTCCGCCGATAACTAGCACGACTAAGACAAATATACCTAGTTCTGGGCCAGCGATCGCCTTGATGGCATCCCGAAACAAGAATATCACCAATAACAATAAGGGTAGGCGCGGTAAAGCCAAACACAAATCAGTTAACCGCATCAATACCACATCCAACCAACCGCCATAAAATCCTGAAAGTGCGCCGATGAGTATCCCCAACGTTATCGCCACCACCATCGAAAACACACCCACAGCAATTGATATTCTGCCACCGTACAAAATCCTGGCTAATATATCTTGACCCAAATCATTAGTCCCAAATGGATGTTCCCAACTAGGTGGTAGGGTGGACTTAGCAAAATCAATTTTATTGATAGGGACAGAGTAAATCAAAGGCCCAAACACAACACTCAAAACGATAATCAGTAATACCACAGCACCCAACATAGCCTGACGATTACCGCGAAACTTTCGCCATGCTTCTTGAGTGAGGCTTTCTTGCCCAGCGATAGTACTTATAATTGGTACTTCGGGTATTGTGGAAGTGCGATTTAGCCAACGTTTTAACATAAATTATTTTGTATATTTAACGCGAGGATCTAAGAAACCATAGAGAATATCGGCAACCAGATTAAAAATCACAATTAAAATTGCATATATAAAGGTAATTGCCATCACCACTGGCGTGTCATTTTTATAAATAGAGTCAATTAATAAAGCACCAATACCAGGAACACGAAAAACTTTTTCTGTTACCAAAGCACCTGTAAACACACTAGGAATATCCAATGCTATTAATGTGACTACAGGAATTAACGCATTTCGTAAAATATGCCGTCGAATAACTACAAATTTGGATAATCCTTTTGCATAAGCTGTCCGAACATAATCTTGGTGAATATTTTCCAAAATTTCTGAACGGACAAAGCGCATTAGCATAGCTGTTTGCCAAAGTGCTAACACCGAAATTGGCATAATAGATTGTTGGATTTGGGCTATAAAACTCTGCCAATCTTTTACTTGTAATGTACTGTTATAAATAAAGGGTAACCATTTCAATTGAATACTAAAGATAATAATAAATAGTAACCCTGTGAAAAAAGTTGGCAGAGAAAATCCGAAAAATACTAAAGTAGTTAAAACATGATCAATTATTGTATGGCGCTTGAGGGCAGAAATCACACCCAAAGGAATAGCCAAAATTGCACCTAGTAAATAAGCAGCACCAACTACCCATAATGTTGTCGGTAGACGTTGCAGAATTAAATCAATTACAGGACTGCGACTAGTGAAAGAATAGCCCATATCCCCACGCACAAAAGCTATCACCCACTTGATATAACGAATATGAATTGGTTGGTCTAATCCTAAAGACCTTTTGATATTTTCCCGCACCTCTGCCGTGATGGAAGGATTCAGGGCAAATTCACCCATTGGATCACCAGGGGCTAATGCCAAAATAGTAAATATAACCAGACTAATAGCAATTAGTGTGGGGATAGCAACTAGTAGACGATTAATTAAATATTTATTCATTTTTGAGGCAAAATCTGTCTTACCTGTTAACTTATGACTCAGCACTAACTTTATTTCACCCAACCGCCAAAAACGGCTAAACCATAATATTTCCAAGGTACTGCTACCGTTGTAAATCCAGATTTTGTCAACATTTGCAAATGGGTATCTAAAGTAGCAAGTTGGTCTGGATTGGAGTATCCTTGGGGGCTACTATCGCCAACTTTAGCGCGGACTTCTGTAAAATTGCTTCCCTGTTCACTTACCCATTCTTCTCGTGCTGCTTGGTAAATTTCCGCAAGGGTGGGTGATTCTGGTAAGATGGGGTCTGCATTCCAGAAACAACCGTTTGGTGTCAGACTAGCAGCGATGCGCTGAAATAGCTGTAACTTCATTTCATCATAGAGATGGTGAATGGCTAGGGATGATACACAAGCATCAAATTCATTACCAATATTCAACGTCTCAGGATTGATAGCCCAGTCGCCAAAGTCAGCTTGTAAACCAGTCCAACGTTCTTTATACCCAGATGCGACGATTTTATTTTGGGCAAATTTCAGCATTCGGGGTGAATAATCCAAAGCAATGACTTGAGCATCAGGACAGCGTTGGAGTATTTTGAGACTAAGTTCGCCTGTACCACAACCTAAGTCTAAAATGCGACGACTTGTCAAAGGCAGACAACGACAGATTACCTCCAGCATTTCATCATAGCGAGGTAATAATTGGCGAATCCCAGTGTCAAAATCAGCAGTATTAGCGAAGACTTCTCCAGGGAATAACTTTGACATATTAATTGTTGGGTTAAGGGAAGATGCAGAAAAAAGATGATTCTAGTTTATCTTGCTAATTTAGTACAGCTTTATCTAAAATCATTGTGTTTTTAAACGCAGAGGTATGTAAGGTTAAGCGCGGTGAACCATCGCGGCGGGAGGGTTTCCCTCTCTTACGAGACGCTTACGCGAACCGCAGGCGACTGGTGAACCCGTTGGCGCAGCCTCTTGTAGAGAAGGGAGGTACGCTGAGTTTTCTTAAGAGGAGTTGCTACGAACTTACAAAGTGTGTACTTAGTTAGCACACATAGAGATTGTTTATTCCCAATCCCCAATCCCCTGATATGCTTATTTGCAGTGAGTTAAATTTGCAGAAAAATGCACATTCAATTTCGTGAATTTGATCAATTTGATGTGTGGATGTGGCTAAAATTTAGTACCATCCCTTCTCAAAGAGAAAAGCAGTATGTAGAAGAAGTCTTTAATTCCTGGTTTTATCTAGGGAAGTTGGGTGCATTTAATGCCGAAAATCTCCAGGTACAAGAAACTGGGGTTGATTTAAGTTATCTTAATTATGACTCACGAGGTTATGACAAAAGCCTATTAGCGCTGATGCACAACATGGGTGAGTTTGAGTATGAAGGACAATGGGCGCGATGTTGGTTTGATTTAGGAACTAGTGATGCGATCGCTATTGATCTTCTGATCAATGCTCTTACTCAACTCAGTGAAGAATACGTCACTATTGAAGCATTCTACGTCGGCGGCGAGAATGAAAATTGGCCGGTCGAAGATAGTGACAGTCGCCCTCACTCTATTTACGATAATTAATCTAAAAATGACTAAACACGGCGAAATTCGGGTAATAGTCTTAGGATTGGTTCGAGATGGTAACCGCATTTTTGTTTCTGAAGGCTACGACCCCGTAAAGCAATCAACTTTTTATCGTGCTTTAGGTGGTGGTGTAGACTTCGGCGAAACCAGTCTAGCAGCGTTGAAACGGGAATTCCAAGAAGAAATTCAAGCAGAATTAATAAATATTCGCTATCTAGGTTGTATGGAAAACCTATTTACATTTAATGCTAGAAAGGGACATGAAATTATACAGCTTTATCAATGTGATTTCGCTGATCCCAAGTTTCATCAGTTGGAGAGTTTAGTATTTTATGAATCTGAGCATCACAAACATAGAGCAATGTGGATAGATATTGACCGCTTTAAATCTGGTGAACTTAGATTAGTACCAGAGGAATTTTTTAAATATTTATAAAACTTTCATTTCCTAAGTGACAGTATTTAAAAGAGAAATAGAGTCACAATTTCAACCCTAAATACGTAAAGATTACACAAAGTTATAAATAGGGGTTCTTCCGTATTACTGTTAGTAAAGTATCTAGCAAGTTACGCATTTTTACGATTGTGCTAGTGTTTCATACCCACATAGTATTTAGCACATCGTTTTACTACTACTGCACTAATTGTGAAATCTATTCTACAAACTTACCTAGAGAAAGAAATCTGGATACTGATACGAGATAAATGGTATTACGCAACCATTATTGGGATTTGGGATGATCTGTTGTGCTTTAAACATAGAACTCACAACAAAGACACGGAGGAAGATACTTTGTGGGAAATGATTGTCAAAGTCAGCGAAGTAGTTGCTATTGATAAAGTTGTCTCAGTTGTCAGTAGAAAACCTGATGTGTTTATGTCACGACTTCTAGAAACCGACAGACATACTAATAATCATCAGGAACATGAAAATTCTTAAGTTATGGCGAAGCCTTAAGTAATCAATATCACACCACTTGCTTTCTTACTCTGGACAATTGAGATTTTCCTCACCTATATGACTATTGCTTTAGCTGAGACGATTTAAATGTTTAGTTCTGAGTATCTTACACAGCAGAGTACTATCATGTATTCTTCCTGTAGATAGAGAAAAGCACCGTGATGTCTCACAGTGCTTTTTTTTGAATCCTTTCAGGTTCTTAAATCTAACGTGGAGAACAGCCACCGCTTTCCTGATGATGGTTTTCTCAGGCAATGTCTACTTGTATCTCAAAAATTAAGTAGGAACCCTATCTATCAACATATCCAGGGACTGCTTATATGTCCTCAAGCAGATGCAAGCAGTTGTGACACTTCTGCGTGTGCTAGAACCACGCTAGGTTCACCTTGCAGTGCAGTGTAGTATTTTCTAGCAAATGTATTTCCCTCTTCTGATGGCGAGAGTAAAGTACGGATATCGACAATCAAGTTTTTGACGTTATCTGGCGATATGGGTTCATCTGCTGTGAGGATTTCATCAATTTGCACAATCACCTCGGAAATACTATGTAACCAAGCAAATTGCTCATGGTTAATTACAAGTTGCAAAAATTCTCCACTTGATATTCTGCCACTCACTTGTTCATAGGTAATGCGTTCTTTGTCTAGCAAAACCTTGTGCAGCTTGAGTAATTTGTTTCGTAAATTCTTAAGGTGCTGATGTTGATTTATACGTTGTAAAAGCGTGTTAGAAGTCAATGGAATCGATCCTCCCATTACGATATTCTTTAATAGCTGAAATTTCTCTTCAGGTTGGCATCACAAACGCTTCTCATCAAACTACTTTGGTCAATGCCATATCAGGAATCAGTCATCCATTCAATTATGCTTTGTGTATGATGGATTTGTGGTCTGTAAGTTCCGAAAATATAGCGCAGACTCTTTGTCTGCCATCAACAAAGTAAATATTATTGTTGAGAATGCTTTCGTTTTGGCATTTGTTTTTTATATATGAATATTCATATATTAGCATAATCAATATAGGAGCTATCAAAGGCAGTATTTACTACTTTATTTTCGGAAAACCGTCTATGTCCTTAGCATATATAATTCTCGGTTTCCTACAAAAAGAAGATATGACAGGTTACGACCTCAAGACAAATTGTTTCGATCAATGTATTGCTCACTTATGGCCAGCCGATCAAGGACAGATTTATAAGACGCTCGATAAGCTTTTTGAGCAGGGTTGGATTAATTGCCATGTTGAGATTCAGCACGATCGCCCCAACCGTAAAGTCTATAGTCTCACAGAAATGGGCAAAACCGAGTTTGTACGGTGGCTGCAATCCCCCCAGCCCTTGCCTATAGTCAGAGAACCTTTACTTGTACAATTATTTTTTGCAGCTCAGTTATCGAATGAGGCGATCGCTAGTCTACTACAACAGCAGCTAGCAGCTCACTATGAAAAAATCAGCAATTGTGAAGCCATCAACTTTCCACCGGTTGAAGATGAAGTGGAGATTCGTGAGCAATTAATACATAGGCTAATGGTGGAATTAATCGTGCGTCGTGAGGAAACTTATATTGACTGGTTAAAGTCAGCTATCAAAACACTAACAGTTGATAATTAAGATACTTCCTCTAAGTAACTATTATTTTTTATTACATTAAAATTAGTATTTTGAAGTTATCTAAAGTTATAATATCAATTATATCAAAATCCTCATTTGAGTTGATAATATTATATCAATTTAATTCTATTAATATATGATTAAAGACTAATATTATTTCTACCATGCTCAGTGCAGAGTGCAGATTTCTGAACAAAGTAAGAATTACTTGGTACTTTGGTACTACTATGAATACCCCAACCTTGACGATGCTCTCATTGGTCTTTTCCTTGTTCGCGTAGCATCACGCACACAAAGGTGAGAGTCTTTTAACTCAGCATTCTTCATCAGCATAGGAACTATGAATATAGGATATTTTCAAAAAATTCCTGTGATGCCACTAGTACTGCTTTGGTTAGCTTATGCCCTTTTGGGGTGGTATCTTGCTGCACATCACATCGTTTGGTTAGTCGGAGCTTTTATCGCCACTATTGCTATAGCTGTAGTCCGCAAGAGTATTTCTTGGTTAGAAACCATAGTTTCTTTTGGTTCTCGAACTTTAGTAGTAGTTATAGTCTTAAGTGCATCTATTGCTTTAGTTGCAACTTGGTCAATGTTATTAAGTTTGTTTCTTATTCCTATAGCAACCACTCTTTTAGCTGATTTAGAACTGCGTTTTGCCGGCTTCAAAAAAATAGATTCGTTTTGGATTTTGACTGTTTTGGCAGGTTGGGGTTTAACTGTCGGGGAAATTGTGGATATTTTACTTCTGCCCAGTGGCAGATACTAGAGTCCAGGAAAGAGGTAGGGGAAGAACTACCTACTTGGATATTTTTTATCTGGAAGTCCCTTAAATACAGCCATCCACAAAAAACAGTTTTTATTTCAGAAATCCAACACTTGGTATTGTGAAATACCCAGGCTTATATAACGAGGGAAGTAATAAGCTATTTTCACGCTTCGATTTAAATAAAAATACTTAAACAGTATTTCATTATCAAGAGGAGAAAGCCAAGTTTGTCCGGAAATTTAATCTAATTAGAGAATAAGCTTACGGTAACGGGCATTATCAAATCAATGGGTACAAAAATTTACTTGATATTTGATAGTGAATCGCATAACCTAAACGTTTAGTTATACTCTTTTAGGGAGTTTATGAACAGAAAACTCATACTTAGTTTGTTCGCCAGTTCTTCAATTTTTACATCGCTGGTATCTACACTAGGGATAATCAACCCTGCCCAGGCTAACCTGACTCAGCGATTAATACACACTAATGATGGTCGTACCTGTATTACTAATCCTCACGGTATGAAGGATTTTGTGTGTATTCGAGATTCAGAAAGAGATCCAAAGGCTGCTCCTGCACCTAAATCGATGGTAGTCTCATCCAGGCCATCTGATGATACAGTTGCAGAACTTGATTTCACCGATGAAGAAAGCGAAGCCGCAATTAGGATATTTACGTGTGACTGTCCTTTTTGCATTAATTCTTTGCGACAGTTACGTGGTACTGGCAACTTGGTGTACTAAATTTTAAAAGTACTAGTTGTGATTTTTTTGTCATAGTCAAAATCCCAGTCTTGTAACCAAATACACTCAAATTTTCCCATCTTCGCTTCACAAAAACGAATTAACAATCAAGCCATTTGTCGAGCCATCAACTGAGCAAAAATCCCTTCAGTATTTGCTAACTCTTGAAAAGTTCCCTGTTGTACTACCCGGCCTGCTTGTAATACATAGATGCGGTGAGCGTTGCGAATTGTGCTTAGTCGATGAGCGATCGCAATTCTGGTAACCTGTAATTTATCTAGACTTTCACTGACTATTGCTTGGGTTCTGTTGTCGAGGGCGCTGGTAGCTTCATCAAATAACAAAATTCGGGGCTTTAATGCTAAGGCGCGAGCAATCAGCAATCGCTGTCTTTGTCCTCCAGACAGATTACCACCGCCTTCGCTGACTACCGTGTGCATTTGCATAGGCATGGCGGTAACATCTTCAGCAAAACCAGACATCCGCGCTGCTTCCCAGGCTTCATCTAGGGTAATCTGTGCGTCACCAGCGATATTCTCAAAAATGGAAGCTGAATTTAGCTGACCATTTTGTAACACAACACCTAACTGTCGCCTGACTGCATCCACATCTAAGCCGGAAAGGTCTTGACCATCGTAATGGATGCTGCCGGCTTGGGGTGTTTCAAATCCCAGTAGTAGCCGCAGCAGAGTTGATTTACCGCTTCCAGAACTACCTACTAGAGCAATAAATTCTCCTGGTTCAGCAGAGATACTGACATTATCCAGGGTTAAGTTGCCATCACGACGATAACAAAAAGTTACATTATCTACAGTAATTTTACCTGCCAGCCTGCCAGGGTCAGATTTGCTGAGATTCACTTCTGGTATGGTGGTTAAAATTGGCTGTGTGCGTTGCCACTGGGGAAGAATTTGTAAAATTTGGGTAACTGTATTGCTGAGGTTTGTGGTTCCTCTGGTGAAGTTGCTAAAGGCTGTGTTAAAGGCGAGAAAAGTCCCAAGGGAAAAGGCGATACTTCCGGAAGTTTGAGCTTCTTCTAAGAGCTTGGTGGTAAACCAGAATAGGACTCCAGAGGTAATGATGGGGATGATTGTATTGAAGATTACAACAAAATCTTCTACCAATTGGGTGCTGAGTTCTAGCTTGATTTGTCGAGTGTAGTTTTTACTCCAAGCGGCGAAGGCGCGTTCTTCAGCCCCGGCAATATGCAGTTTAGAAATGCCGTTGATTAACTGTACTGTTTGCCCGAAAATATTACCCTGTACTTCTAACAGAGGTCGCACTTTTGATAATAGAAGGATACCAGAGATTGTCGTGATAGCGATCGCCACTACGGCACTAGCAACGGCAATCAGGGCTAATTTATAGTTGTAATAAAATAACTGTCCTAAGTAAAATAACGCAAATATACTAGTAATAAAATTAATCAGCGTTCTACCGCTAAGTTGACGACGGATAGCACTGACTGAGGAAATTCGTGAGAGTAAATCCCCTGTGGTGTACTCTCGGAAAAAAGAGACTGGCAAATTGAGTAATCTATCCCACACACCAGCTTGAGTAGAAGCATCACCAGAGGTTTCCATTCGCAGCAAGGCAAAACCTTGAGCCAGTTGAAATAAACCTGCACCTAAAGCTGCAACTAATAACCCTAAGCCGATTTGTAATAATAAAGAGCGATCGCTATCGGGGATGGCATTATCTATAATTATTGAAGTGGCATAAGGTGTAATCATCCCCAACAGGGTAATGAAAATACCAGTAAATAAAATTTGTAGTAAATCCCACCCGTGTCCTCGGAGGGTAAACTTGACTATATCAATAGCCCTGAGTGCTTTATCGGGTAAAGAGCGATAAAACATATAAGCCACAGGAGCTAATGTTGCAGCTACACCCTCGTTTACTACCACACGGCTATAGTTAACTGGGTCAAAAATTTCATAACGATTTCCAGCAGGTAACAGCGCCACTGGTTGATTCTCTTTAGTATAGGCGACTAAAGCACCTGCATCTTTCAGCCACCAATTATCCCGCAACAACACCCGGCGCATTCGGATACGTGAAGCCCTGACTATCGCTTCTAATGGTTCCTTCACTCGCTGGAGATTTTCCGAACGCAATGGAGGGCTAATCTTGATACCCATAGCCCTACCGACTGCACCAGCAGCCACTAATAAAGGAGTACCTTCTAAGAAAAAGTCACCGTCTTGAGAATTGAGGGTTGATGATAGTTCCCCTAAAGCTTCGGCTGTGACTCGACGATTCAGGCGTTGACGTTCTTGCAACCTTGTCAGTTCTGCTTGTGCTTCTTGCTCATCTAATAAAGTCACACAAGACAAGATTTGAGTATGTAATTGAGATAAACCAGCCAGCAGTATATCTGAATTTTCGTATTCGCTAGTAGTATGAGTTGTTAGTTGCACTCCCCCGACTGGGGTTAACCACATTTTGTCATTCATGGGGAAGGCTACGTCTGTGGCTAAAATCAATTCCTCAAATCCCAGAAAACAAACATTCCCTTCCTGAAGCTGCACCCAGCAAGTTAAACCTGCGGCTGGTTGGAAATTTTGACCATTATTTAAGGAAAATCGTTCTTGTCCCTCAGTTTTTACCTGAATTTTGGGTGTGGGAATCTGGCACAATACACTACTAAGTTCCATTAACCAATTTTCTATCCAAGCATTAGCTTTCGCTCCTAACCCGCGAAAACATTCTGGATGTAACAGCAGTAACTCAACTTCCCCAATAGGAACCGCGAGAATTTGGCGTTGCTGATAAACCGTGCCGAAAAGTGCCTCACCTTGGCTAATACTACATAAATAACGACGAGTTCCATCAATCACGCCATCTTTCACTGTGACTGCAAACAAAGCCATAGAACCAGATTGAACCACCCAAACCCGCGACGGGTCATTGAGTAAAATTGGTTCATTGCCATTAATTATGTAAGTTTGCCCCTGTAGTTTCATTTTGGCTATTTAGATTAGGTGATTGTTGTTGGTTGCTATAGCAATTCCTAAACAAGTGAGGTACGGAGTTATTTTTTTAACGCAAAGGGGCGCGAAGGAAAGCGCAAAGGGGCGCGGAGGATTTTTACTTAGTACCTTAGTGGATTGGGAAATAGGGAAATAAATTTTTGAATTTTGAATTTTGAATTTTGAATTGATTTCATCCTTCCGTCCGAATCAAACGCGAATATGCACCCTCAACTTGCCAAAGTTCTTGGTGCGTACCTTGTTGTACTACTTTCCCCCGTTCCAGGACAATGATTTGGTCACAGTCGCGGATAGTGCTTAATCGGTGCGCCACGATAATACAGGTACATCCCCGACGGCGGAGATTTTGGTCAATGATTTTTTCTGTTTCTGCGTCTAAGGCGCTGGTGGCTTCATCCATAACTAGGATAGAGGGATTATTTACCAACGCACGGGCAATTTCTAACCGTTGTCGTTGACCACCACTGAGATTAGCAGCACCTTCGATGAGTTCGGCATCATAACCTCCAGACATAGAGAAAATTACATCAGCGATCGCAGCATCTTGGCAAGCCCTCATGAGGTTTTTATCTGGTACAGTAGTATCCCAAAGGGTTAAATTGTCCCTCACCGTACCGCCAAACAGCAAAATTTCCTGCTCGACCATCGCCACAGAGTTAGTCAGTAGTTGGAGGGAAATCTCCTCTCTCGGTTGACTATCAAAGTAGATTTCCCCAGTCCAAGGTTGATACAGTCCGCTTACAAGTTTGGCAATGGTAGACTTACCAGAACCGCTTCCCCCCACTAACGCCACACGCTGTCCTGGTTTAATTGACAGATTAAAGTTTTCAATTAAAGGCGCTTCCAAGCGGCTATAACCAAAAGTGATATTTTTTAACTCCACATATCCTTGCAATTTAGGAAGCGCCTGGAGTGATGAAGACGATGTTTTACCCCCTACTTCCCCCACGGGGTTATCCAACACATCATCAAGACGAATCAAGTTTCCCTCTAATTCCTGGAGAGTCGTACCAAAGTTGACGAGATTGTTGACGGGTTGCTGAAAACCAGACATTAAACCTTGAAAGGCGATGAGCATACCGATACTTAGATGTCCATCCATCACGCGGAAACCACCGACTATCAAGAGCAACATGGCGGAGAGAGCCGATAGCAGTGTGGGTAAAACTGAGAATGTCTGGTTTGTAATTCCTAGTTCCTGTTGGGAATTGAGCGCCTTGGTGTAATAACCAGACCATCGAGAAAAGAAATCAGACTCTAACCCTGATGCTTTGAGTGTTTCTATACTTTGTAATGTAGCGATAGATATACCCGCCGCCTTCCCATATTCTTGAATTAATCGTTGATTAGCATCTATCCGTTGACGAGAAATCCATTGCAAAGTTAAGACGTTCACGGCGGCAAAACTGACCACCATCAAGGTAAGTACCCAGTCATACTGCACCATCACCAAAGCATAAAAAAGCACCATCAATGTGTCAATGATGGTTGTTGCTAACTGTCCAGCCAGAACATCGGCTACTTGGTCATTTAGGGTAGTGCGATTACTGATTTCCCCAGCAAATCTTTGAGCATAAAAGCTCACTGGTAGGCGGAGAATATGCCAGAGGAAACGGCTAGACATACCCACAGCTAGTCTAATTTTGAGTCGGCGTAGGTAGCGTAGTCGTAGTAATGTGAGTGATCCTTGCAGTATAGCAGCGATCGCCATTGCCAAAAGTAGAGGGTGCAGCCATAACATTCGTCCCTGCACCAAGATATCATCGACAAATATTTGACTAAATACGGGGATTACCAACCCAATAATCGTCAAGAAAAATCCTGCCACGATGCAGTAAACTAAAGCACTCTCAGCCCCCTGTAACCGTGACCACAAAGATGCAATCATGCTGGGTTTGCGACCACCTTTTTGGAACTCTGCGCCTGGTTCCATCACCAGTACTATTCCGGTATATCCCTCGTCAAATTCTTGTAACGATACATGACGCGGCCCCGTAGCGGGGTCATTGATATAAACCTGATGTTTACCAAATCCCTCTACCACAACAAAATGGTTAAAGTTCCAAAAGACAATATAAGGAGGGCGTAATTGTTGTACTTGCTTCAGTTCTTTTTTAAAACCTTTAGCTTCTAGTCCATAAGTTCTGGCAGCTTTCACCATATTAGATGCCTTGCTGCCATCGCGGGAAACTCCGCAGTCTCGCCGCAGTTGTGGCAATGGTACAACTCGACCGTAGTAACCAAGAATAATTCCCAAAGCAGCCGCACCACATTCTACCGCTTCCATTTGTAGCAGCGTGGGCGTTTTCACTCGCAGCCTTCTAGGTGGTAGTATTTTTTTTACATACTGCCAAGGATTAACCAGTGTTACTACGGTAGATTTAGTAGATACCACTGGCAGACCTCAAGATTGGTAAAACAAAGGTGATGGGAGCGCGTTCTTCTACCTTGACCCGCACAACGGTAGTAGTTCCAGAAGAAATATTCAGGTGCGGCCCCGTGGAAGAAGACCACTTGTAACCGCTTGGTGTGTTGGCATCTAATTCTAAGTGAGAGAATACTTGTATTAATCCTTGCTGTTGAGATACTAAACCTTCCAGCACCTCAGAATTACCGACTTCATTAGCAGCCGCTTCCTTGGTAATCGGGAAGCGAGAAATGCTGGTGACATTACCCACAATCCCCCCAAAGCGTTCCCGCTTCACCGTTTGGGGAGTAATTTGGATAGACATCCCTGGCTGAATTTTCTTACCCTCCGCCACAGGAAAATAGGTAACACCAACCAACTTACTCTGGGGATTTTCCGCCTCTATGGTAGCTAACCGTGTACCTGCGTTAACAACTTGCCCTGGTGTCAAGGTAATTTCTAAAATGCGTCCGCTATGTTGACTAATAATCTGGCTATTATCACTCAGTTGCAGTTCTAGAGAGCCAATCTCTCGCTTCACCTCTTGAATTTCTTTATTTCTCGCCGTGACATTTTCTAAATCTTGTTGAGCCACGGAAGCCTGTTGACTATCTAATTGTTTCAACTGTGACTGCAAGTCAGCCACAAGTGTCAAATTTTCCCGATAATCTTTTTCTTGTTGAGTCTCTTTGACATCAAGTTCTTTTAATTGTGCTTGAATATCAGCAATCTTTTCTAAGTTTTGCAGATATTCCTGTTCTGCTTTGAGGGCTTCATCACCGGAAATCGCCCCTTCTTTTTGAAATAATTCTTGGCGAATTTTCATCCTCCGTAGAAACACAGCAGTCAGAGCTTGAGCTTGCTGGAGACGTTGCTGTAAGCCTTGACGTTGCTGATCAACAGAGGTGTTACCTTTGGTTTTGAGTAAAGGTGTAATAGCTTCCAATTCCAGTATACGCTGCCGGAGGTACTGACGCTGTTGTTGCTGCGATCGCTCCTCTTGTTCCAACCTCCGCCCTTGTAGTGAGCCAACAGCTTTATCTTGCGATTCCAGTTGTGTTAGTTTCCCTCGCTGTTGTTGCAGTTGCTTACGCAGTTCAGCTTGGTCAATTGTCGCCAACACCTGCCCTTTTTTAATCACATCCCCCACTTTCACATTCAACGCCATGATTTGCCCGGCACTTTTGGATTGTAGGGGTACAACATTGCTAGGGTAAATCAATACACCCCGACCCTCAACGGTGATGGGAATGCTACCATAAATACTCCAGATAAAAGCAACTCCCACAATAGAACCCAACGCCACAAGAGGTAGCCAGCTTTTAGGACTGACTACCTGCATCAGTTGGTCTAATCTTTCAGGAGAAGATAGACGCTCTAAGGATTCTTTGCGGAATATACTGCCTTTTTTTGTAGCATTAGTTTGGTAACAAAACCTTCTCACTAGATTTACTATTGTGGCGACGGAACTCATGAAGATCAATATAGCCAGCAGGTAATTCTGAAACTGATAGATAAGGTGAACAAGACCCCTTTAATGCTAAACTGAGTAGTCTGCCATCGATATCTAACAAAATCTTACGCTCTCGTAACTCAGATACAATGGGGAATATTTCATCCCAGGATACCGGAACGTCAAGCTTTTTATTAATTTCTGACACTACTTCTCGATAAGTCAAAGCGCGATCGCAAACTTTATAAACCCAATAAGCCAATCCTTCTAGAAACAATAGACTTTCGGTAGCGCATGGTCTACTATCATAAATTGTAATTAAGCTACCACTATCATTCATGCTCAAAATTGGTAAATACTCTGGTTTATGTTCCTTGTAGTACAAAGACTGCCATAAACGATTCCATTGGTTTACCCAGAGTTTCAAGTTTTCTAACCCTGGACGCTCTGTTTTTTCACTTGTTTGTTCATTTTCTTCTGTTGCATAACGAGTAACCAAATTGTTTTGGTCTTCAAAAAAGTAGGCAAGTTCACTAAGTATTTCTGGCGCAAGTGGATATACGTATTTATAAGGGCGCAAAGGAGACAAGTTTAAACCCCAGTCCGATGGTCGCTCATAGTAAGGACTAAATCGGTCATAACGAATCTCTGATGCACCGCTTGGTGGTTGGAGATGAGCAATTAAAGGTAGCCATTCCATCATCTCCACATACCACTCATCTGACTCCCCTGGAAAGTCCGCAAGTATATTCCAAAATACAATAATTCCTAATTCTCTAGCCCATTTCAATAACTGCACATTCATCCAGGCTGTGTTACCTTTGTTCATCAGTTTTAAAATGGAGTTGTGCATACTTTCGATGCCTGGTTGGATGCAACGAACACCAGCTTGTGCCAATTGTTGCAGATGTTCCCACCTTAAGTTAGCTTTCGTTTCATAAAAAATATTGTAAGCTTCATCTCCAGCAGCAAGAACCGGAATAACCGTATTCATGTGATTCATATCTAGGATATTATCGACCACCTGAAATTTACGCAGTCCATAACGTTCACATAGCTGGGTAAACTCTTTCAGCACACGATCAGGAGATTTAGAACGGTAATTTATACCACTTCCGTTCAATCCACAAAAAGTGCAATGATGTTTTTGCCCCCACCAACATCCACGAGAGGTTTCAATCAAAAGTCCAGATTGAATGTAGGGCGAAAGTGTAGAAGCATGGAGGGTTTGAAAGTAATCATCGTAGTCAGGAATTGGTACTTGATCTAAGTTCTGTACGGAAGCTCTTGGCGCGGCTATGCTGATTTTGGTAGAAGTCCGATGAGATGGACTAATTACACCATAAGGCAATATTGATGGATCAACCTCTCGACCACCATCCAAAAGCTGATAGCAAAACTCATTAAATAAATCGTCACCCTCTCCCGAAATGATAAAATCTACCCAAGAAAAATGTGTGTGAGTAGCTAACCCCATAGCCCCTTCACAGTTAGCACCTCCCATAAAAGTAATAATTTCCGGGGCTAACTCTCGTACACGTTTCAAGAGAGCAAGTGAAGCACAATGCTGCTGAAATGTAGAACTACAGCCAATAATACGGGGTTGTAAATTGGCTACAGACTGAGCAACACTTTCAATAAATGCTGTAGCCTGCTCACGTACTGCCAAAAATGCTTCTTTCAGGTTCCTATCAGGCAAATAATTCTCGTAGCTTTTGAAACATGGAGAAATAAGATCGAAATACTCTGAATGGTTAGGATTAAATTCAGGAAATAACACTCCAGAAAATGTCCATTCACCCAAGAACGTTTCAATAAAATTCTCACTAATCATAGCATATACATCAAGGCCTATTTCTTCTGCAAACTGGATATTTGGGTATAAAATTGTTGGTTCAAGCTTTGCTTGTTGTAGACGAGCCTTTAATAAACCAAGAGCAATTGATGGTCTTTCAACTGCTGCATAAGGCATTAATACTAAACATACATCACTCATGATTTTATTTATATAATTTTCGTTTATGCCGTGGAAAATAGGAATTTGTATTTTATTAATTTAAAACACTAGTTATCTAGCCTAAAATCTTATTTTTAGGCTAGACATTTAACTTAAAACTTAACTTTAACCGTAACTGAAACTTCGCCACTAATTCTACCACCTGCTACTGACTCTAGCTCTGCTTCAGATAATGTATCTTGCTCAGAATTTGGTAACGCCTGCAAAGATAAATTTCCTGGAGTAGTTTCCACCAAATTAACATCAATACTGGATGGAAGATTAATTCCCTCTTTTTCCAGAGTAGACCGAGGATTAGATACTAAAGCCTGCTTAAAAGACTCATCTTGCCCAGCTTTTACTATAATTTTTTCTTCGAGTTCTTTCCATGTCATTACTAGACTCATTTGTTGTTTCTCCTTAAAGGTTGCAATGGCATTTTGCCATCAAAATACTTTTCAATACAATGCACATTTTCCAGATAGAACTCACCTTTTTTTAGATTTTTTTATGCTATTTTTAAAGTAAAAAAGTACATTTTTGCCTTTGAATCGCTCTCATACAAATTTGGAAAATAATTGCAACAGATGGACATATAAAACTCATATACACCAAGCGATTTCCAATCCAAAATTTAAAATGGTGTAAGAAGTTTTATTTTGTTAACAAATTTTAACGGAAGTCTCACTCACTTACTGCCATAACAATATTGAAGGTAGTAAGTCTGGACATGATAATCTCAATAGCTCATAGCCAATACCAGCTATTCCTTGACAAAAACCAAAACTATATACGTCGGCTGGTAAATGAGGAAGAAGTTGAAAATAACCAATCTGGTTTGCTCTAGACAAAACTTGAGTTGCTCGATTATTTGCTGTTTCTAGTAATTCTGGGTGTGAAAGTTGCTTAGATGCAACTAATAACATTTCTATATGACTAAAATTGCCACAGCAGATGTTATCTAAAACCTGTAAACTTGAGTGATGTATTGTATGTAAATTTATATCTAATTCTTGACGAATTTCATCTGTATCGAGGATGTTTAAAGTTCCTAACCGAGCCACAGAAATACCAATTAGCCCAGAACACCATTCAGTTGTAGATGAGAGTAAGCTATTGTCAATGCTAACTAAATCCAAGTCTTGGCAATTGCTGCTTAACGAGAATAAACGTTGTTCTAAAGTAATAGCTTCTCGAGCTGCTGATGCAAAGATTGGCTCATCAGTAGCTGCATATAATTGAAGCAGTGCATAGGCAATACCCGCAGCACCATGAGAAAATCCTAGTAGTACCTTGCCTTCAGCATTAGTCCAGGCTTGATAGACTTCATCTACGGTTACACGAGTATCTAGTAAATAATTGCCCCAGCTAATAGCCTGCTGTAAAGTAGCAGGTTCTTTTGTAGCTTTGTACAAAGCTAATAAGCTAAGAATTGTACCAGCAACACCAGTCATTACTCCAGGTGCTTGATTAACGGTCGCTTCATTTATTACCATCAAAGAAGCTAGTTGTTGAGCATCCTGAATCAGCTCTACTTCGCCGAGAAACTCACTAATACGAACTAGGGCATAAACAATAGAAGCTAATCCTGTAGCACCACCAATACCCATTTGTCCAATTAGCTTTTGCTGAAGGTCAATATGTGGATCTTGTAAAGTTTTGCGTAGGGACTGTAAAGATGCTAAGGATAATTCACCAAATTCTGCTCGATTCGTAACAGACGCTAGTGCTGCTAAAAATAAAGATATGCCACAACAACCATCATATAAACTATTGCCTACTGGCTGTAATTGAAACCTTTGCGCCTCAAACAAGTATCCCATCCCAATCCAGGTAACACTATTGTCCTTTCCGCGAATAGCTTGCTGCTCTAGTTGTTGAGCGATGGCGATCGCCTGCTGTAACATACCTCGTCTTTCTATGGGGGCAACTATGTCCATGTACAGGTTAGGATTCTCTAATGGTAAAGAATTTAGTTGTTCATTAGTCAGACATGAGTAAAGTGAACCTCTAATCAGGCTAATCTGCTTCGCTAAATCTGCATCATCCATCTGTCGCAGATGGGCAATAACATCGTCATAACTAGAACTACTCAAAAATTTATTGATAGTTTGCTCTGAACTAATATCTATTACATTACTATCTGAATATGCCGTGAAATAAGGAATATCTAACTGTTCTAAAGCTTGCTTTTCTGCTGCTAATAATGGCCATAAAGGATGTTTATCTTCTGAAGAGAGAAATGCTCTGCTTAGTAAGTCTAACTGAATACTATGTTCTACTCCAGTTCGCAAGCATTTATGATTTAAAGAGTTCTGCAAAATAGAAGCGTAAACAGTAGTATTGCGAATTACAAGCCGTACTTTCTGGTTGCTAAATGCCGTTATTGGACTATCACTTGCTAACAGTTCTTCTTTTCTTTGTTGCAAGAACTGGTACATCTGCCGAAATCCATCTATGAGTTCTTTGCTGTGGTTATTCAGCGAGGTATCAATATTCTCACCAAAAGGTCGATTTTTTTTTGGTAGTAATTTAGTGTACTCGCGTACAATAACCATGCTATCTGTATTAATGTGCTTCCATTTCATTGCTCGGTAAGGCATCTCTTGTTCACCAAAACCTCCCAATCCACTGAAGTCTAACTTCAGTATCTCAGTTTGCTCATAAGGCAAAATTTGCCATCCTGGTAAGAAACCAGTACCAACAACAGAATCTTGTAAACATTCATTTGCTATAGATTTAGCATCAGCATCATCTTTACTTAACCAAGTACGGTGATGTAAAAGTGTCTCTAAATCTACAAGAACTGGCTGATCTCCACAAGCAATTAAGTTTTCACAATGACAGTCGTTCCCTTTTAAGAGGTACACAATACACAGCACCATACCGGCACGCTGATAATAGTGTTTCACTGCGTCTTGATCTTGACATGGCAAAGCTTCAGCGAACTCCATCCAACCGTAGTTAGAGCAATTAATTATCTTCAGCAGCTTCAGGGGCAAGTTAATTTTTTGTTGATTAATCCAATCTAAAAAATCAAAATAAGCCTTTTCTAAGCCTAAGCTTTTAGGTTTGTAAACTAGCTTGAAACCTGAAGCAAACTTAATCACAATTACAGCACGGCCACGATTATGAAAATCAGACATTGCTAATTGAACACTAACAACTTGCCCTAATTTTTGCTCTGGCTGAAAAGTCAACTGAATTTTATCCGAGTCTGATGCCAATCTTGAGAGAAATTCTCCAGTCGCTTCTACCCAGAAGTCTACAGATGTTGCTATCAATCTAGCTAATACACTGTACTCTTGGAAGAAAGACAGTAGTCCGTCTTTAAGTAATTTGTTAACAAAATCTGTGTACTGCTGCTTAGAACAATTACTTTGCAACTGATTAATAAAACGAACTAAGGGAGAACTTTTTAAAGAGCGAAAAATTGAGAACTCCAGTTCCAAAGGAGAGATGCAAATACCAGTCAAATGCTCCAGGAGACTTCGTTCCATTTGAATATGAGCATTTTGTGATAATAAATAATAGCTAGATCCAGCAGACTCAATTAATTTTTTTTTAGCAACATCAACAAATGGTACCAGAATTTCTTCAAACGGAAACGGACGTTCAGGATCTAAATACCGATGCTGCTGTAAGAATTTGTTGTTTGAATTTTCTGGAATAACAAAAGTAGCAACTTGCATTCCTGCTTTTAAAGTTTCCACCCAGTTGGGTAGATATTTTTCATCAGCTAGATTAACATTACCTAAAACACAGCTAATAGTATTAGTATCTAAGCCATCCCACAATAAACGCTTTTCAAAATTATGTTGATTTCCTTTAGCGATAAATTGATACCATTTTTCTAATTTAGCATTATTTTGATTTGCATTTATTTGACGGTCATTGAAAATAAAACTACTACTAAGACGTTCAGAAATATTACTAGAACGCTCTATTATTTTAATTAAAGATTGCTTAGAAACGTTCATAATCAATTTAAAATAATTAATTTATTACTTTTTATGAAAAACCTCTCCGGTTTCATTGTAAATGTTTTAATGATTTGTATTATTTAGGACTTGGAAAAAAGAATTTATAGATTTCGGCACCAAAATCTTTTCCCTGATCATAAAGCATTGCTCCATTTAAAATAACAACAATCACAAAAATGCTTATGATTACGAATTTAATAATAACTTTAGGATCATTTAAATTTTGCATAATAATTTAATGTATTATCCATCGTCCATGATGAGTTTTTTTGCTGGTGTAAGAAAAAACTCCTACACCAACTTGATTTACAGCGAAGTGTGATTTTTAGAACAATCTATGATCACAGTGTTTTCTGGAGAAAAGCTTTGTGTATTTCTTTACCAAAACCTTTTAATCTACAATGGCTTTATATATTTCTTTGCCAAAGTCTTTTAATCTATCATAAGTTTTCTCAACAAAAGTGAATATATCTCCAAGACTTCCACCGGCAACCGCTTCTAACTGCTCTTCAGATAACTCTACATCTTCTAAATTGGGACGTGCAGGAATTACGAAGTAGAAATTGGAATCATTCTCTTCCACTACATGAACATTTATTTCTTCTGGTAATTGAATAGCAAATTCTCTTTCAATTACAGCTTTAGAGTTGTTTAATAACTCTTGCCTGTAGGTTTCGTCTTTCCAGGCTTGAACAATTATTTGTGCTTCAATTTCTTTACGAGTCTTTGTTTGTTCGCTCATTTTGGTTATTTCCTACTTAAACTAATTAAGGGTTTAATTGATTGGTGGACTGATGAATTCAAGAAAAGAATAGTAAGTTTTATCAGATGTAATACTAGTTTAAGCTTCCATCTGTATGAGACTTACATAATCATGAATTCTTTAATTTTTAGATTGATTATTTTCTAGAATTATGTTCTTCAAGAGCGCCATGAGCGATAGGAATTAAAAGGAGCGTAAGTGTCCATAACGCTCCACCAGCAACGGCTTCTAGCTGCTCATCTGATAATTCTACATCTTCTAAGTTAGGGCGTGCAGGAATTACAAAATAGAGGTTAGAAGCATTTTCTTCCATGACGTGAACTGTTATTCCCTCTGGTAATTGAACACCAAATTCTTGTTCAACTATTTTTTTAGGATTGTTCAGTAATTCCTGTCTGTAAGCTTCATCTTTCCATGCTTGCACAATGATTTGTGCTTCAACATCTTTACGAGTTTTAGTTTGCTCACTCATTCCATTTATCTCCTAACACTACTAAGGTGGAAATTAAGTTATTACTTAAATTAAGTTTATAAAAAAAACGCTAAGGACACAATGTACTTTTTTTAGTTAATACTACGTTTTTTTTATTTTAATTTTAAATATGTTAATGATTTGTTTTTTGCCAAATAATAGCAGTCAATTCTGCTATATCTAAAGCCTGTTTAGCCTTAATTACTTCTCTCAAAAAAGCTCGTTCATCTTCCCAAGCAAACCGAGGTAGGAGAGGTTGAGAAACTAACAGTTCTTCAGAGGAAATGTTTGCGTCCTGATTTTCTTCGTTTAAATGATTCATCTTGCTACAGAATAAAAAAGTTCAGATTTACTTTGCCAACTATCCGGCCATTGGATGGAGTCAGCCGTAAAGTGGAGTGGATCATTTTCTATCCAGGGTGCATCAAGTGGTTCTTCAATGATGGTAAATTCGCCATTATCGAAGGGAACTCCTGGGGCTGACACTTTTGGATAAACTCGCTCTCGTAAGCCACGCTTTGCTAATTCTAGGGCGCGATGGTGGCAGTAAGGATTGTTACCCCGACGATTGAAGAATACGTGTGCTGTCCAAGTGCAACCCCCGCGACACAATTCGGCAAATTTACAAGTCTTGCAGAATCCCCACAAGTACGCTGTTCCTTCGGGTGTACCAGCATAGAGATTGAACTGCAATTCTTCGGATTGTTCTACAATTTCCCTTAGTGGACGTTCTCGGATATTGCCACCTGCATAAGCGGTTGTTGGTAGGGAAGGGCAGCCTTTAATTGTGCCGTCCGCCTCTAAACCTAAAGTTGATAGCCCAGCACCGCAACCCCGCCAAAATCCCCACTCTTTACCTTGTCCCCGCAGCAACCGTTCATAAGGCCCGTAGTAACCGATGTTGTTACCAGCAGCAACTCTTACCCCTTCGGTGTTAGCTCGTTGAGCAACACGAGCCAGCATAGGATATAAGTCTAATAGCTCAGAGGGTTGGAGAAGGATATCTGCATTGTCGGCGGCATTTCCCATTGGCACAGTTAGTTGAATTTGCCATGCTCGCGCGCCTGCATCGCGGATATGCTCATAAATACTAGGAAATTCAGGGGCAGACAGACGGTTGATTTGGGTATTACAGCCGAAGAGAATGCCAACTTCTTTAAGGTAGCTCATGGTTCTTAAGCCAGACTTCCAAGAGCCTTTTCGTCCCCGTAAATGATCATGGGTTGCTTCCATGCCATCGGTAGAAACAGAAACTTTTGCAATTCCTGCTTCTTTCATACGCTGTGCCATTTCCAAAGAGATGCCATAACCCCCCGTAGTCATGCCGCAGAGCATACCAGCATCGGTAATAGCTTTCGCAATTACTAACCAGTCTGGACGTAGAAAAGCCTCTCCGCCAATGAGAGTTACTTCTTTAATTCCCACCTCAGCTAATTGCTGAACAAGGTTAAGAGCTTCTGCTGTCGAGAGTTCTTGATGCCTTGCCTGTCCTGCCCGTGAACCACAATGACTACAAGCAAGATTGCATTTCAATGTGATTTCCCAAACGGCATAACTGGTTCGATGGTGTTTTTCAGACATAGTTTTGCCCAGTGTTTTGGTATTAGCTGTGTAAGTCAAAAGCTGTTATGGATTTATATGATGCGTATAACAGCTTTTATAATTACGGCGATGACGTTTGATAGCTATGAAAGATAATCGCGTGGATCAAGTGGATCAAGAATTACACCGTACAGAGCAACTACACCAGGGAAGATACCTTTGATCCAATGAATAGTTTTTGTTCCACCAGCGATCGCTGCTAATTCCGCTTCGTTAAGTTCCTCATCAGGGGAACTAGTTTCTAAAATCTCAGCAGTAGCAGTTTCCCATTCTTCTTCTGTGAAATTATATCCTGTTCCTTGTAAGAAACTTATACGTTCTTCGCTGGAATAACTTTCAATTTGAGTGCGGAAAGTTGGATCTGTTGTGATTCTCTGATAAAAAGCTTTTGCGCTTTCAATAGACATACAAATACCTCTTATGAATAACAAAAACATTAAAAGAAATAAACTAATAGAACAATGCAGAATTTTTGGATAAGACTCTGTTTTTTTTCGTTAGATATTTATTAGGAAAAATTTAACTTACTTTTAATCTTCCCAACATCCAATCAAATCTTTTACCAGCGATCGCCATCCTATCTAAAGTGTTAATATCTAATTCATCGTCATACTCTAGCCCTTCACGTAAAGATTGACCCCGGCTATAAACTCGCCTACCATAACCAAGCTGACTCACCATTGCTTGCGATCGCTGGGACAGTAAAGACGCAATTACTCGGTAAAATCTTGATGCAAATCCCACATCTTGTTGTAACTTTGCGGCTAGTTGCTGTCGGGGAATTGCTAAGACTACAGAATTTTCAATTGCCTTAACAGTTGCAGGGGGTAAACTACCATCTATAAAGGGTGTTTCGCCGATGATTTCACCTTTAGATAATTTGGCTATTTCTCTACCAGGAATTTCATGACCCTCAATAGCTGCAAAAGCACGCGCTAAAGGATTCTGTTCATCTGGGGAAATAGACAAGGACATTTTTCCATAGAGGAGAATATACAGTGCGTCTACAGTTCCTTGTTCATGGATGAGTATGGTATTAGCTGGGATTTTTTGGGGAGTACCAGAAGCCATCATCCAATCTATGTCACTATCGTGTAATTCTCCCAGGATAAACAGCACATCTCGTAGATGTTGACTTTGTGCTAGGTTACGACGACCAAGTTGATGGATGGTATTTTGTATTCTATCGGAAATAATGATGGCGATCGCTCGATAAAAATGCGCCGCAAAACCCACATCTTGCTGTAATTTCGCCGCTAATTCTCCAACCGGAATTGACATCACCAGGGACTTTTCCACAGCTTTAATCGTAGTAGCTGGTGGACGTGTCCCAATTAAGGGACTTTCTCCCATTATCTCACCCCTAGATAATCTCCCAATCTCCTTACCGAAGATTTCGTTCCCCTCAATAGCTGCAAAAGCACGAGTTAGGGGATTATCTTCTGGTTGCGGGATAGTAACGCTGAATGTACCATCTAATAAAATATGTAAAAAATCAGCAGCTTTTCCTGGTTGAATAAGTGTAGTACCAGCCGCTATTTCTCTTTGATGACCTATCGCAACCATCCAGTCAATATCACTTTTAGTTAGTTCTTTGAGTAAAACTTCTGTCATAACTAAGACCAATTATTTATCTACGTTGATACAAAATCTATGACGCTGGTGTAAGTCCCAAGCAATTACTCTGTAATCTGTCTAAAGTGTTCTGGATGAAAAAGTGTGCTTCTTGGGTAGCCAATTCTTCTAATGTCAAATATGTCAAAGTGATTAACATTAGGATTTGCATATTAGTATCTGTTAGCTTTTGGGCGTATTGAGCATGGAAACGCTGTAAGTTTTCGGCGGCGGCTTTTACCAATGCTTGTAAAATTACAAAAGCTCCATCAGAAAGTGGCGGTTTACCGCGATAGTTTTGCAGTCTACCTCCTTCTCGATATTGAGGAAATGATTCTAAGCCTAAAAATCGTAAGAACCAGTTTGCTTGGTAATAACCAGTAGCAGCAATAATGCCTCTATAGTCGGCAATTAATTCGTCAAATATATTATTTCGCATAGAGTTAAATAGACGATATGTTAAATAGTGAGTACATTCATGTTCTAGACGAATTGTGAGTGACAATTTTTGCCATTGTGATGCTTTTAGTCCTATTTCTTCGGCTGAAATATTGCTATATGGGATATTACTTAAAATAATAAATGTATCTTGATAGAGATGTTTCTGTAGGATTAATCGTTGAAACTCTGTATTCCAATTAGAGGCAAAATGCTCTACTTCCCATTTTTGGCGATATTGACGAATCCTGTCCCAATTGTTGAACCCACGAACTATACAAGCTCCCATTGATTGAGGAATAGGTTGGGGTTCGTTATGCTTTGTTAAGGCTTGCACTAGAGACACAAAATCTTCTCTGTTTTCAGTTAGTAATACGGGGATTGTTCCCGCCAAACTTTGATGGAGGATTAATTGGAGTTTTTGGGGTTGCTGTAAGACTAAACCAGATGCTTCTAACATCCCATTTGTTGATACACCCTTACGAGTGGCTTTTCTATAGGCTTCTGTCTGAGAGATCCCTTTTTGGATGGGAAATTGTAACTGTACTAACTTCTGTTTGAGTACTGCAAATG
The DNA here is from genome assembly GCF_048568275.1 of Anabaena sp. FACHB-595. NCBI lineage: Bacteria > Bacillati > Cyanobacteriota > Cyanophyceae > Nostocales > Nostocaceae > Anabaena > Anabaena sp. FACHB-595. Next base: position 2,429,219 of record NZ_CP183473.1, read on the forward strand.
CGCCTATCATTTTGGCTGTAACTGCATATTTTTCCCAAGCTTCTATATGGAGTTCTGGGGATAAGGGAAATTGTAGGGGATGGATTAAGCTATTGTGAGCAAAAACATTTTGGTTATATATCAATAGTTCCTCAACCTCTAAAGCTGTTGCGCCAAAGTTGGTCAAAACTTGAGTGTGAAATGATTGTTGATTGCTCATATTGCTATTAGTGACTCACAACTAAACCAGCAATCTGCTCAGTAATTTCTTGAATGATTTGCGTAATGGTATGTTGGGAGTAACGCAGACAAAACAGACCTTTACTTCCTAGCTGTACCATATCTTCCGCCAGGGGTAAAATCCCGGCTACAGGTACGTCATAGATTTGTTCTACTTGTTGTTTTAAATCAGAGAAATTCAAGGATGGTAATGCTTTGTTGAGGACTAGGAGGATTTTTGCTGCTTTCAATTTACGAGCGACATCCACTGTTACTGCTGTTCCTTGGAAGTCTTGACTGTCTGGACGGAGGATAATTAATAATACGTTAGAAATTCCAATAGAAACTAAAGTTTCTTCATTTAAACCGGGGTGGGTATCTATTAATAAATAGTCCAATTTCAAACTACGGATCAGTTCTTGGAAACCATCATTAAGCCTGACTACATCATATCCTTCCCGGAGAATCCTGGCGATTTCTGCTGCTTTAATGCTGGAAGGAATTAGATAAAGGCTACCTTTAACTTTAGTTGTATTTCCTGGTTCGGTAACTAGTGTATCTGTAACATCATAGGCAGTATCTTGAATATCGCAGCGTTGCCATAGATAGTCATTGAGGGTAAGTTGAATTTTTTCTTCTTTAAGACCAAAGATAATATGAATCCCTGGTGATTGGATATCTGTATCAATGATGCCTACACGCTGCCCTTGTAACGCCATAGTAGCCGCTATATTGGCAATTATGTTTGATTTGCCGGTTCCGCCACGAAATGAGTGAATAGCGATGATTTGGGACATAAATTATATTTGGTAATGGGTAATTGGTGATTGGAAAATAAATTATGTGTGTTCTGTTGGATCTGTTAAGGGCTGGTTTTTGCTGTTGTGCGATCGCTCTTTTAAGGATTGCACTTGAGTCTGCAATCGCTGGTAGTACTCTTTTTCGGTTTCATGAGTGGTTATATCCTGGTGTTTAATTTTTTGGATTGTTTGTTGTAGATGCTGAAAGTGTTCGTTTTCGGTTATTTCGGCTACATGATTGGCTCTTTTGGTTTGATCAATCTCGATTCGCAATTCCTGAACCTGCATTTTCAGCCGTTGATCGCGTAACCTGACTTCCTCCGCCATTTCCGAAAAAACTCGGACTAATTGCCCGATATCATCTTCTCTATGACCTAATTCCACCAAACTCTGGTGTAACTCAACTACTTGAGCATCAAACTTATCATCCTCCAAGGCTTGGGCGGCGGCGGTGAGGGCGTGAATCGGTCGGGAAATACTCAACCCTGACAGCAGAGCGATAATGGCCGTAATTCCGCCAACAATCACCACGCTGCTGCTATTGAGCCAAATCAGACGATGCAAGGGCGCGGTAAACTCTGCTTTGGGTTGGTTAACTCCCAATACCCAAGGTTGGGTAGCTAAGGGTGCAAAGCCGACTATTTGGGAAATGTGAGATTTTGGCAAGTGATAGGTGGCGTGACCTGGTTGTGTAGTTTTCAACATCACCCCTAACTCAGGAATATTTAGGCTGTGGTTAACCACAGATGGATCAGGATGACTGATAATAGTTCCCTGTTGATCAATGACGAAGACGTAATTCTGGGAGCCTAATAGTTGCAAAGCATTGATAATTACCCAGATATCTGCTTGGCGAATTTTGATAACGGTGAGACCGATAATTTTCCCATGAGGCGAGCGTACAGGCTGGGAAAAGAACATACCCGGATTTTCACTAGTTTCACCAAGTAAAGTGCTAGACCCATAAAAGTTACCTTGGATGTGGGAATAGTTTTCACCAATAAATTTAGGATCTGTTGCAGCCAGACATTGACCATTTTTATCCATCAGTAAAACAACATCCAAGTTGGGATGAGAACGGAGGACATTTTGGATGGTCTGTTGTAGGTTGGGGCCTTGAGCTTTATGGTTTTCTGGTGTGGTAGCTGAGAGAAAATCTACCACATGGCGATCGCTACTAATTTGAGCAACTACCCGATGATAATCAATAATTAATTGATCAAGACGACTGGCGCTGCTGCTAGCTAGCAGCTCTAGTTTGTGATATTCCCCAGCCTCTACACTGTTTAAACTTTGTTGTAGGTTGTAGTAAGCCGTAAAAATCATCGGTACTAGCACAGCACAGACCAAGGCTACCGAAATTTTGGCAGCGATCGGCCAAGCAGGTGGATAAAATAACCGCCGGAAATGCTTCATTTTTACAATGCAGACAAGTTTGATGATGATCAACGATAAAAAGCTTTTTCGTTGATCATCATCACCTCTAAAACACTCTGATAAAAAGGGAGACTAATAGATATTTAGCAGGTTAGAAGACACGAGATGGGAAAACAATGCACAATCTTTTTATCGGACTCGCAATTTTTTCGTCTCTATTGTGATGTCGCCACCTGACGCTGCATTTTTCGCCAAGCATGGGGCGTAGTGTCATGGTACTGGCGAAACTGACGGAAGAAATGACCCTCGTGTTGATACCCCACAGCCTCAGCAATTTGATTCACACACTGGTCAGTTTCTAGGAGTAATGTTCGTGCAGCTACCATCCGTCGCTTAATAATCCAATGATTGACAGTTTCCCCTGTATGTCGCCGGACTAGATCAGTTAAATAAGCTGGGGAGTAACCAACTGCTTGGGCTACGTCACGTAAGCCAATGGATTGGTCGTAGTTAGACTCAATAAATTTAAAGACCTGATTGAGCTGAGAGCCAGAGGGAAATATTGATTTACAGGGTTCTGATGACTTTTTGGTTTCAACAATATCTAGTGCTGGATTTTGTTGCAACTGAAATGACTCTGGTTGACGTTTTTTAATCTCACGGATGGAGATGCAGCCGTATTCCCTACCGTCTTCTTCCATATAGGTAACAGTGGTTTGGACAGGTAAACTTAAACCTGCTTGAGTCTTATACAGAGATTCAAAATATAAAGACCCTTTTTGTTTAATAGTTTCCCAGTGCTGTAACCAAACTTCCATCAAAAATTCTAAGTTTAGGTATTGAATACTCATACAAAGCAGTTCTTCACGGGAGTAGCCTACTAAACTACACGCAGCATCATTAACGTATAAAATCCTGGTGTTTGGTTTTACCCAGAACACCGCATCTGTGACACAATCCATCAGCAAATTAGTAAGGCGCAACTCTTTTTCTAGCTGCTGTGTAACTTGATAAGTATGTTGCTCGGAAATACAGCTGTCAAAAACCATAGTTCTACTCACTGTAATTACTGAATTTCTAAGTGAACCTAATGAGCCTTAAGGTTATTTAACTGTAGAATTCAGGGTTTTACGTGAATATATGTATCTATTAGATTACATTTTAGTAATTAAATTTACTAAAAAATACACATTAAAAATCTACCCTCTCCAGGGAAAAGAGATATCTTTAGCAGTTAGCGGCATTCATTTAGCGTTTTTCTTGGGAGCAAAGATGTTGTGCAGCTTCCCATAAGAAAAGCATCAGACCCAATCCAGAAAAACCGTCAGCTGATAAATGGCACCTACAGCCAAGTAAAATTTAATTGATTATTGTCTATAAAAGTTTATATTTTTAGCCAATTCCTACTAATAGCAAAGACTAAATTTAATAATCATCCTAAAAAGATTCATCAAAGTATACACAAAGTTTCCTACTTTGGTGCATTGAAAATTTATAGAGAAAAAGAGTAGAGGTTAGGGGTGCTGAAACTGTTACAGAGCAACATAAATCAGCCACCCACCGGGAGTATCTGACGACCCCGCAAAACATACTAGCTTTTTTTTAGGGTATGACAAATTACGTTTCTAACTTCTATTTTAACCTCAGCATAAACTGCTAAAGTTTGTTGATTCACACGCCCAACCGTCAGTAATTCTAAATTTTGTTGTGCTTGATCTTGCCAATGTTTGAGCAGATGAGGTTGACTAAGTAATTTTGCTAGGGCATCTGCCAAAGCAGAGCTATCTTTTGGGGGAACTAAAACACCAGCTTTGCCATTGTCTAATGCTTCTGGAATGCCATCTACGCTGGTAGCGACGATCGCACAGCCGGCTTCACGGGCTTCTGGAATTACCAGGGGAGAAGGATCACGGTGAGAAGCAAGTACAAATATATCTGCGGCTAATAAGTAGCGTTGTGGTTCTGGTTGGAAGCCTTCAAAATGAATGCGTGTATTGCTCAAACCTGTAGCTTGGGCTTTTTCCTCAAAAATCTGCCTTTCCGGGCCGTCTCCAACTAGATAAAGATGAACTTGGGGGAAATCTTGGGCAATCTGTGCAAAAGCAGCGATTAACTCACCAATGCCTTTACGCTGATACATCCCGGCTACAGTGGCGATCGCTGGTCGTTGTAATTCTACTGGTGAGTACTCTTTAATATTACGAGTACGGACGCTGCCTAATGTCCCATTGGGTACTACTCGCAATTTATGCTCAGGAATACCACGCCTAGCCATTGATTTAGCAACAGCATGACTCACCGCAATTACTCTATCTGCTAATCCCATGAGTACAGCACTGCGTTGAAATTCATTGTGTACTGTAGCCACCAAAGCATATTCAGAATCAGCTTTAAGACATCTTCCCAGCACAACTCCCGTCATCATGTGAGCATGGACAATATCCGGTTGAAATTCTCGGATAATTGCGCGATAACGCCTAGCCGCATTAATTAAATTTAGGGGTGTCCGACTTTGGTTTAACTCAAAGTGTTTAACACCATATTGAGCAAATAATGTTTCATATTCTCCGCCAGCAGATGCTACAGCTACATCATGATTGTTTTTGGCTTGCAGACAAGCTAAATCTACAGCCACATTCACGATGCCATTACCAATTTCGCGGACGTGATTCAAAATATGTAGTATACGCATAAAAATAATTTTTATTCTAGTTCCACAAAAGAAATCTTTAGTTTGTGACAATGATCCGGAAGTTCTTTTAGATCCCCGACTTCTTGAAGAAGTCGGGGATCTATCTGGTTAATTCACCCAGGTAATCGATACATCAACACCTTTCCTTTAGCGTTCTCTTCCACAAATACTAAATACTCACCATTGGCACGACGAAAAGCGCGAATGCCGTAGGGGATATCAATCCAGCCGCTTTCGCCTCCTACTTCTGCACCTGGTGTTAACATTTGCAATGCTTCCCCTGTGGTGGCTTTATAGACATAAACTTCCGCTTTTTTACTAGCAACGGCAAAAACTCTATCTCCTGCCACATCAATTGATTTGATATGTAATTTGGGGTCTGTTTGATGATTATAAGGAAGCACTATTCGCCACCGGAGGTTTCTTTTTTTACTCCAGTTGTCGTAACGAACTATTTCTGTACCAACTAATCCCCAATCACCATCAAGGTTAGGATGTTCATTGGTGTAGCCTCCAAGATACATAACATCTTGTTTGGGGAAGTATTTGATTCTTGTCAAAGTTTTGAAAGGTGCTGGCATGGGTATTCTGCCCCCAACAGCTTGTCCATAAATGGGACAGCCATGATTATCTAATTTTTGATAGGGATAGTGTTTAATGTAGCCAGCTTCGGCCGCTTGCCAAATATCTCCTTTGCTGTCTATTTCCCAACCCCAGACAGAACCATCTTCTTCACCCAAGGTTTTGTATTCGTTGTTTTGGATGGAACCATCACCATTCACATCCCGCCATAACCAGCTACCGTCTTTTGGTTGGTTAGGAGGCCAACTGAGATGATTTTTGCCAAAAATGCCGCAGGGAACAGCTATCTCACCATCAAAACGGTATATCAACAGCCGTTCTGCCATCATTTCTGAGGAGAGATAGAGTAGGCGTTTTCCACCCAAGCGACGGACAAAAGCTGATGTGGGTGTGGTGTGGAGTCGTCCATCATCTGGGTAGCGGAACTTATCTAAGGTATATCCTTTATATGTCCACTCTTTGCCGTTGTTTTTGCTGTAGTCCATGACGAAGTGTTCGTTTTTGGTGAACACGTCTCTACCATCGCTATCAGGATCAGCATCGGCGTTATCTATGAATTGCAAACCGAGTAAGCGCCACTGGAGTTTTCCCGATGACGAGAATTTTCTCAAGTCAGCACCAGTACTATTAAAACCATGATTGCTAACGTAGATATTGCCGCTTTTATCTGTGCCGACTCCGGTAATACCATACAGTTTCCCGTCTTTGACTTCGCCAGAAGTACCCCCATAGATACCGCCTTTATCACCGAGAGTGCCTACCTGTTTTGGTTTATTGGCGATGTTATAAATTAGTACTTGCTGACGTTTCCCATTATCAGCTACCAGTAATCTACCTTGAGGATCAAAGGCGATCGCACTTGGGTTGGCAACATCGGTGATTTGTTGGGCTAATTGCTTACCTTGAGGCGAATATCGGACTATTTTTTTCTTTTGCACAACCCATAAGTTATTTTGCCGATCAACGGCGATCGCACCAGGATTAGGAACGCTAAAGCTGCGTAGTTCCTGCATGGTATCTGTATTGTAAACGCGGAGGCGATCGTTGGCAGGATCACTTACATATAACTCTTTGTCTTTAGTTGCTAGTCCAGTAACGTCATTTTTACTATTGACAATGAGCATACTTTTATCCCAACCACGCCCTCCAGCAAAGGGCGCAGGTTTTCCAGACAAGTCATAGCGTCGGACATTGTACCAAGTGGTTCCCTTGGGCGGGTAATCATCTTCTGGTTTGCCTTCGTGGGATTGCCGCATAGCTACATAGAGGTACTTTTGATTGGCTGTAATTGCTTTACCTCCCAACCTTCCCCAACCATGTAAGTCATCAGCTTTACCAATCACATCCCCATCTTTATAAATACCTACTTCTCTACCAGCTTCATCCCAATGACTATTTACATAAACTGTGCCATTGGGAGTAACATATATACCCTCCATTTGAATTTGTACCCACTTTTTACCACCAAAAGTGTTACCTATCCAAGAGGTTTTATACGCTGCTTTATTTGAGGTTTTATGCGATTGTTTATCAGTTTGCTGTGCAGATGATTTATGAGTTATTTTCTCAGTAGTTGTTGGTAGTATATTAACAATTCCAGATATATTACTGCTTAAGGGATTAATAATTACCACCATAACTATAGTAAGTATCAAAAGGTATACTTTCAAACTCCGAAAGTTTTTATTGCGAGACAGTTTTTGGAAATACCGTCTACAGCTTTGGTAAAAATTATCAAACTGTGGAGCTAATTTTTTTTCCATAAAATTATGCAAATTTTTAATTAGTACGATGTTTTATGTAGCAAGATAAAGCACCTACTTGAATTTTCGGTATATCATGGCTAATTACTACAACGAACTCTAATAGACTCTAATGAACGTCTATGTAAATGATTTTTACGTTAAGCTTAATGTTATATCAGCACAATATGAAATTTTCTTGGTAATTTGTAGAGAACCCATTGTTTTGTAGCTGAATCTTTCAATTATGTATAGCAAATAGTTAAGGTTATTTTTTTTGATTTCACAAAAAATTTATTAAAATCACATAATTATTTTTTATCTGCCAGAGGGCAGAACGGAAGAAAAAAGTTAGTAGGGTGCGTCAGTATGAATAATTTCTTGGTACAGCTAGGTTTCCTCACACTGACGCACCCTAAATTTTGGATATTTTTTTATCTCGAATTCCCTTAGTTAAAAATACTATATACAACTGGGACAACATCTCATAGCCTAATTATAAAACTATCCCTGATGTGAAAGTCAGCTTCTTTACCTGGATGAACTAAAGCCCAGTAAGTTATCTTGCCATCTTTTTGTTTGATAACTGTAGTAATTGCGACATCAATAAGTTGTTCAGGAGAAATAATTCTTTCTAAATCGACATTCAATGACATTTCCAAACTATCTGAGTAATTTTCAATACTAAAAGGTAGTGCAGTAAAAGCTGTTTCTTCCTGCATTCCTTGGCGATATCCATGAAAGCGGTATATATTCCAATTTCGAGAGGGAGAGAGGTTGAATTCCCAATACTGTTGAGAATCTTTAATACCAATAAAGAACTCAAAACAAGTATCTTGCCATAGTTCATGTTTTCTTGTTGGTATGTCTACAGACGAAGGAATCTCAACTGGTGCTAATTCACCAACAACCTGATAATTAATAGTGAGTTGATTATTATGGCGGCTAATATTACCAGCAATTTTGAGATCAACTAAAGATTCCTCCGAGGGGAATGGTTGTAGAGAAAATATCTGGTGACTCATTTTATATCTTGAATAATTTTACGAATCTTGACTTCTTGAGATTCGATACTTTCTGTCAGTTTAAATTGCACAAGCGCCCTGGCTAAATTATGTTCTGGGTACTTGATTTTAAAGTAAACATTCCCCCCTAAGTAGTCAGCAAAGAATCTCAGTCCTAACTCAAAGGCGATGAGGCGTATAGCATCATACATATATGCGTAATCGTTATCGGTGAGAAATTCCTTTGCTACCGACAGATAACCTTGTAAAATTCCTTGACATAAATCAGTGTCAAAAGCAACGCTTTCCCAATGTTCTGTTTCTTCCCCAGCAGGGTTACAGCCCGATCGCAAACAATCACCAATGTCATAATGTACTAGACCGGGTTTAACCGTGTCGAGGTCGATAACGCTGACGGCTTTGTGAGTAAAAGTATCAAACATAATATTGTTAATTTTAGGATCGCCGTGCATGAGACGTAACGGCAACTCACCCGCAGCTTTAGCATTTTCTAGGATACAGGCATAACTTTGGCGATCGCTCACAAATTGCAAGCAATAATCTAATTCTGGGGATGGTTGCGGTTTAGCTGTTGCCAAAACCTGTTCATAGTGACGCAAGTAAAGCGGCGTAATATGGAATCCTGGCAAAGTATCAGCCAGTTTTTCTGGTGATAAGTCGCTGATTAAGTTGTGAAACATCCCCAAGGCATAGCCGATTTCTTGAGCTTGTGCCAAATCTTGCATGGTGTCGAAAGATTGCGACCCAGAAATAAAGCTAATCGCTCGCCAGAAATTCCCTTGAGTATCTGTGCAGTAATCGTGATTATCTTTGGTGGAAAGTACGCGCGGAACTTCCCAACGACGGTTCGGGGGGGCGTATTGTAGACGTTGATGAACATGATCACTAAAGATACGCATATTCTGCATGATCAGTTCAGGTTGACGAAACACTTGAGTGTTTATCCGTTGCAGAACAAAATGCTGTGCTTCTAAGGAATCAACAGTTACTAAAAAAGTATCGTTAATATTGCCACTACCAAAGGCTTGAACATTTGTTACTGTACCTGGAAACTTGAATTTCCCGGCAATGGCAGCTAAATCTACTACAGACTGCGTGCTGATAACTTCTGTCATATTTAACTTTTACTACTCCCCACAAAAACTGCACAATGGCAATTAGGAGACATAGTAACTCAAGTTTTACGCCGCATTATTCCTTTTAGTTGAAATACTGTGAAGATTAATGGAAACCTTATCGTAAATTCAAGGGTTAAAGACCCCTCTCTTACAAAGTTCTGAGGGACGGAAGCCGGGATCTTGCTACAAACTTTGCGCTACATCTACACGTAGTATCAGTTGAGTTGGGGTAAAACATCCCCGACTCCAACTGTCTTTAATTTTGTTCGCCTTTGAAATATGCGTAGGGTGGGCAAAGCTAGCCAATCTTCTTGTTGAGATAGTATTTGCGGATCAGTATTGTCAGGTCAATACAGTTGTTATAGTCAGCTATGACTGTATTGAATGTGATTGCTATACTTGCGATCGCTTCATCAATAATTCTGATTCATTCCATAGATAGATTTAGCAAAACCCATCGGCAGAAAGTTTTTACACTTAGAAGCTTAGTATAAAATTTTTCTTAAGATATTTGCTTGATGGAGGCGATCGCCTAATCTAAGTCTTGACTCGTCTCATCATGAATTGTGCTGATTATTGGACTATATAATAATCATTAACGATTTTGGAATGAGTAGATTTACCACCAATAAAATATGCAAAATAAAAAATGTTAATTTCTTGCTAAACATTGATGATAATGGATCACAGGATGTATGCTTCATGCCATAGTACATTATTAAGCCAAAATTTATAATCTAAATTTTATTTTTTATATTGTTATGATTACGTAGACATAAGGCATTTAATATAGGAAATATTTCTAAGAAAATTTTAAGCATATTTATAAATATTATTTAAACTTACGCAAATCCACTGAACACTATAGAGACGTGACATTCCTAAATTGTCTAGTTAATATATAACTTGATATATCACTTATTACATTCCTCCAGTTAATGGGTTAGGAAGTCGAATGTCTCGCCAAAAGAAAATAATATTTGCACAACCAAAAATCGGTCAATTCATTCAAGAAATTAGGCTGGTTATGGGTTTAACCCAAGAAGAGTTTGCGGTAATTCTTGGTGTAACTTTTCCTACTGTAAATCGTTGGGAAAATGGGCATACTAAACCTTCAAAACTCGCTATTCAACAAATAGAAGCTTTGGTAGATAAGCTTGGTGAAGATGGTCAAAATATTTTGGCTAAATATCACTGAAAATAGATTCATTACCCATTAATTTCCAGAAAAAGTCATAAATTTATGACTGGAGACATCTATCCATGAATTTTAATTACTTGAGATATTTTTTGAAATTTACTTCAATACCCAGTATTTGTCTCTTGTTGATATTATCAATTTCTCATTTTTCTAGGGTATTGGCTCAAAATCCCAAAGGTGGAATTGACTGGATTGTAGTAGTAGATACTTCTGCTTCCATGCGCGGTGTTGGCGGGACAAGAAATATCTTTACTCAAGTCAAAAATTCTATTAATGAATTTGTTAATACTGCCAGAGTAGGGGATACAGTTACTATTTATAATTTCGATAGTGATGTAACTTTGCAAGCTCAAGAAATTCCTATTGCCAGCAATCCAGACCGGGGTAAACTCAAACAAATAATTAATAACCTCAAAGCTGATGGTGTGCGTACTCACACAGGGAAAGCAGTACAACAAGCGCTCTCTACTTCTGCAAAATTGAATCAACGTCCTAATACTGCGGATAGGACTGTGAGTATAGTTTTCCTAACAGATGGATTGGAAGATGTCCAAGGTATTCCTAATCCTGTGCCGATTCCTCAAAGTACGCAACTTTTACGGGAACAAGAATGTAAACCTTATGTATTTTTCGTATCTTTAGGATTGAAAGAACACGAAAAACAATTAAATGAATTTGCCAGTAATCCCGCACTTTGTGGCAAAGGGCGCGTTTTGCGTGACCCTGGAGGAGTGCAATTAAACAAGTTGGCTCAAAATATTAGGCCAAGACTCATTAAACCCCAGATTGATGTTAGTTTATCTACTGTTGATTTGCCGCCTGTATTGCCAGGTACAACTACAAAAGCACTAAATATTAATAGCATCAGTAATGTCAATGCTAAAGTGAGGTTGCAACTAAAAGACATAGAAAAAAGTGGTATTCGCCTAGTTTTGCCTAGCACAATTGACTTAGCAGCTAATCAACAAAAAGTTATTCCTATAAGTTTACAAATTCCAGCAAATGCACAGGGAGGTAATCGAAAATTGCGGTTTTTGTTAACAGCAACTGATAAAGCTATTGCCCCACAAGCTATTGATTTATCTTTAACGATTAAACCACAATTGTCAATGCAACCAAATAGCCTAAACTTCGATTCTGTAGAAGCAGGAAAAACTAGCCAAAAGCAAACTTTAGTAATTCGCAGCAATATATCTGGAACAGCTAGTTTACAACTGCAAGGCAAGACTAAAGATGTTTCTTTAAAGGAGCCTTCAACACCTGTATCTTTGGCAGTCGGAGAAACCAAAATCCCTATACAGCTTGAAGTTGCTGATAGTAGTTTTGATGGTAAGCGTACATTCAATGTAGTTGTTACTCCAGATCACCCCCTGACGAATCCCCTCAGTGCCGAAGTTCAGGTACGGATCTTAATGCCACTGGGACGGAAAATCGTTATTTGGTTGCTATTGATATTACTGCTTTTCTTAATTACCTTAACCATAATTTGCTTGATTCAACGTAAAACTCCTTGGGAATTAGCCCAAGATATTGGCACTCGCAACCATTTAGAAGGGGAACTAGAACTATTAGAACCAGTCCCCATATCACCAGAAGAACAATATATTAGCCTTACTCACCAGCACAAGCAAAAAGTCAACTTGAGTGCATTAGTTCCAGCGATCGCCTCTACAAATAGTGATGCAGAATTAGTCATCAATTGGCAGTCTGGTAAAAAATATGTATATGTACGGAGTTTAAGCGGTATTACTTTTGTCAATAATGAAAAGATAACTACATATCAACTTTACGATGAAGACACAATCCAGGTTGATAACGTAAAGCTGCGATTTAACTGGATTGGTAATCAACGGCCCTATGAACAAAACAGTGGGCTGACAGATTTTTAAAAAATATTAGAGGAAATTAAATGTCACGTCCCACAGTTGTTTTTCGCCCTACTGTTGTCATCGGTTTAGGAGGTACGGGTTATGAAGTTGCACTCAAGTTGAAAAAGCGCTTCATCGATGTTTATGGCGACGTACCAGACATTATTCGCTTTCTCTCTATTGATACCACTGAAAATATTCAAAGCCGGGAAAAATCACCTGATGGTACTAAGGTTGTTTTAGAACCTAATGAACTTTATGCGATTTCCGTCGCTAATCCATTACCTTTAACGCGGAACGATCATATTGATGAATGGTGGCCGAGAAATATTCCCACATCCAGCTTGATTAGTGGTGCAGGTCAGATTCGCGCCCGTGGACGGTTGGCTTTCTTTGCAAAAGTAGGCGATATTAACGGTTTAATTAGTCAGGCGATTAATACTGTCCGCGAAATTCGCAGTAGTAAACAAGCATTCTTAGACAAATTTCAAGTATCTAATCGTGATGGTGTGGAAGTTTTTATTGTTGGTAGTTTAGCTGGAGGAACGGGTAGCGGTACTTTTCTAGATGTGGCATTTTTAGCCAGACAATATCTTAATAGCTTTTCCAATGTTACGGGATTATTTGTATTACCTAGAGTATTTGCCAATCTTCCCCAAACTCATCTAGTAAAATCCAATGCTTATGGCGCTCTCAAAGAAATTGAACACTTTTGGAATTTGTCACCATCTAATCCTTTAGAGATTGATTATGGTATTACCAAAGTCAAAGCCGATCGCCCTCCTTTCGATGCAGTATTTTTGATGGATGGTGTGAACAAAAATGGTACTGTAGTTAGCCGTCCTAACGACTTACAAAATTTAATCGCCGATGGTTTGTATATTCAAATTGGCTCTCAAATTGGTCTAGATGCTGCCAACGTTGCTGATAATATTCGTGCTTATTTGGCAGTTGGAGAGAAAGTCCGAGGACGAAATATAAATTATTGTAGTTTTGGCTTTGCTACTTTGGCTTTGCCAGTACAGCAGTACGAGCGAATGAAACTAGAAGACACGCAGAACTTATTGAAAAACGAGTTGATGGCTGCTACTGCAAATATTGATATAGCCAGCGAAATTGAGCGTTTTTTACAAGATTGCAAATTAGCAGAAGCTACTACCGTATTAGATAGTTTGACAGAGAGCGATCGCGGTGGACAAGTCAAACCAGAATTCAGAATCGGGGAAATGAAATATGACCGCGCATCTTTACCGACTATCAAAGAACTTTACAAGCGACAGTTGGATCAAATGGAGCAAAGGACGGCTAAAGATTTGGCGATGAATTTTTATCGCTTAGAACAGACTGCAACTACTACTATTGAGGCTTGGTTGGAGCGTAGTCTGAATCGTCCCAATGGTCTAGCTTCTACTCTAAAATTCGTGAGTAGTCTTTATCAAAAGATAGATGAGTTACAGCAGAATGTACAGCGCAAATCTAAAGAAGCTCAATCTAATTTTTCCACTTTAAAATTAGAACCCCAAGAAGAAAAAATTAAAGAAGCCGCCGAAGCTTGGTTTCCCAATAAGAATACTATTCAAGCAGCTTGTCAGAGATATAAAGAACGGGCTGACCAAAAGTGGCGGATATACTTACACTGGAAACGCTGTGATAAGGCGGCGGAACTCTGCGGTATGCTGCGGACTAGAATAGAAAAAATTCAGGAACAATGTCAACGCATACACAGCAACCTAGATAAAGTTTATCGAGATGTAGAACAAAGTTACGCCGAAGTTAGCCGCCAAGGAAATTCTGATAATCCGTTTATCCATACTATTCAACGCGTTGATTTAGAATCGAAACGCCCCAAAGTTAGTGGTGAAGACTTTATCCGTTGGTATCGAGAAAAGTCTCAAAGTTTAACTAATTGGTCTGAGAAAAAGGCAGAAGATGTGAAAGATGAAATCTTAGCCTTTATGGATGAAACTTATCGTCCACTCACTAGTATGAATATTGAGCAAGTATTAGCAGATAGTAACCCAGAAGATGCGGGAGAGGATTTACAGCAACTTGGTAAACTTGCAGTTCCTTTGTGGCAATATCAAGATTCCGAAATTCCTGCTAAACAGCAACACGTCATTACAGAATTTTATTACTACGGAGTCGAAAGTAACAACACTATTTTTAGTAATCCCCCGCTTTCTAATCGTCTACCTAAAGGCAAAGGTAATGTTTCTTTTGTACCAACAGGTGAACCTCATAAACTCACACTGTTTCGTATAGAAATAGGTGTACCTTTGTTTACTCTGAATGGGATGAAAGATATGGAGATGGCTTATCTAGATCCAGATAAGGTCTTCAAACATTTGCACCGTAATTGGACGAATTTAGCAAATTTAATTCCTCCAGAAGATGACGGCGGAGCGCTGCGTTGGTTTGCTTTAGCTTTAGCACCTAATCCATATTCATTAATTGTCAATGAGAGGAAGCAATATTTTGTCCATACAGACCAAGCAAGAAAATTAGAAGGTGGAACTTTGTTGTTGGGAGATGACCGCAAATCAGCATTTAAAGCTTTCAAAAACAATGTTTCTTTAGTTAAAGAAATTGCTCAGAAAGTCGATAAAATTACCCACCAAGACAAAGAAAAAGCGAGATTTTCTCTAGAGAGCTATATTAAGCAAGTTAATGAGCTTTTAAAGAATAATAGAGTCGGTCTGCCAATCAAAGAACAGGTGGAAATGGAAATTCAAGAAATTGATGCCTATTTAGAAGATTTGGATGTGATTAGCTAATACATAACGGTGTAAATCAAGCAAATATTTTCACTGTTACTCAGCCAAAACCAGCATTTAAAATTCCGCGTAGTGGTACTAGCCTCATGCCAAAACCAACTATCTTACTTGCACTCGATCCTCACAGTACGGCTTTATGTGCAGCTATCAAGCGGCAACTCCCACAACTTCCTAACCCCCAAAGTCGCTTAATTCAGGCTTACACTCTGACTTGGGACGGTCAAACTTTTGGGTTTAGTAATGAGTTAGATTCTTTTGCCGATGCGAGTTTTGACCTCACACTCACCAACCCTAGACAAACTGCTGTCTCCCAACTGCGTCACCAGTTTAAAGAAGGGGCTAAAGACCTGCAAACTACCTTAATTGATTTAATTAAATCAGTTAACCAATCTCCAGAAGCGATCGCCGCGAAAAATGCTGGAGTTGATATCAGTTCTTGGTATAGAATCTATATCATGTTCTCAGCCAACGACCATCGGGCGCGAGAACTGGTATTTGAACTATCCCGCTTGATTCATTGGCTATTTAATGTCTACTTTGCTGACGTTCCCCATAGTTTGGAAGCTTTATTACTCTTACCAGGATTATTTGCTCAAGCCAGAACTGAGGATTATAGTGCGGCTTATCAACTCCTGAAGGAATTAGACGACAAAATGACTAAAGGAGTTGTCATTAGGGGTACTCAAAAAAGACCTCCTTTTGATAATTGTTGGCTGATTGACGAACGAATTGGGGAACTAGGAGTCAATTTAGATAGTTATGCTGATGCTTTTGCAGGTTTCTTGACTGTCGAACCGGAGACAGGTGGATTGTTGATTGGGGCGCATACAATCCGGGGAAAACTTCCTGCTTACAGTACCTTTGGCTATGGGGAGTTATTTTTTCCTGCACAGACAGTTGTAGATCGTTTGAGTACAGCGTTAGCAGCCGATATTATCACCCAGGAGTTTCTCCCCTCAGCAAAACTCACTCCTGAAGCAAATCGCCAATTACTATTAGATGCTAAAGAATTTGTCCTCAGCGAAGATTATAACGATGCTTTGCAGCAATTAGAACGAGACAACGGTAAACCAGTTTGGCAAGATTTCAGCCCCCGTCTTGATATTCGTCCCGGCCAGACACAAGAATATGGGATGGAATTGCAATGTGCTTATAAGCAATTTGAAAATAAAGAACTGATTTCATCTAAGCGCACTCTAGAAATTTGTGGTAAACAAGCACAAGCCACCTTAACCAAACTCTTAGACCAGAAGATTAATCAATATGCGGATGCTGCAACTAGTGGCTTACATGAAGCTGTTAGATTATCTACTGTTTTGAATAATCCTTATTTGGAATTGCAAACAGAGTCTATTAGCGATCACCCAGAAAATCTGATTACAGAACTACGCGCCGCCGAATCATTTTTAGATACTCGGTTGCAGATCACAATCAACAAAGAAAATAGTCAAAAGCTACTCAATCAATTCTTCACACTCAAATCCCAAAGACAACAATTACAAGACACGATAGCTGAGACTAATTCGGAAGCACTCACCCAAGAGTTACAGAAAATTCAAGAACAATTAAAAGTAGCTGTTTCCGACTATCACCAAGCTATAAATGCAGAACTCGAACAAACTAGACAAACCCGCTTATTAGCAATTGAAGATGCTCGTTCCAAGGCACAAACAGCGATTAGTCAGGCACAAAAACAGTTAAATTATTTAGAAAATCAACATGAAATAGCTACAGATCAATTAAATGAATTGATAGCAGAAGAAAACCGTTTTCGTTCTCTATATCTCATAGTTTTTCCTGCTGTCGTTGCTATTGCCTTAATTGGGATTTTGCTGCTCACCGGGCTTTTCAGCCAATCAACCCTTTGGATATTATTACAACAGATAGGGGTCAACTTATTGAATTACATACTTTGGGGTTTAGTTAGTGTACTCAGTTACTTAGGTATAGTTTGGCTGAAGTACAGTACCAGTATCCGCGATCGCATTCAAAAAGTTCAGAAGCAAATCAAACGCCTAGAAAGTAGTTTAAAAGCTACTGGTGTGGAATTACGCCGTAATTATAATGACCAATTAAAGTTAGAATATGACCTCTATGCTCAAAATATCCGCGTTGAAGTAGCGAATCATTTGATTAAAACATCTAAACAAAAGACTGAGATTTTACGGCAAAGTTTATCTAATTTTTCTCAAATATATGATATTTTAATTGCTCAACATGATAAAGCCTCGACAAATTATTCGGAAACTAGATTAGCTATTTTAACAAACTCAGATATCGATATTTATTATCATCAAAATATTCTCAAAACTCTACCCATTAATAAATTTACCCAAGAAGAAGTTAGTCGTTCTCAATCATGGCAAATTTCGTCCACAGAATTTCAGAACAAACTGGATTTGTTTGCCAGAAAGCAGTTTGAACATTTAAGTAAGTTATCCATTGGAGACGTTTTAAAATCAGATTTGATCGCAGAAAATACAGCTAGTATTAGATTAAATCAACTTTATAACAGTGCGAAGCTCTTGTTGCGTCTTCAAGATAGTGATGCTCACTTAAACCCAACTTCTCAACCAGAAATTACACTTTGGGTAGGAGCAAAAGATAAAGAAGAAATACTCCGACTTTATAGTCGCTTTAGCCGTTCTTTAACTCCCTATGTCGCGGAAGACGAAAGTAGTTTATGCGTTTTGGTACGTTCTTTAGGTTTTCCGATTTACTTTCTCAGTCAAATAGAGTTTTATCGAGACTGTTATGAACGTACTCAGAAAGAACAAGAGGAAAATATTCCCGACTTAATTCCTGAAGAAATTAGTTCTAGTCGAGAATTAATTTGGGCTTATGATACTCTGTTGCTAGCGATCGCTCTGGAATTATTGTCTCAAGACACTCACGGTAACTATCAATTCAATGGTCAATTACTTGGTCAAGAACGAGAAAAAATTGCCTCGGCTCTTGCAAATGAGTTCAGCCATCAAGAATTATATGGAGAACTCAAAGAACGTATAGAGGCGTTTGAACAAGATTTAATTTACCAGCAATTAGAAAAATCTGAAAAATCTGTCCCAGGTTTAACGCATTACGAACGCAAGCGTTTAAATCATCTATTGTCAAAGTATAGTCCTCTAAACTAGTTATCTTCGGGAAGTGTTGACTAAATAAAACCCTCAAGGCTAGTAAAAAAGATAGAGTAATTATCCTGGAACGATTAATCATAAATAATTTCTCAGTTTCTATTTGTAGAGAGGTTTAACTTCTCTACAATGGTTTTGTTGAGAAAAAATCCCAGATAATTCAATGTAATGAAGACCAACACATCAAGTTACAACTCTTGGGTAATTTGTCCCAAGCCAAATCCTGTAGCGGCTTTGCGTTTATTTTGCTTTCCTTATGCGGGTGGTAGTTCTTTTATCTTTCGCACTTGGTCAAATTATCTACCTGCATCTGTAGAGGTGTGTGCTATTGAACTTCCTGGGCGAGGAAGACAAATGCAGTTAGCGCCTTTTCACAAGATGGAACCGCTTGTGGATGCGATCGCCTCCGCTATCTACCCATATTTAGACAAGCCATTCGCCTTCCTGGGACATAGCATGGGTGGCTTGGTCAGCTTTGAAGTGGCGCGTTTCCTGCACAAACAGTATGATATTCACCCGGTTCACTTGTTTATATCCGGTCGTCGCCCCCCACACATTCCCGATTTACATCCACCTATTCATAATCTACCCGAACCAGCTTTTATAGAAGAACTACGCCATCTCAACGGTACACCATCGACAGTATTAGAAAATGCAGAACTAATGCAGCTATTTTTGCCGATTTTACGAGCTGATTTTGCAGTTTTAGAAACTTATATTTATACTCCTGAATTACCTTTAGAATGTCCCCTTACAGTTTTTGGCGGATTACAAGATTCGGAAGTTAGTTGTGATGAGTTGCAAGCATGGCGAGAGCAGACAAAGGCTGACTTTAACTTACATATATTCCCCGGCGACCACTTTTTTCTGCACTCGGCTCAATCTCTTGTACTCGAACAATTGGCTAAATATTTGTCTATGAATGTTTAAAACCCTTACACCCCTATACACCCCTACACCCCTACACCCCTAAACACCCACACCCAATCTCAACAAAAAATCTGCGTGCATAAGTCCTAACTTTAAAAAAATACATAAATTTTGTTGTCCTGGTACAGTTCCCTTCCCCCAGATAGTTAAAAATTTGTATTCTAAAGTTAATAGGTCTTAATGGTTCTTAGAAAAACTGGTGCAAGAAGATTTTAGATTAATTGTTGATTTAGTGTCAGTTCTCGCCGTTGCTGCCTGTGGTGGATTGTTTGCGGCGTTGCTCAAACAACCTGTGCTGCTGGGCTATCTCATCGGCGGGATGGTAGTGGGGCCGGCTGGGCTGGGGCTGATTAAAGAAGTTATTCAAGTAGAAACTCTGGCACAGTTTGGCGTTGCTTTCTTGTTGTTTGCCTTGGGTGTGGAATTTTCCTTTGCTGAATTGAAAAAAGTAAAGGCGATCGCCCTTGGTGGTGGTGGGCTGCAAATTGCCCTGACAATCTTAACTACAGTGCTGGTTTGTGGGTTAACGGGAGCCTGGGGAGCCTTACCTGCTAAGGGCGTGTTTCTAGGGTCGATTCTCTCCCTATCATCTACAGCCGTTGTTCTCAAGTGCTTGATGGAGCGTAACGAAACGGAAACGCCCCACGGTCAAGTAATGCTGGGGATTTTGGTAGTCCAGGACTTGGCGCTGGGATTAATGCTAGCGGTGTTACCTGCTTTGCATGAACCGGGGGAAGTTATTGTTGTGGCCGTCCTCACAGCCTTGGTCAGGATTGGTCTATTTGCGGCTGGGGCGGTGGCGGCTGGGATTTGGGTCATACCGCCTTTATTGCGACTGTTAGCCCGCACAGAAAGCCGAGAACTATTCTTATTAGGTGTGGTGGCGCTGTGTTTGGGTATTGCCCTGCTGACAGAATCTTTAGGCCTGTCAATTGAAATGGGGGCTTTCGTCGCTGGGTTAATGATATCTGAGGTGGAGTATGCCGACCAAACCCTGACCTATGTAGAACCCCTACGAGATATTTTTGCTAGTTTATTCTTTGCAGCGATTGGGATGCTCATTGACCCAGTGTTTTTGTTGCAGAACATAGAACTAATTCTGGGGTTGGTAGCTTTAGTTTTCTTGGGCAAGTTCTTGATTATTACTCCCTTGGTCAAACTATTCCGCTACCCATTAAAAACAGCCTTAATCGCTGGTTTGGGATTGGCGCAGATTGGGGAGTTTTCCTTTGTGTTAGCCAGTGAGGGACAGGCACTGGGGTTGGTTTCCCGACGCGTATATTTACTGATATTGGGGACTACAGCTGTAACACTCATGCTTACCCCATTTGTGTTACGTGTACTGCCAGCAGTATTTAACTTTGCCGAATCCATACCTTGGCTCAAACCCTACATAGCTGGAGAAGGTCAAGCATTAGATATATCAGAAGACCTACCATTTCAAGATCATGTAGTAGTGTGCGGTTATGGGCGAGTAGGTAAGAATTTGGTGAAGTTGTTGCAGCAACACAATATGCCTGTAGTCGTTATCGACCAATCAGAAAGCCGGATTCAACAGTTACGAGACGCGGAAATACCTTATGTATACGGTAATTGCGTCAGCCTCCACGTTCTAGAAACAGCAGGGGTAAGTCATGCCAAAGGTATGGCGATCGCTCTTCCTGACCCTATGAGTACCCGTTTGTGTGTGAAACGCGCCCTGGAACTCTGTCCTGAACTAGATTTGGTGGTTCGCGCCACCCAGGACAAAAACATTGAGTTGCTGTATCAACTGGGAGCGAGGGAAGTCGTGCAACCAGAGTTTGAAGCCAGTATCGAAATGGCGACTCACTTATTAACCGATGTAGGCTGGACATCAGGTTTATTACAACAAGAAATGCAGCAAATCCGCAGCGATCATTACTTAGATTTTCGCCCAGAACGGAACGCTGATGAAGTTTCCCGCCACTTACAGCAAGCTACTCAAGATTTAAATCGCCGTTGGTATGCTCTACCAGCCGATTCTCCCCTAATTGGGATGAATTTAGAAGAAGCGGATATGCGCTATTTAACAGGCGTAAGCTTAATGGCAATCCGCCGCGCCAACGGTGAAGAAATCGATTATCCCAGCAATCAAACCAAATTAGCAGCAGGCGATCGCTTGTTGATTGTCGGCGCTAAAGAAGAACTAGCAGCATTAGAGGAATTTGCCCAAGGTAAGGTAGGTGTTCCAGGGCAAAACAGCGCTTGTCAGTGGGTAGCCGTCGATGCTAACTCCGCCGTTTTGGGTAAAACCCTCAAGGATTTGGCACTGGATATACAAAGCGGTATCAAAGTACAAGCGATACGCCGAGACGGTAAATTTATTCGCTCTCCCAATGACAACATTGACCTCCGGACTGGCGACCAAGTTCTACTATGCGGAAGCCTCCCAAGTCTGAATCAAATACAGCCTCTATTTGCCGTAGTCAACGAAATACCTCTAGCGATTCCCATAGTAAAAGCCAAGGAGACGGAAGTAGTTAAAGAGATGCGGGGTTAACAATTCAAAATTCAAAATTCAAAATTCAAAATACCCTGCGGGTTCGCGTAGCGTTCTCGTTCGCGTTAGCGTCTCCGAAGGAGAAGAGTAGGCTACGCCAACAAAATTCAAAATTAAGAAAGCCGAACAGAATCAAGGTATGTTCGTTTCTTTCCTAATTCCCTTTCGGGTGACGCTCTCTACGAGACGCTAAAAGCGAACGCAAGCTCGCTAACGCCAGTTCCCAGGGCGCGGGAAACCCGCCTTCCCTACGGGACGATACGGGAACAGGACTGGTCTCACCAATCCCTAGCCTTTGGGTTGTAAATAGGCGATCGCTTGTTTCCAAATAGTAGTTTGGCGGCTATTTTCGTCGGCGATACACACACAGGTAGGGTCTTGCCATAAAACCCTACCTGTAATTGCATCTCCTGTCACCAGTTTGATTTCTACTGGTGCTGCTTGTTTAATCAGGTTTTGTAGTTGACGAATACTAGGTAGTGAAGTGTCAAATTCAGTTATAGCCATTTTTGATAATGATGGAATAATTGAGGGATTAAGTCATAGGTAATAGGTAATGGGTAATGGGTAGTGGATGAAAATTTATTCTCAATTACCAATCACCAATACCTAATCATTGATAATTCATCATGGGAAAAATGGCAATCGAATTTACTAAGTATCACGGTCTAGGCAACGATTTTATTCTCATCGATAATCGCGCTTCTAAAACGCCGGCAATCACTCCAGAGAAAGCGGTGGAGATGTGCGATCGCCACTTTGGTATCGGGGCTGATGGTGTAATTTTTGCCTTACCTGGAGAAAACGGTACTGATTACACCATGCGGATTTTTAATTCCGATGGTTCAGAACCGGAAATGTGTGGTAATGGTATTCGCTGTTTAGCTGCATTTCTGGCTGATTTGGAAGGGCTTTCTCGTAATAAAGATACCTATCGTATTCATACCTTGGCTGGTGTGATTACCCCCCAACTCACCCCTGATGGACAAATCAAGGTGGATATGGGTTTACCTCGGTTACTAGCTGGGGAAATTCCGACAACTCTTGGTGCTGCTGATGGGAAAGTCATTAACCAACCCCTAGAAGTAGAAGGGCAAACTTGGGAAGTTACTTGTGTCAGCATGGGGAATCCCCACTGTATTACTTTTGTCGAAGACGTGGCGGCGATTCCTTTAGAAATCATCGGCCCTAAATTTGAACATCACCCAGCATTTCCCCAACGGACAAACACCGAATTTATTCAAGTTGTCAGCCGTGACTATTTAAAGATGCGTGTTTGGGAACGTGGTGCAGGAATTACTTTAGCTTGCGGTACAGGGGCTTGTGCTTCCTTGGTAGCGGCGGTATTGACTGGAAGAAGCGATCGCCTCGCCACTGTAGAATTACCTGGTGGCCCCTTGGAAATTGAATGGTCAGAAGTAGACCAAAGAATTTATATGACCGGCCCGGCTGATAGGGTATTCACAGGTAAACTTTGAGCAAGATTCCTTTCACCCTTCCCATAGGTGTGCCTTTGTTGGAGACTCACATTAAATCAACCAACCCCAGGTTGTGGTAGTTTGATTTACAGATGTATACCAAAGGGCTAGAGGTCACTAGCCCTTTGGTATGACTTCCTCCGTAATTGGTTTAGGCAACTAGGGAGGCTATAATAGCATGGCGAATAACCCGGAAGAACTGCATCCACAAGACGTTACAAATTATTTTCAGTCTTTAGATGGGTTGCAAATTTTAGCAGTAGATGATAATGCTGACAGTCTGTTTTTAACTGCCTGCGTTTTAGAAAGCTATGGTGTTCAAGTAACAACAGCTACATCAGCATCGGAAGCATTAGAAACAATCAAACAACTAAAGTTTGATATTTTGATTTTTGACATTGCCATGCCCGATATGGATGGATATACATTAGTATACGAAATTAGAAACAATGCCCTATTAGAAAACAGGAATATTCCGGCGATCGCTCTCACTGCGTTAGGCTCAGAAGACAGCTTGAATATGGCTTTCATGTCTGGATTCCAAGGCTATGTTAATAAACCTTTAGACCCTAATATTCTCGTAGCAGAAATTCTCAAGCTCATAAGGAGTTCCGTATTAGAAAATGGGACTAATAGTCATTAGTCAGAGACCCGATTAATCATGTCTGTACGGTTGTTAGAGACGCGATTAATCGCGTCTTTACTATTGTTTACCTATGGGAATAGCTTGTGGGGGGATTTCTGTAACTATGCGAAAAGGAAATGACTGGGTTGAAGCCAACTGAGCGTAATCTGGGGTGAGGAAGACCGCATATTTTTCGGCTTCTGGCGTGAGTTGTGCCGCCATTGCTAGAGCGATCGCCTTGACAAATTGGCGAACATCGGTAGCCTGTTCTCCGACTATTTCACCACCAGTTAGGGGTGTATTGGGTTTGTCTACCTGATCTAATGTGGCACTGGGGTCTTTCACACTCAAATGTGTACCGCCAATGATTCCCACCAACCATTTCGGAGATGGAATTTTGCTAAATCCCACAATTTGTTCGGTTAAAGCGGGAGTAGTTTTATCTGCGGAAGCAGCGACAATTAAAGTCGGGATTTGCACCTTTGTTAAACCAGTTTCGCCAAACATTAATGAAGTCGTGGGAGTTAAAGCTATTGCTTGTTTAATTCTGTTATCCCGCAGTTGATAAGTTTTTTCTGGCAATTCTTGAGCAACACATTGGATAGTTTCTCCCAGGCTTAAAATAGTTAATTTATTCTGACAGCGTTCTCTGATTCCGGTTATTTGTAACTCGGCTCCAGCCAAGGATAAAGCTGTACCCCCGCCAAAAGAATAGCCAATCACCATCGTGTTATCAGTTGCCAGTTTCCCTTGTAGGGGATTACCTGTTGCTTGGTTGAGTTTTTCTAATACATCTAAAACAAAACTGACATCTTGAGGACGATTTAAAAACTCTTGGGGTTGTAAAAGTCGCACTTTGCCTTTGCTTGCTAAATCTGTATTTGCCTGATTACTTCCCGGATGTTCTAAGGCGACGAATATATAACCGTGGGAGGCAAAATGTTCAGCTAAATAGTGTAAATCTGTGCGGACTGATCCCATCCCGTGGGAGTAGATAATTACAGGTTTTTCTTGAGTTGCAGATGTTGACCAGTATATATCCACCGGAATTTGGCGATCGCGTTTTTGATCGTTCAAGTTCAATTTCAGTACTTGTACTTGGGCGTTTCCTGGTTGGCTAGGGTCAAAAGGTAAGGAAATCTGCGGTTTGGTGGGATCAAGTTGAGGACTAATCGCCAGCATAAATTGTTGTGTACGCCAGAAAGCATTGTTTAAACTCCCCGCCACTTGGAAAGCTTGGGGTAGGTTAATTTCTAGGCTCTGACTGGGGTAAGCAGCAATAAAGCTGAGAATAGAAAGACCCTGTGGTGCAGTAGAACCCAACACCAAACTAGCTCTTAAAGCTTTTGCACCAGATTGATCTTTGCGAACTACGGCCGTGGATAAGTCATTGAGAATAGTTGTCCCAATTTGAGTATTTAGTAACCTACTGATGGTTACCACATTCAACGGTACTCTCATCCTCAGCGCTCCAATGATAGTGCGGCGCTGTTGTTCTGATAATCGTCTTGTGAATAGGTTTAAACTGCTAGGAAATTCGCCAGTCTCCGCCGCTTTCTGTAAGTCAGCCACAGGAATAGATTCGGCAAATAACCCAAATCTCACTACGACTGTCTCAGCTGCTTGGACAGGAGTATTTGTAGCAAAAAACTGTGTGAGGCTAAATGTGCAGACAAGACCTGCAAAAATTTTTATACTTTTCCAAGTGATTCTCATAAGAATATTTTTAATATAGTACTTACGGGAATATAGCGAATATCAGTGTATTTAGCTACTATAATCTACAAAAAATCGCAGGCAATCGGGAATAGAAGATAGTAAAACTAGGTTGCACAACATAAGAGACTGCTAGATAAAAAATTATCGAAATGTAGGGTGCGTCAGTATGAATAATTTATGAGTATAGCTAGGTTTTATCCCACTGACGCACCCTACTAAACCATCAATTTCGGATAATTTATTTTTTGGTGTTCCCTGATCTCAGATGATGTCATTTATGCCATTGCTAGATGTAGGCTAGTAAACAAGTACCTGAACCTAATCAATTATACCCATAGTGTTTCTGTCCTCTTTCCCTGGAAAAAGTATAAAAATGCCTATGTTTACTAAGTCAAAGCGGGTTGTATGTACAGTTTTTTCCCTTGGGGTTCTTTGTTACACCCAACTAGCCTCAGCCACTATTACCTTACCTCTGCGTAGTAAAAAAGGTATGGTAGTATCTGCCCATCCTTTGGCAAGTGAGACTGGTGTGGCAATGTTACGCAAAGGTGGTAATGCAGTCGATGCAGCAGTAGCCACAACTTTGGCAATTTCCGTAGTTGAGCCATTTTCTGCCGGAATTGGTGGCGGGGGATTTTTGCTGATGCGTTCCCAGAAAACAGGAGAAATCAAAGCGTTAGATTTTCGGGAACGCGCACCCCTCAAAGCCACGAGAAAGATGTATTTGGATGATGCAGGTAAGGTGCGTCCAAATGCAAGTGTCAACGGTTATTTGGCGGTAGCTACACCAGGAACGATCGCCGGGATGTATGAAGTGCATCGTCGTTATGGTAAATTACCCTGGCATGAGGTGGTAAAACCTGCGATCGCACTAGCGAAAGATGGTTTTGTTCTTGATCAAAAACCCACTTGGCGATCAATCCAAGTTTATGAAACCCGCAAACAAGCAATTCTCAGCAACCAAGCAGCACGGGAAATCTTCACTCGCAACGGTGAATTTTATCAGCCTGGGGAAAAGTTGGTGCAGCGTGATTTGGCAGGTACTTTGGAAGCGATCGCCCAAAATCCCCAAAGCTTTTACACTGGTAATATTGCCCGTGCGATCGCGGCTGATATGGCGAAAAATGGCGGTTTAATTACCTTAGCAGACCTGAAAGCCTACAAACCCATCTGGCGTAATCCTGTCTGTGGCAATTTCCGTCAAGCTAAAATCTGCTCAATGCCACCACCTTCATCAGGCGGTGTGTTGCTATTGCAGATGTTAAATATTATTGGTGACACAGATTTAAAATCCTGGGGTTGGCATCATCCCGATGCGTTGCATTTATTCACAGAAGCAATGAAAATTACCTACAGCGATCGCTCACAATATTTAGGCGACCCCGATTTTGTCAAAATTCCTCTACAAGCACTGATTAGTCCAGCCTACGGCAAAAAGCGTCGTGCAGAAATTGATTTACACAGAGCCACACCCTCAACCCAAGTCAAACCCATTGCCCCAGAAATTTTACAACAATTGGAGAAAGCAGAGATTCCCCAGAGAATATATGCAAATCGCTATGAATCTCCCGAAACCAGCCATATAAATGTCGTCGATGAAGAACGTAATGCAGTCAGCCTCACTTTTACCGTTAATTATGGTTTTGGTTCTGGAGTGGTTGCATCGGGGACTGGTATTTTGCTCAACGATGAAATGGACGATTTTGCTGCTGCGCCAGGGGTTCCCAATGTATTTGGGTTAGTAGGCAGCGAAGCCAATGCGATTTCACCCCGCAAAACTCCCTTATCGAGTATGACACCAACTATCATCACCGAGAACGAACGCCTCCGTATGGTAGTAGGTGCGCCTGGTGGTAGCACCATCATTACTCAAGTTTTGCAAATTATTCTCAATGTTTTAGAATACAATATGAATGTTGGTGCAGCCGTATCTGTCCCACGCATACATCACCAGTGGCTACCCGATGAATTACGAGTAGAAACTTGGGGATTAGACGCGCTTACCCTACAAGACTTACGCCGACGCGGACATAACATCAAAGAAACTAATCCTTGGGGTAATATTAATGCGATCGTTGTCACCAAAGAAGGCGACTTAGAAGGCGCAGCCGACCCACGCGGCGAAGGTTCTCCCAGAGGAGATATGAAACTAATAACTAATGACTAATGACTACTGTCCATTAACCATAGACTCTGCATGAACACTGCTACCAAATTCGTTGGCACGGGCGCTGGGAACTAATGTCCAGCCTGCTTTTAGTAACTTCTGATAGGTTGCCCAACCTTTTGAGCCACCTGGAATCTGATAATCTGGTACTGAATATTGGGGAAAAGCTGTGTATGGTCGCCAGGGCTGGCTGGGAGCAGTTTGCAGATATAAAATCTTGTCCCCATCTCCGCTAGTCTTAGATATCCAGCACATTTGTCGATACATGGCAGACTCCTTTGCATTAAGTGCATATTGCATATTGACAGAATTTTGTCAACGGTTACATCACCCTTGTGGGATAATTTGAGTGTTCTTAGGGTATGTCAACTTATGTACAATCTAAAATCGTACAATTACGTAAATAAATATGAGATATTTAGATTGCTTATCATCAGCTAATTAGGGAAAAAAGCCGAAGAAGCTTCATACCTGCCTTTAATCTAGGATTAAGATTTTTTCAATGGTATATGCGGTTTTCATAAGCGTATGTATCAAGAGTTACTTTTTTAGAAAATATTTAAAGTTTTATTTCAAAAAAAGAGTTTTGACGGTGCGACTAGGGAATAGAAAAGGTGAGTTCCCTGTGGGGATGAAGGGGTAATGGGGAAGGAATAATGACCAATTACCCATGACTACACGATCGCCCGAATTTCTTCTACAATCTGCCCATAGTCAGAGTCAGACAAAACTGGCTGAGAATCTTGTAGTTGTATGGGTGAGGTGATATCAATCCATGATTTGCAGCCGCCATATTCTGCACGGTAGGGAATTTCCTGCTCTTGGGGTAGTTTGTAAGTCCGCAGGAGGAGAATAAATATTGGCTGTTGTGGTTTCCATTTTAGGCGATCGCTAATAAAATTCTCGTTCCAAATATGGAAAGGTAATAAAGCGTTGACGCTTACCTCATCACTGATTGGCAGAATATCGGTAATTTGCGCCCAACTTCCTATCCTCACCGTTTCTGGATGCCAACCAGATGTTACTGGCTGTACAAGACCTGCATATTCAGTCTTGAGTAAGGAAGGCTGTTGATGTTCATAGGTGGGATAGAGCAGAACCTGTTCATGAGCTACTTGGAAGCGTCCCTTGTTTTCATGAATACCGCCTTTCCGCAGTAACATGATTGTTTTGCCGCCTTCTAAGGCATTTATCGCCACTGCCCATTCTTTGAGGGTATGCACCGTTGTAGTCAAGTCGCTTCGCTCCAATTCAAAATTCAAAATTCAAAATTCAAAATTAAAGACAATGTTGGAGAAGCCTTCGCGGTAGCGTTGCGTAGCAAAGGGTATTTTGCATTTTGAATTCTATTAGCATCGGCATTTACTGTAACTCTGATTTAATTTGAAGCAAAGACCGTTAAAGTATGAAACTATCCAGGGAAGTGAATTTAGAGAACTTTTATGGAAAAGCGAACATTAGGCACATCTGATGTCAAAATCTCACCCATTCTCATGGGAACTTGGCAAGCCGGGAAGAAAATGTGGGTGGGAATTGAAGATGCTGACTCGATTAAAACCATTCGGGCGGCTTTTGAGGCAGGAATTACCACCATTGACACAGCCGAAGTTTATGGCGAAGGACATTCTGAACAGATTGTGGCTGAGGCTTTGTCTGATGTGCGTGGCCAAGTGGAATATGCAACAAAAGTTTTCGCCAACCATCTCAAGTATGATCAAGTGATTGAAGCTTGCGATCGCTCCCTGAAAAATCTCCAGACTGATTACATAGACTTGTATCAAATTCATTGGCCTGCTGGTGCTTTCAATAGTGCGATAGTACCAATTGAGGAAACCATGAACGCCCTGAACTACCTGAAAGAGCAGGGAAAAATTCGCGCCATTGGTGTTTCTAACTTTTCCCGCACCCAATTAGCAGAAGCCTCACAATATGGCAGAATTGACAGCTTACAGCCTCCCTATTCTCTATTTTGGCGACAAGTAGAAAAGGATGCAGCACCCTACTGTGTGGAAAATCATATTTCTATCTTGGCCTATTCGCCCTTAGCTCAGGGATTGTTGACAGGGAAATTTACTCGCGGACAGGAATTTGATCCAGCCGATAACCGAGCTAAAAATAAACTGTTTCAAGGCGAAAATTTTGAACGCGCCCAACAAGCTTTAGATAAACTGCGCCCCATCGCCGAACGCCATAACGCTACTTTGGCGCAGTTAGCACTGGCTTGGTTAATTGCCCAACCCCAAACGAATGCGATCGCCGGTGCGCGTTATCCTGAACAAGCGAAAGATAATGCCCAAGCTGCCAATATTCAACTCTCTACTGACGAAATTAGCGAAATTGATGCGATCGGTCGTATTGTTACCGACCATCATGATGATAGTCCTGTGATGTGGAATTGGTAAAAGATTTCTTAAATATCACCCCAATTATCCACAAAAGATAGTTGGGGATCAAAGCTTTAAGATTTTATTGCAAAAATCTACAAAATATCAACTTTAGTAAACTAACACTTGATCATAATTAACTAGGTGCTAACTTAAATATCAAGACACCAAAAACCAAACTTAATGGGTAATGACTCGGTGTCTCCCGTCATCAGCCCAAGCAAATCCCAGCATATTTTATGTGATGTGGTAAAAAGCCCGAAGCAGGCAAAACCAAATCCCAAAGCGGAAAAACAAAGAATGCTGAATTTGCTAATTTTTATGTCCACCCTAGTTGTAAAATTTCTCAACTGTTTCCTTATTAAATTTAACAATTTTGAAATCTGTGAATTTTGGAAAACCTGGTCAACCTGCACCAGGTTTTTCAATATTTTAATGCTTTTCAACATAAAGAGATGATAAAGTATTATACATAATGCAAGGAGTGTCATAATTTACGCTTGAAAGCCTAGTAAAAAGACTGGGGTAAAACTACCAGTTTAAGACAGGTACTCAAGCAACCAAAGTACTTTGTTTGGGGTATTTTATGCACTTTAAATAGTACAGACAAGCCCACATTCGTGGGCTATTTTTTTGTTCACCTGGAAAAGTTGAATTTTGATATAAGTGCTTAGTAACTTACCGATAAAAAATATCCAAAATGTAGAGTGCGTCAGTGTGAGAAAGCCTAGTGGTACCAAGAAATTATTCCTACTGACGCACCCTAACAACCGTCAATTTGGAATAATTTATTTTTTGGTGTTACCTTACGAAAGACCATAAAAACTAACTCGACAGAGTAAGACTGATAAATCTGGTTAATTTTTGGCAACACATATAATAAGATGGAAATATTTTCTGATAGGAACAGGTAATGAAAAAAAATAATTTTTTAAAGAATGTTGTAGCCCCAATATTCGTAGCAAGTCTTTCTTTATCTTGCAACACTAATATTTCCCAAAGAACAGAATCAGCACAGGCTGTTGGACAGCAACAAACACAACCTCAAATTATCTATGGCGACTTAGTTATTAAAGAGCCGACAGATTATTTGATGATTCCAGTTAATTCCACAGGTAGGGATATAGAAAAAGAAGCTAGTTTCGATTATTCTCGTTCTTCTAAAGGATATAATGTGTTACTCCATAACTTCATCTTTTATCGTAAAGAAGACGGTGCAAGTCACCTTTTATTAAATAAGAAATCAATTATCCAGGCTTTTGATTTAGTAGAAATAAAAACAACTGGTCAGCCATCTACAAGAGTTTGGCTTTATCAAATTATTGATCAAGATACGAATAAAGATAATAAATTCAATCAAGAAGATGCTGTAATTGGTTATATGTCTGATTTGTCGGGAAAGAATCTGCAACAAGTAACACCTAACAATTCTAAAATTATTAATTGGGCAGTTGTACCGGGACGGAAGGAAATCTTTATCAAGATTATCAAAGATTCTAATAAAGATAATAAATTCTCGGCAGCAGATCAGATAAATTTCGTGAAGGTTAATCTTGCCCAACCTAGCATGGGTCAAGAAATTATTAGTGGACAAATAGAGCAAGAAATTAAATCTCTTATGAAATAATAAATCTTATGTCGTGGACTGACACGACTAAAATGATGCAACACACAAGAGCAAACAATTGTAGGCTGGGAAGCCACCGCCTTGGACGGGTCTCCCGGCTTGGGGCGAGTGGCGTTTGACGTAAGGAAACCCAACACCAGGAATCTATGTTGAGTTTTCGAGGTCAATGTTGGGTTGCGCTTTGCTTAACCCAACCTTGTATATTGAGGGAAGTAGTAGACCGTCCCAACCTTGGTACAAACCCTTGATTCATCGAGCAATTGACAAAACCCATTCTTGTAAAAGTGGGTTTACTTGATTGGGTACTTCATCATGAGGACAATGACCAGCCCTAAGAAAATGTTCAGTGAGTTCTGGATAATATAAGCGAAACTTTTGAGAACGTTCTCTAGCATTCATCCAAGGATCAGCTTCACCCCATAACATTAATAAAGGACAAGTTAATTGCTTTAATAGCACATCAACTTTTTCTCCTTGAGGACTGCTAAAAACTGAGACAAATACATCCAGCGCACCAACATCGTAAGCAGGACGAGCAATTTCTTCAACTAATTGGTTTGTAATTGCACTTTTATCAAGATATACCTTTTCTAAAGTTCGACGAATGACCCAACCTTGGCGCACGTATTGAAATAATAAAAATTGGGCTAAAGGTTGTCGAAAAATCCACTTAACACTATTACCAAATCTTTTTTGTAAAGGTGAGGATTGTTTGGGGGGCTGAATTTGTGATTGTAAAGCCTCTGGTTCTGGTGTGGCTTGAGTTTCACTAAATGGCCCAGCGCTATTGAGTAAAACTACACCAGCTGCGCTCTCAGGAAGTTGAGCAGCAACACACAAGCAAGCATAGCCACCAAGGGAATTACCTGCTAATACTGCTTTTTGACCAATGACTTCACTGATAAAATCATGGAGTTGGTCACGCCACAAGTCGCCGCCATATTGTAATTTAGGTTTAGCGGAACGCCCAAACCCCAAAAGGTCGATCGCAAATACTTCAAAATCATCACACAGTCCTGTGATATTCTTACGCCAGTGGTCTGTAGAAGCACCAAAGCCATGCACCAATAACAAAGGTGGGCGCTGCGGTTGCTTTTCCCCCGCACGAACGTAGTAAATCTTATGCCCTCGCCACTGCCAATATTGCCCAGGAATTGGAGTTGTAGAAGGGGCTGTAGTTATCTGCATATTACAAAGAAATGTTAAGTAGCTTTTAATAATTGTAGAGCTAGGAATGGGGAGTAGGGGAAGCAGGGAAAAGACAACTGTACAGACGCGATTAATCGCGTCTCTGACAACTGACTAATGATTAAAAACAATGATTACAGGCAAAACTAAACTATTAGGGGTAATTGGACATCCGGTGGAACATTCGCTCTCACCAGTGATGCACAATGCAGCGATCGCTCAATTAGGATTAGATTATGTATATCTGCCTTTTCCTATAGCACCAGATAATTTAGAAGCAGCGATCGCTCTTTTGGCTACTATTGGTGTTGTTGGTTTTAGTGTGACCATTCCTCACAAACAAGCAATCATCCCCCTGCTTTCCGAAATTAGCCCAGTTGCTCAAGCTATAGGCGCGGTAAATACTGTCACCCGTCAAAATAATCAATGGGTGGGGACAAACACAGATATAGAAGGGTTTATTGCCCCTTTGCAGACAACATATAAACGAGATTGGAGTCAGCAAATCGCCGTAATTTTAGGTAATGGTGGCGCTGCGAGAGCTGTTGTTGCTGGTTGTTATCAACTGGGTTTTGCGGAAATTCATGTGGTGGGGCGCAATGTGCAACGCTTAGAAGAATTTCGCCACAGTTGGGAAAATTCCCCCATTGCTGAGAATTTACAAGTGCATACCTGGGATTATCTAGCAAAGCTCATCCCTCAAGCTAACTTACTGGTGAACACAACCCCGATAGGGATGTATCCGCAGGTTGATGAGTCGCCTTTGAGTGCAGAGGAACTGGTGAATTTACAAACTGGTACTATTGCCTATGATTTGATATATATTCCCAAACCAACGCAATTTCTCCAAAAAGCCCAACAACAAGGCGCAATTATTATCGACGGCTTAGAAATGTTAGTTCAGCAAGGTGTAGCTGCTTTAAAAATTTGGTTGCAGCAGGACGATATTCCTGTAGATGTCATGCGTCAAGCTTTAATTAAGCACTTAGGTCTAAAGTGAGATTACCAATTAATTATCTGCACCATCAAGCTTGTTTAAAATAATCTGAATAGCATTGATGATTAATTCTGGTTGATCAATCCAAACAAAATGTCCGCTTTTTTCAGCATTAATTTGTACACAATCTGTGGATAAATTGATTATTTGCTTGTGCATTTGCTCCCGTAAATGATTAGCTGCTTTCATAGGTAACAGGATAGTCCAAAGGGAAGGATGGAAAAAAGTATTCGCTTTGATGCTAACTATGGGTAATCCCCTAAATTGCCTAGTTAAGTGAAGTTGACGGCTGCTTTTATCCAGATTTAAGAGTTCTCTAATCATGGTAATCCAGTGTTTGGGACGGCAAAAAGAACGCTTAATGGGGTTGAGTACTGCTGGAGGAAATTTAATTAATTCTCGTTTGATAATCTCAAATGTGCCAATCACATTGAGTAATCTGATAATGCCCAGAATTGAGGCTAAAATAGACATAAAAAAGCCAGAAACAAAAAATAGTTTTAAAGCCTGTAAATAGATGGACATTTTCAGCATTCCCGTTTCATGGAGTCCATCAGTAAGTACTATTCCTAGTACTTTATCTGGGAAATAGTGAGCATACAAGCGCACATTATAACTACCAAAAGAATTGCCTACTAAAATATATGGTGGCTCAATTCCTGCTATTGTGAGGAGAAAGTCTAACTCTGCGACAATTTGCCTACTCGTCCGTGGATGAGGACTATTATCACTCCAACCATATCCAGCCCGATCATATATGCAAACTCGTGTCAGTTTGGCTATTTCTTCCACAAGTAAATAACCTTCAATTCCACCTAAACTGTGTTCTAAAACCACAGTGGGTCTAGAATGTCCCGCCGTGTAGAGGTGTAAGCGATATCCACCCACATCAATCAGTTTTCCTGGTGGCGACTGTCGATTTTCTATTAAGATAGCGATCGCCTGATAAAAAGTTGTAGCTAATATTAAAATAATTTCGATAGGGGACGACATATGGGCAACGCTCATCAATCAACCTGCATCGAGTATAAGGTTGATTTGTGCTTCTTCTTTCCTATTTTCCCTGCATTATCCCCTTCTACCTCTTCGGCCAGCGCCAGTTATAACGATTCCACTCATATACACCTGGAATTTCGTACTCAGCGCCGTTGTAGAAGCGCACGACGCAATTAGTAGAAGCATCGTCTAGTTGAATTACGATCGCACCAAACCATTCTCGTTTGCAAGGGCCATCATCTTGCACCCATTCCCAGAGGGCATTGGAAACTTCAATGCGATCGCCTATTCTAAGTTTTAGTGCATCCTCAAAATAAGCATATTTGTCAAAATGATGTGACTCAACACGGTTTAGCCACTGCAACCCATACCGTTCTCTCACAAACTGCACATTTCCTGAGTCTTGGTTATGCAGCCAGTCGTTGAGTAACTGCACCTTCCAAGTGCGGTCTTGTTCTTCTTCTGTCTTAACGAAAGCTAAAAATGTTTCTAATTCTTCTGGGGTGAGTTCATCTAAAGGATTAGGAGTATCTGACCCACCAGAAAAAGATTGCCTTTGAATTTCCTCCACAAGTTGCAATAAAATCTCCTTCTGCCTAGCACTGAGAGGACAGCTAGCTGCATCACAACGATGAAAAGCTGTTTGCAATACCGTAGCAATCTCATCTGGAGTCATAACTGAATTGCGATCAAGGGTCTAATCTAATAATTATTACAAAAGTAAATAAAATTCATTAGTCGGTTGTCAGTGGTTAGTTGTGTTATTCTCCCCCAATTCTCAGTCCGCAGTCACCAGTCCCCGTTATAAAGTTTATGTATGTTTCCTTGCTACCTTATACAGATATGAAAAAGAAAAACAGTACGACACTAATATTCAACTTTCAGCCTTTAGCTAAACTCATCACGACCGTCGTTATTTCCTGTCTGGTGGTGTTGATTTCCTGGGTATGGACTCCATCTGCTATAGCGTTGACTCAAATTAAATTATCTGATTTGTCTTATCAGGAGTGTCCAGCAGAACTAGCACAGGGGACTGTAGCTACTAACAGCAGTACATCCGCTAATTGCTTTATTGTCACCGGCAAAGCGGAAAATGGTACTTATAAGACAGTCTATGATGCAGATATCTACGGGCGCATTTATGATGCTAACAACGACCCGATATTACAAAACCGTACCCGTCTGGGTTCTATTGCTGAAGTTCCACCAGGAACCAGTGATTTTGAATTGAGAATTACCGTACCTGCAAATCAGCCTTTACCTCTCAAGCTGAAGCAGTTCAAAGCGTCTGGGTTTAGCGCACAAGTCCGCAAGTAAGTTGGAAATGAAGAGACTTGTAGAGACTTGTTTACCTTACGTCTCTACAAGTTTATGGCTCAGGTTGATTAAAATCCCTGTACAAATGGCAGTCTAGTTAAAGTTCTGAGTAAGTCGCCAGTTAAATTCAACACTAAAAAGGCGAGGATAGGAGAAAAGTCCATACCACCCAAGGGGGGAATAATGGAACGGAACAGATTCAGATAGGGGTCAGTTATTTGGCTTAAAGCTGCAAATGGTTGGTTATACCAATCAATCTGAGGGAACCAGGTCAAAAGAACCCGGATAATGAGTAAATAGCTGTAAATAGTGACGAATGTAACTAACGTAGTAATCAGTAAATTCATGGATGGTTTAGTTTCCTACTAGGTGTTAAAGCGGTCTTATTATTGATTTTAATTTACTCTAAGTTATGACGTATGTGGATGGTTGCCGCATTAACCGCCATTATCTTAGAAATGGAGATTGGGGATTGGGAAGAGGAAAGGAAGGAGTACTGCTTCCTGCCTTCTTCCAACAATAATTATTTAAGAATCTTTGTTAAGGGAGCGATCGCCTATAGACTGTTCTGGACTACCATTAACGTTGCCCAGATGCTTCCTCACTTCGTCAATTGTGGCATTTAGCTGGGCAATTTTATCTTCTAGCGATCGCCGTGCTGATTCCATTTCTAGGTTATCGCCATCTGGGGATATCATTTGACGACGTTTGCTTGGTACTTTCCTGCTTTCTCCTGAGCCATTAATTAACTCTTTCCCGTCTTCGATTAATTCTTCACTTTGTCGAGAAGCAATCACAGCACCCAGAATACCGCCGACTACGCCGCCGAATACTGCCCCTGCGAAAAAACCGCTAGCAAAACCATCACGCTGACTCATAATACCGCCTTGAAGCAACTTTTACATTAGTTAAGCTATTTTTTTCCTTCCCTAGCTGCATAGTAGCTCATGTCCCAAAAATGCGATCGCCTGCGTCGCCTAATCCTGGGACAATAAACCCTTGATCATTCACCGTTTCATCAATTGTTGCGGTGTAAACTATCAAACCAGAATAAGCCGCATTCAATTTTTGTAAAGCTGGTGGTGCTGCCACTACAGAGACAATTCTCACTAAAGACGGGTCAACGCCACGTTCTGTTAATTCTGACATTGCCTTCATGATAGACCCGCCTGTAGCTAACATCGGATCGGTAATTAACACTCTAGTTTGGGGGTCAAATTTTTCTGGCAATTTGTTGAGGTAACATGAAGCTTCCAATGTCTCCTCATTACGCACCAAACCCAGGTGGTAAATTGAAGCCAAAGGTAAGACAGTTTGCGCCCCCTCTAATAAGCCTAATCCTGCCCGCAAAATCGGCACCACTGCCACAGGCACTTGGGGATTGATTACAGTCGCTGGGCATATCTCTAAGGGAGTTTGTACCGTCGTCTCCTCTGTAGGCAACCATTCCCGCGCTGCTTCATAAGTTAGCCATCTACCCAACTCGGTGATGGCACTACGAAATAAGACTGAAGGTGTGGCAGCATCACGGGCAACTGCCAGCCAGTGCTTAATTAAAGGATGGGGAGGAACGTAAACACGCAGTTGTACCGTCATAGCCGGAAATTGCCAATTTTAATTCTATGAGAACTGAAACATCATCATACTCTGTCTCGTAATTTGTAATTCGTAATTCGTAATTAATTATGACTTATGTATGAAAACGAAAGATCAAAGGTATGGGGGTATAGGGGTTTGAAACCCTTACACCCAGTCTCAACAGAAAATCTGGGTGCCTAAGTCCTAATTAATTTGGCTTTGTGGATGGGGATTTGTGAGCTAAATCAGAGATATCAAAATTTAATGCAAAAGATTTTCATTAATAGTTGACAGGTATTCTCAATCCGAGTTATATTATTTGTCAGTGTTCTCCTCTCTTTAAGGATCGGCAGACGGGATTAGTCGGCGGTAGCAGGCTCATCCCTCTTTTTTGTATGGGTAAACACTTAACAATTCAAAATTCAAAATTCAAAATTAAGTTTTTACATATCTTTGCCACTGACAACTGACAACTGACAAAACTCTATCCCCTTGTGGGTCGAGTTTTTATTTACGATAAATTTGAGGAAATTGCGTAAGCTTTACCAGATATAGATGTATTATGAAATACGGTTTGGCTGGTTAATTCCATGTAAGTGCAGCTTTTATGTCCGTAACCTCAACTACTTCCCAAAATTCTTTGTTTGATGTCATCGTGATTGGGTCTGGCATTGGCGGACTAGTGACAGCAACCCAACTCGCAACCAAGGGAGCGAAAGTTCTGGTACTAGAAAGCTATATCATTCCTGGTGGAAGTGCTGGCTACTTTGAGCGTCAAGGCTATCGTTTTGACGTTGGAGCTTCCATGATTTTTGGCTTAGGGAACAGAGGGACTACAAACTTACTCACCCGTGCTTTACAAGCTGTAAATAGTAGTGTAGATGCGATCGCCGATCCTGTACAAATCCACTACCACTTACCCAACAACTTAAACCTGAAAGTTGACCGGGTTTATGATAAGTTTTTGCAAAATCTTGCTGCTTACTTTCCTCATGAAAAAGAGGGGATTCGTGGCTTTTATGACGAATGTTGGCAAGTATTTAAGTGTCTCAACCGCATGGAGTTGTTGTCATTAGAAGAACCTCGGTATTTGCTGCGATCGTTTTTGCAACATCCTTTAGCGTGTCTAGGTTTACTTAAGTATCTGCCTCAAAATGCTGGGGATATCGCCCGTCGCTACATCAAAGACCCAGAATTATTGAAATTTATCGATATAGAATGTTACTGCTGGTCTGTAGTGCCAGCAGCGATGACACCGATGATTAATGCAGGTATGGTCTTTTCTGACAGGCATTATGGCGGTGTTAACTACCCCAAGGGTGGAGTAGGTCAAATTGCCCAGAAGCTCGTAGAAGGCTTAGAAAAAGCTGGTGGCGAGATTCGATATCAAGCCAAAGTAGCAAAAATCATTACTGAAAAAGACTGTGCTGTCGGTGTGCAACTAACTAATGGTGAAATTTATCGAGGCAAACGGATAGTTTCTAATGCTACACGGTGGGACACATTTGACAAATTACTACCTGTAGATCAAATACCATCTAATGAGAAAAAATGGCAACAGAACTATAAAAAATCACCCAGTTTTTTGAGTTTACACATAGGGGTCAAAGAGTCAGTCTTACCTCAAGGGACAGAATGCCATCATATTATCTTGGAAGATTGGCAAAATATGACCCAACCAGAAGGCACACTGTTTGTCTCCATACCCACATTGCTTGATCCAGAATTAGCCCCAGAAGGATACCATATAATTCATGCCTTTACGCCTAATTGGATGAATGATTGGCATGGGTTGTCTGTGAGTGACTACGAAGCGAAGAAAGAAGAGACAGCCTGGCGAATTATTGACAGACTAGAAAAGATATTTCCTGGCTTAGATGCAGGTTTAGATTATTTAGAAGTAGGCACACCCCGTACCCATCGCCGCTTTTTAGGGCGAGAAGACGGCACTTATGGCCCCATTCCCAGACGTAAACTGCGAGGATTGTTGTCCATGCCTTTTAATCGCACCGCTATCAAGGGACTGTATTGTGTAGGAGACAGTACATTTCCCGGACAGGGTTTAAATGCAGTCGCCTTTTCTGGCTTCGCCTGCGCCCATCGTATCGCCGTCGATTTGGGGTTGTGATGGGATGAGGAAGGCGGGAAGAAATACAGCACTAGTTAAGGTTGGAGACTTCCAGATAAAAAATATTGAAACTGTAGCGACTGTCTTGAAAGTCAAGCGATCGTTAACAAAAACCGGGACTCTGAACATTGACGCAACTGGGGAACGCTGCGCTAGATTCTGCGGTGGCTGGTACGGGCAAAAAGACTTGTGGCTCTTGGCTAAGATGGTAGCAGCCCGCACCAGCCACTCCGCTTCGCCGCAGAATCTTCCCCAGTTGCTGGATTTCCCGTGAAGATAAAAAAGAGCATCAAAAATTGACCCAAATGCGGCAATAGGATCATCAGGGAGAGTATTTCCAAGTATAAAAACGGTCAATTGTGATTAAGCGTTGGGAATGGGTTGTAAGTTGTCAGTAACACGCCAAGGTAAATTATCCCGAACCATTGCATTTAAAATGACTAACATTTTATGAACGCAAGCAGTGAGAGCTAATTTTTTCGATTTACCACGTTCGACAAGACGCTCATAAAAGGCCTTGATAACCGGATTATGACGCATAGCAACAACAGCACCCATATAAAGAGTGGCACGAACATGAGCGCGACCGCCATTAATCATGCGCTTACCTTTGTGTTGACCACTATCATGATTGATAGGTGCAACACCAACTAAGCGAGAAATTTGTTTGGCAGTGAGTTGACCGAGTTCTGGCAAATCAGAAACCAGAGTTGTCGAAATAACTTGGCCAATACCAGGAGTAGTTTTGAGTAAATTAACTTTTTCAATCCATTGTTGATTGTTTTGAGTTAATTGCTCAATTTCTTGATTGAGTTGTTTGAGACGTTCGTCAAGATATTCAATGTGTGCTTCAATATCTGCCAATGCTTTACCACGGGCGCGTGAGCGTCGATTTTTTTCAGCAGTTTGCATCTCAACTAATTGTCTTCGACGACTAATTAATTCTCCTAATTGACGAGATGCTTGTGACTCAATGTTTAACACTTGAGGTTTCATTGCTTCCCCAAAGTGTGCCAATATTTGTGCATCGATAGCATCTGTTTTGGCGAGTTTACCAGTGGCTTTGGCAAAATTTCGTCCTTGACGTGGATTGATTAATGCTACTGGTAGCATTGCTGCCTGTAGTTGAATGACCAGTTCTGTTTCTAATCCTCCGGTTGCTTCTAGTACGATGAGGTTCAAATCATAAAATTTTAATTGTTCAACTAAATTAAATATTTCTAGTTCTGTATTAGCAAACTTCAATGCTTTACCGATGGGACGGATATAAACATCGAGGGTCGCTTTGCTCACGTCAATGCCTACCCACACAGAGATGTTTTCCATTTTTGAATCTCAACTATTTTGTCAAGAAGTTTTTAATTCATCCCCTTGATTTCACTCATCCTTGCCCGATGCGGACTGTATACTTTAAATGTCAGTAGTTTAAAGCTTTGACCCCGGCGACTGTTCGAGTTCTGTCAAAGAGATTGTTGTGGTGACCCATGCTACAAAGCGGTCTTTAATGACCTAGGGTGCGACGGTCTACCACTTCTTTTAATATACAAGGGTGCGTCAGTGCGAGAAAACCTAGCTGTACCAAGAAATCATTCATACTGACGCACCCTACTAACTACTAACCGTCTATAGGAATCCTATTTGATTTTTGAATAAGTTCCGTACATCTGTAGAGTGTCAAAATCAAAGGTAGTGTGTCTAATAAACCACTCAAATATCCACTTTAAATGTGAAAATGAAGGAATTAAAGCACAAAAACGTCTAACCCATGTTTTGGCTTGTAACCAAATATCCTCTATCGGATTTTGTACTGGGCAATTAGGGGCAAAACGGACACAGTGTATTTTCCATTGCTCGGTTGGTAAGCTTTGATTAACAGAGTCCAAGAAACCTCTAATTTCCTTGGAACGGTGGTAGCTAGCCCCATCCCAAAAAATTAGTAATCGCTGGTCGGGAGAGTTAGCTAGTAAGTATTCTAGGTAGTTGATAGTATTTTTTGAGTTTCCAGCATCATAAGCTTTGAGAACTAATTCTCCAAGGAGATAGTCAACTGCCCCATAGTATGTCTGCTTATCTCGCTCGTTGACAACTGGGACTGCGATTTCTTGGTCACTTTTTCCCCATACATAACCACTTAAATCTCCCCACATTAAATGACACTCATCAATTAACAATACTCTTAACTTTCCTGTTTCGATTTCTTCTCGGTTATTTGCCAGCAATGTTTCAATCTCTTTTTTTTTCTGCAACAGCATTCTCATCGGCTTTCGGATTTACCTTTGTGGTTTTCTTCCAACTGATTCCTGCTTCGGAGAACAAGTCGTAGTAGCTTTGCTTTGACTCATAAACTACGTCATACTCAAAAGCTAGTTGATACTCTAGTTCCCCAAGCTCCCAACAATCTTTTGTTTGTAGCCAGCTCAACACCTCTTGGAGTTGTTTAGCATTCAGATAGCTCTTTCTCCCTTTGTAGTTTAGTCGCAGTCCGTCAATTCCAGTTTCTTCATAGGCTTGCTTCCAGCCTGTGATTGACCCTCGCGATACGTCTAAAATTTTTTGGATTTCATCATACAAGTAACCTTGATAAACTAGCTTGACTGCCAATGCTTTCCTTACTTCACGCGCATCT
This sequence comes from Anabaena sp. FACHB-595, assembly GCF_048568275.1. Taxonomy (NCBI): domain Bacteria; kingdom Bacillati; phylum Cyanobacteriota; class Cyanophyceae; order Nostocales; family Nostocaceae; genus Anabaena; species Anabaena sp. FACHB-595. Next base: position 2,472,011 of record NZ_CP183473.1, read on the forward strand.
GGACACATATCTATAAAATCTTGTAATTCAGCAATCGCATTCAGTGCAGTTTCCTCTTTTAAATATTGCTGCGATACTTCCCCCGCAAGTGTAGTAGCTTGTAAATGCTGACTTTTCATTGTTTACTATTAGACTTTTATCCCTCTCCGTATTATCTCTTGGTCTTGTTCACAAATCAAATAGGATTCCTATAGTTGGAATAATTTATGTTTTTTAATTAAATAAACATGGTTATAAAAAATCTGTCTCCTTGAGAAATTGTAAAATTTCTTTGTTGACAACTTTTGCAGAACCGGTGGAAGCATCATGATAGCAGTTATCTAAAATTTGCAACTTGGAATTAGGTAAGTGTTGATGTAATTTTTTCCCGTGGCTGGCAGGAAACCAGCTATCTTTATCGCCCCATAAGATTAATGTGGGAGCCTCAATTAAATTCAACTTATTTTGAATTTCACTGAGCATATTTGGTTTATTTGCTTGCCAGTTCTCGATTTCTCTTGCCGCTATTTGTAACTCTTCGGCAACTTTAACCAAAGTTCCTGGAATTTCAATAAATGGGTAAGTAATCCAATACACATCTTCTTGAGTCAAAATTGACGGATCAAACAGTACTTTACGTCTTTCTACCGCCATAACTTCTCGAACTATGGGCGCAAATAAATAAGCTAAACGCAAATCATCGATTGTTTGTAATATTTCTATTGGTGTTTGGGCAAGTATAGACATTGCCCAATGGGGTAAACGATCAGCAAAAATTGGCGCATTAATTACTACTAACCGTCCGATTAATTCGGCATTTTTTTGTGCTAAGGCAAGAGCTACCAATGCACCTAAGGATTCAGCTGCAACAATAGCTGGTTCATCACATAAACATTGAATAATGCGTTCTAATTCAATGACTTGATGCCCATTCTTTTCTTGACGCAAGCAAGGTTTATCAGAAAAACCGAAACCTTTAGCATCTACACAAATGACGCGGAAATACTTAGATAATGGAGCTACACTATAACGCCAATTATAGCTCCAACTACCCATACCGTGTATGAGAAATAATGGCCTACCTGTACCTTTTTCACCGTATGCAATTTGTACAGGATACCCATGAACGTCACTAATTATCAGACTTTGCCGCCCCTTGGGGAAAGTCTCTTGCCACCAATCTTTCATGTCTTTGCTCAATGAGTGATCTCAACACTCGTTAAGGCATTCTACAGCAGAAATTGGCGAATGGGGAGATGGAGGAGGGTGACTGTTGACTGTTGACTGTTGACTAATGACTATTTAAGTGTTTTTCTATTAGCTTGATGTTATATTCATTTGCTGTCCACGCAAAGTCGAATATGTCACCAATGACGGGAAAACTACCCAATAAACTATCAATGATGATATTAAATATCATTCTACTCAATATCTTTTTAGGCACACCTAGCCGCCTTGCTTCAAATACGATGTAACTGGAAAGTATTAAACCCAAAGCATCACCACCAATAGGTATAAATCCGATTAGTGGGTCTAAGCCAATAGCTATTGGTGTGCCAGGAATAGTTATGACTGTATCTAACAGGCGGCTTAATTTACGTAGACGCTTTAAAGTAACGGCTTGAGCATTATAGTCAATATCAGGGAACTTGGGAGAAGAATTAGGCATTCAGGCGATCGCTCGTTTTTCGCAATAAAATTGTTCAACATTGTACTGGTATTTGGGAAATTTACAAGAGTTGTCACGATACTTATTGACGAACCTCTTGTGGTAGATCCTTGGATGCTTTTGAGTGAATTTCTTCGCCGACAGTGACGTTTAATTGGTCGCCAATTAACAAAACAGCCGCACTCATCCACAGCCATAACATTAAAACTATCACTGTCCCCACAGCCCCATAAACTTTGTTATAGTTACCAAAATTCGCTACATACAGCCGAAATAAGGCAGATAAAATTGCCCAGAAAATTGCTGCTACAATCGCCCCTGGCATTATCGGTGTGCCTGGTTTCCAAACACTAGTCCCATAACGATAAATAAAACTAAAGGCTGTAGCTACAATCCCTAATGCTAAAGGCCAGCGTAATAACTGCCACAAATGCAATAGAAAAATCAAAGCACCATTTTCGTTTACCACCATTCCCAACAATAAATCACTGATAAATACTAAGAAAGAAGCTAGTACCAACAGTAAGATAGTCCCAACTGTTAAGCCTAAAGACACAAGTTTAGACTTCCAAAACGGGCGCATCTTTTCTTGAGGGATTTGATGGATTTGATCAAAGGCAGTCATAGCAGTACTTACAGCACCGGAAGCTGTCCAAATAGCTATGACAAAACTTAGAGAAAACAAGCCACTATTTCGAGAGTTGGCAATTTCTCTACCAGCAAACTCTCGAATCAATACCATTGCTTCTTCTGGTGCAACTTGGCTTAATTGCGCTGCTAGTTGTCTAAAGGTGTCTTGCAAGGAGTCTGCAAAGAAACCAATAGCAGTGAGTACGGCGAGAATTGCCGGAAATAAAGATAACATCGCATTGAAGGCAATTTCGGAACCCAGTCCCAACAGTCGTCTTTCCGTTGTCCTGGTAAACGTTTTTTTGAGTGTGTGCCAATTCAGGTGACGAAAGAAGCGAACAAAACGAGACTGAACCATGATTTTTAGTGATGGCAGATAAGTTTACTTAAATAATGTGCCAGAGTTGACTGGCGATCGCATCTATCGGAAAACTGGTTATGGTAAGTTGCTTAACTGTGTTATCTATCTTTACGTTGTATTGACACGGTACTGAGCCAAAATGTGCAACTTGAAAGTTGTGCATTTCGGCTCACACTTGTTTTATACAGAGAAGCAGTTATACTTTGTTTGTTTTATTAGTTTCCTAACTAAAACTTCGTATTTAAAGAATAATTGCGTTTATATAGTCCAACAATAGGAGAAGTAAGTAAATAAATGGCTGAAAGTAGTGAAATTGGTCAACACCTAACACAACAGTGGCTAACAGAAATCCAAACACTCAAGCAGCAATTAATAGAACAGCAACAAGAACGGGATGCTGCTTGGGAAAGTGCTGAAAAGTGGCGCAAACTCTACAACACGGAAGCAGAACAACGCCGCACAGATACGGATTTCTTTCGCCAAACGATCGCCTCCCTCAAGGCGGAAATTCAACAACTCAAGGGGATTGACGGACAAACTTTACCCGATGCAGCAGCTAGCGCCGGCGTACAGCAAGAATTAGCACAAATCCGTACCGTAGAGGACTTGAAAGCCAAACTGGTTGATGTGATCAAAGAACGCGATCGCCTACGCCAAGCCTTGAAAACCGAACAAGAGAACCACGCCCAAACCCGCAAAAGCTTAACTACTGCCTTGGGTGATGCAATTGATAGTTTGGCAAAGGAACGAGGACGGGGGAGTGGGGAGTAGGGGAGCAGGGGAAGTAATGAGTAATGACAATTGTACAGACGCGATTAATCGCGTCTCTAAACTCCTAAAATCCCATCGCCTTGGCTACAGAGCTTAAATCTGCCTCAATACCTTGTTTGAATTGGCTGTGACTGTGTTTAATTGCTGTATCTGGGTCTTTAAGACCGTTACCTGTGAGGACACATACGACTGTTGCGCCTGTGGGTACTTGGTCTTTGACTTTTAATAAGCCGGCGACGGAAGCAGCGCTAGCGGGTTCGCAGAAAATACCTTCTGATGATGCCAATAGTCGGTATGCGTCGAGAATTTCTTCATCAGTGACGGCGTTAAAACTTCCTTGACTGGCTGATTGGGCTGCGATCGCTTTATCCCAACTCGCTGGTTTGCCAATGCGAATGGCGGTAGCGATGGTTTCGGGATGGGATACAGGCTGACCATTTACCAAGGGGGCTGCACCTGCGGCTTGGAAGCCCATCATCTGGGGTAGGCGATCGCATTTCCCGGCTTGATGATATTGACAAAAACCCATCCAATATGCTGTGATATTTCCCGCGTTACCAACTGGGATGCACAACCAGTCTGGGGCATTACCCAAAGCATCCACCACTTCAAAAGCTCCTGTTTTTTGACCTTCCAAGCGGTAGGGATTGACTGAGTTTACTAACGTGATGGGATAACTTTCTGCCATTTCCCGGACGATTTCTAGAGCTTGGTCGAAGTTGCCTTTAATTGCCAATACTTCTGCACCATAAAGTAGTGCTTGCGCCAGCTTACCCAAGGCAACATAACCATCAGGAATCAATACAAAAGCCTTCATCCCACCACGACGAGCATAGGCTGCGGCTGCGGCTGAGGTATTGCCTGTACTCGCACAAATGACCGCTTTGGCTCCGTCTTCCTTAGCTTTGGAAATCGCCATAGTCATCCCCCTGTCTTTGAAACTGCCAGTGGGGTTGAGACCATCGTATTTCACAAACACACTTACTTGTCTACCGATACGTTCTGCGATCGCTGGCACCGGAATTAAAGGAGTGTTACCTTCCAACAAAGTCACAACTGGCGTTTTGTCGCTGACAGGTAAGTACTCACGATAGGCTTCTATCAGTCCGGGCCAGGGTTGGCGATGAGATTTAGCAACAGACAAGCTCAAAGTCACAGGATTTAAATGTTTTTCGCTAAGGATTGGATATTGAAGATTTTCATAAGTGGGAAAGTTAAAGAAGGAATATGTTTAAACTCTAGTCCCTCTTTTTGCGACTTTTCCTTCCAGAAGATTAATATTATCTCTTTTTGTGCAAGTCTTCCACTGCCTATTTTATAAATGTCAGTTTATCTCATAGTGGGGATTGGGGAAGGTGGGGGCCCCTCTGGGGATAAGGGGTAATGGGGATTGGGGGAAAATATTGGAATAAGTTCTCCCCCTGCCTTTTCAAGAACTTTGTATGATTTTTTGAGTTCAATACTGTCCGTGAAATTTCTTAATAATCTTTATACAAAAAATAAATAGTGGGTATTACTCCTCAGGGCAAAAGTGATATACTGTGCTAAGTAGATGCACCCTGATGATCTGGAGAGCTGCCCAAGTGGCTCTCCTTTTTTACTTGACTGGGAAGCAGGGAAAAGAAGCAATACCCCATGTCAAGAATTACGAATTACAAATTACGAATTACAAATTGCAAATTGCGAATTGATATAATCGCCAGTCAAGCCACTAAATTTCGTTGTAGGGGTAAAAATAAAGATGGCAGACTGGCAGGAAATTACTGGTGGAATTACAGCACCAAAAGGTTATCGGGCGGCGGGAATTACAGCAGGACTCAAACCTTCGGGGTTGCCAGATTTAGCTTTGATAGTATCAGATGTAGAAGCGATCGCATCTGGTGTATTCACAACCAGTCAAGTAAAGGCTGCTTGTGTAGACTACTGTCGGCAACGTTTACAAGCCAAGCAAAGCGCTCGCGCCATTCTTTGCAATGCTGGACAAGCCAACGCCGCTACAGGTAGTCAAGGTATTAAGGATGCAGAAGAAAGTGCCGAGTTGTTAGCAAAAGAGTTAAATATATCCCCCGAATTAATTCTGTTGGCTTCCACGGGGGTAATTGGTCAACGAATTAAAATGGATGCCTTACGCAACGGTATTCCTAAACTAATAGCATCCCTTACAGATACAGGTTCAGATGCAGCCGCCGGGGCAATTATCACTACAGATTTAGTCACAAAATCTATTGCTTTAGAAACAACTATAGGCGATCGTCCAGTCCGCATTGGTGGTATCGCCAAAGGTTCAGGGATGATTCATCCCAACATGGCGACAATGCTAGCTTTTGTTACCTGTGATGCCGCAGTTTCCTCCCATCTTTGGCAACAAATGTTAACTAGGGCAGCAGATAGAAGCTTCAATTCCATTACAGTAGATGGAGATACCAGTACCAACGATAGTTTAATCGCCCTAGCCAATGGACAGTCTCGCACCCCAGCCATTACTGAAGTCGGTGCAGAATCGGAAAAATTAGAGGCCATGCTAACAGCAGTATGCCAGCATTTAGCCAAAGCGATCGCCCGTGATGGCGAAGGTGCAACCTGTCTTATAGAAGTGCAAGTCACAGGCGCACATGATGAACAAGCAGCTAGACAAATCGCCAAAACTATTGCCGGTTCATCATTAGTGAAGTCTGCAATCTTTGGTCGTGACCCCAATTGGGGGCGCATCGCCGCCGCCGCCGGACGTGCTGGTGTTCCCTTCGAGCAGGAAAATCTGCAAATTCAGCTAGGAGATTTTTTACTCTTAGACAATGGTCAACCCCTCCCATTTGACCGCGCCGCCGCCAGCGCGTATTTAAAACAAGCCGCCACAGGTGCTTATCTTCAGCAAGATACAGTCTTAATTTCTGTCAAGGTCGGTAATGGTCATGGCACTGGCAAAGCTTGGGGATGCGATTTAAGTTATGACTATGTGAAGATTAACGCTGAGTATACAACTTAAGAATGAGGGTAATTGGTAATGGGTAATTTTCTGTAGGATGGAAGATGAAAAGCCATCACTTACGATGGACGGAACTCCATCGCTCATTACCAACAATGCAGATTACCCAAGGTCTTCATACAGCTATTCTCGTGACTGACTTAGAACGCGCGGAACAGTTCTACAGTCAAGTTTTGGGATTGTCCAAAATTGACCGTTCGTTAAAATATCCGGGTATATGGTATCAAGTCGGTAACTATCAAATTCATCTCATCGTTGCGTCAGATGTACCCACCGACAACCCCAACGAAAAGTGGGGACGTAATCCCCATATAGCTTTTTCTGTCGCCGACTTAGAAGCAGCCAAGCAGGAGTTAATTAACAAAAACTACCCCATTCAACCAAGCGCCTCCGGTCGTCCCGCACTCTTCACCCAAGACCCAGATGGGAACATTATCGAATTGAGTCAACAGTAACAGTTAACGGTCAACTGACAACTGACAACTGACAACTAAACTAATGAAAATTATCGCCTACACTTACACTGACCCTCTACTAGAAACCTCTCCTGTGCAGATTAATTGGGAGTGGGAGGTGGAACGGGTGTATGCGGATTTAGGACAGCGCTCAGAATTGCAACAATTATTGACTGATTGTCAAACTGAATCTTGTGATTATTTAATTGTGCGGCGTTTGGAGGAATTAGGGGATAATTTAGAAGAAGTAAGCGATCGCCTCAATCAGTTAGAAGCGATGAGTATAGGCATCATCGCTATAGAGCAAGCCTACAACTCAGAAACTTCTCATCTGCGGGCTGATTTGCTGAGATTGTTACAGGAAATTCAACGTCAACATCGTAGCCGTCGCATTCGTCAAGGACACGCTCGTAATCGTCTAGATGCTGCGCCACCTCCTGGTAAAGCACCTTATGGTTATCGCAGAGGTAAAGATAAATATATTCTCGACCGTAGTACTTCTCCAGTGGTGAAGGATTTTTTTGATAACTTTTTACTCTATAGTTCTTTGCGTGGTGCGGTGCGTTATTTAGCCAAAAAATACGGCAAGAAAATCTCTGTCACCACTGGTAAGCGTTGGTTAACTAATCCTGTTTATCGTGGGGATACTGCTTATCAAAATCGGGAAATTATCTCTGATACTCATATTCCCATCATTTCTAGAGATGAAGCTGCTCAAGTTGACCGACTTCTACGCCGTAATAGTCGTTTACCTTCCCGTAGTGCTAGCGCACCCCGTTCTCTAGCTGGTTTGGTTGTTTGTCAGCAGTGTCAGTCACACATGACAGTTACCCGTGTCACCCAACGCCATCAAGACAAAGAGTATCTTTATTTACGTCCCATCAAGTGTCCCCAAAGCCCCAAGTGTCGAGCTATTGCTTACCAAGAGATTTTGGAACAGACAATTGCCAAGGTTTGCAGTGAATTACCTTTGGCGGTAGCAGGGATGAATTTTCCCCAACTAGATACTGTTAAGAATAGTTTAAAAGCAGCGATCGCTCATCAACAAAATATACTGCAACAGTTACCTAATCTAGTAGAAACTGGTATTTTAGACACAGAAACAGCCAAGTTAAGAACTTACAAACTCCGGACAGAAATTTCTACACTACAAGCAAAATTAGCCACCCTTCCTCCGGTAAATTTGCTATCTGTTGCTCAGGCAGTTTCTATACCTCAATTTTGGTTAGACCTATCAGAATCAGAGCGCAGATTTTACTTCCGAGAATTTATCCGGCAAATTGAAATTATTCGTCAAAATCAACACTGGGATTTACAAGTAATTTTTATTTTTTAGTCGATAGTTAACAGTTCTCTTTTTCCCTTGCACCCTTTCCCCTACGTCTGAATAGTCCCCATTTTTACCAAAAGTCTGTATCATTTTTACATGACAATAATTATTAAATAAATTGAAGCAAAATTTAGGGAAATTTCCCCAAAAAATTATCGCTGCTTAGAGAAAATTGAGCTAACCTGGGAATTTAGTATTTATTCAGTAAACAAGTTGTTACTGGGTGGCACATTAGAGATTCACTTTGATCTCTATGTAATCAAACCAGCAAGTAAAATGATTATCATAGAATATGCAGGAAGGAAGCTTTATTTGGGGTCATCTGGAAAGACAGCACCGCGCAGTTGATAAATGGATTGATCGCTTATGGCTAGTAGTGTTGTTAATTGCAGCATTACTATTATTTAGCGTTAACTTGGGAGGATTACCCCTGCAAGATTGGGATGAGGGAACTATAGCCCAAATCGCTAGGGAAATAACACAAGAATCGGCCAATTCCCTACGTTGGCTATATCCCACCCTAAGAGGGCAACCTTATCACGATACACCGCCTCTCATGCACATACTGATTGCAGGGGCTTACTATTTAGGAGGTGTGAATGAATGGACAACACGTTTACCAGGAGCAATTTTAACCGCCTTATCAGTACCATTACTATACTGTCTTGGTAGAGAGATATTCCGTCAACGCTGGGCAGCGATTTATAGTGCCTTAATCTACTTAACCATGCTGCCTGTAGTCCGTTATGGGCGCTTGGCGATGTTAGAAGGGGCGGTGGTGAGTTTCTTGTTGGTGATGATGCTGTGTGTATTGCGATCGCGTCGAGATTTACGCTACTGTCTCGGCATAGGTTTAAGTTTAGGATTAATTTGTCTGACTCAAGGACTGTCAGGTTTTTTATTAGGTGCAGTCGTCTTAGTATTTTTGTTTTGGGATACACCAAGGCTACTTACCAGTTATTATCTATGGATAGCGATCGCCATTGGGATTTTGCCTGTAGCTGCTTGGTATGGCGCTCAAATAGTACAATATGGCAATGATTTTGTCCAGAATGGCTTGCTTCTTCAATCCCTACAACAAACGGGTATAGTTAATCACAAGAATGCTCAACCATCTTGGTTTTACATGGTTGAACTCCTTAAATGGACTTGGCCTTGGTTAATCTTCTTACCACAAACGACAAAGTTACTTTGGGAAAATCGCAATCTTAGCTGGGCAAGACTCATACTTGTATGGAGCATAGTTTATTTACTACTCATTTCTCTCATGAGTGTGAAGCTTGCTTGGTATATATTCCCCATTTACCCCAGCCTAGCCTTAGCTTTTGGCGCACAGTTAGCAGAAATAGAAAACTTACCTTTACTCTCATCCTATCCCCGCACTTGGGTCGCTGGTTTGTCAATCTTAGCCGTAGTAGCTTCAGCTGCTAGCATTCACTTTAGTTGGGGTATCGCTGCCAAAACTGACCTACAGCTAATTTTTGCCGCAGTCGCTTTGACAATGATTATGGGAGCTATTTTAGCAGAACGAGGCGACGGACAATTTCTCAAAATATTGTTTTGGGGTAGTTATATTTCCCTGCTGCTGTTGATGAAATCTAACTACTGGGTTTGGGAATTATGGCAAGCTTACCCTGTAAAACCTGTAGCGGCCATGATAGAGAAAGCAAATCCAGCTGCAAAGAAGATTTATACATCTTTTCCTTATCATCGCCCATCATTGGATTTTTATAGCGATCGCCATATTATTCCCGCCTCTGTCGAAGAACTAAAACATCATTGGCACTACGACAGACAACCGTATCTACTCATCAGTTCATCAGATTCCCAACGTCTGCAATTAGACTCTGTTCAGCTACTAGACAAAACTGAAGGTTGGCAACTAGTAACCAAAGAAACTAATCGGTTGTAAAAAAGTGCAGAGTGATTTTAGGGTTAGCGGGGCGTTGAGCAACGTACTGAGTTAGGAGAAGGATATCATTAATTCTTATTTCTCCCTGCTCCCTGCCCCCCTTCCTCTTAAAAGTCTCTACTTAACCTCCTCAGTCCCTGGCTGTAATTGCTGATTGTAATTTGTCTCTTGTTGAGTGATAGTCATCATTCCCAAGAAAATCACACTTCCCACCGCTAAAGCTACCAAAGGACGCTTAAAAAGGATAAAATCTCTTATAATTCTAGCTATAGGACTACTTTGACGACGTAGAGCAGAACATATCATGATCTGGTTGAGCGTAAAGGGGTCACGAACATAATGGCCGCTTTGACAAACCACCACTCGTTCCTGACAATGCGGACAAGTAAATAAACCCATATAACTTTTGATTGGTTTTGCCTTAGCGTATCTTTGGCAAATTGGGCAAGTAACGTAATGATTATCAAAGGTGTGTGTATTCATCTACCTCGTCCGCTAGTCCATTTACTCGCTATATTAAGAATACCCATATTAAGTTCCCCAGCAATACTTAGTAGACGCGCCAGTGTAGTATAAAAGTAGCCTTTAACCACCCACACGGTTGTATTTCTACTAAGGACGACTTAATGGTTGCAACACGAGTATAGCTAGATTTAATGAAATATGTCTCTTGTTTTTTGCTGATTTGTCACCCGTCTACTCAGTGCGTACATACCATACTCTTGCGTTTAATAAAGAGAATTAATATCGGGAAAACAGGGGTCAGGGTAAATCCCATATAAGGCAGGGGATAGAGAATAAGAAGAATAAATGTCCAACGTCTATCATCATTCCGTCCTTAGGTTCTCTATCAAATGACCATCTAGCTTGAAAAAGTTGTGTGAGTCAAACGGGGCTTAAGCCCATACTGAGTCCTATTAACGGTAGCGAGGCATTTAGTTCCTGCTAAGTAAAAAGCTCTAAACCTGTAACCCTCTTTTCGTCCTTGATTTGTGTACGCCCTACATGAAAGCTACTTACACTTTGTGATTTGCCATTGTTACTTTCTGATCCATCTTTTCTCATTTAACCATTATCTCTAGAAAAATTTGGTTTAGCAAAATTTTTTTTAGCTACAGATTGTAAATTTGGTTCACCAAATTTACTTGTCTGGTTGATAAATAATGACTGACAATGAGAAATAGCAAATAAAAATTTACATTTTTTCTTACATTTACCTCGCCTTTCAATGACTCTACTGCCTCCCACTGAGCTAAGGAAGGTAACAGAACCATCTGCTTTTCCTACACCTTCCTCCCAAGTAACACATCTCATTAACCGATTTCAACTTTCCCCAGAAACTATCGTGTTGTTTTTAGCCGTACTCATTGGCGGTGGCACTGGTATGGGGGGTGGTGACTTTTCACTATTTGATTGAGCTGATTCACCACCTGATGCTAGAAAATCTGATGGGTGCAATTGGTGTTTGGGGCGCTTGGACATTAGCTCTTGTCCCCATTTTAGGAGGGCTAATAGTTGGATTTATGCGCTGGCGTACACAAGACTTTGGCCCCGGACTATCCTCACTCATTGCCGCTTCTGAGGGTGGCGAAATCAAAGGACAATTACGTCCTGTTACAAAAATGTTAGCGGCTGCCGTTTCTTTGGGGAGTGGTGCTTCTTTGGGGCCAGAGGGGCCAAGTGTGGAAATTGGCGCTAATTTCGGAATGCTGTTGTCCTTAATATTACAAGTTTCGCAAGAACGTCAGCGTTTACTTTTAGGTGCTGGCGCGGCCGCTGGCTTGGCGGCGGGATTTAATGCGCCAATTGCCGGGGTATTTTTTGCCTTAGAAGTAGTCATGGGCGCAACATCTTTTGCCACTTCCGCCGTGAGTGTAGTGCTGTTGGCGGCGGTAGTAGCGGCTTTAATTGCACAAATTGGTTTAGGGGCGCAACCTGCTTTTGCTTTACCTGTTTACCAAGTCCGCAGCCCTTTGGAATTGCCCCTTTATCTGGGTTTGGGGTTGGGTGCTAGTTTGGTTTCTGTAGCTTATAAACAATCTATTAATTGGGGAAAAGCTTGTTTTGCCGGTTCGATTCCTGGGTTTAAATTTTTAGATAAAATTCCTCAGCCAATTCACCCTATCATTGGGGGTTTCATTATTGGCATAGTAGCTTTAAAATTCCCACAAATTTTGGGCATCGGTTATGGCACAGTACAAGCGATGCTGCAAGATGTCAAATTTTCTCTAGATTTGTTATTGATATTGTTGGTTTTAAAGTTGCTGATAACAGCCATTAGTGCGGGTAGTGGTTTTGTTGGCGGTTTGTTTGCGCCGGCAATGTTTTTAGGTGCTTCATTGGGTTCAGCTTATGCTAAGATTCTCACACTCATAGCGCCAGGAATTGGCGAATATATGGCAGCACCTCCGGCTTATGCAATGGTAGGTATGGCTGCCGTCCTAGCTGGAAGTGTGAGAGCGCCTTTGACCTCAATTTTAATGTTATTTGAACTTACCCGCGATTACCGAATTGTTTTACCTTTAATGGCGGCTGTGGGTTTAAGTGTATGGCTAGTAGAAAGGATTAAACCAAATACGAATTCTCATACCAATTTACAGCAAATTGGTCTTTCAATTCCGAAAGACCAAAAAGTAGAAATTTTGCAGCAAATTTTAGTAGAGGATGCTATGCTTGCTTGCCCAAAAAAGCTATCTGCGACTTTGGGCATTTTAGAAGCTGCTAGGGAAATGATCAGCGATCGCACACGCAGTGCTTTAGTTATTGATGATGCAGAACAACTAGTTGGGATTATCTCCCTAGAAGACCTCAACCGTACTCTTTCTGTATGGCAAAATTACCCGAATTCTGCAAGTGAAATCCAAAGTAATTTCACCCATCAAAGCATCATCGATATCTGTACAAAAGAGATCCTCTATGCTTGGCGTGATGAACCTTTGTCTGAGGCTTTAGACCGCATGGAGGTTAGAGGTTTGCATCAGTTACCTGTGGTAGCACGAGACAACCATGACCATATTCTAGGGTTGCTAGATAGGGAGCAAATTGCATTAACGTGTAACTTGGCAGTCACACGCCAGACACTTTACCGTTTGGTCAGTAGTCATTAGTCATTGGTCATTGGAAAAATCAACAACTGACAACTAACTATTAATTATGCTGTAGCTTCTGCGATTTCGAGGATTTCTCTTTCTTCGCCATCTACTTGTCTAAGACGAATGTGCTTTTTCCCTAAAGTGATGACAAACTCATCTCCTGGTTTGAGGTTCATCTGTTTTGTGTAAGCCGAACCAATCAATAAGTTACCATTCGATTGCACACTAATTCTATAACTAGCACTCCGTCCACCACGTCCGTTGGCATTGGGAGCGCTGTCTAACTGAATGCCTTCCGCATCAATTAGGGCGTTTAAGAATTTCATCATATTGACACGCTCTATACCATTTTTGGTAACGGTATAGTAGCCACACTGTTTAGCTTTTTCTTCTTTGCTAAGGTTCTCTAGCTCTTTGACTTTTTTGAGCAGTTCTTCACCGACTAGGGGTTCTATTTTTTTCTGTTTAGGCATCAACTTAGGTCAAAAATCAGGGGTTTAAGTAGTTGAATCGATTTTATTTTAGCTGACGTTGAGCTAATAGGAACAATATCCTTTAGTTTTTATCTCAGCCTAGCCAAGTATATTACACTCATAAGCAAAATTGTTGCACAATTCCCAATATTTGCAAGACAATTTAATTTTGATAATCGGGATAACTATATATAGTTAATCAATCACTGCTAAACTATATTTATTTAAGTTTTCTAAAGTCGAGTAAAAAGTTGTCTCCTTAGTCGGCTTGATTGTTAAGGAGAAAAATGATAAGTAAAACTGATCCTTAGTCATTGGTCATTAGTCATTGGTAATGAAAAAACAACTGACAACTGACAATTGACAACTAACAAAATGAAACTAACAACCAAAGGACACTATAGTGTAAAGGCTTTGCTGGACTTAAGTTTGCAACCTAGCTATGGCCCTGCATCTGTGAAAGCGATCGCTAAACGTCAAGATATCCCAGCTCCATACCTGGAAAAATTACTAATAGAAATGCGTCGTGCTGGCTTAGTCAAATCAATTCGAGGTAGCATTGGTGGCTATCAACTAGCACGAGAACCAGCAAAAATATCCATAGGACAAATTTTAGAGGCAGTCGATGAAACTATCACTAATTTACCCCGCCATACTCCGACCCCAGCACAAACAGAAGATTGGGTAACATTTAGCCTTTGGCAAAGACTCAACCAAAAACTAAAAGAGGCTTTATACAGTATTACTTTGGCAGATTTGTATTACGATGCCCGTAGCTGGCAAGCTTCTCTCGGAGAAGAAGCAAATTTTGTGGTTTAGCAATCGTCAGTTGTCGGTTGACATTTGTTTTCCTTCATGACTAATAACATCTATGTCTTAATCATTGCTGTAATTTTAGATTATTTAATAGGTGATCCTTGGGGTTGGCCTCATCCGGTGCAAGTTATGGGATGGGGAATTTCATGGTTGAGCAAAATTTTTCTCCAACTGTGTCAAAAATCTCTCACACAACGCATCGCTGGGATTATTCTTGCAATAATTTTGATTGTTGGTAGCGGTGGGGTTGGTTGGTTAATCATTCAAATGACGAGATGGCTAAATCCTGTTTTAGCGATCGCACTAGAAAGTATCATGTTAGCTAGTTGTTTTGCTTTGAAAAGTCTAGGCAAAGCAGCTATTGATGTTTTACAACCTTTAAAAGCAGGCGATTTAACAGTAGCTCGGCAGACTTTGAGTAATTATGTTGGTCGAGATACAGATAACTTACCAGAATCGGAAATCCTCCGAGCAGTTTTAGAAACAGTGACAGAGAATGCGACAGATGGGGTAATGGCTCCACTGTTTTATGCTATTGTCGGTATCTGCATTCCCCATGTAGGGCCAGTTCCTCTGGCTTTGGCATATAAAGCTAGCAGTACCCTCGATTCGATGGTGGGTTACAAAGAAGCACCATATACATATTTAGGATGGTTCAGTGCGCGGCTAGAAGATTACTTAACTTGGTTACCTTGCCGCTTGACAGTGATAACTTTAGGATTATTATCAGGGAAGCCTGGGGATGTGTGGCGAATTTGTCGCCGTGATGCAATTAATGATCCTAGTCCCAACTCAGGTTGGAGCGAGTGCGCCTATGCAGCCATTTTGGGTGTGCAGATGGGGGGGACAAATTGGTATGGTGGGATAGCCAAGCAAAAACCGCTCTTAGGAGATCCCACTTCTCCCATCAACCCACAACACATTCAAATAGCTTTGCAACTGACTAGATATAGCTTTTTGCTCTGGCTAGGTGTGGCGGTCGCTATACTCCTGATACGCTAAAGGTATGAGGGAGAAGCAGTAGGGGAGCAGAAGGGAAAACTTGCTCAAACATTTCCCCCCTTTCCCCCTGCCTCAATTCCTAACTTCGCCCACTCCCTATTAACTCATTCTCAGGGGTATCGTTGTATGGCTACGCCTGCCAAAGTAATTGAAATTCTTTCCGCCGAAGACCTCCGCCGTACTTTAACGCGGTTGGCATCTCAAATCGTTGAAAGAACACGGGATTTATCTCAATTAGTCCTACTAGGTATTTACACTAGGGGAGTTCCACTAGCGGAACTACTAGCACGTCAGATTGAAACCCTAGAAGGTATTAATGTCGGTGTAGGAGCCTTAGACATTACCTTCTATCGAGACGACCTTAACCAAATTGGTTTACGAACGCCAGCTAAAACCAGCATTACGCTTGACTTGACTGGGAAAACAGTCGTTTTGGTAGATGATGTCATCTTTAAAGGACGGACAATTCGTGCAGCTTTAAATGCCGTTAACGAGTACGGTAGACCAGAAGTAATTCGTCTAGCGGTGTTGGTTGACAGGGGTCATAGGGAAGTCCCCATCCATCCAGATTTTGTTGGTAAGCAGTTACCCACAGCGAAAGAAGAAGTGGTCAAAGTTTATTTACAAGATTGGGACGGCAGAGATGCGGTAGAGTTAGTTGGTTATTAAAGGTAAAAAATAATCCACGAATTGCCAGGTAGTCTAATTTACCTTGTTTTTTGCTATTTATCTGGAGTTGGACTAATGAATGATAGTTGTGTTTTATAGCTGTTGCCAGTAGTGTTAGGACATCACATAGATTATACAGCCTAGACACAACAGGACTTTTCACCCAGTCCCCAGTTCCCAGCTATACCATCACCAATGACCGCAGATATTATTAGAAGTAGCGATCGCTAGATCCATGTCTTAAATATAAATAAATTAA
Source organism: Anabaena sp. FACHB-595 (assembly GCF_048568275.1). Taxonomy (NCBI): domain Bacteria; kingdom Bacillati; phylum Cyanobacteriota; class Cyanophyceae; order Nostocales; family Nostocaceae; genus Anabaena; species Anabaena sp. FACHB-595. Next base: position 2,488,412 of record NZ_CP183473.1, read on the forward strand.
CCAAGCCAGGATTCCGAAAGCTAAATTAGTTAAAAACCGACTCATAATCAGCCAGAAAAAATCGGGTGAAAAAATCTGTGCTGGACTCAAGGGACTAATAACTCTAGCTAAAAGAAACAGCCCAAAAATGGCATTACCGCCTAGCATGAGGGCAAATAAGACTAAACCTCTTTGCCAGTAACGATGGAGGGAAGTATGACCAGATATTAAATTCAGGGGACGTTGGGATGTAACTTGACGCAGTAATTGTTCCATACGCCAAAACATCCACACCAATAATGGAAAGAAACCATAGCTGAGGAAACGTAGAGGTGGTGAATAACGCCAAGCACTAGAGAGTACATTTACGAGAGCGTGAAAAATCACCGAGTTAATCCCCGCTCGTACCAACAAATTTCTGTAGTGATTTAATCGCTCAGTTGCATGAAAATATTTCCCTAAGGCGTATCCCCAAGGAGCAGAAAACATGGCGTGTACTGGTGTGCCAATACTCCGGTCAAGGATGGTTGCTGTGCCATGATAAAGATAAATCCAGTTTTCTTCTGCGGTGAATCCTAATGCTGCCGCGATAGTAAAGAGGAAAATGCTACTAGATGTGAGATGATAACGACGTTGAAAATAATAGTTGGCAACAACAACTGCTAATATCTTGCAACCCTCCTCAATCGGGCCGATCGCTATCAGTTGACGTAAAGCGATACCAAAAAGCGATCGCTGTATTCTTTGCCAGTTTAATACCCAATTGGCGACAGAATCAAACACATATTCCAAGCCCAAGGCCAGAAAACCAGATATTGCCCCTAACAGAAATAACCACAACAGCACAGATAAAGGCGGGGCATGGGGTACACGATAATAGTAGTACCCCAAAAATACTAATGGTGGAATCACCGCCCACAGAAATAGGAATAAATCAGTCACGCACTTGAGCAATAACGGTGCGATGACGAGGGCTATTTTTAGTAATTGTTGGAGTTTGGAAACCAGCTTCTACTAAAGTCTGCTCAATATCCAAGGCAAAATATTGATCCATGTATGGTTCAGTGCTTTTGAGCAATGTCAAAATGTAGGGCGGCATTTTCTTGTAAGCTTCCGCTTGCGGATTCATATCCATGATAGATATGTGACCACCAGGACGCAATAAACGCCGCATCTCTGCGAAAATCTTTTGGGTTGCTAACTGAGGTAATTCATGACAAATCAAGAAAAGCGAAACTAAATCAAAAGCTTTATCTGGCAATCCTGTAGACTCGGCTGTAGCATGAATCCAATTGATTTGAGCCTGACTTTGTTGGGCGCGATATTTAGCTACAGCCAAAAAATAAGGAGACAAATCCAAACCTGTAACTTGAGCATGGGGATAAGTTTCTTGTAGGGTAAATGTACTTAAACCCACGCTACAACCCAAGTCGAGAATGTCTTGCGGTTGAGGAACTTGCACTTTGAGAATGTCGTGATAACTTTGGCGCAGTTTTGCATCACCGTCGGCTTTCCCATCCTGCCAAATTCCTGCATGGACAGTACGTGCCGCCACTTCCAGTTCAAAAGCTGCTTGCCAACTTAAATCCCCCTCATCATAGCCGTGAAATGAAGTCAGGTAGTAATCTGGGTAGGTGATTTGCGGATTTTGTACTTGAGCAAAATCTTCTGTCCAGTTACGGGCTTGTAATGTCTTGACTTCATTGATCCAAGGTACGCCAATTCTTTGGGCCCGTTTAATCATCATTTGCCTAGCTTGGTGCTTGGCGAGGTTGGCTAGAGGCTTAATGGCCAGTATGCCATTCACCAAGCGAGAAGCTATACCAGGAGCTTTGTTTATAGCAACAGTCATAAGTCAGTTTGCGTTGAACAGCCTTTTTTACTTATGACATACTTGCGGGATGCAAATCTACTAAACCAAGGTAAAACTTAAAAGTTGACATCACTGTCAGATCCCCGACTTCTTGGAGAAATCGGGGAGTTTAAATGGCTACTTTGCTGTATTAGGTTTGAGGGCTAACAAAATCTCCACTTGACTCAAGGATTTATCGGGGCTATTAGCAGTGATACCCAAGCCCCGAATGGAACTGAGAACAGCGTTAGCTTCTGGGGGGATAGGTCGCTGTGTTTGCGTTGCAAAACGATTGAATAAGGTCATCGTTCTGTCCATATCTAAATAAAAGTAGCCCCCATTTGGTTTTTGTAAAGAACCTGCAATGGCTTTAAAACTGTCGCTGTTGTCTAGGGTTTGATTCTTGGCATTTGCCAAAGCTTCCGCAACAGGGCCGCCAACTGCTAAAAATACGGTATCTTGGTCTAACCAACCGTGGGCAAATAAAGCTCCTTGTTGGGGAATTTGCCATTCGGTAACGTCTTTACCACCAATATTTCTGGTAGTAATATTAATTTGTTGGGTTTTAGCGAGATTATCCAACTTTGTCAAAGTGGCTTCTGCGGTTTTGCGATCGCTGGTATCAAATACCCAAGCTCCACCAAAACCAATACTAGCTAATACACCTTGGTTCGAGGGAATTGCACCAAAAGCAAATTCTTGATCCATCCAGCCAAAAATGTCTTTATCCAAGTCGAGATTAACTAGTTTGGTCTGTGCGCGTACTTGTTCGAGCGCTTGCTTAAATTCTGGATAATCTTTCGACTGTTCGACAACTGTTGACCACCCTTTACTAATTCCTTGTCCGCTAATGAGGGCAAAAGTCTCAGCCGGAAATTGACCTAATATTTTCGATTCAGAGTTTTCATATTGGAATTTATTCAGTTGGGGATCTAAATTAGCGATCGCTTTTAATCGTAACCCTGCATCATCCACTCCCACACCCGCAGCCATCGATTTTACTTGATCCAGTTGTTTCAAGGTTTGGGGATTTACTTGATTTCCTTGGGGGCTTGCGGCTATCAGTTGTCTCACCATCCCTGGATAATCAGGAATGTAGACTTGAGCCAGGGAATTTTTTACATCCACACCCTTGCTGAGAATACTATTAGCTCCTTCTTTAGCCGCAAAGGATGGTTGACCTTTATAGGTATCTATAGCTTTTTCTACAATTGGTTTTTCTGGAGAAAAAACTAAGTAACTATTATTCAAAACAGCACTGTATGTTGGCTCTCCAGTTTCAGCCTGAGTTTGTGTAATTTTTTCACCTTTATAGTCAGTTTCCTGGGATTTAACACCCTTTTGTGCTTTTAATTTATTAGCAAAATTTAACGCGCTCAGTTTATCTTTAATCCCAACTACCATTAAAACTTGTGGTTCTTGCCGTAAAGCGATCTGTGGATTTGCTCCAGGCGCAGGTGCATTAAATTGGGCAGGTTTCGCTGCGTTTGGAGGTAAAACAGCCACCATTACCCCACCAACCCAAGGTTTGATATCTTTTTCGTAAGAAATGTTGCCATCTTTCGACATTTCTTTATTAAAGTCTTCCAACCCCTTAGCGACTAACTTTTGTGCTTCAGGTGTGCCAAATTGTTGTAACTTTTCCCAAGCTTGTGGATCAGTAGTAATGTAAGTAGCCATTAATGCTGTCGAAGGTACTAGTTTAGCGCTACCTAAAGCACCAGATCCATCCCCTGAAGGCCCTTTAAGATACATATAGGCAGCTATACTTCCCGCTACGACTACAGCCGCGCCAACAACAGGAATTAAAAGTTTTGATTTAGTTTCTGGCATTGTTTAATCCTCTTTTGCTTAAATTGTCACTAAGGGTACTGTAGACCTTCCGGAATTGTTCCCAATTCCTCAGCCTCTTTTAGAATTTATGTGTAAAAATTAGCAATTTGCTGACAATAAGTAATTAAAGTCTCCAAAAAGTACTTCAAAAGTATCAAGCTCGAATCCGCAAATGATACAAAAGAACCTAAGGAGGACGGAGTAACATTGTGGGCGTTGCTAAGTTACCCCGCAAATATACAACGGTAAAAAACAACTAAAGACCGTTTATGAAGTTAAGATGAGATTAACAAGATAATGATCACAGGTATTTAGGTATCGATTGCTTTTATAAACTTATGTAACGGTTTTTGTAACTCCCCCCTGATAGTTGGTTGCTGTGCCATACTAGAAAGTGAGAGTTAATTCGGCGACCGCGTTTGTTTTTAGTATTGACGGGCTTTTCCTTTTGGTATTTACAGACTTTTCTCCGAAACCTAAATCTCTACGTACCTATGATTTCGGAGACAATCTATGTCAGTTTATGTAGGCAATCTTTCTTACGACGTTACAGAAGATAGTCTGAATGCCGTTTTTGCAGAATATGGTTCTGTAAAGCGTGTTCAGCTACCTACTGATCGTGAAACAGGCCGGATGCGCGGCTTTGGTTTTGTGGAAATGGGTTCAGATGCTGAAGAAACAGCAGCCATTGAAGCGCTTGATGGCGCTGAGTGGATGGGACGTGACCTCAAAGTGAACAAGGCTAAACCAAAAGAAGATAGAGGTTCTTTTGGTGGTGGTAATCGTGGTGGCTATGGTGGTGGTGGCGGACGCAACCGTTACTAAGCTTGATTGATGTAATGCTTGAAGCTTAATACATTAATCCAGCACATTCATTGCACTTAGCAATGGCTCAGGCGTTTCTGCCTGAGCCTTTTTTATTAGTCGTTTTCTGAAACAAATAGAAGCTTTTTATTGATGAGATTTTTTGGCTCATTTAACACATGAATAGTTTTATCAATTGTGACTTAAGCTTCCTGTTCTAAGATATACTTAGCTTTTAATAGTTCTTGCTGATGTGCTTCACTGACTGTGGGATATTTAAGATTTAGTTGTTTTAACTTCGTACAGATAATATCAGCTACTACAAGACGTGTAAACCATTTGCGATCGGCTGGGACGATATACCAAGGGGCCCAGTCAGTACTCGTATGCTGAAAAACCTCTTCATAGGCCTGCATATAATCATCCCAAAAAGCCCTTTCACGCACATCATTTACAGAGAACTTCCAATTCTTTTCTGGATATCTAATCCGTTCTAAAAACCGCCTTTTTTGCTCAGATTTAGAGACATTCAAAAAGAATTTAAGAATAATCACTCCATTATTGACTAAGTATTTCTCAAAATTATTAATTTCCTCAAAGCGCTGTTTCCATATCTCATTCCCTTTATGATTATGAGGAAGTTGTTGCTTTTTAAGAATTTCTGGATGTACCCGAACTACTAGTAATTCTTCATAATAAGAACGGTTGAATATGCCAATTCGTCCCCGTTCTGGTAGCGCTTTTGATGATCGCCACAGATAATCATGATCTAATTCTTCATCACTAGGGGCTTTAAAACTAAATACCTGAAACCCCTGAGGATTCACCCCAGACATTACGTGTTTAATCGTACTATCTTTACCAGCTGCATCCATTGCTTGAAAGATAATCAACACAGCATAAGTATTTTGAGCATAGAGAATATCTTGATACTGAGCTAATTGTTGAATATTTGCCTGTAATTTTTGGACTGCTTCAGCTTTTTCGTGATATCCATCTTGATAAGCAGGATCATAATCCTTTCGCAGAGAAATTTTTGACCCTGGGGGTAACAATAAAAGCATCCTGATTCATCTAAATCAAGTTACCAATCTAAATTATCTTTGTTATGTAATATCAAAGACAGCAATTACTCTGATACTTTTCTTATTTCTTAACTTTTGACTCTTCATGGTGAGGACGCATCGCTTCTCGACCTAGAAGAAACATCCCTGCTATACCCAAGCTGACAAACCAAATATATTGATACCAGTATTGCCGAATCTGCTTAACAGTATTTAGTTCCGGGTGCAAAGTGTTCAAATATAGTACTAATACTAGTACTATCAACGCACCAAAACCGACGAAACTTAACCCAATAAAAATCCTGGCAGGTCGCAATTCAAAATCGCTAATTTCTTCTAAATCAATTTCTGCCAGTTCCTTTAAAGATTCGTCTGCAACTGTAGACACTACTTGCAAACCATTACCCCATTTCGGGGGTAATAGTGGAGCCAGTGTAGCAACGGTGGGGCGACGTAGTAAAGCCTCTGTATTGCACAAAATCTCCAATGGCTTACAAATTGTAGCCGAGGGCGTAAAGTCTACATCATCAGGAGTTGGGGCGGTGGTTTTGTTTTCAAAATCCATATCGCGCCAGACAAGTAACAGGATTATCAATAGCCTAACTAATTAACTAGGTTGAATGCAAATGTTTATTCCGTCTATTATCCTACGTGGATAATTCTCATTCGGCGCTTAGTTTTATGAAAGCTTTTCTGGAATATCTCAGGCTTATTTGGTAGTCATTGTTGCAAATTTTAGCGATCGCCACTTATTCTCAAGGTTAGCGCTAGGATGGCTGTGTATTTTTAATCGGTATAAATATGACGCAGACTTTTTACGTAAATCCGTCTACAGGCAATGATGCCAATCCTGGTAGCCAAACAGCCCCATTCAAAACGATTACTCAAGCCCTCAAGGTTGCCTCTCCTGATACAACTATTCAATTGGCCAACGGTAATTACAATGCTGCAAGTGGTGAAGTTTTTCCTCTCACAATCCCCTCTAGCGTCAAAGTGGTAGGTAATGAAACCAGCAAAGGCAGCAATATTTTAATAGAAGGTAGTGGAAACTACCTCAGCCGTACTTTTGCGGGACAAAATGTCACTTTTGTACTTCTGAATAACGCCGAACTGCGAGGCGTAACTGTGACAAATCCGGCTAGTCGTGGCAGTGGTGCTTGGATAGAATCAACTACACCTACTGTTGCTAATTCCACCTTCATTAACTGCAAACGTGAGGGAGTATTTGCTACAGGTGATGCCAACCCAGTAATTACTGGTAATGTGTTTACAGAGAATGCCGCTAATGGAATGGCGATCGCTAAAAACTCCAAAGGACAAATTCAAGGTAATATCTGCTTTAAAACTGGCTTTGGCATCGCAGTCAGTGATACTACATCACCCACGCTGATAGATAACAAGATTTACGAGAATCGTTCAGGCATAGTTGTTTCTGGTACTGCTCGTCCCATATTACGTAATAATCTCGTTGAAAATAATACTGATGATGGTTTGACAGTCATTGGTAATGCTCTACCGGATATAGGTAATACTAGTAATCCTGGAGGCAATACCCTACGTAATAACGCCAAATTTGATTTGCAAAACGCCAGTTCTCATAAGTTAATTTCTATAGGTAATCAACTAGACACAACTAAAGTTACAGGCAATGTAGAGTTCATAGTTAGTCAGATTCCAACACCAACACCAATCCCAACACCAACCCCAACACCAATCCCAACACCAACCCCAACACCAATCCCAACACCAACCCCAACACCAATCCCAACACCAACCCCGACACCAACCCCGACACCAACACCAACCCCGACACCAACCCCGACACCAACACCAATCCCGACACCAACCCCGACACCAACACCAATCCCAACCCCAATCCCAACACCAATCCCAATCCCAACACCAATCCCAACCCCAACACCAATCCCAACACCAATCCCAACACCAATCCCAACCCCAACACCAATCCCGACACCAATCCCGACACCAATCCCAACACCAACACCAATCCCAACACCTAACCCTATAAACTTAAAAGATATTGGTAATCATTGGGCAGCACCATTTATTCGGGAGTTAGTACGACAAGGTATAGTGAGTGGTTTTCCTGATGGCACCTTTAAACCAGATGCGACAATGACAAGAGCGCAATATGCAGCCTTGTTAGTCAAAGCCTTCAACCCGTCACCAAATCGGGCTGTAATTAGGTTTAAAGATTTAGCAGAAAACTTCTGGGCATTTAAAGTAATCCAGCAGGCGTATCAAGGTCTATTTCTGGCTGGTTTTCCTGATAACACCTTCCGTCCCAACGACAACATCCAACGGGTACAAGTGGTAGTCTCATTAGTAAATGGACTAGGACTTGGTTTATCTGCTAACGTTACAAATACCATCAAAGCATTTGATGATCAAGCTAAAATTCCAGATTATGCCAAAGATGAAGTAGCGAAAGCTATAGAAAAAGGCATAATTGTTAATTACCCGAACATCAAACAACTCAACCCCACCCGCGACGCTACACGCGCAGAGGTAGTGGCCATAGTTTATCAAGCTTTAGTGGATGGCGATCGTGTAGCGGCAATTAACTCGCCTTATATCGTTAATGCCTAATTTGTAAAATAATTTTGGTGGTTGGGTTTTTAGCTGTGTTTTTCTACAGTTAAAACCCCAATCTTTATTTATGTAATTCTCATACTCAAATCTAACCATTTCGACTGAGTAATCGGCGCACTACTAGAAATATAATCAACACCAGTCTCAGCCACAGCGCGAATAGTTTCTAAGGTTACGTTCCCAGAAGCCTCAATTTTCACACCATTATCCTGCTGACGAATCAACTGTACCGCCTGACGCATCAAATCCACGGGCATATTGTCGAGCATAATAATGTCAGCCTTGTATTCCAAAGCCTCTTTTACCTGCTCAATAGTTTCCGCTTCTACTTCTATGGTTAATGTATAAGGAATCTGAGAACGAATACGCGTAATAGCTTTACCAATTCCCCCAGCAGCCGCAATATGATTATCCTTAATCATCACCGCATCATCCAACCCCATACGGTGATTAATCGCCCCACCCATAGCAGTCGCGTACTTTTCCAAAAGTCTTAGTCCTGGGGTCGTTTTGCGCGTATCGACTAAGCAAGCAGGTAAATCTGCAATTTTTTCTACATATATTTTAGTTAACGTTGCAATGCCACTCAATCCCATAGCCAAGTTAAGAGCCACCCGTTCCCCCATCAACAAAGCATCCAGCGAACCATGAATTTCTGCCACGACCTGTCCCGGTTCACAGAAAGCACCTTCATCAACAGTAGTCACAAAGCTAACTTTTTCATTTAAAAGCTGAAATACCCTTGCTGCAACTGGTAAGCCAGCAATTACCCCTGGTGTTTTCGCTATCCACTTCGCTGATCCTAGAGTAACATCTGCGGCTAACAGACCATTCGTAGTGCGATCGCCCCTACCAATATCCTCCAACAACCACCCACGTAATAATGGATCTAAAACCAGCCAAGGTGGCAAAACACCAGCTTTACTCACGACTGTATTACTCCCCTAACAACTTTCAGGAATACTATAGCCTAAAACCCTCATCCCATAAGCTTTGTAGCGACAGCAAATAAAATCCAAAAAAATTTTGCCAAAAGAGTTGACAAGACTGAGTAGGTTGGATATATTGGATAAGTGCCTGAGAGAGGGGCGCGACGAAGCGCCGCTCGGTAGGGAGCCGAACCTTGAAAATATTATAGTTTGAAAGCTAGTATACGACAATAGCCTGCGTCAAGAAAATAAAAAACACCAGGCTAAGGTGTATAAAGAGAAGTCGAAAAGAGCTAAAAGCAAATGTCTTCAAAACGGAGAGTTTGATCCTGGCTCAGGATGAACGCTGGCGGTATGCTTAACACATGCAAGTCGAACGGTCTCTTCGGAGATAGTGGCGGACGGGTGAGTAACGCGTGAGAATCTAGCTTCAGGTCGGGGACAACCACTGGAAACGGTGGCTAATACCGGATGTGCCGAAAGGTGAAAGATTTATTGCCTGAAGATGAGCTCGCGTCTGATTAGCTAGTTGGTGTGGTAAGAGCGCACCAAGGCGACGATCAGTAGCTGGTCTGAGAGGATGATCAGCCACACTGGGACTGAGACACGGCCCAGACTCCTACGGGAGGCAGCAGTGGGGAATTTTCCGCAATGGGCGAAAGCCTGACGGAGCAATACCGCGTGAGGGAGGAAGGCTCTTGGGTTGTAAACCTCTTTTCTCAGGGAATAAAAAAATGAAGGTACCTGAGGAATAAGCATCGGCTAACTCCGTGCCAGCAGCCGCGGTAATACGGAGGATGCAAGCGTTATCCGGAATGATTGGGCGTAAAGCGTCCGCAGGTGGCACTGTAAGTCTGCTGTTAAAGAGCAAGGCTCAACCTTGTAAAGGCAGTGGAAACTACAGAGCTAGAGTACGTTCGGGGCAGAGGGAATTCCTGGTGTAGCGGTGAAATGCGTAGAGATCAGGAAGAACACCGGTGGCGAAAGCGCTCTGCTAGGCCGTAACTGACACTGAGGGACGAAAGCTAGGGGAGCGAATGGGATTAGATACCCCAGTAGTCCTAGCCGTAAACGATGGATACTAGGCGTGGCTTGTATCGACCCGAGCCGTGCCGGAGCCAACGCGTTAAGTATCCCGCCTGGGGAGTACGCACGCAAGTGTGAAACTCAAAGGAATTGACGGGGGCCCGCACAAGCGGTGGAGTATGTGGTTTAATTCGATGCAACGCGAAGAACCTTACCAAGACTTGACATGTCGCGAATCTTCTTGAAAGGGAAGAGTGCCTTAGGGAGCGCGAACACAGGTGGTGCATGGCTGTCGTCAGCTCGTGTCGTGAGATGTTGGGTTAAGTCCCGCAACGAGCGCAACCCTCGTTTTTAGTTGCCAGCATTAAGTTGGGCACTCTAGAGAGACTGCCGGTGACAAACCGGAGGAAGGTGGGGATGACGTCAAGTCAGCATGCCCCTTACGTCTTGGGCTACACACGTACTACAATGCTACGGACAGAGGGCAGCAAGCTAGCGATAGCAAGCAAATCCCGTAAACCGTAGCTCAGTTCAGATCGCAGGCTGCAACTCGCCTGCGTGAAGGAGGAATCGCTAGTAATTGCAGGTCAGCATACTGCAGTGAATTCGTTCCCGGGCCTTGTACACACCGCCCGTCACACCATGGAAGCTGGCAACGCCCGAAGTCATTACTCCAACTTTTAGGAGAGGAGGATGCCTAAGGCAGTGCTGGTGACTGGGGTGAAGTCGTAACAAGGTAGCCGTACCGGAAGGTGTGGCTGGATCACCTCCTTTTAGGGAGACCTACCCAACTGAGAATCGAAAGCGTAAAGCGAATAGAGGAACAGATGGTCTACTCTAGGTCGGTCGTAGATATTGTCAAAGCTTTCAAACTATGATTTGGTTCGATAATGGGCTATTAGCTCAGGTGGTTAGAGCGCACCCCTGATAAGGGTGAGGTCCCTGGTTCGAGTCCAGGATGGCCCACCTGAAGCAAGTCAAAAGTTAAAAGACAAAAGTCAAAAGTAGTTATTTACTTTTGAATTTTGGATTTTGAATTTTGAATTGTATTTGGGGGTTTAGCTCAGTTGGTAGAGCGCCTGCTTTGCAAGCAGGATGTCAGCGGTTCGAGTCCGCTAACCTCCACATGAAAAGGCAAGCCAAGAAAGAGGAAAAATTCAGCAACTAACGGGAGTTAGACTGCTGGGTAGTACCTAGCCAGAACCTTGAAAACTGCATAAAAACGCGATTAGATTAGCAGGCAGACACAGACAAACTGTGAATGCAGGATAAAACCAATGGAATTGTGGTCAAGCTAATAAGGGCTAATGGTGGATACCTAGGCACACAGAGGCGAAGAAGGACGTGGTTACCGACGAAATACTCCGGGGAGTTGGAAGCAAACATTGAGCCGGAGGTGTCCGAATGGGGCAACCCTAAATACTACCTGTTGAATATATAGACAGGAAAGAGCCAACCCAGCGAACTGAAACATCTTAGTAGCTGGAGG
>NZ_CP183473.1:2505000-4910000 GCF_048568275.1 Anabaena sp. FACHB-595
CCCTAACACTGACGGCAATTTATCAGTGTAAAAAATGTGGTTTTAGACAAGATAAACCATTTCCTAATGGTATAGAATTTGCAGATCCATCTCAATGTTTGTACTGTAATCCATAATAAGCTGGGCTAAAGCAAAGGTAACTGTTAATTTTTGAATTTTGTGTAATAAATCCCCCCTTGCCAGGTAAAACATGGGGGGAGTATGGAGCTAAAGCCCGGTTGGGCAATCGGGCTATTAGTTATTTAGTATTTATTTGCTTTAATTTAATTCCTCCTAAAGATAGATAATTCTAATTTCTGTACTTCTTTATGGCATTTTAATAATAAAAAATCTCCCCTTGCATTCTAGCAATGGGAAGATTTATATTTCAAGTTCGTCAGGTGATCGGAATATTTATTTATTTAGTATTTATAGCTTTATTTCCAATTCCATCAATAGATAGATAAATACTAATTTTAGTACATCAACAATGTATATCTCAATACAAGCAAGGGAATAGGATGTTTATCAATTATAGATATTAAGAAGTTTTTCAAAAAACATGATGATGAGCAACTCATAGTAAGAAATAGTTTACTTATCTAGAATAATTCACTGATAAAGTCAATGGCAATTGAACTATAAAAGTAGTTAAGCCATCACCACTTCTAACTTCAACTGTGCCTTGAATATACTGTACTAGTTTTTTCACTAGTGATAATCCCAAACCTGTACCACTAGTTCGTTGATAATCACTTTGGGGAATTTGGTAAGATTGGTCAAACACAGATAATTTTTCTATTGTTGTATTGTAGGTAAATCGATAGAACGGCTCAAAAATCCGAGATTGTTCTGTTGAAGGAATTTCTACTCCAGAGTTGTTAATTTTAATTTGAAAATAAGGAGATGAAGAAACTGTGTATAAACCAGATTGAGCATCTTGTGGTGTTAAGCTTTTTTGGTTTTGCTCAAAATGTGCTGTTATGGTAATGCGCTCACCAGGAGGAGTATATTTACAAGCATTCATGAGGAGTTCTGAGATGATTCGATTGAGGATACTTTTGTCAGAAACTAAAGCTGGTAAATCATCAGAAATATTACCTTCTAAAATCTGTTGTTGCGCTTTGGTAATTTCCTGAAAACTGTTAATAATTTCGGATAGCAAAGATTGTAGATGAATATAAGTGATATCTAAAGGATAGCCTTCTGTATCAATTATCCGCATATTAATTAGATCATCTACTAAAGTTAATTCCCGTTCGCACTCATAACGTAAAATACCCAGGTAACGAGACACGGATGCGGAAGTAGAAGCGGTGGCTGATTTCAAAAGACCCTGCTGATTCATGACATTTTCCAGCATGGAAATAGCCATTTTGATATTTGATAATGGCGTTCTCATTTCATGGGAGGTAGATGCTAAAAAGTCTTCTTTCAACTGGTTGAATCGCTGCATTTCTGCCATTTGAATTTCTAGTTGTCGATTGCGTTCAGCAGAGAGATTGCGTTCTTCTGTGAGTCGGCGTTGAGTGTCGTCCCGAAAAACCATGACTGCGCCAGTAATATCACCGTTGTTGTTGCGTAGGGGGGTAGCACTATCGGCAACTGGGATCATTGTGCCATCTTTGGTAATTAACATGATGCGATGACCGACTGTCGGCGAAAGGCCATCACCTAAATAAACCGTTGTTTCTTTTTGAATAGCTGAGATGATAGGATTTTGAATGGAATTGAGAGTTTGTTCATCAATTAATTGGACAACTTCAGTTAAATTTCTATCTTGTGCATCATCAAATTGCCAACCGGTAAGTGCTTCTGCGACTTGATTCATATACTTGATGTGCAACTGAGAATCAACCACTAGTACACCATCTCCCATAACTCGCAGCACGGAACTCAGAAATTGTTCACGTTCATAGCGATTGAGAGCTGTTTGAATAGCGACGTAGAGTTCTTTTTCTCTGACGGGTTTGAGGATGTAGCCAAAAGGGGACGTGAGCGTTGCTCGTTCCACAGTGCTTTTATCAGAATGTCCTGTCACATATATGATGGGAATTTGTAGATTCTGCCAGATTTTTTCGGCTGCATGAATACCATCTTCTTCACCTCGTAGCCTGATATCCATCAAAATTAAGTTTGGCTGTAGTTCTGTCGCTTTATCTATGGCTAACTCTGCGGAATCTGCAATATCTACAACTGTATATCCTAAAGACTCTAAACTTTCTTGTAAGTTAATCGCCAAGATATATTCATCTTCCACAATCAGCACTCTGACCGCTTGGATTTTATTGGTCTGTGAACAGATGCTAATCATGCTTATACCCTACCTGTCGTAAAAGAAATTTTAAATTCAGTTCCTGACTGACTCTGAATTTCTAATTTGCCTCTTAACTGCTGGACTAAACCCTGAACAAGAGTTATGCCAAGTGTTTTGGTCTTTTTGCCATCGAATTCCACAGGTAAGCCAATACCATTATCTCGAACAATAAGTGTCAAAGTGCGATCGCTTTGTTGGAATAACCGGACTTGAATTTCACCTTCCCGATTATTGGGAAAAGCGTATTTCAAGGCATTAGAGACCAGTTCATTGATAATTAAACCGCAGGGAATGGCAGTTTCCAGGTCTAAGCTAGTCTCTTCAACTTGAATACTCAGTTGAATACAGCTGGATTTAACATTATAAGAGTCAAATAGGTGCGTTGTTAAATCCGGGATGTATTGGGCAAAATCTATATTAGCTAAATCATTAGAACGGTAAAGTTTTTCATGTGCCAAAGCAATTGAAGCGATACGGTTTTGACTATCTCGCAGGATAGCGTTAGCTTGAGGGTCTTGAGTACGTCTACATTGCATTTGTAACAAACTGCTAACAATTCCTAAATTGTTTTTCACCCGATGGTGAATTTCTTGAAGTAAGACTTCTTTTTCTTTGAGAGATGCCTTAATTTTCTCCTCTGCTTGCTTCTGCTCGGTGATATCTTGTTGGACAGCGACAAAAACGGTGCCATATTCAGGATGCTCAAAAACAGATGCTGTCGCTCGACACCAAAAAGGAGTACCATCTTTTTTGATATTTTGGACTTCATAGGTAGTTTCACCGTGTAGCGTAGCAGCAGCAGCGATCGCCTCATGAATTTCTATCGGTTTAGTATGCTCATCTTCATAGTTAATAATGGAAATATGCTGACCAAGTAATTCACTAACTTCATAACCAAATATTTGTTCAAATTTTGGATTAGTATAGACAATCACGCCATCGCTAGCGCGGACTAAGCATAATCCCTCTGCCATATTACGAGTGACAACAGCTTGTAACTCTAGCATTTGTTGGGCGCGTTTTTGTTCGGTAATATTGATACCACTACCGATAATGCGATAAATATTTAAGTTTTCATCTCTTAAAGGAGTCAGGTTAGTAATCCACCAAGTATCCTGATTTTTGAGATACAAGTATTCTTCATAAGTAATAGTTTCTCCCGCCTCTATACAATCCTGGTAATGCTGGCGCACGGTTGCAGCTAAAATCGGCGGAAGCACCTGCTCTGGGGTTTTTCCTTGCAATTCATGAGAGATAAAGCCTGTTAGTTGTTCATGAGCAGGATTTAAACCCATAAACCGAAAATCACCATTGACAACATCTACAACAAAAATAGAGTTGGCCACACCATCATAAATGCTGCTTAAAAAATGCTCTTTCTCTCGCAGTGCTTGTTCTGTTTGTTTGCGGTCATTAATATCTATAATCACACCCAACATTCTTACAGGGTTGCCTGTTTGATCATAAATTCCGTGTCCTTTCCCCGCCAGCCAATGCACACTGCCATCAGAATGAATTACCCGATATTCTGCTTCAAAATTGCTATGCTGTTCTAGCGCATTAGCCACACTCTGCTCGACGCGGTTAATGTCATCTGGGTGGACAACCCCACGCCATGCTTGATAACTTGCTGTTGATGTTTCTGGATCTAACCCTAACAAACGATAGTGGTTATAGTTCCAAATGACTTCATTAGTGTGAAGATTCCAGTCCCAATTACCAATGTGGGTATATTCTAGGGTTAGTCGTAATTGTTCTTCACTTTTAGTTAAAGCTTCTTGGGCTTGTTTACGGCTAGTGATGTCTTGAGCCGTTCCGTACAGGCGAATTACTTGTTTTTGTGGATTAAATTGTGGGTGTCCAATGCCTTCAACGTAAATCATGGAGCCATCGGCCTTGAATGCACGCAGAACCAATTTGTAAGATTCCCCTGTGGATACTGCACGTTCCACGGCTTGGTGTAGTTTCTGCTGATCCTGCGGGTGGTAAAGTTGGAGATTTTCCTCATAGCTTGGTGCTGCCAATGCAGGATCTCGCTGAAATAGCTCAAATAACCCCTGCGACCAAGTTATTTTCCGGGTAGCTAAGTCATAATCCCAGTTACCAAGACGAGCGACTCGCTGGGATTCTGCCAGTAACGCTTCACTTTGGCGTAGTGTTTCTTCTGTGTGCTTGATGTCAGTTACATCAACAATCAGTCCATCCCAAGCTACACGACCATCTGGTAATTGTCGGGGTGTGGAACGTAATTGAACCCATTTCCACATACCACTGGGAGTGCAGACTCGTAGTTGAATGTCAAATACTGAGAGATGACAATATGACTCCTCAACAGCTTGCACAAAGCTGGGAATATCTTCTGCACATAACTGACGATAAAGCAGAGTTGCATCTGCCAGGACATCTTCTGCTCTCACTTCCATTAATCTTTCAATTCCCGCACTAAAGTAGGAAAAGCGATCGCTCCCATCCAATTCGCGGACAATTTGATATACTGCCCCATTTGGCAGATTATCGCCAATGCTACGCAACATCATTTCTCGCTCATGTAAGGCTATTTCTGCTAGTTTACGTTGACTAATATCTGTGACACGGACTAGATGAATTTCCTCACCAGCCACGTAAATTTGTTTAACCGCGAGATTTCCCCAAAAAAACTTACCTTGCTTAGTGATGTATTCAACTTCGCGGCTCCAAAAACCTTGATGATTTAGTTCTTCGATGACGCTAGTTACCTCATCGGGGGTGAACCGTTGTTTTTGTAGCGTTTGACCATCACTACCAATCAATTCCTCTTTACCAGAGGCGGCAAATACTTGCACTGCCTGTTGATTACAATCAATGATCAGTAGCGTTTGCGGATTCACCAAAAACAGGGCATCGGTAGATCCGTTATAAATAGCTTCTAGTAAGTCTCGACTATGAATAATTTCTAATTCCGCCAGTTTGCTATCAGTAATATCTTGAGTTGTACCTAAAACTTTACAGGGGAAGTGATTCTCATCTCTAGCAAATACTACGTCTCGCGATCGCAACCACCGCCAAGAGCCATTCTTATGTTTCATGCGCCACTCAGTCGTTAGTACTTCGCCATCGGCAGCATTTTGCCAGTAGTTCAGGTTGCGTTCTAGTAAATATAAGTCATCAGGATGAAGAACATCCAAGAAAAACTTAACCCCTCGTGCCTTAATTTCTTCTGGGGTATAACCCAGAATATCTACAGATTGGCCATTGAGATAAATATTACTCCCTGTTGTCGGCTCAAAGATGTATAAAAGTTGAGGAGAATGACTAATAACTTGCTCAATAAAGCGTTTACTCTCTCGCAGTTCGATCTCGATTTCTTGCAGTTCCCGTAGTGCGGCTTTTTGTGCTGTAATGTCTTTGGCTAGGGCAAATTTTGCTGGCTTCCCTAACCAAGCAATGGGATGGGAATTAACTTCCACATCAATCAGGGTTCCGTCTCGTGTGCAGTGTTTTGCTTCGCCTACATAAATAGCGCTAGAGAAAACGCCAAAATCAGACATGGAACGCAATAAAGCAGGAATTTTTTCACGGGGGCAAATATCTAAAACTGTCATTGACAGAAATTCTGCTTGAGAATAGCCATATTTGTAAATTGCTGCCTGATTGACAGCCAAAAAACTTAGAGTTTCTGGATCAAAAATCCACATGGGATTGGGATTGTTCTCAAACAGCAATCTATACTGAGTTTCTGAACGTATTAAGTCTAATTCAATACTTTTACGTCCTGTAATGTCACCCAAGGAACCAACCAATCTTATGGGGTTGCCTTGTTCATCCCAAACACCTTTAGCCCGTGAACGAAACCATTTGTAGTTACCATCTTTGCATCGGAGACGATACTCAGTGTAATATACTGGAACTTCCCGACGCAGATAAGCTGCTTGAGCAGCCATCACTCGGTTATAATCATCAGGATGAATGCGGATACTCCATTCATCATCAAAAGTACTCATTTCATGACGTTCATAGCCTAGCATTTCAAACCAACGGTCTGAACGATAGGTATGATTAGTCAGTATATCCCAGTCCCAAATGGCTTCATCAGTGCCGACGATCGCTAATTGCCATCGTTCTTCACTTTTGCGTAAGGCTGCTTCTGCTTGTTTGCGTTCACTAATATCAATATTAGTGGCTGTGACGACCCAACAGTCTGCTTTTGGGTCGTATCGAGAACTATGGGTAGCAGCAATCCAACGCAAGGAGCCATCTTTGTGCTTGAATCGATATTCAAAATCGAATGTTTTGGCTGCAAATATATCTGCAAAGCCAGGCATAATTACTGTTTCAACATCGTCCGGATGTACTTGTGACAACCACAAGTGCTTATTGCTGAAAAATTCCTGCGATGGATAACCAAAGACTGTTTCACAACCTACAGAATGATATACATATTCCCAGTCAAAATTGGTAAATACTCGAAAACACACAATACAAGTACTGATTGCGCTATTGAGAATATCATTGAATCTTGCTTCCGATGTTTGATACTGAGCATCGCTCTGTAACAGCAACTCAGACATTTGCTCTCGTCGCACTACTTCTTGTTCTAGTTGCGCTGTTTTTACTTCTTCTAGTGTGACAACACATAGCACCCCTCCCTGATCATCAAGCACAGGCAAATGGCGAATTTGATGCTGATGGAAGCGTTGTAATATATTTGGTAAATCCTCAAGCTCTGCCTCATGCACAGTGACGACAGGTTGGCTCATGAGTTCTCCAACTGTCAAGTCTGCAAAGGTCATTCGATTGGCAATGCCTCTCAAGACATCTGTTTGCGTCAAAATCCCCCTTAATTCATCCTTGGCAATAACTAGCACACAACTAGTTTGGGCTTGATACATTTGCGCGATCGCTTCAGCCACTGGTGTATTTGGTGGCATCATGAGCAGTGGTTTTTGAAGATTATGATCAAACAAATGTAACCGGGGAATATTCATCAACCTATTACGGGAATTAGTTCCTGTAGTTAATAATTTTTCTGCTGAGTCAGTATATATGAGACTTGTTATTTATTTACAGAGATTTGAAACAAAGTTTATTTGATACAGCAGCAAAATTACTCAGTCGCCAACAAAGAAAAATCCCCCTGTGTGGAACAAACAGAGGGAGATGGTATGGTGTGAGGAGCAAACTGAATGTTTACTTAATATTCAGAGTATCAAGGGATTGTGACATAGTTATCACAATGTGATGAACATGATGCGACATTACGACATAGCGAAAACTTGGACTTCCAGTAATATCTGTTGATCATGAAAATCATCTACGACATTGAAGAAGGCAGTCCCGATGAAACAGATTTCACAACCAAACAGGAAAGATGTCTTTTTCCTACACCCTTACACCCGATCTCAACAGACAACCTGTGTGCTTAAGTCCTATTATACTTGCGTATTCATCTGAGCATTTGTTAATACTACTGTTTTAGCTTCTGGGTTATGAGGACTCTTGAGGGAGTATTTAGCATTAGTCTGTTGACAAGCCACCATCGTTTTTACGTGTTCCATTTCATCATCACGGATGGCTACAAACACATCATAAAGATTATCGATGTTGGGACGACGTTCCGAAGGAGAGTGAGCTGTTTGAAATTCATCAAACATATACAGATCTCCGTCACGATAGTATGTTTTTGCTACCTCAGGAGCTGGCTGTGTTTTTAACTCTGCTTCGTGAGTTGTGAGAAATTTGTCATAGCTGCTGTAAGCGTGTTGTTCCACCTGTTCCATAAAGTTATAGGCAGAATGGGGAGAGACAAAATATACCGCAATAATAATCCAATAATAAATTAAAGCAGCTGTCTTAGCTAAAAAGCGATCGCCCCAAAAACCTGCACCTCCCAAAGACTCCATAATCAACAAGTGATGCAACTCATTCCAAGACTCGGCAAAGTGAACTTTTAGCCAGTCTGCTTTACGCCACCATCCCAGGGTTTCGTACAGGTGTAAAACCGACAGATAAGAAAAATAAGGCACTCGCGCCACGGTTTCTAGTACATAAAAGCGAGGATAGGGGCGATCGCGATAAACTGTATTAATGACAAATACTAAAATACCAACTAATAAGCGGATCATTCTGACTCTCCATCAAGTATCGACAGTGTGCTTTTTTTCACCGTTTAACCTGTTATAAACAGGAAATTTGAGGAACTTGTGAGGATTGAAGGTAATTGTTAGTTGGTAATTAGAAAAATTATGAGACTCTGACACAGACTCAGTAATTGTTCTTAATCATTACGAGAGTGTTCAAATTCGTATACATAAAATAGCCGACTAAATCTTTTGAGTTGACATCCAACTACTGCCAACAAAATACCGCCCCCAAGTGCTAACCAAAATTCTACCGGAGGTACTGTGAATATAGATGCACCTAAAGCCGCTTGCATTGCCACAGATCTGGCATCTAAAATCACAGCTAGAAACAAGCAGACAGCCGCAGATATATAAGCTAGTACAGTCAGACGATTGATGTTTTTTAGCGCATCTTGGCAAACTGTACAATGTTGAGTGTGGGTTGTCCAGACATCAAATAGCTTTTGCTTGTCTTTTTCAGCTGGAGGTATATCGCTGCTATATCCTTCCGCCCAAGGTATACCACCACCAGCTCGGTTTTCCCACCACTGACGCAATGTAATCACCATCTTGTCTTGAGGATTGGGTGTATATACAGCGTTCAGCCATTTACCGTTTCTTCTCTGGGCAATAATTTTTTCTTGGTAATGCAGAAATACCATATCTTGGTGCAGAAATAAGGATGCTAATACATGAACCAACCAAACGGGTAGTGGTAGTCCAAAGAAAGATAATCCTTGGGGTTTCTTTCCTTGGGGATTTTTGACGAAAACTTGACAACCAATGTGGCGACACCAACCAGGACGAGTTGGCGTAGCATACAAAGCCAAAATTAACTGTCCACCATCCTCAGAGGTAGAAGCTATTCTCATGTAACAAGGTGGTTGAAAATCGTGAATTGCTTGTACTGTATTGCCTTGTGTTGGCTGAATTTCAAAGGCAAACCCATCTTGGGTAGATATGTGGCGTATAGGAATCATATCGTAGAATTTGGCATCCTGGTAGCGATCGCCTATGATGCCGTGGTGGGAAACAGGTACATGAGCAGGATCTGAGACATTTTCCATGAAATAGTCCCACCCATAGGGTAAGTCGCGGAAATTCCAAGGTGATTTTATGACTTTACCTGAGTTATCTTCTAGTTCTGGAACAATTCGCGGTGTCTGCAATTGGCTTTCTACCTTGGCTTGTTCTCCTGCTTCCGCCCATACCCACAGTAGCCCCTGGCGTTCCTGCGTCGGATAAACTACTGCACAGGATTTTTGACTTTCGCAGTTCTTTGCCGCCGTCTGTTCGTCTTTTGACTGGGGTATACTCACACAGTTACCTTCAGCATCAAAACGCCAAGCATGGTAAGCACATAAAAGCGTACCATCTGCTTCGACTCGACCTTCTGAAAGTGGTGCAAGTCTATGGGGACAAAAATCTTCAAAGCAGCGCCATTGACTAGAACCATCCCGCCACAGAACAATATCTTTACCTAATAATTGCATAGCATGAGGACGGCTAGGATCAAGGAACTCTACCACCGCTACTGGATACCACTGCTTTGTCCATTGGAAGATATTTTCTTCTTTTGATGATTGTTCTTCAGTTGCGTTGTCTAATAAATTTTCGTTCTGGGAATTCCCTTGCAGCTTGGTTTCAGTGGTCATGGTAGAGTTTTTACCTATTGTGACGTGGAAATTTAAGCGCAAAAAAGCGCGTGATTTTAAATCATCTGCTGGATGATGTCAGCGACAAAGTTAATTAAAGACTGTACTTAGTGAATTTTATCTTAGGGATAGATTACCAATACTATTTCCTAAGAGATATTCCCAATGATCTAAGTTCACTTGATACTAGATTTATTAAATTATTTATATTCCCTCGGCTGGATTTGTAAATAAAACTTTGAGCGCACCGATAATCATCAGAACAGCGAATATTTTACTTAAGGTTCCAGTTGGTAAATTTGTTCCTACTTTTGCGCCTAACCAGCCACCTAAAATAAATCCTAAACAAATGATTGCGGCTACTTTTATATCAACATATCCTTGTTTGTAGTAGACCCAAGCTGCTAATAAATCAATTGGTGGTACTAATAATGCTAATGTAGTACCTTGCGCTTGCTGCTGGGAGAATCCTAATAAAAAAATCAGAGCAGGTAAGATAATTATGCCGCCACCGATACCTGTCATCCCACTGACAATTCCTGCAATTAATCCCAAGATTAGGCAAATTAAAATGCTATTCATGCTTATATTTATCCTCGATTTATGTTTAGTATATGCAATAGGATTATTTTAAATTGAGGAACTATTAGACAGAGTTTAAAAAGTGACATTTTTCTAGATAAAAACGATTGTTATAGAATTATTACTTGATTTTTGAACTATAAATAGAGTAGCAATTGTCTAGCAAAAATCAAAAATGGTGGGCATTGCCCACCCTACATTTGGACTTTAATAGTAGGTTATTGTGCAGCCCAATTATTTGGGAAATATCCTTATGTTATTAAACTAGATAACTTGTATTTGGGACAATGGGGAAAAAGGCATACTCATACCAAGCAGTCCAGATGAAACTGCGAATCCAGCGATCGCGTTTTTCTTGGCTCAATTCATAAGCAAAGGTTCCGCGAGATTCATCAATGGAAGATAGGTGAGAGTTACAACCGCAACCATGCTGATAAGTAAAACCATACTTGGAGGCGATACTCTGCACCTTCATTTGCACGGCAAATACTTTACCAGCATGAAGGATGGCATCCCAAGAACGCTTGTGTTCAATATCCCGCTTATCAAATCTTAGGGCGCGTTCTTCAAACACATGATCTCGGTAAATCGGTGCTAGATGCACATGATAAAAACTTGCTGGCAGCTCGTAACCAAATTCTTGGAACAGTTCTAAACCAATCCGCGCAACTTTGGCATAATCAGCATCTTTCGATTCCACTTCCCGCAGAATTTCCTCAAAGTTGGGATAGTTATGAGTCATGAAATCATAACCATAGAACTCCAGGGTTTCTCGTCCTAGTTGTCCAAATAATTGACAAAATGATGATTTGAGGTGTGCTAACTCTGGACGTTCGTTAAACAAATCAACGTCACCTTGTTCTAACTTGTATAAGAACAACTGCGCCATCTCCACGTAAATTTGAGGGTTGCAGAGTCCCACATTGGCTGTACCTTTAGCGATGTCTTGCCATACAAGAGGTAGTTGAGCAACAGGAACAGCGTTTTCTCCGGCAATGATGGCAACATTAGGGAATTCAAGAAGTTGCATTGGCAATTTCCGTAATAAATTTTTAGTTTATCCTGAGATGTTATGTTGTGCGTGGGTTCAGCCCGCCGTAGACATCACCTTTATTCATAAATTTTGATACACTTCATCATCGTTGCGTTTACCGACACGAAACACATCTACTAATTGGGTTTCGTCATCAATGGTGTAGAGAATTCTATACTCACCCTGGTCAACACGGTATCCACCCTCATAACCTTTGAGGGCTTTACAGTCTTGTGGCCTGGGTGTTCCTTGGAGAGAGAGAATTTTAGAAACAACTTGTTTGAACTGTTTGGGTTGTAAGTCCAACAGGTCTTTTTCGGCGGTTCTGGCAATTCTTAATGTATAACGGTCACTCATGAGTATGTTGAGCAATCACGGCTTCTAAAGTTGTGAAACCTGCGTTTTGTGCAATAGCTTCTCTCAACTGAGCCGAGTCTATGGCATCTTCTAGAGTTTCTAGGCGTTTTAAGTCATCCAGTCCAATTACCGCTACAACTGGCTTACCGTGGCGTTCTATCAAGATGCGCTCTTTTCCGTACTCTACCCGATTGATAATTTCTTGGAATTTGGCACGGGCTTCGGTAGCGCTAACAGGATCTATCATGGAGAAAATATATAAATTTTACATTTTGTACATTTATTCTATCAAAGAGGTAATTGAGAAACAAAATGAATTCAGCCATGAGGACATCGCCCACAGGCTGAACACATTGAGTAATCATCCTCGTAGATACTTGCAAGCAGCGTAAGCCATAGTTACTACTCCTGTGACGATCGCAGATTCATCGACTTCAAATTCAGGGTGATGTAAGGGATGATTGATAATTCGCTCAGGGTAGCCTACACCTAAGCGAAACATTGAACCAGGGATGTGTTCTAAGTACACAGAAAAATCTTCTGCACCCAAAGAAGGTTCGGGTAATACCTGGACGCGATCGCTTGTCCAAGCTTCTTCTCCTGCTGATTGAAACAACTGGGTAAGAGCATAATCATTGTAGACACCGGGGACACCTTGGCGATAATTAACTTGATAACGCGCCCCGTAAGAATGACAGACATTGGCAACGATTCTTTCAATCCAGTTGGGGAGTTGGGCGCGGGTTTCTGGGTGGAGCGATCGCACTGTTCCCAACAACTGTACTTTATCAGCAATTACATTCGGCGCTCTCCCACCAGTAATTTTCCCAATGGTCAACACCACCGGACGTAAGGGGTTCTGGGTACGGCTAATGGCTTGTTGCAAACTAGTAATCACCTGGGAAGCGATCCAAATGGCATCAATCGCCTCATGGGGACGCGCACCATGTCCAGATTCACCAATAATCAAAATCTCTAAATCATCCGCCGCCGCCGTTAAAGCCCCATAACGCACTCCAATCGAGCCAGCCGGAATCGAAGGGAAAACATGAATACCTAAAATAGCGGAAACATCCTTGATTGCCCCATCTGCCACCATCCAGCTTGCACCTTGAGCAATTTCTTCCGCAGGCTGGAATAAAAACCGCACATTTCCACTCAATTCCTCTGTCATTTGGGACAGTACCATTGCCGCCCCTAAACCTACTGTAGTGTGGATATCATGACCACAAGCGTGCATTATGCCATCCGTCCGTGAGGCATATTCTAAACCAGTACGTTCTTGAATAGGCAAGGCATCCATATCGGTGCGAATTGCCAAGAAACTATGATTTTCCTCAGTAACTTGTAATTCACCAACTACACCAGTTTTACCAACACCTTCTTGTACACGCAGACCACTGGAAGATAAGACACCAGCCACAAAGGCAGCAGTTTGATATTCTTGACCACTAAGTTCGGGATGAGAGTGGATGTGACGGCGAATTTCAATGAGGCGAGGCGCTAGTTTTGTGGCTAAGTCTTTAATAAGGGTGAGCATTGCTTGATTTTCGTTGACAGGCTTTGTTCCATGATAGTTAGGGATTGGGGATTGGGGATTGGGGACTGGGCATTTCTCCCCCTGCCCCCTGCTTCTTATCTCTCTCCCTTGCTCCCTGCTCCCTGCCCCCCTGCTTCTTGCGACCACCAGACGGGTTTTTTGTTTGAGTGATTTTATGGATTGAGGATGAAAGCCAAATCTAAGATAAACCCAGGTAATATATCTTCGCCGGAAAGTTGGGGCGGTTGGTCAGCCGAAAAATTGATCGTTTCTACCTCAGCATCAGAGCGATAAATTTCTACTAAGGGTGTTTTTGGGTCAATGAGAAAACCCAAACGAGCGCCATTATCCCGATACTCCTGCATTTTGGCACGCAATTTCTTTAAAGAGTCAGTTTCCGATCGCAGTTCAATCACAAAATCGGGACATAGTGGCGGAAAGCGTCGCCTTTGTTCACTTGTCAATGCTTCCCAGCGTTCTAGTTTCACCCAAGCCGCATCAGGGGAACGAAAAGCACCATTTGGTAAGCGAAATTCTGTTGATGAATCAAATACTTTACCGAGTTTGGCTTGTCGATTCCATAAGTTTAAATCTGTTGTTAAATTAGCGTTTCTAATGCCGCTTTCGCCGCCTGTTGGGGGCATAATGATTAATTCTCCTTCTGCCGTCAATTCAATTCGCCATTCGTCATTGGCTATGCACAGTTGATAAAACTGCTCATCCGTTAAACCTACGGCTGGTGGTACGTTGAGGGTGAGAGTTTCCATAGGTAATTTGCCAATCGGGTTTATTTTATTATGAGCGATCGCCTACGGTGGGTCACGGTTTATGGATCATTGAGGCAGCTAACTTAATTGTTTCCCTTCTTGTAATATCTACCAACAGATAGGTGGCATACATGAAGCTAGCGAATATCAAGTTAAGTATGAGTACTAACTAGAGTACATAAGTACTTTGCGTAAGTCCTACAGAGTAAACCAAACATACATCCAGGATTTGATGAAAGCACTATTGCTCTATCCTCGGTTCCCTCAGTCTTTTTGGTCGTATGACCGCTTTATAGAAATTGCTGGACTCAAAGCTCTCTTGCCCCCATTGGGGATTATTACAGTTGCAGCACTGCTACCAAAGGACTGGGAAATTAAATTTTGCGATCGCAACGTCAATCTGGAAACAGAAGCGGATTGGGAGTGGTGTGACCTCGTTATCCTTTCGGCAATGCTAGTGCAGAAACCAGATTTTCATGCCCTAATTCAAAAAGCAGTGCGCTTAGGTAAAAAAGTAGCAGTTGGTGGCCCTTACCCAACATCAATCCCCCAAGATGCCTTGAACTCTGGAGCGCATTATTTAATTCTGGATGAGGGGGAATTGACAATTCCCCAGTTTCTGGAAGCCCTCAACCAAGGTCAAGAACAAGGAATCTTTCGCTCCCCGGAAAAACCTGATGTTAGCCAAAGCCCGATGCCCCGTTTTGACTTGCTACAACGGGATGCTTACTTGATGATGGCTATTCAGTTTTCTCGCGGTTGCCCCTTCAATTGCGAGTTTTGCGATATTATTACACTCTACGGTCGCAAACCACGTACAAAAGAGCCTCAGCAAACCATAGCTGAGTTACAGACTCTTTATGATTTAGGCTGGCGAGGGTCACTGTTCATAGTTGATGACAACTTTATTGGCAATCAGCGTAACGTCAAACGCCTCCTGCAAGAGTTAATTCCTTGGATGAAGCAGCATAATTATCCCTTCACCTTCATCACAGAAGCTTCTGTGAACTTAGCCGAAGATGAAGAAATGTTGCAATTAATGAATGAAGCAGGTTTTTATGCAGTTTTTCTTGGCATAGAAACTCCTGACCAAGACAGTTTGCAAGTCACACAAAAACTGCAAAATACTCGCAATCCACTTGTGGAAGCCTGTCGCAAGATCAATGAAGCCGGAATGCTGATTTATGCAGGGTTTATCCTTGGTTTTGATGGAGAACGCCCAGGAGCAGGAGAACGAATCCAAGCTTTTGTAGAACAAACCAATATTCCTCAACCGATGTTGGGTATCCTTCAAGCTTTGCCCAATACTGCTTTGTGGACTCGTCTACAAAAAGAGCAGCGTTTATTAGAGAATCAGGGTATTGGTGGTACTGAAGTGGGAGACCAAAATACCTTAATGAATTTTATTCCCACCCGTTCCATCGATGCGATCGCTAGAGAGTATGTAGACGGCTTGTGGACATTATACGAACCCAGCAACTATCTCCGGCGATGTTTTCAGCAATGTCTGAGTATTGGCGTGTCTTCAAAGCGAAAGCAAACAATGCAATTTTCTCCGGGTCAGGGATTGCGGCTCGTTGCTCAATTAATCTGGCATCAGGGCTTACGACGACCGGAAATTCGCTGGCAGTTTTGGCAACAACTCTGGACGATTCTGGTGAAAAAGCCTCAAGTTCTCAATATGTATTTAGGTCTATGCGCTGCGGGAGAACATTTTTGGGAATACCGCACTTTAGCGAGGGAACGGATTACTCAACAATTAGGCTACGACCCACTCAAAGTCTCTGTTTTACCTAAGCCAGAACTGATGCTGACCAAATAGAGTTGATTGGTTCTAGTGGTTCACCAACTCAAAATTGCCGTCTTTGGGTTTCTTCGGCAGAACGTAGCCACTTGAGTGTTAATTATTAACGTAAGTTGCTAGTTATTACATCATGGATTGATGATGAGTAATAGCTAGGCATTTTGCTCAGTTACCAAATCCAGAGGCTATATCTACATAACTAGCAACTTAGGTTATCGCTACCAGTTAGCTACAGCTTGAGCGATCGCATCTTTCGCACCTGCGAGAGATTTTTCACGAGCATCTTCGCCCATGTTCAAGGACTCAGCATGGATGAAGGTAACATCTGTTAGTCCCATGAACCCTAAGATAGCACGGAGATAAGGTTCTTGATAGTCATAGGCTGCATAGGGTGTTCCTGGTGGATAACTACCACCACGGGATGTAATAATCAGTACTTTTTTGCTGCTATCAACTAAACCTTTATAGCCGTTTGCATCAACAGTAAAGGTTTTGCCTGCACGAACTATTTGGTCGATATACGCCTTGAAAGTCGAAGGTATATTTAAGTTATACATCGGTACGCCAAAAACCAAGCGATCGGCGGCGAGAAATTCATCAATGAGGGTATCAGACAGCTCTATTGCTGTTTTTAGCTCAGGGGTGTGTGATTCTGGTGAAGAAAACGCCGCCGCAATCCAGGGTTCATCTACATGGGGAACAGGGTTGTGACCTAAATCCCGGTAAGTTACGGTATCACCAGGATGGGTATCTTTCCAAGATGTGATGAACTCGTAAGAGAGTTTACGGGATATAGAGCGATCGCCACGAGGGCTAGAATCAATATGGAGGATATTTGCCATAAATAAATTATTTACCGTTACGCAGAGAATAGTTGTCGGTACTGAGTGCTGAGTTAAAAGACTATTTACCAGGGAAATATCAACGGCGAGTCAATACACTCTGACTCATTACTCACCACTCATCAACATATTTGTCAAGTTCAAAAATACTTGCTGAATCGACTTTAAACTATGTAAAGTTGATATGAAAAGTACGCACTTAAAAGTAAGCTACTTACTTAAAAGTAACTATGAAAGCTGAAGCACAAAAAGATGAAAAGCTAACTTGTGAAGTGGAAACCACTTTGAAGGTAATTGGCGGACGCTGGAAGGTTTTAATTATCAGAGAATTGATGTTGGGTGTAAAACGATTTGGGGAATTGCAGCGAGCCTTACCCGGAATTACACAAAAGATGCTTACCCAACAACTCCGGGAAATGGAAGACGACGGGATCATACATCGACAAGTTTATGCACAAATCCCCCCAAAGGTAGAATATTCTTTAACACCTGTGGGGGTAAGCTTACAGCCAATTCTCTATGCTATGCACGAATGGGGTGTAAAGCATTTAGCAAACAAATAATTACCAAAGCCGAATTTGTTTCAATTAGTTACTTTGCAAATATTCAATTGCTGCTTCTAATTTAGAGGGGTAGCTTTCAGCAAATCTTTCAAACCAAAGTCCTTCTGGAGAAAAGGGGTCTAGTTTTTCTAACCAATTTTGTGCTTGCTGTTTTAAAGCCTCTCGCTGTTTAGCTTTGATTTGTTCTTGTCGAAGTCTTTCTTGTTCTAGTTCTTGCTGTTTTCTCAGTTCCTCAGCCGCATCTTCAGCAGCAATATCTGCTTGAACCTCGGCCAAAAGATTATCCATCATGGATGATGACTTAGGTTCAGAAGGACTGAAGGATTTGAATATATTTGGTTGTTGTGTTTGTCCGTTCTCGTATTCAGCTTTGATTTGAGATAACAGCTTGTCTAGAGCATCCATAGCTAATCTGTAATAGCATTAAGTAGCACTTCAGAAAGACTCAAATCTTCCATATCTTCCATTGTAACGGTGTCACAGATATCAAATTTAGCACCAGCACCTTGCAACTCATCATCTAAGACCTTGAGGAAGCGGGTTGCTTGAGCATCTGAGCCGACTTGAATGAAGGAAATGGCTAATTCTTCATCTTTATCCATGCGGCGGGAGGCTTCGATGATGACCCTCATCACGGCTTTGCGATCGTCTGGTTCACCATCAGTAACTACTAAAATTGTCTCACCATTGGGCTTAGTTTTGCCAGCACCTTTGCGTTGAAAGTAATCATCAGTTGCGTGTTTTAGCACAGCAGCTAAATCAGTCGTTCCAGATGGGTCATTTTCTTGGAAAATTTGATTAACTTTGGCAGAAGTTACATTTTCATAGCGCTTAAACCTGCCAGAAAAAACATATAATGTAATGCCATCTGGATCAAATTGTTCGCATTTACTAGCTAACGCCAAGGTAGATTCTTGTGCCGTTACCCATCTATTCCTACCACCTTTTTGATCAGGGGTAGCCATACTACCACTTTTATCGATAATGAGAGTGTAATCACGATTTTCTAGCATCAATAAATCCTCCCGTTGCTAACAAAAATAATTGAAATCAACTAGTCAGTGATTGCCTTCATTAGCACATCTGATAAATTAGTTATTTCTAATTCATCCAAAGTGATGGTGTCACAAATATCAAACTTAGCACCAACACTTTGCAGGTGATCATCCAAAGCTTTAAGAAACTTAGTCGCGTGGGAATCCGAACCTACTTGAATAATGGAAATTCTCAATTCATTAGCACTTTCCACAAGATGAGTCGCTTTAATTATGACTTCACATACAGCTTGACTATCAACTGGTGCGCCATCTGTAATCACTAAGATGACTTCTCCTGCGGGCTTTGTTTTACCCAGAGATTTGCGTTGAAAGTAACTATTGATGGCATCCTGAAGTACGCCAACTAGATTTGTGGTTTCGCTGGGGGAATTTTCTGCAAATAACTGTTTAACTTTGGCCGAATTTACATAATCGTAACGCTGAAAAGTTTTAGAAAATAAATAGACAGTAATACCATCAGAATCGAACTCCTCACATTTACGAGCTAAAGCAAAAGTCGATTCCTGTATGGCTTGCCATTTGCTATTTTCACTATTGCCATCTGGCTTGGCCATGCTGGCACTGTGGTCGATAACTAGGGTGTAATCACGATTTTCTAACATCATATTCAGTTGCATGAATAACTAATCAGTAATTGCATTCATTAACACATCTGCAAGACTCATGTCTTCTAAATCTTCCAGGGTGATGGTATCGCAAATATCGAATTTAGCACCAACGCTTTGTAATTGATCATCTAAAGCTTTGAGAAACTTAGTAGCTTGAGCATCTGAACCAACTTGAATCATGGAGATACCCAATTCCTCGTCGCGTTCCATCTGGCGGGTAGCATGAATGATGGTTTCAAATACGGCTTTGCGGTCGTCTGGTTCGCCATCAGTAATTACTAAAATTGTTTCGCCATTGGGTTTAGTTTTACCCGCAGCTTTGCGTTGAAAGTAGTTATTCAAGGCATCTTGCAGTACGCCTGCTAAGTTCGTTGTTCCGGCTGGGTCATTTTCTAAAAATATCTGGGCGACCTTAGCTGAGGTAACATCGTCGTAACGTTTAAATTTGCCAGAAAATAGATAAACAGTAATGCCATCTGGGTCAAACTGTTCGCACTTCCTGGCTAAAGCTAGGGTTGACTCTTGGGCTATCTCCCATCTGCTTCTACCACCAGCTTGATCGGGGGTAGACATACTACCACTTTTGTCGATGATTAGTGTGTAGTCGCGATCGCTCATCATAGTATTCCTTAAATTATTACCCTGCCGTTCTAGTCTAGTTCACACATCTCTGGTATAGGCAAAGACTTTAAGCTTTTGTATCAATCCTTGTGATCTTTTCATCTCTGGTGATGAAACTTGTGTTCAGAGAACTGCCTGAGTAGTCTGTCAATTAAAGTGAAGTAAGAAGTCTGAATATCAGGAGTAGTCATGTACGTACTGATTGGTGGAGCCGGCTTAGTGGGGTTAACCCTGGCGCAAAAACTGGTGGAACTGGGGCATACTGTTGCCATAATTGATGTTGACCATACCGCTTGCCGTTACGCTCGTGAACAAGTAGGAGCAATGGCGTTTGAAGGTAGTGCGGTGAGTACAGAAGTATTGTTAGAAGCGGGAATCCGTAAAGCTGATGCTTTGGCGGCTGTTCTCAGAAATGATGCTTTAAATTTAGCCATGGTAATGCTGGCTAAACACTACGGTGTTTCCCATATTCTGTCACGGATGCGCCATGCCGATTTTGCTCAACCATTGCGTCTGGCAGGCGCTAATCATGTTATTAGTACTGTTGAACTGTCAGTTTCCACGATGGTGAATGCGATCGAGTATCCACAAGTAGAATCAATGATGCACTTTGAGCAAGGACAGATTGAGGTTTTAAAAATTTCTATTCCCAACAGTTGTTATGTAGCCAATCGTAGCCTAGCTGAAATTGCTCAAGATTCTCGCTTTCCCTCAGGTTCCCTCATTATTGGCTACCAACCCCACCCCCACGAAGATTTGGTAATTCCTAATGGTAGTACTGTACTAGAATCGGGTTCAACTATATTAATTGCAACCAAACCAGGTTCTCTGCATCAAGTGATTGACTTTATCGAAGGATGTAAATAGTTTGATGAAGTTTTGCCGACATTTTTGTTTAGCGATCATATTAATGCTTCTTGTGTCTTGTGAATCAACCAAGACGACCCTAAAGCCTTCAACAAAAAATACTTTGGCAACCCCATCCCGAAAGGTGGTGACTCTAGATAAAAATTTTCAGATAGCAATGGGACAAACCATCTATGTTCCTATCTATTCCCATATTTATCATTACAATCGCCAGGAGGTTTTCAATTTAGCCGCTACACTCAGTATTCGCAACACAGACTTATCAAATCCAATCATTGTCACGTCTGTGCGTTACTATGACTCAAATGGAAAATTAGTTAAGCAATATTTAGAACGTCCGATTCAACTTGATGCCCTAGCTTCTACTGATTTTTTTATCGATAAAAGCGATACTAGTGGCGGTCTAGGCGCAAATTTTATTGTCGAGTGGGTAGCAGCAACAGAAGTCTCGGAACCGATAGTAGAAGCAATCATGATTGGTACTGACTTTCAGCAAGGAATTTCTTTTACTAGCCCTGGTAAGGTCATTAAAAGTCAAAGTAAACCTGTGAAATAACTATAGGACTTACGTATGAAAACGAAAAATCAAGGGTTTGGAGAAGGGTATAGGGGTGTAGGGGTATAAATGTTTGAAACCCTTACACCCCTACACCCTTACACCCGGTCTCAACAGAAAATCTCGGTGCGTAAGTCCTAAACCATTAATCATCGTCCAGTTGCAGCAACTTTTCATTAATCGTTTGTATCCGATTCTGCCCAATATCTTGGGAGAGAATGCGTTTACGCATTGCTTCTGTGAGCGCGCCTTTTTCTGCTAGTAGTAAACGACGGCGGATAGCGTCAAGTTTGCTAAATGCGCCACTTTTATGATCAAACTCATCTGGGCGGCGATTATAGAACTCTCGTAAAGCTTTTTCTGCGCCTGCTACTTGTACTTGGTAAGCTGAACGCATTTCCTCATATACAGCTTTTGGTAACACTCCCGTTTTCAAGAGGGCATCTAATTCGTCTTGTGCGGCTTTGGCTGTGATTAGTTGGGCTTGTAATTCTTCAACCTGTTGCTGTGAGTGTGAAAATTTGGATAATTTTAAACGTTTTACTAAGAATGGCAAGCTTAACCCCTGTCCCACCAACGACACTAGAACACAGCCGAAGACTATAGCAATCAGACTTTCGCGTCCTGGCAGTGTGGTAGGTAAACTTAACGCCAAAGCCATTGAGAGTGAACCTTTAATGTTGCCTAAAAACAGTAAGTGTTGCCAGCGTAGTGGAATCGGCCTGTCAAACCAGCGAACCCCTGCTAGCAAAGGATAGATTGTCAAAACTCGCCCGACTTGATAAGCCAAAACTGCCAGTAGAATTGCAGGCAAAGTTTGCCAGAGAGTTACTAGGTTGATTTCTACACCAATCAGCAGAAAAATAAAGGTGTTAGCAGTAAAACTGGCATATTCCCAAAAACTCAATAAGGTAATGCGACTGGAAGCAGAAGTATTGCCAGACAGCCCAAAATTTCCAAAAATTAACCCAGCAACAACTACAGCTACAGCGCCGGATACGCCTAAAAATTGTCCAACCTGAAAAGTTCCTAAGGCAACTGCCACAGTCAGCAGTAGACTGCTCAGGGGATCATCTAAACGGTTAAATACAGGTATGCTCAAGTAGCCTAAGACTAAGCCAACAAGGCAGCCACCCACGGAAATAAATAGCAGTTGTTGGATTCCCTCTATTAACGTGAGCGAACCAGTCGAATATACTTGCAAAATTAGATTAAAGGAAACTAAGGCCGCAGCATCGTTAAATAAAGTTTCTCCTTCAACAATGGTAGAAAGGCGGGAAGGTACTGGTATTTCCTTAAATACGGCAATCATGGAAACTGTATCTGTGTTTGCCAGAATTACTCCTACAAGGAAAGCCGGTATCCAATTCAATCCCAGCCCAAATTTTAACAAGATGGCGATAATAGCACTGGAAAGTATAGCCCCTGGCCCTGCCAGCAGGGCAATTGGTTTGAATGTACTACGTAAGCGGCTGATATCTGTATTGATACCGGCTTCAAAGATGAGAATAGGCAGGAAAAGATTTAAAACCAGCGCCGGGTCTAAACCAATGGGACGAGACAAGAGTTCAGTTATAGGCAAACCTGCTAATACTAATCCTGTGACATAAGGAACTCGCAATCGCCGGGATAGCAACGCTACACCTGTGGCAACGAGTAAGAGAATAATAGAAATCTTGATTAATTCGGTAATATTCACGAAGATATGCAGAATTTATATGGTGTTCAATCAATTTTTGGAGGATACAGCCAGTTTGAACACATCCCAAAGGATGAGAGGCTTGCATAAAGTTATCAATTGCAACTCTCCCCTACTAAAAAATGGAAAATTACCCCCTTTGTTATTTGGGCAGGTCACAACCTCGTTATAGATTGGTAATGTATCTATAACACCGGCCTAATTCGGGCTTAGTCTTTCACAGCGAAGGGTTGGGAAATGTTTGCTTCCTCAGAGACTTCTATACTGGGAATAATTTTACTTGTAGCTTTCACCATTTTGGGTTGGGGCTTTTACCGCGCCAGACCTTTTGGTAAACTGGGAATCTTAGCCTGGTTGCAGTCGGTGGTATTAATGGCTCCCTGGCTGTTGTTTTTTGGTTTGTTTGCTGCCGGGATTTATATCAACATCGTCGGCATATTGTTCTTGGTCGTAGGTTCTGCTGGATTGTACATCTACTTGGGTAGACAGTTGCGATCGCTTGGACAAGATGCCATCCTTAAGCAACGGGCAACGGAAAGGCTGGCGGCTGAATCTTTACCAGCGCCAGAAAATATGTCTCAGCCAGTGGGAGTGGTTGTGGAAATCATGCCAATCCCCGAAGAAGACTTAAATGTGATTAAAGGCATTTTCGGGATTGATACCTTTTTTGCCACAGAAACGATCGCCTACCAAGAAGGTGCTATCTTCAAAGGTAATCTGCGCGGCGAACCCCAAGCGGTTCATACTCGTCTGAGTAAGAGTTTGCAAGACAAGTTAGGTGAGAAGTATCGCCTATTTTTAGTAGAAAACACAGACACTAAACCTGTGGTGATTGTGCTACCCAGCACTAATGATCCACGTCCGACAACACTACCACAAAAAGTATTTGCCGCTATCTTGGCTATAGCAACTATCGGCACTAGCTTAGAAACTGCCGGATTACTCTTGAATTTTGATTTATTTTCCACCCCAGCCAGATTGCAAGAGGCTTTACCCATAGGGGTTGGGATCTTTGTTATTTTAGTGGCTCATGAAATTGGGCATTGGTTAGTTGCTCGCCGTCATCAAGTCCGCCTCAGCTGGCCTTTCTTTTTACCTGCTGTACAAATCGGTTCTTTTGGGGCAATTACCCGCTTCGAGTCTTTGTTACCCAATCGCTCAGTATTATTCGATATTGCGGTGGCTGGGCCAATAGCTGGCGGAACGGTTTCTTTGCTAATGCTGATTGTTGGTTTGCTGCTATCCCACCAAGGCAGTTTATTTCAGTTACCCAACCAGTTTTTTCAAGGATCAATTTTGGTGGGTAGCCTAGCACGGGTTGTCCTGGGTTCGGCGTTGCAATCACCTTTAGTCAACGTCCACCCCTTGGTAATTATTGGTTGGCTAGGGTTAGTCATCACCGCTTTGAACTTAATGCCAGCCGGTTCCTTAGATGGTGGTCGGATTATTCAGGCAATTTACGGACGTAAGACCGCAGGTAGAGCAACATTTGCTACTTTGATTGTGTTGGCGTTGGTTTCTCTGGGTAATGCACTGGCGATGTATTGGGCGATCGTGATTTTATTCTTACAACGGGATTTGGAACGTCCCAACTTGAATGAAATTAGCGAACCCGATGATGCTAGGGCGGCTTTATGCTTGCTTGTTTTATTCTTGATGATTACTACCCTTTTACCTCTAACTCCTGCTTTGGCTGGGCGTTTGGGGATTGGTGGCTAGTTAATATCTGGCTGTATCCTCGACTTTTCTAAGTCGGGGATTTAAAAACTCAATTTCATCTTAAAGGGCTTCTAACCAAGTTTGTAAATCAGCCAAACTTGTAAAATCTAATAAAGCTTCGCTCAAATCTTCGAGAATCGGTAGAGGTAGAGTGGAAATGTGCGATCGCATTTCTTGAGAAATTTCTCCAAACCGCTTATTTAGCAATCGAATAACCAGATTCACAGCCTCTTGCTGTCTTCCTTCTTCACGCCCTTCTTCCCGTCCTTCTTCCCGTCCTTCTTCTTTAATCTCTCTATAAACTCTCGTTTCTTTAAGTGTAATTCCCAACATTTCTTCTACCTCTGTTTTACTTAATTTTTCAAACTTGTACACCATTATCGTTGTGATCATCTCTATTATGGCGCGGTTTGATGGTTGAGATGCTTGCTGTTGACTCCTTGTTAATAAATATCTAGCTTCCAAGGGTGCTTGTTCTTCATCTATCGTAGTTAAAACCATCAATGCTAACCATAAGGGCAAAGAGCGAATATCACCCAATTCATCTAAATACACTCGATGAACTTGGTTGCTGTTCAGTAATGCACGATGGGGATAAACATCGCTTTGTTCGGTATAGCGCGATGGATAAATGATTACCGCTTGCCAATCGCTAAATCTAGCACGGTTGTGGTAGAAGTATAACGTGGATTCTGCAAATACTCTTTCATAAAGCTGTTCATCTTTTTGGAACTGCACCTCACAGAAATACACAACACCAGGATTTTCGCTGTCTGGTGGTAAAAATACCCCATCGATTTCAAATTTTGGTTCTTTAACAGCTACCGAATCAAATCGATAAGACTCCGCATTTATAGGAGGATTTGTCAATAGTTCAAATAGTAAACTGGGAGATTGTTGGAATAGTTTATAAAATATAGAGTCTCGGCGCATGAAAGAATTTGACTGATTTTCCGTTGATGGTTAACAGTCTCTAATAAAACTTAAAAAAGAGCAATTTTTGACAGATTTGTACACCACAGAAGCCTCAAGTCTTCTGTGGCTTATGACTTTCCTATGGTTTCCAACCTGTAATCAGATTGGGATATTTGGCTGGTTGGGTGAATATTTGTTGGAAGCCAGCCTGACGTTTTGCAGATGCTTCCTGGCTTAAGTTCCAGAGAGTTTCGTAGAAGAAGAAAGAAACGCCGGCAAAGTTGCGATCGCGTACTTTTTGTACTTGGGTTTGAATCTGCTGTATGGGTACAGAGCGATTTTTCAACCCGGATAAAATACCAATACTCACAGGGATATGTGCTTTGGCTGCTTTGACTTCTGGATATTCTAATTCTTGAACAAAGACGTTTAAATCATCTCGGTAAATTTGCAAGACCAGTTCTTCAATTAGTCCCATCCTTTCCCACTTCTGCCAATCTGCGAGAAAGTAATCATAGGAGAAACGCTGAGGATTAGGTGCAACGGAAACCAAGCAATCTTTTTTAGTGGCTTTAATTGCTTTAAATATTCTTTGCATGAAGTTGGTAATTTTACTAGCTCTCCAGCGTAACCATTCCGGATCACGGGGGTTCTTAGAAGGAGCTTGACCACGGTGTTCTTTCTTGTATAAAGCTACTGTGTAGGCATCGTAGCCTAATTCTGAAGGTAAGCCGAAATGATCGTCAAATTGAATACCATCGATGTCGTAGTTTCTTACAATTTCCACGATTAAATCTTGGATAAATTGTTGGACATCTGGGCGAAAGGGATTTAACCACACGCGATCGTGTATGCCTTCCTTGACTATACGACTACCATTGCTACGACTGGTTAACCATTGGGGACGGTTTTTGGCGAGGAGAGAATCGGCTGGAGCCATGAACCCGAATTCAAACCAGGGAATTACGGTTAATCCTTGTTTATGTCCCTCAGTGACTATTTCTTTGAGCATATCTCGCCCTTGTAATCCTGGGGTGGGGTCGATCGCCCGTCCAATAACTTTGGCTGCAACTTTGCTGGGGTAAAGTGTATATCCCCAGTTCCATACTGCTGGATAGACGGTGTTGAAGTTGAGTTTATCTAACTTTTGTAAAGATGTTTTGAGGCGATCGCGTTCAAATAATACATCACTATCAATATTGGTTAACCATACCCCTCTCAATTCAGATGCTAGTGCAGCACTAGGAGTAATTTGAGCATTTAAGGGAAACGATAGCATTACCGTAGCCACAACACTCAAAGCCATCATTAAGGCAAAGAATATCTGCTTTCTAATTGCCGCCATATTCGGTAATAAGGATTCACTACACCACTTCGCAAATACTTTCATAAATCGTTACAAACATCCGCTAAGAAAATGAAGCATGACTGTAATAGTTAAGCAGAAGTTGCACCTTTTTGTTAGCTTGGGGATTAGGTAAATGTTTTATCCCCTCTACTCTCTTGCTTCTTCCTGTTTCCTATTTCTCTTGAAATACTTAGGAACAAAAAATTAATACACGAGCGTCTATCTTTACATCTACATAAGAAGATATACCAGCAAGAAGTCCCAAGTAATTTTATTTGGGGAATAATTACGGAATTTATCTTATTTGTTAGGTATTAATTTTTGATCATTGCAATACTGAACTCTAGACGCTGATGTCAGCGTTTTATCTTAGGAATTATGCTGCCAATTTATCGTTATACTAAACAGGCTCAAATTATTACTGCTTTAATTTTGACTGGCATTCTATCCGTTGGTAGTGGGTTGACACTTATAAAAAACGCCAGTGCTTCATCTATCGATTTTTCAGCAGAAACACCCAATGAACGCCTCAAACAAAATGTTCCAGCGAACCGCTTACCGCGCCTTGTAGCTAATGCTGTGTTGCGGGATTTATCAAATAGAGCAGGAATTTCTTCCCTCTTTTTGAAAATCACTGATTATCGTCAACAAACTTGGCGCAATGGTTGTTTAGAACTACAGCGACCGGATGAACTCTGTTCTCAGGCTTTAGTTCCAGGTTGGCGAGTTGTAGTTTCTCGCGGTAAACAAACCTGGATTTATCACACCAATCAAAATGGTTCTGTAGTCAGGCTAAATGAACGAGCTAACACAGGTAGATTACCCCAAAATGTGAGAAATGCTGTATTAGCACAGGCGCGACAAATCTCAGGATTACCAACTAGGGCTTTGAGTATTGTGGAATTTCAACCGACTAACTGGGTTGAAGGTTGTGAAGTCTCCACTTTTCCCAATCCTTGCGATCAGATTTTAGTCTCTGGTTGGCAAGTAACTGTAGGTGCGGGGAATCAACGTTGGGTATTTGTCAGTAATGAAAATGGTGATAGAGTCCGGTTAGCAACTGGAAGTAATCCAAGTGCAAATTTACCAACATCGATTATAGATGAAGTGTTAGCGGATGCTTCCAACCGCAGTAGAACCAAGATTGCAGTCAGTTCGAGAAATATTACCCAAGCAGAACGGGTAGTTTGGAGCAATGGCTGTCTAGATTTAGATGGGGGCGTTTGTACTTTCGCTCAGGTACCTGGTTGGCGTGTTACTGTCACCATAGGCCGGGAAAAGTTTGTTTATCACACCGACAATAACTTTTTAGTCAAGTTCAATCGAGCTGCTAGCACAACTACTGGTAATGTTGGCTCTGTGCAACCAATACCTATTTCTGAAAGTGAATTACCGCCACCCTTAGATAGGAATGTGGTCTTTCGCTCAATTGCGAGTGGTGGTTTTACTGGGAGAACCTACGAGACAATTTTGCTCAATGATGGGCGATTAATTCGTGTGCAGATTGGTAATATTAATAATTCTGAGCGTAGTGTCCGCCGTCTGAGTCGCCAAGAATTACAGCAATTTCAGCAGTTGCTACAACGTTATAGAGGCGAATTTAATAATCTGCGCTACCCCGCACCCAGAAGCGGTGCTGATTTCAGCACTTACACTCTCACTAGCCAAGAGGGTACAGTCGAATACAATGATCTTTCCGTAAATAGCGTACCGAGAAATTTACAAGCTGTCATTACCGCATGGAATCAAATTAACGATACCCCAATCTCAGATAATGGTAATCTCAACCCTGTAGCGATTCGTCCCAGTGAGTTACCACTACCTTTAGATCAAGGTGTAGTATTTCGAGAAATTTCTAGCGGTGGCTTTGCGGGTAGAACCTACGAAACAGTATTACGTGATGATGGTTTGTTAATCCGTGTGCGGATTGGCGACGCTAATGATTCTGAGAGGAGTGTGCGCCGTGTTCCTGTGCAGCAAGTACGTCAATTCCAACGGTTGCTGGAACGCAGATCACAGGAGTTCCAAAATATTAACTATCCAGCCCCTAGAGGTGCTGCTGATTTTATTACCTACACTCTGACCAGCGAAGACGGTACAGTACAGTACAACGATATTTCTCAGAATAACTTGCCGCAGGATTTACAGGGAGTGGTGCAAGTTTGGGGGGATATAGTGGGGAATAGGTAATGGGTAATTGGTGATAGTCGTTCGTCAATTTTTAGAGCTATCTATGGGAAAAATTTACGGTTGAAGCCCATTTCTTCGGGAACACCAAAAAAATCAATTAGCCGAAATTGATGGTTTGGTAGAGTGCGTCAGTATGAATAATTTCTGAGTATAGTTAGGTTTTATCGCACTGACGCACGCTACATCTTGAAAATTTTTTATCTGGAATTCCCTTAGTCTATCTGTCATGAGTTCATCATAGTTGCCCATCTAGTAAATTTCCTCACAAGTTCCTCATCTTTCTCGTTGAGAATAATTTGCAGTTAATCTCAACGAGAAATTCCTATGGATTGTCACAAATGTAAATCTCAGGGTAAATCTTGTAAAAAGCGATCGCCTAAATCGTTATTTTTTCCCAAAAATCAGCAACCATTTACTCAGGACGTTTCCCACAATCCCCAAATTGCTTTGGTAGGAATGCCCAATGTTGGTAAGAGTGTGTTGTTCAATACACTGACGGGAATTTATGTCACAGTCTCTAATTACCCTGGCACAACTGTAGAAGTAAGTCGTGGGCTGGCGCAGATTGGGGAACAAAGCATCACAGTCATTGATACACCAGGAATGTATTCACTACTACCCATTAGTGAAGAAGAAAAAGTTGCCAGAGATTTATTGCTTCTAGAACCTGTAGCGGCTGTGGTTCATGTGGTAGATGCGAAGAACTTGGGAAGAATGCTGCCTTTGACTTTTCAATTGATAGAAGCTGGTCTGCCGATTTTACTCGCCGTCAACATGATGGATGAAGCCCATCGTTGGGGGTTGGATTTACAACCAGACTTACTGGAGATGGAATTAGGGATTCCAGTAGTTTGTATGGCGGCTGCTTTGAACCAAGGTATAGATGAATTGCGACACAGGATAGCCTCACTCCTCCCAGTTCAGGTTGCCATGATACCAGCGTAATACCAATTCAAAATTCAAAATTCAAAATTCAAAATTAGGGAAGCCAAACAGAATAAGGGTTTTAGATTGTGTATCTGTCGCATTTTTTTCAAATTGGCGTAAGTATTTGAGATCAGGAGAAAAGGGCATGATTAGCCAAGTTATCTATCCAGAACCAATTGAAGCAGCGATCGCTCAATTAGAATCGTGGTGGCAGACATTGGGGAATCGCTATTTATTTCATAATTACTCACTATCACCTCGTAGCCTGGCTTTATTACTGTTACAGAAAGACCCAGGATTATGGCAAATATTACAACAAGACCAAGAACAGTGTCGTCATCTGGAAGTTTTGATTACTGTTACCCAAAATCAACTTCATCAGCCTTTGGGACTAGCGATCGCCAATACTCGTCAAAGTCAGGCTCGGACAATAGAAAGAGCAGTTTTGCATGAAGCCAGAGAAGCGCGATCGTCAATTACAGAAACAATCCACAAACTCACAGTCAATCCTATTACTGGCTTCCCTATTCTTGTCGTTATTCTTTATTACGGAGTTTACAAATTTGTCGGTGAATTTGGTGCAGGGGAACTAGTGGATCGCATCGAAAGCTTTTTTGAATCACAAATTAACCCATTAGTCAACCAAGTCACGGCACAAATCATTCCCTGGCGACCAATTCAAGACTTGATTGCTCATGACTATGGCATTATCACCTTGGGAATCCGTTATGCTACAGCGATCGTTTTACCTGTAGTTGCCACTTACTTCTTGATGTTCTCGTTACTAGAAGATAGCGGCTATCTCCCACGTTTATCTTTGATGCTGGATCGCTTATTCAAATCCGTTGGTTTATCTGGTCGTGCGGTAATTCCGATGGTATTGGGCTTGGGGTGCGACACAATGGCAACAATAGTCACCCGCACCTTAGAAACCAGACGTGAACGATTAATTGCCACCTTTTTACTTT
Source organism: Anabaena sp. FACHB-595 (assembly GCF_048568275.1). Taxonomy (NCBI): domain Bacteria; kingdom Bacillati; phylum Cyanobacteriota; class Cyanophyceae; order Nostocales; family Nostocaceae; genus Anabaena; species Anabaena sp. FACHB-595. The sequence continues at coordinate 2,536,014 of NZ_CP183473.1, forward strand.
CCCTAGCCATACCTTGTGCAGCACAGTGGGGTGTAATTGTAGGACTACTGGCTCAAAAACCAGCCGCCTTAATATTTTGGGGAGGCTTTATCACCGCCATCTTCCTAGTAGTTGGGTATCTCACCGCCAGATTGTTACCTGGGACTTCCGGCAGGTTTTACATGGAAATTCCCCCTTTACGTTTGCCCAAATTACGGAATGTGTTCACCAAAACCTGGGTGCGGATGAAGTGGTATTTCTTAGAGGTATTACCCTTGTTTATCTGGGCATCTGTGTTGATTTGGGTGGGACGTTTAACCGGATTATTTGACGTAATTATTCGTGCAATTGAACCTCTCACCTTGGCTTTAGGAATGCCAAAACAAGCAGCGCCCATATTTCTCTATGGCTTCTTCCGTCGAGATTATGGTGCAGCCGGACTGTTTGATTTGCAGCAACAGGGAAGCTTGACAGGTAATCAATTAGTGATAGCTGCGATCGTTCTGACTTTATTTTTACCTTGTATTGCCCAATTGCAAATGCTGATTAAGGAACGGGGAACTAAAACTACTTTGGCAATAGTACTGTTTATTTTTCCCTTCGCCTTCCTCATGGGATATGTCGTCAACCTCGGCTTAATATTATTCGGAGTGAACTTTTAATATGAACGCCTTATCAACAGTTAAAGTCGGTCAACCACAAACGGTAGTAAGTTTACGAACTCAAGATCAGGCCGTACTACAAAAGCTGATGGCATTCGGGATTTTACCAGGGAGCAAGTTGGTGCTAGAGCAACGCTTTCCATCCTATATCATCATGGTTGGCAGAACCCGCACCGCCTTGGATCGAGAAACAGCACAATGTATTTTTGTGGAATCTCGCAATTGATTACTTTTGAGCAACCTTGATCGCAGATGTCTGTTCTGCTGATGATCTTACAGTGTCAGCTCGTAAAGCGCGGAACATCCCAAATCTACAGAGTCCTGTACCGAATGCCAGCCTCATCAGTAGTAGGGTAGGCACTTCTCGCAGAGATTTAATGAAACCAGATAGACCAAAACGCACTAATCCTTCTGGTCTAACTATTCCTTGCCAGATAGAATCAAGCCAAGAGGGGAGTGTTTGTTTCGTCCAGTCTGCGGTGATTACCTCCCCTTCTACTAATCCCGTCGCTGCCAAAAGCTCAGAAAAGCCTTCGATGCTGGAAAAAGCTGGATGAGACCACTGATCTAGTAGTTGCTGCATTACTGGTTTCTCCCAAAAATTGAGGGGTTTTTGGCGATCGTCTCGCTGATTCCAGTCGGCTAAAACCATGATTCCACCAGGCTTTAGTACCCGCATCAATTCTTTGGCAAAAATGGCTTTATCTGGCATATGTGGGCCAGCTTCAATTGACCAAACTACATCAAAACTATTATCTGGGAAGGAAAGCGCCATTGCATCATCCACCAAAAACTGTGCATTCAGTTCCTGTGGTGTTAACTCTTGAGCGCGTTGGACTTGTTGGGGGCTGATGGTGATACCTGTAACGGCAAATCCATAATCCCGTGCCAAAATGCGACTACTACCCCCAATTCCACAACCAACATCTAACAAGGTAGTACCAGGGGGTAGTTTATCCAAACCACCCCAACGCACCATTTCATGGACAAAATCAGATTTAGCCACCAGAAAATCCTTTCTTTGAGGTGGCGAACCATAATGACCTAAATGGATATGTTCGCCCCAGTAAAACTCTAAAATACCGTCTTCAGTCCACTGGTCGTAGGAATTGGCTACGGAGTTAGATGATTGATAACGTCTAGCAGTAATGAGATATAACGCGATCCCTGCTGTCAATAGCGTTAAGAAAAATACCAGTGTAGAAAACAACCAACTCATGAAAATAGAGCCTTAATATTTATATACAATTTTATCCCATTACTTTCTTCCTAGACTTTAACTATTAACATCTACCTCATTACTTAGAATTGTACGTAGGGTGGGCATTGCCCACCCTACAGATACTGAGAATTTTACGCGCAAGCGCAGGCTACGGCAACAGAAATCAAATCGGATTCCTATATATGTTTTCCCTGTTAGTTATAGCTAGAAACACACTTAAGACGGGAATAATAAAGTGTCTGTACATACTAAATAGTTAGAAATACAATGCAACCCCAAAGTACTGCTGTGATCTTGATTGGTTATCAAAATGACTACTTTGCAGCCGATGGTATTCTACATAATGTCATTGAGGAATCCTCAAGAGCCACCAAAGTATTAGAAAACACGGTTGAGCTTGTAGGATGTTTGCTACAGATTCCAGTATTGATGATTGCCACACCGATTTTTTTTACGCCAAACTACCAGGAATTGGTTGAACCTGTTGGCATTCTTAAAACTATCAAAGAAGTTGGGGCTTTTCAAGCTGATACGAAGGGATCGCAGATGATTGATGAGTTGCTACCCTTTTGCAGCAAAATTCTCGAAGTTCCTGGAAAACGAGGATTTAATGCTTTCATGAATACTAACTTAGACATGATTCTCCATGAAAAAGAGATTACTCATGTAGTTATAGCTGGTGCAGTCACTTCGGTTTGTATCGATTCTACAGGTCGTTCTGCTCATGAAAAAGGTTACCAGGTGGTTATTTTGTCTGATTGCACTTCTGCTCGCACGGTGTTTGAGCAAGAATTCTACCACACTCATGTCTTCCCCTTATACGCCGATACAATTAACCACACCGAGCTACTTCAGCGTTTGACGAGTACAGTATAATGTCAGATTTTAGCAATGAATTGCATACACAGATTCAGTACAGTTTGATTGAGAAATTGTCTGAATCCGAACGGCGTTACCGGGAATTAGTGGATAGTCTGCGCGAAATTGTGTTTAAATGCGATCGCTTGGGTAATCTCAATTTCCTCAACCGAGCCTGGACAAATACCCTTGGTTATGGGATAACAGATGCCATCGGTAGTGCTTTAAGCAATTTCATTGACTTGGATGATCAGTACTTGTGGTCAGAAACTCTAGAAAAATTACAAACCGGAGTAGAGGTTTGTCAAAAACTCCGCTTTTACCATCAAACTGGTGCAATTGTTTGGTTGGAACTATCTGCTCAACCTCAAAGTGAAACAGAATTCTCTGGCTCACTGATCAATATTACTGATGTCTACGACGAGCTTCGCTTACGCAAACACGCAGAAGGATTACTGAAGCAAACAAATGAGGAATTGGAAGCTAGGGTAGAACAACGAAATATTGAGCTAATTCAAGCTAATCACGACCTAAAAGTTACCCTTGATAAACTCAAATATACTCAGGCTCAACTGGTGCAAACTGAAAAAATGTCGAGTTTGGGGCAATTAGTTGCAGGGATTGCTCACGAAATTAATAATCCAGTTAACTTTATTTATGCTAATCTCACCCATGCATCTGAATATACACAAGTCTTATTAAAAATCTTACAACTTTACCAGCAAACCTATCCAGTTCCCTCGCTGCACATTCAAAAAGCAATAGTAACCTGGGATTTGGACTTTATTAAAAAAGATTTGGGTAAGGTACTGGAGTCGATGCAAGTTGGCAGCGAACGCATTAGAGAAATTGTGCTGTTACTGCGAAATTTTTCTCGGTTGGATGAAGCAGAAATCAAAATTGTTGATATTCACGCAGGTATCAATCACACAATCACGTTTCTGCATCACCGCCTTCAAAATGAGTCTGCAAATAGGGTAATTCAAATAATTAAAAACTATGGATTAATTCCCCAGGTAAAGTGCTATCCCGCGCACCTAAATCAAGTATTCATGAATATTTTAAATAATGCAATTTATGCTTTAGACGAGAAAATTACTGATTTCTCAATTATTCACAGTCCTCAATCTCAACCCTTCGTTCCTACTATTTGGATTAAGACTGAGATCGTTGATGAAACTTGGCTTAATATTTGCATTAAAAACAATGGTGGGGGTATTCACGAATCGGTAATTTCCAAAATATTTGATCCGTTCTTTACAACAAAACCTGTTGGTAAGGGAACTGGACTTGGTTTATTTATTAGTTATCAGATTGTAGTAGAAATGCACCAAGGTAACTTAATATGTAACTCCAAAACAAGCCAAGAAACGGAATTTTGCATCCAAATTCCCATCTAATAGAACTATTGCCTTTAAAAGGTTGACTAATGCTTATGTCTTGTTTGCTATGCACCATTGTTTGATTAGCATATACGTGAAATGGCTTGTCGCTAGACCGCATCATCTCCGCCCAGGCCACAGCCTCACCATCCGGCGTATACACGACCTCACCCAACATCTCAATCACAATCCTGTTTTTCCTCGCCCACTCAAACCAAGCGAACGCTCCAGACCTAGCCTGAGCCTGTGTGGACTCCGGCTTCCTACCTTCCTTTCTGCGCCACCCTGCGGGTGCGGGTAGCCGCAAAGCGTCTAATGTGTGATAAACATCATCCCAATATGGTTCGGATAAGCTCTTGAAGCAGAGGAGGTAGGGGAGGAAAGGAGGTTATTTTCATAATTTTTCTCTTCCCCTGCCTGCCTTAACCCAGAAATCCCTTAACCGAACCGTATTGGACATCATCCCGCATTTATGCAACGTCGAATTTTGCTTAACTAGGACAGAGTTTCTGTTCGTTAGGCGTAACATTGGGATTGGTGTTGAGATAATCCTGTAGCCAGTTGCAAGCAGACATGACTAGAGTATTCATCTGGGAAGTTTTGGCTTGCTGGCTATCAAAACGCCAAATTTTGGTGGTAGTGTCTAAACTGCCGGAGATGAGAGTTTTACCATCTGGGCTGAAAATTGCACTCATGACTCCGGCTTGATGCTGGGGTAGGGTGGTTAACAGGTGACCATCAATTTGCCAAATTTTTACTGTTTTATCTTCGCTGGCTGATGCAATGTAACGACCATCAGGAGAGAAGCTACTACTATAAACTACATTACTATGGCCTGAGAAAGTATGCAGTAGATGACCGTCATGACTCCTCCAGAGTTTGACGGTTTTGTCGGCGCTAGTTGAGGCAAGCATACTACCATCAGGATTGAAGTTGACGCTGTATACTAAGTCATTATGGGCTGGCAAACTTTTAATTAAGTTGCCGCTAAAACTGTCCCAGAGTCGGATAGTTTTGTCAGCACTAGCAGAGGCGATAATTTTACCATCGGGGCTAAAACTGACCCAAAATACTTCGTCTGTATGACCCTTGAGGGTTTTTTTAAATTTACCATCGCTCACATTCCAAAGTTTAACTGTGTTGTCCCGACTGGCGGAAGCGAGGGTTTTACCATCAGGGCTAAAATTTACTTTGTTGACTTCGTTGTCATGTCCTATGAGTGTTTTTAAAGCTTTACCATCCCTAACACGCCAAATTTTCACAGTTTTATCGGCGTTGGCGCTAGCTATTAAATCACCTTGGGGTGTAAAACTAATACCATAAATTGCTTTGTTCCCTGGTAGGGTTTTTAGTAAACTACCATCTTGACTGTGCCAAAGTTGAATATTGCCATCTGCACCGGCTGTAGCAATGATACTACCGTCATGCAGGAAACTGACCGCATAAACACCGCTATTGCCGGCGAGAACTTCTAAGGGAGATATCAAGGGACGCTGCCAAAGTCTGATGGTGTTGTCTAAACTAGCGGAAGCGATGATGTTACTATCAGGAAGAAAATTCACAGCATAAACACCACCGCTATGGCCTGTAAAGGTTTCTAGTTCGATGCCGTGACGGTTCCACAGTTTGATAGTGTTATCTCTACTAGCAGAGGCGATCGCTTTACCATCTGAGCTAAAATTAACATCCCAAACTGAATCATTGTGACCTTTTAGGGTTTTGACCAATTTACCATCAGCGATGCGCCAAAGTTTGATGGTTTTGTCCGCACTAGCGGAAGCGAGAGTTTTACCATCAGGGCTAAAACTGAGGCTATTTACCCAATCTTGATGTCCATTGAGGGTTTTTAATAATTTCCCATCCTGGCGATGCCACAGTTTAACGGTTTTATCTTCGCTACCGGCAGCAATAGTTTGACCATCAGGACTGAAACGCACGGTGATAACTCCAGCACTATGACCAGTGAGGGTCATTAAGAGTTGACCAGATGTAGTATCCCACAACTTGATGCTGTGATCACTACTGGCAGAGGCGAGATTTTTACCATCTGGACTAAAATAGACATTATTGACTGTTTGCTCATGACCTGTGATGGTTTTGAGTAGGGTTCCATCACTGGTTTGCCAAAGTTTAATGGTTTTGTCACTCCCCCCGGAAGCAATGGTTTGACCGTCGGGAGAGAAACTGACACTATAAACAGCATCTTCATGTCCGTTGAGAGTTCTGAATAACCGACCGTCTCGACTCCAAAGTTTAATAGTTTTATCTAAGCTACCAGAGGCGATAGTTTGACCATCCCGACTGATACTAATACTAATCACGCCGTCCTTATGTCCTTCTAGCCTGTTACGTTCCTGCATCTCAAACAAGGCTTGTTGTAAGGTAGTGACAGTTGCTAATTTGAGATTATTGGGAACTGCTATCACATGATTAACCTGTTGTGCAGCTTTGAGACTGGCAATAAGTGCTGCTAATTGTTGATGAGATAACAAATTTGCCTGGGATGAAGAATTTAACGCCGCAATTTCCCTAAATTGGGCTTCCCTACCTTGCCAATAAGCTAAACCCCCAAAACTCACAGATGCAATACCTAAAACACTCAAGGCGACTACAGCCCTTTGTGCTTGTTTGAGGCGATTTTTTGCTTGTAATTGTTGATGCTTGCGTTCTGCTAAACAAGCGCCTATAAATTCTTGCACATCCGCCCCTAGTTCATCAGTCCAGTAAATATAAATGTCTTCGGCTTCCGCTAACCTAGCACCTTGTAACAAAAAGTCTGCTTGTTTGCCGCTTTGTTGCCACAACTGACAAGCATGATTAATTTGCCTTTGTTTACGCAAGCGATCGCGGTTTTCTTCTAACCACCAGCGCAAAGTTGACCAATGACGTATTAAAATTTCGTGGGCGACCTCTACTGTCACGAAGGGAGTGGAGAGATTAGGGGGAGTGGGAGAGAAACTTTTACCTTGTGCTTCTATCTCTGCTTCTAGGTTAATTACTACTAATTTGGCGTTAGTCAAAACATTGAGAGTTTGTTCTACTAACCCAGCCGGATATTTTTTAACTATTAAATCTGACTTATATATGCGTCTTCTGGTATCTTCTGTACCTTCCCCTAACTGAGTTAATGAAAGAAAAATCCACTTCGCACATTCTTGTAGTTGTGGTGGTAAACTTTCATAAACCCCTTGACACGATCGCTCTAATGCTCCTTTAATTCCCCCTAGTTGTTCTTGATAGCTTTGTAGAGTTAATTTACCAGCCGTTCGTTGTTGCCATAACTGTTCTAAAACAAATTCCAGTAAAGGTAAATCCCCCACGGATTGATTTAACTCCCGTAACAGCACTTCCACCAGTTCCGCTTCCACCTGCAACCCTACCTGCTGTGCTGGGTGGAGAATCACCCGCCGATAATCATCCAAACTCAGTTTTGGGGGAACTAACACACTAGCTACCTGTAACGCCTCAGCTAAAGCTGGTACTTCCAAACAAGGAGCGATAAAATCAGCCCTTAAAGTAATAATTAATTTAAAGCGATCGCCTGCATACTGTACAGCCCCCAATAATAATTCTAGAAATAACTCCCTATCTGGTGTTGGCGCAAGGGTAAATAATTCCTCAAACTGGTCTATTACCAACACCGTCACCCCCTGGGGAAGGCTACGCAGCCAGTAAACAAAACCCTCCACTCCTTGATGTAACATTCCCTCAATCAAAAGATGGGTTTCTCCCCATTCCCCCAACTTCCTGGCTAAAGCCTCCAAAGGATTGACACCAGGACGAATAGTTTTTATCCCCCACTGTTCACTATTGGGGATGTGTTTCCCTTGTCGCAGTTGGGGAATAAGTCCAGCTTGCACTACGGAAGATTTACCACTACCAGAAGCGCCGATAACAGCGAGAAATGAATTATCCCGCAGATGATGAATTAACTGCTGGGTGACGGTTTCTCTCCCGTAAAAATAGGCTGCGTCTGCTTCCGCAAAAGCATTTAAACCCATGTAAGGACACACCCCTAAATCCAAACCGCTTGTCCGTTGGCTTTTGTGTGTGTTGTTAGTCAAAATTTCGATAATTCCCTGGGTTCCTGATAGCCAGACGTAGAGAGGGGTTTTACTATCCGCTAAAGATAATTGTAATTGAGCGATCGCTCCAGCCGCAGACAAACCATCTCCTTGAGCAGATGCAGTCAAGGTATCAAGGAATTTCTGGGCAAAATTTTCTGGTGCTTCTGGAGGTGAGGCGCAAGCAATTAAACATTGTCCGTGATGAGATTCAATTTGTAAGTCTTCTATCCAATCCCCTAACGAAGCAGTCCCTAGCGGACAATCCAAGATAATTACCTGTTGGCTAGTGCATTGGCGTAACTGTTGTTTTAACCAGGAACGTTTGATGCAGATATCCTCTCCCAGTCGTAGCCATTCCCCAGCTTCGCTTTCCTCAATGCGTCCCCGCAGATATAACAAAGTTAATTCTGCTTGGGGTTGTTGCCAATGACGAGCGATCGCTGCTTTAATATCCTCAGATGATGTTTTAGTAGCTGGCAAATACTCAACCGCAAAATCTCCCGTACTACCAAGAAGTTTACTAATATCTAAAGTAATTTTACTATTTGATAACCCCTCCACTACTATCCCCAAGCCACGATACACCCCTGGGGCGTTTTTCTCTAATCTTTTCCCTAAAATTAATTCCCCCACTCCCTCCACAATTCTTTTAGGAGTTTGCAAGGGATATTCATTATAAAGTTGCGTGTCACCCTTCCCCCGTTTCTGCTGATTAATTAGCCGTAATTGTTGATTAGTTTTATCGATATATTGCAGGGTTTGGTGATATACATAACGATATAAGCCATCCAAATAAATCAAGCCTTGACTATCTACCGCCTCGCCTTGCAAACCCCGTATCAAATAATATGTAAATACCCCATGTCCCAATTCGGGAAATTCCCAGGATTGTTGGTTATTGTCACAAGAAAGTAAAGCATAAAAACCTTTACTCTTAGCCGCGCTTTGTTGTAGTAGCTCAACTAATTGCAGTGTTACTCCCCTAAGAGACATTCCCCCACTATGACAAGCATCTAACCACACTAGCTGATTCTGTACCCCACTCTTACCCAAAATTTGCAATATTTCTTGTAAAGCTAAACCTGTATTTTGCAAATTTGATTTTTGCGTATCTACCAAACATAAAAATACTTCTTGTGTCGTGGGATCTACTACCCCGTGACCAGAAAAATAAAATAAAATCGTATCAATGGGGGATACATGAGACGTGATATCTCGTAGGCTATGACGGACGTTAGTTAAAGATGGTGGTTGTGGTGCAAAGTCGTGATACACGTTGACAATCTTTTGGGTAAATTGAGTAGCTGCTTCAGTTAACGCCTCAGATAAACCCTGACAATCTATGGCTGAGTAATTCAGGTTGGGTAGGTATTCGTCCTGATATTGATTTACTCCCACCATCACTAACCACAACTTGGGGACGTTGGTTTGTTTGGTATGAGTTGTACGGCTGGTGGAAAGACCAATTGGTGGCATTTTTTACACAAAAGTAGCTTGGATAATGGGTAATTATAGAACTTACGCACTCAAGTTGACAGTTGACAGTTGACAGTTAACGGTTAACCGTCAACTGTTTACTCTTGGTGTTATGCAAAGATTGTTCCTAAAAGCAATGTGATCGTCATTCAATTAATCAATATTCAACATTTATAAATAGAAATCAATCATCCTAAAATCTATTTCTTATGGCTTATTCCTTAAGGAATAGACTTTAGATATAGTCAAGAATAGCAAGTAAACCCGCTAATTTATTCTCTGCTGAAAGTGATATAAAAATGTCAAAACGTAACGTTATGTAGCGCGTTGTTTTTTTTTGAAAAAAATAACTTATATTACTAGATAGTCAAGCAATTATCATAGTTAAGACTCTTCATCAAAGAAGGGAACAAAAGACCCCTGCAACTAAGCATTAACAGTTTCAGGTGCGCTCTAAATACCCTTTTTTCTTATTTGCTGCTGTTCCCTGTTGACTATTGCCTGTTCCCTGTTCCCTCTTTATATAGTCGTTGATTTAATGTAATTGCTTGGTATTAACAACTGCATTAAAGACTTTTTGATCATGTTTACAACTAATAAATTGACCAGAACTTTTGCTTGTGCATCGGTAACACTTGGTGTTGCGATTGGTGCAAGTATGTCTGCTTCTCCCGTTCAGGCTGGAACTCTTAACTGGAATGACGGAACTAGCAACTTTTTTGAACAGGTAAGTCCTGTTCTTGGGGATACTTTTTCCGTCACTTTCTCTCCTGCATCACTTGGAGGATTTGCGTCGATTTTTCAAGCCAATGGTGAGTTTGCATCAGCTTTCTCCTCAATTCCGCCAAACCCTCCTGTGTTTCGCTCAATCCTGCCACCAGACTCTGCGGTGGGAAACTTTTTGTATGCGGGTACTAGTGGCGCTAAGTTCATATACGAACTCACTAATGATTTAGTGTTTCAGTTCGATGCGGACAATAATGGTGCTTTTGATCCGCTTCAAGATGTGAGCGTGAAATATGCAAAAGACTCTAAATTTCTCGGTACTTTTGCTGGTGGAGGTGTGGCATTTGAGTTAGATTGGAAGGCTCCGGCTTCAGTGATTAGCATTCAGGGAGTCAATTACAATCCAAGTCGACTTCAATTAGGCTTTCAGGATCTTCCAGGAGGACAAGGAGGGGGATATAGCGGTGTAGCCCAAGTCTCTACTCCCGAATCTGGTTCTATTCTGGGGTTTATCGCCCTTGCTGGTTTAGGACTTGTATCTAAGGTCAGAAAAGAGAAAACACAGTCACTGGCGTGTGCAAGACACCAGTAACTGTTTCGTTAACTAAGTGTGACTAAAAGTTAGAGCTAGCAAGCATCTAGCTTTTAGCCAACTATATACCTAAGTCATGATAACACTTTCAAGAGTTGGCAAGGACATAATTATGTACCCCTATCTCTTGATATTTTTCCATAATTTTTGTAAAGCAGATATGGCTATAGGGACGTACAAAAGTACGTCCCTACTAAGATGATCTGTCCTTGCTTTAATTTGCACATATTTTTGTGTTGACAGTTGACTGTTAACTGTCAACTTCTCATTAAAATAAGTTTGTGTGGCAAATCATTCCAAGACAGTGAATCTTGGACAATTTCCTGACGAAAATCTAACCAACCTTGCTCATTGCATAAAGCCAACAAATCATGAATTATTGTGTACCAAAGCAGAGGTGTATCAGCACGTCCCTGAGCAAGAAACTGAGCAGCTTGTGTGAGAAAAGTAGTGATATCTTGCTCCACAAACGCGTGTTTGATGGAAAACCAAGCATAGGAACGTGAGTAGCGAGATTTGTCAGAGTGAACTGGTAACTGTAAATAATCTGCCGCAATTGTTAACAAATTAGCTGCTTGATTGCGGTCTTTATCTGCCAAAATTAGGGCAACTTCACTGGTAATTTGGGCAAACATAGCAGAGACAAACTCAGGCGGCTGGCGTGCTATGCGTTCAAAACCCCAAGGATGGGGAGTAGGTAAAGTCTGCAATTGTCCATCAAGATAGGCAAGAAGTTGAGCAGCAAGTGCGATCGCTCCTGTAAAATTTAATTGTCGTGCTTCTGTCCGCACCAAATTATGTAACAGTTGGATACGCTGCATCAGGAGAATATCATAACCATATTCTTCCTCTAAAACCGCACTTAATCTTAAAGCCTCTTCAGTGCGACTGTAAACTTGGTCAAAATCCTGATGACAATAATCGAGATAGGCTGCTGATTGCTCTAAAAATGACTGATGTAATAGCTTGGACTCCCGCGACAGTGTAGCCATTTGCAAAGGCTTACGCGCTTCCTCAAATAACTGCGCGGCTGTTGTTAGTTGGCGGTGGCGAGCCGCTACCATCCCTTGACTACGAGCATTACTATAGCGACGCAGTAATAATTGTTCTTGTAATGGTAAACGTTTCGCCATCAAAGCTTCTAGTTTTTCGCTAAATAAATCACCACTACCTGTGGGTAAATCCATAGTTGCAGTACACCCCTGGCGATAACTTTCTGTGATTTGTGTTAGGAGTTGACTGGAAGTATCAAGCATAAACTAAAGCCTCCTGGTTAGCTTCTGCTTCTTCAATCCGAGATAACGCATAGGTAAGTAATAAACGTTGCTCAATGTTATGTTTAGCACTGGGGCATGGTTCAATACCTTCTAACCAACTCTTTGGACAAGAACCACCGCAAACAGGTAACATAGGGCAAGTAGAACAGGGGTATGAACCTTGACGCACTTTATCATTAAAACTAGCTAAACGTTCCCTGTTACCAGGCATCTGTTTACCTGATAAATGATCAATGGCATATTCATTAGGTGTGCCGTATGTAGGGACATAAGATACTTCTGTACAATTAAAAATATTGCCATAGGCATCAACTAATTCCGAATGGGGCATTACAGCCATACAAACTAGAGGTTTGCGCTCTGGTAATAACCCAACATTGAAACCTAACTCAACCATTTCCCCAAACCAAGTTATTTCCCAATTAGCAAATTCTTCTTTAGATAGGGAACGAGTATGAGCATCATTGCCCCAAGAATGAATTGGTGCTACATAAAAACTAATCTTGTCTTGTATCTCTACCTCAGCTAACTTTTGTAGTAACAAAGAGACAGATTCATAATTTTGATAGTCAACATTACAACGAATATTAATTTGCACATCCAAATCTTGTCGATGAGCTAGGGCTGTAACATTAGCAAAAATTTTATCAAAAGTAGGTAAGCCATTTTTCTGCATCCGTCGAGCATCATGATATTCACCTACACCATCAAGAGTAATTTCAATAGAATTTACGCCTAATTCTTGAACAATTTCTGTTGCTACTTGATGTGTTAGAGCTAAACCGTTGGTGACAATTTTTGCATGATAACTACAACCAAAACTGGCTGCAAGAGACTGTAGTTTTGGCGTGAGAGTTCTCATCACTGGCAACCCTACCAAAGGTTCTGCACCAAACCAACTAATTGAGAGACTACGAAAGTTCTTGCTTGCGAGTTTTTTAGCAGCCCGTTCTATAAATTTTTGCTGCTCATCTTCAGTCATCATTTTGCTAGTATGTTCTTGACCGCAGTAATGACAACCTAGTTGACAAAAAGCTGTCGGTTGAATGACTAAATATAAATTATCGTCATCAATTGCCAAAGCATTATTATAATCTAAAATAGTCTGTAATTCGTTTTCTTCTTCAGGTACAATTAATTCAATATCAACGAGATCAAACAAAATATCTTGAGGTAATTGGTCAAAATCACCACTGGCTAAAATGTGCCAACTATGCTCATCAATAATTCTGACATCCGATGTTCGGCTAGAAAAAATAACCCGCTTTGTTTGTTGTTCAAGTTCATCAAAAAATGGTTGTGTAACTACATGATAATGTGAAAGTTTCATATTTATAATCTCCCTGTAAAATAGACAAGAAAAAATAGTAAAATAAGTTGCTAGTTATCAATTGAAGGATTGGTAATAGGTGATGGATAATAGGTAATAATTTCGACTCAATTACCAGTTACCAATTACCAAATCCAGAAACCATATCTACATAACTAGCAACTTGAGCAATTACTTACGGATTTGATCCTTAAAGATAGCTGGATTGGTAACTCTGCGTCCGTTATCAAGTAGGCGGCCACTGCAAGCTCCATCACAAACACCGTTATGTGCTGCTGCTCCACCAGGTTTTATAGTTCCTGGAAGTCTCTGTATAGAAGGAGTTAAATTATTAACTACTCCTGGACGAACTTTGACAGAATCAGTACTTAAATTAGCGCGGTTCAGTAAATTATCAACAGCACCAGGTTGGGGAGTTTGAGCATTAACGGCTGGATTTAAAGCTGCAATGCTTGTCATTGCAATCATGCTGAAAATGAACTTGATTTTGCTGGATTTTTGAGTAGACATGACAGATATCCCTATAGAAAGAAGTGAATAAACAGATGTTGAATTGAGTGATAACTACTGAAAAACTGAGATTTTTGTTTTCAGGTTTCACCCTTCACTTACTCATAGGTTGGGGTTTATTTGTTTATGCAGTTTTTTCAAAAAAAATTTTGGCTGTGGTGAATTTATTGCTGAAAATCCTTACCCGCAGGGCATTTGACTATAAATCATTCATGAGCCAACACTGGTAAAATTCCTGATAAGTCAGATTTTCGGCACAGTACCACAGCACTTTGTAACAATCTCGGTGTGATTCCAACTCGTTTTCCCTTGCTGTGGGAAAAAAGCAATCTTTCAGGTAGAAAATTACTTGTGGTAACTGTGCATCAATGAGGATTTCTTTTAAATTGTCTGCTGTGCGTTTGCGTAGCGATTCGCGTTGGGTTGACTTGAGCAATTGTAGTAAGGTGGTCAAGGCAATTTTATTACCTGGGTCAAGTTGTGCTAGTTTGTAGGCTCTACGTCTTTTGGTGTCTTCATCCTCACACGAGGAGATACCACGGATTAAGGCTGTGATTTTTTCAGGTACAGGGTAAAGTACCTTTTGTTTTTGTTGTCGTTTACCTTGCCATTTATGTGTAATTTCTTCACCGCGTAAAGTTACTAGATTCTCGGTGGCTTGGCGGCCTTGGGAGGAATCTGTGGCTGATTGGGCAATTTTTTCTAATGTGGTAATAGCTGTGGTGTTGAGGGAATCAAGTTTGCCTAAACTATAAGCAGCCTTACGACGAGTAGATTCATTGTGAGTAGTTGCGATAATTTGCAGCAATGCAGTCATAGCCGTGGGATTTTCTGCATCGACTCTGCCTAAACTATAGGCAGCTTGCCAACGAATAGTCTCATGCCGAGCTATTTTAACAATATTTTCCAAAGAAGCGATCGCAATCTTGTTTCCAGGGTCGAAAATCTTACCTAAACTATAGGCTGCATTCCAACTATCAAACTCATTGTCACAGGACGTGATAAATTGCTCTAAGCAGGCGATCGCTTTTAGGCGATCTGTTTTGAGTAAAGCTATCCGCGCACCTTCTACAATGGGTGATGGATATCTGCACCATTTTTGCTTTTGTGAATCAAAGTAGCCAAAACGCCACTTAATTAACTGCTGAATCATCGTCTCAGCTTGTTGACAATTGGTAAATTCAGCAATTCCCTGGGCTGCCAAAAAATAAGCTTGATAATTATAGAATCCCCCGCAGCCATCCTTAAACTGAATCAGTGCGTTAATCAACGCCTCTTTTTCTACTTGTGGTACATCATCCCTACCCAGCCACAATAGTATTACCTCTCGCCATTGCGGCTCAAAAATCCGGTAACTGCTTTCCCCTGAAAACAGATAATCCCCTCCTACTCTCCAATCTGTAATAGCCTGAGCCGCAAAATATTCTTGAAATGTGGGATGGTAAAAAGCATAAACTTTTTCCCCTTGAGTTTCGGAAATACCTACTTGATTCAACCAACCTAACTGGAGTGCTAGTTGGAACAGTTCATCTTCGGGAGCGCCTAAAACTTGGCAGACAAAACGATGTCTGAGGCGAAACTTTGTTTGTTCTTGAGCGATTGCCAACAGCGCTAATTTTCCCAACGCTCGGTTTAACTCCTGTCGCTGAGTGGAAGTAGTAGGGAAAATGTCTTGTTTCCACTCATAAATTGCTTCCACAAACTGCTGATAAAGCATCGCCTTACTATGAGGTAATTCTCCCTGAGTGATGCCCCAAATCCGACACAACAACGCCAAGCGTAAGGGATTTTTTACCGTATCTTTGACGCGCCGCCTTTCTGGTTGCTTTAACTCATGTTGCAGTTTTTCGCCTAAAGCTGGATTGTACTGAAACCATCGACAAATAAATTGCCCTAACCACTCCTGTGTTTGATCCTGGCCGTAGGTAAAATGTAGATTGCAGTAAGTGTCAAAGTTTTCTAAAGCATTCTTACCCCCATCCCAAACATTCAGCCGACAGGTAAGAATAATTGTGGCATCTCCTACCCAGCTTTTCAGGAAACTAGCAATTTTCGCCAAGGCGCTGGTAGATTCAATGGCCATTTCATCCACCGCATCCAGCAGTAACCAAACTCTTCCTTGGTTGAACTGTTCACAAAATGCGTCTTCAAGTTCTGGTGAAACCCTAAGTTTACGCATAGCTGAAGGTAGCCAGTCTTGAATTAAATACTGTTCCAGCGTTTTACCTTGTAAATCTGCTAGGGAAATCCAAACTGGTAAATCTGCGGTATTATCTAACACCCAAGCAGCAATTCTTTGCAAGAAAGTAGTTTTCCCTGCGCCTGGTTCACCAACAATGGCAATTCGCTGACTTTGCTTTTTTCCTAGTACCTGTTGAATAAATTCATTATGGTCAAAGGTTTGAGTAATATCCAAGTCCTCTGGTTCATATAAACGCGAACCCTCTTGGGGAGTGACATCATCACGACGACGTAAACGCTGTTTTCGCTGCACTAAGCCCAAAGGTACGTAAACCTGATTCAATTCAAAAGTGACACCATCTGCACTGGTAAGGGGATTGGTTGTCAGGCGGTTGTTGAGGTTGGCGCGGCATAGTTCTTGCCAATTTAGCTGGGGAGTGGGGGGATTTGCTTGTTTATCCGCTTTTGCTGCTGTGACTTCCTTGGATTTTTCTGGACGGCGACTTTCCCAGTGGGAATCAAATTTTTGTAAGTTGGCTGCTATATCTTGGTGTTTGTACCAAAGATTGAGGGTGAAGTGCCAAGTTTCGGAACCACTGCGAGATGGGCGATTGTCTTCTAATATTTCTAAGAAATCTGCAAACCGTTTTAAGGCTTCTTTGATTTGTTCAGATGTTAACTCATCTGATGTTAACCCCGTTAAAGCCTGCAAAAATCTGACTTTAGTTCTGACAACTAGGCGAGTTTCACTTTGCCAGCGAGTTTGTATTTGGGGACGCAGAGCATCTAAAGCCGCTTCATCGCAGCCTAGCTCATCATTAGCATAAGCTAATAGTACCTGTAATAAATGCCGCGATCGCTTTTTTGCCTCTGGGCCATAACTCGCTCTTGCCATTATCGTAGCTGCATACTCAACAAAGTTCGGGGATTCCCCCAAGTTTAGCAACTTCCCCTAAGCATCTAAACTCGATTGCACAAGCATTTCCGGTTGCACCTTCACAATTAGCTTCAGGGAAGTTTCCCAGAATATTCTGATTTTATCCGAAGCACACGACTAAGCACTTGAATATATATCCATGTAGGTATTATTAATTCATATGTTAAAACTCACTTATACCGAAAATAGCGTTAGTTTAGATTATCTCGACGTACCTTTAGAAAATTGGGTAAATCAAAGAGTAAATTTGGCTCTTAGCACTGGCACAAATATCTACATGGAACCCAGCACGGCGGCTTTTCTATTACCTATCGAATCATCCCCCTTAGCTGTTTTAGAGAAGTTAGCCCAAGCCAACTTGATAGATTTTTGTCCTTGTGATCCCTCATACTTTGAAGTTACTCTCCAAGGTATATACATAACGTCAACTGAAAACAGCGAAACAGGGGTCTTCGTCACAGATTTGATTTCATCTGTAGAATTATTACTCCAACAATTATCTCAAAGGCAGCAACTCTGCCACGCTTAGTAATTCAGTCTTGCTGTTCGCGGGACTCTGGTATGACTTCCGAACCCAGTCTGTGAAACTGTCCTAGCTAGTCGTGTCGCCTTTCCCCGAACAGCACCCATAACAATTCAAAATACCCTACGGGAAGCGCAAGCGCTACAAAATTCAAAATTTTTTAGCTTAAGTCTTAATGTTCGCGGGACTTTGGTATGACTTCCGTTCCAACCTTTTAAGTTGTCTAACCTAGTCGTACCGTTCTTTCCCCGAACTTGATATAAAAGACTTCCAGATAAAAAAATATCCAAATTTTAGGGTGCGTCAGTATGAATAATTTCTTGGTACAGCTAGGTTTTTTCACACTGACGCACCCTACTAACTACTACAAGCTTCCACTAATTTTCTTTAATTTTGTAGCTTTAGCTTCCCGTAGGGTATTTTGAATTTTGAATTGGAGCGAAGCGACGTGACTAACCTCAATACAAACCGCGTTGAACAGGTAGCGCGAGAAGATTTAGTAATGTTTATTAATGCTTGTCTTGCTTGCACTGGACAAAAAGAATTTTATGATGATGCCTATGGTCAACGAGTATCAATTGACTTTTTACACGATTATATTCTGGGTAATTACCGTTTACTTTATGCCCGGACTTTAGCCGCAGGTATCAACCATTTCAACCAAGCCCAAATTATCTTAAAATTACTGGCGACAGGAAAAGACACAATCCCCGAACATCGCCAAGAAGAAGGCGCACTGATTGCTCATGCACTCAACGCCTTACCTCCACAACGAGCTTGGGGCGTTTTACAACAGTTAAGACAACGTAAAATTAATAATAGACGAAGTAGAGCGATCGCCCGCGATTATTTAAGTATGCGGCGTGATATGAGTTTTGATGCTGTTAAGTATCGCGCAAAAGTGAGAGCGATCGCTACCCACGCCCACCTGAAACTACAAGGTGAATTGGGTACTTTCCTTTTCCACAACTGGAAGCAAAAGTCTTACTCCACTGAGTTATTTGAACAGTTTCGCCAAGCACATTACAGCGCCGAAGCCATTTACAATTTGCCTTTTACCATCGCCGAAGGATTTGCAGTTAAACACAAAGTCCCCCGCGATGTCTTCTTATCCCGGATTCAACAGCAAATGACTTTAGGCGAAAAGCTGCGTTTGCAAGGTGCGGCGGAACGTAACGAAACTGATATCAATATAGATTTTGGTCGTCTTCCCTTAACCAAGTTGGCGTTATATATCTTGTCTTTACCTTGGGATATACGACAACAACAAAGAGATATTTTACATCAAGCCTTAGAGCGATCGGCACATCTAGCGTTAAAAAAAGCGCCCTTAAAACTAGGAAAGGTTGCAGCCGTCTTGGATTGCAGTTATTCCAGTTCCGGCTCTAGTGAAAAGCGCCGCCGTCCCTTGGGTATAGCTATGGCTGCACACTACTTATTACAAGCCGCCGCGCAAGAATATCAAGCTTTTTGGACAGTACCCGTAGAAGATTCACTGCAAGTAAACGCCCGTGGACAAACAGACTTAGCCACACCACTGTTAGCCGCTTTGGGAACAGGAGCCGAGTTAATCATAATTATTTCCGACGGTTGCGAAAATGACCCACCCAATGGAGCTGCTGAAGTCCTACGCATCTACCGGACTAAATTAGATCCCAGAGGGCAAACTTCTATCATTCATTGCAACCCTGTATTCAACTCCGATGACTTTTCCCTACGCACCCTCAGCCCAGCCGTCCCTACCGTAGGACTAAGAGACGCAGAAGATTTACCAACGATGCTCAACTTTGCTCGTTTTGCTGAAGGTTCTGCACCTTTATCAGAACTAGAAACATATCTAGCACAACGAGTAGAGCAATTTTTAACAGCATCTTCTTTAACTGGCACATCTTTTCGTGTTGGCTGTTGACGGTTGACTGTTAACCGTTAACAGTCAACCGTCAACTGTTAACAAATCATACAAATGACTATGTATTTTAAAAGCGTAATCGCTGAATAAAAATTGCTATGTCAAAAACTAAAAGTTTATTAACAGATATATCACTCAAAGGATTGGAAATTGCGCCTTCTCAAATACGTGGTGCAGTACGTATTGTGCCATTGTTGCGGCGAGAAGTGCGGGGTGATTTGCGTTTGCTGCGTCGTTCTTACGATGAAGATATTGCGGTGGTTTCCCTGGAGGGTCAAATAAGCAAACCGGGGATGAAATACTTCTCTTATGTCCCTCATGGCTTAGTCATGTCTTGGAGTGATGACGGTAGTCCAGTAGCCAGCTTTGGCGGACAGATGCTCAAGCCTGAGGGTAAAAGTTTTAATTCCTGTTGTGCAAGTGTGCGGTTAATGCACCGCATGGCGAAACGAGAATCAAGGAATCAACTGAGATTTTTACCTTTGCACTTAGCAATGGAAGGTTTCCTTTCGCTGTTTTTTTCAGGCCCAGATATTGCTTGGAGTGAATATTCTAAGTATGCTTTGTCTCACGGACTGGGTTCACGCTACGAATCATCTTTTAGTGGGCGTTACATTGCTGGGTTAGAAGATGCTTTACGGGTGTTTGAGATTCACGAAAGACAAGTTGGTGTATTGGTATTTGTCGCTGAAGCTTTAGCCTCTGCTTTTGTCGTTCCCACACCTGAAGACTACCGCGCTCTGCACACCAGTCTTTTAGAAGACTTTTATGGTGAACTAATTTACGAGTACAGCTTGATGTATGGTGCAACTTTTCCAATGGCTACATCTGTAGATGATGCCCAGATTAATAGTTTGACAGATTTAAGTGGAGCGATCGCCCAAATGCGATCAGATTGGGCTACATTCCAAGGATTCATGGCGGAAGGATTGCTACAGCGCCAACTCCAATCCCAGAGAGTGTACACGGCTGGACAATTCCAACTGCAACGGTTCATTACTAATCTGCAACCTAAAGAAGAAAACCATATCGGTGAGGCGATTATTCGAGATAACGGAGAGTTAGAATATCTCAAAACTTACCGTCTATCAGCCGCCCAAACCCGTCGCGTGTACTTACTCAGCCAACTAGCCGAATATAACTGGAATATTGATGCTACAGCCAAAGCCTTGGGACACACCCGCGATGAACTAGTTTCTCGCCTCGAAGCTTCAGGTTTTGGTTATCTACTCAATCAACAAGTACGCGACGCAGCACGGAAAAAAGCGAAAAGGTGAAGGTGGGGAGGAATAGGAATAGACACTAGGATAAATGGGATGGGAATTTAATAAAGAAAGTGGACTCTATCACGCTGCAACTTGAAACCCAGTAAGGACTAGAGACTAGCGTTCAGAGGGGGAGCAGGGAACAGGATTGAGGAATAAGGACTGGGGACTGCCACTGAAACCCCAGTCCCGCAGGCAAGAAATACGACTACTAAAAACCGAGGTCATGCCCCGGCTTGTTAGGTCTGTGTCGTCTC
Source organism: Anabaena sp. FACHB-595 (assembly GCF_048568275.1). Classification (NCBI taxonomy): domain Bacteria; kingdom Bacillati; phylum Cyanobacteriota; class Cyanophyceae; order Nostocales; family Nostocaceae; genus Anabaena; species Anabaena sp. FACHB-595. Next base: position 2,557,167 of record NZ_CP183473.1, read on the forward strand.
GATTCAACAGCCGTCTGGTCCGCAGAAACTGTGTCCGTACAGTACCTCTGCGTCACAGATATAGATCATGCCCGCAAAATCGAGGAAAAACTTCACTGCGACCTGATCCGCAATATTCTCGGCCATATCTCGATCCGGGGTGAGCACCTCGAATTTTATATTCGCCTGGGTGTCAGAAACGTTGGGTTGTCCCGTCGAGCGCACGTTGCGACTGCCTTTACCGCCAGTTTCCAAAACCGTATAACCGGTTGCCCCGGATTCTTCGATGATATTGGCGATCTTTTTCAGCAGAATCTTTTCCGTGACGATGACGAGCTTTTTGGCTGGCTTGGCCATGTTAGTTACCTCCTTACCGTAATTGATCTTATATATTGAGTTGCTTGGTCTGCTGGGTCAAGGGAGGGTCGACAGAACGCGACCGTAACCCCTCTAGATTAGCGGCCGCCTATCGCCTGGGCGAGACCGAGGAAGAGCGGTATTGCCAAGCCAATGGCAATGGGTGTACCGATAGCTGTGGAGGCACCGATGTAGGCGGAGGGATTGGCCGACGGAATTCCGGCTCGCAACGTGGGTGGACCTGAGATGTCTGAACTGGAGGCGGCGATGACGGCCAGGATCACAACACCGCCCAGGCTGAATCCCGTGGCGTAGTGGGCAATCATGCCGAGACCGAAGGCGATGAACCCATGCACCAACGGTGCCACTACGCTATACACAACGTACCACTGGGCTACCTTCCGTAGTTCGCCAATCCTTGACCAAGCCTCCATACCCATAACCAGCATCAAGATCGAAAGCAAGCCTCGGAAGAGGGGGTCGTAGAAGCTTTTATAGACACTTTCCGGCTGGGTGAACAGGCCAAGAGCAATGCCGAGCAACATTGCCGATAGGGCAGGGCCCTGGAGGCTTTCCTTGACGATCGGCCATATTTTGACCCGATTATCAGCAGACTGCTGCTTGCGGAGATACTCTTGCCGACTGCTGGGATAATCCTGCTGATCGGGATACTCGCCTGCTGCAACACTCTGCTTGCTGAGATACTCGCCTGCTGCACTACGCTTCTTCTTGTTGAGATAAATGTTGGCCACCACAATCGCCGTTACGAGCGCGGGGATATCCATGAAGGGATAGAGTGCGGCTGCCCATGCCTCGTATTGGATTTTTTGTTCTTCCAGTAGCGTCAGGGCGGCAGCCATGGTAGAGCCACTCACAGCACCAAACAACCCCCCGGTCGCAATCGCATCTACGGTGTTGACCTTCGGCAGCTTGGCCAAGGTATAGCGCGCGATGAATACAACAAGAACCCCTACTGCTACAGCAGACGCTGCGGGTAACACCATCTCTGTCAGGTTGGAATTGCGGATCGCAATACCACCGGTCAGACCGATTTTGGTGAGCAACATGAAGACGATGATCTGACAAATCGCCTCTGGAATTATCAATTCGCTACCGAGAGCGGCAATGACCATACCACCAATCAAAAACCCAAGTGTTGGGGACTGCAACTGCTTAACGAAGTCCATTAAGAACAAGGAAAAAAAATCCATGAATACCTCCTTCTGCCTCCTCTAAAAAAGAGCGATTATTGTGATAAGTGAGCTTTAAGAAGTAAGGGTGCAACGCTTCAATCCTGCCGACAGGTGTTTCAAAGATGGCCGCTCTCCGAATGGGCCTGGAAGGTGTCGCTGTCCCACAGTAACTTCTATAGATCAATATTTATTAAGAGCCAAAATTCTATGTACTTAAGTCAGATCTTTAAATTCGCACAAATTTGCGATTGTTTTACATGGATATGCTAAGTAATTTCAAATTCAAATCATAAGTTTTCCTTTTATTTTCAGAAAATCCGTATATCTCTAGTCAGTGTAAATTGCGATTACAGAATTTTCTCTATACACGGATATTGCACCGAGGACGGTATGGGATCAGCCAAATCGGAAGAGTTGCGTGGACACCAATCTTCTAGCAATGACTGAGCTAATCAATCCTCATTTCAGGGGGAGCTGTTGACGGTTCATAAGTCGTGGATGGACTGTAACTGGCGAGGTTAAACCACCCCACCGCCAGTAGGAGACTGAACCCACAGCCCAACAAAAAAGTCCAGGCGTGAGACGACTCGAGTACGCAGAGCAGGCGGCGATCGCTGCTATATACCTGCACTAGCCAGCCTTCGCTGGTGTTGTCAAATCTTGTCCGCAGTTTAGTTGAGTCAAACTTGTTCATTGTGTATGCTCCATGCTGATCGAATGTTTGTGGCGGTGGCGGGTACTTGCACGCTACGATGGAAACACCTGTCAGAAATTCACCTGTGAATGGAGAATATCTCAAGGAGAGAAACTGGGTCGCTCAAACCTGATATTGATGTCGAATAGAAGACAGACATCTATGCTTTCGCTTTGAACGATATTTTTAACTTTATATAAGCGCATCAAAAAATCGGGCAAGAAATTCACGTTGTAATTCCTCCTTGATTCAGATATTAGGGGTTAAAACAATTCAAAATTGCAATCACTTAGAGCCTGATACCCAGAATTAATTCAAGATAAATCTTCTTCTTAGTTTTGCATTTTGCATTTTGAATTTAAAAAAGATCAGAACGGCAGGTATGTGCCTAAGTTTATCTGAAAATTAGCGATCGCTTTACATGGATCTACTAAGTAATTTCAAATTCAAATCATAAGTTTTTCTTTTATTTTCAAAAAACCTGTATATCCCTGGTCAATGTAAATTGTGATCACAGAGTTTTCTCTATACGTTCTCAAAACCCCAGCAATTCTCATTTTGGCAAGAAGCTGTTCAAGCACTGAGAATCTCGGTATTGTGATGATATTTGAGAGATCCAAAAGAGCTAGAGCGTTTGCAAGAACGGGGTTTGTTCGTGTCAGAGCGATCGCCATAGTGCCATGATTACTGCTGAAGTAGTTATAATTAATGACACTATCTTGCAATTAATAAGGGAAGTAGTCAGTAACTATCAAAGTATGAGGGATCACAAAGACAAAAATCTATCAAGTTGGCTTGGGCTAACTTCTCTAAAACAGTAGTTAAAGGTAGGTTGGGTGGAGGTGCATGAATTAATTTGTGGTAATGTTATCAATCTTCCGCACCGTAACCCAACACCTAAACGTCATATTGGTCGAATCATTTATCAATAAATTTAGGGCGTTTTTTATTAATTCTGTGAGGTGCAGTTTCAAAATGACGAAAGACTATATGAGCGGGTATTTGCAGAATCTTGGTTATATTTCTATCGTAACCGGGATAGATTTAGTAATTTGCAAATTGTGATCATTTACCCATCCCGCAGTTTAGAACAAACTGATATTAGTCCTTACCTGAGTCAAATTAATAGCCCACAGGTGCATCGAATATATTTAGATGAGTTGGGAGATATTCGCCAATTACCTGTATGGGTTGCATTGATGATGTTGACTACAATTGATGAAGAACAAGCAACTGAAGAAGCTAGGTATTTATTAACCAGGAGTCAGCAGGAAACTCTGCAACCAGAAAATCGCGCCATAATAGAGTTAATCACAACAATAATGGTGTACAAGTTTGAAGATAAGAGTCAACGGGAGGTAGAACAGATGTTGGGAATTACACTACAAGAAACGCGGGTTTATCGGGAAATTAAGGAAGAAGGAATAAAAGAAGGAGAACAACGAGGACGAGAACAAGGACGAGAACAAGGACGGGAAGAAGGAGAAAAATCCCTCGTTTTGCGTCTATTATCCCGTAGAGTAGGGAAATTGCCGCACAAAGTACGATCGCGTATCGAATCCCTTCCCTTAGAACAATTGGAAAATCTGGGAGAAGCTTTGCTTGATTTTACCAGCATGGCTGATTTAGATGCTTGGTTGTCGGGATTGGATGGTAATTCTTAAAAAGCGATACCTGCGGTAAGCTGCGCTAACGCACTTCGAGGTAGTTACTAGGTGATCGCTAACACTAAGCTGTACGCTAACGCACATTTATTCCTAACCTATTTACAGTAGTTGGTACTTTATTCGTTTGCTTGTTGGGTTTCGCTGCGTTTCACCCAACCTACAAGATATGCGATCGCACTAATTTAATTGGAGATAATAATTGTGGGGGTCTGGACGGACAGGAAAATCCCTGTGATTTTTGGTGGGGGCAGGTAAAATATTATGCAACGCTTGCGATGTCACGGGTAGGTCGTGGTTTGGATTCGGTCAAAGAGTTTCTCAGTACTCTCACTCCTGACGAGCGTTGGGGGGTGCTGGTAGTCTTTGAGGAAGTACAGCCTGTGATGTTTGACCAATTGGTGGCAATCTTTTAAAGTGAGTTAACGCTAAATCAGTAGTAACATTACGCCGTGTGCAACTTTCTCTCAAACCTAACCCCCAACCCCTTCCCTGCGAGGGAAGGGGAGCAAGATTCAAAGCCTCTCTCCGCTTCGGGGAGAGGTTTGGAGAGGGGTTTCAAAAATAAGTTGCACATCGCGTTAACATTCGTAATGTTTACGATTATGGTAATCGATCACCAGCAATTCTCATAATAAGAATTATTATCACTATCATTAGCGTCTAGATATACTCTGCCCCATGCCTTTATCCACTTTTCTTGGTCTTGCGATTGCTATTTGGGACATTCTGGGCAGAATCCATGCAGCCAATCTCCTCTCTGGCGCTTTTGAGCCTACCGCTCGATGCTTCAAACTCCCAAAAAGTAGCTTGGCTCAATTGTGTTAACATTAACCAAGAAAAGATGCAGAAATGGGCAGAAAATGCTCCCATGAATGATCTACATAAATTTCATCTAGTCGAGGCAGAAAAAGCACGAGTCTTAGGGCAATTTTTTGAGGCTGAAGAGTTTTACGAGCGAGCGATCGCAGGTGCTGCTGAAAATGAGTTTATCCAGGAAGAAGCATTAGCCTATGAATTAGCGGCTAAACATTATTTGGCGCGAGGTCGGTCAAAAATTGCCCAAACCTACATGAAAGAGGCGCACTATTGCTACGATCGCTGGGGCGCAACCGCTAAAGTTAAAGATTTAGAAAAACGCTATCCACAACTCCTCAACACCAACCTAGTTCGGCAATCACATTCAATCGTGACCGATGAAACGATCCGTCATCCGACTGCGGCGATAGATTTGGCTGCGGCGATGAAAGCGGCTCAAGCCATCTCAGAAATGATCCATCTCGATCAATTAACTGCAACGTTGATGCAGGTGGTGATAGAAAATGCAGGAGCCGAAACTGGCGCTCTGGTTCTCCTGGAAGATGATCGGCTCACTGTTGTGGCTCAGTGCAGTGGGAGTAGACAGTGTAACCTGGAAAAGATCGCTGTTGCTGGCTGTGCAACAATTCCTGTTTCCGTCATTCACTCGGTAGAACGCACTCAAGAAACTCTGGTGTTTGATGATGCAGTCAGCAAATTGTCTTTTTCAACTGATCCTTATATTCAACATCAACAAACGCGATCGCTCCTGTGTATGCCCATTCTCAAGCAAAATCAGCTGATTGGCATACTTTACCTGGAGAACAATCTTAGTACCGGAGTGTTTACTAGCGATCGCGTGCAAGTCCTTAAACTGTTGATTGCTCAGGCAGCAATTTCACTGGAGAATACTCGGTTATATGAACGGTTATCGGATTATTCCGAAACACTGGAAAGGAAGGTAGAAGAGCAAACTCAAGCCTTGCAGCAGGAGATCGCGGAACGCCGACAAACTGAAGCCGCATTGAGACAAAGTGAAGCAAATTATCGCAACCTGCTACAAACCGCAAATTCCGTTATCATTCGCTATGATCCGCAAGGACGGATTCACTACATTAACGATTATGGGGTAAAGCTTCTTGGCTATGAAGAACATCAGATTTTAGGGCGAACCTTATTTGAAACAATCATTCCAGACATCGAAATCTCTGGACGCGATGTCAAACCCTTTGTCCATGATTTACTTCGTAATCCTCAATCGTACCCGCAAGGCGAGGGTGAAAACCTGTGTCGAGACGGTCGGCGAGTTTGGGTTGCTTGGTCAAATCAAGCTATCTTCAATGAACAGGGAGATGTCGTTGAAATCTTATCGGTTGGCAATGACACCACCCAGCGTAGACAAGCAGAAGAGGCATTACAACGCAGTGAAGCCAAGTTCCGAGCTATCTTTGAAAACTCGCAGGTTGGCATCTACCGAACCCGCACCTGTGATGGATTAATTCTCAATGCCAATCAACGCTTTGCCGATCTGTTTGGCTTTGATTCACCCCAAGAAATTATTGGGATTGAACACACTATAGGCTATTGGGTCAATCCCAGCGATCGCCAACAAGGCATTGAGGTGATGAAGCGGGATGGGGAAGTGCGAAGCTATGAAGCACAGATGCGAAAACGAGATGGGACAGTGTTTTGGGGACTTTTCTCTTCTTATCTGAATGCAGGCGATGACTACATCGAAGGGGTGATTGCAGATATTAGCGATGTCTACGACGAGCTCCGCTTACGCAAACAGGCAGAAGTAGCATTGCAAGCCTCTGAAGCAGAGCTACGGTCGCTCTTTTCAGCCATTCCCGATCCGCTATGTGTTGTTACTGCCCAAGGGCGAGTGATCGAAACAGTCGCAGGGAATCCGAGGCAGTTGTATAGTTCAGTTGAGGAGAAGGTTGGTAAAACACTGCATCAGATTTTTGAAGAAGAACAAGCCGATAAATTTATGGGTTATATTCAGCAGGTGCTGAGAACCCAACAAGTACTTACCGTTGAATACAGCCTACAGATAGATGGGCGAGAAACTTGGTTTTCGGCGCGTATTGCACCGATTCGGCACGAACAGGTGATTTGGATAGCGCGAGATATTACGCTGCAAAAGCGAGCAGAAGCAGCCTCAATTCTGGAAGAGCGTAACCGTATGGCACGCGAAATTCACGACACACTCGCTCAGGCGTTTACAGGCATTCTGGCTCAGGTGGGAGCGGCAAAACAGGTGCTAACGGATGATTTAGAAGCAACTGAGTCACACCTAGACCTGATCAAAGAATTGGCGCGAACTGGACTGGTTGAAGCGCGGAGATCGGTAGTAGCACTCCGTCCTCAGCTTTTGGAGGAAGGCAGTCTACAGAGCGCTCTACATCGTCTCGTCGCTCAACTTAGAACTGCCGCAATAGATACGACTTTATATTATGAGATTGAGGGTGCAGTATATTCTCTGCCGACTGAAATCGAGAGTAACCTACTGCGGATGGGGCAGGAAGCCTTAACCAATGCGATTAGACACGCCAATGCTGACGAAATCCGAGTAGAACTAGTCTACGATCGCGATCGATTCTGCTTGCGCGTGAGAGACAATGGACAGGGCTTTGGAGTTGGCAGTATTCCAGCCTCTGAGGGTTTTGGCTTATTAGGCATGAGCGAACGGGCAGAGCGCATCGGCGCACAACTCACGATTAGGAGTCAACCTGGACAAGGAACAGAGATTGTTGTTACCGTCAATTGGGAGTAGCATCACGATGAGCCAAGCCATAACCATTCGGGTTCTGATTGCAGACGATCATGCTATTTTTCGGCAAGGATTAGCCACGATTATTAACCGTGACCCAGAGATGCAGGTGGTTGCCCAGGCTGAAAATGGGGAACAAGTGATCGCTCTCTTTGAGGAACATCAACCAGATGTCACGCTGATGGATCTGCGAATGCCGGAAGTGGAAGGCGTTGCCGCCATCAGTGCAATTTGTGCTACTGCTAAATCTGCTCGGATTATTGTACTGACCACGTATGATAGTGACGAAGATATTTATCGGGGATTGCAGGCAGGCGCAAAAGGATATCTGTTGAAAGAAACTGAACCTGACGAGCTTCTGAATGCTATTCGTACCGTTCATCGGGGTCATAAGTATATTCCGCCTGATGTAGGAGCAAAGTTGGTACAGCGCCTCAGCAATCCAGAACTGAGTGAAAGAGAACTAGAAGTACTCCGCTCACTGGCGCAGGGAATGAGCAATGCCGATATTGCAGATGCTTTGAGTATTGGTGAAGGCACTGTCAAATCTCATGTCAATCGGATTTTGAATAAATTGGATGTTAGCGATCGCACCCAAGCTGTAATTGTTGCCGTTAAACGCGGCATTGTTAATTTATAGGATGTACTTTCGATAGAATTGGGATTCTAACTTGAGTTATAACTAGCCTTCTACTCCACGATGGCATGGTTGCTCTATCAATTTATACTGTAAAAATTTTAACTTGCTATAGAAGACAGCTTGAAGGCGATCGCCTATATTGAATCTATGCAAATAGAAGTGCATCCAATCAGGCAAATCATGCTCCTTGAGAGCGGTAAGAGGCTGTCTCTAAAGAAATGTAAAGGGGACGGAAGCGGGCGATCGCAAACGCTCAAATCCTTAGTTTAAGCGAATTACTGGAATGACACCAAAGCGGGTTCGTTAATTCCACAAGAATCTGACAAATCATTGTAAGAATTTGAAAGAAGTCGAGCCTTGGAACTCAATACACTTTAAATAAATAGAACTAGGAGAATCCAATCATGGTCAAACAGCAATCTGTAGACGAACAAGCAAATGGAAAGGCAACTAGCAACCTGACACCAGCCCAGAAGTTTTTGCAAGAACTCTGGGATGAGCATCTGCGGCTTGAGTTTGACGCTCACAACACTGAAGATACCCTCGCCACGATGGTTGAGGATGCTTACGTTAACGGCATTCCGGTAATGATTGGGGGAGTAGGGAAACCGGCACTGCCCGTTGTAGGAGTTGACAGTGCGCGCAAGGTGCTTGATCCGAGCTTGCCCTCAAACGCACTGATCGATCGTGCCAGCGATCGCAACTAAGTGCAGGAGCCAGCAAATATCAATGCCAAAACCCGCCATTTTGCAACCAGGATCGTACTCATCCTAGTTGTAGGAAGCGCTTCTTATCGCTAGTTAGATGTTAGCGATGCCTACGGCAACGTCAAGGACGAACGCACCCAAGCTGTAATTGTTGCCGTTAAACGCGGCATTGTTAATTTATAGGATGTACTTTCGATAGAATTGGGATTCTAACTTGAGTTAGAACCAGCCTTCTACTCCACGATGGCATGGTTGCTCTATCAATTTATACTGTAAAAATTTTAACTCGCTATAGAAGACAGCTTGAAGGCAATTTCCTATATTGAATGTATGCAAATAGAGATGCAGTCAATGGATTGAGCAAGTCAATTGCAAAGTTCCATACTTACTGCAAACGTAAAAAAATGAACGATGATCGCAGCTACAGTTCCTTACTTGTACCCCCTTCAACTCAAGATTGGATGCAAGGTGTGCTGAGTGCCAAGGTCGTGCTGGTGATGTATGGAGACTATCAATGCTCTAGAAGTGCGGACGTTTACAGGATGATTCAAGGAATCAAACAAGAGCTGAGTGCTTCTTTTGGAGAAGATTATTTATGCTTTATCTTCCGTCATTTTCCGCAAACACAGATTCATCCTCATGCTCAACGAGCCGCCGAAGTCGCTGAAGCCGCCGCTGCCCAAGGACAGTTTTGGCCAATGCACGATACTTTATTTGTTTATCAACAGAAGTTAGAGAACGGTTATCTTGTAGAGTACGCCAATGATTTGGGGCTTGATATTCCTCAGTTTCTCAAAAACTTGTCTAAACAAGTATATGTCGATCGCATCCACGAAGATATCGAAAGTGGAATACACAGTGGAGTAACAACTGCCCCAGTCCTATTTATCAATACCATTCGATATACCGCACGCTGGAAAATGACAGAGTTGATGACAGCCATTGTTGCAGCAAGTCACTAAGCTCTATTTATATCTGACTTGTTTGTGAGTGCTAGTCGGCGATCGCGCATTTGCTCGCTAGTTTTTGCCTGTTTTGTTGAATTTAAACGCCTCACTGGAATGACCGCAAAACAGGTTGGCTAACTTCCAAGTACTACATATATGTACGAGTACAGGAGACAAAGATGAAAATTAAAGCAATCAAAAGACATCAGGGAATCGGAACAGAAGTGAAAGACGCGACTTACGTCGAGGCTGCTGGGTGGGGTAAGTATCGGTGGTGGCGGTATGTTCTGGGGCTGATAATCATCCTCTTTGCCTGGATGGTCGTTGCCAACTTCGCCAGTGCGCTCGTCGCGCTTGCGCTCGGCGGCAAAGAGGGTGTCGCGGCTTTCGGTCGGCTAGATTATGCCGCATTCGGTCGGGTAGGGGGCTTTGTCGTGAGCATGGCAGGTTTTCCGGTGTTCCTCGCAGGAATCCTCATCGCCGTCACCCTCATCCACCAGCGTCATCCCCGAACGCTCATCACGGCGCGGGAGCAGATCAGTTGGACTCGCGTCGGTCACGGCTTTGTAGCTGGGTTTGTGCCGTGGGTGCTGCTAGCCGGACTAGGGCAGTACCTCCTCTACCCCGATAGCTTCTCCTTCAACTCCGACCTCAAGACGTTCGCGCTCTTCGTGCCGATCGCGCTGGTCATCACTGCGATCCAGACGACCACTGAGGAGCTTTTCTTTCGCGGGTACATCGTGCAGGGCGCAAGCCTGATCTGGTCGAATCGGGTGTTTCTGGCGATCGTCTCGGCTGTGATCTTCACGCTGCCGCACGCCACTAATCCAGAGTCACAGGAGGGCGGCTGGATCGGGATGTTCCTCGGACTCTTCGTCGGCACGGGTCTGCTGTTTGCGATCGTTTCATTGATCGACGGCACTACCGAGCTTGCGATCGGCGCACATTTCGCTAACAACATCGCGTACTTTCTTTTGTTCAACTGGTCTGGAAGCTTCTTCACTACGCCAGCCCTGTTCAGCGTTAGTGAGTACCATGCAAGATTCTACGACATCACCTCTCTCGTGCTGATTCCCATTTTCCTGGTGATTGTTTTCCGGGTGTTCAAACGCGATGAGGCATCCGAACCCGTTTCCCAAAATCATCTGAAGGGTCGTCGGTAATCTCGTTAATTTAATTACTTACAAGGAACAATCGCCATGTCAACTGATGAGAACAAAGTTATTGCGATTACTGGAGCTAGTAGCGGTATTGGTGAAGCAACTGCTAGATTGCTGGCTCGCCAGGGTTTACGGGTTATGTTAGGGGCGCGGCGTACCGATCGATTGGAAGCGATCGCTGCCGAAATTCGCTCTAAAGGTGGCGAAGCAGAATACCGCACCCTTGATGTCACCAACCTCGAAGATATGCAAGCCTTTGTCGAGTTTGCCCAAGATAAATTTGGTCGCCTTGATGTTGTGGTGAACAATGCGGGCTTGATGCCGCTTTCCAGGCTAGAGGTGCTGAAGATCGATGAATGGAACCGCATGATTGATGTGAACATTCGCGGTGTGCTTCATGGGATTGCTGCTGCACTACCCCTCTTTAAGCAGCAACGATCAGGGCAGTTTGTCAATCTATCCTCGATTGGCGGGCATAACGTCTATCCAACCGCAGCCGTGTACTGCGCCACTAAGTTTGCAGTTTGGGCGATTTCCGAGGGACTGCGGCAAGAATCGACGGACATCCGGGTTACGGTGATTTCGCCTGGAGTGACGGAAACTGAACTTGCCAGCACGATCACGGATGCTGAAGCAGCAGAATGGGTGGAGGGATTTCGTGAGGCAGTGATTCCGGCAGATGCGATCGCGCGTGCGATTGCCTTTGCGATCGAGCAACCCGTAGAGGTAGATGTGAATGAAATCATTGTTCGACCGATTGGACAAATGAGCTAAATTTCGGAAGTCGAGGGAACACCTGGAGAACGTTATGCACCTCGACATATGAGCAGTGTGAATCAGTAAACGCATTCACGTCGTTTTCAACCTGCCCGCAATCCCAGCAATCATAGCTGCTGGCATGAGCTAATAGGACAGAGCATCTGGAGATTAAACCAATGGCAATTCTGAAACAATTTGGAATTTTATTTGTATTGGGCAGTGTGGGAATTGTGATGTTTACGATCACGTCTATTCCTTTAATCGAGCAACAGTTAGCGAAACTGTCTCCAGAAACACTGGGAAAAGTGCCTCCATTATGGATTTTAATGCCTCTGCAAGGACTACAGTATTCAATTCTACTGGCAATCAGCATTCTGATCGGAATTGGCTGTGCCTATCGCGTTGGATTACGCTCACATTTGATTGACTACTGGGTACTTCATACCCCTAAAATTCCATATTCTGTCATTGAGATGAAATGGAGCTTGGGTGTGGGTGCAGCGACAACAATCACTGTCCTGTTGCTTGATCGGTTCATGAAACCTGCTCTACCTGAAGCGCTACAGGCATCCAGTCATACAGAACCGAATTGGCTGAGTTCACTTACAGCAATGCTTTATGGCGGCATCACTGAGGAAATTTTGATGCGATGGGGCTTAATGTCGCTGCTTGTTTGGATCGCGTGGAAATGGCTAAAACAAGGCGTTACGTTGCCAAGTCAAGGGATTTACCAGGGTGCGATCTTTCTAGCCGCTTTGGTATTTGGACTACTACACCTGCCAGCGACTACTGCAATCGTTCCCCTCACTCCAGTTGTGATTATTCGGGCGTTGTTACTGAATGGAATTGCGGGGACTGCGTTTGGCTGGCTCTTTTGGCAATATTCGCTAGAAGCTGCAATGTTAGCCCATATCAGCTTTCATGCTTTTGCTTTTGTTCTTAGCGGTTTACTGGCAAGGTTGGCTTAAGTTTTGGAATAGATATCGTAGGGCTGGCACTGCCCACAAAGCTTTACCGTGAAAGGTTTTAAAAATGGTGGGCGATGCCCACTACTTGAATTGATGCTCAAATTTACAGTTTTCAGGTGGTAAATCAAATGATTCAGTGCAAAGATTTTGCGCCTCGGATTACTGAGCGGGGGCCCTTCGGCGGAGCTTCCGATTACGAATCCTTCTCTGATGTTGTTAGTACTGTAAATCAGTGGATCGAAAGTACAACGATACAGGTAATCAATGTTGAAACCGTTGTTTTACCCGATCGGATTGAAGGCACAAGTGATGATGTCTACGGAGTGACGACTAGTAATGCTTTCCACCCAGTGATGATCAGTCAGGGTCTTGCAATCAATTGCTTTCAATGTGTGCGTGTCTGGTACAGAGAATAAGCTTTACCGGAGAAGAAATAATGAAACGATTTACCTTGTTTACTTTTCTGTACCTCGCGCTGGGAGTCTGTCTGAGTGCGATCGCACTTGGATACCCAAACCTGCCTTCGGGTCTTCAAAGAAGCTTGTTCATCAGTGCAGGAACCTCCTACATTTTTTGTCTTCTCAGCACCTTCCCATTTTGGCGCGAGAGGACGATCCGCTTCTATCGCAGACGGAATTCAGCGGTAATTCTACCCTGGTTGGTGATGGGATTCTATATTGTTTGGATGATCTGGGAGGTTCAGAGTCAGAACTGGACGATGGAAGCCATTTTAGGAGCGTTGTCGCGGCTAATATTTGTCTTAGGGTTTGCAGAAATCATTGTGATTACATGGCAAGTGAATTCTGAACATTAATTTCCACAATCGAGAGCGATAACTATTGCTACCACCGCAATCAGCCGTAATCATTATATGCTGGCTTTTTGGATAAACTTCTTTTCCCATTGAGTACCACCAATGACGAATAGACTCGACTGCAAACTCTGCTGTATCGTGGTCGATGCCAACATTCACCCATCCTTGATTTGAGGTTAAATCATAAATTCCGTAGGGAATTGCTTTGCCCAATTTGGGGTCAACAAAATCATGCATCTTCACCTCAATTGGCCGTGCCTTCTCACACCACTCGGTTCCGGAATTTTTAAAATCTCCAATTAATTCTTTTTTTTTAGTATCCACTGAAATTACGGGTTCGTTCTGGGATTGAAAGTGCAAGACTTGCTTGGAAATATGTAAAAATTGGTCGTCCCTATCTGGATGAGATGAGCCATCACGGGTTTTACGATTTGATTGTAAGCTGTAGCCCAGCGATTCAAGTAAGTTGTAAACACTTTTAGGACTAGTCCTATGTCCGCCAATGTTTAATGCCGCGGCCAGTTTCACTACACTTTTAGAAGTCCATTTTAGAGGCGATTCTGGATCTCCCAGCGTCACTGGTTCAATCAGCGATTCTAAATCTGATAACAGCATCGCGTCTTTTTCTTCCAGTAGTTTACGTCCAGCACCTGACGAACGAATTCGATTACTATCGCCATTCGAGGTTTCTTCCTCTGAAGCTTCTAACAATAACCTTATCCCAGCATGGATTGTAGTCCGGGATAGTCCAGTTGCGAGCGCAACCTGACTGATACCTCCCCACCCCAGGCTTCGGGCTTCGATTGCTGCCCAAACACGCCGTGTTTTCTCGTTCAAATAGGGCTTTAACGAATCATACTTGTCTTGAATGCTTTCTACTACTTGGTTATCAGACATCTAAGCCTTTAATTCGGTTACATTCTGATGATCTAACTATTCGGTAAATCGTTCAAGTTATTTTTACATGATGCCTAAGTGTAACTTATTGTCAATAAGTTTACCACTGAATAGATGATGCCGAGCAACTTAGGCAAGGGCTAAATAAACATTGGTTTAATGCACCCCAGACTGTACACGCCACAAGTTGGTGTAAATCCCATCCAGGGCGATTAAATCTTCGTGTGTACCCTGCTCGACAATTTGACCATGCTCCATGACATATATGCAATGACTGTGGCGTATTGTAGAAAGACGGTGAGCGATCGCAATGGTAGTTCGATTTACGGTAATCTTTTCTAAAGAACGTTGAATAGCTGCTTCCGTCTCATTATCCACCGCAGATGTTGCCTCATCTAAAATCAAAATCGGCGGATTTTTCAAAACTGCTCTAGCGATCGCAATACGTTGGCGTTGTCCCCCAGATAACTTTTGTCCACGTTCCCCAACTATTGTTTCATAACCTTGGGGAAGTCGCATAATAAAATCATGTGCCTCAGCTACTTTTGCAGCATTAATAATGGCTTCATCACTAGCATCAAAAGTACCGTAGGCAATATTTTCTGCCACCGTACCATGAAATAAGAATACATCTTGACTAACTAAGCCAATACTGCGACGTAAATCAGATAAATTTAACTTTTGAATATCAATCCCATCAATGGTAATTGAGCCATGAGAAACATCATAAAATCGTAACAATAATTTCACTAAAGTGCTTTTACCCGAACCTGTAGAACCAACAACCGCAATAGTGTTTCCGGCAGGAATATGTAAAGATAAATCTTTAATAATCACTTCACTGTTTTGATAGGCAAAGGTAACGTTTTTAAAATCAACCTCACCCCGCACATTTTCCACAACTAAAGGTACATCCCCCGTAATAATTTGGATAGGAGTATCTAATAAATCCATTACCCGCCTAGTAGAAGCCATTCCTCTTTGATAATGGTCAAAAGTTTCTCCTAAAAACACCAATGGCCACAGTAATCTTTGTACCAGCACCAGTAAAACGCTGTAATTACCTATAGATATTTTCTGTGAATATGCTGCCATACCTCCCAGAAATAACAAAGCCGTAAACCCTGCTAAAACCAACATTCTAATTAAAGGAATAAAAGCAGCAGAAAGTTTAATTGCTTTGGCGTTACTTTTTCTGTAAGCTTCACTTTCCTCTGCTAGTCTGGCACTTTCATACTTCTCTGCTGTAAAACTTTTAATTGTCGTAATTCCACTAATATTATTAGCAAGCCGCGAGTTGAGAAAACTAACTTTTTCTCTAACATCGGCATAACGGGGTTCTAGCCGTTTTTGATATACCAGTGAACCCCAAAGAATAAAGGGCATAGGTAACATTGCTGCAAGAGTAATGTTAAATGGCAAAATGAAAAACGCACCAACAATCAAAATTATTAAGGAAGTGGTGACTTGGATAACTTCATTTGCTCCCCCATTTAAAAAATCTTCAAGTTGGTTGATATCATCACTGAGAATTGACATCAAACCGCCTGTACTGCTGTCTTCAAAATAAGCCGATTCTAATTTTTGTAAATGATTGTAGGCGTCTAAACGTAAACTATGTTGGATATTTTGAGCCACATTTCGCCAAATTCTGTCATAAGCGTATTGGGAAAGTGATTCAAATATCCAAACAATAACGGTAATTAATGAAAGTAATGCAAATTGCCATACTACTTCTTTAATACCAAATTTAGCAATTGTAGAATCTTGTTGTTGCACTAATATATCTACGGCAATACCCACTAACCAAGGGGGGGCTAAATCTAAAACTGTATTAATAACCGAATAGGTAGACGCTTGGTAAATTTGTCCACGATATTTTTGTCCATAATTGAGTAATCGGCGCAAGGGAGAAAGTTTGTTTGATACATGATGGAATGTTGATGTCATGATCTAAATTAAAATTCAGGGATTTAGGTTTTCTAGTTAGCCATTGCAATTGCAGTTGACCAAAATATATAGATATTACTATTTTTTGATATGCGAATTCTATCCAGAAACGGCAAATTTATATCCCAAAAAGGTAATTTATAGGCCAATACAGTTCAGTTAAGCCTAAAAATATTACTGCTGTAAGTTGGGTTGATGCAAGAAAAACCAACATCATCAATACTTTGTTGGATTAAGCGTAGCGCAACCCAACCTACCTTTTTCCTTAACTGAACCGTATTGATTTATAGGCATTACTAGAGAGGAGTCAACAGGAAGTACCTCAACGGGCAAATCGTGTTATCATAGATTTATTAACAACAATCATGGTTTATTCAGTTGAGTAATACGTTACACTGCGACAAGATACGCGATCGCTCTCTGACGATGATTTAAGGTGTTTTGACTAAATATTTATAGAGGTCATCAATTATTCTGTTAGCTCCCATAGCTCCCCCGACAGTCCAATTTACCCTATATATCTGTTTAGTTTTAACAGCTTTAAGATTTGACCAAATAGGCTTTTGTAAGAAAGATAAAACTTCAGGATTTGCTTCTTTAAAATCTCTAGTCAAGTGTTCTGTCATAATAAATAAAATATCCGCATCGTATTTGGGTAAAACTTCAATACTTAAAGTTAACTCGCGTTGTTTTTGATTTTGTTGGATTAGTCGTAAACCTGCGTCGCTAAGAATTTGACCATAAGCTAGAAAGTCCGGTCTGTAGCTATAAAAAATATCCGCCGAACCTGCAAGATAAATCACAGATATTGTTTTTGTTTCTAGTTGCTTTCCTAATTGCTGCCGCAATGTTTGGATACGATTTTGGTACTGAGTCAGAAGTTCCTCTGCGCGATCGCTCTTTCCCAACACCTGGGCTACATATCGTAGTCTTTCTTTAAAATCATACATACTCGGAAAATCGATCAGTACGGTTGGCGCGATACTGGAAAGGATTTTATAAGAACTCTTGAGCCATGTTAACCCCAAAATTAAATCGGGTTTTAAACTAAGAATTTTCTCTAGGGAAGGTTGATTTCCAATATTGCCCACCACTGGAACATCAGCAAGTAAGTCGCTGGGGATACCTCGAAAATTTTCCTCACAGTCCTGACAATACATGACACCAACTGGCTTTACACCCAGAGCCAGTACAGAATCGAGAATTATATTTTCTTCTAATACAACAACTCGCTGCGGTTTAAGTGGAATTTTAACTTTACCTAAAGCATGGCTAATAGTTTTTGTTTCTATTGGACTTAGAGCAGTTGCACTTGTTTCCCTTTGTTCTAGCTGCGATGTGTTGTTACAGGCTGCGATCGCAACAACAGCAACTATGGTCAGAAAGAATGGTAAAAACTTGTAATTACTCGAAAAAACAGTCTTGACAACCCAAACAAACTTAGCAAAAGTCAAAACACAAACTCCTTTAACAAGAACTAACAATGGCATAATTGTATTGATGACTCTCTTTCTCATTGCCAGGGATTTTTTCTTTAACTAATATTTGGCAGGTTGTCTAAAAGACTGGTGCTGTGTACACGCAAATTACTTAACTGATGATCTACAGGAGAGAGTTAAAATTCCCAGCTAATAGAGCCGATAATTGTAAAAGGCGCACCTCTTCGCAGGAATGTTCTGCCATCGTCAGAGGTTC
This sequence comes from Anabaena sp. FACHB-595, assembly GCF_048568275.1. NCBI lineage: Bacteria > Bacillati > Cyanobacteriota > Cyanophyceae > Nostocales > Nostocaceae > Anabaena > Anabaena sp. FACHB-595. Next base: position 2,575,165 of record NZ_CP183473.1, read on the forward strand.
TAATATAGTCGGTATCAAATAGATTACGGATATTGATACCAGCTTTAAAACCATCTCTACGATAGTAAATTGCCGCATCAGTACGCAAGTAATCGGGTATTTCAAAGGAGTTAGCGGAATCTCCCGATCGCGTACCCACATAAAACAGCCCCAAACCAAATCCCAAACCCTTCAAATCGCTATTTTGAAACTCATAGGTTGTCCAGAGACTAGCTTGGTTTTTTGGCACACTTACCAATCGATTGCCTACAGGAATATCGTTATCTTCAGTTACTTCTGCATTAGTGTAAGCATAGGAAGCGATCGCCTTCCAGCCAGGTAAAATCTCCCCCGCAACATCTAACTCAATCCCTCGACTTCTTTGCTCTCCTACCTGAATTAAATAATCAAGCGCAGCTCTTTCAGGATCAGGATCGGGGGTGAGAATATTAGACTTGGTGATTTGATAGGCTGCCAGTGTTGCCGAAAGCCTACCCTCTAGAAAGTCAGCTTTAATACCTGCTTCATATTGTGTTCCTCTTGTCGGCTCAAATATTTCACCATCAGGGTTGACTCCCGTTTCAGGGACGAAAGATTGGCTGTAGCTGGTGTAGAGAGAAACAGATTTGCTAGGCTGATACACTAACCCGATTCGGGGGCTGAAAGCACTACTATCAGGGTTTTGTGTAGTATCCCCTGTCACGTTGTCTGTATTCTCGCCGGAAATCCAATCGAAGCGTCCACCGATTAATAATTTCAGATTATCTAGAAAGGTAATCTGATCCTGAAGGTAAATCCCGTAGGTTTGAAAACGTTCGGTAGAACTAGAACGTGGGCCATAGTCGAAGCTGGGAATATTATAGTTGGGATTGAAAATATCTAGATTAGGAACATTCCTTTGAACTACCCTTGCAAAAGTATCAATATTATGATTGAAATCAAAACCTATCAATATTTGGTGTGAAATCGATCCCGTATTAAACTTTCCTAGCAAATCGATCTGTCCAAAATAGTTATCTTGCGTAAATTCACGATCTTGAGCAAATTGCCGTAAGGACTGATCGTTCACTACCCCTGTGGCTAAAGTATATTCTTCAGCGTTTTTACTAGTAACCACAGAAAAGTTATTACGAATCTGCCAGTTATCACTAAACTTGTGACTCAATGTGTAACCCAACTTTTGGGTAGTATTATCTACGTAAGCATTGTTAGGATATGCCTGATAGAAACTTCGAGGCAGAAACGTATTATCGCTAAGAATAGAGGTATACTGCTCAAAAGTTCCTTTGAAGTTAATATACTCATAATATAGAGTCAGGTCTGTTCTATCACCCAATTTCCAAGCGATTGTTGGTGCGATTGTAGTCAGATTTGTGTTGACAAAATCTTGAAAACCATCTGAACTTTGATAGCTAGCGTTGAAGCGATAAAGCAAAGTTTTATCGGCGTTTAAAGGGCCAGAGAAATCAATACTAGGCTGATAAAATGCCCTGTTCCCCACCTCAAATCCCAGCTGATAATAGGGTTCACTCAAGGGTTGTTTGGTGACGACGTTGATTATTCCACCAGGTTCTACAGCCCCAAACAAAACCGAGGCTGGCCCTTTAAGGACTTCCACTCGCTCAATCGTCCCTACTCCTGTCAAGCCATAAGAATTTACATCTCGATAGCCATTTCGGAAACTTCCACCCTGTTCAAATCCTCTAATAATGAAGTCTTGTGCAGGCGAACCGTTGTAGTCAGCACCGTCAACTACGCCACTAACCGTTTCCACAGCCTCAGCTAGACTTCTCACGTTGCGATCTTCCAGCACTTCTCGCGGCACTACCTGAATAGATTGGGGAATATCGCGCAAAGGTGTATCTGTCTTTGTTGCAGTCGTCGCATCCTGTACACGATACCCATTCTGTTGTCCCGTTACCACTAACTCAATCGGTTCATCCTGCTGTGCTGCTGGTTCTTCTTGGGGTATTTCAATTGCTGGCTTTTCTTGAGCTTGTGGCGTTTGTGGTTGTTGCGCCGTAGTTGTAGCAGGTGTTACGCCAAAAATCAGTCCTTCATCCCCATCAAATAACTCAACTATCGGCAGTCCTGTTTCCCCCGTCACCGTCACCTGGATAGTATTATTATCTTGATTAACTACCAAAACTTCCGCAATTCCGGCAAATGGTTTTTCTTGACGAAATGTATCGCCACCCTCGTAACGCAATTGCGAATTGGGAATATCAATAATTAATTTATTGCCTTCATTCTTCTGAACAGGTTTGAGAGCATCACCTTTAGCAGTTTCTAAAATGACCTCAACACCTTTTTCAGTTTGGTTGATACGTACCCCTGTAACTTCTACTATTTCCTCTGCATCAGGGTTCTGAGTTAACAACAGTGCGGCATTAGTCTGGGGAGGTTTTACCTCACTCAACTGGGGAATACTTGATACAGATTTGCTTTTATCTCCAATATCAACCGAATTTCCTCCATCGGTTTCAGCCAGAACTGACTGTGTTGTGAGTATAAAAACTGAGGCTGTAAACATCAGCCCGGAAAGCGATTTTATTAATCTCATCACCAAATCTCCCTCACACCAACATATTCATCAAACTTTTGACCCCTCTCCTGTGACAGATTAGGGTATTAGGTCACTCCATCTATCCCCACAAGCTGTTAGGAATATTTCTTAACTAAACTAGTAGTGTATCTACAATACGGGATTCGGATTTCTAATTTGAACGCTAGAGGGATTTTTTTTGAACGCTAGAGGGATTTTTGTTGCTGTTGAAAGTATTGTTTGGGATTCAAACCAAATTTTTTGCGGAAAGCTAAAGCAAAGTAACTGCGACTGTCAAAACCTACTCTAAATGCCACTTCTTCAACTTTCATTTCTCCTAATGCTAAGAGTTGTTTTGCTTTTTCTAGACGATAGTTGTGCAAATATTTGAACGCAGATGTCCCGAAAACTTGACGAAACCCACACTTCAATTTAAATTCATTTATCCCTACTTGTTGTGCTAACTCTATCAGGCTAGGTGGATTTTCTAGATTACCTAACAAAATTTCCTTGGCTTGGTATATTCTTTCAACATCTCTCAAATTCTTGCCGGGAAAGCTATGATTAGATCTCTCCTGCTCCTGAAATTGTTGGAAATAAAGCGTCATCAATTCCATTGCTTGACTTTCTAAATACATTCGCTTCATCAAGCCTTGATAGGGACACTTGAGGATATTACATAACACCTGCCACATTTGCTGTGTAATTTCCCCTTGCTGGTAGTAAGGCTGTACTTTACCATTCATCACTGCTTGGCGCAGGAAAATGGGTATCTGTTCTAATTCTTCTTCGCCAAAACTTTGAAAGAATTGCTGTGGTTCGATTTTCAGATAAATTCGTGAAAACTTTTCTCCGGCTTTCCACCATTCAGTTTCTTTGATATCGCAGTTACATTCTGAATAATATCTGCCTACGATTTCGTCTGTCTTGTCAGTTAAACCGTGGCGTTCAATCCTCACTTTTCCTGAAAGAAAAAAACTCAACCCAAAGAGAGATTCATCAGGAATATCTCTGATCCATATCAGATCATTAATAAACTCTTTTTCATGTATCTTAATAAATAATCCGCTACGTAATTCTGTCCAGCATTCATAGGTATGACAGATATCTATAATTTTCCCTTGATGGATAGTTTCAAAACTCTTTAATTGACTAGAAAGTTGACCATTTTGTTCACTTTTTGTCCATATTTCTTCCCAGTCTGTACTTGTAATAATTTTTGTCATAGTTAAATGATAATTGCTATTATTATCAAGCTGATATATGGTTGAAACTAACGCACCTTTTCCAGTTTATTAAAAGGGAACACCTAATACTGGATGCAATGCAAACTTGATAAGTCAGCGATCGCTCCAGTATTCAGTACCCCAACCTGCTATATATCTTAAATAAGAAATATTATTAATTGTTGCACAAAATTTGCTGTAAAAAAAGCGACTTGTCGCAGTCGCTGGTGGTGGTAGCTCCCATACCAGATTGCACAAGCCACAGACTGGCATCAATCCCATCAAGTGCTAGTCATTCCTCTTGCTTGCACTGCCTTGAGTTGTCGCCATAAAGGGTTTTCTTGGAGTTTTTCTCAAGTCTCTGTGGTATCTTTACTGCCCCAATTTGCTAACTATTGAATTTGAACAGTATCAACGCTAATTTCTGTGACATTTGCCAGTTGTAAATCATTACTTAACAAAACTGCATCATAAATTAGGGCAGTGGCACAAATGATCGCATCTGGTAATTTCAGTCGATACTGCTTACGCAGTTTGATTGCAGCATTCTTCAAATCTTGATCTAGACCAACTACTATTACTTGTGATAGAAACTATTGAATTCTCAACTCTTCTTCTGCGCCGAGTGCTGGATAAGAAAGCATTTCAATTTCGCTGATCACGGACAAGTAGAATTCACCAACAGGTAAGGTGTTTAGAAGCCGTCCACCTAAAAGATATAAGGTAACATTCGTATCGAGAATGTATCTTTTGTTCGTCACGCCCATTCATTCCGTATCTCATGTTGAAATTCAAGCGGATCTTGCTTGAGCTGGATGGTGCCACTGAAGGAATTGAGATCGACAACCTGAGCAGGGGAGTGAGAGCTTTTCTGAACTAGCTGCGCCTTTAACCAGTTCTGCTCTTCTGGTGGCAATGCTAAAATCATTTGCTTGATTGATTGTACGAGTTGAACATTCATATATATAGCTACTTTTCAAGATGAATTTTTTAAATCATATCCTCTTTTCCCTATTGCAATCCAGTGTGGTATGAGTTGTGCGGTTCTGCATCGCAGAGACTATAGCTGCCTCAACCTAACCTTCGGCGAGGGCGATCGCACTGCTCATTCTTCAGAAGAAATTTGGCAGGATTTGCAGATGAATATCGTGTGTTTAGACATAGGTTTAAGGTGTATTTACAATTGGCTTTGTTGCATGAAAGGAAAAAAGGACACACCAATCCGAAGTAAGGATAGGAATTAGTATTCAACTTTGTAAGAGTCGGGCTTACCTAACTGGATCATGCGGTTAAGCGCAGCGCATTGCAGAAATAACTCGACAGCCTGGTTATCAAAAAAGCGTCGTCTCAACTTGCAACCATTGATGGTTTTGAGCCGAAAGATGGCAGTTTCAGATAAAGAACGGCGATGATATCCACTCTCTTGTTTCCATTGCTTACGCCCGACTTGGTTCACCCTTCGCAGATTTTCATCTCTGGGATGGGGTTGGGAATGAGGATGTGGTTGTTGCATTTTTGCGTTGCTAAGTGGTGGAATTATCGCTTTTGCCCCGCGTTGTGAAATGGTGTCGTAACAACCTTTTGTGTCATAGCCACCATCTCCAGACACTTGCTCTATCGGCTGTGAAATCAGGCAGCGAGAAAACATTGGCGATAGGTAAAATTTACCATTTTGCCTATTCACGCAACAACGCCCATTTACACAGGTAAACCGCACCTTCCCTTGATACTTGCAGTTGTAGGCTGGTGAAATTCCACTCCCAGAAAAATACCCGCGTGTCCCACCTAAAACGGGATGCACTTCCTCAGAATCTATAAAACCCGACAAACAAATACTAATTTGAATTGTATGGTCGTGGACGGGTGTCTTTACTATCAAATCATGGTGATGGGTGCAATCTGTCAACATCAACCATATTCCCGGCGATAGTTCCACCTCGGAGAAGTAAAAATCCCGATCAATATATTTTGTGATCTCGGCAACATCCTCAAATGTACTACATACAGAATCTTGCCAGTCAAGATTGCTAGCCTGTAAACGTATCTTATCCCAGTCCGAGTCATTGAGGATAAATGTCATGCTAGGAGGTTGGAGAAAAATTAATTAAATGCTAAGTTTTTGCAACTATTTTACCACACCTGCTAGGAAATGTAGGTGATTGAGGATATGTGTTTTCATGCAAGTTTTTAGAAAATGGTCACTAAATTATCGGTAGCATTTGACAATTTATAGCAATAATGCTTAGATGACTACAGAGAGTTAAAAAATATCCGTAATCAATGACACAGTAACTGAATTTGGGTGGTTCTTTTGTTCAATATTGGGCGTTACTGAATTAATGGGATGATTTGTGTCTCGCTTATACCACTAAGGCGGAACCCCCAGGATACGCACAAAGCCGCAAAAAAGACGACAGTTTTTTTGCTAAATAAGCTTAATTCATCCCGCATTTATGCAACGCCAATATTGAATGCGATCGCATAGATTAAGTGGCAAATATGGACAAATATAATTTTTGCATCCTTGCAGTCGTGATTACGGTGAATTGACTGATTTTTGAGGTTGATCAGGTGAAGATAGGCTTTTTATTTTTGAATATTTTCGTAATAAATCTTATTTATGTAACTGCGGTATTCGCTGCTGAAGAGCAAGATTCAGAAGCAATACCAAATATTCGTGAACTTGAATTTACCCATAGAAGTGCTGATTGGCTCACCCAAAAACCAGATACTATTCCTGTGAATTTAGATGGGAAGAATCCCAAATGTCCTGATGGTTATGAGGTGATAGAAAATCGAGAGGATGAAAAACAACCGGAAGTTTGCAAACGCAAGCGAGATACAAATCAGGAAGAGAACGAAGAAGCAGATATTGAGATTACGGTGACGGGAACTAGAACACCGCGATCGCTTGATGAATCCCCAGGAACAATTACAGTTATTGATGCAGAAGATATTGATAATCAACTTATTCAGAATTTAGATGATTTAATCCGCTATGAACCGGGGGTATCGACGAGTGGAGATGCGAGACGTTATGGTTTCCAAGACTTCAATATCCGGGGGATTGATGGGAATCGGGTTTTGCTACAAGTCGATGGGGTGCGTTTACCGGATTCCTTTGATTTTGGTAGCACCCAACTAGGAAGAAATTACATCGATACAGAAACCCTGCGACGGGTAGAAATTATTCGCGGTTCTGCCTCTACTTTGTACGGTAGTGATGCGATTGGTGGTGTCGTCACCTTCATTACCAAAGATCCCAGCGATTATTTGAACGAATCGGGAGACGATGGGTATTTTAGCAATAAATTTGTCTACGATAGTGCCAATCGGGGAATTGGTAACACAACTACAATTGCAGGTAGATTGGGTGATGTGGAGGGATTGTTAATTTACACCAGACGGGATGGATACGAACCACAAATAAATAGCGATCGCGCTCCCAATCCCCAAACTACCGATGCAAATAGTTGGTTGACAAAATTAGTATTTAATTTGGGTGATTTTGATCAACTCAAATTAACTGGAGAGTTTATTAATCGCACCACAGACACCAATGTTTTAACCTCCCGTGGGATTAACTTTGGTGTCCGTACAGATAGCTTAACAGCAACGGATGAAATTAAGCGTAATCGATATAATTTAAGCTACGAACATAACAATCCCGATAGCAATTTATTCTTCCAAGTTTTACGCAGCCAAATTTATTATCAAGAAGCAACCAGCACCGAAGAATCAAACGAATTACGTCGCGCAACTGCACCAATTACAACGGGAGCAGTTAACCGTCGTCGCTTTCGTAGTTCGATTTATCAACAAAATACCTTTGGTGGAGATATTCAGCTAGAAAGTAATTTTCAAACTGGAGATATTAACCATAGACTAGTTTATGGTGCCGAACTTTCCAATACCAAAACATCCCGACTGCGCGATGGTTTTCAAGAAAATATTGCTGCACCTGGAATTATCGGCGAAAGAACCAATCGAGTGGGCCCTGATGCGTTTCCTGTCAAAGATATTGCCGACACAGATAATACGAGGTTTGGTGTTTATTTACAAAATGAAATTACCTGGGGAAATCTAACAATTATTCCTGGTATTCGTTACGATTCATATAGTTTGAATCCCAACCCAGACGATATCTATCGCGCGAACTCGCGTAATTTTCCTACATCTAATTTTTCCGATTCTGCCATTTCACCGAGGCTGGGATTGGTTTATAGCTTCACATCAGAAGTGACTGGATTTGCTCAATATTCTCGTGGATTTCGCGCACCAACAGGCGAAGATATTAACCCCGGTTTTACCAATCCTGGTCAATATACAGTCATTCCCAATCCCGATTTAAAAGCCGAAACCAGTAATAATTTTGAATTAGGATTACGCGGTTCATTTCCCTCTGGAAAATTTAGTATTAGCGGTTTTTACAACAACTATAATAACTTTATTGACACCTTTGGACGAGTCATTCCTACCCCTGGATTAATAGTTGGTTCTTTCCAAACAGTGAATCGCGGTGAAGTGAGAATTTATGGAGTAGAAGCCAAGGGAGAATTAAAATTAGGTTCGGGATTTAGCTTACTAGCAAGTTCTAGTTACACTGTCGGAGACGACTTAGAAGAAAATCAACCCCTCGTATCCGTCGATCCCTTCCGCTTAGTGACAGGATTAAGATATCGCGCACCCCAAAATCGCTGGGGAACTGAATTAATCGGTAGTTACGCAGCAAGTCCCAGACTTCCTAAAACTGAAGAAATACCAAATCCCTTTGTCCCTGATAGTTATTTCACATTAGACTTAATTGGGTATTACAATTTGAGCGACAATGCAACGTTAAATATTGGGGTTTTCAATCTTCTCAATGAAAAATATTGGCGACGTGGTGACGTGCGAGGATTGAGTGCAAATGATGGGAATTTAGATTTATTTGTGCAACCAGGTATTAGTTTAGTTGCAGGTTTAACAGTGAGATTTTAAAGCATCAGCAATAAAACATCAATACGAACAGTAGTTAATGTAAATAGACAATTGCTTATGAACACACAAAAAGAATCGACAACAAAACTTGTGGGTGTACCTGAAACATTAATGATTACCCTCTACGGACGTTATGTCGAGCAGGAATTTTCTGACTGTATTCTGGAAGATAAAAAGGCAGTAGAAATTGTCGGAAAAGTTGATTATGACTTCTCTAAATATTCTAGTTCCTGGTCATCTCAACTAGGTGTTGTCATCCGAGCCAAAAATATCGATGAAATATTAAGACAATTTTTGATCACCCATCCACAAGCTACAGTTATTAACTTGGGAGGGGGACTGTGTACAAGATTTTTCCGAGTTGACAATGGGGAGATGAACTGGTACGAAATAGATTTCCCCGAAGTTATCGACCTGAAAAGAAAACTGATCTCTGAAAGCGATCGCTATCATTTAATTGGTAGTTCTATTCTCGAATCTAGTTGGATATCCCAAATCACACCAGCAACAAATCAGCCTCTATTTATCATCATGGAAGGCGTATCAATGTATTTAAGCGAGGAGGAAAACCAAAGTGTATTTCGAAAAATTAAAACAATGCTAGCTCCTAAATTTATTTCTGTAGAAATGGTATTTGATGTGCTAGATAAAAAAGGAGTAGCTAATACTAAAAAACACGAAACTGTATCCAAAACCGATGCGGATTTTAAATGGGGACTAGATAATTTCCATGAAATAGAAGCATGGGATTTATCCATTCAACTCAAAAAAGAAATTTGTTATCTACCCCAATTCGTCAACTATCCCCATCGCCTGAAACCGTTTTGGTTGAAATACATTTCATTTATGCTAGTACCCTTATTTAAAAATAGATGCCGCATTCTTCATATCAATCTGACACCCGGATCGCCACTTTCATAATTATATGAGTAAGGGTGACATGAAGAGATGTTAGGGATTACACTAAAGGAAACAAGACTTTACCATGAAATTAAGGAAGAAGGAGAAAAATCCCTTGTTCTGTGTCAATTAACTCGTCGTGTGGGAGAATTATCTTCAGAGGTGCGTCAGCGCATTGAATCTTTGTCCTTAGAAAAATTAGAAAATCTTGGCGAAGCACTGTTAGATTTTCAGGGAATGGCTGATCTAGAGGCTTGGTTTAATCGCTGAAGTTGAGTGAGGATAATACTAAAAAGATATAACCACCGCTACCTTTCCCCAGGCGGAATTTGCGCGAAAATTGCAGCTTGTAGCACTTCAGGTAATTGTTTCCAAGCTACGTTACCTTTACGACTCTTGACATACAATTGCATAAATTCTAGTAAAGATGCTGCGCTTTCTTCTGGAGTCAAATTGACGAAAAGATAGCTGGGTTTGTCTGGGTGTGAAGCAGCTACAACGCAACCATGATTACAAGCCCACAAACATTCAACGGGTTTAATTTCTATTTCATGAAGTGACGATTCTTCACTACATAAATAATTTAATTTTTCAAGTAAAATTTCACCATCAAAAGGAGGATTTTCTGGTCTTTCTTGAGAAGAAGGGTGACAAGATTTACAGACAAATAGGTTATATTTTGGCATGATTTTAAGTGATATTAAATATGTATTTATCAAGATCATCGAGCATTGCATAAGCTGCAAGCATATTCAATCCCCGCCAAACAGAAAAATCTACTATGTAAACTTGATTTTGCTGTACAGCTTTGAGTTTAGACCATAAAGGCTTTTGCTGAAGTTTTTTGATAACAGAGTAATCATCTTTGCGTAGCGGTGCAATAAACAGGATATCGCTATCAATGTTGGGTAAGAGTTCTTCCGAAAGAGGTAAATCGTAATCACCAGATTCGGCAAATATAGGGTTTAATATGCCAATATCATGCAAAATTCCACCCGCAAAAGATTTTTGACGAGTAATAACTAATTGTCCCGCAGCGACAAAAGCAAATGATACGTGAATTTTTCGATGATTATTACTAAGTCTCTGTTTTACTTGATTAACACGTTGGTTATAGTAATTTATCTGTTGAATACTTGTTTCTCTTCTGTTTAAAATTCTGGCAGTATCTTGAATGTGTTGTTTCCAGTTTCCTCTAGTTTCTATCCAAGGTAGAACTACTGTAGGTGCAATTTGTGAAGCATATTTATAAATTCCTGCAAATCCTGGATGGGAAATCACAATAATTAAATCGGGATTAAGTAATACAAGTTTTTCTAAATTAATTTGACCGCTTGAACTACGTAATATTTCTACTCCCTCTGCTTTTCCTTGAAAGTAAGGAAAGTCATCTTCTATTTCAGTTGTAATCCAAGTGGCGATGGGTTTGGTATCTAAGGCTAAAAGTGCAGCAAAACTATTAAAATCTAAGGTGACAATTCGTTGGGGTTTGAGGGGAATACAAGTTTCTCCTTGGACGTGTTGCACCACTCGACATTTTGCGTTTTGTTGTGGAGATATTGAGTTTGTCGCTTCATAGGTAAAGCTTTTACTACTAACCCAAATAGCAGTAAATATCAAAATTCCTAATAAGAATAAGACAACAAAGCGGCGTGAAATTATTTTCATAGATTTGTGCTTTGTAAAACAGGATTGGTACACATTTCCAGAAATTGAGAACATTCTTGTTTCTGAAGATGTCTAAATAAATCCTGTCAGCTTTTATCCTCCAGTGTGAGTTAGAAAATCATGGGATTATCAAAATGTCCAAGAAATAGTTCCTTGGATTGTAAATGGCTCACCAGGAGAGACACGCAAGCGATTGAAAGCATTTTCAAAATAGTCTACGTCAAAGAGGTTTCTGATATTAATCGCCGCACGGAATCTATCTTGTTTGTAGAAGATAGCTGCATTAGTTGTTAAATAACTAGGTACTTCAAATGTATTTCCCGTATCTCCAGCGCGATCGCCTACATAAAACAATCCTAAACCAAAACCCAATCCCTGCAAATTGCCTCCTTGAATTTCGTAGGTTGTCCATAAACTAGCCGCATGGGGAGTTGTGCGTTGTACGCGATTGCCTACGGGAATGCTATTATCTTCGGTGACACGAGCATCGTTATAGGCATAACTAGCAAATACATTCCATCCGGGTAAAATTTCACCTGTAAGGCTGAGTTCAATACCTTGGCTGCGCTGTTCTCCAGTTTGCACAGAAAAGCCTATATTATTTGGATCGTCAGTTAAAACGTTCGATTGGGTAATATCATACAACGCCAGTGTTGTCGAAAGCCTCTGGTTTAAATCTGCTTTTACTCCCACCTCAAACTGCGTACCTCTGGTAGGCTTAAAGGTTCTACCATCAAAGGCTTGACCGATGGCTGGCTGAAACGAGCGACTGTAGTTAGCATAAAGGGAAATGGGCGGGATTGGCTGATAGACAATGCCCACGCGGGGACTAAAGGCACTCCCTGATTGACTGGTTTCTGTACCAGCGAGAAAATCTTTGTCGGTTTGGGTGAAGGTATCAAATCGACCACTGACGAGTAATTTTAAGTTGTCGGCGATCGCCACCTGATCTTGTATGATGATGCCAAGTTCATCAGTGACGGTATTAGTATCACTCTCAAATGTTATTGCTCCCACTGGTTGACCGTAAATGGGATTAAATAAATCAATGGGTGCGCCTGATCTACCCGTAAATTTTAAGCTATTGTTCAGCCTTCCTAGATCAATACCAAATAGTAATTGATGCTTGATTGCACCTGTTGTAAACTTGCCGATCACATTTGTTGTTAGTCTATAGTCACGATAGCGATCATTGGAATCGTTAGCTGTTCTCAGTAGGGTACGATTATCGGCTAAAAGCCTTGTACCAACGTTTAGTCCAATACCGTCATAGTTAACGTAGCCATACCGAAAAGAATTATTTAATGACCAATTCTCATTAAATTTATGCTCTAATCTATATCCAATTCTGGCAGTTGTGACATCAAGTTCGCCTTCATTAGTAATGCGGCTGCGGGGTATATCGCCATTAGGATTAGAAAAGATAGTGCCAATCGCAGGTAAGCCCAAGTTATTGTTCTCTTGCTCTAGATTCTTATAAACTCCTTCAATGGTCAAATTTGTATTTTTGCTCAGTTCCAGACTCAAAACTGGCGCAATCACTAGGTTTCTAGTTTGGCTCAGATCAGTGAAAAATCCTTGATCTCTGTAAGATGCGTTCAGACGATATAAGGCTTTCTTCTCATCATCTAGCGGCCCCGATAAATCCACCTCACCACGGTAAAAATCAAAACTACCCACAGTTGCTTCAACAAAGTAGTAGGGATCTCGTAAAGGTTGTTTGGTGACAAAGTTGACTGTTCCGCCTGGAGATGTTGAACCCAGTAAAACTGAGTTTGGCCCTAGAAGAATTTCAATATTTTCGATTCCTGTCAAATCAGGCCCCACGTTAGAGGCTAAACCGTTAGTCTCTTTAATACCATTCAGCGTAGGTTGACTAAAAAATCCTCGTACCTGCAATCGCAACGAGTCAAAATTAGAAGGTGCTGCGTTACGCACACTGGGAGCGTTTAGCAGCGCGCTGGATATATCGGCGCGTTGATCCCGCAACACTTCTTGGGGAATAATCTGAATTGATTGGGGAATATCTCGCAGGGGTGTATCTGTCCGCGTTACCGTACTCGCATTGGGGACACGATATCTATCTTGCTCTCCCGTGACTACCAACTCAATTGGCTCATCCTGCTGTGCTGTTGGTTCTGCTGGTGGTGTTTGACTTGTTGGCTGTTCTTGCGGTTGCTGCGTTGCTGTTGTCGTAGATGCTACTGCAAAAATCAGCCCTTCATCCCCATCAAATAACTCAACTGTGGGCAAAGCCGTCTCGCCGTTCACGGTGACTCGTACAGTATTTGCATCAATATTTGTAACTGTTATTTCAGTAATTCCCGCAATTGGTTTTTCGGAACGAAATGTGAAAGCTTCTCCCGATGGTAAACGCAACTGAGCATTGGGGACATCTGCAATAAAGTTATTACCTTCACTGCGATTTGTGATTTGCAGTTTTTCCCCAAGGGTAGTTTCTAAAATTACCTCGACACCTTTTTCAGTGGGATTAGCTTTCACACCTGTAATTGGGACAATATCCCCGCTTGGTGTCTGTACCAACATGATGGCACTAGTCCCCGGTAGTTTAATTTCACTAAGTTGGGGAATTGGAGAATTGTTTTTTTGTTTTGGGGATAAAGAGGGTATATCTATTGTTTCTGTATCTTGGGGATTGGGTTGATCCTTTGCCCATACCGGTTGTACTGCAATTATATTGAAGTATCCACAAAGGCTGATGATAAACCATAAATGAATACTGGGGGACAAACACCAACGCTTCATCGTTCCTCACACCACACAATAAACTTATCAAAGTCAGCCTATTACTGCTAATAATTCTTAATAGCAGTTAAAGTAGTATAGGGAAGTTACTCGCAGGGTGTCTATCCAAAAACCGCCAGTTATGATCCAAAAACCGTCTTGTGACCTGCCAAACATTGTCTAGGTGTGATGCCAAATCGCCGCTTAAATGCCGCCGAAAAATGACCTAAATGCCCATAGCCTACGAGATTTGCTACTTCTGCTACTGTTGGTTGGCGTTGCTTGTTGCAGACATCTCCTTGGCGTAATAATTGTTCGGCTTTATCTAAGCGCAACTGTGTCAAATAGCCTACAACCGTTGTCTGAAAAATTATTTGAAAACCGCGTTGTAGGGTGCGATCGCTCACGCCTACCAGTTGAGCTAATGTTGATAGTGATGGTGGATGCTCGATTTGAGCGGTTAAAATTTCTTTGGCGTGGTGGATACGGGCAATTGTATCTGGTTTGAGTTTTGGTAAGTTGCGAATCGGTTCTTGATTGTCAGCAATTAAATCTAGATACAAGGCTAATAACTCAAACACTTTGGCTTGTAAATAGAGGCGTTTGGCTGCACCGCGATAGGGTGGATGCCATAATTCTTGAGCAAGCGATCGCACTTTTGCTGTCACCTTTGGGTAAAAAGCCACCTTCCAATCCTCACCCTGGAATAGTTGCTTGATATTGTCTAGCTGCCGTTGTCCATCGTCCAAAAAAGATTCCAGCACCTCTGGCTCAATTTCTACATTCACAAAACTCAAACGCCCTCCACCTTGATGCTTTTCGGTAACGCCGGGCGAAACCCCACTACCAGAAAAATAACTGCGCGTCCCATCCAAACGCGGGTGAACCTCATCACAGTCAAAGAATCCCGATAACAAAATATTAATTTGAATTAAATGGTCGTGGGCAGGTATCTTGATCATCAAATCCTGGTGGTATTCGCAATCCGCGAAACCCAACGATACCCCAGGTGATAGCTCTATGTAACAAGAATAACCCTGACCAGCAACTTGCGGCATCTGCAAAACTTCCTCAAACCCATCAGAGACAAACTTCTGCACATGAGAAGCGGCAGTCTGCTGCCACATCTCATCCCAGTCCGATTTATTGAGGATTAATGTCATGGGGCTACAGACGCAAAACTAGATAGTTGCTATTAATTAGCAATTATCATATCACACCTGCTCATCTTCATTCATTAATCCGATGCAGCAACCTCCTAACGCTCTTCTATTACTCTCGTTAAATAACAATTCAGACCCCGTGATTTTTAAGGCTTTGATAAATTTAGGAGTAGTAGCGTGTCAAGCCTTAAATGTTGCATTAAAACATCGATTTTATCCGCGTACCCTGCGGGAAGCAAGCTACATCTGTGTTTAATTTTTCCAATTTAATCCACTATTTTAGCCTTGATACGCCAGTAGGTTGGGTTGAACAACGTGAAACCCAACCTACATTTTTTTCTTTCATCAGAGTCATAAAATAGCACTAATTACTTACAGCTACATTAAAGATTAGTTCTTCTAGCGTACCGAGTAATTCTTGCTCATTGTAAGGTTTAGAAAAATAAGCTCTAGCGCCTAACTGCATGGCTAGTTGCCGATGTTTATTGCTACTACGAGAAGTGAGCATGGCTACTGGGATATTTTTTGTCTCCAAGTTGGAGTTAATTCGGTCTAAAAAGCCATAACCATCAAGACGTGGCATTTCAATATCACAAATTACAGCTTTCACTTTTAAGCCACTCTCTAATTTTTCCCAGGCATCTTCACCATCTTTTGCTTGTTCTACTTGATATCCTCCTTTTTCTAAAGTTAATGCTAGGAAGCGACGCACATTAATGGAGTCATCAATGATTAAAATGGTGCCTTTGTTTTGAGTGGGGGGTGCTGGTAGTTTGGCACTATCAAAGAAGAGGAAGGGCGTTTTTAGTGTAGCTGATGATGATTGGAGATTTTTGGTGGGGTGTTGATTGGTGGCAATTTTATACAGGAGTTCATTGGTATTAACTAATGCCACAACTCGACCATCACCTAAAATGGTGCAATTACTAAAGCCTTGGGGTAAGGGTATATTGCCCTCAACTTGGCGGATAGCAACTTCCTGTTCACCCCAGCAACGGTCTACCAATATAGCAACTGGTTGATTATTGCCTTTAACTATTAAGACGCTATGGGCATTAATTGCTGGGGGTGTTTCTAGTTCTGGGCTATCGTAGCGGGGACAGTTAAATTCTAGGTGGCGACCAAGGCGAATGAGGGGAAGCATCGTCCCTTGCCAATTGAGGACTTCATTACCCGCCATTGGGAATACTTGCTCGTTTTGCAATAGGGAGATTTCCGAAACCACATCGGTAGGAAATGCTAACAGCATTTTGTTGGTTTCTATTAGCAACACTCTGGCGATGGAAAGGGTAAATGGTACTGATAAGGTAAAGGTTGTACCAACACCTAATTCTGTATCAACTGTAATATCGCCGCGCACTAGTTTGAGGTTATTACGCACTACATCCATCCCCACACCACGACCAGATAAGGCGGTGACTTGTTCGGAGGTGGTAAACCCTGGTTCAAAAATTAGTGATAGGAGTTCTTCATCAGTGGCGTTGGCTAGCAAAGTCTCATCTATCCCCATTCCTTGGGCGCGGGTGCGGATTTTATCTAAAGAAATGCCCCGACCATCATCGCGCATGGTGATGATAGTACGATTACTGCGGTGAGTGGCAGTAATTTCAATTAAGCCTTGTTCTGGTTTGCCTAATGCCTGACGGGTGGCAGATTCTTCGATACCATGATCAAAGGCATTCCTTAATAGGTGCATTAATGGCTCATTTAAGGCTTCTAAAATGCTGCGTTCAATTAAGGTGTTACCACCTGTAATTTTCAATTGAACATTTTTGCTGTATTCTACATTTAAATCGCGGATGGCTCTGGGGAAACGCTCAACTAAGTCCGACATGGGGCGCATTCGGATATGGTTGAGCTTGGTTTGTAATTGTTTTGATGTTTTATTGAGTTTACGGGCGACGTGGTCTGTGTCGTCAACGCTGAGTTGAATATCTGTGGTGACTTCTTGGACTTGGACAATAGTTTCCACTACTGTTTGCGATCGCAAGTTTAACTCATTATACCGATCCATCTCTAAGGCATCAAACTCGCTCTCTGGGTCTTGGGTCTGTGGATATTCTGCACCATGATGAGCATTTACCAAGTCTTTGGTAGTTTTTCGCTCCTGAATTGTCCGCAATTCTTGATTTTCCCGTTCTAGGGTATGGACACGCTGGTTTAGGTTACGTACAAGTTTGCGTAATCTTTCAATTTGAGAGTTAAGGCCATTACGTTGGACAATCAACTCACCGAATAAATCATTTATTTCTTCTAATTGTTTACTAGGAACACGGACTGTATTTTCTGGATGTTCACGGTCTTTGTTAGCAAGTAATGTATAATCTGTTGTTGTATTTTCTTTAGCAAATTCTGTCAGTATTTCGGGGAAATTAATAACGCTAAGGGGATTATGATTATTCTTTTCTGATACTGTCAAATCTTCAGGAATAAAATCTGATTCTATAGATGTTTCTGATGGTTTATCTGCTTCAAATTGTGGTAGAGATGGAGTATGTACGGGGATATGAACTAATTCACCAAATTGGAGTTCTGTAGGTAATTTATCACGTTGATTTGTTAAAACTAAAGCTTGCGATCGCCGCCATGTTTGTAATGCTAATTGGGCAATTTCTGAGACATTACCGTTGGAATTTTCTATATGATATTTAATAGATTCACATAGTTGGGTAAAAGCTGGTAATTGCAACATTTCTCCCAAACCGCCCAATTCCGCCGCCATGATGGCGACTTCTTCTTGTAAACAAGGCTGGTTTTGATCTACCAAAACCGACTCTAGACGCTGGAGACACCCTTCGATTTCTGATTCAAATAACAAAGGAATGATATCTTGCCCCTCCTCTGGTGATAGCATGGTTGCAGCATCTTCCGGAGTTGGATCACCAAGGCGATCGCGCAATTCATCAAAGACTGGGTGACAAAATGTCGCTAACCAATCATCTTCTACCGCATTTCCTTCTCCTAGTAACTGGAGAATTTGCCGCAACCAATCAACAGCAGAAAGTAATAAACTTTGTAATTGGGTATCAATTTCTAGGGAATTTTTGCGGGTTTTTAAAACCTTAAAAGCATCTTCTAAACGATGAGATAAATCACTCAAAGCGCGAAATCCCATCATCGCCGCCCCGCCCTTAATTGAGTGAGCAGCGCGTAATGCACCGTTAATTTTTTCTAAGTCAATGCGGTGACTTGTGTCGATTTCTAGTAATACCCCTTCTAGAGTATTAATGTAATCTGTAGCTTCTTCCAGAAATTGCATCTGGATTTCTAATTCTTTATCTTTTGACATAGTTTTTGTCAGTGGTCAGTTGTCAGTTGTCATTGGTCAGTTGTCATTAGTTAACAGTTAACAGTCAACAACGAACTCTTAACTCACTTTAAAGGTACCCACAGTTTTTTGTAACTGATGAGAAATTTCTACAGTTTGTTTGAGAGATTGGGCTACTAGGCGGGAGGAATCGCTGCTGCGTTGTGAGACAGAGGCGATATCTTGCATGAGTCTATTAACAGTTTGTGATGTCTCTACTTGCGATACAGTAGCGGTGGAAATTGATTGAATTAAAGAGTCGATTTGCCGTGATACATCTAATATTTGACCCAGGCTTTGTTTGGCTTCTTCCACAATTCTTGTCCCTTCCACTACTTGGGTAGTTCCTACTTCCATCGCCTTGACGACTTCGTTAGTTTCCCGTTGAATGTTCTCGACAATTTGCTCAATTTCTTGGGTAGCGACTGCACTTCTAGCGGCTAGTTCGCCAATTTCTTCGGCGACTACGCCAAAACCTTCGCCTTCTTCTCCAGCACGGGCGGCTTCGATACCTGCGTTGATGGCGAGGAGGTTGGTTTGGGTGGCGATTTGGTTAATGATGGAGACGACGCGGGAAATTTGTTGTGAAGATTCTCCCAGGCGTTTAACTTTTTTGGCAGTTTCGCCGACGGTGGTGCGTAAGGACAAGATGTTTTGTACTGTCAAGTCCATTGCTTGTCCACTTTTGGTGGCGGTAAAGGCTGCATGATTAGCTACGGTGGCTGCTTGTTGGGCGCTGTCGGCTACGGCCTGCATGGAATGGGTCATCTTATCAACTGCGTCTAGGGTACGGTTGATTTCCGTGGCTTGGGTGAGGGCTTCTTCTGCTAGTTGACGGATTGCACCTTCGTTGGAACCGATAGCAGTGTTTAATTGACCAGCTGCTTGTTTGACTTGGGTGACGATATCGCGGAGGTTTTCGACTATGGAGTTGAAAAAGTCCGCAACTGTACCGATTTCGCCAGCCGTCACGTCTGCACGGACTGTTAAGTCACCTTTGGCGACACCTTCAACATTGCTGAGTAGTTCGAGGAGTTGTAATTGTAAAACATCTTGTGGTTGCCATTCTTGGTCAGGGTTGGTGACGACAAATCCTTTTTGTTTGACCACAATTTGCAGATGTTCGGCGACTTGGTTAATGTTGGTAGCCAATGCGCCTAACTCGTCTTCCCTTTCTACTTCTATACGGCTGGGGAATTCACCTTGACCGAGTTTTGCTAAGGTGGTGGTCGCGTTGGATAGGGGTTGTATGGTACGGTTAGCTAACCAAGCTGCGATCGCTCCTACTGCACAAGCTGCAAATACTGTACCCAAAAGAATTGTCCACAATAGCTGTCGTTGTGGTTGGAATAAAGCATCTGCATCGGTGGTCAAGAGAACTTGCCAGTTTAGGTCTGGTAGTCCCGCTAAGTTTTGCGGTGGTACATAACTAAGTAATACGGGTTTTTTATTAACTTTGGGAGTGGTAAGGAAACTGGCAACTTTTTTACTATCTAGAGGTGCGGCTAAATCGGGATAATTGGCTTTGGCTTCTTTACCTAATAGTTCTTTTTCTGGGCTGAGGAAAATTATCCCTGAGGTATCGAGTAAATTATATGTATTGCCATTAACAGCATAGTCTTTGATGACCGCTTCTAGAGCTTTGATGGGCATCTTAGCTCTGACCACAGCGATAATTTGATCTGTGGTAATATCTTTCACTGGTGCAGTTATATCAATACTTGATGGTTCTGATTGTTGAATAATGGGTGCTTCTTTCTGGAGCGTTTCTTGAAAATAACTTTGACCTTTTTGATTATATAAACTTTCCCCTGTAGACTGGGCAATCACATCCCCTTGAATATCGAATACAGCAATACTTTCGTAATTTTGATAAATTTCGATAATACTATCTAATACTAGTTGTTTTTCTTCTTTACTTGTTCTACTACTAACTTGGGGATTTGCTAAAAATGGTAGGCGGGAAATAAATTGAATATCTGCATAACGTCCCAACATGAAGCGGTTAACTGTGTCGGTTAATTTAGTGGCGGTTGTTTGTTGAGCTTGAGACGTTTGTTGGATAATTGATTTATTGAGTAAGTTGTAGGCGATCGCACCAACGGTTAAAATGGGGAGTGTACCGAGTGCGATCGCTAAAGCTACGGCTTTTGTTTTTAAGCTTAAGCGTTGGTAATAAACTCCTAAATTCTGCTGATTAACAAGATGACTCAGCTTATTGGAGATTCGTCCAATCCCATTACTGGATTGTTTAGCAGAAATCAATGATGGTTGATTTTGAGCATCATCACTCTTAGCCATGTCGGTTTTATTAATCATAATTGCAGTTAGGGAAAATAATTAATGAGAACAGAAAATATTTTATTGATACTTTTGATTACCAATAAGTACAGAAGAATTGACAATTGCTTGAGCATCTAACACAAGGAAATTTTCTTCCTGTTGTGTCACACAACCACGTAGATAAGGAACCAAACTAGATGCCACTTGTCCAATAGGTGACCGAATCTCATCAGGCATGAATTTAGTTATGCCTTTAATCTCTTGTACTACTAAACCCAATAATGTTGATTCTACTTTAATCACAATGACACTATATTGATGTAACCGGTTTTCCAACGATTCCAAATTGAGCATTTTTGGTAAATCAATTGCCCAAACTATCCGACTGCGCCAATTCATTAAACCTAAGACACAAGGTGGCATATTTGGCATAGGTGTAATAGATTCCACAGGAATCAGAACTGCTTCTTGGGTATGGTTCATCGCTAAAATAGCAGCACTTTGCTGATTGAGGTAAAATTTTAGATAACCATCTCCTGATTTATTTTGAGGTGACAGAGGAGTCATTAAACTTTGTGAGTTATCCATTGATTTAAATCACTACAGATTTAATAGTACGCAGCAGATTTTCGCGGGTATAGGGTTTTGTAATATAGGCATCTGCACCTTGTTTCATTGCCCACAAACGGTCTATTTCTTGGTTTTTAGAACTGCAAATTACTATCGGGAGTTTTTCTGTAAGTGGATGTTTTTTCAAGGAACGACATAACTCAAATCCACTCATTCCCGGCATGACAACATCAGTGACAATTACATCAGGATTTTCTAATAAAGCTTTCTCTATAGCTTCCTTTGCACCAGCCGCCTTAATTACGTCATAACCACTCTCTTGTAAATAATGACTCATCAGTTCTAATTCACTAGGTGAGTCTTCAACAATCAAAATTTTGCCGACTAAGGTAATACTCACTCTTCAATCTCCTGCCTTAAGTAATATGTTTAAACACCATTTTTAATAATTCCGACTGGTCAAAAGGCTTAGTTAAATAGCCTGAAGACCTGACCATTTTTGCTTTAGCCCTATCAACAAATCCTGTTCTACCAGTCACCATAATAATAGGCGTATTTTTAAAGGCTGAATGTCTCCGTAATAGGGAACATAATTCATATCCGTCTAAATTGGGCATTGTCACATCGAGTAAAATTAAGTCTGGTTTACTCCGCAGAACTTGCATTAAAGCTTTCACAGGATCATTAATAGTCACCACTGTAAATACATTCTCATCTAGAAAACTTCTGATGGAATTTAAGACTGTCTGACTATCATCAATACAAGCAATAGTATATAAAGTTTTTCTAACTAGCGATGGAGGATTAATTGGCTGAGAGTTTACGCTATTCTCAGGATGATTTTGGTTTGATGATGGGGATGAGGCGGGTCTAGTTGATGGCAAAACTTGCGAACCACCACCCGTATTCACAGATGGTGGTGTAGGTTGGCGTTGTCGTAATTGTTTTTGGCAATATTCAACTAATAAACGCAAATCTAAATAACAGAATTTTGGCATTTCTTCCCAAAGAATGTCAGGGAAAAACTCATAGCTTCCCTGTTTGATGACTAAAAATGTCTCTATTACTTCCTTTGCTAGTTCTTCTATCAAGATGGCGGCTTGTTTGGGGTTAATATGGTTCTGATTTACAAGCCAACAAATCGCCTGATAATCTGCATATAACATGGATTGATCTTCACCCTTGGGTTCAAACATCAACCGCATTTGTACACGGGTAGCGCTGTTCAGAGTAGGTATTTTTTGACTTAAGCGCCGCAGTTGATTATCAAAACGCTCAAATAATTTATCTGAGTAGGAAGCGTAAGTAAGTTTACCTGCTTCTAAATTAATTGTCCAAGATGTGGTGTCTGTAAATACGCGTAAGCAGCCTGTAGCATGACGACTGGTGAGTTGAGCTAAGAGGGATAGGGGATGTAGTTTATGATTTAACCTGTAGTTATTTATAGGAGTTGTACTCATTTTGCTTTTACTTTAGATAAATTCCATAGGTGTCAACTTAGTTGATGGGGAAGCTTCGCCACAAGTCCTATCATGAATTGATTAACTAAGTAGGTGATAAAAAATACGAGAGTTATTGAAAAGGATTTGTCATAAACTACTTATACAGAATATGTTTTACGATAATTTAATCCCTAATTAGGTGTAAAATTTAGTAAATTCATTAACTCTAATACATAGAGGAATACGACTTGTGGAAGGTCTCATCAACAAAAGTTAAATACCAAAAATTTATATTCCTCTGAGTAACTTTTAATTCATAAAAGCTAAATTAGCACTGTTAATTTAACAGAATTTAACTAAAGTCTTATCAGTATTTTCACTTAAAAAATTTTTGTTAACTGAATCTAGTCTCATTTTGCTGCTTGATTCAGTATGGCTACGCAACCCTTCAACAATTCAGCCATGACAATTACCTCGACTGCTACTAGTGTAATTGTCTATATAGTTCCCAACTTTTGACAAAATATTTATGAAGTTTGAGGAATCTGGTAATGGCTAATGGGTAATAGGTAATTGGACTATTACCCATTACCAATGACCAAATTTCTCATCCCCTTGGAGGCGGGGGATTTTCATCCTAGAAATCCTTGTGAGTAAAAGGTTTGGCATTTTCCCCTGTGTAAGTGGCGACAATATGTCCTGCACCTGTCATCTGATATTTATATGTCACCAGTCCTTCTAAACCCACGGGGCCACGGGGGGGCATTTGTTGAGTGCTAATACCTACTTCTGCGCCAAAGCCATAGCGGAAACCGTCGGCGAAGCGAGTAGAACAGTTGTGAAAGACTCCGGCTGAATTAACTAAGCCAAAGAAGGTTTTAACGGCTGCCACATCTTCGGTAATAATGGCATCGGTATGACGAGAACCATATTGATTGATATGAGCGATCGCCTCGGTTAATGAGTCTACAATCTTAATGGACAAGATAAAATCGCTGTATTCTGTTTCCCAATCTATGGCTGTGGCGGCCGCAATCTCAGGTAATATCTGCAAAGTCCGTTCATCCCCTTTCAATTCCACCTCACGTTCAGCTAAGGCTTGGGCTACTTTTGGTAAAAATTCCGCCGCAATTGATTGGTGGACAAGTAAGGTTTCAATGGCGTTACAAGCAGCCGGATACTGCACCTTTGCATCGACGCTCACAGCAATTGCTTTCTCTATATCTGCGGACTTATCTATATATACATGGCAAATGCCATCGGCGTGACCAAGTACAGGAATACGAGTATTTTCCTGAACAAACCGCACAAAAGAGTTAGAACCTCTGGGAATAATTAAATCTACATATTTATCTAGGCGTAAAAGTTCTAAGGTTTCTTCTCTGGTGGTGAGTAACTGTACTACCTCAGGATTGACATCTGTGGTTGATAATCCCTGTTTCACAGCCTTTACTATGGCTTCGCAAGAACGTACAGCTTCCTTCCCACATTTGAGAATCACGCCATTACCCGACTTGATAGCTAAGGAGATAATTTGAATGGCTGCTTCTGGACGGGCTTCAAAAATAATCCCCAACACTCCCAACGGGCAAGTTATCCGCTTGAGAACTAAACCTGTATCTAGTTCACGCTGAATTTGTACTTGTCCGATAGGATCTGCTAGTTTACCAACATCCCGCACCCCAGCGATCGCATCTCTTAATTTATGTTCATCCAACTGCAACCGCTTGTATAATGGCTTGGCTATCCCTTCAGCCGTAGCCGCTTCACAATCATCAATATTTGCCTGTAAAATTTCCTCCTTTGCAGATTCTAAGGCTTGAGCGACAGCAGCGATCGCTTGATTTTTCGCCTCGGTAGACAGCATCGCCAATAAACTTGCAGCTTGGCGAGTTTGTTGAGCGATGTCATTCAAGGAAGAAGCAACTTGGAGAGTAGTCATATTATTAGTCATAGTATTAGTTATTAGTTATTAGTCCATAGTCATTAGTCCATAGTCAACAGCCAACTACTATAGATAATATGCAACTGCTGCATTGGTTGAGCCAATTTCCCCCATCATTTACTGGCAAAAATCTGATAAGGTATCAGCTGCAAATCAATTTAAATTGCTTTAATGCCAACTATATCGGGTTTTTATTCTTATTGACCAAAAGAATGGGATACAAGCCCCGTCGTTCTAGGACGGCTTTTCTTGATTTCTGATGTACTCTTTTAGGATCTCTAATGGCGCACCTCCTACGGACACAGCGAAATAACTGGGACTCCACAAGGCTTCTTTGTGGGGTTTCTTGTA
This sequence comes from Anabaena sp. FACHB-595, assembly GCF_048568275.1. Classification (NCBI taxonomy): domain Bacteria; kingdom Bacillati; phylum Cyanobacteriota; class Cyanophyceae; order Nostocales; family Nostocaceae; genus Anabaena; species Anabaena sp. FACHB-595. The sequence goes on from NZ_CP183473.1 coordinate 2,600,269, forward strand.
TCCGGCTTGTCCATACCTGCGACTAGAGACACCTTTTAAAGCATTAACAATTTGAGAGATGGATAACTTGGGGGGATATTCAATAAGCGCGTGAACATGGTTGTCTTCACCGTTAAATTCAATTACTTGAAAATCCATTTTATTAGCTACCTCTCTAAACGTTTTTTCAATTAGTTCAATACTTTCCTTTGTGAATACAGACTTACGATACTTGGTAACACAGACCAAATGAATTTTTAAGTCCGTAACAGAGTGTCTTTCCCTGCGAAACTGGCTTGTCACTTCTTGTAGACCCTTCGGGTGAGCAGTCGCTACAAGTCGGGGAACCCGCCCAACGCGCTGCTCACCAATGTATAATACTTCTACAGACCAATTATACATTATCAATGAAAGCCAGATATCAATTCCGGTTCTACCCGACAGACCAACAAAAGCAACTGTTAGCGCAGTTGTTTGGTTGCGTTCGCGTAGTCTGGAATGATGCTCTGGCTGTTTGCAAACAGTCCGAAAAGCTTCCTAGTAACAACGACTTGCAAAAGCTGGTGATTACGCAAGCTAAAAAGACTGATGAGCGTTCATGGTTATCTGATGTTTCTAATATCCCTTTACAACAATCTGTTGCTGATTTAGGAGTTGCTTACAAAAACTTTTTTGATTCACTCAAGGGTAAACGCAAAGGCAAAAAAGTAGGCACACCCAAGTTTAAGAAGAAGACAAGTAAACAATCAGCCAGATTTAGAATTGGTGGTTTTTCGATTAAAGGAGATGAAGTCTACCTAGCTAAAATTGGCAACGTCAAGCCTCTAAAGTCAAGACAATTACCATCTGCACCAAGTAGTGTAACAGTCATTAAAGACTGTGCTAATCGTTATTTTCTTAGCTTTGTCGTAGAAGTAGAGCCTATTCAATCTGAAGCTAAAAACCAAAGCATTGGTATTGATTTAGGAATCAAAACTTTTGCGGTTATGAGTAATGGAGAAAAAGCAATCAGTCCCGATTACTCAAAGAAAGACCGCAAAATTCGCAAACTGCAACGCAAGATAGCAAGACAACAGAAGGGGTCTAAGCGTCGTGAACGAACCCGCTTAAGAATCGCCAAGCAACACAACAAAATTGCGGATACCCGAAAAGACTTCCTTCACAAACTTTCAACCAAAGTAGTTAGTGAAAACCAAGCTATTGTTTTGGAAGATTTGAATGTGTCAGGAATGGTCAAGAATCGTAAGTTAGCAAGAATAATTAGCTTGCAGGGATGGAGAGAGTTTCGGGTATTTTGTGAGAGTAAATCTGAAAAACTTAATCGGGATTTCAGGGTCATTAGTAGATGGGAACCTACTAGCCAAACTTGTTCTTGTTGTGGGTATAGGTGGGGCAAGATTGATTTATCTGTGCGCTCAGTGTTGTGCTTAAACTGCAATACTGAACACGACAGAGATGAGAACGCATCCCAAAATATAAAAATGGTCGGCATGGGGCATCGGCACGACCTTAAACGGGCGCAGAGGACAGGTAAGACTGGTTCGCCAGCACAGTCCGGTGAAGCGTCAAGAATCACCGCACCTTTAGGTCGGTGAGTATGTCAAAATTCTAGCGACCCTCTGGGTAACCAGTGCTAGTAAGATTTGTAGTGAAGTATGTTGAGTTAAAGTTATTTTGGGTCACACTTCTAGAATGCCTAAAAATTTTCTTTCGAGGATATTGCTTCTAGAACCGCATAACCTAGTCATAATAAATTGCAGCTTCATGTTGATAAGCTTTCATGCAATTATTTGCGTTGCTGCTCTACATAACCGTCTCCTCTATAAGAGAAATACTTGCATCGAATTATACGCAAAATCTTCTCATTTCTCATCTTTTCTTTACAGCCTTTACCTGTTAAAACAATTAAAGCTAAATTATGATCCCCCTGGTCAAATATAGGACTAAAGTTTGATTTTTGAATAAACTCCTTACCTATCAAAAAGCATTTTCCTCTATTCTTATCCCAAGCAAGGCAATTCAAAAACCAAAACTGACTGCTATATTTTGCTTTTCTGCTATTAGTCTAACCACTGAGGTAGTGAGAATTACTCAGCGTGGGTGAAATTTTAATTTGTCTGATGAATTGGCTTTTTTAGGATAAAAATCACTCGATAGGGCGTATCAAGCATGACCACTATGGCTGACCCAACTAACAGCAAAGTACCTGATAATCAACCAACACTTAAACAAGGTGATACAGGGGAAGTAGTCAAAGAACTACAAAGGCTATTAAGGAGTTATTATTGTTATTCTGGGCCTATTGATGGGGTTTTAGATTCAGAAACAGTTGGGGGAGTAATTTTATTTCAGCATCGGGTTTTTATCCCAGAAGATGGAATTGTTGGCTATAAAACTTGGCAAGCTCTATATGAAGGAAGAGTAATTGATTTACCTATTTTGAAATATGGTAGCCAAGGTGAACTGGTTAAAGCCTTGCAACAAAGACTCCAAAATGCTGGATACTATACGGGATTGGTTGACGGAGATTTTAGCTTAGTTACGGAAGCAGGTGTAAAATCTTTTCAACTACGAAATAACTTAAAAGTTGATGGTATTGTAGGCGATCGCACTTGGGCTGTTCTCAGCAATACACCTATTTTTGACAGTTAAAGAATATAAGTTTTCCATTATCTAGATATGGAAAATTTATTATGTTATCTCCCCATTGATGCCAGATTATTAAGTATGCAAATCTCTCTTTTCCTTGACTATTAATCACTAATCATCTTTTTTAGAAAAAATTACAACCAATTACCAATTAATACATAGGCAGACCAATAACTTGGGGCGCTGTAGTTGGGATGTTGTAATAATTTTAGTTGGGCGCGGCGGAGGGCTTCGGCTTTAGTGATGTTGTTGTTTTTGAGTTCTCGATAGAAGTCGCCAACCAATAAAGCTGTTGATTCATCATCAATTTGCCACAGAGATGCTACCGTACTGCGTGCGCCGGCGCGGACTGCGGCTCCTGCTAGACCAAGAGCAGCGCGATTGTCTCCGGCTGCGGTTTGACAAGCGCTTAACACTAATAGTTCTACTGCACTCGGACGAATTTGCTCTTGACCACGCAGCAAGGTATCAAATTGGGTGACGTTGATTGGCCCATCTGATGCCAAAATAAAAGTGTTTTCAGCACGGGAACTAAACTGGCCATGGGTGGCTAAATGCACTACGTTAAAGGAGACGGTATTGACTTCTTTTTCTAGTGCTTCGCGGGTAAATTGCTGGTCGAACAAACTAGTAATGGAAACTCCCGCGCTAGCAATTAAATCTACTTCCGACTTGATTGCAGGTAATGGGGCAAAGTTGGGGTAATTTGGCGGGGGTTGAGTGAGTCCAGCAGTTAATGCTCTCAGGTCTCCTCGTTGTAGTGGTTTGGGGTCGAGGAGTTGCAAACCTACACTCAAGGCGATCGCATATTTTTCTATTAAGTATTGCTGTCCATCATAGAGTGCGCCTAGTGGTAAATTTCGTAATAAACCATCGGGGACAAACACGAGAGTTTTTACCCCACTAGCTGCTAGTTCTGATTCAATAGGTTTGATGAGCCAGTCATAAACCTGTTGTGATTGAGTTTTGACGGCTTTGCTAGCCGTGGGACGAACCAGATTTTCGCGTAGTTCGCTCAGAACTTTGTCTACTTCTTTTTGCTCAACATTAGTGCTGTAAAGTTGCAAAGGTTTGTGGGGAATTTTAACGATTACCTGAATTTGTCGCCGCAAAATAATCGGGTAGAGAATCGCCGCCGTGGGGTTATCTTGGTCTACCACTTGATCGAGTAACACTGTTTCACCTTGTAAACAGGCTTCCCGAAAGAAGTTATCTAATTCTGCCAATTGTAATGCTTCAATCCGTTGCCGGGCTTTATCAAGGATTTTTTCGTTAACTTTTTCTGGCTGGGATGACAATAATAACTCTACTGATTGCCTATAGATGGGTTCTACACTGTCGCGGAAGTTAAACTGCACATCTTGATTGACGGCTACTAAGTCACTGCGTAGGGATTTTAGGCTTTCTACTGCTGCATCATAAGCGGCGATCGCCCCAGATATATCTTTTTGCGCCCACAACAACCGCCCCAATTGCCACTGCAAGCGATAGATAATGTCTGAGGCGTTACTAGCCTGGGCTAAGATTAAGGCTTGTTGGGTGAGACTGTTGGCTTCTGACCACTGCTGGTTTTGTTCATACAAATTCCCCAAACTCAAGATTGCATAAGCTTCTGCCCGTTTATCATCCAAGCTGCGGGATTGCTGGATAGTTGTTGCTAATAATTTGGCTACATCCTGAGTGCTTGGTGCTAATGGCACATTTTTATTCCGCCCTTGGTTCTCGGAACTCGTAAGTTTCATGAGACTTTGAGCAAAGTTAATCTCGGCGTAGATAGCCGCACGACTAGGGGGTAATTGGTTGATTTGGTCTTGAATTGCTGGGATTAAAGCTGCCACTTCCGTGAATTTTTCGTTGTCCAGCAACAAACTGAGGTGGTTAACTTGGGCTTGAATTTTCGTTAAAGGTGCGGGGGATGCGGCTATTGTTTGTTGATAAAAATTGATCGCCTCTGATATTTGCAGTTTAGCGCGGGCATTGTTGCCCAAACTAAAGTAACTAGCTGCAACCTCCCCAGGTATTGCCAAGCGTTTGGCAACTTCTAGACTCTGTTCTAAGGTAGTGCGGGAGTCCATTAAATTCCCTGCTACCATCAGGGCATCACCAAGCGATCGCAATCCTACAGCTTTTTCCAGGGAGTCTGGCTGTGATTGTAATTTTTGTCTAACTTCTAGTAAAACTTTCACCGCCCGACGATAAAATCCTTGTGTCCGCCATGCCTGGGCTTGATTGATTTGCGATCGCACTTCGCCATTAAAATTGTTAGTTTGTTGATATATCTTGGCTGTGCGCTGCCAAGTGCTTAAAGCTGCCTCTGCTTTACCCGTCGCCAGTTGCAAACGGCCTTGAATATCTAATGATTGGGCTAATACTTGGGGGTTCTGTTCTTTGCCCTCAAGTAAATTTAAGCTGTCTGTAATCGCCTGCTGTGCTTGTTGCCACGCACCTATTTGTTGATAGGCTAAAGACAAGTTACTAAGAGTCGCTGCTAATTTGAGATTTTCACCCTTTTGCAGATATTCTTGTGCCACCTGCTGTAATATCTGCACTGCTTCGGCAAACCTGCCTGTATCGTATAGGGCTTTACCCTGTTCTACTAGGGAGATGGTAGAAGTGACTTGTGCGGTATGAGTTGGGGTGACTACTTTTGCCAACACTGGCGAATTCACCGTGCAGATCAACGCCAACAGAAAGCACAAAGCCAAACGTAAGGACTTGACCAGCTTACCCTTTATCTTCCGTATTCTTCCTGTAACAAAATCAGGATAATAGACCCTAGTAGTTTTATTCATGAATATGGCAGATGGTGGACGAAAACCAGGGATGTTGATGATTAACAGTAGGAACTGGAGCAACTAAAGCAATATTGCCATTGGTATCCATCACCCATCCCTGTGCTTCCACAATTTTAGGGGAATCAGGGTTATCCACAACATTAATGGGCGTAAAATTACTGATTGTTAACAAATGGTGAGGACTGGGGGAATTTTTGGTTTCCCTGTCTCCTGGAAAAGTTGCTTTCAGTCCTGGTTCTGTCTCACCATCTGAACTACAAACCTGGGTTAGCCTGGATGTATTGATGGGATTTGTAGAGAACGCAGCAAATCTCTGACGAGAGTCTACATCCGGCTGGTTAATTGTGACCATACTTGTGAAAGATGGGCTGGCCTGTGAGAAAGTCAGGATATCATTGGTGAGTAGAAATCCTGAGTCAAGCTGATTTGGGTCGGTAGTCCCTAAAATTTGCTCAAGTTCGCCTCGATTACGCACAACTAAACCAAGAAATTTCTGAGTACTGATTGTCACCCTACCCCCTGCACCCCCGAACACATTGGCGGTGATGTCGTTATTTTCATTGGGAGTTGCCACAATGAAAGGGCTATTAATTTCGATGTTGCCACCATTACCGTCAGCAAATGTAGAAATTTGACTATTAAGGCGTAGTCGCAATATGGCGCTGAGATTGAGATTTATATTGCCACCATTACCGGAGGTAGTTTGAGCAATCAATTGACTTTGGTTATCTAGTTTAAGCGATCGCGCCTTGATAGATAAATTTCCCGACTCTCCAGCCACCGTAACTTCTGCCCCATTTTGAATAATTAGGCGATCGCCTACAATATTTAAGTTATCTGCCGTTATCCTGGCTCCGTTTTCTACAGTCAGTAATCCAGTATTGATATTTAATGTGCTGTCATTGGTGGTAGTTCCTGCTTGAGTTACAGCAAAAATCCCACTACGAAAAATATCTAAAGATGAGGCTGTAGCAAATTGGGAAGTACCACTCACTTGCATACCTGCTGAGGCATTAATCAATAGGTCTCCCCCCTGACTTCCATACCTAGAAACATTAGATATTTGTGCGCCACCTTGAATATTTAACTGTTGAGTTTCTAAGGTAATTGTGCCAGTATTACCTGCATTTTCTGGAGCATCGGGGGCAACTTGCGCGAAAATTCCACTGGGAATATCGCCATCGGCACTTTCTCCCCTCAAATCTATAGAATCTGTAGCTCTAACTAAAATATTTCCCGTGTTTCCTGCACCAAATGTAGAAGCTTCTATCCCTGCACCATCTGTTAGTAAAAGTCGCCTAGTTTCAATGGTCAAATTGCCACCATTACCTGTCACATTGGCACAACTTTCCCCTAAAGAACAGACCTGTGAACCAATAAATGATTCTTCCCCCAGTTCTACCGAATCTTTAGCCGTAATCCAAATATCTCCCGCCTTAGCTTGAGATTGAGCAATAGTCAAGATATTAGAAATACCACCTACTTTTAAAGATTCAGTAGCATTAACAATGAGGCTATTTCCTGTTTGCAAACCAAAATTAACTGCAAAAACTAGTGAATCGTCAATAGTGACATTTCTCCCTTGAATTTGAATTGCACCACCACTATCTTGCATGGGGATACTACCAGTATTAACTAAAGTTCCAGCCGCAAGCCTGATATCTCCAAAATTTTGTACACCTGAATATCCAGCAGCGTAAGCATCATCAACTTGGCTGAGGCTGACAAAACCACCTCCAGTAACGCTACCTAGCTCAACTCTCCCCCCTGGCGCTTCCAAAAGACTACTTTCTAATAATAAATTCCCACCGATTAATCCTAAAGTTCTGCCATTTCCTACTTGCAATCCCAAAGGTAAATCAGCAACAATCGGCTGTTCAATATTTCCCGGACTATCACCAAATTGTAACCCTACAGGAACATTTACTGTTAATAAAGAAGTATTATTATTAGTAGTTGCATTAAATTCTAACCCATCAGCAAACTTGATACTATTTGCAGTCGTCGCCACAAAAGAACCACCAATATTTAAACTAGCATTTGCCCCAAAAATTATGCCCTGGGGATTAATCAAAAACAAATTAGCTCTACTACCTGAGGCGGCTGTAATCAAACCATCAATATAACTATGTGAGCCACCAGTAATTCTAGTAATAATGTTTCGCACTGCCAAATTGTGGTTAAAAATAGCAACATTTCCTGTAACATTGCTAGTTAAAACAGAAAAAGAAAATTCCCTAAAACTATGAAATAAATTTTCTCCCCTTTGAGTACCTCCCTCAATTACTCGGATGTTCCCTACAGGTCTAACAATAGAGTTAGTAGGAAGCGTATCATCAGGAATAATTTCTGCTTTTGCGGCTGTAAAGTTTAATAAACATAATGAAATACTGATGTTCCCGATTAAAAACTTAAATTTGGCCATATTTTTCACAAAATCAAATAAGAATAATTACAACTAATATCTGATTTGTGTGAAAAAAAACGGACTTTATTTTAGGGTTATTTATATTTTTTAAATCAATTATTTATAAGAGGATGTTTGCAAAGTTACTCTCTCTCTACAATTTTTGTCCTGTACTTAGTACTGGCCATTGCTTCTTGATACGTAGATAGTAGCTTTTGTCTCTCGAAAATTCCCCACTGAATCATTTAGAATATATCAACAAACATATGATTTACAAAAATAACACTATGAGCAGTAACCTCTTACAACGCATTACCTACAATCCCGAAATTTGTCACGGCAAGCCTTGTATAAGAGGACTTCGTTATCCTGTAGAATTGATTCTGGAATTACTTAGCGCAGGCATGACACCAGATGAAATCTTAGCAGATTATGACGATTTAGAGCGGGAAGATATTTTTGCGGCTCTGCAATTTGCTGTGCGTCTTAGCCAAGTTAAAAGTATACATAAAATTGCTTCATGAGATTTCTGGTTGATTCTCAATTACCTGCTCGACTTGCTCGATTCCTAGAATTTGCGGGTTATGACACAATTCATACAAGAGATTTGCCTAATCGAAATGCTACATCAGATATAGAAATTAACGCGATATCAATACGAGATGAGCGCATATTAATTACGAAGGATTCTGATTTTTTAAATTCTTTTTTAACGATTCAAAAACCGTTTAAATTATTACTTATAACAACAGGTAATATTAACAACTTAGAATTAGAAGCATTATTTGCAGCTAACTTAAAAGCTTTGGTCGAATTATTTGAGAGTCACTCCTATATTGAAATGAGTCGTGATTCAATTATTGCTCACCTGTAATTAAAACTGTACCTGTGTACACTGTTAGTCCATCTAAACGAGACGCACTACCAGAGAGAAACTTGTAGAAGTAATGTTGTAAACCTTGTGCGATCGCAATAGAAATTATAATCCAGAAACCAAGGCTATCAGACAGACGAAAAAAAATCTCGCTCGATAAAAACCCTAGTAGGACTTTCACTGCTTATATCTTGAGAAAATTTGAGCAGCGACTTAGAGCGATCGCGTCATAACCTGACACCCAAACAACTATACAGAACTATTGATAAATACTATCATTAAGGTAGTTACTTAATTACCCCTCCCTAAATTCATAACCAAAAAGTCAATTGATAACTGCCCACTAAAATATTGCTTATGACCATTACCCTAACCCTAGCGGAAGAAGAAGAACTATATGCACAGGCAGCGCAAAACAGTATATATAAATCTGCGTTGCCATTCTTTGAATCTTGGAGCGAAATACCCAAGCAACTCGGTAAAGGCTATATACAATGGATTGAGGTATATCCCGAACTTTGGTTAAAAATAGAGGAATATCAATATAGTGATGATGTCATATTTCAATACCCGGAATCAGAGCATCCTTTGCAATTTAGTGTTTTGACTTCAGGGATATGTAGAGATAATTTTGGGCAAGTGGGAGGCGGTTATACAGCAATTTCTGGCGGCGGAATCCAACCTTCTAAGAATATTTTTTACACTAAATCCCAGAAAATTGTCTCCGTTGACATCCAGATGCCACCGCAATTACTGGCGACTTTTTTCCCTGGTCAGGATGGAGAAATTCCTCCCGAATTGACAATATTTGCCAAGGGTGAAGATTGGCAAACACTAATTTTCCCGGAAGCGACAACGGCAGTTAATTTAGTTGCCAGGCAAATCATCAATTGTCCCTACGAAGGAATGACGAAACGGATGTATTTGCAGGGAAAAGTCATTGAATTAATGGCACTGCAACTAGCTCCTATTCTTGCCGAACACAAGAAAAGCCAACCATCCCCACGTTTGCGTAGAGAAACCATTGACTCTATTTATCAAGCCAGGGAAATTTTACTCTCTCGGCTAGAAAATACGCCATCATTACTGGATTTAGCGCAAACTGTAGGAGTCAGTGAAAGAACCCTTCGCAGGGGTTTTCAAGAACTATTTAACACAACGGTGTTTGGGTATTTAACTAACCAAAGAATGGAAAAAGCCGAAAAATTATTGTGCTCCGGTCAATTTCCTATCACAGAAGTGGCAATGATGGTAGGTTATTCGAGTTCATCGCATTTTACCGCAGCTTTCAAGCGTCAATTTGGCATTACCCCTAGAGAATGCGCGGCTGGTAAATTGTCCGTTTGGCGATAATAATTGCCGTTTGATGATAGATTTTGCAGCTAACTCTCTTTTATACTCGGCGTTACCCAAGTTAATAATCTTTCGCAATAATTGTTGATTTTAGTTATTTAGTAAAGGATTAAGCAATTGAGGCTGAAGCTGGGTAGATTCCTTTGGTGGGGATGTGAGGAGTATCAATAGGGAGTAATTATGAAGCGTTGCGACTTGACCGCAGGTATTCGTTTGTGGCTTTTTGTGAGTATTTGGGCATATTTGGCACAACCGGGATTAGCCGAGGAAAAGATACTCGATATACCCCAACTAGGAAACATAGACTTTCCTGCAACTAGCGCAAAATTATTGGTGCAAAAACCATCACCAACCAATCCACCTGCAACAAGTGGCGAAGTTATTGGTATTACAGGAGTAAAAGCCAACCCCACCGAGAAGGGTGTGGAGGTGATTTTAGAGACAACCGCAGGGGATAAACTACAAGTTGCTAACCGCAGTACGGGGAATAATTTCATTGCAGATATCACTGGTGGGCAGTTAAGTTTACCTGATGGCAATGCTTTCACCTTTAAGTCAGAAAAACCCATCGAGGGAATTACAGAAATTATAGTTACAAATATTGATGCGAATACGGTGCGGGTAACGGTGGTTGGTCAGAAAGCGTTACCTGCGGTTGAGTTATTTGATGATAATACGGGGTTGATTTTTACCGTTGCATCTATGGCGACAACAGCCCAAAAACCAGAAGAAAAACCGGAGGAACAACCCGCAGCGCAGCAGGATGACCCGATTGAGTTGGTGGTAACGGGGGAAGCAGATAGTTATCGTGTACCCAATGCAAGTGCAGCGACGCGGACAGATACACCATTGCGGGACATTCCCCAGTCGATTCAGGTTGTACCGCAACAGGTACTCAAAGATCAGCAAGTTAATACCCTAAACGAAGCACTCCAAAATGTTAGCGGTGTGATTCAAACAGCTTCTAATTACTCTCAGTTTGCCAGTTTCACAATTCGAGGATTTAATTCTTTTGACCAAGGAGGTAATAATTTTACTAGAAATGGATTGGGCTATCGTTTTGGAAGTCAAGGCACAAATTTTTCTAATATTGAACGCATAGAAGTTCTCAGAGGCCCTGGTTCAGTTTTATTTGGTAGTGGTAATCCTGGTGGTACTATCAATATTGTGACAAAACAACCACTAAGTGAACCTTTCTACTCTGTGGAAGCTGCAATTGGTAGCTATGATTTTTATCGAGGTGCAATTGATTTATCTGGCCCGTTAGATGATTCTAAAACAGCACTGTATAGACTGAATGCGTCCTACGAGAAAGCGGATAACTTTGTCGATTTTAATGATCGAGAGAATTTTTCTGTTGCATCAACTTTGAGCTTTGCCCTTGGTGAAAATACAACTTTGACCCTAGACCAAGAATACAATAAGGTCAATCAGGGTTATTACAATGGTGTCCCGGCTGTTGGTACTGTGTTGCCTAATCTCAACGGCAGGATACCTCGTAACCGCAGCATTGGACAAGCAGATAGCACTTATAGCCCAGAAATTGTGAGAGTTGGGTACAACTTAGAGCATAAATTCAGTGAAGATTGGCTGTTGCGAAATGCCTTTTACTATTCACACTTTTACAATAAAACTAGAGATACTTACTTCGCTAATGCTCTCGATCCTGACCAAAGAACATTACAGCGTGGTGTGCAAGATGCTGATGATAGGTATCAAACCTATGACCTCAGCACAAATGTTGTCGGTAAATTTTCCACCGGTTCTATCAAGCATCAACTTCTATTTGGTGTCGATTTGAGCAGATACGATCAATATCAGTCAGAATATGAGGGACGAACTGGTACACCGCTCGATCTTTTCAACCCAGATTATCGCCCAGAGAGGTTTGAGGTACTTTTTGCTGGTAACGAAGCTACATTAACAGATTCTTTGGGTGTCTACATTCAGGATCAAGTAACATTCGCGGAAAATTTTAAGTTACTTCTTGGTGGTCGATTTGATATCTTTGAGCAGACAAAAACAGATCGTCTCAGCAATACCGAACAGTTTCAATCTGGAAGTGCCTTTAGTCCCCGTGTGGGAATTGTCTATCAACCCATTCCTCCTATTTCTCTGTATGCAAGTTACAGTCGCTCATTCACCCCAACTATTGGTAGAGCTTCTGATGGTGAGCAATTTGAACCAGGACGCGGTACTCAGTATGAGATAGGAGTTAAAGCAGATATTAACGAAAAACTATCTGCAACGCTCGCTTTTTATGATCTTACTCGCTCGAATGTTACTACAAACGATCCTGCTAATCCAGAATTTTCCATTCAAACAGGGGAACAAAACAGTCGCGGTATTGAATTAAACGTGGCGGGGGAAATACTTCCTGGATGGAACATCATTGCAGGATATGCTTATACAGATGCACGCATTACTCAAGATAATTCATTGCCAATTGGCAATCGTTTAAACAATGTGCCAGAACATAGTTTAAGTTTATGGACGACTTATGAATTGCAAAAAGGTAATTTGCAGGGATTAGGTTTTGGACTAGGATTGTTTTATTTGGGCGATCGCCAAGGAGATTTAGCAAATAGCTTTAATTTACCTAGCTATCTTCGCACCGATGCGGCTATTTTTTACAAACGCGATCGCTTTAGGGCTGCACTTAACATCAGGAATTTATTTGATCTGAAGTATTTTGAGTCAGCTTATTCTGATTTAACAGTTTATCCAGCAGAACCTTTAACTTTACAAGGGACAGTTTCATGGCAGTTTTAATACTTAGAGGTGCTTGAGAATGACTTTAAGCTATTGATTTTTCTCTAGAATCTGCTGGGGATGATGTCAAAAACAAATTAATATCATCCCACAAGCATTTTATCTTTAAACTTGTCACAAAGAGCGTAATGGGAAATCAGCTATGTCGTCTAAATAAGCCATTTTTAATCATGGCTATTTCCTTACTTTTAATTACTGCTTGTTATCAACCTGTTATCCAAAAACCTCATATTTCCCAACAGCATCCTGTGGAGTGTCGAGTTATTAAGCATGAATTAGGTGAAACCTGTGTCCCACTTAAACCACGGCGCATTATTGCATTAGACCCAGAAAACACACTCGATCCCCTGGTAGCTCTCGGTATCAAACCGATTGGTTTTGGGTCTTATACGCACAAAGGAGAAGAATCTCTTCATGGCGTATCATTAGATGAAGTGAAAGGAGCTACGAATGTTGGAAATGCTTATCAGCCTTCATTAGAAAAAATTTTGATGCTCAAACCCGACTTAATTTTATCGACAAATGCACATCAATATAAGTTATTAACAGCGATCGCTCCTACTGTTCCTGTACCCTACCCAAATTATACAATGCTAGTTGATCAGGCTTTCTTTAAAGAAAACCTGCGATATGTTGCTAAAATAGTTGGTAAGGAAGCAAAAGCAGAGGAAGTTTTAAATCAATACCAGATAAGAATTGAAGAATTAAAAAAACGTATAGGAAATCATCTGGAACAAGTAGAAATTTCCGTATTGTTTCATACTGGTGGTTATATATGGACAACCATTAAAGGTATTCAGCCAATTTCCCCAATTCTAACTGATATAGGGATACGTCATAAATTTGCACTTCCTGGTAATGGTGGGTGGAATCTCAGTATTGAAAAAATCGGTGAGTACGATTCAGATATTCTGTTTATAGTTGATGTTGACCGCAGAGGAGCAAGTTTTTATTTCCAAAATCCCATATTTAGCAGTCTGAAAGCATTCAAAAACAATCGAGTTTATTTTGTGGACAAAGTAGGATGGTATACGCTAGGTATATCAGGAGCTAATAAGACATTGGATGACTTGTTTAAATATTTGCCATACCAGTGAAAAAAGTAAACATTTACATCGCTTTTAGCTTTCCTAGAGTTCTTAAAAGCTACGAAAACCTCTTGATTTTGAATGCGATCGCCAATCTTGTCACAGTGTAACCCATCACCCCAACTGGATAAACACCTTGTGCGACATATCGATGAAAGCTAGAAAATGTGCGTTAATTTACAGCTTAGTGTTAGCGATCCCTGCTTAAGAATTAGCATCCAACCCCGACAACCAAGCATCTAAATCAGCCATGCTGGTAAAATCAAGCAACGCCTCACCGAGATTTTCCAATTGTTCCAACGAAAGGGATTCAACCTGCGATCGCACTTCCTGCGGTAACATCCCTACACGTCGATTTAATTGACGCAAAACGAGCGATTTTTCTCCTTCTTCCCTTCCTTCCTCCCTTCCTTCTTCCCTTCCTTCTTCCCTTCCTTCTTCCTTGATTTCGCGGTAAACCCGTGTTTCTTTGAGTGTAATTCCTAACATCTCTTCGACCTCCCGTCGGCTTTTACCTTCAAATTTATAAACCATGATTGTCGTCAATAAATCTATGATGGCACGATTTTCTGGTTGAGGTACTTCCTGTTGACTTCTTGCTAGTAAGTATCTTGCTTCTTCGGTTGCACGATTTTCTTCCAGGGTAGTCAACACCATCAACCCAACCCACACAGGTAAAGAACGAATATCTCCTAACTCATCTAAATATATCCGATGTACCTGGGGGCTATTAAGTTGACTCAGGTAAGGACTAATATCAGTTTGTTCTAAGCTGTGGGATGGGTAAATGATGACGATTTGTAAATTGCTAAACCTGTCACGGTTGCGATAAAAGTACAGATAGGTTTCTGCAAACACCCTTTCGTATAGTCTTTCATCCCGTTGAAACTGCACCTCACAGAAGTAAACAACCCCAGGATTTTGATTTTGTGGAGGTAAAAATACACCGTCAATTTCAAATTTAGGCTCTTTAACAGCTACCGAATCAAATATATATTCATCTGCATTACTTGGTGGATTTGTCAATAACTCAAATAACAAACTGGGAGATTGTTGAAATAGTTTATAAAATATCGAATCTCGACGCATGGAAGATTGGCTTAAACCTGGGGGCATTTTAGCAGCAAATAGATGTTTAGCGATACGCGTTAGCTTCGCTACACTGCGTAAACGCGCAGCGTGTCCATTGGCAAAGCCGCCAAAAAAGGGCTAGGACTTAGCGTCAAGCCTCCGGCTTATGCACACCAAGCAACAGAGTCGCCTAACTAACTTTCCTTATTAATTGCGAAATAGTATCATTAAGTTGAACTACTTCAGCAGTAATCATGGCACTATGGCGATCGCACTCACACAACGCGAGGAAGAGGAACTTTGGGATGAAGCAGAACAAACTAGTCTGCAACCTTCATCTATAGAACCATTTGAATTTTACGTGGAAATGCCGAGTTTTTTGGGAAGTGGCTATCATAAAGAAATTGAATTGCATCCCGAACTTTATCTGATAATTATTGATTGTGAGTACCGCGATGACTATGTACTCAAACGTCCAGCTTCAAATCATCCCTTGCAATTTGGTGTATTCCTCTCAGGAATAATTAAAGATGACGATAGTAGCTGGATTGGGGAAAGAAATGCGGTTATTTCTGGGGCTGGAATTCAACGGGAGATGAAGGTAAAACACTTTCAATCTCCCCGGATATTGGGGATTAACATTGAGATGTCCCCTGATTTATTAGCAACTTTTTTCCCTGGAAAAGATGGAGGGATTCCCCCAGAATTAAAATTATTGGCAAAGGAGGATGATTGGCAAACCTTAGTTTATCCAGAAATGACTCCAGCCGTAAGATTTTTGACACAACAAATATTTAATTGTCCCTATCAAGGAATCACAAAACGAATTTATTTACAAGCGAAGGTGCTGGAGTTAATTGCTTTACAGGTATCTCCTCTCCTTACTGGTGAAGGATTTTCCCAACCATTACCATTAAAATCAGATACCATTGCCAGGATTCACCATGCCAAACAAATCCTTCTTTCTCGCTTAGAAAATCCTCCGTTGTTGATAGAATTAGCTGGGTTGGTGGGGGTAAGCGATCGCACTTTACGCAGAGGTTTTCGAGAATTATTTGGCACAACTGTATTCGGTTATCTTACTCAAATGCGGATGGAGAAAGCCGAACAGTTGTTGCGCGGAACTAATACGAATGTTGCCGAAGTTGCCAATTTAGTCGGTTATAGCCATCTTGGTCACTTTGCAGCAGCCTTTAAAAGAAAGTATGGCATTACACCAAGTCAATGTTTGTTGGGTAAAAAGTCCGTTTCGGGACTGTGATGCCGTTTGGGGATAGACTCATAGATTGGCATTTCCTTACACTATTTGCTGTGACTGTTAGAACTTTTATGCAATAAGCTGGCTGGATGGGACAGGCTTGCTGACTTTTATGTAAGGTTGCAAATCTGAAATTTTCCGGTTGGGTATGATGTGTGAGGATATCAATGAAGCTAGATAGGTTGTGCCAAAGCCTGTTGTTAACCAGTGCGATCGCTATTTTAATCCCAAGTCCCGCCCAAGGTGAGGAAGTTGAAACAGAAATTCGACAAGCCAAGCAAAATATTTCCCAACTGAGCGAAATTGAACTTCCTCCAACTAACGCTCGAATGTTGGTACAGACACCAACCAATCCCTCTACTCTCCAAGGCGATATTATACCTATAATGGGTGTGAAAGCTAATCCCACAGAGAAAGGTGTAGAAGTAATTTTAGAGACAGCCGCAGGGGATAAACTGCAAATCACAAATCGCAGTGAAGATAATAATTTTGTTGCAGATGTTTCTGGTGGGCAGTTGCGTTTACCCAATGGGGATGCTTTCACATTTAAGTCGGAAAAACCCATCGAGGGAATTACGGAAATTACAGTTACAAACATTGATGTGAATACCGTGCGGGTAACGGTAGTTGGGGAGAAAGCGTTACCTGCGGTTGAGTTATTTGATGATGATATGGGGTTGATTTTTGCAGTAGCATCTACAGCCACATCTGCACAAACGCCGGAAACACCAACCGAAGAACAGCCAGCAACAGAGAAACCTGAAGAACAACGCGCAGCCCAGCAGGATGACCCGATTGAGTTGGTGGTGACGGGGGAACGGGATAGTTATCGTGTACCGAATGCCAGTACGGCGACGCGGACAGATACACCATTGCGGGATATTCCCCAATCGATTCAAGTTGTGCCGCAGGAAGTATTGCGCGATCGCAATGCCCAAACTGTGTTTGAGGCAGTAGAAACCGTTAGTGGTGTTCTTGACGGTTCTAACAACTATGGCGCACCCGGTGGAACCAACATTATTAGAGGATTTATCTCATTTGACTCAGGAAGTTTACGCAACGGCTTTCGAGATTATGATTACTACTCCGTGTCATCTATCGGGACAATTGAACAAGTAGAAGTGCTAAAAGGGCCAGCCTCAGTTCTATTCAGCGCGCAGGAACCAGGTGGTGTTATAAATACTGTTACTAAGAAACCCCTCAGTACACCCTATTATAATGTCGCATTTCAAGCAGGTAATTATGGATTTTATCAACCAAGTATTGACTTATCAGGCCCATTAACAACAGATGGAAATGCGTTGTACAGACTTATCACCAGCCATCGAGGTACTGGAAGTTATATAGATTTTGTTAATTCCAATACAACCACAATTGCACCCTCCATTACCTTAAAATTCGGAGAACGGACAGACCTAAATTTATCTTATGAGTACGTTAGATATTTTGCAGATAATCCAATATTTGAAGTTCCGCTACTTACCGATGGTAGCTTACCACCTCGAAATTTTTATTCTGCCTATCCTGATTTAGTCTTATCTGATATCACAACCAACAGAATTGCTCTAAATCTGAACCACGAATTCAGTGAAAACTGGAAACTTCGCAATAATCTGGCAATAGTTCTGAATCAAAGAACTTTGGCTCTTGCGTTGGTTTTATGGTGGAGCATTAAAATCACAGTTTTATAGAAAGGCTCAAAAACTTAAAACCCAGTCACAGCAATGAATGCAGGCTATCTTTGGGTTTTATTTATTATTCTGTTCCATAAAATGAACTGAAGAGCCAGAACTTTAAACCGAACCATTTTTAACACCCTCATTGATGACCGCATTTTGACAGACTCATTTGCTTAAGAATCTACTTCTTATGCAAATAACTACCTTGGACAAATAGACTTACTAGGAAACTTAAAAACTGGCTCAATTTCACACCAACTGTTAGCAGGCTTTGATGTCAACTACTTTGAGACTGAGTATCAAGCTTTTATTTTCAAAATCCCATGTTTAGCAGTCTAAAAGTAGTCAAAAACAATCGAGCTTATGTTGTCAGTCAAGAAAATTGGCGAGGGTTCGGTATGTCAGGAGTTAATAAAATATTGGATGACCTGTTTAAATACTTGCCCGAAGGTGGATAACATCAATAATTAATCGATTATGAAGAAAGCTGAGATGAAAATATAGCTGATTTATAACGTTAGCCTTCCCATTTCTGCGCGAATTGCCCAACAAACTCCCCATGTTCAGGCGAATTTAATCGATTCCTTCGAGCAGTTCTGCTTTTTTAATGTGGGGTGCAGCCGCATACCGTCGTTCAAATTCCGAGCGAGTCAGGTGATCGCCATTTTCCAGAGTGCCATTCGTTCTTGTAGGATGCGTTAGTCCAGCGTACCACATCACCCAATCCGTCCCCAACATCAACTGGATAAACACCTTGTGCGAAATACCGATGAAAACTAGAAACTCTGCGTTAGCGTACAGCTTAGTGCGATCGCCTACTAAATCCCCCGAAGTGGGAGCGATCGCACTCTTAAGAATTACCATCCAACCCCGACAACCAAGCATCTAAATCAGCCATACTGGTAAAATCAAGCAAAGCCTCACCGAGATTTTCCAATTGTTCCAACGAAAGGGATTTAACTTGCGATCTAACTTAATAGATTATTGGCGATCGCAAATCCTGAGTATAGACGGCAATTATGCTTTCATTGCAGTTCTACCATTTGGCACAAGTATAGTTATTTAGGATATTTCCATCTTTACTCAGTAGGATATTATTACCTATTTGAGCATTTGCCGTAATAATTCGGTCAAAAGGATCGCGAGTCCAATTAATTGCCAAAGACATACTAATAATTTGGTTAAAGCTTTTATTGCATATCTGCAATTCAATCTGCTCAGATAGTTCAGCAATAATCGTATCTGGTTGATGTGTAATGCGTTTTATTTCGTATAAATATTGTAACTCTAATCGAACAATTGCTGATATATAAATTTCATTATCATTAATTAAACTTTTAGCCAATTCACTTAATTTATCTGTCAAACCAGAATAAAGCCATACGACGACATGAGTATCAAGGTAAATCAATATTAATCTCCTGCTCCCAACTTATATTAACTAAATCATCGGGATTTCCTTGAATCACATCTGGCTTAAAAATCAAGTTTTTAAGTTTATCGGTTTTTTCCACAGGAACTATTTTAAATAGCTTACCATTTTTATTAATTTCTATGGGAATACCTGTTTCTACTACCTCATCTAATAGATGCTCAATATTATTACTCAATTCTGTTAATGTCACCTTTTTCATGGAGTTTCTTTGTGTGTTTAGTTTATTATCAGGTATCGCATAATACGGTCAGCATCAGATGAACGACTGATCGCCATTAGTGTACTATCCTAATTATATAACCGATAAAAACTAGAAAATCTGCGTTAGCGTACAGGTTCGTGTTAGATATCGCCCAGTCTCATAACTCTCCCTGCGATCGCTCGCGTAGAGGTATCGCTGCTTAATTACCATCCAATTCCGACAACCAAGCATCTAAATCAGCCATGCTGGTAAAATCAAGCAACGCTTCACCGAGATTTTCCAATTGTTCCAACGAAAGGGATTCAACTTGTTGACGCACTTGCTGCGGTAATTCCCCTACACGTCGATTTAGTAAACGGAAAATGAGCGATCGCGCTTCTACCTCACGTCCTTCTTCCTTAATTTCCCGGTAAACCCGTGTTTCTTTGAGTGTAATTCCCAACATTTCCTCTACCTCCCTTTGGCTTTTCCCTTCAAACTTATAAACCATGATTGTCGTCAATAAATCTATGATGGCACGATTCTCTGGTTGAGGTACTTCCTGCTGACTCCTCTCTAGTAAATACCTAGCTTCTTCAGTTGCTTGTTCCTCATCAATTGTAGTTAACACCATCAACGCAACCCACACAGGTAATTGGCGAATCTCTCCCAATTCATCTAAATATATTCGATGCACCTGTGGGCTATTAAGTTGACTGATGTAAGGAGTGATATCACTTTGTTCTAAGCTGCGGGATGGGTAAATGATCACAATTTGCAAATTACTAAATCTATCCCGGTTACGATAGAAATATAACCAAGATTCTGCAAATACTCTTTCATATAGTCTTTCGTCCTTTTGAAACTGCACCTCACAGAAATACACCACACCCGGACTTTGATTTTGTGGAGGCAGAAATACACCGTCAATTTCAAATTTTGGTTCTTTAACAGCTACCGAATCAAAAATATATTCATCCGCATTAGTTGGCGGGTTTGTCAATAGCTCAAATAACAAACTAGGGGATTGTTGAAATAATTTATAAAATATAGAATCTCGACGCATGGAATATTTGCTTAAACCCTGGGAAGAATTTTAGCAGTGATAGATGTTTGCGTAGCGGTTTTTTTAGAGCGATCGCCTGGAAAATTTATTTTCTTCTTGATCGATTGCACGGTAAATTATTGAGAAATAATATTATTAATTACGGAGTGCGATCGCCATGACATTTTCAGAGCCAGTTTACTGGGACGTGGATCAGAAAGCTTATCGTGGCTTTGAAATGATGTATCAACAATCTGGGTCTGAAACAGTATCTAGATTACCAGAGTATATGGGAACAGGAGGCGATCGCGTTACTCAGCTACGCAACGGATTGGTTGTTTGCATTAGGGAAGCTCAACTGTGGCAACCTTTAAGATTAAAACAACAACATCAGTCTTCATTTCCGCTTACGGCAAAGTTTTATCTATCTAGTGGTTCTAGGGTAATTACCCCTGGTGCTGTGCATATCCCAGATGACTATGAAGAAACTACTGGTTGTAACTACATTTACCACCTGCCCAACATCTTAGAATACGAGGAATGGCGGGCAAAAGAAAAAATTCAAATGGTGATGATCTGTGCAGACATCAATTATTTTCAATCCTTCACCTCTGATAATGAATTTCTGCCAGAACCCCTGCGGCGATTGATTGAATTAGATTCATCCGCGCAGTTTCATCAATCTTTAGGCAAAAACACTCCAGCCATCCAACAGATTCTTCAGCAAATCCTCCATTGCCCCTATCAGGGAATCACTCGACAAATGTATCTTGAAGGCAAAGCTCTGGAAATACTGACCTTACAATTTACCAATTGGAAAGAAACTTCTCATCACTCCGTTTCGCTAAAGTTACGCAAAGATGATATCGAGCGGCTATATGCAGCGCAAGAGATTTTGATTCGGACGATGAACAATCCCCCATCCCTGCTGGGGTTAGCCCGACAGGTAGGAATCAACGAGCGTAAACTAAAACAGGGATTTCGCCAAGTCTTTGGTACAACAGTTTTCGGCTACCTACAGGACTATCGGTTGCAGCAAGCCCAAAAATTGCTCAAAAAACGGGAGATGTCAATTGCTAGCGTTGCCACAGCTATAGGTTATACCAATCCAGAAGCCTTCAGTGTGGCATTTCGGCGTAAATTTGCAGTCAGTCCCAAAGCCTATCAATTGGGTAAAAATCGATAAAGTCCGTTTCACAAAGAAAAAAGTTCGTTTCACAAAGAAATCTTAGATATTAAATCCGTATAATTTTTTTTACTCACTTTTGCAAAAAATTATTAACTATCAGCTAACTAACCTGATCATGGTTGCGTAGCAAGGATGTATTGGTAAATGAGTATGAAAATCGCTATTTTCCTGGCTGGGGCGTTAGCTCTGGTCGCTATTCAACCTGTCTGGGCAGAAAGTATCAACCAGATGGAAGTGGAGGAACAAAAATCACTTACCGCCTCTGTTAAGAAAAGGCTGAGGACTGTTAAAGAGAAAGAATGGCTGGCGCAGGCAAATACAGCAGTTATCCAGGTAACTGGCGTGAAAGCCAATCCTACTGACAAAGGTGTAGAGATACTTCTAGAAACTTCCCAAGGAGAAAAACTACAAATTACAAATCGTAGTGCAGGTAATAGCTATATCACTGATATTTCTAATGCACAACTACGTTTACCGAGTGGAGAATCCTTCACATTCCGCTCCGATAAACCAATTGCAGGTATTACTGAGATTACCGTCACAAATCAAGATGCTAATACTATCCGAGTCAGCATAGTTGGGGAAACCATCTTACCAACTGCCGAGTTGTTTGATAGTGATGAGGGATTAATTTTTGGTCTGACATCTGTGACAGCTTCATTACCACCCCAACAGCCAGAAACTCAGTCAGAACAGCCATCACCAGCAGCAGAAGAGCCAATTGAATTGGTGGTGACAGGGGAAAAAGATGGCTATCAAGTTCCTAATACTGCAACCGTTACACGAACGAATACGCCCATTATCGATATACCCCAGTCTATTCAAGTTGTTCCCCGTCAGGTACTCGAAGACCAACAAATTACCCGCGTTGATGATGCACTCCGCAATGTTCCTGGTGTACTTGGTAGTACCAACGCTTTTATCGGTAATCAAATCACAATTCGTGGTTTTAGCACTTCTAACCTGCCGATTTTAAGAGATGGCTTTAGGATATACGAAAACTTCTCGTTTCAAGAAACATCAAATTTAGAGCGTATTGAAGTTTTAAAAGGCCCAGCTTCGGTGCAGTATGGTCAACTAGACCCAGGTGGGGTAATTAACCTAGTTACTAAAAAACCACTATCAGAACCGTTTTACGAAATTCAGGCTCAATTTGGTAGTTATGGACTGATAAGACCCAGTTTTGATGTTTCCGGGCCGTTGACTGACGATGGTAAATTGCTTTATCGACTGAACGCAACTTATCAACGGGAGGAAGGGTTTCGGGACTTTAATACAGAAACAGAAAGGTTTTTTATTGCCCCTAGCTTGACATGGAAGATTAGCGATCGCACTAACGTAGACTTTTCCCTAGAATATCTCGATAGTACACGACCATTTGATACAAGTTTAGTAGCTTTTGGTAGGAGTGTGGCTGATGTTCCTTATAGTCGCGTTTTTAATGACCCTGATGACTTTATTGATACAAAATCTTTCAGTATCGCCTACAACTTAGAACATCGCTTCAGCGATAACTGGACTCTACGCAATAGTTTCCGATATCTGCAACAAGATTTATTTACCCAAGCCACCCTGGCTGGTTCCCTCAATGAAACTACAGGGATTCTCACTCGCACCTATGCCCAACGCGAGTATAAATCAGATGATTACTCACTGCAAACAAATGTTGTCGGTAAGTTTACTACAGGTTCTATCAAACATACACTGCTAGCTGGCGTTGATTTTAATCGGGGTCTTCTCGATGATTTAGTCTTCAGAGGTACACGAACGACATTAAATATATTCAATCCAGTTTATGGAGTCCCTCCTAGAACAGATTTTTCCACATTACCGCCAGCTACTCCATTTAAGAACGAAACAACTAGGCTAGGATTTTATCTGCAAGACCAAATTGCATTGAATAACCAATTTACTGTATTGGCTGGTTTACGCTACGATACTGTTGATTTTAAAGATACTTTCACAGATGAAAGTAAATACGATAGTGCCTGGAGTCCAGTAATTGGTTTGGTTTATAAACCAGTGGAAAATCTTTCTATTTACACCAGCTATTCCCGGTCATTTGTACCAAGTTTTTCCAGAGATGCTAACGGCGATTTTCTGCAACCGGAACGTGGCGCAGGATACGAAGTAGGTATCAAAGCAGAATTACTTCAAGGCAATCTTTTTGCGACATTAGCTTACTTCGATATTACCAAACAGAATGTATCCACAGCTGATCCTGACGTTTTGGGAGCATCCGTAGCCACTGGTGAACAGCGCAGTCGTGGTATTGAACTCAGCGCAGTTGGCACAATTGCACCAGGATGGAATATTATTGCTGGCTACGCTTACACTGATGCTGAAATTAGCAAAGATAACACTATAGCTGTGGGCAATCGCTTACCAGGAACTCCCAAACACAGTGCGAATCTTTGGACAACCTACGAAATTCAAAAGGGTAGTTTACAAGGCTTAGGTTTTGGACTTGGCGTTAATTATGTTGGTAAACGGTTCGGCAACTTTCAAAATGATTTTGAGGTGGATAGTTATTTTCTCACCAATGCTGCTCTATTTTATCGCCAAAATAACTGGCGAGTTGGACTGAATTTCAACAACATTTTTGACATTAATTATATTAGTAGTGCTGCCACATTGACCAGAACTCGCTCTATTGAACCAGGGCAACCATTTACTGTAGTTGGCTCAATTTCGTTGGAATTTTAGGGCAGTGTTGATGATGCTTAAAAGCTTGAGGGTTAACCGCATATTAAAGCTTTTGTTGCTGGCTATTTTCAGCAGTTTCATGATTATAGCCTGTGGCGATCGCCTGACTCAATATACTGTCAGCCAAAAAATCTCCCCCTCCACTGAATGCCAAGTTATTCAACATCAAGTGGGGGAAACTCAGGTATGTGGTCAACCTCAAAAAATTGTGGCACTGGGCCCGAATGTATTAGAAATTTTACTTGCTCTTGATGTACAACCAGTTGGTTTTGCAGATCATGTGCCATTACATCAAGGCAATTACGACAATCCTAGTCAGCAAATTCCTTATTTGGGAGAGAGGGTAACTGGTGAGTTAATTAATTTAGGTCTTGCTTATACTCCTTCTATTGAGGCGTTACTCAAAATCAAACCCGACTTAATTATCGGGAATGAATTGAATAGAAGTCAGTATGAAATGCTCTCAAAAATTGCTCCGACACTGCTATTTCCAAGATTTGATGCTCAACCTAATTTACTAGCAATTTCTAAAATATTGGGACGCTCTGAAAAAGCCAAAAAAATATTAGCTGACAGCGATCAGCGATTAGCTATTGCTCAGAAAGCATTATCTGATATTGTGGCAAATCATCCTCAAGTATTAATGCTAGTGTCTCTTGGTCAGTCAATTTCCGAACAATTGCGTTTTCCCCGCCGTGATAGTTTCTGTGATTCTCTGGTGACAAATTTGGGATTTAAATTGATGTCTCCTTCAAGTTTAGTTCCCGCAGATAAGAGTGTTCCACCACCACTTTCTATAGAAACATTACCCCAATTCAATAGTGCAGATTCAATCATCTTACTGGGAGCAAACTTTAGCCAGGTTCAACTCAGTGATGATAAATACTTTGAACCTCAGATGCAAAAACTCAAGCAGCAGTGGTCAGAAAATGCGATCGCTCAATCTCTGACAGCGAGTAAGGAGGGTCGAGTATATTTCATCCCGGCCTATCTCTGTCTAGGATTACCTGGGCCTATTGGTACAGAACTTTACCTTCAGGAACTGCAAAAACAACTACTCTCCCCACAAGGAAAATGACAACTCAAAAACTCTTATCCGATTGTCAATTTTGCTCTGTTGTTTCCAAAAATAACGGTGAAGACCCTATTGGTACAGCGAATACCAGCGATAATTGGTTAGTTTTAGAAGCCGCACTACCCTGGACAGAAGAACACTTGCACAGCGATCGCATTCTCAGCCAGATTCACGATTTATTTCATGAATTAGAAAATCGCCACATCCCAGTTATACCAATTGCGATCGCACCTGATCGGGAATATTCTGTACCAGGATATGTCCGCGCCTTACACTACAAACGCCCTACAAAAAGCTTTGCTGAGTTTGAAAAGCAGGAATTTCTGATTCCTGAAAGCCAAATCGGTCAGTTTACGTCGGGTTTCTTAGAATACCCCAATGACCTAGATCAATTTCAAACATACCAACAGCCTAAAAATCACATCCGTGAAATCATGGTTTGTACCCACGGAAATGTCGATGTTGCTTGTTCTCGGTTTGGCTATCCTATCTATCAAAATTTACGCCAGAACTATGCAGCAAAATCTGCTGGACAGTTAAGAGTTTGGCGATGTTCTCACATTGGCGGTCATCAATTCGCACCGACTTTGTTTGATCTACCCACAGGACAGTTTTGGGGACATATTGAACCAGAGATTTTAGATGTCTTAGTTTGGCGTAACAGTCCAGTCAAACAACTGCGTCAATTTTATCGGGGTTGGTCGGGAATGACAAAATTTGAGCAAATAGTTGAGCGCGAGATTTGGATGCAACATGGCTGGGAATGGCTTCAATACCAAAAATCCGGTCAAGTATTAGCAAAAGATACAACTAATGATGAATGGAATGCAGATTGGGCAGAAGTTCGTATTGATTTCACCTCTCCAGATAACAGCATCCAAGGTAGTTATTTAGCAAGAGTTGAAGCTTGCTCTCAGGTAATGACTGTTTTTAATTCTGGTAAAGAGCAACCTTTGGAAACTGTAAAACAGTATCGCGTCAGTCAATTGACTCAGCAACTCATTAATATATAGCCCCAATTACCCATATTTACCGTGCGTATTTTCATGATTCTCTGGTGCGGTCAGATCGTCTCTGCGATCGGTAGTGCCATGACTCGCTTTGCTCTGACTATTTGGGTTTGGCAATTAACTGGAGAGGTAACAACCATAGCCTTATTCAGTTTCTTTT
Organism: Anabaena sp. FACHB-595; assembly: GCF_048568275.1. Lineage (NCBI taxonomy): Bacteria > Bacillati > Cyanobacteriota > Cyanophyceae > Nostocales > Nostocaceae > Anabaena > Anabaena sp. FACHB-595. Next base: position 2,626,995 of record NZ_CP183473.1, read on the forward strand.
ACCAACTTCCACTTATCTTTGTTTCCCTATTTGCTGGCGTTATCGTAGACCGTTATAACCGCAAGTATCTAATAATTTTGGGTGATACCAGCGCCATTTTATGTACCATCATTATTGGACTACTCTATGGCACTAACTCTTTACAAATTTGGCATCTTTACGCTTTAATTGCCATTTCCGGTTGTTTTGGACATATCCAAAATCTTGCCTATTCTGCCTCTATTCCCCTCATCGTGCCGAAACAGCATTATACTCGCGCTAGTAGTATGGCTTCCTTGATTGAACACGCTTCAGCAATTATTGCCCCAGCCTTAGCGGGTATTCTCTATCCACTAATTGGTTTATTGGGGATTACTTTTATTGATATTGTTACCTTTACTGTTGCCGCAGTTACGGCTTTTCTCGTATCCATCCCCCAACCGCAACAGACAGAAACTACTAACCAAGCAAGTGAAACCTTATGGCAAAAGTTAGCTTTTGGGTTTAAATACATCCTCTCACGACCTAGTTTACTGGCTATGGCGATCGCCTTTTCCTGTTTTTGGTTTGCCCACCAAATAGCAGAGACTATATTTCAGCCGATGATTCTCGCCCGTACAGGTGGTAACACCGAGATTCTAGGTGTGGTGATGACGGCGGCTGGTGTGGGTGGCGTGGTTGGCGGTTCATTTTTAAGTATTTGGGGCGGATTTAAGCGGCGAACTCACGGAATGCTGCTTGGTTTTATTGGTACTGGTTTGAGTAAAATTGCCTTAGGCATAGGTCAAATACCCTTAATTTTGATTGGTACTAGCTTTTGTTCTGCTTTCAACCTACCCCTATTATTTAGTTCCAATAGTGCCATCTGGTATGCCAAAGTAGAGCCAAATATCCAAGGGCGGGTTTTTGCGGCTGACCATACAATTGGCATGATTATTGGTACAATTGCCAGTTTAACTGCTGGGCCACTAGCTGACAGAGTGTTTGAACCAGCCATGAAACCAGGAGAACTTTTAGCATTTATTTTTAGCCCTGTCTTTGGGATTGGTGCTGGTAGTGGTATGGCTCTTTTATATGTAATTACCGCTATTTTTATTGTATTAGTTGGTATAAGTGGCTATGCCTTCCCAACTCTGCGAAATGTGGAAGATATCTTACCTGACCATGATGTGGCGATTAATAAAGGTGATTAACAAGCTATATCACAAGCTATATCAAAGGATGATGGAGCGATCGCATCATCCATACACTTAATTAATGATAGGACTTACGCATCCCGGTTATCTGTTGAGACTGGGTGTAAGGGGGTAAGGGTATAGGGGTGTCAATGTTTAAAACTCTTACACCCCTCTCCAAACCCTTGATTTTTCGTTTTCATGCGTAAGTCCTAAATGATATAGATTCCTTATTGCTGATATCCTCATGATTGTTGTAAATTAACTATTAACACTTTCATAGTTAAGAATAACTCGCAATTTCTTACTAAAATTGCCGTTAAAGCATGACAAATATCCTGACGGAAGAGCAAATCAATCAAATTGAACAGGAAACTTTAGAAAATTTAGAGGTATCTTATAATACTAAAGGTTTTGACCAAATTCAGAGAGTCCGCAACAGCTTATGTGATACTTGTTGCCAAGTAGTTGAATTCCGTCCAGGATTAATTCTAGAAATTTTTGATGATTATTACTACCAGCAAGTTAGTAGTAAAGTTGATCACTATGGTGGTTACGTACTAACAGCTAAATTTTATTTATCAGGTAATCATCATGTAATTTGTCCAGGGATTCCAGGAGTTACAGAAAATTATCAAGAAACAGTAGGGAATAATTACCTATTCTACTTACCTGATATTGAAGAAATAGAACAATATTTTGCAGGCGATCGCATCTATCTAATTAAAATTTGTATAGACATAGATTTCTTTAAATCCTTCATCGATGGACTAGAGCATCTACCAAAACTGTTACAGCCTTTTTTAGAAAGTGACTTTCCATCGCTATTTCACCTTCCAGTCGGTAAGATTACCCTACCTATGCAGACAGCATTACAGCAAATGCTCAATGTACCCTATCAAGGGATGATACAAAAAATGTATCTTGAAGGCAAGGTATTAGAATTGCTAGCTTTGCAGTTTGCTCAACTGATAGAAACCGAGGGAGATAAACAACCCCTCATTAATCTCAAAACGGGTGATGTTGAGAAAATTTATCATGCCAAGGATATTTTAACCAAAAACTATGATCATCCTCCCTCATTAATTGACTTAGCGAAAAAAGTTGGTATTAATGACAACAAACTAAAGTACGGTTTTCGTGAAGTATTCGGAACTACAGTATTTGGATATTTGCGTGACTATCGCCTAGACATAGCGCGAAAGTTGCTACAAGAACAAAAGCAGAATGTGAGGACTGTAGTCAACACAGTTGGTTATGCCAATCAAAGCCACTTCGCCGCCGCATTTAAGCGTAAGTTTGGTATTACTCCCCAAGATTGTCGGTTAGGTCGATTTTTAGAAAAGTGTTAGAGGTTGTTTGAAAAGTGGTTAAGGAAAAATCACCGAAGAGGCAGAGGGGAAGGGGGCAGGGAGCAGGGGGAACAAGCCCTTCTCCTCTGCGCGGAGCGTACCACTTCGTGGAAGCAAGCTACGCGTAGCGTCTCGTAGGCCCCGCCCATAAGCGGGCGTTTTTACTGGGGCTGAGTACAAGCTCTGTCTCAGTTTTCTCCCTTGCTCCCTGCTCCCCATTTTCTTAACGTGAGTTCGATAAATTTGGAAGAACCCCCTCTCCAAACCTCTCCCCGACGCGGGGAGAGGCTTAAAACCCTGATTATTTGGTACTCACTGATAGATTTTCAGCCCCTTCCCTTGTAGGGAAGGGGTTGGGGTTAGGTTCCGTCGAATTCACGTTTTCTTAAGTATTTCTTCGAGAGTTTCAAAATTAAATCGCATGAAAAATTCCGAATTACCACCAATCTCGACTGTATCTCTCGTCAAAGGTGATATTTACAGACACAAAGAGACATGGCACAGATGAATGGCACAATGATGCAATACTTCCACTGGTACATCCCTAACGATGGGAACTTGTGGAGTAAAGTTGAGGCTTCAGCACCAGAATTAGCAGATGCAGGTTTTACAGCCATGTGGCTACCACCAGCCTACAAGGGCTTTGCTGGGTCGTTTGATGTGGGATATGGTGTTTACGACTTATTTGATTTAGGTGAGTTTGATCAAAAAGGCTCGGTGCGGACGAAATATGGTACACGTCAGCAGTATCTTGATGCGGTTAAATCTCTGCAAACCCATGGTCTACAAGTTTATGCTGATGCGGTACTAAATCATAAGATGGGTGGTGATGCAGTAGAAACACCAAAAGCCACTCCTTTTCCTCAAGACGATCGCCTGAATCCTAAAGGTGGGTTACAAGATATTAAGACCTACACTCATTATAATTTCCCTGGACGGCAAGGCAAATATTCTAACTTTGAGTGGCATTGGTGGCATTTTGATGCTGTTGATTATAACGAATATAACAGTGGCGATCGCAGCACAGTTTACTTATTAGAAGGTAAAAACTTTGACGACTACGTAGCCTTAGAAAAAGGCAACTTTGCCTATTTGATGGGTTGTGATCTGGATTTTCAAAATGAGTGGGTGCGCGGTGAAGTTACTTACTGGGGTAAGTGGTGTCTTGACACTACAAAAGTAGATGGTTTCCGCATCGATGCTATTAAACATATTTCCACATGGTTCTTTCCTGAATGGATAGATGCACTAGAACGCCATGCTGGTAAAGATTTATTTATGGTAGGAGAGTATTGGTATAACGATATTAATACTCTGCTTTGGTATGTTGATGCTGTTCGTGGCAAAATGTCAGTTTTTGACGTACCACTACATTACAACTTCCATCAAGCCAGCAAATCTGGAGGCAATTATGATATGCGCCGGATTTTGGATGGCACAATGATGCAACAACGTCCTACCCATGCTGTGACATTTGTCGAAAATCATGATTCTCAGCCTTTGCAAGCTTTGGAATCTGTCGTTGAACCTTGGTTTAAACCCTTAGCTTACGCCATTATTTTGTTACGACAAGAAGGCTATCCTTGTGTCTTTCATGCTGACTACTACGGTGCAGAGTATGAAGACTGGGGGAAAGATGGCAATCGTTACAATATTTTTATGCCGTCCCACCGTTGGATAATTGATAAGTTACTTTATGCACGTAAACATTATGCTTATGGGCCACAATACAATTATTTAGACCATTGGAATACTATTGGTTGGACACGCTTAGGTGATGCAGATCATCCTCAAGGAATGGCTGTGATTATGAGTGATGGTTCAGAAGGTATTAAATGGATGGAAGTTGGTAAACCCAATACTAAGTTTATTGACTTAACTGAACATATCAAAGAAGCTGTATATACCAATGAATGGGGCTGGGGTGAATTTCGTTGTCTAGGCGGTTCAGTATCTGTTTGGGTGCAAGCGTAAAATATTTAGAACCCCAACCTCGCAATGCTGCTATGCGGTCGCACCCATTTTAAACACTTGTGGTAAATCCACTATTGCCTCATCTTCTCTAAAGATTAACTCCAAAAAAGTTTATGAACACTGAGCAAGACAATGGAAATCCGATTAAAGAAGCTATAGAATCCCCGCTCATAAAACTAAAAACTAAGAAAAAGAGCGCGAAAAAGATCAAAAAACTCAAGCTAAAAAAACACACGACTGAAGGTGAAGGAAGTTCTAAAATATCCAATCGGTTCTACGAAAAAGAAATAGCCAAACTGCAATTAGAACTGGTCAAAATGCAATATTGGGTAAAGTTTACAGGTGCGCGCATCGTCATTATTTTTGAAGGACGGGATGCCGCAGGTAAGGGGGGTACGATTAAACGCATTGCCGAGCCGTTAAATCCGCGTGGCTGCCGTATCGTCGCTTTAGGCACGCCCAGCGATCGTGAAAAGACCCAATGGTACTTCCAACGCTATGTAACCCATCTGCCAGCTGCGGGTGAAATTGTTTTGTTTGACCGCAGTTGGTATAATCGTGCTGGGGTAGAAAATGTGATGGGCTTTTGCACAGAAGAACAGTACAAGCATTTCATGCAAGATTGTCCAGAATTTGAACGGATGTTGGTGCGTGAGGGCATCATTTTATTGAAGTATTGGTTTTCTGTTAGCGATGATGAGCAAGAACGGCGCTTTCAATCGAGAACCACTGATCCAGCTCGGCGGTGGAAACTCAGTCCGATGGATCTCGAATCGCGCGATCGCTGGGTGGAATACTCTAAAGCCAAGGATCTCATGTTTGCCCATACCAATATTCCCGAAGCACCCTGGTTCACCGTCGAAGCAGACGACAAAAAACGCGCTCGCCTGAATTGTGTTCACCACATCCTCAGCAAGATTCCCTATGTGGATATGACTCCACAACCCCTGGAACTGTCTCCCCGGAAGTCTGCCGATAGCTATGTCAGACCACCTCTAAATGAACAGTTCTTTGTACCACAGATTTATTAGGTAGTCGTTTTTTGGTGTCGATTCACTTTCTCAAGTCCATGCCCAGATGCTGCGGCATGGAACAGGTTATTATCTGGCGAATCGACGAGGGATTGATACCCGAACAATTCAGAGTTATTTGGGGCATAAATCAGGTATAGATACCCGCAATGGATTGGTTGCCAGAGAGCCTGCTTGAAATGCACTTTCATATAGCAATTATTAAACCAATTTGCAATAGCCTGCGGCTACTCCTGCGGAGAACTCGCAGAGTAGGCTAACGCCAATGCAATTCGCAATCAGAGCGCTAGTTGTTGCAACTTAAATCTGCGAACTTTGCATGACTACAGTTCCAGTGGGACGAGAGACATTGGGGTTGGCCTCCAGTGTGACAATTAACCCAGAAAATTGTGGGTGAGAAAACTCTTGGTACATTTGAGGAGTGAATGGTAATTCAAGGGAAGCATTTCCCCAAGAATAGGGCTTGACTTCACCACAGGGTAACTTCTCATTCTTCACTATTGTCCATAAAAAGTAGACATAACCAGGAGGTGGGGCGGGAAGATTTTGGAACACCATTACCGCTTTTTGTTGTTCAGGATTGATTACTATACTTCCTGAACTGTTACTGGTAGAGCTGACTGATTCAAAGGTATACAATCGCGTTTGGGAATTCTGGAGTAGGCTTTTAACCGCTTGGGCTTGGGCAAAATCCTGCTGTAAACGCTGGTTTTCTGCTGTGACAATACTTAGATTTTGTCGTAGCCGATAGTAATCGACCCCCAAAAGTAACACAAATAGTGCAGCAATACTACCAGCAATTCTTCTCCATCGCAGTGGCATTTGCTTAACTACAGTAGCCCGTGTAGTTGAGTTTTCAGCTTGTTCTAGAATTTTGGGGAGTAAATGGGCTGGTGCTTCTACCTCAGTGAAGCCATCTAGCACTTGTCGCAGAACTTCCTGCAAATCATCAACTTCGGCAATCAGTTCTGGATGTTCATCAAGTAACAGCCGAAATTCTTGGGCTTCTTCAGGGGTGAGATCATCGACGACAAACCCCGCAGCTAAGTTTTTGATATGTTCGGGATCAAAAGATTTATTCATAGATTGACAAATCAGAATCTAGTAAGATGCGCTTAAGTTTGAGTAATCCTTGGCGGGTAGAGGTTTTGACTGTACCTAGAGGGATATCAATTTGTTTGGCAATTTCTGACTGACTTAATCCTTGGTGATAAGCTAGTTCGATTACTTGGCGTTGTTTTTCGGGTAGTTGGGCTAAAGCGTTGTGAATGCGCCCCGATCGCTCGGCAAAACTCGCCTGTTCAACAGGTGTTGGCTCTGGTGCGGCTTCATTTGTCATGGTTTGTCCCCACTTTTCCACAAGTTTGAGTTGTCTAGTGCGAGCGCGAATTTTGTCGATGGCACGCGATCGCGTTATTGTCACCAAATAGCGCACAAAAAAGCGACAATCAGGATTACTGGATGCTTTGCGCCACAGTGTGAGAAAAATTTCCTGGGTTAAGTCTTCTGCTTCTTGGGAATCAGCCAGAATTTTCAAAGCCAATCCATAAACTAAGCGACCATGACGATTGAATAAAACACTTAATGCCGCCGAATCGCCATTTTTGAGTCCCACAAATAAAGCTTCATCCGTCACATCGGTAAGCCCTGTTAAAGTCGACTGGGATTGTTTAGGCTCCATGCGATTTTTAACCCATATCTAAACTAATACAGTCGCCAGTTTTGCATACTTTTTCTGTCATCACCTCGCTCCACAACGTACATAGAGATATGTTTGCTTAAAAAAGCCGTCTATATAATATGACGACTGAGGGAGGCGATCGGATTTAGTGTTAGATGGGGATATTTGGATGGGGAGGGGGATGTAGGTTATAATTCGTCAGGCGGTGTCGTCACCATTTGCAGATTTTGGCATCGACTTAATTAATGCCCTGAGTACCTTATTAACAGATTCTGGCGTTGTAAAAACTTCAGCAACATCTTCATCTAAAACCACAACTTTTAATAGTTGCTTTCCACCATGAGTTGCAAAACGATTTGGCTTTGCCTTTTTATAATCAAAGTGGTACTCACCTAGAAGCTCATCATTTGCATTTTGTGACTCTTCAAAAGGCGTTTTGCTCATAGTCTTCACGCTCTCTTCGAGTGGCTAAACGGGCGCTGATAATACGAATGGCGTTAGGGCGTTCTGTGAACGAAATTATTAGCAAGCGATTGTTTTGAGAATGCCCAATAATAATCTCTCGCTTCTCACCCACTGAGTGAGCTTCATCATCAAAAATCACTGCTAGCACATTATCGAAGACAGTCTTGGCTTCTTCAAAGCTGACACTGTGCTTCTTGAGGTTAGTAGCTGCTTTTGACTCATCCCACTCAAATTCCATGTCATCATCATAAGCGATCGCCTTTCATCACACACACTTTTATTTATCAAGGTTACGTCCGGTGGGAGCGATCGCTTTTCTCAAAGATGTTTAACGACAAAGTTGTGCGGCAGCAGATAAACTCGAACACCAACCGACAAACTTTGTACCGTCCGCACCAACGTATTGTTAGCTGGCTTACCCCACAGATAGCCTTCAAGTACGATTAGAGGATTCAAGGCTGAAAACGAAGGTGTTGAAGAGCGCGCACCTGAGCAATGGTTTCAAAGTCACGATCATTATGGATCAAAAGCAAATTATTTTCCAGTGCTACTTGAGCAATACAGCAATCGATTGGACTACGAACGATAAGCCCTTGGCGGCGCAAGTCAAAATAGATGCGGGCTGCTGCTTGCCAAGACTGAACTGTGAGTTCAACGTAATTTTGTGTTTCGAGGTAAGTAGAAAGGAGAGTCCATTCTTGCTCGTTTAGGCTGCCTTGAAGTAATTCAAGCTGAGTGAATCGGGTGAGTAAAACTTCACGCTCGGCGATCAGAGTTTCAAGTTGTTGGCGAACTTGATCACTGCGATCGCGAAACACGCCAATCCAGACCGATGTATCAATCAGCAGCATGACGAGTTTCACGCAGGGCTTTATGGTCAAAGTCAGGAGCGAACTGAATTTGCCCCGCGAGGTCGAGGAGATTTTTTTTGCGGCGCGATCGCACGAGTTCTTGCAGAGCAAAGTTCACCAGTTCCTCTTGGCTGGCAAGGTTGGTCAGTTGGCTGGCTTCGTTAAGCAGAGACTCGTCAAGGTTAAGAATGATTTGCATGGAATGGGAATGCGAAGTAAGCACAATTATTCTTTTTACATCTTAACCTTATGGACAACCTACCTCAATTCACGTATTGGTTAACTGGCTTTTTACCGTAGTTTTAAGCTACTTTCTTTGACGCAAAGCCCTTTCAAATCGCTCTGCTAAGACAACAGTCATAAATGGCTCCATAAATCCTCCAAAGAATGGAATTGAACGCATCATAGCTAACGAGACAAGCGTTGGATCAACAGACTTGCTAAGAACTCCTAAAATTGCACTTTCGGCGGCTTTACGAGTATATGAGCGACAGATAACATTCGCATTTTTCATATACACCTCAATTAGATCGGATGTATTATTTACAGAAATTAGCTCAAGGTAAACACGGTCACCTGGATTCAATAGCTCAATGCTCAAATCAAGTTCGCTATTCTGACGCTGTAACTCACTAATTTTTCCAAAGCCGACTTCAGGTTCAGTCTTTATGCTGTAGCCAACGATCTTGGCATTATTATCAAGTCGTACCAAAACTGGTTGATTTCCAACTGCTTGGTTTCCAGAATTGAAAACTTCGAGATTGAACAGAAAAACAGATGTTGTTTGTTCTCCTGCATATTTCACTTCTAATTTACTCCGAATCGTATCTGAAAATGTTAACAGCGAAGATGCGTCATTGATGACACAATCAATTCGTCTAACTCGGCTTGTTTTTTGCCAGATGAATATGGACGCTGCTGCTGTTATTGCTGCTCCAACAACTCCACCAATAATTGCAGCAATCGTAGGGTTCTCATACCAATTCATCTATTGCATTACTCCTCATCACGTGAACATAAATTTCCAGCTAACGGCTAAAGTGAGCGGCAGTAGATGTGACCGAAACGAAGACGATGACTCTATACTATCCGCTCCACTGTTTTGTTAGCCCACGCTGAGTCATTATTGCTATGCTTCTGAGATTGATCGATTTCCATTAAAAATACTCCTTCGCACTTAATTGCAACTTCTTCATACAAAACAATGAATCCTCTAATTACATTCACTATTCCATTAGGGGACTTCACAAAAGTTAGGACGGTGTTTCATAATCTTTGCTACAACTTACAAACCATTCTTAGCCGATTTAATATCCAACAGGTTAATTCTGTCTATCTTGCTTTCATGTATAATAATGTGCAATTTTGCTGGATATTTAAACCGCATCTCACTAATTCTAAACGTCCAAAGCATTATCTTCAACAAGTCTTCATCACTGATGTTTTTGTGTTCTTTGATGCGTGTTATTCCTGAACCAAATATAGGAACTGAGACGCTCTTTTGTGCGTACACCCTATTAACCTTATCCCAAAATCTAATTAAAAAACCGAGATAATCTGGCATTGTCAACCAAGCTCTATTTTGCTCATCAAACTTTGAGAATGCAGTCAAAAGATATTCGTTGTAAACACAGACAGTGCCAATACTATATCGTTTCTTCTTACCAAATCTTCTAGCTGTATTTTCATCTAAAGTTTCATCATCATCGAACGAATAGTTCTCTATGTATTTGTCTAATTCGGATACAGGAATGTCAAGATGCTTGGCAATGAAAATTCCATTGAGCGACTGTTGAGAAATTATCTTGTCATCGACCTGAGTATCAAAATACTCATTAAATGCAATGACTTTGAATCCAGGCTGCTTAAAAATGTTACCTTTCTTTACGGATACAATGCTTCCCTCAACATCTAGATTGACTTCTTCTAAGTAATTGGATTTAAGCCACAGAAAAGCATATATAATAAGTAGTATTGCTGCAAAAATGATGCCAAGTGTTAGTTTTACCTCTTTAGGTATCTCAACAAATATCAGTAGAAGAGAAAGCCCTACACTTATCCATGATGTAAATTCTAGGAATTGTTTGATAATTCTATTATCAAGCAAATTAACTTTGACCAAAGCCTCCTCCTAAACTTCAATTTTCTTGTTTTTTACCAAAGGCTGTCATACCAACGGTTAAGACATTGTTATCGATAAAGATACACATCTGGTGTTGTTTTCGTGTTTGTCATGAAGTCATTATTTTTCAGCGACTCAGTAATAAGATATTTATTCATCGGGACATGTAAAGTTGGAACTTTATTCATTGATTCCCTTAGTATCGGTAGCTTATTCCATAAATTCTTAATCTCGTCTTTTAAAGAGCCGTTATGCAAGAGGCTTTCCTTGGTATCGTAGTCGGGGTAGATCACAATTACCGGAAGTCCAAGTGAATTTATTCCGTAATCTATTTCCTCTTTTAGGGCGCGAGAATTTACTGTCCTTTCGCTGAGGAATAGGATCACGTTCTTTGAGTTTCTAAGACGTTCTCGGAGCCTTGGCTTCAAGGTTAACTCCCAGTCACTGCCATCTCGAACGCTGTAAGTTTTACTATGAGAGTCGTTGAAGGGAAAGGATGAGTCACTTCCTTTCCAAGTTCTCAGCAAATTGTAGTAAACAAAGTCCTTGGTTGCGTATGCGCCTAAAGCACTTTCATTAAATGGTTCAGCAACGTAGAAAGCACAGTAATTTCCGTTTTTGTATGACATTCTTTCCTCAATACTGCCTTTGTCAATGAACAATGATGCTTAAATTAAGGCTCGGCTAACTACTTATTATACCCAATGTTCCATCTAATCCCCTTCCATAAGTGTTTATACTGAACTGTTCTGTATAATACCCTAAATTCCAGTATTATACCGAATCTTTCCTTATAAACAACCTTTTTAAGTGGTTTATACGGAAAATATTCCATATAAATCTTCATACAGGGTTATTCAAAAGAACTATTCCGTATTTTAGATGGGGATATTTGATTTTAAATAAACCAGGACTTACGCAAGTGTCACAATCGATATTTGGTGCGTGACGCTATAAATCTCATGACTACGTTCAAATACTTTTGCAGCGTCACACACCCTACGTGAAAAATATGCCAGTTGCGTAAGTCCTATAAACTTAATAATTAATTGGGATGTTGGGAATTCGTCAACGTTTTTTTGCTAATTCAAGAACAGCGATCGCTATTGTAACTCAATGACTCTCCAGATACCGATATCAATGTTTGAAAATAAGTCTCCTGACCTTGAATGAGGAGTTCCCGAAAGATACTTAAATATCAAAACTTTAACACGAAGAAAAAAGTTTGAATTTAATTAAATCCAATCTCGATCATCAGTCGTCTTAGTAAACAGATGCGTCACAATTGACCACTCCAGTACCCATCTCAGGTCAGCATTGTGGCAGCATATTGCAAATTAAACAGTTTTAGTCTGAGAATAGGAAGAATTTTATGCACAAACGCGCAAACTTCTTGCTCAAAATTTGTTTGAGCAGCCTGGTTTTTACTGCATCAATATTAGCAACAACCACAGCCAGTATTTCTGCAACCGAAGCTAAATCATCAATTACAAAAGTTGCTCAGGTAAATCCATCTACTGCTACTAGCAACTCTGTAGGCGGGCCGTTAGCTAAAGAACTTCAAGGAAAACCAGTTGTAGTAGACGTGTTTGCTACTTGGTGTGCTGGCTGTAAGAATATTGCTCCTACTTTGTCACAGTTGAAACAGCAATATTCTGGTAAGGTGAATTTCGTGGTTTTGGATGTCACTGATAGAGCCAAACTCAAACAGACAGAAGCAATGGCGCAAAGATTAGGTTTGGGTAAATTCCTAGCAGCTAATAAAAGTAAAACCAGCACAGTTGCGATCGTTGATCCTGCTACTGGTGACATTTTAGCCCTGTACCAAAACAATTCTAATAAAGCTGACTACACCAAAATCCTCGAAACCGCTTTGGCGAAAAAGTAGTTCAATTATGCCTTTGCCTCATCTTTAGGGGCAAAGCTAGCTTTTTATTTTCAGTAAATCCAACTTTGATGCTCAATCGTCTTATCAATAGATGCTCCACAATGTACAGTTCCAATTTCTCATCTCCAGAAAACAGGTGAAAAATGAACGCCAAGACTGATTGTGGCAGGATTACACAATTAAAGCGTGAGGAGAATACCCAATGTACAAAAACAAATTTTTTCTGAGCCTACTGTGTTTGAGTGGCCTGCTTCTGACTGTATCATGCAGCCCACCAAAATCAGATAATATTGCTCAAAATCAAGCTCCATCAACTGCAAAGGTTGCTCAAACAGATCCTGGTGCTGGTAAAGATGCTGCTAAATTAACCTCTGTAGGAAACCCTCTAGCTCAAGAACTTCAAGGTAAACCTGTATTGGTAGATGTGTTTGCTACTTGGTGCGCTGGCTGCAAGAATATTGCTCCTACTCTGTCCCAATTAAAACAAGAATATTCTGGTAAGGTGAATTTTGTGGTTTTGGATGTAACAGATAAAGCCAAACTCCAAGAGACACAAGCGCAAGCCGAAAAATTGGGCTTGGGGAAATTCCTAGAAGCTAATAAAAGTCAAACAAGTACTGTGGCGATCGTTGATCCGGCTACTGGCAATATTTTAACAATCTTCAAAAATAATCCTAACAAGGATGACTACACCAAAATACTCGATACTGCTCTAGCAAAAAGTTAGTCTGCATCTCTTCATAGCTTAAGGCTAATTTCATGAAACCAATATCTCAGTTGTCAACTGAGCAACCCCCCTCCCGCCATTCTAAAATCTCCAAGAAATGGCTAGTTTACGGTGGATTGGGATTGCTCTCCCTCGTTATAGTTTTGACTTTGGGGCCTGTAATCAGTCATCCCATTGAACGGGTAATTTCCATTGTGGAAAACCGTTATCAGCAGTGGTTTAATCAACAGGACACAGCAAATCCTTTGGTGTTGTTACCTTTGGCGTTTGTTGGTGGGTTACTTGCTAGTGTATCTCCCTGTATTTTGGCACTTTTACCAGTCAACCTGAGTTACATCGGCACACTAAAAATTAAATCCCGTTGGGATGCTTTTAGTAAGGCTGGCTTGTTTGTCTTGGGAGCAGTAACAATTTTAAGTCTGTTTGGTTTAGTCTCATCCTTTGCTGGCGCAGTGATGGTGGAGTATCGAGGCTATATCAATATAGTTGTCGGATTAATTATGGCTGTAATGGGTTTGTGGTTGATGGGGGTGGTAAAAATACCCCTACCGCAGATGAATGTGAATCTCCCCCAGGCTGGCCCTTATGGAGTGGGTTTGACTTTTGCTCTGGTGAGTTCCCCCTGTGCTAGTCCGGTGCTGTTTGCGGTGCTGGCGGCTGCTGCGGCTACAGGTTCGCAAGTTTTGGGGACGCTGACGATGGTTAGCTATGCTCTGGGTTATACTCTCCTGATTTTCCTGGCGAGTTTGTTTACGGGAATGGCGAAACAAAGTAACAAGTTGTTGAAACATTCCGAGGGAATTATTCGCTTTGGTAGTGTGGCACTGATTCTAACTGGGGCATATTACCTATTTACTGGTACTCAATGGTTTGTGGGAGGTTAATCATGGTCGAGGATCTGGTGATTATTGGTTCTGGCCCGGCTGGTTATACCGCCGCCATCTATGCAGGACGCGCTCAACTCAAACCTGTGGTATTTGAAGGGTTCAGTGCTGGGGGAATCCCCGGCGGCCAATTGATGACCACCACTGAGGTAGAGAATTATCCTGGTTTTGCTGAAGGAGTTCAAGGGCCAAAGTTAATGCAGCAAATGCGCCAACAAGCATTACGCTGGGGTGCTAGGTTGATTACTGATGATGTAATTGCTGTGGATTTTACCCAATACCCATTCCTGATAGCTTCTGCGGATTTATTAGAAGTGAAAGCGCGGGCTGTGATTATTTGCACGGGAGCAACTGCTAAAAGATTACATTTGCCGGGTGAGGAGAAGTTTTGGAATAACGGCATTTCTGCCTGTGCAATCTGCGATGGGGCAAATCCTTTGTTTGCGAATGCAGACATTGCTGTGGTTGGTGGCGGAGATTCGGCTGTGGAAGAAGCACTTTATCTAACTAAATATGCCAGTAAGGTTCATTTATTGGTAAGGAGCGATCGCCTGCGGGCTTCTAAGACGATGCAGGAGCGTATATTTAATCACAGCCAATTTCATATTCACTGGCATAGCTTACCCATCAGTGTAGATGGAGATGAGGTACTACGTAGTGTCCAAATTCGAGATACACAAACAGGTGGAGTTGCCGATTTAACCGTGAGTGGATTATTCTACGCCATTGGTCACACTCCCAATACGCAACTGTTTCAGGATCAATTAGAACTGGATGAAGCCGGCTACATCAAAACTCAGGGTAAGAGTACAGCTACTAATATTCCGGGCATTTGGGCGGCTGGAGATGTTCAAGATCACGTTTATCGTCAAGCAATTACCGCAGCTGGTACGGGTTGCATGGCAGCGCTGGAGGCTGAGAGGTGGTTGTCAGAAAGGCAATTGTCTCCGGCGGACGGAACACCAACCCTTGTTTCTTTCGCTGCGTAAATAGTATTTTTTATCACAATTACAAGGAGATAAATATGCAGAAAACTTTTACTATTGATCAAACTTTCTTCACAGGAAAAGAAGCTTTTGACTGGTTGATGCAGGAATCCGATCAGCTAATCATTGTCAAATTTGTAGCTCCCTACTGTCCTTCCTGCGAAACGCTTAAACCTGTCCTACATCAAATAGCTGAGGAAAACACAGGTAAATTGCATTTGGTTGAACTTGACATGAGCGAAGAACCTGAATTAGCGATTAACTTTGGTGTCAGAAGCGCACCAACAGTAGTATTACTTAAACACCAGCAAACATTGGCACAAATTGCAGGCTTGAAACCTAAGAAACAGTACACCGAAATGATTCAATCTGCGCTCTAAGACAGGTGGATAAATGTCTATAGCCTTATCCCGTCTAGATTCTTAATTTTGTAGCTTTAGCTTCCCGTAGGGTATTTTGAGTTTTGAATTGACAATGAGTGGAGGTGTGCTGTTCGGCGTAGTTTGGGGGTCAATCTATGTAGCGATCGCCGCAAATTTGGGAGCAACTTGGGCTTTTCTCATTGGACTTTACTTGTATCGGGATGTAATTTGCAGGATGATTCAGGGTAATGTTAAGTTCAAAGCGATTGATAAAGCAGTAGCACAGGAAGGATTCAAAATTGTCCTCCTGTCTTGCCCTTCAAGCTGTTAAATTACGCCTTTGGTGTGACTCAGAAAGCTTTAAACACAACTGTTTAATCGGGAGAAATCACCCATGTTACAACCTACAAGTATTAATTTGATAATTCTCCAAAGTCACAAGAGAACTATCGCAGATATGCCAACCAGGAACTGGCAAAAGTTGATTAGGCTTGTTTTCCTGATGCTGCTGGCATTTGGTGTTACCTTAATATTGGCTACAGAACCAGCTTTTGGACAAGAATCGGCTCAAAACGCTCCAGGGTTTAATCCCCAAGCATGGTTAAAAAATGCTTTGCAGTGGATTGATGGTCTTGGTGCTGTGGGAGCATTAGCATTTATCCTCCTTTATATCATTGCCACTGTTGCCTTTTTACCAGGATCAATCCTTACTCTCGGTGCAGGTGTGGTCTTTGGCGTGGTTTGGGGTTCGCTTTATGTCTTCATTGGTGCAACTATAGGTGCTACCGCCGCTTTCTTGGTCGGACGTTATTTGGCTAGGGGATGGGTTGCTAAGAAGATTGTCGGGAATCAGAAATTTCGGGCGATTGATGAAGCGGTAGGTAGAGAAGGGCTGAAAATTGTACTATTAACGCGACTTTCTCCTATATTCCCTTTCAATTTGTTGAACTATGCCTATGGCGTAACAGGAGTTTCCCTCAAAGATTATGTTCTTGCTTCCATTGGCATGATTCCCGGTACAATTATGTATGTTTATATCGGTTCTTTAGCTGGTAGTATTGCCACTATTGGTACTGAATCTCAACCTGGGAATCCTGGCGTACAGTGGGCAATTCGGATTATCGGCTTTATCGCTACGGTTGCTGTGACAATTTATGTGACTAAAGTTGCTCGCAAGGCTTTAGAAGATGAAGTTTTAGAGTCCACAAACGATGATGAAAATAAACAAATCAACCTGAATTAGTTAATCAAAGACTTATTTCGTAGTTGGGGACTTTATATTGCCAAAGGTGCATTTGAAAAAGAATCTCCTTTATTTTGTGAACCTGGGTTTTTCTTAGTTAAGCCAGACGGCACACTTTTCTATGCTGCCGTAAATAGCGCACCTTTTGGTAGTCCACCCATATCAGATATGCT
Organism: Anabaena sp. FACHB-595; assembly: GCF_048568275.1. Classification (NCBI taxonomy): domain Bacteria; kingdom Bacillati; phylum Cyanobacteriota; class Cyanophyceae; order Nostocales; family Nostocaceae; genus Anabaena; species Anabaena sp. FACHB-595. The sequence continues at coordinate 2,643,888 of NZ_CP183473.1, forward strand.
CTCTGCTATTGACTTTATTTTGCTGACCCATCATGCCACACCCGGCCATACCCCCAAAGAAGGTAGTAACTATGTTTGCAATACCTTGTCCTTTGGCTTATTGGTTTTTATCACTAGGGGCGTCTTGTGAGTTCATCTACTAATGAAGCGGTTAAGAACGAAATTTGTGACTCTTGATACTCATTTTATAGTTAAATTAATGATATTATTTCTCATCTATCTATTTAATAAACAAATCCAAAATCCCAAGTTTCATGACCTTTGTTTTACAAGAATCAGCAGATTGTCATCATTTATGGTCTACAAATCTGGTGAACAATTGCACCTCTTTTCAACCAAAAACTTACGAATTTCCGATAAATGACCCCAAGGGAATGAGTCATGGCTATAGACGTTGGTATCATCTGCGTCCGGGAATTTCTCTTTTGGTAGATGACTATACTCTGCATGATGACTTGGTGATCAAGACATCTTCTACTCAACCAATGAAATATTTAGAACTGAGTTTTAGTCTTTTAGGTAATAATTATAATGAAAGAGTGTGTTCTGGGCAAAATTTTTTATCTTGCTATACAGATTCGGGTCAGGAATATTTGATTGAATGGAAAAATCAAAATAGAATTTTAAAATTTGATATTCATATTGAATGGTCTATATTTAAAAACCTCATTACCAATCAAATTGATTTATTACCTTCACCATTAAAAGATGTCATAAAAATAGAAGATGATGAGTTAGATTATCTACATATAGATATGACAACACCAAAAATGCAGGGTATTATACGTGAAGTTTTACACTGCCCCTATCAAGGTTTAACTAAGCAATTATATTTAGAAGGGAAAATATTAGAATTACTAGCGTTGCGGTTAGAAAATTTCACGGAAAAATCCCAGCAACGAGCAGCTAAACAACTTAAACCCTATCAAGTAGATAGTATTTATCAAGCTAGAGGTATTTTAATTAGTAACATTAATCAACCACCCTCTTTATTATCTTTAGCTCGTCAAGTCGGCTTGAACGACTGTATTTTAAAAAAAGGATTTCAAGAGATATTTGGAACTACAGCTTTTGGCTATTTGCACAAATACCGTATGGAAAGAGCAAAAGAACTATTGCGGGAATATCAAATGAATGTTAACCAAGTTGCTCAAGCTGTAGGTTACGAATCACGTAGTTCATTTGTTAGGGCTTTTTCTAAACAGTTTGGTGTTAGCCCTAGTGCTTACATTCCCAGAAGTTCCGTCTGAGCAACAAAAAGTTCCGTTTGGGACACACTCCTAGCTTTCGCCGTCTATGTAATTACTGTAAGATATTTGACAATTATTATTAATAATAGTGTGCGGCACTGCTGGATAGATTTAGTCTTGGTTAGTGTTGCAGATTGTTTTGCGTCTGAAAGCATGGAGTGTGGGGTAGGATGAGGACTGGCAACGAATTATTAAGTTGTTTATGTTTAGGTGCTGTATTATCCATCTTAATAGCACATCAATCGGCAAGGGCAGAGGATCAGCAAAAAGTCACCCACAGTAGTATAGTTCAGTCGAATAAGTTAGCACAAACACCAGCAACGGGAGTTATCACTGGAGTCGAACTCAATTTAACAAATCAAGAACTAGAAATAATTTTACAAACAAAAAATGCAGATAAGTTAGAAACTGTGAATCGGAGTGAAGGGAATAGTTTTATTGCTGATATTCCTAATGCTCAGTTAAATTTGCCATCTGGTAGGGAATTTCGGCAAGAAAATCCCGGTAGTGGTATTAGTTTGGTGACAGTCACCAATATTGATGCAAATACTATCCGGGTGACGGTAACGGGTGAGACGAGTTTACCCAAGGTGGAATTATTTGATAATGATGAGAGTCTAATTTTTGCTGTGTTTCTCCCAGACTCTACGCGAACAAACATCTCTCCTACTCCCACACCCCCAACGAGTGAAACCCCATCGGAACAGCCAACAGCAGATAGTGATGACCCGATCGAGTTGGTGGTGACAGCGACAAGAAGGGAGGAGGATATACAAAATGTACCGCGATCGGTGACGGTGATTACCCGTGAGCAACTCGAACAGCAAACTACTGTTAATCGTGATTTAACCTCGATACTTGGTAATACAGTTCCTGGTTTGGGTGCTAGTGCGGAATCACAACAAAGTTTTGCTCAGACTTTGCGGGGAAGACCACCTTTGATCTTAGTGGATGGAGTACCCATTAGTTCCAATATCGATAATGATACATCGGTTGCTAACTTACGTCGGATTGATGTTGGGGCGATTGAACGGATCGAAGTGGTGAGAGGGCCGAGTGCTGTTTATGGTGATGGTGCTGCGGGTGGGGTGATTAATATTATTACCCGAAGACCTGACCAAGACAGAGTAGTTTCCAACGCAGAGATTGGTATACGTTCCGTTGGTAACTTCAAATCTGGTAGTTTTGGTAACTTTGTTAATTACGGTATTTCTGGTCAGCAAGGAGGGGTAGATTTTATCGCATCCTTTACCCGCGATAGCTTTGGAACACCCTTTGATGCAGAAGGCGATCGCATTCCATTATTTGGTGACGCAGAAGCAAATAGTGCTTCAATTAACGTTTTAGGAAAATTGGGTTTTCAATTGGGTTCGGAACAGAGATTGCAAATTACAGCCAATTACTTTAATGATGATCAAAGTAATGATGTAGATTATGATTTAACTGTAGGACAAATACCAGGAATACAAAAAGCACGAGCTTTAGATCAACCAGTTGAATTTATCAATTCTACAAATCCTTTTAACCGAGGAACAGTAATTCAACTTGATTACACCCACAATAATATCCTGAATAGTCAACTACAAGCCCAGGCTTATTATCGTCAAACTAAAACAGCCGCAACCCTGTTTGATAACCGCATATTTGATCCAGATAGCATTTTAGATATTGGTCGTTCGGTAGTTACCTCAGAAAGATTTGGGGGACGTTTGCAGTTGGATACACCTTTATCCAGTAACTTGAACTTACTGTGGGGTGCAGATTATTCAAGTGAAGATAGCAAAGGAGATTACGATTTATTCGATGTTGACGAATTTGACAATAGTGGTAGAAGAATAGCACGAAAAATCGGTTCATCAATTCGTATCGCTCCTTTTACTATTCAAAACTTGGGTTTATTTTCGCAAGTAAAATGGGAAGCCAGTGAAAATGTATCCCTGAGTGGTGGAGTACGCTATGAAAATATCAATGTGTCTGTGATTGATAATTGGGTGGATGGACAAACTGCATTATCTTATCGAGGTGGGGAGAAAACTTTAGATGATGTGGTATTTAATGCTGGAGTAGTTTACAAAGCTACACCAACAATTAGTCTATTTGCTAATTTTGCTCAAGGCTTTTCACTTCCTAATATTTCCCGGATAGTACAGCGTCCCCAACCAGGTTTCAATTTTGCGGAAGATGTGGAACTATCCGCACCACAAAAAGTTGATAGCTACGAATTAGGAATTCGCGGACAGTGGAGAAATTTTCAAGCTTCTCTAGCTGGATTTTATAGTTATTCCAGTTTAGGAACTACAGTACAATTTGAAGATTTTGGTAGCGATTTTAGAATTTTACGCGCTCCTCAACGCAATTATGGTATTGAATTAGCAGTAGATTGGCAACCGAGTGATAAATGGAAGTTGGGAAGTACATTAACTTGGAGCGAAGGGGAAAGGGAGGACTCAGAAACAGGTGAATTTGTAGCAATTACTGGCTATGAAATTTCACCTCTGAAACTCACAGCATATTTGGAAAATGAAACTTTACCTGGTTGGAATAACCGACTGCAAGCATTATATATTGGTAATAGAGACCGTGCTTTTGATGCAGGAATTGACCCAATTGGTATAGACAGTTATTTGGTCATGGATTTAATTAGTAGTTTGAAACTTGGTAATGGGACGCTGAGTTTGGGTGTCAGGAATTTGTTGAATAACCAATACTTAAATGTCGTTAGCCAAATTAATGGAGGTTATGACGATTCCTATGCTGTCGCTTCAAGAGGGCGAACTTTCACCTTAAATTATCGTTGGAGTTGGTAAGCAGAGAAAACCAAAAAAATATTCCAAATTGACAGTTTAGTAGGGTGTATCAGTATAAATAATTTCTTGATATACTTGTTGGGATTCCTCGCACTGATGCACCCTATATTTGTAATATTTTTCTCTGGAAGTCCCTAGCAGTTAATTATCACCAATTGCTGTGAAGGTACACATTATTTGCTCACTGTATAATTATGTATATCTTCGCAGCAAAATAAAATTCAAGGTTGATGAAAAAAAAGAAGATTTGGGCTTTAATTTGGAGAAAGTCTGCTTTTAGATGGTTATTAATATCTATTTTTACCGCCATCATAATTTCAGCTTGCAGCTATAACGTAAGCAAGGATGAGAATGGCAAAGTAAAGACTGTTAAATCACATTTCACACCCTGTTACGTAGTGAAGCACAAAATGGGAGAAACCTGTGTTCCCCAGAATCCTCAACGTATTGTTGTTTTAGCTCAAACTACTTTGGCAAATGTTCTAGCTTTAGGTGTGAAACCAATTGGTATACTAGGTGCTGATTTACCTACCTATCTCCAACAAGCCAGGGATATTCAAGTAGTTGGTGAGGGATGGGAACCTGATGTTGAAAAAATTTTGCTGCTTAAACCCGATCTGATTCTTGGCAAAGAGTACCATCGCACACAATATAATACATTATCACAGATTGCTCCAACGGTACTCTTGGAATGGAACGGCACACCTTCTTGGAAACAGCATTTAGAAGATGTTGCCCAGGTTTTAAATAAAACAGATCAAGCCAAATCCTTAATGCGAAATTACCACCAACGGCTGGAAGAATTTAAAATAAAAATGGGCGATCGCCTGAAAAATCTTCAAATTTCCTACATCGATATATTGGTAGGTTATATCTGGTGTGATGTGAAAAATTCCTTTGCAGGGACGATTCTAGCAGATGCAGGTTTACAGCATCCTTCTGCTCAAGAAGTTGTGACTAAAGGTGGATACATTACATTTGGTTTAGAAACCATGCCAATGGATGCAGACGGAGATGTAATTTTTACTAGCCATTGGATGGATGAAGATGGTGCAAAAGCTTTGAAAAGAAATCAAAATAACCCTCTTTGGCGCAAACTCAAAGCCGTAGAACAGAACCAAGTATATGTTGTTAATCGTCACTTTTGGCGAGGTTCAAATATTCTTGCTGCTCACAAAGTCATTGATGATTTATTTAATTATTTAGTAGATGCGAAAAGTTAACGCGCCCAAGGCTGGGCCTAGTCCATTACTATTTAACCCGCCCCTAATATCTTGGAATTACAACCTATTGCCAGATATTTGCTACTTACTTGCAGGGTTATGTCAAAAATTAATCACACTCTCCGTCTATGGTTCAAAACTCTCCGTCTACTATGTAGACTTACGCTTCGTAAATTACATAAACTCTTTCCACAGAAAGTTGCAAATTACTTGCAGTATTGAGTTTGACTTTGTGGAGTGAGGGGTATGGAGTCTCGACCATCGAAAGAAATTATTTCAGCCGGGATTGTCTTGGCACTTGTATCATTGCTTTTACAACCAGCTGTTGCGGAAACCAAATCACATCATTCTATCAGTACGGCGAAGTTACTACTGGCACAACAAAGTGATGTTTCATCTGTGCAAGTGACAGGCGTAAAAGTCACTAATACAGATAAAGGTATCGAAGTGACTTTAGAAAGTTCTAAACCAGAAGCACTGCGACCTGTGATTAAAAGTGCAGAGAATAATTATATTGCAGATGTCCCTAATGCAGTCTTAGCACTACCGGAAGGTAAAGAATTTAGCATTGCTAATCCAGTAAGCGGGATTGTATCTGTGATTGTTACTCAAGCTGATGCTAATACTGTACGGGTAACGGTAACAGGTGAGACGGGTTTACCAACAGCAGAATTATTTGATAGTGAAGAAGGTTTAATCTTTGCACTTGCTCCTATAGCTTCAACGATACCAGCACCAGAACAACCAGAACAGCCGACAAGTGAAACACCACCAGCACAACCAACAGCAGAAAATAATGAACCTATTGAATTGGTTGTTACAGGAAACCAAGACCAGTATCGTGTAGAAGAGTCATCAACTGCAACTAAAATTGATGCTCCCCTACGTGACATTCCCGCATCTGTTCAGGTAATTCCCAAAGAAATTATCCAAGATCGCCAAGTGGTGAGGCTGAATGAGTTAGCTAATAACGTCAGTGGCGTACAACAGCAATCGGGTTACGGTGGACTATCGTCTTCAGGTTACTTTATTCGCGGTTTTGAGTCAGGTTTTGAAGGGCTGCGTAACGGATTTAAAGATTTTGGTTTTACCAGTCCTCGTGATGTCGCTAACATTGAACGAGTTGAGTTTCTCAAAGGCCCTGCATCAGTCCTGTATGGCAGTGCTAATAACCCTGGTGGTGTCGTGAATACAATCACCAAGAAACCTTTACCAGACCCTTCTTACAGGGTAGGTATGACTATTGGCAGTTATGACTTTTATCGCCCCACAATTGATTTTACTGGGCCCTTAACAGACGATAAATCGGTATTATACCGCCTGAATGTTGCCTATGAAAACTCTGGTAGCTTTCGAGATTTTATTGAAAACGAAAGTTTCTTTATATCTCCTGTAGTTACAGTCAATATTAGTCCAAAAACCAGCATGACTTTTGAGTACGAATATCAAAAGTATAACTATACATTTGATAGGGGCTTGTTACCTGGAAACACGTTTTTCCAAATTCCTATCAGCAGATTTTTAGGTGAACCTGGTTTCAATAACGCTGAGTTTATATCCAATGTATTTACCTACAATTTAGAACACCAATTCAGCGATGATTGGAAATTCCGTCAAGGATTTAATGTCACTAGTATCCGTGGTAATACTCGCATAGCACGTAACACCAATTTTTCTGAACCTTTTTTAGAAGACGATGGACAGACACTTCCACGTACATCTGAGACATCAGATGAAGAACAGGAAAACATTTCGCTGCAAACCGAAGTTAGCGGTAAGTTTAATACAGGTTCTATCCGTCATAATGTTTTGTTAGGAGTAGAACTAGCAAAATACAAATTTACTTACGATTTTTTCAGCGCACCAATTGCCAGTATAGACATATTTAATCCAGTGTATGGCGCGCAACCAGGAACATTTGATAGGTCTTTTGCTGGAGAATATGGCGGTGATAATTTGGCAGTGTATTTCCAGAATTTGATTGAATTTACACCTAATCTAAAATTATTGGCTGGTGGACGCTTTGATTGGATAGATTCTTTTGACAGAGATCCAGTAAGCAATACTGTGAATAATGAAGTTTCAGAATCCAATTTTTCGCCGCGAGTAGGTATTGTCTACCAACCTACTAACTCCACTTCACTCTATGCGAGTTGGACAAATTCTTTTAACCCGCAATTTTTTGGACGTAGCCGTACAGGTGAGTCGTTTAAGCCAGAAACATCGGAACAATTTGAGGTTGGCATCAAACAAGAATTTTTTGACAAGCGACTATCAGCCACTTTGGCATATTTTGACATCACTAAAAACAATGTACTCACTCCTGATCCTGTAGACAATAATTTCAGTGTTCAAATTGGTGAGCAAAAAAGCCGTGGTTTGGAATTAGATATTGCAGGTGAAATTTTACCAGGATGGAAAATCATCGCTACCTATGCTTATATAGATTCTTCTGTCAGCAAAGACAATGATTTAGAACGGTTAAATGATCGGTTATCCGGAGTACCATTTAATAGTGCTAGTTTGTGGACAACTTATGAATTTCAAAAAGGTAGTTTGGCAGGGTTAGGATTTGGTTTAGGGCTTGTTTATGTAGACGAACGGGAAGCTACTCTGCCAAATACGATCAAAATCCCCTCTTATGTCAGAACTGACGCTAGTATTTTTTACCGCCGAGATAACTGGCGAGCAGCCATAAATATCAAAAATTTGTTCGATACAGAATATTATGAGTCTCAGAGTTTTTATTTAGTGCCGGCTGCACCGTTGACTGTATTAGGAACAATTTCTTTTGAGTTTTGATCTAGTTCATGAAACATACACAGCCCTTAAATTAAATTAGGGCTGTTTCATATCCAAACTTCTTATGACAGCAGAAAATGAAACCTAAATATCGATACAAGTATATAAAACTACTCTTAGTAATTACTTTAACCATAGTATTTTTTAAAGGGTGTCATAGCTTTTTAACACAAAATATATATTCATCAAATGAATATGTAAAATCAACAGAATGTCGAATAATTAAACATAAATTAGGCGAAATTTGTATTCCTCTTAATCCGCAACGCATTATTGTGACTGACCCAGAAAATTTAGAGATATTATTAGCATTAGGTATAAAGCCAATAGCATCAGCAAGAGCAAATGCAGTAGGTAATAAAGTCAACATATTAGATAAGGATAAAGTTGATGGGATTATTAATTTAGGAAAAGAAAGCCAAATAAATCTTGAAAGGATTATCCAGCTAAACCCAGATTTAATTCTAGGTTTTTCATACAGTTCTCAAGATTATAAATTACTTTCACAAATAGCTCCTACAGCTTATTTTAATTATACAGAAACAGACTGGAAAAAAACTTTACTAGAAGTTGCAGAAGTAGTTAATAAAACAAAAAAGGCGGAAAAATTATTAGAAGAATATCAACACAGAATTGAAGATTTAAAATTAAAATTTACTCAAAAAAATAAAAACACAAAAATTTCTGTAATGCGATTTTATACAACTATTCAATTTACACAATTTTTGAATGAGTTATCGTTTCCTGTCAGCATTTTAGAGGAATTGAAATTATCTATCCCTCTGGCACAACGGCAAGTTAGTAGAGGTGCAAATGTCAGTTATAACAATGTTAGTTTAGAACGTGTAGATTTACTAGAATCAGACGCGATGTTTATCGCATTAGATCCAGGTGCAGAAGAAAATTTTCAAACATATCAGAATAGTCCTCTATGGCAAACACTAAATGTAGTAAAAAATAACCATGTATATACCGTTGATTCTGGTTACTGGATTTTTGGAAATATTTTGTCAGCTAATGCTATTTTAGATGACATCGTTAAATATTTAGTGGAATAATTAATTTAATATCTAATAATGAAACAGTTTTTACATCGTTATATCAAGTTATTTATTCTCATACCCCTAACTTTAGTTTTGGTTAATAGTTGTTATATTAATTATCCTGAAAATTCCGGCTTGATAACGACAAGAATAAAAACATCTGAGTGTAGACTAATCAAACATCCTTTAGGTGAAAGCTGCGTTCCTGTAAAACCTCAGCGCGTTATTGCTTTAGATGAAACCTCTATGGAAGCATTGTTAGCACTGGACTTAAAACCAATAGCTACAGCACAGCCTAATATTGCAGGTAGCATAATACAAAAGTTGGGTAAAAAAGCTGAAGGTATAGTTTCTTTAGGGAAAGATGGTCAGCCAAATATAGAAAAAATGGTGCAATTAAATCCAGATTTAATTTTGGGTTTTTCTGTGAGCGCAGAACAATACAAATTATTTTCCCAAATAGCACCGACAGTTACACTTGATTATATTCAATTTGCTTGGAAAGATGCTTTATCACGTATTGCTGAAATCATAGATAAAAGTGAACAAGCAAAAATATTACTTGAGCAATATCAGCAAAGAGTTAAAGAATTACGCACCTTTATAAATTATAATCTCAAAGAAAAAACTGTTTCGGTGAGTCGCTTTTATGCTGGTAATCAAGTTCCAGAGTTTCGTACTAAATATTCATTTCCTGGAAGTTTACTTACAGAAGTGAGAATACCTGTACCAGAGATGCAAAATCAACTGACTACTAATGAAAATCAGCCTTTAGTTTCAGTTAGTTTAGAGCGTTTAGAGTTATTAGATGCAGATGTTTTATTTGTAGCTTTAGACCCTGGTGCAGAAGAGTCATTTCAAAAATATCAAAACACTCCTTTATGGCAAAAGCTAGATGTCGTGAAAAATCAGCGCGTGTATGCGGTTGATTCTGGTTACTGGATATTTGGCAATATTCTATCAGCTAATGCCATTTTAGATGACCTATTTAAATACTTAGTAGGAAAATAATGTTGCAACAAATAACTAACAATAGTGTACAAAATTTCTTACAGGAAGTATTTACTCTTGCTCAAAATACTTTAGATAGTTTCTATACGGACTGCATAATTTTACCTCAGCCACCTGATGGTGTTGAGGTAATTTCATTAAATAATTATTTACAACCAGATAGACTTTTATCTCAATGGCAAGCCAGCGATATATACCAAAAAACTCAAGATATTCGCATTGCTGCATCTATCTGGAACAAAGTTTATAGCTGGACAACATTACCGGGTGTTTTAGCCTTGATGACTTGGGCTGGTGTCGGTTTAGATGCTGGGTTAGATAATGTGAGTTTTGTATTAGAAGACGGTGAACCCAAAGCTTTATGGTTTAATGATTTGAGTGGTACTGTAATTTATCCTCAGAGATTACCTATCCCCATTCCTCAAGACTACCCTGGAAAAATAGTAAATAGTCTAGAAGGCTTACATCAAGCTGTATTTACAGGCTTATTCCAGCGTAATGTAGCCCCAATGATAGACCATGTTCATCGCTTAACCAAACTCTCCAAAAAAACTATGTGGGGTAATGCGGTGAACGCCTCAGAAGGACTGTTTGCTGAAATTAATAAATGTACAAATTTAGAAGCAATACAAACAGATTATTCCGTCTTGTATGAACAACCATACAGTTCAGTTATGCCGGGACGCAATTCCCTTTACAACTTAGTACGCACTGAACAACTCAACGAACCCGGTTTACCAGCTACAACCACAGTCCGTCTTACCTGTTGTTTATATGCTTTTATTCCTCCATTTGATGAAAAGTGTACAAACTGTCCTCTATTAAAACCACAGGAACGAATTTCTCAAATAAGAGAATATATGAAAGAATCCGAGTGAAAGTATATTTTTTGGTGTTGCATACTTATGAGTGATTTTTATTTCGCAGAGGCGCAGAGAGTAAGAAAATTTTTATGCTACAACAACCAAATCCAGCTAGTATGCGTAATTTTCTTATTGTTTGGCTTGGTCAATTAGTGTCTACCATTGGTAGTAATATGACCGGGTTTGCGATTGAAATTTGGGCATGGGAAATTACGGGTAAAGCTACAACTCTGACGCTGGTAAGTTTTTTTAGTTTGCTACCAAGTATTATTATTACCCCGATTAGTGGTGTAATTGTAGACAGATTTAACCGCAAATTTTTAATGATGGTGGGTGATACAGTTGCAGTTCTCAGCACAATTGTAATTTTGTTGTTGCATCTCACAAATAATCTACAAATCTGGCACTTTTATTTAACAGGCGCGATTGTCGGAACTTTCAATCAATTTCAATCTTTGGCGTATTCAGCATCAGTATCACTGATGATTCCTAAGCAGCACTATACCCGTGCTAGTAGTTTAGAATTTTTATCTGGTTATGGTAGTAATATTATTGCACCTGCTTTGGCGGGTTATCTTTACACAGTTATCGGTTTTTTAGGAATTTGGTTGATTGATATTTCGACGTTTCTTATAGCAATTGGAAGCTTATTATTTGTGAGTATTCCTCAACCAATACCACCAACCACAAAAAACGAAAATATAGCCAACATTTGGCAAGATTTGGGGTTGGGTTGGCGTTATATTACTACTCACAAAAGTTTGCTGGCACTGTTAATAGTTAATGTATTATTTTGGCTACCCCATGACATTGGAGATTCCCTTTACTCGCCCATGATTTTATCGCGCACTAATAATAATACTTTAGTGCTAGGTAGCTTGGCTGCTGCGGCTGGTTTTGGTGGTGTCACAGGGGCGATAGTTGTTAGCACTTGGGGCGGTTTCAGACGAAAAATTAAAGGTGTTTTATGGGGGATGATGGGTGCTGGTATTAGTAAAATTGTGTTTGGTTTGGGGAGAACACCTTGGGTTTGGATTCCAGCACAATTTTGTTCTTCTTTCAATTTCCCTTTGAATGGCAGTGCGGATAGTGCTATTTGGTTAGCGAAAGTACCCCCCGATGTGCAAGGAAGAGTTTTTGCAGCGCGATCGCTACTTTTACAGATCGCTTCTGCTGTAGGCTATTTAATAGCAGGGCCTTTGGCAGATCAAGTTTTTACACCTGCTTTGCAATCAGGCGGTGTTCTAGTTGGCATTCTCGGCGGATTATTTGGGACTGGTACTGGTGCAGGAATCGCGCTGTTATATGTAATTTGTGCGCTGTGTATGTTACTGGTCGGTTGGTTAGGCTTTTCTATACCTGTGCTGCGGAATTTAGAAGAGATTCTCCCCGACTATGATACAGAGTATAGCCAGTTGAGATGATAAATTTGATTCACGTCACCTGCAATAGATACTTACATAAATCATCGATTATGGCATTAGCGGATAGAACGCTAGCAAAAATCCATTTATATTTCCAGGTGCAAGATCTGAGGATCACCTCCTTCTTGTAAATAAAATCTGGTTTACAGTTAGCCTCTGGAGTCAATTCCTGTATAGCATCTGGTAGTTTATATTTAGTCTGGTAAATCTCCTGTAACACCACTCGCTCAAAATCAGAATTAGGGTCTGTTTGCTTCAGTAATTTTTGATATTGTTCATCACGGGAAAGACCTTGAACTTGGGTAAAAACCTTACTTTCAAGGAGTACATCAAGCCAAGGTTTAATTAAGAAACGCGATCGCCTCGGCAAATAGTTGTTTTCAATCGGGGAACGATACCATCATCATGAACGGTGATGAAATCGGCTCTTTTGCCTACCTCTAGACTACCGCGATCGCCAAATAAATTAATGGCTTTGGCTGGGTTGCTGGTAAATAATTGCATTGCTTGGTAAATAGGCTTGTCTGTCTTATGGGCAATAATAAAAATCGATTGCAATAAGCTTTGAGGCACGTAATCAGAAGAAATCACATCCACTAAATTGTGTAAGACAAGTTCCATTGCGGAAACATTCCCAGAGTGAGAACCACCAAGCACTAAATTCGGCGCACCCATCAAAACTTGTAGTCCTAAGCTGTGCGCTGCTTTGGCGGCTTCTAAGGTCGTGGGGAACTCAGCTAACACTACGCCATCTTCCACCGCTTCTTGGACGTGTTCGACTGTAGCATCATCATGACTCGCTAAGGAAATACCTTGAGTTTTTGCCAGTTCTACTAAAGCTATACGGTTTTTTTCTGCATATATTGCTTGTTTTTGCTGACGAATCAAAATAAACTCGTCCATTTGGTCAGGAGTCACACCATGTTTACCCATGTAATATTCTTTAAATTTATCTAAGTGAATAAACTGGCGTTGTCCAGGGGTATGATCCATCAGTGAAATCATGGATAACAGAGGATGATTTGTATACTCTGCTGTAATCTCATACACCTCCTCATAAGCCAGTTCACAGCGTAGATGAATCCGATGTTCCACACAAAAGCGTCCGGCGGCTTGTCCTTGGGAGATAACATCAATCATCGGTGCATAGTTAGTTAAGCGAGGAGAACCAACCGCTACATCACCGATAGCGATCGCATCACATACTGTTGTTACTCCCGCACTGGCTAAATCTCGGTCATGATAAACGGCTGCGGCTTCTAAAGGCCAGCGAATACCAGGACGCGGAGACATACAGCGTTCAAGATTATCGGTGTGTAATTCAATCAATCCTGGTAAAAGATAATCTCCTTCACCATTTTGACCATGAGTAAGAATTCCTGGCTGAATATCAGCAATTAATCCATCTCGGACTACCAAAGTACCCAGCAGTTCTTGATCTGGTAGTTGTAGACGGTAGTTAGTGTATATTTGCTCATTCATAAATACTGGGGACTGGGGATTGATGACTGTTGACTGATGACTGTTGACTGATGACTGATGGCTGTTGACTGATGACTGGTGACTGATGACTGGTGACACTTTGTTGGATCATTTGAAGAACAATCAACAGTTAACCGTCAACCGTCAACCGTCAACAGTTAACAGTTAACCATCAACTCTTAAAAATTAATTCCCGGTTACAAAGTTGCGCTTTTACTTCTTCGTCGTGAAAAATGCCAATTAACGCACAACCTTGAGCTTTTTTCTCTTGTAGCAGTTCGATTACTACTTGGCGATTGGTTGTGTCTAGGGCTGAAGTTGGTTCATCTAGCAGCAAAATTGGATAGTCAACGGCTAAAGCACGAGTAATATTTACCCGTTGCTTTTCGCCTCCAGAAAAAGTCGTGGGGGAAAGATGCCATAGTCGTTCTGAGAGGTTAAGGCGACGAAATAAGTCTTTAACTTTGTTATATGCAACATCTATATTTATTCCTAATTCCAACAATGGTTCTGCGGCAACTTCTAAGGCTGGTACTCTAGGAATTACTCTTAAAAATTGGCTGACATATCCAATAGTTTTCTGTCGTACTGCTAAAATTTCGTGGGGTGCAAGTTGACACAAATCAAGCCAAGATTCCTCATGCCTAACCCACACAGAACCACTATCAACGCGATAATTAGCGTATAAGCAGCGCATAAATGTAGATTTACCACTACCGGAAGCGCCAGAAAGAGCGACACATTCCCCAGCATTAACGCTCAAAGATACATCTTCTAGTACTGATAAATTCATACCTCCTTGCTGATGCAAAATAAAACTTTTTCGCAAATTCTCGACTTGTAAAAGTGCTTGGCGAGGAAAGCTTACTGAATGATGATTAAGAGTTAATGATTGCATGGTTAAGAAGTATCAATAGCAATAGGACACAGATGACGAAGAATCAGTTCATGGGGGTGTTAACGGTTGACGGTTAACGGTTAACAGTCATCAGTCAACAGTCATCAGTCAACAGTCAACTAATTAGGGCGTTAGTGCAGCACTGACTAATAGTTGAGTGTATGGATGTTGTGGATCATCAAGTACTTGGTCAGTTAAACCTGATTCCACTACTTGTCCTTGCTGCATGACTAGTAATCTGTGCGCCAGTAGCCTGACTACGCCGATATCGTGGGTGACTATAATCACACTCAGGTGAAAATTGCGGACAAGCGATCGCAACAAATCCAATAACCGCGCTTGCACTGACACATCTAAACCTCCCGTCGGTTCGTCCATCAAAATCAATCGAGGACGCGTTACCAACACACGTGCAAGTTGTAATCTTTGCTGCATTCCTCCCGAAAATTGGGCTGGCAAATCATCTATCCGTGTCGGGTCAATTTCAACTTCTCGTAACCAGTGGGCAGCCTCATCCCGAATATTGCCATAGTGGCGCACCCCAATATCTAGCAAGCGTTCCCCTATATTCGCCCCCGCACTCACCCGCATTCGCAAACCATCACGGGGATTTTGCTGGACAAAACCCCACTCCGTTCGCATCAATAAACGCCGTTTAGCTTCCGCAAGTTGAAATATTTCTAAGTCTTCACCGCTACGGCTAATATAAGTAACATTACCGTGATCAACTGCAATGTGATCGGCTATTGCACCCAGCAAAGTAGACTTACCAGAACCAGATTCGCCGACAATACCGAGAACTTGCCCAGGATAGAGGTCAAAAGAAATGCGATCGCAAGCCTTAATCCCACCGTAAGATTTACTCAATTCGTGAACTTGTAAAAGAGGTTTAGTCATTAGTCATTAGTCATTAGTCATTGGTCATTAGTCATTAGTCATTGGTCATTAGTCATTGGTCATTGGTCATTAGTCATTGGTCATTGGTCATTGGTCATTGGTCATTAGTCATTGGTCATTGGTCATTGGTCATTAGTCAACCGTCACCAGTCATCAGTCATCAGTCATCAGTCAACCGTCAACCGTCACCAGTCATCAGTCATCAGTCATCAGTCAACCGTCATCAGTCACCCCTTCTCTCCTCCCAGTACAAAAATCCGTATCTGAACAAATCCACATTCGCCCGCCTTGGTCATCAATCACCACTTCATCCAAATAGCTTTCTGTAGAACCGCATAACTCACAGGCTTTATCCCATTTTTCTACAGTGAAGGGATGGTCTTCAAAATCCAGGCTTTTGACTTTGGTGTATGGTGGAATTGCATATATGCGTTTTTCTCTGCCTGCACCAAATAATTGCAATGCTGGACTCATATTCATTTTGGGATTATCAAAGCGAGGGATGGGGCTGGGACTCATCAAATAACGGTGATGCACCATGACCGGGTAGTCGTAGGATGTGGCAATGTGTCCATGTGTGGTGATGTCTTCGTAAAGTTTTACGTACATAGCCCCGTATTCTTCTAGAGCGTGCATTTTGCCTGTCTCCACAGATGAGGGTTCTAGCCAGCGCAAGGGTTCAGGGATTGGTACTTGGTAAACTAAAATCTGCCCGTCGTTGAGTGGTGTTTCGGGTATGCGGTGGCGAGTCTGAAGTAAAGTTGCTGCTTGTGTACTTTCTGTTGTTTTTACGCCACAGACTTTTTGGAAAAAGCGGCGAATATTAACGGCGTTTGTGGTGTCGTCTGCACCTTGGTCAATTACTTTCAAGACATCAGTTTGACCAATTACAGCAGCCGTAACCTGGATTCCACCAGTACCCCAGCCGTAAGACATGGGCATTTCTCTGGAAGAAAAAGGAATTTGATGTCCTGGAATAGCTACGGCTTTCAGCAAGGCGCGGCGAATGGAACGCTTTGTTTGTTCATCTAAGTAGGCGAAGTTAAAGCCTGTTTCTGGGGATGAGGGAGAAGTATTCATTTGACTGATGACGGTTGACTGATGGCTGTTGACTGATGACTGATGACTGATGGCTGTTGACTGTTGACTGATGACTGTTGACAGCCTATGACAAGTTAGATGTGTGACAGCTTATTTAAGGAGGCGGTTATAAATTGGGTGAAGTGATTTAAATCGGGTGTGTGGAGATTTGTGATTTTGGCTTTGTCGTCAAAAATCCTTAACTGTACAGCATCTTCGGCGTATGGTTGTTGAATAAATTGCTCTGCTTGTTCTGGGGAAAATATGCCTCCTTGCAGTTCTAGGCTGCGTTTGGATGCGGCTGAGAGGTTTTCCCAATATTCGGGAATAACTGAGCAAAGATAGCGTTTGGCGACGACATGAAGCCTAATCGGTTCTGTGACTGCTGGACTGAACATCTGACTTAGTAAAGGTATGGCGCGATGTTCATGATGGTCATCTATGCCTTGGCTGGCTGGATTATCACCTAAGTCATGGATTAAATGCCCTAAATCATGAAGTAGACAAGCGGTAATCAATTCATGGGTTTGGCCTGATGCTTCGGCGAGGCTAGCGCATTGTAAGGCGTGTTCTAGTTGACTAATAGCTTCCGCGCCGTATAATTGAGAACCTTTTTCGGTGAATAGGTTGATAATGTTTTCGATGGTGGGTTTCATAAATGGCGGTTGACAGTTGACAGTTGACAGTTGACGGTTGACGGTTGACTGGGGTATTTATTTTTGAATTTTGAATTTTGAATTTTGAATTTTTAATTGTTACTGGGTTTGATATCTTGCAACTTCTTTTCCTGCTACATATACGGATGCTATCGCCGTAATTGCAGAAGGTAAGGAATTATTAGGAGATATCAATAGGAAATCAGCGTCTAAACCTGGGGCGATTTTACCTTTGCGATCGCTTATTCCCGCCGCTTCTGCTGGTCGGCTGGAAACTAATGACCATGCTTGTTCAAAGGACATTAAGCCTAATTCTTGGAGCTTGAAGGGGGCGTAAAACAAGGAAGGGTAATGATAATCTGAGCAGAGACAATCGATGACGTTATGTTTCACAGCTTCAGCTACACTCATTAAGCCCAAGTGCGAGCCACCGCGCACTAAGTTAGGCGCACCCATGAGGACGGCTGCACCATATTCACGAGATTGAGCAGCTAAATCTACAGTTGCGGGAAATTCGGCGATCGCTACTCGGCGTTGTTGACTGAGTTTTACCTTCTCTGGGCTATCATCATCATGGGACGCGAGGGGGATATTATATGTATGAGCTAAATCCACCAGTTCTTGTATTTGTCCATCTCCTTCATGTCGCCTTGCTGTGACTTGGGTGATTAATTCTTCAATCTCTTCTATGGACATGGATGATCTTTGCTTCACACTGTTGAGATAACGGCTCAATC
The DNA here is from genome assembly GCF_048568275.1 of Anabaena sp. FACHB-595. Taxonomy (NCBI): domain Bacteria; kingdom Bacillati; phylum Cyanobacteriota; class Cyanophyceae; order Nostocales; family Nostocaceae; genus Anabaena; species Anabaena sp. FACHB-595. The sequence goes on from NZ_CP183473.1 coordinate 2,662,061, forward strand.
TCTTGTAATTTCCTGGTGGTGGTAGGTGATCGTTGATAGACAAAAGATGCACGTGACCGGATACCATCCAATCACATAACTCTTGATGTTCTGCTATATTTGCCTCTTCATGTCTAATATGAATCCGATGATTGCTATTTAAAACTTGTTTACCTGTCCCTAAGATGAAGTCAATTAAAGCACGAGCAGAATCTCGGCTGCGTAATCCTGGTTCGTAAGAGTCGGTGATTGAGCAGTAAAAAGTGGTAATACCCGATGCTAAGAGGTTGCGGTCATTATCGGCGATCGCTATTGGTAGAGGAAAGTTAACCCCAGGGCGTGGACAAATCATCCTTTCAAAAGCATCGCCATGCAGGTCAATAATTCCTGGCAACATTTGGAGACCTTGAGCATTGATCAATTGATATCCATCAGGAGTAATTGCTTGATCAATAGTGATAAATTTTCCATCTTCAATTAAAACTGTGGCATCATTAAGCCAACCATCAAGAGTTAATACATTTACTCCTTGAATAGCAATTTTTGTATTATTTTGATTGTTAACTGTTGATTGTTGACTTTTGACTGTTGATTGTTGACTTTTGACTTTTGATTGTTGACTTTTGACTTTTGATTGTTGATTGTTGACTGATTCACTAAAAAATTTCATCTCTTCATAGGGGGCTTTTTTAGTAGCGGCAATTCTAGAAGATAAATCACCCACATGGAGTTCTAGCTTGTGGTGATCGGGGTCAAGAATATATATAGAATCACCTTCACTTGTATTTTGTTTCCACTGTTTTACTCCTAAAACTTTGAGGCGATCGCTATATTCTAAAAACTTCTCTTCAGGGATGCTAAAAGCAATATGAGTGTATTCGTCCATCTGATTTGTGCGTGTGTTGGCATCTAAAGATAGGCACAACCACAAGTCACCTGCTAATAGATAAGCACCTCTTTGCCATTGAGCGATCGCTTGACAACCTATAATTTCTGTATAAAATTTCAAAGATTTCTCCAAGTCGGAGACAGATAAAGTAATGTGGTTGATTCCTGTAATCATTCTGAAAGAGGGTTTAGGGGTATAAGGGTTTAGGGGTGTAGGGGTTGAAAATACTTACACCTTACCAACGGGAGAATTTTCTTTATTTAAATTTTGATTTCCTAAAGGCTGAGATTCTTTCAACGTAATATTTGAATCTGGCGATTGATTATTTACTTGTTGTTGTCTAATCTTCCGCACTAGATTTAATTCGGATTGAAAGTCAATGTAGTGTGGAAGCTTGAGGTGTTGGACAAAACCTTGTGCTTCTACGTTGTCAGAGTGGGAAAGGACAAACTCGACACTTTGGGCTGGGCCTTGAATTGTTTCCCCTAATTCCTCAGCACGCATCGCTCTATCTACTAACGCCATTGACATGGCTTTACGTTCGTTGTAACCAAAGGTCAAACCATAGCCACGTGTAAATTGAGCAGGTAATTCTTTACTACCTTTAAACTGATTGACCATTTGCACCTCGGTAACAGTAATATCTGCGATCGCTATTTCAAATCCCAATTCTTCTGGACAAATCACCACCTCTACTTCCCCCATGCGAATCTCACCCGCAAAAGGATGGTTTCTGCCATAGCCTCGCTGTGTAGAATAAGCCAGAGACAGTAAAAAACCCTCATCTGCACGCGCTAGATTTTGCAGTCTCGCATCCCGTCCCGCCGGAAAGGTCAACGGTTGGCGAGTGATGTCAAAGGGTTGTTGATGGTTGACTGTTGACTGTTGACTGTTGATGGTTGACTGGGAATTATTGCAAAATTCTTCCCCTGCACCCCTACACCCCTGCACCCCTACACCCCCATACCCCTCTGCCTGCATCAATCCTTCCCGATCTAAAGTGTCAATTACACGGGGAACTGGTTCTGTAATTGCTTCTGCTTCTGGTGCTGTCGGAACTTGTCCTTCTGCTATTAACTTAAAGTCTAGTAGGCGGTGGATGTAGTCGAAGGTAGTCCCTAACCTTTGTCCTCCTGGCACATCTTTAAAAATGGCAGAAATGCGGCGCTGAATCTGCATTTTACTGGTGTCTAGAGGCTGGCTGTAGTAAAAACGGGGCAGTGTTGTACGATAGGCGCGTAATAAGAAAATTGCTTCGACTAAATCACCCCAAGATTGTTTAATAGCTAGGGCTGCTAACTCTCTATCATATAAACTACCCTCACACATTACCCGTTCTACTGCTAGGGTAAGTTGTTGTTCAATCTGGTCTAAGGTCAATTCGGGAATTGCAGGATCACCTCTGCGTCGGCTTTGCAAGAGTGCTTCTGCATTTTGAATTGCCTGTTCACCACCTTTGACTGCAACGTATGGCATATATTTTTTGTTGATGGTTGACGGCTGACTGGGGATTATCCAAAATTTTGGGTTGGTTGGAGTACGCATTTAAAACTCCAGCCGTGCTGCTCGAAGCCTAGTGATTGATAGAATTGATGGGCGCGGCTACGTTTTAAATTGGAAGAGAGCATGACTTTATAGCACCCAGCATCAGCACTGAGTTTGAGCGCAGCTTTTACCATTTGGCTACCAATACCCTCTCCTCGCATTGAAGAAATTACTGTTACTGAATCTAGGACTGCAAATTTGTGATATCCCCGGTGCATCATTGTTGGTGCATAGAGGAGACTAAAAGTGCCTACAGGTTGCTGATTTAAATAGGCAATATATGTGTGGTAATTGGGAACTTGTGCGATTTCTGCGAAGATTTTTTCTAAATCATCGTTGGGTAAAGGTGGCTCACCATCCATGTCAGCATAGAGCTGATTTAATACAGACCAATCCTCATGAGTAGCAATGCGAATCTCAAGAGCCATAGTACACCTCTGGTTTAGCGGTGCGGGGTAATCCCATGACTGCATTTTCTGTAAATAAAAATACATCTACGCCTTGTGGATAGGCTTGGTGATTCTGCATCCAGAAGTCCCAAAAATGGCTGGGAAGCTTAGGGGCGATCGCACGTTTATCTAAAATTCCTGGCCCTGTCAACATCACAGGTTGTCCCATCTCAAAACTTTCCACCTGTACTAACAATGTTGTTGAGGCTTCCGGTTTTTCTGCTGTCCCCCAGTTAAAAATAGATAATTCTGACAACATAGCCAAATCTTGAATTAAAGCAAAATTCGCTTCCTCTGGGTACTCAGTAAAACGACAGCCAGAATGGAACAACAGCCAATCTCTGACTTGAGCATGAAAACTCGGCTGTAGCCAGACCACAACATCCAAATCCAGCAACGTCAAACAAGCTGCCCCACAAGCAGGCGTTAAACCCGTAGGTACAGACATCTCAGCACTCATCTGATAAGGTGTTCCAGGTCGAGCATGAGCATCCAGCAACCCTCGAAACGTCCTCTGAGCATCATGAATCGGATCTTGTAAGCCAGGTAAAAAAGTCACTTTAGTCATTAGTCATTAGTCATTAGTCATCAGTCAACAGTCATCAGTCAACAGTCATCAGTCATCAGATATTTCCTATTCCCCCCTCACCATCGTGAAGAAATTAACCTGAGTAGCTGCTGCTTGACGCTGCTTAAGTTCTTGCTGCTGTTGATATTCTGCTTGCAAGGGTTGAATTACTTCAGTCTGAATCTGGTCATACCAATTTGGGGTTTGTAGTAACGCATCACAAACAGCCGCTAGTTCTGCATGACGGTGCGATCGCCCTGCGACATACCCAAATCCAGCTAATGCGTCTTCTCCTTGACTCTCTAACTGCACGACACAGCGAGTCATGGTAATTTCTCCTAAATTAAATGCTTCTCCTGTACCCCCAGCAAGTCCTCGCACCATTGCTAGACCAATCTCTGGACAGCGCAAAAAGCTATATTTGGGCAAAGTACCTAATTTGTTTACTAGTTTTTCTAATAGCTCTAACTCAGCTTTAGCTAATGTTGCCATCCATGCTTGTCGCTGCATCACAGTAGGCATAAGTCAGTTTGCGGTATTTTGTTTTAAACTATTCTTAACTTGTCTAGACATCTAGATGAAAGTAGAATAACGCAATTCTCACAAGTTGACAATCTAATATTGATCAGATCATCTCACTCTTAAAAAGGGGATTTCACGTTAACAGTTAACCGTTCACAGTTAACAGTCATCAGTCAACAGTCATCCTGACTTTTCACGTTATGTGGAAAAGTTAACGCGAGACCTAACCCCCTAACCCCCTTCCCTAGTAGGGAAGGGGGAAAAGTTAAAGCCTCTCTCCTTGTAGGGGAGAGGTTTGGAGAGGGGTTTTCCAGATCCCGTCATCAGTCAACCCTATTTATTGATAATCGATACATGAACGAAATAATGCCAATTTATGCCCAGATTGCTGACAAACTACGACAAAAGATTCATCAAGGGATTTATCAACTAGGGGAACAACTACCAACGGAAACCAAGTTAGCAGAACAGTTTGCAGTCAATCGCCATACCCTCAGACAAGCGATCGCTCTCCTGAAAACTGAAGGATTGTTACGAGTTGACCGAGGACGGGGGACTTTTGTCGCAGCCAAAACCATCCGCTATGCTATTGGTAAGCGTGTGCGTTATAACCAAACCCTGAAAGCGCAAGGGTTACAAGCAAGGTTTCAACTGCTACGGGTTTTAGAAGTACCTGCTGATGATGCTGTTGCGAAAGGATTAGAGATTTCTTTTGGTGAGCCAGTAGCGTTAATTGAACGTTTAGGTTTAGCAGATGAAGAACCCATTAGTGTGGGTAGTGGATATTTTCCCCTCAAGCGATTCCCTGATTTTTTAGAACCGGAAAATATCAAGATTTTGCAAGAACAGCAATCAATTTCTCAGTTTTTACAGCAGGTATATGGATGTGATCATATCCGCCGTAGTACCTGCGTTTCGGCTCGTCTAGTCCAACCTCAAGATGCAAAATGGCTACAAATACCACTCAATCAACCCATCTTGTTAGCAGAATCAGTCAACGTTGATCAAGCAGGTAATGTGATTGAATATGGCGTAACTCGACTGCGAGGCGATCGTATGGAGTTATTTTTTGAAAATAATTTATTTGATGATTGATGACTGATGACTGGTGACTGGTGACTGATAACTATGGTCGTTATAATTTACAGGATAATCAAAGATTTATAAAAATTGCTAGAGGTTCTTTAAACGAAAGAAGACATTGGTTAAGACTTGCTTATAGCAATTCCTAGTTAAGTGAGGTACATAACTAATTTTTTTAAACGCAGAGGGGCGCAAAGGAAAACGCAGAGGGACGCGGAGATTACTCAGTACTTCAGCAGGTTAGGAAACGCTATATAAACGAAAACTTTTGACTCAAGAACAAATAGATAAGATTAAACCAATGATTAATGAATTATCACCTAAATTAAACGCTTATCTTAACTCCCGCAAAAAAAAGTCAGATAATATTTAACAGTCACCTGTCAACAGTCAACAGTCAACTATCAACCGTCAACCATCACACTAAATAAACCACTCTCTAACCTTCGCCGAAAGTAAATCAATAACACCAGTAGTCACAACCAAAATAATGAGAATTGCACAGACTTTTTGGTATTCAAATGACCCAAAACTCTGATATAAGGAAACTCCGATACCACCAGCCCCGACTATTCCTAATACAGAAGCAGAACGCACATTTGATTCAAATCGATAGAGAGTGAAAGAAGTCCACAAAGGCATTACTTGGGGAATTACGCCATAAATAACTTCTTGAATATGACTTGCACCAGTGGCTCTAATTCCTTCTACTGGGCCTGATTCAATTGATTCTACCGCTTCAGAGAATAGCTTACCCAAAATGCCTGTGGTATGAACAAATAAAGCTAATACGCCAGCAAACGGCCCTAACCCTACAGCAACTACAAATATTAATGCAAAAACGATTTCATTAATAGCACGCATAGCATCCAAGAGGCGGCGTGTTGGTTGTACAACCCATACTGGACACATATTATTAGATGCTAAGATAGATAGAGGGACAGCTGCGATCGCCGCCATTAAAGTTCCCCAAATTCCCATCGATATAGTGATTAGCGTTTCTGAAAAATAATATCTCCAATCGCTAAAGTCTGGCGGGAAATATGAACGCATATATTCCGCCATGTTGTCTCCCCGTTGCAGCAGTACAGGGAAATTTAACTCGCTTTGGTTATAGGCAAAAATCAATATAGCAGCAATCACTAAAAGAAACAAAACTTTTTTGGTATTCACAAGTTTTGCTTCTTGCTCTAACATTGCTACTACGCTAGGTGACAAGTTACTAATTAGCTGATGTTGCGATTGCACTTTTTTATACCTATAAATGTAAATTTATTGAATCTCTTTGAGTTGCTGATTCAGTTCTGCTATTTTTTGCTGTTTTTCTTGCGCGCTCAGATTTTCTTTAGCTTGAGTCTCTTGAATTTTTTTAGCAATTTCTAATTCTCGAATTGTATGCCAATTTTTGTCTTCAGCCTGCACAAAACCAGAAATTTCAAATGGTGTTAAAACTTTTGCATCTTTATAGTTATAGAAAAACTTTTGCAACCTGTTTTTAATATCTGCTGGTAAGTCCTGACGATAAACAATCGGATCACTAGGAATTAGCGGTGATTGCCAAATAATTTCAATCTTCTGTCGAGCTGTAGGATTGGTTCTTTCCAAACGACTTAATGCTTCATTGCTGACAGTAGCTACATCTACCTGTTTATTTGCTACAGCCAGAGCGCAAGCTTCATGATTACCTGCAAAAATCAAGCGTTTAAAAGCTTTTTTAGGTTCAATATTATTTTTTGTAAAAATATAGTAACTAGGAACTAAAAACCCAGATGTAGAATTGGGTTCATTAAAAGCAAAGGTAAGTTTAGCAGCATTCTGAATCACATATTTATCACCACCGACTGCTTTAGCTTCCGCCGTAATAGGATTATCTTTATTAGCAATTAAATGAGAATAGTAGCCTCTAGTTCCATCTGCACTGACAACCTGAGCAAAAGCTTCTGCATTAGCAACTCTCGCTGCTTCAATATAAGATTTACCACCTAACCAAGCTGCTTGAACTTTACCAAAGCGCATAGCTTCTATAACTGCGGCATACTGTGTAACATAGAATGGTTTAATGGGGATGCCAACTTCCTGAGACATAGCAGCAGCAAAAGGTTCCCAAATTGGTTTTTGATTATCTTGAGATTCTGTAGACAGAACACCAAAGTTAATTTCTTTAAGTGCTGCGCTACTATCATTAGCGTTGGAATTACAGGCTGAAAGTATCTTGGAACTTGCCAAAGTTAGGGTAAATAAAGAAGCCTGCTGAATAAATAACCTTCTGTTCATAAACCTAGTTGTGAGGTAAAGAGGTTTGTTAACTGTCAACAGTTAACCGTCAACAGTCAACAGTCAACACAAAAAATAATTAACGTCCTTGAAGCGCGCGTAGTTGACTATTAAGATTGTTCAACTTCTTCTTATCTGCATCGCTCAAACCAGTTTTGGATTGCAATTCTAAAACCTGTTTAGCAATATCTAATTCACGAATAGGATTCCAGGTTTTATCATTAGCCGGAACTAATGCTGACCACTGTAAAGGTTCGAGAATTTTTCTATCTTTAAAGTTGTAGAAGAAGTTACGTAACTTTTTCTTGACATCTTCTGGTAAGTCCTTGCGATAAGCAATCGGATCACTAGGAATAATGGGGGATGTCCAGATGATTTCAATCTTCTTACGTGCTGAGGGATTAGTTTTTTCTAATCTCTCTAATGACTCATTGTTGTTTGTAGCTACATCTACCTGATTATTAGCAACCGCTAAGGCTGTTGCTTCGTGACTACCGGAGAAAATCAACCGCTTAAATACTTTTTTGGGATCAACTTTGTTTTTAGCGAAGACATAATAACTTGGGACTAAAAATCCAGAAGTTGAGTTAGGTTCATTGAAAGCAAAAGTCAGCTTTGCCGCATTTTGAAGCACATACTTGTCTCCTCCTTGTCTTTTAGCTGCTGCTGTGATTGGATTATTTTTATTAGCAATTAAGTGAGAGTAGTAGCCTTTCTTGCCATCAGTAGCAACGGTCTGAGCAAAGGCTTCTGCATTAGCAATTCTGGCGGCTTCAATATAGGATTTACCACCATACCAAGCTATGTGTACTTGACCAAAACGCATGGCTTCAATTACGCCTGAGTATTGAGTAGCATAGAAGGCTCTAACAGGAATACCCAGAGACTTTGATAAAGCAGCAATAAAAGGTTCCCACAAAGGTCTTTGATTAGATTGGGATTCTGTAGATATAATCCCAAAATTAAGTTCTTTAATAGGCGCAGCCTGTGCTGGTTTTATCCAGTTATCGGCAATAGTGGAAATAGTTTTAGTCCCTATTAAAGATGCACCAAATAAAGCAGAGCGTTCAATAAATAATCTTCTTTTCATAATTAATTACTACATTAACTAGAGATTTATTTGGCAAAATTAGGCTATAAAACCTTAAAATCTAGACAACATCTGGTTTTTGAATTTTGAATTGGTATTATACGAGCAGTTCACCATGTCCTCGCATCACCAATTCTTCTGCTGCTGTACCGTAAATTTCATTGAGTTTTTTGTCATCTAGTTCTACAGTTGCACCATCAAACATCACTTCTCCATCTCTGAGAGCGATCGCCCGATCAAAGTAACTACGCACCATCTGAATCTGATGTAGGGAAGCAACTACAGTAATTCCGCTTTGGCGATTTAACTGCACAAGTAACTCCATGACTTTACGCGCTGACTCAGGATCTAAAGACGCAATGGGTTCATCAGCGAGGATGATTTTCGCTCCTTGCACCAAACAACGCGCGATCGCCACCCGTTGCTGTTGTCCTCCAGACAGCTTAGATGCTCGTTTGTAAGCGTGTTCAATAATACCTACTCTCTCTAACGCAGACAGAGCTTGGGCTTTTTCTTCTTTAGAAAATAAACGTAAGATTGAGCGCAAAATAGACAATCTTGCTAGTTTACCAACAAGAACATTTTCGATGACTGTTAACCGATTGACTAAATTAAACTGTTGGAAGATACAGCCTATCTGGCTTCGTAAAGACGTAATTTTAGAGTGTACTTTTCCTTTACTTTGTAAGACTGTACCAAAAATATAAACTGTTCCAGCATCTCCAATATGCAGGCCGTTGATGTGCCGCAAAAGGGTAGATTTGCCTGAGCCAGATGCACCTATCAGGGCAACCATTTCTCCCTCATTGATAGAGCAGTATACATTTTTAATCGCTGTCTTACCTTTGAAACTTTTCGAGAGATTACTAACTTCTATAGCCACTGTAGTTGCCATTTTTTTGACATTTATATGTCTCTGTCAAAAATTAATACTATTAATCGGTTAATAAAAAATTAAGAAAATACTAAATTATAGGTTAATTATTTACTTATCACTCCAATGAAAGAGGTAATTAGAAATATACCTCTTTATAATAAAAATTTTCTGATATCATGATTTCTATACATATTTTAATTAAGTTTAAATTAAAAAAAGACTAATTTTTGATAAAGGCGGAAGGGGTTGTTCATAAGTAAATACGCTTTATTACTCTGCAAGACTAAAGCAAGAGACTGTTAACCGGATACCAGCCATTAATTAGTGATTAAATTAGGGATAAACAGAGAATCATTAATAATGAATGCTCCATTTAATTAAGAATAGGTAAATACATGACAATTGTTTTTATTTCAAGACAATCTCTGGTGTGTAGTGAGTAATTGTGCTTTGATATTGTTAAAGTTGATTTTAAAAATATTTCTTCCAGAAGATTGACTTTTTTACCATCCAACATTGATTTTTTGTAATTAAATATTAAATTCATAGCTTAATTAGTCAATCAATTTGCCTAACAGCTTTGAATGGCAATGAATTAAAAAATCAATGTGAAAAAATTATTTTCGCTATTTTCTACCAGGTGTGAGGATACATTCATGCAGAAATTTTGGGTAAATACTTTGTTATTTAGTCCAGCAATTGTGGGCTTATTCATGGTTGCAACACCAGTTATGAGTTCTGAAGTACCTGTAACTGAAGCACCTACCATAAATCAACCTTCCAGTTTTAGTAGTGCTGAGACTATCGGACAAGTAACTTCGGTTTCACAGCTTTCTGATGTCAAACCGACAGACTGGGCTTTTCAGGCTTTACAATCCCTGGTGGAAAGATACGGTTGTATAGCAGGCTATCCTAACGAAACTTATCGCGGTAATCGTGCTTTGACTCGTTATGAGTTCGCTGCTGGTTTGAATGCTTGTTTAGATCAGATCAATCAACTTATAGCTACTAGCACATCTGAACTGGTCAACAAAGAAGACCTAGCAACACTGCAAAAGCTACAAGAAGAGTATGTATCTGAGTTGCAAACTATTCGAGGCCAAGTAGATGCTCTAGAAGCTCGTACTGTCACTTTAGAATCACAACAATTCTCCACAACTACTAAACTGCGGGGAGAAGCAATTTTTGCATTGGCTAGTGTATTTGGCTCTGATAGAGCAATCAACACCGATGCTCAAAATCGTGGTGCTAGCAGACCGAATCTTGAGGAAAATGTGATTTTTGGCGATCGCGTCCGGTTGAACTTCGATACTAGCTTCACTGGTAAAGACCGCCTCAGAGTTAGGTTACAGGGGAGAAATATTACCTCATTCAATACCTCTGTAACTGGAACAAACCAAACTCGTTTAGGATTTGATGGTAATGAATCTAACAATGTCAGCGTATCGGCTTTGTTTTATCGTTTCCCTATAGGTGAGTCTACAATCTTCAACATAGCAACAGAAGGGTTGGAATATATTGATGAAGTACCTGCTTTGAGTAGCAATTTCGATTCTAGTGGTTCAGGCGCAGTATCCCGTTTTGGGCGTTATAACCCAATTTATCGAGCCGCAGAAGGGCCAGGTATCATTATTAGTCACAAGTTTAATGATGCTTTGACCTTAACTGCTGGCTACGTTGTCCCATCGGGTGTTGGTAATGACCCTAGTAACGGGAGAGGCATTTTTAATGGTAGTTATTCTGCATTAGGTCAACTGACCTTTCAACCAACCACAACATTAGGGTTGGCTTTTACTTATGTCAATGCCTATTACACAGAAGGTAGCGGAGTTACAGGCAGCACTGGTACAGGCTTTGCCAACAACCCATTCAACGGTGCGCGAACTTCTGTAAATAACTATAGCCTCAGTGCAAATTACAAACTTAGTCCTAAGTTTACTATCACCGCTTGGGGTGGCTACACTAATGCTCAAGCGGAGAATACAGCCGTTGCTAGGAGTAATGCAGATATTTGGAACTGGGCTGTTCAGCTAGGCTTTCCTGATTTGGGTAGAGAAGGTAATTTTGGTGGGATTGTGTTTGGTGCGCCACCTTACGTTGCTAATAATCAATTCGTAAGTGGTAATAATCGCCGCCAAGACAATGACACCTCCTATCATTTAGAAGCTTTCTACAGATATAAGCTAAATGACAATATTGCTATTACCCCCGGATTAATCACTATCTTTAGTCCTGAAGGTAACAGTGAAAACCCTAATATATATGTAGGAGTAGTCCGTACTACTTTTAGTTTCTAATAGATGCAACTTCCGCCAAGTCTTTCTCTTACTAACCCCATGTGTGCGGACTTTCCATTCACCTTCACCGTACACTTTTACCCCTGTCGAATCCACCACTACATGAACAGCCTTGTCTTTTGGCACTACTCGCAGTTACCCAATGAATCGGGCCGTTGTCCTGCACGATAACTCTGATGCGTCCTGATTGTTTGGCTTCTGCTGCTTCAAGCTCCATCATTTGGATATAGGATTTGCGTGAAACGCCGCCAATCACCAAACCGTATACAAAACTAACTAGGGGTTGAAGGAACCCAATAATACTTAACCTTCGCCCCCTGCGGTTAATTTGCTCCAAGCGTTTTTGCCTCAGGTTCAACAGAGTTTTATCTTGCTCTCTAGTCAGAAATACCCTTAAACGATTGCCTATATCGCTGTTACCTTGGTAGACACATTGTACGTATTTACTTATCTTTACATAGTTTGGTTTTTTCACCTCGTTCTACTTACAGATTTTAGTTTCTATTAGAAAAGAAATGCTCAAAGCTTGATTAGATAAAAGTTACAGTGTTTCGCTACGATTATTGTTTTCCGGAAGTGAGAGAACAGGAGTAAGGATTTAGCGATCGCTCAGAAAGATGGACAATTAATTTTCAACCTGGAATCTGGGAAGGTGAAAACCAATTAAGTTACACAGGAAGTATTACAAGCTTTTGAACAAGCGAATAATCAAGCTATGGCATCTCTAGCTAATACTAAAAAGGAACAGATGGAAATGCAGGCATGAACTGCCCCACCCTGCGCTTTCGCTTAGAGAGTGGTTTTCTACATCCTCACCCCTGGAGTAAGATTTTTGACATAACAAAGATATTATTATTTATTAACTATTCACCAATTACCTTTTATTTTTACCTTTCATTAAATTTTACTTAAACTCATGCCATCAAAATAGTTTAGTTGCAAATAATTGGGCAGTTATTTCCAGATTTTCTAAAGAATATCATTACCTATTGGCATCACTGATTTTATCGGTGATTAACTCTTATTTGTCAGCCAGAAAGAGTTAAAAATGTAAGACCAAAAATTCCACTGTCCATCATATCAAAAGTTTATACTGAGGAAAACAGACATGAAATTCGGTTCACAACTAGTCCTTGCTGCTGCTAGCTTAGTTTTGGGGTTAGCGAGTGTGGAAATAAAGCCAGTATCGGCGGCTATTGTTAATTATACTTTTACGGTTAATAGTCCTACAAAAACAGGTAGTGGACTATTCAGATTTGATAACTCAATTTTGGTTGATGGTGAGACGAGAGTTCAGTCTCTTTCTTTTCAATTTGCAGGTGAATCTACTATTTATACCGAACAAAATGATCCTAACTACCCAGATTTCCCTATTGTTTTTCTCAACAGGTTTTCTACAGGTAAAATATCTTTCGCTCTAGATTATCAATTTGATAATCTTGCTAATCCTGATAGTTTTATCAGATATGAAATCGCTGGTGAAGATTTTACGATTTACTCTCTAAATGACCCAAATTTTGAAGTCACATCAGGTATAGTTTCTTACACACAAATTCCCGAACCTGCCATGCTAGGAGGTGTTGTTTTAGTGGGTACTGTTACCTTTATGAAGAAGAAAAAACTCATTGTCAGATAAAAGCATCAGTTTTGCTAATTATCTCTTTAGTGAAGGCTATTTTTATTTGAAGAATACATTCGTCAGAATACAATCAGTGGTGGATTCAGACCTGCCACTGATTGAAGACCACCAAATCAGAGATTTGGCTCCGTGCTTAAACCCATTTATTCATCCACCAGTCGCACAGAATTCATACTGAATTTTGGCTTATGACTCCTGAATCCTGTTTGATAAAACCTTCTGGTAGATAATGGAAAATGAGCTATTGATAATTCATTTTCCATTTTTTAATTTTGAACTGTTAAGTAGCCTTTTATAAATCTGATATTTAATTATTAATTATAGAAAGTTTTTATCTTTATATTAACCTTATCTTAGTCAACAATTAATTTCTATCTAGTAAGCTCTGACTTGCAAATACAACAAATAACACATTAATAAAAGTTACAGTAACTAAAACCTTTATTAGGATAGTAACTAATACCAATTATCTGAAATTTAGTTATTAATTCAAGTCAGCATACGACTATAAAATCTGACGCGCTGAATTTAACATTATCAATTGGTATGACAAGTAACGTATTTTTTGTGTTAGCTGTCGCAATGCTACAAACTATTTGTTAGTCAGGAGTAGAGAATGGTAAATTACCATAATGTTCAGAAGTTCCTGCAAAGTCGTATCAAGCGACGCAACTTAATCATTGGTGCGGGAGCATTTACTGGTTTAGCTATTGCCAGCCAATTTTCTCCTCAAAGAGCGATCGCTAAAAGCAGATTTCCCGATTATCCCTTTAAACTGGGTGTGGCATCAGGCGAACCCTACGACACTAGCGTTGTCATCTGGACTCGTTTAGCTCCCGAACCTTTAAATGGCGGTGGAATGCCACCTGTGAATGTGCCGATTCGCTGGGAAGTAGCCACCGACTCTAACATGAAGCGCATTATCTCCAGGGGAACTGTACTTGCAACTCCTGAACTAGCTCACTCTGTACGAGTAGTAGTAGAAGGACTCTCACCTCATACTTGGTATTGGTATCGCTTTAACGTTGGTAACGAAGCTAGTCCCATTGGCCGGACTCGCACTGCACCCGCATCCGGTAGTTTCTCCAATCAATTGAAGTTTGCGTTAGCATCCTGCCAACATTATGAGCAAGGTTATTACACAGCTTATAAGTATATGGCAGAGGATGACCTGGATTTGGTTGTCCATGTTGGTGATTACATTTACGAAGGTGGAATCAATCTGACTCGACCAAGACAACACAATAGTTCTGAAATTTTCACCTTAGAAGATTATCGCAATCGTCACGCTCTATATAAAACTGATGTCAATTTGCAAGCCACCCATGCAGCTTTCCCTTGGATTACAACTTGGGATGACCATGAAGTGGAAAACAACTACGCCAACTTGATCTCAGAAATTGATACTGAAGCAGACCAAGATCCAGCGATCTTTGCACAACGACGAGCCGTTGCTTATCAGGCTTATTATGAACATATGCCTCTGCGTCCCTTCTCCCGACCAGTCGGCTCTGATATGCAGCTTTACCGTCGGTTAAACTTTGGCAACTTAGCCACATTCAATGTTTTAGACACTCGCCAGTATCGCACCGATCAACCCTGTGGCGATGGTACGAGGACAGGTTGTTTAGACGCGCTTAATACTAATGCCACTATTACGGGTAAAGCTCAAGAAGATTGGCTATTTGACGGACTAGATAAATCTACTGCTAGGTGGAATGTGTTAGCACAGCAAGTTCCCATTGCTCAGAGAGACTTTACACCGGGAGAGGGACAATCTTTCAGCATGGATAAATGGGATGGATATGTGGCTTCCCGCGATCGCTTGATGACTTTTATTGCACAGCGTCAACCTTCTAACCCTATATCGCTAGCAGGTGATGTGCATTCTCACTGGGCAATGGATCTCAAAACCGATTTCAATAACCCAGAATCTGACATATGGGGTAGTGAGTTTGTATGTACTTCCATTAGCTCCGGTGGTGATGGTGCCGATATTACTCCCACAGTACAAGCATACTTACCGGATAATCCCCACATTAAGTTCTACAACGGGCAACGGGGATATGTGCGTTGTACCGTCACTCCTACTACTTGGCGATCAGACTATCTGGTAATGTCAAATGTCTTGACTCCATCTGGAACAATTAGCAATCGAGCTTCATTTGTAGTTGACAACGGTATTCCTGGAGTACGACAAGTAGTTTAGGTTGACTACTCCCCCAAATTCATTCGGGGAGAGTTTGACCTGTCGATGAACTTGTAGCAATAATAACAGAAGCTGTATGGTTATATACTGCCTTTCATTCAGATGCCCACGCAGGGTTTTTTGGTAAGATTCAGGAAACATATTTTTCTAGGGGAGTCACAACGGTACTCCCTATTTTTTTGTCTTCACCATCCTCTCAAAGTTTTGTCCTGCATCCCTTAGAGTTGCCTTGTCACCCTTTAAGATACTTAAATAAATCATCAACTATGGCATTAGCCGATAGAATGCTACCAAAAATCCAGTAACTAGAATCCACACTATAAACTCTCTGATTCTGCGCTACATTCAGCGTCTGCCAAAGACGAGTATTTTGATATTTTTGGAATAACTCTCTAGCACCAGGATCTACTGCTACAAATAAAACATCAGCATCAAGTAAATCTATACGTTCTAGGTTCAACATTATTAAAGTATCATCAGGAGTTTTAATTAACTGACGTTGAGCATTTGGCATAGAAATACCGACTTCTTGCAAAATACTGCCAGGAAATGAAAATTGAGAACGAAATTCGGGCAATTGTACCCCACCATGAAAACGGCTAACAGATACTTTTAGTTGATTGGTCTGATTATTTAGGACAGTTCGCAATTTTGTTAATCGCTGTTTATACTCAGTCAGTAAATTTTCAGCTTGTTCAGCCTTGCCTAATACTTCACCAATCTGCCGAAAAGATGTTTGCCATTTAGCATGAACATATTTAAATTGAACTGTAGGAGCTATTTTTGAAAATAACTGATAGTTTGCTGAATTAATCCCATACAAGCTAATAATTAAATCTGGATGTAAATTTAATATCTTTTCTAAATTAAATTGATCTTCTTTGCCTATATAATTGATACCAGACATTTTGCTCTTGAGAAAACTAGATTTGCTAGCTACATAAGTAGTATCAGGCGCACCCATAGGTTTTAATCCTAATGCTATTACATCTTCTAATGCCACCTGATCAGTGACTATAATGCGCTGTGGATTTAGAGGTACACAAGTTTCTCCCAATTCATGATTAATTAATCTACACTCTAAATTTGATGATATTTTATCTGGCAAACTACTCTGGCAAGAAATACTAATCAAGCATGAAATAGCTATGACTAAAAATAGTTGAATATGATAATAAAAATGCTTTTTCATGTTATATATTCTCCTACCATTGAAGTATGAGTATTGGAGACAAAAAGCGGTGTAGAAGTTCTTTCCGCTTTATTGCCTTTGTGTTACGGATATTTAACAATACAAGGGTTTGCGATCAGCTAAATTAGCTGTAACACATCAAAATTCAAAAGACACAGTTCCTAAAACAGTAAAAGGTGCTGCGGGAACAATGAAAAAGCTTTGAGACTCGTAGTATTTCGTATCGAAAAGATTCTTAAAATTGAGAGCAGCACGCCAATTATCTCGTTTATAGAAAATACTTGCATCGGTTCTCACATAAGAAGGAATTTTCAGATTATTGGGTAAACTCGCCTCTCGTTCGCCAACGTAAACAACACCAAGTCCTAATCCTAAACCCTGCAAGTTACCTTGTTGCAGTTCATAGGTAGTCCATAAACTCGCACTGTTGTAAGGTACACCAACTAACCTATTATTAACTAATGATGAGTTATTATCTTGGCTGATGTTGGCATCTGTGTAAGTATACGTGCCAATAATTTTCCAGCCAGGGAGAATTTCCCCAACAACATCTAACTCTACACCTCGACTTTTTTGTTCCCCTGTTTGAATGCTAAAGTTATCATCTTCAGGATCTGTTGTTAAAACATTCTTCTTGGTAATGTCAAAATAAGCTAAAGTTGCTGACAGACGCTTATTCAAAAATTCCTGCTTAATTCCTACTTCAAATTGCTCTGCCGTTTCCGGTTTAAAAGGCTCATTATTGCGAGTCTTGCCAAATATTTGTGGGTTGAAGGAATTTGTCCAACTAGCATAAATTGAGGTGGAATCAGTAGGTTGATAAACTAACCCTAGTCTTGGCGAAAACTTAGAGTCTGAAGTCTCATCATAGACTGTACCTGTTTCTACATCTCGATAAACTGAATCAACAGTATCAAAACGACCACCAGCAAGTAATTTTATTTGTGGTGTTAGTTCCACTAAATTCTGGAAATAGACTGCAATAGTATCTCCACCATATTCTTCATTAGACCTGCTAAGATCCGTAGGTGCTGGTGCGCCATACACCGGGTTGAAAATATCTAAATCGCCAATGCTGCCACTCAAAAAGTCGTAGCTGTATTTGTAATAGGATAACTCCAATCCCACGAGCATATTATGGACAATTGAACCAGTATTAAATTTGCCACTAATTTCATTTTGAAATGACAGATTATTCTGGGCTTCATCAACATTTCGATATCCCCTCGCTACCGTCTGTCCATCGGCATTGATTTCGTCTGGTTGCGCTCCTTTGGTATTACCACTAACGTTAATGACATTAAAGGCTTGGCGAAATTTCCAGTTATTGTTGTAACCAAATTCACTTTCTAAAGTATAGGTGAAATTATTAGATTTGAATTCACCTCGGTTGAGATTAGGTTCACCTAAAAAGCGGTTGATGGGCAGATCAAAAACTACTTTATTATTGGAAGGAAAACCCCGTTCAAAAGTGTAGTCATACTTTTGGTATTCATAACCAAAAGTAAGATTTGTCCTTTCTCCAGCCTTGACGGTAATGATTGGAGCAATAAAAGTGCTTTCATTTTCTACAAAGTCGCGGAAACTCCTCGCATTTTCGTAAGCTGCATTAATACGGTAGAGTGCCGCGCGATTTTCTAATAGGGGGCCAGAAAAATCAATTGATGAGCGATAAAAGTCGTTATTACCGATGGTACCGTTAATTTGATAGAAGGGGTCGGCTAGTGGCTTTTTGGTGATTGTGTTAACAACACCACCAGGACTAGTAGCACTTCCATACAAAACTGATGCAGGGCCTTTGAGAAATTCTACAAGCTCAATATTAGCGACATCACGGGGACTGATAAAACCAAAATCTCTAAAGCCATCACGTAGGGTTTCAAAACCCGTAGAAAAACCGCGAATAAAATAACCTTGAGATGCGAGTCCACCATAGGTTTCTTGAGGACGTACACCACTGACATTATCTGCTAGTTCATTAAGTCTGATTACTTGGCGGTCTTGAATGACTTCTTTGGGTATGACCTGTACCGATGCTGGAACATCCCGCAGAGGTACATCCAATTTTGTGGCTGTTGTTGCTTCCCTGACTCGATAGGTATCTTGTTCACCTGTAACTACCAGTTCAATAGGTGCATCAGTTTCAGCTGTTGGCTGTGCTGTGGGAGTTTCTGTAGTTGGTTTTTCCTCCGGTGGCTGTTGTGGTGTTTCTGGTTGAGATGCGGAAGGTAATACAGGTGTCACGCCAAATATTAAACCTGCATCGCTATCAAATAGTTCATAAGTAGGTGTTCCCACTTCTCCCGTGACAGTGATTCTGATAGTGTTACTGTCTTGGTTGACAACTGTAACTTCAGTAATACCCGCAAGAGGTCTTTCTTGCCGGAATGTATTTCCTGATGGCAAATTCAGTTGAGCATTAGTAATATTAACAATTAAGCTATTACCTGAACTGCTATTTGCTACTTGTAATTGTTCGCCTTGCTTAGTCTCTAAAATTACTTCGATAACTTTATCTTTAGTATCAATCCGCACTCCATTGACAAGAATTGGAGATTGAGGCGCTGATGCTTGAGATAGTAATCCTTGAGAATTTGTCGAGGTAAGACCACGTTCAGACAAGAGAGTGGGAATACTCCCCCAAGCCGGTTGTACTGCAATAAATACCCCTGCTAGCCATAAACCCATCAATAATTGCGGTTGTCTCTTCATCATCTCCTCACCTAGACCAGCCTCTCATACCAGAGGGTGTAATTTTAATAGCTAAGAATCTTTTTCAAGAAGCTTAATCTACAATGGATGTGATTTTGAAGACCTGATTGAACCTCAAACGGATTTTTTTGCGCCTCAAACGGATTTTTCCCATCCTCTGATAGCAAATAGCTGTATATTGGCTAATCTTCAAGCTCTCAGTAACAAATCATAGGTTTTAGGATTTGTGCCGAACTGTTTACGAAAAGCTGTAGCAAAGCGACTTTGATTGGCGTAGCCAACAGCACGCGCTACTTCTTTGACATTCATTTGACCTTCTAAAAGTAATAGGCGTGCTTTTTCCATCCGTTGTTGGTATAAGTAGCTAAATGCAGTTGTACCCAAGACTTGGCGAAAGCCCAGTTTGAGTTTGTAGTCGTTTAATCCTACTTGTCTAGCTAGTTCTAGTAAAGAAGGGGGATTATCGAGATTTTGAGTTAAGATTTCTTTGGCATAATGAATTCTATCGATATCATCTTCCTTTAAGGTAGAGGTTGTTTTAGAATTATTTTCCTTGGTGGCTAATTGTTCCAGTTTCAAGGCAATTAACTCTAAACATTTACTCTCTAAATAAATTTTTTTGGTTAAACCTATAAATGGACAATTGATAATATGTTCCAGAGCAACGCGCATTTCTGGAGTGGTATGATCAATTTGAAAATAAGACTCTTGACTGGTTTTGATGAGCTTTTGTAGGATTTGCGGCGAGATAGAATTTAAGCCACCTGTCATAAAACTCTGAATTAATTCAGGGGATTCGGGATGTATATCTACTTTTAATAGTCGTTGCGATCGCAAAAATTCTGATTCCTTATTCTGGTGGAAAGCACCACTTTGAAAGAAATTTTTTCCGGCATTAATATTATTCCAATGCCCTAATAGGTGAAATCCAAATTCCAAACCATCAAGGAAACTATCTGAAACGTTTTTTTCTATAACTAAATCATGCTGAAATTCAGTATCTATAATTAGTAAACTAATTTCCCGTAGTTCAATCCAACGTTCGTATCCACTGCCAAATCGTTTAGGGCATATATTAATAATATCAGATGGGTCTGATGGGTCTGGTTGTCTAGTGTTTTGATTGCGTTCTCTCCACAATTCTTGGTAATCTGCCAGTGAAATAATACTCGCCATGCCCCACCCTAGAAAACACCTCATCTCAATTACTTGACACTACTTATAGATAAACTTTCTCAAATAGTTTTGAAGTAAGTCTATCAGAGTGTCAGAATCTTGTCTAGAGTTCGGATAGTTGGTGATTAATCACCTAAGAAGTCAATAACGTCTTAAATACTTGAAACAGTTTAATTTTGGGGCTAGTTGACTACATAACTGTTTGCATGAAGTTCCTAAACGGTAAAATTTGCGAATCCAATCTAAAGCAGAGTATGGCACGCGCAGTCGAAGTGGGCGTAATATGGGCAGATATAACCAGTAATACGCCTTTTTGAGATTATTCCATTTTGAGCAAGGTTCTTGATGCAGGAAATCGGAAATGTCTACGACTAATCCTCTACCTTCGTGCATGATGACATTACGACCGTGGACATCATGAGGGTAAAGTCCACGACTTTGAGCATATTCAAGAGCGTCATCAATATCCCTGATGACCTGTTTGGGAATCGGTAAACCCAAGTGCATACAATCGTAGAGTGTTGTGCCGTAAAGACGTTTCAAGACTAAAAAGGCATCTTGGGCATACAAGCACTCAGAAAATGCCGGGTGAGAACCTAAACGATGATAAACTTCTACTTCTTCTTCATAGCCTGGCCGTTTTGGAGCATAAATTTTGACTACAAAGTCAGGGTAATCAGGGTGATAGACTACTGCTGCGTAATTTCCTTTGCCTAGCAGCAGCCAAGGTTGGGGAACATAAGTGACCTGAATTAGGTTACGCGGATTGACGCTTTCAATTTGTAAACTAGGTAGTAGTTCTTGATAAATGCTTTCTTGAAAATGGGTTGGTAGTGATTTGTTCATGTCGGCAGTATATAGCACCAAACAATAAGATACACTACCTGATTAACATGGACTATTACGGCAACAGTACAGGCTTATTTTGACCATTCTGGCTTGCGCCAGTCTTTGGTGCTGTGGTAATTATTGGGGGAAGCGAATGGAGAAAGTAGTACCACGATCGCGCTCTAAAAGAATCTTGCCTTTGATTTGCCTCACGAGGTTTTTGACAATTCTTAAGCCTAAAGAGTTGGCATTTTCCCAATCTAATGTTTCGGGAATGCCAATACCGTTATCTTTAACTAAGAGAGTTAATTGATTTCCTGGGACGGTTTCCAGGGAAATTATAATCTTATTGCCTTGTTTTTGTTCTGGAAATGCGTATTTCAGGCAATTAGACACCAACTCATTAATGATTAATCCGCAGGGAATAGCATTATCTAGATCCAATTTAATGCTGTTTGTTTCTATATTGATCATTATATTCTTTTGACTGACCCCATAGCAACGAAATAAGCTATCTGTCAGATTTTTGATGTAGTCGCTAAAGTTAATTTGATTAATATCTGCTGACTGATAAAGTTGCTCGTGAATCAAAGCCATCGACTGTACACGATTTTGGGATTCTGTAAATAGCAACAAAGTTGTTTCATCAAAAGAACGTCTAGATTGCATCCTGAGCAAACTAGAGATTATTTGCAGGTTGTTTTTAACCCGATGATGAATTTCTTTGAGTAAGGTTTCTTTTTCATCTAGCGATCGCTGTATTTGTTCTACAGCTTGTTTGCGATCGCTAATATCAGACAATCGTACTAAATTAATCCCCTGACCAGCTACAGTAATTTGTTTGGCAGCTAAATTCCCCCAGAAAAAATTACCTTTGCGAGTGGCATATTCAATTTCTCGACTCCACCAAGATTTTTGATTTAGTTCCTGGGTAATTTCACCCAATTGTTCGGGAGTAAATTGGTAACGTTGTAGTGTGTTTCCCTGAATATTGAGTAATTCTTCCTTATTGTCCACTTCAAACAAATCAACTGCACGGTCATTACAATCAAAAATTAATTGCGTGTCTATGTCTACTAAAAAAAGAGCATCGGCTGATTCATTAAAAATTGCTTCTCGCAAATCACGATGGTGAATAACTTCGGACTCGATTTTTTTGCGGGCGGTGATATCTGTCAAGCTACCTATATAACCAAGGATATTTCCATTTAGGTCGGTTTCGGGTACTATCTGGATGTAGAACCAGGTGATGCTGCCGTCTGGACGTACATATCTTACCTCTCGCCGACAAGTTTCAAATGAACTACATTGTTTTCCGCAGGGGCCAGAACAATCTACCACCAGGTGATAGCGATCTTCTTCATGGATATTTTCTAACCATCCTTTCTGCAATGCCGCTTGTGTTGGTTTACCCGTCATTAAACTCCAACGTTCGTTGACGTAAATACAATTACTAGCAGTATCAAGCCGAAAAATAGCAACGGGAGCCGCTTCTGTCAAGGTAGCATAGCGCTTTTCACTTTCCCGTAAGGCGGCTTCTACTTGTTTGCGCTCGGTAATATCATAGTTAATCCCAACCATGCGTAGTGGTTCACCCCACTCATTGCGTTGAACTAAAGCGGAGGCTTTGATAAAGCGGATACCGCCATTTTTTAGAACAATCCGAAATTCTGTATCAAATTCTCTGACTCCCTTGATGGCATCTTCAAAGGCCATCATTGCTTCATCTCGGTCATCTGGATGGAGCCTATCTATCCAATCTTGGGACTTTACTTTATTCTCAAACCCTTGCAAATCATATAGTTCATACATTCGGTTATCCCATTCCGCTTCCTGTATCATATCCCAGTCCCAAATACCGAGATTGGCTGAGCTGACTGCCAAGGTCAGTCGATCTGAAAGGTTACGTAGTTTTTCTTCTGTTTGTTTACGCTCAGTAATGTCTAAGATAGTGCTGATTAACTGGTATGGTTGCCCATGAGTGTTTAATATAACTTCGCCTCGTGATAGTAAATAACCCAAACTGCCGTCAGCGCGATAAAAACGATACTCTAGTTCATAAGCTTGTCTTTGTGTAATAGCTTGATGTAAGACAACATCGTGGTAGTTGCGATCATCCGGATGAATACAATCAAGCATTTCGTCGTAACTTGGTGTCCCGGACTCAGGATGGTGGCCAAATATGCGAAAAACCTCTTGTGACCAGATTAAGTTTTGCGTTGACAAATCCAGTTCCCAACTGCCCAAATGAGCAATTCTTTGTGCCGCAGCAAGAGTAGAGGTATTTTTGCGAAGTTGAGCTTCTATCTGTTTTTGCTGAGTAATATCTTTGGCAATTCCCACACCACCGATAGGCTTTCCCTCTTGATTAAACATGGGTTTAACCGAGAGAGCAACAGGGAAACGCGAACCATCTTTACGAATAAAAGTCCATTCTAATTCATCACTATCTTGCTGGGTTTTGACCAGGAAATCCTCAGGGGTAACTTCTCTACCCATCTCTTGTTTGAGTTCATTCATCCGTTGTTTGAGTTCCTCTGGCTCATGAAAAATGTTTGGTGTTAACTTACCAATCACCTCATCGGCTGAGTAACCCAACATCTTTTGAGCAGCAAGGTTAAAAGTTTGAATTATGCCCTCGGAATTGGTAGAAATGACTGCATAATCGATGCTTGAAAGAATCGCTTGTTGCAATTCGGAAACGGTTAATAACTGAGCTTCTGTTTCCTTGCGTTTAGTAATATCTGTTGCCGAGCCGCTCATGCGAATAGCATTGCCTGATTCATCCCATAAAGCCTGACCCCGATCTAATATCCATATATAGGAGCCATCTTTGCGCTGTAGCCGATATTCTTCTTGGAAAAAGGGTGTTTTGTGGGCTAAATGGTCGGCGATCGCCTTCATAATGCGATCGTGATCATCAGGATGAATCCGGCTTAACCATGATTCTCGATTTCGCCCCAGTTCCTCACTGCTAAAGCCCAACATTTCTTCCCATCGAATTGAGAAGAAAACTTCATTAGTTGTGATGTTTCTGTCCCAGATGCCATCATTGCTGCCTCTTAGTGCCAAATGCCAGCGTTCTTCACTTTCCCTTAAAGCGGCAGTGCGTTCTGCAACTCTCGCTTCCAGTTCTTGATTAAGTTTTTGTAATGCCTGTTCTGCCCGAATTTTATCGCTAATATCAACTGCTACACCACCAATAAATAATTCCCCCGTAGTTGCAGGTAAGGGGAATTTATAGACTAAAAAATCCCCCAACGTACCATCCAATCTGGGAGCTTTTTCAATGGTTTCGAGGATTTGTTGCGTTTGTGCTACCCGGTGAATATTATCCAAAAACGGCTGGGCTACTTCTGGGGTATAAAGCTCAAAAACTGTTTTGCCCGTCACATCCTCTACCTTGTCAAATGGCAGTTGAAAGGTACGGACATAGGTCTGGCTTAGATAAAGCATTCGGCCGTGGTCATCGGTAATCCAGGAAGCTGAGGGGCTGTTATTCATAAAAGCCTGAAACCGCGCTTCACTCTCTTGCAGGGCAGACTCCGCCTGTTTGCGTTCTGTGATATCAAAATCTATACCACTCATCCGCAGAGGGTTACCGTTTTGGTCGTAGAAAACTTTACCTCTACTGAGCGCCCAACGTGGCGTACCATCAAGTTTAATAAAGCGAAATTCGATGTTGTAATCTTCTCTGTTGTAGACAGCACAATTAATGGATTGTAAAACCCTCTCTCGATCATCTGGGTGTATCAGCGACACAACCATTTCAAAATGACCATTGAAGGTTCCCGGAACCATGCCAAATAGTTTTTCCAAATTCTCCGACCAGTGAATTCCACCTGTTTGAATATTCCATTCCCAGTTACCCATACACGCAGCATCTAGAGCCATAGTTAATCGCTCTTCGTTCTGCTGTAGAGCAGCTTCTGTTTGCTTCCGTTCGCTAATATCTACACAGGAACCGATATAACCCAGAAACACTCCTTCCGTGGTGAAACGGGGAGTGCCTGTATCCAAAATCCAACAATATTGTCCATCAAAGCGTTTGAGCCGATATTCCATTTGAAAATTTTGGCGGGCATCAAAGGCATTGACGTAAGTGTCTAAGCAATCTTTTAAGTCATCGGGATGCACTCCTTGAACCCAACCATCACCTACTTCTTTTTCTAAGGTTTTGCCAGTAAAATCTAACCAGGTTTTATTGAAGTAGTAGCAAAGTTTATCGAGTCCCGACATCCAAATCAGTACGGGAGCCGTATCAGCCATCTGGCGAAACCGTTGTTCGCTCTCGCGGAGAGTTGCTTCTACTCGTTTTCGTTCTTGTAGTTCCGTCTGTATTTGCTCATAGGCACTGGCTTGCTGAATTGCGATCGCTATCTGCACCGCCAACTGCTCCAATAAGTCCAGTTCAAATGACTGCCAATGATGGGGTGCAGCACATTGGTGAGCAATTAATAATCCCCATGATTTATTTGTCACCATAATGGGTACTATCAGAGTGGCTTTAACTTGAAACTGCTCTAGTAGTTCTAAATAACAGTTCGTTAAGCCTGCCTGATAAATATCATTAATCGCTCGTTTTTTTAGTTGATGGTTATGTCCTGCACTATCTTGAAAGCACTTATCTTCAATTTGCGCTCCTTTCGTCGCTATCCAACCGGGAAGTATAGACTCTGCGACCACAATTCCACTCATATCGGGTTGAAATTGATAGATTAGTACCCGGTCTGCTTGCAAAAACTGGCGCACTTCCGCGACTGTGACACTCAAAATATCTTCTAGCTTCAGGGATTGCCTAATTATTAAAGCGATCGCCACCATTAGCTGTTGCTGTTGCCGACTTTTTTCTAACTGTCTTGTCAGCAGCATCCGTTCTACAGCATAATGAATTGTACTTTGTAAGGTTTCCGGTGTCAGAGAATTTTTCACCAAATAATCTTGAGCGCCATTTTTCATAGCACAGACAGCGACACTTTCGTCACCTTGTCCTGTGAGCATAATCACAGCAGATTGGTTATTATTTAGGTGTTCTCTTAGTTTTTGCAAAAACTCTAATCCATCGTGATCCGGCAGTAAATAATCCAGCAAAATCACATCTGGTGTCTGTTGCTCACACCATGCCATTGCCTCTTGTGCTGTCTCAAATTGAAAAATCTCGTAGGTATGTAATCTATCCTGCTGCAAAAACAAACGATATATCTCCCGATCTTCGGCGCAATCATCAATCAGCAAAATGGTTAGAGGGGAGCGTTGATTCATAAGCTATATACAAAAAGGCGATCGGATTTCGTCAAAAAATTGAGATTCTCTATTTGCTGAATTAAAAATTCTTCTTAAATCAAGCTATATCTAAAAATAGATTAGTAAAAACCGAGCCAGTGAAATCCCTAATAATATTAATAGTTGTAAAAGTCTTTCTCTAGTTGTAAACTAATTTTTAACTCCTGGGTTAAAATGTAAATATTATCAACAAAACTTTAACATAATAGAATACTAAAGATATCTCCAGTAATGACAAAAATTTTAGTAATTGAAGACCAGGAAGATATTCGTAGCATTATTGTAGAAATGCTAACTGCGGAAAATTTCTATGTTATGGACGCAGAAAACGGACAAGTGGGGATTACTATGCTACAAAAAGAAATTCCCGATTTGATTATCTGTGACATTGCTATGCCTAAAATAGATGGATATGAAGTTGTTACTTGGTCACGGGAAAATCCAGAAACTGAAGCTATTCCTTTTATATTTCTTACAGCTAAAGCCTCTCAAAATGATATTCGTCAAGGTATAGAATTAGGTGCTGATGATTATCTAGTAAAGCCATTTACTAGAGCAGAATTACTGGGAGCAATAACAGCTAGATTAGAGAAACAAGAAATAATTAATAGACAAACACAAAAAAGACTCAACACATCTTATAGTTATCTGGCATCGACAATTAGAAATGATTTAAATAATCCTCTTAACTACGTTACATCGATATCAGAGAAACTCATCAATGACTATGAATTTATGAATCGAGAAGAAATCTTAAAAAAGATCAAAGAAATTTATAATTTAAGCAAAAATTTTCAGGATATAAATCTGAATAAGCGATAAATCTAATCAACTAGAAAATTAAATATGAATCCTATCCAAATTTTGATAGTTGAAGATGAGCAACTAGTGGCTGATGACCTGAGAGAAACTCTAGAATATTTGGGGTACGGTGTGCCTGCCTTAGTAGCATCTGGAGAAGAAGCTATTCTCATGGCAGGAATCTTGCGACCTGACCTAGTGCTGATGGACATCAGATTAGAGGGTAAAATCGATGGCATAGAAGCCTCTTTTGCCATCCAGTCTCGCTTTGGTTTACCTGTCGTTTACCTAACTGCTAATGCCGACCGCGCAACACTAGAGCGAGCTAAGGCTTCCCATCCTTTTGGTTATATTTTAAAACCCTTCGATGAAAGAATATTAGCTACCACGATAGAGATTGCCATTTCCCGACATCAAACAGAAGTTGAAGTAAAAGAAGCACTAATGGCTGCCAAAAATAGTCAGCAAATTGCTGAATCCAAAAACCAGATGAAATCACAACATCTCTACATGGCAGCACATGAGTTTCGTAACCCTTTAACTACAATTAAGCTCAGTGCCGAAATGTTGAATACCTATGGCGAGAAGATGTCAGAGGAAAAAAAACAAAAACATATCGACCGCATTGAATCTGCCACGGATAGCTTGACGAATCTGCTAGAGAATATACTCACACTTGGTAGAGCCGAAGCTGAAAATTTTGTATTGAACCCCACGCTGATAGAGGTAGTAAGTTTCTGTGAAGAAATAGTCGAGTCTTTACGGTTAACATTGAAAGAACAGTATGAAATTAATTTTGTCACAGATACTAAAAGTTGTATTGCCTGCTTAGATGAACAGCTACTGTGGCATTTACTAAATAACTTACTTTCTAACGCAGTCAAGTACTCACCCAGAGGTAGTACTATTTTGCTGCGGCTGACTTGCGACGAAAGTGATGTATATTTTCAAATTAAAGACCAAGGTGTAGGTATTCCCCCAGAATTTCAAGCTAAACTATTTGAACCTTTTCAACGTGCTGCCAATGTTGCCACGATTCCTGGCACAGGATTAGGGCTAGCAATTGTTAAGCAATGTGTCGATTTGCATCAGGGTACGATATCTATTGATACTACCTTAGGTCAAGGCACAAGTTTCGTAGTTAAACTACCACTGAAGGTAGATTCAATATCGGCTTAATTTTGATAAAAATAGCGCTTTTCGAGTTGATGAAGTATATCGTCAAAATCGTCAAATTTGCAATCATTTATCCATAGCAATCTAATTTTAGCCCTGTAATTACTAGGGTAAATAGGTAATAGCAAGAATAAATAAGGCTATTTTCAAGCTACTAAGGATTTTACAACAATTAAATCAGATTTCTAGACTTAATAAAAATTAACTAAAAGCTGACTTCTGGGAAAATTATTAATATTACCGATATCTATAAAAAAGTTAATCATATATTTGCAGGTTTTCTTTCTCTAGGTAAGTTAAGACATGATCTTTTATAGGTATAGCTATATATTTAAAGAATAATTCCGGCTAATTACTGACTAAGAGCTTTTATTTTTTACAAAAATTGATATTATAAATAATTAACTTGCCGCTAATTTAAAAACTAAATATAATTGATAGAAATTCATGATGTAATTGAATTAATTTCTGATATAAGCATGGCTAAACGATCTCTCCAAGCCTCGGATGAAGGTATTAGGAAAGCCAAAAGAGCTTTTAATCATAAAGGTTGGACACAAGAATATCTAGCCAGTCAAGTTGGACTAGATAGTCGCCAACCAATTTGGAAGTTTTTTTCTGGCAAACCTGTTGCCCGGCATATATTCCATGAAATTTGCTTTAGCCTAGCCCTAAATCCAGAAGAGATTGTTCAAACACCAGAATTTGAACCAGATGAACACTTAGAAACCCAACAGATACTAGAAGGTCAAAACTCTACAGTCATTGAATCTTTAGTGACTAAAATACGTGCTGCCCACTCAGAAAAAATTCAAAATCAATGTGGTACTATCCGGTTGTTAGATGTTGCGCGTACCGTAGAATTGGATGAATTATTTATTGAGGTCAATGTATTAGAAGAAATTACTAATCAAAGATGGCTGGATATTTCAGAGTTACAAAAGTCTGATAATAAAGCTTTAAACGAATTTGT
The DNA here is from genome assembly GCF_048568275.1 of Anabaena sp. FACHB-595. NCBI lineage: Bacteria > Bacillati > Cyanobacteriota > Cyanophyceae > Nostocales > Nostocaceae > Anabaena > Anabaena sp. FACHB-595. Next base: position 2,691,623 of record NZ_CP183473.1, read on the forward strand.
ATTAGAGGAAGTTACTACTAAAAAAATTACAGGACTACAAGCTATTGAGAAATTTTCTAAGCTTTTTGTCTTTGGCAATCCAGGTGCGGGAAAAACTACTTTTTTGCAATCAATCGCCACACTTTGTAACCAAGGTAAATTTCAGCCTCAACGTGTTCCTATTTTTATTAGCCTGAAAGATTTTGCCGAAAATATTGACTACGATGATAAAAACCCTTTATTAAGCTATTTAATTGAGGAATTAAGTATTTGTAAAATAGCTCAACAGGAAGTAGAAGAATTACTTCATAAAGGTAAAGTTTTAATTTTACTAGATGGATTGGATGAAGTTGCAGATAAATATACGGATAAAATCAATAAAACAATTAGTACTTTTTTGGATATTTTTTATAAAAATGTAGTAATTATCAGTTGTCGAATTGCATTTAGGCATCAAAAATTTAAAGGTTTTGCTGAAGTACAAATTTCTAAATTTACAAAATCACAAATATCAGATTTTGCTAATAAATGGTTTGCAGCTTTTGCTAAAAATAATACCCGGTTAAAGAAAACATTAGCCTCTAAATTTATTGATAAAATAACCCTTCCGGAAAATCGACTAATCCAAAATCTAGCATCCACACCTATTTTATTAAACCTCACCTGTTTAGTATTCCAATATCTCGGCGATTTCCCTACTAAGCGGTCTGAAATTTATCAGCAAGGTTTAGAGCTATTACTAGTACGTTGGGACGAAGCCAAAGGAATCAAAAGAGATGAAGTTTATGCTAATTTAACCTTAGCCCAGAAAATTAAGTTGCTTAGTTATATCGCTGCCACTTTTTTTGAAAAGGGCAATTACTTTTTTGAAGAAAACATCATTTGTCAATTAATAGCTGACTTTTTATATCTGTTACCAAATGCACCAACTGATTTAGAAGCTTTACAAGTAGATAGTAAAGCTGTGCTTAAAGCAATGGAGTTACAGCATGGATTATTAGTTGAACAAGCTAGGGGCATTTATTCTTTTTCTCATTTAACATTTCATGAATATTTTACCGCCAGATTTCTTGCTAACAGCGACCATAAAAAATTAGAACAAATTGCCGATTGTTTAATTGATAAGCGATGGTGTGAAGTTATATTGCTCACATCGGAAATTATCAAATCCTTTGAGGACTTATTCCAGCTAATCAAGCAACAAATTGATAAGTTAGCAGTTGCAGATGAAACAGTAAAACTTTTTCTCACTTGGGTAATGAACAAGTCCTCAACAGTTATTTCCAATTATCATTCGTCTGCTGTACGTGCTTTTTACTTTACCCTAGCCTTACCTCCAGATTATGCTTTATCACGTAACCAAACTCTAGCTACAGTTTTAGATAGTCATTTAACAGGAAAACTAGCTGATGATTTAGCTTTGGATTTAGCTTTAAGTCATATTTTTGCAGTTAGCATTTCTTTGACTCCAGAGCTTTTCTGCAAGCGTATATCTGCTCTCAAATTAGCTCTTGATATTGATTATTTACTACAATCACATTCATCCTTAGATGAATCGCTACAAAACCTCAAACAAGAACTGCCTAGTTCACAACAAGATAAAGAGATATTAAAAGCATGGTGGCAATCTCATGGGCAATCTTGGACAACACAGTTAAAAGAAGTAATCAAAATACATCGCCAAATGGATTGCGCTTGGCAATTTACTGAGAAACAATTACATTTAATTCAAAAATACTGGGAGGCAAACAACTTATTAGTATATTGTTTTAATACCGCTAGCAATGTTACTCCCAATTTAAAAGAAATTATTAAAGAATCTTTGATTTTACCTCCAGAACAAACAGAAATAACCACTCTAAATAATGTTTGAAATTTAAATTTTTCAGGCTGCATCAAGTTTTAAAATCAACTCAATATTGCTTTATATCTATGCGCTGTTATACCAATTCACAAGATATTTGAGACAGTCGCTACGTTGATACGCATCTGGTGCATTTTTTTCGGGAAATGGTATTACAGGAGTTTTAGAAGATTTTTGAAACATAAAAAAGGCTCAAGTAACGTAAATGTGACACTGTTACTTGAGCTATGTCTAAATCATAAACTTATGAAATTGGTACCCATTTTAACGCGAGTCTTTTTTGACCTCTCCCCCAGCCCCTATAAAGAGCTAAAAATTTAATCTGGGCGCTGTTCTGTGAGAACTTTATAAGCATAGTTGAAATCATCGGTAGTAATCTTGATTTCAGAAGGGTCTGTCAATCCTTGGGAGCGAAAACGACGAATTGCTTCTACCGCCGCTTGATTGCACAGTAAAGTTAAATCTGCACCATTCCAATCTTGGGTCATCTCTGCCCAATAGTTGAAATCCACACCGTCTAGGGGTCGTCCTTGGCTATGGACTAGGAGAATTGCCAGACGACTAGCTAAATCTGGTAAATCTACCTTCATCTGTAAATCTAAGCGTCCGGCGCGTAACAAAGCTGGGTCAAGGGCATCGGGTCGATTGGTCGCCCCAATTACTAAGATGGTGCTGCCTACTTCTATGCCATCCAACTCTGTGAGCAATTGTCCAACTACGCGATCGCTCACTCCCGAATCACCACTAAAACTGCCCCGTGCTGGAGCTAAAGTATCGATTTCATCAATAAATACAACACAAGGCTCTGCTTGACGCGCCTTGGCAAATAATTCCCGTACTGCTTGTTCACTTGCACCCACCCAACGACTGAGTAACTCTGGGCCGTTGACACCAATAAAATTAGCTCTGGCTTGGGAAGCAACGGCCTTAGCTAATAAAGTTTTTCCTGTCCCTGGCGGCCCCCACAGTAAAATGCCTTTTGGTGCTAGTGCTTTGGTTTGCAAATACAGTTCTGGATATAACAGCGCTCCTTCCACTGACTCCCGTAGGGTTTGCTTAATCGTATCCAAACCACCAATATCGTCCCAGGCGATGTGAGGAACTTCGACTTCCACGCTTCGTAGTACAGCTGGTTTGATTTCTTTGAGTGCTTGCAAAAAGTCAGCTTGGCTAACTGTCATATTCTCTGGAACTGCACTTTCAACCGAAGGCATTTGACGGCGCAGAGCAGTATAAGCAGCCTTTTGACAGAGGGCTTTTAAGTCAGCCCCCACAAATCCCACAGATCGTTCGGCGATCGCATCCAGGTCAACTGTTTCTTCCAAAGGCATGGCACGGGTGAGAATTTGCAGAATATCTCTGCGTCCTTTCACATCTGGCACACGAAACTGGACTTCCCGGTCAAATCGCCCCGGACGGCGCAAAGCTGGGTCAAGATGGTCAGGACGGTTAGTCGCAGCCAGTACAATCACACCTTGACTGTGGGAAAAACCATCCATCAGGCTTAACAGTTGGGCTACAAGACGTTTTTCTACTTCCCCTTCTACTGCACTCCGGTCAGGAGCTAAACTATCGATTTCATCAATGAAAATAATACAAGGAGCATTCTTAGCAGCCTTTTCAAAAATACCCCGCAGTCTTTGCTCGGCTTCACCATAATATTTGCTGATAACTTCCGGCCCCACCAGCGCAATATAGTTAACACCAAGTTCCTCAGCCAAACCACGAGCAGTTAGAGTTTTACCAGTGCCAGGAGGCCCAACTAAAAGTACACCCCGCGTAGGTTCCAACCCCAATTTTGCCAGGAGGTCAGGGCGTTTTAAGGGAATAGCGATTAATTCCTTAAGTTCTTTAACAACCTCACCCAGCCCGCCAACATCTTTCAAAGAATTACCAGAAGGCGCATCCGGTGGAACAACAACATCAGAACTGTCTCCATTCCCTGAATCAGAATTAGGAGAGGGTTGGGTACGAATACGGCTTGTACCAATATCATTAGCCATATTATTAGGACGCGGGATATTTCCAGTTCTAGGAATACTGCTCATAGAACGAGAGTTAATCTGGAAATCAGTCTTAATTTCTCCTTTCTCTGCTTTTTCTTCTAAAGTTTTGACTAATTCAATTAACTGTTCAAATCCCTTGAATAAATCACTCATAGCATCACTCCAAAAATCTCAAAAACCTTACTTTTTCCGCCTTTATCTTTTATTAGCAGTTAATTCCTCGACTTCAAATAAAAGACTAGCCGCGCCTTTAACTCGGTCTATAGCCTCCACCGAACGGGGTAATCCAGGTAGGCGAATCATAGTTTGTTCTGGAAATAAACTATGATCAATTTCCACTTCTGGACTATAGCGATTCTGCACTATATAACGCTGACTAACCCCCATGTTTTTTAAAGACTCTGTTAAGCGTATATGTTCAGATATGATGGCTACTTCTGACTGAATCACCCCAACAAATTGAGTATGTTGAAAATTCTTTAACTTCTTTTGTGCTTGTACAACTTGCTGACGTAAATTTCGTAAACGTCCAATGAATTCCACTCTACCCAAAACATCTTGATATTTTAGCCACAGTTTAAATATCCAAGATAACCAATCACCTAAAGCCGATGGCATTTCTAAAAATCGCAGAAGATGACCTGTTGGCGCAGTATCTAAAATGATTAAATCTTGCTGGTTACTATCTAACAAATCCATCACAGTAATTAGAGATAGCATCTCATCAATACCCGGTAAAGCTTGAGACATAATCTGTCGCCATGCCTCCGGCACATAGGCAACATTCACTGTTGTATTTGCTTGTGAACCTTCGCCACTAATCATATCTGCCAATTCCCAAAGATAATCTCTACGGAATTGTTCTAAAACTCTGTTGGCATCAATTTCTTGCCCACTTAAATTCGAGGTTAAAGATATAGGCTCATGTCCTAAATCCTTGCCAAAAGCATCTCCTAAAGAATGTGCTGGGTCTATAGAAATTACCTGAATTTTTTTATCTGGATGTTGTTGAGCAGAAGCCCAAGCTATGCCGGCGGCTACCGTTGTTTTTCCTACACCTCCTTTACCGCCAATAATAATTAATTTGCATCCTTCGTTAATAAAATCATGAAAGCTAGGTAAAACTTGAGTAGGCCATTGAATAATTGGTGGCGGCACAAGTTCAACACTGGCAATTTTTTGAATTTGGGATGCTAGAGAATCTAATGCCACCCCACCCAAGGGTTCTACTCTTTGTTGTGGTACGATAAAAACAGGCTGATTAGTATTAAGATTTAAGTACTTAGTAAGTAAATTTTGCTGTTCAGCGTAACGGTCTAGTTCTAACTCCGAATTTAGTAAAATGTGATTAATAAATAATCCAGCGTAGGGAACATCTAATGTTTCTAGGCTATTTAAAAATCGCTCGGTTTCAGAAAAACACATGGGTTCAGAAATACCCACTACCAAACAACCAGTAAATTTTTCATCTTGCAGTAAGCGTCTGCCTTCTGCTAATTGATGTTTCATCTCTACTAAAAAGTTATCGACTTCATCAGCCGTATAACTACCTTTAAAACTTTGGGTAATTACCCGATGTTTTTCTTGAAACAGTTCTAGGGAATTTAAAATAACATCTAAAAAATCTTTGAGGCGTAACAAATTTAGGGTATGACCAGAAGGAGCCATGTCTATAACTACACGATCTGCCTCATTGTCAGCTAGTAGGCGCTGAATTTCTAGCAAACCCATTAATTCATTCAAGCCAGGCCAGTTTAAATCCCATACTGGTGCTAAATCACCTCCATCAGCTAAACTGCCTCTCTCCACAAGTATTTCTAAAAAGTAACTATATTTTGCTTTAAATTCCAACAACAATTTTTGAGCATCCAACGCCTGAACACTCAAGTTAGGTAAGTCTGTTACTGCTAATGCAATATCTTTAACTTCTGATTGCAATACATCCCCTAAAGAATGTGCAGGATCTGTAGAAATTAACAGAATTTTTTCTTGAGGAAACTTTCTGGCCCAATAACGTGCAAAGCTGCAAGATATGGTAGTTTTACCAACCCCACCTTTGCCGCTAAACATAACTAGATGCAATGAATCATAGTAGTCCATCATGAAATTAAAAATTCCTTGATAAATTTATTAGTAGAAATTAAACAAAGTGATAGGGTGGTAGAGGTTCTCCCAAGATTAAATTCCAATGAGGGCATTTTTCTTGTAGCGTTAACACTTGTTTGAAGAGTAAAGTTTTATCATGGCGATCAACTAAAAGATGAAGCCGTACTTCTTCTACATAATCTTGAATGATCGCAGATGAGCGATAAACATCCATTATTAAATTGATCAGATGATTTTTCTCCCTATTTTGATCACCAATAAAGTTTTTTTGATGTTCATAATGTAGTTTTTTCGCCAAAAAGTAATCTCTGCCATTTCCCCCTGATACCTTAGCGAGTTCTTCAAATTTACGAGGAATGAGCTTTAAAGTATATTCAGTTTTTCCTTGAATATGATCGAGTTTCTTTTGATATTCCTGAGCATGAGACTCTATATGATTTAGTAATGTCTCTTCGGAATTGAAATAAGTGCCAAAACGTAGAGGTAAAACTGTTGTCTGCTGAGATAGCTCACAAATGACGCGATCGTGAGCTAAAACCATCTTGATAACTTCCTCGTCATTATTTTGGCTAGATTCTAAGGATATTCCCGGTTCCACGACGGCTGAGAGCTTATGGCCATGAATCAGGAGTAATTGACCCAGATTGCCAGATGGTAGACGTAAAGGAATATCAGGAGTATTTAGAAAAGCATAAGTGTAAAAATTTGGCGATCGCATTATTCCACCCAGGTAAAAAAACTTAAATATTCTATTTTATTGCTGCCAGAACAAATATCTTGTCATAGAAATATAAAAACATCTGAATTTGATTAAACTATTTACATCTTTAAAATCTTAGTTATAATGCTATCAATTATTCAGGTATTTCCAATGACAAAAGTACGTAATCGGGGCATAATCAGACCTAAAATCACTACAATGCCTAGAAATAAATCTGAGGCTTCCAGTCAATTAGAACTTTACAAATTAGTAACAGAACAACAGAGAATTAAACAAGAGTTGGCTTTTATCGAACAGAGGACAGTACTACTTAAGCAACGATTATCTACGCTTAAAACCCAGATAGAAGGTACAGAAAGGAGTATTAATCATTTGCGTCATTCTGAGCTAAAATATTCTCGGATAGCACTACCAAAAATATTCAGTGAAACTAATAATTACCAAGCATTTGATATCGAATATTAAACTATTAACCCGCGAAAGCGGGTTTTTAATAGTTTAATTTAACTGATTAAGTAGCTAAGTGTACATAAATCAAAGTTTGTAAGAAAAACTTGTCCCTGAGCGCTGCAAATCAAAATAACACTTAATCAAGGTGATAAAACTAAATCCTCTTTATCTTCGTATTCCTCGCTAAATCTAGATTGGTCTTGATAAACTGGATTTTCTTCAGATGCTAATATAAAAATAGGTTGCACATCTAAATCATCATCTTCCTCAGACTCTGCATTGAGGCGCTCTTCTGCTTCTAAAGCTTGAATTTTCAAGAGAATCTCTTCTTCTTGTATATCAAATTCTTCTTCAGAAATTTCACCCATATCAAATTTTAATTGCAGACTTAATAATTGCTTATGTAGATTTTCTTGAGCATCAAATTCAGTATTGGTACGTTCTTGAATTTGTTCTCCAATCCACATAAGTCCATTAATTGGCCCCATAACAGGCAATAACAAGATTTTACCTAGCATTGTATAACTCCTATCAAGAAATTTGAGCAAATGTATAAGGTGCTGTAAAGTTGTTGTAGCGAATGCGTAAACGTTCATCGAATTTGTGATCAATAGATTCGACTTGTTGGCTAAATATAGATTCGTTTTCCCAAGGGATCAAAAATGCCGCATTATAAATCATGTCTTCTGTCATTGGATCACTTTCAATAACCTCATCTGCTAAGGGTTTTAGCTCATCAAAAAAGACTTGAATTATAGATTCCTTGCGACTTAGTAAATTACTTTCAATTAATTGTCCAATGTGTATTACCTCCTCCATACTTAATGCCTTTCCTTCCATTTGGTCGCGCTTCTGCTTTAAGTCTTGATGAGAATCCATCATTGCTTGTAATTCAGCTTTGCTATCCCAAAAAATCTTCACACTAACCTCCCGTCTCCCAGCTAATTTCTGGAATAGCTCTCTTAATTGTGCTTTATATGGTTGAAGTAGTTGTGTAACTACCGTTTCCCAATTTTTGACAACTAATCCAAAACGCAAGGGTAACAAAGTTCTAAATCCAGCGTGCATCGCTTGTTCTAACACCTTTTCATGGCTGATTAAATTCCGCCGAGATGCTAAATATTTTTCTTGTTTTGCTTCTGAATATAAAAACGTAAATCCATCAATAATTTGACTATAGACCAGTTGAGAATCCAATCCTTGAAGAGTAACTGTTTCTGGGATTGGGTCGGGAAAAATACCGTATAGATAAAGACCAGAACTCATAAAATTCAAAATTCAATTAGGGTGAGAATTGCCCGTGATGCGTAGATTAAGGTGGGTATTACCCACCTGACTTTCCTCTGTTCTCTTTTACTTATAATTACAACGGTCTTGAGGTTAAAACTAAGCGCAATTTAGCGTGAATGAGATTGAGTTGAGCTAAACCTAAATCTATTTCACCATCTACAACAATTCCTGTGTTTAATAGACGGTCTAGCAGTTCCAGCACAGAAGGTTTATTTCCTATCTCACCCGGATAATAAGATCCTGGGGAAGGTAAAAGAGTACCAACATCACCTAAATTTATATTTAAGTCTGCGGGTTCAATCTCAAAAATATGACACAGATTTAGAACTTGTTCTTCTAGTTTTTGCAAACTTTCACTTGCTTGTTCTAGCTCAGATTCGCTAAGACAGTCCTGTTCCATGCGCCGAATTACTTGTGCCTCCATCAGCTGGCGTATTAGTTCCACTACAGTCAAAAGTAAAGGAGCTAAACCTGCTTTGCTGTTAGCTTTAGAAGTGGTAGGTAGCAAATTAGGGGACTTTTCAACTGGAGTACAAACCATTGTCATGATGCTATCTACCTTTTCTAAATTTCTTGAATTCGATTCAATCCAGGCTAATCCCAATTCAAAATCCAGAAAATTGCTATAAATTTAACCTGGGTTACTTGGGGATTTCCAGAATCTGACTAAGCCTCAAGTTGGGAGTTATCTCCTTCTTGACTATTTACTTCATACATTGGTTGTAAATCTTCTGGATTGTTAGCTGTTAATGTCGTTTCTTCTTTCGCCGCAGACGTGAGTAAACGTAGTTGTGTTTCTAGACTTTCTAGCCGTTGTTGCAGTTGTTGGTTTTCTTCAACTAAGCGTTGCGATTTGCTACTGAGATAGGGGTCATTTTCCCACCAATTGATACCCATCTCACGGGCTTTATCAACTGAAGAAATTAACAGGCGAATCCTAATATGTATGAGTTCAGTTGAGGCAATAGATATAGAAATATCACCAGCAATCACAATACCTTTATCCAAAACTCTTTCGAGAATATCCGCTAAGGTAGAACCTTGTGTAGAAGTGGGAATTACTCGATTTGAGTTAGTCTGAGGACGTGTTGGGTGTATGGGGGTAGTAGTCACGATTGATTCGGCTCTTCAATGGTATATACATGATTGTTCTTGCTTACTAAGCCTTTCTGCTCTAAAGAGTTGAGAGCATTGGTGGCTACAGTCCGGCTGAGTTCAAATTCCTGTTGAACTAGAGCTAAGGCTGCACTCTTGTACTGTTGTAAGTAGAGATAAATTTCCTGCTCAAATGGAATAGAATCTTCTACACCTGGTTGTTCGAGAACTTCAGAATCAAGAGTACCAAAATGAGAATCGATGATGGTGGGAAACCCGCCTTCTGCGATCGCATCTGTATCCTCTGGTATAATACTGTTCTTGAACTCCTCTATTTGCTGTAAGTCTAGATGGTTCAGTAATTCGAGGAAAATCGTTGCAGCTTCGCTAGCAGACCAATTCGTACGGTTGAACAACACATCTGCACAGATTTCTCGAAAATCAGAGCTTTGTGGCGAAACTAAAATATTGTGTTCGGCACATACCTTAGCAATCATCAAACAAGACCGCAAGCCAGAAGTCTTCTCCCCACCTGTACGTGAGCGAAATGCTTTTACTAATCGCACGATTAACAGAGCATCTGCTCTATTGAGTGCGGTTTTTTGAGCTAATATCTCGGTTTGAGTTAGCTCATCCGGCTCTGGCATATTAATAGTTACCAACCGATCCATTAAAGCATCCTGAGTCGAGTGGACTCCGCAGTACTCTTCTGGATTAGAAGTAAAAATAGCTCGAAATTGGGGATTAACGTGCAAGTATTCTGGCTGATTACTACTAGGAGGAAGAGTCAGAATCTTTTCTTCTAAAGCTGAGAGTAACACGTTATTTACTTCTGGTCTAGAACGGTTAAATTCATCGTAGACCAAGGTGAAACCTTCTCTACAAGCTAGAGTTAGTCTAGAATCAACCCAATTTTGTTTAAATTCATCTTCGACTTTAAGAACACTGTGAATGTAATTGTCCAGTAACTTTTTATGGGTATAACCGGATTCACTACCAATCAAATCAGAACTTTTAAATTCATCATCTCCGAAAATCAACATGATTGGTCGATCCAAACAGTTAGCCAAGTGCATGGCTAAAGTCGTTTTCCCTGTACCGGCTGGGCCTCGTAAGTGAATAGCAAATCCTGATGTGAGATAACGTAACGCCCGAATTGCTACCTGCTCAATTGCAGGTGTAACGACAAATTGACCGGGACGGACGCGCAGAACAGCTCTTTTCTTGTTATTTGCAGTCAGAGTCATAGATTAGGATGATGAACAATTACTTTGCCAGACAAAAAAATTAGATCCTCAATATTGCAATTCGTAACTTTGATATGCTACGATTGGTAAATAAGGTATCAATAACGAAAGCTCATTTTATTAGTTCCCAAAAGTGAACTAAATAAACAACCTCTAGTCTCGATAACTTCCTTGCAATAAATTAATAGATAGCATAGGATATCTAAAGTTTTATACTAAAACTCATTGTTGAATCTGCCCCCTTTTCTGACCAGTTGTTTAACTGTAAGATTAGGGGGTTTTACTATTTAGTCTAATTCGCCAACAGATTACCAATTCTCGAAAATAGATCTACAAATGGGTAGCACGGAGCAGGAGAAACCGATCTGTAGACTTAAATTTTAGAGAAAGGGTGTTAACTCCTTTAGTTAGAGTTTTGACTGATGACTAAAATGTGCCAAAAATACTAGCAAACAAATCCTTACGAAATTGTTGCAGATATTGACTTTGTGCTTTGGCTTGCTCAGTTCTGTTTTTTGCTGTTTCTGCTAGAAACTCTTGGGTGGTCTGTTCTAGATTTTGGTGAAACTTATGCAAAAAATTTGCCTGTGCTTCAGCTTGAGCAACCCTTTGTGTTGTGGTTTCTGTTAAAAACTCGTGGGTTGTCTGCTCCAGATTTTGGTGGAACTGATGTAGCTGTTGCGCTTGCTGTTTGGCTTGCTCTTGTCTGTGTGCTGTTGTAGCGGACAAGAATTCATGAGTCTCTCTAAATAGTTGAGTTACTTCCTCAGCTATCGACCGATGCTCTTGCCGGATTCTTACCATTAAAGCCGTCATGAGGTTCTCCGCAATATTATGACAATCGTCAATTAACTACATTTACTGGATAACGGCTATCCAATAAATGTAGCTAAAACAATACTTATACTTACGCTTTGTCCCTTGATAAATCTGATTGGAAAGCATCAAAATACTTGCCAAAAACAGATTATAAACCAGAATTATTTAAGTAATAATTCTGATTTTTTACACCTACTTAATAATTAAGCAGGCATAGCGGCGGATTGTGTTAGACCTACAGCTTCTGCATATTTCAGGTAGGTTTCAACGGAAGCAATGACGATACGAGCTTCGATTGCAAGTAGTTCAATACCAACTAGAGAAACACGTACCCAAGCATCTACGACGATACCTTTATCTAAGATACGGTCAATAACTTCTGCCAAGCTTGAAGAAGAATTGGTTTTTTCGACTGCCATGATTTTGTACCTTAAGCTATTGTTGTGTTTACATTTATCTGGTCGGGAGTAGAATATCTTAATTTCCTATTAAGAATTAAGATATTCTCGAATCTACTTAATAATTAAGCAGGCATAGCGGCGGATTGTGTTAGACCTACAGCTTCTGCATATTTCAGGTAGGTTTCAACGGAAGCAATGACGATACGAGCTTCGATTGCAAGTAGTTCAATACCAACTAGAGAAACACGTACCCAAGCATCTACAACGATACCTTTATCTAAGATACGGTCAATAACTTCTGCCAAGCTTGAAGAAGAATTAGTTTTTTCGACTGCCATTATTTTAGACCTTAACTCATTGTTGATTGTTTTAGTATTAAGCTCGGCGTTCGCTTTACTCGCTACTGAATTAATATTAGACACAGGTTTTTCGGATGTAAATACTTTGCAAGTATAAAAAGCTTTAAAAAATGTAAAGACGAAAATAATTTAACACTAAATGAGAGTTTTAATGTTGATTATATGTTTATTTTGCATAGGTTTTTATGCGAATGTAAGTTTTAAATTGCAACATTGTTTGTTTTGTATACTTTGACGTAAACTTTAAAAATTAGTCAGGCTTTACAATTATTTTCCGGAAAAATATAAGTTTGTGGTGTCACCTTTCTTTGACGGGTAATTTAATCAGTAAATACACAGTAATTTTTTCTAAATCTGTTTTTTAAATTAGGTAGTATTGCTATTACTTAAATCTTTAGGAAATAACATAGGATATCTTCAATAATTATTTTGAGACAAAAACAATGTCTATAGAAGCTACTTCTGATCCAGTACGCCAAGAAGCCTTCGCCGGCTTAATTGCTCATTTCGTGAATCAAGGTCATCCAGTCCAATATGCTCAATCAATGGCAACTGCCATTATTTTTCAAACAGACCTAGATTTAAGAAATGCCCAACTGTCCCGTCTTTTAAACTGGTTGAAACAGGAACACCAAGAGATATATGCTTCTTCTCTGGTTATAGTTGAAAAAACCCGTGAGGAATTTGAACACCGGGTTCAAGAAGGTTAGTTCCAATAGTACTTGTCAGCTTAGATTCACAGACTAAGTAAAACTTAGTCTGCTATATCAATCTCAGGGCATACCCTGCGGCTATGGCTTTGTAGCATGATCTGAAGAACCAAAGGAATCAAATTTTTGTGGCGACTATTGTCTATATGTAAATTGCTCCAGGCGATCGCCTAAGGTTGGGTCTAGTCTATCACTGTGTTAAGTTACATTGAGACAAAGTGCAACATTGCGCCTTGAAGTAGTGGCGAGTTCATTGGTGATGGCGGAACCATCCAACCTAGAGATAGCTTTTCGCTCACCAGAGTCCATACCTGCAAACATAAATATATAAATATCAATATCTCCTAATGAATGGTTAACACCATTTACAGCATTTCTGACCTGGGAGCCATAGATAACAATGATCTAAGGCCACAGTAGGATATGAATTTATGATTTACATTTCTATACCAATTAATTACAGTATTCTCTGGCTTAGTTATCTTAGCCTCTAGTTATAGTTGATACAAAAATCAAGTGCTATCATGGTGCCAAATTTATGTGAGAACACCATGATTACTGACGGCTTAATTTTCCTAGCTCTAAGCTCAGAATAGCTTTATAGGGATATTTATTAAAAATTTCTCGATTGTACACAGGACAAAATAAAACTCCTTTGACACAATAGTACAGAAAATATGAAGTATCTAATATTTTCATATTTCTACGTATATTGCTGTCTAATTGTACTGTCACATAAGTAACCAAATCAATTACATACAACTCTATGAACCTGAATAATCCTTTGGAGATGATGCAAACAAGTTTTCATACAGCTTTAGGCGCTGTTAGTGAATTAACTACTCTCCTGCAAAAACCCCAAAAACTGCCCAATTACCTTACCCAAATTCAACAAAAACCGGAGCAATTATTCCAAGATTTTGCAGTAAAAGGCAAAAATATGGAACAAGATGCAGCGAGTTTTTTCCAAAATTACTTTTGTGGCGGTGGAAACAAATCACCATACCCCAAATATATAGAACGAGCCGATGGACAGGCGTTTAATCAACCCTATGAAATCAAAGGAACAAAAATGTATGCCTTTGTCGTTGAAGGATCAATGGCAAAGTTGCAAGAGGTGTGTGATAAATATCTCAATGATCCCAATAACGGAGAGATTGAATATCGCCCAGCGATGAACTATCTCATCCTGACATTCAACAAGATAGATTCTTTAAGTTCCATCTATCCGCCAGACTACGACAAAGGAACCGTATTTGAAGAAGAAGCAATTTTTTGGATGTTAACGGTGGTGGGTAAAAGAGTCGGCCCTTTATTTATAGCCGAACGCCTGGCTTGGTTTATGCCTTACCTGTACGTGAATAATTCTCCTATCCTTGTTTCTGGTAGGGAAGTCTACGGTTTCTTTAAACAACTTGGCACATTTCAGATTCCCGACTTAAATCAAGAACCAGAGTTATTGACCGTAGACACTTTAGTATTTAAAGACTTTTCACCTACAAGCAAATCTATAGATGCTCGCCTGTTGGAAGTTAAACGCATCAGTACAGGAGAGAAACATGAAGCTATCAAAACATGGGACACTTTTGAAGAAGCAGTGAGAGCGATCGCTAGTTTATTATTTGACAATAACGAAATTATCCTTCCTGGCTTACAGTTACCCTTCAATCTCCTCGAATATCTCCTCGCAAAAATCGTTCCCCTTGTTACTCTCAAACAAATCCGCGACGTAGAAAATAGTAAAAAAGCCTGCTATCAAGCACTTATCGAATCGCCAATGCAACTCCAAACTTTCTATGGCGGAAAACTCTTTGGCTTCAATAATTTTGGCGACCAGTTTCAATTAAAAATCAATAATTTCGCTAGCCAACCAATTGTCCAGGATTTAGGGCTATACAAGGGTTATTCTCCAGGCAGTGAATCCATAAATATTCCCGTCAAGCTTGGTTTTGTCCTGAATTTCGACTTCACCCTCAAAGATGGTAAAACCGTTTGGCAAGCACCACAGCAATAGTTATAAGTGCTGTTAGGTAGCGGTAGTGGGGCATTCAGCCCGTGATGAGGAAGAGGTCATTACTTCTTCTACTACCTTCCTACGTCTATACCTGTCGGCTATCTCCCCCTCCCTTCATACTTAGCAAAGAAAGAAAAACAACCATGTCTAAAGCTTTTCAACCAAAAAAAATCGCTATCTTAGGAGGTGGAATGGCATCCCTAAGCACCGCCTACGAATTAACCAGTCAACCAGGATGGGAAAGTCTCTACGATATTACTATTTATCAAACCGGGTGGCGTTTGGGCGGTAAATGTGCGACTGGACGCAATATCAAACCCCATACAGCTGATTGTGAACCAGACTACCGGATCGAAGAACACGGACTGCACATTTTTTTTGGATTCTATGAAAATGCCTTTCGTCTGCTAAAGCAATGTTATGACGAACTTGGTGGTAACGGGCCTTTTCACACCATAGAAGATGCCTTCAAACCCCACAGTCTAATTGTTTTAGAAGAGTACATTAATCAAAAATGGGTAAGTCTACCTTTTGATTTTCCGACAAACTCTCTCGTTCCCTGGGAAGGTGACGGTATTTCTTCTCTCTGGGAACATATCTGCACTACTATCAAATTCGTCATTCAGACTTACGCAGAAATTGATAATTACAATCAGTCTAATTCATCTCCAAGTTCCTCAGCATCTCTTGCCAAACAAATAGCATTAGGCAAGGAGGTCATAGAATTTTTAACAGATAGTAGTCTTTTGCAGTTCCCTAGCCAATTGCTTCAGTTATTTCTCCAAGCACCCAGCTTTTGGGGAGGATGGCTGAAAAATATCAACCAATATGTTATCGATATTATTCAAGGCCTAGACTTGACTTCCGAAACAGTTTTTTTAAACCTCGTCGATAACCTAGTGCAATCACTGCCTAAAAATACCAAAACTCACAGACGCGAACATCATAAGTTAATTCTCCGGTTAGTAGACCGCTTTCAAAAACACTTGAGCCGTCAGATAGAATCTAAAATTAGTCAAAATCCTGACATCTTCTGGCGGTTAACACTCATCGACTTAGCATTAGCTAACATCCGGGGCTTATTTGTGGATGAGGTCATAAATTTTCGCTCTCTAGAGAGTCTAGATGAGTATAACTACAGAGATTGGCTACGAAAAAACGGAGCTAGAGAATCCAGCGTTAAATCAACATTTATTCGCGTTCTATACGATTTAGTCTATGGCTTTCCCGAAGGCAACACTAATAAACCACAACTAGCAGCAGGAACAGCAATCCGTATCCTCACCACTATCTTGTTCAAATATAATGGTGCGATCATGTGGAAAATGCAATCAGGAATGGCGGATGTAGTCATCACACCACTATATGAACTACTAAAGCGTCGCGGCGTAAAATTCCAGTTCTTCCATATTGTCAAACAGTTGCATCTAGATAAAGATGAGCAATCGATTGCTAGCATGACTTTAGCTCGTCAAGTTAATTTAAAAAACCCAGAGCAAGAATATCAACCACTCATCACAGTTAAAGATATTCGTTGCTGGCCTAGCGAACCTCTTTATGATCAAATTGTCGATGAAGAAGCGCAAAAACTCCAACAACAAAAAATTAACCTTGAATCACATTGGACACCTTGGGAAAATGTAGACAAAATTACTCTTACCAAAGGTGATGATTTCGATATTGTGTTGCTGGGAATTTCTATAGCCGCCTTACCTTTTATTTGTGGTGAATTGCTCCAAGCTAAAAAAAATCCAGTTCATCAAAAATGGCTCAAGATGCTCAATAACGTGAAGACAGTCACCACTCAAGGTGGACAAATATGGCTCAAGCCTACCTTGTCCCAATTGGGATGGCAAAAACCTAGTCCGGTTTTGGGAGCTTATGTTGAACCCCTTGATGTCTATGCAGATATGAGTGAGGTACTACCAAGAGAAAATTGGCCTTCTGAGCATTACCCTTACAATGTAGCTTATTTTACAGGAGTAATCGCAGATCCTGGGATTCCTCCCCAGACAGAATATGATTTTCCAGCTAAAGCCCAAAAAATAGTAGAGCAACAAGCAATTAACTTTCTTAACAATCACATCGGACACCTTTGGCCTAATGCTACTCACCCCAAAAATCCCCAAGGTTTGAACTGGGATTTACTAATAGATTTTCAAAACCGTCAGGGCGTAGAACGCTTTAAAGCTCAATACTGGCGAATTAACATTGACCCGTCAGAACGCTATGTATTATCTGTACCTGGAAGTACCAAGTATCGACTCAAAACTGATGAATCTGGTTTTGATAACCTCTACCTCACGGGTGATTGGATTGACAACGGTTACAATTCCGGTTGTGTAGAAGCGACGGTAATATCTGCAATGCAAGCTACGCGTGCTATTTTGCAACAATGCTTCCACATAAATTACACCAAAGAAATTATTGGTGAATGGGATTCTTGGCTCTAGGAGTGTATTTAATTTAAATTAGTAAGATATATTTTGACAAACTTGATGAAATTTAGCATTATTGAGTTTGTCAGAACCTATGCCATTTAACATGAACATACCTTTTTAAGGAAAGTTAATTAACTGACTTTAAAAATGAATTTATTATTTCGTTGATAAATAATTATCTCAATACTACACTCACGATTTTAATTATTAAAATAACTAATGATTACATTGCCTAATTACCAAATTATAGAATTAATTGGCGAAGGAGTAAAAACTAATGTTTATCATGCTATCAGCATTCCAGATAGTAAACTGGTGGTTATTAAAATTTTAAAAACAGAATACCCTGAATTAAAAGATATAGCGGCCTTAAAACATGAGTATGAACTAATTAAGAATTTAGATATCCCAGGAGTAGTTAAAGCTCATGGTTTTGAAAAATACAACAATTGTTTTGCCCTGGTTTTAGAAGAATTTGATGGTACTTCCCTCCACAAAGTTATTCAAGAAAAGAAAATTGGGTTACTCGATTTCTGTAAAATAGGTATTCAAATTACCCAAGCACTAGGTGAATTACACCGAAAATATATTATTCATAAAGATATTAAACCACAGAATATTATTGTTAATTTAGAAACCCATCAAGTTAAAATAATCGATTTTTCTATTTCATCATTACTATTTCAGGAAAAAGCCAAGCTCAATAATCCTAATTTGCTAGAAGGAACTATAGCCTATATGTCTCCAGAGCAAACAGGTCGAATGAACAGGTCAATTGATTATCGTACAGACTTTTATTCATTAGGTGTAACTTTTTATGAAATGCTCACAGGTCAGTTACCATTTATCGTGACTGACCCAATGGAGTTAGTTCATTGTCATATTGCCAAACAACCTATATCAATAAACCAATTAATCCCGGAAATACCTGAAGTAGTTTCTGAAATCATCATGAAATTACTTAGCAAAACTGCTGAGGAAAGATATCAAAGTGCTTTGGGAATTAAAGCTGATTTAGAAAAATGTCTTAACCAGTTAGTCGCAGTTGATTCTATCACTACATTTCCTATTGGTCAGCATGATCAGTCTAGCCAATTACAAATTCCTGAGAAATTATATGGACGAGAAGCAGAAATAGATATTTTGATGGCTGCTTTTGAAAACGTCAATCAAGGTCATAAAGAATTAATATTAGTTGCAGGTTACTCAGGTATCGGTAAATCAGCCTTAGTGAATGAAATTCATAAACCTGTTATTAAAAACAGAGGCTATTTTATTGCAGGTAAATTTGAACAATTTCAGCGTAATATTCCTTATGCTTCACTAATTCAAGCCTTTCAAGAGTTAATGCAGCAATTGCTGACAGAAAGTGGACAACAATTAGCTAATTGGCGAGAAAGAATTTTAGCGGCTTTAGTCCCTAATGCTCAAATTATCATTGATGTTATTCCCGAACTAGAACTAATTATTGGTAAACAACCAGAAGTACCACAACTAGGGTCAGCCGAAGCACAGAATCGCTTTAACTTGGTGATGCAAAAATTTATTAATGTTTTTGCACAAAAAGAGCATCCATTAGTTGTATTTTTAGATGATTTACAGTGGGCAGATTTAGCCTCATTAAAATTAATTCAACTATTAGCGATCAATAGTGATATTCAATACTTATTTCTCATAGGAGCTTATCGAGATAATGAAGTTGATAGCAGTCATCATTTAATGCTGATTTTGCAGGAGATTGAAAAAAATCGTACTCCCATCAATATTATTTACTGCCAAAATCTTAAAATAACTGATGTTTGTCAATTAGTGGGTGACACTCTAAAATCTGGGTTAGAAGATTCCAAAGAATTGGCTAAATTGATTTTCCATAAAACTGGTGGTAATCCATTTTTTATCAACCAATTGCTAAAGTTTATTCATCAAGAAAATTTACTTGTATTTAACTTTATTACTGGTCAATGGCAATGGTATATTCAGTATATCCAGATGCTAGATATTACTGATAATGTTGTTGATCTGATGATAGGTAAAATTCAAAAACTCAAAGATAATACACAAAATATTATAAAAATAGCCGCTTGTATTGGTAATCGATTTAATTTAAATACACTATCTTGTATTAATGAAAAATCCCACAATGCTACAGCATTAGATATTTGGGAAGCCCTGCAAGCTGGTTTAATTATCCCTTTGAGTGATAATTACAAACTACCACAACTGTTAGATGATGTTGACATTTTTGTCATTGATTATAAGTTTCTTCATGATCGTGTACAACAAGCAGCCTATGCGTTAATTCCCGATGAGCATAAGAAGGAAATTCACTTAAATATTGGCAGGCTGCTATTAAAAAATATAGATAAAAGTTTACTAGAAGAAAAAATCTTTGATATTGCTAACCAGTTAAATATGGGTGCTGGACTCATTACTGCTCCAGAAGAAAGGTATAAATTGGCTGCATTAAATCTGATGGCTGGACGTAAAGCGAAAGATTCTACTGCTTACGAATCTGCTGTAAGCTTCCTTAAGCAAGGTTTAAATCTACTTGATATTGACTGTTGGCAGAAGCATTATGAATTAACACTTGACCTTCATGTAGAAACTGTAGAATCTGCATATTTAAATACAAATTTTGAGGAAGCAGAACCATTATTTGCCACTGTTATCGCTAACAGTAAAAATATTCTTGATGCTGTTAAGGTATATGAGAAAAAAATTCAATTTTACGTCGGTCAAAATCGAATGAGAGAAGCATTAGATTTAGATTTGCAGGTACTAGGAATGCTAGGAGTTTCTTTGTCCCAAACTCCACCAGCAGAGTTAAAAATTGAAGAATTAATCAATCTCCCAGAAATGATGGACCCTAGTAAGCTGGCTGCAATGAGGATACTAATGACAGCTATGCCTCCTGCTTATTTAGCAGATCCTGCACTTTTACCATTGATTGCTTTTACAATGATTGATCTATGCTTGCAGTATGGAAATTCATCTTTTGCAGCTTACGCTTATGGTTTTTATGGGCTAATTTTGTGTGGGCCTCTTAATAATATCGAATCAGGATATAGATTTGGTAAATTATCCTTACAAATTTTAAATCAATTCAATGCCAAGGAAATAAAGTCTAAAGTTTATGCCTTGTTTAATATTTTTGTTAGGCATTGGAAAGAGCATATTCAAACAACTATAGAACCGTTACAAGAGGGTGTTCAAAGTGGTTTAGATACAGGGGATATTGAATATGTTGGCTACAATGGTTTACTAGTTTGTTGGCATCCTTTCTGGAGCGGAGAAAATCTAGAAACTGTTGAACAAAGATTAGATAAATATATTAACTTAGCACAAAGGATACAGCAAGAACACTTTACCGTTTGTTTGCTGATATTGAAACAGTTACTAACTGAACTTAAACAAGGTCTGAAAAATGAAGTTTACTTAGATGGTGATGACTTCAATAATTCAATAATGCAGAGAATGGCAGGTAACATTACAGCTATATTTTATGCTTATCTTGCTAAAAGTATTTTGAGTTATTTTTTTAAAGATTATAGTCAGGCTGTAAAAAATGCTGAATTAGCACAGCAGTATGAAGTTGCTGTTGGTGGCACTTTTTATTTAATTGAATATAAATTTTATTACTCGCTGGCACTGCTAGCTCTTTGTTTAAATCTAACCTCTGATGCAGATATAACATCTGCCTTAGAAAAAGTATCAGAAAATCAGCAGCAATTAAAAGAATGGGCAGATCATGCACCTATAAATAATCAACATAAATATGAATTAGTAGAGGCAGAGAAAGCACGAGTATTAGGACAAGTATTAATAGCAATGGAGTATTATGAGTGTGCCATTCAAGGCGCGCATAAGTTTGGATATATTCATGAAGAAGCACTAGCTTATGAATGTGCAGCAGAATTTTACTTTAGTTTAGGGAGAAATGAATTTGCTTGCCTCTATATAACAAAGGCACACTATGGTTATCGTCATTGGGGAGCAAGTGCTAAAGTGAGAAATTTGGAATCTAAATACCCAGAATTAACTGCTAAGATATCTAGTCAATATCCGGCAGACTTTACAAATACTAATATCACTACTTCTACTGCTAGTGAGAAGTCAAGTGGATTAGATTTAATTTCAGTTATTAAAGCATCACAAACTCTGTCAGAAGTCATTTTACTAGATAATTTACTAGAAAAATTAATGACAATTGTGATTGAGAATGCTGGCGCTCAAACTGGTATTCTCCTGTTGGAAAAAGCCGGCAATTTATTGATTGAGGCTAAGGCAAGTGTAGATAAAGATGATGTAACTGTTGGTCAATCAATACCATTTGAGGACAGCCAACAATTACCAATATCTGTGATTAATTTTGTCAGAAGAACAAGGAAAGATGTAGTTTTGTCTGATGCCAGTAATGAAGGAAGCTTTATCCTAGATCCCTATATTATTAAACAGGATATAAAGTCTATCATCTGTACTTCTATTCTGAATCAAGGTAAATTAATTGGTATACTTTATTTGGAAAATAATTTAATAGTAGGAGCATTTACTGCGGACAGAATACAGATATTAAAGTTACTATCTACACAAGCAGCTATTTCTCTGGAAAACGCTCGACTTTACGCTAATTTAGAAGAAAAGATAGAAGAAAGAACTAGAGAATTAAATGAAAATAATTTGCGCTTAAGGCAAACATTACACGAATTAAAACTGACACAAACTCAGCTTATTCAAACAGAAAAAATGTCTAGTTTGGGGCAAATGGTTGCTGGCATTGCTCACGAAATTAATAACCCTGTAAGTTTTATTCATGGTAACCTAAGTCACATTGATAATTATGCCAATGACTTACTCACTTTAATTGACATTTATCGAAGTATTTATCCTGAAGCAACGCCAGAAATTGAAGAGTTTTTAGAAAATATTGACGTTGATTTTATTAAAGAAGATATGCCGAAAACTTTATCTTCTATGAAAATTGGTACACAGCGTATTCGGGAAATTGTGCTGACACTACGTAATTTCTCGCGGTTAGATGAGGCTGATATGAAACCTGTGGATATTCATGAGGGGATTGAAAGTACTTTACTCATTTTACAAAGTCGTCTCCAAGCCAAACCAGGTAAGCCTGCAATAGAGATTATTAAGAATTATGCTGAATTACCAAAAGTTGAGTGTTATACTGGGCAGTTGAATCAGGTATTCATGAATATCCTCAATAATGCCATTGATTCTTTGGAAAAGTTAAATCGGGAACATAATTTAGAGGAGATTAAGACTGATGCTAGTGCGATCGCTATTCGTACCGAAGTAGTCAATCCTGATTTAGTCGCTATTTCCATTAAGGATAATGGGTTAGGGATGAGTGATAGCGTTAGACAAAGAATATTTGACCCTTTTTTCACTACTAAACCTATAGGACAAGGTACTGGTTTAGGATTATCAATCAGTTATCAAATTGTAGTAGATAAACATCGAGGTAGCATAGAGTGCATTTCTACGCCTGGGCAAGGTGCAGAATTTATCATTCAAATTCCCTGTCGACAAAAGTGAGTAGTATAGTTTAATTATGTTTCTTTAATTGATCAGGTTACATCAAATGCTTCCTTCGCATTCCTTACCGGGCAAGGATTTTCTCTATTCATAGAGTAGTTCAGGTGTTCGCATTAAAGTAGCTGGAATGTTTACAGTTTGACTAACATTGATTAAGTAAGCCTCATATAGTTAAGTGAAGTAAAAACTTATCCATTCCTTTTTACCAGCCCTTACGTAACAAATATTTATGAGTTAAAATAGTTACATAATTTCTTCATTAGATTTTATTCGCTAATATTAATAATAATGTCAAGATGAACGTAAGACTTAAAAAAGTCATGCAATGTTAGGCACTTTACTAGTCGGTCGTTATCAAATCCGTCAAATGTTAGGCGGAGGTGGATTTGGTAAAACTTATATCGCACTTGACACTCAACGCCCTGGTCAACCTAAATGTGTCGTCAAGCACTTTCAACCTGTAACCCATAACCCAGAGTTTATGGAAACGGCCAGACGGCTATTCACCAGCGAAGCAGAAACACTAGAAAGACTGGGGCATCATGATCAAATTCCTCGTCTTTTAGCATACTTTGAAGAGCATCAAGAATTTTTTTTTGGTACAAGAATTTATTGACGGGCATTCACTAAAAGCAGAAATGCCACCTAATCAACCTTGGACAGAAAAAAAAGTCATAATACTTCTACAGCAAGCCTTAGATATCTTGCAATTCATTCATCTTCACAAAGTGATTCATCGAGATATCAAACCGGAAAATATTCTCAGAAGGCTACATGATGGTAAGTTAGTGCTGATAGATTTTGGAGCAGTTAAAGAAGTCCAAACACAGATCAGCGCAATTAGTGGACAAACAGAAATGACTGTTGCTATCGGCACACCAGGATATATGTCTTTAGAACAGTTCCGAGGTAAACCCCGTCTCAACAGTGATATTTATTCTCTAGGTATAGTTTGTATTCAAGCATTAACAGGAGTACATCCCAGAGAACTAGCAGAAGATCCCGTATCAGGAGAAGTTCTCTGGCAAAATAGTGCAGAAGTTAGCCCTGTGTTAGCATCTGTGTTATCTAAAATGGTGATAAATAACTTTAAACTTCGCTACCAATCGGCTACAGAAGTTTTAGAGGCGTTACAACAGAATTTTCATCTTCAAGCAGAAACTCAAATAACTGTTGCACCATCAACATTGACACAACAGCCTCCGCTTACTCTATCCCAACAGCAAAGATTAGGATTACATAGCAGTAATAGTTCTATTCTTTCCTTAGAACAGTATAACTATCTAGAAAATGTACTCACAACTTTCGTTGGCCCCATAGCAGCAACGTTATTACGAAGGACAGCATCAGCTTCTAGTTATCAAGAATTGATCGATAGTTTGGCTTTACATTTAACAGCCAATCAACAAACTGAGTTTAAGAAAAAAGTAGAACCGCTCCTTGAGCAACCCACCATTAAGTACGAAAACATCTCTAATAGTTTACCAGAAAAAATCCAACCAACTACAAACTCTGGTATTAGTGATGCTTTGGTACGTGAGTGTGAACGGGAGTTACTAGACTTAATTGGGCCAATTGCTGTTTTCCTCATTCAAAAAGCAAAAAAATCTACTAGTGCAACAACCTCTCGTACGGAATTTATTAAAATTGTATCGGATGAAATTCCTGATGCTCAAAAAGCTTGGCAATTTCAGCAGCGATTACTTTCTTAAAACTGGATATAAATTAAGTATAGCTGGGGACTGAGGACTGGGTGAAAAGTCTTGTTGTGTCTGGGTTATATCATCTATTGATGTCCTAACACTACTAGCGACAGCTATATTTCTTGTTAGGAAACAGCAAAAAATAAATTAGCTGAAATCGATGGCTTGTTAAGGTGTGTCAGTCTGAATAATTTCTGATTATAGTTCAATACGGTTCAGTTAAGTCTAAAACCTGGGGTTTGTGAAATAAGGAATATTCCTCACTACAAACTATTTTCTTAACTAAACTGTATTAGATTATGCTTAGGTTCATGAGGAACTGAAGCACCCTACATTTTGGATATTTTTTTTATCTGAAAGTTCCTTAATATATAGTATTCATTCATTTTGTTTGTTTAGCATATCCATAGCTATTGTTAAGCTATATTTCATACGATTAAAAGCTGCTGCTAAACCACCAATTTCATCATTAGTTTTATCTTCAAATTCTGCACTCATGTCTCCAGTGCTGACTCTTTGCGCGATGTTTTCAATTTTTCTAATGCGCTGAATTACGGTTTTCTTAATGAGGAAGTTAATTATAATCACAACTATGGCAAAGATAACAACCAAAAACGCCATAATTCCTAACCAAGTACTTTGGGCATTATTAAAGACTTCTTCTGAAGGAACAGAGATAATCTGAGCTGCGACAATCTCATTCAGTTGCCACCCAAAACCATTTTCTGAACCATAAGTTACCAATTGGCTCTTGGGTGCTTTTTCTGGTGTAGAGTGGCATTGCAGACAACTTTGTTCTTTCACGGCCAATGGTCTGGCAATATAAAATACCGTGCCTTCAGGCAAAGTACGGAAGCTAGCAATTTCTGGCAGTGAAGGATTCTTGCGAAAGCGTTCCACGATCGCCGCTTCATAGCTATCGGCTTTGTCTCGTAAATTAGTTGGGTTCAGTGTAGCTTCTTTATAAAAGAAATTTTGATACTGTTCATTTTTGCGTAAGTTTTCAAATACTTCTGTTGCAGAGAAAGCGGGAACTGTTTCTGGAATAAAGGCTGCTTGAGTCTCTAGTTGAGGCAACAGCAAATTTCTGACTCTATCTTGTGTATATTGTCTTACAGAAGTCATTGTGTTTAAAAGCACCAAAGCTTTGGAAATTACTTCTGTTTGCGCTCGATTCTGGAGTATGCTGGATAAAGCAGCCCCACTTACTACAATGCTAATGATAAAAACGATAGTTAATAGTAAGTTGAATTTTGTACCGATCTTTATTTTTTTTAACATTAGTGTAAATTTTTTAGATAAAGCTTTATCAAGGATTGTAGTAAAATACTTTAGCGAAGATAGCTTATAAAAGCAAGATAGTTTATTAATTAAAGTTAGTAATGTCTAGTAAGTTTTCACGGCGTTTTTTTTTGGACAATCAATTTTCCTAATAGTTAATGCCTGTACATCTCAACAGCAATCTAATGGTTTATTAACTATTGGTGTAATTAACTATGATGGTGGAGCAAAAATAATCAATCAGTATGCTGGATTTAAGCGTTATTTAGGAGAAAGAACAAAAGCTAAGATTACTTTAGAACCTACTTTTAATGAAAATAAAGCGATTGAGCGCCTAGAATCTCGTGCTTGGTCATTAGTGTTTGCTCCGCCAGGCATAGCAGCTATAGCGATTTCCCGCTATCAATATATTCCTTTATTCCCTTTAATTGGTGTGAATAATTTGCGTTGCGTTTTCATTACCCGCGAGGACAGCAACATCCGTGATTTGCAAGATTTACAGCGTAAAACAGTAGCTCTAGGACAATTAGGTTCAGCTACAGGATATTATTTACCGCTTTATAATCTTTATGGTCTAACGCTGGCTGAAATTTTGTCTGCACCTACACCAAAAACTATTATGGAATGGGTAGCTGAAGGAAAAGCAGCAGCTGGTGCTGTTTCTATGGCAGAATTTAATCTTTATAGCTCAAAATTCCCAGGAACTAAATTTCGTATCCTCTACACAGATCCCCATTATGTTCCACCTGGTGTTGTGTTGATGGAATCAACTATAGAAAGCAAACGCCAAGAATTCATTCGCAAAGTTATGAGTGAGTTTCCTTCAACTTCAGCGCAAGAGATTGGCTATATACCCAATGCACAAGTCCCAAATTACAAATACATGATTAGTGTGGTGGAACGAGTACAGCCAATTGCTTCTCAATTGCAAAGTAAGCCGGTGCAGTTATTTAATAAAACAATTTAAATTTTTGTCGGCGAGAGAGTTTAGGGACTAGAGTTGAGAAAAGTATTTAAGTGCGAAACCCTACCTCGTTTTGGCTGATAGCAAAATTAAGTAGGACTTACGCATGAAAACGAAAGATCAAGGGTTTGGAGAAGGGTATAGGGGTGTAGGGGTATAAATGTTTGAAACCCTTACACCCTTACACCCAGTTTCAAAAGAAAATCTGGGTGCGTAAGTCCTATTAAGGTAGGGTTTTGTGATAATTTAATATACCTAACCTTGATGGCGAGGGGCATTGAAGGCTTCCCAGGCGGCTTTGGCGGCATTTTGTAGACGTACACTAAAATCTACAAAATCTTTCATCATTAAGTGCCAGTTTTTCTCGGTTTCGTCCTTCAAAACTGCCCAAAAGTATTCTAAGCGATCGCTGCGATCCATAATTCTTTCCTTGTCAAGATTTTCTCGTATCCTCCGAACAGCGTTTAAGTAAGTTTCGCGGGTGAAAGTTCCTGCTGATTCGGCTTCAGCTTGCGCGCGTCTTCTGAGTGCTTCAATCAGCGCTTTAGTTTCGCGCTTTACTTCATCAGTTTCGCCGGCCATCTCCGCTTCCACTATTTCATCAGTTTGAGGACTAATTTCTACCACCACGGCAGATTCAACAATTTCGACAGATTCGATAATTTCGATGTTGTCAGCATTCATAGTTGAAATATCCTTTGAGTCATGAGTTAACAGTCAATAGTTATCTACTACCTAAGCTATTGTTGGCAGTTGTTTTTCTAACTTCAGCAGTGCTTGAACTCTTGCTTCGGTGGATGGATGGCTGGAAAATAAGTTACCTAAAAACTGCCCAGAAATGGGGTTGATAATTAATAGCGGCTCAAAAGCTGGGTTAGCATTTAAGGGCATTTGTCGCGCTGTGGCTTCCAGTCTTTGTAATGCGCGGGCTAGGGCGCGGGGATTACCTGTTAATCTGGCAGAACCAGCATCAGCAGAAAATTCTCTAGTGCGGGATATGGCTAGCTGAATGATAGTGGCTGCTATAGGTGCAAGTACAACAGTTAACAAAACACCTAAAGGATTTCCGCCTCTTTCGTTATCTCGTCCACCTATCCCACCGAACCATAAGCTATAACTCACCATTTGTGCCAAGAAAGAGATAGCACCGGCAACAGTAGCAGCTACAGCTTGTGTTAATGTGTCTCGGTTAATAATATGTGTAAGTTCGTGGGCGATGACAGCTTCTAATTCATCCTCTGGCAATATATTTAAAATACCTTCGGTGACAGCCACCGCCGCGTGTTCTGGATCTCTTCCTGTCGCAAAAGCATTAGCAGTTTGACCTGGAACAATATACACTCCTGGCATGGGAATATTAGCGCGTTGTGATAATCTCTGCACCGTGCGATAAAGTTTTGGCGCTTGACTTTCGCTCACAGCTTGAGCGCGGTAAACTGCCAAGGCAATCTTATCTGATTGATACCATGAAAGCAGGTTTGTCACTGCCGCCAAGCCAATACCAATCATCAAGCCGCTACTACCGCCAATTACCCAATAACTGATAGCAATTAGTAAGCCACTGAGGGCAGCAAGCAAAGCAAGCGTTTTAAATTGATTTCCCATATTTGCGCTCTCCTGCTAATGCTGTATTGATTTTTTTAATCTTTTATAGACAACTAGATTACTTGAGTTGCACTTTGATTTTATCTATCTAAACAGGGATTTATCAGGTAGAAATTGCGCTCCAACATGAGTACGGTTTTCCGTCTCAAGTGGCAATAATCTTGTGTTATTTTAATTCAAAATTTAAAATGAAGAATAAGAATAATGGGTTAATTTCGTTCGATATTGAGAGCGATCGCTAGTTCATATCCTTATGTGGTATGGTAATAATTACTAATGGCGATGGAGTTCGCCAAAACCGCTATTCTAGTCAAAAAATTAATCTAGAAGGCTGATGACTCCTACTTTTCTTGCTTGCTGCGGGAGGGTAGGAGTTTGTTGTATACATCACCTGGCTTCCTTGTAGTAAGTCTTGATCTACAAATCGCAACACTGGCAGTCAAGGTATGTTATTCAGCATATTGTGGATTTTAATCATGGGCTTTTTTGCAGGTCAAATTGCCCGTCGCTTAACAGCACCGCCGTTAATTGGCATGATTCTAGTCGGGATTTTTGTAGGCCCCCAAGTTGGTAATGTCATCAGTCAAGATGTGCTTGGCGCTGCTGATGAATTAAGAACGGTGGCGGTGACAATTATCCTGATGAAAGCTGGGCTGGGATTGGACAGGGAAAAACTGGCCGAACAGGGAAGTGTGGCATTGCGCTTGGGATTTCTACCTGCAACAACCGAAGCGATCGCCATTGCTATTGCTTCTATAATTATCTTTAAATTTGATTTTCCTACTGGCTTACTTTTAGGTTGTGTCATTGGTGCTGAGTCGCCGGCGGTAATTGTGCCAGGAATGTTGAGGCTGAAAAGTTTAGGCTTGGGAGTTACAAAAGGGATTCCCGATGCCATTTTGACAGGTAGTGCCTTATCTGATGTCTTGCTATTACTTGTCTTTAGTCTATTGTTGAATTTCTTAGGTGATGGTGGTGTTGAGCAAATCACCCTTATAGGAGTATTTACATTAAATACACTGTATTTACTCCCCATACAAATACTCATGCAAATCGTCTTGGGGTTGTTATTGGGGTATTTAGCTGCGCGTTTAATAGTTTTGCTGTTAACAAAACAAAACTGGACACAAAATGTCGTTCAAGACACCGTAATTTCCGCAAGTTTAGCTTTATTTTTAGTAATTATTGCTAATGCTCTACCTTACTTCTCCGGCTATTTAGCAACAATAGCAATGGGATTTTTCTTAATTGAATTAGATGCTCCCTTAGCGAGAAGATTGCGCGGCGGATTCGATGGTTTATGGGTAGTAGCGGAGATTTTTTTGTTTGTCTTGTTAGGGGCAACAATTCAACTACAAGTTTTAGAAAACATCTTGCTACCAGGAATTTTAATTCTGGCCATTGGTTTATTTATTGGTCGAATGATTGGTTGGTATCTTTCAACTTTGGGTAGTAATTGGAACTGGCACGAAAGACTGTTTCTGCTACCAGGAAACTCAGCTAAAGCCACAGTGCAAGCTGCCATTGGGGCAATTCCCCTAGCCCAAGGTATTGCGGGAGGTGAGATAATTTTAGCGATCGCTGTGCTTTCAATTCTCATTACTGCACCCTTGGGCGCTTGGGCAACAACTGTCTTTGCACCTAAATTGTTAACGAGAGGAGAAGTTGACCCTACAAAAGTGACAATAGCTACACGTACTTTATTGCTAGCAGCAGTAGATACATCCAGTTTAGCCACAGAGGTTTTAACCAAAGTTGCAGATTTAGCACGACGCAGTAACGGTGAGGCGATCGTTTTACACGTAGTTAATACCTCGCATCGGCAAGATGTTGAACAAGTGCAAGCACAAGCAAAACAGCTATTATCAGATATTAGATATCAATTTCTCACTGTTACTGGTGCTGTTCCCGAAGAAATTCTTCGCATTGCCGAGACATATAATGCAACGGCAATTGTGATGGGAAAACGGGGACATCAACCTTGGGAGAAAGTACTGATTGGCTCAGTATCCCAAGCTGTCTTAGAAAATAGTTCCATACCCGTCATCTTGCTGGACACCCGGCCAGAAAAAAATTAAATCTGGCTGTACACAATTGATTAGATTACGGGAGACAGTTTACTCTGTTGTAGATATCGAAATTCAACAGAAGTTGGGACTATCTCCCCTTACTGCATAGTTTTGTATGAGAATTGCCTTATTCACCGAAACCTTTTTGCCTAAGGTTGACGGTATTGTGACACGCCTGCGCCACACCGTTGATCATTTACAACGTCTGGGAAACGAAGTTTTAGTGATTGCCCCTGATGGGGGCATTACTGAACACAAAGGAGCGAAAGTTTACGGCGTTAGCGGCTTTCCCTTGCCTCTGTATCCAGAGTTAAAAATGGCACTTCCTCGCCCAGCTATTGGTTACGCCCTAGAAGAGTTTCAACCAGATATTATTCATGTTGTGAATCCGGCAGTCTTAGGTTTGTCAGGAATTTTTTACAGTAAAGTCCAAAAAATCCCCTTAGTAGCTTCTTATCATACTCATCTACCCCAATATCTCCAACATTATGGTTTAGGAATGCTAGAAGGGTTGCTGTGGGAACTGCTAAAAGGAGCGCACAATCAAGCTGTCTTAAATCTTTGTACTTCCACCGCGATGGTGGCAGAACTATCAGGACACGGTATCGAACGAGTGGATTTATGGCAAAGAGGAGTAGACACAGAATTATTTCATCCTGAATTAGCCAGTTTAGAGATGCGATCGCATCTGTCACAAAACCACCCAGAAAACCCCCTATTATTATATGTAGGTCGTCTTTCTGCTGAAAAAGAAATTGAGCGCATCAAACCCATCCTAGAAGCAATTCCCCAAGCGAGATTAGCCCTGGTGGGAGACGGCCCCCACCGCCAAGCATTAGAAAAACATTTCTTTGGTACAAATACTCATTTTGTCGGCTATCTCACAGGACGTGAATTAGGTTCTGCTTTTGCCAGCGCCGATGCCTTTATTTTTCCCTCTCGCACAGAAACTCTGGGTTTAGTCTTACTAGAAGCAATGGCAGCCGGCTGTCCAGTAGTCGCCGCCCGTTCCGGTGGTATCCCTGATATCGTCACAGATGGGGTCAATGGTTATCTTTTTAACCCAAAAGCCGATATTCAAGATGCCATTAATGCAACCGTCCGCCTCTTAGAAAACGCCCAAGAACGTGATACCATCCGTCAAAATGCTCGTCGAGAAGCCGAAGGGTGGGGATGGGCATCTGCTACACGTCAGCTACAAGATTATTACCAAAAAGTGTTAATTAAAGAAAAGTTAGCAAAAGTAGGTTGAAGAAGGCAGTCCTGATGAAAAAATTTCACAGTCATAGATGAAAGATATATTTCCCCTACAACCTCTTTTCAGGCAGGGGAAAAGAAAACTATTAGCAACGGACAACGGACAACTGACCAATAACTAATGACTCTTCCCAATCCTGGTAGCGTTTTGGCTTCGTTAACAGAACTGACTCAAGTTAATCGTACCCACGCTTTATTGCGTCGGGTCAAAGACCTTTCTGTTAACGAATTTGTTTGCTTGCTAGACTTTATCACTGCCGAATTTCAACAATTTCTCAGAGCAATTGAACTCATTAATAATGAAGCTCTAGAAAATATGTTGGAGAAAGTGTTGGAAGCAATTACACTGAAAATCGGTCAAATTCTCCAAGCAGAACATACAGCCATTTTCTTAGTTGACTATGATAAATGTCAATTATGGTCAAAAGTACCCCAAGATAATGGGCAGAAATTTTTAGAAATTCGTACTCCCATTACTGTAGGAATTCCTGGTCATGTTGCTAGTACAGGTCAATATTTAAATATCTCAGAAACTGCTACTCATCCTTTGTTTAGCCCAGAATTAGAGAGACAAATGGGCTATAAGATTAATAATATTTTATGTATGCCTGTCGTTAGTAGCAAAGATCAAATTGTCGCAGTAGTACAATTAGCTAATAAGACAGGAAATATACCCTTCAATCGAAATGATGAAGAGTCTTTTCGTGATTTTGCTGCTTCTATTGGGATTATTTTAGAAACCTGTCAATCTTTTTATGTTGCAGCTCGCAATCAACGGGGAGTCACAGCACTTTTACGCGCTACTCAAACACTAGGGCAAAGTTTAGATTTAGAGGCTACTTTGCAAATAGTGATGGAACAAGCCCGAATTTTGATGCAGGCAGACCGCAGCACATTATTTCTGTATCGCAAAGAAATGGGCGAACTCTGGACTAAAGTAGCAGCAGCAGCAGATACCACACAGTTAATAGAAATTCGGATTCCGGCGAATCGCGGTATTGTCGGCTATGTGGCATCTACAGGCGATGCGCTGAATATCTCTGATGCTTATAAAGACCCCCGGTTTGATCCAACAACAGACAGAAAAACAGGCTATTTGACCAGAAATATTTTGTGTTTGCCAGTCTTTAATTCAGCCAATGAATTGATCGGAGTAACACAGTTAATTAATAAGCAACAAGGAAGTTTTACGGCTTCTGATGAAGAGTTTATGCGGGCTTTTAATATTCAAGCCGGAGTTGCTTTAGAAAATGCTCGTTTATTTGAAAATGTATTACTAGAAAAACAATATCAAAAAGACATTTTACAAAGCTTGTCAGATGCTGTAATTTCTACAGATATGGCCGGGAGAATTGTCACAATTAATGATGCAGCCTTGGAATTACTCGGTTGTCCTTTAGGTGATGCTAATCATAAAAGTAATAAGCTGCTGTGGGAACAAAATTTAATTGGTCGCGTAGTTTGGGAAATTGTACCAATTGAAAATTTGCAGATGCGCTTAGAAGATAGTTTAAAAAGTGGTGCTAAACATTATGTGCCAGAACAAAGTTTGATAGTGGGAATTTATCAATTACAAATGTCTGAAAGTCGGGTTTTGCATGAAACTCAAGACTACTCTATTTTGACAGTACGCGATCGCATCAACCCAGATATTTTTCTCCCCTGGAATTTACCCCAAACCCCCCAGTCGCAATTTATCACCCCGGAAGAAGTACAAATCTTAGAACGCAGTATTAATCTTACCGTTAATCCTTTGACGAACCCAGAAGGCGGTGTCCGTGGTGGTTTGGTAGTTTTGGAAGATATTAGTCAAGAGAAGCGCCTCAAAACTACTATGTATCGCTACCTTACACCCCATGTAGCTGAACAGGTAATGGCTTTAGGGGAAGATGCCTTAATGGTTGGTGAACGCAAGGAGGTGACTGTTTTATTTTCAGATATCCGAGGCTACACCACACTTACGGAAAATCTAGGTGCGGCTGAAGTGGTATCACTCCTGAACCAATATTTTGAAACAATGGTTGAAGCAGTTTTCAACTATGAAGGCACACTGGATAAATTTATCGGTGATGCTTTAATGGCTGTTTTTGGTGCGCCACTACCACTCACAGAAAATCATGCTTGGCAAGCAGTACAGTCAGCATTAGATATGCGCCAACGCCTGAAGGAATTTAACCAACGACGCATCATTCAGGCACAACCACAAATCAAAATCGGTATTGGTATTAGTTCTGGAGAAGTAGTTTCTGGTAACATCGGTTCTCACAAGCGTATGGATTACACAGTCATTGGTGATGGTGTGAATTTAAGTTCCCGCTTGGAAACTGTCACCAAAGAATATGGCTGTGATATTATCCTCAGTGAGTTTACTTACCAATTATGCAGCGATCGCATTTGGGTACGTCAGTTAGATAAAATCCGAGTCAAAGGGAAACACCAAGCTGTCAATATCTATGAGTTGATTAGCGATCGCAGTACTCCCTTAGATGACAACACCCAAGAGTTCCTCTTTCACTATCATAATGGTCGGACTGCCTACTTAGTCCGCGATTTTACCCAGGCGATCGCTTGTTTTAACTCAGCTAAACATATTCGACCCACAGACCAAGCTGTCAATATTCACCTAGAACGCGCCTACAATTATCAACAAACTCCACCACCTCCTCAATGGGACGGCGTATGGACAATTTTCACAAAGTAGGATTGCTAAGTGTTGAGTGATAAACAGGGAGTTAATTTTGTTGGCGTAGCCTACTCTGCGAGTTCTCAGCAGGAGTAGCCGTAGGGGATTTTGAATTTTGAATTGATTCCCCTCTCTCATTTTCCCGCACTTTCAGAGTTATCGTCTCCATTTTGAAATGGATGTTCGCCGATTTGTAGTTGTTTTTTGGTGCGCTTTAAGTGTTTCCACAAAGCTTTTATTTGGTCGTAAGCTTCATCTGGTGACAACTTTCCCCCTGTCTCTAAGTTGCAAATATAACTTACTTTCTGGGCAAATTCCTGTAAATTAGCGTTGAAAACTAAATTTTCTGGCTTTACTTGGCCGTAATAACGGCCACGAGGATAGAGAAAATTGTCTTTGCTCATTATGCTTTTCTCCATTTTATTTAACTCCTTTATGTTTAACATCTAAAGATGAATCTCTAGTATCCATCTCAACTGTAATTCAGTAGAAATACAGTACGAAGACCACTAATTACTTAATTTATTTCATCTTCTCCAATAAATAATATTTGACTATTTAAAATGCTTTTGAGATTTTTATGTATTGCTGGCTACATTTTTGCGATATTCAAGCCAGTTAGCTATTTTTGCACCGAGTCTAAAATCTCAGATATTTGAATGTCAAGATTCAACGAATTTTATTCTTGAGCCAATCTTTTCCAATGGATGTATAGAAAAATCTGCCTTGTTGGTCTGGAGATGAAAATACTAATGCTTTGGTAATCAGTATTTTACTTATTTTTTGATTAATGATTTACCTCATATATATTAGGTTCAGATAATAGAAAACTTGATGTCATTTATCTTGTTTATCTCTCAAATAAACGTATCAATATATACTTGCAGTTAACACAAAAAATTGAATAGTTACAAAAATTATTCTTTGTGTTGGTCTAATCTTAACATTGATGTAAAAAAGTACACATTAAGCTATCTGCGTTTAAATTGCATGATTCATCATGAGGAATGTTGACCGTTGACTGTCAACAGTTAACAGCCCTAATTAGTAGTTATGCCATTTAGACGCGCATTAGCTTACTCTCAAAAAATATCGCAAACCAAGAAGTATTGCTTCTGCTTGAGGTAAGAATTCAGTTTGTCATAGTAATGTGGCAATCCCTAACTTAGGTAAGAATCGCCATATCGGGATATAGATAGAGCAAAATAGGATATCGCACACCTCTAACATTAAGATTTCTCTTAATTTTGCCAGATTTCGCAGGCTGGTGGTCTTAAGTTACCATCAGCTATTTTGCCATGTGGTCAGGTGCAGCATTGATTTTCTGCAATATTCCCCACCCAAAATTGCCTCACTGACTACAGACGAATAGCTAATCGTGAATAACTAAAGATAAAATGGTGAAGCCCGAAAGGACAAAAGCTGCTCATCGCTCAAACTTTACCTCCCACCATGTCTGTTCATTCCAAGCTATACGAAGGCAAAGCTAAAATTCTCTATACTACCGACGAGCCAGAAGTCTTGCTGGCTGATTTTAAAGATGATGCCACTGCCTTTAACGCGCAAAAGCGCGGCAGTATCATTGGCAAAGGCAGAATAAATTGTAGTATTTCCAGCCAGCTTTTTCAGCAGTTGGAAGCATCTGGGATCAAGACGCACTTTATTGATAGCCCTGCACCCAATCAAATGCGGGTGAAAGCCGTAAAAATCATACCGCTAGAAGTAGTAATACGTAATATTGCTGCTGGTAGCTTATCTCAGCAAACAGGTATAGAGCTAGGTACAGTCTTAAAACAGCCCCTAGTAGAGTTTTATTATAAAAACGATCAGTTAGGAGATCCACTATTAACACGCGATCGCCTGCTGTTAATGGAACTAGCCACGGCGGAACAAGTAGAGGAAATTACTCATCTAGCATTGCAAATAAACGATTTCCTCAAAAACTTCTGGCAGAATTGCGGTATCACCCTAGTAGACTTCAAACTAGAATTCGGTTTGGACTCACAACAGCAAATACTCCTGGCTGATGAAATTAGCCCTGATACCTGCCGTTTGTGGAACACAACAGAAGCCGACCCCAATCGCCGCGTTATGGATAAAGACCGTTTCCGGCGCGACCTGGGAAATGTAGAAGATGCTTATCAGGAGGTTTTACAAAGAGTACTAACAGCAGTAGAAATTAAAAATTAGATGTATCAGGAATAATTTTTGATTATTGCAAAACAAACAAGTATATTTGTTTTTTTACCTTTGGCATAAACAAGCAATTGCCTGGTAATGGTGTGTGGATGTGAAGAGGAAGAAAGGAATTAAAGACGATGCGTTTATCTCCCGTATTAGTGGCGGCTGTAGCAATCACAGCACCCTTGAGTAGTTCATTAACTGCAAATGCCCAAACTCCTACAAATTCAGAACAAACATTAGAGGCGATCGCCCCAGCGACAAATCAGCAGCCAGAACAAGATGTGCGTTCAGAATCCCCGGAGGATTTCACAACTGTCAAGGCGCTGGCAGATATGCAATCCCCATCTGTGGAATTCTCAACAGATAAGTCAACTAAATCCGCAGCAACGACGAAAAAAGATGTAATTGTACCCACTTTAGAGACATTAGTGGCTACAAAACCGCCCATTCAAGAAAGCAACCCTACGACTAAGATAGCGTCTGTAGAAATTGGCAAACCAACATCGACTGCGGTTTTTAGGAGTCAGTATCAGACAATAAATTATGGTAGTTATGGGCGATCGCTCACATCAGGTGTTAGCGCATCACCATCACCACAGAAAACAGCAAATTTACCCTCACCAGCTCCTAACCCCCTGGAAACTAGAGCGACAACAGCCAAGCAACTTGTACAAGCCCCAGAACAACCTGCACCCCAGCCAGAAGTAGCCCCCCCAACCACCGAGCAACCAGCACCTGCACCAGCCCCTGGGACTACACCAGGGACAGAAAATTTCAACACTCCTAACGCCACACCTGAAACCACAGAACCCCGTGTATTAGTTTCAGAAGTCCTCGTAAGACCGCAATCAGGACAACTAACTCCCGAATTAGAAACCCAAGTTTATAACGTAATTCGTACTCAGCCAGGACGGACAACCACCCGTTCCCAGTTACAAGAAGATATTAACGCTATCTTTGGCACAGGCTTTTTCTCCAACGTCCAAGCATCACCAGAAGATACACCATTAGGGGTGCGAGTCAGCTTCATCGTCCAGCCCAACCCCGTCTTAAGCAAAGTAGAAATTCAAGCCAACCCTGGGACTAACGTTCCCTCAGTCCTACCCCAGGCTACTGCTGATGAAATTTTCCGCGCTCAGTATGGCAAAATTCTCAACTTGCGGGATTTACAAGAAGGGATTAAGGAATTAACCAAACGTTATCAAGACCAAGGTTACGTTCTCGCCAATGTTGTAGGCGCGCCCCAGGTTTCCGAAAATGGAGTTGTCACCCTGCAAGTAGCCGAAGGGGTCGTTGAGAATATTAGCGTCCGCTTTCGCAACAAAGAAGGACAGGATGTCAACGAACAAGGACAACCAATTCGGGGACGGACACAGGACTATATCATCACGCGAGAAGTGGAATTGAAACCAGGACAGGTATTCAACCGCAACACCGTCCAGAAAGACCTACAACGCGTATTCGGGACAGGATTGTTTGAAGATGTCAATGTTTCCCTTGACCCCGGTACAGACCCCACCAAGGTGAATGTGGTGGTAAATGTGGTAGAACGCAGCAGTGGTTCAATTGCGGCTGGTGCTGGTATCAGTTCTTCTAGTGGTTTGTTTGGTACAGTCAGCTATCAACAGCAAAACCTCAACGGCAGAAATCAAAAACTAGGCGCAGAAGTACAACTAGGCGAACGAGAATTGTTGTTTGACCTGCGGTTCACCGACCCTTGGATTGGTGGTGATCCTTACCGCACCTCTTACACCGCCAATATTTTCCGCCGTCGTTCTATCTCCTTGATTTTCGACGGGAAGGACGAAGATATCAGAACATTCGACCCTGGTAATCCTAATGATACAAACGGGCAAGACCGTCCTCGTGTCACCCGTCTAGGTGGTGGTGTTACCTTCACCCGCCCTCTATCGGCTAATCCTTTTGAAAGAGCAGAATGGACAGCCTCAGCAGGTTTGCAGTATCAGCGAGTTAGTACCCGCGATGCTGATGGTAACTTGAGAAAAGACGGGGCTGTGTTTGATGATAATGGCAACCGCACCAGTGAAATCGTTCCCCTCAGCTTTTCTGGGACGGGAGAAGATGACTTATTACTAGTGCAACTAGGCGCACAGCGCGACCTCCGCAATAATCCCTTGCAGCCTACTAGCGGTTCTTTCTTACGTTTTGGTGTAGATCAATCAGTACCTGTCGGCTCAGGTAATATTTTCCTCACTAGGTTCCGGGGTAGCTACAGTCAATATCTCCCCGTGAAATTTACAGGTTTTAGCAAAGGGCCGGAAACCATAGCCTTTAACATCCAAGGTGGCACAGTCCTTGGTGATTTGCCCCCCTATGAAGCCTTTACCCTTGGTGGTAGTAACTCAGTACGTGGTTATGAAGAAGGTGCTTTAGGTAGCGGACGCAGTTTTGTGCAAGCATCTGTTGAGTATCGTTTTCCTGTTTTCTCTGTAGTTAGTGGCGCTCTATTTTTTGACGTTGGTAGCGACTTAGGAACCAGTACCAGAACTGCTGAAGTGCTGAATAAAAGCGGTAGCG
The DNA here is from genome assembly GCF_048568275.1 of Anabaena sp. FACHB-595. Taxonomy (NCBI): domain Bacteria; kingdom Bacillati; phylum Cyanobacteriota; class Cyanophyceae; order Nostocales; family Nostocaceae; genus Anabaena; species Anabaena sp. FACHB-595. Next base: position 2,730,962 of record NZ_CP183473.1, read on the forward strand.
GCTACGGTTATGGTCTTGGTGTACGTGTGCAATCACCATTGGGGCCAATTCGTATTGACTATGGTATCAACGATGACGGTGATAGCCGCATCAATTTCGGTATTGGAGAAAGGTTTTAGGTTGCTTAACTGTTAACGGCTACGGATTTTCAGGGTGTTTACCAAAGATGAATTATGAATAACAAAAATCTCTATATACTGGCTGTATTCGTATGAAACAGCACACTCTGGCAGAGGCGATCGCTCACACTGGAGTAGGGCTGCATAGTGGTGTCAGTACCCATGTACGCATACTACCTGCTGATGCGGGTAGTGGTCGTTACTTCGTGCGGGTGGATTTGCCAGACTCCCCAACTATTCCAGCCCAAGTGGCGGTAGTGAGTCAAACTGTTCTCTCCACTCAGTTGGGTGGAGGTGAAACAGGTGTGCGTACAGTCGAGCATTTATTAGCAGCCCTGGCGGGGATGGGTGTAGATAACGCCCGTATTGAAATTGATGGCCCAGAAATCCCGCTTTTAGATGGTTCAGCCCAGGAATGGGTAACGAGCATTGCTGAAGTTGGCTTAGTAGCCCAAGCAGTGACAAACAATCTAGCTTCCTTTGATATCCAAGAACCAATTTGGATTCATCAAGACGACGCTTTTGTAGCTGCTATCCCGGCATCCGAAACCCGCTTTAGTTACGGCATTGACTTTGACTTACCAGCCATTGGTAATCAATGGTACAGTTGGTCACTCACTACCGAGCCAGATACTAGCTTCGCTCAAGAAATTGCCCCTGCTCGTACTTTTGGTTTATTACATCAAATCGAATATTTACAAAAGTCTGGGTTAATCAAAGGTGGTAGTTTGGATAATGCCCTTATTTGTGGCCCCGATGGCTGGGTAAATCCACCATTAAGATTTGCAAATGAGCCAGTACGTCATAAAATCTTGGATCTAGTAGGAGATTTGAGTTTACTGGGATATTTTCCCCGCGCTCATTTTCTAGCGTATAAAGCCAGCCATAATTTACACATTCAACTGGCACAGCGAATTTTAGCTTTGAGTAACTAAATTTCGGCTTGGAGCTAAAATTCCTTGTTACACGTACCTACATTCATGACAAGATTACAAATTAACCACCTTGCCAATGTCAACCCTCTCTGAAGTGAAAGCACCCACATCTACAGAACAACCCGCCACTAATGAGGCGACGACACCACCCGAAATTAAAACGACTTTTACATCTGAAGAAATTCAGAAATTATTACCCCACCGCTACCCGTTCTTGCTTGTAGACAAAATTATTGACTACACACCAGGAAAACAGGCAGTAGGTATTAAAAATGTCACTATTAACGAGCCACATTTCACCGGTCATTTCCCAGATAGACCACTAATGCCAGGAGTACTAATTGTCGAAGCAATGGCTCAAGTAGGTGGTATTGTGATGACGCAACTGCCAGGCTTAGAAGGTGGTTTATTTGTATTCGCGGGTATTGATAAAGTCCGTTTCCGCCGTCAAGTAGTACCAGGAGACCAACTGGTAATGACAGTGGAACTGTTATGGATTAAACAACGTCGTTTCGGTAAAATGCAAGCCCGTGCAGAAGTTGACGGTCAACTAGCAGCCGAAGGCGAATTAATGTTTTCGCTGATCAACTAGCAAATAGCTTTCGTGGTATCGGTACAACCGTGAAGTACTTTTACTCAACCCTGAAACAGGATACCAGTAAAAAAAAATAGCCACAAGAGCATCTTATAATTTCTTGATTTTCGCCGCTCACACACTCAACTTGCTTCGCCCGACACTTTCGCTCACTGACCATTTACATACTCAGCAACGCCAGAGGCTGAAACTTTGACAACCAAAGCAAAGCACTGGCTCCTCAAGACAGTTCTGGAGATTCACCCTTGAAGACGCTTATTCATCCAACTGCTGTAATTCATCCAAATTCGGAACTGCACCCAACGGTGCAAGTCGGTGCTTATGCTGTGATTGGAGCGCACGTCAAAGTCGGCCCGGAAACAATTATTGGCGCTCATGCTGTGATAGAAGGGCCTTGTGAGATTGGGGCGCGAAATCAGATTTTTACAGGTGCAGCTATCGGCATGGAACCGCAGGATCTCAAGTTTGTGGGAGAACCAACCTGGGTCAAAATTGGCGACAATAACTTGATTCGGGAGTATGTCACCATTAACCGGGCAACTGGAGCAGGAGAAGCCACAATTATTGGCAATAATAATTTGTTAATGGCTTACACTCACGTAGCTCATAATTGTGTAGTTGAAGACTCCGTAGTCATAGCCAACTCTGTCGCTTTGGCTGGTCATGTCCACATCGAATCACGCGCTAGGTTAAGCGGTGTTTTAGGTGTTCATCAATTCGTACGTATTGGTAGACAGGCAATGGTAGGTGGAATGGCACGAATTGACCGTGATGTACCGCCATATATGTTGGTAGAAGGTAATCCAGGCAGGATTAGAACCCTCAATTTGGTGGGACTCAAGCGCTCTGGTATGGAAGCCAGCGACCTGCAACTGCTCAAAAAAGCTTTTCGTATCCTTTACCGTTCTAACTTGCTCTTTAAAGAAGCATTAGAAGAGTTGGAAACCTTAGGTGATACAGAACACTTACAACACCTGCGCCGCTTCCTATTGCTATCACAAATGCCAGGAAGACGGGGCTTAATTCCCGGCAGAGGAAAATCGGGTGGGAGTGATGAATCATAGGCAGGAGGTAGGAAGCAGAGGAGCCGGGTGGCAGGGGGCAGGGGGCAGGGGAGCAGGGGAGCAGAGGAGAGAAGTTACTCAACGATTTTCCCCTTCCCCAGTCCCCAATCCCCAATCCCTAATCCCCAATCCCTAATCCCCAATCCCTAATCCCCAATCCCTAATCCCTAATATTAAAATGCGGATATTTATTAGCACTGGCGAAGTTTCTGGCGATTTGCAAGGGGCGCTGTTGATTGCGGCGCTGCAACGTCAGGCTGTGGCTCTGGGGGTGGAGTTAGAGATTGTGGCTCTGGGTGGCGACAAAATGGCGGCTGCTGGGGCAACTATTTTGGGCAATACCAGTGGTATTGGTTCAATGGGGATTTTTGAATCTCTGCCCTATGTTGTGCCTACTTTGATAGTACAACGACGAGCGATCGCCTATTTAAAACAAAACCCCCCAGATTTAGTAGTGCTGATTGATTACATGGGGCCAAATCTTGGCGTTGGGACTTATATGCAGAAGCATTTACCCCATGTGCCTGTAGCCTATTACATCGCGCCCCAAGAGTGGGTTTGGTCGATGAGTTTGCGGAATACATCCCGAATAGTTGGTTTTACAGATAAATTATTGGCAATTTTTCCAGAAGAAGCACGTTATTTTAGTCACAACGGTGCTGATGTTACCTGGGTAGGACATCCTTTAATTGACCGAATGCAGGAGGTTCTTAGCAGAGAAGAAGCTCGCGCAAAGTTAGGAATTACACCAGAACAAAAAGCGATCGCTCTTTTGCCCGCTTCCCGTAAGCAAGAGTTAAAATATTTACTACCACCAATTTTCCAAGCTGCCCAAAATATTCAAGCTAAATTACCAGAGGCGCATTTTTGGATTCCCCTGTCGTTGGAAGTTTACAGACAACCAATCGAAGCAGCCATCAAAAGTTACGGTTTACAAGCAACAATTGTATCTGGTCAACAAAAAGAAGTATTTGCGGCGGCTGATATCGCCATTACCAAATCTGGCACAGTTAATTTAGAACTTGCCCTGTTGAACATACCGCAAGTTGTAGTTTATCGCTTACATCCTGTCACCGTTTGGATTGCGCGGAAAATCCTTAAAGGTTCTATCCCTTTTGCCTCGCCACCTAATTTAGTGGTAATGAAACCAATTGTGCCAGAGTTGTTACAAGAACAAGCAACCCCAGAGAATATTACGCAAGCATCGATGGAATTATTGCTCAATTACGAGCGCCGTAAGCAAACCTTGGCAGACTATCAAGAAATGCGCCAATGTTTGGGAGAATTAGGAGTATGCGATCGCGCAGCTCAAGAAATTTTGCAAATGCTTTAGAGCGTGCTGGCTCAAGTCGCTTCTCTACAAGATGTTGCGCGTTAATAGCGCAGGCGTAACGCTCCAAATTCAAAATTCAAAAAAGGTCAATGGTTTGTATAACCTGTTTCACTATTTTTGGGTGCAATTATTGGTAATATTGGTGGCAAGTATTATGTCTTAGCTCTCCATTCTGGCTCAAACCGAGTGAATGGATTGTTACTCAACCGTGCAGTAGAAATGTCTCGTTTGGATGAGTGGTTACAAAAAAACTAGAAAGTTAGTCTGGTATTCATACTGGATTTTTGAAATGTCAACTAGATACAGCCCATTACAAATTGCCATAACTAGGTAGACTCAACTTAAATCCAGGCAATATATTTTCACCCGATAATTCTGTGGGTAGATTCTGCACTTCTACATCTTGGCTTTGACGATATATTTCTACTTGCTGCTGTTGGGGGTTAATTAACCATCCTAACTGCACACCTGCATCTATATATTCCCGCATTTTCTGACGTAGCTTTTCCAAGTCGTCTGTTGCCGACCTTAACTCAATGACAAAATCTGGTGCAATGGGGGGAAATTTACGTCTTTGTTCGGGAGTCAGGCTTTCCCAGCGTTCCCGACGAATCCACGAAGCATCGGGAGAACGGTCTGCGCCATTGGGTAATTTAAATATGGTAGAAGAACTGAACGTATAACCGAGTCCCGTTTGACGATTCCAAATACCCAAATCAATAATTAAATCTGCTTCTCGATTACCACTTTCACCGCCAACGGGAGGCATAATAATCAATTCTCTAGTGGCAGTACGTTCAAACTTCCATTCACTGTTATTTTGACATAGTTGATAGAACTGTTCGTCTGTGAGGTGAACGGTGTCTAGGTTTAATGTCAAAGGACTGATAACCATAAAGATAATTAAGATAGCGATCGCAGTAATATAGCTGTTGATGGTTGACGGTTGACGGTTGACAGACTTTAAAGCTTTTTATTGTCAGAGCTTTATTTTAGCTTGATGTCCTAATCCATCTGGCTACGGCTCTACTATTCTAATTCTTCTTGAATCACCAAAACAGTCCTGAAATCTTGAGTCGAAAGCACTGAGTCACAACAATTACAGATAAACCATGATGATTTACATATTCATCTTGTTATAGAATATACTAATTTTAATTTTCCTAAGAATAGTTTAATTAATCGCTGATTCAACAATCTGTATTACGGTTTATCTTTCAGCGTTTGCATCATCAATGAGTTCCAGCACCCAGGAATTAAAACGCAACTCTAAGCGACGACGACCCATCGCTGTAGATTTGTTTGCAGGTGCAGGAGGAATGAGTCTTGGTTTTGAACAGGCTGGTTTTGATGTGTTGGCGGCGGTGGAAATTGACCCCATTCACTGTGCAGTACATGAGTATAACTTTCCTTTTTGCTCAGTTTTGTGCAAAAGTGTAGAAGAGACGACAGGCAAAGAGATACGCGATCGCTCCAAAATCAATAACCAAGAAATAGATGTAATTATTTGCGGTAGTCCCTGTCAAGGTTTTTCCCTGATGGGTAAGCGGGTTTTTGATGACCCCCGTAACTCCTTAGTATTTCACTTTCATCGGTTAGTACTGGAGTTACAACCGAAATTTTTTGTCATGGAAAATGTGCGGGGGATAACTTTTGGTGAACACAAACAAATCCTCCAAGCCTTGATTTATGAGTTTAAAAGCCACGGTTATCAGGTGGAAGAGAATTATCAAGTTCTCAATGCAGCTCATTATGGAGTACCGCAGGCGCGGGAAAGATTATTTCTTATTGGTGCAAGGGAAGATGTAAAGTTACCCAAATACCCCAAACCAATTACCAAACCAGCAAAATCAAATAACTCGAAAGCCAGGAATTTATCTCGTCTGCCACTTTGTCCAAATGTTTGGGAAGCTATTGGCGATTTACCAGAGGTAGAACAATACCCGGAGTTGTTAACAAGAGATTGGATAATTGCAGAGTATGGTAAGCCTAGTAATTACGCTGCCGTACTTCGCGGTATTAGTACTTTAGCAGATGATTATTCATGCGATCGCCTATTTGATTCGCGTCTTCTCTCTTCTAGTCTCAGAACCAAGCATTCACAAGCAACCATCGAACGCTTTGCGGCTACAGTCCCAGGGGAAAGAGAACCAATCAGTCGATTCCATAAACTGCATCCATCCGGTGTCTGCAATACCTTAAGGGCGGGAACCGATAAGTTTAAAGGTTCTTTCACCTCCCCTAGACCAATTCATCCATTGACACCCCGATGTATTACAGTCCGAGAAGCAGCAAGACTACATTCCTACCCAGACTGGTTTAGATTTCATATCACCAAATGGCATGGTTTTCGCCAGGTTGGTAACTCTGTACCGCCATTACTAGCAAAAGCAGTCGCCAGGGAGATTATTCGCAGATTGAATATATCACCTGTGAAACCCAATATTTGCTACCCATTGGGACAAGAAAAGCTACTGCAATTCAACATTTCTCAAGCGGCGCAGTATTATTCTGATTTGAAGGGGGTGTAGGGGTGTGGGGGTGTAGGGGAAAGATATCTTTCTTTCATCTATGACTGTGAAACCTGTTTTATCGGGTCTGACTTCTTTAACACTAACTCCAACTACGGAAAAATGTACTATCTTCCCAAATACTAGCAGTACGTTGAGCGATCGCTGTCAATTCTGTTTCTGCCAAAGGTTGAAAGTTACGCGCCACTTGCACATTACTTGCTAATTGTTCTACACTTTCCGCCGCAACCACGCAACTATGAACCCCTGGCTGAGACAAACTATATCCCATTGCCTGTTCCATCCCTGCCAATCCACCAGGCTTAAATAATCGCCCATAAGCCGGGACTTTCATTGCTACCACACCCACATTTTTGGCTTGCGCTACTGGTAAAACTACAGGGATAAATGGACGGGGGTGGTGTCTATCGGCGGCGTTAACTGGTATGAGTGTCGTATGGAAGGGATAGCGACGTAACCCTTCGGTAATTACTTCTGGGTCACGATGTCCGGTAATACCTGCGAAACGAACTAATTTTTGGCTAACGGCTTCTTCTAAAGCTTTAATGGCACCAGAGGGACTAAATATAGTGTCGAGTTCTGCGGCAAAAGAAACGTGATGTAACTGCCACAAATCGAGATAATCTGTATTTAGGCGTTTGAGCGATCGCTCTAATTCTCGCCATGCACCATCCCGATCTCTATATGCAGTCTTACTAGCTAAAAATATCTTCCCACGATGGGGTGGTAAAATTTTACCAAAATAATCTTCACTCGGCCCATAACTTGCAGCCGTATCAAAATAGCGAATACCCAGTTCTAAAGCTTTGTAAATAATTGCTTCAGCTTCAGACTGTTTGCCTTCCCAAGATAGTGGGGTTTGTCCCGCACCTCCCAACCCAAAAATAGGTAATTTCACATCTGTGCGTCCTAAGATGCGTTCTGGCATCATTGCTGGTGGTGCAGCAGTAGGAGTGGAATTTTGTTGTAAAACATTCGTCATTACAACACTCCCGGTAACAGCAGCACTGGTCATGAGAAAGTTACGCCGTGTCTGTTTCGCTGTCATATTTGGGCAAAATCCCTAGTCTATTTGTATGGTAACGAAAAAACGCAACAAAGAATACTAACTATCCTCAGTTACCTGTATCGACGCATCAACTTAATTTTGTCCAACCACTTATGATTTTTCCTCCTGATGGTCACCAAATAAACAGTAATATATATTACATTTGCAGCATGAGCAAAATTTTAGTATTAGATTTATTTAATACCAATGTTTGAAAAATAGCCGAGATTTAAAAATAGACTCTAAAAACCAAAAATGCTTAACTATTAAGTGTTTTTCATTAGTAAAACCCATCTATATTGCTCATAAATGTCTTCCCTAAATCGAAAATCATTTAAGTAATTTCACTGTCATAAAAAAAGGAGTTAAGGCAATGTATGGTTTAGTGAACAAAGCCATTCAAGACATGATTAGCAAGCATCACGGCGAAGATACATGGGAAGCCATCAAGCAAAAAGCCGGACTGGAAGATATTGATTTTTTCGTAGGGATGGAAGCTTATAGTGATGATGTTACTTATCATTTGGTTGGTGCCGCTAGTGAAGTATTGGGTAAGCCTGCCGAGGAACTGCTGATAGCCTTTGGGGAATACTGGGTGACATATACATCCGAAGAAGGCTATGGAGAACTTTTAGCTAGTGCGGGAGACTCTTTACCAGAGTTTATGGAAAACCTTGATAACCTTCATGCCAGAGTAGGCTTAAGTTTTCCTCAGCTTCGTCCCCCCGCTTTTGAGTGTCAACACACCAGTAGCAAGTCGATGGAACTCCACTACCAATCAACTCGCTGTGGTTTAGCTCCAATGGTGCTTGGTTTACTCCACGGATTAGGGAAACGCTTTCAGACAAAAGTTGAAGTTACTCAAACCGCTTTTCGTGAGACTGGTGAGGATCACGATATCTTCTCTATTAAATACGAAGACTCGAATTTATATGACGACTGATAGGGATAGTAGCTCCAAAAAATTTGGTCTTTCTCCCGAACAATTTGCTGCTTTGTTCCCCTTCCATCTGGTTATAGATCGAGAATTAAAGATTGTTCAGGCGGGTGAGGTAATTCAGCGTATTTTGGAGCCTATGGTGCTTCTTGATAGTTATTTGGGAGAGCATTTTCAAATCAGTCGCCCCAAATGCCTAACTAGCTTTGAAGGGATTTGCCAACAAACGCGATCGCTTTTCATTCTACAAGCCCACTATCAGGAAATACAGCTAAAGGGACAAATGTTAAATTTAGAGTCCCGCGATCATCTGCTATTTCTTGGTTCTCCTTGGATTACTGATATCGCTGATTTAAAAAATCTGGGATTGAAGATCAATGATTTCCCTCTACATGACTCTGTTTCCGATTATTTGTTTCTGTTACAGGCTAAAAATTCTGCCCTTGCTGATGCTCAAAAACTGACTACAAAACTCAAAGACCAAAAGACTGAATTACAAACAACAGCCTTACGACTGAGGACACTAATTGAGAGTTTACAGTCTGGCATTCTCCTGGAAGATGCAAACCAGCATATTATTCTAGTAAATCAAGAATTTTGTGATTACTTTCGCATTCCTCTACCTCCACAAGCTTTGCAAGGTATGGATTGTCAGCAAGCTTTGGAAGCGAGTAAACATCTATTCACTGAACCAGAGAGATTTATTTGCACCACAGATGAGATCATCCGTCAAGGCAAAATGTTTCTCCATCAAGAATGGGAACTTCAAGATGGACGCACCTTAGAGCAAAACTATATACCGATTGTGGTTGATCATAAACTTTATGGTCATCTGTGGAAATATCGTGACATTACCCAATACAAAAAATCAGAAGTTGCTTTGAGGTTAAGTGAGGAACGATTAAAGCTGGCTGTAGATGCTGTAGAAGAAGGTCTATGGGACTGGAATCTAGTCACGGGAGAAGTTTATCGTAGCGCACGTTGGTTTACCATGTTGGGTTACACCCCTATGGAAATTGGCAACGATATTAAATTCAGAGATAAGTTGATCCATCCAGATGATATCCCCTTGATGCAGCAAAGGCTGATATCCCACCTCAAAGGTGATACTCCTTTCTATGAAGTAGAAATACGTTTACTCGCTAAATCTGGAGAATGGAGGTGGATTCTCGACCGGGGTAAATTAGTGAGTCGGGATTCTCAGGGTAGAGCTATCAGAATGGTGGGAACTCATTTAGATATTACCCAACGGAAACAGGCAGAACAAGACCTACAGCAGCAATATCAACACACTTTACTGCTGAAACAAATCACAGAAGAAATCCGCCAGTCCTTACAATGGGAAAAAATTCTCAAGACAACAGTTACAGAAGTTCAGCGAATTTTACAAGTTGATCGCGCCCTGATTTTCCAAATCAATTCTGATGGTTCTGGCAAAGTGGTTCAAGAGGCGGTAATGCCTGGATGGTCAGTCACTTTAGACCAAGATATTTATGATCCCTGCCTCAAAGATGGATACCTTAATATGTATCGGGATGGACGCATTACTGCCATTGCTGATGTGTATCAAGGGGGTTTGAAACCTTGCTATGTAGAATTCTTGCAACAGTTCCAGGTCAAAGCTAATTTGGTTGTACCAATTCGAGTGCGACGAAATTTGTGGGGGTTATTAATTGTCCATCAGTGCGATCGCCCCAGGCAATGGACGGAATTAGAATTGGATCTCCTCAAACATCTGGCAGATCAAATGGGTATTGCCCTCACCCAATCCCAATTATTGGCTCAGGAAACTAGGCAAGCCCAATTATTAGCGCTGCAAAATGAAGAACTGAACGTTGCTAAACAAGTAGCAGAGAAGGCAAATATGGCTAAGAGTAATTTCCTGGCCACCATGAGCCATGAAATTCGTACTCCGATGAATGCCATCATTGGTATGAGTGGACTGCTCCTAGATACTACCCTCAAACCTGAGCAATTCGACTATGTAGAAACTATTCGCAACAGCAGTCACACATTATTAACAATCATTAATGACATCCTCGACTTTTCTAAAATTGAGTCTGGCAAATTAGAACTAGAAGAACAACCTTTTGATTTACGCCTTTGTGTGGAAGAAGCCTTAGATTTACTGGCTCCTCAAGCAGCCTCAAAAGGCATCGAACTCATGTACCAACTAGAACCAGACACACCCACTTTAGTTGTGGGTGACATTACTCGTATCAGGCAAATTCTGTGGAATTTGGTCAGTAATGCGGTCAAGTTTACCAAAATTGGCGAAATATGTATCACTATTGGGGCAAAACAGAAGATTTATAAACAGACAGACCCTACTCGCTACGAATTTCAATTTGCAGTCCAAGATACGGGTATTGGCATAGAACGCGATCGCCTACATCGATTATTCAAACCTTTTAGTCAAGTCGATGCCTCCATGACTAGACGCTATGGTGGTACAGGCCTGGGACTGGCAATCAGTAAGCGCCTGAGTGAAATCATGGGCGGCAAAATGTGGGTAGAAAGTCAATCGCATCAAGGCTCTATTTTCTATTTCACTGCTACCTTACAGGTCAATTCCTCTGCCATCAATAGCGCCGCCAAGGTCGATCCAGAATTGGTTGGCAAACGATTACTGCTAGCAGTCGGTAACGCCAACTTGAGAAAATGCTTAACCCGGCAACTCCAGTCCTTAGGATTAGATGTCCAGGCTGTAGATTCCAACGCGACGGCGCTACATTGTCTATGGCAACATACTTCCCTAGCTCTAGCTGTGTTAGATGTTGATAGCCCACAGATCAACGGCCTCCACCTCAGTACAAAAATCCGTGCTATTCCCCAGCATCAGAATTTACCTCTGGTGATGTTGAGTGCTAAAGGCAAACAAACTTTAGAAGTGAAGCAAGTAGCATCGGAATTTACGGCTTTTCTACATAAACCCCTGCGCCATTACCAGTTACACAATACACTTTTGCAAATTGTACGTGGTAAGTGGTTGAGCAAATCCACCCCTCAAGGCATAATTCCCTCTTACTCCCGCTTACCTAAACCCAATCTCCCAGCTATTGATACCCATCTGGCGGAAAATTTGCCGCTCAAAATTCTTCTAGTTGAAGACGTGTTGGTGAATCAGAAAATTGCGATGAATATGCTGCATCTGTTGGGATATCGTACCGATGTCGCTAACAATGGCTTAGAAGCTCTGGAAGCGCTACAAAGACAACTCTATGATGTTGTGTTTATGGATATTCAGATGCCGGAAATGGATGGCTGGGAAACCACCCACAAAATTCGCCAGGAATTTTCCCCTACTCTTCAACCTTGGATCATTGCCATGACTGCCCACGCCCGCCCAGAAGATCGTCAGCAGTGCTTGGCAGCAGGTATGGATGACTACATAAGTAAGCCGATCAGCCTAGAAGATATCACCACAGCTTTGAAAAAGTTCGGTAGTCAGCGTCAACCAGCATTAGAGTCTCCCGCATCGGTGTCTATATCTGCCCCACCTGCACCTACCCCACAACCCAAAATAGAAGAGGTAATTGACCAACAGACTTTAGAATACCTGCGAAATTTAGGTGGTAGCGACGAAGCAGATGAGGATGGAGGCGGTAGTAGTATCATCACTGAGTTAATCCAACTTTACCTAGAAGATACCCCAGCCAAAATTCAGGCAATTCAAGATGCAGCAACCTTGGAAGACCGTTCACAGTTAGCCAGAATAGCTCACGCTTTGCGATCGCCTAGTGTGAGTATTGGAGCTATTAACCTGGGAAAAATCTGTGAAACCGTGGAGGATGAAGCCAAGGAACAATCAATGGATCAACTTACTGCTTTGGTTAATCAACTCAACAACGAATATCAAAATGTTGTAGCGGCACTTAAAACCCTTATTTTTTAAAATAAATAGCATTTTTCTCTTAGCTCAAATTAAAAAAATATGAAAGAAAATACATTTTCCTCAGTCCCCAATCTGAATTACCCCTCATCCTCAGAATGGTCGCCACCTTACCCAGCCCCCCAGCCTCCATCTCCACCCACTAAAGTCAAAATCTTAGTAATTGATGATGATCGCATCATCCAATTAATTCTCAAACAGGCATTGCAAGAACAAGGCTATGAAGTCATTCTCGCCACCAATGGTTTACAAGGAATCGAGCAAGCCGATAAACACCACCCAGCACTGATAATTTGTGATTGGCAAATGGATGAAATGGATGGTTTAGAAGTGTGCCGCAAAATTAAATCAGAGCCAACCCTATCTACGACTTTTTTTATTCTCTTAACCTCACGGCGAGCTGTAGAAGACCGAGTGGAAGGCTTAGATACGGGGGCAGATGATTTTTTAAGCAAACCAATTGACGTAAATGAACTCAAAGCCCGTGTACGCTCTGGCTTGAGGCTATATCAAACAAATCAAGAACTGCAAAGATTAGCGCAAGATTTACAACTCCAAAAACAGCTTTTAGAAACAGAGTTGAATGAAGCGGCTGATTATGTCAAATCGATTCTTCCCCAACCTTTATCGGGATTAATCAACATCAATTCTCAATTTTTGCCCTCTAGTCAATTAGGTGGTGATTGTTTTGATTACTACTGGCTTGATGATGATCATTTAGTTATCTACCTGCTGGATGTTTCTGGACATGGATTGGCAGCAGCATTACCATCAATTTCCATACATAATCTACTGCGATCGCGTTCTCTTCCTCAAGCTGATCTATACGATCCCGCACAAGTTCTCCGAGACTTAAATCTTTTCTTTCAAATGGATCAGCAAAATTGTCAATACTTTACGATGTGGTACGGAGTTTTTAAGCGGAGTTCTCAGCAGCTCACTTATGCTAGCGCCGGTCATCCTCCAGCTTTACTACTTTCTCCTTCCACTGACTCTCAATTAGATATCCAAAAGTTAGCCACTCGCAGTCTGCCAATTGGAGCATTTACAGAAGCAAAATATTGCAATGCTATCTGTAATATCCAAAGCGGTAGTAAACTCTATGTATTTAGTGATGGAGTTTATGAAGTGGAAAAATCTGATGGTAATATGTGGAATTTTGAAAGCTTCATTAAGGTAATAGCTATGTGCAATCAACCACTCGAAGAAGGGTTAAGTGAGATTTTAGAAGCCATAAAAACTACCACTGGTAGTCAAATATTCAACGATGACTGCTCTTTAATAGAAATAAATTTTGTTCTTAAGTAACTCAAATTTTTGGATGTAATCAAATTAATAATTTAGCTGAAAATCAGCAGATTTATTGTAATTTTCATCATGCTTTGTTCATGGTTGATTAGTTTTATCTTTCATTGATTGTATAGTTGTAGGTAATCCTAGCAATAGAGATGCCAAATCAATATCTTTGGCGTTCTGCAAAATTTGTGGTGAGGCAAGAGGAAAGTCTTGCTGATAAAGTCGTAAATGATTAATTAGTTGATTAACACCAGTCTCTATTTCCTGAAAATCGATATAATCTAAGTTGGTTGAATGGTTGATTTCCTGCTGTTTTTCCAAAACCAATTGATTATTTACATATATTTCCTTACTTTGAACTTCTGGTAATTGATCAGATGACACTAAAGAACTTTTATTTTTTATCTCTTGCACATACTCTAAAGCACGGTTCATAGTGCTTTCTAATTCTTGAAAATCTATAGGCTTAGTAATAAAATCAAAAGCACCTTGATTCATGGCTCGTCTAATGTTTTTGAGATCCTCGTAAGCAGATACAATGACAGCTTTAATATCTAAATTCAGATCCCGTATTTTACTAAGTAAAGTTAGCCCATCTATCTCCGGCATATTAATATCAGTTACTAATAAATCTATTTGCGGATTTGCTTGTAATTTTTCCAAGGCATCTCTACCATTATGAGCAAAGATAAATTCATATTCTCCTTGACGTATCTTATGCCGAAAATAATGAGTTACTAAACGTTTTATTAATGGTTCGTCGTCAACAAATAATATATACTCAGTCATATTTGCAACCCTGATATTCAGGAAAGGATAAATTAATTGGTATTGTAAGAACGAATTCCGTATATTCTCCAACTTCAGTGTTAATCTTAATATCTCCCTGGTGTTGTCCGACAACAATATCGTGAATCAAAGATAATCCTAAACCTGTTCCTTCACCAGGTGGTTTAGTAGTAAAAAATGGATTGAAAATTTTATCAATCACCTCTGGTGCTATACCTTGGCCATTATCTCGGATAATAATTAGCAATGATTCGCCCTGATTTTGGGTTTTCACAAAAAGTTTTGGAATGAATTTATCACCAACCTCCTGCTTTTTTTTGTAAGCTGCGTAGCAAGCATTGTCAACAATATTAATCAAAGCTCGACTTATATCTTGAAATATTATTGCTACTTCTGGTAAAGAGGAATCATAATCGGTGTCAATAGTAATATTAAAACCGTTAAGTTTATTAGATAGACTATGATAAGCCAGTTGTACTGCTGTTTCAAGCAGTGAATTTATATCAGTAAATTGTGGTTGATTATTACTATCGGAACGTGCCAACAATAACATATTTTGAATAATATTGTCTGCTCTCAACCCTTGTTGCTCGATTTCTACTGAATTGTCTACTATATCAGTAATAGTTCCTTTAATATACTCAATTAATTCGGAGTTTAAAGTTTCAGACTGATTCTCAATTTCTGCTAATATTTCCTTACCTAATTCCGCAGAAATAGCTGCAAAATTATTGACAAAATTAAGCGGATTCCTAATTTCGTGGGCAACTCCAGCAGTCAGCAACCCTAGTGAAGCTAGTTTTTCTTGAGCAATAATTTTATTTTGAGCGGCTTTTAATTGACTGGTTCTTTCCTCAACTTTAATTTCTAGATTTCGGGAATAGTATTCTAACTGTTCATATAGTAAAGCATTCTCTAAAGAAATGGCAGCTTGCGAACATAATAGTTGCAAAATTTCTAGGCGATCGCTTGTAAAAAAATCTATAGTTAGGTTATTCTCTAAATAGAGAATGCCTATCAATTTTCCTTGATTAATAATTGCTGTTGCTAAAACTGATTTTGGTTTGTGAGATTGAATATATAGATCATTTCCAAAATTAGGCTCATCAATAGCATCACTTAACACTACATCCTCATAAGTCCGGGCTACATAATTAATTACTGATAAAGGTAAACTATCTTCAGATAAAGGTGTCGAGGAGTGTATGCAAACACTTCCTTCTATATTTATTGAGACTTCTATTTTTAGTTGTTCGTTGCGATTAAGAATTAAGCAACCATTAGATGCGCCAGCATTTTCAATTGTAATGCTCATCAATTTCTTCAACAATTCACTCAGAACTATTTCTCCTGATATTGCTTGTGAAGCTTTGACGACCGTAGCTATATCTAAAAATTCGCCCCGACGGTTATGAGTCGTAATAACATCATGATTAGTTGATAAACTGTTTTTAACACCACCCATTACTGGCGTTTTCCCTAGTAGTTGTGGATATTTTGCCAATATATCTTCTAGTTTGCGTTCTGCACCCCATAATTGATAACTATAATGAGCATCAATCATGTAAATTTTGGCAATATTTTCTCTCCCCTGACTTAACCAAAATTTAGCAGCTAGTTCATTAGCTAAGGCTACATTCTGGGTAAATTCATATTCTTGTGCTGATTTAATTGCTTGGTCATACAAGTTCATCGCCTCTAAATATTGGCCAGAAATCCGTGCTATTTCCGCCTCTACTAACAAATATTTATGCAGGAAGTTTTCTGGGCTATTATCTGCCCAAAGTTTCATCAATTTTTGATTATTTAGCAATTTTTGCCAAAACTCTGCTTGTTCCTCTGGAGTCACTTTGAGATATGTTGATGCTAGAATTAGTGACTGATAAAAATTTTGGTCAGCAACAGGAATTAGACCCTTTAAATATTCTAAATATTTTTCTGCTTCTAACGAACATTTAAGTGCTGCTAAATCTTCGTCATACAGGTAGAGAATTTGCGATTTAAATGTTAAATAACAAAATAAAGGCGCAAAACTATGACGATTTTCACAGCCTGTTAAATATTCATCTTCGCTAATTTCACTAATACCAAAATCTAATTTATCTGATGTTCTAGATGTGATATTGAATAAACCAAGCCGTGCCGCCAGCATGGTATCTTTTGCCCATTGATTCTGATTTCTTTGGACAAATTCTAACCCGTTATCTAATTCAGCTAATACATCTTCTAAGACGACTCCTTCAAATAAGGTATTAAATAACTGGAAAGCCAAAATATATCCAGCAAATTGTAAATCTCCCGATTCTAGCCCTGCATGATATCCTTCTTGGTTGATTGCACGCGTAAATTTAATATGTTTAACCCAGTTAGTTTGAAAATTCGCCAGTACAAAACAAGCTTTACATTTCTGAGCTAAATTATTAAATTTTTCACTAACTTTTAGCGCTAACTTGCCAAATTCATAACCAGTTTGATAGTCTCCCCAAATAGCACCTAGCAGCATCCCATAATTGGTATAGCCCTTAACTGATTCACCTAAATTCCCATATTTAAGTGATAAGTTCAATGATTCTAAAACAATTATTTTGTAAAGTTTTTGATCAGCAAGATAACTGGCTGGATCAATATTCATTAATAAATGTAATGCTACTATTTTTTCAGGAATAACCATCTCTGGTTTATTGATAAATTCAGCAATGTCTTGATTAGCTATGAGTTGATTCGCCTCGTTGATCAATACTTCTAAGTTAGCTTCAAAGTCAGATTCTGGTAAATAAATACCCAAGAGAGCTAAACCTTTACGACCTGATGCAATAGCTTGATTCAGATTGCCTAATAAAGTGTACTGTACAATTAGTAAATTATAAATTTTCGCTTTTTCTAGATTCGTTTTTGCTTGCTCAAGTAAGATAGAAATTAAAGATTGAGATTGGGGAAAATTCCCTAGTAAATACTCTACCTCTGACCTTTCCCAGTGCAAATTCAAAGCTAAATTATAATGTTCACACCAGATATCCCCAGGTAAAATATTGATACCTGAAATCAAATATTGTAAAGCTGCACTGTAGGCGTTAGCTTCTTTAGCTTTTTTAGCTGCTGCCAAATTTAACTGAGATAATTCAACTCTTTGAATATCATTAATGAGTAGTTCCCAACTTATATTGAGATGATCTACTACTTCAAATATCCTATTTGCTAGTTCTGTCTCCGAAATATTCTGCAACAGTAGTTGCCCGATTTGCAGATGAATATTACGTTTTTTATCTTGATCGATTAAGGCGTAAGCTGCTTGTTGTACTCTGTCATGAAGAAATTTATAGTTAATTATTAATAGTGGTGATTTAACTAAATCTGCTTCTGTAATTTCTAAATCAGAAGTAGGTACAATTAGGCCTTCTTGAGTAGCAGGAAGCAAGTCTCTAAAAGTGCTAAAAGTCGATTTTTCCGAAATAATTGCTAGTGTACTTAAATCAAAACTATTACCTACACAAGCAGATAAACGTAAAATTTGCTGAGTATTAACTGGCAGTTTTTTTAACTTATTGATCATCAAATCAACAACATTGTCTGTAATGCCCAGTTCTTCAATTTGGACAATATTCCAATGCCAGCTAAGACTTGAAAAATCAAATATTAATAAGTCCTCTTGATATAACGTTTTCAAAAATTGGTTAACGAAAAATGGATTACCGCCAGTTTTAGACAGTACCAGTTCTGCCAATGGTTGAGCAGAGATAAAATCACTGTATATACTTTCAGAGATTAATTGATTAACAGTTTCTAAATTTAGGGGTAATAAATTAATTTCCTTAATTGTCAAACCTGATTTTTTTAATCCTTCAATAGTGATAATAGTAGGGTGATTGATGTGAACCTCATTATCTCGATATGCGCCAATTAGAAACAAATATCCTAACTTTTTATCTCTCATAATTAAATCAATTAATTTGAGAGTAGCAGAATCCGCCCATTGCAAATCGTCTAAAAATATAGCTAAAGGGTGTTCTTTTTGACAAAATACATGAATAAAATTGTGAAAGACCAAGTTAAACCGATTCTGTGATTCAGCCGGGCCTAATTCTTGAACTGCTGGTTGCTTACCAATAATTAATTCCAATTCAGGAATCACATCAATTATTACCTGAGCATTGATTCCTAAAACCGTTAATAGTTTATTTTTCCATTCTTGGAGTTGGGTTTCATTTTCTGTTAAAAGTTGGCGAATGAGTGATTGAAATGCTTTAACTACTGCACTATAAGGGATATTTTTTTGAAATTGGTCAAATTTACCCGCAATGAAATATCCCCGGCGCTCAGTAATGGGTTTATAAATTTCCTGGACTAATGTTGATTTACCAATACCAGAATAACCAGCAACCAGCATCATTTCTGTTGTTCCTTGACTAACTCTGGTAAATGCTGTTAGTAAGTTATTAATTTCTCCTTCTCTTCCATATAGTTTTTGGGGAATTTGAAATTTATCCGAAATATCTTGACTTCCAAGAGAAAATGATGTGTTTTTACCTTCTTGGTATTGTGTTAAACAAAATTCTAAATCTGCTTTAATACCCAACGCACTTTGATATCTCTCCTCAGCAGTTTTTGCCATCAATTTCATGACAATATCCGAGAGAGTTTTGGGTATATTTGAGTGGATTTCATGGGGAGGAATGGGTTGTTTAGCTAGGTGACAATAGACTAGCTCTAAGGAATCAGTGGTATCAAAAGGTAATTGTTTAGTTAATAATTCATAAAAAGTCACACCTAAAGAATAAAAATCCGTCCGATAATCAAGGGCGCGGTTCATTCTTCCTGTTTGTTCAGGTGAAATATAGGCTAGAGTACCTTCTAAAACATTGGGGTGCTTGAGAGTGGTATTTTCACGCGTAAAGACTGTAGCAATACCAAAGTCAATGATTTTAACTTCGCCTGTTTTGGGATTAAAAACTATATTTGATGGATTAATATCTTTGTGAATAACATTAGCAGCGTGAATTTGCGCTAGAGTATCAGTAATTTTGATAGCGATCGCCAAAAATTTCTCTATAGAATTAATATTATGGAAATCTCTTAAATCTGTACCACCAAAGTCTTCTAAGATTATGACTAATGTTCTATAATATGGTTCTAAACTATAAGCTTTAATCACACCATCAAAATCTAGATTACGAGTAATTTCGTATTCTTGCTTATATCTAGTTAATTCTATAGGTGTAGGATATTCCTGCTTGAGGACTTTGATTATAACGCTTTGGTTGTCCTCCTGCCTGATACTTCTATATACTTCAGAGTTAGCGCTGTCATATATTTTTTCTACTATTTGATAACCTGTGAGCTTTACCATATATATTGCAGTATCTACATAAATAATTTATTGCATAGTTATTGTTCCCAAAATAGATGGGACTTCATAACAAGAGGTTTACAAATATAAATTTATTTATAAACCATAGATTTAGTACTGTTTGACCGCACTTTCTACAGGATGCTAAGTGAACAGGTTTTAGTTGCTATTAGATTCAGTAATAGGGTATCTCATTGTATTTGGGAACTTTTGAGTAATATAACTCTTGACTGAAAGCGGATTTAATACTGTGTAACTGTTTGCATAAAAGCTGCTTGATCAGGAAATACTTCAAAAACTTTTGATGTATCGCTCAGTTCAAGAATCATCTTAATTTGTTCGTTGATTGAACAGAGTGCCAACCTAGCTTTTTTCTGTCGGACTGTTTTTAAAGTCAATAGTAGAGTGCCAAATCCAGAGCTATCCATAAAAGTAACAAATTGAAAATCAATCAAAATAGTTGTGACATCTGATGTAATAGTTTTGCTGATTTCTTCATGAATTTGTCTGCCTTTTTTACCATCAAAAAAACCACTAGGTTGAATAATCTTGGTGTTTACATTGGAATACATATGTCTCCCGATAAATAGAATTTGTACAGATAAGTAACATGAAATCCCAAGTTGATGAATTTAGTGATACAGTTACTTAATCAGTATGGTGAATCAGCAACTCCATATAAATAATACTCACGCAGTTTAATTCTTCAGTCTCTTGCATTTGGTAGTTCAACTTTAGGTACTAGATTTTTCTTGAGAAATAAGCAGTTTCTACCTGCTAATTCACGATTATAACTAACTGTCCAAGCATAGTCTCTCCTAAGTTTGAGGAAAAATATACAACCCCAATGAGCTTCATGATCTAAAGGATTAAATGCCTGATCGTTAGTTTTCTCACTAAGCTTTTCTAACGCTGCTTCAAAATTAAAAATATCGCCTTGATCCCAAATACAAATCTGGAAATATTGGGGATCAAGTGTCACCGCTAACTCAACAGGAGTTTGTGGATTTAAGTGTTTATGAGCATGACGGACTGCATTTGTAAAGCCCTCAATTAATGCAGTTTGACCTTCTATCCAGATTTGATATGGTAGCTGTTTACAGTTGAATTTTTCAAACCA
Organism: Anabaena sp. FACHB-595; assembly: GCF_048568275.1. Lineage (NCBI taxonomy): Bacteria > Bacillati > Cyanobacteriota > Cyanophyceae > Nostocales > Nostocaceae > Anabaena > Anabaena sp. FACHB-595. Next base: position 2,751,965 of record NZ_CP183473.1, read on the forward strand.
TTCTACAACTGTTGCGACTGCGTCCCAGTCGCTGGCAACTTGTAGAGTAGAATGGTGGGTTTGTGAATCTGTGTGCGGTGACATTTAGACTGCCCCTGAATCCTTTTTAAAAACAACTATGATTGTTTTTAAAATTAATTTGAGATCGTAAACTAAACTCCAATTATTTTGATAACGCAAATCTAACTGAATGACATCCTCAAAATTACGAATCTTTGAACGGCCATTGACTTGCCACTCACCACTAAGTCCAGGCTTGACATCCAGTCTTTGCCAATTTGCTACTTCATAATGTTCTAATTCATTGGGAGTTGGTGGACGAGTCCCGACCAAACTCATATCTCCTGTGAGAATATTCCAAAATTGGGGAAATTCATCTAAGCTAGTTTTACGTAAGAAGCGACCAACACGGGTAATTCGTGGGTCTTTGTCATTTTTAAAGAAAGCACCAGAAGCTTGATTAGGAATAGTATCTTTGAGTGCTTCTGCATTTGTCACCATCGAGCGGAACTTCCAGATGCGAAACCGTCGTCCCATCCAACCGCAACGAGTTTGGCTAAATAATACAGGACCAGGACTATCGAGTTTAATAGCGATCGCTATCGGCACAAACAGCACGGCGGTAACACTCAAGCCGATGACAGCCCCCACAATGTCGATCGCACGTTTCATAGGCGATCGCACCGATGGATGGGTTAAGGGTGGACGCTGCTCAATTTTGCGTGTTGCTGTCGGGACAATTGCATCTGTATTGGCTTCGATGTTCAATATCTGCTCCAAACCGACAAGAGAAAAAGCCAATTTAACTTGAGGATGAATACTCCAAAAGATTAATTCAATCTTTTTTGCTTGTGCTGATTTATGATTACTAATTAATGACCCCACACCACTACTATCAATAATTGTGGTTTGACCAAAATCTAAGATAATCTTAGTCAAGCTAGAGTCTTCTATCCAACTTTGAAAATACTCGCGGAAAGATATAGCTTCAATTACCGTTAATCTTGGCGGTAACTGCACTAATAAAGTGCCATGAATCCGAGTTATAACTAGAGAAATTGGGGTTTTGGTATGAGGGCTAATCATTTGGATATACCTACTGATAATTCTTTGAGGGGTTGAGCAAAACGGCGTTCTAGACTTCGACAAAGAGCGATCGCCGAAGCATGGGAAACATCGGCAACTGAGACTTGTCTGGGAGCTTGAATAAATCGCACTAAATCACCAGGCGACCAAGCAACAGGAACATTAATCTGTGATAAAGCTAAACCAAGTTCTACTTGATGATCATCAACGTGTTCCTGATATTGCTGAGAGCGAGAAACCAAAATATAAGGCTTATCCAGAGAATCCAACAGTAGTAAAGTTCCTTCACCACAATGAGCAATCACAATTCGCGCTTGATGAATTAACTCCTGAAATTTCTCTTCTTTGAGGAAACGGTAAACCCTAGCCCCAGCAGGCAAAATTGTCGAGTTACCATACTGTACGATAATTTCTTCTTGAATTAATTCCGTCTGTAGTAATACCTCAATCCAAGACATGAGGCGATTAAAAGGATATTGTTCCGTACCAACTGTGACCAAAATCATAAACTTTCTTGAGGAACGATTAATTCGGCTTGAGGATAAAGGGTTTGCAGTTGCGGCCACTGCACATATAAAACGCTGAGAAAAGGTAAAACTAACCTAGCGGATAAACTCAAAGTAGTAATCCGCGTCACAGATTCGACAAACACTGTCTGACTACCAAATAATTTGCCAAGAATGAGAAAAGGGACAGCGACACCAGCACCAGTAGACAAGATTAAATCTGGTTTGGTTTTGCTAATTACTTGAAAGGCTAGAAGCAAATTTCTGAACAAATTAGGTAAATTGCGATTGGTGGGACTATAAGCCCAATACACTTTTTCTTCAGTTAAAGCGGCTTGTGTGGTTGCAGTTTTAAAAGTTACCCAGACTCGTTCGTGATTTTCCCAAAAAGGTTGCAATTGCTGGAGTCCTTTAAAATGTCCACCGGAGGAGCAAATTAATAATACTTTCATAGATTCTGTTTTGGTTTTTGGATTTATTTATTTAGGTTGGTAATTGGTGATTTGTACCTATAGCTTTTATCTTTCAGATTGATGGCTTAAGAATTTGTTCTTTTTGAATGCGTTTTTCCTGGCTATTTCCAGTTATTTGCATTACTAATCTCTCTAAGGGTTGGTATGCAAATTGTGGTAGAATCCAGAGTAAATAGGCTGCAACAAAAGAGATGAAGGTGCGATGGGGTTCTTCTATAAGAATTCGCCAATGGAGTTTCACTGCTTGGTGTAGTAGATTAACTGCCATTGCAGGCGATCGCCCTCTTGTCGCCCGACGAGCTAAATATCGTAGTTGATAGGCTTTAGCTCTATTGCCCCATCGCTCGATAAACTCAGGGTTATAGGCTTGGGTTTTGACTAAAATCCGTTCCCAAGATTCATATTGTTTGAGAACATTGGCTGATAAACCTCCCATGTTGACACGGTAGAGGGTGAGGGCTTCGGGTATCCCCTCTATTTTCCAGGTAGTTTGGAGAGCAATTCGCAGCCAGCATTCAATGTCTTCCGATTGACGAAAACTGTCATCAAAGTAAAAGTCTTCTACTTCCCCGTAAAGGTTCTCTTGAAACTTGATAGTGTCCAAAACAGCCCGACGAATCACCACTGAGGAGCCGTTACTGATGGGATTGCGACAGAACAAATATTCTGGTGTAATGTCCGTTAACTTGGGCATTTGATAAATACCCAGAGGCTTACCTTGGTCATCAATCAGACTAGAACGAGAAAAACTCACCCCAACTTCTGGCGATCGCTCAAAATGCTCTAAATGTTTGGCTAATTTCTCCGGTAGCCAAAGATCATCACTATCAACAAAGGCTAAATATTCCCCTCGCGCCTGACGAATACCTGTATTTCTCGCCCCAGCCAAGCCGCGATTCTGTTGATGAATAATCCTGATGCGCTCATCCTGGAATTGCTTGCAGATATCAATACTCTTATCTGTAGAACCATCATCAACAATGATAATTTCCAAGTCTCGATATGTTTGCGCCAGCACAGACCGCAATGTCTCAGCCACCGAACTTTCAGAATTGTAAACGGGAATAATTACAGACAAATTCATAATTCGTAATAACCTCTGCAAAGGCTTGCATCTACGTAATGCGTATTATTCAGTTTGGAAAATCTTTCCCCCTTGCTCCCCTTCCCTAAGGGATACTGCCGCGAAAGGGTTCTGCCTTAGCGGTACTGCCTCTGTGTGTATTAAGTCCAAAAACCCTCTCCATCACCAACGCCCCAAACACAGCCAGCAAAGTGAAAAAAGTACGCTGTGGTTGGTGAAACAATAACCGCCAATCGGAAATTAAAGCACGGGTAATAAAATCCACCCCTACCCGTGCTGGTAACTTCAAACGAAAAGCCCGCCGAGCTAAATAACGTAGATGCACAGCCTGAGCTAAAGCAAAATGATTATGTACCAATTGAGGTGCATAAATTCTCGCCCTGTTGACAAGTTGCTTCCAACCAGCTTCCATATAGTACAAGTTAGAAGAAAGCCCACTAGAACTTGTGCGATAGCGCGTCAACACTTGGTTGATTCCCTGGATTTGCCAATCTGTGGTAGAACTCACCCTGAGTAGCCATTCCAAATCTTCGGAATAGCTCATGTCCAAACAGAAGCCCCCCACTTGGGTAAAAACTTCTTTACGAATCACCCAGTTAGAAGTGGTAGTTGTCGGGTTTTCTGAAAGGAAATATTCTGGTTTTAAGTCGTTTAAACGAGAAGTGGATACTTGTCCAGTTGGTTCACCAGCCTGATCTAATATTTCTACTTGAGCAAAGCTGACTCCTAAGCGAGAATTAGACTGAAAATGTTGCCAGTGCTGACTGAGTTTGTCAGGTAGCCATTGATCATCGGCATCTAGAAAGGCGATGATTTGACCTTGGCTATGAGCGACACCCTGATTACGAGCAGCAGAAACTCCCTGATTGGTCTGATTAATTAGATAGATGCAATCGCTCGTTTTTTGATGTTCTCTGACAACTTCAATTGTGTCATCCGTAGAACCATCATTAATTATCAGTAATTCCCAATCGGTGAAAGTTTGCTTTTCTACAGAGGCGATCGCATCCGGCAAAAATTTAGCAGCATTGTAAGCGGGAATAATCACCGATATCAATATGCTTGCGTGGGTCATCCCTTCACCTCCTGTAAGAATTTAGGTAGGACTTGCCGAGTTGCCCAAATAGTATATAGAGGCTGCAAAATGAGGTGAGTTGCTGTGACTGCGATCGCCGCGCCTAAAATACCCCACTGGGTTCCCAGGGAAATTGCTATAGCCAAACACATAGTAAATACTAGATTCCAGCGCAATTCGATTTGCGGTTGACCAAAGGCGCGGAACATCAAAGACGCAGCATCAGCAAAGGGACGGGATAAAGCCGAACAACAAATCAGAATTAAAATCGGGACGGCTCCTCGTTCCACCCATTTATGACCAAATATTAAAGGAACATAGAAGGGGGCTAAACTAGATTGGAATATGACTAATGGCACAATCATCAAGGCTATTTTGCGTAGGCTCTGCATATAGCGTTGGGTAAATAACGTTGCCTGAGAATTGAGGTCACACAGGTCAGAGAACAACGATACTCTGATAGCATTTATTACACTCAAGCTCAGTCCTAATCCGGCATTAAAAGCAAAATAATATACCCCTAAAGCCTGGACACTGAGAAACCGTCCAATTAAGAGATAATCTATGTTTTCCCGAAAGATGGTAAGTAACTCAATTCCCAGAACACGGGAAGCAAAAGAGGTAATTTTTCCACCTCCAGCGAAAGTCAAAGATTTAGTCATTCGCCAAGGATGATATTTGAATGTGAGAATAATCCAGATGGGTGCGACCAAAAACTTAGGTAAAACGATCGCCCACATTCCCATTCCCGATAAAGCCAAAATTGCCGTCAAAATGTTATCGGTGGATACTTGCACGGAAGTAATTAAGGCCAATATATTCAGGCGATTTTCCCTTCTGATTAATGCCGTTTGCACCATCGCCAGAGGATAGATTAAGTAAGTAATGGCGATGAGACAAATCGGGAGAATGAGTTGGGAATTGTTATAGAATTGGGCGATCGCCAACGATGCTAGACATTGAGCAATAAATAAAACACCAGCAATCAACCAATTCAACCCGTAAGCAGTGCGGCATAACTCTTCTACCTCGGAAGCATCCGCCTGGACTATTTTGTCAGCAATCCCATTGCGGGTAAAAACGCGGATAAATTCGTAAGTCATTAAGACAATGGCTGCAAGCCCATAATCCTCAGCGCTGAGAAACCGCGCCAGAATGACGGTAGTAATGAGCCTAAACACGCGGATAACTAATTCCGCCGCCCCCATCCAGCCAATATTCCGGATAAAGCGGTCTTGAAACAGGCGTTTCTGTAGAGTTTGTATTCGGTTCATTTGAACTCCCTCAAGACCTGTTCCCAAGCATCCACATAATCATCCCAGGCTTTTGCAGCGCTGAATCTGCCTTGCTGTCCCCAGGATTTTCGTTGTTCCGGGGAGGCTTGAATCATTTGCACAATTCCATCCGCCAACATCCGACAATTCTCTGGCTGAAACTGAATCCCACAATTCTTTGCCTGTTCAGTCAGACCATCAACATCACTCACCAAAACAGGTCTAGCAGCCGCGCGAGCCTCTAAACAAACATTACCCCAAGGTTCCCATCGGGAAGGAACCACAACCGCGTCACAACGGCTTAAAAACCCTGGGACATCATCAATTTTTCCCAGAAAGTGAATATGAGGATGATTGTGAGCCAAAGTTTTCAGCGATCGCTCGTCTGGTCCCTGTCCTCCTAAAAGTAACTGTACAGAACCAATAGGTAATAACTGTACCGCCTCAATCAAGCGATCGAATCCTTTTTGATGGGTGAACCGTCCATAAGCTGCCAAGGTAAATAGTTCGTCCGAGTCAGCCTTTTCTGATACTTGCAAAAATGGATCTATATTTCGACTAGAGCGAATCAAGCGCATCTTTTCCGGTGGAACTAATCGCGCAGACTCCAGCCAATGCTGTTGTCCTTCGGAGATGGATACAACCCGATCCATTAGCCGATAGTTCAGGCGTAACATAGCGCGAAATCGCCAAGTAGAGGGGACTTGATGCTGTTCAAACCCTGCACTGTAGTGATGTTCTATCAATATTCGGGCTTTCGCCTTCCAGGTTAATAAATCTGGAATACCCTTCCAAGACGAGGCACGATGTAACACCAATAAATCAGGCTGCCAACTTTTTAAAGTATCTTTTGCTTGGTCTTGAGTCACCAATTGAAACTCTACCCAAGATGACAACCGTGTCTGCGTCAAGCTGGCTAGAGTAGCGCGAATCCCGCCTGTCCACCCCATGCCTTGAGAACCAAGGATATGCAGCACTTTCATGAGGCAAATACCTGTAGTGGTTGTTGACTGGTACTTTGAGACAGAATACGTTCTTGGTAGGCTTGGGCAATGGTTTCGGCGTGGGCTGACCAAGTATACTTTTTCACTTGCTGGAAGCGTATTGATAGGTCTGGTGTGGCTTCTGGGTAATTGAGCAAATCGCTAATGGTGTTAGCCCAAATATCCGGTTTACCCACTGGACAGTAAACTGCTGCATTACCTCCTACTTCCCGCAGCACAGGAATATCACTTACAACAATGATGCTGCCACAGGCTAAGGCTTCAATCAAAGGCATTCCAAAGCCTTCGGCTTCGCTGGTCATTAATACTACTGCTGCCCGCCGATAAAATTCTGCCAAATCTTTCTGTTCTAAGCGTGGGAATAATCGGATACCATCACGAATCCCCAAGCGATCTATTCGTGCCTGCATATCAGGTTCCCATTCTGCGCCGACCCTAACCAACAGTAAATCTGGGTGGTGATGGCGTAGACGGGCGTAGGTTTCTAGTAAAACATCAAGGCGTTTACGTTGGAGATTGACGCTGATATTCAACAAGAAAGGGCGATCGCCTATTTTTTCCTGAATAATGGCAGCCATATTTGCATTGCTCTCGTGAGGAGAAAATTCACGGGCAATTCCTAGAGGAACTTGGACTAGCTTATCGGGGCTGATCAGTTGATAGTGAAGAATTTCCTCTCGCACAGATTGGGTTGTGTAAAATATCACTGCCGCCTTGCAAAAACCATTCAAGGCGTAGCGCTGTATGGTGTTATAGCGGATGGAGCGGGGATATTTATCTGGTTGCAAGATGGAGCGAAACACATCTAAATCGTGGCAAAATACCCCTGTGCGTTCTGGGGGTAATATATTCACCAGTGAGGCATAACTTTGATCACAGATGTGGAAAAGATCAAACTGAGAAATTTGGGATTTGAGATGTCGGGGATAATCCCAAAAACGGTTTAACATTTTGTCCGTTTCCCTAGCAAAGCCCATTTTCCCCAGTCGAGGCAACTGCCGCAATCGATAAGTATAGTCTGGTTGGATACGGGTAGTTTCTAAATCGGGATGCTCTGCACTGAGATGATCATAAAGACGGTCTCCGCAAACTAGCATACTGGGAGAGGCTTCGTCTCGAAAGTTGCTAACTAAAGCTAGACGTGGGTGATTCATATTATTTAGGGGTGTGGGGGGATAGGGGTGTAGGGGTGTGAGGGGATAGGGGTTTGGAGAAATCTTTCTTTCGCTTACACCTTCACACCCCTAAATCCTGGCAACGCCAAGAAGCTTGTTTCTATCTTTTGAAAGCACTCATTAAAGTCTTTCTGCACTTGAGTCCGAATGGCTACATGGTCAAATGTCTGCTCAGAGGTATGGGCGATCGCATCTATATGAGCATCCACATCAAACTGTTCGAGACTGCACCCAGGGATTCCCAGTCTTTCGCTTAAGTCTCGGCCTTTGTTGGAGTAGTAAAGATTAAAAGGAACTCGCCCACTAGCTAGGGCTAAGACGGCTGTGTGATAACGGATGGCGACAATCACAGGAGAAATACTCAACGCACCCATCACTAATTCCCATTTAGCCAGGTTGCTACTCACTGTAAAGGGATTGAATATTTTCAGTTGTGGTACTTGCCCAGAAATTTCCTCTGCTACAGCTAAATCGTTATCTGCACCGTAAGCTTGGGACTGAATCACTAATACAGGTTGATATTGACGTTCCCAGAGTCTACAACACAGATTAACTAATTGACGTTGAAATTGTTGATTATCATGGCTATACATCGAGTCAAAAGCGCGCAGTGAGATTAAGGCTGCCCTCTCTGGCATGATTTCTAGAGTTTGGAATATCTGCTTTGCTTGCGTTTGCGCCTGGGAACTGACAGAAAGGCTAAAAGCAGCATCAAAGGAAAGAATGGCGTTGATTCCCGCTTGTGTTAGACGTTTGTGACTTTCCACATCGCGGACGCAGACAGCAGACAACTTTCGGAGAGAACAAGCTAGAGCCTGAAAACTCAAGCCGTGACATGATCGCGGAATTGATTGTCCAAAGAGGAATGTTTGCTTAGGCGATCGCCTTAACTCCAACAAGTTCCGAATGAAAGTTTTGGTAATCAAGCCTTCACGGGCATTATTGAAAATATCGCCACCTACGCTAATATAGGCATCACAACGCCCCAGATCCGACAGAATCTGCAATCCTGGGATATACTCCGGTGTTGTATCTGAAAATTTGGCTACAACTTCCGCCCCGGATGCTAAGGCAGCTAAAGCGCTATAAATTGCCGCATCACCAATATTTAAAGTCGAATAAGTATTTACTAAACCAACGGTGAGTCCCATGTTTGATTAACAGAGTGATGAATCTCTATTACTCTCTTCTCATGTTATTGGCTATATCAGTATAAAAAAGTCTAGTTATTGATTAATTTTGCAATATAAAATACGTAGTGTAATTACATAAAAGTAATCTTGTATGTAAAATTTTCTCAATGTTATTACTTAGAAAAAAGATTGAGATATAACTACCATAAGTATCTATTCAGTTGATAAATAAAATTATTCTGATTCTAAAATCTTTAAGAGAATAAAGTATATATTGGTACCAAAATATTTACTTATGCTTATTACCGTAATCTACTGTCATAAAATAACTTATTTATTACATAGAAATAGAAAATACTGGGTCTTACCATGTCCAAACCTTTAATTGTCACCACAATTCTTGTCAGCTTGAGTCTATCTACACCGTGTTTAGCTTTGCCTCTATCTCCAGGCGATCGCCTGAAAGTGAGTATTCCCGAAGGACAGGAGTTTAGCGGGATTTTTGAGGTGAATTTAGAAGGAAACCTGGAAATCCCCTATCTACCGCCTTTGCTTGTAGCTGGTTTAGAACCTGGGGAAGTACAGATGAACTTGAAAACGGCTTTGATTGAGCGAGGCTTTTTTCAGCCTTCTTTTTTGCAGGTCAGCGTGAATGTGGTGCAGTGGTCGCCGATTGTGGTGTTTGTCAGTGGGTCAACATTCTTACCGGGAAGGGTAATGATCAATGAACTTTCCCCAGGAGAAAAAACCCAGGCACCTGTACCTGTAACTGGACAATACCCCCCCAATCGTTATTTAGCCGCCGCCATTCGTGATGCTGGTGGAGTTACACCCACAGCCGATATTAAAAATGTGCAGTTAATTCGCAATGGAGAGACGCGCACTATTGATTTATCGGGGATATTAACAGGTGAACCTTTTGAAGATGTGCCACTAATTGCCGGCGATCGCATCATCGTTCCCGATTCAGGCAAAATGAATAATGACCTCGTGCGTCCCTCGCAAATTACGCCTACAGGGGTCAAGGTTTTTCTCTCCAATTTGACTGTACCAGCTACGGGCAACGGTGCTTCTTCTATTAGTCGTGATGCCACCTCATTTCATTACGGCGCTCGTTTTTCCCATGCGGTGGTTGGAGCTAACTGTGCAGGTGGAACACGAGGAACCAATGCTGGCAGAAAGGCTATTTTGGTGACTACAGACCAGTTAACCGGGAAAACTTCTTATTTAGAGCGTCGTGTTGACGATATTTTGATGCGTTCTACTGACGATACCAACAACCCCTTCTTAAAGGCAAATGATAGTGTAGCCTGCTATGACTCAAGAGTTGTGCAATTCCGGGATGTGATCCAAACCATCTTATCTCCCATTCCAATTTTGCGAGATTTATTCAAATGACTAGACAACTTTTGATTGTGCCAATAGTCAAGTTAAAAAATCTGCTGACAGGCCGTTGGCTACGTTATGCGTTTCTCAGTGTCGCCGGGAACGCTCTCATCTGGGGAACTTCAATTCAATATTTAAAAGTTACCAAACCGACCTATACCAGTGAGTTCGCCCTAATCCTTTCTGGTGCTAGTTTTGGTGTTAACGTCAACCTACCAGGAATTGGTCAGGCAACATCTTCTAGTAGCTCTGCTATTGGTAGTTCTACTTATGATGCTAGGGCAAACTATGAATATATTTTTACCAGCGAGGCAGTTTTAAAGAAAGCCGCAGCGATCGCCAAAATACCAGAAGAACAATTTAGTAAACCCCGGATCAAACTGTTAGATAACAGCACAATCATGCAGTTTGAAGTCACAGGCAAAAGTCCTAAGGAAGCACAGAATAAATCCCTAGCTCTATATCAGGCTATGGTGCATCAAATTACTGTTTTACGAACTGGAGAAATCAATCAACGTAAAGACCCTACACAGAAAACCTTACTTTCATCTCAACAAAAACTAGAACGAGCGCAGAAACACCTTTCGGAATACAAATTACGTTCGGGTCTAAGTTTTCCCGATCAAATAGGCAACTTATCATCTAACATTGAGCAGTTGCGACGGCAACGAGCCGAAGCCAAAGCGCAAGAAAACGCTACCAACCAAAAATTACAGCAGCTAGCTAAAAATATAGGATTGTCCCCCCAAGAAGCCGCAGATGCTTTTTTGCTGCGTGTAGACCAAATTTTTCAACAGAATCTCAAAGACTACAGTGAAGCAACCACAACTCTAGAAATTTTAATGACTAAATATGGCCCTAACCATCCCCAGGTGGTAAAGGAAAGAATTAGGCAAGAAGCTGCTTTAGCAGCTCTACTGGAACGTAGTCAAATTCTCTTAGAAAAACCTATGACTACAACTATATTGAACCGTTTAGCCTTAGCGGTGAATGGCTCTGGTCGAGATACTTTATTTCAGAATTTAGTTACCTACCAATCTGATCAAAAAGGACTCCAGTCTCAGGTAAAAACTTTAGATTCAGAAATTCAGCGTTTAGAAAAACGTTTAGAAATTCTCTCTCAGCGCCAATCTAAGTTAGAAAACCTAAAGCGGGATGTGCAGATTGCAGAAGCTATGTTTGCCTCTACCCTGACCAAATTAGATTTGGGACAAGGAGATATTTTTGCAGCCTATCCTTTAGTACAGATGTTGGTGGAACCTAATCTTCCCGATCAACCCACTGCACCCAAAAAAAGCTTTATTTTAGCTGGCTCTGCGGCTGGTTCTATCTTTTCCACCCTTGGCTTGTGCTTGGTGTGGATTCGTAAACCTTGGATAGAAAAGTTATCTAAGTGGTTATCTTGATAATTCGTAATTAGCGCTAGTGTGAACAATTTTGAATAGTTATTAGGGATTTTTGGAAGGGATGAATGTTAAAGCTATTTAAACCAAGCAAAAATGACGATATCCAGCCAGAGAATGTACCAGAGAAAGTTGTTTGGTGGGCGATCGCTAATACCTATTATATTTGGGTCTTCGGTGGACTATATGTTGTTGGCTCCGTTATGGGTTGGGTGCTATTACTATTTTTAATAATTAAAATTTTGGCTCAAACCAAAGACACACCACCGGAGGAAAAAATTACTATTTCCTGGATTATTTGGGTTTGGATTGTGGGAATGTTCTTCATGCAAGTAGCTTTAATTGCGGGACATTTAGATTTCAATTTGCCTACGAGTCTAATAATTAAATCTTCCATTGGTTGGGCTAAAGGTTGGGCGGCATTGGCTCTCTATCCCTTAGCCGGGTGCTTGAAAATCCGGCCGCAAATAATTTATCGGGCTGTTTGCATTGTCGGTTTTCATACCCTCATCATTACCCCTTTTTTACTATTAACACCTTATCTGCATTTACCCCAAATTCTCTACGTTTCGCCACTCAGAGCAGTAGGGGGGCCTGGCAATGAATTTTTTGATGTACCTCTTTACGAAATAGACGGTAGTACAGGAGACTTACGCTGGCGACTATTTACACCTTGGGGGCCTGCATTAGGTTTTGTGGGTAATGTTTACTTTATGCTGGCGCTGCAAGAAAAAGATAAAAAATGGCGCACCTTTGGATTAATCGGCTCAGTCTTGATGTGCTTTGTTTGTAAGTCTCGATTAGCTCAGGTTTGTATAATCATTATTCCCTTGCTAACAAAAGTTCTCTCTGGTTTAAATCGACCACGAATCTTGATTGGGTTGGGATTTTTCAGCTACCTGGGGGGTATTTTCTCCCCATCAATAATTCTCGCTTTTAATAATTTTTGGGAAGGATTCAAAGCTGCACGAGCAGGTTCTACAAGAGTACGTATGGCACTCAAGCGAATTGCGGTACATCGCTGGCAAACAGGAGCCCCTATTTGGGGACATGGGGTAGTTGAAGATGGCCCCCACATTGTGGAATATATGCCCATCGGTTCACATCATACATGGGCTGGTGTATTGTTTGTTAAAGGAGTTGTAGGGTTTATAGCAATTGCTCTACCAATGGGTTTAAGCTTCGTCTATTTATTAATCAAGTCAATGGATAGCAGATGCCCAACTGCAAAAGTAGGCTTGAGTGTGGTGATGATTCTTTTCCTTTATACCTTTGGTGAAAATTTGGAAATACTAGTATATTTATATTGGCCTGGACTATTGGTAATGGGTATCGGTTGTCAAGAATAATCTAAATTCTGGCTGAGTTTGGGAAAAAATCACATTTGATACCAAGCTGTCAAAGCTACAGCCAAGGCATCAGCAGCATCATCTGGCCGAGGAATTTCTGCTAAATCCAACTCTCGTGCTACCGCCTCTTGCACTTCAGATTTATCAGCGTTGCCATATCCCGTTAAAGCTAGCTTAATCTGTGCTGGTGTAAATTCGACATAAGGCAAATGGTGCTGTGCTAAGGCTAACATCACTACACCTCTAGCTTGTGCCACAACAATTGTACTTGACATACGATAGAAGAACAGTTTTTCAATTGCGACTACATCAGGTTGTAATTGATCAATCACGGTGTGCAAATCATCGAACAAAGTACACAAGCGTTGCCCAATCTCTATATCTGCTGAGGTTTTGATGACTCCAAAGTCCAAGACATTGACTTTTGTACTTTGTAGTTGGGTTAAGCCTGGTGTACAAGTAATTGCCCCAAATCCTAAAATTGCCAGTCCTGGGTCTAATCCTAAAATTCGCTTTTCCATTAAATTATCTTTTACCAAGTTATGGTTTGATGGACATACTGGCAGCCTTGATGACTTGCTTTTAGTTTAAGTGGAACTAAAAAAAGGTTTCATAATTTCATACTTGGTGTTAAAACCATTTAGTGTGCATTTTCTGTTAGTTATTCTTTGTACCACGGCTCCGAATCAGGTATGTCAATCGGTTTTCTCAGACAAGCCCTCAACGCATTGCAACAGCAGTCGCGCAGTCGAACTTCCCATCGGGTGAACCAGTGGTTCAAATGGTTGTCCCCTGGATTATCGATAAAACGTTGGTTGCTAATCAGTGTTGGGGGTGTCCTGCTAGCGATTCTAGGGTTAGCTATTTGGGTGAAGCTGACTCCCATTTTTTGGCTGTTGGAGTTAGTCAGGGGTTTCTTGGGAGCTGTCGCTAACATTTTACCCAACTATATCAGTGGCCCTTTGGTGATTTTAGGTGGTTTGTTATTGTTGCTTTGGGGACAAACGCGCACTGTCGGCTCGATTACTCAGGTTTTAAGACCAGGTGCGGAAGAAGAACTTATTGATGTACTGTTAGCCCATCGACGCTTGTACAGAGGGCCGAAAATAGTAGTCATTGGCGGTGGTACGGGACTATCTACTTTGCTGAGAGGGTTAAAAACCTATAGTGCTAATATTACGGCTATTGTCACAGTCGCTGATGATGGTGGCTCTTCTGGGCGGTTACGTCAAGAATTCGGTGTTTTACCACCGGGAGATATTCGTAACTGTTTAGCAGCCTTAGCAGATGAAGAAAAGTTATTAACTGAGTTATTTCAATATCGTTTTCGGGCTGGAGATGGCTTGACTGGTCACAGTTTTGGCAATTTGTTCTTAACCGCGATGAGTGATATCACTGGTGACTTGGAACGGGCGGTGGCTGCTAGTTCTAAAGTCTTAGCTGTGAGAGGACAAGTTTTGCCTGCTACTCTCAGCGATGTTCGCCTTTGGGCAGAATTAGCCGATGGTCGCCGCATTGAGGGCGAGTCTAGCATTCCCAAGGCTGGCGGTAAAATTGTCAAGATTGGTTGCATTCCGGCTAATCCTCCGGCTTTGCCAGCTGCTATTAAGGCCATCAAAGAAGCCGACTATATTATTATTGGCCCCGGTAGCCTCTATACCAGTTTAATTCCTAACTTATTAGTATCAGATATTGCTGATGCGATCGCTCAATCCCAAGCCCCCCGGATTTATGTCTGCAATGTGATGACCCAACCAGGGGAAACTCAAGGATATACTGTTGCTGACCACATTCGCGCCATTGATGCAGCTTGTGGAGAAAGACAGCTGTTTGATGCTGTTCTGGTACATAAAAAATCCCCCTCAGCCCAGTCACTCATCCGTTATGCTCAACAAGATTCCCATCCTGTTTTCTTAGACAGAGAAGCTGTATCTCAACTAGGGAGAAGAATTGTTTTAGCTAACGTTTTGTACGAGGATAAGACAGGATTCGTGCGTCACAATCCCCAAAAGTTAGCTAAAGTCCTATTGAAGTGGTATGGTGGAGCGCATCATGGAAAGTGAAGAGAATCACTAACTGTAGGAGATGGTGTAACTGCCCAGGGTAGATGATTGCACTGATGTACTTTGTCTAGAATCTAAATAATAGTGTGTTTCCGGCCTTTGCTGTCCAGACAAGTAATATGCAATCTCAAACCGATTTAAGAATTAAGTCCAGTCGATATTCCCTTTGATGAAGGTAAAATTTAGTTTTATTTAAGAATTAGATGGTTTATCCTGCTTGACTTTTTTAATTAATTCCATATACACATTAATCTCACTAACTTCTACATCATGCTCAACTCTGGTTACTTTCCATCGCTCTTTTTGTAGATAAACTTCCTCACCGACTCTGGGAGTAAATTGTAAATCATAGAACTTTTTTATAAAATCCTTTTGATTTTCTTCCCATAAAATGACTTTAACTGCTTCTCTACTCATGGATTAGTCCTAATTTTTGACCAGATTGAACTCACTAATCTGATGACATACACATGGAAATTTTATATTACTAATTCAATCGAATAGCGTATTTAAAACCACATTTTCCATATATGACAGGAGGAAGGAGTTAGAGCGCAGTAGGGAAAAGAAAATTATTTGCAACTAACAACTGACTAATGACTATTGACCAAATGACTATTGACCAAATGACTAAAATTTTTCTTGCAGATAAAGAGTCAACACTCAACTTAGGTATTCTCTTAGGAGAAACTTTAACTGCTGGTAGTGTGATTTTACTAGAAGGTGATTTAGGTGCTGGTAAAACTACTTTGGTACAGGGCTTGGGTAAAGGTTTAAGTATTACTGAACCCATTGTCAGTCCTACTTTTACTCTGATTAATGAGTACACAGAAGGACGTATACCCCTTTACCATCTGGATTTATACCGCTTAGAGCCACAAGAAGTATTAAGTTTAAATTTAGAAATTTATTGGGAAGGGATTGAGATAATTCCGGGTATTGTAGCGATTGAGTGGTCGGAACGAATGCCCTACAAGCCAAGTACCTACATTAACGTACTTTTGACTTATGGCGATGAGGGCAGTCGTCAAGCCGAAATTACACCATTCAATTGCACCATCAGCGATTTAATTGCTACCAAGTGAATGACTTTATTTCCGAATTGGGTAAAAACGCTGCTTAGTACTGTAGTAATATTAGGACTATTTGCCACTGAGTAGAAACAGTAAAAAAGTTACCCCAAATTACATTAATTTTATCTTAAATTTACCAGCACATCAACGCCATACCCAATCAATCTCTACATGATAACGACAAAATTTTTACCGATAGTCGAGGCAGAATTTTACACTCGTTCTATCTACCACTACCGCGCTCATCACAGAAATTCACTAACATAATTGCCTTCATAATCTTAAAATCGGTGAATTACTTTTCAACAGAACATTTGGTTACTTTTTCCATCTACTGAGATTAGCTACGATTGCATCTTCTCATCATCAGTCTTGGTGTAGATGGTTGAAAAAATCAAATCTAAGTATCTTCAAGAACTTTATGCAGGTGATATCTAGGAAGTTGGAAGATGTTTTTAATACCTGCTCTTTCGGAAAATTAGATTGATATTAAAAATGACATAAACTTGTCCTCTGGTAGATCATATAGCTGATAAGGCTTACAGCAGACTTTTATTAAATCAGTCAATACTGGTAAAGTCTTTTTATTTTTTGCACCATTGTTATTCTTATTGACCTATTCCTTGGATTATCTCTGTAAAATTTGTTCTAAATTGTGCGAGAACAAATACTGATTTATATTTTCTTGCTAGGTTTCGCTCAGTAATATTAGTATCCTCAGCAATCCCATGCCCAGAAGGATTAAAGAATCAGAGATGTAAGAAATAGGTTTTTAGAAGGTACAAATTAAGCGCAGATAAAATTTTTATATGTATAAAACATTGTTTTCACGAAAATTTGCCCGTTTACTTAACCCTACTTTTCTCTACAGTTATTTGGTAAAAAATCCGGATAGTTAAATGCAAAAAGCTAACGGGGAGAAGTAAAAGGCTTACTACTTTCCGTACTAACTGCCCAGTCTATCCGCATACTTAAGTGTTCCCAAAACAAATTCAGGATCTATACCCGTAAAGTTACTAATTATTAACTTATTAATTAAATTAATCAGACAAAAACTTTATGAAAAAATTTCTTATATTAAAAATCAGTTGACCAAGTTAATGCTATTTCTACCATGCTTCACGAGGCGGACTACGCAAATACTACTGATCACCGAAACAATACTGACCCTGGTAGGGATAGAACTTTTTACGTAAATATGCTAGTTAGCTTGAATAAAAGATGCGATCGCATCTTTCACCTGAGGTCCACAGTCATTTCTGGTATAGAAAGTATAACCTTTATCAATAAACTTAGATGTGGCATCGATTAGATATCTCAAAATGTCGTCCCTCGTGTCATCCATCTCTTCTGTAAGCGGAGTTTGGGTAAATCTGTTAACTCTTTCTCCTGGTTTGAGGACTTGACGAGTGTCTTTGTAAGATTCCACTTTGTGAGGTTGAAATCTTTCATTTAAATCAAACTGAAGACGTAAATATCTTTGAGAATTAAATCCGCCCATAATTTGACGGCAAATTGTACTACTAACTTCAGATGTCGGCTCCATAAATATATCAATCAGATGTTGCGCCCAATCTAGGCCACGCCAATTTTGCACCTGATCAAATAAATATGGTTCACCAGTTTGACCAGTACCAATAGAAAGGATGGCAATATCTTCTAAATTGATCCCATCCAAATTATATTTTTGTTTGATTGCAGAGGAGACAGAAGATTGAGACAACCGCATTACCAAGCTGAGTGCAGCTAGTGCTGGGTTATTGGCCGCAACTCCCCCATCAATGTGAGGGAATACCCAATTTCCATATTTTTCTTTATTTACAGGCTCTAACTTATATGGGGGAAAGAAGGTAGGAGCTGCGGTTGAAGCGGTACAAATTTCCCATAGATGACAATCATCATACCATCTATCGCCTAAATCGGGGTGACAATTAGTAAAAAATGTTGTGTTGCGATAAAGAGTATCGTAAGCGAGAATCAACATTATCGGGCTTTCCACATCCTTAATTCTTGTGTCACCCAAAACATTTTTCAGGACATTAATCAGCCCTTGATGAGAATATTTAGGTAGTGAAAAGGCTTCAATCAATGGTTGTAGGAAACTGGGAATTTTTTTGTAGCGTTCTTTTCTCTCGATAGGAAATATTTGCTTACCTTGTTCCTGATACAGTTGAACTAGCTCACTGCTATTTTTTTTCGCGGCAATTCCAGCCGTTAATATGGAACCCGTGGAAGTGCCGGCAATTAAATCAAAGTATTCGTGTAAGGACTTACCTTGCTGCTGTTGAATCTGTCGCTCCACTTCTTGAAGGATGCGTGCTGTAATAACGCCGCGTATACCGCCGCCATCCAGACTCAATATTTTGAAGGACATTTTGATTCTCCTTGGTAGATTAGGGGCTGGGGATCAGGGAAGAATAATTTCTGTCGCCTAAATCTGTTTTACAGTTGTAATCTACGTAATCAGAGAATATTATTTGCTACACAAAGCTTAAAGCTTGACCGCGCACTTCTGTGTTTAACTTGCCTTTGTGGTAGACAATCTGACCACCAACTATAGTTGTGTCAGCCCATCCTGTGAGGTTCCAACCTTCAAAGGGACTCCAGTGACATTTGGTTAAGGTTTCTTCTCGGAGGACGGGGCGGTATGTATTCAAATCAACAAGCACTAAATCAGCATCGTAACCAGGGGCGATCGCTCCTTTATTGGGGATACCATAAGCTACAGCGACAGCTTTGGACATCCAGTTGGCTACTTGGGCAATGGTACATTTCCCCTCCATCGCCGCCGTCAACATGACAGCCAAGGATGTTTCTACCCCAGGCATCCCAGAAGGACTATTGGGATAGGGTTGAGCTTTTTCTTCTAAGGTGTGGGGAGCGTGGTCTGTGGCGATGAAATCTATCACACCATCCCGCAACGCTTGCCATAAAACTTCGTTATCGTGGGGCGATCGCAAGGGCGGATTCATTTGTGCTAATGTGCCAATACGCTGATAATCACCAGTATTCATCACCAAATGTTGTGGTGTGACCTCGGCTGTTACCCAACTGGGTTTGTCTTGGCGCAACAATTCGGCTTCGTCGGCTGTGGACATATGCAGAATATGTAACCGACGCTGATATTTTTTAGAAAGTTTTAATGCCAATTGTGTTGCTAACAGTGCCGCTTGATTGTCTTGAATTTGGGAGTGAATTGCTGGGTCTTGAATCCCCGCAAATTCTTGACGGCGCTGGTTAATTCTGGCTTGGTCTTCCGCATGAACAGCAATTAGGCGTTGACCTTGAGCAAATATCGATTCTAGTGCAGCCTCTTGATCAACCAACAACTGACCGTGCATTGACCCCATGAAAATCTTAATGCCTGGTGTTGGGTGTGCGGCTAATAATTCTGGTGTGTTATCCCCTGTTGCCCCGATGAAAAAACCATAATTCACCAAACACTTACTAGCAGCCCGTTGTAACTTATCATCTAGCGCTTGCTGGGTAGTTGTCAGGGGGCGCGTGTTGGGCATTTCTAAAAAAGAAGTTACCCCACCTTTGGCACAGGCGCAGCTGGCTGTAAACAAATCTTCTTTATGTTCTAGCCCAGGTTCGCGGAAATGCACCTGGGGGTCTATGACTCCTGGCAACAAAGTCAACCCTTTCGCGTCAATCTCTGTAGCTGGTGTAGTGTTGACTATTTCTGTCCCTACTTCAACGATATGGCGATCGCGTGTCAACACATCCCCCACCAAAAATTCACCATTCGGTAAAATGATGCGAGCGCCGCGAATTAGCAAACTTTGTGGAGATGACATGATGCTAACAATTTTCAATACAGGAGTTATAGACTATAAAAAACTATCCTTTTAGGTCAATCTTAACAGTACTTTTTGTAATAATTTTTTGCAGTTATTTACAAAAAAGATTATTTTTATCTTATGAGTCGATGACCACCTAATCTGCTTTCTCCCGTTAAGATTAACAAATATAGTCTCCCTCAGCGAGTTAATTACTTACACTTTTCTTACTTCAGTAATTTCATGCAAAATCAAGTGTCTGACAACAATTCTAGTAAACAACCTGATAATTCTTGGATCGCAGAGCTAGGTAGAACAGTTGTATTAAGTATTGTTCTCGCCTTGGGTATTCGTACCTTCGTGGCTGAAGCACGCTGGATTCCTTCTGGCTCGATGGAACCCACTCTCCACGGGACTCCCAACCAGTGGGAAGCAGACAAAATTATTGTTGATAAGTTGAAGTATAGATTTTCTCAACCGCAGAGGGGAGACATTGTAGTTTTTTCCCCTACAGAAGAGTTACAAAAAGAACAATACCAAGATGCCTTTATCAAAAGGGTGGTTGGCTTACCAGGGGAAACAGTAGAACTCAGAAACGGCAGAGTATATATCAATAAAAAGCCCCTTAATGAAGAGAAATATCTCGGCTCCAAACAAGCCACAGTCATTGATGTCTGTACGTCAGGACAGCAACCAGCTTTCTTAACAAAACCCCAGACTATACCTTCTGACTCCTATTTAGTACTAGGAGATAATCGTAATAGCAGCTATGACAGTCGTTGTTGGGGTGTTGTCCCACGTCAAAATATTATTGGTCGTGCAGTTCTTCGTTTTTGGCCACTCAACAACGTAGGAGAAATCGATAAATCGCCTCTATACTCTCCAAAGTAAAAAAACTATATATAAAACAAAGGGATAGTCAACAGTCCATAGTCTGGAATTTTTGTTTCATGACCCATCAACCAATGACTGTTGACTATTGGCTCAGAAATATTGAAAATGCCTTACCTAGCTAAAATATTCATCTACCCGATTAAATCACTAGACGCGGTGGAGGTTCAGCAAGGACGAATTATCAACAGTGGTGCGCTAGAGCATGACCGTGAATTTGCCATATTTGACGAACATTCGAGAGTGGTGAATGGGAAACGAAATCCATCTATTCATCAATTGCGTTCATATTTCCACATCTCTCATCGAACAGTCTCGCTCCAATTTCCTGGAAAATATTCAGAATATGTCTTTCATCTAGACGAAGACAGGCAAACACTAGCAGCTATCTTAAGTGATTTTTTTGAGTTTGCTGTTACCCTAGAGCAAAACTCCCAAGGAGGATTCCCTGATGATTTACAATCACCAGGGCCAACAGTAATTAGCACCGCAACCTTGGCAGAAGTAGCTTCTTGGTTTCCCGGTGTAACTATCGATGAAATGCGCCGTCGAATGCGTGCTAATCTGGAAATTGATGGCGTTCCGGCATTTTGGGAAGATCAGTTATTTAGTGAATCAGGTGAAATTATTTCCTTCCAAGTTGGAGACGTGCAATTTTTTGGTGTTAACCCCTGCCAGCGTTGTGTAGTTCCCACAAGAGACTCTTTTTCAGGTATCGCTTATCCAGGTTTTCAAAAAATATTTGTCCAAAAGCGTCAAAATACATTGCCGGAATGGGCTGCTACATCTCGTTTTAATCATTTTTATCGTTTAAGTGTAAATACACAATTACCAAGTTCGGAAGCAGGGAAATTCATTAGTGTGGGCGAAGAAGTTAAAATTACCTTATAAAAAAAATTGAGATTTTTTAACAACAAAATAAACATACTCATTCATTCAGCATAAATCTAACTACCAAGTAGCAAATACCTACCCCTCATATCTTTGTATGTAAACTTGGACTCATCATTTTGTCTTCAATTGGTAAAAATAGGAACCTTTTTCTAGTACAAAATTTTTTGGTTAAATAGTGTAAATATATCTGGCAACTCCTTGAATAATACATATTCATGTATTGTCAGATGCAATAGAACAAATTATGGTGTTATAACAAAGTTTAAGCCTTTATATCAGGAAGAAGTACCCCAGTAGACCGAATATGTATAAACATATTTCAGTATCTTTTGATATAAGCATCAGCTACTTGCTTGACAATATTTGTTATTGTAGACAGTACTAACCCTTAAGCTCAAGGTAGCTGATATATCGTAGATTCCCTGGGGTTAACATTGGGGAAATTTTTTACAAATGATGTTAGTCAAACTTCAATCCGTCAACTCCTGTTACTGCTCAATTGGCAAAAAATTTACTAAGAAGTCCCTCAGATTATTTCTCATTATGCCTTTCGTTCGGCAAACGTATTTGGCGACGGAAACAGTGAGGTATCTAGCGTTGCAAAATGGGCAGGAAATATTAGATTATCACCACACAAGGAGAATATCGCATCTTGGTAGTAGATGATGTGGCTGACAGTCGGTTGTTGGTGAAACTCCTGTCATCTATTGCTTTTGTTGTGTGTGAGGCCACACGCTTCATTTGTTCTTCTGAAACAGTTACTCCAGAAAAATCAACTTTATCATTTTCTGAAGTATCTAGTAAATAACTATCAAGTTGAAAAAACTATGGCACTAACTAAAACAAATATAGAATGAATCATAAACAGTTAGACCCATATAAAAGCGATATTTTGATTATTGATGATATGGCAGACAATCTGCGTGTCTTGTCATCAATTCTTGCTAGGGAAGGATATAACGTTCGTAAAGCTTTAAATTGGCAAATGGCTTGCACCGCTTGTCAAACATTATTACCTGATTTGATTTTGCTTGATATTATGATGCCAGAGGTAGATGGTTATGAAGTTTGTCAAAGATTTAAAGCTTGGGAACTGACATCTGATATTCCAGTAATTTTTATTAGTGCTTTAGATGATGTTTTTGACAAAGTTAAGGCTTTTAAAGTTGGTGGGGTAGATTATATTACTAAACCTTTTGAATTAGGAGAGGTCTTAGTACGTGTAAAAAATCAAATAGAATTGCGAACAGCGAGAATAGAAATATTAACACTTAATGCTGAGTTAGAACAAAGAGTAAAGCAGCGTACTTGGGAGTTAGAAAAGGCTTTGCAAAAACTCCAAATAGAAGTTAGTGCGCGTCAAAAGTTACAAGGCAAATTGCTTGATATGGCGCTGCATGATGCTCTGACTGGTTTACCAAACAGAATTTTGTTTATCAGGAGATTAGGAAAAGCTTTAAATCGCGCTAAAGAAGAATCTAATTATCAATTTGCAGTACTATTTTTAGACTGCGATCGCTTCAAGGTTGTCAATGATTCTTTAGGGCATTTAGTAGGAGATGAATTACTTATTTCTATCGCTCATCGTCTCCAATCTTGTCTCACACCAGACGCTACTCTAGCAAGACTAGGCGGTGATGAATTTGGCATTTTGTTAGAGGATATAAAAGATATCCGCATGGCAATTCAAATAGCCGATTACATTCTTCAACAACTATCAATGTCTTTTAAACTGTCTAGATACGAAGTTTTTATGAATGTCAGCATTGGCATTAATTGGGGTCATAAAGGATATGATCAACCAGAGTATCTGCTGCGAGATGCTGATACAGCGATGTATCGTGCTAAAGATTCAGGAAGGTCTAGATATCATGTTTTTGACCCAGCAATGCACGAGGAAGTGATCAAAGCCTTAGAAAAGGAAAATGACTTACGTAGGTCAGTGGAAAAACAGGAATTTGTTATTTATTACCAGCCAATTATTTCTTTGTCTACAGGTAAAATCTCCGGATTTGAAGCACTTGTTCGTTGGCAGCATCCAACTCACGGTTTGATTGCTCCGACAGAATTTATCCCTGTAGCGGAAGAAACTGGTCTAATTAATACTATCAATATATGGGTATTACAGTCAGCTTGTCAGCAACTACGCATCTGGCAATCTCATCCAGGAACTCCTAATAATCTAACCATTAGTGTAAATTTAAGTGCTAAATTATTTTTGCAGACTAATTTCCTAACACAAGTCGATCAAATTATCAAAGAGACTCAAATAGATCCATCTAGTTTAGAGCTAGAAATCACAGAAACTGTCATTATGGAAAATAATAATGAAATTAAAGTAATTCTCCAACAATTAAAGGAGCGTAAAATTAAACTAATAATGGATGACTTTGGTACAGGTTATTCGTCCCTGAGCTATTTACATATATTTCCTTTTAATGCACTAAAAATTGATAAATCATTTGTTAATCGGATGTTGGATAATCAGGAAAATATGGGATTAGTACCTGCGATGATTAGCATTGCTGCATCTATGGGTATGTCGGCGATCGCAGAAGGAGTTGAAACCCAAGAACAATTGGAACAACTGAAAAGTTTAAAATGTGATTTTGCACAAGGATATCTATTTTCTCAACCTATAGAGCAGAACTTGGTAATAGATTTTATCGCCTCAGCTACCCAATGGTAGTTTAGGTTGATACTCCTGAATTTATAATTTCTCAATTCATATCTGTATAGCTTTATTTTTTAGTAATTATTTGATATTAGTGTCAACAAAATATTTGTTGAGTTTAGGTAATTTTTATATAAGTCCGTCCAAACAGCATTTAATATATTTATCAGGGGATAAATGATGAATTTTAATTCATAATGAATTTAAATAATAACAATAAATATAAAAGCAATATTTTGGTAGTAGATGATACACCAGATAATCTGCGGCTGTTATCAGCGATGTTAACTGCACGAGGTTTTGAAGTTCGCAAAGCCTTGAACGGTAAAATGGCACTAACTGCGTGTCAGATGCTTTTACCTGATGTCATTTTGCTAGATGTTAGTATGCCGGATATGGATGGTTATCAAGTTTGTCAGCAACTGAAAGCTGATGAACACACCTCCGATATACCAGTGATATTTATTAGCGCGCTAGATGATGTCCTAGATAAAGTTAAAGCTTTCGATGTTGGTGGTGTGGATTACATTACTAAGCCCTTTCATGGTGCGGAAGTAATCTTACGAATTGAAAATCAAATAAATTTACGTTTGTTGCAACTTCAATTAAAAGAAAGAAATTTTTTATTGCAAGATGCCCTTAATAATTTAAAAGCCTCACAGGTTCAACAAATTCAAAACGAGAAAATGGTGGCACTTGGACAATTAGTAGCAGGTATTGCCCATGAAGTTAATAACCCTATTAGTTTTATCTATGGCAACCTGCAATATGCTAATGAGTATATCCAAGATTTAGTGAAAATCATCGAAGTTTATCAACAGGAGTATCCCAATCCAACATCCAAAATTCAACAACTAATTCAAAAGACAGACTTGAGTTTTGTGATGCAAGACCTGCAAAACTTAATGGGTGCTATGTACAGAGGATCTGATCGGATTCGGGAAATTGTACTGGCGCTGCAAAACTTTTCCCGCCATGACGAGGCGCAAATGAAATTGGTAAACATTCATCAGGGAATAGACAGCGCCTTGGTGATGTTACAGCATCGACTCAATGCCACATCAAATCGTCCAGCAATTGATGTGGTGAAAGATTACAGTAACTTACCTTTGATTACTTGCTATCCGAGCGAATTAAATCAAGTATTTATGCACATCTTAAATAATGCCATAGATGCTTTGGCGGTGAGAGAAGAAACTGATTCTGGCGTAATACCAATGACTCCCAGACTACGTGTACAAAATAGCCAAG
Organism: Anabaena sp. FACHB-595; assembly: GCF_048568275.1. Lineage (NCBI taxonomy): Bacteria > Bacillati > Cyanobacteriota > Cyanophyceae > Nostocales > Nostocaceae > Anabaena > Anabaena sp. FACHB-595. The sequence goes on from NZ_CP183473.1 coordinate 2,777,541, forward strand.
TCAATCCTCTGTGGGTAAGTGTTCGTCAAGGAACAGCTCATCTACAGTCATTGGGAATAACCAAAATCAAGGGAGAACCCCCAAACCCAAATCCTCAAATTCGGATTCGCACAGAATTACTCAACTCGCACACCGTGAGGATTGCGATCGCCGATAATGGTGTAGGTATAGATCAATCTTGGCAATCCCATCTGTTTGACCCATTTTTCACCACAAAAACCGTAGGCAAAGGTAGTGGATTGGGATTATCTATCAGCTATCAGATTATAGTGCAGAAACACCAAGGGCAAATCACCTGTGCTTCTGCATTAGGCGAAGGAGCAGAGTTTGTTATTACAATTCCGATTACACCAGTCTGAGTAGAAAGGGCTGAGTCAAATGACACTACAAATAAATTAGGATTTTTAGTCAACACAGGCTACTATTTTCATTCACATAAAAGCATAATAGAAGTGTGACTGATCTGTTAGCCCCTTTACAATCATTAAACCAAGGTCACTGGTTCAAGCTCATCTGCGGAGCTAGTTTCCAGCACCTACCTGCTGTGAGAAGTTTAACATTAGCCTACACCTTAGCTGGTGCTGACTGCATAGATGTGGCTGCTGACCCAGCCGTGATTAGAGATGCCAAAGAAGCAATACAAGTAGCTAGAAATTTGGTGCAGGCAGCTCAAGCAAGAGGACTGGACTACAAAGGTCATGCACCCTTGTTGATGGTCAGCTTAAATGACGGAGAAGACCCCCATTTCCGCAAAGCCGAATTCAATCCCCACCATTGTCCCTCTGATTGTCCCAGACCTTGCGAGAAAATCTGCCCCGCTCAGGCAATTGTATTTAATCATCAAAAAGATAATTTTTCTGGAGTTGAATCTCAGAAATGCTACGGTTGTGGGCGTTGTCTGCCAGTTTGTCCTTATGATATAATTTATACAAATTCCTATATGTCACCGCCAGAAGCGATCGCGCCAATGGTTTTGTCAGCAGGAATAGATGCCGTAGAAATCCATACAAAAGTGGGACGTTTGGCAGAGTTTAAGCAATTATGGCAAGTAATTTCACCTTGGGCAGACCAACTGAAGGTATTGGCTATCAGCTGTCCCGATGGCAAACATCTAGTTGAATATCTCCAATCAATCTATGAACTAATTTCTCCACTTCCTACCACCTTAATTTGGCAAACCGACGGTCGCCCCATGAGTGGTGATATTGGAGATGGTACCACTTTAGCAGCAGTGAAACTAGGGCAAAAAGTTCTAGCAGCTAAGTTACCAGGATATATACAACTAGCAGGTGGCACTAACAGCTACACAGTTGCTAAGTTAAAGGCAATGGGACTACTGAAAAAAGCAAGGGAGCAGGGAGCAGGAAGAGAAGTCGCAAGGAGGGAAACCCTCCGGGCGAACTTCCCTACGGGACGCTACGCGAACGGGAGCATGGGGGAAATTTCTTCTCCTCTGCCCCCTGCCCTTCGGGTTCGCAGTCGCTTATGGGGGAAACCCCCAAGACCGCGCTGTCTCACCTCCCGCCCCTCCGCCTCCATTGCCGGAGTTGCTTACGGTAGCTACGCCCGTGTAATGCTGTCACCGATTATTGAGCAGTTAGAAAATAAGGAGGTGAGTAATAGCAGTGTTAAGGCCACAGTACGCCTTGAAGAAGAACCAGAATTGCTTTGGCAAGCCGTAGAGCTTGCCCGTTCCCTCGTCTCCCAGCTCAAGTCACAGCAGGAGAGCTAATCGCTCTTCGTTATCTCTCAAAACGTCACAATAGAAAGCATGACGACTACAGACGATCTCCAAAAGTTGTTAGACATTTTGCCCCAAGACCTGCGACAAATACTAGAGAACCATCCCAAACGAGATAGTTTAGTAGAAGTGGTCTTGGATTTGGGTCGTCGCCCAGAGGCTAGATTTCCCAATCAAGCCGAGTACCTGAGCGAAACACCCGTTACTCAAGCACAGATAGACGATTGCGTTCAGCGAGTAGGAAACTTTGGTGGAGATAATCGGGCAGGAATTGAGCAAACTTTGCATCGGATCAGTGGTATCCGCAACCGCAGTGGTAAGATAATTGGTCTCACTTGTCGTGTTGGTCGAGCGGTATTCGGTACCATAGGCATGATCCGCGATTTGGTGGAAACTGGTAAATCGATTCTCATGCTAGGACGGCCTGGTGTAGGTAAAACTACAGCCTTAAGAGAAATTGCCCGTGTTTTAGCAGATGAATTGCATAAGCGTGTGGTTATCATTGACACCTCCAACGAAATTGCTGGGGATGGCGATGTTGCTCACCCAGCCATTGGTCGTGCTAGGCGGATGCAAGTAGCTCATCCAGAACTGCAACATCAGGTGATGATTGAGGCAGTGGAAAATCATATGCCAGAAGTCATTGTCATCGATGAAATTGGTACAGAACTGGAAGCTTTAGCAGCCCGTACCATTGCCGAACGAGGTGTGCAGTTGGTAGGTACTGCCCACGGAAACCAGATAGAAAACCTGATCAAAAACCCCACACTGTCTGACTTGGTTGGGGGTATTCAAGCTGTGACACTGGGAGACGATGAAGCGAGACGCAGGGGTAGTCAAAAAACCGTTTTGGAACGGAAAGCCCCGCCTACCTTTGAGATTGCCGTGGAAATGTTAGAACGGCAACGTTGGGTAGTACACGAAAGTGTTGCGGATACGGTGGATACTCTTCTGCGAGGCCGTCAGCCTAGTCCACAAACGAGAACGGTGGATGAGCAAGGTAAAGTCGCCATCACACGACAATTATCTGTTGTTAATGGTCGTGGCGGACAGTTGGCAACTCCTGAGGAATCTTTTGCACCAGCTAGACCATCTAATGGTTGGCGTGCATCAGGACAAATGCTAGCCATCCCATCATTGCCTCTAGAGCGAGAACGAATCTCTGGACAAAGCGAATTTGACCGCTTGTTAGATGAATCGTTTAACTACCCAGAGGCTATTGATTTCGGCAGTAGTGCTAGACAACCAGGCCCCAACGGTGAAGATTTGCCACTGCACGTTTACCCTTATGGTGTGAGTAGGCATCAACTGGAACAGGTGATCAGTGTTTTAACTTTGCCTGTGGTATTGACAAAAGATATAGATAATGCTGATGCAATTTTAGCATTGCGATCGCACGTCAAAAACCACGCTAAATTAAGGCAGATGGCTAAAGCCCGTCATGTACCCATCCATGTGATTAAGTCTAGTACCATTCCTCAGATTACCCGTGGATTGCGGCGCTTGCTGAACATGGAAGATCCCGAAGTAGCGGATGATCGAGAACTACAATTGTTTCTCCACAACGGTAGCGACGACGAAATGGACGCTTTAGAAGAAGCAAGACTAGCCGTCGAGCAAATCGTCATTCCCAAAGGACAACCAGTGGAGTTATTACCCCGTTCTCCGCAAGTCCGCAAAATGCAGCATGAGCTAGTAGAACACTATCGGCTCAAGTCCCATAGTTTTGGGGAAGAACCAAACCGTCGTTTACGGATTTATCCAGCGTAAACTGACTGAGTTTGTCGAGTAAATCCAGCGATCGCTCTCCAAGATTTTAGGGCGATCGCTTTTAGTTGGTAAAATTAATATCCAAGAATCTATGATTAATCAACTCCAAGACTATAACCCTAGCGGCGTAGGTGAAATCAATGGCAATCTCTTAGGTTTGCCGTGCGACTACGATTCTGCAAATTTAATTGTTTTTGCAGTTCCTTGGGAAGTTACTGTTTCCTATGGTGCAGGTACAGCCAACGGCCCACAAAGAATTCTGGATGCTTCAGTACAACTAGATTTATTTGACTTTGATCATCCTGATGGTTGGAAACAAGGGATTTTCTTAGTGGAAATTCCCCAAGAAATGATCGAGAAAAATAATTATTATCGGGATTTAGCAGCACAAATTATTGAACGGCTAGCCCAAGGTAAATTACTGACAGATACACCAGATTTAACCCCTGTACTGACAGAAATTAATCAAGCTTCCCAACAGGTAAATCAATGGCTGTTTACACAATGTCAAGCAGCTATGAGTCAAGGTAAGCAAGTTGCAGTCATTGGCGGTGACCACAGTTCACCTTTAGGTTACTTTCAAGCATTAGCAGCGAAATACTCCAATTTTGGCATTCTCCACATCGATGCACACGCAGATTTACGTGATGCTTATGAAGGGTTTGAATTTTCCCATGCGTCGATTATGTTTAATGGGTTGAAATTACCGCAAATTTCTAAACTAGTGCAGGTAGGTTTACGCGATATCAGTCATGATGAAGTGCGAATGATTGAGGAATCCCATGGACGCATCGTGGCATACTACGACCCCATGATTAAACAAAAGCTCTATGGTGAGACAAATTGGATCGAACTAAGCCGCGAAATTGTGAATCATTTACCGGAATACGTCCACATTAGTTTTGATGTGGATGGTTTAGATCCAAAACTTTGTCCAAATACCGGTACACCCGTTCCTGGTGGTTTGGAATTGGAGCAAGTTTTTTGTCTATTTCGGGAATTAGTGAATAGCGGGAGAAAAATTATCGGCTTCGATGTCTGCGAAGTTGGTGATGCTGAATGGGATGGTAATGTAGGGGCGAGAGTGGTTTATAAATTAGCAAATTTAATGGATTTATCTCACAAACAATAAGCTGTTATTATTCAGCAGGCAATGATCGACTGTCAGTCATTGCCTAGACACCAACTTTTAATTCCCATCATCTATCCTGAGTGTACTTTTGAAGATAAAAATTAGGACTACTATCACTAATATTTATTAAATTAAGCGGGAATTTATGACTGTAATATTTGTAAATAATTAAAAAATAAAATCTTAAAAGCCTTGTAAGTCAATGGTTTTGGTCTTAAATATCAATATTATGGCTGCATAGCTTCCCTGATAACCGCTTTTACTCATGCAGGAAATTAACTTCTATGCCATCATAGACAGTGAGAATTAAATCGGTGATAGTCTTTGTTTTTAGTATTAACAGGCTTTTCCTTTTGGTATTTACAGACCTCTCTCCGAAATTTAAATCTCTACACAGCCATGATTTTGGAGAGAAAAGAATGTCAATTTATGTAGGGAACCTCTCTTACGAAGTTACGCAAGAGGATATCAGCAACGTTTTTGCAGAATATGGTTCTGTAAAACGGGTTGTGCTACCTACTGACCGTGAAACAGGTCGCCTGCGCGGTTTTGCTTTTGTGGAAATGGGTTCAGATGCAGAAGAAACAGCTGCCATCGAGGGTCTTGATGGTGCTGAGTGGATGGGTCGTGACCTGAAAGTCAATAAAGCCAAGCCCAAAGAAGACAGAGGCTCCTTTGGTGGCGGAAACCGGGGAGGATACGGCGGTGGCGGTGGCGGTGGTCGTTCCCGTTATTAAGAATTAATAATTAGGAATTTATCTAAATTCTTGAGGTCAGACAAATCGTCTGCCTTTTTTTTTCTTCATTGAGTCCTGATGGCATCTTTTTAGTAGTTACTGTAAAGCAATGACGATCGCTCTAGTCGGATGAGCCGAATTGCTCCTACCCTAAATAGAAGAGCCTTTTGTATTAGGTGGAACTCAGCATGAAGCGAATCAGTAAGTCTCTGCTGCTAACCTTGAATTGGATATTGTTGTCAGTTGGCACAACAATATTAATTCTTCTCACTCAACCGATAGCACCAGTACCAGCCCAAGAACCTCCCGCCCCCACTGAGCAAACAAACACACCCCAACCCGAAAATCCCAATGATCAAAAGCTCAGAGATGCACTAAAACGCTCATCTCCCTCGGAAACACCGCCCCAGTCCACAACAAAAGCACCGGAATCGGCGGAACCCCCACTCAGTCCAGAAGAAATTGCCCGTCAACAAAAACTCATAGAAGCAGATAAACTTTATCTGGCGGGACAAATTGCCGAGGCGGAAAAAATTTACCGCGAAGTTAAAACACCGTTTACTCAAACATCTGCATCCAAAGAACGAAAACCAGCCATCCTTGACCCCACAGAACTTTCACCAGCAGGTAAAGTCTATTGGCGAGAAGCAGAGGCGGGGATAGCTAAGAAATTGCAAACCCGAACTTTAGTACCTCTGCAATTATTAGTTGAACAATATCCCGAATTTGTCCCTGGCCATATTCGCTACGCTGAAGTTCTCACCCAATACGATCGCCACACAGAAGCATTAGATATTTTAGAACGGGCATCATCTCTTTATCCCAATCAACCAAAGTTAACTCAAGCCAGAGTTAGCGCCTTGGCTAAATCAAAGAAATGGATGGAAGCATCTTTAGCTGCAAGGCAATTTGCTATTCTCAACCCTAATAATCCCCAAGCACCAGAATTTACCCAATTAGCCGAGAAACATCTTCAACGCTATCAATCCTACGTTCGAGAGGAAATTAGAGGTAATTTAATTAGTAACGTCATTACAGGCGCATTGGGTTATGCGGTTACTGGTAGCTTATTGGGGCCGTTTTCTGCCCTTGACTCCACCATTTTGCTACTACAGGGCGAAAAATCTATTGGTGAATCGGTAGCAAAACAGGCGAAAAAACAGCTGCCTTTGGTCATAGACGATGATGTTTTAGCCTACGTCAATGATATTGGGCAGAAACTGGCGAAAGTCGCGGGTAGAAACGAATTTAAATACGAATTTTTTGTCATTCCGGAAGAAGAACTTAACGCCTTTGCCCTACCGGGAGGGAAAATTTTTATTAATGCTGGTGCGATCGCCAAAACCACTTCCGAAGCAGAATTAGCGGGATTAGTAGCACATGAATTATCTCATGTTGTCTTATCCCACGGCTTTCAATTAGTTACCCAAGGAAATCTCATCTCTAACGTTACTCAATATCTGCCCTTTGGTGGCACTATTGGGCAACTTTTCGCCATGAATTACAGCCGGGATATGGAAAGACAGGCAGATATTTTGGGTACACGGTTAATTGTTGCTAGTGGCTATGCTGCTGATGGCTTGCGGAATTTAATGGTGACACTAGACAAGCAAAAAAAATATGACATTCCCACTTGGTTATCTTCCCACCCAGGCGGTAATGAGCGAGTTAGTTATCTAGAAAACTTAATTTCTCGCAATAGTTATAATCGCTACGCTTATGAAGGTGTACAACGCCATGCAGAAATTAAAGTGAAAGTTAACAAACTCCTTAAACAGAGAAAAGAAGAAGAGGAAAAAAAGCGCACTACGGAATGAACTAAAAGTAAAATTTTTCGTCAAATAAATCAGGACTAAAGTTGCGTGTCATCAATTTCTCATTGGGTTAGTTTAACGTGAGTTCGACGAATTTCAAAAACCCCTCTCCAAACCTCTCCCCTGCAAGGAGAGAGGCTTCAAAACCCTAATTTTTCCTTAAGTTTTCGGGATATCTAAACCCCTCTCCGCGTCGGAGAGGGGTTTGGGGAGAGGTCATCGAACTGACGTTAGTTTATAGTCCCTAATCTTTAACCAATGACTAATGACTAATACACTGTTTGTCACTGGAGGAGCATTCATGTTATCTAAAAGCTGGAAACTCGCTTTCTTGGGTAGTTTAGGTTTATCTTTTTTCCTTGGTAATTCCGTCGCATTGGCACAATTTGACGATGGTGTTGTTGTGCCAACTGTACCATCAGGTTCATCGACACCGACAAACGTACCCTATCCTTATCCAACAGATACATCAACAAATATACCTCCTGTCACAAATGGGGATGGCACAGTCAGATTCAGATGCGTGCCTATAAACGGACAGCAGACAGTAGTTTATCAGCCCCAAAGTCAACCAGGGCAATACTTTCCTTGGGCAGCACCGAGAAATTTAGGTGGTGGTTGGGATGCAGCCAGCAGATGTCAGGCGATCGCCAATCGTCTAGAGTCCTATCGCCCAGATGGCTTACAAGAACTTCAGGTTTCTGTAGAAAACAACGAAAATATTATTTGTGTGACAACCGACGCAAACCAACGCTGTCGCATTGTCCTGACTGTACCTCGTAACCAAGACCCCTACACAGTACGTAATAACGTTTTCCAAAACCTAGTGACTGCTGATAACGGACAGCAAACTACAGCCGTCAACACCTACAGAGGTAATAACGACCTTTACAACTTGGGTAGCACCCTTTTAGGTAATGGCAATAATCGGGTGAGTTCATCCAGACGCGGAATCAACTTGAAGCCCTACCTCGACACCAGAGATGGAGGAACAGCTAGAGGCTTGAGAAATGGGGTAGCTATTCGTCGTCAATCTCCCAATCAAGCCCCTGCACGCCTCAATCCTGATAGATTCCGCTAATTTTAGTATTTCCTATATGGATATCTTGCACCTTTTCAATAAGCAAGTGGTGGGCAATGCCCACCCTACGAAATAATCAGCCTTTTAGCCTGTGATTTTGGCAATAAGAGAGTGGTGCAAAATATTAAGTATATGTACATTTGTCATAGAGTGAGCCAAAAGCCCACTCTATTTATTTTTGAATTTTGTAGCTTGCTTCCCATAGGGTATTTTGAATTTTGAATTTTGCGGAAAGTTGCGTGCGGGGGTTTCCCCCGTTGAGCAAACTTTCCAAGGCGAATTTTGAATTGTTACTGTCTACACCTTGCCCCTTGGGGAGTAGCATCAGGATAATAAGTAATAATTGCCTTGTCTTTCCTCACAAAAACTGTAGGAAAAGTTTTACCTGTTTCTTGGTCACGGACATTATAAATACAAGCCCCTTCTTTATTTCCCTGTCTTTTAAACGCTTGGGTTGCATCTACAAGCATTTCTTCGGCGTTGCTGAGATAGCCATAACCTTTAATTACATCTGTAACTGTTCGATTTCCTTGTTTAATTACCACACCTAATGTATAAATCACACCGGGAACCACTTCTTCCCGCCTTTGATTATTTGGTAAACGTCCGCCAATACCCTGGTTTTGTAACTGTAAATATCTCCCATGAAAATGTAAGCCACCAATATCATTGGCGTTATATATTTCACCACAAAAGATATGTTCAAAACCTTTACGCTGAAACCAAATATTAGTTAAATCTTCTAGGAATTGGGCTTTTTTCTGCCGACCTGGACGCAACTCACCACCGCTAACTTTTTGCAGCCTTTGTAAGACATTGGGATAAGCAGATAGTAATTCTTTAAATTTATTAGGACTGACTCTTGTACCAATAAAACCACAGGTTTGCAGTACAGCTTGGTCAAAAGAATTTAATTGTGGTGCTGGTGGTGTGATATCGACTTGTTGCCCTCTGGGGAAATTTACCGGAACAGGGTTATTTTCGTTATCAAAAAAAGGTAACAGTCCTTGTTGTGGCTGTGCTTGTGCTTGAGTAAGCGGATAAGTTAATAGGAAAACAGCAAATATACTCAGCAGTTGTTGTAACTTATGGTTCGCCATAAATTTAAATTTAGTGTTTTGCTGACAATTTAACACCAAAAAATAAAGACGCAAAGCAGTTTTGTTTGCTGTTGCGTCTTTTTTAGTGATTTAAAAGAATGTTTTAAACTTTCTTCAACCAGCTAAACATTGCCCGTAAATCTTTACCAACTTCTTCAATTGGGTGTTCAGCTTCTTGACGACGCATTGCAGTAAATCCGGGTTTACCAGATTGGTTTTCTAACACAAATTCCCGTGCAAATTGTCCTGATTGAATTTCGCTGAGAACCTTCCGCATTTCGGCTTTGGTTTGTTCGTTGACAATCCGAGGCCCGCGAGTGTAATCACCATATTCAGCAGTGTTAGAAATGCTGTCGCGCATTTTGGCTAAACCGCCTTCTACTACCAAGTCAACAATTAATTTAACTTCGTGTAGACATTCAAAATAAGCTAGTTCTGGTTGATAACCTGCTTCTACCAAGGTTTCAAAACCAGCTTTAATTAAAGCACTCAAACCACCGCATAATACGGCTTGTTCACCGAATAAATCGGTTTCAGTTTCTTCACGGAAAGTTGTTTCCAAAACACCGCCACGAGTGCCACCGATACCTTTAGCATAAGATAGGGCGCGATCGCGTGCTTTTCCACTAGCATCTTGATAAACGGCAAACAGCGCTGGTACACCTTGACCTTGTTCGTAAGTGCGTCGTACCAAATGCCCAGGGCCTTTGGGTGCTACCATAACTACGTCTACGTTCGCAGGTGGTACGACTTGCCCAAAGTGAATATTAAACCCGTGAGCAAAAGCTAAAGTGTTTCCTTCTTGCAGATTTGGTTCGATTTCGTTTTTGTAAACTGTTTTCTGCACTTCATCGGGTAACAAAATCATGATGAAGTCAGCAATGTTAGCAGCATCCGCCACATTTTTCACTGTTAACCCAGCTGCTTGGGCTTTTTCTGCTGACTTACTACCCGGATATAGCCCCACAATCACATTCAAACCACTATCTTTTAAATTTAAAGCGTGGGCATGACCTTGAGAACCATAGCCGATAATTGCAATGGTTTTTCCAGCCAAAAGGTCTAAATTGGCATCTTCGTCATAGTACATCCGGGCCATACAAGCATCTCCTGTCAGCAAGCATCATTTATTGGCAAGTCTTTGATTTTACCCCAAATTGTGTTACCACGGGTACAAGTAGTCATGAGTTAACAGTTAACTGTTAACAGTCAACAAAGCTATTTACTAAATTTTCTGGACTTCTTCGTCACTTAGTTGGACATTTACAGCACTGACTGAATCTTCGATGCTGGAAATTTTGCTTGCGCCGGGGATGGGCAAAATTGCCGGGGATTTGGCGCGTAACCAGGCCAATACTATCGAGTATACAGATACACCTTTGGCTTTGGCTAATTGGGCGATCGCGGGAATATCCTGTAAATCTTGATGGCGACGACGACCTCCAAAGGGACTCCAAGGTAAAAAAGTTAGTTTTTCTTGTTCACAATACTGCAAAACACCGTCTTTTTCTGGCTGTCTTTCCCAAGGACTGTATTGATTCTGCACTGAGACAATATCCACCACATCCCGTGCTTGCTTAATTTGTTCCACAGAAAAATTAGAAACTCCCACAAATCGAATCAAACCTGCTTCCACAGCTTCTTTCACAGGTGTCAAGGATTCTGCAATTGTATATTCTGGGTCTGGAGAGTGGTATTGCCAAACATCAATCGGTTTTTCACCACCCAACGCCTCAAAACTAACGCGGATAGTTTGACGCAGATGTTCTGGATTCCCGTTGCGTGTCCAACTTTCATTAGGACGCATTAAGCCGCCTTTCGTCGCCACAACCACTTGGCTAGTATCACCCGCATAAGTGCTAAGTGCTTTGTGGATGAGTCTTTCATTGTGGTGCTTGTCTGACTCATCCTTACAATAAGAATCGGCAGTGTCAATAAATGTAATCCCTAAATCTAAAGCACGGTGGATAACTTGAATTGAATCTGATTCTGGTGGTCGATTATATATCGACATTGGCATTCCACCCAAACCAATGGCGCTGACAAATACACCTGTTTTTCCTAGCTGTGTAGTTTCCATGCTTTTCGCTTGATTTTGATAGCATCACTAACTATCTAATAGCGGGTCAAGGAGGTTTTGACAATTCCTCTAAGGTAAGGTGATGTTAAAATTGAAACTCCCAGGGAAAGCAGCTTGTAAAGAAGACTTTCACTGGCTGAGGAGGGTAAATTGCAATCTTCAACCAGGATTATGCTGATTTATCTTGATGTCTGTTTAGTAATTGCTGGATTTAACTGTTGCCATAATCCCAGGCGTTTATTTTTAGCATTGGCTTCAGCGATGAGGTATTGTGTTTTTGTCTCTTCGCAAACTTCGAGAGATGCTTGATCAACCACAGCGTCACCCTCTGCTACTAAACGCAGATTGATAGAGCGATTATCTACATACACTTCACCAAAAGCCATATCTTTACTATCCGGTCTGATAACTCTAACGACAACAGGGGTACGTGATGGTAGTAATTGTCGGAGTTTCTGTTTAGCAGCCAGATGATACTTTTGTTTAGCTGTCTTGGGTATATCAATACAGGCTAGTCTGACTGTAGCCGTTTGCCCGGTCTCATTTTTAACTGTGATGGTTTTGCCGTCTACTACACCTACGATAGTAGCCAGTAATAAAATTAGCTCAAGTAAAGCCATGATTTTTTGTATGGTGTTCTACATCAATACTTTGATGGAGAGATTTTTAGTTTATTGCGCTTCCCTACGGGACTTGACCACTGACCACTGACAAAACTCCATCCCCTTGTGGGTGGAGTTTTTATTTGGATGAGGTAGTCAAGATCATATTGCTTGCAACAACCAAAAGCCAGTGTAAGTCATACCTGAATCATCAGGCTGTACTAATAAAAAATGTAATCCCCGACTTTGTTTTTGACGTTGTTCATAAACTTTTGCAGCCGCCGTTACTTCTGCATCTTCAAAAGTAACTAAAATCCATCTATCCACCAAACCAGCTTCTAGTATCAAACCATCGGGCGCACCGGCAATATAATTCAAGGCTACTGGGCGGGTTTGGGCAATCCATCTAGCTAGATTTAGCGATCGCTTACCACCATAAATTACCACACCAGGAATCGCCACTGTTGATGCCAAGCCTAAATTAATTGGTTTGAGGGGTTCTGGTAAAGATAAAATGGGAATTGGGCGATCGCTAAACAAATCCACGATGTCACCAGCTTGGATACTAGCAAAGCGCCACTCATCGCCCCATAAGTTGTCCGGTAACGGTGTAGGTGGTGGCTTATCTATTGCTATGGAATATTGCTTTTCTTGTAACCATTGTTTCAAAGCTGGGGTTTGGCGTTGCGGTTCGACATTAATCCCCAAATTGCGTCCAGCCGCCTCAATCAAACTCAAAGACTGGGGGCGAAAAACTTGGATAATATCTGGTAGTTTTTCACCTGCTGCTAATTGAATTTGGGTAGTCAACCAACTAGAATTAGCTTCTGACTGGGGACAAGTCGCCGTATACTCGAAACCACGATTTACATCACAAATTAATAACTCCCACAAGATTTTTCCATCTAAATCTTGCCGAGGACTGCGATAAAAATCTGCTTGCCAAACCAGAGTCATGATCTGCTCTCTTACTCAACGGCTGTCATCACGCCTGCTTTTCAGTATTACCATAAAATTCTTAACTTAGTATCGAGTCCTGCTGATGACTGTGAATGAAATTATGTTTTGCGTAAAAAATTTTCTGTAGAGACAGCGATTAAACGCGTCTCTACCAAGACTCAGCACGAGCATAACGCCCTGCTAACACTAACAATAATCCTTACTTACACGGCTTCTGTATTCTTCTCTCCAGTACGAATCCGAATTACTTGTTCTACAGGTGAGATAAAGATTTTACCATCACCGATTTCGCCTGTACGAGCAGCAGCAATGATTTTGTCAACAACCATATCAACTTGGTTATCTTCAACTACAATCTCCACCTTCAGTTTTTGCAGAAACTCCACAGTGTACTCAGAGCCGCGATAGCGTTCTGTCTGTCCTTTCTGCCGTCCAAAACCCCGGACTTCAGAAACAGTCATACCCACAATACCCGCGTTGACTAAAGCGATTTTCACTTCATCTAGCTTAAATGGGCGGATAATAGCTTCTACTTTTTTCATTGCATTGACTCCTAATTTCTAGTAGCTTCGTTTATATATCTAACCAGATCCAATGTCTGACACTTTCACATTCGCCTTATTTTAAAGACACTTATGAGAATTGCAACTTTTTTTAACCGTATCTGCTCTGTATGAGCAGTTGAGGAAGAGAGTTTGAGTTGGGCATATCAAAATGCTATTTTCCGCAAAAACTTTCGATGTAGTCTGTGTAACTTTTACCAACGATTAAATAAAAGCAGCGATTCAAAAACTAATTTTAGATATTTAGCACAAATTAAGAACAAACCAAAACGGCAGTGGGAATAACGAATATACAGCATGGTAGAAACCAAATCTTAGATAAGAATCTGATGACACAAATTTCCTTGACTTCTACCTCTTGACTCCTTGCACTAACGACTTTGGTGTTCAAATAAAGGGCGGACAATTAAATACCCAGCACCAAAAGCACTCAGCATAATTAACAGGATACAGACAGCTAACCACCAACTGTTAAGTTCTTTAGCCTTTGCTTTTGAGGCAGACAGAGGGTGGTAGCCCATTTCCTGCTCTGGGATCAAGACCGTATCTGGCGTAGTAGAGGTGATTTGTGTGATGGGTACAGAAAACTCAGTGCGACGGTTCTTGCTGCTTGGGGCTTCAGGAACGACTGGTTGACGTGAACGCACAGCTTGTGGGCGTGGTTGTGCTTGTATAGATGGGTCAATAGTCGGTTTTTCTATCTCAGGATGAAAACCTGAGACTTTATAATCTACCACTTTTTGCAGATGTAAAAAAGACTGCACAACCTGACTAATTTCATGGCGCAGTATTTGATTTTCTTGCGCTAATTGTTGATTTTTTGCTGTCAGCGCATCTAACTTGTCTTGTGTTGCTTTTAATTCAGCCGCCAATTCCCGATATACGTACAGGGGTACGGAGGAGGAATAGCTTGGATAATTAGGTTTTGGCTGATTACTGTTAACCGAACCTGTGGTTGTTCGCATCGGTTGCTTGGTATCAAAAATGAATTAATCTGAGTATCAGAGATGGTATCAAAAGATAATCGCTTCTGAAACTAGCCCAAGAATAATAGAAAAATGCTCGGAGTGCAAAGATATCTAAATTTACACCCTTGGTCAATAGGTAATAGTCATTAATCATTAGTCAGTTGTCATGAGTTTTCTCCCCCTGCCCTCTGCTCCCTTGCCTCTTATGCCCCCAATCTCCAATCCCTCTGTACAATGTTGGCAGAAATCAATATTTTACAGAAAACAACCTTAAGGTGATTATGCGTTTACTACATACAATGCTACGGGTGGGTAACCTGGAAGAGTCTTTGAAATTCTACTGTGATGTCCTGGGCATGAAGTTACTACGGAAAAAGGATTACCCAGGAGGAGAATTTACCCTAGCTTTTATTGGCTACGGCGATGAGAGTGATAACACAGTTATAGAACTAACCTACAATTGGGGAGTAGAGAAGTACGAATTAGGTAATGCTTACGGTCATATTGCTCTTGGTGTAGATGATATTTATGCCACCTGTGAGTCTATTAAAACTCAGGGCGGTAAGGTGGTTAGGGAACCAGGGCCAATGAAGCATGGCTCGACTGTGATTGCTTTCGTCGAAGACCCAGATGGATACAAGATAGAACTAATCCAGTTGAGTAATCAAGGCGCGACAGTGAAACAAGATTCATCAGAACAGCTAGTGAAACAGGGTTAGAGAATGGAGGTTGATGAGTAATGAGTGGGGAGTTAATAAAATTACTGCTGATTTTTTCCCTACTCACTCATCCTGAAAGGTGTAGGTTTTTTACACTACACTCCCAAAACACGAGTTTAGGGTGTAGGGGTATGGGGGTATAAGGGTGTAGGGATTGATGGAACTATGATTCTTTTGTTAGTGCGAAGGTCATCACTCAACTCCCTCATCTCCCCCTATCTACCAAACTAAATATTTTTCCCAACACCATATTGCAAAGTAAGCTGATGGCGGTGTTTTCGTTTTAAATTAGGAAATAGGTGGTGGATTAATAACTCGATGTTGTTTGCCCGACTGCTACCGTATAAGTAGGCGGATAAATAGTGCGAGTATTTGAATGATTGTTTGGGGAGGGGAATATAAAAATCAATTAGTGGGGAAGTATCAAAAATCAAGTGTAAAGCTTTTTGGTCTAATTAGCTTGATCAAGGATACTTCTCGATACAGCAAACATCTCATCTAAATTCCCGCAATATCTAATAAATTAGCCTTGAATCTCTTTTTATATACCTAGAATAAAAGTTTGGAATATTACATTAAAAATCGTAAAGATGCAGCCTACAGATCCCAATAAATTTACTGATAAAGCCTGGGAAGTCATTGTCAAATCTCAGGATATAGTTCGTGCATATCAACAACAACAACTAGACGTTGAACATTTAATTCTTGCTCTGATAGAAGATCCTACTAGTTTAGCTGTGCGGATTTTGGGTCGCGCAGAAATTGACCCGATTCGCTTACAACAGCAATTAGAAGCTTTTACCCAGCGTCAAACCAAAGTAGGCAAAAGTGACCAACTTTACCTCGGTCGTAGCTTGGATGTTATGCTTGACCGCGCCGAGGAAATTAGGGAGCGGATGAAGGATGGCTACATTTCTGTAGAACATATGCTCCTAGCTTTTGTGGATGATGAACGTGTTGGTAGGAAGGTACTCAAAGGTTTTAATGTAGACAGTGCCAAGATAGAAGCAAGTATCAAAGCCGTTCGTGGTAGCCAAAAAGTGACAGACCAAAACCCAGAATCCCGCTATGAAGCATTACAGAAATTTGGTAGGGATTTAACAGAACAGGCAAAGTCGGGTAAGTTAGACCCAGTGATTGGACGAGATGACGAAATTCGTCGGGTAATTCAGGTGTTATCTCGTCGGAGTAAAAATAATCCCGTCTTGATTGGTGAACCTGGGGTGGGTAAGACAGCGATCGCTGAAGCTTTGGCACAGCGTATAGTTAATGGGGATGTCCCGGAATCTCTGAAAAACCGTCAATTAATCTCTCTCGATATCGGTAGTTTGATTGCTGGGGCAAAATATCGGGGTGAATTTGAAGACCGATTAAAAGCCGTCCTCCGGGAAGTTACGGAATCAAACGGTAATATTGTATTATTTATTGATGAACTACATACCGTCGTCGGCACTGGTTCCAACCAACAAGGGGCAATGGATGCAGGTAACTTGCTCAAACCCATGCTGGCAAGGGGTGAGTTGCGGTGTATTGGGGCGACAACTTTAGATGAGTTTCGTAAATTCATTGAAAAAGACGCAGCTTTAGAACGACGTTTTCAACAGGTGTACGTAGACCAACCGAGTGTGGAAAATACAATCTCCATTTTGCGCGGGTTGAAGGAACGCTACGAAGTCCATCACAATGTGAAAATTTCCGATTCCGCACTAGTAGCCGCAGCAACTTTATCAGCTCGTTACATTGCTGACCGCTTCCTACCAGATAAAGCCATTGATTTAGTCGATGAAGCCGCAGCCCAATTAAAAATGGAAATCACTTCCAAACCAGCAGACTTGGAAGCCATTGACCGCCGCTTGATGCAGCTAGAAATGGAAAAGCTCTCCTTGGCGGGAGAGGAGAAAGTAGCAGCGCCTACTAAGGAACGTTTGCAGCGAATTGAGTTAGAAATCACCAATTTAACTGAAAAACAGCAGGATTTAAACAATCAATGGCAAGGTGAAAAGCAGGTACTAGAAGCCATTAGTTTGTTAAAGAAAGAAGAAGACGCTTTAAGGGTGCAGATTGAGCAAGCAGAACGGGCTTACGATTTGAATAAAGCGGCGCAGTTGAAGTATGGCAAACTAGAAGGAGTACAGCGCGATCGCGAAGCTAAAGAAGCGAAACTCTTAGAACTACAAAGTCAAGGTTCTACCTTGTTGCGTGAACAAGTCACCGAAGCCGACATCGCCGAAATCGTCGCTAAGTGGACAGGTATCCCCGTAAATCGTCTGTTGGAATCAGAACGGCAAAAACTCCTACAACTCGAAAGCCACTTACATCAACGGGTGATAGGACAACAGGAAGCCGTGGAAGCAGTATCAGCCGCTATTCGTCGCGCCCGTGCGGGAATGAAAGACCCCAACCGTCCCATCGGTTCATTTCTATTTATGGGGCCGACTGGTGTAGGTAAAACCGAACTCGCCCGCGCTTTAGCCCAGTTCCTCTTTGACGCTGATGATGCTTTGGTGCGCTTGGATATGTCTGAGTACATGGAAAAACATTCTGTCTCCCGCTTAGTTGGCGCGCCTCCTGGTTATGTAGGCTACGAAGAAGGTGGGCAACTTTCCGAAGCAGTCCGCCGACATCCTTATTCTGTGGTGTTATTGGATGAAGTCGAAAAAGCACACCCCGATGTGTTCAATATTTTATTGCAAGTATTAGATGATGGGAGAATTACTGATTCCCAAGGCAGAACAGTAGATTTTCGTAATACCGTCATTGTCATGACCAGTAACATCGGTAGCGAACATATTTTAGACGTTTCCGGTGATGATACCCAGTATGAGACAATGCGAAATCGGGTCATGGATGCCTTGCGATCGCACTTCCGCCCCGAATTTCTCAACCGTGTTGATGATACAATTCTTTTCCACGCCCTCAGCCGTTCTGAGATGAGCCACATCATCCGCATTCAACTAAAACGAGTGGAAAGTCTCCTCAGAGATCAAAAAATCTCCTTTGAAATCTCTCCAGCCGCCTGTGATTTCCTCGTAGAAAAAGGCTATGACCCAGTTTACGGCGCACGTCCCCTAAAACGAGCCATTCAGAGAGAAATCGAAAACCCCCTCGCCACCAAAATCTTAGAAAATACCTTTATCTCCGGTGACACCATTTACATAGACCAAGATGAAAACGGTTTAAGTTTCACTAACAAAGCACCAGTAAAAGTTTCGGTAACACAAATCACAACCTAGCCAATTTTACAGAGACTGGTTTGATGATACCTCCCTCCGCGCCCCTCTGCGCTTACCTCAGCGCCCCTCAGCGTTTAAATGATATGTAGGGAAATCCGAATCACCGCTTGGGGGCAAACAATCCTAGCAAAAAGCAGCGATCGCTTAAACTATACCTTGAAAATCTTCATTAGTCCCATGCTCTTTTATATCTTGGGCATCTACCCATGATCATAAAAAGCTAAGATGTCTTGACTAAACAAATAGTTTCAGATACTAAAATCAAAATCATGCTAGAGCAAGGCACCATCAGTATTCATACTGAGAATATTTTCCCAATTATCAAGAAATCCCTCTACTCAGACCATCAAATTTTCCTGCGGGAACTAGTCTCTAACGCTGTAGATGCTATCCAAAAGCTGAAAATGGTATCCCGTGCGGGAGAATATGCAGGAGTAGTTGATGAACCAGAGATTCAACTCGCCATCGACAAAGATAAAAAAACCCTGTCCATCACCGATAACGGTATCGGGATGACAGCAGAAGAAGTCAAAAAATATATCAACCAAGTCGCCTTTTCTAGCGCTGAAGAGTTTATTCACAAATATCAGGGAAAATCAGACCAGCCAATCATCGGTCACTTTGGACTGGGTTTCTATTCCTCCTTCATGGTGGCGCAAAAGGTAGAAATTGATACTCTCTCCTATCAAGAAGGAGCGCAAGCAGTCCACTGGAGTTGTGACGGTTCCCCAGAATTTACCCTAGAAGAATCATCCCGCACCACCATCGGGACTACCATCACCCTGACTCTGTTACCAGACGAAGAAGAATATTTAGAATCAGCGCGGGTAAAAAATCTCGTCAAGACTTATTGCGACTTCATGCCAGTACCTATCAAACTGGATGGTGAAGTATTAAACAGACAAAAAGCACCTTGGCGGGAGTCTCCCAGCAACCTGACAAAAGAAGATTATTTAGAATTTTACCGCTATCTCTATCCTTTCCAAGAAGAACCCTTACTGTGGGTGCATCTAAACACCGACTATCCCTTTATTATTAACGGGATTCTGTATTTCCCCAAAATGCGTCCTGATGTGGATGTCACCAAAGGACAAATCAAGTTATTCTGCAACCAAGTTTTCGTCAGTGATAACTGCGAAGAAATTATCCCCCAGTTCCTTGTACCCATGCGGGGCGTAATCGATAGTACGGATATTCCCCTTAACGTATCACGTAGTGCCTTACAAGGCGATCGCACCGTCCGCAAAATCGGCGATTATATAGCGAAAAAAGTCGGCGACAGACTCAAAGAACTATACCGCGACGACCGCGAACAATATATTAGTGCATGGAAAGACTTAAGCACCTTTGTCAAATTCGGTGTCCTCAACGACGAGAAATTTAAAAAGCAAGTCGAAGACATAATTATTTTCCGCAGTACCGTTAAATGGGAACAACCAGCAGAAACGCCAGCCGTTGAGGTACAGTCCCAAGAAGGAGATGTTTGGCAAGATATCACCCCTTCCCCCGACTCTCCCACACCAGGCTTACCATACACAACCCTGAAAGAATACTTAGAACGCAACAAAGAACGCCACGAAAACCGCGTATTTTACAGCACCGATGAAGCAACCCAAGCCACTTATATAGAACTACACAAAAACCAAGGCTTAGAAGTTTTATTCCTCGATTCCTTCATCGACACCCACTTTATCAACTTCCTCGAACAGGAATATCAAGATGTCAAATTTACACGGGTAGATTCTGACCTCGATAATACCTTGCTCGAACAAGACAAAGCCGGGGAAATTGTTGACCCCACCACAAATAAAACCAAGAGTGAGATCATTAAAGAGTTATTTGAGAAATCCCTCAATAAACCTAAAGTCAACATCCGCACTGAAGCACTCAAGTCTGATGATCCTCAAGGTACACCACCGGCGATCGTTCTCTTACCAGAATTTCTCCGCCGCATGAGGGAAATGACCGCCATGATGCAGCAGCAAAACGCAGATTTTCCCGAAGACCACATTTTACTAGTGAATACAGCCCATCCCCTAATTCAAAACTTGGTAAACCTCAACCAAGGTGCAATTATTCAAGGCGATGGAGAATCAACCACAAATCCCTTAGTCAACTTAATTTGTCAACACGTTTACGATTTAGCGTTAATGTCCCAGAAAGGTTTCGACGCAGAAGGAATGAAATCTTTTGTCGAACGTTCCAACGACGTATTAACCAAGCTGACCCAACAAGCCAAAAATTAGCAACCCATCTTGTAAGCAGTACTGCTAGGCTGTTTTAACGTGAGTCTCCAACAGAGGAACACCTACGGGAAGAGCGAAAGAAAACTTTCTGTTTTCTTAAGAGTTCGATGACCTCTCCCCAAACCCTCTGTCTTCAAAAGTTCTGAGCGCCGGAAGCCTGCGCTCAGACTTTTCGCTCCCAAGCGGATAGGGACTTAACTATCTTGAACGGTCAACAAAAAATTTAAGTTTTTAAGCCTCTCTCTTTTCTTTGTAGGGAAGGAGTTGTGGGTTAGGTATGTATTAAACTCAACTGCAAGCCGCTATATATTGCACCCAGTTAATTTGGCTGTAATCCACTGAACTCAGTATATTTATTTACTGCCAAGTGCCGAAGAGCAAAATAGAATATAAAGAAACACTAAGCAAGCAAACCTATGTGGTCTTCACAGGGCAAACCAGCTGACACCGGAACCAATGGACAACAGTTGCTCAACACAACTCCAACTAATTGGGAGCAAGAGTCCGAACGAGAGGGAATATTCCAGCTAATTGATAGCATCTTGCCCTTTGAAGTTTGCCTCTACCACCAGATTTTGCCTTTAAGGTGCCAAAATGATCGCTTATCACTAGGTATGGTAAATCTAGGAGATAGTGCCGCATTCGATTACGTACATCGCATTGTGTCATATATCAACAGCACAATAGAAACTCAAGAAATCGCTGCTGACATTCATCGCGCAATACTTTCTGCTTACCTCAACTATAAGAATACATCCACTCCAGAGGTACAACCAGTAGAAAAACCAGAAGCAGAAGAGATTTTAGCCGAGAGTGTGAACACCACACTTAATCTACCTAACGCCACAACTCCCTCCCCAGAAGTACAGCCGTTACATCAATCTTTTGAGTCATTAATAGATGTTTCTGTGCCGTCCCACTCAGAGAAGGATTCTCAAACTACCAATGATTCTCAACAAGTCAGTGTTCAACAAGAATCACCCATGCCTCTACTGAGTGATGTAACTGTTTTACAAGTGCAAGCTCCACAACTATTCAGCCCTATTGAATCACTACTCAATTTACCCTCTAGGAAGCTATTGGAGGAATTGCTAGGACGAGTTTTAGGTGGGGGGATTGGTCGCTTATATCTGGAAAGACAACCATATAGAGGAAGAATTATTTGGAGTGACAATGGAGTCTTACAGTCTGTATTGGAAAATTTACCCCTCTCTGTTTTTCAAGGCGTACTTAATGAATTAAAGCGTTTTGCAGGGTTTCCTCTTAGTACGCTCGCAGAACCACAACAGATTGAGAAAGAATGCCAATACCAAAACAATAGTTTATTATTACGCATACGTGTAATGCCAGGAATAAATGGCGAAGAGGCCACACTGCAAGTACTAAGGGGGGCAGCTCTAAAATTTTATCAGCAGCAGCAATTAGATCGTCTGAGTCGAGATGCCATAGGAATTTCTCAACAACTCAGCTATAAGTTGCATGAATTACATCAACGATTACTGCTGAATCCTCACCTCAAAGCCGAGCAATCAGAGGCTTTATCTACCCTCACTCGAATAGTTGAAAGCTTAGACCAAAAAGTTAAAACACTGACGGCAAATAATCAATGACTATCAGACAGAGAATCATCGTGCTGTCAGTAAAACCTCTGATTTCGATCTTTACCATAATTGTTATGTTGTAATGACTAACCAGACTATCTTTTACAGAGCTTCTGGTTAACACTTGTCTAATTAGACATTGATAATGTTTGTGGGGGTTGGTCATCAGGAATGGTAAATAGCAATTACCCTTCAGACTTTCCTATGAGACGCTCCGCCAACGAGCAGTGTCTCTTAAAGAACGTTATGAGCGCTCAGTTAACTTCAGAAATTCACGGCGGAAATCCATAGTTATTATTACTTATGACTAAAACAAAATTACTATGGCGGCTTGTTTAATATAGATTCTGTGTTCTGAGAAATGACTTTTAAAGTCCCACTAACTTTTTTCTCATCTATTGCTATATTTCGACTTTAAAACTTATAGTAGATGGCTTAATTCTCAAATAACAAACTCATTTTTAGTAGATATTTCATGCAAACTGAGGTTTTTAGTGATATTTTCCCCTTATTGAGTACAGCCACTCCACAAACCTTAGAATGGCTACTCAATATTGCAATTGATCATGAATATCCCACTGGTAGAGCAGTTTTAATGGAAGATGCCTGGGGTAATGCAGTTTATTTCGTTGTATCTGGATGGGTAAAAGTTCGGCGCACCTGTGGAGATGATTCGGTAGCTTTAGCAATTTTAGGAAGGGGTGATTTTTTTGGAGAAATGGCGATTTTAGATGAATCTCCTCGCTCAACAGATGTAATTGCTCTTTCACCAGTCAAGTTACTCAGTATTTCTAGAGAACGTTTTATTCAAATTTTATTTAAAGACCCACAATTGCATCATAGAATGCTGCAATTAATGGTGCGACGATTACGACAAATTAACCAACGGTTACAAATCCGTTCTTCACCACCTGCTGTGAAATTAGCTCATACCTTAGTTAGTTTGGGTGAGAGCTATGGTCAAGAATCTACACAAGGTAGGGAAATTTTTAATATCCCTTTTAAGGACTTAGCAGAGGTTACAGAAATCGGTGTTGAAGAAACTAGCAAAATTATGGATAAATTGCACGATAAAGGGTGGATAAAAATTGACAGTACTAATAATATTATCTATCTGATAAATTTCAAACAATTGCTGAATTTAGCGGGAAAAGTCTAATAAAAGCATCCTCTTTTAAACTTTTTTTAAGTTTTTCCTCAGCACTAAAACACCTGATATTTGAGGGCTAACGTCTTCATGGAAGCATATTAAACAAACAATACAAGCGTATTTATACTTGCAAATTCAAGCAAACGGATACTATGTTCCTTTGATCTACTGATATAACTAAAGAGCAAAAAGGGTTTAGGTATTGGAGCTTAGAGAAAAGTATTCTGGCTTCTGCCTACTGAATTATTATGTAAATATTAAATTTTGAGTATACGTTAACGAAGTTTAACGTAACATAATTGAATGTCATGTTTATTTGATAAATAACCTCTGAGAAATGTATTTTTAATGCTATGGCAAGTCTGCGCTAAAAGCGTAAAGTCCAGCAATTGCAAGCTCTGGAGACTTTTCTTTTAGTAGACTGAGTAATGTTGCCTGTGTCATAGCTCATAGCATTAATGCACCTCTAAATGCTGAGTCTGCATTGCTTAACTATTGACTATTGGCCAGTAACTATTAACTATTAACTATGTATGGATTGACTTTTGACTCAGAACTATCACTCTTAACTACAGATGACTGAAGCGACAGCACCTCGTATCGATATTGGCGTTCAGGACACCGTGCCGACGATTAATTATTTGGTGGCAATGCCCCAACCAGAGACGCATCTATTTGAGGTGAGTTTGCAAATCGTAAACTATTCATCACCAATTCTTGACTTAAGAATGCCGGTGTGGACACCAGGATCATATTTGGTGCGAGAGTACGCCAAGAATTTACAAGATTTTACTGCTTTTGCAGGAGATAAAATTTTACCTTGGCGGAAAATCAGTAAAAACCACTGGCAAATCAATAAAGGTGATGTTTCAGAAGTAACGGTGCGTTACCGCATTTTTGCAAACGAACTATCAGTGCGGACAAATCATTTAGATGCTACCCACGGTTATTTTAATGGGGCAGCATTGTTTTTTAGACTACCAGGATGGGAAAACTTACCAATTTGTGTTACTGTCATACCACCGTATCCCCAATGGCGGGTAACTACTCCTTTACCTACAATTGGTGAGCAATCTAATACTTTTTATGCTGCTGATTTTGATACCCTTGTAGATAGTCCTTTTGAGATTGGTGAACACCAGTTATATCACTTTGAGGTGTTAGGGAAACCTCATGAATTGGCGATCTGGGGACAAGGAAATTGTCAAGTACAGCAGCTAATTAGGGATACCCAAAAAATTATCCAAATAGAAGCACAGATGTTTGGCGGATTGCCTTATGAGCGATACGTCTTTTTGCTGCATTTATTTGCTCAAGCGTACGGTGGTTTGGAGCATAAAAATAGCTGTTCTTTGATTTATCAGCGTTTTGGTTTTCGCTCCCAAGATAAGTATGAACGCTTCATTCAATTACTAGCCCATGAGTTCTTCCATCTATGGAATGTCAAGCGAATTCGTCCCCAAGCTTTAGAGGTATTTAACTACGACCAAGAAAATTACACACCATCTCTGTGGTTCTGTGAGGGAACTACCAGTTATTACGATCTACTGATTCCTTTACGAGCAGGCATTTATGATGCAAAGACTTATTTAAATTACTGGAGTAAGGAGATAAGTAGGTTAATTACGACACCAGGGCGGAAAGTACAACCACTTTCTGAGTCGAGTTTCGATGCTTGGATTAAACTTTATCGCCCAGATACAAATACTGGTAATTCGCAAGTCTCCTATTATTTGAAGGGAGAAATGATATCTTTGCTACTAGATTTGCTGATTAGAGCGCGGTATCGTAATCAGCGATCGCTTGATGATGTGATGCGTCAAATGTGGCAAAAATTTGGTCAAGCTGAAATTGGCTACACTCCAGAACAATTACAGGCGGTGATCGAATCGGTGGCTGGAGTTGATTTGACGGATTTCTTCGCACGCTATATTGATGGCACAGAAGAATTGCCGTTTAATCAGTACTTAGAACCTTTTGGCTTGCATTTGGTAGCAGAGAGAGAAGAAGAACCTTACTTAGGGGTGAAAGTAAACACGGAAAATGGTCGAGAGATGATTAAATTTGTCGAGGCTGGTTCGCCTGCCCAAATGGCAGGAATTGACGCAGGTGATGAGTTGCTGGCTATTGCAGGCATCAAGATCACAGCCCATCAATTGAGCGATCGCCTTAAAGACTATCAAGCCAATGATACTATCCAGGTAACAGTTTTTCACCAAGATGAGCTGCGTACCTATCCTGTAAAGCTAGGGACACCACGTCCTACCAAGTATCAGCTACTGGCGATACAGAATCCTAACGCGACGCAGCAAGAAAACTTTGCCGCGTGGTTGGGTGCTGCCATCTCTACTGTTAGTTGATAACCACAGACAAATAACTCTTTTGTGTTCCCTGTAGTTCACAGTCAGGTGCGGAAAGAAACAACCTATACAAGTGGGGGAGATTAGTCAAATTATGGCAGATTACTCTCCCTCATGCCCTTTACAGATTTACTTAAAATTTTGTTAATACACATATTATTCATAACTTTTTACTAAAACCTTACATAATTTAATTTACGTAAAATCTAGAGTCAATTTTATTGTTAATTTATAGCTGTTGACTGTTGGCAGACTTGAAAGCCTTTTATTGCCAGGGTTTTATCTTAGCTACGGCTATATCTTTGTTTACCTGAATTTATACTCAAAAAAGATTACGTAATACTTAAAAAAGTAAACGCACTTTGTCAATACAGCCAAAGTGCGTCATTAAAAATCTGTTTTTTGATATTGAAAATCAACCAGACAATGAAAACTAGACAAAAAACAGATTGTAAATCATACCTCCTGCCTTTTGCCCCATACCTTCTTAAACATCCCGCTCGCTTAATTCACGAGTAATATGGTCAAATGGCTCCTCAACAAAAGTGGTGTTGGCAATACCTGCACCTGCAACTTGTTCCTTGACCAAATCCTTGAGAATTTGTACACCGCGAACTGTAGGGCCAATGGGTACACCCAAAGAATTGTAAGTTTCCCGCAAGCCTTGCAGCACCCGCTCATCTAAAACATTGGTATTACCAGCAACCAGTGCATAAGTAGCGTAGCGCAGATAGTAGTCCATATCTCGTAAACAAGCTGCCAGACGACGAGTAGTGTAGGCATTACCACCGGGGCGAATTAACTCTGGCAGTTCTTCAAACAACTTAGAACCTGCTTGTTTGACCAGTGCAGCTGCATTGGAGTTAATCGCGGCTGCTGCTTGGACACGAGCCGTACCACTATCAAAATAATCTTTGAGGGTATCGATCGCATTTCGGTCAAAATACCGACCAGCTACGTCATAATTCTTAATTAAGCTTGTTACTGCATCGCGCATTCCTTCTTCTCCCAATCTTTGCTATCTATGGTTTGATATTAATTTGGTTGCACTACGCACCAGTAAATTTTTGTGCTATTAAAAATAGATTCGGCACAAAAACAATCTATCTGTTACTTAAGGATTTTATGTCAAAGTTGACCCCTATGAGATTAACTTTCTCCCTTTTGTGCAGATGTCGAAAGAAAGGTTAATATTACCTGTAATCCAGACGTTCTGTAACAAAGACTACAAAACTGTCTAATGTTTAGAATCTACGATATTTCAGGTGTGTCATCAACTTTGTTTCGCTCAGTAGGGCTTAGATGCTTTGGCAGATTCTGGTTTGAATTTAAGAAATTGGCAGAGAAGGAGTAACAATGACAACCCCACAAGAAGTCTTGAAAAGAATTCAAGATGAAAAAATTGAGCTGATTGACCTCAAGTTCATCGATACAGTAGGTACATGGCAGCACCTCACCTTGTACCAAAACCAAATCGATGAAAGCTCATTCTCTGATGGCGTACCTTTTGATGGTTCCAGCATCCGGGGTTGGAAAGCAATCAACGAGTCAGACATGACAATGGTTCTCGATCCCAACACTGCTTGGATCGACCCATTCATGGAAGTGCCAACACTAAGTATTGTTTGTAGCATTAAAGAACCACGCACAGGAGAATGGTACAACCGTTGTCCACGGGTTATTGCTCAAAAAGCAATAGACTACTTAGTATCTACGGGTATTGGTGATACAGCCTTCTTTGGCCCTGAAGCTGAATTTTTTATCTTTGATAGCGCCCGCTTTGCCCAAAACGCTAACGAAGGTTACTACTTCCTCGACTCTGTAGAGGGTGCTTGGAATTCTGGTAAAGAAGGTACAGCAGATAAACCCAACTTGGCTTACAAACCACGTTTTAAAGAGGGTTATTTCCCTGTTTCCCCCACAGATTCTTTCCAAGACATCCGGACAGAAATGTTGTTGACGATGGCGAAATTAGGCGTACCCATCGAAAAACATCACCACGAAGTTGCTACTGGTGGTCAGTGCGAGCTAGGCTTCCGCTTTGGTAAGTTAATCGAAGCTGCTGACTGGCTGATGATTTACAAATATGTCATCAAGAACGTTGCCAAAAAATATGGCAAAACCGTCACCTTCATGCCAAAACCAATTTTTGGTGATAACGGTTCTGGTATGCACTGTCACCAATCTATCTGGAAGGATGGCAAACCTCTCTTCGCAGGTGATCAGTATGCTGGCTTAAGTGAAATGGGACTGTACTACATTGGTGGTCTTCTCAAGCACGCCCCAGCACTGTTGGCAATCACCAACCCCAGCACCAACTCTTACAAGCGTCTAGTTCCTGGTTATGAAGCACCAGTTAACTTGGCTTACTCCCAAGGAAACCGTTCTGCTTCCATCCGTATTCCTCTGTCTGGCACTAACCCCAAAGCCAAGCGTTTAGAGTTCCGTTGTCCAGATGCTACCTCTAACCCTTATTTGGCATTTGCTGCCATGCTGTGCGCTGGTATCGATGGTATCAAGAACAAAATTCATCCTGGTGAGCCATTAGATAAAAACATCTATGAACTTTCTCCAGAAGAATTGGCAAAAGTTCCTTCCACACCTGGTTCTTTAGAACTAGCATTGGAAGCGCTAGAAAACGACCACGCTTTCTTAACAGATACAGGCGTATTCACCGAAGACTTTATCCAAAACTGGATTGACTACAAACTAGCTAACGAAGTTAAACAGATGCAACTGCGTCCTCATCCTTATGAGTTCTCTATCTATTACGACGTTTAATTAACACCTGTTAGCAATTTATAGCTGAAAGTTCAAATTTTGCCACCCTTATGGGTGGTTTTTTGTCTTCTGTAAAAATTATGTATAAGTATACTAGAGGAAGTAACTTCAACAATGAGTTACTTCCTCTAATAACAACCATGACTTAAACATGAGTAAAACTTAGCTCATCGAAGCATTACTACGACCATAAATCGTGCGAGTGGTGGGATCGATCTTTCCTTGAGTGGGGTTCCAGTAGTGGGACAGTTCTTCAGCAGGAAGACCGAGTTCTTGTGCGGAACGCATCAGCATAGATTGTTGACGATTCTTCACTTGCTGATATTGGCGCATCATAATGGCACGAGATTTTTCTTGAATAGACATACAGTCCTCCTAGTGATATTAATTGGATTTGACCCTTCACACATTTAATATAGCAAGAATTCTGTATCTTATGCTACGGAATTGAAGATTTGTTATAAATTGTAATACTTATGTAATTGCACTTACTATTTTCTCAGCAAAAGTTTTAGAGATTATTTCCAGCAACAGAACACTGCAAGAGATGTCTTTCTCAAGAATGATGATTTATTTGTTACATTTATTTACGTTGTTCTCATGCTGGGCGATATTTGCTAATGCAGCTATTGAGAAAAAGTTAATTACTATTCAGTTCAACAAACTTACCCAAACCCATGACAGTCGTTTATCCACGGAAATTTCAGAATACTTTGAGTGCGAGGGATATTCTCAAACAGGTAGTAAGCGATCGCGAAATTCACCTGATCACCCTCAACCGCTATCGTTATAGTGAGCAGCGCAGTTGTAAAGACCTGACAGACCTGATTGAAAGGTTAAATGGCAAGCCACCGGAACTAATCAGAGATTTATCTCACCACATCTCAGATGAAGCGCGTCATGCCATGTGGCTAACTGATTTGTTGGTCGATTTAGGTGCGAATGTAGGAACGCCTCCTGGTAATTCCTACATCGATGAGTTTGAAAGGTTATTGGATAGCGAACAGCAAGACCCTACCCAAGCACTAGAAGAATTTGTAATTTCTACCCTAGCGGCGATTAACGTCACCGAGAAACGTGGTTGCGAGTATTTTTCAGCCCACATTTACGCCCTCAAAAAAGCGCCCCAAACAGCAGAAAATATCCAAATCCGCGAAACCATTGCAAAAATTCTGCCCGAAGAAGCCGGACACGTTCGTTGGGGTAATCGCTGGTTAGCACAGATAGCAAATAAAAGCCCAGAACATCGGCAAAAAGTCGAACAAGCCAAACGCAAATATGCTGCCATTGAACAAGCAGCCTTTGAATCAGGGATGGATATTACTTTAGGTGCAGAACTGCGGCGAGTTGCGAATCTGATGGGAGTCGCAAATACAATGCCCATGTGGCAACGACCCCAATATCTAATGGAACGTTTACCACAAACTTTGCTAGCACCTCAATTGCAATTTACAAGAATTCAAGCTGCTCAAAGAGCTTGGCAACGCAATCCACAAACATTTATGGAAAAGTTCGTACCAATGTTTATCAATGGTGTGAAGAAGATGGAAAATAAGCCTTAGTTGAAAGGAGCAGATACCCGAATTTTTG
Organism: Anabaena sp. FACHB-595; assembly: GCF_048568275.1. NCBI lineage: Bacteria > Bacillati > Cyanobacteriota > Cyanophyceae > Nostocales > Nostocaceae > Anabaena > Anabaena sp. FACHB-595. Next base: position 2,807,769 of record NZ_CP183473.1, read on the forward strand.
AAAAATTCGGGTATCTTGTGATTGAAGACTGGTTATCAATTTCAGGACTTACGTAACCGAAACTCTCTGCTTTGGGAGGGTGTAAAGGTATCGGCAATTTATCCTTCTATAACCTGGCCAATACTCTTGATTGTTCGTTTTCATGTGTAAGCCCTAAATGTTTTAAATCTGAATTATGAACCTGAATGACACCCTTCTATAAAAGTAAAGAGTGGTGATGCTGTCGATTCAGGTTAATTCATGACATTCATTGAAACAGTTTTGACAATATGTGGATTGCTCAAAAGACTACACAGTAAATCTTTGACAATCTATAGTCCAGAATGGTGTTACTGTGGGTTGTTCATCCCAGGACGAGAAGAGACTATGAAAAGAGTTGAACGGCTTTTATATTTGTCTGTGACAAAAAATATGAACTCATCCCATGATTAGGAAGTATCAAACCCTCACTTCTAAGCAATTAGATGAGCATTGCTATAAGTTTCTATGAGACTTCTACGTCCAGTACCGCGATGTGGTTGGGGTTTTTCTGGTTGATTACGTTTGGGTTTAGATTTTAGTGAGATCATATTTTGTGAATTAGAGGGAGAAAAAGCGAAATCGTGACTAGCTATTCCCAGGTAATCAGAAACTAGGGAACCAAGTACTAGACTCGAAATTAAAACTGGAACAGCAGCACGCATCATAAAAGTCTCTTTGTAAATTCTCTTATCTATTGCTACTGAGTTTTATATAACGAGTCCGGAAGAATCTAAAAAAAAGTAGTGCTTTTTACTGAAAATCCATGAAAGTGTGCATGGTGTCAATATATTCCACCAACAACCAATGACCGGAAGGATTGAGATGACCCCGAACCGTCAGATGTTGCTTATCTGTCAAGGCTTGTAGCTGTTCATTGATGTGCGATCGCAAAGTTACAAGCTGACAAGTGTGTCCTAGATTAGCAGCCGGAGCAGCGATCGTGAATCTGTAATCCTGCTGATTTAAAACCTGAAAAACGCCTGTGAAGGAATTATTTGCCCGTGTAAGTACTGATTTGGCTTCTGAGTGATAGTACTGATACAGAGAATCTGGGCAATTGCCGCTATCTGGATAGAGTTGAGGCTCCTTTAGGTAATACATTTGCCATTGCAACCATTCCGGATGACTAGGTAATAAATTAAATAAAGGCATGATGGCAGAGGGAGAGCGATTATCTTGTAACAATGCTTCTTGTAATGCTTTTACAGGTAAATCCCTTGGTTGACAGCTTAACTCTGCACACATAGCCGCAGCCATTCCCGCCGCTTGACCGATACCCAAAACTACAGGTTGTAATCTAGTCGCCCCATTAGCAATATGGGAAACAGAAATATTCTTTTCACAAACTAATAAACCATCTGCTGTAGCTGGAACCAGACAACGGTAGGGAATCGTAAAAGGTGTTCCCGTCCAACGTCCTCCCCAACGGATGGATTTAGGTTGTAGTGGCAAGTCAAACCCAGGATAGTGATGGTCATTGGCATAATTACCAATAGCGATCGCATCTGGAAACAAAGATGCTACCTGACCACCGGGAACTGGCAAAATATCCTGTTCTCGAACAGTAGTTAGCCCCACCAAGCGCCGACTTTCTCTGTAGTATGGGTGTAATGCAAATGCCGACGAAGCATGAGGAAAAACTTGCTCTGCCAAACCGTAACGCCGACCAAGCTGAGTTTGGATAAAATGAGCAAAATTTTGGCTATGCCAACGAGATTCTTGGAAAAAATCACCCTTAGCTGCTGCTGATTCTATTAGCCGTCCTACTCCTTCGCCGTAGTCATTACCACAAATCGGCCAGTTAATCATAAAGAGATTTCCTGGCAAACGTCCATAATTTAAGAATTGCTCTGCACCGTAGTTTTCCCAAGCTCCAGCAAACAGCGCCGCATCATAATTAGGTGCAGGGGGAATTTTTGGCGCGACTGGTTCCCCAAAGTCCTGCATCACTACCACCCAAGTAGGCGATTGCACAGGATATCTTGCTGTTAGATCATTAAAACTACTTGGGGCGCTTGGTTCTTCCCATTCAGATTGCAACTCCCAACCCCAACGGTAAGGGATATCTGCTAAAGCTAGTAAATCTCCCAACTCTGTACCGTCAATAGTAATTTTGGCTTGCACGGTAAAGTCTGCGAACCTGACACCAGTGATGGAATTATCTTGTTGCAAAACTTCTAGAGGTACTTGTCCAGAAATCCAGTGCAGATTTGTTAGTTCCTGTACCCAGTCAGCAAAGATTTCCGCTCCAATACGGGGATCATAACTAAAAAAACTCACCCAACTATTATCTAATCCCCCTGGCTGTCGCTGTTGTAATTCCTGTAAAAAAGCACCCCATAACCCCGTCTGAAACGCCATTAATTCATTACCATCAGGTGCAGATACTCCAGCAGCAGTTAACATTCCTCCTAGCCAAGGAAACTCACTGACCAACATAGTTTTTGCACCTCTGCGAGCTGCTTGAATGGCAGCCGCAGTTCCTCCGGTTCCCCCACCAACGACTAAAACATCAGTTAAATAAGTTTGATTAACCATAAGTAGAAATTTACGTATTTGTAATCAGGATACAGACAAACTTATCCTGTTGTATACGCATTTTATGATGCACTCATATCTGTATTTACTAACGAGTGAATGATTTTGGTGTTTGGAAAATTAGTATTTTAAATATAGAATTTGTGTATGATTTTTAAAATGCAAATAAAGTCACATATTTATAATGAAATTTCATGAATGAGGTTTTATTCAGCCAATTGAAGATTAGATCTACAGGATTTTTTAATAGGTAGGATGTATAGAAAAAATATTTAATTTTTGAATTACACGTAGGGTAGGCAATGCCTAACTACAGATACTGAGATATTTATACACAAGCTACGCCAAAGATCATTAAATCGGATTCCTATATCGCCTCTATTATCAATTCTTTGGTGGGCATTGCCCACCCTACAAATGCTGAAATATATTCTGTTTGTAATATAAACCAAGTGGATTCTTAAATAAGAGAATCAGAGGAGAATGAAGTGTTTGCAATTATTTATTCTTGGGATTTTTTAATAGTAAAACTAACACTGCTCCCGAAAGAACGCCACCGATCCAGCCAAACATAGAGTTAACTAAAATCCACCAACCTGCTTGCTCAACAAATTGCCTAAGGATAAACCATTGAATAATCCCAACTATAGGGCCAATCCACAGTAAGGAATATTCAGGATAATCACCACACACGAGAACAGAAATACAAACGCCTAGTGTAGTTCCTAATACCCACTGCTTTTCAGATACAGGAATTAACCGCCGTAAAACTAATACCTGCATGAAGCCGATGGTCAATGCTATTGTGATGGCTACGGCTTGGCTACTGAGAATTGTACCAAGTGGCTCGAAAATTTCGTGAGCGATCGCCCCCACAATTCCGCCACCAACTAAACCGACGATATTAACTAGTACCCATTGCAAATAGAAACCTATGCCTACTGGCGGTTTGGCAGTGATGGGAGGGGGGGAAGCTATCAATTTTTGTGGGATTTCTTGACGATACTGGGCTGGGACTGCGGGTGGCGGAGAATATAGAGGAGGTTCTGCAACTTGCGGGGTATTACCATGATTTTTTACAGGTAAAGTCGGCTTAGATCCAGGTGGTGGAGATGTTTGCGTTGGTGCATAAGCATTTCCCAAGTTCTGCACCGTCGCTAAAGCCTCGACTGCTGACTGATAGCGTTGGCGAAAGTCGTAACGTACCATTCTATCTAATACATCTGCTAAACTTGGGCTGACCTGGACTAATTCACGCCAAATAATTTCTGCCGTCTGGATATCTTCTTGCAACTGATGAGGCATCAATCCTGTCAAAGCTTGAATACCAATCATTCCCACAGCATAGACATCACTACTTAATCGAGGGCTACCACGACTTTGTTCACTAGGCATATAGCCAGCAGTACCAATACTCACGGTCATTTTAGTTACACCTTCACCATTCACCACCTGAGTACCGATCTGTTTTACTGCCCCAAAGTCAATTAGCACAACTTTGCCATCACTTTTACGACGAATCAGATTAGGTGGTTTGATATCCCTATGAATGACGTTATTTTGATGAACAAAAGCTAAGGGTTGCAGGATATTTTTTAACAGAGCGATAGTATAAGGCTCACTTAATCGCTTTCCTGGAGTCAGTTCATCACTAAGAGGATGTCCATCAATGAACTGTTGAACCAGAAAAAACTCTTGATGTTCTTCAAAGTGTGCCAGTAGTTGGGGAATTTGGTCGTGGGTTCCTAATTTATGTAATAACTCTGCTTCCGATGCAAATAAGCGCCTAGCGACTTGTAAAGTCATAGGATCATTAGCCATCGGTTGGAGTTGCTTGACGACACAGAGATTATTGTAAAGTTTAATGTCTTCAGCAATGTAAGTTTTACCGAAACCACCAGCACCTAAAACTTGAGTAACTTTATAGCGTCCGTCTAATAACTGACCCAACATACAGGCGATTACCTCCGGTAGTGCGTAGCCCATCGCACAGAAGATTGTCTGTATTTTAACCTCACTATTACATATGCCAAGCAGTGAATTTTATCGAACTACTTGAGTAGCTAGGTAGAGAAATACCGGATTTTGTGCGTAATGTTTTGTCTGATAAATCTGAAACCTTATAGCTGAACGTGGACGACTAATGTTAAATCTAGTAACGTTGAGTAGTGGAAAACCAACGTGAAAGCACAGGTATTTCGAGGTGTAAATCAACTCTCTTATGAAGAGATCCCCCTACCGATTCTGGAACCAGATGAAGTGCTGGTACAGGTGCAAGTAGTCGGTTTGTGTCAGTCAGATATTAAAAAAATTCGTTATCCACTTTATGAACCACCACGCATCTTTGGTCATGAAACAGCCGGGACTATAGCCGCAGTGGGTTCTCAGGTACAGGGTTGGCAAGTAGGACAACGGGTGGCGGTGATGCACCACATTCCTTGTATGCGCTGTGCCTATTGTATGAATGAGAATTTTTCCATGTGTGATGTTTATAAAAACATCTCCACCACTGCCGGATTTAATGCCAGTGGCGGTGGCTTTGCGGAGTATGTCAAGGTTCCGGGTCATATTGTAGAGAATGGTGGCTTAATTCCGATTCCTGACGGGATCAGTTTTGAAGAAGCGAGTTTTGTTGAACCTACAAACTGTTGCTTAAAAGCAGTCAAAAAAGCCCAGATTGCCCCAGGACAGACTGTTCTGGTAACTGGTGCAGGGCCGATTGGCTTAATGTTTGTCATGTTGGTGAAATATTTCGGGGCAAAAGCGATCGCCACCGATTTGCTACCATCAAGAATAGAAAAAGCCCTCAATGTGGGTGCAGAAGCCGCATTTGATGCCCGTGATCCTGATTTACCAGCCAAAGTTCATGCCCTCACCAATGGACTAGGGGTTGATGTTACTTTGCTAGCTGTCCCCAGTGAAAAAGCCTTCTTTCAAGCTCTAGAATGTACGAGAAAAGGCGGCAAAATCTTGTTTTTCGCCGAATTTCCAGACGAATTAGAAATTCCCATTAACCCAAATATTCTTTATCGTCGAGAAATCGACCTAATGGGCAGTTACAGTTCATCCTATCGCCTCCAAAATCTCTCAGCTGATATCGTCTTTAATCGCCGCATCGATGTGCAAGCATTAATTAGCGATCGCTATCCCCTAAAAGATTTATCAGCCGCAGTAGATCAAGCGATCGCACCCACACCAGAAACTTACAAAATTCTGATTTATCCGAAAATTGGGGATTAGGGACTGGGAACTGGGTATTTTTACCTCTGTCCCATGTCTGTGTTGCTCTATCTCTTGCCCCTTTGTCAATATGGAAATACCAATTACATTACTTTTAGTTGCCCTACTAGCCTTTTATGTAGCTTGGAATCTGGGAGCTAACGATGTCGCTAATGCAATGGGAACATCTGTCGGTTCCAAAGCTATAACTCTCAAGCAAGCAATAATTATTGCTGGGGTGTTGGAGTTTACTGGTGCTGTCTTATTTGGACATGGTGTAACAGAAACCCTGTCCACAAAAGTTGCTAACCCCACATTATTTGCAGCTACTCCCCAAGTTTTAGTTACTGGCATGATGACAGTATTAATTTCTTGTGGTTTATGGTTGCAAATTGCCACCTCCCGTGGTTTACCTGTATCTTCTTCTCATGCAGTTGTAGGTGCGATCGCTGGCTTTAGTTGGGTGGCTTTGGGAGTAAATGCCATTGATTGGTCATCCATTGGACTAATTACTATCGGTTGGATTTTCACCCCAGTGATTAGTGGAGCGATCGCCGCTTTCTTCTATAGTCAAATTAAACACTGGATTTTAGAACAACCAAACCAAGTATCCCAACTCAAAGAGTGGATTCCCTGGTTAAGTGCAGTTCTTCTAGGAGTATTTGGCGTAATTGTCCTCCCTTCCCTAACTCAACCCCTAACCAATGTCTTCATCAACCAATTCGGTGTCAACATTCCCCCCCACGATATCCCACTGATCACAGGTGCATTTGCCGCAGTCACACTGACGCTCATAACTTGGCGACAGCTAGAGGAGGCAGGGGAAAAAATCCCCAGCCAACCGTCAACCGTCAACCGTCAACCGTCAACCGTCAACAATCCCATCGAAAGCATATTCGCCCGCTTCCAAGTCCTGAGTGCTTGCTTTGTTGCCTTTGCACATGGTTCTAATGATGTGGGTAATGCGATCGCTCCTTTGGCGGCGATCGTTTATATCAATCAAACTGGTCAAGTCCCTAGTGATGGGATCACTGTTCCCTTGTGGATATTAGTTCTGGGTGGTGTGGGGATTGTTGGTGGTTTAGCTGTTTGGGGTGAAAAAGTTATTGCCACAATCGGCGAAAACATTATTGCTTTACAACCCAGTAGTGGATTTTGTGCGGAACTAGCAACCGCCACCACTATCTTACTTGCATCTCGCATGGGTTTACCCGTCTCCACTTCTCATGCCCTTGTGGGTGGTGTAGTTGGTATAGGACTAGTGCAGAGCCTCGATTCAGTTAAATTTCAGACTCTCCAGGGTATTGCTACCGCGTGGCTAGTGACAGTGCCTGTAAGCGCAGTTCTGAGCGCTGCCATCTTTAGCATTGCGCGGATTTTCTTTTTTTAATGGAAAATGTTCTGAAATATGAGTTATGGCTGGGGACTAGGGACTGGGGACTGGGTGAAAAGTTTTGTTGTGTCTAGGTTGTATCATCTATTGATGTCCTAACACTACTGGCAACAGCTATAAATATCGGAATCCGATTTGATTATGCAAAATATCTAAGTATTTGTAGGGTGGGCATTGCCTACTTTATCCGGTCTCAACAGGAAATCTGGGATGCGTAAGTTCTAACAATATCGAAATATCTGCTAGAAGTATTTTGGCAAAATGGCAGGTAATTTATTAAAATGTTGTCCAGGGGATAATTTTAATTTTGGCAAAACGCGCAGCATAACCCCCATATAGAAGATATAAACTGTTATTACAGCTACATTCTGCATAAGTCTACCGATAAATATTACAACTGCACCCACTTTTTTGTTGCCAAGTATCCAATTGCAGAACTTGATTAATTACTGTTGCCACAAAAATAACAAGTATTTATATTTAGTGAGTTGTTTTCTTGAGACAAAATATCACTCGGATATAAAGACTGAAATCGGGCTGATGCTATGCAGCCTATGAGATTGAAGGAAACGTGTTTTAGTAAGCTGTGAGTCATCATTATAAGCTTTGCCAACCTTGGGTTGGTCATGACAAAATGACGTTGATATCCGTAAGTCCTGTTAAGATGCTTGAGTTTATCTGAAAAAATACAGGAAATTAGAGTGAGCGCCACGCAAATTTACAGGCGGCAGCTGTATCGTCAAGGTGTATAGAGGTTAGAAGCTAATGGGGCGATTTGAGAAGCGACCAGACAACGACCCGCGAGTCCGAGGCGAGTTATCCAGGGCAGCAGAAACAGCTCTATGGGCTGTTGTGGAAGATTTAGAAAGTCTACAGCAGAATGTCCTCAGATCATTTCAGGAAGAAATCAAAAAACTACAGACAGAAAAAGACCGTTTAACAGATGAAGTTCAGCAGCTAATTGAAGAAAAAGAACATTTACAAGAGGTACGGCGGATTACAGAGCAGCAAGTATTAATCCGTCAATTGTCAGAAGCTTTAGCCAAGCACATCTGTTCTCAATTGCAATCATCACTAGCGAAAATAGCCAACCAAACAGAGAGCCAAATAGCTGCTCTCAAGTCAGCCCAAAGCATCGGCCCTGCTATCGAGAACAATGAGCAGGTAGAAAAAATGCTGGGTAGTCTAGACGATAACCTGACGATCGCCTTTAATTCTCTCCAACAAGAACTCAAAAACTACCAAAGTAATCTCTCCCAGCAGTTGTCTCGAATGTATAACCAACAGCAGCAAGGAGAAACAATTGTCGAAGAGTTAATTGATCGTCTACGTGGGGAATTGACAAGAGCTATCCAAGAAACATCAACAGCGAAAGCTCAGTTATCCCCGCCAACGGTGTTGCAGCCTCCAGAACTACAACCCCCAAGCTCTCCGGTGGTAGTGAATTTATCACCACCTACGGTATTGCAATTTCCTGATCAACAATCGCCCAATCCTTTACAAGCATCTACACCATTAGAGGAGACTAGCACTACCAAGCCATCGGTTAGTATTACTCCTCCTGAGAAATCAACACCAGTAACAATAGTTCCACCACCCCAGGAAACACGACCAGAAACAAAGTCTGTCATCCCCAAGGTGTCACCAGACAGCGAGACGAAATTACAATCATCTCAGGAAAAAGCTGCTGAACCAAGTTCTGTAATTAACAGAGAATTATCTGCGGGTGCGGCTAAATCTCCACTAACTCCAGAAAAACCTCCTGAGCCAATTTCTACAAGTAAAACGAAGTTCTCACCCTCCTCAGAAAAACCTCCTGAGCCGATTTCTACAAGTAAAACTAAGTTCTCACCCTCCTCAGAAAAACCTCCTGAGCCAGTTTCTGTACTCAGTCGAGATTCATCGGCAAGTAAAGCTTCAACTCCTCCGCCTGCACCAGTAGTCAGACGGGGATCAACACCTTCCTCATCAAGATCACGTAAATCATCTAACTTGTCACCAGTCCAAGTGGGTTTTTTGTTGGTAGTGTTGTCCACGGTGATGACAGCGTTATACAACGTAGTCCTGAAGGGGATGTTCTATAAAACTTCTCAACTCTCCGCAATGCTGGAAGTGGCGGGGTTAATCTCGCCGACCTTGGGAAATATTATGTTAATTCTGACTTTGCGGTTAATGGTGGTTGTACCACTAATGATACTTTTAGCACCCATGATGTATCCGCAAGTGTGGCAGGATTTGCAAAACCTGAAGCAATCATTAGGCAATAATCAGTCTGGAAGTCGTTCTCAGCCACAGAGATTTGTCCAGTTAATGTTTGCTAGTGGCTGCTTTTTGTTTTTATCGCAAGTTCTGATTTATCTGGCCATTGGTCAAGTCCCCACCGGAGTGGCGATCGCCCTTTTCTTTGTCTATCCACTGATCAACGGGGTGTTATCCTGGCTTCTGTTCCGCGATCGCCCCGGTGTATTTCGCGCTAGTGCGATCGGCGCTATTTTCTGTGGTGAGGTGCTAGTTTTTGCGGGAGCAACCAGCACTGGTATAGGAACTACTCCCCTTGGTAGCATCACCGCAATTCTTGCTGGTGCAGCCTTTGCTTGTTACCTCATCCTGACCCGCGTATGTGCGGCTAAAGTCCATCCAGTATCTTTGTCTTTGATTAACTTCGTCACCATGTTGGGGTTGAGTTTTATCTTCTTGATGATACCGTTACCGGAAAACTGGAGCTTAGTTGTTGACCCTTCTAAGTTACTGGAAATTGTGTTAAGTGCTTTTATTTTGGGTGCTTTAACTCTATTGAGCTATGTATTTAGCCATATTGGGATCAATAAATTAGGTGGGTTGCGGTCAGCTATTATTAGTGCAAGTGTACCTATTTTGACAGTAATTCTTGCTGGTTTGGTACTTCAAGAAACTTTAAACATTGCCCAAATATTCGGAGTTTTATTCGTCACTTTTGGGGCAATTGCTTTTGGTATTGGCAAAATACAAAATCCCAACAAACCTGCCAATGCAGAAGGTTAAACCCTTATGACAAAGGACTTATAATCAAAACAAATGTTTGGTCACTTAGGTAGCAGGAAGAGAATAATTAATAACTCTGGACTTCTGGCTCAGTAGTCATAATGGCTTAATGTCAGCAAACCTTGATTTTTCCATGGAAAAACCATTGGTTATTCATCAATCCTGGAAATTTTTAGCAAAAGAAAAGTTAAGAGTAGATTAATTCATGCAATTTTAATAATATGACAGATAAATATAGAATATTATGTTGTGAGGAAATAAAAGGTATTGCTAAGTTGGAATTACCTGTCTTATTTAGCGTCTATAATTTTCCCTCCAGCCAACGACCTACACTGCCATAAGAGCAAAAAAATTGTCAGCATCTCGGCAGATAAGAACGCTCTATTGATTCAATGGGCGTTAGTGAGTTTGGCGTAGTCGGCAGGTGACTTTTTCAAAAAATCACTTCCTGTTATTTCTGGAAATAATCGGTCAGCATCTGAGTAAAATTACTCAGGAATAGAGTATTCACCTCAAGGAGAGATTGTGCGATTATAATCTCCCATTGTTGGCCGTTGTGTTGCTATCTCCTAAATCCGGGTGCAGCCCAAAAGTCTTAAAAATAGCAAATTTATTGACGCTATTAAAGAGCAGATAAGTTCCGGATAATAGGGAAAGTCCTTGTAGGTTACTTATTAGAACCATAAAGTTCGCCAGTAATTGACAAATGTTATAAATGAGGAAATTCTGGCAGTTATTTTGTGATTTTTCGGTAAGATACAAGCACGTCTAGTAACAACACTGTTGCTAGTTATATGCCATAAATTACGGAGGAATGAGCATCTTGACCATTAATCGACTTTTATTTAAAACATCATAAGCATTTTGGTGTCACAATCTCACCCCCCTATGGGTGTATACCAACTACTTTTTTTAGACTAATAAGCGTGCTATTCAACTATTTGTAATATGAGTAACGACATCGATCTGATCAAGCGTCTTGGCCCCAGTGCAATGGATCAGATCATGCTATATCTGGCTTTTAGCGCCATGAGGACGAGCGGGCATAGGCATGGAGCATTCTTAGATGCAGCAGCAACGGCGGCTAAGTGTGCCATTTACATGACTTATCTAGAGCAAGGACAAAACCTCCGGATGACCGGACATTTGCACCACCTAGAGCCAAAACGGGTCAAAATCATTGTAGAGGAAGTCAGACAAGCCCTGATGGAGGGCAAACTGCTCAAGACCTTAGGTTCCCAAGAACCCCGGTATTTGATTCAGTTTCCCTATGTCTGGATGGAACAGTACCCTTGGATACCAGGGCGATCGCGCATTCCCGGTACAAGCCTCACAAGTGAAGAAAAAAGACAAATTGAGCATAAGTTACCCAGCAATCTTCCCGACGCTCAGTTAGTTACTTCCTTTGAGTTTTTGGAGTTGATCGAATTTCTCCATAAGCGATCGCAAGAGGATCTGCCCCCAGAACATCGCATGGAGTTAAGCGAAGCCCTGGCAGAGCATATCAAGCGTCGTCTGCTTTACTCTGGCACGGTGACAAGAATTGATTCTCCTTGGGGAATGCCCTTCTATGCCCTGACTCGTCCCTTCTATGCCCCAGCAGACGACCAAGAGCGGACTTATATTATGGTGGAAGATACCGCTCGGTATTTCCGCATGATGAAAGACTGGGCAGAAAAGCGGCCAAACGCTATGCGAGCCTTAGAAGAACTCGATGTGCCACCAGAGCGCTGGGATGAAGCCATGCAGGAACTGGATGAAATTATCCGTACCTGGGCTGATAAATATCACCAAGTAGGTGGTATCCCCATGATTTTACAAATGGTGTTTGGTAGAAAAGAAGATTAAGCACCCAGAGTGAATAAAAGTACTAGTAATGTTTCATTGAGAAACTTATGCTAGTGATGACAAATGACTCGGCGAATTAAATTAAATACTTGGCATGGCAGATGACACAGCAGCGATGGGCGGTTTTAACTGCTAAAAATTCAGGATTTGATCCCTGATGTAGCAAGAATGAAGCCAACGCGACAAGAGTCGTTTCGGGGAAGTTAAAAGCAGCCTATCGCGTGCGGATGTCCCTTGTGTCAAAATCTTAGTTTAAGTAATAAGTATTGGTTAGGCTAGATTAGAGAAAATTACTCATTCGTTCAACGGCAATTTTTAATATAGATGGTTCATGGACTAGGGCAAAGCGCACATATCCTTCACCAGATTTGCCGAAGCCAGCACCAGGGGAAGCCGCTACACCAGTTTGTCTGACTAACTGTGTACAAAATTCTATGGAATTTTGACTCCAAGAAGACGGTAATTTTGCCCAGATATACATAGTGGCTTTGGGAGTGGGAACATACCAACCAATGTGGTGTAGAGCATTAATAAAGGCATCACGACGTTGGCAAAATGTTGACACAGCAGCTTCTACGCCTGCTTGCGGGCCAGTCAGAGCAGCGATCGCTCCATTTAAAATTCCCCGATACTGGTTAAAATCAACGGCTGCTTTGATTTGCCGTAAAGCCTGAATCATCTGGGCATTACCGATAGCATAGCCAATGCGAAAGCCGCCCATATTATAAGACTTAGAAAGAGTGAAAAATTCAATAGAAACGCTTTTATCTGGGTCAGCTTGGAGAATTGAAGGGACTAGGGATTGGTGATTAGGGATTGGGGATTGGGGAAGATTTGTATTCAAGTTCCCAGCATTCTCAAACACCATATCCACATAGGGAAAATCATGCACCAATGCAATGTTATGTTCCTGACAAAAAGCCACGGCTTCCTTAAAGAAAGATAAAGGTGCGATCGCTGCTGTGGGATTGTGAGGATAGCTTAATACCATCATCCGCGACTGAGCCAAGACATCCGTCGGGATATCAGCAAACACAGGTAAGAAATCATTTTCTGCCTTTAATGGCATTGGGTAAATTTGCCCACTAGCTAAGTAAACTCCCCCAGCATGGGAAGGGTAGCCGGGATCAAGTAGTAAAGCAAAATCCCCAGGATTGAGCAATGCCAAAGGTAAATGAGCAGTACCTTCCTGGGAACCAATTAAAGGCAGTACTTCAGTTTCGGGATCGACTTTCACCCCAAATTTTTGTTCATACCAGTTAGCTGCGGCTTGACGAAAATCCCTTGTCCCATTAAAAAGCAAGTAGCCGTGGGTACTGGGATCATATAAAGATTTAGCGATCGCTTCAATCACATGAGCTTCGGCTGGCAAATCTGAAGATCCTAGAGACAAATCAATTAACTCTTTCCCTGCTGCTAAAGCCAAGGACTTAGCCTTATCCATATCAGCAAAGACATTAGATTGCAGAGGGTGTAAACGCTGTGAGAATTGCATATTAGTCCTTGGTCAGTTGTCAGTTGTCAGTTGTCAGTTGTCAGTTGTTGTTTGTTTTTCACGACTGACTACTAACCACTGACTACTGACTAATTATTATTTAAATGCGTATCTAGGAAACTGAGTAATTTATCTTTACTAATCACTCCTTCGGTAGAGTCTAATATCTGTTCTCCTTTTACTAATCTGAGGGCTGGTACGCCTTCTACCTTGTATTTTTTGACAGTTGTGGGATTAGGATCAATTTCCAGTTTGACGACTTTCAAGCGATCGCTGTAGGTATTAGCCGCTAAATTAATCAGTGGTGACATCAACTGGCACGGCCCGCACCAAGAAGCCCAGAAATAAACTAATACAGGCTGCTCGGCTTTCAACACTTCGCTTTCAAACTCAGCATCAGTTATGGTGATTACACCCTTACTCATTGCAGTCTCCATTAGTTGGCATCGATACAAAGTTGGCACACAAATTACTGTATCTCAAACTGGGAGCTAGTTGTCAGTTGTTAGTTGTCACTAGCAAGGGACAAACAGAACAAAATCCCACAACCAAGAGGCGTGGGACTAACTAAAAATTTGTTAGGCTGCAAATCTTACAACTGATCTAATTGTTTGCGTAGGGCATCCAATTCAGAATCAACAACCTCTTTAGATTTAGGCGCAGTGGACTGTTGTTCCTGTTGTTGTGGGGGTAATAGGTTTTGCTCAGGTGCAGGAGCTAAAGAGGCTTTCAAGGCTGCCAATTCGTCATCAACATCGCTGCCAGATTCTAAGCGGGCAAATTGGGTTTCTAGGTCTGCTCCGGCTAACTCTGCTGCTGATTGGGCGCGGGCTTCCTGCATCAAGACTTTTTCTTCCATGCGCTCAAAGGCAGCCATAGCACTACTGCTATTCATACCACGTACCATCCCTTCCAGTTGCTCTTGGGCTTTGGCGGTGGTAATCCGCGCTTTGAGCATTTCTTTCTTGGTTTTGGCTTCAGAAATCTTGCTTTCTAGCTGGATTAAGTTGCGCTTGAGGGTTTCAACTTGAGTGCTTTGTTGATCTAGGCTAGTTTTTAGGGCTGTGCCGGTTTCGGTATAAGTCTTTTTCCGCTCTAGGGCTTGTCTGGCTAGGTTCTCGTCACCTTTCTGCAAAGCTAATTGGGCATTGCGTTGCCACTTATTAATTTCATTTTGGGCATCACTATATTGTTTCTCTGTACGTTTTTGGGCAGCGATCGCTTGAGCTACTCCTTGACGTAACTGTACCAAGTCTTCCTGCATTTCCAGGATGGCTTGCTCCAGCATTTTTTCTGGATCTTCGGCCTTATTGACTAAATCATTGAGGTTAGCACTGACTACTCGCTTAATGCGATCAAATAATCCCATAACTTTGTTTTTCCTTTTGGAGTTTACGCGCTTGGTTGATTAGTTCGCTTTTTTACTATTTAATAGCTTCCACTTTCAATGTAATCTTTCCGGTTGGCTTCAGTCAGTCCCGACACCCGTTAATAGTTAAGATATATCCTAGAGTTGGTAATTAACTAAATTTTAATAGTTTTCGCCTTGAGGTAGTTGCTGCTGAGGGGTATTTTCTCCTGCGCTTAAGGCTTGGGTTTTCATTGCTGCTAGTTGACTATCAACATCGTTAGCCGCTTCTAGAGAATCGAATTGTTTTTGCAAGTCGTCGCTACCCATTTGAGTGATGAGTTCTGATTTTGCTTCTATTTGCAAAACTTTTTCCTCCATCCGCTCAAAAGCACTCAAGCTGCTAGTGGCTGAACCTCCACTTAACATTTCTTGAAGTTTGTAAGATGCTTCTGCTGAACGAGCGCGAGCGATATACATATCTTTTTTAGTCTTCGCCTCGGCAATTTTTAACTCTAGTGAGCGCATATCTTTTTTCAGTCTATCTACTATCTCGATTTGCTCTCCTATTTGACTTGAGAAGGTCTTAGCCGCATCTACATAAGACTGGCGTTTGGTCAAGGCTTCTCTCGCCAGAGGTTCATTACCTTGTTGTAGTGCTAATTGAGCGCGGCGATACCATTCTTCTGCGGTGGACTGGGCAGATGCGGCTTGGCGTTCAGTGCGTTTTTGGGTGGCGATCGCCTGTGCTACTCCCTGTCGCAATTGCAGCAAGTTATCCTGCATTTCCATGACAGCTTGTTCCAGAATTTTTTCTGGATCTTCTTTGCTGGCTACCACACTATTGAAGTTAGCGCTAATCACCCTTTGGATACGCTTAATCAGTTCCATTTCGGCTCTCCATTCACTTTTGCCAGTCAACCCCAATAAGGAAATTCTTGCATAGCCTACGGTAAAACTTGCGCCAACAAAATTCAAGAAATTAATTTTGCAGAAGTGTGCAAGCACGGTTAGTAGGCAAGCTAGAGGTATCACATTTGAGTTTTGCTGGCGTTAGCACGAAAAAATGCCCCACACCTCATATCCAGTCTTTTTTGTTTCCTATTCCTTAATCCTATCGTAAATTTTTGCAACCTATGGCTGCTGTAGGCGTGCTTTAATCCCCTTAGCCTGTAGCTGTTTTAACCTTTGCTCTGCCTCTTCTTTTGTCTTGACTGTAGCCAGATAGATTAACGTGCTGTTTCTTGACAAGTAAGCATCGGGAACTACTTGGCGTGCCGCAGTCAGGGCATTAGCTCCTTGATTGTCTATCACTATATGGTACAGTCCATCTGCTGAGGGTTTGATTTGGTTGCTAGCTGGGGGCAGAGTTGCTGTCCCTTGCGGCAAGGGTTGTAAGCGGGGAGTTGATGAGGCATCTAAGGTAGGTAAAGGTTGCGCCTCTGGTAAGGGGTTGGTAACAGGAGGTATAACTGGCTGCTGGATAGGAAGAGTGTTGGCGGGGGCGATGGGTGTTGGTTGTACTTTAGGTTTTAAGCCAACTACATCAATAGGATTTCTCAACTCTGGAAACTCTCTAGCAGTTAAGTCTGGATATTTAGGAATGGAAGTCAGTTCTGGTTGCGATTGACTTGGGGGATTATTGGCAACTTCTGGGGGATTTTCGGTAGTAGGAGAAGAATTACCGTTAAATAATCTGCCAAAATTTAGCTGGGGTAAGGTTTTGGGATTGAAAACGACGTAACCTAAAGTCAGGCTTGCTACTAATAACAGCAACATGGAACCGATGCCTAAAGGTGATAGCAGGCTATCGCTAGAGTTGTTGGTTTGGCTAGTTTCTGACTGTTCATCTGTGAGACTCCGCAGTAGTGCTTCACTGGATTCTAAATAGTCATTGGGCTGGGCAGGAGTATCATTAGCTAAGAGTTTTTCGCTTTGACTACCTTGAGCGATCGCCGGTACTATACTGCTAGTGTCGGTGGAGTTAGCTGGAGGTAAAGGAATTTGTGTATTGCCTTCAGGTGTGGTGTCTAGGGGAGCGTTATTTGGTGTTTCTGTCTTGGCAACAGTTGTAGGAGTGTAAGGATTTAGGCGTGGAGGCGAGGATATATTTTCCGCACTAGGTGTTGGGTTTTTGTCGTGAACAGGTGACTTGATAATAATTGAGGCTGTTTTCTCCTCAGGGCTTGCGGGAAGAGATAAAGGTTTTGCCTGGTATTTACTTTCTACTGTCAATGGCTGAGTATGTGCCATTGTGGCATTCTGATCGGTCAACTCTTGAGGATAATTATGAACATAACTATTCACACGAGATGGGCTGTTTGCCCTGATTCCCATACGTGTGCGCCGATAACGAGCTAATTCTTGTTCTAACTGCACTTCCAAACTCGCTAGTGCCGCAACTAATGGTTGTTTTAGTCCAGTACTAGAATCTATCAGGGGTTTTTGACTCATTGCCTCTGTACCTCATTTTGTCAAGGGGGAGTGGGGAATTAACAATTCAAAATTTATCTGGAAAAGTTGAGCCAGTTAGGTGGTGTTCGCGTTACATCTCCATTAGGAAAGGCAGTCTGCTCTTCTCTACGAGATGCTAGTTGTGTACCAATGCTAAGGAAAATTGTCTATTAGTATAGATCCCAGAACCAAGCTCAATTCTGGCTGTTATTTGGCAAGATGTCTTTTAAATCTGTTAATGATATTTTAGGTGTTCTGGAAAAGCAGGCGAAATGGCAACAACAACCATTTCAGCAAGTATGCCAGTTTTGGGCAGAAGTTGTAGGTAGTGCCATTGCTTCCCAAACTCAACCTTTATCACTACAGCGTGATGTTTTACGCGTAGCAACTTCTAGCGCCGCTTGGGCGCAAAATTTGACATTTAGCCGTCAAACGTTACTTTTAAAGTTAAATCAAAAGTTATCTACCCCTCTTGTAGATTTGCGTTTTTCTACTGCTGGTTGGCAACGCCATCCACAGAAGGGAAAAGCACTACCAATAGCGTTACATAGCCAACATCCCAGTTATTTGGGTGATGTCAATGAAGACCAGGGTCAAGTAACAGCAGTTAATCAGGATGTGAATCAGGTTTTTGGTCATTGGGCCAAGACAAGGCAGAGGCGATCGCAAAATTTACCCCTTTGTCCTCAATGTCAATGCCCTACGCCACCAGGCGAACTCCAGCGTTGGGGGGTTTGTGGGTTTTGTAGCGTTAAGCAGTTGCCCCAAAATATGTAATTATTTTCTGTATAAAAATGCTGTTTTTATATAAAATTGAAGCTAGTTGTCAACGTCACTTTTTTACTAAAAAGAACCTGATAACCTTACTGAGACCAGAGATATTACAGCTTAATTAAAAAAATCTCCTACGTCTAAAGTTTTATCTTTACCGTTGATCCCCAATAAGTTATTGGCGATAATTTATATGTAACCACTATAAGTAACATTGAAAAATATAACATAAATCTAAAAACATAATAAAGTTTATTTTGCCGTTAAAAGGGTTATAACCTAGATATAATCACGGGTTATGGGATCAATACGTATTTCTATCTAGAAGGAAAATATAGAGACGAAATCAGCCCTAAACGGCACTAAAGATGAAACCAAATGAAACCCATTAATTCTTTGACATCTGCCTGTCGATATTGTCGCCATTACAAGCCAGAGGGTCGCCGAGGCGGGATGTGCCAACAGCTGGGAGCGCCTGTGCAAGCCTGTTGGAAAGCTTGCTCTTTAGCGCTACCACCTTTTGCTCCTTCTTGGGAAACGTTGGAAGATGCTTGGAGTTTACCTGATGCCACACCAGTGTTAGTAGAATCTGAACCGTTGGTGTGTAATGTAGAAAATGCTGTTTTTGCCTTAACTCAGGAGAAAACTGCCTCTACTTCTGAACAAGCAAAAGCTGAGACAGTACTTATTTAACCATTCATATATTACCTGACTGTGTTTGCAGTCTGCGTAGAATTTAGATTTGCCTTTTAAGATTTATAGTTGGGGTCTGGAGATTAGGAGTTGGGGACTGGTGACTAATTAATTTTTCCAATACCCAATACCTAATCTTTAATACCCGATCACGGTAGCCAAGGAAAGTCTCGAAAATTTGGTGGACGTTTTTCCAAAAAAGCTTGTTTACCTTCAGCACCTTCTTCTGTCATGTAATAAAGTAAGGTGGCATTACCAGCTAGTTCTTGTAAACCTGCTTGTCCATCACAATCAGCATTAAAGGCTGCTTTGAGACAGCGAATGGCAATAGGGCTTTTTTCTAAAATTTCTCCAGCCCATTTAATTCCTTCTGCTTCTAGTTGCTCTATCGGCACAACGCAATTTACTAAACCCATTTCTAAAGCTTGTTGAGCATCATATTGACGACAGAGAAACCAAATTTCTCGTGCTTTTTTCTGTCCGACAATCCGGGCGAGATAGCTAGCGCCAAAACCACCATCAAAACTGCCCACTTTGGGGCCAGTCTGCCCAAAAATAGCATTATCAGCAGCGATCGTGAGGTCACAAATTAAGTGTAGGACGTGTCCACCACCGATCGCATATCCAGCTACTAAGGCAATTACCACTTTTGGCATGGAACGAATCAGGCGTTGTAAATCCAGCACATTTAATCGGGGAATGCCAGCATCATCTACATAGCCAGCTTGCCCCCGCACGCTTTGGTCTCCACCTGAACAGAAGGCATATTTACCATCAGTATGGGGGCCAGCACCAGTAAAGAGAACTACGCCAATACTCGTATCTTCACGAGCATCACAGAAAGCGTCATACAGTTCAAAAACAGTTTTGGGACGAAAAGCATTGCGTTTGTGAGGACGGTTGATGGTAATTTTAGCCATACCATCAGCTTTGTCATAAAGGATGTCTTCGTAGGTTTTGGTAGATTGCCAATCGATTTGCATGGGAATTATAGCTGTTGTGCTTGAGAATTTTATCGCAGAGGTGGGGAGTTGCGATCGCTAATATTTAGCACCCCAGTCCAGCAACAGCAGGTAGACATCCTGTCATCACGAGCGATAATAGATTTAGTGACTACAATCATGGTCTACAAATTTGCTACCTTAAGTCGAGAGGAAATTGAAGCGATGCTGGGACTAAAGTTGGAAGAAACAAGAGTTTATAGAGAAGCGAAACAAGAAGGACGAGGCGAAGGAAGACAAGAGGGACGGGAAGAGGGACGGAAGAGGCGCGATCGCTTATTCTCCGACAATTAAACAAACGAGTAGGTGCAATTCCCGATGAACAGCAACGCCAGATTGAGATCTTATCCCTAGAACATTTAGAAGCTTTAGCTGAGGCTTTGTTCGATTTCTCGACTATCGCCGATTTGGTAGGGTGGTTGCAAAATCAAGCTACAAGATAATTGGGAATGACAAATTAACTATATCCATCCCAGGAATTGGGGAAGGTGTAATCAGAAAACAGGGGAAACTGTTTATTATTAACGCGGGTTTCCTCATCCAAAACTTTGACAACTTTGTTGTAGATATCTTCTGCTTGTTGGGGAGAATCACCAATGCTAGTTAATCCTAACTTGCCAAACTGAGACAGACAACCCATCAGGTGAAACACCGTCCCAGTTTCCGTGCAGCTATCGAAGTGCAATCTATGATGGGCGATGATATCCATTAAATCGTTGGGTAATAATCCACGATAGCGGTCTTTTTGTAGGTTGTCTGTAGCGATGTAGTATTTGGGGCGACCTTGTTGACTATAAAATAAACCAGTCGATAGCTCATAACGACCGTTAGTCAATAATTTTAAGGTCATGAAAGGATGGGTTGTCCCACCTTTGCGGAGATTAATTTCAATTGCTTGAATATCCCATTGACCGTTACCTTGGTCAACGGTGATAAAATCTACACCAAATCTTTCTAAAGCTCCTTTTTCTGCCAGCTTTCTGCCGACTTGCAAACCTAACTGTTGTAATTGCAAACGATAGCGTTCATCAGCCGGGAAGCTACAACCCAAATAAATTTGACCGTCTGGGCCGCCAAGGATTTGGTCGTGAGTTGAGAGAATTTCTACTTCACCGGTGGGAGTGATCCGTCCTTGCACACTAGGCGATCGCTTAATTTCCCCTTCCACAAATGCTTCAACAATTGCCCCTAGTTCGGTAATTCGTCCCGAAAAGTTTTGCCAATTTTCTTGCTTGGCTTGAAAGCGCAAAGAAGAAAAGCGATCGCTAATTGCTGCTACTCTTTCTGCTGTCGATCCTTGTCCTGGCGCAACATTCATAATTGGCTGCAAGTCTAACAAGGCGTTTCCTTCTCCAGAAATCCCTTCATTTAATTTGACTACCATCCGTTTTAAGGAAGGTTCACGTTCCCACAAATCACTAGCCACTACTGCTAAATCTTTATAGTGCCAAACCAGTTCACTCCCATCAGGATGGGGTACACCACTTTCTGCAAAGATTTGCCGGCTACCGCTTTTTGTCCCCCAAATCTGCAAATCTGGTGCAGCAGCATACAATGGTACATTTAATTTGAGTGATAATTCTGCTTCTAAATCTGTCGAGTTGTAGCAAATTATAAATGATTTTTCTAACCTCAAGGCTTGCCGAATTCTTTCCATTAAACGGGGACGTTCTAAGATTTTTTGACTTAGAGGTTTAGGAGAAGAATCATAAGTCGAAAGCAGTAGCAAGCGATTACGCGCATGAGAAAATGGAATACCTGGCAAAAGTTGCAAATAATAATCGATAATGCTGGGATGTAATGGAGTTGATGTTACATAAATCAATCTAGTACGGGGATTTCGTAACCGCATCAAAGAAAAAAGTAATCTTTCTTCATAATGTTCGCAACCTTCAACTTTTTGAATTTCGCGCTGGTCAATACTTAAGGAAGGAATAACGACAATATCCGCCTCACCAGTATCAAATTGCTCGATAGTTTTCCAGCGATCGCGTAAAGTACATTGCAGACTACGAAACTGATCAACTGATTCTAATTCTGTATGATTTAGCGTTACCATAGTCCCTGCCCCCATTTGCTCCCCAATACTGCCTGATTATTCTTATATATCCTAAAGAAAGTCATATATAGCTGTTATGCAATAGTTCTTGACTGTATCTACTGCCGTAATAGTAGGTATGATTGCCCTTGATTGGCTATGCCTCAAAAGTAGGAAAATTTCTGATACTTAGCGATTATTTTACATATTTAAGAGTCCAGGAGTCAGTATTTAGAATCCAGAACTCAGGAAAATCATTGAGTCATGATAAATATTATTTGATTAAAAGCATGAAGCTGGAATATCAAAGACTCAATTTATTTTGGCTTAAAGATTATTGATGCTGAAGTCTGGCAATAAGAATATCAAAATACTATCCATGCTGACTTCTAGATGTTGAACACTTGATTAAAACATAAAGTCCCTAAATACTACTGGAATTTAGATGCAATTGTGCAAGCAATTAAGAATTATCCTCTTTCTAAATGTATAGAGATGTTGCACAAATGTGTGCAATTAAATGACTTGACACAATCCCTTCTAAAATAAAAAAACATTCTCTGCAAAATTTATTACTATAGTTACTTGTATCGGGGGGATATGATGAGCCGTCCAATAATTCTTGGTATTGTTGGTGATAGTGCTGCTGGCAAAACTACACTAACTAGGGGCATTGCTCAGGTACTGGGGCCAGAAAATGTCACACTCATCTGCACAGATGATTATCATCGGTACGATCGCCAACAACGTGCAGAAATAGGAATTACCGCTCTCCACCCCGATTGTAACCATTTGGATATTATGCAGCAGCATCTATCGCTGCTACGCACAGGACAACCAATTCTTAAACCAGTTTATAGTCACAAAACCGGAAGTTTTGAGCCGCCCCAATATATAAAACCCAACAAATTCGTTATTATCGAGGGATTACTTGGTTATTCTACTCGCGCCGCCCGTGACTGTTACGATGTGAAAGTTTACCTCGCTCCTCCAGAGAACCTCCGTGCTAAATGGAAAGTTAAACGCGACACGCAAAAACGCGGCTACACTCCCGAACAAGTTTTAGCAGAACTAGAGAAGCGCGAACCAGATTCAGAACAATTTATTCGTCCCCAAAGACAATGGTCTGATATTGTTGTCAGTTTCTATCCACCTCATGAGGATGGAGATGAAACCAACGGACATCTCAACGTGCGTTTAGTATTGCGTCCTACTATTCCCCACCCAGACTTTACTTCCATTATTAATTTGACTAATGGTAGTTCTGTGTCAGCTATTCGCCTGGGATTGGACAGAGATATGAGTAAACCAGTTGATGTGTTAGAAGTTGACGGTCACGCCACCTTAGAACAGGTAAACAAATTAGAGCATATTCTCTGTTCTGATATGCCTTACTTGAGTAGTGTATGCGATCGCGAAAGTAACCCAGAACTCGGCAAGATTGCTGGGACAACTGGCGAAACACTACAAAGTTACCCCCTTGCCCTGACTCAGTTAATCATCACCTACCATATGCTCAAGGCAACGCAAATTTATCAATAAAAATCTTTGATTTTCATGGTTGACTGTTCACAGTTCGCGGTCAACAACTTTAAAAGACAAAAAGGAAAAGCAAAAATTAAAAATTTTCTCAAGCTAGGGCAATTGTGAACGTAAACAAGGGATAACTAAAGATAGTTGCATCTACAGTGACTATTTTGTCAGTTATCCTATGACCTACTGCCTGAGAATTGCTGATATACCCACAAATGAGCGTCCCCGTGAACGGTTAATGACCCACGGGCCAAAAGTTTTAGCCACAGCCGAATTAATCGCAATTCTTTTAGGCACTGGTCAAGGGCCTGGCAAACTCTCAGCCGTCGGTTTAGGGCAATATCTGTTGCAGGAGTTGGGTAAAAATCAGCGTGACCCATTGGCAGTTTTGCGAGAAGTTACTCCGGCTGAGTTAATGCAAATACCTGGAATTGGGCCAGCAAAGGCCACAAGTATATTAGCGGCGGTTGAATTGGGTAAACGCACCTTTCAATTCCGTCCCTTAGATAAAACACCAATTGATAGTCCCGTGGCTGCGGTGGCGGCGCTGAGTCAAGATTTGATGTGGCAGAATCAAGAACGCTTTGCCGTATTATTATTAGATGTTAAAAATCGCTTACTGGGAACACAGGTAATTACCATTGGCACAGCTACAGAAACTTTAGCTTCTCCGCGCGAAATTTTTCGAGAAATCATCCGCCAAGGTGCAACACGCACTATCGTTGCCCACAATCACCCTTCAGGTAACGTGGAACCCAGCCCAGAAGATATAGAATTGACGCGCCAATTATTAGCAGGAGCGCAACTTTTAGGGATTCCCTTGTTAGATCATTTGATTTTGGGCAATGGTAATCATCAAAGTTTACGGGAAATTACCACCTTGTGGAACGACTATCCTCAAGGTGATTAAATCCAAAAATCAAATAGATGTCGTAACGATAATATTGAAGTTTGAATTGTTACTTACGAACTGTAACTGGTGGATTACCCCAAATACTAATCCTGCCGTCAAATCCTCCACTGGCAAGAGTTTTACCATCTGGACTAAAAGCGATCGCACTTACCCAATCACTATGTCCAATCAGTGTATTTAATAACTCACCCGTCGATAAATCCCAGAGTTTAATTCCATCTCTACCAGCACTAGCCAGAGTTTTACCATCGCGGTTAATAGCGATCGCATTTACCCAATTATTATGACCTGTGAGAGTGCGGCTGAGTTTTTCGGATGGGATATGCCAAACTTTAATAGTGCGATCGCTACTGCAACTAATTAAATTTTGTCCATCGGGTGTGAAGGTAATATCCGTAACTGTACCAGAATGGGCTGTAAACTCCCGGATTAATTTACCTGTACTTAAGTTCCACAGTTTAATTACACCTTTTGTGTCGCCGCTAGCTAGAGTTTGACCGTCAGAACTCATTGCCAGGGTATCAATTCTATTATCAAAGCGCACTAAAGTAGATAATGGACGTTGTTGGAGCAAATCCCACACCCGAATCCCATCTAAAGCGCCACTAACAAGAACTTTACCATCTGAAGATACAGCTAAGGACATGACACTAGCGGTATGTCCTACAAAAGAGCGCGTAAATTGATTATTTTTAAGATTCCACAGATTAATAATATTGTCACTGCCGGAACTGGCTAAAGTTTGTCCATCAGGGGAAATCACTAAAGACTCCACCGCATTTTTTTGGGCTTTGTTGATAGTTCCTACTCTTTTACCAGTTGTTGAGTTCCACAGCCGAATAATGCCATCATTATAAGCCCCTCCACTGACAATAGTCCGACTATCTGGGCTAAAAGTTAAGGATTTTACCCTCCCTGAATGGGCGTTGAGGCTATGTAGGAGGCTGGGATTGGTAAATCCTTCTATAGGTTGCGGATTTGGTATCACTTGCACCGTATCCGCCGCACTTACCCTTAGCCCTTGCCCTGGATTCACAGGCAGAACTATAACCCCCATAAATAGTAATATCAAGTATGGCCGTACCATTGAGTACGTCCCTCCTCTTCGCTCACTCCTCACTGTTTTTCCTCACCTGGCTTAAATACAACTAATCAACTGATAGTCGAGTGCATACTCAACACTCATTAACTCAGTACTCCCTAATACGGTGGTTTTTTCTTCTGCACACTCAGCATCGGCAGAGTCGGACTAGACGAGCGAGGGGGCAAGTAATGTTGTACTACAGGCTCTTCTATAACAGGAGAGCGCTGCTGACTACTACGCCACAACTTAAAAGCGAGGCTGACACCTGCTGTTCCCAAACCAACAGCAAATAATGACCAGCTATCATCTAACCCACCAATTAGCGCATCTACCACACCCATTGTGATCAACACACTAATGACTGGTTCTTTTCTGTAGGCTGACTTCAAAAAACGAGGTAATACAACGTTCATCACAGCTTGGTTTTTCCAGATAACCTTTTGTGTAAATTTACCAAGAATACCTTACCGGAGAATTACTATCCTGAATAAAAGGCATCTTTAAGTAAAGATTATAATTTTTTCAGTGGGGTTTCCGTGTAGTAATTCACTCCCTTACATGAAGACTTTGCAAGTTTTAAGATATTACTAACACTCTCCGGTGTGCCTCATAGTTATATCAGGCAAGTTGTATGAGGTAGTTCACTATAAGTTAATAAAGTCAAAACCAGCTAGATGTTCCAGCTGGTTCTAACTCTGCTAATTACTAGCTTACAACTTTAACATTGGTTTCAGTCGGGCAGGAGGTAAGAGGCTGGAGAGCAGGAGGTAAGGGAGAACAACTTTTCCCACCCCCCACTCCACATTACTTAAGTCCGAGCCAGGACAAGACACCTTGATTGGTGGCATATTCGATGACTACCATCAAAAGAAAACCAATCATTGCAGCGCGACCATTCAAGCGTTCTGCATATTCATTGAAGCCAAATTTTGGCTCTTCTAGCTTGGGTGTAACTGTTGGCTGTGTTTGGGACATTTTGAAAAACCTCTTTTCGGCAAACGGGACTTAATAACGAGTTTTGAGCTAATTGCAAGGCGAAAACGCCAAGGTTAAGTCGAAAAATCTAGTAGCTTCTATTTCGGAA
The DNA here is from genome assembly GCF_048568275.1 of Anabaena sp. FACHB-595. NCBI lineage: Bacteria > Bacillati > Cyanobacteriota > Cyanophyceae > Nostocales > Nostocaceae > Anabaena > Anabaena sp. FACHB-595. The sequence goes on from NZ_CP183473.1 coordinate 2,834,223, forward strand.
GCCACGCAATGACTTTTTAACAAATTGTAATTAATCTTTATATATTGTAGAAGCACTGGGGCAATAGTCAAGGGTAAGAGCTTGCGGCTTAGATATTGGGATTGGGCAAACTAATGTTGTAGATAGATATCCACAATACGGAAGTGTCAGTCTGATACTGGCAGGCTAAATTAAACAAAAAATTTATCAGAGGCGTTAAATGGAAATCGGCGTTCCTAAAGAAACTAAAGATCAAGAATTTCGTGTGGGGTTAAGTCCTGCTAGCGTGCGGGTGTTGAAGGAAAATGGTCATAGTATATTTGTTCAGACTCAAGCTGGTAGTGGTGCTGGGTTTACAGATGATGATTATCGCAGTGTAGGGGCGGATATTGTCCCAACAGCAGAGGCAGTTTGGAGTCGAGAGTTAGTAGTCAAAGTTAAAGAACCACTGACGAGTGAGTACAACTTTTTACAGAAAGGGCAGATATTGTTTACTTATCTGCATTTAGCAGCCGATCGCAAATTAACAGAGCATTTAATTGATTGTGGCATTTGTGCGATCGCTTACGAAACCGTAGAACAACCAGGCGCTAACAGACTACCACTACTGACCCCCATGAGCATTATTGCCGGTCGGTTAGCAGTACAATTTGGCGCACGCTATTTAGAACGCCAACAAGGTGGTAGAGGTGTACTGCTGGGTGGTGTTCCTGGAGTTAAACCAGGAAAAGTAGTTATTCTCGGTGGCGGTGTAGTTGGTACAGAAGCTGCCAGAATTGCCGTAGGTATGGGTGCAACCGTACAAATATTAGATGTAAATGTTGAACGTTTATCTTATTTAGAAACTTTGTTTGGTTCTAGAGTGGAATTACTTTACAGCAGTTCTGCCCATATCGAAGCCGCAGTTAAAGAAGCAGATTTACTTGTTGGTGCTGTTTTGGTACTAGGACGCAGAGCGCCAATTCTAGTATCTCGTGAATTAGTTAAACAAATGCACCCAGGTTCGGTAATAGTTGATGTGGCTGTAGATCAAGGTGGTTGTGTGGAAACCTTACACGCCACATCCCACACCAACCCAACATACCTTGAAGAGGGCGTAGTACATTACGGCGTTCCCAATATGCCAGGTGCAGTACCTTGGACAGCCACTCAAGCTCTTAACAACAGTACATTGCCTTACGTTGTGCAGTTGGCAAATCAAGGACTCAAAGCGTTGGAAGTGAATCAAGTACTCGCCAAGGGTTTGAATGTGCAGAATCATCGCCTTGTACACCCGGCTGTACAAGAGGTTTTTCCTGATTTAGTCCATTGATTTTAGGGTAATTGGTAATTGGTAATTGGTAATTGAGAACAAATTCCTTGCCATTACCCATTACCCATTCCCCATTCCCAATTTACGTTTTACATCGATTCAAGACGGCGGCGTAACTGGCTGCTGAAACCATCAATTACTGTCACAACTACCAACAGTACCAGCATCATAGTTGTGGCTTTATTGTACTCAAATCCATCAATGTAACTTTTCAACTGAAAGCCAATCCCACCTGCACCCACGACACCCAAGACAGAAGCGGCGCGGATGTTGTATTCAAACATCCATAAGGTATAACCCAAACTCAGAGGCAACACTTGGGGTAAAATTCCATACTGAGCAATTTGGAATCGAGATGCGCCTATAACTTGCAGAGATTCTAAAGAACGGGGCTGGACTGCTTCGATCGCCTGCTGATAAAATTTTGCTAAATAGCCGATAGTGTATATACTCAAAGCGAGTGTGCCTGCGGGTGCGCCTAAGCCTGTGGCAGCAACAAAAATTAGCCCCAGAATAATTGAAGGGACAGAACGCACCGCATTTTGCAGCAGATTTGCCAGCCATTGCAGCCAACTAGGCGCAACATTACTAGCGCTAGCGACGGCGATCGGCACTGAGATAATAGCACCGATGGTTGTCCCCCAAAGCGACATCTGTACGGTTTCTATCAGTGCCTTAACAGCAATATCAATAACTCTGAAGTCAGGAGGAAATAACCGGGAGATGAAATCAGTAATGTAAGGGGCGCTGGATGTCAAGAGGGCAAAATCAACTTTTAGTCCTTGCAAAGCCCAAGTGTAAATTAGAAAAGCAATTAATAAGATAATTAGGGATCTGACCCAAGAGTAGCGCCGTAGGAGTTTGGAAAGTGGTAAATAACTCATATAGTTAAGAGACAGGGGGCAGGGGGCAGAGGGACAAAGAAAAGAACTATTGATTATTTACCACAAACTGGGCTTGCAGGTTATCACAGGAACCCTCATAAACAATGCGTCCGGCATCTAGAATGATCGCTCGTTGGGCATATCTGGCAGCTATTCCCAAATCATGCAGAACTGCGATAACTGTCATACCTTGCTGGGCGTGTAATTCGGCTAAAGTCTCCATTACTTGTTGGGTGGCGATGACATCTAATCCCGTTGTGGGTTCATCGGCTAGGAGTATTTGCGGTGATTGAATTAAAGCACGAGCGATCGCTACCCTTTGTTGCTGTCCACCACTGAGTTTGCTAGTTTTTTGGTAAGCTAACTCTCTTAAACCCAACTGTTCGAGTAATTCTAATGCCAATAGGCGATCGCGTTTCGGAAAGCCAAATAATGTCTGCCAAGTTGTTCTTGTACCCAGCCTACCGCACAATACATTTTCAATGGCTGATAACTGGGGAATCAAACCACCGCCTTGAAACAACATTCCTACATCACGGCGAATTTGGGGGAGTATGCGGCTATTCATCGCTACGCCGTTGATGTGGACTTCTCCTCTGACTAATGGTACTAACCCAACAAGCGATCGCAATAACGTAGACTTACCGGCTCCATTGAGTCCTAGCAGTACAACAAATTCACCCTGTTTGATGTGGCAACTAATCTCGTTGAGGATGGGGCGATTCAAAGAGCCAACATAAGCTGTCTCTAAGTTGTGACATTCAATTACGTAATCACTCATCCTCTGCCTCGGTCAATTTCATCAATTTACGGGTATAAAAGTTAAGAGTTAGGAGTGCTGGAATTAAAAACTCAGTACTCATAACTCTTAATGGGCTGAACGCCCTGCTAACACTTACAGCACTAAATTTTATGGTTCGATGCCAACGCGTTTAAGAGCATCACGAACTGGTGCTAGGTGACGACTGTGATCTACTCTCACTAATTCAGTGGAGTTGTACAAGTTACGTAGCAGAGGGTTATTTTGTGACTGATTTAACTTGAGTAGCGAATTAATAATTCTTTCTCTATCGGGTGCAGCTACGTCATCATCAATAGCTATACCGTGGGCGGGTACACCAGAAATTTTATGCAGTACTCGCAACTGATTTTTTTCTTCTGCTGTAATGTACGGTGGAGACATGGCATATTCAGAGACAACAGCCACATCCGCTTGACCGCGCACTACGGCTTGTAAGGCTTTGCTGTAGTTACCACCATAAGCAACTTGACCAAAGAAACCATCAAGGCGATCGCGGTCAGGGACGAACCCCTGTTTAACTAATTCACTAACTGGGAAAATAAATCCTGAACCTGAGGTGGGAGAAGTAAATGCCATTTTTTTGCCCCGTAGCTGTTCTAGGGTGGCTTTGGCATTATTTCTGGATTTCAATGGGCTATTGTTGCGGACAACAAATATGGAATTATAAGTGAATCTGCCAGAATAGCTATCACGTACTTCTGCTAGATACAAACGAGCATTTGCTAATTGTTCAGCTTTCAACGCTGGACGACTGCTCAAAAAAGCCACATCAGCCCGATTAGCTCTCAACGCTTCCACTGCCGCAGTATCATCACCTATCTGTGCTTTGACAGGAATACCCAAATCTTTTGATAAAAAAGCTGCTACAGCATCTGCCTTAGATTGCAAATCTGTGGAATCAGAACGACTGGGAAAAATTACTGTTAAAGTCTTCAGTTTTTGGGCAAGTAAGCGCGGCGCTTGTTGATTAGAAATAGAATTAGCAGTTGTCGCTTGGATACTACTAACGGTAGTAACTGCTACACCCATTAGCGCCATCAATGCCGCGCCAGCACCTAACAAGCCTTTTTGGCCTACACTCATTTGCACATCTCCATCAAGAACTATTTGCAGTATTTTTGCAAATTAATTTCAACTGTCCCGATAAAAGAATCTAGAGCTTTTAACAACAAAAGTCAATAGTGAAATGTATAAAAACTAGTTAAAGGAAGTAGCATTTTCCCGTCAGGTTGTTGACAGCATACATAAAAAATTTTCAGCTACTAGCATATTTACTTACATAGTGATGAGACACTGCTTTATGGAAAAGCACCTCAAATAAATTTTCTCACTAGAGAATAAATATTGCTGCTTTCAGTAGATAAAATACTTATTCTGTTAGTGTAATTATGACCTTAGTCATATACAAAGACTGTTGCAGTTGTCTACAATAAAACTAGGAAAACCAACGACATCTGTAACAGCAATGAGCATAAGTATGCTCTAATTGTGGATGTTTTGAGAAGGGAAAATTATGAAACTAGTTCTAAAACGCACACTTCTCCCCAGCCTTATGGCTGCAAGTTTAGCAGGTATTACCTTGGTTCCTTTACAACCTGCTGCTGCTGATAACCGAGTAGTAGAAGATGCAGCTATTGGAGCCGGGGCTGGGATCTTAACTGGAGTATTCACCAGATGTGGTTCAGTGTTAGATAATGCTGCTAAGGGTGCGGCGGCTGGCGCTGCTGTTAATGGTGCAAATGGGTTGAGAAGAAATACCAGAAACCGTAGTGTGGTACAAGACGTAGCTGTAGGTGGTGGTGCTGGTGTATTAACTGGCGCGATTACCGGTGGTTGCAGAAGACCTCTTAACAACGTTATCAATGGCGCGGGTGCAGGCGCAGCAGTCAATATCTGGCGTAATAACCAGCGAAGAAGATAAAACCAATTCGCAATAAAGTTAAAGATAATGGGTAATAGACGCTCTTACCAATTACCTATTACTTATTAATAAAAACCCATCCCTTGGTGGATGGGTTTTTCGTGATAAAAATACGATGGTTGCCGACCAATCGCCAGTAATTACCTTCCATAGCTGTAGACTGCCAACAGTCAACAATCAACAGTCAACAGCTATAAATTTAAGTTTCTTAATTGAAAAGTATTTCTAACCCTTCAATGCCTTCCTAAAATTACGCCGATAAGAACCATTGGCAACAAATAAAGCTGGCCAAAGCAATGCTAAACCTATCTTATTGGGCAAAGATTGGGTGAAATTTGTTCTTGAGAAACCATTCCAAAACTTCCACACACCACCTATATAAATCACAATTAAGCCGAAAATAATTAATTTTCCCATTACCATCAACTCCGTTAATCAATGAAGTAATTCGAGATAAATATTTCCGCAGTATGTAAGCGATAAATTATCCACATTAATCCCAGTATGACTCAACTTTCCACAGATGGTTTATGCAAGTGTATCTGTCCTAGTATTTTTTTAAATTAGTGTTGTTTCATGATACATTCTCTCATGAGGTTATAGATTTTACCCCTATTTCTCAATTAACTCATAAGAACATCTATTGTCAGGATAGAACAATATTATGAGTAAAATAAACTGCCTCATCAAAGCGGAACAAAGCAAACTTTATTTCTATATTACTTTTTCCTTCCACTTGGTTGCTTCTTCAGTTTTTGGTAGCTAGCATAAATAAACTGATTCAGTCCAGACCCCCGTAAAACATAAGCACTTGTGGCAATGGCATTTCGACCGACCGGAGGTGATTGCCAAAACAGCATAATAAGTACTTTTGCTTATTTACTGTCAGATGCTTCTTACGGGGGTGTTTCAAATATCAGTATCCATAGGAAACTAGATAAAAACACAATATACTCTCACGGGTTTAAACGCAGCTAACGCTGCAAAAAGTTAAGGAGGATTTATGCGTGCAGTGCTGATGGCAGGCGGTTCCGGAACGCGACTTCGCCCGTTAACTTGTGATCTACCAAAACCAATGGTACCGATCCTCAATCGCCCAATTGCCGAACATATCATTAATCTCCTCAAGAGACATCACATTACAGAAGTTATTGCCACCTTGCATTATCTACCTGATGTCTTGCGAGACTATTTTCAAGATGGCGGTGATTTTGGTGTGCAGATGACCTACGCCGTCGAAGAAGACCAGCCTCTGGGAACAGCAGGTTGTGTGAAAAACATTGCCGAACTTCTGGATGAAACTTTTTTAGTAATTAGCGGTGATAGCATCACAGATTTTGATTTAGGAGAAGCGATCGCTTTTCACAAACAAAAACAGTCAAAAGCTACTCTAATTTTAACAAGGGTTCCTAACCCTATAGAATTTGGTGTCGTAATCACCGATGAAGCAGGCAAAATTAAACGCTTTTTAGAAAAACCATCTACCAGCGAAATTTTTTCTGATACCGTTAATACTGGAACATACATTCTGGAACCAGAAGTTTTAGAATATCTCCCATCCAATACAGAATGTGACTTTTCTAAAGATTTATTTCCTCTGCTGCTGGCCAAAGACGAGCCAATGTATGGTTACGTTGCCGAAGGTTACTGGTGCGATGTCGGACACTTAGATGCTTATCGGGAAGCTCAGTATGATGGTTTAGATCGTAAGGTAAAACTAGATTTTGCTTACAGGGAAAATTCTCCTGGCTTGTGGATAGGACAAAATACTTATATTGACCCCTCTGCACATATAGAAGCCCCAGCCGTGATAGGTAACAATTGCCGTATCGGTGCGAGAGTACAAATTGAGGCTGGAACTGTGATTGGGGATAATGTCACCATTGGTGCTGATGCCAATCTCAAGCGTCCGATTGTGTGGAATGGGGCAATTATTGGGGAAGAAGCCCAGTTGAGTGCTTGTGTAATCTCTCGTGGAACCCGTGTAGACCGCCGCGCCCATGTGTTAGAAGCCTCTGTAGTGGGTTCTTTGTCCACGGTTGGGGAAGAAGCCCAGATTAGCCCCGGTGTCAGAGTTTGGCCTAGTAAAAAGATTGAATCAGGGGCAATTTTAAACATCAACTTGATTTGGGGTAACACCGCCCAACGAAACTTATTTGGGCAACGTGGGGTACAAGGATTAGCAAATATCGATATCAGCCCAGAGTTTGCGGTGAAGTTAGGGGCTGCTTATGGTTCTACTTTAAAACCTGGTGCAAAAGTAACTGTGTCCCGTGACCAACGCAATGTTTCCCGCATGGTGACGCGATCGCTCATTGCAGGTTTAATGTCTGTAGGTGTCGATATTCAAAACCTCGATGCAACAGCCATCCCCATCGCCCGGACAGTTATACCCACAATGGGAGTTGCGGGAGGGATTCATGTACGAGTACACCCCGATCGCGCCGACTATATCCTGATAGAATTCATGGATCATAAGGGGATTAATATCTCCAAAGCCCAAGAAAAGAAAATTGAAGGGGCTTATTTCAAGGAAGATATGCGCCGGGCTTTAACTCATGAAATTGGTGATGTGGCTTACCCCAGCCAAGTTATTGACCTTTACTGCACAGCTTTTGAGAAACTGTTGAATGTTTCTACCCTCAACAACAGCCGGGCAAAAGTCGTAATTGACTATGTTTATGCTGTATCTGGGGCTGTTTTACCCCAAATGCTAGATAAATTTGGTGCTGACGCAGTGGTACTAAATGCCAGTCTGAATAAAAATGCTGTCACCACAACCGATAGGGAAACACTACTGACTCAGCTAGGTCATGTGGTGGAAGCGTTGAAGGCTAATTTCGGTGTCCAAGTCTCCGCTAACGGCGAACAGCTCATTTTAGTTGACGAATCAGGCTACCCCATTCGCGGCGAACTATTAACCGCACTGATGGTAGATATGATTTTGACTTCCAACCCCAGAGGGACGGTAGTTGTGCCGGTTCATGCTTCCAGTGCGGTGGAACAAGTCGCCCGTCGCCATGATGGTAGGATCATTCGCACCAAAGCCAATGCGACAGCCTTGATGGAAGCTTGTCAGAAAAATCCCAATGTGGTGTTAGGTGGTAGCGGCGAAACTGGCTTTATCTTTCCCCAACTGCATCCGGGGTTTGACTCCATGTTCTGCATTGCCAAAATCATTGAAATGTTAACCATACAAGAGCGATCGCTGGCTACTGTACGATCAGAATTACCCCGTGTGATTTACAGAACCCACACCATCCGTTGTCCCTGGTCGGCTAAAGGTGCATTGATGCGCTACTTAGTGGAAACTCACCCAGCCCAAAACCTCGAACTCATCGATGGGGTGAAGATTCGCCAACCCTTTGATGATAGTTGGTTGTTAGTTTTACCAGATGCTAGTGAACCATTAGTACATTTGTATGCGAACAGTCACGAGCGCGACTGGGTAGATGAGACGGTGAGGGATTACCGTTCCCGTGTGCAGAGTTTCGTAGAGAGACAGCAGGAATATCATCCGGCGGAAGTGTGAATAGTTGATAATATGGGCGGTAATGGGTAATAGCTAATTGGTAATTGATTTTTACCATTAGCCATTACCCGTTACTGATTGCCATCCACACAGAATAAATTTGGTAATGTAGACAAATAATTTAATTGATTTCAAAAACGAGCGCGGAGGGATTTGAACCCCCGACCCACAGAACCGGAATCTGTTGCTCTATCCACTGAGCTACGCGCCCTCGTACTGGCTAATTATATCATGCTCCAGAAGATTTTGGGCTAAAGATAATCTGCTGGGTTGACTGGTGTACCATTGCGACGAACTTCAAAATGCAGATGTGGCCCAGTAGATAAGCCTGTAGAACCAACAGAGGCGATCGCCTGTCCTCGTTGTACTGTTTGCCCCTCGGAAACATATAATTCACTGGCGTGTCCATACAGTGTTGTGATACCACCGCCGTGATTAATAATCACAGTTCTACCATAACCGCCATACCAACCAGCAAAAATCACTGTTCCCGAATCGGCTGCCCTGATTGTACTGCCATAACTAGCGGCAAAATCTAACCCGGCGTGAAATCTGCGATAGCCGAGAATGGGGTGTACCCGCCAACCGAAGGGACTACTTGTAGGCGCATTGCTAGGAAAGGCAAATAGTCCTGTCCCCTTGATCAAGATATTTCTCCGGCTGTTGGTTTTTGCTTGCGCTGCTTCTCTGGCTTTAGCTTCGGCTACCTTTTGTTGGATTAACCCTTCCAGGTTTTTAGAATCTTTCTCTAGTTGATTTTGTGCGGCTTCTAAGGCGAGGCGATCGCTACTTAAGCGTTGTATTAATTCTGACTGGGATTGAGCTTGAGCTTGATAATCGGATTTTTGCCCCAATAGTTGCTCTCTAATTAGAGCAATTGCGTTTTTTTGCTCCTCTACTTCTGTTTTTTGTTGATTAATCAAGTTGGCTTGAGTGCTGAGTTTCGCTAAAATTTGCTGGTCTGCCCGATAAACTAACTTCAACTGATGACGACGACTGAAAAAGTCACTGATATCTCTGCTTTGCAATAAAACAGCCCATCCTTGATTGAGAGGCGATCGCTGAAGATATCGCAATCGTGCTACCGTCGCAACTTGACGTTCTTCATAAGCACGTTCTGTAACAGCTAACTTTGCTTCTAGCTGCTGGAGGCGCTGGTTGGCTTGTTGTAATCGCAATTCACTATCTTTAATTTGACTGTTGGTGGTTTGCAAGTTATTGGCAATACCAGTCAGGCGATTTTGCGCTGCTTTTTGTAGATTAGTGAGGCGATCGCGTTCTTGTACAACATTTTGCCTTTCTTGTTGAATTTGTTGCTGTTGCTGTTTTAGGGTATCAATGGAAGCTGAATTATTTGCAAATACTGGTAATAATACTAAAAACACGGACAAAACACAGCACAATACAATACATAATTTCCAAAATCTTCTTTGTTGGACAATTGGCGCTTTCATGCCGTTATCTTCAGCCAAGGGATTGCAAGCATAAACAGCATTGTTCCCTAAACTTAGACAAATCTAACATTTAGTCATTATTCACCCTGTCTCTAGGTCTCAACAATGTATAAATTGTTTTTTACAGAGACACACACAAAAGAGAGCCATATACAACCAAGGTATGAATTTATGTGGTTATTACCTTAGGGTCATGTTGGTACACAATAACGTAAGTAAAGATACTTGTGGACTCAGTAAAAAACTTCTTACCTGTCTGTACTAAGGTAAATCCCTCTTTTAATTATGGATTCTGTCCCCATTGAAACAGCTGTTTGTATAAATTCCGAAATCCTCCAGATTACTCCACCAGAGACAACACTCACGCTAGCTAATCAATCTAGTATTCGCATTCCTAAAGATGCAATCCGCACTAGTTTAAAAGCATCAACTGTCGATTCTGTATTTGCAACAGTTTATTCTTTGGGTACTGGTGGGATTTTGCTGAGTAATTTTTTGGTGGAGTTAGATGCTAATCCCATCGTCTTCGGGATGTTGTCTTCAATTCCCATGTTGGTCAATCTCATTCAGCCTTTGGGAGCTTACTTATCTGAACGTACCACCAGCCGTTTTCGATACTCCATGTGGATTTTTGGCATCGCACGGTTCTTATGGCTGATTTTATTTATCGGGGTAATTCTATTCACACGGGGAAGTGTCGATTCTCAACAATTAGAAGTATTGACATTATCAATTCTATTAATCACAAATTTGCTGGGAGGATTAGGGAGTGCTTCTTGGTTAAGCTGGCTAGCAATGATTGTTCCTCGGCGCTTACGAGGTAGGTATTTTGGGTTACGTAATAGCGCGGCTAGCTTGACTAATTTGATTTGTGTACCCTTGGCTGGGTTGCTTGTCTCCCACTGGTACGGCGGAACTATCCAAGGTTATGGCGTAGTACTTTTAATTAGTATCTTGTTTGGGTTTTTGAGTTTGGGATGTCAATACTTCAAAATAGATGTGAATCCACAATCACAACATGAGGTTATCCAATATCCTCAAAAAAATGAAGTTGTTGATACATCTGCATCCACCTTGCCAATAAAAATTATCCCACCACCAACTAATTCCCATAGCATTTGGAAAAACTCTAATTTCCTCATGTTTCTGGTTTATTTTGGTCTATGGATGTTGGCTGTAAATATTAGCGCCCCGTTTTTCAATCTCTATATGCTAGACACATTAAATCTAGATGTAAGTTGGGTGACAATTTACGGTAGCCTGCTAGCAGGAGCTAATTTGCTCATGCTAATTTTGTGGGGCAAGTTAGCAGATAAAATCGGTAATCGACGTATTTTAATTTCTATAGGAATTTTAGTAGCGCTGACACCATTACTATGGCTGGGAATTGGTATTAATACTTTGGATATTTGGCTATGGTTGCCTTTATTACATATTTTACTAGGCGGAACTGCGGCGGCTATTGATTTATGTAATAACAATATGCAGTTAGGAATTGCACCATTAAGAAATCAGTCCATTTATTTTGCGATCGCCTCTGCTGTCGCTGGTGTCAGTGGTGCTGTAGGCACAACTATAGGTAGTTTTATCGCCCAATTTTCCCAATATGGAGGTTTATTGGCAGCTTTTGTTCTCTCTACTGCATTGCGCCTGTTAGCGTTAATTCCCTTGTTTTTTATCCAAGAACCGGGGAAGTGATGGGGAGTGGAGACTGGGGAGACAAAGGAAGTAATTATCTTAGGACTTACGTACCCAGATTGTCTGTTGAGACCGGGTGTAAGGGTGTAAGGGTTTCAATATATCCTTTCCTATACCCCTACACCCTTGTCTAAACCCTTGATCTTCCGTTTTCATGGGTAAGTCCTATATTTCCTACTCAACAATTAACAGTCGAAACTCCCCACTCCCATTTATTCAACAGCTGTGGAACTAAGACTCATCGTCTCCCACAGCACCATAGGGGGGGTTGTAGGGACGGGTTGGTGTAGGGCAATTAGTTGAGATAAGGTGTTTTTTAACTGGGTACGAGGTACGATGTCATCGACAAAACCGTGCTTGAGCAAGTCTTCTGCTGTTTGAAAGTCGTCTGGCAGTTTTTCCCGGAGGGTTTGCTCAATAACTCTGCGACCGGCAAAACCAATTGTGGCTTTTGGTTCTGCCAAAATAATGTCTCCTAACATGGCGAAACTAGCCGTTACACCGCCGGTTGTAGGATTTGTTAGTACAGGTATATAAAGTAATCTCGCGTCGCGGTGGCGTTCTAAAGCGGCGGAAATTTTAGCCATCTGCATCAGAGAAAGCATTCCTTCCTGCATTCTCGCTCCCCCAGAGGTGCAAATGATGACTACTGGGTAACGTCGCTGGGTGGCTTGTTCAATCAGGCGGGTAATTTTTTCGCCGACAACGGAACCCATGCTACCGCCCATGAAGCGGAAATCCATGACAGCTAAAGCAACGGGTGAACTGTTGATTTGCCCCAGACCAGTTTTAACTGCGTCTAATAGGCCGAGTTTGTCTTCCATTTCCCGCAGGCGATCGCTATAGGCTTTGCGATCGCGGAACTGCAATGGATCGGTAGCCCGCAGATTTTCATCCATCGGTCTCCAGGTGTTCTGATCTATCAGTTGACGGATGCGCTCATCACTATCTACCCGATTATGATGTCCACATTCGACACAGACCATTTGATTCGCTCTCAAGTCTTTGGTATAGGTCAACACACCACACTTAGAACACTTGTGCCATAGTCCATCGGCAATTTCGCGTTCTTGGCGTTCGGGGTTGGTTGCACCCGCTTTACGTCGGTTTGCGAACCAATCAAATAGAGACTTTAAACCGCGTGATTCTTCGTTGTTCGCCATTTTTATCTTATTCAAGTGGGATACGAGGTCGAAAATAGGTCAAGCTATTCTGGGAAGTTAATGATCACAAGTTCCTGACTACTAACTTTTTGCCCTTAGTTACTTGACTACATCGTCAAAATACGCTTATAAGCAATTGAGACATTAATTTTGCATCTTTGGTTGCCAGCTTAACGAAAATACTGATACCAATACAAGTCTCTAGTTCATCACATCTTGTAAATGTATTGGCAAAATTAAAGTTATTGGAATATCAACCCTACCACAAGACGCTTTTCCCCAACCCCAGCTTGAATTCTTGCTCCTAATCTCAAAATTTATGTTGCTAGTTGATGAGCAATCAGCATCTACGTACATTAGTTGCGCTAGCCAACAGGTGTTTCTTGAGGACTTACGGATGGCAACGAAAAGCTAAAGGATTCAGGAGTATGGTGGTATAGGCGGCTAGTTAGCTTCACCAAAGGAGGTATAGGTGTTTAAAAACTTGATACCTTCCCAAAGTGAGGAGTTTCGTTGCCTAAGTCCTATTCCGTTAAGAGGGTGATACAAGTCACAAGCTGATATTATCAAAATCTCAAGTATCAATGGGGTAATGAACGTTACAGTTGTGGGTAATGGGGAGTGTGACTATGTAGAGTTTTTCATCAGGTAATGAGCAATAACTATAAAACCAACGAAATAGTCCGAGTTTGCAGCGACAAAAGTACGAGGAAAGTTGTCATGATGACTGTTTTACTAAATTTAGAAGCGATCGCTCAGGTACTTCTGACAAATATTTCGTCACTGCAAGTGCTATCGTTGTTATTAATTACTCAATAGCTGAAGATTTGACATGACTAGCTTTAATTTAAAGTAGCTAACAATGTCATACTTAGTAGTATCAACAGATAAAGTTCGCCCTAATAACGCGTTTCAACGTGTATACAGTATGGAAACTACTTCAAATATAATTCCCGAATTTGAAAAATTATTTAGACAAAAGTTACAATTAAATAATTGCAAGCTGAAAAAGAAAAAGCAAGAGAATAATTACGAGATTATTACTCCGGCGAAAGATATTTTTCTGATGTATTGGTGCGAATTTCCCGAAATTACGTTAGTATACCAACCTGTAGGAATACGTACAAAGCAAACTATGGTTTATGAGCAAGCTATTCGCTCTCATATTAGCTTTTGTGTAAGCAGTATCCAAGAAGGCGCCAAGATTTCTACCAACTAGACTGAGGAATGGCGATCGCTCACCGTAGGCGATCGTCAAATCCAAACAAAGCCTCAATGGATAACTCAAATTTTATAAAAAAAGACAGAATAGTTTGACATTCTGTCTGTATTAATATTCTTTGGTGATTATTAAAATTCATTAATAATCATTTCTCACTGCAACAATGCTATAACAACTTTAACAATACCTGGTCAATACCACAGCACTTGTTTTACCAATACTCAAAAACAAGCTAAATAAGCTTTTCCACTGCTCCACTAAACTGTTCATAAGGAGAAACTCCCACAATCTTTTCTGTTAACTCACCATCTTTAAAAATTAACACGGCTGGAATACTGCGAAGTCCAAACCTTTTGAAGAGAGGTTTATTGTTGTCTACGTCTACCTTAACCACTTTAACGCGGCCTTTGTACTCATCAGCTAGTTGATCCATTAACGGACTGACAAGGCGACATGGGCCACACCAAGTAGCAGTAAAGTCAACTACAACGACTTTATCTTCACTTAAAACGGTATCAAATTCATTTTCTTGAACGTAAGCAACTGTATCAGTAGGCATTAATTTTATTTCCAATATCAAACTAAAATTTTTGTAAACAGAAGAAGATGAAAGTATGATTGTTTCTGTGTTGATACAGTTAGTTGTTCACCACAGATACCTGATCAAGAACCTTGTCATCAGTTCTTGATACCTTACTAGTAAAAATCTTGAAACACAGATATTAAAAGATATTACAATATGAGTATTTCCTTTAATTCTTGTGGAAGTGTTTCATTAAGGCTAATTACGAGATTTATATCTTTTATATAGATATACTCTCCTGAAATAAACAATTAGCGCTCTACGCAACAAAGCATAGAGCGCTGAGAGTATTTTAAGCTTTAAGCGGGCATAATTTGAACAATGAGCGAGCGTTTATCAAGTGACTGGACTTTTCCTACTTGACTCAGATCAGTCACAATGCGTTCTAGCATTTGTCCGGCTTGTTCTCGATATTGATTTTCCCGACCCCGTAAACGAATAGCAAATTTAACGGAATCACCTTTACTCAACCACTGAAGCGCTTGCTCAATACGTAAATTATAATCAGCCGCACCAACGTTGGGGCGGAATCGGACTTCTTTGACGGTGGGTCTAGCACTTTGACCCTGGCGTTTTTTCTTCTGATACTGTAGCTTACCGTAGTTAAGAATTTTCGCTACTGGAGTGTCTTTGCTTTGCGAAACTACAACTAGGTCAAGCTCTACACTCTGGGCTAATTGTAGAGCTTCGTAGGTATCGATTAAACCACGATTGTTATTCTCATGGTCAATCAAGAAGACCTGGGGTGACTTGATTTGGGAATTAATCAGCTGCTTTTGGACTACGATAATCGCTTCCTCCTAATTTTCAATGCTCTGTCTTGCAAGTATTACTAAGGTAACACAGTACTATCTATATTGTTTACTATAAAATATTACTTCATCACTTTCGTTAAGACTTTTACCAAAAGGTTGATTTTTTTAATGTAAAATGAATTATTTTTACTATTGACTATTTATGAATATTTTATGTTGAGTCTTTTATTTATTTTGATTGTTAAGATGTGGTTAATATCATAATACGAGAATGCAGGTTATGGTTAGGCAAAATTTTGAGAACACATTGGCTGCTATCGAGTTAAATGCAGCGAGAAAATTAAATTGGAACTATCAGCAATTTAAAGACTGTTTCAGCTTTAAAGTCAATAATGAAGCGATTGAGATAGAACACGATCAAACTGCCATCAAAGAACCAGAATTAGAAATTTTAAAGCAAGCTTTATTAGATTATGGTTTTCAATACAAAAAAACCATAAATGATTTTATCTTGGTGTTTGAGCAAGACGTTGAGTTAAGATAGGGCAAAATCAAAATAATGGGCTTTCAGCATTTATTTATGGGATGTTACATCTTGATTTTATTGCTAGCACAATGAATGTGTGACTTTCTCCACGGTTTTTGATGTTAACTCCACGATGCTAAAAGCTTATCTGAGAAAGCTAAATAATTCAAAACACCCTACGGGTTTGTGGTAACTCGTTCTCGTACCACTACGCGGAAGCAAGGTACGCCGAGAGTCCCGTAGGGAAGAGTAGGCAAGCCTACAAAATTCAAAATGAAAGAGATTAATAACACTAAGCATCCTAGCTTTCAGGATTATGCAATTAAAAATACTTTATCTTACTCATCTTCGTTTCCTGGTGGACGTTCGCTCCGGCTTTGTTGAGCGTGCCACTCCAAAACAATGCGTTCCAGCATCTCAATATGCGTGCATCCGTTAACAGTAGCATACATCTTGATTAACTGTTCTACTTCAGGACTAATGTGACTTATGTCTAGTTTGTAATTTTCTTTCATGTTCCTTAACTGCACTAGGAAATTCTATGTGTAGCGAGCGGGAGAGAAGTGCAAGTTCAAATAATTACTACTTAAAGCAGTCACCCGAATTTAACTAGATAATGTTTAGCGATCGCTAGAATATTTTCCCTAAAAAGCCAACCTATTGTAAGTTATCTGTGTTTATTGTTTGACTACTTTCCAATGATGTAAATACATCATTACTTAATACTTCTTTAGTAAAATATTTTAAGGTTGAAGCTAAAGCCAGTTGGGAGGCTATTTGATAAGTAATTTCTGGAGACATTTCTTTTTGTTGATTCAACAGTTCAACAAAGCTTTCAAAGTCACGCATTACGCAATATCTGTGTAGTGCAGATTTTCTATCTATTTGATGAAATTTTTCGTCAATTTTCTCTTTAGCTTCTTTTTCAGCCTCAGAGATGGAATTAACGAATCCGTTATAGTGACATAATTCACCAGAAATCTTGTAGTAATAAGCTTTTCCGCTTAATTGTTCCTCTTCAATAGTAATTGAATGAAACTTGTACTCAATTTTGTACTTATTAGATTCCATAAATAGCAGACATCATATAGTTTGACATAAGTTGTCTCCAAAATTATGAGTACTTAGAGATGGAAATCCCGGAGACAAGCCTGTCAATAATAAAAGGTAAAAGCCTGTTAATATTAGCAACAAAAATTGTGACCGAATTTTATCCTTACTCCCCATTTTAACACGAGATTTAACAAGGCTACATAATCTCTCTCTGAGAGCCTGAGATATAAATTTTATGAGGATAGAGTATCTCATTTGTAGTTTATTTTGGAAATCAATAATTTAAGGAAATTTTTATGTAAAATCTGATTGATCTGTTTTAAATGCAGAGTAGATTAGGTAGGAATGTGTAGTTTACCAAGTCATGCTGCAAAAATGGGTAATATTCCACTAGAAACAGACCAGCAGATGCGTAGTTAATCAATCACTCAAATAGAAGAATTAGCTGAGGCGTTGTTGAATTTCTCCATCTCAAGGGATTTGGCGAACTACTTGGCGAAGATCCCCCAATCTCCAGCCAACTCATAAAAATAGCCGATATGTAGCTATGCGATCGCCTGACATAACACGACTCAACTACAATATATATAGATATTGTTGAGAATTGTATAGTTAGGGTCTAGCTGTCATGGCTCCCGCCGTTTTAATTCAAAATCTACAAAAGCGTTACGGTACTGTTGAAGCCGTCAAAGATGTTTCTTTCCAGGTGGAACCAGGGGAAATCTTTGGTTTACTCGGCCCCAACGGTGCAGGTAAAACCACTACTCTACGTGCTTTGTGTACCCTCACCACTCCAGATGCTGGCAAAATCGAGGTATCTGGTATTTCTGTGTTGGATAACCCCAGAGTAGCTAGACAACGGCTAGGCTATGTTGCTCAAGAAGTCGCTTTAGATAAAGTGCTAACAGGAAAAGAACTGCTGCAATTACAAGCAGCACTTTATCACCTTCCCAATGCCATAGCCAAACAGCGAATCGATACAGTTTTAGATTTACTCGGTCTACAAGAATACGCCAATAAAAAAACAGGAACCTATTCCGGTGGGTTACGCAAACGCCTAGACTTAGCGGCTGGCTTACTGCACTCGCCAGATGTACTGGTGTTAGATGAACCAACAGTAGGACTTGATATTGAAAGCCGTTTCGTGGTTTGGGAATTCTTGCGAAAACTCCGAGTATCGGGGACAACGGTTGTGATTACCAGCCACTATTTAGAAGAAATTGACGCGCTAGCCGATCGCGTGGCTATTATCGACCGTGGTGTAGTGATTGCCGTTGGTACACCTTCAGAGCTAAAAGATAGGGTTGGAGGCGATCGCATCACCTTAAGAATCCGCGAGTTCTCCCCCACAGCAGAAGCAGAACAAGCTAAATCCCTACTGCAAGGATTACCTTTTGTCAAGGAAGTTATCATCAACAACGCTCAAGGTAATTCCTTGAACCTGGTAGTAACACCACAAAATGATGCTTTAATAACCATCCAGCAAGCACTCAACAACGCCAGCCTACCAATTTTTGGTATCGCCCAATCCCGTCCCAGCCTCGATGATGTCTATCTAGCAGCCACCGGACGCACCCTACTTGATGCCGAATTAGCAGCAGTAGCCAACCGCGATCCCAAGGCTGAGAAGAAACAGAATATGAGATAGGGACTGGGTACTAGGTACTGGGTACTGGGAGAAGATAAATAAATCTGATTCCTCATCCCCAACCCCCAACCCCCAATCCCCAACCCTCAATCCCCAATCCCCAATCCCCAAAATTATGAGTGTCACCCCCAAATCAGATATCAATTGGCAACCAGCCACATCACCGCAAACGAACCTTAATACTGCACCTAACTTTTTTGGTGATCTAGTGCAGGAAACCCTGGCGTTAACTCGTCGCTTGTTTATTCAATTACAACGCCGTCCCTCCACCTTATTAGCTGGGATTATTCAGCCTGTAATGTGGTTAGTGTTATTTGGCGCTTTGTTCCAAAATGCTCCCAAAGGTTTATTCGGCAGTACGACAAATTACGGACAATTCTTAGCTGCGGGTGTAATAGTATTTACAGCTTTTGCCGGGGCTTTGAATGCTGGTTTACCGATCATGTTTGACCGTGAGTTCGGCTTTTTGAATCGGTTATTAGTCGCTCCCCTCGCCTCCCGCTTTTCCATTGTCTTTGCTTCAGCTATTTTTATTGTCAGCCAAAGTTTACTGCAAGCTGCCGTAATCGTTGCTGCTGCGGCTTTCCTTGGCGCTGGCTTACCAGATGTAGCTGGGTTGGGTGCGATCGCTTTAATTGTCTTCCTACTCGCTTTAGGTGTCACCGCAATTTCCTTGGGATTGGCTTTTGCCCTACCCGGACACATCGAGTTAATTGCAGTCATCTTTGTCACCAACCTACCATTACTCTTTGCTAGTACAGCCCTCGCCCCTTTGTCTTTCATGCCCAAGTGGTTGCAGGTGGTTGCTACCCTCAATCCCCTCAGCTACGCCATTGAACCAATTCGTTATCTCTATCTCCACAGTCAATGGGGATTGGGTGATGTAGTGATGCAGGCCCCTTGGGGTGATGTCACTTTTGGGGGAGCATTGCTAATATTGTTTAGCTTTGCTTTTGTTGCATTATTGAGTATTCAGCCCCAACTACGGCGGACTCTTGCTTAAAATCAAAGCAAGATGGTGTTAGAGGAATCTTAGAGTCAAAACCCATGAAAAAACTATTTTTACCAGTTAGCAAACTCTTAGTAGGATTAGCAGGAATCAGCTTTGCTTCCTTGCTGACAGCACAGCCAAGCTTGGCTCAACTCGGCACAGTAGATGCAGGCGGTAATAATTCGGACAATCAAAATAATAACCTTAACTTCGACTCTGGCAATTTCAATATGTTTGAGTTAATCCATCGGGCAAACTTAGGGAATGGCTCATTTGACGCTAATAGCCAGAGTCAACAAATAGACGATGCAGCTAGGGCATTTAGAGAAAGGCAAAATAAGGCTACTAATGTTCAGCCCCAGGGACAGATACTTCCCACGTTGCCTGTCACTGGAACACCATCAGCCGATAGTCCATCAACTTTGACTATCCCTGGTAACAATTAATCTAGGGAGTAGGGAGTAAGAGAAAAATCAAAAGTCATGACTCCTTACTCACTACTCAGCACTTAACTTACAGTCCCAAAGCCGCTAAAACATCGCCAGCATGGGTTGTTGTGTTGACACTCGCATCAACATGAACAATTTTACCGTCGGGGCCAATTACGTAAGTGACACGCTTGGCATAACCGCCGCCGTCAACATCGTAAGCGCTGATTAAGGTTTTATTCGTGTCAGCCAGCAAGGGAAAATTCAAATTATATTTTTGGGTAAATGCTTGATGAGAACCTTCATCATCAGCACTCACACCCAAAACAACTACATCCTTGTTTTTGTAATCAGATTGAGCATCACGGAAGCTACAAGCTTGTTTAGTGCAGCCTGGTGTATCATCTTTGGGGTAAAAATACAAAACCACTGTCTTCCCAGCAAAATCAGATAACGAAACGGTGTTACCGTTGGTATCTTTGACGGTAAATGCAGGTGCATCCGTACCAACCGCTAGAGGCATAATGAACCTTTCCTGTTTCAGATTTTTGATGACTTTGAAATTTTACAATAATTTACAATACTTTCATGACAATCTTAGGAAACTGGTGACTGGGAAAAATTCTTTTCCTGCCCAATTCCCAGTATTCAATTCTAATTACGAATCGAATTAAGAATTATGCCTACAATGGTCTCCCCAACACCCAAAGCTTTCTCGTACCCACAAACCACCATAGAAAGAGCAAGGCGATCGCTCATTTGTTCTCCCTTCAATATTGGACTATTTGCAACCATGCGTAGTCAGAGCGTTTCCGTAGGTGCGATCGCCAATGAAACTGGTGTTAAAAACGGTTATACCAAAAATTCATTACCAGAATTGGTATGCGATAACGAATTAGATTGGTTAATCCAAGTGGGTTTATTACGGCGAGAAGTAGACGGACAAGGCATTACAGACGGTTTCCGCCTCACTCCTCTGGGACACCAACTTATAGAAAAATACCAAGGAAAAAACTTGCCTGCACCTTCCTGGCGCGATCGCCTATACGATATTGTAATTCGTTGGTTTCGGCTCCCCTTTTGAATGTAGGGGTGTAGGGGTATGGGGTTTAGGGGTTTAGGGGTATTCTTTCCCTTACACCCTCACACCCTTACACCCTCACACCCTTACACCCTCATACCCTTACACCCTTACACCCTCACACCCTTACACCCTTACACCCTCACACCCTCACACCCCTACTCCTAAAATAAAAAACCCAAAAGTTAGGATGAGGAAGTTCTAGGGAACAATATATACGGAGAAACATCAACCCATTTATGAAATCTTTACCATTTTCATTTGATTGAATTGGTGAGATTGTTAACTAGGGTTTGATGAGTAAGTCCTGACGCTGGTATATTCTCTAAACTTGCAGACAATACCTATCATCAATTTACTTCAGTAGCTGCCCAAACTTCTGACATTTGAGCAGTAAATTGCTATATTATCCCCCAACTATCTCACCCCTTATTTTGAATAACTAAAAGTGGCTATGAAATCAATAATGGTAGTGGGAACAACATCCCACGCTGGAAAATCACTGATAAGTACGGCTATTTGTCGCATTTTGTCACGGCGTGGTTGGCGAGTAGCACCCTTCAAGGGGCAAAATATGGCATTAAATGCCTATGTCACAGCCAATGGGGGAGAAATTGGCTACGCACAAGCAGTACAAGCCTGGGCAGCAGGGGTGGTACCGTGGGTAGAAATGAATCCAATTCTACTCAAACCTCAAGGAGATATGACTTCTCAAGTCATTATTAGAGGTAGACCTGTAGGCAGAGTCAATGCTGCTGATTATTATGAGCAGTATTTTGAACCTGGTTGGCGGGCAATTGAAGAATCTCTACAACATTTAGCAACCGAATTTGATTTAGTCGTTTGTGAAGGCGCGGGTAGTCCAGCAGAAATCAACCTTAAGCACCGCGACTTAACTAATATGCGGGTAGCAAAATATTTGAATGCCCCAACTCTATTAGTAGTTGATATTGACCGTGGTGGTGCTTTTGCTCACGTAGTCGGCACACTAGAATTATTAGACCCAGAAGAACGCCAACTAATTAAAGGTGTAGTCATTAACAAATTCCGGGGACAGCGATCGCTTCTAGACCCAGGAATCAAATGGTTAGAAGAACGGACTGGTATTCCTGTGGTCGGTGTAATTCCCTACTTACAAGAAGTTTTCCCCGCCGAAGATTCCCTAGACTTGTTAGAACGCAAAACACACAAAGCCCACGCAGATCTCCAAATCACAGTTGTTCGCTTACCGCGAATTGCCAACTTTACCGACTTCGAC
This sequence comes from Anabaena sp. FACHB-595, assembly GCF_048568275.1. Classification (NCBI taxonomy): domain Bacteria; kingdom Bacillati; phylum Cyanobacteriota; class Cyanophyceae; order Nostocales; family Nostocaceae; genus Anabaena; species Anabaena sp. FACHB-595. The sequence goes on from NZ_CP183473.1 coordinate 2,856,513, forward strand.
CCTCTAGAATCAGAACCCACCGTTGCGGTCAAATACATTAGCCCGAAACAAGATTTAGGACACCCAGATGCAGTAATTTTGCCAGGGACAAAAACTACAATTGCCGACTTGATATTATTGCAAAAGACTGGCATGGCAGAAGCAATCCAGAACTACGCAGCCTCCGGGGGTACAGTTTTGGGTATTTGCGGTGGCTACCAAATTCTGGGGCAAATGATCGCCGATCCAGAAGGTATCGAAGGCCAAGCTGGTAGATATCAGGGCTTGAATCTCTTACCAATTAGAACCGTAATCACCGGACAAAAGATTGCTCGTCAGCGCCAAGTTAGCTCCAATTTCCCGCAACAGGGTTTACCAGTCAACGGCTTTGAGATTCACCAAGGGCGATCGCGCGTGGAACCACAAGGCGATAGCCAAGCTTTCCAACCTCTATTCGATGACGTTAACTTAGGCTTAGTAGATAGCTGTCAATCTGTTTGGGGTAGTTATCTACACGGATTGTTTGACAATGGCCCCTGGCGGCGTGCTTGGTTAAATCGTCTTCGTCAACAGCGCGGTTTAAAATCTCTACCTACAGGTGTGGCTAACTACCGCGAACAACGAGAGCAGATGTTAGATAATATAGCTACTGAAGTAGAAAACCATTTAGACTTGACCCCCTTTCTGCCCTAGCGAGGCTAGTATCTCATGAATGTTTGCGTCCGATTCTTGCCAGATGATGTCACCACTAATGCTGAAGTGGGAGAAGCCCTATTAGATGTAGCAGATCGGGCGGGAGTATTCATTCCCACTGGTTGTCTGATGGGTTCATGTCATGCTTGCACTGTGGAACTTGAAGATGGCGAAGTCATCCGTGCTTGTCTTAGTGCTGTACCACCAGGGCGCGAAGAGTTAATTATTCATCTATTTAGCGACCCAACTTGGTAAGAAAATGTAGCCCTTAGTTTCTTGTAAGAGTTGCTACAATCTAGCCAGAGCAAGAGTTTTGAGAGTCAGTGCGGTGCATCTCTATTGCCCCGTCTTGGCTTAAATAGAACTCTTCATCATTTTTGAGAAAGTAGCATAATTGCAAGTATTTTGGTAAGACATTTTGTAAGTAAGCAATGTTCTACTCTGTAACCCCGATGACATCCGATAAAGTAGTCAATAAATCCGTGGTTGTGTAGGGCTTAGATATAAATCTGTCTGCACCAGCCACAATCGCTTTTTGCTCGTTGGCGGGTAAGCCACTGGTGGCAATAATCTTGACATTGGGGTTGATGGTGCGTAGGGTGCGGATGGCGGTTAATCCGTCCATGTTGGGCATGAGCATATCTAGCAAGACGGCACTGATTTCCGGTTGATATTCGACATAGAGCGCGATCGCCTCAATGCCATCGTTAGCTACCAAAATTTTATAGTTATAATCCGCCAGGGCTTCTTGTGCAGTTTGTTGGATGATCGTTTCATCATCGACAACTAAAATCAACTCGCCATTACCTCTAGGCAATTCTGTTTTTGCTATGGTCTCGGTTGCTGTTCCTTTTCCTCTGAGTAAGAACACCTGAAATTCTGTGCCTTGACCTACCTGACTTGCCACTTCTACAAAACCGCCGTGGTTCTTGACGATACCTAAAACCGTTGATAGTCCTAGCCCTGTACCTTTACCGACTTCTTTCGTGGTAAAAAAGGGATCAAATATGCGTTCTAAGATTTCTGGCGGAATTCCTGTGCCTGTATCTGAGATGGTGACAACAATGTAGTCTCCTACTTCCGACTCTAAGTGCATTCGGGCATAGGTAGAGTCGATTACCCGATTGGTGGCAGTGATAGTAAGCTTACCACCATTGGGCATAGCGTCACGGGCATTGACTGCCAAGTTCATGAACACCTGTTCTAATTGGGTGGGATCGGCTTGCACCATCCACAAGGTGTTTGTCGGAATATCAGTAATGATTTCAATGGATTTAGGAAATGTCTGTTGGATGACTTTGGCTAACTCTTTGAGCAAATGTCCAGGTTGCAGGAAGATGCGTTGACCTTCGGTACCACGGGCAAAGGTGAGAATTTGTTTTACTAAATCAGAGCCACGCTTGGAGCTGGTTTCTAGAGTTTTGAACAGTTCTTGAGTCCTTATATCCACATTTTTACATCTGGAAGGCAACAGTTGGGCAATCATCACAATGGGAGCAAACACATTATTGAGGTCGTGGGCAATGCCACTGGCTAGAGTGCCGATACTTTCCAGCCGTTGAACGCGGTAAAATTGTAGTTCTAGTTGTTTTTTCTCGGTGATGTTGGTGTTAACTACTAAGATTGATGGGGAATCTCCGAATTGATTGTGTACCAGTGTCCACCGACTAGCAACAATAATTTCTTGAGCATTTTTGGTGGTTTGCTCTAATTCTCCATGCCAAGAACCTTGTTCGAGAGTGGTTGTTACAGCTGCTTCCAATTGAGATGAGGATTCTTTATGGAAAAGTTCATGGGCTAATTTCCCCACAGTTTCCTCTGCTGTCCAACCGTATAAGTTTTCTGCCCCTCGACTCCAGAACAAAATGCGGTTTGCTAAATCACGGACAAAAATGGCATCTGTCGCAACATTAATTAAAGCTGCTTGTTGACGGATTTGCTCTTGGGCCTGTTTGCGCTCTGTTATATCTGTGGAAACACCACAAATCGCATAGGGTTCACCAGTCGCATCGCAGAGGGGAAACTTGACAGTTAAGTAAGTGTGTAGCCCATCCTCAAATTGAATTTCTTCCTCAAACTGCACAGGAGTCCTAGAAGAGAGAACCTCTTGATCATTTACACTTAAGGACTGAGCAGTTTTAGGAGAGAAGACTTTTACATTAGTTTTATTTTTGACTTGCTCTCGTGTCAGGTGGGTGATTCTTTCAAATTCGGAATTCACCAGAATATGCCGTCCCTGCATATCCTTAACATAGATAACAGCCGGGCAATTATCTATAATCGCCTGTAGCCTTTGATTGCTTTCTCTGACAGCTTCCTCAGCGTTTTTACGCTCAGTAATGTCCATATTCACCCCAATCATCTGGAGTGGCTCACCCGTGATGTCATCGTATAATACTTGACCTTTACATAATGACCAACCAACTGTACCATCTGGGTAAAGAAACCGGAATTCGATATCATGGGGTACTTGTTGCTCAATGGCTCGCAACGCTGATTGATGCAGGAACTCTCGGTCTTCAGGATGGACAATGAGATTTAAAAAATTTTCATAGCTGACATCAAACGTATCAGGGGTTAAACCAAATAAAGAAAACAGATGATCAGACCAGATAACTTCATTAGTTTGCAGATTCCAGTCCCAAGTACCAGTATTACCGGCCCAGAGTGCTAGTTTTAGCCGTTGCTCGCTTTTTTGCAGTTTTGCCTCAGCTTGTTTGCGTTCTGTAATGTCCTGATGCACTCCAATCATGCGGATTGGTTTCCCAACTTCATCGTAGAAGACGTTTCCTTTGCCACTTGCCCAGTGTACTGTACCATCAAGCCACACTACTCGAAACTCGATATTACAGATGGTATTTTGATCAATAGACTGCATCAGGTGTTGTTCTACAAATTCTCGGTCTTCAGGGTGGATGAAATTTACAAATGATTCAAACCTGTTGTTGAATGTCTGGGGATCGATATTAAATAAAGAACACATACTCTCAGACCAGACCACCTCATTTGTTTGCAGATTCCAGTCCCACATACCTGTGCTGCTGGCTGAGAGTGCCAGTTGTAGCCGTTGCTCGCTGTTTTGCAGATTTGCTTTAGCCTGCTGGCGATCGCTCACATCCCGGATGATGGAAAGATGACGATGTGGTATAAAATTGGCAACCGCCGCAAATTCTGTTGCTCTTACTGTACCGTTGGGACGATGCAATTGAAACTCACCCGACATTTGTTCTTGTTCACGGAACTGTTGCCAAGCTTGGGTAAAATTAAATTCTGGTGCAGCAAAATCCGCAATTGTGGAAGCTAACAGTTCTTCCCTAGATACACCAAATAATTCGCAAGCTGCTGCATTGACATCTACATAACATCCCTCATCATCAGCAATCAGGATCGCATCCAAAGCCTGATCAAACAAGGCTTGCAACTGCTGTTCACGCCGTCGCAGACGTGCATTAGCTTGCACCAGTTCGGCTGTCCGCTCCGCCACCCGCAACTCTAGTTCTTGTTGTACTTGGCGCAGTGATTCCTCAACTTGGTGGCGTTGTTTGATTTCTGCTTCTAACTGCTGGTTGGTTTGCTGGAGTTGAAATGTTTGCTCTGCAACTTTGGCTTCTAAGGCTTGGATGACGTTGACTATTTCTAAAGGATCAAGCACTTGCAGGAGATTGGTTTGTGTCACTAGTCCTTGGAGTTGGCCTTGTTCACCCACCACAACTAACCGTCGCACCCCTCGCGCTTGCATCAACAGATTAACAGTCCACAAAGATTCGCTGGGACTAATACTGAATACAGGGGAACTCATCACGGTTTGCGCTGGGGTTTGGGCGATATCTAGTCCTTGTAAGTGGACTTTGAGAATATCTTTCTCCGTAATCATCCCCACAGGGATCAGTTTTGTCTCTTGCGGTGCGACAATGACAACGCAACTGATCCGGCGATCGCTCATCATCTGAGATAATTCCAACACAGATGTAGTTGGCAGTGCATGAATAATTTGCGTTACCATCACCTCTGTTACACATCGCAGTTTCAGCAGATGCGCTGGTTGAACCACCTGACGTATTCTGTCTTGAGTAATCAAGCCTAACAATTGTCCTTGCTCATCTACCACAGGCAAATGGCGAATGTGATGCTGGCGCATGAAAGCTAGAGCGGTGAGAGCATTTTGAGCCGCAGCCTGTGTCAAGCTAATGACTGGCTGAGTCATCACCTCGGAAATTTTTTTCCTGGATATATTTACCCCTACGCCAGTGAGCCTGACTATATCCCGTAGAGTGAATATACCTACTAAGTTTTTTTCCTCAACTACTAAAACACAACTACTAAAATCAGATGCAGAATCTATTGTACATCTGCTTACCGGATTCATGAGAGCAATTACATCAACGAGCAGAGTATCCGGTAACACAGTTAAAGGGTAACATTCCATTACCTGCTCTATGGTAGGTAAATCCACAGGATAAAGTGATGGCATTAGTTAAGTGTTTCCGTGAAAGCAATAAAAAAGTGATATTAAAAATCTGAACAGCACAAAATCAGCTTAAAAAGTAAGAATCTTCAGTCCAGATGACAAAATTTAGCTTTTTTCTCAAATCACAGTTCTGATGTTAATTTTGGCTAATATACTGGGATATTATTTTGTAATTTTTATAACTTTCTTATGATTAAAATGTCTTAAATTGATTATATAACTATTTACAAAATACAAACTAAGCAACTCTAGGAGTTAATTTCTTCCCAAGGATTGTTACAGTATAAAAAATATCAAAGTTTTGAAAGTTAATATGGTTCGCTCCATATTTAGCTTTTAATAAAAAAATCTGTTTTAATTAGTTTAAATTTGATTAATATCGGAATCCGATTTGATTTCTGTTGGCGTAGCCTGCGCTTACGCATAAAATTCTCAGTATCAGTAGGGTGGACATTGCCCAACGACTCATGGTTTTGGTGGGCAATGCCCAACGCCACTTGCTCTAAGCCTGGAAACCCGTAAGAGCGCAGTGGCTCCCCTACGTATATTTCAAAAATCAATTATGAGTCCTATAGTTATGAAAAAAACGTCAGTATCTAGTGGTTTTACTAGTTGTAAAAAGAGCTAAAATTTTTGCCTAATCCTAGTTTAGCAAGCTGATGTAATCGCTAATCGCTTGCTGCTGCTTTTATTAGAAAATGCCGTGATATTCCACTATCACGACATCCAAGGGTGGTCGCGGTTTTCTCCTCTAGCTAACCAATCCCATAAGGATATATTTTAATTTTTATTAGGGACTTCCAGAAAATAAATTATTCAATGGGTCAGAGCAAATATGATCATTGTATTCTTCCTCCCCTGCTTCCCCTGCTCTCCCTGCCTCCCCTGCTTACCACAGTGATTGTATATTTTTTAGTTGGAAGTCCCTTAGCAGGGCATTAACGTAACTACTAACTGTTTCAGTCACTACGTAATAGAGACGCAATTGTCGCGTCTCTACACTTTTTCAACGATTAACTGATGACTGATGAAGATTCAGGGCATACTCCCTAAACCTTTCTAAATCAGCTTGAATTGTCGATTCCACAGCCTTACCCAAAAACAAATTATCCATGATTTTGCCTAGAAAGCCAGGGATAGCATAGGAGATAGTCATCTTGACGATACTATGACCGTGGCGATCGTAAAAGCGGATAGCGCCTTGATTGGGCAGACCATCAATCGATTCCCATTGAATAATTTGGTTGGTAATAACCTTGGTAATGCGAGATTTCCAGGTAAATTCCAGTCCACCAGTATTGAGTTTCCAAAGTGATAGATCAGGATTTTCTGGTGGAACTTTGACAGAATCAATCCACTTCATCCAATTAGGCATTTGTTCCAAGTCAGCCCATAACCCCCATACTAAATCTATAGGGGCTTCCACTTCTACCTGTACGCTATGTTCTAGCCAGTTAGACATTCTATTTCGGATTTGAGATTTGATTAGATTAGCAGTTCTAACTCTATTTTTTAATATTATCTAGGATGACTTTTGCCGCCCGCCGTCCTGAAACTGTTGCCCCTTCCATGCTGTCGATGTAGTCTTGCTGCGTATAACTACCCGCCAGAAAGAAATTGGCTATAGGAGTTTTTTGGTTAGGACGGTAAACATCCATACCTGGGGCTTCTCGGTAGAGAGATTGAGCCAGCTTGACTACACTGTACCAAGTCATGTTTAGCTCCCGTGATGAGGGGAACAGTTCATATACTTGTTTAAGAACGTGTTGGGCGATCGCTTCGTTACTTTCTTTGATAAATGGGTCTCCTGGGGTCAATACCAGTTGCAACAACGACCCTTGACCTTGACGATAATAATCACTAGGACTAGTCAAAGCTAAATCAGCAAAACAGGAAAAGTCAGCATCTGCGGTATAGAGCAAATTATCTAGACCGGCAGCCTCTTTTAGCTGTTTGCGTTTATTTTCATCTTGCAGTTCTGTTACCCAGCCATCAAATCTCATCTGCACAGTGGCAACGGGTACTGCATCTAGCTTATAAATGTTATCAAATTCCGACCATTTCCGCCATTCTTGAGGTAAAACTCGCTGTATTCCAGGAATATCGCAAGCACAAACGTAGGCATCTGCGGTAATTTCTTCTACTTCATCACCTTTGGCTACTACTATACCAGTAACGCGAGTTTGCCCTTCTGCTTCAGCATACTTAATTTCCCGTACTTGCCGACGAGTATAAACTTTTGTTCCCCTAGCTTCTAAATACCTGAGAATGGGCTGATGTAAATATTCATCAGGCGAACCTTCCAACATTCGCAGTACAGAGGCTTCGCTTCTAACTGCGAAGAATTGGAAGATTGTTAACATACAACGAGCGGAGATATTTTCACAGTCAATAAATCCCAAGGCATAGGCAATGGGGTTCCACATTCGTTTAATGCTACCATTACTACCGCCGTGACTGCGAAACCAATCGGCAAAGCTAATTTTATCTAGGTTGCGGATGGTTTTCATTGCCCCTTCAAAATCTACTAATCCACGCACAATGGGGCTTGTACCTAGAGCGATCGCATTTTGCAGTTTATCCTGTAATGAGAGTTGAGAGGTGGTAAAAAACGCTTTCAACCCATTGAAGGGCGCACCCGTAAAGAAACGAAAATCCAAAGCACCTGTCCGTCCCCCTTTGTTGACAAAGGTGTGGGTATGTTCTTTGAGGCGTAAATGGGAAAACGCCCCCACCTTATTCATGAGTTCAAATAGTTGGTAGTAGCACCCGAAAAAAACGTGCAAACCCATTTCAACGTGATTACCATCGCCATCAATCCAACTGCCAACTTTACCACCAACAAACGGACGGGATTCAAAAATTTGGACTTCACAGCCAGCATCAGCTAAATCTATAGCGGTTGCTAGCCCAGCCAATCCCGCTCCTACGATTGCAACGCGCATTCCGTTCTTCCTTCTTCAGCTTCTTTACAAATTGTAACTGGCTTGGTGTCGGAATTTGCTAGTTATATAAATTTCAGCAGTGTATTGAAAGACAACAAAGTCATGCACCTGATGATCAATAAGCTTTTATTACTCCTTTTGATGCTGGTTATTAGAAACACTTTACTTGAAGTGTGCATATTCCAGTAAACTAACTTTCGTTAGTAAAAGCAGACTAAAAAAGCATCATAGATGTTTGTTGAGTAGTCATATAGATGTAGTCGTAAATGTGCAGCAAAAAAATTACACTACCTCCTAGCGATTTGTTTCTTTGCTGTCATCTGATACAGGTAAACTTCTAATCAGTTCCCGAATCACATCAGTTGCTGGTCTACCTGTCTGTTGACAATATTTTTCCAGTTTTTCTGCTTCCTGTGCTGCTAAGTTGACAGTTATGCGTTTAACGGCCCATTTTTTATTAGTCATTATCATGCTATTTGCTGTGTATTGACATCATCAAAAACAACTTAATCAAAGATGAAGACGATAAGATTATCAGAATTTGTGTCACGAAACAAGCGATACCGTTGATGATAAAAATGTCTTTTTTGTCAAATTATTCATCGTTCTTCCTGAAAATATAAGAAATTAATTACCACTGGTGAAGGAATAATGAGGTACACTCAACTATTCCAGGGAATAACCTTAGCAATAGGTCACTAAAGTTCGGCAATTAAATTGTAGAGGTGGGTCTGACTAATTTAATGCTCACTTCGTAAAATTCTCCAAAATTTTGAATTATCAAAACTATGTGACATTCTAGTCCAGCTAACATCACCCACGATCTTGGATAATGACTCTTCCATCAGCAACTACGTTAGAGTACATATCATCAAGCAATCACTCTCATGATTGGCACAATTGAATTTGTACACTCGTAAAAATCATATTTTGGACAATTAACACGGTTTTTTACATCTGCATTACTTGTTTTTTCCTAGCCTCAGATACATATTATTGGTGTATTAGCTAAGGACGATAACATCAGTCGGAATCATAAAATCAAACAGTTCCATCTTATAATTTTGTGGTTATTTTCTCTAAGATTTATGGTTAATCCCGTGAAAAACTAACAACTATAGGGATTGGAACAGCTTATTAAAAATCCTTTGTTACCTAAATAGTAAGGATGGGATTAATTGTGTTTTGTTCCTGTAATTTTCACTGTTCTGATTCACATATGGTATCAATTGCTGATTATTAATTGGTTTACTTTGTGGTTGACAACAGTGCAGCTTTACAAAAATTTAAATCAGCTAGTTAATGTACTTATCCACCAGAATATTTTTGCTTAGTACATGATGATCAGATATATCTGTTTAGCGTACTATTTTTAGCAAAATCATAGATGATTTATCTAATTTTATTATTTTATTTCATGGATTGAGTTGCAGGAGCTTTCAATCAATGGCTTAAATAAAAACTAGATCTTGAACTATATCTTTCCAGAACAACTAGCTTTAGTTCCCTACTGTTAGCACCCATAAGAACAATAATTAGGAACCTTTATCTCAGCAATTAAGTGGTCGTTATATGGCTATTATATCTATGTTTATTATACTTGTATTCATCTTTATCAAAAGTACAATCTAGACTTTTTTTGTCTTTATAAGAAAAGTATGAAGTCAAAGTCATTATTGCTAAATTTTTGACTAAAATTATTGACAATTAATCAAAAACATAACAAAACAAATATCCCGGTTAATTATTTATTCACCTCAGCTAGATTGTTTTCCCAAAAACCCTGATAAATTTTATGCCTGGCAATTTAGGCACAATAATTTTAATTTACCCAGATAGTTAACAGAAGTTACAAGGGTAATCCTAGTTTGTAAAATTTTAATAAAGTAATAATGTCAGCTAAGAGCTTAGAAACTTCACAGTTTTTACTGGTTGCTGCCTAGATATGCAATAGGGGATAGAGAAGAATTCTCCTCAGTGAAGAACAACAGCACGACTAAGACTGTTTTGTAGTTAGCACTTTAGTGTTGGAAAAATAACAGATGTTCGTCCAAAAGCCGCGAGAAATAGCGAACCCTTCGTTTATTCGTGTTTGGTTGTGGATTTTTCTCAAGCATAGGACTTACCCACCCAAGTTGTGTGTTGAGACTGGGTGTAAGGGTTTTGAGCTTGTAGAAACCCTTTTGTAAAGCGGGTATGGGTTGGGAAAAGTATTTATGGCTGGGGACTGGGTGAAAAGTCTTTTTGTGTCTAGGTTGTATCATCTATTGATGTCCTAACACTACTGGCGATAGCCATAAAATATTGTCAGGACGATTTTAGGAAGTCCTTATGCGTTCCTGAAAATCCTCATTTTGAATCTGGATAAGAAAAATGGCGTTGCATAAATGCGGGATGAATTGAGACTTTTGTACAAAGCAGAATATCGATTCTACCCTTCTCCTTCTCCTGTCGGAGAGGCTGTGCGAACGGAGACGCTGGCGCGAACGAGAACGACTTCGCACAGCGTCTCGTAGAGAAGGGCGAATGCGTGTTAGCGTTAGCGGGGCGTAGCCCGATAAAAATCATCACACTAATCAGCAACGCCAGAAAAATAAACGATATAAAACTCATTTATTTTCTGAAAAGAATTATTTCAAGGAGTATTGCTTCTCGCCTTGTTGCTTGAGTCAAGATTGGTATTGAACTGGATTTTACTCTAATTGAAACTGGGGCATCAGCTGAAGAGTTCCTAGACCTAAATCCTTGGGTGAGAGCGATCGCGCTTCAAATAAAGCCATCATATCTCGTAATTGAGGATTGCCACGGGAAGCACCTGTCAAACCTTTGGCAATAATTAACCCACAGAAGCCTTTGGTATTTTTGCAACGTTGATTCCACTTGCGACGAGCTTCTACATGAACAGGATCATCATCCAAAAATTCCCCAAATAGGAATAATTCACCATTTTGAGTTTGCAGTAAACCCAAGTCATAGCGATCGCCATCCAAGGGGTCAGATCCCGGATTGAAGCAGATAGCTTTTAATCCTCCCACTGCTTCAATATTTTCGATCACCGTTTTGGCTTTGGGGCGGGAGGTTTGAATCAAAATTACAGGTAAACCATCACCTACTGGTTTAAATTCGCCCAGTTGATGATATTTTACTCCTTGACGTAGGTAGTCGAGCATTTCCCAGGACACTACACCCAAACTGAGAAATGAGTCTTCTGGTATTAAGTCATCACGTAGAGAGTGCGACTCGATGGAAGTTAATTCACCAAATTCTTCGTCATCTAATACTAAGTCTGCCATTTCTTCTAACTCTGCGGCGAGTTGTGGCATGGTAGAGACGGTGACAGATACGGCTTTTGTTGTTTCGTCGGATGCAGGTAAGGAGATCCGATAACGATGGTTGATATTGGGGAACTCACCACTGGACAACTGACGACGATGGTCACGAATGAAGCGACAAAAACTTTCTAAAGCGAGGAAGACAACAGCTGCCTCCTCATCGTATAAGACAGAGCGCAATCCTTCTAATGGATGGATATTGCCAAAAGTTGGGCTAATTTCTGATAATGCCAAATCAGCTAAATCATCAAATTCAGCTTCATCATCAGTATCATCTTCACGCTCAAAAGTGAGGAACAAGCAATCTTGTTTGAGAAAAGCCTCTTCTAAGTGACCTTGGGATTCGTCATCTTGTAAAACTGCTGCACGAAATCGCTTGAGGGAATCTTCGGAACGATAAAACAAAATTCCATACTCCATCCCCAGCATTCCCATGACCGAGGCGTAGAGTGTACCTACATCCCACTTATTAATTTCTATAGATATGATTTGCTGTTCTTCTAAAAATTCCCAGGGTGCGGCTTGCCAAATAGCATAGGCTTTTTCGTGTAAAGGTTTGGCATACTGGGGAGGAACATCAGGAATTTGACTGTCGATGATTTCTGCAAATCCCCGAAACAGTTCATCAATTAAGGGTAATTCCGGCGAATAATCGATCGCAATATCCAAATCTTGGAGGACACCACGCAGATAAAATTGAATTTCGCGATCGCGCACGACAATTTTTTGGGGTCGTGCGGGTTTGGCTGGACTGTGGGGATGTTCCATTGCTCGCATTAAGGTGCGAACGATCGCCTCTGGGCCAGTATCTTCTGATATTACATCCATTCCCCGCACAATGCCTTGGGAGCCATCCACCCAGAGAATACAATCGCCCTTGGACTCTGAATTGAAATTCGGGGTGGGCGATGATGACAACGGACGGCGATCGCCCTCCCATACAGAAGGAATTTGGGTTAATTTCTTCAACCGACGACTGGTAGAGCGATTAAAACTTGTCATAGAGTAGGTTAATCAGAAACAGGCGATGGAAAAGTACACTTTTGGCAATGGCTGGCCATGAAGCAAATGTTCTTGGCTTGGTTATAGCTCAGGCTGGAACTCTAAAAATACCAAATCTTTAAATACACTGAGTCTCTCAATTCTAGAATAAAAATCTTGCCCTGCTTTTGATAGACTGTTCACAATTTAACGATTAGCGTCATCATTGTCGCTAGAATGAATAAAAAAACTAGTAAAGACAAACCAAGGGCAATCACAAGCCCGAAGCGGATATTTTACATCATTTAAGGAGTTGAAAAGCGGATGACACAAGCAACTCAGTCTCAACAAAGCGGGATACTGTTGAGCGAAGCCGCTTTGCGGCAAGTAAAGTCCCTCCAAGAAAAGCAAGGTCAAGATTTATGCTTGAGGGTAGGAGTACGCCAAGGTGGCTGCTCTGGGATGTCTTACATGATGGACTTTGAACAGGAAAGCCAGATCACTCCTCAGGATGAAGTTTTTGATTACGATGGCTTCAAAATTGTCTGCGATCGCAAAAGTATTTTATATCTTTATGGCTTAATGCTTGATTATAGCGATGCCATGATCGGTGGTGGTTTCCAATTTACCAATCCTAATGCTACTCAGACCTGCGGTTGCGGTAAGTCATTTGGGGTGTAAGATTGTCAATTGTCAGTGGTCAGTTGTTAGTTCCGAGTAACTACTGACTAATGACTAATGACTAATGACTAATAACTAATGACTAACACTGTTGATTCCCTGTTTGATACAGGATTAGAACGTTATAAAGCTGGAGAGCCTGCTGCTGATTTGATCCCCGTGTTTAAAGAAGTATGCGATCGCGCTCCCAAAGCCAGCGCCGCTTGGATCTGTCTAGCTTGGTTATATTTGCTGGAGGATAAGCCAAACTTAGCTCTTAAGGCAGCACAAAAGGCAGTGAAAATCAATCCTCAAGACCCACAAGCTAGGGTAAATCTCGCTGTGGCTATGCTAGAAACTGGTCAAAAAGGCTTGCGGCAACATATTGATATTACACAACAATTAATGTTGGTCAATCCCGATTGGCGAGATGAGATTCAAAATAGTATTGCAGATGGTTTAAGCAGAAAACCTGATTGGCAGAGCTTGGCCAAAGTTAAAGGCTGGTTGTTTAATGAATAGTGGCTAGGGGATTGGGGATAGAGACTAGAGGTTAGAACTTATATTCAAGATCATTGTTTCGTCCCCAGTTCCCAATCACTCATCCCCAATCCCCACTTCCTCATGAAAGAAAAATTATTAAACTGGCTAAATTTGATTTTAGTAGCAGATGTATTTCTGGTATTGTTAGGCTTTATTTGGTTTGCGATCGCGGTCATGGGTGAAGCGATCGGAGTTAATCTAGGTCTAGATTTGTGGCACAAACTTTGGCAACCTGTATTTAACCCAGCGATCGGCATTTTGATGGGTGGTGCAATTCTGAGTGGTTTGATTAGTTGGGTATCCCGAAAATTTCTTTCTAGTCAATAATTAATCAGCACTCGTTGATAAATGGAACCAACGGTTGAACAGTTAAAAGCTTTCTACAATTTATGTGTACGAGCGAGTAACTTACTACAAACGATAGAACTAACCAGGTACGATACTCGCTCACAGAGAATAGTCATACTTATAGGACAAACAATTCAAGCAGAGATTTTGAGCAATGGAGAGACTATCATACAATGAGTGATGCCAATTATGTACACTTAACAGAAGTAGAATTGAGGGAATACGTAAAACGTCATCCCCAAGATGAAGAAGCCTTTCAACACTATCTCTCAATTGTTAGGGCTAAACCAAACAGGGTTGTGGTTAGCACAGGTGAACAGTTAGAGACTGAGCTAAAAAAAAGACTGGCATCGTGAACAATTAACTTCACTGCAAAATTTCTTGTAAAGCTGGTTGTAAATTGGGATACTGGTATTTAATGCCAGATGCTAAAGCTCGTTTAGGAAGTACTTGTTGACCTTCTAGAACAACGATCGCCCCATCTCCCAAAAGAGCTTCTATAGCAAAACCTGGGACAGGCAACCATGAAGGACGGTTCATTACTTGTCCCATAGTTTGGCTTAAGTCATTCATGCGGATAGGATTGGGAGCCGTAGCATTATATACACCTTCTAGTTGTGAGTTGGTTAAAGCTTGCACAATCAGATTTACCAAATCATCAATGTGAATCCAAGAAAACCATTGACGACCGCTACCAATTGGCCCCCCAGCATAGAGTTTAAAAGGGGTAATCATTTTTCCTAAAGCACCACCCAACCCTAGAACAATACCTAAACGTAATATCACTAGGCGAACGCCTGATTCTTTCACTTTTTGGGCTTCTGCTTCCCAAGCTTGACAAACTTGAGCGAGAAAATCCCTACCAGAGGGGCTATTTTCATCAAAGGCAGTGGTTTCACTTGTACCGTAGTAACCAACAGCAGAAGCATTAACTAATACTGTAGGTTTGGGGTTAGCTTTCGCTATGGCTTCGACTATTTTCTGTGTGCCTAGTTGACGGCTGTTAAGAATCTCTCGTTTGTGTTCTGGTGTCCAGCGTGCCTCTGCGATAGGTTCTCCTGCCAAGTTGACTACACCATCACAACCAGCAATTACATCTTGCCACGCCCCGGATGTAGTGGGTGTATAAGCAACAATTTCTACATTGGCAAATGTCTGTGCAGAAAAATTCCTCCGAGCCGATGCAGTGTTACGGGTTAAGACAATTATTTGATGACCTTCTTTGTGAAGTCGTTGTACTAAGCGAGTTCCGACAAATCCTGTTGCGCCTGTAATTGCTACTTTCATAATGCACCTCCCCAAACCCTTATTTTAAAGTTTTTTATCAAATTTTCAACTTATGTTGCTGGGATTGGGGAGAGGCAAGACAGCAGGAGGAAGAACTAATGACTAATTTAAAAATCTACGCCCCTTTTTAGTTCTACACCTTGATTAGCATAATGTTTGTGGCAGTAAACTTCGGAGTGAATACTGGCTAGGTCAAAGTAAGCAGGTTGATTTTGGCAACGTCCAGTAATGATGATTTCGGTGTCGCGGGGTTTACGAAGTAAAGCTTGGACAATTGGTTCTACCGGGAGTAGTTCCAAATCAACAGTGGGATTGAGTTCATCAAGGATGATGGTTTTGTATAGTCCAGAGGCGATCGCAACTTTAGCTATTTCCCAACCCCGTTCTGCTTCTACGTAGTCTAATTCTTGTCGAGAATTGCGCCAAACGATCGCATCTCGACCACAGCGTTGATGATCTACCACCTCAGGGTATGATTGCCGCAAGGCTGAGATCGCTGCATCTTCTGTATAGCCGCTACCACCTTTGAGCCACTGCATAATTAATACCCGCGTTGACCCTGGATGGTTGATACCTCTGCCAATTGCTTGTAATGCCTTACCTAAAGCACTGGTAGATTTACCTTTACCTGCACCAGTATAAATTTCAATCCCCGTCATCAAAAGTTCTGTGGCTTTGGGGTGGTGTAAGGGTTTCATTTCTGAGTGTAAATCCGCAATGTCAAGTAATTTTTGTGGCGCACCTCTTCCTGTGGCAATAATTTCTAACTCTTGGGGTTTTGATTTTAATGTCCCCACTACCTCATCTACCGAAAGTAACCCTAAATCGAGAACTGGGTTAATTTCATCTAAGACAACAACAGAATATAAACCAGAAGCGATCGCGCCTTTGGCGACATCCCAACCCCGTCCCGCTTCACTACGGTCAAAAGTTGTGATTTCTTCTGGGCCAAAAAATTCTGCTCTCCCGGTGCGTACTTGGTCAATTAAATGGGGGAATCCACGCTGTAAAGCAGCGATCGCTCCGTCTTCGTCATAATCTCGTTCTGGCCCTTTTAAAAAGCGTAGTAGCAGTACACGATTGGAATTGTTCGGTGCGTTTATTCCTAAGCCTATGGAGCGTAAAACTACACCCAACGCTGCTTGTGACTTACCTTTACCGACACCATCATATACATGAATTTGGCCAGTAAGCCGTTCTGAACGCACTTGTGCTGTGCGGATACCGATGCCGTTCCTTGTCATCTGTTGAAAAGCTGTAACGTGGCAGTTTCCTATCTTACCGGAGGTTAGGTCGCTACGCTCTAAATTCAAAACCTTACACCCTTACACCCGTTCTCAACAGAAAATCTGGGTGCGTAAGTCTTAATTAAAGATAAATCGGAGTATACTGGCACACCAAGAGAGTTAGTAAGGATTGGGGATAGGAGAATTATGACTCAGCACTTAGTACTCATAACTCAGCCCTCATTATTACAGCTATACTCTCTACAGTTTCCCTTTTTTGTTGAGTGTCTATGTTTGAAGATTTGACTATACCCAGGATTTGGCCGATTGGCGCAATTTTGTTTAACTTGTTGTTTTTACTGATTGCTATTCCTATAGAAGGTTATATCTACCATAGGAGACTCAACTTTGATAAGAAGACTAGTATTTTTTATGCGATCGCCGTCAACAGCTTTTCTGGTGTCATCGGCTGGGTGATATTTTTTTTCGTGGAGCCTGTATTACCAGTACCGATTAAGGCTGAGTTAATTAATTACATATTTTTTAATATTTTTAGATCAACCAATACCCAAGGTGTTCTGATTTTTACCACTTTTATCATTTTCTTTTCCACTTTTTTAATGAAATTTTTTCTTTTGCGGCTTTTTGTTTTCACCTTAAGTGAAGATATAGGGAAAAAGCAAGAAGAACCGCAGCCATTTTACCGTCAGAAAGTCCGTTTCATTAGTAGAATTAGGCTTCAAGATACAAATTTAGTAACTACGACACTTATTGCTAACTCGTTAAGTTACACCGCTATAACTATTATTTTATTGATACGTAATAGGTAGGCGAAAGCAAGAATATTTGTATTTAAAAATATAAAGGGAGGTAACTTGTGAATTTATTATTTAAAGACCTTTTCGGAATATTTAAAATTTTTGAAGATGTTTATGAACGAATCAGAAAAATATTAATACCAACCACAGCTTATTCTTGGCAGACATTCATTTACTTGAGTGTGTTTTCTTGGATAATGTCTTATTTTGCTACAGGTTATATCAGAGATATAATTGCTCTTTGCGGTTGGTTATTTTTAATTGCAGGTACAGCTTGGTACACAACTGATGACCCCTTAAGAGTTCCTGGTACTTTCATGCCAGTAGGCGCAGTGATTACAGGATTTTTAGTTAGTGTGTTTGCTTTTAGTAATCAGGAAGATGTTATTACATCTAGAACAATAGTCCTTTGGCCGACAATATCAGCATTAATCACAGCAATTCCTGAATTTATTGAAGGGAGCGACACTGACTCTAAAACTCGGATTCCTAAACCAGATGCTCGACAAAAAATCATTGTTTTAGTTGCCAGTTGTATGATGATCAGTTGCTGGCTTCAGTTTTACTTTGTTTTGGATAAATGGTTACAAGAATATCCTAGTTTATTAGCTGAAAACTTTGGGCGTAGTACTTTTGTCATTACTAGAGAAGAGCAACAAAAAATTCCTACTAATGGAGTTGTAATTTTGGATAGACTGCAACCATTAGTTGAGGAACAAATTGCTGAAAGACCTTGGTCAGAGGTTGAAAGATGGCTTCTGGAAGCAAATGTTAGAGTTGGTCAATTAGGTAGGGAAGTGTTAGATAATAATTTGGCACAATATGAAGAAAAAGTACTCTGGCGTGTTGAACCGCGTGTAGTCAATAATAAGTCAGGCTACAGGTTAGATTTACTCAGTATTTGGACAGGCCCGACTGCTAATCCCCGTGGTTATTTTCTGCGGAAATCATGCCAAATTGACCCAGTGGCAACAACGCCAATTAATACTACTACTAACAGTAGAATACCGGAGGAGAAAAAAGCCGTTGCAGAAATACAATGCGATCGCTTGAATAAATTATTCTCAGGTGCAGCGCCACCGCAGCAGTGAGGGAATGGGTAATGGGGAGAATGACTATGATGAGAACTTTTGTAATTGCTAAGAATGTATTTCAGGAAGTGGTACGCGATCGCATCCTGTATATTATCGGTTTTTATGTTTTGCTGTTGGCTGTAGCTATTCGGGCTTTGCCTGAGTTTGCTGCATCAACTGAAGATAAAATGTTTCTAGATTTCGGTTTGGTGGCGATGAGTTTCATCAGTTTAATTATCGCTGTCTTTGTGGGTACAGGATTGATTAATAAGGAAATAGATAAAAGGACTATTTTGTTATTAATTGCTAAACCTGTAAGCCGTGGAGAAATTGTCACGGGGAAATTTTTTGGTTTATCGTCCGTACTGGCTGTTTTAGTTGTCAGTATGACGGCAATTTATTTACTCTTTTTGCAGTTTGGGAATATTCCCCACACAACGCCGAGTATTTTAATTGCCGTCTTGTTTCTATGTTTGCAGTTATCTTTGATGACGGCTGTAGCTATTACCTTTGGGGTTTTTACTAGCTCCTTACTGGCTATAGCTTTAACTTTTGCCGTGTATCTCGTGGGCAATATTACCCAAAATATAGTAGAGTTTAGCCGCCTTAGTCGTAACCCTGCTATGGAAGGTATTAGTCAGATTTTGTATCTGATATTGCCAGATTTATCTCGATTAGATTTAAAAAATGATGCTGTTTATGGTCTACAAGCACTACCTGACACGATCGCACTCATGGGTAATGCTGTCTATGGTTTTGTTTATATTGCCATGTTATTGGCGATCGCTATTTCCCTTTTTTCACGCCGGGAGTTTTAAATCATTCCCAAATCACTATTTGGGGATTGCAGATTTTGCCATCAGGCATAATGGTATCGCGTAATTTAGCGAAAGCTATTGTTGTTCCTTCTAGGTTGGCATTAGTTAAGTTAGCTTTGGTCAAATTTGCCCATCTCAGATCAGTGTTAGTGAAGTTGACCTCTGTTAAATTAGCTTCCAGTAGTGTGGCTCCAGATAACTTTGCATCTGTCAAATTGGCTCTGGATAAATTGCCCTCAATTAAAGATGCTTCTACTAATGTGCCTTGAGTGAGGTCAGCTTCACGTAAATCAGCCGCGCATAAAGAAGCACCCCAAAGATTAATATTACGGCATTGCGATCGCCATAACAAAGCTCCACACAAATTTGCTTGTGTTAAATCGGCATCTGTCAAATTAGCTTCTGATAAAATAGCTTCATACAACTTAGCCTCACGCAAATTAGCCTGCATTAAGTTTGCTCCAGTCAGGTTTGCACCCGTAAGAATACAGCCAAACAAATTGGCAAAACTTAAATCTGCTCCGATTAAGTTAACACCACTTAAATCAACTGTACTTAAATCAATTCCACTCAAATTACAGCCATTAAAATCTCGACGCTGACAAAGTTTATCTTTGATTTGACTCAGGAGTAATGCTTGTGGTTCAGCAAAATTTCTCATGTTATTCACCTGCGAGTGTCAATGAGCGAACAAGACTATTATGAAAGATACTGTATAACGAGATTACACCCTGAGAGCTAAATGAACATAGCAAAATTTTCCTAAAAAATGGAATTTATTTTGCTATGCTGCAAAATGCCTTGAGTTCAGCTATTTTAACAACATAGATAGCTGATCAAAGTCATGAAACACTAATAATGAGCAAGGTGATGGGGAATTGATGACGAGAAAATCAGCACTCATCACTCATAGACTAGTTATGCTAAGTTTAGGTTTCACTTTTTCACCAAAAAATATGCTGTGGCATATTCAGGTAACTGCCTAATATATTGCCTAAAAGAGTTTTGGTTGGGGAAAATTCCAGCTAAATAATCGAGTTGGTATAAATTAGGTAAAAATGCTCCGCCTGTATCTGCAATAACTCCCATTTGTAATTGCTTACGTCCACCTTGCGTATGCTCTAACAAAACTACTCTGCCTAAACCAATATTTAAAACATCTCCGGCAAAAGTAACTCCTGGTTTAACGGAAATTTTAGCGTCTATCTTGTGTCCGTAGCCTTTAATTGCATCAACTTGCCGAAAATACCAATAACGCTTTTGTGATGTTGCTTTTAATCCACGGACATAAGACATCCCGTTATTTCTATCAACGTTAAAAAAGGCTCTAGAACCATCAGTAAAATTTATGAGAATTGTCCCTTGCATTAAGGCTTCTTCGAGTCCATTCCTGGTTAAATAAGCCAGAGGTTTAACTTTTCCAAATTCTTTACCTCCCGGTTCATAAATGCCAGATAAAACATCCTGTTTTGTATATCTGGTATAGAATTTGTCGGCAATATTATTGTCTTTTAAACTATAAATGGGTGTGTTAAAAGTTGCTGTGCGTTTTCGAGATCCTGGGTGAGTAAATACAGCATATTTTGTCAACCTCAGTTGCTTTTGTACCGGATTTTCAGGGTTATATGCTGTCCATTTAATAACTCGGAAGTTACGGTTGATAAAGTTGGGATTTTGTAAGCGAGTGATGCGATTTTTGGCGATGTCTTCTTTGAGGACTTCAATCATGAAGTCTAGAGTTTTGAGGATATCTTCTGTGGTGACTTTTTGTGTACTGAGTAATCCGGGACGTAAAATATCAGGGTCTTCTGAACCGTGTTCTTGAAAATATTGCCTTGTATTGACGAGGACTGTTAATAAATCTGATTGATTAACATTAACTTTAGCCGTCGGTAATTGTACTGGAGACAAAATTTGATTACCATTGACGCTAAATTTATACTTTCTCCACTCATCAATAATAGGATAAGTAATAGATGTTGTGGCTACATTGGGAATTGAGTTAGGCGTATTTTGCGGCGTTATATTTTGGGAAGATATTCCCGCCTGATTGATTCCTGTTTTCTGCCCCAAAGGGGTATTTATTGGGGGATTGTGAATAGCAGATTGAGTTACCCTGGGTTGAGATTTATTAGCTATTACCTGTTGATTTAAGTCGAAACTTTTATCATCCAGAGATTTTTGGTCTGGCTGTTTAGCTTGGGAGTAACTATCATATATAGTACTACTCGCTATACCCACCAGTGATAAAGCTGCAACACCTAGCAAGAGTCTCATTTTTGGGCTGAACAGGATACTCATAAATTGCCAACAAATTTCCCAATACTAATTTGATAGTGCGCTTTTAAGGCATTTGACAGGGCATCAAAGCTCTCCCACTTCTAGGGAGAAAGTCAGCCTAACGTCACATTATAACCTGCATACTGATGACTAAACTTTCATTCCTATTCTTGAACATTTGACTATAGTCTGTCTACTAGCCAATATAAACACTCAGTAATTGAGGGAAAATGCAGATTGCTGAGGAATCTCTCTTCAGATTCATGAAAAATTGTTTGTATTTTCTGACGATCGCAATCATATATTCTTGTCGGTTTGTCAATTACTAAGTTATACACATAGAGAATCACACACTACTGTTAAGAATTACACTTGGCAGTTTAATTATCCGGATACAGAAATACCTGAAAACAAAATGTTAAGTATCCCTATTAATCAACATTTACCTTATACACCTCGTTTGGTGACATCCTTACCGGGGCCTAGAGCTAAAGCAATTGTAGAACGCGATCGCGCTGTTACTTCTCCTTCTTATACCCGCGACTATCCCTTGGTGGTGAATCGTGGTGAAGGCTGCATGGTGGAAGATGTAGACGGCAATGTATTTTTAGACATGACAGCAGGTATCGCCGTTACCTCCACCGGACACGCCCACCCAGAAGTAGTTAGGGCCATTCAAGAACAGTCGGCGCGTCTCATACATATGTCGGGGACGGATTTCTATTATGAGCCGATGGTGGAACTAGCCGAAAACCTAGCCAGCCAAGCCCCTTTTGTTCACGATACAAAGGTATTCTTCACCAATTCCGGTGCTGAGTCCAACGAAGGAGCCATTAAACTAGCTCGATATTACACCAAGCGATCGCTCATCATTGCTTTTTTAGGCGCATTCCACGGGCGCACCTATGGGGCTATGTCTTTGACTGGTTCTAAAACTGTACAGCGTGCCAATTTCGGGCCGTTAGTACCAGGAGTGACTCACATTCCCTACGGCACTCACGCCAGCCTAGATTACCTAGAAAATAATTTATTGACTACAATTATCCCTGCCCATGAAGTAGCAGCCATTGTCGTTGAACCAATCCAGGGAGAAGGCGGTTATATCGTGCCAGAGGATGGATTTTTGCAGAGAATCCGTAATATCTGCGATCGCTATGGCATATTAATGGTAGTTGATGAAGTGCAATCAGGCATGGGGCGCACCGGACGCTTATTTGCCATTGAGCATTGGAATGTCACACCTGATATTATTACCACCGCCAAAGGTATCGCTAGCGGTATGCCTTTAGGCGCAATTTTAGCCCGTGCTGAATTGATGACTTGGCCTCCCGGTTCCCACGCCACCACATTCGGCGGCAATCCAGTAGCTTGTGCGGCTGGTATTGTCACCCTCAAACTACTAGAAAGTGGCTTGATGGATAACGCCACCCAAATGGGCGAATTATTACAAACTGGTTTAACCCAACTGCATGAACAATTCCCCAGAATGTCCTTACCCAGAGGTAAAGGATTAATGGTGGCGGTGGATTTATTAGATGAAGACGGTAATTTTGATTCTACATTGCGCGATCGCATTATCCAAGAAGCCTTCTATCACGGACTGTTATTACTAGGTTGTGGTAAAGCCGCAATTCGTTTTTGTCCACCGCTAGTTATCAACCGCGAACAAATCCAAACCAGCCTGGATATCCTCGCAGGAATTTTAAGATAAGTAGATACATCCTATGTAGCTTCTCTACTATTGACGAAAAACTCACATTTTAGAGATTATCAGGGTCAATATTCAATTCTCGCAACTTAGCGGCTAGGCGTTCCGCACGTTGCTTTTCTTGTTCCGCGCGTTGTTTTTCCTGTTCCGCGCGCTGTTTTTCCTGTGCTGCCAATTCTTCTGGTGTTGGCACCAACTCCCCTTGTGCTGTAAAGTAGCGTAACTGATTGTCCTGCACACCCAAATGTAAATCTAGCTGCTGACTCCATAACCAACCTTGGGGATTCGCTTCTATCGGTTGGTAATGAGCGTCTACTAAATGAAACCCGGCAAATTCTAAATTATTGGGGTCAAACCAAAAATATTCTGGTGTGCGAAAGATATCTTGATAAATTTGCTTTTTTAAATCTTTATCCGTGGCTTTTGTCGAAGGTGATAGTAACTCAATAATGATATTGGGATACTTACCGTCTTCTTGCCAAATCACCCAACTTTTGCGCGGTTTCTTTTCACATCCTTGCACTACAAAAAAATCAGGGCCGCGAAAGTCCTCTGATTTGAGTTGACGTTGGCTATAATATATTGTCAGATTTCCCGCAGCATAAAAGTCATTGCGGTTTTGCCACCACAATTCTAAGCATTGTAATAACAGAATAATTTGGCGTAGATGTAAATCGCTTTCCAATGGTGGTTCGTGACTTTCAATATCTCCTGGCGGAAATATTATATCTTCTATTGGTTGGTCACTTTCAATATCTCCTGGTGGAAATATTATACCTGCTACTGGTTGTAAATCTTGGGCGATTGACATGACTTAATTGGGGCTAAGGGTGATATGCGAGGATTGGATGCACAGGTGTTATTACTATCATAATCTGGCTGATCTCTAGTTCTCAGCTATGATCGAATCTACTTACATCACTTCCAATTCATTCTCGACGATGCTGCGAAACCCAATCTTGAGCATCTTCACCAAAAAGCGGATAGGAAGCCATACCTTTCAAGTCGCTCCACTTGCGTTTTCCTTGGGCTTGGAAGATGTGTTTTTTTACACGCTCTACTAAATGCCCCATCACTGTTAATTGCTCTTCTGGAGTCAACTGCTCGATTTCGCTGAAAATTTTTTGAAGTGACGGACTCATTAATCTGACCTGATTAATTGCGGTGTATGATCATAAAAATATAAACACTAGAATTATGGCTTTACTGTTACTGCCAAATGTAAACCTAAAGCATCTAACAAAGAATTTAGACTATAAAACTCAATTTCCCCTTTATCTGATAACATTTGGTCAAGTTTATTGTAGAGTTCCTTGACTGGTGTAGAAAGCTGATCCACTCCACCATGTGCTTCTATGACATTTTGGAGTGCTTTACTTAACATTTTTGGGTCGCCTTCTTCTAAAATAACTTCGATATAAGCTGCTGCTTCTAGGGGATTTTGAAGGTCTTGTATCAGTTTTTCATGATAGCTGGTACTTCTAGGCATCATCTCTACTCCTGTAGTCTTCCCAATATTCTTTAGCTTTAGCAATATCTTTATCTTGAGTGCTTTTATCCCCACCACACAAAAGAATAATAATTGTTAATCCTTCCTGCCCAAAGTATATGCGGTAGCCAGAACCATAATCTATTCTGAGTTCAAAAACACCATCACCAACTGATTTGCAATCACCTAAATTACCATTTTCTACTCGGTCTAGTCTTGCTCTGATTTTAGCTTTTGCTTTTCTATCCCGCAGAGAATCAAACCAATCAGAAAAAATATCAATACCATCAAGTCTTAAATAGTTTCTGATTTCTTTTGGTTGAACTTCCATGATAAACTTGAGCAAAAACTGTCATTGTTGATTTAATCTAGCTTTAATAGCAGGATGAACTAATTCATCAGGGAGATGATTGCGTTCAATATATTTATTGATTTCTGATTGATTATCTAAGTAAAAACTCAAAGCATCAAAGACTTGGGCTAAAGTTAAATGAGGTAAATGTAGCGTGATTTCCTCTGGTCTAATACCTAAACGCCAATTTTCAACAATCGCTCTCACAGGTGTTCTAGTTCCTTGAATAATCGGTTCACCTGATAAAATTTCCGGTTGTCTCGCGACATAACGAGAGTTTGTTGTAGCTGTCATACTGATAGAATTTTTGGCAGTATTTGATTTTAATGTATCACAGTCTTAATTTAGAGGCGATGTCTACGCATTTGGATTTACTGCATGGCGTTTAGGTGTAATTTCTCCTGCTGAATGACTAAACTGTGGTTAACCCTCTACAGTTAATTAGTATGACACCGAGAACTGCACTTAATCTTTTTTCATTACTGTGGCAAAACTATAGCGCCAGAGTCACTTACGCCCGCACATATCAACAAATGATTACGTCGGCTGGTGGGACTGTGGCTAATGACCATATTGCCTTTCGATCGCTACGTTTGTCTATTGATCGCCCACAAGGTAAAGTAAATCTGGGAATTGGTTACTTATCCCAAATAGCCGAAGCTTTGGGTTACGAACCTGCGGGAGAATATATTTTTCCCCAAACTCATCTATACGCGCTTCACTATCGCCATCCCCAACAAGCGGAGTTCGATTTACCGAAGTTATTCATCAGTGAATTAATTGTCGATGAATTGCCAGATAAGATTGCTCAATTAATTGTCCAAACAGTATCAACAATTCCCGATAACTTTACCTCTCCTGTTAAATATTTTCATCAAGAAAAAGGCAACGATGAAGTTATCGCCCAACAATTACAAAAAGTTTTCACTCGTCCTTGGTTAACCCCCAGGCGTTCTGTTGTAGAAGAAGTGAATAACATTACTCAATATGGCGCGTGGGTATTATTACACGGCTATGCTGTTAACCACTTTACAGGCTACGTTAATCGCCATCAAACTCCAGAATATGCAGATATAGATCATACTGCCCGTGGTTTGGCTAATTTGGGTGTACCTATGAAGGCAGAAATTGAAGGCGATGTTACCTGGGGTTTGCGTCAAACAGCAACCCAAGCAGTTAAGGAAATGGTAACAGTCATAGATGATATTAGTGGTCAAGAAGTTGAAATTCCTTGGACTTACGCCTATTACGAAGTAGCCCAACGTTATCCCCTACAAGTGGAACCTGGAAAGGAAGCGCTATTTGATGGCTTTCTGGGAAATAATGCCCAACAGCTATTTGAAATGACTAGACTGGCTGAGTGTGATACCGCGAGGATAGGGAAATAATAACCTTGAGAAGGATTGTATGCGATCGCCCACTAAAATTCTCACTTTTGTTCATGTGAATTCGATGACCTCTCCCCAACCCCTCTCCGACGCGGAGAGGGGCTTTTTAAATTTGTCGCACTCACTTTCGTTACAAAATTTAATAATTATTTAATGCAAAATAGTCTCAATAAATCTGATACTATATTTTCAAAGCTTATTGAAATAAATATTCAATAAGTTAACGCCCTTCTCTACGTTTGCGCCTGCACGAAGGCATTTTTATCTACACAGACTAAAAAACTTATTTTTCGTAGTAAGTGTAGTATCACACTTCAGGTTTCGGTGAGTTGAGTTTTCCAACTCACTCTAATCTGTGCTGAGGAAAAATCCCGGTTCCATTGCCTAGTGCATCACGAATATCACTTTGTTTTTCTAAAGATCAGGTGTCATAATGTCAAAGAAAATTGGTTTATTCTACGGTACTCAAACTGGTAAAACTGAATCAGTAGCAGAAATCATTCGAGACGAGTTTGGTAATGATGTGGTGACATTACACGATGTTTCCCAGGCAGAAGTAACTGACTTGAATGATTATCAATATTTGATTATTGGCTGTCCTACTTGGAATATTGGCGAACTGCAAAGCGATTGGGAAGGACTCTATTCAGAACTGGATGATGTAGATTTTAATGGTAAATTGGTTGCCTACTTTGGGACTGGTGACCAAATAGGTTACGCAGATAATTTTCAGGATGCGATCGGTATTTTGGAAGAAAAAATTTCTCAACGTGGTGGTAAAACTGTCGGCTATTGGTCAACTGATGGATATGATTTTAATGATTCCAAGGCACTAAGAAATGGCAAGTTTGTAGGACTAGCTCTTGATGAAGATAATCAATCTGACTTAACAGACGATCGCATCAAAAGTTGGGTTGCTCAATTAAAGTCTGAATTTGGTTTGTAAAAATTTTTCAGTTGACAGATTTAAGCTTCTGTTCAGGTTCCATCGACTTCTTTATAATCAACAGTTTATAGCTCTTACTATGGACTGTTGATTATGAATTATTGACTATTGATCAGTATTAATTCCTAATAATTTGGTGTCTTTATGTCTGATGATCTCGATGTTCTTTGGATAAGTTCTAGTCCTGTATTGCAACGTTTTGATAAACCACTGCTACAGTACATATCGAAAGACGTGAATGTAGCGCAGTGGGAATATCGCCATCACAGAGATGAAGGCAGTTCTATAGATGAAGCGGTAGACTTACTAGCAGAGTTTATGGGGCAGTGTCCTTATCCTGTAAATTTAGCAGGTCATGCGGCGGGTGGGGCGATCGCGCTGAGTTTTGCTCGTCGGTATCCCAAAAAAGTGCGATCGCTCAGTCTCCTGGCTGTGGCTTCCCAACCAGCCAATACTTGGCACGCACACTATTATTTGCAAAGACAACTATTTACCATTAGTCGTGAGCAGATTTTGGCAAATACTGTCCGCAATCTCTTTGGTGAACAACCATCTCATACTACTAAAAAATTAGTAGCGGTTTTAGATAGAGATTTAGAACAATCTCCTTTGTTACATTCTCTTTTCAAGTTAGTTCATTTACCCGAAGGTGGCGTAAATATGCCCCTAATGATATGTGGTAGTAAAAATGATCCTATTGTCTCTTCAACCACATTACAAGACTGGTCAAATTGCTTGAAACCAGAGGATCATCTTTGGGAGTGTCCTAAAGGGCATCATTTTTTTCACTACTTCTATCCGCAAACAGTAGGCGATCAACTGTTAAATTTTTGGCAACTCCGTCATCTACAGCCAATGCAGACTTCTTACTTAGTTTCCCATCATTGGCAAAATTAGTCACACCATGTGCAGCGTTCTCTCAAACCTAAATCTTCATAAGGATTTCCAGAATAAGTTGCACATGGCATGAAATACTTCTTATGGGAAGTACAGGCTTATAGCCAAGATAAGATATAGCTGTCGCCAGTAGTGTTAGGACATCAATAGATGATACAACCTAAACACAAAAAGACTTTTCACCTAGTCCCCAGCTATAATTTAAAAAGTGTATATAATAACTCTAAATTTAATCAAATTTTTAATAAGAATAAAATTTCCTAAGATTAGTCAAATTACGACAACAGAATTTGCTGAATGGCTATCAGATTCGACAAAGCCACAGCCATTGATATTAGATGCAAGAAGCCAAGCAGAGTATACTGTCAGTCATATCAAAACAGCAGTAAATATTGACCCAATTACGCCAGATTTTACGAAATTATTATTAGGTGATAAAAACACACCAATAGTTGTCTATTGCTCGGTTGGTTATCGTAGTGGCAAAATAGCCCAGCAATTAA
This sequence comes from Anabaena sp. FACHB-595, assembly GCF_048568275.1. Taxonomy (NCBI): domain Bacteria; kingdom Bacillati; phylum Cyanobacteriota; class Cyanophyceae; order Nostocales; family Nostocaceae; genus Anabaena; species Anabaena sp. FACHB-595. Next base: position 2,885,247 of record NZ_CP183473.1, read on the forward strand.
GAAATCAAGAATTTACTCAGATTTTTAACTTGAGTGGTGGTATTTTTCAATGGGCAAATGAAGGAAGACCAATTTATACAGATGACAAATCACCAACAAAGCTTGTCCATCCCTATGATGTAATGTGGGGAAATCTACTAAAAACTAACTATCGTGATTAATTACTAACCCCCACAGATATTATAGGTATTAAAACAGACGAAACTTATGGAAGTGTATGTCTCAAGTTTCAATTATCATTCCTACCTTGAATGAAGCAGCTAGTTTAGGACGCACACTGCGCCAGCTAACTTTACTTAACCCACCGGCTAAGGAAGTGATAGTAGTAGATGGTGGCAGTGAAGATGAGACAATAGCGATCGCCAAACAAAACTTTGAGTCATTTCGTCAAGCCACGGGTGTACAAGTTATCTTTTGTGAGCGTCGTGGACGTTCTGTGCAGATGAACTATGGAGCGTTATCTGCAACGGGAGATATTCTTTGCTTTCTCCATGCAGATACTTGGGTTCCCGATGACTTAGTTGCTGTCATCGAAAAAACTTTAGCAGAAACAAAAGTTTCCTGTGGGGGATTTATATCTTTAATGACTGGTTCTCAAACAACTCGCTGGGGTATTTCCTTACATAATTATCTCAAAACCTATTACGCTCCCCTATTGTTTAAACCTCACTTATTTTTTCAAGGACTGCGCCTTTTGTTTGGGGATCAGGTGATGTTTTGTCGGCGGAATGATTTTTGGGATTGTGGCGGGTTCAATGAGGAATTACCAATTATGGAAGACGGCGATTTATGTCTCAAATTGGTACAAAAAGGACGTATTGCTTTAGTGAATCGTATCGTTCAAAGTTCTGATCGTCGGGTGGCGCGTTGGGGTAGTTGGAAAGCTACAGCTATTTACCTCTACATCGGGGTTTTGTGGGGGATTGGCGTGGATGCAAATTATCTCAAGCAGTTTTATCAAGATATTCGCTGATTTAGACTCCAGTCGTAATCAAGATAGACTATTGGTGTTGAAGCCGTCAAAGGCGCATCTATTTTCAAGTAGGAGCCGATATATTCTGGAAGCGAGGGCGCAGCCTTGAGAAAATCCTGACGATACCACTTGAAAATTTTACTACAGTAGAGTGTTTGAGTTGAGAAATCATAGCGGACTTTTTCAGGATTATTAATGAAGCGATCGCTATCTTCATCTAACTGTTGCATCACTTGTTCAGGAAAATAAGCGCCTGAGCGCAAGACAGGACAACCAACAGAAGCGCAAACAATAGCAAAATGGATGCGTGGCTCCTGCAATTTACCGCGCAAGATTTGATTCTCGATTTGCGCCAAACTGTAGCGATCGCCAAAAATTTGATAAGCTTTTCTTTGAAAGAACCACAAAAAAGCCAACCAATTGGGAATACCGCGAAATCGGGGCAGAATTGACTTAATTGGATATCGTTCTAAAATTGTCGAAATCGTCAAAGCATTGTAGAGGTTAATCCATAGCGCTAATTGCTCGCTAGTACTGGTGTTAGTTTCTAGACGCAGATGTTTGTAGTTGTGTAACCAGTTAGCTAGTGCATGGGGTTGTTGTGTTTTCCATGCTAGATAGTCTACACGACCATGTTCATCAACATACTGGCAAAGTAGTTCATCCCAAGGTTGAAAGTCCATCATTTTCTGTTGTTGTGGAGTTAGGGAGTGATACCAATTCAAAATTCAAAATTCAAAATTCAAAATTCAAAACTTGTACTGAGCTTGTCGCAGTATTCAAAATTAAGAATCAAGAGATGAAAAGCATTTAGGGCTGTATAACTGTCGCATTCTTTTTTCAAATTGGTATGATTTATCACGCAGAGGCGCGGAGAGAAGGGAAGAATTATTGGCGTGTATAGCGATGTTTTACGCCGATGGGGAAATATTCGCGATCGCCCATTGGCGCTAGGGCTATCTGTGGTGTTTGATATTCTGGGGGGACATAGTTGGCAAATTCACCGTTCAGGCGCAATAGTTGGGTGAGAATTGAGGTGGCTATGGCTTGGCGTTTGTCTTCGCTTTCTTCTACCCCTGGCGCTAATTCTACAACTACGGATAAAAAGCGGTTTTTATCAGCATCTTCTTTTACTTGCAAGACAAATTTACCTGTTACCCATGCTTGAATAACTGGTTGTTCTAAACCGACGGAGATGTTTTCGGGGTAGATATTAGCTCCAAAATAGGAGACTGTAAAATTAGAGCGTCCAAAGACATAGACGAAGGGTAGTTGATTAATTCCTCTGGGGGAGTTGGGAGTAGTAGAAGCAAGCTTTTCCAGGGGATTAAAGCCCCAATTTGTGAGGAATTGAAGCATAGCATCATAACTGATGATTCCACCCGTATCTAAGATGTTGTAGCGGATGAGGGGAACGCCATTATTACCAGAGAACAGCAATTGACCGTCTTGGATTTCAAAAAAGCGGCTAACCGGGTCGTATTGTACCAGCGTAGGTAAACGGGATTCACCAAATAAAGCTTTGGCTGCTTCGGGATTTTGTGCTAAAAAACGGCGAATACAAATACTCAATGGTGTTTCGTTACCCAACACCCCTGCATCGGCTGTACCGTAAAGTGATGCTGAGTCATAACAAGGGTTTTGGGAACCCACTCTTTCCCCAACTAAACTACGCCATTCCTCACTGAATACTTCCCCCGCCATCACCAGTTTAATTTGATAGCGTTGCCACTCTACACCACGGGCAATTCCTGTATCAATCACATCTTTCAGAAATGGCGGATATCCCAACAACACCACCTGGTCAAAATTACCGCCGAGTTCCTGCACTACCCGTAAAATATCTTCCTTATTATTACCCGGTGTAATGACGGTGATGAGGTAGCCTTTACTGGCAAGATAACGACAGCAATTAGTAGTAAACATACCACCAACCCAAGTTCCTAGTGTGAAACAAATCACTGCTAAGGTGCGTCTCGTGTCAGCAGCAAAACTATCGTGAAAAATCTGCTCAAAGCGTGTAGCGATTTGCAGCTCATCAGTGAAGAAACGAGGCCAGAATGTGGGTTTACCTGTGGAACCAGAAGAAGCAGCTATCATATCGCAACCAGACAAATTGCCGTGGCGACACAAATCAGCCAGAGGATAACGAGAAATATAATTATCTTTAGCGATCGCAGGTAATCTGCCAAAATCCTCTAAATTTTGAATAGTCCCCGCATCAATACCTCTCTCTGCTAAAAAAGCCTGATATGCAGGTACATGAGCGACTACATCACGAAATAAACTTAAAACTGCTGACTCATCAGAGATTCCGAGATGCTTTTTCAGCAAAGATTCCAGGGAAGTAGAAACAAAATCTCCCCAAGCCTCAATCACGTCCTTTTTTCTAGATTCTTGATTCATAATGCACCTAACCCCTTCGGGGAATTCAAAATAGCCTACGGCAAGGCTACGCCAACAAAATTCAAAAAAAGTCAGTGGTCATTAGAAACATTGCAGTACAACTTCCTTACATAATATTTCCCCTCTCTCTTACCTGTTCTGTTCCTCGACTTCCCACTCCCCATCTTTAGAGAATATTCGTAAATGCGACTACAGTTGTTGTAGTAATTTAGAAAAACCCTTACCTATCCTTCAGCACCATGCAGGTTTATTGCAGTAAGCAACACGCAAATAATGGCGGTAATCGTTTTTGTACTCACTGCGGTGAGCCTTTACCGCTTGCTGTGAAGCAAGTTGTAGATAATCGCTATCGCATCATACGTCAATTAGGACAGGGTGGTTTTGGACGCACTTATTTGGCTGAAGATATTAAAAAGTCTAATAAAACTTGTGTGCTGAAGGAATTTGCACCCCAAGTAGAACAAAAAGAGGATTTACAAAAAGCCAAGGAATTATTTGAGAGAGAAGCAAATGTCCTCAAGAAACTCCAGCATTCTCAGATTCCGCGTTTTCATGGTTCCCTACAAGCCCAGATTGGTACTAAGGATTTCTTCTTTTTAGTACAAGATTATGTAGAGGGTGATAATTATCTCCAACTTTTAGAACAACGTCAAAGTCAGGGGAAAACTTTTACTGAAGAGGAAGTGATTACTCTATTGCGGCAAACTTTACCGATTTTGATTTATATTCACTCTCAAAATACAGTCCACCGTGATATTTCTCCTGATAACTTGATTTTGCGCCGTTCTGATAATTTACCCGTACTCATTGACTTTGGTGGTGTGAAACAACTACCAGCGTCTCAAGGTTTCTGGTCTACTAAGTTGGCTGGTAATAACACTTTACTAGGTAAAAAAGGTTACGCTCCAGAGGAACAACTACGACAAGGAAAAGTATTTATAAACAGCGATTTATACTCCTTGGCGGTGACGGCTCTAGTCTTACTTACAGGTAAAGAACCACAAAAATTATACGACAGCTATCAGGGGGTATGGCGTTGGGGGAAAGAAATCAACGCCAGTATTCAACTGGAATCTGTGTTAAAAAGGATGCTTGCTTATAAGCCAGGCGATCGCTATCAAAATGCTGCCCAAATCCTCACAGACTTACCCTCACCCTCATCACTTACCAAGCCGCCAACTACCCATCTCACCAAGATTAAAACGATGGTAGTGTCCCCCGGACGCAAGGTAACAGTTCTCGCTAGTAAACTACACAACAAAACTCAAGCAGTGAGCCAAAAGTTACCTTTACCTGTTTGGCTACGTCCTTTCGCTGTGAGTTTTGGGGGAACAGCTTTAGTTGTCTTAACAGGTGCAGGTACTTGGGCATTAGTGAATTCCGTGGTTCGTGGCGTATCTTCAATTACCATCCCTTCTATTTCCTTACCCGAATTACCATCCTTACCCAACCCACTAGCACAACCAGTCACCGACAAAAACAAAACTAGTAACAGTGAAGTTCTCAGTCGTCGTCAACAGCTAGAAATCCCCGAAACATTTTTTATTCAGATGGCAGATAGCTTATTTTATGCTCAAAAGCCAGAATTAAAAGGACGTAGCTTAACATCGAAGCCAGAAGATGCGCCCCTAAGAGATGAATGGCACGCTGTCGCTGGAGAATTTTTGAATAAAATAGAACAAGCGAACCTCAGTACAGCAGCTCGGCGAAAACTGGGAAGCTATACCCAAAAAGATTATGAAACCTGGAGAAGACAAGCACGCTCTGGACAACTGGGAAATTACACAGCCAGCCAACTAAATAAAGACACAAATGAGAAATTTGATCGGTTGTTTCCTGGTCAGCAGCGTGGGAAACTGAATCAACAAACTTTCGGTCAAGTTTGGTATGCGATCGCAGCTGATCAAGTAAGTAAAGCACAATCTAAGTAGGGTAATTGGTAATTGGTGACAACTGACAACTGACAACTGACTATGGACTAATGACGAATGACGAATGACGAATGACTAAATTATATTGTTCAAAAGGACACGAGAATTACCCAGGGACTCGGTTCTGTCTTACGTGTGGTGAGAAGTTAGTGGATAATTTTATAACTCAGAGTATTCAACCGGGGTTAACTTTAAGCGATCGCTATCTGATTGTACGTCAAGTTGGTCAGGGGGGATTTGGGCGCACTTATTTAGCTGAAGATATTAACCGTTTCCGCGAACTTTGTATTTTAAAAGAATTTTCACCCCAAGTTCAAACAGCCTACGTCTTACAAAAAGCAGAGGAGTTGTTTCAACGAGAAGCTAAGGTTCTCCATCAGCTACAACATCCCCAAATACCCCGCTTTCGAGAAATATTTCGTGTCAATCTAGCGGGTAAGGAATATTTATTTTTAGTTCAAGATTATGTAGAAGGGGAAACTTACAGTGGGTTATTAAATCACCGCATACAGCAAGGGTTAAGATTCACAGAAGCAGAAATCCGCCAACTGTTGCAGCAAATTCTCCCAGTTTTGGACTATATCCATTCTCTGGGTGTGATTCATCGAGATATATCGCCAGATAATCTCATTCTTCGCAGTGTTGACAAACTACCAGTATTGATTGATTTTGGTGGTGTCAAACAAGTAGTAGCCGTTGTTGCATCTCAATATTATCAACCGGGTGTAGTTGCATCTCCTCCAGCCGCTACCCTACTAGGTAAAGTGGGATTTGCACCACCAGAACAGATGCAAACTGGAAATGTCTCTCCCCACAGTGATTTATATGCTTTGGCGGTCACGGCAGTAGTTTTACTGACTGGAAAACAACCCCAGGAATTACTTGATACATATAATTTATCTTGGAATTGGCAACGAGAAATTAGCCTTAGTCCCATTTTGGGGCAAGTGTTAGATAAAATGCTGGCGGCTAGACCAGGCGATCGCTATCAGTCAGCCCAGCAAGTCTTACACGCACTTAACCCAGCACCAACCAATTACCCGCCTACCCAAGCCCCCACTCCTACCTCCGTTCCCATACCACCACCTGTTCCTACACCCGATACAATTGCTATTGCCCCATCTCTCCCCACTCCCACCATTTCCCCAGCACCTCAAAGAAAAAACTGGTTGATACCAACCGCCGCACTCTTATTAGTCGGTACGGCTGGCTTAGTTTGGTTAGGGATGAGTAACAGCGATCGCCACTCTATCTCCGTTGAACCCACTCCCACACCCACAGAGACACAACCCACCAACCCCCTAGATAAATACTCCCCCACAGAACGACGACGCAAACAAAGATTGAACGATCGCCGTCAACAGTTGGGTATAGATTTTAACTTTTATATTAATGTAGTTAATCAAATTTTCTGGGACAGAAACCCCAGTGAACGGGGACGCACCCTCAGCGATGGGGCAGAAGATGAAAACTTACGGGCAGAATGGGATGCAGTCGCCGCCGAATTGTTAGATAAACTCAAACCCCTGAGTAATAAAGCTAGACGACAACTAGGTACTTATACTGCCGCAGAACGCGATCGCTGGAAAGTAGAAGTTAATCAAATCAACGTTGGTAGCCGTTCTTTATATGATTTAGGTGATGCAGCCTTCTTCAAAGCATTTCCTGAACAGAAGGGCAAAAACTTTATTGAGCAACCAATTGGACAAGTTTGGCAAGCCTTTGTTAGTGATAAACTGAGTGCGATCGTTGCGGGTAGCGCCTTTCAAAAAATTGTCTTTGATCCAGGCGCTATAAATAAAACAGTCAGTGGCACTCTCCAGCCTGCTGGCGGTAAAGTTTTTATTGCTGACTTAGCTCAAGACCAATCTCTAGAATTGCAGCTAAAAGCCAACCCTAAAGTTTTATTGTCTGTATATTCCCCCTCAGGAAAAACAATATTTTTAGAAGATTCTGAAAAACGTAGTTTATCAACTGAACTCCCAGAATCTGGATTTTATGAGTTCGTTGTCGTGTCTACTGCGTCCACATCCGCAGATTATCGACTCACCCTCACAGCAGAAAATCCCACCCCACCACCAGAACCTACGCCTACCCCCAGCGAAACCCCCACACCTACCCCTACACCTACCCCAAGTGAAACGCCCACAGAAACACCCACGCCTACACCAACAACTACACCGTAATACCAATTCAAAATGTAGGGGTTTAAATCACCGTTACAACACCTAAAAAGCGAATTGCGTTGGCGTTAGCCTTGCCGTTCGCGGTAGCGTTGCGTAGCAAAGGCTATTGCGAATTGGTTTAAACTTTCTCTCTCGGTGGTGTGGCAATGCCTTGTTTCAATAAATTTGCTTCCAGCTCTTTGATGAATTGCAAATCTTCTACCAACAGAGCCTGATTGTCGCTGTCAACAGAGTTCTTTTCTAAGAAAGTGAAAGCCTGGCGAAATTGTGCAGGACTGGTGATAAATGGTGAGTCAAAGTGACAGGAAATAATCTGTTGAAAATTCCACTGTGCTATTGTATCAGCCCAGTTGAGAACTTTTTTTGGGGCTTGGGGCAGAATCAGCACTTGTAAAATCGGGGCGACAAAAGGCCGTCCATTGGCAGATAAGGCAGCAAAGGACTGTTGCCAATTTTCTTGCCAGCGAAAGGGGAAAAAACCAAAGTATGCTTTGGCAGAATGATCGGGTGCTTTGAGTGCATCGCGCCACATCTGCCCCCATTCAGTTAATCCCAGGGCGCTGGGGCGAAAGTAAATAGCAAATAGGGAAATACGCTGCCATCCTTGACGACGATTAGCTGGGTTATCTTCAATGACTTGTCGTGCGTTATCCCTGGCGTGAAATAGTAAGGGGTACGGTTCTAATTCCAAGATGGCGGGTGGTTCTGCTGGCACAGAAAGAACCGCATCGGTAACAAGTAGAGTATGCGATCGCCTATGTAAAAATGCTACCTCAACAAAAGAACCTCGTCCCAGATTAATATCCAATACTGCATAATCAAACTCATCCGCAAAAGGCGTTTGACTAGAGTCTTCTGGTAGTACTTGAGTCCGGTTTTGAGGAAATCCCAGCCAACTCAGTGGTAAGTTAAATGGGAAACTCCACTGATGGGGGGCAACAAATACCTGTGCTTGGGGAAACTTGCGAGCGAAGGGGCCGACAAATATTTTATGTTCTAGACCAGAACTGGTAGGTAGAATTATGTACTTAACTTCACCATGTTGGGCAACTAACTCATTAACCAGTCGGACACATTCCTTAGTTGGGGCGACTGGTGCATAAATTAGCAAACCACCTGCATTTAGCTTGATTACAGTCATCCTAATCGGCACTACGGTGTAGAGAATGCCTTGAACTTGGTCAAATGTCCAAATAGTATCTTTAACTACTTCCCGGCAAAGTGTGCGCCTTCTACCGTAGGGATAAAGCGGTAAAGTAGGCCAAAACGGCCATGACCAATCTTGGGAATTATTTTTGTGGGACTGTACTTGTGGATTCATCTTTTAGTCAATAGTCAGTAGTCAGTGGTCAATAGTCAGTGGTTTTCTTCTCCCCTGCTTCCCCTGCACCCCCTGCGTCTTCTATTCCTCCAGTCTCTCTTATGGAGCGTTGATCCATATAATGAAGAAAAGTTAATTTGTACTTAAAAAAGTAAATATGAGTCAGACTGCTTTAAATCTAGTTGCAATCTCTGTTTTTCTCATAACTATGTCGGCTTTATTGGGGCCGTTAATTAACTTGTCACCGGCAATCCCCGCGATCGCTACCTTCACAATTTTAGGTATAGCAACTTTTGATAGTTTTAGCTTGCAAGGCAAAGGCGGGACTATCCTCTTGGATTGGATTGCGGGGTTTTCACCACAACACCGCGATCGCATTATTCACCACGAGGCTGGACACTTTTTGGTGGCATACCTCTTGGGTGTTCCTGTTACTGGTTACACTCTCAGCGCTTGGGAAGCGTGGAGGCAAGGGCTACCTGGCCAAGGTGGTGTTACTTTTGATGATGTTGAATTAATGTCTCAAGTACAACAAGGTAAAATCAGCAATCAGGTATTGGAACGCTACTGCACTATTTGTATGGCAGGAATCGCTGCGGAAACTTTGGTTTTTGAGCGTGCTGAAGGTGGAATTGATGATAAAAGCAAATTAGCAACTATCTTTAAAGTTTTGGGTTTTTCTGAGTCAGTTTGTCAACAAAAACAACGCTTTCATGTCCTCCAAGCCAAAACTTTACTACAGAATAACTGGGCGAGTTACGAAGCTTTAGTCCAAGCCATACGTCAAAAATCAGCGATCGCCGATTGTCAAACAGCGATCGCTAATGCTCCAGTGGAGACTTGAAGAAAGGCAAATACAAGCAGACAGAACCGAGTGATCAAACCTACTTAATTATCGACAGTAAAATTTCTCCTACCCATGATCTTTTATAGAAGAAGTAATTTCTTGTATATCTCCTATGTGCATTCTTTCATGCTCAATCCAAATTGAACTCCTTAACTGGTGATAACAACAATCCATGAAATAGCTGAACCAAGTTACAATCCCTAAGAATTTTAAGCCTTCTTCAATTGTGTAATGTAAGAACATACTTTCTGGTGTAGCGATATCAACGATAGTTGATATTGCAAAGAACAAAAGAGCTAAAAGTAAAATCTTGTAATTAGTTATTTTAAAGATAGACTTAAAACGGTATAAATACATACCCATTAAAATGGCATAAATAATAAAAAATACTGTCTCAAAGAAATTTTGAACTCTTCTAGGATTTTCCCAAGCCTGCAAATCTACAAAGGGATGAAAATAATATTCGTGAATCTGAAATAAGTCATCAAGAAGGATGAACAAAGTCAGAAATCCGGAGAATAAGAGGAAATCTGACCATTTTTTTGACCTCACAAGCTTATTTTTACTTAAAAAGCTAGCAGTAAATATAGAAATTGCTGCCGATGCACACCAAAAAAGTATGCCTAACATAGAAATCATGCCGGCGTAGGGAGGTAGCTTGCCAATTTCGTTGGGATCTGCAACCAATGTATAAAAGGGAATGCCATTTAGCTTAAATACAATCTGCATGAAGAGAAGAAAAACAGTCGCAGGTAAGACTACTGTGATTATCAGCGATCGCATATTTTTAAATAATCCTAAATTTACCGTGTCCGATTGTTTTGCCATCAAAAAATTACTCCTTTTGATAGATACGAATTTGATAATTTAGATAGATGAAGTTTGTTTTAGTGGTCAGGTGTTAGTGGTTGGTGAGATGTAAAAACCACGCAAAAGGAAGGTGTCAAAGCAGATCCAAAAAAAATTGACAGATGAAAGGCGATCGCCTAATAAACTCTTTTTTTTAGATTCGTTTACCTAGAGTATAGAAAAGGTGGACGTACAATATTTAGGTTAACTCTAGATTAACCAATGAATAACAAAATTTTAAAAAAATGTTCTAAATTTTACTAAATGCTGTTATTTCGTCAGTGGAGTTAATCACATGAGAAAGAATCAGGGTTTTGCTATATAGATGTGTAAATCTTCAAAACCCTTACAACTAATTCAATTGCAGCGTCTCCTAGCTGAGGAATTATACAAATGAATTGTTAGAGATTTACATCCGTTTGAGATGAAGCTTTTAGAGTCTTCTATACGTGAATAATTGCTGCTTTAACAAAAACGGTTACAGACTTATTTATACGCTTACTAATTCATGTAGTCTTAACAAGATGAAGCGAATAAAAAGTACTACTTGTTGACATTGACAGCCAACTAATTTACGCTACAGCTTCACATATCATCAGTGCGTTTTTTAAACGTAGCGGTAGGCAGAACACTATCAAGAAACGGCTTCTAGAGATGAAAATTTAGATAATTGATGCTCCCCGATAACTTGGTTACGTCCAGATGCTTTAGCTGCTAGTAGGCATTGATCAGCGCGATGTAACAGGCTATTTCCCTGTTCATCATCATCTGTTTCCAGACAGGCTACACCCAAGCTAATAGTGACACTAATCATGAGTTTACTATTGATACTAAACTGCTGTTCACCTACTATCCGATTGAGGCGATCCGCCACGATCATTGCCTCTTCACCAGTGGTATTAGCCAGAATAACGACAAACTCCTCACCACCATAACGGAACGGCGTATCTTGAGAGCGTAAATTATGGCGTAGCCGAGTACACAACGACTGCAACAGGCGATCGCCAATTAAGTGTCCATACTGATCATTGACTTTCTTAAAATAATCCACATCTAGAATCACCAAACTCAAAGGAAGATTTTGACTACGAGCTTTGGTAATCTGTCTGGGTAAATCCCATTCCAACGCGCGGCGATTGTTCAATTCTGTCAAAGAATCAGCTAAGGCGATCGCTGATAAGATATGGTTTTTTTGCAGCAAATCGCGGTACTTCTGCGCTTTACGCAAACCAACTGTGAATTGACCTAACATCAGATTGTGAGTTGCCATTACTTCCGTCGGCAGTTGCCAAATATAAGCATCTGCACCTTGGTGAAGTGCTGTGGCAGTCATCTCAAACTCCCATTCCCAGCCGTTTTGACTTCGCTGTGCTAGTTGTTGAGGACGGTCTTCCACGAGAATACAGTGTATATACGATAGCTGAGTTTGTTCTTTCAACCAGCTGCACAATTCTAAACTACCCTTGAGGCTTGCCTGTACAAATATGACATCGGGTGATGCAGTTTGGATCTGCGATGCGGCCTGATGAAAATCCGTAATCACTACTAACTTATCAGTAGCTCTTTTATGGATCTGATCGGGAAGTTTTGTGAGAAAGTCATAACTTCCAAAGACCAGAATTGTCATAGTCATGGCTGTATTTTTTGCCTTTTTTCTAGCTAATAATTACTGATATTCTGCCGATTCATGAATATATTGTCTCTGGAAACAAGAGACCCTTACATATACTGATATAGTCTTAACTCTAAATATAATATTACCCAGTAATTTTAATGTCATCTTAATACATTACTTAAGATAGATGAAAACCATATAAAGATGGACTATTGTTACCTATCTCTAGTTTTTATATTTTATTCTTTAAACAGTAAAAATACTGAAAATTTTATATTATAGCCACACAATCACTGTATTTACTCAGGTATTTAGAGCCTAAGAATATTAATTGAATTTTTGATTTTCAATTTATTTCTTGTGATTTAAGATTTTTTTATAATTTATTAATTAATAATTATAAATATTTTATATTTCGAGGAATTAAGTATAGATAACTACTCAAAATGACTATATTTTATGCTAGCTACCCAATATTTCCATGTAATATTACTTAGCAAATAGGTCTTTATGAGGTATTTACTCAAATATATGTTACTTACATCTTTAGGTATATATACGCTGCACAAAAGGATTTTTTGAGAAAAATGTGTGAGATATCCTTTTTTAAAAGACTATTTTGTGTAGAATTTAGCAGTTATTGATAATATCATTTGCAAAAGGAACAAAAAGTATTAGATATTAATTTCACTTAAGCTCAATATCAAGTGTTATTTGCTATTGCAATCCATAGATATAAAGATGAAAGTAAACATTACCTAAATGCAGTGATATCAACTTTATATCTTGGTAAAAATATGAGAATTATTAATAGCCTTCTATCGTATAACCGGTAGCCACAATTACCTGTTTAATAGACTCCTCAGAAGCTTTAGAGTCTACAGTGACTGTTTTCTCTTTAACATCTACCCTCACTAGAGCATCTGGCTCCATCACATGAATAGACTCAGTAATTTTTACTGCACAGCCATCACAGGCAATACCAGGAACATTAAGTTTTAGAGACATGACTGACCTCGGTATGTACTTTGAATTCAACTTATCTAAGCAAATGGTCAATACTCATCTGACTAAAGATAGGTAGTTGAGAAAATACATACATAGAAATACAGAAAAAATGCGGAGGTAAGTCTACCTACAAAGGACACTGGCAGCAAAAGCTAACAAAATGCAAAAATATATAAAGCTACTTATGAAAATACACTTAGTAGACCCAAGTCCCAAGGCTGCTGACTCTTAGCATAGTCATCCTACCTTGAGGCATACTTTTTATGTATTGGGAACTGGGGAATGGGATAAAAGAAATAGTACTAATCCCTAATCCCCATTCCCTAGTCCCCCATTAAACTACTTTTTCCTTTCCTCCCATGTCTTCAAACCCGCAGCACCTGAGTGGTAACGAAATTCGCACCCGATTCCTTGACTTCTATGCCCAAAGGGGACACCAAATTTTGGCTAGTGCTTCCCTTGTGCCGGAAGATCCAACCGTGCTGCTGACGATCGCGGGGATGCTACCATTTAAGCCAATATTCCTGGGGCAGCGCACACCAGAATTTAAACGGGCGACGACTTCGCAAAAGTGCATCCGTACTAACGATATCGAGAATGTAGGACGCACCAAACGACATCAAACCTTCTTTGAAATGCTGGGTAACTTCAGCTTTGGTGACTATTTTAAAGAACAAGCGATCGCCTGGGGCTGGGAAATCTCCACAGAAGTTTTTGGCTTACCCAAGGAACGCTTAGTAGTCAGCGTCTTTGAGGAAGATGATGAAGCCTACGCAATTTGGCGCGATCAAATTGGTGTCACGGAAGCCAGAATCAAGCGCATGGGTGCAGATGATAATTTCTGGGTATCTGGCCCCACTGGCCCTTGTGGCCCTTGTTCGGAGATTTATTACGACTTCCACCCAGAAAGGGGCGACGACAATATAGATTTAGAAGACGATACCCGGTTTATCGAGTTTTATAACTTGGTATTCATGCAATACAACCGGGATGCGTCGGGTAATTTAACACCATTGCAAAACAAAAATATTGATACCGGGATGGGTTTGGAGAGAATCACCCAAATCCTGCAACGAGTACCGAATAATTACGAAACTGACTTAATTTTCCCGATTATCGAGACAGCAGCCAAAATTGCTGGCATTGACTACCATAGCAGCGATGAGAGTACTAAAGTTTCCCTCAAGGTAATTGGTGATCATGTCCGTTCCGTTGTCCACATGATTGCTGATGAAATCCGCGCCTCCAATGTGGGACGGGGTTATGTGTTGCGGCGTTTAATTCGGCGGGTGGTGCGTCATGGACGATTGATTGGGATTAGCGGGGAGTTTATCAACCAAGTAGCCGAAACTGCGATCGCTCTTTCCGAATCAGCATACCCCAACGTCCGCCAACGGGAAACCGTCATTAAAGCAGAACTGGAACGGGAAGAAGCTAATTTCCTTAAAACCCTTGATAGAGGGGAGAAACTCCTAGCGGAAATCATCGCTGAGGTGAAAAAACAAGGTAAAACCGTGATTAGTGGTAAAGATGCTTTCACTCTCTACGATACCCACGGTTTCCCCCTCGAACTCACCCAAGAAATTGCTGAAGAAAATAACCTGACAGTTGATGTTGAGGGATTCCAAAAACAAATGGAAATCCAACAACAAGGAGGCCGAGGCGCCCACGAAACCATCGATTTAACGGTGCAAGGTTCCCTCGACAAATTAGCAGAACACATCCACGCTACCGAGTTCATCGGTTATAGCCAAGCTACAGCAACGGCGAAAGTGGAAGTTTTGTTAGTCGATGGTGTTGTTCAAGAAGAAGCAGAAGCGGGAACAGAAGTACAGATTGTCCTTGACGAAACCCCATTTTATGCAGAATCCGGGGGACAAATCGGCGATCGCGGTTATATCTCCGGTGATGGTATCGTTGTTCAGGTGGAAGATGTCAAAAAAGAATCTGATTTCTTCGTGCATTTCGGACGCATCGAACGCGGAACCCTGCGCGTAGGCGATAACGTCACCGCCCAAATAGACCGCGCTGGTCGTCGTCGCGCCCAAGCTAACCATACTGCAACCCATCTATTACAAGCAGCCTTAAAGACCATCGTTGATGGTGGCATATCGCAAGCCGGTTCTCTCGTCTCTTTCGACAGATTGCGCTTTGACTTCAACTCTCCCCGTGGCTTGACAGTAGAGGAAATCCAACAAGTTGAAGAACAAATCAACACCTGGATTGCTGAAGCCCACTCAGCCAAAATCGAACTATTACCTTTAGCTGAGGCGAAAGCTAGAGGGGCGGTAGCGATGTTTGGGGAAAAATACGGTGATGAAGTCCGAGTCATAGATTTCCCTGGTGTATCTATGGAATTATGCGGTGGTACGCACGTAAGTAATACTGCGGAGATTGGCGTATTTAAGATTATTTCTGAAGCGGGTGTTGCGTCTGGTGTGCGGCGGATTGAAGCCGTTTCCGGCCTGGCTGTGCTGGATTACTTAAATGTGCGAGATAAAGTAGTTAAAGATTTAAGCGATCGCTTTAAAGTCAAACCCGAAGAACTACCAGAGAGAATCACCACTCTGCAAAATGAACTGAGAACTACAGAGAAGCAACTAGAAACCCTGAAGGGACAATTGGCGATCGCCAAATCCGACAGCCTACTACAAACAGCAGACACTTGCGGGGACTATAAAATCATAGTTGCCCAATTGGAAGGCGTAGACCCCGAATCCTTGAAAAGTGCAGCCGAACGCCTACTACAAAAAATCGGTAACGGTGCAGTGGTCTTGGGTTCCGTTCCCGAAGCCGACAAAGTTAGCTTAGTTGCAGCCTTCAGCCCAGAAGTTAACAAAAAAGGCTTACAGGCGGGTAAATTCATTGGGGCGATCGCCAAAATTTGCGGCGGCGGCGGCGGCGGTAGACCAAACCTCGCCCAAGCCGGCGGACGCGATGCGAGTAAACTACCAGCAGCCCTGGAACAAGCCCAGAGTGAGTTAAAATCGGCCTTAGGTTAGGGCGTGAGAAATTAAGTTATGAGGGGTGTACTTGCAAAACCACCCTCATAACCCACGGAGAAAAACTACAGGCTTTTTTAGTTGTGAAAGACACTCAATTGTCTTGTTGCAATTTTGTACTTGAGCATCATTTCTCATGACTTAACTTGAGTTCGACGGAACCTAACCCCAACCCCTTCCCTACAAGGGAAGGCTGCTCAAAATCTATAACTGAGTACCAAATAATGAAGGTTTTAAGCCTCTCCCCGCGTCGGGGAGAGGTTTGGAGAGGGGTTCTTCCCAATTTATCGAACTCACGTTAACTTAATATTGAATGCTTAACTTATTTCTTCGATTGGATCTTCTGGCGGAGGATAGCGGTTAACTACTTTGTCAGCCGCACGAATATTCACAATTCTTTCTCGGTTTAAATTTAGCGCCGCTATTGTTGCTTTGCCAGTCGGTGTTAACCCATTAATTTTTAGTTTATCGGCAGACCAAATAAAATGCTCACTCCAGAGGCTTTGTCTTGGATTAAATAATGGAACTTCTAAACCAGATTCAGGATCTAAAGCTGTGGTTTTGGCTGACTTTCTACGGTTGCAATGAAAACAAGCTAAAGCCAAATTCTCTATAGTATCTTCACCGTTTTGACTTAAGGGAATAATATGATCCACCGTAAATAATACATACTGCCATTTTTCAGAGGCGTGGCAATATTCACATAATTCAGAGGCTCGTTGACGTATTTGTTGCTGAATTGCATCGGAAATTTTACGACTAGCCACATTTATATAATGCTGGTTATTGGGGGTTTTGTAAAAGATTGCGAGCTATGCGATTGAGAAAACTCAGGTAGTCGTCAATTTCTTCGTAGCTATCTAGTTCTTGTTCTTCTTCGGATGTGAGTGGAGAAATTAGTTGTTTGGCTAGTAAAACTTCAATGCGGTTTTGGACAATATTAGAAGCTCTAAATATAGGTATTCCCGCTTGTAACTCAATGCTGATTACACCCTCTAAAGGTAAGTTAGCTGGTAGATTGTGAAGCTTTGGCAGCAATGGAGTTGTCATAGTTAATTCTATGAAATGTTGTGATTGATTATAGCTCAATACGGTTTAGTTAAGAGAATAGTAGGTTGGGTGTAGCGATAGCGTAACCCAACAAAGTCTTGAGAATGTTGGGTTCCGTTCCTCCACCCAACCTACACAATTCTAAATTGTTAGTAAATCTTGAATCTGGTTCATTTGTTTACTACAAAACACAAAGGTTGACTAAACTCAACAATCACAATGTAAAATGAAACCTAACATTTTCGTAGCTTCATTTTTATAATTTCAATAATAGTTGTTGGTAGGTAACAATTTCAGTATTTTCAAATCTTTCAATCATTAATAAATCTTGATCACCAGTAACTAAAAAATTAGCATTACTATCTTTTGCTAATGCTAAGAGATAATTATCTTTCGGATCTCGACAAATAGATACTTCTGTTGTAATTATTATAAATAAACCAATAGCCTGCAAAATTTGAATTAATTCATCAACTTTGTTGCGCGGAAAATATTTTTGTAACTTAGGACGTTGAGTTACTATGATAATTTCCTGTAATATTTCCTCAGAAATCACTACTTGGACTGTTTCTTCAACTAAAAGATTCTTTAATTCTTTCAATCCCTTACCAATCAGAAAGCTAATCCAAAGATTAGTATCAATAATTATCTTGATTGCTTTGTTTTCTGGCATAAATTTGAGAACGGACGTTTTCTACTTCCTCTGTAATTTCCTCTAAAGATAATTCATCAGTTTGAAATGTTTCTAGTAACTGGCTTAACTTCTTATTCAATGTTTCTTTTTCTAGCTCTTTGCTGAGTAAAAGCTTTTCTGAATCAGACAGTTGTTTAACTAGAGTAAGAATTTGCTCAAATGTCAAGGGTAGTTGATAGGTATTTTGTAACATAGTGTCAAAGATTCTTTTATTTCTAATTATATGTTTATAGCTTTCTTTTTTGTCTTTATATTTACAATATCGCACTCCATTCGCTGCATGAAACAAAATCACCGCCGAAACCAAGAGCGAACCCAACGCCACAAGCGACGCAACCATGCCCAAAAACCACAAACAGAAGATATCAGTTTTATCTTCTAAATTGGGAACTGATTGAAGGCCATAAAAATAGCAGAATCAACCATACAAGGGCAAAGGGAAAGGCTATCAGCCCAAAAATGAAACACAAAATAAACTGAAACCAACCACGTTGAGCGAATTTTATTAATGATTTTAGCCACTGAGGATAAGGCATAGCTTCAAAAGGAAGCTGAAGTTCTTGGAAAATCGACTCGGCTTGATGCCAGACTGCAAATGCTTCTCGAATTTTGCCACACCGATAATAAGCATTGCTCAAATTCATTAAGGATGTACCTACGCCATTGCGATCGCCTATGTCCCTTTTAATTTCCAAAGACTGCTGGAACAACTCAATCGCCCGTTGGTACTTTCCCAGGGAGGAGTAAGCAGTACCTAAATTGTTTAAGGATGTACCTACGCCATTGCGATCGCCTATGTCCCTTTTGATTTCCAAAGACTGCTGGTGGAACTCAATCGCCTGTTGGTACTTTCCCAGAGAGTAGTAAGCATTGCCTAAATTGTTTAAAGATCTACCTACACCATTGCAATCACCTATATCCCTTGATATTTCCAAAGACTGCTGGTGGAACTCAATCGCCCGTTGGTACTCTCCCAGGAAGTAGTAAGTATTGCCTAAATTGTTTAAGGATATACTTACGCCATTGCGATCACCCATGTCCCTAAAGATTTCCAAAGACTGCTGGCGGAACTCAATTGCCCGTTGGTACTCTCCCAAGGAATGGTAAGCATTGCCTAAACCAATTAAGGAATTACCTACGCCATTGCGATCGCCTATATCTCTCGATATTTCCAAAGACTGCTGGAACAACTCAATCGCCCGTTGGTACTCTCCCACGGAGTTGTAAGCATTGCCTAAACCCATTAAGGAACCACCTACGCCATTGCGATCGCCTATATCTCTTGATATTTCCAAAGACTGCTGGAACAACTCAATCGCCCGTTGGTACTCTCCCACGGAGTTGTAAGTATTGCCTAAACCGATTAAGGAATTACTTACGCCGTTGCGATCGCCTATATCCCTAAATATTTCCAAAGACTGCTGGAACAACTCAATCGCCCGTTGGTACTCTCCCAGGTAACGGTAAGCATTGCCTAATGCAGTGAGAGAAGCCCCATAATTCCAATTTTCTCGCTCACCAATTTCTTTCCATTTACTGATTAACTGACCATATAATTCTACTTTGTCTACGAAAAAACCGCACAGGCCTAAAAACTTACTACAGACTCGAATGTTATCAAAGGCAGAGTCATAATCTTGCAACTGATAAAAGTGATCAAATATTTCCAAATATTCTCTAACATCGTCTTTTGTTGTCCAAGGTGGTTGTTTAGCAACTGAGCGATAATAATCAATGGCTCGTTGATGCGCCTCACTCTGATCGCCGGCTTTATACCGCACATACTCCAACACCACAGGCTGAAACTCAAATCGCCGCTTACCATTGAGTTTTTCTACCAACAAAGAACGCTTAACAATATTCCTTAATTCTTTCTCAATCTCTGCTGCTGAATTTCCTGGCAACATAGCCACGGCTGCTGCACTGTCAACCGCACCACGATACACACTAATATTCAGCAATAACGCCTTTTGTAACTCACTCAATCTATGAAAACTGGCATCCAACACCAACACCATCCCCACATTTTCCCGGCGATGCACACCTACCACTTGAGAATCTGTCAACAACTGCTGCAAATTCCCTAAGCCTAAATCTGCTAATCTACTTAAATCCGGGTCTTGGGGGTATTCTTCCTTTAATAAATCTGCTACTAATCTCAACAATAGGGGATGTCCATCGACTAATTCCACAAACTCCCCTAAATTTCCTTTAATGCCCAATGCGGTTAACAGTGCTACCCCTTCATCTACTTGTAAACCTTTCAGGGTTAACCACTCAAAGCCTTTTAATTCTGGTCTTTCCCTGGTGGTGACTAGCACCTTACTATTACCACCAGATTCGATCCATGCTTGGAAAAAGTCGCCGTAAAATAAACTTCCCCACTGTCTATCAGGTTGTAATACACTTTCCAGGTTGTCAATAATCAGTAAAAATTGCCCAGAACGTAAACACCTAACCAACGCCTCCACTAACTGCGTTTCTTGTTCTGGTACATAAAAGCCAAATTCTGTTAATACTTGTCTGGCTAAATCGCTAAAACTTGCACCATTACTGACATCAGCCCAAAACCGCTTGGGAAAATCTGCTATTTCGTCATAAATCTTCGTCGCCAGCGTTGATTTACCTGTACCACCGATGCCTTCTATACCGATTAAAAAGGTATTATCATCAGTTAACCATTGCTGTATTTGAGCGTATTCTTTTGTTCGTCCTTGCCAGTAAGCCAAACTTTTACCGGGATTCCCCGCTTTGAGAACCCCCGGCGATTCCGTCTTGGTACTGCTTTCTATCAACTCGACTATTTTTTGCTGTGCAGTACCATAAACAGCAATATAGTTAGTTACTTTGGGCTGTTGATATTCTTGGTAAAGTCATATTTTGGCTGATTAACATCACCTGCTGTATTTATCTGTATAGCGTCATTGTAAGCTTGAGCATTGAGATTAACTGAGCTATTATCAGATTTTGTTACTTGCAAAATCTTGGCTATTTCCTCAGCCAGTGTTGTATCAGCATCCAAAATCTTCTTGAGTTGCACTTGCAAAACAGTTTGGAAACTTTTGTCCTCTGGATTCTCTGCTAAATCTCCAGCCGCTTCTTTGGCGGCTTCCTTCGCCTCTACTTTAGGATGTAACTTACCCCAAATAGCCTTGGCTTTATCCCAACCATCTGCACCAGCTTGTTGATATGCACCTTCGGCAACTTTACTACCCACATTCAGCAGAGATGGCAGATAGGGTGCAAGAAATGTAACGATTGAGGCGATATCTATCATTGTGAGAACTTATACAATACGTTTGTAACTGTTAGGTAGGATCTTAGCGTATTTACTTAGGTGTGAAAAGTAATGTAGCAGTTTGTAGTTGAGTCAAATACAGACCTAACCCCCAGCCCCTTCCCTACAAGGGAAGGGGAGTAATACTCAAAGCCTCTCTCCTTGTAGGAGAGAGGTTTGGAGAGAGGTCAGAGTGCATTGCATACAAACGATAGGCGCTATATGTAGCAGCTTATTGTTGTACTTACAAAGTAAAAATATTAGTCTAATCTATTACTAGTATTAGGGCATAAGGTGCGATATTTTTAACCCCTTTCCAACACGGGAAGGGGTTATGTTTTATGTATCTCACCTTTACTTAGTGCGATCGCACCTACTTAGAGGCTATCCTTTGACAATGGAACTGATTAAGGATAATCAAAAACCACACGACCGCCTGGCCGCCAGTCGCAATGGATGAAACCTCGGTGCATTCCTCTACCTAGTCCTGTACAGTCAGAAGCACGGCAAATTTGTAAGAGTTTGCCAAAATTACCATCTACAGGAGCAATATCCAAAGCTAGACCGTTAATATGCTGCGAAAAACGAGCGCCACCTATGCGACGATTCACAGCAGATGTACGATAGGCGGAATTAATGGAAATTGGGCTATCGTATTTATCTCGAATTTTGCCAAAGCCTCTGGCTGCTTTGATAATGTTGTTAATAATTGTTTTCGATTCGGGATTTCTTTGGGGGTCACATCCCTTAGTGATTTCTCCCCAAGTTAAGGGAATACCCGCCACCACCAATTCATTTTCGTAAACTGTTTCTCCAGTCACCAACCTTAAGGAACGTCCAGTTTTAGTTCCTAATGTTGATGCAGGTAAAGGTGTGAGTATTCGAGTTTGTTCTTCATTAGTTTGATGGTCTTCGGCAATCTCTAGTAATGTAGCCGCAGTAGTCGGCCCCAATAAATCAGGGGAATCTAGCCAAACGCTCTCTTTAAATTCTGCAAATGCTTTTTGGGTGAGATTACCAGCAATGCCGTCAACACTACCTTTATAAAGTCCCTTCTTATTCAGTAGGGTTTGAATTTCTTTGATAATATCAGTATCAGCTTCGCTAATCTTAACAGTACTATTACTGGCTTGAAATTTCTCTAAGCTAGAAAATTCTACGGTAGATTCTGCCATGAATACATCTCCTTGGGTAATGAATCGAAGTATTACTGCTTCAGAGTTTTTCTCTTGCTGTTTAATGTGGTGATAAAGAACTACAATTCCCTCGGTCAAATTTCCAATAAGACAAGATTACTCATTGGAAAAAGTCATACAAAGCCATGTAGGCGGGTATAGCTGCGCTTAGGGTAGTAGTAGGAGTTGAGCAGCGTATTGAATAAATAAGCCTTAGTCCCTTTATATACTAGTAGTTTTGACTAGTCATCTAGTATAACTCTGTAAAATAAAATCGCAAATAATTAGTAAAAATGATACCAGGTTTAATTATTTTATTGATATATGAATGAACATCAGAACTTAGGAAAATAACTGATTTTCCAGGCATCTGTCACCTTATTTCTACAAATGGGTATTATCTAATTCAGTTATATTTAGAATAATGATATTGTGATAAATAGTACATTAGTAGCTAAAACACATAATTATTTCCTGATTTTGTATTAAAATTTATTAATAGAAATTGTCGATATCAACTCAAAAGCTGTGACTAGTACACACGTCATCAAGGACATCTGCATGAAAAGAATTATCTGGTATCCCCTGATGAGTGCTTTACTAATAGGAGTACATGGACAAGGAATGTCTCCAGCAAGTGCAGGGAACACTCAAAGTACTGCCAAGCAAATTCACAAGGAACTAGTTCAACCACAATTGCTAGCTAGACTTCATAAAACTAATACTGTCAATGTCAGTCAGACTGCTAAAGAAATTGATGAAAAAACAGCTCGTAGCTTAGTCTGGAATCTTCCACAGGTACAACGCAAAGCTAGAACAATTCAGAGACTATCAAGAGGTGCTATCAAGGTAGATGCGATCGTTGATGGTTTACCTACCCCTGATGATCCTCACTACAAAGTTCGCATCTATGAAGACCAGCCAGACCATAATACAACCATTTATTGGTTTCGTGTGTCTAAAACTGGTGTAATAGAAGCTCTAGATGTTATAGAAAATCAGTATATCTCTTTAGAAGCATGGACAGAGCAATTAAGACGAAGACGCTAATATTAATTGAAAATTCAAACTAGAACAAAATATAACTTATGTCTGAGCAAAAAACCCTCAATCCCTGGAATTATAAACCTTGGTGGTGTCAACCTTGGTCAATTTTACTCACAGGTTTAAGTTTAATTGGTGGTAGCTGGTTACTGTTAAAAATTATCTGGGTAACTGTAATTGTTGCTATCCCTGTATTAGTTTGGATGGGATTTTTTTTGTTGATTTGGCCGCCACTAATGATTCGCAGTGGAGTTTTAGAATCTGATGAGTTGGATTCTTAATACAACAGTATTGCCAAATCGACTTTTTGCGATTTGCTACTGAATAATTTATTCCTAAAGATTGATAAATATTTATATTAGTTAATTAAACTTAATCTTTATAAGAGTTATGAACTAAGATAGTTTTAAGTACAAGAATTTTATTAATTTGGGTTTAAAGGATTTCCAAGTAAAAAAATATTTTATTGGGATTGTTGACCGTTGACGGTTCACAGTTCACAGTTAACAGTCAACGGTCAACAACTTTCAACGGAATAATTTCTTTTTTGGAGTTCCCTAATCCAGAAGATTTCTTTCCTAATCTATTAAGTCTATTCAATAATTAACGTTAGTAAACTTAATAATATGAAAATTTTAATTGTCGAGGATGACGAGTTAAATGCTTATGCGCTGACAGCCGTTCTCACGAATCAGAATTATGCAGTTGAAGTGGGATCTGATGGTATTACCGCTTGGGAATTAATCCAAACTTACGATTATGATTTGATTCTTTTGGATGTGATGCTACCCAGATTGGATGGGATTAGCCTTTGTCGGCAAATACGCTCAAGTGGTCGGCAGATGCCAATTTTATTATTAACTGGTTGTGATAGTAGTCATGAGAAGGCGATTGGGTTAGATGCAGGCGCAGATGATTATGTAGTTAAACCGTTTGATGAAGAAGAATTAGTGGCGCGTGTGCGGGCTTTGTTGCGTCGGGGTGTTACAACGGCACAGCCAATTCTAGAATGGGGCAATTTGCAGCTTGACCCCAGTAGTTGTGAAGTCAGATACAATCAAAATTTACTATCACTAACTCCCAAGGAATATGCACTTTTGGAGTTATTTTTGCGTCACAGCCGCCGAGTGTTTAGCTGTAGCATGATTTTAGAACATATATGGTCTTATGAAGACACTCCAGGGGAAGAAGCGGTACGCACCCATATAAAGGGCTTGCGGATGAAGTTGCGTAACGCGGGAGCGCCTGGTGATTTAGTAGAAACAGTCTATGGAATTGGTTATCGCCTCAAAGCACAGGAAGAAGAACAAGGAAGCAAGGAGGAGGTAAAACAGCCTACTTCAAAAGGCAAATCTCAGCAGCAAACACTAACTGCAATAGCTGGTATTTGGCAAAAGTTTTACGTGCGGGTAGATGAGCAAGTTAAGGTATTGGAACAAGCGGCGATGACTTTTGAGCGATCGCAAATGATCACGCTTACCCAAGAAGCTTTAAACTCAGAATTATACTCACAGGCAATACGAGAAGCCCACACATTAGCCGGCTCACTGGGGACTTTTGGTTTACCTGAAGGGTCGAAGTTAGCCAGGAAAATTGAGCAACTATTGAAATCTGGTAAGAGATTAACGCCAACTGAGATTCAGAGTTTGCAAAATTGGGTCAAGTTATTAAGGCAAGAGGTTGCAGCACATGAACCGCAAGCAGCATCACCAGAAACAACTTCAGCAGCTATTCTCCAGCCACAACCTCCTCAAGCAGAAGCAAAAGTCTTAGCAGTAGACGACGACCCGCAAATTCTTGCCATACTGCAAACATTACTTCATCCTTGGGGATTACAAGTAATTACCTTAGATGATCCGCGTCAATTCTGGGAAACCTTAAGAGATGTGAATCCAGACCTGTTAATTCTAGATGTAGAGATGCCTTATACCAATGGTATAGAACTCTGCCAGGTGGTGAGAAATGACCCCCAATGGAGTGAATTGCCCATACTCTTCCTGACGGTTCACAAAGATGGGGAAATTGTCAATCAGGTATTTAGTGTTGGTGCTGACGACTTTGTTAGCAAACCCATTGTCGGGCCTGAACTAGTAACGCGAATTATCAATCGGTTAGAACGGGTGAAATTACTACGTAGGGTGAGTGAGAGTAGGGGTGTAGGGGAAAAAATTTCTCCTCCATCCCCTAGCTTCACAGATTGGCGCACTATTTTCAACGCTGAACCAGAATGCGTGATGATAGTGGCTACTGATGGTACTTTATTGGATATCAATCCAGCCGGTGTGGCAGCGATAGAAGCAGATAGTGTTGGCGCAGTGATTGGTAAGCGGGTGTATTCGTTGGTAGTTCCTGAATGTCAGCAGGCGTTTCGCCAGCTCAATGAAAGCGTTTGTCAAGGAAAACAGGGAACACTGGAATTTGAAATTATCACTTGTCGTGGTAATCGTCGTTGGATGGCGACTCACGCTGTACCTGTGCGAAATGAAAAAGATGGTAATTTGGTGCAGTTGTCAATTACAAGGGATGTCACCCAATACAAACAAGCAGAACTGGAAATTAAACGCATTAATCGCACCTTGCAAACTTTAAGTGATTGCAATCAATTAGTAATACGTACTCAAGATGAGAGTGAGTTATTGCAAAAAGTTTGCCAAATTTTAGTGGATGTTGGTAACTATCGATTGGCTTGGGTGGCTTTTGCAGAAAATGATGCTGAAAAAAGCATTCATCCGGTGGCTCAAGCTGGTTATGAAGAAGGATATCTGCAATCTCTCAATCTTACTTGGGCAGATACAGTCCGGGGTCAAGGGCCGACAGGAACGGCAATTCGCACCGGAAAAACTGCCATTATTCAAAATATTTTGACTGATCCTAGATTTGAAATTTGGCGCTGTCAAGCTAATAATCGGGGTTACGCATCGTCCATTTCTTTACCTTTAATGAATAATGGTCAAGCTTTTGGTGCCTTGAACATCTACGCTGCGGAAGCGAATGCTTTTGATAGTGATGAAGTGAAACTTTTAGAGGAACTGACAGCAGATGTGGCTTATGGCATAGTAGCATTACGCAATCGGCGCGATCGCCAAATAGCCGAAGCAGCACTACGAGAAAGTCAAGAACGTCTTTCCCTGACCCTAGAAGCAGTCAACTTAGGCATTTGGGACTGGAATATAACTACTAACCAAATTATCTGGTCTGAAGGCCACGCCCGATTATTTGGCATAGAATCAGGGAAATTTGATGGGACTTATGAAGCCTTTCAAGCTTGTATCTATCCTGAAGATAGGGGAGGCTTGGCAGAGGTAATCAATTCTGCTCGCCAGCAAAAAACCGACTATAGTCATGAATTTCGCATCATTTCGCCAGATGGTAATATTCATTGGATTGAAGGAACAGGCAAACTCTACTACAACGAAATGGGCGAAGCCGTGCGGATGTTGGGTATAGTCAGAGATATTACTTCCCGCAAGCAAATAGAAGCAACTCTGCAAAAAATCAATAACGAACTAGAGTTGAGAGTAGCAGAACGGACTGCTGAGTTAGTCAACGTCAATCGACAATTGCAGTCAGAACTTGACGAACGCCAGCGTATAGAGGAAGCACTACGCATATCACAAGTGCGACTGGCACGCATTTTAGATATTGCTGATGATGCCATTATTTCTATTAACGGTAACCAACAAATCACTTTATTTAATCAAGGTGCAGAGAAAATTTTTGGCTACTCTGCCGAGGAAATTATCGGACAGCGCCTGGATACACTTATACCCCAGCGTTTCACTCAGACGCATCGTCAGCACGTAGCTGATTTTGGGCAGGCTCCCAGCTTGGCGCGGCGCATGGGAGAACGGCGAGAGATATTTGGTTGTCGTCAAGATGGAACAGAATTCCCGGCTGAGGCTTCTATCTCCAAATTTCAACTAGATAAAGAAGTATTTTATACTGTAATTTTACGTGATGTTACAGAAAGAAAACAAATTGAACGGATGAAAGATGAGTTTGTTTCTGTTGTCAGTCATGAACTCCGCACCCCCTTAACTTCTATTCATGGTTCCTTAGGAATGCTAGCTAGTGGTTTATTATCAGCCGACTCAGAACAGGGAAAACGTTTGTTGGAAATTGCCACTGACAGTACAGAACGCCTAGTACGTTTGATTAACGACATATTAGATATAGAACGCATCGAATCAGGTAGGGTGAAAATGGAGCGAGAAAGTTGCGACCTGAGCGACTTGATTGAGTCCGCAGTTAGTATTATGCAGCCTTTAGCTAATAAAGCTGGAGTGAAATTATCTGTTTCCAGTCCATCAATTCAATTATGGGTTGATCCAGACCGGATTGTGCAGACATTAACTAATCTGTTGAGTAATGCGATTAAATTCTCGACGGCGGAGAAAACAGTGTGGTTAGTAGCACAACACTACGGCGATGAACTATTGCTGACGGTGAAGGATAACGGACGCGGTATTCCCGCCGACAAACTTGATAGTATTTTCGAGCGATTTCAACAGGTAGATTCTTCCGATTCACGCAACCATGACGGTACTGGTTTGGGTTTAGCTATTTGCCAAAGTATTATACAGCAGCATGGCGGACGCATCTGGGCAGAAAGTGTCTTGGGTGAAGGTAGTAATTTTTACTTTACTTTACCAATTTTACCCATATCCCAAAATTCAGAACTTCCCGACTCTCTCCCCCATCACCCCTTATCCCCAGAGGAGTCTCCACCTTCCCTAATCTCCAGTACTCACTCCCCCCTAGTTTTAGTTTGTGACGATGATCCACTCATCCGCACAGAACTACAGTCACTATTAGAACAAGGGGGATATCGAGTATTCACAGTGGCTACTGGACAAGAAGCGATCGCCTCAGCATCAACTCAACATCCAGATGTGATTGTACTAGATTTGCTCATGCCGGGGATGAATGGTTGGGAAACAATGGCTATGTTGAAGGAAAGTACAGAAACCAAACATATCCCGATTGTGATTTGCAGTGTCTACAAACCAACAAGCAATCACCAACCTAGCCGCGATTTTGTTGATTGGGTGAGTAAGCCAGTCCAAGAAAGCTATCTGTTACATTCTCTCAGACAAGCAATAGCCAAATCTTCCCACCGAGTCCGCATTCTTATTGTTGAAGATGATGCAGATTTAGCTGAACTGTTTGTTACCCTGTTTGAAAGACATGATATTGAAACCTTCTCAGCCAAAACAGGACGGGAAGCCATCCACCTCAGTCAAGAAGTAAATCCTGACTTACTCATTCTTGATTTAATTTTGCCAGAAACCGACGGATTTGCTGTTGTAGATTGGCTACAGAAGCACCAGCGCCTATGTAATATCCCTGTAGTGGTTTACTCGGCTAAAGACTTGGATGAATCAGAACGTAAACGCCTCAAGCTAGGACATACAGAATTTTTAACCAAAGGCCGTGTCACAACCAAAGAGTTTGAACAACGGGTAATCGAACTACTTCAGCGAATTACACCGACTAATGTTAGGGATTAGGGATTAGGGATTGGGGATTGGGGACTGGGGATTGGGGATTGGGGATGAAGGGGAAATCACTAATGACTAATGACTAATGACTAATGACTAATAACTAATAACTAACTTAACTATGAACAACAAACGAATTTTAGTTGTCGATAACGAGCAGTATATTCAAGAAGTTGCCAAAATTTGCTTGGAAACAGTTGCGGGTTGGGAAGTTGTCACAGCCAGTTCAGGACAAGAAGGCATAAATAAAGCCGAGACTTACCAACCAGATGCAATTTTACTAGATGTGATGATGCCGGACATGGATGGAATCGCTACATTTGAGAAACTGCAAGCCAATTCCGTCACCAAAGAAATACCAGTAATCTTATTAACCGCCAAAATCCAAGCCTCTGACCGTCGCCGTTACTCCCAATTGGGAATGGTGAGTGCGATCGCTAAACCCTTCAATCCGCTAGAATTAGCTGGTCAAGTAGCTACTGCCCTTGGTTGGAATTTAGCCTAAAGTACTGATATCCAATTTTTACAATTACCCATTCTTAAAACCTGGTTTGATATTCAATTACTGCACGACTATCATCTTCTAAATTAGTAGAAGCACGTACACGAAATTCATCATTGATACGGTAATTAAGACCCCATTGGAAAGGATCATTTGCCGTTAGAATTTTGATGCTAGAAATAGAGAACTTGTTAGAAATATCTACTCCCGCTTCAGCTGCCAATTCTATACTGGAACCTACTCTACTACTATTACTATTACTAGCTTCTGGATTGTCAGAAATCACAGTGGGGAAAATTCGTAGTTCACTTAAACCAAAAGCAGTACCGATTTGATTAAAAGCAGATTGAAAGTTACCGAAAACAGCTGACCCGGCGATGTTAATTAAACCTAAGGTACTGTCCCCACGTCCTTGAGTATCGACAAATCCACCACCTAAAAGGGCGACTAATTCAGTTTCACTCCGTGAGGGGCTACTTCTTAATTCCAAGCTTTCATTCAGTCTGCTGGCTGGGCCTTTAATATTAGCTTCAACTCTCACAGTTTCTAAAGCACCTAACCCGACAGAATTAACTCTGTTTAGGTCACTGTTCTGCACCACCTCTAGCACTTTAGCCAGTAGTTGAATATCTAAATCAGGGTCACGGGGTTGATTAGCTCTAAAGGTGGCGGTATGTTCGTAACCACGAGTCAAGTTAAACTGAGTTGTAAATAAATTCACGCCACCTTTTCTTAAGCGAATAGTACCTACAGGTACAGGATCAGCTAAAGAACCATTAACTTTGAGATTCCCCGTAGCAGCGAAACTGAGAAGAGGAGGACGGGCAATTTCTACGTTTTTACCTAACTCCAGTTCTAAATTATTAAAACTCGTGTTGGCACTTGCAGTTGTGGGTGTATCTTGTTTGTTAAACTTCGTTAGTGAGATGGCAGAAACATTATTTGCAGGTTGGTTAGGATCACTAGATTCTGCTAATAATATTTGACCACTATACAAATCCACCTTACCGCCAATTCTAGGATTGAGGGCAGAACCAGTAACTTGAATATTTCCATTAGCACCGCCTTGATACAAGCCTTTGAGGTTAAGTTGTAACTGTTCAAGGTTGACAGTTAGAGGATTTTCGATAGCGACGCTACTGTTGTCGAATACGGGAATTGCTCCAGATGCTTGTACTTGTCCGCGACTAAATTTGCCTTCTAGACCTTCTACTAATATTTGGTCAGAATTAAACCGGACTCTACCTGTAACATCTCTGACTTTTTCTGGTAAAGCTTGAGCCGCAAAAGTAGCTTTTTGGATAGTAGCAATACCCTCGACTATAGGCTGTTCTCTGGTTCCGCTTACCTTCAAGTCTATTTGACCTTGACCGTCTTCAAAGGCTACTTGATTACTTAAGAGATTTAGTAGTGCCAATCCTTCATTTTCAACTTTGACATCTAAACTGATTTGATTGTTATCAGGAGCGACGGAGGCAAAAGGTAACTGATAAGGTATGCTACCTGAAATATTCACAGGTTGCGGCCCAGTAATAGCGACGGTACTACCAAAATTTAAGCGACCATTGGCGTAACTAAAACTAGCTGTGGCTGATTCCACAGGTTTTTGGTTGAGTGTACCCTCGGTGATTTGCCATTCTCCTCTGGCTTGAGGGTTGGCAATACTACCTGCTAAAGCTGCTGTCCCACTGAGATTTCCCGTCACACCGACTGGGAGATTGACGAAGTTATTGAGTAACTGAAGGGGAAAGTTATTGACGCGCAGTTGTCCAGATTGTTCGTTCCCGCCTACATTACCAGTGAAAGCTAACAAACTATTCTCGGACTCAATACGCACTGGTCGCAGCTGCAAAACTCCATCAGCAAAACTACCTTCAGCAATGATATTGTCGGCGCGATAAAAACGATTGGGTTCTGTTTCCTTACCCCAGACAAAGTTTTGACCATTCAAATTGAACTGTACTGCTAAACCATTAGCGGTGGCAGTGTCTACAGCCACTTCTCCGTTAAAAGTTCCTTGCAAATCTGCTAGGTTTGGTATGGGTGAAGCATTACGTTGTTCTTCTTGTTTGGCAACGATCGCATCAATTTCGTAAAAGCGTTTGATTTGGTCGAATAAAGACTGATCAGGCAAACCTTGGGCGTAGGTCTGGAGGTCAGAGGCCGTACCGTAGTTGGGTTCGTCTCCATTACCCTGGAAATCTTGTAAATCAAAGATTTGTGCTACTGTCAGCACATCTTGGATGTTACCTTGAGTGACGTTCAGCTTGCCTTGGACGCGGGGGCCTTTGGGGGTCAGCCCAAAATTACCAGCTAAGGCGTAACGACTGTTGCCTTTGATAAATTGGCTACTGGTGAGGGTGGCTGTACCATCACTGTAGCGGAATTGGGCTGTGAGACGATCGCCTTTAATTCTGCCAACTTCGGGATTAGCGATCGCCAAATTGACGTTAGTCGCAAATGTACGTTGGTTAAACTGCACATCCCCTGTTACTGTCCCGGCTACTCTACCAGCACCTAAACGCAGACTTGGCGGTGGTGACAAGTTGAACAGTGTTAAGGGGAAGTTGGCAACTTTCACAGCCCAATCATTGCCTTTAACTTGACCTGAGGCTAAGGCTTGTTGCCACTGTACTAGGAAGGATTGGGGGCGATTATTACTATCTAAACTCAGGGCAAGGCGATCGCTATTCCCGGCTAAATTTAAGTTTAATCCTTGTCCTGATTGAATCCTACCTGTTAATAAAGGTTCAAAAGCAATATTTTGGACTACTAAATCCTTTAAACTGAGTTGCCCGTTGACATTGGGCAAAGGTAATTTACCTGTAACTTTACCGTTAAAATCTGCTCTGCCTGTCACAGCTACTTGATTCGGTAAGGTAACTGGTAACTGTTGTAGATTAAAGTCTTGGGCTTGGACATTGAGATTAAGGGCGGTAATTTCTGGTATGCCTGGTCTGGTGGCGTTGGCTAAGATATCACCACTAATATTTAAACCGGGGGCTGTAGCTTGTTGAATTGTTAACCTTTCACCATTCCAGGCGATCGCAGCATTCAAGGGACGCTCAACACCAGGGAGGCCTTGAGTTAATTGTACCTGACCCCTAGCACTGACATCAGCTAACCGCGTCGAACCCAAGTTACCAGCTAGTTGCAACTGGCCAGCAAACTGACCCTGCAACTGTTGATTAAAACGATTTAACTCCACCCCAGCCGCCGCCACTACGGCTTGATAACGACCTTTAGCCAGTTGGATATTCGCCGCATTAATCGTACCCCCTCCCGCCACTTGTAGTTGTGCTTGACCATTGGCTTGGATGGTTTGGGGACTGAAGGATGCAGCAGAACCAGCAACATTAAATTGCCCGTTCAAATTACCTTGCAACTGGGGCGGTACAGCAGCTAAACGTTGTATAGGGACGTTATTGGCTTGTACTTGCGCCTGATAGTTACCATTTGCAACTCGGATGTTGGCGGCTGTGATTGTACCATTGCCTACATTTAACTGTGCTTGACCACTAGCTTGGATAGATTGGGGAGTAAAAGGTGCAACAGAACCAGCCAGATTTAATTGCGCGTTCAAATTACCTTGCAACTGGGACGGTACGGCGGCTAAACGTTGTACAGGGACGTTATTGGCTTGGACTTGCGCTTGATATCTACCGTTAGCTAATTGAATGTTAGAGGAGGTAATCGTACCATTGCCGACATTTAACCGCCCTTGACCACTAGCTTGAATTGATTGGGGACTGAAGGGTGCAACGGAACCAGCAACATTGAATTGTCCAGTTAAATTACCTTGAAACTTTGGTGGTACTGGGGCTAAACGTTGCACAGGAACGTTATTAGCTTGGACTTGCGCCTGATATGTACCGTTAGCTAATTGAATGTTAGAGGAGGTAATCGTACCATTGCCAACATTTAACCGTGCTTGACCACTGGCTTGGATAGATTGGGGACTGAAGGACTCAGCAGAACCAGTAACAGCAAATTTCCCCGTCAGGTTGCCTTGAAACTGGGGTGGTAAGGTTGCCAGGCGTTGCACAGGGACATTATTGGCTTGGACTTGTGCCTGATATACACCGTTAGCTAATTGAATATTCCCGGCCGTAACTGTTCCTCTACCTACACTAAGGCGGGCATCACCTGTAGCTTGTAAGGTTTTGAGGCTAAAATTTTCTCTATTACCGGCTACTTGGAATGTCCCAGCCAAAGGATTAGCTAAAGCTGGCGGCGCATTTTTCAGGATGCGTGCTAGGCGGACATTATTCGCCACCAATTTGGCGGCAAAGGCCTGGTCTTGCAGTTGAATGTTAGATACTGCAACTCTCCCGCCACCAATTTGCACCCCTGCCCCTTCTGTACGAATGCTGGCAATTTGAAAGGGTGTAGCAGTACCAGCCAGAATTAAACGACCGTTAAATTGCGCCCCTGCTAAGGAAACATTTTTGAGTTGATTCTGGTTGACAAATGGTGCCAAATTCACACCGTTAGCTTGAGCTACAGCCTGCCAACGTTCGTTAGCAAAATTGCCATAACCCCGCACCGTGCCACCAGCCACCCTCACAGCCACATTGCGAAAGTTAATGTTACGATTAGCACCGATAATCACTTCCCCGGTGGTGGGATAGACTGCCTGAGGTGCGGCAAAGTTTACCGAAGTCCTGACATTAGTAGGCGTACCTGTGACTTGGGCAGTAGCCGATACAGTGCCAATTTGAAATGGAGTATTAACATTGTATAGTTTGGCGATCGCATCTCCGGCTACATTCCTGGCAATAAAATTCAGATTCAGTTGGGGATTTTCCCCAAGTAAGATTCTGCCACCGCCAGTAATTGCTCCGCCTGTTGTGGTCTTGCCTTGAACATTTGCCAAACTAACTAAGTTGTCGTTAGGCGAAAACTCAAACTTACTACTAATACTTTGAAAATCAACTTTATCGATGCGGGCAGTATTAATAGTCCTAACTATACCTGAGAGAATAGGCTGATTTGCGGCTCCCACTACCTGTAAATCGGCTTGCAATTGTCCAGCCACAGGTACAGGCAATTTTAATTTGAGTGTGTTTTGGGCATTGGCTACACTCACTGAGTTAACACGCCCTGCAAGTTTATAGCCTGCTTTGGTGTCGATTATCCCTGCCGCCACTAGAGGGATGCTGCCATAGTTAGCCACAACATTTTCTAACTTTACTTCTGTGCCTTGGAAGTAAACATTAGCTTGGGTATTCGTCAATAGTTGCGGTGCGCGAGGAATTTGGACTGTCACCTTTTGCAAATCAGCACTGCCATATAGCAAAGGGGTTTGCCCTGGTACTAGCTCGACTCGCAAATCACCATTAACTTTACCGGCTGCTAAACCCACTGGCAACTTGACCAAGCGAGTAACATCCGCCGCCAGTAATTCTTGTCCTCGCACTTGAATATTCGCCGCAGTCGTCTTAGGACGTACTTCGCCCTCCATATCCACACTGCCTCCGCTATCGGATAGACCTTTAGCTGAGAACTTAATTAGCTGGTTGTTTTCCAGTAATTGAGCAGTTCCATTTAGTTGCGAAAATTCTAGTGGAGGCAGGAGGCAGGGGGGCTGGGGGCAGGAGGTAGGGGGGTATAAAGAAGATGAGGGGGATGTGGTTTTAGCTTCACCCACTGCCAAATTCCTCACCTGTGGCAGCAGCGATAACTTGCCATTGCGGAAATTGATATGATCTAAATCCGTTTTAATGGCTCCTGCTGCACCCGGTGGCGCTATGGTCGTAGTAATCCAGCGTCCTTGGTTATCCTGTTCGATGTAAACATCGGGATTAACTAAGGTCACATTTAGTTTTAACTGGCGATTAAAAACTAACAGCAGTGGATTAAAACCCACCTCCACTGCATCCACTGTTAACTTATCCGGGTCTGTAGGCGTAGGAGGAATGGACGAAGCCGCAAACTGTACTCCAGTTAACGAAAAATTAGTGACTTTTCCCAGTTGTACGGGACGGTTAAGAGTTGTAGTCAGACTTTCTTGCGCTAACGGTGTTAATTCCCTCTGTACAAAAGTCCATAAACGCCAAACACCTCCCATCAAACCCACAATTAAAAGTCCACCTACTGCCATACCGCCACGACTCAAAATCAGCAACCATAGACTCCTACGTGAGGTTTGTGGGCTTTGATTTTGCTTGGGAGGGTTATTCATGGTATGAGTTTACTTTTATTTGCTGGAGGTGGTTGACGCACTGCAAGCATTATTTGGCATTTGCGTTTACTATGCCAATACCAGGATACAAATCAATTGGGACTTTTGACATTCGGATCAACTCGGTGAGTGAAATTGACTAGGGGCTGTGGACTGTTGACTGAGAATTTTTGCTCCTTGCTACCCTACCTTTTCATCTCCCATATCCTCAATGCGGAAAAATAAGCCATTAATATTGTCAGTCAAATCTGAATTAAAGTGAAAATATTGCTGTGACTTTCCCAGGTACACGGTCTAGAACTTTAATTAATCAATAGACCTCGGAACATATAGATGATTACGCCAATGCGGGTTTTTGTTTTAATTTTTAACGCTAATACGGAAAATGAAGGGATTCATACCGTTCGTGTGGGCGACCGCAATAAAATTCTCATGTTTGAATCCCAAGATGATGCTGTCCGTTTTGCCCTCATGTTGGAAGCTCAGGATTTCCCCACTCCCACAGTAGAGGGGATTGATGTTGAGGATGTTAAGGAATTTTGCGCCAGTGCTAATTATGATTGGGAATTGATCCCAGAAAATAGCGACCTCGTAATTCCCCCAGATATTAACGTGGAAGAAACTGACTGGCAACCTGATGGTCAGTATGATGACGAGGATACTGATGACGAAAATTTTGAATCTGACCTAGTACCACCGGCTCAAGATTCGGAGTTTTCTGAGACTGAATTGGAAAATATTCGTCGCAAATTAGAAGGATTGTTGTAACTTAGTCGTTTAGTCATTAGAGACGTTTTATGAAACGTCTGTACATGGGGATTCTTGACTAAATTACATAATTGCAGGGGACATCAAAATACATGGCAGATTTGCAGGAACGTGGACATTTATTGACGGAACAAGTCAATCCTTTGAGTCAGAACTTAGACCAACTCAGTTCTCTGGAATTGGTGGAGTTGTTTAATAGTGAAGACCTCAAGACTGTGGAGGCAGTGGCGGCGGCTAAAGTCCAGATTGCAACAGCAATTGAGCAGACAGCCGATCGCCTGCGTCAGGGAGGACGCTTGTTTTATGTCGGTGCTGGAACCAGTGGTAGGTTGGGTGTGTTAGATGCGGCTGAGTGTCCACCAACTTTTTGTACACCCCCAGAGTTGGTACAGGGGATTATCGCTGGTGGTGCTGGCGCACTGGTACGCAGTTCGGAAGATTTAGAAGACCGGGCGGAAGATGGAGACGCAGCGATCGCTCAACGTCACATTACCCAATTAGATGTCGTCGTTGGGATTACGGCTGGTGGGACAACGCCTTTTGTCCAGGGTGCAATTAACTCTGCTCGTCAACGGGGAGCCTTGACAATTTTCATTGCTTGTGTTCCTGCTGAACAAGTGAGTTTTACAGCCGATATTGATATTCGTTTGTTAACAGGGCCAGAAATATTGGCTGGTTCTACTCGCCTCAAAGCCGGTACAGTTACTAAATTAACGCTAAATATCCTCTCGACTGGGGTGATGGTCAAGCTGGGCAAAGTTTACGGTAATCGCATGGTGGATGTAGCAGTCACAAATCAGAAATTACGCGATCGCGCTTTGCGAATTTTGCAAGACCTCACCGGGTTAAGTCGGGAAGCGGCTGGTTTCTTATTAGAACGTAGTAGCAAATGGGTCAAATTGGCGCTGGTGATGCACTGGACTGGTTTGGATAAAGACGCAGGCGATCGGCTTTTATCAGCACATCAAGGAAATCTGAGGGAAGCGGTTGCTAGTTATAAAAATCAAAATGATTAGTTAGTTGTCAGTTGTCATTAGTCAAAAATCTTGCAATGTTGACCGTTGACTGTTGACCGTTGATTTTTAAGTATATTCGGTAATTTGTTGTCATCTACCAACCTTTTGCGTAAAAAGTTGGTAGATTATTATTTGAAGCCAGAATGAGGAATCATAGAACTCTGACAGCTTAGTAATTACGAATTACGAACTATACATATATCACCATGCCAATTGATTTGTCGCCGCTTTGGATATCACTCAAAACGTCCTTACTTGCCACATTCATCACCTTCTTTTTAGGGATTGCTGCTGCTTATTGGATGTTGAGTTATCGAGGTAAAGGCAAATCTTTGATTGAGGGTATCTTTGTAGCTCCCTTGATTTTACCTCCTACGGTTGTCGGTTTTCTGCTACTGCTGTTTTTCGGGAAAAACGGCCCTATAGGGAAACTGATGGAGCCTTTTGATATCAGTATAGTTTTTACATGGTATGGGGCGGCGATCGCTGCGACAATTGTCTCTTTCCCGCTCATGTATAAAACCTCACTGGGAGCCTTTACCCAGATTGACGGTAATTTACTGCGGGTAGCGAGAACCTTGGGGGCTAGTGAATCTACTATCTTTTGGCGTATCAGTTTACCTTTGGCATTCCCTGGTATTGTAGCCGCGACAATGTTATCCTTTGCCCGTGCTTTGGGCGAATTTGGTGCAACTTTAATGTTGGCTGGGAATATCCCTGGACAAACCCAGACAATCCCAATGGCAATTTATTTTGCCGTGGAAGCCGGGGCGACGGACGAAGCGTGGTTTTGGGCAATGATGATTATGGTGATTTCCCTATCGGGGATTTTTGCTGTAAATTTTTGGCAAGAGGTGAGGGATAAGAAGGGACGAGGGGGACAAGTAAGACAGACAAAAGGACAAGGGAGTGAGGTAGTTTTATTGTCTGCGCCTGCTTCTCAAGTGGAAATGTTGGTAGATATAGAAAAACATCTGCCGAGTTTTCATTTAAAAGTTGCTTTCACCACCGATGAGCAACCTTTGGGGTTGTTGGGGGGTTCAGGTGCAGGTAAGAGTATGATTCTGCGGTGTATTGCGGGGATTGAAACACCTACCAGAGGGCGGATAGTTTTGAATGGTAGGGTATTATTTGATTCCGAACAGGGAATTAATTTGCCTAGCCGCGATCGCCGCATCGGTTTTTTAGTCCAAAATTACGCCCTGTTTCCCCACATGACAGTGGCGCAAAATATTGCTTTCGGCTTACCCAAAAAACTATCAGACAACAGTATGCGGGTGCAGGTAGAAGAACAACTGATCGCCATGCAGTTACAAGGATTAGGCGATCGCTATCCCCACCAACTTTCTGGAGGACAACAACAACGGGTAGCCTTAGCTAGGGCTTTAGCCAGTCAACCAGAGGCGTTGCTCCTAGATGAGCCATTTTCTGCCCTTGATACCCATCTGCGGAGTCAACTAGAACAGCAAATGACAGAAACCCTCACAAACTACCAAGGTGTGTCTTTGTTTGTCACCCATAACATGGAAGAAGCTTACCGGATTTGTCCCAATCTTTTAGTGTTGGAGGATGGTAGCCCAGTACATTATGGTTCTAAATATGAAATTTTTGAGCATCCCGCTACTGTGAGTGTGGCTCAAATTACTGGCTGTAAAAACTTCTCCAGTGCTGTTGTTCAGTCAGCGCAACAAGTAGAAGCAATAGATTGGGGTTGTCATCTCAAAGTGATTGCACCAATTCCCAACGAATTATCTCACATCGGTATCCGCGCCCATCAAATCACCTTTACCAATGACCCCAACCAAGAAAACACCTTCCCCTGCTGGTTAGTACGGACAAGTGAAACCCCCCATCGCATCACATTATTTTTAAAACTCCATTCCCCAGCCAACAGCCCACAAGATTATCACCTACAAGCAGAAGTCTTCAAGGAAAAATGGCTGACTATCAAAGAAAAACCATTTCCTTGGTATGTGCATTTAGATCCTCTACGCCTAATTCTGATGAACTAACATAAATATAACAGCGTCAATACTTAAACTCTTGTACTCAAGACTTTAGTCCTAAAAAAAGACTCCGCGCCCCTCTGCGCTTTCCTCCGCGCCTCTCTGCGTTTAAAAGTACATTTTCCAGCCATCTTCAGTAAAAAATTTATTACCTACTCCCACAACAACAAAGCACAGACAATCTAATTTTGCAGTTCACCAACAACTGTTGTTTGTAATTCAGTGTTTCAATATGAAAGCCGTAAATTACAAAGAATGGTATGCCACAGAAATCAGCTGCGTTGAAGTTTGTCATCTTATTGGGTTTCGTGAGCCTCTGTGCCGATGCGACCTATGAAGGGGCGCGCAGTATCACAGGGGCTTATTTACAGGTTTTGGGTGCTAGCGGCACTGTGGTAGGCTTAGTAGCTGGTTTTGGTGAATTGATTGGCTATGGATTGCGCCTAGTGATTGGTTATCTCAGCGACCAGTCACGCAAATATTGGGGAATTACAACTCTAGGTTACATCTTAAACACTGCCGTTGTACCATTGTTAGCCTTTACTGGCAGATGGGAAGCAGCCGCAGGTTTGATGATGGCTGAACGTACTGGTAAGGCTGTGCGTACTCCCCCACGAGATGCGCTGCTTTCCCACGGTGTGAGTCAAATTGGCAGAGGCTTTGG
This sequence comes from Anabaena sp. FACHB-595, assembly GCF_048568275.1. NCBI lineage: Bacteria > Bacillati > Cyanobacteriota > Cyanophyceae > Nostocales > Nostocaceae > Anabaena > Anabaena sp. FACHB-595. The sequence goes on from NZ_CP183473.1 coordinate 2,925,266, forward strand.
CTTTGGTTTACATGAAGCAATGGATCAGACCGGTGCAGTCATGGGACCTTTGGCTGTGGCTGCAATGGTCTATTTCCAGGGAGAGTATCGTCACGCCTTCACAATTTTGATTGTACCTGCGGTCTTAGGATTGGTGGTGTTGTTAGTATTACAATTTCTTTATCCCAACCCCAGTGATTTTGAAGAGGAAACAGAGGAACAAAAGCAACAAGAAGGATTACCGCGCATATTTTGGATTTATCTAGGTGCAGTAGCTGTTATTGCCGCCGGATATGCAGATTTTCCCCTAATTGCCTTCCATTTTCAAAAATCAGGCATTGCTACAGGGGAGACAATACCTCTGTTTTACGCCTTAGCGATGGGTGTAGATGCGATCGCTGCTTTAATATTTGGCTACGTATTTGACCGATTAGGCATTTCTATCTTAATCATCGCCGCTTTTATCTCATGTTTATTTGCCCCACTGGTATTTTTAGGTGATACCAATCTGGCACTTTTAGGCATAGCATTTTGGGGTATTGGTATGGGAGCGCAAGAATCCATTTTAAAAGCGGCGATCGCCGGCATGGTTCCCAAGCATAAACGCGCCACCGCCTACGGCATTTTCAGCACTGGCTACGGTCTATCCTGGTTCTTAGGCAGCGCTCTCATGGGGATTCTCTACGATCATTCCATCACTACATTGATCGTCTTCTCCTCTGCAACCCAGCTTTTAGCAATTCCCTTCTTCGTTTGGGTAAAACTAAAAGCCGATGATTCACCCCAAACAATTACAAATCAAGCGTCTTGAGGATTGGGGACTGGGGATTGGGTTAAAAACCCTTACACCCTTACACCCCTACACCCTTACGCATTTCTTCTCTAGCACGACGAGCCGCAGCAACCAGGTTGGCTTGTGTCTTCTGAAACGATTGTTCCCATCGTGCTTCATCTTGTAAATCGCTAATATACTCTCGAAAATGTTCTACAACTTGCGCCTGAATCTCTACAGGTAGAGACTCCATCATTTTGATAACTGTTGTAATTGCGGTGGATGACATTGCATAACTCCAACTTTCAAACTCTTACCCTCCGCATACCTCTGCGCTAACCTCTGCCCCCTCTGCGTTAAAAATAAGATACCCGCATTCTCAAAAATCCAGGTATCTTATTTCTCATCCCTAAGACTTCGGCTTATAAGTCGAAGCAACGTGTAATTCCTTCAACTGCTTGACATCTACCCCAGAAGGTGCATCTGTCAACAAACAACGTGCTTGCTGTGTCTTCGGAAAAGCAATAACATCTCGAATTGATTCTTCGCCAGCAAATAACATCACCAACCGATCTAAACCGTAGGCGATACCACCATGCGGCGGTGTACCATATTCAAATGCTTCTAACAAAAAGCCAAATTTATTTTGTGCTTCTTCCGGGGATAAACCAATGGTTTCAAACACTTGTTCTTGGACTTCCCGTTGATAAATCCGCCGACTACCGCCACCCACTTCAAAACCATTGAATACTAAATCATAGGCTTGAGCGCGGGCTGTTTTTAAGTCATGCAAATCATCAGGGTGGGGTGCGGTAAATGGGTGGTGTAGTGCTTCTAGGCGCTTCTCATCTGCATTCCACTCAAACATGGGGAAATCAACAACCCAAAGCAAGTTGATTTTATCTGGATCAATTAAACCAAATTCTTTGGCGATCGCCTGCCGCAATCTATCCAAGGTTTTATTCACGGTAACTGCATCACCAGCACCAAACAATAACAGATGTCCGGGTTTTGCACCTGTGCGCTGCAAGATTTCCTGTTTCTGTTCTTCTGAAAGGTTATCTTTAATCGCGCCGATGGTGTCAATTTCACCATCTTCACGCACCCGGATATAAGCTAAACCTTTTGCACCGGCTTCGCTGGCTTCTCTAAATAAATCCCCACCTGGTTTAATCCGCACATTAGAGATTTGCTCGTTACCATTGGGTATGGGCAGAATTTTGACGATACCACCATTGGCGACAGCATCCCGAAAGACTTTGAAACCAGAGTCTTTCATGACATCGGAAACGTTAACTAGTTGTAAATCGTAGCGGGTATCTGGTTTATCACAACCGTAGCGTTCCATTGCTTCGGCGTAGGTGAGACGGGGGAACGGAAGCGGTAACTCAACCCCTTTAACGGTTTTGAAGATATAACTAACTAACTTTTCGTTAAGTTCAATAATTTCCTCCTCAGACATGAAACTCATTTCCATGTCTAACTGAGTAAATTCTGGCTGTCTATCTGCACGTAAGTCCTCATCACGGAAGCATCGAGCGATTTGATAATATCTATCTAACCCAGATACCATGAGGATCTGTTTGAATAGTTGTGGTGATTGGGGTAAAGCAAACCATTCCCCAGGATTGACGCGGCTAGGTAGCACATAATCCCGCGCGCCTTCGGGGGTGGAACGGGTGAGGATTGGGGTTTCCACTTCGATGAAACCTTCTACGTCTTCCAAATAACGACGCATCGCTTTCACCACTTGATGACGTAGTTGTATGTTACGCGCCATGCGATCGCGCCGCAAGTCCAAGTAACGATATTTTAGCCGCAAGTCTTCCCTAACTGTCTCAGTGTCGGCGGTAGAAACTTGGAATGGTAACTGTTTCCGCACCCCATTGAGTAGTTCAATTTTATCAGCGTAGATTTCCACTTCCCCAGTCGGGATGCGGGTATTCAGTGATTCTTCTGGACGTTGTGTTACCCTACCAGTAATTTCCACAACGTATTCATTACGTAGAGAGTTAGCCAGTTCGTAGGAATCTGGGGTGCGTTGCGGATCGCTGACAACTTGGACAATGCCAGAGCGATCGCGTAAATCCAAGAATATCACGCCCCCATGATCGCGGCGACGGTCTACCCATCCATATAAGGTAACAGTTTCTCCAATATCCTTTTGTCGGAGTTCGCCGCAATAGTGAGTTCGCATAGTTGTTAATCTGTTCTTCCGGGCTAGATTTGCTAGTGAATGCCAAAGCCTTCCCATTATCTAGCATCAATCGTATCTAATTGAAGAACAGTTGGCATAATCTCATTGCGCGACATTCTAGAACCTCAGTACACCCTTAGTATATTTTTACCAGAAACCCTCTACATACCCACAAACTCTAATACTTCAGCTTGTTCTTGTTCAACTTTTACGCAAAGTTCGATAGTTTCTTTCATACGCTCCATTAGTTCGTCTAAAGATTTAGCTTGGGTGTGACATCCCGCCAAACTAGATACAGACGCGACAAAATAGCCATCAGAGTCCCGTTCCATAACCACGTTAAATTCTCTTGTCATCGGGAAATTATTGTTTAATTAAATGATGAGCGATGGCGATACTTTTTCGCTATGCCATCGCCTGTTCATTTTCCGTTGCTTCTGCGGCAAACTCAACTTGTCGGTACAAATCAGCGATCGCTATTTCTACGTTCACCGATTCTAGTAGCAATTTCTCACCCAAATTATATTCCGAGAGTACCCATTTCCCCTGTTCATTGCGCCGAAATACTTCCACACCTGGCTGTGCTACTTGTACTAGGACATATTCTTGCAAGGTTGGAGATTGGCGATATGCAGCAAACTTTTTCCCCCGATCAGCTGCTTCCGTTGAAGGTGATAACACTTCGATAATCAAACTGGGAAATTTTACCCATTGTGGATCATGATCGCGATCGTCGCAAGTCACCACCACATCAGGATAAAAATACTTCCGCCCCGGTTCTACCTGCACCTTCACATCTACAATGTATACTTCACAGGATCTATCTGCTAGGGCATCATCTAGGAGTTTGAAAAAATTTCCGGAAACCCGATTATGGTTGCGTGTACCACCAGTCATGGCGACAACTTCACCATCCCAATACTCGTAACGTAACTCTTGGGTGGGTTCCCAAATTAGATATTCCTCGGCGCTCATGAAAATGCTATCGGGTAAAGCAACCATCGTTCAATCGTGTAATGATTTACTTTTCTAAGATAACGAAAAAAGGGCTTTCTCTTTTGAAGACTTGGAACGATAGCATTACAACCAATTACTTTTTCAAAATTACGCTGTCTCTAGCAACTGAAGTCGCGGTTACACAGACAATTTTTAATTATCTAAATCTATCAATATCAGCAAGAAATGCTTTTAATGCTTTTAACTTCTGAGCAATCACATCATTATCATGGCTCGTTATCTCAAAAGATGAGTAAGAATTATAGCGTTCAGAATAAAAAGGATAACGTAAATTATTGTGTAACCAGTTAAATTTTATTTCCCCAACAACATATTCACGTAACTGATTTTTAACTTGCTCTCTAATAACTGTATTGCCGCTTATAACTTCAATTAAGAAATCCAAAGCATCTTCAATAGAATGGGTTCTTTCTCTTTTTCTAAAGTATGGATTTTTAGCGTCAACAAAAGTAAATATTTTTGCTCGTACATATTTCTCCATCGCTTGGATAAGAAAATAAATTGAGTGTCTATGTTCGCCTTGTTCTTGAAGTAAAAGTCCGACTTTTTCATCTTCGCGTGCTAATTTCTCATATTCCTGAGAAACATTAACATTGTGATTAAGTTTTCCAATCATGTTATAGTTAAAAAATAGGTAGATACATACTGATATCATTCCCTATGCCAAGTTCAAGATAACAATTAATAAAGCATAATTATCCTTGATGTAATCGTAAATAAGAATCTGTTTTTTCAGTCTCTTCCTTGATTGGATCATCTTGTTTAGCGATCGCTTTTGATATAATTTTTTGTGAAAATTTATTCAAGTCCTAATTACCCAGCAAGAATTTCCGGTGAAAAAACTCATCAGGGTGGATAATAAAGCATAATTAACCTTTATAGCTTTGAGCGATGCCTAACGGCAAGCCGCAAAACGGCTACGCCATAAACCAAAATGGTTCATACTCAAGGCTTGTGATTCAACTTAACTAATTGACTATGAGTACAGCAAATATTACGCCAGCTATACGTATCGGAGTATTAGGTTTCGGTGGACTCGGACAAGCAGCCGCCAAGGTACTAGCTGGTAAAAGGGAGATGAAATTGGTAGCCGTGGCAGACCAAAAAGGCTATGCTTATGCTGCGGCAGGTTTAAATTTTAAAGATTGCATTGTTACCTACCAGTCTCAAGGTTCGGTGGGTTATTTAGAACCAGTAGGTAGTTTAGGCAACAACAGTATTCAAGATTTAATCGATAGCAGTCAACCTGTAGATGGGTATTTTCTAGCTTTGCCCAACCTACCTAATGACTTCATTCCTTCCGTAGCCAGACAGTTTATTCAATCTGGCTGGCGTGGTGTATTGGTAGATGCTATTAAGCGTACCAGTGCAGTAGAACAGCTCATTGCCATGAAAGACGAACTACAAGCGGCTGGTATTACCTACATGACAGGCTGTGGTGCAACACCGGGACTATTAACCGCCGCCGCCGCTTTAGCAGCCCAAAGCTACGCCGAAATTCATCAGGTAGAGATTACCTTTGGTGTTGGTATTGCCAACTGGGAAGCTTACCGCGCTACAGTGCGGGAAGATATTGGTCATATGCCTGGTTATACAGTAGAAGTTGCTAGAGCAATGACTGATGCAGAAGTAGAAGCATTACTAGACAAAACCAATGGCGTACTGACCTTGAAGAACATGGAACACGCCGATGATGTAATGTTAGAGCTAGCAGGGATAGTAGAGCGCGATCGCGTGACTGTGGGTGGTGTAGTAGATACCCGCAATCCCAAAAAGCCCCTCAGCACTAATGTTAAGGTTACAGGACGTACCTTTGAAGGCAAGATTTCCACCCATACCTTCACCTTAGGAGATGAAACCAGCATGGCAGCTAATGTCTGCGGTCCCGCTTTTGGTTATCTCAAAGCTGGTATGCAATTGCATCAACGCGGCATTCATGGCATATTTACGGCTGCTGAAATCATGCCCCAGTTTGTGAAGTAAAAGCTTAGAGGTTAAAGTTGAGAGCCTAGACAAATGGATTCCTGTCAAGAATTCAATACTTAAATTGCTAGTCCCTCGCTTCTAACCTCTCTTCTTTTCTGGCTTCATCGACTGGTGAATATGGTGCTTGAATCACGAAGGGCAATTCTGCACCTCTCAGTCCGCGTTGGATGCGTTCAGATGTTTCACTAAAAACCACAAACAAGGGATAGACGATATCAGCCCCTTCACTTAAAATATGGCTGTGGCGGAGGGGCATTAACCATTCATAATCTTGGTTGAGCAAAACCTGGGTTTGTCGCCAACGTCCCAACAAATCAGAAAAGTCTTCATGGGGACGATGAATAAATAATAGAATCTCGGCTCCCGTTTTAACCTTCCATTCAGGATCACACATGATAATTGCCACATCACAAGGTAAACAATTGGCCTGTGTGGTTGTAGCAACAGGATCACGCAGACGAACAATTGGCAGAGGGATAATAATTACACTTTCATCAGGACGACGCAAACTAGGAATCATCTCTAGATATGGTCGATGTTGTTTGAGTAGTGCGATCGCCGCTTCATAATTACTATACTCTGCCAAACTCGCTTCATAGTCAGATTTTTGCACAGGCATGAATCAATTCAAAATTCAAAATTCAAAATTCAAAATTCAAAATACCCTACGGGTTCGCGTAGCGTTCTCGTTCGCGTCTCCGACAGGAGAAGAGTAGGCTCCGTCAACAAAATTAAAGATAGCTGCCCACAAGGAGCAGGAGGAGTTTTTACTTACCTTCTCTACGAGAGACTGTGCCAAGGGAAACAATGATTCTTTCCCCCACAGTTCCACTCGGTTTTAAAACTCACTTTTTTTCATAATCCATTCAAAATTCAAAAAATTAATTTTCCTCATATCTCATCTATCCCAGTGTTTCAAATACTTTGAATAAGGGTAAATACATCGCTAATAGAATTGTTCCCACCATACCCCCTAGAACTAAAATCATAATTGGTTCTAAAACGCTGGTTAATGCTTTGACGGCTTGCTCAACCTCATCTTCATAAAAATCGGCAATTTTCATCAGCATTCCATCCAATTCCCCGGTTTCTTCACCGATGCTAATCATTTGAATTGCCATTGGTGGAAAAAACCGCTTCTTTTTGGAGAGCGATACTAATCATACCTCCTTGCTGAATTTCGGCTCGTGCGGCATCAATAGCATTAGCAACAACCTGATTTCCTGATGTATCTCGCACGATCTCTAAAGAAGTAAGAATAGGTACACCAGAACGAGTCAAAGAACCAAAAGTACGACTAAAACGGGCTACTGAAGATTTTTGAATCAAGTCACCAAATAAAGGCATCTTTAAAGAAAGGCGGTCAATTGTTTCCCTCCCAATACGAGTTTTATAATACTGTGAATAGGCAAATTTGAAGCCAACAATTCCAGCAATAATCACTAACGACCACAAACTTCTTAAAACTTGGCTACAAGTCATTAAAAATGCGGTTAATGGAGGTAATTCTGTTCCTAATTCCACGAAAATCTTGGCAAAAATGGGGATAAGAAAAACAGTCATCCCCACAAAAATACCAGTTGCTAGAATACCAACCACCACAGGATAAGCTAGGGCTGACTTAATTTGGTTTTGTAATCGAGCCATGTCTTCTAACAATTTGGCTAAACGATTCAAAACTTCATCTAAAACACCACCGACTTCCCCGGCTTGAATCATGCTCACATACAAACCATCAAAACAGCCAGGATGCTTACGCATAGCATCCGAAAGATTGACCCCACTTTGAACATCATTGCTAATATCATTGAGGGCTTGTTTGAGTTTAGCATTGGTACACTGATCGCCTAGCACTCCCAACCCTCGGACAATTGCTACACCAGCATTTACCAATGTGGCAAGTTGTCGAGAGAATACTGCCTTTTCCTTTACTGTTACCTTGACGAAGGAATTCTGAAACTTTTGGAAATCAAAATTGGCAGCAAAGTTTTGCGACTGTTTAAGTTCTTGGATGACCAATCCCTGATCTCTAAGATTAGTACGAGCTTGTGCCAAAGATTCAGCAACAACTTTCTCTTTTCTCGTTTTTCCTTGCGTGTCCCGAACTTGGGCAATAAATGTTGGCATATATCAATATCAAAATTCAAAATACTCTACGAGAAGCAAGCTACAAAATTCAAAAATAATTAATAGTTATTATTCATGGCTAATAAACAATAACTATTGACTTTTTTTTAATGTGCTTTGACGGCTCCGGCTTTAGCCCCTGGTGGTGGGGCAGAAGGACCGATGAGGCGTTGAATTTCATCTGGCTTAGATGTTTTAGACATTGCTGCTTCAAAAGAAATTGTGCCTGATTTGTAATAATCAGCTAAAACCTTTTCTAATGTTTGCATTCCTAACTTACCGCCAGTCTGAATGGCGGAATAAATTTGTGAGGTTTTACCTTCACGAATTAAGTTAGAAATAGCAGGAGTAATAATCATAATTTCTTGTGCCATGACACGGCCGTATTCACCGGGCTTGGGATTTTTCTTCGGCACTAATGTTTGGCTAAATACAGCTACTAAAGAGTTAGATAACTGTACCCGTACTTGAGTTTGTTTTTCGTGGGGAAAAACGTCGATAATCCGGTCAACAGTCTGAGAAGCAGAACTAGTGTGCAGCGTACCAAATACTAAGTGTCCGGTTTCTGCGGCAGAAATCGCCAAAGAAATCGTCTCCAAATCCCGCATTTCCCCAACCAAAACAATATCTGGATCTTCCCGCAAAGCTGCTTTTAAAGCGTTAGCAAAGCTTTTTGTATCTTCACCTAATTGTCGTTGGTGAACTAAGCTTTTAATTGGTTCGTATACAAATTCAATGGGGTCTTCTACTGTCAGGATATGCTCTGCCTTCGTGCGGTTAATTAAGTCAATCATTGCCGCCAGAGTGGTTGTTTTACCGGAACCTGTCGGCCCTGTGACGAGAATCAACCCTCTAGGTTTGTCGCACATTTCCCGTACAACATCCGGTAAACCCAACTTTTCAAAATTAGGAATTTTGGAACTGAGCGCTCTTAAACAAGCAGCATAAGCACCACGCTCTTTATAAACATTGACCCGGAAGCGAGCCAAACCTTTGACACCATAGGAACAATCTAACTCCCAAGTCTGCTCTAAGGTTTTACGTTGGGTGTTATTGAGCATACTAAAAATCAGTCTTTGGCACTGGTCGGCGGTCAGTACTTCTTCGCCTATGGGTGTGAGTTTGCCACTGATACGGAAATAGGGGGGCAACCCTGCGGATAAGTGCATATCCGAACCACCCATTTCAATCATCTGCTCCATCAAGTCTTCAATCATCATTTCCATAGGGTCGCTTTGCTCCAATTCAAAATTCAAACAAATAAATGCAATGACTAATCTTCAAAACGGGGTGTTAGACAGTAGGGACAATCTAGCCATTCTGGTTGTAATATGGCACTACACGTCCGGCAGGTAAGACCAGTCTTGCGTTTAGCTTTTAACTCAGCTTCCAAACCTGTGTCTGTGAATGTCACCCGTTCCACTTCTTCTAAGGTGGTAGCACCTTGGCGAACGAGGTCTAGGCTATAAGCCAATAAGGTTTTCATCCCTTCTTCTACGGCTACTTCTTTGATGCGTTCTGTTGGTGCTTCTTCGTTGATTAAAGTTTGTAGGTTTTCTGTAACCCGCATCACTTCATAAACACCACAGCGTCCTTTATAGCCGACACCGTTACAAGCTGGACAAAGCTCATTTTTAGCTTTGGCTTCGGCGATCGCTTCTGCTGGGACAATGTTAGCTTTATAGAAGGTGACAGACACTTCTTGAGAAGCAGACATTCCATAACGAGCTAATTCCTCAGTGGTGGGAGTATAAGCAATACGGCACTCACTACAAACACGGCGCACTAGACGTTGTGCCAATACCCCAATTAGAGAACTGGAAACCATGAATGGTTCAATACCCATTTCGCCCAAACGAGCGATCGCACCAGGGGCATCGTTGGTGTGTAATGTAGTTAAGACCAAGTGACCTGTTAAAGCCGCTTCAATCGCTGTTTTCGCTGTTTCTTTGTCTCTTGTTTCACCCACCAGCAACACATCAGGATCTTGTCGCAAAAAAGCCCGTAATGCTGTGGCAAAATCTAGCCCTTTTTCCCGAATTACCTGTACTTGAGTAATCCCCGGCAAACTGTACTCAATCGGGTCTTCTACCGTACTGATATTAATACCTGGTGAGTTCTTCTCAGACAGTGCCGAATACAAGGAAGTGGTTTTACCTGAACCAGTCGGCCCAGTCACCAAAATCAACCCGAAAGGCTTACTCACCATATCTTGGACAATCTGCAATGTTTCTGGGTCAGTGATTAACTTATTTAGCCCCAGTTGGGTAGAAGAATTATCCAAAATTCGTAGTACTACCTTTTCCCCATAGCGACTAGGTAAGGTATTCACCCGGAAGTCAACCTTGCGTCCCTCAAACATCCGCCGGATACGTCCATCTTGGGGTAAACGTCGCTCGGCAATATCTAAATTGGAGATAATTTTAAATCTAGCTGTAACAGCCGGAATAATTTTTTTCGGTAGGGGGTCAAAAGCCTCCCGCAGTACCCCATCCTTGCGGAAGCGAATCCGCAGGTTTTCTTCTTGGGGTTCGATGTGGATATCAGAAACCTTCTCATGCAAAGCCTTCGCCAAAATTCTATTGACGAGGTTGATGACTGGTGCATCCTCTGCACCCTTCATTGCTGAACCTAAATCAGCCTCCATCTCTTCAGGAGCATCTTCTAGGTCGAGATTGCCAAGATTTTCTAAATCCTGATTAATATCTGTAAATTTTTCTTGTTCCAGGTGCTTTTGCCGCACAGCTAATTCATCCAAATATTGGTTAATTAGCTGTTGGTAATCCTCCTGGGTAATTACCATACGCTGTAATGTTAAACCTTGGGGGCGTAAGATGCGGTTTAGGTCATCCGATGCTTCCAAGTTATCGGGAGCCACCATCGCCACTAAAACATAAGGCGGCGTATGTTCATCATTTTTAGATAGTGGAACTAAACGATGACGACGGCAGATATCAACTGGGATGAGGGTTTCAATTAAATTACCCACCATCGAGCTACCGATATTGTTGACCTCCGGATCGAGGTATTCAACACCGTATAGTATTTTCAGTTCAAATAATTGTTGTTTCTTGTACTGCCTGAGATACTCAGGTGACAATTGTCGCCCAGTAATTGACTCCAAAACTTCTGTTAAGGGTCTACCAGACTTGCGACTTTCAATCAGCGCCTGTCTCATCTGTTCGGTATTAATGTAGCCAGACTGCACTAGCTTATTACCGAAAGGCGAAAACTCTGTTCTTGTAGTAAGAGCGGTACTGCGCCGTTGTGGTGACGAGTAAGTCATAGGTGAGCAATGAGTAGGGAAAACCTCTATTTAGAGTATTCCCAGCCAGAGGCTAAAAATTTTCATCCACACTTAGTAAATTCCAGTCAAAACTTTACGAAGGGATTGGAGACAACAAGACGCAGGAAAGCGGGGGGAAAAGAAAACTATTGGCAGCTAACAACTGACAACTGACTAATTACTAATGACTCTTCGTTCGGAATACCGCCCCTAGAATGTTGACGCTAACCTGTTCACCATTTGTAAAAATAAGATGATGTTACCCTCATCTCTAAAAAAATTTAGGCAAAAAAATCAGTCTCAGTGTACAGCCATCAATTGTCAGGGTTGTTCATTGTGATGAAATACTGCCGTAAATCCTATTTGGGGTGAGTAGACTTGGACAATGATCGACGAAAATAAACAGGTAAACCATACAAGCCAGCAATTGGGTGAATCAACAGAGGTAAAGCAAGCAATTATGAGTGAATCCCCAGCCCAAATTAACAATAACGAATCTGCTAACGAAGTAACTGAGCCAGTGGCAATCCCAACCAATGTAGTGGGAGACACTACAGCTACAGAAGATAATGGCTTCACAGCAACACAGATACAGGAAGCGAATACAGCTGCTTTGGCTGAATTGACTCAACAGATCAGTTCTCTCAAAACGCAGTTAGATGAACGCAGTACGCAATATATGCGGATCGCGGCAGATTTTGAAAATTACCGCAAGCGCACTCAAAAAGAAAAAGAAGAGTTGGACTTACAGGTAAAACGAAACACAATTTTGGAGTTGCTACCTATTGTCGATAATTTTGAGCGGGCGCGATCGCATCTTAAGCCACAAACTGAAAGTGAGATGACAATTCACAAAAGTTATCAAGGAGTATACAAACAACTCGTAGATTCCCTGAAGCGCCTGGGTGTATCACCAATGCGTCCCGAAGGACAAGAGTTTGATCCCAACCTTCATGAAGCAGTAATGCGGGAACCTACTGATGAACATCCTGAAGGAACAGTGTTAGAAGAGTTAGTACGTGGATATTACTTGGGCGATCGCGTGCTACGCCATTCTATGGTCAAGGTGGCTGCTCCAAAGGAAGATACGCTGCCTGCACAAGAAAATCAGTCGAGTCCAGCCGACAGTTAAGCTGTATCAGCTCGCCTCGCTGACCAATAGTGCTTAGGTCATAGAAGAGGCGAGCATTGTTAGGGATTGGGGACTGGGGACTGGAGATTGGGAACTGGGGACTGGGTAATAGTAAAACTTCTGCCTAGCGCCTGCGGTTTGCCTTCAGCGACTACCTCCTATCTTCTTCAATTTTGAATTTTGAATTTTGAATTGACTTAGCTTCCTAACATTAAAGTCAGCCTAAGTTCGTACCCAAAAAAAGATAGTTCGCGCAAAAGCACTCAGTAAAAATATTTACGTATGGGAAAAGTTATTGGGATCGACTTAGGCACGACAAATAGTTGTGTCGCGGTTTTGGAAGGTGGTCAACCGATAGTGATCGCCAATTCTGAAGGCGGAAGAACCACACCGAGCATTGTGGGGTTTGGCAAAAGTGGCGATCGCTTGGTCGGTCAACTAGCAAAACGCCAAGCTGTAACTAATGCCGAAAACACGATTTTTAGCATTAAACGGTTTATCGGTCGTCGTTGGGAAGATACAGAAACAGAACGCGATCGTGTACCTTATGGCTGTGTCAAAGGTCGAGATGATACTGTTGATGTGCAGATTCGTGGACGAAATTACACGCCCCAAGAAATATCCGCTATGATTCTGCAAAAACTCAAACAGGACGCGGAAAACTTTTTGGGTGAAGCAGTTACACAAGCAGTAATTACCGTACCTGCCTATTTTACTGACGCTCAAAGACAAGCTACTAAAGATGCTGGTACTATTGCCGGGCTGGAAGTTTTAAGAATTATCAATGAACCAACGGCTGCGGCTTTAGCCTTTGGGTTAGAAAAGCAAGACCAAGAGCAGCTAATTTTAGTTTTTGACTTGGGCGGCGGAACTTTTGACGTATCGATCCTCCAATTGGGGGACGGTGTATTTGAAGTCAAAGCCACCAGTGGTAATAATCAACTAGGTGGTGATGACTTTGACGGCTGTGTCGTGTGTTGGATGATTGAACGATTCCAACAACAAGAAAAAATCGACCTAGCCCAAGATAAGATGGCGCTGCAACGCTTACGAGAAGCAGCCGAGAAAGCTAAAATTGAACTCTCCAGTATGGCAAGTACCTCAATTAACTTGCCTTTTATTACGGCTGATGAAACTGGACCCAAGCATCTAGAAATGGAACTTAGTCGTTCTAAGTTTGAAGAGTTGGTAGGACAGTTAATTGAAGCTACCATCCAGCCAATGATTCAAGCCCTTAAAGATGCAGATCTGAAACCACAAGATATAGATAAGATTATTTTGGTGGGTGGTTCTACCCGTATTCCGGCGGTGCAGAATGCCTTAATCAAGTTTTTTAACGGTAAAGCCCCAGACCGTTCGGTTAATCCTGATGAAGCCGTAGCTCTGGGTGCAGCAATTCAAGCTGGGGTACTAGGTGGCGAAGTTGATAATCTCTTGCTATTGGATGTCACACCTTTATCTTTAGGGATTGAAACTTTAGGAGAAGTATTCACCAAAATCATCGAACGTAACACCACAATTCCTACCAGCAAATCTCAAATATTTTCCACTGCTGTTGATGGTCAAACCTCGGTAGAAATCCACATCCTCCAAGGTGAACGGACAATGGCACGGGATAACAAGAGCTTAGGCAAATTTCTTTTGGCAGGCATTCCTCCAGCATCCCGTGGAGTCCCACAAATTGAAGTTTCCTTTGAAATTGATGTCAACGGCATTCTCAAAGTTGCTGCTCAAGATAAAGGCACAGGCAGAGAACAAAGTATTAGAATTACTAATACTGGTGGATTAAGTACCAATGAAGTGGAAAGAATGCGGCAAGAAGCAGAAGTTTTTGCAGAAGAAGATAGGAGACGCAAAGAACTGGTCGAATTGAAAAATCAAGCAGATAATTTGTTGATTATTTATGAATCTACTTTAAAAGATAATGGTGATTTAATTGGAGAACAAATAAAAGTTTTAGCCAACGAAAAAGTTGCACAAATTCAGAGTGTAATGACTAATCCTGCCATCTCCCTCAAAGAGTTTCAACAATGTTTAGATGATTTCCAACAAACACTCTTTTCTATCGGCGCTAATGTTTACCAGCGAGCTAACACTCAAACAGATGATGAATTAGAGGTAATGTCTGATGGTTCATCACCTTCAGATATAGAACACCCCATCAGTGGAACCTTAATACCACAATTTAACTTTGATTTTGATGATGAAAGTACAGCACAGGCTGATTATGAAGCGATAGATTAGAGATTGGGTATCGGCGATTAAGTATTAGCTATTGAGAATTAAATATAGGAATATGATTTGATAATTGAAAAAATCTCAGTCTGTAGGGTGGGCAAGGAGCAACGAACGTCACTTGCTCCAAGCTGGGGAATCCTTTCGGCAGTTGCTCATGGAGAAACCCCATGAGCCAATCCTCCCCTGTCGGAGACGCTACGCGAACACCAACGCAGTGGCTCCCCTACATACATTTCAGCAATCAAGTATGAATCCTATAGTAAATAATCCCCAGTTCCCAGTCCCTAATCTCTAATCCCCAACATGGAGGGTTTTCCACACCTAATCGTGCGGCTAGCCCCTCTAGTTCATGAAGGGGTTTCCTCGTAGCACGTAGCACAATTGTAAAAGAGACAGCCGACTTAGCAGTGAAAGCCCAAACTTATGGTTCCCCTGCTCCTAACTTCGGTTGCTTTTTCCGTTTTACGAGGAAAGTACCCATTACTTGACTTGTTAATGATTTTTGTTAAAGGTAAAAGGTAAAATCAGTTATTAACATAATTTAACTTTGCCTTCTATCTAGCCCCGGCAAGTTGACCTTGTGGTGTCTACTGCCTATTGCTTTCTTCCTCCTAACCTTTACCTTTGCTATATGGCCCGCGACTATTATGAGATTCTAGGCGTTGCTCGTGACGCTGACAAAGAAGAAATCAAACAAGCCTACCGCCGTCTAGCCCGGAAATATCACCCTGATGTGAATAAAGAACCGGGAGCCGAAGAGCGTTTTAAGGAAATTAACCGTGCTTATGAAGTACTTTCTGAGCCGGAAACCCGCGCACGTTACGATCGCTTCGGTCCGGAAGGTGTTTCAGGTGCTGGTGTCGGCTTCCAAGATATGAGCGATATGGGTGGTTTCGCCGATATCTTTGAAAGTATTTTCAGTGGTTTTGCTGGTGGCGGTATGGGTGGCCCAACGCAGCAAAGAAGACGCGGCGGGCCAGCGCGGGGTGATGATTTACGGCTAGACCTAAAGTTAGACTTTCGAGAAGCGGTATTCGGTGGGGAAAAGGAAATTCGCATTTCCCATTTAGAAACCTGTGAAACCTGTAGTGGTTCAGGAGCAAAACCAGGAACTCGTCCCCGCACTTGTTCGACTTGTAGCGGTTCCGGTCAAGTCCGCCGCGTCACCAGAACCCCATTTGGTAGCTTTACTCAAGTCTCTACTTGTCCTACCTGTAATGGTACAGGCATGGTAATTGAAGACAAATGTGATACTTGTGATGGTAAGGGGACAAATCAAGTTACCAAAAAACTAAAAATTACCATTCCCGCAGGTGTGGACAATGGTACGCGCTTACGTATCAAAGACGAAGGTGATGCGGGTCAACGTGGTGGACCTCCAGGGGATTTATATGTATACCTATTCGTCAATGAAGACGAAGAATTTCAACGGGATGGCATTAATGTTATCTCGGAAATTAAAGTTAGCTACTTGCAAGCAATTTTAGGTTGCCGGCTAGAAGTAAACACAGTAGATGGGCCTGTGGAGTTGATTATTCCTGCGGGTACTCAACCGAATACGGTGATGAAACTAGAAAATCGTGGTGTACCTCGCTTGGGGAATCCTGTTAGTCGGGGCGATCATCTGTTAACAGTATTAATTGATATCCCCACTAAAGTAATCCCTGAGGAGAGAGAATTGCTAGAGAAGCTGGCTAAAATTAAGGGAGACCGTACCGGTAAAGGTGGTCTGGAAGGATTTTTGGGAAATTTGTTTAAGTAATGACGCTCTCTTCTGTTTCAACGCCTGATGCTCAACTTGACCTCCGTGGCACTCCTTGTCCGATTAATTTCGTGCGAACAAAACTCCGTTTGGAGAAAATGCCCCCAGGAGCATTATTGGAAGTCTGGTTAGACCCAGGGGAACCAATTGAGCAAGTTCCTGATAGCTTGACAATGGCAGGTTATCAGGTAGAACAAATCACAGACTGTACTGGCTATTTTTCTTTATTAATCCGCCGTCCTGTAACTGCCCAATGAGAGTTTTCACCACTGGACAGTTATTGGGTACGGTTGTAGCCGTGCAGGCCAATTTTTACAAAGTACAGCTAGACCAAGAGGTAAGGGAGCAAGGGAGCAGAGGTGCAGGGGAGGAGGTGCATTTAGATTCTCCTCTACCCCTCTGTCCCCTGTCTCTTCTTCTTTGCACTCGCAGAACCCGGTTGAAAAAAATCGGGCAACAGGTGATGGTGGGCGATCGCGTGGTCGTAGAGGAGCCAGATTGGGCTGGGGGACGGGGGGCGATCGCTGATGTTCTATCGCGGCAAACCCAGTTAGATAGGCCACCAATCGCCAATGCTGACCAAATCCTGCTGGTTTTTGCTGTGGCTGACCCTCCCCTCGAACCCTATCAACTTAGCCGATTTCTCGTGAAGGCGGAAACTACTGGACTAGATGTGGTTTTATGTTTGAATAAAAGCGATCTAGTTTCACCAGAAATACAGCAACAAATTAGCGATCGCCTATTAGCTTGGGGTTATCAACCCTTATTTATTAGCGTCGAAAATCAGATAAATATTGACCAAATAGCCAAATATCTCAGCAATAAAATTACCGTAGTTGCTGGCCCTTCTGGTGTGGGTAAATCCAGCTTGATTAATGCTCTGATTCCCAACATTAACCTGCGCGTGGGGGAAGTTTCCGGTAAACTGGCTCGTGGTCGTCATACCACCCGCCATGTAGAGTTATTTGAGTTACCCAACGGTGGTTTACTGGCAGATACGCCGGGATTTAATCAGCCTGATGTGGATTGTAGTCCAGAAGAATTAGTACATTATTTCCCAGAAGCCAGAGAACGTTTAGCGATTGCTAGTTGTCGGTTTAACGACTGCTCACATCGAGACGAGCCAGATTGTGCTGTGCGTGGTGATTGGGAACGATATGAACATTATCTAGAATTTTTAGCAGATGCGATCGCCAGGCAAACTCAGCTTTACCAACAAGCCGATCCCGAATCTACTTTGAAGCTCAAAACCAAAGGCAAAGGTCAGAGTCAATACGAACCTAAACTAGAAAGTAAAAAATATCGCCGAACCTCCCGACGCACTCAAGTACAAGGCTTGCAAGATTTGTATCAAGAGGAAGAATAGGGACAATTAAGGGGCAGGGAGCAGGGAGCAGGGAGAATAACTTTAGCCAGCACTCATGGCTCCCCTCTCATCAGTCAACAGCCAACAGTCATCACTTTTATCAAGTCAATCGGATACGATCCCCAGAAGGTCTTAAAATATTGTTAATTTCCCCCTTATCCCTCGACCTTCACTTTACAAGTATCACCCCAGAACACTATGGCTATCGGCTACGTCGCGCTCGTACTTCACGCACATCTACCCTTCGTTCGTCACCCAGAAAGTGACTACGTGCTAGAGGAAGAATGGCTCTATGAAGCCATCACCGAAACATACATTCCCTTGTTGAAAGTATTTGATGGTTTAAAGCGAGACGGTATCGACTTTAAAATTACTATGAGTATGACACCGCCTCTTGTGTCGATGCTCCGCGATCCTCTATTGCAAGAACGCTATGACGCACATTTAGCCCAACTCGAAGAACTGATAGAACTGGAAGGCGAACGTAATGCCCAAAATGGACACCTGCGTTACTTAGCTGAACACTACGCCACTGAGTTTAACGAAGCGCGTCAGATGTGGGAGCGCTACAACGGTGATTTGGTAACAGCTTTTAAACAGTTCCAAGATTCTAACAACCTAGAAATTATCACTTGTGGTGCTACCCACGGCTATTTGCCACTGATGAAAATGTATCCCCAAGCAGTGTGGGCGCAGATTCAGGTGGCTTGTGAACACTACGAGGAAACTTTTGGTCGTCCACCCAAAGGAATATGGTTGCCGGAATGTGCCTATTATGAAGGGTTGGAACGAATGCTGGCGGATGCCGGTTTACGTTACTTCCTCACTGATGGACATGGTATTTTGTATGCTCGTCCTCGTCCTCGGTTCGGCACTTATGCGCCAATTTTCACGGAAACTGGTGTTGCAGCCTTCGGTCGAGATCATGAGTCTTCTCAGCAGGTGTGGTCTTCTGAGGTTGGTTATCCAGGTGCAGCAGAATATCGAGAATTTTATAAAGATTTGGGTTGGGAAGCTGAGTATGAATACATCAAGCCCTACATCATGCCCAACGGTCAACGTAAAAATACAGGTATTAAGTATCACAAAATTACTGGACGTGGTTTAGGTTTATCAGATAAAGCACTATACGATCCTTATTGGGCAAAGGAAAAGGCAGCAGAACACGCAGCCAATTTTATGTATAACCGCGAACGCCAAGCAGAGCATCTGTATGGAATTATGCAGCGTCCGCCGATTATCGTTTCGCCCTACGATGCTGAATTGTTTGGCCATTGGTGGTATGAAGGGCCTTGGTTTATTGATTACCTGTTTCGCAAGTCATGGTATGACCAAGGAACTTATGCGATGACTCATTTGGCAGACTATTTACGGAATGAGCCTACACAACAAGTCTGTCGTCCTTCCCAATCAAGCTGGGGTTATAAGGGTTTCCATGAATATTGGTTAAATGAAACAAATGCTTGGATTTATCCACATTTGCACAAAGCGGCTGAACGCATGATCGAAATATCTACCCTAGAACCAGAAGATGAGTTGGGATGGAGGGCGCTTAACCAAGCAGCAAGAGAACTGCTGTTGGCACAATCTTCTGACTGGGCATTTATTATGCGGACGGGAACAATGGTTCCTTATGCTGTGAGACGGACGAGATCGCACCTCATGCGTTTTAATAAGCTATACGAAGACGCCAAAGTCGGCAAGTTTGACAGTGGTTGGTTAGAAAAAGTCGAGGTAATGGATAACATTTTCCCCAATATTAATTATCGGGTTTACCGTCCTTTGTAAGGAGTGCTGAGTTGTGAGTGAATCAATTTCATCTCTTGGTTAGCCTCGGACTTCCTTTTTTGTCATGAAAAGCAAAACCCCCAATATCAACGATTGGGGGTTTTATTTGTATGGGTGTAAGCATTTTACTGCTATTGGGGCAGAGTCCGGCTGGTGTAAGCATCCATCGCATAAGCAGGAGCGCGATCGCTGTAATCTATTTCCATACCAGTAATCGATTTCGCCAACTTCTCAAAAGACTCAGAACGCCAGTTGCGCTCATGGATGGGCTTTTTCTGTTCTCCCAGGAAGTAGGCTAGAGAACCTATAACCGAAGCTGCAACCCAACCTAAAAGTAATACTGCAAATAAGATAGCCATCACAAACCTCTTTTTTATATTTATGTAACTTTATGTAAATAAATATAACTTTATTGCAACAAAATTTGCAATACCTTTAGAGGTGTGCATACCGATCAGTCCGGTAGGGTATTTCCCACCTCTAGCTTGAAAGAGCAGGGGGAGAAAAGCATCTTTCTTGTTTGACTGTGAAACTTGCTTCTTCAGGACTTTAAGAAATAAAAAAGACAGGCTGTAGCCTGTCTTAAAAGTATTGATTTATCAGAGAATTTAGAAATTCATTTCCGCAGCTTGGACTTTTTCCACCTGCTTCTTCTTCAGAACTAGCATGACTTGAGCTAACATCACCAGAGCAACGAAAGCAATCAACCAGCCAACTCTATTAGCATCTTGGAGAACAATTTCTGCGTCTAGTTGACCGAAACCACCAACGTTAGGGTTATTGGTCAAAGCGTCGCCTGCTGTCACTGCTTGTCCTTCAGAAACAATCAGTTCTGGGCCTGCGGGAATAGTGTCGCTGACAACCTCTCCAGACTCAGTTTTGATGTCTACTAAATATTTAACGCTACCATCTTCGCCTTCTTGTTTAGCAATCTTGCTAATTGTACCGGTAGCAGCAGCGCTATAAAGGTTGTTGTTGCTCTTTTCACCTGTAGGATAAACTTGTCCGCGTCCCCGGTTGCCACCAACATGAACTGAATATTTACCGAAGTGAATGTTCTTGTCGTTGGCGGGGTTGGGAGAAAGAACAGGGAAGACGATTTCCTGATACTGTTCACCGGGTAAAGGCCCGACAATGACGATGTTGTCTTTATCTTCGCCGTAGGGTTGGAAGTAAACATCGCCGATTTCTTCTTTCAGTTCTTCGGGAATGCGGTCTTCAGGAGCAATCTTGAAGCCTTCGGGTAACATCAGTACAGCACCGACGTTTAAGCCGACCTTAGAGCCATCAGCACCAACTTGTTGCACGCTGGTGTCGTAAGGGATTTTGACAACTGCTTTAAATACGGTGTCGGGTAGTACGGATTGAGGAACTTCTACTTCTGTGGGCTTTGCTGCTAGGTGACAGTTAGCGCAAACAATTCTACCTGTCGGTTCGCGGGGGGTTTCTGGGTAAGTTTGCTGCGCCCAGAAAGGATATGCAGCAGCTGATTGGGGAAGGGCTAAGTCGCTGGTGAAGAAAAATGTCACGCTGGCGATCGCTATGAACAATGTTTTTACCATCGCTCTAGCAGTGCGAGTTAACCTCGCTCTTGTACAAGCATTTCTCATCTCTATAGGGGCAACGATTGAATTTAGTCAAGAGTCAATAGTCAGTGGTCAGTGGTCAGTGGTCAGTGGCAAATTCACAACTAACAACTGACTACTGACACAGAACAAATCATTAAGACCACCAGGGTTCTTCACCGGTGCGGAAGTCGGTTTCAGTCCAAGAAGTTAAAACGATTTTGTCGTTTTCGGTTTTAGCGTGACTCAAAGCCAGAGACTTTGGTGCTGGACCGCGAACAACCTTACCAGTTGCATCGTATTGGGAACCGTGGCAAGGGCATTTAAATTTGTTTTCTGCCGCGTTCCAGGGGACGACACAACCCAAGTGGGTGCAAACGGCGTTGATGCCGTAATCTGTGATGGCTTCTTTGCTTTCTACCACGATATAGGTGGGGTCACCCTTGAGTCCTTGAACTAGAGTGCGATCGCCTACATTATGGCTTTCTAAAAATTTGCTGACGCTAACATCGTTGCCCAGCTCGTCTTTTGCTGTTGTACCGCCACCAGCGCCACCAGCAGCAGGTGGAATAAAGTAATTGACAACGGGATACAATGCACCCAGAGCCACACCAGTAACGGTTCCAAAAGTTAGCAGGTTCATGAACTGACGTCGCCCCATATCGGGAACGTCTACGGATTCAGAAAATTGAGCCATAATCTACGCGCTCTTCGTGTATTTTGTTAAGCATTCGACAAGAGCGCTAAATGCTTGAGCAACTCCTGTCTGGTTGAAATGCTAACGCTTGTAACGATGCTGTTATTCTTTGTTTCAAGATATATCTCGCATCCTTTCTGTTAGCATTACATTTCTTTATATCCTTATCATACTTGAGTTACGGAACTTAACGTCATAACTAAATGTAAAATCTGGTTGAGAAAAACTATGACAGGACAGGAATTACGCCAACTATTGCTGGATAAATGGGGATACTCTTATGATGTCCAGTTTCGCCGGACACAAGGCAAGATATTTTTGCAAGTAATGTGGAAATATTTGGAGCAAGCTTCTTTTCCTATGAATGAAACCGAATATCAAGAACATCTTGATAGTGTCGCCAATTACCTTCATGCTTTAGGCGGTGCAGTCCAGGTGAAAACATTTATTACACAAACCAAAGAGCGCCCGCGACTCGGTAAAGCTGTGAGCATACCTCTAGATTTAGGTGAACGTGCTTCTGAATGGATTATCTGAAAGATTAAGATTAGAAAGTGGTGATTATTAAGGAGTCCTAAAATAATTTTTTATAATTTCGGCTACAGGCTATAAAACTCTCTTACCTAAAGGGACATCTCTATAGGAGTCCGATTTGATTTCTGTTGGCGTAGCCTGCGCTTACGCATAAAATTCTCAGTATCTGCAGGGTGGGCAATGCCCACCAAAACCATGAGCCGGTGGGCATTGCCCAACGCCACTTGCTCCAAGCCGGGAAACCCGTCCAACGCAGTGGCTCCCCTACGTGTATTTCAAAAATCAAGTATGAGTCCTATATCTGGCTGAGTTAAAGCAACTTCATCATCATTTAAAAATACCACTAACACAAAAACTTCAGATAGAAAATCAGCTATCTGACATGGGGAAAAATTAGTCACAGATAATATTAATCTATTGATTGATATTATCTTTTGACTGATAAAGTTTGATAATTTGGGCGCTAGATTTTTTAATGCCCAAATCACCAAAACCTATCTATAGTTCGTATGCTGGTTTTCGTGCTTTAGAAAATTCCTCTACATTTAATCACTTTGCTAATACGAATCTCAACTTTTTCTAAGGTTTCATTACTAATTTTATTAACTTTTTCAGTTGGGATTTCAAGCGAGGTAGGAATTCAGAAATCAGAATTAAAAATGATATAAAATCAAGAAATCCTCGTAGTTTTTGTTTTCTTCAAAATACTAAACCGAAGATATCAAAACCTGATATATCCTGACTTCTGAATTCTCCCGTCGCAGGTTTTTCATTTACCTGTGAGCTTCACTACACCAATACCACCAAAGTAAAGGGCAAGCACCGCGCCCGCCAAAAGACTTTGAGTTAAGGGGTCAGTAGAAGGTGTAAGTACAGCACCTAAAACTACGGCTGCCATAATTACAAATCGCCAGCCAGAAACCATTCTTTGGGATGAAACAATCCCTAAATTAGCTAGTAAAAGTTGAATTATGGGAACTTGGAAAGCCAACCCAGTACTAAATAAAAGCAATAGTACAAATTCAAAATATTTGTCGATAGACCAGAGTTGTTCCACAACATCCGCGCCGTAACTGATGAAAAAATTCAAAGCGGCGGGAATCAAAAGTAAATAAGCAAAGACTAAACCGCCGGCAAACAGCACGCTTGACCCTAAAACAATAGGCCCAAGTAGACCACGTTCGCGCCGAGTCAATCCAGGAAGAACAAACAAAATAATTTGGTAGAGAATGAAGGGACTAGAAAGTAACAAGCCAGTGTAGCCTGCAACTTTGAGAGAAACAAAGAAATATTCTCCGGGGGCTAACTGGAGAAATTTAACACCTTGGGCTGGGACTTCTAGTAACTGAACAATTGGCTTGACAGCGAAGAAGCAGCCAACTACACCCACTGCTACGGCAATCAGTGAATAAAAGATGCGCTGTCTTAATTCTTCTAGGTGGTCGAATAGAGACATTTCGACTTCACCAGGCAACTCATCGGGAGAATCAATATCTGAGTTGCCGTATCCTTCTGTATCAATCTCAGGAGTGGTTATTGTATCTACTTCTTGTGAGGGGGTCATGGCTCAGGTGGTAGGCAACATTTGCTAACTATTGTATCTGGGGAAGCAGCTACCACGATAGAAGAAACCCATTCAAAGCTAAAATTTACAGATTGGGCGAGGATGAACAGAAAAATATGTCAGACTATAAGAATATGGGGAAGTAATCCACTCTTGACTCTGCACTTGGAAAAAATACTTGCTCCGTGAGTTTAGATAACAACTGCTACGACAAAAGCAGGAAAAATTAATTTTTTCATCACGTCTCTGCGAACAGCAGCATTAAGTAACTTGAGATAGCATCAATTATTACAATGTACAGAGTTTCTAAACTCCGGTTCACCAGGTGGCATCTACAGAACATAACGATAGGCTCTCCTTGCTATTTTCGCAGAGCTTCCACTGTAGGTGATTGAAAATTTTTGCTGAGGTTGGGATGAATAGGCGGATATACATTAGCCTCATGGCATTACCTATGTGTTTTTCTAATGCCGGGGTCAATCTTGTTAGTGATAGTAATGTTTCAAGTTTCGTGACTCAGGTGTTGAGTAAAACTGCTTTGACTGCTGATAGCAAAAATACTCAATCACAGATAATTCCGTGGCAACTATCAGCGAGAGACGAGCAAACAGGAGAGTGCTTGCGTCAGCGTAAATGTAAAGATTGAAAGAAAATTATTCTATAAAAACTGCACTCACAGTTTATTTTACTATTTCCCTGATTTGGGTGTTATAATAGGAGGCTGTTGGCTATTTAACTGGTTAATTGAGTACTCCCCTACACCACTCGTAGGCAAAATATCCGTAGCAGGATTAAGGAAAAATCGAATTTATACCCAGTTTGGTACTTTATCAGGCTTAAAATCAGGCTGATAAAGTGCAATCAAATAGACAAGTAGACATAACACCTACTTTTAGGTGACAAAACAACTGGGTATTGAAGGTTACTGTGTTAGTGTCAAAGTCCTATAACATATTTTTGCCACTCTTGATGCAATCCACTTTTGAGATGCTTGCTGACCTCAAAATAGAGACTGCTATAGGGTTGACGAGGAAGATGGCGCAAAGGCATACGTGCCTCTTGGGGTGTGCGACTGCCTTTTTTGACATTGCAACGCACGCAAGCCGTTACAATATTTTCCCAGCTATCGCCACCGCCGCGCGATCGCGGATTTACATGATCCAGTGTCAATTCGTCCCCGGTATAGCCACAGTATTGGCAAGTATGTCCGTCACGATGCAATATATTGCGACGGGTCAGAGGAATTTCTTTATACGGAACGCGGACGTAATGACGCAACCGGATTACAGTTGGTAACGGAAAGTCCGAGTAAAGGAACCTACCGTTATGTTCAACGCGTTCTGCTTTGCCTTTGATTAACAGAACTACAGCGCGTCGCCAGCTCGTTATATTGAGCGGTTCGTAAGAGGCGTTTAGGACTAAAACCTTACCCATTGATCAGCGCTCAAGGTATTAGTTTTACATATATTAACACGATTTTCCTCTTCTTGGGAGAGGAGGTTAAAGTATACTTCCGCAATAATTGAGTAATTGATCCTGTCGGTTATTGGTAATGGCTCAGAACCCCTATTAATTGGCTATTACCTCAGTCAAAAACAGAAGTTTAGCTCTTATTACTGCTAGTTATTAGTAGCAAAAAGAACCTGTTAATTTTAATTAAGAGGTGGAGTATTGAGTAAAATACACTAGGTTCCAGTCTCTAACCCCCTCCCTGATCAACATCTGAACGAGAAAATTTCAAAATTTTACTCAAGTATGTTGTATCTGTTGCGAAATGCGAGTTAAACTTCCTGATTAACTCTGATGTGGCTATAAAACCAATTCGCAATAGCCTGCGGCAAGGCTAACGCCAACGCAATTCGGAATAAATACGCATTTAAAAAGCAGTGGTGTGATAAGGGGGAGTGAAATGTTAAGTCGCCAACAAGCCTCAAGTATGGCTTCTCATCAACAATGTGATACCTATGCTTGGTTTTCACAACGCGCTTGGGTAGAAATTGACCTAGAGGCGTTGTCGCACAATGTCCAGCAACTTAAGCAGTTTTTATCACCGCGTACTCAGTTAATGGCAGTAGTTAAAGCAGATGCTTATGGTCATGGTGCTGTGACGGTGGCACAGACAGCATTACAAGCGGGGGCTAGTTGTTTGGGTGTCGCCACTGTTCCAGAGGGTATTCAATTGCGAGAGGCCGGTATTCAAGCGCCCATTTTGATTTTAGGGGCTACCCATACACCAGAACAAATTCAGGCGATCGCTCAATGGCAACTCCAAGCAACTATTGGTAGTCCCAAACAAGCTTTAATATTTTCCAATACCTTGGAAACCATCCAGCATGATTCTCCTATACCTGTACATATTAAGTTAGATACGGGTATGTCTAGACTGGGTACTAACTGGCAACAAGCAGGGGAGTTTGTACAGTTAGTAGAGCGTTTACCCCATTTGGATATTGCTAGTGTTTACTCCCACCTAGCGACCGCAGATAGCCCAGATCCAGGGATTATGGAAGAACAGCATAGAAGATTTGAGGAGGCGATCGCTCAAATCAAAACTTTGGGTATTAAAATTCCTAGCCTGCATTTAGCAAACTCGGCTGCAACCCTGGCAGATCCGAGATTACACTATGATATGGTACGGGTAGGTTTAGCCGTGTATGGACTCTATCCAGCCCCTCATTTACAGAATAAAATCAGCCTAAAACCAGTCATCCAAGTCCAAGCGCGAATTACCCACGTCAAAACAATTGCTGCCGGTACTGGCGTAAGCTACGGACACCAATTTATAGCCCCTCATGAAATGCGCCTTGCCGTTGTGAGTATTGGTTACGCTGATGGCGTACCGCGTAATCTATCCAACAAAATGCAGGTTTTAATTCGTGGTCAACGAGTGCCACAAATCGGTGCTATCACGATGGATCAGTTGATGATAGATGCTAGTGCTTTACCAGACCTACAAGAAGGGGAAATTGTCACCTTACTTGGGAAACAAGGAAAGGAAAAAATCACAGCCGATGATTGGGCAGAAGCGTTAAACACTATTTCCTGGGAAGTTCTTTGTGGATTTAAACATCGCCTACCTCGTGTAGGCGTGATGTGATTGTTACGAATTTTTAACTAATACCTATTATCTATTGCCTATTCCCTGAGATAAAGTGCTATACTAGTATAGTTGCATAAGCGGATGTGGCGGAATTGGCAGACGCGCTAGATTTAGGTTCTAGTTCCGAGAGGAGTGAAGGTTCAAGTCCTTTCATCCGCACTATAGTTCATAGAATAATAAAAGGGGTTTCAGATAAATATTAGTCTTGAAGCCCTTTTTATTATTTAAATTTTTATTGTCAAATCCTTAATATCGAATAAAACTTCAAAATCACAAGCTAAATTCAGCTGCATTATCTTCATCTACACCGATATCTTGACCCACAGCAGTAGGTTTAAAACTAGAACTATGAACTAGCTCGCTAAACTTAATGTTTTGATTGTGGTGTAGGATGTTCAACACACTAATAAAATCCCTAACAATTTCTCCTGGTGTTAATAAGGCTTCTGCGCCTAAACGACCGACGATTTCCTTGACAAATTCTTGTAATTCCTTGTTGGTCAAAATCTTGTCATAACCAAAATGGAGGGCGTGAATTTCCGTTAAACGTTGCAAAAGTGTCAGAATTTCTGCTTCACTTAAAGGATTAAGGCGGATGACTGGCCCAATAAACTCTTGTATATCGCTTTGTTGCACAAAGCGGCTCTCTTTTGTGCGTCTACGCCAAGCTTGGTCTGCAAAAAGTCCTCGATTCGGGTCTTCTAAAAACTTTGTTGTCCCACCTATAACAATACCTAAATGTTCTGCTTTACACTGCATAGTGTCATTAAACATTGCTAGTAATCTGTTATAGTTCTTCTCACGAGTAACTGTAGTAGATATTTGGTAGAGGTTCACTGCTTCATCCATTAAAATCAGCAATCCTTTATAACCAATCTCTGCCACGAATTTAGCTAAGAGTTTAATATAGTCATACCAACTATCATCATCAATAATTACCCTTACGCCTAAAGCTGTCCTGGCTTCAGTTTTAGTATTAAATTCTCCCCGTAACCAACGCAGTGCAGAATTTTTTAAATCATCATCGTCTAAGCGGTAGCCACGCCAATAAGCAACAATAATGCTACCAAAATCAAACCCATGAACTAAGTCTTCTATATACTGAACAACTTCTCGAATTTTGGCTTCTACTTGGTCATCAAAACCCTCATCATTGGGACGTAGCTGAGTTTCTTTAACTACCTCTTGCTGAATTTTGTTAATCCATCCTTCTAGAATTGAAACTAACGCACCACCATCAGGACGGGTTTTGGTGGAAAGGCTACTCATCAATTCTCGATAGGTTGCTAGACCTTCATTGTTGCTTCCTGCTAGGCGATGTTCCGAAGATAAATCAACATCACCAACTACAAAACCTTGCTCCATTGCTCGGTTACGAACCATCTGGAGGATAAAGCTTTTTCCCGCGCCATAGTTACCAATGATAAAACGAAATGCTGCTACACCTTCGGCAATATCATCGAGATTTTGTAATAGGCTTTTAAGTTCTTTTTCTCGACCAACTGCTATGTGTTCTACTCCTAATCTGGGTACTACTCCTGCACCTAGTGAATTAATCAAAGCAGTTGAAGTTTTTTTCGGGATTTTGAGCTTTGCCATGTATTTTTCTGTACGGGATATCGATGCCAATTTTATAGCGATGAGTGGGGATTTAAATTTATTAGTCTCTAGTCCCTAGCCGCTTTTTATTGTATGTTGTGGTGCAACCCTTTAAATAATTAGAATAACATCATGCTTTTGTTGGATAATTTCCAGTCTATATGTATATAGGTTCTGGCAATAATTACACCATATTTTTATAAAAATTTTACGATGAGCTAGGGATATTAAATTTCAGGATGCGTATCTAGCTATTAGATGTTCATACAATGCGACTATATTTCTGACATTGGTTATATGTTCTGCGTAAATCTTTGGTACGTCTAGATCGGTTTCAATTATTAATTCACCAATAGTATCATTAGCTCGCTCATTGATAGAATCAATCAGCAAATTCGGCATAGTGATGTTAGCTTCAGCAATTTTTTTGATCGATGCTTGGGGATTATCTTGCCCGATTATAATTTTTAATACTTGAATTTCATGACTAGGTAACTGCTTTAATAAAGTATGCCATTCTTCAGGCAAAGCTTGGGACGTATCATTTTTAGCATCTATTTTATCTAAATTTTCGAGAATATCTGAAAAGGAAAAAAATGTTCCTTCTTGTTCTGATGTATTAATAGAAATAGGTTCTTGATTAACGGTTTCTATTTGTTGTAAGAGTTCCCAAACTTGATTTTGCAGGATGTCTCGTTCTTGTTGCAACAAAAAGATTTCATTTTGGATTTGTTGTAATTCATTGTGGCGTTCTGTTTTTTGAATTTGTAAATAGTCAATATTTGCAGCTAGGCTTTCCTGTTCATTGCTCGTATCTAGAAGTATTTGAGATTGCTTGCTTTTCTCTAACTCTAAATCTTGAATATTAATTCGCAGTTCATAAAGTTTTTCTTCTAATTGAGGTTTTATCCTTCCTAGCAAAGTAATACTGTTTTCAAGTTCTTGTTTTTCTTGATTTAGATCACTAATTTGATTTCGTAACTGGGTAATTTCTGCCCGACAAACATGATGGTTAGATTCTAATCTACGTTTTTCTGATGCCAGTGTAGATAAGGAATTGTTCAGTTCTATTTGATTTTCTTCCAAGCTGCAAATTGTAGATTTTAGGTTAGCAAGCTCCGATTCTATCTGTTTCCTTTGACTGGCAAAAATTCCTAAATCTCGATGCAAACTATCTCTTTGATTACGGCTATCTAAAATTTGATTTTTTAGCTGCTGTGACTCTGTGTATAATAAACTGCGATGGGTCTCTAGTTGTTCAATTTCTCTGGCTAGCCTGGACTTCAGTCCCTCGGTTTCTTGAATGCGTTTACGGAGTGAACTTAAAAGTAATAGTTCATAATTCCTCCGTCGCTTATCTACAAATAAGGCGGCTGCATAAGTAGCTACTACTGTAATTACACCTGTGAAAAAAGCTTGACTAAAATTCCATTTGGGAACTAGGCTCAAACCAAAACTCACACTAAAGGCAACTATGCCTAAAATAAATCGATTACTTACTATGACTTGTTGCATATTGCTGATTTTTAGCGTAGTTAAGCTTTTTGACTGAGCAGCGTTGCCAATGATTACTCTTCATATTTTGGTGTTAGTCACTCTAGTTGTAAGTGTTTGTGGATGAGATTGTTGTGAAAGTAACAAAATATTGAAATCATGCAACAATTATTTTCATGAGTGGGTATTTAAGATATTGTTATTTGCAGCAAACAGAGATGTGTCTGCTTTTAGAAAATCTATGAATTGCTGTGCAGTACGCCCAGAACGACCATTATGGCGTGTTGCCCACTGTAATGCTTGATATTCTAACTCTTCTGGGTTAATACTAATTCTCTCTTGGGCTGCTAGATGGCGTACAATTTTTAGATAGGTGCTTTGATCGGCAGATTCAAAGGTGAGGGTTAAGCCAAAGCGATCGCTAAAGGAAAGTTTTTCCTGCATCGTATCCCCAGCATGGACTTCTTCATTATTTTTCAAGCCGGGTCTATCAGCAAAAAACTCTCGAATCAAGTGGCGACGATTTGAGGTAGCGTAGACTACCACATTTTGGGGACGGGCTGTCAAATTTCCTTCTAAAACAACTTTTAGCGCTTTGAAGGCATCATCGTCTTCTTCAAAGGATAAATCATCAACAAAAATGATAAATTTTTGTTGCAGTCCGCGTAACTGTTCCACAATCTTGGGTAAATCTTTTAAGTCTGCTTTTGAAACTTCCAATAAGCGGAGTTGGCGATGACTATATTCATTTAATAAGGCTTTGACTAAGGAAGATTTCCCGGCCCCTCGGCTACCATAAAGTAATACGTGCAGTGCTTTCTCACCCGATAATAAAAATTCTGTATTTTTCAATAAGGCTTCTTGTTGTAACTCATAGCCCACGAGTGTACCTAGTTTAACTGGGTCATGGTAAGAAATACCAAGAAATTCACCATCTTGCCAGCGTAAGGCGCGGTATTGAGCAAATAAACCTGTCCCAAATTTTTGATAATAAATGGCTAATTCTTCTGCCGCATCTGCCCAATGCTCTAGATGATGTAACGATAATGCTGTTTCTGACCCTATATCATCTTGTTCCAAATACCATACTACAGGTGAAATAGGTAAATGAGCCACGGCTTGCACCCATTGACTCAAAACAGCACTATTACATTCATAAAGACTCTGTAAGACTTGTAAATCATGCTTTACGGCTGAGATTAAAGCCGGGGGGAAATCTTCAAAGTCTTGCTGTTGAGTAAGTTTGCTAAAGGGATTCTCAGCTATCAAAATTTGCGAAACTAAATAATCTTCCCAATTTTGCTTCCTAGTGGCTAAAGCGTGAAAGTAATTGCCATAGGCTTGAAGAGAACCCCTAGCATCAGCATCAGCATAACGTATGGCTTGTAACAGTTCTTGGAATGCAATCCCAACATCAGTTTGTAGGACTGATTGGTACAGTAAAAGGGATGCTGCTTGGCGTTGGAGAAATTGTACTTGGGGATAGAGAGAAGTAATTGCCGACATTGCTGGATTATCCATCAATTAACTTAGTCAGTAGTCAGTAGTCAGTAGTCATTAGTCCAAAACCTTCACTATTGACTGTTGACTGTTGACTGTTGACCACATCATCAACATCTAGATAAGGTTTAACAATGAATTTAAGTGTAACTGCTGCGATCGCCTATGGTATGTTAGCGCTTATTGGTGGCATTATTGGCTACTTTCAGGCTAATAGTCAAGTTTCTCTCCTTAGTGGTGTTTTTAGTGGTTTATTACTATTTGTTGCTGCTTACTTACAACTCCAAGGACAAACTTGGGGTTTAATTTTAGCAACTGTGGTGACTGCTGCACTGGTAGTCTTCTTTGCATTAAGGTTGGTTAGAACACGCAAGTTTATGCCTGCGGGATTAATGACTATTTTAGGGATGTTGTCACTGGTAGTTTTAGTCAATCAAATGGTAGCTCCTAAGTAATAGGACTTACGAAGGGTATAAGGGTGTAAGGGTTTTAAACATTTACGCCCCTATCCAAACCCTTGATATTTCGTTTTTATGGGTAAGTGCTAGTATTTTAGATTTGTTGAGGATTGTCTCACTATAGTACATTGGTATTAATAATATGTGAATGACTTTGACAGCATATCCGGTGAAATTAGGTGTATCTCACATCACGAAAATCTTTTGCTCTAGAAATGTCGGTTTATTAAGTACATTTTGTATTGTAAATAACAACTTAAATTAAGCAAAAATCTTTACTGATGACATAATTTTTGCTTATTTGGAAAAGGTGAAATGCCTATGTTTCTTTGCTTGCTCATCAGAAGTTTATACAAAAACTCCTCTTTAGTGGACGTAGGCAATGAAACATTATTGTATTACATAATGTAATTTTAATATTTTTTCAAAAAATTATTGCCGGTTACCCAAAGTATCCGGTTTTTTGAACTTGGTGATGATAAATAAAAATAATACACATATTAAATTAATAGCTTTAAAAAGCTTAGAGTAAAAATGTATTAATTGTTACAAAACATTTTAATACCTGAAAATGAGATTTCCTATTTTATCTAACGTAGTAAGTGAAATTAGCTTTTGCATATCAATGTCATAGTCGGCATGGTATGGGTTTTCGTATACCTTACTTCTGATAGATTCATCCTATGAAAAATCTTATGTCTAATATATGAATCAGTATAAATCTCTCTTTAGATAGGTGATTCAGTTAATAAAAAACTTTATCCACGAGGGGATGGAGTATTAAGCCAGATCCTTTCAAAAACTGACATCTGACACGCAAAGTGTAATAAATTATGGTTTAGGAATCACCAGTAAACAATCAATTATAAGTTTATATAAAAAATTAAATAATCTGACATAGTTTTTCCAAAAAGTGAATATTTATTTTAAAGATTTGGCGGGGATTACATCAAAAATTAAAGCAAAAATAAAGGCTATTTTGCCATTTTGGCAGGTATTAGTAAAGGAGATGAGATATTTATAGATTAAAGCAATCATGATTGATACTTATATCCTTGTTGTTATCTACCTAGACGACTAAAACGAGACCAATCTTGAGATTAGGTGATTATCTCAGCAATTTTACGAACTAGGAAATAATCAATGTTATTACCACTGTCTTCTCAAAACGTTATCCAGCATCTGCAAGCAGCAGAACTGTGTAGCTCAGAAGATGGCAAATCAGACATATTTGAATTGCCAATTACCAAGAAGAACTACAATTTAGTGGTGAATTTAGCAGATAATCGCAAACTGCTAGTTAAACAAGAACGTAGTATAGAAGATGATGGGATTCTCCATGAATTGTTTAATGAATGGCTATTTCACCAATTACTACAAAAGTTTCCCATTCTCGGAAATATTTCTGCGATCGCTCCTTTGGTGGTACATTTTGATGAGGAAAATTCCATCCTCGTTCGCAGTTATTTAAGCGAGTACCTGGATTTAGCTAAATCTTATCAAAACACGAATGTTTTCCCCAAAGAAATTGCGGCGGCAATTGGGACGACATTAGCAGCGCTACACCGTACTACCTTCCAGGGGAAAGAATATCGTGATTTCATGGCGACTGCGCCTCAAGGACAGTTCCGCTATCATTTTTACAATCCGGCACAAGGAATAAGTTTTCTGAGTCCAGAGATTTTTGGTAAAATTCCTACTGAAGCCTTAAAATTTCACGTTCTCTATCAATGCTATGAGAGTTTAGAAGCAGCGATCGCTGACTTGGCTTATGAGTGGGATGCTTGTTGTTTAACTCATAATGACCTCAAACTCAACAATATATTAATTCATTCCCGATGGAACCAATTAGATAATTGCCTAGTGCGATTGATTGATTGGGAAGCTTGCACTTGGGGAGATCCGGCTTTTGATTTAGGAACTATTTTAGCTAGTTATTTAGAAATTTGGCTTGAGAGTTTAGTTGTAGATCCTACTCTGGAATTAGCAGAGTCTCTAGAACTAGCAATGATACCACTAGAGGAGATTCAACCATCTTTAGTGGCTTTATTACAAGCTTATTTGCAAGCCTTTCCCATGATTTTGGAATACCATCCTAATTTTTTGGTGCGAGTTATCAAGTTTGTCGGCTTGGCTTTAATTCACCAAATTCAAGACAAGATTAATAACTGTAAATTATTTGATACTTCTCACCTTCATATGCTTCAAATAGCTAAAAATCTGCTGACTATGCCTGAGCAATCCATACTGAGTATTTTTGGTATCTCGGAGGCAGAAATTCTCTCTCCGGTAGCAAAGTTTCCTCAAATATCACATCCTGAGAAAGAAAAACAGTTAGTTCCCCTGTATTACGAAAAAACCCGCTTACGTGGTTGCTAAAAGCACGATGATGAACAATTCAAAAAGCAAAATTATCAGTTTTGAATTTGTCATCGATTAGGTAAGAATTAATATTAGAGCCAGGATGTTTACCCTGTAGGGGTTTTCTAAATTATCAATTTTGAGTTTGGAATTGATTGATGCTAGACTATTCTGCTAACCCACTGTTTAATTCTCTGATGGATATTGCTACTAATATCCAAATTGAGCCGAACTTTTGTATCAACCATCCCAGTTATCAGCCTTTTGCTTTACCAACCAAAGTAGCAGATAGATTTCAGCACAACTCCCCTGCTCTACAAAATAAATATCTCGCCTTATTGCTGCGTAACTTCCTTTATGGAATTTATTACAACGGTGTATTGCAAAGTAATTTGGCAACTGACAACAATGCTAATTACTCGATGCCACAAAATTTAGCAACTAATACCAATGTGGGTATCGATTGGGAATTTTACGAACAACTGCAAGCCAGTAATCACGGACGGGGTTATTTTGACCCTAGTTGGCAGGTGTTACGTAAGGAACCCGATGGTAGTATGGCAGTGACTAAGAGTGGTTTAACTTTATACATAGAACCAGATTGCCATCTCAAACCCGGTAAAAAATCTGCGACTGTAGGGGAATCAGTAGCGATTTGGATGCCTAATAATCGATTGCAAAACGGCTACTACTTAGCTGTGAGTGATGTGGGACAGGAACAGTCAGGAAACCCGGATGCTGATTTAGGTACAGGGAGAATCTATTTTAATTTCAGTGCAGATGGTGCGATCGCACTTATGGATAGTTTAACAGCACAATTCAACGCCGCCGCACTTCCTTTTACCTTTCAAGTTCTGTACAATCCCTGCGCCTATGGACGCTATGACTCAGGCGTACTCTATTTTGAACACGAAAACTATCCAGTAATACATAAAATTCTTCAGGTTATATATCAAGAGTATCAAGCTTATTTCCAGCCAGAGATACCCCTGTTTACCAAATTTTTAGCACCTGGGTTGAGTCTGGCTGAAGAACCTACGCAAAAATTTGCCGCACAAGAGACTTTTGGCATGAATCGTTGTCAAATTGTGGCGAATGCTTTGTTAGAAGCTTGGCAGAAGGGTAAGAATGCAGTCGAAGAACGAATGAAGACGATTAACAAACACTTTCAACATCATTCTATAGATTTACAGCGTCCTTATCTTAACCCTACTTCTGAAGATATATATTCACCATTAAAGTTATAAATTTTTCTTGCACAGTAATATGATTTTGTAGGGCGGACTTCTAGTCTGCTCTTTTTTTTATTTGGTAATTTTCCATATGCCTTTTACTTATCATCGGACAATTAACTTTCAAGATACGGATGCTGCGGGAGTAGTTTATTTTGCTAATATCCTCAGCATTTGTCATGAAGGTTATGAAGCGTCTTTGAGAACATCAGGAATTAGTCTCAAAGAGTTTTTTACTAATCCTAGTATGGCTTTCCCAATTGTCCATGCCAGTGTAGATTTTTTGCGTCCGCTATTTTGTGGGGCTCAGGTGATAATTAGCTTGGTACCGCAAAAGATTGGTGCGGAAAAGTTTGAGATTAATTATGAAATTTATTTGGCAGATGTATTAGTGGCTAAGGCTGTAACTCGACACGTTTGTATTGATGCTAATACTAGAAGTAAGCAAGAGTTATCTATGGAAATTATTCAGTGGTTGGATGGCTATCGGAAGGACACAGAGGAGGTGGAAAGACGCAAGGCTAGAGAGGTTGTTTAACTTTTTTTAACGCAAAGTATCGCGGAGGTTGGCGCTGAGGGACGCAAAGTTTTAACTATTTTCTTTGAGGTATGACGTTTCTAATGCCACTTTTCGCTCCTATGGCATCGCCTTGATAACGTGGGATGATGTGGATACTCGCGTGCATAATATTTTGTCCGGCGGCTCGATTGATATTCATACCTATATTGAAGCCATCAGGGGCAAATTCTGCTTTCAAAAATTCCTGTGCTTTATTTACCATTAACCAACAAGCTGATTGCTCTTTTTGGGGTAGCTCGAAGTAGTCGCTAACATGACGTTTGGGAATAACTAATATATGTCCTTTGCTGATTGGATAACCATCAAAGATAGCGTAGGCAGTTGCCGATTCTGTTAATAATTTTAAGTTTTTATGGGGATTGCAAAATATACAATAATTAGATGAATGACGCTGGTTATTATAATGAGTGTATTCGTATATTTCTCGGCTTTCATCTAAATGGATTGAGTGAAATGGTAGTTTGACAAGACATTGATATGTAGGTTTTTTATGAATATAATGTTCTCGAAACCCTTCCCTTTTAATATCTCTTCTGACTACATAATACGCTTTACCTCCTGGTTTTAATAAGTGGGATATATCCATGAGGACATTAGCTTGATTTTCGGGGAGTAAAACATTTAAAACGTAGAAGCAAATTATAGTGTCAAATTTATTTTCAGGATATTGAGGAAAATAATAAGGATCATAACCAGTAATATCAAAGCCTTTTTGCTGCAATAATTTAACATCATTCCCAAATCCACAACCAAAGTCTAAAATTTGGCCTTGTAGCAGGTTTTGATTTAGTAAAAACTGTGCAGGAAATGATAGATAAGTTCTTTCAATGGCTGTGAGATGGCTGAATTGATTTTTTTGCTGTTTCATGGAAATCTAAGACTCATCTGCTACCTTGTCTTAGCACAGCCAAAACTCAACCCGCGATACCCAATTCCACAACCATAAATATGTTCTTATATTTATCTAAATTACTGCCTCTATTTTTTTATCCTTTAGGATTAGCTAGTGTCGGTTTAGTAGTAGCACTAGTAACTTTGCGTAAACGTCCACGTATAGCGACTACAGCCATAGCTTTATCGTTAACTTTATTGCTATTGTGCAGCAACGCCTGGGTTGCTAAATACTTGGTGCGATCGCTAGAATGGCAAAATCTACCCATGGCACAATTACCCAACGCTGAAGCCATCATCGTCTTAGGTGGTGCAACTAAATCAGTCTTTCCCCCAAGGATTACACCAGATTTAAGTGAACAAGGCGATCGCGTCATCTATGCTGCCCAATTATATCGCCAAAACAAAGCCCCACTCATCATCCTCAGTGGGGGACGCATCGATTGGCGCGGAAGCGGTTCATCGGAATCAACAGATATGGCAAATATCCTCACATCTCTAGGTATTCCGGCTAGTGTGTTGATTGAAGAACCCGATTCACTTAATACCTATCAAAATGCCGTAAATGTCAAGAAAATATTAGTATCTCGTGGTATTGATCAAGTATTGTTGGTAACTTCAGCATTACATATGCCGCGATCGCTGAAAATTTTCCAGCGTCAAGGTATGAACGTTATCCCCGCACCCACTGACTTTTTAGTTAGCGAAGGTGAACTCCAGGAACTCGGCAACACCCCCAAAGCCGCTATATTGAATTTATTACCAGATACTTACAACTTACACCTATTCACAAACGCCCTGAAAGAATACGTTGGCAGCTTTGTTTATTGGTTACGAGGTTGGGTCTAATTAGAGACGCGATTAATCGCGTCTGTACAGTTGTCGGTTGTCAATAGTCAATAGTAATTCTTCTTTGCTTACCCTGCTTCCCCTGCTCCCCCTACTTCCCCTGCTCCCTAAAATCCATGAACGAAAACTTACCCTACATTCTACCTGTACCCCAACCCCAAGCCGAGGATACTTTTGCAGCTTATCAGACAACTCATCAGTTTTATTATGAAGTGCAAAAACGTTCTGAGTTTCAGCGCCATTGTGAATGGTACTACGCAACTGCCGAGCAGCATCGCCAGGAACTAGAAAGAATGCGCGGCGAAGTTAATATTTTCTCATGGTTCCGCCGCTCCTCAAAGATTTAGATACTTTAGATAACTTCTAACTCATTTTCCCGTAGATGAGCCTTAAACTTTTTACTAAACTGGATAAGAAAAGGTAAATTAGCACTAACAGGTCTACCTTGCCATTGGGTGACAATCTCCACAATTTCGCCTTCTGAGCCTTTGAGGTCAAAAGCTTTACCGCGATGTTCAGGATGATGGTAAACTACTACCGATTCTTTTACACAGACGCGATCGCCAACTTTCATAACAACATTCACACCTTTTTCAACAAGTATCTCCACGGCCATCCTCACTGAACTAACTTGCTTTTTTAACAAAAAGTATTGTTTACAACAGCAACTCCCATAGCACTCAACATTTACAGATGCTCTGTTTCACAACTCTCTAACTTATATACAAACAAAGCTTACCTACGCAGGCTTTGAGCGCAATTAGTGAGCAAAATTGCCTTTGCTGTGCGCTTTAACGACAGAATCAATTCTACAATAAATAGTCGTTAGTCCATAGTCATTAGTCAGTTGTCATTAGTCAGTTGTCATTAGTCAGTTGTGATTGGTCAATAGTTCATAGTATTCTTCTTTGCTCCCCTGCTCCTCATCTGCCCCTCGGTGAACAATATTGCTGCAATGACGGGGGTAGTTTTTGACACATCTGCTGAAATGATTGGGGACTAAGTTGCCACCAAGCAAATAATCCTATACCTGTACCCCCTACTAGTAACGCCAATAATCCCCCAACCAATAATAAAGGTTGACGGCGTTTTGGTTGTTTAATTGGGGCTGGGCTGGGTTCATCTGGGAGTTCCAAATCCAGCAATGCTTGAGAACTTTCCGTCAAGATAGATTCTTCTGGGTATCTTTCCAGTTCTGCTATTTCTGGTTCTGGAATCTCTACCAGTGGTGGCGTTGGTGTGATTGGCACTAAATATTCTTTAGAAACACGGCAAAGAGTCAGCACAACAGAAGTATTATCATGGCCATTTTTCTCATTGGCTAGATTAATCCAATGGTGGGCAGCATCTTCAACAGTCATTTGACCAGTTAATACTGGTACAGCGTAATCTTGCCAAGAATTTTCTACCCAGTTGTTATCACTTAACCCATCGGAACATAATAATAAAATCCCATCTTCATCGATGATGAATCGCTTAATCGCCAACCGTAAAGATTCAGCATCTCTGTTTCCCAAGGCTTGAGTTAAAGCATTGGCATCTTGTCGTTGGAGTACCTGCCGATACAAACTCCGGGCAGAACGGACTTCCCTCGTGACGATATCATCGTCTACTGTAAGCTGTTGGCAATATTCACGAGTTATCCAATAAGCACGGCTATCACCCACATTAACCAAATAAAGCTCATGGGCATTATCTGATTGCCACTCAGATGTGGTTAATACTCGTTGCGGTACTTGTACTGCCATTACCAGCGTTGTGGCCATGCGTTCTCTACCTTGGCGCTTTTGTTCATCATTACGGGAACTGATGAGGTTGTTAGCCACACGCAGACTAGCTTCGAGTTGTTCCTGTAACAAAGTTGGTGGGACAATTTCTGGCTGAGTTGCTACTTCGGTGAATAAAGCACGAATTTGTAATTTTAGAGACTGCACTGCCAATTGACTGGCTACTTCGCCCCCTTGATGTCCGCCAATGCCATCACAAACGATCGCTAAATTTGGTACTAATAATTCATGGGAGTCAACAGCAGTATTGGGATAGCAAGTATCTTCATTTTGTTTGAGTTGGGGGCCTGCATCTGTCACCCCTGCCATGCTTAAAGTTAATGGCAATTCTCCGGCGGCTGCGAGTAATAAAGCATTAAGTTGAGTCGCAATAGTTTCTAACTCTACTTCTGAGTTAGCCATCTGCTGGATGATATTCTGCAACCTTGGAGTAACAGAAGTTGTTGTCAACTCTAGTAGAGGCTGCCAAGAATCGCTTAAATCTTTTAAATTAGGCTGTTCTGTAGGTATTGTGGCATTCAGGTCTAACAGTCGCACACACCAACCTTGGACGCGCAAATTGTCGGCTTTCAGCAGGTTTTGAGCTAGTCCTAACTCCAGTAATGGTGTCCACAATTGGAGAATCTGCCATAACCAGTAAACTTGTCTGACTGGTTTGGCTTTTTCCCAGGCATCGATGATAGTTGGATAAATATTCCCTTCTTCATCGATGGGGACATTTTCTAGTAATAAGATATTGTCTGCGCCTTCTGGTAGAGAGGTAACAAAACCATAGACTTGGGGGAGATGCGATCGCTCTGGATATAAGCGAAGATAAGGAATAACATCCGGCGGTAATTCTTGAGGTACTTCTGGTAATAATCCCGGCCGAGTGTCCAACCAAACCTGTTGTCCTATTACCTCATATCTATCTGATACTTTTGTACCTAGTGGGATCTCGGTTGCTAGTGAGCCTGTAGCCCAAAGATAACGGTGAACTAAAGGAGTTTGACAACTAGCGCAAACACGTTCTCCCGCAAAATTAATCGGGTTATCACAATTTTGATTTATGCAATAAATTATCCGTTCGATAGAAAGCATACAAGTATAAATTTTAAAAATAAATTAAGTGGTGAAGTTCGATTAACTTTAGCAGTCAAAGGCTTGAAGGACAGAATAGACTTGTTTTGTGTACCTGTGGCTACACATTGTTACTGATTTTAATCAAAATTGCTGGGAAAAAGGTAATGAGTAATGGGTAAGAGTTATGTTTGATTACCAATTACCAATCACCAATTACCAATCACCAAATCCAGATAACCAGCGACTAAGTTGGTTTGTGTGAATGTAGTGTCTAGGATGGCGCTATGCCAATATCTACCTTAATCTGGCTACTGGCTGGAGCAATTCTCTGCTTAACAGAATTGTTCTTACCATCGGCGTTTATCGCCTTCATGATGGGAATTAGCGCCTTAATGGTGGCGTTACTATCTCAATTGGGGTTAGCTTTATGGCTGCAAGTTGTGGCTTGGTTGTTTCTTTCTACCGTTTTGATTGCACTTTCCCGCCGATTTTTGCAACCACGACAACGTAGGTCAAAAATTCAAGATGCAATTACGGCGGAAACCTTAACAGAAATTCTCCCCGGACAAGCAGGACGAGTATTATACGAAGGAAATTCTTGGCGGGCAAAGTGCGACGACGAGCAAATCACTATCGCTGCTCACCAAAGGGTTTATGTAGTCAGGAGGG
This sequence comes from Anabaena sp. FACHB-595, assembly GCF_048568275.1. Taxonomy (NCBI): domain Bacteria; kingdom Bacillati; phylum Cyanobacteriota; class Cyanophyceae; order Nostocales; family Nostocaceae; genus Anabaena; species Anabaena sp. FACHB-595. Next base: position 2,966,858 of record NZ_CP183473.1, read on the forward strand.
AAGGCACTACTTTAGTGGTGATGCCTGAAAATTTGCTGCATTTTAGTCACTAGTCATTAACTAGACTTACGCATGAAAATGAAAAATCAAGGGTTTGGATAAGGGTACAGGGGTTTAGGGGTGTAAATGTTTAAAACCCTTATACCCACTCTCAACAGACAGCCTGGGCGCGTAAGTCCTAATTAACAGTTGGTTATAACTTATACAGAAATATTTAGAGGTTGGCAATGGAACAGTTATTTTTATTGATTGCTTTAGCGCTCGGTGGTTCTGCCGTTGCGGGGTCTGTGAAGGTGATTAATCAAGGTAATGAAGTTTTAGTAGAAAGATTAGGTAGCTACCACAAAAAGCTAGGCCCAGGACTAAATCTTGTCCTTCCTTTTATAGATAAAGCCGTCTACAAAGAAACTATCCGCGAAAAGGTTTTAGATATTCCACCCCAAAAATGTATTACCCGCGACAACGTAGGAATTGAAGTAGACGCAGTGGTTTACTGGCGAATTGTCGATATGGAAAAGGCTTGGTACAAAGTAGAAAACCTCCACTCGGCAATGGTGAATATGGTGCTGACCCAAATTCGCTCGGAAATGGGACAGTTGGAGTTAGATCAAACCTTTACGGCTCGTTCCCAAATTAATGAACTTTTATTACGGGAATTGGATATTGCCACTGATCCTTGGGGTGTAAAAGTCACAAGGGTAGAACTGCGAGATATTATTCCTTCCCAAGCTGTGCGGGAATCGATGGAATTGCAAATGTCAGCCGAACGACGCAGACGAGCAGCAATTTTAAATTCAGAGGGTGAGAGGGAAGCGGCTGTCAATTCTGCCAGAGGTAAGGCCGAAGCCCAAATATTAGATGCGGAAGCCAGGCAAAAGTCGGTAATCTTACAAGCAGAGGCGGAACAAAAAGCGATCGTTCTCAAAGCTCAGGCTGAACGTCAGCAACAAGTTCTCAAAGCTCAGGCTATTGCCGAATCAGCAGAAATTCTTGCCCAGAAAATCAGTTCCAATGGTACTGCTGAACAAGCCCTAGAGGTGTTATTGGCTTTGGGTTATCTCGATATGGGCGCAACCATCGGTAAGAGCGATAGCAGTAAAGTCATGTTTATGGACCCCCGCGCTATTCCCGCTACTTTAGAGGGTATTCGCTCGATTGTTTCGGATAGTCAGTCGTCAGTGGTCAGTGGTCAGTAGTTTCGGCTATTGACTAAATTTCACTCGCGTGATTCATTTGGCACTTACCACACAAACCGAAAAACTCCAGAGTGTGGTAGAAAATCTTAAACTTATGGGCAGTTTGTAACTGTTCTTCTAAGTTGTGAACAGGGCATTGATGAATAGGAATAGATACACCGCATTGCAGGCACGTAAGATGGTGTTTATCTTGCTGCGCTAGGCTGTAGAGAGCTTCGCCATTAGGTAAAGTCCGTACCTGCACCAAGCCTTCTAGTTTTAAGGCTTCCAAGGAACGATAAACTGTTGCTAACCCCATACTCTGATTGCGATTACGGAGTTCTACATAAATATCCTGGGCAGAAATGCCTTGTTTAATGGTTTGCAACAGGTTTAAGATGCGCTCTTGACTGCGGGTGCGTATGGCTCTCATAGACTATTATTTAAATTTGCCACTGGATTAGAAGCTGTTCTACTGCCTAACTAATAAATTAACTTTAACGTCTCGATTAACTTATTTTTACTCAGTTGGAACAGAAAGTTATAGTATAGCGATCGCAGCTTTCAGAAAAACTCCGTGCAAACTAAGTATCTAGCCAAAATTTTCGTGACACTTCGTCCTTCAGTTTTAGACCCGGCCGGTGTGGCCGTACAATCTGGTCTCCTGCAAATGGGATACGATAACGTTGATCATGTACGGATTGGTAAGTACATTGAACTCAACATTACTACTTCTGATGAAGCAAAAGCGCGTCAAGACTTAAACCGCATTTGTGATCAAATGTTATCTAATCCAGTAATTGAAAATTATCGCTTTGATTTGATTGAAGTCGAAACCCAGACCGGAGTATTTTAGGGATCGGGCAATAAGTAAGAAAACAACAATAGCAACTGACAACCGACAACTGACCCTCCGGGTGACGCTCGTTCCTCGCTAACGCTGCGCTAACGCCAGTTACTCATGGGGGAAACCCCCAAGACCGTACTGGCTCACAACTAACAACTAACAACTGACTAATCATGAAATTTGGCGTTGTTGTATTTCCTGGTTCTAATTGCGATCGCGATGTTGCCTATGTCACTAGAGACTTGCTAGGACAGCCAACTCGCATGGTTTGGCATCAAGACACCGATATTGCTGATTTGGATGTGGTGATTATCCCTGGTGGATTTAGTTATGGTGACTATTTACGCTGTGGGGCGATCGCTCGGTTCTCTCCTGTGATGCAGCAGGTGGTGGAACACGCCCAAAAAGGTAAGTTGGTGCTGGGGATTTGTAACGGTTTTCAGGTATTAACTGAAGCCGGACTCTTACCTGGAGCCTTGGCGAGAAATCAAGATTTGCATTTTATTTGCGATCGCGTCCCTCTCACTGTTGAGAGTACCAATAGCCTTTGGACTCAAGCTTACAACCCTGGTGAAGTCATCACTCTCCCAATTGCCCACGGAGAAGGCAGATTTTATGCTGATGAGGCAACTTTATCTGAGATTGAAGATAATGGGCAGGTGCTTTTCCGTTATGCGGGTGAAAATCCCAATGGTTCCCTGAATAATATAGCCGGGATTTGCGATCGCCAAGGCAATGTTTTAGGCATGATGCCTCACCCAGAAAGGGCTTCTGACCCTGTGCTTGGTGGTAGCGATGGATTAAAGTTATTCCAAGGGTTGCTTGAGAAGGTGGTGGCGTTGGCATAATGTTGACCTTCGCACCCATCATAGTTAAACAAGATAGAGGCACAGTCAGGCTGTGCCTTTCTCAGTTTCTATTAAAGTGCTTATTGTAACTATATAATGTCAATTTCTAATGAAACTAAACAATTTATTCAATGGATACAATCTTTTGATTATCGTGTTTTAAAAAACAAAGATGATGTCGAGATAAATTTTATTGTACCTATGTTTCGTCATCTCTGTTATCCCAAGACATATTCGGCTGGTAACTATCCTTTAAATACTCAAAACATTGAAAAAAATCTAGAAAGTATTTATATATATTTCTCTACTGATGATGTTATTAAACAAAATGCTGAAACAGCTTTAATCATTGCTATATATTTAGAGCCAAATTCTAATAATTTTCCAGAAGCTATCGAACGCGCCAAGTTTTATAGTACTTATTTAAAACCTTTATACTTTTTAGTGACTAATGGCTATCATGTGAGGATTTTTAAATATTTTATCTACCACAAAGAAGAATTAATCTTTGACAAAAGTGTCGATTCTTTAAAAAACACCCATATAGCCACAGAATTCTATAATAACTTTAATTTTAATTTAGTTAAAAATATTGATAAAAACACAGCTAATATTTCTAAATATACACAATATAGCCTCATAGAAAAATCATTAAGACGGTACAATTTACAGGAAATTGTCGCTAATACTGACTTTAGAACCTCTACCTTTAGAGAAGGCGATCGCCTGACTGTTGTCAAGCCTAAAGTAGTTATAGAGTGTAACTTACCTAAAGCTTCTGGTGAAGGTAATTGTCAAATACAATTTAGCAGCGTTATCTTAAGAGGACTAAAGGTTAGCTTAAATCATCAATATATTTTAGGTAACCTCATGACAGGCTTAAATACCCGTCCAGAATGGGGTTGCCGGAGTTTTCTTAAACAATTAGATGATAACGCTTTTGAAGTTAATCTAGGTCAAACAACAGTTATATTATCTGACTTAGAAACAGCAGACTTATGTTTATGTATCGATATAGTTGCTCAAGAATATAAAAAAGCGATTATTGCTTTTGAAAATGCTTTAGAAACTTGGGATTTTGAATTTACAGATTTTTTAGGTGTGCGTGGAGTTAATCTGTTTTCTGTAGATGCAAAATTATGGCGATTAATGCACAACTTCGCCAATGAGTTTAACTATGTGCAAGGTAAATCAGAGTGGCATTTATTTCAACAGGAAGATATTTCCATTCGTGTTAGTCGTGGGATTCGGGATCATGCTTTTATTTTACCCAAACCTGTCAATTATTTATCTATATTACCAAACGGCATAATTAACATAGTTTATGAAATAAATGATGTGCATCTACAATCTTTGGAAAAAGGCGAAATGAATACATGGCAGCAAGATATCGGCCCACGGGGTACTTGGACAGCTAAATACACTCAACAATGGCTATTAAATCAATTTATTCCTAAAGTTATTGATTATTATTCGGCTAAATATCCGTTGTCTGAAGAGGAATTATTAAATAATATATTGAATACCGAAAATAACAGGATTTCTATTACAAAAATCAATGAAATTCAAGAGTTAATTCCTTATCTCCAAGATATACAATCTTGGCTAAATATATATATAGAAAATAGTTCGACTACATTATTGCGGGTATATTACAGGGCATTCACTAATTTAGTACGGAATACAGATTCATCAATAGAAGGGATGGATTATATTATCCGTAACTTATCTTTAATGGAAACTGATAATACAAAAGATAGAGTTAAAAGTAATTTCCAAAAATGGAGTTTTAAAGACGTAATTTATTATTTAGATGCTCAAGTGGGTAGAATTAATAATTATCAACATGAAAATAGTTTTAAAGCAGTTTTAATTACTCGCATTTTTATCTGGATTATCGAACATGGCAAAATAAGCTGCTCCCAAGCCCAGTTAAATGCTGCAAAGCAAGCCTTACTACCACTGTGGGAGCAAAGCCGCTTTGAAATGCGCCATGTTTATCCAAATCGTTAATTTTGTTCACCTCTAGAGAAAAGCATATTCCCTATGACCCGTTTCCCATAAATGCCCAAATTACGGCGTAGTTGGTTCGGAAATACTTAGGGTATTTTTGGGATTCTCTTTTTGTACTACGGATGCAGCTATTTCTGTGGTATCTGTTACTTCTATTGCATTATTTACACTAGAGGGACGTAAGGCAGTCAAAGCAGTCTTAATTATTACAGCAGTGGGAACGGCAACAATTACCCCTAAAAGTCCACCAACTCTAGCTCCTGTCAAAACAGATATTAATATCCAGACTGGATTCAAGCCAGTAAAATTGCCCAAGATACGGGGAGCGATTAAGTTTTCCAGAATTTGCTGGACAATTACAGCCGCAATCAAAACTCTGACTCCCATCGAGAAATCTTGCAATGCGACTAGTGAGGTAGTAAGTGCAATACCCACAGAACCACCAAATGGCACAAGCGCCATAATGCCAATGGTCAGCCCAAATAATAGCCCAAATGGCACCTTCAGCCATAAGAAGGCAGGAATGAGGGCTGATGCCATACAAGTAGATAAAATTAACTGGGTAATAAAGAAATTTTGAAAGCTCAAGCGTACTGTTTGGGAGAATGGAGCGCGGAACTTGCTAGGGAGCCATTCTACTAAGCTTTGCCAAAGTTCACCGCCATGCTGGAGAAGATAGAAAGTTAACACCATTGTCAACAGAAAATCTAGCAAACTGGTGAAGGTGACAACGGCCAGATTGAGGACTTGTCCGGCGATCGCCTGGAGTTGTCCTTTGACGCGATCATTAATCTGTACTACCAAAGCATCCAGGTTAATCGGTAAACCTACAGTCTCTGCTTTCTCGTTTAACATCATGAGCTGCGATCGCCCAGAATCAATTAACTCTGGGATACGTGCTACCAGTTGTTGAGCTTGGGTAAGCGCCAGAGGAAATAAAGTCACACCCAGAGCTAACAAAATTGATAGAGCCAATAAAAACACTAAAATAGCAACTTGCTCTCGCCTCGCGCCGCGATGCGCCATCCAACTAACAGGGTAGTTGAGCAGAAATGCTAAAACTGAAGCTCCGACTAAAATGACTATTAAGGAATGGAAGTAATCAAAAATTGCGGAAATTGCCCAACCATTGAGAACTAATAAAGGAGCGAACAGAGCGATCGCCCCAATTCTCGCTATTGGTGTTAGTGTTTGCCACCAGTTGAGTAGCTTGAGTGTCTGCATCTTGAGCCGATTGCGGGATAGAACTAAAAAATTCTGTATCTATAGCTTATTATCTCTAACTACATCATTGTCATTCATCCCTCTAGTTTAGGATTTGACGAAAAAACAATGGAAGACTTTCAATCAAATCAAAACATCACGGTGAGCGAGGAAGAGTCAACTATTCCTAAAACACAGCTTATTTTACATCTAATCCCTGTTATTGGCTTTTTTCCATCCCTCTGGACTGTTTATCGCTGTCAAGGTAGCCGGGAACAACTGGCGGTGAGTCGTCTGTCTATTACTCTGGCGTTTACTTGGTTGTTGGGGTATCTCTTGTTGGCTACTGGAGCAGCAACTGCGGAATTTTTCACCCTGCGCCTGTTAATTCTGAATGGCTTTTTTACATCTGGTTACTTCTTGGTAAGTATCTGGTTAATTTTGCGCTTATTCCAAGGTAAGTCCCATCGTTTACCAGGGTTGAGTCGCTTTGCAGAACAGGTGTTTAGCAAATATTTATCTTGAGTTTCTCAGATGATTAGGCAGCATTTTTACTTAATGGCTAACAAAATTACGCATAATTTTCTGATAGACCTAGTCAAAGGGAACGGACTATTGCCATACTGCTATAAATCAATTAGAAAATTGCCACAATGAGGAAAAATCCTGCTATAAGTGTTGTGGTTGAAAGCAAAATAAAATGTCAATGTAATTGATTAAAAGTTAGCTATTATGGGTTGATTTATCTGCATTATTTTAAGTCAGCAAATTTACTTAATTCATCAGTATAGTGTGAGGAAGTCTGTGACCATTCAAAGAACTTCAGCAGAAGGAAATCCATCGTCAAACGCCCCTAACTCCAGTGGCAAAAATTCGCGCAATACGAAACCGGGGCGTTGGCTATGGTTTTGGATGGGTATGGGTGGAATTGCGATGGTATCAGCAACAGCCGGAGCGCTATTAGCTGTTTCATTAACCAGTACACCATTGCAGCAAGCTCAACTCAGCCCCCAAGAAGAAGCAGTCTTTGATGGTGATGCCATCTCTGGTAGTGGATTACGTTTTTCTGAATTAACTCGGCCTGTGAATCTATTAGTCATGGGGATGAGCGTACTTCCACCAGATGTTCAAAATCCCCCTACTGAAACCCAAAATCTCCGCTACCTACCCCAGGTAAATTCCTTTGATGGTCTTGCTGATGTCATGCTCATGGTGAAGTTTGACCCAGAGACCAAAAAAATTGCTATGCTTTCCATTCCCAGAGATACCCGCACGCGTATAGAAGGGCATGGAGTCAGAAAAATTAATGCCGCTAACGTGGAGGGTGGGCCTGCTTTAACTGCCACAACTGTTAGTAATCTGTTGGGTGGTGTGGGTATTGATCGCTATATCCGCATTAACGTTTTGGGAGTTGGTAAACTCATTGATGCTTTGGGCGGAGTGACAGTTTATGTCCCCAAAGATATGAAATATCAAGATCATTCCCAACACTTATATATTAATTTAAAGGCAGGTAAACAGCATCTGAATGGCGACCAGGTACTACAATTACTCCGCTTTCGTCATGATGAACTAGGAGATATTGGCCGGATTCAACGCCAGCAAATGGTGATGCGTGCTTTAATGGATCAAGCTCTTAACCCTGTAACAGTAGCTCAGTTACCAAAAATTCTCAACGTAGTTAAAGATAATATCGACACCAACTTGACAGTTGAGGAATTGGTAGCGCTAGTGGGTTTTGGTGTGCGGACTAATCGCACCAATATGCAAATGTTAATGCTACCCGGACGTTTCAGCGAACCAAATGAGTATAATGCCAGCTATTGGATACCAAGTAAAAATGGTATCGCTAAACTTATGGCACAGCATTTTGGTTTGGAATCTCTATCAGAAAACCCGGTAAATGATCCAACGGCTGTACGAGTGGCAATTCAGGATAGCACAGGTAGCGATCGCTCTCAACTACGTCCTTTAATTAATGCCTTAGAAAAAGCCGGCTATCGTAACGTTTACGTGGCTAATGCTTGGACTGAACCCTTGGAAGTCACTAATATTATTGCCCAGCAAGGCGACGGCAACAGCGCTGAGTCCATTCGCAACGCCTTAGGTTTTGGCGAAGTGCGGGTAGAAAGCACTGGTAGTCTCAACTCAGATATTAGTATCCAAGTAGGCAAAGATTGGTTACAACAAAAATCTCTGTTAGAGGATTCTATTAAGTTCTAATATCCCGTCAGGTAGGACTTATACCAATTCAAAATACCCTTTGCTACGCTACGCTACCGCGTAGCTTGCTTCCCCGTAGGGTACAAAATTCAAAATCAAGACAGGACAAGCGTTTGGGGCTGTATTGAATTTTGAATTTTGAATTGATTCACAGCAATCCTAAAGCTTTGAGACTGCGCCGAGTAACTTCAATTCGGGCAGCAGCGTCATCATTGTTGCGTATATCAATATTGGTAGCAAAGAAATATACATTATTGTTTTGTTCCAGATATCCCACAAACCAGCCAATATTCGGGGTAACACTTGCCGCCCAGCCTGTCTTTCCTCGCAATACATAATTGGGGGTACGTTCGTAAATCATGATGTCTTGAACTAAATCCAAAGTACGTTGGGAAAAGGGTAACTCTTTGCGGTGCAGACGTTGTAGAAACTCAATCTGTTGTTTGGGTGTAATTTGCAAAGGCCCTTCTAGCCAAAATCTGTCAATTTGCTCAGGTGTGCCGATTTGAAGATTCCCATAGCCGACTTGCTTGATAAATTTCTCCATCCGTTCATGACCAATTTTTCGAGCCAGTACTTGGTAGAACCATACTGTCGAATTTCTGAATGCTTGGCGTATATTGGTGTCTTGATTCCATGTGGGGAACTGGCGCTGCATACCGTCCCAAGTCAAAATAGCCACATCATTGGAAATTACCCCAGTCTCTAAAGCTACCAGAGAATTAAAAATTTTAAAAGTCGAGGCAGGAAGGAACGATTGTGAGTTGCGAGCAGCGTTGTGTTCGTAAAATTTTTTGTTGTTGCGATCGTAAATTAGAATAGAACCTTTGATTCCCAGTTGATTAAATGAACGCCCAAGGTTAACATTCACCGGAATTGCAGGTGTCTGAATTTCCTGGGAGTGTCCAGGCATATCTCGAAAATTGCTAATTGTTAAAAATGGCACAAGGGTAGTCATAGCAACGATCATTGCTAGGGACATTCGTCGATTTCGAGACATAACGATCTTTCCTACAAAACTGATTTACAAACCAGTGATAATACAGCAATGGTGTTTGTAGTTCCAGAAATCTATTTCTCTGTTTGGTTGATTAGTCTGTGTGATTTTATAGTTGCTATCTGCTGGTTCACGTTCTGATCACCGTCGATTTATTGCAAAAAGTAATAAACACCCAAGATAAATGGGAATAATAAATTTGCGTAATTTGCTAGTTATCAGTTCAAGAGATGCTAAGTAGAACGACTTGAAAAAACCAACCTATGTTAAGTGATGTAAAAATACTAGGCTTCATTTCGTAGTAAGGACTTTACTCCTTTTCTGTTCGCGGAGCGTCTTGCAGAGAGAACTTTAGTTCTTACTACAAACATTTAATTATTTACACTGTTCTACTTAATAGACTTGTGCCGTTAGTATTCAACGACTCTGTTAAGAGCTAAAGCCTTTCTCTGCAAGACGCTGATGAGGATCTGGAGCGTCTCTCCCGCAGTTCAGAATGGTGATAGCTAATAAGTAACAGGAAAAGATGTATTTTCAATTGCCAATTAACCAGTCTTAAAAGCACATCTACATAACTCCAGATTAAACCTGACGACTTATTAAATAGCTTATGTATAATGAAACACTGAAGCAGCAAATAAATCTACTCCAGCAACAAAACGCTCAATTAAAGCAACAGTTGGCTGCAACTACCCAAGAATCTAGTGCAGTTATCGCCCGACTGGAACAGGAACTCAGTGAATCTAAAAACTTGTTGCTATTTTTTGATATTTCAGTGGATATACTCTGTATTGCTGACTTTAATGGCCATTTTCAGCGAGTGAATCAGGCTGGTGAAGATATTTTGGGTTATTCTCAAGCGGAGCTTTTATCTTTACCCTTCATGGAGCTAGTACATCCAGAAGATAGAGCCGCTACCTTGGCTGAAATGTCTAAGTTAAGTGAAGGAATTCGGGTTTTTCGGTTGGAAAATCGCTATCGCTGCAAAGATGGTTCCTATCGCTGGCTATCGTGGACTTTGGTTGGTCACGATAACTATATTTTGGCGATGGCTAGAGATGTGAGCGATAGTGTTGAGCTTCGCTCATGCAAACAAACTGAAGTCACGCTACGTCAACAAGAAGCCCAGTATCGGGGCATTTTTGAGACTGTGAATGATGGTATCGGCGTTATAGATTTGGATACTAGCAAGTTAGTTGCGGTGAATCCTGCTTTTTGTGAGATGCACGGCTATTCTCAATCTGAGTTTCTCAATCTCAACCCCACAGATTATATTCACGCCGAATCTTATGAGAAGTTTGGGGATTTTATCAAAACAGTGAAAGCTGGGCAGAAATATCATACCCAAGCTGTAGGTATTTGCAAAGACGGTACTAGCTTTGATATAGAAGTCACAGGAAAACTGCTTTACTACGATGGTAAGCCTCATGCCATTGCGGTAGTGAGGGATATTAGTGAGCGCGTAGAAGCAGAACGGGAACAAAAAAGATTACTGGCAATTTTGGAAGCAACCCCTGATATTGTTGGTATAGCTGATGCGTCTGGAATAAATTGCTACTTAAATCAAGCGGCACAGAATTTGCTGGGTATCCCCACAACTGAGAAATTTCCTATCGCTTCGGCGACGGGAGTGTCAATGTTAGAGAGATTTCAGACTGAAATTATACCTACAGTTATGGAACAGGGAATTTGGTCTGGAGAATCTTTAATGCGATCGCGCAACGGAGAAGAGTTCCCTGTTTCTCAAGTGATTATTGCCCATAAAAATGAACAAGGGGAAGTAGAATTTTTATCCACTATTGCCCGTGATATCCGCGATCGCCAACAAATTGAAGCCCGACTCAGACAACAAGCGCAAGATTTAGAAACAACTGTGCAAGAACTCCAACGCACTCAGACGCAGATGATTCAAGCAGAGAAAATGTCTAGCTTAGGACAGTTGGTTGCTGGTGTCGCCCACGAAATTAATAATCCTGTTAACTTTATCCACGGTAATCTCAATTATCTTGAGGAGCATACTCAAGACTTACTGCGAATTATTGAAGTTTATCAACAAAAAAATCCCAATTATGAACCTGGATTACAAGATTTGCATGAGGAAATTGACCTGGAATATATCCAACAAGATTTGCCAAAAATTTTAAACTCTATGAAGGTGGGTACTCAACGTATCCGCCAAATTGTGTTGTCGTTGCGTACTTTTTCTCGCATGGATGAAGCTGAATTTAAAGCTGTGGACATTCATGCAGGCATCGATAGTACTTTAATGATCTTACAACATCGCCTCAAAGAGCAACCAGAACGTCCAGCCGTTCAAGTGATTAAGGACTATGGGACTTTACCATCAGTAGAATGCTATGCGGGGCAGCTTAATCAAGTTTTTATGAATATTCTAGCAAACGCCATTGATGCTTTAGAGGACGGAATAGTTAAAGGAGAATGGGTAATGGGTAATGGGGAAATTCCCACAATTCGGATTTCTACTTCAGTTAGCGGTGCTAATTGGATTAGGATGGCGATCGCTGATAACGGTATGGGTATGTCAGAAAAAACTCAACAACAGATATTTAATCCGTTTTTTACTACCAAGCCTGTGGGCAAAGGAACAGGTATGGGGATGTCTATCAGTTACCAAATCATCACCGAAAAGCATGGCGGTAAACTGCAATGTAATTCCCACCCTGGGAAAGGTACAGAATTTATCATTGAAATTCCTATTCAACAATAAATAATACCAATTTTAAAAAAGAATGCGACAGATATACAGCCCCAAATGCTTGTCCTGTATTGATTATTAATTTTTAATTTTTAATTGGTATAACTTTTGAATAATACTGAAAAATCTTGCCTAATGATGATTAAGTGATTATACAAAAAAGCATGGAATAATTATCCCATACCTTTTTGCTAATCAAAATTTTATTTGTCATTTATTGATGAGTTCGTAGTAGCAGTATCTAGGAAGATGAGAACAGAAAATAACCATCAGCCTGTTCCCTGCTATATTTACCAAATCTCTGCTGTACGCTTTTTATAAGGATCACCTGTAAATGGTTGTACGCCTATAGTTGGATAAGCATCGTCATTAGGGCCAAAAATCCGCAAGAAGGCTTCAGAAACATACTGTACTACGCCAGCGATCATTTTGGTAATAGCCATAAAGTTGGACTCCTATTTGAGTCAATTTCTGGTGATTTATCTACTCTAATCCCAATAAGTTGATCTGAGTCTTACTCTCAACATATCGAGAACAAAAGTAATACTTTTTCGGATAGCTTTGCAATACTTTAAATTGTGGGAGAGTTGACAGTTTTCACTTAGATTTTAACCCAAAAATTCCCATCAGAAAAGGTGAAAAACCAAGGGGAAACGCGCTGATATTTTCTTTCTCTTCCTTGCTGCCAAAAGCGTTGAAAATTTTTGTGGGCGTTATGCAAACATAATTATCATCGGAATATTATCGAAATTAACTATTAATAAACATTAATTAATGGATATTTTAAACTTTACAAAAGGCTATAAAGCTTGTATTTGCTTGTGAATAAATTATTTCTTCTTAGGGGTTGACAATATTTATGGTAAATTCTACCATAATAAAAAGAGCATTCTTTTAAGGAAGCGCTTGCATGACAACTATCCCCATCTGGGATGTTCAGCAAACCCCAGAACTAAACATCTCTGCGGCTGATTACAGCCTACTTACCGATCTTTATCAGCTGACAATGGCTGCTTGTTATACAGGTGAAGGTGTAGAACAACGACGGGCTAGCTTTGAGTTATTTGTGCGGCGATCGCCAGAAGGTTTTGGCTACTTAATTGCGATGGGGTTGGCGCAAGCACTGGAATATTTAGAAAAGTTAAGATTTAGCCCGGAACAAATAGCCGCATTACAAGCCACAGGAATTTTTGCTCATGCAGGAGAAGGCTTTTGGTCATTGCTAGCCGAGGGGCGGTTTACTGGGGATGTGTGGGCAGTACCAGAAGGGACAGCCGTATTTGCTAACGAGCCACTGTTACGGGTGGAAGCACCATTATGGCAAGCACAGTTAGTAGAAACTTACTTATTAAATACACTCAATTACCAAACCTTAGTAGCCACAAGAGCAGCACGTCTCCGTGATATAGCTGGTGAGCAAGCAACACTTTTGGAATTTGGTACGAGACGAGCCTTTAGCCCCCAAGCGTCTTTATGGGCAGCACGGGCAGCTTTAGCGGGTGGTTTAGATGCCACCTCCAATGTGTTAGCAGCGCTACAACTGGGACAACAGCCAAGTGGTACGATGGCTCACGCCTTGGTTATGGCGTTGTCGGCGATGGAAGGCAGTGAAGAACAAGCCTTTAGTGCGTTTCATCGCTATTTTCCCGGCGCGCCTTTGTTAATTGATACTTATGATACTATCGCGGCTGCCCAACACTTAGCAGAAAAAGTGAATACCGGAAAAATGGAATTATCTGGTGTCAGGTTAGATTCTGGTGACTTAGTTAGCTTATCAAAACAAGTGCGATCGCTCCTGCCAGATGTATCGATTTTTGCTAGTGGTGACTTAGATGAATGGGAAATTGCCAAACTCCAAGCAGCCGGTGCAGAAATCGACGGCTACGGACTAGGAACCAAGCTAGTTACAGGTTCCCCCGTGAATGGAGTTTATAAACTCGTAGAAATTGATGACATCCCAGTGATGAAAAAGTCCAGTGGTAAAACAACATACCCAGGGCGTAAGCAGATTTTTCGTTCCTTTGGGGATGGTCAGGTTCAAGCAGACAGATTGGGGTTAATCACAGATACACCCTTAATTACAGAAAAACCTTTGTTGGAATTGGTAGTCAAAGAAGGTCAACGCCTACAACCACGAGAAACTCTGTCCGCAATTCGCCAACGCACAGCCGCCTCTGTCGCCAGTTTACCCGAACAAACAAGACGTTTAGATAATCCCGTTCCCGTACCCATACAAATTTCCACCGCATTGCAAGATTTGACAGAAGTTACATTGCAACGTCTCAACTAACGACAACTGACAATGAAAAAAATTGCTTTATTTGGTACTAGTGCAGACCCACCAACAGCAGGACATCAGATTATTTTACGCTGGTTGTCTGAGCGTTATGATTGGGTGGCGGTTTGGGCGGCGGATAACCCGTTTAAATCTCATCAAACACTATTAGAGCATCGGGCGGCAATGCTGCGGCTGTTGATTGCGGATATAGAAGCGCCTCGGCAGAATATAGCTTTAGAACAGGATTTGAGTAGCTTTAGAACTCTGGAAACATTGGAGAAGGCGAAATTACGTTGGGGTGCAAATACAGAGTTTACTTTGATCATTGGTTCAGATTTACTGAGTCAGTTACCCCGTTGGTATCGAGTTGAAGAATTATTACAGCAGGTGCAACTGTTGATTGTGCCACGACCAGGATATGCCATAGATGGGACTAGTCTAGAAGCTGTGCAACAACTGGGCGGTAAAATTGCGATCGCCTCTTTTACAGGTCTAGATGTTTCCTCAACAGCATATCGTGAACGTGGAGAAACTGAAGCTCTCACCCCCCCTATAGTCGAATACATTCATCAACAGCATTTGTACAAATGCCCGGACGCAACCAAAAAAAGTTTTCAACTTCGTTAAATCAACAACCTTTAGCCGATTTTAAGGTTGGTGTTGATAATGTAATTTTTTCTGTAGATACTGAAAAAAATCGGCTGTTAGTTCTGTTAGTAATGCGACAGCAAGAACCATTTTTAAATTATTGGAGTCTTCCTGGTACTTTGGTGCGAGAAGGAGAGTCTTTAGAAGACGCTGCTTATCGCATTATGGCAGAGAAAATTAGAGTCAAAAATCTCTATTTGGAACAGCTATATACATTTGGCGGCCCCAATCGTGACCCAAGGGAAGCAACTGGCAGTTATGGTGTACGTTACCTATCCGTTAGTTATTTTGCTCTCGTCAGATTTGAGGAAGCAGAATTAATTGCTGATGGCGTGACTGGTATTGCTTGGTATCCAGTCAAGCAAGTGCCAAAATTATCTTTTGACCATAATGAAATTTTGGCTTATGGACATCGCCGCTTACGCAATAAATTAGAGTACAGTCCAGTTGCATTTGAAGTCTTACCGGAAATGTTTACTTTGAATGATTTATATCAGTTGTACACAACAGTTTTAGGCGAAAATTTCTCTGATTATTCCAACTTTCGAGCGCGTTTATTGAAGTTGGGATTTTTATCTGATACCGGAATCAAAGTATCACGAGGTGCAGGTCGTCCTGCGAGTTTATATAAGTTTGATGCTGAAGCCTTTTCCCCTTTCAAGGACAAACCTTTGGTATTTATCTAATTGGTAATTATTGCCTAAATTATTGTAGAGAGGTTGCAATGCAACCTCTCTACCAAAAACCTATTAATTAAAAACAATGAAAATAGCGATCGCTCAAATTAATCCTATTATTGGTGATTTAACTGGTAATGCCCAAAAAATTCTGGAAATAGCACAGCAGGCAATAAAAAAAGGCGCAAGATTGTTGCTAACTCCAGAACTATCTTTGTGTGGCTATCCCCCACGGGATTTATTATTAAATCCCAGTTTTGTAGAGGCCATGAGTGTTACTTTACAGCAATTAGCTAGAGATTTGCCTGTAAATTTAGCTGTGTTAGTAGGGACAGTTGAACCAAATCATCAAGCCCATACTACTGGGGGAAAACCTTTATTTAATAGCACAGCTTTATTAGAAAATGGCAAAGTCAAACAAATGTTTCATAAGCGACTATTGCCTACCTATGATGTATTTGATGAGCATCGTTATTTTGAAGCTGGACAACAAGCGAATTATTTTGCCTTAGATAATATTAATATTGGTGTGACAATTTGCGAAGATTTATGGAATGATGAGGAGTTTTGGGGCAAACGCAGTTACACAGCTAATCCCATTTCCGACTTAGCAATTTTAGGTGTAGATTTAATCGTTAATTTATCGGCTTCGCCCTACAGTTTGGGTAAGCAAAGCTTTAGAGAAGCAATGCTCAGACATAGTGCATTGAGGTTTCAACAACCCGTAATTTACACTAACCAAGTCGGCGGTAACGATGATTTAATTTTTGATGGTCGGAGTTTTGCCTTAAATCGTCAAGGCGAAGTGATGTGTCGGGCTAAGGGTTTTGCATCTGATTTAATTACAGTAGATTTTGATGAATCACAACGAGATTTACAACTAAATTCTGTTGCTCCTGTTTATGAATCAGAAGATGAGGAAATTTGGCACGCTTTAGTTTTGGGTGTGCGAGATTATGCTCAAAAATGCCGTTTTTCTCAAGTCGTGCTTGGTTTAAGCGGTGGGATTGATTCTGCACTGGTGGCGACAATTGCCACTGCGGCCTTAGGTAAGGAAAATGTCTTTGGTGTTTTAATGCCATCTCCTTACAGTTCGGAACATTCTATTAGCGACGCTTTAGCATTAGCCGACAACTTGGGAATTAAGACCCAAATCTTACCCATAGGGGAGTTAATGCAGAGCTTTGACCAGAGTTTAGTAGAGTTATTTGCCGGCACAGAATTTGGTTTAGCTGAGGAGAACATCCAGTCACGGATTCGCGGTAACTTATTAATGGCGATCGCTAATAAATTTGGCTACCTGTTATTATCCACCGGTAATAAGTCGGAAATGGCAGTCGGTTACTGCACCCTCTACGGCGACATGAACGGCGGTTTAGCAGTCATCGCCGACGTTCCCAAAACCCGCGTTTACTCCCTTTGTAACTGGCTAAATTCCCACCAATCCCCAATCATCCCCGAAAACATCCTTACTAAAGCACCAAGCGCCGAACTCAAACCCGGTCAAGTTGACCAAGATTCCCTACCCCCATACGAAATTTTGGACGACATATTACAGCGCTTCATTCACAACCATCAATCCGTAGGGGAAATTGTCGCCGCAGGTCATGAACCTGTAGTGGTAGACAGAGTTATCCAGATGGTTGCACGAGCTGAATTTAAGCGCCGCCAAGCACCCCCAGGACTAAAAATCACCGACCGCGCTTTTGGCACTGGTTGGCGAATGCCAATTGCTAGCAACTGGAATGCGATTAAAAACAATTACCGCCTAAGTTACACATTCTGAAAGCCTGATTCAATGAATGGTAGTGTAGATGAGAAAATGGTGTAACCAATTTACTCAATGATGGCTGCTGTTCTTCTCGAAAACGTCTATAAATTTTATAACAACACCCCTGTAGTTAATGACTTGTCATTCAACATTGAGGCTGGAGAAATATTTGCACTTCTCGGCCCTAACGGTGCAGGAAAATCTACCACTATTCGGATGCTGACTACACTAACAAAACCATCCCAAGGAAAGATGGAGGTAGCTGGCTATGATGTAGTACGCCAACCTATGCTAGCCAAGCAGAGTATTGGCGTTGTCTTGCAGCAAACTAGTGTAGATGGCGATTTAAGTGTGTGGGAAAATATGGAACTACATGGGAGGCTACATCACATCCCTAACCCACAACGACAACGACTAATTAATCAATGGCTGGATTATGTTGAATTAGCAGACAGGCGGGAAAGCTTGGTAAAAACTCTGTCTGGAGGGATGAAACGAAGACTGCAAATAGCTAGAGCTTTATTGCATCAACCACAAATCTTGTTTTTGGATGAACCGACGGTAGGGCTAGACCCCCAAACTCGTCGTCGGTTGTGGGAAATTATTGGGGATTTAAATAAACAAGGTATGACGATGTTATTAACAACTCATTACATGGATGAGGTGGAATTTTTATGTGATGCTTTTGGCTCTGCTAAACCAGGACGCATAGGTATTATGGATGGCGGTAAGTTAATTTCTTTGGGGACTTTACAGCAATTGCGTTCTGCTCACGGCGAAGGCCTAGTCATGAAACAGTTGAGGGTGACCACAACCAGCAATGATAGTTCACGAGGTTGGGAATATCTATTTTTTCCTTCATTAGAAGAGGCAAATATTTATCTAAATCAACAGCCAGATAAAACAGGAATGATGGTTCGTCCCTCTAATTTAGAGGATATTTTTGTTGAGTTAACAGGAAGGCAACTAAATTAATTGAGCTTTATAACTGCTGCAACATCGCCTCTACTCTAGCTACACCATCTGCATCGTTCCGCCTTTGGTATAAGTCGCGGGCTTTTTGCAGTAGGTTACTTGCTTGTTTAGTTTGCCGTCGTTGTTTATACATCGCTGCCATAAACTCGTAAGTCTGGGCATTGTTTCTATCAAGCTTAATTGCTTGCTCAAATGCCCAATTAGCTGACCGGAAATCTCCCAACCGAGATTGAGTGATACCTAAACCCACATAAGCGCTAACATTGTTGCGGTTCAATTGGATGGCACGGCGGTAAGCTTCTTTTGCACCAGGTGTATCGCCCATGTTGCCTTTGATATAACCTACTGCATAGAAAAAATCACTATTATTTGGGTTGATAGCGATCGCCCTACGGTATGCTGCTAGTGCAGCCTGAAAATTTCCCTGTTTTGCGTGTAAATACCCAATTCCCGAATGAATTCTGGCGTTTCTCGGTTCCATTCTGGCAGCTTGTTGATAAACTGCGATCGCCCCATTATAATCCCCTGCATCCACTAACCTCTTACCATCCTCTAACAATCGCTTTAACTCTGCATTGTTAGCTTGCACAACCAAAACCTGCGCTTGGGCTATTGAAGGGATAGTCGCAGCGCCACCACCCAACAACAACACACTCAACACGAATGATATGTGTTTGTACACAGTAATTTTCCCTAAGTTATAGTGAACTTTTTTCTTGTTTATTAAAACAAAAAATTTGCATTTTGAAAACTGTATTTATCCCTTTTCACAAAATATTAATAATACGTAAATTCTCTCAAAGGTTTCCATACAAAAAACCCAGAGTTTCTACTGAGTTAATTAACCATGACGACATAAATATTTAGTGTCAATCTTCCGATTGAGTATCAGCTTGATAAACTAGGAGCTAAGTTCCCTCATCAGCAATTTCTCAGGAAAACTTATGATTGTCACAACAACAGATGTAATTCAAGGTGCAGTAATTGATTCATATTTAGGTATTGTTACCGCAGAAATTGTCTATGGTAGCAATTTTCTCCGAGATTTTCTAGCTGGTATCCGTGATGTTATCGGTGGACGGACTGGCAGCTATGAACGTTTATTTGAGCAGGGACAACGTAAAGCCATAGAAGAATTAGAACTCCGGGCGCAACGTTTAGGAGCCAACGCTGTCATCGGTATTGAAATAGACACCGGAACAATTAATGTAGACCAGTCAGGTGTTTTATTATTGATTACTGCAACAGGTACAGCAGTGAGAGTACGTTAGGGCGGCTGAATACTCCATTTACATACACTGCGGTTATAGTTTCTTATTTATTAAGGATGGGTAATTGTTTAATATTATTACCCATTATTCAATATCAAAATATTTTAGATTACTAAATACAATGGTAATCTTACTAAGTTTATCTAACTACAATCTATATAAAAAATAGACATTTTTATTTCAATAAAAATAAATAGACTTATATAAATATAATCTATTTATTATTACTCAAGACAGAGCAAATAACTCTTTCTACTGATAGATATTAAAATCTGCAATTAGCCATTTAATTTTAACGTAAGCATAAAAATTAAGAAAAATTTTGCTGAAGTTAAAGTAGTCAGGAGAAATAAAGACTTATGTCATACGTCAATAGAGTAGGCGACGATGTTATTCAACCTGAACCTACGGTGGTGGGAAGAGTAGGTGATTACCATGACCGTGTGCGTTGGGGCCCGATAATTTCTGGTGTATTAGTTGCTTTAGCTACTCAACTAATCTTGAGCGCTTTATTTGGTGCAATTGGTGCTGGTACAGTTTCCGGCTCAGGCGCACCTAGAACAATTGCGCCTAATGTTGCAGGCAATGTAGGACTTTGGTCAACTATTGCTTTGTTGATTTCTCTGTTTACTGGTGGTTGGGTAACAGCACGGGCCTGTGGTCCAATGAACCGAAATACAGCACTACTTAACGGCGCAATTCTTTGGGCGACCACTTTAGCACTTAGCTCATGGTTATTAGCCAGTGGAGTATCGGGTGCTTTCGGTGTTGCAGCTTCTAACGCAGGAGAAGTCATCAACCAAGTGCAACAACCAGGTGCTGCAATACCACAAAATGTACCTAACGTTACAGCCGAACAAGCTCGTGATATTGCGGCCGCAACTTCTAGAGGTTTGTGGTGGTTTGTATTTGGTTCTTTATTAGGTTTAGTTGCTTCCATGATAGGTGCAGCCGCAGGAGTTCGCAATCCTCGCTCTAACAATTACAACGCTTAATGCCAGCTTAATATATCCTGTACAGTTAAGGTACGGAAAAAAGATTAACCGCAGATAAATATTAATCTTCGTAGGGACGCACTCTTGTACGTCCCTATCTGTATCACTCCTTTAATGGGTAACTGCGATAATTATTATGCTTCAATAAACTAGAATCATTCAGTTATTTTTTTGAAAAAATTAGAGCTTTACCACTTCAAATATGAAGATTCTATACCTTGCTCTCTTCTAATTTTGCTGTCTTTCTCAAACCAAGAAATAACTTGTTGTGTTGTCAAATCTTCTATAGATACACCATACTCTTGGGCAATATGCTGTAATAGTTTTAGTGAGGAAATGGTCAATCTTGTTAAAAACTTTTCCGGGGATGATAAAAGAGCCGCATCAACTTTTGCTGATTCTTCTAAAGTAAGAAATTGGGTTGATGGTTGTTGAGATGGTAAATCCATAAAATTGTTTAAGAAGTCAGTCTTGGGTAATTATATAGCGACTAATTGGTAAACGCTTTTACCAATCGGCTATGATTCATGACCTAAACTGAGATGAGAAAACCAATTTATATATGAGATGTTGGTTTGTGGGCTTGGACTAGATAGCCGCAACGATGTTCGCCGTTAATCAGCCAGTGGGTACGCTCAACTGTACAATCTGGGAGAACGGCCGCGAACATTTCTAGTTCATGACCGCAAACGCTGGGGAATGACTCAGCAACGTTGGAAATTGCACAGTTATGTTCGATAAAGATAAATCTTTCTTTCTGTGTTGATTCAGAGGAATCTACAGGGTGATATTCGGCCATGAAACCTTCATTTTTTCGCAATTCGACTAAGTTCGCTACCCGTTCTTGTAGAGAACCTTTACCTACACGATCGCGGTATTCTTGGGCTTTACGTTCCCATTGTTTCTGTAAAATAGTCTTGAATTGGTCGTGTCCGACGGTTTCGGCTAGGGTATCTAATAAGGATACGGCAAAATCGCCGTGGCGATCGCTCACATTTTTGTGCAGGCGTTCTCTTCCTTGGCGACTTAATTGATAAACGTGTTGAGGTCGTCCCATACCTGCTTGCATTGTATTGGAATATACTACTAACTCCTCCGTCTCCAAATCTTTGAGATGACGACGAATTGCTTGGGGACTGACATCTAAAACATTAGCTAGGTCAAGGGCTGTTGCCTGTGAGTGTTTCAAGAGATACTCTAAAATCTCTTGTTTAGTTGAGGCTTGCTGAGTAGTCGCCATCTTTTTCTAAAAATTTTTTGAGAAAATTTGACTTTGACAACATTGTTGTTGTTAATCTAGCGTAAAATGGAGATACATTAAACAACATCGATGTTGTTTTACTCTCCACCCCCATTCTAACAGCCGTGTCACCACTCAGTAATATGAGATGAGATTCGGCTAGAACAAAGCCCGTCTCCCATCCTTATCAAGAGATTCAGTACCGAACACGAGAGAACACTACCAATGAGTGCCACTGTTAAAACCTTAGTCAACCAACCTTACAAGTACGGCTTTGTCACTGATATTGAAGCCGACACTATCCCCCGTGGACTCGATGAAGATGTTGTCCGCTTGATTTCTACCAAGAAGAACGAACCGGAGTTCATGCTGGAATTTCGCCTCAGAGCGTTCCGCCAGTGGCAAAAAATGACGGAACCAACTTGGCCAAGTGTCAAGTATCCGCCCATAGACTA
This sequence comes from Anabaena sp. FACHB-595, assembly GCF_048568275.1. Lineage (NCBI taxonomy): Bacteria > Bacillati > Cyanobacteriota > Cyanophyceae > Nostocales > Nostocaceae > Anabaena > Anabaena sp. FACHB-595. Next base: position 2,989,190 of record NZ_CP183473.1, read on the forward strand.
TCAGAATATCATCTATTACTCAGCGCCGAAACAAAAGAAGGCTAAACTCAACAGCTTGGACGAAGTTGACCCCACCCTCATAGAAACCTTCGAGAAGCTGGGTATTCCCCTATCTGAACAAAAGCGTCTGGCAAATGTCGCCGTAGATGCGATTTTTGATAGCGTTTCTGTCGCCACAACATTTAAAGAGAAGCTCGCCAAAGATGGCGTTATTTTCTGCTCAATTTCCGAAGCTTTACAAGAACATCCAGAACTCATCAAGAAATACCTGGGTAGCGTTGTTCCCATTGCTGATAATTACTTTGCAGCCCTCAACGCAGCAGTATTTAGCGATGGTTCTTTTGTCTATATTCCTAAAGGCGTAAAATGCCCAATGGAACTGTCTACCTACTTCCGCATCAACTCCGGTGATACGGGACAGTTTGAGCGGACTTTGATTGTCGCTGAAGAAGGTAGCTATGTTTCTTACCTCGAAGGTTGCACCGCACCTATGTACGACAGCAACCAACTCCACGCGGCTGTGGTGGAACTTGTGGCTTTAGATAACGCCGAGATTAAATATTCCACAGTGCAGAACTGGTATGCTGGCGATGCTAACGGTAAAGGCGGGATTTATAACTTCGTTACCAAGCGCGGTTTGTGTCAAGGTGTAAATTCTAAGATTTCTTGGACACAGGTGGAAACTGGTTCAGCAATTACTTGGAAGTATCCTAGTTGCGTATTGGTTGGTGATAACTCCGTTGGTGAATTTTACTCGGTGGCGCTGACAAATAATATGCAGCAAGCCGATACCGGGACAAAGATGATTCATATCGGGAAGAACACCCGTAGCACAATTATTTCTAAAGGAATCTCTGCCGGTCAATCTAGTAATAGTTACCGGGGTTTGGTGAAAATCAACCCGACAGCTAAAGGCGCACGGAACTATTCTCAGTGTGACTCTATGTTAATTGGCGATAATGCCCACGCTAATACTTTCCCTTATATTCAAGTGCAGAATAATACGGGGAAGGTGGAGCATGAAGCTTCTACTTCCAAAATTGGGGAAGATCAGCTATTTTTCTTTGCTCAACGCGGTATTTCTTCGGAGGACGCTATTTCTATGATGATTAGCGGTTTCTGTAAGGATGTGTTTAATCAGCTACCGATGGAGTTTGCGGTGGAGGCTGATAAGTTGTTGAGTCTGAAGTTGGAAGGTAGTGTGGGTTAGGGTTTTTAACGCAGAGGGGCGCTGAGGTTGGCGCTGAGGTACGCGGAGAAGAGAAGAGAAGAGAAGAGAGAAGAGAGAGAAGATGATTATTGAAAATAGTGAAGTTGTTTTGTCGGTAAGGGGTTTGACGGCTGAGGTTGATGGTACGCCAATTCTCAAGGGTGTGAATCTTGAGGTGCGTTCTGGTGAAGTTCATGCAATTATGGGGCCGAATGGTTCTGGTAAGAGTACTTTGTCTAAGGTGTTGGCGGGACATCCTGCTTATACGGTGACTGGTGGTGAGGTAGTTTTTCAGGGACAGAATTTGCTGGAGTTGGAACCGGAGGAACGGGCGCGGACTGGTGTGTTTTTGGCGTTCCAATATCCTTTGGAAATCCCTGGGGTGAGTAATTTGGATTTCTTGCGGGTGGCTTATAATTCTCGTCGCAAAGCCCAAGGGTTGGAGGAAATTGATACCTTTGATTTTGATGATTTGATTGAGGAAAGGCTGGAAGTGGTAAAGATGAATCCGGCTTTCCTGAATCGGAGTGTGAATGAAGGGTTTTCTGGTGGTGAGAAGAAGCGCAATGAGATTCTGCAAATGGCGCTACTGGAACCGAAGTTGGCAATTTTGGATGAGACTGATTCTGGTTTAGATATTGATGCACTGAAAATTGTGGCTCATGGTGTGAATCAACTCGCTAGTCCGGAAAATGCGACGATTTTGATTACTCACTATCAACGGTTGCTTGATTATATTGTGCCGGATTTTGTTCATGTGATGGCACGGGGGCAGATAATTACTAGTGGTGGTAAGGAATTGGCACTAGAGTTAGAGTCTCGTGGTTATGACTGGCTGCTAGAAGATGCTGCTGTTGAGGTGGGTGTGTAATGACGATGCAAGTTTCTCCTAGTGCAATTGCTAACTCAGATGCGGTGAGTTTGACATCGAGTTTGTTGGATAGAGATAGTTATTTGGTTAGTTTGTTGAATCAGGTAACTGTACCAGCGACAGAGGGATGGTTACAGGAATTACGTGGAAGTGCGGCGAATTGGGTGCGTCATTCAACTATTCCTACTACCCGTGAGGAAGAATGGCGGTTTACTGATTTGTCAGCTTTGCGACGGGTGGAATTTCAGCAAGGGGAAGTAAAGCCAGCTGATATCTCGGCGCTGAGTTTGTCAGAAGCCGCAAATAACCGGTTGGTATTTGTCAACGGTGTTTATGCGCCTGATTTATCAGCAGTTGCAGATTTACCTCCCGGTATAGTTGTAGATAATCTATCTGCGTTACCCATCACCGAGCAGGAACGTGTACAAAAATATTTAGCACAATCGGAAGGTGCGTTAGAAGTATTCACCGCTTTGAATACGGCTGGTATCTCTGATGTGGCTGTGGTGTTGGTGGCGAAGAATGTGATTGTGGAAACACCAATACATCTGGTATTTATTGCTGTGGCTGGTGAGACGGCGACAATTTCCCAACCCCGGTGTTTAGTGGTGGCGGAAAGTGGTTCTCAGGTGAGTGTAATTGAGGAGTTTGTTACCCCAAATGTAGACGAGGGGGTTTACCTAACCAACGCAGTTACGGAAATTACGATCGCCGACAATGCCCAAGTGGTTCACACTAGAGTTGAGAATGAAAGTAAGCAGGCTTTCCATATCGGGAAAACTGCGGTAACCCAGGCGCGTTACAGTCGCTATACTTGTCACGCCGTAACTTTGGGTGGGAAAATATCACGCCATAATTTAGAGATTTTGCAGACTGGTGAACAAACCGAAACTACTCTCAACGGTTTGACAATGGTAGCCACTAACCAATTAGCTGATACTCATAGTGCGATCGCACTCAATCATCCTTATGGTACAAGTAAGCAATTACATAAATGTATTGTAGGCGATCGCGCTCACGCCGTCTTCAACGGTAAAGTTTTCGTTCCCAAACCCGCACAGCTAACCGATGCAGCCCAGTTAAACCGCAACTTGCTGTTATCATCAAAAGCTAGAGTTGACACCAAACCCCAACTAGAAATTACCGCCGACAACGTAAAATGCGCCCACGGCGCAACCGTCAGCCAGTTGGAAGATGATGAAATATTCTACCTGCAAAGCCGGGGAATAGATGCTAACGACGCACGCAAGTTATTAGTAAACGCTTTCGCCGCCGAAATCATCAACCAAATTCCCGTACCTTCCTTGCGAGACAAATTACTAAACACTGTCACTAGTTTTAAATCTCTAACTAATGACTAATGACTATGAGTATTGACTATTGACTAATTCCCCATGACTTATACACCTACCAAAACCCTTGCAGATAAAGTCCGCGCCGACTTCCCCATATTGCATCAGGAAGTCAACGGTAAAACTTTAGTTTACCTAGATAACGCGGCGACATCGCAAAAACCCTTGTTCGTCTTAAATGCACTCAGGGATTATTACGAGCAATATAACTCCAACGTCCACCGGGGAGCGCATACCCTCAGCGCCAAAGCCACCGACGCTTACGAAGGCGCACGGGATAAAGTTGCTAAATTTATTAATGCAGCCTCCCGTAAAGAAATTGTTTACACCCGCAACGCCAGCGAAGCGATTAACCTCGTAGCCTATAGCTGGGGAATGAACAATTTACAAGCTGGTGATGAAATTATTCTGTCGGTGATGGAACACCACAGTAATATAGTTCCCTGGCAATTTGTAGCTCAAAAAACGGGTGCAGTTCTCAAGTTCGTGGAACTAACACCAGAACAAACCTTGGATATGGAACAGTTTAAACAACTGATTTGTGAAAAAACAAAACTGGTTTCCATCGTCCATGTTTCTAACACATTGGGTTGTATAAATCCAGTGGCAGAGATTGCGGAAATTACTCACAGATACGGCGCGAAATTCTTAGTTGATGCTTGTCAAAGTGTTCCCCATATACCAGTTGATGTCCAGCAAATAGACTGTGACTGGTTGGTAGCATCTGGGCATAAAATGTGCGCTCCCACAGGCATCGGATTCTTATATGGTAAGTTGGCATTATTAGAAGCCATGCCCCCATTTTTTGGTGGTGGTGAGATGATTGCTGAGGTATATTTAGACCATTCTACTTATGCCGAATTACCCCATAAATTTGAAGCGGGTACACCTGCAATTGGGGAAGCGATCGCACTCGGTGCAGCGATAGATTATCTTACTAATATCGGTATGGAGCAAATCCACGCCTATGAAGCCGAATTAACAGCTTATTTGTACCAACAATTAGAGCAAATTCCCCAAATTACCCTCTACGGCCCCAAACCCGATGCTAATGGAGAAGGTAGAGCCGCTTTAGCGACATTTACCACCACAGGAGTCCACGCTAACGACTTATCTACATTATTAGATCAAGAAGGTGTAGCCATCCGTTCTGGACACCACTGTACCCAACCATTACACCGCCACTTGGGTTTAGCCGCAACCGCACGCGCCAGCTTATCTTTCTACAACACCCGCGAGGACATTGATGTATTCATCAAAGCACTCAAGGAAACCATTGACTTTTTTGCTGGTATCTTTGGTTAATTGAGGGTGGGCAATGCCCACCTTTTGATTTTTATGAAAAAATCAACTTTAACTTTGCTATGCTTGCTTTGGGTTTTGATTCCTCATGTGGCGATCGCAGGAGGGTCTAGTTGGGAATATCAAGTTGTTAAGTTCAAGAAAACATCCCCGACATCAGCAGAATTTTCCCTACGTCCCACAAGGCGAGAACAAAACCATCCTAGAAAAGAGTGCAAAGAGATTGTAGTACGCGCTCGATATCGTCCTGAAGCATTTTGGCGACGGACGTGGAGTAGATTTGTTTCTAGAAGAACGCAAAACCAAGCTCTTCGCTTACTTGCAGAATCATTTCAAAAGAAAAAACCAACCAGATTTGGTGAGATAGGTACTGGTTTGAAGAAAGTAAATGGTAAAGCTTGTGTTTTTGAAAGTAGGGGACTTGATGTGCGTCAAGAACATCCGAGTAAACAAAATGCCGTATATTCCTATCACGAATCCATTTAGCCTCATTTAGTCTATCCCTAATCTACGTAATTCTTCGGAGTCGGGTAGATCCTCGGCGGAGGGTAAGGGCGATCGCCACTACCTCATCTAGTGAAGTAATTCTGCACAATTTCTAAGATGCGTTCGGCTGCATGACCATCACCAAAGGGATTAATTGCATTAGCCATCGCATCATAAGCTACTGGATTACTCAATAACTCACTGGCAGCAGAGGTAATAGTTTTGCTGTCAGTACCCACAAGTTTAGCTGTACCCGCCGTGACTGCTTCCGGTCTTTCTGTCGTTTCCCTGAGAACCAGAACTGGTTTACCCAGACTAGGCGCTTCTTCTTGCAAACCACCAGAATCAGTCAATAAAAAGTGCGATCGCCCGATTGCTCCTACCAATTCGGCATAATCAAGGGGTTCTGTTAAAAATACCCGTGGATGATTCCCTAGTAATGCTTGCAATGGTTCGCGGACTGTGGGATTGCGGTGTAAGGGTAAGAGCAAGGCGGTATCAGGAAACTTATCTAATATCTGCAAAAATCCTTGAGCGATCGCCTGTAGTGGCTCACCCCAATTTTCCCGCCGATGGACTGTAGCTAATAGCACACGATACTCATCCCAGTTTAAACCAGCTACATCGCAAGCTGGTGCATTGGCGGCTACATATAATAAAGCATCGATTACAGTATTACCAGTTAAGTGAATTTCCCCTAAAACACCAGAACGCTGCAAGTTTTCCACAGCCAAAGTCGTTGGTGCAAAGTGCAACTGGGTAATTTGGGAAATCAACCGCCGATTAGCTTCTTCTGGGTAAGGATTAAATAATTCATCTGTTCTCAACCCAGCTTCCACATGACCTACAGGAATTTTTTGGTAAAAGGCTGCTAAACTTGCCGCAAAAGCTGTTGTCGTATCTCCTTGTACCAACACCAAATCTGGCTTATTTTGAATAAATAAACCTTCCAAACCGCGTAAACTACGACAAGTAATATCACTTAGAGACTGTTGAGGCTGCATAATCTCTAGGTCATAATCCGCCTTGAGGTTGAACAGCTGCATCACTTGTTCCACCATCTCACGATGCTGTCCAGTTAAAATCACTTGCAGCTCAAAGTCTGGAGATTTTTGGAAGACCTGAATTACCGGAGCTAGTTTAATGGCTTCGGGGCGTGTCCCTAAGATAATGCAAACTCGTTTTTTATTAGTCATTGGTCATTAGTCAGTAGTCATTAGTTATTAGTCATTAGTTAATCTGATAACTAATAACGTCATAATCCTAACTCTTCTGGAAGACCTAGCATAATATTTAGGTTTTGGACTGCTGCTCCTGATGCACCCTTGCCCAAATTATCTAGTCGAGCCACTAACAGTGCTTCTTTCGTATTATCGTTACCGAAGACGAAAACCTGAACAATATTAGTACCGTTAACTGCCGTTGCGTCTAAAAATGTGCCGTCACGTAACAGGCTAGGGTCTTTAAATGGGGCTACCTGCACAAACTTTTCCCCTTGGTAGTATTGGGCGATCGCTTGATGAATCTCTTCACCCGATGGCGGATTGTCCAAAGTCCACAGAGGTAAGGGTATTTGCACCAACATTCCCTGCTCGAAGTCACCCACCGCAGGGATAAACAATGGTGGTGATGCTAACCCAGAATGCTGGTGCATCTCTTTAACGTGTTTATGACCGAACTGTAAACCATAGATACCGAAGGGATAATCTGAAGTTGCGCCTTTCTGCTGCTCGTGGAAGCTATCATACTTTTGGATCAGGCTCTTACCACCCCCAGAGTAGCCAGACACCGCATTAATTGTTATGGGAAAGCTACTGGGAAGAATACCTTGAGCTATTAACGGACGTACACAAGCTAAAAACCCTGTAGGATAACACCCCGGATTGCTCACAAACTGAGCATTGGCGATTTTCTCTCGCTGTCCTGGGTTCATTTCCGGAAAACCATATACCCAACCTTGAGCCGTGCGATAAGCGGTGCTAGCATCGAGAATCTTCACCTGACTACTGTTAACTAAACTAACAGCTTCCCGCGCTGCATCATCAGGTAAACAAAGAATGGCTACATCGACGGAATTGAGCAATTTTGCTCGCTCATCCGCATCTTTGCGCTTCGATGCTGCAATACTAACTAGCTCAATATCATCTCGCTCGTTGAGGCGTGAGTAAATCTGTAAGCCTGTAGTTCCCGCTTCCCCATCAATAAAAATTTTCGGTTTATTCATAATGGCTTCAGCATTTGTATACTGAATTTTACCTTAGGGAACACCAAAAAATAAATTATCCGAAATCGATGGTTTGGTAGTTGGGTAGGTTGCGTCAGCATGAATAATTTCTGCCTATAGTTAGGGTATATCACACTGACGCACCCTACATTTGGGATATTTTTTAGGGCAATAGGACAAAAATGATAGAGTGCTTAATGCTAATCCCAGACAATTTTCCCAATAAAAAATAAAATTTTTATTCACAGATGGAAAACACACAAGCTTGGTATATTATCAAGCACAACACTGGTAACTGTGACATTATCCCCGGTGAAAAACTTGGGGAGAGTAATTCAGAGTTTATTGAACAATGGGGGCCTTTTGATTCAAGAGAAGATGCGATCGCCCGTCGCATTGGATTAATTAGGGCTGGCAAGTGCCAACCACAGTAATTTTAGGGAGCGTGGGGAAATTTCTTCCCCATTCCTAACTTCATCACTTCTTTTCTGCCGTTGGCGTACCTTTGGCAGCAATCTGTTTACCTAAGATTTCCAATGCTTTAGCAAATTGCAAATCATCCACTGTGCCGAGTTTTTCGCGCTCACGTAGCCATAAATCTTGGCGTTGGGCATCGGTTAATTCTACTTTCACATCTGGATCAATGCCATGCTTGTTAATATCCCTGTCATTGGGAGTGAGGTATTTGGCGATTGTAACTGCCAATCCTGAGCCATCATCTAGAGGACGGACTGATTGCACTAAGCCCTTACCAAAAGTTTGAGTACCTACAATAACAGCACGCTTATTATCTTGCAATGCGCCGGAGAGAATTTCACTAGCACTGGCTGAACCTTTATCCACCAAAATTACTAAAGGTTTGTTTGTCAAAGCGCGTCCGTTCGCCACTTCTCTTTCCCGTTCTCCCTGACGGTCAACAGTAGAGACAATTGTGCCTTTATCCATCCACATCCGGGCAATTTCTACACTGGAAAAGAGCAAACCACCCGGATTACCACGTAAATCTAGAATATAACCAGCTACTTGTTGTTTTTCTAGATTTTTGATGGCTTCCTGCATCTCTTTACTGGCATTAGCACTGAACTGGTTCAGGCGAATGTAGCCCACTTTGCCAACAGCAGTTGGTTTTTGAGAATAGCGCACCGGATGAATTTCAATCCGCGCCCTTACGATTTTAAATTGTTTTTCTTGATTGTTGCGCTGAATTGTCAAGGTTACTTGTGAGCCGGCTGTACCTCGGATCAAATTTACGGCTTGATTAGTATCCATCCCCTTGGTGCTTTTGCCGTCAATTTTGAGGATGACATCTTTAGCTAGAATCCCAGCTTTAAAAGCTGGGGTGTCTTCAATTGGTGCAATCACTACTAATTGCTTCGTTTTTTCATCCTGACTGATGGTGATGCCAATCCCTGTAAGTTCCCCAGAGGTATCCACCTGCATATTCTTGAATTCCTGAGGGTCCATAAACCGGGTGTATGGATCATTCAGGCGTTTGAGCATTTCCCGTATGGACTTATAAGCTTCCTGCTGGTTACTGTAGGACTTGTTTAAGTATTCCTTACGAACAGCCTGCCAATCAACTTGGTTAAAAGTGCCGTCTACGTATTGACGCTGAACGATTTGCCATACTTCATCTACCAATTCCTTGGGACTTGCTTTAAATAAAGCCTGACCGCGCGAGTGGATGCCAAGGCTAGTAACTGCGATCGTGGAGAGTGTCACTGCCGTAGCACCCAAAACAAGCCTACTTTTTGTAATCACCATAATGACAGCTGCGTCAGAGGGAAAGATTTATAGTCAGTATGCTCAATCTAACACAGGGTAAAGTGTAACGACCGAGGATGTATTCCTAACTTCATCAAAATACTTTGTAATCCGGCGACCTAGCCGATTGTTGTTTACAGAAAGTTTATGAATCAATGTGGGAGTAGAGAGTTATTACTTCCCTCTGCTCCCCTGCTTCCTCTAAGGATCTACCCAACGACCATCAGCTTTAATTAAGTTAATTAGTTCCTCAACGCCTTTATCTTCTGGGACTTTTTTAATTTCTTCTCTGCCACGATATAAAGAAATGTAACCAGGAGTTTTACCTACATAACCGTAGTCAGCATCAGCCATCTCTCCTGGGCCATTGACAATGCAACCCATGACAGCAATGTCTAGTCCTGTGAGGTGTTTAGTAGATTCACGTACTTTATGTAATACTTCTTCTAAGTTAAATAAAGTACGTCCGCAGGAAGGACAGGCTACATATTCCACCATTGTTTTCCGCAAACCTAAAGCTTGCAGAATGCTGTAACAGACGGGAATTTCCTTTTCCGGTGCTTCTGTCAGGGAGACGCGAATAGTATCGCCGATACCATCAGCTAATAATGTGGCAATACCTGCTGTGGATTTAATCCGTCCATATTCACCATCACCAGCTTCGGTGACACCTAAATGTAAGGGGTAATCCATTCCTAAATCATCCATGCGTTTAGCCATGAGGCGATAGGCGGCTACCATCACGGGAACTCGTGAAGCTTTCATGGAAATGACTATGTTACGGAAGTCGAGAGATTCGCAGATGCGAATAAATTCTAAGGCAGATTCCACCATGCCTTCTGGAGTGTCGCCGTAAGTAAATAACATTCTCTCAGCGAGAGAACCGTGATTGACACCAATACGCATGGCTTTACCTTGGTCGCGCAGGGTAATTACCAAGGGTGCGAGAGTTTCGCGGATTTTTTCGCCAATTTCCTCAAATTCGGCTTGAGTATATTCAGTTCTATTGGTGTTGGGTTTTTCAAACACATACAAGCCGGGATTTATCCGGACTTTTTCTATATGTTTGGCAACTTCCAGGGCAATTTTCATTCCATTGTGATGTACGTCAGCAACAATTGGCACATCTTGATAAGTTTTAATGAGTTTTTGTTTAATTTCTGCCAACGCTACGGCGTGAGCTATGCTCGGCACTGTGACACGGACGATTTCACAGCCAATTTCGTGCAAACGCCGAATAGCGGCTACAGAACCATCGATATCAAGAGTGTCTTCGTTAATCATCGACTGCACCACCACAGGGTAGCCACCGCCGATGGTGACATTACCCACTTTCACAGGACGGGTTTTACGACGCTTGATTGTAGTATCAAAGGTGGCTTGGTTGGCTGTATTACTGGATGTTGTGGGTGTCGGCAGAGTTTGCATAACCTTAATTAGGTGGATTTGCTGTAGTTAAAATATCAGATTTAAAAGCCTATGTTTCTCAGATTGCCACAGTGGGAGCTTTTTTGAACCATGAAATGGAAAAAATCATGATCAAGAAAGGTAATTGACATTTTTATAATTCATTGTCCCACTTGAGATGAGATATTGCGATCGCCTAATTTATTACGAAGAATCCCGATCAGGTTAAACTATTCTGATAAAACTGTTACTTGCCGAAGCGATGAGCCTCTGCATAAACCCTCAATGCTCAAAACCACAAAACCCTGATAATGTCCTGTTTTGTCAGACTTGTGGCTCAGAATTACTCCTGGAAGGACGCTACCGAGTAGTTAGTGTTCTGGGAGGTGGTGGCTTTGGTAAAACTTTTGCAGTCAACGATACACGTACTCAAACAGCTAGAGTCCTCAAAGTCCTAATTAACAATCATCCCAAAGCGGTGGAGCTATTTCAACGAGAAGCCCAAGTTTTAGCTCTACTCAATTATCCTGGAATCCCGACAGTAGAAGCCAACGGTTATTTTGTCTATTTTCCGCGAAATATTCAAGAACCAATGCACTGTCTGATCATGGAAAAAATTGAGGGTTTAGATTTAGGTGAATATTTAAGACAAAGAGATTATCGACCCATTGACGAAAAGTTAGCCTTGCAATGGTTCAAAGAAGTCGTGACCATTCTCCATCAAGTCCATCAGCAAGGCTTGTTTCATCGAGATATTAAACCATCAAATATTATGTTGAGGGCTGATGGTCGTTTGGTGCTAATAGACTTTGGTACAGCGCGGTCAGTGACAGGAACTTACATAGCCAAGCAAGCGGTGGGACAGGTTACAGGCGTTATTTCCGCAGGTTACACACCTTCAGAACAAATTAACGGTCAAGCTGTACAGCAGTCAGATTTTTTCGCCTTGGGACGTACTTTCATTTATTTACTCACAGGAAAAGAACCATCTGACCCAACAATTTATAATTATTTAAAAGATGAATTACACTGGCGTGATGGGCTACTCTCCAGTGAAAGCAATAGTGTTCCGCCTACTGTAGGCTATGGCGTTCCACCCACCGTAGGCGATCGCACAAATATTCTGCCACAGTTTGCAGATTTACTTGATCAAATGATGGAGCGTTTACCCGGTCAACGCCCACAAAATACCCATATAATTTTGCAACGGTTAGCAGATATTGAAAAAAATTTGCACCCATCCTCACCGCCGCCACCAAAACCAAAAGGATGGACGAGACGACGGTTAATTACAGTAGTTGGCTTCAGTAGTCTAGGGTTAACTGGGGCTTTAGCTATATCTAGATTATTACCAAAGACGACTGTTATTGTGTCTCAAGAAGGCGGTGGCGACTATAAAACGATTGGTGCAGCGATGCAAAATGCTCAACCAGGGATGCGTATTTTGGTACGTCCTGGTCTCTACCAAGAAAGTTTAGTACTCGACAAAGCATTAAAAATTATTGGTGATGGGGCGAAGGCGGAAATTATCATCGAAAGTAAAGGTGCAAGTTGCCTTGTAGTGAAAACTGACCAAGCTGAAATCAGAGGTTTGACTTTCCGTAGTCGTGCGGGAACGGAAAATAAGCAATATTTTGCTGTAGATATATCTCAAGGACAGATAATTTTAGCAGACTGTGATATTACATCTGATTCATTGTCGGGAATTGGTATTCATGGTGCTACAGCTAACCCAGTCATTCAAAAATGCCAAATTCACGATGGTAAACAAAGTGGAATTTATCTGTATGAAAATAGTCGCGGAACAATCGAAGATTGTGATCTCTTTGGGAATACAACTACAGAAATCACAGTTGATGCAGCACAACCGATAATTCGTCGCTGCAAAATACGCCAAGATAAAGAAGGCGGTATTCTATTTCGTAATCAGGCTCAAGGAACTGTAGAAGATTGCGATATCTTCAACAATAATCTATCAGGCATAGAAATTAGGGATAGTAGCAACCCCATCATTCAAAAATGCCGAATCCACGATAACCAACAAGGTGATGGTATCTTAGTTCACCTCAACGGACGTGGGACAGTGGAAGATTGTAATATTTTTGGTAATGGTTTTTCTGGTGTAGAAATTAGAGACAGGGGAAATCCTGTAATTCGTAGATGTAATATCAATAAGAATAAATATTATGGTGTGTACGCGTACAAAAACAGTATGGGTACAGTGGAAAACTGTGATTTAACTGGTAATATTCGCAGTGCTATTAATGTCGATGAAACTTCTCAATTACAGCGTAGCGGCAATGTAGAGTAGGTAGAAACCTCAACAAATATCCTCAGTATTCCAAACAACACAGTATTACACCAGTATCATCATGAGCAACATTCCCCAAGCCGGACAGCCAGCACCAGATTTCTCAACTCCTGACCAGAACGGTAATTTAGTGAGTCTGAATGATTTTCAGGGTCAATGGGTTGTCATATATTTCTACCCCAAAGATGACACCCCTGGGTGTACCACAGAAGCCAAAGATTTCACAGGTTTACATCAGGAATTTAATCAATTAGGAGCAAAAATTTTAGGAGTCAGTCCCGACTCTGGTAAGGCACACTGCAAATTTATTGACAAACATAATTTATCGATTAACCTATTAAGTGACCCTGAACATCAACTCATAGAGGCCTATGGTGCTTGGCGGTTAAAGAAATTTATGGGCAAAGAATATATGGGTGTAGCGCGTTCAACTTTTCTGATATCAACTGATGGCATCATCGCCTATGCTTGGCCTAATGTCAAAACTAAAGGTCATGCTCAAGCAGTGTTAAATAAGTTACAAGAATTAATTAATAGTTAAATTAGGTTATGACAAATATCAGCGCAGTAAACAGTCATTGACTGATGCTGCGTTTTGTATATTTTTATAATAGATACTACATGACAAAATTTTTACATACAATAAATAGATATAGTGTTTCTTGATTTAGTTAGTACACCTCGTTGAGTTTAAGAGCTAGAGACTAGGGTTAGAGGCTTGTGGTGTCTGAAATTTATGTAATTAGGAAGTGCTTAAGTTGTTTGTTTGCTGAAATATGGTTCAATTTATCCCAGCAAAAAATATCGGACTTGGTTATCTGCAAGAAAGATTTGGTCTGCGATTATCAGCAGATGAAGTTTTTTTCAAGGAATGGTTTGATTCATTACCAGAAATCACCGATTTAGAAAAGCAATATTTAGACAGAGTTAAAACCAATTTCCTAAATTTAGTACAAAGACCAGCAATTCTAGAGAATGCTTTTAAAACGAAAAAATGAACTATATGAAGTCCTGGCAATATTAAAAAAATTAAGTCAAATATTAAGTTAATACCTATGTCTAATCGTCCTATATATCTTGACTGCCACGCTACCACACCTCTAGATGAACAAGTATTAGCAGTAATGCTTCCCTACTTTACAGAAAAATTTGGCAACCCGGCTAGTATCGGTCATATTTACGGTTGGGAAGCAGAAGCGGCTGTGAAACAAGCACGGGAAATTTTAGCAGCAGAAATTAACGCTAGTCCAGAAGAAATTATCTTTACTAGTGGGGCTACAGAAGCGAATAATTTAGCAATTAAAGGTGTAGCTGAGGCTTATTTTCAAAAAGGTCAGCATATTATCACTGTTGCAACGGAACATCATGCTGTAATTGACCCTTGTGAATATTTAAAAACACTTGGTTTTGAGATAACTATTTTGTCAGTCCAAGCAGATGGATTAATTGATTTAGCCCAATTAGAAAAAGCTTTGCGTCCTGAGACAATTTTAGTATCGGTGATGGCGGCTAATAACGAAATTGGTGTGTTGCAACCTTTGGCAGAAATTGGGGAGATGTGCCGCACTCACAATATAATTTTTCACACAGATGCAGCCCAAGCTATTGGCAAAATTCCTCTGGATGTGCAAGCGATGAACATCGATTTGATGTCTCTGACAGCCCACAAAGTTTACGGGCCTAAGGGTATTGGTGCATTATACGTCCGCAGGCGCAATCCCAGAGTCCAACTCGCACCCCAGCAGCATGGCGGCGGACATGAACGGGGGATGCGTTCTGGGACGTTGTACACACCGCAAATTGTCGGTTTTGCCAAAGCTGTAGAAATCGCCCTCGCAGAACAGACAACAGAAAATCAACGCCTCACTCAGTTAAGGGATAGATTGTGGTCACAACTTGCACAACTGGAAGGAATACACCTCAACGGACATCCCACCCAGAGACTAGCCGGAAACTTGAATATCAGCATTGAAGGTGTTGACGGCGCTGCACTCCAGTTGGGTTTACAGCCTGTTGTGGCTGTGTCTTCCGGTTCCGCTTGTTCCTCCACCAAAACTGCGCCCTCCCACGTCCTCACAGCCTTAGGAAGCCCAGAAAAGCTAGCCTATGCTTCAATTCGCTTTGGTATTGGACGCTTTAATACAGCAGAAGAAATTGATATAGTAGCGAAACACGCGATCGCTACTATTCAAAGTTTACGCAAACAAGCAACTTTGGTATAGACAACAATTTATTCCCAACCGTCAACCGTCAATTAATAAGGGTCTGAATCGAACCTCCCCCGTTTCACACTCCTGAAGTAATAACCCCTGGCTGGTGGGTTATTCAAGTCAAAAGTTTCGCCACAGGGGACGCGCCAAATTTTGTAGTCGGAATATGTCAGTGGTGTTCGGGGTTTGCATATTTCTGGGGGATGGTCGCCTAAGACGAAATAGGCGGCATTTCTCCCCAAGACTTTTGCCTTACCATATTTATCTACAACAACTGATGTCTCCTCACTAATGGCTATCCCTAAGGCACTTCTAGACACACCATCTTGAATTTGTCGGGCAATAAAAGCCATTATCCGTCCCATGCGCTTACGACTATCAAAGTGGGTGTCGATAATGGTTCCTCGCAAATGTGACCATTGGAAGAAGTTGTAGGTAAAGGTAATATTCTGGTAAGGGTCTTCAAGTGCGTCTTTGGTTTCGATGGGGTCTTCACAAGCACAAGCGTCGTAGATGAAATCACTCATAATCATCGCTCCGGCACTAGTGCCGCCAACGGCTCCGCCTCTGCGGTAAACTGATGCTACAGCTTTCTCTAACTTGGTGTTTTTCCAGCTACGAATATATTGGCATTGGTCACCGCCTGCAAAGAAAACTACACCAGCATTGAGGACTTTCTGGACAATATCATCTCTGTTAGCATCTTGGCGATTGCTGATAACCAGCGTCTGCACGGAGTTTACACCGGACATTCGATAAATCAGGTGATTGTAGTCATTCCCGCCGTAAGCGCGGAGAACAACAACGTTAACCTTAGCGGTTCCCCTGACTTGGTGAATCATCCACTGAATAGCCGCTTCCACATCCGGGCCGCCCCCACCTAAGTTAAGGACAGGGCCAGCTAGGGCAGGAAGAACCTCGACAGTGTTGCCCTGAAACAAGAGTTTCAGGTATGCTGTAAGACGGGATATAAAATTCTTCCAGCACTTTGCTATATTTGGGAATGCCCTTGTCATACGAACCTTTTGGAGCAAACTGCAACTATTGCTTAATTTCGCACTCCAAAGGCTAAAATTCCCAGCGTACAGGGCTTGTACTGTTTGTTAGCGCTGGATAACGCCAAGTAATTATTGATTCCCTGAGTTCGTCTGCGAAAACCCCAGCTTATCTTTACATTTTGTTACCATTCAACTTGCGATCGCTCTTTCACCACTCGTTGATAAACAGCTTCGGTTTGTTGGGCTAATTTTGGCCAGCTAAAGCGATGTTCTAAATCCTTATAGGCGTTATCAATCAGCCATTGACTATAACCCGGATTTTTCAAAACTTCTAGAATTCCCCAAGCCAAAGAATCGTGGTTATTCACCCAAGTTACGATACCTGTTCGGGTATGTTGCACTACCTCAGGGAAGCCGCCTGTATCGGATACCACTACGGGAACCCGCGAGGCGAAGCTTTCTAAAGCTACAATCCCAAAGGGTTCATAAAGGCTGGGAAATACTGCACAATCAGCCACAGTTTGGAATTTGTCCAAATATTCATCGGAAAGAAAACCAGTAAAGTAACATTTGTGCCAAATTCCTAAATCCCAAGCCTGGCGTTTGAGATTATCAGTATTACCACCACCAACAATCACAAATTTCACGTAGCCGCCCATCTCCGATAGAACTTTGGGAGCTGCATTGAGCAAATTTGATACACCTTTTTCATAGGTCATGCGACCAACGTAGTAGACAATCTTCTCATGGTCTTCGGCAAATTGACGACGAAAATCTTGAGCATGAAAATCTTCGTGGTGCTGTTTCTTTTCTGGTCGGATACCGTTATAAATCACATCGATTTTATCCCAGGGACTTTCTAAGGTGCGCTCTACTTCTTGGCGCATATAGTTGGTACAGACGATAATTCGCCAGGCGTTGTAGGCGAGTAAGTTTTCTTTAGTGTGGATATAGCGTTGGGTTTCGTTGTGAATACCGTTGTAGCGTCCGTATTCTGTGGCGTGGATGGTAGCAATCAGGGGAATTTTAAAGTTATGCTTGAGAGCGATCGCTGCATCTCCTACTAGCCAATCATGAGCATGGATTAAATCAAAGGGCCCTTCCTCAGCAATTAACTTCCCACCATGATGTCCCATGCTTTGGTTCAGATTGACCACCCAGTGAAAAAAGTCATGACTATAAGAAACTGGTACTCGATGTACGTGTATTCCCTCCACGACTTCGTACATCGATGCTTGACCGACTTCTACCGTAATTAGATGGATTTCATGCCCTAGCTTTACCAGTTCAGGGTATAGTTCCGCTACATGACGAGCAATACCGCCAACTATTCTCGGTGGAAATTCCCAACTTAGTACCAATATCTTCATTGACTAGACTCCCCAATGCTTTCAGCAATTAAAAATTAAGAAAACTCCTAATGGTCAGCATTTTGGCTTTTGTGACCTTGGAACGTAAAAGAACGTTAGCTGATAAATATCTAAAAATATGAGATTGACACTTACACAGAATTTGGTTACTAAAATTTTCGGATTTTTTTACATTTTTTGCGGTTTTGGTGAGAAAAAGTTATGCGGGCTTTGATGAAGGTCTTTAGATTAGCCGATTAAAGCCAAACTAAAATGAAGTCTCTTACCCCCCACCAGTAGATGGAGTGTAAAATCTAAGATATAAAATTAGAAAAGCTTATAGTATACATTTTTCCACTAATAACTATCAAAAGGAACAATTTTGAATTTTGATGGAGTCTAATTAGATATATTTTTACGTGTATTTACGTACACCAAAAATTAGTTTTTACAATATCTAGATTTGAATCTTGATGATATCCTATCAGCGCAGGCATATCATTAGTTATTAGCTGAAGTTAATACTAGTTATGGTTGTTTAAAAGTGAAGTGACAAAAAATACAAAAATGTAGAAGGTACATTCTGCCCTTCTACATTCTTGGTTAGCATGATTGTGATTAAATGCGCTGCATAATTTTCCGATGGTTCACCTAATGCAGATACGCAAGATGAGATGTCAAGCCTAGTTAGCTGGAAAGATTGCCAAGCTAGGAACACTAAGCTATTATCTCTAACTTTGATCTAAACGCAATACAGCCATAAAAGCTTCCTGGGGTACATCGACTGTACCGACGGATTTCATCCGCTTTTTACCTTTTGCTTGTTTCTGCAAGAGTTTCTTCTTCCGGCTGATGTCACCGCCATAACACTTGGCGAGTACATCTTTACGCAAGGCGGGAATATGTTCGCTGGCGATGACTTTGCTACCAATAGACGCTTGAATGGGGACTTTAAATTGATGGCGGGGAATTAATTCCTTGAGTTTTTCCGCCATTGAACGTCCCATACCATAGGCTTTATCTCGGTGAACAATCATCGCCAAGGAATCCACAGGATCACCATTAATCATGATGTCCAACTTCACCAAGGGGTTCTCGCGGTAGCCGATGAGGTGATATTCCATACTGGCATAACCACGCGATCGCGATTTCATTTGGTCGAAAAAGTCGGTAACAACTTCTGCCAAAGGAATTTCGTAGGTGAGGGTGGTACGTCCTTGGGTGAGATATTTCATATCTTTGAAGATACCCCGGCGATTTTGCGACAACTCCATCAAAGTGCCGACATAGGTTTCCGGTGTAATCATTTCCACCTTCACGTATGGTTCCTCAATCCTTTCGCGATCGTTGGGGGCTGGTAAATGGCTAGGATTATCTATATACAGTTCTTCGCCTTTGGTGGTGATGACTTTATACACCACCGAGGGGGCTGTAATAATTAAATCTAGGTCATACTCTCTTTCCAAGCGTTCCTGGACGATTTCCATGTGCAGCAAACCCAAGAACCCACAACGGAACCCAAAACCCATCGCGCTAGAGGTTTCTGGTTCATATTGCAGCGCAGCATCATTGAGCCTCAACTTCTCTAAGGCTTCCCGCAAATCTTCAAATTGGTCAGCATCGATGGGGAACATTCCACAAAAAACCATTGGGTTGGCTTCTGTGTATCCCGGTAAAGCTTCTGTTGCTTTGGCGTTGCATAAGGTGATAGTGTCACCCACTCGCGCATCAGCTACTGCTTTAATTGCTGCACCGAAATAACCCACCTCCCCAGCGTGCAGTTCATTGACTGGTTTTTGGGTGGGAGAAAGAACGCCTAATTCATCGATTTCGTATTCTTTCTCGGAAGCCATGAGATAGACGCGATCGCCTTTTTTCACTGTTCCATCCATTACCCGGAAGTATACAATGACACCGCGATATATGTCATAGTAACTATCGAAGATTAATGCTCGTAAGCGCTGATCAACTGTATTGGGTGGTGGTGGTACACGCTCAACAACGGCTTCGAGAATTTCATTAATACCGATTCCTTCTTTAGCCGAAGCGAGAATTGCCCCACTGCAATCTAGACCAATAATTTCTTCAATTTCGCCGACTACCCGGTCTGGTTCTGCCCCTGGTAAGTCGATTTTGTTCAGAACTGGGATAATTTCTAGATTATGTTCGAGAGCTAAATATACGTTTGCCAGAGTTTGCGCCTCAACCCCTTGAGATGCGTCTACCACTAACAAAGCTCCCTCACACGCTGCCAAACTGCGGGAAACTTCATAGGAAAAGTCCACATGGCCAGGCGTATCAATTAAATTCAGTACATACTGCTGCCCATCTTTGGCTTGATAATTCATCCGGGCAGCTTGCAGCTTAATTGTAATGCCGCGCTCCCGTTCCAAATCCATGTTGTCGAGAAACTGTTCCTTCATTTGCCGCTCGTCAACAGTGCCAGTGGCTTGCAGTAAGCGATCGGCCAGGGTAGATTTCCCATGATCGATGTGAGCAATAATACAAAAATTGCGAATGCGAACTGCGGGAACGTCAGTCATATACTAATCTGTGCTGAAGCAGCAACCAAGGTTAAAAGAGCATTTTACTTCATGTATTTTAATGCTTTATTAGCCAACGCGCATTAAGAAGGCAAAAGGTGGAACAATTCAAAATTCAAAATTCAAAATTCAAAATACCCTACGGGAAGCTAAAGCTACAAAATTCAAAATTAGGAATCAATGACTTACCCACCACTCCCTACACTCTAATCATTCTGGTCGTAAATCGTTGGATAGTTCCACAATCCCCCTAGACCCGTCGATTCTGACTCGTTGACCATCTTGCAGAATCCAGGTTGCGCCTTTAACATCCATCACCGCAGGTATACCGTATTCTCGCGCGACGATCGCCCCGTGGGAAAGTCTACCACCGGCTTCAGCAACTAATCCTCCTGCCCTAACTAACAAAGGGGCCCAGCCGGAATCTGTATAGGGTACTACCAGTATTGTATCTTTGTCGATGTCTGGTAAGTTCTGTAAGTTTCGCACCACTTTGATTCTGCCTTCGGCTTGTCCATGACTGGCGGCAATACCTTGTAATATTTGGTCAGAGTAAATATCTGTGGTTTCTGAAGGATGAGGGGGTATATTGCCGTATACTACCAGGGGGACTTGTTCAATTTGACTATCTTGGTGAAATTGCGATCGCCTAAATTTGATCAGTTCGTTTAAGCTAACTCTTAACTCATCATTGGTATCTGCTAATAAATTTCGTAATTCATCCAACTCTAAAAAGAAGATATCGCCTGCTTCCTTCAGTACCCCCGATTTCAGCAGAATTTTTTCTAAAGCTACAAATCTCCACCGTAATTCGGCTAATAGCCGGGAATAAAGCTCGGTGACTCGTCCTTTAATATCTACTCGTCGTTGTACAGTCCCGCGTTTGCGTTTCGGTGCAACAACTTTCCTCGCTTCTAATTCGGCTTTTTCTGGCTCGCTGAGTTGAATTAACTGGACAAATAACTGTTTGATGGGTTGGGGGTCTTCTTTCCAAGTGGGGACGGCAATATTTGTGCCGACATCACTCAAATAACCGTAATCTTCCAATAGTTCGTTAAATTCATACAGAATCTTTTCTCCCCCTGGGACTTGCGCCAATTTATCGAAGACTTGCTCAGGTTCACACTCTGGTAATACCTGTTTGGCATCTACAGCTAAAGCTCTGAGTGAGCGTAAAGCGGCTACTTCTGGGGTGACACTATTATCAATTTGCTCATCTTTCACCCGGAAAACTCCCTGTCTGATGGCGGCACTCAGGGGAGCTAAAATGCTGTAGTAAGTGCCACGGCGCATCAATTCTAGGTTGAAATCAATCCCGGCTAGCAGTTCCTCTATCTCTTGTTCCTCTAGGGACGCATTGGCTAATTGAGATAACCCCGGAATAAATACCTTTTGGTAATCTTGTTTAAAGTCTTTTTCTAAATTGAGTTCCTGTTTCAGTAACTTGAGTAATCCCGGCAGATTTTGTAAGGTTGACTGCAACGGTGGTTTACTGATTTTTGCACCTCTTGTTAAAAACTCTAAACTTTCTGGCGGTAATCCCATCCTGAGGAAAATTTCTCCCAGGAGAGAGGCATTAAAATAAGCTCTAGAATAGTGCAGGGTTGCCGTTTCTGTAAAATCTAATCCTGTAGAGCGATCGCCTAATACTATCGTAAAAATATCACCCCAAACCCCACAAGTTAAGGGACGATTAATCGACCAAGTTAAGGGATGCACCACACCGGGAATCACTTCCGCCGCGATTTTCCTTGTCCAGATGGGTAATAAGGTCGTGATTGGTCTTGCTTGCAATAACCACAGGGTTTGTCCGTCGTAACTCCACTCAATGTCTTGCGGTACTCCCAAGTAACGCTTTTCTAGCCGACGAGCTAAGTAAGCCACTTGTTTAATTAATGCCTGCGGTACTCTTCCTGTGCCTTCTAGTTTTACCGAGGACAAATTATCAGCCTCCAGCACAAAAGCCCGATATTGCTCTGGTGTGACTTTGCCAGAAACAACTTGAGTCGGGCTACCGGGTAAAGCTTCGATAATCACCGCATCACCTTGCTGGGTAATAGGATCACGGCTAAAAGCTACCCCAGAATAGGCACTTTGGACTTGTTGTTGAATCAGAACTGACATGGCTGTGTCGGGTAGACCGCGATCGCGCCGATACTGCACAGCAGGTGGATAATTATATGATTCTCTGACTTCTGTAATAGCTTGTTGTAGTTGCTGATAACTGGCAACTTGTAAAACTGTTAAATATTGCCCAGCCGCCGAAGCCTGTTCTGAGTCTTCCCCAATGGCGGAAGAACGGACGACCAGGGGTGATAATTCGGAAGGTTGGAGAAACTCTAATAATTTTTCTGGATCATCTCCAGGAGTGAGTACCCAACCCTTGGGTACTTGATAACCCCAGCGCTTAATTTGAGATAAAGTAGCGGCTTTCTGTCCCACGATCGCCGGATCTAACTCATCATCTAAACTGAGGATGATATCGTTGCCTTGTAAATATTCAAATACGCCTTGTGACTCTGAATCTACCTCTTGGGAAGACAAATCCAAGTCGTCAGGAATTTTTTTATAAATCCACCATAACAATCCTGCGAGTGCTACAGCACTAATAATCTTAGGAAAATCTTCGGCGTGGAGAAGCACCACAAATAAAGGAAACACAAATAAGACTCCGTACTTTACCACATTTCTCGACTGCAACAGGGTGAAGCTGATAATTGCCAACAGACTCACAAAGATTGTGAGCAGGGGATCATGTACTAATAGTCCCCAAACGACGTTGGTTGTCCCCGCCCCTCTGCCCATAAAGTACCTGCCGAGTACCAAAGCTATCAAGGAAAGCAATTCCCAAAATGACCCCTCAGGGAAAAAAGCACGAGCAAGATAAATTGCGGCGACTCCTTTGAGGGCTTCGGATACAACCGCTAAAATCCCTGCAATGGTGCCACCGTGGTAAAAAGCTGCGGAGACACTGACATTTTTTGTACCTATGTGAGCTAAACGTCTCTTCTTGAGCGCGTAAGTAATCCAAGCAATTACAGGTAACGCGCCCAAGAAGGGACAGACAATTAATATAACTAAGGCACCCCAAAGTTCTCTCATTTATGAATTTTTGATTTGAGATTAATCTTGCACTTAAAACCTCAAATCTTCAATATCTAAAGTTTTTCTACAATTTTGGCTGCTGATTCTGGGGATGTTGTTAGTCGCTTGACGAAGACACATGATGGAAATCTATGAGGACTCACGCAATGAAAACTTGTGAGGGTTCAGGGGTATGAGGATATGAGGGTTTAATAGATTTGATTCTTACCCTATACCCCTAATGGGTATGTTTTCATGTGTAAGCCCTCACTGTATTTCTGTTGTCCCTCTAAGCTATTACACGCTCAGTTGAGTGCGTAAGCTGCTTGTAACGCCCAAATAATCAAACCAGCGATCGCTCCCAACAGTAATACTGTAGAGACGGTGACTACCTTAGGGGAGTCGGCCCCTTCAAATTTCATAATTCCGCGATTTAAGTCGGACATAACTTTGTAATCCTCCTTTTTGACTGGGCTAATTTACCCGTTTTGATTTTAGTCTTTCTATTCGCTGATCAGGCGAAATTACTAATAATATTTTGTTTAAGCTTTGCAACATTTCCATCACCAATTTTACTTACTCCTCCAGACTATTTGTTCAGTTTTATACGAAAAAATCAGGCTTAAGGAATAGAGAATAGGTGATGAGGAATTGAGCAAAAGTCTATGTTCGCTAAATTTGAGAGGAAATATTCAATCAAATGAGGGTAATCTTTTATTGGGAAAAAATCAGTATAATCATTTACTTTAAATTTAGTTGTTTTCCGCGTTTAAGGAAAGGTTGGTGATAAATGAAATTAGTATTAACAATGATTTCGCTCATAACCATAGGATTGCTGGCGCTGGAGATAGGGTTGCGATCGCTCTTTGGTTTTGGTAATCCTTTGGTTTACATCGGGGATCAGCACATTGGTTACTTGTTGGCTCCTAACCAGCGTACCCGTCGCTTTGGTAATCGCATAGAAATCAATGAATATTCTATGCGTAGTAAGGCGATCGCCAAGATACCTGCACCCGCCACACTGCGAGTTCTACTGTTGGGGGATTCGATTATTAACGGTGGTTGGTGGACAGATCAAACGAATACAATCTCTAATTTGATGACAACTTCCCTTAGTTCATCAACTCATGACAATTATCGACAAGTGGAGGTACTGAATGCTTCGGCTAATTCCTGGGGGCCGAGAAACGAGCTAGCTTACTTGCAACGTTATGGTAACTTTCATGCCCAAATAATCGTATTAGTACTGAATACTGATGATTTATTTGCCACTGCACCGACATCTTTACCAGTAGGACGTGATCGCAACTATCCAGACAAAAAACCACCCCTAGCATTAATAGAAGTATGGCAGCGTTACATCCAAAAACCCCAGTCAATCCCAGAATTAGTTGCATTGCAGAAAGAAGGGGGCGATCGTGTAGGGATTAATCTAGATGCGATTGGTAAAATTCAAGCATTCGCTCATGAAAACAATAGCCAATTTCTGCTAGTGATGACTCCCTTATTACGAGAATTGGGCGAACCAGGCCCCCGTGATTACGAAATCACAGCACGTCAACGCCTGAAGGACTTTACTCAGTCTCAGGAGATGGCATATATAGACTTTTTACCAATATTCAACGCCACAAATAACTTCAAAGCCTTATACAGAGACCATATTCATCTCAGCTTACAAGGAAATCAGCTAGTCAGTAAAGAAATTGAGCAAGCGATCGCTTCTTTTACTCATACAAAATAGGACGCTTATTTGATTTTAGCCATACATACTCTACACCATTCTGAATTACCCATTACTTTCCCGAATCCAGAGTGCCAAACCGCCACCACGTCCACGGGCGGCAATAAAATCTTGTGTCACTATAAAGAAAGCAAAGAATGCTTGTTTAGCGATGGATTGGCTGTAAAAATCTTCGTAATTAACTTTCCCTGAACGAATATTTTGTTGGTAAATTTTTCGACCAAATACATTAATATACATTTGGGTAAAGTCAAAAGCTAAAAGATTTTTCTTGCCTAAATATTTAGCTGGGCCTGTAAGTCTTAATAATAATGACCCCAATTGCACCTGGTTGCCAACTTCCCCTCTGTTAACATCTTCTGTTGAACCGGAACTAAAAGATATATAAATTTTGGTAAATTGCGGTACATACCAACCCTTTCCTAAAATTATTCCCCCGCGTTTTTGAGCTTTTTTCGTCCCTGTTGCAAAACACAATCGCCATTGTCCAACTAAACTATCAAAATCATAAGTCAGGTGTTGTTTCTTGGCTGATTTTTCCGCTTGTAATAAAGCATTTACTATGACTTCTGGCTGGGGACGATTTTTGTTTTGTTCACGATACGCCGCCGCCGCTTCCCATAAGATGTTAACAAAGTTGTCTGTAGTGGTAGATGTCAAGTCGCTTCGCTCCAATTCAAAATTCGTCTTGAAAAGTTTCCTACGGCGGGAAACCCGCCTACAGAACTTTTCGCAAAATTCAAAATAATTATAGTAAATCTTAAGTAGGGTGTGTTACGGCTATGAAAGAATTTGGGACTTAGAGACAAGAAAATTTAGCCGTAATGCACCGCCTCACGGATGGTGCGTTAGGCGCAAGGATAGTTATTTCGTGACCAATTATCTGGAAAATCAGCGCCTAACACAACGCCAGTTGCTACAACGGAGAAAACCTCCGCAACGCATTGGCTCCCCTACAATAATTTTATTTTTGCTTTATAGATAACCGCCGATTAATAATAGTAATTTGAGACTAAATGACAACATACATCGACGGTTTAATTTATGAAATTGCTACTTATTGGTTAAGCGATATGTAACACTTTGCGTAAAAGTGTCTGGTCTTCTAGCTTTGCTTTTAAGCGACCATTTTCTATGTCTCGAATCCAGCTTTGGCTTTTACCAGTTAACTTTGCTAATTCCCGTTGAGATAAGTTCAAACTTTTGCGAGCTTGCAAAATTTGCTCACCAACTAAATCACCTGCGGTTTTTAGTTTTTGTCTACTCTTAGCAGTTCGCCGTTGTTTTTTTTCTGATTCAGCAATTTGTCGTTCCCATTCTGGTGGTAGTTCAAAGGATAAAATTCGCGCATTCATCAATAGATTCCACTTACCACGGGGGCCGCTATCAGTGAGGCGAGTTTCACCACCTGCATCATTAATCCAAAACTCTAATGCTTCATCGGGGTCTTCAGGAATATCTACTAATTTCGCCCATAAAGGTTGGATAGCAAGAGGATAAGTGATGGGATCGAAGATGGGTTTAATTCCTAAATGATTTAGTACTTCTAAATCATTTTCAAATGTCCGTAATAGGCGTTTGCGTTCTTCTCGATGTCTAGTAGCAATATTGACTTTTTCTTGACCATAAGCAATACGTAGTAAGGTAGGAACTGTGATGCGTTGTTCCTTACCCATTTTGGTTTTAAATAATAACCATAGCATTAATCTTACGGCTCCTTCGTGCTGCTGCCAAATACTCATGACTGTGGTTAGCAGGGTCTTGGGTAGGCTACCATATTGATAGAATGCAGTGCGTTCTTTGCATCCTTGTTTGTTTAAGAAATATTGGCTCCATATCCCGGCTTTGACTTTAAATGTTAGCCCAACGAGATATTTACAACCCAATTTATCTTCTTGAAAGTGGTGCTGAATACTTACTAAGTCCCACAAGCGGCTATTGGCGACTGAAAACCCCTTCACTTGTCCTTGCTGAGGCCAGTCCATAGAAATAATAAGTGAGCAAGCTTGCTGCACAAGATTTTTCATTAGGGCTAGTTTGGCGGCTTTGCTCAGGTCTTTGCGTTTCTCTAACCCTAAATATTTTTCTAGCTGTCGTTCGTCAATAGTAAACTCCTGTTCCCAAGGTTTATCTAAGGCTGTAGCATGGGCAGCTAGAATTAAATGGATACAAGCAGCTCTAATATCAAATACCTCAATGGCTGCTACATCTTTGGCCTTTTCGTTGACTTGGAACGGGTCTTGGATATGAAAAGCGATTTTTCCTCGTCCTTGGTTGACTGCTCGACTGTAGCAGAGATAGCCTGCTTCGTCAGTTTCCCAGTTCAGGGCTGTACGTTGCGCTAGTAGGTTGCAGGCTTCCCAAATTGCGATCGCCGATGCAAATGGGTTATTCTTCCCATTAGAAAATAAGTCTGGGCTAGTTGCATCTCGCGGTTCCACTTTACATCGCCCCTTCTTTGCTTGCCACGGTATGGGGGATTTGACTGGACAAGCTATCACACACTGCGGTTCAGCATAATAACCCTCACAATTATTACAAAGAGACGGATCTATCCAGTATTTATTGTTTTCGATTTTGATTGCACCCGTAGGACATTGGGGACGGCAGTTGTCACATCCAACGCAACTGTTGTTAGGAATTGTATAAGGCATATAACTTTCTTCCCACCCTAATCGTTGAGATGTTTGGCTCAAGTTTCCCCCTGGATGTGTCCTGTTGATTGATAACTAACCACTTACTTAATTAGCTATCCAGCAAGAATACTTGATTCTTGCCGAAATAATTGCTCACATCCATCTTGAGATTTTGCATCCAATTGGAAGCTATTTCAGACTTTGCACTAGAGCCTAAGATTACTTCTTCATTCAATAAACATTTCATAGCTAGTTTGATAAATTTGTTCATAATGAGCCTACAAATGGTTTTTACGAATTTAAATAATACTTCGCTTGCGAACATTTGATTAAGCCTTAAAGCCTTAGCCAAAATAGTTCTGGCGAACATTTGCATTTATGAAAAATGTGATTAATCATCATTATTAATAGCCTTAATATTTCCTGTAGGTTAATCATCTTGCCTGAAGATAGCAGATGACATAGGTAATTTAATTGGGTATCAACAATTGAAGCCCAAACCATGTATATTTAAAGACTGTTTATATAGAAAATATTATCAATTTATTGAAGGCTGATAATAGATGTCATTTTCTTCCTTGCAAGCCATGACATTTTTGAAATAAAAATATGTAGCGCCTTGTGTTCGCAGATACATCTTGGCTACAGAAGTCAACTATTTAAACTAATCTATTATAGTAAGTTTCCTACCGGATAAAATCAATAAGTATTTCCACATTAAATACATTTTTAAACCTAATAATAAATTTTCTCATTAATATTTAAATCACAAAAATAGCTAAAAAAATGTATAAAGTCAGGGAATTTTGATTCTCGCAAATTAATAGATTAACAACAAAAGAAATAGATAATCTTAAGTTAAGATGATGATTAAAGCACTGGGAAATTTATTGGCATAATTGCCAGGAGAATATACATGGCGGTACTCACAGGATTGACCTTTGGAGGCAACACTTGGACACCTAAATTTGCCGAATCAATTGACAAAGATAAATGTATCGGTTGTGGCAGATGTATTAAGGTATGTGGTTATCCTGTGTTGGATTTGAAAGCACTCAATGAAGAAGGTGAATTTGTAGAAGATGAGGAAGATGATGAAATCGAGCGCAAAGTAATGGTAGTTGCTCATCCAGAAAACTGCATTGGATGTCAAGCTTGTGCGCGGATTTGTCCTAAGAACTGCTACACACACAACCCTTTAGAAAATTAAGTTTTTCACCATCAGACATGATTATTGGCAAGGTAACAAGAGGGGAATACCAAATTCAAAATTCAAAATTCAAAATTCAAAATCCAAAATCCAAAGCCTGGAGAACACAGTAGGTTTTTGCAATTTGAAGGATGATATATTGAGTTTTGTTTTATTTCTGTACCAAAAAATACCGAGAATCACCAAAAACTTCACGGTAAACAAATGCGTAAATCACTAACTGTTAAATATTAAACAAACCATACTTGCTGTTAAAAATAATTGTGTCTTTTTGATGTCAGTAGCTTTGGAGAAGTAGAAGCTACTGGGGATATGGCGAAAAATATATTGTTAAGTTTTGGGGGAAAGATATGAAGATATCTGGAATAATTCCCCCAATTTTTATAGGCATAAGTTAAAAAGTTAATAAGTGAAATAAAAGGAAACTGGGGATTGATGATGGGGGATTAGGGACTGGTAGTGACAAAGCAATTACCAATTCCCCTTCGGGTTCGCCAGTTCCTTACGGAGGGAAACCCTCCTACAGGACTGGACTCACCAATTACCAATTCCTAATTTCGATAAGTAAATGAGTAGGTGGTATGCAGCAAATTCCTGTTTCACTCTGGACTCTAATTGCTGGAATAGTAGTTGGAGTAATCAGTCTTTGGATTGGTCAAAATCACAACCTACTACCTATTCAAGCATCAGAACAAGCGCCTTTGGTAGACGGATTTTTTAATATTATGTTTACCATTGCTGTGGCGCTGTTTTTGGTAGTAGAAGGCACGATTCTGATTTTCTTATTTAAGTATCGTCGTCGTCGGGGTGATAATACCGATGGCGTACCAGTGGAAGGGAACGTTCCCTTAGAGATTTTCTGGACGGCAATTCCATCAATAATTGTGATTTGCTTAGGTATCTATAGTGTAGATGTCTTTAACCAAATGGGAGGATTAGAACCTGGGACTCATCCCCATGCTTCCGCTCATGTGGCGCACTCTTCAGGTACGGCATTAGCAGCAACACTAAACGATACCTCGACATCTGCAATTAATCCAGGGATTGGTATTGGTGCAAGTCCGACAACTGCCGGTAAAACCGCAGACTTAGTTGTCAATGTGACTGGGATGCAGTTTGCTTGGTTATTCGATTATCCTGATAACGGTGTTTCCGCCGGAGAACTACACGTTCCGGTAGGTGCTGATGTACAACTTAATCTTTCAGCACAGGATGTGATTCACTCATTCTGGGTTCCCCAATTCCGACTGAAGCAAGACGCAATTCCTGGGGTTCCTACCGAATTAAGATTCGTAGCTACCAAACCAGGGACATATCCGGTAGTGTGCGCTGAACTTTGTGGTGGTTATCATGGTTCAATGCGGACACAGGTTATTGTCCACACACCAGAGGAGTTTGATAGCTGGCTTGCAGAAAATCAGGTTGCTCAACAACAAAATCTACATCAGGCTGTTGCAGTTAACCCAGCTAATTTATCAACATCCGAGTTTCTCGCACCCCACACCCAAGATTTGGGAATTAGTGCAGCCACTTTAGAGACATTGCATACAACGTCTGTAAATTAGTGGATTCTTCAAAAATTCTGGCACAATAGCTTATGACACGAGTTGAATTTCCACCACACATTCCGCCAGATGACAATCAGCCGAAAAATTTGGCGGTTGGACATGGCTTAACTCTGCCAGCTTGGAAATGGCGAGATTACTTTACTTTTAATGTAGACCATAAGGTTATTGGTATCCAATACCTGGTGACAGCGTTTTTGTTCTATCTAATCGGTGGGTTGATGGCGATCGCTATCCGTACCGAGTTAGCAACACCTGATGCAGACTTCATTGATCCGAATCTGTACAACGCATTCATGACCAATCACGGAACAATCATGATTTTCCTCTGGATTGTTCCTAGTGCTATTGGGGGTTTTGGTAATTATCTCATACCCTTGATGATTGGGGCGCGGGATATGGCGTTTCCCAAACTGAATGCGATCGCCTTTTGGTTAAACCCACCAGCCGGCTTACTCTTGTTACTCAGCTTTATTTTTGGTGGTTCTCAGTCTGGTTGGACTGCTTACCCACCTTTGAGTTTAGTCACAGCGCCAACTGCTCAAACTTTGTGGATTTTGGCGATTGTATTAGTAGGGACTTCTTCCATTCTGGGTTCTGTGAACTTCGTTGTCACCATCTTGATGATGAAGGTTCCGAGCATGAAATGGGATCAACTACCTTTGTTCTGCTGGGCAATTTTGGCAACATCCGTACTAGCACTACTCTCTACACCAGTGTTAGCTGCGGGTTTAGTTCTGCTATTATTTGACCTCAACTTTGGTACTTCCTTCTTCAAACCAGATGCTGGCGGTAACGTCGTTATCTATCAACATTTGTTCTGGTTCTACTCTCACCCAGCAGTATATTTGATGATTCTGCCCATCTTCGGCATTATGTCGGAGGTGATTCCCGTTCATGCGCGGAAACCAATTTTTGGTTATAAGGCGATCGCCTATTCTAGTGTCGCCATCTGTGTGGTCGGTTTGTTCGTCTGGGTTCACCATATGTTTACCAGTGGTACACCCGGTTGGATGCGGATGTTCTTTACCATCTCTACCTTGATTGTTGCTGTTCCGACGGGTGTGAAAATTTTCGGTTGGGTGGCGACCTTGTGGGGTGGAAAGATTCGCTTTACCAGCGCCATGCTGTTTGCTATTGGCTTGTTATCCATGTTTGTCATGGGCGGCTTAAGCGGCGTAACGATGGGTACAGCGCCTTTTGACGTTCACGTCCACGATACCTATTATGTAGTGGCACACTTCCACTACGTTCTGTTTGGTGGTTCTGTGTTTGGGATTTACGCCGGGATTTATCACTGGTTCCCCAAAATGACAGGGCGGAAGTTGGGTGAAGGTTGGGGTCGGATTCACTTTGCCCTGACCTTGGTTGGAACTAACTTAACTTTCTTACCCATGCACAAATTGGGCTTGCAAGGTATGCCCCGACGGGTGGCGATGTATGATCCTCAATTTGTGGATTTGAATGTGCTTTGTACTATCGGTGCATTCATCTTAGGCTTATCGGTGATTCCTTTTGCCATCAATGTTATCTGGAGTTGGAGCAAGGGCGAATTGGCTGGGGATAATCCTTGGGAAGCTTTGAGCCTGGAATGGACTACTAGTTCTCCTCCTTTGGTGGAGAATTGGGAAGTTCTGCCTGTGGTGACTCATGGGCCTTATGACTATGGTCATAGTTTGGAAGCCGCACCGGAAGTAAGTGTATCAACCTAACCCCCTAACCCCCTTCCCTACGAGGGAAGGGGGAATAAGAAAGGTTCTCCTCTCTGACCTTCGGCACGCTCCGCGAACGAAGAAAATTTAGGAGAGGGGTTAGGTGAGAGGTAAAGAGCCGAAAAATTGATGGAGAAGTGAATATGACTAGTGTGACGGCGCATGAGGCTCATGGGGGACATGAGGCGCATCCAGATTTACGGGTTTGGGGGTTGTTGACTTTCCTGATTTCTGAATCTTTGATGTTTGGCGGATTTTTTGCTACGTATCTGTTTTTTAAGGGGACTACCGAGGTGTGGCCGCCGGAAGGAACAGAGGTAGAGTTGTTTGTTCCAGCAATTAACACCGCCATTCTCTTATCTAGTAGTGTGGTCATTCACTTCGGTGATATGGCGATTAAGAAGGGTAATGTCTGGGGAATGCGGATTTGGTATTTCCTGACGGCGATTATGGGAGCAGTATTTTTAGCTGGTCAGGTATATGAGTACCAGAATTTAGGGTACGGCCTGACTGCTAATGTGTTCGCCAACTGCTTCTATATCATGACCGGGTTCCACGGACTGCACGTATTTATTGGGCTGTTATTGATTTTAGGTGTGTTGTGGCGATCGCGCCGTTCTGGACATTATTCAGAAACTAAACATACTGGCATCGAAATGGCAGAAATTTACTGGCACTTTGTAGACATCATCTGGATTGTTCTTTTTACCTTGGTTTATCTGCTCAATCTTTTGTAAATACAAGGGTAATGGGTAATTGGTAATTAATAATAGTTTGTTCAATTACCTATTACCCATTAGCTATTACCAATTCCCAGGAGGTTATTTTGCACACAGACACCAATAAATTTTCCTGGTTCCAAGTTCCTGAAGATATCAAACATCTGTTAATTTTAGCTGCACAAAGTTGGGACAATACTTCAGTATCGGAGCAATATATTCAACAAGCTTTAGCTAAAACTGGAGAAAATACGGATGTATTAGTAGCAGGATATAGGTTTTTTTACTATAAAAATAATTATTATTTAGCATTGCAAACAACTTACAAATTATTAGATAAAATTAGAGAATCAGAGAAGTTTCCTGATGAATGGGAGGAACTGAAGCCAATATTGGTTAACCGTCGGGAAGAATCCCCCATCAGGTTATATTTGAATGCTTATGCAGCTGCTGGATTGGTATTAGCTAAGTTAGGGGAAATCGATCAAGCTAAGGAAATCAGCATAAGAGTCAAGCAAGTTGATGACAAGCATGATTTCGGTGCGGGAATCCTACTGGATGTTTTGACGCGTCCAGCAGAAGAAGACGATTAAATCAGTCAATAGTGAGATAGTGCATTCCTGAGCCGTCCCGTGGGCGGGTTTCCCGACTTGAGGGAGTGGCGTGTCGCCTTGCGTCGGAAAGCAACTATCGAACTCGTAAAGGTCAACAGTTATTAGTTAACACTCAACAACCATGAATATGTTCTCTTTTTTCAGCGCATCTTCCCCTCAACCTCTATCTACATTTTCTAATACTAATAACGACCAGTTTCCTCCTAAAGTTATAGTGCCAACTTTCCCCACAACTGATTCGCTGCCGAATGTTAACACTCCCATATTTGTGCTTCCCAGATTTTCTTAACCGAGAGTTTAAATATCATGCAAGGTAGGGATTGGCTCTTGACAGGAGACGGTCAATATCAAGTGTGTAAATCTGCGAGAAGTTGGGATTTATTACAAGAGAATTATCGTCTTTATCGGTTTTTGACTGAGATGGAAGATGTTCTCAATCAGGTAAGCGATGAATCTACTCGTTTACCTGAAATCCGAATGCTCGTCAGGCGCTTGATTGTCAATTCGTACTGGGTGCGGAGTCAGTATTTAGCACCATCTCCAACCACCGGAACCTCTGTTCTCCTCCTATACGATGAATTGGGTTTTCCCTTGACTGTGCAAACAGTAACTTTTGCACCAGGAACCCTATCTACTATTCATAATCATGGAACTTGGGGAGTTGTCGCGGTCTTAAAAGGGCAAGAAAAAAATACTGTTTGGCGACACACAAAAACCCCAGATTCTCAAGACAAAATTGAGGCGATGGGAGAAATTACTTTATCACCAGGGGACATGATTAGCTTCACTCCCGACGCAATTCATAGCGTCCAAGCAATAGGTGATGAACCAACTGTCACCTTTAATATCTATGGCGAAACTGACCCCAAACAAAGATTTGAGTTTGATGCAGTTACCCATAATGCTAAAAAGTTTTAAGGGGGAGACAAAAGGTAGGAATTAATCATGAACGCCGTGTGCAACTTTTTCAAACCTAACCCCCAACCCCTTCCCTTGTAGGGAAGGGGAGCAAGAATTAAAGCCTCTCTCCTTGCAGGCTACCGTGTACACACAAGTGGTAGCTGTAAGGGTTTCAGGC
Source organism: Anabaena sp. FACHB-595 (assembly GCF_048568275.1). NCBI lineage: Bacteria > Bacillati > Cyanobacteriota > Cyanophyceae > Nostocales > Nostocaceae > Anabaena > Anabaena sp. FACHB-595. The sequence goes on from NZ_CP183473.1 coordinate 3,023,576, forward strand.
GTTATAAACCCCTTAAATTGTCATTACGAGCGTAGCGATAGCGGAGCGAAGTAATCACATAATCCCGTGGTTTTTGCGATTGCTTCGTCGTTCCTCCTCGCAATGACAGGCTTCCAGAGCGATCGCACAGCCTAAACCTAGATGACAAAACCAAGTGCTAGGGGGAATTTTAAGACTTGTGTGTACACCGTAGCTCCTTGCAGGGGAGAGGTACCCTGCGGGTACTCCTACGGAGAACTCGTAGAGTAGCAAGCTATGGAGAGGGGTTTCAAGAATAAGTTGCACATCGGGTTAATTATCCTCCTGTTCCCTATTACCTATTACCCATTCCCCATTCCCAACTCATTAGGAGATACTTCAAATGGCTAGAGTAATTTTCTATGAAAAACCCGGTTGTAAAGGTGGTACTCGTCAGAAAGTTTTGTTAACTGCGGCGGGACATGAAGTGATCACTTACAACCTACTTACAGAACCTTGGACTGTGGAACGTCTGCGTTCATTTTTTGGCGATCGCCCAGTTACCGACTGGTTTAATCGTTCCGCGCCACAAATCAAGTCTGGTGAGATTGTTCCCGAACAACTAGACGAACAAACAGCCTTACTTTTAATGCTGAGAGAGCCTTTATTAATCCGTCGCCCTTTACTGCAAGTAGGCGATCGCCGCGAAGTAGGTTTTGATGTCGAAACCCTGGAAACTTGGATTGGCTTAAAACCCGTAGATGAATCCTTCCGCGCCATGAGTGAAAATCTCATGAGCCAAGATTTGCAAGGCTGCGCCCACGGTAATGGTCATAGTCACGATCATCATCACGATCATCAAGGCGGATGCAACCATCACGGTCAACAAGAACACCACAGACAAGGGTGTAATCATTAAACACAGACCGAATTAACCTAACCGTAGAGACGTAGCACCGCTACGTCTCCAACAAAGGTTTATGGATAAAGCACCCCAACTAACTGACACCAGCAGTTTCATTCGTCAAATCCTGAAACAAAGGGGTGCTGAGGTAGCGTTCGCCGAAGGAAGGTTGAATCATCACAATTAACTTGCCGGCATTTTCTGGACGTTTCCCCACCTGTAAAGCTGCACACAAAGCCGCACCAGAGGAAATACCAGATAGCAAACCTTCTTCTCTGGCTAAACGCCGCCCGTAGCTCATCGCTTGATCATCGCTAACTCTGATGACTTCATCCACCAATTCTAGACGGAGGACATCGGGAACAAAGCCTGCACCGATACCTTGGATTTTGTGTGGCCCGGCTTGTCCACCGGAAAGGATAGGACTATTGCTAGGTTCAACTGCGATCGCCTGAAAGCTAGGTTTGCGTTGTTTCAATACCTCTGCAATCCCAGTAATTGTTCCTCCAGTACCCACCCCAGCAATCACAATATCAACTTCACCATCGGTATCATTCCAAATTTCTTCGGCGGTAGTTTCACGGTGGATTTTGGGGTTAGCTGGGTTGCGAAACTGTTGCAGCATATGAGTATCAGGGGTACTAGCCACAATTTCTTCGGCTTTGCGAATGGCTCCCCGCATACCTTCTGTACCTGGAGTCAACTCTAGAGTTGCACCATAAGCCCGCAACATAGCCCGTCTTTCTTGGCTCATAGTCTCTGGCATAGTCAAAATTAACCGATAGCCACGGGCGGCGGCTACCATCGCCAGGGCAATTCCTGTGTTACCGGAAGTTGGTTCTACTAAAATAGTTTTTCCCGGTATGATTAAACCTTCCGCTTCTGCTGCGTTAATCATACTCACCCCAATCCGGTCTTTTACGGAAGAGGCTGGATTCATTCCTTCTAGTTTGACAACTATTCTGGCAACTACTCCTTCCGCTTGCGGAATCTTATTAAGCTTAACTAAAGGTGTACCTCCAATAAGTTCTGTTACATCATTAGCAATTCGCATTATTTTACTCCTAAAATTCTCAATTCAGAGTGAATTGTTTACTTATAACAATTAGCTTATAACAATTACCTTAGACGTATTAAATTTACAAATCAGCTTGCGTGAGAGTATATGTGATGTACTTTTACTAAAGCATAAAACTGGTGACTAAATAAAGCTATTTAAAAACATTTACCCGGTATTTTTCTTTTTCAATGTCTTTTGTCACAGTGAATACATTTACACATTAAAAAACATTAAATATCCCTTGCTTATGGAACTCTATTTTTGTAGCCATCGTCTACATAACTAATAATTTGGTGAATTTATTTTATTCCTTTGTTCAAATCGCACATTTTATATAATTTTAATTGTTTTTTCGGGCTTGTTTTTATATACTCACCAATACATATATTCTGCTTGAGTACAAGTTTTTAGCATAAATCACTCAACCACAAAGTTGATTGCATTCGCCCCCTATTTAGCTTTGAGATTGATTTGATAAGTGCCAGAACCCCAGTCAATAAATGCTAGTACCCCACCTCAAAAATACTAGTACCCCTACCCCAAATAATTTTTATAATCTTTATGATATAAGGGTTTGCAGAGTTGAGTACAAAACTAATAAATTTAATAATTTTGATCCGACTCATATAAACCATAGGCAAGAAGGTCGGCTGATATAAAACTAATAGGATTTACGCAGAGATTCCCCTCTACCCCCCGAAATTCAATGGGTTAAACCAAAGAACTAGGGGGGACTTCTTAATCATTAAAGAGTAATCGGTGAACATCTTTAATAATTAATAGCTGATAATCTAAATTAGGTATTTGCGGCATCGAAATTTGCCAAATTATACCCACTTTTCAAGATAATATTATTTTTCAATTATGACATATTTTATTTTTCCCTGTCGGCTACTTAGTTAAACAATTGAACTTTATTGATAATGAGAGCATGAAAAAGTTTGTCAGACTACTCCCCACTCCCTACTCCCTTCTGTAAGATAGGAGAGCAAAGATGAAAGTCAAACTCTTAAATGTTCTCACGGTTTTTTTAGTTACTTTTACGGTGTTATCTCCAGGGCTAATAATATTTGGTGTTGTTTGGGTCAGACACATAGAGTTCGTTAAAACACAGAAATTAACATTTGCAGTCAATAATATTAATCCAGCAGATACCGCTCTATCTAACACAAACACAACTCAAAACTTAGAACTACCCCAAGTTAGCACCCAAATTTCTGATCGAAATATCGTGAATCAACTGCTGACTGCTGAACAGTATAAACTCGCTGTCCTCCTGCAATGGTTCGTTTTGCTAACCCCTATATTCATTGGGCTAGGAATTATTGTTTATGACAGATATCTTGTTTACCGCGCTGCTGTTTTAAGAGAACAAATTGAAATGTTAGAAAGACTTTGGCAGCAAAGCATTGAACAATAAATACAGTTGTTACACCCAATATATACATCGTATCAGTGGGAAAAATATCTTTAAATCACAGCCTAAAAACTGAGCTTATAGACAAGATAAAAACAACTGGCGACTGACCACTGACAACTAACAATTTTGTAAAAAAACAAATTCACTATGACTGAAGCAACACAAGAACGCCAAACTTCCTACTTTAATCTCATTGATGAATTACTACAATGTCCGAATGGTCAAGAACCAGAAATATTAGAAGCTAAAGCAGAATTAATTGATGCTGGTTTTGTGGAAACTATCGTACAAGTAGCAACAGCATTTGCACATCAAGGTAATCAAGATGGGGCGCAGTTTTTATTTTTTTTAGCTCGTGAGTTAGCGAAAAGTTTAGGCTTGTATCCTGATTTTCAACAATCTCAAGGAGCAAATGAGGGGTAATAATGCTACTAACTGCAACTGATGCTGGACATATAGCGTTAGAGTTTCTCCTAGCAGACTGGAATATTGTAGATGAATACAGAGATTGGTTTAACATCTTTAATTCTCGTCTGACGGGTCAGAGTTGGTACATTGTAGAGTTAGGTATAGAAGGATTTCCTGATAGGTGGTACATCCAAGTTTACGACACAGGAGAATGTGATCCTAACTATACTTTTGCTTCCCCTATTCATGCTTCTGAAGGATTTGCCGACTTGAGTCATTTACCAGAAATTGTGGCTGAAGTATTAGTTGCAGAGCGCAAATCCAGATAAAGTATTAATCAATATTTTACCAATAAAGATCCCCGATTTCTTAAAGAAATCGGGGATCTTTTGTTTTCAAATATACAAGTATAAATATTAATTTAAATTTGTTTTTTTTACATACATTCTATTAATAATAGGAAGAAAATAATGCTGAATTGTCAACATTAAATGACAAAAATATGTTATATTAGTTAGCGTGATGTACGCTACATAAATATCAATTGCAATGATTGCGGAAGATATCCTAGCTAAGGAATTCACAAGAGTCGTCAATCACTACTACCCAAAAGTCGGGGAATTATTAGATGGGTGTCATGTGAAAGTCATCACCTGTTTCTGGGGACGACCTGCTAGACGTTTGCAATATATAGGGATTTATTGTTCTGGTGAAATGCTCCCTTATGTGCAGACTCAAAAAGAAATACTCAGAGAAGTAGCTGAAAACATGGGATTAGTGCAAGTAGTTTGCATGAATGCTAAACGATTATTGCGAGACCCCATGTCAAAGTTGAAAGATAACGACCCACGCCTATGGCTGGAGTTGCAGATGGTAGCAAGGTAGATGGAAGAAAGGGGTATGGGGGTATTTTTGAAACTATTACACCCCTACACCCTTACAACCTCCTTAAGTCCCGGTAGAGTAGGAATCGCTAGCAAATAATGAAAACAGGACTGTTCTGCAATTACGAAAATCATCACCAAGACTCGCGTCGAGCCATTTTTGAACAAGTGGCGCTAGTACGACAGGCGGAAAAGTTGGGTTTCGACGAAGCTTGGGTAACAGAGCATCATTTTAATGAAGTAAATCTCAGTTCGTCAATATTGCTGTTGATGGCACATTTAGCAGGTGTCACCTCAACTATTAAATTAGGTACGGCGGCGGTGTTATTACCATTCCACAACCCGATTCGGGTGGCGGAAGATATTGCTACCTTAGATAATTTGTGCAATGGACGATTATTATTTGGTGTGGCTAAAGGGGGGCCATTTCCCCAACATAACAAGCATTTTGCCACACCAATGGGCGAATCTCGCGCGATGATGCTAGAGGCGTTGGCATTGATTCAAAAGCTTTTATATGAAACTGATGTATCATTTAACGGACAATATTATCAGTGCGATCGCCTCACAGTTTACCCTAAACCTTTACAGCAAGAAATCCCCGTTTATCTAGCCACTGGTGATGATGTAGGTATCGAATTTGCGGCGAAACATTCCTTTGCTTTGATGGGAGGGCCGCCGTTTGCTCTGGAGAGATTAAAAAAGACGGTGGAAACCTATCGAGCTTTAAATTCTAGTGGTGGGGAAAAATTTGTTTTAGCGCGCTTCTTTTATGTAGGTAAGACCTATGATGAAGCAGTCACGGAAGCTTTACCTTTTATTAGGTATTTTAGCCAGAAAATGACAGCCAATTCGTCCCAAGTAATGCAGAACGGTTCTAGCGGTCATAAGCAATTTGACCGCACAAATATTTGTTTTGATGAAGACTACTTGATTGAAAATTCCATCATTGGTGATGTGGCTACTTGTCGGGACAAAATCAAGAAATTTCAAGACGAATTGGATCTAGGTACATTAGCGCTCAAACCCTCATCTTTTGCCTTGCAAAAAAATCAGGAAAGCTTGCAGCGCTACAACCAAGAGGTACAAAATTATGTCTAAATTGAATCTGCTTCCACCAGATGATTTACCGCCTAGTGTGGTGTCAAAAGAGGATGGAATGCTGCATCTGGAATTAGAACAGTCTATTGGCAGATGCTTTTATCAGGCTTGCGATCGCATTACTCAAGCATTGCTAAATAATTGCCAGTGGTATCTTACCAAAAAAGATGCGATCGTTATGCTCATTGTTGACTGTCCAGATATTGTCTCTTACTGGCACATAGTCAGCAATATTCCTCAATTAGGGAATCGCCTAGAGAGGTTTACCAAAAATGCCAAAATTCGCGTTTATCCCCCTTTTGGCAAAGGTGAACCTTTAGAGATTAGTGTCAATGAAATTTCTGCCTATCGAGATTGGCTCTAGATTTTTGAAGCATATCGAATGATTACATTTCAGTAACCCAGGTTTTCCCAAAGGCTGGGTTTTTTCTTTTATTCCCAGTCCCTAAGCTCTTTCACGTTGCTTTACAGTATTCATGCCTAAACACTCACGTATTTCAATCACTGGTACATCCCAAAACTGATCCCATTTCTGAGCGATTAACTTCCTCGGCGTATGGGAACCTAAACTATATCCGCGAGCTATTTCTGCCATTAAATCTTGGAATTTTGCTGGTTGATAAAGACTAGTCATCACCATGCCAAAACTGACCAACATCACACTAATAGGAATTGGGGTTTGAGCCAAAACAAAAGCTTGAAGACCAATTTCACCAATCCCATCAGTATCAAATCCAGCGACGACATGATAAATATCATGGGTAGAGCGCCACAGCATTTTCAGATATGAGATGTCATCAACTACAGGGACTTTCTTATAAAAGTAGGGGTCGAAACCTCTAGCTTTCATTTCAATGGCGTAGACATGGCCTAATGTTCCCTCTGGAAGTTTAGCTAAATCATCTAAATTGAAAGGTGCTGGTAGCCAGCGTTCCGCAAACAAGGTGTTAACTTCGGGAATTTTTTTTAACTCATCAACAGCTAACTGCGCCATTTCTGTTTGGTCGAGTGCATCCTCAAAGTCAAAAACTGGGTCAGTATTACCGTTGCTGGGTTTTAACGCTCTATCTGCCAAAAATTGAATATAGGCAAGAAGTCCTTTGTCATTGTTGTAACTGATGACATTGGTCATGGTAATTTCCTCATGTAATGTTGGGGGATGAGGGATAAGATGAAGAGGGAGAAAAATATCAAGACTTTAACTAACAGGACTTAACTAAATTCTTCTTCCTAATTTTAAGTTTGCATCAGGGAGAGATTTTTTTGCCAGTTTTTTGACTTTAGCCATCAGGATTGACCTATCGATAATGAATGTGGGAATATGCAGACCTAATTTTTATACTACTTGAGTCATATTTTCATTCATCCTGAGGAGTATTTATTCATCTGTCTTCTCTCGCCCCTAACCTCTATTTTCAGACAAAAATGCGATCTCCCATGCTAAATAGGTATACTGCTATCTTGCATCTTCTCAATAAGCAAGTGGTGTGGAGCATCCCAACCTACGAAATAATAATCCTTTTAGCCTGTAATTTTGGTAATAAGAGAGTGGTGCAAGATATAAGTATAAATAAACCCGAAGATGTAATGAAAGATTTGATGTTTAGTCAAATTAACTACTTAGAACTGCTGACCATACCGCATGAGCTATTTCAGGTTTGTCAATAACACAGTGGGAACCCATAACAAAATTTGCCTGAGGATCGTAAATGTATTGACTACTTTCTAAGTTGTAAATTTTCTGTGGTTGGAAATTGTAAGAATATTGTAGGGGAAGCATATCAATATTGATAATATCTAAGTCTGTTCCCTGAATACCATAATTGCCAATTCCCCCAACATTAGGAAGCGGAGGTGAACTAACATCAGTATCTATATTTTGACCTGCAAATAATCCTAATTTCCCCGCTACAGGATAGGCTAGCTTGACAGCACTATCGTGTTTAGATTGGGTAGTAATAATTGCACCGGCAACTTTCCTCTGAGCAATGATTGAGTGAAAGTAACCAACCAAATTATTCTTATAAGGAATCTTCGCACTAAAAGACCAGAGTGATAATGCACCTTGTACTAGAACCAGAGAATTTACAGGACGAACTAAAGCGTTATTTTGTTTATTCCCCGCGACTGTAGCCGAAGCAAATATACAACCAAAACTATGTCCCATAAGATGAAACCGTACTGTTTTTGCAGCTGTCTGTTGCAGTTTTTTTAAAAAATTAAAACCACTAGTTTCACCAATTCTACGGGCGCGGTCTTTCATTTTCCAGAAAGAGACTAATCTTGGCAGCCCTAAAAATGAATCCCATGCTGATTTAACAGTATCAGTAAAACCAAAGCTGAAATCTTGAGTATCTTCTAACAAAATATTTTGATAGACAGTTTCCGGATCTAAATTTAATAATTCAGTTTGACTCCAGCCGTCAGCATCTTCTTCATCACTAATCAAAGAGGCCTCTTTTAGCAATACCTCATAAGCTTGACTTACTTCTAATGGTAAAGTATCCGGCGCAGACTTATACTCTATTGCTGCTGTAAAAATCACTCGCAGTGCTTCTCTAGTAACTTCCGTATCAGCTATGCTTTGAGCATAATCATCAATCATTTGCTGTTGAGAATTATCTGTGATGTCATAAGAAACAACAGCTTTTAAGCCTTCATGACTCCAAGGACTACTAGGCCAGTGTAAACCTATCCACAGAGGATGAAACTCTGGTCGTATTTGTTGGATTTTTTCAATATCAGTATGGCTGTCAGCCATTGTTCTAATCCATTCTTTGTAGTGCTTTTGGGCGGAGGAAATATCACCCATCCAGCCATGACTAATTAAGAAGACATCTGTGATTGGCTGTGTAGATAAGATGTCTATGACCTTTTGGCTGACTTGTTGAGTTCCATCACATTCCTTGCCATCAGCATCAAAAGCAATCAGATAGTAGTTCAGGGAAGTTCCGATTACTGTTTCAAGTGGCATATATGTTATTTAACAGTGTGCAATGTAAATTTACTGAAACTGGAGTTTCAAGTGATTGTTAGAGCTTATAGTAGAAAATATGCGTGAATCAATTAATACGCTGTTTTTAGTTATAAATGCTCAAATTATTTTTTAGGAATGCTGTAATATTTGTTAATATTATGTGAAAATACATGAAAAAGAAGCTATAACGCTGTTAAATTACATATTCATGTGTATGGTTTGTTGACTGCTGATCCTTAGACTATGCTCAGAGTTAACTGTCAACCGTCAACTGTTAACAGCCAGTAGGAAAAGATATGCAAGTTAAAGCAAGGTTAGCCAACTTAATATAAGCGATCGCCTCTACTCAAGATTAATCAATTAAGATTTATTCACTATAATAGTGGCGTGTTAATTTTCTAGTCATAAACAAAGCAATTAGCAATAATCCTTCTAAAGGAATCAAGGAAAATTTAAGGCTACAGCATAGCCAAAAGAACCCTACTAGTATGGAAATAACTTGCCAGATTTGATTTGTAATTTTTAGACCAATAACTACAAAAAATATAGCTAGTCCTAGAGTAATAAATGAGGTGAATAGCATAGCTAATACATTTGATCAGAATGATTGCGTGACTTGTTTATTCTGGAATTGCAGCAGAGTATTAAGAGTTCAATACCTTCCTGGTGGACAATTTTGGCTGTTTTGCTAATGACTACTGACCACTGATAAAAACTCTACCCATACGAGGATAGAGTTTTTGTGCTAATTTCAGCCCTCAACCTAGTATGTTTTTGGCAGCCTGCTTAATTCATAAATAGGGAGATTTAGATGGAATGTGAAGCGAAAATTTCCATCTATAGATTAATGCCTAATTAGCATCAGCTTAGAGAGGATTTATTACACAGATTCTAGTTCACCGATACTTTCTTGATTTTGACGTAGAGCTTTACGCAACCAAGGCGGAGGATTACCTTTAAGAGTTTGCACTAATCTATTCAAAAGGTAGATAATATCTTCCTTCTTTGAACGTGGTTTAACTGGCATTACGCCTTTTTTGATTAACTTGGCAGCAGCAGTACCGCCAATGGATGCCACATATACAATTTTGCAATCAGATAAAGCTGCGATTTTTTGAGCTACTTTATCATCACTTTCACCATTTTGAACCTTAGGTTTTTGCTCCTCTTCTTTTTTAGCTTTTTTGCAATCGCTTTTACCGTGTTTGCAATCACCTTCGCTTTTTTCGGTTGTATCTTCACTAGGTTTAGGAGTTTCCTTATTAAAGGAGAGAGTTTCGATAAATTCATAACCCCCGTCTGAAATTTCATAAACATCAATTTCCTGCGCCCAGCCAAAGTGAGCGTCAACATTAATCCTATCACTTGTAGCAAATGCTATCTTCATTTTTGTGTTCCTTTTTTCATCAGTTATGACTAACTGCTAATAATTGCTGAATTGAGGTTAAATTATTACCTATTATTGAATAGGCAATGCCCTGCACCTTGTAATTCATCAGGTGTAAGATGTCAGATTAGGCATTTTTACACAGTCACGGTTAACAATTAGTAGTTCAGTATCCGCAGAACATGATTCCAAAGACTCTATAGCCCTAAAAACAACCTCACTTAATGCAGTTGTTGAAGGCTCATACTATTTATCTTAGGCTCAATTCCTTAAGTGTGGTGATGGCTCAAGAACTTTTTCACCTCATTTTTCCCGAAAACCAGCCTATGTAATGCCATAAAAATATGGAAAAATCATCCATAGGGTATCTATGAGTCAACTCATCCCTTCCACTACGATAGCGATCGCACAGTACCCACAGCTAGTTATAGGCAGATTAGATGGTGTTGCGAATCAGAAGGTGGAGAAATAACCATAGATGGAACATCACAGACAGCTTGTTCGGATATGTATTCATGATGCCGACTCTGCTGGTTTTGGGAACTTTCGTAGTTCTACCTATTCTCTATTCTGTTTTCCTGTCGCTCAACAAAGTTCAACTGTTAGGTGGTGTTGCCTATCAATTCATTGGGTTGCGAAATTTTCAGCGATTAGTTGACGATGAATTAGTTTGGATTGCCTTAAGAAATACAGCAGAATATGTGGTCATTGTTGTACCAAGCCAAACTGTTTTGGCATTGATTTTAGCAGTAACTTTAAATGCTGGAATCCGGGGTAAGAACTGGTGGCGCATCCTTTACTTTTTGCCAACAGTCACTTCTTCAGCAGTGCTGACGCTAATTTTTATGTGGATTTATAATACAGATGGACTATTAAATGATTTTCTAGCTTTTTTGGGACTGCCTACTTATAATTGGTTGGGTGATCCGGCTGTTGCCCTCAAAGGCATCATGCTCATGAATATTTGGTCAACTGCACCATTTTATATGGTGATATATCTAGCAGCCTTACAAGATATACCTGCGAAACTTTACGAGGCGGCAGAATTAGATGGTGCAAATTGGTGGCAGCAATTTATTTACATTACAATTCCTCTGCTGAAACCTGTGACTTTTTTTGTGATCGCGGTGGGGGTAATTGGCACTTTTCAATTATTTGATCAATCTTATATTTTCTCTGGTGGTACTGGCGGCCCTAATAATGCCACCTTGACTGTAGTGCTGCTGATTTATCAAATGGTATTTCGTTATTTACAGATGGGATATGCTGCGGCGATCGCCTTTCTCTTGGCAGTGGTGATTATTGGTATTACACTGATTCAACGGCGAGTTTTTGCTGGTGAATAATTCCCAGTTTATGATCGGGAATAACAATATTTAGGACTAACGCACCCAGGCTGTTTGTTGAGACTAGATATAAGGGGTTAAGGACACAAAGGTGTAAGGATTTTAAAGATTTACACCCCTACACCCCTGTACCCTTTCATGCGTAAGTCCTAATATTCTCTGCGGTTAAACTTCAACAGCTAAAGTCCGGACTAAAAAAGCCCATTTATCTGCGGCTTCTTCGATAATCTTCGCCGTGGGTTTCCCTGCACCATGTCCAGCTTTAGTTTCAATTCTAATTAATACAGGTGCATTGCCGTTGTGTGCAGTTTGCAAAGCTGCGGCAAATTTGAAGCTGTGGGCGGGGACAACGCGATCATCGTGATCGGCGGTGGTAATCAAGGTTGCGGGGTATGCTGTACCTGGTTTGAGATTATGCAGTGGTGAATAAGCGTAGAGTGCAGGAAACTCTTGTGGGTTATCTGGGGAACCATATTCAGCAGTCCAAGCCCAACCAATGGTAAATTTGTGAAACCGTAACATATCCATCACACCAACTGCTGGTAAAGCTGCGCCGAATAATTCAGGACGCTGAGTCATGCAAGCACCCACTAATAAACCACCGTTACTACCACCAGCGATCGCTAGTTTTTCCGGTTTTGTATAATTATTGGCAATCAACCACTCAGCAGCAGCAATAAAATCATCAAAAACATTTTGCTTTTTATCCTTCATTCCTGCTTGATGCCATTCTTCGCCGTATTCTCCGCCACCGCGTATATTTGGCATGGCATAAACACCACCCATTTCCATCCATACCAACATACTTACAGAAAAACTGGGCGTGAGTGAGACATTAAAACCACCGTAGGCATAAAGATAAGTGGGGTTATTCCCATTCAATTGAATGCCTTTCTTATGTGTAATAAACATGGGTACTTGTGTACCATCTTTACTTTGATAAAAAACTTGTTTAGTTTCGTAATTATCAGGATTAAAATCTACAATTGTTTCTCTAAAAACCTCACTTTTTCCTGTTACTAAGTTATAGCGGTAAATAGTTCCTGGTGTAGTAAAACTAGTGAATTTGTAAAAAGTTTCTGTATCGTCACGCTTACCACCAAAGCCACCTACAGCACCCAATCCTGGTAATTCTACATCCCGAATTAATGTACCGTTGAGGTCGAAAATTTTAACTTGCGATCGGGCATCTTCTAAATAATCAGCAATAAACTGATTATTTAAGATATTGACACTTTCTAAAGTTGCTTCAGCTTGAGGAATAATTTCTCGCCATATTTCTTGAGACGGATTAGCTGTATCAATAGCAATTACTCTACCCCGTGGTGCATCCCAGTCAGTACGGAAGTAGAAAACGCTCTCATCATTATCAATGAAACTATAATCTGCTTCAAATTGATTAATTAGTTCTACAACTTCGGCATGGAGGTTAGTTAAGTCCTTATAAAAAACTAGATTTCTGGAATCAGTACCCAGCCAAACCGAAATTATCAGATAGCAACCATCTTCTGAGACAACTCCATTAAAACCCCATTCTTTTTGATCAAGGCGTTGGTAAATTAGTACGTCTTCAGATTGGGGTGTACCTAATCGATGGTAGTAAAGCTTTTGGTAATAGTTAACATCTTCCAATTTGGTTTTTTCCTTTGGTTCGTCATAACGACTATAGAAAAAGCCTTGATTATCATTCGTCCAAGATGCACCGGAAAATTTAATCCAATTTAGATGATCTGGAAAATCTGCACCAGTTTCTACATCAACAACCTTCCATTCTTGCCAATCAGAACCAGAAGTAGATATACCATATGCCAAAAGCTTGCCATTATTGCTGATAGCTAAACCCGAAAGAGCAACAGTCCCATCATCTGAAAGTTTGTTAGGGTCTAGTAAAACTCTTGGTTCAGAATCCAGTGATTTCAATGTATACAAAACACTTTGATTTTGCAAGCCATCATTTTTGAAATAAAAATAATTTTCTCCTTCTTTAAATGGGATTCCATACTTTTCATAATCCCAAAGTTTGTTAAGACGTTGTTGAATTTTCTCTCTAATCGAAACTTCGCCCAAATACGCAAAAGTAATTTGATTTTGTGCCTCGATCCAAACCCTAGTTTTTTCAGAGTCAGGATCTTCTAACCAACGATAAGGATCTGCTACTAAAGTACCGTGGTAATCATCAACGTGATCAATTTTGTGGCTGAGTGGATAGTTAAGGGATTTTTCAGAGTAGGGCATAGTTTTGGATTAAAAGTATCTTTTCATATACTACAAACATAAACCCCAGTCTTGATGTAGGTACTATTGACGCAGAATTGGCATGGTTACGGTTTATCTGGGCGATCTTTAACCATAGATTGGTAATTTATTGCTCAAGATGTCAAAGTTAGAACCATTTTACTATCTAGGGCTTCTAGATAAGCAAGCCCACTAGATATTTGCTTGATTGTTCCCTGGAGGGTTAGGTCAAAATGTCCTGCACCACCTATATTAACCTCTGGTAAGTCGTGGTGATATTAATAACCAAACCATACATAGGAATTAGTTGCTAGAGAGAAGGAGATAGCGAAAAGATATTCTTATCCTGTATTGTTAATAACAGTTCAGGAACGACTTTCTCTTTGGGGAGAAAGATGATTTAATAAAACTCTCGTAAATTGTTTTATATCAACACAAAAATGAAAATAACTTTTGCGTATACCACAGCATTATTCTCTGCTTGTACTTTTTTTCTGGCAGCTTGTGGTGGTGCTAACACAGACACAAATTCGACTAACAATTCTCCAAATAACACAACTAATGCTGCAACAAATGTTACTACAACAGCCAATAACAATACCATTCCCATTGGTATCGCCCTAGCACAAACGAGTAATGTAGCTCTACTTGGTCAAGAACAAGTCGCTGGAGCTAAAATTGCTGAAAAGTATTTTAATGATAAGGGTGGAGTAAACGGTACTCCAATTAAACTGATTTTTCAAGATACGGCTGGTGACGAAGCTGGAACAATTAATGCTTTTCAAACTCTTATCAATAAAGATAAAGTCGTAGGTATTGTAGGGCCTACATTATCCCAACAAGCCTTTAGTGCTAATCCTATTGCTGAAAGAGCAAAAGTCCCAGTGATTGGGCCATCAAATACAGCAAAAGGCATACCAGAAATTGGTGATTATGTGGCGCGCGTTTCTGCACCTGTGTCTGTAGTTGCACCCAATTCAGTCAAAGCTGCACTTAAGCAAAATCCCAACATTAAAAAAGTCGCGGTTTTCTTCGCTCAAAATGATGCCTTTAGTAAATCAGAAACAGAGATTTTTCAACAAACTATTAAGGAACAAGGGCTGGAATTAGTAACAGTACAAAAGTTCCAAACTACTGATACTGACTTTCAATCTCAGGCGACTAATGCGATTAATTTAAAACCTGATTTGGTGATTATTTCTGGACTAGCTGCCGATGGTGGCAACTTAGTTAGACAGTTGCGTGAATTGGGTTATCAAGGTGCAATTATTGGTGGTAATGGTTTAAATACCTCAAATGTTTTCGCAGTTTGTAAAGCACTGTGTGATGGCGTGTTAATAGCTCAAGCTTACAGTCCAGAATATACTGGTGAAATTAATAAAGCATTTCGCCAAGCCTATGTTGATCAATATAAGAAAGAACCGCCTCAATTTAGCGCTCAAGCTTTTGCCGCAGTACAAGTATATGTAGAATCTCTCAAAGCATTAGACAGCATGAACAAAGTTAGTAAAATACAGTTACCGGAATTACGTACAGAATTGAACAAACAGCTACTAACAGGTAAATACAATACACCATTAGGAGAAATTAGTTTTACACCAATTGGTGAAGTTGTACAACAAGATTTTTATGTAGCTCAAATTAAAATGGAAAAGGATGGTAGTCAAGGTAAGTTTACATTTTTGAAATAGGAAATTTAGGGTGGATAGTGGGAGGGTGAAGAAAACTATTGACTAATGACAACTGACAACTGACAACTGACTAAATTAAATGGATATTAGTGTATTTTTACAACAATTATTGAATGGGTTATCTATTGGCAGCGTTTATGCAATCTTTGCCTTAGGTTATACATTGGTTTATTCCATTTTGGGAATTATTAATTTAGCACATGGGGCAATTTTTACTCTGGGAGCATATTTTACTTATGCTCTTATGGGTGGAACCTTTGGGTTTAATGGTTTGCTGGCTAACGCTACTTTGCCGATACAATTACCATTTGCTATGGCATTGATTATGGGTAGTAGTTTAGCTGGTTTAGTGGGAGTAGCAATGGAAAGAATTGCTTTTCAACCTTTACGAAAAAAAGGATCTGACACCTTACTAACTGTGGTTTCTAGCTTAGGGGTAGCAGTGGTAATTGTGAACCTAATTCAATATTTAGTAGGTGCAGAAAGTTATACATTTCCAGCAAATACTTTTGGGAATTTACCCCCAGCGTTTAACTTTGGAACTTTGGAAAAACCGATTCCTATTCGTAGCGTACAGGTGGTAATTTTTACTGTATCTGTTGTGATTGTGGCTATTCTTACTTACTTTATTAATCGTACTAAATACGGTAAAGCAATTCAGGCGATCGCCGAAGATGCCACTACTGCTAGTTTATTAGGTATCAATAGCGATCGCTTTATTGTCTTAACTTTTTTTATCAGCAGTTTTCTCGCTGGCTTGGCGGGTACATTAGTCGCTTCTAGTGTAAGCATTGCAGGCCCTTATTTTGGGATTGGCTTTGGGTTGCGGGGTTTAGCGGTGATTGTTTTGGGTGGCTTAGGTAGCATTCCTGGCGCAGTGCTGGGAGGTTTACTGATTGGTGTGGTTGAGGCGCTGGTTCCCTCTGATTACTCTGGTTATAAAGACGCTGTAGCTTTCGGCATTTTGTTTATCATGCTATTAGTTAGACCCCAAGGATTATTAGGTCGTCGGTTTATTCAGAAAGTCTGAGGTACAAAGCCATGACAGCAATCGCAAGACAAAAATTAACCTTTGATCAGTTTCTCGATAAATGTCCAGAGGAGGGTTTTTATGAACTTGTAAATGGAGAAATTATAGAAGTGCGTTCAACCAGAAATCATGATGATGTTGCCAATTATCTATTGTTTGCTTTTAATGATAAAATTAGGCGATTAAATTTAAATTATATAGTCAACAATACAGCAGTTTTTAGAACTACAACTGCTGATGGCATAGAACAAGGGCGCAAACCAGATGTTAGTGTAATTGATAGGGATTTATGGCGGTCAAATCGTTCAGCCTATTCTGCACTTGAGCAACCCATTCAATTGGCTGTAGAAGTGACATCAACTAATTGGGAGGATGACTATATTGATAAGTTGGATGAATATCAAAGATTAGGCATTGAAGAATATTGGATTGTGGATTATTTAGCAATTGGAGACAGAAAATATTTAGGAACACCAAAAGAGCCGACTGTATTTGTCTTTCTATTAAATACTAATGGTAACTATGAGCGTTCATCTTTTAAAGGTTCTGAGCGTATTATATCAGTCACCTTTCCTGAACTAACATTAACCGCAGAGCAAATATTAACAGCTTAAAGTTTCATAAAAGCAATTTAAAATGGCTGAATTTTTCTCCACCTATGGTTCTCTCATCGTCTCTATGGTGTTGGGGGCGTTACTGGGACTATCACTTTACTTACCTCTTATGGCGGGGCAATTATCTTTAGCAAGCCCTGGATTTTATGCTTTAGGTGGTTATATTGCCGCGATTTTATCAACCAAAGTTTTTCAAACTAACAGTAATTCATTTCCTATACCGCTACTTTTATTGGAAATGTTAATTGCTGCTGTAGTCTCTGGTTTATTAGGGATAGCTGTAGGTATTCCAGCTTTACGTTTGCGGGGAATTTATTTGGCGATCGCTACTATCGCTTTTGTGGAAGTTTTACGCGTTCTCTCCCTAAATTTAGATATTACAGGCGGTGCTGTCGGTATTTTTGGTATCCCTCAACCCTTCCAAACACCAATCGAATATTTATGGATTACTTTGCCACTACTATTAATTAGTATGGTGCTATTTTACCGTTTAGAACGGGTGCGAGTAGGTAGAGCTTTTACTGCCATCCGTGAAGATGAATTAGCAGCCGGGGCGATGGGGATTAACCCAACTTACTACAAAGTTTTAGCATTTACTTTAGGGGCGATGCTTGCTGGTATTGTGGGTGTGATTAGCGCCCACTTTCTTAATACTTGGAATGCCAGACAAGGAACATTTGATGCTAGTATTATCTACCTCACTTTTGTTTTAATTGGTGGTTCGAGAACTTTTTTAGGTTCAGTTGTTGGTGGTATGGTATTTACAGCTTTACCAGAAGTTTTACGCGGACTAGCTGATACAGGTGGTTTTCCTACTTGGTTAGCCCAGTTTCTCCGGGATGGTAGGTTAATTATTTTTGGGTTGTTAATAGTTACAGGTACTATTTTCTTTCCTCAGGGTTTGGTAACTCCAGATATTTTTAAATTCGGTAAGCCTAAAAATAGATGAGCCTAGATAAAAGTAGAGTTATATTAGAAGCAAAGTCACTCACACGCCGCTTTGGTGGTTTAGTAGCGGTAAATAATGTATCTTTTACAGTTAATCACTATGAAATTTTCGGTTTGATAGGGCCTAATGGTGCGGGTAAAACTACACTGTTTAACTTAATTACAGCTTTAATTCCACCTTCCAGTGGTGAATTAATTTATCAGAATAAAGCAATTGCTAAATTACGCCCTCATCAAATTGCTAGTTTGGGTATTGCGCGGACATTTCAAAATATTCGCTTATTTGGGGAATTATCGGCACTAGAAAATGTGATAATTGCCCGTCATTTACATACTAAAAGTACTATATTTACAGGTGTTTTAGGATTACCACCAGCACCTAAAGAAGAATCTCGCAGTAGAGAGAAAGCTTTAGAATTATTAGAGATGGTGGGTTTAAGCGATCGCGCCCAAGAAAAAGCCCGCAACTTTGCCTACGGTGATCAACGGCGTTTAGAAATCGCCCGTGCTTTAGCTTTAGAACCGCAAATATTACTACTCGATGAACCTGCGGCGGGGATGAATCCCAGTGAGAAACAGCAATTGAGTGATTTTATTCGGGAGATCCGCGATCGCTTCAATTTAACTATCATTTTAATTGAGCATCACGTACCCTTAGTCATGGGTTTGTGTGACAGGATTGCTGTATTAGATTTTGGACAATTAATTGCTTTAGGTGAACCATCTGTAGTCAGGAATGATCCGGCTGTAATTGAGGCTTATTTGGGCAATGAATAAGTCTGCTGAAATTCTGCTAATGAACTAACAGCGATCGCACTATCATCAGGTTTTCTAATCGCTCTACAGTCTCCCCTTCTAGCCTTGCTGTTAACTCTTGGGGAATTTCACCAAAACGCCGTTCTAAGAGTCGGATTAATTGCCGTTGCATACCCTGCTGTAGTCCCTGCTGTAGTCCACGTTTTTCACCTTCAGCAAGGATTTCTTGATACCAAGGCGATTCTCGCAATACTGCCATATCCCACCTCATTATTTGCTGGACTAAATGAGTTTCTAATACAAAGCTAGCAAAAAATGCTAGCAATGATTCTAACTGGTTTACTGATATTGAGGTATGTTAGATATTATGTCAGAACTCAATATTTCTAGATTTAAACCGCCGATGAACGCAGATGAAAGCCGATATGAAAATAGACAAGATTTTAAAATTTTAGAGATTCAGGAACTTGATGTTAACTATGGCGGTATTCAAGCTCTGAAAAAGATTAATTTAACTATTCAAAAAGGTGAGGTTGTTACATTAATTGGTGCGAATGGTGCAGGTAAAAGTACCACATTAAGGGCGATATCGAAGATAGTTACTCCGAAGAATGGGCAAATTATTTATAGTGGACGGAATATTACGCGCCGTCTACCCCATGAAGTTGTGAAGTTTGGTATTGCCCATTGTCCGGAAGGGCGGAGAGTATTGGCAAAGCAAACAGTTTTAGATAATTTACTTTTGGGTGCATATATTCGCTCCAATCAAACAGAGATTAAAGCCGATATTAAACAACAATTTGAGTTGTTCCCCCGGCTAGCACAACGACAAAATCAACTAGCCGGAACTCTGAGTGGTGGAGAGCAGCAAATGTTGGCGATCGCTCGTGCTTTAATGAGTAGACCACAACTGTTACTGTTAGATGAGCCTAGCTTGGGTTTAGCACCAGCTATTGTGAGGGAAATATTCTCGATTATTGAAAATTTGCGTGCTACTGGTGTGACTATTTTACTTGTGGAGCAGAACGCCAATTTAGCCCTACAAATCGCTGATAGAGGATATGTTTTGGAAGCTGGTTCTATTACCTTATCAGGGGCTGCATCCAACTTAATTAATGATGAGCGCGTGAAAAAAGCCTACTTGGGTTGATTATATTGCTGAGATCATTTACGTGGGAAAACTGATAATATCTGTGGGGATTGGTAATCGGTAAAATCAGGAAGAGTTATGACAAATCAAGCTCCTATCCCAGTTATTGTCAATGGTGCTGCTGGCAAAATGGGACGTGAAGTAGTCAAAGCAGTAGCCCAAGCACCAGACTTAAACTTATTGGGTGCAATTGACAGCAGTCCAGAACATCAAGGTAAAGATGCAGGAGAATTAGCGGGGTTAAGTGAACCTCTGGAAGTTCCCATCACAAACCAACTAGAACCAATGCTGGGTTATGTCGCTGGAGAAAGACAGGGGCCGCCAGGGGTAATAGTAGACTTTACTCATCCTGACTCAGTTTATGATAATGTACGCAGTGCGATCGCCTACGGTATTCGTCCGGTTGTTGGTACGACAGGATTAAGCCCAGCACAAATCCAAAATTTAGCTGATTTTGCCGAAAAAGCCAGCACTGGCTGTCTGATTATTCCTAACTTCTCCATAGGTATGGTGTTGCTACAACAAGCAGCCGTCACCGCATCACAATATTTTGACCACGTAGAAATCATCGAACTGCACCACAATCAAAAAGCCGATGCACCCAGTGGTACAGCTATTCAAACCGCCGAGTTACTAGCAGAATTGGGTAAAACTTTTAACTCTGCTATTGTGGAAGAGACGGAAAAAATACCCGGAGCTAGAGGTAGTTTAGCTGAGGAAGGAATTAGAATTCATAGCGTCCGCTTACCCGGACTGATAGCCCATCAAGAAGTAATTTTTGGCGCACCAGGACAAATTTATACATTACGCCATGATACAAGCGATCGCGCCTGCTATATGCCTGGAGTTTTACTTGCGATTCGCAAAGTCTTACAGCTAAAGTCGTTAGTATATGGTTTAGAAAAGATCCTTTAAACTTCAAACTCCCCATTCCCCACTCATGTTAGTTCCACTGACTCGCCAGAAATTTGAACAACTAATTCCTTTAATTGCCACTGGCCCGCAGTATAAGTACTACTGGGGAAAGTTTTCCAACTTTTTGCAGCGCCTGCTAGCTTCTGTAGTATCCGTAGTTGTGATTCTCCTGATTAGGTCAGTTTTTCGCTTAGAGTTTGGCCTTATCATCTTTTTCTTGGGTGTATTCGCCGCCTTTTTCTGGATGTGGTACCCCGTACTTCAAGCTAGCCTACGTAATGCAAAATGCCGCCGTTACAAGTACAGTGGCTTTTTCCGTGGGCGAATTTTGGATTGGTGGATTACAGATAAGTTGATGGGTAAACAAGAAACTGTCAACAGCAAAGGCGAATTGGTAATTGTCGAAAACCGAGAAAAACGGATCAATATTGAGGTAGGCGACGATACAGGATTTAGTGTCGAGTTAGAAGCACCCCTACGTCCTTTCCATAAAGCCATCGCCCGTGGTCAAATTGCTGAGATGATTGTCTTATCAGATCGTCCTGATTTGAGCAGAATCGAAGAATTTAGTGATGTTTATATCCCCAGCCGCGACCTCTGGGTAAACGATTATCCCTATCTACGCAGGGATTTCTTTAACGAAGTCAGCAGCCGTTTACGCCCAGACCGACAAGATAAACCACGCCGCAGACGCAGAACTGAGGAGTAGGGAGAGATAAGAGGTAGGGGAGCAGGGAGCAGGGAGCAGGGGAAATTTTGAATTTTGTAGCTTTAGCTTACCGTAGGCTATTTTGAATTTTGTTGGTGTAGCCTACCCTGCGAGTTCTCCGCAGGAGTAGCCGTAGGGTATTTTGAATTTTGAATTTTGAATTTTGAATTGATCACTCCCTCTTCTGCCCATAAGCTTGCCAAGCCAAGTCTATCAAACCATCGGCGATCGCAGCTGCGACAACAGCATTACCTTTGCGGCTGTCGATTGTGATATTAGGGACTAAAGAGTCTTGCAAGCGCCTTTTGGCATCTTCTATATCTCCTAACCCTACAGGAGTAGCAATGATTAAAGCCGGGTTAATCTCTTCTGCTTCAATTAAATTGACTAATGTAGTTAAAGCTGTTGGCGCTTGACCTACTATAAAAATACCTTCTGGATAGCGTTTGGCTAAAGTTTCAATTCCCCATGCGGCGCGAGTTTTTTCTATTTGGGGACGAGTCAAAGTTTCTGTACTGCAAAAAACTGGGTTAGCAAAGGTTTTTTGAATATCGTAAGCAATACCTGTTTGCACCATCGGTACATCTACCACAATAGTAGTCCGTGCTGCCAATGCGGCGGCTCCGGCTTGTAAAGCACGCTCAGAAAACCTGATTAAAGACTTGTACTCAAAATCAGCCGTAGCGTAAATTACGCGGCGAACAATTTCATATTCTGCTGGCGAGAACACATGATCGCCAATTTCACTATCGATAATTGCTAAACTTTGAGCATCACTTACGTGCCATTCCATTGCTATTCAATTCTCAGAGACTAGCTTTCAGCTTATCAGTTTGGGCGATCGCTAAGTAAGAGGAGATAGATTAGAGATTAGAGATTAGAGCTTAGAGGCTAGTAATATATTTTTCACCAATCCCCAATCCCCAATCCCCAATCCCATCTACGAATTAGCATTAGACGAAGGACGACTAAAAACAGGGGATAAGTAAGCCACTAAACCCCCAATGAAGAAACCGGAGAAGTTGCGGACTAGAGGTAGCCAGTCACTTGTGCGCGTTACCACAGGCCCGATACCAAAGGCTATGAACAAAATTCCCCACAATGGTGAGAAAATTAAAGCCCATTGCCAAGCAAAAATTTGTCCTTCCTTGCGGGGTTGTCCAGCAAAGCCACAAATAATTCCACCAATAATGGATGTAATTAAGGTTAAAATCCACTGTTCCCTGGGTAGTCCAGGTACAACGTTACAACCACCTTTAAGTAAACAGCCTTTAACTGAATCTAAAGCTTGTAAAATCGCTTGGTCTTCACCTTGTTCTCGGACAAAATACAAATTCCCAAAGCGGGTTTGTAGTTCTATCCAAAAAGTCCGGGGTAACAGTTCATAAACTGCATCACCAACGCTAAAACTGAGGATGTTCCCGCCACGGGAGTCAGCAACTAGGAGAATGCTTTTATCATCCAAACCCCAATAATTAATTACAGCCCTACCCGGAGTGCGGTCATACTGAGTCAGTACACGTAGTTTCCAACCAGTATCAGCCTCAAATTGCTCTATGTCTTCGACTAGCTTTTCTTCTTGCGGGTCAGGGAGTGATTTAGCTAGGTCTACAACTGGTGTGAAAAACTTAGGTAACAACTCAGGATTGTCGTAAGCCAGCGCAGAGGGGGAATTCATTACCCAAAGTGACCCAGCCAAGAAAAATACTGTAATAGATACTAAAATTCGTCGCCAAAAACGAGACTGCATGGACGTTCTTATACAAATATCAACAGTAAAAGTGAACAAGTTACTTCAAAAGAGTATGAGAAAAGTGATAGTTTGTTACACTTGTTTACTTTACTCTAATCTTAGGGATGAAAGCAAAGATTATTCTTGGAGATTGGGGAGTCAAAGAGAACTACAGACGCTGGAATATGTACAAACGTTTTAGGAACATTGCACAGCAAGCCCTATGTACAGAAGTTACACTGCAACGTCTCTAAGGAAATTCCTCATCATCAATGCCGTTGTTCCAGTTAGAAGCTTCACTGTAACCATCATGACTCCGGTATGCTTCTGCTTTGGGTAGGCGATTTTCTGCTTTGAGTGCTTCTCGTTCTCGAAGAGCAAAAGAAGATGGTTCTGTGATAGATAAACGCTCAACTGCTCGTCTTGTAGTTTTTTGTCGGGTAAAGGTTTTCCAAGCGGTTTTGACACCAACAAATATGCTGCGTGTGCCTACTTGCAGATTTTGAGCTTGTTTTCTTGCACCATCTAGGCTTTGATCAACTTGTCTTGCAACCTGACTGGCACTTTTGACACCTTCGCTAACATCTTCTGTTAAATCTGTAATTTCCAAGCCTGTTGTACGGATGGCCTCTAGTGTAGGTGGTAGTTCCCTTGAGAGAGTATCAAATAACTTTTCGGCACTGCGAGCTGCCCGTGCTAATTCCTGCAAAGCGGGTATCGCCGCTACCAAAACAGCAGTTAAGCTGGTAGCGACTAAGACAATTGACAGTCCCAACCAAAACAGGGGTTCAACCACGGCAATAAAAATTCAAATAATCTACGACTAGGCTTGTACCTACACAGGAAAACAAGGTTTACTGTATGTATTTCTGTCTCATAATTATGGGGTTTCTAATTCTTGGGCAAGAGAATCAGCGTCTGGGGTAGCTTGTTGGCGTTTCAAGACTTGGCTTTCGCGCTGACTAGCATCCATACCAGCTGCGATCGCATCCCGTAATCTATCTAAAGTTTCATCCCAATTTCGCAAAGCGTTGGTAGACAGCCGATCTGCTTGAATTTGTACACTTGTTGATAAATCTTCTGCTAATTCGGGGATGGCATCAGCAGACTTTTTCAAAAGTTTACGAGTTTCGCGCCCTGTGCGTGGAGCAGCAAGCAGCCCTGCTAAAGCACCAATGGTAGCTCCCAGCATCATACCGCCAATAAATGTTCCAGAACGGTTATTAGACATCTTATATTGTTTCTCTCCTTACACTTATTTTAGGTGGTTTTCGCCTTTTGAAAAACACCAGTAATTTTATCTGATTAATTTAGCGTGACAATATATCAACCAAAAATGTTGCTTTTATGCCTGATATGATTCTACAGACTTCATTTTTCCGATATAGAAACTTGTTTGCGGACATAACGCCCCCAGGTGCGTTGACCGAGCAGTAATAAACTCAGAATTTGCCTTACTTGCTGAATTTGGATCTGTAAACTTTGGTTACTCAACCGCAGATTTTGAAGATTTTGCTGGCCAAGATAAATATTTTCCGGTGCTTTATATAGTAAATCATGACTACAGCGCTCATAATCGATGAGGCGATCGGCGATAAATGCTATGAGTCGTTTCAACTGCCAGACTCGCCAAGCTATATAAAGTAGTATTACAGAAATGGCAGTATTAAAAACTACAACTACTATTGCCATTTATTTTACGCCTTGTCTCTAGAAAACGGGTTAAGTGAGTGTAGCTTTAGGAATCAGATTTAACTAAGCTAATGCGCGTCTAAATCTATTTCAAAAATTAGGTATGAGTCCTATATAATTTAATATCTTACTAAAATTTTCTACAAGCCTTGAAAATATTTCTTTTGAAATTTATTATATATTCTATTGAGAAAAAGCCTCACCAACCTCACTTTAGTTAAACTAGGTATATTACTTTCTTGATATTGTCTGTGGTCAAAAAATTCGTTTATTTCCTTTAGAATTACTTGCAAACGCTTCAAAATATTTTCAACACGATATTCAACAAAGAAATCTTCTGATAAATTTGCCGATATGGAAGAATCTATCACCTTGAGAATACGCTGGACATCATATTCTTGGGAATAACCAGAAATTTTATGACAATTAAAACCAGGGTCTAAATAATCTGACAGTCCACCATTAACACTAGAAAAAACCTGACACCCACAAGCCAAGGCTTCCATTGGTTGTAAACCAAAACCTTCACTAACATTCTGTTGCGCCCAGTATTCAGCAGAATCATAAAGATAAACTTTAGTGCGATTAAATAGCCCAGGTAAATCTTCAACATAAGAATTAACTACCTCGACTTTACATTTTTCTTTTAAAGCTGGAATGAGTTGTTTTATCAGATATTCAGAAGATTTTCGCGCCTGAACTAAAACATCTATGTCTCTTTCTGTATGTAAATTTCTAAATTCAGGACTAATTTCATTTGGTACATAATAAATGAGAGAATTAGGGGCTTTTTGTCCCCAATATCCCAAAGTGTTACGACTCACAGTAATGATGGGAATACTTGCAGGTAGGCTGAACTTATAACCTGCACTGTGAGCATGATAAACCACATTGTATGGCTTGAGTTTTGCCGCTAACTTAGCTATGTCAAAACCCCAGCTAATTACAAAGATTACGTCGTCTAAATTTTTCTCTTTCAACAGTTCATCAAGAAATAACTTCCCGACTTCTCTTTGACGGTAAGTCACAACTTCGGCATGACAAATTTGTTGCGCCAATTTAAATGATTTTAACTCTGCCCAAAGACCACCGCAAGCAAATTTGCCATCAGTTCCTGGGACTAAGAAATAAAGTTTTCGCATGAAGGAATAGGAGCAAGGAGAATGACTATTGACTATCGACTTTTTTTGAATTGGAGCGCAGCGACTTGACTAATGACTCTCTCGCCATGCCACCTTAATAAAATGCCCTTGGCGACCCCAAACATCGCGGGAAATAGTAATATTTTCTACTGCCAAGTTAAAAGGAATCGCAGTGGTAATGTATCGCTGCGCTATTAAGCCTAAATCGGGTGCAATTTCAGATGCGGTGGTAGCTGCCAATCCTAAGCCTATCAATTGTTCTACAGGACGGAACGGTAACATGAGATTTACACCCACTGCTAGTCCAGCCGCTAGTAGCATAGCCACTGATAAGTTCGTACCGCACCGGGGGTGTACAGCTAAATCCCATTCACCATTGGTCAGGCGGTGGAGAGCAAGGGTGACAGCACGCCGCAAATTGCTAATATTCACCTCTCCGTAGAGGTAAAAGCCTTGGTCTGTAGACAAACCACCTAGTAGCTCGTTGTCAACTTGAACTGGGCTTGGTCTACTAATAGGCGTTTGAGTGTTTCTAGTTTCACTCAAAACCCAAACTGTGGCGTGTTCGAGGGCGTGAACTTGCCGCAGCATCAAGATTTCTTTCAACCCTGGTATGAAAGACAGATTTTTTAGTAAGTCAGCATCCTGTTTTGGTTGAGGTGTTGTCAAGTCAAAATTTAGAAAATCAAAGGGAGACGAGCTACCTTGAACATAAGCAGAGGTATCCATAAGAACACTGCTCCCAAGTTGATGGAGCAATATAGATTTCTTACAAATGTAACGCTTGAAGCTAGGGATTGTTGCTAATTTTTGTTGATGATTTTTTCAAGGTCTATTGACATAAGTTTAAGTCGCCGCCCATTGCTGGTCAGAATGGGTGTAAGGGTATGAGGATGTAATGCTCTATGAGACGCTAAGTGTATTCTTCCGGGGAAGCAAGCTGCGTGTAGCGTCCCGCAGGCAACGAAGAGAACGACATGAGCGCTCAGTTGAACGCTGACGCTCATACCAAAGTGCGGGTTTGAAGGGGTAATGGTTTTAGACATTTACACCGTTATCCCTCATACCTTTATCACCCTTCTGTTGAGCAATGAGGAAAATAACTCCGCACGATAACTAACAGATGATGATTCTGTTCTGCTTGATGTTGACGTTTATCAGACTTGCGCTAGAGGTTCACAAAAAAGATGCGTGAGGAGAAAACAATCAGTAAACCATCAAAATTATCTGTATTACCAGACAACATTCGTCGCTGTGCTAGATGCACTCAATGGCGTTTGCCACACGCCATTAACTTGTGTCAGTCGTTCTGGTTTGGTAGAGAACAGCAGTTAACGTCATTCAAGCAGACTTTACCCCACTGTAAAGCCCATCGGACGAGCGCTACTCGGTTTTCCGTTCGCGTCTTGTCGAGGATGTTGCTAATGTGATTATCAACTGTGCGTTTGCTAATTTCCAGTTTTGCTGCAATCTCTTGGTTAGTTAAGCCAGCGGCCACTAAGTCGATAATTTGCAGTTCTCTGTCTGACAGAGTAACAGGGGTCTGAGACTCGCCACCAGCCATGAGTTCTTTTTTCCTCCGTTGGTATATGTACTTATCACCTTTCTTAATTCTAGAAGATTCTTTTGGCTGTAGGGATTTCAAGTGTTAGCTGTAATACAATTGACAATATTTTTTTTCTTTTTTAAAGGAATGATAATTTAATTAAATTTTCTGTATATGTATAAAATAATGTATTCAAAAAATTAAATATACTTGAAAAATCTGATTGTAGTGCGTATTTTTTTGAGCATTTACATCTAGACTACGTATAAAGTTTATCTTAGTATTGGCAAAATCTAAGTATGTCCGGGGTTGATAATATCGACGGAGAAAAGATTTTGGTGGACAATAGTCTTACTTGATGGATTGCCACAATCAAGTAAGACTATTGTATCAAAAATTACTAGCAACTCATGTATGCTAGTAATAAAATTGAGGACGGATATTAGTTAACGCTCTTCTATTACTCTCGTTAAATAAAAATTCACAATCCTTGATTGTTAAGGCTTTGATAAATTTATGAGTAGGTTGGGTTGAGGAACGTAGGCGCAGCCTTCTCATAGAGTAACCCAACACGAAAAATCCTTGGTTTTGTTGGGTTTCACTAAAGTTCAACCCAACCTACATTTTTTTCTTTCATCAAAGTCATAAAAGAGTGTTAATACCTTCTTCTCAATTAGCAAATTACAAAAAGAAAAAAGTCTATTCTTAATTTAGAAAAAATTGATTTATTAGATTAGTTCTTGTTTTTATATCAAAAATACACAATACCTTAAATTCAATAATTATGAGGGTTATTAAATCTAAAAGATGCCCTAGGAAATTAGCGTTTGAGGTTCTTATCTTAATTGAAGATATATGTTATGGCGATTCCCAGTTAAGTGAAGTACAGATAATATTTTTAAATGCAGAGGTACGCAGATATTTGTGCCTCAGCAGACTAGGAAACGCTATATGTTTGGCACTTTTTAATAAAGTTTCTTCATATTTTTCTGATTTGGAAACTCTTACACTCCAATACTTGTCTTCATATTGATACTTCACGATCGCCTACGGTGGAATGTAGCCTATAACCGTTTGAGCATTCCCATCCCACTTAGTATATCCTTGTATATCCTTTACTACATTAAATATATGAAATTTAGTAATCTCAGAAATCCCTGTATCTTGATGATATTCAGCTTGAGTTTTTTACAGGCTGCTGAGGCGCAAATTCCTGTAAGTCAAGCATCTCAACTATCTCAGGAAGTAGCAACATTGCGAAAACAGGGGACAAAGGGGTTGCAAGTGTTTCTTAAATCCCATAGCAGTAAACTTAATAACCCCCAAGTCAGAAAAGCTTTAGATGCACTCTGCCAGCAACGAGACTGTTATGCTTCTCGTCTTTACTGGTACACCGACATAGAACAAGCTAAAGCAGCAGCTCAGGCTAGTGGTAAGCCGATTTTATCTTTACGGTTGTTAGGTAGGCTTGATCAGGATTTGAGTTGTGCTAATAGTCGATTCTTCCGTGTTGCATTGTATCCTAATGCAGAAATTTCTCATCTGTTGCAAGACCGTTTTATTTTACACTGGGAATCAGTGCGCCCTGTACCAAAGGTGACAATCGACTTTGGCGATGGTCGGAAACTAGAACGAACGATTACAGGTAACAGCATTCATCATATATTAGATGGGTCTGGTCGTCCCATTGATGCTATACCTGGACTTTACAGCCCTAAAGCTTTTTTGCAACAACTACAACAAGCTGAATTATTATCGCAAGAATATCGACGGATTCCTGTTGCCAATCGTGATGCTTTTTTAAAAAAATATCACAGCGATCGCCTGCAAGCAATCCAAACTCAATGGACAGCAGATTTATCTCAACTAGGAATTAATTCTTTTCCCCGGTTGACACAATCACCAAGTAATACAAGTCAGCCACCAACGGCAGAGTTAGCAGCTTCTTTGGCAGTTTCTAAGATGGCTGTAGAGCGTCCCTTACTCAGGACTATTCAGCCTACTAACAATCGGGAGACGCTGGCAAAAATCACAGATGAGGAATCTTGGAACAAAATCGCTCAACTTTACATAGCTGATACTAAACTAGATCAAAACAGCGTTGCTTTAATACGAGCTAAAACTAAAGCAGCTAATTTACAGAAATTGGTAAAAAACTTTGAGTCAGTAATGGCTTTAGATACAGTTAGAAATGAATATATTCTACACAGCCAAATTCATCAATGGTTTGTGGAAGGTAATCAGACTAGTGATGTGGCAATACTCAATGACAAAGTATATGCTCAACTATTTCTAACTCCTAATTCTGACCCTTGGTTGGGACTTGCCCCTGATGGCATATACAATGCTATTGATAATGATGGAATGCGTTGATAATTCTCTGTTTTTAAGCTAATAAGCCTAGTTTTTGCCGTTATCTTGAGCTAGGCGGATTAGCTTTTGTCTTGCTTTTGATGTAATACCGATACGGTTGCAAACATTAGTGATGAAAGTCCCCTGAGAAAGGGGAGGTTTTAAACACAAATTTTCGGTAACAAAGTTCAAGAAGCTGTGGACTGCAATTTTTCAAGTCGAGCCAAAACTTCTGTACTGTGAACAGACGGGTTAACTTTGACAAAAGTTTCCCGGAGAATACCTTGTGGATCGATGATAAAGCTATGACGCATAGATACATAACCGATCCAAGAACCGTAGGCTTTACTAACTGCACCATCAGTATCAGCCAACAAAGGAAATTTTAGACCCTCGGAATCACAAAATTCAGCATGGGAGTCTATATCATCAGCACTCACACCAATAATCTGGACATTTTTATCTAGATAGGTTGGTAAATCTTGCTGAAAACGACGAGCTTCAATCGTGCAACCCGATGTAAAGTCTTTGGGGTAAAAATACAAGACTACCCATTTACCCCGCAAATCACCAAGAGAAAGTTTACCATCACCTGTATTGGTTGGTAACGTAAAATCGGGTGCAGGTTGGTTGATAGGGGGGAGTTTGCCCCCAAGTGCATAGGCAGTGGGGGGCAAGTTTAACCAGCTAATAACAGCAAAGCAGCTGACAAGCAAAATATGCAGAAAATTGCGTCGGGAAATCATGATGTAAACAAGAATGATATCTTTACACAAGTTTACAATTTTTAGGGGATGGGGGTATAGATATTCCAGTTCACAATCTTTACACCCTTACACATCATGATTTTCTGGAAGCTTATCCACACTTTCGATGTATTGGCTATCGATGAGAAATGCACCTTTAGTAAAGCGGACACCCCAATATCCGCCAGGACGACGGTCAAGTACAATGCCTTCTTCACCAAGTTGAATCACATCAGGGGGGCGTAGCATGGGCATGGGGTCTGCGGTTTTGATATAGGGCGGTAATGCCACTACACGGACTTTACTACCAACGATAAATTCTTCAGACATATGATTTGTAAGAAACGAGAGTCCCAGTATCCAAGATACCGGGATTCTGAAGCCTTCAATATTCTGTTTTATCGGCAATAAATTGACATTACTTCAACTTAAAAATTTTCGCTACACTTTTAAGTTTTAAGTGCTATGTTATACTCCTACCGAGCAAGCATCATCGAATATGTGCTGAACTCATTTGTTAAATTTACTTAACTTTATTCATCAAAAGTTAGTAAAATTTCCAACATCACTTAGAATTAAACCTGATCTGCACTTAAAAATCTTCATCTTTTATAAAATCATGGAAATTACTGTCACTGAAGAATCGGTAAAGAAAAGTAAAATTCTGAAATCAGAAAAGGATGATTTCCAGTCCATAATTACGCATCTTGACTCTAACAACTTAGATGCTAACAGAATTATTGATGCTATTAAGTCAGCGATCGCTGAAGTTGTGGAACTGGAAATCACTACTTGGGTAGCAGAGCCATCAACGCAATTAGAAGAAGAACTAAACAACATCACCGAAATTGCTAAACCAGGAAACCGAATTTACACCAAAATTAATTTGATCAGTGGAGATATAGAAAACGAAGTAGGTAGTCAGTTCTTAGCTAGTGGCCCTTATGCCGAACTACTCAACTTTCATTTAGTTCAAGTGAAAGATAGTCGAGAAATCATGCAGAAGAATATAGAAAGCGTCCAGAAAATATATAAAATTCTGATGGAAATGTATAACTCTCGCAAAACGGTACAACTGTGAAGGGCGTTGTAAGTTTGAGAGTCAATAATTAGCCTCTACTTCTACCTATAGGTATCACTTAATAACAAGATTTGCCAGAATAATAAAGGGTGATTGCTATGCAAAATAAAACTCAAGGAATAGACGCTCTTGAGAATTCAGATGCGCGTGATAGTAGATTTAATAATAAGAAATTAACAAATAGTAATCAAACAAGAGATACTCTTGAGATTAAATGTAGAAATTTATTAGATAAATTTGTATCATCTGTACAAGTATTAGTTGATGATATTACAGCCTTAGAAGTCAATACTATGGTTGTTTCTAATATTACTGGGTCTAAATTTAGTGCATGGGAAGCTTATCAAGAAATTTATTCCATACATGATAAAGATTATTTTAAGGTAAAAGGAATCCCTGATGATAGCCCATTGCGAGAGCGTTATCAACGTCTATTTGCTCAACTTGAAAGAGAGTATTTTTATATAATTATCGAGGATGAAAAACTGCACAATGACAAAGTAGAACAATATCACAAGCGCTTGGCATTGTTAAAAGAAATTAAACAAGGAAATATAGTTGAATCAGACCCTCGATATGTGGAATTAGCCCGCCCTATATTACCTTCTCCCTCTCCTGTTATTGATAGTGGAAATACAGACAATCGTAATGAAAATTGGCAACAAGAATGGCAACAAAATTGCCAAGAAATTCATACGCTTTTGATTAATGATAAATTTGTGCGTACTCTGCGGAAGATTTCTGAATTGAAAGCCGCTCTTGATGGTGGAGATGTGACAAGTACCAAGACTGATACTATTTATGCTCAAACTGTTATGCAGTTAGACGGAGATATTATTACTCGATATCATAAAGACCTGTTCAGTTTACCAGAAGAAACAAAAAACTTAATCCTGCAAGTTCACAATGAAGGTGTAGTTGCAGGTGAAAAACAATGGCATGGAGTGCTAGATTTTATGATTAATTTGGTAAGAAATATGGCAAATTTAGCTGTAAATGGAAGACAATAAAATCCAAACAAATAATCCTGCTGATGCTATAATTGCGATTTCCTTGCAAATTCCCCAAGGCAATATTTTACAGCTTCATGTTGAGCAAAATGATTATAGTTTTTACCTGAATCAGCAAGTCGTAGAACAAATCCAAGAAGCTAGAAACAAGGGTATTTCTATTGAGATTCCACCAAAGCTTTTGCTACCTCTCTGGTACTGCACTTGCTTTAGCCATAATTTTGTACCAACCAGGAAGGAAGAAGATGGGACTAGGATAACTGTCACCAAGTCTTATACTATTTTTTTAATAAATATTCTGCAAGCCTTTTGGAGTAAATCTCTACAAAAGAACACCTCTTTACAACCTGGTTTTACTTTCACCTCTTATTATCAGCAAGAGCAATTACAATCTGTTGATGCTCATAAACAAGAGCGCGTTTTACAAAGTGTTGTCTTATTTCATGGCGATATTTTGCACAAAATTAAGTGGGATTTGCTAAATAACAATTTTGATTGCCAGAAAATTGTTGCGGCTCACTATTGGCTCATAGAACAAATTTTAGGTGCTTTGAGGAGTAAGTTAAATCTGTTAGTTTGGGAAATAGCCGCGATTGTGCCTGCTGGTTTTTTGGCTTATAATTCACATTCAATTAATGGGTTAACATCAGTCATAACTTGGATAGGTGCGACTATCACAATAGCTTTTAGCCGCCCTATATTGGTAAAGATTTTACGAAGATTTACTACTCTTAAAAGCGAAAATTTGGATAATTGGGTTTGGGCTATCGTTTGTAGTGTTTCTGGTATTATTTCTCATGGCGTTGGGGAGTTGAGTAACATTTACTTATTGTTGTTGCTAATTCTTTCGTGGTTGACACCAGAAATTGTCAAACGTACTTTACGTTATATCTGGCCACTACTAGGTAAATTCATGATACGCTCACTCTCCCGCTTACCTTTTTAACAAATGCCAACATTGTTGTGCGATCGCCCAATCTTCTTGAGTATGAATTACTAACACCCGTACTGTAGAATCAGCAGTGGCGATATCTATATCTACTGGTTTGTTTTGGTTCTTTTCTGGGTCAAGTTTTAACCCTAAAAACCCAAAGGCTTCACAAGCTGCTTGGCGAATACCTGCTGATTTTTCCCCTACGCCTGCGGTAAACACCAACACATCCAAACCCCCCAGACTCGCCAACATGGAACCAATCCCAGAACGCAGCCGATGTACGTACATATCCCACGCCAGTTGGGCGCGGTAGTTACCTTGGGTAATGGCTTCTATGACCTGGGGTAAATCGCTGGAAACCCCAGAAATACCGCGTAAGCCGGAAGCTTTATTTAAAACATAGTCCAATCTTTCAGCAGAGTAATCTGATTGTCGCATTAAGTGAACAATGATCCCCGGATCGATGGCACCGGAACGACTACCCATCATCAACCCATCTAAAGGTGTGAAACCCATTGTAGTGTCAATACTGCGACCATTTTTAATTGCTGCCAAAGAGCAACCATTGCCCAGATGGCAGGTAATTATCCGCAGAGATGCCAAATCTCGACCAAGGATTTGAGCCGCACGAGCCGAACAGTATTGGTGACTAATGCCATGAAATCCATAGCGGCGGATACCTTGTTCCACCCATTCAAAAGGGCCGGGATAAATAGCGGCGGCATCGGGTAGAGTGGCATGGAAGCCAGTATCAAACACTGCTACTTGGGGAACATCACCCAAACTTTTTTCGATAGCTTCGATACCTTCCAAGGCGGCAGGATTATGTGCTGGGGCGAGGTTGGATAATTTAGCGATCGCCTGTTTCACTTCTTCAGTAATAATTACACTATGGCGGTAATTTTGCCCACCATGTACCACCCGATGTCCCACCACATCGATTTCGGATAATTGACCGATAACCTTAGTTGCACCGCGACTGAGGGTATAAAGCATATAGGTGACGTGTGCTTGACGGGAATCACCATATATAGACTCATGGAGCGTTTCACCTCTAGCTGTTTTGACCTCAATTTCCGCCACACTTCTGTCTTGAGTCCAGTTAACTTTCCCTTCCCAAAGCGGCTGGGGTGCTTCACTCAGGAGAGCATCATCGGGAATTTCATATAGACAACTCTTTTGGCTGCTTGAACCAGCATTCAAAATTAGTACTTTCATTACATTTACGTGATTCAGGTTTGTGAAGTGTGAGCTATATCATTTCCTAATTTCAGGTATTTATTAAACTTATTACCGATATTTTAGGAAAAGCAAAGACGTGAACCGTTTCCAAAAGCTATCCTCAATCGTGTTCCTGTTATTAGCTTTCATCTATCCGCCTACATTAGTTGAAGCTAAAGAGAATACTCTCAATAATGCTTTGAATGAGCAAACTATTGAAGCAGAAACAAACTTAGTCGAAGGTGAACACAAAGAAACATTAATAGCTCACCGACAATATAGACGGCGTTATCACGGAAGAAGACGGGCTAGACGGCATTACCACAGACGGCGCTATCATAATCGGCATTATTACAGGCATTACTATCGTAATGGACGTTATCGTGGTCGGCATTATCGTAGAGCAAATTATCGCGGTCAATACTATCGTCGTGGAGGATGGGAACTTGTTCGTGACCGTCATGGACGATTAATGTATGATTGGCAGCGTTAATACCTAAAGGGTGTGTAGATAACCAGAAAGCTATGATTTGCGTAGGTTGGGGACGTTATCAACAATCAGTCCCCACCCATCATCAAAGATGGTTTGATTGGTAAGTAATTTAACTGAATTATTCATGATTTATATCTGTGGTATGAGTTGCTTCTCTATTATTTGATGAACTTATAGGTAACAAAAATATCATTCTGAAGATAGAGACATAGGTATTTACTAAAATTCTATGTTTATCACTGGTATAAATTTTTTACTAAAGCTTAACAAAATGAAAAGTGTTACCAAACTATCTTCAATCGCCATATTACTTTGTAGCTTAGTTTATCCCCCCCTGCTCACTGAGGCAAAAGCTACCACTATCAACAATAGTATTGATCAACAAAGTATTGAAACAGATGCAAACCTAATTAGTAATCAAACTGAAGGTTTTTTACTTGCTCAACGTCGGAGTGTGCGTAGAAGATATGTCCGTCCAGTTGTGCGTGGAAGATATACTCGTCCAGTTGTGCGTGGAAGATATACTCGTCCAGTTGTACGTGGAAGATATACTCGTCCAGTTGTACGTGGAAGATATGTCCGTCCAGTTGTGCGTGGAAGATATGTCCGTCCGGTCGTGCGTGGAAGATATATCCGTCGTTAATACCAATTCATCATTAAGAAAGACCGATTTAGTCTAAATTTCTGGGTTTGGATATGTTAAATCCTTTGGGGGAAGAATATCAGGATTCAGGGCTGAAGATTTAGTAGTTAGTGGCTAGTTATTCCACTAACCACTAAGCTACCAAGTACTAGTGACTTGCTACTACTTCTAGACGAGCTAGTCTTTCTGCTAGTAGTGTTTCTAACTCTTCTAGTGCTTTGGTAAAACCTTTGATACCTTCATCTAGTTTGTCATAAGCCATGCGATCGGCAGCGTGCATTTTGTCAAATGTAGCTTTATCGATGGAAATCTTGTCTATATCCAAAGTTGCTGCTTTAGCTGGGTCGAGTTTACGGGGTAGTTCACCAATGGTGGCTTGTAGTTCACCTAATAAACCAGGGGAAATCGTTAGTAAATCGCTACCTGCTAGTTCAGTAATTTCACCAATGTTACGGAAACTAGCTCCCATAACTTCGGTCTTATAGCCAAACTTCTTGTAGTAGTTGTAAATTGTAGTAACTGATAATACACCTGGGTCTTCCGCAGAAGGGTAGCTATCACGTCCGGTTTCTTTTTTGTACCAGTCGAGAATCCGACCAACGAAGGGAGAAATTAAGGTGATACCGGCTTCGGCACAAGCGATCGCCTGATGCAATCCAAACAACAATGTCAAGTTACAATGAATACCCTCTTTTTCCAGAATTTCCGCAGCCTTGATACCTTCCCAAGTAGAGGCAATTTTAATCAAAACCCGTTCTGGGCCAATACCAGCCGCTTTATATTGAGCGATTAATTCCCGTGCTTTGGTGATAGTAGCTTCAGTATCGTAAGACAAGCGGGCATCTACTTCTGTAGAAACGCGACCAGGGATAATTTGTAAAATCTTTAATCCAAAGGATACCGCCAGACGGTCGAAAGCGAGGGAGACAATTTGACCTTTGCTAGCCCCTGCGCCTGCGTCTTTTTTAGCTTGGAGTAAGGTTTGATCAACAATTTCCTGATATTCTGGCATTTTAGCGGCTGCCGTAATCAGAGAGGGATTGGTGGTCGCGTCGCGGGGTGTAAACTTTTCAATTGCTTGAATATCACCTGTATCAGCAACTACTACAGTCATTTCTCGCAATTGTTCTAGTAGATTTTTAGTCATAAAATACTCCATGATTTTAGTTTGTTAAGACTTACTTGCTTGGTTGCTAGATCCCCGACTTCTTGAAGTAGTCGGGAATCTGACCACCGTTAGTTATTGCTTTGGACTAATAAAAAATCCATAACACCTGCGTAAGCCCATTTTGTTTAGGATTTACCCTATCCCCTCTTCTTCACACCCTTTTTGATTCCTTACAATTCTGATTTTGGCAACTTTTCTTAACCATTGCCCAATTTGGCTAAGAAGCAAAAGCCTCAGACTTATTCTAGGAATATTAGGCGGTGATTGGTTGTCCAATAGAATGCACTTTAATTAAACTAGTTGTGCCTGATTTACCAATTGGCACTCCAGAAGTAATAACTACCTTGTCACCGTCATGCACCAAACCCGTTCTCACGGCGGTGTTGATGAGATTCATAAACATTTCTTCCGCATTGTGGACTGGTGGGGTTAATAAAGGTTCCACACCCCAAGAAAGTGCTAACTGATGGTAGGCGGTTTCGTCGGGGGTCAACGCAAAAATGGGTGTAGTCGGACGATATTTCGACACGAGCTTTGCTGTACTCCCTGATGTGGTGTTGCAAAGAATCGCTTTTGCGCCTGTTTCGTAGGCGATACGACAGACCGCTTCAGCTACAGATTCGGTGACACTCAGACCACCTGCTTCATGGGATAAGCAATGTTTACTACCCTCTTGCAAAGACTTTTCTGTAGTCACGGCGATATCGTGCATAACCTGGACGGCGGCGACGGGATATTGTCCTACAGCCGTTTCCCCAGAGAGCATGACGGCATCTGTACCATCGAGAATAGAGTTAGCAACGTCTGTAGCCTCCGCACGGGTGGGATCGGGAGCGCTAATCATCGACTCTAGCATTTGCGTTGCTGTAATCACGGGCTTACCAGCTTGGTTGCAACGGCGAATGATGTCCTTTTGAATCAATGGGACTTCATGGATAGGCATTTCCACACCCAAGTCACCACGAGCAATCATAATCGCATCAGCAACGTCGATGATAGAATCAATTTGCTCAACGGCTTCTGGACGTTCAATTTTGGCGATTACCCGAATAGTTTTCCCCGCCGCTTCAATCATCCGTTGCGCTGGTTCGAGGTCATAAGGCGATCGCACAAAAGACACCGCCACCCAATCTACACTCAAATCGATGCCAAAACGCAAATCCTGCAAGTCCTTTTCGGTGATGGAACTGACAGGTAAACGAGTCGCTGGCAGGTTAACACCCTTACGGGTAGAAAGAAGACCCCCGATTTTGGCAATAGCCCGAATGCGATCGGCATCGCGATCTGTCACAATCAACTTGACACGACCATCATTAATTAAGATTGGTTCCCCAGGTCGTACCATTGCGAACAAGGTCGGCAAAGGTAAAGGCAATTCATCAAGACTACTACCCTTTTCTTGCAAGACAAAAGTCACTTCCTGACCAGCCTCTACCATTAACCCTTCTGGTGGTAAAGTTCCCAAGCGAATCTTCGGCCCGCATAGGTCTTGCATAATCGCCACAGGCTTTTGTCTGTCAGCACTGATTTGCCGCAAATACTGAGCAGTTTGGGCATGGAAGTCATAAGCTCCATGAGAAAAATTCAGCCGTGCTACATTCATCCCAGCTTCTACCAACGCTTCTAAACGTTCTGGTGCAGATGTAGCCGGGCCTACAGTACAGATAATTTTAGTTCGACGCATAGATATTGGGGATAGGGGATAGTGAACAGTGAACAGTTACGACTGACTAACTGTTCTAACTTTTCGCGTCATGTGGAAAAGTTAACGCCAAACCTAACCCCCCAGCCCCCTTCCCTACCAGGGAAGGGGGAGCAATCAAAGCCTCTCTCCTTGCAGGGGAGAGGTTTGGAGAGGGGTTTTCCAGATACAGTGAAAAGTCAGACTAACTGCTCACCGAATAACTGATAACTGTTAAACAGCAGCCAGTTGTTCTTTTTGTACCATTGACAACATCAGGTCAACTACACGATTAGAGTAGCCCCACTCGTTGTCATACCAAGCTACTACCTTGAAGAAGTTGGAGTTTAGCTCGATCCCCGCGCCTGCGTCGAAGATGCTGGAATGAGTATCACCCTGAAAATCTGTGGAAACTACTTCTTCGTCGGTGTAACCAAGAATACCAGCTAGTGAACCTTCAGATGCTTGCTTCATCGCTGCACAAATTTCTTTGTAGCTGGTGGCTTTGGCAGTTTTGAATGTTAAATCTACAACGGAAACATCTGGGGTAGGAACGCGGAAAGCCATACCAGTTAACTTACCTTTCAACTCTGGTAAAACCAACGCCACTGCTTTGGCTGCACCTGTGGAAGAGGGAATAATATTTTGGGCTGCACCTCTACCACCGCGCCAGTCTTTTTTGCTGGGGCCGTCTACCGTGGGTTGGGTAGCAGTCATGGCATGAACTGTGGTCATTAACCCTTCGGTTAAACCAAAGTTGTCGTTGATTACCTTAGCAATGGGTGCTAGGCAGTTAGTGGTACAGCTAGCATTGGAGACAATTAAATCTTTGCTGGGGTCAAATAAATCATGGTTCACCCCAACCAACAGCGTCCGCACTCTATCCGGGTCTTTGGTAGGTGCGGAAATTATGACGCGCCTCGCCCCTGCTTGTAGATGCTTAGATGCGCCCTCAGAATCAGTAAATAATCCAGTCGATTCTACGACGTAATCAGCACCTAATTTTCCCCAAGGTAATTCTGCTGGGTTTCTGACTGATACACAGGGAATAAAATGTCCATCGATAACAATACCATCATCTTTGGTTTCAACCTGGCTTCTTAACCTACCGTGGGTAGAGTCGTACTTTAATAAGTAAGCTAGGTTATCGGGTGGTACGAGGTCGTTAATCCCGACAAACTCAATGTTGGGGTTGTTAATGCCAGCACGAAGCACAAGTCGCCCGATACGACCGAATCCATTGATGCCAACTTTTAATTTCGCCAAAACTAACCTCCTACATTTTTGTCAAATTAATCTGGGCGTTTACCCTAGCTTCAACACTGCAAATAGCCAGGTGAATTTTAGTCTGACTGAGCTGATCGTGACAGCCCCAGACGCTTTAAGCCCAATTACTTGGCATATTTTAAGGTTTTGGTTGCGAGATCCCCGACTTCTTCAAGAAGTCGGGGATCTGAGATCCTCCCTAGTCCCTAATACGGCCATTGCCAGTCACTAATGTCTGGCATATCTTCGCCGTGTTGGGAAATGTAGTGTTTGTGTTCGATGAGCTTGTCTTGTAGTTGTTGCTTGACGTAGGCTGCTTTGTAGCCCAGTTTTGGTACGCGATCAATTACGTCCATGACTAGATGGAAGCGATCGAGGTCGTTCAGCACAACCATATCAAAGGGAGTGGTGGTGGTTCCTTCTTCCTTGTAACCGCGCACATGGAGGTTGTTGTGGTTGGGTTGGCGATAGGTTAGGCGATGGATTAGCCAAGGGTAGCCATGAAAGGCGAAAATAATGGGTTTGTCGGTAGTGAAAATAGTCTCGAAGTCTTTGGGATTTAGACCGTGGGGATGTTCTGTTTTGGGTTGTAGTGTCATCAAATCGACAACATTGACTACCCGTACTTTTAAATCCGGGAAGTGTTGGCGCAAAATGTCTACAGCTGCCAAAGTTTCTAGGGTGGGAACATCTCCGGCGCAAGCCATGACTACATCTGGTTCACTACCTTGGTCGTTGCTAGCCCATTCCCAAATACCAATGCCTTTGGTGCAGTGTTTAACTGCTGCATCCATGTCTAGGAATTGTAATGCTGGCTGTTTACCTGCAACTATGACGTTGACATAGTTACGGCTTCTTAAACAGTGGTCTGTCACCGATAATAAGGTGTTGGCATCGGGGGGAAGATATACCCGAATGATCTCAGATTTTTTGTTAACTACATGATCGATAAATCCGGGGTCTTGGTGAGAGAATCCGTTATGGTCTTGTCGCCAAACGTGGGAGGTCAGTAGGTAGTTGAGGGAAGCCACAGGTCTGCGCCATGAAATGTGGCGGGTGGTTTTCAACCATTTGGCGTGCTGGTTGAACATGGAGTCAATGATATGGATAAAGGCTTCGTAACAGGAGAAGAATCCATGACGACCTGTCAGCAGATATCCTTCTAACCATCCTTGACAGCAGGTTTCACTGAGGATTTCCATCACCCGACCACTGGGATCAAGGTGGTCATCTTCTGGTAGCTTTTGAGCAACCCAAGTTCTATCGGTGACATCTAAGACGGCGTTGATGCGATTTGATGCTGTTTCATCAGGGCCGAAGACACGGAAGTTACGGCTGTCTAGGTTGAGCTTCATCACATCCCGCAGGAATTTGCCTGTGACTTGGGTGGCTTCCGCCATGACTCTACCTGGTTGGGGAACTTCAATGGCGTAGTTTTGAAAATCTGGCATCACCAGGTCACGCAACAGGATACCGCCGTTAGCGTGGGGATTATCTCCCATACGCCGATCGCCTTTTGGTGCTAATTCTGCTAATTCTGGTATGAGTTTGCCGTTAGCATCAAAGAGTTCTTCTGGTTTGTAACTCTTGAGCCATTCTTCTAGTAATTTCAGGTGTTCTGGATTACCTGTAACATTGCCAAAGGGTACTTGGTGCGATCGCCAGTAATCTTCTGTTTTCTTGCCATCTACTTCTTTTGGCCCTGTCCATCCTTTGGGAGTCCTGAGGATAATCATCGGCCACTGGGGACGCTTGCTAAATCCATGTACACGGGCTTCTCTTTGGATACTGTGAATTTCCGCAATCACTGTATCTAAAATAGCTGCCATCTGTTGATGCACAAGGGCGGGATCAGAACCTTCGACAAAATAAGGTTTGTATCCATAGCCGACAAATAAGCTTTCTAACTCTTCGTAGCTTAACCGTGCTAGGACTGTGGGGTTAGCAATTTTATACCCATTGAGGTGGAGAATTGGCAGTACTGCGCCATCACTAGCCGGGTTGAGGAACTTGTTGGAATGCCAACTAGTAGCTAATGCGCCTGTTTCCGCTTCCCCATCACCAACAACAGCCGCCACAATTAAATCAGGATTATCAAAAGCCGCACCAAAGGCATGAACAAGAGCATAACCCAGTTCACCACCCTCATGAATTGAACCAGGGGTTTCCGGTGCTACGTGGCTGGGAATACCACCAGGGAAGGAGAACTGTTTGAAAAGTTTCTGCATCCCGCCAGCATCTTGGGAGATGTTGGGGTAATACTCGCTGTATGTCCCTTCTAGATAAGTATTCGCTACCAGTCCAGGCCCGCCGTGACCAGGGCCGGCGATATAAACCATACTCTGGTCGTATTTCTTGATAATCCGATTGAGATGGACATAAATAAAGTTCAGTCCTGGCGTAGTTCCCCAGTGTCCTAAGAGACGGGGTTTAACGTGTTCTTTGTTGAGTGGTTCTCTTAGTAAGGGATTATCAAGTAGATAAATTTGTCCAACTGACAAATAGTTGGCTGCACGCCAGTAGGCGTTGATTTTATGCAGTTCTTCGTCTGTTAAAGGCTTTATCTGTGGAGGACTTGCTAAAGTCATATCAATCTCCAATTACACAATTATTTTGCCGGATTCGTTAGTATGCCAGTTTAGTGATCTACGGGATGCGATTCATCTTACTTGTGACGAATTTTTCCAGTGGCTAACAGGGACTTTAGGCGTGATTAGCCAATTTTATACATTTGTACCCATCTAAAATAAGGCTAAAGAAATTCTGTTACTGGCTCCCCTGAAAGGTTAACAGACTTCACATTTTAGCGAGTAATTTTTAACATTAATTTTAGGTAATGTTAAGAAAGTCACAACGTAATTCAAAAAACAAATAACTACTATTTGTTTTTCGGTATGACTAAATGGAGCTTTTGAGACAATTGCCAAAAATTGTTAATAAAAAACTCTACCCACAGAGGGATAGAGTTTTTGTTAGTTGTGAGGATTCAGTGGTCGGTGGCACAAAACCTAACAACAGCCCGTCAGGAAAGTATTCAAGCAGAGTAAAGGGAACAGAGAATAGGCAACGGGCCACGCCATAAAAATTGTCAGGGGTGTAAGTATTCCAAGTTACACCCCTGACTCAAACCTTGGTTGTTTCGTTGATCCTGTGACAATCCTAAAAAATGCTAAATCTAAAAAAACAGAAAATTTCTTTAGTTACGGATTTTGCATATTTAGTTTTTAGTTTTAAATACACCTGCTTCTTGCTGAATGGGCAAGACAGTTAAAACATCGGTTTGGGAACAATATTTTAGGTCTTCATAACATTCAAGGCGTAACAAACGTTTGCCGTGACTAGCATGATGGAATAATCCTAATAAATTGTTTTGCCATTGTGAGTAAAGAGCGATCGCACTAATCACTTCGTCATTACCAGCTAATTCCTCAGGGGGTAGCTGGGATTTTTCCACAACACTATGGGCGATCGCCCCAGCACAAGCGGTATCTTCTAAAGAATAACTACCTTCCCAGCCTGAGCCGACAATCCAGACTATTTCTGGTTGTTTTTCTAGAAGATATTGTACTACTGCTGCCCG
Source organism: Anabaena sp. FACHB-595 (assembly GCF_048568275.1). Classification (NCBI taxonomy): domain Bacteria; kingdom Bacillati; phylum Cyanobacteriota; class Cyanophyceae; order Nostocales; family Nostocaceae; genus Anabaena; species Anabaena sp. FACHB-595. The sequence goes on from NZ_CP183473.1 coordinate 3,067,356, forward strand.
GTTAATAAAGGCGGCTGTGAGAACAGTGGCAGAGTCTTGTACTCGTTTTAAAGCACGAGTACCATTAGTAGTACTAATAAACAAGCGTCGTCCCTCCACCAGTTCTGGTGTGCAGTCAAGGGGAGAGTTACCCAGTTCAAAACCAGTGACTTTCCCACCACCACGCTCTCCGGCTCGTAGCCGTTTTTGTGGAGGCCATGCTTCACTAACTGCAATGAGTTCATCCAAATCGCTGAAGACTTGCACAGCTTCGCCACCAGCAGAAAGGACTGTGGCAATTGTGCTGGTAGCTCGTAAGACATCGACCGCGATCGCGCAGTCGGGAACCTGATCTTTGGGGGTTAATTCCGGAGTATGGTATACAAATAGCTTCACGCGGGGGATACACCTGCTCTAAATACTACTGTCGAGATTACATTCTAATGGGTGTCATTACCCATCATGACAGCTGAATTGAGCTTATTTTTTATAGTTAGGCAAGAGTATTTGCTATTGTGCAATCTCTATCAAATGACTGTAATCTGAAAAAAGGCCAGGGTCAGCAGGCAGAAGAAGAAATTCTGATTCAGCATTCCCCTTGACCCCTTATCCTCAAAGGGAACCCCACCTTCCCCACTACATTAGGACTTACGCACCCAAGTTGTCTGTTGAGACCTGGTGTAAGGGGGTAAGGGTATAGGGGTGTAAGGGTTTCAAACATTTATACATCTGTACCCTATACCCTTGTCCAAACCCTTGATCTTTCGTTTTCATGCACAAGTCCTATACATAATTATTAAAGAAGGGAATCTCAGCATCTAGTCCAATATCCAAACTCTATAATCCAATGCACAACTGATATGGCTCCTTTACCCGACTATCGTCCTAAACAAATGTCTGTAGGCCCTTTGGAAGCAGAAATTTTAAATATTGTCTGGGAAGTAGGTTCAGCTACCGTCAAAGATGTCCACGATCGCATTCTGGCTGACCCTAACCGCGAATTAGCTTATACTTCCGTGACTACAGTGTTACGTCGCCTCACAGACAAAGGTTGGTTAGCTTGTGATAAAAAAGGGCGGGCATTTTATTGGCGGCCATTACTATCAAAACAACAAGCCCAGGTAATTAAAGCCCACGATCAATTACATAGCTTTCTAGCAGTGGGTAACCCTGATGTAGTGGCAGCTTTTGCTGATAGCCTTGATGAAGCAGCTAGCGAACAAATAGAAGCGATCGCCAAACGTATTCAAGCTGCGCGCCAAGCCAGGGAGGAACAATGATGCACTTGCTGATGATTTTGACAGCTTTGGTGGTTTCGTGGATTTTCAGAAGTTCTTGGACTAACCCCCAAGACAATTGGGATGCACGGTGGCAAAGAACATTGTTTTTCTTTCTGTTTCCACCGTTGTTAATTTTGATGACAGCGATCGCTCTCTTATTTATGGGGCCGCAAGGCAAAATGGGAGGACTATATACAGGTTGGTTCAGCTATGCACTAGCTTTAACTTTTCTGGGAATTTTCTCTTGTTTGTTTGCCACACTAGCTATTCAAGGCTGGCGATCACTACAATCCGCCCGCCACTGCCCTTTAGTTCATCTTGAAGGTAAACAAGTCAGGCTACTCAACACAGCAGCCCTATTTGCTGGACAAATTGGTTTCTGGCAACCCGAACTTGTAGTTAGTCAAGGATTACTACAAACGCTGTCTCCCAACCATGTAGAAAGCGTTCTCGCCCACGAACAAGGACATTTTTATTATCGGGACACCTTTTGGTTTTTCTGGCTGGGTTGGGTGCGTTCTTGCACTGCTTGGCTACCAAATACAGATGCTTTGTGGCAAGAACTTTTAGTTTTGCGCGAACTTCGTGCCGATAGTTACGCCGCATCCCAAGTTGATCCCCTGTTACTAGCAGAATCACTGTTATTAGTGGTTAGTAATGGTTCTGTATTTTCACAATCAGAAATTTGCTGTGCAGCTTTGGGTGATAGTGTAGGCGATCGATTGGAACAAAGAATAGAAGCCTTATTAGCACCACCAAATCACACCCCAGAAGCCAAATTCCCATCTTGGCATGGTTTTATTTTGGCGCTGCTGCCCTTACTAACTGTCATATTTCACACTTGAACAAAAATGTGGAGCGCAGCGTCAGCATTCAACTAAGGCTTTGTGATCCATTTTCATTAAAAAATAACCAAAATGTAGGGTGCGTCAGTGCGAGAAAACTTAGCTGTACCAAGAAATTATTTATACTGACACACCCTACTAACCGTCAAATTGGAATAGTTTATTTGTTGGTGTTCCCTAATTACCTAAGACCTGTTGCTAGGCTCAACTTTAGCTTCTACTTTTACAGTCTTAACGCCTTTTACTTCTTTGACCAATTTTTCAGCCTTTTCTAGTTCTTGCTGAGAACTTGCTATACCTTTGATGGTAATTTCACCTTGTTGATTTTCTACTACAAGCTTATTACCTGGGATACCTACCTGTAATTTATTGCTAACTAAGGCTTTTATATCTCCTTCAGTTTTTGTGGCTACGGTTTTATTTGTTCCCGTTTTATCTTTGGTATTGCTATTAATTACGGAAATTGGGGTTTCTTTGACAGTAGATTTGATGATTTTACCTGTGGTTTTTGTCGTTTCAGATGCCTGTTTTGCAGGTACTTGATTAGCTCCACTGGTGTTTGTGGGAGCTTCTTGGCAGCCAAAATTACCAACTAATAGAAAGCCGGTCACTAATAGGGAAAACACTTTTTTCATTTTTGTCTCCAAATGGAATAATTGAAGCGATAGATTTACCTGTGTGTCGCGTGGAGGAGCAAATCCTAAATAAACATTAAACTTGTCAGTACAAGATGGTTGATGCAGGCAAAAATTAGGTAAGACTAACAACTTAGATCACTCATTGGGACTCAAATCCGCAAACTTTTTCTTAAAAGTTTCTAGTTAGTTTTAGTCAAAACCACCAACTAACAATACTTGTAATAGGGCAGTTGTTAGATGCTATCAGATTTTCTTAAAAATGAAGTCTTTATATGCCAAATTTCATATAAATTTTTAAACATAGTCTTAGATGAAAAGTATTAATATAGTTTTATTTTTAACTTATTTTATACTTGTATAAAAATCTATTTATCTGAAGCGATAAAGTTGAAAACTGTACCTCCATTCATTCTGTCCCACCAATTCACAAAAACTTCATACTTGAGATAGTAGACGTTAAAAACCATTACAGGGGAAATTGCGCCTATCTTGTTCGGTTATACGACTGTTATTAGGGCATAAATAACTATACGCTCATAGGTAGTAAAGAAATTTTGAATTTTCCGAGCTGCTAGTCGCTCTTGAAAGAAGGGGTGAAGTTCTGTGTACGAATGGATATTGCCAAGTCTGAGTGAAGTTTTAGCCGAAGGTCAGGGAACTGTGGCTGAATGCTCACCAACCAAAGCAGAGCGACAGTGGCGCATGAGTCTAGCCGCGACAGAACATTTGCTCATTAACAGTTTAGTTGCTGTTGGATCTGAGGCGCTTCAAGGATTAGTTTTAGCTGCACCTGCACCCCTCTTTAGTCAACCTATCCTCACTCAAAACTTACAGACGATTACTTTTACAGCCAGGCCGTTTAACCCTTTGGCATTGATGCCATTTCAAATGCCAAGTGCGATCGCCTCTACAGAGTCAAAAACTGCCCTTTGTGAGCCTGTATTACCTTTACTACCTGCCGATCCTTTGGCATCTGAGCAATTTTGTTTAATATTTACAGATAAATTTAGATTAGTTTTAGTTCTCGCCACACATAAAAACGGTAAAAAAGCTTTCTCGTTTTCCTTTGAGCCAGAGATAGTCCAGCAGGCTTGGCGATCGCTAGGCGCGCGGGTAATGCTGACTAATCCTGATTTGTTCACGGAGTTGGATAGTTTAGTACAACAGTATCCAGCGATCGCACCTGATTACCTGACAGTACTCCAGTTTAGCCAATTTTTACTCCAAGAATTACCAGAGGAAGAAACTAGAGATTGGGGATTAGGAAGAAGCCGGGGAGGAGAGGAGCAAGGTAACAGAGTAGAGGAAATTCCCTATCCTCAATGTCCCATACCTAATGTCCAATGTCCCATACCTAATCCTCCATCAATCAAACCTGATGTAGAATTATTGCAAGCTTTTGCTCACGAAGTCCGTACACCGTTGACTACTATTCGTACTATGACTCGTCTGCTGCTGAAGCGGCGTGATTTACCAGCCAATGTGATGAATCGTCTAGAAATTATCGATCATGAGTGTACTGAGCAAATTGATCGCATGGAGTTGCTATTTAAAGCAGCAGAACTAGAAACATCTACTTCCGGGAAATCTGCGAATCCTCATTTAACAGCAATGTCTTTGGATCAAGTGTTGCAACAAAGTATCCCTCGTTGGCAACAAGCAGCCGAACGGCGAAACTTGACCCTAGATGTAGTTTTACCCCAACAATTACCCACTGTGGTGAGCAATCCTAATATGCTGGATCGTGTACTTACAGGGTTGATGGAGAATTTTACCCGCAGTTTACCAGCCGGGAGCCATATTCAAGTACAAGTGATTCCGGCAGGAGATCAATTAAAGTTACAATTGTCTCCTCACACTCACTGCAAAGATAGCAATAAAGCCAGCGCACCAGTTACACCACCCATCCGTAAAGCTTTGGGACAATTACTCATGTTCCAACCAGAAACAGGCACAATTAGTTTAAATATCGCTGCTACCAAGCACTTATTTCAAGCGATCGGTGGTAAGTTAATCGTCCGCCAACGCCCACACTACGGCGAAGTATTAACTATTTTCTTACCGCTAGAAGTCAGTAACAAGCAAAACTTAACTATAAAGAGGTAAGCTTACCGCGCTATTTTTCACAATTAATTGTACAGACGCGATTAATCGCGTCTCTCTAACAATTACCGAGCGATTAATCGCGTCTCTAACAATTACCGAGGATGAAACTCTACCTCTGTTTCTAAAATCTTGATGTCGTAGTTGCCAAAAAAATCATGCCCTAGTAGACCAAATTCTGCTTTTGGTGCGATCGCCACTTGGATGTTTTTAGCTATGGCTCCACCAGCTGCGATCGATTTCACCTTACTAGTAGAAAATTCCACTTGTGTACCATCAGCAATTTGAGCCTTCATCACCCCTGTAGGCTGGAGTTGGAGAGCGATCGCTAACTTTAGAGGTATTAAGGTATTGTTCGCACCTGTGTCGACAATCATTTCAAAGGTTTTCTTATCATTGAAGGTCACATCAATCACAGGCGTTCTACCCAATCGCCGTTTGATAGGAACCCGAAAAACTCTCTCTGCGTTGTTTTGAACTGTCTTTGTACCACCACACAGCTTTCTCAAGGGAATGGTTCTACCAGAGGTAGTAATCATAAAACATTCGCCTGGATCTTCAGCATTAACAGTGTGGGAAAACATCAAACACAACAGTGTTGGTATCACTGCTATTACAGCTAATTTAATATTTTTCTTTTCCTGCCTCCAGTCATTTTTTATCATTATTTTGTTCTCAATTATGTTTCTGGAATATTTATAGAAAATCTGTTTACCTAGATATATGAAACTATCTAGAAAAGAATTAAATCATTAGTTCTTATAGTATTTTTTCTATAAAAAACAATAATTTCAGGTAATAAAATTGATTTATAGGATTTTTTACAGAAAATTTATTTATTGTTTAACTGTTAAAAATATAGAGCTTCTTATGGAGAACTTACTATATATTACATATATTCACTTACCAATAAATTAAAGATTAAGTGAAGACTCAATAAAAATACGAGTGCCTAAAATAGATACTCACAGACCATTTATAAAGCTATAGTGTGCGGTTCATCCTCTAAAAGCGATCGCCGCAAATCTTCAGGGCGCACCGCCCATTTGGCAATAATTTCCCACTGATCTCAGTTTCTTGAATATTTTAATCCTGTCTGAATTTCCCGGACTTGGTGTTTGTGGGATTAGCTGTCAAAATCAGAATCTTTTTCACAGTGATCTTGACTAGGTAAATACTGACTGTTGGTATAGGTGTAATCTACTACTAAAACGTGAGCAAAGAGACTTAGTAGCTTTTCTACACAGTTGCAAAATCGACGTGTTATAACATACTAATGTGCTACGCAGAATGTGTTTTAAAGCACTCTGTGTGAATAAGGGCTGAATAAATATTTATCTTTATAGTCCTGATTTAAAAAGGTTTATGGAAATTATGATTAATTTCCATTCTCGCTAAAACGTATTGTCTTTTACTGAAGAAATTACTGAGAACACAATCATGATTACTTCCGACATCACTAGTCTTGAACAGCAACCGCAAAGAGAAATTTCCTCCGGCTTAGAAACCCTCTCCTCCTTAGCTGGGCAGAAAACATTATTCATCCTCAAACTATTTGAATATTTGTTAGCAGCAGCTTTTGTTTGCGCTGGTATCGTCCTCACCGTTTATGCAGATAACAAAAACTTGCTAATTAGTGGAATCATTGCTTTAACGATTCTGAGTTTCTTGTTTCTGTTCAACAGACAATTATTTCAGGACTCACAAAATACTGCTTATCGGTATAGTATTAGCAAAAAAGCAGAACTTTACAGTTATTTATTAAGTAATAATAATTCTGTTTTTGATAGTAATCAGATAGTTCCTGCCAGAGAAAAAGCTTTGCAGTATTGCCAAGATTTGATTGACGATTATAAAAAGGCTCGTAACCTTTCCCGAAATCTTTATTATGTTCTGCAAATTTCCACTGTTATTTTATCAGGAATTACCCCGATTTTAGTTTTGGTAGATAAACTAGAAGCAGGACAAGCTTGGCTGAAATGGCTACCTGTAATTTGTCCTGCTATTGCCTCAATAGTTGCGAGTATTGTCACCTCATTTCCTTTCCAAAAAAATTGGGTAGCAGCTAACACAACTTTGGAATTATTAGAGGCTGAACAAGAAAAATTCATTTTGGGAGTGACACCAGCTTATCGTTGCTATGATTTGTCTGACATTAGCCAGCAGCAACAAAAAGCCAGCCAGTCCATAGAACAATTTATTGTACAGGTAAATAATATTCATCTCCAACAAGTACAGCAAGCTAGTGAAATTCAGCAAGAGAAGAAAGAATCGGAAAAAACTAACAATAATAATTCTGAGACAGATGACAGGACTTAATCCTAATTTGTAATTAGTAATTACTTTGCGTCAGTTATCCGAGCAACTATCTTGAAAATTTACCCAAGTTTGATCCTTACGGGAAGGCTTACGCCAACATGGGGGAAACCCTCTTGGCGTAATCTCTGACTTTGCGCTAAATCCTCGTTACATCACGGAAAAAGCGGCGTTGCATTGGCGTTAGTCTTTCCTACAGAACGCTACCGCGTTCACCGCTTGCGGTATTGCGTTAGCGTAGCGGGGCGTTCGCTTTTAGCGTCTCGCAGAGAAGCCCATTGCGAATAGTTTAATTCTTTGACAATTAATAGTGGCAGAACAAATTTGTTAACTATTTCAACATTCCGGGAAAAATATACTGCCTTAAGTAATGGATATTGCAAATGAGATATATTCTCTATTGTGATTATTCCTAAAATAGGGTAAATTATCAGGTAATATTTTCATAAATAGAAAATTTTAGCAATTATTTGTTTGAAATTGCTGCCAAATAATGTTGGAAATTCTGACGAAAGAACAATACGATGAAGTTGTAGAAGGCAGCTTGCAGATGTTACAGGCTGTAGATCCTAGTCAGTCCTTCGACTTTGTATATAAATGGGAAAGTCACTTTACTCGTACTTCCTATCAGGAAGTGCAGCTACGCCCAGGATTATCTCTAGAAATTTTTGATAAAACTCAATATCGCCAAGTAAATATTCAAAATAATCATGACGAAGAATATCCACTAATCGCAAAATTTTATCTAGCTGGAAATCATAGTGTAATTTGCCCTGGTATTGCAGGAGTTAGGGAAAAATATCAAGAAACAGGAGGCAATAATTATTTATTTTACTTACCAGATATTGAAGAAATCGAGCAATATTTTGCAGGCGATCGCTATTATATAATCAGAATTATTTTTGACATCAATTTCCTCAGAAATTTTGTTACTGGGTTGACACCTGTTCCCAATCAATTGCAACCTTTGCTAGAAAGTGATCATCCACCGCGTTTTCATCTGCCTGTGGGTAAAATCACGCCCACCATGCAAACTATACTATCACAGCTTTTAAATGCACCCTATCAAGGTATGGTGCAACGCATTTATCTAGAAAGCAAGGTGCTGGAACTGCTGGCTTTGCAATTAGCGCAAATATTGGAAACTGAACAAAATCGCCAAACTTTAATTAACCTCAAAGCCTCTGACATTGAAAGAATTTATCACGCCAAAGACATTTTAATTAGTCAATATGATAATCCGCCGACACTGCTAGATTTAGCCAGAAGAGTAGGTGTCAATGACAATAAATTAAAATTAGGTTTTCGGGAAGTCTTTGGTACAACAGTCTTTGGCTACTTACATAACTACCGCATGGAAATGGCGCAAATGCTTTTACAGGAAGGTAAACAAAGTGTAGCTGAGGTAGCATCTCATGTGGGATATTCTAACCCAGGGCATTTTGCAGCCGCATTCAAGCGGAAATTTGGCATGAGTCCGAAAGTGTGTAGATTAGGAAGAAAAACGGCTTAATTAATCTACAAAATCTTAAATTGCATGATGTTTTAACATGATGATGATAAACACAAATCTAGCAGTTAACCCATGAGCGAGGAAAGAGAAAGAGCCGATAATGATTCACCGTGGAAATAAATTTTAGAAGCCTACTTTCCCCAAGCAATGAAGTTTTTCTTCCCCCAAACAGCCCCACTAATTAACTGGGAACGTCCCTATGAATTTCTCGACAAGGAATTTCAACAAATAGCCAGGGAAGCGGAACAGGGTAGAAGATACGCCGATAAATTAGTCAAAGTTTGGCAACTTCAAGGAGAGGAAGTTTGGTTATTGATTCATGTAGAAATCCAAGCCAAACCAGAAGATGACTTTGCCGAAAGGATGTTTTCTTATAACCTGCGAATCTTTGACAAATTTGGTCAACCCGCCATCAGTCTAGCAATTTTGTGTGATGCTGACTCAACTTGGCGACCAAATCAATACAGTTACAATTATCCTGACTGTAGTTTGGACTTTCGATTTGGTAGTGTCAAGCTACTCGATTATCAAAATCGATGGGCAGAATTAGAAGCTAGCGATAATCCTTTTGCTACGGTGTTAATGGCACATTTAAAGACACAGCAAACCACTAAGCAACCAGGAGAACGCAAAGCATGGAAATTTAGCTTAATTCGGCGACTGTACGCACAAGGACTACAAGAAAGGGATATTCGTAACCTTTATCGTTTTATTGATTGGGTTATGATTTTACCAAAAGCGTTAGAAGCAGAATTTTGGCAAGAGTTTAAACAATTTGAGCAGGAGCGTACCATGAGTTACATTACCACAGGTGAGCGCATTGGCTACGAGCGTGGCAAAGAAGAAGGGCAACTAAAACAAGCGCAAGCACTTGTACTACGGTTACTGCAAAAACGGGTGGGAGATTTACCCGCAGAAGTTCGGGAACAGATTCAAAGTCTTTCTCTAGAACAGTTGGCAACACTGGGTGAGGCTTTATTAGATTTTAGTGCGATCTCTGACTTATTCAACTGGCTAGACGCAAATCACGCTAATGATAATCATGGTGTACAAGCTTGAAGATAAAGGATTTAGTAGGCGATCGCTAACACTAAGCTTCCCTCTAACGCATATTTGCTGCTAAAATCCTCCAAAGGTTTAGGCAGACTTTTCATGCGCCGAGATTCGATATTTTATAAGCTGTTTCAACAATCACCAAGTTTATTATTTCAACTATTGACAAACCCGCCAGAAAATGCAGATGAATATAAATTTGATTCTGTAGCAGTCAAAGAACCTAAATTTGAAATTGATGGTGTATTTTTGCCGCCCGAAAGCGCAAATCCGGGTACAGTTTATTTCTGTGAGGTGCAGTTCCAGGAAGATAAAAGGCTTTACGAACGATTATTTGCGGAATCTCACTTATATTTTTATCGTAACCGGAATAGATTTAATGACCTACATATAGTCATTATCTACCCATCCCGCAGCATCGAACAAGATGAAGTTCGTCCTTTTCGGAGTCTGTTGAATGGAGACCAGGTAAATCGCATATATTTAGATGAGTTGGGTGATATTCGTTCTTTACCTGTGTGGGTTGCATTGATGGTTTTAACTACCCTGGAAGAAAATCGTGCAACCGAAGAAGCTAGGTATTTGCTAGCTAGGAGTCAGCAGGAAGTACCTCAAGGTGAAAATCGTGCCATCATAGATTTATTAACAACGATTATGGTGTACAAGTTTGAAGGCAAGAGTCAACGTGAGGTAGAAGAGATGTTAGGAATTACACTGCAAGAAACGCGGGTTTATAGAGAAATTAGGGAAGTAGAAGCGCGATCGCTGATTTTGCGTCAATTAAATCGTCGTGTAGGGGAGTTACCGCAGGAAGTGCGATCGCGTATCGAATCCCTTCCCTTAGAACAATTGGAAAATCTCGGTGAAGCGTTGCTTGATTTTACCAGCATGGCTGATTTAGATGCTTGGTTGTCGGGGTTGGATGCTAATTCTTAAGCAGCGATCGCGGTTATCAAACATTAATTAATGAGGCATTGTCAGAATATATTCGCAATCACGATTTGAAAGAGGATTTGCGTCATATTTTCCGAGAAGAATTAGAGCGATTAAAGCAGTAGTTTTTCATCGTTAAACCTTGTAGATTGATTTTCTGTGTCGGTTTTGTTGGGTTGCACTACGTTTCACCCAACCTACAAGATATGCGATCGCACTGGTTTTTTTGAGAATTGATAAGGTACTTTTCGAGATCATCCAGGATCGCATTAATCGCGAAAATATCGGGTTCATGCCAATGTTCACCGACAAAATAGACCTGATTGCGTTGAACAGCATTTAGCTGTTGCCATAGGGGTCTACGCTGAAGCTTATCTAAGGTTGTCTTGGCTCGATTTCCCCAAAGCGTAAAAAAGAGAACATCGCCATCAATATCAGATAACATCTCTTCCGAAATATTTTCTAGGTAAAACAAATCTCCCATTTGCGATCGCGGACGTTGCAGACCAATTTCTTCCAGAATCGTCCCTGAATAATGCTTTTGCCCATACCCCCAGAATATACCTTCTCCAGTGGCTACGACAGAAACCGTAAGGGTATGGCGACGATCACCCAGTGCTTGCTTGAGTTGTTCAATCCGTTGCGAAGAGCGATCAATAAGCTGCTGACTCACTGTTTCTTTGCCTAAAATCTGAGCAAGTTCTTGTAGTTCATACTTCCAACCAATGGGAGGAAAAGGAGTTTGGATATTATTAGAATGTTCGTAGCCCGCAATCAAGCGATAAAGTACAGTCTTATCTGCGGTGAGAGGGCCTGATAGATCGATGCTAGGCTGATAGTATCCGTAATTTCCTGCCTCAAACGCAATTTGGTAATAGGGTTCACCCAGAGGTTGCTTCGTAATGGTGTTAATTACTCCACCAGGTTCCACACCTCCGAATAGAACTGAAGCGGGTCCTTTGAGAACTTCCACTTGCTCGATCGTTCCGATGGGAACAATGTCAATATAATCCGCATCAGGAACCCCGTTGCGTAAGTTTTCGGTGCCTCCCACTGCAAATCCTTGAGTGAATCCTCGAATAGTCTTAATTCCTGAAGGCGCACCATAAATGGTTCCACCGTCAACAACACCACTGACTGTTTGCACTGCCTCATTCACGCTTCTGACCTTGCGATCGCGCAATACTTCCTGGGGTACAACCTGAATCGATTGGGGAATATCCCGCAATGGCGTATCCGTCCGCGTCGCTGTACTTGCATTCGGTACGCCATAACTATCTGCTTCCCCCGTCACCACCAACTCAATTGGGTCATCCTGCTGCGCTGCGGGTTGTTCTTCCGGTTTCTCTTCTGCTGGTTTTTCTTCGGTTGGTGTTTCCGGGGTTTGTGCAGATATGGCTTTCGATGCAACTGCAAAAATCAACCCCGTATCATCATCAAATAACTCAACCGCAGGTAAGGCTTTCTCTCCAACCACCGTTACCCGCACGGTATTCACATCAATATTTGTAGCTGTAATTTCGGTAATTCCCTCGATGGGCTTTTCTGACTTAAACGTGAAAGCATCCCCATTGGGTAAACGTAATTGCCCACCAGCCACATCAACGATAAAATTATTCCCCGTACTGCGGTTAGCAACTTGCAGTTTATCTCCTGCGGTTGTCTCTAAAATTACCTCCACACCTTTATCTGTGGGATTGGCTTTGACTCCCGTAATTGCGACACTCCCCTGTTGCTCATCTTGGGAAGGGGGGTTGGTGTTGATGGGTGCGGGTTGCTGTACTAATAATTTTGCGCTAGTTGCAGGAAGTTCTATTTCGCTGAGTTGGGGAATTGGCAACCCTTTATCTTCCACTTTTGTTGTAGGGGGAGAAGTGGGAAGGCGAGATTTTCCCTGCGCCCATCCTGGCTGGATTACCAAAGCACTCAAACATCCTGATAAAATTACTAATAGTCTGAAATTACAATTAGTAGAAAATTGCCAAAATTTCATATTTTATCCTCAAAATAGCTCCTCACACGCCAACTTCCACTCTCTGTCATCACAGAAAGCCCAAGAATTCAAGCTTATTGCAAATAATTACTAAATATTTGTAAAAGTGAGTATACAAAATAGCCAGGAAAAAAATCTATCTATATTTCGTCACCACTATCAAGATACGGACTTTTTCCCCATTAAACATTCTTTGGGACGGATACCATACTGCCGCTTAAACACGCTGGCGAATAAACTTAAATGAGAATAACCCACAATATTCGCCACTTCTGCGACAGTAAGCTTTCCTTCCCGCAAAAGTTTTTCGGCTTGTTCCATCCGCATAACAGTTAGGTAACTAAATACAGTCGTACCAAACAGTTCCCGGAAACCACGTCGAAGGGTGCGATCGCTGACTCCAACTATTTGTGCTAACTCTAATGATGATGGTGGATTGTCCATCCGCGATCGCAAAACTTCCCTAGCCTGATGAATTCGCGCAATCGTATCTGGTCTCAGTGATGGTGTTTGCTTTTTCTCTTCATTCTCCAAAAGGGGAGCTAACTGCAAGGCGATTAACTCAAATATTTTCCCCTGCAAATATATTTGTTTTGTCACCCCATGAAAGGGACAATTGATAATTTGTTGCGCTACTCCATATATTGTTGGGGTACTTTGGGGATAAAATACTGGATGTAAATCATCATCCTTAAATAATTTCCGCAGTTGTGGTATCAAGTCTCCATCTTTTCCTGGAAACAAATTTGCTAGGAGTTGACGGGATACCCCAATGGTCAACCCCACAAGGCGTTGATTTTTTTGGATTTGAGCAACAGTTTTCTGTTGAATCCCACCACCACAAACCAAAGTATAACTTTCTCCACATTGACCGCGTTCAGTCACAATTTTTCCTGAAAGCAAAACATCAAAATGTAGATCATGTTGACCTTCAGGAGATGTTATAAATACATCATCGTTATATTCCAAATCAGTAAAGTCCAGCCAGATATCGGAATGCAAATCCATTTCTTGACGATAACCTTCACCCAATTTCCGTGGTACTTTCCATAAAAATTCAGTCAACTTCGACCCAGAATCAAATTCGTTTGTGTGTATAGGCTCACCAAGAAGTTCATTCCATTCGTCATGGGTTAGAGTGACTGTCATAGCTGGTTTTAAGTTGACATTATGCAAATAATGATATTATTTCTCAATAAAGAAGAAAAGAGCGATCGCAGCATTTTTCCAGACTGATTTGCTTGTAGTAAGGGCTTTAGCCCTGGATTTATGCAACTTAAATGCTGATTAGCTTATTCCCTGAGAGAAAAGAGACAGTGCTGGGACTAGGCGGTTAAGAACCCTCTAATGTCAAAGATTGGTCATAATTGAAGAGAGCCAAATTTTACAAGGGTTGCTGAATTTGGGAAATTAATATAACTCAGAGAAATAGGTGCGTGGAATTTCTCCCTGGGGTAAAAGAAGAAGCCGGAAAGCCGAGTAGATTTTATCCCAGTCCCTCATCCCTCCCGCTTGGGATCAAAAATCTCCGTCTGTGAGTAGACTTCTATATCGGAAATTACGTACACTCTTTCTCAAGATATTTGCAAATTAATTGCAATATAAAGTTCGGATAGTGAGAAGAGTGAGCGGTATGAAGTCTTGGCAACAGAAGGAAATCATTTCAGCAAGTCTTGTGTTTTCGTGCATATCATTGCTAGTGCAACCAGCCGTTGCTGAAACTCGATCGCATCATGATATTAGCAGCACCCAGCTGATGGCGCAACAATCAGCAGTCAAAGTTACAGGTGTGAAAGTCAACTCTACAGATAAAGGGATTGAAGTTCTCTTACAAACTCCCCAAGCAGAAGCATTGCAACCTGTAACTAAAACTGAAGCCAATAGTTATATTGCAGATATTCCCAATACAGTGTTAGAACTCCCAGAGGGTAAAGATTTCAGCGTGAATAATCCTGTGGCTGGGATTGTGTCTGTAAATGTGACTCAAGCTGATGCTAATACTATCCGAGTGACGGTAACGGGAGAGTCACAAGTCCCAACCGTGGAATTATTTGATAGTGATGAAAGTCTGATTTTTAGCTTCACACCTGTTGTTTCAACGACACAAACACCAACACAACCAGAACAGCCAACTAGTGAAGAAACACCAGATGCAACAACATCTGAAAGCGACTCATCAATTGAACTGGTCGTGACAGCAACGCGTACAGAAGAAGATATCCAAAATGTACCGCGTTCTGTAACTGTGATTACTCGTGAGCAGATTGAGGATCAAGCAAGGTTAAGCACTAACTTAGCTGACATTCTGGCAAAAACTGTTCCTGGCTTTGGTTCACCAATTAGTCGGACTGATACATTCGGGCAAAATTTACGGGGTCGCAACATCTCAGTTTTAATTGACGGAGTTCCCCAAAATGGTAATTTACAATCATTTTCTGCACAATTGACCACTATTGATCCCAGTGCAATTGAACGGATTGAAGTTGTGCGTGGCCCGAATGCGATCTATGGTGGTCAAGCAACTGGTGGTGTAGTCAATATTATTACTAAGAGGCCAAGCGGTCAAAAACTAACTTCCACAACAAATATTGGTTTGGATACCTCCTTAACTCGTTCCGAAGATAGTTTTGGTTATAACCTTTCCCATCAAATTGCGGGGACAGAAGGCAAATTTGATTATACTGTGGGTTTTTCGCTGGTGACAACTGCGGGTTTTTATGATGCAGAAGGCGATCGCATTGCTAATTTTGCAGGTGATGATGATAGCACCAAAATCAACGCCTTGGCTAAAATAGGAGTTGAATTATCGCCAGAACAACGTCTGCAATTCACTTTCAATCACTTTAATCAGCAACAAAATAGTGATTTTATTTCCGACCCGGCCGTTGATGATATTCCTGGTATTCAAAAATCTCGCGCCTTGAAGCTACCGGAAGGAACAACTGTGATTGGTGCTGATCAAGGGATTTCTATCACAAATACTTTACTGAGCTTAAATTACAATAACGACAATATTTTCGGTAGCAAACTTCAGGCTCAAGCTTACTATCGTAACTATAATTTTGCTGGGGGAATTCCTGATGATAACCGGGGTGGTAGCTTAAGAGCGATTACCGATTCAGAAGGGGGTACAGAACAATTAGGCGGAAGATTGCAAGTTGAGACACCCTTCAACTCTCAAAAAACAGTGAGTTTACTTTGGGGTGTGGACTATCAAAATGAGCGTAGTTCTCAAAAATTTAATATTTTCGATCCTGGGGAATTTGACGCATCAGGGGGTCGAATCTTTCGCAAGATTGAAGAGCGAGTTTTTGTTCCCGAATATGACTTTAGAGAACTGGGTGTATTTGGTCAATTGCAATGGGAAGTTAGTGATAACCTGCGTTTAAGTGGTGGCTTGCGTTATGTGAATATAGGTGTGAGTTTAGACGACTACATCACCGCCGATTTTCCCCGTCGGAATATGCAAGGGGGCGATCGCAGTCTTGATTCTACAGTATTTAATGCAGGTATTGTCTATAAATTTACCCCAGAAGTTAGTGTATTTGCCAGCTTTTCTCAAGGCTTCTCAGTTCCCGATTTAGGTCGTGTCTTCCGACGACCCCCAGCAGGTGTAGTCAATATTTTAAACTCTCTGCAACTGACAGAACCACAGAAAGTAGACAACTATGAAATCGGCATTCGCGGTCAATGGGATAATGTCCAAGCATCCTTGTCTGGTTTCTACAACTATTCTGATCTAGGTTCGGCTTTTAACTTTAACCGTAGCACTGATTTTCTAGAGACTGTTCGCGCTCCTCAAAAAGTTTACGGTATAGAGGCTGCGGTTGATGTCCAACCTACTGAGGGTTGGAGAGTGGGGGGTACGGCGACTTGGATAGAAGGTGAAAATGATGCAAATAATGATGGTCAATATCTAGCACTCAACAGTATTACAGTCCCACCATTGAAGTTGACCGCTTATGTAGAAAACCAAACCCTCAAAGGTTGGCGGAACAGATTACAATTACTTTACTCAGGCGATCGTGATCGGGCTTTTGAAGATGGTGTAGAAGATGGTAAAATCAGCAGCTTCGTCACCGTAGACTACATCAGCAGCATCAAAATAGGTCAAGGGGAACTACAAATAGGCATTCAAAACCTCTTCAATAACCAATATTTCCCAGTTTACTCACAATACTTTGCACCTTTCTTTGATAGTGCTAACTACGCAGGTCAAGGTAGAACCTTAAGCGTTGGGTATCGGATTATTTGGTAAATTTTAGGAAGAAAAACAGAGATAAAGAGGTCGCTGTATCAGTTTCTTAGCAGCAATAAAAAGATAAATAATTTAGTTACGTGGGTGTTCGAGTCAGAACACCCATGTAATTTTCTCAAATATGTCACCTGTAACGCCATTGTTGAATATCCAGAGTCAGCTAAGATACCTTAAACTTGTACCCAAACAAACATAAATCATATTTAATTATTGATAATAATTGTAATTAGCTGAAATGACTAACTCTGATTTTGTGGTTTATTATGAACAAAATTTTCTGTGCTGAGGAATCTTGTCAAGCAAAAGAAGACCCCATTGGTACTGCCATAAATCGCCGATACTATATCTTAATTGAAGTTCCACCACCTTGGACATCTCAACCCCTAGATTCCAAAAATATTCCCAGTAAATTACAAGATTTACAATCAGATATTGATGAAGCGGCTTGTTATATAAGGTTTGTGTTTATTTACAATGCCAATTATTACCAAAGTGGGCAAACTCGGTTAATTATCTATTACCAGACAGAAGAAATATATTCAGGGTATAGCAAGAAAGAATATATCCTATCAGATATTAATGATGCAGTACCAATCATCCAAAAGTGCATCAAAAATGAAACTCTAGAATCTGAAGACACCAATATTCAAACTAGAGATTTTTTAGTATGTACTCATGGTAGTCATGATAAATGCTGTGCTAAATATGGCAATCCTTTTTATCATCAAGCCTTAGCAAAAGTAGAAGATTTATCATTATCTCATGTGCGAGTTTGGCAAAGCAGTCATTTTGGTGGACATCGTTTTGCACCAACTATGATTGAGCTTCCAGAAGGCAGATATTACGCTAGGTTAGACCAAAAATCTTTTACTTCTATCTTGACACGAACGGGCGATATCCAATGTTTAAAAAAAGTCTATCGTGGTTGGGGTATCTTACCTTGGCAAGTGCAAATATTAGAAAGAGAGTTGATGCTCAAATATAATTGGGATTGGTTTAATTACAAAGTGCAAGGTCATGTAATTGAGCAAAACGAGGATGAAACTTTTAGTCAAGTAGAAATAAAGTTTACCACACCTGATGGCATAGTTGGCTGTTATAGATGTAATGTGATTGAAGATGAAAATAAAAGTGTAGTTTTTAGGGCAGAATGCGGCAATACTGAATTAGTAAAGATTTCTCAATTTAGCATTACAGAACTTGTTGATATAGCCACATCATTAATCGCAGTTTAATTAATCATCAGGAAAATGTCAATTAAAAATAATTTATTTATCAGGGTATTTACCTTCCTGCACCATATACTTAATTATCATCAAATTAAGTTAATTTTATTCAGCATCATCACAGCTTTAATAGTTATCGGCTGTGAAATGAGTACACCAAACAATGTCACTATAAATTCTGTGAATGCAACTTCAGAAATGCGCGTAGTTAAACATACTATGGGCGAAACAAAAATACCTTTGCGTCCACAGAGGGTAGTTGTACTAGGTGGCTTAGATAATATTTTAGCTTTAGGGGTAAAACCAATAGCAGCTACAACATTCAGTGATGATAACTTTGCTGATTACTTACAAGATGTAACATCAGGAATTGAAAAAATTGGTATTAATGGTCAACCAAATCTAGAAAAGATTTTATATCTCAAACCAGACTTAATTTTAGGTTTTTCTTGGGATGCTGAATTATATGGACAACTATCGCAAATTGCCCCAACAGTATTGGCAGATCAAGATAGCGATTGGAAAGATTGGTTAAAGAAATATGCGGAAGCAGTTGGAGAAACAGCAAAAGCTGAAAAATTGTTGCAAGAATATGATCAAAGAATGGAAAGCCTGCGTCAACAAATGGGAGATACCCTTTCCCAAACCAAAGTATCTTTAGTCAACTTTTGGGCTAATTTTACTCGTCTTTATATGAATAATTCCTTTGGTGGATCAATCCTCAAAGAAATCGGTTTACCTCGTCCTAAATATCAAGATAAAGATAAAAATCACGAAAATATCTCTTTAGAATTAATTCCTCAGATCAATGGTGATGTTATTTTCTTAATTCTTGGAGGACACAATGAATCAAGGTTGAAACAATTTACCAATCATCCTTTGTGGTCGCAGTTACAAGCTGTACAAAAAAATCAGGTTTATCCAGTTACAGGTGATGTTTGGATTTCTGCATGGGGAATCATTGGAGCTAATCTTGTTTTGGATGACTTATTCAAATATTTGCTTGAGTAATTACAGCGCTTAATCTATATAAAATGTTTCTTCACTGCGCTGAGGACTCTGCACCCTGCAAAAAGCCGCAGAGGCTTCTACAAAATGACAATTCTATAGCTTTTGCGACTTTTAAAACATCCTCTTACAATTGCTTTTCTCCCTTGCGTCCTATTGGTACACACATTGGTGTTCCTACAACAGGGTCAGAAACAATACGACACTGTAAGCCAAAAACCTCTTGTACCATTTCTTCAGTCATTACATCTTTTGGTTCTCCAGCCGTGAAAATTCTGCCTTGTTTCACGACAACCAGATAATCTGCATAACGACAAGCCTGGTTTAAATCATGCAGCACCATGACAATAGTTCTCTCTTGATGCTGATTCAATTCGTATAACAAATCCAACACTTCTATCTGATGTGCTAAATCTAAAAAAGTGGTGGGTTCATCTAACAATAAAATATCTGTATCTTGTGCCAGTGCCATTGCAATCCAAGCACGTTGGCGTTGTCCACCAGATAAGGTGTCTAAGGCCCTATCTGCCAAGGATAATAAATTGGTAATCTCTAGCGCCTGTTGGACAATTATTTCATCTTTTTCTGACCACTGCTGCAACCAGTTTTGATAAGGATAACGTCCTTGTCCTACTAAGTCTTTGACTGTTAATCCTTCTGGCGCAACTGGACCTTGAGGCAAGATTCCTAATTGCTTTGCTACTTCCTTTGTTGCCAGACTAAAAATAGATTGTCCATCTAAATGAACTGTCCCACCATAGGGTTTAAGTAGTCTGGCTAAACCTCGTAGTAAAGTTGATTTACCGCAACCATTTGCACCAACCAAAGCACTAATTTTACCAGTAGGAATTGCCAAATTCAAGTCACGGATAATTGGGACACCATCATAAGCTAAAGACAGACTTTGAGTTGATAATCCTTTCATATTGGCTATTTTTTGAGTGTTGACTGTTGAGTGTTGACTGTTGAGTGTTAAACGGGCGGGTTTAACCGACATATGTGTTTTCTGTGTGAATATCTCACAGAACCCATCCCTACTTCTTGCGATTACGAATTAACAAATAGAGGAAATAAGGCGCACCGACGGCAGCTGTCACTACGCCACAAGGAATTTCGATAGGTGCAAAGAGGGTTCGTCCCAAGAAGTCTGCCACAACAACAAGCATCCCTCCCAACAACGCAGAGGTAGGGAGCAAGCCTTGATGATTTGTACCTACTAACTGTCTGCCTAAATGGGGTGCTATTAATCCTACAAAACCAATCATTCCGGCTGTGGCGACTCCTGCACCTGCCAATGCTACACCTACTAGCACTAGCAAACCACGCTGCCATTCCACACGAGTACCTAAACCTTTGGCAACATCATCTCCCAAATTTAAGGTGTTCAAATGTCTGGCTAATGTCAACGCCATCGGGACAAAAACGATTAACCAAGGTAAGAAGGAAAAGACTTGTTCCCAGGTGCGTCCGTAGACACTACCCGCTAACCATACCAAAGCGTCACTGACGCTATAGATATCGCCAAAGGTAATCATCAAGCTGGTGAAAGCACCTGCGATCGCAGATAATCCCACACCCATTAAAATAAACAAAACGGGGGAACTACCATTGTTCCAAGCTAAGGAGTAAATTAAACCAGCCATTAATAAAGCACCTGCAAAGGCTGATAAAGGCAAAGTGTAAATGGGCGCTGAGGGAAATAGGACAATTACTGTAACTGCTGCTAGACTTGCCCCGGCATTAATGCCAATAATACCGGGATCAGCTAGTGGGTTGCGTGTGATGCCTTGAAAGATAGTCCCGGCAACGGCTAGTGCCACTCCTACCATGCAAGCGACAAGGGTACGGGGTAGACGCAGGTTGTAAATCACAAAAGCATGATCTGGGTTGCCTGTATCTATACCTAATACTGTTTTGATGATATCTAAGGGCGCAATGGGATATTCACCCCGCCCTAAGTTCATTACCATCGCTACCACAATAGCCACTACCAAACATAGCAATATTGGTGGTACACGTCGGTCAATCCGCAAAGACATGGTTTCGGAACGGATGACGAGCCAATCAACCTTCATTTCTTCACCTTTGATTTAGCCAAGTAAACAAAAAAGGGTGCGCCAACCAATGCTGTCATTACTCCCACAGGTAATTCCTGGGGTTTGAGTAATACACGGGCCGCCACATCTGCAACTAAAAGTAAAGTTGCACCGACGACTGCGGAGTATGGCAAAATCCAACGATAATCAGCTTTGATGAAAAATCTCACCATGTGAGGCACGACTAAGCCAATAAAGCCAATTGGCCCAGCCAGAGATACGGAACTTCCCGCCAGTAAAACCACGCTGATGGCAGTTGTAATTTTCACCCAAGCAGTCTGTTGACCCAAGCCTTTAGCCATATCTTCACCCAGACTCATGGTTGTAATTTGTCTACCCAGAGCAAAGGCTACTACTAAGCCAATCATGACGAAAGGTAAGGCTGACAATAAGATGTTGAAATCTCGTCCAGCCAAAGAACCAGCTAACCAAAATCTAATTTCTTCTAAGGTGCGTTGACTAACGATGAGAATAGCAGTGGTGAGGGAAGAAATCAGTGCTGTCAACGCCGCACCTGCTACGGTGAGATTTAATGGTGTAGCTCCTCCCTTCCCTAAAGACCCAAGGAAGTAGACTAACATCGCTGTGACTCCTGCACCCAAAAAGGCCACAGTGGTTAACAAACCCAAGGAGGAGCTGCCAAACACGAAAATTGTTGTAACTACAGCTAATGCGGCCCCCGACTCAATCCCTAAAATTCCTGGATCTGCTAGAGGGTTGCGTGTCAAACCTTGCATTAATGCGCCAGCGACTGCCAAGGATGATCCTACAAGAAGAGCGACGAGCGATCGCGGTAATCTCACCGTCTGAATCACTAAATGCTCATAAGAACCATCAAAGGTGATAAAGGATTCCAGAATCTTGTTTAACGGTATTTCTGCCGCACCCAATGTAACACTGTACACCAAGCAAATTAGCAGAATCAGTATGCCCAGAATCAGACCCACTAATGGCGATATTTTGGGTGGATTCCAGTTCCTTGGTGATGCTGTGGTTGCTCTTGTCATTATCTCCTAGTTAATTGAAAAATATAGTCATTTGGGTAAGTTGGTTGTGCTTTCTTTGACATTTGCCAGTTCAACATCTTAATTGAGAATTAATATAAGAAGATTAAGTGTTTAAGCAAGGTATATTCTCGCATTCTTGAGATTTACAGCCTGATGTAAGCGGAAAGGTTCAAGATTATACTTTATACTTATTAGTATATTTTTTCAACTTTTTGTAGTCTTGTTTGATGAAAAAACAGAAATAATTGCCAAATAGTAGAGACAGTTAGTTACTTGCTGTGTGGTTGAATGCTGAAAATCAACACGAAAAATATACCAGTTAAATCCCTGACAGCTTAGTATGTCTGCTATGCCAAAGATGGCACGGCATATAATGTCTGCTACTCTCTAACTGTAGAAACGACCAAAATTAATGATATAGTCTCTTATTTTTTTCTATTTTCTTAAGTAAACTGTGTAGATAATTCTAAGTAAATGGTACTCATCCTTCAGGAATCAGCAGATTGTTATCAATCATTGACAGAAAATAACAACACTCCGCAATCAAATATCTGGGAAGCTCATATACATGATCCACAAGGTATGAGTCATGGTTATAGACAATGGTTTCATTTGCGCCCTGGAATATCTCTGCTCACTGATCACTATCAGTTAAATAACGATTTAATTGTGGAGAAAATATCTGCTCCTAACTGTCTGTGGTTAGAGTTGAGTTTTAGTATATTTGGTAATAATAATAATGAAGATGTCTACTCAGGACAAAATTTCTTATATGTATATAGAGAATTAGGCAAAGCTGGTTATACTAAATGGCAAGCTCAGGAAAGAATCTTGAAGTTTGATATTCATATTGAATATTCACAAATTCAAAAATTACTTGCTCATCAAATGGATGTATTGCCTGTAAGCTTTAGGCAAATGTTTGAAAAAAATGATGATGAGCCTAATTATCGGAATTTTGGGATTACCACCCACGAAATGCAAACTGTTTTACGTCAAATCTTAAATTGCCCATATCAAGGTTTGACAAAACAACTCTATTTGGAGGGTAAAATATTAGAACTATTAGCATTACGTTTAGAATATCTCCAAGAAAATCCTAATTTTAATAAAAGCACGACTTTGAAACCTCATCAACTTGATAGTATTTATCATGCTAGAGATATTTTAATTAATAATATTAATAACCCACCTTCATTAATAAATTTAGCCCGACAGGTAGGATTAAATGATTGCACCCTGAAAAAAGGTTTTCAAGAGATATTCGGTACTACAGTTTTTGGATATTTACACGAATATCGTATGGAAGAGGCGAAAGAATTACTCTTAGACAAGAAAATGAATGTGACTCAAGTAGCTCAAATCGTCGGTTACGAAGCACGTACTTCTTTTATTAGGGCTTTCCGTAAAAAGTTCGGTGTGAGTCCTACTGCTTATGTCCAAAAAAATTCCGCTTAGGTAACAGAAAAATTCCCGTTACGTCACACTTAGAGCTTTAACTCTCCGTTTAATTACAGTAAGATTCTTGCTAAGAATTACTAATAACAGAAGCAAGTCTCAATGAGATGTAACTAAAAGTACACCTCATTGGTGCTTTATCTTTCTGTATGAGAGGAGAGATGTTAATTAAACCAGCATTATTGCATCGTTTATGTTTGGCGGCGACGGTATCAGTTTTAATCAGTAATCAAACTGTATGGGCAGAGGTAAATACCTCACAAAATAAGACTCCTCAACTGAGTAAAGGTGTCCCAATACTGGCGCAAGCACCGACAACTGAAATTTTAGAAGTAACAGGCGTGAAAGCGAATCCCACAGAAAAAGGCGTAGAAGTAATTCTACAGACTACCTCTGGGGAAAAATTACAACTGGTAAATCGTAGTCAAGGTAACGCATATATTGCTGATATTCCTAATGCACAGTTACGCTTACCTAATGGTGATACTTTTACATTCACTTCCCCAAAGCCAGTGGAGGGAATTAGCGAGATTATAGTCAGCAATCTGGATGCTAATACTATTCGGGTGACAGTCACAGGTGAGGCGGGATTACCTGTAGTAGAGTTATTTGATAGTGATGAGGGTTTGATTTTGGGAGTGTTGAGTGCAGCACCGTCACAGACACAAGCTACACCAACACCAGAACCAGAACAACCAGCCGCTACAACTGATCAGCCTATTGAACTTGTAGTAACAGGACAACAAGATAGCTATCGTGTAACGAATGCTGCAACGGCTACTAAGACTGATACACCCTTGCGGGATATTCCCCAATCAATTCAAGTCATTCCTCGTCAAGTGATTGAGGATCAACGCGCTACCCAGTTGAATGAAGCATTGCGGAATGTCAGTGGTGTACAGCCATCCAACAGTGCAGGGAGAACACGCGATCGCTTCGTGATTCGGGGATTTGATGATTTCAACTCGGTAATTCGAGATGGGTTTAAAGAAAACACCTCTGTATATAGAGAAACTGCCAATATTGAACGCATAGAAGTGTTAAAAGGCCCGGCTTCTGTGTTATTTGGACAACTAGAACCAGGGGGAGTAATTAACGTTATTACCAAGCAACCCCAGAGAGAACCCTTTTTAATTATGGGTTTACCCATAAGTTAAAAGGTTCTCTCGGGGTTGCTTGTAATAACGTTAATTACTCCCCCTGGTTCTAAAACCTTGCGATTGCGAGTTAATGCAGCTGTAGAAATTTCCGAATCCTTCCGTGACTTTGACAAAGAAACTAGCCGCTTTTTTATTGCGCCTGTATTAGCGTGGGAGATTGGCGATCGCACAAGCTTAGTATTTGACCTAGAATATTTAAAAGACTCTCGACCATTTGATCGGGGTTTAGTAGCATTAGGCGATCGCGTTGCTGAGATTCCCTTCAATCGCATCTTAGGCGAACCCTTTGACTCTAAAGAAGTAGAAGACTTACGGATTGGTACACGCTTTGAGCATGGCTTCAATGATAACTGGAAACTGCGTTCTGCCTTCCGAATTGTCTCCACACAAACATCTAGTTTTGTGACTGAACCTGGTAGTTTGGATGAAGCCACAGGTTTACTATCTCGTGATTTTGGTGTAGATCGACCTACACCTGATGAAACCTACGCTTTTCAAACTGATCTGATCGGTAAATTTAAAACTGGTGCAATTGAACACGAACTTGTAATTGGCTTTGACTTTAACCGCCAAACTAACTTCGTTGACGATCGCCGCAGCGCACCCGCACCCGCTATTGATATTTTCAACCCAGTCTATTTGACTGCTAGACCTAATATAGAATCAGATCCGTTTCGGGGTTTATTTGCAGCAGATAACATTGGTATCTATATCCAAGACCAAATTAAACTGGCAGAAAATCTCAAACTCCTGATTGGCGGACGTTATGATTTTACCAATCAAAGTTTCCTGAGTATTGTTGATGGTGTGAAATTCTTTGATATATCCGATCAAGCATTTAGCCCCCGTATAGGCATAGTATATCAACCAATTACACCCCTCTCTCTTTACGCCAGTTATAGCCGTTCTTTCGCGCAAAACTTTGGCATTCAACGGGACAACTCACGCATAGAACCAGAACGAGGAACACAATACGAAGTTGGTGTGAGAGGAGAATTTTTAGATGGTAAATTGATTGCGAGTTTAGCGGGTTATCAGATTACTAAAACCAATGTTGCCACACCCGACCCCGCAGATTTAAACTTTTCTATTCCCGTTGGCGAAGTACGAAGTCGAGGGATTGAATTTGATATTGCTGGAGAACTGGCTAAAGGCTGGAATATTATTGCTTCCTATGCCTATACAGATGCCAAGATTACAGAAGATAATACCGATAACGAAGGCAATCGCCTCAATCGAGTGCCAGAAAATAGTGCTAGTATTTGGACAACCTACGAATTGCAAAGTGGGGCGTTGCAAGGTTTGGGTATGGGTGTGGGATTATTTTTTGTAGGTGAACGTCAAGGAGACTTAAGTAATTCCTTTACCGTTCCTGGCTACACCCGCACTGATGCTGCTTTGTTCTATCGTCGAGATAACTGGAATATAGGTCTCAATTTTAAAAACATTTTTGATGTTAACTATATTGAGTCCACCACATCCCGCACATCAATTGATGCTGGTATTCCTTTTACGGTTATCGGTTCGTTGTCTGTAAAATTTTAATTGGGGACTGGGGACTGGGGACTGGGGACTGGGGACTGGGGACTGATGAATTACTTTTTTTGTGCTGATGAATCTCGCCAAGTTAACGAAGATCCGATTGGTAGTGGTTGCAGACGACAGTGCTATGTATTGATTGAATGTCCGCCTCCTTGGATGGCGAATGAATTTGATTCTAAAGCTGTACCTGCAAATTTGCGATCGCTAGAAAATGAGTTCTATGCAGTCGAACCTGATGGAATTTTACTATTTATCTACAGCGAAGAATTACGGCAAAATTATCTAACCCGTATCCTCATTTTTCGCCCCATGATGGGTTATTCCGGGGGATATATCAAGCAAGAAATTCATGTTTCTAGTCTTGAGGATGTGGCGATTGTTCTCAAAGATTGGTTAGCGGGTAAAGATATTGCTGATACAGATATCAATCCTCACACTAGGGATATCTTAGTTTGTACTCACGGCACTCATGATAAATGTTGTGCTAAATATGGTATCCCTTTTTATCGCCAGGCTAAAAATATAGTAGCTGATTTGGCTGTAGAATCTGTCCGAATTTGGCAATCTAGCCATTTTAGTGGTCATCGCTTTGCCCCTACTATTTTGGATTTGCCCCAAGGTAGATACTACGGTAAATTAGACTGCCAAAGTTTTACAAATATTCTCACCTACACAGGGGATATTAACTGTTTAAAATCCATCTATCGTGGTTGGGGAATCCTCCCGTTTCCGGCGCAAGTGATGGAGGGAGAATTGATTTTTTTACATGGTTGGCAATGGTTTAATTATAAAGTTAGCTGTTGTTTCATAGAACAAAGTGAAGATGAGTGCTTTAATCGCATAGAAATTAGTGCTATTCTTCCCGATGGTGATATTAAAACTTATCAAGCGGATGTGGTGGAAGATGAGAGTAAATCTATATATTTAATTGGGGATTGTCATGGGATTGAGCCAGAACTGATTCCTAAATACTCTGTGAATAATCTTATACAAATTATCTAAATGAAGACTTGGTTTAAGTATATAAAATTATTGCTGCTATCAGTTTGTACTTTTTTGTTAGTGACAGGCTGTAACAGTAACGTATCAAAATTACCAAGTAATCAGACTACCAGCAATATAACTACAAATTGCCGTGTAATTAATCATGAAGCAGGTAAAACGCAGATCTGCGGACAACCTAAAAAAGTTGTTGCTCTGAGTCCGCCTGTGTTAGATATGATGCTTGCTTTGGGTGTGCAACCTGCGGGTTATGCGGAAGTAGACTTGCTCAACAGTAAAGTATTTGATCGACCTAAAGAGCAAATTCCCTACCTTGGCGATCGCATTACCAGTCAACCGATGAATGTAGGCGATCGCGGTAATCCTTCTTTAGAAAGTTTACTGCAACTGAAGCCAGATTTGATTTTAGGTGAAGCATCTTATAACGAAACTGAATACCAAATCTTAAACAAAATTGCACCGACAATTTTAATAAGTCATCGAGATGGTATCACTCCAGCTTGGCAACAAACAATCTCAATTATTGCCCAAGCTTTAGGACGAGAAGATAAAGTACCAACCGTCATAGCAGAGTATGAACAGAAATTATCCCAAGCCAAAACTGCGATCGCTCCTATTGCTCAACACCAGGAACTATTGCTGTTAGCATTTAGGGGAATTACTCTAACCTCATTTACCTTTGGAGCAGAAACCTTTGCTGGCGGACTATTACAAGATTTAGGATTTAAGCTTGTTAGTCCTGAATCCACAGAATATGAAGTGGCGTTGGAAGTATTACCTAAATTTAAGTCCGACTTAATTGTGATTATGCCTTCAGGAAATAACAATATAGAAAACGCCAAGCGTCAATGGAGTCAAAATCCGATTTTACAGTCTATATCTGCTCACAATACAAATCGAATTTACTTCATTGATTACCAACTAGCAAGCCGCATTCGCGGGCCGATCGCTGCTGAGTTGTTTGTTAATCAAGTTCGTCAATTGCTGTCTTGATATAGGACTCATCTTTGATTTCTGAAAAACCAAATTGGCTAGAAGCTTGCTATACAGAGCTTTGTTTCTCAGTATACGTAGCAAAATTCAAGTACGATTCCTATATGATTTTTCAGTATGCCTGATATGTCAAATATGACACATTAGATAATATCTGCTCCTTTGGAATTGCAGAAACTAACAAACTAATGATAAGATTTATCATCTATTTTGATTTTCTCCACTTATCTGTGTAGATAATTTCAAACCAATGGTACTCATCCTTCAGGAATCAGCAGATTGTTATCAACCATTGACAGAAAATAACAACACTCCACAATCAACTATCTGGGAAGCTCATATACATGATCCGCAAGGTATGAGTCATGGTTATAGACAATGGTTTCATTTGCGCCCAGGAATATCTCTGCTCACTGATTGTTATCAGTTAAATGATGATTTAGTTGTGGAGAAAGCACCTAGCCCTGCTTTAATTTGGTTAGAGTTAAGTTTTAATATCTTTGGTCATAACATCTGTGAAGGTGTCTACCCAGGAGAAAATTTCTTAGATGTATATCGAGGATTAGAACCAGCAAATCATACTGAATGGCAAGCACAGGAAAAAGTTTTAAAATTTGATATTCACCTTGAATATTCAGAACTTCAAAGATTATTTGCTCATCAAATGGATTTATTGCCAGCTAGCTTTAGACGAATGTTTGAAAAAAATGATGATGAGCCTGAGTATCGGAATTTTGGCATTACCACCCATGAAATGCAAATTGTGTTACGTCAGATTTTAAATTGTCCCTATCAAGGTTTGACAAAACAACTTTATTTGGAAGGCAAAATATTAGAATTATTAGCTTTACGGTTGGAATATCTACAAGAAAATCCTACTAATATCAATACAGACAATACTCTTAAAAATCATCAAGTTGATGGTATTTACCATGCTAGAGATATTTTAATTAAAAATCTCAATAACCCACCTTCATTAATAGATTTGGCGAGGCTGGTGGGATTAAATGATTGCACACTAAAAAAGGGGTTTCAAGAGGTGTTTGGGACTACAGCCTTTGGATATTTACATGAATATCGTATGGAACAGGCGAAAGAATTACTCTTAGAAAAAGAAATGAATGTGACTCAAGTAGCCCAAGTGGTTGGTTATGAAGCGCGTACTTCTTTTATCAGGGCTTTCCGTAAAAAGTTCGGTGTGAGTCCTACTGCTTATATCCAAAGAAATTCCGCTTAGGTAACAATAAATTCCGTTGATGTCACACTTAGAGCTTTAACTCTCCATTTAATTGCAGTAAGATTCTCGCTAAGAATTACTAATAACAGAAGCAAGTCTCAATGAGATGTCATGCAATATACACCTCATTATGGCTTTATCTTTCTGTATGTGAGGAGAGATGTTAATTAAAGCAGGTTTATTAAATACTTTGTACTTGGCGACAATAGTATCAATCTTAATCAGTAATCAAACTGTACGGGCAGAGGTAAACACCACAGGCAATCAAACTCCTCAACTGAGTAAAGATGTCTCAATATTGGCGCAAGCACCGACAACTGAAATTGTACAAGTAACAGGAGTGACAGCAAATCCTACAGAAAAAGGCGTGGAAGTTATTTTACAGACTACCTCTGGGGAAAAATTACAACTGGTAAATCTCAGTCAAGGTAACGCATACATAGTTGATATTCCTAATGCACAGTTACGCTTACCTAATGGTGATAGTTTTACATTCACTTCCCCAAAGCCAGTGGAGGGAATTAGCGAGATTATAGTTACCAATCTGGATGCTAATACTATTCGGGTGACAGTCACAGGTGAGACGGGATTACCTGTAGTAGAGTTATTTGATAGTGATGAGGGTTTGATTTTGGGGGTGGTGAGTGCAACACCCCCACAGACACAAGCTACACCAGAACAACCAGCAGCACAGACTGAAGAAAATCAAGAACCAATTGAACTGGTGGTGACAGGCGAACAGGATATATATAGTGTTCCTAATGCTTCCACTGCTACCAGAACCGATACTCCATTGCGCGATATCCCTCAATCGATTCAAGTGATCCCGCAGCAGGTGTTGAAAGACCAGCAAGTAACTCGCATCTTAGATGCTGTGCGGAATGTGTCAGGGGTGACTCCACAAAAAGGTTATGGAGATGCGACAGATTTTTATACTATTCGCGGATTTAACTCGAATCGAACTCTGAGAAATGGATTCAATGTTCGAGCCGCTAGGGGTGGTACGTCTACTTTTACCGCTCCTAGCAGCGTTGAGCGAGTCGAAGTTCTCAAAGGCCCGGCTTCCGTTTTGTATGGGCAATTAGAACCAGGGGGACTTGTAAATATTGTTACCAAAAAACCCCTCAGCGATCCCTACTATGCGGCTGAATTTACTGCTGGGAGTTACAGTTTTTATAGCCCTTCATTAGATATCTCTGGGCCTCTGACTACTGACAAAAAACTGTTATATCGCTTGAATGCTTCGTATCAAAACTTTGGTAGCTTCATTGATTTTGTCAATGGGGAAAACTTGTCTATTGTACCCGTCGTCAATTATCAGATTAGCGATCGCACAGCCTTAACTTTTGAGTATGAACATTCACGCTCAAATCAGTCTTTTAATGATGGTTTACCCATAGATCCCATTTCCTTTGAGTTACCCATCAGTCGAAATTTAAACAATCCTGACGATACACTTGACAATACCACTAATAGTCTCAATTTCACCTTGGAGCATGGATTTAATGATAATATCCGCCTCCGCACTGTTTTTGGAGCTTCTTTTTCTGAGGGGACAACTTTAGCCTACCGTCTGTTTAACTACAATCCAGAAACCAATGAAGTCCTACGAGCCTTTCGGAATAGTCCAGATTATGAAAATGACTATTCTTGGCAAACCGATGTGATTGCTAAGTTTAATACTGGCGCAGTCAAACATGAGCTACTTGTCGGATTTGAACTCGCTTTTAATGATAACGCTTACAATGCAACGGATTCAGAAGACAGCTTCATTAATGTTTTTAATCCTGTGTATGATACACCAATCCCACTAGCATTATACAGTTTTAGTGGCAAAAGCAATTCTAATACCATAGGTCTCTATCTCCAAGATCAAATCACCCTCTCGCCTAATTTAAAGTTATTAATCGGAGGTAGATATGATTTTGCTAGAGCTAAATCTGATTCTAATTTCCAGTTTATAGGTGAACCTGACAGCCCTACCTCAGATGAATTTTATAATGAAGCCTTTTCCCCGCGTGTGGGATTGGTGTATCAACCGATTGAACCCATCTCTTTGTATGCTAGTTATAGTCGCTCCTTTCTCCCCAACAATGCTAAAACTTTTAGTGGAGAGATAATTGAACCAACTCGTGGTAAACAGTTGGAAGTAGGAGTCAAAGCTGATTTTGGGAGACTTTCGACAACTCTAGCAGCTTATGAGATTACTAAAACTAATATTCTCACCAGCGATCGTGACAACCCTTTTTTCTCTCTTGGGGTGGGAGAAGTCAGAAGTCGTGGTATTGAGTTAGACATTTCTGGAGAAATTTTACCAGGTTGGAATGTCATTGCTTCCACTTTTATTAATGATTCCGTCATCACCCAAGATAATAATCTACCTATTGGTGATACATTGGTTAATGCTCCAAGGCGTGGAGCTAGTCTGTGGACAACCTATGAAATTCAGACGGGCGATTTGCAAGGATTGGGCTTTGGCTTAGGGGTATTTTATGTTGGCGATCGCCAAGCTGAATTACCCAACAATCTTGTGTTACCATCCTATGTGCGTGCTGATGCTTCTATTTTCTATAGACGCGATAACTGGAGAATAGGATTAAATTTTAAAAATCTATCTGACACGAGATATTACGAATCATCTCAAAATAGTTCATTGATATATCCAGGAACACCACTTACTGTATTGGGAACTGTTTCAGTACAATTTTAAAAATTTGCCAGATATCAAAAACTAAAAGCAAAGATGTCCAAACGGTGGCTTTATTCTCTCCAGCTAATCTTCTTTATAACCTTGGTCTTTGTATTAGTGACGGGTTGTTATAGCCATCCAAATCAAAATATTCAATCTGCTAATTCAAAACCAGTCACATCTGAATGTCGAATTATCAAGCATCCCTTGGGAGAAACCTGTATTCCTTTGCATCCCCAGCGCATTATCGCTATGGATGAAGATATTTTAGAAATTTTGGTAGCACTAGATTTAAAACCCATAGCTGTAGCCATAAATTTTGATGAATGGAGTAGTAGAGAAAAACAATTATGGCAAAAAGCTGAAGGTATAGATTCAATTGTTATAGGAAATCATGGTATTTTGAATCTAGAAAAAATGCTGCTATTAAAACCAGATTTAATTTTAGGTCTAGCAGAAAGCACCGACAGAAAAAGCTACGAGTTATTTTCGCAAATAGCCCCGACTGTTACTGTTGATTATGCTCAAACTGCTTGGAGAGATGTCCTTTTGCGTGTTGGTAATATAATCGGTAAAACTGAACAAGCCCAGAAATTAATTGCTGAATTTCAGCAACGAATAGAAAAATTGCGGGTAATTGTAAAAAACAAATTGGGAAAAACAAAAATTTCTGTAGTACGTGTATATAATTACTTTCACAAAACAATAGAATTTCGCTCCAATTTCTCATTCCCCGGTAGCCTTCTTGTGGAGTTGGGACTGTCTTTTCCAGAAAAACAAAATCAAATTCCTACTAGTCCAGGCTTTCCTTTTGTATTTGCAAGTCTAGAAAGACTAGACTTACTAGATGCAGATGTAATGTTTGTCACATTAGATGCTGGTGGTGAAGAAAACTTCAAAAAATTTCAGGCTAGCCCCTTATGGCAAAAGCTGAAAGCAGTCAAAAACAATTGCGTATACACAGTTGATTCAGGTTACTGGATATTTGGCAATATTATGTCAGCTAACGCCATACTCGATGATTTAGATAAATACCTTCTCCAGCAATGTAGATAATAGGTGACGGTGAAGAAATAAGAGGAATTTGAACGGCTGATTTCTATTTTTTGCTGTATTGTTTCACTACATTACAATAATTAATGATATTATTTATCAATAAATTTTCTGTTGACATTACTCAGATGACCAAACACACCCTATTCGTTTGCAAATCTTGTCACCGTTCATCGGAAGAATTGGCAGAAAATCAGCCTTGCGATGGCAGTATTTTACTTGACAAAATTACCAGCTTGTATTCAGAAAAATTTGCAACAGAAGAACTGGAAATTCAGTCTGTGGGATGTTTATGGGCTTGCAGCCGTGGCTGTGTTGTGGCGCTTTCCAGTCCAGAAAAACCAACCTATCTGTTGGTTGATTTACCTCCAGATGCAGAAAATGCTTCAGCATTACTCGAATTTACACAGATGTACATTAATAATCGTAAAGGGGCGTTTATGTGGGAAAAACTTCCCAAAGAATTGGAGTCTGCCATTTTTGCAAGTATTCCTTCTGTATTGACGAAACCGGAAGGTTAGGTGTTATTTGCAACATCAATTGTGATGTTGCTCTACTTAACGTACACAATGCTTATAACTGAATGTCACTAAGAAAAGGTGAAACTCTTGCTGTGGATGGGTGTAGGGGTTAGGAGAAGAACAGTATTGATGAGATATCTTCACTTAAGTATTAGTTGTTTCCCCTACACCCTTACACCCCAAAAGCCTTATACCTTAAAGATTTGCGCTTATCTTAGTGCCATTCGCTTATAACTCTTGATACTCATGTCCCAGACAAAGTAACAATATTATTTCTCATCTATATATTTAAATATTTAATAAATACAAAATCCCAAATCCCAAATTACATGACCCTTGTTTTACAAGAAGATTTTCATCATTTATTGACATCAGAACCACTAGATAATAACGCTCCTTTTCAACTCAAAACTTATGAATTGCAGGTAGATGATCCCAGGGGGATAAGTCATGGTTATAGACGGTGGTTGTATTTACGTCCAGGAATCTCCCTGTTGCTAGAAAAATATAATCTGCAAGAAAACTTAGTTATTGAATATTCCCCACATCAACCTTATTCTTGTTTAGAATTAGGGTTTCATATTTTGGGTCGTGACCCTCATTTAGATTTAAGAACAGGGCAAAATTTCATAGCTTTAGAACTAGATCCTGGTGAAAGTAGTTGGAAAGAATGGCAAGCTCAAAAAGAGTTTTTAAAACTAGATATTCATATTGAATATGCTTTATTTGAAAGTTTCGTATTCGATCATATAGATAAATTACCTGCCGATTTTAGACAGATCATTGAGAATGCTAATAGCGGTGAAATGAATTATCTGCAAATTGGTAGGACAACACCACAAATGCAGACCATTTTACAACAAATATTAAATTGTCCCTATCAAAGTTTAACAAAGCAACTTTATTTAGAGGCTAAAGTATTGGAATTAATGGCGTTAAGGTTTGAAGAATTACAAGATTCGCTTATCTTAAATCAAAATATTAACCTCAAACCGATACAAATTGATAGTATTTACCAAGCCAGAGATATTCTCATTAATAATTTTACTAATCCACCAACATTAATAGCCTTAGCACGGCAAGTCAATCTGAATGATTGCACTCTTAAAAAAGGCTTTCAGCAAATATTTGGTACAACTGTCTTTGGTTATTTGCATAACTACCGTATGGAACAAGCCAAGGAATTACTTTTAGATGCCAAGTTAACTGTCAATCAAGTAGCACAATATGTAGGTTATGCTAGTCGTAGTGCTTTTATGACAGCTTTCTGTAAAAAGTTTGGCGTGAGTCCTAGCGTTTACTCGCGCAAAAATTCCGTTTAAAGAACTAAAAAATTCCGTTTAGAGAACATTCCATACTTTAGCTTTTCCTCAGATTACCGTAAGATTACTGAGAATACTTACTAATAAGACTTGCGTTTGTAATTCAAACAATCTTGCTAAAGTCATTGTCCGCTTGAGTTACGGACAAATTGTGTTATCTGATGTGGGGAGATAGATGAAGTTAGATAAATTATTTCCAAACTTGCTGCTGACAAGTGCAATACCTTTGACAATGGCTATTTTATTCGCCACTCCCACACGAGCCGAGACAGTGGGACAGGATAAAATCAAACTTCCTGTAACTAATGCTCGTATTATCGCACAAACATCAGCCCCCACCCAACAGACTCTGATTCTCATTACAGGAGTAAAGGCAAATTCCACTGAAAAAGGGGTGGAGGTAATTTTAGAAACCACCCAAGGGGAGCAACTGCAAGTTACTAATCGCAGCACGGGAAATAATTTTATTGCAGATATTACTACAGGACAATTGCAACTACCTAATGGAGATGCTTTTACATATCGCTCAGAAAAACCTATAAATGGAATTACGGAGATAACAGTTGCAAATCTTGACGCGAATACTGTACGAGTTACGGTAGTCGGTGAAAAGGCCTTACCTGCGGTTGAGTTATTTGATGATGATGCAGGGTTGATTTTGGCTGTTGAATCTACAACCACAGCCACACAACCGCCAGCAACACCAACTAGTGATGCACCTCCAGCAGAACCCATAGCCCAACAGGATGACCCAATTGAGTTGGTAGTAACGGGAGAACAAGACAGATATCGCGTACCTACCGCCTCAACTGCGACTAAAACCGATACGCCTGTGCGCGATATTCCTGGTTCGATTCAAGTGATCCCGCGTCAAATCTTAGAAGACCAAAAAACCACGCGCATACAAGAGGTATTGCAGAACGTTAGCGGTGTCAACAAACAAGGTAATTATGGTGGTACAGATGCAGGTGGATATAGAATTCGTGGCTTCGATCAGGATGGTAACTTCCGCAATGGTTTTAATGATACTGACTTTTATTCTTTGGTAGACACAGCTAACATCGATCGCATCGAAGTTCTCAAAGGACCGGCTTCGGTGCTATTCGGTCAGGCTGAACCAGGAGGAATTATCAATGTTGTCACCAAACAACCCCTGAGAACTCCCTATTATGCGGCTGAGTTGAATGTGGGTAATTATGCCTTTTATCGCCCTAGTTTTGATATTTCGGGGCCGCTGACAGATGATGGTTCACTGTTGTATCGGTTGAATGTGGCTTATCAAAATTCTGGGAGTTTTCGAGATTATAACTTTCTAGAACGGGTATTTGTTGCGCCTGTAATTACTTGGAATATTAGCGATCGCACTTCTTTAACCTTTGACTTAGAATATCAGGACAACGATTATCTCTTTGATCGTGGTATTCCTTCCATTGGCGATCGACCTGCTCCTATCCCTATTAGTCGCTTTGTTGGTCTGCCCCACGTTTATAACGATAGCACTTTTCGGATTGGCTATCGACTAGAGCATGACTTTAGTAAAGACTGGCAACTGCGTAATGCGTTTTCCTTTGTTTCTGGGAAATCATCTGGGACTTATGCCTATGGTGGCTATGACTTAATTGATGACCAGTTTGCCCCAATATACGTGAGTCGTGATGAGTTCACACGCGACATCTATACTTTACAAACAGAAGTAGTTGGTAAGTTCAAGACGGGATCAATTGTTCATCAACCTTTAATTGGGGTGGAGTTAAGACGCAACACCTGGAAATACACCTCATTCGATGTGGCAGATCCTATACTTCTGGACATTTTTAATCCCAATTATGATGTAGAACTCCCGGCTACACCTGATGAAAGCACTTTCTCCTACACAACTAGAAGAGATACTTTAGGGATTTACGTTCAAGACCAAATTACTTTTGCAGATAATTTGAAGCTCTTAGTTGGTGGTCGCTTTGATGCCTTCCAGAGAAAAGAAGAAGGTTTCTCAGAAACAGCGAGTGAAGAATCTCTCAGTGCTTTTAGTCCCCGTATCGGTATAGTTTATCAACCAATTCAAGCGATTTCTCTTTATGCCAGTTATTCTCAATCGTTTAAACCCGATCGCTTTTTTGGTCGTTCGGCAAGTAACGAACCCTTTAAGCCAACAAGAGGAACACAGTACGAAGTTGGTATCAAGGCAGATATTAGCGAAAAACTTTCAGCAACCCTAGCAGCCTACGAGATTACCAAAACTAACGTTGTCACTTCCGATCCCAACGATCCCAATTTATCTGTGCAGGTTGGAGAACAAAGAAGTAGAGGGATTGAATTAGATATTGGCGGGGAGATTGTGCCAGGTTGGAATATCATTGCCTCTTACACCTACACCGATGCAATTACCTCAAAGGACAATACCATTCCCGTAGGTAATCGCATCGATAATGTACCCGAACACGCTGCAAGTTTGTGGACAAGCTATGAACTGCAAAGCGGTGATTTAAAAGGTTTGGGCTTTGGTTTGGGACTGTACTATGTGGGAGATAGATATGCCGACGTGGAAAATACAAGCTTGTTGTCCAGCTATTTCCGAACAGATTCAGCAATATATTACAAACGAGATAACTGGAGGTTGGCTCTAAATTTCCGCAATCTTTTCAATGAAACTTACTATGAAACATCTCAAGCCAGAAATACAATCTATCCTGGTGCGCCTTTTACTGTCATCGGTTCGTTTTCAATTCAGTTTTGACCTTGATTTTTGTTGAGTTGATCATGTTCTGGAAAACTTGCTGCAATGCGATGCTTTTGGTGGGTGTTGCTATCGCTTTCCTGCATAAATATATTGTCTTGGTTGTACTCACGTCCATCTTGATCACAGCTTGTCAAGGTGATATTATCGACAACCCCAATTTAGAAAGTAATGTACCACAGTCTACTGATTGTCGAGTGGTTGAACACGCAGTAGGAAAAACCAAGATTTGCGGTAAACCTAAAAAAATCGCAGTTCTCGAACCTAAGATGCTGAGTCTGATGTTAGCCTTGGATGTACAACCTGCTGCTTACGCGGATGCTTATTTAGTGAATGCGCCTCAATTCGATAACCCTAGCCAACAAATTCCCTACCTGGGTAAGTATGTCACAAGTCAGCCGATTAATTTAGGCGATCGCTCTAGTCCTTCCCTAGAAGCTTTGACTCTACTCAAACCCGATTTGATTTTAGGCTTAAATTATCAGGACAATCAGTTATTTAGTGCGATCGCTCCAACCGTATTCATAGATA
This sequence comes from Anabaena sp. FACHB-595, assembly GCF_048568275.1. NCBI lineage: Bacteria > Bacillati > Cyanobacteriota > Cyanophyceae > Nostocales > Nostocaceae > Anabaena > Anabaena sp. FACHB-595. The sequence continues at coordinate 3,105,846 of NZ_CP183473.1, forward strand.
ATGAGCAAAATTGGCAGGAAAGCATTAAAATTGTTGCCAAAGCCCTTGATAGCCAGAAAAATATACCATCAATTATTACCTCACAACAGCAACAGTTAGCTAAAGTCCGCGCTCAATTAGAATCTCTCGTCAGTACCCATCCGCGAGTCCTAAATATTGTTTGCAGTCAATTAATGGACTATATAGAGGTTACATACAACGGAAATACAATTGAAATTCTCGAAAAAATTGGATTTCAACCTGTATTTTTGCCAGATATAGAACGAAAACCAGGGTTACGTCCACAAATTACCCTGGAAACCCTCGCTCAACTCGATGCAGATATTGTAATTGTTAATACTTGGGTAGATAACTGGAATGGTAAATCTACTTATACCGTTCCCCTCAAAGAACTCAAGCAAAAATGGGCTAAAAATCCCCTCTTGCACAATTCACAAGCTTGGAAAGAAGGACGGGTTTATTTTGTGGACTACACCCTCTGGGGTAATGTAATTGGCGCACCTATTGCTAATGCTCTGATATTAGAACAACTACCATCACTTTTGCTATCCAACACCTTGAAACCATAGACATAGCTGGAAAATGCTGAGTGCTGAGTAAAAATCATCTGTAGCTGGTATATTGCTATTGATGAAGATAAAGAAGTAGCCTTTAGTAGTGGACTGACGCGACTAAAATGTTGCATTAGAGTTTGGATAAAATTAACCGCAGATAAACGCAGATGGACGCGGATGAAATTTTGGTTACTGCACTAAATTAGCTATGTCAGTCCATTACTATTGTGCAGTTTGGATAAGTCCTGACCTATCACCTACTACAGCTTCAGAACTGTTTGAATAGACTCACTCAAAGATGTGGTAGGACGGCTTATCAGTTGACTTAGGGTTTGGCTGGCATCAAACAACCCTCCTTTTGCTGCTCCTGTCTCAGATTCTGCTAACATCACAGCAATAGACTCAGGTAAGCCTGCATTTTTTAATACATGAATATACTCATCTTCAGACAAATTCTGATAAATGACCTGCTTTCCAGACAGCTTACTAATTTCGGTGGCAAATTCGCTCAATGTATAGGCTACATCACCAGCTAATTCATAGACTTTACCCGCTTGGTCATGGGCTAATAAAACGGTGGCTGCGGCTGCGGCATAATCAGCACGGGCGGCGGAGGCTATTTTGCCTTCTCCGGCACAGCCCATGACTGCACCATATTCCAAAGCTACGGGAATACCAGTCATATAATTTTCGTTATACCAACTATTACGTAATATCACATAAGGCACACCAGATTCTTTCAGGACAGTTTCAGTTTGTTGATGTTCTGCTGCTAGAGGCAGGGGACTGCTATCTGCGTGTAAGAGACTCGTATAAGCCAGTAATTTGACTCCAGCTTGTTTACAGGCGTTGATGACATTTTTATGCTGAGGTACGCGACTGCCAATTTCACTGGAGGAGATGAGCAATACTTTTTCTGCACCAGCGAAGGCAATATCTAATGTGTGGGGTTGGGTATAATCAATCTGCCGTACCTGCACGCCTAAACTGGCAAAATCTGATACTTTTTCTGGATTCCGAACCGCAGCTACTAGTTTATTGGCAGGAACGGATTTTAATAGTTCTTGCAATACTAATCTGCCTAACTGACCCGATGCAGCAGTGATGACAATCATATTTTTTAGTTGGTTAATTTTTTGATGTCGATAAACCTAATATAATTGCTTTACTAACTTTTGGTAAGTACTAACAAAAAAGTAAGTATATGAGTAATAACAATAATGATTCAAATACTCTGACACAACGCTTTGAAATGGGCGATCTTTTCGCCCAGCCATGTCCTTCACGAGACATCCTGAAACACGTTTGCAGTCGATGGGGCGTACTGATTCTGATTGCGCTGCGCCAAGGAACTCACAGATTTAGCGAGTTGAGACGAAAAATAGGGGGAGTTAGTGAGAAAATGCTGGCTCAGAGTCTACAATCACTGACGGAAGATGGTTTTGTTTTGCGTGTATCTCACCATGTAGTTCCACCTTTTGTTGAGTACAGCCTGACTCCGATGGGAGAAGAAGTCGCTGATCGCATCGCCGCTTTAGCAGACTGGATTGAACTCAATACGCCAAGGGTTTTGGATGCAAGGAAGAAGGTGGAGAGATAGCTAATTAAGTGACCCAATCGGGACTTTAGCAACAGAGGCGATCGCGTTGGTTGTGGTGGCTGCATATTAGAATTAAAGTCATTACCACGAACAGATTTCATTGCAAAAATCAATAAAATTGGAAACCATTTTTCCGCGATTTCCAAGCCATAAAACCTGCGGTAAACAGCAGCGATAACCCTGAAATTGTAGATTCTGGGTGTACCTGAGATTTGGTCTTATGATTCTGGAGAAATCAAAATTTATCAGTTGCAGGGTGAGGGATACCTTGAAAGAGAAACAATTTTAGTGTTTCCTCATCTGAATATTCAAGCAATTCCATCACTAATTGAAAGATATCGCATGGCAGGAAGACGGGTTTTTCTCCAAGCAATCAGGGAATGGGTGAGAGAACAGATAATGCCACACAAAAACTAAGCTCTTGTTGAGAAATGTACTAAGGCTAAGAAACTATGTAAAGCTATAGGCAACAGAGCAAAATATTCTGAACTTTGTTAGTTTTTACTTATCTAGGTATAAATGTGCCTTCAATTACTTACAATCGCACTGACAGCCAGCAGCCACAAAATGTTATTATCGATGGTTATGTGATTCGTCCAGGATTACACATTCTCAGCTACGAGCAGCTTAGGTTAGTCCGCGAACAAATACAGCACAATTCTCAGCTTGAGTATTTTGTTAGTCAAGGTGTCATTAAATTGATTGGCTAATCATCTTGTGACATTTTCTAGGGATATTTAAGGCTATAGTGGCAATTCATTTTTCACCAGCCAAGCTTTTTCTTTTAGGTGCATATGCCAGATTAAAAGCACCTAAAGAAAATATTTTTGTGTCAAAAACAGATTATTTCGTATGCAGAGACTCTTGTATAAAAATCACTCTTGAATAATCAGAATTTTTTGTTTAACATAATGCTGAAGTAATCGATCATTTTTAATAAAATGCCGCATTTCAGTTAGTTGCTCACTACTAATCTCAGTTATTCCAGGTACAAAAGATATTCCTAAAATAAGTATGTTAGGAGGAAGGTATTTTCCTGTTTGTTTATACTCAACTGTCGCCACACATTCACCTTTTAAGATTTTCTATCAAGCATTACTTGAAACAATCAGCCGCCATATACCATATAATTCATCCTTAAGAAGGATACGAATTAGATAGTCTTGTGATCATCAAATATATAGATTTATATTCAATAATATACTAATATTAGTGAATCGCCCTTGGTCAAATGCCAGTAGTGCGGCTTCGGCTGCAAGTGTCTCTAATTCCGCGCCTGAGAATTGTGTAGTATTGCCGGCGATCGCCCATTTGCTGCCGTAATCCTGCAATCCTTTGATTATAGGCGAATGGCACTAAGAAAACATGAAACTCTTGCTATGAATGGGTGTAGGGGTGATGAGAAGAACAGTATTTATGAGGTATCTTGATTTAATTATTTAGATGTTTACCTTACCCCTCTACACCCTTACACCCTGAAAGGCTTATACCTTAAAGATTTGCGCTTATCTTAGTGCCATTCGATTATAGGCATTGACGATTTTTTCAGCTTCAGATGTCAAATAACTCCGCCGGAAGCATTGAGGGCTACTAATCAGCCCCAGCCAAGTATTATGGATGCTATAGCGGGGATGTTTTACGGTGGCATTACGGAAGAAATTTTGACGCGTTGGGGGTTGATGTCGCTCCTAGTTTGGTTAGGTTGGAAGTTATGCAAGCAAGGCTTAGGACTGCCTAGTCATGTAGTCTATCAGAGTGCGATCGTTTTAGCAGCAGTTGTTTTGGGCTGTTGCATTTGCCGCTAATCTCTAACCTGGCACCGATTACAGGTTGGGTCATCGTTTACGCCATTCTGCTGAATGGTATTGTGGGTACTGCTTGTGGATGGCTGTTTTGGCAATATTCTCTTGAAGCAGCAATGATAGCCCATGCCAACTTTCATGTTTATGTCTTTGCCCTGAATGCTTTGCTGACAAAATTTATTTAATTTGCCAAAAAAGAATAGTGCTGGCAAAACGGGCTTGATGATATACAGGTAGCCAGCCTTGCAAAATTTTATGGAAGCGTTGCATCACATAGCTTTTAGCACCATTGGCGCGGATGTCTTCCATCCCAACGAGTTGTTCACCTAGAAACCCAAAAAAATCGGCACTAATTTGGCGATAAGTTCTCCAATAGGGAACGGCTATGGAACGCAGACGTATTAAAGTAGATAAGGCTATTAAGGCAAAAAAGGCGATCGCTAAACCTGCACGCCAATCTTCGGCAAATAGCACTACAATTACACCTAACATCAATAGCAAGTTGCCTAAGATGTAAATGCTGAAATTGGAAAAGAATTGCGAAAGAGTGTGAACATCCCCTTCTACTCTCTCTAGTAATTCACCGGGTGTAGTGTATTTATGAAAGGATAAATCTAGTTTTAAACAATGCTCAACCAAGTCAGCCCGTAAGGCGTTAGTGGCTCTCCAAGCGACGTTTTCACCGTAGTAGGTAGCAGTAATGGTGATGAGTTGAGTGATGACAGCTACAGCTATAAATAGTAAGGCGGCTAAAAGTAAGTTTCGCCCAGAACCACCAGCTACGGCTGTATCTATGAAATAACGGAGAATTTGCGGGTTGACTAATTGTAGTCCGATGCTGGCTAAGAGTGCGATAAGCCTGACGGCATAGCTACGCTTACCGCAAATTTGATAACTCTACCCTTTTGGGGTTTAAGATAATCTACAAGTAAATTCCAGTATTGCCGTAGTCCAATTTTCATATTTTCCGCTTAATTATGCCTATTTAATGCGAATATATTTTGATATATTGATTTAGCTATGTAGCTTTTTTTGAATGTGTGAAAACTGATTCAATTCTCTATCGACTGTTCAAAACATTTCCTGGCGTTTTCTTTGAATTGCTCGGTCAATCGCCAGTGGAAGCGGAAGCCTATGAATTTTTATCAGTAGAAGTCAAGTCGCTTCGCTCCAATTCAAAAAAGGTCAGCGAGTGCAAGTAATTTACCTAGATGAGTTGAGAGACTTAACTAATCAATCAATTGGTTTAGGAACTCTCACGTTGGTAGTTGAACCACCAGAACAGGCCAGTGTAAAAGCTCGGAATTTAATTGAGAGGAGTAAACAAGTTCCTGATGAACAAGTCAGGAGAAAATTAGTAGAATTAATAGAGACAATCATTGTTTATAAGTTTCCTCACAAGAATCAAGCGGAGATTCAAGCAATGTTAGGATTAGGCGATTTGAAACAAACCAAGGTTTACCAAGAAGGCTTGGAAGACGGAGAGCGGAAGGGGCGCGTTGAGGGTAAACTTGAGGGTAAACTCGAAGGTAAACTCGAAGGTAAACTCGAAGCAGTACCTCGGTTATTGAAATTGGGGTTAACTTTGGAACAGGTAGCAGAAGCACTAGAATTAGACGTTGCAGAAGTTAGAAAAGCTGCGCGACCGTAAACTGAGCAACAAAAGTAGTAATTATCAGATTCAGGCAATGTTAGGATTAGGTGATTTGAAACAAACAAAGGTTTACCGAGAAGGCTTGGAAGACGGAAAGCGTAAGGGGCGCGTTGAGGGCAAACTTGAGGCAATACCTCGATTATTGAAATTGGGGTTAACTTTGGAACAGGTAGCAGAAGCACTAGAATTAGACATTACAGAAGTTAGAAAAGCTGCGCGTGTCCAATTTTGATCATGCCAATTTCACTAGACTACTAACTTGATACTGCTTGACTTCCTCTAAAGTTGGGTTTGCTCCTGATTTCCAGGCTGTCATAACTGAACCTTTTACTTCGACCCTGGCTTGATATGCACCGCTAATATTGCCATCAACTGTGGTGTAATCAATGCGAATATCAGCCCATTCTTGGTTAATTTCATCACTGGCTAAAACTTGACCGGCTTTATGATATTCCAGCCATTTCCAACCTTCAAGCATCCAAATTTCTCGTTCGGCAATTTGTTCAAAGAAGGATAAACCACCCCAGCCTCGATAGTAGGGATATAGTTCTTTAACTGAACCATTACGTCGGACTAATAAATCTAAAATTTCTGGTTTTAAATGACCCCAATATTGTCCTTGGGGTAAGTCAACTAAGGTAGGTGCAAATTCGTGTCCACCAAAATGACTACATCGCCAAAAACGTAAGTTATTATTATTTGCACTCGCGTATTCAGAACGCAATTTTTGATAAAGCGGATAACCAAATCTGCTACAAGCTGCATCAACATTGCCGTGGTTGCAAACGAGTATTTCTCGAATGTGGTTTGTTGGTTGGCGATATTGGTTAAGGTTTGGTAATTCTTCTGGATTTTTGAGTAAAGCTAATGCCAAAGAACCAAGTAAAGCATCAGGTACGATAAATTCATGTTTCTCAAATTGAGCAAAAAATTTGGCGGGTCGGCGATAGTAGAATACACGAGTATAACTTGGATGGGAATACTCTCGGTCTGGTGCGATCGCTAGTGGTCGAATTGACCCACCATTTCCCCAAATACATTGTAACGGGTCTAATACATCCTGTGGTATGGAGTTAGGGTTTATCCAAATGTTATCTGGCCAAGGTTGTGCAGCTTCAATAATGAAGTATTGTTCAGCATTGTTCGCTGAACCAATGGGGTCTTCACCGTTAGCTTGGGAAATCTCGGAACAAAAACGGCAATTATTTTGAGTTTTGTTGGTTGAAATATTCATGATTACTTCACTAAATATTTAAACAAGTCATCCAAAACGAGATTGGCAGCAATGTAGCCGCTTCCACCCCAGTAACTATTTTCAACTTTATACACTTTTCCAGCCTGTACAGCCTTCAGTTGTTTCCATAGAGGATGATTAAGAACTTGCTGATAAAGTTGTGCTTCGGGATCTCGTGCCGTTAAAAAAATGATGTCGCCATCAGCATCCCCAATACTTTCAAGGGAGATATCCATTCCCTCTTCCTGGGAAGGTGGGCGAGGTAAGCCGATATCTTCGATAATGGTGCTACTCAGGCTAACAGTCTTGGTTTTCCCATATAGGCGGATTCTATCGGGATAAATTTCGATAATTGAGATGACAGTATTTGGGAGGCGATCGCCCATTTGCTGCTGTAATTCTGCAATCCTTTGATTGTAAGCATTGACGGTTTCTTCAGCTTCAGATGTTTTCCCAAAGGCTTGAGCAAATAGTTGAAAGCATTCTTTCCAGCGAATACTCTGACCATCCCACCACTTTGCAATCACAGTAGGAGCCATTTGTGAGAGCCGGTCATACAATTCCTGCTGTTCTCCATAATCATCTGTAGCTAAAATTAAATCTGGTTTGATAGTGAGAATTTTCTCTAAACTTAGTTGTCGTGAATCTAAACCAACACTGTCAGAACTTTCAAACCGTTCTCTCAAGTAATCAGCCTGTTGTGCGTAATTAGTTGTACCTATGGGCTTGAAGTCTAGTATTAAAGCAGCCTCCAAAGCTGGTTCACTTGCAGCAATAATTCGCTGTGGGATATTAGGAACACAGGTTTCACCCGTAAGATGTTTGACTATTCTGCACTGTGAAGGCAATAACTCAGCAGAGTTAGTTAACTTTTGTGAGACATTATTAGTACAAGCAGAAAACAGCACAACTGCCATAAGTGTTAACCCAAAGAACCCCAGCCCACGACGAATTTTATACATTTTAAAAAGTTGATTTAGTTCTACTCGAAGTGCAGGACAATCTAAAACTCAACGGACACCGTTCCTCTTACCGTGAACGGCTCACCAGGGTTAATGCGATTCCGGCGCTGGCCACTATCTTCGATATAATCGACATTGAAAAGGTTGTTAATATTAATACCAGCCCGCCAGTTATTTCGTCGATAAAATATACTGGCATCAGTACGCACGTAGCTAGGCAGTTGAAAAGAGTTATTCAAATCACCTTGGCGTTCACCCACATAAAATAAACCCAAGCCAAATCCTAAGCCTTGGAAATCACCTGTTTGAATTTCATAAGTTGACCACAAACTGGCTGAATTAAACGGTACACCATCAAGTAAATTACCCGGCTGTAGGTTGTCATCTTTGGTAACTCTGGCATCAGTGTAAGCATAGGAAGCAATCAAATTCCATCCCGGCAAAATTTGCCCTGTGACATCCAACTCCACACCCCGGCTTCTTTGCTCTCCTGATGGAATGGAGAAATTTGGATTATCTGGATCAGTAACCGCAAGATTACTCCTGGTGATTTCATAAGCAGCCAAATTTGTAATCAAGCTACCATTGAGAAACTCACCTCTGACACCAACTTCATACTGTGTACCGCGCACTGGTTCAAGGAGCGAACCATCTGCACGATTTCCAAAGTTAGGTTGAAATGATCTACTGAAGCTGGTATATAAAGAAATTGGCTCAATCGGTTGATAGACGATACCCACTCGCGGACTAAAGGCTTGATCTTGCCGTTCATCAGAAGCAGAGCTTTGATCGATATTGTCAAAGCGTCCACCTACTAGCAGTTTTAAGTTTTCAGCTAGGGTAATTTGATTTTGCACAAACACGCCAATGGAATCTGTTTGAGATCCAAAAGGGAATACATCTGCAAATTCATCTCTGCTAGGTCGGGTAGCAATTCCATAAACAGGATTAAAGATATTAATGCTAGGAGCGGGTTCAAAAAGAGATACTCCTCCGTCATTTACCCAAGATAAATCAACGCCAAATAGCAGGGTGTGCTGGATTGATCCCGTAGCAAAATTTCCCACTAGATCGGTTTGCAATTCATAATTTCTTACAGTAAATTCACCCAGAGAAAATTCTCTACGTAGCTCCCCAGTAGTTTCGTTGAGCCTGCCAGGTTCGAGCCGATTATTGGTTTGGTCAGAGGAAGAGTATCGAAACTGATTCCGGAGTTTCCAGTCATCATTGAAACGATGCTCTAATCGATATCCTGCTAAAAAATTTGTTCTTTCACTGAAGTCGTCTGGTTCACCCAAAACTCGGTCAAAGGGAATATCAGCAATACCTGTACCAAAAGCAACTAATCCCCGATCATATGGACGCTTATCGTTTGAGTATTCTAATTCAAGTCTGAGGTCAGTGCGATCGCCAATCTTCCAAGTAACTACAGGTGAAATGAAAAATCTCTCAACTTCTGTATCAAAATTCCGAAAGTTTCCGCCTCTCTCATAAGCTGCATTCAAGCGATAAAGCAGTGTTCGTTCTGGGTTTAAGGGGCCTGATAAATCAAGGGTTGGTCGCACTAAACCAAAACTTCCAACCTGCAATCCCGCAGCATAAAAAGGCTCTGAAAGGGGTTGTTTGGTAACGAAGTTAATCACACCACCAGGGTCTAAATTACCATAGAGTACAGAAGCCGGTCCTTTGAGGACTTCTATCCGTTCCAAATTTGCCGTTTCTACAATAGAAAAATTGTTTCTATTGTTAAAGCCATCGCGGAGATTCCCTCCAAATTGTGGAAAACCACGAATATTAAATACCTCGGATGTACCGCCAACTTTATTTCCCTGCTGCACACCACTGACACTACGTAGTGCATCTGAGGCTCGAATCACCTGTCTGTCCTCTAGCACCTGTCGGGGAACTGCTTGAATTGATTGGGGAATATCACGTAGGGGTGTGTCCGTTCTTGTCGCAGTTGTGGCATTGGGTACACTGTATCTATCTTGCTGACCAGTTACTACCAATTCAATCGGCTGGTCTGGAGTTGATGGTTGTTCTGTTTGAGTTTCTGGTTCTTCTGGTAATTTTGGAGTCTGTGCAGAAGTAACAACTGGTGTCAAGCCAAAAATCAGACCTTCATCACTATCAAATAACTCCGCCGTAGGTAATCCCGCCTCTCCTATGACTGTGACTCGGATAGTATTAGCATCCAAGTTTGTTACCGTTATCTCAGTAATTCCCTCAATTGGTTTTTCCGAACGGAATATGAACCCATCGCTATTGGGTAAACGCAATTGAGCATTGGCAATATCTGCGATAAAGTTATTATCGGCACTACGATTGGTGATTTGTAACTCTTCTCCTTGATTCGTCTGCAAAATCAACTCCACCCCTTTATCTGTGGGAGTGGCTTTCACTCCTGTCACTTCCACCAGTGTGGGGGAATTAGGTACTTGAGACAGCAATTCAGCTTGATTAACAAGACGTTTACGTAATTCTCTGTGCGTAATATTTTGCAAAACGCCCGATTTTGTCTGAACCACTTCAGCAGAAGCAGAAGGCACAATCAATGTCGATACAATACCTGTTAAGCAAAGACTATACAAAATTTGTTGATTCACCGTACTCACCCTCAAACCACAGTTACATCACATTAACGAGTAGATTAAAACTAGGGTTTTAACCTGCTAGTTAGGAATACTTTTCAATTATTGTGAAAGTATTTTGATGGTTCTGTGGTTACTGAGTCTATCCATAGACAGACTTTCTTTATCCATAGACGGACTATTTTTACTTTCCGTAAGCACTGGGATTTACCATTCACAGCGATACTACGTATCACTGTGAAGCATTTAAGCGAAAAACCAGCCCATCCCTAAAAGTTGGCTGTTCTCCTAACTTCCGCTTTCGTAAAGTATATTATCAATTGTTGGTTGCACTGTCGCTTAACCCAAGCTACATCTATTAATCTGCTTCTGGTAAATTAGAGTTAACAAGCTGTGCAAATTCTTCTATAGAACTAACATTAATTGCTGATATAAATATTTGTTCTAAAAAAGATGTATCATCAATTTGATTAATGTTTGCAACTAAATTTTCGGGAATATCACCAAACCGCACTTGCACAAGTTTGATAATATTTTGTTTCAGAGTTTGTTTTATAGTCCGTTGTTCGATGTTAGTTAAAAGTGGCATTTTTCGTTCCTCTTGATAATTAGCTAATTTTTCCTCAAAACTTAATTGCAGGTCTGGAGATAAAGCCATCATTAAATCAATGACTTTATACAAATCAACAATTTCTTTACGGTTATAACCTCTTTCATAAAGTAATCTAGCTAAGTTCCATTTCCACTGTTCCCTAGCTGACAAATTGCTGTTAGTGGCTTTAGTCCTTAAATGTGCCATTACCACTATAGCAAAAATATTATTACTTTGATCTAACTCCTCCCACTGATAATCTAGAAGCTTAACAATAGAAAAGTTAAAGATTAATTGACTACTGCCTAAACCATATTAGTAAGAACTAGGTCGCCAATTTTTAGTTTCATCTCCCAGTATGGCTAAACTAATAACTGGTTTTTTATATAAATCAAAAGCTCGATAGTTGTAGATAAACATTCTTTGGGAAAATTCTTTATCATATTGACTTTGTACTTCTACATGAATTAATATCCACACTTCTTGGTTATCTAACAACCACACTTGAAATAATTTATCAGCATGGCGTGTTTTGCTGTCCGCAGATGCGGTAATCTGTTCTAATTCTTTATCTAGAGAAATGGGGTTTTTAGTCCAATCTATTTGTTGATATATTTCTGGGTAAAAGAAGGCAAGAAATGAATCAAAATAATCTCCTATTACTTCTTTCCAGGTTTCATCATAGTTAGCTGTAATTTCCGTCATTGTGATTAAAATAGTGTCAATAATTGTCTAATATTTGTGCCTTCTGCGTTAGACAGACTATTTTTGTCGGTAAGCACTGGGATTTACCCCAAATTTTTTTCTGAATGCAGCCGCAAAGTGACTTAGATGAGAATAGCCTACAGCATGGGCAACTTGGGCAACAGTCAATTTTTGTTCTGTCAACATTTGTTTAGCTTGTTCCATGCGATGATCATGCAGGTAGCCAAAAACTGTAGTCCCAAATATCTGCCGAAAACCCTGCTTCAGTTTTCGTTCATTCACCGTGATTCGACGTGATAGTTCTAGCAATGTTGGTGGATGATGTAAGTTAGTAATGAGAATATCTCTGGCATAGTAAATACGTTCTATATCATCTGGGGCAAGTTTGACTGTAGATTGGTTAATCTGACGATAATCTAGTTCTTGTGCCAGCCACAAAGCCACAAGTTCCAGTGCTTTACTTTGTAGATAAACCTCTCGGATAAAATCTCGGTAGGGACAATTGAGAATTTGGTATAGCACCGACTGCATTACAGGTGTAGTGGTTCGCAGTTCGTAGTAAGGTGCATTTTTAACCCCGAAAAGCGGAAGTTGCTGGTGTGGAGATAAGTATTGTGAGTGTTGCTGAATCAACATAGCCCACATTTCCGGCGTGAGGTTAATATCAACTTTCAGGTGTCGTTGATTACCCGCCCACTCTGTTACATCTCCGCGACCGACATCCGACAAACACAAGAAGTTTTGACCACCTTGCATCACCTCACCTGTATACAATTTACGGTTTCCCGATAGCCGAAAACCTATTTCCGGCCATCCCTCGCCGTCTGGTTCTTTCAAGATAATATGGTTGAAGAATACATTATTTTCAATATCTATAGAAATACCATCCGGTAGGAACGTGCGCTGCCAATATCCTTTACCAATAGACTCTGAATATTTCAAAACAATGTCATTTTCAGTTTGATGAGGTTGATTACCGTTGATAGCTGTCTCTTCAAACATTTCATCCATATTTTTGATTGATAAGATACCAGCCATCTCTAGTTACACGCTCTTAAAGGTGATATTTACAACTAGGTTAACAGCTATTAGATAATTTTCTCAAGAGGGATGTCATCGCCCAATACCTGACGGGTTTGATATCAAGACTGTATCTATTACTAAAAAAGTTGATGGTTATTATTTAAATCTTGTTTGACAATATTATCAATAATGATAATATTACTGTTAACGATAACATTTATTTCTCTAAAACTTTGAGTGGTAGCAAAGCAGACCTAATTCTCCATCCTGTCCGATTAAAGATTCTTCAAGCTTTTGTAGGCGATCGCCATCTTTCAGCACGGCAATTGTGCGAAATACTACCCGATATCCCTCAAGCAACGTTGTATCGTCATTTCCAAAAGCTTGTACAGGCAGAACTTCTGACCGTTATAGCAGAACATCCTATACGTGGTACTGTGGAAAAATTTTACAGTCTACAAGAGCAAAACACTGAGCTTTTACCAGAAGAACTAGCCGCCTTAACAGGTGCAGATCATCAACGCCATTTCACAGCCTTTGTCGTTAGCTTGTTGACTGAGTTTGAAGCGTATTTACAACGGGATGAGATTGATATTGTCAAAGATGGAGTTGGCTATCGTCAGATAGCACTGCATTTGAGTGATGAGGAACTGGCTGAGTTAACACAATCTCTCAATCAGGTACTAGTGAAGTTTTTGCACCAAAAACCCTCAAAGCAGAGGAAACGATTTTTGCTATCCAGCATCTTGATTCCAGGAGATTAATCTCATGTTGGTTTTAAAGCAGTTTGCAATTTTATTTACGTTAGGTAGTTGGGGAATTGTACTGCTGATTCCGTCCTTGATGCCCGTAATTCAAAAGCAGTTAGCTACCTTACCAACAGAAATAGCCGCAGAAGTGCCACCTTTATGGATTGTACTGCTATTGCAAGGAATCCAAATCGCAGTTTTATTAGCGATCGCTGTTTTGATTGGTATCTTTTGTACTCCGGTGGTAGGATTGCGATCGCATTTAATTGAATCTTGGGTACTTCATCCATCCAACCCGATATCCTGGATCAATGATGTGAAATGGGGTCTAGGTATTGGTACAGCAGCAACAGTCATCACCCTATCGATTCGCCTATTGCTAGAACCTGTATTACCAGAAGCATTGAGGGCTACTAATCAGCCCCAACCCAGTATTATAGATGCTATAGCGGGGATGTTTTACGGTGGGATTACGGAAGAAATTTTGACGCGTTGGGGGTTAATGTCGCTGCTAGTCTGGTTAGGTTGGAAGTTATGCAAACAAGGCTTAGGATTGCCTACTCATGCAGTCTACCAGGGTGCGATCGTTTTAGCAGCAGTTGTTTTTGGGCTGTTGCATTTGCCGCTAATCTCTAACCTGGCACCGATTACAGGTTGGGTCATCGTTTACGCCATTCTACTCAATGGTATAGTAGGTATTGCTTGTGGATGGCTATTTTGGCAATATTCCCTAGAAAGTGCAATGATAGCCCATGCTATTTTTCATGTCTATGCCTTTGCCCTTAACGTGTTGCTGACGAAATTTATCTAGCTCGCTGGGAATCAAGACTGAAAGAATACTATCAAAAATCGAGTAACTAGAATCAAAAATATCAACTCGTTTAGGCAGTACATCGCCTGTTATGAATCACAGCAACTAAAAAATCCAATCCGCTTCCTCATCAGCTAAAATCTCTTCCAACTTCCCTTGAGCTACGACCCTACCAGTTTTCATCACAATAATCTAGTCAGCGCGTCGTCAAATAGAACGGTGATAAGACACTACAAGACAAGTTGGGGGTTTCTTTATAGCTGTAGTGTGGCATCAGGATTAGTGATATTATTTATCAATAAATACTAAACTTTTAAAGATATTCAATGCTTCTCCATGAAACCAATGCTATATTATTCGCGCTGTTATCAGCATTTTTTGCCGCCTTGACTACCATTTTTGGCAAGATAGGAGTAGAAGCAATTAACCCTAATTTAGCAACCGCAATCCGCACAGTTGTAATTTTATTTATGGTTTGGGGTTGGGTTTTTGCCAAAGGACAACTAGATACACTATTGATAATTTCTCCTAAAACTCTATTATTTCTTGTATTTTCTGGGTTATCGACGGGTTTATCTTGGTTATTTTACTTTCGTGCTTTACAGGTAGGAAAAGCTTCTTTAGTCGCACCTTTAGATAAGTCAAGTTTGGTGTTAGTAATTATTTTTTCAGCACTTTTTCTCAAGGAATCACTGACACCACAAATAATGATAGGAACTGGTTTAATTTTAGCCGGTACACTGGTTTTGATTCGTTGATATTGTAGTGAACCGGAAAAAGAAAATGCGGAGCAAATTAATTTTTTACACTGCTTAAATTATTCTACTGCCATTAGATAGATAACAAGAAATTTTGTAAGTATTCATGTCCATTTTTCATAATGCCAATTTCACTAAATTACGGACACGATACTGCTTGACTTCCTCTAAAGTTGGATTTGCTCCTGATTTCCAAGCTGTCATAACTGAGCCTTTCACCTCCACCCTCGCTTGATATGCACTGCTAATATTGCCATCAACTGTAGTGAAATCAATACGAACATCAGCCCATTCTTGATTAATTTCATCACTGGCTAAAACTTGACCGGCTTTGTGATATTCCAGCCATTTCCAACCTTCAAGCATCCAAATTTCTCGTTCGGCAATTTGTTCAAAGAAAGATAAACCACCCCAACCTCGATAGTAGGGATATAGTTCTTTGACTGAACCATTACGTAGGACTAATAAATCTAAAATTTCTGGTTTTAAATGACCCCAATATTGTCCTTGGGGTAAATCAACTAAGGTAGGTGCAAACTCGTGTCCACCAAAATGACTACATCGCCAAAAACGTAAGTTACTGTTAGTTGCAGCAGCGTATTCAGAACGTAATTTTTGATAAATTGGATAACCAAATCTACTACAAGCCGCATCCACATTGCCGTGGTTGCAAACGAGTATTTCTCGAATGTGGTTTGTTTGTTGGCGATATTGGTTAAAGTTTGGTAGTTCTTCTGGGTTTTTGAGTAAAGCTAATGCTAAAGAACCCAGTAAAGCATGAGGTACGATAAATTCTTGTTTCTCAAATTGGGCAAAAAATTTGGCTGGACGGCGATAGTAGATTACACGAGTGTAACCTGGATGGGAGTATTCTTTATCTGGTGCGATCGCCAGCTGTCGAACTGTTCCCCCACCTTCCCAAATAAAGTTTAAAGCCTCTATTACTCCCTGGGGCATGGGATCAGGTTCAATCCAAATTGGAATCGGCCAAGGTTGTGCAGCTTCAATAATTAAATATTGTTCCACAGCGATCGCTGTTCCAATTGGGTCTTCACCGTTAGCTTGAGAAATTTCTGAACAAAAACGGCAATTATTTTGAGTATTATTAATTGACATATTCAAATTTACCTCACTAAATATTTGAACAAATCATCAAGAATTTTATTAACTCCCAAAGGACCACCAGCAAACCAATCACTTTGATTTACTACATATACTTGTTGCTTTTTGACTGCTCGTAAATGGTGCCAAAGAGGATTTTTTAAATCAGGATATAGTTGCTCTTTAGATTCATTAATTACAAACAAAACATCTGCATCATATTTATTGAGATTTTCTATACTTATTTCTAAATATCTTTCTTGCTGATTTTTCTGAATTGATATACGTTTAATACCCGCATCATCTAAAACTTGGTTAAATACGGCATCACGATTTAAGGATTTGATACTTTGTCCAGAAAATCCAATCACAGAAACTTCTATTTTTTGTAGTCTCTCACCCATCCTATCTTGTAAATCCCGAATTCTTTTTTGGTATTGCTGTAATACCAACTTCCCTTGTTCTTCCTCATTTAATACTTGGGCAATATAGCGAAAATTATCCTGAAAAGAAGTAAAACTCCCCCAATCAACTAATACTGTAGGAGCAAAATTACTCAGTTGATTGTAAATATTTTTTTGATATTCACGTCCTATTATTAAGTCAGGTTTGAGCATGAGTATTTTCTCAAGAGAAGGCTGAAAAGCACTACCTACTTGTTGAATACTCTTTACTTCATCTTCAGTTATGCCACGAAATAAAACTCCTTGTTCGGCAGCATAGGTAGCTATACCAATTGGTTTTACACCCAAAGCCAAAACAGGATCGAGGATAGTCGAATCATGTAAAGTGATTATTCGTTGGGGTTTAATGGGAATTTTTGTTTCTCCCCCAGCGTGTTTAACTACTCGTGTAGCTACTGGTTGAGAAATAGGTAAGGTACTATCAAATTGTCGAGGTTTATCATCAGAAATATACTGACAAGCCCAAAGCAAAATGATAGAAACAAAACCCGATAAACATAGAATAATGTAACTTCTAATTTTAATTTTCTTCCTCCTGAAAAAAGTGATAAATTCCCAATCCCCAGTCCCCAATACCCAGTCCCTAATTACCAACTAATGCGGTAATTAACACTAAGGCTGCGACCTCTTTCTAGGTTATATAACAATTCATCCAGTCCGCCACCTGCTTGAGAAAATACAGAGGAGTATTTATTATTAAATAGGTTTTGAATACCTACTTCTAAATTCCCCGCACCAATTTGAAAGCTGCTGATGTAATCAACTACAAGATAATCCCTAATAGTAACAAAATCACTACCCGCTTCAAAACCGCGATTGCGATTACCAACATACAGTAATTGCAATCGATTCCGCCAGCCTGGAGTAGTTTGATTTTCAACATAAGCTGTTAACTTCAATGGCTGAACTTCTAATGTTCGCAAAGCTCTAAAATCACCGTCTTCATTTTGATCATCTTCCCCTTCTGTCCAAGTTAAACTACTCCCAAGTTTCCACTTGTTCGAGGGTTGCCAGTCTAAAGTCGCTTCAATCCCATAGTTTCTTTGCGGAGCGCGAATATATTGAATCGTACCGTCTGGTTGACCCCTGGAAGATAGACCAAGAGCAGAATAATTAAAAAATCCGGCTAGAGTTGCTTGGAAATTATTCCAATTCCCACGGACACCAATTTCGTAATTATCTATTTTTTGCGGCTGGAGAAAACGGACATCTCTGTCAATGGTGAATCCGGGGGGTAAGAAGTTGAGGACGCGGAAAAGTTGCGGTACTGAATAACCTTGAGCAAAGTTAGCAAAAACACTAACTGTAGGCGTAATTTTATAGACGCTGCCCACATTAAACACCGTGTCACTGAAATCTAGTTCGCCGCCTGCAACGCTGGGGCCAACATAGGGATCAAAGTTGTTGTCTAATAACGGTGTGAATTCGTCCACACTAAAGTTAAAGCGTTCGTGACGCACACCACCACTGAGAATTAATTGCTCACTTACGTCCCATTGCGCTTGGGCAAACAATCCTAAGCTACTCAAATCAAAGGCTGGGTAATAAACTTGTTCACCAATTTTACGCAGAATCCGACGGTTATTATTACTAGCATCAAAAGCGACGGGATCAAATATCTCTTGGCGGGTATCCCCTTCTTGTTGTTTCTCGTAATCAGCTCCCCATAATAAAGATACAGATGTAGATAGAGGTGTTTGAATCTGTAACCTTCCCCCAAAAGCTTCTTCTTCAGAACGGAAGCGATTGATGGCATCTGCAAATCGACCCCGGTCATCTCTGCCTACCCCTAACTCTTCGGAACTGCGATAATAGGCTTGGGCCTGCAGTTTGCTACCAAAAACTGCCTCATTAGTATCAATACCTTAGCCAAAATAAGAGGGTAAAAAAATTTTGGCAAAAATGGCAAAATAACCAATACATAAGCCTTGAGCTTACAAGGTAGGTTAGAGACTGAAACCCTTGATACTGCGTTAGTACGCCAAAAAAAGCCTTGCGATAAACCTGGAAGGAATTTTTAGGACTGATTGTTTTTGCCCAGCTTCGGAGAAATGGGAGTTTGTACATCAACTCACCCTCTAAAATTGGCGAAGGTATTGTAGTATAGTTGAGGTTAACAGATGTACTGGTAATTCGAGGTGCATCAGTGCCTTCGTAAACCTGATTTTGTCTTAAGGCACGGGTTGTTTGCAATCCAGGGATTGTACGCGTAATCGGATCAGCGATAAATTTAATTTTACGGGAATTATTGCCATGATTGACGGTAAATTGTAGACGTTGTTGTTCCCCAACATCTATTCCTATCTTGCCCAATATATTTGTAGAGACAGTATCATCTGATGTGGCGTTGTTACTGGGAATCCGCGAACCATCGGCATCAAAGAAACCACCTACACTATTACGTGAGAGGGAAAATACATAATCAAAAATCCCATCTTTACCGGAAAATCCATATTGTAGATAATTGCCGAAGCTGTTTTCTCCCAAGAACGCATCACCAGCCGCCGCCGCACTAATACCAACTTGAGCAGTAGAAGTAAATCCTTCAGCTGGCTTTCTCGTAATAATATTGATGACACCACCAGATGCACCTTGACCAAAGACGGCTGTAGGGCCACGCACCACTTCCACCCGTTCAATCGCATCTGGGGAAATGTACTCTAACTGAGTATTCACAAAGGAATTACCTTGCTGTGGTACACCGTCAATCAAAATTGATACTGGACGACCCCGCAAAGTTTGAGCATTACCAGCGCGGTTGAGGGAGTTTGGCGGACCCAAACCTGGAACTGTCCGGCCTAAGATATCTCCTAAATCATTGGTGATGGTTGATTGTTTCTCAATTTCTTCGCGGGTAATAACTGTTACACTGCGCGGTACGTTGGTAATTGCTTCCTCTGTTCGTGTCGCTGTCACTATCAGTTCAATTGCATCATCAACTTCCGCAGATGGTTGTTGTGTCTGTTGTTCTGTCTGTGGCTGTTGCGTTTCTGGTTGCGGAGGTTGTGGAACAGATGATGCAGCAACTTCTACACCTAAAATTAAACCCTCGTCGCCGTCAAACAACTCTACGTTTGGTAATGTTGTTTCACCTGTAACTGTCACCCTGATAGTATTGGTATCTAAATTGCTGACAACAACATCAGTAATGCCACTAGCAGGATTTTCTTGGCGAAATTCCTGACTTAATTGAGCATTGGGGATTTCCACCACATAGACATTCCCCTGGCTCTTATTTACAGGTTGTAACTGTTCTCCTTGATTGGTCTCTAAAATTATCTCTATCCCTTTGTCAGTTGTTTGTAACTTGACATTGGTAATCTGAATTTGTGCTTGGGAAAGTAATTGTTTAAGACTGGTGACAGGGTTTTCGATTTCGTCTTTTTTCTCTTCTGCGCGCCCAGGTAGATTAATTAACACCAAGGCTAATATCGTCATCAAAACAACTCTTTGCAGTTGACTAGCCATAACTCCACACAACCGAATGCAAAAATTGAGAAATTTTCTAAGTAAATGGTCTTGTAAACTGCAAAAATTGACTCCAATACTTGCTTAATTAAGACAGTATGGAAAGTATCTTCAGTGCAGCATTTAGTAATTACTATCAAGAAGCTTACAGGAAAGTCTGAAGGTGTGAAGTATCGACTGGATGGCTAGACGGAATTTCTTGATGACTAGGCGGAATTTTTCATTGGTTGTTGATGGGTTCGCAAATACACACTAGGATTAACACCATACTGTTTACGAAATGCAGCTGCAAAGTAACTGCGGTCTGCAAAACCAACTGCACGAGCTACTTCTCCTATGCTCATTTCACCTATTGCTAACAGTTGTCCGGCTTTCTCTAATCTCTGGTGATGTAAATAGCCAAAAGCCGTTGTATGAAAAACTTGACGGAAACCTCGTTTGAGGGTGCAGTCATTCAAACCCACCATTCGCGCTAGTTCGATTAAGGAAGGAGGATTGTCTATATTCTGTAACAAAATATCTTTTGCACAGTGAATACGTTCTATGTCATCTGGTTTGAGGTGATAGGCATTTATTTGAGATTGTCCTAGTGCTAACTCTTCTGAAATTAGCAAGGCCATTAACTCTAAAGCTTTACTTTCCAAATATATACGCTTAGTAACACTCTGGTAAGGACATTGTAAAATTTGTTGCAAAGCCATCGTCATCACAGACGTGGTGTTACCGGAACGCACATAATATTTGTTTTCTGGTTTTTCAACTAAATGGGCAAGTTGTGCCGATTTTTGCTCAGTGCGAAGGTCTAGACATGAGCAAAAAAACTCCGGTTCGATATGGAGATTAATCGACAGAGTCCTCTGACTTGCTAACCATTCATAAGATTCTTTTGGTGCAACACCGCTACCACAAATAGCGTACTGTCCAGCCAAAGCAGAGCTAGATTGATTTTTGTGACCACCAGATAGATAAAAGGTAAACTCTACACCGTGTTGGCGTTCTGGAGATTTGAGAATCAGATAATCATGGAGTTGATAGTCAGCAATTGTTAACTCTTAAAAAATCCAATCAGCTTGCTCATCAGCTAAAATATCTTCAAACTTACCTTGTGCTACAACCCTACCTGCTTTCATTACAATAATCTGGTCAGCGCGTCGTAAAACAGAACGGCGATGAGACACCACCAGACAAGTTGGTGTCCAAGGATTTTCCTCAGTTGTATTAGCAAATATCCGCGACCATAATGCCAATTCTGTTTCCACATCCAACGCGCTAGAAAGGTCATCAAATATCAGTAATTCTGGTTGACGTACAAACATCCGCGCCGCCGCTACCCGTTGCATTTGTCCACCAGAAAGCCGCACACCTTTTGTTCCCACTAAAGTTTCTAACTTCTCGTTCATAGCTGCTAAATCTTGCTCAAATACAGCCATTTTTAATGCTGTTTCAATATCAGCATCATCCTTAGACAATCCCAGCAAAATGTTTTCTCGTAAGGAATAGCTGAACAGTTGGGGAATTTGCGGAGTGTAAGCACTGCGAGGTGGGACAAAAAAATTAGCAGGGTCTGCAACTAGATGATTATTCCAATAAATTTCCCCGGCTTGTTTGGGTAATAATCCTAATAATACTCTGAGCAATGTAGTTTTTCCTGCACCGATGCGCCCAGTAATTACAGTCAAACTACCGCGCTGTATTTGTAAGTTAATATCTACAATTCCTTGAGTAGTACCAGGATAAATATAAGTTAAATTTGTTAGTTTTAATGATTGTAGTTGATGACTTGCATTATTTTTTGGTTGTTCTAATCGAGGTAAGTTTTTTCTACTTTTACCCAAGTCTTGTAAATAAAGTTGATTTGGGGCTACCAAAGTCTCTGTTGATGCACCAGAAATTAAAGTAGTCATACGTTCAAAAGCAACTTCCGTTTGCTTATACAATGCCATAAAGCCGCCTACAGAGGCAAAAAAACCTGTGACAAATGATAGATTATAAACAAATAAAGCAAAGTCACCTACTGTTAATTGATTACTGCCACTTTGCATCAAAAAAGAAGCCATCACCAAAATTAAACCTGTACCGAAATTCACCATGTTTTGAAATAGTGAATTGAGAATGGCTTTTAATAGGGTGTCTTTAACCATCGTCTCCCGACGGTTATCATTCAAAGTGCGAAAATAAGAGAGGACATCTTGTTCTGCACCAGCTACTTTAATAGCTTGTACAGAACTAAATATTTCTCCTAAAATGCCTGTCACTTGTTGAGTTGCTTGACGGCTAGATTTGCGATATTGTTTGATGCGGGTTTCTGTTTTTTGGATAATTACTACCATTCCCACTAAGGGGAGGAAAACAAATAGTGTCATGGGGACATTGACACTTAATAATATGACTAAAGAAAGAACAGCAAATATTCCTTCTCCAAATATTTCTGATACCCATGCCACATTATCTTCAATGTGTTCGGTATCATCTCGAAAATAGCTGATTACTTCACCTTGGGATACAGTTTTTTCAGTATCATTATGAGCAGCCTTAATTTGAGCATGAGGATTATTTAAGAGACGTTCTAATAAATTTCTTCTCAGTAATGACCTCATAGTAAAACGATGCTGAGTTTTGGTGATTCGCCCTATCAATATCACCAAAATATGCCCCAAATTCAAAGCGACGAAACCTGCAATAAATGCCCAAGGTGATAGACCAAATTGAGCTTTACCTGTGAGACTATTAAAAAATTCTCGAATAATTAATCCAGGTAGGGCAGGTAAGCCCATAATAAAAATCCAGAAGCAAGTATCAATTAAGTAGAGTTTTGGTTTATAGCAAATTAGTTGCCATAATAATTGCCAACCAGCAAGTTTTTTTGTTGATGACATCATAATATTAGGGATTGGGGATTGGGGATTGGGGATTGGGAAAGGTCTAAAAGTATAGATGATGAGTCAGGAATAAGAAGAAGAGTCTACTTTTAAGACCCAGTACCGAGTACCCAGTCCCTTATTTAAACTAATAAATCTGTTAAACCTGCTTTTAATAACTGAGCAAAACGTGAATTAGGATTGTTTGCTAGTTCTTTTCGTTCACCGTATTCACTTATTTTACCTTTGTCTAAAATTAAGATTTGATTGGCTCTTTCTACGGTTGCTAAACGATGGGCAATAATAATAGCAGTCCGTCCCATCAATAATTTATCTATAGCTTTTTCAATGAGTCTTTCTGTCATTGGGTCAAGACGTGAAGAAGCTTCATCGAGAATTACTAAGCCAGGATTTTTGAGAAATACACGGGTAAAGGCTAATAGCTGCGCTTGTCCTGCTGACAAGCCGCTACTATCTGGCCCTAGAGTTGTATCTAAGCCGTTGGGTAAAGAGTGCAACCATTCTGACAAGCCCAACATTTCTATTGTTTCATGGATGCGATCGCTAGTAATGTCAGGATTAAAAAAAGTCAGGTTATTGCGAACTGTGGTTTGAAAAAGTTGCACATCTTGAGTTACTAATCCGACTTTCCCCGGTAATTCTTGGAGTGGGGTTTGGTCGATAGGTACACCACCCAACCGAATTGAACCTGATTGTGGATCATACAATCTCAAGAGTAATCGCGCCAAAGTAGACTTTCCGCTTCCTGTACGTCCCAGTAAACCCAACACCTGACCCGCAGGTAAATTAAAAGATACATCTTGCAATACCCAATCTTCAGTATCATTTTTCCGGTCATTGTAAGCAAAGGAGATATTCTCGACAGCTATAGACAGCGCACCTGGGGGAAGTAATTTTTCGCCGCTTGTACGTAATTGAGATTGAATTTGTAATAAGTCTGTGATGCGGTAAATACTCGCATCTGCTTGTTGGAGGTCTTCAAATTGGTTGCGAATTTGTTCAATCGGTTCGCTGAGAATATTGGTGTAGTAATACAATAGGTAAACTGTACCGATGGTAATTGTCTGTTGACTCCATAGGTAAGCACCAACGATGAGAGCAATTACACTGCCTAAAGTAAATATACCGTTGGTTGTCACCCAAAGAATTGTATCGGCAAAGCGGGCTTTATGAAAGATGGGTAGCCAGTTACGAATTATTGTATAGAAGCGTTGCATGACATAGTTTTTCGCGCCATTGGCGCGGATGTCTTCCATCCCGGTTAGCTGTTCACCTAAGAAGCCAAAAAACTCTGCACTAAATTGGCGATACCCTCCCCAATGGAAAACTGAAATTCTACGCAACTTAATCAGAGTAGATAAGGCGGTGAGAGCAAACAATAAAATAGCTAAACCGGCTCGCCAATCTTCTATAAACAGGACTACTATCACACCCAACACCATGAGCAAATTACCCAAGATGTGAATAGTAAATTTCGAGAAAAATTCTGATAAATTCTGCACATCGCCGTCTATGCGTTCCACTAGTTCCCCTGGTGTACGGTATTTGTGGAAGGATAAATCTAGTCTCAAACAATGCTCTACTAAATCTGCACGCAAATTATTAGTAGCTGTCCAGGCGACATTTTCACCGTAGAATGTGGCTATAATTGACATTGCTTGGGTGATTAAGGCTACACCAATAAATAGCAAGGCCGCTAAGAGTAATTTTTGGCTATCCCCACCACTAACAGCTGTGTCAATGAAATAACGGAGAATTTGGGGGTTGAGGATTTGTAAGCCGATGCTAACGAGGAGTGCGATCGCAAATTTGACCATCCTACTCTTTTGCGGCTTGAGGTAGTCTACAAGTAAGTGCCAATATTGCTGTAGTCCGATTTTCATAAAGTTTTAGCTATCAGCAAGCCGTATTCTGGAAGCTGATTTGAGAATCACGTAGAGTTTAGGAGAGAATTTTTCTTAGCTAATTTTCGTATTCTACGCCGAATCTGCCTATTTATTGCTAAATATTTTGATTATTTTTCCTACGGGACATCCAAAAATTAAATTACTCGTTTATCAAGCAATTGGGCAAGAATTGATATTAGTTTTTATAGTCTTTTTATCAAATCCTTAAAATAAATAACCAAGCAAACCCGAAGAAATCCTAGTTTGCTTGGGGTTAAGTTTCTACTGATTAGCTAACCATGCCTCTAAATCCAACAAACTGGTAAAGTCCAATAAAGCCTCACCCAGATTTTCCAATTCTGACAAACTCAGAATCTCTACCTGTTCCCGTATCTGTGGGGGTAATTCTCCTAGCTTGCGAGTTAGTAGACGCAAAACCAGACTTCGTTCCCCTTCTTGTCGTCCTTCTTGTCGTCCTCGCTGTTCTCCTCGTTGTTCGCCTTCTTCGAGAATTTCTTGGTAAATTACTGACTCGCGCATCATACCCTCCCGAAATAATCTTTTAATCAAATCCTTCTTAAATTTTAACCCCGCTAAGATTTGGGTATAAGCAGAAATTTCCTGTCGTTGTGTTGTCTCCAATTGGTCAACACGCTGCACAATTTGTTCTAGCAAGAGTTGGGGTTGATTGGTGGCTGTTAATGGTGCTAAGGGTAATAAGGCTGAATCCTGGAGAAATGGTTCGGGGTTTTCTTCCCATATCCGAATTACTCGGTATTCGTGACGGGTGCTTTCCACTGTAAAAGCTGTAGCAATTTCACTATCATCTTTTGGGGGAAGCAATAATACTACCACTTGTGTGATTGGTAAACGATATAAACGATACAACCGCACCCAATAATCGAGCATTCGCAGAGGTAGGGGTGGTGTAGATTCTAATGTGGTTTGAAATTCTAGGTGTAAAATCCTGCCTTGGAGTTGTAAAAAGGTGACGTAATCGGCGCGGATGGGTTCAATACTCAATTCGGTTTTGAGGACTGTGACATCTGTTTGGGGTGCGCCTAATACCCAAGTTGCGAATTTTTGCGGGTGTTTTTCCGATAGCAGTTTGCAGAGATTATCGAAGGACATTGAGAATAGATAGCTATTTCGTTAAGCATTGTGATTATCTCATGGGGAATTAAAAATCTAATAGATGATGGGATGCGATCGCCTGTTTTGCTTGCTCTTCTCGATTAAGTGCTTGAGCGATCGTTTGCATTACAGGTTGTAAAGGCATTTTGACTGCAAACATCACAAGGATTTTCTTCCTACTTTTGCTGACAATATTGCGGATGAAAAGCAATTAGGATGAACGACTGAACTTATATTTGGCATTTCCTGGCGACAATCGGGACAAAACCAGTAAATTCTGCTGCTACCAATGTGTTGCAACAGTTTTCCATGACAGCAAGGGCAGTTACTCATATTTTAATTATTTGCGTTGCTAAATTTCAAATTTATAAAATCTAATTATTGACACTAAAGTCAACAAATATCGTAACGTATTGAGATTTTTGCAATCAGAAAATATGTGGGAGAGTAGTTCTCCCACAAAAAAGCCTGATGTTGGAGGTAATAGATTTGTATAACAATAATCTAACAAATGATTCTATTTATTGCAATTAATTTTCAATAATTTTTGAGTTAAGCGATCGCCTCTGGTCGTTCGGAAACCATCGCTTTCACCTTGCACCCTTGTTGTCGTCCTCTTTGAACGATGCGATATTTTTTTGGTGCTGTCTAAGGACAAGCCGCTTCTCTATGTCAGCAAGTAATATTCTTGAGGTTGCCAAACGATTCCTAGTAGTTGAGAAAAGCTAGCAAAAATTTTGTATGTTTAATAACAAATTAGTGTTATAAAAATAGGCTATTCTAATTATGTTAGTGCTAATTAATCTCAGTAAGCTGCTACTTGCTGTATTTATCACAAATACTGATCAAAGTGACTTTGCATTGAGGATTTACTAAAACATATTACTAATAATTAGCAACAAATATAATAATTTATTGCCACTATTTATGACAATCACAATTTCACAAGAAGCTTTTTGGGATTTATTTGTAGAGATACCAGAAACAGAAAAAAAGTGCGATGGGCTAAGTCCAAGTATAGGCGATCGCTGGGATATATTTGATACCATTTGCTATTTCCCACAAGAATTAGGTCAAGGATTGTCTGGTGGAATAGAACTACGAGATGGTTTATATTTATCTATTTCCGAACACCAATTAAATGACGATCTGGTTATAAAACTTCCTGAGCGACAACATCCTTTAGAATACAGCTTTTATCTAGCAGGCTATTACGAAGATAATCATTTTGCTATTAGTAGCGGACAAAATAGATTGTGGGGTAGTGGACTAGCACCAAAGGAAAAATATAAAACATTTAAATCAGAAAAAATCATTGAGATTAATGTTCACATGGAAACGGAGCTATTTTGCCGTTTTATGGGTAAAGAAAAAAATCAGCTTCCGCAAGAATTAACTCATTTAGTCAGAAACAATCATCAAGAATATTATTCTCGTCCTGGTACTACGACTCCAGCAATGCAAATTGCATTACAACAAATGTTAAATTGTCCCTACCAGGGAATGATGAAACGGATGTACTTAGAAAGTAAGGTTTTGGAACTAATGGTATTGCTGGTTGAAGAAGATGTATCTGCACGTCAAGGTAAGAATGATACCTCTGCACTCAAACCTGATGATGTGGAACGTATTCACCACGCCAAAGAAATTTTGATCCGCAATTTAGAAAATCCTCCTTCTTTAATGGAATTATCTAGACAAGTCGGCTTAAATGACTGCACTCTTAAACGTGGCTTCCGGCTAGTATTTGATACGACAGTATTTGGCTATTTACATCATCATAGATTAGAAGAAGCACGCAAATTGTTAGTAGCAGGAGAAATAAACATTTCCCAAGCAGCTCGTAGAGTTGGTTTTTCTAGTCGCAGTTACTTTGCTACCGCTTTTAGAAAAAAATTTGGCATCAATCCCAAAGAATTTTTGATAGATAATTCGCGTTTATCAATGGAACTTCATCAGTTGATAGGATAAAGATAAGAGCAATAAATAGCTTGAGTGTTTGTATCAAAATTTGATGCATAAATTTAAAGATTTCCATGTAATCATAACCTGATTAAACAACTTAAAAATTCAAAAATTCCGTCTAGCGTTCAAAAAATTCCGTCTAGCGTTCAAAGCACTCATCTATATGCAAGAGGTTTCCTGTAAGCTTTTTGATATTAATTACTAATTACGAAAGTAAAGGTGATTGGGCATTAGGTAGTAGGTAAGAGAATTTATTAATACCCAGTCCCCAGTCCCCAATCACTTATTTGTGGGTGAGTAGAGTGATGTCAAATCAGTTACAAAAACTAGCTTGGATGATCGGTGTGGCTTTGGTACTGGTTAACCCCCCTGTATTAGCAGAGGATAGCCAAAAACCAATCTCTAAAATTTCTCAATTGGATGATGTAGAAAAACCTGCTACCAGTATTAAGCAATGGCTGGCTCAGTCGCTAATTCAAATTACAGGTGTCAAGTCCCAAACCACAGGCAAAGGGATAGAGGTAACTTTAGAAACTAATCAATCAGATAAACTGCAACTGGTAAATAAGAGTGAAGGGAATAGCTATATTGTTGATATTCCCAATGCTCAATTACGCCTACCTAGTGGCGATACATTCCGTCAAGAGAAAGCGACTGCGGGAATTAGTGAAGTTATAGTCACAAATTTAGATGCAAACACTGTTCGCGTGACAGTGACGGGTGAAACTGGTGCGCCGCAAGTTGAGTTATTTGATGGTGATGAAGGTTTGGTGTTTGGGGCTGTACCAACTGTGACGACTACACAAACACCACAGACACAACCCACGCCAGTAGAACCACAACCCAGCACTGAAACCCAGCCAGAACAGCCATCTGCACAGGGTGAACCAGAAGCACCTATTGAATTATTAGTCACAGGTGAGCAAAATAGATACCGTGTACCCAATGCTTCTACTGGAACGAGAACTGATACTCTGATCCGAGATATTCCTCAGACTATTCAAGTAGTTCCTGAACAAGTGATCAAAGATCAAAGAGTCACCCGTTTAAGAGACGCGCTGCTGAATATTGGTGGTGTGGTTCAAGATGGTGGGTTTGGTAGTACATCAGACCAAATCGGTATTCGGGGATTTTTTGGTGATGGTACTTTTGGTGGGAGTATTTTAGTTGATGGTTTCAAAGATGGACGAGGTGGTATTAGAGAGACTGCAAACGTTGAACGGATAGAAGTTCTCAAAGGGCCAGCTTCTGTTTTATATGGTGGCGTTCAACCAGGGGGAGTAATTAATTTAGTTACAAAGCAGCCTCTAAGAGATCCCTACTATAATGCTGAATTGTCAGTGGGTAGTTTCTCCACATTCCGCCCTAGTATTGATATCTCTGGACCACTAAATTCTGATAAAACTCTGCTCTATAGGCTCAATTCTGTTTACGAAACTTCTGATGGTTTCCGTGATTTTAATCAAGATGTTCAAAGATTCTTTATTTCACCCACTTTAAAATGGGAAATTGGCAAAGCAACTAACTTAACGCTTCAATTCGACTATCTCAACGATGAGCGTCCATTTGATCGGGGATTTTTAGCCTTTGGTGAGGGTATTATTGATACTCCTCTAGAGCGTTTTTTTGGTGAACCAGATGATGTCAGAAAAGTTGAAGAAATAGGCTTGAGCTATCGTTTAGAGCATAACTTTAACGATAATTGGAAAATCCGTAATGCTTTCCGATATCAAAGTTCAGATACTTTTGATTATCGTGCTGAACCTGTGAGATTAAATGAAACAACAGGCATTCTCACACGGAACTTTAGATCCAATGATGATTATGAAGAAAATTATACTTTACAAACTGATGTAGTTGGTAAGTTTATTACAGGCTCGATTAATCATACTCTTTTGTTTGGTGTTGACTTAGCTAGATTCACATCAGGAGGAACTCAAAGCCGATTACCAGGAGTAATTACACCCAGTATTAATGTATTCAATCCAGTTTACAATGCCATACCCAGACCTGGTTTAGACGAATTAACAAACGTTGTGCGTAATAACCAGGATAGAAGCACTGGTCTAGGAATTTTCTTGCAAAACCAAATAGCGTTTGCAGATAATTTAAAATTGCTTGTTGGTGGACGGTTTGATACTGTCGATCAAAATAGTACAGATTTACGGGATGGTTCTGAATCTGGTCGCTATGATTCCGCTTTCACTCCCAGATTGGGTATTGTTTATCAACCGATTGAACCTATTTCTCTTTATGCTAGTTACAGCCAATCATTTCAACCAAATTTTGGTACAAGAGTAGATGGTTCAATTCTAGAAGCTGAACGGGGAACTCAATACGAAGTAGGAGTAAAAGGTGAATTTTTGGATGGCAGATTAGCGGCTACTTTGGCAGCTTATCACATTACAAAATCCAACATTGCTGCCACTGATCTTGATAATCCAGACTTTCTTCTTCCTATAGGTGAACAACGTAACCAAGGTATTGAACTCAATGTGGCAGGAGAAATTAGTCCTGGTTGGAATGTGATTGCATCTTATTCCCATATTGATGCCGAGATTACCAGAGATAATGACGGTTTGCAGGGAAATCGTCCAGCTAATGTCCCATTTAATACAGCCAGTTTCTGGACAACTTACGAATTGCAACAAGGTGATTTGCAAGGATTAGGTTTTGGTTTAGGGTTATTTTATGTAGGCGATCGCCAAGGTGACTCTAGTAATACATATATCATCCCTGGCTATCTCAGAACAGATGCAGCAATCTACTATAAACGTGATAATTGGCGTGCGGGGATTAATATCCAAAATCTCTTTAACGAAAAACATTATCTAGGAGCAAATTTCGGTAGAGTTGCCATAGAACCGGGCGCACCATTAACAGTGATTGGTAGTTTTTCTGTGACATTTTAATTTGTCAAAAATCAGGCTTTAAGTATGAGATTCCATCATGAATGACAGTTATATCAAAATCAAAAACTTGACTCGCTGGTGGCGATTTGGGATTGTACTATTTTGTAGTCTAATCCTATCTATAGCTTGTCATCGTGATGGTTCTCTACCTGTTAATTATCAAAATACAAATGCAGCTTGTCGTCAGATGGAACACGCTGCGGGAATTGCCTGTATTCCCGAAAAGTTTGAGCGACTTGTGACTTTAGATGATGGAGAAAATGCGATCGCACTAGGTATTAAACCTCTTGGTGCTGTAATCTCCGATTTTTCATCATTTTGGAAAGATAAGCTCACAGGAGTAAAAAACATTGGGACAACTGGTGAACCTAATTTAGAAAGTATTCTTGCACTCAAACCAGATTTAATTGTCGGTTCTGACTATGAACAAGATATTTATCCTATTACTTCAAAAATTGCTCCAACCGTTTTGTTGAAATTTGAACACAGTGGTCAATGGAAAGAGGTATTTACAAATACTAGTGTGGCGTTAGGTAAGACAGAAGTTGGTCAAAAGGTAATGGAAAATTATTACCGTCGTCTTGCAGAATTTAAGCAGAAGATGGGTAATAAGTTGTCAAAAATTAAAGTTTCTGTAGTGCGCGTATATCCAGATAAAATAAACCTTTATCTCCTTGATTCCTTCTGCGGAACTATTTTGCAAGATGCCGGATTATCTCGCCCCGAATCGCAAAATTTCACGGCATCAGAAGCAACAATTTTATTTAATAATCAGATTCAAATGTCCATCAGTAATGAATTAATCGAACAAGCTGATGGTGATGTTATATTTATCTGGACGGCTGAGAATGATGCCAAAGGTAATCAAACAGCACAATATAAATTAGAGCAACTTAAAGCAAGTCCACTGTGGAGAAATTTAAAAGCTGTAAAAGAAAATAAGGTTTATGTAGTTCCAAGTTACTGGATAGGGAGTGGTATGTTAGCGGCAAACGCAATTATTGATGATTTATTTAAGTATCTAACAAATTAATTATTAACTTAGTATAAATAGGGAAGGCTAAAATTTTACCAGCCCCTTCGGGGCAGAAGCAAGAGGGAACATAAGAGAAGATGAGCATCGGATGTAAGGTTTAAAGCCTCACCCCTGGTGTGCATACTCCTTTCCTGCGGAACGCTACGCGAACGGTGAAGCAAGCTACGCGGTAGCATCTCGTCAGAGAAAAAACCTGATTTTCCTTGGCGTAGCCTCTCGTAGAGAAGGTAGGTAGAAATCACACTCTCCTGGTGGGCGGCTGAGTTTCCCTATTCCCCGTTCCCTATTCCCGGTTCCCTTTCATTGAAAAACCATCGCCCCCTCACCTGCATGAATATTCAAATAAGCTCTAATTCTCTAAATATTTATTCGATTTTGAGTCAATCTCAACGCTTGCGAGTTAGCGATGGAGAGATTAAACCCGTTTTAGATGGCTGCATCTATCCGTCAAAGTTACTTGTACTAATTTGGTCACAGTTAGGGGATTTTGATAATTTAGAATATGCTTGGTGGCTGCAAAGAGAAAAAGAACAGATCGCAGCCAGAGGAATTAGAATTTGCGCTATTGGAATTGGCGATCGCAATTCTGGACTCAAGTTTTGCGAATATACGGGCTTCCCTCAAGAATGGTTGTTTGTAGATGCAAAAGCTGAAATTCACCGCATTTTAGGGCTTTATCGCGGTTTATCTCTACAATTTCCCATGCTATCCAATTCACAAAAAGCATGGCTGAATTTAATGCTCATGTGTGCTGGGATTGGTAGTCCCGGAACTCTCAAGGAAGTTTTCCGGGGTTATAAGGGTGACAAGAAAGCACCTCAGTTAATTGCTGATGAGGAAGTTGTGAGGGGTACACCTTTACCACCAATGAAAGGTTCATTTTTCAAAGCTGCTGGCGGAAAAGGCTTTCAGCGTCCTTTTGAACTAGCAACCCTGCGCTTGCGAAATATGACTGAAGTTTTGAGCAACTGGAGTACTTATGTACCGGATTCATCTTATTTGACCCAGCGCGGAGGAACTTTTCTATTTGATTCTCAAGGGAAATTAATTTATGAGCATCGCGATCGCGGTATCCTGGGTTTTGCAGAAAATATGAGCAATCCCTTATCTTTTTTATACGAATAGATAGTAAGCGGAGAAGAGAAGTTGTCATCTAGAGTTTAAGACAATTCCTGGACAAAAAAAACCTAAAGAATATGTGTACGCCCTAGCCTACAAGGAGAGAGGTCAGAGTGTATCGCATACAAACGAGAAGCTCTATATGTTATCTGGTGGATTTTTAGCCAGTTGTAGTGAAGCGGTGATTCAGTGCTGAGATTTTACTTTCTATCTATGTAGCGTTAATCTACAGCACCTCATCAACAACTGGCGATAGGGTGGGCATCCTAAGGGTTATTTTAGGTAACTTTTATCCCTTAGCTGAAGTTCTACTATCCCGTGACCCTCTTGTGATCTTATTTAAACTGTTACAGCACAATCTTAGTTGCCAAAATGCCACAAAAATTTTTTGGCGAGTTCTGAGTAAAAAATACTTTCCTATGGTTTTCTCACAACTTCGATTAATTCGTTTCACACTATGCACAATAAAGCATTTTTGACTAGGGTCAGTTTAGAAACTGGCACTGATTAACCGCTTATTTTTATCCGAAAAAAGATATTCTGTATTAGTGCAAGGAGTGATACCTCTGAACTTAAATGTTTGTTACAGGGAATTGCTGTAATGCTTCCACTGAAAGGCTTATTGCATATTTCAACTGTTACACATGATAAGAAAGATGGTATAAACTTACACGATAAGCGCTTAGTAAGTAAAACTATGAGCGCTTTTTCGTGTATCGTCCAACAGTCTTGTGTTAAAGATTTAAGGTTGCCACAATTTAAGTTTTGTAAAGCTGTTGATAAACCTCTGGGTGATTTTAGAGGTTTGATTTACAAAGTATTTGGTGATAAATTGGCAAAACTTTGGTTACAAGGGCTATCAGGCAATATATGTACTGATGCCGATGTTGATACTCGTAAGCAAGGGCATTGAGGCTTAAGTTGACACTTCATCATATTAAGACCATGTGGGTTTATGATTCACCCACATAGGTCTTTGAGGCAGAAAATGTGGCACCAAGGGCAATTTTAATTAAGTATTTTCTGAAGATACGGAAATTAACCAGAAAATAAAATTAGCGAATTCCCAACCTATTATGAGAAGTTTAGTAATGGTTGAGGTTAATCCCAGCTTCTTTTGCCATTGCTTCTAAACCTTTGACCTCTAAAGTTTTAATGGCTTTGGTAGATAGCTTTAGTTTTACCCAACGGTTACCACTTGGCCACCAAACGCGCTTGTTTTGCAGGTTTACTTGTTGTAAGCGTTTGGTGCGACGGTGGGAGTGGGAAACAGCAAAAGCGTTATTTGCCTTTTTACCAGTTAGATCACATCGACGAGACATTATGTTGTATCTCCAGATTACTATTTAAGTACAGCCTTTCTATTTTAGAAGCTCTAGGATGAATATTGGGGTTAGATTGATTTAAAATTCCAAATTCGTCTTGGAAAGTCTGAGATAATGAAACAGCCCTGCTTTTTTTAAGGGGGCTAGGGGGGATGAAAACGTTGCATGGCTAGGTTATTTCCCCAAACTTAGGACTCCACCAACCTTTTGCAGTGTGGAAATAAGCCACATCTTTATGCTTTTTGTCAGTGCGAGATGAGGATGCAGAGCAACGCAGCATAGTTTTTTTCTGTCCATCTTTGGTGTAAGTATACTCTTCCAAAGGTTTTTTACATACTGGACAGGGGTATGCTGTCAACTGAGTGGGAAGTTTTGTTGAAGGTGAGAGATGATTCTTTTCCCCATTTTCTGCCATCTTGTCATCTTTTGTTCGTGGCGCTTGCCAAGTCTTACTAAATTCACTCCAAAATAAGACAGTGTTTTCACAACCGCTAGTGCATTTGAGGAAGTATTTTTTCTTCAGTTTACTGCTGGGAATTTTGCTGAGAAAGTTATTGCAATCAGGGCAGCGAGTCCGGCTGGTATCGTATTGACGCGCGGGAAAAGTTTTTGTCGTCTTGCCTGAATCGACAGTGACAGTCTTAGCTTTGGCTAAAGCTGGGGCAAAATAATTCTGATTCCAAGTGGTCAAGTATATCTGCCAAGGTTGTTTACCTTCAGCGATCGCATCGAGGGCATTTTCCATTTTGGCAGTAAATTCTGCTTCTAGTAAATCCGGTAGGGCTTTTTGTAAGAAAGTATCAACTTCTAAACCTAGATTTGTTGGGTGTAAGTTGTCTTTGGTCAGTTCGACGTAACCCCGTTTCTTCAGGGTGGCGATGGTGGGAGAATAGGTACTGGGACGACCAATGCCTTTACGTTCCATAAGTTGCACTAACTTTGGTTCGCTGTAGCGTGGTGGAGGTTGGGTTTGTTTTTTCTCGTGACCGGCATTTTCTAAAGTTACCATTTGCCCTTGTTGCAAGGTGGGTAAGAGGGTATCCTTGCTGAGATTAGGCCAGTAGCGGGTATAACCGAGAAATTCTACTACTTGTCCTCTTGCTTGCCAAAGAATTTGACCAGACTGGGTGATTACGACCGTTTTGCGTAGTTGGGCTGGACGACATTGGGAAGCGATCGCCCGTTTCCAAATCATCACATACAAGTTAAACTCATCCGTGGATAGTTCTATTCGCAACTGGGCGGAAGGACGAAACACATCAGTGGGGCGAATTGCTTCGTGTCCTTGTTGGGCTGTCTTGCTACTGCGATGTCTGGCAACCTGTGTCGGTACATTCTGCGGGTCATTTTGTTCCAACCACTGACGCGCACTTTCACAAAACTCTGGACTCAACATTACCGAGTCTGTCCGCATATATGTAATCAACCCAGCCTCATACAACTTTTGGGCTAGCTGCATCGTCTTCTCTGGTGCAAACTTCAACTTAGAACCAGCCGCTTGTTGCAGAGTGGAAGTAATAAAAGGTGGCGGTGGTTGACGGTTGGCAACTTTTCCCTCATACTGCACGATTTGGTGGGGATGACGGCGTGCTTCTTCTACTAAACGGTTAGCTTCGGCTTCTGCAAGTACGCGGGTAGACTCAGGCGCAGTTGTGCTATTTCCCGCCGCATCATCATGAATTTCTACTTCTGCTTCTGGAGAGTTTGAGCGAGTGTTAACTGCACCTTTATAGAAAGCGCGGAAACCTTCAACATAATCAACCCAAACACTCCAATAATCTTGAGGTACAAAACTTTGAATTTCCCTCTCCCGTTGACAAATCAGGTGGAGTGTAGAACTCTGCACTCTCCCCACACTCTTGGCCCCATTATTTAACGCCCAAACCAGAGGACTACCCTTATACCCGACCAACTTATCTAGACAATCTCGACACAATCCCGCCCCGACTAAATTTAAGTCCAGTTTGCGCGGATGAGCGATCGCACTCTGTACCGCCGAGGCTGTAATCTCTGTATAGACAACCCGTTTCGGTTCTCTCAATCCCAAAACTTCCTTGAGATGCCAAGCAATGGTTTCTCCTTCCCTATCCGGGTCAGTCCCTAACACAACTTCACTTACCTGCTTCGCCGCACTCTTTAACTGCTGGATAGTTTCTTTTGAACGTTGGTCACGCGGTACGTAGTGACACTGCACACTACTACCATCCATGCTGAACCCCAAAGCATCCTCACCCTCATCACTCAGTTCCCGAATATGTCCACAAGAAGCACGGACAATCCACTCAGAACCCAAAATTTGACTGAGCTTTTTCACTTTACCCGGAGATTCAACCACTAGCAGGCGTTTCGGCATAAACAATTCAAAAGTAAGAAAAAGGGAACAGCAAAAATCAAATTGCTCTACTCTCGCGTCCCATATAGCGATACCATTACCCCCATCCTTAAAGCTAATTCGTCAAGAAAATATCAAGGTGTTCTGGGTAAGCTTAAGTAGATTTTAGACCAGATGCGGTTGAATGGTCGCAGTGAAAATGACTCGTCTGCTGGAGATAGCTAATACCGAACAAAAACTTTATCCCAACTATCCCCCAGCAGTGCGTTTAACAAACAATCAGTCCACTCGTGAGGGTTTAAATCAAAGTGTGCTTTGTCAATGAGCTAAAATACTCAAAGCTTTAGATATAAGAATGATAATCACGTCACATCCTGGGAACTTTGCGGGTCTTTGGCATCGCCAATCCCAATGTAAAGCATTTAAGATTTTTTCAGATCCAGAAGTAGAAATATTCTTGACATAGTTAATTTTAATTTCTTCTAACGTATCGATGAGCAAAGCTTGAAATTCTTGAATGTTATGCTGTTTCTGCCTTTACTATCTTTTACTACTACTTTACAACTAGCTTTTTTCAACCAAATTATGACTTAGCAATGTTATATTTTCATTACTATTATTTGTATTTTTTTGTTCAGATCCAGGACGGTATTGTAGCCAAGCAAATAAGGCGGCAGTACCTAAAAAAGTTATAGTTATAGTGGCTACAATTTGCAGCATGATACTGTAACGCATGATCAAAAAAGGTAGTTTTTTTGCTGTAAAAACTCAAGTCTCATCAAATTCTGGGACTATATTTGTTAATTAAGTTGGGATAATTAATCAGTTGGGTTATACAAGGTTGTAATGTTCCATGTGAATATTAGTGATTGGCACTTCCAAATTATGTAAATATATCTCCACTTGATCCATCATTTTTGGCGCAGCACAGATAAAGTAATTTCGAGTTGCCGGACGTTTAGGAATGTAGCGTTCTAATAGTTGCTGATCAACGTATCCACTTTCCCCTGACCAATCCTCCGGAGGTTCTTTGAGAACGTGAATCACTGTTAGATCTAATTTATCTGTTAAGGCTTCAATTTCCTCTCTGTAAGTTATGTCTTCCCAATTTTTGCTGGCATAAATTAACAGTAGCGGACGCTCATCTTTACGTTCTGCTAAGGTAAAAAGCATACTAATAATTGGTGTAATACCTATCCCCCCAGCAATAAAGACAAATCCAGCAGTATTCTCATAGCGGTCTGTGGTGAAAACTCCATAGGGGCCATCTAGAAAAGCTTTAGTCCCTGGTTTGACATCTTTGATGGTTTTGGTAAAATCGCCTAAAGCTTTAATACCAAATTCCAGGCGATCGGAATGTTCTGCACTACAAGCAATAGAAAATGGATGTTCCCGCATTCTAAAGGGGGAAATTTCTAGAGTTAACCAAGCAAATTGGCCTGGTTGAAAATATATTCCTTGGTGTCCTCTAGGACGTAAAACCAAATTCCAAACATTACCTCGTTGGGGAATTACAGCTTCCACCAAGTAAGGTTTTTTTCAGCATAAAATAAGGTTTAACTAAGCGAATATAAATTAACAACCATAACGCAGCTATTGCAATACCAGTCCAAATCACTGCTTTCCAAAACAGACTTAAATAATTCAGCACACCCAAGACGTGTCCTAAACCAAAGCTAACGATAATAACTGCCAAAATACCATGAGCTATACGCCAATTTTCATAGCCAATATTCAGTTGTTTGCGCCAGATAGAAGTAACAATAATTGCTATTAGTGCCAAAGTTGCAATAACTGCTGCCCTAGCTCGCCAAGGCGCTTGGAAAAAATTTAATAATTGTAGTGTCTCAGGATTATTAATGAACAAAATTATCGGATGAGCCAGGAGAAATAAGAATGCAACTATCGAGGTGTAGCGATGAAATTGAAGAATGAGGTCAACACCATAAGAGGCTTCTATGCGATTAATGCGCGCAGTGAGAGCAAATTGCATTGCCATCATTGCTAAACCAATGAAACCCAAAGCCGCAGAAAATTCCAATAAAAAACTGCGTTCATTACTGGGTGTTGGTGGGTATAAAAGTAGTATAAATAGCGGGAAGAGAATAATGACAATATACGCAGCTATCCAAGATGCCCCTATTACCACGGGATTTTTCATCAATAAGCTTCTCATGGCGCGTAACTCCTAGCCTAGTTAAACAATACGGCTTGCGTTAGACTTCGTGTAGTGTCTCCTTCAGAAAGGAGATTTACTTGGATATTTCTAGTAATTGACCTGGAAAATGTCAAAAACTGCGACTGTAATTAACACTTTGCCAAAGTTTCCTATCGGTATATTTTCAAATAAATGTGAAGAGAAAGTGACAAATTATTATATTGTTAATACTTTATACTTATTAAGGATAGTTTAGGCTAGAACTTATAACATCCTCAGTTTCACACACTTCAAAAATTAAAGTAAAATATTAACTCATTTCTTTTTATAAAATTGAGTAAATCTTATCCTTGAAAAATAAGCTATAAATTTGGTTTATTGCCTATCCAAGGGCAAATAGTATACATTTAGACTTATTTTTGTCTGATTCACCATATTAGTTTTAATTCTAATTACATATATCTTATGGACAAAACTAAATTGTTAAATATTTATCACTTTCTCTTCACTTTTGTTGCCAACAATGGAATTAAAAGCATCAAAAGTAATGAAAAGCCATGAATACCAATTTTATCAACCGCACTTCTACCTTATTAACTGTTGCTAGTGTAGTTATTATTTCTAGTGTTTTACCAGCTTATGCAGAGAATGAAAATTTTACTGCTGATGAAGCCAACGTGATAAATCAGCCAGAACAAATAAATGCAAATCCTAATACTTCTACAACTTCTTTAACAACTGAGACAATACAACAACAAACTCCCTCAGCTATTGAATCGCAAACGGTAGCTCAAACTTTTGAACCTGGTAGAGCTACCCGTTCTGGCGCTAGTTATATTGGTGTTGGCGGTAATATTGGTATTACTGGTAATACAAGGGTCGGTGAAGGCTCATTTTCTGTGATTAGCAAAATTGGACTGACACGAAATATATCTGCACGTCCTGCTGCTTTAGTTGGTGATAATACAGTTTTTCTTCTACCACTGACTGTAGATTTTCCACAAGAAAATCTGGAAATTACTCAATTAAGTGTAGCGCCTTACATTGGTGGTGGCGTAGCAATTTCTACAGGTAGAGATAGCACTGTCGGGGCATTAATTACTGCTGGTGTAGATGTGCCTTTATCTCAACAGATAACAGCAACGGGTGGGGTAAATGTTAGTTTTATTGATGAAACTGATGTAGGTTTATCAATAGGTGTTGGTTACAATTTCTAATTTTTCAAACTCTCTAAAAGAGGGCAGAATTATACGAAGCTTAGGGAAAACATAGTTAGTGGTATTAGACCTGAATCCTTACTATTCTGCTAGCAATTGTTGTACTTGGATGGGTGTCATTTGTTCAACTTGATCTATTAGTGCTGCTAAGGCTTCTGTATCATCAGTAATAGGCGATTGATTTTCAATGATAATTTTGGCTATCCCCCCAATTGTGGGTGACTCAAATAAAAATTGTCGCATGGGTAATTCTACTTGAAATTCTTCCCGTAGCTGTGAAACTGCTTGAATTGCTAACAGGGAATGTCCTCCTAACTCAAAGAAGTTATCATTAACCCCAATAGGAGCGATTCCCAATAAACTCTCCATTACTTGGGTGACTCTGGCTTCAATTTCATTGCTGGGGGGAAGGTAGGTAGCGGTAATTTGGGGGCGGGCGTGATTAGTTGTAGATTGTTCTAGTGGCTGGGATTGTTGGCGAGATGCTAAGTCTACGGGGGAAACGGTGATTTGTGCTGCTATGGGTTGCGCCAGAATACGTTCTGTGACTTGCCAAACTTCCTGGGAAGTCATGGCTAAATCTATGAGAGTTGCACCTGTGGAAGTGGTGATTTCTGCTAAACTGACGGCATCCCAGTTGATACTAATCCAATGTGTGTTACTGTTTTGAGTGCGTTGATGAGCGATCGCATCCATAAAGCAGTTCGCCCCCGCATACGCCGCAAAGCCTATACCACCAACGACAGCCGAGAGGGATGATTGCAAGAGGAAGAAGTCTAGGGGTTGATTTTTGAGTGCTGTTTCTAACGCCAGCAAACCGTGAATTTTGGTGTGGAATTGTTTTTCACACTCTGGGATGGTGAGATTGCGAATTAGACAACTAGCGCGATCGCCCATTACGCCAGCATGAATCACACCGTTGATTTTACCAAATCGCGTGAGGGCTTGAGCGATCGCATCCTCAACTTGGCTAATCTCTGCTAAGTCAACAGTGGTAAATAAAAATTCACACCCTTGAGCCTGTAAACCTTGCAGTTGTTGAATACAATGACTCACAGCGTCTTGACGACCGTGGGTAGCCAGCCAATTATCCCATTCTTTTGGTTGTGGTAAATCTGAGCGTCCCAGAAACACTAATTTAGCATTGACTGTTGCTGCGAGGAACTTGGCATAAATTAACCCTAAACCTTCCACTAAATCCCCAGCAATCACATATACACCCCCTGTAATTAGGGGTAATTGGGTGGGTTCGGGGAGAGAAATTGGTTGAAATTCTTGTATCCAGCGAGTTTTCCCCCGATAAGCAACACTCATTCTTAACCCTCCCTTTTCCAAGGGGAGGGTGTCCGATAGGACGGGTGGGATGTTGATTTCCCTAACTAATTGCTGGAAGTTAATGTCAGAAATGGACACATCAATATGTTGACAAGTCAAATTCGGGTATTCTTGGGGAATTACCTTCACTAAACCCAGAATCGTAGCATCATCAGGGTTAAGATTTTCATTTCCCAGAACATTCTGTACTTGCTGAGTCAGTACATAAATTGACAGGGATGAGGAAGATAAAGCCTGAGTGAGCCAAAGTAAACTGTAAAAACCCAGATTTTGCTGTTGTTGAAAATTTGTGCGCTCTTGGAGAGTCCAGGAATGTATAATTACATCAGGTAACTTATCATCTGTTTGTAATTGTAACCACAGTGTTTTGTAGTCTTCAGGGTTATGAGGTGCGATCGCATAATTATCACCTTCTTGAGTAAATCCCTCTCCCGGTTTGACAGTTACTACTTCCTGTCCCGTTTCCTGAAGATGTTGTACTAATCTTTCCCCAACATTCCCAGCATGACAAAATACTAAATATCGCTGTTTATTTAACGGTGCAGCAGAACGCAACAGGGGTTTTTGTCTCCAAGAGGGCAAATAAAACCAATTTGAGATTTGTTCCTGCTTCTGGAGCGTTTTAGAGGTATTAGAAGTAGTTTCTGGTAATGTATCCCTTTCTACCCAATAGCGTTGACGTTCAAAGGGGTAAGTTGGGAGGGGTAATCTTCGGCGTTGCTGTTGGGTATAAAGTTCTGACCAGTTGATAGTCACACCCCTGAGCCAAAGTTGTCCCAAGGTTTTGCAAATCAAAGCTACATCAGATTGGGTGTCTTGGGGATGTCGTCCAGATGATAAGGTGGGGGGTGCATCGGGAAACTGTCTGACGAAGGTACTTAAAGTTTGACCAAAACCAACCTCTACAAAAATCTGATTGGGTGTTTGTTGGAGTTCGGTAATTCCTTCAGCAAATAACACTGGTTGACGTAAATGGGTAGCCCAGTAATTAGGGTTTGTGGCTTGTTCTGGAGTTATCCAAGTTCCCGTAACGTTGGAAATGAAGGGAATTTGTGGCGGATGGAGGGAGATATTTTGTAATATTTGCGTTAAGGGAGTAACAGCAGTTTCCATCAAGGGTGAATGGAAAGCATGGGAAGTATGTAAACGTCGATGAGTAATATTTTGATGTGTGAGCAGTTTTTCTAGTAGAGTAATTGCGGCTTCTGTTCCCGATACGACGCATAACTCAGGTGCGTTATGGACAGCGATGACTAAATCATCAGTCAAAAACGGTTGCAATTTCTCAGGCGCAAGGGAAACCGAAAGCATGACTCCCGATGGACATTGTTGCATCAATTTTCCGCGCTGTGCCACTATTGCCAAAGCATCAGCTAAGGTGAAAACACCCGCCAAAGTTGCAGCCACATATTCCCCAATGCTGTGACCAATCATAGCCTGTGGCTGAATACCATAGGATAACCAGAGTTTCGCTAGGGCGTACTCTACGGCGAATAGAGCAGGTTGGGCGTAGGTGGTTTGGGTTAGTAATTCGTAATTCGTAATTCGTAATTCGTAATTGAGATTGGGGACTGGGGATTGGGGACTGGGTGAATTTTCGTTGTCCTGTTTAAATAGGATGGAAGGTAAATCACAGCCTAGATGTGGTTGTAATAATTCGCTGCAATGGTCAATTTCTTTGCGGAAAACTGGTTCGGTGTTGTAGAGTTCTTGTCCCATGTTGAGGTATTGGCTACCCTGTCCAGGGAACATAAAAACTATGCTGGGTTCGG
Source organism: Anabaena sp. FACHB-595 (assembly GCF_048568275.1). Lineage (NCBI taxonomy): Bacteria > Bacillati > Cyanobacteriota > Cyanophyceae > Nostocales > Nostocaceae > Anabaena > Anabaena sp. FACHB-595. The sequence goes on from NZ_CP183473.1 coordinate 3,148,984, forward strand.
TGTTTTCTGGGGAATAACTCAACAGTTGGGAAGCATCAACTCCTGTGAGGATTTCAATTGCTTGGGCAGGGGTTTGACAAACTAAGCAACGACGATGGTTAAATGCTCGTCTACCAATTTGGAGAGTGTAAGCTACATCTGCAAGGTTTAATTCTGGATGCTTTTGTAAATGTGTAGCAAGGTTGATTGTTGCTTGCTCAAGTGCTTTCTCACTTTTAGCTGATAAACATAATAGATGATAATTAATTTTGAATTTTGAATTTTGAATTTTGAATTGTGTTGGTGCTTCTTCTAAAATTGCATGAGCATTAGTTCCACCCATCCCAAAGGAACTAACTCCAGCCCTTCTTGGGTGTTGATGATTTATCCAAGGTGTCAACTGAGTATTAACAAAAAATGGACTATTAGCAAAATCAATTTGCGGATTCGCCGCCGTAAAATTTAAACTTGGAGGAATTTGTTTGTGTTTGAGAGCCAAAGCAGTTTTAATTAAACCACTGATACCCGCAGCCGCATCTAAATGACCAATATTAGTTTTAACTGAACCAACAGCACAGAATTGTTTTTGATGAGTATGTGGTGAAAATGCTTTAGTTAAAGCTGCAATTTCAATAGGATCACCTAAAGCTGTTCCTGTTCCGTGAGTTTCAATATATTGAATTGTCTCTGGATTTATCTTAGCTTTTGTTAACGCAGTAGTGATAGCTTTTGCTTGTCCGGTAACACTGGGTGCAGTTAAACCTACTTTTTGCGAACCGTCATTATTTATTGCTGTTGCTTTGATAATTGCATAAATATGGTCGCCGTCTTGAATAGCATCCCGCAGTCTTTTCAAGACAACAATTCCCACACCATTACCGAATACTGTGCCTTTCGCGTTAACATCAAAAGCCCGACAATAACCATCTGGAGAAAGTACACCATCTTCTTGATAAAGATAACCTGCTTTTTCCCCTATACCGATAGACACACCACCAGCAAGTGCTATATCGCATTCTTTATTTAATAAACTTTGACAAGCAATATGTACACTGACCAAAGAAGTAGAACAACCAGTTTGAATACCACAACTCGCACCTGTCAAATTCAATTTATAGGAGACACGAGTAGGCATTAAACCCATAACATTGCTGATCACGACTTGAGTGCGATCGCTATTTTCTCGATAATTAGAATTACTCGCTAAATTCACCAAATAACTATTCAGTGCAGCCCCACCATACACAGCAATATTACCCGAATACTGCTCTGAATCATAGCCAGCATTTTCTAAAGCTTCCCAAGCACATTCTAAAAACAACCGATGCTGAGGATCGAGAATTTCCGCTTCTCTAGGAGAATAACCAAAAAAACCGGCATCAAACTCATCAATTCCCGCCAAACTAGCATAAGCCCGGACATAATTTTGTTTTTCTAAATCCTCCGCCTTTACCCCATTTGCTAATAAATCTTCATTACTTAAAAACTTAATCGAGTTAATACCATTTTTCAGATTATCCCAAAACTCATCAACATTTTTAGCCCCCGGAAACCGCCCCGCCATCCCAACAATAGCAACTTCCTCAGACCTTTCTAATTCCACCGCTTCTAACTTAGTCCGAGCCTCCTTAAGCGCAGCCAAAATACGCTCAGATGCAGGGTGATTTTTAATATCATCAATGGAATAAGACATAATTTTTCTACTCTTAAAATCTCTAATATGGAACTAAGAAAACTTATAAATCTCACTCTGCGCTTCTGCGTCTCTGCGTGACACATTTCTCCAAATTCTCAGGATTAATAAACTGACAACGACTACGAGCAAAAGCATCTAAAACATCAACAGCACAACTACGCTCAAATCTTAAACTACCAGCCTCCTCCCCACCGAACTTTTGACAAACTGCTCGATGAGACTTAGCCAGATAAAGATAAGCATCAACAAACCCTTGATGTTCAGCTTTTAATTCTGTTGGTAAATTAGCAAAATGAGGTCGTAACTGTTTCCAAACTTTAATCAATACTGAATGTTCCCAAGACATCAACCCACTAAAATCATGAGATTTAACATGAGGAGGCATCATCGAAGGACGAATTTCAGCTTCATATAATTCTGGGCTTAAGCTACCTGCTAATTCCATTGATGCACCAGAAGCTAACATTAATTTCGTAGCTGTTTTTAACTCTATTTGTGCTTGTTGTAAATTTCCGTCTATTAATTCTAAATTAAAGCGATGCAAACAAATAATTAATCCTTGAATATTGATAAAAAATGACCAATGGAAACCTTGCCAAATTTCCTGGGGTGTGAGTTTTAACATGACTCTAAGTTAAGTTGAAATACTCTGTCTAAAAGATAGACATAATTTTTAAAGCCTTCTCTTTGTAGTTCAATTTGAGTAATATCTAGATTTAAATTGTCTTGTTGGAGATACAAGAAGGTTTGACAAGCTGATAATAAACCTTTGACTAAGCACAATTCTGGTTCATTGCTTTGGACGTGTTGGACATGAAAGTAGGTGTCAAAGTCTTCTATTTCCCAGTATTTTAAGGTTGTTTGTGTAGAAATTGTTTCTAGGGGGAATACATCATATATTTCTAGTTCAGCTATTGCAGTTTCAATGTTGTTGATGGCTTGTTGAATATCGGGTTTATTTAATGCTGTTAATAGTTCTGTGAGGATTTTTTTGAGTTTAATTTGGGTGGGTGGGGTTAGCTGTTGTTGGATGGGGAGTTCTGCGGGGTTTAAGAGTTCTAGGAGCATATTTTTTTAACGCAAAGGGGCGCAGAGGGAAACGCGGAGGGGCGCGGAGAGAAGATTAGTTGTTAATAAATCCTTCGTTGCGTAGTTCGTTAATACTGTCGATAAAGGCTTTTTTGATGAGATTAATATCTTCTTCGGTGTGTGCTGTGGAAAGAAAACCGCCTTTGTCTCCTTGGCGCAGATGTATTCCTTTTGTGATGAGGTGATAAGAGAGTAAGTTTATCGCCATTGGGGGAACTGCGCTTTGGGAGGCTGCTACAGCAAAAAATGAGCCAAAGCTAGTAAACTTGATAGCTATACCCTGCTGTGTCATGTGAGTATTTAAATCGTTGACGAGTTGCGTAGTCCGTTGATTTAATTCGTTGTGTAATTCAATACCTGAAATTTTGAGGTGTTGTAAGGTGGCACGGGCGGCGGCGAGGGCGAGGGGATGTTTGCAAAATGTTCCAGCAAAGAAGGTTGTGGGAACTTGAGGCGTGGAATCATCTCCAAATTGCCATTGTCCACCGTCTATGTAGTTCATGTAACTAGCTTTCCCAGCAATTACCGAAAGCGGTAGACCTCCCCCAACGATTTTGCTATAGGTTGCAATGTCGGCTTTTACACCAAAGTGTGCTTGCGCTCCTCCTGGGTGGATGCGAAAACCTGTCACCATTTCGTCAAAAATCAGGACTATTCCTAGTTCTTGGGTGATTTGTCGTAGTTGTTGCAGAAATTCACGCGGTTGCAGTTCGGGACAACGGCTTTGTACTGGTTCTACTAAGACGGCGGCGAGTTCTCGGCGATGTTTGCGAATCAGCTTTAAAGAATGTTCGTTACCGTACTCTAAAATCAGTACGTCAGCAGCTGCACTGTTGGGAATACCTGGGGCTGCGGGTACGGCTTTGGGATTGAGGTTGGCTGTGAAAAGGGCTTGAATTGGTTGGGCTAGTCTACCGATAAAACTACCAGATTTAGCGGCGATGATGCGACGGGCGGCTTTTTTAGCATATTCTGTCATTGTTGCCCGGACAAGTACAGAATCAAAGTGTCCGTGGTAGGAGTTGGTGAAAATCGCTATTTTTGGGCGTTTTGTGGCGGCGCGGGCGATACGCACGGCTGTCATGACGGCTTCTGTACCTGTGTTACTAAAGGTGACTCTTTCTGCACCTGTTAGTTCGCTGATGAGTTGGGCTACTTCGCCAGCTAGTGTATTTTGGACACCGATGTGCATTCCCTGTTGTAGTTGTTCGCTGATGGCTGTTTGAATGAATGGGGGGTTATGTCCAAATAAGTTAATTCCTAGTCCCATGAGGATGTCTATGTATTCGTTTCCATCGACATCCCACAGGCGAGAACCGTTGGATTTTTCGATAGCAATTGGGTAGCAGAGTTCTTTGGTTTCTGGTGCAAAGTTGAAACCTATTGAGGTTTTATCGGCTAGTATTTGGCGATTTTGTTGGGCTATTTTTTTGGAGGTTTGGGTGCGTTGGTTGTAGTTTTGGATGAAGTTTTTTAGGTGGTTTTGTTGGGGGGTTGTTTGGGGTTTTTGTGTTGTTGTCATAGGTGATTTTTAGCTCACGCATTCGACGAAGTCGTTCTCGAAGAGTAGGCGCAAAGACGCAAAGGAAGAAAGGTTAGATGTTTACGGGTTTACGACAAAGGAAGTAGGCTGAGTGTCTATCGTCTATTGTGGGGTTTCCTTCTAGGGTGAGGATTTGAATGTCGGTGAATCCTGTTTGTTGTAGGGCTATTTTGATTTCTTCGGGGATATGTCCTCTAACAAAATATTTTTCGTCCATTCTTTGCCAGTTTTTTTCTTTGGCTTGAAATACGGATAATAGTTTTATACGGAGTTTATATAAAAGGTTGTGGTTTAATATTGGGGATAATAAACGCCAAATTATTTTTATTATGCGGGCGGATGATGGTTTGGTTTTTTTCTGAAACATGGTGACTTGAAAGTAGCCTTGACGTTCTTCTGGGTTGTAATTTGGTGTCACCATCCAAGCGTATTTATTTTCTATTTCTCCTTCGGCAATTTTTCCTCTCCACCAGCGTTGCATTTGTTGATGATGGTTGATGTCAAAGAGAAACCAGCCGTTTTCTTTGAGGGCGGAATATACTCTTTGAAAGACTTGCTGGAGTTCGGGAATTGTCATGATGTGGTTGAGGGCTGCGCTTGTGGAAAATGCTGCGTCGAAGGATAGGGGAAGTTCAAAGTAACGCGCATCTGCTAGGAGAAATTGTCCGTTTGGGGCGTTTTTACGGGCGTAATTTAACATTTCTGAGGAGTTATCTACGCCTGTTATTTGATATCCTCGATTGATTAAAGTTTGGACTAGTTGTCCTGTTCCACAGCATAAGTCTAAGATTTTGGCGTTTGGTTTTATTTGGGGGAGAAGGATTTTTTCTAGGGGTTTTAGTTGGTTTTGGCTATATTCTGGCCCCATTGTTTGGTTGTATAGCCATGCCCAGGTGTCGTATTCTGTATGGTTTGGGTTGTTGGAAATCATGTTTTTAAACGCAGAGGTACGCGGAGGTTAACGCAAAGGTGCGCGGAGGTTTGAGGGAGGTTTTTGGATGAGGTTTTTTTGGATGAGGTGGGAGAGGTAGGTTTGAATTAGGGTTTCGTTGATGGTTGGTGGGGGGATGAGTTGGTTTAGTATGGTTTGGGTTTTTCTGTTGTCAATTTGTAGTTTGTTGTTGGTTGGTGTTTGGTTGGTGGTTCTTTGTCTGGGTAATAGGGGAATTAGAGGATATAAGATGTGTTCTGGGGAGTTTTGGGCTATTTGTAAGATTTGGTTGCGCCATTGATGATATGAGGTTTTCTTAATTTCAATGCCGACTTTTTTTAGTTGTTCAAATACTATGTCTGAGGTTGTTGCTTGTGGTTGGATGATATGGAATATTTGTTGGTTGGATGTTATTTTTGATAGTTCAACAATGGCGCGACAAACATAATCTACTGGTAAGATTTCTAAGGGCATTGGTGTATCTGGAATGCTGCCTAATTGGACGTAACCTAACAGCAGTTTATAGAGGAAATCGTTTTGATTAAATACTCCTGTTTGACTGTCTCCTGATACTGCTCCTAAGCGATAAATTTTTACGGGTATTCCGCGTTTTACTGCTGTTATCGCTAGTTTTTCTGCTGCCCATTTACTCTGAGGATAGCCACCAATAGGTATGCCATAATCATCTAAGTTAGCATCTTCTGTCACCTGGAAATTACTATTTTTATTACCTGCCAAAATACTGATTGAGGAAATTAAATGTACTGGTTTTAGTTTGCTCTGGCTGGCTAGGCGGAAAATTTCTTGAGTACCTAAAACATTCGCTGGTTTTAAGCGGCTGTAAGGTTCTGTGTGATTTACTCGCGCTCCGTTATGATAAATTACGTCTATCTGGTTGGCTAGGTTTTGAAATTTTAGTTCAGATAGTCCTAGTTTTGGTTGGGCTAGGTCGCCTACTATGGGAATAATTCTATCTGAGTATGAGCTATCCCAAATTTGGTAATCTTGTAAGGTTTTGATGATTCTTTGGGTGGCTATTTCAAGATTATTGGCTTTAATTAAACAATAAACTGATGCTGTGGTTTTGTTGAGTAGTTCTCTTAGGAGAAATGCGCCGATAAATCCGGTTGCACCTGTTAATAATAATGAGGAATATGAGGAAGGTAAGGCAGATGGAGAAGGAGGAATAATTGTCGAGTCAAGGGTTGTTTCTTGTTCCCAATCTATTGCTAGTTTTGGTTGTTGACAACTCTGTAAAAATTCGATGATTTCAGGTTTGCGTTCTTGTAATTGTGCTTTTAAGTGCGGGGTTAAAACTCCTTTGGGCGCATTACATCTTAGTTTGGGGATGCTCTCAGTATCTTCTAACCAAATCCGAATATCTAAATTTTGTAATTCTGAAAGTAATGATTGAATTGAAGTTACCCCTCCCCAACCCTCCCCTTGTAAAAGGGAGGGAGTTTTAATATTCGCTAGGATAAGTGATGGTTGAGTGTTGGGTGTAAGGAAGATTTCTTCACAACCATAGAGGCGTTTACTGAGTATTTCTTGGCTATGACAATATTCAATGAGTTTGTTAGATTCAATTATAGCTAGGGATTCTGGTGTATATATAATTGAGGTGATGAAGGTCAGCCACGGTTCTTGACCCATTGCATAAACGTAAACTTGCTGAGGTTTCAGTTGTTGCACTAGGGCGATCGCTCTGCTACTATTAGAACCGTCTAACCGTCGCGTTTGGGCAATTTTTCGCGGTACTTGATTGGTTAATAATGCTCCATACGCCCATGTATAAGGCGCACCTTCGCATTCCATCCCAATAAACAAGACATCTATATCCCCAAAGATTTGCTGTAGGTGGCTGTACAATTGGGGTGCAATATTATTAGAATCGGCTGCACATAAGATTGAACGTCCTTTAAGATTTACTAAATACGCAGCTTTCGCACCTATATTTAAATCTCCATGTTCTCCTAAAAATGGCAAGGCGGTAATATATCCGTCTGTCAGATTAATTACTTCTAACTCGTCAATTTCCCGGATATCTGCAAAGCCAATTTGTTGCAGCATCAATTTTAAGGAAGGGTCTATTAATATTCCCTTATTGCTTTTAGGAACTACCACTGTTTTAACTTTGTGGCGTAACTGCAACAGCGTTTCTAACATTACATGGTCTTGGTGATTGTGGGTCAGAATAACGTAGTCAATCACACGGGGTAAATTCTCGTAGGTGTAGCGATTCATCCCCGAATCATGGGGATAGCTAATGATGGGATCACAGAGAATATTGACTGATTCGGTTTGAATTAAAACACAAGCATGACCAAAGTAGCGAACTCTTACAGCTTCCTCTGTGTAGTCGGGTTCTAGGTTGGGGGGTGTGGTGGTAAAAAATTCGGCAAATAGTGATTCTTGATGAGGTTGAATTTGCAGGGTGTCTCGAATATCGTTGTAGGGTTGGGGAGTGTGACGCATTTGTGAGAGTTGGTCAAGACGGCGATCGCTAAATGCTATTTTTAGATGTATACTCTCGTCATCTGGTAAGCGCGGTGTACTCAAAACAAAAGCGCGTTTATCCCCGTCACCCAAGTACAAATTTACCGATTGATTGGCAGGATTATAATATGGACTGCGATATAGTAGCCCTTCAATAAAGCGAATTGAGGGGTGATTGTTACTATCCTGTACCAATTCTACGTAACCCCGTAGCGGTTGAGGAATTTGACTATACAAAGGTTCTAGAGAATAACCCTGGGGGTGTGCAGCTAAGAGTTTTTCTAAATCTTGAATTGCTTGCGCTAGTTCTAGCATTTGCGCTTGCTGCTTTTGCGTTGTCTCCAGTAATACCCGAATATCCTCAACTTGACTGGGATTATGGTTGATGAAGGGGCTACCAGTCATCGCTGGATTTTTTAAAGCATCGTGGTGTACCTGCGGCGCAGCAATGAATGATTGCATAATTGGTACATGAGAATTAGCAATGTACATTGCGGCTGTGGCGGGAGAAATTAAATATGACCAGGCGTACCACTGATTGAATAGTGGTTCAATGATGACATTGGGTTTGAGATACATTGGTTGTGTCATGGTTAAATTTCAAACTCCTCTCGTTCATCATCGCTGGTATCAGATATTACTGGAATTTCTGCCTTTAGTTGTCGTTGTAAAATTCGTTCCGCTAAACCTGCTACTGTTGGTGCATCAAACAAATCCATGACGGTAAGTTCGACTTGAAATACCTGCAAAGCTTGGGCGATTAATTGAGTGGCGATGAGAGAATGTCCCCCCAATTCAAAAAAGTCATCCTGAATACTCACCTTTTCTAACTTGAGTATCTGGGCGTATATATCGGCTAATTGCGCTTCGATATCTGTACGGGGGGCGATAAATTCAGCGTTTGCTAGGACTTGTTCGGGTGCGGGGAGTGCGTGGGTGTCTACTTTACCGTTGGGTGTCAGGGGTAAATCAGTCAGTAGCACAAACGCCGACGGAACAAGATATTCGGGTAACTTCTCTCGCATGAAAGCTCGGAGGGATTGGGGATTGGGGATTGGGGACTGGGGATTGGGGATTGGGGATTGGGGAAATTTTTGCTCCCCTCCTTCCTCATTGGGAATGACGTAGGCGACTAAACGCTTCTCCCCTGGTTGGTCTTCGCGGACAATTACTACTCCAGCACGCACCCCAGGATGTTGACATAATAAGGTTTCCACTTCTTGCGGTTCAATGCGAAAACCGCGAATTTTGACTTGGTTATCAACCCTTCCTAAAAGTCTGATGCGACCATCAGGTAAGTAATAAGCTAAGTCACCGGTTTTATAAAGTCTGGAATCACTGTTGACTGTTGACTGTTGACTGTTGACTAAGGACACTTCTTTTCCCAGTCCCCAGTCCCCAGTCCCCAGTCCCCAGTCCCTAATAAATCTTTCGGCTGTTAAATCTGGGCGATTTAGATAACCTCGCGCTAAACCTATTCCACCAATGTAGAGTTCACCAATTACGCCGATGGGGACGGGTTGTAAATAATTATCTAATATATATAGTTGTTTGTTGGCACTGGGGCGAATGGTGGGAACTAGGGGATGACCGTTTCCACAAAGTACCATGCTGGCGTTGACTGTAACTTCCGTTGGGCCGTAAGCGTTGATAAAACGTCTTCCTTGTGACCATTTGGCGATTAATTCAGGTGATGGTGCTTCACCTCCTACTAGTACCATTCGCAAATGTGGTAAGTCTGCTGAGGGGAGTAGGGATAGGGCTGAGGGGGTGATAGTTATATGAGTAACTGCGTTGTCCCGTAGCAGTTTTAGTAAGGTTTCTCCTGGTAGTAAAGATTCTGATTTGGCTAGACAAAGTTTTGCACCGCTTCCCAAAGCCATGATGATTTCGGGGATAGAAGCATCAAAGCTGAGTGAGAAAAATTGCAGTACACAATCACCGGGATGAACATCACAAACTTGTATTTTATGTTGTGTGAGGTTGGTTAAGCCGATGTGGGGGATTAAAACCCCTTTTGGTTTACCAGTAGAACCGGAGGTGTAAATTAAATAAGCTAAATTTTCTGGTTTAACTTCACTTTCTGGGTTTTCTATACTGCATTGAGAAATTGTTTCCCAGTCTGTATCTAGGTAAATTATTTCGTAGCTTGAGGAAGTGGCAACTTTCAGGCTTGTTTCTGTTAGTAAAATTGGTACTTGGGAATCAGCCAACATATACCCCAGGCGTTCTGGGGGATAATTGGGGTCGAGGGGGAGATATGCACCACCAGCTTTGAGGATACCAAGTAAAGCGATGATCATTAATGGGGAACGCTCTACACATAATCCCACAATTACCTCTGGTTTCACCCCTTTTTTTTTGAGGTAATGAGCAACTTGATTACTTTTTTGATTGAGTTCTGTGTAAGTAAGAGACTGATTTTCAAAGATAATCGCTACTTCATCTGGTGTTTTTTCTACCTGCGCTGCAAATAAGTCTTGAAAGGTTAAATGGCTAGGACATTCTACTTGGGTTTGATTCCAATCAATGAGAATAGTTTGTTTTTCTTTATCTGTCAGTAATGGTAATTCGGAAATCCGTTTTTGTGGATTCTCAACAATCGCCGTCAATACCGTTTGAAAATGTCCTACCATTCGGTTAATTGTCTCTGGTGCAAACAAATCTCGGTTATATTCAAATGCACCTACAAAACCCTCTGATGTTTCGTACATATCCAAACTTAAATCTAGTTTGGCACTTGCTTCTGTCCGATTTAAAGGTCTGAGAGTTAACCCTGGTAATTCTAATTTTTCTGTAGGGGCATTTTCTAACCGAAATTTTACCTGAAATAGTGGATTAAAACTTAAATCTCTTTCCGGTTGCAGGACTTCTACTAATTTTTCAAAAGGTATATCTTGATGGTCGTAAGCTTGCCAAGTTGTATTTATTAGCTGCTGTAATAATTCCTGAAAACTGGGATTATCTGCTAAATTTGTCCGCAATACTAATGTGTTGACAAAAAAGCCAATTAAAGCTTCTATTTCTCGACGATGGCGATTAGCTACGGGAGTCCCAACGAGGATATCTGTTTGTCCGGTATAGCGATGCAGGAGAATTTTATAAGCCGTGAGGAGGGTAACAAAAGGCGTGACACCTGCATTTTTTGCGAGTTTGATAATACCTTGACTCAATTGAGGAGAGAGAGAAAAAGATTCAATTGCACCCCGAAATGTCTGTACTCTTCCACGGGGGTAGTCGGTGGGTAATTGTAATACTGGGAGGATACCGCCTAATTGTTGTCGCCAATAGTCTAGTTGAGTTTCTAAAACTTCTCCTTGTAACCATTGTCTTTGCCAAATTGCAAAATCAACATACTGAATTGCTAACTCTGGTAAAGGGGATGGTTGATTACCACTAAAGGCAGTATAAAGGGTTGCTAATTCTTTAACTAAAATTTCCATTGACCAACCATCAGAAACGATGTGGTGCATGGTAAATAAAACTACATTTTCATCTTTAGCTAGTTGGAGAATTTTCACCCGCAATAATACATCTGTGGCTAAATCAAAAGGTGTTTGTGCTTCTTTTAAAGCCAGGTGACGGACTTCTTCATCTTGTTCGAGGAGATTAAAGGCTTGTAAATCTATCACAGCCAGGGGAAGGGTGACACTCGGCTGAATATCTAAAACAGGATTTCCATCTACAGTTTTGAAGTTTGTGCGTAGTAGCTCATGACGTTGGATAATGGTATTTAGCGATCGCTCCAATAATCCAACATCCAAAATCCCCGTCAATCTGACTGCTGTCGGTAAATTATAAGTATAACTATCGGGTTGTAATTGTTCTAAAAACCACAATCTTTGTTGAGCAAAAGACAGAGGTAGGTTGCCGTTGCGTGGTGCTGGGGTAATTGCTTGTGTATAATTTGTAGATGACTTAGCTTGACGTAAAAAAGTGATGATTTCAGATTTGCGCGATCGCAATTCTCCAGTCAGTTCATCCGTCAGCACATCTTCAGGAATACTACACCGTAAATTAGCATCTTCTACCCACAATTTAACATCAAGGCTGTAAAGGTGTGCCAGAAATTTTTCAATAGTTTTCATAGCGATATCTCCTTACGACCTGATTGTTCAGACGGGGTAGTTTGCATTTGTTGAATACTCTGTTGCAGAATCATAATTCGTTCTGCAAGTCCGGCAATTGTGGGTTTTTCAAATACACTATGTAAAGGTAAATCCAATTGAAAAGCTTCTCTGAGTCTTGATGTCACCCGAATTGCTGAAAGGGAATTTCCCCCCAATTCAAAGAAGTTTTCATCTACTCCCATGCGTTCTAGTCGCAACACATCGGCCAAAATGTTGGCAATAATTGTTTCTGTAGAATTACGCGGTGCAATATAAGATTGATTTGCATGGCGTACAGTTTCAGGTGTCGGTAAAGCTTGACGATTGATTTTACCGTTAGGCAATAAAGGTAATTCTGACAACATCACAAATACAGAAGGCAACATATATTCTGGTAATTGAGATGCCAACAATTTTTCTAATTCGCTGGTGAAATCTGGCGACTCAAGGCTAGTTGATTTCTGCACCACATAAGCCCCTAAACGCTGATTATCAGCTTGTTTTGAGTCTAAAATCACCACCGCTTGCTGTACATCAGGATGTTGATTAATTACCGCTTCAATTTCCCCTAATTCAATCCTCAACCCCCGAATTTTTACCTGATTATCCAATCGCCCCAAGTATTCTAAATTACCATCAGGCAAATAGCGAGCAAGGTCGCCTGTTTTATAGAGAGTGCTGAGTGCTGAGTGCTGAGTGCTGAGTTGGGAGTTGAGAGTTGGGTTATTTTTTTCCCCAGTCCCCAGTCCCCAGTCCCCAGTCCCCAGTCCCCCAACAAACCTTTCCGTCGTTAAATCTGGACGTTTCCAATAACCTCTGGCGACTCCTACACCACCGATGTAAATTTCACCTGGAATACCTAAAGGTACTGGTTGTAAATAATCATTTAAAAGGTAAATTTGGGTGTTAGCAATTGGACGACCGATAGGCACTGTATGTAAATTATCTGTAGGCTGACATTGCCAATATGTGACATCAATTGCGGCTTCTGTCGGCCCATATAAATTGTGTAATTCTGCATCCAAATGCTGGAAGAAACGATTTTGAATTTCTATTGATAAAGCTTCACCGCTACAAATTACCCGCTTCAAGCTGTGACAACGTTCATTTAAATTTGGTGCTTCTAAAAACACTCCTAACATCGTCGGCACAAAGTGTAATGTCGTGATCTTGTGCTGTGCAATAATTTCTAATAAATAATTTGGATCTTGATGTCCTCCTGGTTTAGACATCACCAAACGACCACCATTTAGTAATGTCCAGAAAAATTCCCACACTGAAACATCAAAACTAAAGGGAGTTTTTTGTAAAACAACTTCTCCTCTTTCTAAACCATACTGTTGCTGCATCCAATACAATCGATTACTCACACCGCGATGGGTGTTAATTACTCCCTTGGGTGTGCCTGTAGAACCAGAGGTATAGATAATATAAATTGCATCTTCATGATTAACATTTGTGATGGGATTATTGTCAGGTTTCTGGGTGATTTCCTGCCAATCTGTATCTAAGCATAAGCACAAGGTTTTATTCAATACTTTGCTGGAGGCTTGGGAAGAGGTAAACCCTAGCAATTTTTCTAATAAACTTTCCTGAGTTAATACTACTGGGACTTGAGTTTCATTAATAATATATGTCAACCTAGATGCAGGATAAGCAGGGTCAAGAGGAACATAACAACCTCCAGCTTTGAGGATACCTAAAATCCCAATGACCATTTCTAAAGAACGTTCAATATAAATCCCAACTGGTGTTTCTGGTTGTACTCCCCAGGTTTGCAAATAATGAGCTAATTGATTAGCACGTTGATTTAATTCTCTATAGGTAAGTTGTTGTTCCTCAAAGACCACAGCAACATCATCGGGTGTTCTTTCTACCTGGATGTCAAATTGCTGATGAATACATTCTAGGGGATAATATGCTTCTGTTTGATTCCATTTGTGGATGGTTTCATACTCTTGCTGAGTTAATAAAGGTAGGTTTCCTATTGTTTGCCCTGGTTGACTCATTCCTAATAACAAATTACAGAAATGCTCTAATAATTGAGTGATGGCATTATCTGTAAATCTGTTGCGGTCATATTTTACTTTTAATGACAATTGATTCCCTACAGAAACCAACATGGTTAAGGGAAAACTTGTCCATTCTAAAGATTGAATATCAATAATACGTAAATCTTGGTTTTGGGAAATTCCCGATGTATCAACGGGATAATTTTCAAATACTAAAATACTGTCAAATAATGAAGTTCCTGGTGTAAGTTCGCTCCATTCTTGAATTTCTAAGAGTGATGTATATTCATATTCTAGAGCTTCTGCTTGTTGTGCTTGTAATTTTTGCAACCACTCAACTAAATCATCTGTGGGTGATACCTGAACCCGCACCGGCAAAGTATTGATAAATAATCCCACCATTGACTCTACACCAGCGAGGGTTGCGGGTCGTCCTGATGAGGTTGCACCAAAGACTACATCGGTGGTGTTGCAATAGCGGCTTAATAATAAGGCAAAAGCACCCTGTAAGAGAGTATTCAGGGTTAATTGTTGCTCTTTTGCCCATTGTTGCAACCCAGTTGTTTGATTCGGGGTGAGACTGCGGGTTTGTTCTTGGGGTGTGAGGTTTTTGTTTTCTCTTTGGGCAAATCGTTGTATGACAGTGGGTGTAGTAAATCCTGCAAGTTGTTTTTGCCAGAATGTTTTAGCGGCAATTTTATCTTGTTGTTGTAACCAAGCTATGTAGTCACCGTAGGGGCGGGAATTAGGATAATAAGATGGGGAATTATAATAATTTTGAAATACTTCTTTAATTACTAATGCTGATGACCAACCATCGAGAATTAAATGATGTTGTGTCCAGATAAGAATATATTTAGTTGCTGATAATTGAATTAGGGTTAAACGTAATAATGGAGGTTGTTTGATGTCGAAGGAGAAGGTGCGATCGCTCTCCAAAAAAATCTCTAATTCTACTTGCTGTTCCGCATCAGATATTGTCTGCCAATCTAAAATTTTCCAAGGTATTTCTACTTGGCGAAATACAACTTGAAAGGGTTTATCTCGCTGTTCCCAATAAAAGGCTGTGCGTAAAGCTGGATGGTTAATTACAACTTGATTCCATGCAGTTTTTAAGGCGTTTATATCTAGTTTTCCTTCCAGATACAAGCAAACCTGTGGCACATATACCCCTGCTTGGGGGGTTAGCAAGGTATGAAACAGCATTCCTTGCTGCATGGGTGATAGGGGATAGATATTTTCTATATTTTTGCGTTTATCCACAGGTTGCATGATTTTTGGTAATGTTGTGATGCAAGTATTTAATTAGGCTCACGCAGAGGCGCAGAGACACAGAGAGTAAGAGAACTCTGCGTACCTTTGCGTTACCTCCGCGTACCTCCGCGTTTCAAAAAAACTCCTCTCATAACTCTCCCAACAACTTATCTAATTCATCTTGACTGAAATCCATTTGCGGGAAGTCAGAGGGAGTAAAGCCGCTAACTTCAGGGGTGAGACAATGCTGAATTAATGAAAGTAGTATCTGTTGATAGTTTTCTGCTAAGGTGGCGATGGTTTGGCGATGATGCAGTTGTTTGCTGTATGTCCAATCACATCGCAGTTTTCCTCCTGTGACGATGCTGTTAATTTCAATCAGAGTGTTACGTTTCCCTCTAGAACTACGGCTATGTCCGATAGATTCACTGGCTGGGGTAAAGAGTGAATTTTCCGAGAAAATTTGGTCAGATTGTCCTAAATAGTTAAATCTGACTTGTGGTAAAGGTATTGCTTTGATAGTGTCTCGAATTGTTGGCGATGCTAAATAGCGCAACAACCCATAGCTAATTCCTCGGTCTGGAATTTGCCGTAGTTGCTCTTTGATAGCTTTGAGGGAAATCCCTAGATCGGCAGAGGGATATATATCTAATAATACTGGGAATAGGCTGGTAAACCAACCCATTGTTCGAGATAAATTAATACTTGGAAACAAATCTTCTCTTCCATGTCCTTCTAGTTCTACTAACAAGCGATTTTCACCCGTCCATGTTTGGAAGGCTAAGACTAAGGCTGTTAATAAAACATCATTAATTTGGGTACGGTAGGCGTGAGGAACTTCTTGCAGGAGGTTTTGGGTATCTGTGACGCTGAGAAATGTAGAATAGGTGTCTACATCTGCCATTGTATTAGAACCTGGGGCATAATCTACGGGGAGAGGTGGTATTTGTTGCCAAGTGGGGGATGTCCAGTAATTGAAGGCTGCTTGTAAATCGGCACTCCAGGTATGTTCTTGTAGTTTATTTGCCCACTGTTGATAGGATGTGGTTTTGGGTGGGAGTTGGATTTGCTGTCCTTGGCTAAGTTGTTGGTAGGCTAGTTGCAAATCTTCGAGAAACACCCGCCAGGAGATGCCATCAATGATTAAGTGATGGAAAATCAGAAGTAAGCGATGATTTTGAGTTTCACCACAGTCAAAATAGGCTAAACGTAGCAATGGCGGTGTTTCTAGGTTGAAACTGGCTTGTAAATCATTGGCAATATTAGCTATTGTGTCTGATACTTTTTCTGGGTGAAGGTTTGTCAATTCTGACATATCAAAATAATAAAACCCCTCTCCAAGCCTCTCCCCCAGAGGGAGAGAGGCTTTGATTTCTCCCCTTCCCTTGTAGAGAAGGGGTTGGGGGTTAGGTTTCTGCGTATTATGTAATTGATTGATGTCTGCTACAAATTGTCGCCAACCGTCGGGGGTTTGTTGGAAGTGCGATCGCAATCCATCATGGTGTGCTAATAGTTGATCTAATGCTTGCCGTAAGTAATCAGGGTTAAGAGATTGGTGTACTTCTAAAAGAATGGCTTGATTCCAATGATGTGCATCTACTAGATTTTGCTCAAAGAACCATTGCTGAATAGGAGTGAGAGGAACTTCCCCTGTGATTGGTGTTTGCTCACTAGATAATGTGGTATCAGTGTCCACAATGGCTGCTAGTTCTGCCACTGTTTGATATTGGAACATCTGCCGGGGTCGTAAAGCCAAGCCTTGTTGATTCGCTTTGGCTACTGCTTGAATGGCTAAAATTGAATCACCACCCAATCTAAAGAAGTTATCATGAATGCTGATAGATTCTACCCCTAAAACCTGAGTCCAAATATTAATTAATTGTTGTTCTATGGGTGTGCGGGGTGCGGTTGTGGTGGTGACTGGCGATAAATCAGGTATGGGTAAAGCAAAACGGTCTACTTTACCATTAGCTGTTAGAGGTAAAGTTTCCAGGATGACAAACGCTGTCGGTAGCATATAAGCAGGAAGTTTCGCCGCTAAAAATTGCCTTAATTCTGCTGCTTCAATGTGAGATTTGGGAACAACATAAGCTACTAGGCGGCTATGTTCTGGCGTATCATTGCGAACAATGGCGACAGCCTGCGTTAACTCTGGATGTTGATGAAGTAACGCTTCAATTTCCCCCAATTCAATGCGAAAACCACGCAATTTCACCTGATGGTCGAAACGCCCCAGATATTCAATATTACCATCTGGAAGATAACGAGCGCGATCGCCTGTTTTGTAGAGAGTGTTGACTGTTGACTGTTGACTGTTGACTGTTGACTGTTTAATAAACCTCTCGTCCGTCAATTTTGGACGCTTCCAGTAACCTCTTGCTAACCCTGCGCCACTGAGGTAAATTTCACCGGGTATGCCAACGGGAACGGGTTGCAGGTTTTGGTCTAGGATATAAACTTGAGTGTTGGCGATGGGTTGACCGATTGTCGGGGCTTGTTGACTATTGCGGGGAATGAGCGCATGGGTAGAGTAGGTGGTATCTTCTGAAGGCCCGTAAAGATTATATACGCGCTCAATTGTGGATTGTTGATAGAGTTCGTCTACCAACGATTTCGGTAAAGGTTCGCCGGCTAAGTTTACTGTCTGTACTGTTGCGGCAATACCATTTAAACGTAGCAGTTCTCTGGCGGCTGAGGGGACTGTATTGATTAAAGTAACTTGTGCGGCTGCTGGTAATTCTGGTAGTTGTAGGGCATTATCAGCGAGGATGACGCAACCTCCCCAACTTAGGGGAACGAAGATTTCAAATATTGAAAGGTCAAAACAAATGGAAGTGGAAGCTAAAACACCTGTTAATTCTGCTCTTGTGTAAATTTCTCGCGCCCAATACATCAGCGTTACCGGACTTTGATGAGTAATGGCGACTCCTTTGGGAATGCCTGTAGTGCCGGAGGTGTAGATGATGTAGGCTAGGTTGGTTGGGGACTGGGGACTGGGGACTGGGGATTGGGGGCTGGGGATTGGGGTGTCTAGGGAAATTATGGGGATTTGGAGTTGGGGGAGTTTAGTTAATTGTTTTTGCTGGGTGAGTAACACCTGCATTTGGGAATCTTCAATAATAAATGCTAATCTGGCTTCGGGATAAGTGGGGTCTAGGGGAACGTAAGCACCGTCAGCTTTGAGGATAGCCAATAAGCCGATAATCATATCTAGGGAACGGTCAACGCAAATTCCCACGGGCGTTTCTGGCTGGACACCTAAACTTTGCAGATGACAGGCTAATTGATTGGCTTTGGTGTTTAATTCTTGATATGTTAGCTGTTTTTCACCCCAAATCACTGCTATCTTTTCCGGGGTTTGTCTCACCTGTGCTTCAAATAACTCATGTAAACACTGCTGAGGATACTGGCGTTGAGTGGCGTTCCATTGTGCGAGTTGCTGCTGTTCAACAGTGGTTAATAACGGTAATTCGTTAATATGCTGTTCGGGATTGAGAACTACTGCTTGTAATAATGTTTCTAAATGTCCAGCTAAACGCTCAATAGTTGTGGCTGCGAATAAATCAGTATTATATTCCAACTTACAGCTTAAGCCTTGAGCAGTTTCGCTCACGAACCAAGTCAGGTCAAATTTTGCTGTACCACTATCCGCCTCAATTACTTGCCATTCTATGCCCCCCATATCCAACTCTGGCAAAGGTAAATTTTGTAACACCAGCATCACTTGAAAAAGAGGCGAATGACTGAGCGATCGCACTGGTTGCAGCACATCTACCAATTGTTCAAAAGGTAAATCCTGATGAGCATAAGCACCCAAAGCAGTTGCCCGAACCCGTGACAATAAATCAGCAAAACTAGGATTAGCACTCAAATCAGTACGTAAAGCCAGAGTGTTAGCGAAACAACCAATTAACCCTTCCGTCTCTACACGATTGCGATTAGCTATAGGACTACCAACCACAATATCATCATCACCACTGTAACGATATAACAGCACATTCCAAACAGCCAACAAAGTCATAAATAAAGTGCTGTGATAACGCCGACTCAACCCTTGCAAACCCTGAGTCAATTCCGCCGACAAACCAAACCCATATACAGCCCCCCGAAAAGACTGTACAGCCGGACGGGGGTAATCAGTCGGTAATTCCAACATCACCGGCGCAGACTCCAACTGTCCGCGCCAATACTCCAAATGTTCCTCTAAAACCCTCCCCCGCAACCACTCCCTCTGCCAAAAAGCAAAATCCACATACTGAATCCTCTCCTCCTCTCTGCGTCTTTGCGCCTTCCCTGCGGGACGCTCCGCGAATGCGCGAGAAATTTCCCGAACCAACAACCCCACAGACCAAGCATCAGCAATAATATGATGCAAAGTCAACAATAATACCTGATTCCCCTCCCCCAATTTTACCAACCGCACCCGCCACAACAAACCAGCCAAATCAAAAGGCTGCTGCGCCTGAGTTCGCGCCAACTCCTGCACCTGCTGCTGTTGTTCAAATTCCGGTAATCCCTGTAAATCAATCACTGGTATATTGACATCACAAACATCAGCAATCCTCAAAACAGGCTGTCCATCGACATTCAAGAAATGCGATCGCAAAATTTCCTGTCGCCGCACCACTTCCGTAAAACTGCGCTGCAAACTATCCAAGTGGATATCACCCCGAATTTGCACCGCCAAAGGAATATTATAAAAAGGGCTATCCGGTTCTAACTGCGCTAAAATCCAAAAGCGTTGCTGGGCAAAAGATAGAGGTAAGTTACCAGTGCGAGCAATCGGTAATATTGGGTTAATTTCGTGGTGACTATGTTCTATTACTCTGGCTAAATCCGCAATTTTCGGACTTTCAAACAGATTACGTAATGGTAACTCTACACCAAATACCTGCCGTACTTGAGAAATTAACCGCGTCGCCAGCAGGGAATGTCCCCCCAAATCAAAGAAATTATCCTCAATACCCACCGACTCGACACCCAACACCATCGCCCAAATACTCGCCAAAACTTCCTCTGTTGGTGTGCGAGGGGTTTCATTTACCTGTGATTGGGTATTGGGAGTGGGTAAGGCTTTACGGTCAACTTTACCATTAGGTGTGAGGGGTAAGGCTGTTAATGTGACAAACACCCCAGGAATCATATATTTTGGGAGTTTGTTGGCGAGGAATTGCTGTAAATCATTGCTTCCCACATCCTGAGAATTGGGGACGATGTAAGCGACTAAACGCTGTTCTCCTGGTTCATCTTCTTGCACGCTTACTACTGCTTGTGATATTTGGGGATGTTGTGCTAATACTGCCTCAATTTCTCCTAATTCAATGCGAAAACCGCGAATTTTGACTTGATAATCTAATCTACCCAAGTATTCTAGTTTACCATCTGGGAGATATCGGACGCGATCGCCTGTTTTATATAAGGTGTTGACTGTTGACTGTTGACTGTTGACTGTTGACTGTTGATTGAGAAATCTTTCTGCTGTTAAGTCTGGACGTTGCCAATATCCTTTGGCAACTCCTGCACCACCAATATATAATTCTCCTGGTACGCCGATGGGGACTGGTTGTAAATGCTCGTCGAGGACGTAAAATTGGGTGTTGGCGATGGGATGACCGATGGTTACGGGTTCATCTATACTGAGTTTTTGGGCTGCTGACCAAATGGTGGTTTCTGTTGGTCCGTATAAGTTCCAGACTTCTTGAGTACAGGATAATAATTGTTGGGCTAGGGTGTTATCTAATGCTTCGCCGCCACAGAGAATTTTCAAGTCCTGTTTACCTTCCCAACCACTGGCTAAAAGTAACCGCCAAGTTGCTGGGGTGGCTTGCATAAAGGTGATTTGATGTTGTGCGATCGCTTGTGCTAATCTCTCTCCATCTAGGGTGACTTCCCTTTCTACTAAGACTAAACAAGCACCGACAATTAAGGGTAAGAAAATCTCTAAGGCTGCAATATCAAAGGCTAGGGTGGTGACAGCTAAAAGGTTATCTTCTGCTGTGAGTCCTGGTGCTTTGGACATTGCGGTTAAGAAGTTGCTTAAGCTTCTGTGCAAAATTTGCACGCCTTTGGGTGTTCCGGTTGAACCGGAGGTGTAAATTAGGTAGGCGAGTTGATTGGGGTGTGATAAATCATTGGTTTTGTCGGTGTTGCTGATGAGTGGGATGATTTTTATTTCACGCAGAGGCGCAGAGGCGCAGAGAGGAGTTTTAAGAGGTTTATTTAATGCTATTTCCTCTATGAGTGGGAGGTTGTTTAATAAGGAAGTTTGAGTTAATAAGATTGAGATTTGTGAGTCGTTGATTATAAACTGTAAACGCTCTTGGGGATAGCCGGGGTCGAGGGGAACGTAAGCACCGCCGGCTTTGTGAACTGCTAATAGGGAGATTACCATTTCTAGAGAGCGATCGCAGCAAATTCCTACTCTTGTTTCTGCTTGCACTCCTATGTTTTGTAAATAGGCAGCTAGGTGATTAGCTTCTTGTTCTAGTTGCTGATACGTTAGGGATTTATTACCAAAAAGAACGGCAATTTTATCTGGTGTTTTTTCTACTTGTTGACTAAATAATTCATAAACTGTTAATTCTGGAATATCTGTAAATGTATCGTTCCATTCTGTTAATAGATTTTGTTCTTTAACTGTTAATAATGGTACTTCATTAATAGATTGTTTGGGATTATCAACAATATTTGATAATAAAATTTGAAAATGTGCAATTAATCTTTCAATAGTAGCTTGTTCAAATAATTCTGTACTGTATTCCCAAGTTCCCCTTAAACCGTTTGGTGTTTCGTACATATCCAAGCTGATATCAAAGCGAGATGTAGAATGTTCGGTTTCTAGAGGTTCAATTTTTAATCCAGGTAAATTTGTCGTTTTATTCGGTGTGTTATGGAGAACAAACATTACCTGGAATAAAGGATTTTGACTTAAATTTCGTTCTGGTTGCAGTTGTTCTACTAAATCTTCAAAGGGTAAATCTTGGTGAGATAACGCGCCTAAAACTGTTTCTTTTACTTGGTTAAGAAGTTCGATAAAACTGGGTTTACCAGATAAATTGGTGCGAAATATGAGATTATTAACAAATAGACCAATGAGGTTAGCAATTTCTGGGCGATCGCGGCTAGTAACTGTAGAACCAACTAATATATCATCCTGTCCACTGTAGCGATATAATAAGATATTAAATGCTGTTAAAAGAGTCATGAACAGCGTAGCATTATACTGTTGACTCAATTGTCGCAATTGCTCAGATAATTCTGGTGATAAAGTAAAAAATAGCCTTGCACCTTTAAAAGTTTGTATAGCGTTACGTGGATAATCTGTTGGTAAAGATAATTCACGGGGATAATTTTTTAGTTGTTCTTGCCAGTATAATAATTGATTTTGTCTAGCTTCACTTTGCAGCCATTTTTGTTGCCAAGTTGCAAAATCTGCAAATTGAATTGGTAATTTTGCTAAGGTTTGACCTTGATAAAGTGAGATTAATTCCCGCACCAAAACACGAAATGACCAGTAATCTGTAATGATGTGGTGCATGACCAAAATCAATACAAATTCAGTATCACTCAGTTGTAGTAACGCCACACGTAATAAAGGCGGTTCTGTAAGTTGAAACGGTTGCTCTGTGAGTAATTTAGCTTGCTGTATGACTTGTGATTCTTGATTTTCTGGTGATAATTCCCGCAAATCAATTATAGGTAGATTTATTTTGACGTTTACAGCAATATTCTGTACAGGTTCATCATTAATTACAGCAAAACTGGTGCGTAAAATCTCATGACGCAACAAAATTGATTGTAAACTTTGCTCTAGGCGCGTGACATCGAGATTACCCGTCAACCTTAAAGCCGCAGGTACGTTATAAACTGATAATCCTGGCTGTAATTTATCTAGAAACCACAATCTTTTTTGAGCAAAAGAAAGCGGAAAATGTTGTTTGGTGGCTTTTTGTTGTAGTAGTTTCGCTAATAGTTCGCGTTTTTGGGATGTGGAAATATTCATAATTTAATCAAGTAAAATAATATTTTTTCCTCACGCAGAGGCGCAGAGGCGCAAAGAGGAGAAAAGAGAGATAGTTTGATTAGAAAATTATCTCCTCTCCTCCTATTCTTCGCGTCTTTGCGTCTTTGCGTGAGATAAATCATCCTCTTCTAACTGCATTTTTTGAAGTAAAATCTCTACTTCTTCATCAGAAAGTTCATCTAAATTTGCCAGTAATTCTTGTGGATTAATACGTTCAATAGGTTCAATTGTAATTTCTTGTTTTGCTTCCCACTGTTGTTTGAGTAACTCAGCTTGTGCAGTTAAGGTAGGATTGAGAAAAAATTCCCGAATGGGTAAATCAAGTTGGAGATTTTGCCGCATCTGAGTAATTATTTGAGTAGCTGATAATGAATTACCTCCCAATTCAAAAAAATTATTGTGAATGCTAGAAACTTCTACATTTAAAATAGATTGCCATAGTTGAGCTAGTGCTATTTCTAATTCTGTAGAGGGAGGTATAATAGGCTGTTCAGATTGGCTAAATTGATATTCTGGCTGAGGTAACGCACGACGGTCAATTTTGCCATTTGGTGTTAATGGCAGCGTTTCTAGGGGAATATAGAGGCGGGGAATCATATATTCTGGCAATCTTTGTTGCAGGAATTGCCGTAGTTTTTGGGTAATTAATTCGGCTTTTGTTACCTTGGTTTGAGCAGTTTCAGGTGATAACCAACGGGTTGTCCAATGGGGGTCTATAATACCGCCTACAAACCCATGTAAGAATATTTGCTGCTCATGTAAAATGAAATGTTCGCGGATCGCATCAAATTCTAAATCCCCAATGGGACACAAGCCTAAATTTTGATTTGGTGCGGTTTCCATTAATAGTTGACCCATATAACCCGCTTCTAGTAAACAGAAGTCCCTAGATTTATCACCATAAACTGGCGAAATTGCTTGTAAGTCACCAATTAAAAAGATGGCAAATGCTGCTTGTGTAAAAATCTCTTGATTGATGCCATAGATACTACTATCAATGTTTGTCTCATCACTTAACTGGATAAGTTGATGTTTTTGGGGATGATAGTAATAAAAACCAGCCGCTAAATTTTCAACTCGATGGGGTTTTATATAGATATATGTTTGGACTGGATATAAACTACCAGCCGAAGCATAGCGATATTTTGGTAATGGGGAATTTTCTAAATGTTGCATTTGCAAACACTCGAAAAATTCACCCAAGGCATTTAGAGGGATAGTTTCTGCTAAAAACTGTCTGTAACTTTGTCGCCGCAAATTGACTTGAGAAGATTTAACCCCAGGTAAAGCTACAGAATGCACCCCAGCATCAAATTTTCTGACTCCCTTTTGTTGCAATTTGAAATCCAGTTGTGAGGAGGAGTTAAGAGTGTTTTGACTAGCAATTACTTCTGGTTGCAATACCAGATAAGCAACTAATTGCTGTTGAGATAGTGCATTTCCCGCAGTTGTCACCACAGCTTGAGTTATGGCTGGATGTTGTTGTAAAGCGGCTTCAATTTCTCCTAATTCAATTCGATAGCCATTAATTTTGACTTGAAAATCCTCCCGTCCCAAAAATTCTATTGTTCCATCAGATAAGTAGCGTCCTAAGTCGCCAGTTTTATATAGGGGTGTAGGGGTGTAGGGGTGTAGGGGTGTAGGGGGGAAATTCTCTCCCATGTCCAATTGAATAAATTTTTCCGCCGTTAATTCTGGATTTTGCCAATATCCTTTGGCGACTCCTAAACCACTGATGTAGATTTCGCCAATAGCCCAGGTGGGACAGGGTTCTAGGGAGTGGTTGAGGACGTAAACTTGTTGATTAGTCAATGAATAACCGTAGGGAATACTTTTCCAATTGGGGTCGATTGTCTCTATGGGGTAGAAAATTGACCAGATGGAAGCTTCTGTAGCACCGCCTAAGCTAATAATTTGGGGATGATTAAATTGGCTGCGGATGCGTGGGGGTAATGTGAGAGGAATCCAGTCACCACTGAGTAAAATTAGGCGGAGTGTCTGGTTTTGGGTGGGGGAGGTGTCAAGTAAAAGCTGCATCAGGGCGGGAACTGTGTTCCATATTGTCACCTGATGTTGGTTAATTAACTGCATCCAATGGGTGGGATCATTACCGCTTTTAGGAATGATGATTGTTCCGCCAGCCGCTAAAATGCCAAAGATGTCATACACGGATAAATCAAAACTAAGGGATGACACCGCTAAAACTCGGTCATTCTCTGTTACACCAAAGCGTTGATTAATATCTAATATTGTGTTGACTGCTCCCTGATGATCAATCATCACACCTTTGGGTGTTCCTGTTGAGCCAGAGGTGTAAATTACATAGGCTAAATCTGTGGGTTGACCTAACCCCCCAGCCCCCTTCCCTACAAGGGAAGGGGGAGAGTTTAAGATTGGTTCTACATCCGAAGAATCAGAGGGAGAGGTTAAAGCCTCTCTCCTTGTAGGAGAGAGGTTTGGAGAGAGGTCAACACATATCCGAGTTAGATGATCAGCCCATTCTAAAGTTGTATCTAACCAAGATTGGGTAAGTATAATTTGTGCTTGTGTTTCTTGTAATAGATGTAGACGACGCTGGGCTGGTAATTGCGGGTCAATGGGTACGTAGGCAGCACCAGCAGTTAGAATTGCTAAGGCTGCTACTATTTGTTCCCAACCTTTATCCATGACAATTGCTACTAATTGGTTGGGAATTACACTTAATTGTTGTAAATGTTCGGCAAGATGACAGACGCGATCGCTCACCTGTTGATAGGTTAAAGTTTGTTCTGTGGTGACGATTGCGGTTTGGTTGGGTTGTTTTGCTACTTGCTGGAAAAATAGGGTTTGGAGGCAGGAGGCAGGGGGGCAGGGGGCAGGGGGCAGGGGGATGTGATTGGTATCGGGTTCTACTAACTGGTTGAGGAAATTACAGTAGGTGCGGAACATTTCATCTAACATTCCTGGGGGGAAAAGTTCATCAATGGTGTCCCAGTTAAATACTAATGCGCCGGCAACTTCTCCTACTTGATGGTCAAAATACACTTGGGAGGTTTGGCTGAGGCTGTATATTAATTCACCTTGCCAATTGCGGTTATCTTCTGGTTGTTGATAATCTTGGGTGAGGGTACTGGTAAAAACTACAGGCATTAATGCTTCTGTTACCCGTTGTTGCTGACGCGCTAGTTGACGCAGTACCTCTACACCACTGAAATAACGATGGTCTAAATCATCCCACAGTTGGCTTTGGATGCGGTGAGCTAGTTCGAGGAAGTTATTACACCCTGCACTCTTCATTTCTAGCAGCAGAGACGCTGTGAAGTCTCCGACAATTTGATTGACTTCGGGATGTAGGGGTAGACGGTTAAATAAGGTCAGATTTAGGGTGAAATTGGGTTGTTTGCTCCACCGTGAGAGAATTTTGGCAAAAGCAGCCAAAAGTATGCCGGATGGTGTAATTCCTGCTTCGCTGGCTTGCTGTTTGAGTTTTTGCCATTGGGTTGGGGATAAAGTTCCACTGCGACGGGTGAAATGCGGTTCTGTAATTTTACTGAGGGGTTTAGTTAAAGGTAATTCTGGTGCAGGAGGCAGGGTAGTCAGGCGATTTTGCCAGTAGGCTTGAGAACGGTGATAAATCGCTGAGTCTTGTAATGTTTTTTCTGTGAGGACGTAATCTCGGAAAGTTAAGTTAATGGGTGGTAACTCGACCTCTGGATTTTCCATAATTTGGACTAATTCTCTCCCTAATAAGCGAAAACTCCAAGCATCGCCGATTAAAACATCAAAGCTGATGCAGAAGCGGGTTTTGTTGTCATTTAATAAAATTGCTTGAATTTCAAATAAAGGATAGCTGTCAGTGGGGCGAACTTGATGAGAAAGGCGTTGGCGGATATCCTGGAGTGCAGAAGCTACCCCACGCAAATCTGTCACCGCAATTTTGAAATCCGGTACTTGTGATAAAACCTTTTGCTGTCCATCAGCTTGGACAATCACCCGCAGCATATCATGACGCTCAATCAATCGCTGCATCGCCATTTCTACCTGTGCAACACTTAACCCCACCGTCTCAATTTCTTGATAACCATGAGTAGCAATGTTACCCAACTCAAAAGCGGCGTTACGTCCGATGAGGTAAGCTTGCTGAATATCTGTCAGGGGAAAAGGTTGATAGCGTTCCTGGGGTTGGGGTTGAATTTTGGGTAGTCCGAAACCTAACCCCCTAACCCCCTTCCCTACAAGGGAAGGGGGGAATGTCAAAGCCTCTCTCCTCGTAGGAGAGAGGTCAATCTGTGCGGCTAAACTGGCAATGGTGGGAAACTGAAATAAATACTTTAGGGGTAATTCTACCTGCAAGGATTCGTTAATTCTCGCTACTAACTGCATCCCCAGAAGTGAATGTCCGCCCAATGTAAAAAAGTTATCATAAATGCCGATAGGCTCAACTAAAAGTATTTCTCGCCAAATCACCTCTAAAGCTTGCTCTGTAGCTGTGCGAGGTGCTACATAACCAATTCCTAATTCTGAAGATAAATTTTCAACTGCGGGTAATGCCTTACGGTCAATCTTACCATTGGGATTACGTGGCAGTGCATCCAAAGTCATGAAATGAGCAGGAATCATGTATCCAGGTAATTTATCTGTCAAATAATGCCGTAAATCTGCAATATTGATATTTTTAGGAGCAATATAAGCAACTAAATTTTTATCACCTGATGATGTTTCACTAGCAATCACGACAGATTCTTGAATTTCTGGATACTGACTGAGTAAAGCGTCTATCTCGCCTAATTCAATGCGATAACCACGTATTTTTACTTGATTATCTAACCTACCTAAGTATTCAATATTGCCATCAGGCAGATAACGAACGCGATCGCCTGTTTTATATAAAGTGTTGACTGTTGATTGTTGACTGTTGACTGTTGACTGTTGATTAATAAACCTTTCTGCTGTTAATTCTGGGCGTTGCCAATATCCTCTGGCGACTCCTGCACCTGCAATGTATAATTCTCCTGGAACACCAACGGGTACTGGTTGTAAATGTTTGTCTAAAATATAAACTTGAGTATTGGCGATCGCACGACCAATAGGAGGAGTAGGACTATTTGGGGTAATATCTTTCAGTTCTATGTAAGTAGAATAAGTAGTATCTTCCGAAGGGCCATAAAGATTATAGATGTGCTGAACATGGGGGAGTTGTTGAAGTTGCTGTACTAATTTCCATGTCAGAGGTTCACCCGCTAAATTCACTGTGTTCACAGAATGAGGAATAGCATTAAAGTTGAGAAGTTGAGTTATCGCACTTGGTACAGTATTAATTAACGTCACCTCATATTTAGCAGGTAAATTCGGCAATTCCAGAGCATTTTCTGCCAAAATTACCTTACCCCCCCAACAAAGCGGGACAAAAATCTCAAACACCGATAAATCAAAACAAATAGAAGTAGCCGCCAACACCCCAGAAATCGCCTCATCACAAAAAACCTCACGCGCCCAGTACAATAAACAAACTGGACTGCGATGCTCAATCATCACCCCTTTAGGCTTACCCGTAGAACCCGAAGTATAAATCAAATAAGCCAAATTCCCCGGCGTAACATCCGTCACAGGATTAGTAACAGGATATTCCCCAACACTCTCCCAATCTCCTAAATCAACAACCTTCTTTTCTTCCTTTGCGTCTTTGCGCCTTTGCGTGAGCATTACCTCCACTTTCGCATCATCCAAAATATACTGTAATCTCTCATCAGGATAAGCCGGATCGAGCGGAACATAAAAACCCCCAGCCTTGAGAATAGCTAACATCCCAATCACCATTTCCGGGGAACGTTCCAGACAAATTCCCACAGGCGTTTCTGGCTTAACTCCCAAAGTTTGTAAATAATAAGCCAGTTGATTAGCCTTAATATTAATTTCTCGATAAGTAAAAGCTTCCTCACCAAAAATCAAAGCAATTGCATCAGGAGTTCTTTCTACCTGCGCTGCAAATAATTCATGAATACACTCATGAGTAGGATATTCCCGTGATGTCGCATTCCAATTATTTAATAATTCTGCTTCCTGAGCAGTTAATAAAGATAAATCAGATATTTTTGCATCAATATTTGTCACTATACTTTCTAAAAGCATCTGCCAATGCTCTGCTATTTGAGCAATAGTAGCAGCATCAAATAATTCCGAACTATATTCAAATTGTCCCTTGATTCCCTGGGGAGTATCTTGTAAATTTAGACGTAATTCATATTTGGCATTATCATCATTAATTGGCAACCTTTCTACAGATAATCCTGTTAGTTGAGGTGGTTGTACTGTTGCCAGTTGTAAATCAAATTTTACCTGAAATAAAGGCATCATTTGATTGAGATGACGTTCAGGATTCAGAACTTCTACCAACTTTTCAAAAGGTAAATGTTGATGAGCGAAAGCACCAAGCGTTACCTCACGTACTCGTTTTAATAATTCTGCTACTGTGGGATTTCCGTCTAAATTGGTACGCAATACTACAGTGTTGACTAATAAGCCAATGAGATTTTCTGTTTCCTGGCGATCGCGGTTAACAATATCTGTACCAATTAATAAATCTTCTTCTCCTGTGTAGCGATATAGTAATACTTGAAAACTTGCCAGCAGCAGCATAAATAAGGTGACACTCTGCTTGGCAGCTAAGGTTTTCAACGCTTGTGATAAAGACGGAGAAAGAGCAACTGTATATTGTGAGCCAGAGTATGTAGATACATCTTTACGCAGAGTAGGTAACTGTAAAACAGGCAATTCACCGCCTAATTTTTGTTGCCAATAATTAATTTGTTCTTCTAAAAATGCACCTTGTAATTGTTGTCTTTGCCACAATGCCCAATCAGCATATTGAATAGGTAATTCTGATAAGGGTGCAGCTTCTCCCCGCACATAAGCGGAATATAATAGAGAAATTTCTTTGAGAAAGACACCGACTGACCAACGGTCAGAAATAATATGATGGGTTGTGATTAATAAAATATGTTCGTTTTCAGCTAACCGGAAGAGGCTAGTTTTGAATAAAGGTTGAGTTAAATCAAAGGGTGTTTGTGCGGCTGTTAATGCTATTTTTTCGATTTCTTCGGTTGTGTCTATAATTTGTAAGGTGATGGGTTGCCAAGGTTCGATAATTTGAATGGGTTGATTTTCGGAGTTGGTTGGGAAATAAGTTCTTAATGTTTCGTGTCTTTTTCTGAGTTGGTTGATAGCTGATTCTAATGCGGATAGTTGTAAATTTCCGTGCATTTTTAGGACGCAGGGAACGTTATAAATGTAGCTATCTGGCTCTAGTTGTTGGATGAACCAGAGGCGTTGTTGAGCAAAAGATAGGGGGATGTTTTCTGTTTGATTTAGTCGGGGAATGGTGGAGGATTGAGGGAGGGTTAATCCTTTTTCTTTAAGGCGACGTTCAAATAAGGCTTTTTGTTCTGGGGTTAGGGTTGAGAGGATTTGTGAGTAGTTTGACATTTTTTTTAACGCAGAGGTACGCGGAGGTAGGCGCGGAGGTACGCGGAGTTTTTAGGAGAGGTGGTTGAGTTGTTGGCGGATTTGTTCTGGGGTGAGGGTTTGGATTTCTGTGAGTAGGGCTGTCATTTGTTCTAGGTTTTGGTTTTGGGTGGTGATGATTGTGGCGATTGCGGCGATTGTGGGTGCTTCGTAGAGGAGGTTTCGCATTGAGAGTTCGACACCAAAGCGATCGCGTAATCTGGAAATGGCTTGGATGGCTAGTAGGGAGTGTCCGCCTAAGTCGAAGAAGCTATCATTAATTCCTATGGGGGAAATTCCTAATAGGTCTTGCCAAATTTGGGCGATCGCTGTTTCAATTTCGTCACGGGGTGCAATATATTCATTGGTGAGTTGGGGACGGGTGTAGCTGTTATTGGTTTCTGTTTTGGTTTTGGTTGGGGTGTTTGTTACCCACTTTTCTAAACGTTTGTCTAAGTCAGATTTTGTAACTACAACCGATTCTGGTAAACCCAATTTGATAATATGTTGGGTTGATTGCCATACTTCTGCCGGTGTGAGTGCTAATGTTACTAAATTGGCGGCGAAACTATGATTAATATCTGTTTCTAAGTCGCTACGACAAGCATCCCAGTTAATGCTAATCCAGGGGAATTTGCTATTTTGATTTTGTTGGATAGCAAACATATCAATTACTGCATTCGCCGCAGCGTATACGGCTAAACCTAACCCACCTAACACTGTGGACAGGGAAGATTGTAATACACAGAAATCTAAAGGTTTATCCCGCAAAACTTCAGCTAAAACACATAAGCCCTGGATTTTGGTACGGTAGTTATATTCCCAGTGTTTTGTAGTTAATTGGGGTAAAAATGCCATTGAATGCTCATTGCTCATGGGTGTGGAGTAAAATACCCCATTTATTTGTCCGAATTTTGTTTCGGCTTGAGCTATAGCATTTTCTAATTCTGCTTGCTTGGTAATATCTATATTGAGTGATAAGTAATCAATACCAACATTATCTAAACTTTGTTTGAGAGTTTCGGTAATGACATCACTAAGTAGCACTAATCGCACTGAATTTTTCATCAGAAATTCAGCAAATACTGTTCCTAAACCCGTTGTTAAGTCTCCCAAAATTACATAATTTCCTCCTTCATGTACAGATATTTTTGATTGTGCATCGTCCATTAATAAGGGTTTATAAATTTGATTCCATCTATAATTACCCCGATAAGCAACTACAGAATCATTCTGATTATTTAAACATTCTGTAATTAATTGTTGGGCGATTTGTTCATTTGTACTAGCTACAGTGGATAATGAAATATCAACACAGCGACAAGTTAATTGTGGTATTTCTTGAGAAATCACTTTACCCATACCCCAAACTGTCGCTTTCATGGGTTGAATATTTTCATTCCCTAACAACAATTGCCCATCATTTGTTACCAAAGTTAATGTTATTTCTCGCTCAATTGACTGTGATGAAATTGCTTGCGCTAAATACAACAAACTGAGTGGTTGCTGTTGTAAATCAGTTAAATCCCATAAATATAAAATATGGTGAGGAATGAGTTCTCGCAGTTCTAAATCTGACCACAATTCCACAAAATCCTGTGAGTTTTGGGGATTAACTGTAAAAGTACGATATGCAGGTTGGTCGTATTTTTCACCTTGGCTCACAATAATTACATCATGTCCAACCGCTTGTAGCGTATTAATTATTTCTTGATAAATACCGTAATTATCTGTAAACACCAACCAACACAAGCGTTTTTCAGCTATGTCTACTTGGGGATGAGGTAAACTACGTTCCCAAGAGGGAAGATAAAGCCGGGGACTGGGTATATTCTCGCTCCCCTGCTCTCCTGCTTTCAAATCAATCCAGTAACGCTGACGTTGAAAAGGATAGGTGGGTAATGGTAAACGTTGACGTTGTTGGTGTGTGTAGAAATTTTCCCAATCAATTGATACACCTGCTAACCACAATTGACCCAAGGTTTGCAGTAAAAATGCTACATCTGATTGTGTATCTTGGGGATGACGTAAGGAAGATAAAATTGTATGGCTGTTGGTTTGTTGTTTGGCTAAGGTAGCAAGTGTTCGTCCTGCTCCTACTTCTAGTAAAATTTGCTGAGGTTCTGTTAGCAGTTCTTTGATTCCTGTGGCAAATTGTACAGGTTGACGTAAGTGATTTACCCAGTAGTGCGGATCAGTTGCTTGTTCTGCTGTAATCCAAGTTCCTGTAACGTTAGAAATAAAGGGAATTTTGGGTGTTTGCAGTGTAATTTTCTGGAAAGCGGCGATAAATGGAGTAATCATGGACTCCATTAAGGGTGAGTGGAAAGCGTGAGATGTTTGTAATCTACGGTTAGAAATTCCCTGTTTATTTAAGTTTGTTTCTAGTTGAACGATTTCCGCTTCAGTACCAGATACTACACATAATTCTGGTGCATTGTATGCCGCTATGACTAAATTATCTGTCAACAGAGGTTGTAGTTTAGCTGCTGACATTCCTACTGAGAGCATTGCACCAGTTGGACATTGCTGCATTAAACGACCACGCAATGCGACTAATTTTAAAACATCGGGGAGAGAAAAGACACCTGCTAAAGTGGCTACTACGTATTCGCCGAGACTATGACCAATCATGGCCTGTGGTTGAATACCCCAAGATATCCATAATTTTGCTAAGGCATATTCGATTATAAATAATGCTGGTTGTGCGTAGATGGTTTGGGACTGGGGACTGGGGACTGGGGACTGGGGACTGGGAATGCTTTCTGTTTCAAATAGGATGGATAGCAAATCTAACCCCAAATCATGCTGTAATAATTCACAGCAATGATCTATTTGCTCTCGAAATATAGCTTCTGTCTCATATAATTCCTTACCCATGTTGAGGTAATGACTACCTTGTCCGGGAAACATGAAGGCGATACTTGGGCTTTTTTCGGAATTTGTATGAGTGTATTTAGTTTCTTTCTCTAAAATTTGCGCTGCTTCTTCTGTGGTTTGACACAACACCATCCGGCGATATGCAAAATGTTGTCGTCCTATGTGGAGGGTATAAGCAATATCTGCAAGGTTGAATTGTGGATGCTGTTGTAAATATGTAGCCAGATTAATTGTTGCTTCTTCAAGAGCTTTTTCACTTTTAGCCGATAAACATAACATCTGATAATTAATTTTGAATTTTGAATTTTGAATTTTGAATTTAATTGGTGCTTCTTCTAAAATTACATGAGCATTTGTCCCCCCAATTCCAAAGGAACTGACACCAGCACGGCGGGGAGTTTTATCTGTTTCCCAGTCAACTAAATTAGTATTCACATAAAAGGGTGTTTGGGAAAAATCTATTTGGGGATTTGGTTGTTGAAAATGTAAATTGGGGGGAATTTGTTGGTGTTTGAGTGCTAAAACTGTTTTGATTAAACTGGCAATTCCTGCTGCTGCATCTAAGTGTCCGATGTTGGTTTTTACTGATGATATGGCACAAAATCCAGTTTTTTCTGTTCCGGCGCGGAAGGCTTGAGTTAAAGCAGCAATTTCAATGGGATCTCCTAATGCTGTTCCTGTTCCGTGGGTTTCAATATAACTAATATCTGCTGGTTCTACTCCAGCTAATGCTTGTGCGGCGCGAATTACTGCTGCTTGGGTATCAATTCTCGGTGCTGTGTAACTGACTTTTAAACCGCCATCATTATTAATAGCTGAACCTTTAATTACAGCATGAATATAATCTCTATCTTCAATAGCTTCTTGCAGTCTTTTAAGGACAACGATACCTAAACCACTACCTGCAATTGTTCCTTGAGCATCAGCATCAAAGGCGCGACAATGACCATCAGGTGAGTAAATTCCGCCTTCTTGATATAAGTAACCTGTGGCTTTTGCTAAGGATACACCCCCTGCTAGGGCTATGTCGCATTCTCCACTTAATAAACTCTGACAAGCTACATGAACTGCTACTAAGGATGTGGAACAAGCTGTTTGAATATCTAAACTTGGGCCTCGTAAATTTAATTTATAAGAAACTCTGGTGGTGAGAAAGTCTTTATCGTTGGATAAAAATAGTTGATAGCGGCTAATTTGATTTTGAATTTGTGGGTTTGTAATTAGGTTTAATAAATAGTTATTCATGGCTGCACCGGCATAAACTCCAATTGCTCCGGTGTAGTTTTCTGGGTTATATCCTGCGTCTTCTAAGGCTGTCCAAGCACATTCTAAAAATAGTCTGTGCTGGGGGTCGAGAATTTCTGCTTCTCTGGGGTTAAAGCCAAAAAATTCTGCGTCAAAGTATTCTATGTTGTCTATTATGGCTTGTCTTTTGACGTAATTGGGATGTTTTAATTGTGTGGGGTCTACGCCGTTTTTTTGGATTTGTTCGTCGGTTAAGTTGGTGATTGATTCTACTCCGTTGCGGAGGTTTTGCCAATATTCTTCTAGGTTATTAGCACCGGGGAATTTACCGTTTATGCCAATTATTGCTATTTCTAGTCCTGTGGGGTTGTTCATATAGGTTTTTTAAACGCAGAGGGGCGCAGAGGTAAGCGCAAAGGTGCGCGGAGAGTTTTTTTGAGGGTTAGGTTTTTAGTCTTGTTTGTCTTTGTTGGAGGAGTCTTTGTTTTCCGGTTTGTTGTTGGGAGATTCTGTTTTCTATTTCTTTATCTGATGTGGGGGTGTTTTGGGTTAGGTATTTTGCTAGGGAGTTGATGGTGGGATAACGGAATAGGTCTACTAGGGGTATGTTTTGATTGAGTTTTAGGGTGAGTTGTCCTTGCATTCTTACTATTAATAATGAATGTCCTCCTAAGTCGAAGAAGTTATCATGAATGCTGATTTTTTCTCTACCTAATAATTGTTGCCAAATATCAGACAGGGTTTGTTCGATTTGGGTTTGCGGTGGTATGAAATTATTAGTGGTTGTTAAAGGTAAATTGTTGGATTTTGGTAATGCTTTGCGGTCTATTTTACCGTTGGGTGTGAGGGGGAATTTTTCTAATAATATGAATGCCGATGGCATCATATATATAGGTAGTTTTTCACCTAAAAATGTGCGTAGTTCTGTGGGGATAATTTCAGGGTGGGAGACTATATAGGCTACTAAACGCTGTTCTCCTGGTTCATCTTCTCGCAGGGTGACTACTGCTTGTTCTACTGCGGGATGTTGTGCTAGTACCGCTTCTATTTCTCCTAGTTCGATGCGAAATCCGCGAATTTTGATTTGATAATCTAGTCTCCCTAAGTATTCGAGTTTACCATCTCTTAGGTAGCGGACGCGATCGCCTGTTTTGTATAAGGGAGTAGGGAGTAGGGAGTAGGGAGTAGGGTAATTTCTCTGCCCAGTCCCCAGTCCCTTAAATCTCTCTGCTGTTAAGTCTGGGCGTTTCCAATATCCTCTGGCGACTCCTGCACCACCAATATATAATTCTCCTGGTACGCCGATGGGGACGGGTTGTAACTGTTCGTCGAGGATGTAAAATTGTGTGTTGGCGATGGGATGACCGATGGTTACGGGTTCATCTATACTTAGTTTCTGGGCTGCTGACCAAATTGTGGTTTCTGTTGGGCCGTATAGATTCCAGACTTCTTGACTGCAAGATAATAACTGTTGGGCTAGGGTATTCTCTAGTGCTTCGCCACCACAGAGGATTTTTAAGTCCTGTTTCCCTTCCCAACCACTGGCTAGAAGTAACCGCCAAGTTGCGGGGGTGGCTTGCATGATGGTAATTTGATGGTGTTCTATGCAGTTGGCGAGTTGGCGAGGGTCAACTAAGGCTGTTTGGGGGGGTAATACGACTTGTGCGCCTGCAATTAAGGGGAGAAATAATTCTAAGGCGGCGATGTCAAAGGCGATGGTGGTGACTGCTAGGAGTTTGTCGTTAGGGGTGATTGATAAACGTTGTTTCAGGTCTGTTAAGATGTTAACGAGCGATCGCCCTTCAATCATCACCCCTTTTGGTTGCCCTGTTGACCCAGATGTATAAATTAAATAAGTTAGTTGTTCTGGTGTTACTTTAATTTGTGGGTCAAATATTGGCTGCTGGCTAATATCTTCCTCTAATTCATCGAGGTTAATTGTTGCTATTTTGTCAGTAATAACACTAGTTAAAGATGTTTGTGTAAGCAACAATTTTAACTCTGCATCTGCCATCATGAAACGCAGACGTTCTGGGGGGAAGGTGGGGTCTAGTGGTACGTAGGCTGCACCAGCTTTGAGGATACCCAGTAGGGCTATGATTAATAATGGCGATGAACGCTCTAAATAAACCCCAATTCTGGCTTCTGGTTTGATTCCTAGTTGTAGTAGATAATGGGCGATTTGGTTGGATTTGGCGTTTAATTCGGCATAAGTTAGGGTTTTATCTGCAAATACAACTGCTGTCGCGTCCGGTGTTTGTTGTGCTTGCTGGCTGATGATTTCATGAACACATTGCTGAGGAATTTCCTGTGTTGTGGCGTTCCAGTCAATGAGTATTTGCTGTTGTTGGGTGGGACTGAGAAATGGGAGTGTGGCTAAATTACAATCTCCCTGTGTCATTCCTAACAACAGGGTTTCTAACTGTTCTAAGATTTGGGTGATGGTGGTATGGTGAAAGCGATCGCTATCATATAAAATTCTCAAAGCAAGCTGAGAATCCACCACTGCATACAGCGTCAGAGGATAATTCGTCTGTTCCGTAGCTTGAATATTGCGAATTTCCAAAGATGCTAAAGACTGTTTCAGAGCAGGTTCAATGGGATAATTTTCAAATACCACCAAGGTTTCAAATAGTGGTATGGATGGTGAAACTTGACTCCAACGATGAATATCTACTAAAGAACTATATTCATATTGCCGTATTTCTACTTGCTGATTTTGTAGCTTTTGCAACCATTGATATAGTGTCTCTTCAGGAGAAACTAACACCCGGAATGGTAAGGTATT
Organism: Anabaena sp. FACHB-595; assembly: GCF_048568275.1. Lineage (NCBI taxonomy): Bacteria > Bacillati > Cyanobacteriota > Cyanophyceae > Nostocales > Nostocaceae > Anabaena > Anabaena sp. FACHB-595. Next base: position 3,186,508 of record NZ_CP183473.1, read on the forward strand.
GATAAATAATCCCACCATTGCATCAGCACCATTCAGCGCACTGGGACGACCTGCACTAACGGTAGCAAATAAAACATTTTTTTCCCCACTATAGCGACTTAACAACAACGCCCAAGCACCTTGGACAAAGGTATTGATGGTTAATTGTTGTTGTTTGGCTAGGGTTTGCAGTTTGCTAGTTAATTCGACTGAAAGCTGAATTTTTTCCTCGTGATAATGACTATGTAAATTATCGGGACGAACATCTAGGTTTTGACCAACATTTAACTGCGTTGGCGACACAAACCCCTGTAATTGCTGTTTCCAAAAAGTCTCAGCTTCCGCCAAGTTTTGTTGCTGTAACCACCCAATATAATCTCGATAGCGACGTGGGTTGAGTAAAACAGGTGTTTGTTGTTGAATATATGCTTGATAAATAACAATAAATTCTTTTAAAAGTACCTGAACAGACCAACCATCTAATAATAAATGGTGATAACTCCAAACAAACTGATAAACTTCAGATTTTAACTGAATGAGTGTCATTTGCATCAGAGGTGCTTGGGATAAATTAAATCCCTGTTCGCGCTGTTTTTGTAGCAGCAGAACTTTTAAAGCTTCCTGTTGTTGCTGAACTGAAACATCACTCCAATCAAGATGATTAATCTGACATTTTACTTGCTTCCCAACTACTTGTAGCGGCTTTTCTAAATTATCCCAAACAAAAGCTGTGCGTAAAACAGGATGACGATTGATTAAATCTTGCCAAGCAGCCTCAAAAGCCGCAATATTTAAATTACCATGTAACTCATAACTTACCTGTACCACATAAGCACCAGAGTTAGGCGCATACAGACTATGAAATAACATACCCTGCTGCAAAGATGAGAGGGGATAAATATCCTCAATCATTTTTTGATTTAGAGTTGTATTCATTGCAAACCCTCCGGTGCAAAACTAATCATCCCCATCACCAAATCTAAAGTTTCTTGATTTAAATTTGCTAACTCAAAATCAGAAGGTGTGTAACCTCCCACATTAGGTAAACGACAGTGATTGATAATTGCTTGTAATCCTTGCTGAAAATTATTTGCTAATTGTGAAATAGTTTCTTGTTGATACTGCTGCTGACTATATATCCAATCAAACTGTAATTTACCTTCGCGGACAAACCCAACAATTTCTATAGCATAGCGTCGAGTTTGTTGTTTATCTTGGGTTGTAATTCCAGGTAAGGGTAGCCATTTCAATTTTCCATGTTCCAAACCTAAATCTAATTGTCCTAAATAATTAAAGCTGATTTCCGCTTGGGGTAAATCCCGCAACCTTTGACTCGCTTCACTATCATCAAGGTAGCGTAATATTCCATAACCAAATCCTTGATTGGGTACTGCTCGCAATTGTTCTTTAATACCCTTCAGCAATTCCCCCCAATCATCACTTTCCTTTGATAACAAACAGGGATAAATTGTTGTAAACCATCCCACGGTCCGAGATATATCTATATCTTCCCCTGGAAAATTACGACCATAACCTTCTAAATCAAGCAACACCAAAGGATTATCTATCCAGGTTGAGATAGTAGCAGTTAAAGCCGTTAATAACACATCATTAATTTGTGTATTGTAGACCGGAGAAACTTCTGTAAGTAAAGCTTGAGTATCTTCCACAGAAAGTTTTATAGTCACAGTCTCAACATCAACCACCTGATTACCACCATCAGGATAATCAATTGGTAATCGTTTTACTTGTTGGTATTTATTGGATAACCAATATTCTAATTCATCTTGTAGACATTCAGACCGAGCATAATCATATAACTTTTCCGCCCAAGTTAAAAACGAAGTAGTCTTAGCAGGTAAACTAATTGTCTGTTTCGCCAAAGCTTGTTGATAAGCCGTTTGAAAATCCGCCAACAAAATCCGCCAAGAAACCCCATCAACAACCAAATGATGAATAACAATTAATAACCTAGAAACCTCACCCAAATCAAAATGCACCACCCTTAATAAAGGAGCATAACCAATATTTAAACCAGCCTGTACTTCACCAGCAACCTCTTGAATAACTCTATCCTGCTCACTCCCAGACAAACCAGACAAATCACAAAAAACCAGAGGAACATCCCCACCCAACTCAACAACCTCTCCTATCTCTCTCTCTGCGCCTCTGCGCCTCTGCGTGATAAAATTCTTCTCTCCAAATTGACACCGCAACATATCATGATGCAGCAATAACTTATTAATAACTGCAACCAAAACTTCCTGTTGTAACTTCTCCCCAGACTCCAAAAACACCACCTGATTAAAATGATGCTGATTCACCAACTCCTGCTCAAAAAACCAACATTGAATCGGAGTCAACTGCACAGCACCAGTAACCATACCCTGCGGTAGCAAAGAAGATTTATCAACAGTAAAAACTCCTGCAAGTTCGGCAATAGTTTGATATTGAAAAAGCTGCTTAGGCGTTAATTGTAATCCTACTTGATTAGCCTTAGATATCAACTGAATCGCCAGAATTGAATCACCACCAAGCGCAAAGAAATTATCATAAATACTCACTTGGGACAAATTCAAAACTGACGACCAAATTTCTAATAACTTAGCTTCTATATCAGAACGCGCTACAGTTCCATCTGGAAAACTTGTAATTTCTGGTGCTGGTAATTTCTGTCTATCTACCTTACCGTTAACTGTCAGAGGTAGAGTTTCTAAAGCAACAAAAAAGTGAGGAATTAAATAATCAGGAAGACGCTGCTGTAAAAATTCTCTGAGATTATCTGGTGTATTATCTAAAGCGATAAAGTAGGCTATGAGTTGTTTTTCACGAGCAATAACCACACATTCTTTTACTGCTGGATGCTGATTTAATACCGCTTCAATCTCACCCAACTCAATGCGGAATCCCCGAATTTTTACTTGATTGTCTAATCTCCCTAAGTATTCAATATTACCATCTGCAAGGTAACGAGCGCGATCGCCTGTTTTATAGAGAGTGCTGAGTGTGGTAGTTCCCAGTCCCCAGTCCCCAGTCCCCAGTCCCCAATTAATAAATTTTTCGGCGGTTAAAGTTGGTTGATTTAAGTAACCCCGCGCTAGTCCGTCACCAGCAATATATAACTCACCGGGAACGCCTACAGGTAAGGGATTGAGGTGGTTATCGAGAATATAAACTTGAGTATTATTGATAGGGCGACCGATGGGAACAGTGTTACTCTCACAGATATCGGTCACACTATAACAACAGGTAAAGGTAGTATTTTCAGTAGGGCCGTAACCATTAATTACACGACATTCAGGATAGGTTTGCAGTAATTTATTAATATGAACCGCAGATAAAACATCACCACCAGCGATTAATTGTTTGACTGATTTCAAACTTTCAAGATGTTCATCTACCATCAGGTGAAATAAGCCTGCTGTTAACCACAGAGTAGTAATTTGATGTTGTGTAATAGCCTGTCCAATTTCTGCTAATGTGGGTTGTTGATTAGATAAAATTACTAAGCGACTACCATTTAATAATGCTCCCCAAATTTCAAATGTCGAAGCATCAAAAGATATTGGCGCGGCTTGGAGTATGCTTTCATCAGCACTTAAATTTATATAATTGCAATCTTTGACGAGTCGCACTACACCACGATGGGGTATACATACACCCTTGGGAACTCCTGTAGAACCAGAGGTGTACATGACGTAGGCGAGATTTTCCGGTGTGGTGTGGTTGACGGGGTTGGTTGTGGGGTGCTGTGTTAGGTTTGCTGTGTCTGTATCAAAACAGAAGATAGGTAAATCGGGTAATTGGGGGATGTGCTGCTGTTGGGTGAGTATTACCTGTATTTGAGCATCTTCAATTAGAAATTCTAGACGTTCTTGGGGGTAAGTTGGGTCTAAGGGAACATAGAAACCACCAGCTTTGAGGATTGCTAAAATACCAATGATAAAATCTAGGGAACGGTGAACGCAAATTCCTACAGCTATTTCTGGCTGAACTCCTAAAGATTTGAGATGATATGCAAGTTGATTAGCTTTGGTGTTTAGTTCTGAGTAAGTAAGTTTTTGATGTTGACAAATCACTGCAATTTCATCACCAAATTTTGCAACTTGCTGCTCAAATAATTCTTGTATGCAATGAATGATGAGATTTGTTGGCGAAGTACCAAAATTGATGATTTGCTGAAGTTCTCCCCCACTCATTAAAGGTAAATCAGAAATTTTCTGACTAGGTTCAGAAGTCATTCCCAACAAAATATTCTGTAAATGTTCTGTAAAACGGTGAATCGTTGTTTCTGTAAATAAATCACAGTTATATTCCCATTTACCTTGTAAACCTGCATCTGTTTCCGCAATCATCAACGTAATGTCAAATTTTGCCGTACCGCCATCAATTTCTAGGGGACTCCAACGTAAACCGGGAATTTCTATTGGCTGGGTAGGTGCATTTTCTACTGCCAGCATAACTTGAAATAAGGGTGAATGACTCAAAGAGCGAACTAATTTTAACTCTTCTACTACCTGCTCAAATGGTACATCTTGATGGCTGTACGCAGATAACACCATTTCTCGCACCCGTGGTAATAATTCCGCGACTGTGGGATTATCTTCTAGGGAAATTAACAGCGCGAAGGTATTCACAAAAAAGCCAATTAATCCCTCTGTTCCAGGATAATGACGATTGGCTACAGGACTACCAATGACGATTTTTTCTTGTTGACTATAGCGATGCAACAGAATACTAAACGCCGAAAACATTACCATAAATAATGTAGTGTGCGTTTCCTGACCGAGTTGTTTAATTTTCTCTGTTAATTCTTCAGATATTGTAAAACTATGTCGCTGACCTCGAAATGTTTGAATAGCTGGACGCGGATAATCTGTAGGTAAGTCTAATAGTTCTGGTGCTGACTCTAATTGTTGTCGCCAATATTCAACTTGATAGTTAAATTTATCACTTTGCGACCTTTGCCAAACAGCGAAATCAGCATACTGAATTTTTAATGGTTGTAGAGGAGAAGATTGTCCTTGAGAAAAGGCTTGATATATAGTCGCCATTTCCTGCGCGAATACATTAATTGACCAACCATCGGTAATAATGTGGTGCATGGTCAATAAGAGGATGTATTCCTGAGTATTTAAATATAAAAATTTGGCTCGTAAAAGTGGACTAATTTCTAAATTAAAAGGTTGTTGACTTTCCTCTTGCGCCAGTTCTTGGACAAGTTTTTGCTGTTGAGATGGGGGAAGAAAACTTAAATCTACAACCGGGATATGGGAATTGATTTCTGTTGCAATGACAGCTATCCCTTGACCATCGACATTGACAAAACTGGTACGCAAAATTTCATGACGGTGGATAATTTCTTGCAAACTTTGTGTCAGAACATCAACATTGACATCACCAGTAAGTTGTAAAGCAGCAGCTACGTTGTATGATGGGTTTTCTGGTTCGATTTGCGCCAACATCCACAAACGTTGTTGAGCGAAGGAAAGCAATATTTTATCTGTACTTTCCCTCTCAGGAATTGAGCTATACAGAGATAATTTTGAAGAATTAATTAATGTTGCTAATTCAGCAATGGTAGGATTTTCAAATATTTGTCGTAAAGAAATATCTACCCCAAACACCTGCTGAATTTGGGAAACCAGACGAATTACTAATAAAGAATGACCACCCAAAGCAAAGAAATTATCTGTAATTCCCACTGAATTTAAATTCAATATATTTTGCCAAATATTTAGCAATAATTCCTCTGTGGGTGTGCGTGGTGCAATTGTGTGTGATGATGTTTTAAATTGTGGTTTTGGTAATGCACGACGGTCAACTTTACCATTAGGAGTGAGCGGTAGTGCATCTAAGGTGATAAATTGAGAAGGAATCATGTAATCTGGCAGATTTTTTGCCAAATATTGCCGCAAATCTGTTATTTCTGGATTTTCTGAGACAATATAAGCCACTAACCGTTTATCACCAGTGGTATCTTCTGTCACAACTACAATAGCCGCTTGTACCTCTGAATGTTGGCTGAGTACGGTTTCTATCTCACCTAATTCAATCCGAAATCCACGAATTTTTACTTGGTTGTCTAATCTGCCTAAGTATTCTATTGTACCATCTCTTAGGTAGCGGGCGCGATCGCCTGTTTTGTATAGGGCATGGGGTATGGGGCATGGGGCATGGGGCATTGGTGTAAGATAGCCTATGCTGCCCAAATCCGAATAACTAATAAATCTTTCTGCTGTTAATTCAGGGCGATTTAAGTAACCTCTGGCGACTCCCGCACCGCCAATGTAAAGTTCTCCTGGTACGCCGATGGGAACGGGTTGTAAATGCTGGTCAAGGATGTAAATGTGGGTGTTGGCGATAGGACGACCAATAGGTACGGTTTTTAAGTTAGTATGTTTTCGGCACTGCCAGAAAGTAACATCAATAGCTGCTTCTGTAGGGCCATAGAGGTTATATAATTCGCAGTCAAAACGCTCAAGAAATTGGTTTTGCAAATCTAAAGATAAGGCTTCACCACTACAAATTACTCTTTTAAGAGAGGTACATTTTTCTACATTACCGCTTTCTAAAAAGATTCGCAGCATGGAGGGTACAAAATGCAAAATAGTTATTTGCTCTTGAATAATTAGATTAATCAGATAAGCACTATCTCGATGTCCACCTGGTTTAGCAATTACTAAACGTGCGCCTGTTAATAAAGTCCAGAAGAATTCCCAGACAGATACATCAAAGCTAAAAGGTGTTTTTTGTAAAATGCTATCTGTAGAATTTATTTGATAAGTTTCTTGCATCCACAATAAGCGATTGCATATCCCTTGGTGGGTGTTCATTACACCTTTGGGTTTACCAGTAGAACCAGATGTGTAGATAACGTAAGCAAGATTATCTAGTTTTACTCCACTATCAGGATTAGTATTTGGTTGTCTGGAAATTTTATCCCATTCTGTATCTATACAAATCTTATGAGTTTGATTTTGAGGAATTTGAGCGAGTAATTGTTCCTGAGTTAAAAATACTTTAACCTGAGAATCTTCTAGCATATAAGCTATGCGTTCTTGGGGATATTCTGGATCAATGGGTACATAAGCACCCCCAGCTTTGATGATTCCCAACAAACAGACAGTCATTTCTAAAGAACGTTCTAAACAAATACCAACTAATATTTCCGGTTTTACCCCCAACTGCTGCAAATAATGAGCCAGTTGATTAGCTTTATTATTCAGTTCTCTATAAGTCAAACATTCCTCACCAAAAACCAACGCAATTGCATCAGGTGTTCTTTCCACCTGCGCCTCAAATAGCTGATGAATGCACTGATTTGGATATGCTTGTGTAGTTTGATTCCAATCTTTTAATATTAATTGCTTCTCCTGGGGCGTTAACATTGATAGTTGTGAAAGCCTTTGCTCAGGCTCATTCACCATTGACATCAGCAAAGTTTCTAAATGTCCTAAAAGACGCGAAATCGTTGCTGCATCAAAATAAGAGACATCATAACTAACCTTAAATAATAACTCCTCCCCAGGAATTACTGTTAATGTCAGAGGATAATTTGTTTTTTCAAATCCTTGGGTATCCTCAATTTGGAGAGTTTGATCAAAAGTTTTGATGACTGATTCTATCGACACTGGATAATTTTCAAATACCAGCAAACTCTCAAATAAAGATGTTCCACGGGGAACGGAACTCCAGCTTTGAATATCTACCAAGGAACTATAACTATATTGTTCTCTTTCTACCTGTTGAGCTTGCAATTGTTGCAGCCAAGGTATTATTTGCATCTCTCCATTTACATCGACGCGCACAGGTAAAGTATTAATAAATAGACCAACTATGCTTTCTACTTGTGGTAATTCTGGAGGACGACCGGAAACAGTAGTACCAAACAATACATTATTCTCACCACTATAGCGGCTTAATAATAATGCCCAAGCCCCTTGTACTAAGATATTAAGGGTAAGACGATGCTGACGGACAAAGTTTTGTAGTTGTTCAGTTTGTTGACTGTTGACTTTTGACTGTTGACTGAAAATTGAGGATTGGTTATTTATTTTATTCCCCAAAACTGTTGGTGCTGTAAAATCTTGAAGCTGCTTACGCCAAAAACTTTCTGCTTGCTCTGGGTTTTGTTGCTGTAACCAGAGAATATAATTACCGTAGGGGATGGGTGATGGTAGAGTTACATCCTCACTTTGACAAAATGCTTTATATAGTGTGAAAACTTCTGTTAATAAAATCCCGTTACACCAACCATCCATGAGTAAATGATGGTGACTCCAGATAAATTGGTATTTATTGGCTTCTAAACGAATTACAGCACAACGCATCAGGGGAGGTTGCTGTAAATTGAAACCAGAATTACAGTCACATTCTAAAAACTCAGTTAATTTAGCTTTTTGTACAGTAGCCTCTACACCACACCAATCTAATTCTTGCCAAGGTAATTCTACATAGTCATATACTACTTGCAATGGTTTTTCTAACTCTGAATAGTGAAAAGCAGTCCGCAAAACTGAATGACGCTCAACTACGCGCTGCCAAGCTTGACGAAAAGCTGGTAAATTCAAATTACCGCGAATCAGACAACTACGCTGTTCAAAATATACGCCCGAATTGGGAGCGTACAAGGTATGAAATAACATTCCCGCCTGCATGGGAGAAAGTTCGTAGATGTCGATAATACTGCTTTCCACTCTCGCTACCTTTTCTTTGGCTGAAGCTTGTTTAAAAATTTGTCGAGTTGCTGCTGATTTAAACGCGCACCTGCAAAATCTGATGGTGTGTAACCGCCACTATTTGGTGCTTGGCAATGTTGAATTATTGCTTGTAATGTTTTAATGAATTGCTGGGCTAAATTTTCAATGGTCGTTGTGTCATGTAAATTGCGACTGTATCGCCATTGAATTTGTAACTGAGATTGGGCTATCCAAGCATTGATATTTAATACATATCGACGCTGATTTAGAGGATGTGATGATAATCCTGTAGATTCTTTTGCTAGTCCCAGAATCCATCCTTGGGAGGTGAATAAATCTAGTTGTCCCAAGTAATTAAAACTAATAGCAGATTGGGGTAGTGATTGTAAAGTTTGAGATATCTGTTGATTCGGATTTAAATATCGTAGCAGCCCATAACTAATACCTTTTTGCGGAATTTCTCTAAGTCTTTCCTTTACATATTTTAAATTCTCTTCCAGGTTATTTATATTTTTTAATTCTAAAAATACTGGAAAAATGGTAGTAAACCAACCTACTGTCCGAGTGATGTTGATATTAGCAAATAAATCTTCTCGTCCATGCGTTTCTAAGTCAATCAGTACAGAATTTTGTTGTGTCCATTGACTATAAGTTAGTGCTAAAGCGGTTAATAATACATCATTGATTTGTGTCTGGTAGGCTTTGGGTACTGCTTCTATTAAGGCGCGAGTTTGACTAATATCTAGCTTAACCTGAATTTCAGCCTCAGATGCAATGTTATTATCACCTTTACCAATCTTATCTAAAGGTAATTGGGGTAATTGTTTAGGGAGAATTTCTAACCAAGTTTTGAATTGTGCGACAACTTGATCAGATTCGGCATAATTAACTAAATTTTGCGCCCATTCTCTGAAAGATGTGGTTTTTAGTGATAGTTTTATAGATGTTTGCTTGGCTTTTAGCTGTTGATAGGCTGTGACTAAATCTTCTAGCAAAATGCGCCAAGAAATTCCATCAACGACTAAATGATGAATGATAAATAGTAGGCGATGATTTTGATTATCTCCTAGTTTAAACAAGGCTACTTTAAATAGTATCCCCTGAGCTAAATCTAAACTAGCTTGCAGTTGAGATGCGACTGATTCAATTTGCTGGGTTTGCTGGTTTGCTGAGAATCCATTTAAATCAACAACTGTGAATATCTCCCCATTCTCGAAGGTAGGAATTATATCTTGCTCCCACGCACCATCTAAGGAAGAATTGATAAAACAAGAACGCAATACATCATGATGTAATACTAGTTCCTCAATTGCCTGTTTTAAGTAATCTACCTCTAAATCTGCCGCTACTTCCAAAAGCACAGCTTGGTTAAAGTAATCCCATTTGTGCAAATTTTGCTCAAATAGCCAATGTTGAATCGGCGTTAAGGGGACTATTCCCGTCGCTATCCCTTGTTCTACTTGAGTTGTGGGCGCGATTTCTATCACAGTTGCTAGTTCTGCGATGGTTTGATGCTGGAATAATTGCTTGGGTGTTAACTTTATTCCTGCATTATTCGCCTTTGCTACCATTTGAATACTCAGGATGGAATCTCCCCCACGCTCAAAGAAATTATCATGAATACCAACGCTAACACCGAGAATTTCTGTCCAGATTTCTACTAGGGTGGCTTCTATGGCGTTACGTGGTGCGACTTGTTCTGATTCTGGTTTGGCTGCGGGTGCGGGAAGTTGTTGTTTGTCAACCTTCCCATTGGTTGTTAATGGTAATTGTTCCAGCCAGACAAAGGCTGAAGGTAGCATATAAGCTGGTAATTTGGTTGCTAAATATTGCCGAAAATCTACCGTTTGCTGATTCCCGACAAGATAAGCGACTAATTGAGACGATTGGGGGTGAACTTTCTGTAGGATGACTACAGCTTCTTGTACTGAGGGATGAGCTTTTAAAATTGCTTCAATTTCCCCCAATTCTACCCGAAATCCGCGAATTTTTACTTGATCGTCTAATCTGCCTAAGTATTCTATTGTACCGTCACTGAGGTAGCGGGCGCGATCGCCTGGTTTGTAGAGAGTGTTGACTGTTGACTGTTGACTGTTGACTGTTGACTGTTGACTAATAAATCTTTCTGCGGTTAATTCGGGGCGATTTAAGTAACCTCTGGCGACTCCCGCACCACCTATGTAGAGTTCTCCGGGTACGCCGATGGGAACGGGTTGTAAATAGCGGTCTAAAATATAAAGTCGTGTATTGGCAATAGGACGACCAATAGGTACATTACCCTTGCTTGATTTTCCTTGTGAAGCATCATAAATACAGCACCCCACAACGGTTTCTGTGGGGCCATATTCATTAATTAACTTTGTTTGGGGAAAATAACTGCGCCAAAATTCTAAATGTTGTTCCGTTAGTGCTTCACCACCAATGATGAATGCTTGGGGGTATCCTGCTGGCACTTTTTGCGGTAGAAGTTGAGACAGTATGCTTAAATGAGCAGGGGTAAGTTTAACTAAACTAAAATTCCTTGCAGAACTGAGGGCGTTTTTTAGTGCTTCGATTTCCTCGGCTTCTGGTAGCAGTATTACCGCTTTCCCTACGAGTAGGGGTGTATATAAACTGGTAATGGTAGCATCAAAGCTGATGGCAGATTGTACAGGTACACCTACACCTAAATCTACTGGATAGGTTTGAATCGCCCATTGTAAATAATTAGCTAGTCCTCGATGGGTAAGCATTACGCCTTTTGGTTTACCCGTCGAACCAGATGTGTAAATTATGTAAGCGAGGTTTTCACCTGTAACTATGTTGGGTAAGTTTTCTGTGGGATTTTGAGCTATGCTTTGCCAATCTTCATCTAAACAGATTACAGTTCCTTGATAGTCTGGTAATCCCGTCACCGATGCAGCCATTGTTAATATAATTCTCGGTTGAGCATCCCCCAGCATATAAGCTAAACGTTCGGGAGGGAGTTTGTTATCTAGGGGGATGTACGCGCCTCCAGCTTTGAGAACTGCTAGTAAGGCTATAATTAATTCTGGCGATCGCTCTAAATAAATTCCTACTAAAGACTCACAACCTACGCCTAATTTTTGTAAATGATGGGCGAGTTGATTAACTTTGCTGTTCAGTTCTTGATAGGTAAGGGTTTGCTCTTGATAACAAACAGCGATACTATCGGGTGTGCGCTGAACTTGTTCCTCAAATAGTTGATGTAGCCATTTTTGCGGATAATCTACCTGGGTTTGATTCCATTCCACCAGAATTTGATGCTGTTCTTGGGGGGTGAGAATGGGAATTTCAGAAATTTTCCGGCTGGGGTTTTCGACAATGGCTGCTAGGATAACCCGCAAGTGCTGAATCATCCTGGTGATAGTCTGTTGCTGAAATAAATCTGTACAATATTCCATCACCACTAGCAAACCTTGGGAACGTTCCACTATATGACAAGTTAAGTCAAATTTGGTTGCGCCAGTTTCTACCCAAGTTTGCTGAATTTCTAAGTCTGGTATTTGTAAATCTAACTGGGAATCATTCTGCAACTGATAAGCTTCGTTTTGTACCTGAAACATCACTTGCACTAAGGGATTATGGCTCAAATCCCGTTCTATTTGCAGTGCTTCGACAACTTTGGCGAAGGGAATTTCTTGATATTCAAAGGCTTCGGCGGCGGTGGTGCGTATGCGTTCGAGAAGGGTGGTAAAGGTGGGATTTTCAGATAAATCTGTGCGTAATACTAACGTGTTGACGAAAAAACCAATTAAACTTTGTATTTGTTGGCGATCGCGGTTTGCACTCGGTACTCCTAAAACAATCTCGTCTTGCTGACAATAGCGATGTAGCAACACTTTAAAAGCTGCTAACAACAACATAAACAGCGTTACACCTTGCTGTTTACTCAATTGTTTCAGGGATTCTGAGAGAGTTTTGGGCAATAAATATGACTCGGTTTTCCCGTTAAACTTTTGTAGTGCGGTGCGTGGGTAATCTGTTGGTAGTTCTAGGGTAGGCAATTTGGCTAATTTTTGTTGCCAGTATGCCAATTGTGCTGCCATTTCTTCTCTTTGCAGACATTCTCTCTGCCATAAAGCAAAATCTGCATACTGATTTGATAATGCAGGTAGAGACGGTTGCTCATCGTTGATGAATGCACGATAGCAAGTTGCTAATTCCCGCAACAGGATGCCCCGTGACCATCCATCAGCGATGATATGGTGTAGTGTTAGCAGTAGGGTGGCTTGATTTGGTGCGAGGCGAATTAATTTCACCCGCATTAGGGGGGCTTGAGTTAAATCGAAGGGTTGACTGGCTTCTAGTTTGGCTAAATCTTGGGCTGTTTGTGCTTGTTGTTGCGGTGGTAAGCCTTGTAGGTCAATAATTGGTAGTTGTAAGTCAATATTTGCCGCAATTTTTTGATAAGGTTTACCTTCTTGGGATAAAAAGGCAGTCCTTAAACTTTCGTGGCGTTGGATAATTGTTTGTAAACTGGCTAATAAAGTCGAAATTTCTAATTTTCCTGCTAATTGCCAAGAAATTGCAATATTATAGGATGAATCGCTGGGGTTGATTTGATGCAGAAACCACAGTCTTTCTTGGGCTAAGGAAAGGGGTAATTCGGTGTTATTGTTGCGGGGTGGAATAGTTTGGCTAGAATTGGCTTTTTGGCGGAGTAGTTTTTCTAGTAAGGCTCGTTTTTCAGGCGTTAGTGAGGCTAAACGGCTTTGTAACTGCTGGGGGATGTTGGGCTGGGAGGATGTCATATCAATATGTACTTACTCTATAGAATTGCTGAGTAAGGTAGAAAGTATAAATTGCTGGAAGCTTGAATATTTATGCTAAGTATTTGAATTTATTATTGCAAGTTTCTATTAATAAGTCTAGGGGGTTATTGAACGCAGAGGGGAGGGGAGGTTTACGCAAAGGGGCGCGGAGGTTTTATGAGTTCGAGTATGTGGTGATGGAAGGGGCGGAGTGAGGAGCGATGTCCGACACTAATGTAGGTGATTTGGGTTGTTTGGAGTTGTTGATAAAGTTGGGTTTGATTGGTTTCGTCTAAGGCACTGGTGGCTTCGTCGAGAATGGCGTATTGGGGAGACTGTATTAGTAAGCGGGCAAATGCTAGTCTTTGTTGTTCTCCAACTGATAAGACTCTTTCCCAGTCGGTGATGCTATCTAAACCGTTGAAGCGTTCTATTAAGTCTGTTAAGTTTACTTGCTGTAACACTTGCAAGAGTTCATCGTCTGATATACTGCGGTTATTTTGGGGATATAGTAGCTGTTCTCGTAAGCTGCCGAGAATCATGTAGGGACGTTGGGGTAAAAAGAGTAGGTGCGATTTTGGATAGGTAATTTTTCCAGTTCCAGACTGCCACAATCCTGCTAATGCACGCAATACAGAGGTTTTACCTACGCCACTTTTACCGGTGATTAATAGGGATTCTCCAGGGGAAACAGTAAAGGATAAATCTTTGACTAAAATCTTTTGATAGTCGGGGGTGTGTAGGGTGACGTTTTGAAAACTGATGTAGGAATCTGCAAGTCGGTTAAGTATAATATACTGTTCTTGATTTAGATTGATGGGGTTTTCTAGTTTCTCAATGAGATTGTACAATTCATCTAACCGAGTGACGGCTGCGGCTAAGTTACTCAGTTGCTCAAATTGGCTAATAATTAAACCTAAAGCTAGTAAAATACTGCGGAAAGCTACTCCAGCTTGTGCGGATACGCCTATTTCTAGTTCTCCCGCTAAAATTCGGGGGGCTAATATAAATGTTGGTAGTAAAAATGTGATGTATTGATAACTGTTTTGAAATAAGTCTAAGCCTAATTGCCAACGAATTAAATGTGTAAAGTTGCTGACGACTCTGAGAAACCTTTGCCAGATTTCTTGAGATTCTACCGCTTGTCCTTGGTAAAATGCGATCGCTTCTGCATTATCCCCCACGCGAATCAAGCCGTAGCGTAAATCAGCTTCTCGTTTGAGTTGTTCAAAGTTAATTCCAACTAAGGTTTTGCCAAAAACTATGGTTGTGAATACTGTGCCAACTACAGCGTAAATGATTAAAAACACCATTAATGTCGGTGCAATGCGCCACAACACTCCAGAGAAGGCAATCAGTTGTAAAATTGAGTCTAATAGGACTATGGCAAAATACAGCGATTGTTGGGTAAAATTTTGAATATCTTCCGCAATGCGCTGATCTGGGTTATCAATATCCGATGTTGTCGTCAGGTGGTAAAAGTTGCGTTGATGCAGATATTTATTAAGAAAATATGTAGTTAACCACTGTCGCCAAGATAAACTTAACTGGGCTTGTAAATAGGTTTTCAGGGCGAGAATTGGTACACCGATGAGTAAAATTCCCAGGAAGATTACCACCGCTTGGATAAATCGGTTGCTATCTACTGCGGCTAAAGATGATTCTAGTTCACCGAGAAACAGACTTAAGACAACGGTGACTACTGTACCGATGAGTGAGAGACATAGTAACAGAAAAAGGAGTGCGATCGCTTGCCACTTTTTTTCTGAAAGCCAATAAAGTTTACCGATGCGCGAAAACTGTCTAAGCATTTTAATGAAAAACATCTGCGGGATCAGCAGAACGAAGTTTATTGGAGGCGATCGCAGCTGAAGCGAGACACATGATAAATGTTAAAATCAACACCATAACTGCCAAATCAGGTGTCATCGCCAGTTCCAGTCGTGTTAAATCTGCGAGAAAATGGTACATTCCCACAGAGATAAAAAAGCCTGGAATAAAACCTAATACTGTCAGCATTGCTGCTTCTTGAAAAATCACCAATAAAAGATAAATATCAGAATAACCCATTGCTTTAAGGGTAGCGTATTCAGCTAAATGATCCCTAACATCGGCATACAAAACCTGATAGACAATTACCACCCCAATAATAAATCCCATAACTGCACCAAAACTAAAAATCAATCCGGCTGGGTTTTCTTCTTGATATTTCAATTCTTTAGCTATCAATTCTTGATGAGTATAGACACTAATACCAGGAACATTCTTTTCAATACCAGCCTTTACTGCTTCTGGATTCACACCGGGGTTTAAAATAACTATACCAATGCTGACTCTATTTAAAATATCCTTACCAAATATTTCTGCATAATTAGCTTCACTAGTAATCACATTACCTGTACCCAGAAAAAATGAATTACCCAGATTAAATAATCCAACGATATCAGCCTTACGCCGATTAATTAAAGCTGTCAGTTGATTATTTTTGTTACTACTAAAATCTTGGACGACAGTTCCCAACTCTTGTTTAGCGAACCGATCAAATATAAAACTATCAGGTACACTGATTTTATGGCGTTGAGCATTCACTTCAGGAATATTAAAAACTTTCCTATTAGGATTAAAAGCAATCACCCGTGCTTCATAAGATTGATATTCTTGTTTATAAGCCCAAGCAACACCAGAATTAATATAGAGAGGAATAGTATCAGCCACACCTGCAATTCCCGCCGCTTGATAAAGTCGCAAACGGTCAAATTCAATTGAACCCAAAAATCTAGTATCTGGGTGTACTAAAAATAAATCTCCCTGAAGACTTTCCGGTAAAGCCGTAGCCCCACTAGTAAATAATTGCCTAAATCCCAACTGCATAAAAATTAATATATTGGCAAATGCAATTCCTCCCATCGCTACCAAAAGACGAGTTTTTTGATATGATAATTGCGACCAAGCCAACGAACGCTGAAATTGTACTTTTTTAAAAATATATAACATTAACAATTCTTAGTATACTCAATAAAAACCTTAACTAACCCTTTGCGCCCCTCCGCGTTTAAAACTCCAAAAAACTACCCCCCAATATCAATCTTTACCCTTACCAACATATAAGTTAAAGCAGCAATTTTAGAATTATACTTAGGGTCAATTCGCACCTTAACAGCAATCACCCGTGAATTATCATCCGTTGTAGGGCCTCTTGTATTAGCTGCATTTTGCAGAGTCCTTTTACCAATTTGTAAAGCAATCTGTTCAACAGTACCTTTAATTTCACCGCTAAAACCGCCATACTCGCTGCTAATAATTGCCTTTTGTCCTCGACGCACTTTATCAATATCAGTTTCCGCTACTTCAGCTACAGCAAACATTTGGTTAGTTTGAGCAATTTCGACAATTCCTTGATTTGTATTTACCTGCTCACCAATACGAGTATTTATTTTTAATATTTGACCAGCAGAAGGAGCGCGGACTTTGGCATTTTCTAACTGAGCTTTTCTTTGAATGACAGCGATTTTAGCTTTCTCTAAATGCACTTTAGAAATTCTGACATCTACGGGACGAATTTCTTTTAATTGTGCTAATGTCGCCTCTTCTTGAGTAATTTGTGCTTGTAAAGTCGTGATAGTTTTCTCTAATTCTGCTTGGCGTTCCATCAAGGTAGCTTCAGCCGTAGCTAATTCTCTTTTAGCTGTGTCTGCATCTGCAATTGAAATAGCACCTTCAGTAGATAAATCTTGGCGACGTTGATAAGTTAATTGTGCTTCTTGTAGGGTTGCTTCTGCACTATTTATAGCTGCTTGCTTTTGGGTAGTTTCTGCTTTCAACTGCGCTTCTAAACGAGCAATAGTAGCCCTTTGTGCAGCCATTTCCCCTTGTTTCGCTTCACCTTGTTCAACCTTTAAAAGTTCCGCCTCATGCAAGCGTACATTAGCCTCGGCATCGCGTAAATCTGCTTCTAATTGGTCAATTCCTTGTAAAATTGCGATAACTTGATTGGTTTTAACAAAATCCCCTTCCTTTACCAAAATTTGGTTAACTCGACTATCTTGAGCATTAGGAACAGAAAGTTTAATTACTTCTCCTTCTGGTTCAATTTGTCCCAGTGCAATTACAGCAGTCACAGGTGCAGGTTCGACTGCAATTTGAGCAGTAGAATTAATATTCGCCTGTGATGTTGTACAAGCTGTAGATAGACTCAACAAGCCCAAAATAATTGTTAAGTTACACCATTTTTTCATGAACTTAAAACCTAACCAAAACACCCCTACACCCTTACACCAACCATTGATTTTTTATTTTCCTGCATCAGCTTTAATTGATTGACAAATGGTAGACTTGCCATCACCAAATCGTAATCTTGCACAAAATCAATTAAGCAAGCAATTTCATCAACACCAGCCGCTTGGATTTGTTCAACAAAGGGAAGACAACTTGCAGGAGTGCCAATGAGCGATCGCCCTTTCATAAATCCTTCCACGCCAAATTGCAGTAAACTATCAATATCATCTTCCGAGAAGTTTTTGATACTGACATTTAACCCCATACCCTTAGCCAGATTTTCCAGCAAGTCGTAGTGAGTTTTGAGATAATTGCAAAAAGGCTGCGTAACTTTTGCTTTCACATCATTGATATCATCCCCCAAAAAGGTATGAATCATCAACGCCACTTTCCCCGATTGGGGGTCGTGTCCATGTTTGGCTAAAGATTTCCGATAGAGTTGAATTTTTGGAACAATATCATTAAGAGTACCACCTAATAAGGAAGTCAAAACATGAGTTCCTAATTTTCCTGCTTCCACAAAGGTTTCTGAAGATTGACAAGTCATCCAGACGGGTAGTTCATTTTGTACAGGTCGAGGTAGTGTTTTTACAGTGAAAGTTTTCCCTGTAGCATCTTGACGTTCAATAGCTTCACCCCGCCACAGCTTCCGCATCACCTCCAAATCGCGCCACATCACAGCTTTGCGTTGAGCATGGGGTTCACGAGCCAAGACAAAATCATCCACAGTCCAACCAGAAGCAAAAGCGATCGCTACCCGACCATGTGATAAATTATCCACAACAGCCCACTCTTCCGTAGCCCGTACAGGGTCATGTAAAGGTAACACAAAACTCCCAGCCCGTAGCTGCACCCTTTCAGTAATCATCGCCAAAGCCGCACTTGTCAGAGTTGGATTAGGGTACAGACCACCAAAAGAGTGAAAATGCCGCTCTGGAGTCCAAACAGCCGTAAAATCATTAGTATCAGCAAACTTAGCACTCTCTATCAAAAGCTGATATTGATTCGGACGAGCAACAGAACCATCACCATCAAAATAAAACAGACTAAAATCCATACTTTTAAAACCTCTCTAAAAAATATCAGTAGAGACATAGCAACGCTACATCTCTACTCCGCGTACCTCTGCGCTTACCTCCGCGCTACGGCAGTCGCTTCAAGTCGGCAAAGCCGCCCAACGCGCTGCCTCCCCTCTGCGTTTAAACTTCATTTAAACAACAGTAAACGCCGCAGAACTCAGACTACTAGATTGAACAAACTTCAACACAGCCAGAGCCTCATCACCGACCTGAATCAGCGTATCCAAACCACTTTGACTGAAAGTTAGTTGCTCAAAAGTGATACCACCACTCAAACCAACCTTTTGACCCAAACTGACTTGGAAATTGTTGATAGTGTCAATACCCGCACCTTGAGCCACAACTATAGTATCTTGACCACCATTCAAGAAGATGATGTCATTACCAAGACCACCATTAATCAAGTCATCACCAGAGCCACTGTAGATAATGTCATCACCAGCACCGCCCAGTAAAGTATCTTGACCACCATTACCATAGAGGAGATCATTACCGTCACCCCCATCTAATAGATTGTCGCCAGTACCACCAGTTAAGTAATCATTACCAGCACCACCAAGCAAGGTATCTGTACCAGCACCACCAAACAACGCGTCATTACCCTCGCCACCATCTAAGAGGTCGTCACCAGCACCGCCAAATAGCTTGTCATCACCGCCTCTAGCATAGAGTATGTCATTACCACCATTACCAAACAGGCTCTCTTCCTCGTCAGTCCCAATCAGGGTATCATCACCTGAAGTCCCAACGGGGTTAGTGGGTTGTTCTGGAGTCAGATTAAAACTAACTGTGTACTCACCATTTTCAATTCCGAAATCAGCGAATAGCCAACCAGAACCACTACCAACCACATTCGGATCATAATAGTCATTACCAATCTGACTGATGCCAACATAGTAAGTACCAGTTGTTTCAGCGGTGAACTCTAAGTAAGGGTCATTAAAGGCTGAGAACACCTCATCCGGTGCGGCTTGAAAGTCATCAAAATCGGTCTTCGCCAGTTCATTACCTTCTGCATCAAAGACTCGCAACTGTGCATACAGTAACTTAGAATCAATTTCCGCCGCATCAACGTTAATTGACAGCTTCTCCCCTACCTTGAGATTGACTTTGTATAGGTCTACATCCTCAGTTCCGTCAACCTGAATACGTTCCTCACCTTCCCCGACGGTATATTCAGCGATTTCGCTATCAAAGGTGACTGTGGTGTTAGTTGTAGTCAACCCAGTTGCGATCGCAGTTGCTAGAGTATCATTAGATTCTTCTAAGGAACTAGGAGCTAGTTCTGGTGAATCCACTAGTGTCAATGTACCGCTATTAGCTAGGGGGTTAATTTGATAACCATCACCAGCTAAGAGAGTTACAGTAGCCGTTTCGACACCTTCAGCGATATTATCGTTGGCGATCGCTACACTTAAACTCGCAGTCTTTTCGGTAATCTTCAGAGTGAAGGTATTATCTGCGGCTGAAAATCCCAGTAATTCCCCTCCCTCTACCACCAAGCTATCTGTGACAAAGTTTTCAGCAATATCAGTCACGCTGACGGTGACAATCACCCCTGCAACTGGTGGGGTAGCACTCAAGCTAAAATTCAACTTGGCTACCGTTCCTTCTGTCTCAATCAACACCTGTGGTTCAGTGCTGAGACTAACCTGAATTTCCGACTCAGGAGTATCTTTAATTGTGATGACAGCCGAACTCTGTTCTGGATTGACAGTGTAACCGACTCCAGGCTTGACCTCAAAATTAAATTCCTCAATCCCTTCAACAATGTCGGTACTGTTAAATACAGGTAAGGTAATAGTTGCAGTTTGAGCCAACAACTTAAAATAGAAGCCACTAACTGCACCATCGGCGATCGGTACACCACCAGTAAACTGTGCTTGGAAGATGCTAAACTCATTCAAGGCATCCTGAGCATTGCCACTGATGTAAACTTGTACACCTTCTGCTGGAGGTGGTTCACTCAGAGAAATGGTGATTGTGAAAGAAGTTTCCTCAGACTCAATTAATTCTGTGGTGCTAAATGCCAAACTGACTTCTGGAGTCACCGAGGGAGCAGGAACTTGCTCTAGGGTATCGTAGAAGGTGACAGTAGAACTGCTAGCAGCCGGATTGACTTGGTAGCCAAGGCTTTCCACAATAGTAAATGTAGCCGTTTCTGCCCCGTCAGTTTCCGCTTCCTCTCGATTTGTGGGATTGAGGGTAATCGTAGCAAAAGATTCCGTCAGCCTGAACCTAAAGCCAATAGCCTCACCAGCTTCGTTGTAAACAGCATCCAGAAATTCCCCACCACGACTAAAGGGTTTACCGTTGAGATTCCCCCCATAAGGGACTGAATAATCTTCCTCCAAACCACCAAAGTAATCTGTCAGAACAATATCACTGGTAATAAAAACATCAATCCCCTCTTCGGGAACTTCACCACCAGCAACCAAGACAATATTCAGTGCAGAACCCGCATCTTCCCCAGATGTTTCCACCAAAGCCGGGGCTAAAATTTGAAAATCGCGGTTCTCGAAATCATTATTGTAAGTTCCGGCGATCGTTTGTAGAAAGATGGTAGGGCCTGCGCCATTACCAGGGGGAATTTCCGTCGCTCCAGCTACAAAGCCAGTGGGGTTGTTGAGACTGATGTTGAGGGTATACTCACCAGTACCATACTCATCCGGGTCGGTGCTGCTATAACCATTACCACTAGCAGGTTTGTTGGGGTCATACTCACTGTTGTTATACAGAGTCACGCCCACATAGTAAACACCGTCACTAGGCGCAGTAAATTCAATGTAGGACTGGAAACCAGAGTCAAAAACTTCATTTGGGGCTGCACCATCATCATTTGATGCTAATTCTGTACCACTGACATCGAACAGACGCAACCAAGTATCTACCTTTCTCCCATCTGCAAATTGATTGGAGTCAGTATCAATTTTGATAGTGTCACCAGCTTTCAGTTCAACTTTGTAGAAGTCTACATCTTCGGAAGCATCTACATAAACTAAACCGTTGTCAGTGACGTAGCTATTATCAAAATCAAAATCCAGGGTGCTGTTAATAGTAAAGAAAGGCGCATCTGCACTCAACCTTGTATCAAAAGCTGTGTCAATTGTGTCGTTGGGTTCGCTAACTTCACTCAAAGGTGGTGCTAATTCAGGTACATCAACAATCGTAAAATTACCAGAATTCGCAGCCTGATTCACCTGATATCCTGCACCTGGTGACAGGCTAAACACTACCTGTTCATCAGATTCAGCCACACCATCCGCCTGTATAGGTAGCTGAATTGTTGCCGACTTAGCAGTAATTTTTAAGTCAAATCCATCACTGCGGACAGCGACAATTTCCCCTCCCTCAACTTGGATAGCATCAAGGTTAAACTCGTTCAGGTTGGGAGCATTTACCGATACAGTCACACCTGCGGCTGGTGGCGTAGCACTGAGATTGAAAGTATGTAGTGATATAGTGCTTTCCGACTCAATCAGCAATTGTGGAGAAGTGGTGAGACTGACTTGAATTTGGGAGGTTGCATCATCTACAACTGTGATAGTAGCTCCTGATGCAGTTTCATTAATCGTATAACCTGGGGCTGATTGCAAATTGAAAGTCAATTCTTCAATACCTTCAACGGCATCATCAGCAAAGGCTGACAGAGTAATACTAGCGGTTTGCTCAGTGATTTTAAAGTAAAAACCGTTGGCAGCAAAATTAGGTGCAGGGAAAACTCCCCCCTCAACTTGAGCATTGTAAACATCGAATTCCGATATATCCCGTCCTGCGGGGTCGCCTTCGCCACCAGTTTGAGTATTACTCTTAACATAAACGAGTACACCTCCGGCTGGTGGTGGTTCACTGAGGGTAAATCTCAGTGTAGTAGTATTACCTTCAGCTTCGCTAATAGTGGCATTTTCCACACTCAGGCTGATTTCCGGTGTCACACTAGGGGTAGGTACTTCCTCAAGGCTGGCGTAGAAGGTGACTTCTGAGGAACTATCACCGATGCTGTAGTCATCGCCTGCTTCCAGAGTGAAAGTTGCTGTTTGCGTCCCAGCACCGTTATCTTTAACAGCAAGATTGATTAACGCATTTGCTTGAGTCAGTTTAAATTTAAATCCAGTAGCTTCCCCATCTGCGTTGAATACTGCACCAACAAATTCACCGCCAGGAGAAAATGGTTCAAGTCCCAGATTGCTGAAGTTATCACGGAAAGCAATATCACTATTCACCGTGACAATTAATCCTTCTGCGGGAACTTCGCCATCAACACTAAACACAAAAGTTAGCAGAGAAGTACCATCTTCTAGGGATTTGACAATTGCTGATGCGACTAAATTATCTTGAGAGTCAAAAGCACCAGCGATCGCATTGAAGTTTACTAAACTTGTCATAATAGGGTTTTCCGATTCATGAAATGTTTACTCAACAAGTGTTCCGGATCGGTTTTCGAGAAATACTCCGCGTAACTCTGCGTCCCTCTAAAATTAATTAAGGCATTGCTGAATTGAGGTATAAAAATCAACTTATACTTTCATTCAGCCATGCCAAAACGGTGAATGGTCAATAACTAACCATTCACCACACAATCATTAGACCGTTGTAAAAGCTGAAGAACTCAAATCACTAGATTGAACAAACTTCAACACAGCCAGAGTTTCATCACCAACTTTCACCAACGTATCCAAACCGCTTTGAGTCAAAGTCAATTGCTCAAAGGTAAGTCCACCACTCAAACCAACCTTTTGACCCAAACTGACTTGGAAATTGTTGATAGTGTCAATACCTGCACCTTGAGCCACAACCACAGTATCTTGTCCACCATTCAAGAAAATGGTGTCATTACCAAGACCACCGTTAATCAGGTCATCACCAGAGCCACTGTAGATGATGTCATTACCAGCACCACCTAGTAAAGTATTATTACCATTACCACCATAGAGGATATCGTTACCGTCACCTCCATCTAAGAGGTTATTGCCAGCACCACCAGTTAAGTAGTCATTACCAGCACCACCTAATAGGGTGTTATTACCAGCACCACCAAACAGCGCGTCGTTACCGTCGCCACCATTTAAGAGGTCGTCGTCAGCACCGCCAAACAGGTAGTCATTACCCAGACCACCAAAGATGCGGTCATTGCCAGCATTACCAAACAAACTGTTGTTATTGCCATCACCAACTAGGATGTTGTCACCAGCATCACCAACAGGATTGGTTGGGGTATCACTGATAGTCAGAGCAATACTACCAGCATCAGGGCTGACTTGATACTGTTCTCCATCCACCAAATTGAAGGTTAAGCTTTCAATACCTTCATTAGCACCATCATCAAACACCTTCAGGCTGAGGGATGCTGTCGGTTCGGTTAAAGTGACGAAGAAACCGCCACCAGTGCCATCTGGTTCAGGGAAGCCAGCAATACCTTCCCAGGTGACAGCAGGTGTACCATCTTCATTAAAGATAACAAACTCACCTAATGACGCTCTGGTGGGACTGAGGACAAATATTGTCAAGCCTCCCTCTGGGATTTCGCCATCTACACTGAAGTTAACAGTTAGGGTATCACCTTCTTGCAGGTTGGTTTGTGTAGTAGAGATGCTAACTACTGGCCCGACACCTCCAGGTACACCATCAATAAAGGTGACATCTGCGGAAGTTGCTGCGGGGTCTAGTGCATAAGCTTCACTGGCTAACAGTTGGTAGGTGTAGGTAGTGTCTGCTTCTTCTACGATGTCATCGAAGACGGGAATGGTAACGGTAGCAGTTGCTTGGGTTAAGCGGAACTCATAAGCTTGAGTGTCACGGTTAAAGCGTAAGTATTCAACACCTTCTGACTCAACCACTTGACGGAATTGCAGACCTTGCTCTACCGCCGAGGTACGGAAATCTCCACCAACGCTGACTACTACACCTTCTGCGGTCAAGTTGCCTTGGACATTGAATGTCAGAACTAAGCCTGTACCTTCAGCTTCATTGACTATTGGACTAGCTGTGAAACCGACAATCGGAGGATCACTAATAGTGAAAGTGATACTACCAGCATCAGGGCTAACTTGGTACTGTTCCCCATCAACTAAGTTGAAGGTTAAGGTTTCTACCCCTTCACCGGGGCCATCATCAAACACCTTTAGGCTCAAGGATGCTGTCGGTTCGGTTAAAGTGACGAAGAAACCACCGCCAGTTCCATCTGGTTCTGGGAAGCCAGCAATACCTTCCCAAGTCACAGCAGGTGTTCCATCTTCATTAAAGATGACAAACTCACCTAATGATGCTCTGGTGGGACTTAGGACGAATACTGTCAAGCCTCCCTCTGGGATTTCGCCATCGACACTGAAGTTAACGGTTAGGGTATCGCCTTCGTTGAGGGCTGTCTGCTCAGTGGAGATGCTAACTACTGGCCCGACACCTCCAGGTACACCATCAGTAAAGGTGACATCTACTGTAGATGCGGCTGCGTCTACTTTGTAACTTTCACTAGCTAGTAGTTGGTAGGTGTAGGTGGTATCTGCTTCCTCTACAATGT
Source organism: Anabaena sp. FACHB-595 (assembly GCF_048568275.1). Lineage (NCBI taxonomy): Bacteria > Bacillati > Cyanobacteriota > Cyanophyceae > Nostocales > Nostocaceae > Anabaena > Anabaena sp. FACHB-595. The sequence goes on from NZ_CP183473.1 coordinate 3,211,814, forward strand.
CATCGAAGACGGGAATTGTCACTGTGGCGTTAGCTTGGGTGAGACGGAACTCATAAGCTTGGGTGTCACGGTTAAAGCGTAAGTATTCAACGCCTTCTGACTCAACTACTTGACGGAATTGTAACCCTTGGGCGACTGCTGAAGTACGTAAGTCTCCACCAACGCTGATGACTATGCCTTCTTCTGGAATGATGCCTTGGGCATTGAAGAACAGCACCAAGCCTGGCCCGTCTGCTTCGCTCACTACTGGGCTGGCTGTCAAACCAACTACTGGTAATTCACTAATAGTGAGAGTGATACTACCAGCATCAGGGCTAACTTCATACTGTTCCCCATCAACTAAGTTGAAGGTTAAGGTTTCTACCCCTTCACCAATACCATCATCAAACACCTTCAAGCTCAGGGATGCTGTTGGTTCGGTTAAAGTGACGAAGAAACCACCACCAGTTCCATCTGGTTCAGGGAAGCCAGCGATACCTTCCCAGGTGACAGCAGGTGTGCCATCTTCATTGAAGATAACAAACTCACCTAATGATGCTCTGGTGGGACTGAGGACAAATACTGTCAAGCCTCCCTCTGGGATTTCGCCATCGACACTGAAGTTAACGGTTAGGGTATCGCCTTCGTTGAGGGCTGTTTGCTCAGTGGAGATGCTGACGATTGGGCCGATACCTCCAGGTACACCATCTACATAGGTGACATCTGCTGTAGCTGCTGCTGAGTCTACCGTGTAGGCTTCACTGGTTAGTAGTTGGTAGGTGTAGGTGGTGTCTACTTCTTCTACGATGTCATCAAATACAGGAATTGTCACTGTGGCGTTAGCTTGAGTTAAGCGGAACTCATAAGCTTGGGTGTCACGGTTAAAGCGTAAGTATTCAACGCCTTCTGACTCAACCACTTGACGGAATTGCAACCCTTGGGCGACTGCTGAAGTACGTAAGTCTCCACCAACGCTGATGACTATGCCTTCTTCTGGGATGATGCCTTGGGCGTTGAAGAACAGCACCAAGCCTGGCCCGTCTGCTTCACTGACTACTGGGCTGGCTGTCAAACCAACTACTGGTAATGCACTAGGAGTCAAGTCAATAGTGAGGTCGTATGTGCCAATATTCGTTCCAGAGGTGGGGATAATCCGACCGCCGCCACTACCTGCGGTGAAGGGGTCATAGTAACGGTTAAAGTTAGCTGCAACACCTATGTAGTAAGCACCATCTGCGGTAGCGGTGAACTCTAGGTAAGCATCACGGTTAGAAACAAATAACTCGTTACGGGCAGGGTCGTTAAATGATATGGCTAATTGTTGACCTGTGGCATCAAATAAGCGTAGTTCGGTATCAACAAACTGGGTGTTGGTAACTCCGTCAATATTAAAGGGCAGGGAGTCGATGTCAACTTTAATGGTATCGCCTGCTTTGAGTTCTACCTTGTAGATGTCAACATCTTCGGATCTGTCGATGAAGTTAGGCGCAGCATTACCAATTCTTGCTTGAATTTTGAATTGGGTATTGTCTTTAGTTAACTGTGTATCAACGGCTTGAGGAATAGTATCGTTGATCGCTGCTAGGTTGTTACCTTCTGTTTCAACTAACGGGACATCACTGGTATTGTCGTAGATTGTGAAGGTGGCAGTGTTAGCAGTGGGGCTAACTTCATAGCCATCACCAGGGGCGATGGAGAAGACTGCTGTCTCTACACCTTCAGCAATGCCATCATTGCTTATAGGTGTTCTAACTACAGCTTGATTAGCTGTGATTTTTAGACTAAAGCCATTTTCAGCAACACTGACGATTTCTCCACCAGTAATTTCTACGCCAGTCAGGTCAAATTCACCTAAACTATCGCTATTAACGAAGATGGTGAGACCTTCTGCGGGTGGTGGGGAACTGAGGCTAAAAGTATGTACGCCTACTGTGTTCTCTGACTCAACTAGAGTTGCGGGACTGAAGGTATATCTAACTAATACTTGAGATGCTGGTGTATCAGCAATGCTCAAGGTAATTGCTGCTTTCGCTGAGTCAATTGTGTATCCTGCACCAGTTTCTAAGCTGAAGGTGAAGGTTTCGATACCTTCAACTAGACCATCATCAAAGGGTGACAGGGTGATAGTTGAGGTTTGTTGGGTTAACTTGACGTAGAAACCACCTGCACGGAAGTTACCAATGGGGAAGGATGCACCGTTAGTTTCTATGTCAAACACATCAATGTCACCCAAAGCTCCAGTCACCCCACTGTTGACGTAGACTAATACGCCTTCTGCTGGTGGTGCTTGGTCTAGGGTAAATGTGAGTGTGGTGGTAGTACCTTCTGATTCAATCAGTTGGTTTTGGCTGATTTCTATGCCTACCTGCGGCACAACTGTGGGTACAGGTGCTTGCTCTAAGGTTGGGTAGAAGGTAACTGTAGAGGTGTCCGCATCTGGGTTAATTATGGTGTTGTTTCCAGCAGCCAAGGAGAAAGTAGCCGCTTGTGGTGATTCAAGTTGCAGACTGGTGGGAATAACAATGTTGATGAAGGCGTTATTCTGTGTCAGTTTGAAGGTAAAACCTGTAGCCTCACCTGTGGCTGGGTCATAAATCGCTTCGCCAATTTGTCCGCCCACAGTGAAAGGTCTGACTCTAACGGAGTTGCCGAAGTATTGCCGCAGGATAATGTCACTGTTGATAACAACCTCTGCACCACCTTCAGGAATTGCACCATCTGCTGTTAAAGCGATCGCTAATACTGCTGCACCTGATGGGGGAGCAGTCACTAGGTATGGAGACAGAATCCTTTCACCTGTGCCGGCGGATGAGTAAGTCCCTGTGACTGTTTCGATGGAGATGATTGGGCCATCACCTGTGGGAACTGGTGCAGGGGGATTGACAACCGTACCAACTTCTGAATTGAGGCTGAGATTGAGGGTATATGCCCCAGTAGTTGTACCTGTACCGCTTCCCTGGACGTTAGGATCGTAGGGGTTAAAGTTGGCTAGGTTGGGATTTTCAGCAGTGCGATCGTAGTTGGGATTGCTGCTGACACCAATGTAATAAACGCCGTCTGCGGTTGCAGTGAAATTAATGTAGGAGTCGTTGCGGGAAAGGAATATCTCGTTGGGGGCTGGGGCGATGCGGTTAGCTGCTAACACGTTACCTTCAGCATCAAAGACTTGCAAGGCTGAGGAAAGGGTAGAACCATTGATCTGTGCATCGATGTCAATCGCTAGGCGATCGCCTGCTTTCAATTCAACTTTGTACAGGTCTACATCTTCGGTGTTGTCAACGTATGTCCAACCTGCATCTGTGGGGTTAATTCGGTATCTATTTACACCGCTATAACCGATTTCCCCGGTGATTGATAGCGTGGGGTTAGCCTCACTAAGTCCGGTATCGTTGGCTGTAGCAATGGTATCATTGCTTTCTATTTCTGCACTTAGGGGTGTTAGTGCATCTACGATAGTGAAGATTGCTTGGTTGTTAGTTTCCCCAATGATGTAACCTGTTCCTGGCTGCAAGCTGAAGACGGCTGTTTCTGTACCTTCCGTGATGCCGTCATTTTTCACAGGTAAATCAATCACTGCTCGTTGTGCAGTCATACTCAAGTCAAAGCCATCTTCTCTGACTGCGACAATAGTCCCCCCAGTAACGCTAATTCCTGCCAGGTCAAATTCACTCAGATTTGGTGCGCTGACAGAAATCACTACGCCTTCTGCGGCTGGAGGCGCGCTCAAGGTGAAGGTGTGGCGGGAAACTGTGCCATTAGCCTCAATCAGAGTGGCTGGTGTTCTGGTGAGCGTGAGTGATGGTAGGGTCGATTCTGGGGTGTCTTGGATGGTAAATACCACAGTATTTTCTGTGGAGTTGACTGTGTAACCAGGATTTGCTACTACGCTAAAGCTTTGAACTTCTACCCCTTCTGTTACACCGTCAGGGAATGCCGCTACTGTAATACTGGCAGTCTGTTCGGTGATGCGGAAGTAGAAGCTATTAGCACCAATGAGAGCGGGGAACTCTCCACCTACGACTTCTGCTTGCAGGACATCAAAATCACTCAAGCTGGAGAATTGCGCGCCTCTGACTAAAACTACTACACCTTCTGGTGGTGGTGGTTCACTGAGGCTGAAGTTGAGGGTAACTGTGCCGCCTTCCGACTCAACTATGGTGGTGTTGGTGGCACTGAAGCTAACTTCTGGGGTGACGCTGGGTGCTGGTACGTCTTGCAGTGTGTTGTAGACCGGGAATGTGGTGGATTCTGCCTCTGAGTTGACACTGTAGCCTTCCCCACCTTGGATTGAGAAGGTAGCTGAGGCTAGGTCATCGGCTGCTAGTCCACTCTTGAGCCGGAAGACAATTAAGGAGTTGGGTGATGTGACTCTGACTTTGAAGCCAATACCGTTACCTGCTTCGTCGTAAATTCCCTCTAGAACTTGCGCTCCTGGTGAGAATGGTGTCCCATTTAATCCACTGACATATTTCCACAGGTCTAGGTCGGTGATGACATCAACTACTAAACCTTCTTCTGGGATTGTACCGTCTACATTCAGGGATAGGTTGAGGATGGCTGCACCTGTTCTGGTCGTGCCTTCTGCGTCTGTATATTCTGGTGATTTTACTAACCCATAAGCTAGTAGGTTATTTTGAGCATCTGCTGTTACGGGGGTAGCACTAATCCCTACTACGGGCTGTTCAATAGTCATAGTGTCGTCAATTGTTATGGTTACTTGGTTTGCTTCGGGGTTAACTTGATACTGCTCACCATCGCGGAGGGTATAGGTATAATTCCTTGGCCCATCTACTTCCCCGTTATTAAACACCGGTACTGTAATCGTTGCAGTCTGTTCGGTGATACGGAAAAGTACGGCACTGACAAATTCATTTGTGCCGACAATTGTGCCGCCTGTGGTAGTTAAACCAACAGGGTTGAGAGTATCTTCAGGATTACGGGGATTATCCACCGTCACGTTAAATTGAGCAATGGAGCGGGGTACACCACTATCTAGGTAGACGACAACGCCTCCTTCTGGGGGTGGGCTGTCGAGAGTAAAGGTGATAGTAAGGACTGTTTGTTCTGATTCAAACAGGGTGCTGGGAGTAGCAGAAACACTCACCACTGGCCCTACTCCTCCAGGTACTCCATCAGTGACGGTGAAGCTGGCAGAACTGGCTGCGGGATCTACTGTGTAACCTTCTCCTGCTTCGAGGGTGTAGGTAAAGGTAGCGTCGCTTTCTTCTAAGATGTCGTTTAAGACAGGCAGGCGAATTGTTGCCGTTGGTTCGAGGATGGTAAAGGTGAAGCTGCTCAGGTCTGTTTCGAGGGCAAACAGATCCAATCTTCCCCCAGTAACTCCAGTCTCTACCAAGGGACGGTCAAAGCGGTAGAAAACATTGGCTTCGGCATCAAAGCGTACTTGCGCCGCCGTGAACTGCCTCATGATGTTGGCAACATCACCTTGTAGACGCACGGTGATACCTTCGGGGGGAATACCGCCTGTGGTGTTGAAGGTTAATGTTAAGACTGTTCCTTCTGCTTCGCTGACTATCTCTGGCGATGCTGTGAGGCTAACTACTGGTATGGTTGATGGAGCAGTATCGTTAATTGTGAAGGTAATTGCGTTTTCACCAGGAACAAAGTCATATCCTGGTACGGGGCTAAGAGTGTAGGTAAAGGTTTCTGCACCTTCTACAACTTCATCTCTAAATAGAGGTAAAGTGATGGTTGCGGTTTGCTGGAGTAATCTGACAGTAACAGCACTAGATGTAGCATTAGCTCTTAAAAACCTTAATCCATCAAATGCTGCACTAAATACATCAAATTCAGCAAGCGATCGCCCTACGCCACTATCAAATGTAACTTCTAACCCTCCTTCTGGGGGTGCTTCACTCAGTTGAAAGGTTAAAACAATACTGTCGTTATTAGCCTCAACTAAAGTAGTCGGACTAGCGGTAAAGCTAATTGTTGGCATAGTTGCTGGTGGGTTAACTGTGATGCTAACTGTCGCAGGTGCAGAATTTACCTTGCTGTCGTTGGCTAGATAGGTAAAGCTGTCTGTACCTGAAAAACCTGCATTGGGTGTGTAACTAAATGAACCATTGCTGTTTAAGGTCAGACTACCGTTGCTGGGTGCTTGCACCACTGCGGCGGTGAGTGGGTCTGACTGAGCATCGGTATCATTGCTTAATACACCATTAGCTACGTCCACTATCAGTTCTTGACCGGCTGTTGTGATGTAGCTGTCGTTGACTGTGACTGGTGGGTCATTTGGTGGTGGCGGTGCTGCGTTGACTGTGATATTGACAGTAGCAGGTGTAGAATTTGTCTTACTGTCATTAGCTAAATAGGTAAAGCTATCAGTACCAACAAACCCTGCATTGGGTGTGTAAGTAAATGAACCATCAGTGTTGAAGGTGACGCTACCGTTGCTGGGTGCTTGCGCTACTGCGGCTGTCAATGGGTCTGATTGAGCATCAGTATCATTACTTAACACACCATTAGCCGCATCCACTACCAACGCTTGATCTGCTGTTGTGCTGTAGCTGTCGTTGACTGCAACTGGCGGGTCGTTGGGTGGTGGCGGTGGTGCAGTGACTGTAATATTAACTGTCGCCGGTGCAGAATTTACCTTAGTATCGTTGGCTAAATAGGTAAAGCTATCTGTACCCACAAACCCTGCATTGGGTGTATACGCAAACGAACCATCAGGATTGAGGGTGACGCTACCGTTGCTGGGTGCTTGCACTACTGCGGCTGTCAGTGGGTCTGACTGAGCATCGGTATCGTTACTCAACACGCCATTAGCCACAGCTACTACCAACTGTTGATCGGCTTGTGTGCTGTAGTTGTCGTTGACTGTAACTGGCGGGTCGTTTGGTGGTGGCGGTGGTGCAGTGACTGTAATGCTAACTGTCGCCGGTGCAGAATTGGCTTTAGTATCATTAGCTAGATAAGTAAAACTATCTGTACCAATAAACCCTGCATTGGGTGTATACGCAAATGACCCATCAGCATTGAGGGTGACACTCCCATTGCTGGGTGCTTGCACTACTGCGGCTGTCAGTGGGTCTGACTGAGCATCGGTATCGTTACTCAACACGCCATTAGCAACAGCCACTACCAATTGTTGACCGGCTTGTGTACTGTAACTGTCGTTGACTGTTACTGGCGGGTCGTTTGGTGGTGGCGGTGGTGCAGTGACTGTAATGCTAACTGTCGCCGGTGCAGAATTGGCTTTAGTATCGTTGGCTAAATAGGTAAAGCTATCTGTACCCACAAACCCTGCATTGGGTGTGTAAGCAAATGAACCATCAGCATTGAGACTGAGAGTACCGTTGCTGGGTGCTTGCACTACTGCGGCTGTCAATGGGTCTGATTGAGCATCTGTGTCATTACTCAATACACCATTAGCAACAGCCACTACCAATTGTTGACCGGCTTGTGTACTGTAGCTGTCGTTGACTGTTACTGGTGGATTGTTTGGTGGTGGCGGTGGTGGAACTTGACTAGGATTATCATAGAAGTTAACAGTGACCGCGCTGAAGTTTGGATCAACTGTATATCCTGTGCCTGGTTGTACAGTATAAACTACGCTTTGCTGTCCTTCAGGAATCCCATCTTGAAAAATGGGTACGCTGACGGTGGCAACTTGGGATGTAATGTTAAAGAAAAACCCGCTAAAGTCGAAGTCTCCCTGTGGAACACCACCACCAGTAAAGCTGATGGCAAATAAATCTAGTTGCGTTAAGGACTGGGGTACGTTACCTAAGAGATAAACTCTTACCCCTCCTGATGGTGGCGGTTCACTTAACTCAAATCTAAAGGTAAGTACGGTGTCTTGAGTCTCTATGAGGGTTGTCGTGTTGGTTGTAAACTTGACTGTTGTCATAAATAGTTTGCTACAGATGGGTCAATCTCGAATCTGATCGACAGAAATAACTGGGTTACTCTTCCTCCCAAGTCTTAACTAGGATCACATCGTGTAAAAAACTTAAAGCAGTTTCATTCATCTGAATATTTGACAGTTAAAACTGCGCCAGATACATATGCTTCTGGCAATCAGTAAATTTCAATTACATAGCTAAATGAATGAAGCTATTACATTGACTACGCTATCTAGTTCCTCTGTCTTCTCTTGGCTATGCTCAAATGATGTTTGCAGTAAGTCATGATATTGACAGCTTAATAAATAGCTAGATACAACGCTCCTATGTGAAAACTAGGATAATGAAATTGAGAAAATATTCAGATAATGATGCTCTTGCAGTGACCAATTACTGGTTATTAATAGTAGTTTTGGCGGTTCTGAGTAGAACAATGAATAAAGTAGGTGATTCTTTATTGCGATTTATTCTCGATAATTTGAATCACACTTCAAATAATAACACATCCGTAATTAATCGGATATATGAATTATAAAATTTCTGTAAAGTCTATTTAACTCAATATATTTTCGTAGATATAAATTGTTTGTGCAAATTTTGCACGAATGGGGGACTGGGGAAAGAAAGGGCGAATTTACTTCCCCTGCACCCCTGCACCCTTACACACCTGGTCTTGCTCTAACTGTCAGCATACCGACTGTTATTAACAGCACACTAAGGAGCGTTCTTGGTTCGGGAACTGCGGCGGGGGGTTCATAGCGTCGTAGGGTGGTGAGTGTTGCACCGGCTAAGTTACGACTGGAACGGGCGTTAATTAATTCGATATAGGTGATGTTTTCTAAGGGTGAGTACCACATATTGGAGCGATAACCTAGAGTTTGTCCCCGATGGATGTACCAAAAGCGATTGGGGGATTCTAGAGTGCCGATGCCTAGACCGTAGGTGGTATAGTTTTGGGAGGTGATGGGACTGATGGTGGTGAGCATTTGTTGGAGGGTGTCGGGTTCTAGTAGTTTCCCACCTATGAGAGCATGAATGAAGGTGGCTAAATCGCTGGTGTTGGAAACCATTGCGCCGCTAGCCCAAGCCCAAGATAGGTTAGCGGTGGAAATATCGTTGAGTGTGCCGTTTTGGTCGAAGTCCCAATAACCTCTGACGTAACCACCGGGAATGGTTTCTTCTTCGGCAAAGAAGGTGTTGCTGAGGGCTAAGGGTTCAAGAATGCGATCGCGTATTTCTTGTGCAATACTATTATTTGTCGCTGCTTCTACCACCATACCCAACAGTAAATAATTGGTGTTGGAATATTGCCAAGCATCTCCCGGTTGAAAACTTGCCTCTAAGCCATCAATAAAACTCACTAGTAGTTCTGGTTGCCAATTGTTGAAAAATACCCCTGGATTTACGGCAGCCCATCTAAATAATACATCTGTATAATCAGGCACGCCGCTTGTATGGTTTAGGAGTTGGCGGAGGGTAATTTGATTAGCGTTGGGAATCCAATCAGTGACAGATATTGGTAGTCTGTCTGTTAGCTTATCGTCTAAATTCAGGATGTCTTCTTCTACTAGCTGTAATGTAGTTGTTGCGACAAATGTTTTAGTAATACTGCCAATTTGAAAGCGATCGCTCGATTGCAATTGTCTACCTGTGGCTATGTCTGCTACTCCACTAGCCCCAAACCAATTTCCTTTCGGGCTGATAATTGCTACAGCCGCGCCTGGGATGTCTCCCCGTGCTTGATCTAAGGCTGTTTGTAGCTGTTGTCCTAAGTCTCTATTGACTGTATTTCTGAAGGTAATGGACTGGCTTGATTCAGTTGTTAAGGTTGCAGCTTGGGCGATCGCTGGAGTACATAACAGGGCTGAAGTCAGAATTGTTGTGCGAAAAATTTTCAACAGCATATAAGTAGAAGAAAGGTAAAAGTTAAAAGGCAAAAGTAATCAAGAAAAGGATATTAGCCCGATTTTCTTGAAAAGCTATGTGTTGTGAGAGTAAATCTAAGAACTGTAGGCAATGTTCATGAATAAAAAAATGATTTCCTGGTAGCATCTGTAGAGAAAATTCACCCGTTGTATGTTGTTGCCATGCGGCTAGTTCTATTTGTGAAACTTCTGGATCTGTAATTCCGCCAAAGGTTGTAATTGCACAAGATAATGGTGCAGGCCAAATGCCCATGACCACACCACAAAAACTGCATTATTGCACTATTTCAGTCGTGTCAGTCCACTACAACTACGTTTTAATATGATTAACTTATACCATTCTTGAAAAGGTAAAATAGAAGCTTTCCAGAGATGATTATAGGTTTCCTTGGTTGTTAGTCCGGTGGCTGGAAACTCACCTGGTTGGGGATGACAATAAGAACCAAAAACTATGTCCCAAATCGGGAAGAATACGGCATAGTTTTTATTAATATGTTGGGGTTGAAATGAGTGATGGATTCTGTGGTATTGTGGACTAACAATTATGGTTGAGAAAATACCAAATCCTAAACGTAAATTCATGTGAATAAATTGCAACCACAAAATTTCTATAAAGGCTAATAAACCTGCTGCTATCGGTTGAAGATTAAATAATAAATTCATGGGAAGAATTATGAAGAAGAGAACTAAGGGTTCTTCTAGCCAATGTATTCTTCTGGAACTGGTAACATTTAAGGAAACTTCACTGTGATGAAATTTATGTTGTCCCCATAAAAATGAATTTGTGTGTTGTAGTCGGTGAAACCAATAGTAGAAAAAGTCAACTATTAAGAAATACAGAATGATCCCGATAATTGTTTCTATCCAGTTGCGGGGTGCTGGAAAATTTAGATAAGCTCCACCTAGCCAACTGCGTGTTAATCCCACTAGTGCAGCTAAACCAAGGGCATTCATTCCAAATGCCAACAAAAGATAGACAATATACCATTTTAAGTTGAAAATAATATGGCGAAATGGTTGATTTGGTTCGGCTGGACGCACTCTTTCTATTACAATAAATACGCCATACATTAGCATTCCCTTCAGCACATATTCCACAAAGCTGAAGATAGCACCCATCCATTCCATGATGAATTAACCTATTTCTTGTGTAGAGAAAATGAATTTTACGATTTTGTGGTGATTGTATTAATTTACCATAAGTCTATCTCAATTAGTTGCAAATTTATCTCAGATTATTTTTGGAGGTAATACGATGAATTGGAGTATTTTCTTGGCTGCGCTTGGTAGTACGAGTGTGGAGTTTTTCGAGGTGGTAGCGATCGCCTATGCTATTGGTAGTTCTGGTTATGTTAAAGAAGCTATTTGGGGTTCTATCGTCGGGTTAATAGCTGTGTTATCTGTGGCGATCGCTCTCGGAACTGGGTTACAATTCTTACCACTACAACCATTACAAATTGTGATTGGTGGGTTGTTGCTGTGGTTTGGTTGGGGATGGGCCAAGAAGTCTGTACGCAGACTGGCGACGGGAAGGCGTGCAGGTTGGATTGATGATCAGGTATTAGAAAAAGAAGGTATTGTTTTAGATCAGGAATCCACAGGATTTAGTAAGCTTAATTTCCTCATTATGACTAAAAGTGTGGCTTTGGAAGCCTTGGAAATCTTTGTGATTGTCATCACGTTGGGTTTAGCAACGAGTGCATGGTATGAAGCGATCGCTGCTACAGGATTCGCTTTATTATTATCATTAGTATTTGTAATTTTCTTACATCCATATTTGGTGAAACTGCCCGAAGTGCTAATCAAACTTGGTGCAGGAATCATGCTCAGTGCGATGGGGACTTTCTGGTTAGGGGAAGGTGTCGGCTTAGAATTTCCTTTGGATGAATTGTTTATCTTGATTTTAATTGCCTTATATAGTCTAACAGCCGTAATTTCCGTGTATTGGTTCAAAAATCAACCTGTGACATGAAACCAATTCGCAATAGCCTTTGCTACGCAACGCTACCGCGAACGGCAAGGCTAACGCCAACGCAATTAGCAATTCGCAATGAACAAATTAGATGAAGATTGTCGTTACTGTTCTGTAGTTTCTAAAGCTAACCGGGAAGACCCCATTGGAACAGCCAGTACAGTAGATGAATGGTTACTGGTGGAAGTACCCCAACCTTGGAAAACCCATCTTTGGGAAGCAAAACCAGAATTTCAACCACTGCTGCAAGTTGTGGAGAAGTTAGCATCCCAACCTATACGATATTTTAAAACGCGACTTCTGGCGATCGCTCCCGATAAAACCTACACTAACCCAGAACTCGTTCACGTCTTTCATTACAAACGTCCCGCCAAGTTATTTGCTCAATACACCAAGCGGGAATATTTACTTCCCCACACCGAACTTGCACCCCTTACAGAAGCTTTATTATTCCAACCCCAGCAACTCATCCGCTTTCAGTCTTACCAGCAACCAACAGCACACATTCGAGAAATTATCATCTGTACCCATGCAAACTATGATCGAGCCTGCGGAAGATTTGGTTATCCTCTTTACCAACATTTACGCAAACAATATGCTACAGAAAACCTGCGCGTGTGGCAAACCAATCATTTTGGCGGACATCAATTTGCACCTACATTAATTGATTTCCCCCACGGACAAGTTTGGGGACATTTGGAGGTTGATATTTTAGATTGTTTAATTCATCGCCGAGGTGATGTTTCCCAGCTACGTCCTTTTTACCGTGGTTGGACAGGTTTGAGCAAATTCGAGCAAATTGCAGAGCGAGAAATTTGGATGCAGGTGGGGTGGGATTGGTTGAACTATGAAAAAACGGGACGTATTTTGGCGCAAGATGTGGGAGATATCAAAAAAAAGCTCCTGACAACCATCTTAAAGCGTCTTCCTTGTCCCAAACTCAAGCTTCTAGTAGAACGCTGGAATGAACAAGCCACTTGGGTAAAATTGGCAATTAGCTATACCAGTAAAGACGATGATAATTGGGGTACATACACAGCCGTTGTCAAAAAAACCGGAACAGTCACTACCAAATTTAAATCCGGCGATGATGTACCCTTGGCGAGTGTGAGTCAGTATGGCGTTGAGGAGTTCGGGAAATAAGAGACTGGGGAATTACGAATTAAAGGTTTGTAGTGAGGACTTCAGTCCTCTCACAAGGACTAAAGTCCTCACTACGAACTAAATTTTGGTTTTATCAGGTCTTTTTACTTAACGAATTACGAATTAACTAAATTTGTTCCACACTTAAACCTGAAGCAATCACCGCTTGCTGACACAATTCTATGGAAGGATCACCGGCTATCACTCGTCGCTGCAAACGATGGGCGATCGCAATCATATCGGGTTGTGGCAACCAGGGAAAGACTATCAACTCTCCTGGCTGAGAAAACATGGTAATTAGTTGCTCTAAGGTATTTGTTTGCAAGTCAGAGGGTTGGAGAACAATTAGTGTCTTTGCTTCCTCAATTAGCCACTCATGATCCCAGTCATCCTCGGTTACAGCTACGGCTAAAGCAATGGAAGGGATGTTAGCAAAAAACTCACTTGAGGCTGTGTCACCATGAAATATTAAGTGTTGTTTACCTAACCGTAGCCATCGGCGGCTAAGTTCGGCAATGGTTTCTGGTATCGGTGGCGCGGTGATTGGTACTTCAACTATAGAGTTATTAACATCATGAGAATTGCTTTTGTCTATGGAGTTAGGTATGATAGCGATGATTTCTGACGTTGTAGTCAGAGGTAATTCTGTTTGTTCTGGAAGATTTTCTTGTTGATGCTTAATAGTTTGGACTAATTCTTTATGGGTGATGCGTTTACCAGCTTTAGCTTCTTCTATGTACTGTTCCCGCAAGTTTTCGGGTGTCGAAGGTGCAGCTAAAAGATAAAGGGCTGAGGTCGCAATGTCAATTTGTGCAAGATTTGCACGATTCCCAAAGGTTTCGTAGACATTAATGAAATTATAAGCTGTGCGGCGACTCCAACCGAATTCCGCTTTTAACCAAGTCTCAAACTGGCCATGCTTCAGTTGAGCGCGCACTTCTGCCAAACTTTGCCCAATTTCCCAAATATCTTGAGCTGTCCGCCGTAACTGCTCTCTAATCTCGCTTGTACGTTGCTCAACTAGCGATCGCTGCTCTGGAGTGAGAATGCCATAATCAAAACTAGTCACAATATTCTGTTTCGGATTCTTAGGCTTTGAATTAATCATAGTTATGGTTTTCTAGATCCATTGAGCAAAGAATTCAGTCACCTGAGATTGCTGGTAGAACAAGCACAATGACGAGGTTATTTTAATCAGTTACAGATAATCCCTACGTTGGTAGACACACTATACGTCTAATTTTAGTGGAAAATGGGCAATTTATTGAACTGAGACTGACAAATACTTTAACGTTAACCTAGCAATGCCTTGCTACGCATTGATTCCCAGATAGCTGGAGCTATTCTAACTGCTTTAAGATTCAACTCCCATACGCAAGATTACGTAATTTTAATGTTTGAGTTATTTTTTGCCAAATCTTGCTGTCAATATTGTGAGTAAATATCGGGATATTGCTGTTATCTCAGGTAACAACAAAAAGACTTGACAAAGTATCCCATTTATTGATTTATTGAGAATAATTATTAAAAGAGTTAAGTGGTTAATAAAAATGTCAATGTGTATTTTGTGGTATCAGGGGCAGATATATTTTGGTGGATATCTTTAACCTAGACGCAGGCTTGATTTTCCATTTGCGATCGCTCAGTTAAAAAGCACTGTAATAAATTACGTGCATACACAATATTTTCACTATCTGAAGCCATGCGAGCTAATTTATGAAAACTCCGTTGCTACCGTCGGTAAATAGTTCATTGTTAGAAGTTGACCATATTTTTATCTGTGTTGAGACAGCACCGGAACTAGAGTTTTTTGCTAAACAGGGACTAACTGTTGCTAACACTCCTGTCAAACAACCTGATAGAGGTACAGCCTCATATATTATTTTTTTTGATAATTTTTATATAGAATTTATCTGGATTGAGGATGAAGTCGCCGCAGAAATTTATGCAGTGCGTACAGGTATAGATTTTTTAGCCAGATGTCTACGAAGGACTGCACCTAAGCACTTTCATGACACGAAAATTTCTCCTTTTGGGATTGCACTACGTCAGCAATCTCAGACAAAACGTCCCCTAGAAGACTATGAATTTAGTTACTCACCACCGGGACGTTCAGAATTATTGCTAAGTTTTTCTAGTGATAATTTAGTAAATCAAACAGAACCCCTGTGTTTTTTAATTCCTGATGCCATATCTCTACCTAGACTCAAAAGAAACTTTCCTAACTTGCAACATCAGTGGATGTCTCATGCTTTGGGGTTGAAAAAGATGACAGGGATTGAGATTAGTGCTGCTTGTGGGAATACTTTAACTCAACCTCTAGCACTGTTATCCCAAGACGGAGTGGTACAAATTGACTCTGGTTGTCCATCTATCCAGTTGACTTTTGATAATCGGGTGCAAAGAGGTGTGATAGATGCGCGAAAAATAGATATTCCTCTGGTATTAAAGTTTTAGGCACAAAAATCTCATGAATTTGGGGAATCCTCAAATCTGGCAGCAATTTTGGCAAATTATTCAACCATACTGGTTATATCGTTGGCGAGGGGATGCGATCGCCCAATTAATCATGCTGGTGATTTTATCCTTGGGAAGTAGTTATTTCATCATTTTTGAGATTCTCCAACGCGGAGAAATCACTTCTTCCTTAGCCGCACAGAATTTTAATCGGTTCTACCAGACCTTTTGGTTTTTTAGCGGCGTTGTTATTATTAACGTTATATTTATCTCTCTCAAAAACTATATCCAAGCCCAAATCAGCCTTGATTGGCGAAAATGGCTGACATCTGACTATTTCCAGCAATATTTTGCCAAACAATCCTTTTATCAATTGCAGGTTAACGCTGAGATTGATAATCCAGATCAACGTTTGGCGGAAGATATCAAAAATGTCACCCAAAGATTAGTAGCACTATTTGTAATTTTTCTTGATTCTTTAGTACAGCTAATAGGTTTTATTGGTGTACTGTGGCTGATTTCTCCCTTCCTGATGTACTCCTTGGTGACCTACGCTGTAGTCGGTACACTGGTGACAACGCTGGTGTTTGGGAAAGTTTTAGTCGGAATTAACTTAGAGCAAATCAAGCGGGAAGCGGATTTTCGCTATGGTTTAGTCAGAGTCAGAGAAAATGCAGAAGCGATCGCATTCTACAACGGACAAACCCAGGAATCACAACAACTCAAACAGAGATTTAGTCAAGTATTTGCCAATATTAAGCGTTTAATTAGCTGGCAATTTCGGCTGAATGTCTTCCAAAACGGCTATCAGTTTCTTACCTTCATCCTACCCTTTTTGATATTAGCTCCCCGAATTTTCTCCCGTGAATTAGAAATAGGTGCAGTCACCCAATCCCAAGCAGCCTTTGAGCGAGTCGGGTTAGCACTGGGATTAATTATTACTCAATTCAATCAAATTACTACTTTAGCAGCCGGAGTTGAGCGACTTTCAGAACTAGGTAAGGCAATGCAAACAGAGGCACAAGGGAAAATTAAGTTTGCGGAAAATACAGAGATTAATATTAAAAATTTAACACTAGAAATTCCCGAAAGAGGCAACTTAATTCAAGATATATCTTTGAGTGTCAAACCAGGGGAATCATTAATAATTGTCGGGGAGAGTGGCGTAGGAAAGACATCATTATTGAGAGCGATCGCTGGGCTATGGTTACATGGAGAAGGCATAATTGAGCGTCCAGCTAATGATAGTTTGTTATTTCTCCCCCAACGTCCCTACATCACTTGGGGAAGCTTGCGACAACAATTAACCTATCCCCAAACAACAACGAACATTCCCTCTGAAATCCTCCTCAAAACCCTCCAACAAGTACACCTACCCGACTTAGCCCAAAGCCACGGAGGCTTAGACACAGTAATTGATTGGTCAAGAGTATTATCATTAGGAGAACAACAAAGACTAGCCTTTGCCAGATTGCTCTTAATTCAACCAAAATACGCCATTTTAGACGAGTCAACAAGTGCGCTAGATGAAGAAACCGAAGCCAGTTTATATCAACAACTGCAACAAACATCAATCACCTATATCAGCGTCGGACATCGCAACACATTATTAAACTATCATCAAATGGTTTTAGAACTAGCACAGCAAAACTGGCAATTATTACCTATAGATAATTTTTGTTTCGCGCAAAGGCGCATTCGCCCTTGGCGTTCCCGCAGGGTAGACGCAAAGGATTCTCCGCGCCCCTTTGCGTGAACTCCGCGCTCCTCTGCGTTTAAAACTCCCCTAAATCAGTAACGTAGGGTGTGTGACGGCAACGATAAGATTTAAAACATCACGCATATATTCAACTTGCCGTCACGCACCAAGCAAACATAACGCCATGTGCGACTTAATATTCTGTAACAAGATCGTCGAACTGAAGAGGGTCACAATTGTGGCGATTAAGCCAGAAACAGACGGTATGAGCTAAAATCTTGCGATTGAGACGACTGGTAAGATGCCACATATCTCTCGCTCGAATCTTCTCTATATGAAATCTCTCAACTAATTGACCAATTACTGTTTCAATTAGGCGACGAAAGCGTTGCATTAATCGCACTGAAGATCGGCTACGAGAGTCAGACATATTAGAACGCAAAGGGGTTTGTAAAGTAATACCCACTTCTTTAAGTTCTCCTGACAAGAACTGACTTAAATAGCCCTTATCTCCGATTAATAAACCTTTAATTCGCGTGATTAAATCCCAAAGTGCGTCCCGTTCACTGCCATTTGCCGGAGTCAGGGTAAATCCACTAATAACTCCTGTGCCACTAACGATTAAATGCCCATGAAACCCATAGTACGTCTGTTTTTTAGCAGCACAAAAACCATAATCTGCAAGGGATTTAAAACTTCGGCAGTTGGGAGCGCGACTCAAGCCACACAAAGGTATTGGTAATCCATCAATCAAATGAAGTTGATCAGAGTATGCTCCTAAATACTGTGCTAATTTTTGTTGTATGAGTTCCTTGTACTGCCAACAATTAGCTGCTTGACGAATAAAAGCATAGCGACTCTTTAACTGAGGAAATAGCCCTAACCAGTGACGGTGAAAGTATTTCCAAATGTCTTTGTCAGCATCTATTCCCAAAAACTCTGCCACTACTTCCATTGTTAAAACTTCACTCTCCCTTAAACTCGGAGCAAAACCTCGTCTCTTGATTGGGTATATCTGGGTGATTTCCATCCGCACGTCGTCAACACAGCAAAATACGGCAATGATAAACTCTTCAATAGAAAACATTTTTCCCGCATTCCATTCACTGGTAACGATTTTCTCGCTCCAGTGCGGATTGTGGGAATTTTCTTTTCAATCGTTCATACACCTCAATTGTGTAACGAAACAATAAGTCGCACATCGCGTAACATAGGTAATATCAATCATGATAAAATCACCCTAGCCGAAAATCACCTAAAACCTCTGCGTGAAAACCGACAGCATATTTTATCGCCTATTTCAACAATTCCCCAGCATCTTCTTTGAACTCATTGACAACCCTCCCGAAACTGCCAACATCTATCAATTTGCTTCCGTAGAAATCAAACAAACAGCCTTTAGAATTGATGGTGTATTTCTCCCCATCCAAGATGAAACTAAACCTATTTATTTTGTAGAAGTCCAATTTCAAGCAGATGTAGATATTTACCTGCGTCTGATTTCCGAAATTACCCTATACTTACGCCAAAACAAACGCCAAAATCCTTGGCGGGGAGTAGTAATTTATCCTTACAGACAGATAGATACAGCCGAAAAAGCAGATTTCCTAGAATTATTTGAGAGTCAACGTATCAAGATAATCTACTTAAATGAACTAGGTGAAGCTGGATCACTACCCATAGGCATTGCTACGATAAAATTAGTAATTGAGGCGGAAGATACAGCCATTAACACGGCTAAGGAATTAATCAACCGCACCCAACAAGCACAAAATTTGCAACTGCCACAACAACAGTTACTAGAATTAATAGAGACAATCTTAGTTTATAAATTTCCCCAAATGAGTCGCCAGGAGATAGAAGCAATGTTTGGTTTAAGTGAGTTAAAGCAAACGCGAGTTTATCAAGAAGCTAAAGAGGAAGGCAAACTAGAAGGTGAACAGGAAGGTAAACAAAAAGCCAAATTAGAAGCTATACCTAAACTGTTAGCACTGGGTTTAACCGTGGAACAAATAGCACAGGCATTAGATTTAGATGTTACAGAAGTCCAGCAAGTAGCAGGTTTATAAATTTCCGCAAATGAGTCGCCAGGAGATAGAAGCAATGTTTGGTTTAAGTGAGTTAAAGCAAACACGGGTTTATCAAGAAGCTAAAGAGGAAGGCAAACTAGAAGGCAAACTAGAAGGTGAACAGGAAGGTAAACAAAAAGCCAAATTAGAAGCTGTACCTAAACTGTTAGCACTGGGTTTAACTGTAGAACAAATAGCACAGGCTTTAGATTTAGATACTGCACAAGTCCAAGAGTTAGCACAACAAGAGCGATAACTTCTCTTTGCTACACAAAGCTAGAGCAGTAGGGTGTGTTACGACAATGTGAGGATTTAAGCATGAGCGACAGTGTAAATTGCCGTAACGCAACGTAATCAGACTCTCATATCACTTCACTGTTGAGGTAGAATCAGGGACAAATAAATTTAAAATCCCAAATTACACCTGATTATATGCTGAAAATCAATCAACTGATAGCCCGATCGCAAACCTTGAGATTAGACAAATATAGAGATCAGCGTCCTTTGGCGTATCATCGACTAGCTAACTGGAAACTGGCTCTTAAAGCTACCCTGCTACTTGCACCAATCTTCATCCCTCTACCAGTAACTGCACAGATATCCAACATTGATATCCCATTCATGTCATTTTACGATTGGGTGGTATGAGCAATACTGACAAGCAAATCGTTGCCGATTCTATGGCATATCAAGCCGTGATGTCTGTGCTTGTGTTGAATGATCTCAAGCGTCGCGGTGACAGTGCTGGTATAGCAAAGCTACGTGAAGGTATTATTCGCAGTGCGCGGGTTCTAGGATGGGACTTCAATCGCCTGAAACTCACTAGCCAAGGCTTTGTCACCGCACGTTGATCGCTTTTTGTTAACGTTCCACATCAGCACGCAGACGCTTAACATTATCCTGTAAGACAGCAGAAGGTAAAATATAACTCCCATCAACCGCCGCATAAGTAGGAAGTTTATCTGTCACAACCTCAATAGTTGCTTGTTGTTGATTAACTTGATGTTTTTGCTGATAAATCCTATTTCCCTCTGCATCCTCCAAAGACACAGTAAACGGGATATTCAACACTGCTGATTTTTGCTCTCCCAGATTACTTGTATAAAGCTTCTGCGCTTCCACCTTCAATTTAATTTTATATTTGCCATCAGGTAACTTTTGCCAAACAGCATCAGTTAAAGATACTTGATAAGTAATAACTTCAGCAAACAATTCATTAATTACCTCTCTCTTTTCAGCCCCAGCCTTACTTAAAATTGCATCCCGTAAATCAATCACTGTTGCATAGGGAGCAGATTTATAACGATACTTATTCAAAAATTCCCGAATAGCAGATAATAAAGCCTCCTTCCCGATGATATCTTCCACCAATTCCAACACCATACCACCCTTATAACGAGCGATAGGAGTTTCATTATAAACATCAGTTAAAGGCGGTTCTTTAAAATCAATCTTTCCTAACAGACGAAAGAAATCCCGCATCAACTGTTTTCTCGCTAAAACTTGTTCTTTAGGAGTGCGTCGAGAACGTTGATAAAGTGAACTAGCATAAGCACTCAGAGATTCATTAATTGTCATTCCCCCTGCAACATCAGCCGCCATAATTTGCTCATCCCACCAAGCTTGAGCTAACAAATATGATAACCAATCAATGATATTTTCTTTACCTAAACCTTGGGCTTGACTTTTCCAAACTAAGACTTCAGGAATGCCAATTGTCCCAGCATCAGAAAATACCATACCATTGTAAAAAACAAACTCCGTCACCCGCACTTGTGGAAAAGGATAAGAACCAAAAGTTTTTTCATAAAACTCTAAAGCTTCACCAATTTGAGTGGCGATGAGTTTCACATTATCTTCGTGGGTTGGATGGTAATAGATTTCAATGGGAACGCGATAATTATTATCTCGATAAACTTTGTAGCGTCCAGAATAAATAGTAAATTCCCCACGCTTAGGAGTGGTTGATTGATAACGGAAGTATTTTCTATCTCCTTGCTTCCATTGTTTAATTAATTTCCCCGATGTGATAGCAGTTTGATTTGCTGATGTACCAATAGTAATATCTGTTTTACCCCAGCCTAAATGAGTTAACATCAGCCCTTGGGATAAACCCACCGGATCATCATGTTTTCTCATTCTGTCTTCCAGGGGTGGTAGATTTAGCTTTTGACGTAACCAAGCTTTTTTATTTTCTACCATCTTGGTGTAACCCACAAAAGGTAAGATAAAAGGACTATATAAATAAGTGCCGTTACCTACCACATCGTTAGGATAAATCATGTAGATATCATCATTATCAACCTCATTACGAAATCCTTGGGGGCGTTCAATGCGGGTGACAAACTGCATGGTTTGTTTCTCTCCCGGCATCAGAGGTTTTTCTAGGTCATAGATGTGATATCCTAATTTATTATCAGAGGAACATAACTTTAAACCTGGGTATTTTACATCATCAATTTTTAAATTAATGAAGGTCAATAAATGAATTTCTCGTATCGGTGACTGGGTACGATTTTCTAATAAATATTCACCTTGAGCAATAAAATAACGTTGCTCTGGATAAAGGTCAATATTTAGCCGAGTTTCAGTCACAACCGGCATAGGCAGATTTTCATACTTTTTGTATCGCCTTTCCACCTCCGCCGCCGTTTCTTCGCTGGTAGGTGGTTTGTATGCGTTAACGATAATTGTGTTGTAACCAATCCATCCTCCCACACCTGCAAACATGAATATTAAAGCTGCTAAAGCACGTTTGACTTTTTTATTAGTATTTCGCCAACCTCTTTGCCAATCTTTAACTAAATTTTGATCAAATGTCCCACGGGGATAAATAATATATGCCAGCATCATTAAAATTGCTCCCCCAATTGCCCAGTAAAGACTATACCAAAGATGTCCGATTAACAGATGTCCGTAACCGTTCATTAAGGAATATTCAATATCATTGGTAGCAGCAAAACGGTAGAGATTATGATATAAACCCAGGGCGTGGAGAGGAATTTTTGAGAGAGAAATTAACACCCTCGTAAAATTAAGTTAGTTTCAAACCAAGCGCGGTTAATCCATTGTTGCCATAGTAAGGAAGATGCAGGAGAATAAGCGGGGGAATAATTTCTATTGATATTTATTGGTTGAGACTTTGTAGTCTTCACTTTGGTTTTCACAGGAGATTTTCCCATCACCTTCATTGAATAGGTGTGATAACTCCACATCCAACCAGCCACAGCAATGGTAATCCAAAGTAGACGATTCCACAGCAGTGTTCCCCCTAAAGACGGCATCAAATTATTATGCTGGAAAACTGTCCAAGTCAGGGTTTTTTCTTCAAAAGCATAAAAGCCAAAGGGGTCTAACATTGCCCAGATGCGGTATAATTCAAAGTCGATGACATCTACCCCCACCAGCATCAGAGAAACCAGGTAGAGCATGACAAGAACAATTGCCCCAGCATAGGTAATGATAATACTTCTGGTTTTGGAAGCAATACTAAATGCGATCGCAGAAACTAAAAATAGATTGGGTAATACAAATAATACATAACTAGCCACATAAGCTTCAGGACGAAATGCACCCAAAGCAAAGGGGTTTAATCCAGGTATAACAGTACCTAAAAGCATCCCTGGTATATAGGTAGAAAACGCCAAAAGCGTCATTCCAAATGCAGCGATGAAGCGGGTTGTTAAATAGTCCCGTTTACGGATGGGAGTAGCCAAAATTAAAGCTTCCATACGGTAATTACTATCCCGCACAAAAGTTTCAGCCACAAAAGCCGATGCTGCCAAAATTCCAAAAATGGTATACCAAATAGTAACTTGAAAGATTTCCGCCGGACTATTGACAAAAAAGAAGGCGTTACCAGGCCCAGCTTTCGCAACTATATCGGTGAGTCCAATGGCGAAAAATAAGATAGCAATTAACCAAAACGTCGGGCGACGGAGATGATAAAAAGTTTCAAACCGCAAAATAGCGGAAAATGCTTGTTTCATACAGCAATAGTTTGAGATTGGGGTTTATCTAATAACGCAATGAAATAAACATCATTTAAATCCGGTTCAACAGGTTGAAAATCCTTACCGGGTTGAGAATCACTTAAAACGCGCACCCATCTTTCTCCCCGCGACATTCGGGAAGTAATTACCGTTAATTCTTCAACATTGCTCGTTTCTGAATGCAGTGCAGTCCAAACTCTGCCATTTAAAGCATTAATTAAAGCCTGTGGACTACCACTGCGAAGGATTTCACCCCTATTCATAATCGCCATATTCGGGCATAATTCGGCGACATCTTCGACAATATGGGTAGAGAGTAGTAAAACTCTGTCTTGGCTGATTTCTGAAAGCAAATTATGAAACCGGATGCGTTCTGCTGGATCTAAACCTGCGGTTGGCTCATCTACTATTACGAGTTTGGGTGAACCGAGTAAAGCTTGAGCAATTCCGAAACGCTGGCGCATACCACCGGAAAAAGTGCCTAATTTCTGTTGACGCTGTTCGTATAGATTGACAAGTTGCAGTTGTTGTGCAACTATTTCTCGTCGTTGTTGATGATGAATAAATCCTTTGAAGACGGCTAATTGATCTAGTAAATCTTCAGCTGAAACACTTGGATAAACGCCAAAATCTTGAGGTAAATAACCTAAGATACTACGAGCAGATTGGGGATTTTTGAGGAAATTTACGCCGTCTAATTCTATTGAGCCAGAATCAGCATCTTGGAGAGTGGCTAGTGTCCGCATGAGGCTAGATTTCCCTGCACCGTTTGGGCCGAGTAATCCGAAGATGCCGTAATCTATTTTTAAGGATATATCTCTTAGGGCTTGGATGCCGTTGGGGTATTTTTTGTTTAATTGTTTGATGATGAGCATGATTTTTTTAACGCAGAGGGGCGCGGAGAGAGATTTTATGAGGGAGTTCTTTGAGTCTTTGCGCCTACCCTGTGGGAACGCCTTGGCGCAGCCTCTCGTAGAGAAGGGCGAATGCGTGAGATAAAACCCCATTAATCAACAACGCCAGAACTTTCAGGAAGCTTCTGATCAGGAATTAAGTCTTCTACTTTTCGCAAAGTGCGCCAGGTGTAACCGAAAATACCTACTAAGACTGTGCAGATAGTCATACTGACAAATAGTAAAGTAATCCCTGAACCAGTCCCAGTCCCAAAGATGTTGCCGAAAATCGGGGCTAAAATCCCTGTGGGACGCATGGCGGGTTCAAAGACTCTATCAGCCAGGAAACCAGCAATTAAGGGGGTGATGGCGGCTACAGTTACGCCTATGAGTTGATCGGCTGCGAGGACTCGTCCTTGTAAGCCTGGGGGAATTGTGGCATACCATATAGCGTTACTGGAACTGTAAAACAAGGGAATGAGTGTGGATGAAAGAAAATGCGCTCCCATCCACACCGATACTGTTTGCCCCAGTCCGATCAGGGTTCTAAAAATACCGTGTCCGATGAAACCTAGTAACATTCCGTGTATACGGCGATGGAATCCGCCCCAAATACTAAGGGCGATCGCCCCAATGACACCCCCAATCCCCGCCGCCGTGGTGACTGTGCCGAGAATTTCTGAGTTGCCACCTGTACGGGCTAGAATCATCGGTGTGTAAAGGACTTTACTTATATCGTTGGGAATGGCGAATAATGTGAAGGCGATCGCCATTGCTGTTAATGATGGATTTGCCCAAATATAACGAAATCCAAATGTTAATTTTTGCCATAAGCTCTCAGTATTATCCCGGTGATTTGGCTCAACGGCAGGCTGGGGAATTTTGACGATGAGTAAGGTGATGAAGGCAGCAGCAAAAGTTGTTAAGTCAATCCAGAAGATAGCCTGCAACCCCAGACGGGGATATATAAACCCGGCTAAGGCCGGAGAAAATATGGCTGCACTGTAGTTAACGGCTGAACCTAAACTTTCTGCACGGGTAAATTGTTCTTTGGGAACTAATAGGGATATGGAGGCAGAATAGGCGAGAACTTGTAATTGCCCAAAGCCACCGTAAAGCATGACAATTATATACAAGTGCCACACCTGTAATTGTTGGTTTAGGTATAGGATGGCGATCGCTAGGGTACACAACACGGCGACAACTTCCGCCAAAATCATCAGAAAGCGACGATTAAACCTATCTACCGCAATACCAGCAAAGGTGGTAATCAGGATTTTTGGCATCTGGGCAAAAAAGCCGACTAACGCCAAAGCTGTCGCTGAACCAGTTTTATCCCAAACCCAAATCGTCAGGGCAAACACTGTCATAAAACTACCGATGGTAGATATTATCTGTCCTAGCCAGATGATCAAAAAAGTTCGCATAGTTTCTGGGGACAAATCAATTCAAAATTCAAAATTGGGGACTGGGTATTGGGTATGGAATTTTCTCCCCCTGCTCCCTGCCCCCTGCCGCCATGAATTAAAATTCAAAGGAGACACTACCTGTCAAAGTAAAGGGCGCACCTGGAATTACACGCACAATGTCCCGCGCACCTTCGTAGTAATTTTCATCGAATAGGTTTTGAATATTAATGGCGGCGCGGAATTTGTCACGGCGGTAAAAGATGGAAGCATCTGTACGCAAGTAGCTAGGTAATGTGAAGGTGTTGCGTAGGTCTCCTTGGCGTTCTCCTTGCGTGAAAACACCTAATCCAAATCCTAACCCTTTGAGGCTTCCGGCTTGCAGTTCGTAGGTACTCCACAAACCAAAGGAGTTTCTGGGAACGTTTTGTAATTGTCTATCTTGAAATTCGGGGCGACTATCTTCGGTGATTTTGCTATCTGTATAGGCGTAACTGGCTGTTAAGTTCCAACCAGGGAGAATTTCCCCGGCTACGTCTAATTCTATACCTTGGCTGCGTTGCTTGCCGATTTGGATTTGGGAGAGGGGTTCGCTGAGTCCTTGGGCTGCAACGTTGGTACGTTCTAGATTATAAAATGCGAGAGTGGTGGAGAGGCGATCGCCTAATAAATTTGCTTTTAAACCCACTTCATACTGAGTTCCTCTTTCTGGTTCAAAGGGTTCGCCAACTGTTGTTATTCCTGTGTTTGTGTCTAAAACCCTGGTTCTACCAACAACGGGTGTAAAGGATCTACTGTAGCTGGCATACAAAGAAAGGTTTTCACTAGGTTTGTAAACAATACCGACACGGGGACTAAAAACTGTGTCGTTACGTTCAAAGCTTTCTTCTTCTGAGAGTAAGTCTTCATAGTCTTGGTTAACAAAATCCAAACGTCCACCCAAAACTAAAATAATATTTTTGGATAGGGAAATTTGGTCTTGAGCATAAATCCCCAAAGAATTTTTCTCGGTATTAGTATTACCAAAAGGAATGGCAAATGATGACACACTCTCAGGACGATAGACGGGATTGAAAATATCAATGTCTCTGAGTTGTCTAAAATCTAGTCTATCTTCTGTTTCCTCTCTAGTAACTTCCACACCAAACAGTAAACTGTGTTCAATACTGCCTGTTTTGAACTTACCTAAGAGGCTATTATTAAACGTCAAACTGGTCGTACTAGATGGGTTTTCTACTAAAAAGCGTCGGAGTGTACGACCATCTCTATTTAGTCCATTTGATGTACTAGAGTTAGCGATAGGAAGCACTACGGTACTTTCTGGAACATCTAAAAAGGCTGTAGAAAATTCACTTTTGATTGTCCAGTTATCATTGAGGCGATGGTCTAACTGATAGCCTAAACGGGTAACTAAAGACTCACTTTCAGATAATGATGGTTCACCTAAGTTAGTCTCTCGTGAAACTCTACCATTAGGGTTGGAAATAACTGTTCCTGACGCTGGTAAGTCTGGTGCTGTCTCAAAACTGCGGTATTTCAGATATTCTATGCTTGCTGTTAAATTTGTATTTTCGTTACCTATTAATCTAACAACAGGCGCAATAAAAAAGGATTCACTATTCTCGAAATCTTTAAAGCTTTCAGCAGTTTGATAAGCCGCATTCAAACGATAAGCAACACCATCTTTATCTAAGGGGCCAGAAAAGTCGATGGTGGGACGATGTAAACCAAATTGTCCTACTTGATAGCCAATAGAGTAGTAAGGTGTATTTAGAGGTTGTTTAGTAACTAGGTTGACGACCCCACCTAAATCACCTTGTCCAAAGAGGACGGAAGCTGGGCCTTTGAGGACTTCTACGCGTTCAACGTTAGCAATTTCACTTTGAAACCGTAAGCTATCATCCCTTAAACCGTTGCGTAATAAGTTACGAGATTCAAAGCCCCGAATTACTGGAGTTAGTGCTGGTGCTTGGGAAGATGTCCGACCGCTACTAGCACTACTAGTATTTTTTAAGACTTCGCCAAGGCTGCGAGTTCCTTGGTCTTTAATAACTTCTTGGGGTATGACTTGAATAGCTTGGGGTACGTCAATTAGGGGAGTATCTGTGCGCGTTCCCACAGAAGAATTAGGAACTTGATACGTTGGACGGAATTGATCCCCGACAACTGTTAGTTCGATGGGTTCGTCTGGTTCTTCTGGGGGTGGGGTTTCGGCTGTGGGTGTTTCTGGAGTTGTGGGTGTTTCTGGGGTTGGGGTTTCTGCGGTAGGTGTTTCTGGGGTTGGGGTTTGTGTAGTTGGTGGAGTTTGACTGGTAGTAACAAAAGGAAGACTAACAATAAATTCTTGTCCGTCCTGACGTAGATTAAATTGCGGGACTGCATTAACACCGGTGATTTCAATTTCAATAGTGTTAGGGTCAGACTGTCCCACAAAAATCTCAGCAATACCAGGGATGGGATTATTGGTAGTGATGGGGGGTTTTCCTTCTACCAATTGCAGTTGAGCATTATTGACGGTGATAATTAGGGTTTTGTCTTCGGTGCTAGTTTGAGTAGTTAGGGTTACTCCTGGCGAAGTTTTTAAAACGACCTCTAAACCTTGATCTGTATCATAGAGTTCTACTGCCGTTACCGGAACAGGAGCAGCCCAAACTGGTTGGGAGACGAGAACAGTGATTACACTAGCAACACCAATGGCGGGTTGCCAATAATTCCATGTCATAAATACCGATTGTCCTAATTTACTGATGTAGACGCTTACAGATCAAGCGAAGAATGTCGTAATGTGTGGAAAGGGAAATTTTTATGCTCAGTTATTTAACTGGAATAGAATACTATCATTTTTTCTATAATCTTCATCCGACTTTTCAATACTTCTACAGATTTGTTTGTAGCGAGGACTTTAGTCCTCTCATTCTAAGGACTAAAGTCCTTACTACGAACTGAGTATTAACGAACGAATTTCAGGCTTTCTCCGGTTTTATTGAAGAAATCAGTAAAGATGCTCATGACAGTACGTTCTCTAATTTTGATGTTGGCGTTTAATGACATTCCCGACTGTAGGGCAATTTTACGTTGCTGGCTGAGAAGATATTGTT
Source organism: Anabaena sp. FACHB-595 (assembly GCF_048568275.1). NCBI lineage: Bacteria > Bacillati > Cyanobacteriota > Cyanophyceae > Nostocales > Nostocaceae > Anabaena > Anabaena sp. FACHB-595. Next base: position 3,240,318 of record NZ_CP183473.1, read on the forward strand.
GGTCAAGGGTGACTGTGGCTGGGAAGGTGTAGTATGGCTGAAGTTGGGTTGGTGGTAGGGCATCAGAACCAATCCAGGTTAAAGTACCTTTGATATCGCCAAATTCGCTGTAGGGGAAGGAATCTATGCGGACATCAACGCGCATTCCTTCTCTAATAAAGCCGATGTCTTGGTTGGTGATGGAAACTTTTGCTACTAAGTTAGTTTGGGGTACGATTTTCAGCACTGGTTCGGTGGATTTAGCCACAAAGCCGGGGGCGTGGGCTTTGAGGTCAAAGACTACACCATCAACAGGCGATCGCACTACACTATACTTTAATGCCTGATTGGTTTGACTGAGTTGGCTGTCAAGTTCGGCGATGCGTTTTTTGTTATCGACAATGGCTTTGCTTAATTGGCTGTCAATCTCAGCTATTCTCTGGCTATTATTGCCAATACGGGCGGTTAAATCTCTTCTATCAATGTCTTTGGTGTTTTGGACTTTGGCTTGGGCTTGGGCTATAGCCGCTTGCAAGCGTATCTTTTCTTCTTGCAATTGTGCAATTTCTGCACGAATGGATTCTACTTCCTGCTGCTGGTTGAGGTATTGAATGCGGGAAATTCCCCCTTCTAACGCCAATTCGGAGATATCTGTGAGAATTTGCTCATTAACTTTCAATTTTTCTTGGTTGGATTTAAGTTTAATGTCTGCTTGGCTGTATTGCTTTTGTAATTGGTCAATTTCTAACTGAGCAGATGTAACTCGTGATGTTAACTCTTCTAATTCAGATTTTACCCGTTGTCGCTGTTCGGCACTCAAGGACATTTCCCCAGCATTGCCATCAAGTTGAGCTTGAAACAGACGATTTTCGGCAAGTAATACCGCCCGGCTTCTGGTTAAGCTGACAAATTGCGCCGGAATGGAGACTGTAGGTGAGGTGTCCTCTTTACCACTTAGTTGTGCTTGGTAAAATTGATTTTCTTGTTCTAAAACTGTGCGAACTTTTTGGAAGGAATTTTCCTGCGCTTGGGAAACGGTGGGATCAAGACTTACAAGTAAATCCCCGGCTTTAACACGGTGTCCATCTTTGACGTGAATGGTTTTGACGACACCCTCGATAGGGATTTGCACCTCGTTGACATTATCTTGAGGTTCGAGTTTTCCTTGGGCTGGAACTGCTTGTTCGATTTTGGAGACACTAGCCCAAGCTACTGCTGCAATTGAGACAAACATCAATGTCCATAATATCCCCCGTGACCACCCAGAGGATTGTTTGAGCATCAGGGGATGTTCAAAGGAGGATGCAGCAGGATTTGATGTTTTAGGTGGTGTGGGAGTAATATTCGTTTCCTGTGTTATCGTTGTCAGGCGACCGTTACCGTTGTTGGAACTCATAGTATTTAGGGATTGGGGACTGGGAATTGGGGGAGCAGGGGGAGAAGGGAGTGAGGGAAGAAATTCTGACTCATTACTCCTTACTCATTACTCATTACTCACACCACTACGGCTTCTTGCTGGCGGTATAAACAGTAATACAGCCCTCTGAGAGCCATTAATTCGTCGTGTGTGCCTTGCTCGGCAATGCGGCCTTGTTCCATCATTAAGATAATGTCAGCATGGCGAATAGTACCTAAACGATGAGTTATGAAGAAGACTGTTCGCCCTTCTAGTGCTTGTTGCAGGTTTTGACAGACTTGGCGTTCGCTGTTGTAATCTAAGGCACTTGTGGCTTCATCCATAATTAGGAGACGGGGGTTTTGCAGGACGGTACGAGCGATCGCAATTCTTTGTCTTTGTCCCCCAGAAAGTGCTGATCCTCTTTCCCCAACACGGGTGTTATATCCCATCGGTAGGCTCATGATGAACTCATGGGCGTAGGCAATTTTGGCAGCGTTGATGATTTCTTCTGGTGTGGCTTCGGGGTTATTGAGAGCAATATTTTCTTGAACTGTGGTATCAAATAACAGGGTATCTTGTAATACCATGCCGATTTGTCGCCGTAGGGAATACAGTTCAACTTTGTGGATGTCGTAACCGTCGATGAGGATGCGTCCAACTTCGGGATCATAGAGACGTGTTAAGAGTTTGGTGAGGGTGCTTTTACCTGCGCCACTTTGTCCGACTACACCGACGAATTTACCAGGGGGAATATCTAAACTAATGTTGTCTAGTTGGGGGGTGGGGCTATTGGTGAAGCGGAAGGTGATATGGTCGTATTTAACTGCTCCTTGAATATCTGGTAAGGGGATATCTTGACGCACTGCTTCTTCTTGGGGTGTGTCTAAAATATCACTCAATCTTTCCAGGGATAAGGCTGTTTCTTGGAAGTTTTGCCACAGTTGCACTAGACGCAGTAGGGGGCTTGTGGTGTAACCAGCGATGATGCGGAAGGCGATTAATTGACCGAGGGTGAGTGTTCCTTGTAATACTAAGAATGCGCCGACCCAGAGGAGTAATAACCCTGAGAGTTGGTTCAGAAATTTACTGATAGAACCTGCTGTGGTGGAGGTGAGGGCATTTTTGAAACTATCAGCCACATAACGAGCATAACGGTCTTGCCATTGCCAACGCGATCGCAATTCAATATTTTGGGCTTTGACGGTTTGAATACCGGAAACGACTTCGACTAAATAAGATTGAGTTTGGGCGTTGCGTTCGGCGCGGGTGCGGGTTTGTTGGCGGATGACGGGGGCGACAATTACACCTAACAGGGCAAATAGGGGGACTGTAGCTAAGGCAACTAAGGTTAATAGCCAACTGTAGTACAGCATGACGACGATGTAAATAACGGAAAATATCGCGTCTAGGACTACTGTTAAGGCTGTACCTGTCAGGAATTGGCGGATGTTCTCTAGTTCGTTAATGCGGGTTGAGAGTTCGCCTACAGGACGCTTTTCAAAGTAACCCAGGGGTAGCCGTAACAGGTGGTTAATGACTTCTGACCCCAAGGCCATGTCTATGCGGTTGGTGGTTTCTACGAATAAATTTGTCCGTAGGGTGGTGAGGACGGCTTCAAATAGGGCTGTAGCAACTAACAATGTCCCCAACACATTCAAGGTGGCGGGGGAGTTTTGAATTAGGACTTTATCGATAATTACCTGGGTAATTAGGGGATTCGCCAAGCCGAACAACTGGACAAAGAAGGAGGAAATTAATACCTCACTCAAGACGCGGCGATACTGGGAAACGAAGGGTAAAAACCAACTTAAGCCGAAGCGTTTACGGGGGGTTTCCTTGGTTGGTTGGAGGAGGAGAATCTCGCCTTGTTCTCCCCAAGTTTCAATGAAGGCTTTGGGTTTGTGGCGTTGTATTCCCTTTCCTGGGACACCTAACACCAGTTCGCTATCGGTAGCTTTGTAGAGGATAGCAAAGCGGTTTTGCCATTGCAGCATGACTGGGGTTTGCAAGCGACTGATAGCAATGGCAGGAACTACGGCTAATTGCGCCCGTAAACCCAACATTTCGGCTAAAGAACCGCATAATTGTAAGGAAACACTACCTAATCTTTGTTGTTGATTCTGCAATACCCGGCGGATGACATCACGACGGAAAGGCATATTCCAATACTGGCTCAACATCTGGAAGCAAGCCAGGGTTTCATTTAATACCCCTTTTCCACTCACATAAGGATATTTACCCTGTCTATCTTTGGACTCTAGGGCCGGGGGTTGTTCTGAGGCGTAGGGGATATCGTCTGTGATTGTTTCCGGTTCTATTTCTGTGGGTGTGGGTTGAAAAGATACCGGGGGAATGCCGATTAACCTCGCTATACCACTTTCTACCTTGAGATTTTGCTTGTCTGGATATGGCTCTAAGCGATCGCCTATGGCAAAGTTAGTATTACCACTACTTAACAACCAAAGCCGGTGGGGATCTAGTTGGCTGAGGGGTGTTTTCCCCTTGGAGAGATTCAAAACGACCGTTTGAGGGAGCATTTGCTGGACTAAATCTGTCAGTTCAACTTCCCCCAAGGCGCGGCGTTGCACTTCTAAACTCAGTAGGTCAAATAACTCTGAGGTAGCACAGTGTTTAGTTAGAGCATCATTAAAGGCTTTTTCTTTTTTTAATAAGGTCTGAAAAATAACAGATGGGATAGTTAAAAATACTGCTTCTGTGGAGGCGATCGCAGTTTCACAACCCACACCCCTAAGCAAACTTACCCAACCCAGAATCGCCCCTGGTTGGAGTAATTCGATAGTATCGGGAATAGCAGAATTGTAGCTGTAACCAATTAGCCGGGCTTGTCCTTCGTAGAGAATTGCTACATGAGCCGGCATTGTTTCTTTGACAACTATTGTTTGTCCCATACGGTAGCGCAATAGTTGTGCTTTCTGTGTCAATTGCTCAATAGCGGCGGTAGATAGAAGATTGAAAGGCGGCGTTGTTGTGAGGAAATCGGATATTGAGGGTATGGAAGTAGTCATATCGTGTCCGAAAAAAGACTTATTAAGTGAGACTTTCATCTCTCAAACTCTCTGCGTCTCTGCGCCTCTGCGTGAAATAAAATCTTTTCAAACGCATTCGCTGATAAGCGTTCCCGCAGGGTAGTATCGCGGAGGTTCACGCGGAGGTACACAGAGTTTTATTTAAAGTTGCTTGTAATGATTCTTGTAACCATTCCTGGAAGAGTTTATTCAGGAGTTTTTTCCGCGTAGAGTCATCTAATTTGGCGTGAACCATCTGTTCTAACCGCACAATAACTATCCATTCCCCTAGACGCGTGGGGGGTAATAGTTGTCCTGGTTGACTGGCGCGGAGTTTGGCTACTAACTGGGGATGGGGTTGGGTAAGGGGTGTGGGGCCGATTAATCCGCCTGTCTGTGCTTCCGGCCCTTGGGAGTATTGACGGGCAATTTCCGCAAAACTTTGCTCTTTGGCTTTAATCCGAAAGTATAATTCTTGAGCTAGTGCCATATCACGGGTTCGTAGCAGAGAATAAGTTACCTGGTCTAGTTGGGCTTTTTGGGTGAGGAAATAAGACTCTACTTTATGTCCCCAAGTCGCTTGTTTAAATTTCTCTAACCGTAATTTTCTAGTTGCTAGTGCTGTTGTCTGTTGAGGATCTTCCTGTTTTGCCTGCTCTATTTCTTCTGGAGTACATTCTATAGAGGCTATGGCTTGGTCAATTAACAACTCACGATATAGTTGAGGTAGCATCTGATAACCTGCCAACAGAGATATTAACTCTGATGCAGTGATGGTTTGCTGACACAATCTTTCTAGATAAGAATCATTCATTGCAAAATCAAGTGGACAGTTTGGTGGGATGTAATGTTTGCAATAGTAATTACTGTTGCAAATTGCTTGATCAAGTTGATAACATTCAATAAGAATTACGGCTCAATTTAGAGCTATTGCAATCAAATTATTGAGAAATTTTATTAAAAATAATATACCTTAGATTACAGAGGTTAGATTGTAAAAAAATTATGTTTTTATCTATAACAAAATTAAGCAGCTTAAATATAGCCACTCTAGCTGCTAGTAAAATCATCAACAATCAGGTATACTAACCTTCAGTGAAATCTTGATCAATCAGGTATTGGTGATTGAGTCCACACCCAAATGTAACTGCCAAGAAGCGCAGTTAAAAAGTGCAAATTTTTCACAAACCCTTCTAGCTAATTTCATTCCCCCAAGGCGAATTGGTGCATAATGATTAACCGCCAACGACAAATATTGTCATTAACTCCACACCATGCAGCGACACTTGTGGATGTCTTACGCGCATGGACGCAGCAAAAAGGTGATGCGGTTGGTTTTGCTTTTTGGCAAGATGACAAACAGGTACATCTTACATACACGGAGTTAGACCACAAAGCGCGAGCCATTGCAGTGCATTTACAAGCTATGCGCTGGCAGGGAGAACGTGTATTATTAATGTATCCGCCAGGGTTGGAATTGATTGCAGCTCTTATGGGTTGCTTTTATGCGGGTTTGGTGGCAGTTCCTGTATATCCTCCGCGTCCCAATAATAACATAACGAGGTTGTTGTCAATTGGTGAAGATGCCCAAGCTAAGGGAATTTTGACGAAAGTATCCTTAGAAAATTCTTTAAAACAAGTATCTAAAAATACTGCTTTTGAGGCTTTGCCGAAAGTTGCTACAGATAGCATCATTTTATCTGTCGGTGAAGCTTGGCAGAATCCTCAACTGACAGCCGATAGTCTGGCTTTACTACAATATACTTCTGGTTCGACCGGCACACCAAAGGGCGTGATGCTGAGTCATGGTAATTTGCTGCATAACTTAGGGCAAATTTATCAACGTTTTGGACATTCTGCTAATACTCACGTTGTCAGTTGGTTGCCACCTTATCATGACATGGGTTTGATTGGCGGAATTTTGCAGCCTTTATATGGAGGTTTTCCCGTCACTTTGATGTCTCCTGTAGCTTTTCTACAAAAACCCCTGCGTTGGTTACAAGCAATTTCTCAAACTCAAGCTACCACAAGCGGCGCACCCAATTTCGCCTATGAAATGTGTGTCCGCAATATCCGTCTTGATGAATGTCTTGATTTAGATTTGAGTAGTTGGGAGTTGGCGTTTACAGGTGCAGAACCAATTCGCCAGGAGACACTAGAAAGATTTGCTACTACTTTTAAAACTTATGGTTTTCGTCGAGAAGCGTTTTATCCTTGCTATGGTTTAGCTGAGGCGACTTTGTTTGTCACTGGTAAAAATAAGGATGAAATAGTATTTAATCATACTTCTCAATCCTTGGTTAGTTGTGGTTCTCCCAGTGATGACCAGACTATAATTATAGTTAATCCTGAATCTAGAGAACCCTGTGCAGCCGGGGAAGAAGGGGAAATTTGGCTCAAAGGTGCAAGTGTCGCCCAAGGTTATTGGCAAAATCCCCAAGAAACAAAAGCAACTTTTCAAGGGGCTTTGGCTTCGGGAACTGGCGGGTTTTTACGCACGGGTGACTTGGGGTATTTAAACTCAGGCGAATTATTTGTCACCGGCAGGATAAAAGATGTGATGATAATTCGGGGACAAAATTACTATCCTCACGATATTGAGGCGGCTGTTTCCCAGTGTCATCCGGCTTTGAGTGCCTATTGGGGTGCGGCGTTTAGTGTGGAAGTAGACGGGGAAGAACGGTTGGTGGTGGTGCAGGAGGTTGAACGTAGTAGTTGGCGTAGGCTTGATGAGGATGGGATTATTGCGGCGATTCGTGGTGCTGTTTCCTGTGAGTTTGGTTTGCAGGTGTATGGGATTTGTTTGTTGAAGCCTGGGAGTATTCCTAAGACTTCTAGTGGGAAGGTGCAGCGTTTTGCTTGTCGGGAGGGGTTTGTTTGTGGGGGGTTGGATGTGGTGTTTGGGTGGGAATTAGCTCACGCAGAGGCGCAGAGGCGCAGAGAGGAGAGGGGAGAAGAGAAAGAAAAGATAGTAGATGGGTTGATTGGGTGGTTACGGGATTATGCTAACCATCATATTAATTCGCGGTTGATGGATGAACGGCGTTGTATTTCGCCTCATGTGGTTTTGGATTTTGGGAATAAGGGTTTGTTGGGGATGCAAGTCCCTTCCTGTTATGGTGGGTTGGGTTTGGGATATACGGACACCATCAGGATTATACAACAGCTTGGGGCGATTGATCCGACTTTGGCTTTGTTTGTGGGGTTGAATAATGTTTTGGGGGTGCGTCCTATATTAATGTATGGGACGGATGCTTTAAAGGCGGAACTTTTACCGATTTTGGCGACGGGGCGGGAATTGGCAGCTTTTGCACTGACGGAAACGGGTGCTGGGGCGAATCCGCAAGCTATACAGTCGCAAGCGATTAGTGATGGTGATGGTTGGTTGTTGCGGGGGGAAAAGATTTGGAGTGGTTCGGCGGCTTGGGCTGGTGTGATTAATGTGTTTGTCAAACATCAGCAGGGTATTAGCGGTTTTGTGGTGCGTCGCGGTAGTCCTGGTTTGCGTCAAGGTGCGGAAGCGTTGACGATGGGAATGCGGGGAATGGTACAGAATACGGTTTATTTGGAAGATATTCCGGTGACATCCGCGCAAGTTTTGGGTGAAGTCGGGAAGGGGATGAATGTCGCTCAAGATGCCATGATGTATGGGAGATTAGCGATCGCATCTGCTTGTGTCGGTGGGATGCAACGCTGTGTACAATTAATGTGGCGTTATAGTCAACGGCGACAAATCGCTACAGGGAAGTTACTCGACCATCCCATAGTTTTACATCGTCTGCAAGAATTGACTTGTGCGATTACTGTTGTCCAGAGTTTGGTGATGCGGGTAGGAAAATTACTCGACGCTGGTGAAACTGTGCCGGCGGAAGTATATGCAGCTTGTAAAATTTCTGCACCGGAATTTTATTGGCAAGCAGCAGATTTATTGGTACAAACTTTAGGGGGACGAGGATATATAGAAAGTAATATTGCACCGCAAATTCTCAGAGATGCGCGAGTTTTGCGGATATTTGAAGGGCCGACAGAAACTTTGTGTGGGTTTTTGGGTGCGCGTGTGTTGAAACAGGGTGAGACATTGCAAAATTTCCTCTGTCAAACTTTGGGTGCGGTGGAAGTCGGTACGAGGTTAAGGGATGCTGTTGATAAAATTAGAGGACGCTGTTTTGATGGTGCTAATATTACAGTGCAGCGTTGGGTTTATCATCAAGTCGGTAAACTCGCAACTGAAGCGATATTATGGGCAGTATTAGATGATAAATCTGCAATAAATTGGGTAAAACATCGCTTTGATGAACAACTGCAAGAAATCTTGAGTTTTAACACCGATAACTTACTATTTCTCAATGGTCAAAGTTTAGTTCATCACCTCAACGAATACACAAAAACCATCGGTGACATTGAACAAAATCTGGCTGGGGAAGCGCAAGAGTTAGATGAGTTACTGCGTCAGTCAGGGGAGAATCCCCAGTTTATTCCCACAACAGCAGATTTACCCGCATCCTCAGAGATTCAAACCTGGTTAAAAACTTGGATATCTCAAAAATTACGCCAGCCAATTTCTACTATAGATGTAAATAGAGCCTTCGCCGAATACGGTATGGATTCCGTCACAGCGATAGAACTAACCCAAGATTTACAAGAATGGTTGAAGATTTCCCAACCTTTAGATGCGACTATCGCTTGGAATTTCCCCACCATTAACGCCTTAGCTAACTACTTGGGGGAAGTTACCAAAGAAAATGCTGTACCTTCAGATAACAACTTGGATGACTTATCTACTACAGATATAGCACAACTCTTAAGCCAAGAAATTGCGATCGCTCGTCACCGTAAACCTCAAATGAAATGATCACGCCCAGACGCAGAGGCGCAGAGAGTGAGAGTTACAACAGACTCCGCGCCCCTTTGCGTTTACCTCCGCGCCCCTTTGCGTTTAAAAAATCCTATGACTAACTCACCCAACTACCAAACATTGCTCAAAGACGCACTCGTAGAAATGCGACAACTACGAGCCGAAATCACAGCCTTGGAAGCACAACAAACTGAACCCATCGCTATTATTGGCATGGCTTGTAGATTTCCTGGTGGTGCAAATAACCCGGAAGCTTTTTGGCAATTGTTACGGGATGGTGTGAATGCAGTCGGCGAAATTCCCGACGCACGTTGGGATATAGAGAAATACTACGATGCAAACCCCGACACCCCAGGGAAAATGTACACTCGCTACGGGCATTTTCTGGACAAAGTAGACGAGTTTGACGCTCAATTTTTCGGCATTTCTCCCCGCGAAGCCCAAAGTCTCGACCCCCAACAACGTCTATTATTAGAGGTGAGCTATGAAGCTTTAGAACGTGCTGGACAATCTCCCGCAAAAATCAAAGGTAGTCAGACATCTATATATATAGGACTATGTTTTGATGACTACGCCAAACATAGTCTTTCTCATCCTACACAAATTGATGCTTTTAGCAGTTTAGGTAACACTCGCAGCATCGCCGCCGGACGTATCGCCTATGTGTTGGGGTTACAAGGAACAGTAATGCAACTAGATACAACCTGTTCTTCCTCCTTGCTGGGGGTACATTTAGCCTGTCAAAGTTTGCGGAATGGTGAGTCTGACATGGCTTTGGCGGGAGGAGTCAACTTAATTTTATCCCCAGAACCGATGATTGGCTTTTGTAAGTTGAAAGCCTTAGCAGTTGATGGACGTTGTAAAACCTTAGATGCGGCGGCGGATGGTTACGGACGAGGTGAAGGTTGTGGCATTGTTGTCTTGAAAAAATTGCGAGATGCGATCGCAAACCGTGACCCGATCTTAGCAGTGATTCGCGGTTCGGCAGTTAATCACGACGGTAGCAGCAACGGTTTAACAGCCCCCAACGGTACAGCCCAAGAAGCCGTAATTCACCAAGCTTTACAAAATGCTCAAGTCGAACCACACCAAATCCAATATAGTGAATTGCATGGCACAGGTACAGTTCTCGGCGACCCCATCGAAGTTTTAGCACTAGCTAAGGTGCTAGGTGAAGGTAGAAGTAAAAATCAACCCTTATCTATTGGTTCGGTGAAAACCAACATCGGACATTTAGAAGGTGCAGCCGGTGTAGCGGGGTTAATGAAAGTCATCTTGGCACTGCAACACCAACAAATTCCAGCCCATGTCAACTTTCAACAACCAAACCCCTACATTCCCTGGCAGAAATTACCCCTCACCGTCCCTACTCAATTAACTCCTTGGCAGAGTGCAAACAGTCAACGCCTCGCCGGTGTGAGTTCCTTTGGGATGAGTGGGACGAATGTACATTTAATCTTAGAAGAATTTACCCCTGTACCAAATTCCCAACAAGACACAGGATATCAACTACTAACCATATCCGCCAAAACACCCCAGGCATTGCGGGAACTTGTAGGGGAATACATTAAATACTTTGCTTCACAGCCGGAAGATAACTTAGATGATATTTGCTTTACTTCTAACGTCGGGCGATCGCACTTCCCTTACCGCCTAACGATACCCGCCAATTCTTATAATTCAGTTTATGAGCAATTATCTAATTACCTGAACAATACCGCAAAAACATTTGATAGTCAACTAATCCCCCCAAATACTCTCAAAATCGCCTTTCTCTTCACCGGACAAGGTAGCCAATACCTTAACATGGCGAGGGAACTTTACGACACCCACCCCTATTTCCGCCAACAAGTTGATAAATGTTGTGAATTATTGCATCCTTACTTAGATGTAGATTTACGTGAGATTTTATTCACACCAGAAACGCCAAATAGTAGTAATTACGAATTACGAATTACAAATTACGAATTATCCCATACCATCTACACTCAACCCGCCTTATTCGTCATCGAATACGCCTTAACTCAACTGTGGCGACATTGGGGAGTTACACCTGACTTTCTTATAGGACATAGTTTAGGGGAATATGTCGCCGCTTGTATTGCTGGTGTCTTCACCTTACCAGACGCACTCAAACTAATTGCTCACCGCGCTCGGTTGATGCAACAATTGCCTGAGAATGGCAAAATGTTAGCTGTGAGTGCATCAGCCACAGAAATCGCCGAATATATTCAAGCATATTCTGAAAACGTGGGTATTGCTGCCATCAATTCCCCAGAGAATACAGTAATTTCCGGCGAACAAACAGCCATTGCACAACTAGCAGAAATTTTGCAAAATCAGGGAATCAAAACTACACCCTTATCAGTTTCCCATGCTTTCCATTCTCCCTTAATGGAGACAATGGTAGAAGAATTTAGACAAGTCGCCGAGAGTATCACCTTTCATCCACCCAAAACACCGATAATTTCTAACATCACAGGTACAGTTATTGGTGAAGAAATTGCGAACGCCGAGTATTGGTGTCATCATATTTTACAACCCGTACAATTTGCACTAGGGATAGAAACATTAGCCAAAGACAACTGCAAAATCTTTCTCGAAATTGGAGTAAAACCCACCTTACTCAGTATAGGTAAAACCTGCTTCCCAGATGCAGAAAATTACTCCTGGCTACCCAGTTTACGTCCCCGACAAAGTGACAGACAAACAATCTTATCTAGCCTCGCATCGTTATATATGCAAGGTATAGATATCAACTGGGAAAACTTCACCGACAACCAACCACATCAACGAGTAATTTTACCAACCTATTCATTTCAACGCCAGAGATTTTGGGTAGACAAACCTGAATTTACCCCACCCTATCCAACTCCTAACCTACATCCTTTACTGGGACAGAAATTAAAACTAGCAAAATCAGAAAAGATATATTACCAAAATAAAATTTCCCCAAAAAAACCAGACTTCCTACAGCAACATCAAGTCCAGAGTAATAGTATCATGCCTGCTGCCGGCTATATAGAAATAGCAATAACAGCCGCCGAACAAATATTTCCATCCCACTCCTACAACCTACAAAACATTCAAATCATCCAACCCTTACCCACCACCCAAGAAATCACCCTCCAACTAATCCTCACCCCCCTAGAAAAACAAACCTACCAATTTGAAATCCTCTCCCTTTGCGCCTTTGCGCCTTTGCGTGAGAAAGAAACCACCCACGCCACAGGAATCATCCAAACCTCCCCACCCCTTCCAAACTCCCCTCAACTCCCAACAACCTGCACCCAAAAAATTGACCCCACCACCTACTACCAAACCTGCCAAAAATTAGGAATAGAATACGGAAAATACTTCCAAGCAATTCAACAACTTTGGCGAGGAGAAAACCAAGCATTAGGCGAAATCAAACTATCACCAGAAATTGACACAACCCCTTATCAAATTCACCCGATAATCTTAGACGCTTGCTTACAAGTAACGGGAGCAATTTTCCTCGACTCCCAACCATTAACAGCGTACCTACCCATAGCTATCGAACAATTCCAATGGTATGGAGAAAAACACCAAACACACCTTTGGAGTTACGTTAAACTGCGAGAAAGATATATCGCTGATATTCAAATATTCAACGCTAATAATAAACTAATCGCCACTATCACCGGCTTAAAAATTCAGCCAGTCAAACAATTAAATAACTGGCAAGATTGGTTATATAGTATTGCATGGAAAGAAAACCCCTTAACTTACCATCACTTACTAACTCCCACTAAAGTTAGTAACTCATCAATATTAAATCAGTCAGAATTAGATAATTATTTATCCCTATCATCCCAACTAGAAAAGCTGAGTATTGCTTGCATCTTACAGACATTGCAAGCGGGTGAAGAATTGAGTATAGTAACCCAACATAAAAAACTATATCAGTATTTATTGCAAATTCTCCAAAATCAAGAACAAAGAGAAACACCCCTCAGCTTTACCCAATTGCGTCAAACCTATCCCAACGCCACATCCGAATTAAACTTACTCAAACGCTGCACCAGCCATTTAGCAGAAGTCTTGCAAGGAAAAATCGACCCACTACAATTATTATTTCCCAATGGAGACTTCAGCGACTTAACGCACCTTTACCAAAATTCACCCATTGCCAAAATGATGAATACCTTGGTAAAACAAGCAATTACCACAGCCATAACCGACATCCCCCCAGAACAACCCCTGCGAATTTTGGAAATAGGCGCGGGAACTGGGGGAACTACCGCACATTTATTACCAGAACTCGCACAAAGAAACATTGAATATTTCTTTACCGACGTTTCACCCCTGTTCCTCAGCAAAGCACAGCAACAATTTGCAGATTATTCCTGTGTGCGATATCAATTATTTGATGTCGAAAAACCTCCCACTACCCAAGGCTTCACAGAAAATAGCTTTGATATCATCATCGCCGCTAACGTACTCCACGCCACCGAAGATTTACGACAAACCATAATACATATCAAGCAACTCTTGTCAAGAGGTGGGCTGCTTATTTTACTAGAAGGAGTACAGCCTGTATGGTGGTTAGACTTAATATTTGGGTTAACTGAAGGCTGGTGGCGTTTCCAAGACTATGATTTACGTCCCCATCATCCGCTAATTTCCAGTGAACAATGGCAGAAATTATTCACACAAGAGGGTTTTGACTCTACAACCTTACTCGAAACCATAGGAAACCAAGCAGTAATTACCGCGCAAACTCCAAAATTACCAGATAACTGCGTAATTTTAGCGGATAAACAAGGCTTAGGAGAAAAACTCGCCACCCATCTACAAACCCAAGGAGTAACTTGTCATTTAATTTTTGCCGACTCCCAACCTCCCACCCTTCCCACACCAGCATCACACCTAATTAACCTCTGGGGTTTAGACGTACCCCACCCCGACGAATTAACCACCGCAGAATTAATCAAACAACAACAGATCCTCTGCGAAAGTTTGTTGTATTCGCTACAAAATAATATAAAATATCAGCAATTACCCCAATGGTGGCTAGTCACCCAGGGAGCAGTAAACACAGATCAGGACACTTCTATAAAAGGACTTGCAGCCACAACATTGTGGGGAATAAGCAAAGTAATACAACTAGAACATCCAGAAATCAACTGTCACTGTTTAGACCTAGACCCAAACCACACCCCCATAGAACAACTAGATATTCTTTTAAAAGAACTCCTAACAAACTCCCCAGAAAAAGAAATCGCTTGGCGCACTAACATCCGATACACCCCAAGACTCTCTCAAAACTCTCTCTGCGTCTCTGCGCCTCTGCGTGAGAAAAATAATTCCTTAATGCAACGCCTAACCATCCCCCAAAGAGGAACACTAGAAAACCTAACCTTCCAAACAGTTAACCGTACTTCCCCAAACCCAGGAGAAATAGAAATCCGCATTCAAGCCACAGGCTTAAACTTCCGCGACATCTTAAACGCCTTAGACTTGTACCCAGGCGAACCCGGAATGCTAGGCTGTGAGTGCGTCGGCGAAATAGTAGCCATCGGTACAGATGTCAAACACCTGCAAATCGGACAAACAGTCATAGCCTTAGCCAGTGGTAGCTTTAGCCAGTATGTCACCATCAAAGCAGCGATGGCTTCGCCCGCCGCAGGCATCGCAATTCCCCTCCCCCAAAACTTAAATATCATCGATGGCGCAACCATACCAGCCGCCTTCCTCACCGCCTTTTACACCTTGCGCCATCTCGCCAAAATTCGCCCCGGTGACAAAGTTCTCATCCATGCTGCTGCGGGTGGTGTCGGACAAGCAGCCATTCAAATAGCTAAACTAGCAGGTGCAGAAATATTTGCAACCGCCAGTCCCCAGAAATGGGAAACCCTGCGAAACTTAGGCGTAACCAAAATTTTCAACTCACGCACTTTAGATTTTGCTGAGGAAATTCTCACCCAAACTCAAGGAGAAGGTGTAGATATCGTCCTCAATTCTCTCCGTGGTGATTTTATCGCTGCGAGTTTCGCCGTTCTCAAACCCCAAGGAAGATTTGTAGAAATCGGCAAAATTGATGTGTGGACAGAGGAACAGGTAAAACAAGTCAAACCAAATGCAAATTACTTCTTAGTAGATTTAGTTGACTTGTGCCAGCAACAACCGGAACTGATACAGAATATGTTAAAGCAGTTAGTGGAGGAATTTGAGCAACATCGCTTGCAACCCCTAGCTGCAAAAGTATTTCCGATGAATCAAATAGTAGATGCTTTCCGGTATATGCAGCAAGGTAAGCATATTGGGAAAGTAGTAGTAGATTGGGGGCTGGGAAATTCGCTGTATCCTCTCAAAGAGAATTGTACTTATTTAATTACTGGCGGTTTGGGTGGTTTAGGTTTACTTGTAGCGGAGTGGCTAGTAAAAATGGGGGCTTGTCATCTCCTCCTATTGGGACGCAATGCACCTACAGCTGATGCAGTATCAAAGATTCAGGAATTAGAAACTACTGGTGCGAGAATAGCGATCGCCCAAATAGATGTATCCCAAACCGCAGCTTTAAGCAACATCTTGACACAAATCGAAAACTCCGCATATCCCCTAGCCGGAATTATCCATGCGGCGGGAGTATTAGATGATGGCGCATTACTACAAATGAACTGGGAACGCTTTCAAAAAGTCATGGCGGCGAAAGTCATGGGTGCTTGGAATTTGCATACATTAACCCAACACCTACCCCTAGATTTCTTCGTCCTTTTCTCCTCAGCCACCGCCTTATTTGGTTCACCGGGACAAGCAAACCACGTAGCTGCAAACACATTTCTTGATACCCTAGCCCATTACCGACATACCAAAGGCTTACCCGCCATGAGTATTAACTGGGGAATTTGGTCAGAAATTGGTTCAGCCACCCAAGCCACCAAACAAATGCAGCAAAGAGGAATCGAAGCGATCGCTCCAGCCGATGGTATTCAAATTCTACAACACCTCATGACCCAACCCCTCACCCAAATCGGAGTAGTACCCATTAATTGGCAAAAATTCCCTATTAACTCACCATTTTTCGAGAATTTTTACCCAACTAACAACCCAGAAACAAGGCAAACACCACCCCCCAAAACAGATTTACTAGAAAAACTATCTCAACTAGATAAACAAACAGGTTACGAACTACTAGAAACCTATCTTCAAGAACAAATAGCCAAAGTCTTAGGTTTCCCACCCCATGAAATCAACCCCCAAACCGGATTTTTCGACTTAGGAATGGACTCACTCACAGCCATCGAATTCAAAAACCGCCTCCAAACCGACCTAAAAATCACACTCCCCTCAACAATAGCCTTCGACTATCCCAACATTCAAACATTAGCCCACCACCTAAACAATCAACTACAACCAACCCCAGAACCCCAAACCGAACCCTCCACAGCAGAAATCGCCCAACTACTAGCCCAAGAACTAGAACAACTCAACTAAATCAATTCGCAATTCGCAATGGACTAACGTCCCGCTACGCTAACGCAATTAAACTTCTTAAACCTCCGCGCCCCTTTGCGTTTACCTCCGCGCCCCTCTGCGTTTAAAAAACACATGACACAAGACTACCGCACCCTAATGCAAAACGCCCTCAAGCAAATCCAAGACTTGCGGGAAAAACTAAAAGCTCAAACCGAACCCATAGCCATAGTTGGGATGGGCTGTCGCTTCCCTGGAGGTGCAGACACCCCCGAAAAACTGTGGCAATTATTACGCAACGGAGATGATGGAATTACTGAAATACCGAGCGATCGCTGGTCTATAGAAACCTTCTACCACAACAACCCCGCCACCCCTGGCAAAATGTCCACCCGTTACGGCGGTTTCATTGGACACCTAAAAGAATTTGACGCAGACTTTTTTGGTATCGCCCCAAAAGAAGCCATTTCCCTAGACCCCCAACAACGCCTATTATTAGAAGTCACTTGGGAAGCCTTAGAAAACACAGGTATCTTACCCGAACAACTTACAGGTAGCCAAACCGGAGTTTTCATTGGTATCAGCAGCAACGACTACACCACCCACCTATTAAATCGCCCAGTCACAGACATCGATGCTTACTTAGCCACAGGTAATTCCCACAGTACCGCAGCCGGTCGGATTTCCTACATCTTAGGATTCACAGGCCCTTCCTTAGCCGTAGACACCGCCTGTTCCTCCTCCCTAGTCGCCGTACATCTCGCCTGTCAAAGCTTACGCCAAGGAGAATGTCAACTCGCTGTAGTTGGTGGTGTAAATCGCATCTTTTCCCCAGAATTTACCATCAACTTTTCCCAAGCGCGGATGTTAGCAGCCGATGGAAGATGTAAAACCTTTGATACTAAAGCTGACGGTTTTGTGCGGGGTGAAGGCTGTGGTGTAATCATTCTACAAAAACTGAGCGATGCCCAAGCCGCCCGAAATCCTATACTAGCAGTAATTCGGGGTAGTGCCGTCAACCAAGATGGACGCAGTAGCGGCTTAACAGTTCCCAATGGCCCCGCACAACAAGCTGTAATTAGACAAGCCTTAAAAAATGCGACTGTAGAACCTAGTGATATTACTTATGTAGAAGCACATGGAACAGGTACAGCCTTGGGAGATCCCATTGAAATTGGCGCATTAGGGGCTGTATTTGGCGAAAGTCATCAAACATCACCTTTATTGGTAGGTTCACTCAAAACGAACATCGGACATTTAGAAGCAGCTGCGGGTATAGCGGGGTTAATGAAAGTAGTGCTGGCGTTGAAACATGGAGAAATTCCGCCACATCTGCATTTTCAACAACCAAACCCCCATATTCCTTGGGAACAATTCCCAATTCAAATTCCCACCACTTGCACACCTTGGCATGGTAAAAAATTAGCTGGGGTAAGTTCCTTTGGTTTTAGTGGAACTAACGCCCATGTGATTTTAGCAGCTTCAGAAATTCAAAATCAAAATAAAGAAAATACTATAAAACGTCCTCTACAAATTTTAAATTTATCAGCTAAAACTGAGACAGCATTAAAACAACTAGCACAAAACTATATAACCTACCTCAAGGAACATCAAGATATTAATTTAGCCGATATTTGTTATAGTGCAAATACTGGGCGAAGCTCCAGAGGAGCCGCTTCGCTAACGCAATTTGAACATCGTCTATCTATCATCGCCAATTCCATCACCACAGCCCAAGAAAAATTAACTTGTTTCATCAACAATGAAGCCACCACAAATCTATTTACAAATAAAGTAAATTCTCCATCTCGTCCCAAAATCGCCTTCCTCTTTACCGGACAAGGTTCCCAATATCAAAACATGGGCTGGGAACTATATCAAACTGAGCCATTTTTTAAAGAAACAATAGATAAATGCTGTGAATTACTATTAGCTAACTCAGGCTTAGACTTACATTCAGTATTATTTCCACAAGACAACGAAAATAATCACAAATTACTTTCCCAAACTCTCTACACCCAACCCGCATTATTCATCCTAGAATACGCCCTTTGTCAACTGTGGTTATCCTGGGGAATCAAACCTGACTTCTTCATGGGACATAGCGTTGGTGAATATGTCGCCGCTTGCATTGCAGGAGTTTTCAGTTTAGAAGATGGCTTAAAACTCATTGCTACTCGCGCTCGTTTAATGCAGCAACTACCACAAGGTAAAATGGTAGCAGTAGCAGCCAGCCCATCTCAATTACAAAACTTTTTATTACCTTATGATCAACAAGTTTCTATTGCCGCAATTAACGCACCTAATAATACAGTAATTTCTGGTGAACCTGCTGCGATTGAAAAAATTATTGCTGTTTTAGTATCCCAAAATATTCAAGCCACACCTCTATCAGTTTCTCATGCTTTCCACTCACCCATGATGGAAACAATGTTAGGAGAATTTGAGAAAATTGCTGCTACTATTAATTTCCATCCCCCGAAATATCCAATTATATCTAACGTCACAGGTAGCTTAATTAATTCAGAAATTGCAACTCCTGAATATTGGTGTCGTCACATTCGCCAACCAGTGCAGTTTCTTGCTGGTGTCGAAACGCTAATTCAACAAAATTGCAGCATATTTTTAGAAGTCGGAGCAAAGCCAATCTTACTACAAATGGCACGCTCTATTATCTCCCAAGCCGATAAATATTTATGGCTACCAAGCTTACAGCCAAAACAACAAGATTGGCAAGTAATGCTATCAAGCATAGCCGCAATTTATGGCAGAGGAGTAAAAATTGATTGGCATAAATTTGAGCAAAATTACCACCATCAACGCTTAGACTTACCAAATTATCCTTTCCAAAGACAGAATTTTTGGATAGATATTAAACCAGTAAATAAAAATTACTATTCATCTTCACCTAATAACATTCATCCCTTATTAGGACAGCAATTAAACTTAGCTAAATCTTCAGATATTTACTTTGAGCAACAACTTACTAATAATAACCCTGATTATCTCCAAGACCATAAAGTATTTAACCAAATCATCTTACCTGGAGCAGCATATTTAGAAATGTCTTTAGCTGCGGCAAAGACAATATTTAAAAATAATAGTATTTCTGTAGAAACAGTTTCCTTCCAAGAGACGTGTATTTTAACTCCAGATAATCCCAAAAATATACAGTTCATCTTGAAAAATAATCATGAATTTGAAATTGTCAGTACCACATCAAATCATGATTGGATAACTCATGCTACTGGTAAAATAAAACCTCACAACAATATTCCCCAACCCCAGCAGATAAATCTTGGAGAACTGCAAAATACATTCACCAAAATCATCGATATTACCGATTTTTATCAAAACCTAACCCAAGTAGGAATTGAATACGGTGAAACCTTTCAAGCTATTACCCATATTTGGTATCTTGATAACCAAGCTTTAGCAGAAATTCACCTACCATCAACTTGTAATTGTCGGGATAATTATCAATTTCATCCCATTATTCTCGATGCTTGCTTGCAAACTATAGCAGCAATTTTTTACAGTCAACCTACACCCTCTAATTCTTCACAAGATATAGAAAACCCCTCTCCAAACCTCTCTCCTAAAAGGAGAGAGGCTTTAAATGTTCCCCCTTCCCTTGTAGGGAAGGGGGTTAGGGGGTTAGGTTTAAACACAACAAATCAAGTTTACCTACCTATTGGCGTAGATAAATTGACAATTTATCTACCCATTGGTGAAACCGTTTGGAGTTTAGTTAAATTACGTACTCAACACAAAACCGCCTTTGCTCTTGTAGCAGATATTCAAATCTTGTCCCCATCAGGACAAGTAATTGCTCTAGTTGAAGGATTACAACTCAAAAAAATCCAATCGCCAAATATTAAAGATTGGCAAAACTGGTTATATGAAATTGAATGGAGAAGCCAACCTTTAAGCATCACCTCTGATATTTCTCTCACCTCTCCAGCAGAAATCTCCCAAGAATTAGCACTTAAATTCACAGAACTATTAACAACAGAAGAAATTAAAACTTATGCCCAATTACTACCACAATTGGAAGCATTAAGTCTTTATTATATCGTCCAAGCCTTACAAAATCTAGATGTTTTATCACCAGAAATCGCCCCACAGCATCAGCGATTATATACACACCTACTTTCTCTCATCACAAATCAACGTGAATATGAAAAACCCCAACTTTCCCCAACACAACACCCAGAAATAGCCGCAGAATTAACTCTGATAGAGCGTTGTGGTACAAATTTAGGTAAAGTTTTACAAGGAAAATGTAATCCTATAGATTTGTTATTTCCCAACGGAGACTTAACAACCCTCACACAACTTTATCAAAACTCCCCTGGTGCAAAGGTAATGAATACCTTAGTACAGCAAGCAATAAACTCAGCTTTAAAAGATTTACCCCCAGGGGAAAAGGTAAGAATTTTAGAAATTGGTGCAGGTACTGGCGGAACAACAGCTTATGTTTTACCCCAACTCGTCCACCAATCTGTAGAATATGTATTCACAGATATTTCACCTTTATTTTTAGCAAAGGCGCGTCAGCAATTTTCAGAGTATGAATTTGTGAGTTACCAAACCCTGAATATTGAACAACCTTTAACCAATCAAGATATTACACCTCATAGTTTTGATATAGTAATTGCAGCTAATGTTCTCCACGCAACTGAAAATTTAAATCATACAATTACTAATGTTAAATCATTACTCAATAATCAAGGTTTACTCATTGTTTTAGAAGGCACTATTCCTAGTATTTGGATAGATTTAATTTTCGGTTTAACTGAAGGTTGGTGGCGTTTTCAAGACCAAGATTTACGCCCTCATCATCCCCTCATTTCTACTACTGCTTGGCACAGTTTATTAAAAACACATGACTTTACCAACATTGTAAATATTACTCCTGATTCAATTCTCCCAGAAGCATTAGCCCAACAAAGTGTCATTGTGGCACAAAATACCCCACCCCAACCCTCCCCTTATAAAAGGGAGGGAGAAGAATGCTTAATTATTACAGATTTACCAGCATGGGGAGAAGCTATAAATCAACAATTAAAATTGCCATCTTTTACCCTCAAACCTTCAGACAACATTGCCGAATTTCCGCATCAATCTATTAAACACATCATTTATATTGCTGGATGTCAAGACAATATCACCGAATGTAATAATATTCTTCACCTAGTCCAAACCCTAATTAAGACACAACATTACCCTATCAACCTTTGGTTAGTAACTCAAGGTGCTATTAGTCCCCACACTATCACAGGATTAAATCAATCTTCTGTTTGGGGTATGGGTAAAGTCATTCGTTTAGAACACCCAGAATTAAATTGTCGTTGTGTCGATTTAGATCCTACACAAGAACTGTTTACCCAAGTTGAAAACCTCGTTACTGAAATTACCCATCCTGGAGAAGAAGCACAAATTACCCTACACAAATCTGAACGTAAGGTAGCCAGATTAACTCGCTGCACTTTGCAAATTCTCCCCCATGAACCTTACCGTTTAACTATTGCTAAACGTGGTGTAATTGCATCCTTAAAATGGCAATCTTCACCCCGTCGTCAACCCCAACCTGGAGAGGTAGAAATTCAAGTAAAAGCCACCGGATTAAATTTTATTGATGTTCTCGACGCTTTAGGATTACTACCTTTTGAACGTAATTGGTTTGGTGTAGAATGTGCCGGTGAAGTTGTCGCCATTGGTGAGGGTGTTACACATTTAAATGTCGGTGATGCTGTGGTTGCACTGGCGGCTGATAGTTTTAGTCAATATGTGACAACTAACGCTAATTATGTAATTAAAAAACCAGATTCCCTCAGTTTTACAGCCGCAGCTACCATTCCCGCCAATTTCCTCACTGCTGCTTATGCTTTGCGGGAAGTTGCCAAAATTCAACCAGGAAAACGCATTCTCATTCATGCAGCGACTGGGGGAACAGGAATGGCTGCTTTACAAATCGCCCAACAAGCAGGGTTAGAAGTCTTCGCTACAGCTAGTGTTGGGAAATGGGAGACTTTACGCGCTTTAGGTGTGCAACATATTTTTAATTCTCGTACCTTGAATTTTGCCGAGGAAATTCACGAAATCACCCAAGGGGAAGGAGTTGATATTGTATTTAACTCCCTGTCTGGTGAATTTATCCCGGCTAGTTTATCGGTACTCAAACCCCAAGGACAATTTATCGAAATTGGTAAACGGGGAGTGTGGAATGCACAAAAAGTTGCTCAAGTCAAGCCTGATGTTGTTTATCATTTAGTGGATTTGATGAGTGTTGCTCAACAACAACCCCAGACAATCCAAACCTTGTTACATTGTCTCATGGCAGAGTTTGAAAGTGGAGAATTGCGTTGGTCTCCGACCGACCGTAGGTCATCGCATCCTCAAACCATTTTCCCCGCCACCAAAATAGTAGAAGCGTTGCAGATGATGCAACAAGCCCGACACATCGGTAAAATCGTCATTACCCACACACCTACTGAGTCATTACAACCCGATGCAACCTATTTAATTACAGGGGGAATGGGCGGTTTAGGTTTGCGTGTAGCCCGTTGGTTAGTAGAAAAAGGTGCAAAACATCTCGTATTGTTGGGACGTAACCAACCAGATACAACAGCACAGCAACAAATTCAAGCTTTAGAAGCAACAGGGGCAAAAATTATCATAACTCAGGCGGATGTCAGCCAAAAAGACCAATTAGCAGCAGTTTTGACAGATATTCAGCAAAACCATCCTCCTTTACGGGGAGTGATTCACGCCGCCGGAGTTTTAGATGATGGCATTTTACAGCAATTAACTCCAGAGCGATCGCACCGCGTCATGAATCCCAAAGTTACAGGTGCGTGGAATCTCCACCAATTAACCCAAGACATCCCCCTAGATTATTTCATCATGTTTTCTTCCGCAGCTTCCCTACTAGGTTCTCCAGGACAGGCAAACCACGTAGCTGCAAATACCTTCCTCGATGCTTTAGCCCAATATCGCCGCCATCAGGGATTACCTGCACTGAGTATAAATTGGGGCGTATGGTCAGATATTGGTGCAGCAGCTAAAAGACAAGTTTCTAATCAAATGAGTTCACGGGGTATCGGTGAAATTACTCCCGACCAAGGTATAGATATTTTAGAATTTATCCTCACCCAATCTTCCACACAAGTAGGGGTAATTCCCATCAATTGGTCAGAACTGCTCAAGCAAAAATTATCCTCAACTTTCTTTGCAGATTTTTACGAGTCCACCCCAAGCACTAGCCAAGAATATCAACCCTCTCAACTAATCCAACACATCCAATGTTTAGGAATCAAAGAACGGATTTCCTACTTGAGAAAATACCTCCAAACAGAAGTCAGTCAAGTTTTAGGTTCGTCCTCATCTCAACTACCAAATGTGCAGTTAGGATTTTTTGATATGGGGATGGATTCACTGATGATGGTAGAGTTGCGGAGTCGTCTAGAAACAAGTTTAAAGCAAACTATTCCTTCTACAGTATTATTTGAACATCCGAGCATTCAAGCTTTAGCAGAGTATATTGCCACTCAGTTGTTACCACAGGAAACTGTAATTTCCGCAATAAATGAACAACCGGATATAAGCTCTTCAGATGTTTCCTCAAAACAGGAAATTGAAACATCAATTACAGCAGAATTAGCAGCCCTAGAATCTTTATTAACATGAATCACCAACAAAAGCTGATTTAATTAGTCTATTTCTCCGGACTTTAAATAAGTAATCGGGTAATCTCATCTGGAGTATGAACAATCAAATCAGCACCATGAGCCTTTAACTCTTCCTCTGTTCCGTAACCGTAGGTAACACCAATTGCAGTTATACCATTACGTTTAGCTCCGATCATATCGTACAAGCGATCGCCTACCATAACCACATGGGGAGGAGAAAAATTTTCTGTGAGTAAGATGTAATGAATCAAGTCAGATTTTACACTCCTGGTTCCGTCAAGTTCACTCCCGTAAACACCATCGAAAAGCGACGACAAGCCAAAATGTTGAATGATCTGGTTAGCATAAATCTGTGGTTTAGAAGTCGCTACAAAGGTTTTATAACCAGCAAAACAAATAGCATCTAAGGTTTCAGGAATCTGGGGATAAAGGGAGTTTTCAAATAATCCGATTGTGGCAAAACGACTACGATACAGCGAAATAGCTTGTTCCAAAACTGCGTCATCTGATGTATTCAATAGCAGGGAAAAAGTATTTTTGATGGGAGGGCCAATACACCAGTTTAATTCATCAGCATCAGGTGGTTTATAACCGAGTTCAGATAAAGCAAACTGAATGCAGCGAGTGATCCCAAGCTTGGGGTCTGTCAAGGTTCCATCTAAATCAAACAAAATAACGGAGGTAGACATTCATTTGTAATTGAAAAGATTTTTAGGAAGGACTACGTCTATTTATAAAGCTTTCGCCTCTCAATAATGCAACCCCCAAAGTGACAATACCAATTCCTAAAATCTGAATCAAGTTTAAAGTTTCGCTAATGGTTATCCATGTTATTAGCACCGTTAACGCTGGACTGCTTGCGCCAATTATAAGAGTTCCGACATTATTGTATATTTGTCCCATAAAACTGACTACACCCGAAGAATGCCTCCAAAAGCGAGTATTTGCATAGCGTCTTTGGAAAAAAGCTGTAAAACAAAGTCGCTAATAATTAGGAGTTCTAATTGAGCGATATGCTAGATTTGCTACTCCTGTTGCTGCATTACCCTTTTATTTCCTTGTTTTCAACCTTAAAACCATTGCATAGTCGATATTATAGCTATATCTCTCATTGAGATAACTGATTACTTGACAAAAAGCAATGAGTACATTTTTCTGTAGTCCATTACTGACAAAATTCAAGTATGCCAACTTCATGTTTTAAAAATTTTAAATATAAGGGAATACTAAATCTAGTATTGAAGATTTGGCACTATGCTTAGTATTCCCGGTTATCGCTTGGATGAAGAACTCTACAATGGTTCCAGAACGTTAGTTTATCGAGGATATAGAGAAATTGACTCCTTACCAGTAGTGGTCAAACTGCTGAAAAATCCTTATCCTAGTTTTAACGAACTCATACATTTTCGCAATCAATACACTATCACCAAAAATCTGCACTATCCGGGAATCATCCAAACCTATAGTCTTGAACCCTACAAAAATGGCTATGCGTTAGTAATGGAAGATTTTGGGGGCGTTTCTCTTAAGGATTATTTTGGCAAGGATCATCATGTTGCGTCTCTACAAGAGTTTTTAGAAATAGCGATCGCTCTCTGTAATACCTTAGATGTACTTTATAGGGAGTGCATTATTCATAAAGATATAAAACCCGCCAATATTTTAATTAATCCAGAAACCAAACAAATAAAGCTCATTGACTTTAGTATTGCATCTTTACTTCCACGAGAAACACAAATAGTTATTAATAAAAATATATTAGAAGGGACACTTGCTTATATTTCTCCAGAACAAACTGGCAGAATGAATCGGGGTATTGACTACCGGACTGATTTTTATTCTCTGGGTGTAACTTTCTACGAATTACTTACTGCTGAGTTACCTTTTGTCTCCAGAGATCCGATGGAGTTAATACATTCTCATATTGCAAAACTTCCAGAGAAATTGAGGAGTGGTAGGGAAAGAGAAATTCCCAAAGTTATTTGTGATATTGTGATGAAATTGATGGCGAAAAATGCAGAAAATCGCTATCAAAGCGCGTTAGGATTAAAATTTGATTTAGAAAATTGTTTAAATCAGTTACAAGAAACTGGTAAGATTCAGGACTTTGAAATTGCCCAAAGGGATGTATGCGATCGTTTTCTGATAACCGATAAACTATATGGCAGAGACACCGAAGTGGAAGCTTTGCTGCAAGCATTCGAGCGAGTCAGCCTTGGTGCAACAGAAATGATGCTGATAGCTGGGGCTTCCGGAATTGGCAAAACTGCTGTGATCAACGAAGTTCACAAACCAATTGTACGGCAACGCGGTTATTTTATTAAAGGAAAATTTGATCAATTTCAACGTAATATTCCCTTGAGTGCGTTTGTGCAGGCATTTCGAGATTTAATCGCACAATTGTTAACCGAAAGTGATACTCAAATCCAGAGATGGAGAAACCAAATACTAGAAGCTGTGGGTGAGAATGGACAAATAATTATTGAAGTCATTCCCGAATTATCAAGAATTATTGGTGAACAAGCATCTGTGCTGGAAATATCCGGAACGGCGGCACAAAGTAGATTTAATTTATTGTTTCAGAAATTTACCCAAGTTTTTACTACTGCTGAACATCCATTAGTGATATTTTTAGATGATTTACAATGGGCAGATTCAGCATCACTAAAGTTAA
The DNA here is from genome assembly GCF_048568275.1 of Anabaena sp. FACHB-595. Lineage (NCBI taxonomy): Bacteria > Bacillati > Cyanobacteriota > Cyanophyceae > Nostocales > Nostocaceae > Anabaena > Anabaena sp. FACHB-595. The sequence goes on from NZ_CP183473.1 coordinate 3,267,385, forward strand.
TGCAACTCTTAATGGCTGATACAGGTCATCTTTTTTTAATTGGTGCTTATCGTGATAATGAAGTTAGCCCAGTCCATCCACTAATGGTGACTTTAAATCAGATTGAAAAAACAGCAACAATAATTAATACAATTACTTTATCAGCATTAACTCAAAGACAAATAAATCAATTAATTGCTGACACATTTAAATGTACAGAAGATTTGGCACTACCTCTTTCTGCATTGATATTTCAGAAAACTCAAGGTAATCCATTTTTTGCTACCCAATTGTTAAAACAATTATATCAAGATAAGTTGATTGACTTTAATTTTCAATCTGGATTTTGGCAATGTGATATTGCAAAAGTAAAGAACCAAGTTGTTACAGATGATGTTGTAGAATTTATGGTAGCTCAATTACGGCGACTACCTGAAGCTACTCAAAAAGTTTTACAGCTAGCTGCTTGTATTGGGAATCAATTTGATTTAGCAACCTTGGCAATAGTTTCAGAACAATCAAAAATAGAAACGGCAGCTAGTTTATGCAAAGCTTTACAAGAAGGATTAATTTTACCTCTGAGTGAAATTTATAAATTTTATCAGGATTCATCATTAGAAAATACTGAACACACAGCGAAGAATATAGAAGCGCAATTAGCTGCATTTAATGTAGAAGAAAAAACAACTATATATAAATTTTTGCATGATCGTGTCCAACAAGCTGCCTCTTATCTGATTCCAGAAGAACAGAAACAGTTAACACATTTGAAAGTGGGGCAATTACTTTTAGAAAATACACCCTTAGCCCAGCAGTCAGAGCGAATTTTTGAGATTGTTGGTCAGTTAAATTGTGCAATTCCACTCATTACTGAGCAAAAAAAATGTCAACAATTAGCTCAACTAAATCTCAATGCAGGTCGCAAAGCTAAAGAAGCAATTGCTTATAGTGCATCTCTACAATATTTTAATCAGGGCATTGAGTTAATAATTAGTGATGGCTGGAAAAATGCTCATGATTTGACGCTAAATTTATATCAAGATGCTGCTGAGGCAGCCTTTCTGAATAATGAATTTGAACAGATGGAATCCCTGATTGAAGTGGTGATTCAAGAAGCGAAAAATCTCTTAGATAAAGTCAAAGTTCATGAGATTCAGCTACAGTCTTATCAGGTGCAGGGGCAGATGCTTAAAGCCATCAAAATTGGATGCAAAACCCTTCAAGAATTGGGCATAGTCTTATCTGAAGATATTACATCTCATGACATTAATCAAGCCATAGAAAACACATTATTAATATTAGGTAATCGCCAAATTGAAAGCTTGATTGATTTACCTATGATGATTGAGCCTCAAGCTCTATTTGCCCTAAAAATTATGATTAGCCTGACTCCCTCTGTACATCAGGCTGCCCCTCAGCTATTTCCTATAATTGCCTGTGAACAAGTTAATTTATCGCTTAAATACGGCAATGCTGCACTCTCAGCACCAGGATATGCAGACTTTGCAATTGTCTTGAATGCTGTATTCAACGAATTAGACAAAGGCTATGAATTCGGACAGTTAGCATTAAAAATTGTCGATAAGTTTGCAGCAAAATATGTTCAGAGTATGACTAGCTTCAAAGTAGCTGCATTTAATCAAATTAATAAATTACATATTCGAGATGCAATCAATTTATTAAAAGAATCTTATAGTTTTGGTTTAGAATTTGGAGATTTTGTACATATAATAGTAGCAACGTTTTTCCGACTTTTTTATACTTATTTAACCAGTAGTGAAAAATTAGATGACTTGCTAAAAGAAATTAAAATGTACGAGGTAAATTTTGCAAGTAGTCAATCTTTCTCAATCAGATTTAGGATGCTGCGGCAAAGTATTGAAATTCTGACTGGTGTTAGTCATGATTCTGATTTATTGATGGATGAACACTGGAATGAGGAAAATATTTTACCTATTTTACTACAAGAGAATGATGAATTCACATTCCATGAATTTTATTTAATTAAGTTAATAAACAGCTATTTATTTAATGATAGTCTCACTGCTGTTCACTATGCAGAGCAAGGAGATAGCCATCTTAAAGGCGGTGCAGGAATGCTATCTGTATCTGTCTTTTATTACTACGATTCTTTGGCTCGTTTAGCTCTTTATTCTCAAGTTGAACCCTCTGAACAAACAAGGTTACTTTTGCGGGTTGACGAAAATCAGCAACACCTAAAACTTCGGGCTACAGTTGCACCAATGAATTTTCAGCATAAGTTTGATTTAGTGGAAGCAGAGCGTCATCGGGCATTAGGGCAACGATTTGAGGCAATTGATCTATATGAAAGTGCGATCGCTGGAGCTAAAGCAAACGAATATATTCTGGAAGAAGCTTTGGCTAACGAACTAGCAGCTAAATTTTACCTGGAATGGGGTAAGGAAAAAGTGGCTCAAGCATATATGCAGGAAGCATACTACTGCTACTTTTCCTGGGGGGCAAAAGCAAAAACCGAGGACTTAGAAAAACGCTATCCCCACCTGCTCCAACCGATTTTACAACAGCAACGAATCAACTTTCACCCCTTGGAAACTATTTCCTGGAGTGGAACTTCCTTATCCATTCACACTTCAAATGCTGACAGCACCAGTATTTCCAATATGCTGGATTTTTCCTCTATCCTCAAAGCTGCTCAAGCTATTTCCAGTTCTCTAAAACTAGATCAACTGATTGCCAATCTCACCCGCATTATCCTAGAAAACTCTGGGGCGAAGAAATCTGCACTCATTCTTCTCCAAGAAAATACTTGGCAAGTTAAGGCAATTACCTTGATTAATCATGAGCAAATACAACCGATTTTTGAATCACAATCACTAGATACTTGTCAAGATATTCCTGTAAATATTATCAACTACGTTAAAAATACTCGGCAAACAGTTGTGATAGACAACTGCAAAACAGATATCCCTGGTTTAATGGGGGAATATATGCAGCAAATACAACCCCAGAGTGTATTATCTACTCCCATTATTAATCAAGGGCGTTTGGTGGGGGTTCTTTACTTAGAAAATAAACTCACTCAAGGGGTATTTACGCGCGATCGCCTTTCTGTGATCAATTTCCTCTGCACTCAAGCTGCGATTGCATTGGAAAATGCTCAATTATATAACCATCTGCAAGAGCGAGAACAGTTCCTCAGTAGTATTTATGAAGGTATTGGCTGTCTGGTATTTGTGATTGATGTCCGGGATAATGGTAGGCTTGAGTACACAGGATGGAGCAAATCTTGCGAACTAGCGATTGGTATACCGACTAGTGAAGTACTGGGCAAAACTCCACAAGAATTAATGGCTCCCGATCAAGGTGCAGCAGTGGAGCAAAAATATTTGCGTTGTTTCCAAACCGGCATACCCATCACCTATGAGGAATGCCTAACATTTAATGATCAGGAAACTTGGTGGTTAACCACACTCAGTCCATTAAAAGATGAGACGGACAAAGTTTATCGCCTAGTTGGGACAACGATTAATATTAGCGAACAGCAAGCTGCACTTCGTGAACGCAAACAAGCTGAAGAAGCTGTAACAGAGAAATCACAAGCACTCGAAACAGCGTTAGAAGATTTACAACAAGCACAATTACAAATTGTTCAGAGTGAGAAAATGTCTGCATTGGGAAATTTAGTAGCCGGTGTAGCCCATGAAATGAATAATCCTTTGGGCTTTATTTCTGCGACTCTCAAACAAACTAAACCCAATTTTACTGATATAATTGGACACTTGCAACTCTATCAAGAATTAATAGAAAATCCAGGTGATGAAATTCAAGACCATGCTGAAGAAATTGACCTAGATTATCTTTTAGAAGACTTACCTAAAACGATAGATGCAATGGTTATGGCGTGTGACAGACTGAAAAATATTAGTACTAGTCTTCGCACTTTTTCCCGCGCAGATAAAGACTATAAAGTACCTTTTAATCTTCATCAAGGTATTGACAGTACCATTCTTATTCTCAAACATCGTTTCAAAGCCAATGATAAACGCCCAGCAATTGAAGTCATAACTGAGTATGGAGATTTACCCCTAATTGAATGTTTTCCTGGGCAATTAAATCAGGTATTTATGAACATTCTAGCCAATGCCATTGATGCACTTGATGAATCAAATACTGGACGAAGTTTTGCAGATATTCAAGCCAAGCCTAACCGCATCTTGATTACAACATTAATGGTAGATAAATGTGTAAATATTTCAATATCTGATAATGGTAAAGGAATGACTAAAGAAGTCCAAGAGAAAATCTTTGACCATTTATTTACTACAAAAGCTGTAGGTAAAGGTACTGGATTGGGATTGGCGATCGCTCGGCAAATTGTAGAAGAAACTCACAACGGTAAATTGAGTTGTCACTCTATTTTGGGTGAGGGTACAGACTTTATGATAGAGATTCCAGTGTGAGTTATGGTGGATGTAATTTGCATAGAAACAGCAACGCAGTGATTGTGACTCAATTCTTACTAGGAGACTCGTCATATTCTTCATACATAATTTTTACTCTAGCTTTTTACTATCCCATGTTATTTATATTAAGGATGATTCTATTGCATCCACATTTGTCAAACCCATTTACACTAGGTATTTACCATTTGCGGATGAGTCTAATATAATAAGCATTATGCTAATGTACATAAGTTTTAATAATGTTTAAGTATTTATAAATAAGTAATACTTGGTTTAAATTGCTCGATTATGGCATACAATGGCAGAATGCCATAAAAAAATAAAAAAAATAATTAAAAGTTAATTCGGGGTTATAGCTCAGTTGGTAGAGCACTTCAATGGCATTGAAGGGGTCAGCGGTTCGAATCCGCTTAACTCCATTTGTACATTAAATATTTATTGTCAGTTTTAAAGAATTATTGTCCAATTTTACCCTGTGAAGAGACATGAATTGCGTGTTTCCTTGACTTTCAGCAGTTAATTCAGTTTCAAAGAATTATTGTCCAAAGTTGAAACCAGTTTTAAAGAATTATTGTCCAAAAAGTAAGTTGGAAGGTTTAAGCAGGAAAAATCCAGTAATTTAAGCGACGCAAGTGTCAGTTAAATACACAGTTGCTTTTAGTACCAAAGTCTATAGTTTAGTTTTGGCTAAACAGCCGACCACAATATAAACAATCTAAAAGTCACCCTGCTTTAGGCTTAAAGCTTATAACTTTACGCGATGTGCGACTTATTGTTTCGTTACACAAGTTCGGTGTATGAACGATTGAAAAGAAAATTCCCACAATCCGCACTGGAGCGAGAAAATCGTTACCAGTGAATGGAATGCGGGAAAAATGTTTTCTATTGAAGAGTTTATCATTGCCGTATTTTGCTGTGTTGACGACGTGCTGATGGAAATCACCCAGATATACCCAATCAAGAGACGAGGTTTTGCTCCGAGTTTAAGGGAGAGTGAAGTTTTAACAATGGAAGTAGTGGCAGAGTTTTTGGGAATAGATGCTGACAAAGACATTTGGAAATACTTTCACCGTCACTGGTTAGGGCTATTTCCTCAGTTAAAGAGTCGCTATGCTTTTATTCGTCAAGCAGCTAATTGTTGGCAGTACAAGGAACTCATACAACAAAAATTAGCACAGTATTTAGGAGCATACTCTGATCAACTTCATTTGATTGATGGATTACCAATACCTTTGTGTGGCTTGAGTCGCGCTCCCAACTGCCGAAGTTTTAAATCCCTTGCAGATTATGGTTTTTGTGCTGCTAAAAAACAGACGTACTATGGGTTTCATGGGCATTTAATCGTTAGTGGCACAGGAGTTATTAGTGGGTTTACCCTGACTCCGGCAAATGGCAGTGAACGGGACGCACTTTGGGATTTAATCACGCGAATTAAAGGTTTATTAATCGGAGATAAGGGCTATTTAAGTCAGTTCTTGTCAGGAGAACTTAAAGAAGTGGGTATTACTTTACAAACCCCTTTGCGTTCTAATATGTCTGACTCTCGTAGCCGATCTTCAGTGCGATTAATGCAACGCTTTCGTCGCCTAATTGAAACAGTAATTGGTCAATTAGTTGAGAGATTTCATATAGAGAAGATTCGAGCGAGAGATATGTGGCATCTTACCAGTCGGCTCAATCGCAAGATTTTAGCTCATACCGTCTGTTTCTGGCTTAATCGCCACAATTGTGACCCTCTTCAGTTCGACGATCTTGTTACAGAATATTAAGTCGCACATGGCGTGATTTTTGGTTATCTAGGTTTTGGCGGATGCCTTCAGAGACGGAAACGGTGCTGCGTTTAAGTTCGAGTACACCGATCGCAATACCATTAACATAAAGTACGATATCTGGGCGTTTGGTGTTTTCGCCTTTGACTGTGACTTCTTCGGCGATCGCAAAATCATTTTCTAGGGGTTTTTCCCAGTTGATCAGCCAAACGGTTTGGGTGTTCTCGCCAACTTCTTCTTTGACATTAACCCCATAGCGCAGGAGGCTATAAACTTGTTTGTTGATGTCATAAAGGCTTTTGCTTTGATCGCCTGCGACTTTGTTGAGTTCATACAAGGCTTTGGTGATCAGGCTGTTGCTGTAGCCTTGTTTGTCGCGTAGGAAGGTGCTGAGGATTTCCGTTTCGATGTTGCTGTTGTTAGGTCGGTCGTGCCAATCACCCAGATAGCGATATTTTAATTGTTGCTGGAATAGTTGCACAATGCGGTTTTGGGTTTGGCGTTCGCGTTGTCCGACCTTGCTCATAGCAACTCTCTCACTGTGATAATCACGGATTTACTCAGCTTTAAATATGACACTGTTAATCAAACTATGTCATCTCTATTTGTGTCATCCGTGAATTTTCTGTCTAGCTTAATGTTTGTAACCAGGAAGTACCTGTGAGATTGGTATCGACTGTAGCTAAGGTCAACTGGTGGTGAACTGCGGTAGCAGCAATAAAGCGATCGCCTGGGTCTTGATGTGGTAGCTGAATCTGACGGCTTAAAATAGCGATGTGGCGGTTAAGTGGAGCTTCACGAATTTCTAGGGTATTTAAGGCTAAATCGACCCATGCAACTGGATTAGGCTGTAAAGATATTCGTCCTTTTTCTGCTAAAAGTAGCGTTTCCCAGATACTAATTGGACTGAGCCAAAGTTCGGTTGTTGTTGCTGCAATAGTGGTTTGAAGCCCAGGAGATAGGCGTTCGTTACCCAGCAAATACCAAAGCCAGATGTGGGTATCAAGTAATAGCTTCACTGGAGTGCTTCCCATGTGGCAGCAGGGATTACTGGAGCAATTACGTCTCCCAATATTTCGCCGCTACCCTTCATTGCGCCAAATGCTGGGCGTTGGGGTTGAGGGGTGGCGGGATAGATAATGACTAAGGGTTCCCCGTCATGGGTGACGGTTACGGGTGTTTTAGTGCGTTGTATTTCTGCAAATATTTGTTGCAGGGTTTCAGGCAGTTCGCTGGTAGCAATGTGTTCCATAGTAAGGTTTAGCTTTTGTTCTTGCTTCTATTCTAGAGATTGGCGGTTGAAAACTCTAACGTTGATCAAGAACTGCAAATTAGTCTCGTTTTTCCGGTGAGAAGTTCTTGCATCATGCCCTGTTTTATGGCTTTGTATTTATCGCGCTTTTGTTCTAAGGCTGCGATTTCTGTATCCATGTCGCTGAGGATTTGGGCGATCGCTTTTTGTTCAGGGAGAGAAGAGACGGGAATTTTAAATTTACTAATCCCTTTTACAGTTAATTGTGGTTGTGCGCTTCCAAATACAGCCCTATCAATCTGAGTTTGGAAAAGATGTGATTTCAAAAAACTATAAAGATAACTATTGTCTAAATTCTTATCTTCACTTCTTAAAATTACCATTCCCGAATTTATCCGAATATTTTCAAAGGGGACAGAATAATCAAAAAATGCAATATTACCTACAGTCCCACGAGTTGTTAACACCACATCTTTTTTACATAGCTTTCCATTTCCTAATAAATTATCTTTTTCCTTTGTTATAAAAGTACAATCCGAAAACTTAAACCCTCCTTTTGTGACATTTTTGGCACTTAAAAACAAGCAATATCCATTGTCAAAAAGCTCATCATTGCTTGGATAATTATCTCCTCTATCTCCATCTACCACTTTTAGAACTTGCTCAAATTCCTCCACCTCCCACTCGCCACTAAAACCCGGCAAGCGTTTCTCTCCCGTGAGGAGTTGCTGCATCGTGCCTTGCTTGGTGTTGTGCTTTTTGGCGATGATGCGATCGCACTCTGTAATCAGGGCATCGACATCACTGAGGGATTGGGCGATCGCTTCTTGTTCTTCTATTGTTGGAGGGATAGGAATTGAAATTTCACCTATTTGTTTTAGAGACAGAAACGGTTGCGCTCCTCCACTTAGAAGCTGATTGGTAATTCTAAATTTATTAAGAGAAAGACAATAATTTAAATAAGAACCGATTAAATTATTCTTATCAGGTTTTAATAATGCAACATTTTTAAGGCTAAATTCATATTCAACATCGATTAGTGCAGTTGTAGCTACTCCTGCACCGATGTTTACCATAAGCACATCATTCTTTTCTGGATTACATCGTTTGTAAATACTTTCATGTATACTTTGGGGCAAATAATAGCAATTATTGAAATCAATAAAACCCTCTTTCACATGAATAGCAGTTAAAAATGGTATTCCTTGAGCAAGTGGTTTTGGTGTATCGTGAGTTCCGTCTGTAATTTTATTACAACATTCTACTAACTTTCTTATCTTCCAATCATTAGGTACGATTCCAAACTCTGTTTTTTGATAGCTTTCAGGAAAATTTGTTTTCATAACCACACAATCCCCATCTGCTGAAGATGCCCCTCAACCTTAGTCGTCAACTCATCCACCCGACTCGTCAACTCCGGTAAAGGTGTATCATACCGTTCAGCCAATTCCTGAATTCGCTGCGCCAACCGTTGCGAAATCTGATCCATCTCAGAAGCGATCGCCTGTCTTAACGTCTGCATCCACTTATCATCAACTACTAGGTTTTTAATTTCATCCTCTGTTAATTCCTGATATTTTTTTAACACCTGATTATGTAAAGATTGGGTAGCCTCTCTAATTTCTTTATTAAGTTCCGCTTCTGACTCAATCAATTTCAAATAAGACTTTAGAACTTTCAACTCATCCGCATCCGCAAAAAGAGGATTTTTCTGAATTTCCTTAATCCGAAGATTAATGTTCGCTTTAGTGATTTTCCCACTATCGTTAGTGACTTCCTCCAGCAAACCATCATCACCGCCATGTTCTTCTTGCAGTTCTTCCTGCTGGCGAACAATTTCATCTTTTTTCGTTTCCAAAGTTGCGATCGCCGCCTGTTCAGTTTGAAAATAGCGATTAATCATCAACTCCTTCGGAATCAGTTCGCAGACATAATCTGTTACTACACCTTTCTTATTCGTCACCGCTTTCAGTTCTGCCTTCCAGCCATCCTCAACCAAAATATAAACATCATCTTTCATACTTTCCACCCAATAAGTCATTAGGTGCTGGTAAACATCGTATTTATCAATCAGACTTTTACCCGTAAACCCTTGCAGCAAGTCTTCCGAGAGCGCGTAAATAATCGCCTTGGGCTTATCTCCCGGCTGGATGGCTTTCAGCAAAGGCGTGTGTTTCCCTTGCCACGTCTCAAAAACCGCTTGAATGTCTTTCCCATAGCTGATAAATTCAGGATGGGCAAAAATACAAGCTTTGACTTCTGAGCCTGGAATTTTGAGCATCAGGTATCCTGGGCGATCGGCCGCCTCAAATAATTCCTGTTGCAGCGTCGGGTAAACCTGCCAGTAATCGCTCAAAGCCTCAATATCTCGCTTGGGTATCCCCCCCAACAGATGCGCCTCAATATCCTGAATATCTTCCTCTTCCTGAGAGTCGATATAGCGCGGAATATTCAGGTTGTACTCATTCCCCGCAATTTCCTCAACTGGAACCATCCGCGAATACTTCGCCACCTCAAGCTGTTTGTTGAAGACATCAACAATCTTATGAATGTCCTGCTCCCGCAGACGGTTTTTATTGCCGTCTTTAACAAATCCCTTGCTGGCATCAATCATAAAAATGCCTTGGCGATTCTCGGCATCTTCTTTGTCTAACACAATAATGCAGGCTGGTATCCCTGTGCCATAAAACAAGTTCGGCGGTAGCCCAATAATCCCTTTAATAATGCCCTTACTAATCAGATTTTTCCGAATTTCTGCCTCCGCATTCCCCCGAAACAGCACCCCATGCGGTAGAATAATCGCTCCTTTGCCATTACTTTTCAGAGAGCGAACCATGTGCAGCAAAAAAGCATAGTCCCCATTTTTAGCTGGAGGAATCCCATAGTTATCAAACCGTTGAAACTCATCCTTGGCTAGATCAAGTCCATTACTCCAAGCCTTGGAGGAAAAGGGAGGATTAGCCACAGCAAAATCAAAAGTTTTCAGGCTACCATCCGCATCTTTGAAGTAAGGACTTGATAAAGTATTATCCTGCCAAATCTCAGCAGTAGGGTGTCCGTGCAGGATCATGTTCATCCGAGCCAAGGCGCGGGTAGCGTTGTCCATCTCTTGCCCGTAGATAGTTAAGCCCCGTTCCGCTTCATCCGCCGACTTTAACAACAGAGAACCACTACCACAAGTCGGGTCATAAATCGTCTGACTCTGGCTTTGGGCTGAATTAACCCCAATAACTTGAGAGATGACACGGGAAACTTCCGCCGGAGTATAAAATTGACCCTTGCTTTTACCTGATTGTGTCGCAAAGTTCCGCATCAGTTACTCATAGGCATCGCCTAAAATATCATCACCATCAGCACGATTCTTACTAAAATTCAAAGCAGGGGTTTCAAAAATCGCCACCAAGTTGGAAAGCCTATCCTGCATTTCCTTACCCTTACCCAGCTTGTCGGCATTATTGAAATCAGCGACATCAATGACACCCTTTAAATCATTGGCTTCGGCTAAATTGGTAATAATTTTGTTGATACCATCCCCGATATCTTTCTGTCCTTTTAGCGCCACAATATCCTGAAATCCGCCACCTTCAGGCACTTCAATCAGCACATCTGCGACACCAGCGTATTTATCAGATACATATTTAACGAACAATAAAACCAGTACATAATCCTTATACTGCGAGGCATCCATACCACCCCGCAGTTCATCACAGCTTTTCCATAACGAACTATATAGTTCACTTTTCTTAATTGCCATTTCGTGTAGCCTTTAAAAGACCTCCCCCGATCAACTTTGCCAGACGTTCTCAAGCCCGTCTGACACTTTGCCTTGAAGTTTTTACATCGTGCAAAGAACCAATAACATACCACGCACAAGAACTTAGCTCATGTAGTGGCTGAGGATATATCGTATACCAGGAATGCTCAAATTGGCGTAAATACAACAGCTACATATTATTGCGGCGGATTTTGCTTCTCTCGCTCCTCAACAGCCTTACTCACAATCCGCACAACCAGATTACTGATGGGACGGTCTTCTTCCTGCGCCCATCTCACCAAAGCATCGTGGATATCTTTGGGGAAATATATCGAAGTTTGCACGCGATCGCTCTGGCTCATCAACAATAAAACGATTTGTAATCAAATCAAAAACGATTTGTAGTCCAACCATCATACCTTCACAACCTTGCTACAGGGCTAAATAAAGTTTAACAATGTGTGGCAATGTTTATATGTTAGATTAGAAACATTGCCGAACATTAATAAAACGTGTGGCAATGTTTAATGCCTTTAGCTATTACCTCGAAAGTTCACGCTATGTGCGGCTTCAGCAATATTAATGAGTTTGCATTGATGAAGAACTTCCCAAATCTACAAAGTCATCAGCAGATTTGAGAAGTTGCTGCAAAAGTACCGAGATTTTTGTATGGCGATCGCGTCAAGTGCGATCGTTGCCTAGTGAAGGTAAATAGGTGATTGATTTTAGTCACACAAATAGAAAAGGGTGTATTTGCTGGAGATATTGTCACTATGAGCCGCGATCGTAAAAAGGGTTCCAAGAGTCCAAGCCTAAGAACTATACGATGTCATCTGCATACCAAAGAAGATGTACTTCGTAAAGTATGGGAAGAAATGACTCAAAAAAATACTCCTTTAATTGTTGAATTGCTGAAGAGTGTGAGCGAACAACCAGAATTTGAAACTAATAAAGAAAACGGAAAAATAACGAAGAAAGAAATCACAAACTTACGTAAATCTCTGACTCAAGATTCAGGTCGCCTTTACTCATCGGTGGACAACTTAGTGCAAGAAGTTTATTCAGCATGGCTGACTTTATACCAAAAAAGAAAAAAGCAGAAAGAAGGCAAAGAGTATTTTCTCAACAATATACTCAAAAGTGACATCGAGCTTGTAGAAGAGAGTAATTGTGATTTACAAATTCTACGGGCTAAAGCACAGGAAATCATTTCTAATCCACAAGATATTCTCAGGCAAATTACTATTGATAATCCCAAGGATAAACCTACTAAATCTATTCAAAAACGAGTTAGAAAAAACATTAATGCTTCAAATAGTGATACAGCAAAAAATAATATTTTAAATTCTCAAGAAAAAACTACAGAAGAAAACATATCAAAAAGCGTAATAGAGATTTTATACGAAATTCACAAAACAACACAGGATACAATAATACGCTGTGCTGTTACTTACCTGATAAAGAACTATACTAAAATTAGTGATACAGAAGAAGATTTAAACAAATTAAAAGAGCGTCGTGCCGAGAAAGAAATAGAAATTAAACGCTTGGAGAAGCAGATTCAAGATAGTCGATTACCTAATGGTAGAGATATCACTGGAGCCAGATATCTTGAGGCATTTGATAAGTTAATAAATCAAGTGCCTAAAAATAATGAAGAGTTTGCAAATTGGATAGCTGACGCATCGAGAAAAATATCAAATTTGCCATATCCAATAGATTATTTATACAGTGATTTAACTTGGTATAAAAATCAAGATGGAAAGATTTTTGTATACTTTAATGGTTGGTCTAAGTATCACTTTCAAATTTGTTGTAATAAACGCCAGCGTCATTTTTTTGAAAGGTTCCTAGAAGACCATAAGGCTTGGAAAGAGAGCGAGAAAGGAGAAGTAAAACTCTCAGGAAGCCTGGTGACACTACGCTGTGTACAGTTGTTATGGCAACAAGGTGAAGGCAAGGGTGAACCTTGGAAAGTTAACAAATTATCTTTACATTGTACATATGATACTCGTTTATGGACAGCAGAAGGTACTGAAGAGGCGAGAAAAGAAAAGATAAATAAAATACAAAGACAAGTTGAACAAGCAGAAGAGACTGAAAATCTAGATGAACAGCAACAAAAACAATTGAAGAAAAATAAATCTTCATTGTCTCGACTGAATAATTCTTTCAATCGTCCTATTCAGCCAATTTACCAAGGTCTATCTAACATGATTGTTGGCGTTAGTTTTCATCCAGTGGAATTAGCAACAGTTGCTGTAGTTGATACAACCACTCAAAAAGTCATAGCCTATAAGACAATCAACGAGTTACTAGATAATGCTTTTCATCTATTAAGCCGTATGCGACGACAACAAATACATTTCCGTAAAGAGAGGAAAAAAGCTCAGAAAAAAGATTCGCCTTGTAATCTAGGGGAATCAAAACTAGGGGAATATGTGGATAAATTACTAGCAAAGAGAATAGTGGAAGTCGCTAAGGAATATCAGGCTATTTGCATTGTCCTACCCAAATTAAAAGATATGAAGGAAATTCGCACCAGTGTAATTCAAGCAAAAGCTGAAACCAAGTTTCCAGGTAATGTCAATGCACAAAAATTATATGTCAAGGAATATAATCGCCAGGTACATAATTGGAGTTACAACAGACTTCAAGAATCCATAAAGTCAAAAGCTGCTGAATTGAAAATTAGTATTGAATTTGGTATTCAGCTATCTTATGACACTCTGCAAGCACAAGCGAGGGATTTAGCATTGTCTGCCTATCAATGCAGGATTCATACTATTGATAGATAAAATTTCCCCCTAAAGATTGTATTATTTTAAATATTAAATCGGTGCCATCTATTATGATGCGACAGTATCACCCCTTTGTGTAGATACTGTAAGAATGGGTTAGAGACCATTTATAAAGTAAATCTTTAGACGACTAGACGACGTAGCATAATACGAGTCATAACGGCATATATGGCAGCCTCACTCATTTCTGGGAGACGCTCATAATCCTTACTGAGACGACGGTACTGGTTTAACCTGCCAAATGTTCTTTCTACTACCCACCGTTTGGGCAAAACCTGAAATTCTTGATTAGTACGCCGGATTACCTCAACATGAGCTTGAATCATCAGCCAAACAGAGAGCGCAAATTTATCACCGTCATAGCCGGAATCAACCCAGATGACTTCAACTTTTTCCAGTAATTCTGGACGCTCTTCTAACAGTTCCATCAAAGTATAGGCGGCAAGTAATCTTTCTCCAGCATTTGCTTCACTTACAACCACTTTTAACAAAAGTCCCAGACTATCAACCAAAGTTTGCCGCTTTCGTCCTTTTACCTTCTTGCCACCATCAAAACCGTACACATCCCCCTTTTTTCAGTCGTTTTTACCGACTGGCTGTCTGCCGCGATCGCCGTGGGTTGAGTTGACTTCCCCATTTTTTGACGAACTTGATCGCGCAAAGTATGATTCATTTGCTCCCAGATACCTCGTTTTTGCCATTTACGATAGTAGCTGTAAACAGTTGAACTAGGAGGAAAATCCCCTGGAAGCATATCCCACTGACAACCTGTTTTCAGATGGTAGTAGATAGCGTTGCATACTTCTCGCATATCAGTTGTTCGGGGATGCCCACCGCATTTAGCGGGTGGAATCAAAGGAGCTAAAATTGCCCATTCTGAGTCATTAAGGTCTGTAGAATAAGACTTTCGTCTCATTGTTTCCTATGTAAATACACTCTACAAACAGTATCTTATCGCTGCCTTTTTATCTGATGGCTCTCCTTTAGATTTACTTTATAAATAGCCTCTTAGTTTAACGCTTGGATAAGCGTATTCTTTCTGGCCCTGGTGGCTGCCAACTCTACCTGTGCGATCATCTAAGTGTTTGTTAGCAGTAATTGCTTGGGTAAGTAAATGCTGCTTTTAGATGAGAAAGGACTCGCACCGAGACGCATGGGAAGTATAAGGTGTTAGGGTTTCAAACAGCCCAGAACCTTAGCTCTTGACATCAAACTCTTTTAGCTTGGTGTTGGGTGCCAGAGCGGCCTGTATGATCTAAATCTTCGATTTTGATTTTACAGTGACTTTCTACCTCTTACTTTACGCGATGTGCGACTTATTGTTTCGTTACACAATTGAGGTGTATGAACGATTGAAAAGAAAATTCCCACAATCCGCACTGGAGCGAGAAAATCGTTACCAGTGAATGGAATGCGGGAAAAATGTTTTCTATTGAAGAGTTTATCATTGCCGTATTTTGCTGTGTTGACGACGTGCGGATGGAAATCACCCAGATATACCCAATCAAGAGACGAGGTTTTGCTCCGAGTTTAAGGGAGAGTGAAGTTTTAACAATGGAAGTAGTGGCAGAGTTTTTGGGAATAGATGCTGACAAAGACATTTGGAAATACTTTCACCGTCACTGGTTAGGGCTATTTCCTCAGTTAAAGAGTCGCTATGCTTTTATTCGTCAAGCAGCTAATTGTTGGCAGTACAAGGAACTCATACAACAAAAATTAGCACAGTATTTAGGAGCATACTCTGATCAACTTCATTTGATTGATGGATTACCAATACCTTTGTGTGGCTTGAGTCGCGCTCCCAACTGCCGAAGTTTTAAATCCCTTGCAGATTATGGTTTTTGTGCTGCTAAAAAACAGACGTACTATGGGTTTCATGGGCATTTAATCGTTAGTGGCACAGGAGTTATTAGTGGGTTTACCCTGACTCCGGCAAATGGCAGTGAACGGGACGCACTTTGGGATTTAATCACGCGAATTAAAGGTTTATTAATCGGAGATAAGGGCTATTTAAGTCAGTTCTTGTCAGGAGAACTTAAAGAAGTGGGTATTACTTTACAAACCCCTTTGCGTTCTAATATGTCTGACTCTCGTAGCCGATCTTCAGTGCGATTAATGCAACGCTTTCGTCGCCTAATTGAAACAGTAATTGGTCAATTAGTTGAGAGATTTCATATAGAGAAGATTCGAGCGAGAGATATGTGGCATCTTACCAGTCGGCTCAATCGCAAGATTTTAGCTCATACCGTCTGTTTCTGGCTTAATCGCCACAATTGTGACCCTCTTCAGTTCGACGATCTTGTTACAGAATATTAAGTCGCACATGGCGTAACACTAGTAATTTAATAATTAACTGAAAATAATTATTTCATGGTAATATACTAAACTCGTTAAAATAAAAAGTGATTTATTAGGATAGTATTAATCTTTTAAAAAAGATGTAAAACGTTCAACAAATTATGCAGGGTTCTATCATTGGCAGCTTCCGTAAATATTACAGAGAAATTAGGGGGGTTATAGATTTATTTGAAAGTGTAGGAATTTTTATTCTTTCTCCCACAAAATCACAAGTTATAAACCCAGATGAGGAATTTGTATTACTTGAAAGTGATGACTTAAACTACTCTCCTGTGGAAATACAACTCATAGCTTTTCATAGAATCTTAAGATCAAGTTTTGTGTATACATTTTGTCCTAACGGTTATATTGGACGTACTACGGCATATGAAATAGGACGAGTTGTAGAACGTAAAATAAAATTATTTTTCAGTGAAGCTCCAAAAGATTTACCTATTTTTTTGCCACAAAATTCTATTTGGAGTCCAAAAGATTTTAGTAAATATTTCTTAACTAATGGAAAATTACCTGAAACTTTAGAGGCTGGAAGTAAAACACTTTCAGAAAAGTTACATAATGATTTATTCTTAGGAAAGTATCAAGATTAAATTAGGTACATAATTTATAGGTGTTAGTATGGAAAAAAAACATATTGTAATATGCGGTAGTATGTCTAATTATGAGGAAATGTTAAAATACCAAAACATTTTAATAAAAAATAACATTCCTTGTCTAGTTCCTGAAAATGAGGGAGAACTAATCAAACACCTTTCAAGAGATGAATTTAATGAGTTCAAAAGAAAAGTCTCAAAAAGGCATTTTGAAGAAATTATCAATAATAATGTTTTTGCAATTTTAGTAGTCAATCCTACCAAAAATTATATTCCTAATTATATAGGTGCTAATACCTTTGCAGAGATTGCTATAGCATTTTATAAACAAAGGCAAATATTCCTTCTCTATGATATATATGAGGGTTTCAAAGATGAATTGATTGCTTGGGATATAAAACCACTTCAAGGAAATATTAATTCATTAATAGAACAATACAATTCCTGTATTTACTCTAAAACTAAATAACTCAGTTTCCCAAAAAATCTGATTAGACAAAGTAAACAAATGAATGATAGGCAAGATACTGCTACACTTTTTGGATAATGAATTAATCACTTTATTTGGTATCAAACAATCAGGGAAAATTTCTAAAAAAATATATCAAGAACTTCGCTTGTCTACTAGATTAGCCTTCCTTCTATGTTCAGACAAGGTTGTCATTCCTGCATCAAACTATTTTGAATCACCTTTTGCCAAAAAAATTCTTGATGAACTACAAGAATTTAGCGAATTTGGTTATCTTGGTCTCATTTCTAGTTCAATGAATGTTTTAGAGTTTGTTGAAAAAAAGAAGGAGCAATATTCAACCGATAGAAATCGTTATCCCATATACTTTAAATCTCTTGAATCACAGTCTAGTCTTTCTATTTCTGCTACATGGATACCCCGCAATAAAAGTGCTACAGAAGACATTACACAAAACTGGATTACTAATATAGATAATAGTAGTATTTGGAAAAAGTTTTGGTTCTTCCGGTAGTTTTATGGTGTTTATTAGAATTGACTTGATTTTAATAACTTATAATTTAGTGATATCAATGCCTATAAGATAGATTACATAGGCATTTAGTAAATATCAAGCATAGTTAAAGAACTCTAAAATTATCATCTATATTATAATATAGTAAAGTTTTAGGCGATCGCTATGAAGTTTCCAGTAGAACAAATCCTGAATCTTCCCGATATGAAAGTATTAGATTTTCAAGAACTTGAAGGTGAAGAAATAATTATAACGATAGAAAAAAGTGTGAACTATTCGACTTGTCCTTGGTGCGGTCAAATGACTCACAGTATACATCAAAATCACTGGCGAATAATTCATGATTTACCGTGGAATAAAAAACCAGTGTTATTAAAAATAAATCGTCGGCAATTTAAATGTCATAAGTGTAAAAAAGTATTTAGCGAACAACTAGACTTTGTAGATAAAAGTAAAGGATATACTAAAAGATTAGCGACCGACATAGTTCAACAAGTATTAAATAGTAATATCCGGAGTGTTGCCCAAAGAAATGGATTAAGTGATGAAGAAGTAGAATCAATGTTAAAAAAGCAAGTCTCGCACATATTAAACATTAACCTAAGTCAGGTAAAAAAGTTAGGTATAGATGAAATAGCTTTAGTTAAAGGAAAAGGAAACTACTTAGCAATATTAGTGGATTTAGATACTCATAAACCAATTGAGATAGTGCAATCAAGACGAATAGAAGATATTCGTGAAGTACTTGTCAGTTGGGGAGTTGAGATACTTAATCAAATTGAAGAAGTGAGCATTGACCTCTGGTTGCCTTATAAAAATTTAGTAGAAGAGTTAATGCCAAATGCTAATATAACTGCTGATAGATTTCATGTAATGAAACAAGTAAATGACGAATTAGATACTATGCGTAAAGCTGAAAATAAAGCAGCTATATCGCTAGATAATAAATCAGAAAAAGAGCGAATATTAGAGGCATTGAATAAGAGTAAATATGCGATTATTAAAAATGAAGACTCTCTAAATGAAAAGCAAAGAGAAAAATTAAAATCTGTGCAAGAGGTGTCGCCAAATCTCGCCAAAATGCACTCACTTAAAGAACAATTTCGAGATATATTTGAAACAACTAAATCCTGGGGAGATAGTATAATAAAACTATTGGATTGGATGTATGATGCACTTTCATATTTCCCGAAAAGTATAGGTACAATAGTTAGATGGTTTGGTGAAATAGTCGGTTATTTTGACGGAAGAACCACAAGTGGTGCTGTAGAAGGAATTAATAATAAACTCAAGTTAATTAAAAGACTTGGATATGGCTTTCGTAACTTTACCAATTTCAGATTACGCAGTTTGTTAAACTGGCATTTTACTATTAATTCTCCATAAAATTAACTGAAGAACCAGAAAGATTTAAAGATGTTAAAGTTTGTTTAATACATCAACATCCTCTTGTGCAAAATTGTCCTTGCTGTCATCGCCAACTACTTTGGTTAGACTGGCAATCCAGTTTAGGCTATTGTTAACACTAGTTAGGAACACATTATACTACTCCAGTAGTTACTCAGAAAAGATCGATAGTCTGAAAGTTTATATCCCATACCAGCATGAACCGCTTCTGCTCCATGCTCAAAAAACCCACTACTTTCTGTGAAGTGATAAAAAAGTTTAACTCAAGCTATTGTAGGGTGGGAATCTGGCCCACCCATGTTATGCAAGGTAAATGTCTAACAGCTTAGGAGCGCACTCACGAAAAAATTAGCATCCGGCGTAGCATCTGGCTAAGCCATAGTTTCAAGCACACACAATCAAACGCAAATTTATAGATTTTTAATTTACAATTTTTAGTCAATTAATGCCTAGCATTTCAACTTATGGTCACTTAATACTTGTTGATAGGTTTTTCTGCTGCGATCGCCATAACTAAAGAATGAACATTTCAAAGTCCATCTTGGTCAACTATTGGTTGTCACTTTGGACAACTAATGGTTGTTGTCGCAATGTGTAAAGTCACAAACTATTGGTTGTCAGTTTGGACAACTTATGATTGTTGTAGCAAAAGGTTTGTTCTCAGTATACCTAGCAAGATTCAAGTACGATTTCTATAGTATTTGTAATTCATACTTAAGAATTGACCAATTACCAATTACCATTAACTTGTTGAATTGGAATTTCAATCCAAAATTCTGTACCTGAACCTAGTTGAGAATCACATTTGAAAACCCCACCATGTCTATCTACTACAATTTTGTAACTAATAGACAAACCCAAACCTGTACCCTTACCCACTGGCTTTGTAGTAAAGAATGGATCGCATATTCTGAGTCTCAAATCCTCTGGTATGCCAGGGCCATTATCCATAATCCGAATTACTATGCTTTGAATACTGTCTCTAATTTGACCAAAGCTAGTAGAGATGATAATTTCACCATTATGATTTGGCGATTTTGTTTCCTTACAATCTTCTAGAGCATCAATGGCGTTACTCAAAACATTCATAAATACTTGATTCATCTGTCCGGCGTAGCATTCTACCAAGGGAATCTCAGCGTATTTTTTGGTAAGTTTAATCCCCGCAGTTTCCGGCTTGGCCTTCAAGCGGTGTTGCAAAATCAACAAGGTACTATCAATACCCTCATGAATATTTACGGCTTTCATTTCTGCTTCATCAAGGCGAGAGAAAGTCCGTAAAGACATAACAATTTGGCGGATGCGCTCGACACCAATTTGCATAGAGGAGAGAGTTTTGGGTAAATCTTTAGCTAAAAACTCTAGATCGATTTCGTCTGCTTGTTCTAGAATTTCTACACTAGGGTTGGGTAATTCTTGCTGATAAAGTTCCAGCATAGTGAGTAAATTTTGAGCATATTCACTTACATGGCTGAGATTTCCATAAATAAAGTTTACTGGATTATTAATTTCATGGGCTACTCCGGCTACTAATTGACCCAATGAAGACATTTTCTCTGTTTGGATGAGTTGAGTTTGGGTTTGTTGCAAATGGTGCAGCGCTTGAGTTAACTTTTGAGCCTGTTGCTGGGTTTGATTGAGTAGTTCAGCTTGTTGTAGTGCTATTCCTAGTTGGGCAGCAATTTGAGTCAGGAAGTTAACTTCTGAAGGTTTCCATTGACGGGGGCCAGAATGTTGATAAGTTGCTAGTAAACCCCACAGTTTTTGACCAACAAAGATAGGAGCCAAGACAAAAGCATAAATTTGAAATTGCTCTAGATTTTCAACATGACATTGAGTAAATCCCACTTTATAGATGTCATCTACGGCAAAAGTTTCATTGTAGCGATAGCGTCCTCCTTGTGTGTTTTGTAAGTAGGTGTCGTTCCAAACGGTATTAATACTTATTTTTGATTCATTTGACCAGTGAGGGCTAGTGGCTTCAAAATCACCAACAAATTCGCCACCCCATTCATTATCAAAGCGATATACAGAAACCCGATCCGCTTTAATTAATTGGCAAGCTTCTTTAGTAGTTATTTGAAAAATAGTGTTAGTATCTAGCGATTCACGAATCTTAGAAATTACACCAAACACTGCTTGTTGTTGTTCTGATGTATGGCGTAGTTCAAGAGTGCGTTTCTGGACTTGTTTTTCTAAGTTTTCGTTAAAGGCTTGTACTTGTTGATATAGTTCATACTGCTGAATGGCTGAGGCAAAGTGTTGACCGATTTCTTTTGCTAGTTCAATCTCTTCGCTTGTCCATTCTTGAGCTTGTGACTTTTTGGCATCACGCCATAAATTAAATGATACACGAGGAAACATTTGCCTCTGATCCTGATCAATGCGTCCGGCCCAGAGAGTTTCGGTATCTATCTCATTGCGGAAAATACTTAAATAACCTAGTAACTGCTGACGATATTCTAGAGGAATGATTAAAATGCCGCGAATTTTAGTTGGTTGAAAAACAGCTTGCAAGCTACGTAACGTGGAATCTTGATAAATATCAGCGATCGCCCAGATATCATGATGAGATGTGTAGTGTTCCTGCCAGACCCTATACTGTTCAATGAGCGGATAGATAGTTTGTTCTGGGGTGATAGGCTGTTGTCCACAGGTATAAAGTTGAACGCAGTTACTACCTGGAATTAAACACTCTGCTAAACTCCGAAGAACAACGTGTTGTGACTCAACAGCTTGATTTCTTAAACACAGCCTACCACCAACACCAGCAAAAGCCCCAACAGCTGCTTCTAAAGCTGGCTTTAAGACAATGGTGGGTAATGAGTGCAGTAGGGTAATAATGCGGTTAATGATGGCTTCTTTTTGGGCTTTTTTTCTGGCTTGGGTGAGGAGATGACTTTGGGCGATCGCTGCTGCAAGTTGATCTACAATCATCTGCATAGCTTCCAACTCATCCTCTGAAACCGTCCGGTTTTCGGAATGATGAGATACCAACAGTCCCCACAGTTCATCTTGGCAAAAAATAGGCGCGACTACCGAAGATTTCACACCCATTGCTGTTAAGTATTCCACATGACAAGAGTCTACAGGGCGGTAACAAATGTCTTCGGAAATTAATTCCCCCGTTTCTAAGTCATGCACAGGGCTTTGACCAATCATCCCCGTAGCAACATCAACTATAGAACGTACTTTAGACTTGACCAAAAGTTCCCTGGCTTGGGGTGGAATATCATCAGCCGGAAAATTCAAGCCCAGCAATGAGGGTAGACGATTTTCATAAATAGACTCAGCAATAACCTGACCGCTTCCATCTGGATGAAATTTATAAATCATCACTCGGTCAGTTCCCAAGAGAGCGCGCACCTCTGCCGTTGTCGCTGTGATAATATCCTCCAACTCCAAGGATTGACGAATCCGAGCCGTAATACGACGTAGTACACTTTCTTGATTGAGACTAACCTGAGAATTTGGTTTAGCGGTCGGTGACATTGCTTTTCTTTAAATTAAGTTCAGGAAAATCACGATATTCTTAACAAATATAAAAATATTTTTAAATTTTAAATATTACATTGTCTACAGTAAAAGTACGGTCAAAATATCATGAATAAAATCACGGGTTATTTATATAAATATTTATCCTCGGAAATTCACATATTTTATTAAGATAAGGCAAAGAAAAAAGCAAATTTAAGCGGAATAAATATATCTTAATTATTTACATACTA
The DNA here is from genome assembly GCF_048568275.1 of Anabaena sp. FACHB-595. NCBI lineage: Bacteria > Bacillati > Cyanobacteriota > Cyanophyceae > Nostocales > Nostocaceae > Anabaena > Anabaena sp. FACHB-595. The sequence continues at coordinate 3,290,451 of NZ_CP183473.1, forward strand.
ATTAGAATTAAAAATAGAAAAGACACGCTTAACATCGTGTCTTCTTTCAGGCATATTTCAGGATTTATCAGTATTGTGGTTGCTTTTATATCTCAACCATTTAAAGTTTCACGTTATCAGCAAAACGGATTTTTAAGTAATCATCTTCCATCTTTGCTCCTGATGGTTGCAATGCTGCCAAAGCCTGTGGTAGCACTAAATTGCGGCGATGATTACCAATAGTGATGTTTAATTCATCTCCAGTTTTACTGAGTTGAACTTGGTTTTTGGGAATCCCAGGTAAATACAATTCTAAACTGTATTGGTTATTTTCTTGCACCACTCTGACAGTGGTTTCTTTGTAATATACCTGAGTTGGATCTTCATCTTTATACAGGGTTTCTTTTAAGCGTTCTAAAGCCGCCAGACCACACATTTCCTCGGAAAAAAGTGGCACTTCCTTCACTGGTAAAGGATGGAAATTTTCATGAATTTCTTGACGGTATTCTTCCTGATTTTGTTTCCAGCGTTGGAAGAATGGATCTTGTACTTCCGCAGGGATAATGCGATTAGCCACAACTAAATCTGTGGCAACATTATACAAGCTTAAATATGCGTGAGCGCGTAAGGATTCCTTAATAACCATCTTCTCTGGGTTTGTAACAAGACGCACAGAAGTTTGTGTATTATCTGTTAATACTTTTTCCAGAGCTTCAATTTGTTCATAAAACTCATAAGGCGCATCCATCACCTCTTTATCTGGCAAGGAAAACCCAGCAATTGGTTTAAATATAGGTTCAACCAATGGACGCAACGCAACTGAGATATTTTGGAATGGTTTGTAAAAACGCCGCATATACCAGCCGCCCACTTCTGGTAAGCTCAAGAGGCGCAATGCTGTACCAGTAGGTGCAGAGTCGATAATTAATACATCAAAATCACCTTCATCATAGTGGCGCTTCATTCTCACTAAGCCAAAAATCTCATCCATGCCTGGTAGGATGGCTAATTCTTCCGCTTGCACTCCATCTAAACCCCTAGCTTGCAAAACTTGGGTAATGTAGCGCTTCACCGCACCCCAGTTTCCTTCTAGTTCTTGCAGTGCATCTAGTTCTGCACCCCACAAGTTGGGACGGATTTGTTTTGGTGCATGGCCTAGTTCCATGTCAAAACTGTCTGCTAATGAGTGAGCGGGGTCTGTACTCAAGACCAGTGTCCGATAGCCTAATTCTGCACACCGCAGCCCAGTTGCAGCAGCCACCGAGGTTTTACCTACGCCGCCTTTCCCTGTCATCAAGATTACTCGCATGGATGATTATGCCCTGCCTGAGAATTGTTTACATTTATTTACGTTATCTCTATTATCGATGGTTTGCAGGGAATAAGTGCAGTTTGAGTGGGTCTACTGTCAAGAAATCATTGGGTGTTGATGGGTGATGGGTAATTTAGCTCACGTACAGGCGAGGGGGCGCAGAAAAAGGATTAAGAGTGGGTTGGACTACTATCTTAATTTTTAAGTTACGAATTATTTATTGGCAATCAAATCTTACTAATTATTTACCTGGAAGAAATGTTGTTTGATGACATCGAAGGGGGAACATTGCCAATAATCAATATGAGAGACAATCAAACCCTTGGAGTTAAGACCTAGTTCACTCCAACCGGAGATGGAAATACGTGGCTTCCAAGGTACGGGAGTATTCCAACTCAGCGTCCATTCGGTTTTGATTTTGTCTTCTAAATGTTGAATATCATGCAAATCCATTTTGATATTTAAAAACCAAGTTTGCATGAAATTAATCATTTGTTTATAACGTGTAATCCCACGAAATTTATTTAGTGGGTCTTGAAAATAAACGTCTTCTGCATAAATGCTGTAAGTTTGATTCACGGGAAATCGCTGATAGTCTTGCTTAAGAATTTCAATAATTTTCATTCACGCATTACCAATTACCAATTATTTAGCTATTTACTTCATTCCACAACCGTTCTAACTGACGCTTCCAAGCTGCTAAAACTTCTTCTCTTGATTCTACAGTTTGGTTAATTTCTCCTAATAATCCTTCGGCGTAAAACCGTTCTAGGTTCTGCATTGTGGCTTCCAGAGATTGTCCTTGCTGTTTTGCGGCTTGCACAATTTGCCGGATGCGACTTTCAATCAGACGATTGAAGACATCATTTAAACCAGCTTCATATAAGGAAATCAGTCTAGCGATCGCACTACTCAAGTCATCTTTGGTCAAAGTACTGCTATTGTGTTGATAGACTGCCCATACCACGCCATCATACAAGGCGTAGCGGACTTCTTGAGTATCATCAAAGTTGGCTTCCAAAAACTGTGCTAAGAATGCTTGAGCTTCTTGCAATGGCACAATTGGTAGTAAAACTCGCAACCAACTGCTATCTTCCGACAGCAACACCAACAGTCTAAATGTAGATGTGTCTACTTGCCACGATCCAGGTGCGATCGCTTGTACATCTGCTGTACTAAATAATTCTGCCAGAGTTTGGGCAATTACTTCAGGTGTCATGGTCTTTTTTTGAGCTTTAGCCTCTAGCGTACCGCTTTCGCGTACAGAGGCGCATCAGTTTATTGGTTGAACTGTTGTACTGCTTGCTGGACAACTTCTAGCGGTAAATCTAATAATTGAGCGATCGCTTCTACACTCAACCCAAACTGTACCATACGAGGTATCGTTTCTAACTTAGCTTCCTGTTTACCTTCCTGTTTACCTTCCTGTTTCCCTTCTTCTAAAGCTTCTTGATAAACTCGGCTTTGTTTCAGTTCATTTAAACCCAACATAGCTTCTATCTCCTCGCGGCTTTTTTGCGGTAATTTGTAGACGATAATTGTCTCAATTAAGTTGATGAGGTCACGTTTAGCGGTTACATCCGTTAGCTGCTGCTTTGCTTGTGCTATCAACTGTCTTGCTAATACTGGTGCAGTTTCTTCAGTTTCAATTACTAGCTTAACAACTCCAACGCCCAAGGAAGTTTCTGCTACTTCTCCTAGCTCATCTAAGTAAATGCGTTTGACTCTGTTGAGTACAAGAATTTCATCAAAATGTATAGTCTGCTGTCTTTCGATACCGCGACTAGGATAAATTACCACCACTTGCCAAGGATAGGGAGGTTTGTATTGTTTTAAGTAGAGGAATAATTCTGCAAACAAACGGTAGTAAAAATCATCATCTGGTTGAAATTGGACTTCAACTATATAAAATGGTTTAGTAGAGTCGTTAATTTTTGGGAGAAACAAGCCATCCAGACGAAAAGCCAATTGTTTAACTTCGCGCGAGGTAAATTCGTAGATACTTGCTTCTTGTGGAGACTGGTTAATCAGTTCAAAGAAGATGTGGGGAAATTCTTGAAATAGACTGTAGAAGATTGTGTCAGTTTTCACGATTCAAGACTTAATTTGAGTTCTTATAAATCAAAAATACCGAACCAATAGGGCCGGGATTTTCTACATAAATTTTCTTGTTGTAATACAATCCGGGTGACATCCCACCATCAAATAAAATTCCCTCTTGAATCTTCCCTAAACAGTTCTGGCGGGAAATACCTTCTAAAACATCATCAAATTTATCTGGTGTTAATTCTTGATTATTTGAATTTATTTCAATATTAGAGTTAGCTTTTATATCATTTACTAATAAAATGACATAGCCTTTATTGGTAATAGCTGCCATAGAACGATTTGTAGATTGCTTACAGGCGAATTCACCTAAATCTTGACAAATATCTTTAAATTTACCCTGGCGATAAAATCTCCCGTTACCCCCCTACTAAGTTGTAATTCAATATATTAATCTCTCTCCTTCCCGCTTGAATTGTCGCTTTCCGTTCCTGTGGTTTACCGCCAGAAATGCCAAAGGAAGAACGTTTATTCTTAAAATCTCCTGAATACTCTACTCCACGAGAAATATTTAACCCTTGGGGTTTATTTTCAGGATCTATATAGTCGGCGTTAATTGCGGCTATTGGTCTTCGGCCATTTAATGTAGAGTTGCTATCAGAAATTAGTTCGTTAAATTGTTTTGGGATATATTCTCGGCGAATTTTCCCTCTAGCATCTTTTGTATATAACTGATGAGATAAACCAAGATTAACTTTAAAATCTAAGTTTGCTGATCTGGGATTAAAAATAATTACATGATTAATGCCTTTAGCAAATTTTTCACCACGATTATTTGTCTGAAAAAATTCCATACTAAATTGAGCATTTTCTCCAGGACAAACTTTGGCAGCTTTTGGTGCTGAACTAGCATCGATTTTTTTACAACCAGACAATAAGCTGACAGCACCGATAAATACAGATAAAGCAATGAGTTTTTGGAGATACATATAAAATAAAAATCCGCTACAGCATGACTATAGCGGTTAATAATTCAAAATTTCAATTGTGAGTAAACAGACTTTAAAGGCTTGATATCATTATCAATTTAAAATTATTCCGCCTTTTGTGTCCTAATTTCTTAAGCCAGCCACTCTACAACAGCTTCTTCTTTGGTGTTGGTGTTACGAGATGGGGTTTCACGGTTAAACTTCATGTGAATTGAGCGTGTTTGCTCACCATCAGCCGCCACAGCCAGGATAGGATAGTCGATTAAGCCATCTTGGAAAGACATCTGGAAGCGGAATGTACCATCTGGATTCAGTTTGATGGGACGACCGCCAATTGTCACGGTAGCATCGGGTTCTGTTGCACCGTAGACAATCAACTCAGCATCAGCAATTAACCAGAACTGGCGAGGACGTACTGGGATAGCGGAGGCGGAGAAGCCGACACCAGACATTCCCACGCCGGACATATTTAAGCCCGATGTGGTGGGAACTGCCCACATACCTACACCAGAGGGGAAGATATAAGAACTGATAGCTTGTTCGGGACGCACGGAACCAGCAACGTGTTGTTGAGAACCGAACAGAGAACCTGCAACCCGTTGGGCTTCGGCTGATTCTGCCAAGCCAAAGATGTGGTCGTAGATGGGGTTGCTGCCATTTGCACCAGCAGCCACAGTAGGTGCTTTCTTCGCTGGGGGAACTAATTCGTACAGTGTCTTACCGCGTAGGTCTTCTTCAAAGTTGACGCTGATGAACACATCTTCAATCCAGTCAGAAGGATAGACTGGGGGAATGTGGACGCGAGCGGAACGAGCTAAGACTAACCAACGACCATCTACTGCACGATAACCGATATCGAGTACATAATCGCGATCGCTCACGGGAATAGGAAGGTACCATTCTCTTGCTAGTTCATCCGCAGGATATTCTTGGATACTGTGGGGGCTTTGGTACTCCAGATTAACATCAGTAACGTCGTAAATCCGCAGGGCTAGTTGTTGCCCCCCTTGGCGGCGCAATTCTTCTTTATGATCGTTAGGAATATCCCAGTAAGCATAAGCCCACTGAGGATCGCGTGGTAGAAGGACAATCCGGCTGTCACCGTAACCACCAGGTAGGTCTGCTAGTCCTTCATCAACATCAGCCAGAGAGCCACCAGTACGATCTTCTTGTCCTAATTCAAATTTCGCGGCTTCCACGGTTTCCTGTGCCTCCAGTGAACGAGATGGGTTAAGCAAAGCTTTATTTCGCTGGACTTCTTGAATTGCTGCCAGCAGTTGTGATTTACGCATTCGGCTGTAGCGAGAGATGCTGAATTCGCTGGCAACTCTTCGTAGTTGCCTTAATGTCATCTCTTCTAGCGGTGGGCGTTCTTTCGCCATGTGTTTGGCCTCCAGTAGTTTGAAAGGTAAATGATTTCCCCTGGTTATAGAATGCTTGATAAAAGATCATCCTTTCCAGATGAATTTCTTATTCCTGACTCCTGGTTTTGCTAAGTGTGTGTTTTTAGTCTTTTGTTAAAAGAGGGGACACTCCCTTTCAACTCCTTATTCGTGCCAAAATCAGCACTTTAGGATTGGAGGAGTCAATTTATTAAGTTTGTTAACTAAATATTAACTACTTCTTGGTCGGGATCAAGGGGTGTCAACAGGCTTTTTTACCTAATTTACGAACTTATTACCTCTGAGGGGATCATATTGTCATGAAATCTTGATATTGATATTGGTGATCCCCTGATTTATGTGAAAATTTCATGACAATGCGCTGGACTCACCCAAAAACTTGAATCCACAAGGGCAGGATCAGCAGTAATAGAAGAGTTGAGAGAATGATGCTACTGGCGATTAAATCACGGTTGAGGTTGTACTCCTCTGCCAAAATTAGACCAGCGAAGGCTGAGGGCATCCCCGACATTAAAACCATTGCTAAACGGCGATCGCCTGACAACCCCAAAAACACAGTTGTAACTAAACCTACTAGTAAGGGTGTAATCACAACCCTCAACACGGTGGGGATCAGCGCCAGTTGGAAACTTTGCCATCTTTGTAGTTGAGCCAAGCGAATACCAGTCAAGAGAAAAGCGCAAGCAATAACAATATCAACAGAACCTTGTAATCCTGATTCCACAACTTCCGGTAACTTTATTGGTTGGGTGAGAGTCCCAATGAGAAACGCCCATAGAGGGGGTACAGTCAACAGATCCCAAAGCTGCATCCACCAGCGATTTGTAGACTTGGTATGGCTGAAGTAGCTGGCGATTAATACACCTACACCGTAGGGGCCGATCACATTGTGGGTAATACTGAAGAGAACAACCCAGTTGAGACTATCAACGTGGATTAAAGATGGTGCGATCGCCAAACCCACAAAACCAGTATTTCCTAAAACAGCCGCCAGCAGAAAACTACCTTTAGTAGAAGAGTCCAGCCAAGGATGAGAAACAGACTCACTCAAGTCAGGCTTAAACAAACGAGGTGAGATTTGTTGCCATCCCCACCACACCACCAATGCAGCTACTAAACCCAGCAGCAATGCCAAGAAGGTAATTAATGATGCTAGTATGGGAGTACTCCCAGCACCACTAAGTTCATTCTGACTGCCTTTACGAGCCAGTGCCACCAGTTCCAACGGTACTCCTACCCAGTAAAGACCACGACCTAAAAATTGCGGTAACCATGTAGGTAAAAATCTAAATATTAATAAACCCAAACTTATCCACAGAATCAGGGGTGTATAAGCCTGAAACAAAGTTTCTGTCATGAATCATCATAGGGATTAAGCAGTGTCATTAGTCTCAAGTACGCGTCTTGGGTCAACTCAAAACGCCAAAACCCAGATAAATCTGACTTTCTTCATTCCGAATTACCAATTGTCGCTAGAGACAGACAACTTGAGTTTAGTTGATTTAGATATAAAAATTCATACTTAATTTATAGCGGCTGACATCCTCTGAATCCGCCAAATATCATCTTGTCGAATCAATTCATAGCGTACACGTAATCTTTCGTCAGAAGACTTCCCTTTTTGCCCATTCTCATAAAATTGGGTTAACTCTCTGACTGTAGCCCCCACACTTGCACGATTGGGATCTATGTCAGATTTACTGATGGAGTCTACCTTGACACTATGACTGTATTCTCGATGACGATTGTCTGCTTTATCTTGCAAGGCAATTAGCCGCCATTGAGATAACGCTGAACCAGTTAAAATCTCGTTTAAACTCTCAATTTTATGTTCAGCGCCTAAAGCACTAGCTTTGGTAGCCAACCAATTTTCAATTATTTTCCTTGCCGTTTCTTCTGTGAGACTCACCTCTGGGGATTGTATCTGGGCATTTTTGTCAGGAATCTCTAAAGGTGGTTGACTAATCTGAATCGATAATTGCTCACCTTGTAAAGATGGTGCTGGGAAGAATACATTCTTTAACCACCCAAAAGTCGTTGAGACTATCAGCCAGAACAATAATATCCCACCCAAAGAACCCAAAACTATCCAAAGTAATCTTGTTTTCCGGCCTAGAGTGCTAGGTGAGGGTTGGCGTTGCTGATGAATACTGTGTCCTCTGTTGACAACTGCCTGTGGCTTCTTGCGTCTCCTGCGTTTAGGAGTTTGCCGTGGAGGGGTCGATTGGGTATAACCACTTACCCCCGGCTGAACAGGTCTGCTGGCGCGTTCTACAGGGATCTCTGGTGGATAATTGTCAGTGTAAGCATCTGTGGTCGATATATTTTCTCTAGCAGTTGTAAAATTTGAAGACTCTGGTCTTCTGTGGTTTGATGTTTCTGGTAATTCGGGATCAGGGGTTCTGTTTTGATGAAACTGCCGATTTACTTCTGATGGATGACTACGTTGGGGAACTGGTCTTGTGGACGCTTCTCCTGGCCTGTTCGCCTTCCCTACGGGACGTTTGGCGACTGGCGTTCCTCCAGAGTAAGAATTGCCCCTGGGTTGAGAAAACGATTGGCGGTTAATTACAGCCCATTCATTAGTGGTTTCCGCGTCGTTGGGCAAGGCTTCTAAATACGCTTGTACTTGTTGATTAGCAAAGTAATCTTTCAGGGAAGCTTGCTGTCTGGACAAATCGCGGAAATGGGGGAAAACTTCATTTTGCAGCCATTGTTCGGCATATAAGCACAAACCTGGCAGTAAATCGGGTGAATCTTGAGATTTTTCTCGAATTAAGGCTAAAGCTTCGTATTCTTGGCTCAGTTCTAAAACTCGCGTGGCTTCTTCAGTTTGCCCTAGTAATAGCGCACACAGGGACTGCTCTAAATGCACATCTTGCCGCTTAGACAAACGCATCAGAATTTGCTTGGCATGACGAATTAAAGCGGGCTGGCGTTGGGTGAATCCTCTGGCGATGGAAGCATAAACAGCTAAGTATGTAGCCACAGCCGAAGGGCGTTTGCTTTCACCATCAAACAACTTATGTTGTTCAGCCACTGTTAAGTGGTGGCGTAATTGCTGGATGAATCGGAGGAAGTCATCAATGTTTAAGCCTGATTGATCATTGCCTGTACCATCAATGCCACCGCGATCGTCTAAGATGCTTTGTAATAGATCCAGCCCTTGGTGGCGTTCAATGGTTTTTTCCTGGGGTAAGGCAAGTAATTCTAAAATTCTATAAGGGCGTAATTTGTAAAGATCAGCCTGAATTTCTGCCTGGACGCTGGGGAAGATGCCTTCACTAAACAGCACTTCTTGCCCAGTCTCTAAAGACAAAGCAGCGTTTTCATAGTGGCCTTGTTGCCATTGTTCCCGCCCTAATTCTAATGAGGCCAAAGCAACAGTCAAGAGAATATCTGGACGTTCAGAACTATCGAGAAATTCTTCAGGCGTGCGATGATTGCCATTTCTGGTGGATGCTGTGCCGTTTTGATTACCTAAGTAATTACGACCTAACTTGAGTACGAGTTCATACTCTCCCAACTCTTGCAAAATTAATAAAGCACCAATTAATTCCTCGGAGGAAACTTCGATGCTCAGGCTTTGGACATCGAAATGACCATTGTTGCTGTCCCCACGATTTTCCACTGCCACTTTGGTTGTAGCCGCGTTGTCTGGGTCGTAGGCGTGAGCAAGATACAGCTGGTCATAACTGCTGCGTTCCTTTGGATCTGATAAAACCACGTAAGCTTCTTCTATAAGTTGTTTACGGGAAGCAATTGCTGCTTGAGAATACTCCCGTCGCGGCAATTGGACAATGCGATCGCTGTATGCTTGTCGCAGTTGTTCATCACTTGCCGCTAACGGTAGCCCTAAAATTCGGTAGTAATCTAGCGGAATTCGCACAGCGTACTTCCCCTGCACCGTGATCAACATAATTCACCTAGACCATTCCAGGCTTGTAAAACCGTGCCATAATCATACGGTGAATAATACCGTGGTGAACTTACACTATAAGTGTATATTGCAACAATTACTTTTGTATCTTCCCAAAAATTTGTGTCATATTTTATTCCTTGGCTAGGAAATGTTGATGTTTTGTCTTAATTCTTAGTATTTCTGCTGAAAATAACTGTTATCAATAATTAAGTTACTGTAAAACCAACATAAGAATCATTGTTTTTGAGTACGAATGTTGTGCTTACACATAAGTACAATTAATCCCGTATCAGAAAATTTTCTGATTCAGGAGTTAAATATGCACCACTGCTAATGGTAGATGTGGATAACAGAAAGAACAAGATATTATCATAACTATATTTTTATGGCAACTACACAAATATAGGCATCCGATGTGATCTCTGTTGGCATAGCCTGGGCAGAAAAATTCCCTACATCTTATTAATCTCTCTTCTCCTCTGTCTCCTACCTCCGAAAATAAATATGGCTACACCACTCTGCACAAATGAAAATCAAAACTGAATCCTATATACATTGAGGAGTCGTCACTCTTATTTCTTGGAAATTGTTCATCGGTATGCAGAAACCGAGCTATCCTGGGTGATAGTCTATGAACTGAAATAGGGATGAGTCAGACTGAGAACAAGAATATTGTTGTTACAGTGAGATATTCCCAGATAAATGTCCCATAAACACAAAATTCCAGCATTTACTCTCTACTATTTCCCATAATTCTTTGTGGTGTAGAAAATTTGGTTGTTCACTCTAGTAAACCCTGCTGGGGAAAATAAAATTGCTCAGAAAACAACCTATTTAAAATGGTAAATTTCGATTTTAGACAGGAATACTAAAAAATAATGGTTCAAGAACGCACAATACCTAAATTTAATACTGCCAACGCCAAAATCACCAAAGAAGAAGGGCTTCTTTTATACGAAGACATGACTTTGGGGCGTTTTTTTGAAGATAAATGTGCCGAAATGTACTACAGAGGCAAAATGTTTGGTTTTGTCCACTTGTACAACGGACAAGAAGCAGTTTCTACTGGCGTAATTCAAGCGATGCGACCAGGGGAAGATTTTGTTAGCAGTACCTACCGCGACCACGTTCATGCTTTGAGTGCTGGAGTCCCAGCTAGAGAAGTCATGGCGGAGTTATTTGGCAAAGCCACAGGTTGCAGCAAAGGGCGCGGCGGTTCCATGCATATGTTTTCCGCCGAACATGGCTTATTAGGCGGCTATGCTTTCGTTGCGGAAGGAATTCCTGTAGCAGCTGGTGCAGCTTTTCAAAGTAAATACCGCCGGGAAGTTTTGGGAGACCCCAACGCCGACCAGGTAACAGCTTGCTTCTTCGGTGATGGTGCAGCTAATAACGGGCAGTTCTTTGAAACTCTCAATATGGCTGCTCTTTGGAAACTGCCAATTATTTTCGTGGTAGAAAATAATAAGTGGGCCATTGGTATGGCTCACGACCGAGCAACTTCTGACCCAGAGATTTACAAAAAAGCCAGCGTCTTTAACATGGTTGGCGTAGAAGTAGATGGTATGGATGTGCTGGCGGTGCGTGCAGTCGCGCAAGAAGCCGTAGCCCGTGCGCGTGCTGGTGAAGGCCCGACCTTAATAGAAGCTCTAACCTACCGTTTCCGTGGTCACTCTTTGGCAGACCCGGATGAAATGCGTGGCAAAGCTGAGAAAGAATTTTGGTTTTCCCGTGACCCAATTAAGAAGCTAGCAGCTTATCTAATAGAGCAGAACTTGGCAGATGAGGCAGAACTCAAAGCCATCGAGCGCAAGATTCAGGACGTGATTGATGATGCGGTGAAGTTCGCAGAAAGTAGCCCTGAACCAGACCCCAGCGAATTGTATCGCTTTGTCTTCGCAGAAGACGAATAAATTGAGGACTGGGGATTAGGGATTGGGGATTAGGGATTATATATTTAGCTCTGAACCCCAATGCTTCTAGCCCCTAATCTCTCGCCTCCAGCCCCTAGCCTCTGAGGACTCAACTTGTGTTTAGTATTGCCATCCAACAGCAACAGTACAAAACCTATATCCTTTCTGATGAAACGACTGGTTCTCAATTGGAAGTTGTACCAGAACGTGGCGGTATTATTACCCGTTGGCGTGTGAAGGGAGAGGAAATTCTCTACCTAGATGCTGAACGCTTCACTCATCCGGATTTGAGCGTCAGAGGTGGAGTACCAATTCTATTTCCCATCTGCGGCAACTTACCGGATAATTCTTACACCCTCAACGGTCAGCAGCACACACTCAAACAACATGGGTTTGCCCGTGATTTGCCCTGGGAAGTAGTTGAGCAGACCACTAAGGACTCAGCTGCACTGACGTTAGTTCTCCGTAGCAACGAACAAACAAAGGCGGTTTATCCTTTCGATTTCCAATTAGTATTCACTTACGTACTACGAGGGAATACTCTAGAAATTCGCCAGGAGTACCAAAATCTGTCATCTACGCAATTGCCATTCTCGGCTGGGTTCCATCCTTACTTCTTTACTGGAGATAAAAATCAACTGGAATTTGACATTCCCTCCCAGGAGTATCAAGACCAGCAAACAAAGGAAGTTCATCCCTTTAATGGCAATTTTGACTTTAACCGTGATGAAATGGATTTTGCGTTTGGTCACATCACCAGCCAGTCTGCTAGTGTCATCGACCGTAATCGGCAGTTTAAACTAACTTTGGATGCTGATGATATTTTTTCAATGTTGGTATTTTGGACGCTCAAGGGCAAAGAATTCTATTGTCTAGAACCTTGGAGCGCTCCTCGTAACTCCCTGAATACTGGTGAAAAGCTGACGGTGCTAGAGCCAGGCACTAGCTACAAAGCATCTGTAAGATTGTCGGCAAGTTTTTTCTAAAAACCCTTTACAAGTCTACGGTTGTTTATGCTATGATGGCAAAGTTGCGAAACAAACCGCAAGGGTCGCTAACTCAACGGTAGAGTACTCGGCTTTTAACCGATTAGTTCCGGGTTCGAATCCCGGGCGACCCATAAAATGAACAAACAAACTCGCTGATGCTTTTAAATGAAAGTAGAGGCGGGTTTCATAATAAGAGCAAATTTACAGTGTTGATAATCTGCGCCCCATTTGTTTTTTAAAACTATAGAGTGACTGTTTGACTTCTGAATTATATGGGGTTTAAGGCAAGTGTTATGGGGCATTGCTCACACTAACCTAGATGTCTTTGGCAATGCTAACCCTACAAATAATACAAATACTTAAAGATGACGAATGACTGAAATTGATGTGGTATTGCGTCAATAATGCTCAACACAGTTTATTCTATACAGGAATTAGGAGCAAATTCTTTCATTATGTGCCGTCTACTTGCCTACCTTGGTTCGCCTATTTCTCTGGAATATCTCTTGTATAAACCAGAACATTCGCTGATAGTTCAAAGTTACCAACCCCGTGAAATGACTTCTGGGGTGGTAAATGCAGACGGCTTTGGTGTGGGTTGGTATCATAGCCAAAAAGATACTGAACCTTTTACCTATAAAAATACTCTGCCTATTTGGAATGATATTAATTTGCCTAGTCTGAGCCGTTATGTGGAATCTAAGTGTATTTTAGCTTATGTGCGTAGTGCGACAGCAGGACAAGCTCTAGATTTTGCCAACTGTCAGCCATTTCATTATAAGCAATCCCTATTTATTCATAATGGTTACATTGAGAATTTTCGCAAGACCTTACATCGCAAACTCCGCAGTATTTTAACCCCAGATTTTTACGAACATATCAATGGAAGTACTGATTCTGAACATATTTTTGCGTTACTACTTTCACAAATTCAAAGCAATAAACATCGTTCTGTAGAGTCGGTTTTACGTAACACTTTACTCATGCTGTGGGAGATGGCAAAACGTCATCAAGTTGATGCTTCTGCAAATGTAGTTTTTAGTGATGGCGATCGCCTCATCGCCTCCCGCTTTGCTTCATCTTCATCACCGCCATCACTGTATTGGCTCAAAGATGATTTAACTTTTCCTAATTCTGTCATTATTGCATCTGAACCATTATTTGCAGGTAATTGGACTGCTTGTCCAGAAAATAGCATTATCAGTGTGGGAGAGGATTGTGATATCAAAATTGAAAGCATCTAGTGTGAAAGAGTTGATTGCTTTTGCTTTGGAGGAGTGTCGCACTAAAACCCTAAGTTTATTTGTAGGTATGGATGCAGCTACATTCTGTTGTCAACCTCATGCTGATTTTAGTCCTGTGGGTTGGCATTTGGGACATATTGCCTATATAGAATCTCTTTGGGTATTAGAACATAGTGCTGATTTACCATGCTTATTTCCCCAATATCGTCAGTTATTCGCAGCTGATGGTTTACCGAAAAAACAACGAGGCCAATTACCAGAAATAGCAGAAATCGTTTATTACTTGGATACAGTGAGAGCAAAGGTTTTGGAATATCTAGAAGTAGCTGATATCCAACAGCAAGAACGACTTTGGCGCTTTTTAATTCAGCACGAAAGCCAACACTGCGAAATCATAACTATGGTGTTGGAATTACTTAACTGTCAACTGCCAACTGTCAACTGTCAACTATCAACCGTCAACCATCAACAGTTAAATTCTGTGGGGGAGATGGTGGAAATTCCCGCAGGGGAGTTTGAGTTGGGTAACGATTCCATTGATGCTTTAGATAATGAGCGTCCAGCACATAGAGTTTATTTAGATACTTACTGGATTGACCGTTACCCTGTGACGTGTGGTGAATATGGGGTATTTATAGAGGCTGGAGGGTATCAAAACCCTGAATGGTGGTCAGTAGCAGGTTGGAAATGGTTACAAACAGAGCAAGTAATACAACCACTTTACTGGAATCGCCTAAGCTCTACCACGGAGAATCACCCAGTATATGGTGTTAGTTGGTACGAAGCCGAAGCTTATGCGCGGTTCGTCGGTAAGCGTTTACCCACAGAAGTTGAATGGGAAAAAGCCGCAAGTTGGAATGTCAAAGCTGACTGTCGCCACACCTACCCTTGGGGGGAAGATATGCCAACACCCCAGAATTGTAATTGTGATGGACTACGACGAGGTTTAGGCGAGAAAACCACACCAGTCAATGCTTACCCGGCTGGGCAAAGTGCCTATGGTATATATGACACTTTAGGAAATGTTTGGGAGTGGACAGCTTCTTGGTTCGATGGTTACAAAGGTTTTCAAAGTTACCCATACAAAGGTTACGCGCAAGTTTATTTTGACCAAAAACATCGCGTGTTAAAAGGTGGTAGTTGGGCAACACGTCCTTGGGTACTGCGTCCTAGTTTCCGCAATTGGTATCATCCCCAGGTTCGTCAGATTTTTGCTGGGTTTCGTTGTGCGAGGGATTAGGGACGAATCAATTCAAAATTCGTTGTGGAAAGTTGAGCTATTGTGTTGGTGTTTATGTAGCCTCTTCTAACGGAGAGGCTACATGGTTTTGGGAGTTTTATATGATGAGAGATGAAACAGAAATGAGAGAGTAGGATAACAATTCTTACTCAAGATGGGCCGAACGCCCCGCTATCGCTAACAACATTTTCTTAGACAAAAACCTTAAATATAGCTTTAAAGTTTGAGTATTCCTGCTGTGGCGTGATGTTATTTATTATGGCTATATGTTTCACTGGCTAGCGTAAAGATTCTTCTTTCAGGGCAATCTCTTACATCCAGCATCCGGAGGTTAAATGTCAGTACTGAAAGCTACTAACAGCATTGAACAACGTTTGCAAATACAGCGTTTGCAAGCGCCAACCCGCGTAGTTACATCTACGGCTGGGGGTGATGTGGTAAAGGGGTTAACTCAAACACCCAAAACTTTACCCCCTTGTTATTTCTATGATGACAGAGGTTCTGAATTATTTGAGCGTATCTGTGAGTTACCTGAATATTACGTGACACGCACAGAAACGGCTATTCTACAAAGGTTTGCAGGTGAAATTGCTCGAATTACTGGCGCTTGCGAGTTAGTAGAACTGGGAAGCGGTAATTCTACCAAAACTCGTATATTACTGGATGCTTATCAGCAACTAGATTATCCTCTGCGTTATTTACCGATTGATGTTTGTGCAGGGATTTTGGAAAGTAGCGCCAAGCAGTTACTTCAAGACTATCCTTCCCTAGAAGTTTATGCACTAGCAGGAACTTATGAATTAGCACTTGCACAACTTACTACCAGAAAATTATCTAGTAGGATGATTTGTTTTATTGGTAGTACCTTAGGTAATCTGAACCAGCAAGAGTGTGATGTCTTCTTGTCCCAAATTAGAGCAACTTTAAATTTTGGGGAATATTTCTTATTGGGGGTAGATTTGCAAAAGCCAAAGGAGATTTTGGAACCAGCATATAGCGACAGTCAAGGAGTAACCGCAGAATTTAACCTGAATATGTTGGAGCATTTAAACCGAAGTTTTGAGGGAAATTTTGATACGACACAGTTTGAACACTGGGCGTTTTATAATGAAAGTGAACAGCAAATTGAGATGCACTTGAAAAGTGAGCGATCGCAAACTGTCCAGTTAAAGTCTCTCAATCTCACCGTTAATTTTGCCCAAGGTGAAACCATCCTCACCGAAATTTCTCGCAAATTTAACCTCGAAAGCATTCAGCAGCAACTCGCAGCTAAAGGTTTAATACCTGTCCAGACCTGGACTGATGCAAATCAGTGGTTTGGTTTATTGCTATGTCAAGTGCAAGGATAAGTAATTAAGTTAGGAAATGTCAATCAAGTCCGGCTAATTGCTGAAAATATGCTTGGTATTGTCGGTAACAGGTAATTGGTCTTTCCCATTACCTGTTACCGATTACCAACTAATACGGATATTGTTAGTGATTAATTTATAGGTATCTGCCAAAATAGGGAAACTGTCTTATCTCTATTTCGGTCATGACATTAAGACTTCAACTTCGTGAGTCATACTTGTGGGTTGAGGAATAGGTAACCCATCGACAATCATTCCTTCTATATGAAACTCAATAGCTTCTGTAATCAGTTGTTTAACTTCTTCTAAAGTTTCACCCACAGCTACACATCCTGGTAAATCAGGTACATAAGCACCATAGCTAGTTTCACCCTTTTCAATTACAACCGCGTAACGCATCAATCTTCCTCCAATTGAGCCTGTCTCCAAATATTTTTCAGAGTACCAATTGGTACATCAACACTCGGCTTACCAGACACTGTTACTGTACCAGTTTTATCGGGATGCTTGAACTGTCTGTGACTACCTTTAGTTCTAGCTAAATACCAACCATCGGTTTCCAATCTTTTAATAACTTCACTAACTTTCATATTTTGTATACTCTGGATTTACATACTTAGAGAATACTCAAATATGATGCGCCTTCCCAACTAACCAATTATCCAATAGGACGATTACCGGGATTAACTGCATGAATAAACTCACTACCTGAGTTGGGTCTACCGCGTTTATAACTGGCTTCTTCTGGCTTACCCCATCCCAACTGTAAAACTATTTCTAAAAAATTAGAACTTTCCGATTTCCATAAAGTAGCCCATTCTGTTCTTTGGACAATTCTTTCTACATCAGACATAAAAATTAACTGATGTTGTTTGTTAATATTAAAGCTTAAATATAAATCCATCCCGGCTGAGACTGCATACCAAAATTCTAAAATATGGTTTTTAGCAGCTTGTAATATTTCTAAATCACTACTTAAAGCAATTAGTTGGGTATCTACTTCTGGATAACGTAATATCTTGCCCTTGACTGATATTTCCTTCCACACAATGCCAGAAATTTGATAATCCCTTTGATAGTCATGTATGGCATTTTTAAAATCTTGATATGCCGTGAATTTTTGTAGTCCATCTGTTCTGATAAACTGGTCAATTATAGGATTACCAGAAACTGTTACTTCTAATTTTAGACGCTCTCCTTTAAGGCAAGCTAGGCGTTCAGCAGCCAAAATTTGAATTAGTTCTTCCGTGGTGTAAACCTTTGACATCAGAACACACTTAATTGGTCGTTGGTCATTGGTCATGAGTCATTGGTCATTAGTTCTAGTTTTGGATGATTGACTATGAACTTTGGACTGTTGACTATAGACTTTGGACTGTTGATATTTCGACATTATCTCTTGGCGTTATGGGGAATACAGTAACAGATATCACTAAAAATTTGGGCAGACCAATTTGGTCTACCCCCGAAGTTACTTGGCTAACTCACTACTGAACTCATTGAACGATCGCCTTTTCAATTGTACAGATTCTGTACGTGGTAATAAATCAAATACTTCTCGTAGTCTGTCATCGATTTCTTCAAAAGGAACTTGACCTTTCTTGTTTAAGACTACCTCACCAGATTGATTCAACACTACAACTTGAGGCACACCTCCAGAATAGTAATATCCTGGTTCGGTGGGTTCATAAGTCTTTTTGGATGGGATGGTATCCACGCTGATGGGGATAATTTCTGCGGCTCTACCGTAGAATTCTTGTACCCGTGAAATTACAATGGCGTATTGTTTGCAATCGCTACTGTCATCCAAGTAGAATGCCAAAAATATTGGTTTATGTTCTGCTAACGATTGGGCTAAAGTAAATCTGGATGGTACTAACGATCCATTACCCGCATAAACCACGAACATATTGCCATCATATACATCATCGTTAATACCTGCAAAGGCTGGCTGTATTCCTACAATCAATAGACATATAAGCAAACACAGGCCTTTAAAAACCAACCGTCGCCAGTCAGCAATCTGTCTATGTAAAAAAGAAAACTCTATACTATTCATCAAAATGAACCTTACAAGCTACTGTTTGTCTTCGGTTTGTGCTGAATGAGGCAACCTGGGCCGGATATATAATTACGCCCGTATACTATTTTTTAAGATAGCGCCTAGTGGGATCTGTGGGGAGTGTTGACTGTTGACCTTTGACCGTTGACTATGGACTATTGACTAATTACTAATGACTATTAATAAATTAGGGTATGGATGTGGGAAATAAAATCAAAGTTATAGATAGGCTGCGGTTGGGTTTTGCGGTGTTGGTGGCGAAAAGTGTCACGTTTTTAGTGCGATCGCTCCGTCTCGGTGCTGCTAGTGTATTACCAGGGTCTATTGCCCGTCGGATTGAACCCCGGTTGCTGCAATTATTGAGTCAGCAGGTGAAAAATGGGGTCATCATCATTGCTGGGACTAATGGTAAAACTACTACAGCGCTGCTGTTATGCACTATTTTAGAAAATAAAGGCTACCGTGTCTGCCATAACTCCACGGGTGCAAATCTAGAAAATGGGTTGATGACGGCGTTGCTAGAAAGCACTAACCTGGTGGGGACGCTAGATGTGGATTATGCAATTCTGGAAGTGGATGAGAATATTGTTCCCAGAGTCTTAAAACCACTCCAGCCACGAATTATTCTTTGTTTAAACCTGTTCCGCGACCAACTTGATAGGTACGGTGAAGTAGACACCATCAGCAAGCGGTGGACGAAGGTTATTTCGACTCTTCCAACAGAAACGGTAGTCATTCCCAACGCTGATGACCCGACTTTATCCCTTCTCGGTCAACAGTTACCCCAAAAGGTCTTGTTCTTCGGTTTAAATGAACCAGAACATTATTTAGAAGCCATTCCTCACGCCGTTGATTCTATCTATTGTCCTCAATGTGGACATTCTTTAGATTACCAAGGTGTGTATTTATCCCATTTGGGAGATTTTACTTGTCCTAGTTGCGGATTTACTAAGAGTCAACCTGCTTTAGCCAGTAGGGAATGGTCACAAATTCTCGTTGGTTTATACAACAAATACAACACCTTAGCCGCCACCACCGCCGCTATTGAATTAGGTGTAGATGAAACCACAATTAGAGATACTATTAATAATTTCCAGGCGGCTTTTGGTCGTGCAGAAGATTTAGTGATTGATGGTAAGCGCGTCAGAATTTTATTATCAAAAAATCCTGTGGGGACAAATGAAACAATTCGCGTCGTCACTCAAAGCACAGATAAAACCACTTTATTAGTATTAAACGATCGCACCCCAGATGGCACAGATGTATCTTGGATTTGGGACGTAGATACAGAAAAATTAGTGGAACGGGGAGGAACTTTAGTAGTAAGTGGCGATCGCGTCTATGATATGGCACTACGTCTACGTTATAGTGAAAAATCGCCCCATAGTAACCTAAATTTAATTGTCGAAGCCGATTTACGTCAAGCGATCGCCACAGCCTTAGAACACACCCCAGTCACCGAAACCCTGCATATTCTCCCCACCTATTCCGCCATGCTAGAAGTGCGCGAAGTCCTCACAGGTAGGAAAATTCTGTAACCCAGTCAACAGTCAACAGTCAACAGTCAACAATCCCCACAAATATGAATTCTCCACAATTAGAATTAACTATCGGTTGGCTATATCCTACATTGATGAGTACCTATGGCGATCGCGGTAATGTAATTACTATCGAACGTCGCGCCCAATGGCGGGGATATACGGTGAAAGTATTGCCTTTAGACCAAAACTCCACAGCAGATGATATTAAGTCTGTAGATGTGATAGTTGGTGGTGGCGCACAAGACAGACAGCAAGAAATTGTCATGCGCGATTTGCAAGGCGCGAAAGCTGACGCGATGCGTGAGAAAATCGACAATGGCACACCAGGAGTGTTTACTTGTGGTTCACCCCAATTATTAGGACACTATTACGAACCAGCATTTGGACAGCGTATTGAAGGTTTAGGAATACTTGATTTAGTTTCTATCCATCCTGGTGAAAATACTAAGCGTTGTATCGGTAACTTAGTTATAGAAGTTACAGCTAGTCGTCTGGCTAAAGATTTAGAAGAAATGACGGGAAGCAAAGCCTACTTAGTGGGTTTTGAAAATCACGGTGGACGCACTAAGTTAGGTAAGGTAGAAGCTTTAGGAAAAGTGGTTTACGGCTTAGGCAATAATGGTGAAGATGGTACAGAAGGCTCATTTTATCAGAATGCCATAGCAACCTATTCCCACGGGCCATTATTACCCAAAAACCCCTTTGTGGCTGACTGGTTAATTCAAACAGCGTTGCGGTTAAAGTATCAGCAGGCAATTACTTTACAAGCTTTAGATGATAGTTTGGCTATGCAGGCACGGGAAGCTATGTTTAAAAAGTTACAAGTCAACCCACCAAGACCATCTGCGGTAGCTAAAGTCTAATAATGTATTTTAGCGTTTTTTGGAAGTCTCCACTTCTTTTAACTATTACGCCCTCGTCCCCCACTGAATTTGGTACTCCGAATCAGTGGCGGGATTAATGGTGGTTGATAAGGATTGCATCTAAGGTTAATTCTTTGCACAGCAAAGACAAATATTAGATGTATGACGAATCAACAATTATTTTCTCTTGATTGCTTACCACGAATTATATATCATGCTAAAATAAGTATATAAGGAGGTGAGGTTGAGTGTTGCACAAGGTTGTACAAGTTCGTTTATACCCATCAATTGAGCAGAAAGTTCAGTTAGCTCAAGCTTTTGGTTGCTCTCGTTGGTGGTGGAATTACGCTCTAAATAAATCAATTGAGACTTATAAAGAAACGGGCAAAGGACTTACACGTGCAGCACTCAACGCACTACTTCCTAATCTCAAAAAAGCAGAAGATACTTGTTGGTTAGCTGACTGTTATAGCCAAGTTTTACAAGCTACAACACTGAATCTAACCACAGCGTACAAGAACTTTTTTGAGAAACGTGCTGGCTTTCCTAAGTTCAAATCCAAGCATGGCAAGCAGTCAATTCAGTATCCTCAAAACGTCAAAATTGTAGATGGTGAGTCCAGTCCTGTTCGCGCAGCGTCCCGTAGGGAAGGAGGGTTTCCCTCCGTAGGGAACTGGCGCTCGCGTAGCGTATCCGAAGGATTCACCCGTAAGGGCAATATCAAACTTCCAGGAAATATTGGAATAGTCAAAGCCAAAATACATAGACCGATTGAAGGGAAAATAAAGACTGTCACTGTTAGTAAAACACCATCAGGTAAATACTTGGCATCTATCCTGACTGAAGTAGAGGGTGTTTCGACTCCGCTCAACACAAGTGAAAAGCCTGCTATTACGGAGGGGAAGATTTACGGTATTGATTTAGGGCTAAAACATTTCGCTGTTGTGTCTGACGGTGAAAAGATTTCTAAATACGATAATCCTAAACACCTTGCCAAGCATGAGAAAAACCTCAAGCGTAAACAAAAGAAGTTAGCCCGTAAAGTAAAAGGGAGTAATTCAAGAAATAGATATAGAAAAGTTGTTGCCAAAGTGTACGAGCGAGTTAGTAATTCGCGGCAAGATTTTCTACATAAACTTAGTTATAAGTTGGTCAGCGATAGCCAAGCTGTCATAGTAGAGAATCTTCACCTTCTGGGCATGGTACGCAATCATAAATTGGCGAAGTCAATATCTGATGCAGGATGGGGAATGTTCACCAACTTTTTAGCCTACAAGCTAGAACGCAAGGGTGGAAAGTTAGTTGAGATTGATAGGTGGTTTCCTAGTTCCAAACTCTGCTCTAATTGTTTCTACCAAATTGGTGAGATGCCGTTGGATGTCCGTGAATGGACTTGTCCTAGTTGTGGCACTCATCATGACAGGGATGGAAACGCAGCTATAAATATTAGAGCCGAAGGCATCAGAATGATAAAGGCGGAAGGTTCAGCCGTCTCTGCTGTAGGAGGGGAGGTAAGTCCTAAGCTTGGGCGAAAGTCTAAGTTTGGGCATTCCCCCGTGATTACAGAAGCCGACACTGTACTTGGTACTCCAAGTCAGTGTGGGTAGTTCACAATATCTCTAAACCAATACTCTAGGCGATCGCCCATTGCTTGTTGAGAATATTCTAACTCTGCCTGTTGGCGACAAGCACGGCGATCAATTTTATCTAAGCTTCTTATCGCATTCACTAACCCATCAACACTATCTGGCTCTACTAAGAAACCCGTTTCCCCATTTTTGACAATTTCCGTGAGTCCCCCACGACGATAAGCTATCACTGGTACACCACAGGCTAAAGCCTCAATCGCCACATTACCAAAGGCTTCCACCCAACGAGGCGTGACTAATAACGCCCGACATTGACCTAATTCCTGTTGCAGTTCCTCTGTAGGCAAAAATCCTCTATATATAATTGGAGCGTCTGCATATTTTTGACAAATATCCTGCCAGTATTGTTCATTTTGCTTGAATCCAAAAATTTTCAGGGGAATACCCGTAATTTTGGCTGCTGCGACTGCATCCTCTAAAGCTTTTTCTGGGGCGATTCTCCCTACCCAAGCTAAAAAATCACTCGGTTGGGCGCAAAATTGATAAATAGATAAATCCATCCCATTGGCTAGACAACGGCATTTATCCGCGAAGGTGAATGTCTGTGCTTGAGAGAGGGTATGTACACCAATAGTTTCGGGAAAATTAGTTGCAACTTGCTCAATGATGGAATCCATTGCATCAGTCAAAGAACCCATACTAATTAAATGAGCGATGGGACAGCTAAAAAATGGAGTTAAATATAAAGGCAGCCAATCATAAGCAAAGTTGACAATTAAATCATAATCAGATTGCACTTGGTGAGCATAGTCCCACATATTCGCCAAGACAGAATTTTTTGGGAGAATAATCGGCTCATCACGAGTCTGGGTTTGGGCTGGTGTTTGCACTTCCCCAGCAATTTCTAAAACAGGTACATTTTTCACTATCGACCCTTGAGGAGCGACGATTTTGACACTATGACCGCGCCGAATCATTTCCTGGGAAATATTGCTGAGAGTGAGTTCTACCCCACCGCCAATACCTGAACCAATCGCACCCACAGGAGTAGATAACATGAGCAACTTTAGTAAGTCGCTTGGAGATGAAGTCATTTGATTGTAATTAATCGAATTTTTACTGATGTTATTAATAAATTAATTAGGTCTATTGTTACCCATAAATCTTATCTCCATTTACGATAACATCGAGCAGTAATATTATAAGGCTGAAACAATTCTAAGTATTTGGTTTGCAGAATTTTAAAAAATTGCTCTATTACTTGATGGTCATCTATATGAAAGGGATACTCTTGATTAAAACCCTTAAAGAAACACCAGTTGAGTATAATCTTTCCTTCGTTGTTCAGAATTTCGTAAAAGTTGATTAATTGCAAACTGGGGTCTGGTAAATGTTCTAAAACATCAAAAGATATGATGGTGTCAAAATTTTCTTGTGGCGGGACTTCAAGACAGAAAGTTATCTTTTCATTTAAACCCAACTTTTCGGCTCTATACTTCACAAAATCACGATTAATAGGATTAATATCGCAATAAATTACTTGCTCAACTTGAGGACAAAGAGCAGCACCAATGGCGTGAGTGCCAATACCCCCACCAAAATCTAACACTCGACCCTGACTATAATCCGCCACCAAACGCAGCGTATCGCCTATATAATCTTGGCTAGTTAAATGCCATGCACCCAATTCAAATAAATAAGATTCCCGTACTTTGTCACGATAAAAAGCTGTGGCTTTTTCCCAGTCAAAATCTTTGTGACCCAATTCAGCCATTTGTTGCTGACTGAACTCTAACTTTGTTTCTAGCGTTTCTGCATCTATATTTAAAAACTCCTGTATATGCTGCTTTAAGTTAAATGAATTTTGCCAGTAACCATTTAAAAATGATGGCTTAGGTAATGTTTGCATAATCTCTGTAATATAAGAAATACAACTTATGTATGATACCTTATAATAGTGCAGAAAAATAACGATCAAGCAAATTGATCATTTTTCTATTGATGTAAAAGGATATAATACTACGAATATTTAAAATAAACACATCATCAAAAATTGAGTAAAACCCGTGAGAAAACCTTAATTACTCTAATCAATTGCTATGATAAGTATTATTTTTTTATCCAGAATAATTCAACATTTTAACTTAGCTACACGCTATTTATTAATAGCATTAACTCTGACTATGTGTCTGATATTATCAGCTTGCCAATCAACAATACAGGCACAATCAAGTATTATCAATCTTACCCTTTGGCATGGGATTAATCCCCCCAGTAATCGAGATGTATTTCAACAACTAGTAGACAAATTTAATCAAACTCATCCAGATATCCACATAGAATCTCTCTATGCAGGTCAGCTTGAACAACAAATACCCAAAGTTTTAACCGCAGTTGTGGGTAATGTACCACCAGATATTTTGTTTTTCAACCCGCAAATCACTGGTCAATTGGTAGACTTGGCAGCTATTCGACCTTTGGAAGAATGGCTAGATAAATCTCCCCTCAAGGCAGAAATTATTCCTAATTGCTTTGGGGAAATGGAGTTAGATGGTCATATTTGGTCAGTCCCTCTTTTTGCTGGGAATGTGGGGATTTTTTATAGACCGGATTTATTTAAAGCGGCGGGAATTACCGAATTACCCAGGACTTGGGAAGAACTCAGACAAGTTGCTAAAAAACTCACCATAGACCGTAATGGCGATCGCATTCCCGATCAGTATGGTATGCTCATGCCCTTGGGTAAAGGGGAATGGACGGTTTTTACATGGTTTCCCTTCTTATTGAGTAGTGATGGGACAATAGTAGAAAATAATCATCCTAGTTTAATCAATCCAGGGGCGATCGCTGCTTTACAATTTTGGCAAAACCTCATTCAAGACGGTTCAGCCAAGTTATCTGCACCAGAACGGGGATACGAAGAAGATGATTTTGTGGCTGGTCGTGTGGCGATGCAGCTAACAGGGCCTTGGACATCTATTATGAAAAGTCAAGTTGATTTTGATGTCCTACCAATTCCTATTAACCTTCATCCTGCCAGTGTCCTCGCCAGTGGCAATATGTTTGTGATGAAAACCACACCACAAAAAGAACAAGCAGCTTGGAAGTTTTTAGAATACATTCTCAGTGAGCAATTCCAAACAGAGTGGAGTATTGGTTCAGGTTTTTTGCCAGTAAATTTAAAATCTATTCAAAGCCCAGCTTATCAAGAAGCTATCCGACAAAAACCGGCGCTGCAAGTTTTTCTGGAGCAAATGGCTGTATCTGGTTCCCGTCCAATTATTTCTGGGTATAGTCGTCTATCAGAAAGTTTGGGTAGAGCAATTGAGGCGACAATGTTGGGTGCATCTCCAGAAAGCGCATTGAAAAAAGCCCAAGCACACCTAGATCTTTTTTGAATTGTTATTCATCATTAGTCAACTGTCAATACTAAAACAGATGCGGGTTTAGATGCACACATCTGATTGACAAACTGGTATAAATCTTTCCTATGGGCTATTCTGAATTTTGACTTTTGCAAAAATTATTGATGAAATCGACCATCTTACCTAAACCCCTCAAACCCGGAGATTTACTGCGAGTTATTGCTCCTAGCGGTGCTTTAAGAGAATTTGCGGCTTTGAAGCAGAGTGTAGAAATTTGGCGATCGCGCGGTTATCGTATAGAAGTTAGCTCAGATATTGATCATCATTGGGGATATCTGGCTAATAAAGATGAAGTGCGTCGTCATCAGCTAGCTTCTGCTTGGCAAGACCCTGATTGTCGCGGTATTCTCTGCGCCAGAGGTGGTTTTGGTAGCACACGCATCTTAGAAGATTGGCATTGGCAAACCAACTCAGACCCAAAATGGTTGATTGGCTTTTCTGATATTACTGCTTTGTTGTGGAGTCTTTATAACGCAGGTATATCCGGTGTTCACGGCCCTGTACTCACAACTTTGGCAGATGAGCCAGACTGGTCAACTGAGCGCCTATTTAATTTGGTAGAAGGACGACCTATTGCACCCCTTAAAGGCTGTGGTTGGGGTGGTGGTGTGGCTACTGGCATTTTGCTTCCCGGTAATCTTACGGTGGCCACCCATCTTTTAAGCACACCAATTCAACCTAACTTTGATGGCGTAATTTTAGCTCTGGAAGATGTCACAGAAGCACCGTACCGTATCGACAGAATGCTGACACAGTGGCGTTTAAGTGGTGTTTTAGCAAAAGTCAAAGGTATTGCCTTGGGAAGCTTTACTCGATGCGAAGCAGCCCCAAATATACCCAGTTTTAACACAGAAGAAGTTCTGCGCGATCGCTTGGCTGACTTGGGTATTCCTATTGTCTCCGATTTACCATTTGGTCATGGTGAACACAATGCCAGCCTACCCGTAGGTGTACCTGTCACCTTAGATGCAAATCACGGAGTCTTGGATATAGTAACCCTTTAAATAAATCTACTTGTTTAAACTATCATTTAACCGAGTACCAGTATAATTAGGAACCCAGCCATCTGCTGCTGTGAAATAACGCACTGCTTTAAAATTTAAAGAGGCAGTCAGGCTGCACCAGTGTTCTACCCCAGATGGAATGTGAAGATAATCTTGGGACTGGACTAAAAGTTGTACTTGGCTACCATCGGGTTTAACAAAACCAAAAATCATCTCACCTGCTAAAACGTACAATGCTTCAGGCGCGGTATGAGTGTGATATTGGGCGTAGGTAGCTATTAAAGTCTGAAGATTAGGCGAACCTGGATGCACATTCAGCAAATCACACCACAGATAGCCATTTTCTTGCTGAATAAACTCGAACACACTGTTGTGTAAATCGACAATGTGACACTTCTCTTTGTCTGTCAAAGCATCCTGTGTTAAAAGGTGAGGAAAGAGTATAGATGTACCAGGGTCGTAGTGCTTTAAATAAATTCCTAGTGGGGCAAGTTCACGAACTATCTCATCTAAATTGCTCTCAATTGTGCCGTCTTCCAGTAACAAGGTCGCCATGACAGAATAACTAATTAAGTGTTAAGAAGAGTATACTCAACTTTAACTCATCTTCGAGCAATAAGCCACTATTCCCGATAGACATAGTGGAGTTGTGGTAATTGGTAATCGAGCATAACTTTTACTCATTACCCAATCCCCAATCCCCATTTCTCAAGAAATTTGTCAGCAGAATGATGTTCAATAATACTACTAGGTCTAATCTAGTACAAGCGAACTATAAAAATTAGAAAATGTCTGACTTAGTTTTATTTTGGCATCGCCGTGATTTACGTATTGCTGACAATATAGGGCTAGCTGCGGCTAGACAACAAAGTTCTAAAGTCGTGGGGGTATTTTGTCTAGACCCTAATATTTTAGAAAGAGATGATGTAGCCCCTGCCAGAGTTACTTACATGATTGGTAGTTTACAAGAGTTGCAACAGCGATATGTGCAAGCAGGAAGCCAATTATTAATCCTGCATGGTGACCCAGTGCAAGCTATCCCTCATTTAGCAGAGGCATTGAACGCCAAAGCTGTGTTTTGGAATTGGGATGTGGAACCATATTCACAAACACGCGATCGCGCAATTCTTGATATCCTAAAAGATAAAGGTATCCAATTTTTAACCCACAAGTGGGATCAAATACTCCATTCCCCAGACGAAATCCGTTCAGGTAGCAACACACCTTACACTGTTTACACTCCCTTTTGGAAAAATTGGAGTAGCAAACCCAAAGCCAAACCAGTAGAAACCCTGCAAAACGCCGAAGGACTAACAGAATCTGAACAGGAACTTGCTCAAAAAGCTGGAGTGAAAACCTTACCCACGGCGAAAGATTTAGGATTTTTCTGGGATGCAGACTTGATAATTGCCCCAGGGGAAGCAGCAGCGCAAGCCAAGTTAGAAGAATTTACAGCCAAAGCCATCACCGAATACCAAGAACAGCGTAATTTTCCCGCCGTTGATGGCACATCACAACTAAGTGCAGCCTTAAAATTTGGTGTCATTGGCATTCGCACTGTTTGGCAAGCAACTTTAGAAGCGTTAGAAAATAGCCGCAGCGAAGAAGCATCCGCAGCTATCCGCACATGGCAACAAGAATTAGCCTGGCGAGAATTTTATCAACACGCCATGTATAACTTCCCGGAATTAGCTGATGGTGCTTACCGCGAAACCTTCAAGAATTTTCCTTGGGAAACCAACGAAGAACATTTTCAGGCTTGGTGTGAAGGAAAGACAGGTTATCCCATCGTAGATGCAGCCATGCGCCAGATGAACGAAAGCGGCTGGATGCACAACCGTTGTCGAATGATTGTAGCCAGTTTCCTGACCAAAGACTTATTAATTAATCCCCAATTGGGAGAAAAATACTTTATGCAGAAGCTGATTGATGGTGATTTATCTGCCAACAACGGCGGCTGGCAATGGAGTGCTTCTAGCGGGATGGACCCGAAGCCGTTACGAATTTTTAACCCCGCCAGCCAATCACAAAAATTTGACCCAGATGCAGAATATATTCGTCGGTGGGTACCTGAATTGAGGTCAATGGATACGGAGTATCTAGTAACGGGTAAGATTACACCTCTTGAGCGTCATGCTGTGGGTTATGTTAAACCAATCGTGGATCATCAAAAACAGCAGCAACTCTTTAAACAACGTTATCAACAACAAAAAGCCACCAGTCTTTAATCTTTTAACGCTAGAGTACTTCACCAGTTGAACTACTGTTTGGAAGTCCTACATAGTTCGAGCAGCAATAATAAATTTCAGCAAAGGGGCTAATAGCTCCTTTTTTTTACCCATTCTTAATCTGACTCATTGATGATCATAATGGTTATCAATACTACTAATCAGTAAAGTCAGTAAGTATATTTACGTTAACCCATGAAAACTTATGGTCTAGAGTATTTGATCGATACTTGTTGAAATAAAGCAACCTAATCAAAGGATTAATATGGCATTTTGCTTAATTTTATGTATTAAACTAAAATTACTAATTACTGCTAAAAATCAAAATTTTATTGTCGAAGCTTTGAATTGGCATTATCTAGTTTTATTTTATAAAATGTATCTGATTATTTCTAAACACACGTAATTTCAGTATTTAACGAAGGTTTTTCATCATTAACCGAAAGCCGTAAGTAAAATGACAGTACATTTACTGACAAAATATCAGCAATTTCATTTGCAACCTCTAAAACGAATTTTAATTGTCGAAGATAATGATATCAATAGGATGTTATTGAGTGATTATCTGAGCTATAGCGGATATCATGTGCAAAGTTTATCTGATGGCTCAATTTTTTTCAAAACAATAGAGAATTTTCAGCCTGACTTGATTTTGTTGGACTTGAAATTACCAGATGTTGATGGATACTATTTACTTAAACAAATCCAGCAACAGCAAGACTTTGCTAGGATACCAGTTATTGTTGTTTCAGGTTTTGCTTTTAAAGTTGATCAAGAAAGAGCTATCAAGTTGGGCGCTCGTGGTTACTTTGTTAAACCGATAAATCTGAATGCTTTGCTTATAAAAATTTCTGAAGAATTAGTCGTTAACTGCGTATAGTTTTTATAGGTTTATTTTGGTTTCTGTTTATTAATAAAATCTTCCATGTTTTCATTTAAATTTTGTACAGAGCTGCCAATTATGTAAATTTTACGTTGCACCTGTTCTAATAGCAAAACAGCAGATTGAAGCTCGTTAAGTGCTTCAGCCATAGCGTCTTTGTAGTAAGTTTCAAAGTCATTGACATTCATGTAATTGGAACTCCAAAAACTCTGTAAATATTTATATGGACAATCATATTCACAATCTGAAAAGATGTGAATCCGTTAATCTGCTTAATTTGAAAATACAAATTCTTAATAAAACTCCTGAATATAAAAATTGAGAATAGCCTTAAAACTGGAATAATATCGGTGCTTCATATATTCTTTACTTTGGTAAACAATGGGGTACAGAATTATCTACTCATAAACAAGTTAAAGTTTTTTTTCATAGTTTAATCTTTACTAAAACTGAATGGCAATCATATTTGCAGTGTCTGCAACTAGCTCTTAACAAGGCTTGTGTCGTTTAGATACCATACCAAAAAGTTTTCTATAATTTAGTTTATGTAGTCTATGAAAACTACTTAATCGGTAAATTCATATGTTGTTTGACGGTTTGTTTAAACTATTTATTTTGATTATGAAATAGGAAAATTGACGTAAAAAAATATTCCATGAGATATAAAATCAGAAAATCCCAAATCTATAAAGCTTGGTATAAATGTAAACTAACAATATAGTAAATCTTGACTTTATATTTGCTTGATAAAAACCTGTACACTCAGCACAAAGCAGTAATTGTTCTTAAAATAGATATAGGTAAATTTGTAAGATTACCTGCTGGAGATTGTGACAACATCTGCTCAGATACTACCACTGGTGAAAGATCCAGAGCGTTTAGAAGCCCGTCTGTCCGAAATTCCACCGGAACCAGGGGTTTATTTCATGCGAGATGGAAGCGATCGCATAATATATATAGGGAAATCACGGAAATTGCGATCGCGGGTTCGTTCCTATTTCCGCGAAGGGTACAACAAAACAGAACGCATAGCCACGATGGCCAAGTTGGTGACAGAAATTGAATTTATTGTCACCGATACCGAAGCTGAAGCCTTGGCGTTGGAAGCCAACTTAATCAAGCAGCACCAGCCATACTTTAATGTGCTGCTGAAGGATGATAAGAAGTATCCCTATGTTTGTATTACTTGGTCAGAAGACTATCCGCGTATTTTCATTACCCGAAAACGACAACTAGGTAAAGAAAAAGATAAATATTACGGGCCTTATACGGATTCGGGTTTGTTAAGGGAGATTTTACGTATATCTAAGCGGATATTTGCCCTCAGACAACGCCCACAACCATTATTTAAAGACCGTCCTTGCTTAAATTATGATTTAGGTCGCTGTCCTGGTGTGTGTCAACAGCTGATTTCCCCAGAAGAATACCGTAAAACTGTGCAGAAAGTGGCAATGGTGTTCCAAGGACGCACTCAGGAATTGATTGATATCTTGAGCGAACAGATGGAGAAAGCGGCGGAGGCGTTGAATTTTGAAGTAGCAGCGCGGATTCGTGATCAAATTGCTGGGTTAAAATCCCTAACTGCGGAACAGAAAGTTTCCTTACCGGATGATACGGTGTCACGGGATGCTATTGCTCTAGCAGGTGACGCACAACACGCCTGCATCCAATTATTTCAGATTCGCGCTGGTCAATTGGTGGGACGCTTGGCTTTTGTGGCTGAATCCCATGCTGAACCAGGTGCTATTTTACAAAGGGTACTAGAAGAACATTACCAAACGGCGGAATCTGTAGAAATTCCCGCAGAAATTTTAGTCCAGCATGAGTTACCAGATGCTGAGATATTAGCTGATGTTTTAACCCAGCTTAAGGGAAGAAAAGTAACGATCTTCACGCCCCAGCGCCAAGTTAAGGCAGAATTAATTGAGATGGTAGAGCGTAACGCCCAATATGAATTGCAAAGAATGCAAAAATTAGGCGATCGCAATCATCAAGCAACCCAAGATTTAGCTGCTATTCTCGATTTACCCAACTTACCCCACCGCATCGAAGGTTACGACATTTCTCACATTCAAGGTTCTAATGCGGTAGCTTCCCAAGTCGTGTTCATCGATGGATTACCAGCCAAACAAAATTATCGCCACTACAAAATTAAAAATCCCACTGTTACCATCGGACATTCAGACGATTTTGCCAGTTTAGCGGAAGTTATCCAAAGAAGATTTCGCAAGTATGCAGAAGATCCACAATTATCACGGGTGGGAAACCCTGACTGGCCTGATTTGATTATGATTGATGGCGGTAAAGGTCAGTTATCATCGGTAGTTACTGTTTTGCAAGAGATGAACTTATTAGAAGACTTGCGGGTTATCAGTTTAGCAAAACGGCGCGAGGAGATTTTCTTACCAGGGGAATCCCAACCCTTAAAAACTGATGCTGAACAACCAGGGGTGCAATTGTTACGACGACTGCGGGATGAAGCCCATCGCTTTGCTGTGAGTTTCCATCGTCAGCAGCGAAGTGATAAATTAAAGCGATCGCGCTTAGATGAAATCCCTGGTTTAGGACACCACCGCCAAAAGCAGATGTTAGCTCATTTTCGCTCCGTTGACTATATTCGCCAAGCCACACCCTCACAAATAGCCGAAGTTCCAGGGATAGGCCCACATCTGGCTCAAGCAATTTACGACTATTTCCATCCATCTCACCTCTAGCTTTTAAACGCTATCGAGAAAAGCTACGGGTAATTTATTACTAAAGCAATATTACCCATTACCAACAACTAGAATAGACCTCTTCACCAATCTCTCTGATTACTAACATTGAAATTTTTGCTTAAATTATCACGCCAAGATAATGCAAACTAAACCTTAAGCAAAGATTAAGAAAAATATTTTGTTACTAAAGATACAGTATTTTCTAGCTTTTAAATTTTGAATACAAAGATACCTTTTGTATGTGTTTATGATAGATGCTCATGCTCTATCTCAAAGCATTAGCATTAGGGATCAGTCAATATCCATGAAATATTGTCTCGTTAGACTACCTCAATATGTCCCAAGTCAGATGGTGAAATCATCAAATTACTAGGATAATATTTCCAGGGTATCGAACCGTTCAAATCTAAAATTTTAGTTAAGTAAACAGCCATTATTATCTTTGGTTGTTAATTTAGACAAACCAAAATATTTTGGGTTTCATTTAACAAATATTACCAAAATAGTTAAAACCAGGGATTTTTCAATGCAAATAATACAAAAAATTTACTGCCCTAATTGTGGTAGTGATGCTGAACGTTATTATCTCACGGATCAGGAATTAACAAGAACACAATGTCCAAGTTGTGATTACTTGATGATCAGTTGCACCCGCACGGGTAAAGTTATTGAAGCTTACGCCCCTGGAATTCATGTACATCGGTAAAAATTAAATATTGTTTTCCATTGAGAATAAAATAGATTTTTGCTATCTCTTGATATGGTTAAGTTAATTTATGTGGTGTGAAAAACTTAACCCTTTTGCTGAAGTTTTGGTTTTCTTAAGCAACATCTTTTCCTTTGTGCCTTTGTAGTAAAATACCAAGAAATTGTAACTACAAAGGTGCAAGGATATAGAAATTTAAGACATACATTTTAGATCCTTGCACAAATGATTTAGGTCTTAGATAAGATTGAAGATACTAAATCAGTTTTTATTGATTAACTTTCCTATTTATTAAATATTGATGGTATTTTTAATTACAAATTAATAATCGATAGATGTTGCTATCGCACACTTAAACAATTCATATATGCAATATAGTAAAATAGCTAGTAAAGATACATTGTAAAACGATTATTTTTGCTAGTCAGAATATTTTTATCAATTTGTTACAATTACTTTTGACAAGTACTAAAAAAATCCTTAAGCTAATAGATAGGACTCACCAAATAGCCAGACAGCAGCAATTTTGTTAGATAAATTAAAATCGCTGTTGCAGCGTATCAGCATGAACAAATAAATTAACCTCAATCATTGACTATAAATAATAGCCTCATCCAATTGGTTGATAACACGGCTGATACTGGCGTGATGGGAATTAGCCGTGTAAATCTGATCAACAAATTCTGGTCATGAGTGAATGCCTATTTCGATGTGAGTAATGTCAATCATTGAAGTTTAGCTGCGGTGCAGTAGATATGTCTAGGAGAGGACAATGTTTGATTTTCTTACATCTTTGAACGACCACGATTTACCCTATCCAGATACGATACATCCCATCGTTGTCCACTTCGTAATTGCGATGGTAGTGTTTGCTTTTGCTTGTGATTTAATTGGTTATCTCACTGGTAAAACTCGCTTATTTGAAGTGAGTTGGTGGAATATGTTTGTGGCAACGATCGCCATTTTTGTGGCGATTATTTTTGGTCAGTTTGAAGCTGGTTTAGCAAAACCTTACGAAGTCGCTAAATCAGTATTGAATCTCCATACCTTACTTGGCTGGTCACTTTCGGGAATTATCGCCGCCCTAACAGCATGGCGCTACGTCATCCGTCTCCGCAACCCCCTCAAAATCCCCTTTCATTACTTGGTTGCAGGATTGGTGTTAACCATGATAGTTGGCGTGCAGGTATATCTCGGTGATCAACTGGTGTGGATATATGGACTACACACCGTACCAGTTGTTGAAGCGGTAAAGGAAGGACTTCTGCCATGAACTCAGAACTAATTGACCAATTAAACATCCAACTGGGGGCGAATGGACTACCTTATACCATCCCCATTCATCCAAACTTAGTGCATTTAACCTTGGGCTTGTTCATCATCGGGATTACCTTTGATATCGTTGGCGTACTATTCCCCTGGGACAAATGGGTTTTCAAATTTTTGGCGATTACTGTAGAACGGGAAAACTTCTTTGATGTCGGCTGGTACAACATGGTTGGTTCCACTGTCATCACATTTTTCACCGTAGCTGCTGGCTTTTATGAAATGTTTCTCGCCGCACCATCAGCTGATATCAAAAGTACCTGGGGATTACAAGCCATGCAAACAATGCTTTGGCATGGCGTAGGTGGAGTATTTCTCTTAGGCTTAATTGCTGTCATGACCCTATGGCGGGCATGGCAACGCTATGTCTGGTCTGTGGGAGAAGTTACACAAGTGCAGTGGAGTTATTTAGCCGCAGGTGTAGCCATCATGTTTATCATGTATCTCCACGGCACACTAGGAGCGCAATTAGCTGCTGAATTTGGCGTACACAACACAGCAGATAGCTTGTTGCGATTAGGCGAAGACCTCAACACAGTCCTCAAGTAATTCTAGAGTCTTTGACCACTAACCATGACAATCAGTAAATTTTTCAACATTGTGACATTGGTAATAGGCGCGATCGCTGTGACTATTACCAGTTTCTGGATTGGTAAACTGGCTTACACCTGGCTACCTCCCCAAGCGGCGGCTGAATCAATCTTAATTGATGATTTATTTAGCTTCTTGGTAACTATGGGTGCATTCATCTTCCTTGGTGTTACCTCCACTCTGTTCTATTCTTTACTATTCCATCGGGCGGCTGAAAACGACCTCAGCGATGGCCCCCACATTGAAGGTAATGTCACCTTAGAAGTGGTTTGGACAGCTATTCCTATCCTCTTAGTAGTTTGGATTGCCACCTATAGCTACCAAATTTACGAACAAATGGGCATCCAAGGGCCGACAGCATTAGTACACCTGCATAACCCAATGGAGATGGAATCCGCCTATGCAGCCACAGAGGATGGTTTAGTTGAACCAGAAGAAAAAATTGATGTAATTGCTAAACAATGGGCGTGGGTATTCCACTATCCCGAAAAGAATGTTACCAGCACCGAGTTACATTTACCAAGCGATCGCCGGGTAAAATTGGCGCTGCATTCTGAAGATGTACTCCACGGCTTCTATATTCCCGCCTTCCGCCTCAAGCAAGACATCATCCCCAACCACAACATCGACTTTGAATTTACCCCCATCCGTGAAGGTAAATATCATCTAACCGACTCTCAATATAGTGGTACATACTTCGCCACTATGCAAGCCAATGTAGTGGTGGAATCTCCTGAAGAGTATCACAAATGGTTAGCCAAAATAGCCACCCACAAACCTGGCACTGCCTACAATCAAGCATCTGCTGAATATGCACAAAGCATCACTCAGCAAGTCAAAACTGGTTGGAAAACCGTAGCACCAGCCGCCGCACCTTTGGTTAATTACCCTGGTTAAAAGCTCAACCCCTACACCACTACTATTTCACCAATGACCAACATCCCCATAGAAGGCGTTCAACTCCCTGAGGGGAAGCCTCACCACCCATCTCCCGGAGGCTGGAAGGAATATTTCAGCTTTAGCCATGACCACAAGGTTATTGGTATCCAATACCTTGTAACCTCCTTTATCTTCTTTCTCGTTGGCGGTATCTTCGCCATGATACTGCGGGGAGAACTCATCACCCCCGAATCAGACCTCATCGACCGCACCGTTTATAACGGAATGTTCACCATGCACGGCACGGTGATGCTGTTCTTGTGGACATTCCCCTCACTCGTTGGACTAGCTAACTACCTAGTACCCTTGATGATTGGGGCGCGGGATATGGCCTTCCCTCGCCTCAACGCCGCCGCCTTCTGGATGGTTCCCGTAGTCGGGATTCTCTTGATGACTAGCTTCTTTGTCCCTGGTGGCCCAGCCCAATCCGGTTGGTGGGCTTATCCTCCGGTAAGTACCCAGAATCCCACAGGTAACTTAATTAATGGTCAAGTAATTTGGCTATTAGCAGTTGCTATTTCCGGTGTCTCCTCAATTATGGGGGCTGTGAACTTTGTAACCACTATCGTCAAGATGCGTGCGCCAGGGATGGGCTTCTTTCGGATGCCCTTATTTGTCTGGGCAGTATTTAGCGCTCAAATTATCCAATTGTTTGGCTTACCAGCCCTGACAGCAGGCGCAGTCATGCTGTTGTTGGACATTACCGTGGGGACTAGCTTTTTTGACCCTAGCAAGGGCGGAAATCCAGTCATGTTCCAACATTATTTCTGGTTCTATTCCCACCCGGCTGTTTACGTGATTATTCTGCCCATCTTCGGTATCTTCTCAGAAATCTTTCCCGTCTACTCTCGTAAACCATTGTTTGGTTACAAGGTAGTGGCAATTTCTTCCATGTTAATTGCCGTAGTTAGCGCCATTGTTTGGGTACACCACTTATACGTCAGTGGTACACCTGCTTGGATGCGGATGTTTTTCATGCTGACGACGATGTTAGTATCCGTTCCCACAGGTATTAAGGTATTTGCTTGGGTTGCAACTATCTGGGGCGGAAAAATTCGACTCAACACCCCCATGCTGTTCGCTTTGGGTGGACTAATTTTATTCGTCTTCGCCGGTATTGTCGGCATCATGCTTTCTTCTGTACCTGTTGATGTCCACGTCAACAATACCTACTTTGTCGTCGGACACTTCCACTACGTCCTGTTCGGAACCGTGACGATGGGTATGTATGCTGCTATCTATCACTGGTTCCCCAAAATGACCGGCAGAATGTACTACGAAGGCTGGGGTAAACTACACTTCTGGTTGACATTCATCGGTACTAACCTCAACTTCTTCCCCATGCACCCCTTAGGTTTACAAGGGATGTTACGGCGAGTTTCTTCCTACGCACCAGAATATGAAGGCTGGAATATCGTTGCTAGTCTTGGTGCATTCTTGTTAGGTATGTCTACTTTGCCCTTCATCTTCAATATGGTGGTTTCTTGGATGCACGGTGAGAAAGCACCAGATAATCCTTGGCGCGCTATTGGTTTGGAGTGGTTGGTAGCTTCTCCTCCACCTGTAGAAAACTTTGAAGAAATCCCCGTTGTGATTTCTGAACCCTACGGTTATGGCAAATCAGAACCATTGACGGCGGAAAGGGGTATGGGGGTATAGGGGTATAGGGGTATAGGGGTATAGGGGAAAGACTAAAAGTAAATTCTTCCCTCACCCCCCCCTACACCCCTATTTCTCTAATGAGCGAATCAGAAATAATAAGAGCTTACTGACTGATTCGCATTGATGGAAAACAGGATTAATAATGTCCGATGGAGCTAGTTCAACACGAAGCGACAATAATAAATGTGTTTCTAGCTCTTTTAAAGAACCTTGGGCAATGTACAAAAATTGCACATACTCCCCTCGCGTTCTTCGTCCGTAGCCTTCCGCAATATTAGCTGGAATTGATGCAGCAGAGCGCCGAATTTGTGAAATCATTCCGTAGGTTTCTTCTTTGGGAAATGCTTTTGTTGCTTTGTAGCAAGATTATGCAAGATTCATTCCCTCTTGCCAAACCTTCAAATCTCGATATGACTGCATCAAAGGCTCTTTCATTCAATGAATTTTGATTTGTTATATCTCAGATTCAATGAAATTGCCTAGCTTTTCTCAAGTCTTTACACCCTTACACCCATATAACCCTACACCCCTATGGATAGTTCTTTATCTCATAATGAAGGTCATGAAATCAGCCATGAACATGGACATGATGAAGAAGGCAATAAAATGTTCGGCTTTATTGTCTTTTTACTATCTGAAAGCGTCATTTTCTTGAGCTTTTTCGCCGGATATATTGTCTACAAAACAACTACTCCTAACTGGCTACCAGTTGGTGTGGAGGGGTTAGAAGTTAGAGACCCAGCCATCAATACAGTAGTATTGGTTGCTAGTAGCTTTGTGATTTATTTTGCAGAACTCGCCCTAAAACGCCAAAATTTGCGGTTATTCCGCATCTTTTTGTCAGCAACAATGGCAATGGGTAGCTACTTTTTGGTAGGACAAGCCATTGAATGGAGTCATTTAGAGTTTGGCTTTACTTCTGGCGTATATGGTGGAATGTTCTATCTGTTAACAGGGTTCCACGGTTTGCACGTTTTTACAGGTATCTTGTTACAGTTTATTATTCTTGTGCGATCGCTCATTCCTGGTAACTACGATACAGGTCACTTCGGCGTAAACGCAACTTCTTTGTTTTGGCACTTCGTCGATGTCATCTGGATTATTTTGTTTATCCTTATCTACATCTGGCAGTAGCACCAAACTCAATCCCTACCAGTACTTACAAAAAGTAACCAATTCAGCAGAGCCAACCCATACACTGGCTCTGCTTTATGCCTGTAAAATCACATTAGCCTAACCTCTTACATATTAAGGGTTTGATTCATCTGCAAAAAATCTCGCCATCATTAGGGTTTTTTAGTAAATATATAGTACAATTGTACTAAGCAGGCTTTAAGCCTGGGCGATCGCCTACTAGAAAAACCCTACTGTGAGATCATTACTATGATGACACCAATGCAGGGTGTAGCTGCAACACCAATTAACTCACACCAGTTTGAGCCATACACTAAAGAAAATTCTGAAGCAAACGCAGATTTTTCCTTTCAAACCCTTGCTGATGTCACCAAGGCAATTTTAAATCACGCTTTTTGGTTAGCTGAACAAAAACAAAATCTTTCCTTAAAAGAGTATAAAAAACTACTTTACAATCAAGGTTGGCAAGGAGAGGAAAAGAAATACCTCAAGATTGCTGCTACCTTTGGCAAGTTTGAACCACAAGACTTTGCTCAAGTTGAGCCAAGAACAATATATCAATTAGCAGAAAGAAATAAGCAGTATCAAAAAGTTATAGATAGACTGTTAGATTTAAGTGTGATTAACCAAGAAACGGTACGCACATTAATTCAAAAACAGCGTACCCCTAGAGCAGATAGACCGAAAAAACCGAGTATTTGGCGGCGCTTAAAGAATGGTGGGAGATATTGCCAAATTCCCCCAATCCACGAAGCCTCAGAACAAACTGGGACAACACTGCAAAGAATGATGGATGAGGAAGGATTAAGCGCCCAACAAATCGTAGCAGAAGCGATCGCTCTCCGCCAAGCCTATAAAGAAGGGCAACTGACAATTTCCTGAAAACAGATAAGTGCTGAATGGGCTAACGCGCCGCATTCAGCACTTACTACTTACTTAATAGGATTTGCTGGTACTGGTTGAGTTTCAAAAGTAGGGTTGAACTGTGTCCCTGGTTGTTGATTTGGTAAAGTTGATGGAGGAGTAAATCCGCTAATGCGATCGCTGCCATCAATACAAGTATCCAGGGCCACATTAGGAGCCAGAGATATTTCACTACGCAACCCGACAACACACTGAGCAAAACGCATAGGTAATAAACTACGACCACAGTAGTTCAATACATCTGGATTAACCGCACCTTCAGTATTTTTACTTAGCGCAACTACACAAGTAGCTACATCCTTCGGCTGTCTGGCCCGTCTACAGCCAGACAGAGCATCTACAGCAGGTATCTGCGTATTTTTGCTAATATCAACCACACAAGCAGATAAATCTGTTGGACGTAATGCCGTAGCACAGCCTTCGGCTGCTGCTTGTGCAGTCACACCCACACTGATGAGCCTACCTGCACAGGCACGATAATCATTGCTGTAAGAAGCAGTCACAGCCACACTGGGGATACTTATTCCCAAAAGCCCAGCTATAGCCAGAACTGGTGTTGTCAAACCCATGAGACGAGTTTTGAGAGCTAATTTGTGTTCTTCCAACCCAAAAACCTGTTTTCTGCACATTGCCGTTCTCCAAACACCCAAAGTTATGCTAACTCAAATGTGCAGCGAATCTTCGGACAATCAGGTAAAACAGCAAATATAAAATAAAATTTTGCTGATTTGATCAATGATTTTTGCATTTGTGATTTCCAGGTACTTATAATAGTATGTCTGGGTAAAATTAAACAGGATTAAATTAAGGAAACTCATGTCCCGATATCGAGGGCCACGTCTTAGAATTGTACGTCGCTTGGGCGATTTGCCAGGATTAACTCGTAAGAGCGCTAGACGCGCTTATCCACCAGGTCAGCATGGTCAGAACCGCAAGAAGCGCTCTGAGTATGCTATCCGTCTAGAAGAAAAGCAAAAACTGCGTTTAAACTACGGTTTGACTGAAAAGCAACTGTTACGCTATGTGCGTCGCGCTAGACGTGTAACTGGTTCTACCGGACAAGTGCTGCTGCAACTGTTAGAAATGCGCTTGGATAATACGGTTTTTCGTTTGGGTATGGCTCCCACAATTCCAGCCGCTCGTCAGCTGGTAAATCATGGTCATGTCACAGTTAACGGTCGCGTGGTCAACATTGCCAGCTACCAATGCCGTCCTGGCGAAGAAATTGCTGTCAGAGACAAAGCACCATCACGGAAATTGGTAGAAAATAACCTACAATATCCGGGTTTAGCTAACCTCCCCAGCCATTTAGAGTTTGATAAAAACAAGTTGGTTGGTAAGGTTAACAGTGTTATCGAACGTGAATGGGTGGCGCTGCAAGTTAACGAACTGCTAGTTGTGGAATACTACTCCCGACAAGCGTAACGAACTCCCGCCGCCAACTGCCTTAGCAGCACGGCGCGGGCTTTTCCGATTTATTTCTCACTGGCATATTTTTATCTTGAGGTCTTCATCAGCAACGACCTCAAAATATTTACAGGGCGTTTGCCTACCTGATGATGAAAATAATGCCGCTTATTGGCAATTGTGTGATCATCCTTTGCCAATTTAGCGGCTTGTATAGAAAATCCTCATCAAGTAAATTATCTGAATATTTTTGCACCAAGACCAATAGCTCATCATCTACCCTGGGCAGAACACTATCGCCTGCATGATGCTTTTATCTACAGCCATGTTTTAACAAGTACAGCATGGTGTAAATAAACATGATGTATTCATTTTAAATTTTTGTAGTGCAGCTTTTCCTTAGGGTATTCCACTTTGTGATACTAGTGTTACGACGGCATTTTTTGAGGGAAAAATATATCTAGCTAATTTCCCAGA
The DNA here is from genome assembly GCF_048568275.1 of Anabaena sp. FACHB-595. Lineage (NCBI taxonomy): Bacteria > Bacillati > Cyanobacteriota > Cyanophyceae > Nostocales > Nostocaceae > Anabaena > Anabaena sp. FACHB-595. The sequence goes on from NZ_CP183473.1 coordinate 3,332,315, forward strand.
AACAACCAAACCCTGAAAATTCCTTGGGCTATATATATGTGAGTTAAATCCTATGAAAAAAGCCATGCAGTGGCTGATTAGTAGAAAAATGTTATTCAGTAGCCAGCTTGTTGTCGTAACTGCGATCGCCTGTATACTTAGTATTGGTTGTCATAATAGCATTTCTAGTAAAAATCAGCCTCTTGTAAATAAAACCTCATCCCAGCTAGCCACAGACGATATTAGGGTAGTAAGAAGGACGAGGGAAAGACAAGGTACAGTGTATGATAATACCTCTGTATCCTCTGTAAGTAGAAATGTTTTACCTAAACTAAAAATCGGACTACTGTCTACCCAAAATTTCACAGAACAACAGCAAATCATTAAACCCCTGAATGATTACTTAGAAACCTCCCTGGGACGACAAGTCCATTTTTTCATAGCTAAAGATCACGAAGAAATTATAGAATGGTTGACTCAAGACAAACTAGACCTTGCTTATTTAGGCTCTGTAGCTTATCTTGAGGCAGTAGATAGGGGTGCAGAAATTCAACCATTAGTGACTTCCATCGACAAACATACAGGCCAACCTTGGTATCGAGCTTGTATTATTGTCAAAGCTGATAGTTCTATCAAAACCTTAAAAGACCTCAAAGGCAAGCGCGTTGCTTTTGTAGATAAATCATCTACCTCTGGATATCTCATGCCACTAGTAGCTCTTAGTAAACAAAGTATTGATCCTCAAAAGGACTTTAGAACGGTCATCTATGCCGGCAACCATAGAAAAAGTATAGCAGCATTAGAAAATGGCTCTGTCGATGCAGCTGCAACTAATGTTTCTTCCTACATCACCTTCAAAAAAAGTGGTAAGCTCACACCACAAGACTATAGATTAATTTGGGAATCTGCACCCATCCCTAATTTTCCTATAGTAATATCCCAAAAATTGGCACCAGAATTGATTCAACAGCTAAAGCAAGTTTTTATTAGTACCCCAGAAGGCATGAAAGATATTTTAGGAGCTGAATCAGCCGGCTATACTCTTGTCGGCCCAGACCACTACGCTCCTATTCAACAACTCCGTCAAGAACTCAACTTAACATCCATCCCGAAAAAATGAAAATCTCCACCAAGTTTCTCACAGGTTCTACTATATCTGTCGGACTCATAGTGGCTATTCTTATCGGCAATACTGTAGTTGTGCAGCAAATTAGGCAGAATGTCCGCGAAAAAAGTTATCAAACTACTCAAACTATAAAGGCCGTTTTAGAAACAAATAATACTTTAAAGTCGGAAATAATTGCCCTCAAAGATATTGTTTTATTCAAAACTAAAAGCACACGTACAGAAATACTGCACGCCGAGTTCCTTGATTCCTTAAATCAAGTAGAACAGTTAATGCCAAATTCACCCGAAATTGCTTTAATTCGTCGGCGGCATCAATTGCTTGACAATATGGCAGTACAATTAACTCAACGTAGTTCTAGTCCAACATATCTAGAAGATTCTCAGCAGTATTTTAGAGCAATTAATTCTTTTAATCAAGATATTCAGTTATTTCTAGAACAGATAATTCAACGTGCTTATCAAGAGCGAATTTTATTAGAGCAAGACTTAGAAAACCTCTACCAAGTACAGAGAATCATCTCTATAGTGGTTGTAGCCGTAATTTTAATGCTATTGATTGGGAAATTTATACTCATTTGGCAACCAACAATCAAATCTATACAAAATTTACAGTTAGGTACGGCAGAAATTGCAGCAGGTAATTTTGATTATCGCTTAAACATCCACACAGGTGATGAAATTGAAGACTTAGCTCAAGCATTCAATGATATGGCAGTTAAGTTATCCCAATCGCGGGAAACCTTGATGAAAAATACTGAGTTAACTAACATGAATCAGCGTTTGGAATTAGAAATTGCCGAACGCAAACAAGCTGAATTAGAATTGCAAAAAGCTTTACAGGAACTACAGCAAACTCAAGCCCAACTGATTCAAACTGAGAAAATGTCTAGCTTAGGTCAGCTAGTAGCTGGAGTAGCTCATGAAATTAATAATCCAGTTAGTTTTATCTATGGCAATATTACTCATGCCAAGGAATATACAGAAAAACTTTTAGAATTAATCCATCTCTATCAACAAGAGTTAACCGAGCCGAGTGCAGTAATTCAAGAAAAAATTGCAGAAATAGACCTAGAATTTTTACAAGAAGACCTTCCCAAAATCCTCAGTTCAATGAAAATGGGGTCTCAGCGAATTCAACAGATTGTTTTATCTTTACGCAATTTTTCTCGCCTGGATGAAGCAGAGATGAAAGAGGTAGATATTCATGAAGGCATTGAAAGTACTCTGCTGATTCTACAAAATCGATTTAAGGCTAAATCGCAATCTTATAATATTGAAATTATTAAGGAATATGGACAATTACCTTTAGTAGAGTGCCATGCAGGACAGTTAAATCAGGTATTTATGAATATTATTAATAATGCCGTTGATGCTTTAGAAGGGTCAGTGGTCAGTGGTCAGTGGTCAATTGTAAATGGCAAAACAACTAATAATGAACGACTGACAAATAACAGCCCCCAAATTTCAATTCGTACTGAAATAAATAATAATAACCGGGTGGTAATTAGAATCGCTGATAACGGCCCAGGTATTAATCAACTGGTGATGCAAAAGCTGTTTGACCCGTTTTTCACAACCAAGCCTGTTGGTCAAGGTACGGGGTTGGGTTTATCCATTAGTTACCAAATTGTGGTTGACAAACATTCTGGAGTGCTACGATGTGAGTCTGAAATAGGCAAAGGAACAGAGTTTTGGATTGAAATTCCTTTACGTCAGGTGCAACCGGAGAAACCAGAACACGGTTTCAGTACAATGGAAGTTTAAAATTTTCTCTCCAAGGATAATTGATTCATAATTATTGAGTGCGGTTAATACTACAGTCTTTAGATTTTAAAAACTGCTCTCGGATGAAGAAATTCCTAGAGCAGTAATAAATTAATTCACGTTCGAATTTGATAACTTAAACCTCTTCTGGTTCCAGTTGAGCTACTGTAACCGCATTGACAGCAAAAGCAAATACCAATGGCATAGGACACCGGAGTACAAAGGTTGAAACGACCGCTAAAACTGTGCTAACTACGGCTGATATAGACCATATTCTTTCATCAAATGTTAATCCTTTTTCGGCTTTAATCCCTCTAAGGACATGATTAGGAATGGGTTCGGGCATGACGCAACCAGGAGGAAAAGCCCAATAGTGGTTTCTCCTTTCTTCAAATAATTCTGTCCAGCCGTTGTCTTCGCACCATGCTTCGATCCATTCAATAGAGTAGTGTGTCATAATTGCTGTTACTTATTCGGCTTGTTGAATTTGTTGACGTGGTAAAAATAAAGCTTGAGAGAATATATAGCTAGCTAACAGTTCATTTAGGAATTACGATTAAGAGTACTTCTAGGAGCTGATTAAGCATCAGAAAAATGTAATAGTATTCATGCTTATTTCATTGCCTAACGCTCACCTTAATTAACAGACTAACAGTCAATTTTTCCTGGTAAACATAAAAGACAATAAACTTTACCTACAAAAAAACAAAGTAAACAAATGTAAATTCAATAGCGATCACACTCCTCCTCACTGCAAGCAATGAACTCTCGTCTATCGAAACTCATCGCCTAATTACTAATAAAAATATTTATATCGCAAAAATCGCTATCAAAAATCAAGAATTGTAAATAAAAAAATCATTGATGAGTTGAGCATTGACTCAATATTTTATATATCGTCTTCAAGTCCTAATTTAGCTATTACCTCAGGTTATATCTGGTTAACTACCTGTCAGCATTTAGTCATAAATTTCTGGATATAGGCGGCTAACATCAGTCTTTTGTGACAAAATGTTAAGCAGTAGGTGATTCAAAACAGCTAGAAAATGGGGGAAGAGCTGCAAGTGGTAATAAAAAATGCCGTAGTTGTAAACGCAATCATCAAAAAGTTTTACTGGCAAGCAATAACTTTAATTTTGGGGATAGTTGTACTTTGCTTCCCCTCGCCAGTTCTAGCCGACTGGACTCATCCTCTATCATTTAGTAATGCCGAATTATCCAGGCACAACTTTGCTGGTGAAAGTTTGCAAGCTGCTGAGTTTTCCAATGCCAATCTTGAAATGACGAACTTTGTCGGTGCTGACTTACGTGGTGCAGTCTTAAGTGCTTCTGTGATGACACAAGCAAATCTCCAGGGAGCAGATTTAACGAATGCGATGGTTGATCAGGTAAACTTAACAGGGGCTAATTTAAGTGATGTCGTTCTTAAAGAAGCTCTTTTACTCCGTGCCATATTCGCTAACGTGAACATAGAAGGCGCAGATTTTACTGATGCAATTTTGGATAAAGCACAAATTAAAGAACTTTGTACCAAAGCTAGCGGAGTAAATACAAAAACTGGTGTAGAAACTCGTGATTCTTTGGGATGTCGATGAAGCGTGTAGGTGTAATTGGTGGTGGACAGCTGGCCTGGATGATGGGAGGCGCAGCGAATAAATTAGGGCTTGATTTGATAGTGCAGACTCCTAGCAGTAATGATCCTGCCGTATCTATTGCCCAGGATATTGTTTTGGCAAATATTGATGATGCTCATGCCACAGAGATTTTAGCGAAAAAGAGTGACGTTATCACATTTGAAAACGAATTTGTCAATCTAGAGGCTTTATCGCTGTTAGCAAATCAAGGTGTTTGTTTCCGTCCCAAGTTAGACGCTTTATCACCTCTATTAGATAAATATCATCAACGTTGCTATTTAAAAAATTTAGGTTTACCTGTTCCGCAATTTTTTGCCCTGGAAAACCAAGAGAATCTGATATCCAAAATAGATGATTTGGGTTTTCCTTTAGTGTTGAAATCTCGCCGCCACGGTTATGACGGACAAGGTACTTTTATCATCCATGATTTAGCAACCTTACAAGAGAAAATAGACTTAAATCACAATACAAACACCACATATTTAATAGAAGAATTTATTCCCTTTGAACGGGAGCTAGCAGTAATCGCAGCTCGTTCTGTAGATGGAGAAGTTGTCATCTATCCTGTGGTAGAAACACAGCAAGAACAGCAAGTCTGTAGGCGAGTTATAGCACCCGCCCATATTACACCCGATCAAGCCGCAGCAGCAGAAGCGATCGCCTCTACACTATTAAATAGTCTAGAAGTGGTTGGTGTGTTTGGAATTGAGTTATTTCTCACCGCCGATGGTCAAGTATTAGTCAATGAAATCGCTCCCCGTACCCACAACTCTGGGCATTTTTCTCTAGATGCGTGCGAAACATCGCAATTTGAACAACACCTGAGAGCCATTTGTGGACTACCGTTAGGAAACCCAGCATTGCAATGTGCTGGTACTGTTATGGTCAACCTACTAGGCTATGAAAACTCCCAAAGTGATTACCAAAACCAGCGCCAACAACTAGCCGCCATCCCCCAAGCTCACGTTCATTGGTACGGCAAAACAGAATCTCGCCCAGGGCGTAAACTCGGACACGTCACAGTTTTGTTAAATAATCATGACCAAACCACCGCCCAGGCGATTGCTCAAACCGTAGAATCCATCTGGTATCCCACTTAGGAAAGCAGAGAGAGAAATTTTTGCATTTTGAATTGGTAGAACCTGTTTTTGAAAGCTATAATGAGTGAGTTGCACTGCGACGTTGGTGACTGCCATCAAGTTTTTTGATCTATGTCTTTAAGAAAAAGGGAACCAAACGTCTCTCGTGGCAGTATACCGGGCGTGTACCCGGAAACTTTAAACGAGGAAAATCGGTACCCACCTGGTTTAACCAGGTCATAAACTTAGGTAAAACGGCGTTGCGGTGAACTCAAAATATTTGGCTCCCAAAGTTTAGTTAAAACTCTGGGAGCTTTAATTATTGATTAGTAAAGTTTATAGATTATATAGCTGTTGACTGTTGACTGTTGACAGACTTGAAAGCCTTTTATTATCAGGATTTTATCTTAGCTTGATGTCCTAATTTATCCAGCTACGGCCATATAAGTAATTTCTCAGTCAGAATAAAGAATCTTAATTGATGGCAGAATTTCAAGTTAGTCAACACAGATGCAACAAATTCAACCAATATTAGAGCGTTAGAGGCTACTTTTTCCTGGTGATGAATATAAGATTCTGTATAACTTGATGCGAATTTGGCGATCGTTCAGAGTTAAGATCACAAACATCAAAGTTAAATTGTGGTTAAAGATACAAAACCTTGTCAAAACAACAACTTGCCAATCCTGTGTTTCCAGCCTCAGTGTTTCGATTAGACAACGGTTTGACATTTATTCATCAAGAAATTCCCACCACGCCTGTAGTTGTGGCTGATGTCTGGGTGAGGGCTGGAGCAATTCGTGAACCAGAACCTTGGTTTGGGATGGCACACTTTCTAGAACACATGATTTTTAAAGGCACAGCCACCTTACCCCCAGGAACGTTTGATCATCAAATTGAGAACAGAGGTGGAGTAAGTAATGCCGCTACCAGCTACGATTACGCTAATTACTCTTTGACTACAGCCGCGTCTTACTTGACAGATACTCTACCTTACTTGGCAGATTTACTACTTAATGCGGCAATTCCAGATAATGAATTTAGCCGAGAGCGGGATGTAGTACTAGAGGAAATTCGTGCCTGCTATGATGATCCTGACTGGGTAGGATTTCAATGTCTGTCGCAGAGCATCTACCAAGACCATCCTTATGGGCGTTCAGTTCTGGGTACTGAAGAAGAACTGATGCAGCAATCACCAGAAGCGATGCGCCGTTTTCATCGCGCTCACTACCAACCGGAAAATATGACAGTAGTGATTGCTGGAGGTATTGCCCAACAAGCAGCCTGGGAACTGGTAAATCGTTCATTTGAGAATTTTTCTAAGCCTGTTGAATGTCCGCTAGTTAAACCAGTAAGCAAACCAGTAATCAAGGGTATTCATCGTCAAGAGTTGAGTTTACCACGCATAGAGCAAGCCCGATTGTTGATGGCATGGGTTGTACCAGGAGTAGAACAACTCCGCACAGCCTACGGTTTAGATTTGTTGTCAGTGGTATTAGCAGAAGGGCGGACTTCTCGCCTAGTCAGGGATTTGCGAGAAGAACTACAATTAGTCCAAGGGATATGCAGTAATTTTTCTCTGCAATGTGAATCGAGCTTATTTACAGTTACTGCTTGGTTGGAACCGGAAAACCTAGAACAAGTTGAGGATTTAATTCTGAGTCATTTAGATGATATCCAAACCAGTGGTGTTAGCGAACAAGAAATAGCCCGTACCCGCAGACTTTTATGCAACGAGTACGCCTTCTCTACAGAAACCCCCAACCAGCTAACAGGGCTTTATGGCTACTACAACACCATCGCTCAAGCAGAATTAGCAGTCACATATCCACACCAAATTCAATCATTTGATACCCAAGAACTGCAACAATTAGCTAAACAGCATCTTTCTCTCCAGAATTACGCTGTTACCATCCTTAAACCTTATTCATAATGTCAGTCGTCAGTGGCTAGTAGTCCGAGGCTGCAAAGAAGTCGACAACTGAACAACTGACAACTGATAATTGACAACTGACAAATGACCCAAACCGTGAAACCATCCCTCGCTCAATCTCCCATTCATCGCACTGTACTAGACAATGGCATTGTCGTGCTGGTAGCAGAAAATCCAGCCGCAGATATTATTGCTGGGCGAATTTTTATCCGTGCTGGTAGCTGCTACGAAAAGCGAGAACAGGCGGGGTTAGCCCATTTGCTGGCTGCTGTAATGACTAAGGGATGTGAAGGACTTTCCAGTTTGGAAATAGCCGAACAAGTAGAATCTGTGGGCGCAAGTTTGAGTGCAGATACTTCTACTGATTACTTTCTCGTGTCATTGAAGACGGTAACATCGGATTTTCCCGAAATTTTAGCATTGGCGGGGCGGATATTGCGATCGCCTACATTCCCCGAAACTCAAATTGAACTGGAACGGCGTTTAGCACTCCAAGATATTCGCTCCCAAAAAGAACAGCCTTTCACTCTTGCCTTTGAGCAAATGCGGCAGGTAATGTATCAAAATCATCCCTACGCCATGTCAGTGCTAGGAGATGAAACCACCCTGAACAGCATCACCAGAACAGATTTAGTCGAGTATCACCAAACTTATTTCCGTCCAGATAACTTAGTCATCAGTGTTGCTGGTCGCATCACTCTACAAGAAGTAGTAGCCTTAGTAGAACAAATATTCGGTGATTGGCAAGCACCAACCATAGCCCCAGCAGTAGTTAACTTACCAGAAATCTCAGTCAACCCCCAGCACCGCTTAAAGCCTGTACAAACCCAGCAATCTATCGTCATGTTGGGTTATTTAGGCCCATCAGTCAGTTCTCCTGATTATGCCCCCCTCAAATTACTTTCTACTTACTTAGGCAATGGTCTTTCTAGCCGCTTGTTCGTAGAATTGCGAGAAAAGCGGGGGTTAGCCTATGAAGTATCAGCATTCTACCCAACTAGGCTTTATCCAGCATCATTTGTAGTGTACATGGGTACAGCACCAGAAAATACCAGCATCGCTTTAGAAGGATTACGGACAGAAGTAGAGCTACTCTGTAGTGAAGAAGTATCTACAACCAATTTACAAGCTGCTAAAAACAAAATATTGGGACAATATGCCTTAGGTAAACAAACTAATGGACAAATTGCTCAAATCTACGGTTGGTATGAAATTTTGGGTTTAGGAATTGACTTTGACGGAGAATTTCAAGAACTGATTGCTTCTGTAACTGCTCAAGACGCTTTAACATCGGCACAGCAGTATTTGCAGCAACCCTATGTGTCTTTAGTTGGGCAGGAAGAGGCAATTAATCGAGCAATTAATTAAGTAGATGCTAAAAGAGTAGGACTTACGCAAACAGGTTATCTGTTGAGACCGGGTGTAAGGGTTTCCAGCATTTATACCCCTACACCCTTGTCCAAACCCTCGATCTTTCGTTTTCATGCGTAAGTCCTAAAGAGGTCTGACTCCTTAGTCTTAATCCCTTCATCACTTACCACTCATTACTCAAAAAAGACTACTCAATTACCTCACACGGCAGTAATATTAGCATCAGAAGATTCTGAGAGCAATTTCTATGAAAGGCTGCTTGAGAGCAAGTATCAGTTACTTAAAACCACAAAAGGCATTTTGCTATTTCAGCACAAGCAAGTTGTATTGGCTACTTATGTTATCCTCTACAACTATGTTTGTTGACTCGTTGGCTGTAGTAGCGATCGCCACACCACAACAAATTGCCCAACAAGTTGTTATCAACCGTCCTACCCTTAAGATTGGTAGTCAAGGTGAACGTGTCTCGGAACTTCAAGCAGCGCTGAGGCTTTTGGGCTTTTACTCAGGTGCAATAGATGGAGTCTACAACGAGAATACGGCCAATGCTGTGTCTGGGTTTAAACAAGCAGCTGGCTTAACTCCAGATGGCATTGTTGATGCTGCTACCTGGCAAAGGTTGTTTCCTAGTCAAGCAATAGGTACGCCAATAGCGTCTATACCAAACTCAACGCCCAATCCACCAGCCGTGTCAACAACTGGTTTCCCTGTTCCCACTCAACCCGTTACCACTCCTACCGTTAACCCCAGACCAACAACACCCAATCCACCAGCTAACACCAGACCTGAACCTAGACTGGCTAATCCTAGACCTACACCTCCCAGACCAACAACGCCAACCCCAAGACAACAAACCCCTCAACGACCATCTTCCACCCCACGTTTCGGCCCTACACCATCTGCTCAACGAATTTCTGGTATACAATACACCTCCGAAGGCTGGCCGATTTTGCGTGTAGGAATGAAGAATTCGGAAGTTACCAAGCTACAGCAAAGATTGAGTCAGCTTGGTTTTTTAAAGGGTAGTGTGGATGGATACTTTGGGGTTCAGACTGAGGAAGCACTCAAAGCTGCTCAAAGACGCTATGGTATAGAACCTGACGGCGTAGCTGGTGGCGCTACTTGGGAGGCGTTATTGCGGCGCTCATCTCCTCAACGACGATAGACTGAAACAAGTTAGCAGTAGTGTGGTGTTGAGCCGAGTTTTGAGTCCTCAATGGCTATCTTAACTCAGCGTTAATTTCGTTCCTCACACCGAGGACAACGAAAATTAGTTTTTAGGACTTACGTATGAAAACAAAAGATCAAGGGTTTGGAGAAGGGTATAGGGGTATGAATCAATTCAAAATACCCTACGGGAAGCTAAAGCTACAAAATTCAAAATAAATGTTTGAAACCCTTACACCCTTACACCCATATACCCCTATACCCTTACACCCGGTCTCAATAAAAAATCTGGGTGCGTAAGTGCTAGTTTTATGTAATTCTTCTTCCAGTGATTGCTGATTTTTGCCAAACAACAACTGATGAAACACTTTTTATTGACATGGCTGGCTACTGCGGTAGCTTTGCTAATTACTGCCCATATTGTCCCTGGATTCACTGTTAAGAGTTTTGTCGCGGCTCTAGTTGCCGTAATAGTGATTGGGTTAGTCAATGCCTTAGTCAGACCAATTCTCAGTATTTTGTCATTTCCCGTTACCTTACTGACTTTTGGCTTATTCACATTTGTCATCAATGCTTTAACCCTATGGTTAGCTAGCGCCCTCATGCCTGGTTCTGACTTCCAAATTGAAGGCTTTTTCGCTGCTTTCTTGGGATCAATTGTGCTGTCTATTGTTTCCAGCCTCATTAATTATCTTCTGCGAGCAGTTGAATAAAGGTAATTAATGCCAGATTGACTTTGTGTTCGTAGTGAGCGATTAAATGGGTCTGTGAAGTAATTCTTCACGGTGAGAGCCACTTACTACGAACTTCAGCTTGTTGATCATGATGATACTTGAGCAACTGCGATCGCCACTACTCCTGGTTGTCCCGGTAAGCGAAAAATCCTTTTAGGAACCAACAACTTCACCCCCAGATTCTGCTTTTGATGAGATGAAGCAGCAAGAATAGCCGCCGCCTCGGCAACACTAGCAGTTCCCACTTTTTTGGCAATCACTCTGCTAGGGTTGGGAACGGCAACATTAGCCAGCATTTCTGCCGGGAAAGTTTTTAATGGCAATTGAAACAATCGACAAAATTCCACTAAACCCAGTTCTGAGACTTTTGTATCAATAGTGGCAATACCTACAATTATTTTTTGATCAAGTTGGTTTTCTTGAAAAATTTGGTTGATTGCTCCAGTGATTAAGTGATGAGAAATACCTGATTGACAACCAAACCCTAGCCACAAATTTCCCTGAAGTAACGGTTGTTTAGTAATTTCGAGTTTCACTACTAAAATGCTATTAGGTAGAGCTTGAGACTTTTAATTGCTCAGTACTGAAAAAGTTGATATTCTATACTATTTTGGCGTTTACTAAGATACCCATAAACTGATAGTTATAATACTGTTCTCAGAAACGAAAAACTATATATTGAGCATATCTAGCACAGTAGGAAACGCCGGGGGGAGGACGAGGTAAAAGTAGAAAGTATATTTACTTCTTAAGTTTTGCTTTTTTGATATCTTTAAAGCAAAAATATTTTACCTGGTTTACTTCGGTGTTTCAATTTCTTCATATTTTCGACGATAGCCACGTCAAAAAGTTTCAACCTAAATTTATATCTTTAGTTTTTCATTTCTGAGATAGTTTTTGATACCTCCTTAGCTTAGTATTTAATTAAATAACGTTATTTTTACTTCCTGTCAAGATGTATATCAAGAGTTTTGAACAATAAGTAAATTTAAGTCAGAATTCCCTAAAAAATAGTAATTTTTTGAAATAAATTTCTTAGTCCTTAGCTCCATTTCTCAGCATCCGATTTGGTTTTCAAAGGAAAAATTATCAAAGAAGCTTTGACTCCCCCAAACTGGAGAATGTTTTATTACTCCTGCGCCCCAGCCTGCTTGAGAATCTGGACTATACTCCTAAAACCATTAAACTCGGCAATCATCAAAGCCGTGTAACCACCCCGGTTTTTTAAATTTGTATCAGCCCCGCCTTCCAATAATATTTGCACCACCTTGTTATAGCCCCCAGAAGCAGCCCAGATTAAGGCTGTAGCCCCCACAGAGTCTTGGTAATTAACATTCGCGCCTTTCGCCAGCAATAACTGAATTACCCCCGGATGGTTACGTTCCGTGGCTTTAATCAAGGCTGTTTTACCATCACTGGCGGGGATATTGGCATTAGCGCCATAGTCTAACAATATTCTGACGGTTGCGGTGTGGCCTTGGGATGCGGCTAGGGTTAAAGGTGTCTCACCTAAATTATCTCCATGCACATTTGCGCCATATTTCAATAGTGTTTCGACTATCTGATCATGTCCTTGTAATGCTGCTACCAATAAGGGCGTATCGCCAAGTTTGTTTTTAATTTGGGTATTTGCGCCTTGATTCAGTAGCACCTGTACCACATCAACGTAACCTTCCACTGTGGCGAGGTGTAGGGCTGATTCACCATCTTGGTCTTGGTGATTTACATCAGCCCCTCTATCTAGTAAAATTTTGGCGATCGCTCCATTTCCTGCTGCTACGGCTGCTAACAATGCTGTACCACCGTCTTGGTTTTGTTCGTTGACATCAACCCCAGCTGCCAGCAGCACTTGTACCACATCCCCATGACCTGAATCGGCTGCTAACATTAACAGGGTTTCGCCTTCTTCATCTTCACAATTAGCGTCTGCACCACTTGGTAAAATTAACTGCACTACAGCCGCTTGTCCTCGCTTCACCGCTAGCTTTAAAGCAGTATCATCATCTTTATCGGTGATATTGACATCAGCACCAGCCGCTAACAAAACCCGCGCCACTTCTACATTACCTTTTAGGGCTGCTGCCATTAAAGCCGTACTACCATCTTCATTGGTAGCATTGACAGCAGCACCTCTAGAAATTAAAAGCTGCACAATATCAACTTGATTAGCACTAGCCGCTAACATCAAAGCCGTCAAACCATAGCGTTTTCTAGCTAAATTGACATTAGCCCCCCCATCTAAAAGCGATCGCACAATTTCCGTGTACCCTAGATTAGCAGCAAACATCAGCGCTGTAGTCCCGTCGCGATCGCATATATCCACCCCAACACCAGCAGCCAGTAGCGCACCCAGCCCCTTGATATCGCCACTCTTCGCCACCTTTAGCAGCAAAACATCGTTATTAGTCATTAGTTATTAGTCATTAGTCAATAGTCAACAGTCAATATTATTTTCTCAGCAAGTTGCTCAACGCCCCGCTACCGCTCTAAGTTGCTCCTCTTGGGTTAAGCGCAGCTAGGCTCACAGGGCTTAACAATCATCTTCACACTCTGTGGCCTCAATCACGTAACTTAGAGTTATGCTAATTTTTATTAAGATTTAAGGATTAGGCGAGAACACAATGAATCTGGAATTGTCTGCCTCGGTTAAATATTGGCTAAACTTCTTTCACCCATTGATGATGTGGGTGTTATTGGCGTTATCACTCTATGCGGCTTACTTAGGACTACAGCTACAGCGCACCAGGAATGCTCAAGGAGAACAAAAGAAAGAACTGATTAAAGGTAGATACAATGTCAGACACTACCAAATAGGATCGATACTTTTAGCCTTGATGGTAGCAGGTGCGATTGGTGGGATGGCTGTTACTTACATTAATAACGGTAAATTATTTGTCGGGCCTCACCTACTAGCGGGCTTAGGTATGACAGGTTTAATTGCATTTTCCGCAGCTCTATCTCCTTATATGCAGAAAGGAGCAAACTGGGCGAGGGTGAGTCATATTTTAATCAACTTCGTGATTTTAGGACTCTTTACTTGGCAGGCTATCACTGGCGTGCAGATTGTCCAAAGAATTCTGACTCAAGCTTAGTCAATAGTCAATAGTCATTAGTCATCGGTTATTGACTATTGACTATTAACTTACCGCTTTTTCTTACAATTACCAGGAAAGGAAACTCCAACAGAGTGGTGAAAATCTTCTTGAACTTTGCGAGTTAGGCGACGGGAAACTTGGCGGACAATTTGGTTGAGTAAGCGATCGCCTGTAGACTGAATTAGAGATTTAGGTAAACGCTGAATAAACCGTGGAAAGTGGAGACAAACAGTTAAATCCAATTCCCATTCAACTTTTGTCACCGTATGTTCACCAAAATCTTCTCTTAACTGAAGCGCAGCTCGATAATCCACATCATAACCAGGCGGTTGATAGTCAGGAATGGGAATTGTCCGGATGCAATAAATACCCTCTTGTGGCGGTAACAATTCTAAACCAATCTTTGGTTCGACTTCATAACCAAAAGAGCCAAAACGACCAATAGTTAGAGCATAACCATGTTCTCCTAGAGGTTGCACTTTCATCGGTTCGGCACAGCGTGTAAACCAAGAACCATGACTATTAAGATATTCAGCAACTTTTTGTGCTGGAGCATACATTTCCATTGAGTCGCTATAGCGACCATAAAATTTACTTAGTGTACCAGCACTCAATCCTGTGTCTGCATCCTCAGTTTCTGGGAAATTGGGAACAACAGGCACAGTTTTTTCTGTGATATCCAAAGATTGATATTCGCCGTTTGTTGAAAGCATCAATGCGTTCCCCTCTAATTTGGCGTTTGTCTATATTAATAATTCCCAGGCTGTGTGGGTGGTTTAGCACTAAATTACTATTTTGACCGAAACCTTATGAATCTGTCATGAACTTCATGGAATCACTACAATATACAGAGCAGTTATACATTAGTTACCCAGGATAGCGTTAATCATGAAAGCATTTGTAGCAGGAGCAACAGGTGAAACAGGTCGCCGCATCGTCCAAGAGTTGATAGCGCGGAATATTCCTGTACGTGCTTTGGTACGAGATGAACAAACAGCTAGAGCTATTTTGCCTCCTGATGCAGAATTAGTGGTGGGTGATGTGTTGAACCCTGCTAGTCTAACTGCGGCCTTGGGTGATAGTACAGTGGTATTGTGTGCTACTGGCGCAAAACCAAGTTTTGACCCTACCGGGCCTTATAAAGTAGATTTTGAAGGCACTAAAAATTTAGTGGATGTGGCAAAAGCCAAGGGAATTGAAAATTTTGTCTTAGTAACTTCTTTGTGTGTCTCCCAATTTTTTCACCCATTGAACTTATTTTGGCTAATTCTGGTGTGGAAGAAACAAGCGGAAGAGTATCTGCAAAAAAGCGGACTTACTTATACGATAGTTCGTCCCGGTGGTTTGAAGAACGAGGATAACTCAGATGCGATCGTCATGCAAAGTTCTGATACTTTATTTGATGGTAGTATTCCTCGGCAAAAAGTAGCTCAAGTCTGCGTCGAGTCCTTGTTTGAGCCAGACGCACGCAATAAAATAGTTGAGATTGTCGCTAAACCAGAAGCTAGTTCCAAAACTTTTACAGAATTATTTCAACAGTGTTAGTTAACAGTCAATAACTAAGGAAGATTTTTGAACTTTACCGGAATTGGTGCGTCTATTTTTGTTGTTAGATTAGAGAGCTAATTTGCAAGGAGTGAGAATCTGAAAGGCTTTGAACTCAAAGGGGCAGAAAAATTCATTGGCCCTATAGCCGCACTTCTCGGCTTTGTGTATTTATTTCAATGGTATATATTTGGAGAATTGCGATCGCCTTCTGATCCGATCTTTGGAAATAACTTACCACCTTTGGTCATGAAAGGCGGTGATCCCCATATTCGCGCTTTAATGCGTACCATTTCCGCAAGTGAAGCCAATGGAAACCGCCCCTACTCTTTGTTGTATGGTGGACAACAAGTAACTGACCTGAGCAAGCATCCTGAGATATGCGTCACTATTGTCACAGGCCCAAACACAGGTGATTGTTCCACGGCGGCGGGAAGGTATCAAATCATCAACACTACTTGGTTTGACATAGCCCCCCGCTATCATCCCAAACCATCACAAATGATGTTTTGGTCTTCCTACAGTTTTGAGCCAGAATATCAAGATTTGGTTGTTTACCGTTGGTTAAACGATTCGCGGGTTTGGGGAGTGGATATTTCTCAACTACTGCGCCAAGGCAAAATCAATGACGTTTTGCGGCGACTCTCCCCCACTTGGACAAGTTTAGGTTATGGCATAGAAACAAATTCTATTAGTCGTTCTTTGCCTAGAATTTATCAGAAAATGTTGCAAGAAGAATTAACAAGGGCTAGTCAATAGTCATTAGTTAACACTTGTAGTGATTAAGAGTTAAGTTAGTACAGAAATAATGTTTTTAAACGCAGAGGGCGCGGAGATTGCCCAATTTTATTAGCGGTGTACTCAGTACCTCGTTATGTCAAAAAAATTATTTAGTTTCTGCACAAATTCTAAGGTATTCTCAAAGTGAATATTATGTGCAGCATTACTAATTATTTTTAGCTGAGATGCTGGGGCTATCTTTGTCATTTTGACATTGATATCTATAAATTTTTTGTCATTCTCACCAACAAGTAAAAGTAAAGGAATCTGATTATTTTGCAGTTTTTCCCATAAAGATAGCTGGCTACCAATTCCCATAAATTGTAATGATTTAACTAACTCCAGGGGATGATTTTGCAATCGACTTTCTATCACCCTGGGAAACTCTGGATAATTTTTTATATTGCCGAAAATAGGCTGATTATACCAATTAAGTAAAAAAGTCGTAAAATCGGTTTTTTCTAAACTTCTGCCTAGCTTCTTAGCTATTTGGGCATCGCGTTTAACTCTATCTAATCGTTCTGCTTCTGTGGCTAAACCTGGGGAGGATGATTCTAAGACTACTTGATAAAAACGTTGGGGAAAATGTAGAGTTAAATATAAACCTAATCTTCCACCCATTGAATAGCCAACTAAAAAGCATTTAGTTATTTCTAATTTATCTAATAAATTAATTAAGCCTTGAGCAGTATTTGCCATTGAGTAATATTCATCTCCACCCAACACTTGAGTTTTCCCATGTCCGGGTAAGTCAAGTTTGAGATAAGAAAAATCATCACCTAGTAATTCTATAGCCGCGTCAAATTCATCAATATTCCCCATGAAACCGTGGAGTAACAGAATCACAGGTTTATCAGTATTGCCAGTTAGGGAATAATTAAATTGGTAATTCTCTATAGTCATATTTTAAAAGAAAAGCGATCGATGACTTATTTAGAGTCTATTTTCCGGCGAGATGTTACCACTGAAAAAGTTATGCGATCGCTTTCCTGATTTTTCACAAGTATCAAGCTACATTCACATTGGGTTCTGTTCTGCTGTGACGTAGGTAACGGCTAAAGGCGTTAACTCTCTTTCCAATTGAGTCATGACAGCATGATCAAAATCTGACCAGATGCGTTTTTCACCAAAGACACAAGGTTGTAGAATCCCCCACAGTTGACCATCTTGGCAAAAGTGAGCATGAATCAAGGCTCGATGTCCAAAGTTCTTGCGCTCAAATTCTTTATTTACAACTTTTGGGCTTGCAGTTTCCACATCTTCAACATAAACGGAAGCCTCAGTTCGTAGCGCAGCCGCAAATAAGGGATCTTCTTCGGGTAATGATGGCGGCTCTAAATTCCATTGGGAGTTGATCATATCGGGAATATCTCGATGTCGCCGCCAGCAATAAGCTACTTTACCAAGGCGGGTTTGCGGATTTCTCAGGTAAAGAAAACAGCGATCGCATTGTAATACTTCTCCCAGTGCTGGCAGAATTGCAGAAAAGACTGCATCTGGCTCAATGTGTTTATCTAAAATACTTTGTATGATTTCTGGTAAAGCTAAGTCATTCATTAACAAGCAAATCCTAAACTTTCATATCTTGTCAATGACCTATAACTGAACACATCACTCTATAGACACATATAATGTGCTAATTTTCTACAAGTACTTACGCATGAAAACGAAAGATAAAGGGTTTGAACAAGGGTATAGGGAAGGATATAAATGTTTGAAACCTTTACACCCCTACACCCGGTCTCAACAGAAAACCTGGGTGCGTAAGTCCTATTTACCAGAGGTGAAAAGCTTTGATACTGGATTAGTCCAAATATTCTACAATTTAACTTACTAAAAAATAGATTCTCGACTTATCTTAAAAGCCGGGAATCGATATAAAAATTAAGGTAAAAATCTATCTAACGCTGCTTTAAGTTGCTTAATTTCTTCTTCTATATTGCCTTCTTTGGAAGCTCTGGCAATACATTCTGTTAAATGTTCATCGAGAACAATTCTGGCTACCTTATCTAATGCACCCCGTACAGCAGCAATTTGTAATAAAACGTCAGGACAAGGGCTATTTTGTTGCACCATTGTTTTGATACCGCGAATGTGTCCTTCTATGCGTGACAACCGATTGACAATTCGCCGTAAAGATTCTTCGCTATGAACGTGAGCGTGAACCGACTCTGCCTGTCCGTGAGTATGATGTTTGTGGTCATGTTCTGCATCATGATTGTGGGACTCTTCAACTTTTTGAGGCACAGGCAAGGATTCTTGAGCTAATTGGTCTGATCCATTCATAGGGAGTTATAGCGCTGGTAATATTCAGATCCTACCCTAGAGATGGTCAGCCCCTTCAATAGGTGAGGCTACGCGTAGACTTCGGCGTGAGATTAATCAAACGCTTGTTTTCCCGCAGGGGTACAGGGCATTCAAAACTCGAAATCTCACACCTGTTCCAGCCCCTCTGCTTTCTCCTCATCCCTAGTCCTTTGGTAAAACCCGAACCTTGGAAGTGGGAATCTCTACAATAGCTATGAGGTTAAATATTCAATTAACTTTAATTAGAGCTAGAGAATCAGTACTTGATTTTTGATAAGTAGGTTGGGCAATGCCCACCAAGATCGTGATACGGTGGGCATTGCTACAGACACTCAGATTTTTTCAAATTATCTAATCCGATTTCTATAGCCGATTGAAATTTTAAGCAGGAATGTGAGGTTTCCATGTAGTGATTAGTATGCAAATTTGTCAAAATAATTTTAAATTGGGCAAAATTTAGACTTCTAGATTAGGTTGTGAATATGCAATTTTCCAAATTATCCAGGTCTATACGCCAACTCGGTACTCATGTATTAGCAATATTTATAGGAGTTGTATTAACGGTTAGCAGTTTGCGTGTTTTGCCGTCGCAAGCGGAACCAGCGCCTAATCCTAGTACAACTGGATCTGCGCCGGAACTAGTTGCTCAAAGACAATCACCAACTGCGGCTGTTATCGGTAACAGTAGTTTTGTGACAGCAGCTGTGAATCGTGTTGGTTCAGCAGTGGTGAGGATTGATACAGAACGCACAATTACACGCCGGGTAGATCCATTTTTGGAAGATCCCTTTTTCCGGCGCTTTTTTGGTGAAGGCTTTCAGGGACAGTTGCCACCAGAACAGATGCGTGGTTTAGGTTCGGGATTTATCATTGATAAAAGTGGCTTAATCTTAACTAATGCCCATGTGGTAGATAAAGCCGATCGCGTGACTGTTCGCCTGAAAGATGGCCGTAGTTTTGACGGTAAGGTGCAAGGCATTGATGAAGTCACGGATTTAGCGGTGGTGAAAATCAACGCGGGTAATAGTCTACCAGTTGCACCCTTGGGTTCTTCTAATAATGTCCAAGTGGGAGACTGGGCGATCGCAGTTGGTAATCCTTTGGGTTTTGATAATACTGTTACTTTGGGTATTGTCAGCACCCTCAAGCGTTCTAGCGCTCAAGTGGGGATTACTGATAAGCGTTTAGATTTCATCCAAACTGATGCAGCCATTAACCCTGGTAACTCTGGTGGCCCGTTGTTAAATGACAAGGGTGAAGTGATTGGGATTAACACTGCCATTCGTGCTGATGCAATGGGGATTGGATTTGCGATTCCTATTGATAAAGCTAAAGCGATCGCTACTCAATTGGAACGAGATGGTAAAGTTGCTCACCCCTATTTAGGTGTACAAATGGCAACTTTAACACCTGAATTAGCTCAACAAAATAATATTGACCCCAATTCGGCTTTTGCAATTCCCGAAGTTAACGGTGTTTTGGTGATTCGAGTAGTACCTAACTCCCCGGCTGCTAATGCTGGTATCCGACGCGGTGATGTGATTTTGCAAGTTGATGGTCAAGCAATCACCACTGCGGAACAGTTACAAAACGTTGTGGAAAACAGTCGCCTCGGTCAAGCGTTACAAGTGAGATTGCAACGAGGTAATCAGACACAGCAGTTATCAGTACGCACGGCTGAATTGCAAAATGCTGCTTAAGGAATAATCAGGTTGATTCATGAGTATAGGGGTGTTTTTTAATACCCCTATATTTTTTATAGGTTAGTGACTGCTATAGGGCTGCTATTTAATGCTATATAGAAAATTTGGACGCACAGAATTACAGATGCCGGTGTTCTCTTGCGGCGGCATGAGATACCAATATAAATGGCAAGATGTTAGTTATTCGGATATTCCGGCGGATCAGCAAGCAAATCTGGAAGCAACTATTAATCGCGCTATTGAGGTGGGGATCAATCACATTGAAACTGCCCGTGGTTATGGTAGTTCCGAAATGCAATTGGGGAAAATATTGCCTAAGTTTCCCCGCGAAAAATTAATTGTCCAAACCAAACTTGCGCCTGTTGCCGATGGGAAAGAGTTCCGCAAAACTTTTGAGCAATCATTGAGTTATCTTCAGTTAGACTACGTAGATTTACTAGGAATACATGGAATTAATACTCCTGAGTTATTAGACTATAGTGTACGTCCTGGGGGTTGTTTGGACGTAGTGCAACAGTTGCAAGCAGAAGGTAAAGTCCGATTTGTGGGCTTTTCCACCCACGGTTCTACGGATGTAATCATCCAGGCAATTAATACTAACCAATTTGATTATGTCAACCTGCACTGGTACTACATCAATCAATGGAATTGGCCAGCCATTGAAGCGGCTACCCGTCATGATATGGGGGTGTTTATTATTAGCCCCACAGATAAGGGAGGTCAGCTTTATAATCCACCTCAAAAATTAGTGGATTTATGCGCCCCTTTAAGTCCGATGGTGTTTAATGATTTATTTTGTCTGAGTCATTCTCAAGTGCATACCTTGAGTTTAGGCGCAGCTAAACCCCAAGATTTTGATGAACACTTGCAGACATTGGACTTAATAAACCGGGCATCAGAGATTTTACCACCAATTTTAGGGAGGTTGGAAGATGCAGCGATCGCCTCTTTGGGAGAAGATTGGGTAAAAACCTGGGAAACCAATTTACCCCAATGGGAACAAACCCCTGGTCAGATAAATATCCGGGTGATTTTATGGCTGCTAAATCTAGCTACTACCTACGATTTAGTGGACTATGCCAAAATGCGGTACAACTTATTGGGCAACGCTAGTCACTGGTTCCCTGGTAACAAAGCCGATAAACTCAACGAAATAGACTTGCAGCAATGCCTCAGATATAGTCCTCATGCTGATAAAATTCCCCAATTTTTAGCCAAGGCGCATCAATTATTAGCAGGTGAAGAATTGCAGCGTTTATCTCAGAGCTAAGGCAAAGGGCAGTCTCTTCCTGACTTGAAAGGGGTATAGGGGTATAAGGCAATACCGTTCAGTTACGGCTAAAAATAAAAAACTAGTGTAGCGACTGTCTTAAAAGAGCGCTAATTGCACAATTCCTTATTTCCTCGCCTCTTGTAACTGTTGAGCGGCTCCACCCTGTTGAGACAGTATCAAAGTAGCCCCAGCGACTGCTAGCACCCCAATTATTGCTAAACCCAAAACAGTAGTTTGATATTTCAACTTGATGACTGTGGCTAATATTTCCATAGCTGTAGCATTACCAGTGACTTGAATAGGCTGTAGTGCTGCCAAAGCATCGGCGGCATTAGTATAGCGATATTGCCACTTGGGTTCCACCATACCCATTAACCAGGAGCGGAAGCGTAAATCGATTTGAGAATCTAGTTTCTGAAAATCAAAATAACCCTTACTGTCAATCAACTTACCAATATCTACAGAACGGATATTAGCAAGTAAACAAATTAGTGTCGCCCCTACACTGTATAAATCTGAAGCCAAAGATAAAGAATAGCCTAATTGTTCCTCTGGTGGTATAAAGCCTGGTGTTCCTGTTAGTAAGCTGGTGAGAGCTATTTTTGTATCTTGCACCCTAGCTAAACCAAAATCTACTAAGTAAGCATTCAGTTGCTCATCGACTAAGATATTTTCTGGTTTGATATCCCGATGAATAATTGGGTCAATTCGTTGCTGTAAATACACCAAAATTTCTAAAACTGATACAGCTATTTGCTTAATTTCTTCTGGCTGAAAGCTGCGTTTTGAGCTTAAGGGTAGAGCGTGTTTATACTCCTGGACTAAATAGAAACCTGTCTGAGTTGCAAAAGAATCTAGATAGCGAGGAATGCGGGGATGATTTAGTTTTTGCAAGATTTTCGCTTCACTTTCATAAGCTGTAAAATCACACCAGTCAGTATAGGTATGAGCAAAACTAAATTCTTTAATTACTACCTGTTGCTTAGACTGATGATGATGAGCTAAATAAGTGATGCGACCTTCTTCTTGGTTCCGTCCGAGTTCTTGAATAACTTGATAACCTAAAGCAGAACAATCTGGATGATTGATTAAGGGAATTGCTCCTTTATTAAACGCATCAAGCTCCATTACACACCACCTGAGTTTGATTTTGTCAAGGTGCAATCCAAAAATTATAAATACTCACCCAGATTATTACCTGCCATTCTGCCTTAATCGCGCTATGGAGTGGGGCATAGGGAGTAGAAGCAGCCGGGAGCAGAACTGATGCCCAGATTTTCCCTCCTTCCTTTACTCCTTGCCCCAATTCCTAACTTTTGCCAATCTCAGTCTTTATTTTCTCCGTGCAAGCCAATCAATAATCTGGGCGTTGACGACATTTGGAACTTCATCGTGGGGACAATGACCAGCACCAGGAATGGGAATAATTGTTATGTCTTTGCCATTCTCCTGGGCTTGTTCGTAAATCTTCGCCCCTGTAATTGGTGTCCAGGGGTCATCAGCACCCCAAATTACTAGTAAAGGACGCTCTACTTGGGGTAATAGTTCCTCTGGTGTGGGGCCAGGAGGTGCTGTGAGGATGGAGGCGAAAACTTGCTGCGCTCCAGGATCACAGGATGGGGTATAAAGTAAATCAACTAATTCATCAGTGACGGCTGTACGATCGCGGTAAACTTGGTAGAGAGTGCGGCGAATTTGAGATTTTTGGCGGATACGGTTAAAGACAAATTTACCTGTAATGGGCGATCGCACTACTCTATTAAATGTTGCCATCACAATCCGTAGTGGTGGGTTCAGTTCATGGGGACGATGGCTCAAACCACCTGCTGAGTTGATTAAAACACCACCAGATGTAATCTCTGGATGTTTTGCCAATATTATCAGGCTTAAAAGCGCACCAATGGAGTTACCGACAAATACGGCTGGTTGTTGAATATGGGCTGTCCAAAAGTCTTTGAGCAGTTCTACCCAAACATCTACACTGTAGTCAATTGCTGCTTTCTCAGAACCACCAAAACCCAACAAATCAATAGCAAAGATTTGGTAGCCAGCATTTGCCAAAACTGGAATGTTCTTGCGCCAATGTCCGATGGAAGCACCAAAGCCGTGAACTAGTACTAATGGCTGTCCAGTACCCATGACTGTGTACTGAATTTTGTGATTGCGCCAAGTCCACACTAGTTTATCAAAATTAGCGATCACCTGTGTGGCGTAGTCTATCGCTGCTGGCGGTTGAGCCTTTAAAGTCATTATTATTAAGATTTCTAAACTATTGCTTTATATATTAAAGCAGGGGAGCAGGGAGCAGAGGAGAAAACCCCCCCAAAGGAAAAGATAATCCACTCATTACCAATTACCAATTACCTATTACCCATTACTCTATGCACTACTCCAGTAAAATAGGTGTGTCCGTGATCAAATAAAAAACACCTAAGTAGCCAATCTGTATGCTCACAACGGCTGAATTTCTGAAATATACTCAATGGTCTGGTATTGCCACTGTGATATTTGCAGTTTTGGCAATACTAGCGTTCCTGTTCAAATGGGGCATCCGTTTTCGGCTAGTAGGTACGACTGGCTTTATGTTGGTACTGACTGCTGGTTTATTTGGACTTTCAATAGTTCCCTTGAGTCGTACCGTGATTCCTGGGGCTGTTAAGTACACTCTAGTTTACGATAATGGCTCAAGCCAAGCGGTAATCTCCCTATCTCCGAAAATTTCCCCTCCGGAAGTAGAAGCAACTTTATTACAAGCTGCCAGCAATCTCAATTCTTTTGGGCGTTCTGGTGACAGGAATGATAACAAGGTGACAATTCGCGCTCGTACTCTGATTCACCCAGAACCAGGGCTAACAGTACCACTTTACCTGGGAGAAGTTAAGCGATCGCTCGCTAGTCGAGAAGATACTCAGATATCAGTGGAAATATATCCAGAGAAATTTGCTCAATTGCCACCAGCAAAAGCTTAACATCAAGAGTGCTGAGTCAAACTCAGCACGGGCTGAACGCCCCGCAAACATCAAGTATTATGTTCTTTTACCGAATATGACGAGCGCACGAGTTTTTTGTATTTTCATATACAATTTTTGTTATTTTTAGATTAAGATGTTATTTACCTAAATTTAATCAACGTGTCATTCATGGGTGATGAAATTCCTCACCCACAGATGAGGAATCTGGTAATAGGTAATTGGTAATAGGTAATTGGACTATTACCTGCGTCGGCGCTTTGAGCAACCTCGACCACCCACGTTCGTGCAGTGTCCCGCGTTCTGAGGGATGGAGTTTCCCGCCGCTTTTATCAATAACAATACTTTGGCTGAGTATTCTGACAGTGGTATTGTTAATAACTATATGTTTATTCCAAAGTTTGGTAGTTCAGAATTTAAGGATAATGGGCAATATTTAATTTCAGGCAATCCCGCTAATCATGTTCTGACAAGCGTTTCCCTTCTCTGGGGAAACTGATATAAGTTCTAATTAGTCTAATTTTATTAAGATATATCAAGGTTTTTGGCAAACTAGAGTATATGCCTAATCAATTATCTAATCAAACCTTGTCTAATCAAACTGCTAGTTCATTAATCACCCTCGCGGTTGCCCCGGCAAAAGTTATCCGTGGCTGTAATATATTGCAGGTAGCCGCCACAGAAATTGCCAAATTGGGCAGTCGTCCTTTAATTGTGGCAGGTAATAGCACCGTTGCTATCAGCCAAGAGAAACTACAGCCAATTTTAGAAGCCCAGAATCTGCACGTTGCCCAAGCCTCTTATGGTGCAGATTGTGCGGAAGTTAGCTTAAAAGCCTTGAGGAAAGCAGCCAAAGAACATAAAGCCGATACGATTATCGGGATTGGTGGGGGCAAAGCTTTAGATACAGCAAAGTTAGTTGCCCATCAGTTAGATATACCTATAGTCACAATTCCCACATCGGCAGCTACCTGTGCCGCTTGGACGGCGCTATCAAATGTATATTCTGAGGACGGGGCGTTTCTTTACGATGTGGCTTTATCTCGCTGTCCCGACTTGCTGATACTTGACTACGACTTGATCCAAACTGCACCACAACATACACTAGTGGCAGGGATTGGGGATGCGATCGCTAAATGGTATGAAGCTTCTGTTAGTAGTGGGCATTTAGAACAAACTTTAATTATCTCCGCAGTCCAACAAGCGCGAGTTTTACGCGATATTTTATTCCAAAAGTCGGCAATTGCCTTACAACAACCAGGTAGTGAAGCTTGGCGGGAAGTTGTTGATGCCACAGTTTTACTAGCTGGTGTCATCGGTGGACTCGGTGGGGCGCAGTGCCGTACAGTAGCCGCCCATGCAGTCCATAATGGTTTAACCCACATTGCCGGACACAGTAGTATCCACGGTGAAAAAGTTGCCTACGGTATTTTGGTACAGCTGCGTCTGGAAGAAATGGTACAAGGTAATCAATTAGCAGCCGCCTCACGACAACAACTATTAAAGTTTTATGCAGAGATTGGACTGCCACAAAAATTAGGAGACTTGGGGTTGGGTAATATTACCTTAGGCGAGTTACAAACAGCCGCCGAAATCGCTTTAACACCTCAATCTGACATTCATCGTCTACCATTCAAAGTTGTGTTGGAACAGTTAATGGCAGCGATGGTTTCTACCACTGCACCAACAGATAGTAGAGACTCAGTTCATCGTGTCTCCACCAGGGGAATAAGTGACGAGGTTGAGGAATGAGTTTCGATTGGATTACGCCAGCAGATAGGATACAGCAACTACCACCTTATGTATTTGCCCGTCTTGACGAGCTGAAAGCTAAGGCAAGGGAGCAAGGAATTGATTTAATAGATTTGGGGATGGGGAATCCTGATGGCGCGACGCCACAACCAGTGGTAGATGCGGCTATCCAAGCTTTGCAAGACCCCAAAAATCACGGTTACCCTCCCTTTGAAGGTACAGCAAGTTTCCGCCGTGCCATTACTAACTGGTACAATCGCCGCTATGGGGTTGTACTAGACCCTGATAGTGAAGCCTTACCCCTACTCGGTTCTAAAGAAGGATTATCTCATTTAGCGATCGCCTATGTGAACCCTGGCGATGTGGTGCTGGTTCCTTCTCCCGCCTACCCCGCCCATTTTCGTGGCCCGGTAATCGCTGGGGGTACAGTCCACAGCTTAATTCTTAAACCTGAGAATGACTGGTTAATTGATTTAACCGCCATTCCTGAAGAAGTTGCCAGAAAAGCCAAAATATTATACTTTAACTATCCCAGCAACCCCACAGGCGCAACTGCACCCCGTGAATTTTTCGAGGAAATTGTGGCATTTGCCCGCAAATACGAAATTCTCTTGGTGCATGATTTGTGTTATGCCGAGTTAGCCTTTGATGGCTATCAACCCACCAGCTTACTAGAAATTCCTGGCGCAAAAGATATCGGCGTGGAGTTCCACACCTTATCGAAAACCTACAATATGGCTGGTTGGCGTGTGGGCTTTGTTGTGGGGAATCGTCATGTAATTCAAGGCTTGCGGACACTCAAAACCAACCTGGACTATGGCATTTTCGCCGCCTTGCAAACAGCCGCCGAAACAGCCTTACAACTACCAGATATTTATCTGCACGAAGTACAACAACGCTACCGCACCCGTCGGGATTTCCTCATCCAAGGATTAGGCGAGTTGGGCTGGGATGTTCCCAAGACCAAAGCCACCATGTATCTGTGGGTGAAATGTCCTGTGGGTATGGGTTCAACGGATTTCGCCCTCAACTTGTTGCAACAAACAGGCGTTGTCGTCACCCCTGGTAATGCCTTTGGGGTTGCCGGGGAGGGATATGTGCGGATAAGCTTAATTGCAGATTGCGATCGTTTAGGTGAAGCCTTAGACCGAATTAAGCAAGCTGGCATCCGTTATCGTCCAGAAGCTCTCGTTTCTGCCCCAGAATAGAGATAGCAGCCCTTTATTGACTTTCATTCATGCAAACCCCCACTGCTACCGTTCCTCATTTCATCGCTGCCGGTTTCCATGCTCTTTCTGATCCTATCAGGATTAATGTCTTGGAATTACTTCGTCAGCGAGAATTGTGCGTCTGTGACTTGTGCGAAGCTTTGGGGGTAAGTCAATCAAAACTGTCTTTTCACCTCAAAACTCTCAAAGAAGCTAGTTTAGTTAACTCCCGTCAACAAGGGCGCTGGATTTATTACAGTCTGAATTTGCCTCAATTTGCTGTGTTAGAAAAGTATTTGACAGATTACCAACACTTTGGGCAAGTATTACCTGCACGCTGCTGTGATAATAAGTAGCCGATAATAGGTTAGGACTGACGCTGGGCAAGGGTATAGGGATTTATATAACTAAATTCCTTTGCAGTAGGGTGGGCATTGCCCACCCTACTTATATTTCAGAAATCAAATACTAGTTCTATAGTAAACAACCCCTCACTTATTTAATGAGGGGTTGAGGTAGTTCTAAACAACGTGATACGCAGTTATTACCAACTTTTGGTCTGGACTATATATTGACTCAACTCTCGGATAACTACTATGAATCCACCAGACTTTTACTCTATTTCCTTGTGCTGGCGCGCTTCCTGATTTTGAGTACCCTGCACTAGTCATCGTTGTTTCAAATGCGCTTGAGTCTAAGACAGTAGTACTAAAAGCTGGAAGTCCCTGTATCAGATGCTTGTTTAGGGTCATAGTTGCCCTGGTAGGTCGAGAAAATCCTATACCCTGGTAATACTAAAGCAATTCCGGTATCACTGTGAATTATTCCTGGATATTTGTAAGGATGATCATCCGGTACACTACCACCAATCCGAACACTAAAGGCTGGCAACCAAATATATAAGCCAGGGATTAGCAAATCCATACTATAAGTAATGGCCCTCATTTGCTCATTTTCTTTAGGGGCAGCGATATTTCTTATTCTCAATCCGAAGCTTGGTTTTGTGACACTTAGCATAGTTTCAATCCCGTAAGGGGATTTTTAATTTGTTAATTTCCTTGTGAAAATTAGCTGGTCGTCTTAGAAGTTGTGGGAGTTTCTTTCCCTAATAGGGATTGTATCTTGATACTTTCTATTAATTACAAGTTTTAAGAGTTTCAATCCCTATTAGGGATTATATCTTGACATTCTCTATTAAAAATCCGTTTAAGTCTGAAACGACCTTGTAAAAAGGGTTATACGCTTTATCTTACTGAACCTGATAGAAGAATGCGACTGCCTCACAGTCAATAATCAAAATCAAGGTTTTTGGACTGTGGACTATTGACCACCCTCAGAAGAGTTTTTTGGTTCAGTGCGTAAGTCCTAATTGCTTTATATCGGTCTATACGGAGGGCAAACTGCTCAAGTGACTCATATTATAAGCGATTGAGTACTGAGTAGAAAAACTCTGAAACCGACGATGAAAAACCTAATTTTTATTGCTACTACTTTTATAACTACAATTAGTTTGACCAATATTGCCCAAGCCGCAAATCAAGAACATATTAGACAGTTGTTGGCAACTAAGCAATGTCAAAACTGTGACTTGAGTGGTGCTGGTTTAGTGATGGCTGACTTAACTGGAGCCAATTTAAGCGGCGCTAACCTTGCGGGTGCAAATCTGAGCCGGGCAAATTTGAGTGGTGCTGATTTGCGCGGCGCAAACTTAAGTGGTGCGGGTTTATTTGGGGTGAACTTGAGTGAAGCCAAACTCGGTGGAGCAAATTTAGCCGGTGCTGATTTAAGAAGTACATTTTTAAGTAATGCCGAATTTACTGGTGCATATTTGCAGGGAACTAACTTTCAAGGTGCGTTAGGGATACCATTGCAAATTGCGACACCAGACGAATTTTATGCTTTGGGTGTAGCAGAGGCACAAAAAGGCAATCAACAACAGGCTATTAATTATTTTAACCAGGCGATCGCATCTAAACCAGAATACGCTGGTGCATATTTAGCCCGTGGTATTGCTCGATACCAGCTATTTGACCGCCAAGGTGCAGCCCAAGATGCCCAAACCGCAGAAAAACTCTTTACCTCTCAAGATAACGCCACAGGAATACAAACAGCCCAAGCTTTCATCAAAGAACTACAAACACCATACACAGAAAAGTTAAGTGCCGGTAAACCCAGTTTTTTCGACTTTTTAGGCAGTCTAGGTTCAGTATTGCTACAGTTCCTACCATTTTGAATGCTTAATTTTGAATTGGAGGTAAGCGACTTGACTTTCTCAAATCAACTTTGGACAGCAAATCAAGATTTAGCCGCAGCTTGCCTAGAGCATCCTTTTGTTCAAGGTATTGGTAATGGTAGCCTGGAGGAGCAAAAATTTGCTTATTATGTAGGGCAGGATGCTTTTTTCTTAGCAGCCTTCGCCCGTGCTTACAGTATTGCTGCGGCTAAATCACCAGACTGGATAGGTTTTACTACGTTTCACAATTTAGCTGGTGGTGTATTGGCAGAGATGCGTCTACATGAAAGCTACGCAGTCCAATGGGGAGTTGATTTACATTCTGTGCAACCAGGAGTGGCTACCCGTCGCTATACCGATTTTTTGTTGGCTACTGCTTGGGGTGGAGATGTAGGTTTAACTGCTGCGGCCATGTCTCCTTGTATGCGTCTGTATGCTTTTTTGGGAGAACAGTTAGCTAAGAATGGTATTCCTAATCATCAATACGCTGATTGGATTCGGACTTACTGTAGTGCTGATTTTCTACCATTAGTACAACAATTGGAAAGTTTAGTAGAAAACTATGCTACTGCTAATACCTTAACCAGTTCAACTTATCGCTACGCCATGCTTTGCGAACAAGAATTTTTTCAAGCAGCCTGGATGATTTAATCACAGCACATTCTATAGAACTCATATTTGATTTTTGAATAAAACTCAGTACACATTTATTGCTTTCTTCCCAATCCCCATTACCCCTTATCCCCAGAGGGGGCCCCACCTTCCCCAGTCCCCAGTCCCTTACCTCTACGAGTGATTCAGAAATCAAATCGGATTGCTATACTTATTTGACTTGAGTGACTCGCCAACTGAGGCGCAAGTTTACCCAGAAGTTCCAAACAGTGGCTATGGCGATCGCAATCAGGTTGGCAATATAGCGGTTAGGAATGAGATAATTAAAGATAATATTCAATATCAGTACATTCAGCACTACCCCGGCTAGACAAACAATATTAAATTTTAAAAATCGCTTCACACGTTGATTCCAACCTCTTTGCTGCATTGATACGTCGGCAAATGTCCAGGCATCATTCCAGAGAAAATTGTTGAAAATCGCTATTTCTGAAGCAATAATTTTACTGCGGGTCAGTGGCCAGGCTAGTGTTGATGGGTCACTTAGTAGGTAAAGTATTACCATATCTACAAATACACCACTCAACCCTACCAAACCAAAACGGATGAATTTATCCAAGGGAAAGCTTTGATGAATCCTTTGCAATCTGCCGGTGGAGACTCGCAAGCGAATTAAATGGTGGATGTAATCTACATACTGCTTCCAAGTAACTTTGCTCTCACCTTCTTGGCGTTCACAGAATACATAACCCGCTTCGGCAATTTCGTCTACTTTACCTCGCCCAATCACTTCTAATAAAATTTTGTATCCTACCGGATTAAAGGTGGCATTGGTAATACAGTTGCGCCGCACCATAAAATAACCACTCATCGGGTCAGAAACCCTACCCAATACACTGGGTAGAATGACTAGTCCTAATAATTGCGCCCCACGAGACAAAAAACGTCTGATAAAACTCCAGCTACTTACACCACCGCCATCTACGTGACGACTAGCTACAGCTAAATCTGCACCCCTATGGATTTTACTTAAAAGTTCCAGCAATACATGGGGTGGATGCTGCAAATCTCCATCAATGACCCCTAAAATGCTACCTCTAGCTACTTGCCACCCACGAATTACGGCTGTAGATAGTCCTCTTTCTTCCTGCCGTCGCATCACTCGTAACTGTGGATATTCTGCCGTCAAAGATAGGGCTACCTCCCAAGTGCCATCTGGGCTATCATCATCTACTACAATCAGTTCATAATCTCCCGGTATAAACTCATCCAGTATCTGACTTAATCTCTCAATGACATTCCTAATATTCCCGCTCTCTTTATAAGTAGGAATAATGAGAGAAAACTGGATGGGTTGACCAGTCACACCCGAATCACTAGGTGGAAACTCAGGAACTTGTAAATTACCTGCGGGTACTGGCAACAATGACTGAGTTTTATTGATACTCATGTATTAGAATTCAGGTGGTAGAAGATTCTTTTATGACATTAACTGTATCTGCTTAAGTATACATAGAGTCAGTAGATATTCTTCATGAAATCTTCAATATTTTTCTCGGTGAAATCAGCTATCGGATACAAGTATTTTATCTCTGTATCTAAATTTTCCCGACTCAAAGACGTTACTAGGCACTAGATTTATCTATAATGCTGTTGAATCACGAATGTAATGTTGTTATTTGAATTATTATACAATTTACGATTTATCTATTGACAAATATACATATATGTGAATTTGACTAGATGACAAATCATCATCAATCTAGACTATAGGTGATGGTAAGCAGATGAATTTTCTTTCAAGATGGATGCAAATTAGTACATCATCTGCATGAGAAAATACAGGTAATACAATCGCAACACAAGCGATGAAGGCACAGAAGGAAAAACGATGTCGGAGAATTTTAGAAGCAAGGCTATCACACAAGGGGTACAGCGATCGCCTAACAGAGCAATGCTGCGGGCTGTTGGTTTTCAGGATGCAGATTTTACCAAAGCCATTGTAGGTGTTGCCAATGGTTACAGCACGATTACCCCGTGTAATATGGGGATAAATCAACTAGCACAAAGGGCAGAAGCTGGTATAAATACTGCTGGAGCAAAGCCGCAAATATTCGGTACAATTACGATTAGTGATGGGATTTCGATGGGAACCGAAGGGATGAAATATTCCCTGGTATCACGAGAAGTAATCGCTGACTCCATTGAAACCGTTTGTAATGGGCAAAGTTTAGACGGGGTAATTGCCATTGGTGGCTGTGATAAGAATATGCCAGGGGCAATGATTGCGATCGCCCGGATAAATATCCCTGCTATCTTTGTTTACGGTGGCACAATTAAACCCGGACATTACAACGGTAAAGATTTAACTGTTGTCAGTTCTTTTGAGGCTGTTGGTGAGTACAGCGCCGGTAAAATTGACGAAAATGAACTGTTAGCAGTAGAACGCAATGCTTGTCCTGGTGCAGGTTCCTGCGGTGGGATGTACACAGCAAATACCATGTCCTCTGCTTTTGAAGCACTGGGGATGAGTTTGCCCTATTCGTCTACAATGGCGGCAGAAGATGACGAAAAAGCTGATAGTACGGAAGAATCAGCCAAGGTATTGGTAGAGGCGATTCGTCATCAATTATTACCCAGACAGATTATCACTCGTAAGTCCATAGAAAACGCCATATCTGTAATTATGGCTGTGGGTGGTTCTACTAATGCGGTGTTACATTTTCTAGCGATCGCCCGTGCGGCTGGTGTAGAACTAAATCTGGACGACTTTGAAACTATTCGTGGTCGTGTCCCCGTTTTGTGCGACTTGAAACCAAGCGGTAGATATGTGGCTACAGACCTGCACAAAGCTGGTGGTATACCCCAAGTCATGAAAATGTTACTCGTGCATGGTTTACTCCACGGCGACTGTATGACCATCACAGGTAAAACCATTGCCGAAGTTTTAGCAGATATCCCAGAAGAACCATCGCCTAATCAAGATGTAATTCGTCCTTGGAATAACCCCATGTATGCCCAAGGCCACTTGGCTATACTCAAAGGTAATTTGGCAACAGAAGGCGCAGTTGCCAAAATTACTGGTGTGAAAAATCCTGTGATTACAGGGCCAGCCAAAGTATTTGAATCAGAAGAGGATTGTTTAGATGCAATTTTGGCAGGTAAAATTAAAGCCGGTGACGTGATTGTCATCCGCTACGAAGGCCCCAAAGGCGGCCCTGGGATGCGAGAAATGTTAGCCCCCACCTCAGCTATTATCGGTGCAGGTTTAGGCGACTCAGTGGGACTAATTACCGATGGACGCTTCTCCGGTGGTACTTACGGTATGGTTGTGGGACACGTTGCACCAGAAGCAGCCGTTGGTGGGGCGATCGCTCTGGTACAAGAAGGTGATAGCATCACAATTGATGCCCACGCCCGTTCTTTGCAGTTGAACATATCAGACGAAGAATTAACCCGTCGTCGTGCCAATTGGCAACCCCGTCCCCCACGTTACACTACAGGCATACTGGCAAAATACGCCAAGTTGGTAGCTTCTAGTAGTGTGGGTGCTGTCACCGATTTAGACTTATTCAATAAATAGGCGGTAAATTCCAAAAAAGCCTCCTATTTTTAGATTTTGCATTTTGAATTAGTGCAGAATCACCTTTCTTGATTTTAAGTTTTAATTAGACGTGAGTTCGACGAATAAAACAACCCTCTCCTCTAGATGCGGCTACCCGCCTGCAAGGAGAAGCCACCGCGTTGTAGCAAGTGGCGTAGAGGCTTTAAAACCCCATTTCTCGTTGAGATGTTAGCTCTTTACTCCCCTCTCCGTGTCGGAGCGAAAAGTCTCAGGGGCTGGGGGAGAGGTCAAAAAAGACTTGTCGAACTCACGTTGAATTAGTGGAAAGAGAGAGGATAAATGCTGAAGTCTACAACGAGCATCCGCCTAGCCGTGAAATGGCTGGCATATAAGTTACCCTAATTGCTATTCTCTACTTGTTTAATTGGGAGTATAATATCGATTTTAGTTCCTTGGTTCTCAATAGAAGTACATTTGATAGAGCCACCATGCTGCTCAACAATAATTTGATAGCTAATAGACAAACCTAAACCAGTTCCTTGACCAACAGGCTTAGTAGTAAAAAAAGGTTGGAAAATGCTCCGACAAATGTCTTCACTCATACCACAACCATTATCAGCAATTGAGATAGTAATTTGATTGTCCTGAGAATGAAATGTACGAATCCAAATAGTTGGTGTTTCATCTATATTTGGAGCGAGAGTAGCTAACTTTGAAATTAAAGCATCGATGGCATTATTAATTAAATTTAGAAATACTTGATTTAAAAAGCGTGGATTACAAAAAATTTGAGGAATTTTCCCGTACTCTTTAATCACTGAAATAGGCTGGCCATTACTACCATCACAGTTAAGCCGATGCTGCAAAATGACGAGTGTACTATCAATACCCTCGTGAATATCAGCTTTTTTATAGTTAGCTTCATTCAAACGTGAGAAATTTGAGAGCGATTCTACAATCTCCTTAATACGAACTGCGCCAACCTGCATGGAATTCAGCAGCTTTGGCAAGTCGCTCTGGATATACTTCAAATCGCTGTTAGCAAGAGCCTTAACAATTCTGACATCTGGATTTGGATATACAGAAGCATAAGTTGTTACAAGGTTTAGTAAGTCATGAGCATACTGGTGAAGATATTCTAAATTGCCATGTATAAAACTCACTGGATTATTAATTTCGTGGGCAACCCCAGCAACCATTGTTCCCAACGCTAACATAGTTTCACGTTGAATTAATTGCATTTGAGCTTGCTGAGTTTCTTTTAATTGAAATAAAGCTGATTCAGCATTTTCTTTTGCTGCGCGGTATTTTTCCTGTACTATAAATAGTCGTTGCAGTGTGTGGTAGTAGATAGTAACACTAAAAAACACGAATAATGCTCCGAAAAAGAAAACCATCCCAGTGAGCAATGGTATCCATTCAATCAGCCTCGCAATTGTTAAATAGATGCTCCCCAAATAACCACCCAGAAAAAAAAATCATTAGTAAAAACATGATTTGCCAACTCAGTTGCTCTGGTTCGGTCTTGAATAATTTGAGAATTTTTTGAGTCTTGAGAATGGATAGTCCCATTATCCCAGCCCCAAGTGTAATCAGAATGATAATGAAAGACAGAACAATGGAAGAATTCAACATAGTATTAAGCCGACATAAACATAAAAAACCGCAAGATGCTCTGTAAACTCCTACTATATCTACGCCTAGTA
The DNA here is from genome assembly GCF_048568275.1 of Anabaena sp. FACHB-595. Lineage (NCBI taxonomy): Bacteria > Bacillati > Cyanobacteriota > Cyanophyceae > Nostocales > Nostocaceae > Anabaena > Anabaena sp. FACHB-595. The sequence continues at coordinate 3,367,852 of NZ_CP183473.1, forward strand.
GACATAAGTTATAGAGATACGTCTCAGTAACTTTATCTATATAAATAGATTTACAGCGCTCACGTAATGCTTCATAAATAGGTATAGTGGGGGTTTCGCGCTCACTCCTTTTTTAGCTTCATCAAATATTTTTTATACTCATGTATTTAATGTTATAGATATTACATCTATAGGAATCCTATTTGATTTGTGAACAAGACCAAGAGATAATACGGAGAGGGATAAAAGTCTAATAGTAAACAATGAAAAGTCAGCATTTACAAGCTACTACACTTGCGGGGGAAGTATCGCAGCAATATTTAAAAGAGGAAACTGCACTGAATGCGATTGCTGAATTACAAGATTTTATAGATATGTGTCCAGATGCGCGTGAAGTAAGGAAAGCATTGGCAGTCAAGCTAGTTTATCAAGGTTACTTGTATGATGAAATCCAAAAAATTTTAGACGTATCGCGAGGGTCAATCACAGGCTGGAAGCAAGCCTATGAAGAAACTGGAATTGACGGACTGCGACTAAACTACAAAGGGAGAAAGAGCTATCTGAATGCTAAACAACTCCAAGAGGTGTTGAGCTGGCTACAAACAAAAGATTGTTGGGAGCTTGGGGAACTAGAGTATCAACTAGCTTTTGAGTATGACGTAGTTTATGAGTCAAAGCAAAGCTACTACGACTTGTTCTCCGAAGCAGGAATCAGTTGGAAGAAAACCACAAAGGTAAATCCGAAAGCCGATGAGAATGCTGTTGCAGAAAAAAAAAAGAGATTGAAACATTGCTGGCAAATAACCGAGAAGAAATCGAAACAGGAAAGTTAAGAGTATTGTTAATTGATGAGTGTCATTTAATGTGGGGAGATTTAAGTGGTTATGTATGGGGAAAAAGTGACCAAGAAATCGCAGTCCCAGTTGTCAACGAGCGAGATAAGCAGACATACTATGGGGCAGTTGACTATCTCCTTGGAGAATTAGTTCTCAAAGCTTATGATGCTGGAAACTCAAAAAATACTATCAACTACCTAGAATACTTACTAGCTAACTCTCCCGACCAGCGATTACTAATTTTTTGGGATGGGGCTAGCTACCACCGTTCCAAGGAAATTAGAGGTTTCTTGGACTCTGTTAATCAAAGCTTACCAACCGAGCAATGGAAAATACACTGTGTCCGTTTTGCCCCTAATTGCCCAGTACAAAATCCGATAGAGGATATTTGGTTACAAGCCAAAACATGGGTTAGACGTTTTTGTGCTTTAATTCCTTCATTTTCACATTTAAAGTGGATATTTGAGTGGTTTATTAGACACACTACCTTTGATTTTGACACTCTACAGATGTACGGAACTTATTCAAAAATCAAATAGGATTCCTATATTTATATAAATACTAGAAAATACGGGTGTGAAATTAAGTTAAGGAAGAACGCAAACAACTGATATCCAGAATTAGCCAAGCATCAGGTGTTGCTCAATACCTTCACCCCCGCGAACTTGAAAGCCGCCGACACTATTTTTCGGCATAGCTTTTGCCAAAATGGAAATGAAGATTGTTGCAGCCCATCTTTTACGTCGCTATCATTGGGAAATCTTGCCCAATCAAAGTTTAGATTCGGTGCTAGTCCCTACTAACCAACCTCAAGATGGGTTGCGAGTTCGATTCCAACCTCTGTGAGATGTTTTATGTCACTCCCAGTAAAAATAAACTTATCTGAAGGTTTATTACAACATTGGCAAACAGCAAAGGGTTATGTTGACCAAAGGGTTAACTCTTTAACTGACTCAGCACAAAAACTTGGGCAATCTTTACAAGAAACGACTAATACAACCACTGATAAAACTATTGATGCCGTTACAAAAACTCTGGGACAAAGCTGGCAAACGGCAGAACAAATTAAGAGTACAACATCTGTGGCGCTAAAAACAGCCATAGATGCTTCTGTAAATGATTGGCTAGTACAACACCCTACATTTTGGCGATTAGTGCAGATATTAGTTTGGGCAACTAATCACCCAATTATTAGTTTAATCATACTACTATTTACCATAGCTCTCATTTGGAGCATTATCAAAGCAATAATGCGCTTGATTGAGACAGCTAGCGCGTCAATTTTGCAAGTACCATTAAAATTTATTCAGGCTTTAATTCAATTTGTGATTTTATCTTTAACTAAAGTTGGCAGCTTCGCTATACAAAAAATCAGCAATCATCACATAATAGACGATGCAAAAGCTTTGTCAATGACGAAAACTGAAGTGTTTCATCAAGATAAACAGCAAAGATTAATAGATATTTCCCATCGCCTGGAAGAAATTCAACAGGAACAGCAACAGCTTTTACAAGAAGCTCAAGAGCTAATTGCTTCAGATACCATTGAGGTAAAACATCCGGAAATAAAATTAACTCCCAGTCAATATTAAAACATCAGAAAATTGGGGAATGATATCATCTTCTGTGCCAGATAAAAATTGAGCAAAGCGCTGTGCTAATGGTGGTATCAAAACTAAAGGATTGCTGAAACCAGAAAAAATATGCACGCCTGTAAATTCGGGAATAGCACCAATTACAGGTAAGCCACTACTACTAAATGCAACTAAACAATGATGCCAATCTCCTGGTAAATCACCTAATGTAGGTAAAATTTGACTAATACTTTGTCGCAACCAACGCTCACTTTCTTCATGGTTGATATCAGCATCTACATCTGTCAGTACCCGACTAATTTGACCCAAGCGTAAACTTCCATCTAAAAACTGAACTGCACCCGCATCTAATATAGGTGGTAACAGTTGATTACCGGATTCATCCCATAATTCATCGACTTTAGTAGATGCAGACTCTAATTTAAATCTTTGCAGGTTCGCTGGCATGACTAAAGTATTTAACCGCGAATCAACGGGAGGAGTTTCAATTATTTCTGCATGGGTGAAATACACTTTAATGGAAACACCTGCTGATTTTAGTAAGCGTCGGCTGAGTCCACCAGCGCAAACGACTACATTAGCACTGTGATAAGTTGCAGTAGTCGTTTTGACACCACCTGACATTACCTGCAATACTTCACCTATTTGCAACTCACCCCCAGCACGCAAAAAGGCTTGAATGTAAGCTTGCACAGTTTTTTGGGGATGAATATGACCATGTTTGACAGTTAACGCACCTGCGATCGCTCCTGGGTTCAACAGTGGTTCTAACTCACAAGCTTCTGGTACACTTAATAGACATGGCGGTACTGCACACTGAGCATACAACTCTGCTGTAACTTCTAGGTCACTGTCAGCAGGAATTGTCAGCAATAAATCCAATTCTCGCAATTCAATATCAGCATCTAACTCTTGGGAAAGAATATTGTAGCGATCGCGCGCCTCCTGGCATAATTGTCTTGTTAATGGTGTACTCCCCGACCAATAGGCAAGTCCGCCATAACTGTAACGAGTAGCATTCTGGGCTACAGCGTCTTTTTCTAATAAAAGTACACTAAAGCCTGTTTTCACCAATTCATAGGCGAGTACAGCACCCGTCATTCCCCCGCCAACCACAATCCAATCGTAAGTTTTCATTTAATAGGTTGCTTGTAGACGACTTACAAGATATTCTCCCGCAAGTATGGGAGGATATATGGGCGCTCTGTCTGGCTGACAACTTGCTCGCTACTATCTCCCCTAATGGTATTTGCATGATTTTACAAAAAAGCAGATCAGTGAATCACTAATCTGCTGATTATGGGATGATTTGCTTTTAAGAAATACTAAATTTTCTCAAGAAACAGTATTGACGTTAGTAGCCACCATTATTTCTTGACCAACTACCCCCACCGGAACGAGCGCCTTTCTCTTCCCGTGGACGAGCTTTATTAACTTTAAGTACACGCCCCATCCATTCTGCGCCATCAAGAGCTTGAATGGCTGCATCTTCTGCGGCTGATGATTCCATTTCTACGAAACCAAAACCGCGAACACGTCCGGTTTCTCTATCTGTGGGTAACTGAACGCGTGTGACTGAACCGTACTCGGAAAATACTTTAGTAAGGTCGTCTTGTGTGACGCTGTAGGACAGATTCCCTACGTATATTGACATGAAACTCTCCAGAATCCATTGATGCAGAGATGTTTATCCGGAGAGCCGCTTGAAATTATTACTAAAAACAAGATACGTATCACCGAACTTAACTTCTCTAATTATATTTTATCACATCTTCATGATTAGTAAAGTATGTATTGAAATTTTTGTTTTAATGTATGGTATAATACAAAACTTTTTGACTATCTAGAAATTAAGTTTCTACAAAGAAAGTCTCTGGATCAGTTCCCCAGTTTATCCAGCAAATCGCTTCACGGGCTGATTTTGTCTGGGGTGGAACCCGCAAAACGTGAATGAATCCTGTGCTGGGGCAGGTCATTTTTAATAAGTAGATTGGCTCAACATCAATGGAGTTGTCAATCTGCACAAGGGTATATTCTGCCCAACTATCTAATTCAACCGCTTGCAATTCTTGGCAGATACGAGCGTAACCTATACCTTGAATCAAAACGCGGCGTAGTTCAGCATTTGTTTCTGTTAACAGCCATTGCGGTTCCCATTGCTGCGGGTGGAGTTTGCCGTATTTTTCCGGTAGGGTGATACCGTGATAGGAGTAGATACTGTATCCATCTGCAAACTCTACAGCTGGTTCGCCTTCGGCGTGGAGTTGATTTTGATTGTCGAAGCGGATGTGAAGTGGGCGATCGCAGATAATACAAACATGATTATAAGGAAAGAACCAGGGACACTCATTAGCGAGTGCTAACCAAAACTCCCAAAGATGATGATGATATTCACAACCTAATACAGAGATACAATAATCAATATAAGTTGCATAATATACCCATCCTGTTATTAAATTAAGATCATCCCAAGATAAAAACTGATTCTCGCTAATAGACATCAATAATCTCTTGCTTATACCTCCAAAAGGATAATAAATTTTTCCTCTTACCTTTTTGAATATCTCAGTATTGATTTGACTATTTATCTTCTCTTTAAGAGGTAAATTTATTTTAACTTGAACTTGTTTTACTAAAGATTGTTCTATTAAATTGTGTGCATCAATTTTTAGGAAATTATTATTAAATTGATTAGGGCTTTCTAAAAAGATAATTTTCGGTATTGATTTACCAAGTAAAGAATATGCTAGATCTGCCGCTTTTATGGCTTTCTCTCGTTTAATTCTTTGGGTTAAAAGCGCAATATTTCGCCACTTCTCTCGATAAACCGTAATCAAACTTTCTTGCTCATTCGTTAACTGGTTTATCATTTTTCACTTTAGTTTATTCCTAATAAACATATTTTTTGGAAGAGCATTTTAAAACGCAGAGGGGCGCGGAGGTTTGTTTACGCGGAGGGACACGGAGGTTTGTAAGAGAGACGGGGATTTTTAATCGGCGACATAACGCCAACCTTCAGGTTCGTATTCGCGTTGAATTTTCACCATCCAATGACCTTGGGGTATGGGAATTGCTTGATGTTCCTCATGGGTTAGCAAAGCAGTCTTGGAAAACACACGCAAGTAGAGTGTGCCATCTTTGTTAAATAATTGTGCCTCACCCTCAGTGATGCGATGCTTATGCCCTGTAACTTCACCCTCTGCCAAAGTTAAGTGAGGTATCATTTCTCCAGTAACTTCCTGCACAGGTAGTAGAATAACATCGCCTTGGCGAATTGCCTGCATGATTTTGCCTCTGGGGATAAGTACAAACCCCTCTTCGCTTTTTCTCTCAAGTTTGGTTTAATTTTGGCACAGGATGTTGGGGACTGGGGACTGGGTATTAGGGAGTGATGAGTGCTGAGTTCTCAAGCAAGAGTTTCTCCCCTACTGCTCCCCTGCCTCCTGCCTAAAGCTAAGGTATCGTTGTACTAAACTCACGGGGTATATTGAAAACTCTAGTCGCCAATTTGCCTTTGATAAGTTAAAGATGGAAATAGCTGGAAATTCCAGCACCATTCTTCTAACATATGCTCTAGAAAGGACTACACCCGCAGTTTGAAGGATTTTCAACCCAACAGACAGTCTTGATGAGGCTCAATCTAAAGCAATCGTGACGTTTCATCTTGACATTTCATCGAAGTTAACTCAATTTGACTGTTTAGCTTCACAGCTATTCTTTTTTTTGAAATTCCATGTCAACTCTCGTCATTGTCGAATCTCCAACCAAAGCTCGTACCATTCGTAACTACCTGCCAAAAGACTATCGGGTAGAAGCGTCGATGGGTCATGTGCGTGACCTACCCCAGTCAGCTAGTGAAATTCCCGCCAGTGTTAAAGGGGAAGCATGGGCGCAGCTTGGGGTAAATGTGGACGCGGACTTTGAACCAGTGTATGTTGTCCCCAAAGACAAAAAGAAAGTTGTCACCCAGCTCAAAGAAGCGCTGAAAGATGCTGACGAACTGATTCTAGCAACTGACGAAGACCGAGAAGGTGAAAGCATCAGTTGGCATTTATTCCAGTTGCTGAAGCCAAAAGTACCGACAAAGCGGATGGTGTTTCATGAGATTACCCAAGAAGCCATCAAAAAAGCTTTGAAGGACTGCCGCAACATCGACGAGCAGCTAGTCCGCGCCCAGGAAACACGGCGGATTTTGGATCGTTTGGTGGGCTATACCCTCTCCCCTCTGCTGTGGAAAAAAATTGCTTGGGGACTATCTGCGGGACGGGTACAGTCTGTGGCGGTGCGACTGTTGGTAACCAAAGAACGCCAACGCCGGGCTTTCCATGAAGGTACCTACTGGGATTTAAAGGCGTATTTGGAGCAAAGCAAAAGTCCATTTACCGCCCAGCTAACCACCCTGGCAGGCACGAAAGTGGCAACTGGGAGCGATTTTGATGCGTCTACCGGCAGAATTACCGCCGGGCGTAATGTGGTGCTGCTGAGTGAAACAGAAGCAGTTGCTCTCCAAGAACGGCTGACTGGTAAACCTTGGAATGTCTCAGAGGTAGAAGAACGCCCAGTGACGCGCAAACCCGCGCCACCCTTTACCACTTCGACATTACAGCAGGAATCTAACCGGAAACTGCGCCTGTCAGCAAGGGACACCATGCGGATTGCCCAGAATTTATACGAGCAAGGGTATATTACCTATATGCGTACAGATTCAGTGCATTTGTCAGAACAGGCGATCGCAGCTGCTCGCAATTGTGTAGAACAATTATACGGCAAACAATATCTCAGTCCCCAGAAGCGCCAATACACCACCAAATCCAAAGGCGCACAAGAAGCCCACGAAGCCATTCGTCCGGCTGGTAGCACCTTCCGCACGCCCCAAGAAACCGGTTTAGGTGGTCGAGAACTTGCCCTCTATGATTTGATTTGGAAGCGTACCGTCGCCTGTCAAATGGCTGACTCTCGCCAAACCCAAATTACTGTGCAGTTGCAAGTAGAAGACGCTGGTTTCCGTGCTTCTGGTAAGCGGATTGACTTCCCTGGATATTTACGCGCCTACGTTGAAGGTTCCGATGACCCAGAAGCAGCCTTGGAAGACCAAGAGGTAATTTTGCCCAGTCTGAAAGTTGGGGATCATCCAGATTGTCAAAATATCGAAGCAGTTGGTCACGAAACCCAACCCCCAGCTAGATACACCGAAGCGACCCTAGTCAAAACCCTAGAAAGTGAAGGCATTGGTCGTCCTAGTACCTACGCCAGCATTATCGGCACAATTATCGATAAGGGTTATTCCCAATTGGTGAATAACGCCCTCATTCCCACCTTTACCGCTTTCGCCGTCACCGACTTGTTGGAAAAAAATTTCCCTGATATCGTTGACCCCAGCTTTACCTCCAAAATGGAGCAAACCTTGGATGATATTGCTGACGGTGAAGTTGAGTGGCTACCCTACTTAAAGAAATTTTATCTAGGGGATAAAGGTTTGGAAACTCTGGTCAGAGAACGAGAAAGCTTAATTGATGCCAGTAAAGCCAGAACTGTTGAACTAGAAAACTTAGACGCTAAAGTCCGTATTGGTAAATATGGGCCTTACATTGAAGTGGAAAACGGTGACGGTGTTGTCACAGCCTCAATTCCTAAAGACTTAACACCAGCTGACCTCGACCCCAAACAGGTGGAAATAATCCTGCGGCAAAAAACCGTCGGGCCAGACCAACTAGGCCGCCATCCTGAAACCGGCGAACCAATTTACGTGAAAATTGGTGCTTACGGGCCTTATGTCCAGTTGGGTGATAAGTCTGATGAAAATCCCAAACCCAAACAAGCTTCTCTACCCAAGGGAGTTACCCCAGAAAACATCACCTTAGAGAAGGCTATTGGTTTGTTATCACTACCCCGAACCTTAGGAACCCATCCTGGTACTGGCGGGAAGATCCAAGCCAGTCTAGGACGTTTTGGCCCTTACGTCGTCCATGACCAAGGTAAAGAAGGTAAAGACTACCGTTCTCTCAAAGCGAGTGATGATGTTTTAACAATTTCTTTAGAAAGAGCGCTGGAGTTGATATCCGAACCGAAGAAGACCCGTGGTTCTACTAGTAGTAAATCAAAGGCTGCTTTACGGGAATTAGGTACACACCCAGAGGATGATGCACCCATAAATATCTACGACGGCCCCTATGGCCCTTATATTAAACACGGTAAGACCAATGTAGGTCTTCCTGAGGGGACTTCAATGGAAGATGTAACATTAGCTACGGCATTAGAGTTACTATCTGCCAAAACGGCAACGGCTAAAACCACACGCAAAACAAGTAAAACCAGTACAACTAAATCCAAATCAACGGCAAAATCATCTAACGCTGCTACGAAAAAGAAGGGGGCGTAAGGTTAATGGTCAACAGTCAACAGTCCAAGATTTTCGACTATGGACTAATGACCAATAACCAATGACCGCCCTTAGATGCAGTCCGATAGGTTGCTAATGTGATACTCTAAAAAGTAAGAGAGATAACAACACGAAAATTTTAAAATTAGCCTGCGACTGCAATACAGAATTGTGTATGAGTTCGGTTGTAGGCCAGAGGTGCAAAATTACGCCAGTTTCTGCGTAGCTGTTAGTCAAAATTGAGGTAGTATCTCAGGAGCGGTCAGTTTAATGGACTATATAGAAAAGGTACTGGAAAAGCTGAAAGAATTGGCACGAAAGCTAATTGAGTCCTTACTAGGACCAGAAGCAGAGCCGGAACCGGAGCTAATTCCGATTCCTGTAAACGATCGCCACCGCCGGGGGGGAGCATCGTCGCTCACGTCGTCGCTAAAAGCCTGAAGGTACGAAACTTGACAGTGCAACCTCTAAGTATTTTGGTGCTGCACGGGCCAAACCTAAATTTGCTGGGAAAAAGAGAACCAGGAGTTTATGGCTCCACAACTTTGGCTGAGATTAATAGCTTATTGGCAGAAGCAGCCCTCAAGTTACAGGCAAAAGTGTTTCCCCTACAGTCCAATCATGAAGGCGTGTTAGTAGATGCTATTCATGAGGCGTTGGGGAAACATCAGGGAATTTTGATTAATGCAGGAGCTTATACCCATACCAGCGTAGCTTTACGAGATGCGATCGCTGCTGTAAATTTACCCACAGTAGAAGTCCATCTCAGTAATATCTATCGCCGAGAAGATTTCCGCCATCATTCCTACATCGCCCCCGTAGTTATTGGTCAAATTAGTGGCTTTGGTGTGCAAAGCTATTTATTAGGATTGCAGGGGTTAGTGGCGCATTTGAAGGGATGAAATGGAGAGCAGGGGGTGAGAAAGAATCTATTTATGAAAAAAAGTTAGGTTTAAAACCTCGCTTAAACTCAGCACTTTTCCTGTTAAAAAAGTTAAAAGTAAAAAGGTAGAATAACTTGCTTTTAACTTTTTAAGATTATGCGCTACTCGTTGGTTAGTAGGTTTAAGGGTGCTTTTGTTGGAGGAGTATTAGGGGAAAATTTGGCTAAGGGTGGAGTAAAGAATAACAGCGAACGTTCCTCCAACTTTGCTAGAAGTATTATTCCTGGTACTGAAAGTTTAATTAAGCTGGGAAATCTAGATATAGATGAGTGGCTAGCACTTTATCAAAAAGAATTTATTGCTTCATCTGCAACCTCAGGTATCAAAAACAATACAATTTTTGCCACAATCCCAGTAGCGCTTTTTTTTCATGAAAATCCTGTGAAACTGCGTCAAAATTTGGCGCGGGTGTCAAATATCTGGGATGATGCTCTAGTTGTTCGTGATAGTACACTAGCAATAGGGTATGCGATCGCTCAATCACTGACAGAAAAGCTGCACCTCCACACCCTGATACCGCAAATAATCTCTTTTATTGGAGAAACCAAGACATTACTTCCACAAAAATTATTAATAATACACAAACTGTTAGAAGAACAGGCCGGTTTAGAAAGACTACAAGCTGAGTTGAGTAGAGAAGAGAAACTTTCTTATGCTACTGCTGTGGCATTTTATTGCTTTCTCAGCACCTTGGAAGACTTTCGTTTCTCAGTTTTGCGTAGTTTGCAACTAGAATCTATTCACTCACAGACAATAACAGCTATTACTGGTGCTTTGTCTGGAGGTTATAACAGTACTGTAGGTATTCCTGCTAATTGGCAGACTTCACTTTTACCAACTAACTCAGCAGCCAACGAAGAAACCAACCTCTGGCAGATGCTAGAATTGGCCGATGCTCTTGCTGCGGTGTGGTCGGGGGTGTATAATCTTCCCCTACATTCCAGAGAGTTTTCAGAATCAGGGTTTATCATGCTTAATCAACCGGTTCCATTTTCTGTTTATGCAGCGCCTCACATTATTCGAGGGCGTTAGAGAGGAAGAAGCAGGGAGCAGATCAATTCAAAATTAGAAGTAATAACTCTCTATCTACTCATAACTTACTTATTCCCTAATCCCTGAAGAAATTCGTAACCGTGGAAAAAGCTCGTTGCATCAGCTTTTGAGCCTGAGAGACCTAGCAAAAAATGGCAAAATCGTTCAAAAAGAAAAGTTGGGTAGATGCAGCAAATCTGGGCTGGGTGCATGAACAGCGTTCATCCGTTGTTTTGGCGATCGCAGTTGTTTCTCTTACGGGAATAATCGGTCATAAGTTATACAATCAACCAAAGCTGAAAATAGGGACTGTTGCACCCCAAACGATTAAAGCGCCTCATACTGCTAGTATCGAAAATAAAAAGCGTACTGAAGTTGAGCGCAAAGCAGCTAGTAAAAGTTCGACACCAGTGTTAATGGTCGATGCCAAAATCACAGCACAAATCGACCAAAACTTAGAGAAAATGCTGGAGCAGGGGAACGAAATTCGCATATCTGCTGGTTCTTTCCCTTTTTATGATACTTCAGTCCTGTCCTTATCTAGCCAGCATTACCTGCGCTCTTGTTCTGATGCAGAATGGCAAATGATGCTGATGGCTTTAGAAAATACGGGTCAAAAAAGGTTGGGATTGTTCTTAGAAAAACCCAGGACTCGCCTGCACAAACAAGAAAATTCCCAGAATTTCCCGAATACGAAAACACAAACTTCTTTAGTATTTCCCCCTCCGACAGTTTCCCTCAGTCAGGAAAGTCCAGTTCTAGGTATTTCTATTGACGCTGGTCAACCAGAGGAAAGTATATCTTCCCCAAAAACACAAAATCCTGAAGTCTCTACAAACACTCAGTTTGTGCAAGCGTTGGCAGAATTAGCTACTTTTCGGATGACAACTGCCAATCAAAATTTGCCTAGACTCATCAACCAAATTACTCAAGCAAGGGAAGCTTATGCCCAAGCTAGAGTCCAAATTTTACACGTAGATACAATTACAACACAGACAATTTATCACGAAACTGTTCTCCTGGAATTGTCAGATTATGAATGGACTCAAACACAAAAGGGAATCCGCCAAGGTGCAGAACGGATTTTAGCCCAAGGTATTCCTGCGGGTTTACCCCAAAGTGTTTTACAAAATGCCGTAACTTTGCAAGTGCAGGCTTTTGTCCCCAAAAATGCGGAATCTTTAGCGACTAAACTATTGTTGGCTGTACTGGAACCAAATCTGAAGAAAGATGAGGAACAAACCAGAAAATACGCTCAAAAAGCCGCATCTGTTATTGAACCTGTGATGGTAGAGGTGAAACGAGGTGCAATTATCGTTAACAAAGGGAAGGAAATTACTGAGTGGGATTTTGAGGTATTAGATCATTATCAACTGATTAGCCGAGAAAATAACTGGTTAGCCTTGCTGAAATTAGGCGGTTTGGTGACAGGGGGAATTTGTATATTTGCTCTAGTCGAAACTCGGAGTAAATGCCCACTTAGACAACGCGATCGCCTGTTAGTTTTATTACTTACCTTGAGTACGCCAGGAGTCCTGGCAATGGGTGTACCCTACACGACTTGGAGCGCTGTCGGTTTGCTGTTGGGTAGCTTCTATGGCCGGGAGTTGAGTATGACAGTTATCGGCTTACTCCTGTTCATACTACCCATGAGTATGGAAATTAGCACCATTGGGCTAGTAGCTGGTGCGGCTGGGGGAATTTTAGGTAGTTACATCGCCCACAGATTGCGATCGCGTGAGGAATTAGCGCTTTTGGGTGGGGCGATCGCTCTTACTCAAGGTGGCGTTTACCTACTAATGAAAGTCCTGATTGGTGCGGCTTTTGGCTCCTCCTGGTATCTCATCCTCCAAGAAGCAGGGTTATTTACTTTATCTGGGCTGGCTTGGAGTGTGGTGGCTTTGGGCTTAAGTCCTTATTTAGAAAAGCTATTTGATTTAGTTACCCCCATTCGCTTGGCAGAATTAGCAAATCCCAATCGACCTTTATTAAAACGGTTAGCGACAGAAACACCAGGGACATTTCAACACACCCTATTTGTGGCAACCCTGGCGGAAGCTGCGGCGAAACACCTGGGATGTAATGTGGAATTGGTGAGGGCTGGGACTTTGTATCACGATATTGGCAAAATGCACGACCCCCTGGGCTTTATTGAAAACCAAATGGGGGGGCCAAATAAACACGAAACGGAAATCAAAGACCCGTGGAAGAGTGCAGAAATTATTAAAAAGCACGTCAGTGAAGGCTTGGTAATGGCGCGCAGACATCTTTTACCCACAGCGATTCAAGCTTTTATCCCCGAACATCAAGGGACGATGTTGATTGCCTATTTTCATCATCAAGCAGAACAGATGGCACAGGCAGATCCTAACATTGTCGTCAAGGAAGTGGATTTTCGCTACGACGGCCCGATTCCCCAATCGCGGGAAACGGGAATAGTGATGTTGGCTGATGCTTGTGAAGCTGCACTGCGATCGCTCAAGGATGTAAATACTGAACAGGCATTAACTGTACTAAATAATATTCTCCGCGCTAGATGGCAAGACAATCAACTCATTGATTCCGGTTTAACACGGGAAGAAATGTCACAAATTGCCGAAATCTTTGTAGAAGTTTGGCAACAGTTTCATCATAAACGCATTGCTTATCCCAAGATGAAGTCTGGTAAGGGGTAATTGGATCGTTAAGCTAATACGCGCCTAAATTGCATAAATACTAATCAGGGCTGTTGAGTGTTGACTGTTAACTGTTAACTGTTGACTGTTGACTGTTGACTGTTGACATTACTCACGATGGATTGTGCAATTCAAAAGCAGAATATGTTGATTGAAACTATCAAAACATTTACTCATTGGTATTAATCCAAGGGGTTGCTTTTTTATTTTGATACATATATGCTAACAAATCTACATACAGCATTATCGTAAGCAAATGTAATTTATTACACTTTCTACGTCAAATCATTGACAATTTTCTTGATCGCCACCGTTAACTGCTGACTGATGACTGTTAACCGTCAACTGTCAACTGTCAACGTGAAATCCTATACCCTTTTAGGGATGGGATGAGCTTAAAGTTATAGATTTACGTCAGTATTTCATTGTGAAGAGTTAATTTTATCACCAATGAGTTTATTATCTAATTTGCCAGAGTCTACTAATATATCCCATATATCCCGTCGCACCCTTTTAAAGGTGTTTGGTGTTGGTGCAGTCGCAGGAGTAACAGGATACTCTCGGTTTACCAAGCCCAAGCCAACGGTATTTCAAAAAGATACCTTGAGTTTGCCACGGTTACTGAATCAAGCAAAAAGTGTCATAGTTATCGGGGGTGGTTTAGCGGGTTTAGCTTGTGCGTATGAATTGAGTCAACGGGGGTTTACAGTCACACTGATAGAAAAATCACCCCAACTCGGTGGTAAAATTGCTAGCTGGCAAATAGAAGCCGTGGGCGAAACCTTCATGATGGAACATGGCTTTCATGGCTTTTTTCCCCAGTACTATAATTTGAAAAGTATAGTTGCAGAACTGGGAATAAATGAGAATTTCCAATCATTAAACTTTTATTCAGTTGTCTATCGAGGAGATCAATACAAACCAGAGGTTTTTCGTCCCAGTCATTCAGCATTTCCTTGGAATATTGTAGACTTAGCGATCGCCTCTCCTAATCGCTTCCAATGGGGAATTAATTTAACGAAGATTAAACACCTACAAGTATTTCAAGCCATCACAGGTTTTCAGCGAGAAAAGAATTATCAACGCTTTGATAATATATCCGTGGCTGATTGGGTGAAAACGGAATTTCCCCAAGGTTTATATGATTTGTATTTTCTCCCATTTGCTAAGTCTAGCTTGAACGCACCAGATACGATGAGTGTGGGAGAATTAATGCAATTCTTCCATTTTTATTTTTTTGGCAATCCAGAAGGACTGGCTTTTAATGGTACGAAAGATGATATGGGGACAAGTTTAGTCCAACCCATTGCCAAGAGTGTGAAAAATAAGAGTGGGACAATTATCACTGATGCTACGGTGAGTGAAATTATTGCCAAGGATGGTAAAATTCAAGGCTTGAAATATTATGTTGGCAATAATCAAAATAATGTCCCTTTTTGGGTAAAACGTAACTCAGTTATTACTGAAGAAAAAACAGAATATTTTGGTGCTGCTGATGAAGTATTTGCTGTAGAATCTGGTAGCGAAACAGCAATTTCTCTCACTTGTACTCATCAAGGTTGTACTGTGAAAAAATCCACAGATGGTAAATACCGTTGCCCTTGTCATGGGGCTGAGTTTGCGGCTGATGGTAAAGTGTTGAAGGGGCCAGCCAAGCGGGATTTACAAAAGTTGCAGGTTGTACAAAAACAAAATGATGAATTGCAACTGCTAGCTACAACCAATGATGCACCCTTACCAGAGACAATCACCGCAGATTATTACGTGTTTGCTACCGATGTACCTGGAGTGCAACAATTATTTAAGCATATTAGTGGTGATGTAGATCAAACAGTGCGATCGCAAGTGGAAAACTTGAGTATCGCTGATCCTTTTGCTGTGTGTCGTTTCTGGTTTGATCAAGATTTTGAGTGGGAACAAAGTAACTTTACTTCCTTATCTGGCTATCAGTTAACCGACAGCATCACCTTATATCACCGCATTCAGCAACAATTTATTGATTGGTCAAAAAAGACTGGTGGTAGTGTAGTGGAGTTACACGCCTATTGTTACAAAGAAAAAGAATTTCCCACCCAAGAAGCTTTGTTAACTACCTTTGAAAACGAATTATATGAGATAGTCCCCCAGTTGAAGCAAGCAAAACTCCTGCATCGGGAATTAGTGAATCAACATAACTTTTCTGGCTATCCACCAAATAGTTATGGAGAACGTCCAGAAACCAGTACAAACATTTCTAACTTATTATTTGCTGGTGATTGGGTAAAAATGCCTTTTCCCTGCGGCTTAATGGAACGCGCCGTCAGTAGTGGTTTAATCGCAGCTAATGAGATTTTACACCGAGAAGGTTTGCAGAGGCGATCGCTTTTATCGGTGAATCCAGAGGGTTTGTTGCAGATTTAAGGATTATAGATACCCGACTTTTTCAAAAAGTCGGGTATCTGCATCTTTTGTAGATCCCTAAGCAATATCATTCTTGCTCTAAAATTCTTTCTATATCTTGCCCTGCATAAAGAATGCGTATAATTTGAATGCTCTCTTAAATTAAATATAAACGAATAATACTCATTTTTAAGTTGCAGCTTTATGTAGTGCAGCTAGTCTTTCATACTCTGCTTGTTCTTCTGCCAAATCTGTATCAATTTCTTCCCGGTTAGCATGATAGTAAGTTATCGCTGCATAGACCTGCGCTATATTCAAATGGTTTTTGTCAGCAGCAATTTCTTCGGCGTTATAACCTTGCTTATATAAAGCTGCAATTCGACGCACAGATGTACCTGTTCCGGCAATAATGGGACGACCACCACGGAAGTTAGAATCTCTGGTAATAAGTGTACCGATATCAGTGATAGTTACCAAGGTTTGTTCCTCGATATTTTGTTTTTACATAAACTAGGTTAACATTCCCATCGCTTGGCAGTATTTCACATTCAATTGCAGCAAAACAATGATCTCGTTCCGCGCGATCGCCTACAATATGGCAAAGCGATCGCAACGCGATTTAAGGAACTACCAGATCAAAAAATATCCAAGATGTAGGGTGCGTCAGTGCGATAGAACCTAAATATACTCAGCAATTATTCATGCTGACGCACCCCACCAAACTACCCAATTAATGACGATTTAGCGATCGCCATAACCAGTAGAATGGTAAAAAGAATATTCTCAACAATAATTGTAAAATTCTACCTAATTGCCGTCGCCAAATAGCAACGGGAGTTAACTGGCGTTGCAGAAATGCCAAGTTTCCTCGAATTACCACCGTAGTGGGATGATTAACCCCTAACACCCGTTGACACATCTGCAAAGCTTCCAAGTACAGGGGTTCGGCTTCTCCATACCTGCTTTGGCTTTCATAAAGTAGAGCTAAATTGTTTAAGCTAATAACCATATCGGGATGGTCGCCCACAAACAGACGCTTTCTCATGGCTAAAGCTTCCAAGTACAGGGATTTGGCTTCTCCATACCTGCCTTGGCTTTTGTAAAGTGCAGCTAAATTGTTCAAGCTAATAACCATATCGGGATGGTCGCCCACAAACAGACGCTTTCTCATGGCTAAAGCTTCCAAGTACAGGGATTTGGCTTCTCCATACCTGCCTTGGCTTTTGTAAAGTGCAGCTAAATTGTTCAAGCTAGTAGCCACATCGGGATGGTCGCCCACAAACAGGCGCTTTCTCATGGCTAAAGCTTCCGAATACAAGGGTTCGGCTTCTCCATACCTGCCTTGGCTACGGTAAAGTCCAGCTAAATTGTTCAAGCTACTAGCTACATCGGGATGGTCGCCGACAAACAGGCGCTTTGTCATGGCTAAGGCATCAATGTACAGGGGTTCGGCTTCTCCATACCTGTCTTGGCTACGGTAAAGTCCAGCTAAATTGTTCAAGCTACTAGCTACATCGGGATGGTCGCCGACAAACAGGCGCTTTGTCATGGCTAAGGCATCAATGTACAGGGGTTCGGCTTCTCCATACCTGCCTTGGCTACGGTAAAGTTCAGCTAAATTGTTCAAGCTACTAGCTACATCGGGATGGTCGCCGACAAACAGGCGCTTTGTCATGGCTAAGGCATCAATGTACAGGGGTTCGGCTTCTCCATACCTGCCTTGGCTACGGTAAAGTCCAGCTAAATTGTTCAAGCTACTAGCTACATCGGGATGGTCGCCGACAAACAGGCGCTTTGTCATGGCTAAGGCATCAATGAACAGGGGTTCGGCTTCTCCATACCTGCCTTGGCTACGGTAAAGTTCAGCTAAATTGTTCAAGCTAGTAGCCACATTGGGATGGTCACCCACAAACAGACGCTTTGTCATGGCTAAGGCATCAATGAACAGGGGTTCGGCTTCTCCATACCTGCCTTGGCTATAGTAAAGTCCAGCTAAATTGTTCAAGTTTAGTGCGACATCGAAATTGTCGCCCACAAACAGGCGCTTTGTCATCGCTAAAGCATCAATAAACAGGGGTTCTGCTTCTCTATACCTGCCTTGGCTACGGTAAAGTTCAGCTAAATTGTTCAAGCTAGTAGCCATATTGGGATGGTCGCCTGGAAATACAGCTTGGCAAACCTTGAGGCATTCCTGATTCCAAGGTTCTGCTAATTGATATAGTCCTTGTCCGTTGTAAAATCTGGCTACGCCCACAAATACCCAAATTACTTCATCATTGGGGACTGATGCTGGGGAATTTATCTGTTCCTCACCTGCTTGATTAATGTCGTCAATTACCCGATTTCCTAAGTCTTCAATGTGGGGAACAACATCTTTGATGCGTTCGATATCCTTCGAGGTGGGTAACGGAGGAAGACTTTGAGCTTTATTTATCATCGCCCAAGCAAAGGTGTTTTCTAAAACCGCTTTCATCTCCCAAGCATCAGTTAATTGTTCTTGCAAGAACCACCGCACTAGAGTATGAATTTGATAATATCCTTGGCTGTCTTGTACCAGTTGCAGCAAGTTACGTTTGTAGAGTTGCTTTTTTGCCTCGTTTAATTCCTCTGCTGACAAACCTAACCCCCCTAACCCCCCTTCTCTACCAGGGCATGGGGGAATTAAAGCCTCTCCCCGCGTCGGGGAGAGGTTTGGAGAGGGGTCATCTTCTTCCTCTCCTCCACTAGTCGCCACCCACACCACCAAATCCCACAGAATGGACTGGGGAGAAAATAAACTCAAAAATCTGCCTAATTGTTGGGCTAATGGGTCAAGTTCTGACCATGTTAAAGCAAAGGCGGCTTTCACTCCCAATTGGGTTGAGGTGAGGGTTTCCCGGTTTTGTAAGGCTGCTTCTGCTAATTTGCGCTGTTGCAATTGTTCTAACATGACATCTAGAAACAAATCCGGGTCTTGTCGCAAATAAGCCCCCACTAACTCTATCCCCAAAGGCAAATATTCCAGAGATTTACAAATTGCGTTGGCAAAGACTGGTTGATTATCAACTCGCCTGTCTGTGTTTCCCAACAGTCCTTTTAACAGTTCTAATGCTTTGTCTGGTTCTTTT
The DNA here is from genome assembly GCF_048568275.1 of Anabaena sp. FACHB-595. Taxonomy (NCBI): domain Bacteria; kingdom Bacillati; phylum Cyanobacteriota; class Cyanophyceae; order Nostocales; family Nostocaceae; genus Anabaena; species Anabaena sp. FACHB-595. Next base: position 3,386,778 of record NZ_CP183473.1, read on the forward strand.
TCTGGGGAAAGAACATCTAAGGGAATATCTTGAATAAAATTTGGTTCTAAATTCCGCAGGCGAGTAGTCACTAAAACGCGAAAACGGTTATCAGTGGGGATAACTTCCCGTAAGTTGGCTAGGTCTGTGACATCATCAAAAATAATTAATATGGGTAAAAGAGATTCAGCATATTGCAGCCAACACCAAGCGATTTGTTCCTTGAGGGTTAATAGTCTTCCCCCTAGTTCTTGGGGAATCTCTAAACCAAGACCGATAAAAGACTCCAAAATTCCGGCGGCGAGATTGTTGGCTCTATCATTAAACCAAGCAACACCATCATAATTAGCTTGATATCGTCTGGCGTATTGGGTGGCTAATTCGGTTTTGCCTATGCCTCCCATCCCTGATATTGCCACATAATTACCACGCTGCAAATCTTCATGCAGCAGTCTGAGTTCCTGTTCTCGACCGACGAAATGAACGGAACCACGAGGTATATATTTTGTGGGGGTTAACTTTGTCTGTTCCCTGCCAGACGACTGTAGTCAAAAATTAAAACTACTACCTCTTTGGTCAATAGTTTGATTTTGTGCGGCATTAACTGCTTTTTGAATGTTTTGGTTAAAAGTTGTAGGAAATGGATGTTGCGATTTTTCTATGGTTGCTTTAATTTCTTCGAGAATTTGAGCCAAATTTTTGGGAGGATTAACTTCTGCTGCTGCGGCTAATTCCTGTACAGCTTGCTTAACTTCTGGGTGCGCTTGAGTTGCTGTTTCTACATCAATTACAGCTTTACCATAATCCAGGGGTTCGTCTGATGCTTTTTCAATGGCGACTACAGTCTGGGGAGAGTGTTTTCTCAAGGTGACGAGAAACTTACTAGTTTTATCCCAGAGAGTTTCACCGATTATTTCCCCGGTTCTTTCTAAGGCTTTGGTGGCTAGGACTGTGCCAATGGCGATCGCCGCAGTAGTTAGTGGTTCCATGTACTATTTTATTATCGGCATATCTTTTATTAACACATGGCTGGTGTGTATATTCCCGTAATTTAAGCGGGAAATTTAGATTTTCGGGGATTTTTAACGCGGAGGGTCGCGGAGGTAAGCGCAGAGGGGCGCGGAGTGTAAGAGGCTGTCTGTCGGAGATTATCGTCCACAATCAACTTAGTTTCGTGACGAATCAACTTAGTTTGGTGACCAATCAACTCAGTTTCGTGACCAATCAATTTAGTTTCGTGACCAATCAACTTAGTTTCGTGACCAATCAACTTAGTTTCGTGACCAATCAACTTAGTTTCGTGACCAATCAACTCAGTTTCGTGACCAATCAACTTAGTTTCGTGACCAACGCAAGTTTTTTCAGTGAGTTCACTAGCACACAGATATAACATTATGGAGTAATAAGCTATTCTGCTTTTAAGTTGCATAATCAATCGTGAAGGCTGTTAACAGTCAACCGTCAACCGTCAACAACTTTTATTAGTAGTTACTAGTCTTTGTGCATAAAAAACACAAGTCACATCTATTGAAATAATGTAGGGAATTTTTTCTGGAAATCAGGAATGCTGTAAGTTGAGTTTGTAGTTAACAATCACAATGCAATATCTATACAGATATGGCTGTAGCTTGTTTTTATTTGTGATTTCCGGTGATTTGGCTACGAGTAATTATTTAACAAAAAACGTAGGTTAATGATGAATAGTCAAATTTATAGTGTAGCGATCGCATTACCAACTATATTACTCACTGCTTTGCCTAGCTTGGCAAGCAATAATTATAACGCTTCCCAGATTCAGAGACTAGATGCTAGTTACATTGCCCAGATACCAAGCACTGGTGTAGATGAAGTATCAAGACCTAGACCCCGTGGCCCCGGTGGTCATGAAATTGAAGCCGTACAAGAAACAACTATAATTAATCCGTCAGGATTACGGGAACGTCCTAGACCAAGAGGGCCAAAGGGTTCTGAAGACGGAATTAATGCAATACAAGGGCAATTCCTTCACTTATCACCCACATTATTAAACCAACCCAAATTAGAAGGTGTTCAAAATTCCAAATTTAAAACTCAATATTAAACCAATTCGCAATGGACTAACGAAATGACGTAAACGTGTACTTTCACCTTCTACAATTCCCTTGACAACTTGCCAATCGCCAAAGTTAAGTGAGGAAAATCCTTAACTTTTCTACATCGACAGCCACGGGCAGTACCTCTATAAATATAGCAGTCAACTTTGTAAAGTATCGCATTAATTCAGAATTGTCAGGCAGAGATACCCGTGCAAAAACTAACTTCATCCTACGAATATCAAGTTGGCGGTCGTCTCAGAGTTGATGCACCTAGCTATGTAGTACGGCAGGCAGACAAAGAGCTTTACAATGCTCTCAAAGCAGGTGAGTTTTGTTACGTTCTCAACTGTCGGCAGATGGGTAAATCTAGCTTGCGGGTGCAGGTTACTAAACGTCTGCAAGAAGATGGTATTGCTTGTACAACAGTTGACCTCTCAGGAATTGGCAACAGCAACATCACCTCTAACCAGTGGTATGCAGACATCATTATGCGACTGGTGCGGAGTTTCCAGCTTTCTACTGAAGTTAATGTTCATAATTGGTTAGGAGAAAGACAAGACCTGTCTCCAGTCGGTCGCTTGGCTGAATTATTACAATCTGTTTTACCGGAATTGATTCAGCAGCCAATTGTGATTTTCTTTGATGAAATCGACAGTACTATTAGCTTGCCATTTAATACTGATGATTTTTTTGCCCTGATTCGTGCTTGTCACGAACATAAGCGTTTTACTTTTGCGCTGTTGGGTGTGGCTACGCCTTCCGATTTAATTACAGATAAAGCTCGCACACCGTTTAATATTGGACGAGCAATTGAGTTAAATGGGTTTAATCTGGCAGAAGTTCAACCTTTAGAAATAGGATTGGCGAATACAGTAGAAAATCCTCAAGCAGCACTGAAGGAAATACTGGCTTGGACGGGAGGTCAACCATTTTTAACTCAAAAACTTTGTCAATTAGTTACACAGCATTGGCATTGGGAAACAGGAGAACAGGGAAGCTTTTCTGCCATAGAATCCCCTTTCCTCAAGAAACTGATGCAGGAGATATTGACTCCAAGCGAGGCGATAGCTGACCAAGTATCTGCTATAGTGCGATCGCATATCGTCGAAAATTGGGCTTCCCTCGATGAACCACCCCATTTAAGAACCATCCGCGACAGATTACTTTGCCACGAACAACGCGCCAGCAGATTATTGGGACTATATCTGCAAATCTTACAAAACGATAATGTGCCTGCCGACGATTCACCAGAAAAAATCGAATTGCTCCTATCAGGGTTAGTTGTTAAAAAACAAGGTAGCTTACAAGTTTATAATCGCATCTATCAAGAAGTTTTTAATTTAGAGTGGGTAGAGAAGCAATTAAAAAAGTTACGTCCCTACGCAGATTTAATTAACGCTTGGGTAGCCTCAAATTATCAGGATGAAACCAACCTGCTGCGAGGACAAGCCCTCAAAGATGCTCAAACTTGGGCCAAGGGCAAGAGTTTGAGTAATATGGATTATCGCTTTTTAGCCGCCAGTGAGGAACTAGAGAAACGCGAGGTACAGAGTGCGCTAATTGCATCTCAACAAGCAAACCAAATCCTTCTCACCGCCGAACAGCAAGCAAAACAAACAATTAGGCAGGGAGTGGTGAGATTATCCGCCCTGTCTCTAGTGACTGTTTCTCTTTTGGGATTATCAGGTTTACTTACATGGCAAACCGCGCAACAAAAGCGACAAGTAAGCTTAGGCGAGATTAAAGCTTTGGCTCTCTCCTCAGAAACAGCTTTTGAGTCCCATAATAACTTTGATGCTTTACTCGAAAGTCTCAAGGCTGGTATCAAGTTAAACCAGATTGGTTGGAAAAACGCAGATACAGAATTACAGGTGCAGGTAGAAAAGAATTTACGTCAGTCTCTATATTGGGTACGTGAACGCAATCGTTTAGTAGGTCATGGGGATGTAGTCACAAGAGTTAAATTTAGCCCCGATGGAGAAAAACTCGCCAGTGCCAGTTGGGATAAAACCGTGAAAATTTGGCAGCGTGACGGTAAATTATTGCATACCTTGCGTGGTCATACGGATGCAGTGTGGAGCGTTAATTTTAGCCCTGACGGCAAAATGTTGGTCAGTGCTAGTCGAGATAAAACCGTGAAAGTCTGGCGTGTGGAGGATGGTCAAGAAATTGCCACCTTAACTCATCAAAATTGGGTAGCGTGTATCGGATTTAGCCCTGATAGTAAGACAGTGGCATCAATGGAATGGAATGGGACAATGAGACTCTGGAACCTCCAAGGACAGGAGTTAAAATCTTTCCCTACCCATAAAGCCCCAGTTGTTGCTGTCCATTTCAGCCCCAAGGGAAACATGATTGCTACCGCTAGTCGAGATGGTACAGCAAAGGTTTGGTCTTTAGATGGCAAAGAATTATTGTCTCTGGGAGGCCATAAGAATTGGGTAATGTATGTTAATTTCAGTGAGGATGGCAAAAACCTAGTAACAGCAAGTCGAGACAAAACCGCGAAAATTTGGGATTTACAAGGGAAAGAACTAGCAACACTACGCGGTCATAGTGATACCGTTGCTAGTGCAGTATTCAGCCGCGACGGTCAAACTATTGCTACTGCAAGCTCGGATAAAACCGTGCGACTCTGGAACCGCAAAGGCGAAGAATTGCAAGTTTTTTGGGGACATACCGATGCTGTTTGGGGTGTCAACTTAAGCAAAGATGGAAAACTTCTAGTTAGCAGTGGCGAAGATGGGACGGTGAGATTGTGGAATATGGAAAACGGGGAAGCCGGAAAATTTCAATCCCTAAGTTTCAATCTTGGTGAAGCTGCGGCAGGAACTATTAGTTTTAGCCCTGATGGTAAAATTTTGGGTACAACTGGTCGTTACACAATGGCGAAACTCTGGAATCACCAAGGACAAGAACTAGTAACACTTAACGGTCATAGCGACACCTTAAGAAGTCTGCAATTCAGCCCAGATGGACAGATTATCGCTACCGCCAGCCGAGATAAAACAGTCAAACTGTGGAATTTAAATGGTAAAGAAAGAGCAACTTTGCACGGACATCAAGCAGATGTCAGAAGCGCAACTTTCAGCCCCGACAGTAAAACCATCGCTAGTGCAAGCTGGGATACAACAGTTAAACTGTGGAATTTGAATGGTAGAGAAATCATGACTTTGCGCGGACATCAAGCCGGCGTGAGAAATGTTAGTTTCAGTCCTGATGACCAAATTATCGCTACCGCAAGTGAAGATGGAACGGCTAAACTCTGGAATCGCCAGGGACAAGAACTAGTTACCCTCAAAGGACATCAAGCAGGGATACAGGCTGTAAGCTTCAGTCCTGATAGTCAAGTTATCGCCACAGCCAGTAAAGATAAAACCGTGAAACTCTGGAACCGACAGGGGAAAGAGCTATTGACTCTGCTGGGACACAGAGGTGAGGTGAATGCTGTAAGTTTTAGCCCGAATAGAGAAACCATTGCTACAGCCAGTGAAGACATGACAGTCAAGCTGTGGAACCTTAAAGGAGGACAGATGCAAACCCTTTCAGGTCTTGATGCTGGAGTTAAAAGCGTGAGTTTTAGCCCAGATGGAAAGGTTTTGGCTTCCTCTGATTCCCTGGGTAAAGTCACTCTCTGGAATTTAGATTTTGATTCCAGTCCTGAGAAATTGTTGGCGCAGGCTTGTAATTGCGTGAGGGATTATTTACTCAATAGTGCAGATATCAAAGAGCATGAGAGGGTTTTGTGCGATAAGCTCGGTACAGTAAAAGCATTATAGTCAGTAACTCATCGTTAAACAGCAGAAATATTATTTCTAGCAAGAGGATGAAGCCGATTTGTTAAAGCTTCTAATTCACCGCCAGCAAGCAGCAATTCAATCACTTCACGACCTTGAGAAATAAAGGTTTCAACTTGCTCTTCAAAGGTGATAGTACCTCGAAATACTTCAGCTAAAGGTTTCCTGAGATGAAGAGGATGCCAACGATTTGGTTTCGCTACTTCAAATATGTGATCGTGAAAATCCCATTTACCGAAATTGCTTTTCAATCTTGAGCGTAATTTAGTATATTCATCAGAATGCAAAAAATGTCCTTCAAATGATTTCCATTTGTGTATATCAAAAGTTATAATCAAGCAGAAATCGGGACTTAAATAGGGCTTGGAAGGCTGCACACGATGATCAGAACCATCTAAAAGAGTACCAATGAATATACCTGGAAACCACCCATCCAAAATATCTAATCCTAATCGTCCCCACTGATATTTCACTTCCATAAAAGGAATAGGTGCATCTTTATTAAATCCAATTTTTTCTGCTACCCAACGCCAATCTGCTTCAGCAGCGCGTAATGTTATGTTTTTCAGATTAGGTATTAATGATTGAGCAGGTAAATAAGAAATTATACTTTCATAAGAAACTGGTGCTGCTGGGCCTAAATTCTCCTCTGCAAGCATATCTATAAAATCATGAACTAGACTATCTTCTGATTTTGTTTCTAACCAATGTTTCAAAAACCTATATACATCACTCCAATTCAGAGCTAAATCAGGCTGTTGTTCATGTTGTCGAGTTAATCCAGTAATTAGAATTAATTTGTATCCTTGTGACCATTTCAAATTTGCTTCTGCATATTCACGATATTTATCTAATTGACCTGGATGTAAATATGACCATACCTTGTGTTCAAATATCAAGGCAAATTTTCCAAAATCTGCCACCATATCTATTTGTCCACCAGGAAATGTATATTGAGTTTTCCACTCAGGTAATATGTGAGTTAAAGGAAGAGGTTCTGGTAATTTTTGATTGAGATAATCTACAAATTCACGCGCCAGCAACTCTTTATTTCTCAAAAGCCAAGCAAAACCTTCAGTAATAAAATTCTCAATTGGATCGAGTTCTTGGCTTTTGGGATATTTACGTAATGCGCTAAACAAGCTATCTGACACGCCTGTATCCTCCATAGCTTTAAAGGTGTCTACCATAACATACAGGCTAAGTAATGTCGTCAGGCGATCGCACTACACTCAACAATTACGTTATCTAAAGCGCGCAAAAAGAAGCTTTCCGCCGTCAAGTAATCTTCATCGAGATACCAACGACCCAGTTTATTGTAAGTCTGCAAATTTTATATTGATACAAACACTATTCTACGCACTTTTGCAATTCGTAGTTTATGCAAACAAGAACTGTGCAGTATTGCCAGATGCCAGATTTAACCCGATGTTATCTGAGGTAAATCCCCCGACACCGCGTAACTCGGCTAATAACTCACCTGAACCAAATCCTGTATTTCCAGTCACCCCGTCACCTAAATGGAAATAGGTATTGCGGCCATGCACCACTACATCGATCGCCTCGATACCTTCAAATTGCAATAAATCTCCGCCTGCACCACGCTGGAACTGATGGATCACATCACTGCCATCACCTTGACGATATATTACTGTATCAATGTGGCGATCACTTCCCAAATACAGGGTATCGTTTCCTAGCCCACCTACGAGAATATCAGTACCTGTTCCAGCATAAAGGATATCATTACCTTCACCACCGCGCAAAATATCATCGCCACTCAAACCCCCAATAATGTCATTACCACCTTGACCGTTGATGACATCATCGGAGTTGTCAAAGCCACGTACATGATTATCTAAATCATTCAGGAAGGTGACGGTGTTGCGATTCCAAATTCTGTTTTGCGTGGAGTCTGCGTCAAAGACATCAAAACTATCTTGCAGGGTTTCATCACCATCAAACATGATGTTACCAATCTGACCATGCTGACCACCAGGAATCGGCAAGTTATCCAGGTTTTCTAAAGCAAAGTCCTTGAGAATCACTTGGGTATCATCAACCCCTTCAAAACTGACAACTAAATCATCACCAGTTTGGGTAAGGAGCAAGTTTTTGGCAACTAAACCCTCTCCTGTAAATATGAGTTCATCAAAGGTTTCCCGCACTTCCAGCGAGGGATTGCTTCCCCGTCCTACTCCCTGAAACCCTTCTACCTCAATAGTGCGATCGCCACGGTTGACTTTAACTGGATAGATATTGCTATCAGGATTCGCCGTTGATGCAGAATTTTGGATGAAACGCACTCCACCCATATCCCGCAATAGACCACCTGATTGAACAAAGATTGCGCCCCCACGGCCTTGACCATTTTGAAAGCCACTACCACCAACAGCAGAATTGAAGAGAAATGAACTGTTCCTGACGTTGAAGGTGGCGCTGTTAGAGACAAAGACTGCACCTCCTAAACCTGCACCACCGCCGCCTTGTCCTCCCACACCGCCGTTACCTGGACTGTTGCCGTTAAAGGTTGAGCGACCATTACCTCCATTCGCCCCATCGCGTCCAGCCCCAGCAAATGCGCCAGCTGCACCCCCAAGACCACCAGCACCACCGGGGCGAGCTTGTCCTCCCAACACGTTAGCACCGCCGCCACCACCACCGCCGCCGCCGCCACCACCGCCACCACCATAGCCACCAAAACCACCGCCGCCGCCACCAGTAGCATTTCGGAAAGCACCAGCACCGCCAGCACCGCCACCTCCGCCGCCGCCACTACCGCCACCAACACCAAAGCCTCCTGAGCTACCACTCACACCGCCACCAGCTCCCAAGCCTGTACTTCCGACTATCCGACCAGCAGCACCACCGTTACCCCCACTAGTTGGGACTATACCTCCAATGGCAAAGAAACTTGGTAAGCCACCACTACCACCAGGAAAGCCATTGCTCCCAGCCGAGGAATCATTTCCACCCCGCCCACCGTCGCCACGACCAGTAAAACTATTACCTCCGACTGCTCGGTTATCAAAAAACACAACATTATCTGCTGTGACATTAGCACCTGGATTCAGAAACAGGCCACCTCCAGCACCTAAACCGCCACCGCCACCCCGACTACCGTTGCCTCCTTGAGCAAGACCCCTGTTAATCTGCAAATTATTAAATGTAACAGTGCTGTTATCAATCAGAAATAGGGAAGTGCGCCCCTGTCCATTGAAGCCAGTAAAACTAGTGCCATTCCCCTGAAAGTTAATGCTATTGCCTTGTCTGATGACAACTGGACTATTTAAGAGAGCAATGCCATTAATAGCGATCGTATCTGTTCCTGGTAAGGCTTCGGCGGCTGTGACAGCTTCTCGTAGGCTCAACAGCCCATCATTAGGATTAACAACATCATTGAGTGTAGTAACGGTAAAAGTTGCCATGTGAGTATCCTTTGATTAATAAATGTAGGCAGAATAGGGAATATCACCACCTTTGGAGAAGCGGCGTTACATTTAGTTTTAATTTGTGGATTTTAAGAAAAATTAAGAGTAAATTACACCACGATATTTTAAATTTCTCCGTGGTTGGGAAATTGTAGATATAACTTGGTTTTTAATATAAAGTGCGCCACGATAAATTAGAGTTTGATGTGTTGGTACATTTTGATTAACAACTGAATAGTTAATATTGTAATCAGCACCACGATACTTTAAAGATACTTTTGCTGCTGTTATTTTAGATAAAGGATAATCACACTTATAGGGTAATAATTGATAATTTATTTCCATCTTATTAAGCCTCATTGTAAGTGAATAAACTGCTAGTTTGCTGCAACATTTTATTTTTTGTTTCAGCAATGATTTATTTATAGGATTTCTAGAAATTAATGTCGATGTATAAAAGTTAAGGATTTAGCACAGAGTCGATTTACTTAACTTTTAGCTAGCGCAGTGGGTACAATCTGACGCACCTGTAGGGGATAATCCTGGTATTCAACGGACGAGTTTTGGATTTGATGATCGCACTGTGTCAGGTAAAGGTATCTCTGCTATGTTGTATTATCAGCAAGAGGAAGTACCTTCAGGACATGATAGAACACCCGCACCGATCAAGCAAAATGCCCGTGTGTTGAGAAAATATTGCTGGGTAGACAGAGGATACTTTGGAAGAGAGCGATCGCCAGTGAATCTAATCACGTATCTACATATTACGTGTAGCAGTTGGTCTTAAGGCATCTTCAAAATACTGTCGATATAACTCACAACTGGATATAACCTGATTTCCTTGCAGCTTGACTAACCCCATGCTGTGCAACTTAAATGCTAAAATCTGTTCCAACTCCACAGGATTTGATGAACGGATTACTTCCTCATAGGCTGCTGCTAATTGCGGATGTTCTTGTAAGCTTCTTAAATGGCGATGCAAGTGATTACTATAAATACCTGCATCTGTAGCTGCGGTTTGGATTAACTGCTTAAAAGTCAAGTCTTGTTGCGCTAAATGATATAAAGCTTGCTGTATTAGATACGGATGTCCAGCCACAAGCTGCATCAATTCTGATAACTCATTTTCAGATAAATGAATTCCATAACGTTGGGCTAAATTGCATACCTGCACAGGTGTAAATGTTTGCAATTCAATTGCTAAACCCACATTAAAGGGTGATTTATTAATATCTAGAGGAATATATACTTCTGTGGAATGAACAATTACCAAACGCAAATTTTGCCACAGAGGATTACCGATATCTCCATAAGCAGCTTCTTCATACCAAGAACGCAATAAAGTAAAGAAATCATCAGCAATTTCTGGATGTAAAAACACCTCATCAACTTGATCTAAAGCTAAGACCAAAACACCATTAATTTCTGGTAGCACACAATCTTCAAAATAAGCGGTGCAGTTGCTTTTACTGCCAAAAGTTGCGCTCCAATAATCCTCTACTCGATGGGGTAACTGAAGCTTACGAGTAATCGCAGCACAAAACCAACGCAAGAATTTATCTAAGTCATTAAAAATAGCACTTTCAGCTCGCTGTAAGCTCAAAGCTACAGTACGTACTGAAGAATTTTGTTGTTGAGCATGGGCTAAAATTCTTACCATTAAAGAAGTCTTACCCATTTGACTGGGTGCTTTAATACGAATCAACGCCCCATCTCTGGTAATTTCCTCATAACAGCGAGACTCTACCGGAGGACGTTCCATATACAAAGCAGAGTCCAATGCTATGACTCCAACTGGTGATTCTAATTCTAGGGATTGGGGATTAATAACTGGCGATTGGGAGTTGGCTAATGAGGAAGAGTTTTCGATTTTTAATTCTTCAGATGCTCGTTGTGCGAGGACAGCCATCAAATTAGTTTTACTGACTTTTTCCCCTAAACTAGCTGAAAGTATCTGCCATAGTTTCGGGCCAACATCATGTTTGATGTACTCAGGAGCGTAGTCACGTTCTTCGGCAATTTTATCATATTTTTGACCTAGCAAAGCTCCTCGTAGTACAGCTACTTCAATGTTTTTCAGATGTCTTTTAGTTTTGGCAAATACTGCGGCATCTACTATTTTCAAAGCTGCTTCAAATGTGATTGCTATTTCTTGAATTATTTCCGTCATTTTCTTTAATGTTTATAAATTTATTTTATTTTTTAATTAATAGATAGCTTCGGATTTCTTAACTTACTTTATCTGCTAATTTTTGTAGGGTTTGAGTGAATGGATGGTCAGGATATTGTAAACAAAATATGCCACTACTGCCCAGTTGTGCCATATCTTCCGAAAGTGGCAATATACCTGCAACTGGAACGTTATAAGTTTTCTCTACTTTTTGCTGTAGTGATGCAAAATTCATGCGATTTGGTATCTTATTAATGACCATCATCATCTCGCGGACTTGCAGTTGACGAGCAATATTCACGGTTACTGCCGTGCCTTGAAAGTCTTGGCGATCTGGACGCAGGATAATAATTAACAAGTCAGAAATAGCGATACATAGTAAAGTTTCTCGGCTTAATCCAGGGTGAGTATCAATAAATAAGTAGTCTAATTTTAATTCTTTAATTAATCTTTGAAAGCCAGTATTTAGTAAACTAACGTTGTATCCTTCGCTCAAAATTTTGGCAATTTCATCAGCATTGATACTAGAGGGTATGAGGAAAACTGTTCCCTGAGAAATTGCTAGATGAGAAGTAACATCACAGGCGGTATCCTCAATACAACTACGATTCCACAAATAGTCATTTAAGGTTTTGCCTGTAATTGTCTTATCAATACCAAATAGAGCATGAATGCCCGGAGATTGTAAATCAGTATCTACAATTGCCACTCGCTTTTCTTGAAGTGCCATTGCGACTGCTAAATTCGCTGTTAAGTTAGATTTACCTGTTCCACCTCGAAAGGAGTGAATCGCAATAATTTTAGACATAGAATACTAATTCGTATTGGGATTAAGATATCTTGCTATTGCGAAGATATTTAACTTCTATCTGCAATTGTTGAAAATATTCTGTTTGAGTTATTTCTGCTACTTGATGTGCAAGTTTGTTTAAATCAATCTCTATTTGCATTTCTTGGAGTTGGAGTTTTTTCTCCTTTTCCTGCTGTTGCAATAGGCTTTCTAATTCAGCTTTTTCTTGCTTCACAACTGCCAATTTTTGCTGCAAATTTGCAACTTCTGCCCTTAAACTCTCTTCGGTATCTTGTAAGTAAAATTTAACTTTGTGTTTTACCTGATTCTTCCTTAACTGCTTCTGGGTTAGTCTGGAAGCATTATTCCTTACTGCATTGTTGAAAGCAATGAGGTTAATTACGTTTGCTGGAACTACTTCGATACCAATATTAAGGGGATGTTGGGGCATGATTTACTCCATGTCATCAACGTCTGCGTTGGGAGTGGCGGATCTTTACTTTCTTAGAATGACGCGATCGCCTGACATAATGAAAGATCAGTTTTGTCATAAAGCGGTACTTGTAAAACTGATCTTGACAAAAGACATTATTTATAGATGGAAATCAATTTAGCCAGGATTTGCTGGGGAGTATTCCCCAAATCGCCAACGTAGGGAAGTAGCATTGCAGCTTTCCAACACTTGCTCAATAGCAAACTCTACTAAACGTTGCGCCCCTGCAAATTCAGTTAATCTTGCCACATCCCAAATTACCTGTGCTTTACCAGTGATTTGTAAGGTATGCCCTTTTTCAAAGTCGATAAATAATAAACCTGCTTTGGGATTTACATTTAAGTTACCAAAGGTTTGAAACATATTATTTCCAGAGTAATCAGGAAAAACAAGCTGATTACTATTCACAACTTGTATAAACCCTGGAAAGCCTCCTCGGTGGGAAGCATCAGCCCCACTTTCTGGATGATAACTAGCGATGAAAAAAGTGTCTGCTTGGGTTATCCAAAGTTGATTGGTATCACTTAAACTATCTCTGGTAAAAGCTTCAGGTTGTTCTATTGCATCAATTACCGCTTTTTCTATATGACGTATTTGGATGTATTTAGGACAGTTAAAAAATACCTGCTGAATTTCTACTTTGATATGCTTTTGATTTACCTCTGCTTTGCCATTTAAACGTAAACGCCGACGGTTTGCTAAATCAATTACCAATAGACCAATATCATTATTGACTTTTAGGTTTTGGTGTAGAGGATCGGTTTGTATGGGGATAGTATTAATCTGTATTGTTTGTGTGTTTAATACTTCTACAAAACCAGGGTTTTCTGTTAACAACGATGCCCAGACTCTACCTTCTGTGTCCACTGTACTAGCAACTGCTAATTGTTGTGTGTGCAGGAACTCCTCAGCAGGTGGTTTGATGGTGCTACTGATGAAATGACATAGACGTTGCGCCTCTTCTCGCACGCCCGCCTGAGTTTGGACTGTAATTTCTCCAGAATGAAAAGAAGACATTTTACTAACTCGTCATAGTCTAGGGCTAGGCTAACGGCTACGTAATTCAAAGTTCCGGTCTAATAGCTAAAGTTCACTGAAGTGGACTGAATGGAATTTCTCATTGAATCCTCTTGAGAGGAGTACTATGAGACTCGGAATGGATTCTGAGGCGGGATAGATGCCCTCTTAGAAATCACATCGTATATTTCCTATACATTTCTTTAGTATTTTTTATATAAACTCTATTTTCCAAGATCAGTTTTGGATTGATGGGTTGAAAGATAACTGATCTTGGCGATCGCAGAATTTTATGATATTGCAATCAACGTCACTGTTCTGTAAATATATAAATAATTGCAGGTATATTAACCGAGAAATCGTGGCTACTCTCAAAGCTTCTCCACAGGGACTCGCAAGAATTAAACAAGCTAGAAGTGATAGGGGTTGGTCTGTTGATGATTTTAGATGGCTAGAATTAGCCAGTGAAATTTTAGGTGTTTGTTGGCAAGAAAATGGTGTTCTCGCTGCTGGGATATCAGAAGGAACATGGAAGCGTTTCTTGGCTGGGAAGCAAGCGATTAATGCTGAAGCTTTTAAAGCTTACTGTCAGGTACTGGGGTTGAATTGGGAAGAGGTGCAGGAGGGAGGACGCACCAAGGAACGAAAAGACACAGGAACAAGCAGACAAGAAAAATTTTTGTCATCTTCCCATCCTCATACAGATTGGGGTGAAGCACCTGATGTATCTATTTTTTATGGTCGAAGTGAAGAACTAGACACGGTGAAGCGATGGGTTACACAAGAAAATTGTCGCTTGATAACGCTGCTGGGAATGGGTGGAATTGGAAAAACGACACTTTCTGTAAAACTAGCGCAGGAAATTATCAACAGCGAGAAAATTTATCTTTCCCAGTCCCCTGAATACATAATTTGGCGTAGTTTGCGAAACGCGCCACCAGTGGAAGATATTTTGGCGGAGTTAATTCAATTTTTATCTGGACAGCAGGAAACAAATTTATCAAATCATCTACAGGGGAGAATTTCGCTGTTACTCAAAAATTTACGTTCGTCGCGCTGTCTAATTATTTTGGATAATGCTGAGTCAATTTTACAAGCAGGCGATCGCAATGGTCGTTATCGTGCTGGATGTGAAGGTTACGGTCAATTCCTACAATGTATAGCAGAAACTTCCCACCAAAGTTGTTTAATTCTCACTTCACGGGAAAAACCCCAAGGACTGGCTAAGTATGAAGGTGATAGTTTGCCAGTACGTTCTCTACCACTGACAGGGTTACAAGAACAAGAAGGACGCGAATTATTTAATGTTAAGGGTAAATTTGCTGCTTCTTGTGACCAATGGCAAGTTTTAATTTCACGCTATGGCGGTAATCCTCTAGCTCTCAAAATTGTAGCGTCTTCCATCCGCGACTTTTTTGATGGTGATGTTTCCCAATTTCTGGAAGTTTCTCAGCAAGGTACATTCATTTTTGATGATATTCGGGATTTACTTGACCAACAATTCCAGCGTCTCACAACTCTGGAACGAGAGATTATGTACTGGTTAGCCATCAATCGTGAACCTGTAACTTTAGCAGAGTTACAAGCCGATTTTGTTGCTAATATCCCACCCCGTGAACTGCTAGAGTCTCTAAGTTCTCTACAAAGACGTTCTTTAATTGAAAAAAGTGCTGGCGGGTTTACTCAGCAACCTGTAGTAATGGAGTATGTGAGCAATCATTTAATTGAGCAAGTGTGTGAGGAGATGAGGGAATGGGGACTGGTAAGAAGCAGGGGTGCAGAGGAGCAGAGGAGCAGGGGAGAGAAAATACACACTCAATACAAGCTAAACGCCGCGCTTCCGCTAACAGCACTCAGCACTCCCTTATTTACTACTCATGCACTCATTAAGGCACAAGCTAAAGATTATGTGCGGGAGAGTCAAATTAGTTTGATTCTTCAGCCTCTAATCAATCAATTAATTACAGAATTTGGCAGTCTGGAAAATATCAGTAATTGTCTGGTTCACATCCTCTCTAGGCTACGGGGTAAGTCGCCCCAAGAAACGGGCTATGCTGGAGGGAATGTTCTTAATTTGCTGCATCATGCACAAGTTGACCTCAGTGGCTATGATTTTTCGGGGTTAACTGTTTGGCAAGCTTATCTTCAAGGCGTAAACCTCCATGATGTGGATTTTGCTAACTCAGATTTATCTTGCTGTGTATTTACGGAAACATTAGGTAATATTTTATCGGCTGCTTTTAGTCCCGAAGGTCAACTTTTAGCAACCTGCGATACTGACTGTCATGTGCGTGTATGGGAAGTGAAAAGCGGGAAATTATTACTAATTTGTCGAGGACATAGTAATTGGGTGCGCTTTGTGGTGTTTAGCCCAGATGGAGAAATATTAGCGAGTTGCGGCGCTGACGAGAATGTGAAACTTTGGAGTGTCCGCGATGGTGTTTGTATAAAAACGTTAACTGGGCATGAACATGAGGTATTTTCTGTAGCGTTTCATCCAGACGGTGAGACTCTAGCCAGTGCAAGCGGTGACAAGACAATCAAACTCTGGGATATTCAAGATGGTACTTGCTTGCAAACGCTGACAGGACATACAGATTGGGTGCGTTGCGTTGCTTTTAGTCCAGATGGTAACACTTTAGCGAGTAGTGCGGCTGACCACACAATTAAACTGTGGGATGTGTCTCAAGGTAAATGCTTGAGAACGTTAAAATCACATACAGGATGGGTGCGTTCCGTAGCCTTTAGTGCAGATGGACAAACCTTAGCTAGTGGTAGCGGCGATCGCACAATTAAAATTTGGAATTATCATACAGGTGAATGTCTGAAAACCTATATCGGACATACTAACAGCGTCTATTCTATTGCCTATAGTCCTGATAGTAAAATTTTAGTCAGTGGTAGTGGCGATCGCACAATTAAACTCTGGGATTGTCAAACCCATATCTGCATCAAAACTCTACACGGACACACTAATGAAGTTTGTTCCGTCGCCTTTAGCCCAGATGGTCAAACACTAGCTTGTGTTAGTTTAGACCAAAGCGTGAGGCTCTGGAATTGTCGCACTGGTCAATGTTTGAAAGCTTGGTACGGTAATACAGATTGGGCATTACCTGTAGCTTTTAGTCCTGATAGACAGATTTTAGCTAGTGGTAGTAACGACAAAACAGTTAAACTCTGGGATTGGCAAACCGGCAAATACATCAGCAGCTTAGAAGGGCATACCGATTTTATTTATGGAATTGCCTTTAGTCCAGACAGTCAAACCCTAGCTAGTGCGAGTACAGATTCCTCAGTCAGATTGTGGAACATTAGCACAGGTCAATGCTTCCAGATTTTACTCGAACATACAGATTGGGTGTATGCTGTTGTGTTTCATCCCCAAGGTAAAATCATCGCCACCGGTAGCGCTGACTGTACAGTCAAGCTATGGAATATTAGCACAGGTCAATGTCTCAAAACCTTGAGCGAACATAGCGATAAAATCCTGGGAATGGCTTGGAGTCCAGACGGGCAACTTTTAGCTAGTGCTAGTGCTGATCAATCTGTGAGACTATGGGATTGTTGTACAGGTCGTTGTGTTGGCATATTGCGAGGACATAGTAATCGCGTTTACTCAGCTATCTTTAGCCCCAATGGAGAAATTATTGCCACTTGCAGCACCGACCAAACAGTGAAAATATGGGATTGGCAGCAGGGTAAATGCCTCAAAACCTTGACTGGACATACTAACTGGGTATTTGATATTGCTTTTAGCCCTGATGGAAAAATCCTGGCCAGCGCATCCCATGACCAAACCGTAAGAATTTGGGATGTTAACACAGGAAAATGTCATCATATCTGCATTGGGCATACACACTTAGTTTCTTCTGTGGCTTTTAGTCCAGATGGGGAAGTGGTCGCTAGTGGTTCTCAAGACCAAACCGTGAGGATTTGGAATGTAAAAACTGGTGAATGTTTGCAGATTTTGCGGGCGAAACGGCTTTATGAGGGAATGAATATTACTGGTGTCACAGGGTTAACAAAAGCTACAATTTTCACATTACAAGCTCTTGGTGCTTTGAGATAGTTAAATAGTGCAGCAAGACTTAAATGTTCAAAAATTGTAGGTTTAATTAAGCGCAGCTTAACCCAACCTGGATCAGGGTGTATTAGGCGCATATTTTGAGATCATTATTCCTGACAAACTTAACTTTTTAAGAAGTCTGATTTCTCAATTTTTCTAGATTGAGGAAAATAATTGCTAAAGGCGATCGCATCTCGAACGCTCTTTTACAATTCGCCAGTTTTCATCAGTGATTTAGTCTTAACTTGCCGATGCCAACCACGTCCTAGCAACAGTAAACCAGCAAATGCCAGCAAACCAACACTAGCAGCAGGTTCGGGAACCTTTTCTACAGTAATCCGAGCTACCTGATAGCCTGGGGTGAGGAAGTTAGCATTCGCAAATCTCGGATCATCTAAAATACCGCCACTACCAGCAGGTAAGAAACCACCAAACTCTGAAGCTAGGCGGACTACGCCATTTTCATCAACACCAGTATTAGGGGTTTGTTGACCAAAGAAAGCTGTATTTTGAGGTAATTCATCATTGACTTCTGTACCACCGTCCAGCACTTGAGAACCCAGTACCAAAAATTCAGTCCCGATGAATTTACCTACTTCATCGAAAATAGGATGAGCCAGAGGATTACCATTAGCGATGAATAAATCGTTACTGGGAATCACCATTGAAATATAACTAAAAAAGCGGCCACTATTGCGAACTGCTTGATAATCGAAATCAAATGTAGCAGTCTCACCTGGATCAATTGGCCCTGGAATCCCATTATTTCCAAGAATTGTAGCTTGAACGTCACCCGCGCCAAAATTGGCGAACCGAGTTGTAATTTCTGCTGTTGCACCATCTTCAACAACACTTTCTGTACCCGGAAAATTAGGGTTTAAAGGTGCATTGCGATCGTAAGTATCAAAATTGCCATTGTGAAAGCCAACCCACAGAGGAGTCAAGAAAGTACCCCCTTGGGGTGCTAGATTCTCAATCTTGACTCTCAGAGTAGCTGCTGTTGCCGATGTTGCCAACATCAATGTTGAACTCATGGCTAAGATGGTGCTGGTAAGTACTCTATTTTTCCAGCAGTTTTTCGTCTGATTTTTCATGATTAGGCTCTCAATAATTGTGAGTCTTCATTTTTATATCGCCTAATCAATCAGCAGTCGATTGATAAAAGTTATGTAGTTTCTGAATTACCGCTATCTTAACTTTTCTGTATAACGGAGCAGTTAATGACATGAGTGTTCAATTGTTGTGAATCTCCCAGTTTCTAGCCTGGTAGAGGCTCAATATACTATTTCCTACTTTAATTTATCTAGTTTGTTTTATCTGCCATAGGACTCATACTTGATTTTTGAAATATACGTAGGGGAGCCACTGCGTTGGACGGGTTTCCCGGCTTGGAGCAAGTGGCGTTGGGCATTGCCCACCAAAACCATGAGCCGGTGGGCAATGCCCACCCTACAGATACTGAGAATTTTATGTGTAAGCGCAGGCTACGCCAACAGAAATCAAATCGGATTCCTATATATGTAGCTTCATATTAAATTTGTATTAGTATTTCTATAAGCCTAAAAACCAATTACTTTATGAATAAGCTGCCGAAAATAGACCGTCAGCGAGAGCATCAAGCGAATGAACGTACTTTTTTAGCATGGTTACGCACTTCTATCGCTTTAATTAGTTTTGGGTTTGCTATTGCTAGATTTGGGTTATTTTTGCGTCAGCTTGATACAGCAATTACACAAAGAGAAACATCTGTCAATCCTCTATTCAACTCAGAGAATTTAGGGATTACTTTAGTGCTTGTGGGAATTTTGGCGATCGCTCTAGCTGCATGGCGTTACAATCAGGTATTCTGGCAAATAGAGCGAGGCGACTATCGACCCAATCGATTAGCAATATGGGTCATGACTGGAGTCGTGATGATTTTGGGATTTTTAAGTATTCCTTTACTCTTGTTACGGGAGCAATCCATACCGCGACCATCTTCTATTTTCAAGCAGCCTCAATCCCAAAAATTGCGTTAACAATTCCCGCACCTCTACCCCACAACCATAGAAAAATCATCTCCAAAGCCCATCATTATAATTAATTGATCAATAGAGTACATTCCTAATGGATTGTATATATACGAAGTATTGCGGATGAGATACTAATCTATGGAGTATTTGCAGAAAGTCGAATCAGCCCTTAGCCGCAAATCAATATTCATTTTTATAAAAGCAACAAATGACATCCGAATTGAGAATTTTTAATCAGTATTAATTTTTTGGCTTTGGCTACTTCTCATTCTTCTGTCTCCCCATTCGCAGTTTAGAGACTAGGACAAAAATCAGATTATGAGCCAAACCTTCGCAACTATTGACGGGAATGAGGCTGTCGCCCGTGTTGCCTATAAATTAAATGAAGTAATTGCTATCTATCCCATCACCCCCTCTTCAGCAATGGGTGAATGGGCTGATGCTTGGATGGCGGAAGGTCGTCCCAACCTCTGGGGGACAGTTCCCAGTGTGGTACAGATGCAGAGTGAAGGCGGGGCGGCTGGTGCGGTGCATGGGGCTTTGCAAACGGGTTCCTTAAGTACGACTTTCACAGCATCTCAAGGGCTATTGTTGATGATTCCCAATCTCTACAAAATTGGGGGTGAACTGACTAGTATGGTGGTTCACGTGGCGGCGCGGTCTTTGGCTACCCACGCCCTATCAATTTTTGGTGACCATAGTGATGTGATGGCGGCGCGTGGTACTGGGTTTGCTATGCTGTGTTCGGCTTCGGTGCAGGAGAGTCACGATTTTGCTTTAATTGCCCATGCGGCAACTTTAGATACACGGGTTTCCTTTTTGCACTTCTTCGATGGCTTCCGTACTTCCCATGAGGTACAGAAAGTAGAGCTTTTAGCAGATGATGATGTGCGATCGCTCATTAATGAAGATAAAATATTTGCACACCGCGCCCGCGCCCTCACCCCAGATAGTCCTTTGTTGCGGGGGACAGCCCAAAATCCTGATGTCTTCTTCCAAGCCCGTGAAGGTGCAAACCCTTACTACAACGCTTGTCCCGCAATTGTCCAAGGGATTATGGATAAATTTGGCGAACGGACGGGGAGATATTATCAAATATATGAATACCACGGCGCGAGTGATGCCGATCGCCTAATTATCATCATGGGTTCTGGTTGTGAAACAGTCCATGAAACAGTGGATTATCTCAACGCCCGTGGTGAAAAAGTAGGCGTTCTCAAAGTCCGACTATTTCGCCCCTGGGATGTAGAGAGATTTGTCCAGGCTTTACCTCATAGTGTACAGGCGATCGCTGTCCTCGACCGCACTAAGGAACCAGGAAGCGCGGGGGAGCCTTTGTATCAAGATGTAGTTACAGCGATTCATGAAGGATGGGTAAATAAAAATAATTCCCCAGTCCCCAGTCCCCAGTCCCCAGTCCCCAAAATTATTGGTGGAAGGTATGGGTTGTCGTCGAAGGAATTTACACCGGCGATGGTGAAGGCTGTGTTTGATAATTTGGCTCAAGCTACGCCGAAGAATCACTTTACTATCGGGATTAATGATGATGTAACGCATACATCCCTAGAATATGACCCTAGCTTTTCCACGGAACCGGATAACGTTGTCCGGGCGATGTTCTATGGTTTGGGTTCCGATGGGACAGTGGGGGCGAATAAGAACTCAATTAAGATTATTGGGGAAGGAACAGACAATTACGCCCAAGGTTATTTTGTTTACGACTCCAAAAAATCTGGCTCGATGACGGTTTCTCACTTGCGCTTCGGTTCTCAACCCATACGTTCTACTTACTTGATTGACCAAGCCAATTTTATTGGTTGTCATCACTGGGGATTTTTGGAACGTATCGAAGTTTTAAATGCGGCTGCTCATGGGGCGACTATTTTGTTAAATAGTCCATACAATGCGGCTACTGTTTGGGAAAATTTACCCCTGAAAGTCCGGCTGCAAATTCTCGATAAGCAACTCAAACTCTACGTCATCAACGCCAATCAAGTCGCCCGTGATAGTGGGATGGGTGGACGCATTAACACCATTATGCAGGTGTGCTTTTTTGCTTTGGCGGGGGTATTGCCAGAAGTGCAAGCGATCGCCAAAATAAAACAAGCGATAGAAAAGACCTATGGTAAGAAAGGGGTAGAAGTTGTCCGCATGAACTTGCAAGCGGTAGACCAGACCCTCGAAAATTTACATGAAGTGAAGATTCCCATTGAGGAAAAAGGGAAATGGATAGATGAGGAAGCACTCCTATCTAACCAAAGTCCCTTCTCCACCAGCGCCCCCAAGTTTGTGCGGGACGTTCTGGGAAAAATCATGGTGTGGCAAGGTGATGACTTACCTGTAAGTACACTACCACCAGATGGGACATTTCCCACAGGTACAGCTAAATGGGAGAAGCGCAACGTTGCTCAAGAAATACCTGTGTGGGATACAGATATCTGCGTACAGTGTAGTAAGTGTGTGATGGTTTGTCCCCATGCGGCAATTCGCGCTAAGGTTTATCAGCCAAGTGAGTTAGAGAATGCACCACCTACTTTTAAGTCAGTGGATGCTAAAGACAGAGACTTTGCTAACCAAAAATTCACTATCCAAGTCGCTCCAGAAGATTGTACAGGCTGCGCTATTTGTGTGAATGTCTGCCCAGCCAAAAATAAATCCGAGCCATCACTCAAAGCCATTAACATGGCAAATCAGCTACCTTTACGGGAACAGGAAAGAGACAATTGGGATTTCTTCTTGAATTTACCCAATCCTGACCGACGAAACTTAAAACTTAACCAGATTCGCCAACAACAACTGCAAGAACCTCTATTTGAATTTTCCGGTGCTTGTGCTGGTTGTGGTGAGACACCTTATGTAAAACTATTAACACAATTATTTGGCGATCGCTCGGTTATTGCCAACGCCACTGGTTGTTCTTCCATTTACGGCGGAAATCTCCCCACCACCCCCTGGACGAAAAACAACGATGGACGAGGCCCGGCTTGGTCTAATAGTTTATTTGAAGATAACGCCGAGTTTGGTTTTGGTTATCGTCTGTCGTTAGATAAGCAAGCAGAATTTGCGGCGGAATTACTGCAACAGTTCAGCACGGAAGTGGGGGATAACCTTGTAGATTCGATTCTTAAAGCACCACAGAAAACTGAGGCTGACATTTGGGAACAACGCCAAAGGATTGAGTTGTTAAAGCAACAGTTAGATAAAATTCCCACCTTTGACCCCAATCTCAAATCCAAAATCCAAAATCTCAAATCTCTCGCTGATTACCTAGTGAAAAAAAGTGTCTGGATTATTGGCGGTGATGGTTGGGCTTATGATATTGACTTTGGCGGTATCGACCATGTGATAGCCAGTGGTCGCAACGTGAATATTTTGGTCATGGATACAGAAGTGTATTCTAACACCGGCGGTCAATCTTCCAAAGCCACCCCCAAGGCAGCCGTCGCTAAATTCGCCGCCAGTGGTAAGCCTGCACAAAAGAAAGATATGGGTTTAATGGCGATGAATTACGGTAACGTATATGTGGCAAGTGTAGCGTTAGGTGCAAAAGATGACCAGACACTCAAGGCATTTTTGGAAGCAGAAGCCTTTGACGGCCCATCTATAATTATTGCCTACAGCCATTGCATCGCCCACGGCATCAACATGACCACAGGCATGAACCAACAAAAAGCCCTGGTAGAATCAGGACGCTGGTTATTGTATCGTTATAATCCACTGTTGCAAGAACAGGGCAAAAATCCCTTACAGTTAGATATGCGATCGCCTACTCAATCAGTAGAGCAATCAATGTATCAAGAAAATCGCTTCAAGATGTTGACGAAAAGTAAACCAGAAGTAGCTAAACAACTGCTAGAACAAGCACAAGCTGAAGTTGATGCACGTTGGCAGATGTATCAATATTTGGCAAGTAGGTAATGGGTAATGGGTAATAGGTAATAGGTACAAATCTATTACCTATTATTGTTCATCAACAATCGATAAAATACGATTATAGAGAGAACGACTAACCCAAAATTTTGCTATATTGATTAAATCATCCAAAACGGGTTTAACTGATAAAATTAAACCCCGACTTTTTGCTTCTATCAAAATCCCTAAAATACCTGTAATTTTCAAATTATATTCAATTGCTATTTGTCTGCCCAACTGTTCATCTATAATTAACCAATCAGCCTTTAATTCTAATGCTAAAGCGATAGCAGAAGATTCACCTTCATCTAATTTATTTCTTAACGACACCACTAAATCATCGTTGGTGATTGGGTTAACTTGAATCCAATGCAATGTTTTAACTTCTTTAGCTCCGGGTATAGAATCTCCCCACTGAGTTAATTCATGAAAAACTGCTGATGGTATGATAATGCCGCCATAAAGTTGTTTTAGTAAATGAATTTTGCCTATAGCAGCTAGATTAGTAATAGGTGAAGTGTTGCTAACGATAGGCATAATTATTAAAGAATACCCAAATTTTGTAAATCAATTTCTAAGTCACTTTCATCATAATGAAGAGGAATATTTCTCTTTGCCAATTCATGTTGAAATTGCAATAAAGGCACTTGAGCCAACTGGGAAGCTTTACCAAGACTAATGTTCTTTTTTTGAAATAATAGGATAATCAGTTCGAGAATTAATTCCTTTTCTGATAATCCACTTGCTTGGACAATCTCATCAGAAATGACTAAACTCATCTTTGTTCACCAAGGTATCCAGATTATTTTAATTATAAAGGCTAGATAATTTAATTAATCCTTATCAATAATTACCAAAAAAAGGGGTAGATATACTACCCCCTTACCGAACCAGGAAACTTAGATTATTAGCTACAGCAGAACCTTAGCTAAAATTGGCTGCACACGGGTAGAGATTTCTGGTACATACACCTGTGTAACGTAGTCAGCAATCATTCTGTCTGTATTAAATAATGGTGCATTGGTTTTGATGGATGCTTTCATGACTTGCACCCAACGATGGGGAATCCCGTTGGCATCTTGGTCGTAGTATAGAGGTACAATTTCCTCTTCTAGCAACTTATACAGGGATTGGGAATCAATGCGGTCTTGTAATTCTTGGTCGCTGGTGTGAGCATCTTCACCAATCGCCCAACCATTTAAGCCTTTACCATTTGCATCGGCTTGATAACCTTCACACCACCAACCATCAAGGACGCTGCAATTAATCCCACCGTTGAAGCAGACTTTCTGTCCACTTGTTCCCGATGCTTCTAGGGGACGACGGGGATTATTTAACCACACATCCACACCTTGGACTAATTTCTGCCCTGTGTAAATGTCGTAATCTTCAATAAAGGCGACACGGTTAATAATGCCTGAATTATGACACCATTCCATCAAGCGTTGGATAATCCGCTTACCTTCTTCATCGGCTGGGTGGGCTTTGCCGGCAAACACTATCTGCACTGGACGTTCAGCGTTGCTGAAAATGCGTAACGCTCGTTCTGCATCACGTAAAATTAAGTCGCCACGTTTGTAAGGGCTGAAGCGTCTAGCAAAACCAATGGTGAGGATTTTGGGATCTAGTAGACTATCACTGGCTTGAATGAGTCTTTGGTCTTCACCCCGATGTTCCCGTGATTTTCTGACTTTATAACGGGTGTAGGCGACTAATCTTTCTTTGAGGATGAGATGGCGTGACCATAATTCCTCATCGGGGATGTCGTCCACTTTTGCCCACATTTTGGGATCAATGGCTTGGGTTCTCCAGTCTGCACCCAAGTATTGATTATATAAGTCGGCTAATAAAGGTGCTGTCCAGGTGGGTGCGTGTACACCATTGGTAATGTAACCAATTGGTACTTTCTCCTCCGACCTTTGGGGATAGAGGACAGTCCACATCTTGCGGGATACTTGACCATGTAGTTCACTCACACCGTTACAAGCGCGGGACATTCGCAAGGCTAACACAGTCATACCAAAGGGTTCCCAGGGGTCACCTAATCGCCGTGCGCCTAAAGCTAAGAATTGTTCACGGGAGAGACGTAATTGTGTCCAGTAGTGGGCAAAGAAGGAGTCAATTAAATCGGGTGAGAAGACATCGTGACCGGCGGGAACTGGTGTATGGGTGGTGAATACGCAACTATTCCGCACACTGGCTTCAATATCGTAGAAGGATTTACCTGTGCGTTCGATTTCCAGACGGGCAATTTCTAAGGTACAGAAAGCGGCATGACCTTCGTTGAGGTGATAGACAGAAGGTTTGATCCCCAAGGCTTGCAACGCTCTCACACCGCCAATTCCTAAGACGACTTCTTGGGCGATGCGGGTTTCTGTATTCCCACCGTATAAATGTCCTGTCAACCAACGGTCAATGGGATCATTGTCATGGCGATCGCTATCGAGTAAATATAAACTTACCCTTCCTACTTGCACGCGCCAGATTTGCACTGTTACCTGACGCTGGCGAATCTCCAATTTAATTGTTAGTGGTTCCCCATGCTCATTTTTAATCAACTCAATGGGCATCCGATGGAAGGAATTATCCACATAATAATCTTCTTGCCAACCTTGACGGCTCAAGCGCTGACGAAAATAACCTTGGCGATATAGCAAGCCAATACCCACCAACGGTACACCCAAATCGGATGATGATTTCAGGTGATCCCCAGCCAAAATCCCCAACCCACCAGAGTAAATTGGTAGAGATTCATGAATACCAAATTCGGCACAAAAATAAGCAACGGGGTTTTCGTGGGAAACTTGGGGCGCTACTCGACTCACCCAAGTATCTTTCTGGTTGATATATTGGTCAAACTCCTGCGCCAAGGCAGAAACTTGCTTGAGATAAAACGGGTCTTCAGCTAACTGGGTGAGGCGTTCGTAGCTGACTGACTCTAAAATTGCCACTGGGTTATGTCCACAGCGTTCCCACTCTTGGGGATCAATGGCTTGGAATAATGCTAGGCGATCGCCACTCCAACTCCACCAATAATTATAAGCTAAATCTGCTAATCGCTTGAGGGAAAAAGGTAGCTTTTCACTTAAATGTAAGGCTGCTGTATTTGCACTGCTCTGAGACATAAAATTCTACGCTTTGGAAATTACGTGTGAGATACTTGCGGTTATCAAAGAAATACTTTCTTGCTGTATGGTTGACAACACAGCATTAGTAAACGTCTTGTTTTTCTCGATTTCACTCATCATCTACCCCCAGCCAACGCCATTCAGGTTGATTTCTGTTGAGTTTCAAGTAGTTAACTAGCACCTGAATTAGGGGGATTTCATTGACATCAAAACTTACCTAAAATTAGTGATGTTTATTCTTTATATCTTGTAGAGACTACCATTATTGATTAGAATTTTTGATGTTGTTTTATATCAATACTATGCACTAAATTTTAATTTATTTATTTTTTTGTAAAAAAATATTTAAATATATAACAATATAGTGTTACCAGGCAAAACCTTATTAGCAAAATTGTATTAGAGGCAAAAAAATTCTCTGCATCCAAGAAGACCTTTCCAGCTAGTAAAGATTAATAGGTTTGATGGAAAGCCATGTGGAATCTGTTTTGTGTAAATTGACTGGGCTTGGAGAACTTACAAACAATAACTCTAGACTCATATGATCAATCGCATTACCTCTGTTTTTCTTGTTGGTTTGATAGCATCCGCTTCAGCTTTGGCTATTTCCCCCAAGGCTGACGCGAACACACCAGCGTTTTCTATTTTTGAGCTAGGTAGACAAGATAATCGTCGCCATAACTGGGATAACGACCGTCGTGATGACTGGGATAATATCCGCTATGACCGCGACAATGACCGTCGCTATCGGGATAATCACCGTCGTCATCGGAATAATCATCGCCGTAACGACTGGGACAAAAACCGTCGTTGGGATAATAACCGTCGCTGGGATAACGACCGTCGCTGGGATAACAACCGTCGCTGGGATAACAACCGTCGCTGGGATAACAACCGTCGTAATGACTGGGATAATAACCGTCGTGACGACTGGAATCGTAACTGGTTTCGTTATTAATCCCTCCGCTTTCAGTATATTAGGCGATTCTGCTTTTAAGTTGTAAAGTCCATCTAGAGGGCTGTTGACAGTTGACAGTTAACAGCCCTTGTTAATTTTGCTGAGGGACTTCCAGATAAAGAAATATCCAAAATGTAGCCAGTAGGGTGCGTCAGTATGAATACTTTCTAAGTATAGTTAGGTTCTATCCCACTGATGCACCCTACGAAACCTTTCCTTAACGGTAGGAAATTAGCACTCAGCTACGCTCCAAAGAGGTTGCATGATGACGGATATGATCTGCTATAAAACTAGCAATGAAATAATAACTGTGGTCATAGCCTGCTTGATAACGTAAATTAAGCGGTTGGTTAACTGCTTGACAAGCTTGGGCAAATACATCTGTTAATAATTGTTCAGTTAAAAATTTATCAGACGTACCTTGGTCTATGAGAATTTGGCTGTGATATCCCAACTGTTTAACTAATTCACTAGCATCATAAGCCAGCCAGCTTGCTTGATTATTTCCGAGATAACGACTAAAAGCCTTTTGACCCCAAGGACAGCCCATAGGTGTAACAATCGGTGCAAAAGCCGACACAGATTTAAAAATATGGGGATTACGCAAAGCACAGACCAGCGCCCCATGTCCACCCATCGAGTGACCAAAAATCCCTTGTTTCTCAGCTTGTATAGGGAAATTAGCCGCAATCAAAGCAGGTAATTCCTGCACAATATAACTATACATTTGGTAGTGCGATCGCCAAGGTTTTTCCGTCGCATCCACATAAAAACCCGCACCTGTACCAAAATCCCACTCGTCATCTTCACCAGCAATTCCAGTATTGCGGGGGCTAGTGTCTGGCGCAACCAAAATTAATCCATACTCAGCCGCGTAACGTTGCGCCCCAGCTTTAGCCATAAAATTTTCTTCTGTACAAGTCAAACCAGAAAGAAAATAGAGGACTGGTAGAGGTTTTTCGGCTGCTTGCGGTGGCTGATAAACAGCAAAACGCATTTCCCCGTTACAGGTAGAAGACGGATGAGAATAAAAGCCGAGTTTACCGCCAAAGCTTTGATATTCTGAGATCAGTTTGAGATTATTCATCTACTTAATTAAATCATCTGTTGTAGGTATACCCGGATAGAAGCGATCGCTCATCGTTGAAAGTTCCGTGGGAAGAAGGTGGTTAGGGTTGGGAAATATTTATCAATCATCATTGATAAAATGAAGTAGGTTGACACTCCTCAGCCTAATACTCACTGATGCTGCGAGGAAATATGCTGTTAACTGAACTTCGTGCTGATCGGGTAGTTCTCCATAATATTAGTTGGCAACAATTTGAGAATTTATTAGTAAATTTAGGTGAAAGTAGAGCAGCTAGGATTGCTTACGATGATGGCACTTTAGAGATTATGACCCCATTACCAGAACACGAATATTATAAAGAAATAATTGGTGACATTATCAAAGATACGGCTGAAGTTTTAGAGTTAGATTATGAATGTTATGGTTCAACTACCTGGAAACGAGAATTAAAAAAGGCTGGGATAGAATCTGACAATTGCTTTTATTTCCAAAATGAAGCCTTAATTAGAGGTAAGCTCAGTTTTGATTTAAATCAAGACCCACCTCCAGATTTAGCTTTAGAAATTGATGTTACGAGTAAATCATTAGATAGATTTCCTCTCTATGTTCGGTTAGGTGTGCCTGAAATCTGGTGTTATGATGCTGGAGACATCAAAATTTACCAATTGCAAGGTGAGAAATATATCCAAACCGAAACAAGTTTAGTATTTCCTAATTTAAATATTCAAGAAATTCCATCACTAATTGAAAGATACCGCATGGCGGGAAGGCGGGTATTTCGACAAGTAATTAGGGAATGGGTACGAGGACAGATGGGGTAAAGCGATCGCACCTGCCTCTATATAATCAAGTTGGGTATTACCCACTCTGAGTACAATCTAGCTATTAAAAAGTCACCACACTGCGAATCGATTCACCTCTGTGCATCAAATCCATAGCATCATTAATTTTTTCAATTGGCATCACATGAGTAATTAAATCATCAATATTTATCTTTCCATCCATATACCAATCAACAATTTTCGGCACATCTGTACGCCCTCTAGCGCCACCAAAAGCAGAACCTTTCCACACACGCCCAGTCACTAATTGAAAGGGACGAGTACTAATTTCTTGTCCTGCACCAGCTACACCAATAATTACACTCACACCCCAACCCTTATGACAGCATTCTAAGGCTTGGCGCATCACATTGACGTTACCAATACATTCAAAACTGTAATCAGCGCCGCCTTTCGTTAAGTCCACCAAATAAGCAACTAAATCACCCTCAACTTCTTGGGGATTAACAAAATGTGTCATCCCAAATTTTTCAGCCAAGGCGCGTTTGCTGGGATTAATATCTACGCCGACAATCATATTCGCACCCACCATCCGCGCCCCTTGGATGACGTTTAAACCAATACCCCCCAAGCCAAAAACGACGACATTTGCCCCTGCTTCCACCTTGGCTGTATAAATGACTGCACCAATACCTGTCGTTACACCGCACCCAATGTAACAAACCTTGTCAAATGGGGCATCTTCTCGAATTTTGGCTACAGCAATTTCCGGTAACACTGTGTAGTTAGCAAACGTAGATGTACCCATATAGTGATGAATCATCTGCCCATTGATACTAAAACGACTAGTCCCATCGGGCATCACACCACGTCCTTGAGTACCACGAATAGCTTGACACAGATTAGTCTTAAAGCTTAAACAATAGGCACATTGGCGACATTCTGGGGTGTAGAGAGGAATCACATGATCCCCTGGTTTGACACTGGTAACACCAGCGCCCACATCTACTACTACCCCCGCACCCTCATGTCCTAAAATGGCGGGGAACAAACCTTCGGGATCATTTCCTGAAAGGGTGTAAGCATCGGTATGGCAAACGCCACTGGCTTTAACTTCAACCAATACTTCCCCAGCTTTTGGCCCCTCTAGTTGAACGGTTTCAATTGTCAACGGCTTACCCGCGCCGTAAGCTATTGCTGCTTTCACTTCCACGAGTTAGCCCTCCTCATCAATTCAAAATTCAAAATTCAAAATTCAAAAAAAGCCCTTACCTGGGAGTATCTTACCTGCAACACTGAAAAATTAAAAATGATGGGGTGAGCAAGATTCTATCGAATGGTAGTTGCAGAAAATTTACATAACTTTTTTGTAAACTAACTAAAATTGCATTTTTTGCTGAGATTGGTACATTAGTTACAGGCGGCAAGCCTAGAAAATGATATTGGTCTGCTGCACTAGACTCATATTTTTGTCAACCCTTCAATTATCTTTACTGTTAAAGCTTATGAACCCTGCCCTAACTAAAATTGGCGATCAAATGTCCAACCTGACTGGTGTACGAGCGATTATGAAGGACATTATCGAAACGTTGAAGTCTGGTGGAGGGCAGGATTTAATTAATTTGAGTGCGGGGAACCCGTTGATTTTGCCAGAGGTAGAACAGTTATGGCGGGACTGCACAGCAGAACTCTTAGCAAGTCAAGAATATGGTGAAGTAGTTTGTCGCTATGGTTCTAGTCAAGGCTATGCGCCATTAATTGAAGCGGTTGTGAAAGATTTTAACCGTCGCTATGGTCTGAATTTAACCGATCGCAACATCTTAATCACTCCGGGTAGTCAAACTCTGTACTTTTATGCTGCTAATGTTTTCGGCGGTTACACCAGTAGCGGCGACCTCAAGCAAATTGTTTTACCCCTGAGTCCCGAT
Source organism: Anabaena sp. FACHB-595 (assembly GCF_048568275.1). Classification (NCBI taxonomy): domain Bacteria; kingdom Bacillati; phylum Cyanobacteriota; class Cyanophyceae; order Nostocales; family Nostocaceae; genus Anabaena; species Anabaena sp. FACHB-595. Next base: position 3,418,385 of record NZ_CP183473.1, read on the forward strand.
TACACTGGCTACGGTGGTATTTGTCTAGTTCCCGAAGCTTTAGTTGCTTACAAACCTTCTCTAGATATTGATGCAGCAGCACACAGCTTTAAATATCGCCCCGATTTTAGCCAAGTGTCTATTTCCGAAAGCACCGGCTGCGTCATTTTCTCCCGCCCCTGTAACCCTACAGGCAACGTCCTCACAGATGACGAAGTGAGAAAAATTGCCGCCCTTGCCGCACCTTATAATGTGCCAGTGCTGATTGATTCGGCTTACGCTCCCCCATTCCCGGCGTTGAACTTCACGGATATGTCGCTGATTTTTGGGGAAAATATTCTTCATTGCACCAGCTTATCGAAAGCGGGTTTACCAGGGGAGAGAATTGGTATTGCTATCGGTAATGAAAGATTAATTCAAGTCCTAGAATCTTTCCAGACTAATGCTAGTTTACATTCCTCACGCTATGGGCAGGCGATCGCCGCTCGTGCCATTAACTCTGGTGCGTTGGCACAAATCGCGGAACAAGTTATCCGTCCCTTCTACAAAAACAAATTCGCCATCGTCGAGAATGCCTTAGAAGCAGCCATGCCCAAAGAATTACCTTGGTTCCTCCATCGTGGTGAAGGTGCTATCTTTAGTTGGCTATGGTTACAAGATTTGCCCATCACAGATTGGGAATTATACCAAGAACTCAAAAAAGTTGGGGTAATTGTCGTCCCTGGTAGTACATTCTTCCCTGGCTTAAAAGAAGAATGGGCGCACAAACACCAATGTGTCCGCATCAGCTTGACTGGTAGCGATACTGAAATCGCCCTTGGTATGCAGCGTCTAGCAAAAGCAGTCGAACAAATTTACCAGCGTACACCCATTAGTGCTTAAGTAATGAAGCGTAAACAAGAAAGTAAAGGGGCAGGGGAGAAGAGGCAGGGAGCAGGGGGCAGGGGGCAGGGGGAGAAGAAGCAGGGGAAGCAGGGGAGGCAGGGGAGGCAGGGGAGACAGGGAGAGAAGTCCCCAGTCCCCAGTCCCCAATCCCCAATCCCCAATCCCCAATTCACAACTCCCAATCCTGACGAATGGCTACAAATTGGTAAAATCGTTTCCGCCCAAGGCTTATCTGGGGAAGTGCGAGTCTATCCTGATTCTGACTTTCCCGAACGCTTTGAAGTGCCGGGAACCCGATGGTTATTACGTCCGGGGCAAACGGAACCACAACCTATAGAATTGCTGCATGGTCGTTACCTGGAGAACAAAAACTTATATGTCCTCCAGTTAGCTGGCGTAGAAAATCGCAGCCAGTCGGAAGAATTACGGGGTTGTATGTTGTTTGTGCCAGCCAGCGATCGCCCAGAACTAGGCGAAGATGAATATCATGTGGTCGATTTAATCGGCATGGAAGTCTTCTTACAAGCCTCCGGGGATTTAGTAGGGGCTGTAGTTGATGTCATCCCGGCTGGTAATGATTTACTGGAAGTGAGCCTACATGAGCCAGTTACTAGCGACAAAAAACCAAAGACTGTGCTGATTCCTTTTGTCAAGGCGATCGCACCAGTAGTAGATTTACAAACCCGCCGCATCGAAATCACCCCCCCACCTGGGTTGTTGGAGTTAGGAAGCGGAGTGTGAGAAGAGGCAGAGGGGCAGGGAGCAGGGGAGGCAGGGGAGGCAGGGGGAGAAGTCCCCAATCCCCAATCCCCAATCCCCAGTCCCCAATCCCCAATCCCCAGTCCCTAGTCCCTTATCTGATTACCTAAATAATTATTGAGATAACCCAACATCAATATTTTCGTTTCTGCTAACAGCAATTGCCGCTTTGCTGGAGTCTGACTGGTAGCCAGCCATAGAAGATCACTTACTACCTTCACTACTACTAAGGCGATCGCTTGGCATTTTTCTGCTTCTAGTTTGGGGTTGAGTTTAGCAAAGAAAGCAGCCAGTTCATCCACAATTCGATACTCATAGTTATCCATTGCTTCAATTGCTGAATATGTCATCAAGTTCAGTAATTGCTCATACACAGCACGATACCCCGGATGGCTGTTCATAAAGTGATCGAACGCATCGATTACCCGATCAACATACACTGCAACAGGTAATGTCTCTGCTTCTTTGGTGTGCAGTTGGGCAAACAACTGATATTCCTGTTGAAAATATCGCACAGCTAAGGCTTTGAGAATGGATTCTTTATCCGGGAAGAACTGATACAAGGAACCAACAGGAACTTTAGCACGAGATGCGATCGCTCTTGTTGTTGTCTGCTCATATCCCATCTCAATAAATAATTCCTCGGCTGCACTCAGAATGTAATTAACTCGCTCCTGACTCCTCGCCTGCTGGGGTTGGCGGCGCATCTTGGAATTACTGGGAGAATTATTCGCTGTCATCAATCTAATTTCGCTCTTGACAAAACATGAACATTGTTCGTATATTTTAAACATGAATAATGTTCATGTTTAATTGATTTTATTACTAGTAGCTCTTGCCATGCAAACGATAAATACTCACCCAGTTCAGCCGTTAAAACTTGACTCGGAAGTGCAACGGCAGATGAATTTCCAGTTTTTGACGGCGATGAAAGCTTTTTTCACGTTACTAACAACAGAAGACAACATAGATGCGGTGGATGAACTTAGTAGCATCTTAATTCACAGCCGGGCCTTTGAATTGGCGGCGGAAAGTATGCAGACTGATCCTGAGGTAGCGCATTTGATCAAAGAGCGATATTATGCGCCAGTCCACGACGTAGAGCAGCTATTGCAATATCCGGCTGATTCTTTGGGTTATCTCTATGCCTCGACTCTCAAAGAATCTGGCTTTGAACGCATAGATCCTGAAATTATTGTCAATTCAGATACAGCTTACATTGAGCATCGCTGGCAGCAAACCCATGATATTTGGCATCTTGTTACGGGATTCAGCGCCAGTGGTATTGACGAAATAGGATTACAAGCCTTTTATCTAGCACAATTTCGTCTACCCTTAGCCAGTATGCTAATTGCCAATGCCTTGATGAGTGCCACTTTACTCGCTCCAGAAGACTTACCGCAACTTCTCCAGACTATTGAACGAGGTTGGACAATGGGTTTGCAAGCCAAACCGTTATTCGCACAAAAGTGGGAAGAAGCTTGGGAAAAACCTTTATCCCAGTGGCGGGATGAATTAAATATTCAAGCTTTTAGTTAGATGGTAGAGCTAGTCCCGATGAAGCGAGTTTCACAGCCAAACAGGAAAGATGTCTTTTTCCTACACCCTTATACCCTTAAACCCCTACATCCCTTTCAAATCAGGAGGAAAGAAGTTTAGGATATGAGCCATGAAAATAAGTATTCTTCCTGTATTTGGTTTCGTCTCATCCGCAATACCTATCCTTGGTTATCATTACTCATACAAACTAGGCGAGTAATATTTTCCTACGGTAATCATCAGATACGGGAACAAGTTCGTTTTTGGCAGCTTTTTTATCGGTTGGACTTTGCCAGTCTCCTAGCGATCGCTATAGAATTAACCCAGCCAGAATATTGGGCGTAAAAACATCACGTAAACCTTTGAGTTCCCAATCCCCAAACACTTGAGAAAAATTACACATCGAGTTAAGCTTCCTTAGCGTAACTGCATACTTGTAACACCAGTTAATGACAAATCAATTCTCCCCGCAAATTCCCTCCTCTACTTGGAATCGTCCTATTGGCTTAGGTTGGGATAAACCTTATACTGTCCGCTATGCGAGTAATATTGATGATGGGCCTTGGCATGGTATGCCATTGGGCGGCTTTGGTGCTGGTTGTATTGGTCGTTCTTCGCGGGGAGACTTTAACCTATGGCACATTGACGGTGGTGAGCATATTTTCCAAAATTTTCCCGCCTGTCAATTTAGTGTATTTGAAGCAAATGGCACTTCTTCCCAAGCTTATGCTTTGTCTACACAACCAACAGACGATGAAAGCTTGAAAAGTTGGCAATGGTATCCAGCATCTAGCGAAACACAGACAACAGGGACATATCACGCCTTGTATCCCCGTAGTTGGTTTGTGTATGAGAATGTGTTTCAGGCAGAGTTAACTTGTGAGCAGTTTTCCCCTATCTGGGCAAATAATTATCAAGAGACTAGTTACCCTGTAGCGGTATTTGCTTGGCAAGCGCATAACCCCACGAATGCGCCCATAACACTCAGTATCATGCTGACCTGGCAAAATATGGTGGGTTGGTTTACTAATGCCCTCAAATCTCCTGATGTGCGGGTGCGGGATGATGGTAGCCCGGTTTATGAGTATCAGCCGCGCTTAGGGGAAAGTGGGGGAAATTATAACTATTTAGATGAAAGTCCCCAACATCTGGGTTGCTTTTTGGGGCGGGTGGGGATGACTGAACCTTTACAGGAAGGTGAGGGGAGTTGGTGCATTGCAACTCTGAAACATTCCCAAGTTGAAGTTTTTTACCATACACGATGGAATCCTGTCGGTACGGGTGAGGAGGTATGGCAGAGTTTTGCGGCGGATGGTTCCTTAGCTAATCATATAGATACCTCGTCAGTCACAGAAAATGAACAGTTAGGAGCTGCTATTGCTGTACGTTTCACCCTGCAACCAGGGGAAACCTTAGAAATCCCCTTTGTGGTGAGTTGGGATTTACCTGTGACAGAATTTGCTGCTGGAGTGAATTACTATCGCAGATATACAGACTTTTTTGGTAAAACTGGTGATCATGCTTGGGCGATCGCAACTACTGCTCTAGAACAGTATAAAACTTGGCAACAACAAATCGAAAGTTGGCAAGACCCCATACTGAATCGTCCCGATTTGCCCGACTGGTTCAAAATGGCATTGTTTAATGAGCTTTATGACCTCACTAGCGGGGGGACTCTCTGGAGTGCGGCGACACCATGCGATCCCATCGGTCAATTTGCGGTGCTGGAATGCCTAGATTACCGATGGTATGAAAGCTTAGATGTGCGCCTGTATGGTTCCTTTGGGTTGTTGCAACTGTTCCCAGAACTGGAAAAAGCAGTTATGCGGGCTTTTGCGCGGGCAATTCCCCAAGGGGATGATACCCCCCGTGTGATTGGTTATTACTACACCATTGGGGCAGAAAGTCCCATTGCTGTGCGTAAAACTCCAGGCGCAACACCCCACGATTTAGGCGCACCCAATGAACACGTCTGGGAAAAAACTAATTACACCAGCTATCAAGATTGCAATTTGTGGAAGGATTTAGGCTGTGATTTTGTCTTGCAAGTGTATCGGGATTTTCTCCTAACTGGTGCGGATGATGTGCAGTTCTTAAGGGATTGCTGGGATGCAATTGTGGAAACCCTTGATTATGTAAAAACATTCGATTTAGATGGCGATGGGATTCCGGAAAATTCCGGTGCGCCAGACCAAACCTTTGATGATTGGCGTTTGCAAGGAGTTAGCGCCTATTGTGGTGGCTTGTGGTTGGCTGCATTGGCAGCAGCGATCGCTATCAGTGACATCTTATTACAAAATCACCAAGATTCAGCAACCAAAGAACATCTACTTTACCAAAAATCCACCTATGAAACTTGGTTAACAAAATCCCTACCTATCTATCAAGAAAAACTCTGGAATGGTAAATATTATCGGCTAGATAGTGAAAGTGGTTCTGATGTTGTTATGGCAGATCAATTGTGTGGACAATTCTACGCCAACTTACTGGAATTACCGGACATTGTACCAAGCGATCGCGCAATTTCTGCACTCCAAACTGTTTATGATGCTTGCTTCCTCAAGTTTTATGACGGTCAATTTGGTGCAGCCAATGGAGTACGTCCCGATGGTTCACCAGAGAACCCGAAAGCTACCCACCCCTTAGAAGTGTGGACAGGAATTAACTTTGGGTTGGCAGCATTTTTAGTACAAATGGGAATGAAAGACGAAGGTTTCAGGTTGACACAAGCAGTAGTAGAGCAAATCTATAATAATGGCTTACAATTCCGCACACCCGAAGCCATCACCGCCGCCGGTACTTTCCGCGCCAGTACCTATCTCCGCCCTATGGCGATTTGGGCAATATATTTGATGATTGGTTAGTTGTCAGTTGTCAGACGTAGTAGCGCGTCTAGTCTAATGTGTTGTTATATTATTTGCTACTAGAAATGAGGAGAGGGTTATTTTTCTCACTGCTTCCCAATTCTATGAGAATATAAAATTTTCCTTAAGTTTCTCATGGCAATAATGGAAAAAACCGACCATTCTGATGAATAAGTCCGGTTTTTTCCAAAAAATATTTTTGCTTTTTCGCTTTATTTATCTATATTTCCAAGTTTTAGTACATCGGTGAGGGGTGACAACTATCTTGCCAATATTGTCGTTATTGTTAGGTTGCTATCGGAAAAAATCTGTAACATGAGATACACAATAGCATTTATATTTGCTTTAGTATCTCTCTCTTGGGTGGGATTCTGCCTGCAATTTAAAAACCAGTGTTAACAATTTTCGGCTTTATTTTCCGGGAGTTAAATCAACCAAGGGAAAATGTAACTAATGTTTAAATATCTTCGGATACACACAAAGTAAAACCAATTTTTACAGATGTCGATGTTGCTCACATTTTTTAGAAATATTACTAAATTAAAAATGTTATTAAATTTATGTTCATAGAGAACCTTTTCCAAATAAAAAAATAATTTTCCTGATGTTTTAAGAAAATTACTGTTGTTATAAATTAAAGGTGATTCAACAAAATATAGATAGTTCTTTCAATAACTATCTACTTTTACCATTAAGTGAACTTACTCATGAATAATCAACAGGAATTAAAAATAAAGTTCATGAATACTGGTTAAAGATTCAGTAAAGTTTGAGGAAATACCGGAATAAATTTCCACCCAAATATGATTTTTTAAAAGATACATTGGCAGTACATTAAAATGCCGATGTTAGATAAATTTGCCTTCATAGCTGTTATCTATTTGCTCAGAACTAAGCCAAGAGTTTACACACCAAACAGAAATTAAACTATGAATCCCTCTTCGTCGTTAAGAGTTCAGGGAGGGCTGCAAAAAGATCCCAGTGATCAGCCATCTCCCACTCCAGAAGTGGCTATCCTCAATCTTGTGAGGTTAGTGGCAGGGGATACGAGTCTAGTTTCAGAGTTGAGCCAAAACTGGGTAGTTCGGCAGTTTCAACTAGGTGATGAACTGGCAAATTATGTTGTAGATGCAGCAGCTACAGATAGTAGTAATGTTATTTACTTAGTTTGTCAAGGTAGAGTCCGCTTATTAGGGTTTAATCAAACTCTGGGGCGGGAAGTTTCTACTCAATTGGTATCGGCTGAACAAACTTTCGGGGCAGATCATTTCTTTTGTCATCAAACATTACCATATCGAGCGATCGCCGCTAGTGATGGCTTTGTCATCTCTACGACAACTGCTGAATTAAAACCTTGGTTACAGGCTATCCCCCAACTCAAAAGTTACTTGCAGCGCTTAACCAGTGAACGCCAAGCACTGATATTTTTTAAAACTTATACTAAATTACATTCTCTCAAGACCAAAAAACTCCAAGAATTACTACCATATTTAATCGCTAAACATATCCCAAACGGCACATCCTTATTAGAAGCAACTCCATCAGAAAAAGGTCGTTTTTGGCTAGCAAGTGGTCAAGTACAATCAATATCAATAGCAAGTTTTTTGCCGATGGTAGGGGATAGTTGGGGATACCCTGAATCCACATTACCAGACGGCACAGCGCAAACAGATTTGCTAATTTACCAACTGTCTGCGGAAAATTGGGATTTGGCAAGAGCGATCGCTCCTGATTACTTTACTGAAAGCTATCAACCAATAGAAGCGCCCGTTGAGGTGGTTAATGTTGTCCCGGCTGATAGTAAACCCCAGATAGCCCTACCCAAGTTACAGAATTTACGATCGCTTACAGCACCAGCCATAGCCACATCCGACATCGAAGATATCGACTTTCCCCAAGGAGTCAAACAACACAAATCACGGTCGTCCTACTCCTACCCATTTATTCAACAACAGAGTTCATCAGACTGTGGTGCAGCTTGTTTGGCGATGATTAGTCAATATTGGGGTAAACGCTTAAGTCTGTATAGTTTGAGGAATTTAGCCCAGGTAGACCGCAATGGCGCATCCCTTGAAGGTTTGACCGTAGCAGCTCAAACCTTAGGTTATGATGTGCTACCAGTGCGGGGAAGTTTGCCCAAATTAGAGTGGCACTATAACCCTTGGGTTGCTCACTGGCAAGGAAATCACTATGTAGTAGTGTGGCAGATTAAAGGCGATCGCGTCTTAATTTCTGATCCGGCTGTAGGTAGGAAATGGCTGTCACGTCCGCAATTTGAAACGAGTTGGACAGGCTACGCCCTATTATTAGACCCCACAGAAAGTTTTCAAGCCCTCAAGAGTGAAAAATTTTCTCTTGGTCGCTATGGGCAAACATTGTGGAATTATCGGACAGTGCTTAGGCAAATAATTCTTGCCTCCTTACTGGTACAAGTTTTTGGGTTGGCAACTCCCCTGTTTACTCAGGTGATTCTCGACCAAGTAATGCCTATCAAAAACTTGCCGAATTTGCATATATTTGCGTTCAGCTTTTTATGTTTGGGTATCTGGCGGACTGTGTTAACGGCGCAGCACCAAAACTTACTAGATTATTTTGCTAACCGCATAGATTTAAGCTTGATTGGCGGTTTTATTAACTATACGTTGCAGTTACCCTTACAATTTTTCGCCTCCCGCCAGGTAGATGATATTATTAGCCGCGTTCAAGAAAACCGCAAAATTCAACTGTTTATTAGCCGTAGGGCAATTGGGGCGGCGGTAGATATCTTGATGGTAATGACTTATCTGGGGTTGATGACCTATTACAGTTGGCAACTCACTCTTTTAGTTTTGAGTTGGATTATCCCCGTAGTGATTTTAACTGTAGTTGCCAGTCCCTACCTCAAGCAAGCATCAAGAGAAATTTTTCAGGAATCCGCCAGACAACACTCTTCAATGGTAGAGATTATGACTGGGGTGGCGACAGTCAAAACCGCCACCGCCGAACGCCCTTTGCAGAAGTATTGGGAAGAGCGGTTTTTAAAAATGCTGAAGGTGCGGTTGCGGGGACAAAAGTTAGCCCATCGTTTACAAGTGACGCGGACGTTAATTAATCATGTTGGTAGTACCCTGGTTTTATGGTTTGGGGCTACTTTGGTGATGGGTGGGAAAATGTCCTTGGGACAGTTTGTGGCTTTCAATATGCTAACTGGGAATGTGACTCATCCAGTTTTGTCATTAGTTGGGTTATGGGATGAGTTTCAAGAAATATTGATTTCCGTGGAACGACTCAATGATGTTTATGCGGCCGTCCCAGAAGCCAGTTCCCAAACAACTTTACTTGTGATGCCGCCAATTCGAGGCGAGGTAAGATTTGAGAATGTTTCGTTTCGTTATAACTCGTTTCAAGAACGCAACGCCTTACAAAATATCTCTTTTGGTATCAAACCCCAACAAACTATCGGCATCATTGGTCAAAGTGGTTCGGGTAAAAGTACTTTAGCTAATTTATTAGCTGGTTTATATCGCCCTGATACAGGCAGGATTTTGATTGATGGACATGATATGGCTGGGGTATCTCCCCAATCCTTGCGGAGTCAAGTCGGATTAGTAGCACAAGACAGTTTTCTATTTTCGGGAACGATTTTAGAAAACATTACTTTGCACGATCAAGAACTGAGCTTAATCCAAGCGATCGCCGCCGCCAAGTTAACCGGCGCACACGATTTTATCCAAGCCTTACCTCTGGGTTACGACACCCAAGTGGGAGAACGAGGTTTCATGCTTTCTGGGGGACAAAGGCAAAAAATTGCGATCGCCCGTGCTTTGGTAAGAAATCCCAAAATTTTGATTTTAGATGAAGCCACTAGCGGTTTAGATGCAGAATCAGAACGCCGCTTTCAACAGAATTTAGCCCAAATTAGTCAGGAACGGACTACTTTTATCGTTTCTCACCGTCTTTCTACTGTGCGCTATGCTGACCATATTTTTGTCATAGACCAAGGAATGGTGATTGAACATGGCACTCATCAGGAACTAATGGCGATCGCTGGTCTTTATCACCACTTAGCTCAACTGCAACTATAGTTGTCTAGTCAGTTGTCAGTCGTCAATAGTTTTATTCTCCCCCTGCCTTATTCCAACAATAATTATTTACGCCAACCTACTTACATTTGTAAGCCCCTATCAAGGTATCTGTTCTATTCTTTTTTCCAATCGATACAACTCATATAAAGAATACTAGCTTTTATTGCTATAGCATAAAATCGCAAAACTGACAGAAGTCCTAGTGACGGTTTGCTAGCTTTGTAAAAAAATCTTGACACTTTTATAGAAAATTTTCCGGATTTATGGTTGCAACAATATTATCTACATCATAAATCTAGTGCAAATTTATATCCATATACTATTGGTAAGCAACCATTAGCATTTATATATGAATGTGAAAAATTCACTGAAATTTGATCAGCTAATTTTTCACGTTAAATAATTGCTTATCAACCTATTTAGTGGTAAATTCTCTTAGTAGGTTTAAAGTCTCAAATGCACAGTAGGCGAGGGGTCTAACCCCTCATTACCTAGTAGAAAATGCTCAAAATCCCCATTGATATAGCGTATAACTCAACATTAAAAATATTCAGTAAAATTGAGTAATAAAATTCTGATAACGGGTGACATTCATGAAAAAAGATAGTATAAATACTAATATGACTCTGAATAGAGTATGGAGAAGCAATGATGATGTTAAAGATTAAAATACATACAGAAAGTCTAGTGCTTCGCCTATACTTAAGTAAGTGAAAATTTAATAACTCAATCAGGGATAAGAATTACAAAATTTGCTAGATGAATAACAGTAATTCGTATTTACGTAAGGGTATAAACAGATATTTATCTGTCATAACACTAAATAACAAGGGGCAGTTAATAGATGAAGCTAAAACGTAATTATACTGATATAAATTTAGCTTTAAAAATCCGATTAATTAATAGTAATGATGTCGCTTTATTATCTAATAACTCAGCAAGGATATTTACAAGTATCAAAACGCCCTAGTAATAATTACCAAGTTTGTAATTCAACATAACTACAGGGGATTATAGCCTGAAGTATCCCCCTAGAGCGGGACACAACAAGGACAAAGTAATTTTCACAAGCCAAGCATGAAAGTGGTTTTTCCCCACTCCCCACTTTCAAGGTTTATTGATTCACGTAATAGCTGAGATATTTTCATCCAAAACAATAACAACCATGAACCAAAACACTACAGGCATAACCAACTACAACAAAGCTATCAATCCTCAACAATTTGACAAAGTGGTTGAAGCAATTCTGGCTGGTAAATACTCTTGGGCTTGTGTTCTCATGCTGCGCTTTGCTGGGTACAATCCTATGCACTACATTCCCTACCGCACATATAACCGCTTACTCAAAGAAAACTCCGAAGCTAGCAAAGTACAGCAACAACAACACGATAATCTAAAAAACAGTCAAGTAGCTGCTGTTTCTAGGTCTAATACTAATATGCCGTCCAGTTGCTTAAGTAAAATCAAAGACTTAGCCTATCTGGAAGTAGTAGGTAAACAAACAACAGAAATTCATGGTGGTAATTTAGATCAATGGTTAACAGAACAAGTTCATGAGTTTCAAGATATGTACTTGGAACCACAAGCAATATCCAATCAAGACATTACCTTCAAACTGTCAGACCTAGATTTTATTCATAATTGATGATGTGACTTCGGGGTTGTGTATCCTACCTTGAAACCAGACGTGTTCGTATAGTGTTAGTGCGTAGACGCGTTGGCCTAGCCTCTCGTTCGCGTAGCGTCTCCGACAGGAGAAGGAGAAGCGGCTTGTCCTTGGACATTGCTACATAAGTAGTTGGGTGCGGAAATTTGTAACTATGTCATTGCGAACGGAGTGAAGCAATCGCAAGCGTTTTGAGAGATTTACATTTTGTTACATAGTTAGGTTTATTCATGCCTATTTACTTACCCCTTTTTGGGTAATTCTCTGCAACTTCTCGAATGTGAGTCTTGACACCAAATATTTCCTGAATCATCATCATCGCCACGCCACATATCTTGTCTGTCTTGTCGATGAAATAGAAATTATTCCCGTCACTTACCACCATCTGAATACAGGCGCTTTTTCCTCCACAACTGCTGGCAATCGGATAGCAATTGAAGAGTTTGTGGTGCTTGAGTTAGAAAACGCACAATTAAACCAATTCGCAATACCGCAAAACGCAATTCGCTTTTTCTGTGTTGTAAAGGGGATTTAGCGCAAAGTCAGAGCGCCGGCTTCCGGCGTAGAGGTGCAAGCGGCTTGCCACAAGCATCTGAACTTTGGAAGACACAAAGAGCCACAACACTTGCGGCTTGATAGAAGCCGGGGATTTAAACCCCTACATTTTTTCAAAGCGTGTGATAAAGCGATTAATTGTCTCATCCACGCAGCTATAGCTAAGAGATAAAGTAGGCGGCTTCTCAAGGAAACTCCGCCTATCACAACAAACAACAACACTATGAACTAATCCATCATGGCAGTGATTGGGCGTGTTTTAAAAGACATTTTTGTATAAAAAGCATTGAAGTTATGAATTAATTGCATAAGTAATAGAATAGGTAAGGAATTATACCTTAGTAGTACGCGCTCTGCTCAAGTCTTTAATTTAGCGGAAATATTCTTTTGGAGATTGGATCTATCTATAGGAATCTGATTTGATTATTGTTGGTGTAGTCTGCGCTTGTGCATAAATATCTAAGTATCTGTAGGGTGAGCAATGCCCACCGTATCATGATTGTAGTAGGCGATGCTACGCATATTTCAGAAATCAAATACTAGACCTATATGTAACCAAAACTAAAAACTGGAGTTCACAAAAATGCAAGTAGCATATAAACCAGTATTAAATTCCATCATGATGGGTTTGGTCATAGTAGGAGCAATATCTGACAAACCTGGACTGGCTTCTCCTGTAACCCTGGAAGAAGCTGCGAAATCAGAAGTATCTACACCGACAATTGTGTCACAAAGTCAAGGAGTTTATCGGAGCGATCGCTTTCTGTTTCGGTTTACCTATTCCTCCAAAGACTTTGTCATAGATAATGATATCTCTACACCTTCAAATGGTATTGATGCTCCATTCGCTACTATTGATGTTTGGACTAAACAGCACGCTCAGAAAATTCGCGCCGGAGCCTATGAAGGTGGTACTGAATACCCTGCTAATGTCAGCATTAGAGTTTACAACAATCCAAAAAAATTGCCTTTGCAGCAATGGGTTAAGCAGAGTAATCAATTTACTATGAGCCGCGATTTCAAAATTGCCAGAATTGCTGGCAAAACTGGAATCAAATTTCAGTCTAGCGGCTTATATGAAAACGAAAGTGTTGTCTTTATCAACCCTAAGGATGCTCGAATTATAGTTGTATCATTATCGAAAAATAGTACTAATGATGATGCAATTTATCGCAGAGCTTACCAACAAATTGTCAACTCTTTCATTTTTGTCAACAGATAGAAAACCTGACTAATTAACAATTCCTATATATAAACTCATTAAGCTAAGTGCATAAACACAATCTTTAATAACTCTGCACGGGTGAAAGGTTTAGTTAGATATCCAGATGCACCAGCTAATCTGGCTCTGACTTTGTCAACTAATCCCTTATAACTTGTAACGAATATAATCGGCGTATTTTTAAACATGGAATTATTGCGAATAATCCTACACAATTCATAGCCATCAATACCAGCCATATTCAGATCCAGTAAAATCAAGTCTGGTTTATGTCTGATAATTGACATAGCAGCCTTGAGCGGATCATTGATAGCAATTACTGTGAAATTCTCACTTTCTAAGAAATAGCTAATTTCTTTGAGAATTGTCGGACTATCATCTACAGAAACGATTTTATAAACTTGTCGAGTAGTTCCGGTAGCAGGCATTACTCTTTCCGGAATAGAATTTGTGGTATTTGATAATGTTAGTTCCTGATGGCTTGCTTTGGCAGGAGTATAAGGTTGTGGTAATCGCACCACAGGAGCTAAATTATCTACTGCAAGAATTGGGGTGATTGGCGTAGCATTACTACTGAGTTCTACGACTGTATCTACTAATTTTCTACTCAGTAATGCAGTTGTGTATTTAGGAGTTAATGTTGATTCTGCTAGAATTTTGGGTAATTGATCAAATGGTGGATCTGGTTCATGTAATATAATCTCTCCGGTGAGGATGTAAGGATATAAATTTTGAGCTAACTGGATTTCATCTTGATTCATAATTATAGCCAGATGACGCAGGCTGAAACCCTTCATCCAGTAAGTCAATTTTGGCTGGAGTTCTGGAGAATTTTTACCGTTAATCAACAGATATGGACGTTGATAGGGTGATGTGATGTTTGGTAAGTAAGATTGCCAATTTTGTAGTCTAATTTGACAACGTTCCATTACCTTGACTGTATCAAGTCGGCAAATTGCAGGTAATTTCACCTGTGAATTACTTAATTCATAAGTGCCATTTTTAATTAACAGAAATGATTCAATTACATCCTTAACTAATTCTTGAATCAGCATCGTGGCTTGTGCAGTATCTAAATATTCTTGCTCGACAAGCCAATTAACAGCTTGGTAATCAGGCAGATGAATAGTATCGCTGGAATTTTGCGCTTCGATTTCAAACAGCAAGCGTAACTGCACCCGAATTTCATTTGTCACTTGAGAAAAGTGTTGGCTGAGGCGGCGCAAATGGCGTTCTAATCTATCGAATGGTTCTACAGAATGAGTTGCATAGGTTATTGTTCCATCTTCTAAGTAAATTGACCAAGTGACTGAGTTGCTAAAAGCTTGTAAACAAGTGGTGTCAAAACAACTAGATAAATGTCTTAACAAACCCTGAGGACTTAGTGCTGTAAATGTGCCGTGATATTTCATATTGTTAATTACTTTGTCAAAAGATACAAGATTTATGTCCGGATTTGGAGCTTTTACTATGAGATATTCATCATGTTTGGATATTTTTTTGGTTCTTCTGGAATAAAGACAGATACATTTTTTACTAACTAGAAGCTTTAGACACTCAAGAGGATGTTAACTTGCAAACCATGTACTGAAATCTTATTCTTTTAGCAATTTTCACATTCAAGTTCTCTTGGTTACATTAGGTATTTTGTTCATAGTGATTAATTGAATTATCAATTTATTTTCTATATAGAAAAACAAAAACTCCACACAAAATCTTTAAAAATTTATGTAGGCAAAATCAAACTATTTATTATATTCTGTGGTTGCTCTATATAAATTTTGATAGATGGATTAATGTCTCGAATGGAAACCTACGATTTATTATTGACTCTACATTTTGATTAAGATTTTCTTAAATGTGTAGAGCTTTCGGTGAGAAGGATCTTTATTAATGAAGATTAAACCAGCTACCGCCAAACATCTACCTGTGGTCTTGTCGGCTTCGGCTGTGGAAACTATATACTTTGAAAAAAGGAAAATAGAGCTTTGGACTATAACATAACACAAAACGTTATGAATGATACTTTGACCCTAGATGAAGTAGTAGAGTTTGCTGAGAACCCAGAACCACGCTGTCCTTGCGTGTTGTTGCTCGATACATCTGGCTCGATGCAAGGTGCTGCTATAGAAGCTCTAAATCAGGGCTTGCTCAGTTTGAAAGATGAGCTGATGAAAAATTCCATAGCAGCCAGACGGGTAGAAATTGCGATCGTTACTTTTGATAGTCATATCAATGTAATACAAGACTTTGTGACTGCCGATCAATTTAACCCACCAATTCTGACAGCGCAAGGATTAACTAGTATGGGGGCTGGTATTCACAAAGCCTTGGACATGGTACAAGAGCGCAAATCTTTGTATCGTGCCAATGGTGTTGCTTACTATCGTCCTTGGGTGTTTATGATTACTGATGGTGAACCACAAGGTGAACTAGATCATTTAGTAGAACAAGCAGCGTTGCGTTTACAAGGTGATGAAGTTAATAAACGTGTGGCATTTTTCAGCGTAGGTGTGGAAAATGCGAACATGACACGGCTTAACCAAATAGCTGTCAGAACGCCACTTAAACTCAAAGGACTAAACTTTATTGAAATGTTTGTTTGGCTATCGGCTAGTATGTCGGCAGTTTCTCATTCGCAAATTGATGAGCAGGTAGCGCTACCGCCGATTGGCTGGGGATCTATCTAAATAGGAGTTACGCATGAAGACGAAGAATCGAGAGTATGGGGGGGGTAGGGGTACAGGGGTATAGGGGTATAGGGGTGCGGGGGTATAGGGGTAACTAAAATACTCACACCCTTACACCCTCACACCCTTACACCCCTCACACCCTTACACCCTCATTGCGTAGTTCCATTGCGGCTTGACACTTACACAGCTAGCTGACACAACAAACTATATGAAAACATCAAAACAGAACCCTCATTGGCAGGTAGTCGCCGCTTCTGTCTGTGGAACAAGCCACATGAAAACTAAGCAGTTGTGTCAGGATGCTCACCACTGGCAATTATTGCCGGGGAATGTTTTGGTGGCGGCGGCCGCAGATGGCGCGGGTTCTGCAAGTCAAGGGAAAGTTGGAGCGATGGTGGCGGTAGAAACAGCGATTGAGAGTTTATCGCTGAGAGATATTACCAGAGATTCCCTGGCTGATGATGAAACTGTGCGATCGCTTTTAACTGAGGCTTTGCTGGCTGCCAAAAAAGCTGTGGAAGATGAAGCAGTAGCTTGTCAAAAACAGCCCCAGGATTTAGCGACTACCTTAATTATTGCGATCGCCTCACCAGAAATGGTAGCAGCTGCACAAATCGGTGATGGGATGGCAGTAGCTAAGGATCATTTGGGCAACTTACTGGCATTAACCATCCCAGACAACGGCGAATACATTAACGAGACAACTTTTTTAACGTCACCAGGTGCGTTAGAAACGGCGCAGATGCGATTATGGCGCGAAACCATCGTCAACATTGGACTCCTCACCGATGGGCTGCAAATGCTGGCTTTAAATATGGTTGTTAGTGAACCTCACAAACCCTTCTTTTTTCCGTTATTCGACTTTGTAAAAAACGCCGAAGATCAAGCAGAAGCAAAAGAGCAGCTAGTAAAGTTTCTAGGCTCTGAGAGGATTACACAACGTACTGACGATGATTTAACGCTGATTATAGGTGCCTTTAATCATTTGTAAAGGTGTGTCAGTGGTCAGTCGTCAATAGTTTTCTTCTCCCCCTGCCCCCTGCCCCCTGCCTTTCTTATACCCTTAACCGTAATTTAATCATGAAGGTACTACGTTATCTTCCTCAGGAAGAGATTATCAGCCTCAGCGTGAGTTTGGGGCGTGGCGGTGAAGCGTGTATTTATGCTGTGCCGTCGGCCGGTGATTGTGTGGCAAAGATTTATCACAAGCCGACAGTTGCCCACGCCAGCAAACTCCGGGCTATGCTTGCTAACCCACCGGAAAATCCTACGGCTAGTTTGGGTCATATTTCCATTGCTTGGCCGCAAGAATTATTGTGGGGAGCAGATGAAAGCGAACGCGTTATTGGCTTTTTGATGCCGCGTATTCGGGGGATGCGTCCCATCATCGACTTTTACAACCCCCGGACTCGCCGTCAACACTGTCCTTTATTTAATTATCAGTACCTCCTGCGGACAGCGCGGAATTTGGCGGCGGCTTTTGCGGCTTTACATAATAGTGGCTATTCTGTAGGCGATGTCAACGAATCTAACATTTTGGTAAGTGACACAGCCCTGGTTACCTTGGTAGATACGGATTCTTTCCAGGTATGTGACCCGGATAATGATATTGTTTATCGTTGCCCGGTAGGGAAACCAGAGTTTACCCCACCAGAACTACAGAATAAAATCTTTGCTCATCACGATCGCCAACCTACTCATGATTTATTTGGTTTAGGGGTGCTAATCTTCCAACTGCTGATGGAAGGTACCCATCCCTTTTCTGGTATTTATCAAGGCATTCCTGAACCACCACCTTATGAAGCCAGAATTGCGTCGGGACATTTCACCTATAGTAAAAAACGGCAAGTACCTTACATACCTACTCCCATCGCCCCGCCTTGGGAAATTCTCCATCCCAGTTTACAAGCGCTGTTTATTCGTTGTTTTGAGGATGGTCACAATGAACCCCAACTGCGCCCTAATGCCCAAGCTTGGCTGTCGGCTATAGCTGAGGCTGAAGATTCCCTGACTACCTGTACAGTTAATTCTCAACATCACTACAGTAATCACCTGCACAGTTGTCCTTGGTGCGAACGTGCTTTACGTTTGGGTGGTCGTGACCCATTTCCTTCGGTGCAAGCAATTGAAAATAGAGAACATCTCCGCCCCCGCATCCCCACCAAGAGACGCTACGGCCACAGCCATCAGCCTGCTAACTTGCCGCAGCCAGTGATGCCGATGTATCAAAGCAATTGGCATTCACCCACCCCCAGTTTTTCACCTTACCGCAATCGCTGGAAAGGAAAGTTTTATCCGGTAGTTTTTTGTTTGTTGGGTTTTGGGGTTTTGGGGTACTTGGATGTGGTGACAAAATTCACCAGTCCTTTAGTATCGCGCAATAATTATGCTCAACAAGCGCTGATGCCTCAGCAAGCCAGTGGTAATATCGCCCTGAGTTTTGCAGAGTACTACAAACAGGGTCATGCTGCTTACCAAGTGCGTGATTATAAACAGGCAGTGGATAACTTCACCCATGCCATTCAGCAGGAACCAGCAAATGCCAGAGTCTTGGTTAATCGAGGTAATGCGCGTTATAACCTGAAAGACTATGAAGGTGCTTTAGCTGATTACACGGCAGCTTTGCAAATTAATCCCAGAGAAATCAAAGCTTTTGTGAATCGGGGTAACTCCCGCTTAATGCTGGCTGAATATAGCAATGACCCTGACCAACAGTATAGATTAGCGATCACCGACTTTAATCACGCCCTGAAACTCAACGAGAAGGAAGCCGAAGCCTATATCCGCCGAGGGATTGTGCGAACGCAAATGGCTAAATATAGCAGCGACACCATTAAAGATTACCAAGAAGCGATCACCGATTTTGACCAAGCCCTGAAACTTAATCCCGCGAAAACCGAAGCTTACTTTCAGCGTGCTTCCGTCCGCTATCTCATTGCCCAATATACAGGTGATTCGACAAAGGAATATGATCAGGCGATCGCCGATTTTGATCAAGCATTAAAAATTAACGACAAACTAGCCAAAGTGTATCTTAAACGCGGCATGGTGCGTTACGAATTAGCACAAATTACTAGTAATAAATCTGATGTCAATAACGCCAAAGCTCTTGCAGATTTACAGCTAGCCGCCAAACTTTCTTTAGAACAAGAAGATACAGAAAGTTATCAACAAGCACTCAGCAGTATCTGTATCATTGAGGAAAGCAAATGTAATGCTTTATTCCAAAGCTCTACAATGCGAGGATATGCCAGCACAGACTTGATAGCAAAACAGTAATTAATTGTCAGTTGTCAGGTGTTAATAATCAATCATTTACATCGTCATTCGAGTTATACCAATTGGAAAAAAGAATGGGACAAATGAACCATCTGTAGAGACGCGATTCATCGCGTCTTCTTCACCCAAGGATGTGTTGCAATCATTAATTGAATTGGTATTAATTTCTGTTGCCTTAGTTTGTGCCTACACTGAAAAATTCAAGTGTATCTAGGGTGTGTTATCACTTAGGGTAACGCACCCTACTTGTATTGCAAAATTCCAAATAATGTTCAATATTTCATCGTTCATAATTTAGGACTAGACTCTTTATTTTTGACAACGGACAACGGACAACTAACAATTAATTCATTCACTAAGCTTTCATATCTAAAAGATTTATATTTACTCATTCTTTATACAAAAGCTCAGAAAAACAGTTAGATTATGTACGGAGAAAAATAAAAGAGAAGTGAATTTTTCTCCCATCCATGTGCATCCTCTTCATCCCGATATTCAAAAATTAATCTAACTGCAAATCCCCAAGGTAATTGTATGAAAGCGGTGATTTTGGCTGGAGGGCTTGGTACACGCCTCAGTGAAGAAACCAGTATCAAGCCTAAGCCGATGGTAGAAATTGGTGGTAAACCAATTCTTTGGCACATCATGAAAACTTATTCTAGCCACGGCATTAATGATTTTATTATTTGTTGTGGTTACAAAGGTTACGTGATTAAGGAGTATTTTGCTAACTACTTCTTACATATGTCTGATGTAACTTTTGATATGCGTTTTAACCAGATGAATATCCATTCTGGTTACGCTGAACCTTGGCGAGTAACTTTGGTCAACACAGGCGATAATACTATGACTGGTGGACGCTTAAAACGTGTCCGCGAACATCTTGGGAATGATACTTTTTGTTTTACTTATGGTGACGGTGTATGTGATATTAATATCACCGAATTAATTAAGTTTCATCGAGAACAAAAGAGTTTAGCAACCCTGACAGCAGTCCAACCAGCAGGACGTTTCGGGGCAATTTCCCTGGGATACGAACAAACTAAAATAACCAGTTTCCGGGAAAAGCCCGAAGGTGATGGTGCTTGGATTAACGGTGGTTATTTTATCTTAGAACCAGAAGTCATAGATTTAATTGCTGATGATGCTACCGTTTGGGAAAAAGAACCACTAGAAAAGCTAGCAGATATGGAGGAATTATCTGCTTTTAAACACAATGGTTTTTGGCAACCAATGGATACATTGCGTGATAAAAACTATCTAGAGGAGTTATGGAAAAATAACCAAGCTCCTTGGAAAGTGTGGTAATTAACAGTACACGGAATTCAAAAAACATTTTGGCATTTTGTCCTATCTTATTTTGACTTCCGTTGTAAGGTATTCTTTACTGATTTAGTGTAATTTTTGCAGTAATAACAATGTACGATTTTACCATTGTTGGCGGGGGCATAGTTGGGCTATCTACAGGGATGGCTTTAGGTAAGCGTTATCCTCAAGCAAGAATTTTAGTATTAGAAAAAGAAAGCCAGTGGGCATTTCACCAAACTGGTAATAATAGTGGTGTAATTCACTCTGGAATTTATTACAAGCCAGGTAGTTTTAAAGCTAAATTTTGCCGTGATGGTAGAGACTCAATGGTAAAATTTTGCCAGGATTATGGCATCGACCATGAGGTTTGTGGCAAGGTAATTGTAGCGACAAATGAGCAGGAGTTACCACGCCTAGAAAACCTTTACCAACGTGGCTTGGAAAATGGTACACAAGTTCAGAAAATTAGCGCCGAAGAAGTCAAGGAAATTGAACCTTACGTTAAATGTGTAGCGGGGATTCGGGTATTTTCTACTGGTATTGTTAATTATAAGCAAGTTTGCTTAAAATACGTCGAATTAATTCAACAACAAGGCGGAGATTTAAGGCTTAACACCAAAGTTTTAAAAATTTCCCCCAGTGGTAACAATCACGTACTGGAAACTAATAACGGTAACTTTGAAACCAGATTTGTGATCAATTGTGCCGGATTGCACAGCGATCGCATCGCTAAGTTAGGTGGAGTCAAACCAAGCGCCAAAATCGTACCCTTCCGGGGAGAATATTACGAACTAACCCCCGAAAAACGGTATTTGGTCAAAACACTCATTTACCCGGTTCCCAACCCTGAATTTCCCTTCCTGGGTGTCCATTTCACCCGCATGATTGACGGAAGTGTCCACGCGGGGCCGAATGCAGTTTTGAGTCTGAAGCGCGAAGGTTACAAAAAAACCGACTTTGACCTGAGAGACTTTGCCGAAGTGATGACCTACCCTGGCTTTTGGAAACTTGCAGGCAAACACGCCGACGAAGGTATCCAAGAAATCATTCGTTCCTTCAGCAAAGCCGCCTTCACCAGAAGTTTGCAAAACCTCATTCCCGAAGTCCAAGCCGAGGATTTAGTTCCCACCCATGCAGGGGTACGCGCCCAAGCCTTAATGGATGATGGCAAACTTGTAGACGACTTCTACATTGTTCCTGGTGAAAACTCCATTCATGTTTGCAATGCACCTTCACCAGCCGCGACTTCTTCCCTAGAAATTGGCAAAGCGATCGCTGCACAAATCCCCCAGCAATCACACCTTGAGAATGTAGTGATTGCATAGATAGTTAAGCAAGGGGCAGGGTTTATTACTCAGCCCTCCTCACTCCCCATTAACAAATATAGAGAATTTGACACAAATGAAAATTTTAGTAACCGGAACCGAAGGATATTTAGGTTGTTTATTGCCTTCTTTGTTAATTGGTAAAGGACATGAAGTAATTGGCGTAGATACTGGTTACTACAAAGTAGGCTGGCTATACAACGGTACTCCAGTAACCGCCAAAACCCTCAACAAAGATATCCGCCATATTACCCCTGAAGACTTAGAAGGTGTAGAAGCGATCGTTCACATGGCGGAACTTTCCAACGACCCCACCGGACAACTATCACCAAATATTACCTACGACATTAATCATATAGGTTCAGTCCGTCTCGCTAACTTAGCCAAAACAATGGGTGTGCGGCGCTTCGTCTATATGTCTTCTTGTAGTGTGTATGGTGTTGCTACTGAGGGTGATGTTACAGAAGCCTCTCCAGTTAACCCCCAAACAGCCTACGCAGAATGCAAAACCCTTGTAGAACGAGATGTCACACTCCTCGCTGATGATGACTTCTCGCCTACGTTCATGCGTAACGCCACTGCTTTTGGTGCTTCTCCCAGAATGCGTTTTGATATTGTGTTGAACAACTTAGCAGGTTTAGCTTGGACTACCAAAGAAATCAAAATGATTAGTGATGGTACACCTTGGCGGCCATTAGTCCATGCACTAGATATCTGCAAAGCCATAGTTTGTGCTTTAGAAGCACCCCGTGATATTGTTCACAACCAAGTCTTTAACGTTGGCGATACTACCAACAACTACCGCGTGAAAGAAATCGCCCAAATCATCGCCGATACTTTCCCCGGCTGTAAATTATCCTTCGGTGATAATGGTGCAGATAATCGCAGTTACCGCGTATCTTTTGAGAAAATCAACAGCATTTTACCAGGATTTAAGTGTGATTGGGATGCTCAAAAAGGCGCTAGACAATTATTTGATTTATTCAGTCAAATAGATATGACAGAAGATACATTCTTGTTTAGAGGTTTTACACGCTTAAAGCAATTAGAGTATCTCATTCGTACTGAACAAATTGACCAAGATTTCTTTTGGAATGTTAAGTAACATCTGAATAAATACCCGACTTATTGAAGAAGTCGGGTATCTAACCGCCTGAAAATATCAGATTTTTATTCTTGATCATGAATAAATTACTCACAATTGCTCTCCCCACATATAATCGAGCTAAGTTACTGGATCAACAATTAGCATGGCTAGCTAAATCCATCAAAGGTTTTGAATCTGAATGTGAAATCATTATTTCTGATAACTGTTCAGAAGATAACACACAAGAAATTGTGAAAAAATGGCAGATGGCTTTGCCAGAAACAACTTTTCACTCCCACAGAAACAGTCAAAATCTGGGAGTGATGAGAAATATTGCTTATTGTCTTAATGCTGCAACTAGCCAATATGTTTGGACAATCAGCGATGATGATAAAATCGAAGATGCAACGATTTCTTACCTCATCAACACATTAAAGACATCAGTTAATTTAGGTTTGCTGATTTTAAATTTTTCTTGTCGCCATGAAGTGACGGGTGAGTTATTGTACCAAAGCTGCTACCAAATTGAAGATGAAGTTGTTGAGTCTGATGGGAGAGCAGTTTTTGAACATTGTATCCAAGAAAATCGCTCTGGCGTACAACTAATGTCAGCCCAAGTATATAGAACAGATTTGGCACAACGTGCATTAAAAACCTGGTCTGATGGGGTGAATAATTTAGATTACCAAGTATATTTAACTGGGTTCTGTGCTTTTCATGGAAGTGTCAGAATCAGCAAAGATGTGTATCTAGAAAATGCTTTTGGTGCTAGCCATTGGATGGTTAAACCAAAAATGTTGCTAAAAATGCAATATACATATTCCCCAGAAGTAAATATCAAGCTGAAAGAAATAGGCTATTCAGATAGTTTTTGCAGAAACCTGGTTATCAATCATTTCAATAATAATAATTGGCGAGTTTTATTAGGGGCTTTAAGAAGATGGCCTGTTCTAGCATTGACCACAGTTATTCCATACTTTGGGCTAGTTAGTTTATCAGTTTTAGAAACTATTATTCTTACTAAAGAAGGGGTTTCACAAGAAGTCATCAGCAGGAGTAATAGCAACAACAGACGTGACTTCATAAAATCTAATAGCAAGACAAAGTGAGCATTCTATGTTAACTACGGTCAAAGAGAAAATTGAAGCGCTAAATTCAGAAGTTTCTTATAGAGTCAAACTCTGGCAATATGCTCCCAAGCTACCTACAATAGAATCACGCGATCGCCAGATTGTTGATACTCTTAAAAGTGAGGGAATTTACGTCACTACACTACAAGAGTTAGGACTTCCATCCACAGCACAATTACTTAAAGCTTCTCATGCTTTATTACCCAGCATGGGACAAGGTAACTATCAAGATTCATCCCAAAATCCCCCAGAAATCTACACAGTTACCCACATACCAGATTTTCATAATTGGGGAAGTGAATCAAGATTATTGAATATTCTAGAAAATTATATTGGTCTTCCCGTCGCCTATCATGGTGTACAAATTCGCAAAGATTTTGTAAACGCCAATCAATTCAGTACAATGTTATGGCATAGAGATTCAGAAGATCGCCGCATTGTCAAAATCATCATTTACTTAAATGATGTAGAAGAAAAACACGGGCCTTTTGAATATGTACCAGTATCTTTTACTTCTGTAGATAGTTTGAATTTTTATCGACTGTACCAAAAGATTCATAAGTCGGGTATCAACGATGAGGCATTAAATAAAATTGTTCCTAAATCAGCTTGGAAGTCATGTATTGGCCCAGCAGGAACTGTAATTATTGCTGATACCCAAAGACTTTTACATCATGGCACAGTCCGCACAGAAGAACGTTCAACGCTGTTCTATGCCTACACTGCTAACCCCGCCAAAAGACCAGGGCTTTGTACTCAATATTGGGATGATACTTTTCCTAAACCAAATTATAGCTAAAGTTCCTGTTTAGCTTATTCATCTTTGTAAAGACTAAGTGATTAGTCATTATTCTCCCATCATTAATTCATAGTTGAGAAACCCATGATTTTTACCGCTACATCACTCAAAGACGCATTTATTATTGATTTAGAAGAAAAACCAGATCATCGTGGTTTTTTTGCCAGAACTTTTTGTGCTAATGAATTTGCCAATCATGGTTTAAAACCAGTAGTTGCTCAGTGTAACTTATCTTATAACTATAAAAAAGGTACACTGCGGGGGATGCACTATCAACTCAGACCAGCCGCCGAAACAAAATTAATTCGTTGTATTAAAGGCGCTATCTACGATGTAATTATTGATATGCGTCCCGAATCACCGACATTTTTATCACATATTGGTGTAGAACTCACGGCTGATAATCGTCGCGCTTTGTATGTACCAGAGATGTTTGCTCATGGTTATCAAGCCCTCACCGATGATGCAGAAGTGGTTTATCAAGTAGGTGAATTTTATACCCCAGGATATGAAAAAGGCCTGCGTTACAATGACCCATTCTTTAATATTGAATGGCCTTTAGATGTCACTGTAATTTCTGACAAGGATGCCAGTTGGCCTTTGTTAGAAACTATCCCTATCGGTAGCCCAGACCCAGTAGAAGCAGTTTGTTAAAAAATACTGAGTTGTGAGTAAGATATTCTGCTTCTGTTGCTTGTTTTAGAAAATAAAGGATTAAGCAAAATGATTATTATTGATAACGCCTTAAAAGCTCGTGCTGCTGCTGGTAATCCCGTGAAAGTGGGAATGATTGGCGCTGGTTTTATGGGTCGGGGTATTGCCAACCAAATTATTAATTCCGTTCCAGGGATGGAATTAGTTGCTATTTCTAACCGCAGTATTGATGGTGCGAAACGAGCTTATAGCGAAGCTGGTATCGAAGATATTGAAATTGTGGATTCTGTCGGTGAGTTAGAAAGTGCGATCGCTCAAGGTAAGTATACTATTACCGAAGATGCCACAATCATCTGCCAAGCCGACGGTATCGACGCAATTATCGAAGTCACCGGTGCAGTAGAATTTGGCGCTCATGTGGTCATGGAAGCGATCGCCCACCGCAAACACGTTATCATGATGAATGCGGAACTTGACGGTACAATCGGCCCCATTCTCAAAGTATATGCAGACAAAGCTGGCGTGATTCTCAGTGCTTGTGATGGCGACCAACCAGGGGTACAGATGAACCTTTACCGATTTGTCCAAAGCATTGGTCTGACTCCCTTGCTTTGCGGTAACATCAAAGGCTTGCAAGACCCCTACCGCAACCCCACCACCCAAGAAGGATTCGCCAAGCGTTGGGGACAAAAAGCCCACATGGTAACCAGCTTTGCTGATGGTAGCAAAATTTCCTTTGAACAGGCGATCGTGGCTAACGCTACAGGTATGAAAGTAGCCAAGCGGGGAATGTTGGGATATGACTTCACCGGTCATGTTGATGAGATGACCAATATGTACGATGTGGAACAACTCAAGCAACTAGGCGGTATTGTTGATTATGTAGTCGGCGCAAAACCCGGCCCTGGTGTATATGTGTTTGCAACTCACGACGACCCCAAACAACGCCATTACCTCAACCTCTACAAATTAGGCGAAGGCCCCCTCTATAGCTTCTATACCCCCTACCACCTGTGCCATTTTGAAGTTCCTTTATCTGTAGCCCGTGCAGTCCTCTTCTCTGATGCTGTCATGGCTCCTCTAGCAGGCCCCTCGGTAGATGTTATCACCACTGCCAAAATAGACCTCAAAGCAGGGGAAACCTTAGATGGCATTGGTTACTACATGACCTATGGACAATGTGAAAATTCCGATATCGTCCAACAGCAAAACCTCTTACCAATGGGTCTAGCAGAAGGATGTCGTCTCAAACGTGATGTTCCTAAAGATCAAGTCCTCACCTACGATGATGTAGAACTACCAGAAGGCAGACTTTGTGACCAACTACGAGCCGAGCAAGACAAATATTTTGCCCCAGAAAAAGTTCTGGTAACTGTTGGTTAAGGGAACACCAAAAAATGAATTAGCCACAATTGATTGTTTGGTAGGGTGCGTCAGTATGAAGATTTCTGAGTATAGTTAGGTTCTATCGCACTGACGCACCCTACTGGATAGTCTATTACCAATTACCAATTACCCATCTCAAAAACGCCCCCCTTCCATCAAAAGGGGGGCTGAAGCTATCTGACAACAATTAATTTCATAATTAAATAGCAAAATAATTCAAAAGATAGAATCAATTTTGAGTTTATTTGTAAATACTATTATTTACTAGCGCGCATCACTTCTGATTCTACAAAATTCGATAAATGTATCAAAAAATAGTTAAAAAATATCATCCAAAATACCAAAATAATGACTGATATCTGCTGAAATATTTTAAGGGAAATACTTACAAACTTAGACTGATATGAAAGTTGCTCTAGTCCATGATTATTTGACCCAGCGCGGTGGGGCAGAACGGGTATTTGAATTACTTTGTAAACGCTATCCTGAAGCTGATATTTTTACATCATTGTATGACCCGCAAAAAACTATTGATATGGGTGAGCGGATAGTTAACACAACATTCTTGCAAAAAATCCCTGGTGCAGCCAAATACTTTAGATTGATGGCTCCTTTATATTTTCCTGCCTTTCGGGCATTAGATTTGCAAGATTATGACTTAATTATTAGCAGTAGCACCAGCTTCGCCAAAGCAGTTAGGAAAAAACCAGGTGCTAAACATATTTGCTTTTGTCATAATGTCACCCGTTTTCTATGGGATACAGAAACTTATTTAAGAGAGTATAGTGATTATAGATATTTGTCAGTTTTAATCGAAAAAGTATTTCAGTTAATGCGAGATGTAGACCTGAAATATGCTCAGGAACCTGATATTTATATTGCTAACTCCAGCACTGTTGCCCGTCGTATTCAACAGATTTATGGCAAACAAGCAATAATGATTAACTATCCAATTGATACCAGTAACTTTGTTTTCTCTGATACAAAAGACGAATATTACTTGGCATCAGCACGGATGATTAGTTATAAACGTCTGGATATTATAGTCGAGGCTTTTAATTGGCTAGGATGGCCATTAATCATCTCCGGGGATGGGCCAGAAAGAGAAAGATTACAAGCCAAAGCTTTGGATAATATTAAATTTTTAGGTCATGTTAGTGACAACCAACGCAAAGAATTATTTTCTAAAGCTAAATCTATTATCGTAGCCGCTTTAGAAGACTATGGTTTAGTCCCTGTAGAGGCTAATGCTAGTGGTACACCAGTGATTGCTTTTGGTGCAGGTGGAGTCTTAGACACTCAAATAAACGGTCAGACTGGCGTATTTTTCAAACGACAAACACCAGAATCTTTACAAAAAGCATTATTAGAGTCCGGAGAAATCACTTGGGATTATGAAAATATTCGTAATCATGCTGTGAATAATTTTTCTGAGCCAGTTTTCTTTAGTAAAGTTGAGCGAGTTATTACTCAAACTTGTAGCCTCAATTAAATCAGTAACTAGCTAAAAAGTGCTGAGTGGAAAATATCACTTATCGCTCAACCCTCATTACTGATTACTCAACATTCATTTATTTTATTAGCGTCTCGAATACAAGGATCATCAAAGTGGTTCAAACTAATCTAAGTACAAATATAAACAGCGCTGATTCAGAACCCAGTTACGGCAAAATCTTTTCAGTTTTTCTGCGTAGGTCTCCTTGGTTCTTAACGGCATTTTTAACAACAATTGCCCTAGCAGCCCTGATGACTGCAAGAACCAAGCCTACTTACAAAAGCACAATGCAACTGTTAGTAGAACCTAACTATCAAGGTAAGAGAGAGGGTGGTACTCCAGAGACTCAGTTTCTCGAACCCGATATACAAATAGATACTGCTACACAACTGAACTTGATGCAAAGTTCAGGACTAATTCACAAAGCAGTTGACAAATTGAAATCAGAATATCCAAATATTACTGTAGCTGATATTAAAAATGCCTTAGTCTTAAATCAAGTTAGGACAAAAGAGGATAATGTCGCTACGAAAATTTTTCAAGTAGATTATACTTCTGGCGACCCTGAAGAGACTCAAAAAGTTCTCAGTGCTATCAGGCAAGTCTATGTGGAATATAACAAACAGCAGCAAGACAACCGACTCAAAAAAGGTCTGCAAGTTATTAGAGAACAGTTGAGCAAAGCCAGTGAAGAAGTGAATGCGGCTGAAGCCAACTTGCAAAGATTTCGCAGAAACCAAAATCTAATTAACCCAGAAGAGCAAGCAAAAGCTCTAGAAGTTGCTTTAAATACTATTGAGCAAGAACGTCGTACTACTCGTTCTACATACGAAGAGGCTTTAGCAAAACAAAAATCTTTAGAGGAGCAATTAAATCGTTCTCCCAAAAATGCTTTAGTTACTTCTCGTTTGAGTCAGTCCGTCCGCTATCAAGGCTTACTCAATGAAATTCAAAAAACAGAACTGTTATTAGCTCAAGAGCGTTTACGCTTCACCGATGAAACCCCCAGTGTCCAGAAGCTGAAAGAACAGTTGCAGAGCCAAAAAGAATTATTGCAACAGGAAGTAGGTAGGACTCTAGGTGTTAAATCTGCTAATGCCTTCCGTGGAGCAGAACCGCTTTTAGAACAGGGACAGTTTGGTGAAATTGATCTAACTCTGGCTAGTCAGTTAGTAGAAACCCAGACAACGATAGTTTCATTGACTGCCCGTGATCAAACTCTGGCACAGAAAGAAAATCAATTACGCCTGGAAATTAAACGTTTCCCGCCCCTGTTAGCTTATTACAATCGGATACAACCACAGTTGCAATTCAGTCGTGAGCGACTAGAGCAGTTATTACGGGCAGAACAACAACTACGGCAAGAACTGGCTAAAGGCGGATTTAACTGGGAAGTGGTGGAAGAACCCCAGTTAGGGATGAAACTAGGCCCAAATCTCCAACAGAATTTGATGTTGGGTGCAGTTGTTGGGTTAATGCTGGGAGGTATTGCTGCCTTTATTCGAGAAGCTGCTGATGATTCTGTTCACACCACAGCTGAGTTGGAAAAACAAGTAGCTTTACCTTTATTAGGAAGCACCCCGAAATTGCCCCCGGCGAAGAGCAGAGAATCAGTGATCAAGTTGCCTTTTGGCAAGCCTGAGGTTTTAGGGCCTTGGACTGTAGAGGTGCTACAATCTTCCATCCGTTGGGAATCGTTGGATCTGATTTACAAAAATATCGAGTTGTTAAACTCGGTATCTAGCTTGAAGTCATTGATGATTACCTCACCTCTGCTGGATAGAGGTAAATCTGGTTTGGCGTTGGGTTTGGCAATGAGTGCAGCCCGGTTACACAAACGGGTGCTACTGATTGATGCAAATTTGCGAGATCCTAGCCTCCATGAACATCTCAATCTTCCCAACGACCAAGGGCTATCAACGTTGTTAGCCAGTGAAATTACTTTACCCGAACAGATTGGTATTCATAACGTAGGTTCAGCCTACATCGATATTTTGACGGCTGGCCCCTCGCCTAGTGACTCAGCAAATCTCTTGAGTTCTCCACGGATGAAACAGTTAATGGCAGCATTTGAAGAGAACTACGATTTGGTGATTATTGATGCGCCACCAGTGATAGGTCTAGTAGATGCTTTGTTGACAGCATCATCTTGTAGAAGTGTGGTGATGGTAGCTAGTCTGGGAAAAGTGACTCGCAATCAAATCGCTCAAGCTACAGCCATGTTGAGCAAGTTAAACCTCATCGGTGTTGTGGCTAATGGGGTTTCTAACTCTGATAGCACCTATGTACCTTATGCGCGGGAATACCGTTTTGCTTTGCAACAAGCAGTAGAAAAGTAATGAGTGGGGGGAGAATGTGATCCCCATACCCTAATATTTTTTGTGTGCGATCGCCTCTTGCGGGGTGCGATCGCACACATCTTTTTATTCAGCAAATAATTCTCAATTTTGATTTATTAAATCGATTTTTTAACATAAATTGCCAATTAAAGTTGTCATGATTAAGCTTTTTAAATGTGATAATTTAATCCATGAAAAATCCACAATATTTAAGTATTTTATCTCGACTTTATAAATATCTAATTAAAGCTATGACTATTTAAAGAGTAAATAAAGAATTAGCTTGAGTATATAGTCATTTCTACAGAGTCTTATATCCTAGAGATTGAAATCTAATTCCAATGGTTTCAAAGTAGAAATGAACTGATGGTCTGAAAATTATTGTGCAAGTAAACAAGTAGCTGTCATTCAACGTAAATGTAAAGTGCTGGGTCAAAGGAGTTTTGAGGCTTAAGGCGGATATTACAAAGGTTAGGTTAATTGCCTCTATAAATTTCCAACATCCTTCATTTTTATAGAAAAATCTATATTTCCCAAGCAGATTTACCAATATGTTTACGGCTAATTATCTACACAATATGGCAGTCCTGGATACTGATTTTAAAAATCGTATTCAGTAATATATTTACTCGCAACTTCTACCATCTATAAAACCTGATTCTGCACGTAATAATTTACAGATTATTTAAGCAGAATCCAATTTCCATCACAGTCTTTGGCATTGACGGCCTTGGATATTATCTCAGCAATTTAATTTGGATGAATCCAAAGACATTATGACAAGCGTAATAGTTCCAAATGTTGAGAGTTACGATATAGTACCTCCACTCAATCAAAATCATGGTTCCTCACATTACACGCTTCAGTGGAGACGGGGCCAGTTATTAGTGAAACCTGCTAACAAAGTTCAACAGTTATGTTTACCTTCTCTGAACGATGAGCAATTATTAGTTGATTGCTTAAAACGCTCTCCAGTCAATTTGGTGAGTATAGATGGTAAATTAGGTGAAACTTGGGTAAAGTTCTGGGTTGAAGCTTGTAAAAAAGCACATAAACCTATTTTTCTCAGTAAACCTGCTCACCGCAAGCCATCCGCACCCACATTAATTAGTCAATCTATTAGATGGTTGTGGAGATTAATAGACTGGCTAATGGCTTTTGGATTGACGCTGTTAGTAAGTCCAATGCTTTTGGCATTAGTTATATTGATGCAGATTGATTCACAAAAATCTTTGTTTACTTATGAGTGGCGTGTAGGAGAACGGGGTAAAATCTTTCGAGTCATCAAGTTAACTCCTACTCAAAATCATCCTCGAATCTTGCAAGTTTGGTTAAAGAAATTTGGTTTATCTCATCTACCACAGTTATGGAATGTATTGCGGGGAGAAATGAGTTTAACGGGATCTGCTTGTTGTACTTTAGAGGATGCTGTACGACTCAGTTTTGCAGGGCAAGAACAGGCAGATGAATCCATTCAAAATACCCTGCGTGTTCTCCGTAAGAGTACAACATACCCTACAGGAACGCAAGCCTACAAAATTTAAAATTAAATACAGTATCTGTAGGGTGCCTATCATGCTTATGGTGGGCAATGCCCACCATAATACTTATATTTCAGAAATCAAATACTAGTCATATAAAAACTAGAATTAGGTTTATCCTGAAAGAGTAAAAAAAATCCGAATATCCTAAATTAATGAGGATTGTATTCAATCCATTTCCCAGGGAATGCACCATCTAATTACATCATTGACCATGCTAAATTCCATTATTTTTACTCAGTGTTGTAAACACAAGATTTCTATTTGATGATTGAAGAATATAAGTATCTATAGGGTGAATAATGCCCTGCACAACTATAAAATTGTGAGCAATACCCACCCTATACTTATTTCAGCAAGCAAGTAAAAATCCTATATAGGACTCATATTTGATTTCTGAAAAACCAAATTGGCTAGAAGCTTGCTATACAGAGCTTTGTTTCTCAGTATACGTAGCAAAATTCAAGTACGATTCCTATAGATGAATTACTACACTTTAGTTAAAAATTAGGTTGTCACGGTTCAAAAAATTGTCTTAGAAAATATACAACGCATTTAAAAATGCCAAAATCACCACATAAATTATTTAAAGCTAATAGCTTCTGGAAAGAGAACAATTTAATATTGCGAGAAATAAAACATTTTCGCAAAATAGCTATATTAGCCGTAATATTTTCATTTTTAGCTGCCAGTTTTGAAGGTGTTAGTATTGGTTTTTTACTGTCATTTTTACAAAAATTGACTAGTCCTAATGATCCAATTCAAACAGGAATTAGCTGGGTTGACATGATTTTGGCTGCTGATGCTTGGCCGATTCCCCCCATATACAGGATATCTCTACTAATTTTGTTGAGTACCTGGATGCGTGCTACCTTCAATTATTTTGGCGGAGTATACACTGAATCAGCCCAACTTAATTTAGCAGATCGCTTACATAAGCAAATTTTTGAGCAATTACAAGCTCTGAGGTTGAGTTACTTTGCTCAAACTCGTTCGGGTGAACTCATTAATACGATTACTACAGAAATTGAAAGAATCAAACAGGGTTTTAGTGGGTTAGCTTTTGTGTTAACCAGAATCATGACCGTTTGCGTTTACTTTGTTGTGATGTTTTCTATATCATGGCAACTTTCGATTATTTCTGTGCTGATATTTTTACTGTTAGCAGTGGGATTATCTACGCTGAATAAGCGAGTCAGAGAAACTAGCTTTGGCATTTCTCATGCTAATGCTCAATTTACGGCTGTAGCTGTAGAGTTCATCAATGGGATTCGGACAATTCAAGCTTTTGGGACACAAGAATTTGAACGGCAACGTTTCTATAAAGCGAGTACTAATCAACTGAATGCAGCTA
This sequence comes from Anabaena sp. FACHB-595, assembly GCF_048568275.1. Lineage (NCBI taxonomy): Bacteria > Bacillati > Cyanobacteriota > Cyanophyceae > Nostocales > Nostocaceae > Anabaena > Anabaena sp. FACHB-595. The sequence continues at coordinate 3,452,308 of NZ_CP183473.1, forward strand.
TCAAAGTTGTTTTAGCTTGGACACTAGTAAAACCTATAGCTGAAGGTATAGCTACTACGGTTTTAATTAGTTTGATTGTGATTTCCTTCGCGACTTTTACATTACCAGTTGCCTCATTATTGACATTCTTCTTTGTTTTAGTCAGGGTGATTCCTAATATTCAAGATATTAATGGTACGGTTGCTTTTCTGAGTACTTTACAAGGGTCATCAGAAAACATTAAAAATATTTTGCAGACGAATAATAAACCTTACTTGAAAAATGGCAAACTTCATTTCCAAGGGTTGAAGCGTTCAATTGATTTAGTATCCGTAGATTTTGGTTATACTGCTGATAATTTAGTGTTGAATAATATCACTCTGACAATTGAGCGTGGTAAAACAACAGCTCTGGTGGGTGCATCGGGCGCTGGTAAAACCACATTAGCTGATTTAATTCCCCGATTTTACGATCCGACAGAGGGACAGATTTTAGTAGATGGGCTTGATGTACAGTACTTTGAAATCAATTCCCTCCGCCGCAAAATGGCTGTAGTTAGTCAAGATACATTTATTTTCAACACTTCTATTAGAGACAATATCGCCTACGGTACATCTGGGGCGAGTGAAGCGGAAATTAGAGAAGTAGCGCGGCTAGCAAATGCGTTGCAATTTATCGAAGAAATGCCCGAAGGGTTTGATACTAAGTTAGGCGATCGCGGTGTCCGTTTATCTGGAGGACAGAGACAACGGATTGCGATCGCTCGTGCATTACTCCGAGATCCCGAAATCCTCATTCTTGACGAAGCCACCAGCGCCCTAGATTCAGTCTCCGAGCGATTAATTCAGGAGTCTATAGAAAAACTTTCCGTGGGTAGAACAGTAATTGCGATCGCTCACAGACTCTCCACAATTGCCAAAGCAGATAAGGTTGTGGTGATGGAACAAGGGCGAATTGTTGAGCAGGGAAATTATCAAGAACTTCTAGAACAACGCGGAAAGCTCTGGAAATATCACCAGATGCAACACGAATCAGGACAGACTAATTCGTAATATCAATTCAAAATTCAAAATTCAAAATTCAAAATTAGGGAAGCCGAGCAGAATCATGGTTTTGGGGTATGTATCTGTCCCATTCTTTTTTCAAATCGGTATAACTCCCCAATCCCCAATCCCCAATCTCCAGTCCCCAATCCCCAATCCCCAATCCCCAATCCCCAGTCCCCAATCCCCAATCCCATGAAAATTTCCGTCATCATCTCGAATTACAACTATGCTCGTTATCTTTCTAGAGCAATCAACTCTGTTCTCGCTCAAACTCACTCAGACATTGAAATCGTTATCGTAGATGATGGTTCTACAGATAACAGCCGTGATGTTATTACCCAACTGCAAGAACAAGCACCGGATAAAATCAAGCCCATCTTTCAAGCAAATCAAGGACAGGGAGGCGCTTTCAATGCGGGGTTTGCGGCGGCGACTGGCGAAGTCGTAGCTTTTCTTGATGCAGACGATGTGTGGAAACCTCATAAATTACAGCGTATTGTTGAGGTATTTCAGACATCGGATGTAGTTGGTGTCATGCACCATTTGGATATCATAGATGGCAATGACAAAACAATTGATCAAGCTTCGACTCAAGGGCCGAAACTGAGTGAAGATTTAGCCTCAGTCATATTGCAGACAGGGAATGCTTGGTGTTTTCCGCCCACGTCTGGACTAGCTTATCGTCGTGAAGTGCTGGAAAAAGTATTTCCCATCGATCCCGTGAAATGGCGCATTTGGGCTGATGGTTGCATTATTTACTGCACAGCCTTCCTCGGTAAAATTAAGACATTACAGGAAAATTTGGCGTACTATCGCATACATGGTGCGAACAATCACATGAGTGCAGCGAGCGCCACCAGTGAACAAGAAGCCAAATCTCAAGCGGGAATTGAGATGACGAACCAATATATCAACGATTTTTTAGTACGTATTGGTTATGGTGCAAGAGTTGACTTATCCCGCAATCTCCAATATCGACGCACAAAATATTATCAACGCTCTCAATGGGATCTCCGGGAGGTGTGGGGTATCTCACGCTTAATACTGGGATGGCCTTTTTACTCTGGGCAAGAGCGAGCCTATTACCTAGCTCGATTTTTATTCAAAAGTGGAAAATTTTTGCTTCGTTCCGATGTTCATACGGAAAGCACCACAATTTAGCCGTAAGTATGTTTAGCCGTTATCTCTCCTCCTTTGAAGGCGCTGTTAGCGATAGCGGGGCGTTCAGCCCGTGCTGAGTACTGAGTAAAAATCCCAGTCTCTAACCCCCTATTAATATTATGGCTATAGATACTAACTCCTCCACTCCATTAGTTAGCGTTATTACACCTACCTATAACCGCCCAAACTATTTACAAGCTGCGCTGACAAGCGCCGTCAGACAGACTTATTCCCATATTGAAATTATTGTTTGCGACAATTGTAGTCCACAAAATCCTCAGGCAATTGTTGATTCCTTTGATGATTCGCGCATTCGCTTTTTTCGCAATTCATCAAATATGGGAATGTTTGCCAATACCATCAAAGCCTTTAAAATGGCGCGGGGAAAATATGTCGCTTGTTTGCTAGACGATGATCTGTGGGAAGAAGACTTTCTCGAAAAGCTCGTTCCGCCCTTGGAAGCTAACCCCAATTTAGCCTTAGCTTTTTGTGACCACTACATCATGGATGCCAACGGCAATATAGATGATGCACTCACAGAAGAATATTCCCGTTCATATAAACGAGTTGATTTGCCAGAAGGAATTTATCAACCCTTTTATCGGATGGGCTTAGTAGATAGATCAGTCTCGACAGCCACAGCAGCCGTGATGCGTCGAGATGCGATCGCTTGGGATGCCATTCCGGCTGAGGTTGGCGGTTCCTGGGATATATATTTAAACTACCTCTGTTGTCGCTCTGGCTTAGGAGCATATTTTTATCCTGAAAAACTGACGCGCTATCGCGTCCATGAACAAACAGAAACCATGCTCAGTGGTAAGCGCGATGCTCAGGCAAAAATCCGTAAGGCTCAAGCTGATATGTTTTGCTATGAGCAGTTTATGGCCGATGAACGCCTACAGGAACTTAAACCCTATTTTCAGCAGCAATGGGCCCATGTCAGCACAACCTTAGGCATTGGTTTCATGCGTAGTAAGCAGATGAAATTAGCCCGTTCTTACTTCTGGCGCTCTTTAAAGCAAAGTTTAAAGCTGAGAACTATGGCGGGATTGATGCTCAGTTTTACACCCCCGACGATCGCATCAAGATTTTAATCAGTCAGATCCCCGACTTCTCTAAGAAGTCGGAGATCTAAAAAACTAACTAAAGAGGTATAAATAAAATGCGGCTATCGGCTTGCATCACAACTAGAAATCGCCCTGAGGATTTGGAAAATTGCTTGCGATCGCTGTGGGATTCCCAGACCAAACCACACTCGGTCATTGTGTCTGATGACTCGCCAAGTATGGAGATGCAGCAGCAAAATCAAAAGATTGTTGAACAATATCCCCAGACAATTTATATTACAGGCCCCCGAATTGGTGTTTGTGCTAACCGCAACAATGCAGTTAACGCCATCCCCGCATCAGAAACAGACTTGATTGCTTTTATTGATGATGATATTTGTGTTGAACCAGAGTTTATTGGTAGTGCGATCGCCCAATACTCAAAAATGTCACCAGAACAAAGTCAGCACACCATTCTTTCTGGCATTAGCTACACTACCGATGGATATGTGATGGCTCCGGGAAAGTTATCTTTTCGCGGATATTTCCGTGCTAGTGATGTTCCCGAAACTATAGCTATTCATGCCTCTATTTTCCCCCGTCAGTTTTTTGAGCAGGAACAGTGGGATGAAAATATATTTTTTGGTTATGAAGATGCAGAACTTTGTTTACGGGCATTGAAACGGGGTTATAAGATTTTAAATTGTCCAGAATTACGCGCCCTCAATGCTGGAGGTAATGGTAAAAGTTCCTTGATGGAATCGGATATCGGCAAACTCACTAAATACGAAATTTCTATAGAAGCGGCTAGGCTCTACATCGGGATTAAACGTTACAAAGATTTATTCCCTAATGTCTTAAAACTCATAGGTTTTTGCTTTGTATACTTCCTGCACATGACTGCTTACCTCTGCAAGCGAGGTTCCCTACAAGCCTGGCCAGAAATTATTCGCCGTTCTCATATCCAAAAATTATGGCAGCCGTCCCAGTTGAATTGGGGATGAGAAGAGGCAGGGGGGCAGGGGGCAGGTGTAGGTTTTTAATCAAGTGATGAGTGATGACTATCGCACTAACAAAAAAATAGTAGTTTTATCCCCTAAACCCCTACACCCTTATACCCCTAAACCCCTACACCCATCAGGGGTAGAAACTTAGAGGATATTTATATTGTGAGACTAGGTATTGTTACACATAATGTGATTAAAGGTGATGGTCAAGGACGGGTTAATTATGAAATTGCCCAAGAAGCAATTCGTCGTGGTCATCGTGTCATTTTGTTAGCTAGTCAAGTAGCTCCAGAATTACAACAGAGTGAGCAAGTTAATTGGGTTGCTATTTCTGTTAAGCAATGGCCTACAGAATTACTCCGCAACTTGATTTTCGCTTTCATCAGTGCCAATTGGTTGCACAAACACCGTTCTCAAGTTGATTTAGTCAAAATTAATGGGGCAATTACTCATGCCTCTGGTGATGTGAATGCGGTGCATTTTGTCCATAGTTCTTGGTTGAATTTTTCCTCTAGCAAGGCTCAGTCAAATTCAGCTAAAACTACACGATCGCGCAGGATTTTTTATAATTTTTACCAGTGGTTGTACACCGTTTTAAATGCACGTTGGGAAAAAAAGGCTTTTCGTCGCGCACGCGTGGTAGTGGCTGTTTCTAGTCGGGTGGCTGAGGATTTGCAAGCCATCGGTGTAGCACCAGAAAGGATTCGGGTAATTGTTAATGGTGTGGATTTGCAGGAATTTTCACCGGGAAATAATCAGCGTTCACGGTGGGGATTACCGGCAGGAGTTCCTTTAGCTCTATTTGCTGGTGATATTAGAATCTCCCGTAAGAACTTGGATACAGTCCTGAAAGCTTTAGTTAATGTGCCAGATTTACATCTAGCAGTTGCGGGAATTACGGAAGGAAGTCCATATCTTCAGTTAGCGCAATCCCTGGGATTGGATGAAAGAGTACATTTTTTAGGACTGCGGCGGGATGTTCCCGAACTGATGAAAGCCGTAGATTTTTTCGTGTTCCCTTCACGTTATGAGCCTTTCGGCTTGGTGGTGATTGAAGCGATGGCTTCTGGTTTACCTGTGATTACTGCTAGTTCCACAGGTGCAGCAGATTTGTTAACGCCGGAATCTGGAATAGTTTTAGCGGATTCAGACGATGTAGAAGCTTTGGCGCAAGCGTTGTCTTTATTAGCAAGCGATCGCACTTTAAGAGAACAAATGGGACAAGTTGCCCGCACCATAGCCGAGCAACACAGTTGGACAAATATGGCACAGCGTTATATAGATTTATTCGAGGAGTTGCACCAGTAATGAAAATTACAGTCATTGTGCCTACTTACCGCCGTACCAAAGACCTAACACGCTGCTTGGAGTCATTAGAAAAGCAATCTCGACCAGCCGATGAGGTATTGGTGGTAGTCCGAGATACTGATGTGGAGACTTGGCAATTTCTGGAAACCATCGCGCCTCACTCTTTACCCTTACACACGACAACGGTACGCGTTCCTGGTGTAGTCGCAGCGATGAATGCAGGATTAGATATAGCCCAAGGAGATATCATTGCTTTTACAGATGATGATGCAGCTCCCCACAGTAATTGGTTAGCGCAAATTGAAACCCACTTTCTCGCCCATGAACAGATTGCCGGTGTTGGTGGACGGGATTGGGTATATCATGGCGATCGCCTAGAAGATGGTACTTGCCCAGTAGTTGGTCAGGTTCATTGGTTTGGCCGAGTGATTGGTAATCACCATATAGGTATAGGAAAACCCCGCGAGGTCGATGTTCTCAAGGGAGTTAATATGAGCTTTCGGCGATCGGCTGTCCACGGATTACGTTTTGATCAACGAATGCTCGGTACAGGCGCACAGGTTCACTTCGAGGTAGCCTTTTGTCTAGCCTTAAAGCGGGCTGGTTGGAAGCTCATCTACGACCCCCAAATCGGAGTAAACCATTATCCGGCGCAGCGATTTGATGAAGACCAGCGTCAAAGCTTCAATCATCTGGCTGTAACTAATGCCGTCCACAACGAAACATTAGCCTTATTAGAACACCTATCACCAACTCAACAATTAACATTTCTGCTTTGGGCAACCTTGGTGGGTACTAGAGACTCTATGGGTTTGATTCAATTTTTACGCTTTTTACCGAGCGATCGCGCCTTAGCAGGGCAAAAGTTATTAGCAGCTTGGTATGGTCGCTGGCGCGGTTGGCGAACCTGGCAAAGTTCAATTCGCTTTGCTCAAATTAAAAATTAAAAATTAAAAAGTTGGGAGTAGGAAGTGAATCATATTCTTACAGATAGTTCTTCTACCACAGACTTGGGTTTTGGCAAACAACCACTGTTGGCTTGGCTAGCAATATTATCTCTAGTCTTGTTTTCAGCCGTGTGTATTTTTGGTGGTGCAGCTGGCATTCTCCGTACAGCTTATGTAATTCTGTCCTTCGCTGTCGGTGCTTTCTTATATGTGCGATACCCCGTACTTTATACAGGTTTTGCGTGGTGGATCTGGTTTGTTACACCATTTGTAGCTCGTGTAGTTGATTATAAAAGTGGTTGGGACCCCACACGTTTTATGTTGGTGTCACAATACTTGGTGACACTATTAACATTACATACCTTCCTCAAAGAGCTACCAAAATCCTTGCGCCAAGGTAGTTTACCCTTTGTTCTGGCTTTTCTAGGTGTGTTTTATGGCTTTCTCATAGGCATGATTAAAACATCACCCTTCACGGCGGCGAGGGGGCTTCTAGATTGGTTAACGCCAATCACCTTTGCTTTTTATCTATTTGTCCACTGGCGTGATTATCCCTTGTATCGCCGCACTATTGAGCGCACCTTTACCTGGGGTGTTTTGGTGACAGGAATCTATGGAATTGTGCAGTTTCTTAACCCTCCTGAATGGGATTTATTTTGGTTAACCAGTACAAAATTAACTAGCATGGGTGATCCTGAACCTCTGAAACTGCGTATTTGGAGTACAATGGCATCCCCCGCACCTTATGCAGCCATGATGATGGCTGGCTTGTTGTTATTATTTACCAATAAAAGTTTTATTCGCCTTCCTGCTTCGGCGGCTGGTTATTTGGCTTTCCTACTGACAACAGTACGCACCTTGTGGGCAGGATGGTTAATAGCTTTTCTAACTTTTTTAACTTCACTAAAGACACGTTTACAACTACGCCTATTTATTACTATTTTGATTATGGCGTTATGTGTCATTCCTTTAACACAAATAGAGCAATTTTCTAAACCCATCACCACTCGCTTTGAGACATTTTCTAATCTTGAGGATGATGATAGTGCGAGGGTCAGACAGAAAATCTATGAAGATGGTCTTAATAGTGCTTTAACTAATGCTTTGGGTAATGGAGTAGGCAACACTTTTATTGTGAATGAAAAAGGCGTATTAGAACCGATTGTAGTCGATAGTGGCATTCTGGATATGTTTTTCACATTGGGTTGGTTTGGTGGTGTATTCTACTTACTGGCATTATTTATGGTGTTTAGCCAAGCATTCCAATATTCAGAGTATAGTTTTGACTCTTTCATGGCTGCCGCTAGAGCTATTAGTCTGGGTATGTTATCAACATTATTGGGTAATAGTGGGATGTTGGGGATGCCGGGTATGGTTCTTTGGAGCTTTGTAGCTATGGCTATGGCGGGGCATAAATATCACGCACAGCAAAGAATTAGGCATCACTAGTAGTTCACCAACCAAAAATTGCTAGGCTAAGGCAAGCAGGGGGAGAAAGCGATTTTTTTGCTGCTATTAACCTAGCAAAGTTGACTTGCCATACTAATAGTACAGGTCGGCGGAAATAATTCGGTTGTGGACTCTTAAAAACAGAACTGAAAAATTAGCTCAAGCTTTTGTGTTGGCTTTTTTGAAAGATAGGGTTTTTCTACCCGCTAACAAGCCGAGTCCAATCACAGATAAACCAAAGATGGAACCTGGTTCAGGGACAGTACTGTAAGTAACAGACTCTACAGTGTTCGCATCAATAAAACTATCTGTGACGACTGAGAATTGAGGTACGACGAAATTCAATCCCAAGAATTGTCCATTCACAATTCTGCCTGAAAAATCAGTAAAAACAGACGCAAGAGAATCATCTGCTTCAGTGAATATCTGACCATTATATTCAGCAAAAATCTTTAAACCTTCGGCAATTGTAGCTTGTTGATCATCTGCTACTGCGGCTAAATCGAAAGAGAAAGAGCCAGTCAGAGTATTGCTAGTATTAGAGAAATTGTATGTGATATTGGCCGCTTGAGCAGGCAGAGTTTCCCCTATGGTAAACATTAAAGTAGTTCCTACTGTTACACCTGCTACTTTTTTGAGGATAGAGCTAGTCATTTTTTTCCTTGATTTACAGAATATATATGAGCTATGTAAACTCTCCACTAGAGTGGTGGCTGAGTTAATGCAGCTTTCATGGCTTGGAAGATGTGGCTTTGATCAACAACACTGCGAATACCAGATGCAGTGTAGGAACCAGAACTATCTGTGAACTGCACCGGTTGACCAAAATATCTCACGAGGTTGGAAGAATAAGCACCTTGGAAATAAACAGGGACAGGTCTTCGGCTGTGACTTCCCCAGAGGTATTTCTGAGTGGGATCAGAACCCCAGAAGTGTCCCGCATCTTGAGGGTTGTGCTTGTTGTAAGTAATTTCTTTGGCGTTATACTTCAAGCCTCTGGATTGATTGGGGTGGGGATTAGGAGTCAGCTTAGAAACAAAGTCATTATTTAGAGTCAAATAATGGTCATGGTCAGCTGTCACGATTAACAGGTTCTTACTCCAACCACCATTTTTGTTAATCCAACTGATCACCTCTTGGACTGCTTTATCAAAGTCATTCATGGTTCCAATCAGGTTATCCATGTTGTCATCATGAGCAGACCAGTCAATATCACCACCCTCAATCATTAACCAAAAGCCATCTTTGTCTTTACCTAAGACATTGAGAGCAGCCTTGCTTAAATCAGCCAAGGTAGGGTTTTCGTTAATTTCTCTGGCGATGAAACTAGCATCGGTTTCACCGGGAGCGAGGGGACGGACTCTATCAGGTGTGGGGCCAGTCACAGGATTACCATTGCCATCCAGCACGGGTACACACTCACTGATAGAGCCAGGAATGATTTGTCCTGATGGGCAAGTAGCGGGGGTTCCACCTCTCACAACAGTGCTATAGACAGAGAAGTTATCTAAACCTGTGGTGCTGTAGTCTCCCTTGGAAGAACTTAGAGGAATATTACCGTTTTGTCCACGAGCGCCGTATAGACCCAAGAGTTTATCGCCTCTATTGGGATCAATTTGAGCTGCTGTGTTTAGTAATGTTTGAGTAGCATTAGGCCCACGCTCCAAGAAGGTATAACCATAACGGTTAGATGTGGGAGTGGGGTTATTTTTGAGATGTTCGTAAGTGTCTTGGGTGATGAAGGTGTAGTTATTAACTGGGCCTGTCGCGCCTCTATTTTGCATATCGAGAGGATGACCACCACCTAACAATATGTTGGGCTGAAAGTCTAGCAACATCTGTTGTAAGATGCTGTCTTGGTTGGTCTTGGTAGGGTCATAAACACTGTCGTACTTGCTACGACGGTTGACGTAAGAAGCCGCAGCCCCTGGTGTAGCGTGGGTGATGGGTACAGAAGTTACTAGCCCTGTAGCTTTGCCCTCTTCTTTAGCAATTTCTAGGATAGTTTTTAACTTCTGCTCGTAAATATCTACCCCCATTGCGTTGTTATAGCTCTTAACACCTGTGTATAGAGTTGTAGCGGTGTTTGCAGAGTCGGGATAGCTATATTTGATGTACTCTTTATCGTAGTTACCAGGATTAGCGGGAGATAGAGGTATCCAAGGTACAGGGCCGCCTTTGCTGGGGTCATAACCAGCCAAGTTACCGGGTGCTGGACTGTTACCATCAGCGCGATCGCCTGGGTTAAAAGGAGCAGGTGAGAATGAGAAGTTGGGACGCACAGGACTTGCGCCAGTTAATGGATTGCTTCCATCTAGAGCCGAGTTATTGGCTGAACGTGTCTCATTATCTGGATTAGTTGATGTACTACCTTGGACTGTTGTCCCGTAGGTTGTCACAATTCCATATCCAGTTAGCTTTTGAAAGCTCAGACCAGAACCTTTCCCACTGGTATAGAAGGGAGCGCCTTTAGCTACGGCTGCGGCTCTGGCCATTTCCCAACCCATCCCATCACCAATCATGATGATGACGTTAATTCCATTACCAGCCGCTAGGGCAGATTCAACGCCTGGTGTGCCAAACACTAGCCCCATAGTGCAGAAAAAACAAGCCATAGCAAAGCTGAACGCTCGCCGACATCTTTCCAAAAGTGAAATCATTGCAGTGCGCCTTGCAGTTAATTAAGTAAGTGTGAGTTAACTTGTGAGTTAACTATTGATAAAAATTTGGTTCTGTGTGACTAGCGAAAAAGTCTGGATAGCCAGAAACATTTTGTTGAGTCACAGCAGGAAAATTATTTCCACGAACTACGGCTGGTTGTTTTTCGGAAATTCCCCAGGACAGGAAAATTACTGCCACTAAACCAGACACAAACCAAGCTAAAAAACGTTTATGACGTTTGAGTAAGGAAATCATTGCACAAGTTCCTCCAAGGTAGGAAACAATAGTTTTTCTGCCTGCTGACGGTCTACACAAACTTCTGATTGTGGAGGACACATACAGGCAATATCGCTAATATCGGCTATTTGACCCCGTAGACACTGCACGCTTTGAATCAACAAATAAGCGGCAAAACTAGCTATTAACATTGCTACAACCAAGCTGATCACACCATCAGCCCAAGTCCAGTTCAGCCAGATAATAGCGATCGCTGCTAACACTGCGCCAACAGAACTGGCTAAATCTGCTATCAGATGCAGCAATGCACCTCTAATATTGAGGTCTTTATGGCTACATTTGTGTAGACACAGAGCATTAAAACTGTTAACTCCCACACCTATTAATGCAGTTGTTAACATCGGTACACCCAGAATCTCTGTGGTTGGAGATTGCAAGCGTACTAAGGCTTCTCTCACTATCCAACAAGCAATACAAGCTAAACTAATACCGTTGATTAAGGCTGCTAAAACTTCTAATTTGTAGCGCCCAAATATAGTTCGCTGGGATATTGATTGAGATAGCCAAGAGGCAATTAGTGCCAAGCCTAATGCTGCTACATCTGAAAGAATGTGTTCTGCATCTGCTAACAGGGACAGACTGTGGCTCCAGATTCCTGCACTAAGTTCTATGCAAAAAAAGACACTGAGTAATACTAGTGCAGTCCACAGCGCCCGGATATTTTGCTTAACCTGGCTTGTGTGCATTGAATCTAAACTCAGGTCACGATTGGGAGTTATCTCGGATACCGAGCCACCCACCAGATGCTGTGGTGCTGAAAGCATCATTTTCGATACCTGAACATTTGTACATTCCTGCATTAATGTATCAGCCCTAAGGTTAATGATTTTATAATTAAGGTTTAATATTAAGTAAAATTCAGTCTGAGACTGGGTTCTACAAGAATGGTTATCATTTGCTTTTATTAATTACTTTCTATTTATAGTAATAAGTACTTACACGTAGCGTCTCTGACAGGAGAAGGGTATTTTGAATTGGTATTAGATGAATATATAGCTGTCGCCAGTAGTGTTAGGACATTAATAGATGATACAACCTAGACACAACAAGACTTTTCACCCAGTCCCTAGTCCCCAGTCCCCAGCTATATCGCCAGAATCAGCCGGAATCTCAAAAAATAAGGTGGGCATTGCCCACCCTACCTAATACTCTAAAATTGCTATTATTCCCACTCAATGGTTCCGGGTGGCTTGGAAGTAATATCAAACACCACGCGGTTAACGCCTTTAACTTCGTTGACAATGCGGTTAGAAATTGCTTCTAAAACATCGTAAGGTACACGCGCCCAATCTGCTGTCATGCCATCTTCGCTCTTGACAATGCGTAAGACGATAGGATAAGCATAGGTGCGTTGATCACCCATTACGCCCACACTGCGGATAGGTAGTAAAACTGCGAATGCTTGCCAATATTCATTGTATAAACCGCGTTGGTTAATTTCTTGGCGCACAATCAAATCAGCATCGCGGAGAATGTTCAATCTGTCGGCGGTGACTTCACCCAAAATCCGAATAGCTAAACCAGGGCCAGGAAATGGCTGGCGTTGAACAATCTCTTCTGGTAAACCAACAGACCGCCCTACTTTACGGACTTCATCTTTAAACAGTTTCCGCAGGGGTTCAACTAGTTTAAATCTCAAGTCTTTGGGTAAGCCGCCAACGTTGTGATGGCTTTTGATTTTTACCGCTACCCGTTCCCCAGTTTGGGGGTCAACATTGGTATCAGCCGATTCAATGACATCTGGGTAAAGAGTCCCTTGTGCTAGATAGTCAAAGGGGCCCAGATTTTTAGATGTTTCTTCAAATACCTGGATGAATTCATGTCCAATGCGACGACGTTTTTCTTCTGGGTCTGTCACACCTGACATGATATCTAAGAAGCGATCGCGGGCGTTAACATATTCAACAGGGATATGAAACTGCTCCTGAAATAGTTTCACCAACCTTTCTGGCTCATACTTCCGCATAAAGCCTTGGTCGATAAATACACAAGTCAATTGGTCGCCGATGGCTTTGTGCATCAAGAAAGCCAGGGTAGAAGAATCGACTCCTCCCGAAAGCGCCAATAGTACTCGCTTGTCACCAACTTTAGCCCGGACTTCCCGAATAGCTTCTTCCACAAAAGCAGCCGTCGTCCAGGTGGGTTCACACTCACAAATGTGATAAACAAAGTTGCGAATTAATGCCAAACCACCAACGGAATGGACTACTTCTGGATGGAACTGCACGCCATAAAGCTTTTTCTCGTGGTCAGCAACAGCAGCACAGGGAGTATTATCTGTATGTGCCAACACTTCAAACCCTGGGGGCATTTTTGTGACTGAATCACCATGACTCATCCACATTGTTGTGCCATCTTCAACGTTGGTCAGTAAATCGGTGGGATCATCAATGTGTAATGATGCTTTCCCATACTCACCCCGGTCAGCTTTGGCTACTTCGCCACCGAGTTGGTTGACCATCAGCTGCATTCCGTAGCAGACACCCAAAATGGGGACTCCCAAATTCCAGATTTCTGGGTCACAATGGGGAGCGCGATCGCTATAAACTGAACTGGGGCCACCAGAAAGAATAATTCCCTTGGGATTGAGTTGGCGTAAATGTTCAGCAGGGGTGCGATAAGACAAAACTTCAGAGTATACTTGAGTCTCGCGGATGCGTCGGGCAATCAGTTCTGAATACTGAGAGCCGAAGTCTAATATGATAATGATTTGACGCTCAAGCTGCCCAAACTCTTCTATTGGTTGAGGGGCTTGTTCGGTTAGTAGAGTCACCGCTGTATTCATAAATGGCGAAAGTGTGAGTCTGGTAGTAGATGGTTATTTTGGGTTCTGAACATAAACACCATTTTTCAGCTTGTTTAGACTGATAAATGGTGAGTTAATCCGTGACAAACGCTAGGTAGAATGCGTTTGTTTTGCCACTAAGGGATTTTATTAAACTGTATAAATTACACTAAGACCACTACTGAAAAAGATATTTATGGGGATTATTTATGATTATTCATAATAAATTAACATAAATTTCCCATTAAGTTACAAGCAGTTTTGCTCTTCACGATAATTTTGCGATCGCGGTCAAAGAGAATTGAGCCGCAGATTGTGGCTGCTGTGCCTCTGCTGCTATGGCTTTGCATATATTCTTGGCAACGAGAATCGATGGTTTCGGCGATCGCACTATAAACTTGATTTACCCAATCATTACCTGTGGAAATATCTAACGCTTTTAAGTGCTTGAGTGCAGCTTCAGCCGTAGGAGAGTGAAACACTATTTCTATATCTTGTTTACTTAAACCCGCCAAAGCACAGTGTGTTGCCAAAACTTCTCGTCGTCCATCAGCCAAGTGATGGTGGGTGTGAAAAATGCCCCCGGCTAGTTTCATTAACTTACCGTGATAGCCAAACAATAAGATTTCCTTAACACCCAAGGCATCAGCTTCTACCAACATCGGCCCTAACCAATTAGCAGTTTTTACTAATTTCTCAGCATTAATACCGATTTTTCGCGCTAAATCTAAACCATTCTCGCCAATGCAAAATACCAGACTCTCATACAAACTAGCTTTGTGTTGTAACTCACTGCGAAACGCATCTAATTGATCTGGTGAACTCAAAGGTTGAGAAATACCCGTGGTTCCTAGTAGGGATAATCCCTCGACAACCCCAAAGGCGGAATTAGAAGTCCGCACAGCGAGCGATCGCCCCTCCGGTAAGATGATAGTGACAATAATGCTTTCCTCTGGGGCTAATAATCGAGTTAAGTTGGCTTGCAACAATCTTTGAGCATAACTATAAATAGCTGCTTGGTTATCAGCGTTAACTTGCTTACCAATCCCTTCCCCACCCTTGATAGTTACCTGTTCACCCCCAGTTTTCCCCCATTCCACCACAGCCCAAATCGGGGTATTTTTAGTCAAGTCAAGATTATCACCCGGATCACTGCGGGTAATTGCCAAAGCCATATTTGCTGATAGTCCAGCTACCTGCTCAATAGGTACTTCGGCGATTTGTGCAGGCTCAATTAAATCTACCAATGCAACTTGTATAGACTGACGCTGACGTAACCAGTGTAAAGCTGCGATCGCACCAGCACAAGCAAAAACAGGTAAAGTATATCCGCTACGCATTAGTTGTCAGTTGTCACTAGTTCTTTCCCCAGCCTCCTAAACACCCACTTCCGTGAGAACATTTTCCATCGCTTCCCAGGAGATATCACGTTGGATATAACGGGGAGATTCAGGACTATAAGGGCTGGCTATGCGATCTACACTAATAACTCTTGCCTCATCTGGAATTACTGGGACATCGGGATCAAATGCAGTGGGACGCATCAATGAACTAGAAAAACCTTTGAAGATGGCTATTTTGTCTTGTTCATCAGCGATTTCCACCGTTACTAATAAAACCTCTTGTGGACGTTTGGTGGTGTATTGTTCTAGCCGCTTGCCAATAGAATTCATTTTGAAAGCTGGAAATTTAGAACTGAAGCGCAGTGAGAGTTTACTGTGGTGTAGCCGAGCGTCCCTGCTTGCCCAGCTTTACGACGACAAAGTAGCTTAAATATAATACATAAATAACTAGACAAACTATACCTAAGAAGCCTAAGAAACCGGGTTTACTATTGTGATGAAAATAATCTTTAAACAGTAAGGGAGCTTCTAACCAGACACTGCAAGTGGGATTTTGTCCAACATTGCTAGAAAAAGCACAACCCAAAAAAGGTACGAAGGCTATAGTTCCTATAAGAGAATAAACGGTGACAGCCCAGCGCCAAGAAGTAAAAGCGAGTTTTAACACTCCACTGGGTTGATACTCAATTTCATCGTTGATGTCCACCCAAAACCACAGGGAAATCGGAATGAGGATTTGTCCTATTAACCCAGAGATAAAACTAACTGGATATTGGGCAATCATTAAGTAGATGGTGATGGCTAGTAGGCTAGAAACTCGCCAATAAATCATTAATAGCTTTTGTATTGCTTCTGCTTGTTGAGCATAAGCCCAAATTAACAGAACTATCGGCACAATCATCAGAAATAACACTGCTAGTCGGTAATCAATCCAGACTAACTGGCGCAATACGTTGTTTGGCATAGTTAATTGTCAGTTTTTAAGAATAGGGACTAGGAATAAGGAGTGAAGGATATTTTAAGTTAGAAATACTTTTGATGATTTTGTTGTCACCATGTCCGAGTGTAAAAAAACAAGCAACTGAAAGAATCTCAGCGCCAATATTTTGCACCTACTGTAGCAAATTGCTCTGAGAAGTATCTCATTTACAACTAGCTCAACCAGCTTAAACTTGTCTAAGTTTCAAGGAGATGGGCTGCAAAAGCCTCATAAACAGAGGTGAAAACTACTGAATTACAGGATTCTGGTTGCTTGTCTGCCGAAAAAGTTCACAAACTTAATTGTTATTCATCGTAAACACGGCACTCAGCAGCTTCTGGATTATCGTCACAGTACTGTTCTAGAGAATTTTTCTTTTTGTCTTGGCGTTGGTGGGAGGCTTCTGCTTGCAGTTCTTCAACTGCATCCCACGCCGCAGCACACTCGGCTGAGTTGCTACCTGAGATATCGCAAACGGCACGCGCTTGTTCTACTTCTTCCTGGATTTGGTCTTGAATGTCTTTTGATTGAGTGTCGGTCATTGCTTTAGTCTCGTTGTGTGTTGATAATAACAGTATAGAAAAGTTGCAAAAATTGCTATTTTTTTGTTCTATCAATCACCATTCTACCTAATGAGCTGCATCAGCTAGTTGGGTACCTTGATGTATCGATTAAAATTACCGCCAACTGTAGCATTTATTTTAAGATTTTAGAAAATGGTAACGAAGTAAATTAGGACTTACGCAAACAGGTTATCTGTGGAGACCGGGTGTAAGGGTTTAAGGGGACAGGGGTGTAAGGGTGTAAGGGTGTAAGGGTTTCAAAAATTTATACCCCTATACCCCTATACCCCTATACCCCTATACCCCTATACCCCTATACCCTTATCCAAACCTTTTCATGCGTAAGTCCTATAAATAAAATGTGGAAGTAGGGGAGATGAAGAAGATCAGGGAGATGTGGCGATAGTTTCCACGGGGTGAGAGAATAAAAATTACTTGTCCTAACTCTTACTCATCACTGATAACTCAGACAACAACCAACCACAACAGAAAAAGAAGCCCAAAATTCATGGCAGACCGAATGCAGTGGGCAAATGCCCTATCAACCCGCCCTTCTTTAGAAGCAGCTGTTACAGATGTAGTACAACGGGCTGTCTCGACCTTAACAGCTCCTGCGGATTTGGGGTTAGTGTTCATTTCTTCTGCCTTTGCTAGTGAGTATTCTAGGGTGTTACCCCTGCTGGCTGAACAACTTTCTGTGCCAGTGATGATTGGCTGTAGTGGTGGTGGCGTGATTGGTACGGCTGCTAGTGGACAGACCCAAGAATTAGAAGCAGAAGCCGCCCTCAGCTTAACTTTGGCGCACCTACCAGGGGTGAATTTACAGGTTTTTCATGTTCTGGGAGAAGAGTTACCCGATTTAGATAGTCCTCCAGATACATGGATTAATTTGATTGGTGTGCCTCCATCGCCAACGCCGCATTTTATTTTGCTGTCTAGTGCTTTCTCTTCAGGAATTAACGATTTATTACAAGGACTAGATTTTGCTTACCCAGGGTCAGTAATTCTAGGTGGACAAGCTAGCGTCGGCGGGATGGGTGGTCGTCTAGCTTTGTTTTGTAATGGTAGCCTACACCGTGAGGGTACAGTGGGCTTGGCTTTGAGTGGCAATATAGTTTTAGAGCCGATTGTGGCGCAAGGATGCAGACCGATTGGTGAACCACTACAAGTAACTAAAGCTGAACGCAATATTATTCTGGAACTTGATGAGAAAGCGCCGCTAGTGGTGCTGCGAGATTTGATTGCTAGCTTGAGTGAACACGAACGAGCTTTGGCACAACATTCATTGTTTGTTGGCGTGGCAATGGATGAATTTAAGCTATCCTTGCAGCAAGGAGATTTCTTAATTCGGAGTATTTTGGGTGTAGATCCATCTGGAGGTGCGATCGCCATCGGTGATCTTGTCCGTCCTGGTCAACGTCTACAATTCCACCTGCGAGATTCTCAAGCCTCCGCCGAAGAATTAGAATTTCTGTTAGAAAGGTATCAAACAAAAGCTGAATTTGACAACGCTGCTGTTGGTGCGTTGATGTTTTCCTGTGTAGGACGTGGTGAAGGACTCTACGGCAAACCTAATTTTGATTCTGAGCTATTCAAACGCTATATTCAAGATGTCCCGGTAGGTGGTTTTTTCTGCGGTGGTGAAATCGGCCCAGTCGGCGGCAGAACTTTTCTACATGGTTATACATCAGTATTTGGGATTTGCCGAGAGTTGTCGGCAGAAGATTAAGGGACAAGTAAGAATTTGTATAGTCAACAGTCAACAGTCAACAGTCAACAGTCAAAGTAACTCTCCCCCCAATCCCCAATCCCCAATCCTAGTTTATTTCCCAATTTTGTCTAACAATAGGGTGCTGTTGTTATCAATCATGGTGGGGGTACCAGTGTGGGCGATCGCACTATAGGTTTGAATATAGCGGCGTACTTGTTGCGGGAATTGGGGGTAGTCCAATACTGCATCCCCATCGGCGATTGTTGCCCAAAAGTCCCGCAAGCTGGGAGCTAGTTCTTGTGCCTGGGCTAATGGTAAATTTAATGGTGATAGAGTAAGTAGTTTTACTAGGAAAGGAAAAGAGCGATCGCCCATCCAATCTCGTGATAATTGTTGTAAATTGGGAAACTCTGGGACTGATTCCACCCGATGAGAGAGAATTTGCAACCATTCCTGACCCTGCTGATCACGATGAAACTCTAAAACTCTGTAGGGGTGAGGATAGCTGACTAAAGAACCTGTGGTAATATCATATACACCTTCAGCACAAGCAACATCTTGGACGTGTAGGTGGCCTGTAAATACTAATTTGACCCCATAGCGTTGCAATAGCCGCACTAACTCTGGTGCATTTTCCAACATATAGCGAGATGCCATTGGGTGGCGAGATTGATGGGGCAAATGTTCAACTACATTATGATGCACCATCACTAACACCAGTTCATCAACTGCTGCTGCTAATACTTCTTCTAACCATTGGAATTGTTGGGCATCTAAACGCCCTACTTGCTGGCCTTGTTCGTTAAAAAAGTTAGAATTTAGACCAATTAATCTTACTCCAGGTAATAATTGTTGAGTGTAGTAAAGTTGCTCAGTGTTGTCATAACCAAACTGACGATAATACTGGGGAAAATCAGCACAAGCGATCGATTGCTCATTGGCCATGACTACAGGAACATCATGGTTACCAGGGACAACATAAGTAGGAAAAGGTAGTTTAGATAATCTTTCTTGTAACCATCTATGGTTTTCTGGTTCACCGTGCTGGGTCAAATCTCCAGGGAGCAGAAGAAAATCTAAATTAAGTTTTGTTAAATGTTTGATGGCACTTTCAAAAGCGGGAATACCCACTTCTACCAAATGAAATCGGCTAGGATGATCCCAGATTGTGTGAGGAAGCGCGATGTGTAAGTCGCTGACTACAGCAAAGCGAAAATTTAGCACCATTGATTTCCAAAAGTGATTAAAAACAGTAATTTAAGCAGGTCTTTTCCACAAAGTATAACCTTTGCTTCGTGAACCTGCTTAAGAACTACTTGTCTTAATATTTGTACAAACGGATAAAATTATCGCTTTTTCAGTGAGTCTCTTGCTTAAATCCTCAGTCTGATTTTGATCCCTTATGGTTTCTATCAATTTATAATTCAGAATTTGCAATTCTTAACTAAGATTTTGTTCCTTAGTGATCACATAGACTTTCTCGATGAACAAAGTATTGAGTGATGAGTAAAAAGTGTTGAGTCCTTAATTACGAATTGCGAATTAGTTAAGCAGCGCCAGCTAGTGAATTGAGGAACAATTCTTGTTTACTCATTTCCCAAGCGAGGGTACTATGAACTATTTGATCTATATCGTCATATTTAGGTTGCCATCCTAATACTTGACGAATTTTATCAGTACAAGCTGTCACACAAACCGGATCACCAGAACGACGCTCCGCTTCTATCACCGGAAAATCTACGCCAGAAATTGCCTTCACCCGGTCGATAACTTGACGGACACTATAGCCTTGTCCATAACCACAGTTAAGAATTTGGCTGCTGTTACCTTGCTCTAAATAAACTAAAGCGTCTAAATGTGCTGTTGCGAGGTCTTCTACATGAATGTAGTCTCTAATTGCCGTTCCGTCTGGTGTGGGGAAATCTGTACCAAAAATTTTTACTCCTAATCTGCGTTTGAGTGCAGCATCACAAGTGACACGAATTAAATGAGATGCGTCTTTTGTCATCTGTCCCAATCGCCCACCGGGTTCGGCTCCGGCAACATTAAAGTAACGTAGAATGACATAGCGTAGATCAGAAGCTTTGGCGTGGTCACGAATCAACCATTCACAAGAAAGTTTTGAGCGTCCATAGGGATTAATCGGTTCAGTTGCTGTAGATTCGGTGACAACGGCAGTTTCCGGTTGTCCATAAACGGCTGCGGTGCTAGAAAAGATTATTTGGTTAACACCTGTGTCGTGACAACAACGAAGTAAATTTAAAGTGTTGCGCGTGTTGTTAGCGTAGTAGTCTAGGGGACGGGCAACAGATTCTGGTACGCTCAGGCTAGCGGCGAAGTGTAAAACTGCCGTAAATTTATGTTGATGAAATACTTGAGAAAGGCATTCGGAATTTTTTAAATCACCGATAATTAACTCACCATGTAGTACGGCTTGGGGTGAACCTGTAGAGCAGTTATCATACACAACAACATCGTAGCCGGCTTCACCTAGCTGGCGCACCACATGAGAACCAATGTAGCCAGCACCACCGGTAACTAAAACTTTTTGATTCATCTACCTTTACCTAATAATACTACTCGAATAGTTTTGAGAGCGATCGCTAAATCTAAAGCTAGGGAGTAATTCTTGATGTAGTAGAGGTCATAAGCTAGCTTTTCGTAAGCATCTTCAATTGATGCGCCGTAGGGATACATGACCTGCGCCCAGCCTGTAATACCAGGTTTGACGACATAACGCAAATCATAATAGGGAATTTCTTGACGCAGTTTGACATCAAATTCTGGTCTTTCTGGACGAGGGCCAATAAGGCTCATTTCTCCCCAGATAACGTTTAATATCTGTGGTAATTCATCAATTCTAGTTAGGCGTAACCAACGCCCTACTCTGGTAATTCGTGGGTCTCGTTCATCTGCCCACTGCGCCCCACGTTTTTCGGCATCTTGATACATGGAGCGAAATTTGTAAACTTTAAAAGGCTTACCTTCTAGTCCAGTGCGTATTTGAGAGTAGAACACCGGGCCAGGGCTATCTAACTTAATTGCTAAAGCTGCCAACAACATCAATGGAGATAAAAACACACATAAACAGCACGTCAGCATAATATCTACTGAGCGCTTGAGCTTTTGACTAATGCTGTCAGCAGTTAAATTAAAACCATTACCAAAAGCCAGCCAATTATCCTCAAGCAGAGATGAGGGAAGTTTATACCACAAGGTTTCACAAACATCGGGAAGACCGTAAATGGAAACCCCAGATAAACGCAACTGCATCAGTTGTTGCATTTGTACATCAGATAACTCCGTTGGAGTCGTCACTACTACCCCTGACCAAGGTTGTTGGCTCCATTCGGATAAGTCATTCAGACTTCCTACAGAAACTCGATGATTTTCTGTTAACTCATTGCTGTTCTGCTCTGCTGTTGTGAGAAAAATCAAGCGCCCCAACGAACTGCGTTCGAGAAAAGTTTTGCCAAAGAGGATGGCTTTTTTACCTGCGCCCAAAATTAACCAACGACTGTGTTGAGCTTGGGTTTTTGCCCAGTTTGCTGCTCCTATTCTTAACCACATAGCCCAGATAGTAAATAGCCCTAAGCTAGGAAGCCAAATTCCCCGTTTCAGAAGCAAGTCTGTTCCCCAAGCACTGGTACAGTAAATGAGTGCTGCAATGATAGCGCCAACTACAAAATTACTAATCAAAATGCGGGATGGGGCGCGTAAACCTGCAATTTGTCTATCTGGATGGTAGGTATCTGCTAAATACAACCCTGCGAGAACTAGAAAGAAAAATACATAAATTAACGGGTCAAAACCATGCAAATTCTTACCCAATCTCAACCATAGACACATGGAATAACTCAACACCAAACCCAAAATATCTCCTATCAGCAGCAATACACAGAGAATATTACGGGTCTGATGTGAATTACTGATTTTTTTTCCAGCAGTAAGAGTAATAACCATGTATGTAGGCTACTAAAAATTTCCAAGATTACAGATAAGATGAGATACAAAAAGTAATTACTCTGGAACTCTTAGCGGTAGATGTGAAAATCTCAAATACTTGAAAATCTGTCAAAACACAAAATATTCAGCATTGACATGAAGAAGTGCAATTCTAATACCCAAAAAGAAAAGCAATGTATGGTCAGTCAAAAAAAGACGAGTTTTCGAGAGTAATTTACTAACCCTTTATTTTTAATCCTGTTTATAGTGATACAACCATGTGGATATTACGTAAAATGCTGAGAATATTTGATGGATTAATCAAATTAATTTTTAATAAAAATATACAAAATCAATCTATTCCTATTTTTAATGTCAGATGATTTTCATTTTTTGAGTTTGAAATTTTTAAATGAAAGATATGCCATATCTAATTTTTGCAATACGCTTGTATGGTCTTTCAGCGATCGCCAAGATTTTTGATAAAAAAATAAATATAACTTAGTATTTACCAAGGTAAGCACGCAGAACAACATAAAAGCGTAATAAAAGCGTAAAAACTTAGCAAAAGTGGGATGTATGATGCAGTAGCTAACGTCTAGCAACATATATCAAGATTTTACGTTGGACTGTGTGACAACACACACGGCTTTTATTTGATCTGCTAGATAAATAGATATTACGCCAGACAAAAGAACAGTGAAAATACGTAGGCTATTCTGGGGAAAAAGCTTGATAATCTTTTATTAAATCTTTATTGATTATTTAAATCAGGTTGCATTCAATCAGTAGCAGTAATTAAGGAAAATAAATCAGCGAACAATGATTACAGTTTCACAGCTTTAATCAATGGAAAAACCTAGCATAATGCTTGAAAAAAGCCCGGACACTCGAAGCTTAATTTTAGAGTGAACAATGCCTACAATACCCCTAGTTTGATAGGTACTGATCTAGGTGGATTTCAAAAAAATTCTAGGAATTCTATAGGACTCATACTTGATTTTTGAAATATACGTAGGGGAGCCACTGCGTTGGTGAAGCAGTACGGTCTTGGGGTTTCCCCAAGTGGAGTAACTGCTGAAAGGGTTTCCCGGCTTGGAGCAAGTGGCGTTGGGCAATGCCCACCCTACAGATAATGAGAATTTTTTAGAAATCAAATCGGATTCCTATATAACTGAATAAATGTTGAATATTTCCTTTATTTGGCTGCATTACTGTTCTACATCAATATAAATGAAATAACTAATTTTTAGTAGTGTCAATCTTTAGGGTATTATCTGAACTATGCCTTCCCAACAAGACGATCAAGACCTGATTAACTTCCAACAGTATTGGCTGATTGTAAAAAGACGTTGGTTGCTGATAGCCGCGATTATAGGGTCGGTATTTGGAGTCACAGGGTTGGTTACTTTTAGCCAAAAACCAATTTATGAAGCTGATGGCAAACTCCTTTTTAATAAGCAAAGTGGCGTTTCTTCCCTAACAGGGGTAAGTGAGCAACTGGGGCAACTCAGTGGGGTGACAAATCTTTCTAATCCTTTGGAAACTGAAGCAGAAATCATTCGCTCAAACCCCATAATTCAAAAAACCATTGCTGAGTCCCAGCTTAAGGATGAACAGGGACAACCTTTAGAAATAGATGATTTTCTCCGGAACTTAAAAATTAAAAGTGTCCGAGGGACGGATATTTTACAACTTTCTTATCGTAGTGCTGATCCTAAAGAAGCAACAGCGATTGTCAATAAGTTAATGAGCGCTTATTTGGAGAACAATGTTCGCAATAACCGTTCTGAAGCTACAGCCGCACGGGAATTTTTAAGCAAGCAATTACCTCTAGTCGAAGCGAAAGTCACAGAAGCAGAAGCAGCACTACGTCGGTTCAAAGAAAAATACGAGGTTGTTTCCCTACAAGAAGAAGCTATACAAGGAGTCAAAAGGCTCAATGAATTATCCGGACAGGTGACTCTACTGCGCGCACAGTTGGTTGATGCTAGAACTCGTTCTGGTGCTTTGCAAAATCAATTGGAATTGAACACCAAGCAAGCTATGGCACTGAGCAGCTTAAGCCAATCCAATGCAGTACAACAAGTGCTATCAGAATACCAAAAGGTTCAAGACCAGTTAGCTGTAGAGAGGTCACGATTTACTGAGGAACACCCGGTTATTGCTAATTTATTAAATAAAGAACAAGCTCTCAAAGCACAGCTAGAAGGAAGAGTTAGCAAAACTTTAGGTAGTTCGCAGCCGATTCCAGAGCAAGATTTACAAATAGGGGAACTCAAACAGGCTCTAACCGCTAACTTGGTGCAGGTGGAAGTTGAACGATTGGGATTAGAAAATCAAGTTGGTGTGTTGATGAAGGCATTTGTACTTTATCAAGCACGTCTGAGAGTCCTACCCAAGTTAGAACAACAACAACTACAGTTACAACGACAGCTACAGATAGCCCAAACAACCTATGAACAAATGCTAAAACGATTGCAAGATGTTGAGGTGGTGGAAAATCAGAATGTGGGTAATGCCAGGATTGTTTCTGAAGCTTTACTTCCCAAAACACCAGTTTCTCCTCGTATCCTCTTGAATTTAGCACTTGGTGGATTTTTAGGCTTTTTCTTAGCTATTGGTGCAGCTTTATTGCTAGAGGCTGGAGACAAGTCTGTGAGGACACTAGAAGAAGCTCAACAGTTGTTGGATTATCCTTTATTGGGTACAATTCCAGTTTTTGATCAAAAAGTGAGACTGGCTCGTGGTGAGAGTATTACCGAATTACCAGTACTCAATAACCCTTACTCTTCAGTTAATGCAGCCTTTGAAATGCTCCAGATTAATCTGGGTTTCACCTTTTCTGATAAGAAACTGAAGGTAATTGTGGTTAGCAGTTGCGTGATGAATGAGGGTAAGTCTTTTATTGCTGCTAATTTGGCGGTAGCAACTGCCCAAATGGGACGGCGAGTATTATTGATTGATGCAGATATGCGTCGCCCACGTCAACATGAAATGTGGCAGCAACCTAACTTGATGGGATTAAGCAATGTTTTAGTGGGTCAGGCTACCCTAGCCGAAGCTGCTAAGGAAGTGGTAATTAATCTAGAATTACTTACTTCTGGTACTATACCGCCTAACCCAGCTGCACTACTAGATTCACAGCGTATGAATGCGTTACTCCAACAAGCGGCTAAAGATTATGACTGCGTAATTATTGACACTCCACCTTTAAGTGTTTTGGCGGATGCTTCGATAGTAAGCAAGATGGCGGATGGAATGCTATTGGTTGTACGTCCTGGTGTGGTTAATTCGGCTGCGGCTAAGACTACAAAGACACTTATTGAGCATTCGCGTGTGCCAGTCTTGGGAATGGTGGTGAATTGTGTAGCTACTGATAGTAATGACTACAGTTACTACTACTCCCATAAAAATACTGGAGAGAGTAATTCTAGCAAGAAGGATAGGATTAAGTCTAATTTAAGTAAGATTACTGGGTTAAGACTGCTGTAACTGGTTAATATTTTAGAGAAACCCGTGTTATCTCTGAGGTGTTAAAGATTTAGCTTGGGTAAAGTTATAGGCGAAACATGAAGTTAATACGGTTGGTATATAAGAATCCAGTTCGATCTCTGAAAAATCAAGCTAGTTAGCTAAAAGCTTGTCTTGTAAAAGAACATTGATGACTTTAAATTTTTTGGAACAGAAGCATGTTTTCCTAGTAAAACTAGTTTGTTTCAATTTAGTTGGAGATGATTTTCCAAAGTTCAATATTACTGTTTATTTGAATCAAGTGATTTTAAATAGGTTTAATAAAGAACATTTAACAGGTATAAAATCCGCTAGTACATCAAGCTTTTATGCTACTTATAAAATTAAGTAGCCTTGAAAGTTTGAGTTACTAAATAATGCTTCCTTTTCATCAGATAATCTAATGCTTAGACACGGATTTTATAATCTTGTAGGAAATTCTACTCGCCTATTAGTGAGTATTGTTTCTACTCCTATTCTAATTCGTTCCCTTGGAATTGAAAACTATGGATTATGGACGCTTGTTTCAAGTACATTGGTAGTTGTGAGTTTAGCAGAAGGTGGATTATCTGCATCAACTACATTTTTTACATCGAGAGATTTAGGGCGTGGTCACAAAGATGACCTTCTGACAACTTTAACGATGATCGGTGGGGCTATGTTTGTTTTAGCGACACTGATATTTACCATCCTATTTTTTATTTCACCTATTGTTGCAGCTTCATTTCCAAACTTGAGTGATGCACAGCGTTTAATAATTACACCAACACTGAAGTGGGGTGGTGTAGCTATTTGGTGTCGCATGGTACAAGGTGTCTTTGGTGGTACAGAGCAAGCCTATGAGAAGTATGCTTTGAATAATTTACTTAATACTCTGCAAGGTGTATTTGCAAATATTGGAATGATGATTCTAGCTTGGCAGGGTGCGAGTATAATTGTTCTAATGGAATGGCAGGTTTTCGTTGGTGTTATAACTCTTGGGTGTCATGCTTGGTTAACTCTGACGCTACTCAAAATAACTGATCACAGAATTAGAATATCTTGGAATTGGGCGAAGGTATTAGAGATTATTCGATATAGTTGTTCAGTTTGGATTACCTCTATTGGTAATGTTCTATTTAGTCAGTTTGATAAAATTATCGTTGGGGCATTACTAGGTTCAAAATTGTTAGGAGTATATTCGGCAATTACTAGTGTTTGTTCTCAAATAAACAATTTTTCAGCAACTGTTGTACAACCCATATTACCTAAGTTATCAACTATAGCATCTCAGGATAATTTCAATAGTGACGCTTTAAAAATTAAAATAAAGCAAGCTTATCAGATGAATGCAGGAATTGCATTTGGTCTTGGTGGGATGCTTTTAGTAATTTCCCCAATTTTTAGTAAATTTATTTTTAAGCAAGATTATTCAGAGATATATTTATTAGCATTTAAGATTGGAATCATTATTTACACTTTATATTCAATCAGTGGTTCGGCGTACTATATTTTGCTGGGTATAGGTCTAAGTGGTTCATTGATGAAAGTTATACTTTCTTGTAGCCTCTTTTCATTACTTATGATTTATGTTGGAGCATCTTTCTATGGACTACTGGGTGCTATTGTCGGAAATTCTGGTTTTATTGTAACCCAGGCTTTAAATTTTATTCTTTTTAAAAAATTCGGTTTGAAGCTAAAAGAATATTTGAAATGGATTGAAAAATATCTAATAATTTTTATTTTGATAAGTCTCCTGGAAATTTACTTGGGAAATTATTTATCAATATGGCTAAGATTTGGAATACTGGCTTTTCAAGTTGTTTTCTTAGGAAAAAATTTTCTTCAAGAACAGAAATTATCAATCAATAAAATGCTGAAGGTATAATTACATTTTTGTTAGAGGAATACTAATGACTTATCTGAAAAAAATTGCATTATGGGTACACTCTATTCACGCACATGCTTACTCATCCTACAAAGTTCGTGAAACTGGTTTAGCAGCTTCCCATAAGCTAAACGCAGATGAAAGAGAGTTTTTTCTTAAATTGAAACCTACATTAGGAGGAGAAAATTTAGTAGTTTACGATATTGGTGCAGCTAAAGGTACCGTATCTAGTTGTCTTGCTAAACTTCCAAATGTTTCCTCTGTCCACGCATTTGAACCTCTTATAGATGTTTTTGAGCAATTAGAAATTCGTATGAAGCCTTTCCATAAAGTTAATTGTCATAATGTTGCTTTAGGTAATAAAGAAGGCTGTTTTCCCATGTATGTTAATAACTGGACTGCTTGCAGTTCTTTTCTTCCAACTTCCAAGTATTTAAAAGAACAAATATCTGGTATGGGTAATAGTTACAAAATACCTGTTCAAGTTTCTTGTCTAGATAAATATGTGGAGGAAAATCAGCTTCCAAAACCTAATGTAGTTAAGATAGATGTTCAGGGGTTTGAAAAAAAAGTTATTGAAGGAGGAATTAATACAGTCCGCCACTCAAAGTATTGCTTTATAGAAATGAGCTTCCAGACTTTGTATGAAGATAGCCCTCAATTTGATGAAATTTACCGTTATGTGTGTGATTTAGGATTTCGGCTAATAGGTCTTTCTAGCCCTCTGATTAGCCCATCTGGAGTGCATCTTCAAGTAGATGGAATATTTGAAAACATTTATGTACGATAATATTGATTTCAATTCAATGAAAAAAGCTCATTTTTTAAAGTCTTGCTAGAGGATTAATTTAAAATGTATATCTTAAAATAGAAAAATCTTCTACAGCCCTGATTAGTAAAATATAAATGAAGGAAAATCATGCTTACCTTGAATTCATATATCAAACATAATCCTACTTTAATGAAACTGATTTCACCAATTATAAATATCAGAAGATATTTTTTGAGGAAAAATAGTGATTTTAGAATTAAAGCATATAATCAACTTTGCGAAATATTAGTCACAGATCCAGTAATTCACGTTGATGAGTTTAATGGAAATTTTTTGATTGATAAACGCTCAACTTTATTGCGTCGTATTCTTCTAGAAGGATATTATGAGCCAAAGCTTGTTGAATATTGTTCTAAGTATATTGATTTCAATAAAGATATAATAGATGTGGGTGCAAATATAGGGTTTTACAGTGTTTTATGTGCTAAAAAAATTAATCAGCGTAATAGAGTTTTATCAATTGAGCCAACTAAAAATGCTTTTGAAAAGTTAATTCATAATCTAGAACTAAATGAGGTTAACTTAAAAGTAATTTCATATAATGGTGTTGCTTCTAATATAATAGGGGAAGTTGAAATTAATACAGTTATTGGCAAAGAAGAATATTCAAGTCTTGGCGCGATGAGCCATCCATCAATATCCAGAGATTCTTATACATCTTGTAAGGTAGAAAGTTCAACTATAGACTTTCTTGTTGAAAAATACTCATTGAAGCCTGGCTTCATCAAAATTGATGTTGAAGGTGCTGAAAACTTAGTCTTAGAAGGGTGCAAAAAAGTATTAACAGAAAATCATCCTGTTATTTTAATGGAAGTTTCAGATGCCTTATTGAAAAAAAATGGTTCATCTGCTAAGTCTGTAATTGATACTATTTATTCTTATAAATACGATATTATCGTTCCTGGATTTCCTAAAGAATTACCAGGAGAACGGGATTACGGAGATATACTATGTATTCCTAAATGAATAATTAGATACAAAATGTTCCATTTTATTTCATGATTATTCAATAAATTGAATAATCATGAAATAGTTAATTTCAAGTCTTGAAGATTTATACCTAAAGCAGAATCTAGTTAATATGGATCACCGTATAATGCTTTTCGATTTGGCAGCAGGAGGACATCATCCAAGTTATATTCGTCATTTAATTAATTATTGGCGTAATGAAAACTTACCCGTTAAACTAGATATAGTTGTATCACCTAAGTTTATAGATGACCACTCTGATATTGTAAAAATTCAAATAGAGAATGATCAATCACAAATTAGATTTATATCAATAACTCTAGAAGAATATTCAGGTTTAATTAGTAAACAGTTTTTATTAAAAAGATATTTTAAAGAATGGAATTTATATTGTAAATATGCTGATGAACTAAAAGCAGAACACTGCTTATTAATGTATTTAGATACTCTTCAATTACCTATAGTTTTTGGAAAAAAATCTCCTTGTAAGTTTTCTGGTATTTATTTTAGACCTACATTTCATTACACAGATTTTGATAAATACGCATTTTCTTGGAAAGATATCTTTCGACGATGGCGGCAAAAATTGCTTTTATCTAGAGTTTTAAATAATCCACAATTTCAATACTTGTTTTCCTTAGACAAATTCGCAGTTAAACATATCGAAAATCTTCATACTCAAGCAAAAGTCTTTCATTTAGCTGACCCAGTGATAAAATATAATTTTGACCAAGCTAAAATAGATAAGCTACGTCAAAAGCTTGGAATCGATAATGACAGAAAAATATTTATTTTGTTTGGTAAATTAACTATTCGCAAGGGAATTTATCAGCTACTAGAGGCTATTAAGCTTATGCCTTCTGGACTTTGTAAAAAGCTATCTTTATTATTAGTAGGTTCCATATCATCAGCAGACGAAATATCAATACAGAGTCAAATAAAAATAGTTTCTCAATCTTTACCTATACAAATAATTACCTGTTATAAATTTATTGCAGAAGAGGAGGTTAACCTCTATTTTCAGCTAGCTGATGTGATACTAGCGCCTTACCAAAAACATGTTGGGATGAGTGGGATATTATTACTTGCTGCTGCGGCTGAAAAGCCTGTTTTGGCTTCTAATTACGGTCTGATGGGTCAGTTGGTAATTCAGAATAGACTTGGGTTAGCTGTTGATTCAACATCACCTCAAGCAATTGCTAATGGGATCATATATTTTATTAATAATGATCAGCATCAAACAGCTTATCTTGATTTAAAAATGATAAATAGTTTTATAGAGGAAAATTCAGTAAAAAACTTTTCTTATACTTTGTTTCAACATATTTATGCACAAATAAATGATTATGTATAAATGGGCAGATATATATTTCTTTGCTTTAATTAAGTTCTATAATAACTAGATGAGAACCAAATTCTGATGATAAATACTAAAGAAAATATTCATGATTTTTTTATTAAAAGCAATATTATTGATATAAAAATACTTTGGAATATTTTTGTTTACCTTATTTTATTAATATTTATCCTATTTTTATTTCCTTCCTTAACACCAATTATATTTATTGGTTTAGGCATTTATAGTTTGTTTGGCATCAATCAATCAATACAATCAATATTGATTGCTTTTTTAATCAAAAGCCTAAATTCTGGCTTATTCAATAACATAGAAAATTTTGCTAAATTTCACTGGATTGTTTTATATGTTGCTAGTATTAAAATACTAGTTGTCTGTTTACATAAAAAAATAGTACCTAAAAAATTTTTAGTTCAAATATCCTCATGCTATTTAGTTTTATTTTCAATTTCATTATTTAGCTTATATCCTGTTATTTCTTATTTGAAACTTGCGAATTTTATCTTTTTTTCTTTTTCCTTAGTTTCTGGAATTCATATTGTAAAAAAAGACGTATCTTATTGGTTATCATGGTTATTTACTTTATATCTGTTTGTTTGTACTATAAGCTTATTTTTACTTGGATCTCCATTAGGTTATTTCACTAAAAATGGTTTATTTCAAGGTATTCTTGATCATCCCCAATTATTTGGTATATTTTGTTCTCCTTTTATATCTTTATTAGTTTTCCAAATTAATATAAACAAAAGCAATATATTGATATTTTATGCAATTTTTATAGGGATATTTTCTATTTTTCATTCAGGAACTAGAACAGCTTTATTAGCTGTATTAGCATCGGTAATTACTTCAATCATTTTATTTGCTATATTTAAACCTAATTTTTTACTCAGGTTGCAAATACATTGTAGAAAACAACAATTATTATATATATTTTCAATAATAATAATTATTTTAACCAGCTTGTCGCTATCTTTATTTAATTTAAATGAAACTTTACTATCTCCAGTTAATAATTTCTTGAATAAGGGACGTTATTATGAATCTTTTGATAGACTTGCTGAAGATTCTAGAGGTAATGTTATAGAAAAATCACTAAACAATTTTTATAATTATCCTATTACAGGAATTGGTTTTGGTATACCTTCAGATTATGAAATGTTTGAAATTGGTGAGGGTATCGAAGGTGTTCCTATTAGTGTACCTACGTTAAAAGGCTCACTACCATCAGCAATACTTGAAGAAACTGGAATTATTGGAACTATTGCTTTTATACTTTTCTTATTTTCTTCAATAAAATATTTTATTGATAATTCAAATATGTCAATATTGTCCTTATACTTATCATGTTTCTTTGTAAATCTTGGAGAGTTTAATATTTTTTCTTTTGGAGGAGCAGGTCAATACTTTTGGTTTTTTATTGCAATTGCTTTTGCTTTTGCTTCATTAAATGAGAACTTTTCTAAGTAAAAATTATTTTCGTTTACTTATCCTTGTAAAAATTTACTTCCTATGATGCAAGATTATCCTTTAGTCGCTATAGCTTGGTCAGGGTTACCAATATATGCTGCTAATTCAATAAAGAAAGCGATTGATAAATTTAATAAAAAAGTAATTGTAATAGGTTCCCACCCATCAGTACCTGTAGAGGGAATGGAACATATAATAGGACAAACCATACATTGGATTGATGCTCATAGCTCCTGCTCTTGGTCTAGATTGAAACTTCCTATTCCTGATATTCTTTTTCAAACAGGATGGAGGAATCAAGGATTTAATGACTTAGCAAAGGAAGTTAGAAAGAATGGGGGTCATGTTATTTCAATGATAGATAATTCTTGGAAAAACAACCCTAGACAATGGCTAGGCAGCATTGTTTTTAGATTTATTTATAGATACTGGTTTAATGCTGTTTGGGTACCTGGTGTATCTGGAATAAAGCTGTGTTCTTTTCTGGGTGTACCAACTAAAATAATATATACAGGTCTATACTGTGCTTCTCAAGAAACATTTTATCCTGGCTTACCTTTATCACAAAGGAAAAAAAAATTTTTATTTGTAGGCCGTTTTATTAAACGTAAGGGAGTTGATTTACTTGTTCAAGCATTTAATCGGTTTCAAAAAGAATTTTCTGATTGGCACCTCCATGTAATTGGTTGTGGTGACATGGCAAATCTTTTTCATCATAATCCGAATATTATCATAGATGACTTTAAACCGTCTCAATATATTGCTGAAGTTATGAGGGAAAGCCGTTTTTTTATACTACCTAGCCGTGAAGAACATTGGGGGGTTGTGGTACATGAAGCAGCTCTCTCTGGTTGTGGAATTATTTGTAGTAAAAATGTTGGAGCTTCAGCAGATTTAGTATCTGATAAAAATGGTTTTCTATTCATGCCTAGTTCAGTAGATAGCTTGTATGAAGCTATGGTAAAAGCAGCCTCAATCCATGAATCTGAGCTTGAATTGGTATTTAACGAAAGCTTGAGGCTGTCATTTAAATTTAATCCAGATATATGGGCAACAACTTTTATACAGATAATTGAAGATATGAAAATCTCCAAATAATATGTAACTTAAATAGCAGCTTTATTGTATTTATTTTTATGTCAATCAATCTGAAAATTTTACACTATATCCCGGTTTATGCTCCAGCTTGGAAATTTGGGGGGCCTGTTCTCAGTGTTAGCCGACTTTGTGAGGGACTAGCCGCCCTTGGTCATGAAGTAGAGGTATTTACCTCTAATGCTGGACTAGAAAATCAATCAGAATTACCCCTTAATCAGCCAGTCATTCGTAATCAAGTCAAAGTCAAATATTTTCAGCAAGAACCAGGTATGGGTATTAATTGCCCAGGTATGGAACAAGCTGTAACAGCAAGAGCTAAGGAATTTGACATTATCCATATCACAGGTGTGTGGCAGCGTACTAGTGGCGCAGCTTGCAAAGCAGCTAAAAATCAAGGTGTTCCCTATATCGTTTCACCTAGAGGCGCACTTGGTCCTTACTCTTGGCAGCAAAAAACAGCTAAAAAAATACTGTATTACTTCTGGCAAGAACACTTTAATGTGACAAATGCAGCTGGTGTACACTACACTAGCAAGCAAGAATTACAAGAATGCCATTGGCTACAACTACCAGGAAAATCTTTTATTGTTCCTAACGGCCTAAATACTGAGTTTTGGCAACCTACTTTAGAAGGAGCAAAAGCGTGGCGTAAATCGCATAACATCGGTGAAGATGAATTCATATTTTTAAATGTAGGCCGCCTTCATCATAAAAAAGGATTAGATTTATTATCTCAATCTTTAGTACCGTTACAACACCTGAACTGGCGAATGATTTTTGTAGGTAGTGATGATGATGGTACTCAAGTGAAACTACAGCAGCAGTTTCAATCTGCTAACCTTTCAGATAGAGTTCTTTTCCTAGAAAGATGTGAACCTAAAGAACTACCGGTAATCTACTCTGCTGCTAATTTGTTTGTTTTACCCAGCCGACATGAAAATTTCGGTAACGTTGTCGTCGAGTCTTTAGCCTGTGGATGTCCTGTTTTAATTTCAGACAAAGTAGGATTACATGATGAAGTGACTGAAGGTTGCGTGGGATGGGTGCGTTCTAGAGTGGTATCAGAGTGGACTGAGGCTATTAGGGAATTTATTCAATATCCTAAAAAAATGCAAGAGGTAATATTGGCATCTAGAAAATATGTAGAATCTACATATTCTATAAAAAGAACTGCTCTACAAATGGCTAATAATTATTTTGAAATTATTAATCAATAAGTGAATTGAACAGGAATAAACCATGAAAAACCTTGAAAAATGTATTCTCTGTGGTTCTCATAATATTGTCCCTCACTGGAAAAATGTTAGATCGTATAATGTTAGTAAGTGTTTAGACTGTAGCTTTTTGTTTTTACATGAAATAATCGATGATCATGAATTAGAGAATTATTATTCTCAAAGTTATTTCATGGCCTCATATGCGAAAACTGAAAATAATTTAATTGATGCTGCAAATAATCCTAAAATTACTGCCGAAGCGAAGGAATATGCAAATTTAATTAAGTTGCATCACCCGGAAGCCCACAATGTGGGTGAAATAGGTTGTTCCTGGGGGTACTTGTTATATAACCTGCAAAATTTTGGCTATTCTGCTAAAGGGTTTGAATTAAGTAAAACAACAGCAGAGATGGGTAGTAAACAATTAGGAATAAACATAACTTCAGGTTTTTTTGAAACACAATATAACCAATTCGATGTTTTAATTCTTAGACACGTACTAGAACATGTACCAGATCCTCAAGATTTACTAGAAAAAATTTATGATTCCATTAAGAAAGACGGACTATTCATTTTAGAAGGACCAAATCTAGACTCTATCAGTTCACGATTATTTGGTAAAAATGTTTCTTGGGTTTCTCCACCCGATCATATTAGTTTTCCTAATTTTATATCTTTGATAATGGCGTGCGAAAAATTAGGTTTTACTTGTATCCATAAAAGCAGTCGTCGTGGTAGAGGAATATCAATTTTCCACCAAGCACTTTTAAATAGTGTTGGTTTAATGTTTGGGGGAAAAGAAAAAGCAAAAGTAAACTTGGGCGGCATTAATGAAAAGCCAAATAACCAACAATTGAGTAGTTTAAAAAGTGCTGCACTCAAAATTGTTGATTTTTTAGATTTTCTTTCATCACCCATGCAACCATTCTTAAAACAAGCATTGCTAGAAGAAGAAATGTTAATCATTTTCAAAAAATAAGTATGTCACATTTATGTCAAGTTTCAGCTATTATTCTGACTAAGAATGAAGTCTGCAACCTGGAACGATGTATAAATTCTTTACAGTGGTGTCAAGAAATTATTGTTGTAGACTCAGGTAGCACTGACGGAACAATACAG
Organism: Anabaena sp. FACHB-595; assembly: GCF_048568275.1. Lineage (NCBI taxonomy): Bacteria > Bacillati > Cyanobacteriota > Cyanophyceae > Nostocales > Nostocaceae > Anabaena > Anabaena sp. FACHB-595. The sequence goes on from NZ_CP183473.1 coordinate 3,487,977, forward strand.
TTAGCAGAAGCTTTAGGAATCAAAGTTTTTACCCATATTCAACCTCCACCATTCAAAATTTCTGAACAACGCAACTGGGCTTTAGAAAACTGTCAATTAAAGAGTGAATGGGTGCTTTTTTTAGATGCTGACGAAATTATTCCACCCGATTTAGCAGCAGAAATACAACGTATCTGTTCTGCTAATAATCAAGAATATAATGCTTATGAACTGCCTGCGCGTTATCTATTTTGGGGTAAATGGCTGAAGCTTACACAAGGATATCCTAATTGGCATTCTCGGTTACTTAAACTAGGAGAAGTTACATTTACAGGTGGCGTTTGGGAACATTTTTCTGCTGGTACTAAAGTTAGCAGAATTAATATTCCTTACGATCATTATGCTAACTCTAAAGGATTTGGAGATTGGTTAGAACGGCATAATCGCTATTCTTCTTGGGATGCTCAAAAAGTTGTGGATTTTCTGGAAACAGGTAAAACATCTGCATTAGGAACTGAACGCAAACTAAAACTGAGATTATTGGCGGCTAAACTTTGGTTTATGCGTCCTATTGTCAGATTTATTCAAATGTATTTCCTAAGATTAGGTTTTTTAGAAGGAATAACGGCTCTTATTTTCTGTCTACTTTATGCCATGTATGAATTTATGACAGTTGTCAAAATCATAGAACTAAGACGTAAAAAATCTGGATTACCTCTTTGATAACGCCAAAATAAATACATGGAAAAAATTGCAATTATTACTCAATATTTTTATCCTAGCTATGCTGCTACTGCCCAATTAATGACTGACTTAGCCACAGGACTGTCCCAAAAAGGTTATCATGTGGATATATTTACAGGTTCTCAGGCAGATCATACTAAACCTGCATTATCCAACCTACTCACAGTCCAACGTGCCTTTTCTCCCATTGCATCTAGCACTAGTATTTTAAGTAAAGGGATTAGCTCAATATTTTTCCTGTTGGGAGGATTGAAATATTTATTATTTTCTCTACCCCATACTACTACTTTACTCATTGCATCTAATCCACCGTATGCAGGCCTTTTAGGTACTATTTTTAAAATTATTTGCGGTGGTAAATATTATTTTTTACTCCAAGATATATTCCCTGAATCTGCTGTAATGTCTGGCATTTTACAAAAAAATAGCTTTTCATTTATTTTTTTTAGTAAATTAAATTATTTAACTTATAAGTTTGCAGACAAAATTGTAGTACTCAGTACTTCTATGCAGTGCTTTTTAGAAAATAAATATCCTGAATTAAAACACAAAATTAAAGTAATTGAAAATTGGGCATTAGAAAATATTATTGGCTGTGATAAGCAAGAAAATGATTTTGCTAAACAGCACAATTTTGATAAAAATTTCACAGTTTTATACTCCGGTAATTTGGGGAGATTGCATGATATAGAAACTATTACTGAAGCAGCCAAAATCCTAAAAGATAGTCCTATTCAATTTGTCTTTATTGGTGCTGGAGCGAAAACGAAATTAGTTGAGAAAGCAATTCAAACGGATGGACTAAAGAATATAATTTTATTACCTTACCAGTCTAGAGAAGTGCTACCTCTATCTCTTACAGCTTGCGACATTTCACTAGTTAGTCTAATACCTGGAGCAGAATCAATAGTTGCACCTTCTAAACTCTACGGAATGCTAGCCGCAGGTAGAGGAATTATTGCTATCTCTGCAACCAATTCATACATCGATAAGCTTTTAACAAATTCTAATTGCGGTATAAATATACCTCCCCATAATCCGCAACAACTTGCCAATTTAATCTATGAATTAGCTAATGACAACCAAAGAGTTAAGATAATGGGTGAAAAGGCACGTAAAATTTATGAAAGTAGATACACTTTTCAGCGTGCCTTAGAGGAATATCAACAAATTTTATTTGAAGATGATGCTTACCAAGAAATAAATATGCTGTAACCTCTGGTCAGCAAAATCTCCTGCCAAAGTCGTGAAATTAGTCACAGTATCCGTTTTACTAATTTCAGTTTACGTCTCATCTCATACTATTTGGATTTTGAAAACAATAATCCTCTGGCTTTAGCCAAAGGATTGTCAATTGCACCTCTAATAACTTTAATATCATCGCATTGAACTTTTAACTTTGACTCAAAGCAGCCCTTAATTGCTTGAGTAAATTACCAATTTCCCGAAAATTTGCATCTTTTGCCAGTTGTTGAAGAACCTCTGGACTACTTTCCATCACAATTTTGTTGTAAGCATTAATAGCAGCATTCAAATTATTAATATTGAGAGTTGGGGAAGCTTCTTTTTGGGCTATTACTGAATTGGTGATTAAACCTTTAGTGCCTACAATAAAACCCGACGCAGATGCCGATTTATTCCCAGCTAGACCCAATAAAGCACTGACCAGTGCCTGCGCTGAAGAGCCGGGAACTCCTAAACTTACTAAAGAAGACTGTAGCTGATTAGCTGCTGCGGCCGCATTTGCCCCTCCTTGCAAGATAGCTATGATATTTGCTGCTACACTATTTGCTGCTGGGGTTTGGCTTAATACATTAGCGATCGCTGCATTTAAACTACTTTGAGTTTCTGCTGATGTGCTAAGACCGCCATCACTACCAATTTCTATATTCACACCAGGGGCAAGTTCAGGAGAAGATTGAGAATCTGCTGGATTAAAACTATCACCAGATGATGAGGAAGAGTCTTCACTTCCGCCTGTGATGCCACCGCCACCAGCATATACTCTCACAGGCGCACCCGCTAAATAAGCGGAAATAATCAAAGTTAGAACGAGACTCAGAGAAAATTGTTGTTTCTTCATTGCCATTACTTTTGAGGAAATTTCAAGATAACTCAGCAGTTAGAACCGAAAACTGTATCCAGCACTCAGGGAAAAACCCAGACCACTATTAAAGTTACTAGTAACATCTGTGAAAACAGCATTGATAACTATAGGTGTCTTCTTGAAGGGGGCAAAAGAAGCACCCATATTGAGACGATTTCCCGTCCAGCTACTGACTAAAGATACTTGAGGTATAACTCTCAAACCTAAACTAGCAAAAAGATTTGCCGGATTTTCATTGGCATCTATTGCACCTTTAGAACGGAAAGCACCACTACCAAGGCCGACAGAAATAGTCAAAGGTAATTGATTATTTGGGTTCTTGGGTTGCAGTGGAAACGCCCTAGTAACTACACCATAGATGGTATCTTTAGAGCTACTTACATCTCCCCATTTAATAGCATTTGACCATCCTACAGCTACTGCTGTACCATCGCCCAAATACCTATGTAGCTTGAATCCCACACCACCGCTATCACCAAAATCAAAAGTGTCGCCACCACCCACACTAGTAATATTGACGTTAACTTCCAGCCCTACAGATTTAGCAGAATCTCCTAACCCAAAACCAACAGATAAAGAACCATCTACCCTATCTTTGTTATCTTCTAGAGGAAAAAATAAACCACCACCAATATAGGCCTGACCGAAACTTGCACCATAGGCAGAAGGAGTACCAGCTGTTGAACCAGGAGAAGCTTTTGAAGCTTCCCTGGGTTTAACAATTGGTTCAATTAAAAGTTCTTGGCGTAACCTATTAGTATCGCCAAAAGTATCACCCACTGTTTCTGATGAGTCTATTTGGGCAAGAATTTGAGATGGTATTTGTTGGGATACATTAACCTGTTGCTCTGTCAGTAATTCCGGCTTACTAACTGGAGAAGTAAATCGCTCTTGGAGGGAATGCTCATTTGTGGCTAACCCATTTTGAGCTATAGGGGAAAATGTATTTTCAGCAAAAGAATTGCTAAAGTTTTCTGGTGCAACATTAGCAGTAAAACCATCATTAATTTTGATAGTTTCAGACTGAGCCATCTGGCGACTTTTTTGATGTGCTTGTAACCTTTGCTTCAGGCTAATATTGGGTTGTAAATTAACTTTAGATGCTGTAAAAAAGTCTTGCGGTTTTTGATAGTTACTCAATTGGGGCTGTTGGTCTTCAGTGGCAATATTATCTGCCGCAACTGCCGATTTGTTAGCAATAGCCGTAAATACCAGCAGCAGAGTGATTAATCTTGTCCCCACGTTCCAGAAAGTATAGTTAGTACCAATAAATGGAGAGCTAAAATCACCAGTATTTATATTGGTTTGTATTTTATTCATCTAAATTTTCCTACGGTCAAAAACTTTACGCAAAGATGCCAGCAATTTATACGTAAAATCTATTAATTGAAAATAGTGATCTTACGGAAATATAATTTATTTATATAGAGCCAAAATTTTGGCGATCGCCTGTAGTGGAACGCAGCAATTTTCGCTCTAAGGTAGTGACCTGATCTAACTCAAATTTTGCCCAAAAAGCTATCATTTCATACATCCTTTGGGCAACACACTTAGGGTTATAACACAAAAAACAAAATTCATGTAAAAATCCCTAACTTTTCCAAAAAGTCAGGGATATGAAACTCTAAATGATTACCAATTAAGAGATTTTAACTTTTTCAGTTTTCATCTTCCTGAAATTAATCCGAGTCAATTGGTAAGCACCTTGAATTTCTAAATTTTCGTAATTATCTGGAGGCAAGTCCATTTTGAAAAAGTTTTTTTTGTCAGTCACAAGTAACAGGGAAGATGGTTTGACTGCTTGATTAGCTAAATTACGGATATATTCCACACCTTCTTCTGTTGTCCGGACAAAATTTATCTGTTTGTGACTATAAAAAACTACACTTGGCTTTTTGAAACCAACCATGATTATTTCTTCTTTTGGTTGTTGGACTTGAGCTACAACAGCAGATAAGTCTCTTAATGGTAGTTGACGCTCTTGATCCATCAAAAACAAAGCTGGCATGGTGACAAGTAGCAAAAAAGCCACGAATCCCAGCAGATTAACGCCGATAATAGAATGCCAATAGCGACGTAATATTAAAGCAGCAACAAAAATTGCCCCCACAAGCCAAAGCCAGCCGCCGATCGCCGGCAACCCAGAATCCTGTAAATTTTGGCGGAAGTTGGGGGCTGCATCATCATTACCCAACAGATGGTATATGTGAAATGAGGCTACCGCCACTATGGTTAAAAATATGACATTTACCCAGCCACTGGCTAGTAAAAGAGAAGACGGATAAGTAATCTCTATCTTGTTTGTTTGTTCACCACTGGGGAAGAAATCACCCCACAACAATGCTACTAAAATAGCGGCCGCCGGCATTAAAGGTAAGACGTAGCTTGGTAGTTTGGTCACAGCGATTGTAAAGAAACTAAAGACGCTCAGAAACCAAATACAGGCAAATAAACCCAATTGCTGAGAACGTTCTTGATTTTGCCAGTGCGATCGCTGCCATAACTTCACTCTGAAAATTGCTAAAGGTAAGTAGACCGAATATGGAGCGAAAAATAGTGTGACTATCACAAAGTAAAAATACCAAGGAGCCGAGTGACCATTAACTACTTCCGTAAAACGCTCCACATTGTGATATCCAAAAAAAGAGTTGATATAACTCTCACCATTACGCCAAATCACCAAGGCATACCAGGGAACAGATAAACCTAAGATAATAACTGCCCCTAAAATGACCCGCATTTCCCGCAGCACTGTCCGCAACTGCCCCACATATAGCAAAAATGCCAAGACAGTGATCCCCGGTAAAACAATACCCACCGGGCCTTTAGTCAAAATTGCCCCAGCAGTTAGCACATAACAAGCCAAATACCACTTGTTAGGCAATAGCGATCGCTTATTTCTCCTGCCTTTTGGGTTCGGCAGTCCCCCATCTCCTTCTCCTGTCGGAGACGCTGCGCGAACGACGGGAACCACCTCATCTCCCGTCCCCATTTGTGCGTATCCGAGAAAAAAGCATAACAAAGCTGAGGCGATACACCCAGTCAAGAGCATATCTGAGACACCAGTTCTTCCCCAGACAATCATTTGGGCATTAAGTGCCATGACACCTGCGGCTACACCAGCTGTTAAGTAGCGGCGAGCTGGCAATGTCACTTGTTCTAACTCATCTTTTTTCGTTAGAGACCAATGGACGGTATAAAAAGCTAAGGATACTGCTCCCATTGCTGCTAACGCGGAGGGAAGACGCACCGCCCACTCATTCACACCAAACACCGCATAGGCGATCGCTTGACACCAATAAACTAAAGCAGGTTTGTCAAAACGAGTTTGACCATTGAAAAACGGCGTGATCCAATCACCCGTAACTAACATTTGCCGTGAAGCTTCAGCAAATAATGGCTCTGTTTCGTCAACCAAGCCAACACTGCCTAAGTTCCATCCATAGCCTATCCAACCAATTAGAATCAACCATAGAATTGAGGCAGTCACAGCAAGGGCTGGACGCTTTACTAGATTATTGAAGCACCGCTCGACAGCGCCAAGAACGCTCAATTTTAACCTCATCAGTCAATAGTCATTAGTCAATGGTCAATAGTTAATAGTCGCTTTTTGGCTGTAAACTAACGCGATGTGCAACTTATTTTTGAAACCCCTCTCCAAACCTCTCCCCGAAGCGGAGAGAGGCTTTGAATCTTGCTCCCCTTCCCTTGCAGGGAAGGGGTTGGGGGTTAGGTTTGAGAGAAAGTTGCACACGGCGTTAAACTATTAACTTTTTATATCTTGCATTGATCATAAGTCGTTCAGTGGCTCTGTTTTGTTCTTGAGTATTCCTAAATTTTGAATTTTGAATTTTGAATTTTGAATTGATTCATAACTATTGACTAAGAACTAAAACCCATTCTTGGCTTTGGGGATTCCAACTGGGTTGAGGCGTTTCTCCGACAACATAAGGGCCCCAGTAGCGTCGGGAACCATCTTGAGCAAAGGCTACTAAAATATCGCCTTTTTCCAGTTTCATGCTTCCATTTGGTAGAGAGAGTATTAACCCTCTTTCACTACCTTCTTGGGGATCAAAATCCCAATGAGCAGGAACACCACTTTCTTTGGTAATTGAGCCTTTATTACTTGACTGGCGAGCTAATAAAGCCAATCGCACAGGTTGATCTGTTTGATTACTCATGCGTAATTTACCCAGATACTTGGTGTCACTGGGTAATGATTGGCGTGCAGCCAAAACGGAATTTGTTGGCTTACTCTTTTGCGTAATTAAATTCGTGGGTGAATTTGTTTTATTTACAACTTCAGTAGAATTACCCGGTAAAACCGGGTTGTTTTTTATCTCCTGAATATCGGTAGACATACTTGAAGGTATATCTGGATTTGTAGCTTCAATTGATACTGTCATTCCCCAGCAACCTACCAGTAACCCCAGTAGACCCAAGGCGCAAGCTGTTACCACAGCGTTACGATACACTGAAGATTTCATATTGATATTGATTTTAGAAATAATTATTTTTGTAGGCTTGACCAAATAGTAGCCTATTCTCCCTAGAGATAATCAAATAAAATTGCTTACTTCCTGGGTGTGTAATTCTGTAGAATTTTGCTCAAGAATGTAGCATAAGTATCAGTTTTCCCAAAAACTGGAAGCATGAATAATTACCTGATTTTTTAACGGAGAAAGGGTTTAAAAGCTTAATTATGCTGGGAATGACGTATAATTTTAGCCGGAATATCCATATTATAAAATACATTAATTATATATTTATACCGATAAAGACAATAATAATTTTTGGGAAGTAAGTAGTTTGAGGCACAAGCTATTCTCCCCCAAAACTAGGTCTTGGGCAAAAAAAATGTTTACATTTCGTAACATTACCCCAGTGAATTAATCAGAACCCCTTGCTTTAAACTAATTTGATGAAGCCTTCCTGACTGCCCATCATTTCCCAAAAACCTCACCGATGCAAAACACTCGTCTTAACAACTTGTTCGATACCATTGCTCGGCAGTTGGGGCAATGGTTTTTAAATCCTTGGCGGCGGTTGTCGCTACTATTGATTAGCTTTCTGTTCGGCATTTTTCTAGGTACAGCAATTTCTACCACGGCAGGTCAAAGGTCAGAACTAGATATTGTGATCGCGGCATTTTTAGTATTCCTGACAGAGGTTACCAGCAGAATATTTTATATGCAAGGCTTTTTCGCTAGGCGATCGCTCTTAGTAGAATCACTCAATCTTCTCAAAGTCGGTTTTATCTATAGCCTGTTTATTGAAGCCTTTAAGCTGGGATCATAGTTAGGAATGAGGAGTTGGGCGACGTGATGCAAGTTGGGCAGAAAGAAGCGGAGGCAGCAGCTTTAGCAGATGAATTAAGGGCTAAAGCTTTTGGGATCACGGCGGCAAATGTAGAGGAAATGATCCAAGAGCGATCGCAGCTTTTACAAGGGGTGCTGCCAGCTTTTAATCAGTTCTGTCAAAATAATCTGAAAATACCACCAGAACAAATGTTCCCGGTTTTGTGGGACTTATGGCTACCACTGGGGATGAAAATAGCCGCACAACATCAACAGTTAAAACGCCCCTTTATTCAAGGAATTTTAGGTAGTCAAGGAACGGGTAAAACTACCATGTCCCTGGTGATTCAGCTCATTCTCCAGCATTTGGGATATCGTACCTTGAGTTTGTCGTTAGATGACTTATATAAAACTTATAGCGATCGCCTAGTTTTACTCCAACAAGACCCTCGTTTAATTTGGCGTGGCCCACCAGGAACCCATGATATTGATTTAGGTTTGAATGTTTTAGAACAAATCCGTCAAGGAAAAAGCCCTGTAATTGTTCCCCGCTTTGATAAATCTGCTCATGCTGGTGCAGGCGATCGCACTAAGCCAGATGTCATTACAGGAGTTGATATTTTAATTTTTGAGGGATGGTTTGTTGGTGTCCGCCCAATTGATCCCAGCCTCTTTAATTTCCCCCCATCGCCGATTCTCACCGATGAAGATAAAGCCTTTGCTCGTGATATGAATCTTCGGCTAAATCATTATTTACCACTATGGGAGAAATTAGACAGTTTAATTTTGTTGTATCCCACTGATTACCGTTGCTCTCTGGAATGGCGCAAACAAGCCGAACAAAAAATGATTGCTGCTGGTAAAACAGGAATGTCAAATACACAAATAGAAGAATTTGTAAATTATTTCTGGCGATCGCTACATCCTGAATTATTTATTCAACCCTTATCTCAATGTGCTGCTCTAGTCGATTTAGTAGTTGAGATTCACCCTGATCATACATTTGGTCAAGTTTATCAACCGAATTGGTAATCGGTTATTGAAGGAAATATCTACCTTAGCTTCTAACTTCTTGCTTAAGCTAGTCGATGGTGAGCATTTAAAAAATAAACAGGAGAGGATGATTGTTTAATATATTGTTGACAGCCATCACGTCCGGTCATTTTGGCTTGATATAATGCGCGATCGGCTGCATTAATAATTTCTTGAAAATCAGAGTTGGGTACGGGAATTTCTGTAGCTACCCCAGCACTTATAGTGACACAAGTATTAGCTTGAGAAGTGAGATGGGTAATTTGCAATTCTCTGACAGCAGTGCAGATAGCGTTAGCTAAATGAATAGCTCCATCAGGATATGTTCTGGGTAGGATCACAGCAAATTCTTCGCCACCATAACGAGCGACTACATCAGCAGGCCGATTAACGCAGCTTTCGATCGCTTTTGCCACCAATTGTAAACAGCGATCGCCCGCCCGATGACCATAAGTATCGTTGTAAGCTTTAAAAAAATCGACATCACACAAAATCAGAGATAACGGTAGTTGATCCCGCGCCATGCGTTGCCACTCTTGAGCGCAATATTCCTCAAATCTGCGGCGGTTGGCTACTTGAGTTAACTCATCAATCGTCACCAACCTTTGCAATTCTCTGTTAGCCGCTTCTAGCTTTTGTTGGAGATGGAATTGCTGAATTAAACGTTTGACCCGTTGACGCAAAACTGGCCAGTGAATGGGTTTGGTAACATAATCAATTGCTCCCACCTCAAATGCCCGATCAACTGATTCTTGATCCTCTAGTCCAGTAATCATTAAGACTGGTGTGTATTTACCGTCTTCTAATAACTGCAAACGAGTGCAACACTCAAAGCCGTCTAGGTCAGGCATGATTGCATCCAGCAGTACGATATCAGGTTGCAGTTCTTGAAAAATAGCCAAAGCCTGTCTACCATCCTCAGCCTCGGCTGTGCGGTAGCCTTCGCATTGTAGAGAGAGCCGTAACTGCGCTCGGATGAATGGTTCATCATCGACAATGAGAATGAGGCATTGGCTCTCTGGAACTGTATTTTTCATGATGTCTCCTTGTTCACTTCTCTGTGCAAAGCCGTTTGGACTAGTTCATACTCTTGACGTAACTGTGAGCCAAGTTCTACACAACCCTCTAGATTGTTATTGCGCCCCTTCGTTTCTAGTAATTTACAAAGTTGTGCTAAAAAAACCGCCCCAACTGAGCCACTACTAGATTTAAATTTGTGCGCTGTCTTCCATATTCCCTGAGTATCTTTCGTATTAATAGCTACATCTATATTTTGAATCAATTTTGGGGATTCGGTGAGGTAACAGTTGATTAATTCAGCAAATGCTACTTTATCTCCTCCTAACATATCCCGTAATGCTTGTAAAATTTTTGTATCTATTGTGGCAAATTTTAAATCACTAATGTCTGTAAAAGTCTGATTTTGGCTACTGGTTTTTTCCAGTGCTTTCTCTATAGCACTACCTGAGGGGTGACATTTGCCCAGTGCCTTGGCTAACTCCTCAAGTTGTAAAGGCTTGCTAATGTAGTGATCCATTCCCGCCGCCAAGCAAGCTTCGCGATCGCCCCGCATGGCATTAGCTGTCATAGCGATAATATATGGACGAGAACTAGGACTCCAAGTTTGACAAATGATTTGGCTGGCTTTCAACCCGTCCATTTCTGGCATATTCACATCCATCAGCACTACATCATAGAACTGACGCTGTAAAGCTTCCAGCACTTCTAGTCCATTAGCCACTACATCTGCTCGATAACCCATTTTTTTCAGGATCAGCAGAGCCACTTTCTGATTCACCACTATATCTTCTGCTAGCAAAATGCGTAGAGGTATCTGCTGTGCCAGGCATGAATTGATTTCAGTGGAACGATCAGGAACAACGCTAGCACGGATAGGTTGATTGCCCAAAGTAGAAGCTAAGACATCATAAAGTTGAGATTGTTTAATTGGTTTATTCAAACAAGCTGCAAATTCGATATCACTCAAGTCAGTATCTGGTTGACCCCAAGAAGTTAAAATCACCAAGGGTAGGTGTTGATAACTAGGACGCTGACGAATTTGCCTTGCCAGTGTCAGACCGTCCATTTCCGGCATCTGCACATCCAAAATGGCAATATCAAAGGCCATTCCCTGGTCTATCAGAGCTAAAGCTTCAGCACCAGATGGAGCTGTGTAAGTTTCCATCTGCCAAGGTTCGGCTTGTAATCTCAAAATCTGGCGATTTGTCGGATTATCATCGACAATTAGCAACCGTTTACCACTTAGTTGGACTGGGGAAGTGATGGGAGTCTCTAAATCTGCATGAGCCACCACAGGCACAGTCATAGAAAAATAAAAGGTGGAACCTGTAGCCACAGAAGCGGATGAGATTGAGTTTTTAGTTTGCCATCCAGGGGGAGGGTTGCCACCAACGCACCCCCGACTTTCTACCCAAAGATAGCCGCCCATCATCTCACCCAATCTTTTACTGATAACGAGTCCTAGTCCTGTACCGCCATATTTTCTTGTCATCGAAGCATCAGCCTGGACAAATGGTTGAAATAACAAATCCATTGTTTCCGGGGCAATACCAATACCTGTATCTTTGATGGTAAAGATAATTTCGCAGCAGTTCTTGTTTTTTTGGTTGGGTGATGGCTGGCTACGCACAGAGACTACAACTTCTCCTTCTGGGGTAAATTTGATCGCATTGTTGAGGAGATTCGTCAAAATCTGCCGCAGGCGAGTTAAATCTCCAGCGATTTGCATGGGTACCTGAGGATGAATCAGGTAAGCGAGTTCAATATCTTTTTGGGCAGCTTTAGCGGCTAAGAGGTCGATGACTTGTTCTACACAAGTCCTCACCTCAAAAGGTTGTTCTTCCAGTTCTAACTTACCAGATTCAATTTTGGAGAAATCTAGGATGTCATTAATAATACTCAACAAAGCATCGCCACTCGTGAGAACTGTTTCCACAAAGTCTCGTTGTTGGGAAGTTAATTCCGTATCTAAGAGTAATCCTGTCATCCCGATCACAGCATTCATGGGAGTGCGGATTTCGTGGCTCATCATGGCCAAAAATTCGCTTTTTGCCCGATTGGCGGCTTCTGCTGCCCTTTTTGCTTGTTCTAAGGCAAAATTCTTGATAGTGAGTTCTTCCCGTTGGCGGGTTTCCTGCTCTAATAACTGAGCTTGGGCTAAGGCTATACCCAATTGAGCCGCCACGGCTTCTAGTAATTCAATTTCTTCGTTAGTCCACTGGCGAAAATACCCACACTGGTGTAAACAAATAGCTCCGCTTGGTTCCCCTTGATAGGAAGTACGGACGGCTAGCATGGACTTGACCCCAATTTCACAGCAGCTAGGTACTGCTGTTTGTAGTAAAGGATCGGTGTAGACATTGGCAGAGGCGATCGCCTTATCCTGGGACATCATTTTTAAAATGTGCTGATTCCCCGTGGTAGTAAATTCCCATTTCTGCATTGAGCAGTAATCGAGAACGTTGTTATATTCAGCGACTAAGGGAATATGTGGGTCATGATGACTAATGTAAGAATGTATGAGGCAGCGATCGACTGCTAAAGCCTGTCCAATTTGGGTGGCAGCTGTTTCAAAAATTTCTTTACTATCGAGACTCTGGCGAATTTTTTGGGTAATTTTTTCTAGTAATAAGGTTCTGTGTAATTGTCTTTGTAAGGCTTCTTGAGCTTCTATGCGTTCAGTAATGTCTTTGATAGAACCAACCATCCGCACCGGATTACCCTGCTCATCCCATTGACCAGTGGCATGAACTAATACCCACCTATAGCTGTCATCGTTACAACGCAAACGATACTCCACTACATAATTAGGAATTTTCCGACTGAGACAATCTTGCTTAACTGCCATAACCCGCTCATAATCATCGGGATGAATGCGGCTAACGCAATCTGCGTGATCAGCTATGGGTTGATAGTTTTGTTCTTTGATCAGTTCTGCCCACCGCGCAGAACGAAAAGTTTCATTGGTGATGATATTCCAATCCCAAATAGCGTCTTGATTACCTTCAATGACTAATTGCCAACGTTCTTCACTTTTTCTCAGGGCTGCTTCGGCTTGTTTGCGTTCAGTAATATCAATAGCAATACAGCCAATTAAACACTCGTCAGGTTTACTAGATATGGGAAATTTATAAACCAAAAAATCTCGTCCTGTGCCATCACTACAGGGTGCAGACTCTACAGTTTCCATAACTTGACGGGTACGAGCAACTATTTGGATAGTTTCTCGGAAAGTTTGAGTCAATTCGGGTGGATAAATGTCAACAATATTTTTACCGATAAGTTCTTGTGTTGGTAATTGAAAAGTACGCCGATAAGTTTCGCTCACATAAACAATCGTGCCATCTATATCCGTAATCCAAGCAGGTGTGGGGCTATGATTCATGAATGCTTGAAAACGTTCTTCGCTACGCCTGAGCAATAATTCAGCGTGCTTGCGTTCAGTAATGTCACGATTGACGCTAATTGTTGCCATACTTTGTCCCTGGTCATCCTGTAGGGCAACTATGGTTGTTTCACAAATTCCTTGACTGCCATCCTGGCGAACAAAGTTAATTTCTCCTGACCAACGTCCTTGCTTGGTGATTTCTGCAATAATGGCGCTATTTAGGGCTGCATCCTCGTCTACCTTGTGCAGAGTACTAATACTTTGTCCACAAATATGATTTTTGCTATAACCAAACATCCTTTCTGCGGCGGGATTCCAGTCCAGAATTTGCCCTTGTAAGTTGGTGATAATCACACCATCGTAAATATTTTCAAAGGTGAGGGCTTGCCGACGTAAAGAGGCTTCTGCTTGCTGGCGATCGCTAATATCAGTTTGAATGCCAATAAAGTGACTTAACTGGCCATTGTCGTTATAAATGGGAGAGACACTCAACTGATTCCAAAATAAACTGCCATCTTTGCGATAGTTACGCAGAATCACCTTACAATTTTTGCCTGCTTTGAGTGCTGACCTCAATTCTTCGATTGCTGATTGTTGAGTGTCGTTACCTAGCAAAAAACGACAGTTGCGTCCGACAACTTCTGTCGCTTTATAACCTGTGATCTGCTCAAAGGCAGAGTTAACATATATGACTGGATAATGGGGAAGTTTAGCATCGCTAATAACAATGCCATTACTGCTGGCAGCTAATGCTCGTTCCCGTAATCTCAAAGTTTCTTCAACTCGCTTGAGGTCGGTAATATCAAACATGAACCCCCGCAGCATTACGGGAGTTCCATCAACTTGCACTACATTCACAACGTCTCGTAGCCAGACAACTCTGCCATCAGCCGCTAGCATTCGGTATTCCAACTCGTGGTTCTGCCCTTTGTTGGCCGCCTCCTGGCAAAATCTCACTGCCCAATCCCGGTCAAGGGTATGTAGATGATTGTCCCAGAAATTTTCTTCGTACCATTGAGCAACGGGGTATGCCAATAAAGTTTCTACTTGCGGCCCAACATAGGTGAAATGCTGAGTTTTTAAGTCAAATTCCCAAGGTATAACTCTGACTGTTTCTACTAACTCTCGCAAACGGGTTTCACTGGCACGCAAGGCAATTTCTACCTGTGTTTGTTTTTCAATTCTGTCAGCTAGTTCTTGGTTGATTCTGCCAATCTTATGGTTACTGAGTTTGGTGGCTTGAGCAAAATAAATGAGTAGGGTAACTGCCCCAGCATTGAAAATTCCGGCTACTAATACAACTGTTGGCAGAGGTGAAAATAAATCTTTTAATAGCTCTGGAGTTGGGTAAATCTGCAATTGCCAAGTCATCCCATAAAAGTCGATGTTCACTGCCTGTTGCCATAATGGCAGGGTTGACGACTGTCTATCTTGGTCATAGATCAACTCTTGACCATCAAATACTCTAATTTTGTAACCTGGTGCTATGTGTAAAACTGACTCAAACAACTGTTTAACTTGAAAAACTCCTAAGACGGCACCACCAAATTTATCTCCCATCCATAGAGGTACACAAGCGAAGAATACCCGATCGCCTTGGTTGAGGTTAACTGTACGAGTTACCGTAGTTTCATGGCTCGTCGCTCCCGTCCATTGTGGGAATTTTGGTATCATCTCTAAATTCTCGGCTGCTTTGTTGTTTGCTACAGAAACAGCCCGCAGCACTTGCCATGATGGGTCAACTAGCTTGATGGCTTGATAACCTCCATAATCTTCAAGATATGCTTTTGCTTCCAGTTCCCATTGCGCCTGGGGAATGTTACCGTGCATTTCCCAGTGTTTACCTATGCGTTTTAATGCCAGAATGCGAGTATTAAGTTGTGTTACTAATTCAGTTTGGGTGGCGATCGCTTGCTGTTTAATCAACTGTTGAATTTTGATTTCTTCTTCGGCTTGTAGTCTCAGCCACAGCATCACCACAACCAATAAAATCACAATACCAAGCAAAAACGGCAGCAAATTTTGTTTGCTTAACAAATTCACTGAATTACATCGGTGATGTTTGTGCTGCCTATTCACTTATTTCACCTCCAGCACATTTAATATGGGTCACACTACTTAACACTAGTCTTCATTTGTATGTCAATAAAAATACTAATAACAACAGGACATTCACCTAAATTATTTCTAGGAAAAATGAGGTAGGAAATCCTCACCTGAGTTAGATAGTTTTTATTGAAGAATCTTTATGGTAAATTCTTTATAAAAGCCGTGCAAGCGATATTAATTTATATTTGGTTCTTTCACAACAAAAATTAATTTAACTTTAATATTTATATATCTAATGGGTATCAAAGTTATGAACTTAAACCATCAATAAAATAATTTAAATGTGTGGCTATTAACCTGTTATCTGCTGTTAAATATAACTATTGGTTTTGGTAAAAATAAGACATATATATTAGTTAGATAATTCCCATGAAAATTCTCTATTGTTAATGGTTTTCATGAGGAAATAGAACATATTTATTACCTCATGGTTAAAACATTTGCTAAAAAGCCCGTGAATGAAGGTCGTAGATAGAGTTAGATTTAGCTGCCTATGAAAGGAGGGTAAAATCATGAAATATCCACTAATAGATCACAACATAAATAATAACTCATTGCCCACAAAAATGTTTACTTTGTATGAAATTTGATTTCTCTAGCTTGCGTCCCTGGGTCGGCGTAAGCCTCCCCGTAGGATATCCCGCCTTAATAACCTTCTGTTTACGTTACTAGCCTCTTGATTGAATGCTCTTAACTAAATCATAAAAAGGTTGCCAATTATCTTCTTGAACAATCGGTTCCCAAGCTTCTTCGATTGTGGGTCTTAATAATGAAGTTTTTGGATTATAGTGAGTTAGATTCTGAGCAATTATCTTCACTTGTTCATAGTCGAAATTATTCAGAATTTTATGGTAAAGCACACACCAATTATCAAAATTTGCATCTGTACCTGATGGAGGAACAATATCTGAACCACTTAATACTAGTCCTGGCTCATCTCTCCATTTAATTGAAAATGTACGCGCCATCTCATAGAAAAACTGGTGATAGCCAACTTGACTTTCTTGTAAGAACTTGAGGGTGAGGCTTAAAAGTTCTTCCGCTTCTGGGGTCTTTAACTCCTCAAAGCCTAATTTTTTCAACATCAAAGAGTTATATTCTGCATGGCAATACTCACTAAATTTGGCTAATCCTGCTTCCATATCAGCTTTATCAATAACTGCTCTTAATGGGACTTGCAGCATTTCCAGGTTCCACTGACAAATACTTGGTTGTTGGATGTAACAATAGCGTCCGTAATAATCAAAATACGCAGCCGTGAAGTAGGGATTATAAGTAGGAATAAACGCATAAGGCCCGTAGTCAAAGCTTTCCCCAGTAATTGACATATTGTCAGTGTTGAGAACTGCATGACAAAAGCCTGCGGCCATCCATTGAGCGACTAATTCTGCTACCCGTTTCACTAGTTCCGCATAGAATAAAGCATACTTATCTGATTCATGGGCTAAGTGTCGGTAATAATGCTCAATTACATGATCTAACAGTTTTTTAATTAAATCTGAGCGTTGAAAATAGTGCAGACGCTCAAAAGTTCCAAAACGGATATGAGACTTGTTCATTCTTACCATCACGGATGAACGGGTAGGTGAAGGTTCATCACCACGCCATAAACCTAAACCCGTTTCTATCATGGTGAGACAGCGAGAGGTTCTAACTCCTAATTGGTGTAATGCTTCGGCGGCTAAAACCTCTCTCACACCACCTTTGAGTGTCAGCATTCCGTCACCACCACGAGAATAGGGTGTTCTTCCAGAACCTTTGGTGCCAAAGTCATACAGTTCGCCATCAGTACCGCGAACTTGTCCATACAAAAAGCCTCTACCATCGCCCAAGTTGGGGTTATACTCACCGAATTGATAGCCGTGGTAACGCAGTGCTAACAATGGCTTGCGTCCTTGGAATAGACCAAAAGCTGTGATGAAATCTTCATCTGTCACTATTTGCGGGTTTAGTCCCAGCCTGGGTAATATCGCGTCATTCCGCCAGCGTAGGGTAAGTTGGGGAAATTCGGCTGCTGTCACCTCATCATAGTAGTCGTTACCCAAAGATTCTAAGGCTGGTTCGTAGTTCAGGGTAATCAGAGGATTGCCATGATTTTCGGTATTGAAAGTTTCCGCTAAAGTCATTGATAAGCCGGGCTTAATTGATTCTTCCCTCAATACTATCGTCCTCAGCAAGTTCTTGTGAATCGCCAAGTTTAATTTACAAATTCAGTAAGTATAAAAACTATATCTATAGTTTTAGATGATAATTTGCATTGATAAATCCCCAGGTTTCTATTGGAAAATTACATCAATATATGGATCAATTGAGTCAATCCTCTTCTTAATGAATGCTCATCATTGATAAACATCGATACATTGAATCAATATGCTTACTTTTGTCTGCGAAGATCAATTTTTACTTATATAACCAATCTAATATTTATTTAATAATTACCTGTTCAGAGTTAACCACTTTGAGAATAAAACCTGTACACTAAATTTCAATACAGCGAGCGACCGCAAGGAACGCTCAAGTAAAGCCAACTAATGCAGCTATTTTTATTTACTCAGTAGTGATCCAATCTATTTCTGCACAGAAATAGGGGGGATCGACTTACTTAGTATGGTGAAAAAGGTTTTCGTATATTGCACGAAACATCTATTTTGCCTGCATGAATTGTCATGTTTACAAAAATTTAAATTCGATTTAAGAGGCTATATATGACAGAGTTTTTTAATCAATTTTCTCGCCGTAAATTTATATTTACCGCAGGAGCTTCGGCAAGTGCTGTGTTCCTCAAAGGTTGCTTGGGAAATCCACCGGAAACTACTGGAGGAACACAATCTGCACCAACGGCGCAACCTGCTGCTAATGTTAGCGCAGAGCAAGCACCGGAAGTCACTACAGTGAAGTTAGGATACATTCCCATTGTAGAATCTGCTCCTTTAATTATTGCTAAGGAAAAAGGTTTCTTTGCTAAGTATGGATTGACGAATGTAGAGCTTTCTAAACAAGCTTCTTGGGGTTCTGCTAGAGATAACGTAGAAATTGGTTCTGCTGGTGGTGGAATTGATGGTGGTCAATGGCAAATGCCTATGCCACATTTAATTACCGAAGGTTTAATTACCAAAGGTAATCAAAAGATCCCCATGTATGTATTATGTCAATTAATTACACATGGGAATGGAATTGCGATCGCCAACAAACATCAAGGTAGTGGTATAGGCCTAAGGTTAGCTAGTGCTAAGTCTTTATTTTCCAAACTCAAAGCCTCCCCCACACCCTTCACAGCTGCTCAAACCTTCCCCGCAGTTAATCAAGATTTCTGGATTCGTTACTGGTTAGCAGCTGGTGGTATTGACCCTGATGCAGACGTGAAACTGCTCACAGTTCCATCAGCGCAGACTGTCGCCAACATGAAGACAGGAACAATGGATGCGTTCAGCACTGGAGACCCCTGGCCTTTCCGCATCGTTAAAGACAAAGTCGGTTTCATGGCTGCATTAACAGCAGAAATTTGGAAGAATCACCCCGAAGAATATCTCGCTATGAGATCTGACTGGGTTGACCAACATCCCAAAGCGACGAAAGCACTGTTAAAAGGTCTGATGGAAGCTCAACAATGGTGTGATAACTTTGATAACCGCAAAGAACTGGCAGAAATTGTCGCAGCACGGGCTTACTTCAACGTGCCAGTTGATGTTTTAATCGACCCATATATGGGTAAATATGACATGGGTGAAGGTCGCCAAATTGATGATAGATCAATGGCAGCCTTGTATTGGAAAGATGAGAAAGGCAGCGTTTCTTATCCTTATAAGAGCCATGATTTGTGGTTCATTACCGAAAGTGTACGTTGGGGATTCTTACCCAAGGATTACATTGATAATAATGCTGCTAAAGCGAGAGCATTAATTGATAAAGTTAACCGCGAAGATATTTGGAAAGAAGCAGCGAAAGAAGCCGGTATTGCGGCTGCTGACATTCCCACTAGCACATCTCGTGGTATAGAAGAATTTTTTGATGGTGTAAAATTCGACCCCGAAAATCCTCAAGCATATCTGAAGAGTTTGCAAATTAAGAAAGTGAGCGTTTAGCAGTTAGTCATCAGTCATCAGTCAAGAAAATCGCTACACTCTTGCAACATTTTTCCACGCGTTATTCGTCATCTGAGGAACATTAAAGTCATGACCGTAGCTCAAAGAAGAACCGCTAATCCTAAATTTGACCACGGCTTTTTGTCTCAACTACAAAAGCAATTTCCCAACATTGTACCGCCAGCGATCGCCATTGCTATCTTTCTAGCTTTGTGGCAATTATTTTCTTGGACTCCTGGGGCAACATTACCAGGACCAATCAAGGTTGTACAGGATACTTGGATGTTGATTTTGTATCCTTTCTATGATAGAGGCGGTATTGATAAAGGATTATTTTGGCAGATTTTTGCTAGTCTACAACGGGTAGCTATTGGTTACTTTTTTGCTGCCGTGGTTGGTATTGCTTTAGGCATTGTCATTGGTGTTAATAAAACCATGTCTAAAGCTTTAGATCCTCTATTTCAGTTATTACGAACTGTACCGCCTTTAGCTTGGGTGCCTATTTCCTTAGCAGCCCTACGTCAAAACGAACCTGCCGCCCTATTCGTAATTTTTATCACTGCAATTTGGCCGATTCTTATCAACACTGCGGTTGGTGTCAAAGAAATTCCTCAAGACTATAATAACGTCGCCAAAGTTCTGCAACTTTCAAAAAAAGAGTATTTCTTGAATATCCTCATTCCTGCTGCCTTACCCTACATTTTTACAGGTTTGAGAATTGCAATTGGTTTAGCTTGGTTGGCGATTATCGCCGCAGAAATTGTGATGTCAGGTATTGTAGGTATTGGCTTTTTTATCTGGGATGCTTACCAAAATAACTACATCAGCGAAATTATCTTGGCACTTGTTTACATTGGTGCAGTGGGTTTGTTACTAGACAAGCTGATGGTTTGGATTCAAAACTTGATTTTACCAACAGAACAGAAGTAGTCATTAGTCATTAGCCCTTAGTTTTTTACTAATGACTAATGAGCAACTAACAAAGTCATGGGGAACAAAGGAAATGAGCGTATTTGTTGCAGTTGACCAAATTGATAAGGTATTTGAATTAACTGGTGGTGGGAAATATATCGCCCTTAAAGGAATTGACCTCCAGATTAGAAAAGGTGAGTTTGTTTCTTTAATTGGTCACTCCGGTTGCGGTAAGTCCACTTTATTGAATATGATTGCTGGTTTGGATTTGCCGAGTGAAGGTATAGTCACTCTGGAAGGACAGAGAGTGAGTAGACCGGGGCCAGACCGGATGGTGGTTTTCCAAAACTATTCTTTGTTGCCTTGGCGGACGGTGAGAGAAAATATTGCCCTGGCTGTAAACTCAGTGATGAAGGGGATGCCGGAAGCTGAACGCAAATCAATTATCGAAAAATATATAGATATGGTGGGTTTGCGTCCCCACGCAGATAAACAACCGGGGATGTTGTCTGGGGGACAAAAACAACGGGTAGCGATCGCCCGCGCCTTGGCAATTCGTCCTAAACTATTACTATTGGATGAACCCTTTGGGGCGTTGGATGCCCTCACCAGGGGTAATTTGCAGGAACAGTTAATGCAAATCTGCGAAGAAAATGAAGTCACTGCGGTAATGGTGACTCACGACGTAGATGAAGCCGTGCTGTTGTCTGACAGAATTGTCATGTTGACCAACGGCCCCGAATCCAAAATTGGTGACATCCTGGAAGTTGATATTCCCAGACCCCGCAAACGCATGGAAGTAGTAGAACACCCAAGCTACTACAGTTTGCGGAGTGAAATGATTTACTTCCTGAACCAGCAGAAGCGGGTGAAGAAAATTCGCGCCCGGAAAACCGCAGATGTGGCTCGTCATGGGTTAGAAAAAGTTAACTTGGAAATAGGTTTCTTACCCTTGACAGCTTGCGCCCCTTTAGCTGTAGCCAAAGAAAAAGGTTTCTTTACCAAGCATGGTTTAGATGAAGTTAACTTAGTGCGGGAAACTAGCTGGCGGGGTATCGTTGATGGCATGAAAGGCGGTTACATAGACGCAGCCCAAATGCCTTCCGGGATGCCTATGTGGTTAACCTTGGGTGGACATGATAACCAACCCCTACCAGTGGTTACCGCCCTCACCATGACCCGCAACGGTAACGCCATCACCTTGGCAAAACGCTTTTATGATGAAGGTGTCCGCAGCTTATCGGATTTTAAAAATTACCTGTTGCGTACCCGTGACCAACGCCACATCATGGGGGTAGTCCATCCCGCATCGATGCACAATTTATTGCTACGTTACTGGTTAGCGGCTGGTGGAATTGACCCGGATTTAGATGTGGACATGAGAACCATCCCACCAGCCCAGATGGTAGCCGACTTGCAAAACAAAAGTATTGATGGTTATTGCGTGGGTGAACCTTGGAACTACCGCGCCGCCGTGGAAAATGTCGGCTTTACCATTGCTACCGATTTGGAAGTGTGGTTAGGACACCCTGGTAAAGTCCTCGGTGTGCGGGAAGATTGGGCAGAAAGATATCCCAACACCCACATCGCCTTGACTAAAGCTTTGCTGGAAGCCTGCGAATATTGTTCTCGACCAGAAAATGTCGAAGAAGTCAGAAGAATAGTAGCGGGTAGAGATTACGTCAGCACAGATTTAGATTACATTCAACTGGAAGACCCGAATAGCCTTGTCTGTGATATAGACCACCCATTACGGGACTACGCCCACCACCAATTTTTTGCCGAGTCAGCCATCAACCGCCCCAGCCGTACCGAACAAATCTGGATTATGAGTCAGTTGGCGCGCTGGGGTGATACGCCTTTCCCCAGAAATTGGGTAGAAGTTGTAGAACGGGTTTGCCGTGTGCGCGTCTTCAGTACCGCCGCTAGAGAATTAGGTCTGGACATCAGCTATACTCGCCAACCCATCGAATTATTTGATGGCACACCCTTTAACGCCGACGACCCCATAGCCTATCTCAACAGCTTGCATATTAAGCGTGATTTCTCCATTGCGGAAGTCATCCTCGACTCACCAAGCAGAAGAGTAGCTTAACAATTCAAAATTCAAAATACTCCTATCGCAGGCTAACGCACCATCCAAGATTATCGGTGCGTTAGGACTAACGTCCTTAACACACCCTACAAACCCCCCCAAATCATACCCCCTTCACCACCATGCAAAACCGCAGTTTAAGCGTTACCGAAACCACCAGAAGCATACAGGAAAGACAGTCAGCCGATGCGACTAATTACAACAGACCTTTCCTAGAAATTAAAGACGTTAGCAAAGTCTATCCCACCAAGAAAGGCCCCTTCACCGTCCTTGATGGCGTTAACTTAAATGTAGAACAGGGTGAATTTCTCTGCGTTATCGGTCACTCTGGCTGTGGTAAATCCACACTACTAAATATGGTGTCTGGTTTTAACTTTCCTAGCTCCGGGCAAGTATTACTAGAAGGTCAACCCATCACCCAACCAGGCCCCGATAGAATGGTGGTGTTTCAAAATTATGCCCTCCTTCCTTGGCGGACTGCATTTGAGAATATCTACCTAGCGGTGAACGCCGTTTACCCCAACAAGCCAGAACCGGAGAAAAGGGCTATTGTCCGGGAACATTTGGCAATGGTGGGACTGGCTGACGCGATGGAGAAAAAACCCATGCAAATGTCCGGTGGTATGAGACAACGGGTATCTATTGCCCGTGCTTTGGCAATTCGTCCCAAAGTCCTGATTTTAGACGAACCTTTTGGGGCGCTAGATGCCATTACCAAAGAAGAATTACAAGAAGAATTGTTGAAAATCTGGGGTGATAATCGCTGCACAGTATTGATGATTACTCACGACATCGATGAGGCGCTATTTTTAGCCGACAAATTGGTAATGATGACCAACGGCCCCCACGCCAAAATCGGTGAAGTGTTGGAAATTCCATTTTCTCGCCCACGCGATCGCGCCCGTATCATGGAAGATCCAGAATACTATAAACTGCGTAACTATGCCCTAGATTTTCTCTTTAATAGATTTGCCCATGATGATGTGGGATAACAACGTTCCCCAGATGATGACTGTTAGCACTTAGGTAAAAGATAAAAGGTAAAATCACCCGGTTTTACCACTTATCTTCTACCTTTTTTTTAAATAGCAATCATCAATAATTTGTGAGATACTAGATCCCCGACTCCTTTGAGAATTCGGGGATCTTTGGTATGCAACAATTATTATATTTTTTAACTATGATAAATATAGATGTTTTTTAGGAAACGACCTTGCTATATTCTAAATCATCTATGACCATATCATTACGTTAGAATTAACACACCAATAGCCAACTAAAGCTAAACTAGCTGACTTCAAACAGTACAAATTGCTAACAAAAATACAGTTATTGGTAGCTTATATAACGGAACCTATATAGTACAAAAGTCAATAGTGAGAATTGCCCATTTTACACTTAGACTTTAAATTTCAGCAAGCTTTTCAGAGTCAAACTCGATTCCCATATATAGGACTCATATTTGATTTATGAAATATACATAGGATGGGCAATGCCCACCGTATCATGGTTTCGGTGGGTATTGCCCACCCTACACATACTGAGATTTTTATACGCCAGTGCAGGCTACGCCAACACTAATCAAATCAGATTCCTATATCTTAACCACGAATTACAAATTACGAACTCTTATGAGCCTCCGCGCACTGCTATTAGTAAATCGTCATGCCCGCCAAGGACAAGAACGTCTATTGGAAGCAATTGATCATCTGAAAAAATTCAATTTTCAGTTAATTGAAGAGACAACAGAACATCCTAAACACCTTTCGCAAGTTATACATAAATATAAAGATCAAGTTGATTTAGTTATAGTTGGGGGTGGTGATGGTACATTAAATGCTGTCGTTGACGCTTTAGTAGAGACACAATTACCTTTAGGAATTTTGCCACTAGGAACTGCTAATGACTTAGCCAGAACATTAGGAATTTCTAACTCATTGCCTGAAGCTTGTAAAACAATTGCCGAAGGAGAATTAAGACGTATTGATTTAGGTTGGGTAAATGGTAAACACTTTTTTAATGTTGCCAGTTTAGGGCTAAGTGTAAAAATTACCCGCCGACTTACTAAAGAATTTAAACGTCGTTGGGGTGTATTTGCTTATGCTGTCACAGCAATACAAGTTATTTGGGAATCTCGTCCTTTCAGTGCGGAAATTCGCTCTAAAGATAGAGTATTCCGTGTTAAAACTGTACAAATTGCTGTTGGAAATGGTCGCTATTACGGCGGTGGTATGGCTATAGTTCCTGATGCCAGCATTGATGACCAAAGACTAGACCTTTATAGTTTAGAAATTAGTCATTGGTGGGAAATTATTCCCTTATTACCTGCAATGCGAAATGGCAGACACATTCATCGACAAAACGTCCGCGCCCTCAACGGACAGGAGTTTGAAGTTTATACACGTAAACCCCGTGCCATCAATACGGATGGTGAAATCACAACCTACACCCCCGCCACATTTCGCGTTCTTCCTAAAGCCGTAGCTGTTTTAGTTCCGCCAGTGTGAGGTAGAGACGAAGCAGAGGGAAATCATAACTACTGACAACTGACAACTGACAACTGACAACTGACTTGATATCGTAAGAAATAATGGTGGGTGCATTTGTATTGATATTTCGTATTTATTTTAAGTTAGATTAAGTGGGATTATTGTGGCAATTCACATCAACTCACACCAAATACATTTGAGCTTTTCTCAAGAAATTAAGTCATTGCTGCAACGTTTAGCCGAACAGCATTTGACACTTGGCGACATTTTGGCAGAAACCTCAGAACGTGGTTTTAGCTTGGTAATTGCATTATTGGTTTTGCCTTTCTTGTTTCCCATGCCACCAGGGGCAACAGGGCCTTTTGGTGCTGCCTGTCTGATATTATCGGTACAGATGCTTTTGGGTAGGCGATCGCCTTGGCTACCTAAAAAAATCGCTCATTATAAATTCCCCCGTCCTTTTGCCCAGTTTCTCCTCCAAAATCTGCGGCGTGTCACCAAGGTTGTAGAGAAAATCGCCCGTCCCCGGTTAAGCAAAATAGCTCATAACCCATTAATTTGGCGTATCAACGGGTTTTGTATATCTTGGTTGACAATATTACTTATCTCACCAATTCCCTTAACTAACCCGATACCTACTGTTGGTATTTTATTATTAGCGATCGCCACAATTGAATCTGATGGTTTACTAATTTGCCTCAGCTATGTCGTCACTGCTGTCATTACAGTTATATTTGCATTTATTGGTTACGGTTTATGGTTGGCTCCTAGCATTCTACCGTCTATTTTTAAATAGATAATTAGCCAGGGTTTGTTTTTTGAAACCCTACGTAAAGCGGCTTTAGGTGCAGGTTGTTTTAAGAGTTTGTTCAATCCCTGATAGGGATTTTTGTTAGTTAAAACCTATCAATCGTTATTGCTGTTTTTTTAGCATTTTAGCGTTTCAATCCCTGATAGGGATTTTTGTTAGTTAAAACTTGCAGCTACTGCTGATGCAACTTGAATCTGTACTTGTTTCAATCCCTGATAGGGATTTTTGTTAGTTAAAACCGATATGGTTCCGTTGTTGAGGGTTGCCCTGCGAGTTTCAATCCCTGATAGGGATTTTTGTTAGTTAAAACATGAGTGAAGATAGCTTGATAAAAAAGCTCAGTTTCAATCCATGATAGGGATTTTTGTTAGTTAAAACTTGAGGCTAGATTATTTATTTTTGATGCTGTTTCCTGTTTCAATCCCTGATAGGGATTTTTGTTAGTTAAAACCCTTTTCTTGTTTTTCCCCACGCAGTATAAGCGAGTTTCAATCCCTGATAGGGATTTTTGTTAGTTAAAACCTTCGTTCCACACATTGAAGAAGATCCCTTTGTTGTATAAGCGAGTTTCAATCCCTGATAGGGATTTTTGTTAACGCGATGTGCGACTTATTCTTAAAACCCCTCTCCAAACCTCTCCCCTGCAAGGAGAGAGGCTTTAATTATTACTCCCCTTCCCTTGTAGGGAAGGGGTTGGGGGTTAGGTCTGGGAGAAAGTTGCACACGGCGTTTTGTTAGTTAAAACACAAGAAGCGATCACCTGTAATCAATGAGTCTGGTTTCAATCCCTGATAGGGATTTTTGTTAGTTAAAACACACACATTATCAGCAAATCGTCTAATACAGTCAGTTTCAATCCCTGATAGGGATTTTTGTTAGTTAAAACTTTAGCTTTGGATTGCGTGATAGAGAGGCTGAGGGTGTTTCAATCCCTGATAGGGATTTTTGTTAGTTAAAACTGCTAGGGGGGTGGCTCACTTTGCCTCTTCTCTTGTTTCAATCCCTGATAGGGATTTTTGTTAGTTAAAACCATAGCAAAAGTATTTAAGCTATTCTTTGCTAAGTAAACAGTTTCAATCCCTGATAGGGATTTTTGTTAGTTAAAACGTTTTTTGCGGGATGGGGGGGGGGTGGGTGAAGATTCGTTTCAATCCCTGATAGGGATTTTTGTTAGTTAAAACCCGCCAGCGATTAGATTGCTGGGGTTAGACATCAGTTTCAATCCCTGATAGGGATTTTTGTTAGTTAAAACCATCTACAGCGATTGATGTGGCATCAGTAAGAGCGTTTCAATCCCTGATAGGGATTTTTGTTAGTTAAAACTGCCTGAGTCTAGAAGGCTTACTGTATTTAGTTTTCAAGGTGCGGTTGCGTCAATCTGAAACTAAGGTAGCTTTTCAGCCATTGGGTTGTCAAGAGTAGCATCTTAAAAAATACCGAAAAAGATACTCTAGCAAAGGTTCAGGCGATCGCGTCAACCTCATACTGAAGCTAAACTGACTCAAGCCATGACAGTATAAGCATTTTAGCCGTAAAATTTGGTACTGTGAAAAAAACACCTATAGATTGACGCTAATCCTCGCCACTCCTTAGCGTTCATTGAGAGTCAAAGTTTGATGAATTTGAGTTAATAAGTCTTCCATTGAGATGGAACGTGGGACAATTTGGGTAGCGATCGCTTTTGCCACACCCGCGATAGATTCAGATTCCTGCTTTTTGGCATGAGTCAGTTTACTGCGAGAAGTAACTTGAGAGCGACTTAGTTGTTGGTCAATAACTAAAATCGGTGGCAAATTGCAAGGTAAATCCTGTAGTGCTTTCAAAGCTTTTACTGCTTCTGGATGGATAGCTGATTCTCCTAGACAAATCAGCAGTAAATCAACGCTATTGTGGCGAATTTGTTGTAAGACTTCTGCCCAACAGCGCGCCATTGTGGCTTTTAAGCCGGCTGTTTGTAAGTACTGAATTAAAGCTTGGAACCATTCAGTTCCCCGTTCTGCAACTTCCCCACGGCTGACAGTTTTTCTCTCTGTACCAGAAACCTTGGCTGGTTTGCGTCTAGTTTGTGGTAAATCCTCTAGCATTGCCAAGTCTACTACAAAGATGTTTGGTGGGTAGCAGATACCAGAGGCAATTTGTAGCACAGATAGTAAGGGATCTAGTTTGCCCTTGCGTAGCTCACTATCGTTATCCCTCACACGGGGTGTTAAACAAGGAAACACAGAAAGACCAGGAATTTGGGAAGCAGCCAAGGTCGTTTCTACATCACAAGTTACTAACGGTAAAGCGGCTAGGCGGGGATGCTGAGTTAATTGTTGTAGATAAGTTTGGGCTAGAGAAGTTTCTACATCCAACAAAATGACATCAAACTGCCAAACCCTAGCCAAAAGTTCGGCTTGGTCTAAATCATCCACCTCAATCACCCGGTGTTCCTGTAGTGAAGGATGGGGATTGATAGATTCCAGTTCCGCATCAACTAACCGCAGAATCCTTAGAGTCTTTTTTGATTGATTCTTTTCATTAATCCCTAAACCTAGTGACTGCACCGTCGGTTTGCCACATAGTTTATCTAACAATGGTGTTAGAGATTGCTGCTCTACTGGCAAGCTGAGGAAACCATCGGCGCGGTTAGCAAAGGCTATGTCTTTTTCTGCGCCTGTAGCAGTGACAACTACCGGAATATGACGAGTTGCACCATCGGATTTTAGCAAAGTCAGCACATCCCAACCAGACAGCAAAGGTAACAGGGGATTTAAAAAGATGGCTTTCGGTTGCAAACGCCTGGCTTTTTCCACAGCTTCTGTTCCTGAGCGCGCAATTACTACTCGATAGCCTAAAGTTTTGAGTTGGTCTGTCAAGTCTTCTATATATCGGGCTACGGCTTCCACTACCAAGACTAATCTTTGGGAGGAAATATTATGATTTTGCCCAGTATTAGTTACCCGATTGCGGGTGTTGGTGTTGGCGGTGGGTATATCTTCCACCACCGTTTCCGACTCAGCAAAACCACTGCTGGGTGGGCTAGGTGGTAACAACAAGGTAAATTGACTGCCTTTACCTTCCCGCGACAAAAAGCTGACATCGCCGCCGTGGAGACGAGCTAAAGCCCTAGTTAAGACCAATCCTAAGCCTGTACCTTCAAATTGGCGGGTGAGGGGATTTTCTAATTGTTGGAACTTTTGAAAGATTAAATGTTGTTGGTGTTCGGGAATACCAATTCCTGTATCCCAAACTGTAAAGGCAATCCATCCTTCCCAGTGACTGACTCTTAAGCCAATTTCGCCGGATATTTCTGTA
Organism: Anabaena sp. FACHB-595; assembly: GCF_048568275.1. Lineage (NCBI taxonomy): Bacteria > Bacillati > Cyanobacteriota > Cyanophyceae > Nostocales > Nostocaceae > Anabaena > Anabaena sp. FACHB-595. The sequence continues at coordinate 3,517,339 of NZ_CP183473.1, forward strand.
AATTTGAAAGCGTTAGATAACAGGTGAACCAGCATTTGGCGCAGACGCAACTCATCAGCCACTATCTGGTCTAAGTCCAGTTCCATTGAAAGGGTAAATTCAGGAGTAGATTGGCGAGTGGCTTCTGTGGTGCTGCCTTTACTAGTTTGATTATGGATCGCTTTGGCTTCTGAAAGAGCGCGATCGCACACAGCCCTAATACTCACTGGTACTGGGGTCAATTCCATTTGCCCTGTTTCCATGCGGGTTAAATCCAAAATGTCATTCACCACGCTCATCAGGTGGCGACCACTTTGGTGAATTAGCCCCGCATAACGAGCTTGGCGTTCGTTGAGTTCCCCCAATTGCTGGTCTACCAACAACCGCGATAAGCCCAAAACTGCTGTTAAGGGTGTTTTCAATTCATGACTGATACAAGCTAAAAATTCATCTTTTAAGCGATTTAACTGAATGAGATCAGCATTTTTGGCAGCAAGTTCTTTACAAAGTTGCTGCTGTTCTGTGACATCCGTCGCCAACACCAGCCATAAATCATCGGTGTTGGGCAATTTTAAATCGGTATTATCTAACAGAATTTTGGCAAACTGCCAAACTCGCTCCTGTCCGTTCTGTACTTCTACCACACAGGTACAAGTACCCATTTGACTATCTAAAAAGCAGCGACTAGAGCTAGTTTTGGCGCTGGTTGTTGGTTCGTAGGGTGATAGGGGTAGCAAACCTGTGGCAGGTATTTGCGCTAACTCCTCTCCTACTTGCTCATAGCCTTGAATATGATTTGTGCCTGTGGTACTTCTTTGACCAACGTATTCTGGCTGTTTAATCCTGGTAGCTGCCAAAATTGCTTCCACTTGTTGACGCACACCCTCTGGATCTTTCAAGGCTCCCAATTGTTGCCACCAAGCTAAATTTCGTGTTAACACCTCACCTGCACTGGTTTGCAACATTAAAGGCCAAGGTAGGCGCTCTAATAACTGTACCAATGGTTGGAGTTGGTCGCTTCTAGACGCTGGTGGTGTCTCTCGCAGAGAACGGGCGACATCCCGCAATGAACGTCGCGTTGGCGCAGCCTCTTGTAGAGATGGCGTTCCACCCCCCATAGGTGATCCCCTCAAACCAGCCTCGACACCATCTATATATGTAGAGTTAGGGGCATGAGGATGATTCGCTGTTTGCTCTTTTGCCAATGCTGCCAATAAACGCACACTGTCGAGAATACCCAAGAATTTACCTTCTCCATCAACCAATACATATTCCCAGTTATGGGCTTGGTGATACCGCCAGAATACGCCTAATTGCTCTACACTATGGCTGGCTGGTAATATCTGTATTGGTTCAATTAAGGCTTGACTAAAGGTTGACAGTGGCTGTTGTAAGTTTAAAAATAGTTCATTACCTGTGGCTGCTAACAACTTTCGTGCTAGCTGGCCAGAGTGCAGCAACCCAACGGGGCATTGCTGCTCATTTACTATCACCAAGCGATCGCCCAAGGCGGGGCTTCTCTTTGAGACGCTACGCGAACGCCCATCGCATTGCTGTTGCTCAAAAATCTCCAGCACCATTGCCAGAGTACTTGTTTCTAAGCAACTGGTTACATTGGCTAGAAATTCATCAAGCGGATACTGTAGCATTGACATAAGGCTTTGGGGGATCATTCTTCCTCTGAAAGCCTCTGGCTCCACCATGAGCATTGGAGCAGATAGTGTTACTGCCGGAGGCAATATCTTTCAAGAAGACTCATATAAGAGATTTTGGTAGAGCTTTAACACTATTGAAACAATAGATTGGTTCTCTCGAACACTACTATTTGCATTCATTAGCTTTCAGAGCGGTGACATTTTCCTTTGCTCCTCCGAACTCTGGCAACATCAGCACGCCAGTTTTCTACAGATGTTTCAATTTTTTGTTGATAATGACGGCTAGAACAATTATGGCTCCAAACATTCGCTTTAGAACCTTGAGGAATTATAATGATTAGGAATGAGACAATACTTTAATTCCGTTTAAGTATCTTATCAGGGAGCAGAATAGGAAATCTCTACACGGATAGATATACATCTGTAAATCATGAATTAGCTAACTTATTTTGGATAATGAACAACTTTACAAAATGTAACCATTTTACTTATTTACTATTACAGATAGACAAATGAGTAAAAAGCTATGACTCTATATTTTGACATAGAGTATCTTTTAACAATGGGATTACTAATTTAAAAAATACCAATTATTTTCACTAATTTTCATACCTCTATGGATGACGGTGATTGCAAAATACACAAGTATGTAAATGCTACTATTAATATTGATTCTTCCACCAGATGTTAAAGAAAATTTAGATCATCCATTAAAACTAGCTACTAGTGCAGTATTACGCACATGGCCTTGGATTTTAAGGTGGTCTGCAAACATTTCCCCATCCCTCTTGTCTCTATTTCCTGCCATCAGTACAAAAACCTATTACTTACTGAGATGGTTAAACCCAGAGACTAACGGAAATTTTTTCAGTAAATCTCCTTATTCGTATGCCAAAAGCAACAAGCACTGTAGGTTTGTCAGCACATGACTCAAGAAGTTGATCAGCAAATATTATTGCAGCAACTCAAATCAGATTATCGCCAGATTCTTTTAAGTTACTTTACTACAGACAAAGCATTAAAAGAAAAAATTGATAAATTTATCAATGCAGTATTTTGTGCTAATATTCCTGTGCCAGAAATTATTGAAATTCATATGGAACTAATTGATGAATTTTCTAAGCAGCTACGACTAGAGGGCAGAGGTGATGAAACTTTAATGGATTATCGCCTCACCCTGATAGATATCCTGGCTCATCTTTGTGAAGCCTATAGAGGGGCAATATTTAAATAATAGGATTTCCCTACACCATAAGTGGTCACAAAAAAGAAACCTAACTGACTACAAAATTCATGAAGATACCTTATATTGAAATGCTTACTTCTATCATCTACCTTTATGAATAAAGCCAGAAAGACATACGTCCTCAAGCTTTACGTAGCAGGCAACACACCAAATTCAGTCAGGGCGTTAAAAACACTCAAAAATATTTTAGAACAGGAGTTTCAAGGTATTTATGCCCTAAAAGTAATAGATGTGCTGAAAAACCCACAATTAGCAGAAGAAGATAAAATATTAGCCACCCCGACATTATCAAAGATTTTACCCCCACCAGTCCGCAAAATCATTGGTGATCTTTCAGATCGGGAAAGAGTTCTGATTGGCTTAGATTTGTTGTATGAAGAACTAACAGAAGAAGATTGGGAAGCACAAAGTAATCTTTAATCTTTGGTGTTAAAAATAATTTACCAACTTTAGTCATATAAAAACTGGGGATAGCACCCCATTATTAGCAAACGATGAGTGAGAAAGAGCAGCAGGAACAACAAAATACATCTGGTAATGGTGTAGAAAAAATTCGCACGATGATTGAAGGCTTTGACGATATTAGTCATGGCGGCTTGCCCGTTGGTAGAACTACTTTAGTCAGTGGAACCTCTGGAACAGGCAAAACTTTATTATCTCTACAGTTTCTCTTTAACGGCATCAGCTTCTTTGATGAACCAGGTGTATTTGTCACCTTTGAAGAATCGCCCAGCGACATCATCAAAAATGCTCATATTTTTGGCTGGAACTTACAACGCCTAATTAATGAGGGTAAATTATTTATTCTGGACGCATCCCCCGACCCAGAAGGTCAAGATATCGTTGGTAACTTTGACCTTTCTGCATTAATTGAGCGCTTGCAATATGCCATTCGCAAATACAAAGCCAAAAGAGTATCCATCGACTCCATCACCGCCGTATTCCAGCAGTATGAAGCAGTGGGAGTGGTGCGTCGAGAGATTTTTCGCCTAGTAGCGCGTCTCAAACAACTGAATGTCACTACAATAATTACCACCGAACGCAGCGAAGAATATGGGCCAGTAGCCTCCTTTGGTGTAGAGGAATTTGTATCCGATAACGTGGTCATAGCCCGTAACGTTTTAGAAGGAGAACGTCGCCGCCGCACCATTGAAATACTGAAATTGCGCGGTACAACTCACATGAAAGGTGAGTATCCTTTCACAATTACCAATGATGGTGTGAACATTTTCCCATTAGGAGCAATGCGCTTGACTCAAAGGTCTTCTAATGTCCGGGTTTCTTCTGGTGTTAAAACTCTAGATGGAATGTGCGGTGGTGGGTTCTTTAAAGACTCAATTATTTTAGCCACAGGCGCTACAGGTACAGGTAAAACCCTGTTAGTGAGCAAATTTTTACAAAATGGCTGCGTCAACAACGAGCGAGCGATATTATTCGCTTATGAAGAATCACGCGCTCAACTATCTCGGAATGCTTATTCTTGGGGTATTGATTTTGAAGAATTAGAAAGCCAAGGTTTACTGAAAATTATTTGTACCTACCCAGAATCAACTGGCTTAGAAGACCACCTGCAAATTATTAAGTCCGAAATTGCCTATTTTAAACCAGCGAGAATTGCTATTGATTCACTGTCAGCACTTGCTAGAGGTGTAAGTAATAATGCTTTCCGGCAGTTTGTTATTGGTGTCACAGGTTATGCCAAACAAGAAGAAATTACTGGCTTCTTTACTAACACAACTGACCAATTTATGGGGTCTCATTCCATAACTGACTCTCACATCTCTACAATTACCGACACAATCTTAATGCTACAGTACGTAGAGATTCGTGGGGAAATGTCAAGAGCAATTAACGTATTTAAGATGAGAGGTTCCTGGCACGACAAAGGAATCAGAGAATATAATATCACGGCAGATGGCCCAGAAATTCAAGATTCTTTCCGTAACTACGAAAGAATTGTCAGTGGCTCTCCTACCCGCGTTAGTATTGACGAGAAAGCGGAACTTTCTCGGATAGTCAGACGTTTTGAAGACAAACAGGGTTCCGATTCCTAAATTTGGTATCGTACTATATTCCTCTTTAAATTTAGTATCGTGCTATATTCTGTGGTGAAGAAAAGTTTTCTGCCGCCAGATTAATTTTCGTGTGAGGGGATGCGGTGAAAGGACAACACTTATTCTATAGTTTCTTGCCTGGTGTAACAGCAGCAGTATTGACGACTCAGCCAGCTGTGGCTGAAGCCATGAAAGTAAGTAGTGTACAACTTGTGCCTTCTTCTAGTGTTGTGGCTACTCAAAATAGTCAAACTTTGCTAGTAGACAAAAGTCAGACACAACTGCCTAATGCTACAGTCCAGATTTTTCCAGACATCATTCCCACTTCTGGTGTGACTACACCAAATTTACAATTTTCCAGTAGTCACAGTCACCCAATAATCTTGACAGAAAATACTGGTATCGATAGAGAACAAAAATCTCGACAAGATGAAGTTAAAAATTTCCCTCTCAAATCTAAACTGACTCTTTCTCAAAGGCTAAAACAAAGGCGTTTTTCCAGCCAACAAAAACAAATTAACTCAGGGATTACTAAACCGAAATTAGTAACAAAAGTAGTTTCTACTACCTCCTCTACCCTGCTGGCTGGACAACAAACTTTTTCTCCGTCTTATTTACAAAATCCTGCGCCACAGGAAAAACTGAAAACCCAGTTACCAATGCTTTTGCAGACCAAAGCAAATCATGTCGGCGCAGCAAAACTCTTAAATATCAGCAGTTGCTCACCACAAACTTGTCAACTGACCAAGCTAACTGGACAGCAGATAGCTCAGGGTAATACTACACAAGACCCTGCTTCTGTTCCTGTACCGGACGAATCAACGCTAGTAGATACTCAAGCACCGACAGATACTCCTGTACCGAACGAATCAGCACCGACAGATACTCCTGTATCGACTGAATCAGCACCAGCAGATACTCAGTCACCAAGAGTTGCACCTGTCCAGACGGAATCAGCGCCAGTCAATACTCAAGCACCTGCGGGTGCTGTAGAAGTGCCGCAAAACCTGATTCCCAATGCCAATCCTCTGCAATTTCCCACCAAACCAGAAGAAGTGACACTCAAGGAGAATCAGCCGATTACCTTGACACAAGCGCTGGAACTGGCACGGCGGAGCAATCGGGATTTACAAGTTTCTTTGTTGGAACTGCAACGCACTCAAGCCTTGCTAAAAGAAGCACAGGCCGCTTTATTACCCAACTTATCTGTCAGTAGTGACGTTACCCGCAGTCAGTCTGCAAGCGGTCAACTTCAGGACGAATTGATTAGTAAGCAGGGAGGAGTTGGCAACAACGATGAACCTGGTACAGCCTTTAATAGCCAAGCACAATTATCCTACGACCTTTATACTTCTGGGAGAAGGAAAGCTGCTATTCAAGAAGCTGAGGAACAGGTACGTTTTAATGAGTTGGATGTAGAGCGCCAGTCAGAAGAAATTCGCCTGAGTGTGACTAGAGCATATTACGACTTGCAACAGGCAGATGAACAAGTCCGTATTGCTCGGTCGGCTGTGGAAAATGCCCAAGCTAGCTTGCGAGATGCGGAAGCCTTAGAAAGGGCTGGGGTGGGTACTAGATTTGATGTGCTGCGATCGCAAGTAAACTTAGCTAATAACACCCAACAGCTAACAAATAACCTGTCTCGGCAACAAACGACTCGTCGTCAACTAGCAACCCTGTTAAGCGTTCCTCAGGCTGTAAATATCAGCGCTGCCGACCCTGTACAATTAGCAGGGCTGTGGAACCAATCCCTAGAACAAAGCATCATCCTCGCCTATCAAAACCGTCCCGAATTGCATCAGCAATTGGCACAAAGAAACATCAGCGAGCAACAACGCCGGCAAGCATTAGCAACCTTGGGGCCACAAGTCAGCTTTGTTGCTAACTACAACCTGCTCGATCAGTTTGATGATGGTGTCGGTCTGACTGACGGTTATTCTGTCGGCGTGAGGGCGACCTTAAACTTGTACGATGGTGGAGCCGCTAGAGCCAGAGCATCCCAAGCTAGAGCTAATATTGCGATCGCCGAAACTCGATTTGCTAGCCAGCGAGACCAAGTCCGCTTCCAAGTAGAGCAGGCCTTTACCAACCAACGCTCCAACTTAGAAAACGTGCAAACTGCCAATGTTGCCTTAGAACAGGCTAGAGAAGCACTGCGTCTAGCGCGGTTGCGTTTCCAAGCTGGTGTAGGCACTCAAACAGATGTGATTAACTCAGAAAATGACTTAACACAAGCTGAAGGTAACAGAATCACGGCAATTCTCGATTACAACCGCGCCTTAGCTGAACTACAACGTGCTGTCACTTCTAGAGCATTAATTAGTAGTCAGTAGTCGGTAGTCAGTAGTCATTAGTCAACGGTCATTAGTCAACGGTCAACTGACTATAAACTATGGACTATGCACTACTGATTATTTACTCATGACTACAGTTACATCACAAGAAATAGCATTGTTTCGCTCTCAATTGGCAGACGATCTGGGGGCAATGGAGGCTTTGGACTTAATTGAGGACTGCGAAGGAGATTTAGAAGATGCGGCGATGACACTAGCCATCAAAGCAGGACAAGAACCAGAACGAGCTAACGCCGAGTGGTTAGATGCTCTGGCGAGAAAGTGGCGTGCTGTTATTTGTGAGCCAGAATTCCGTAGTGCTTTGCTTAACGGCTCAATTACCGAGATGATGGCTCATCTCAAAACCATGCCCACATTTCCGAATATTTTGGCAACACCAGTTTTGATATATATTCTCAAGCAAGGTGTTAATGACTTTTGTGAGCCTTTAGATGCGCTTAAGTGAGGAGGTAGGGGATTGGGGACTGGGTAAATTTTTCTCCCCTGCTCCCCTGCCTCATCTCCTCATTGCCTGCATTGATGGAACAATGACTGATACCCTGGTAATTAGGGCAAAATTTTATCAGATAAATTTTTCTATCAATGAATTACCTTGTAGCCGTATTACCAGATCGCATCCAAGCAGAAGCTGCTTACTTAGCCTTAGAAAGAGAAGGTATTAATAGCACTATCTTAGGTAGAGGATATAAAACTGCTGATGAGTTTGGCTTGATTGATCCCAATCTCCAAGCTAAAAAGCAAGTACAGTTAATGGCATATTGGTTAGTGCCATTCGGCTTTTTCGCCGGTTTTACCTTTAGCTACATCACTGGTTTGAATACCTTCGCCTGGGCGGGTGAAATTGGTAATCACGTTGTTGGCGGTATTTTAGGCGCTGCTAGTGGTGCTATGGGTAGTGTAGTTGTTGGCGGAGGAGTGGGCTTAATTATTGGTGGTGGTGACGCTTTACCTTACCGTAATCGCTTAGATGCAGGTAAATATTTAGTTGTAGTTCAAGGTTCGGAAACTCTGTCTCGCCAAGCAACCCGAATATTGCGTCAGTTTGAGCCAGAAAATATCCAAGGTTACGCTGATACAAGTCCTGTGTGAGGAATTGGGGATTGGAAACTGGGGACTGGGGACTAAGGATTAGGTAAGTATCGGAAGATAACAACCGACAACCAACAACTGACAACTGACAACCGACAACCGACTATATAAAAATGTTGCCACGAGAAGAACTTTTAAAGGGTGTTGAAAATCGAGATAGTGTAGCTCGTGTAATTGATCAAGCAGAGCAAGCTATTAAGACTTGGGAAGTGGTTGTGACAGATTTTTTGTCTCCGCCAGAGTTGGCAGAGATTCAACGGGTGTTTAGTCGGTTAACAGACGTGCAGTTGGTGGCTTGGGGTGGATATCCGCAAGCAGAACGCCAAAGATTAGCGATCGCCCGTGCTGAGTTACCCTTAGATCAATCTCAAGTTAGTCTTTTGGTGCTTGAAATCGCTGGTAATTTCCTATTTGACTCGGCGACTCACCGCGATTTTTTAGGCGCAATGCTGGGAACGGGGATTGTCAGGGAGAAAACTGGCGATATTATTGTTCTGGGTGAACGGGGAGCGCAAGCCATCGTTGTTCCAGAGTTGGCAGAATTTTTGCAAATTCATCTTAATCAGGTGCGTTCTGTTCCTGTAAAAACCCAACCCATTGAGCTAACTGAGTTAAAAGTTCGGGAACCGAAAAAGAAAGAATTGACTACAGTGGAAGCTTCTTTACGGTTAGATGCGATCGCCTCTGCTGGTTTTGGGATGTCCCGTAGTAAGATGGTAGACTTCATTGATTCCGGTGATGTCCGTGTCAATTGGAAAGAAGTCACCCAAGCTAGTTCACAAGTAAAATCGGGTGACTTAATCGCCATTCGCGGTAAAGGACGCTTAGAAGTTGGAGAAATTGCCGTGACGAAAAAAGAACGTTATCGCGTCCAACTCACCAGGTATATGTAAGTTGACAGTTGACAGTTGATAACTAAGCTTTGAAATGTTTAGCTAAAAGACTAAGCAAAGTTTTGCGCGGCACAAGTCTAGCCACATTGCTTCTCAGTTGGGTACTGGTATCACTAATAATTACAGTTGGTTCCCAGTTTTCCAAGGCTTTGAGTGATTTCAAGACAACTTCCTCAGAACTCATTACCTTATTGGTGGTTTCCGCCAAAGCCTGGGGAAAATTAGCCTCAGCAAAAAAGTCAGTTTCCGTTGGGCCTGGACAAGTAACTAAAACACGAACACCATATTGGCGATTTTCTGCCCATAAAGCTTCACTAAAACTGACAATAAAAGCCTTACTCGCTGCATACACTGAAAGATAAGGTATCGGTTGAAAGCCTGCAATGGAAGCGACGTTAATAATACTTCCCGAACGGTTTTGACGCATTAAAGGCAAGAATCTATGGGTCAAATCTACCAATGCTAAAACGTTTAACTGGATAATTTTAATTTGTCTTGTGCGATCGCTTTGAGCAAAGTCACCATAATCACCAAAGCCAGCATTGTTAATTAAACAATCGATCGTCAATCCTTTGCTTTTTGTTATATCAAATACATCCGCGACCGCATCTATTTCTGTTAAGTCTTTAGCGATTACATCTACTTGAATTTTGTGTTGCTGTTGTAATTCTTGAGCTAATTGATGTAACTTATGTTGCGATCGCGCCACAAGTACAAGATTGGTCTGACGTGCAGCTAATTCTTGAGCAAAGGCTTTACCAATACCACCAGAAGCACCCGTAATTAAAGCAGTTGACATTTTAGATAATAAGTATTTTCTTATGCTACTTATAAATTTTAACAATAGATTTTTTGGTCATTAGTCATTAGTAAAAATCTAGTACCGTAGACTATTGACCTGATTACACGCTGTTTTATTTCTGCCAGTTAATTTTTTAGGTAATCCTGGGAATACTAGTATCATAAGTTCTATTTTATCTCTATGTATCGCCTTAATCAAAGAGCCTGGAAACTATTGCTAGCAGAAGTGGAAAAATGTAGTGGTAATGACCAAGTTAGTAAGATTGAACGGGAAATAGTAAATAAAAGGTTAGAAAAGCTACGTTCAGAAAAAGGCTCTCCTGCACAGATAGACGAACTAAGAGATACAGTGGTGGACATATATCCACAATTCAGTGAGAAAATCCTCAAGCAAGCTGCAAAAGCTAATCAAGCGCCTGGAATATTTACCAAAATCAAATGGACAGTAATTCTCGTGGGTAGTTCGGCGGGGATTGTCTGGGTAGTGAATTTACCTTATCCCATGATTCGCTGGCCTGTGGCGAGAACATTACCAATCCTACTGTTACCCAGCTATATGAGTATGGATTATCACTATCGGGGAGTAATTCAAAATCTGGAGCAAGCTGACCAGTTAATTAATAAAGCTACGAGTTCATCTGATATTGAGGAGGGAGGAAAAAAGGTCAAAGAAGCACAAAAACATCTAGATAATCTACCAGTTTGGTTTTTGGGATATTATCCCCAGGCTTACTGTAGTTTGTTTGGTTGCAGTTGGCGATTCACTTTAGATGAGTTTGAAGCAGCTCGTCAACGGACAGCGCGAATTAGTGCCGTTGTTTTTCAAGATAAGAACGCTTTAACACCTCTCAATCAAGGTGAACTAGCGATAGAATTGGCGAAAAAACAATATGAACAAGCTACTAATAGCAAAGATAGAGAACAGGCGATCGCTTCTTGGCAAGCAGGAATCGACCAGTTGGAAGAAATTCCCGCACAAACATTAGCCGCAAAAACCGCAAAAGCGAAGCTAAGAGCCTACACACGGGATTTTGAAAACGCTCGAATTGGTAGTTTCATTGTCGCGGCTCAAGAATTTGATCTCGCCGCCGAGAAAATCAAGCAAACACAGCCACAGACAGCCTCGGAATTATGGCAACAAGCCATGAATCGCATCAACCAAGTTCCCTTAGAAAACCCTAGATACTTGGAAGCACAAAAGTTATTAGCAATTTACCAAGGCAAAATTCAGGGCATTGTTGATCCTAAAAGTGGCAAATTGATTGAGGGAGCCAAACAATTCGCCTTGGCTGCTGCTCAAGCCTCCCAAAACCCACCACATACAGAAACACAATGGAGGCAAATTGCTAAACTGTGGTCAACAGCAATTGAGCAATTAGAAAATGTGCGCGTAGAAGAACCAGGTTATGTGGAAGCGCAGAAATTATTAGCAACGTACCAAACCAACTTAGGAATTATCGAAACTCGACTGCAAGCTGAAACTGAGTCGCAGTCATCACTGAAACAAGCTAATGAGCAAATTCAAAGTTTGATTGCTGCTCCTCCCTCCGACCCGCAACGGTTCCAAGGTCAAATACAAGGGATTATCAACCAACTCAACACTATCAAGCCGGGAACAACCGCCTACCCTGAAGGGCAAAGACTACTGGCTTTGGCGCAGAAGCGACTGAAACAATAAAACTTTGCTTTTATGAAAAATGTGTGTTACTGTTATAAATCGTGTGGTTAAGGACGTATAGCTCAGTTGGTTAGAGCGCTACGTTGACATCGTAGAGGTCACTGGTTCGAATCCAGTTACGTCCATAAAGTAAACATATCTTATTTGATTTGCAAAAACTTATCTAAGGCTGACACCATACTAGGCGGCCAGCGACGGATATTTTTTACCCAGTTCATATCTTTATATCGGGTATCTAAACCATAAGCCGCAACCCAGTTGCTTTCGGCTTCACCCTGTTGTCCGTTTACCCAGTAGATAGCTGTTAGGGCGGCGCGAACATCTGCGAAGTTGGGGTATTTACGAACAATATTACGCATTTCCCGGATTGCCTCATCTTTTTGCCCAGTTTCATAGAGGGCAATAGCATAGTTGGCGCGGGCGAAGGCAAAGTTGGGGGCAATTTCAAAGGATTTTTGGTAATCAGCGATCGCTTCAGACCATTGCCCTAAACCTGCTTTAGCATTACCCCGATTGTTATAGGCCATTGCATCGTTGGGGTCGAGTTCTAAGACATGATTATAATCGGCGATCGCTTCAGACCATTTCCCCAAGCCTTCTAATGCTGTACCCCGATTTAAATACGGATCGGTAACATTTGGGGCTAATTCTATAGCTTTGTTGAAATCTGTCAACGCGGCTTGTAACTTATTCTGACTCACCCGCGAATTGCCCCGATTACTCCAAGCCCCAGCATTAGTAGGGAAATTATCAATAATTCTTGTCCAATACTTTTCTGCGGTGACAAAATCACCTTTATTTGTGGCAGTAAATGCCTGATTTTTCCATTCCTCCCCTTGTTCTATTTGTTCCTGGGTAATCCATGGTTGTTGAGATTGTGCCATGACTGGTGTAACCCAGCCAAATAAAACTAATAAGCTGAGAACAACACTAATTAACTTAATCATTATCTGGGTTGACTGTTGACTGTTGACTGTTGACTAATTACTACAGTAAAGATAGCTGCTCATTTGGTGGTGTAAAGCCCATGTGTTTATATGCGGCTTTGGTGGCTGTGCGACCACGGGGAGTCCGACTGAGATAGCCAATTTGCATCAGGTAAGGTTCGTATACTTCTTCTATTGTTTGGGTATCTTCTCCGGTAGCGGCGGCGATTGTTTCTAAACCTACGGGGCCACCGTTAAACTGCTCGATAATCACACTGAGCATTCGGCGGTCTGTCCAATCGAGTCCGCATGGGTCTACTTGAAATAGCTGTAGTGCTTCGGCGGCAATGTTTTGGCTAACTTCTGCACAGGATTTTACCTGTGCATAATCGCGGACGCGTTTAAGTAAGCGATTGGCAATACGTGGTGTTCCCCGTGAACGACGGGCAATTTCTGTGGCTCCGTCGTCGGTAACTTGGGTTTGGAGTAACTGAGCGCTCCGCAGGACTATTTGACTGAGTTCGTCAACTTCGTAAAAGCGCAGTTTTTGAATTAAGCCGAAGCGATCGCGCAGTGGTGAAGTTAATGCACCCACGCGGGTTGTTGCCCCCACTAAGGTAAACTTGGACAAAGGTATACTCCGAATCCGGGCGCTGGAACCTTTACCCACCGTGATATCTAAGCGGTAGTCTTCCATTGCCGGATAGAGAATTTCTTCGGTCATCCGCGAAAGTCGATGGATTTCATCAATAAATAAAATATCACCGGGTTTGAGGTTCACTAGTAGCCCGACAATATCCCTGGGACGTTCTAAAGCAGGCGCACTAGTGATTTTGTAATTGACTCCCATTTCCGAAGCTAATATCATTGCCATTGTTGTTTTACCCAATCCTGGCGGGCCATACAGTAGCAAGTGATCCAAAACTTCACCCCGCGACTTGGCTGCTTTGATGGCAATGTCCAGCACGTCTTTCAGGTCTTTCTGCCCGATGTAGTCGGCAAATCTTTGTGGTCTGATACTTTCTTCTTGCTTACCTTGCTCATCAATAGCAGCTTCAGGTTGCAAAACCTTCTCTTTGGGAACGGATGGTGCTGACTCCGGGCGCTTGTTTGGTTGTCCGTTGGGTTCTGGGGGCTGTTTTTTTGAGGAGATGATCGCCATAATTCAGCTTGCAACTCTAAGTTTAGGACTGTTTGCGTTAATTCTTCGCCGTAATACTGGTAGTAGAAATGGCGGCGAAGATTTTAGTGAGAAAATACACAGGTCAATTTAAAATTTAAATTCCGGACAATTACCCAGGAGTAAAAAAATTATTATGTTATCTAAAAGAATCTTACCTTGTTTAGATGTGAAGGCGGGACGGGTAGTTAAAGGAGTTAACTTTGTTGATCTTAAGGATGCTGGCGATCCTGTAGAACTGGCGAAGGTTTACAACGATGCTGGGGCTGATGAGTTAGTGTTTCTGGATATTACGGCTACTCATGAAGACCGAGATACTATCATTGACGTTGTTTACCGGACTGCCGAGCAGGTCTTTATTCCCCTGACTGTAGGTGGTGGTATTCAATCCTTAGAAAATGTTAAAGCTTTGTTACGCGCTGGGGCAGACAAGGTTAGTATTAACTCTGCGGCGGTACGTGACCCAGAATTAATTGATCGAGCGAGCGATCACTTTGGTAATCAGTGCATTGTTGTAGCAATTGATGCTAGACGCAGAGTAGATCCTAGTAATCCCGGCTGGGATGTTTACGTGCGTGGTGGTAGGGAAAACACTGGTTTAGATGCCTTATCATGGGCGAAGGAAGTAGAAAAGCGGGGTGCAGGAGAACTATTGGTAACAAGTATGGATGCTGATGGTACTCAAGCCGGTTATGATATCGAGTTAACACGGGCAATTGCTGAGTCAGTAGAAATACCAGTCGTTGCCTCCGGTGGTGCGGGTAACTGTGAACATATATACACTGCCTTAACTGAAGGGAAAGCGGAAGCTGCGTTATTGGCATCGCTGCTACATTATGGTCAACTCAGCGTGGCTGAAATTAAGAATTATTTGCACGAGAGCCAAGTTCCTGTCCGCTTATACACACAGTTCTAAAGACATCATGGAATTTACATTACGTCTAGCACAAGTCGGGTACAGTTCTCGAAAAGGATGTTAAGATTGTTTTACAAGTATTAATAAATATTAAAAAATATGTTGATTCCTATTTTATTATTTGATGTGGCGCTGGTGGCTTGGTCACTGCACCTAATGGAGAAGGCTGTAGAACATAAGGAATTCTCTCTCATGTTGGCAGGCACATTGGTGGCGTTAGCTGCTGCGGCTATGTTAGTAGTCTACTTTCTCATGGGGCATTGCATGAGCTATTTGTTACAAGTTAAGTAATCGGTACCCACAAGCCAAGATCATGAGATCGTATTTATGATATTGATTAAATTTGAGGAACTTGTGAGGAATTCGGGATTGGCAAATAAAAAATCACCAATCACCGCATCAGATGGAGAGTAGGGAATCTTTACGCATTACCAATTTGCACAAATATTATTTATACAAAAGTAATTTAATAGTGAAAGTAGTTCCTTGTCCTTCACCAGGGCTAGTGACATGAATCGCCCCACCGTGTAATTCTATGAGATAACGGGCGATCGCTAACCCTAAACCCAAACCATGTTGTTTATGTTGGCAGTCTGCTTGACGGTAGCGATCAAAAACGTAGGGTAAAAATTCTGACTTAATACCAATACCTGTATCAGTAACCGTGATATGGGCTTCAGAGTCTGTATATGATAGTTGGACTGTGATCTGTCCCTCTGGGGGTGTGAACTTAATCGCATTTGAGAGCAGATTGCCTAAAACTTGTAACAAGCGATTGATATCACCAGGAATCAGTGGAATTGATTCATCTATCACAGACTTTAAATGAATATTCTTAGCTTTTGCTGAGGGATAAGCAGTCTCAATTGCTACACCAATAATGGCAGCTAAATCTACTTGGCAAAATTCCAACTGTAACTTACCTCTGAGGACACGAGACATATCCAGTAAGTCTTCCAAAAGTTTTGACTGTGATTGAGCATTGCGTTCAATGGTTTCTAAGGCACGGGTAAATGTGGTTTCATCAAGCTGGCGAGTACGTAGCAATTGTGACCAACCGAGAATTGCATTCAGAGGCGATCGCAAATCATGAGATACCATGGCCACAAACTCGTCTTTTGTGTGATTGGCGGCTTCCGCTTCTGCACGAGCTAATTTTTCTAATTGCAATAGTTGGTTGCGTTCTGTTTCCGCACGTTTGCGATCGCTAATATCGGTTGTACTGCCGACTACTCGCACTGGCTGGCCATTTTCATCTCTGGTGATTACCCCTTGGTCTAATACGTATAAATACTGTTTGTTTTTGTGTCGAATGCGATATTCAAAAGTATAACGATTTTGATTAACAGGTAAATTTTGGAATTGCTGAACCAAAAAATCCTGGTCTTCAGGATGAATTTGCTCTTGCCACCATTCAATAGTTGGGGTGGCTTCCTCCACAGAGTAGCCTAAAATCCGCGTCAGTCCCTCCGTTCTGGTCACCGTACCTTTTTTTACATCCCATTCATAAATGAGAGCATTAATGGCGGCGGCTGCTAGTCGGAAACGTTCATTGCTAGAGCGCAGTTCTTCTTCAACTTGCTTACGAGCAGTGATATCAAAGGCTGTACCAACTATTTGGCGTGGTGAACCATCAGCATTCCTCGTGAACACGGAATTACGACTAAAAAACCAACACCATCCACCATTAGCGTGGTGCATCCTATACTCATGTTCGATGATATCCCCATCTTTGGCTGAGTCAAATTGCTGAAATACTTGCGGAAGTTGAACTAAATCCTCAGGGTGCATTAATTTGATGAGAAATTCTTTTCCCAAATCTTGAATCGTTTGGGGAGTATAACCTAATAAATCTCCAACCTTACCATTGAGATAAACATTGCGCTTTTCGACTAAATCGTAAACGTATAGAATTCCCGGAGTGGTTTCTGCAATGCGTTTAATAAATTTTTGGCTATTGTGTAATTGCTCCTCACTCCGGGAGAGTTCTTGACGTAATCGCGTTTGGATAATTGCTGAGTGGAGAGTTGAGCGTAAACGTTCTGCTGTTGTTTGTTCTTTTACCAGATAGTCATGAACACCACTTTTCATTGCTTGTACGGCGATCGCTTCATTACCGTAACCAGTTAACATGACTATAGCTGGCATACTTCCCTTGACCAGCTTTTGTAATTCAGCCAGAAATTCTAGTCCATCTTGGTCTGGCAGTAAAAAGTCTAATAAAATTACATCAGGTTGCAACTGCCGACATAATTCCAGTGCTTCCTCTCCTGAGTCTTTTTCCAGAATTGTATAGTTATGCTCTTGGTCTTGCTGGAGATAGCGGCGATAAACTTGGCGATCTTCAACACAATCATCAATAATTAGAACGGTTAGCGGTTGTGCCATGACTAATTGCTAACAGCATCAGGAAGAATCACAATATCTAACCAGTAAGTTAAAAAACTGTGAATTGTTTTAACTAAACGGTTTATATCTATAGGCTTAAGGATATAACTAGCGACGCAATATCGGTAACATATTTCAATATCTTTAGGATTACAAGAAGTTGTGAGGACAATCACAGGAATATGTCTCAGGTTATGATCCTGTTTAATTTGGGCTAATACTTCTCGTCCATCAGTTCCCGGTAAATTAAGATCAAGCAAAATAATCGAGGGACAAGGAGCCATTTCCAGGTTGAGATAAGCTCCTGCATGGTAGAGAAAATCTAAAGCATCCTCGCCATCAGTGCAACGAAAAACAGGATTTAACACTACTTCTCGTTGCATGACTCGCTGGAAGGCTTCAAAGTCTTCGTCGCTATCTTCAATTACTAATAAAGGTTGGGTGTTGTTACCAATCATCTGGGGAGTGCTTAAAAGTTCTCTAAATTTTGAATTGGTCATGTTGCTACACATCTTGCAGCGTGAAATAAAACGTACTACCTTCGCCGTAGGTTGACTCCACCCAAATTTTACCGCCGTGTCGTTCGACAATTTTTTTGGCTATGGTGAGTCCTGCACCTGTACCACCGCCATATTTGCTAGGGCTGTGTAGTCGTTTGAAGATGCGGAAAATAGTTTCAAAGTGTTTTTCTCGAATACCAATGCCATTATCTCGCACGTAAAATGTGGGTGGTAGCGGTGGATTGTCGATGTAGCCAATTTCAATCCATTTGTTGGCTTTGTCATTGTATTTGATGGAGTTGGCAATCAGATTACTGAAGACTTCGCCGATTTGGATGCGATCGCAGTACACTACAGGCAGTAATTGTAAAATCCTAATTTCCACCCCTGTCTCCTCAATTCGCCCACTTAACATATCTAGAATGCGATGCACATTTTCATTGAGGTCGGTGTCCTGCATGGATAAATCAACCCGTCCCAAACGGGAAAAATGCAGCAGCGAATCAATCAAATCTTCCATCCGTTGGGTGAGACGAATCAGGGTGAGTAACTTTTCCTTTCCTGGTGCATCGATAATTTCGCCATAATCTTCCATCAAAAAATTAGAATAATTATGAATTCCCCTTAGTGGTTCTTTCAAATCGTGAGAAGCGATATAAGCAAAAGCATCTAGTTCCTGATTGCTGCGTTCCAGTTCAATATTGAGCTGTGCTAGTTCATCCGCTTTTTGCAACACTATACCAATAATTGCGCTTCTTAACTCTAGTGCTGCATTCACTTCATGAGATTTCCACGGTTGTGATTTTAAAAGTACAGTTTCTTTCCATAAATCAAAAGACTTGCGAGGTGATAGGCGTATTTCACCATTTGCTATAACTTCTACAGGTTTATGAGGATTTCCTCCCCAATCTACAGTTCTTACCACCTCTGGCCGAAACCATAAAATATAGTTTTTCTGACTTCTAGAAATAGAAAGCGCTATCAAGCCGCTAGCCACATCCCGTAATTTTTCGGCATCTGGGTAAACTGTTGCGAGTGAATCTGTGGCAAAAATCTCCTCATGTATATTTTGACTCATCCATTCCACAAGAACTTGAATATCTGGCATGGGAGGAACTTGACCAACTGTACAAGAATTACCGTTAAAACAAACTGCTGCTCCTTGTGCTTTTACCAGGTCAAGTATATTCGGCTGATGGTCAATTAAGGCATTAATAAAGTCATTTTCAGCCGACATATATTGTACTAATTTGCTATGCACCGATTTCACTTGAATTTTATCTTCTGTATCCTCACTATCTTCTTTGGCACTCATTTCTACAGAAGTCATTTGTCCTAAAAATTCACAGGCGCTCCGTATTTCATAGGGTATATATTTTGGTGATTGATGATGGCAGGCAATGAGTCCCCATAACTTCTGATTTTTCATGATTGAAATCGACATAGAAGCTGTCACGCCCATATTCTGCATATATTCAATGTGTAATGGGGAGACGCTGCGAAGAACTGAGCGACTTAAATCTAAAGGCTGGTCATTGAGGGGATTATTAATGGGAACAATTGGTACTGGTTGATATTTAGCATCTGGGATTAACCTCAGCCAGTTTTGGCTATAGAGTTTTCTAGCTTGTTGTGGAATATCAGATGCTGGATAATTTAACCCTAAATAAGATGTAAGATATTCTGGTTTTACTTCGGCAATAACTTTACCATTCCACTGTTCATCAAAACGATAAACCATCACTCTATCAAAGCCAGTAATTTTCCGGACTTCTTGAGCTAATATCTGGCTGATTTCTGTTGTGGTTGCTGTACCTTGTAGTTTTAGCATCGCTAGTTTTACAAGGTGATAAAATCGGAAAAACGAATGGGTTTTGTCTGATAAATTAGCTTCTAATTCTAAAATTAACAAATTATTAGAACGATGGGCAATAACATCAAAACTAATGCTTTCGTTATGGGATTTTATAATAAATTCCAGGGGATTAATAATTTGTAAATCTTCCTGTGCCAAACAATCCTTTAATAAACTAAGTTGTTCCGCTTCTAGTAAACAGCTTAAATGTTGATTGAGTAACTGTTCGGGATGTCTTCCCAAAATATTGAATGTATTATTACTAACTTGCAGAATCGTTAAGTCTACTTCTTGTAATACTAAAAGTACTCCATGAGGTTGAATTAACCCAGGAATATGAATTGGCTCTTTGCTACAGTTACTGAGGTCTACCTGAAAGGGAATAGTGATATCGTTGATGTTCACTTCTCAGTCCTTAAAATTACAACCATTACCAAGACTTTTGATTAGGACTTACGCGAACAGGTTATCTGTTGAGACCGGGTATCAGGGTATAGGGGAGCCAGTTGCGTGGACGGGTCTCCCTACTTGTTTGCTGTTAAGCGTTCCCGCAGGTTACAAACTGGCGCGTGTAAGGGTTTTAAGCATTTATACCCTTATACTCCTACACCCTTGTCCAAACCCTTGATCTTTCGTTTTCATGCGTAAGTCCTATTGATGTAACAATTATATTGAAGCATTAAAAAATACTGAATTCTTGTCCATCAAGAATACTTGACTGTCTCAGCATAACAATTCGTGCAGATATGAGTAATCATCTCTTTACTCATTATTTGTACTTGTATACATGAGTAGGCTTAAATTCAATTCAAAATGCTAAATATAGCAGTAAGACTTTGCTTGTGGAAGTATAAATAAAGATGTAGTTGTATTAAATCAAATAAAGCGATCGCCATCCTATTTGATTTTTTCGCAGCTAGGCGCGATGAACACAGCCTTTTTCCCCTATTCTCTATTTCGATCCCGTTTCAAAACTGATTTGCTCAGACTCATAGTTTGGTGGTTCGACGTGAATGATAATCCTGACTGGACTGAAGCGTTCTTCTAGTCGTCTTTCGACTTCTTCGGTGATGCGATGAGCCGTTTCCACATCTGGCGCATCAACTATTAAGTGCATTTCCATGAAGATTTGACGACCAAGGACACCCCGTGAGGCGATATCGTGACAATTAATTACCCCAGGTACAGCAACGGCGATCGCGTGTATGGCTTCTGGTGCGATCGCCATTTGATCCACCAACCAAGGTAAATTCTCTTTTAACACTGACCAACCACTCCAAAATACCAACAACGCCACCGGAAAAGCTAACACTATATCTAGCCATTGATACCCAAGCCAAACCCCAATCAAACCAAATATTACTGAGATTGTTACCCACACATCACTCATAGTATGAGTCGCATCGGCGATTAAGATTTGACTACCTACCCGCTTACCTTCATTACGTTCATAGAACGCCACAAAAATATTTACGCCCAAAACAATCAGCAACAACCACAACTCAGGCGGTGAAATTCTGACAGGTGCGCCACCCTTGAGAATACGCTCAATCGCACCTTGGAGAATTTCAAAGCAGGCTATTCCTAAAAAGGCGGCGATTCCCAAAGCACCCACAGCTTCAAATTTGTGGTGTCCGTAAGGATGTTCGCGATCGGGATATGGAGAAGAAAAGCTACTGGCGAATAATCCGAGAATATTGTTAGCACTATCTGTCACACTATGCAACGCATCGGCTAACAAGCTGAGAGAACCAGTTAAATACCCTACAAATGCTTTTAACCCCATAACAAACAAGTTGAGCAGTAGGGTAATCAATAAAACTTTGCGTACCACCGCACGGTTATCGTAAGCCATAGATATTTTTAAACACCCAGTTCTATGACTTCTAAGTTTACTTCTAATGTAGATATTTAAACATCAATCAAATGTATCAAAGTCTTACACTGTAAGACTTATATATCTCTGTTATCGTTAATTGAATATCTATTTTATTGAGATTAATTATAGTTTAAAACTGTCATAACATAGTTAGACAGTAGTAATTATTTGAAAGAATACAGCATATTTTTATCATTAAGAGTCAGCCGTCAACCTTCCGGGTGACGCTCAAGAGCGTCGCTACCGCTCGCAATCTTCCCTACGGGACACTTTGTGAAGGCGCAGTATCTGTCTTTGCTACGCAACGCTACCGCGAACTTACAGAAGAATGCGACTGCCGCACAGTCAATAGTGATTCTTCATCTCCCTCACCCTCCGTTTTTCTGGGGAAATGGACAAAAAATGCCAAACTGGCTGAATTGGACGTAGGAAAATTGTATTCTGTATTTTAGGTAACTGTTTTGCGATAAATTTTTTGTCTGTGAAAATAGTATCTGGGGTTAAGAAATGGTAATAAATCTTCAATCTTCTAACGGCAAAGTTCAAAAATGGGACAATCAAAGTGATGCTCTTGATCACTTATTTACCATCTTCAGCATTCCAGAACAGACAAAATTACACACTATCGAATCAGCAAAACTTTTCTTGGGCAATTGCTAACTATTTCTACGATTACTAGACCTTATCTTTATAACAAGCATTTTTTGATTAAAAAATCATGGTAATTGCTTCTAAACTCTTATAGTTGAAGGATTTTACTTAACTCAACTACTGGGGTTTAAAAGCAAAATAGATGGAGCTAAGACGGCTATCTCAATAGCAAATGAAATGACTAATAGCAAGGTTCTCATTTAATTCAGCCTCCATGCAAATACCATATCCAAAATGTATGGCGCATCAATTTGATAGTACCTAAATATAATTAGAAATGGTTCATGCTGACGCACATTGCCAAACCATTAATTGCGGATAGTTTATTTTTTGATGTTCCATAAACAGCTAAAAACTGGTGGAATCAGTCTATAAATTTCATATTTAGATAAATATCTCCAAGACACTATGAGCTACCACATAAATTCTTCCCAAAATCGGTTTCACAAAATAATTACGACTGAACAATTGAATCAAGTCATCGAAGCTATTACTGATGGAAGATATTCTTGGGCTTGTGTTTTAATTTTACGTTTTGTTGGGTACAATCCTCTTCACTTTATTCCCCAACGGACTTATAGCCGTCTTATGAAGGACAATAGACAAGTTGCCAATATACCTGGTTCATTAAATAATGGAAAATCCATAAGTGCCAATTCCCCCATAACTAACTCTAGCGTAGTTAATAAAGCTTCTACTCAGGATTTAAACCAGTCGAATAATTCTGATTACTTAACCACTCCTGAACCAGATAAGAGGGGAAATATTCCAGGGTATTTAGAAACAAAAATGGCAGTAATGTATAGCCGGAATCAATAGAAAGCAGAATTTATGTACCCAGGTCGTCTGTTGAGACTGGGTGTAAGGGGGTAAGGGTATAGGGGCGTAAATACTTAAAACCCTTACACCCCTGTTTTATCGGAAAAAGCTAGGTTCAAAACCGGACTTGCGTCCCGCTACGCTAACGCCCCTAGTGGGCGAAAAAATCCTTATCTCACAAGGTAGGTAGAAACCCCAACGCCAGTTCTCTCAAGTCGGGAAACCCCTTCGGGTTCGGCAGTCCACCCGGCGGCATAGCCGCACGTGTGGCTGCACTCACCGCCCACGAGACTGGATCAGGAATTGTGGGTGGCTGTCTTTAATTTTGAATTTTGAATTTTGAATTGATTCATCTCCTCTGTGTGGTAAATACAAACCACATGACAACAACCATCAAACCCAAATAAGCTGATACAGTTAACCATTCTTGCCAGCTACCAGATAAATAATTCATCAGTAAAAATGCGGTAAATTACAACAAAATCTCTGCTTATCGCCATCCTACGCCTTCAAGCTATCAGTATATTCCTCATGTAAACCGCGAAAAATTTCTGCTGTTTTTCCGGAATTGCCAAAAACGCCGTGGTATTACCTATCAGTACAACGAATTATACAGAACTTCTATATCAAAACCTTTGGGGAATATATCCCCACTGCATTTACAAAAGCCCGGACATAACCACCGGGCTTTTGTCTGTGATATCCCCCTGTGGTAGCAAACAGCATACTCATATTTTTGAGTAAATTAAAAATAGGCTATCTCTAGGACAGTTATGACTTTTGGAAGAACTGAAGATTTGGTGTTAGTTGTTGGTGCGACTGGTGGAGTAGGACAAATTGTCGTGGGTAAGTTATTGGAGAAGGGTGCAAAGGTTCGCATCCTCACACGGAACGCCGAAAAAGCCAAAAAGCTGTTCAATGACAAAGTTGAGGTTTTTGTAGGCGACATCCGCAAACCCAACACACTCCCAGCAGCAGTGGATCATGTCACCCACATTATATGTTGTACTGGAACTACAGCCTTTCCCTCTGCTAGATGGGAATTTGACCCAGAACCCAACTTGTTTGAATGGGGTAAAATTCTTCTAGATTCTGACTATAGAGAAGCAACGGCAAAAAATACACCAGCCAAGGTTGATGCAGAGGGTGTGAGTAACTTAGTCGCCACCGCACCTAAAAATTTGAGCAGGTTTGTGTTTGTATCTTCCGTGGGGATTCTTCGCAAGGATCAGCCGCCTTTTAATATTTTGAATGCTTTCGGTGTGCTAGATGCCAAAAAAAAGGGAGAGGAAGCGATTATCAATTCTGGGTTACCTTATACCATCATTCGCCCAGGACGCTTAATTGATGGCCCCTATACTTCCTATGACCTGAATACACTCCTGAAAGCTACCACAGGCGGTAAGCTAAATGTAGTTATTGGCAAAGGTGACACCTTAGCAGGTGACGCGAGTAGAATTGATGTCGCCGCAGCTTGTGTGGAATCTATTTTTTATTCAGCTAGTGAAGGACAGGTTTTTGAACTGGTCAATAAGGGAATAAGACCACCTACTATTGATTGGGAAACACTTTTTTTACAATTACCCACTTAAAAAGGTGAATTAAGAATTAGTCTCACCACTAACCGCAATACATCCCCCAGCTAGTAAAAAAGCTAAAATCAACCCAATTAGACCTGCAACTGGTGTAATTTGTTGGGGTTGGGGAAAAATTGCTCCAAATAAACTCATCGCTAAAGCAAACCCACCAAAATACATCCCAATTCCCAAACCTTCCCAAGGTTGAGACACTAGTCGTAAACAAAACGGAATTGTACCGTTGATAATGGCACTAAATCCCACAATTAGGGTTAATAAAAAAGGAATTGGGATATTGAAGCAAACCATAACTAGTAGTGACAAAGTAGTTAGGGCAATACCAATCAGCATGGCTTGACGATCGCCTATTTTCATAGTGAACCATGCCGCAGGTAAGCTGGCAAGTGCGATCGCTAGTCCTACCCATACCATCAACCAATCATTACTGGTGATTTGCAGTTGGACTGGGAGAATTTTTCCTAAAATATCCATGACTAACCGCGAACCCCAGGCCACACCAAAACCAGTACCTAAAATTAAACTTAATTCTCTGTTGGGTAACTGTGTAATTTCTCTTGGATTGGCAACGGGTGTACTAGGAGGGTTGACGAAGCGCAATGCAGCCGTTACAGCCAGTAACACGAAAGAAGCGATCGCAAAAGCAAAAATTGGCCCTAAACTGAGGATAAACTTATTGGCAATTGGTCGAAATGCACCAATTATACCTCCTGTCAAGACTACAACACTAAATGCTAAAGGTAGCTCGGCAGGCATTGAGTATTTGGCTAATAAAGCGATCGCCGGACTGCGAAACACTGTCATAGACAAAGCCCAGGCTACCAATACTATTGGTAAAAGCGATCGCCAAACAACGGTAGGGGGAACGAAAGTGACAATACAGGGGATAGCGATCAATAGTGTCGCTGATAGAATCACCCCTGCGGAGATTAACAGAAATCGACTACCCACCCAACGCTGTGCTTGATCAGAAAGCCCTCCCATGAGTGGTTCCATAATCACAGCCAAGGCATTTTCCAGCACCAGCAAACCCACTGCCAAGGATGCGGGAAAACCAAACTGAACTAGAAGTTGGGGTACGTAGGCGTTATATATGATCCAAGCAAGGGTGATTGCTCCCTGTAGTGCTGCCAATACCCAAACTTGTACCCATAAGATATGCGATTTTGATACATTCATAAAGATTTAAAAAGAAGAGTTTACGCCGTAAACCCCTACAAAATATGTATTATTTGTTTTTTCAACTAAAATTCAAACAACTAAAAATATCTTCTACAGTTAATTGCCAATTCGCCAATACACTCATAACAGGTAAAATATCTTTCCCTGCTTTGATTTCTGGTAATATATCAGGTTGAAAAACCACGATAGATTCATCATTAGGGTCGAGAAACCAACCTAGCTTTGCACCATTTTGCATAGAAAACATTATTTTACGGATAACCCGATTAGGGGATTGTTCTGGAGAAAGAATTTCAATAATCCAATCGAGGGAAATTTCAAATTGATTGGCAATTCTGCCATTAGGACGTAAAGGAATACGTGACCATTCAAAGACAGCAATATCTGGAACTATAGAATTTCCCGAAAACGTGCAGCGTAACTCAGGAAATGCGTAAGCTAATTTTTGTGGTTTAGCAATCTCATTAATAGCTGTCACCAAACTACTTTGTAAGGTGCTATGTTCTCCTTGAGGCGTCAGTTTTTGGTTGATTTTACCGTCAATATATTCACTGGCGGGTTTAGTTTCTGGTAATTTCAGAAACTCCTCTAGTGTCTTGTTGGCGAATACTGGAGTTGATAACGACATCAGCAATTACTCCTAAAACAATCCCAGCAAAGAAATATTGACTATTATTCAAATTATGCAATGTTAGATTACAGAAAAGGGGAAATTCAAAGTTGTGAATTTCCCCCGCTTGTTCTCTACATTACAACTATTAGTCTTAATATTCAGGAACGGATGGATCTACTTCCCGACTCCAAGCGGTGATTCCGCCTTTAACGTTTGTCCCCACAATCCCCGATTCTTTGAGGATGGCTAGGGCTTTTGCCGATCGCCCACCTAATTTACAATGAGCAATTAAGCGGTGTCCGTTGAGGGCTTCTTTGACTTTGGCTACACCATTACCATTTTCAATGTCTGGTAAAGGTATTAATACAGAACCAGGAATTTTGGCGATTTCGTACTCGTTGGGGTTACGCACATCTAGCAGGACAAAATCTTTCGCCCCACTATCCAGCAATTCCTTGAGTTCGGTAACAGTCATTTCTTGAATTTCTTGCATTTTTTGCGCCTCGGCTGCTTTGGCTTGAGGAATACCACAGAATTGTTCGTAATCTATCAGTTTTTCAATTACTGGTCGTATGGGGTTGGGACGCAGTTTCAACTCACGGAATTTCATATCTAAGGCGTTGTACAGCAACAATCTACCACTGAGAGTATTACCATTGCCCAAAACAATTTTCACTGTTTCCGTGGCTTGAATTACACCGATAATTCCTGGCAAAATCCCTAATACTCCACCTTCTGCACAGGAGGGAACTAGTCCTGGTGGTGGTGGTTCTGGGTATAAGTCGCGGTAGTTCGGCCCGCCTTCGTAGTTAAAGACTGTGGCTTGTCCTTCAAAGCGGAAAATTGAACCGTAGACGTTGGGTTTATCTAACAATACGCAAGCGTCGTTGACTAGATATCTGGTAGGGAAGTTATCTGTACCATCCACCACGATATCGTAAGGTTTGATGATATCTAGGGCATTTTCGGAACTGAGACGAGTTTCGTAGAGGTCAACCTGACAATAGGGGTTAATCTCATGTATGCGGTTCTTTGCAGATTCAATTTTGGGTTTACCTACCCATGATGTTCCGTGGATGACTTGGCGTTGCAGGTTGGAAGTATCAACGACATCGAAATCGACTATACCGATGCGTCCAATACCGGCGGCGGCTAAATATAACAGTAGTGGTGAACCTAGTCCACCTGTACCGATACAAAGTACACTGGCAGCTTTGAGCCGTTTTTGCCCTTCCACTCCCACTTCTGGCAAAATCAGGTGGCGGGAGTAGCGTTCGTAGTCGTCTTTAGTTAACTGGATATCTTCCAGGTTGGGATTAAGCATAGGAGTTTGAATGCGGAAGCGCGGACTACTGATTGTATCGAAAAATGATGTCGGTCTTTAGTCTTAAGTATTTAAGTTATGTTATCAATTATTTCTGATTGAAACTGATGATTGTCATCAAGACTCCAACTAAGGATGTCACTGGCTATACCTTTTTGGACGGAAACTATTATATACGAGTATCCAGCCCAAGCATAGAGGCGATCGCATTCTGAAGGTATGGCAGGATGATCAGGGTGAGAATGATAGATACCAATGATATTGAGTGACTTATCCCGTGCTTCTCTTTGTACCTGTAACATAATTTGAGGAGCGATCGCATATCTTCTTTTTAAACTGGAAGTTGGGGAAGTGATATTTGTCTTATTTATTTCTTGGGTAAAGTTATCTGCTTCTGTCTCCCAAGCGTTAGCGGTAGGTATGACTTCCACAACAGTTTTCACCCCATTGGCTATATATCCCATCATCAACCCACAACACTCTTGAGGATAGACGCTTTCAGCATGGCTGAGGATGGTTTGCTGATGTTCTGGTAAGAGTTTGATAGTTGGTTGATTCATCTTTCTACCTTGGCGGGTCTTTGTGCATGAGGGGACGCAGACCATTTAACCCGGCTGCAATGGCTGAACCATTATGAACTACAGTTGCCGCTAGGGGATGTATTCCTACTGTGGTCGCTAGTCCTAAAGCGGCTAGGTTGGGAACTACGGCTAAACTGATATTTTGTTTAATGACTGCTTGGGTTTGACGGGCGATCGCTATTGCTTCGAGAAAACTAGTTAAGTTATCATCCATCAGGACAACATCGGCTGTTTCCCTAGCTACTTCGGAACCACTACCAAAGGAAATGGCGACATCGGCATAAGCTAAGGCGATGGAATCATTTAAACCATCGCCGGTAAAGGCGACAGTTTTACCTGAATCATGGAATTTCTGGATTATTTCGGCTTTTTGTGCGGGGAATGCTTCTGCATGGACTTGGAATAGGGGAAGATGGAGTTCCGCCGCAACAGCCATAGCCCTTTGCTGATTATCCCCTGTCAGTAGATGTATTTCCATGCCGTATTCGGTTTGTAGTTTCTCAATTACGGCTGGGCTTTCTGGGCGCAGGGGGTCTGTGTAATAGATTACGCCTTGAAATTCCTGATTTACTGCCACATACAGTAAAGAATCATGGGCGGAGATGCGACAATTGAGGTGCTTGGGACAATCTGCATGGTTGCAACTATGTGGTTCATAAAGACAATCGAGGGGAATGCCACACTGACGCAAAAAGCGATCGCTCCCTACTATAACTTGTTCACCGTCAATTTCGGCTCGTACACCTAAGCCAATTTCATACTCAAATTCTTGCCTGGGCAGAATTTCTATACCTTGTTTCTCGGCATAACGTACCACGGCTTCGGCTACTGGGTGGGTTAGGCGTTGTTCGGCGGCGGTGGCTAGGGCTATAAGTCTGTGGGTGGTGATTCTGTCGGCGATGATTTCCACCTCCACAACTTCGATATCACCTTTGGTTAATGTGCCTGTTTTATCGAAAACTAATGTATCTACCTGTGCCAATTTTTCTAAGGCGCGACCACTACGGATGAGAACACCGTGTCTTGTGGCGTGGTGTAAGGCGGCGAGGAAAGTTGTAGGTAGGGAAACGCGGATACCTGTGACAAAATCAAGGGTGAGGATAGATGCAGCCCTGGCAGGGTTGCGGGTGGCTGCAAATACCAGTCCGGCAAAAATTAGAGATGGTAATATGGCTTGGTCGGCAATGTCCGCCGCGTAGTTACCCATGCGTGTATCGTGAACGGGTGCTTGTTGGACTAACTCGATACTTGCACCAGCACGGGTAGCTGTTCCTACTCGTTCGGCTTGGATGTAAATTTCTCCTTCCCTGAGTAAGGTGGACGCATAAACCGCTTCTCCCACCTGACGCAAAACTGGCATGGATTCACCAGTGAGTTTTTGTTGGTCAATTAAAGCTTTACCCCTTAATATTTGCCCATCTACGGGGATTTGTTCGCCGGGATAGACTATGACTGTATCTTGTGGTTGTACTTGTGTAGCGAGGAGGCGTTTTTTCTGCCCATCTGGTTGTGCAACCCAAGCGTAATGCCCCAAAGAAGCCAGTAAATCGGCAGCGTGATTTTCCGTAACTCTGGCGGTGCGATCGCGTATTATATCGCCAATTTCATGCAGTGTCATCACCAAAGCTGGTGTTAACAGGTTTCCTTGGGCAGAAGTTAAGGCGATCGCGATAAAATCTAGACAATCTATATTTAATTTTCGTTTTTGGGTAATGCTAGTATAAGCACGTTTCGCTACCGGTAAAGCTGCAAGTCCTACCGTCGCTGCAATTATTGCCCTGGGAATGGGGAACCCCAAACCCAATACAGCTAACACGGTTGCCAAAACTGGCAATTTTACACCAGCATTATCTGATTTTGTTACTTGTTGACGGTTGACTGTTGACGGTTGCCTAAATTTAGCCTGATGAAGTAAACCTACCAGATAAGCTTCTATGAGCCTATTGCTAGCAGATTGCTCATATCTAATAGCAACAGAAGCTGCCCAGGGATTAACCCGTACTTCCAATATGTGACTGTCAGATTCTAGTAATTCTTGCAGGCGTTGAGCATAATAGAGGTCATGGGCTACCAGGGGAACGCGAAATCTGATTCTGCCTGGAATTGTATGCACTACACTGTAGGCAACTCCAGCGATGATACTTGATTTCTGAGCCACTTGCTTACTAGTTTCCGGCTTGGTGGCAGTCATGATTTCCCCCTCATGGTGGTGTAGCGACTTAATGAGTGGGATTCTATCGTTGCAATGAATTCAATATCCCACAAAACAGTTATGCCATAACAAGACTAATCAAGTGCTTGTGAGGACTTTAACTGTGAATATAAGTATATTGAATACCCTTGCTCAATTATTTCTAGCCAATGAAATTATTTTTAAAGATTAAGTTTAAATAAATTAGGACTTACGCACCCAGGTTGTCTGTTAAGACCGGGTGTAAGGGTTTAAGAGTAAGGGATGTAAGAGTGTCAAACATTTATACCCCCATACCCTTGTTCAAACCCTTGATCTTTCGGTTTCATGCGTAAGTCTTATGAATATCTTATTGTTCATAAGGTAGTGAGGAGTGATGCGTAATAATACGCAGCTTACCATGATCATCCTTCAAGAACTGCCAAGTCTTGTCTACCGTGGTGGCCTTACCTTGTTTGTCGGTGATGATTACGTTACCCATCGTAGTAGCTGTGTTACCAGTGATGAAAATCGCTGCATTCTTAATCTCTACTTTGCGCCAGCTACTCAAAGCAAAACCCTTGTCCTCAGGAAAAGCTTTATCGTCCCCCACAAAGTATGCCAAAGCCCCTGCACGGGTGGTGCGGAAGGTACGGGGAGATATGGCGAGTGTAGGCTTGAAAAGAACGGGGCCGAATTGATAACCGTAGGCATCGTCAATCACCTTTTCAGCTAAAGCTTTAGCTGATGCTTTACCTTTCGCATCATAGGTTGTGGAAATAGCCACCAAAGCTTCCCCCCAAGCCTTTTGAGCAGCCAACACTTCGCTTTCAGTAATCGCCCTATTGACGATTGGCGTTTTCAGACTGGAAGTAGCCGTGATTTTGTCACCGGAGTCGGCAACGGATGTCTGGGCGACAATTGCAATACCTGATATAAGTGCGGTGGCTGCAAATAATACTAGAATCCTCGGTTTGAAGAGATTCATTCAGTAAATGCTTTAGTTTGTATCTATTTATATTCTCACAAGTTGAGGTTTTAAGTAGCCATCATAAAATGCCTACACAAGAAAACATGAAAAGGCCTTTCCCTTACCCCCAGTCTCAACAGACAAACTGGGTGCGTAAGTCATATTAAGAAATTACTGAGACTGTTCCGGTATCAATATCGTAAGCAGCACCAATGATTTGGACAGTACCTTTATTAACTAACTGTGCCAAAATGGTTGATTTTTGTTGCAGCTTTTCAGCTTGGTACTGGATGTTAGCAATAACAGCTGCTTTATTAACATCCTTGGACTTTGACGGTAATTTTGACAAGGCTGGTCTAATACTCTCCGCCAAATAGCCGATTCTGCCAGGAAGGGGTTCATCTTTCACACTGGCTGCCACAGCACCGCATTTTGTATGCCCTAAAACGACAATCAACCGTGTATCGAGTACAGATGTAGCATATTCCAAACTAGCGATCGCCATATCACTGGCAATATTACCAGCTACTCGCACCACGAATAAATCCCCCAGCCCTTGGTCAAAAACAATTTCCGCCGGGACTCTCGAATCTGCACAACCCAAAATAGCCGCAAAAGGATACTGTGCTTTGGCAATTGATTGCAGTTTTTGCCGTGATTGGTTAGGATACTTTGGTTTTCTTTTGACAAATCTTTGATTACCATCCAGTAAAAGCTTTAAAGCTTTTTGTGGATTTACTGGATTAAGGTTAATTGATTTGACATCAGCAATAGCAGGTTCTTCTTTACCTACAGTCAAACTACCAGCACAAGCATTAGCAGCAACAACCAAGCTTCCCGCGCCGGCTAACCCTAAGAAATTACGACGGCCAATAAATCCATTGATTCGACTCATTTCTTTACCTAACAACAGTTTGACTGTTATCAGAAAGATACCAAACTTAACAAAGTTTCAAGAGTACTTTTGCACACGCTTTAAGAGTTATTTAATTATTAGTTAGTAGTCAAACCCTAAAACACTGGCTTTAGGGTATAGGGGTGTAGGGGTGGATGCAACCATTATTCCGTTGCTGGTTTTATAGTCATTACTCATTAACCTTATGAAAAACCTACACTTGCCAGATTGTATACTCCCTAGTTCAACTGTCCTTGACACCAAACCACTTATCATACAGTGATTGATAAGTGCCATTTTCTTTGAGTTTCAGTAAGGCATTATTAATAGGTTTACGGTAGGGGCTATTATTAGGCAAAACAATACCGTAGTTTTCTTCGCGGAAGACACTGCCCACAACCTCTACTTTTCCCTGACCTTGATTAGCAGCATAGAACAGAAGTACAGGAGAGTCAAAAACAACAGCTTCAGCTTTTTTTGTTTCTAAAGCATCGTAAGCTTGCTCAATTTTGGGAACCTCTAAGACAGAAATTTTCTGTTGTTTTAAGTATGTTGCAGCTGTGCTACCAGTTGTTGTTGCCACCACCCTGCCTGGTAGATCACTTACACTGTTGATATCTGCTTGTAACTGTTGCACAGTTAGCGAAGTGGTAGCAGCTGCTGTAAAGTAAGTGACAAATAGTACACCGATAAACATCCAAATAATAGCTAATATCCGACCGATGACTCCTTTGGGCATTTCATCAGCTTGAGTTGCTAAGGTAGCAGCAGCCCACCAACAGGCTTTGAAAATCCCAGGAAAGTAAGATTGGGAAATCATGCCTTCTTTTTGATGACGCTCAGATAACCAAATGACGTGTGCGGCTATGACAATGAGCAACAAAGCCAAGCCAAGCACTTGTAAGATCGTTGTCGATAAGAATAGTGACAAAATATTAGGTGTGCCACTATTACTGAGTTTTGGATTGCGTACTAAAATCTGTAATCCCCCACTAAACATGGGTAAGGAAAAGTCAAATTGTTGCTGACGTTCAGCTGTAATTGAGATGGCTGCAATCCCTGCATTGGCTTTACCATTCTGCACAGATGAGAGCAAATCAGGAACGCTTGGATATTCCACGAATTTAGACTCTGCACCTATCTGGCTGGCAATACTGCGCCAAAGATCAATACTGAATCCTGATAGTTCACCATTGTCAGTAAAGACAAAGGGGGGAATAGCTCTAGTAGCTACGACAAAGGATTTTTGAGTTTCAGGTTCTTGGGACTGCACTGGATGAACAACTAGGAACAACACCAAAATTCCGCATACCATTCCTAGCCAGATAGGGAGTTTCAGGAAACGCCTTATGTTCCTTGCCGCAACAAATTGAGAAAATCTTTGGGCGATCGCATTTATCATAAATATTCTCTAAGATTTATATGCAATATCTATCATTCCCAACCCATGACAAATATTACTAACCGCCTTAGATTTTCAATAATAAATTCAGGGGCTTTTACCCTGAGTGAATCAATTGTCTTGGTCAGACTTACCTAATGCCCTTTCCCTGCGCCTAAGTATAATTCAGCTACTTTAGGATCAGTTAATAACTCTTGTCCGGGGCCGGATATGGCATCACGTCCAGATTCTAGTACATAACCACGGTCTGCCATTTCTAAAGCTTTACGGGCGTTTTGTTCAACTAAAATAATTGCTGTTCCCTCTTGATTGATTTGTTTAACTTGCTCAAATACTTGTGTTACTAGAATTGGGGATAAGGCAGCAGATGGTTCATCTAACACCAGCAAACTAGGTTCTAACATTAAAGCTTTGCCCATTGCCAGCATCTGACGTTCTCCGCCGGAGAGTGTGCCTGCGCGTTGACGACGGCGATCGCTTAATCTAGGAAACATAGCAAATATTTTGTCTTTCAATGGTTGCAGGGAATCATTGCGGATAAACGCCCCCATCTCTAAATTTTCTTCTACACTGAGGGATGGAAAGACATTGGCGATTTGCGGCACGTAACACATTCCCAGGCGCACAATTTGATTCGATTTAAGTCCAGCAATATTCTTGCCTTTAAAAGTAATTTTGCCTGTATGGGGTGTCAAAAGTCCAAAAATGGTTTTTGCTAAGGTAGATTTACCAGCGCCATTGGGGCCAATTACTGTCACTAGTTCCCCTGATTCAACTCGAAAATTCACCCCCTGCAATATGTCTACATCTTTGATGTATCCTGCATGGACGTTTTCAACTTCTAGCAGAGGAGTAAAATTTTGTGCTGAACCTGACATAAAATCCTTAATTCTGAAAATTATAAAACATAGGCGTTCAACCTATGTTTCAAAAAAACTCAATTATAATTTATCCGAAATTATACAATTTTCTTCTTTTTCCAAATACGTCTTGTTAAGTAGAGTCCCATTAAAGACAAAGCCCCTAAGCTAGCAGGTTCAGGAACAGTAGTTGTACTACTGATTGTACCGATAGCCGTCACTCGACCTCTTACCTGCTCACCATTATTACCTACCTCCCCAATGTAAAGATACAATGGGCTAGCTGTTGAGACTTTTTGGGTCAGTTGAAATAAAATTTCCCCACCTACACCTAAACTCAGAAATCCCCTGGCTGTATTATCAGTTATGGCGTTGGCATCAAAACTACCTAGTGTAGCAATACTGTTATTTACTTCACCGTCTTTACTACCAAATAAATCGTCACCAGCAAAATAGTGGGCATAAATTGAATTGCCAGGATCACGTTTGGTTCCAGGGGAAAAAATAGTTTGAGGTGGAGTAAAATCAAACACATCTAACCCAGGAAGGGTTTTGACATCTTCAGCATTTGTAATTAACGTACTACTGATTTTAATAGCATCTAAATCAAAACCGCTAAATTTACCAGGAGAACCTGCGGCTATACCTATAATGTCACTGAGTTTAATTGCTGTAATATCAAAACCAAGGCTTGCAAGATCAGATCTATATATAGCAGTTGAAGCTTTATTTAATGGATTTACATTAATTGTTCCGGCTAAGGCTGTAAAATTCAGGTCAAAACTAGCGGCTGTGGCGCTTTGTGATGACAGCAAGTTAATAGCAACACAAGACAGGCTGAAAACGCAGAGATGAACACTAGGTAAGATACTGAGCCTTTTCATAAATTATCGCTATCATTTCTCGATAGATATGGATTTCTACAACTCTGCCTGAAAAAATAGTCTAGGGAATACCGAGGATTGAGTAGCCAGATGGCTTCTCATCTTTACAATAAATTTAGCAACCTTTCATATTTTTTTGGTATTTGATTTAGAATTCTGTACATTTACAGAAAAACAGGCAACCTTCAAGTTTGAAAGATGCCTGTTTGCTTAAGTATGTTCCTGGAATAAATAACCGAAATTACGGAGTCTTCTGCAAATCTGGTCTTTCTTCTGGCACGATCGCCTTTTCTACAGGGCATACTTGTAGACAGATACCACAATCAATACAAGTGGAAAAATCAATCCAGTACCAATCTGTTCCCTTGACATTTTTACCAGGGCCTTCATGAATACAAGCCACTGGACAAGCATCTACGCAGTCGGCAACACCTTCACAAACATCAGTAACAATAGTGTGTGGCATATTCTCGTTCCCCTCTCTTTTTAGTCATTGGTCAACTCTCAGCAGATTTTCAGACTCTAAACTACTGACTCACCTTTTCAATTATTGGTGATCCGTCGGCTTTGATCCAAGCGATTTGGGCAATACTGCGATCGCGGGCATATTGTTTAATGGTTGCTCTATCTGTGCTACCCAAGTCTAATTCTACTCTAACTAAATCAGGAGATTCACGTAGTTTTTGAGCGTAGGCAAAAGCCGCACTATGGGCTGCTGGGTTTTCTGGCACGACTAACCAATCACTAGCTGGGGTTTCCTGTGGTAATTGCTGTGTAGATAAAAGAACTTGGTATAAGTCTTCAATATTCAGGACAAATCCAATCCCCGGAATATTTTCTCCTTGGGGATGATACAACCCTAAAAGCTGGTCGTAGCGTCCACCCCGCCCTAAAACTCTTGCTTGTGAATCAGTATTGTTGACAATCTCAAATACAAGACCAGTGTAGTAGTCTATGGTTTGAATCAGACTCAGGTCGAGAATTATCGGAAATTTACCCCCAGATTCTAATAACTCTACTAGAGACTTGAGGTTATTGACCGCCTCTTGCTGTTCTGCATCTAAATTGAGGCTACTGACTTTCTGCAACACATCGGCGCTGTTTCCTCGCAAATCCAGCATGATTCTGGCACGTTCGCGCAGTTCGTCAGTTAAGGGGAGTGTGTCTATTGTAATGCGGTCAAGGTGAGCGATCGCACTACGCACTTTAGCACGTAAATTGATGGGAAAAGCATCTAAAAGCGATCGGGTGATTCCCGCTTCACCTAAAATTAAATGCCAATCCTGTAAACCCAATGCTGTCAAACAATTACCCGCCAACAGCAACACTTCCGCATTGGCCAACAGTCCACCGACACCCAATAATTCCACACCAGCTTGATAAAACTCTTGCTGGCGATTATGCCTATTTTCCCAGATGCGACGAAAGACGTTGGCATTGTAGTAAAGGCGCTGGGGATGACGCAGATTTGCCATGCGCGTAACAACAGCACGAGCAATAGAAGCCGTCAACTCTGGACGCAATCCCAACTCTTCATCTTCAGAATTTTGTAGTTGAATCACCATCTGACGTTGAATTGCTTCACCCGCCATCAAGGTATCCATGCGTTCCAGCGTTGAGGTTATGATTCTGTGATAACCCCAACGGTGAAACACTTGTTGTAACTTATCTTCAATCCAGCGTTTTTGAGCCACATCTAAAGGTAATAAATCCCTGGCTCCCGCTGCTGGTTGATACACCATTCATCCTCCGTTATGTGATTCCCCACGCTGATTGAAACGCGGCTAGAAATATTCGTCTTCAGCACCTTGTGGTTGGTAGTAAATTTGCTAGTAGCGCGTCAATGTCAGCTTTTGTATCGTCCCATCCCGGAGGTTAGGGGCAAAATTCCACCATCATGCAATAGCGCTTAGGGTGAGTCGCTGACTATTTTTTCTTCCCACCAAACAAGCCACCAAACAAACCACCTCCAGATTTATCTGACTGTTTATCGCCATTACTGGAAGGTGCATTGACATTAGAGCTACTAGATTGTTGACCTAGAGCCTTATCTATTTTAGGTTTCCATGTCAACGCTGTTTGATCATTGGGGTCTAATTTTAGGGCATTATCGAAATGAATTTTTGCCATTTTCAGCTTATTTTGCTTCAGATATATAAAAGCCAGCAAGCTATGACAACGGCTGCTCTTAGGAGCTATCTTCAGCGCATCTTTCAACTCTACTTCGGCTGGGGGGAATTGGTTTTTGTCAATCAAAGTTTGAGCGCGGCGCAAATACTGGTCAACAGACGAATCTTCTTTTGGTAGTTCTGGTGGGGGTGGTGCAGAGTTGTTGGTTGGCTGAGTGGAGGTTGAGCTAACTGTGGATTTAGCGGCTGGTGCTGGTGCGGCAAGAGCTTTCCCCGCAGTCCGCATCAAGTAAACTAAATTCAACTCGCTAATTTGGGAAATGATGGGAATTGCCTCTTTGAGCGAGTTATATTGAGTTTCCCCCATTTTAGCGATCGCACTTTTATAAAGTAAATCAAAATTGGGGGCAGATGCTAACTGTTTAGCTAAATCAGTAGTCAGTTCAATGGAAGCTGATTCCTGTAATAAACGCTTACCTATTTGGGATAAAACAATAATGTACTCTGAACGAGTTCGTTCTACTGATAGTGTCTCATAAGCTGGATTTACCAACTTTGATAATAATTCGCTAGCTAATTTTTTTTCTGTCTCGGTGACGATAGTACTGCTATCAGGGTGTAAATGGCGAGCAATTTTCAGATATCGCTTGCGGATTTCTTTAGCATCTGCATCAACAGCTACACACAAGATTGCGTGATGGTCTATGAAATCATATTTAAATAATCCACGATCTATTCTCAGAGACATATAGCGGTTTTGCACCAAGGAAGGCGTAAGATTTTTTCTAGTTTACTGCGCTTGATCGGGTAAACGTCAGTGGTCTATAGAAATTATTTACTACTCTTTGGTGAATCTTCATCTATTAAGGAGGCAGAGTACAAGTGGCGGGGGCAAAGGGAAGGCGGCAAGAAAGCATAGGTTTTTATCAGTGATTTCTCGTAGAGATTATGTAGATTAAACCATAGCTGCTAGCAATTACCAATTATCTTATTCCCAAGCCGATAGTGGCGGTACTTGCATTAATGCCCGACTCAGATTGTCGTGAATAGAACCATTCGTTGCCAGAATTCTGCCAGTGGCAATTTTTAAGGGAGTACTATCATAGGCAGTAACTTTGCCGCCCGCTTCCTCTAATAGAATCACCCCAGCGACAACATCCCAAGGAGATATTCCTCGTTCCCAATAACCATCGACACGACCACAAGCTACGTGGGCTAAATCTAAGGCGGCTGAACCGCTACGCCTTACGCCTTGGGTGAGATGAGTGAGGTGGCAAAATTCTGCATAGTTATTATCTGGTGTTTCCCGGCGATCGTAGGCAAATCCAGTTACCAACAAGCTTTTACTCAATTCTGAAGTATCAGAAACCTTGATAGGACGACGATTGCGTGTTGCACCCAAACCAGCAGCCCCCCGGAATAACTCATCATGAAATGGGTCGTAAATCACACCAACCTGGGGTACACCGTTAATTAATAGCCCAATAGACACACAAAAAGCTGGGTATTGGTGCGCGTAATTAGTCGTCCCATCTAAGGGATCGATCGCCCAAAGATATTCATTATCTTGATTCCCCAACTTTCCCGACTCCTCAGCCAAAATGGAGTGTTGAGGAAAGTGACGACGAATAATTTCTAAAACTA
This sequence comes from Anabaena sp. FACHB-595, assembly GCF_048568275.1. Taxonomy (NCBI): domain Bacteria; kingdom Bacillati; phylum Cyanobacteriota; class Cyanophyceae; order Nostocales; family Nostocaceae; genus Anabaena; species Anabaena sp. FACHB-595. Next base: position 3,556,451 of record NZ_CP183473.1, read on the forward strand.
CCGCTTCTGAGGCTTTATCGGCGGCGGTCACTAAATCACCAGGACGACCTTTTTCCGTGATTGCGTCCTCTAACTTACCCAAATAACCCTGTAAAACCGCCCCCGCAGCCAAGGCGGCTTCTGTCGCAATATCGAGAAAAGTTTGTAAATTAGTCATTAGTCATTAGTCAGTTGTCAGTTGTTAGTAAGGGCGGGTTTATGAAGATCATCGTCCGAGAGTGAGGATATCTGTAAACCCGCCCCTACAGTTGTCTGATCCCCAGCCTCCTATTTCCTAACGATTCAGGCGACGAAACTCAGTAGGTGTTTGACGCATGGGTTTATCGGAACTCCAAATACCTTGACCCATGATTCTTGCCCATTGTTGGGCGCGTTCTAGACGCTGATCGTATTTGTGGTTAGGCGATCGCTCTACAAACAAAGCATACCCTTGTTTAACTACCTGTTCATTTAATAACTTGTCATCTTTCCACACGTAAGCCAACGTCCGACCAATTGTGTCTTTGGCTTCAAGATCAAACTCCAACATTACAGGTTTGTCTAAATCGCCTATGGATTGTTCTAAAAATTCCTTGGACTGATTGCCCCAAGGACGTTGGCGCAAATCCGGTGCATCCACGCCAATTAATCGCACTTGAGAAATTAAATTTGGTTGTTCCGCCATGCCCACAACTTCTAAAGTCTGGCCACTCACCACCCGCGCGATCCTGACCTGAGTTGCCGTTGTGGCAGGATTTTTGGCTTGACAACTCACCAGCAGTAATAGACAGGCGAACATGGCGAGTTTTTGTACCCAGGTGAGGAAGCGTGGGAAGTGGGTTAGGGTGCAGGTGGAGCGAAGGAAGCTTTCCCCCCTACCTCCTGCCCCCGTTCGCGTAGCGTCCCGTAGGGAAGTTCGCCCGGAGGGAAACCCTCCTTGCGGCTTCTCTTCCTGACCCCTGCCCTCTGCACCCTGGTTATTCATCTTGCTTTTACTCTTCATCTAAGGGTAAACCGGCTTTCACTCTTCCCTTGGCAAAATAGCGCCCAAACTGAAGCTCATAAACTTCATCTTCGTCTTGTGTTTCTACTTCCAAATCAGAACGGGCATAACTGACGCATAACAAAGCATAACCTTGACGACGCAACTCTAGGGATAATCCCACTGCCTCTGGTTGATAAATGTCACCAGATACGACCCTGACAGCACAAGTGGTGCAAGCCCCATTGCGACAAGAAAATGGCAATTCCACCCCTTGTTGTTCGGCCGTGTGTAAGATATATCGGTCTTCTGGTACTTTTAGGGTATACTGTTTGCCAGTGGCGCGATCGCGTACTTTAACTGTGTGTGTCTCGGACATCTTGGTTCGGGATTTTGATTGGGACTTTCAGATTGCTCTAAAAAATTTCTTTCTTTATCTTTGCATTTTTTAGAGTTTCAGCGTACAATAGTAAATCGTGACATCTGGAGAGATGGCCGAGTGGTTTAAGGCGCAGACCTGGAAAGTCTGTAATGCGGAAACGTATTCTAGGGTTCAAATCCCTATCTCTCCGTTATTCAGCCTAGTTTAAATATATAGTTTTCACCCAAACTCTACCAATAGTTGGGTGAAACTGATTCTTAGATATTACTAAAATTTAATTTAAAACAACCGCTTGTTTGGGATTGGTAGTCGGTCGAGTTTGATATTACTCACAATTCGATAGATCACCCAAACAATCTCGTATGGATTACTCGCTTCACTTAACAATGCAGCCATCTATATGGATTCTCAAACAGGTAATAACAGCATTTTGCATACAAAAATAGAGACTTTACAACAAACAATAGATACAAATGTTTATGGAGTTTTGCGAGTAACTCAGGCATTAATAACCTTAATGCAGGAACAAAACTATGGTCGAATTGTCAATGTTTCTTCCGGCGCTGGACAGTTAACTGATATGGGTTCGGGTATACCCACATATCGCATTTCCAAAACAGCCTTAAATGCACTGATGCGAATTTTTGCCAGTGAATTAAAAGGGACGAATATTTTAGTTAATTCTGTGTGTCCTGGTTGGGTTAAAACTGATATGGGTGGGAAAGATGCACCACGAACCCCTGAAGAGGGAGTTGATACAATCGTCTGGCTAGCAACTCTTCCTGATGGTGGTGCTTCTGGTGGTTTCTTCCGCGATCGCCAGCCAATAGATTGGTAATGAAATATTAGGAATTAAATATGATTATTAAATATATTTAAGTTTTTGTAGGGTGTGCAATGTCGATAATTTTATCCATTGTCATGATTGATTGATACCATGAATCTCCAATTATCTGTAAGTCTTAATGCGATAGGAATAGTGCTTCTGAGAGACTCTAAAAACTAAATAAAAATGTGTGTCTTGATACAATACTTTTAAGATGACTGTTATATGCTTTCTAAGCCCTTTACTTTTACCCTAATTGCGGAATTTTCCGCTTAATCAACACCAGAGTGTTGGGAATTATAACTAACTAAGTGCAGTTTAAGCTGATTAAAAGCAAGGATTGTGAAGTGAGTTAGGTCTTTTCCTCCGCCCTGGTGATTTATTTATTTGAGCTAGAGAGAAAATATAACAGCACTTTTTTGACGCAGATAACCGAAAAGCCAGCCACTCACATTACAATCAATGTGCTGGAGTTACAATTTTGATAGTTTTTTCGTCCTGTGCTTACCCCCGTGTTACCAAAAATCAATGTACTAAAGCAAACTACGAGTGAGGCTTGGATAGAACAAGCGATCGCTAACTTAGATATCATATTGCTTGACCACTCCCACTGCGAACGCAAAGCGGCGGGTGTGGCTTTAAATTTTATGTTTCGCTACCCATCCAATACCAAAATGGTAAGGGAATTAACGGCGATCGCCCGTGAAGAATTAGAACATTTTGAACTGGTAAATCAGTGGCTAGAACGCCGCAATATACCCCTAGCACCCCTACCCCCTCCTCCCTATGGCGCTGGCTTAAAAGCGGCTGCACGTACCAACGAACCCGAACGCTTTTTAGATTCCTTACTCGTGACTGGTTTAATCGAAGCACGAAGTCACGAACGCTTAGGCTTATTAGCTACACACTGTCCCGAACCAGAACTAGCCAAGTTTTATAAAGGTTTGATGGCCTCAGAGGCGCGACACTTTGGTACATATTGGGTTTTAGCGGATACTTACTTTGACCGGGAAATTGTTAGTCAAAGGCTCGATGAATTAGCTATTGTTGAAAGTGAGTTACTGGAAAATTTACACCCAGAACCTAGAATTCATAGTTAGTATAATCACCAATAAATATGCAGATACAGTTAACACATATCAGGTTGCTTGTCTCCAACTACAAAGATTGTTTTTTATTCTATCGAGATGCACTCGGATTTTTTATCGATTGGGGTGACGAAAATAGTGGTTATGCTGAGTTACATACCGGCGACTCTATTAAGTTAGCTTTGTTCAGAAAAGAATTAATGGCGGAAGCTGTCCCCAGTGCTTATCAACCTTCAGCGATTGAATGTCAGAACAAAGTAGCTTTAGTTTTCGCTGTAGATAACGTAGATGAGTTTTATTATCATCTCAAAGACCATAATGCAATCATTGTCACACAACCTCTAAACCGTCCAGAATGGGGATTAAGAACAGCACATTTCCGCGATCCTGATGGTAATTTAATTGAAATTTTTAGCAATATGAGCAATGTTAATTAACATTATTAATTAAAGAGTGGTAATGGGTAATTGGTAGTTGCTAATCATGTCCGATTAAGAACTGCCGCTTATCCATTTACCAAATTTTAAGACTCTATGATCAATTCAAGATACTAAGATACGAGGACAAATAGTTTCTTGTATTTCTTTCCCTGATGTTTGTTCAGCTAACCTTAGCTCATAATTCTTTTGAAGATTTAACCAGAATTCTCCACCAGTTCCAAAATATTGTCCTAATCGCAAAGCTGTATCGGCTGTTATCCCTCGTCTGCCATTAATGATTTCAGTAATTCTGTTTTTGGGAACATGGAGAACACGCGCTAAATCACTCGCAGTCATAGCGAGTTCAGTAATTTCGTCAGCAAGAATTTCTCCGGGGTGGATTGGTGGGCGTGCCATTTATCTCTCCTTCAGTGATAATCTGTAATCTCTATGTTGAAGGGCTTAAGAAAATCATCAGGCCAGTTAAAACAAATTCTCCACTGCTCATTAATTCGGATACTGTACTGACCTTTTCTATCGCCTCCTAATGACTCAAAACGATTACTTGGTAGTTGCATTAGCACTTCCTTATTAGGGGCTGCATCTATAATATCTAATCGTTTTTGTGCTTGTCTCTCAAAAGATTGAAACTCTTTAACCCTTTCTCCTAAAGCAAATTTCTCCGTCCTTTTATCTTTATATTTAGGGTATTCATCTGATGGAGACATATTAAATGGTTATGTAATAATAGTTATGTGTTACGTAACCCATAATAATCTTAGCACAAAAAATTAATCCGATCGCCTCTATCGTCACCAACGCAACAACTGTTGTCTTACATAGATAAAATCCGTGCTTTGCAAGTGTCACCTGAGCTAAAATCAACAGGAGAAGCTATATGCTGGGTAAATTGGGAATAGATCCAGAAGACTTTTCTGTAAAAACCTGACCCACAAACGGTAATGAACAGCTACTATCAAGACTTCTTAATTCGTAACTGGCAAAAAAGCGATCGCACTAAAGCCTCCTCAGTCATCAGTTACGTATTATCAGAATACGGTTTAGGTTGGGAACCCAAAGGTGCAGACCGCGATGTGTTGCAAGTAGAAGAATGTTACTTAGCAACTGGGGGTGAGTTTTGGGTAATTGAACACCAAAGCCAAATAGTAGGTACTGGGGCATACTACCCTGTAAATCGCGGGGAAAAGGCTGTAGAAATCAGGAAAATGTATCTTTTACCCAGTGTTAGGGGTTTGGGTTTGGGGAAATATTTGTTACAACAGTTAGAAGCAGCGATCACCTCTCGTGGTTTTCAAGAAATTTGGATTGAAACAGCCAGTGTTTTGGTAGAAGCAGTCAAGCTATATGAAAATCATGGCTACCAACCAGCCACGGGAGTGGAAACAACGCGGTGCGATCGCGTCTATGTCAAATTCCTCAAGTAGCTTTAAATGCCAACATGGAGTCGCCACTTTCAAGGTCTGCTTGACCTGTTTTTGCAATCTAACTGTCCTCTGTGTCAAAGACCTACATCTACTGAATTGTGTCCTAACTGCACCAGACAATTACAAAAATGCCATCATAAACACCCTCATGCTTTGTGGAAACAGCCGATACCCGTATTTAGCTGGGGTTTGTATGGTGGTACTCTCAAACGAGCGATCGCACTGATGAAGTACGATAATCAACCCCAAATTGCCCGTCCTTTGGGACAATGGCTAGGAGAAACTTGGTTGTTACATTCTCTTCATCAAACAACACAAATTTTAGTTGTACCGATCCCACTCCACCCCAGCAAGCAAAAACAAAGAGGATACAATCAAGCAGCCTTAATTGCTCAAAGCTTTTGCCAAACAACTGGACTAAAATTGCAACTAAATGGTTTGGCGAGAGTGCGCCAGACAACAGCGCAGTTTGGTTTATCAGTATCTGAACGAGAAAATAACTTGGCTGAAGCTTTTGCAATTGGTCAAGATTTTCGTCATAGCTGCCCAAAAAGCCCAGTATTGTTAATAGATGATATTTACACCACTGGTGCTACTGTTAAATCTGCCGTGCAGATACTGCGTCAAAATGAAATCACTGTCTTAGGGTTAGCAACTACAGCCAGTGCTGTAAAAGATAGATACATCAAAAATTAATGGCAAGCTATCTCTGGGAAATCTATAATTAACCAAACCACCCAGTTGTTGTGGGAACATCACTTACAATGATCAGTAAATTTCTGACTAAAAATTTCACAAGAATAAATATATTTCCCGCTACGTTAATGGCAATTGCCATCAGTACAACAGCAGCATTTGCTCAAAGTAAGTTGTACAGTCCTATCTTGTTGACTGAGTTTAAAGAACTTTCTGATGCGCTTTCAGATAAAGACATTCCCACAGGTCAGGGTGGATTTGCCCGTGACTATGCGGTCAAGCTGAATAAGGGGGATAATCTAGCAGTTGATTTATCTTCAGAAAGTTTTGACAGTATCATCACACTACTTGCACCTGATGGCTCAACATTAGCAGAAAATGATGACGGCCCCGATGGCACTAGCAATTCTCTACTGTTTACCCGCATCAATGAAACAGGGACTTTTATTATTCGTGTCCGGTCTTTTGGTGAAACTGGGGTTGGGCCTTTTAAACTCAAGGTGACTAAGTTGCAACCAATGAAATAAATAGCAAAATCATACTAATTTGTAATTCAGAAAGACTGGTATGAGGTGTTATGGCTGTTGACGGTTGACAGGCTTGAAAGCCTTGTGTTGTCAAGGTTTTGTCTTAGCTTGATGTCTTAACCTATTTGGCTACGGCTATAATTGCAGATGTTACATCAAAAAGGCTCAAGCATTCTTGCCTGAGCCGATATTTAGTGATAAGTTTTGTTCAAAAGGAGCATTAAAATTTTGGGAAGTTAGGAGGTAGAAATAACTACTTCTTCATTCCCTGTTCTCCACTTCAAATCTATATTTTCTTAATAGCGGTTACGGAAGTTGTTGTTGCTGCGATTGCCGCCAAAGGAACCCCTAGAACCGCCTCTGTCTTCTCTGGGTTTAGCCTTATTTACTTTAAGGTCGCGTCCCATCCACTCAGCACCGTCAAGTGCTTCAATTGCTGCTGTTTCTTCTGCATCACTGCCCATTTCCACGAATCCAAAGCCGCGTACACGGCCGGTTTCACGGTCTACAGGTAGCTGAACCCGCTTTACAGAACCATATTCTGCAAATACGGCATTCAAGCTTTCTTCTGTAACGTCGTAAGAAAGATTACCAACATAAATAGACATATTTATTGTCTCCAAAATCAGAAGTGTCTAGGGATTGAGATTTCGGAGAAATGTCTGTAAATACCAAAAGGGAAAAGCCTGTCAATACTCAAAACAAACGCGGTCGCCGAATTAATTCTCATCTCTTAGTATGACATAGCAACACAAAATCCGGGGAAGTTGACAGAAAAATTTTAAATGGCTTCGATAACTAGGCGATCGTTGAGAGGTTGCACTGGACGTGCGTTTTGGGGAAACATTTGACTAAACTTAGCTATCTGTGCAGGAGAGGCTTCGATAGGTGTCGCCATTACGCACCAGAGAACATTTTCTGAACAGGGTGGGGTTGTCAGAGAGCCAGAATAAGTAAAAAATCTGTGTTGTGCTGGGAGAAATTGGGAAGCGTCTATATTTATATCCTCTATTCTTTTGTCTGTTCCTTGGTTTTGAGGTGTGGCATCCCAGATAATTTGCAGCGTCGGGTTAAATGCTCCTGCTTGCAAGAAAATACCCATAACGGCTAAGTCGCCAGATTTACTCCGGTGAACTAAATGGAGTTCCATATCATATAATTTCCCATCAACCCGATGTTCGCTGAAGTGATGAAAGTGAAACTGAAGCAGCTCAAATTTTTGGTGAGCATACTTGAGATAACTGCCTGGTTGATAGTTGACTTGGACTGTTTTACCGTTGTTGATTAGGTGTAATGCCGTTGGCTGATAATTGGTAACTAACAAATCTTGACTGCTGCTGTGGACATCTTTCACATCTGCAATCTGCAAATCAATCGGCGTTTGTTTTCTGCCTATTTGGCAAAGGGCAAAGTCAGGGGAAAGCTCACCCCAATGCTCTGGGCCTACTTTGCCGATATATCCCCAGTTTACCGTTTTTGCCCTAGCTGGAGATGTGACACAACTAGAAAATGAGGTTCCCAAGACACTCATACCCAATAATTTCAGTAGTTGCCTTCGATATAAAGTACTACTCATTTCCCTGCGGTTGAAACATACTGCGATATTAAACTAAACGTTGCAAACGGCTGAGACGTTCTGAGTAATTTCTCAAGACATTGAGAGCAAACATTGGTGTTTCTTGGACAGCGAATAAGAACCTTTTCTCATCTAAGTAAGCTAGTTGACAATCAGTTTTAGCGATCGCTGTATAGTTCCGATGATTCACTCCTACTAATATACCTGTACCGAAGATTTCTCCAGCCTCTATTGTTTCTACAACCTTACCGTTGATCAATAAATCAACAGTTCCTTCTACAATACCGTACATATAATCACCCGCTTGTCCTTCTTCAAAGATGACTTGACCTGCTGAAAATACCTGAGGATTGGGTTGCTTTTGAAAGATGGCGATCGTCACTACAGGACTTAACATAAGCACAAACCTAGATTTTTTATTTTTAGCTCCAGCCTTTGGACAGGCAATATCAGAGCAGGAAAAATTATACTACTTTCTGTTGAGGCATCAGCCCCGAAATATGTTTATTAGTATCTAAATTCAACATTTATGCTGTATAAAAATTGACAAGTACTGAAAAAGGTTTGTGGCAATTTGGCAGTTGAAAGACTTTAAACGCTGTTATTTTTTATATATGCAAGGAGTGTAGCAGAAGTTAGCCCAATCTAACAGTTAGGCTGACTTCTGCGCCTTTACTAACATTAATCAACTAGAAATTTTAATATTTTTTATTTGCTAGTTCCTGATTGTGGGTCGCAGCGAATTTCAATCATGAAGCCGTCGGGGTCGTAGAAGTAAACACCTCTACCAGTTGGACGAGTGACGGGGCCATGAGCGATCGCAATTTTATTTTCTCGCACAACTGCCACTGCTTGCTCAAATAACCCAGGATCAATATCAAATGCTAAATGGTAGGCTCTAGTAAAACTTTGTTCTGGGTCTGGGTTTGCTGGTGTTAAATCAGGTGTCCAAAATAAGTCTAGAATTGTACCGTCGGGGGTGGCGAAGTTAGCAACTTTTCCAGTGGCGACAAGTTCCACCAAAGTAGCTGGTACTTCATCGCCTGTGAGTTCATATAATCCCAGGATAGTACCGTAAAAATGGCGGGAAGCCTGCATATCTTTAACATTAAGAGCAATATGATGCACTCTACGCAGATTACCCGGTGAAAGCACGCTGTTTAGGGATTGAGCAGTAGTTACCATAGCAGCAGAAATTTCCCTACATAGATGTAAGTGTAACTATATTTTGAGAGTTTATTATCCATGATAAAAAACAATCATGGCTTTTAAAGCTGAATCAGCAGCAATATTTAAACCAATTCGCAATAGCCTGCGGTATCTCTTACGAGAGGCTAACGCCAACGCCATTCGCTTTTTCCGTGTTGTAATGGGGATTTAGCGCAAAGTCAGAGCGGAGGTTTCCTCCGTATGAACTTTGTAAGACAGACCCCGCCACAACACTTGCGGCTTGATAGAAGCCGGGGATTTAAACCCCTAAACCAATACGGTTCGGTTAAGAGATTTCTTGGTTAAGGCAGGTAGGGGAAGTAAGGGGAGAAGAGAAGCAGGGGAAGAGAAACATTATGAAAATAACCTCTTTTCCTCCCCTGCCTCCTCTGCTTATCCGAACCGTATTGACCCCTAAACCCCATATTTCCAAATTCCTGGGAACTGTCTCCAGTTGAGTAACCGTCATAGGCGGGAAGAGAAAGAACTATCAGGAGTAATGTGTGATGAGTTTCTAATTTCTGCCTCTCCTCGAAAAGCAAATCTTGCTCCCGTATGCTTACCCTTTTCATTCTGGTGTAACGTGGTTAACAATAGGTTGAACATATTTTAAGGAATTCAACCTTATGCCTAGAACTCCAAACGAATACGCCGTACACATGATGTTGGAAAGTGGTCATCGAGAAGAAGTACGGTTTCCCACTATTCAGGAATTCCAAAAATGGTATAGTGGCGAACTAGTACCCAAATCTGGTTCTAGTGATTTTATTAGCGTACCCATCAAGAATATTCAAGGGGAGTATATGGTTGTGCGCCCTTCCCGGATTGTAGCGATCCGAGTAGAACCTGTTTTTAGTTCTAGTGTTGAAAGATTCAACTAAATGATAAGAAAAACCCTTGCTTTGTTTTCCTTAAGTCTGGGAATTGCTTTGGTAAATCCGATCGCAGTAGCCCAGGTGATTGATGTCCCGTCACCACTCCCTAGCAATCCTCAACTACCGTCGCCTGTAACTCGAACTCCCCTTAAACTTGTAGAAATTGGTAACAACTGTGTTACCCAAAATCCTTGTTTGGGTTTCGATGAGCAAATTTTTGGTGTAGGTAGAGCCAGTGACCGCAAAGCGCTATTAGCAGCCATAGACAACAGTTTGCGTTACTTACAAACGAATACCGCCAAACGAATTTATCAGAATTATCCAGTCAGAGGAATTACCCTGAGTCGGGTACGGCGGAGTTTGTTACGTTTCCGTCAACTAGTTGTCAATTCTAGAACTCCCGCCCAGTTGCAAGCTGCGGTGCGACGAGAGTTTGCTTTTTACCAGTCTGTAGGTAATGACGGCAAGGGTACTGTTAAGTTTACTTCTTACTATCAACCAGTTTATAGAGCTAGTCGTGTAAGAACTTCCGTATATAAATATCCTCTATATCGATTACCATCTAATTTCCAGCAATGGTCTAAACCACACCCAACAAGGCTGGAACTGGAAGGTGAAGACGGTTTACAAGGGCATACAGGCCCATTGCGTGGCTCAGAATTGCTGTGGTTTAGCGATCGCCTAGATGCGTACATGGTACAAATTCAAGGTTCTGCCCAAATTCAATTAACTAATGGACAGCGAACCGCGATCGGCTATGCAGGTGGAACCGATTATCCTTGGACTAGTATTGGGCGAGAACTGGCCAAAGATGGCAAACTTCCCTTATCTGGGATGACTATGCCAAAAATGATCAGTTTCTTCCGCCAACAACCAGAGGAATTAAATAACTACTTACCACGTTGGGAAAGATTTGTTTTCTTCCAAGAAACTGGTAGTAGGCCAGCTACTGGTAGTATCAACGTACCAGTAACCCCAGAACGTTCTATTGCCACAGATAAATCTTTAATGCCTCCGGGCGCACTAGCACTTGTTCATACTTCTATTCCCTTTCCCGTCGCTGGTGGAAGAATGGAGTATCGCACTGTCAGCCGCTATGTATTAGATCAAGATACTGGTAATGCGATCAAAGGCCCAGGAAGAGTAGATTACTTCATGGGAACTGGGAAACAAGCAGGCGATCGCGCAGGTGTTACAGGTGGCCATGGTTCACTCTATTATTTGTTGTTGAGGAAATAGGCCAGGAAACAGGGAGCAGGGGAGAATAACAACTCAACACTCACAATTCCCCACTCCCCATTCTCCATTTCCCACTTTCATACATTCAAATAGATGTAAGCCTAACTGCTGAGAAAGTTCTTCGCACACCTTCACTCCTCGCACACTGTTACCTCGAATATCTAAAGGTGGAGAAAACACGGCAATTCCCATCAGATTCGGAACAACTGCCATAATTCCCCCACAAACGCCGCTTTTTGCCGGAATACCGACTTTATAAGCCCACTCTCCAGCAAAGTTGTACATCCCACAGGTGTACATGACGCTGAGGATATCTTTTATATATCTACTATTTACCGCTTGTTCTCCTGTGATTGGGTTCACACCCCTGTTCGCCAAGGTAGCGGCCATCACCGCCAGATCGTGACAGTTAACCATCACAGCGCATTGCTGAAAATATAGGTCTAATGCTTCTTCTATATTTCTATCTATCATGCCAAAGTTGAGCATGAGATGTGCCATCGCCCGATTACGGTGTCCTGTACTGCGTTCGGAGGTAAATACGGAAATATCAACAAACACATCATGACCAATATATCGGCGAAACATTTCTAGTACCCGATTGAGGCGTTCCGTTGCCCCAGCCCCTTTGATTAAACTAGTGGTGGCGATCGCCCCAGCATTGACCATTGGGTTATAAGGTCGCTTCGACTGCTCATCCAAAATAATCGCGTTAAATGCTTCCCCTGTTGGTTCTACACCAACCCTAGTCAACACATAATCCCGTCCATGATCTTCTAACGCTAGTCCGTAGGCGAAAACTTTAGAAATAGACTGGATAGTAAATAGTTGTTGATAATCTCCTACCTGATAAACCTGACCATCCACTGTAACGATGGAAATACTAAACAGGTCTGGGTTGACTTTGGCCAGCTCTGGTATGTAGTTCGCTACTATCCCCTCTTTGAGTGACTTGTATTTAGAATGCAAATCGTTGATCACCTTTAATAGGGGAGAGGGACGTATTTCTAAATCTCCTTGATTGGCTTGATCGCTCATCAGCTAATAGCTTGCTCTCAAAAATTGCGTTTTATTAAGTAATTTGGGGCTTTTGGAGTAAAAGTTATATTTTATACATTTAAAAGTTAATCTACTCAAACTAAAGCCCAGTTTTTCATTATCTCACTATATAATTCAGGTTTTACTTAAAAATAAATAAGCTACAAAAGTAAGCAGTTTTTTTTACTTAGCTTTACTGTGGTCAATTGTCATTGGCATCACGTTTTTTTTACTAATTTGAGAGTAGTATTACATATCTATGTATCATAAAAATTAGCTGAGGATAAATACTCACTAGTATTTGTCCTTAAAATATTTATCTCTGTAACTATTGACATATATCAGGTGTAAGCTAATATAAAGGAAATATGAACATAGCTTAACTCAGTAGGTTTAACATAACTTTTTTGTATTATAATTGATTATTATAATGTCTATCAGATAAAATAATAAGTTAGAGAATACACATATTGTCTAAGCAATAATGCTGTCATTTATGACAATTTTTATGGCAATTTTTGTCCAGGAAATTGTTAAGTTTTGTTAAGAAAACCTTGGTAGATCGAAAAAAACGCTACATGGGTGAAATCCGCATTTGAACAAGGTTTCACGCTTATTATCAGAAAACAAATTTGGGAAAAGCGCCGATCCCTACGATAAAACCCTGATCCCCAACGCCAGAAGTTCATGTTAGTCTGATGCGAGTTATAAAACAGAAAGTGAAAGCGGAACGAGTTTGCATTTTTAGGAGTTGCCACTAAAAGTGAAGCAAATTCTTATGAGTTAACAAAACTGCTGTTCTACAGTCGCTTTAAAAATCGGACGCATGAATCAAAGACATTTGTGGACTATTGTTGCCCTATCTGTAACTGTTTTGGGTACGCCCGCAGTCGGTCGGACTCAAACTACTAAAGCTACAGCACCAGCACAGCAAATCCTAGCTAGTGATGCAGTCAAGGTAGGAGAGTTTCAATCATCAGAAGGGAAAAGAACCTCGGATGCTGTGATTACGAGCATTCATCCTCATAACCTTGGAGGTCGTAGGGCGGCAACCCTATTTATTCGGAAAATTCCAGTTCTTACCTTTGTGAGTTCTAACCCAGTTGCCAGCGTGGAGACAAAAGTAGGAGCAATTGGAGATAATGAGGGCGTGCAACCGTACGCCCTTAATACTGAGAAATCAGTTCAGGTGGCAAGTCTGGGGAATTTAGCAGATGCCAGAATCCAGAACCGTTCGCAAAACGACGATCCCGTTAAAAGAGCTAGTTTAGTAGCAGCAAAAATCAATCAGCTCATCAGGGATAATGTCAAGGCTGACCAGATTACTGTAAGTTGGAAGGGTGCAGACTCTTCATTAGTTGCCTCTCAATCTCAAAATAAAAGTTCTTCCAGTCAGCAAAAGTCAGAGCGCTACACCATCAAAGTCAAGAATCAAGAATTGGTGGAAATTAATCAAAACACAAGGCTAGCAGATTCCACCAACAACCTTGCTAACGATGCGTTGCAAGCAACTAATCGTCTCCGCAGACTTGTAGGTAATGCTTCGCCTCTCAAAGAAATCGCTAATTTACCAGCACGCTCACCAAAGCGTTCGTCAAACCCAATAGCAAATCTGCCGCAGCGAATTGCTAGCAGTATTAGACTCAGTTTTCAGGGGATAGCTTCCTTTTATGGACGTGGAGATGGGTTTGCTGGCAGACCAACTGCTACTGGTGAGAGATTTAATCCAGAAGCCATGACTGCTGCTCATCGTAGCTTACCTTTCGGCACAAGAGTTCGTGTTACCAATACCCGCAACGGTCGTTCTGTAGTGGTGCGAATCAACGACCGGGGCCCATTTACTCGCGGCCGAGTGATTGATTTATCCACAGGTGCAGCCAGAGTGTTAGGAATGATCGGTAGTGGTGTTGCACCAGTCAGGATTGAAGTTTTGGGAAGATAGAGATTAGGGATTGGCAAGGGAAAATGAGGGGATAGGGAAAGCAGGAGACCAGTATCCCCCATGACCCAGTACCCAATTCCTAATACCCAACCCCCAATTCCTCTAGTTCACTCATCTCTTACCCCTATTTCAGATATAAACTAACGGGGGAGAGGTTCAATGAGGAACTAGGGGTATTTTTTTGTGCGCCTGTTGACAACAGTTGCGGCTTTACGCTGCTATTTAAATAAACGTCGCTGGGAAAGTCGGCTGACAGCATCAGAAGAACAGATACTAGATAGTATGACTAGCTGGTATCAAACTGCGATTGGCCTGGTGCCAACAATGGGGAGTTTACATCAAGGCCATTTGAGCCTGATTGAACGAGCGCGGCACGAAAACTCTACTGTAATTGTGAGTATTTTTATCAATCCTCTGCAATTTGGCCCAAATGAGGATTATGGAAGGTATCCCCGCACTTTAGAACAAGACCGACAATTGTGCGAGCAAGGGGGAGTTGATGCGATTTTTGCCCCTTCTCCGGAAGAATTAGGCATACCTCAGAAAAATATACAAGAATCTCAAGTTACACAAGTAATCCCTCCATCTGTTATGATATCTGGCTTGTGTGGTCATTCTCGGTTAGGTCACTTTCAGGGTGTGGCGACGATTGTGACCAAGCTTTTGAACTTGGTACAACCTGACCGAGCTTATTTCGGTCAAAAAGATGGTCAGCAGTTAGCTGTGATTAAACGGCTGGTGGCTGATTTAGATTTGCCTGTAGAAATTGTTGCTTGTCCCACTGTGCGGGAAGCATCGGGTTTAGCCTGTAGCTCTCGCAACCAGTATTTAACTGCTCAAGAAAAACAGCAAGCAGCAGTATTGTATCGTGGCTTGCTGCAAGCTGAGGCTGCATTTAAGGCAGGTGTCCGCTATAGCAGTAGGTTGCGAGAAGTGGTACGGCAGGAATTAGCCAAGGTTAGTAGTGTTTTAGTGGAATATATAGAATTGGTTGAACCGACTACGTTAATGCCATTAGATAAAATTCAGGAGGAAGGAATGCTGGCGATCGCTGCTCGTCTTGGCTCTACACGTTTGATTGACAATACCATTTTGCGCGATCGCCAACCTATCATCGCTATTGATGGGCCAGCCGGTGCAGGAAAATCCACCGTGGCTCGTCAAGTAGCAACTAAACTCGGTCTAGTGTATCTAGATACAGGAGCGATGTATCGTGCTGTGACTTGGTTGGTGCTACAACAGGGTATTGCCATTGACGATGATTGCGCGATCGCTGAATTAGCGAGCAAGTGTAAAATCGAGCTAACTCCTAGCCAAGATTTACAATCTCCGGTGCGTGTTTGGATTAATGATACTGATGTTACCCAGAACATTCGCACGATTGAGGTGACTTCTCAAGTATCGGCGATCGCTGCTCAAGCTGCTGTACGTCAAGCGCTAGTGAAGCAACAACAACGCTGGGGTAAACGCGGTGGACTGGTAGCTGAAGGTAGAGATATTGGTACTCACGTATTTCCTGACGCTGAAGTAAAAATCTTTTTAACCGCCTCCGTGGGTGAACGCGCTCGTCGTCGCCAGCAAGACTTTCAAAAACAAGGTCAACCAGAAGTCAGTCTAGAACAGCTAGAAAAAGACATCGCTGAACGCGATTGGAAAGATAGCACTCGCAAAGTTTCCCCTCTACAAAAAGCAGCAGATGCAGTTGAACTGCAAACAGATGGACTCAGCATATCGGATGTTGCTAGCCAAATTGTTGATTACTACCAACAACGCTTGTCTCAATGGTAGTCATGGTCAACTGTTGTTAGTTTTGGATTTTTTCAACTTATTAGGGAGTAAGTGTACAACATTGACTCCCTATTTTTTATGCTATGGCCGTAGCCAGATAGATTAGGACATCAAGCTAAGATAAAATCTTCAGCTATAAGGGGACAGGGCTTTTTGATATCTAATCTCAGATTCATGACACAAACCCTCCACAGCCTTTTATCTTGATGCTAGTTAGTGAAAATTTTAACTGTCTTAAAATATCATTCATCTAACTTTAGATAGATTAGAAAACTATTCAATCCTATTTCTAAAGATGGAAGTTTCTGAAATTAGGAGATATCTAAATAGATTTGTAGAGAACAATTTCTTGATTAAATCAATTACTTTTATTAACCTACTTAGTAGCTGTGCGTAAATATATCCCCGATTTTTTTGAAAGATCGGGGATATATCGCCTGATAAGTAATTTCAATCATCTTGCACCCCACATTGCTAATAAGATGAGTTATGAAGGTGTAAGCTTAGTAGTCCCTTTGCTGAGAGATGGAGACGAAAGCTTAAAAGTCTTATGCTGTTCATCAATAATTTTCATACTGACAGACTTTAATCAAGGTTAACCCCAAATGTATTAGCCGTGTTTATTTATAGTCATTGATTGACCGGATTTTGACTTATTAAAAAACTACTTTGTCTGAATCTTCACTTTGGTAGTAGAATGACGATGTTAAGTTTTATATCCCAGGATTTAAGGATATAAAACTAGTCAGCACCAAACCTGTAATTTCCCAGGCTGCTGCAATAGCTTTTAAATGGAAACTGCTAAAGAGAGGACTTCACAAAATGGCATTTGTACAGGAACCACTACCCTACGACTTTAATGCTTTAGAGCAGTATGGCATGAAAGGTGAAACCTTCGAGTATCACTACGGCAAACATCACAAAGCTTATGTAGATAACCTGAACAAGCTCACCGATGGTACAGAATTGGCTGATAAATCCTTAGAAGAAGTCATCCAAATTGCCTTTAAGGATGCCTCTAAAGCTGGAATCTTTAACAACGCTGCTCAAGTGTGGAACCACACCTTCTTCTGGAATTCTTTAAAGCCCGCAGGTGGCGGCGCGCCTACAGGTGAATTCGCAGCCAAAATTAACCAAGACTTTGGTAGCTTCGACAAATTGAAAGAAGAATTTTCCAACGCTGCTGCAACTCAGTTCGGTAGCGGATGGGCTTGGCTAATTGATGATGGCGGTACACTGAAAGTCACTAAAACTCCAAACGCCGAAAATCCCCTGGCTCATGGACAAAAAGCACTCTTAACCTTGGATGTCTGGGAACACGCCTACTACATCGACTTCAGAAATGCTCGCCCAGCTTTTATCAAGAACTACTTAGATAACTTGGTTAACTGGGACTTTGCTGCTGCGAATTATGCTAAAGCTTAGTTGTCCAGTCAGATGAGGGCTGTTGCTGAATCTCTCCAGCAGCAATAATTAATTTTTCTTCAACAAAACAAGCAGTCACGATTGAGTCGTGGCTGCTTTGCTCTCTAGTTATTTGCCAGTTCCTACAGGCTACCGTGTACACACAAGTACTATCTGCAAGGGTTTCAAGCAGTAAAGACCCTTTTAACTGTCATTACGAGCGGAGCGAAGTAATCGCATCATCCTGTAGTTTTTGTGATTGCTTCGTCGTTCCTCCTCGCAATGACAGGCTTCCAGAGCGATCGCACAGCCTAGAGCTAGACGACGAAACCAAGCGTTAGGCGTTATTTCAAGACTTGTGTGTACACCGTAGGTTCCTACAGGAGGAAGTTTGCAGAGGGTGTCGCAGACAAAGCAGAAGTTATAAACACTATGATGCTTGAGTTTATTTCTTGTCTTCTGTTCCTCACTTACTCGCAAATTGCTGTATTTTCTGTAGGAGTAGATTTTGAATTTTCAATTAGTATTACATATCCTAAAAGTAGTTGGACAATCAACATCAGAAATATATGGATAGCAAACAACTGGCTCAATACATGGAATCCACTGATAGCATTGCTAAACCTTGGCTATTGGTGCAACTACGCTTGAAAAAATTACAAGAACACCGAGATACTATTCCCGCAAATGTCTACGCTGAGGAATTAGCAGATATTCACGAAGATTTAATGAATTTGGGTGAATGGTGGCGTGGTGTTGAAGATGAGGTTTTTTGATGAGTCAGCTCTGCGAGGGAGAGGAAAATATCCTTTCAGGTTTTGCAGGATAGTCAGAATGGTTTTTTGAGTTTGGTCACGCTGTACTAGTATTCTGCCACGGGAGTATTTACAGATAAGCGTGTTATTAGTAAGCACTTTAGTGCTTAAATGTTTGAGTACTAAAGTGCTTACTATAAATTTAGTAAACTTTCGCCGTTGAATACTCCAGCAATCACAATCTATTTCAGCTTCCTGTAAATTGAAAACATAGTAGAAGTCAAGTTACATTTGATACATTCTTAAAAAGAATCTCGTGTATAAGAAAGCTACAATCGCTCTATAAAATAGATTATTTAACGATTATTTATCTGAATATTTACCTAAGTACGCAAATAGTAGTTATAGCAATATTCGTCACTGCTACTTATGAAGGCAATTGGAAATACTCATGACCAGAAGCATTGAGATTTGCTAACGTAGTCTTAACATATTGAAAAATTTCTGCTAATTGGCACTAATCTAACGTGCTAAGTATTTCTCTTTTATTTAAGTGTGATGTGCTGGTCTGTGAGAAATCGAGTATTTTTATTCAGAGAGGGTTATGGTTATAAATTTTGCTCGAACATCTGCTTCCACCGAACTATTAAAGCAAGTATTTCAGACAATTGATGCTCAAAGTTGTCCGAAGTTATTTAATTTTCATATGCACACTGTTTATTCGGATGGTAGATTGCAGCCAAGTGTGTTGATGGAGCAGGCGATCGCTATCGGACTACAAGGTTTTGCAATCACTGATCATCATACTGTAGGTGGGTATGAAGCAGCGCAAGCTTGGTTAGAAAACTGGAAATGGAACAATCCGGGTGTAACAACTCCTCACCTGTGGAGTGGTGTAGAAATTAATGCCAATTTATTGGATGTAGAGGTTCACATTTTGGCTTATGCTTTCCAGCCAGAACATTTTAGTCTGAAACCTTATCTGCAAAGAAAGATAACAACCGATAGAGAATATCAAGCAGGTAACGTAATTGAGGCCATTCATGCAGCCGGAGGGATAGCGGTATTGGCGCATCCAGCACGTTATCGAAAATCTCACTTCGATTTGATTCCGGCGGCTGCTGGATATGGGATTGATGGTGTAGAAACATATTACGCCTACAACAACCCCAACCCGTGGAAACCCAGTGTGATTGAATCAGAACAAATACAAAATCTAGCCAAAGAGTATGGCATTTTCAATACTTGCGGTACTGATACCCACGGTTTAAGCTTACTCCAACGGTTATAAAGATGCGTTCCGCTTGCACAAAACTCCTGGTGTAAACAGCCAGGGGCGACTAATCACAAGTGCTACGATGAGTATCACAGTCACTTCCTAATCTTGAAAAATCATAATGTTACCAGAATAACAAGCTACCCAAACTTCTCTAGTTTGTGGATCGTAAGTAATACCGATGGGATCAGGTTCAACTTTGACTTTTTGTAATACCTTCATGTCACTAGTCCGAACCTTACTAACCGTATCTTCACCGTAGTTCACAACATAAAGTGTTTGACCATTAGCTGATAAAACCATACTCCGGGGAGCATTACCTGTAGCGATTTTCTTGACTAAATTACCTTGAGGCAAGCTGATTTTAGCAATTTTGCCTTCACCATTTAAAGAAGCATAAAGATATTTACCCGCAGGATCAATATTCAAGTGACGCGGCGAACTACCAATGTTCCGCAGCCACTGTACAGAAAAATCTCTCAAGTTAACTTTAGCAATGTTGTAAGACCCCATAACAGCGACGTAGGCTGTTTCGGAAGCTGGATCAACGACAATTCCGCGAGGATAGGGGCCTAATTTGATCCGTTTAATTTCTTGATTTTGATTAATATCTACCACACTCAAATCCCAAGAACACCAGTTGCTCACCAGTATTAGGTTCTCATCGGTAGAAGTAGCCACAAATTTTGGTACAGAACCAACTGGAATAACTCTGTCTATCTTGAGGGTTTCTGTATTAATGCGATATAAAAAACTCTTATCTGTCTTCTGAGATGGATGACATTTATCACTACCGGGGTTATTAAAACCAGGGCCGTACATTTGATAGTTAGATATCCAAGCATACTTGCCATTATGGGAAAAACTAGCTTCAACTGGAGCGCCTCGATACTTACCCTTGAAGCGGGAATGACCATATTTAGATAAATCCACTTCGTCGGGGATAACTTTAACTAATTCATAGTTGCGGTCATATACAGTAATTGTGTGGTTATACATCATATTTTGGGCAAAGAATAAACCATTACCCGAATAAACCACTGATTTAGGAGAAATTTTCCCAGAAATAGTTTTGATTAGCCGCATTTTTTGTGAGGGACTGGGAGGCGCAGCTGATTGGGGTGATATTTTTACCTGATTTTGTGGCTGCTGTGTTAAAAAAGGTTCGAGGGTAGTTTTTTGAGGTAACGAAGCCGCTAATTTTCTGGTACTTGATGCTAAAACTGATGATGTTTGTGGCCCGACAATCCCATCAACAACGAGCCGATTAGCTTGTTGAAATTGAATTACAGCTGCTTGGGTTGCAGCATCAAAATTTCCAGTAATCGCTCCTTGATAGTACCCATCGGCTTGTAGTTTTTCTTGCAAAGACATGACCCTATCGCTAATATCACCCTGTTTGAGAGAAGATTTAGACGTAGCTATTTGGGGATCTGTGATACTAGATTCTGATACACCTATACTAGATTCTAAAGCTGCCAAGGTTGCTGCCCCAACAATTCCATCAGCCTTTAAACCATTAGCTTGTTGAAATCTCTTCACAGCTGCTTCAGTGACAGAACCAAAATATCCTGTGGCAACTTGGGGAAAATATCCGCTTGCTCGCAACTTTTGCTGGAG
This sequence comes from Anabaena sp. FACHB-595, assembly GCF_048568275.1. Lineage (NCBI taxonomy): Bacteria > Bacillati > Cyanobacteriota > Cyanophyceae > Nostocales > Nostocaceae > Anabaena > Anabaena sp. FACHB-595. The sequence continues at coordinate 3,577,517 of NZ_CP183473.1, forward strand.
TGATGCTACCTGAGGATTTCTGTGACCTTTTTTCAAAGCAGCCACAGTAGGAAGACACCAATTTAAAGAACCCATTGCAAAAGAAGCCACCAACATTAAAGCGCTACTCTGGTTCTTTGTCCAAGGTATTTCTGGGGAAGATTCATCTGTGGTAGATGTTTCATAAGTCTCAGCCAAATGCAAATAAGCAAGTGTGTCCATAGTTCAGGGAATCACTAAGACTCTGGTAAATTTAGTAAAAATTATAACTCATTGCATCAATTGTACTGACAAAATTCCGGTCTTCTGATGACCAATTTGCTGATATGCTATGTATAAATTGCTGTGAATAAATAGAATGAGTGCGATCGCTACTATTAGTTGCAGTCAGTTCTAGTAAATGAATAGCTAGCTTCAGAATAATGGACTGAATCTTCAGCTTCCAGAGCCTGGTGGGGCATAGATTTTTTATTCTCATTATTTATGACTGTGACAATTCCTCCCAAAAAACGCAAATTACCCACCCAAGCTATAGGTGCTAAGATTTTCCACTCTGTTAATATCGTTAGCTTGTTCCTCATGCTCACCAGTGGACTGCAAATTTACAACGCCAATCCCGTTTTTGGTGGCCGCGCTGGCTTACACATTCCGCCAATATTTACCTTAGGTGGGTGGTTAGCTGGAGGTAGACATTGGCATTTTGCTGCCATGTGGTTATTCTCTTTAAATCTTTTGTGGTACGGATTTTATATATTATTTACTCAACGCTGGCGACATCGATTTGTAGGTGCTAATGACATCAAAGCATTGCAAAAAAGCCAAAATAATAAACGTTTAATATACGCCTGGCATCGCATTATCTACACATCGATAATTCCCATATTGCTGCTAGCTCTACTGACTGGCATAGGTATGTATAAACCTGCTCAATTCCCTTGGATTGTCGATATGTTTGGTAATTGGCAAAGTCTACGAATTGTTCATTTTGCCTCAGTACCGATGGTAATTATATTTGTCATAGTTCACTCTTTATTAGGACGTAAAGCAGGTGGTGAAGAATTAACAGAGTCCATGTTCTGGTAAAGTCTAGTCAATTGGTATTGAAAATATGGGTTTAATTCATATTCGTCGTCTACAATTAACACGCCGACAGTTTCTGCAACTTTCTGGAATGTCAAGTGTAAGTCTGCTATTAGGTGGCTGTGGTACACCAGCTTTAGAAGATTTAGTGGGTACAGTTTCTCAACCACTCAACCAAAAAGTAGAAAAGTTAATATTTAATCCTCAAAAGTTAGTACCAGAATTTTCCCCAAGTGAAATCCAACCAGAAGGATTAATAGTTAATAGCTTTCGTTCTACACCGATTATTGATGTCGATAAATATCGTTTAATTGTGGACGGGGAAGTTAATCATCCTCTAAATATCAGTATGGCAGAAATCCAAAACTTGCCCTTGACTTCCATGATTATACGCCATGTTTGTGTGGAAGGTTGGGCGGCGATCGTGCAGTGGGGTGGTGTACAGCTAAGAGAGATTATTGCCCTCGCGCAACCAAAAGAAAATGTGCAGTATGTTTATTTCAAATCTGCTGATGGTTACTATGAAAGTTGGGATATTGCCTCAGCTTTGCATCCCCAAACATTATTAGCTTATGAAAAAAATGGTGAATCTTTACCCATTGATAATGGCGCGCCTTTACGTTTAGCTGCACCAATTAAACTTGGTTATAAGCAGAGTAAATGGGTAACTCAGATTACTTTGGCTAGTCATTTATCAATATTTAAAGGTTATTGGGAAGACAAGGGTTATGAATGGTTTGCAGGAATTTAAATTTTATATCGGACTCATACTTGATTTTTGAAATTTAGGTAGGGCAATGCTTACCTTATCATGGTTTTGGTGGGCAATGCCCACCCTACAGATACTGAGAATTTTATACCTAATTACCTAACAAATAAAATGATTTTTTTCGATAAACTACATCAAAATATATCGCAAAATCAGAGTTTACTTTTTGTTGGACTTGACCCAAACCCTGAAATGATGCCCGGACGCTATAGCTCTCAGGATATCATAGATGGATTGTGGGATTGGTTGCAATTTATTATTGCTGAAACTGCTGATTTTGTTTGTGCATATAAGCCAACATTAGGTTTTTATGAAGCCTTGGGTGTTCCTGGTTTAGAACTGTTACAAAAAACTTTAGCTGCTATTCCTAGCCATATTCCCATCATTTTAGATGCTAAACATAGCGATTTAAATACAAGTACTATTTTTGCCAAGACTGTATTCACACAATGGGGGGTAGATGCAATTACTCTCAGCCCATATACAGGACAAGATCATGTGGCTCCATTTTTAGTTTATCCTGATAAAGCTGTGTTTATTCTATGTTCTACATCTAACCCTGGTGCAGAGGCTTTACAGCAATATCCAACAAGAGAATCACCCCTTTATTTACAAGTTGTACAAGAGTCCAAAAATTGGGGTACTCCAGAACAATTAGGTCTAGAAGTTGGCACTACAAATGCTGAAGTTTTGGCAAGAATTCGCCAAGTTGCGCCGGAAAGAATGATTATGGTACGCAGTATTTGGGCTGAAGGAGGCAATTTAAACCGCATTTTAGAAGTTGGTTTAAATACTGATGGTAATGGTTTGTTAATTCCTGTTCCCCAAGATATGTTAGCAAGTGCAAATTTATCTAAGGAAATTCAATCTCTACGTGCAGAAATTAATCAGGTGAGGGATATAACTGTTCGTGATGTTGCTAGCTGTTCTGTATGGCTACCTGATGTTTTTACTGTTAAGCAACACCCTCTACATGATTTAATTTTGCAGCTATACGATATTGATTGCATTATGTTTGGTAATTTTGTCCAAGCATCCGGTGCGGTGTTTCCTTACTATATAGACTTACGTAAAATTATTTCTAATCCTCAGGTATTTAATCAAGTACTTAGTGGCTATGAAAATATTGTTAAAAATCTCACTTTCGATAGGTTGGCAGGTATTCCTTATGGTTCTTTACCAACAGCAACTGGTTTAGCTTTGCGTCTCAATTGTCCGATGATTTTTCCGCGTAAAGAAGTGAAAGCCCACGGAACTCGGAGGTTAATAGAAGGTAATTTTCGTACTGGTGAAGTAGTGGTAGTAGTTGATGATATTCTCATCAGTGGTAAGAGTGTGATGGAAGGGGCAGATAAGTTAAAATCAGCAGGGTTAAACGTTCATGATATTGTAGTATTTATTGACCACGAGCAAGGTGTGAAAGATAAGTTACAAGCAAATGGGTATCGGGGTCATGCAGTTTTAACTATTTCGGAAATTACTAGTGTTTTACACCAAGCAGGGCGGATAAATGATGAGCAGTTTTTGGCTCTAACTGCTGAATAAATCTGAATTTGTCAGTTGTTAGTAGTCAGTAGTCAGTGGTCAATAATTTTTAATGCTGCTTCTGTAAGAATAAGGATTTAAAGTAAGTAGAAAAACAACTGTTAATTGACATTAACTATAAGATTCATACTCGATCTATAAAATTTATGTAGGGTGGGTATTACCCATCGGCTCATGGTTTTGGTGGGCAATACCCAGCCTACACATACTTATATTTTTCAACAATCAAATCTGATTTATATATGAATATTTCACTCAATCAATTGATTAAATGGTTAATAATAACCCTACTGTTTCCTCTGGTTTGTTTAAATGGTTGGTTAGTTTTTGCATTTTTCCAGTATTTTCAACCGTTAGTGACAATATTTGTCCTGGCAATATTACTGGCATTTGTTTTAAACTACCCTGTTTCTGCTCTTCAGAAACGGGGTATTAAACGTAGTAATGCAGTAGGATTAGTTTTTGTTCTGACTGTGATTATTTTAATTGCTTCAGGTGTCACCTTATTACCCATAGCAATAGAGCAATTCCATGAAATTGCTAAAATTTTACCCTTATGGATTGATTCTAGCCAAGAAAAACTACAAAACTTAAACGATTGGGCTATTGGTCAACATTTCAAGTTGAATATAGGGCAGATATTAACACGGATTATTGATAAAATTCCTGATGAATTGGAGTCTGTTTCTAATCAAACTTTTAAGATTATTGTAGAAACAGTTGATAGTATATCCGAAGCTATAGTTACAGTTGTGATCACTTTTTATCTGTTAGTAGATGGGCAAAGAATTTGGGAAGGAATATTTAAAAAATTACCGATGTCTTTGGCTCAAAAGTTAAAACAATCTATTCAGAAGAATTTTCAAAATTATTTGATTGGACAAGGGACTTTAGCTTTACTGATGGGAACCTCTCAAACTCTTTTGTTTTTAGCTTTTCAAGTGCAGTTTGGGTTACTGTTTGGCTTAGGAGTTGGGTTTTTAAGCTTAATTCCTTTCGGTGATGTTGTTAGCTTGATTGTGATTACTTTAATCGTAGCTACCCATGACTTTTGGTTAGCGTTGAAGATTTTAGCAGTAGCAGTTGTCATTGATCAAATTATTGATCAGGCGATCGCACCCCGCCTTTTAGGTAGTTTTACAGGACTGCGACCTATTTGGGTGTTAGTTTCTTTGCTTGTGGGGACATACATTGGCGGTTTGCTAGGATTGCTAATTGCTGTCCCTGTCGCTGGTTTAATCAAAGATGCAGTCGATGGTTTCCCATCCTTAACTACTGGTATTGAGAACGTTTTACCGACCGAAACCACGACAGAAGTCTTAAGTCCAGAATCAACGTCATCATGAGGTGATGTAACTATTTTTATATAGGCGATTAGCAAAGCTAGGCGTTCCGCTATCGCCTAACTTATGTTTTCTTGAGTTTTCACCTGATTTGCTTCGGTAATAATGGGCGCAAAAGTATCATTTATATACATTTTCTCTGACCATAACTCCACTTAGTTTCCAAATAAGCATTAAAATTATGCAATTTTTGCATTTATGCGGATGCGCTAAAGTCCAGTCAATGGCATTCTCTATATTTAGGAATAGAGTTGATGGCATACTTAAACACCCCTGGAATTTTCCGGGGGCTTTTTATTTCATATACAGGAGAGGGAATGACTTAGTGCTGTTAGTGGTAGCGGGGTAATCGATTACCTGCATAAACAGCAACGCTAATACATATGAGTTAATGGAAGGTACAGCTTAACTTTAAGTATTGGTGAAGTATCATGAAAAACATCACAAAATGGCTTTTAGGCTTGGCGATTGTTCCCGCGAGTTTGATATTGGTATCTAGTCATACTCAAGCTAGTCAAGTTGCTAGTGAGTGGTTCTTTGGTTTGTGGGATTGTAATATTGACGGTAGACCAGCCCAAATGCAATGGAAAGTAGTAGATGACCCACAGACTACTTGTGATGGTGATGTTTGCTCTACTACTTCTGGTGTCCGTCTCATCGGGCGGTTTAGTGATAATGGTAATAGATGGGTTCCTTTAGGAAAACGTTTTTCCAACAGATCAAAACAGGATTTAGGGATTCGTTATTTAGGTGCAGAGCAAGATAATTGGTATCTTAGATACAACAGTCGTACTAAGATTGCAGATGGTTGGACAACATGGCGAGGTAATCGTTATCCCCTACAATGCCGCAATCGTAGATGAGTTTAGGGGTGTAAGGGTGTGGGGGTGTAAGGGTGTAGGTGCAAGATATTTTTCATCTATAACTGTGAAACTTGTTTCATGGGGACTGCCTATAATAAGTGTGCATCTAATACCAATTTGAAAAAAGAATGTGACAGATATAGCTGGGGACTGGGGACTGGGGACTGGGGACTGGGTGAAAAATCTTTTTGTGTCTAGGTTGTATCATTTTTGTATCATTTATTGATGTCCTAACACTAATGGCGACAGCTATACATAGCCCCAAAAGTTTGTTCTGTCTTGATTCTTAATTTTGAATTTTGAATTTTGAATTGGTATAAGTGTGCATCTAACTTCAGATTGGAGGAAACAATTGTGAAAGCCGTTCTGATGACCGCACCGGGGAATCCTGAAGTACTGCAATTGCAGGAAGTACCCAATCCTGGCGTTCCTGTAGGTAGTACAGAACTTTTAGTTCGTTTGGTAGCGGCTGGTATTAACCCCATTGATACTAAACTACGCAAGCGTGGCACTTTTTACCCTGAGCAAATGCCTGCCATTTTAGGATGTGATGGTGCTGGTGTTGTAGAAGCTGTGGGTGCTGGTGTCCAGGGTTTTCGTGTGGGGGATGCAGTGTATTTTTGCAATGGTGGTTTAGGAGGACATCAAGGCAATTACGCTGAATATACTATTGTCGATGAACGTTTTGCTGCCCATAAGCCAGCTTCCCTGACCTTTGCTGAAGCCGCCGCCGCACCTTTGGTACTAATCACCGCTTGGGAAGCTTTATATGAACGGGGAAGATTAGAACCAAAAGAGAGGGTTTTAATTCATGCGGGTGCGGGTGGTGTTGGTCATGTAGCGATTCAATTAGCAAAATTGAAAGGTGCAATTGTTTCCACTACGGTTGGTTCGGAAGATAAGGCGAATTTTGTAAAACAACTGGGTGCGGATCATGTGATTTTATATAAAAATACAGATTTTGCCCAAGCTGCTTTAGATTGGACGAACGGGGAAGGTGTAGATTTAGCTTTTGATACTGTTGGCGGTGAAACTTTTCACAAAACCTTTCCCGCAGTGCGTATCTATGGCGATATTGTGACGATTTTGGAACCAGATGCAAATACAGTTTGGAAAGTTGCCAGAAACCGCAATTTACGCATTGGCTTGGAATTAATGCTGACACCGATGTTGTTAAATTTAGTGGAGGCGCAGCAACACCAGGCAGAAATTTTGACAGAATGTGCTGATTGGATTGATCAAGGTAAGTTAAAAATTCACGTTAGTCATAAGTTTCCTTTGCAAGATGCAGCTAAAGCTCATCAGTTACTTGAATCTGGCAGTATTGCGGGTAAAATTGTTCTGCTGATTAGCGATGAATGATAGAGAATCCTATTGCATACGTTGTTGACTTGCTGGCGGAAAGCTAAATTTTTCATAAGTTTGTGTGCGTTGTTAGTATTATTGCTCCCTTTGCCAGTTTGGGCTGCACCAACACAACCAGAACGCACACCCTTAACCCTAGAATTATTACAAGAGCGATTACGAACACCAACGCTACGGGAAGGGAATTTAACTGTAGATTTGCGGCAACTGGTAATTGATTTGCGTCCAGAAAACTCTATTTTTCGAGATGGATTTTATCAATTGTTGCGTAAAGAACTGCAAAAAACTGGTGCAAAACCTTTAGGTTTAGACTTGAGTTATTCTCTGATTCAAGGGGATTTTGTGGGTAGTGATTTGGGTTTAAGAACACCTTTATACGCTCAGGCGATCGCTCCCATTTTTACCAAAACTGAACAAGAACAATTAGAACGCTTACGCCTCGTTTGTTTGCAATCATTGGCTGTGAGTTTGCCTAATTCTAAAGATTGCCAATCACTTCTAGGAACTCAGCCAACAGTAGCAGGTGATGTGACTGTTTTTCGCGGTGCCTTAACCCTGGAACAAACCCGATTTAATGGAGAAGTAACATTTGTTAATACCTTTTTTCTGCAATCTGTCAATGCTAAAAATGCTACTTTTCTCCAGCCTACTAACTGGCATGAAAGTAGATTTAGTCGTCCTGTAAACTTTAATAATGCCAGTTTTAGACAAGCCTGTAATTTTCAAGACAGTGTTTTCTTTGATAAAGCTAATTTCAAACAAACTCAATTTCAGGAGACAGCTAATTTTCAAAGAATCTCTTTTGAAAATGTGGCTAATTTTAACGAAGCTCAGTTTAAGCAATTGGCTAAATTTGGTGGTGTCCAGTGGCAAGATAATGCTGATTTCTCTGGGGTAAGATTTGCCAATCAAGCACAGTTTACCAGAGCTAGTTTTAATCAGTCACTATCTTTAGTAGAAACAACTTTTGAGCAAGCCGTCATTTTTCGAGAAGCATTATTTAATCGACCTGTAGATTTACGTGGTGCAAGTATTCTCAATCAAGCAGATTTTAGTGATGCCATATTTTCTTCGGCATCATTTTTAAATGTCCCTGGATTAACTTTTAATTCTAATCAAGCAAAAATTTTAGGTAATCCTGGGCAAATTGGACAAATGTTTGATATCCCTACATTACAAGGTAATCAAAATGTTTTGCGAAATTTAGGGCAGAATTTCCGGCAGCAACAGCAAGTTGCCGATGCGAATCAATTAGAATATACCAAGCAACAATTACGCCTCAAAGAGTTAAGTAAACGTTTAATTGGCACAAATATTAATAGTGCCTTGGTAGCAAGTTTAGTTAAGTTGGGTTTTTCTCCTACACAAGCAAATGTCATTGACCAACGTCGGCAAATAAAAGCATTTCGCAATAGTAGTGAGTTATTGAGTTTAGCCGACATTGATTTAGAAATATACAATAAACTGAGCGATCGCCTGGTAGTTGCGGAACCTCTCTCCTTGGGAAGCTGGTTGCTGGAAGCTTGGCTGTGGTTAGCTTTGAGTGTATTACTGTTGTTGAGTGGCTACGGTACAAACTTTTGGTTAGTATTTGGAGTGGGGGGAGTAGCGATCGCTTATTTTGGGTTAGTTTTTTGGTTGGTAGATCGCGCGCGTCGTCTGCGTCCTGTACCAATTATTCCCACCTACTACGAAACCGTTTCTGTCCTCATTAGTTTTAGTTGTTTAGAATTTTTTAGCTTATTAGCTATTTTTCAGAATGCGGAACAACCTTTGCTCACACTAGGCTGTATTTTGATTATTATCGTTCCCGTACCTGTAACTTTATTGACTCGCCTTTATCAACAAGGTCGTTATCACGATTTAATCAATGTTTCTTACTTCACAGAAGACGGAACCTTTAGACAACTGCGGTTATTGATTGGACGTTTACCAGTCATTCCCAGAAATCCCACCTTTCGGGAAAGATATATGCCATTATTAAGCGATCGCCATTGGAACTGGCTCAATTATTATGATTTTAGCCTCAATAATTTAGTCAGGTTGGGATTTAACGATATTCGCCTCAGAGACGAACATTTACCAGGAATTATCGCTACCCTGGCTTGGTATCAATGGAGTTTAGGCGTACTCTACATCACCTTAGTTCTGTGGACACTATCCCGCACTATCCCAGGGTTGAATCTATTAATTTATCTTAAGTAGTACCAACTCTGCGGCAAAATACAGACTAAGCTGATGCGCGTCTAAATTGCATAACTACTAATAATCGCTGTTAACTGTCAACTGTCAACTGTCCTCACAATGGATTGTGCAACTTAAAAGCAGAATAGCTTACTTGATAGTTTAATCCAACACAGCTAAAACAGATTTTGGCAATAATTTATCTTTAAACCAAATGATTTTTGCCGGCACATTATCCAACTTAACTCCAGCTTTTTCCAAATTCAATCTTTCGGAAATAGCCAAGATTAAATTATCACAACCAGAACGCCGCACTTGGGAAAACTTCTTTTGTAAATATTCTGGTCGCCAATAACCAACTATTTCTAATAAAAATTCTCTCCCATCAGGATGAACTAAGCGAAAGTCGGGAATCATCACACTCCCAGGAATGGGAATTAAATCTACTTCTCTTTCTAATACCCATGCTGTTTTTAAAGCATCCCATTTATCAGCAAAGGATGCTTCTAACATACTATCGTAGGGTTTCCCTTTGGAGTAATGAGAGACTAAACCACACTCGGAATTAAGGGTAAATCTGCCTGTTTTCCATGTATCTGTGTAGACATCACGGGTTTGTAATGTGGCTGCTAGACTCCATTTGGTGACATGAAGTAAGGCGGGGATGAGTTTGGCGATCGCTAACCCATAGCGTGTACTAGAATTAAATAAGCTGGTCGGCCCATCAACGGTGATTGTAAAGCCGTGGTCAGCATCGCCTTCAATATAAGCCATGAGTTGAAATAGCTTCAGATAGCGGAATAACAGTTTATATTCCCCTGGAACATTGCGATGAGCATTTAAAATTAACTTGCTGGCTTTATAGAATATTCCCTGCACCTGGGACAAGTTATAGCGATTTAATATATCTACTGGTGTGGGGACATCAAAGTTTGTCAAAATTTTATTTTCAGACAAATCAGCATAAAGTCCATCACGGACTTGTTCTGATAAAACTTCCCGTTCTAATTCTTGAGTTAATTCATCAGCAATCTTGCTCAATGTCAGTTGTGTTGATTCCCGACTAGGTGCAGATTTCGCAGCCAAAGAAAATACCCGTTCTCTTAACATTGGTGGTTCTAGAGGACTCACTACTTCAAAGGTGCAGAAATTGCTTTTGATAATGTAAGCTAAACCCCGTTTTACACGATAATCTGTAGCGTCTCCTTCTAAATCCAAAAGTTGATTTTCTAAAAAGCCTTGAGTCTTACCTTGTGCTGCTTGAAAACAACTGATTAATTCATTAGTTAAATCTATGGTTTTCTGATCAATCTTCAGTCTTTTTGGTATTATTTCTTCGCCGTTTAGGCGATGGCTGAGGAGTTCCGTTGGTAGCATTTCCCTGGTTGTTAGCTGATGAATTATCGACTACATAATTGATTTCTATTTGCTCGGCAGCTTTAGCGGTTGTTCCCTTACCACTGCCATAAACTACTTGTAAATTTGCTTTCTTATCTTCCCCGCGTCGCCGTGCCGAAGTATTTTCCTCACTGGTATCTTCCGCTATCACTTCATATAAAATCGCCTGTTTATTTTGAATATTTCCCTTACGTAAAATTCTTCCTAAACGTTGAATATATTCTCTAGTTGAACCTGTCCCAGATAAAATAATGGCGATAGCAGCAGCCGGCACATCAACACCTTCATTCAACACATGGGAAGCAACTAAAGTATTATATTCACCTTCTCGAAATTTAGTTAAAATTTCGTGGCGTTCTTTGACTGGTGTTTGATGAGTAATGGCGGGAATTAGTAAATCTTGAGATATTTTATAAACGGTAGCATTATCAGCCGTGAAAATTAACACTCGTTCTGGATAATGCTTGGCGAGTAAATTAGCTAAAATTCTTAACTTGCTATCAGTACCCAAGGCGATTTCTTTGGCTTCACGGTGCGCTAACATAGCTCTACGTCCAGATTGCGATCGCGCACTCATCTGCACAAACATCTGCCAGCCTTGTATACTACCCAAGGAAACCTTTGATTGGCGCAAAAAATCGTTGCGAATTTGAATTAAATTGTTGTATCTTTCCCGTTCCTGCTGGGATAACTTCACCTTAATTTGCACAATTTCGTGTTCAGCTAGCGCCTTCCCCGCCAAATCTTCAGCACGTTTGCGGTACACTTCCTGACCAATGAGAATATTCAAATCGGCGTGTTTACCATCGGTGCGTTCTGGGGTGGCTGATAATCCCAGACGGTAGGGAGCGATCGCATACTCGGCAATCACTTTGCTAAAATCGGTAGGTAAATGATGGCACTCATCAAAGACAATCAAAGCATACTGATTCCCCAAGGCTTCGGCGTGAATGGCTGCACTATCGTAAGTTGCAACTAAAACTGGTGATTTATCCCGCGAACCACCCCCAAGTAACCCCACTTCAGCATCGGGAAACGCCGCCACCAAATGAGCATACCATTGGTGCATCAAGTCTAAAGTCGGCACAACAATTAAGGTAGTCCGTGGTGTGGCCTGCATCGCCAACTGCGCCAGATAAGTCTTTCCCGCCGCCGTTGGTAACACCACCACCCCCTGTCTTCCCGCTAGTTTCCAAGCTGCTAGAGCCTCACTCTGATGGGGATAGGGTTCCATTTCTAAACTAGGAACCAAATCTATGGGGTAAAATTGCTTGGCTTCATCGATGAAAAATACGTCTTCCGCTTGCAGTGCTTCCACCACAGCGCGATATCTCATCGCCGGAATCCGAAATTTTTCTACTCTATCATCCCACGTAGCATAATCCATCCAGGCTTTGCCCCGTGGTGGTGGATGCAGAATTAGTGTACCGCGATCGTAGCTTAAGGTGGGAGTGCGAGCCATTGGAAAATTGGGGAATTTGGGAACCTCTCTAAGAATAAGGGGTGATGGTAACTGATACTAGAATACCAATTCCGTGTTCCAAGAAGAACCCCTCCCCTGCTAGGCTACCGTCTACACACACAAGTCTGATCAACCTTGCCCCATAACCCATTAATTATAGCTGTCGCCAGTAGTGTTAGGACATCATATAGATGATACAACCTAGACACAACAAGACTTTTCACCCAGTCCCCAGTCCCCAGTCCCCAGCTATAATAGCTCACAACCTAAGTTAGTTAGAAGAGGATGAATTAGGTCTAAGTCTTTCCCGCCAAGAAGGTGTTGGTGCAGAACTGGCCGAGCCAGAGCTATTATCTACTGTGGATGAAGACCGTCGAGACCTGCGGGACGGTTGTGAAGTATCTGATTCTACAACTGGTCTGCGCCGTCTTGTGCGGGGTGATTCTTCACTACCACTAGAACCTGATTCTTGGCTACGATATCGTCTACGTCTTCTAGGTGAATCAGTTGGAGTGGTTTCTTCTAATCGTTGGGAGCGCCTTCTGCGTCTGCTGGAAGAACCAGTCTCTTGCGCTGACTCTTCATTAGGTGTCAGAGAACGATTGAGAATTTGTTTTGCTTTGATGGGTTTTGCTTTGATGCTGCCCTTGCGACCTTCCAGTTTTGGTCTTTCGGGAAATTTTTCTATTGGCATTCCCTCTATGGCTTTTTCCATAAATTCATGCCAAGTGTAAGCAGCACTGCCACTACTACCATAAGTAGGACGATTATTATCGTTACCCAACCAAACCCCTGTAACTACTTGGGGAATATAGCCAATAAACCATAAATCGCGGGCTTCATCAGATGTACCTGTCTTACCAGCAACGGGTCTATTAGGCAATTGGGCGGCTGCACCAGTGCCTGCTTCGACCACGTTACGTAACATCCAGGTCATAATAGCGGCACTAGTAGGATCAAGCACTCGCTTCGAGTCAAATTTTGCTGACCAGATGACCTCACCTTTGCGGTTGAGGATACGACGGATGCCATGAGGTTCCGAGTGTAACCCAAGGGTTGCAAAACTGCCGTAAGCACTGGTTAACTCTAAGAGATTAACTTCATTGGAACCAAGGGCTAGAGAATAATGAGGATTGAGTTTTGATTTAATCCCCATGTTCTTGGCTAGTTGAATTGTTGGCTCAAATCCCACATCTAGCATGATTTTCAACGCGACCACATTCACCGAACGGGTGAGGGCATCGCGCATATTCATTGTGCCTCGGAAGGTTTCCCCGTAGTTTTTCGGTTCGTAACCATCGACTACAACGGGAGCATCTACATAAGTATCGTTGGGGTTTTTACCAGTGGCGATAGCTGTCGCATAGACAAAACCCTTAAATGTGGAACCTGGCTGGCGTTGCGCTTGGGTAACACGGTTAAATTGGTTTTGACCAAAGTCTTGACCCCCAACCATTGCCTTGATTTCCCCATTACGGGGATCGATGGCAACTAAAGCGGCTTGTTTGAAGTTTTGCCATCGTCCTTGATTGCGTAAAGTTTTAGCAACGGCTGCTTCTGCGGCTTGCTGCCAAGTTGGGTTTAAGCTGGTTTCCACAGTTAAACCCCCATTCGCTAACACTTCCGAAGAAACATACTTGGGCAATTCTTGCTGAATATAGCTGGTGAAGTAGGGGGATTCTACTTGTAACCGCTTGGGTAAACTAGATTTGAGGGTAATTACTGCTTGGGTGGCTGCTTGCCTTTGGGCTGGTGTAATAAAGCCCTCTTTTTCCATCCGTTGCAATACCAAATTTCGTCGTTGTTTGGCTGCTTGCGGGTTTTTGTCTGGTGAAAATAAGCTCGGTGCAGGAGGCATTCCCGCGATTGTTGCCGCTTCCGGGAGGGTAAGTTGGTCTACTGGTTTACTGAAGTATACCCAGGCTGCATCTGCTACACCATAAGCCCCAGCACCTAAATATACTAAATTCAAATAACGCTCTAAAATCTGGTCTTTGGTTAATTCTTGTTCTAGCTTTTGGGCAAGGCGTACTTCCTTAAGTTTGCGCCAAACTGTACGCTCTTGTTTGAGGAAAAGAATCCGTGATAACTGTTGAGTAATCGTGCTACCACCTTCTACCACATTTTGCGATCGCAAATTATTTACGGCTGCTCTGACAATTCCTTGGGGGTCAATACCTTGGTGCTGAGTGAATCTGCTGTCTTCGGAGGCAATAAAAGCATTTTTGAGGATCTCCGGCATCTGCTCCAGATTGACTTTTTCCCTGGTTGCTTCGCCTTGCTGTTGTAATATAGTGCCATCAACAGCTTTGATGGTAATTGTTTGCTCACGGACGACAGCTTGCAATTCCGCTTTCTCAGGTAAGGTTTTATCGATTTCCCCTAATAAGTAATTGAAGGCAATGATGCTACCACCTACACTTAAGCCCGCCCAAAACCATACACGGCGATAAATTGGGTGTTCACGGCTTGTAAACCTAGTAACAATCCCAGATGTTATACCACTTATCTGGTTTAATAATTTTTTTTGTCTTACCACCTGAGTTGGCGGTAAGTTCTCGTTTGTGGTTTCCTCTTGCTCGTAACGATTACTAGGTGGCAAGCGTGGTTCCCCCTTGTCAGAGTCACTCAAATTTAGTTACTGATTGCTTGAACCTGGAAGTTAAGTTTCTCCACATTAGTTCCGTGCAGAATATTCTGCACTAACTCTTAAGGGATAGATTAGAGTTTGGTGCAAGACGTTCGTGTTAGTATAATATCCTATAAACAATTAACTGAATTCATTGCTACAAAAAAATGTTTTTAAAGTAAATGTTAAATAAGCAATATTTCAACTTGTAATTACCTCAGAAAATTAATAAAGACCTCATCAATTTTATTTTATAAAAACGTCCAACCCTGATATAATAGCCTTTCTTCAGTCTTTAAAGCTGTTTTCAATTATTTTTGAGCAGCATGGTCCCCAATTTTTTAGAGAAGTTGGGGATCTTTAGCTAGAAGCCATGATCAGGTAGGCATGAGTGCTATAGTATTTAAGTAATCAATGTTTGTAAAATAACAATACATTAAATAATATTGTCTGTTGAGAACAAAAAAAATAGCCTAGAAATATTCACAAAGCACAATGCAGAGTTTAAACCAAAGATCCAGGCAAGCGCGATCGCTCTTGGTAGTAACATCGGTGATTCTTTAACAATATTAGAAGCTGCGACAGCAGAATTAGCAGCTATTCCAGGCATTCAAATACAAGCAAAATCCAGTTGGTATATCACCAAAGCAGTAGGGCCGCCACAGCCAGATTATTTAAATGGTTGCATCATACTACAAGTAGAACTTGACCCCCCAAAATTGCTAGAAGTATTGCTAACAATAGAACAGAAGTTTGGGCGGGTGCGTCAAGAGCGCTGGGGGCCGCGATCGCTAGACTTGGATTTGTTATTGTATGATGACTTAATTATTGATACACCAACTCTCCAAATACCCCATCCGCGAATGCAAGAGCGAGCCTTTGTTTTAGTACCTCTAGCGGAGATTGCGCCCGACTGGTTAGAACCAATTTCCGGATATGTAATTAGAGAACTGGTAAAAAAGGTAGACTGTTCTGATGTACATTTGTTAAAGGGCAGTTAAAACCATTACCCAGAGCAGAAAACGCTGATAGAATGATCAACTCCAGTGTTTATCTGTGCTATTTAAGACAAAACAAGCTTAAATTATGCCATTAGGTAGAGAATTACCACAGCTATTAAAACAGCGCTTGTTCTATAAAGGGCGCAAGTTTGATTTTGAAGTTAATCGCTTGCGTTTACCCAACAAAGCTGAAGGAGAATGGGAGTGCATTCGTCACCCCGGCGGCGCTTTAGCTGTGCCTGTAACGCCAGAAGGTAAACTTGTACTCGTCCGCCAATATCGTTTTGCTGTGCAAGGACGGATACTCGAATTTCCCGCAGGAACTTTAGAACCCACAGAAGATGCCTTAACAACAGTCAAGCGCGAAATAGAAGAAGAGACTGGTTACAGCGCGCAAAAGTGGGATAAATTAGGCGAATTTTTCCTAGCACCTGGCTATTCCGATGAAATTATCTATGCTTTTTTGGCGAGGGATTTAGAAAAGCTAGACACACCACCAAAACAAGACGACGACGAAGATATTGAGACTGTGCTGTTAACACCAGAAGAACTGGAAAGAGCCATTCTCGACGGAGAACCCATAGACGCGAAGTCAATCACTAGTTTTTTCTTGGCGCGACCGTTTTTAGTTTAAGAACAAGGGGGGTGTGGTAAAGCTGATATTTACCACACCCCCATTTTTTGCTATTGAGCGTGCCAATCATCATTGAATACCAACAATAGCTAATGAAATCGGCTATTGTTTTAAGGCTGAATTAATAATTGACTTCAATTCTTCCTCTGTCCAGGGTTTGCGGATGCAAGCATAAAGATTAGCTTGCTGTTCGGCACGCTCAATAGCCTCTTTGTCAGCTTGTCCAGTTAGCATGACGGTAATCACTTCTGGAAAACGTTGGTGAACTTTAATCAAAAACTCATCACCTCTAACATTGGGCATTAACCAATCAGAGACAATAATGAGAATTTTGATTTCGTCTTCTTCCAATTCATCAATAACCGTCCAGGCTTCTTCAGAACTTTGGGCAACTTCGTAGACATATCGATTGCCAAATAACCTTTTGAGTTGTTCCTTGAGAGCTTTTAATATAGAAACTTCATCATCTACACAGAGAATAGCAGCATTAGACATAAATTAAATTTCCTCTTGTTATCTAAGTTAATATGGGCAAGCAAACACTGAATTGAGTATGACCTGGATTGCTCTCCATTTTGATCTGTCCTTGATGTTTGTCAAGAATTTTTTTGCAAATGTGTAATCCCAGACCACTGCCTTCTCCAGCAGGTTTGGTGGTAAAAAAGGCATCAAAGATTTTTTGCTGCACTTCTGGAGGAATGCCCAATCCGGTGTCTGTAATGCTGACTTCAACGTATTCTTCTGCTTTACGAATAGCAATGGTCAGTGTCCCACCTGATTCCATTGCTTGAATCGCATTGAAAATAAGATTTGTCCAGACTTGAATGAGTTCATCAGGGTATCCCCAAATGTCGGGAACATCCTGGTAATCTCGAATTAAATGAATATTGCGTTTCAGTTGATTCTGATAGATGGCAATGGTAGTTTCTAGTCCTGTAGTTACCTGCATCAACTGCTTATTGCCACTTTGATCAAAATGAGAATAGCTTTTAAGCGCAAAAACGATTTTAGCAGAACGATCAACAGCATTGAGAATCATCTGATTATTGCTAAAGCAGCAACTTAGGTCATAAGCGAACTGTAAAGCCCATTCACCATGATCACTTTTTAACATAGGCAGTAAAGATTCCCAATCTTCAGCAATGCCCATATCTATCAAGAGATCAGCAATATCTCTAGCATTTTCAATGTTATGCTCTTGCAGATGAGCAGTAATTTTACGTTTAAGTGAACGGTCTGGTTGAAAAAGTGTCGTAGGTTGGTTTTTTAATCCTTGATTAATGAGTTGAAAAAAGCTTTCTTGTTCTTGGGAATTCAAACGCTGATGTAAAGAGGGAAGCTCAGTCAAGGCTGCTTGCAGGGCTTGTTCTGTGTTAGTCGCTGATGCTTGAATAATACCCAAGGGATTATTGATTTCATGGGCAACTCCCGCAACCAGTTGTCCTAAGGCTGCCATTTTTTCTTGTTGAATCAATTGATCTTGGGTTTGTTTGAGTTCTTGGAAAGCAGCTTCTAACTGTTGGTTTTTGTTCAACAAGCTTTTGCTGTACTTGTATGACAAAGCACCAATAATAACAGATGCGAATATTAAACAAAAAGTAGTGCCAATATCTGCAAATTGTCTAGTCTGTTGCTTCTGCGCTACGTAGACTTCTTCCAGGGTTGTTACTTCAGCGTATAAATCATCATAGATTTCATCAATGCCATCTGCATCAACATTTATCGCTTCTTTGGTTTTGCCTTGAGCAACGAGCTGTAAAGCGTTGTCAATTGCTTGTTGATAGCTGGTATGAAGGGCAAAAATATTGTCCAGATTTTTTTGTGGTTTAATTTGTCGTAGCTGCTGCAAAATGCTATCTGTACTTTGCTTATTTTCTGCCAGCTCTTCGGTTAAATCCTCATCAATTTCGCCTTTGGAAATGCCCTCCCATTCTAAGGCGTTAAGTCTGCTCACTTGCTCTTTTAATCGAGTCAAAAGCAATCTCTTGTCATTGCTGCGTTCTGCTAACTGATTGAGTTCATAAATAGTAGCAGCACTGGCGATCGCAATTATAATTGCACTTAACAAGATAGACCATGTGGAGAGTTGGGGTTTCCGCTTGACTAAAACCTTTGTAAAATCAGCATTTAATGAAAGACAGAAGCGATTAAGAAGCATAAGCGTCACCAATAATACTTAAGAGGAAATTGTGGCAACTTAGTCTTGGTAGTACTAGCGATCGCCATAAACCAAAACGCCGACAGCCAAAGAATGTAACCCATACCACAAATACTGAACATCTACTGAGTAATCTACTACTCTCAATCTCTATGTTTCCCAGTCGTGAAAAAAAAATACATTGTTTTTCAAAACTTGTTATTAGTGATTGTTATGTGGCAATTTAAAATAATAATCTTTACATTGAGACATTCCTTGAATCATTTAAGTACTATTTTTAATAGTTGTATTAATGAAAATAAAGTCAATATGAAGAAAAAATGTTTTGTTGATAGCAGTGGGAAACCACAATTTCTAGTGAGTTTATAGTGTTCTAATCAGGTAAAATGCTAACTAAAAAAGAATCTATTTCCCAAGTCATCGTTACTGCTGCACAAATGCGGGAAATTGAAGGGCGGATATTTGCAGCAGGAATGCCAGTACCCGCTTTGATGGAAAAAGTGGCAGGATTAATTGCTAGCCGCATTCAAGATTTCTCTTCCAACTTTGAACAAGGTAGACAAAGAGAACAAGTAAGGATTTTGCCTCCATTTCCTTGCGTGGGAATCCTCGTTGGGCCTGGACACAACGGTGGCGATGCTTTGGTTGTGGCAAGAGAATTGCATTTTAGGGGTTATGCGGTTTGGGTTTATTTGCCTTTTGATAAACTCAAGGAATTAACATCACAGCATTTGCAATATGCTCAGAGTATAGGTATACCTTGTTATGGAGAAATTGAGCAATTACCAGATTGTGATGTTTTGGTTGATGGGTTATTTGGCTTTGGCTTAGAAAGAACAATTACCGATCCCATTGCTTCAGTAATTAATCAGTTGAATGAATGGAACAAGCCAATTATTAGTATTGATTTGCCTTCAGGTTTGCACACTGATACAGGTGAGGTTTTAGGGACTGCGATTCGAGCAACTTACACCCTGTGCTTAGGTTTGTGGAAACAAGGTTTGTTGCAGGATCAGGCTTTAGATTATGTAGGTAAAGCTGAGTTAATTGATTTTGATATTCCCTGGGCTGATGTGCAAGCTGTGTTGGAAGATGTACCCAAAGTCAAACGCATTACACCAGCAACAGCTTTATCTACTTTGCCTTTACCTCGTCCACCAGTAACACACAAGTATAAGGAAGGACATTTACTGTTAATTTGTGGTTCACGACGTTATGCTGGGGGGGCAATTTTGACGGCTTTGGGTGCTAGGGGTAGCGGTGTAGGGATGTTATCAATTGCTGTACCCGAATCTCTGAAACAGCTTTTGGTATCACACTTGCCGGAAGCATTAGTGATTGGTTGCCCAGAGACAGAAAGTGGAGCGATCGCCCAGTTACAATTACCAGAGAAGACAGAGTTAAGTTCCTTTAGTGCGATCGCCTGCGGCCCTGGTTTAACGAAAGATGCTACATCTATTGTGGAAGAAGTCTTAGCAAGCGATCGCCCTTTAGTTCTCGATGCCGATGGTTTAAATATTTTGGCACAGTTGGGGACAATACCCACACTGCAACAGCGCCCAGCAGTAACAGTACTCACACCCCACACAGGCGAATTTCAACGATTGTTTCCTGATGTTGCTGATGCTAAACATGATCGAGTCAAAGCCGTGCAGGAAGCAGCCACCCAAAGCGGTGCGGTGGTATTGTTAAAAGGAGCGAGAACTGCGATCGCCAATCCTCAAGGTTCAGTATGGATTAATCCCGAAAGTACGCCGGCTTTAGCTCGTGGTGGTAGTGGCGATGTGTTAACGGGGTTATTGGGTGGATTGTTGGCACAAGTGGCAAATAAAGAAATACCTGTAGAAGATATTGTGGCTACGGCTGCATGGTGGCACGGGCAAGCAGGTATTTTAGCCGCCAGTGAGCGCACAGAGTTAGGCGTGGACGCATTTACGTTGTCACAGTATTTGTTGAAGGTGATTGTTGGTCGCTCTTAGGCTGCTCTAAACTTAAGATAATTAAACATTATATAAACACTATGAGCTATCGCAATATTATCACTATTGAACCAGATAAACGAGGTGGTAAGCCCTGTATTCGACGAATGCGAATTACAGTGTACGATGTTCTGGGGTGGTTAGCTGCTGGTATGTCCCATGCAGATATTTTAGAAGATTTTCCTGAATTGACAGAGGAAGACATCAGAGCCTGTCTAGAATTTGCTGCTGATCGTGAACATCGTTTAGTTGCTTCAGTGGGTGATGCTTGAAGTTACTTTTTGATCAAAATTTGAGTCGCAAATTGGTGACAAGATTGGCGGACATATACCCTGGTTCTAGCCATGTTCAGTTTCATGGGTTGGCAGAGAAGACTGATACCGAAATATGGCAATTTGCTAGAACCAACGACTTTTGTATTGTGACTCAAGACGCAGATTTTGCTGAGAGAAGCCGCCTGTATGGTTCTCCGCCTAAAATTGTATGGTTACGCTGCGGCAATGTTCCAACTAATCAAATCGAAGTCTTAATTCGTTCTGGAGTAGAAGCAATTGAAGAGCTTTTAAATAACCCTAATTTACATTGCTTAGAACTCTATTAGTATAGATATGTTTTTCTCAAAAGTATCATGGTGGTAGCCGAGACTATTATGTGACTGATTAGCTATCATGAGCGAATTTATTATGATGCTTTCAAAGTTTTTATCGCACTAGCCTGAGATACTCTCTCAAGCCATATTTCCTTGTACAGGTTCATCTCTTGTGGAGTTATAATGAATTCATTATAAGAACCATCGTTAATCAAATAAATTAACGCTGCTTGTTCAACAGGATATAGAGTTTCAATTGGGATATAGTAAGCTGCTAATTGAATAATCTTATCCTGAATCCAATTTATGGAAACTTTGGGCTTTATAGAAGTTTTGAAGTCACTAAGGGTTAAAGTTTTTCTATAAAAACCTAAGTGGTCAATTTTACCAAAATACCGATATTTGAAGCTTACAACAAATTGTTCTGATAGTATAGTTTCTCCAAAATTGGGCAACAATGTATTAAGAGATTGAAGATAATTTTGATAAAGTTTGTCAACAGGTTTAGCTTTTTTTCCCATTAAGTGAGAATGAAGATAAGCATGAATAGCATTTCCTGCTTTAACTGCTTCATTTCTAATACGGTTAGCTTCTTGTTGCCCTACTCTAAGCATCCACTCACGAAGAGCTTCTTTAGAGCTTTCTTCTTGTGTTAGTTTCAGAATATTGCTGACGCTGCGAAGAGGATTCTGTTTATTTGATTGTATACCTTGGGCTATATAGCAAGACTCGCCATTTAAAATTACTCTAGATAAAATAGGTAAATTAGATTCTTTATGGGTTAGGGGATAAAGTGTTCCATCAAAATGACGATGGTAGAGTGCTGCTTCTTTCAACATTATTCTTACAGTTATTGAATTGAACTGAATAAATATTCAATTTTCATTTGTTTGAGTATTGTTAGCTTTATGAATCTGCTGTACCTGTGATTTTAAACCTTTCAACTTACTCATTAGATGAGCATAGGTGTCAGGATGGGTTTCTTTAGAGATTTGCTTGCGGATACTGTACATTTTTTTGTGCTGTCGATTAGGAATTTTTAAAACCCCTTTTTCAAAATCAAGGATCACGCCAGTTATTTTTCGCGAGTTTTTTCCAATATAATATTTTTCTTTCTTTGTATTACTACTTAATCCGTACCGATGAAATTTCTTTTTAATCTGCCAAATCAAATTACGGCTTACATAGTCTCCCGATATTGTTACATCGTCCATATAGACGGTAAGAATACAACCTGCATCCTCAACAATATTATTAATTTCCTCCCACATATCTATATGAGCAAAGTATGACAAAATTGGACTCAAGGGGCTTCCAGTTGGAAGATGTTCTTTATAGGTAGATAGTTTTGTTAAAATTGCCGCTACATCTGGAGAGCATTTCATCCGTGTGTGGAAAAACCAATAAACACGTTTTGATTTTGTGGATGGAAAGTATTTCACAATATCTAGACTGCTTATCACATAACTATTTAGATGAGCTTTTGCATTACTAACATAAGAGCGTCCCTTTGTTGGTGCATGAATATATTTAGGTATTTCAATTCGCTTGAGAAGCCCTTCAATTCGCTTTTGAATAAGCTTTAATTCATATTTTGGTTTTTCCACAAGACGAGATTTTTTTCGCCTTGGATGAATAATTTCTTTTTCTATATATAAACTTTCCGAGCGAGCCAATTGTATGAGCCTACTGCGGCTTACGCCTAATAAAGTTGCAAGTTTTGCTTTAGATTGCAAACAATAGAAAGGTGATTGGTCTAGTTTATAACCTATTTTTTTAATCCTCAGCACAGGCATTACCAGACCTTTCAGCAATAAAGTTGAGGATTGCAATAATCTTAGAAGATACAAAATTCCTCAATTTTTCCGTTTTTACATCCTTGTCTAAGTTTTCCGAAAAGAACATAATTGAGGATACGGGTATATCAAATAAACCAGAATAACGATTAAGTAAATCAAGGGTGGGAATTTTTTTACCTGATTCAATTTCCGAAAGATACGACTTGGATATTCCTAGTCTCTCTGCCATCTCCTTTTGAGATAAATCATGGAATACCCTCATCAACCTTAGAGCCTCATTCAACATATTTAGTCTTCT
Source organism: Anabaena sp. FACHB-595 (assembly GCF_048568275.1). Lineage (NCBI taxonomy): Bacteria > Bacillati > Cyanobacteriota > Cyanophyceae > Nostocales > Nostocaceae > Anabaena > Anabaena sp. FACHB-595. The sequence continues at coordinate 3,600,592 of NZ_CP183473.1, forward strand.
TTGGCTAGAGGGTCTGTAATAGAGTTATATAAAAGAGTTAACAGTCTAGTCTTGCCACAAATCGATCAACCACTTCAAAATTTTGAAAATGACTGGGCCAATTTGAAACAATAGACGAAGCGTTTGAGGTTTGCGGAGCCATTTTAGAAACCGCTCATAACGCTTTTTCGACTGTTCCTGCCGTTTGTCAGATTCTGAATAATTCATCAGAGACTCTCCCTATAAAGGTGTTTGCACTCACTTACAGGAAAGTAAATGAGTGTTGCCTCAAACAAACCCGGAGAACGGCAGTTTTAACCCTCTTTATACCGGCGCAGCCCTTTGCCAAGGCTGCGTTTGTATTGTGCTTTTTCAGTACCTTAATTCGTTAAAGATTTCAGTAGCATTAATTACACTACAGATTTCTTTAAGTTCAGTACACAATAGATTACTACTGAGTAGCTAACGAAATTTGTTTACTGAGCAAAATACGGTAGAAGATGAAACATCTTCCTCAGATCGTAATGACGATCCAGTGAGTGGCAAATGTCTCCTTTAACCTGACTGAACATAGTCTAACAGATATTTGTGAATTTTGTTCGCTACTAGCGAATATTTTTTAGAATCACTTTCACTCTTTGATCACTACTTGCGTTCTTCCATGCCAAAAACGCGCCGGACAAGAGACTGTATCAAACTAGGAGTCAATTGATAAGCTGCCTTCCAAAAGTTAGCTGAACCAACGACGACATCAGAACGCTTTTCTTTGACTGCACTCCAAATTGCTTTGGCTACGTCTTCTGGTTTTTCTAACACAGGCATTTGAATCGCCTTACCTACTAATTCAGTCCGCGCCTGAGCCATTTCCTCATCTTTACCACGAAAAATGGCTCGTTCCATAAGTTGGGTGCTGATGAAGCTGGGATAAATGCCGCTAACGTGAATGTTTTTAGGTGATAACTCTGCGTGTAGGGATTTTGTTAACCCTGTTATGGCGTATTTGCTGGCTGTGTAAGGCACATGATAAGGAATAGGTTCTAAACCACCAATAGAACTGACATTCACAATAGTTCCTGCACCACGCTGGAGAAAATGGGGCAATATGGCATGAATGGTATGGATATAACCCCACAAATTAGTATCAATAATTTGATGCCAATCTTCTAAGCTGAAATTTTCCACAGAACCTAAACAAAAGATACCTGCATTATTAATTAATACATCTACTTGACCAAAATGAGCGATCGCCTTTTGCATCATGTTATTGACTTGTGTAGCATCTTTCACATCGGTAGAAATGGCGATCGCTTGTTGTCCCATTTCCCGTATCTCCGTGGCGATCGCTTCTAAACGATCAAGTTGGCGAGCTGCCAGCACAACATTATAGTTGTGACGAGCAAATAATAATGCTGTGGCTTTGCCAATGCCTTGAGATGCGCCTGTGATAATTACTGTGTTAGTCATATAGCTGTTGACTTGAGCTTCTACAATACACAAACACCTGAAAATGCTTGAATACAAATCCATGTAATACTATCTGAGTCTTTAATATCTCTTTCCATGTGTGTATCTTTTTGATTGATGAGCCACAAAGCCAATCACAGCCAGTTAAGCCTTAGGATTTTAGGCGAGGTAAGAAAAATAATCAGCCTGCAAGTACACAATCTCAAGTGCAACAAAGAATATACAACTATTGACGAAATGATATTTGGTACATAATCTTGGAATCTGATGAATAACAGGTGTAAATTTATCTGCTTGTATTATTTATGGGAATGATCTTATTCGTTGTCTTATGCGTTTGGGCAATCGTAAATTTTATAGGTTTATGCTCAGTTGTAATCTCATTCATTCGTTGTCGTACTGTAGCAGGATACCGAAATATTGCGATTATCGGAGCGGTTTTCATCCCAGCGATCCTTGTATTTTTAACTTTTTTGGATCTGTTAAAGAATAAACCCGTTCCTGGCCCAATCGCTACTTATATTCAGGCATTCGTAACTATCGTCTGGTCTAAAACTTATTTAATTTGTTTTTTGGGTGCTTGTGTAACTGCGGCAATTACCTTGTTGAAGCAAAATGCTATTCGTCGTTATTCAGCACTTGCTTGGGGTTTTCTGATTTCATCTGTTTCGGTTTGTGCATTTGTATTGATCAAATTTTGATGGCAATGCTATTGCAGAGATTGGTATTAACGAGATTCTTGGAGGTAAGGCAAATCTGCTGGACGATGCAGCACACTCATGGTTTTACTAGACAGGATTACACGAACGTGGCGATCGCTCCCTAAATAAGTATGTAGCCAAGTGAGTAACACTAGCAATCGACTGCGGTAGCCAGGCAGATAAACTAGATGAACTCCCAACCACATTAACCAAGCCAAGAAACCTGTAAACGCAAACGCGCCGATTTTCCCCACACCTGAATAACAACCAATAATTGCCAATCTACCTTTATTAAAATAACTAAAAGGCTTTGGTGATTTCCCTCGTATTTGCTGCTGAATATTGCGTGCTACCGCCACACCTTGCTGAAGCGCTTCCGGTGCAACCCCAGATAATGACTTACCGTTCTTTTCCACATAAGCCAAATCCCCAATTGCATATACATTGGGATGTTCCAACACTTGTAAGGTGGGATGAACAACAATTTTGCCCTTATGCGCCACAGGTAACTCCTCTGATACTCCGGGGAGGTTGGCTTCTAAACCCGCAGTCCAAATTACACTGGCACAGGGAATAATTTCCGCGTTGTCCAGGTGGACAAATCCCTCTGTAAGTTGACTGACTCTCGTTTGCAGGTAAACTTCAACTCCTAGCTGATGCAATTTTTTGTAAGTGTAGTTTCCTAGCTTTTTTGGGAATTCGACTAATAAGCGATCGCCCGATTGCACTAAAATTATTTTCACTTCCCCAAAATCTATGGTGGGACAATCTCGACGCAAGCAGCCTCGCAGCATCTCTACCAAAGCACCCGCCATCTCCACCCCAGTTGCACCACCACCCACAATGGTAAAAGTTAGTAATTGTTGCCGTTTTGCTGCATCAGATTCTTGAATAGCTTGTTCAAAACAGGAAAAAATATGATTGCGTAGGGCAACAGCTTCTTCTAAACTTCTCATGGGAAAAGCGTATTCTTCAGCACCGTTAACGCCCCAAAACTGAGTCCGACTACCAGTCGCCAGCACCAGAAAGTCATAATCAATTGCACCCTTAGCTGTTTTGACAATTTGCCCAGAAAAATCAATCTGCTCAACCTCAGCCATGAGAAACTGAACCTGAGGCTTGTGATGTTGCCTTCTATAGTTAAAAGAGAAACGCCGTAAAATCGTCCGAATGGGGTAAGCAATGTATTCTGGTTCTATTTGCCCAGTGGCTACCTGATAAAGTAACGGGACAAAAGTGTGATAATTGTGGCGATCGATTAGCAATACATCTGCACCAGAATGAGCTAAAGATTGGGCAGCTTGTAAACCACCAAATCCAGCACCAACAATAACAACGCGGCGATTCCTCATCATTCCCCTCTTGATTGAGTTGGCTGGCAAAACTCTTGAATATTAAGAAAATGTAATAAATTGATAATATAGCAATTATAAATAAGTTGTTAGAAAAAACACACCCTAGCCAGCATTATCATTGGTCACTCTACGGTGTACACATCCTTGATTTCTTTACAGAATATTTATATCCAAAAATAAAAATAAAGGGTATGAGGATGTAAGTTTTGAAAACCATCACATCCTTATACCCTGTCAAAGCAAAGAGACTCGTTGCATAAATCCACAATACCTATTTATTTTTCTCCAAATAGATTTGAATATTAGTTTTGCCAACTAACTCGCCAGATAGCTGTTTAACATTTTTCAACTGAGTATTAAAAGTGAGAAATGTTTTTCCATTCTGTTTTAATAATAAAGTGACGGTATTATTATTGTTAACTGTAGCGACTAATGTACCACTTTGCAAAACTATATCTTTGTTGGTCTTAACATCAGAACCCCAAAATTTCCAGCTTCCTTGTTTAACTGCTCCAGGTTGAGATGAAACATCTATCTCTACAACTGTTCTAACATCATCACCCTTACTACCTATTGATCCTTTCCAATTGCCTACAATAGAAGGTGCAGGACTAAACACTTTATTAATTTGATGATTCCCTTGTTTTGATATGGGAACGTTTGCCGAAACTTGATTATTATTACTCAAAAATGTGATGCTGCTAATAATAGTTGTTGTTACTAAAGTTGCCAATGTCAAAGATTTAGTAGAGACTTGCATATCGATTCACTCCGTGAGTAAGTTTTTGTAATTAACGTCTTCACTTACTTACTAGATCCGTTCGCAACTTTTTATGCAGTGATTAAAAATTCTGGGAGGGTATCGGGTGCATCTGGATGGCTACGAATACGAAAAATCAATGGTTTGGACAAAGGTATAGGAATATAGGAGTATAAATGTTTCAAACCCTTACCCCCAGTTTCCACAGACAACCTGGGTACATTAGCTATCTAACCCGTTAGCTATATATTGTCATCTGTGTAAATGTATAACTGAATTAGCTTATGTTACGTGAATTTGCTAGCCGAGACGAATTAATAGCTTACCTGCGTGAACAATTTCCCCAAGCCGCAGAAAGAAGCGATTATGTTAGTGATACCAAAGGTGGAAGGCAAGCCGCTCAGAAAGCTCTGCAAAAAGTTAACCCTGCTACCTATGCAAAAACACGTAACTTTTTAACAGGAGATGTAACCAGACTTTCACCCTACATCCGCTATGGAGTTTTGAGCCTGGGAGAAATACGAAATTATGTATTAGATAACGTCAAACACCCTGATGATGCTAAAAAACTTATTAATGAATTAGGTTGGCGGGATTATTGGCAGCGATTGTATATCAAGCTTGGCAATGGTATCTGGGAAGACCAGGAAGAATATAAGACAGGTTACACTCCCGCAGAATACGCATCTGATTTAGCCGCAGATATCAAAGAAGGGAAAACAGGATTAGTTTGTATCGACAGCTTCAGCCGCGAATTGCAGGAAACCGGCTACTTACACAACCACATGAGAATGTGGCTAGCTGCCTACATTGTCCATTGGCGACGTATTCGCTGGCAAGAGGGAGCAAAATGGTTCCTAGAACACCTCTTAGATGGTGATCCTGCTAGTAATAATATGTCCTGGCAATGGGTAGCCAGCACCTTTAGTCAAAAACCATATTTTTTCAACCGCGAGAACTTAGAACGCTATACCCAAAGCATTTATTGTCAAAAATGCCCTTTATATGGTCATTGCAATTTTGAAGGCAGTTACGAAGAATTAGAACAGCAACTTTTTCCCAAAGGAAAATTTACCAAACAACCCAACAGTCAAAGTTGGCAACGTGGTAAGAAAAAGTAGTTATGTGATAATTGGTCAAGTCGCTTCTCTACGAGACGCTACGCGAACGCTCCAATTCAAAATTCAAAATTCAAAACAACTGCTCCCTACCTTATTCCAACAATAATTATTTACGCCGACTTACTTATTTCCCCTATTTCCTAATTTCTCCTCTCCATTTCTAATATGAATAAACCAATTGTTTGGATACATGGTGATTGTCTAAGTCCCCTCAACCCAGCCTTACAAGAATACCCAGATGCTCCGGCTATTTGGGTTTGGGACGATGCTTTAATAGAAGAATGGCAATTAAGCCTAAAACGCATCACTTTTATTTATGAATGCTTGCTAGAGTTACCTGTGGAAATTCGCCGTGGTAATGTGGCACAAGAAATTATAGGTTTTGCCAAAGAACATCATGCTGATTTAGTGGCGACAGCCAATAGTCCCAGCCCCAGGTTTGATAATATCTGTGATGAAATCGAGAGTTCTTTAAAATTAGAGGTTTGGGAAGTAGAACCGTTTTTTGACTACGACGGTTACATTGAATTAAAGCGATTCTCTCGCTATTGGAAAGTAGCGCAAAAGTATGTATTTGAATAGTTAATTTTATTAATTTATTTTACACAGAGGTGCAAAGATACAGTGATTTTCATCAGCTAGCAAAAATCACCAATCAAATAATTATGTCCACAGTGTGCATAAATGAATCAGAGTGATATGTTAAGACATACATCTATTCACAAAAATCAGAGCTTGTACAAAGCATCGACTAATTTGTAGTACTAAATACTGTGGCTTAAATAATTGAGTGTTTTGTCGCAGTACTGAAAAGTTTTGCTGGATGTAGGTTAGCAATTCCTTTACTTTTAGAGTATCCTTTGTCAGATTACCTTGGCACTTAGCCAGACTTAGGCGAAGAATCTACCTTTGTTTCCTCGGAGACACTATGCAAATGAATAAAGTTCTAATTAATGACACTACACTACGCGATGGAGAGCAAGCGGCTGGTGTTGCTTTTAGCGTAGAGGAAAAAATAGCGATCGCCAAATTTCTCGATGCAATTGGTGTGCATGAAATCGAAGTGGGAATACCCGCAATGGGTAAAGCAGAACAAGAGGCGATCGCTAATATTGTGAAGTTAGATTTGTCAGCAAATTTACTTGGTTGGAACCGCGCCGTGATTGCTGATATTCAGGCTTCCATCGCTTGTGGTTTACAGCGAGTACATATCTCTATTCCCGTTTCTGCAATCCAAATCGCCGTCAAATTTCACGGACAATGGCAAGTAGTTTTACAAAAACTCCACGATAGTATTAGCTTTGCTGTTGACCAAGGTTTATTTGTCTCCATCGGTGGTGAAGACTCATCAAGAGCCGAAGAAAGCTTCCTCCTTGATGTAGTGCTAGCTGCTCAAGAATGGGGTGCGTCACGATTTCGCTTTTGCGACACAGTAGGTATTCTTGACCCGTTCACTACCCACGCCAAGGTAAAACAATTGGTGGCATCTTTGACAATACCTGTAGAAATGCACACCCACAATGATTTTGGTTTGGCAACAGCCAACGCTCTGGCAGGTACCAAAGCAGGCGCTTTATCTGTAAATACTACTGTGAATGGATTAGGTGAAAGAGCCGGGAATGCTGCTTTAGAAGAGGTGGTTATGGCTCTCAAGCACTTGTATCACCATGACTTAGGAATTGATACACGGCGTTTACTGGAAATATCTCAACTCGTAGCATCAGCATCAGGTCATCCTGTACCACCTTGGAAAGCAATTGTTGGTGAAAATACTTTTGCTCACGAATCCGGGATTCACGCTCATGGTGTACTGCAAAATCCTCAAACCTACGAGCCATTTGCACCAGAAGAAGTAGGGAGAGAGCGCCGTTTAGTTGTGGGTAAACATTCTGGTAGACATTTACTCTCTAGTATTTTGCAGCAACACGACATTATTCTCAATCACGAAGAAACCCAATTTGTCTTAGATGCAGTTAGACAAGAATCAGTAGAAAAAAAACGCAGCCTCACAGATCAAGAACTTTTGCATTTAGTGCAGACAAAACAACATTTTCGTGCTTGTTGAATGAGTTTATTAGGATTCTCCAGGACTTACGCAACTGGTATATTAGTAGGATGCGTCAGGTATCAAGAATCTGTTTATTGACAGCATTCGAGCCGTCTGACGCACCTTAAACAATACATATAGCTGTCGTCAGTGGTGTTAGGACATCAATAGATGATACAACCTAGACACAACAAGACTTTTAACCCACTCCCCAGTCCCTAGTCCCCAGTCCCCAGCTATATCATGTGACATAATTTCAGGTGTATTGTGTAGTTCACCCTTGTTGATCTAAAATATACACTGTCGCTGTATCTGTTTCTAAAAAAACCTTGGCTGGTCTAGTAATTTTGGTATTATCAGCAATTTTAAATATTGGCCATAGATTCTGCAAATCTGATTGTGTAAATTTTACATAGTATGGTTTTTCATAACTCGTGTCATTAATATAACCACTCTCAAGCAGCAATAATCTTTTAGGATGGATGACATAATTGCCAGCTTCACAAACGTTAACAAGTTTAATTCCCTGACGCGTAATATTACTATCAATATAATTATATTGATTATGAATTTTTCTCCTCTTCCTAATTCTGGGGTCGCAGAGGACTGCATCTGAAGGTAATTTACTAATTATTTCAGTCATATCTGCTGTGTTCATTACCCGATTGCTACCATATTTACTTAATAGAAACTGAGATTCATAAAATAAATTACTAAAGCAGGAAATGGTAATAATGATGCCACTAAATATATAAAGAATCCGTTTCTTGCTTTGGGAAAATTTGTTGTATGCCAGGGATGTAATTGTTAAAACAATGGGTGCAAATACAATGAGTAACTTATAATGAAAATAAGTTATTTCTGAATCAAGGTTAGAAGCAGCATATAGATAAATGCCCCATGTAGCACACAAACTACCCCAAATATATTGATTTCCCTTAAATTTAATTATCCCCAAATATGTAACTAAAGAGATAAAGATAAGAGTTATGAGGAAGTAAATCCAAGATGGATGCCAAAGATATGCTTCTTGAAATAGCTTGTAATAGTTCAGAAATAAATTGCTTAGTCTTTTACCCAGGCTCATCAACAAAGAATTATCTGATGCTGACTTAGCCTTAAATATAGTTTTAAGAATATACTTTGTATTTTTAAACCCCCGTCCAAATTCACCTATCCAATACGGCAATAATACAATTGCGCTCGCCAAAATACTGATGATAGGTAAAGTTATTAATGAGTAGCTTTTTCTTTTAACTGCTTTATATATAAAAATAGCGCAATTAATAATAAATACCACGGGCATGACAAATAGCGTGGAGGAGTGCAAACTCATTAATATAGCTAAAACTACTCCATATACTGCCCAACATATTGCTTGTATAGGGAGAGAAAATTTACCCTCCATTTGAAAATAGTACAGCAATGTAAAGGCTATTAAAAAGAAAGGAACCGAACTTGGATTCCATTGAAAGTTACTAATAAATATTTCCCCGTAAAGCACACTGTACCAAAATCCAGCTAAACCACTTAGCATAATTCTGGTTTGTGGTTCAACATTTTCTAATAATTGGTAAACTAAATAAATTAATAGAGGGATAGATAAAAAAGAGAATAAGGCGTTTGGGAAAGCTTGAAAAACCGGAGATGCTCCTAAAAGGGTGAAAGGAAAGAAAAGATAATAATAGAGGGGTAAAATATGGTGTCCGCCTACAGCAGCTTGGGGGCCAAGTGTAGGCAACTCTCCTTTCCACATATTAATAACAGTAAAGGCATCTTTAATTTGATCAGGCGCTGGGCCAATATCGAATGAAACATATTGAAAAACAGCGATGATTCTGGTGATAAAACCGACGGCGATCGCTAAAAATATCAGACTGTATCCTATAAGCGTGATCTTACTAAGATTCTTTAACTCTGAGCTAAGTTTAAACATAATAATTATATTTTGATAATGATGATGTGAAACTGAATACTTAGTGTTTAAGCATTGATTTCTAGTATCATACATCACGAGTTTATAAATTTTTGTTTTTTTATTGCTATGTATCCATGAAGATACTTAGAAAGTCAAGCATTTTATTATAGTGACAAAAAACACATCAACTTTTTTGGGTAGGACGAGAAGCGTAGTTTTGCGTTTCTCGTCTCAATTTACTGAGTTGATCTAATACTTCCGCTCCTGTGGTTCAAACATGGTAATGGTGACTGGGCGATATTGAATGTCAATCCCGGCGGGTGAATAGTAAGCCATTGTGTGTTGCAGGAACTTGGTATCATCTCGCTGTGGGTAATCTTCGCGGAAATGTGCGCCACGACTTTCTTGACGATTTAAAGCAGAGGCTAAAATCGTCTGTCCGACTATCATTAAACTCCGCAACTCTAAAGCTTCTACTAGTTCAGTATTCCAACAACTGCCTTTATCGTCTAAGTATATTTGACTGTATTTTTGTTGTATTTCTGTAATTTTTTGCCAACCTTGGCTCATTAACTCTTGAGTACGGAAAACGCCACAGTAATCTGTCATCGCATCTTGGAAAGCTTGGCGGACTTGGTTGATTCGGTACTCTCCCGGCTGTTCCAGTAGGGCTTGGATTTCTTGCTGGGCTTGTTTGATGTAACGTTGTTCATCTATGGCAGGTAATTTACGTTTCTGCACATATTGAGCGATCGCCGCCCCAGTTCGTTTACCATAGACTACACATTCTAATAGCGAATTACTACCGAGACGATTTGCCCCGTGGACGGATACACAAGATGTCTCACCAGCCGCAAAAAACCCTTCAACTAAGCCATCGCCACTACTGCGGACTCTACCATCAGTGTTTACAGGGATACCACCCATACAATAGTGAATTGTCGGACGGACTGGCATGGGTTGAGTGACTGCATCCACACCGACTAAGCGGTGGGCTTCTTCCCAACAGAAGGGAACGCGACTCATGATTTTTTCTTTGCCCATGTGGCGCAAATCCAGATAGACAAAGGGGCCGCCTGGGCTACCATCCAAATTTACACCACGTCCAGCCCGAATTTCATAAGCGATCGCCCGTGAGGTAATATCGCGGGGTGCTAGTTCCATGCGACTGGGTGCATAGGTCGCCATGAAGCGATCGCCTTCACTATTAATTAAATACGCCCCTTCCCCCCGTACAGCCTCGGAAATCAAGACACCCACCGGATACAAACCCGTGGGATGGAATTGGACAAACTCCATATCTTCCAGAGGTAAACCGGCGATCGCTGTCATTGCCAAGCCATCTCCAGTAGACGCATAATCATTGGAGGTGGTGTTATAAACGCGACCATAACCCCCTGTGGCAAACATCACCGCCTTAGCCCGGACAACCTCAATATGTCCGTCTAATAGGCTGTACATGACTAAACCCTTCGCCTCATTTTCTTCCAAAATCAGGCGCATCACGTACCACTCTTGGTAAATATGCACACCGTAACGCCGCAAATTATTTACCAACTCGTGTAGAATGGCGTGACCAGTCTTATCAGCTGCGTAACAGGTGCGGTTGTGGGAGTGTCCACCAAAAGCCCGTTGAGCAATCCGACCATCAGGGAGACGTGAGAATAAAACCCCCATGTGTTCCAGGTCTATCACCACATCTGGGGCTTCCTGAGTCAGAATTGCCACTGCATCTTGGTCTGCTAAATAATCAGAACCTTTGACAGTATCAAAAGCGTGAGCTTCCCAAGTATCAGTAGAATCTACATTTTTCAGTGATGCAGCCATACCACCTTGAGCTGCAACAGAGTGGGAACGAATGGGGTGAGTTTTGGCAACCACCGCCACATTTAAACTAGGGTCAGTACGGGCAATTTCCACAGCCGCCCGACATCCCGCCAGCCCACCCCCGACAATAATCACATCATGCTCTAGCATATTAGCCACCGACTGCAAAACACTGCTGTTCTATTGTAGAGAGGTGATTCACTCAGCAGTTTTGCATTTTTACAAAAAAATTCCCTGCCAGTAGACAGGGAACTTACAAAATTCAAAATTCAACATTAATTAATAATATCAACTTGTGGCTTGTACAGGTTGTTGTTGGGAAACATTACCAGGGATCGGTTCAGTCTTTGTTCCTGGTTCTACAGCCATAACTTCAATATGATTTAACAATGTCGTTACAAATGCGAACAACAAGAAAGGTAAGGATAAAAGCACAACCAGACCTACCGTTACTAAAGCATACACTGGTCGTCTAGCACCCATTAGCGCTAAAGCTGATGCCAAACTGACAGTAATAGTAATTAACCAAACAATTATTTGACCGTAGATATCACCAAAGGTCAAAGTACAGATAAAACGATATTTTTGATTATTATTTTTGCTCATTTATTTTTGCCTCAAGTCTCTCCTATAGGTTCTACGTTAAAACCATGTTCGACAGGCAGACAATTTCTCAATATTTTTCCAAGGTTCGTAATATCACTTCATATGATCTAAGTGATGACTGTCGAGGGTTGACACTTCGATAAGCTCAGTGCGGCGCTGATGACTAATGACTACTCACCAATGACTTATTACAAAAGATTACAAGATTTATCATATATTGGGTTTGCACCCGTCTTTATGGGTGTCTATTTTTATGTGCAGCGAATGGAATTCGCCTGAATAACTAAACCCATGAGTCAAATAGTCTGGATCGCAAGACACGCCAACCGCCTTGACTTTGTTAACCCCGATTGGTTTCTCACCGCAGAACGACGCTATGATCCACCCTTGTCTGATGATGGGATGGTACAAGCTCAACAGCTCGCTCAACGTTTGCGAGGGGAAAAAATCGCTCATATTTTTGCTTCTCCCTTTCTGCGAACAGTACAAACAGCTAACGCCGTAGCAGAGATCTTGGATTTGCCCATAAATCTAGAAACGGGTTTGAGTGAATGGCTCAATCCTGCTTGGATGACTGAAGAACCAGAAAAACTATCAACTCCAGCCTTAGCAGAATTATTTCCCCGAATTGATCTTGGTTACACAGCACGCATTGCCGCCAACTATCCTGAAACCCACGAAGAAGTCAGGGCGCGTTCGGGACAAACAGCCCGATGTTTAGTAACTGAATGTTTTCCAGATAATATTTTGTTGGTAGCACATGGCGCTTCTGTGCTGGGGGCGGCTATGGGGCTAGTAGGAGAAATTGCCAAAACTGAAGTTAAAGCTTCCTTATGTTCCCTAGTCAAAGTTGTGCGTTATGGCCCGGATTGGTTGCTAGAACTAAAAGGAGACACTTCTCATTTGGCTCAGGTAGAAGAAGTTATCCGATTTGCTTAAACTGTTCACTGTTGACCGTTGACCCTTACAGGTTCGATAGTTGCTTTCCGACGCAAGGCGACACGCCACTCCCTCCAGTCGGGAAACCCGCCCACGGGGGCGGCTCAGGAACGCACTATGTCACTGTTGACTATGGACTAATGATTCATGACCACTAACTAAATTTACTGATAAATGTTATGACCTTATTGTTAGCAGGAGATATCGGCGGGACGAAAACGATTTTGCGATTGGTAGAAATATCAAATTCGTCGGAACTGCACAATATTTATGAGGAAAGTTACCAGAGTGGGGATTTTCCAGATTTAGTGCCGATGGTGCAGCAATTCTTAGTCAAGGCTAATATACCTAGTCACCCCGAAAAGGCTTGCTTTGCGATCGCTGGCCCTGTGGTGAATAATACTGCCAAACTGACCAATTTAGTCTGGTTTTTGGACACTGAACGGCTAGCACAAGAATTAAGTATTCCCTTCATTTCCTTAATTAATGATTTTGCTGCTGTTGGCTATGGGATTTTTGGGTTAAATAAACAAGACTTGCTGACCTTACAAGCTGGTAAACATCAACCAGAAGCACCTATTGCTATTATTGGTGCTGGCACTGGATTAGGACAAGGATTTTTAATTAAACAGGGAAACCAGTATCAAGTTTTCCCCTCGGAAGGTGGACACGCCGACTTTGCCCCCCGCAACGAGTTAGAGTTTCAGTTGTTGAAATATCTGCTGGATAAACATGATATCCAGCGCGTTTCTGTGGAAAGGGTGGTTTCTGGACAGGGGATTGTCGCCATTTATCAATTTTTACGCGATCGCAAACTCGCTACAGAATCGCCAGAAATTGCTCAAGTTGTCCGCACTTGGGAACAACAAGCAGGACAGGCTGAAAAAACCGTTGATCCTGGTGCGGCTATTGGTAAAGCCGCAGTCCAAGGAAGCGATCGCCTTTCGGAACAAGCCCTACAATTATTTATCGATGCTTACGGTGCAGAAGCGGGAAATCTTGCCCTCAAACTCCTACCATACGGCGGCTTGTACATTGCGGGTGGGATTGCGCCTAAAATCCTACCTTTGATTGAAAATAGCAATTTTTTGCTTAATTTCAGCCAAAAAGGCAGAATGCGTCCTCTGCTAGCAGAAATACCGGTGCATATTATTCTCAATCAACAAGTGGGACTCATAGGTGCTGCTTTGTGTGCTGCTAGGTTATAACAGCTAGCATCATCAGTGATATCAGCATCTGCGAATGCTAAAACCATGACACCAAAATTTGTCTTACCATTAATCGCTGCTACCATAGTTTGTAGTGGTTCCATGATTGTAGAAGCACGCCAGCCGAAACCTGCTTCTGTGTCTGCCAAAACAGCAGTGTCTCAAAAGAAACCTGCTCAACCAGTCCCATCAGAATGGAAGTTATTTACTGCCCCAGATGGACGCTTTTCTGTATTGATGCCAGGAATACCTAAACAGGATTCTCAAACCCAAAAAACTTACATGGGGGAAATTAACCTAGAGGTATTTTTAGCCCAACCAGCAAAACAGGAAGTAGCCTATTTAGTGGTGTATAACGAATTTCCCCATAGTTATGGGAAAATAACCAACCCCCAAGAAATATTGAATAACGTTCGGGATATGGCGCTCAAGACTACTCAAAGTAATTTGTTGAATCAGCGCAATATTCGCAGTTCTAATGGTCATCCAGGTAAGGAAATTGCATACATTAATTCCGGTGGCAAAATTACCAGAAGTAGAATTTACTTAGCTGAAGGACGCTTGTATCAAGTAATGGCTATAACTACTAAAAAACAGCAGAAGAATTTAGCTAAAACCATTACGGGATATCTCAATTCTTTTCACCTAGTTCTGAAAAAGTAAAAAAATATCGGGGTGTGAGGATATAATTCTTACACCCTTAAACACTCGTAAAATATAGAATTTGGCTGCATAAGTCCTAATAGAATAATCAAAGTATTTGTTTTACATAATTCAACTGGCCAAAAACTTCTATGAATCCTCAGGAAAGTGATACGAAACAAGCCTCTACACCATCGAAAGCATGGCGAGGTTGGCAAGAAAATTTAACGCTCATAGCGATCGCTTTATGTTTAGCCCTATTAATTCGGACATTCATAGCCGAACCCCGCTACATACCTTCAGAATCAATGGTTCCTACTTTATATGAAGGCGATCGCTTAGTAGTGGAAAAAGTCTCTTACAATTTTCAACAACCAACAACTGGGGATATAGTCGTTTTTCAGCCACCCGCAGAACTACAACGCCGGGGATACCCCAAAGACCAAGCCTTTATCAAACGAGTAATTGGTACACCAGGAGAAATCATCAGCGTTAACAATGGCAAAGTCTACTTAAACGGGAAAGCATTACCAGAAGACTACATTGCAGAACCACCCAATCAACCATTTCCACCAGTCAAAGTCCCAGAGAACCAATTCTTCGTCATGGGAGACAACCGCAACAATAGCAATGACTCCCGCTACTGGGGCTTTTTACCCAAGGAGAATATCATTGGTAGGGCAGTATTTCGCTTTTGGCCTCTGGATCGTTTAGGAATAATTTAAATAGGACTTACGCATGAAAACAAAAAATCAAGGTTTGGAAAGGGGTGTAGGGGTATAGGGGTGTAAATGTTTAACATCCTTACACCCAGTCTCAACAGACAGCGTGGGTGCGTAAGTCCTAATAAATTCTCTAACAATCTGGCGGGTTTGATTGGTAATAGGTAATAGCTATTAAGCAATTGTTTTTACCATTACCAATTACCAATTACCACAGTTATCATAATTAAAACCTTAGAAAATACATTAACTGGGCGATCGCTTCACCAGGAAGTTGCAATCTGCGTTGGAAATCAGCTAAGTTACGATAAGCTCCAGCCGACACTCGATTGTCTACCACAGCCTGGGCTAAAGACATATCCATGTATGGTATTTGGGCTAACTGTTCAACTGAGGCGGTATTAGGATTAACTAATTGCGTAAAACCAACTATTGATTCGTGGTCATAATAACTAAAAGTCAATAAAGGCTTTAACGGTTCTAGCCTTTGTGCTGGTAGCCCCAAAGCCGCAGCAATATCTTCAATACAGTAAAATTTAACACCAGAACGAGAAAGTTCCACTAGCGATCGCGCTTGGTGAATTGACAAACCTGGTAGCCGTAACCAATCATCAACAGTTGCTTGATTAGTATCAATACGAATTCCTAATTCTGCTGCAATCTGAATCTCCTCCCCAGACTGTAGTCGATAGTATGGGTCATTGAGCAGCTTGGCACGAAGTTTTTGTAACTTAGAATTCCAAGGAAGCCATTTAGTCATTAGCTAGTTGTCAGTTGTCAGTTGTCAATTGTCAGTTGTCATTCTTCCCCAATCCCCAATTCCCAATCCCCATCAAGAAATCTGATCTAGCAACTGACGGCGCTTTTGTTCAAATTCGTACTCAGAAATCAAGCCATCTTGACGTAGACTATCTAATTCGCGCAAGGCATCAGCGATGGCCCCCACCTGATTCACTACATATGGGGATTGCTTGACTGCGGGTTTACCCAAATTAAAATTTCTGTCAAAAGCTTCTTCATCTTGGGCTAAATACCAAACCCCTTCAATAGCACTAGCTACCTTAGGAATAGGTGTCCAAGAAAGTAAAACATACAACAACCCCCAAAGTGGCTGTCCTAAATAAAACTTATGTAATCCAGAGATGCTCACTGTTCCAGCAAAGGCTAAAATAGCGGCAATGCTTCGACTTTTACGCTTAGTTAACATATCCCCTATTAATCTATCATTACCACAGTTTTGTCAATCAGAGTGCGATCGTAGCAAAACGCCTAAATAAATACAGCCTGACAAAATTTCATCTCACCAGCAAAATATAAAATTCCTCATCCCCTTGTGGGTGAGGAATCTGGTAATAGGTAATTGGACTATTACCCATTACCCATTACCTATTACCAAAGCGGCGGGGCGGCTATCCTTCACCTCCCACAAGGGGATGGAGTTTCCCACCGCTTTTATAAATATATTTTATTCATTTAAACCCTACGTAAATATTAATCCCTAATCCCAGTCCCCAGTCCCCAATCGCCACTTCTCGATGCTATCTTAAAGTTTTCATCTGCAAATCCTAATCAAATGTCACAGACTTCTCTCCCCACAGAATGGCTGAAACAACTCTCCGACCCCTATGCTGTGTTAGGGATTCCTGTGACTGCTGATGAGAAGAAAATTCTCACCCGCTATCACGTTTTAGCAAAACTATTACATCCTGACCGCTACACTAACGACAATAGTCTAGAGAAAGAATTAGCCACAGCAACCTTTACCTGTTTAGTTAACCCTGCTTACGAGCAATTGAAGAATAAGCACGAGCGTCAGAGCATTTTAGAATCGCTGCGCTCAGAAGCGATCGCCTGGAAAAAGCAGTCCTTATATCTGCAAAGTGCCATAGCCAAGCAAATGATGGCAATGTCTGCACGAGAAGCAGATTCATTTTATCAACAAGCGATCGCTGCCTGTGCTGAAGCCCAGTATAAATCTCCGCGCAAGTCCCATCAAGTAACTAGACAAATAATTACCCTCAATCTAGCTTACTTATCCTTGCAAAAGTCCGAACCTTTAATTTTAGAAGTAAATCCACCTGTCAAATCCAAGAGAAACCCTCAACCAGTAGAACCCCAGGAAAGAGAGATCACATCAGATGAGAAAGCTAGTGTCCAACCCGCAGTCATAAATTATGCTCCACGGCACTACCAGCGTGGCCTTCAGTATACAAAACAGGGTCAATGGGCTAGTGCTGTGCAGGAACTACGGGACGCGATTAAGCTAGAACCGAGTAACAGCGATTATTATGCCTTATTAGGCTTTGTTTATCTACGACAGAGTTTTGTGGGGATGGCAAAAGTTTATATGCGCCAAGCATTAAAACTAAATCCGCAGCAGGAACTAGCTTTAAAATATGCTCAATATTTAAAAATTGACTGTATTGATAATCTTGATCCACCATCACTGGCTAAAGCTTTAGGCATTGCTGCTGTATTGAGCAAATTTGTTACCAAATTAGAAGCTAACATCAGTCAAGTGTTGAAATCTCGGTAAAAAACCGTACTGAGACCGAAGTTTATTTATAAGATGAATCCCCTAGACTAGAATGAAAATAGAGGCAAAACTATAAGCTGCTGAGTGATATTACTCAGCCCAGTAGAGGCACATGGGATTCTTTGACTCTGAGATAGTTCAGCAAGAAGCAAAACAGTTGTTTGAAGATTATCAAGCACTGATTAAACTAGGCAATAACTACGGCAAGTTTGACCGTGAAGGTAAAAAGTTATTTATTGAGCAAATGGAAGCAATGATGGATCGCTATCGCGTCTTTATGAAGCGATTCGAGCTTTCAGAGGACTTTATGGCACAAATGACCGTAGAGCAGCTCAAGACTCAATTAAATCAGTTTGGCATCACTCCTCAACAGATGTTCGACCAGATGAATCTGACTCTAGAGAGGATGAAATCTGAACTGGAGAGACAGACTTGACACTAGGGACTGGGGATTAGGTACTAGGAAGCAAGCACAGCAGCAGGGCGTACAGCGCAGGAGGCGGCAGGGAAGAGAAAGTGACCAATTCTCCCATCCCCGATACCCAGTCCCTTAATTCGCCTTAGGACGCGGAAATTGGGAAGGCGGCTTGAAGTTTTGCACCGGCACGCCCTTGAGTGCCTTAGTCATAAAATCACGCCAGATGGGAGCAACCTTCCCACCACCAGTTGCACCACTGGCTAGTTGTCGGTTGTCATCTCTACCTATCCAGACCGCAGTTGTTAACTGCGGTACAGTACCCACGTACCAAATATCTTTTTCAGATGAGGTTGTACCTGTTTTCCCCGCAGATGGGCGATCTATCGCAGCACCTTTACCAGTACCATTAGTAACAACCGATCGCATCACATCTATAATCGCTGCCGATGCCCAAGGATCTAACACTAGCTGGGGTTTGGGAGTATTATCTAATAACACATTACCACTGCTATCAGTAATCCGGGCAATAACGGTCGGCGGTGATTGCCAACCATAATTGGCAAAAGTCGCATAAGCACTAGCCATTTCTAGTGGCGTGACACCAATCGCCCCTAGTGGCAGGGAGGTCACAGGTTCCATCGGACTCATGATACCCAAAATGCGGCAAGTTTCCACTACTTTATTCATGCCAATGGTTTTACCCAGTTTAATCACAGGAATGTTACGTGATTGCGCTAGGGCAGTGCGGATGGACATGGCACCGCTAAAGCCACCATCATAGTTTCTAGGACTATACCAATTATTACCATCTCGATACCTCACTGGGGCATCTATCACCGTGCTATCAGGTGCAAATTTCCCAGTAGCAAAAGCAGCATAGTAAACAAACGGTTTAAAGGAAGATCCCGGTTGACGTAGAGCTTGTGTAGCGCGGTTAAACTCACTAGCTCTAGAGTCTACACCACCGACTAGGGCTTTGACAAAATGAGTCCTGGGGTCAATAGCTACCAGTGCAATTTGATTTCTACTTAATCCTTCACCAAGTAGAGTTTTATGCCATTTCTTCACAGTGTCTTCCGCCATTGTTTGGAAATTAGCATCGACTGTAGTTTGTACCCGCATACCACCCTTCAGCAGGGTTTCACGACCAAACTTTTTCGCTAGTTCCTGGGACACAGTGTTGGTTATATATGGCAGCGCACTACCTTGAAAAGACTTAATTCTACCGAATGTAAGTTCTTCCTTGAGAGCATCATCATATTCTTTCTGGGTAATCCAGTCCAATTCCAGCATCCGCCCCAGTACTTCTTTTTGTTTCTGCTGGGCTAACTTTTTGCTGGCAAATGGGCTAAATTCTTCTGGTGCTTGGATTAAACCCGCCATCATCGCTGATTCAGCGATAGTTAAGTTCTCAGATGACTTATTAAAGTAACTCCGTGCTGCTGTTTGCACCCCATAATTATTGTGACCCCAATACACTTGATTGAGGTACATTTCTAAAATTTGGTCTTTTGTGAGAATTTGTTCTAACCGAATTGCCAGTACTCCCTCGGCTAGCTTCCGAGTAAAGGCACGCCTCCGAGTCAAAAATAGGTTTTTCACCAACTGCATGGTGATGGTAGAACCACCTTCTTTTACACCACCCGCCGCTAAGTTAGTGACAACAGCACGCCCTACACCAGTGGGGTTAATACCGTGGTGATAATAGAAATGACTATCTTCACTGGCGAGTACAGCCCGTTTCAGATTGGGGGAAATTCTATCTAAAGGTACGACTTCGCGGTTGGCTTCCCCGTGGACACTAGCTAGTAGTTTGCCCTTAATATCGTAGATGTAAGTTGTTTCCGATGGGAAGAAATTACGTAGCTGTCTGACATCTGGTAAATTCCGGAAACTGATCGCTAAACCAACAAGCCCTCCGGCTACAATGGAGCTTGTCAACATCGTCAGTGATAACAGAGTGCCGCCAGCTATCTGGCCTACTCCTTTAAAAAACTCAAATCCCGACGAAGTACGACGTTGCGGTTGCTTTTGTTCAAAAGTCCTAGACGACACGGCGATTTCACTTCCTCACTTGTAAATATTACTGTAATTCATTCTTTGAAGCAGGGCGGTTAATTTTTTGCAATTATATTAGTTTGGCAGATGAAATAACGGACAATTTGTCTCGTGAACATAACCAACCCAATTTCTCTAGTAAAAAACGTAGTTAATAGCGAATCTCTTAAAGTATGGCGGAAAATTTTTCTTGGCTACATCGTGGGATAGCGGAAGTTTTCCCACAACCTACTGATGCTGAAAGTGACATCGAGAGTCTAGAGAAACGCCTAGCAACTACGGATCGACCTCTACGGGTTAAGTATGGTATTGACCCGACAGGAGCCGATATTCATCTTGGTCATAGCATACCAATGCGTAAACTGCGAGGGTTTCAAGATGCTGGTCATACGGCAGTGTTAATTATTGGTGATTTTACGGCACGTATTGGCGACCCGACAGGTAAGTCTGAGATGCGTCGTCAACTGACAGAGGAAGATGTGAAGCAAAATGCTCAAACCTACCTCGACCAAGTGCGTCCTATTTTGGATTTTGACACACCCGGAAGATTAGAGGTACGCTATAACTCAGAATGGCTTTCCCGGCTTGATTTAGGGAAAATTACTGAGTTACTTGCCACCATGACCGTGGGGCAAATGTTAGCCAAGGAAGGCTTTGCCGATCGCTATAAAAAAGAGAATCCAATTTTCCTGCATGAGTTCCTTTATCCTTTGATGCAGGGGTATGATTCGGTGGCTATTGAGGCAGATGTGGAATTAGGCGGCACAGACCAGAAGTTTAACATTGCTGTTGGCCGTGATTTACAGCGACACTTTGGTCAAAAGCCCCAGTTTGGTGTACTTCTACCAATTTTAATTGGTACTGATGGCGTGCAGAAAATGTCCAAGTCTTTAGGTAATTACGTGAGTTTGTCTGAACACCCAGGACAAAAATACCAAAAGTTACAAGGCGTTCCCGATGTTCTGCTAAAAGACTATTTTGAATTATTGACTAATTTACCCATTGATGCACTGCCAGAAAATCCGCGCGATCGCCAAATGCTCTTAGCTTGGGAGATTGTCAAACAATACCACGGTGAACAAGCAGCCAATGAAGCTAAAGAAGCGGCTCAAAGTGGCGGTAAAGAAGGTGCAGTCCCAGAATTTTCTCTATCTAATGTCTCTCAATTCCCCGTCAAGTTAGCTTATTTACTTGGTGCGACTGGCTTGTGTAAAAGTACAGGGGAAGGTAAACGGAAAATTCAAGAAGGCGGAGTACGCTTAGATGGCGATCGCATTTCTGATGCCGATACCACCTTTCAACAGCCAGATGAACTCCAAGGGCGAGTGTTACAAGTAGGGAAAAATAAGTTTATGCGCTTAGTACCTTAGAGGAGATAGGGGTATAAGGGTGTAAGGGTGTAGGGGGAAATTAATGAGTAATGACAAAATAATTGTGGCTTTGGATGTGCCAGATACGGAGAGTGCGATCGCTCTCATTGATAAGCTAGAGTCGGTGACTTTTTGGAAGGTTGGGTTGGAATTGTTTACTAGTTCCGGCCCCAGAATTCTAGAAGTACTGAAATCTAGACAAAAGCGCATCTTTCTCGATTTGAAGTTTCACGACATCCCCAATACGGTGGCTGGGGCTTGTCGTGCGGCGGCTGGTTACGGGGTGGATTTGATGACAATCCATGCTACCTCTGGTAGAGATGCCCTGAAGGCTGCAAAAGAGGCGGTAGAGGAAGGGGCTGCACAAGCTGGTGTGAAACCGCCCAAGTTAATCGCTGTGACGGTGTTAACCAGTATTTCTGCCAGACAGTTGGCGTTAGATTTGAAAATTCCTTCAGAATTGCCAGAATATGCTTTAGATATGGCTCTAATGGCGCAGGAGATGGGGTTAGATGGGGCAGTGTGTTCACCCCAAGAAGTGGCACATTTACGCCAAATTTGCGGGGATGATTTCGTGTTGGTTTGTCCGGGGGTACGCCCAACATGGGCAGAAGCGGGAGATCAAAAGCGATCGCTCACCCCCTCCCAAGCCATCCAAGCAGGGGCTGATTATTTAGTGATTGGTCGTCCAATTACTGCTGCTGCTGAACCTGAGTTAGCCTGGAAACGCATTTCTCAAGAGTTAACAACAGTGGTATGAGGGTAAAAATGGGAGGGCATAAAGGGAGCAGGGGGGGCAGAGGAGCAGGGGGGGCAGGGGAAGGATTTATTACTCAGTACGCTGCTCAAATCCCGTTAACAGCACTCAACTTTGTTAAAAAGACAAGTTATGGTTTTTGGCTGCTGACCTTGGGTTTTTGGCTGATTGTCTCGAACAGTTCCGAAAAAGCGGCATTTTCACAAAATTTCTCTCCCCAACCCTCTGTACAACCTCAGAAGAAGTTTGTTTGTCATCAGCAAAGTTTAGAGACTTTTACTACTCAGTTATTGCGTGATTTACCGAGTTATGCCAATCGCGCCAGTCAACGCGGTCGCCGCCTCCGCCGCAGTAGCGATATTTATAGTTATATTTTGGTAGCTGGTAGACCTGAGTTTCAGCCCTTGTCCCTAAATCTTGATGGTTCTGGCACAGATGGACAAACAAAAGCTACCTCTGATGTTGAGCAAGTTTTCTTTACTACTTTAGAAAGGCAGTATATAGCTAAAAAAGCTGTGGAATTACAAGAATTTCACTGGCTATTACTGACGAAAACTTCAGGCGATCGCCGTTTTATCATGATGTTTACTCAGACTGCTGCTTATCCCCAACAACAGCCACCATCACCGCCACGAGATAGTAGTAACGGTAGTATTGCCCAAGGTATTAAAACTTGGTTACGAGATTGTCAGGCGGGAAGTATTCGTATGCGATAAAGAAGGAGAATAAGTAATAAGTAATAAGTAAAGGTCAAAACTCAAACAATGTACTTTTAAAATATAAATATAAGTTCGCTTCCTAATTTGTCTCATGTCAAATCCGTTTTATGACTTTACTCTGCATGACATAATAATTAGAAGCAATAGGTTAAAACTCATGTAGGAGGTAAGCTATATGTTAAAAACAATTCAAGGAATTTATAAAAACGGCAAAATTGAATTAGCTGAAACACCACAGGGTATAACTGAAAGTTTAGTGTTCGTTACATTCCTAGAAACTAAACCCAGCCAATGGCCAGACATAATTATGCAATATTCAGGTGTGAAAGAAAGTATTATATTTGAATCATATCGAGATGAATTGATACCACCAAAGGAAATAGAACTTTAATTATGTATGGGTTATCTACTAGATACTTGCGTGATTAGTGATGTTGTCAAAGGAGAAGAAAACACCCTCAAGCAGATAAAATTAATATCTCCTACTGAAATTTTTGTTTCATCTCTAACAGTTATGGAAGTCAAATATGGATTGTTTTAGAGAATTATCCAACTTTGACACCACAAGCGGTGCAAGCTGTGTTTGTATTTGTTGCTGACAAGGCGTAAATCTAAATTATTTAAGTTAAATTGCGTAATTTACGGCTAAATCCGTGTCTTACTAAGTAAGTAAGATGCACCTCAACAAATTAGCAAATGGAACCTTTAACTACTGCTGCGATGTCTGACGACAAGCTGCAACCCTGTGGAAACAACAAAACCAAACGCATCTACGCAATTAGCTCTGTAGTCAGCAATAAAACCTTAACAAAAATGAGTAAGAGAACAGTTAAGAGATTATTAACTGTCAGTGCAGTTTCTTTCTCTTGTCTCTGGTTGTCTGTAATGCCAATGAGTAAGGTATGGGCGCAAATTAGTCAAGATCCAGAAATTTCTACCTATATTCAACAGTTAAAAGACAAAGATGCAAATGTTCGCTTTAATGCTGCTTCTGCCCTGTGGAACATGGGAGGGGAAGCAAAGGCAGCAATTCCCTCTTTGATTCTGGCTTTGCAGTCCGACAAAGATGCAAATGTTCGCTCTACTGCTGCTTTTGCCCTGGGGAGCATGGGAGGGGAAGCAAAGGCAGCAATTCCCTCTTTGATTCTGGCTTTGCAGTCCGACAAAGATGCAAATGTTCGCTCTACTGCTGCTTTTGCCCTGGGGAGGATGGGAGGGGAAGCAAAGGCAGCGATTCCCTCTTTGATTCAGGCTTTGCAGTCCGACAAAGATGCAAATGTTCGCTCTACTGCTGCTTTTGCCCTGGGGAGGATGGGAGGGGAAGCAAAGGCAGCAATTCCCTCTTTGATTCTGGCTTTGCAGTCCGACAAAGATGCAAATGTTCGCTCTACTGCTGCTTTTGCCCTGGGGAGGATGGGAGGGGAAGCAAAGGCAGCGATTCCCTCTTTGATTCAGGCTTTGCAGTCCGACAAAGATGCAAATGTTCGCTCTACTGCTGCTAATGTCCTGGGGAGCATGGGAGGGGAAGCAAAGGCAGCAATTCCCTCTTTGATTCTGGCTTTGCAGTCCGACAAAGATGCAAATGTTCGCTTTAATGCTGCTGATGCTTTAGCAACAATAAGTGCCAGCTTTCAAGACAAGGCAGGTACTATGGCTTTTGCAGAGTTAGACAAAGCCATAGAGGATTTAGAAAAAGTACTCAAAGCGTTAAAGGATAATAAAGATAAAAATTTAGACACCAGCATTACCTCTGTCAATCGTTCTCTTGATGCCTTAAAAACCAAAAGACAATCTCGCCTCCTTGACAGAACTTTAGAATGGATGACGAAAAACCCTTGGGTAACAGGGGGATTAATTTACATTATCTTCTTCCCCTCCCTCTGGCTCATCTTGTTGCGGGTGCGTCCTTTGTGGGTATTACACGTCAACAATGCCCTTAAACCTTTATCTAGTTTTAAATTACCCGATGCCCTTGGCGGTGTAGCTTTCCCGATTCGCACATTATTATTTATCGAATTTTTTAACTATCACCCCAGAGTCCTTGATGCTTGGGTAGAAAAACGCCTCACCTCTGCCAAAGAAGGATTTAACAAAAAGAAAACTGTCACAGAACGTTCGATTTTCGTCCCCATTCCCGTAGTTTTAGATAATAATAATCTCGCTCAATTTACAGCCACAGACTTACAACTAATATTTAACCAAAAACGTGCAACATTATTAATTTGGGGAGAAGGTGGTGCAGGTAAAACCAGTCTGGCTTGTACTTTGGCGCAATGGGCAATGAATGACAATGAAAGTCAGCGCCTATCTAAACACCAAATGTTACCAGTCTTAATTGAGCAAGAATTAGATCATCCTTTAAAAGAAACTATCGGCGGACAACTGCAAGCACTTATCAGCGAAACCAAAACAATTGACGATGAATTGTTAACTAATTTACTCCGTCAACGCCGAATTTTAGTCATAGTAGATCACTTTTCGGAAATGAGTGAAGCGACACGCAACAAAATTCATCCCGCAGAAAAAGATTTCCCGGTAAACGCCCTCATTGTCACTTCTCGCGTAGAAGAAAAATTAAACGAAGTACCCAAAACCACAATTCAACCCCTGCGGGTTGCTGGTGATAGACTCTCATCTTTCATGGAAGCTTATTTAACACAACGCCGCAAACGTGATTTGTTTACTGATGTGGAATATTTTGATGCTTGTCACCGTCTTTCGTTGATGGTAGGACAACGCAATATTACCGTGTTACTGGCGAAACTCTACGCTGAACAAATGATTGCCACAAAAGAAGGAACAGCAAGTGATTTACCAGAAAATATCCCTGATTTAATGCTGGCATACCTCAACGAACTTAACCGGGATAGATTAGAAACTGAACCAAATAATCGCACTGTCCAAAGAGATGCGAAGGTAATTGCTTGGCAATGTCTAAAAACCACTTTCCGTCCCACATCAGCCAAACTAGAAGATATCTTAGCCGCCCTTGATGACGGTAATAAAGTAGAAGAACGTTTACAACATTTAGAAAAACGCCTGCGTCTCATTCAAACTATCGGCGCAGCCCAAGATAAAATCCGCTTGGCATTAGATCCCTTAGCTGAGTATCTAGCTGGTTTATATTTAATAGATAGCTACGGTGGAGATACAGCATCTTGGCGAGGCTTTCTCTCACAAGTCAATACTATACCCGATGTGGAATTAATTAAAGGTTTCCTCTTAGCCGTGCAGGATTGTTGTTTAGCATTGGGCAACGAAGCCGGAGTTCCCGACTTTGTGGCGGACGAACTAGCCTTGAAGACTGCTTTAACTACACCAGCACCTACTGTGTTAGTTGGTAATTCGCAATGATGCAGCGCTCATATTCTACATAGCCTAAGTAAATGCGTCTAAGCATTTGTCCTATCAGCTTGTGCAGTAGAGCAAAACTATTACACCAAGTCTCAACAGACAATCTTTCTGGGTAAGCTTTGACAGTAAATTCCTCAATGCCAACTGTGCTACTTATGGAGTTATGATTTTTAAGTTATTAAATCTTAGCTGATGAGTTCGCCCAGTATTTTTTAGGTTAATGAGATGACTGTTGCAAAAAAGCACTGGTTTCAAATAGCTTTTCAACTTAGAGGCTCAGTTATTGGCGCAATTTACAAACGCGTTATTTGCTGTGCTTTATTTGGGGTATTAGTTACTTTACTTTATCAACTAAAAATTCCAGTATCTCAACCAATTTTAGGTAGCGTTATTCCTAGTATTGTTCTAGGTTTATTACTCGTTTTTCGGACAAATACTGCTTATGATCGTTTTTGGGAAGGGAGGAAAGCCTGGGGTTCTATAGTCAACAATACCCGTAATCTAGCTAGACAAATTTGGGTATCAGTGGAGGAAGTATCACTAAAGGATAGAGAAGCTAAAATATCAGTTTTAAATTTACTAGTAGCTTTTGCTGTAGCTACTAAATTGCATTTGCGTGGAGAACCGATAAATAGTGAACTAGAAGATTTGATATCAACTTCTCGATATTTCAAACTTAAGAGCATGAATAATCCGCCTTTAGAAGTAGCGTTCTGGATTGGAGATTATTTACAACAGCAATATACTTGCAAGTGCTTAAATAGTTATCAATTAACATCTATACAAGAATTATTAAACAATTTAGTTGATAATTTAGGTTCTTGTGAACGGATTCTCAGAACACCTATGCCTTTAGCTTATTCTATACATCTCAAGCAATTATTATTATTATATTGTTTTCTCCTGCCTTTTCAAATGGTGGAGAGTTTGGGTTGGTGGACGGGTTTAGTTGTGGGGTTAGTGAGTTTTACATTATTTGGTATTGAAGCGATTGGCTTAGAGATTGAAAATCCTTTTGGCTATGATCCTAACGATTTACCATTAGATGCTATCTGTAACACTATGAAGCGAAATATTGACGATTTAACTAGTTTATCTCCCAATGTGCGTTCTCATGATCTGGGTGAAACTTCAAATGTGACAATATAAGAAATTGGCAAAGCAAAACTTATGCAAACAGCCAGTAAGCCTTTGAGCCTAGCTGAATTTTTAATACTGCCAGAGACAAAACCCGCTAATGAGTTTATTGATGGTTATATATACCAAAAACCCATGCCCCAAGGAAAGCATAGTACTCTACAGATTCGACTTGCAGATGGTATCAATGAGGTAGGCTTTCCCAGTAAAACCGCTTACGCTTTTCCAGAATTGAGGTGTACGTTTTCTGGACGTTCAATTGTTCCCGATATTGCTGTATTTCGTTGGGAGAAAATCCCCTTTGATGCAGATGGCGAGGTAGCTAATGCTTTTGAAATTCCTCCCGATTGGACAATTGAAATTCTCTCACCGGAGCAATCGCAAACACGAGTCACAGACAATATACTTTTTTGCTTACGCCATCAAACTAGTTTAGGATGGTTGATTGATCCAGCTGAGAAAGCGGTTATTTGCTTTTTACCCAATCAATTACCAGAAATCAAACGACAATTTGATGATATTTTACCTGTGCCAGATTTTCTGGATTTCAGATTGACAGTTGGGCAATTATTTGCATGGCTGAAATTGGGATTCCAGTAACTTTGTTCACAGCCGTCGGATACTTATTTCCAAGCCTTCACACACACTTGTGAGAAAATCTAAATCGAGAGTAGCGATCGCATCACTAGCTTGATGATAGTGAGGATTCCGCAAAAAGGCTGTATCTGTCACCATAATTGCTGGATAACCTGCATCCCAAAACGGTGCATGATCGCTTAATCTGGTTTGGGGAACAATCAAACCCCGCTTTGGGACTGGTAGCCACTGGCTTGATACCCCAGCTTTGCGGATATTGCGACTCATACCGATTAAGTCGGGGATAGTGCGTAAATTACCAATTAAAGCAATAAAATCACCTGTATTAGGGTAAAATTTTTCTAATGGTGCAGGATATCTCTGCGAACCGGGTGTAGAGTCCCGATATCCCAACATTTCTAGTGACATCATCAATCGTAACGGCTGCTGTTGTTGACGTAATAAGCCTGCATAATCAGTACTACCCAGCAAGCCATATTCTTCCATATCAAACGCCACCAATCGCAAAGGATATTTGGCTGGTGTAGTCGCAAACTTTCTCGCTAATTCTAATAAAACTACTACGCCTGTAGCATTATCATCAGCCCCTACCGTTCCAGGTACACCATCATAGTGTGCGCCAATTAAAATAGGTGGTAGCTCCTGTTTTTTCCCTGTAGATTGGGACGGCAAATTGAGGATGAGATTATTAAAAGATTTATTGCCTACTTGAAAGGTGTGGATTTCCACACTTCCCCACTGGGCAAATTCTTGGCGAATGTATTCTTGGACAAAGAAATGTCCAGCCGTCGCTAGATAAGGATCACGTTCTCGTGCTACGTGTGTTAGGTGATTGTGTAATCTTGCTTTTAAATTCAAGTGTTTAGAACAGTTGTAATATCAATTTTGTCAGTGGTCAGTGGTCATTAGTCAGTGGCTTTCATATACTAAGTTCACACACTTTTGGGTTAGTGTATTGAAGCTTATGCAAAAACAACTAACAATTAACAACTGACAACTGCCACACATAGCAATTAAGGTAAGGGTGGATTTCCCAACTTGAAGATGTAATGAAGTTCACAGATGAGGCTACAACATTTACAACGGCTAGAACATACTAAGCATCGTCAATGTTATCCTAGTCTTGCAACTAAATCCTCAAGCTATAATTCTTCCATTTTTTGCCTTAATGATGACTGTTATAACATTGAGGCAAGTTTACCCTGTAGCACAAAGCTAGAGGTAGTTCTGCCCAATCATAATATATATAGTAAGACACAGTAGGAGAAGAGTAAGGCATGGGCAAGGTAGTCGGCATCGACTTGGGTACAACCAACTCAGTAGTCGCCGTGATGGAGGGTGGCAAGCCGGTGGTGATTGCCAATGCAGAAGGAATGCGAACAACCCCCTCGGTCGTTGGCTTCAGCAAAGATGGTGAAAGGGTTGTTGGGCAAATGGCACGGCGACAAACAGTCCTCAATCCTCAAAATACATTTTTTGCCGTAAAACGCTATATCGGGCGCAGGTATAACGAACTTAGCCCAGAATCGAAGCGTGTACCTTATACAATTCGCAAAGATGAAGTTGGCAATATTAAAGTTGCCTGTCCTCGTCTCAATAAGGAATTTTCCGCCGAAGAGATTTCGGCAATGGTGCTGAAAAAGTTGGCAGATGATGCCAGTGCTTATTTAGGGTCAGCAGTTACAGGGGCAGTAATTACAGTACCAGCTTATTTCAATGATTCCCAAAGACAAGCCACCCGCGATGCTGGCAGAATTGCCGGTTTAGAAGTGTTGCGGATTCTCAACGAACCGACAGCAGCGTCTTTAGCTTATGGGTTAGACCGGGGTGATACGGAAACCATCTTAGTTTTTGACTTGGGTGGCGGGACATTTGATGTATCGATTTTGGAAGTCGGGGATGGAGTATTTGAAGTCAAAGCCACCAGTGGCGATACCCAACTAGGTGGGAATGACTTTGATAAGAAAATTGTCGATTGGTTGGCAGAGCAATTTTTAGAGACAGAAGGTGTAGACTTAAGACGCGATCGCCAAGCTTTGCAACGTTTGATGGAAGCGGCGGAAAAAGCTAAAATCGAACTCTCGGCTGTCAGCATCACTGATATTAACTTACCCTTCATCACTGCTACAGAAGACGGCCCCAAACACTTAGAAACCAGGCTGACGCGTTCCCAGTTTGAAGGTTTATGTGTTGACTTATTAGGACGCGTCCGTAACCCCGTGAAACGGGCGCTAAAAGATGCCGGACTCAGACCTGATGATATTGAAGAAGTCGTACTAGTTGGCGGTTCCACAAGAATGCCAATGGTAAAACAACTGGTGCGGGACTTAATTGGCATTGAACCCAGCGAAAATGTCAACCCTGATGAAGTGGTGGCGATGGGTGCAGCCATTCAAGCGGGGATTCTGGCAGGAGAGTTCAAAGATGTGCTGCTGCTAGATGTTACACCCTTATCTTTGGGATTGGAAGCGATCGGTGGCGTGATGAAAAAACTCATCCCCCGCAATACCACCATCCCTGTCCGCCGTTCTGATATTTTCTCCACTTCCGAAAATAACCAAAACTCCGTGGAAATTCACGTAGTCCAAGGTGAACGGGAAATGGCAGGTGATAACAAATCTCTAGGACGTTTCAAACTTTACGGCATTCCCCCTGCACCACGAGGTATTCCCCAAATCCAAGTAGCATTTGATATCGATGCCAACGGGATTTTACAGGTAACAGCTTTAGACAGAACCACTGGCAGAGAACAGAGTATCACCATTCAAGGTGCTTCTACCCTAAGTGAATCAGAAGTTAACCGGATGATTCAGGAAGCCCAAAAATATGCTGACGTTGACCGGGAACGCAAAGAGAGGGTAGAAAAACGTACCC
The DNA here is from genome assembly GCF_048568275.1 of Anabaena sp. FACHB-595. Lineage (NCBI taxonomy): Bacteria > Bacillati > Cyanobacteriota > Cyanophyceae > Nostocales > Nostocaceae > Anabaena > Anabaena sp. FACHB-595. The sequence goes on from NZ_CP183473.1 coordinate 3,631,701, forward strand.
GTTCTGAAGCCTTAATCCTCCAAGGAGAACGCCAGCTAAGGGAAGTTGCTTTAGAATTTGGGATGCAGTTTGCTCGTAATCGCCGCCAACGCATTGATAATATTAGCCGGGAATTAAAGGAAAGTCTCAAAGAAAATGACGATCGCGGGATTGACCAAGCCTACGCCGATCTGCAAGATGCTCTATATGAGCTAAATCGAGAAGTTCGTCAGTATTATGCTGAAGACGAAGACGACGATTTATTTGCCACGATCAAAGACATCTTTGTGGGCGATAAAGACAAGGAACGCGACCTTCCCAGAGATAGCTATCGAGAACGGGATGCTTACAATAACAGAGATTATGGCAGAGACTATGGCAGAGATTACGGACGAGACAGTCGTCCTTCCTATGACAACAGCCGCCCTCCTCGTAAATCACCCCGCCCCAGCTATCAGGATAATTGGGACGATGATGATGATTGGCTATAGATGAGGAATAGGGAGGAATCAATTCAAAATAGCCTATGGTATCGCGTAGCATCTCCTAGAGAAGGCTACGCCAACAAAATTAAGGAATTGATTCCCATCTCCTCTTCTGCCTGAATGCGGATTTGGTAATTGATAATTGGTAATTGGTAATTAGTAACAATTATCTAGAAACTAAAATTTAAAAGTTAAATAAATGAATATGCAGAATTTGCAGAATTTTCGTGATTATTACGAGATTTTGGGAGTAACGAAAGATGCTACTAATGAAGATATTAAAAAGAATTATCGACGGTTAGCAAGACAGTATCACCCTGATCTCAATCCGGGGAATAAAGACGCAGAAGAAAAATTTAAAATCATCGGCGAAGCTTATGAAATGCTTTCCGATGCGACTAAACGCGCACAATATGACCAATTTAGCCGTTATTGGAAACAGAAAGGCTTTCCTAAACAAACTCCTAAATCCAAGGCTTGGGGAGATAGTCGTAATGGAGAACGCAACGGTAATGAAAATGTAGATCCCAGCCAGTTTACCAATTTTGAAGATTTTCTGAATCAAGTTATCGGTGTTGGCAGTCGTAGAGATAGCAAAAATGGTGCAAGTACCAACACGACAACCGATCCGTTTCGTTCGCCAAAAAGCCGAGTTGAATATACAGTTCCCAAAAATCCCTCTCGTCCAGCCCGTCGGGATATTGAAGCAAGATTGACCTTACCCTTTGAAAAAGCTTATTCTGGGGGTAATGAACGTATTCGTTTAGAGGATGGGCGATCGCTAGAAGTAACAATGCCCCCAGGGATGGTAACAGGTCAAACCATCCGCCTGCGTAATCAAGGCATAAGCGGCGGCGACCTCTACTTAAAAATTACCGTCGAACCTCACCCACTATTTAAACTAGAAGGTACTAATATATTCTGCCAAGTACCAGTCACTCCCAGCGAAGCCGTCTTAGGAGGACAGGTAGAAGCACCAACCCTAGACGGCCCCGTAAAAATGACCATTCCCCCAGGAGTTAGGTCTGGTCAAAGATTCCGCCTGGCCAATAAAGGCTATCCCAGCGATAACGGTAAACGTGGTGATCAATTAGTAGAAATTCAAATACTTACCCCGAAAACGATCAGTCAAGAAGAAAAAGAACTTTACGAAAAACTCCGGCAAATTGAAACATTTAAACCCCGCGCTGATTTAATTTAATGTATGTGAGCAATAACACTACAGCATCTGCCGCAATTCTTCAATTGTTTTGGCAGCAACAATTTTGCGTAAGATTTCCTTTAAAGTGACTAAATCTTCAACTTGACTAATTTGTGGCAATAGTTCTAAACCGTTTTGGCCAAACTTTGCTTCTAAATTAGTTTCAATACCGGACATCAATCCCAGCAGTTGACCGCGCGCTTCACCGCGTGCTTCACCGCGTGCTTCACCTTCTCGCAAAATTTCTTGATACCAAGGCGATTCACGTAAAACAGCCATATCCCACCTCATAATTTCTTGAACTAAAGCACTCTCTAACACAAACGTAGCAAAAAAAGCTAGGACTGTTTCTAACTGATTGAGTTGTTCGTCCGCACGCAGCATTTGCAACGCTTCTCGAATGATTAACTCATTCTCACCACCCTTAAGAAGGGGTACAAAGGGAAGTAGGGAAGGTAAAGGTTGTTGGAAAGCAATATTTACATCAACTTCCCAAAGATTAATGACTCGATAATCTTGTATCGCCCGTAATCCTGCAAGATTTGATGTAAAGCTTGTGGGTACTTCTTCGTTACTAGTTTTGAGAATATTGATTAAAACGGGATATGTAGGTAAATTATACTTTTCTTCTGCCAGTGCCGCATAAGCCCTCATCCGTCTTGGCATTTGGGGTTGATAGCGTAACTGTAATTCGTTGAGGACTAAAAATTCACCGTATTCAGGACTGGTGACACGAATTAAAACATCACTCTCTCGGCTAATCCATTGAAAATCAGAACTGAGAATTTCTCCAGCGACAACATCAGAAAGCTGTGTCACCCATCTTACCCAGTTGTTGGGTGCTAGGCTGATTAATTTTTTGGTGCTGATGTCTGCGGCTTTAGTCATTATGTGGTGAACGCACTCAAGCAATAAAATTTATCGTAACTTAAAGAAGCTCCCTGCTTGAAGCTTTCACTATAAAGAGATTCAGACACGGAAGTTTGACATTTATTGCTAATGGTAGGTTTAGAATATTAGAAAAAACTTGATTGCAAAGTGAATCAAACAGCCGTGAATCAGAACGGTGCAATGCCAAAAAGCAGTGAGCCTACATATTATTCTCTGCTAGGACTGCATCCCTCAGCATCGGTAATCGATATCCGCCGCGCTTATCGGGAACTGAGCAAGCGTTATCATCCTGATACTACAGAATTGCCTGCTGCTCTTGCTACTAGACAATTTCAGCAAATTAATGAAGCCTACGCCACGCTGAGTAACCCAGACAGGCGTTTAAATTACGACTTAAAAATCGGCTATTCTCGTTTTGGGGTCATTCAAGCACCATCCGACTTGAATCGTCCCGCCTCTTATTCTTACGATTACTCAAAATCCGCTTACCTGGATGCAAGCGATCGCCCCCTCTCCCCTGGCGAAATATTTGCTTTATTTATTTTGGGTTTAACGTTAGTCGGTTGTCTACTCCTGGCAATTACCATTGCCTTTCTTCGTGGTGATGCACTTTTTCCACCACCGATACAACAATCGATTTCTTATCTGTCACAATTAACTGTTCTGGCTAATTTCAAATTTTGAATTATTATGTCTCTTCCTCCTGCTAACACGCCCTTATATAGTCATCCTCTCCCCCAAATTGAACAATGGTTAAAGGAGCAAGGTTGTCAACAAGATGATACACAACTACACTGCTGGCGTTTACAGTGTCCCAGTTGGCAAGCTGAACTTTGGCTTGATGTTGAGCAAATTGTAGTGCGCTACGTCCAAGCTGGGGAAAACGGCCAAGATATTCAACGCGCGTTTAAATATTCCCTCAGCCGAGAAGATATTGAACAAGCCGTATTTTCTGGCCCGTAAGAGAGAGATGGGGAAGCAGGGGGAGTAGAGGAAGCAGGGGAAGTGGAGGGATAAATCCCCAGTCCCCAGTCCCCAATCGCCAGTCCCCAATTCCCAATCCCCAATCCCTAAACTTTCCCAAATCGCCGTTCTCTTTGCTGATATGCACATAAGGCGCGATGAAACTCTGTACGGTCAAAATCTGGCCAGAGAGTATCAGTAATATAGATTTCCCCATAAGCCATTTGCCATAGTAAGAAATTTGAGAGGCGCATTTCGCCACTGGTACGGATTAATAAGTCTGGGTCGGAAATTCCGGCTGTGTATAAGTGGCGTTCAAATACTTCTTCGTTAATTTCATCTGGTTGTAGTAGACCTTGCTGAACTTTTTGGGCGATCGCCCGGCAAGCTTGTAAAATCTCCTGCCTTCCTCCATAATTGGTGGCGACAGAAAACCGAATACCGCGATTATTTTTAGTTTCTTCCATAGAGCGGGAAATTTCCGCTTGCAGCGATCGCGGCAAAGCTGTTAAATTTCCTACAAACTGAATCTGCACATTCTCTTCGACCATTTCCCGCAGTTCTTGACGTAAAACTCTTTGAAACAGAGTCATCAGAAACTCTACTTCTTCCTGTGGTCTTTTCCAGTTCTCTGTGGAAAAAGCATAAGCAGTCAGCGCCTGAATCCCCCAGTCTCTACAGCAACGTAGTAAATCCTTGAGGGCATCTACTCCTCGCTTATGACCCATAATTCGGGGTAGACCTTGACGTTTAGCCCATCGACCATTGCCATCCATAATTACTGCAACGTGTTTGGGCAGTAGTTCTCGTTTTAAATCCAGGGGCAATTCTTGCAGTTCAGTTTGTTGTATTGTCATTTTTTATCTTGAGAAGCGGTCTTATCCCTACGGGGAAGTAAACTACGCGTGGCACGTCGAAGACGTGGTAAACCGGGTAAACGTGAAACCAGTGCTAGTGTCTGATCACCTATCTGACGACCCAAACTGAACAAGCCGGGAGCAACGGCTTCCCGATCTACTATCGGGGACAATCGAGCTTCTAATGACTCTTTCAGCTTCCTAATTGTCAGGGGTCTATTTAGAGTTCCCCTTTCCGCTAAGGAAATAGAACCCGTCTCTTCTGATACAACGACACAGATACAGTTTTCGACCCGCTCAGTAATCCCCATTGCTGCCCGATGGCGTGTTCCCAACTGGCGTGAGGCTGTGCGTCCCGAAAGCGGTAAAATTATACCCGAAGATACGATCCTTGAGCCACGAATTAATGTTGCTCCATCATGTAATAGGGTTTTTGGCTGAAAAATTGTCTGTATTAGTTCCTTGGAAACGTCCGCATTGAGTTTGACTCCAGGCACAGAAAAATCTCGTTCGTCGATGGGGCCAGTGGTTTCCAAAATTAGCAAAGCTCCAATTCGGTTTTTCGAGAGTTCCTTTACCGCTTCCACGATTTCATCAATTACACTATCAGACTTGGGAATGGTTAGATTGGCTGGTTGCAATAATTGTCGGAATTCACCACGCCCTAGTTGTTCTAAAAATCGCCGAAATTCTGACTGGAGAGCAACAGCCATTGCTACAGCACAGCCAATCACTAATTTTTCCAGCACAAAATTTAGCAGTGGTAGACCAAATCTACCACTGAGCGCTGATGCCAGCATCAAAACAATAAATCCTCGCACCATCCACAAAGTCCGGCGCTCACTAATGATCACTAGTATCATGTAGGTCAACACCAGCACCAATACAATATCCAGAGTCCCAAGCAGCAAGGACTGTGACCATCCCAGGTTTGCCAGCCATTGCTTCCCTAAATCTCTCATGACATCTGGATTCTAATAGTCATTTGTTAGTTGTCAGTTGTCAGATGCCAGTAGTCAGTCTTTTTTAGCTACTGACTACTGACTATTGATCACTGACTATTTAAGTCTTTCTGGTAAACAATCTTGCCGAATTAAGTCTTGATAAGTTTCGCGTTGCAAAATTAAGTTTGCTTCGCCATTTGCCACTACAACTGCTGCCGGTCGGGGTAGGCGGTTATAGTTAGAGGCCATACTGTAATTGTACGCACCAGTTGCCATAACTACGAGAATATCGCCTGGTTCAGTTTTTGGTAGTTGGGCATTTTTAATCAGAATATCCCCTGATTCGCAATGCTTACCCGCAATAGTAACTGTTTCTGTATGGGGGGCAGATAATTTATTGGCAATTACTGCCCGATAAACTGACTGGTAAGTAATTGGGCGTGGATTATCAGACATACCCCCGTCTATGGAAACGTAGGTACGGATTTCCGGTATTGTTTTAGATGAGCCAACAGTGTATGCGGTGATGCAGCTGGTAGCAATGAGCGATCGCCCTGGTTCAGATAATAGCTTTGGTAAAGGCAAGTTTTCGGCTGCACAAGCTGCTTGCACTACTTCACAAATCGCCTTCACCCACTCATCAATGCTTGGTGGATCGTCTGATTCTACATATTTAATTCCCAAACCGCCACCAACATTTAATTCGGTGACATTCAAACCATATTTATTCGCATCCCTTAACCACTGCACCATGACAGCAGCTAAATCTCGATGGGGTTGGCGCTCAAAAATTTGCGAGCCAATATGAGCGTGTAATCCTACGCAGTTGAGATTTGGTTGCTGGCTAACAAACTCAAAAACCTCAGCCAAATCGTTGGGGTCAAAGCCAAATTTACTATCCAGGTGTCCTGTGCGAATGTATTCGTGAGTATGACATTCTATACCAGGAGTTAAGCGCAACATGAGCCGGATTGGCTCTTCTGAGTCGGCTAAACTCGCCAATATACGCAATTCATACCAATTATCTGCAACGATTGTTACACCAGATTCAATTGCTAAAACCAGTTCCTCACGAGATTTATTATTCCCGTGGAGGTAGATTTTAGCGGGACTCACACCAGCAGCTAGAGCAGTGTAGAGTTCGCCTCCCGAAACTACGTCAATTCCTAAACCTTCTGAGGCTGCGATCGCACAAACAGCTAAACAATTCCATGCTTTAGAGGCATACAATACCTGAGATTCTCCAGGATAATATTTTTGGAAACCATCCCGGTATTGCTGACAAGCTGTGCGTAGGGTTTCTTCATCTAATATATATAGAGGTGAACCAAACTGCTCAACTAGAGTTGTGACATCACACCCACCAATTTCCAGGTTTCCTTGACTGTTAGCTTTAGCAGTTAGAGGTAAAAGTTCCTGGTTGGGAGAAATATTTGTATTTGTGTTGCGCCTTTGAGGTAGATACTGAGTACCAGCATCTTGAACCCCAGCCGGGTGAGTCGATACCATAACTATATAAATTGTCCTTGTTCAAATTACGGGCGTGAATTAACTGTCCCGATCCCAGTTTACAAAGGGTTTGTAATCTTATCCAAATAAAAGTGATCTCATCAAAATTAAAACTTCAATCACTCACCTCAAAGGATTTAAGTGCAATCCTCGAACTAGATCAAGCCTGTTTTGGTGGACTTTGGACTATGGAGGGCTACCAAAGAGAGTTGGATAGTCCCAACAGCGATCTACTCGGTCTATTTTCCCCCACTTCCTCCATCAAACTTTTGGGTATGGGGTGTTTTTGGTCAATTGTCGGAGAAGCCCACATCACAATTTTGGCTGTTCATCCCCAATATCACCGTCAAGCTTTAGGACAGGCTTTATTATATTTTCTCTTGAGAACAGCTAGCGATCGCGGCTTAGAAAGAGCCACCCTCGAAGTCCGAGCCTCGAACCTAGCCGCAATATCTTTATACCAAAAGTTTGGGTTCCAAACAGCAGGAAGGCGGCGTGCTTATTACCAAGATAATGGTGAAGATGCCCTCATACTCTGGCTTCCAGACTTGCAATATCCCCAATTTCAAAAGACATTGGCGCACTGGGAAACCATTATCCGAGATGACCTGCAAAAATATTCTTGGTCATTGGTCAGTTGACAGTTGTCAGTTGCCATGGGTCAATAGTAATTCTTCTTTGCTCCCCCTGCCCCCTCTGCTCTTCTTACTCCTCCTCCCAAATACACACCCCGACCTAGTTGTCGATATGGAAAACAACTAAGTTAATGAGAAAATATCTATTTTTCCTGAAATCAAATCATCAGAATATTTAATAGAAGAATATTCTTGCTTTTGAATAACATATCTAACTAGAGATACTCTTGATTAGAGTAGCCTATCTGTGCTAATAATAAATATTTGTGATCGTTTAATAAAATCACAAATTTAATAATCGTTTGTATTTTATTCAAGCCCAAAAATGCTGATAAACTCAAACTCCTCAGTAAAGTTGGCAGGGCGACAGTAATAAACAAATAATAATCAAGCCATCAACTTGTGTGATAGCTGTTGGATGCTGATTATCTTTGGATACAGACATCCAAACTCTTAGCCTGTGCTAAAATCAGCGTACCGGCACGACGCAGGTGATGGGAAAAATGCCATGTTTGAACGCTTCACAGAAAAAGCCATTAAGGTAATCATGCTGGCCCAAGAAGAGGCCCGCCGTTTAGGTCACAACTTCGTCGGAACCGAACAGATCCTCTTGGGTCTGATCGGGGAAGGTACGGGAGTTGCGGCCAAGGTGCTGAAATCGATGGGTGTCAATCTCAAAGATGCCCGCATTGAGGTAGAAAAAATCATAGGCCGGGGTTCAGGCTTTGTGGCCGTGGAAATTCCGTTTACGCCACGGGCAAAGCGGGTTCTGGAACTATCCCTAGAAGAAGCGCGCCAATTAGGCCATAACTACATTGGCACCGAGCATCTGCTGTTGGGCCTGATCCGGGAAGGGGAAGGTGTGGCAGCCAGGGTGCTAGAAAACCTGGGGGTGGATCTATCTAAAGTTAGAACTCAAGTCATCCGAATGCTGGGAGAAACAGCAGAGGTTTCGGCGACCGGGCAATCGGGACGCACCAAAACACCTACTTTGGATGAATTCGGATCGAACCTGACCCAAATGGCAACTGATAACAAGCTTGATCCTGTGGTGGGACGCGCCAAGGAAATCGAGCGAGTGATTCAGATTTTGGGTCGCCGGACAAAAAATAACCCCGTATTGATTGGTGAACCTGGGGTTGGTAAAACCGCGATCGCCGAAGGTCTAGCATCACGCATTGCTAACAAAGATGTCCCCGACATCCTTGAAGATAAGCGTGTTGTCACTCTAGATATCGGTCTACTGGTCGCAGGCACCAAGTACCGGGGTGAATTTGAAGAACGCTTGAAGAAAATCATGGATGAGATTCGTCAAGCGGGTAATGTAATACTTGTAATAGACGAAGTACACACCCTCATCGGTGCAGGTGCTGCCGAAGGTGCGATTGATGCGGCAAATATCCTCAAGCCAGCCTTGGCAAGAGGTGAATTGCAATGTATCGGTGCGACAACCTTAGATGAGTACCGCAAGCACATCGAACGGGACGCAGCGCTAGAACGCCGCTTCCAGCCAGTGATGGTCGGTGAACCCTCCGTCGATGAAACAATAGAAATTTTATATGGTTTGCGCGATCGCTACGAGCAACACCACAAGCTGAAAATCTCCGATGAAGCTTTAGTCGCGGCGGCGAAATTATCTGATCGTTATATTAGCGATCGCTATCTGCCAGACAAAGCCATCGACTTGGTTGACGAAGCTGGTTCGCGCGTGCGGTTGATGAACTCTCAGCTGCCCCCCGCAGCCAAAGAGTTAGATAAAGAACTGCGCCAAATCTTAAAAGAAAAAGATGATGCAGTCCGTTCCCAAGACTTTGACAGAGCTGGGGAACTGCGCGATCGGGAAATGGAAATCAAAGCCGAAATCCGCGCGATCGCCCAAAGCAAGACCAATGCTTCTGGTACCGAAGGTCAAGAACCTGTAGTTACAGAAGAAGACATTGCTCACATCGTGGCTTCGTGGACAGGCGTTCCCGTCAACAAGCTCACCGAATCTGAATCCGAAAAGCTGCTGCACATGGAAGATACCTTGCACCAGCGCTTAATCGGACAAGAAGATGCGGTAAAAGCAGTTTCACGGGCAATTCGTCGCGCTCGTGTCGGTTTGAAAAATCCCAACCGACCCATTGCTAGCTTTGTCTTCTCTGGGCCGACTGGTGTTGGTAAAACCGAGTTGGCGAAATCCTTGGCTTCCTACTTCTTCGGTTCCGAAGAAGCAATGATTCGCTTGGATATGTCCGAGTACATGGAACGCCACACCGTCAGCAAGTTGATTGGTTCACCTCCTGGTTATGTTGGTTATAACGAAGGTGGTCAATTAACCGAAGCTGTGCGCCGTCGTCCTTACACAGTGGTGCTGTTCGACGAAATCGAAAAAGCCCACCCCGATGTCTTCAATATGCTGCTGCAAATTTTAGAAGATGGTCGGTTAACAGATGCGAAAGGACGCACCGTAGACTTCAAGAACACCTTGCTGATTTTGACATCCAACATCGGTTCCAAGGTAATTGAAAAAGGTGGTGGTGGTATCGGCTTCGAGTTCTCCGAAGATCAAACCGAAACACAATACAACCGCATTCGCTCCTTGGTGAACGAAGAACTGAAGCAATACTTCCGTCCTGAGTTCCTCAACCGTCTAGACGAGATTATCGTCTTCCGTCAGTTGAGCAAGCTAGAAGTTACCGAAATTGCGGACATTATGCTCAAAGAAGTGTTTGGTCGCCTCACCGAAAAAGGTATCACTTTAGAAGTAAGCGATCGCTTCAAAGGACGACTCATCGAAGAAGGTTACAGTCCGAGCTACGGTGCAAGACCGTTACGTCGGGCAATTATGCGCTTGTTAGAAGATAGCCTAGCAGAAGAAATTCTGTCAGGTCGCATCAAAGATGGCGATGTCGCCCTCATTGATATTGATGAAAACGGCAATGTGCAAGTTACTTCTCAACAACGCCGGGAATTATTACCCCAAGGTGTTGAGTCATAGTTAAAGTTTGGGATTTGATTCTCAAATAAAAATTAGCAAGCGGTAGAGCAATTAACGTTCTACCGTTTTTCTTTTTTTGATCAGCCACTATGACTCATATACATCCACTGATTTTGACTGCTTTAAACTATTTTGAGTTAGATATTTAGCTCTATCCTTTAGAATTTCTACTAATCCATAAATTTCGTCTAGATTTGAAATGGATTTTTTAGCTTCTTTACCATCCACATCAATAATGCCGATATATTTTTTACTTGACTTAAACCAAAGTCGGCAAACAGTTTTGGATACCTTATTCTCCATGTTAATGCCAAAATAGTTTTTTGTAGCTCTAAATTGAAGTTGGCTAATATCAATAACTTCTCGTAAGATAGCCTTAATAATTAAAAACCCTTCCGTTTCTTCTTCTGTTATAGAAATTTCATTCTCAGATGAGGAAGAATCTGCTTCTATGTCTACTTCGGTGTCTTGAATAGAAGTAGATTGTGCGCCTGAAGTTATAGTGTCAGGAAGATCAATAGCTGATTTTAATCTATCTGTGATTCTGTCATTAATAAATTCCTTGAGAGAACGCTTTGTAATTTCTGTAAATTTATTTGTGACTGATACAGTTAATTTTCCTGTATATACTTGGCTGGCGAAAAATTTAACAAATTCCGGTGACGGTTCAGTAAGCTGTTCTGCCATAAGGCGTTTAATCTCTTTTGTGTAAAGAAGGTTTTTGGCAAAATCTGCCATTTGCTCAGGATTAAAGGCTATTTTAGAAAATCGTTTAAGCTCATTCACCATAGATTCATTAAAATCCATCATGTTGAACTCAAAGAATGGTTTCTCATCCATAACATTAGTTTTCTCTGTATCAGTGTAAAACCTATAGAGAATACCATTAGTTAAGATACCAAACTTAGCTTCTGTAGCATGAAAGTATCTATGTAATTGTGAGCTATGTTTTGGATGTTCTAGACTCGCTCCACACCATTTACATTCAATAAGAATGATAGGAACACCATTCATATTAATTGCATAATCTACTTTTTCTCCTTTTAAACCAGGTACATCAGCCGTAAACTCAGGGCATACTTCTGTTGGATTAAAAACGTTATACCCTAGTGCATTAATAAAAGGCATTACAAAAGCGTTTTTGGTAGCTTCTTCAGTCAAGACTTGCTCTTTTAGTTTTGGAATTTGCTGAGAAACAGCTTTTATTTGATCAATAAAATCCATAGTTTTTAGTAGATGAAACTAGTTAAAAGGCGAATGCAAGTAACCTATTTTTAATAGCTAAATAACTAAGTAAATTTGCATCCTAAATTACATCATCACCGTAATATTATCTCTGTGCCACCGAGTTATTACTGTTCTTACACGAAGGTTTTTCTGACAAAAATTTGGTAAAATTACTTACAGAAATAAAACTTATTATTATCCTGTTCAAGAGTATGAGCTTTTAGTAAAAAATTTTAAGTTGCCTAATCGCAATCTTAAGGACATAAAAACAATGTTGAATTTAGACCTGATTCGGGACACTAAAGTTTATCAAGAAGCATTTGAAGAAGGGAAACTACAGGCTAAGTTGAAAATAGTACCAATTTTGCTGGAATTAGGATTAAGTATTCAGCAAATAGCGGAAAGATTAAAAATAGATACAGATGTAGTCAGAGAATGAGCAAGGCGCTAGTATTTTTTAGATGACTAATAACTGGGAATTTACAGAAGTATTGATTGATCTGATGTTATCGCCTCCATACATTCTTGTATTACTATGCGACAGTGAGGGAAACTGTCAAATGTATGATCCGAAACAGGGTGATAAGGTTGTATTTTCTAGTAATAATTATGAAGCTGCTAAGTTATGGTTACTAGAAGATGAGTATGAACAAGTTGAAGGTAGGCTATTAGTTACGGAATTATTTTAACTGGAGCAATGGATTATGGTGTGCGATCGCTTTTAGGGTAGCTGACTGTAGATATCGCTGTTAGTGGAGTAGTGCGATCGCACGAAAAATTTTGATACGCTACGATCAACACAAGTCGGCAATTACTGTTAATTTAAAAAGTAGCAATAATTTCCAAAAATGAGGTCAGATAAATTATGACTAATACAAAACCTGTTCGTCTTCGTCAACTAGGGAGAATATTTCCAGAATTTACAATTCCACCGGAAGAATTAGCTAGACGGGAAGCTGAAAAAAATACTCGTGGACAAAAAGCGCGTGTTGTTTTTGATCAAGTTTTTCCACAATTAATAGATGAACATTACAACTGGTTTATTGTGATTGAACCAAACAGTGGTGATTATTTTATTGATACAGATGAAAATATGGCTGACAAAAAAGCACGCCAAAAATATCCTACTGGTTGGCTTGTTACTTTCCGTCTCAATGAAACAGGTACTTGTGGACGGATATGATTTCAGGGAGGTTTGGTGAAATTGGGGAGCTAATTTTTGATATGGAGGTTATTTCCAGTGATGGAGATAGTTATCCTATTGAAGTTTTATTAGACACAGGATTTACATCTGGTTGGTTGGCACTTGATATACAAGATGCTGAAAGTTTAGGATGGCCATTAATTCAACGCGATAGCATTATGCAAATGGCCAGAGGTGAAGCTTTCTTTAATATATATGAAGGTAAAGTGGTATTAGATGGACAGGAGTACATTATTTCTGTCTTAGCTGCTGATGGACTACCTGAGCCTCTTTTGGGGTTACAGTGGTTAAAAATGTTGCCTTTATCTGTGAATTTTCTCGATGGAATATTAACATTGGGGTGAAGATAGGTTAATCAGTTTTGAATAGAGTTTGTGTGTTAGTTAAGTATAGCTATCGCTGTTAGTGGAGTAGTGCGATCGCGCGCGACATTTTGATAAGCTACGATCAACACAAGTCGGCAATTACTGTTAATTTATGGAAACATCAAAATTTACTACTCAGAGAGATAACACACAACTAGAAACAATAGACATTGCTGTAAAACCTCAAAGCATAAACCGACGCGAGTTTATGAAATTGCCATTAGAAGAAAGGCGGCGCATACTAGCAGAACAAGCCGAGCAAATGTTACTACATTACCAACAAGATAAAGAGTGGCAAGAATTAGAGACAGGAGATTTGCTTGATTACTAGCTCTCCTACCGCTAGACGGGGCGATATTTGGCTTGCTAATTTTGACCCAACACTAGGAGCAGAAATCAAAAAAATCAGACCTGCTGTGGTAGTAAGTTCTGATGGTGTTGGTAAATTGCCAATTAAATTAATTGCGCCTATCACAGATTGGAAAGAATACTATGCTGGTAATATATGGCACGTCAAACTTGAACCAGACACCAGTAATCATTTAACCAAAACTTCTGCTGTTGATGTTTTACAATTGCGCGGTATGGATGTGCAAAGATTCATCCGTAAAATAGGGGTTTGTTCGCCTGAAGTCATGGAAGATATTGCTATGGCTATTGCTGCGATAGTCGAGTATTTCTAATAAATCATTTGATAATCACACAAGCACTAAATTGGCAGCAGTATAAACCCATTGTAGGTATCGTTGTTAGTGGGGTAGTGCGATCGCACGCAACATTTTGATAAGCTACGATAAGCACAAGTCGGCGATTACTGTTAATTTATTGATATTCTCAAACCTGATGCTATTGCTTTAAGTGGTAGAGAATTAATTCTTCCCTACCCTTTTTGATATTTGTTGAATGTGTGACGCGAAACCTGATTAAGGCGAATTTTGAGTATTTATTCCTCCACAGGTGTGAGTTTTACAGGATACAATGGCTCAGATCCGTTTAACTGCCAAATTCTAAATACCAATGCAGCCGCTACAGTTAGCCATATACAAGAAAAAGATAAAATCATTCCCGCTACATGGTTAGTTTGCCAATAAATTGCTGTCACAACTAAAGCAGATAACCAGGGGCCTAAAATTACTACAGGAACAGCCGCGCCTAGTCTTCGTTCTACAGTAAAAATTGTATTCCAAGTATCCCCTAAAGCCAGATGTACTACAAACATAATGAAGGGTAGTACTAAAAATTGATGATTCATTTGCTGCCAAACTAACACAGAAGAAATTACTCGCAAAACTGCAATGATCATCCAGACTATGGGAAATGCTAAAGGTGGAGGAGACCATTTTGGTCTGATTACTTGGTCATAAGTCTGACGAGAACGGGTATTATCTAGAAGAGAGAAAATTCGGGAACGGATACTTAATAGAGTAAAAAATAATGCTGTCAATAAAGTGCTAAACCAATTGGGAAAAGAAGAATTGCTATCTATCAATATGATTAATTTTTCCATTCCTAACAACGCAAGAATCATGACTGCTATTTGTAAGATAGTCCCTAGTTTATAAACTAAAACAGCTTTGATATCTAGTTCTTGTGTAGTGGTTATTGATGTATTTAGCGATTGTTGTTGATTACCAGTTTTTACACCCATTACTGTGTTGACAAACTGTTCCAGTATTCCACTATTTTTGGACTTATTCATAATTGAGAAATTGCAGTAGCTTTTAACTATTAACAATGATTTATTATATAATAATGTGATTTCTAAAAATGATATTTATTACTAATTTATAAGATTCAATTAGGTTTCAAATTGAGTAGTTGATTAACTTTGTGTAATTTATATATTTTAACATCTAGCTTAAGGCTGATATAAATTAATAAAATCCATCTTCATATAAATTAATAAATATCTTTCAAGGTTTTTGTCAAAAAAATATGACTTTAATTTGGGTAATCTTCAACCTCAATATTTGATTCTGGTGGAAAAATTTGACTAGCTTTAATAAACCCCACTTGGTTATAGGTGTTTGCAAGGCTTGATTAGTAAGAACTTCTGCAAAAATCACCCAAAATCCTTGTAGATTAAAGCTGAAATACCAGTAATTCTATCGGGTAAGTAGGCTTATAAATTCCTATGTTGAAAGTACTATTGACTCCTTAAAAGGATGTGGTTACTGTTATGAGTAGTCCTTGTAAAAGGCTATTTGTACATCAAAGATTCACGAGGTATTTCCTATGATGATGATGATGATGACTGAATCTATGACCGCCGAAATGCAAGCCTGTATGAAAGCTTGTATGGATTGTCATAAAATGTGCATGGAAACCATGACTTACTGCATGAGCAAGGGCGGTATGCAGATGGACATGAGCATGATGGGTATGATGCGCGACTGCTCGGAAATGTGCATGATGTGCGTGAATATGATGATGGGTGGTTCCGAATTTATGGGACGCACTTGTATGTTGTGTGCGGAAATGTGCGATCGCACTGCTATGGCTTGCGAACAAATGAGCGGTGATCAAATGATGATGGACTGTGCAATGGCTTGTCGCAAATGTGCAGAAGCTTGTAGATCCATGCAAATGATGCCTGCTTAATTCCATGACTTAGCAGAAGTTTCTCTGCAACCTAATATTCAAGCGCTCAGGCTGTTTAGTCTGGGCGCTTGAAGTTTAAAGAGGGTAGAATGAGCGCAGTGTGTAGCCAAGAAGCACACAAGAGTGTTGTTTAAGTAGCCGCGACAATCATCTATTCAGGTTAAATTACGAATTACGAATTACGTCTGTGGCTAAGGGTAGATGAAACATTTAAAATCCCGTTCCCAAGACTTGCGGAGCTTGTTTGAGAACAATATCACAATTGAATATGTAGCTGAAGCCTTGAAAGCTGTACCAGCAGAGGCGGAAGTAGTAGAGGTGTTGGGGTGGATGCGATCGCAAGATTTTGATGTTGTTGGGGTGGAAACGGGTGATACAATAACTGGCTATATTGAACGCGCTAGTTTAGTGCAGGTTAAATCTGGTAAGTGCGGTGACTATCAGCGAGTGTTTCATCCTAAGGAACTGATTGCGATTTCTACGCCACTGATGAAGTTACTACCCATCTTGCAACAAAATCCGCGTTTGTTTGTTCTCGACTGCAATCAGGTGAGTGGGATTATTACCTGTGGTGACTTGCAGAAAGCGCCTGTGAGAATGTTGCTCTTTGGTTTAGTTACTTTGCTGGAGATGAATCTGTTGAGGTTGGTAAGGCTTTACTATCCCCAAGACGCTTGGCAGAAAGTTCTCAAGTCTGATCGCCTAGAAGTTGCGCGCAGGTTATGGCGTGAGAGTCAAGAAAGAAACGAAGCCACAGATTTACTAGATTACCTGCAATTTTGTGACAAGCGAGAGTTAGTCTTACATCAACCAGAACTGCTGGAACAACTAGAACTAAAATCAAAACGCGCTGGTGAACGGTTTTTAAAATCTGCTGAACAATTACGCAACCGATTAGCCCACGCCCAAAGTTTAGTTAGTGGTTCTTCTTGGAATGATTTAATTTCTTTAGCAGAAGCGATGGAAAAACTCCTAATTCGCTGTGAAGAAATAGAGTGATAACCAAAGTTGCTATGTAGATATGGTTTCTCGATTTGGTAATTGGTAATTGGGAAGAAACTCTTCAAACGCAGAGGGGCGCAGAGTAAAACGCGGAGGAGCGCGGAGATTGCCTAATTTTATTAATGTTGTACTTAGTACCTCAAGAGATTAGGAAACGCTATAAATATTATCAATTAGCTATTACTCATGACTAGCACATGAATTTATAAATAGCAACTTACGTTATATAGCTGTAGCCAGATAGATTAGGACATCAAGCTAAGATAAAATCCTGATAAAACAAGGCTTTCTAGTCTGTCAACCGTCAACCGTCAACCGTCAACAGCTATATATCCTCCTGATACTGTGCTAACAACTTGGGAATGTAATCATAGCCATCCACACCAATAATTGATATAATCCTACTCCGGCTTTGCTGTAGTAAATTTTGAAAAGCTTCTAACCCGATTTGCCCTTGTAAAATAGTCAATAGTCCGGCTGCTTGTCGCCATTCTAGGGAGGCAATTTGCTCTAATAAATACATTCCCAGACAACCAGTATAAACAGCTTTTTCCAAATTTTGTAATTGATAACAAGCTTCAGCTAGATAAGCTAAATTTCGACCTTGGAGATACAAATCACCAGAAATTTGTGCTGTTTTAAAACCATCTTCTAAATATTTAATAGCATCTTCTGGTTGACCAATAACTAAATATGCAATACCTAAACTACTGACACATAAAGCCTTACTTTGAATATCACCTGATTTTTCTGATAACTTTAACCCTTGTTCTAAATAACTAATTGCCCTTTCATAGGTTTCTGGCTCTGCTTGCTCCAGCTTTTGCGCCTGCATCACTTCGCTGTAACCTAGATTTACCAGTGCATTAGTCTCGCCTGTCTTATCCCCTGCTTGCCTACTCAACATTAATGCTCTCTGACTATTATTGATCGCCTCAGCATAATCTTGCTCTTGTACATAAGTACGGCTGAGGTGATTGAGGTTGGCGATTTCACAAGGGCGATCGCCTGCGTTCCTGGCTATTTCCAATGCTTGCTCATGAAACTTGATAGATCGCTGATATTGCCCCAATGCACGTTGAGAATAGCCTAAAAGCGTCAATATTCGCGCTTTCTCTTGGGTTCTCTCTACTCTGCGTAAGGGTTCATCTAAATAATCTAAAGCATCCCGCAAATAACTACCAGAAAATGACGCAAAAATCCCACCGTAGAGAGGAAAATAGGGACGCTGGGCAAAGGTTCGTAGAGTTTGCAACATGATTTGCGAACAGCCATTGCTATATTCGGCTTTACCCTGAAAACCGCTTGCTAACTGACTCCAAAGCACTGCAAAAGTCAGAAAAGTAGAAATCGACAACTTTGACCCTGCTTGAATATTGTATGCTTGCTGGTCAAACCAGTTAACTAACCCTCGTTGCAAATACTGGAAAATTAACGCGATTTCTACCCAATCAGCGAGAGTAATACTACTATGCTGTTCTACAAATGGGATGGCAGATTGTTCTACAGCTAGGCTGCGAAATAACGCCTGGGGTAATTCACTATTGACTTTTTTTGCCCAAGTCGCCCAAGGGCCAGTTTCTCCGGGTACACCACCAAACCCCAGTGCTTGATTAGACTCATACATCCAGCTAACTAGGTGTTCTTGTAACCTTTGCCAAGCTGTTACACCACGGATGATTCCTTGTGATATTTGCTGGATATCAGGATCAAACTGGGCGAATTGTTGTAATGATTTGCCTAATTGCTGGAGTTGTGAAAGATTTAGGGGATTCTTGAGATTAGGGTCAATAATACTTAAAAATGTAGCTAAACGATCGCTTGTTGATGCTGTGGTGATTTCCTGCACGGCTGAGGCGATCGCTTCTGTGGCTTTATTCTGCTCCGCATATCTTTGCCATTGACTTTGAATCGTCTTAATAGCTCGTAAACTCCGGTTAGCCTTAGCTTTTTTTAACTCATCTTTTTCGCTGTCTACCTGAGTTTGGCTGGTATTGAGGCGATCGCTCAACACTAACTCAAACACTTCCCCTGTCCCAGCAAGTATACCTTTTTGCAGCATTTGATACACCATTTCTACAGAGCTAATTTTGCCCTGGAGAGTCATCTGGACAATTTCATCAATGAGAGCAAGATAGCGATCGCGCAATGGCAAAGATTCTGTCACTTTAGCTAATAGAGAACGTCACGTTAATTTTAATTTTAGGGGTGTAAGGGTGTGGGGGTGTAAGGGTATAGGGGAAATAAATATTTCTTCATCCCCTTACATTATAAGGATGGCAGGCTTGTTAACTAATATGGCTGGATGAGAGGATGTAGGGTATAAGTGAAAAAAATCATACGTATTATCGATATCCGAGCCAGTCCGTAGATTATCTACACCCCCACACCCCCACACCCCCACACCCCCACACCCCTAAACCCTTACACCCCTAATTCTACTCACCTTACCAACTGCGCCGCAGAATTAAAAAACTGCCGACACAATCCTTTAGTTAGTAAAACAGTTGTTAACAGGTTGGCGATCGCAACCATAAAGATAATCACAATCTCATAAGATACCGCATCCAGAGCATTAATCCCAGCAAGTAACTGTCCGGTGGTGATTCCGGGGATAGCTACCATCCCGACAAGCATCATTTGATTCAAGGTGGGGAGTAATGCGGCTCTGATGGCTTCCTTACGGTACTGGCTGACAGCTTGTGCTGGAGTTGCGCCTAAGCTCAAATGAGTTTCGATTTCCGTGGGAAAAGAGTTCATCGAACTGACAAGCCGTTCCCCAGCGATCGCCGCCGCATTCATCGCATTACCCAACACCATCCCCGCCAGGGGAATTACATAGCGCGGTTCATACCATCTATCTGGTTGAATGATTAAGAAGGTGGTGTAAAACACCGTCAGGGTAGTACTTATGAAAATTGCTCCCCATACCAAAGGCAATACATAAGGAATTTTCTGACTGATGCGATTTCGTGCGACAATCGCCGTAATCGTCAGTATCACCCCTAAAATCGCCAAAACTGCCCAAGGATTGTCCAGAGCAAAGATGAAGTCTAAAACATACCCCAAAACCAATAACTGTAGGATAGTTCTGCCAGTAGCGATCGCTAAATTCAACTCTAGCCCCAATCCTTCCCAAGCAGACAACCCAATAGCGATCGCCATCAATCCTACCGCCATCACCAAATCCACCAAATCCAAACTAATCAAACCCTGCATCTCTTCTCCACTCCCTAATTAGTCAACAGTCAATAGTCAACGGTCAACAGTCAACAGTCAACAGTTAAACGCTAAAAATGAAGGTTTTGCACTATGGACTAATGACCAATGACCAATGACCAATGACTATCCCACTATGTCAGTTGTCGAACAGGCACTCATAACTTACCACTGCTCTAAGTCTTACCCATAAAATTACTTCAGTAATAATTCTTGTTTAATGCGTATCTAGAGCGACACTCTTTTTAAATTTCTTTAAAGAAAAATTTCCCCAGTCAAAATTGACAATCGGAATGTATTCTTTGTATCTTCAGACAAAATGAAAACTCATGATCCAAAGCCTAAGTTCGATTCCCGCCTTTGATATCAAGCAGCAATATGCTTCCATAGAAGCCGAAGTCAGCAGAGCCGTTGTCGATGCGCTGGCTTCCGGGCGTTATATTGGTGGCCCTCCAGTCGAAAGTTTTGAGCAACAGTTTGCTGCTTATCATGGCGTTACTGATTGTGTAGCTTGTAATTCTGGTACAGATGCCCTATTTCTAGCTTTACGCGCCTTAGGAATCGGTGCAGGCGATGAAGTAATTACTACACCCTTCACCTTTGTCGCTACGGCTGAAGTGATCAGCGCTGTAGGTGCAAAGCCGGTATTTGTTGACATCGATGAGATAAGTTTTAACCTCGATTTACAACAAGTAGCGGCGGCGATTACACCCAAAACCAAAGCGATTATCCCAGTGCATTTATTTGGACAGCCTGTGGATATGACAAAGCTCATGGCGATCGCTCAAGCTCACAATGTCGCAGTAATTGAAGATTGCGCTCAATCTACAGGCGCAAGTTGGGACGGCAAAAAGGTCGGTAGTATTGGACATATTGGTTGTTTTAGCTTCTACCCCACCAAGAATTTAGGTGCTTGCGGCGATGGTGGCGCGATTACAACCAATGATCCAGAAATTGCTGCCAAGGTGCGGATCATCAAGGAACATGGACAGAGACATCGTTATCAATATGAAGAAATAGGTGTTAATAGCCGCTTAGATGCCATTCAAGCAGTAATTTTGCAGATTAAACTACCATATCTTGATATGTGGAATCGGCAAAGACAAGCGATCGCTGCCTATTATCAAAAATTCCTCAGTCAAATTCCCGGTATCATTCCCCCGCAAGAACTAGCTGGTGGCGTGAGTGTGTGGAATCAATATACTATTCGCGTCATCACCGCAGGACGGAATGGCAATAGCGCCACACATCGGGAGACGGTAAAAAATAGCTTGCAAGAAAAGAAAGTAGGCTCAATGGTTTACTACCCCTACCCTTTACATTTGCAGCCAGTTTATCAATATCTCGGTTATCAACCAGGACAATTACCAGTTGCAGAACAAGCGTGCAATGAAGTCTTATCCTTACCCATGTTTCCCGAATTAACAACCGAACAGCAAGATCAAGTGATTTATGCTCTGAAGGATATTCTTTTGTAGGCAGAATGGGGAGTGGGGGAAGAGTTTTTAAATATTTCTCCCTCATCTCCCGCATTACTAACTAACGCGATGTGGGACTTATTCTTAAAACCCCTCTCCAAACCTCTCCCCTGCAAGGAGGCGCCACTGCGTTGCGCGGGTTCCCCGCGTTGTAGCAAGTGGCGTAGAGGCTTTAATTATTACTCCCCTTCCCTACAAGGGAAGGGGTTGGGGGTTAGGTCTGGGAGAAAGTTGCACACGGCGTTAACTAGACAATTGCACGCTCAAAGGTTTTCAAAGCTTCCACTAAGCCGCGCACCGCAGCAATCATAGCTACTTCGCTATTGAGTTGGTTGATAGCAGAACCGACACCAACACCAGCCGCACCGGAGGCGATCGCCAGAGGTGCAGTAACATTAGAAATACCCGAAGCACACAATACTGGTACTGATACAGCACGAGAAATTTCATAAGCTGCTGCCAAAGTGGGAGCAGCTTTTTCAATTAATCCCAGGCTTCCAGGATGAGTCGGCTGGCTGCTTGTACCGCCTTCGGTTTGGATGATATCTGCTCCAGCTTTTACCAATTCTTCGGCTAGCTGTACCTGTTGATCTAGTTCTAGGATGTGAGGAACAGTCACAGATAGGGTAATTTCGGGTAAGAGCGCGCGGGTTTGTTTAGTCAGCGCTAATACTTCCGCAGCCTCAAATCTGCGTCCTTGAGCATAAAAAGTATCAAAATTACCGATTTCAATCAAATCTGCACCAGCTTCTACGGCTGTGACAAATTTTTCTGGATCTACTGCTGATACACAAACTGGTAAATTAATCAATTTTTTAGCTAACTGAACCAATCCAGCATCGGCGGCGATATCCACAAAAGTTGCACCACCAAGTTCAGCAGCTTTAATAATAGCTGCGACGCTATCAGCGTCAAAGTTGTTCAAACCACTAATTACTTTCAGTACACGGCCGTTGGTAAATGCCCGTTGTAGTGTAGAAGACATAGCCATAGTTATTCTGTTGAAGCTACGAAAATTAGGTTTATTCTACCGCCCCTCAGATAAAGACAGAACTAATTCATTTAAAAAAAGAGTAGAAAATACTTGCAATCTCAAGATGTGATGACTTAACCTGAGTAGGAAACGATGCTAGGTAACTGTCAGCTAAGGGTTAATAGTTCTAAATTGTGACCATTTGGGTCGTAGAAATAAAAACCACGCCCTCCTTTTCTATGGTTAATTTCTCCTTTGTTGTGGTGCATGGGGTCGCTACTATATTCCAGACCAGCTTGTTTGATTCTGGCAAAGATAGTATCAAATTCTTCATCGCTGACATGAAAAGCATAATGATGAGACTCAAATGTTTCTCTGTCATCAAAATCAAGTGTGAGTGTGTCATTAACTCGCACAGCCGCGAAATGACCCACAGATTCGACGTTTAAACCAAAAATTTGAGCAAAAAATTGTGCTGAGGCTTCTTTATTATGAGCAGGAACTATAGTGTGATTTAAAGAGATTGTCATCATCTTTTGCCTTCAAAATAGTTTCTAGGTTTAACTCTAGAATGCCTTGTAAAATTTTGTTTTGCCCTCCTCATTTTGATAGTGTTTGTGCATTCGTCAGCATTTACTTTCTCTTCATCTCCTGACTCAGACACACAAGCATATTCTTTTAGAGTACCTTGAAGGTATTAGTGTCTATATTAGGAGTGAAGCAATTATGTCTTCATCAACCAAGGAAAAGAAATACTGTAAATGGTTTTGGGATGAAACCCTTGGCGGAGAGTTTGATACTTGGGGTACTAGTACCTACTTTATAGAAGTAATACAAGTAGGTAACGATTTATGCGCTACAAGACAAATAGAGGTTTACGAAAACGGTAATGTCTTGTTTTATGATGACAATCATTTTGCCGATAATTATGGAATGTTGTGTGACAAACCCCTCAGTAAAGCAGATTTACTAGAGTTTGGGATTACAAGAGCCGAGTTTGAACAAATTTGGCAAACAAAAACACCAATCAATAGATTAAGCTGGCTAGCGGAAGCCGAACAGTATGAGATTTCTAATTAGTCCAACTGCGTTTAGCCGTCCAGTGGCGATCGCTTGACTGATAAATCTCCACACCTGTTAACCCTGCTGTTATAATCAGCTGATTAACCTCATCTAACGTCAATGCAGCGTGGAGCGAATCACGAAATAATTTTTTCTGATAGTCATCGTATTCATTCCCAATACTTGCCACTAAAGCGTTCATCGTTGCTTCATCCTCAGGACGAAGTAAATCACGGATAAAAATACCGCCTTGAGGTTTGCAAACGCGCTTGATTTCGGCAAAAAAAGGTAAAGGGTCAGGTAGATGGTGAACTAGACTGTTAGAAACGACCAAATCAAATATCCCATCCTCGTAAGGTAAACGTTTCGCATCTACCAGTTCCAAACGAATATGTTCTTGTAACCCAGACTGCTGGACGTGCTGTGTAGCAATTTGTAGCATATTTTCAGCCATATCAATCGCCACTAACTGCCACTGAGGACGTTTCTGACAGATTAAAACCGGAATCCGTGCAGTACCAGTACCCGCATCCAAGACTAAACCATGTTCTGATAGACCACAAGCCACTGCCTCTTCCGCAAAAGCATTATTTACCTCGGTAAAATCCATTGCATCATATTCACTAGCTTCCTCCCAACTATCCATCACTTCTGGTTCTAGTTGTCTGTGCATTGCTAATACCTCTATCCGTATAAGTAAAAACTAGCAAGAAATAGGGACGCTGAGGCTATGGATGGAGAATTGAACTAGTTATTTTACTGAAATGAAAACAATTATCAGTCTTTTGCATGAAAGAAGCGGCTAATTTTTGGGAATACTAAATACGTCACCCCAGTTATCAGGAATTGGTCAATGTCAAACGGTGAAGGGAACAACAGCATCAACAATAAGGTTCCTGTACAAGTTGCCAAATACCCCAAACAAGTGAGGCGCAACACAATTACTCACGAATTTGACCAAGGTGAGCCGAAAGAATCATTGGTTCCTCCAGAAAACGACAATCGCTCATCAGAGGCATCCCAGTTACTGCGGCAAGGAATTCAACAACAGCAGGCTGGAGACTTAATAACAGCCATCAAGTCCTTACAGCAATCCCTAGAGATGTTTCAGCTAGCCAGGGATGTCAAACAACAAGAACAAGTCCTATCGTTGCTGGCATTAATCACTTACACTTCAGGAGATTATAGAAATGTTATTGCTTATTGCCAAAAGTGTTTATCCTTGACAGATAACCCGGATTTATCAGTAAGGATGCAAATACTGTCTCATTTGGGTAATGCTTACCGTCATCTGAACGACTATAACAAAGCCATTGAGTTTCTCCAAGCGTGTTTGCAACTAACTCAAACATTGCAAGACAAACGGAGTCAAGTTGCAGCCTTAAATAATTTGGGATTAGTATATAAAGCCTCTGGTAATTTTAATCAAGCAATTGGGTATCAAGAACAAAGCCTCATCATTGTTGAAGAACTCAAAGATAGCTGGGGCATAGAACAAGTGCTGAAAAATCTAGGCAATACTTGGTATGCTTTGGATAATTACCCAAAAGCGATCGCCTACTACGAAAAATGCGTCAAAATAGCACTCTCCTTAAATAATCCTCGTAGTGCTGCTCAAGTATTGAAAAACTTGGGTAATGCTTGCTATGCGATCGGCGATTATGCTAAAGCCATTAAATACTATGAAAAACGCTGGCAATTAGCTAGAGACCTCAAAGATAAGCGTAGTGAAGAACAGTCTCTTGGTAGTTTAGGTGTTACCTGTGAAGCTTTAGGTGACCATAGCAGAGCTATTACATACTATGAAGCACGCCTATTGTTAGCCAGAAGCATCAAAGACAAACGCATTGAAGAACAAGCTCTTGCCAGTCTGAAAATAGCTTGTTATGCCTTAGGGGATTATGCCAAAGCCATGCAATATGAACAAGGAACATCCACCAGTACCTAAACTACATACAATTCATTTAGCCGCATCATCCCTAGAATTCACTGATACAATAAGAATCTAGTCAATGTTCAGTGTTCAGTAACAGTACCTGTCTGAGAGATATCTTACAAAAGTTATAGCCCATTAGATTCACACAAATTAGCTGTCACTAGGCCAATTATCCAGATTTTCATGAGTAGCGAAATCCAACTCAGCCTCTTTAACGAAGAATCAAACTTTAACCAACAAGATTTGATTCCCAAGGATGCCAAAATTCCCATTCCACCCGGAACGTATACCAATATGACCGAGTTGGCACAGCATTGTAATCAGTGCCAGCGTTGTGAATTGGGTAGCACCCGTACCCATGCTGTGGTCGGCAGAGGTAACCTCAAAGCACCTATTATGGTCGTTGGAGAAGCACCTGGTCAAAATGAAGACGAAACAGGCCTGCCTTTTGTCGGTAGATCAGGGCAGTTGCTAGATAAAATCTTAGCATCAGTGGATTTGACTACTGAGCATGATGTTTATATTGCTAACATTAATAAGTGCCGACCACCTGATAATCGAGTTCCTACCCCTAATGAAATGGCGGCTTGTTTACCATATTTATTAGAACAAATACGCCTTGTTAACCCCAAAATCATTTTGCTCACAGGTGCAACCGCCGTCAAAGGACTTACTGGTGATAAACGCGGCATTACAAAGATTCGCGGCCAGTGGATAGAGTGGGCAGGACATTTATGTATGCCCATTTTCCACCCCTCTTATTTATTGCGTAACCCTTCTAAGGAGCAAGGTAGTCCTAAATGGTTAATGTGGCAAGATATACGAGCAGTACGCACTAAGTACGATGAAATACGGGAAAGCAATTGAATTAAAAAGCTTTCTTCGTATTCGGCTAATTGCTGACGATATGGTTACTTTGCTGGGTAATAGGTAATTGTTTTTTACTATTATTTATGGCGCTACGCGTGTCAGTTGTCAGTTGTTGAAAGGATATAGTTTAATACCCCATCCCAAGAGTGGGTGGTTTGTAGGCGTTTTCTTGAAAAGTTGCTCCTCTTGGGTAGAACCCAAGACCGCACTTTTCGCTTTGCTACTGACTACTGACTACTGACAAACACTCCATCCCCTTATGGGTGGATTTTTTATTTCTTTAGCCATAGATAACTCACGATTCAATCTAAAAACTATTCATATTTCATTAGTAATTAAAATAATAAGATCATTACGAATATTGTTGTTAATCTCTACTTTTCCTCTAATAAACTCGTGTTTTTCATTTCATCTTCTGGTGATAATCAAATGTTCTGTTTCAGGAAATATTTCTTTGGGTAGTAGAGTTATTACCTGAAAAAGCAAGATGGTTAGCAGTAGGAGGTGAAAATGGGTCAACTCATGAGCCAAGAGGCAACGGACAAGCTGTTATCGATATCGCCCAATCTCATAACGACACGAATCTGGCACGATTTGAGGGTAATGCGGTGCAAAAAACCGTCGAGCAAGTGGGTTTAGCAAAATTGGTTGAGTCGAATGTGCGTTTCACACGCGCCAACATTGAAGGTCGAAAAACTCTACTTTGTGTAATTTATGTGCAGCATCAACCGCACGTTACAGCATCTAGTGAAGAAATTAGCGATCGCCTCACCCAAGATATTCAAACTCAATTATTAAACCAAGATTTTAATATCACACCTTTCAAATGCCTGTGAAGATTGTTTACTGAAATTAGCGATCGCTCCTCATAGACCTTCCTATATCGAAAGCAACCTAATAGTTATTTCTCCCCTTGCTTACCATACTTTTTCACATAAGTCTTGATCTAAAAACCAAAATTAAATGAGGAAAGTTCATGAATGCAGAAATCTCCACAGCGTGGGATAAGGTTCAAAGCATGATCAACGGTTTCATTGCTTTGCTACCCAATATGGCCTTAGCGTTGATTGTCTTTCTAATATTTTTGTTTGTTGCTAGCAGAATTAAGGCACTAGTCAAGCGATTAACTCGCAATCGTCGTTCTGCACGGAATCTGGGATTAGTGTTAGGAAGATTAGCGCAAGGTGTAACAATTTTGATTGGGTTGTTTATCGCCCTTTCCATTGTGATCCCCACATTTAGAGCAGGTGATTTGGTGCAACTGTTGGGAATTAGTGGTGTTGCCATTGGTTTTGCCTTCCGCGATATTCTGCAAAACTTCCTCTCTGGGATTTTAATTCTGCTAACTGAACCTTTTCAAATCGATGACCAAATTGTATTTAAAGGCTTTGAGGGGACTGTAGAGAATATCGAGACACGGGCAACGACAATTAGAACTTATGACGGTCGGCGGATTGTTATTCCTAACTCTGAGTTATTTACTAATTCGGTAACTGTTAACACTGCCTTTGATAGCCGTAGATTAGAGTACGATGTCGGTATTGGCTATGGCGATGACATGGATCTAGCCAAGCATTTGATGTTAAATGCAGTTCTTAGCATAGATGAAGTTTTAAAAGATCCTGCGCCTGATGTACTGGCAATGGAACTTGCCGAAAGTACGGTCAATATTCGTGTGCGTTGGTGGATTAAACCACCACGCAGGGCAGATGATTTATCTTCGCGGGATAAGGTAATCTCTGCAATTAAGAAAACGCTTGTTGCTAACGGTATTGATTTACCCTTCCCAACACAACAAATTCTATTTCACGACCAAACCGAAGAGACAGATGGAAACCGCTCCCGTCAGCGTGAAGGTTGGCCAGCCGGGAAAAGCGAAGTACCAAAGCCTCGCCGTGTCAGTGATTCGCTCAGGTTACTTGCTCAAGCGCGCGCCTCACAAGATGGTAACGGCAAAGTAGATTCTTAAACTAACGAACGATGAAAAACTTCAAGATTAGCAAACAGTGGGATCAACTCCACTCCAGTTATCGTAAATTCAAGGGCTTAAGACCCCTCTCTTACAAAGTTCTGTGACGCTCTCTACGAGACGCTAAAAGCGAACGCAGACTCGCTAACGCCAGAAGCCGGCGCACCCTGCGGCAATACGGTTCGGATAAGCAAGGGAAGCAGAGGAGGTAGGGGAGGAAAGAAGTTTATTTTCATAATTTTTCTCTTCCCCTGCTTCTCTTCTCCCCTTACTTCCCCTGCCTGTCTTAACCAAGAAATCCCTTAACCGAACCGTATTGCACTCTGCGAGAACTCCTAAAGGCGAAGCCGTAGGCTTCTGAATTGTTAATGGTTCATACCAGCAGTTATGGCGGTAGTAGCTACTGCTTTAGCTTTCACCATGCTGAAGATGACCGTACAGACAAGGTAGAAATTGATTATTGGTGGGTTTAAACTGGTGGAGTTTTTTGGATTCGTGTCACATCAATGGCGACTGTAATGTGTCAGTATCCACAAAGCACACCGTTCCAAAATTACGAGCGCAGCGACAATGCCAACTGCCAAACCAAATAAAACTAGATTGTTTTCATTACCTGCCTTGAGAGCAAAACTTAATGAAGTGGCGACGGCGGGTGGATGAACGACATCTAAAAATATCATCAGAACAATTGTTAAAATCATGGCAATTCCAGCTGATAAATACCCAGGCCCTAAAGTCAAATAAATCAATAAGCCAATTATCGCTGCGAACATTTGAGAGATAATAAGTGTCCTTACTGTATTGGTTCCGTGTTGTGGATCTAAGTAAATCAGAAAAGAACTGGAAGCAAGAGAAGCAAATAAAAGTCGCTGACGACTAAGCACTTCAACCAATGCTAGCACCGTCAAGATCACCAGCGTTGGCATTGAGGCTAAAGCAAATTCACCCTTTAAAGTTAATCTACGCCTTTTGCGGTTATTTCCGGGCTTGATAGATTCTAATTCTTTATTTTCGTTCTTCATTCCTCCTTTTTCTCCTTCCTCATTAGATGTTTCTTAGGATAATCTAATGTTTATCTCTTGACTTCTGTCACTTGACTAACTTCAAAAGTCAGTGTGAATGCTTGACCCATTTCTTTAGAGGGAAATGCTTCTCAAGACCATTGCTACTTCCACAATCATCATGTCGGTTCAAAATACATTTATCCGTCCATCATTGAGTATATAGAGAGAGCGATGACCTTCGGTCGGTTGGAGACCATTGCCTGGGTAACGCCAAGTAGGGTGAAATTCTACACGTAGAGTGCCAAAGTTTGGTTTAGAAACAACAGCTTGTAATGGCGCTCCCGTTTCATCCCAAAAAACCAGAGAAAGATTCGGTTGGGAATCTTCCTGTTGGGGAAATTGCAGTTTTTGTTGAGGTTGTAGGTGAATGGGAGGCGCACCTTGGACTCTTTCTAGTTCGACTAAATTTGATGTCTTATTGATAATTTCTAAGCGAATCCGTTGCCCTGGTGTAAACTGTAGCGGTCGTGAGCCACATTTAGAAGCACAAGTTCCGGCTAATGTGGTGCTGGGATGGTCTATCGATACCACTAAAACAGTAGCTGCAACCAAGGCAAAAGGCAGTTTCTTAAACATACTATCCAGCATAAATAATTTTGGGTGGCGATCGCCGCGTCAATTTAATAAATTTTCGGCGTTCAGCGACAATACTTATGCAGAATAGTAGCCTAGTGGAGTGCTATCCAACCTCAGCAAATATCCAGAATTTACTTAAATCATCTCAAACTCTAATTGATGACTTTTGAGAAAATCATGGGTGAAATGATCAACCACATTAGTATCAGCAAGTTCTAAATTATAAAAATCTACAACCTCATGGTCAAAATATGGACCGGCGTGCCAAGTCCCCTGATTTAATTTAATAAAACAATTCCCTGGAATGCGGAAAGCTGCAATCTCTTCTAACATCGGTATATCTGCATCATTGTGAGGAGGACAAACCGCGATTAACCAATCCTTACCTGCTAGAGAACCTAAACATTGAGTGCATTGGAGATGGCGAGTAATTTTATGAAACTTCCGACCCCGTTTTTGCAGTTGCATAATATAAAAGCGGGGTGTACCATTCTGCAAATTTAATTGTGCATCTTCGGCATCAAAAGCTTTATCATCTGAACTAGGAAAAATTACTTGTCCATAACGCGAAAAATTCTCTGATGTTATCCACTCTACTGTTAATGTTTGGACGGTTTGTGATGTATTCATAGAATATTCATGGTAATTGGTAATTGATAATAATTGGAAGCTGATTTAATGTTGTTGGCATAGCCTACACCGATACAGAAAAAATTAAGATACCCATTGCCCACTACAATCATGGTAAGGTATATTGGACTCCCAACTTATGTAAGTTTAATTAATTCTTTACTCATTTTGATAACAGGAACTATTACTCCTTTACTCAATTGGTGGGGAGATTTTTCTATAGCATGGAATCCTAAGCGTAAATAAAATCCTTCAGCATAAAGACTAGCAGTTGTGATGACTTTATCAACTTTTTGCTGAGTTGCTTGATGAAAAAAATGTTCTACTAAGGCTCGGCCATTTCCTCTACCTTGATAATGAGGATGTACATATAAGGCAATTAATTCATCAACAATATAACTAGTAAATCCGACAATGTTATTGCCCTCAACTGCAACCCAGAATGTTTCTGATTTCATCCTTTTGAGAATATGAGAACCGTCTGGTTTAGACAAATGATTACGCCAAGCTAACAATTCTTGTCGGGTGTAAAAAGTTGCAGGTAGAGCTTTGATAGCAGCAATATGAACTGCACTCAGTACCCACGCATCTTGTTTTTCAGCAGGTCTCAAAAATATTCCATTGGCATTCATACAAAAATTTTACAGTTGAGAGATTACTGCTGGGACAAGGAGTTGTGTGATCTCACGTTCTAATGTCAGGATATCAAGTTTCTTGAGCCGTGTTTTGCTTTTGGTTAATTATTTGGGCAAATTGTCGTCTGGTTTCCGGTAAATTTTGACTAGCGGCTTGGACACGCGCCAAAACATCCGCAGGAGTGCTTGGAGGAGAACCGCTATTAACAAGGAGGCTGGGGATTGTATTTGATTTGTAGTTGAATTTATTGAGCGATCGCCTCTCCAAATCATTGCTTGTAATGAGATTACGGTCAATGACTACCCGTTCTTTCACTACATCCACGGAATGGGCAGCAATGATCATTCTTTCTCATCTCTGCTCATCTGTCCACATAGCAAATTCTCACAAAATTAGCAGATTTACCTCTCCTATTGCGCTGTAAACTACTTTTACAGGAGTTTAATAGGTAAAAGCAGCCTTGGAAAAATTGTTGAAAATATCGAGAA
Source organism: Anabaena sp. FACHB-595 (assembly GCF_048568275.1). NCBI lineage: Bacteria > Bacillati > Cyanobacteriota > Cyanophyceae > Nostocales > Nostocaceae > Anabaena > Anabaena sp. FACHB-595. The sequence continues at coordinate 3,663,445 of NZ_CP183473.1, forward strand.
TAATTGATGCCTTTACAGAACGCATAGGTCGATATACCAGTTGGTTGGTGTTAGTCATGGTCATACTAGGCGTGTGGAATGTTGTCGGGCGATATTTAGGCCGCATTAGCGGTAACAACCTCACATCCAACGCTTATATAGAAGCTCAATGGTATATTTTTGATGTAATTTTCTTCTTAGGGGCTGCTTATACCCTGAAGCATAATGAACACGTCCGCGTTGATATTTTTTATAGTAATTGGCAACGTCGGCGTAAAGCGATCGCCGACTTTCTCGGAACCATATTTTTTCTCATTCCTTTCAGCATCATAGTGATTTTTGTTTCTTGGGAAACCATTGTCGCATCATGGCAGATTGGTGAATTATCACCCGATCCAGGTGGGTTGCCCCGCTACCCCATTAAAGCCATGATTATCGTTGGCTTTGTGTTGTTAATTATTCAAGGAATTTCCCAAGCAATTAAAAATTTAGCAATTATCCAAGGCAGACTAGAACCCCAGGAGGAAAATCATGACACTGGCTTATGAATGGTTGGGGCCAGTGATGTTTGCTGGTGCTTTAGTTCTATTATCTTCAGGCTACCCAGTAGCTTTTTCTTTGGGTGGAGTAGCGATTTTATTTGGATTGTTGGGAATTGGTTTAGGTGTCTTTGACCCTATATTCCTCACAGCCATGCCACAGCGTATTTTCGGCATTATGGCTAATTATACCCTGTTAGCAATCCCTTATTTTATTTTTATGGGGGCAATGTTAGAAAAATCTGGCATTGCCGAAAGACTCCTAGAAACAATGGGTATTTTGTTAGGACGCTTGCGTGGTGGACTTGCTTTAGCCGTTGTCTTAGTAGGCGCATTATTAGCTGCAACCACTGGTGTAGTAGCAGCCACAGTGGTGGCAATGGGTTTGATTTCTCTACCGATTATGCTGCGCTATGGATACAACAAAGAATTAGCCACTGGTGTGATTGCTGCATCGGGAACCTTGGGACAAATTATCCCGCCGAGTGTGGTGTTAGTTGTATTAGGTGATCAATTGGGTATATCGGTAGGAGACTTGTTCATTGGTTCCGTGATTCCAGGTTTGATGATGGCAAGTGCTTTTGCCCTTCATGTATTAATTGTGGCTTTCATCAGACCGGATGTAGCTCCAGCCTTACCTGCCCAAGTGAGAGAAATCGGTGGTAAAGCCTTGGGAAAAAGGGTGATACAGGTGATGATACCGCCTTTGATACTGATTTTATTAGTATTGGGGAGTATCTTTTTTGGCTTTGCTACACCAACAGAAGCAGGTGCAGTAGGTTGTGCTGGGGCGATCGCTCTTGCGGCTGCTAATGGTCAATTCACTTTAGAATCATTACGCCAAGTCTGCGATACTACCTTACGCATCACTAGTATGGTAGTTTTTATCCTCATTGGCTCCACTGCATTTAGTTTAGTGTTCCGGGGATTGAACGGCGATCAATTCATGTTCGATGTCCTAGCCAATCTCCCTGGTGGTAAAATCGGCTTTTTGTTTGTCAGCATGACGACAGTATTTCTTTTGGGCTTTTTCATCGATTTTTTCGAGATTGCCTTTATTGTCATACCTTTATTTGTTCCAGTTGCCCAAAAATTAGGCATTGACTTAGTTTGGTACGGTGTGATTTTAGGCGCAAATTTGCAAACATCCTTTCTCACACCACCCTTTGGCTTTGCCTTATTTTATTTACGAGGTGTAGCACCACCAGAAGTCACCACATCAGATATTTATCGCGGTGTCATACCCTTTATTCTCTTGCAACTTTTAGTCCTGCTGTTAATCATTATTTTCCCCGGAATTGTCAGTTTCCTACCATCTTTGGGAAGTTAAAGTATTGGTAATTACGCAGTTTTCTTTTGCATTAAGTACAAGGTTATTAGTTTTAAGGCAGTCCCGATGAAAAAATTTCACAGTCATAGATGAAAGATATCTTTCCCCTACACCCCCACACCCTTACACCCCTATACCCTCTAAAAAAACTATTAGCAACTGACAACTGACTATTGACTAGAACTAGCAAAATTTTCATAGCTCAATTCATTAACCCGATTCCAGGCGAAAATCTGCTTACGGAAGGCTTTCCACTGCTCGTAAACTTGTTTGAAAGCTGCATCTTTACTAGCATTTTCTTCAAAAATATCAAAAGAAATTTTCTGAGCCGCCTGCATAATTTCTTGACTGTAGGGAACAAGCTTTGTCCCACCTGCTAGTAATCTTGTAAGCGCTTCTCCATTTAAAGCATCATACTGATTGAGCATCGTTAAGTTAGCTTCTACAGTCGCCGTTTTAAATATTTCCTGATATTCCTTTGGGAGACGATTCCAAGCATTCAGGTTAACTAATACATCCAAAGTTGGGCCTGGTTCCCACCAACCAGGATAATAGTAAAATTGGGCAGCTTTATTCAGTCCCAGTTTCTCGTCATCGTAGGGGCCTACCCATTCGGCTGCATCAATTGCACCTCTGTCTAAAGCTAAATAAATTTCGCCTCCTGGTAATACTTGCACATTTACACCTAAACGGGACATAACTTGTCCGCCTAAGCCCGGAATCCGCATTTTCAAGCCTTTGAGGTCAGAGACAGATTTAATTTCTTTTTTGAACCATCCCCCCATCTGTGCGCCGGTACTACCAGCCGGAAAATTAATCACATTGAAATTAGCATAAATTTTTTGGATAGCCGCTAGTCCACCACCCTGGTAAAGCCAAGCATACTGTTGTTGGGCATTTAAACCGAAGGGTACAGAGGTGGCGAAAGCCAAAGCCGGACTTTTACCGATGTAATAGTAACTGGATGTATGACCACATTCCACAGTTCCGGCTTGTACAGCATCGAGAACTTGCAAACCTGGTACTAATTCCCCCGCCGCAAATGGTGTAATTTTGAAACGCCCGTTGGTCATTTCTGCTACTCTTTTGGCAACGGTTTCTGCACCAATAAAAGTTCCTAAAGACTTAGGCCAGCTAGTCGTCATTCGCCAGCGCACGTTTGGTAATCCTGCTTGTACGGAAGATGTATTAGTTTGGGTACAGGAAACTAAAGCTGTAGTTGCTGTGGCGATCGCAGCAGTATTCAAAACTTCTCGGCGTTTCATAGTTTGGCGTTAGTTAGGGAAATGACGTAAATCCAGGCTGATACAGAACTTTATCAGTTTTTTGCCATTTTTTGCTTATTCTTAATTCCATTAAGCGAAAAATATACCAGCTTGGAACTCGACAGATGCACCTATAAATACACAACTTTCTAGAATAAGAGACCATTTAGGGACTTGCAGATAAACTAAAATCATTAAATCTTTGCTGGATTGACGATATATATTTATCATCCCAAGTACTGCCTAGTAATAGTACCCAATCCCCTTCATCTGAGGGAAATAGATGAATGTCTAGAGCAATTCCATTATTCGTTTTGATATGGGGTAAAAACAAAGGAATATCATCAAGTGGTAATAGCCCTTCTAAAAAAAATGCTTGCTCATTAATTTTCGCTCCCTGACAGAGATTGGTGAATCCATATTTAGCTATATCACCTCCCCATGTTAATAAGCTACCATCTTTTTTTACTAAAAAATAGGCAAGCGATCGCTCCATCAAGATCATATCCAGTAGATAGTTAATTACTGGATTAGGTATATTTAGCATTTATGTCTCCATAATTTTTTGAGCCAGAATTTGGAAAACATCTTCTACTCCTATTCCAGTTTTAGCACTAGTTTTTACTACATTCCACCCTTTTTCTACTAAAGAATTAAGTTCAGCCGGGTCTATCTCCCATTCATCAGTCATATCCCATTTATTCATCACTAAAACAAACGGAATTTGACCAAGATTATCTTCCAAGCTATTCTGTAAACGATAAGCTGTTTCTAATGTATTCTTGCGAGTTCCATCTACTACTAATAAATAGCCAGAACAACCCCGCATATATGACATTTGTAATTTTTGTAATTCATCTTCGCCATAAATATCCCAAATAATTAAATTAATGGAATTTTCTGGGAGATGAACAAGTTTTTTATCAACTTTAACTCCAACAGTAGTTTGATATTTTTCCGAAAAAATACTATAAACAAATCTAGCTACTAAACTAGTTTTACCAGTAGCAAATGCACCCACCATACAAATCTTTTTTTGAATCATACCCTTGAGTTTGATTTATTTCGAGCTGCCAACCCTCATAATTATGACCTTGAAAGACACTCTGCGATTAAATTTTTTACCTTCATCTGTCAATTCTGGCTGCAAAGGTTGGCTAGAACTTACTCCTAATACTTGTAACTGGCTGGTGCTAATCCCTTGAGAAGATAGATAAGATAAAACTCTCTGACTGCGTCCTGCGCTCAGTTGAGCATTCCTTGATTCTGTACCAGTAGTATTAGTATGTCCTATTATTTGAATATGTACATCTTTCTCTAGATATTTAGCGATGGGTAAAAGTTTTTTAATTGCTAATACTAAGTTATTTAATTTAGATAATTCACTAGGAATAATTTCTTGAGAGCCTTCTGGAAAAAAGATAATTTCTCGCTCAATTTGACTTTGGTATATTGCTAATTCGTTTAATTCGCTTTCTACAAGATCCTGATCTTGAAATTGAGTTAATCCGGGTATTACAGACCATGATTTACGTGTGGCTAAAATCCATTGACGGGGTGCAGAGCCAACAGCATAGAGAACGCCATTATGATCAATTCTTAGTGATGCAGTAGGTGGAGGTTGGAGTAATTTATTTACCCTTTTTATCATCAACTGGGGTTCTAAAGATAAATAACTTTGCCAATGACTGACAATTGTTTGAGGATTGAGTTTTGTTTGTTGTAGTAAGGTATGGGGATCTGATGCCAAGGGATCACGCAATCCAGAGATAAAATATTTACCGAACTGCTGTTTGGTGTCAGTTACCACAATACCGGGTTGAGAATCGAGTTCTTGCAAGTAAGCACGCCAACGTAATTGCTCTCTGACAGCAAGAAAACTCCAAATCCCACAGGCGATCGCTATAATACCTAAAAAAGTCCAAGCGTATTTGTAACTTTTTTTTGACGCAGATTTAAATTTATACTGGCTGATTAGGCAAGATTCTAAATAAGGCTGACATACTTGAAATGGTTTTGCATCCCCAGCAAAGTCTTTCATCTCTCGACTCAGCTTGAGATGAATTTTTTCAATTGCTGTTTGCAGACTTAATCTCAATTCTTGGGGGGGATTACCCCGGATTGTCGCCGCTAATAAGGCTTGTGGCCCTTCTGTAATCCAGATTCGCAGTTCTCCAAAACGCAAACTTTGCAATTGATCTGTTTTTTGAACACTAAAAGAATCTTTGATAAAGTCTTGAATAGCGGTCAACATCGCCACCACTAAATCTGGGTCTTGGCTGGTTACTTGATTGGCTACAAGATGTTGCAACAATAATCCTGTATTTTTATGTATTAAGAATATCTGTTCTACTCGATAAACTAATGTCCGCAATAAAACTATTTCTGCAAATGGTTTTCCTGTACGTTTCGCTTCTAGTCGCCATTGCAAACTTTCCCAGGAAAAACTATGCTCTAGAGCTTGGTTGAGGGATTGCATCATTTCATCGAGCAATGTAGCGATCGCTTTCCGAGATGCAGGAATAATGACTGGAAAAAAAGCTTCTGAAAGTATATTTTCATCTTGTTGAACAGAAACTTGAATCGCTTCTTCAACAATAGAAATCATCGCTGCAATTAGTTGTTTATCTTGTTGCGATCTTAAGATCACAGCCTCTGGAAGTAAGCGACTAATATCTTCTGGTCTGATGTGTGGATTATCTAAAAGTTCATAAAGTTGGTTAAGTTTAGCTGGCTCAACTCCCAACAACAAACTCCGAAGTTTACTAAGTTCATCATCAACTTTAGTGATTTTGTTAATTAATGATAAGTCATTACCAGGGGATATTTGACTGCTAGAATCTATTGCATCATTATTCATTAATATAATCCCCCAAACTACACTCTATAATTAGATAATTTTTTAGGCAAACTAGCCAGGAGAATTAGAATATATCTGGCAATATTTACCTCTTAAGTAAGCCAATGGGGACAACATAAAACTATATAAATAAAGATAAGCTAGGCTAAAAACCTCTTTCTTAGCCTTACAATCTCTGCCTTATCCAACCTGCAAATATTTACGCTGTTCTGCTTATGTACTGAAAATATTGGATGATTTTCTTATTTATTTAGCCGAAAAGCAATTTCTGTGAATAAATCTGCCAGATGAGTCCGGTCAGCTTTATCATGACTTAGTTGCTGAGTTTCTTTTTCTATCAAACTATTTATTTCTTCATATTTTTGTCTAATTTCATCTTGTAAATTTTTCGATTGAATTAAAATTTGTTCGCGTAGATTACGTTGATTACTAATAGTTTGTTCAGCAAACTGAACCAATTTCTTCTCTAATGATGTATGAAGAAATTTATACTCCTCCGTAATTGCTTTTAAATGAGATTCTCTTTCCATTTGCTCATTTTTTATACTTTCACTTAAAACTTCAACTTCCGCCTTTATATATACCTCTAAAGCATCCAAGCGTTCTTTAGTTTCATCTCGTACATGAGATAATTCTTTAACTATCCGTTCTTCCAAACCAGCAAACCTCTTGTCGAGTTCCTGCATTTGGTTACCAATGAGAATCTCTCTAATTTTGTCTAAATTATTACTTTCACTAACACTAGTACGGGATTGTTGTTTATTTATTGTTGAATTGATGCTACCGTTCTCTAATGATCTTGCATTGTTATCGGTAGAGGCTTCGGTTAGATTCATAGATGACAACCCTGATTAATACTGAAAAAATATACAAGATTTATTCTTGCATATTACACTCAATAATACCATTCTAGGCAAGAGTGTATGATTACACTCTCTACCAGTATAAACATATCTAATTTTCACTGAATATAAATAAATCTTTCTAAATCAGAAACCGGATTAACACATACAATGCTGAGGCAATTAGTTGTAATATTGTGACTGGAATACCATAGTGAAGAAAAGTTTTAAAAGAAATCCGTCGTCCGTGCTGTTCGGAAATTCCCGCCGCTACGATGTTAGACGATGCACCAACTAACGTACCATTCCCGCCTAAGGTTGCACCAAACATCATGGCGTAAAACAATGGTAAAACTTCTGGGGGAAATTGTCCTTGAAAGTCGCGTGCTAAGACTTCTGCGGGTGCTAATCCTACAGTGACAAGGTATTGCTTGAGCAGGGGAACCATCGCCACTACCAAGGGAATATTAGGTACGACACTCGATAAAATTCCTACAAGAAACAACAACACCAGAGAACCCAAGATAATATTTTTTCCTAAAATAGCTGCCAATATCCCTGATAGACCACCAATTACGCCTGTTTTTTCTAATCCTCCAATCAGCACAAAAATACTCATAAAAAATATTAATGTACTCCAGTCTACATCGCGCAAAATATTGTTGACTGTATCAATTTTGCTATGGTGAGATAGTAGTAAAGCCAAAGCTGCGCCTAACAGAGCCACAGCCGCCGGGGAAATCGGTATTGGCAGGGATTCTCCAATCACAAAAAATAGCAGGACAAAAGCGACAATTACTGCACCCAGACTCAAAACCCGTGGATGATTAATTTCTGGGTGTGGTAATTCTTCCAGATTCTCTAATTTTGTATGCCAAATTTTGCGGAATAAAAATGGCAAAGTGAGAGTTACCACAGCGACTGCAATGACACCACCTAAACTCAGTTTCCATAGATAATCTATAAAACTTATATTGACAGCATCACCTACAATAAATGTTGCTGGGTCACCTACTAATGTCAGCAATCCAGCACTATTGGCAATCAAAACCATCAATATCAATAAAGGTACAAAATTTATCCCTATTTCTTGTGCCATTGGTGGAATTAGTGGCGCTAACAACATCACTGTTGTTGCATTTGGTAAAACTGCACAAATAGGAGTAACAATAGCAACAATACCGAGTAAAAGACGCTTACCATCGCCTTTAGCTAATATCACTATTTGGGTTGCCAAATAATCAAATATCTTAGTAGGCTCAAATGCTCTAACTAAAACCATTACACCAAAAAATAATCCCAGTGTGCCATAACTATTACCAATGTAAGCAACAGCTTCCTGTAAAGTCATCACATTAGTAAATACTAATAATAATGCTCCTAATAAGGCTGCAATAGTCAAATGCACCCATTCCGTCATAACTAGAAAGATGACACTGATAAATACGATGACACTTAGGAGTGCTTGCCAGTTTTCCACGCCTACCTCTTGTAGCTTATATTGTTGCGTAATAGCGAAAAAAGTCACCTAAAATATGGTGACTTTTTTCTGTATTTTCATTTAGATAAATAACTTCTGAAAGTCGGGGTCAGAATTATTCATCTATACATTCAGGAATCCCTAAGACAGCACAGGGGAAATTATAACCTAAGGTTTCAATGAGAGGATGATAAACAGATTTACAACCCAAAAATAAGATATCAGCAGCTTCAAATTCTGCAACTTTTCTCAACTCTGTACTTACACAACCGAAGCGTAGATGAGATTTGAATGAACCTTGCCATTCTTCAGCCAAAGTTCTTGCCTGCCAAATAATTCTATCTGCTTCTTGCAGTGGTGTTAGTGTGTCTGTTTGAAGATATGATTTAATTCCTGTCAGTTTCGGTTGAGTAATTACAGATGTGCTGGATTTTTTTGTTTCACTTGGCGGCAATTCTATTGTCGGCAAGCGTTTAGCAAAGCTTAAAATATTAGAACGATTTTTTGTGTTGCTATCTTCTACTACATAAACAGCTTGCACAGTGACTTGTTGATTAGTCGCCAACCTTGTTTGATGGGCAATCCAACAGGCTATATCTAGTGCTGTATGGCTGTTAGGAGAAGCGTCATAACCAACAATTAAGTTGATTGATTGTGTTGTTTGACCTTTTTGGGGTTCTGGTAATAAAACCATTTGGTCAATTAAATCATCACGACCCATAGCACTTTGCAGGCGTGCTAACATTGGCTTAATTTTCACAGCTTTAACTTCTCCTAAACTTAACGAACACATCAACGAGAAGCAGGGTAAAACGGACATTCATATCCGTAAGGAAACCCCAATAACAACTGGTATCAAAGCCAAAGTCTTGGGGGTTCCTTCCATTGCCGACGGAGTTAGCTGACGGGCTAAGACTGGAAGGTGTCTCTCTTTAAGAGTGCGGAGTAATGAGTAATGAGTGCTGAGTTTAATACTTGGTTACTCTTGACTGTTTACTCTAGGTTAGCTACTCTCTGCAAGATGCGCCCCATAACATGGTTCCTCCGTTCCAAATGATTGCAAACTTAATTTGAATTAGGCTACCCACTAAAGAGATAATAGACTACTTTACTCTTCTTGAGCAAAATATTTGTCGAGAAAGTTTAAGGCATGATTACGAAGTTCAAAGTATGCTTTTGAGTTACGTATAGCAGACCTGTCGCGTGGATGAGAAAATGGTACTTCTAATATTTCTCCAATGTTTGCGGCTGGGCCATTTGTCATTAATACGATGCGATGGGCTACGCCCCGCCGTAGGCGATCGCTCATATAAATTGCCTCATCGACATCATGGGTAATCATCATTACTGCTTGGCGATTATTTTCCCAGATATCTAATACTTGTCTTTGTAATTTACCTCTAGTTAAATCATCTAATGCGCCAAAAGGTTCATCCATTAACAGCATTTTTGGACGAATGGCTAAGGCTCTGGCACTCCCTACTCTTTGTTTCATACCTCCAGAGATTTCATCAGGATATTTATCTGCTGCCGGGGTCAAGTTTACCATTGCCAAGTGTTTGTTCACAATGCCAATTTTTTCTGCTCCATTAGCATTTTTTAACACTTCATCAACTGCTAGACGGATATTTTTCTTCACTGTTAACCACGGTAAGAGGGAATAATTTTGAAATACCATCATTCTTTCCGCACCTGGCTTGTGAATTTCTTTACCGTCAAGCCTGACTGAGCCAGAAGTGCTTTTTTCTAAGCCCGCCACAATTTTTAATAAAGTGGATTTGCCGCATCCAGAATGTCCAATTACAGAAATAAATTCGTTTTCAATAATAGTTAAATTCACCCCATCTAAAACAACAAAGTTACTTTTATCTGGTGTTAGATAAGACCTAACTAAATTCTCAATTTCTAAAAAATTAGTGCGCGGTATAGCTTTGTCATGAGCATCTATTGTTGATGGTGTATATTTCATATCAAATGCTCCTAAAAGTTTTTAACTATGTATCAATAAAAATCAAAATTCCCAGTTCAAGACATGAAAAAACGAGTAGGAGCGTTAGCCCTAATTGCAGAACTATTTAAATACCCAACAGGGTTACTGGGGTCAAAACCTTTCTTATCTATAAAATACTTCTGGTGGTTCAACCTTGTAATCATCCGGGGAACATTGAATCCCCATTTCGGCAGCTATCTGGCGATATTGTTCATGGTCATGGCGTTACCGTGACGATAGATTGTTATGGCTGCACATAGGGGAGAGAGGAGCGTGCTATGCGGGCGTTGATGACTGCACCAGATACGATAAGCGCAGCATCAAGACGACCATAAATTAAGCCGTCGCAGGAGGTAGCCCAACTGGCTTCGCGGTTGAGTTGGACGTTTAAGCCATACTTGCGAAAGAAGCCTTTTTCCAGGCGATCGCAAATGGCGCACAATCATTTATGGGAAAGTATCCGACAATCAAATCGGGTTTTTCTAAATCGCTGGATTTGATTACTGGTTTGATGGCTAGGGCTTCTTGGGTTAGGCCTTGGGCAACTAACGCTTCTGGTGGAGTGGGCATTAATTCATGATTTGCCAGGGTAATAACCCACCACAACAAGATAATTCCTAAGAATCCCAAGGCAGGAAGTACGACTACATCCCTCATCAAAATTGGTTTTGCTGTTTTCCATGCAGATTGAGTCGCAACAGCTGCAATCGCTGCTAAATTTAATTGAAATATCATTGTGCCACCCCAACAGAGTTAAGTGCAGGTACGAAAACATGAGCAGTACCAGCCTTGGACACTGACGAGAGCAAAACATTTATCAAATGCTGTCTCTTCAGTCTCCTCTCAATGCCTACGAAGTTAGCTGACGGGCTAGGGCTGAGAGATGCCCCTCTCTGGCGAGTGCTGAGTAATGAGTTCTGAGTTCAGTATTTAGCTAGATTTAATGTTTAACTCTTGACTCTTTAGTTGACACTCTCTGTGAGATACGCCCCACAAATTGGTTCCTCCGCTCCAACCTTAAATACTATGGTGGGTTGGATTAGGCTGACTTACTCGAATAGATAATAATAAACCTTACAGTAACATCTTTTTTACAGAAAAACAATCCCCAATTTGTAAATGTTGTTGACATCATTACAAACAGGTAACTGATTATGGAAGTTTTCCGTAATTAATAACCGCAATTGATATAAGTTATTCTGCTTTAAAGTTGCACAATCCATTGTGAGGGCTGTTGACTGTTGACCGTCAACGGTCAAAACAATTCGCAATTGCGAATTGTTAGGTCAATAGCCCTTATTAGTAGTTATGCAATTTAGGCGCGCTTTAACTTAGTATCATAACCATGCACAGTTAAGCATGAGGATACCTAGCTATGTGATTAATTTTATGTTGAGCAACTGGTAATAATCAATCCTGCTTGGGAGTTAAACAGAATTTTTCCTGAGTCATCAATAATATCTATCACTTGGTAGGTGAATTTTCTCTCTGATTGCGATAATGTCCACTCTGCTCGTTAAACTAATTTCATATAGAATTAATTCCTCTATCTCATAGCTGAATTTAAAATAATGGAATTTAGTCAAGTACTGGCTGACAATACTAACATCATCATCGCCAAATGGGTTGTGGCAGTGCGTGAGGATAGACAGATAGAAAGCGCTGATGATTTATCATACACAGCCATTAAAAACCATATTCCTGATGTTTTTAAGGCAATGGTCACAGTACTTTCACAATCCCAAGAGAGTGATATTAAATCCATTGTGACGGCCAGTTGGCAGCACGGATTACTACGGGCTGAACAGGGTTTTGATCCGTCAGAAATTGCCCGCGAATATAGACTATTAAGGAAAGTTGTATTTGATACTATAGAAGTTGATTTATTACAGAGAACACCCGGCGAAATTATTCGTTCTATGCGTTTAATTGATGCGGTGATTGATGAAGCGATCGCCAGATGTTTTCATAGTTATGTTGGTGAACGCTTGCGGGAATTAGAACATTTGCAATCTTCTTTGACGCTTCATAATGAAGAACTAACACGTTTAGTCACTAGCAACGAAGATAAACTATCACAACTAGCCCACGAACTTAAACACCCACTCACGGCGATTATTGGTTATTCAGATTTATTTTTACGACAACAAAGGCGAGAAATTACAAGAATAGATAACACGGTCAACATAGAACATATTGAGCGCGTATTACGCAATGGCAGACATTTATTGCGGTTAATTAATAATGTCCTAGAACTGTCACGATATGAAGCCGGTAAAATTCAGTTGCAACCGGCACCAATTCATATTCGAGACTTAATTAACAATGTTTGTGAGATGCTAGAACCTTTAGCGGCGGAGAAGAATTTAGCAATTTTAGTTAACTGGGTACAAGCACCTAGTGAAATAATTACAGATGGTTTTCAATTACAACAAATTATTACCAATCTTGTGAGTAATGCAATTCGCTATACAGAGTCAGGCAACATTAGTATAGTCTGTGAAGCAATAGATGATCAAAAGTGGGCGATCGCTGTCTCTGATACAGGAATTGGCATTGCCGAAAAAGACCAAACTAAGATATTTGAACCTTATTTTCGCGTTAGTTCTAAAGACCGTCCCTACCTTCCTGACAGTACAGGCTTAGGTTTAGCAATCGTTTCGCGGTTAGTGAAGCTATTGCAAGGTGAAATTAACTTAGTCTCCAAAGAAGGGTTGGGTTCCACATTCACTGTGACTTTACCTTTAAAAGTAAAAACTTGAGCAATTGTCAACCAAAAGGGGATGGAATTTTACGCTTGATCAATAAATTTTCCTGCACGAAATTCTCCTGCACGCCGCCTCAACTTTAAAATAAATGTAGTTGCAGTTATCGCCTCACTATATTCAAACTGATGGACAAAAAGAGCAAGCCAGACTGGGCTGGTGAAAGTTTACTCTCCAATTTCGTGAATTTGTTGATTCAAACTAAACCCATTTATGGGGTGATGAAACAGCAGGCTAGACAAGTCCTCATCAAAACGGCTGAGAAAAACGGTATTCCCTGGCGGAAAAACTACGAAGCACTCCAAGTATCACCTGCAAAAAAACTGCTGGCGGCGGTGACTAACCCTCATGTGATTTATCCCGACTACTATAAAGTACCCTTTCACGCTTATACGGAAGGTAATTTATGCTGGGACGCTGCTTTTGAAACTGAATCAGCTACCTATGCAATGGCGTTGCGGGTATGGCCTCAAGAAAACCTAACTTGGGAAGCCGCTCATGCTAGGCTCAGAGGCACTTTTCATGACGCTTTAGAAACATACGCTCCCCAGCAGGTTAGAGATATTTTAGATATTGGTTGCTCGGTTGGTGTTTCTACCTTGGCGCTGCATCGTTATTACCAACGCCGGGAAAGGTATCCAGTCAGGACTGTGGGTTTGGATTTATCGCCCTATATGCTAGCTGTAGCTAAAACTAGGGATGTTAATAGTGAAATATCTGAATGGCTTCATGCTAGGGCCGAAAACACAGGCTTACCCGATAAATCTTTTGATTTGGTTACTATCCAGTTTGTTACCCATGAACTTCCTGGCTACGTCAGTCAGGAAATTTTCGCCGAAGCCAAACGGTTATTACGTCCTGGTGGTTATATTGCTCTAGTTGATAATAACCCGCGATCGCCTGTCATCCAAAATCTCCCCCCCGTCCTCTTCACTCTCATGAAAAGTACTGAGCCGTGGAGTGATGACTACTACACCTTTGACATCGAAGCCGCGCTACAAGCCGTAGGTTTTGCACCACCAATCACAGTCCCCAGCGACCCCCGACACCGGACAATTATTGCGAGGAAACCAGATTAGGGTTTAGGGGTGTAGGGGTATAGGGGTTTCAAACATTTGTTTTGAATTTTGAATTGATTCATAACCCTTATCCTTGGTATTTCGTTTTCATGCGTAATTCTTACCAGATTAAACCCAAACTCTGCGTACCCCCGCGTTTAAAGGCCAACTCTGTCCAGCATCGCCAAATGCTGACTGACCGGAGCTAGGGTATTAGCCACAATCATCCCACTAGCAGCGACGGCTGGCAGACCGATACCGGGAAATGTGGAATCACCACAGCACATTAACCCTGGAAGGGGTGTACCATGACCAGGAAACAAACCAGAGGCGGCGGAAATTGCGGGGCCGTAGGAACCACGATAGCGGCGTAAAAATCTCTCATGGGTAAGGGGTGTACCTACCAATTGGATTTCACAACGAGAGCGAATATCAGGAATGATACGTTCTACAGCTTGCCACATCACCTCGGCACGCGATCGCTTTTGTTGTTCATATTCCTGACTTCTTCTGTCCACCCCTTGCCACAGTGCGTAAGGTTCATTACCAGGAGTATATATAACGCGATGTGCGACTTATTTTTGAAACCCCTCTCCAAACCTCTCCCCAAACCTCTCCCCGAAGCGGAGAGAGGCTTTGAATCTTATTCCCCTTCCCTCGCAGGGAAGGGGTTGGGGGTTAGGTTTGAGAGAAAGTTGCACACCGCGTTATATATGAATTACGTGTTTGCCCTGTGGTGCTAAAGACGGGTCAAGAATTGAGGGAATCGATACCAAAACAACATTCTGGGGCGCAGTAATCCCCAATTCCCAATCATTCACCACAATATAATGACAAGCCAAATCTAGGGGTAAACCTTGGGCATTAATACCCAGATGCAGGTGCATGAAACTATCACATTCGGGTGTGCCTTGGCGTTGGCTGCGGAATTTTTGGGATACAGCCCCCTCCGGTAATAACTTCAGCGTATCCCAGATCGAAGCATTAGACACAACCGCCCGCCGCGCCCGAATTTCTTGCCCACCTCGCAGCCCGACACCTACCGCTTTGTTACCTTCTACCAATATTTGTTCAACATGGGCATTGAGTAGCAATTCCCCACCGTATTTTTTTAATCCCTCTACCAAAGCATTAACTAAAGCACCACTACCACCAATGGGGTAATCTAAAGCTACTCCTGGGCGATACCAATCGGCGAACATGAATGCTACCTCTGCCGCATTGGTTCCCGAAGCTGGGAGTCCAGAGAGGAGAAAACACAGTAAATTCAGCCAGTTACTAATAAACTGGTCATGGACAACCCCATCCATGATGCGAGAGAAAGGCCCCGTTAACTTGAGGAAATTCGCAGATTGTTTAGCCAGAGTGGGAGCAAATCTGCCGATAGTTAGTGCTGCGCCTATATCCCAGCGTAATGCAGCTGGGGGAAGAGCGATCGCCGCCTGGGCTAGTGGTGTCATCACCTGTTGCAACCGCCGCCATTCAGCCACCGCCGCCTCTCCCCGCAGTCTCCCCAGCACTTCACAAAATTGTTCTGCACCCACCGCAGCATCAAAATCACCTTCAGGTAAGCAACAGCCCCAAGTATCATAAGTGACCCAGGGCAAATCAACACCAACTGCATCTAGCACCTGTCGTAAAGGGTTAACCGAAGGACTATAAGACAAACCAGAGTAAAGAGAAGGCCCCGAATCAAACTTAAATCCTTGACGTTCAAAACCGTGCGCCGCCCCACCAGGGATCGAATGACTCTCACAAACAGTCACATCAAACCCATAACGCGCCAGTAAAGCAGCACAACTCAACCCCCCAACGCCGCTACCAATAACTACTACATCTGTTTGCTTCATCCGCGTTTATCCGCGTTTATCTGCGTTTAATTTTTCCCCATCCAATACACTATTCTAAATTAGACAGTCCAGTAGGGTGCGTCATACAATTTAAAATTCAAAATTCAAAATTCAAAAAGTAGATTATACAACCTAGACACAACAGGACTTTTCACCCAGTCCCCAATCCCCAGTCCTACCTAAAAACCCCTAAAAAAAACCTCCCAATTTGTGGGAGGTGAGAAATTTAGCAGAGAAAATTTGTCTACCTACACGAGAACAACCGCGATCGCTCCTCCTAAGGCGGCGAAAACTGCGGAAACCACTGCTGTGGCAAACAACCACCAAGAAGCTGTGGCGGCGGCTTTGCGGGTTTCTTCGGCTTGCCGTTGGGCTTGATGTTTCACTTCTTCCAGGCGGCGCTGTGCTTCGTGTTGTAGGCGTTCGGCCCGTTGTAATACGGTGTTGCGCGCTCGTTCTATTTGGTCAATTACGCGGTTAGCATCTTCCTCTGAGATGTCATCGCGGGAACTGACGATCGCGACTAAGGTTTCGCGGTTGAATGAGGATAGGCGATCGCGCAACGCATCGAATCCGGCTTGTGGGTCTTCTAATAAGGTGCGAACATCCCGCTTAATGCCGTCGTAGTTAAGTTCGGGACGTTCCAAAGCGTTGAGATAGTTACGAATGCGGGCAAAAACCCCGTCTATTACGTCATGAATTCGCCGTTGGATACTCCGCACCTGTTCGACAAATTGCTCTTGTACGGAAACTATATTATCGGCAATTCTGGCTGCTTCCTCGTCGCTGATATCTTCTCGAATCTTCAACAGAGCAATAATTGTGGAACGGTCAAAATGGGCTAGGCGATCGCTAAAGCTTTCTACCCCGACGCGTGGATCATGCAGTAATAATTGCAAGTCACGTTTAATTCCTTCTGGATTTAATTCTTCCTTACCAGTTTGTCGCAGGTATTCTGCCAAGTATGCTTGGAAGTTCTGCACCTGTTGCTGAGTGCGGGTAGCTAGGCGACGGGGCGCGCGCACGATATTGCGGATGGAACCTTGTACTGAGTCAATCACCTCATTAACTTGCTGTTCGCTCAAGTCTTGGCGCTGACTGAGTAATTTTACTAAGGTGTCCCGGTCTACTTGGGACAAACGACGGCGTAAAGCAACTGCACCTTCCTGGGGGTTTTCAAACAGTCTATTTAAATCTCGTTGAATCCCTTCGGGGTTAAGTTCTTCTTTACCTGTTTTTCGCAGGTAATCAGCAATGGTTGTAGTTACAGAGTCGTATTGCTCTTTGGCTTTGTCGGCTACTATTTGGGGTGTATGGCGGACACCATGCCAAGACTCTTCCACAGTATGAATAATTTGATGTGCTTGGTCTTCGCTAATATCTTGACGTTGACTGAGCAACTGTACCAATGTTTCCCGGTCAAAACGAGATAAACGCGCCCGAATGGCCGAGATTCCAGCTTGGGGATCTGCTAATAGTGTTTTCAGGTCGCCACGGATAGCATCGGGGTTTAGTTCTCCTTTACCAGTGTTACGCAGATATGACTCGACATTTAACCACAGGGTTTCTGCTTGATATCTGGCTTGGTCTGCCAAGTTTTTCGACTCTAACAAGACGCGATCGCGCTCTCTTTCCAAATCATCAATAATTCTGTCTGGCTCTCCTGGCTGCATATCATTGCGTTCTAACAATATCTGCTGCATGGAGTAGCGGTCAATTATTGCCAGTCGCCGAGTCAAGGTTTCATGATCTGCATCGGCATCTTCCAACAGAGGTTTGAAATCTCTCTCAATTCCTTCTGGTGTCAAATCTGCTTTATTCGTCACCAGCAAATAACTTTCGATTCGGCGTTGCAAATCTTGGGTAATTTCTCGTTCTTCGTCGGCTGTGACTATCACCAGCACTGACTGACGCACAGCTTCTAGCTGGTCGGCAATGTGCTGAATTTGTCCTTGGGTAAGCAGTCCCCGTTGTTGCAAGATGTTCACAAAATCATTGCGGGAAAGGCGTTCTAGTTCCCGGCGCACTGTCCCAGGATCGGCGGCTGGGTCATGGATGACATCGCGGAATTCTTCCGCAATTCTTTGCTCGCTCAATTGCCAAGCATAGGTGTTAGACAGATAGTTTTCCACATCAGCCCGAATGGGGCTATATGGTTGTGATGGCACAGGTAAGCCTAATTTACCTGCTTGATCTGTGGCTTTATCTTTAGCTGTGGTGAGTGCGTGCCAAATTTTTTCCACATCCAAATCAGATAAATCTGTTCTCCCCAACGCAATCCCAGTGAGTGCGGATATACCTTGCTGGATTGTGCTTTGAATTGGCCCGGCTGGTGCAGCTTTTTGGTCTGTTTCCTTCGCGGAACGGCTTTCGGAGATTAATCTGTCCAACTTGGCGCTGAGTTCATCAGTCTTAGCTTGTCCCGGTGGTAAGGATTTCAGATATTCAACCAACTCACCCAAACGGTCTGGAGTCGGTTGTTGCTGAGTTACCGTTTGCTGCCAAACATTGTATAAGGTGTCAGCTATCCGCTTCACGTCTCGCTTGGAAAGGTCGGTACGGCTACTCACTAAATCAATGAACTTTTGCCGATCAATATTACGTAAGTCTGGACTACCGGCGATCGCTTTTAATTGAGGGTCACTCAGTAACCTTTCAAACTCACTGCGAATATTAGATATATCTAACTCTGGTGGACGCAGTTTTTCAATATAATCTTCTATGTTTTCACGGATACTGAGAGGGTCGATGGCACTACCTAATTCCCGACGCATGGCGGCGGCGGCGGCTTCGGCTGTAGCTACAACCTGTTGATTAACGGCTTTTGCTCCCAAAGCGGCGGTAGCTGTCCCCATAATCGCCTGAAAGCCAGAGGTGGCAGTGTTAACTACCGAGCCGATGAGAGAACCAACTGTCGTGGAACTCACCCAAACTAACAGCAGGAAGTATGCACCCCAAATCACCAGACCGAGAATTGCCCCTAATCTAGGGTCTAGAATTACTAGGCTGAGTTTGACCGCCAAGAAAGAAGCGACTAATAAGGCGATCGTCACAGTAATTAGTGTCCACAGCCCCACAGCTGTCCCAATCTTGCGAATCGTCCCGCCAAAGCTTCCTGTTTCCTCTGTATCCGACCCTGAGTCAGATGAACGCCCCAGGTAGGAAATACCTGCGGCTACAGAAAGGTTGGTTAATACTAACTGGAAGGCAAAGGCGAGAATTACCCCAGAAAGCAAAGCCACAAAAAAGCGCGGGCCGGAAGTCAGAACCGATGCCTGTGCTGGTGTAACCCCTGTTGTCTCGACTGGAATCTGTGCTGCCCACAATAGGGGCTTGAACAGTTTCAATGTAATTTCCGTACTTTGAAACATTGTATTTCCTTTTTTTTAAGCAATTTAAATTTGGATGGATTTAGAATTTTGTCAGTTACAAATGTAATTTCTGTATCTATCGCAATGCCCAAATCTTCTTGCTTACAGAATCCAAGAATTTAGTACCTCAGAACATCCCCCCAAAGTTTGAAACCTATATCCTGCGGCAGATAGAACTTTGACTATTTAAAGGTGGCAATTTTCCTTTAATTCTATCTGAATATCAACTGAAAAGCCTTGCTAATCATGCTTATTCTAAAGTTGTTTTTAATTGCTTGATTCCCGTGAATATATTTATTTAAATAAGCTATTTTTTTATGAAATTCCCTGATGAGTTTACATTTATTTACAAATAGAATTTTTATCACCTCCTTCAGGGGTATTTGACAGAATTGAAATGTATCCAGTAATAGTCCCCTAGAAGTGGCTATACTTTGTACCCACCGACAGAAAGCATCTGATTGATGAATAGCTAAAGTAAAGTTAAGTAACGCAATTATTCAGGATAAAAAAATGGAAACTCGCTCTACTACCGACTTACCAAAAGTTGCCACAGAATACAACGGCGTAGACCGTAACGCTTTTCTGTTTGGTTGGAATCCCCAATCGGAAATATGGAACGGACGTTTGGCAATGATTGGATTTCTAGCTTATCTATTGTGGGATTTAGCTGGCTACAGCGTCCTGCGTGATGTATTACACCTCATCGGTTACTAAAAAACTCTGTAGTCGAACATCAACTTTATTTAGGAGAAACAACGATGCAAACTCGTCCATCCACTGATTTACCACCTGTTGCACCAGCATATAACGGTGTAGACCGCAATGCCTTTTTATTCGGCTGGACTCCCCAATCGGAAATATGGAACGGTCGCCTAGCAATGATTGGATTTCTGGCTTATTTGCTGTGGGATTTAGCAGGCTACAGCGTCCTACGCGATGTATTACACCTCATCCGATATTAAAATCGCAGCATCAATACCCGACTTGCTAACAAGATCGGGTATTTTGATTAATGACATTTTTTTGGATTTCTTATCCAAAGCGGAGTTCAAAAATTAAGATAGATATTCATCGTGATGCGGGATGAGCAGTGATTGATAGATTAATGAAAATGTCATACAGAAAACAATCTACATCCTTATGGCAAGACAAATGATATGAGAATGAAGCTAATTAGCAAGTGACCAATCAAACGGTTTATAGAAATTCCCAAGCTGTAAATAGTAGAAAATCCCCACCAATTCCAATATTGCAAATCAACACTGAAAATACTGGTGAGAGTTGTTAACACAATCAATAATAATCGTGTATAAATAGATTGTGTTGCTGTTAACAGCAATATTGATGTCAAAGTAGTTGCAACCAGTAATTCAGTAATAAATTCAATGATAAAGAATCGACTTATGGAATAGTAGCTCTCAGTCCTGACCGCGATAAACGCTGTAACTTTGTCTTTTATATAATACAATCCTTTCGTGGATTGGCGTTCCAAAATTTCACCCACGGTTGATTGAGTTTCCAACTCCTTAACACTTCTAATACCCCAAGGTGTTAAGCTTTGGGTGAGTCCACTCCATAAAAATAAAAGCACTCCCCCAATGATTGCACCTTTAAGCAAGCTAAACCAATCCACGTTTTATCTCCTCTAAAGTATGTATTTTGGTGACATTCACACATAATTATACTAAACAGAGAAAGATTTATGAATTCTTACAATAACCCCTCTATGATTTCGTCAAAATTACGCTGATAAACTTGTTCAGAGTAACTTTGCCAGTGTTTTTGTGAAGCATAAGGAGAACGTTTTAATGTCGCCTGCTGCACATAAGCCATTAATGGGCGACGAAGCAATTCATATTTTTCAAATGCGGTATCTATAGCTTGTTGATTATGCCAATAATTACCTTGGGCAATTTTAGCGATTAGTGTGGCTACTACTAACGCATCTTCCAATCCTTGATTAGCACCTTGAGCCATGAATGGGGGCATTCCATGTGCCGCATCACCTACTAATACAACTCGCCCAGCACTCCATTTGGGTTGAATTGGAGAAGATGTACTTAGACTATTGTCTGAATCTAAATGAGTGACGCGATGTACATAATATGGGCGCTGTTTTATATTAGCTGGTGGAGATAAAAGAACTAATTGCCGTAGGGAATCGGGAAATTCTGCTTGTTCAAATACCTGAGTAACTAATTCTTGTAAAGAGTTATTAGGTGGATTTTGCAAAGACTCCAAAGCTACGGGCAAATGTACGATATATCCAAACTGATTAGCTCTGCGGAATAACAATATTCTGATATCTGGTGTATCATCTGCCACATTTTTAGATATTTCACCATCAAATATGGTAACAATTGTTGAGCCTTGTAAAAACTTATCTTCGAGTTCTATTTCTAATTCCTTGGGGAGATCATCAAGACCTTGACAAGTTATAGCGGCAAACCCAGAATATTCAGGTCTGGATAAATCTTGATTTGGACTATCTTGATACATAACTCTACGGATTGTCGAGTTAATTCCATCTGCGGCTACTATTAGTTTAGCTCGGAAAGATTTTGTCACTGATTCTTGAACCTTATTCTCCGAATTTTCCGAATCTGTGTCATTCCAATGAGCATAAGGATTAGCTTCTAGTGTAGTATCAGATAGACAATCCAACTGCACATATTCACTCTCTGGCTCATCTACAATATTGATGCAACGGTGATTAGCTCTAACTTGGTTTTGGGGTAGTAAGTTTCTTAAAGCTGTCTGCAAATCGTACCAAGATATTGTTAATCGACCTTCACCATAATCTTGAACCCATTGATCAAAATCGAGAGGAATAGAGTAAACTATCTGTCCTTGTACATTTCTGCAATGCCACTTTTGTGTAGTATCAGGTGCTGTTTTGTTTTGAGATTTAGGCTGAGACTTCGCAAAAGTAATACTGGCCGTTTTCACTGCTTCATAAGCATTATTATCCAAACATCTGAGAGCTTTTAATCCATTGGGAAGAAGATCCAAACCTTGACCAACCTGACGAAAAGCACGGGTCTGATCTAATACAACAATGTTTTCAATACCCCGCTTATGTAAACCGATAGCTGTGGCCAAACCAATAGGCCCAGCACCAACAACAATAACATCGTATATATGTGAATTTACATCAGTGGGTAACGGAGATGATTGTAATACAGATTGCTCTTTCGTTGTTTCGTGAATTGATTGATTTTCCGACATACTTATACAGATAAAGATTTAATAAGCTATTCTGCTTTTAAGTTGCATAATCCATCGTGAGGGCTGTTAACTGTTGACAGTCAATGGTCAACAGTTAACAGCCCTTATTAGCAGTTATACAATTTAGCCGCGCATTAGCTTAGAAAGCAAGTAATCATAAATATAATAAACTACTGTCGGTTCTACGAATTAAATAGTAGCTAATATCTTTAAATATCTTTTTATACTCGTTGATTAATACATGAGCGCTTATTATCTAGTTACCTAATCAGCTTAGGAACTTCTTATCAATTGACTCCATCATCATAGATAATGTGAGGAGTTACATCCATGTTTAAATTCCCAATCAATATTGTATTGAATTTAACAATTATTGGATTGTTTTCCAGTTATATAGCAATCTTTACAAACCCTGTTATTGCTAGTGAAGCAATAATTGATAAAAATTGCCGCTATCATCGGAGAACACCACAAAATATACAAAAGATTCCCCCAAAAAGCCGCGCAACTGTATACTTTACATCGGGCTTCAATGCTAATAAACAAAAATACTTTTTACAAGTGCTAAAACTTCCCAATTCTACAGGTATTTTTTGTTTGTTTAGTACTAACTCTCAAAAAGCCAAGAAAATACCTGAAACCCAACTGATTCAAAATAAACAGATTGAAAAAGTGGAAAAACTTTCTGAACAGGCTGCAACTTATATTGTGACTGTGAAAGGTAATAAAAACGAAAATATCTTCCGAGCTTTCTATAAATTAAACCTTAGCAATCCCTATCGCCCGGAGATGACACCAATTATCAAAATATATAAAAGCTAACCATAGAGAAAGCCATCTGTAGAGATATGGCAGTTTTCCGAGAGTTGAGGACATATTTTAGTAACAAAATTTTGATACTAAAAGCCTTCCCAGACTATTTCTTGTCCTCTCTGCCCCTACAAATGGCTTTATTTACCATAAATAAAGCTAGTATAAGCTCAACCTAGTCATTTTTTATTTTCATTTTAGCGATCGCCTGACTAACATCTGCGGAAGCCAAAAAAGATAAGAATATGCCTGTTTTGCGTGACTGTAAAGCGAGAATAACTGAGCTTTACTCAATAATGTGTAGGGTTGGAGTGTTTTGAGAATTTCTCCCAACTTATCTTTTCCTACAGTTTGACTGACACCACTAACAACATAATCTTGTAAATGCGGCGGTAATTGCCAGTCAATATTAGCATCTGGTTGATGTATTACAGGTTCAACATTACCTCGCCATGCAACTCCCATAATTTGCATGGTTTGATATACCATTGTGTTCCAACCTTTCTCTTTCAAATAGTCTAACCCTTGCCCTACATCAGGAGAAGCCAAATCGTGAAATAAAATTAAAGCATCCGGTTCTGCAAGTTGTTCACAAATAATTGCATCATTAAGTGGGGCTGGTGCTTCATGATGACCATCTATAAAAATCAACGACCATTTACGTTGAAATTGATTTGCTATCTCTGCTACTTTTTGGGGGCTGTATCCTGGTATGAGATTTACTGATTCCTTTACCCCTGCTGACTTCAGTGATTCTGTAACGCTTTCATTAAACAATTGTTCAGCAAGCATAGGATCAATGACATCAAGCTCTACTCCTCCTAGAGCTAAATGACAAGCTGACCAACCCATCCAACAACCTATTTCTAAAGCTTTTTTCCCCTTAAATTTTAAAGCTGTATTGTATAAAATGTGAGCCTCATCTCTGCTAACAAATCCCACCTCTTGACGGCGCTGATCAACATAAAAGTTATGAGCAATATCTCGCCGGAGATAAAACCAAAAAGAATCATATCTGTTGCCCAAAATCATATTGGGAAAACATGAGTCTGGTTGAATAGTAGAAAAACCGGACGAAACATAATCTCCGGTTGGAAATGACTCATTTTTTATTACTTTTACTGTGTTTTCTTTCATAGATAATTGTCTGAGTATTGGATCAACCAAAATTTAGCCACAATATATAGAGGCGATTTTGATCATAGGTAATGGGTAATTGGTAAATTTTGTTCCTATTACCGAAAACTCCACCCACAAAGGGATGGAGTCTTTCATGTCATCGAACTCACCTTGTATCAATCCCCGTCAGGAATTGAAATAGATTTTAACCAAATAACTGATTGATCAATGGGAAATTTAGCTTAAAACAAGAATTCCCTACCCAGCACAGTTTATTAGCGATGAACAAGCCCATCAGGCATAATCGCACCACTTAAGTTTGCGCCTATCAACTTTACCAGTAGGCGATCGCCTGAACGAATCCGCGCTCCTGTCAGGTCTGCACCCCGCAAGTCAGCACCACTGAGATCAGCACCAATTAAATTAGCAGAGCGCAAATTCGCTTCTCTTAAGTCAGCTAAGAGTAAATTGGCTCTAAACAAGTTGGCCTCTGACAAATCCGCACCTCTGAGAATCACTTTGTGCATAAAAGTGTCACTGAGATTAGCACCGCTCAGGTTAGCATAGCTGAGGTTTCTGCCAGATAAATCTTTGTTACTCAAATTTGCCCGACTAAAATCTTTGCCACTCAAGTCTGAGTTCTGTTTTTGTGGCTGATGGGTTTCTTGGTATGATTTTTGGGGTTCCGGTGGGCGATGGTGATAAACATGATGAGCCTTACCATTGCCATTTAACGAGCGCAATTTGTCACGAGCTTCGTTAATGGCCTTGAGTTTGTCTTGTGCTTTTTGTTGCAAGCGGACATTATCTTTGGGTAGGCGATCGGGATGCCACACAAACACCAAATCCTTATAAGCTTGGTTAACTTCCTCAAGGGTAGCCCCTACTTCCAATTCCAATACCCTATAATACCGCTCCAGCTCGCTCATAAGATGTTTTAGTGGCGAATCAACTTAATTATGAGAGATATAGCCCTCCATATTTATCAATAGGGACTGGGCAGTTCCGTAGTCACTTTTACATAGTTTAGATGCTACGGTAAAACATTAGTACTCAGACATTATATAAGCCTATCGCAGCAAACTCAGTCTATCAATAACTTTTTTCCCTGCCAGTCCGGAGATAGGAATTCAGAAATCAGAATCGAGTGTGGAAATCCAAATTTACTTGTTGCTCTATTCTAGATTCTGAAGGCTTCAGCAATTATCTTTCGGCTTGCCTATTTCTCCATCTAGTGATAGCTCGAAAATATGCGGCTACGGGAATTTGATAAACTTCTATAAAAATCCAAATAATAATTGATAAATGCGACAAAAAAGTTAATATTGTCCAAATATACGGCAGCCAAGTCAGAGGATCATGCACTGTCGGTGGAAAATAATAAGCGACAATGCCAATTAAAGTTGTAGGCAGTAAGACAAAAATAGTGGCAGCTAACCCATAACCCCAACCTAATTCTACACCTTCTAACTGAGCTTCTGCCCAATTAAAGCCATTCCAGCGCCAAATTAAAGGAGGTTGACGAGAAGGCATCTTAATTTGCTGCTGTTCTATATTGACAGTAAAAATCTCGTGGCAGAAATCACAACCCATCGCCTCCATCAACGGTATGTGAGAAATTTTCCCTACTCGACAAACCGGACAGGGATAAACATCATGAGTATCGAAAGGTTTGGTAAAGAGTTTAGACCTGGACATAATCAAACTGTCTTGAAAATAGCAATTAGGGACTGGTGAGCCAACAGGGTATTCGGAGTTTTCCTCATAAAGCTGATAATTGTGTGTAAAAAATACCTCTGTAGGCTCATGTTATGGTTTGATTTACTGATAATTATGCTCATCGATTACTCATTACCTAACCAATAAGATTGATCTAAATTGAGAACGGTCTATTAATAATAAACATCCTGCTATATATCTACCAGGAAAAGGCTTTGAGTCTCAGATTTGTACTGAGTTTATCGTTTTTCCAGAAGTTTTGCTGGTCTTGACGCTACCAAATTCTTCTGTTATCTTTGTTTTAAGATAACGTAATACGTATACTTTTCGCTTACTATTGTGCATACACTCAGCAGCAGTTGTTATTTTTATTTTTGGCGTAAGGCGGTTCACGGGGTGTGAATTAAGTTTCCCAATGGAAACCGCCCAGTGAACCGCAGAGCGAACTCTGCGGTTTTTGTTTTTTCAGGAGTAAAATTTTATCGTGATGACCTATTTTATTAGCTGGTTTTATAGCTTTTACTTTTGGCCCAAACCAAGTTCCGGGTAAATAGCGTCATGCCGATAAATCATACGCGCCCGGAACCCCAAGGTTCTGGGCTTTTTTGTTTTCAAAAGTTTAGGGAGTCATCAATTCAAAATACCCTACGGGAAGCTAAAGCTACAAAATTCAAAATTCAAAATTGATAATAACTCCCCAGTCCCCAGTCCCCAATCCCCAACCCTTTAGGAGAATCCAACCATGATTAACGCTAAACTCGTTGCCCAATCTCACCCTAATCACCAGACAATTGTTCAAATCTCAGAAACAGTTGCTTTTGGTGGGAAAGAATTAGTAATTATCGGTGGCCCTTGTACAGTGGAAAGCTTAGAGCAAATGGAGACGGTCGCTCAACATTTAGAAGGCTCGTCTGTACAGGCGTTGCGGGGTGGTGTTTACAAACCTCGTACATCACCCTACGCTTTCCAGGGTATGGGAGAGGCTGGATTAGATGTTTTAGCTCAGGTGCGATCGCATTACAATATGCCTGTTGTGACTGAAGTGATGTCAATTGCTCAAATTGAGGCAATCGCCACCCATGTTGATATGTTGCAGGTGGGTAGCCGCAATATGCAGAACTTCGATTTACTCAAAGCCTTAGGACAAGCGGGTAAGCCCATACTTCTCAAGCGTGGTTTAGCCGCGACAATAGAAGAATTTGTGATGGCGGCTGAATACGTCGTCAGTCATGGTAATCCTGATGTGGTGCTGTGTGAACGGGGTATCCGTAGCTTCGATAATTACACCCGCAACGTTTTAGATTTAGCAGCAGTAGTAGCACTCAAGCAAATTACTCATTTACCTGTGATTGTCGATCCTTCCCATGCTGTGGGTAAACGGGAACTAGTTGCACCTTTAGCTAAGGCGGCTGTGGCTTGTGGTGCAGATGGTTTAATTATTGAGTGTCATCCAGAACCAGAAAAATCTGTGTCTGATGCCCGTCAGGCTTTATCTTTAGAAGATATGGTGAGTTTGGTTGATAGTTTAAAGCCTGTAGCCTTAGCTGTTGGACGGACTATATCAGAAATAAAAGGGGTGGGTTTCAAGCCTACCCCTATTTGTTGTGTGGCTTAAATTTTTCCTGGGAGTGGGGAGCGATTATTCATTTTGAATTGATTCCTCCCCTGTTTCTTCTCCTCCCTCATCCCATCCGGTTTTATTTTGAATTTTGTAGCTTTAGCTTCCCGTAGGGTATTTTGAATTGTTATTCCTCTGGCTGTGAGACATAAGAAGAGCGATCGCTTGCTTCTAAACTAAGAGTGCCAGAACCATAAGCGAGGATGAGTAACAGTCCGCCAATAATAGACAAATTCTTGAAAAAATTATTGAATTGACTAGGATCAGCGAAGGGATTGTGAAACACGATGGTAGCAGGAATGAGGAAAATGATGAGTAAAATCGCGCCAATCTCTGCTTTATAGCCCAGAATAATAGACAATCCACCTAATATCTGAAATGCAATAGTAAAAATTAGTAGTACTCCTACTATAGGTAGTCCGGCTTTAGCCATAGATTCACTAGTCTGGGCAAAGTTAAAGACTTTGTTCACGCCAGCGTAAATAAAAATCACAGCCAGAAAAGAACGAGCGACCAAAGGAATGTATTTTTTTAACATGGTAGATAGCTCCAGATTCAGATAGTGAAATTGGGTTACGGGTGCAAAATGCAAAGATACTTGAAAGTACTAAAACTATTTTGGGGTGCAGCGATCGCTGCTGAGATAGAATATCGTATCAACTTCTTCATCGCTACCCTCAGTAGTATAGGCAATTTAGCAGGCAGCCTGTTTGGACTATTCTTGTTTTACCGGAATGGCTATACTTTTAGTGGCTGGTCATGGGAAGCAGCTTTAGTTGTGTTGGGAATTTTTACTTTACTGCAAGGCTTTTCTGCTACTTTTCTCGCTCCCAATCTCAACCGTATTGTTCGCCATGTCCAAGAAGGGACTTTAGATTTTGTTCTGCTCAAACCCATACGTAGTCAGTTTTGGCTTTCCACTCACACCATATCCCCGTGGGGAGTACCAGATTTAATTTTTGGTGGAGTGATTATTGGTTATGCAGGTAAACGCCTGGGCTTGGGAATTACTAACTACCTACCAAGCATCATTCCGTTGTTGTGTGGTGTGATAATTCTTTATAGTCTTTGGTTTATACTAGGTGCAACTAGCATTTGGTTTGTAAAAATCTATAACGCCACTGAGGTGTTACGGGGGTTATTAGAGGCGGGTAGATATCCGATGGTAGCTTACCCTGCCGCTTATCGCTTTTTCTTCACTTTTATAGTTCCAGTAACATTTTTAACTACCGTTCCAGCCGAAGTTATATTAGGTAGAGTGGAAATTCCTTGGTTAATAGGCGGATTAGTCTTGGCTGTGGTGCTTTTTTGGGCTTCTAGCAAGTTTTGGAGCTTTGCTTTGCGATTTTATACTAGCGCTTCGAGTTAGTGAAAGCTAATTTTTTGCTGGTAGATTACGATATTTTCACACAATATTCAAAGTTATTACTGAACTGAAAATATACAAATATAAATGAAGCTAGAAGGAGTGAGTTTGTTGTGCATTTATGAAATTGAACCAAATACTCAAACTAGCGATAATTCCTTCTCTGACAGTATTTATCGTTTTGGGGACATCAAGTCTAGCACTAGCTGACTACCTCAGCAGTCAGGGAGTGGGAGGTAAGTATCGTTACGAATTATGGTCTAGTGATGATAACAAAAGTTACTATCTAAAAATTTGGTTACGTGACGCAAGTCACGACAGTAGCCCCTACCGCACAACTAGAGCATTTACCTCTACAAGGGATGCTCTAATTTATTTTGATTGCAATTATGCTGAGAAAAATTTACCAGAATGTTAGGAACTTCTGGATAAAAAATATCCAGTAGGGTGCGTCAGTGCGATATCACCTAACTATACTCAGACATTATTCATACTGACGCACCCTACCAAACCATCAATTTCGGATAATTTATTTGGCTCTTCAGTTCCTTTTATGGAGTCGAATAAGAAATAAAATCTAATCAGAGCCTATATTCCTTAGTAGGACTGGAGTTGAAGTTCTTAAGCCTTGCTATAAAACGGCTATTTCAATGCCACACCATAAAACCAACGCAAGAGCCATTTATTTTTTGGTGTTCCCTAGTAGTAGGTAATTGATAATTGACCAGAAGTTCCAATTACCAATTACCAAAACTAGATAACTGCATCGCTGTTTTAGCTTTCCGAAGTTTCTTGAACAAACTTCTTACGGATGGTTTTTCTTTGTTCCCCACTATTGACAGTGATCAGATAATCTAGCAAGTCTTCCGAGAAGGGGACGCGCAGGTGAAAAGTTCCGTCAGATTTGAGTGTGATTGGTTTGCCGGCAATATTGACTGTTGCACCTGGATCTGTGGCTCCGTGGATAATTAACTCAGTATCTGCTAAAAACCAAAAATCTCCTTGGGGACTACTAAAGACACGAACAGTGTCGGAACTGGCAATAGTTACCCATTCATCGTCTGGGGTAGCGTAGCCAACTTCTGTCATATAGTCACGATCGCTCTGGGGAATTGACACATAGCGATCGCAGGTGATTTCATCAAATTCATATTGCTGCACCAATTGGGGACGCTGGTAACTCTGGTCAATATTGGTGGCATCATAAAGCCGTAATGCTAGTTGGGAAATCCCTGCATCCTTGAGTAATTGCTGATGAGTTGCGGAAATGTCCCAACTTACATAAGCCCACTTGGAAGTACGAGGGTGGAAGACAACACTACTGGCTTCGTCTATTGCTGGTAAATTTTGGGATAGAGAGTCTATATGTGGGCGATCAAAGATGCGGACGCTATGAGAACGGGCAATAGTAGTCCAGTTTTCACCGCCGCTTAGATAGCCAATTTCGATTATATAATCGCGATCGCTTGCCGGAATGGGTACATAGCGATCGCTTGTTCCTGGCTCACATTCATACTGCTGTGCCTGGTGGGGATTTTGGTAACTCAGATCAACACCAGTAATGTCATAAAGTCGCAATGCTAATTCTGAGGAACCTTGAGCTTGGAACTTTTGCTGATCACTAGGTGAAATATACCAAGAAACATAAGCCCATTCAGGGTTACGGGGTCTGATGACAATATTACTGTCTTCTTCCTCGTCTGCTAACTCCTCGGTTGTGGCTAAATTCTCTTCAGGAGTATTAGGTGATGGTAATACTGTGGATGTGTCACTTTCCTCAACATCATTTTTACCAACCCAGGTTTCTACCCCTACACCTGCTAAGACTGCACCACCGGCTAAAACCCCTAAACTGGATGGAGTGAGATATTCTGGATCTTCCAGTGTGCTACTCTCATGAACTTCGGCTGCATCGGCTACCAAATTGAGTGCATCTTCGGGAATATCGGCAAATTTTGGCAGTGAAGCTGTTACTTCCGCCGTTGTTTCTTGTTGGGGTAATTCAGTCGAGGCGATCGCTGCTATGGTTTCCTCAACTTGTTCATCCACAGATGAGATATTTGTCTGTTCTATAATTGGGGCTGTCCAATTGTTAGCGACTTCGCTATTTTCTTCTGGTTCATCGGCAAAAATCGCCTCAAAGTCTGGCAAGTCTGGCAGTGAGTCCACTATCTCAGATGTATCTTCGCTGACTGGATAGGTTGCTAATTCGGGTTCTTGGTTATCTTCTGGCTCCCCATAAGTTTGATCTGGTAAATTTGCTGGCGGCTGGGGTTGTTCCTCTGTGATTGGGTGATGATTATCCCCATTCGATGAGATTTCGGGGATTTCTGGGGCGATATTTGCTGTTTGTGTTTCTGTATTAGTGGGCGCTTTCCCGACTTCGATCATTTGGGGATAGGAAGTGTTAACCACAGATGCTGGTGCTTCCATATCCCAAGGTGATTGCTCCAATTCAGGCGGGATTGTTACTTGATAATTACTAGTGTAATTGGTGTTCTTCGGCTCTTGATCAGCTACAGCCGTGGTATTTGTGGTGGGGGATGCTACTGCACTTGTCCCTGCGACTGCGGTCACAGTATTGCCATCACTTACGGTGGGATGTAGCCCATTGCGGATTTCTACTAATGGTTCAGTGGTAGGTGTTTCCGTCTCGCCAGAAATGGGTTCTGTGGTGCTTTCTAATACTTTATTTGTGGATGGACGTTTAACAAACCACAATAATAGTCCAGCTATAGCCCCTACTGGCAACAACAACCACCATAGCAAAGAGCGATCCAATCTAGGTGTTTCTGGGGGAGCCACTACAGCAGGCTGATTCACATTAGTGCTGGTACTGGCAGCATTAGGAAAAGTGTTAGCTGTGGGTGTGGTTTCCAGAATGGGAGAGGAATTGATTGCTGGTGTGGTTTCTGCTGTGGGGGAAGAATTGGCTGCTGGTGTAGCCAGAGAATTGGCGGTTGTAAAGGATGCTTGTTGAACTGCATCTTTGGCGATCGCTTCTGCTTCAGCTGCTCTTGCCGTTTCTATTGCCTTTTGCCCTGGTGATGCTAAAGCAAAACCGAGAAAAGCGGCGATCGCTGGACTAGGATTCTTTTTATAAACGTAAACTAGCGGCTGAGAAAAAGGATATTTAGGGTCATCTGGTGAGGTGTCGTGTAATTTAAGTACTCGCACACCAGGCAATTTGGATATTTGATTAGCTCTGGCGTAGCTGATTCCGTCTTTACCCAGTTGTTTGACAATTTCGGTGGTGTTGTCTTCTGTTATCTGAGTCGCAGTCGAGCCTGTGGCAAATTTAGCAGCCTTGAAGACTGGATAGTTATTTAATGCTTCGCGGGTATCGCTGGTGCTAGGGCGATCAATCACCCGAATCCTCGCTGATGGCGCTCCTAGTTGTGACCAATTAGTAATGCGTCCGCGAAAAATTCTGGCAAATTGCCGATCTGTCAAGCTGCCTTTAAAGGGATTTTCTTCCCCAACAATAATAGCTATCTTTTCCCGATGTAACCTGACCTGTTCTAAACCTTGGGCTTTTTCTTCCGGGGTCAAACCACGACCAATAGCTGCCACATCAATACTTCCATCTAATACAGATTTGAGGGCAGCTTCTGTACCATTAATAGCCACATCTACTCTTGTACCAGTGAACTGTTGCTCAAAACCCTGTTTTAGGCTTTGATTCACTGCTATCAAGGTACTTGAGCCATCAATCCGCACTGTCGTGCCGTTTTCCACAGTTTGCGGTAGCGCGAAATTGGGTGTGTCAGTCTCCGATTGTGCCAGCATGGGGGCTGACAATAACAGATTTGCTGCGATGGGGGTGGTTGTTAAGGCAAACAATAATGCCAGATTCACTATGCCACTATCTTGTTTATTTTTTTGCCACATAATGCTCCTATTCAGGTACAGGGAACAGAAAACGAATAAGGTTTAAATTTATCTTGTTATACAGGAATAAACTGGCTAATTATACATCTGGTGTCAATATTTATTCTCACATTGTTAATTTACTTAGTATGATTAAATACTTTAATTTTAATTAATCTCTAAAATTTAGCGGAAACAGGTCAAGAAGAGGAAAAGGGGCAGCTTTGCTGGGAGACGGCGAGAAAGTTTCCCCCTGCTCCCTGCCCCCTGCCTCTTGTTGAATGCTGTACCAAAAGTTATAAACTATAGTTTATGGCATCTACTATTCAAGCTTTACCTCAAGAAGTCGTGTACCTCATTACAGCAGGGGAGGTAATCGACTCATTTGCTGCTGTGGTGCGGGAATTGGTAGAAAATTCCTTGGATGCAGGTGCAAACAGAATTGTAGTTTATTTATGGCCGCAGCAATGGCGGGTTCGTGTGGCAGATAATGGTTGCGGCATGAACTTAGATGATTTGCAACAAGCCGCCTCAGCCCACAGCACCAGTAAAATTCGTTCTAGTGCAGATTTGTGGAAAATTCATAGTCTGGGATTTCGGGGTGAAGCACTACATAGTTTAACGACACTAGCAGATGTAGAAATTATCAGTCGCGCCCCCGAAAATGTGGGGTGGCGAGTAGTTTATGGTGATAGTGGGAAAGCAGTTCACGTTGAAGCGACAGCGATCGCTCCTGGTACAGTAGTCACAGTCTCGAATTTATTCGCCAGTTGTGCGGCTCGTCGTCAAGGCTTACCCACAACAGCACAGCAAATGAAAGCTGTGCAAGCCACAATTCAACAAATCGCTCTTTGTCATCCCCAAACCACCTGGCAAGTTTGGCAAAATGACCGGATTTGGTTCACCATCTCCCCCGCCGCCACAGCCGGACAACTCATACCCCAATTCCTCCCCCAACTACGCCCAAGTGACTTACAAGAAATCAAGTTAGAGATACCCAACCCAGAAAACCCACAACTCAGCACCAACAACAAGCCAAACGCCTCAGCACTTGCCCTAGTTGTAGGATTACCAGACCGTTGTCACCGCCATCGTCCAGATTGGGTGCGGGTAGCAATTAACGGACGGATGATTAAGTTGCCAGAATTAGAACAAACAATTTTGGCAGCATTCCACAGAACATTACCACGCGATCGCTACCCTCTTTGTTTTGTTCATCTTCTGATTTCCCCCGACCAAATCAACTGGAACCGCAACCCCGCAAAAACAGAAATTTACCTCCACGATTTGAGTTATTGGCAAGAACAAGTGACTCAAGCCATTAACCAAGCACTACGGATTAGTGCTGCCAATATTCCAGAGTCTGTCCAGACAACGCGAGTTAGTCAACTACTCAAAGCCGCCGAAGAGAAAGGGAATTATAACTTTAATCCTCGAAACGCAAATCCAGCAGACAACACTCAGAACTACCTAAAAGCAGTAGCCCAAGTCAGTAACACTTATATAGTCGCAGAACATCCTGGGGGAATGTGGCTAGTAGAACAGCACATCGCCCATGAGCGAGTTTTATACGAACAATTGTGTGATAATTGGCGACTCATTCCCGTTGAACCACCAATTATTCTTTATCAACTATCCCCAGCCCAAGTTGCCCAATTGCAACGCATCGGTTTAGATATTGACATCTTTGGCGAACAACTTTGGGCAGTCCGTAACTTGCCGGCAATGTTACAACAACGTGAAGACTGTGCCGAAGCCATTTTAGAACTCAGTTGGGGAGGGGATTTACAAACAGCCCAAGTAGCCGTAGCCTGTCGCAGTGCTATTCGCAACGGTACTCCCATGAGTCTGCCAGAAATGCAGAAATTACTAGACGATTGGCAACGTACTCGCAACCCCCGCACCTGTCCCCACGGTCGGCCGATTTATTTGTCATTAGATGAATCTTCCTTATCTCGGTTTTTCCGTCGTCATTGGGTGATTGGTAAAAGTCACGGTATATAAATCAATTCAAAATAAGTCAACAGTCAACAGTCAACAGCCAACAGTCAACAGTCAACAGTCAACAGTCAACATTAAAATCATCAGATTGAGTCAGCCTTTGACTTCCACTCAGGGTTAATATCGCTCTACACTAAATATTGTCCTTACTGCAAACCGGCATTAGCCCAGAGATACTGTCCATGCTAGTCTTGAAAACAACCGACAAAGAATTTTCTCCCAGATTCCAAAGCTTGGTGAGCGATCGCCGAGAAGCAACGGTTGATGTTAGTGGTACAGTACGCGATATACTCGCTCATGTAAAAGCGCGTGGTGATGCCGCAGTCCAGGAATATACCAGTCGTTTTGATCACTATAGACCCCATTCTCATCATTTAAGTGCGGCTTTCATTGCCGAACAAGCAGCGAAATGTTCAGATGAGGTAAAAGCAGCCTTAGAACTAGCGGCTGAACGTATTAGTTCTTTTCATCAAAAACAATTACCCCAAGATATTGGTTACACCGATACCGCAGGCGTAAAACTGGGCTTAAATTGGGTAGCTTTATCGCAAGTGGGAATTTATGTCCCTGGCGGACGCGCCAGTTACCCCAGTTCGGTCTTGATGAATGCCCTACCCGCCAAAATTGCAGGTGTAGAACGCATCGTTATGACTGTGCCTATGCCTCATGGGGAAATCAATCCCGCCGTTCTGGCTGCTGCCCAAGTCGCCGGCGTAACAGAAATATATAGTATAGGTGGAGCGCAAGCAGTCGGGGCGTTAGCCTACGGTACAGAAACTATCACCCCCGTAGATAAAATTGTCGGGCCTGGTAATGCCTACGTTGCTGAAGCCAAACGCCAAGTATTTGGGACTGTGGGTATTGACAGCATCGCCGGGCCTTCGGAAATTTTAGTTGTCGCCGATCGCCAAAACAATCCAGAATGGATCGCCTGGGATTTATTATCCCAAGCTGAACACGATCCCAGCGCTCAATCAATTTTAATTACTGACTCTGAATCCTTTGCCCAACAAGTGATTGCGGCGGTAGAGCAAATCCTCACTACCTTACCCAGTCAAAAAGTAGCCAGTAGTAGTTGGCAAAATCATGGGGCAGTGATTATTGTTAGGGATTTAGCCGAAAGTAT
The DNA here is from genome assembly GCF_048568275.1 of Anabaena sp. FACHB-595. Taxonomy (NCBI): domain Bacteria; kingdom Bacillati; phylum Cyanobacteriota; class Cyanophyceae; order Nostocales; family Nostocaceae; genus Anabaena; species Anabaena sp. FACHB-595. The sequence continues at coordinate 3,699,634 of NZ_CP183473.1, forward strand.
CCCTTTACTCAATCAACTAGCTCCAGAACACGTAGAACTGTGTGTAGATAACCCTCAATTGCTAGCTAGTCAAATTAAGTGTGCTGGTAGTTTATTTTTAGGTCGTTATACTCCAGAGGCGATCGGTGATTATTTAGGTGGCCCCAATCACGTATTACCTACTTCCCGTTCTGCCCGCTTTGCTTCCGGCTTAAGTGTCTACGATTTTCTCAAGCGCATTACCTATTTAGAATGCAATCAAGCGGCATTGCAGAAAATAGGCCAGTCCGCCGTCACTCTTGCAGAAACTGAGGGTTTACCAGCTCATGCAGGTAGTGTAGCGGTGCGTTTGCAAGGGCTGAAAGATATGTAGGGGTGTTGGGGTATAGGGGTTTAGGGGTATAGGGGTTCAAATATATTTAAAGAATGAAATGTACTAATCCCCAATCCCCAGTCCCCAATCCCCAATCCCCACACTGGCAACCCCAAACAACCTACTATATCTATTTATCTATTAATCGATGCTGAATACCAAGTTACTCGATTTAGAGGCAGCGATCGCATTGTCTCCCTTGCTTTCCCGGAATTGAATTTAACCGCCGAGCAGATTTTTCAAGCCACTAGTCTCACATCATGAGAATAAAACGACTACTGATTGAAGGTTCCTGAAGATATTGGGTCGCAAAATAAATCTTAGGCGATCGCTGGGGCAGTCTTAATAGAAAAAGCAAAGTACAAGCAACTACAAAAGACAATAAGCCTGTTTCCGCACAAATACACAAATTAGATGAAGCTATGATGAAGTTGATTTAAATTAATGAAATTAAATTCTATGTTGCGTAAGTGCTTTACAAGTGTATATACTCTCTACAATGTAAAGTTTTTGCAAAGAGGGGAATGATACAGTGACTTTTAAACCTAGAGATACTACCATATACCTGTGTGTTCTTATGTAAAGTAGTTATAAAATTTACAACTATTTTGCAGTATCTTCCCTATTGACTTAATTGCAAACTTGCGGGGTGATGATATCGCCTAGGGTGTGAGTAATGCGTAAACCAGTTCTAACCATCTTTTACCAGTTCAATCCCTGGCAAACTTCTATTGGAGGAATTCAGACATTAATCAACACGTTTATCAAGTATGCTCCTAGTGATTTTGAAGTGCGGCTGGTGGGAACAGCTAGCGATTCTAGTCAGTCCCTTGGTAAATGGCAAGATGCAGAATTTGCAGGTAGAGAGGTTAGCTTTTTACCTATTCTCAAGTTAGAAGACGATAACGTTAGAGGTTTAATCCCAACTACAGTCAGATATACGGCTGCATTGTTAGGCCGTTCCCTGTCATCAGATTTTATGCACTTTCATCGGCTTGAGCCTAGCTTGGCAGCCATGAACTGGCAGGGAGAAAAAACGATATTTATTCACAATGATATTCACACACAGATGGCAACTGTGGCCGACCGCAAAGCCATACTGTGGCGCAGATTTCCAGCAGCCTACTTTGCTCTTGAGAGTATATTAATCCGCCAGTTTAGTCAGATATTGTCTTGTAACACTGATGCTGCACAGTTTTACCGCCAGCGTTATCCCCAATTACAAGACCGTGTGGCATTCGTAAAAAACTCCTTTGATAACGAGGTTTTCTATTCTGGGAGTCAGCCGCAAAGGGAAGCTAATCGGCGCGAATTAGCATTGCAGATGGGACTAGACCCAGCAACACGTTTTATTCTGTTTGCTGGAAGACTGCATCCCCAAAAAGATCCAGTGTTGTTAGTACGTGCTTTCGCCGCTTTAAATCAACCCCACACTCACCTATTGATAGCAGGCGATGGAGAATTAGCTACTCCAGTACGTCAGGAAATTGAACAGTTAGGCTTATCTAGTCAGGTAACAATGCTGGGAGCATTGAAACAAAAAGAATTGGCTAGATTGCATCGCTTGAGTAGTGCTTTTGTTCTCAGCAGCGCTTATGAAGGTTTACCCTTAGTTGTCTTAGAAGCCTTGGCTAGTGGAACGCCGGTGGTAACAACTAAATGCGGTGAAACTCCTAAATTACTTCATTGCGATAGTGGTATTGTCTGTGAGCAAAGAACACCGGATTCTATAGCCGATGCTTTACGGCGGATATTATTAAAGCCACAAGATTATCCCGTTGAGGCTTGTGTCCGCACGGCACAACCTTATGCTGCGCGTACTGTTGTGAGAGATGTTTATGGCGATATGTTAAATCGCTGGGAATTAAAAGAATTCTCGGTAATTAGCTGACAAACAGACAGTTTTCCCAACTGTCTTTAATTTTAGTGTGTTCCCTCATCAAAGAATTCAACATCATGACTATGAAAATTGCTGTAATTGGTGCAAAAGGTCTTCCTCCTAAACAGGGTGGCATTGAGCATTACTGTGCAGAAGTATATCCTCGGATAGTTGCACAAGGTCATAGCGTGGATTTATTTGCTCGTTCTTCATATACAGACACTGCTTGGCTGGGAAATTATGATTTTCAAGGTGTGCGAGTCATTTCCTTACCTGGGATAGATGCCAGAGGCGCAGACGCATTCGTCACCTCTGCGTTAGGAGCGATCGCTGCAACCGCAGAGAGATATGATATTGTCCATTTCCATGCTCTTGGCCCAGCTCTGTTCACTTTCCTACCCAGAATTGCCAACTCAGCGAAAATTGTAGTTACTTGTCAAGGTTTAGATTGGCAACGCGCCAAGTGGGGTAGCTTCTCGACTCGGCTAATTCAAGGGGGAGAACAGGCAGCAGTTCGTTTTGCTCACGGTATGGTTGTTGTCTCTGATGCTCTTAAAACCTACTTCGCGGAAACCTATGGACGGGACACAGTTTATATCCCCAACGCTCCCGCAAGCTATGGTGAATCAGACCTCAGTTTTACCTATGGTAAAAAACTGGGTTTAGAGTCAGGGCGTTACATGATCTTTGTGGGCAGAATCGTTCCCGAAAAGCGTCCTGATTTACTGATTGAAGCCTTTTCTAAATTACAAGCACCAGGATGGAAACTAGTATTAGCGGGAGGTGTCAGCGATACTCAATCTTATACCTCTCAATTATTAGAAAAGGTCGCTAATAATCCCAATATTATTTTTGCAGGTGAATTGCGAGGCCCTCGTTTATGGGAAATTGTTCGCGGTGCAGGAATGTTTGTTTTACCCTCTGATTTAGAGGGATTACCTTTAGCAATGCTGGAAGCTATGCAGGAAGGTATACCAGTAGTCGCCAGCGATATTTTGCCTCACCAACAATTGATTAATGGAGGCATGGGAACCCTCTTTATGGCTGGTAATACAGACTCTTTAGTGAGTTCCTTAGATTGGGCAATTCGTCATCCCCAACAAGTAGCAGCAATGGCTAAAAATGCCCAAAGAAATATTCAATTAAATTATAGTTGGGAGCATATAACTGCGGAAAATCTCAAACTATACAAAACACTGTTAAATTCACCTCAACCGGTAGGTGCATCGAAGTCTAGAGAAGTTCGTCTAGCCAGAGTTGGTAGTAAAGAATAATTGCACACATCCAGAAGTCAGAATCAAGAATCTTCTCATTTCTGGCTTCTTCATCACACAGGTGCAAGCCTTCTCGTAGAGTATTGTGAATTACGGGTATATGTAATGGGAAAAGGCATTTCAACCTTACTAGGAGTCTTGGGACGCAGAGGCTTTCCGGCTGTGACTGTGTTTGCAGCTGTCATCGGAGCATCATTTGCTTACTTGGCGGTGACACCACGTTTGTATGAAACATCAGCACGATTGATGTTGGATGATAAAAAGGCGAGTGTGTCTGAATTGGGTCGTGACTTGACACAGATAACGCCTACAGGTGTTGGACGTAATCCCTTAGCAGATCAGGCAGAGTTACTGAAGTCACAAACAGTCTTACAACTGGCTATTTCTAAACTCAATCCGCCAATAAAAGATAGTTCCACACAAAAACCACTAACACCTTCAGATATTCGCTCAAATTTGAAAGTGATTATAGTCCCAGCGACTAACATTTTAGATTTGAGGTATCAAAGTCCCGAACCAAATCAAGCAGCTCAGGTTCTCAATGCTGTATCTCAGGCGATGGTGGAGGAAAATATCAAAACCATCAGTTCTGAGGCTACTAAGGTCAGGGAATTTTTGGCCGAAAAAGTACCCATAGCGCGTCAACGACTACTACAAGCAGAACTAGCGGAAACTAAATACAGACAACAAAGCGGCGTTGTCGCCACAGATGATCAGACCAGGAGTCTGGTGGGTAGTTTAGCGGAACTGGAAAATCAAGAACGTACCTTGGCGGTACAACTTCAAGAAACGCGATCGCGCGACGCATCTTTACGCCAAGTGACAGATGCGAAAAATATCAATACCGCTTACGCCTCTGTCAGAGAAGGACAAGACGAACAACTCAAGGTATTACGCACCAAGTTAACTGATATAGAAACCAAGCTAATAGAAGCACGTACCAAATATCAAGAAGCCCATCCCACAGTTTTGGATCTAGTCGAACAAAGGAATGAAATCCGCGCTTTGTATGGACAGCAGATGGCTAGGGTATCTTCTAGTGGACAAACAGATAATTTTCAGGATTTAGCCAACGACCAAATTAGTCAAACCCTCATTTCTGATTTAATCACCAATGATATTACGCGTTTAGCCGTAGAAAATAAGCTGAATGCTATCCAGAAAATGAGAGCTAATATTCAAAGTCGTTTGGCACTCATCCCTATTCAACAGCAACCGTTGACCGTCCTCACTCGTCAACGGGAAGAAGCCGCCGAATCACTCAAGTTTCTCCAAAGCAAACTAGAAGAAGCACAGATTGCTGAGGCGCAGAAAGTTAGCAACATCCGCATTATTGAGACGGCTGTAGCCCCAGAGTTACCCACATCCCCGAAACGTACAGTAGTACTTGTGATTGCTGGGTTCTTTGGCAGCATCTTAGCTGTGGGACTGGTATTGCTACTGGAACTCATGGATAACACTCTGCGCGATGCGACAGAAGCCGAAGAGTTACTGCAATTACCATTGTTGGGAGTTTTACCCCGTCTTCCTGCTACCAAACTCAGTCTGGAACCAGCCGAACAATTTCTTGATGACTTGGGTTTGGTGGAACCTTACCGGATGCTGCTGAAGAATCTGGAGTTTCGCAATGTGGACAATTTGCAGGTGATAGTTGTCAGCAGTCCCCTTTCTGGAGAAGGTAAGTCAGTTATTGTCTCCCATCTGGCTGCGGTCGCTGCCATGTTATCTCGGCGGACATTAATTATTGATGCAGATTTGCGTAAACCCTCACAACATACCCTATTTAACTTACCGCCCAGACCAGGAATTACAGATGTAATTGATGGGACTAGACCTTTACTGAGTGCTGTGCAGTCAACAACCATAGAAAATCTTTCGGTGTTGACTTGCGGCGAATTGCGAGGAAGACCTTCCCAGATCCTAGAGTCAGCCGCGATGAAGTCTTTGGTGGCAGAAGCAGCCCAACGCTACGATTTAGTAATTATTGATACCCCACCCTTGAGCGCCTGCGCTGATGCTTCCACCTTGAGTCAGATGAGTGATGGAGTCATCCTCACCACACGCCCCGGTTTTACCTTGAAGGAGGTATTACAACGAGCCGTGTCAGAACTCAACCAAAATCGCATTCCCGTTTTGGGGGTAGTGGTCAATGGTATGGCAACTGACATAGAAAAATACTACCGTTACCCATCGGAGGAATATCCCTCGATATTATCTAGACCGTTGAGACGTTTAACATCTCTGGGTAGTAGCGCCAGAAATTCATCCAACGATTCTAGGTCGAACTGAAGATGAGGAATTATCAGCGCTCAATTAACTTTTCTGCTCTAGCCATCTGGTTAGGAGTGATAATTATCGGTTTGATTGCCGGGTTTGCTGCTGGTGCTAGTCCAGTTTTACCTGGTTTAGCGGTAGTTTCATTAGTAGTACTGGGTTTCTTTTTTAGAAATCTAGAACAAGCCGTATTGAGCGCTTTGATTATTCGCAGTGCCATAGATGGTATTGTTTCTCCGCCCTTACCCTCTGCGTTTGCGATCGCTATCGACATCCTCACCTTACTATATGTAGTCGTTCTGTTGTTTCAAAAGCGCACTGTACACACCGATTGCTTTTTGTGGTTCTTCGTTGCTTGGGTAATTTTCCAAGCGATGTGGTTAGTGCTTTTACCTATAGGTGGACTAGGACTGGATGGCGCAGTTTTTGCTACTAGTTTACGAGAATGGGTTCGCTTGTTCTCTTGGCTGATGGTTTATTTACTAGTCATGCAGCTAAAGGAGAAGACTCACCCCCAAACCGTGATCAATCTCCTGTTTTGGGCTTTAGTCATACCTCTGGCGATCGCATTTTTGCAAATGTTCGTGCCTGGGCTTTTGCCATCCCAGTTTGCACCTTTGTCTGGGGGGGTTTTGTCTGAAGGTTCTCGCATTAGAGGTAGTATTGGGCATCCTAACAGTTTTGCTACCTTCTTATTATTATTTATTGGTCTGACTACCTGGAAGCTAACTATTACTAAAGTACGCTGGCCTTGGTTGCTGTTGCTGGGCTTACTGGCTTTCTTTTATGTCAGTACAAAAGCATTGTTTAGCTTGATGATGTTGGCTGTATTCATGCTGGTGTTAATTGCTCCCAGATTAAGTTTATTGAAACTTATCGGTGCAGTGTTTTTCTTCGGCTTAGTAATATTTCTGTTCGGTAGTACAGAGTTTGGACAACAACGGCTGGGATCAATAGCACAAACACCATTGCTCAACCCAGATATAGATATATGGCGAGCAATTCTCTTATCTTATAGCGACAATAACAGCTTCAACTGGCGAATTGCTCAATGGCACGAATTACTCGAAGCCTGGAAACAGTACCCACTGTTCGGTTACGGGTTGGGCGTGACTACACATATTGCTAGTAACGGTTTATATGCCCATAACGATTACGTCCGGGCATTAACAGAAGGTGGAATTGTTGGTTTAGTCAGCTTTATAGCCTTCTTTGGTGTACAGATTGGGCGAATTGTGCAGTTAATGAGGCGATCGCTATTCAATAAAACACAGAATAGTCTTTGCTTGGTTTTATTAGCACTTATTTTAACAATGCCTGTGGGAATGATTACTGAAAATGTTTGGAGTCATACCATGTTGTTCTTTTATTGGTTTACTTTGCTGGCGGTAGCCGGTTGGGATTGGAACGCCAAGCCCACAACGTAATACAATTCAAAATTCAAAATAAACATTCTTAAATTCCATATTACACAGATTAATAATAAGGAAGCATCATGGCTGATAATTCTCAAACTAAGAAAAAACTTTATACTATCCAAGTATTGCGGGGGTTAGCAGCAGTGCTGGTAGTACTCGCACATGGAGACTTAATTTTTAATCAAAACTTTGGTCAAGATTTTTGGTTTAAAATATTTAATTTTGGCGGCTCTGGTGTAGACTTTTTCTTTGTCTTGAGTGGATTTATTATTTTGTATGTCCACAAAAAGGATATTGCCAATAAAAGTAAAACATTTACATTTTTATTTAAAAGATTTCTGCGGATCTACCCTATATACTGGGTTTTTCTTAGTCTAAAACTGTTAGCTTCTTTTACATTTTCTTATAATCCCAGTAGCACCGAAAGAAGCTTAATTGAGACGCTGAAAGCATTTACCTTGTTTCCCCAGCAGCAAGAAATTCTTTCGAGTAGTTTCTTGGGTGTCAGTTGGACTTTAAGCTATGAAATTTTATTCTATATAATTTTTGCTATATTAATCGGCTTACCAACTAGAATTTCGTTCCCCATAGTTGGTGTTTGGCTATTAGGTGTATTAGGTAATTTTTGGGGATTACTGAATTTACCCCCAGATAGCGTATTTCTTCGGTTCATTTTTAGTCATTATAATCTGGAATTTGCCTTGGGTTGCTTGGCAGCATATTTATTTGCTAGATCCAAAATTAAATGGGGAATGGTTTTAATCTCTGTTGGCGCTTTTCTTTACACGCTGTCGGCAATTAATTATTACCATCAAATTGTCAATTTGTCGCAAGTCATTACCTTTGGTATTCCTTCCATGTTGCTTGTACTAGGTTGTGTTTCTCTAGAGAACACAAAAAATATTCAGGTTCCTCCCTTACTTGTATATTTAGGTGATGCTTCTTACTCTATTTACTTGGCGCATGGATTTGCGATTAATAATATTAGCAAAATCATCCAAAAGATTTATCCCAGTATGACCGAAAATATTTTTGTTTTAAATAGTATTGGTCTTGTAATTGCTGTAATGTCTATTGTGTTTGGCTGCATAGTTCATTCGTTCATTGAAAAACCATTGATCTTTGCTTTTCAACCTAGAAAAACAGCCAATGCTTAGATAGTTTAAAACATTAATTTCTAATCGGATTTTTACGGTTCTCATTATTAAGAAAAAAGCTAATATATGCCAAAAGTATCTGTAGTAATTCCAGCTTATAATGCGATGCCTTATTTACCAGAGACACTTGAAAGTGTTCTCAGGCAAACTTATCACGATTTTGAAGTGGTAGTTGTGAATGATGGCAGTTCTGATAATACTGAGGAATGGGTATCTCAAATTTTAGATCCAAGATTAAAATTGATTTCTCAAGCAAATCAAGGATTAGCGGGAGCAAGAAATACTGGTATTGTTAATGCTTCAGGTGAATATATTGCATTTCTGGATGCTGATGATATTTGGGAGCCAACTAAACTAGCAAAACAAGTTAGTGTTTTAGATGAAAATCCAACAGTCGGGTTGGTTTATACCTGGGTTGCTTATATTGATGAGCAGGGTAAATCAACAGGAAAAATATTTAAAAATCAGGTAGAAGGTTATGTATGGCCACAGTTGACTGAACATAATATTGTTGAGTGTGGTAGTGTGGCGCTTGTACGTCGAGTGTGTTTTGAAAAAATGGGTCTATTTGACCGCAATTTAGGCTCTTATGTAGAAGATTGGGATATGTGGCTACGCATTGCCACAAGTTATGATTTTAAAGTTGTTAAAGAAGCTTTAGTCTACTACAGACAACGCTCAAATAGTGCTTCTAAAAATTGGGAAGCAATGGCACACAGTTTTGCTATAGTCATTGAAAAAGCTTTTGCGACTGCATCACAAGATTTACAGGTTTTAAAAAATAAAAGTTATGGTTTTACTTACCTTTGCCTAGCTTGGAAACCACTACAAAGTTTTCAAAAAGATTATCAAAAATCTCGTGAGTTTTGTCAGCAAGCTGTGGCTTATTATCCCAGTTTACGCTTTTCCCAAGAGTATATCCGCTTGAGTATAGCTATTAATCTCATGCGATGGTTTGGGGCTGACGGCTATAGTAAATTGCTGCCATTATTTCACACTATGCGGCGGGTCAAGTTAGCTTTACAAAAGTAATGAGAGTAATCAAGACCAAAGCTAGTTATTTTCGGTGAAAGATATGGCATTAATTTCTGTGATCATACCTGCTTACAATGCAGTATTGACTATTAAAGAAACAATCGAATCTGTACAAAAGCAGACTTTTACTGACTGGGAAATCATTGTTATTAATGATGGTTCTACAGATGGAACTCCAGAAATTATCCAAAGTATCAAAGATGAGCGGTTAAAAATTTTTAACTATAAAAATGGTGGATTACCAGTAGCTCGTAATCGTGGTATTCTTCATGCAAGTGGAGAATTTATTGCTTTTCTTGATGCAGATGATTTATGGGCTGTTGATAAACTGGAAATGCAATTAAAAGCTTTGCAACAGCACCCAGAAGCCGGAGTTGCCTACAGTTGGACTTGTTTTATGGATGTAAATGAACAAGGAGAACCTGTAGCATATTTGCCATCATCTCAATATTCTTTTACCGGAAATGTTTATCAAAATCTATTAGTCAGTGATTTTATTCACAGTGGTTCCAATACGTTAATACGTAAGGAGGCAATTAATTCAGTAGGCGAATTTGATCCAATGCTCAAATCCTGTGAAGATTGGGATTATTGGCTGCGCCTAGCAACTCATTGGGATTTTATTGTAGTCCCTGAATACCAAATATTTTATCGTCGGACTCCTGGGGCGATGTCATCTAAAGTTGAAGTGATGAAAGAAGCCTGTCTCATAGCAATGGAAAAGGCTTATCAAGCAGCACCACCAGAACTACAATATTTGAAAAAATATACTATGAGTAGCTTTCATGTCTACTGCTCAAGTTTGTATATTCAACATCGTGATGACAAATTTGCAGTTAGTCAAGCGCAAGAACATTTGTTGGCAGCTATTAGATTAAATCAAAAGATTTTATTAGAGAAAACAACTCAAAAGTTATTAATCAAGTTTCTCTTGAAAAAGATTTTTCCCCCACAGGTGACTAATTATGTTTTGCAGTTAACAAAACAACGTATTTCTCTGAGTGTTCCGAGGTTAGAAGCATGAAAAATATTCTCAATCAAGAACTTGCAGAGCCACAAAATACAGATACAAAAGAATTACAAATTCCAGAACCAACGATCGCCTTACTCCACTGTTACGATTTGATCGACGACTTCTTAGATAGCATTAATATTTCTTTCGAGACTTTCTGTAAAGAGTTCGTCGGTAGCTGGATGTTTGGCTATATCAACGCTCTCAAGGAAGTCGGTGTGCGGACGGTATTATTTTGTATTTCCGCCCGTGTTGAGCGTCCATCACGCTTTACTCATATACCCACCAATACCCAAATTTGCGTTTTACCTCCATCCCCAACGTATCGTCCTTACCGTGCTGTGCGGCGTAAATCGCTGAATGTTTATGGCGCTAGTGCAGCTCAATCTTTTAAGGAGATTCAAGATAGCAATCCCATTCGCCGTTCTCTGCTGACACCAGTGAAAGACTTGGCGAAAAGTGTGGGAACCTACCTCTGTACACCCCTGGGATCATTAGCTGAGGAACTAAAGCGCGAAAACTGTCAAGCAATTTTGTGTCAAGAATATGAGTATGCCCGCTTCGATAGTTGTACACTCCTGGGAAAAATGACTGGTATTCCCGTGTTCGCTACCTTCCAAGGAGGCGATCGCACTCAGAGTTGGCTAGAAGTTCCCTGGCGACACTTATCTTTTCGCAACTGCGCGGGTGTTATTGTCGCTACCCAAACCGAAATTAAACGTATCCAATCTGCTTACGGGATTGGCGCTAGCAAAATCGGGCAAATTTTCAACCCTGTAGACATAACAACTTGGCAAGGAAGCGATCGCCTCCAAGCACGAAAAGAACTAGATATTCCCCTGGATGCAAGGGTAGTCGTCTGGCATGGCAGAGTAGAGATAGAGCGCAAAGGGCTAGATATATTACTAGAAGCTTGGCAGCAAATCTGCAATCAGCGTCCAGATATTAACCTGCGATTATTAATTGTGGGTACAGGTAGCGATGCCGAGCAATTGCACCAGCGTATTGCCAGTATGCAGCTAAAAGGGGTGTTATGGCTAAATGAATTTGTGAGCGATCGCGCTATTATGCAACGTTATCTCTCGGCTGCTGACGTTTATACCCTCCCCTCTCGTCAAGAAGGTTTTCCCGTTGCACCCTTGGAAGCAATGGCTTGTAGTCTACCAGTCGTAGCGGCTGACGCTCCTGGTGTACCGGACATTTTTGCAGGTGGAGACATTTCTGGCGGCCTAGTCGTACCGCGAGAAGATGCGACAGCATTAGCACAAGCACTCACACAAGTTCTCGACAACGAAGCCTGGGGACGGGAGTTAGGTAAACGTGCGCGACAGCGTGTAGAGAGTTACTTTGCACCGCAAATAGTTGGCAAACAACTACGAGACTTTATTTTAGGTCAGAACTCACATCATGCTCATCAGTAAGTTTAAACAGTCACTATCAAACAAATTTATTCGCAATGCTGGCGCACTAGGAGCCGCAGAATTAGCCAATCGCATCTTCCGCCTGGGAACAACCATCACTCTAGCGCGGATGTTCAGCCCCCAAGACTATGGATTAATGGCGGTTGTTTATACGGTGTTTGATTTTGCCACTGTTTTCACCTTCAGAGGGGGAATTGGCGCAAAGATTGTTCAAGCTGATGAGCAGGATGTGAAAACTATCTGTGACACATCTTACTGGTTGAACTGGATTTTGTGCATAGCAATTTTTTTGCTCCAGTGCATTGCTGCTTTTCCTATTGCTCAGTTTTATAAAAATCAACAGTTGGTTTTGCCAATCTGTACAGTTGGTTTAGTCTATTTAATGTTTCCTTTGTTTTTGGTTAACTCCGCTATCATTGAACGAGAAAATCGACTCAAAATTACAGCATTATGTAATGTTACTCAATCATTATTAAGCAATATCATTATTGTGGTTTTCGCCCTTATGGGTATGGGTGTATGGGCTATAGTTTGGTCTATGGTGTTGACAACCCCAGTCTGGATTATCATCACTTGGAGAAATCATTCTTGGCGACCACCTAAATTATTTAAATTAGACAAATATAAAGAAGTTATTAGCTTTGGAGCCGATTTACTAGCGATTGAACTACTAGGTAAATTAAGAGGGAATATAGACTATCTAATTATTGGTGGTTTTTTAAGTATTGAAGCATTAGGTATTTATTATTTTGCTTTTAATGCTGGCTTAGGTATTAGCATGAGCATCATTAATACATTTAGTTCAGCATTATTTCCTTACCTGTGCGAAGTTCGCAGTAATTTAAGCCAACTCAAAGAAAGATACTTTAGTAGCTTGAAAAAAGCTTACTTTGTAATCACACCTTTAATTCTCTTGCAAACCTGTTTAGCTCCTATTTATGTTCCAATTATTTTTGGGCAGAAATGGTCATCCGCTATTCCCGTACTGATGCTAATTTGTCTATCTGCTTTAAGCCTGCAATTTGGTAGAGCTACGTTTCTTTTACTTAACGCAATGGGCAAAACTCGCTTAACTCTCTATTGGAATTTAATCTATACAATACTATTTTCTACTGCCCTATTAATATCAGTACATGGAGGAATTATTTATGTAGCGATCGCAGTTGTTATCTGTCAACTATTCATAGCCCCCATGTTTAACATTTGGGTTGTTAACCGCACTTTTTACAAAAAACAATTCATTACTCCTTAGGTCATAACACATGATACAAGTCCTTAATCTCACAACACCGGAAACTATTAAACAATACTTACAAGAAGCTTTAGGCAAAATAGAGCCTTTTGAACAATGTATTCTCCTAGATTATCCTGACTATGCGAACATTGGTGACAGCTTAATTTGGCTCGGAGAATTGCTTTATTTACAACAAATTCGTCAAGCCAAAATTACCTATAGTGCTAGTGTTGAAAGTTTCTCAGCCCAAGAAATGAGTAACTACAAATCCTCACCTGAAATTCCTATTTTTTTAAGTGGCGGAGGGAATCTAGGCGATTTATGGCTAAAGTTTCAGAATTTTAGAGAGCATATTATATCTGAATACAAAGAAAACCCAATTATCATTTTCCCCCAAAGTATTTATTTCCAAGAAGAAAATAATTTAGTTAAGGCTGCTCGTATCTTTAATTCCCATCCCAATTTAACTATATTTGTTCGGGATAACTACAGTTACCAGTTAGCAACAAATTATTTCTACAATTGTCGGATTATTAAATCGCCTGATGCAGCATTTCAATTAGTTAACACTCCAGGGATAGCTGCTTCATATCAAAATAAAAGTTCTATTCTTTATCATTTTAGAAACGATAAGGAATTAAATTTAAATCAAGCTAGTTCTCCTAATAACCTTGACTTGCCTAATTTAATAGTAGAAGATTGGGCTTCTTATAAATATGAAAGTGACTCTTACAAAAAATTACCTAATAATGCCTTAATTCAAAGTTTCGCCAGAATATTCGACGGTTGGGAACAAGGCAAATTATTTCCTGATGAATGGATTACTCGTCAAATCTGGAAATACTTCCATCCCTACACTACCGCTTTTTCTCAAGCTTATAACCCTGAATCACATCGAAAAGCTTGGAGTTATATGTATCAGGGAGTTTACCAATTCAAACAATATCGGTTAATTATTACAAATAGGCTACATGGTCATATTCTCTCTACTTTGATGGGAATTCCCCATATTTTTCTCCCTAACTCCTACCACAAAAATGAAGCTTTTTATGAAGCTTGGACACATCAAATTCCCTTTTGTCGTTTTGTCAAAGATCCTGAAAAAATAGCCGATACAGTTCGGGAATTGATTGAGATGTCTGAAATTGCTAAAAACTAATTAACCCAGTGTAGATGTGGCAATATTAGGGAGGCTAAATTTTGTGCCAATAATTTCTGTAATCATTCCTGTATATAATGGTGAAAAAACAATTATTGAAACCATTGCTTCTGTTCAGCACCAAACCTTTTTAGATATTGAAATCATTGTGATCAATGATGGTTCAACAGATAATACTTTTGAACTTGTGAGAAATATTCAGGATAATCGCTTGAAAATATTCTCTTATGAAAATGGTGGTTTACCCGTAGCTCGTAATCGCGGTATTACCCACGCTGTAGGTCAATTTATTGCCTTCATTGATGCTGATGATCTCTGGACAACAGACAAGCTAGAGCTTCAGTTTGCTGCATTACAAGAATATCCAGAAGCAGGACTAGCTTACAGTTGGACTTATTACAAATTTGCTAATGAAGCAGATTCTTATGCTGATGAATCTAATTCATTTGCAGGTGATGTTTATGCTGAATTGCTAATCAAGAATTTTTTGCAGAACGGTTCCAACCCTCTAATTCGGCGAGCCGCTATTGACTCTGTGGGACTTTTTGATCCTACACTGAAATCTTGCGAAGATTGGGATTTTTACCTGCGGTTAGCGGCTAAATGGCAATTTGCTTTAGTTAAAAAAGCACAAATTATCTATCGTCAGTCCCCAACTGCGATGACATCGAAATTAGATGTTATGGAAAAATATAGTTCTATTGTCATAGAGAGAGCTTTTAATGCAGCTCCTCCACAATTACAACATTTAAAAAAACAAAGTCTAGCATGGGTTTACAAATTTACTGCTCAACAATGTTTGAAATATAACAGCCATAAACTCGCAGATATTAAATTAGCCGCTAAAAGATTAAAAATGGCTATTACTCTCTATCCAAAAAACCTTTTAGAAGACTACACTCATGGTCTCATAAGAAAACTTATTAAAAGTTGGATATTATTACAGTTTCACATGGTTTATATTCCTGAAAAATCTCACAATATTTAATGAGTATTTATTAAGGGAACATCAAAAAATAAATTATCCGAAAATACTTATGCCTACTATATCTGTAATTATTCCTGCCTATAATGCTGAACGTACTATTTTAGAGACAATATCTTCTGTTCAGCAACAGACATTCTCAGATTTTGATTTGATTATTATTAATGATGGTTCCACTGACCGCACTCTAGAGTTGATTCAGAATATTCGAGATGAGCGTTTGAAGATATTCTCTTATGAAAATGGTGGACTTTGTACAGCACGTAATCGAGGAATTTCTCATGCAAGTGGGGAATTTATTGCTTTCCTTGATGCCGATGATTTGTGGACACACGATAAATTAGAATTGCAACTAACAGCATTACAACAACATCCAGAGGCGGGAGTTGCTTATAGTTGGACTTATTTTATGGATGAGCAAGGAAAATCTTCCATCCCTGGTGTTTCCCTATTCTTTGAGGGTGATGTCCAAGCTCATTTATTAGTTAATAATTTTCTCGCTAGTGGTTCCAATCCTCTAATTCGCAAGCAAGCCATTGAATCTGTAGGAGAGTTTGATTCTAACTGTATGGGTTGTGCCGATTGGGATTATTGGTTACGTTTATCAGCTACTTGGAATTTTGTTGTAGTTCGCAAACATCAAATTTTTTATCGCCAGTCTGCCACTTCAATGTCATCTACTAAAGTTAAAAATATGGAAGATGATGGCCTATTTGTAGTTGAAAAAACTTTTCAGTCTGTCAAACCAGAATTGCAATATTTAAAAAATCAAAGTTTAGCCTGGATTTATCAATATTCCACACAACAATATCTTAAGCAGAATGTCAACAATATTGATGCAGTCCGTCATGCTAGAGAAAAATTATGGCAAGCAATTTGCTTGCACCCGCCAATTTTATTGGCACCTTATGCTCAGGATTTAATTATCTGGTTGATAAAAAAATGGATATTAACTAAAATATATATCCTAAGAAAGAAAAATAATCCACTGATGATTAAATAATCAAGAAAAATATCTTCCTTTTGGAGGTATAAGGCTTTTTAGTATTTGGATAAAATGGCTTTGGCCGTGATGTTTTAAAACCCATGCCGTGATTCAAGACGCGGACAGAAATTACTAATGATATCATCATCCATCCTCCTTTAGTAATTTATGCCGACGGCAATATAGGCGACAGTAAGTCATCGCACAACATTCACGCCAACTGCACATCCATGAACGCAGCTAAAAAATGACACAACAAGTAATTAACTCTACAAGCAAAAATCATCTATCACCATTAGAAAACCAAAAGCGTTACCGAGTTGTATTAGTACATCCTAGTGCGGGAGTAAATTGGAGTGGTGGCTCAGAAATTTTTGCCATAGAGTTAGCAAGACATCTTAATTCATACTTCGATTTAGAACTTTTGAGCGGTGCTGACTGTGGCTCTTTTTCCCTTCCATCTGGTGGTATTTCACGCACTCAAGCCTTTAACATCGTTCGCCATCCGCTTATTTCTAAACTGCTGTCTAGGTTTGCTAGCCATCCTGAAATAGTGATTGAACACCTCAGTAATTTTTTTCCCTGTGCTATTCACTTATTAACTAAATCTGCCGATTTGATATTTCCTTGTAATGACTATGGCGGCATGGCAATGGCAGCTTTTGTGAGAGCTATCAGAGGTACGCCAATACTTTTTACCGAACACGTCGGCTTATTGGGAGAAGGTAAATCATTAACACGTAATTTGCGGTTTCATCCTAATCAATTAGTCGTTTTTTCTGAAGCAATGGCTGCATTTGTGCGTAGTGTACAACCTCAGCAAAATGTGAGCATTATTCCTAATGGTGTAGATATAAATAGATTTACTCCAGTAGGAAAGCACATCGATTTTTGTTTGCCAAAACCTATTGTTCTTTGTGTTGCGTCTCTCAAACGTCATAGCCATAAGCGCATTAGATTAGCTATGGAAGCAGTAGCACGTTTACCCCAAGCCAGTCTATTATTATGCGGCGATGGTATTGACCGTGATTACTTTCAAGCTAAGGGTGATGAGTTATTAGGGAAAGAGCGTTTTAAGATTCAAAGTTTTCCCTATGAGCAAATGCCGGCAGTTTATCGCAGTGCTGATGTATTTACCCTACCTTCCATTGATGAGCCATTTGGAATGGCTTATGTGGAAGCAATGGCGAGTGGTTTACCTGTAGTTGCTACCGATGACGAAATGCGTCGTCAGATTGTCGGTAATGCTGGTAGCTTATGTGATGTGAAGAATCCAGATATTTATGCTGCGGCTATGGGAGAGATTTTAACTCAAGATTGGCAAGTAAGAGCGCGTCAAAATGCTCTGCGTTTCAGTTGGGAAAACATAGCTTTAAGGTACCGTGACTTGATTTTAAAAACTATTCAAGGTCATCAACAAAATCATTAATTACATTCCAAAACCAAACATTATGCCCAAAGTTTCTGTAGTGATTCCAGCTTATAATTCTATGGCTTATCTACCAACAACGCTGGAAACTGTTTTTGCTCAGACGTTCACCGATTTTGAAGTATTAATAATTAATGACGGTAGTTCTGACAATATTGTTAATTGGGTTTCTAGTCTCGCCGATGCTAGAATCCGCCTCATCACCCAAGAAAACCAAGGTTTAACAGGCGCACACAATACAGGTGTGATGCAAGCACAAGGTGAATACATAGCATTTTTGGATGCGGATGATCTTTGGGAACCAAGCAAACTAGAAAAGCAAGTATCTTGCCTAGATAAAAATCCAGAAGTTGGCTTAGTAGATACTTGGGTAATGTTAATTGATGAAACAGGGAAATCTACAGGGACTGTACTGAAAACTAATGCCGAAGGTAATGTTTGGAAACAAATTATTCAATGTCCTACTGTTGTCTGTGGTAGTTCTCCTCTAGTCAGGAACGCTTGTTTTCAAGAGGTAGGTTTATTTGACCCAGAAATGGGTGGCTCATCCGATTGGGATATGTGGATTCGGATTGCGTCTCGATATAGTTTTGGCCTAATTAAAGAACCATTAACCCTTTATAGACAACATCGTAGCAGTATGTCAAAAAACTGCGAAAGAGTTTTTAGAGAAAATCAATCTGTCATCGAAAAAACCTTTAAATCTGTACCACCAGAACTGCAAAACTTAAAACAACGTGCCTATGCTTTAGTTTATTTATATCTCGCTTGGAGAGCTTTAGATAATAGAAATTACGAACAAGCTATTTATTATCGTCAACAAGCTTACACCAGCGACCCTCAAGTTATTTATTCTAAATCTGGTTTGTCTCAAAAATTCGCCATACTGGTAACTCGTTTCTTTGGTGCTTCTGGCTTGGATGGAGTTAGAAATATCAGTCGAGCTTTGCGAAGAAACATCTTAGCATTAATACCTTAAAATCCTGCATAATTCCGCATTGAAATTACCTCCAAACTTATGCCAAAAGTATCCGTCGTTATTCCCGCTTATAATGCAATGAAATACCTCCCCGCTACAGTGGAGAGTGTCTTACAACAAAGCTTTACCGATATAGAAATTTTAATTATTAATGATGGTAGTTCAGACAATATTATTGCCTGGACTGCACAAATCACTGACCCACGAGTGCAAGTGATTTCCCAACAAAATCAAGGCTTATCAGGAGCGCGCAACACGGGAATTCACCACGCATCGGGAGAATATATAGCCTTTATTGATGCTGATGATTTATGGCTACCAACTAAATTAGAAAAGCAAGTGAAATGTTTAGATAATTCTCCACAAGCTGGTTTAGTTTATACTTGGACAGCTTGGACTGATGAAACTGGTAAACCTACTGGTGTGATAGTCGCTTCTCATGTCGAAGGGTATGTTTGGGAACAAATGGTTGTCAATGACAAAATATCTAACGGTAGTTCGGCGATGGTGCGTCGTATTTGTTTTGACAAAGTAGGCTTATTTGACACAGAATTGACCAGTTCAGAAGACCGTGATATGTGGATTAGGCTGGCGGCTCATTATCACTTTGCGGTTGTCAAGGAACCCCTCACACTCTACCGCCGACATTCACAAAGTATGAGCAAAAATCGTCCGAAGATGCTCAAAAATATCCGTCGAGTTTTTGAAAAAACTTTTGCAACAGTTCCAACAGAGCTACTATACTTGCGAAACCGGAGCTATGGGTGGATAAATTTGTATACAGCTTGGACTTGTATGGATGAAAAGAATTACCAGGAAGCAATCAAATATCGTCGCCAAGCTCTTTTACATTACCCGCAGATTTTTTTCACAGCCTATTTCTTACGCTTGAGTGTAGCTATTGTGATTATGCAGTTATTAGGCTCTCAAGGCTATGATAACCTGCGATCGCTCATTCGTAACTTGCGTAGATTGGTTTTAGGTGCTGCAACCTAATCTTGCTATTTGTTTATGTATTTATTTCACCTGCTAATATCAACTGGCTGCTCATGTTAATTAAAAAGATAAAGCAACTATTATCAAGTCAATTTATCCGCAATGTAGGTTGGTTGGGAACAGCAGAGTTGGTAAATCGTATTTTTCGCTTAGGAACAACAGTAACTCTAGCACGAATGTTTAGTTCCCAGGATTATGGAGCAATGGCGCTCATCTACACAATTTTTGAATTTGCTAATGTCTTCACTCTCAGAGGTGGTATCGGTGCCAAGATTATTCAAGCCAATGAGCAGGATCTCAAAATAATATGTAATACTTCATTTTGGCTAAATCTAATTCTAGGAATCTCAGTTTTTTTATGTCAGTGTATCGCGGCATTTCCCATTGCTCAATTTTATGGCAATCAACAACTAGTCTGGCCTATTTGTACTTTAGCCATTGTATATCTGATATACCCTATCTTCATGGTTAATTCTGCTCTTATCGAACGCGATAACCATCTGAAGATTACAGCTTTATGTAATGCTATTCAAGCATTTGTGGGTAATGTAATTACAGTGGTTTTTGCTCTTTTGGGTATGGGTATTTGGGCTATAGTTTTACCTATAGTTTTATCAACTCCAGTTTGGGTTGTTGTCACTTGGATGAATAACTCTTGGCGACCTCCGACAAAATTTTCTCTCGATAAATGGCGAGAGGTTACCAGTTTTGGAAAAAATATGCTGGCTGTAGAATTTCTGAATAAAATCAGAAATAATTTAGATTATTTAATAGTTGGTAAATTTCTAGGTACAGAACAATTAGGAATTTACTTTTTCGCTTTCAATGCTGGTTCGGGTATTAGTATTAATGTAATTAACACATTTATGTCTGCTTTATTTCCTTATATATGTGCAGTCAGAGAAAATTTAACAGAATTTAAACAAAGATATTTCAATAGTTTAAAGAAGATTTTATCATTTGTCATCCCAATTATTCTAGCTCAAGCTATTTTAGCCCCTATATATGTGCCGATAGTGTTTGGTGAAAAATGGACGACGGCTGTACCAATTTTGATTTTAATTTGTTTATCAGTTATCCCTAGAGTATTTGGATGGGCTAATTCACTTTTACTCAATGCTGTAGATAAAACACATATTAACTTAAATATTAATCTTCTATTTACTATCTTTTTCGCTGCGGCAGTATTCTTAACAGTTCAGTGGGGAGTGTTTTGGGTAGCTGTAGGTGTTTTGTTATCTCATGTATTGTTCATACCTGTGTCTGTTTTATGGAGTTATAGGTATATTTTTCACAATCGCACTCGCACTTTGAGCAAGGTTTAGAGAAATGCTTTAAAAGTAATTATTTGAGAGTTATGTAGCATATTAGGTTTGTGGTGAGCTACTTTTTGAACAAGCTCTTATGTGGTTTTTGATTAGTTAACTTATCTTGCGGAGATTTAAAATAAATATGCCTAAAATATCTGTAATTATTCCCGCCTATAATGCTGAACGCACAATTTTAGAAACGATTAACTCGGTTCTCAATCAAACATTCTCAGATTTAGAAATCATTGTAATTAATGATGGTTCTACAGACAGAACAGTAGAAGTTCTACAAAATGTTGACGACGCACGCTTGAAAGTTTACTCATATGAAAATAGTAGAGCTTCTGGCGCTCGCAATCATGGAATTTCCCATGCAGTAGGAGATTTTATCAGTTTTCTTGATGCTGATGATTTGTGGACACCTGATAAGCTTGAATTACAATTGTCTGCTTTAAATAATCATCCAGAGGCTGGTGTAGCCTATAGCTGGACTTATACAATTGATGATAAAGGAGAATTATTAAAACCTTTTGAACCTTTGTATGAAGGGAATGTATATACTGATTTGTTATTAGCGAATTTTCTAACTAATGGCTCGAATCCTCTAATTCGTAAAGCAGCAATAGCATCGATAGGAGAGTTTGATACTACATTAAGGTCAGGTGAAGATTGGGACTATTGGTTACGCTTGGCTTATAAATGGCCTTTTGTTGTAGTCAAACAACATCAAATTCTTTATCGTCGTTCTGTTACATCCAAGTCATTCAAATTACAAATAATTCGGGAAGCTAGTTTGGCTATTTTAGATAAGGCGATGAAAGTGCTTCCTTTGGAATTGCAATACCTGAAGAAACATAGTTTATCTAATATTTATAGATACAACGTAGAGTTATATCTAGACAGTATCAATAATAATTCAACCGTTGATATTAAGTATGTGATTGGCAATTTGTTGAGTTATATTCGCTCAAGACCTCAAACTCTCAAGGAGATCTATACATATAAGCTAATCATAAAAATTTTGTTAGTTATAGTACTTTCCCCGAAATTGATGAGTCGTTTGTTGCAATTTATCAAAAAAAGTAAGCAGATGAAAAATCTCCAAGTACAGCCGTAGTGAAACTGATAAACTAGCAAGTTATCAACCATCAGCAACGGTAACTTTTTAGTAGTTAGCTCAACATGAAATTTAGCGACATCATATCAAAGCTAGAGGTTACAAACCATAGCCTCACTCAAAACCCAAACAATGACCCTGAAATTACAGGGATGGCAGCTATTGATGAAGCCACAAGTGCTAATCTCAGCTATATAGAGGGTGCAAAGTTTGCATCTTTTATCGCTCAGACAAATGCTAGTGCTTTGATTTTGCCACAAAATGAAGCGATGCAGGCTCAAGCTCAAGCGCGGGGTATTGTTTGGATGACGACACCAGAACCGCGATTGTTGTTTGCTAAAGCGATCGCTCTATTCTACCAACCATACACCCCAACCCCAGAAATTCATCCCACAGCCGTCATTCACCCCACAGCCAAAATTGGTAATGATGTTTACATCGGCCCCCATGTCGTGATTCAACCAGGGGTAGAAATTGGTAACGGTGTAATTATTCACCCCAATGTAGTCATTTACCCTTATGTAAAAATAGGCGATCGCTCCATCTTACACGCTAACTGTACCATCGAAGAACGCAGCCAAATTGGTGCAGATTGCATTATTCACAGTGGCGCTGTCATCGGCGGAGAAGGCTTTGGTTTTGTTCCTACCCGGACTGGTTGGTACAAAATGGAACAATCAGGCTATGTAGTTTTAGAAGATCGCGTAGATATAGGTTGTAACACTACCATTGATCGGCCTTCAGTGGGAGAAACTAGAGTGGGATACGATACCAAAATTGATAACTTAGTTCAGATTGCTCATGGTTGCCAGATTGGTGCAGGATGTGCGATCGCTGCCCAAACTGGTATGGCTGGAGGTGTAAAATTAGGCAAACGCGTGATTTTGGCAGGACAAGTAGGAATTGCAAATCAAGCGAAAATGGGTGACGGCTCGACTGCTTCTGCTCAAACAGGTATTCTCCACGATGTTAAACCAGGGGAAGTTGTCTCTGGTACTCCGGCAATTCCTCACAAAATTTATCTTAAAATAGGTGCTATTTACAGCCGCTTACCAGAGATGTACCAAGCTTTTAGACAATTACAACGTCAATCAGACAAGGAAAGTAAAAGGTAATTAATTTGGTAATTGGTAGTTGGTAGTTGGTAATGGGTGATTGGTAATTGGTAATTGAGAGGGAAGTGTTACCTATTAGCTATTACCTATTACCAGCACTTGACTTAATAACTGGGTATTGATTTTAACCTACTTCCAAAAATCAGTGACATCGTAATTTAATTCTTCTAGCATTTGTCGAAGCAGGGGTAAACTCAAGCCAATAACATTGCTGTGACAACCGGCGATTTTTTCTATAAATAAACTACCAAAACCTTCTAAGGCAAAAGCACCTGCACACTTGAGGGGTTCACCTGTGGCAACATAGGCTTGAATAGTGCGATCGCTAATATTAGCAAAGTAAACTTTTGTTACTTGATACTTTACTAAAGTGCGATTTTGTATTTTATCAATTAAAACATGACCTGTGTAGAGGTCGCCAACCTGACCTCGCATCAATTGCCAACGAGCGATCGCTTCATCCGCATCTATTGGCTTACCGTGAATTTTACCATCAATAGCCAACACCGAATCGCACCCCATCACCAACCCTGATGGAAACTGTGGCGCTACCGTTTCCGCCTTACATTGAGCGAGAATTTGCACCAACTTTCCGGGTTCAGTTTCTTGGATTTGCGACTCATCAAAATCACTAGGGCTAACTATTGGTTCAATACCCACCGTTTGCAGCAAGCGGCGACGCGCCGGAGAAGCAGAAGCTAATATAAATTGCGGAGTTTTCATAATTCAAAATTAAGAACTCTGAGGACTTGGAAATTGGGTATTGAACAAGGTAAAGAATTCTTCCCAGTCTCCCTTTGGGTACTCTTCCCTTCGGGACGCTCCGCGAACGGCGAACGCAGTCGCCTGGGTCAGGTAAACCCTACCAAGAGCGCTGTCTCACCAATCCCCAATCCCTAATCCCCAATCCCCATCAATACACTACAAAAGAGTTCGCTACATCTTCCATCATCCCTTTGACTTTTCGCCAACGTTTTTCAGGAATCGAAGCGTTAAAGGTAAAAAGTTTGCCACGACTAACAGCCACACTGGCGATGTTATGTCGTTCTTGCTGATTGGGAAGCTTTACTAAATACTCAAGGTGGTAGTATGTTCTACCTTCTGATTCGTACTCAGAGGCGTTGACTAGTTCAGCCGAGCGACCAGAATCAGGAGGTGCTAAAGCCGCTTTTCCCAATTTGTAACCTACTTCTGTTGGTGTACCCAGTTCTTGCAAACTTTTGTCATCGGGAACGGGACTAATGACAACAGATATATTCTCGGAAATTTCAATTAAATCGTGAAACACCACATCAGGGCCGTTAGCAACTTTTACCTGTAACCAGCCATTAGGGTATGAAAACTCATAGCCATCAGCAGTGTCTACAAAGCTTTTGAATCCAGCAGCCTCGGCTACATTAGAATTACTCAAGCTAAAACTCAAGACCAATAGCAACGTCAATACAATTTTTTTCCACATCTTTACAGATTCCTTTAGGCCGGAAGCAATATGAAGGTAGGTATGATTTCTCATTTTCATTGTCCCATCAACTGGATCGCTTCGCATGATTAAGAAGGACTGGGAACAAATCAATGCAACATACCCTATAGGTAGGAGATGATTTTGAATTTTGAATTCCCCAAAGGGTTTGACTGACCACTCACTACCAAGCACTCAACACTTTGATATTATGCTCACAAGTAACGAATTGCGTTGGTTTTATCCTGGTAAGATACCAGAAGATATAAAAGTTTGGTTTCAGCGTTGCTGTTTAATTGACCAGGAGCAATTACCGGAAACACGAGAAGATATTTATCTCTACGTCCCAGAATCTAATTTTTTGGGAATCAAACTCCGACATGGTAGCTTGGAAGTGAAATGGCGGACAGCAGAACTGGGTGTAGTAGGTTTTGGGGAACTCGTTGCTGGAAACGCTGAGAAATGGGCTAAATGGTCTTGTGAAGACCCGACAGGAGAAAGCTTTCATCCTACAACAGTTTTAAGTAAATCTTCTTGGGTAAGGGTAGAGAAAACTCGTTATTTACAGTCTTATCAAGTTCTATCTGATTTCTCAGTACAATCAGTTGCTAATGATGAATGTATTGATAGTGCTTGCAGTCTGGAGATTACCCAGTTACTGATTCAAAATAATACATGGTGGAGTCTAGCCTTAGAAGCAAATGCTGAGGATCAAAGACTAATGGCAAATCTGCAAGCGACAGCTAAATCAGTATTTAAAACTTATCGAGGAGCAAAATTACTAGCTACGAATTCTTATGCTTATCCCTATTGGTTGGGGTTGGTGTGTGGCTAATTGATTACTAGAAGCAAAAAAAATCACCCTATGGGGTACTAGCCAATTCCAACAATACCGAGTAATTAACTTAGTTAACCAGCAATTATCCAGTTGTAGCATTCTGCACCCTAAAAGTTAGGAGAAATAAATGCCCTTAAAGAATTATGGTGTATTAAAAAGTCGTGCGCTAAATCGTAAATTTGGTGAAGGTTCTAGTCCCCATTACCAAATACTTGTAACGGACAACAAACAAAAGCACCGGATTGCTATCAACGTCAAATCAAAGCAAAGCCCTTCAGAATTGCTTTATCTTGTGGATGAAAATTTCTCCCATCCCATAACGAAAGAATTATTAGAGTTAGATTTCGGCTTCTATGAGTTGCCACGCCAACCGGGGGGAATTGCTTTAGACTACATTCGCGGGAATTTGTTTGACCCCAAACAGATGAAGCCTTTGCCCTATGATGTGCCGGGGCCTAACAATGATCTTAATGAATTGCTGGAATTATACATTGCACGAGCGATCGCTTCCACAGATGCAGTCCTCTATCCTTTTGGCGAAAGATGGGGGCCCGAAATGGACATCAAAGACAAATATTTCGGGTTTCTTCCAGGGAACGGTATTCATGACATCCACATGAACCAGGGTAACGCCGCCCAATTTAAAAAAGACAACGGTGTTTGGCAAGATGGCGGACTGCTGATTCACTACCCGACCCGAAATCAATGGGTAGGTATTTTCTTGGCCTTCCAGTCTCAGACATTCCATACCGACGATATCACCGGCAATAGAATAGACGATATAGACATAATCACACCAACTGTCACAACTGGAGCAGTGCGGATTGTGGCTGCACTTGTGAATCCTCCGGGTGAGGATGTAGGAAAAGAGACAGTTACCTTAATTAATATTTCACCCCAGAAAGTAGACTTGGATAGTTGGTCATTAGCAGATAGAAACAAGCGCAAACAAAGCCTATATGGTGTAATCAATCCAGGTGAAGTTGTCAAAGTACCTATTGATAGTAATAGTATTCAATTAGACAACAATGGTAGTATTATCACCCTCCTGGATGAGAAAGGCATCAAGATTGATGGTGTTTCCTACACCAGAACACAGACAGAGAAGCAAGGTTGGACAATTCTGTTTTGAGGGAGTAGAAGAATCAGGCGAAGGGAGAAGAAAACTATTGACAACTAACAACTGACAACTGACTAATGACTAAATTGATAGAATTGGGTTAGTAGGAATTTGCACAATCTAGCCGACAAAAGTCATGCCTTCTGAAATTGCTGTTGAGAAAAAAAAGTTAAAAAATCCACCTCTGCAACTCCACTATTTAGGCGATCGCGTGCTGCGTCAACCAGCAAAGCGGATCACGAAAGTAGATGATGAAACCCGGCAATTGATCCGTGATATGCTGCAAACTATGTACAGCAGTGATGGCATTGGTTTGGCTGCACCCCAGGTGGGAATTAATAAACAACTCATTGTCATCGATTGCGAACCGGATAACCCAGCGAATCCGCCACTGATATTAATTAACCCTACAATTAAACAAGTAAGCCGGGAAATTTGTAGCGCGCAGGAAGGGTGTTTAAGCATTCCAGGGGTTTATATGGATGTCAAACGCCCGGAAGTGGTAGAAGTTGCCTATAAAGATGAAAATGGCCGTCCTCAGACCTTAAAAGCTACCGACCTACTCGGACGCTGCATTCAACACGAGATGGATCACCTCAACGGTGTAGTATTTGTAGACCGTGTAGATAATTCCTTGACTTTGGCACAGGAGTTATCTAAAAATGGCTTCTCGTATCAAGCAGTGAAACCAGTAGCATAGGGTGGACTAGTAGTGTATTTAACTCCAAAAAGCGGTTTATTTCTCGCTGGCTCTTGCATAAGTGCGATCGCGGCTGTTGGCTCGGTGTTTGAACTCAGTTATGGACAACCAGATTTAGGCTTCCAAACCACCGCAGTTATCCTGGGTTTGAGCATTCCTCTTACAGGATTATTTTTTCTTGCCGCAGTGAGGGACGCAAAGGCTAACATTAAATAAGCATCAGGTACATAAAAAAGGTGAAAGGATGAACTAAAAGGCAAAATTCATTTCTTTCACCTTTTATTTTTCTTAAGGTACGGGGGTACATGGGCAAGAATAAAGAAAAATTACACCCTTACACCCTCACACAGATCAAAATGATACCAATTTAAATTAGAGACAGGGCAGATGAGGTAAACTGAAAATCGTTGTTTTTAGATGTTTCTACTGATGGTTGGCGTGACATCAATAGAAGTAAAGGAAAGCTTGGATAATTTAGTAGAAAGGTTGCGTCAAGCGGAAACAGCAAAGGTCAAGGAACGCTTGCAAGTGCTGTACTGGCTCAAACAGGAGAATGCACCGACGATAAGTGCCGATAGGAGAATGGCAGTGGTTATTCAAAGCCTTTTGGCTTTATGGTGCGGTTGAACCTGCAACAGGGGAATCATTTTTTTTGCAGTTTTCTCATGTTGATACCCAATGCTATCAACAGTTCTTGAATGAATTTTCTCAAGCATATCCAGATAGTCTCAACATTCTTCAAGTTGATCAAGGCCGCTTTCATACAGGCAAGGAGCTGATTGTGCCTGAGAATGTGTTTTTGTTGTTTCAACCACCTTACTGTCCAGAACTCAATCCCATTGAGCGCTTATGGGGATATCTCAAAGCTGACCTCAAATGGGCTTCTTTCCAGACACTTGATCAACTCTTGGCTGAGTTAACTCCAGAATTAATTATGTCCATTACCGGGTATTCTTTCATTCTTGATGCCCTATCAGTACAGTCGTCCACCAGAGAGACTAAAAATGGCAAATGCGTTTTCTTTTCACCCATATGATAAATGTGGGTGAATTTATGTTTAAAATTACGTTATTATGGTGTATTGTGCCAATTCAAAGTCAAAATACCTGTTTTCTATCTGCCACGATCGCGTTCTAAATCATCAATCACTTTCTGCATATACCACTCTTCCGACATCCCCGGTTGGTAATCTTTTTGCTGCTGAATTAATCTTTGAGCAATTTCCCAATACCCGCCAACCAACCGCAGGAGTTTTTGACGCAACACATTCGACTTTTGTTGCTTATATTCAGGAACGGATGTCTGAATTTGTTTGAGGCTATCTTGGGTTAGTTGGTAATTTTCCCAGTCTTGTTGTTCACAAAAGATACTAGCTGCACGTTGATAGTCAGCAACGGCGTTTTGCATTTCTTCGAGGAAAGTGTGAGTTATGCCACGATTGTAGTGAGCTTGGGCATCATTGGGGTTAATTTGCAACGCTTTGCCATAGTCTTGAATAGCACCTAGATAATTACCCATTGCGCGATAGGTATTTCCTCTGGCAACATAACCTAAGGTGTCTTCTGGCTGCATTTGAATGGCTTGATGAAAATCAGCGATCGCACCTTGATGATCACCTAATAGAGAACGTGCTTTACCTCGGTTACGATAGACGGCTGCATCCTGAAAGTTTAATTGTAATGCTTGGTTAAAATCAGCGATCGCTTCTCGATAGTTCCCCATTTTGCACCGCACCACTCCCCGACAGCAATAGGCTTGAGCATCTTGAGGATCGGTTTGTAATATCCAGTTTAAATCGGCTATGGCTTCTCTGGTGTCGCCTTTTTCGGCTTTGTCTAATAGTTGGGTAAAATATTCGTTAACAGATTTTATGGGGGCAATGGTAGCTTTTATAGGCTGTATGGTAGCTTGTTTTGCTGGCTGTAACTGTTTAATTTTCTCTAGACACAGACGACAATTTTCTTGGTCTTTTTGCTGCAAGTATAATTCCGCAGCTTTTTTAAAACTAGCGATCGCATTTTGAATATATCCCTGTTTGCGCTGCACCGTCCCCCGTAAGCTATGAGCCGCAGCATAATTAATATTCAGTCGAATCGCCTGTTCTATATCTTCTAGCGCCCCCGGTAAATTTTTCAGCGCCAACCTTGCTAATGCGCGACAGTAATATGCTTCTACACTTTCAGGGTTTATCTTGATAACTTCAGTGTAATCTGACACAGCCAAAAGAATTGCCCCTGAGTCGTAATATGCTAAACCTCTTTGTAAATAAGCTTCAGCAAAATAAGGAGCAAGTTTTAAAGCACGGCTAAACTCCTCAATGGCTCCAGCGTAGTCTTTTTGTTTAGCTTTTTCCAGTCCCTGGTTATAAAACTCGTTATTCATAGCGTTTATCTATGTCTGGTGGGCAATACCCACCACACGTATAATTCACCAATCAAATAATAGTCCCATATATCAATCAACGAAATAAAAAAATGATATGAGCATCTTTGATTATTAGTGAGAGGGCAGTATACCCAATACCCTCTACCAATTAAGTAGAATGACTTGAAAAAATCAACCTATCTTAAGTGATGTAAAAATACTAGGCTCCAGTTCGTAGTAAGGACTTTAGTCCTTTTCTATTCGCGGAGCGTCTCGCAAAGAGAACTAAAGTTCTCACTACAAACATTTAATTATTTACACTGTTTTACTTACCTTTAATCAGTCAACAAACTAGGAGAAGTTAATACAAAAACATCCCTAATACCTTGAGCTTCTGTCTGCGGTTTTATCGGTGTCGTAAAATGATAAAAATCATGGTCATTCACCAGTAGTAATTCTCCTGGGGAGAGAACTTTACTAAATACAGGCTTATCTTTTTTGGCAGTATACAAGTGCGTTTCCCCACCTTGAATATTTTCTCTATCCACGGAGAAGATACCGATAAAATCTGTACCATCTTGATGGATACCCTCAGGTGCGGGATTGCCAAAATTATCTGGAGAACAAGTAGTTCTGATTTGATGCACGCCGATTTCTGCTTCTGGATGGAGTTTGCAAGAATCGCTAAATGCTAATACCAGATTTTTAAAACTATTAAGTCCGATGAGTGCGTCATCTAATTCTACAAATTCTCTTTTAATATCCCCCACTAATGGATTGTAATCTTTACTTTGGAACAGATAACCATGAGGTAGCTTAACCAACTGATCTTCTGCAACTATAAATCGAGATAATCTTCGCAGACGATAGTTGCCTTTAATATAAGGATCAACTGGTAAATTATTATAAAACGGCTTAAAATCTCCCAACTCAATTGAATTTACCTTTCTGAGGGTGAACAAAAAGGCATATTCTAATTCCGTCATTTCCCCGACTATTTGCATAGGATTTTTCTCCTTGCAGATTGCAACCCTTCCGATTTTTCTCTAAGGAAGGCTTATTACATCGAGTATATGCTTCTTTTTATTAAAATGTCGTCATTTTAACTACAAAACTTGACAAATTGTGATAAGGGCATGACAAAAGTTAAACTACAAGATTTACCAAGCAGATTCATGGTAATTGGTAATGGGAGTATCACTTATTACTAATATCTCTATTCTCTTGTAGGTAAAGATTTTAAATAGTCAGTACTTGGGTGTATATTAGCTAAGTACTGAAAAAAGGCTATGGGGCTAGTATCAAGGTATGAAAATCTATCTTCCCAGTCCCCAGCCCCCAATCCCAAGTCCCCTTAAACATGACTGATTGGCTCTACCGTTACCCACCCCTATATACTGGTATTCTGCTAAAGCGCTACAAGCGCTTTTTTGCTGACGTACAACTAACGTCTGGCGAAGTCGTAACAGCACATTGTCCCAATACAGGCCCCATGACTGGAGTATCGACTCTAGGGAGTGCGGTACAACTTTCTAAAAGTGCCAATCCTAAGCGTAAATTGGCTTATACTCTAGAACTGATTCAAGTACATGATAACGAGCCGACTTGGGTAGGCGTAAATACAGCTTTACCAAACCAGATAGTCAAGTTGGCTTTGGCAAAATACTTGTTTCCAGAGTTGGGTAACTATAGCTACATCAAAAGTGAGGTAGTTTACGGGGTAGATAAAAAAAGTCGGGTAGATTTCTTTTTGACAGGAAGTGATACAGAACGACCAATTTATCTAGAGGTAAAAAATACCACTTGGACAAAAGGGACTTTAGCATTATTCCCCGACACAGAAACCACAAGGGGACAAAAGCACTTGCGGGAATTAACGGCGTTATTGCCACAAATGCGATCGGTAATGCTGTATTTTATTAATCGTGGTGATTGTACAGAGTTTGCCCCTGGTGATAGTACAGATCCTATATATGGTAAGTTGTTACGAGAAGCGATCGCCTTAGGTTTAGAAGTTTTACCTTGTCGTTTTGATGTTACCCCAGAAGGCATCCGTTATCTAGGTTTAGCAAAACTGGTAATTTAATTTCATCAATGATAATTATCATCATGGGTGTATCTGGTTCCGGTAAAACCACCATCGGACAAATGTTGGCGGAATCTTTACACTGGGAATTTCATGATGCTGACAGTTTCCACTCACCAGACAATATTGAAAAAATGCGGCGTGGTATTCCTCTGGATGATAACGATAGAATACCCTGGTTACAAAGTTTGCAAACCGCTATTATCAATTGGCTGCAAGACAATAGAAATGTTGTCTTAGCCTGTTCTGCCCTCAAAGCTAGTTATCGGCAATTCTTAGTTTTAGATAGTGATATTAAACTCGTCTACCTGCAAGGGACATTTGAACTCATTCAAACAAGACTGCAAAAGCGTGAGAATCATTTTATGAATAGAGAATTGCTCACAAGTCAATTTGCATCACTTGAGGAACCGGATAATGTCATACTTGTAGATATTTCCCAGTCGCCTCAAGTTATTGTACAAGCTATTAGAACCATGATAAAAGTTTAGTAAAAAGAAGAATTTATATATTTAATTCTTCTGTTATCTACCTCATTTATTGGCAAAAATATATTATGTAAGAGCAAGATTAAAAAATTGAAAATCACACACTAAAATTGAATACGCCCTTCCCAATTTTCTATCATCATTGGACTAATTCCAGGTACTTTATCCAAGTCTTGTGATGAGACAAATTTTTGCTGCTGACGGGCGATGATAATTTTTTGAGCTAGCTTTTTACCTACACCGGGTAAGGTTTCTAATTCTGCTAAATCTGCTGTATTGATATTCACTACTTGAGTAGGAGTCAGTTCGCTGGAAGTGGGAGTTTGAATTTGACCACATTGCTTTTGTTCTTGTTGAATTTGTGCTTGGACTTTGGCTGGGATACCGACTTGAGCTTTAGCATACAAACGAGCAAATTCACGCTCATAATGAGCAGCAATTGTGGGATTATTAATTACTATCAAAGTCTCATCATTGCCGTAATTTGCTGCATCAGACCAGTTGTGAGAACCCGTAATTACTGTTTGGTTGTCGATGACAGAAAATTTATGGTGTAGCAGGTCTCCTTCACGTAAAATGGGTACGCCTACCGTAGTAACTGGATTAGACCAAGGTCGATTGTCAATTTCATATCGGCATTTATTACTCAGGGCAATTCCCATCATATCTAAAGCTTCGCTGTAATAGCGATAAGCGAATTGTTTGTCAATTAATGCTCGAATTGAGACCTGTTGTTGATGACGTTTTTCTAATGTATTGGCCAGGCGTTGTTCAGAAAAAACAAACAACGCCATATCAATAGATTTACTCGCTAAATTTAAGGTCTCACTAATTAAGCCATTGCTGCTTTGAGTCCAAGGTAAGGTGGGTGAAGTTGGAGAAAAATGTACAGTAATTGAGTTGTCACCCAAGGTGATTTTTTGGGGAGAACGAACAGGTTTCTGTAAACCAAATTTACTGTCTGGTTTACCTCCAACACCATCACCCCACATGAGGTTAAATTCTTCTGTGAATAAAGCTGCTAATTCTGGACTATCAATGTGTAATAGGTTGTTGGCATTTCCCAAACTAGAAGAATTAGAAAAATCACCGAAAACATCGCTTAAAGTGAAGTTTGCTGAAGTCACAATTACTATGCGATTATCTACAACCACAAACTTGTGGTGCATCAACTTACTACCTGCTGAACCATCAGCTTGATCATCAATCCAAGGAATTTTGGCGTTTTGTAAAATTATTAGTGCATCCCTCTGATTAAGTTCCTCAGGACTGAGTTGATTATCTTGGTTTAGGTCTACAAATTTAAAGTATTCTTGATAGCGTGCTTGTTCCCGTTCAGGTAATTTCTTGACTTCCTCTGGTGTCAAGCTACTCAAAGAACGAGTATAGGTATTTTCTAAAATTACTCTGACTTTGATGCCAGCTTTTTGTTTGTCTTTGAGGGCTTGGGCGATTCTAGGTAAACGCAATTCTTGTACTGCTACATCTATAGTAGATTTAGCTTGAGAAATAGCGTCAACAATCTGCTGTTCTAAGTTATCTCCCAGTCGAGTTTGTTGACGGTAAGGTTCTCGATATTCTGAGGATTCGGATTGATTAAAGTAAACTTTCACAAATGAGTCTTGCGGTAGAGGTGCAGGACGATTATTGTGAGATTGGACTTTTTGACAGGCAGCGATCGCCACTATCAAAAAAAAGACCCAAAAATTCCTAAATGCTGGGAAAATCTGCACGTTAATCTGCTACAAGTGGGATGGGAATGGACATATACATAATAATTCCCACATTTGTGATTAATCCATAGTCAACAGTCAGTATTTATTCCCCTCGGCCCCTGCCCTTGCCTTATATGCAAATATATTTAGATTACAGTGCTACTACTCCCACTCGTGCAGAAGCGATCGCAGTTATGCAATCAGTCCTGACTCAACAGTGGGGGAATCCTTCTAGTTTACATGAATGGGGGCAACGGGCAACCACTATTGTAGAACAAGCAAGAGTGCAGGTAGCAGGGTTAATTAACGCTGCCAATCCCGAATCAATTATTTTTACCTCTGGCGGTACAGAAGCCAACAACCTAGCAATTATGGGTGTTGTCAGAATGCAAAATGTACCGCAACATATCATTATTTCTAGTGTGGAACATTCGGCTATTAGCGAACCTGCCAACTTACTAGAAAAATGGGGTTGGGAAGTCACCCGTCTGGGTGTGGACAATACAGGGAGAGTTAACCCCGAACATTTAAAAGCTGCATTGCGACATAACACGGTTTTAGTTTCTGTTATTTACGGTCAAAGTGAGATTGGCACAGTCCAACCAATTGCAGAGTTAGGTAAGATAACTCAACAACATGGGGCGTTGTTCCACACAGATGCAGTGCAAGCAGTGGGACGTTTACCTATAGATGTGCAGCAACTACCTGTAGATTTACTCAGCCTTTCAAGTCACAAGCTATACGGCCCGCAGGGGGTAGGGGCGCTATATATTCGT
The DNA here is from genome assembly GCF_048568275.1 of Anabaena sp. FACHB-595. Taxonomy (NCBI): domain Bacteria; kingdom Bacillati; phylum Cyanobacteriota; class Cyanophyceae; order Nostocales; family Nostocaceae; genus Anabaena; species Anabaena sp. FACHB-595. Next base: position 3,734,311 of record NZ_CP183473.1, read on the forward strand.
CCTGGTGTGGAATTATTGCCTTTATTGAATGGTGGTGGACAAGAAAGGGGATTACGTTCTGGTACACAAGCAGTACCTATCATCGCCGGTTTTGGTGTTGCCGCCGAAATCGCTGCCGAGGAATTATCTATAGAGATACCACGTTTAATTACATTACGCGATCGCTTATTTGCCCAGTTAGCAGATGTCCCCGGTTTAATCCCCACCGGCGACAGAGAAAGTCGTCTACCCCATCATGTGAGTTTCTACCTCCAACAAGCCGACGGTGAAAAACTCAGTGGTAAAACCTTAGTGCGTCATTTAAACCTTGCCGGTATTGGCATTAGTGCGGGCGCAGCTTGTCACAGTGGTAAACTTAGTCCCAGCCCCATATTGTTGGCAATGGGTTACTCAAAAAAAGCTGCCTTGGGGGGAATTAGGTTGACATTAGGGCGTGAGACTACAGCAGCCGATGTAGATTGGACAGCGATGGTTTTAAAGCAAGTATTACAGAGATTAATACCAGATGTATCTTTAGTTTAATTTTGGGCGTTGCTGATTGAAAATATGAATTTGCCTCACACATTCGACGAAGTTGTTCTCGTTCGCGCAGCGTCTCCGACAGGAGAAGGAGAAGAGTAGGCACAACGTTACAAAGAAAAATAAAAGCTAATTTGATATATTTTATATTCTGATTTAGCAATGCCTCTAATTCAAAGGAATAGATGGAGTGTAATTTCTTAATTCAGACACAATCGCATCGGGATTCCTATATCTATCTTCTGGATTTTGTATTTATCTCATTTGGGAGAAACAATTGTAAAGCAGACTCAGTAATCTTAATACAGATGCGAGTTAATTTTTTGAGTTAATTATGAACATTATTGCATGGGTAGTATTAGGTTTATTAGCTGGTGCGATCGCCAAAGCCATTTATCCAGGCACACAAGGCGGTGGTATTCTCTCCACAATGATTTTGGGTATCATCGGTGCGTTTATTGGTGGTAGTTTATATAGCCTATTCGCCACGGGAACTTTACAGTTAACAGCCACTAGTCTGAGTCTTCCTGGTCTGTTAATTGCAGTCATTGGTGCAATGGTTGCTATTTATTTGTGGGGACTACTCAGCAGAAGCAGAAGTGTATAGCTTTAATAGGCAAAAGGCGAACTCAAGATTTACTTAAATATTAAGTTTCTGGTTTGACTGACTCGGAATAGTTAAATACTTTTGCCTTCCTAGAACAGTTTAAATAGGTGGCTAGCAACTGAATGTTTGGTTAGTCTTCTCTTTGTTGAAAATAATCACAGGGGCAATTCATGTTTTTTCACAAGAAAGAACCGATTCACGTTGTAAATATCGGTGAAGCAAACCCTCGTTTTGCTCAATTGCTTTTAGAGCAATTTGGTGGAGCGACAGGAGAACTATCAGCAGCTTTACAATACTGGGTGCAATCATTCCACGTTGAAAACGCGGGAATTAAAGATATGCTGCAAGATATTGCCATCGAAGAATTTAGCCATTTAGAGATGGTTGGCAAACTCATCGAAGCGCATACGAAAAACGTGGATCAAACAGAGGCCTATAAAAGTACTCTCTTTGCTGTAAGGGGTATGGGGCCTCATTTTCTAGATAGTCAAGGTAATGCTTGGACAGCAAGTTACCTCAATGAAGGTGGAGATGTAGTTCGGGATTTGAGAGCGAACATTGCAGCTGAAGCGGGAGCGCGTCAAACCTACGAAGAGCTAATCAAACTATCACCAGATGAAGGAACGAAGCAAACTCTAGTTCATCTCCTCACACGAGAAATTTCTCATACCCAGATGTTTATGAAAGCTTTAGATTCACTGGGTAAATTAACAGATCCATTCTTCGGTAATGTCCAACCCGACGAAACAGTGGCGCTCTACTATAACCTATCATCCAATGGGAACGGTCATGATGAACGTGGCCCTTGGAACTCTGAGCCAGCATTCAAATATGTTGCTAACCCACTAGAAAAACATTCCTAATTAAATATGTCGTGGTTAAAGTTTAGTTAGGTTTGGGGTGCAAAAAAGTCTAGTAATGGAGTTACCCGACGGATGTATTTCCAAGTTGGGTAACTAATTTATTAAATATGCTAAAACCTCCTTTAATCCTGCTTTATCTTAACGATAATTATTTCTGTTGACCTACTTATATTTGATAAGAATTTATTTGAAAAATCACAATTTAAACTTTAGGAGATGAATTTGTGATTGTGAATGCAACACCAACCGGATGGGAAGTGATTTATCATCGTTCCCACGCTTTGTTAGCAGCGCAAATAGCAGGACAATGGCAACGAAAAAACGCTCCAGCTAGAATATACGAAACCTTAGCCGCAATTTCTCATCATGATGATTTAGAGAAAGAATGGGAGGAAAATAATTTGACTCAAGCAGGCGCGCCAATGGATTTCATGATGAACAAAGAAGCTTCTGTGGAAAAACTGGCGAGTCTCATTAAAAATGCTCGTTACCGGGGACGATGGGTAACTTTATTAATTTCTATGCACATTAGCCGCTTGACGGAACCAAAACGGGGACAGTCGGCTGAATTAGATGCTTTTTTAGATGAACAAATAGAGAATCAACGGCGTTGGCGTGAAGAACTGGGGATAGAAAAAGATGAAGTAGATGCAGCTTATGCTTTCATGCAGTGGTGCGATCGCCTGTCTCTCATCTTATGCCAAAAAGAACTACCTGCGGATGAACGGTTTTTAGAAATTAGTAAAGGCCCCGACGGTCAACGCTATGACATCATGCAACGTAGCGATAATTTAGTCACAGTCAAACCTTGGCCTTTTGAAGACGATAAGTTTACGGTTAATGTCGAAGCTTGCGACTTACAACAGGCCAAATTTGCGAGTAACAGCAAACTAACTCAAGCACTACAAACCGCCCCAATCAAGGTGCTAGAGTGGACTTTCGTTAAAAAGTAACAATTTGCCAATAATTAAAAAGCATCTGGGAGTGTTGCCGTGTTTCCACCCCAGATGCTTTTTAGTTTCAACTTGCTCCTCACACAACTAGAGGATATCACTTGTTATTTTATTTAGCAAGTATATTGTATGACACTTTGCCAACTGCACAGAAAACTCTCAGTGTAGCCTCAATTAAAAAGCGCCTGGGAGTGTTGCCGTGTTTCCACCCCAGACGCTTTTTATTTTTAACTTGCTCCTCACACACAAATAAACAATAACACTGGCAATCATAAATAGTAAATCTATCCTGTGACAGTTTGCTATCTGCACAAAACAGGAGTATTTCGGCGGAATTTTAACATTCCTGTCCACTGGGACAACTGACACGCACAGCGCAATAAAAAAGCGCCTGGGAGTGTTGCCGTGTTTCCACCCCAGACGCTTTTTATTTTTAACTTGCTCCTCACACACAAATAAAAAGTATCACTTATTTTTTGAGAAGACAAGTATAATGCGTGACTCTTTATGAATTCTTTAAAGAAAATATCGGGATCGGTAATAACTGAGTAAAAATTCTTAACATAAATAGGCTACCTGTTGCCTGGTTAAGCTGATATTAACGCAACAGTATGTGAATCTAACAAAGCTATAATTTTAAAGGCAACATTAACTAGACTGCCAAAAAAAGCTACCGAAGAGATGAAGTTGTATTTATGAACTTTGTAAAACACCAAGTTATAAAAGTTACCTATTTTCCCCGTCCCTACTTCAAAATTGAAATTTCCGACTAATCAATCTGTAATATATATCCCAAGATTGTTGCCGCTTGCAAAAAAACACTTGATTTTTCATAAAACCGTTACTGCCAAGGATTAATTGCAGTATGTCAAATATCCAGCGCTCTCATTTGCAGCGTTACTGTATCTCTATTGTGTCGGTATTATTGGCGCTGTTGCTAGGCTTAACGCTGGGAAGATATTTAAAAGTAGAGATTTCACCACTGTTTTTTGCATCTGTAGTCTTTAGTAGTTGGTACGGCGGATTAGCACCAGGTTTAGTTGCTACAGTCTTGGCTATTTTAGTTAAGAATTACTTTTTTATTACACCATTCAACTCAATAGCAGTTAGCCAAGGTAATGATTTACTCAATTTAATCGTGTTTGCTTCTGTAGCAGTATTAATTAGTTCATTAAATTTGCAAGTCCTTACGGCAAGGGAAGTGTCTGAGGCAAAATTGGGTAAGTTGAAGGTGAATTATCGCCAATTGTTAGAGACAGCCTATGAAGGTATTTGGATATTTGACAGTGAAGGAAAGACAGAATATGTCAGCCCTCAGCTAGCCCAAATACTTGGTTACAGTGTAGAACGAATAGGCGAATTCTCAATTTTTAATTTTCTAGAACCCCAGGCGCGTTTGGAAATTGAGCAATGGCTAGAGCAACAGCAAAAGTACAATCACCAAACTAAACAGCAGTTTGATTTACGTTTACAACGCCGCGATGGAGCCTCACTTTGGGTAATTGTTTCTCTCAGTTCCATACTGGATAAGCATAGAAGATTTTCTGGTGCAGTTGCCATGCTAACTGATATTACAGAGCATAAGCACGAACAAGCAGAACCTGACCTCGAACGTCAACGCCTGCGCGCCATCCTTGATATTCTACCAATGGGAGTAGTGATTTCTGACGCTAAAGGACAGCTTTTAGAAATTAATCCTGGCGTGAAAGCGATTTGGGGAGAAGATGCGCCATTGCTCGATAATACTAGCCAATATCATCAATATAAAGGATGGTGGCCGGATACAGGTCAACCCCTGACAGCCGCAGAATGGACACTAGCTCGTACCCTAGCTACAGGTGAAGCGATAATTGGAGAAGAGATTGATATTGCAACATTTGATGGCAAGCGAAAAACCATCCTCAATTCTGCCGTCCCCATTTATGATGCCACTGGAGCGATAGTTAATGCTGTAACTGTTAATGTAGATATTACTGAGCGTAAACGGGTAGAAGCCGCCTTAAGGCAGAGTGAAGCACTAGCCAAAGCACGGGCAGAAGAACTCGAAACGATCATGGAGACTGTGCCGGCTGCTGTCTGGATTGCCCATGATCCTCTTTGCCATTCCATGAGTGTCAATCGTGCTGCTTATGACATGATGCGAGTACCACCAGGTTCTGTGATGACCGCAACCCCAGCTAGTGGAGGATATCCTTTTCCTTTTAAAATCCAAAAAAATGGTCAAGATATTCCTCTGAATGAGTTGGCAATGCAGCAAGCCGGACTGACTGGACAAGAAGTGGAAGCGGAAGTTGAATTTTTCTTCAGCCCGGAGGATGTACGACACATTTACGGTAAGGCTATCCCCTTGTGCGATCCAGATGGTAATGTCCGAGGCGTGATTGGGGCGTTTTTGGATGTCACTGAACGCCAACAGTTGATGTCTTTGTTACAACAAAAACAAGAATGGCTAGATTTAGCACAGAAGTCAGGAAAAATAGGCAGTTTTGACTGGAAATTAACTAGTAATATCAATGTTTGGTCACAAGAGTTAGAAGAAATTTATGGTTTGCAGCCTGGCGAGTTTGGCGGTACTTTTGCAGACTGGGCAAAACACGTTCATCCCGATGATTTAGCTAGGGTAGAAGTGGAATTGCGGGAATTGTTGAACACAGGCTCAAAGGAATTTTTTAGTGATTTTCGCATCATTCGTCAGGATGGAAGTATTTGTTGGCTACAGTCGAGAGCCAGAGTTTTCTATGATGATCATGGTCAACCATTACGCATGGTAGGGGTAAATGTCGATGTGACTGAGCGCAAACAAGCAGAAGCAGCGCTACAGCAAAGTGAGGCTAGACTAAAACGATTATTGCAATCGAGTATTATTGGTATTATTGAGGCAGATCCAGAACGCATTAATTTTGCTAACGATGCCTTCTTGAAAATTGTCGGCTATACACATGAGGACTTGCTCACAGGAAAGTTGCGTTGGCAAGACATGACTCCACCAGAATACAGCGAACTGGATCAAGCCAAGGTGGAGGAAGTAATAAACTCTGGGTTCTGCATTCCCTTTGAGAAAGAATATATCCGTAAAGACGGTTCTCGTGTTCCTATTTTATTAGGTGCTGCCCGATTGAGTTCCAGCCCGCTAACATGGGTTTGTTTTATTCTAGATTTAACCGAACGCAAACAAGCACAAGCAGCATTACAACAAAGTGAGTTGATGTTCCGCACATTAGCGGACACCATGCCGCAAATGTTTTGGATTACCCAGCCTAATGGCTACCACGAGTATTTCAATCAACGTTGGTATGATTATACAGGAACAACATTAGAACAAACCCAAGGCGCAGGGTGGCAAAATATTCTTCATCCTGATGATGTGCAACGCACTATAGAACAGTGGCAAGATAGCCTCGATACTGGCAAAGACTATGATATTGAGTATCGTTTGCGTCGTGCTGCTGATGGGGAATATCGTTGGCATTTAGGTAGAGCCTTTCCATTAAGAGATGAAAATGGTCGAATCTTGAAATGGTTTGGTTCCTGCACAGATATTCACGACCAAAAGCTAGCAATTGAGGAACGCGCCCAGGCTTGGGAACAGGAACGTGCCGCCAGGATAGAGTTAGAACGAGCCAACCGGATGAAAGATGATTTCTTAGCAATAGTCTCTCACGAGTTGCGATCGCCTCTCAATCCCATTCTCGGTTGGGCAAAACTCCTCAAGAGTCGCAAACTGGATGCACTCAAGACTAATCAAGCCCTAGAAGTTATCGAACGCAATGCCAAATTACAAGCCCGGTTAATCGACGATTTACTAGATGTTTCCCGGATTTTACGCGGTAAGCTGAGTTTGAATGTCTGCACTGTTGACTTAGTAACCACCATCGAAGCCGCATTAGAAACAGTGCGTCTCACGGCTGAAAGTAAATCAATTCACATCCAAACTGAGTTAACATCTCATGTGTGCAGAGTTGAAGGCGACCCCAACCGTTTACAGCAAGTGGTGTGGAATCTACTGACAAATGCCGTAAAATTCACACCGGAAGGCGGTCAAATAGAAGTCAGTCTAGAAAGAGTTGGTTCTTTAGCCCACATTCAAGTCAGGGATACAGGAAAAGGTATTAGTCTCGACTTTCTCCCCTATGTGTTTGAACGCTTCCGCCAAGCCGACGAGGTAACAACCAGAAAATTCGGCGGACTAGGGTTAGGGTTAGCCATAGTCCGCCATCTTGTAGAACTCCACGGTGGTGCTGTCCAGGTAACAAGCCCAGGCGAAGGATTAGGGACAACATTTACAGTCAAACTACCCCTGATTGCTGTTTCTCAAATATATGAAGAGCATTTTGTGGCTGACACTACCCCAAATCTGCAAGGCTTGCGTATGGTAGTTGTAGATGATGATGCTGATACTTTAGAATTGCTCAGTTTTATTTTGGAACAGTATGGAGTGGAAGTTAAGGCGGTAAATTCAGCAAATGAAGCATTGGAGGCGATCGCTCACACCAAACCAGATTTATTATTAAGTGATATTGGAATGCCAGAAGTTGACGGCTATATGCTGATTAAGCAAATCAGAAGTATGGAAGTAGCATCCGGCACAAAACTACCAGCGATCGCCCTCACCGCATTTGCTGGCGAAACCAACTTTCAAAAGATTATGTCTGCTGGTTTCCAAAGGCATTTAACCAAACCCGTAGAGCCATCAGAATTGGCAACCGCCATAGCCAACCTAATTCAAAGTAATTCGTAATTTCGCCAAGATAAAACCCGGACAATAAAAGGCTTTCAAGTCTGTCAACAGACAACAGACAACTGTCAACAGCCATAAATTAAAAAGCGCTCAGAAGTGTTACCGTGTTTCCACTCTAAGCGCTCTTAATTTCAACTTGCTCCTCACACTATTAGAAGATAACACCGCCTTGAAATCAAAACTAATGTTATCAGTGACACTTTCCTAACTGCACCATTGTGAGAAGTGAGCAAGTGCTAAATTTTCACCTTTTTAACGCTGAGTAACGCTAAGGTTAGCGCCAAGGCACGCAGAGGTTTTCTGATGAGCATTCGCTAGTTATCAAATAATCAAGCGCTCCTCTACACCCATCTTTAGTGTAAAAAGTGACGCACCCCAGTCAACACCATCAGCAAACCGAGTTCATTAGCAGCTTTGACAGAATCTTGATCCCGCAGGCTTCCCCCTGGTTGGACAATGGCGCTAATACCGGCGGCGGCGGCGGTTCTCACTGTATCATCGAAGGGGAAAAATCCATCGCTGGCGAGGATTGCACCTTTAGCTTTGTCTCCAGCTTGTTCTAAGGCAATTTTCGTTGAACCAATGCGGTTCATTTGTCCTGCACCTACACCTAGAGTAGTGCGATCGCTTGTCACAACAATAGCATTAGATTTAACGTGTTTGCAGACTTTCCAAGCAAACAGCAATTCTGCTAATTCATCGGGTGTAGGTTGGCGTTCTGTCACGACTTGCCATTGACTTGTGTCAGCAGCAATATCATCCGCAGCCTGCACCAGGAAACCCCCGGCGATTTGTTTGACTAAAGTTTTAGGGCCGGTACTCAAATCAGCCAAAGTCAACACCCGCACATTAGATTTCTTGGAGAGGATTTTTTGCGCTTCTGCATCACAATCAGGCGCAATCACACATTCTAAAAACGTCTTGGTTAACTCGCTGGCTGTCGCTGCATCAATAGGACGGTTCAGGGCGACAATCCCCCCAAATGCCGAAGTAGCATCAGCATTAAAAGCCTTTTGGTAAGCCTCCACAATGGTATCTGCCAACGCCGTACCGCAGGGATTAGTATGTTTAATAATCGTTGCGGCTGGTGTATCAGTGAACTCTGCAATAATGCGTCGGGCGGCTTCTAAGTCAACCAAGTTATTGTAACTCAGTTCCTTACCTTGCAGTTTCTCGGCTGCTGTCCACCCTGTTGGCGTAGTCCCCGTTTGATACCAAGCTGCTGGCTGATGGGGGTTCTCACCGTAACGCAGAGATTGTAATTCAGTACCGCTTAGGGTGTGCTGTTGTGTACCTGAGAGGTAAGAGGCTATAGCGCTATCATAACTTGCTGTATGTAAAAACCCTTTCAAAGCCGCCTTTTGCCGAAATTCTAAGGAAGCCACTCCGTTATTTTGCCGTAATTCTTGCAAATACTCGTCATACTGCGCCGGATCACATAATACCGTCAGATGAGCAAAATTCTTCGATGATGCCCGCAACATCGCCGGGCCGCCAATGTCAATTTGTTCCACAGCTTCCGCCAACGTCACCCCTGGTTTAGCAATAGTAGACTCAAAGGGATAAAGATTCACCACCACCAAATCAATCGGGCGAATTTGGTTATTTTCCAAATCTGTCAAATCACTAGCTACATCCCGCCTAGCCAAAATCCCCCCATGAATCCGGGGATGTAGAGTTTTCACCCGTCCACCCAAAATCTCTGGCGAACCCGTGTAATCTGCAACCTTCGTCACAGGTAAACCAGCATCCTTGAGGGCTTGGGCTGTCCCCCCACTGCTGATTAAATCAAACTCAAATTCCTCCACCAAGCGACGAGCTAAGTCAATTAAACCAGTCTTGTTAGATACACTCAGCAGTGCTAGACGCGCCATGTCTCAATTCCTCAGATGCCAAAGACCCCAATTTTCACACAACCCTTGCTTCACTTCAAGGGCATCAGGAATAACATAATCAGCCATCATATTTTAGTGAGAATCATTAGAGATGACAATTAATAACTTGCCATCATCAAGACGTAAACCAGCGATATGAATCAATTCAAAATTCAAAATAAGCTCAACAACCCCAGACCCAACTACGAGTAGATAAGGTCTGAGATTCACCCACCTTGAGATGAGCAAAAATGACTCTACCGGGAAGAGTTTTTTCTGTGTCACTGATTAAATCAGTTTGAGGAATCCTGATTCGGAAGGAAATACTGGGTTCAAGGACTAAATAAGTTAACCTTTGAAATTCATTCCCCTGCCCCTTACGCCTCTCCCTCCTGCTATATATTGAGAATGCAGAGAATCAACTCTACAACCCTACACTCAATATCAAGACCGCGATGACCTATTTAGAAACAGCCGCACAATTTTATAGCGAAGTTGCCCAAACGCCGCAAGTGGGGCTGTGTTGTGTTCAAAGTACACCTCTACAACTACCAGGGCTGAAAATTCCTTTACCCATGCAGGAGATGAACTATGGTTGTGGAACCACTGTTCATCCTACGGAACTTGGCAAGCAACCTACCGTCTTGTATGTTGGTGTGGGTGGTGGGTTAGAAGCATTGCAATTTGCTTATTTTTCTCGTCGCCCTGGTGCTGTGATTGCAGTTGAACCAGTTGCCGCGATGCGAGAAGCAGCAGCACGCAACCTAGAAATGGCTTTAACAGACAACCCTTGGTTTGACAGCAGTTTTGTAGAGATTCGTGAAGGAGATGCCTTTAATTTACCTGTGGCTGATGGGTCAGTTGATATCGTCGCTCAAAATTGTTTGTTTAATATTTTCGAGCCTGAAGATTTGACCCGTGCGTTAAAGGAAGCGTATCGGGTGTTAAAGCCTGGTGGACGGTTGCAAATGAGTGACCCTATTGCCACCAGTCCCGTCCCTGCACATTTGCAACAAGATGAACGGTTGCGCGCTATGTGTTTGTCTGGCGCACTTACCTACGAAGAATACACCCAGCGTATCATTGATGCAGGCTTTGGTCAGATTGAAATTCGGGCGCGTCGTCCTTATCGCTTACTAGATTCCCAAACTTATAACTTAGAAACGCATTTACTTTTAGAAAGTCTCGATTCCGTCTCATTCAAAGTGCCTATGCCAGAAGATGGCGCTTGCATTTTTACTGGTAGAACTGCAATTTATGCCGGTTGTGACGCATTTTTTGATGACAAAGCCGGACATATCCTACAACGTGGCATTCCGGCAACCGTATGCGATAAAACTGCTGCTAAACTAGCAACTGTAAAGCCAAAAGAAGTAATAATTACTGATTCTACTTGGCATTATAACGGTGGTGGTTGCTGTTAATTTATACTCCTGAAAATGTTGTTAATTAGTCTATTTATTGCTACCCTGTTCCTGGCTTATGCTAATGGAGCTAATGACAATTTTAAGGGTGTAGCTACGCTGTTTGGTAGTCGGACAACAAGCTACCAATCAGCAATTTTGTGGGCAACTTTTACGACTTTTGCAGGTTCTTTGACTGCTACTTATTTAGGTAGGACAATAGTTAAAGAGTTTACTGGTAAGGGTATTCTCCCAGATGCGATCGCCAATGCACCAGAGTTTCATTTAGCCGTGGCGATCGCATCTGGCTTGACGGTAGTACTGGCTACCACGACAGGATTTCCCATTTCCACATCCCACAGTTTAATCGGTGCAATGTTTGGTGCTGGGCTAGTAGCTTTTGGACTCCAGGTAAATTTTGCCATTTTAGGAATCTATTTCATTTTTCCCTTATTATTAAGTCCTATTATTGCTATTGCCTTAAGTGCAGGAATTTACAGTTTAATTAATTACTTAAATATTAAGCTGAATTGGCAGTTAAATCAAAAAATAATTGATACTATTCATTATATCAGTGCTGGTACATTTAGCTTCGCTAGAGGATTTAATGATACTACTAAAATTGTCTCCCTAGTCCTAATTATCGATTATTTCTCACTTTCTGGAGCAATGATTACTATCGCAATGGCTATGGGTCTCGGTGGTTTACTCAACTCTCAAAAAATTGCTGAAACCATGAGTAACAAAATTACCTCCATGAATCGTATCCAGGGGGTATCTGCTAATATCATTACTAGTATTCTAGTGATTCTTGCTAGTAATTTTGGGTTGCCTATATCTACAACTCATGTCGCAGTATCTTCTATTTTTGGTGTAGGATTAATTGGTAGTAAAGCCAATAAATATATTTTTTATCAAATTTTATTAGTCTGGTTCATCAACTTGCCTATTGCCACAATTATTGGCGGAATCACTTATAGATTATTACAAGGTTAGCAACACTCCCATATCTTAACTTATATTCAGGAATAGTCATCAATGACAACTACACCAAGCCCTACCATAAATACAAAAATAACTCCTTTTAACTCTAAGTTAAATTCTCCTTTAATCAAACAAGAAATCAATGTTTTACAAATTAATTTAGGTAAACGCTGTAATCTTGCTTGTACACACTGTCATGTTGAAGCTAGCCCAAAACGCACAGAAGAGTTAACAGCAGAAATCTGCCAACAGTTAATCGAGGTAATTCACCGATTCCCGCAAATTCAAATTGTCGATTTAACTGGCGGCGCACCAGAAATGAACTATGGATTTAAGCCATTAGTAGCAGCCGCACGCCAAAATAATAAACAGGTAATTGTCCGTTCCAATTTAACTATTTATTTTGTGGAGGGGTTTAACGATTTACCTGAATATTTTGCTGCCAACAAAATCAGAATTGTAGCATCCATGCCTTGCTACCTAGCAGATAATGTCGATAAAATGCGTGGTACAGGTGTATTTGATGATTCCATTAAAGCTTTACAATGGCTAAATCAAGTTGGCTATGGCAGAGACCCCAGTTTAATTTTAGATTTGGTTTATAATCCCCAACTACCTACAAGTGAAAAATTTGCCCTAACCCCTGAGCAAAGTAAATTGGAGCAAGACTATAAAACCTTCTTACAAGAACATTTCCATATTAAATTTAACAACCTGTTCACGATTACTAACCTACCAGTTGGCAGAACCAAACTCTATTTAGAACGGAAAAAACTAGAAACCAGTTATTTGCAGTTTTTAGAATTGCATTTCAACCCGCATACAGTAGGAAATTTAATGTGTCGCAATCAATTATCTATAGACTATTTAGGTAATATATATGATTGTGATTTTAATCAGATGATGAATTTACCAGCGAAAACTCTGAATGGCGAAACTCTGACTGTTGCTAAATTAATCGAGGCTAGTAGTTTGGATCTGATTAATGAAATTCAAACTGCAAACTATTGCTATGGTTGTACTGCTGGTTGTGGTTCTAGTTGCAGTGGTGCTTTGGTATGACAGGGAACACTCAGTTGCAAATAATTGTTCTATGTCAGCAAAGGTTAATTTTATTACAAACAGTGTTATTTTGCATTGAGAATAGCTGAGATGCGTTTATGATGTATTTAGTTTAAATCTCCTCACACCACATTAAAAAAACCGTAGATTACTCAATGTTTCTACGGTTTTTATTTTTTGATTAGAGATAAAAATATTACTCTTTAGCAAATATTTAATCCAAAGTACAACCTATCTAAGCGCCAATTATTAATTTTTTCCCAAAAAATCCTGTTACCAAAATTGTTACAAGTGTATCACTGCCGGGCAGTTGCCCTATGATGATCTATTAGTTAAGCTCCTCACACCACACAAAAAGCCGCGAAACAACTAGTTTCGTGGTTTTTTTATGTTGTATAGTCAGGGGCATAAGTTTTAGATGAGCGCTGAGTAAATATTCTTCCCCTGCTCCCTACCTTCTCTCTCAAGCAAATGCAAACAACCGTTAAACTTCATTGCGAAGTAAGAAGCGAAGTGAAACAACGTGATAAGTTTTGATGATGTGACGCAATCGCACCAGAGGATAAGGAGAATACGGTGGCAATCGAATCAAACTTATTAAACGGCACAGTTCTACCAAAAGAAGAAATTAGCGAATATGTTGCCAACCTCCAGCTACACATGACTTTGCAAGCACGTAATCTAGTTCCACCCTTAAGGCAGACTCAGACTATAGAAGACAGTAGACAACAATTGCTGCATCAAACCCAAGCTAATTTTGAGAAGCAGGCTTCTCGGCAAAGATTATAATATAAAAAGACATAAAAGAACAGAAAAACAAATAAAATAAAAGCAGATATTGTTGGTTCCACACCAAAAGTGTTACCCTCAAGTCTGCTTTTTCTATTTTTTGTAGTCTATATAGTTACGAAAATCACCCTTTGGGAGCAATAGCAAAGAGCGGAAAGCCGTTAAAATTATTGCAGCAGTTCCCCTGATCCAATCCGTTAAGGCTAAATGGCAGCTCACATCAACATGACTTCATTACTTCCCCGAAATCTTAGCGTTGTCATCCGGCCAGTCTATTATCGGGACTTGGACGGAATTGAGCGAATATCGCAAGAATCATTCGCAGCTCATACCCCCCAAGGCGCTAGTTCTATTGCTAATCGGATGCAATGGTTACGTCGCTGGTATGGGTTACTCAAGTTTTTAAGTTGGTTCCCTAACCCGCTACAATACCGCTTTTGCGCCTATGTAGCCGAACAGGGGCGGATGCTCTTAGGAATGATTCAAGTTTCGCCGTTTAACCGCACACGCAGCACCTGGCGAGTTGATCGGGTAATTTTGGATCGGGCTGTCGATAAGCAGGGAATTGGCTCACAGCTACTACGCCACTGTTTTGAAGGAATTTTAGAAGCTCGTACTTGGCTGTTAGAAGTTAATGTGAATGATACAGATGCGCTAGCGCTTTATCGGCAAAATGGATTTCAGCGTCTGGCAGAAATGACTTATTGGGAAATTGATCCCGAACTATTAAGTGAATTAGCGCAAGCCGAGCCAGATTTGCCGAATCTTTTGCCAGTTAGCAATGCGGATGCTCAACTGTTGTATCAATTAGATACAGCATCAATGCCGCCGTTGGTACGTCAAGTATTCGATCGCAATACCCGCGATTTTAAAACCAGTTTGTTCGGCGCTTTAAGAGATGCAGTCAAACAATGGGTGACAAAAATTGAAGTTGTAAGTGGCTATGTGTTTGAACCACAACGCAAAGCAGCAATAGGTTATTTCCAGTTACAGCTAGACCGCAAAGGGGAAACTCCCCACGTTGCCACCTTGACAGTCCACCCTGCTTATACTTGGCTATACCCAGAATTATTATCTCAACTGGCGCGAATTGCCCAAGATTTTCCTCAACAAGGCTTACAACTAGCCTCATCTGATTACCAACCAGAGCGAGAAGAATATTTAGAACGTATTGGAGCCAAGCGCATAGAACACACGCTGATCATGTCTCGTTCAGTCTGGCACAAACTGCGGGAATCAAAATTTGTCTCTCTAGAAGGGATTCAATGGACTGATGTTCTCCAAGGACTGCAACCAGCCCGCAAACCAATCCCTGGGGGTATGTCATGGGTACACACCAGACAGCAATCATCCCCAGATATTCCAGTACCAAGCCCATCAGAACCTATGGCCTTTGGGATTAAAGATGTACCTAATCAGCCAGAGACAGAAGATGGGGAGATTGGGGAGTAGGGGAAGCAGGGTAAAGAAAATTGGCAACTGACAACTGTGACAACTGACTAATGACTAAATACATTTCAGCCTTGGGATTGGATGTGGGGCGTAAGCGTGTTGGTGTAGCTGGATGCGATCGCACTGGGTTGATTGCTACGGGAATTACCACCGTTGAGCGCACATCTTTTGACCGGGATGTCCAGCAAATACAAAATATAGTTAATGAACGCCAGGTACAAGTTCTGGTTGTGGGTTTGCCATATTCAATGGATGGTTCCTTAGGATTTCAGGCTCGTCAAGTGCAGAAATTTACGTCAAGGCTGGCTAAAGCTTTGCAGTTACCTGTGGAATATGTTGATGAGCGACTGACTTCTTTTCAAGCAGAACAGATGCTCATCGCTGAAAATGTTTCCCCATCACGGAATAAAGGTTTAATTGATCGCAAGGCAGCAGCTTTAATTTTGCAGCAGTGGTTGGATATTAGACGAACTAATGCTCAGAGTTCAGTGGCAGTAGAGTATTGATACCTTTGAACATGATATTCTGAAAGCTGTTACACAGCAGTTGTATCTAAGATTAAAGCTATTTGCTTGACATGATATGTCATTCAAGAGCAAAGCTTTGTTTACATCTGTTGGTACTTATAAAGTCTCACACCTTGGCTATGTTTTCCTCTCCATTTTCCGAAGATAACGACAATGCTCCTAATGGTTCCATCACCTTAACCGATGAAAAAGGGCGATCGCTTGAATGTTATGTAGAACATTCGCTCTCGGTAGATGAGCAAGAATATGTTTTGCTGCTTCCTGTCGATTCACCCATAGAAATTTTTGCTTGGGAAGGTGAAGACGAAGACGAAGAAGCAGTCCTAGTAGAATTTGATGATGCGATTATTGACGAAATTTTCCCCACTGCTCAGGCTGTCCTAGCAGAACAAAATTTGGTACTCAAACAGACTGCTTATGCTTTGACGGTGGCTGGTGATTTACCACCAGTGGAAGAGTCAGAACTATTTACTCTAGAAATCGAAGAAGAAGAAGCAGCAGATTTAGAACCAGAACAACTCCAGCTACTTGCTAACTTCTATCACGATGAACAGGAGTACGCAATTTATACCCCTCTTGATCCCCTGTTATTTTTTGCCAAAATTACAAAAACTGGTCAGCCTGTCCTACTCTCCCCAGAAGAGTTTCGTAAAGTGCAACCCCTGTTAGAAGAACAACTTTTTAATGAAGTTGAATAAGATCAAAAGTTTTCAGTTAAAAATTAAAAGATGACATTTTTAATTTTCAATTGAGGATTCCCAATCATCGTTAGTTGTACCGTAGGACAATTCGATCTCCAAGGTCAAGCCGTTTTAGGAACTATCGGTTGGCTAACTTTGTTATTACGTCACCACGGTAATCAATATAAATCTACACAGAATGTCAAAATCTCAAGATATGTGGGTTTTGGCATTTTAAATTTTGTAGGTGTAGTATTGCCTTGGGCTATTTCACATTTTAAGTTAAGCGCAGGGATAGAGTATGACTTGGCACAAGTTTTTACAGCCTGATTTGATTTTGGCTGGTTCAGTGTTGAACCTCACACCAGATATTATTGAACATCACCAGCTCAAAGGGTTGGTTTTGGATGTAGACGAAACCTTAGTACCAATCACAGTAGGATCGGCTTCACCGGAACTGAGAGACTGGGTAGAACAGATTCGCAGCGTGACGGCGCTGTGGTTGGTGAGCAATAACATGAGTGAAGCCCGCATTGGCGGGATTGCCCGTTCTTTGAACCTACCTTATTATTTAGGTGCAGCCAAGCCCTCACGGCGTAAGATTAGAGCTGCACTGCAAGAAATGAATTTACCAGTTGAGCAGGTAGGGATGGTAGGCGATCGCTTATTCACTGATGTTTTAGCTGGTAATCGCTTGGGTATGTTTACCATTCTGGTAGAGCCAATCATCCATCCTGATGCAGCTCTGCGCTCTCACCCCATCCGCAATTTTGAAGTTTGGTTCTCAGAGATTTTAGGAGCTTCTATTAACCCTGAGCATACAAAAAGTTACAAAAATTAACAACTTGTTAAATAACTAAAATCTAAAGAAATAATTAAAGAAATCCATGAACAGCAAAAGATCGGGGATCATAAGTATTAATAACATGGGGTCAGCAATAAAAGACCCTAGTACATAACAAGTAACTATAAATCAGTAAAGCGTCAGCCTTCACTTATAGAGGGACTGGCGCTTTACTATTGAGTAGTTAGTCCAGAGTAAAAACTGTTGACTGTTGACTAGAAGAGGCAGGGGGAAACCCTCTCCCCATCTCCCTGCCCCCTGCCCCTTTTCCTCTTCTTGACCAATGACCTTTTTTGAATTCAAAATGCAAAATTCAAAATGAAGAAGAATTTTTTTGAATTTAATAATTTTGGGTACAAGCCCCCACCATAATCTTTGATTTGGTGGTCTACCCTTCGGGTTCTCCGCAGGAGTACAATTAGTGGCGAGTCCAAGCTCCCACTAATTGTCTTTAATTTTGAATTTTGAATTTTGAATTTTGAATTGGAGCGAAGCGACTTGACCAAAACAATTGTCGTCAAAATTGGCACTTCTAGCCTTACCCAACCAGAAACCGGACAACTAGCCCTCTCTACCATTGCAACTTTGGCGGAAACACTCTCTCATTTAAGACAGCAAGGTAATCGGGTGATTTTAGTTTCCTCTGGGGCTGTGGGAGTGGGTTGTGCGCGGTTGGGTTTAACCGAACGTCCCAAAGCGATCGCCCTCAAACAGGCGGTGGCCGCAGTGGGTCAAGGTCGATTAATGCGCGTATATGACGACTTATTTACCACCTTACAACAGCCAATTGCCCAAGTGTTGCTAACTCGCAGCGATTTGGTACAACGTAGCCGTTATCTCAACGTATACAACACCTTTCGGGAATTACTCGCGTTGGGGGTAATTCCTGTAGTCAACGAGAATGATACCGTTGCCGTCGATGAACTGAAATTTGGTGATAATGATACCCTTTCGGCTTTGGTTGCTAGTCTTGTAGAGGCGGACTGGCTATTTTTACTCACAGACGTAGACCGATTATACTCAGCCGATCCCCGTTCTGTCCCCGATGCCCGACCAATATCTTTGGTGACAAGCATCAAAGAATTAGCAGACTTACAAGTGCAAACAGGTTCTCAAGGTTCTCAATGGGGTACTGGGGGAATGATGACAAAAATTTCGGCGGCGAGAATTGCGATCGCGGCGGGAGTGCGTACTGTGATTACTCAAGGACGATACCCCCGTAATATCGAGAAAATTATCCAAGGGGAACTGATTGGAACTCATTTTCAACCCCAACCAGAACCAACTTCCGCCCGTAAACGTTGGATTGCTTACGGTTTAGTCCCGGTTGGTAAATTATACTTAGATTCTGGTGCGATCGCCGCTATAGTTAAAGCAGGTAAATCCTTATTGCCAGCAGGAGTTAAAACCGTTGCAGGTGAATTTGAGCCTCAAGATGCAGTACAGTTATGCGATCCTCAAGGTAACGAAATTGCCAGAGGACTGGTTAACTATAGCAGCAATGATTTACAGAAAATTTGTGGTCGTCATTCTAAGGAGATTCCGACGATTTTGGGTTATGTAGGTGCGGAAACCGTGATCCATCGAGATAACTTAGTATTGACTTAAAAAATAAAAACCCCGTTAAATAGCGGGGTTAATGTTACTTTAGCCACAAAATTTACCATAAAAAATTACTAGCTAGCACCCTGAAAATAGGTAAAAGGTAGGAAATCCCACCTTTTTACAGAGCTTATCTTTTAGCCTGGGTTTAATATTACATAAGCATTTGACAAAAATATTACAATCTTATGAAATTTGTGTGTAGATGAAGAGAGCGATCGCTTAAGGGACTTCCAATTAAAAAAATATACTATCATTTGGATGGCAAGGGGGCAGGGAGCAGGGGGAAAGACAGTTGTTTGGCAGCAGATAAATTGGATAGTTTATTTTCTGGAAGTCCCTGAGTAAACTTATCCCTGAATAATGTCACTCAATTCAGTATGGTTGCGTTTTACTTCTGACCAAAAAGCTACCCAAAAAATAATTAACATCAATATAGGCATTCCTAGCAATAGTGCAGTCATCTGACTAGGCATATCTGTTACGGTTGTAGGAACGATCGCACTATACCAAAACAAAAGCCAAAACCCTAAAAATGCCATCGCAGCATTATCTACACTCATCTGCACATGAATTAGGGTTTGCTGGGATTGCTCTTCAAAACGTCCTCGAATCACTGGGAAAAATGAGTGGCGGTAATTAATTATACGAATAATTTGAAAACCCTCTTCAGATATGCTGCCTTGATAGGTAAGATGTTTTCTTGAGAATCTCAATGCTTTTGGGGGTTCAATGTTTGCCCTCAGCCGTTGCACAACTATCGGCAGCGAGTCAGGTGTCACGATTGTCAAGGTCTCGTATGGTAATATTTTCATGGTGCTTTAAGCTACTTGCTGAAAATAAACCCTGATCATCTGCGGAAAACCTCAGCATCAAATTCTTCATTACAGGGTCATGTTTTGAGTTTTCCCATAGTCAAGACTTCTCTAACAACTTGTTAAATGCTATTATTTTGTTCGGAAAACTGAGCTTAGTCATTTCCGATTGCTAGCGATGGGTAGGTGATCGCTTCACCTAACGAGATGCTATCATGACAAAAGGAAACTCTGTATCAACAGTTTCCTAAATGAATAAATATCTGGAGAGGTGTCCGAGTGGTTGATGGTGACGCACTCGAAATGCGTTAAGGATGCAAGTCCTTCGGGGGTTCAAATCCCCCCTTCTCCGTTTTTTCCTTACACAGCAAGCCTTTTAACTTAATTACTGATTGGTTGAATTAGTTGAATTGGTTGAACAAATGGTTGAATTGGTTGAACTTATAAAACCATTATCAATCTATTAATAAAATTAATTTATTAAATATACCCTTAACTTCCTTCTCACCTGTAACCCTAACCCTGAGAACTGAGGTTAAGGGTATATGTTCTTATCCTTTAGTGTTAACAAGATTGCTATCGCCATCGCCTGCTTAGATACTCTCCCTGATTTCATCTATTTCACCAAATTCATCCTCAATTGCGCGAACGGTAAGACTATATAAAACTAAAACATGATTAGATAACATGAATAAGTATTATTGTTATTGACTAAAATCACATAACAACAATGATTTTTATTATATGCAATGCTGAGATAAAATGATACATTTATTGCGTAAAATTACTAAATAAAATGTATATAAAAATAATAAAATCCACAATTTATATAGTTAATTTAACTATAAAATCCAAATATTCATTATTGTATGTAATTTTGTTTTCTTGTTGTATATCCTTACTGCTAATATTAATTCATAAAAATTTCAATAGTGAAAAAGATATTTTTTGGAAACTATTAGGATTAACTTCCTTTATTTCAGGAGTTTTAGGGTTTTTAATAGATATATTGCTATACTTCAATAGTCAAAATAAACTTAAACGCAAAGTCAAGTTAGTACGGACAAAACAAGAAAAAACAATATCAGAGCATCAAATAATCTGGAACTCAAAAGGTGGGAATATAGAGCAAAATATAGCAAGAGATTTTATTGGAAGAGATGCAGTAACTAATAATAATAAAAAAATCACTATTAAAAATAGAGAAGTAGAAGTTAACCCTAACAATATTATTCAAACATTTGATGATTTTAGAGACATTTTAGCGCAAAGTATAATTCAAAGCTCTGATGCGCTAGAAGCAATACGTGAGTTTGCACAGGAATTAACTGAGCAATTACGCAATCAACCAGAAGTAAAATCATCTTTTGGTGTAGATAAAAATATTAGTATAAATGGATTATTGAAAGAAGTTTTTATAGAGTTATTAACTAAAAACTATAACCAAATAAATGAAAAAGATGAAAACGGTTTAATTGTTCATTCTAATAAAATTGAAGGAATGAATATATCTAAGACTTCAAATTTTATAGAGTACTTTAAATACTGGGGACACAATAATTATGATATAATATATAAAACTTATACTATTCAATTATTTCAAGAAGAAGGTAAACTATGGCATTATAGAATCAAAAGAAGTGATTCATCTTTTTTAGAAAAAACTAATGGTAAACCACGTTTACGTTCAAGTGATATATACACTGCAATTGGTAAAGCAATTAGAGAGATAGAAAGAGAAATAACTAAAACCTGGAAAAATAATTCTGAGCCAATTTGATTATTTATTAGTTAACAAATATCATTATTTTATATCTTTAATTTATTCAAATATCACTAAATAATAGTAGATTTTGTTAAATCTTGTAATTATATATGTTTTTTAACATTAGTAACAATTTCCAGCATTTACTTATAAAATATATATTTTTAGTGAAAACTTACATAAAAGTTACCTGCATATAATTACAATGTAGATAATAATCTTAATTATCAGGAGCTAAAAAATGGCAGGTAGTTTTAATATTAATACTGGCGGTGGTCAATTTAATCAAAATATTGGACGTGATTTGATCCAAGGTGATTACTATGCGGCAGCACAGCCCCAAAGCCTTGCTGAAACTGCTGCTGAAATTCAACAGTTACTAAAACAATTAGAGCAAACATACCCGACTACAACTAGAGCAGAACAAAGGAGAGTAGCTACAGAAGCTATAAATCAAATTGAAAGTAATCCTGCATTTAAAGAGCGAATAATTAAAGCTGTCCAGTATGGTAGTTTAGCAGCTTTTGAAAAAGCTATTGATAATCCGCTTGGAGCATTCATCACTGAAGCAATCAAAGGTTGGCAAGAATTTGAAAGCTAATAACGTTATTTTCTAGCTAATCAATACAAGCGAAAAAATACCTCCTATAAATTAAACTAGGAGGTTTATAAATTATTGATGTGTTATTAGTTATTTGATTACATCTGGTAAATTAATTCTCTCAATATCTAACTTGAGATAGTGTTCTTTAATTATTTGTTCGCTGTTACCAACTAACTCAGCTAACTTATGTATCGGGTAATCATTATTAGCGTGATAACTAATCATTGTGTGCCTTAGTTGGTAGGGTACACGATATTTGATACCCATATTCTCTAATAGCAACTTCCACACTCTATAAAATACATTATGGTTTATTGGTTTACCTTGGATATTTTTAAAAACATATCCTTTTCTATGTGGAATATCGTTTAATAGCTCCATTAGCTCAGGATTAATAGGAAAGTATCTATGTGATACCGTTTTAGTACCTTGTTTTTTAATTATTAGTCCTCCTCTATTCATTTCTGCTTCACAAAATTTAATCCGCTTTTTCTGCAAGTCTACATTCTCCCACTTCAAAGCAATTGCCTCTGATGGTCTACATCCTGTTAACCAGCAAAAGTAAACATATTTGTAATATTGATAATGCCTACCTTGCCTGCGGCTGTAAGTTTCATTTTTCAAAGCTTCTAGGATTCTATAAACTTCATCAACTGAAAAAATATCAATGTCGTCTTCTTCATTTACTACGCTACATTTTTTTTCAGTTTTAATGTTAATGCTTTCGAGAGCATCCCGGTATTCAATCCCCCACTTACGCGGGATATTCCCTTGTTTACTATTCCAGTCAATAGCGGCTACTATCAACATAAATCGAGACTTACTGGTTTTCTTTGTTCGGCTAGTATTGTTAAATATCCACTCTATTAACTGTTGTTTATCTTCTAATTTATGAAAAGGACAACTGTTTAATAATCGTCTTATTAGTGCAATGTGACTTGTTATATATGTTTCTGTCCAAGTACCCAATGCTACATGAAATTTAACATAGTTATCCCATAACACAATTAAGTCATCTTTCTCTACTAACCTGACGCTTCCTGTCTTCTTAGCCTTAAACTTTGCTTGTTCACTCTTGACCATATCTTTGAGTGAATCTATTTCTATCAGTTCCCCTAGCGCGATTAATCGGCTTATCTCCTCATCTACCATCACGGCTAGGTTTAAGGCTGTAAGCTTATCCCCTCCTAATCCAATAGTTTTTCTCCCTAACTTACTGCTTAAGCGTAACTGGTACATTTCACCGTACTGAGTTTTCATTGTCATTACGCTTAAGTGTTTGTAATCGCTTCTTGACGCTACCATTTTTTACCTCTCAGGGTAGATGAACTGATAGCATTTTAATTCAATTGGTTGAATAATTGGTTGAAGTTAGCTTATATTTGTTATCACTAAATACTGTAAATATTGTATATCAACATTTATAGCTTGCTTAGTGGACGCACTCAAAATGCGTTTTATAGAAACCTAACGGGGGTTCAAATCCCCCCTCCGTCTTTTTTACATCATTCTCAATAAGTCAATCACCTCAGTTAGATGATTCTTAGCCTTGTACAGCGCCAGTAGTCTCTCTTGCTGGTATCTATTGGGGTAATCCATCCGCCTACCTTCAAAACTCAGTCGGAGTAACGCTGATTGTTCACAGGTAGGTGTTGCCATCTCGTCTAGGATTTGTCCCATTGTCTCAAGACCAAAGAATGTAGGAGGTTTTAGCCCCTTTCCATCCTCTAATTGTTGGAGTGCTAAAGCCGGGAACGCCATTAAGGTAGTGATATAGCTAGCCTTCTGTCCTCCTGTTCCCGTTGGTTTTAAGCCATACCGTTTCACCAGTAGATTTAATTGGGGGATAGTCAACAGTTCTAATTCAGCACGACTAAACATAAAATAGATTCATCCATTTGTAAAAGTGGTATCAGTGGGTAACAACTTTCTCAGGGTAGATACCCACTGACTAAAAATTGAAACAGATGCGCGCAACTGATTCAATCTTCAGATACATTTCTCAACAATGCCTAACCCCAAAGGAACACCCGAAAATTTAGAACCATCAAAACCAAAGGGTGAGGAACCTATGACTGCTAACCTTAGTTTTCGCGTCACCGAGTCGATGAAACAAGCGGTTAAGGCACAGGATGACCCTGCTCAATTCTGTAGAGACGCGATACAAGAGAAGCTAGATAAGCTTTCTAGTGAAGAATAGAGACAGTATTTGATTGCCCAGAAGCGATCGCCTGTGGGCATTGTAAACAAACATTTTACCTACATTACTTAACTACTCGTATTTCGCTCAAGCCAAGCAACTAAATCAGATACATTTGAAAAACTTAAAAATTCTTCTCCCAAGGCTTCTAACTCTTCAGTAGATAATATTTTGATACGCTCAACTATTGATAAATCTATCTCACCAAAGCGCCGATTTAACTGTCGATTTAAAAAGCGAAAAGCTTCTTTCTGCTCACCCTTCTGCTCACCCTTTTGCAAAATATCCTGATAAATAACTGATTCCTGCATAATATCCTCGCTTAATAACTGACGAATCAAACCCTTCTCAAACCGCAAACCAGCTAATATCTCGGTGTAGGCTGCTGTATTTTGCCTTGTCTCTCTATCTGAAATTCTTAAATCTCTTGGAGAATCAGTTTGACACAAAGGTGCTAATGGTAACAATGCCAAATTACCCAAAAATAAGCTGGAATCTTGCTCCCACATTCTGACTGCACGATAGCGATGTCTAGTTGTCTCATTCACATACTCTTCAGTAAAAGCAATTTCATCATCTGTCTCCTGCAAAAATATTACCACCTGTACAATTCGACACTTATACTGACGTTTTAATCTCACAGAATAATCCAGCATTCGGAAAGGAATCGCGGGATTAGACTGTGTTAAAGTCTGAAATTCAATATGCAAAATCAAATTGCCAGTTTGTAAAAAAATCACAGAATCTGCGCGAATAGGCTCTAAACTTAACTCAGTTTTTAAAACCTTAACATTGGTAGATTCTTCACCAATTAACCATCGGATAAAATCTTTTGGATATTTCTCTGCAAGCGCCTTACAAACATTATCAAAACTCACAATAAGAACCAAGTTAATATCATGATTATATTATTATTAAATGGGGATATACTGGTTCCTGAGTTGGTGAGGTATATTTTCGACTTTACTAACCTTGTTTGAGAAGATTGGGGTGTACCTCAGTTGCTCTGTCTTACTGAATCATAGTGTCAGGTTGCTGACAAAATCGAAGAGATGGTGAGCTAGTTGCAATTTAGAACAAGGTGGGATTGTCACTTGTCTATCTTGGTTATCTAAGAAGATAGCTTGATTATTATCGCTACCAAAACCACTATCTGCTTTGTCGATGGGGTTTGCAACGATCGCATCTAATTTCTTACTATATAATTTCTCTTTAGCTGGTGTAACTATATCCCCTGTCTGAGCAGCAAAACCAATTAAACGCTGATGGGGTTGTTTGAGTTTACCTAATTGAGCAACGATATCGGGTACTGGTTCCAAAGGTAAAGACTGGGGGAGCGATCGCTTGGGTAATTTTTCTGTACTATAATCTTGAGGTTTGACATCAGCCACAGCCGCAGACATAACGATGATATCTGCATTGGGTAAATATTCCAACATTACCTGCTGCATTTCTTCGGCATTGATAATGGGAATTGCTTGCACACCCAAAGGTACAACCCAACTCGCCACCCCATGCACCAATGTCACCTTTGCCCCACGGTGTAAAGCAGCTTGGGCTAAAGCCAGTCCCATTTTACCAGTAGAAGGATTACCAATAAATCGCACCGGGTCAAGATACTCCCTTGTACCTCCCGCACTAATTAAAACTCGCTTCCCGGCTAAATCTCGCTTACCTTGAGTATGTAATAGAGATTGAGTGTAAGCCAAAATCTCTGGAGGTTCCGCCATTCTACCAGCACCGACGCGATCGCACGCCAATAATCCCGATGCTGTGCCAATACCATGATATCTGCTATCTGTTAACAACTGCTGCCAATTACGCTGCACAGTGAGTTGTTCCCACATATCAGTATTCATCGCCGGCGCTAACAATGCGGGACAATTGGAAGCTAACACTGTATTGGTGAGTAAATTATCAGCCATCCCGTAAGTGAGTTTAGCTAAGGTATTAGCGGTGAGGGGAGCAATCACCAACAAATCCGCCCACTCACCCAACTCGATATGCAACGGACGAGAGTGAGTAGATTGCCAAAAATCATCATCTGTATAAGCAGGGTGACGGGAGAGGGTTGATAAAGTTAAAGGCGTTATAAATTCTTGTGCGGAACGGGTAAGAATGACTCGAACTTCCACCCCCGACTTAAACAAATTCGAAACGACCTCACAAACCTTATAAGCAGCGATACCGCCACCCACAGCAACAAGAACCCTACTTTTGCGATTTTCAGCTTGCGGTTGAGGATGAGCCATAACAAAAACTGAAGAGTAAGGAGTTAGAGATAATTCTTAAGGACGAATTATTTCTAACTCCTGATTATCAAATACCTAAGCTTCGTCGTATGGTTCCAAATCTAACAGATGGATGTAAGATTCTACCAACTCTGGACGCTGAAAAGCGATCGCCCGCAGTAGATGCCAGTCGTTTAAACCATCAAAAGCATTGCTATAATTGTCCATCTCTAGACGAGTAGCCAGTTCCTCCACCTCTGCTGCGGTCATGGCAGCAATTTCTTTTTTGGAAATGCTTAAAGTTTTCATAATGCTTGCCCCTCCCTTATGCAGCATTTGCACCCAGCGCGGGTTAAGTGGCGCTGTAAAGTGCCACTCAATCTATCTTACTCACTAGATGGCATGGAATTCCTAAAATTTTTCAGGATTTATACCATATTTTGTAAAAAAATTGTAACTCAGACTAAACAAGTGCATTGACAATGAAATTTCTGGCTACATTTAACATTTCCAAATTGATTTCGTGTCCAGCCTCAAATTCCTGATATTGGACAGGAACACCCAGCGATTCTACGGTTGTGCGTGCCTTGACAGCAGCTTGCAGGGGTACAACTTCATCCCTTGTACCATGTAGGATCAGAGTTGGGGGGATATTAGTATTATCTGGGCTAATGGCTTCAGGATGTAAATACCCACTCATCACCACCAAACCAGCCAAAGGTAATTTTGAGCCGACATCAAAAGTCATCGCCCCGCCTTGAGAAAATCCACTTAAGATAGTGCGGGATAAAGGCACACCAGTACTACTTTCTAAAGAAAGTACAAAATCTTTCAGCAGTTCCCGACTTTCCGCCAATCCCTCATACATATTTTCTTGTCTCAAGTCATACCATGACCTACCGAGAGGAGCATAGGGATATGGATAAGGTGCATTGGGAAAGACAAACTGGTAATCAGGCAAATTGAAATAGGGTAATAAAGATGCCACATCCTCAGCATTAGCACCCCAACCATGCAAAGTCACAACTAAGCCGGCGGGTGTTTGAGATTTAGCTGGGGGAACGGTAGTGAATTGCAAAGACAGAGGTTTGCTCCTAAAATCTGACACTCCTAGTAAATCCTATCTCTAGAAGTTATCGTTAAGCATCACTCTGCTTCGTCAGAACTCCAGAAACTTGTATGGTCTTCAGCTTGCAAATTCAAATGCTGCTTCATGGTATCGGCGATCGCGCAATCGGTTAATCTGGTTCATAGGGGTTTCTGTGGTAACTACCCCTTCCCTGTAAACTTTGCAAGCTTTTCCTCAATTTTTTGTTCTGTACAGAGATCAAATTTACCTCTTCCCCAACTTTTCCCGCAACGCCTCCGGTAGATTCAGCGCTGTCTCCAAACCTCGCACGCCTTCCCATTGCTGAATTTCTCCCCAGGTCATCTCTTCTAGGTTGGCTTCACTTATGTCTGTATCGTCGAGAATGGCATAACTGAGGTTGGCGCTACTGAGGTCTGCACCATTCAAAATTGCGCCACTCAAGTTACTACCACTCAGGTTGGCACTGTTGAGGTTGGCAAAGCTGAAGTCAGTACCCAAGAGTATGGCATCGCTGAGGTCTGCGCCTGTGAGGTCGGCTTCGCTGAGAATCCCGCCACTCAAATCGGCATCATTGAGAACTACGCCAGTTAAATCTACGCCACTGAGGTCTGCACCTAAAAACATAGCGCCGTTGAGTCTGGCGTAGTTGAGTTTAGCACCGTTGAGTTTGGCATAACTGAGGTCAGCTGCTTCCAGAATGGCATCACTTAAGTTAGTACTAAAAAGAATGGTATCGCTGAGGTTAGTACCGTTGAGGGTGGCGTGTGTGAGGTCTGCACCACTCAAGTCTGCACGACAAAGGTCGGCGCGACTGAGGTCGGCGTGATTGAGGTTGGCATCACTGAGGTTAGCACCAAATAAGATGGCGTTGCTGAGGTTGGCGCGACGGAGTTCAGCATCTCTGAGGTTGACACCACTGAGGTTGGCGTGGCTAAATTCGCCATCGTTGAGGATGGAACTACTCAGGTCAGCACGACTGAGGTCGGCACGTTGCAAGTTAGCACCGCTTAGGTTTGCACCCGTAAGGTTGGCGCTGCTGAGGTCGGCGCTACTCAAGTTGGCACCACTGAGATTAACACTGCTGAGGTTGGCATCACCAAAGTCTGCACCTGTGAGGTTAGCGTCTTGGAAGTTTGCGCCTGTAAGGTTGGCATCACCAAGGTATGCGCCACTGAGGTTAGCACCACTAAAGTTAACTCCTGTCAAGTTGGCATTTCCCAAGTATGCACCTTGAAAGTTACCACCTCGGAGAAATTCCCCTACGATATTACTAAAGTTGCCAATTTCTATGGCATCGCTATAATTAATTACCCGCAGTAGTTGGGAGGTAAAAAAGCTGTCTGTATCTGGTGGGGAAGAAGGATAAAAGTTGATTTGTTGCCGCAGTTCTTCTTGCTGTTGGGCGTAGCGGTGTAATTCTAGAAGTAAAATTAAGACATTAAGCCCAGCGTAAATATCAATCTGCCTCAGTCCCATGGCTTGATTCTGTGCTGCCATCTCCATCAATTTTCGCTGAGGTAAGTTCTCGCTTGGTGGCGCATCAATAAATTCTCCTCGACACCAACGTTGATAAAAATCTTCTAGACGGTGAAATAGCAACCCTGGGCGAAATTGTGCTTCCAGGATAAGCAATTCTATGACTTTTTCGACTATTTCTGAGTTTAATGCACCATTACCGAGTAAATCATAAATCTCTTGTTGGAGTTGGCTATTGCTAGTGGAAAATTTCCCCTTACCATCCTCTCTTGTCCATGCCTCTAAACTGATTTGTAATCTTTCACATAAAATTTCTTTCTGTAAATTAACTTGAGAAAAGTTTACATCTTTGGCTGGTTTTTGTTGGTGTTTTCCCAGAGGTAAAAATGAGCGACTACCTACATACTTTGTTGTAGGCCTATCTGTTGACCTTGTACCCCGAACATAATTCTGTAAGAGTTTCCAAACATGAGGTAGTTCTGACATTTTTTTATCCATTAATAATAAATTGCCAAAGTAGAAATATATAGATAAATTCAATGCTTCGGTGTTGTGAAAGCATGAAAATTTAGTATAAAATAAATCCAAGTATTTAAAATTAAAATTACATCAACAACACCTGACATAAGGATTTTCTCGGTAAAAAATTTAATCTTTAAGAGGAAGATCAGGCTATAGGTTCCCAAGAATTAGCGAAATTGAGCTATTTTAAGGAAATAATCTATTTTTAGGCGCTAACTTTACTAAAACAGATGTAAAAATAATACGTACTGTTTGCTACAAAGACGATTGTTAGGAAAAATACTACAACAAAACAGCACAACAAATCTAAAAAATGCTGTTCCTCACCAAACTGAGAAGCTAGTAACTAGCCATCAGGTAATTTTGGCTCTTTTCCGGTGAACAGACAACTGACGCTCATAGCGCATGAGAAATAATTAACGATAGTTATCAGGAATAAACTAGATGAAAAAATTTACTTTTTATTTAATATTGTTCAATGGATTATTTTTAGGAATAGCAACAGCCAACGCAAAGTTATCATCTACAAACATAGTTAATCAAAATTCTCAAATTATAGCTATAAAAACTAAGCCTGAAAAATCCATAACTAATCAATACCCCTATATCTCTACACCCCTACACCCTGCTTATACTCTTTTTCCCTCTGCTGCTATCAAACAACCACATCAGCCTCAACTACAAAAGCCAGAACAAATTTGGGTAATTAACCAAAATCAACAGGTCAAGGATCAACCCTTTATTTGGGTGGTGAACAATCATAAAAAGGCAGCAGAGCAACCATTTCTACAAGTTGGTAAATCCACAGATAAACCGGATAAGAAACCTGCTACAGAATCTAAGCCGGAAAAAAAGGATGACTGGGAATCTTTTGATGAAGTAGTGAAAGATACCGAAAAACTAGACGGTCTATTTACTTTATATCGTCATAAAGAAAAGAATAAAATATATCTAGAAATTAAGCCAGAACAAATCAATAAAAATTACTTAGCTACCGCAACCCTGGAATCTGGTATTGGCGAACAAGGGATTTACAGTGGTTTACCGTTACAAGACTTTTTATTTTATTTCCAGAGAGTAGGCAAAAAACTATCTTTTGTGGTACGCAATGTTAATTTTCGCACAAGGGAAGGTGATCCACAAATGCGATCGCTCGCCCGTTCGTTTAGCGATTCTGTTCTCTACTCGGTAGACATCAAAAGCATTCATCCCCAAAGAAAAACCTTGTTAATTGACTTGGGTGACTTGCTGTTGGCAGACTTAGCCGGATTATCTTTATTCATGGGATTGACTCCAAATGCAGACCAGTCTTCCTTTGGCAGTGCCAAAACCTTTCCCCAAAATTTAGAAATCGAGTCAGTATTGAACTTCTCTAGTAGCGGTACCAACCCTAACAATGAAACGTTGTATCTGACGACTGTGCCAGACAGTCGTGGCTTTACCCTCAGGGTTCACTATAGTCTTTCCCAACTACCAGAAAATAATTATCGTCCGCGTATAGCTGATGAACGGGTTGGTTATTTTATCACCGCTTACCAAGATTTATCTAAAGAAGAACGTAACGATCCTTTTGTCCGCTACATTAATCGCTGGCATTTAGAAAAGAAAGACCCCGATTCACCCCTATCTCGCCCTAAAAAACCCATTGTCTTCTGGATTGATAACGCCGTACCCTTACAGTACCGCCAAGCTGTCAAAGAAGGGATACTCATGTGGAACAAGGCTTTTCTCAAAGCTGGATTTCAAGATGCGGTGGAAGCTAGACAAATGCCAGACAATGCCACATGGGACCCAGCCGATATTCGTTACAACACAATTCGCTGGATTAACACTGTTGATGGTTATTTTGCTATGGGGCCATCTCGCGTTAATCCTTTAACTGGGGAAATTTTGGATGCAGACATATTAGTTGATGCTAGTCTTGTCCGCTTACTCAAGAGTCGATACAGCACACTTGTAGAACCTAGTCAACTAAGTACCCGTACTTCCTTGTCGGCATTAATGCGGAATCGGGGACTTTGTCGCAACGGTTTAGCCACAACAGGAAACAACAATACTCAAGAAAAATCCCCAAGACCAAATGGTTTTTTGCAGCGCTTATCTAAGCTAGCCGGTGATTATGACTTATGCTACGGCATAGAAGCCGCCAACCAATTTGCTTTTGGGGCTTTGTCCATGTCACTGCTACAAAACAACGCACCGAATCAAGAACAGCTACAACAATATATCAATCAATATTTACGTTTAATTATTGCCCATGAAGTAGGGCATACCCTGGGTTTGCGGCATAACTTCCGTGGTAGTAATCTGCTATCACCAGAAGAGATGAACAATCCGGAAATCAGTCGTACCAAAGGTTTGACAAGTTCTGTGATGGACTATATTCCACCGAATATTGCCCCCCAAGGAACACAGCAGGGAGACTATTTTCCTAGTATGGTGGGGTCTTATGATGAGTGGGCAATTCAGTACGGTTATACCCAAACCAACGCGACAACTCCCATAGCGGAAAGGCCAATTTTACAAGAAATTGCCAGCCAATCTTATAAACCGGAATTGAGTTATTCTCCCGATGAGGATATGTATGACCTCGACCCTACCGCCGATGCTTGGGATCATAGTAGTAACGTGCTGGTTTATTCTCAATGGCAGTTAGATAATTCTCGATTAATGTGGGAAAGTCTCAATAAACGTTTCCCCATGCCTGGAGAAAGTTATAGTGATTTAAGCGATCGCTTTGGCTCAGTTCTCAGTAACTATTTTCAGAATATCTTCTACACAACAAAATATATCGGTGGGCAGTCCTTCTACCGCCTAAAAGCTGGGGAAATCTCAGCTAATAAGCTAGCTAGTCGCCCAAATCGCTTACCCTTTGAACCTGTACCCGTTGAACAACAACGGCAAGCACTCAAAACACTACAAAAGTATATTTTTGCTGAAGATGCTCTGAATTTCCCCCCAGACCTACTGAATAAATTAGCACCTTCTCGCTGGTATCACTGGGGAAGTTTTCCCCAAATTGGACGGTTAGATTATCCCGTGCATGACTTGATATTATTCCTGCAAGCTGCTGTATTACGGGAATTACTAGCAGGCGATCGCCTCACTCGTCTCAAGGATATTGAACTCAAAAGCTTACCCGAAAAATCACTACCATTACCTGAACTTTTTGATACCTTGCAAACGGGAGTTTGGACAGAAGTCCTCAAACCAAAAGCCGGGGCGCTGAAAATTACCAGCCTCCGGCGCGGCTTGCAGCGAGAATATCTTGATATCTTGATTGGCATGGTGTTGCGGCGAGAATACGTCCCTGAAGATGCTCGTTCCCTAGCTTGGTATAAGCTTAAACAATTGAACGAAAAACTCAAGTCAGTCAATACCAACGATGAATATACCAAAGCCCACTTACTAGAAACTAGCGATCGCATCGAGAAAGCTTTGAATGCTCCATTGCAGGCGAATTAGGTTTGGGGAACGGGTAATGGGTAATGAAAGAGAATTTGATTTGTCCCCAATCCCCAATCCCCTAACTCAACTATTCAACGCTTTAATAAAACGTTGTAAACTTTTGAAAACACTGGGCTTTCTGGCAGGTACAGCATCTGCTCCTGCTGTTTGTGGTTGCCCTTTCATGAGAATTAAATCTATTTCATCACCTGAAGGTTTTTTGGGTAAATTGGCGATTTTCGCCCAGTTACCATCATTTTCTACCCAAATTTCCCAGTCTCCAGGGTAAGAACGGAATAAAGCCGTTTCATCATCAATAGGACGTAGGTAGTAACAGGATTGAATGATATTGAGGAAACGCTCGCGGGTTTGTCTGGCGGTATAACCAATGCCTACAGTACCTGCATCTTCTAAACGAGGGTTGAGGAAAATAGCCGGGCGATCGCCTATTATTTCACAAATTTTCTCTAGTTGGGGTACTTCTACGGAAGTGGGGGAAATAAAGAGGAAAATTTCATCTTCTGGTTGAATTTTTGATTGAATAGAAGCAATCCTTCCCGTACCAATATCCAAAATTTGAAAGGCTGCATCTTTCCAATCACGACGAGCTAAAGCAGCAGCACCAGCATCAGCAAAGAAGACTTTCAAGCGAGATTCGTATTCTACCAAACAGGGTAGAAACTGTTCTGCTACAGGCATAAACTTGAGTTCGGGAAACAGCAACTCAACTTGGATGCGGTTACAACCGTCTGCTAAAGCGGATTTGGTGGCTTCACGGGATTGGGCGATCGCGTCTTCTAAACTGCTGGGAAGTTCCGGCATAATATATTTATCTCTCAAGCATTGACTTCTATTGTTTCAGTTTATGAAAAATTGAGCCTGGCTAACTAGCTAAAGCTCAAGAGATTTAAATATATATTAAACCGTGTGAAGACTTGGTCAAGCGCCCTATACCCCCAGTGTCGGGAATTATTTGGTAGCTTAACCCAATTGAGCGATCGCTTTGGCTAATTTTGCCGTAACATCCCCTACAAGTAAAAACCCTTGTCTTCAAGGTGTCATTGGTGGGTCATTACTAATCGAGAGCGCTTTTTTACTACGTTTCAATTGTTTCCAAAGAGACTTTATTTGCTTACAAGCTTCATCAGGAGAGAGCTTACCGGATGTTTCCAACGCTGTGACATAGCCAATTCTGTTGGCAAATTCTCGCAAATCAGCATTAAATGTAAGATTCTCTGCTTTTCCCCGACCGTAGTAGCGACTGCGAGCAGAAAAAAAGTTGTTTTTGTCGTTCCGATTAGACTCAACCATCATTTCACCTGCGTTTAAGACTGTTTTTGAATAGTTTTTTTATGCTTAGACAAATAGTATTCCCAGTTTTAAATCCTAAATTAACATCAAAATCAAATTAGGGCTTTCCCAGAAGTTGTTGATTATTTAAGCCAAGTCACTCTTCTGTATGACCGTGTATAATATTAACTCCGGCTAATCACTTACAATATGGTTGGTTTGAGCAGTAATGAGCTTCCGCTATGAGTCAGCAGTCACTTGTATGGTTTGTTGACTGCTGACGGTTAACTGTCAACCGTCAACTGTTAACAGCCAACACGAAAAGATATGCAGCGCCGCAGATATGATTAGTTTTCAGACAAACATGATATTTAGAAAAGAGTCAATCGATATGTGCCACGGTTATTGGGATTATTGGAAGTAACAACTATATAGTAGGTATCATCCTCAGGCAATCTAGCTCGGTCAATTAAAGCACTATAAAGGCCATCTTGATCATTATCCGCAGCAATAGTCTTCCCTTGGGAATTTAACAAGACTATATAAGGAGAGAATTCTTCATTGATGCTATCTGCACGAATACTTACAAGCTGATTTTTTTTGCCTTGAAACTGAGACACATTATAAGCACTACGATTTTGCTTAATGGTTGAGCTTTGAGCATTCAGTTCCGCCGATTCGTCTAGGATATAGCTGGCTCTGTCATTCCTGAGAGCTAGACTATAGCGTCCTGTATCACTAGGGTTGCGACTAGTCACTGCAATTGTGTAAGTCCCTTTGACGGGTAATCTTACAAAGACAAACGCATCCTTAATATTACTATTCGTCCCAACACTACCTCTTTTTAAGATCACCTTATTATCAGGATCGAGGAGGAACATAAACGGACTTAGACTCAAATTGCTGGAGCGACGTGAATCAGTGCTACCACCCAACCTGATTTGGAGTAGTTGGTTTTCTCTTCCCTCGAATTTATAGAAATGAAAATACCTTCCTTGAGACTGAAAATCACCTTTAGAAAGTACACCAAAAGCGATATCTACAAAGTTAATCTCCCTAAAAGGAAGGTTAGACAAGGAAACAGGAGAAATTTTGGCAGTTGAATTGCGACCTCTACCTGGATTTGTAATTGATTGACGACCTCTTTGCGGTGAAGCAGAGTTAGTTTGTCTAGAATTGGAATTTGACGACGTAGATGTTCTAGGCGCAGAGTTAATTTGTCTTGGCTGAGAAGCTGGGTTGGAATTTGACGACGTAGATATTCTAGGCGCAGAATTACTTTCTCTAGGTTGGGGAGTTGGATTAGAGTCTGTTGAGTTGGACGATTCACGAACAGGAATGGGTGACTCGATTGATTGCTTGCTTTGTTGTTGTGGAGTTGCAGGCGGTAGAGAAGTAGGGATTTGTTCGATAGCTTGTTGTACTGCTTCTGGTTGTCTCTCGTCTGGGGTTTTAGCTATTATGAGTTTTCCAGAGTTCTCCGGGATATCTAAAGCCTTTATGGGCAAAGTATAGTTTGCAACTACTAAGCTACTGCTCATGGAAACAATCAAAGCTAAGTTTAATCTGATCCAGTAATTTTTGCTCTTCTGTTCTGCCATAATTTCACTCCTCATGCTCTTAGTATTGAGTTATTTATACAACTGAAGATAGATAGCCTTATCTACTTTTAATGCTGGACAATACCCAAATATTGGCAAATTTTGCTTTCCCACGTTTATTGTTATACTATGAAAGAAACTTTATATCCAAAAGATACCAGCTATATTTTTGGAGTCACTAATTTTACTATACTTTATTAAGAACATATAGCTCAGATATAGGAATTGATATCAGGCAGATATAAGATTCACACTTGATTTCTGAAATATACGCAGAGTGGACAATGACAACCCCAAAATACGGAGATTTGTTTCGATAATCAAATCGGATTCCTAGAGAATATTAACTGTTGTTGAAAAAATATTTTCCATATTAAATCCCTGAGTTACATCTTTTTGATTGAACATCATGCACCAGATTGACAGCAAAACTATAACTATTGGATTAATATATACTCAAACTGTACACGGATTCCCAGTATGCTTTGCTGTTTGAATCCTAATTGCTCCATGCCTCAAAACCCCGATGGCCAAATGTATTGCCAACGCTGCAATACACAATTGATACCCTTATTAAGGGGGCATTATCGCATTATCAAGGTGCTATCGGATGAAGGTGGATTTGGGAGAACCTATCTATCAGAAGATATAGATAAATTGAACGAATTGTGTGTAGTTAAACAATTTGCACCTAAAGTTCAAGAACATTCAGCTATGAAAAAAGCCGTTGAGTTATTTAAACAAGAAGCTCAACGCTTGCAACATTTAGGAGAACATCACCAGATTCCTACCCTATTAGCTTACTTCGAGCAAGATAATTATCTATTTTTGGTGCAACAGTTTATTAATGGAAACAATCTATTACAAGAATTACGTCAAGGGGTAGTTTACAACGAAAGTACAATTGTCGAATTTCTCTTAGATTTACTCCCTGTATTGAAATATATTCATGAGCGTGGAGTAATTCATCGAGATATTAAGCCACAGAACATCATCCGCCGTCAGAGTGATGGGGGACTAGTACTAATTGATTTTGGTGCTGCCAAGCAGCTAAAAGCGACAATGCAGACTCAATTGGGAACCACTATTGGCTCACTTGGTTACACCCCAATTGAACAAATGCAGTATGGCAAAGCTTACCCAGCCAGTGATTTATTTAGTCTGGGTGCGACTTGCTTTCATCTGTTGACGGGGATTAACCCATCTAATTTGTTTGTCGAACAAGGCTACAGTTGGGTTGAATCCTGGCAGCAATATTGGAACACTTCAAATTCAGATAGGAACGAAGGTGAATATCTAGTTAAGGTTTTGAACAAGCTGTTAGAAACGGATATTCAAAGGCGTTATCAATCAGCTGATGAAGTGATGAATGATTTGATCAAGCAGCGATCGCTACTCTCAAGATTAAAAACTACAATACCAAAATCTGCTATCTTTTCAAGATCTTGGTCAGCATCAACCTCATTAACCGCGTCTACAACCAAAAAACAAGCTTGGAAATTGCTCAATGGTAGGCTCAAACAACAACTCCTGATAAATACCATGAGTGCGCTGTTAGGTTTAGTGGGTGTTGGGCATTTACAGTCTCTCCCCCAGCTAATTACTAAATTTTCCGAAATTTCTACTCAACCTTACACTCTCAAGGGTCATGCCAGCGATGTAAATTCCGTTGCTTTTTCTCCTAATGGAGAATTCCTAGCTAGTGGCAGTGATGACAAAACTATTAAAGTTTGGAATTTAAAAAATAAACAGAAAATCCATACTCTTCCAGGTCATTCTGGATGGGTTTGGGCTATTGCTTTCTCCCCAGATGGTAAAACTCTTGCTAGTACAGGTGCTGATAAGACCATCAAATTGTGGAATCTGGCAACTGGCAAAGAAATTCGCCATCTGAAAGGGCATTCTCAGGGAGTGGCTAGCGTTGCCTTTAGTCCAGATGGCAAGACGCTTGCTAGTGGCAGCTTAGATAAGACAATCAAACTGTGGAACCCAGCAACAGGCAAAGAAATCCGCACGTTGCAAGAACATTCCAGTGGTGTTGCTAATGTAGCCTTCAGTCCCGATGGCAAAACTCTTGCTAGTGGCAGTTGGGATAAAACAATTAAATTATGGAATCTCACAACCAGCAAGGTAATTCATACCTTGAAGGGACATTCCGATTTGGTGATGTCTGTAGCCTTCAATTCAGATAGTCAAACTCTTGCCAGTGGCAGTAAGGACAAAACGATTAAATTGTGGAACCTGTCAACAGGAAAGACCATCCGCACCCTAAGAGGGCATTCTGACAAGGTGAATTCTGTTGCCTACGTGCCAAGAGATAGCACAGTTCTTGCCAGTGGTAGCAATGACAACACAATTAAATTATGGAATTTAACGACAGGAGAGATAATTCGCACATTAAAGCGCGATTCTGGATACATTTATTCCATAGTCATTAGTCCCGATGGGCGTAATCTTGCTAGTGGCGGTAGTGCTGAGAATATTATCAAAATTTGGCCGATGAGTTGGTGAAATTGATACGTTGCTGAAGTTTAGGGTAGCGATTACCGGCTCATGATGAACTCTTGCGGCAGTCTACTAAAAAGCTTAAACGCGCTCCATGCCATCCCAAGTGTGGTTTTAGTGTGTCTCGTAATCGCTTAATCTGGTTCATAGGGGTTTCTTTGATTGTGTGGTAACTTTCCGTGAAACCCTCTCTCTGTAATCTTTGCAAGCTTTTTCTCTATTTTTGTCCTGTACAGAGAAAACAAAAATGTTAGATTGAATGTTTGCTTTGTAAGCATTCAATTATTTTGCTGCTTGATATGTAATTTTTAATATATAAATTAGTTTATTTTGTAAGCTTTCATTTTTTTTGATTGATGTATTTTCTTATCCTAAATATAGGCTGAAACCTTTACTATATAAAAATTAATAAATTGATAATTATCCTGTTGTAGTTCATGTAAATTATCTGTTATTGATGGGAATATTAAAGAATAAATCCCGTTCCTTTTCCATGTTTAATTGCACAACGTCTCTCACCCCATCAGAACTGAAATCAGCGATCATTCGTGATCCCCTGATAATCAAACCGGAGACAACGGTGATGGATGCGATCGCCCAAATGAGTGGCGTGCGGGTTATGTGTGACACAGCTAAACTGGATGAAGTCCATCTAGAGGCACGATCAAGCTGCGTGTTGATAGTGGCAGCAGGGAGGCTATTAGGTATCTTCACTGAGCGAGATGTAGTCAAACTGTGTAGCCAGAGGCGTTGTTTGGAGAATTTGGCGAT
The DNA here is from genome assembly GCF_048568275.1 of Anabaena sp. FACHB-595. Taxonomy (NCBI): domain Bacteria; kingdom Bacillati; phylum Cyanobacteriota; class Cyanophyceae; order Nostocales; family Nostocaceae; genus Anabaena; species Anabaena sp. FACHB-595. The sequence continues at coordinate 3,773,525 of NZ_CP183473.1, forward strand.
TCGAGAGGTGATGATTCATCCAGTCGTCACCCTACGTGAGTCTGAGTTCACCGATTTATTTTTTGCTGTTAATTTGCTCCAACAATACCGCATTCGCCACATTCCGATTCTAGACGAGCAAGAGCGGGTGGTGGGGCTGCTAACCAATGAAAGTCTGCGGCACACTTCTCGCTCTGTGGATCTCTTGCGGTTGCGTCTGGTGTCTGAGGTGATGACCTGTGAGGTGATTTGTGCTACACCAGATAGTTCGATGTTGGCGATCGCCCAACAGATGACAGAGAATCGCGTCAGTTCTGTCATGATTGTGCAACTGGGACAGTTTCAAGACAAACCCCAGGAAATTCCGGTGGGAATTGTCACCGAGCGGGATATTGTCCAGTTTCAGGCATTAGGCTTGAATCTGGAAACCTGTCAGGTTCAGACGGTGATGAGTTCGCCGATTTTTGCCGTGAGACCAGACGATTCTCTGCGGTTCGTGCAGCAGATCATGGAGCAGCGTTTGATTCGCCGGTTGGCAGTGACAGGAGATCAGGGGGAGTTATTAGGCATCGTTACCCAAAGTAGTTTACTACAAGCCCTTAACCCCTTAGAGGTATACAAACTGGCCCAGATGTTGGAAGAAAAGGTGGTGAGGTTAGAGACAGAGAAGGTTCAACTGCTGGAAAATCGCACTGTTGAACTAGAGCAGCTAGTTGCAGACCGGACAGCTAGTCTCAAGGCTAAGGCGGGCCGGGAACAAATAGTGTCTGATATCTCCAGACAAATTCGCTCTTCTCTAAGTTTACAAACCATTCTGGACACAACTGTGGAGCAGGTGCGGCAATTGCTGGGTTGCGATCGCGTCAACATTTGGTATTTTGAAACAGAGTGGGAAAGTATCGTCATGGCAGAATCTACCACATCTTCCACATCACTGCTGGGCGAACGGATTGAGGAACTCTGCTTTCAGCAACACTCTGCGGAGATTTATCGCCAGGGGCGGATTCGTGTCGTCCCAGATATCTACACTATAGAAATGACAGACTGTCACCGGGAGTTCCTGATCCGCCTCCAGACGCGAGCCAAAATTTTGGTACCCCTGCTGTGTGGCGATGAATTATGGGGTTTGCTCAATGTCAGCGAAAGCCAACACCCCCGCGAGTGGCAAACTGAAGAAGTTGAACTGCTGCAAGGGTTATCTGTACATCTGGCCATCGCCATTCACCAAGCTACTACCCACCAAAAATTGCAGGAGCAATTAATCGCCCTTCAGCAAAGGTCAGATCAACTGCGAGGGAGTGAACAGCGTTATATTACCCTCAGTCAAAACCTAGAAGCCAAAATTGAAGAACGCACGGCTGAACTCCAAGCACGAGAAGCCCAACTCCAGAAAACATCGGATCGCTTGTCTATATCTCTCAAATCAGGGGCTATCGGCTGTTGGGACTGGGACATTGTAGAGAATAACATCTTTTGGGATGAGCGGATGTACGAACTCTATGGTGTCACCAAAACATCTGATTCCCGTTTAGTCTACGACACCTGGGCAAATAGGCTACATCCCGATGACCGTGCCAATATTGAAGTATTAGTCCAGCAAGCAATTTTAGGACAGGCAGAATACGATACTGAATTTCGTGTTATACATCCTGATGGCAGCATCCACTTCATCAAAGCCTATGGGGTGGTGGTGCGAGATGCTGAGGGTAATCCTCAGAAAATGATTGGAGTCCACTTTGATATTAGCGATCGCAAAAAATCTGAGGAAATTATTCGCCAACAGGTAGAAAGGGAGAAACTGCTACGAGAAATCACCCAGAGGATTCGTCAATCTCTAGACCTCCAGACCATTTTTGACATCGCTTGCCAAGAAATCTGCCAAGTGATTCAGGCTGATCGGGTGGGCATTTTCAAGTTCTATCCCGAATCCAACTTTAATGACGGCGAATTTGTAGCTGAATCTGTCGTCAAAGAATTTCCCTCAGTGATAGCAATTCGGGTACACGACCACTGCTTTGGAGAAAACTATTCCTCTCTCTATGCTTTGGGTAGGTCTTATGTGGTTGATGATATTTATCACAGTGACATGACAACCTGTCACACTGATATCTTGGCTCAGTTTCATGTGCGTGCCAATGTGATTATGCCGTTACTTTGCGGTGCTGAGTTGTGGGGTTTGCTGTGCATCCATCAGTGCGCGACAACTCGCCACTGGCAACAGTCAGAAATTGATTTTACACAACAACTTGCCACCCAGTTAGCGATCGCCATTCAACAAGCAAGTCTGGTTGAGCAATTACAGCAAGAACTTGCCGAAAGACATCAGGCAGAACTAAAGCTTACCCAAAGCAATCAACAACTGGCAATTTCTAACCAAGAACTCGCCCGTGCCACTCGTCTCAAAGATGAATTCTTGGCTAACATGAGCCACGAACTTCGTACACCCCTCAATGCCATTCTCGGCATGACCGAAGGGTTACAAGAAGGAGTTTTTGGCATGATCAATAATAAACAATTCAAAGCTTTAGAAACCATTGAGCGTAGCAGCTCTCATTTACTGGATTTGATCAACGATATTCTCGATGTGGCAAAAATTGAAGCCGGACAGATCAAACTGGATTGCACCACAATTTCAGTAGCTAATCTGTGTGAATCCAGTCTGGTGTTTATCAAACAGCAGGCATTGCAAAAACGGATTCAGGTGGAAATCAAAATTCCCTTCAATTTACCTGACTTGTTCGTCGATGAACGCCGGATTCGTCAGGTGTTAATTAACCTGCTCAACAATGCGGTCAAATTCACGCCTGAGGCAGGACGCATTTCCCTAGAAGTTACTCAACTTTCCCCCGATATATCCACTGTGCAGAACTTCCTGCAAATTGCCGTGATCGATACAGGCATCGGCATTATGCAAGAGAATATCAACAAGCTATTTCAGCCCTTCATCCAAATCGATAGCGCTTTAAATCGTCAATATGAGGGTACAGGGTTGGGACTGGCATTGGTGAAGAAAATTGTCGAACTCCACGGTGGTAGGGTGGGCTTAACTAGTGAACTAGGTATAGGCAGCTGCTTCACGATTGAACTACCTTGTATTCCCAGTACTCCCGCATCACCGGACTTGATTCGAGATTTATTAACTACCCCTACTCCAGAACTGGACTCCCCCACTGCTGATGAAGCCGTAAGCCTTGCCCCTGTGATATTGCTAGCAGAAGATAATAAAGCCAATATCAAAACATTTTCTAGCTACCTCAGCGCCAAAGGCTATGACATTTTGTTGGCAACAAATGGTCAACAAGCCATAGAACTGGCCACAATTCACCAGCCCGACTTGATTTTGATGGATATCCAAATGCCGGGAATCGACGGTCTAGAGGCAATCCGACAGATTCGCCTTGATCCTCAGTTAGTGAATATTCCCATTGTGGCACTCACGGCGCTGGCAATGACTGGCGATCGCGATCGCTGTTTACAAGCCGGAGCCAATGACTACCTAACTAAACCCGTGAAGCTCAAGCAACTGGCGACCACTATTCAACAGCTTTTAATTACAACAAAAAAATGAATCTGCCCTCTATTCTCGTAATTGACGATCTCCCAGATAACTTTGATGTTATTGAAACCCTCTTAAGTGAGCAAGACTATACACTACATTATGTTGCTAGTGGTCAAGAGGCGATCGCCTCCCTCAACTTATTTCAGCCAGACCTGATTTTGCTAGATGTGATGATGCCGGGAATGGATGGGATAGAAGTGTGCCAGCGAATTAAAGCCATGCCCCAATGGCAGCCAGTGCCAATCATTATGGTAACAGCCCTCACCGCCAAAGAAGACCTTGCACGCTGCTTACAATCAGGTGCCGATGACTTCATTAGTAAACCTATCAATGCTCTGGAACTGAGGGCGCGCCTGCATTCCATGCTGAGGATTAAGCAACAGTATGACAAAATCCAAACTTTATCAAATCTCCAAACCAGCACCATCAAAGTCTTGGAAAGCACACTTGATGAACTGCGCGGCAATTTAGCTGCTACTTTACCCCATGAACTCAATACACCACTAAATGGTATCGTTGGAAGCATCAGCATACTCATGGCAAATATTGAGAACATGGACACTGCTGAAATCCAGGAACTTTTAGGCTGGGTAGATTTATCTGCCCGTAACCTAGAAAGATTAATCAAACAATTGCTGACCTATTTAGAACTGGAATTATCAACAAACCAACAGCAAAACATTGCATCTGAGTCAACCCACTTTTCCATAGCAGCAATTGAAGCAATTTTGCAATCTCATGCTCCCAGTGTTAATCGCCGCGACGATCTCATGTTTGCAATTGAGGAAGCTGAGGTGTCAATCTCGGCTCGATATCTAACGATTATCATCCATGAATTAGTTGATAATGCGCTCAAATTTTCCCGGAGAGGGACAACCATTAAAATCAGTAGTCAGATAGTAGCAGGAATGTTAAATGTCTACATTCATGATTTCGGACGGGGGATGACAGCAGAACAGATATCTAAAATCGGCGCTTTTATGCAGTTTGAACGCAAAACTTATGAACAGCAAGGTATAGGCATGGGCTTAAAGCTTGCCAAACAAACCGTCGAAAGTTATGGGGGATTATTCTCAATTTCCAGTGTCTATCAACAGGAAACAACGGTACACATTGCCTTACCCATTGCCTATTCTAGACACTCAAGTTGGTGATCAACTAATGCGATTCCATAGGGCTTGTAGGTTCTCGACGTTAACGGTGAACCAGTTGGCTGAATACCAAGTTTTCTCACTATGAAGACAAACATCAATCAACTTGAAATTATCCCTCAAGTTGATTGATGTTTGTCTGATTGCTCACGATAAGAAAAGAGTGACATCACTCCGACCTAAAGGTACGGAGCTTCTAAGAATTCTTCTGAATTCACCCCAACGCCGCAGTCCAAAATAAGCTAAAATGCAAGCAGATTAAGCATTTCGCCCTCATTAATCCCCCATGTTAGAGACTCTGCAAACCCAAATTTACCAGCTAGAAAAATTTGCTAACACCCTTGTCTCTTACCAACTGACACACCTGAGTTTGCTGAGTATTGGGATCATTTTTGCCGCAGGGTTACTCACTAGCCTCACACCCTGTATGCTTTCCATGCTGCCAATTACTATTGGCTACATCGGTGGTTACGAAGCCAAAAGTCGTTGGCAAGCAGCAGCCCAATCAACTTGGTTTGCCTTGGGATTGGCGACTACCCTAGCAGGACTAGGCGTGGCGGCTGCAATGGTTGGCAAAGTCTACGGTCAGATAGGTATTGGTTTACCGATTATTGTCAGTATCATTGCTATCTTAATGGGGCTAAACTTACTAGAAGCCTTACCTCTGCAACTGCCATCTTTTGGCGATACTAATTGGATTTCCCAAGACTTGCCTCCAGGGGTGCGTTCCTACGGTATTGGGTTAACTTTCGGCTTGGTCGCCTCCCCCTGTAGTACTCCTGTGTTAGCCAGTCTACTGGGTTGGGTAGCCAACACGCAAGATTTAATTTTAGGCGCCGTTTTGTTGATTTCCTATACAGCAGGCTATGTAACCCCCTTGATTTTGGCGGGTACTTTCACAGCATCAATTAAAAAGTTGCTGGAATTGCGGCGTTGGTCTGGTTGGATAAATCCAGTTAGCGGTGCATTATTGGTAGGATTTGGCGTATTTTCTCTAATTTCTCGGATTCCTCTAGGCAGTTTTTAAGCAATGACTACAGACAATTCAGCCCCCACAGCATCCCCTTGGTGGTCACTACCAGGAAAATTTTTGCGGCGAGAGTTTTTACCTGTACTGACAGATTTACGTTTAGCGATCGCTCTATTATTAATCATTGCTCTCTTCAGTATCTCTGGTACTGTGATTGAGCAAGGGCAATCACCAGCATTTTATCAATCTAACTACCCAGAACACCCCGCCTTATTCGGTTTCCTCACTTGGAAGGTGATCCAAGTGGTGGGGTTAGATCATGTTTATCGGACTTGGTGGTTTCTCTCCTTATTAGTTTTATTCGGGACTAGTCTGACCGCTTGTACTTTTACCCGTCAGTTACCAGCCTTAAAAACTGCCCAACGCTGGAAGTATTACGAAGAACCACGCCAATTTCAAAAACTCGCTTTAAGTGCAGAACTAGACGCTGGTTCTGTCAATTCCTTAAGCCAAATATTACAAAATCGCCGTTATAAAATTTTTCAAGAAAAAGACGATATTCTCTACGCTCGTAAGGGAATAGTCGGGCGCATCGGCCCTATCATTGTGCATATAGGTATCGTCACCATCCTCTTGGGGTCAATTTGGGGCGCAATGACAGGATTTATTGCCCAAGAAATGGTTCCCAGTGGCGAAACCTTCCAGGTAAAAAATATTATCGATGCAGGACCATTAGCAGCCGGACAATTTCCCCAAGACTGGTCTGTACGTGTTAATCGTTTTTGGATTGACTACACTCCTAAAGGTGGAATTGACCAATTTTACTCAGATATGTCTGTCTTAGATAATCAGGGACAGGAAGTTGACCACAAAAAGATTTTCGTCAACCAACCTCTGCGTTATCATGGCGTAACTTTCTACCAAACTGATTGGGGTATTTCTGGTGTTCGTGTCCGCCTCAACAAAAGCCCCATCTTTCAGCTACCAATGGCACTTTTGAATACTAACGGACAAGGGCGGATTTGGGGAACATGGATTCCGACAAAACCAGATTTGAGTGAGGGCGTTTCCCTGTTAGCGAAAGACTTGCAAGGTATGGTGTTAATCTATGATGCCCAGGGTAAGCTAGTTGATACTGTACGTGCAGGGATGTCTACTCAAGTAAATGGTGTGACACTCAAAGTTTTAGATGTAGTTGGTAGTACTGGCTTACAAATTAAAGCCGACCCTGGTATTCCCATTGTTTACACTGGCTTTGGTATCCTGATGCTGGGTGTAGTGATGAGTTACTTTTCTCACTCACAAATTTGGGCGTTACAAAAAGGCGATCGCTTATATGTTGGTGGTAAAACCAATCGCGCTCAAGTGGCTTTTGAACAAGAAGTTCTGGATATTTTAGAACGCTTGAATTCACAATCGGCGACAGTCATTAATCAGCAGTCCTAAATGTGATGGGGAAGGAGGTAATTATTATTCTTTCCCCATTTCTTCCATCTCTGATACAACCTGCATAAATTATACTCAGCTTAGGCGACACCGTAATCTGTATACTGACGTTTATAAGGAGCTTGCAAACCCAGGACAATATCTTCCCGTGGTACTCCCATCATCACTAATTCCTCTGCTGGATTGCGATCAGTTAAATTCTGTTGTAGCCATATTTTTCCATCTTTAATATCAAAATGAATCACGCATCGATAAATACGATTCAATCCTTGCCAACCTACATTCATCCATTGATAATGATTACGTTCTGTGTCTAAAATTAGTTGAACTTCAACATCTTGGTCTGAGACATCATCACTGGCGTAGTTAGTCAACAATGTTTTAACTAATTCTTGATATTTTACTAATTTATCCATTGTACAATAGCCTCCTTTTCCGGATCATAAATAATTAACAACACCTGATACTGTATTAGTTTTTATCGTCAATAGACCTTTCAAAGTGGTATCGATATTTTAGTCTAGAAAATACTGTATCCATGTGGCAACGAGTAATTCTTTTAACTAATGCAATACTGAGTTACATAGAGAAGATCGAAAATTTTGTTGCCGGAATTGATGCTTTTATTAGCCACCTTGAAAGTGCTGAGTCGCCATTTCCTCCTGTTGTGTGCAGTTCATGATGCGTATTTACTTTATTACGTGAGATTAAGGGAAATATAAAAAAATATTAATAGCCATATAGTTATACAATCATTAATAGTTAAATGATTTTGGGGCTAAAAATAGTCTGGATCTATCTGGGCAGTGGTAATTGCCGGACAGATTAATGCACAGCCTCTCTAAACCTAGAATAACAATCTTCACAACTCTGGTAGCCATCCAAAGTTGATGAATGTGACTGCCTAAAAATCTGGCGTTTGAATAACAAGGAAGCAAAAATGAGTAGCAATCTAGCTGTTAAACTGCGCGCTGGCACTCAAAAAGCTCACACAGCAGCAGAAAACGTGGGATTCATGAAATGTTTTTTGAAAGGCGTTGTCGATAGAGAAAGCTTCGCCAAATTTTTAAGCAACTTGTATTTCGTCTACAGTGAATTAGAAGCAGCGATTCAAAGCCATGCCAACAATCCGGCGATCGCCCCGATTTACTTCCCAGAACTGAATCGCCTAGCCTCTTTAGAAAAAGACATGGTATTTTACTATGGTAGTGAATGGCGTAGCCTCATCGCCCCCTCAGCTAGCGCTCAAGCTTATATCAAGCATATTCGAGAGCTTTCTGCCACTGCACCCGCTTTATTAATTGGTCATACCTACACCCGCTACATGGGCGACCTTTCTGGCGGTCAGATGTTGCAAAAAATTGCTCAGTCAACCTTAAAGCTCTCTGGCTACGAGGGTACATCCTTCTATAACTTTGAGCAAATCCCTGACAAAAAAGCCTTCAAAGACCAGTATCGTCAGGCATTGGACTCTGTACCCGTTGACGATGCCACAGCAGATAGAATTGTTGCAGAAGCCAATAGCGCTTTCCAGTTCAATATGCAAATGGCTACAGACCTAGAAGGTAATTTAATTAAAGCTCTCGGTCAAGTAGTATTTAATAGCTTGACTAGCACCCTCAACCCAGGTAGCACCGAAGCAGCAGCATCTTGAAGCAAGGAAAAAATGGGGGAGAAAGATTAGATAAAAATTTCCCCCAGTCCCCAATCCCTAGACCCTAATCCCTTCATTTAGTTCAATCAACACATCACGGTCTAGCGTTGATATCTAAACTAAGAAGCAGCTAGAGCATAAAGCTTTTATTAGCAATTTGCTGTGCGTCGAAAAACAAATTGCTTGTCCCCTATACCCATATAACCGACCACTAGTCAGTTATGACGGAAATCAAAATATCATTAGGCAAAATTCCCATAACTCAGTCGATAGGTGTTGTTGAATTTTGTAGCGCTTGCGCTTCCCATAGGGTATTTTGACTTCCACGTAGCGGCATGGTGTGGTTGCAGTACCTTGGAGGTTTTGATGGTTTTTGTCTTACCTGGTGTCAAGTTTGATCTAGACATGATCAAAAAATATGACACTCCTGCACCTAGATATACCAGTTATCCACCCGCTACACAGTTAACTGAAGGATTCAGCGCCGCCGATTATCAAAGTGCGATCGCCGCCTCAAATCACAGAAAATCGCCCATATCGTTGTATTTCCACATTCCCTTTTGTCAGAGTTCCTGTTATTTTTGCGGTTGTAATACGGTCATTTCCAACAACAAAAATATTGCTAAACCATACTTAGAGCATCTGGTGAGAGAAATCAAGCATACAAGTAACTTGATTGATCCAGATAGAAAAGTATTGCAAGTTCACTGGGGTGGTGGGACACCTAATTACTTAGATTGTGACCAAGTAGAATTTTTGTGGAAACATATTCATCGCCACTTCAATATTGATCCACAGGCAGAAATATCTGTTGAGATTAACCCCCGCTACGTTGATCAAAATTACATCTCCTTTTTGCGTGAGATTGGTTTTAATCGGATTAGTTTTGGTATTCAGGATTTTAATAGCCAAGTACAAAAAGCTGTCAACCGCATCCAACCGGAAGAACTGCTAGTGAATGTCATGAGTTGGATTAAAGCTGCTAAATTTGATAGTGTAAATGTAGACCTAATTTATGGTTTACCCCATCAAACCTTGCAAACATTTCGGGAGACGGTGAAAAAAACCGTTGCATTAGACCCCGATCGCATTGTAGTTTTTAACTTTGCCTACGTTCCTTGGTTGAAGCCAGCCCAGAAAAATATTCCCCTGGAGGCGTTACCCCAACCGCAGGAAAAGCTGGAAATTTTAAAAATGACTATTGAGGAACTGACTAATAGCCAGTACCTATTTATCGGGATGGATCATTTTGCCAAACATAACGATGAGTTAGCGATCGCCCAACGTAACCACACCCTCCAGCGCAACTTCCAAGGTTACACCACCCACGCCGGTACAGAACTTTTCGGCTTTGGTGCGACATCTATTAGTATGCTGCATGATGCTTATGTGCAGAATCACAAGCAGTTAAAAGAATATTATCAAGCCGTTGCTGGTGATGCTTTACCTGTGAGCAAGGGTATCAAACTCACAACCGATGATATTCTCAGACGGGATGTGATTATGTGTATCATGTCTAACTTTTATCTGCATAAACAAGAGATTGAGGACAAATATCACATTAATTTTGATGAATATTTCTCTCAAGAAATTGCAGCTTTAAAACCATTAGCGGCTGATGGATTAGTTAGTCTTTCCAGCAAACACATCCAAGTAACAGAAATCGGTAGATTACTAGTAAGGAATATCGCTGTTGTCTTTGATATTTATCACCACAATCAAGACAAACAATTCTCTCGGACTATTTAATTCAGAGGGGCGCGGGGTGAGACAGCGCGGTCTTGGGGGTTTCCCCCATAAGCGACTGCGAACCCGAAGGGCTGAGGTATGGGAGAAAAATTTACCTAGTCTCCAATCCTCAGTTTTTTTATAGTCCTCTGATTGGTGCTAGTTTCGGACTTGATGAACTTCAGGGTCATGCGATCGCAACTGATTAATTTACTGAGTCAGATCCAGAGGCTTCCTTTAGTTCGCTCCAAGTGAATTGTTATACGGCTATTCACCTCCACAGCCTCCACCTCCACAGCCTCCGCAACCTCCACCTCCGCAATCACTGCCGCCATCATTGCCATCAGACTCACCAGAACTATGACCACTAGAATCGCCCCATCCCCATCCACTACCCCAACCCCCGCAGCCAGCAGATCCACAACCACTGCCGCCCCAACCTCCTCTGATACGAGGGAGTGAAGGATTCTTCATCAAATCTACTATCCCTACAAGAAATCGTATAACGCCAAATGCTGCCGCAATACAAATAACGGCGAGTATAGCCCCTGTAAATGGATCGATATTGTTTTCAAAATTGCCTATATAACAACCGCTTAATATCAAAGCGAAAAGAATAGCGGTACTTGTTGTTGCTGCTTTTTGAACTTGCAGCTTTGCCAATACCCAATTTTGTTGAGTGTTGACGCGCACAAAATATAAATCGCGCCCAAAACGATCCTTTGGTGTAGACCAAATCTCTAATGGAGGTTTTACTTCAAAAAATCGTTCGTAGCTCTCCAAAGTCTCGCTATACCAATCATCAAATTTTTGATTTTCAGCCTCTCCGCCAAGAGTTGGATCATGATGCAACGGTGTTTGCAAAACCTGTGAGCAGAACTCTTCCCAATATGATCGCGTATAGGTCAAATGCAGATGCCAAACTTGGTCTACTTGGTCTGAAGGGGTAACTGGATGCCCTGCTGCTACAGCCAAAAAAGCGAACTTCTTGTACTCCTCAATGGTTTGCCGAGCGTACTGCAATGACCAGCCATTATCTCTTGCCAGTCGTTTGCTAAATGATAACGGAGCATCTGGTTTGTCTAACGAAAATGCTTGAATTCGCTCATATAACTCTATTTGCTCAGTATTCATTGCTTGAACACCCGTGCTAGCTAACCCTTCAGAGTTCACCATCTTTTTTACTGAATTTGGATAAACTTTACTCAGAATTTAACATCGCCTTTAACATTCGTCGAAAGCTGACATAGTTCTGAAGTCTAATGAATAGCACTACAACTGTTTCTCCACAGAGGACTCAAGCCGTATAACAGTGAATTTGTGCGGCGGCAGACAAGCTTGAACTCTCACCGACAATTTCTGCTCCGTCCGCACCAACGCAGTGTTAGCTGGCTTACCTTACCAATAACCCTTAAGTACAATTAGAGGATTCAAGGCTGAAAACGAAGGTGTTGAAGATATCGCACTTGAGTAATGGTCTCGAAGTCACGATCATCATGGATCAAAAGTAAATTATTTTCCAGTGTCACTTGAGCAATACAGCAATCGATTGGACTACGAACGGTAAGCCCTTGGCGGCGCAAGTCGTAGTAGATACGTGCAGCCTCTCGCCACGAAGAAGGTGTTAGTTCAACGTAGTCTTGTGCTTCAAGATAAGTAGAGAGGAGAGTCCACTCTTGCTCATTCAGACTACCTTGCAACAATTCAAGCTGGGTGAACCGAGTGAGTTCTGCCGATTCGCAACCAGGGTTTCAAGTTGCTGGCGAACTTGACCACTACGATTACGGAAGACGCTGATCCATACAGATGTATCAATCAGCAACATAACGAGTTTCACGTAGGGCTTTATAATCAAAATCTGGGGCAAATTGAATCTGTCCCGCAAGGTCGAGAAGGTTTTTCTTACGGCGCGATCTCACGAATTCTTGTAGAGCAAGATTCATCAGTTCTTCTTGGGTGGTGAGGTTAGTCAGTTGAAAAGCTTCGTTGAGAAGCGATTCATCAAGGTTAAGGGTAATTTGCATAGATATGGATATTGGATTGAAGTAGGCATAATTATTCTCTTTACATTTTAACCAAATAGATGACCAACCCACCTCTGGGCATATCTTTGTTAGTTGGCTGAAGTCTTATGTATCACTACCAATATCTCCCAACAGTCCGCTCCAGCCGGGTTGTTATGCGGCGATCGCCATTGACTAGCCACAGAACAAAGACAACCTTGAGACTCCAGTCCATACTTAAAGCGCCTTAAAGTATCTAGCCACTGGGAAAAGCTCAAAACCTGCCTTCTCATAAGTGTGACGTGCTGGAGCATGACCAGGATCACCTGCCGTCTCAACCATCGCAATAGACATCCCAGCATCTTTCATCTGATCTAAAGCAAATTCTATCAAAGCGCTGCCAATGCCATGACCTTGAAAATCTGGATCGACAGCAACCATGTAGATTTCACCCATACTGTCTTCTGAGTGTAGTTTCATAGCGACAAAGCCCACAGTAGAGCCTTCATCGATCGCAACCCATACATTCGTGTCTTCCGCAGCACAGACATCCTCAACAGATTTTTGCTGACTCACTTGCCATTGATTGGGATAGAACGCCTGATATACATCAGCATTCATAACGCTCTGAAGTGAATCAAAGACCGGAGTCCATGCCCGAAGCGAAAGCCGAACAACAGCCTCAAGATGATGGGGGGTGTATGCTTCAATGTGCATTTTGATGTCGCAACAAAAATCTGTGAACTTCGCCAAGCATAGTACAAAATACTACAAAACAATATCGTCTAAATTTTGGATACTCACAGATAGCCTTTAAACTGCTACCCTACCCAGAATTGAGCCACATAACTATATTATTATACGGAAAGTTTCCGTATAATTTTTTGTCAATCCTAATATATCAAGCATTACAACGAACTCCTGTCTGAATATACGGAAAACTTCTTTTTTACATCCCTGCCTGGGTATTATGCCAGATTTCTTCGTGATTTTTTATACCTATACTCATGTTCTGAATCGGGGTGGTAAGGCTGTGCGTAGCCCCCTTGATTAGAAATACTGGCATATATTTTGCATGAATTTTGAACACCTAAAATGGTACAAAGTTAACACCCTAGCTCATAGCCATAACACCACACAGCAGGCAAGTGGATTGCTGATGGGTATTCTGCTTCATCTTCCACCAGTAAAATTCGCATCGCCTTAATGCAAGGGTTAAGCAATTACTTTGCTTTCATCACAAAGAGAAATAATTTGGTTTATAAAAGCTTTCAGTTCTGGACAAGCTTGAATGGCAACTATCAAATCATTTTTCTCCAAAATTTTTTTGCCATGAATGGGCTTGTTATAATCTTGCCTTCCTCCTGATTTGAAAATTTCTTTAAGATGGTAGGAAGGCGGTTGCTGGTGATTTACAGTTTCAGGAGAACCACTAGGAGCAGAGCGGTTATGTTTTGCTAAGGATTGGATAGTTTTCCAGTACGGGAGGAGCCATGCTTCAAAGTCATGCAGTGCTGTGTGAGGATAAAATTTGGGGTTGTTACCAGCCCACTTCATCATTTGGGCTTTAGCATCAGCTGCATCTTGAAAATCTTTAGTTCCTGTATACACGTCTGTGAGAGCAATTACAGCATCATAAACACTATTACCGGTCAGTAAATTTTCAACTACACGCCTGAGTTTTTCTTCTTTAGGAATTCGACCGTTTTGCGGAATAAACTTGAGCTTTGGCATTTGTTGTCCTAAACGAGTTTGGAGAAACTTACGTAGTTCTTCTCTAAAAGCTACCTCAGTAGCCCCTTCAACTAAGATGGCAATTTTCATGGGCGACCACCCATTAAATTCATCGCCCAAACTTGATCAAGGCTGTAGTCTTCTAACCATTTATCTAAATCAAGCGTATCTGCCCAAGTCATTCTTGCCTCACCTTCCTCAAGATCACAAATTAAAACTTCATGTGGTTCAAGAAACCTAATGAGTCGATCTGAATGGGTTGCTACTATAAGCTGTGTATATTTTGAAGCTTCTCTCATCCAATAAACTAAATGTCTCAAAAGCTCAGGATGCAAGCTAACTTCTGGCTCATCTAGTAAAGTAATTGTTGTTAAACTCTGGCTTTGTAAAAGGGTCACTAGCCAAAGGAAACGTAGCGTTCCTTCTGATAATTCATGCACATATATGGGTTGAGAAAAGTTTCTGTCTGTCCAAGTCATGGAAATAGTTCCGGCGGCGACAGGAGGGAAGTTTAACCTCTCAAAATCTGGAAATGCTGTAGAAACAACATCCTCTACCATTTCAAAACGATCTCCATCTGTTTCCCGAAGATCATAGAGACAGGAAACTAAGTCTTCACCACTTGCACCAGGTAGCTTGGCAGGGCGCATTGGCTGAGGCAAGCGAATCGGGCTTTTCTCAGAAACATCAAGCGCTCCATAGTAAGTGCAAGAAGCAAGACTTTTTCTCAAGTTCTCAGGTTCACGATACATTTTAGGAACTTGAGAGAGTGATGTTTCAAGCGGATTATGTTCCCAATTTGGTCTTAAAAGCCCACTACCTTCCTGAAAATATTTGATATCTAATCCATGCGATTCAATATATTTAAACGGTTCAGACTTGTTTGGATTTCGTTGCTGTGTTAAAGTTTCGTTTCTAATTTCGTAAGATAGTCCTTTAGGAGACAAGGTTAAACCATACTTCAAAGGTTGCTCTTGTGGGACTCTCATGGAAACTTCAATTTCAAGCTCCTGCGCTTTGCCTCTGGTTAAAATCTCATTTAATCCACCTTTAGATTGCAACGTTTCTTGCAACTTGCCATTGGCTGAAGCAGCTAGTGTTGAAAGAACATCCAAAAACGAAGTTTTTCCTGCTCCATTCGCCCCAATCATGACAATAAGATCTCTCATCTCAAGGTCAATTTGTCGAAAGCGGCGAAAGCCTCTCACTGATATATTTTCAAATCTGTCCATACGGCTGTAATTACCAGTAAAAGTCGTCGAGCTTGCTTAGGCGATGAAGTCTATATCGTTCCTAGTATAGCAATAGACCACAGTTGTGCCATTTGAGCTTGTGTCTTATCCCCGTGCATCACTGCAAACTGGCTAAACTTTTCCCAGTCAGTTATTTTGGCTTTTGTTGTGTTGGGAAGATTCGGCTTGGATTGGTAGTCCCCTGTTTGAGCATACCTTTGTAGCCACAGATTTATAGTGTTGCGACTTCACCTCCACAGCCTTTACAAAAACATCTGCAATTGCACCTGGATTTCATCTGTCCTTTGGCAAACTATGGAGAACTTTTGTTTAATTCAGTATCTATTGTGAGGAGTGTTATGAAACCTTTTATGTTAGTGAGTTCCATTTTGGATTTATTACCCTATTTGGCGTTGCTGTCCGCGATGGCTTGTTGTTGGTAGACAACTATAACAATAAGTTTGCTCAGGGAATGCTCCTTAAAGATGTGATTGTCAACGGTTCTCCGGAACGAGTGAACGCCATTCTGATGACCGCACTTACTTCCACACTAGGGATGCTGCCTTTGGCGATCGCTAGTGGGGCTGGAAATGAAATTCTACAACTCTTAGCAATTGTCGTTTTAGGCGGTTTATTTACATCTACAGCTTTGACTTTATTAGTTATTCCAGCTCTCTACGCCAAATTTGGCAAACAATTAATGCCTCAACAGAAACCTGTTTTGATTAACCAAACCTGGTCAAACTAATAACAATGATGCTGTGACAAAAAAGTGCTGTGAAAATCATGAGTTTACTTGGGCTTTCACCTGATACTTGTAGCAATCTTGTGGATAATTCCTCTTAGTCGAATTCTATTCCGCGAACGGTGAGACTTTTGGTAAAATATAAATAAATTACCAAAATTTTGGCTTATGTCTGACTCAATGAACTCTTTACGCACTTTGAGTCAGATTATTTGCCACGATTGTGCTTTTCACGCCAAGGTAGAAGGAGCGATCGCCTGTGTTCACCCGGAAGAATTAGGGGTAAACTGTGCCGTTGTCATTTTCTGCAATTCCTTCCAACCATCCCAAGAAATTGATAGTCCTTGTGTGACTTTCGGTAGCGATGACGTAGAATAGCCCACTTAGTAGTGGAGGGTAGGGCGCAGTGAGAGGAATCACTGACAACTAACAACTGACAACTGACAGTTAAATCTTGAACTTACCTTGAGCAAAATCCAGTTTAAACTGCTCCAAACAGCCTTCTAATCGGGATAACATCTCTTCAATCCGAGCATCGCTGCTCAGGTGAGGTTTGGCTACTTTCACTAAACTAGACAGTTCCCGTGCGGTTTTTTGCTGTCGTAGCCAGTCCTGCAATTTTCGGGCTGGAGTCAGGAGATTATCTAACTTATTAGTAGTCTTGTTATTCGCCCATCCACCTGTAGAAAAACGGGGTTGATAAAAGTGACTCAGGGAGTAAGACTGATACTCAAGTTTCATAGAAGCACACCAATCTTGCCACTTGAGGGGCAGAATCGAGGGATGGGTGCTGACTGGAATCCACGGTACTCGTAGGGTATCTGCAACAATCGCTCCGTGCATGGCTTCACAAACCAGAACTTCTGTTTGACGAATGCGTGTCAAAATATCTTCAATTTCCCAAGCTGGACTGATGTAGCCAAAACCCAATTGATCACAAACTCTCTGCCAACCATCTCCCGCAAAATTATAGTGAGGCATATAGGAGAATTTATATTTTTTGGGAACGGAACTGTGATCTATTAATTTACGTAGCAAGAGTGCGCCATCTGTAACCGCTAAATCGCTACTCAAACCCAGTTTTTCTGCTGAGATTGGCCCTCGTACACAGTAGATATGGTAAGACTCATCAATCACAGGGGTAGCTTTTTCGTAGCCTGCGCCTGTGCTAAAAATAACTCGCAATTTTGCCTGGGGGGTACGGCGTGGGAGTGCGTCGTTAATGAGCGTTCCAATTCCCACAAAAGCGCAATTGGCATCATCATCTAAGATTCCAGGAATCAGTTTTTCCCACAACCAAGGATTCAGCGCATCTCCAAAATTTTGCCTACCTTCTGGATACTTGCAATAGTAAAGTTTCATAGTTAACTAAAATATAACTTTCATGAGCATAGAGACTAGAGATTATATCGTGTCCGGTTGAACACCTATCATACCCGTGGCCTTGGTCATTAGTAACCAGTAATAAGCTATTACGCATTTAATGTATATTTCGCACTCAGGTTGTCAAAAGTCCAAAGTCCACAGTCCACAGTCCAAGCTAGCCTTTGACTCTGGAGTCTTGACTATGGACAGCCCTGACGCAAGAATATTTGATTTAGGTGCGTATCACCCTAGTTACCCATTACTAATTACCCATGACCATTTCAACCAACCATATTGTAAGTAATTAACCGGACTTGAATAGTGATTTTTTCACAGATCAGTAAAGATTTATAAACCTGGCAAGATAGCCAAATTTGCGAAATATATCAATGAAAAACCAATTTCTAACCTTCAAGTAGCTGTCTAGCAAAGGCGATCGCTGCTTCTGTTGTTGTCACTTTCCCCTCAATTCTGGCGATCGCAATCTCTGTTAGTAATTCTCCCACCAGTGGCGAGGGGGGAAGATCGAGTGCTATCATTAGATTTTTACCACTTACTAGCTGAGTGGGATGAGCGACCAGATCATCAGGGTTAAGGTAGCGGGTGATCAATGGAGAGTAAGCGGATAGCCGATTGTCGCCAGACATCGCCTCTACCAGGATATCTTGTACTAAAGCTAAAACAGCGATCGCTGCAAATACCATACCTGCTTCTTGAAACACAAAGTACTGTTCTCGCAAGGTATTAGCTGTTTTTAGCTGGGGAAATAGTTTCACAGCCGTAGTTACAGCGCGAATCTCGGCGCGACTGTAGGTGAGTTTTTGCAGCTCGATTTCTGCAACACTTGGATCAGGGTGGACTAGACAAGCGAGTTTGGCAATACTTAGCCAAGTGGTTTTTACTGTTTCCCGGACGTATCCTTGCAGTTCCACACCTAGTTGCGGCCACTGTTTTGCCAATAAATCAGCGACTTCATCAACTACCGCTAATTTACGAAAGCTTTCAGGTGTGGTATTTGGGAAGAATTGCTTGAGTAAACCATCATTCTCAGCAATTGCCATCCAAGTATGACCTTGAGGACTAGCAAGTAAATAGCCAATTTCTACTCGCACTCGTTCGGCGGCGACTTGACACAGATGTGATGCTAAATCACGAATAGCGGCTTGGGTTGTCGGTTCAATAGTAAAGCCTAGTTGAGCGGCTTGGCGGTAAGCTCGTAATAAACGTAAAGGGTCGTCTTTGAGGTTAGCTTTGGCTATCATCCGCAACACACCCGCCTGTAAGTCAGCATAACCGTTGAGGGGGTCGATGATTTCTTGGGTGTGGGGATTGTAGGCGATCGCATTAACTGTAAAATCCCTTCTATGCAGATCAGTCTCTAAACTATCCCCTTCCTGTTGAGCAAAGTCGGCTGTAGCCTGGGGAAATACCACCCGCGCAATTCGCCGCACCGGATCGAGTAAAACAAAACCAGCTTGGTAACGATGAGCGATCGTTCTAGCTACTTTCACAGCGTCCGATGGTATCACAAAATCTAGATCCAGATATTCTCGACTTCTACCTAGCATGGCATCCCGCACCGCACCACCAACCATATAAGCAGGTTGTGGCAACCATTCCAGGCTAAAAGGCCAATTTTCAGATGCTAGGGTAGAAGGAACAAATCCAGACATTGTAATAAAACTCTAACCAGTAACTGGTGCTGAATGCTTTAGCTTAAGCTAGATTAACAATAAAGGACTTGGAGTTGGTTCTATTATGTGTATTTGCGTAAACTGCCACTATGTAGACCGTTGTGTAACTTATAATGCCGTAGAAGCACAACACCAACAACCCCATTTAACTGAAACCCCAGATTTTGACCCTAATGAACCCTCCATCAACGTTAACATTCGCACCAAAGATGATGTGATTGAAATGGAATGGGATGTTGTTGGTTGTCTCAGCTTTAAGTCAGAAATGGGCAAGTGGTCGAAGTTGCGTCCGGGTGAGTTAGTCCCGACTTGATTAATTTGTCAATCAGAGGAAAAGGATAGTTTGATTTGGCGCTTGCTAGGCTTTCAGGTTGACGCGCTACTACACATAACTCAAAAATAAGGTAGTAGCTCTATACTAATTTACTTTGACTACGCAAATAGAAGACCTCAAATCAACAAAATACGGTTTATCCCTCCACACTACTACCCCAGAATTGGGGCTAGCAATTAGTAACTTTGCTGGCGAAACTCGCTCCCAAGTGTGGAATTTAGGGCGAGATTTATCTAGTTATATACATCAATATTTAGTAGAATTTATCGCCCCCCAAACTTGGGCAGACTTGGCTTTTATTGCAGTTGCCAAAGGGCCTGGAGGTTATACGGGAACTCGTATTGGTGTTGTCCTGGCTCGCACTTTAGGGCAACAGTTAAATATTCCTGTGTTTGCAATTTCTACCTTAGCCGCAGTGGCTTGGGCAGAAGTCGGTAAAAATCAACAAACAAAAGCTCTTGCAGTGGAAATGCCGGCTCAAAGAGGTCAGATTTTTGGCGCGATTTATCAGTCTTCTTTGCATGGTAATGAATTAACAACTTTATTACCTGATACAGTATTTACACCACAAGCATGGCAGGAGATTCTAGCTAACTGGCAAAGTGATTACCAGTTAGTAGAAGCCAAAGTCGATTTAGCAGCAACGGTGACAAGTATTTTGGAGCTTGCTAATTTAGAATGGCAACAAGGTAAGCGCCCTAACTGGTCGGAAGCTTTACCGTATTATGGACAACATCCTGTAGATGTATGAAGAAGGCAGGGAGCATGGAGGTTATAAAAGTAATGACTGTTAACTGTTGACTAATCATTAATTTTGAATTTTGAATTTTGTAGCTTTAGCTTCCCGTAGGGTATTTTGAATTGATTCATGACCATAATCTTAACTAACGATGACGGTATTGATGCACCGGGGATTAAAGCCTTAGCTCAAGCTGTCAGTGGCAAAAACTTTATCGTTGCTGCACCTAGAGACCATCAATCAGGTTGTGGTCATCAAGTTACTACTACTCGGCCAATTAATCTCCAGAGACGTTCTGATAGTGAGTATGCGATCGCTGGTACTCCTGCCGATTGTATCAGAATTGCAATTACACAAATTTCACAGGATGTCAAGTTTGTTTTGTCAGGTATCAACGCTGGTGGTAACTTGGGAGTTGATGCTTACATTTCTGGCACTGTTGCGGCTGTCCGAGAAGCTGCTATGCACGGTATTGCCGGGGTTGCTATTTCTCACTATCGTAAAGCCAAGCAAAATTTTGATTGGGAACTAGCTGCTAAATGGACGGCAGAAGTTTTAGAGGAATTACTGCACCGTCCTTTAGAACCGGGATACTTTTGGAATGTCAATTTACCCCATCTACAACCAGGGGAAACCCAACCAGAGTTGGTGTTTTGTCAGCCTTGCACTAAACCTCTACCAGCCAACTATCGCATTGATGGTGACGATTTTTATTATGTGGGTGAATATGGCAAGCGTGAACGCACACCAGGGAGTGATGTGGATGTTTGTTTTACAGGTAACATTGCCATTACACAATTAAGGGTTTGAACTCAATCCCGATACCCTCATAAGCTATTCTGCTTTTAAGTTGCACAATCCATCGTGAGGGCTGTTGACAGTCAACGGTTAACGGTTAACAGTTAACAGTCCTTGTTAGTAGTTGTACAATTTAGCCGCGCATTAGCTTACTGTCACAAAGGTAAAACTTACAAATCATCGTCACAATCTGGTTGTATCCCCGTCATATCCAACTGCTAAGTTAAAACTACACAGCCGACACCTTCACTACGGAGGCTTTGTAGATAGTTGGTATGTTTAATTTTGTTCTGGCTACATTTTTGGTGAGTTTACTCACTGCATCTGGTTGGGCGGCGATCGCCTACCTATTTCCTCAGAATCATTCCCAAGATTCATGATCATCCATAACTCTTTTACCCAAGCGTCAGTACATGACGCTTGCTTTTTTTGATTTTAATTCCAATATGAGCATTAAATCAATTCGCAATAGCCTGCGGCGAGGCTAACGCCAACGCAATTCACAATTGCCTAGTGCTTTAGGGCTAGTATTTGTACCCAGCGCTCATTTCATATTTTAACCCAATCCATTTCGTGAATAGGTATTTATATTTGCTGTTAATTTTTGATTTTTTTGCTATTAAATCCGTTGTGTAATTAATTCGACCAAGTTATTTTGGAGGAATAATCAAATTTGTTTCCCAGAGCCTTGATTATGAATCAAATACAATTAACTCTATGGATTAGTTACTTACTCATGACTTGCTATTTTTTTAGCAACTGGGTGAGATTTTCCCTGCGCCATCCTACGTCTTCCCCAGAAGATAAGTTTTTAACTCTTGTCATGTGTTTAATTACAACAGTTTTCTGGCCTTTAATTGTACCAGTGTCATTAATTGAAATCATTAAGCACAGAAAAATAGAGGTTAGCACTATCATTCCTGTCTTGTTAGCGATATTCGCTGTAACTATTTCTTACCTAATATCAGAGTTATCTACCTAAGCCAAGAATTTATCTGTAAGTTGCAACGCTGTTAAATTTCTTCACATAGTTAGAAATATGAGCGTTAGCCTACGTATAAAATTTTACTCAATTATTAAAAATTAAACCAGAAGCGCTGAGTGTGACAATTTTGTCACAATTTAGGGAAATTTAGACAAAGTTTTTCAAAGTTACCCCTAGTTATAAATTAAACCTGAGATAATGAGGAGCTAGAGCAAGGATTGGCTGTTTAACTTGTGGTGCTGGATGTGTCATTTATTTGTGAGCTAGTTTAATGCCATCCTTGTGGGTGGATATTTTTCAAAATTAATGACATCTACTACCTGTAAATAAGCTTATGTCAGATGCAACTCCCAAAAATCCAGTTGTTATGCTCCACGGTTACTCTGATACGGGGAACTCTTTTCAAACGTGGATAAAAAAGTTTCAAGAAAATAATTATGATGTCAAGATTATTCATATTTGTAAATATGTATCCCTATCTAATGAGATTAACATTGAAGATATTGCTGAAGGACTAGATCAAGCTTTAGCGGAGAAATTAGGTAATAACAGAACCTTCGATGCGATCGTTCACTCAACTGGAATGTTGGTGATTCGTGCTTGGTTGGCGAAATACTCTAGCCAAGGTTATTATCGACTCCAGCACTTGATTGGATTAGCACCAGCCACTTTTGGTTCTCCTATTGCCCACAAAGGCCGCAGTTTTTTAGGTGCGCTGTTTAAAGGAAACAGAGAGTGGGGGCCAGACTTTTTAGAAGCAGGAACTCGCATATTAGATGCGTTGGAATTAGGTAGTAAGTTCAGTTGGGATTTGGCGCATAAAGATTTACTAGGTGAAACCACATTTTACGGTTCAGATAGTGATACACCTTTTGTATTTACCTTCTGTGGAACACAACAGTTCTTTCAATCATCATTAATAAATAACTTTCTTGGAAGAATCACAAATAGAGTTGGTGTACCGCTTGATGGTACAGATGGTGTTGTCAGGTGGGCTGGATGTGAACTGAGAACACGTAAAATAACTATAGATTTTACTAAACAGCAACCTGAAGATAAATTATCTATCTCACCCTGGAAAAATAGTGGTATTGCCCATGCAGTGAGAGTTAAGGATCATAACCACGGCAGAATTATGGGTGATCCTAGTTCAGACTTGGTAGAGTCAGTATTTCAGGCATTACAATTTACATCTGAACAAGATATTAATATTTGGCATCAGACAACTTTAAAGACCCTATCACCAAATGATTCCGAGAATGCAGAATGGCAACAGTTTATCATTCGGGCGATAGATGATAATGATGAGCCAATCCCTGATTACTATATTGAATTGGCAACAGCACAAAACAACCAATGGAAACGAATTGAAGATTTTGGTGTAGATGTTCACGTATATGCACAAGATAAGAGTCTACGCTGTTTTCATGTAGACATCACAAAGACTAAAAATTTGCAAAATTTGCAGATACGTATTGTTGCGTCATCAAATTCAGAGTATGTGCGTTATACAGGATATGCTTCTAGTGCAGAAAATTTTGATTCTATTACCGATTTAGAGCTAGATATTTCTCATATTTTGCAGCAGAAAGAGATCAAATTTTTCTATCCATTTACCACAACGCTAGTGGAAATAAGACTTAAGCGACAAACAAGAAAACGATTATTGCAGTTTATGGCTTTCGCTGAATCAAAATTGTGACATATCTCTTCCTTAAACAATCTTCCCGGCTTTACCAAACTCTCGCTTGATAGCGGCTTGCAAATCCTCTTGGTGAATCACGGTATCACCTCGCTTGAGGGTTTGCAGGCAGCAATACTGTACCACATTCATAATGTCGGCTCCACTCAGTTCATAGGTGGTTGCAAGTTCCCAGAGGTTGACTACCTCAGCTAGCTCGACCTGGAATGGAAAAGCCATTTGCCATATTTGCAATCGCTCTTTAGAACTGGGTAGGGGAAAATGAATTATTGCTTGAAAGCGACGGATAAAAGCGTCATCAATGTTGCTCTTGAAGTTAGAAGAGAGGATAACTAATCCATCGTAGTTTTCCACACGCTGTAATAGGTAACTAACTTCTTGGTTGGCGTATTTGTCGTGAGCATCACGCACATTTGTACGTTTGCTAAATAGAGCATCAGCCTCATCAAAGAATAAAATCCAATCTTTACTCTCAGCTTTAGCGAAGAGATTAGCCAAGTTTTTTTCGGTTTCACCAATAAACTTGGATACCACCATTGACAGGTCGATTTTGTAAACTTCTTTGTTTGTATACTTGCCTAGAAGACTAGCGGTGAGTGTTTTACCTGTACCAGGGGGGCCGTGAAATAAAGCCCGATAGCCTAGCTTAAGTTTTCTTTTCATTCCCCAATCATAAAGGATGGTGGAACCGTGGGTTATCCAGGCTTTGAGGTCATGAATCTGATCTAAGGTCTGTGTATTGAGTACTAAATCTTCCCATTCCATTTCTGTCGAGATGCGTTGAGCAGGAAAGTTGATACTGAATTGAGGGGAAGAAAAGTGACCTTGAGTAAACAAATCTATATAGTCTTGGGTGATGATGAGTTTACCACTCATGAGAGGCTCACCATCGGCTGGTGGCTCTAGGTATAGCACTCGTTCACGGACAAACAGATGCTCATTATGAAAGAGTTGCTGGAGACGAAAGCGATCGCTAAACTGATTTCCTGCCACTATAAATAGTATTGTCTCACCAGTGGGCAAAAATCCCCGATGGGACTTTCCCCGCCAACCGCCAATTTGGGGATAATCGCCTGCTTGCGGTAACTGGGAGGTGATGAGTTGATCAAAAAAATCTGCCTGTAAATGGGGTGCTAAGGCTATCAACAGAGTCAGTTGTTCAGCAGTATTTAATTGATGCTTGCAGATAAATTGAGTTAGAGGTGTTTCTGCTGTTAATAAATCATGGGGTGGCTGAGGAATGGTAATTGCTTGCTGTTCCTGATTGTGAAAAGATGAAGTGATCCGCCACTGAATCACCCTAGCAAGGTAATCAAGCGCATATTGCAGGGTTTGAGCATTTGCATCAAGCGTCATCATTTGATTTAGCCTAATTGAATGTTGATATTACTTCATAAAAAGTCTTACAAATTTACGTGTTTTGTGATTAGTGAATAAAATTGACTGGGATATTTTTAGAAAATTTATGATCTGAAGTTTTAATCTAAATTTAGAAGTAAAATTTGCAATATGATAAACCCATGTTCTCATATTTAGGAGGACAACATTAGCTTTTATGCAAGAGTCTGTAGTTGAGCAAAATCAGAACTCCCAGAATAATATCATGCCAATTCTTTACAACAGGAATGATGCTTATGTGCAGATCAATCCTGTGCAAGAGCAGGCGACACAATTATGGGAAACTCTC
The DNA here is from genome assembly GCF_048568275.1 of Anabaena sp. FACHB-595. Classification (NCBI taxonomy): domain Bacteria; kingdom Bacillati; phylum Cyanobacteriota; class Cyanophyceae; order Nostocales; family Nostocaceae; genus Anabaena; species Anabaena sp. FACHB-595. Next base: position 3,799,030 of record NZ_CP183473.1, read on the forward strand.
TCACAACAGGATACGGCTGTTGTTTACCAACAAGCCGTTGCGAAGACTTGGAAACTGTTAAAACAGGCGATCGCTCTGATTGTCTTTTTATTTGTTTCCTTGGTTGCCCTGATATTTTGGATTTGGGGTATAGGTTTTCAAAGTGGTTTTCATTTTCGCAAATGGCTAGAAGTTAAACAGCCCAATGTGAATGAGGTAGTAGGTTTATTTCTAAAAATTCTGTTCTGGCCTTTAATACTAGCTTTTCAGTGGGCTAACTCGTTTGTCAAAAAATATTTGGGTTGGGAAGTTCAATTTGACCTCTCAAGCTCAGAAACCACCCCAGAGACAACTGGAGAAACGTCTACTCCTCCGAAAGATTCATTAACAAATTAGGGAGACCGGGGATTGGGCGAAACTCTGGGAGTAAGTTCTCCCCCTGTCCCCCTCTGCCTCATCTATGACTAGTTGAGGGAATTTTGTCATCATGGGCAGAATCTAGCGGTAGGTGTGGGGAATTGGGTCTAAAGCGATCGCGGATTTTACTAATCACGATGTACAGAATAGGCACAACAAACAAACTCAATACAGTTGAGACAATCATTCCCCCCACCACGGCTGTACCGAGAGATTTTCTACTAGCTGCACCCGCGCCTATGGGATTGATTAATGGCCAGACACCAAGAATGAAAGATAGGGAAGTCATGAGAATAGGTCGCAACCTTTCTTGTGATGCTTGCACGGTGGCTTTGATAATTGGCAAACCCCCTTCGCGCAGTTGATTGGCAAATTCCACAATCAAAATGGCGTTTTTACTTGCCAAACCAATCAACATGACTAGACCTACTTGGCAAAATACGTCATTACTCAGACCCCGCAGCCACTGAGCCGATAAGGCTCCCAAAATAGCTAGGGGAACTGACAGCATAATAATTAATGGGTCAACGTAGTTCTCATATTGAGCTGCCAACACGAGAAAAACAAAGACTAAGCCTAGTCCAAAAATCAGGGGCGCTTGACCTCCTGATTCTTGTTCTTCCGCAGTTATCCCCGACCATTCGTAACCCATACTGGCGGGTAAAACTTCTTTTGCTAATTTTTCCATAGCTGTAGTTGCTTGACCAGAACTATAACCAGGCGCAGCCGCACCGTTGATGGTAATTGAACGGAATAGGTTGTAGTGGTTGATTGTTTGCGCTCCAGTCGCCGGAGTAATTGTCACTAGATTACTCAGGGAAATCATTTGATCGTTGGCAGAGCGGACATATAACTTACCAATATCCTCAGGGTTAGAACGGAATTGAGCATCTGCTTGTACGTAAACCCGGTAAGTTCTTTGTTGGAAATTAAAATCGTTGACGTACCTGGAACCCAAGTAAGATTGCAGAGTGTTAAATACTTCGTCTACATCAACTTGTAAAGCTTTGGCTTTGTTGCGGTCGATGTCAATTAACATCTGGGGTGTGTTAGCACTAAAAGTACTAAATACACCTTGTAAACCAGGAGTCTGATTACCGCGCATCATGATTTCTCCCATGACTTGCAGCAAATTTTCTAAGCCAGTGTTACCTGCTCTATCTTGCAGTTCAAATTGAAAACCGCCGAAACTTCCTAAACCATCAATGGGTGGAGGACTAACGGGGAAAATTCTGGCTTCGGTGATGTTGGAGAAGACTCCTGCCAACTTACCAATAATTTCTGGTGCTGATTGTCCTGGTTGTTGGCGCTCATCCCAAGGCTGGAGAGTAGTAAAAATTACCCCACTGTTGGCACTGTTACCACTAAAACTAAAGCCACCAATGGCAAAAGTACCTGTAACTTCTGGCAATTTGAGGATTTCTTTTTCCACCTGAGCCATGACATTGCTGGTGTAGTTAAGAGAAACTCCTTCTGGCCCTTGGATGATCGTGATGAAATAGCCTTGGTCTTCTTCAGGAATAAATGCTGTGGGTACGCTGAGATAAACCCAGCCTGTTAAGGCTATAGAAGCGAGGAATAATAAGACAACGATCGCCCTAACCTTCACGAGAAAATTAAGCGATCGCTCATATCCCCGGCGCATCCAATCCAAAAACCTATTTACCTGGTGAAAAATCTTGCCTAACCAACCACGGGGGCGCTGTCCCCGACGTAGCAATAAGGCTGAAAGGGAAGGTGTGAGTGTCAGAGCCAAAAAGGTGGAGATGACCATCGAAAAGGCAATGGTCAGGGCAAACTGTTTATAAATCTGTCCTGTAGTACCTGGGAAGAAGGCAACGGGAACAAATACCGCCATCAACACTAAGGAAGTGGCAATTACAGCCCCAAATAGTTCCCGCATGGACTCGGATGCAGCCTGACGGGGTGACATTCCCTCTTGCTCAATTAACCGGGAGATGTTTTCCACCACAATAATTGCATCGTCCACCACTAACCCCGTAGCTAATGTCAGACCAAACAAAGTTAAGGTGTTAATGGAAAATCCAAAAACCTTAATAAAGGCAAAAGTCCCAATCAAAGTTAGGGGAATGGTAATTACCGGAATCAGGGTTGTACGCCAGTCCTGCAAGAAGATAAAAATTACCAAGACAACTAGAATCAGCGCTTCTATCAATGTCTTGACCACTTCTGCAAGGGATTCCTCCACAAACAGGGTTGTATCAAACGCCACCTGATATTTCAACCCTGGAGGAAAGCTTTGCGCTAACCGAGCCATTTCGGTTTTCACTGCTTTGGATACTTCTAAGGCATTACTACCTGGGGTAGGGAATATCCCTATACCCACACCCTCATTACCTCGGAATCGCAGAAAAGAACTATAATTTTCCGCCCCTAATTCTGCCCGACCCACATCTTTGAGCTTGATGAGTGTGCCATCGCTTCCAGTCTTAATTACCATGTCGGCAAATTCCGTTGCTTCGGAGAGTCTGCCGCGAGCCTGTAAGTCTATTTGATACATCTGGTCTGGTAGGGAAGGCTGCTGTCCGATTTGCCCCACCCCTACCTGTATGTTTTGTTCGTTGATGGCATCAATCACATCTTGAGCCGTCAACTTGCGACTGGCTAGACGATTCGGGTCAAGCCACAATCGCATAGCATAGCGCCGTTCACCAAAAATCCGCGCCTCGCCTACACCATCAAGCCTTTTCAGGGCATCTACTATATATTGGTCGGCGTAGTTACTTAAAAATACGGTGTTATATTCCTGTTGTTCGCTATACAGCCCCATCGCTAACAGGATATTGTTAGATTGTTTGCTGACTGTGACCCCAGTACGTTGTACAGCCTCTGGTAACTGGGGCTGGGCAATGGACACGCGGTTTTGGACATCAACGGCGGCAATATCTTTGTCCCGTGATGGGTCAAAGGTGATGGTAATAGTGCTAGTACCATCGTTACTACTGCTAGATGTCATGTACTTCATACCTTGAACGCCATTGATTTGGCGCTCCAAGATATTTGTCACCGTATTTTCTACGACTTCCGCACTGGCTCCAGTATAGTTAGCATTAACAACAATTTGTGTGGGGCTAATTTCAGGATAGCGATCGGTAGGCAGCGTAGGTATACTGATTGCGCCTACTAGCAAAATGATAATGGCGCAGACACTTGTAAATACAGGTCGCCTGATAAAGAAGTCAACAAACATTGGGGAATGGGGATTAGGGATTAGGGAATGGGGATTAGGGATTAGGGATTAGGGATTGGAAGTAAGATTTATCTTCTTCTCCCAGTACCTAGTACCTAGTCCCCGACACTAAGATTCAGGAACAATAGGAACGCCATCACGGAGATTCAGCAGCCCTGAGGTGACAATTGTGTCTGTTGGCTGTAATCCCTTGATGATTTGGTAATTATTCCCTCTGATATCACCCAACTGCACGCGTTTTTGCCGTGCAACTAGTTGGGAGGTTCCTTGGGGCGTTTTTTCCGTTTGGGTTACATAGACAAAAGTTTCCCCGGCGATGCGTGTGACTGCTGTAATCGGAATTAAAACGCCTGTACGTTGATTCCAAATAACTCTAGCTCTCACTAGCTGATCTGCCCTTAGTTGACCATTTGAGTTGTTATATAAGGCTTTTACCAGAATTGATTGGGTTTCGTTACTGGCATTAGGAGCAATGAAAAATACCCTACTAGTACCCAGTGTTTGACCTTGGGTGTTCATAATCTCTACAGGCATTCCCTGACGTAATTGGGGCCCTCGTTCTAGAGGTACAGAGATATTAACCTCCAAGGGTCGGTTTTGAGTAATGGTTAGTAGTGGTGTGGAACTATTGACAAAATCACCAATTTTAACGGGGATATTGCCGACAGTGCCTTCAAAGGGGGCAGTAATTCGATAGAACTGGAGTTGGACTTGTTGCTCGTCAGTATTAGCCTGGGCTTGCTGCACTGATTTTTGTGCTTGGGCGATACTAGCTTTTTGGGCTTGAATCCTAGATTCTATGGCGTTGAGATTGGCTCGTGCTGTAGCTAGTCTGTTGGCATACTGATCTTTGGTTTGCCGAGATACAGCCCCTTGGTCAGCTAAAGAAGCATACCTGTCGTACTCTTGCTGATTCAATCGCACATCAGCAACATTAGATAATCTTTCCGCTTCTAAGGATTTGAGGGTAGCATTAGCGTTTTCTAGCTGTGCTTTGCTAGCTTGGGTGGCTGCATCGTTACTGATAACGGCTGCTTGTTGCTGTCTGGGGTCGATTTGAATCACGGCTGCACCAGAGGCGATCGCATCTCCCGATCTCACAAATATCTGGGTCACTTGACCCTGTACTCTTGGTTGGAGAGTGACGGAACGCCGTGACTCTAAGCTAGCCACAAAATCTGTGCTTTCTTCAATAGTGCCGACTTGTACTGGTGATGTTTTTACTCTTACGCCTGGCGGTTGAGCCTCAGCAGTGGCGGGTGGGCGATCGCTCGGAGTCAGTAACCGCCAAACTATCGCTGTTCCACCCCCTAATAAGAGGATGGCAGCCAACAATAACCTGAGCCACCGCCGTTGTTTTGGTGGTGGCTCAGGGGGTTCCTGGGGAAGATTATCTCTAAAATCAGTTTGAGGCTCAGAGGATGACATGGTTTACAGCGAACCTAAGAACTAATTAACTAAACATTGTCACAAGGATAAATATGTAGGCCATGGAATTTACTTATTTAGCATGAGTCTCCATAAATAGCTTTGTGTTAGCTCACCCAAAATATACTGTTTTTATATTTTCGCCAATCTACCTAAAGGTGAATGATAAAGTCTAGTTTACAAATCAAGAGTATATCTTGTCTTTTCAATTATTGCTAAAATTTTTCTAATCTTGCTTTCGAGATTCGATATTTTTCTGTAATTATTAATATAGAGGTTTCCTGATATTTGTTGATTTAGTTTGATTTATATAGATGAGTTTTTAATTATTATTTTTCCCGGTAAAACTAAATGTAGTTTACAAGATTAACCAATCAAATTATTTATCATAATTATTGGAATTGATGAGTATCGACCATTACAAAATATCATATCTCCCTAACGCAACCAAGTTGTTTTTTTTCGGTGTAGTCTGCGCTTAAAAATATTTAATAGGATTGTTATGAGGACTTACGCACCCAGATTTTCTGTTGGGACTGGGTGTATGGGTGTAAGGCTCGCATTTCTCACAAGCTTCAGGTGTTGGATGGGGTGTAGGGGAAAGGACTTGTACAATAACTCTCCCTTACACCCTTGATTTTTCGTTTTCATGGGTGAGTCCGATTGATTTTATAAATAGTCTCTTATTGCCTAAGTTAGCTAATGAAACTTATTCAACTGCTGTCAACCCATCAGACTTTTTAGCTAATGAAGCACTAGCAAGAAAACTAGAAATAGCAAAGAGCATCCAACCCAAACATACGTGCTTTTTTGTTTGCCAATCTTGTCTGTTATTGATGGTGGGAATTGGTTGACTATTCATCTCTAATTTCCAACAAGTTATGGCACCTATACCGAACAATACAGCACCAACGATAGAGGAAATTGTCACAGTTCTAAATATCCAGTAAGCAAAATTTTGTTCCATGCGTAAACGCCTGACAGCACGGCGATTACGAATCATACTTAGTTCATCTTTGTTCAGACTGAGTGGAGCTAGTGGATAGGTTATTTGTTGATTTCCCATCATTTTTGTCACCTAATATCTCCTTCTACGTCATATATGATATCCGTAACTGTGGTTATATATAAACTTTCGTCGGAGATAATTTATTAAATAAATTTCAAGATAAAAAGTTTAAACAACTGCTGGTTCTGGAAGCAAATACCCAAAGATATAAGTAGGACAGCATAAAAATTTGGAGTCGGGAATAGCCAATTATGCTGAAGGAATGAGGAGGGAGGATTTTAGTTCATCTTTCTTAACTAAGATAGTTTTGTGGTTTGACGGACTACTTACTTAAGAAAGAGATTTGATTATTACAAAAATATAAGTATCTGTGGGGATACTGGAACAATAGTTTTGGTTTGTTTACGAATCTTGAAGACATGGTGTGAGAAACCAAAATCTATTTTTTTTTGCTATGGTGATCCCAAAGGAATTATTAAGCACACAGGGAAGTATAAACAGTATTGATCGTGTTTATGGTGCTGCGATGGCGTTCTGTCTGACCGCCAAAAGAAAAAAAATAAATGCAACAAAAAACTAATTCTCCATAACCAAAGCATTAATTCAGGGAGGTAATACTGATGGTGACAGTATCTCAAAACACTTTGGCAAAATTTTCTCAAGAGGAATCGTTGGTTCTCTGGCTTGATAAAGTTGGCATTAAAGATATTGCCTTAGTGGGTGGTAAAAATGCCTCATTGGGGGAAATGATTCAACAACTGACACCCAAAGGCGTGAACGTACCGACAGGATTTGCTACTACTGCTTACGCTTATCGTTATTTCATCCAATCGGCTGGGTTAGAAGCCAAGTTACGGGAACTGTTTGCAGATTTAGATGTGGAGGATGTGAGAAATTTACAAGAACGGGGACTCAAAGCCCGATCGCTCCTCATGCACACCCCATTTCCTTTAGAATTACAACAGGCGATCGCCTCTGCTTATGAAAGTTTGTGTAAGCAGTACAATCCTGATACAGATGTCGCCGTCCGTTCCAGCGCTACCGCCGAAGACTTACCTGATGCGAGTTTTGCTGGACAACAAGAAACATATCTCAACGTAGTTGGTGCAGAAGCAGTATTAGCAGCTTGTCATAAATGCTTTGCTTCCCTATTTACAGACCGCGCCATTTCCTATCGCCATACTAAAGGATTTGATCACTTTAGCGTCGCCTTGGCTGTGGGTGTACAGAAAATGGTACGTTCTGACCTAGCCACCTCTGGGGTGATGTTCTCTATTGATACAGAAACAGGTTTTAAAGATGCAGCCTTAATTACAGCCGCCTATGGTTTAGGCGAAAACGTTGTCCAAGGGACAGTTAATCCAGATGAATATTGTGTATTTAAGCCGACATTAAAAACAGGATTTAAACCAATTATTGATAAAAAATTGGGCAGTAAAGAATTAAGAATGGTCTATGATGAAGGCTCCCAATCTACTAAAAATGAACCAGTATCAATAGTAGAACAAAATAAATTTGCTCTCAGTGACGCAGATATTTTACAACTAGCTCATTGGGCTTGTTTAATTGAAGACCATTATTCTCAAGCCCACGGTAGTTACACCCCAATGGATATTGAATGGGCAAAAGATGGCATTACCAACCAACTTTTTGTAGTGCAAGCCCGTCCAGAAACGGTGCAGTCCCAGAAGAATGGGAATGTGTTGCGGAGTTATCGGTTGGGGCTGGGGACTGGGGAGAAAACGCAGAATTTATCACTCATCCCCCTAGTCACTGGACGCGCCATTGGTGAAGCGATTAGCCAAGGGAAAGCGCGGGTAATTTTAGATGCCAAACAAATAGAAGAATTTCAGGCTGGGGAGGTGCTGGTGACAGAGAGAACTGACCCTGATTGGGAACCAATTATGAAACGTGCCAGTGCAATTATTACCAATTCTGGTGGTCGTACTTGTCATGCGGCCATTATCGCACGGGAATTGGGTGTGCCGGCGATCGTTGGTTGTGGTAAAGCCACGCAAGTATTAACAACTGGTCAAGAGGTGACGGTTTCTTGTGCGGAGGGTGAAGAAGGTAAAGTCTATCCTGGGTTATTACCTTTTCAAGTGAAAGAAGTTCTCTTAGAAAACTTACCCCGCACCCATACCCAAATCTTGATGAATGTGGGTAATCCCCAAGAAGCGTTTAGTTTATCGGCAATTCCTAATGATGGTGTTGGTTTAGCCAGGACGGAGTTTATCATTGCTAACCAAATCCAAGTCCATCCCTTGGCGTTGATTCACTACGACAATTTAGCGGATGCAGAACAAAAAGCCAAAGTTGCGGCTATCACCGCCATGTATGACGATAAACCCCAATATTTTGTAGATAAATTAGCCCAAGGTGTGGGCAGAATTGCCGCCGCCTTTTATCCCAAACCTGTGATTGTGCGAATGTCCGATTTTAAGAGTAATGAATATCGCAACCTTGCAGGGGGTTCCCAATTTGAACCAGATGAAGAAAACCCGATGCTGGGCTGGCGGGGGGCTGCACGTTATTACGATCCAGGTTATAGAGAAGGTTTTGCTTTAGAATGCCATGCTATCAAGCGGGTGCGGGATGAAATGGGGTTAACTAACGTTATTCCCATGATTCCTTTCTGTCGCACACCAGAGGAGGGACGTTTGGTTTTAGCAGAGATGGCGAAACATGGTTTAAAGCAAGGTGTTAACGACTTGCAGGTTTATGTAATGTGCGAGTTACCAAGTAACGTCATCTTGGCCGAACAGTTTGCAGAGGTGTTCGACGGTTTCTCCATTGGTTCCAACGACCTGACTCAGCTGACACTAGGATTAGATAGAGATTCAGCTTTAGTCGCTCGACTATTTGACGAACGTAGCCCAGCTGTGAAACAAATGGTGAAAATGGCGATCGCCTCTGCAAAAAAACAACGCCGCAAAATCGGCATCTGTGGGCAAGCACCAAGCGATTACCCGGAATTTGCCCAGTTTTTGGTAGAAGAAGGAATTGATTCTATTAGTCTCAATCCCGACTCTGTATTAAAAACGATGCTGGAAATAGCTAAGGTGGAACAGCAAAGCTGAGGTAGGAGGTAAATCAATTCAAAATACCCTACGGGTTCGCGTAGCGTTCTCGAAGAGTAGGCAAGCCTACAAAATTATAGAATTGCTGACTCAGCACTCGTCTTACATCCTAGCCAAGGCTGACACTTTGGAAAGCTTGTCTTTAGATAACCCTTCCAGTTCGTTGACATGAAGCCAGCCGTCTTTGACTAACCCAGCAAAGACAAACAACAGAGCCGAGTATTGGTAGTCATACTTGCCCTCGATTTCATGCCTTCTAGCACTCAAGAAATCGTGTAATTGCCAAAGCTCGTCCAACTCTACAAGTGTGCTGGCTTCTTTTTGAACCTGTTTGAGCAAAGCCTCAATCTCTCGTTTGTAGGCTTGATCAAAGGCTGTTCGAGCTATCGTCTTTTCAATATCACTCCACTCGGCTTCACTCACGTACATGACTCAATCTTAAACTTGTATTAATTAATTGCGTTTGCTCAGAATAATTGAGCGCCCTTCGTTAAGAGAGCGCTCACCGCGATAATCAGCTATTTAGTTGTTTTGTTATTTTCCTTTAGCGAACCAAGTTCAAAAGTTCTTTGGGAGAGGCTAACAAGTCAATAGCTACGAAGAAGATTTTACCTTGGGGGTTGAGCAAGAAGCGCCAAGCCATGTTCATCCCTACTGCTGCACCAAACCAAGGGGTCTGAACTTTACCTGTCACTTTCACCTGAGTATAGCCATCGTCTGCGGGTTCAGCCACACCGCGCTCTGGAAGCAAGTTGAGGTTCTGGCATTCTTCACGGAAGAACCGCAGAATTGCATCCTTACCAACGATTGGTCTTTGGAAGGGAGGCTGCAAAGCTCCATCCTCCACGAACAACTTGATCAGTTCATCAAAGTCATTGGCGTTCAAGTTGTTCATGTAATTCAACACAGTGGAATTATTAATTCCCTCAATGGTGACTTGAACACGCTGGGAAATATCTTTAGGTGCAACTAATGGTTCAGCAACTCTTGTGTAGCCGTCTAGTTTAGCTGCATCAAATCCCATATCTACAACGGAACTGCGGAGGACGGTAATCTGTTGTCCTTGATCCAGACTTTTCAGGGTTTCCAATACTGCATTAGCATTGGCTGAAAGCTGATAGCCAGCAGGAATTGGCGCAACGGCACCTTGCTCCATCCATTCTCCCAGTTGATTCCAAAAACCTAACTTGATATTAGGCGACCAAGTAGCATAGGTGCGGCAAATGGGCGTATCTGTGTGGTTTGCCAGGTCGCACATAACCTGAGTTTGTTCCTCAAAGGTCATTTCCTTGATTTGCTTGAGGATACCTTCCGCAAACTGCATACTAGCTGCACCAGGCGCTGCAACAGTAATAGTTTTGCCCATCTCTAAGAAAGCGAACCATGTCCATGCCAGTTGATCTTCTGCACTGAGTTGGTTGAATCGTGCAGTCAGCGCTGGCACTGCATCAGCCTGTAATGTGTTAGGGAAGATACGACGGGCGGAATCGATAGTAATTGCCATACAGAGAGCTACCTAGCTAAGTTTTTACCTGACAAGAGGCGAAGCAAAAAGTTTCAGAAGATACAGTTTTGCTCCTGTGTCCAAACTATCACAAAAGTTTGCATAAATTAAAAAAAATTTACACTTTACTCAGATGATTGACTTGACAAAAAGCTGTAACTATTGAATCGTCTACTCTTCAGGGATCAATCCTCGTTTGAGGAAACTGCTTATCTGTAAATCATTTAGGTTATTCATTGACAAATAATCCTAAAAATGATTACCTGCGAACTTGAACTCTTCTGCGTCTTTGAATGTGTTTGTTTATTCGGATGGGTGACAAAGTATGCAACAGAAGCATAACAAGCTATGCTGATTTACGGATTTAATTGCTATCCTCATTATTTATGCTTTAGTCACGATGCACCGAAAATTAGCGTAATACCTAATAACTAATGACTAATTACTAATGACTAAAAATTGGTATCGAATTGGCTTGGTCGGTATATTCTTGCTATCACTGTCTTTAAGGTTTTGGGGACTAGATAGATTTAATACTCTCGTATTTGATGAAATTTACTACGCTAAATTTGGTCACAACTATCTCAACTACATACCATTTTTCGATGCTCATCCACCTTTAGGCAAATATATGATTGCTATGGGAATGTGGCTGAGTAGCTATATTCCTTTTTGGCAAGAGGGCGTAAACGGATTAACTGGTGCATTGCGCTCTCCTTGGAGTTATCGTTGGGTTAATGCTCTATCTGGCTCATTTATTCCGCTAATTATTGCCAATATCGCTTATCACATCAGTTATCGACGCAGCTTTGCTTTAATTGCTGGTTTATTTACTGCTCTTGACGGTTTGTTTATTGTAGAATCTCGTTATGCCCTCATCAATATTTATATCGTCATATTTGGCTTATTGGGGCAATGGTTATTTTTATTAGCATTAGCTAGTCAAAAGCAGAGACGTAATTTATATTTAGTCATAGCTGGTATGGCTTTTGGTTGTTCAATCGCCACAAAATGGAATGGTTTATTTTATTTAGTAGGTATTTATTTAATTTGGAGTATAGCTTGGGTTTGGCAATTCATTACATCTGAATATCAACCAAGAGATAATTCTGCTGATGTAGAACCTATTAGCCTTCAGACTTCACTATATAATATAACACAAATCAATATTGGACAAATTATATTTTTCTTAGGGATTATCCCCACTGTAATTTATAGTTTGATTTGGATACCACATCTACAAATAAATCCTAAATATGGATTTATTCAAGTACATCAAGAAATATTAGGCTTTCACGAACGTCTTGACGGTAATACGGCTCAAGTACATCCTTACTGCGCTGCTTGGTATAAATGGCCTTTGATGATTCGGCCAATGGCATATTATTATCAAACGGCTCAAAGTGTTAATGATCCATTACCCGTTTTAGGGCCGCCTTTGCCTAGTGGTGCCGGGAAAGTGATTTATGATGTTCATGCAATGGGTAATCCTTTCTTATGGTGGTTTGGTGTTGCTGCATTATTATTTTTGCTGGGGATGCTGATAGCAAAAGTGATGATTCCTTTGGTAAAAGAAAGGCGCTTATCTTTGCCAGCAAAACTTTCTGTTGATACTTGGATTTCTTTATATATAGTCTGGAATTACGCTATCAATTTATTACCTTGGACGATAGTGTCACGGTGCGTTTTTATCTATCATTACATGACAGGTGTAGTGTTTGCATTTTTAGCGATCGCCTGGTTTGTTGATCAATGTCTGCGTAGTTATTATCGCCCATTGCGGCTCGTCGGTGTGACGATTTCCTTTGTAATTATTGCTGCGCTTATTTTTTGGCTCCCCGTTTATTTAGGTTTACCCCTTTCTCCTGAGGGTTACAAAATGCGGATGTGGTTTAAATCTTGGGTGTAGAAGGAAAAATCCCCAGTTTGTTCAAGCAACTAGGGAATTCTCAACTATTACAGATGAATTATGTTGGCTTTAACTCATCCAAGGCTAGATTCAATTGCAAAACATTAACCCCCGGTTCACCAAAAATGCCCAGAAATCGACTATCAGTATTTTGAGTAATCAAAGTTTCTAGCTGTTGGGGTGGGAGTTGGCGCACTTTGGCTATACGGGAAACTTGCGCTCTGGCAGCTTCAGGGGTAATGTGGGGGTCAAGGCTGGAACCAGAAGTATAGACTAAATCGGCAGTTGGTTGGATACCAGATGTTTGCAACCGATTTAAGTCTTCATCTTTGATACGTTCTATTAATTGGGGGTTACTGGGAGCCAAATTACTAGCACCAGAAATTCCTGTTTGTAAAACTAGATTATCATCTTTGTTTGGGTTAGCCGTGCTGTAGACAGTGGTACTAGGACGAGAGTTAAAATAGCGATCGCTAGTAAAAGGTTGACCAATTAAAGTCGAACCCAAAACTTGACCCCGACTATCCCTAACTAAACTACCGTTTGCCTGATGGGGAAATACAATCTGTCCAACAGCAATCATAAAAAAAGGATAAATCACAGCAGCAATTACCCAGAGTACAAAACTAGAACGAATTGCCCTGCTAGCTTCGCGTGCAAAACTCATTAGAACTTCTCCGGTATAAACATCACAAAAAATAGATAAATAGACAGACTCAACGTCACTACTCCTAAAAGCCCCAAAGCCCAAGCCTGTGTACGGGAAAACTCATCACCAGTAGCCGCATAAACAACAGGTGCAACCACAAGGTTAAAACACATCCCCAAAAAGATAGACAAAGGCAATCTACGCCCACCAAAAATCAAAGACCTTCTCATATCTCTATTCCTCAAGAAAAACTCCGCGCCCCTCTGCGTTTCCCCTACTAAGAAAAAGGCAAAATCACATCAATTAATTTGATGGCAATAAAAGGCGCAATAATACCACCAAGACCATAAATAAAGATGTTCCGTCTTAATAATTGGTCTGCCGTTAGTGATCTAAACTTCACACCCTGAAGCGCCAAAGGAATTAATGCCGGAATAATCAGAGCGTTATAAATCAGCGCCGAAATAATAGCAGATTGGGCGCTTTTTAAACCCATAATATTCAGCGCACCAATACCAGCCGCCCCAAAGATAGTAGGCAGAATGGCAAAATATTTGGCGATGTCATTAGCAATTGAGAAAGTTGTCAAAGCGCCACGAGTAATCAACAACTGTTTACCAATAGTGACTAAATCAATTAATTTAGTGGGGTCAGAATCCAAATCCACCATATTAGCGGCTTCTTTGGCGGCTTGCGTCCCAGAGTTCATTGCCAAACCCACGTTAGCTTGAGCCAAGGCTGGGGCATCATTAGTACCATCCCCAGTCATGGCGACTAACTTACCCTGAGATTGTTCGTTGCGAATTACATCAATCTTGTCTTCTGGTGTTGCTTCGGCAATGAAATCATCAACCCCTGCTTCTTGTGCAATTACACTAGCGGTAATGTGATTGTCCCCTGTGAGCATAATTGTCTTGACACCCATCCGCCGCAGTTGCTCAAACCTTTCTCGCAAACCGGATTTGACAATATCTTTAAGATAGATGACTCCAAAAATTTCGTTATCTTGACAGACAGCTAAAGGTGTACCCCCCAACAGGGAAACGCGCTCATAGGCTACATCGACATCACTAGGAATAGAACCACCGCGAGAACGGATAAAGCCCTTAATCGCATCTACTGCACCTTTACGGACTTGCTTCCCGTTGGGTAAATTCGTGCCACTCATGCGAGTTTTGGCGGAAAATTCCACACCTTCTGCTTGGTTAAGATTAACATCTGCCAGAATTTTGTATTTTTCTGCAAGTTTGACAATTGATTTGCCTTCTGGAGTTTCATCAAACAGACTGGCTAATTTCGCAATTCTCGCCACATCTTCGACTGTGTAGCTATTCACAGGAATAAACTCATCAGCCATACGGTTTCCGAAGGTGATAGTACCTGTTTTATCTAAAACTAAACTATTGATATCACCGCAGGCTTCCACTGCTCGTCCAGAGGTAGCGATGACGTTAAATTGAGCTACCCTATCCATCCCGGCGATACCAATGGCACTAAGCAAACCGCCAATAGTTGTGGGAATCAAAGCTACTAATAGAGAAATCAGAATAGCGATACTTGCACCTGCGCGTAAACTGTTTGCTGCCTCTGCCCCAAATGCAGTGCTGATAAAGTTAGCAATATAGTTCACAAAAGAAGGCATGGTTGCCACTACGATTAAGAAAACCTGGGTTAATACAGCTAACAATACCGTCAAAGCAATCTCATTCGGAGTTTTAGAACGTTCTGCCCCTTCTACAAGGGAAATCATCCGGTCAATAAAACCCTGACCAGGATCAGCCGTAATCCGAATTATTAATTCATCTGAGAGTAAGCGTGTTCCTCCAGTGACAGAACTGGCAATATCTGTACCTGGTTGCTTAAGGACAGGGGCAGATTCGCCTGTAATTGCTGACTCATCCACTGAACCAATACCCTGTATAACTTCCCCATCGCCGGGAATCATATCATTAGCTACTACCTTGATTACATCGCCTCGTCGCAGTTGTGTAGAACCAATTTTTTCTAGAGAACCATTGGGTAAGACTTTCCAGGCGATGGTATCGGAACGGGTAGCTTTTAAACTATCTGCTTGTGCTTTACCTCGTCCTTCCGCTACGGCTTCAGCAAAGTTGGCAAATAAGACTGTGAAAAACAAAATTAAGGTAATCAACCCGTTGAGTAGACGTTGTTGGTTGATATTTGCCTGTACTGTTCCGAAGAGATTGGGGTTAAGAGTGACGAGAAATGTCACAATTGTCCCCACCCAAACAATAAACATTACAGGGTTTCTAACGGCTATTTTGGGGTGGAGTTTAACAAATGATTCTTTAATAGCTCTTTGGTAGAGTCCTCGCATATCTGTTTTAGGAGTACGTTGGCGCGAGTCACGAGTTTCATGAGGTAGACGAGATGGCGATCGCATAAAGTTGGGTGAGAGTTGACAAATTACCCATTACCAATCCAAAACGCTTCACCAATGGGGCCGAATGCTAGTAAAGGAAAGAATGTCAGTGCGCCGAGGATTAAAATGACACCGGCTGTTACCCCTGTGAATAGTCCTGTGTCGGTTCGCAATGTCCCAGATGTGAAGGAAACTTGTTGTTTACGGCAGATACTATCGGCCAGGAATAGCAAGCCGATGATGGGGATATAACGCCCTGCTAGGAGACTAAAGGAGGTGCTGAGGTTCCACCATAAGCCTGTGATTGTTGGTTGTGCGCCAGAGGCGATCGCCAATGGGGATGCTTGACTATCTCCTAGTCCTTCAAATCCTGAACCGTTGTTAGCGGCGGCGGAAGCGTATTCATAAATCACTTGAGCGAAGCCGTGAAAACCTGGGTTGCTGATTCCTGCTAACTGTTCGCTGAAAGCCAAGGTGATGGCTGATGGAATCATGATGGCTATGGGGTGGACTAAGAGAATGAGAAAGCTTGCCAGCACTACTTCGCGTTTTTCGATTTTGCGTCCGAGAAATTCGGGTGTACGTCCTACCATCAAACCTGTGACAAATACTGCCAAAATTAGGTAAGCGAACAAGTAAGCTGTTCCGGTTCCTTGCCCACCCCAGACAATTTGTAGGAACATATTTGACAGGGTGACAAAACCCCCGTTGGGCATGAATGAATCGTGCAAACTGTTGATAGCACCGCACATGGTGGCGGTTGTACTGACGGTAAACAGTGCAGATTGCGCCCAACCAAACCGGACTTCTTTACCTTCTAAGTTCGGTTGTATGCTCCCCAATAGTGCGTTTACATCTGGGTTGCCGTTATATTCACCAATAGCAGTGATGATAATAAAAGCTAGATAAATTACGCCTACCATGCCATAGACTAGCCAAGCTTGTTTAATGTTGTTGGCAAATAAGCCGTAGGTGTAAATCAAGGCAGTGGGAATCGACAACATCGCCATAATCTCAATTAAGTTGGAAAACCCGTTGGGATTCTCAAATGGATGTGCCGAGTTGATGGCAAAAAAGCCGCCGCCGTTCTCTCCCAGTTCTTTGATAATTTCGTAGTGGGCAACAGGGCCGCGAGCGATCGCCTGACTAATGTTAGGATTTTCTATGGTGGGTAATACAATCGGCCCTGCCAATGTTTCTGGCACGCCCGCAGCCATGAGCGCAATACCACCCACAATACAAATAGGTAGCAAAATCCTGGTTATGGTGCGGGTTAGGTCTACGTAAAAATTACCCAATGGTCTACCTGTCAACCCGCGAATAAAGGTAATGGCTACAGCCAGTCCTGTTGCTGCTGAGGTGAACATATGATAACCCAGCCCAAACATTTGACTACCATAGCTGAGGGAGGTTTCTCCTGAGTAGTGCTGTTGGTTGGTATTGGTAATAAAGGATATAGCTGTATGTAGCGCTGTATCCCAAGTTGGCGCACCTATATTTGTAGGATTTAGGGGCAACCATCCCTGATTCATCATCAGCAAAAACACAAACAATCCCATCACGAGATTGCTATACAAAATGGCTCGTGCATATTGCCAACCCGTCATATTTTCTCTAGTTTGAACACCAATTAAGACATAAATTAATCGCTCAACTGGATTCAGAAGTGGGTCAAAGACAGTGCGTTGTTCTTGATAAATACGCGCCATGTATCGCCCGAAGACAGGAGTAATGGCTACTACAATCAGTAGCGTTAAGGCGATTTGTGTCCAACCTTGTAACATTGGTGTTTTGAATTGGTAAAACGTAATATTACTTACATAATTGTTTTGTTTGTTGCAGAAATCAAGGGATAGAAAAATATAAAATTTATTTATTTTTTATATATAGTGTTTAGTCGTAAATCTATATCAGTGTTTATATATCTTCTAAACGCGAAGTTTTGTATAATTTATGAATATATAGGAACCTGATTTAATTCTGGAAATTATTTGCTTAGGTAGGAAACAGTAAGCAAGTTAGGTAGAGGTATACTGACTTTTTTTCATGAATCAAATATTAGTTTTATAGCCAAATTACGAATTAATATAAATGCTATCCCGGCGAACTAAATTACTATCCCAAAACTCATTTTTGGTAAAAGCCTCAGTCATCTTAGGGCTATTGATCACAGTGATTTCTATGGAGTTTTCTACGCCAACAGAATATGTATTTGGATATCTTTATACTGGGCCAATTCTGTTAGCTAATCACTGGTTTGGACGTATAGCAACTTTATTGACGACATTTATTGCTGTATTTTTAACAATTCTTAATCTTGGTTTTCCAAATAATGAAGTGATTAGGTTTCCTACAGTTGCTAGTCGGATGATCGCTTGTATGTCCTTAATTGTAACAGGGATTTTAAGCGATCGCCTGCGTCGTTCTCAAGAGGCGATCGCCCTCACCCGTGCCAAATTAGAATCACAGGAAGAATTAGTCAGACTGCGGGAAGATTTTGCTTCTACTCTCACCCACGATTTGAAAACACCGCTTTTGGGTGCTATTGAAACTCTCAAAGCTGTTCAACAAGAAAAATTTGGTGCGGTATCATCAGCACAGCAGCCGGTGTTAGCCACAATTATCCGCAGCCATCAAACTTCTCTACAACTCCTAGAAACTTTATTAGATATCTATCGCAATGATACAGAAGGTTTACAGCTCAATTTAATTCCTGTGGATTTAACCACTTTGGCAGAAGAAGCAGCGAGTACACTAATTGATTTGGCTGCTAGTCGGCGAGTTCATATATCGTTTAATTATGGTGACTCTGATTGGCGGCGATCGCTGTGGGTAAACGGTGATCCTCTGCAATTGCAACGGGTGTTGTATAATCTCCTAGTCAATGCTATCAATCATTCTCGGCGGGGCGATCGTGTAGAGGTTGTATTGGAAACCCAAGCTTCCTATCAAGTAGTAAAAATTTCCGATACTGGCGCAGGTATTCAAGCAGAACAGTTTCCTCATTTATTTGAACGATTTTATCAAGGCCATAGTGAACGCCAAGCCAAAGGTTCAGGTTTAGGACTTTATTTATCTCGACAAATTATTGCAGCTCATAACGGTATAATTTGGGCAGAGAATAGAGTTCCTACGGGTGCTATGTTTGCATTCAAATTGCCTTTTCTCCCATTTCAGCCCTCTTTATCTGCGTCAGATGGCTTCTAACCCGGTAAAAATTCTGTTGGTTGAAGATGATGAACTCTTTCGCTTAGGCTTGCGGGTGCGATTACAACAAGAAGCAGGCTTAGAAATTATTGCTGAGGCTGAAGATGGTGAAACAGCCCTTGATTTAATCAAGCAAAACTCTCTGGATGTGGTGTTATTAGATGTAGGATTACCAGGGTTGGGGGGAATAGAAGCTTGTAAACAAATTAAGCAGCAAAATCCTCAACTACCAATTTTAGTTTTGACTTCCCATTCCCAAAAACCGTTAATTTCTAAATTAATTGAAGCAGGCGCTCAAGGATATTGTCTCAAAGGAATTATCGCCGAAAAATTAGTATTGGCACTGCGTTCTGTCGCGGCTGGGGCTTCTTGGTGGGATGAAACTGCAACGAGGGAAATTCGCTCTTCTATTGAGTCTAGCCAGTCTCAACCGCCAGAACAAAATTTCCCAAAATCTGATCACCCTTTAACTGGACGTGAATTAGAAATTTTAGCTTTATTAGCTAAGGGGAAAACGAATCAAGAAATTGCTACGGTACTGTACATTACCCCTGGAACAGTTAGAGTTCATGTTCATGCTATTCTACACAAACTAGAGGTTAGCGATCGCCATCAAGCTGTAGTTGTTGCTTTACAAAAACGGTTGATTCAAAATAGTGCGATCGCAAATGAATAGTTTACCCATTTGGGTAATGCAAAATAAAAAATTTAGATAAATTTTTTATTCCTGACATAAGGGACTTACAGAGTAAAAAATATCCAAATGTAGGGTGCGTCAGTATGAATAATTTCTGAGTATAGTTAGGTTATATCGCTCTGACGCACCCTACCAAACTGAACAATAATTAGAATTCAGATTTTGTTTACATCACTAAATATATACGGTTTAATCAATCACCGCTTTTTTACATTTCTTATCTCTATGTATCTTTAACGACTGTTAGACTGTTAGCGCAAGCAGTAAGTAATTTGTAGTTAGTAATTAGTAATGCCTTCAATTAAGGAATGTAAATAATTAATTCCTGAGGTTAAAAAATATATCAACTCTAATTTTGATTATTCTAGGGAATCAAAGAGGCTTTTTATGAGAATAGACGTAGAATCACAAAATATTAATGTTACTAGTTTAAAGGAAGCGCCAATTCATCTTTCCGGGCAAATTCAACCACATGGTGTGCTTTTAGTTTTGGAAGAACCGGGTCTGAAAATATTACAAGTGAGCAATAATACCTGGGGTATTTTGGGTATCAATGCTGAAAATATATTACAGAAAAAATTAGAAGATTTACTCGATTCCTTTCAAATAGAACGGATTCAATCAGGCTTATCTTCTGGGAATCTGGAATTTATTAACCCTACAAAAATTTGGATTAGAAAGAAGGGGGATGATTACGCAGTATTTGATGCGGTTTTCCATCGCAATACGGAAGGCTTTTTGATTCTGGAGTTAGAACCAGCAATTACTCAAGAAAATATCCCGTTTTTAAGCTTTTATCATTTGGCGAAAGCTTCAATTAATCAGTTGCAGAAAACAGCAAATTTGCGGGATTTTTGTCAGATAATTGTCCAAGAAGTCCGAAAAGTCACCGATTTTGATCGGGTAATGTTATATAAATTCGATGATGATGGACATGGTTCAGTCATCGCGGAAGAAAAACTAGACAGCCTAGAGCCATACTTAGGACTCCACTATCCAGAATCAGATATTCCTAAACCAGCCAGAAAATTATTTATTTCTAATTCCATCCGGGTGATTCCCAATGCTCAGGCTCAGGCTATACAGATGATACCCGCTTTGAACCCAGTGAGCGATCGCCCGGTTGATTTAACTAACTCAATTCTCAGAAGTGCGGCTAACTGTCACCTGGAATATCTACATAATATGGGTGTCGGTGCTTCCTTAACTATCTCGTTAATTAAGGACAATAAGCTTTGGGGATTAATTGCTTGTCATCACCTGTCAGCCAAATATGTTTCCTATGAATTGCGGAAAGCCTGCGAATTTTTGGGACGGGTGATATTTGCGGAAATCTCCGCCAGAGAGGAAACAGAAGATTACGATTATCGAATGAATCTGACCCATATTCAATCACTCTTGGTTGAATATATGTCCCAAGAAGATAACTTTGTTGATGGTTTAATTAAACATCAGCCGAGTCTTCTAGATTTAACCAGCGCTCAAGGTGCGGCTGTATGTTTTGGCGACCATTGTACATTAATTGGTGAGACTCCCAAAGCAGAAGATTTAGTTTTCTTAGTCCAGTGGTTGAAGAATAACGTCGAGGAAGAAGTTTTCTACACGGATTCCTTACCGCAAGTTTATCCAGATGCGGAAAGATATAAAAATGTCGCCAGTGGTTTGTTAGCGATTCCTATTTCCCAACGTAATTATGTTTTGTGGTTTCGACCGGAAGTAATTCAAACTGTAAACTGGGGTGGTGATCCTAATCAACCCTTTGAAGTTAATAAGTTAGATGGGAATGTGCGCCTCTGTCCGCGCAAATCCTTTGAACTGTGGAAAGAAACAGTCCGCCTCACCTCTCTACCTTGGCGATATGTGGAAATTAGAGCCGCCTTAGAATTGCGGAAAGCAATTGTGAATATCGTTCTACGCCAAGCCGATGAACTGGCGCAGTTAGCGCACGATTTAGAACGTTCCAACGCCGAACTGAAAAAATTTGCTTATGTTGCATCCCATGACTTACAAGAACCGCTCAATCAAGTAGCGAATTACGTGCAGTTGTTGGAGATGCGCTATCAAGATCAACTAGATGCAGATGCCAACGAGTTTATCACCTTTGCCGTCGAGGGTGTGAGCTTGATGCAGACGTTAATCGATGACGTTTTGGCGTATTCTAAAGTAGATACACAAGCGATCGCTTTTCAACTAACAGAAGTAGAAAAAGCATTAGACAAAGCTTTGGGTAACTTGCGCCAACGCATCGCCGAAACAGGCGCAAACATTACTCACGACCCCTTACCAACCGTCATGGCTGGTAGTACCCAACTCATGCAGCTATTCCAGAATTTGATAGCCAACGCCATTAAATTCCGCAGTGAGGAAGCGCCACAAATTCATATAGGTGCAGAAAGACTAGAAGACGAATGGCTATTCTCAGTTAGAGATAACGGGATTGGGATTGACCCCCAATTTAGTGATCGCATTTTCGTAATTTTCCAACGCTTACACACACGGGACGAGTATCATGGTACAGGCATGGGTCTAGCAATCTGTAAGAAAATTATCGAATGTCACCGGGGACGAATCTGGGTAGAGTCACAACTTGGTGAAGGTGCTACCTTCTACTTTACGATACCAGTTGGAGGTCGAGAGCGTGAGCGTAGAAACGGAAGAAAAACACAGAACAATCTTTTTAGTTGAGGATAATAAAGCCGATATCCGCCTTATCCAAGAAGCCTTTAAAAATAGCCAATTGCCACACGAAGTGGTAACAGTTAGAGATGGTATGGACGCAATGGCCTATCTGCGCCAAGAGGGAGAGTATACCCATGCACCGCGTCCAGACCTAATTCTCTTGGATTTAAACCTACCTAGAAAAGATGGTAGAGAAGTACTGGCGGAAATCAAAGCTGACCCCGCACTCAAAAGGATACCAGTAGTAGTTTTGACAACATCCAGAAACGAAGACGATATTTTTCACAGCTACGACCTACACGTAAACTGCTACATCACCAAATCCCGTAACCTCACCCAGCTCTTCCAAATCGTCAAAGGAATTGAAGAGTTTTGGCTCTCTACCGTCACTCTACCACCTGAGTAAGGGAGATGAAGACGCAGAGGAGCAGGGGAGAAAATTATTAAATTTTGAATTTTGAATTTTGAATTTTGAATTGATTACTCCCCAATCACCAATTACAAGGGGGTAAAACCAGAAAATTATGGTTGGACACTCAGTCAGGATTTTATTAATTGAGGATAGCCTCGCAGAAGCCAGGTTATTACAGGAATATTTGCATCAAGCTGAGTCCAAACAATTTGTTCTGGTTCATGTGAAGCGATTACAGGAAGCACTCAATGAACTAAAACAGACCAGCTACGATGTGATTTTGTTAGACCTCACCCTACCGGATAGCCAAGGGTTATCATCTTTACCTATATTGATAGGACGGGTTCCTAGTGTACCAATAGTTGTCTTGACAAATACTAACGATGAAGACTTAGCAATTGAAGCAGTCAGACAAGGAGCGCAAGATTATTTAGTCAAGCGACAGGTAAATGTTAATGTATTGGTTCGTGCTGTATTTTATGCAATTGAGCGTAAGCAAGCATTAGAAACATTACGCACCATGAATACAACCCTAGAAAACCGGGTGGAAGAACGCACGGCTGAATTGGTGAAAGCGCAAGAAATCAACCAGTTTAAATCTGAGTTTGTTTCCATGCTCTCCCATGACATCCGTAATCCCCTAAATACTATTTTGTTAGCGGCTGGGTTGTTGCAAAATAACGAAGACAAATTAACTAAGGAGAAAAAACGTTCTCATTTACAAATGATTCGTTCCGCCATTAAAAATATGGCACAACTATTAGATGAAGTGTCATTAATAGGCAAAGCTGAATCAGGTAAACTCCAGTGTGAACTTATCTCTATAGATTTGGAAGCATTCTGTCGCCAATTAGTAGCAGAAGCGCAATTAACTATAGGCGAGAAGCATTTGACTGTAATTTTTACCTGCAATAAATCATTTGACGAAGCTTTATTAGATGAAACCTTGCTGCGTCACATTTTAGGTAATGTACTAGGCAACGCCATTAAGTATTCCCTTCCCGGCGGTATAATCCACTTTGAATTAACTGCCCAAAATAACGCAGTTATGTTTAAGATTCAAGATTGCGGAATTGGTATTTCCCAGGAAGACCAGAAACAACTATTTCAATCATTCCATCGTGGAGAAAATGTAGGAGGAATTGCAGGTACTGGCTTAGGACTAGCTATAGTCAAAAAATGTGTTGATGCTCACGGCGGCGAAATTATCGTCAATAGTGAGGTTGGGGTTGGTACAACGTTTACTATCATCCTGCCATTAATCAACTAATCAACATTTAAATGGGAGAGTTCATTTAATTTTCAATTGATTTAAAAAATTGCCAAATCTGTTCACTTGAGCATAGGTGATAAATGCTCTTGGTGTTTTTAGCCTGCTTGAGATACTCCCGATATCTTGGAGTCAAACCTTTGTGACATAACCAAAGCACGCGGTAGCTATTAAGCGACCCCTTCAAAATAGGGCTGTTTTCCGGCCATCCTTCAGGCGGTCTCAAGTAACCTGTGATTAGTCGTTTAGTTACCCACAAAAAATGCACATATAGCGGTAGATCGATAAAAATTAGAGTATCCGCCTCTTCCAGTCGTAGCCAGAGGGTTTCCATGCAACCGAACCCGTCAATAATCCATCGGTCAGTAGCTAAAATTTGCTGATGCGTGCGCTTATATTCTTCCTGCGGAACCTCAGCACCCCCTGATTGATATTTAATCTTATCCAAGGGATAAAGCGGCAAACCAGTGATTTGGGATAGTCTCTTGCTTAACGTTGATTTACCACCTCCAGTATTGCCAAACACAGCTACTTTTTTCACCACTACTCCCCTTTTAGTGCAATCAGGCCACTTCGTAAATGAAACTAACAATCAGATTCCTCGTTTACTTCAACAATCGTAAACCACTCAAGGTAACTAATACTGTCGAACCCTCATGACCAATTACGCCGATGGGTAAGTTGATATTGCCAAGAAAATTACCAATTAACAATAAAGCAATAAACCCCAAGGCTACAACTATATTTTGCTTGATAATGCGATGCGATCGCCTGCCCAATTCCATAGCCGCAGCAATTTTCTCTAATTTATCAGCCATCAATACAATATCTGCTGTTTCCAAAGCCACATCACTACCAGCAACACCCATTGCAATTCCTACAGATGCTTGAGCCAAAGCTGGTGCATCATTAATTCCATCCCCCACCATCGCCACGATTTGATACTTTTGCTGCAAGCTGCGAATTACATCTAACTTATCTTCAGGTAAAAGTTCGGCAAATACTTGGTCAATCCCTACCGCTTGAGCCACACTCTCAGCCGTG
Source organism: Anabaena sp. FACHB-595 (assembly GCF_048568275.1). Lineage (NCBI taxonomy): Bacteria > Bacillati > Cyanobacteriota > Cyanophyceae > Nostocales > Nostocaceae > Anabaena > Anabaena sp. FACHB-595. Next base: position 3,823,908 of record NZ_CP183473.1, read on the forward strand.
CGTTGATTATCTCCCGTAATCATCACAATTTGTTCTATACCCGATTTCCGCAACCTGGTAATAGTCGCAGCCGCTTCTGGTCTAATCATATCTGCAATGGCAATTATACCTATTACCTGATACTCATCCCCATTACTTTCCCCTTGGGCTACCCAAACCACCGTTTTCCCCTCATCTTCCAACGATGGCGCTACCTCTAGTAATTCCTGTGGTAACTTATCTACATACTTCTGGACAAAAGCTGCATTCCCTACAATGACTTGTTGCTCATCAGCAGTACCCACAATTCCTTGTCCTGGTATCGCTTGTACCTCCGTTGCACGTACCCAGTTTAAATTACCAGCCGCCTGGACAATGGCTTGAGCAATGGGATGTTCTGAGGATGCCTCTAAGGCTGCTGCTACTTTTAAAACACTTGCCCCTGTGTAATTACTAGCAGCAATCACCTGAGACACCTGGACTTGTCCTGTAGTGAGAGTACCAGTTTTATCAAAGGCGATCGCTCTAACTTTACCAATGTTCTCCAATTGTGCGCCATTTTTAAACAAAATCCCCTGTCTTGCGCCATTGGCAATACCCGATAATAATGTAGGCATAATTGCCGCCATCAGCGCACAGGGAGAAGCCACAACCAAAAAAGTTAAAGCACGGTAAATGGTTGTTTCCCAGTCCCAACCCCAAATAAATGGCGGTAAAGTTGCTAATAATATGCCCGCAATCACAATTACCCTGGCATATCCCCTTTCAAAAACTTCAATAAACTGTTGGGAGGGAGGCGCTTCTGTTTGTGCTTGTTCTACCAAGCGAATTACCCGTTGAATCAAACTACTGGCGGCTGGTTTGTGTACCTTTAATGTCAACGCCCCATAACCATTAAGTGTCCCAGCAAAAACTTCCTCGCCTACCGTCTTTTCTACAGGTAAAGATTCCCCGGTAATCGCCGCTTGATTGATGGTGCTGTAACCAGACACAATCACAGCATCAGTAGGAATCAACTCACCCGGCTTAACAACAATCTCATCCCCCACTTGTAACTGACTGATAGGAATAGTTTCTTCCCCAGTTTGATTGACAATTGTGGCTGTATCCGGTGTCAAACTCATCAAACTGCGAATACTCCTCTCGGTGTGACGCATGGCATAACCTTCCAATGCACCACTGATAGCAAAGATGAGAATCAAAATTGCCCCATCAATAATTAAATGATATTCTCTCCGCCACAAACCCAAACTTGCTGCACCAAGGGCTGCAACAATCATCAGCAAATCTACATCCAGTTCTTTTTCCTTAATTAGCGTCGTCAGTCCCTCACGGGCGCTTTCATAACCACCAATCACATAAGCCGCAGGTAACAGCAGCAACGCGAAACCCAACCAACCCAAATGCAAAGCGAACCACCCGAAAAATAACAGCACCCCACAAAGCAGGGCTGCTAAGGTGTCGGTGTGTTCTTTGGTGAATTGGTGAATACGTTGGGGGTAAAGCATGAGAGTTGCACAAGTCAGGAATACCTTTACCCTAAACCTTGACATTGATGTTAATGTCAAGCATATGGGGAATATATGAATCACGCAGAGGCTGAGAAGCGTAGAGAACAAGGTGGCGTAAATTATGAATTCTGGTTGCTTAACGATTAAAGAACTCACCCAAGCCGTAGGCGGCGGGATTACTCCCCGGATGGTGCGACACTACCATGAGCTAGGGTTGTTACCCCAGCCAGAGCGATCGCCTAGCAATTACCGTCTCTACACCCAACAAGATGTCATCAGGTTGCAGAGGATTGTCGCCTTGAAGCAGCAAGGGTTCCAACTTAACCACATCCGCCACATTTTGGAGATGGAGCCAGAAGCAGACACCAATGCCAATTTTATGGCACAGTTACAACAACAATATCGCTCAGTTATGCAGCAAATCGCCCAGCTGCGACAAACAGCGTCGGCCTTAGAGGGATTATTGGGGCGCGATCGCCATTGTCAAATTATGCAGGCGGAAGTACTGGCACAACTCAAATTATTAGAGGTGGAAACGCAAGTTGGCTTAGGGGGGTTAGCAGAACTTTGGCATGGTTTAGATGCAGAGGTACATACCCACCCAGAAGTATTTGCCGAATCTTTGCAACATATCTTACCTGATTTATCCGAGCGATCGGAAATCGAACAACACCTGATTTCTCAGTTAGTTTTGGCTTGTGGTGATGTGAGTTTGGTGTCTTTTATGAGGGTGAGTAAGAACGCGATCGCCGCTAGTCGTCAAGCTCTTTCCTCTGCTTGTGAGATTGTTGTTGATATCCCCACCATTGCGGCGGCGATCGATCAAACAAGGTTAGTTCATTTAGGCTGTAAAGTCACCACCTTAATTGATAACCCCCATATCAACACAGCCATCGAGGCAGAAAAAGAATTTTGGCAGCATCAACAATGGCGCGAGAGATTAGCCAAAGTGAGTCAAGGCTGCATAGTGGTGATTGGTTACGCGCCTTCTGTACTTTTAGAAGTCTGCACCCTGATTAACCAGCAAAAAATTCAACCTTCACTAGTTATCGGAATGCCCATTGGCTTCAGCCATGCTCCCGCCGCCAAAAGACAATTAATGCAACAAACATCACCTTTTATCACTATTGAGGGAACTATAGGTGGAGGATTACTGGCTGCTACTGCCCTCAATGCTTTGGTTGAATCATTAATTGAAAAGCCAAATTGTCATTGTTATTTAAGTTAAGCGGTGCAATGCACTTTTCACAAAGCTCTCAATCAAAAGTAGAGGAATTACTTGGTTGCCACTTATCCAAAATATCCTTAAATAACACTTCTTGTATCCAAGTCTTGGCCACTACAGCTAGTGGTAAAGCCAACAGTAATCCTAACGCACCAAAAAGAGTAACAAAGACAATTTGCGCTGTTAAGGTAACAGCAGGTAACAGCGCTACTTGTTTTGCCATGATTGTTGGCGTGAGCCAATAACTTTCAACATTTTGAATCACAAGATATAAAATTAAGACTGCCAAAGCTTTCCACGGCGCATCCAGAAAAGCGATCGCCATTGGCAAAAATACGCTCAAAGTTGGGCCAATATTGGGAATAAAGTTGAGTAAGCCTGCTAAAACTGCGTGAGCTAATGCTAATGGTACTTGTAAAATCCATAGCCCTAGTCCACTGAGGATACCAATAAATAACATTTCCATCAAAGCGCCAACTGTCCAATTACCCAAACCTGTCGCGCAACGCGTGAGAATTTCATCCACCCTATGGCGATAAAAGTTAGGAAAAAACCGGATAAAAACTCTGCGGTATGGTTGGGGATTCGCCAGCAACATTAAAGTTAGTACTATGACGAGTAAGGTTTCTAACAGTGCCGTTACCGAAGTAGAAAATAAAGCGATCGCCTGTTGTGTTAAACTCGTAACCCAAGGCTGTAGCTGTTCAAGTAGCCTATCGATATCGGGAATTTCTGGTAAATAACTATCTACAAGACGTTCTTCTAACCAGTTTATACCCTGTTGAATTTGATTTATACCAGTTGGTAAAAGCACCAAGAGTTGCCGGAACTCCTCGATAAATGGCGGCAAAATCAACAAGAAAGCGCTAACTAAAAATGTAACCACAATAGCCACACTTAAAAGGACTGCCCAAATACGTTTAATTCCAGCCAACTGCAACCGCAAAACCAGCTGATTAATTGCTACTGCCAATACTACAGAAGTAAACAACAGCAGTACTAACTGACGAATTTCCCAAAGGATATAAAGTGAAATAACCAGTGCCAATAATCCTAACCATTGCCCCAGTTTCATTTTGTCCGTCTCCTATGCTGTTGAGAATTTCGTCTCAAGTAGACTCCTACAAAACCTATAACAGCCGCAATAGTAAGTAAAATCCAAGGATTAAAGACAATCACAAAACCAGTACTCTGTTCATACTGCCAACGCAATAACCATAAAGCATCATTCCCAATATTGAAAGAAGGCACTCTCAACACAGACAACAATACAAGCAGCAACAACGCCAACGCATTCAAACCCACGAATGTTGATAAAGTGATTTTGCACCAAAGCCGGAAAAGATGATAGATTTTTTCTGTTGACATATTTTCTTTAATTTAAAATTAATATAGAAATCTGATTTGATTATTAAAATTATCTTAAGTATCTGTAGGGTGGGCATTGCCCACCACAAGCATGATACCCAGGTATATTTCAGAAATCAAATACCAGTCCTATACAAGATTTATAAATGTCTTGTTGTAGGTTTAAACAGTTAATTATTTATGCCATTTTACTGACAAACATAATATTTTCAGTTTGCCGTGGAAATGTGAATATAAAATGACCAATTGCTCCGTGATGGGATAAGCACCCAGATTCATCTGTGGGGTCAAACCAATATCTAATATCCAAAATTGTTAGATGGTAAGTTTCAGCTAAATTTCAATTTTAGCTAGATGTGTCACTTTCTAGTCACATTTTTTTGTCATGCTCAACACTAATCGTAATAAGGCGATTAACTGGCTACAAAAAACACTATTTATATCTTGAGAAGAACTTAATTATTTCCCATGATAGATGAAACATCATATAAATATTTTCATTTCATGAAAAATTAATTAGTGTTTTTTTATTTTTATAACCCCAGTTATATTCCTGCTTCTTTTACATTGTTTTATATCTAATTTTACCTTTTTAAAATTGCCCTATGAATTTGGAGAGTCTTTTACACTGGATTTATGTTGCGGGAATGACAATTGGTGCATTGCACTTTTGGTCACTTAGTCGAAATCCGCGCGGTGTTCCCCAGTACGAATACCTTGTGGCGATGTTTATTCCCATTTGGTCGGGACTAGCCTATATGGCAATGGCAATAGACCAAGGTAAAGTTGAAGCGGCTGGGCAAATTGCCCACTATGCCCGTTATATTGATTGGATGGTGACAACACCATTATTACTGCTATCTCTTTCTTGGACAGCGATGCAGTTTATCAAAAAAGATTGGACACTCATTGGTTTTTTGATGAGTACCCAGATAGTTGTAATTACCTCTGGGTTAATCGCAGATTTATCTGAGCGCGATTGGGTGAGATATCTATGGTATATCTGCGGGGTTTGCGCTTTTCTCATTATTCTTTGGGGTATTTGGAATCCATTGCGCGCCAAAACCAGAACTCAAAGTTCAGAACTAGCGAACTTATACGATAAGCTTGTTACTTATTTTACAGTGCTTTGGATAGGCTACCCAATAGTCTGGATTATTGGCCCTAGTGGTTTTGGCTGGATAAATCAAACTATAGATACATTTTTGTTTTGTCTACTGCCCTTTTTCTCCAAGGTTGGATTTAGTTTTCTGGATTTACACGGCTTACGTAATCTCAATGATTCCCGCCAAACTACTGGCGATCGCTTTGCGGAAAATACTTTACAGTTTGTAGAAAATATTACATTATTTGCTAACTCACGACGGCAACAATCACGCAGAAGAGTTTGATATTAGGGGGTATTAAATGAGTTTATCAATTGGACGTACTTGCTGGGCGATCGCTGAAGGTTATATTCCCCCCTACGGTAACGGGCCGGAACCTCAGTTCATCAGCCATGAGACCGTGTGCATCCTCAATGCTGGCGACGAAGATGCTCATGTAGAAATCACAATTTACTATAGCGACAAAGAGCCAGTAGGGCCTTATCGGTTGACAGTACCTGCACGCCGCACTAAACACGTCCGCTTTAATGACCTGAATGACCCAGCACCGATTCCGCATGATACTGATTTTGCCAGTGTGATTCAATCAAATGTGCCGATTGTTGTTCAACACACTCGCCTAGACTCACGACAAGCGGAAAATGCCCTGCTTAGTACTATTGCTTACGCTAATACTTGATAACTCTATTTCAGAGGTAATAACACTTGAAAAGTTGCACCTTGATTTACTGCACTGTGAACATTAATCTTACCGCCATGAGATTGGATGATTTGTTGGGTAATAGCTAATCCCAACCCAAACCCACCAGTCTTACGAGAACGCTTTTTATCTACCCGATAAAATCGTTCAAAAATGTATGGTACATCATCTTGAGGAATGCCAATACCATTATCTACAACTTGAATTACAGCCCAATTTGACTGAGTAAATAACTGTAACTCCACCTGACCACCTTCAGGAGTATATTTACAAGCATTACTCAGTAAATTGATGACTGCTTGACGGAGTAGATTAGCATCACCAAGAACGCTGACATGATGATTTGGTAGTGTGAAAAGTAACTTGATGTGTTGCGTTTCTGGATGGGGAAGAAAATCATCTTGGATTTGCAAAAGTAAAATTTTTAGGTCAACGGTTTGCAAAGATTCGATGGGTATGCGCCCTTGATAACGTGCTAAAAATAACAAATCATTGACCAGGATACTCATTGACTGGGCAATATCAAAAATCTTTTGTAGGCGCTGACGTTGGGTTTCTGGGTCAGTAGACTTTGTTAGTAAGCCATACTGGGCATTACTGACAATAGCAGATAGAGGCGATCGCAATTCATGGGAAGCATCAGCCGTAAACCTTTGGAGATAATCGTAACTTTGGCGAATTGGTTGCATCGCCACTCCCCCCAGCCACCAACCAGTCAAAGCAATAATTCCTAAAGTAATGGGGACTGAAATAGCCAAAACAAGCCGAAACTCCGCTAAAGCACCTTCCGTCTCTGTCAATGGCATTGCAGCCTGCATATAGCCAATTAATAAGCCATCCTGGTAAACAGGCAAAGTTACCCGACGTAACCATAACTCCCTATGAATTTTAATAGTATTAAATCCACTAGCAACTAACAGGCGATCGCTCGGAGTTTCACCAAAAAACTGCACTAGTCGCTTCTGCTCATCATACCAACCTGCATACACTAATTGACTATCTGACAGTGGCTCTACCTTCGTTCCCAACAGAGGTACTTTGTCCAAATCTACCCTGCGTTGACGATTGTCCAGATCTGTCCTCACACTCGCCGCCATCACGGTAGTTTTTTTATACAGTAATTGATCTAGTTCTTCTAACTCATCTATGACCTTCACATAATAGACCGCCGCCGCAAACACAACTAAAATACCCCCCATTGCGAGGGTGAACCAACTGGCAAGATTGCGACGACTGCGATTAAACATAATTGGTCAGTTGTTAGTTGTCAGTTGTCATTGGTTCCTCTCCCCACTATAGAACCACCACCATTATCTACACTCTTCCCCCATTCCCTACCTTCACCTGTGTTTTTAAGTTGCCACACTAGTACAGATCAGCGTAATAAACTACCTATTCCAAATCAACGAAACCCTTACTATATATTCATTTTTAATTTTTAATTTTTAATTTTTAATTCCCCCTTACGGTACTAGTTTGGTCAACTGGTAAGGTATTGCGTTAAAATAAGCGATCGCAAACTTAATTAATTTAGTACCCGGATATTGGCCGGAGGTGTGATTGACCAAGTTTATTTTAAAAATTCTTTGGCTAGACGAGAACGTTGCGCTGGCTGTTGATCAGGTGGTAGGCAAAGGTACTAGTCCTCTGACTAAGTATTTCTTCTGGCCTCGTAATGATGCTTGGGAAGAGTTGAAAAAAGAACTCGAATCCAAACACTGGATCAGTGATTTAGATCGCGTCGAATTGCTCAATAAGGCAACAGAAGTGATTAACTACTGGCAAGAGGAAGGCAGAAACCGTCCGATGGCAGAGGCTCAGTTAAAATTTCCTGAAGTTACCTTTACAGGTAGCGCTTGATTTCATCACACTAGTGCAGGAAGGCGCTAAGCCTTCATACACTAACCGATTATCAAAAACTTTAGGGTAAAGGGTAGTATTGTTACTGAGTACTTAGTACTCAGCAATCCTTACTCTTGCAATTCAATTTTGCTGTATTACAAGTTGCCACAATTTGATGGTCTTGTCCCTGCTGCTACTAGCAATCACTTGGGTAACAGGGTTAACAGCAACAGCACACACTGAGTCTAAATGACTGGCAAGAGTCACAATTTCCTCTGTTGTGCTTACCTTCCACAACTTAATGGTTTTATCCCAACTGGCACTAATCAGTGTTTTGTTATCGGCGGTGAAAGTCACTGCAACTACAGACCAGGAATGGCCTAAAAGAGTGGCAATTAGCTGACCAGTGTTGATATCCCACAATTTTATAGTATTGTCATCGCTGCCTGTTGCCAAAATTTTGCCATCTGGGCTAAATGCGATCGCCAAAACCGCCCTTGTATGTCCTGAAAGTGTTTTGATTAAGGTATATCTTGGGTGGTTTTGTGTTATCTGCCATAGGCGAATTGTTCTGTCAAAACTGGCGCTGGCTAGAATCTCTCCCTGGGGACTAAATGCTACTGCACTCACTTGTAATTGGTGTGCTTTGAGGGCATAAATTTCTTTACCAGTGGTGACATCCCACAGTTTGACTTGCTTGTCCCAACTCCCACTAGCGAGAATTTGCCCATTAGGGCTAAAACTTACAGATTTGACAGGGTTTGTATGTCCATTTAAGGTGAAAACTTCACTAGATGTTGGCAGATGCCACAATTTGATAGTTTTATCGTCGCTAGCCGTGGCTAAAATTTCGCCCTGGGGACTAAAACTTACTGAGGTGACAGCCTGAGAATGTCCTGAGAAACAGGCGAGTAATTTTTGCGTATTTAATTCCCACAATCTGATGATTTTGTCATCACCACCACTAGCCAGTTTATTCCCGTCAGGGCTAATGGCTAGGGAGTTAGTACTATATCCTGTGAGAGTATGTAGGCATTGCCACGGGGACGGTGGGGGTGGGTAATGTAGTATTTTGCCTTCTATACCCATTACCTGCATCACTTCATCTGCTGATTGAAAGCGTTGATGAACTGATTTTTGGATAAGTTTGTTGAGTATTTTGGTTAGGCGATCGCTTATCTTAGTTGTCAGGTATTGTTGCCACACCCAACAATCGTTAGCAATATCGAATAAATCAAAGGGCGACACCAGGGTAAGTAAGTGGATGCAGGTCACCCCCAAGCTATAAAGGTCGCTGGCGAATACTGCTTGACCTGTGATTTGTTCTGGTGCAGCATACTCAGGACTACCAACACCCTGTACATCAGTTATTTGGTCAGTCCTGGAGACAATCTGCACATGACCAAAATCCACCAATACCAAATTTGTAGAATCCGGTGTCAATTGTCGGATAATGTTTTCTGGTTTAATATCACCGTGGATCAATTGGCGATCGCTCATCAATTTCAGGATTGGCAATAAATTAGTTAAAAGTTGCCAGACTTGAGTTTCATGGAAAGCGCCTTCTTCTTGAACCACCTGCGCTAAACTAGCACCCGCAATAAATTCCTGCACAAAATAATAGTTATCTTGATCCCGAAAATAAGCTAATAAAGTTGGTAGCTGTGAATTTTGGCTTAATTGCTCAATATATTGAGCTTTTTGCTGAAAAGAATCTAATAATTGCTCATTATCATGTAATTTTTGCACAACATACGGGACTGGCGGAGATTGACATTCATCCACCGCAAAATAGGTTTGGCAAAATCCCCCTCGACTCATCAAATTTATTAAACGATAACGATTTTGTAAGAGATTTAAACTAGTCAATTCCTATTCCCTATGACTTCGCTAAGTTAGTTTTGAGGTTGTGTAGTTAGCACTTTATTGCGACTATGAAATGGCTTACCCATCCTGTAATGTACTACTTGGGAAAAATCACTCCCTGGGTTTTTAGCTCATATTTTTGAAGAAATGTTACAGTTATATATAAAGTTTCGGTAAAAAATCTGACCGCATCTATCAAAAGGAGTAAAATTAACAAGAGTTAAATAATTTGCTTTGACAATTAACAATTTAGTGTTCAGCAATCACTGTATAATTAGCCCCGAACAACTATGTAGCTTTTAGTTTCGCATAGATGATCAAAGATTATTTCTCAGTGAAAACATTTTATGATTTGCAGGAATAGTTATTATTTATACAAGACTGAATAAGCAATTACCGCTATTCTAGATCGCTGGCGTACAAGCGTACAAACACTATCAAATAAAGTGTCAGAGCCTTTTACAGAAGTGGGTTTTCTAATTAAACTTCCTCAGCAATTTACAAAAATCTGACAATGGTTTTTACGCGTGGCAAAGTGTACAAAAATCATCTGAATCTTCAGAAAAGCAAAGGCTTTTCAACGCCAATAAAAGATTCTATCAGTGAATGCGAGGCTGCAAATTCAGGCTTTACACCAGAATTTCAGTCTTATGAAAACTCCATATTAGACTTGCAAGAAATAATTAATTTATTAGCTGAAATCAACCCATTTCCCGTAGCAATTATTGGTTTAGAAAGCCATCAAATTTTATTTAAAAACAAGCTGATTGATAACCCGGTATTTCAGCAACTAATCCCCGATTTTTTGGCTGATTCAGATTTATGGACTCAGTTAAATAGCAAGTTAGCAAAGGGCGATTTTATCAGTAACTTGGTGCTAGAAATTAAAAGCAGCGATAAAACACCTTTTTTAGCAATAATTTCTGGCAAACTGGTTAATTATGAGCATAAACGAGCAGCATTCTTAGTATTTACAGATGTAAATACCGTCACGGGAACTAGTGAGGAACAACAAAAAGATACATTAGGAAAACTAGAACTTAGCCATTTGATTGCTCATACGAGTGATAGCCGGCGATTACCTACGATAGAACATAGTCCCTGGACTGCTCCCTCAAATTTGATGGAACAGGTGTTAGCTACTATTAGTAATGGGATTGTGTTGACAGATGCCAATCAACCAGATAATCCAATTATCTATGTAAATCAAGCTTTTGAAACCATGACTGGCTACTCTGCCGGTGAAGTTATTGGGCAAAACTGCCGATTTTTACAAACTAATGAAACAGATCAGCCTGGTCTTTGGGAGTTACGTTCTGCTCTTCGAGAAAAGAAAGAATGCCATGTCATCATCAAAAATTTCCGTAAAGATGGCACTGAATTTTGGAATGAACTCTACATTGCACCTGTGTTTGATAGTTGTGAGCAGTTAACTCATTTTATTGGCGTTCAAAACGATATAACTCAACACCTACAGGTATTAGAGACATTACAACAGCAAAAAGAACAGTATCGTCGCATTGTAGAAACGGCCAGTGAGGGAATTTGGCTACTCAATCAAAATAACGAAACTACCTTCGTCAATCAACAGATGGCGACTATGTTGGGTTACACAATTGAAGAAATGCTGGGTGCAAGCTTGTTTTCCTTTATGGATGCTGAAGGCTTGGATATGGCTCAAGACTTATTATCACAACGTCGGCAAGGCATTCAGGAGAAACACAAATTTAAATTCCGTTGCAAAGATGGCTCAGACTTATGGGCAATTATTTCCTGTACGCCGTTATTCGATGAGCAAAGAAACTATACTGGCGCGTTGGGAATGTTGACTAATATTAGCGATGTCTACGACGAGCTGCGCTTACGCAAACAAGCAGAAGCTTCATTGCAAGAAAGCAAGGAACGTTTAGACGGAATTTTAAATTCCCTGGAAGCTGTAATTTGGTCAATTGCAGCAGATACGTTTGAGATGCTTTATCTCAATTCTGCTGTAGTTCAAGTTTACGGTCGTTCTGTTTGTGAATTTTACGATAACCCAAAGCTGTGGTTTGATCTGATTCACCCAGAAGACCAGCAAAGGGTGAGTCAATCAATCAAACCATTACTGGCGAATGGTAGCCACGAACTAGAATACAGAATCCTCCGGCAAGATGGACAGGTGCGCTGGCTTTATAACCATAGTCATGTGATTTATGACGCTGTTGGTCAGCCAATTCGGATTGAAGGTGTTGCCACAGATATTACTGAGCGGAAAAACATGGAAGAGAAGCTAGTCTACCATGCTTTTTACGATGACCTGACTGGGCTGCCCAACCGAGTTTTGTTTATGGATCGGTTAGCGCAAACCATCGATCAGGCGAAAGAATCCCCAAATGATTTATTTGCTGTATTATTTTTGGATCTTGACCGTTTTAAAGTTGTGAATGATAGTTTGAGCCACTTAGTGGGTGATCAGCTACTAGTGAGTTTTGCTCAACGCTTACAAAGTTGCTTACAGCCAGAAGATACTCTGGCTCGTTTGGGTGGGGATGAGTTCACAATTTTACTATCTCACATTCAATCTATCGATGATGCAACCCGTATCGCTGAGAAAATTCATCAGGCACTCAAGTTACCATTTAACTTGAGCGGATATGAAGTATTTACAACTGTCAGTATTGGCATTGCTTTAAGCACAAATGATTATGTCCAAGCCGCAGATTTGTTACGAGACGCTGATACTGCGCTTTATTGCGCCAAGGAGCAAGGTAAAGCTTGGCACATAGTATTTGATTCTACTATGTATGACCGAGCAGTAGCTCTGTTGCAGTTAGAAACTGATTTACGTTGGGCGATCGCTAGGCAAGAGTTGTATGTTGTTTACCAACCCATTGTCTCAGTAGCCACAGGTAAAATTACCGGATTTGAAGCACTAGTTCGCTGGCAACACCCAGAAAGAGGACTAATCTCACCAGTCGAGTTTATTCCTGTAGCCGAAGAAACTGGATTGATTATTCAGATTGGTCAGTTTGTTTTGCGGGAATCTTGCCAACAATTAAAACAATGGCATTTAGAGTTTCCTGAGTTCCAACATTTGAGTATAAACGTCAATCTTTCCGGTAAACAGTTTTCCCAACCATATTTAGTTGAGGAGATTGAGCAACTATTACAAGAATTTGACCTAGACCCTAGCAGCATCAAGCTAGAAATTACAGAAAGCGCTATTATGGCTAGTCCTGGACAAGCTGCTACCATTCTTCAACAATTAAAAACTCTAGGGATTCAGTTGTGTATTGATGACTTTGGTACAGGTTATTCATCTTTAGCTTATTTACATTGTTTTCCCATTGATATTTTAAAGATTGACCGTTCTTTTACGAAGCGAATTGATAGCGATAGTGAGCAATTGGCAATTATCCGTGCTATTGTCACACTTGCTAGTAATTTGGAAATGAGTGTAGTGGCTGAAGGTGTAGAAACAGTAAACCAGTTGGTACAACTACAGTTATTAAAGTGTGACCAAGCCCAAGGATATTTGTTCTCCAAGCCCTTAAGTAGTGACAAAGTTAGCTTGTTATTGGCTGCAAAGATAGAATTTTAGAACACAAAATCTTGGCTTGTCCGCCATATTCAGTTTGGAATCAGAAAATTCTACGGAAACAACGAGCTAGCGTCAACCTATAGGTGTTTTCCCGTTAACCTCAATTTTTATGGCTGAATGCCTTATCCTCTATACATTTGAATGTAGTTGACACCTTCCAAGGGTTGACGCAAATTCTGAAAACCTTGCTATGACTAATTTCCAGAATTTATTCCCATTGTTCCTCTTGACAACCCAAGGTCTGAAAAGTTATCTTTGCCACAGATTAACGCAACTGAACCTTGAAAACCAAATACAGCAATACTTCTGTAACTAGCCGTTGCAACACCATATAATCCCTATTAGGGATTGAAACAAGCTTTTTGCGGGATGGGGCAAGTGTGGGTGAAGTTGCAACACCATATAATCCCTATTAGGGATTGAAACCGGGCAATGCAGGAGTGCAACCCGACCAAGACCGGTTGCAACACCATATAATCCCTATTAGGGATTGAAACAAGTAAAGACCTATTTTACCTAATAACCAGTCTCTACCAGCTTGGTTGCAACACCATATAATCCCTATTAGGGATTGAAACAAGTAAAGACCCAACCGACGAAGCTCCTTTTTAAGAGTTGCAACACCATATAATCCCTATTAGGGATTGAAACATCATTGATTTCATACACAACTCGCACAGCTATAAGGTTGCAACACCATATAATCCCTATTAGGGATTGAAACTTGATTTCGGTTATTGCGTTATCCCTCCTAAAAGTTGCAACACCATATAATCCCTATTAGGGATTGAAACCAACGACTAGGGCATGGAGTCTAGACCAGACGGTAGTTGCAACACCATATAATCCCTATTAGGGATTGAAACCTATTTCCTGAAACGATTTAGACAAGGATCTTTGTTGCAACACCATATAATCCCTATTAGGGATTGAAACAACATGAAATTTCAAACTCTTTATCCTCTCTGCGTCTCTGCGTGATAGAAATCATCCCGCATTGATGCAACGCGCCCAAGCCCCGATTAAGTCTTGACTTGTTCCCTGTATACCCTGGGTGTAATACCCATGAGTTTACGAAATACATTTGTGAAGTGGCTTTGGCTTTGAAAGCCGACTTGGGTGCATATTTGCTCTATGGTTTTGTTAGTGCTACCCAGTAACTTTTTTGCGCGTTCAATTCGGCAATTCATAACATACTGATGTGGTGCAAAACCTGTTGATTGCTTAAATTGGCGCGAAAAGTAATACATACTCATTCCTACTGCTGTGGAAATATCGACCAAAGTCAAATCTTGGTCAAGGTTTTCATGAATGTAGGAAATTGCTTGCCTGAGTTTCCAGTGTGAAAGTCCTTTATGATGATGGTCGTCAAGGATTGTTCCACCTGTTACGCAATAGTGTTTGAGTAGGTGAATACACAGCGTGGTTGTTAGAGACTCAATGTAAATGCTGCTACCTTTATGCTCAGATTCTAGTTCTGTTTGAAGTGCTAGCCCAATTTGTTGAACTAAGGGATCTGGTGCAGCAAAACGAGGTTTTATTTCAATTTTCTGTAAATCTCCAGCTTCTATCACCATACGTGTAAAAAAAGCTGGTTCTACACTGAGGACTAAAAATTTTGTTTCTGATTGCCAGCGTGATATGTGATGAGTTTGGGCAGGAATGATTGCCACATCGCCCTTAGCTATATTCTCATACTGCAAACGCCCATCAAGTATGCGCTCTAAACGGACTATTTGCTGGTCTAAGCTAACAGTGAGGACGTGTTGCTGTGGGCTGTGTTCTGGAGTTTCATGGCCAGGCTGTTGGTGAACATCTAACCGTAGACCTTGCCATTGGGCATGATAACTAGAAACCAGGGGCGATCGCGGTAGAATTTCTGTATAGGCATCTTCTTGAGTAAAATCAACACTTAAGATTTTCTCTTCCGACATCATTCTCACCCCAAGGTTTTGGGTTTTGGTGTAACAGTATATTCAGTATGCGCCAAAAATTAAGTTAGTCAAAGCAATTGGCAATTTAACTGAAATTTACTGAATTAATACTATATTAAAATACTTTGTGTACTTAATACTTAAATCAATACAGAAATAGTTATGAGTTCAATAAGTTACTACGTTATCTATGATGGCAATTGTAATCTCTGCGTTACTTTAGTAAAATTGCTAGAAACCTTAGACCAAGGCAAGATTTTCCATTATATCCCTATGCAGGATGAGCAGGCGATCGCTCAATGGGAAATTACGCCCCAAGGTTGTGAACTAGGAGTAATTTTAATTGATGCTAAGGAGCCGCAACGACGTTGGCAAGGAAGCGACGCAGCCGAAGAAATTGGTCGTTTATTGCCCCTTGGTAGTATTTTTGTCGATGCTTATCGAGCTTTACCGGGGGTGAAATGGGTAGGCGATCGCGTTTATGCCCAAGTCCGCGATAACCGTTATACTCTCTTTGGTCAGCGTTCTTGTACTTACCAGTCCCCTTATAGAACCGCTCAATAAGTAATTGGTAATGGGTGATTGGTAATTGTGAAGAAGACTTTACCCATTACCCTGATTAATTCATTGCCTAGCAGTAGACAATTTCCCTAAAAGCCGATTCCGGATTACTTTTAATTGCTCTTGGTTACTGATTGGGGATCGTGGTGTGGGTAGTTCAGTATTCGGCCAACCTGGTAAACTACCACAGGGACAGGATAATGGAGGCATACCGAGATTACGCATCGGTACTGGCATGGCGCAACGACCACAAGCTATCATGTCCCATCCGGGGGTTAGCAGCTCGGCAATAGTTTCTTCCGTCCCTTCGAGATAACAGTCACCAGTTGATGGTGAGAGAATCTTTTGCCAACAGTCTTCAAATTCTTGACTATAGCGATCGCCTTGGAATATAGGTTGAGGCAACAAGTGTGTCCCCTCATTACCGACCACTACTTTCTTACCCAACTGAAACCAGTAGGCAAGATATGTTTTCACTTCTTCTTTGGTTGCCATACCACGATCTTACAATCGGTATTAGGAATTTTGCAGACTAACTACTTAATTTTCTATTAAGAAAGTGTCTGACTTTGCACAGCAAAATAATAATCAAGTTCTCTTAATATTTATTAATTAATACTTAATCATTCGTAATCTGTTGAGTCTGGTAATCGTGTTGCCAAAGCGGTGAGATTGAGAGCATAACCGCCAGTGACTAAGTAAACGCTATCGCACATCCCACCTAATTGGCGGACTAAAGCACCAAGGCGATCGCGGAATTTCCTTCCTAAAGGGTATGCTGGCACTATGCCCCAACCAGTTTCTTCCGCCACAAAAACCATATCAGCCGCAACTAGCTGTACTGTTACCAAAAATTCTGCTACAGTGCTTGCCCAACTAACTTCATCTTGTTCTAAAAGATTCGCTACCCAAGTTCCCAGAGAATCTACCAAAACACAACTGTTAGCCTTGGTATCTGCCAGAGTCATAGATAATGTAGTTGGAACTTCTAGGGTTATCCAATCTTGAGGACGGCGGTTTTGATGTTGTTGAATACGTTCTTGCCATTCTGCATCATCCGGGTTACTGGTTGCTGTAGCCACGTAAATCACCGTCTTCCCTGACTCTCTTGCCCAAATCTCTGCCCATTCACTTTTTCCAGACCTAGCCGGCCCCGTAATTAAGATCACTTGTCCCAAAGTTGTTTCCCCAATTGATTTATCGGATTAATTTTCTTTTCGGAAGGGTGTAATACCAATTCAAAATTCAAAATTCAAAATTCAAAATTAAGAAACCTATATTTTGCAAAGGTTTCTGGGTTCGGATTTGTATCACAATTTTAGTGAAATGGTATAAGGGTTTTATACACCCATAAACCTAAACCCCCATACCCCTTACATTAAGAAAATTTAGTGTAAATAAATAACTTTTAAGAGATAAAATTATCACCAGCATTATTTATGCCAAAATTGGCACAAGCTAAAAAATCTTAACACCCCCATTTTGAATTATTAATATAGCTTTGGGGAACGTAGATTTGAGGAATAGGTAAATGAAAGCAGGCATAAAACGCATTGAAGCAACTTTACATGATTTGGGAACAAAGGACACTGCGGCGATAGAAGTAAGTGATTCTACAAAACGCCCACTATCTTTTAGGATTAGTGTTGCAGGTAAAGACACAGCCGAAAGTGAAAGTAACAGCCCAGAACAGACACAGAATCTGGACATAGATACCCAGTTTGACCATTCTCCTGAACAGAATTTATTTCCCCACCATAGTTCTGTGCAGACTTTTCCGGCACAGGAGGGGCTAGGCAAAACACCAAGCTTGCCAAAATTTAAGACACCTACCTTCAGTAGTCATCGCCACGGCGCAAACCCGGCGTTGGCGATAAATATGCTGCAAGAAATTCAGGAAATCGTTTCTGGTTGGCAGCAAGAACTACACAATATACTACAACAAATCCAAGATATTTACTTAGAAGGGCCTATTGTTAATGGTTGGTTAGAATCCAATCCTGGGGAAGCTGAAGCTGTTGGTACTGCTACGTTACGCCACGCAGAAGTTGATCGCCTCATGAATTACGTAGAAGAAATTTGTGCTAATGATGGGAAAGTACCTCATCAAACTCCCCGCACTGGTTATCATCTTTGTGGGCTGGATAATTCTGGTAGAGTTTGGTCGCGGCCATGTCCAGCAGATCAGTTGGCTAGTGTGAGTATGGCGATCGCCCGTTACCAAAAATTACGTCAATTTTTGGGACGCAAGCAATATCTGGAAACTCGCCTCAGTCAATTAGCTGAAACCCTCGTAGTTTTACATAGTCACATTCAACAAACCTGAACTCATAACATTATTTCCGCAAAAACGCGGTTGGTAAGGAGGAAAGCTAAGTATAGATTAAGTTTCAGTAGTTAAGGGCAAAATTTAAGATTGATTAGCGGCTCAATAATCATCAATACGACTTACTTCGAGTTAGATTAATTACGAATTACAAATTACGAGCGAACGTAAAATCCACCACCCATAACCATGCCAGATCCGCAAATCTCTGCCATTATCTGTACACACAATCGAGATACCTATCTAGGTGCAGCGATTGATAGCTTGTTAGTGCAAGATTTTGCTGGTGAGTTTGAAGTTGTGGTCATAGACAACGGATCTAGCGATCGCACCCGTGAAGTAGTCGAGCAAAGATCCAGTGATTCTCGTTTAAAGTATGTCTTTGAACCCACCATTGGCTTATCTGTAGCCAGAAACACTGGTGCTAAATTTGCCAGCGCCGAAATTCTGGCTTACTTGGATGATGATGCAGTTGCTAGTACTCACTGGTTACAAGTATTGTACGCTGCTTATCAAAACTATCCTCAACTAGCGATCGCTGGTGGTAAAGTCACCCTCCTATGGCCTCCAGATACCCAGCCACCAAGGTGGTTATCTTCTGGGTTAGCAGGCAACTTGGGAGCCTATGACTTAGGGGACAAAGTGGTTTACATTCAGCAACCAGGCTTAACACCAAGGGGATTGAATTACTCTATCCGCCGTACCTTTCTCGAAGAAATTGGAGGTTTTGACCCTCATCTTGGTCGCGTCGGCAAAAACCTCCTATCCAATGAGGAACTACAAATGACAGAACTAGCGCTCACAGGGGGTTGGCAAGTTGCTTATCTTCCAGAAGCTTTGGTTGCTCACAACGTTGCGCCAGAACGCCTCAATCGCTCCTGGTTTTTAAATCGGGGTTGGTGGCAAGGAATTAGTGAGTGTTATCGAGAACAACTATCAGGGAAAGCCGGTGTTGGACAGTTATCAAGGGGTGGGGAACGGTTAGCGCGTGGCTTGTATAAAGCATTCCGATATTTTTCTAATCCAGCAGAACGTTTTGATAACTTGGTATATGCTTATGGTCAAATAGGTTACTTAAATGCTGTCCTTCAAGGTCTGCTGTTTACAGCTAATAATAAAGGTAGTCAATAGTCCCTTAAACTAAATTATATATGTCTTCTAAAGTTCCCGTTTCTGTACTCATTCCTGCCAAAAATGAACAGGCTAATCTGCCAGCCTGTCTTGATAGCCTACAAAGAGCAGATGAGATATTTATTGTAGATTCTCAAAGTACTGATAAGAGCATTGAAATTGCCAAAAACTACGGTGTAAATCTAGTACAGTTCTACTTTAATGGACGCTGGCCGAAAAAGAAAAATTGGTCTTTAGATAACTTGCCATTTCGCAACGAGTGGGTATTAATTGTAGACTGTGATGAACGTATTCCCAATGAATTGTGGGATGAAATTGCCCAAGTCATCAAAACAGAAGAATATACAGGTTACTATCTCAATCGTCGTGTATTTTTCTTAGGTAAGTGGATTCGCTACGGTGGCAAATATCCTGATTGGAATCTGCGGTTATTTAAGCATAAGTTAGGTCGCTACGAAAATCTGCATACCGAAGATGTACCAAATACTGGTGATAACGAAGTCCATGAACACGTTGTCATGCAGGGCAAAGTTGGTTATCTCAAAGAAGATATGCTTCATGAAGATTTCCGCGACATTTACCACTGGTTAGAAAGACACAATCGTTATTCCAATTGGGAAGCTCGCGTTTATTACAACCTGATTACAGGTCAAGATGATAGCGATACTATTGGAGCCAATTTATTTGGTGAAGCCGTACAACGCAAGCGCTTTCTCAAGAGAGTCTGGGTACGTCTGCCATTTAAGCCACTTTTAAGGTTTATTTTGTTCTACGTTATTCGCTTAGGTTTTTTAGATGGTCGAGCCGGATATATTTATGGCAGGCTGCTCAGTCAATATGAATATCAAATTGGCGTTAAACTCTACGAATTACGTAATTGTGGTGGTACATTAAATACTGCAAATACATCTAATCCTATCCCGCCATCTCTCACCCAAGAAATCGAGAAATCTACAACTTAGAAGATGCGGGGGAGATGACTGTTGACTAATGACTAACGACAAACCCTTTGTAGATTTACGCCAGTATGACCAATCTTGGTTTGATCGGGGGCGTTCAGCTTGGTATATTTTGTTATGGTGGTTGGTGCAGGCGATCGCATTTCCTCTGACTCCCCATTTTTCTAGTAACATCCGTTGTTGGATATTACGTCTGTTTGGTGCGCGGATTGGTAAAGGTGTGGTGGTTCGTCCAACTGCGCGTTTTACCTTTCCCTGGAAAGTCACCATCGGAGATTACAGTTGGGTTGGCGATGATGTAGTTTTCTACAGTCTAGATGAGATTCACATCGGTCAACACTGCGTAATTTCCCAGAAAAGTTACCTCTGTACAGGTAGCCATGATATCCAAGACCCGACATTCAGACTAAAGGTAGCAGGGATTACCATTGGTAACGGTGCTTGGGTCGCTACAGATTGTTTCATCGCGCCAGGGGTGCAAATAGGAGCTAACGCAGTGATTGGCGCTCGCAGCAGCGTTTTTACTAGTATGCCGACTGGGCAGGTTTGCTGGGGTAGCCCTTGCCGTCCCCAGCATCCCAGGTTGAAGGAGTGAGGGGGAGTAGGGAAGCAGGGGAGGCAGGGGGGAATTGTTGAATTTTGAACTTTGAATTTTGAATTGATTCCTCCCCAATCCCCTACTGAAGTTTACGAGAAATCATTGGTTTGGCTACAACGTCATCCAAGCTAATACTAGTGAGTAATTTCCGCCAACGTTCTTGCATTGCTGGGTCTTGAGGATTTTTTTGCAGCATCTGAAACAGTGTGTTGGCCGCCTCGAACCAAATACCATTTTCCGCGTAGATGGCTACTTGTTGTAATGGTGATGCTGTTTCTAGTTGCTTGGTAGTTTCGGGTTTAAGCTGGACTCTTTGAACGACTCCTTCAACATAAATTGGGGGTGCTGGCTTTTGTTGGTCGCACTCTACGGTAAAAAACCAGCGATATTGCTTATCTACAGCTAAACCGACAGCATCCGCAGGCAGAGAAACGCTAATAATTCCTGGCTTGTCAGGTAGGGCGATCGCTTTTTGGTAAATAATATTTGTATCCTGGTCTTGCAAAACAAATTCCGTCGGATAGGCAGAATCTTTGGCATACGGCACATAAAACAAGAATGTCGGATGTGCCTTTGTTGTCAATCCCCAAACATTGGTGACTGTGGGAGCATCTTGAGTGAATGGTACTAAAGCTGTGAGTTGAGGTTCAACTGATGGGCAAGTACCCCGTTTAGCACCACCACGAACACGCCCACCAGGACGACGTTCTGAACTAGGTAGAGGTGGTTGAGTAAAAGTAGTTTTTTTGTGAGCAGTACTTATATTGTTATTGTTATGTGGGTTAACAGGTGTTGTTGCTAATACCCAGGAATTTGCACTTAATAAACTTGTGTAGCCAATAGTTAAGGCCAATAATAGTTGGATCGGTTTTAAAGTAGACATAGTATGTAAAACCAAATTCAAATTAGTCAGTTGTCATTAGTCAGTTGTCAGTTGTCTTCCCCTGCTCCCTGCCCCCTGCTTCCTATCCCCCCTCTTCCTTGAGAAACTTGGAATTTTGAATTGTAACTACGGTAACAGTTGATACTAGGGATAAAGCTGATGGGACAAAGGGAACCCAAAAGCCCCAAACTAGCAGACTCAGACATAATAAATACAAAACACTAGAACTAATACCAACTGCTAATGCTAGATGAGGGAGCAAACGCCATTGCCAAGCGAGAAACCCTCCCAATCCAGCCCAAACTCCAATCCAGGCTATTTCTAACCCAGGTAGCCAAACCCTCAACAAAGACCGTCCATCTAAAACAGCACTAATAATCTGGCTAACCATGTGAGCTTGTACCATCACTCCGGGCATTTGCTCGTCTAGAAGATGGCCGTATGGTGTAGCCCAATAGTCGGGGAAGTCGCCTCTGGCTACCACACCAATGAGTATAATCCGGTCTTTAATAGCGTTGGGATTGATAGGACTAGATAAAAGCTGGGTAAGTGTCACCTGTTCGGCGATTTTCTTGGCAGCGCGATAGTTTAGTAAGATTTGACCACCATTGGCATCAATATTTTGATAGGCTCCCATGCGAGATGAAAGACGATGCAGTACGGTATCACCCAACTTTAAATTTTTGATGACTTCTCCAGAGGTGAATTTTGGTTGAATGCCTAAGGATGATAGATAGCGAAATGCCAATTGAGAACTGAAGGCATAGGACGCAGAACATAACGAGGCTGTTTCTTGACTCATAAACAGGAGATGTCGCCGTACTACACCATCATCATCGTGAACAAAATCACTAAATCCCAGGCGTTCTTGGGGAATTTCTGGTGGTGATTCGATGCCTTTAATATTCTCGCTGGTATCACTGCCCTTGCATATACC
Source organism: Anabaena sp. FACHB-595 (assembly GCF_048568275.1). Lineage (NCBI taxonomy): Bacteria > Bacillati > Cyanobacteriota > Cyanophyceae > Nostocales > Nostocaceae > Anabaena > Anabaena sp. FACHB-595. The sequence goes on from NZ_CP183473.1 coordinate 3,846,414, forward strand.
AATTAAATTCTCAGTCTGTCGTAGTCGAGAGATTAACTCTGGTTGTTCGGCATGGAAATCACGATAAATATCCAAGCCAATAGCTTTTGGTTGATACTGGGATATCCTTGCTAGGAGCAAATTCAGTGATTTCTCTGATATCGAAGTTCCTTTTAAGTACTCGTTGTTACGGCGCTGATGAGCTAAATCTTCATCGTCAATGGTGACGATTAATATCCGGGGATCGGGGCCTTCATCGGGACGCGATCGCATCATCTGATCAAATGCTTGCAGTTCTCCAGTTTGTAAAGCGCCCAAAAACCTTAATCCATAAACGGCGGCGGTCACTAGCAAACTCGAAAATATAGTCCTTTTTAATCCGCGTTTTTTAGAGACTGGTGGGACATCATTAAATATTGGTTGGGTTGGTGGTTCTGTGAGTTCCTCCCAAGTGAGTGGCTTTTGAGCAGGATTTTGACAAATTACTGGTAGCCAAGTTGCACAGGGAAATCTATCTTCTAATCCTTGCAATCGCTCCCGTGCGTGCCGGACTGCTTGGTATAAAGATTCACCATTAGCAAAGCTGAGGAGAAAATATTTCAAAAACTCTTGGGCTACCTGATCGGGAACAGGTTCGCGCATGACGATAATCTGGGGAATGTTTAAATCAGCTAGTTCTTTTGCCAGTCCCAATCCATCACAAGAGTTGAAAATTGCTAGTTGTAAACCCCTTTCTATCGCTTGTTTCAGGGCATATTTTAATTCACCAATGCTGAGGCTATCAGTTTGATTGAGGTAGATTCGCCCAATTCCATCATCTCCCTGACTAGAACTGTGTCCCGCGAAAAATAAAATATCCCAGCTTTTTCCCCACAGATAATCTGTTAATTCTTTGCGTTGTGGTTCTACTAAAAAGCTAACGTCCGCATTGGGACAATTTTGCAGCATTGCTTGGTCTGCTTGGGTATCAATTCCCTGACTATTACCGACAATTGCCAAAATATTCACAGTTGGACTGGAAGTTCGGCGTTTATGAATTAGCTCATAGCTGGGTGAGGAGAGGGCAATTTCTGCCTTGGGATAGCGTTCCAGTAAATCCCAGATATGCCAAGGCAATCTTTGTAAGTGGCTATTTTCTGATTGTAAAATTACTCTGATTTCATCGGTGGGCTGTAATTTCTCCAGCCATTTTTCCCGTAAGGGTCGAAACTCTTGTGCTTGCAGCCAAGTATTAAAGCGAGCGCGGACAATTAAGGCTAACTCATGACAATCTTGAGTTACCGACACATTTGTAACTTGGATTTTGTCAGCATCTAGACGATAACCATTACCAAGCTGTAGATAGCTGGACTGCCAGCGAGAGTAGTAAAGTAAGATTTCGGGACATGGTGGGAGTTTACCTGTGATTTCCGTCGATGGGCGATCGCTTTCTTCACCAATCTGAAGAGTTACGGTAAACCCTTGCTCAAAACTACCATCTCCAAATTTTAGTACTACTAACTTTGCCATGACTGCCGTTTTGCTCCGATTCCCCACCACTGGAGTTCTGATTTACTCAATTTTTTACAAATCAGCAATTCCAGCCCAGTTTACTTGAAGTTCCTACATATAAATAATTTAGTTACTTATTGGTATTTACTTATTACCAATTACATAGTAAAAATCTGGTTGCTTTAAATTACAAAGCTCTCTGTAATACTCATATCATCTAATGCGACCTGAACGCTGAACTGTTCCTGAATTTCCCCACGAAATTGTAGTTGTAGGTAGTTGTCAGCACTCCTGGCTTGAGCTTCTAGAAATACTGCGCCGGAGGTGTCTATTACTGTCAGTTTTACTCCTGCCGGTAGATGTATTTGATTACCTGTGGAGTGTAGTTGCAGACGGACACTAGTTTGTCCGTTAGCTTCAGGTGCAATTTCCACAATCAACATCACTGGTTGGTCAACTATTTTGATCCCCAAATCAATGAGTTTTGCCCGTCTGGTAACGGCTTCTGCTTGATTAAAAGCTGTATCTGGAGTGCTTACAGGACTACGAAAGCCATAAGCCGGTTTAGCTTCCAGCGAGTTCCACAAAGTTTCTACTGTTTGCCAACCAGCTTCACACTGCCCGACAAACCACTGACTCAAATTCACCAAAGCATCCACAGGAGAAGTTTTCAGTTGCTCTAGGCGATCGATCAATGCTTCTATAGGTTGTAGTTGATTTAGAGGTAATGTTTCTTGATTAACTTTTTTAGTAAAACCTAGTAATTTAGCTTCTGTATTGGTTTCATCAACCTGTACAATTACATAACCGACTCTTTCGTCCCAAGTTTCTGGGGGAACAGAACATACCTGCTCATGCATCTGAACAGGACGGCACTCTAAACGACCAACTGAGGGAACTTCTAGATCAGCTACATCTCCACATAACTGCATTAATGGGTTCCAACTGTCACTAGCGATCAAATTAGTCGGAACTTCCATCATTTGCAAATAATCATTTACCACTGACACAGCCAAAGTATTGAGCCTAACTTGCTCGGCTTTTTGGGAATTAGGCTGTCTGTTGGCGAACTCCTGGGCAGCAAATCGAGCTGCTTGAGTAATTGGTAGTGTGATGGCGAAATCGTCTAGCTGGTTGGTAGTGTTAGTCATAGTTCAATCCCCAGTGATCAATGCTGCTATATACATATCGCCCGCATTCACTAAATTTATGCCACAAAACGCAAAAAAATCAGCGAAATTTTCAGGACTGTTTATCAGTCAGTTGGTATTTATTTTCTTGCACCAGTTGAGGAGGCAGGGGGAAGAGATATACTGACCACTGACTAATGACAACTGACAACTGACTAATGACGAACTTATTGCCAGAAATGGCTGAAATTTGGCAGCAAACTCTCAATTGGCAACCAACAGACTCTCAACAGGCGCGATTTCAGCAGCTTTATGAGTTAATTCTGGAAGGTAATCGCCAGTTAAACTTAACTCGCATCACTGAACCTCAAGAGTTTTGGGAAAAACATCTTTGGGATTCGCTGCGAGGAGTTGCACCACAGCAACAATTAATCTCTTCTCTTCAACTGGGTGCATCTGTTATTGATATTGGCACTGGTGCTGGGTTTCCTGGTGTTCCCGTGGCAATTATTGCCTCTAATTCTACAATTACGCTGGTGGATTCAACGCGCAAAAAGATTACTTTTATCGACACTATCTTGAGCGAACTAGCTCTAACTAATGCCAAAACTCTGGTTAGTAGGGCAGAAGAAATTGGTCAACAACCACAGCATCGAGAACAATATGATGTTGCTTTGATTCGTGCGGTCGGCACTGCTTCGCCTTGTGCAGAATATACTTTACCTTTACTAAAGTTAGGTGGTTTGGCTGTAATTTATCGTGGTACTTGGACTGAAGAAGAAACTACATCTGTGGAAAATGCAGCGCAGCAGTTAGGTGGCACAGTTGAATTAATAGACAACTTTACTACTCCCTTAACTAACAGCGTTCGCCACTGTCTTTACTTACGGAAAGTAGCTAAAACACCAGCTAATTTTCCCCGTGCTGTTGGTGTACCCAGTCAAAAGCCTATTTAGGAAAGATGAACTGACTTGTCAGTGCTTGCACTATCGCTCTGACAAATAGTCCTAGAATATAAAGAAATGTATAGTTTATTAATTTTATATGCCAGTTAAAGTTGGAGACTCTGCGCCTGATTTTACTTTACCTGCACAAAATGGCTCATCGGTGAGCCTGAGTGATTTTCGGGGTAAAAAGGCTGTGGTGCTGTACTTTTATCCTAAGGATGATACACCAGGATGTACAGCAGAATCTTGTGCTTTCCGCGATCGCTATGAAGTTTTTCAAACTGCTGGGGCGGAAATTATTGGTGTCAGTGGTGACTCTAACGAATCTCACCAAAAATTTGCTTCTAAATACAATTTACCTTTTACTTTGTTGAGCGACAAAGGCGACCAAGTACGCAAACTATACGGCGCAACAGCCGCTTTTGGTTTGTTTCCCGGTCGCGTTACTTACGTCATCGACCAACAGGGAGTAGTGCAGTACGTTTTTGATTCCATGTTCAACTTCCAAGGACACGTCGAGGAAGCGTTGAAAACTCTGCAACAGTTGGCGAGTAAATAGGGGATTGGGGATTGGGGATTGGGGATTGGGTATCGGTGATGAAATTTACCACCTGCCTCCCCTGCTTCCCCTGCTCCCCTGCTCTCCCAGTCCCCAGTCCCCAGTCCCTTACCTACTATGAGACTTTTCCGGCATCACGACATGATGAGCTTTGCCATTTTTACCGTTGGTATGTCCGTTATTATTTCGGGGTTGAATCACACCATAGCCGCCGTGGTTGCGTTCATAAATAACGTTGATTTCTCCTGTTTCGGCGTTATGGAACATATAAAAGTCATGCCCCACTAGTTGCAACTGCTCTAAGGCTTCGGTAACGGTCATGGGGGGCATGGAAAAATATTTGGTGCGGACGACTTCTTCGGGGAGTTCGGGAGTGCGATCGCCGATTAAATCTGCAACTACTGTTTCTGGTACGATGGTTTCGGTAGTTGGTTGAGCTTGAGTTTTCTGATCTTGTTTTCTTTCTTTATATTTACGCAGTTGTCGGGAAATCTTGTCTGCTACTAGATCAATGCTTGCGTATAAATTTTCGCTGCTTTCCTCCGCACGGATGACGCTACCATTTGCATAGATGGTGACTTCAGCCGCTTGCCTGGTATTAATCCGGGGATTGCGCGCCACGCTTAAATGGACATCCACTTCATTGGTGATGTTCTGAAAGTGATTAACCGCCTTTTCAATTTTCTGATGCACATATTCTCGAATCGCATCGGTAATTTCTATATTTTTGCCGTGGATGACAAGCTTCATGTAAACTCTCCCGCTCAATAGCACAATATTTGATGTGATGGTGTTTTTGTATGAAAAGAGACTGCGGTAAGTTCTATTTATTGCACCAATACCAAATGTGAACTTTCTTATATACGGCTAGCTTGTTCTAAAGTTTTCTGCATCTTTTACCTGATTTCTGAGTTACCAAATGTTCGCTAGACAATTGGATAAGCACATATCTTTCTCAAATAAGGTATTATAAGCAATGGCTGTTTTGACTTCCTGCTTCATCAAAACAAACTTTACATAACTTGATAGTAGTTACTTTTGGTTTGTTAAAAGAAGTTTGCTCTCTTGATGATGGATTACACAACTGCTGTAGATGCAAATCACTCGTTTTAGATTCATCAGCCAGTGTATTTGTTCTTTTGAACTTGGCATGATGCTTATTGTAGAGAATTCCTCCCAACACCTGATGTGGTTATATATTCAAACTAGCACTTTGTATTTGCGATGGCTGATTCCCTTGATGTTCCTTTAAAATCCTTTGCAAAGCTTGACAATTGTTGACTCAGAAGCTGTGAGTTGAAATATATTTAGTTGTAAAACCTGTTGATTTTTGGCATGATCCGTAGTAATAAACCCCCAGAGAACAATTGTTTGTTATATAACAAAGGATTAATGCCATATTTGGCAGCTCACGCATGGCAGCGATCGCTCTTGCGCCAACGCATCGATTACCCTAATCTAGAGGATGTACTGATATTACTGGAACATCCGCCAGTCTACACTTTGGGGCAAGGCAGTAGTCTAGAATTTCTCAAATTTGACCCTAATCAAAGTGAGTTTGAGATACATCGAATTGAACGGGGCGGAGAAGTTACTTACCACTGTCCAGGTCAATTAGTGGGGTATCCGATTTTAAATCTGCACCGCCATCGCCAAGATTTGCACTGGTACTTGCGACAATTAGAAGAAGTTATCATCCGTGTACTAGCAGTTTACGACTTAAAAGGCGATCGCCTGCCATCTTTGACTGGGGTTTGGTTAGAAGGGAGGAAAGTTGCAGCCATCGGCATTAAAGTTAGTCGTTGGATTACCATGCACGGTTTTGCTTTAAATGTCTGTCCTGATATGACAGGCTTTAGCCGAATAGTCCCTTGTGGCATTACTGATAAGCCTGTTGGCAGTTTAGCCCAATGGATACCAGGAATTACTTGTGAGGAAGTACGAGTTCATGTTGTCCAGGCTTTTGCAGAAGTGTTTGGTCTGGAATTAGTTGACAGTTGACAGTTAACTGTTGACTGCTTCATCATGTAATAGGTGCAATCTACTACGAAAATTTGCATATATGAGAATATCCTGGTTCAAGCTAGAATATGAATGCTTACCAGTCTTCAAACCTATTCTTTGCACCCTTCAACTCAGATTTTGTTTGTGAATTATCCAATCAATCCTCAGATTTACGCTCCAGTATTTACTTCTCTGAAGGAACGCGACTGGAAGGCTTTATTAGAAATGTTTGATAGAGATGATATAGATGAACTGGAAGCTGATATCAATGTTAATTTGCAGTTGATGATACCCGAACCTTGCTGGGAAGATGATCCCTTTGATTTCTTGCGTGAATATCTTTAACCAATTATGTACTGCTGGAGTTCCCCAGAGGTTTTACCTGCTTTAACGGTGATGTAATCATAACCCATACCACCAGCGTATAGATGCCATTGTGCGATCGCAATATTTGGGTTGTTACATAAATCTAGTAAAAAAGATGTTTCTATGGTGTGGTAAACACTGTCTGGGTAGCCGCCATATCCACATTCAATCTTGATGATATGACTATGAATTTCTATGGAGTGGTAAATCCAGATATTTACCGGGTTTTTTCCTTCTAAGTTTGCCTTAAATGCTTCGGCATGAGATTCATTTACAAACAGGTGATAACAGTCATGGTCATGCACCGGAATGTATGTAAATGATGGTAGGGATAATTGAGAAATTACAGCCTCAAGTTGCGGTATGCTTTCAGGGGTCACTTCTACTACACACAGCCAATCAGGGCCATTTCCTGATGCTGCCAATTCCCAACACCAATTTCTGTTAACTGACATATCTCATCAAAATGTCTGATAATCACCATTGTTATAACAGGGGAGAAGTTGGATGAGTAAGCGGGTTTTTGGACGTTGGTGTCTGGTGTTGAGCTTAATTTGTTTGTTTCTGACTGGTTGTAGTGGCAATTTAAGTCAGGGAAAAACTCTACGGATAGCAACAGAACCAGCCTTTCCACCTTTTGAGTTTACAGCACAAGGGGGAAATTTACAGGGTTTTTCTATAGATTTGATGAATGCGATCGCCTCTGCTGCTAATTTGAAAGTAAATTTCCAAAGTCTGCCTTTTGATGGGATTATCCCCGCCTTGCAAAGTAGAACTGTAGACGCGGCGATTAGTTCCATCACCATCACCGCCGAACGGGCAGAAACCGTTGCGTTCTCTCGTCCTTATTTTAAAGCAGGGTTAGCGATCGCTATTCGCTCCAGCAATGAAGATATTACAGGCTTTGACAGTCTCAAAAATAAAAAAATCGCCGTGCAGATTGGCACAACTGGCGCAGGAAAAGCCAAAAGTATTCCAGGGGCGCAAATTCGTAGCTTTGATTCTGCCCCCCTAGCTCTACAAGAATTACTTAATAACAATGTAGATGCAGTCATCAATGATGCGCCTGTAACTTTATATGCCATTAACACAGGCAATTTACAAGGAATTAAAGTTGTCGAAAAGTTGCTAACAGAAGAATATTATGGTATCGCTACAGCCCAAAATTCACCTTATTTAGCACTAATTAATGATGGTTTAAATCGGGTGCTAGCAGATGGTTCATATTCCCAAATTTACCAAAAATGGTTTAAGGTAGAACCCCCATCATTACCAGATAAATCACTCTATGAAAATCAAACTAATACTCATAAATCTGGCTCAATTAACCTCATATTACAGTTTCTCCCGACTTTATTACAAGGTGCATTAGTCACCATACAACTGACAATTTTATCTACGGTATTGGGTTTAATCTGTGGTACTTTAATTGCCCTGACTCGTCTTTCCCAGTTTACCCCTGCACGTTTATTCGCTAGAGCTTACGTAGATTTTTTCCGGGGAACACCTCTGCTAGTCCAAATTTTTATGATTTATTTTGGAATACCAGCACTTGCTCAACAACTTGGTTTTACCTTTAACTTTGACCGTTGGGTGGCTGGAGTTATTGCCTTAAGTGTAAATGCAGCCGCCTACATTGCTGAAATTGTCCGTGCTGGTATTCAATCAATAGAAACTGGACAAACAGAAGCAGCTAAATCCTTAGGTTTAAATCCTTGGTTGACAATGCGTTTGGTAATTTTTCCCCAAGCCTTCCGGCGAATGTTACCACCTTTGGGTAATGAGTTTATCAGTTTGTTAAAAGATACGAGCTTAGTTGCTGTAATTGGATTTGAAGAGTTATTCCGCAAAGGGCAATTGATTGTTGCAGACAACTATCGTGCTTTTGAAATTTATGCGGCTGTCGCTATAGTTTATTTATGTTTAACACTTTTAGCTTCTCAAGTTCTGAGCCGTTTAGAAATGTGGATGAATCCGACCATGAAAGCTCAACAACGAAAAGCAAAAAGATAAAGATGGTGATAAAGTAATTCTGAGGAATTACTTAGGTGAGTTAACGAGGTAGTCTATATTGCACCTAAAAAACCAGCCTAAGATTACTAAGTGAAAGATAATATGTTGGGTGCGATCGCAGGTGACATCATTGGTTCAGTTTATGAGGGAAACAGTATCAAAACGAAAGATTTTCCCTTGTTTAGCAGGCAGAGTCGCTTCACTGATGATACGGTGCTAACTGTGGCGGTAGCAGATGTGATCCTCAACACTGATCAATTTCCTCCGAGCAGTAAATACATTGACCAATTTAAGTGGTACTATCGTCGCTACCTATATGCCGGCTATGGACGGAACTTTAGTAACTGGGCTAAATCTAACAGCACCCAACCATACAATAGTTTTGGTAATGGTGCAGCTATGCGCGTCAGTCCTATTGCCTTTGCCTTCCCAGATTTAAACACTGTCTTGCAACAAGCTAAAGGTAGTGCAGAAGTTACCCATAACCACCCAGAAGGGATAAAAGGCGCACAAGCTACAGCATCCGCCATCTTCCTCGCTAGGACAGGCTGGGATAAAGCAGAGATTAAATCCTACATTCAAAGTAACTTTGGTTACAACCTAGACCAAACTCTAGAACAAATCAGACCTGCCTACCAATATGATGCTACCTGTCCAGGTTCCGTTCCCCCAGCGATTATTGCCTTTTTAGAATCCTCGGACTTTGAAGATGCAATTCGCAATGCCGTTTCCCTTGGTGGTGATAGCGATACCATCGCCTGTATTACAGGTGCGATCGCTCAAGCATACTATGGAGGTGTACCCAGAGCGATCGCTGAACAAACCTTGTCTCATTTAAATGAGCATTTATGTACCACTACAGAAAAATTTATGTATAAATATTGTCTGTAGTCAACCCCTACCTTACAGGACACTACATCTTCAGGTTAAATAGGACTTGCTTTTCCGCCGTAGTCTGAAGGGTGAGGGAAATCTAATATTCCCTTTTAAATTCTCATAACAATTTGAATGCTTGTAACATCTGTGGGATGAGTAATGGGAAAAACAATTCTCTCTTAGCGATTACCCATTACCAACTAGAGCAAGCAGATGGAACACAATTAGCCAAACTTTATATAAGACTCCAGATAGAGAATTGTACCAGAAAAATTTTCCACCCTCAGAATGTAACAAATTGTTAATATTGTGTAATACTAGGAAATGCAAGATAAATAAATAATTTTTTGGTAACTGTTAATTTTGCCAAAAAGTGAGTAAAAACTTGATTTTTAACTTCAAACTAAACGAAGTTAAAAGTAAAATCATTACCTTTAATACTTGCAAAATTCCACTGGTAATTCATTAAAAGGTATAACGGGGTAAGAGCATGGTTCAGTGTCAACCATCATCTCTGCATTCAGAAAAACTGGTGTTATTGTCATCGACAATCAGAGATGATAAAAATATTAATAAGGGTATATTTATTGCCTGCTTTATCTTATTTTTATGGGCAATTAGTTTAATCTTATTACTCTCAATAGATACATCCATAATTCATAAGAGCTTATTAGGTATAGCCATGCTTTGGCAGACCTTCTTATATACAGGTTTATTTATTACTGCTCATGATGCCATGCACGGCGTAGTTTATCCCAAAAATCCCAGAATAAATAATTTTATAGGTAAGCTCACTCTAATCTTGTATGGACTACTCCCTTATAAAGATTTATTGAAAAAACATTGGTTACACCACGGACATCCTGGTACTGATTTAGACCCTGATTATTACAATGGTCATCCCCAAAACTTCTTTCTTTGGTATCTACATTTTATGAAGTCTTATTGGCGATGGACGCAAATTTTCGGATTAGTGATGATTTTTCATGGACTTAAAAATCTGGTGCATATACCAGAAAATAATTTAATTATATTTTGGATGATACCTTCTATTTTAAGTTCAGTACAACTATTTTATTTTGGTACATTTTTGCCTCATAAAAAGCTAGAAGGTGGTTATACTAACCCCCATTGTGCGCGCAGTATCCCATTACCTCTTTTTTGGTCTTTTGTTACTTGTTATCACTTCGGCTACCACAAGGAACATCACGAATACCCTCAACTTCCTTGGTGGAAATTACCTGAAGCTCACAAAATATCTTTATAAGGTGAAGATTGGATGATTGAAAAATTAGGTTACAGATACACTTGTGAGAAAAACTAAAATTTTCTCAGGCAATAAAATTAATTTCTGCTGGAATACGACTATGTAAATTATGCTGATGAGCGTCAGAAAACTTTTGGGAAGACATATACAAAATTTATTAGGGAAGGTGTTTCCCTAAAACTCCTTATGGTAGAGGATGGAAAAGAAGATCGGGAAAAATATAGTTAAAAATTGCCCATGTAGAAAAGGCAACTGATATGGATATAACAGCAAGAACTGGTGCCAGAGAGAGATATTCGAGGAAATATTTTTTCTCTTTATCTTGTGATTTATTCATATAATAAATATCAAATTAACACTTAAGATGGTACTGACTACTTTTTACTGAAAACTCTATCAAAAGAATAGTTAATACTATCAAAAGTAGGAAAATTGTATAAAAGACCTTGATTGATAAGATATGTTTTCCAGGGGCTTTTCAATTCTCATGAATCAAGAATTAAGTAGAGTTTGGATAAACTTGTATTATTATACACTCAGAAAACCCTACTTAGATTTACTTGATAAATTGTCTCTGACAAATCCACTAATTTTACTATCTACCAACATATCGGCTCATTAACTGCATAGCATCAGCGATATCTACATCACCGTCTCCATCTGCATCCAAGAAAGAATTTAAAACAGAATTTCCAGCACCTTGAGGATGTTGAGCGTTAGCGCCGGATTGCAAAAAATTCAATACTAAAGGTACTATGACTGGCAATAGTTGCTGAATTGTACCAGCATCTAAACCTGTGTGTTGGGATGCTACCTGTGCTACCTGTTGTTGTATGTTAGGAGAAAATAGAGAATTAACTGCCTGAGGATTAGAAGAGGTACCGGCATATTCATTAACTAATGCTTGGGTTGCTTCATTACCTTCTGTGGCTTGCTTTTGTTGTAAAGCGGAACGTACATAGTTACCTACTACACCCACGACAGATTGCATTGTCGAAGGATTTGTGCCAGTTTGATTACTTAGTTGATTGACAGTGTTAATGATGTTTCCCAGTTGACCTAAACTGCCTTGTTGATTGGGATTGCTAACAGCGCCGAGAATTTGGTCAAATAGCCCCATAATTGTTTTTCTCCCTTGTTTTTCATGCCATAAAGGCGAACGTGTTGTTGTTGTTATTATGAATAAATTAACTCCGCAATACTAGAAACTCAGGGATGAAAAATTTGTAATTCTTTTGGCGAGCCAGATTATGAATTATTTTGCAGAAATTAAGTAAATTGGGAATCTCTCGAACTTGCAGCCAATAAGTCTGAAATTTTCAGATTATTACCTTGTAGCTTGAGAGTTCCCAAAAAGTGAATTACTACTACTGCTAGTAAGCAAAATAACCCTTACTAGATACGCTGACTTCTAACTAAAGTAAGAACTTTTTTTAACTGTGGATTACTCGGCATTGAGGATTTTTGGTACTTTAAAAAATTCCCCTTCTTGTTCAGGCGCACTGCTGAGGATAGCTTCTCTGTCAGCATAAGGTTGCAGGTTATCTTCTCTGGTGATATTGCTGACATCAATTGCCCGCGCTGTAGGCGGTACATTACTCACATCTAGTTCATTGAGCTGCTCGACGTAATCTAAAATACTTCCAAGCTGAGTGGTAAATTGCTCTTCTTCTTCGGGGGTCAATTCTAAACGGGCAAGTAGAGCTACTTTGCGGACTTGTTCGCGGTCGATCATATTTTGTCAGTGGTCAGTGGTCAGTGGTCAAGAACTAATGACTAACGACTAAAAGAATACATCTATTTGCATCCGTCCAGTGGTTTTTAGCCAGTTTTGGGCTTCTATATAGTTATTTGGAGCCATGCGAATGGCACGAATCCAGTAGTCTGCGGCTTGGTCAAACAGCGCTTCACCACCGTCGTGATCTCCAGTTTCTTTGGCTTTTTCGCCTTGGTAATGGTAAATTACGGCGATGTTGTTTAAGGCTTGGGGTAGGCGGGGATTCAGTTCGATCGCCTGGTGATATAGTTCTAGAGCTTTATCATGGTCGCCGTTGCTAGCATAAATTAGCCCCATGTTGTAGAGAATATAACCGCGATCGTTGGTGTCTTCTTCTAGTGTGAGGGCTTCTTCGTAATATTCGAGTGCTTCGGCATATTCGCCTTCTGCTTGAGCTGACATCCCATCTCGGTAATAGACAAAGGCTTCTTTAGCTTTTTTATTAGTTGGCAGTATCTTGAGAATAATATCCGCCATCACAGTAAAGGATTTGTCAACAAAGTTATCGTTTTTTTGTGTTCTTGGCATATTTTTTTCTATGGTTGTACCGCTATGTGGGGGAACTTATGTCTGTGCTTCCCCTAATCCCGTACCTAAAGCTAATTTAACTGATTTGGGGAGCTATTCTGCTCTGGGATGGGGATAATACATTCTGGGTTGTTGTGTTTTGGACTATTGACTAAGGTACTCACTGGGTAGGCGGTCATTTGTGAGGCTGGATAGGGGGATAATAAGTGTTGTAATGCTTGGGGCTTTTGCTCTTGCGGATCTAACCACAAATCGTAATCTTGGGGAGCGAGGATGACTGGCATTCGGTCATGAATTGGTTGCAGTAGTTCGTTGGCTGCTGTTGTGACGATTGTACAAGAGGTAATTTCTTCACCAGCAGGTGTTCGCCATTTCTCCCATAATCCCGCAAAGCCAAAGGGTTGACTGTGTTGCAGGCGGAAATAAAAGGGTTGTTTTTTACCTTGCTGTTTTTGCCATTCAAAAAAACCATCAGCCACTACTAAACAGCGTCGCTGCTTAAATGCTGAACGAAAAGAAGGTTTTTCGGCAAGAGTTTCGGCTCTGGCGTTGATTAGCTTCGAGGCGATCGCTGGATCTTTAGCCCATGAAGGTATCAAACCCCAGCGTAATCGTTGAAATTCACGTTTATTACTTTCAGGGTTATGTAAAACTGTCACCACAGTTTGCGTAGGTGCAATGTTATATTGAGCTTCTAAATCCAGGAGTGGCTGGATATGAAAAAACTCAGCTAATGCTTCTGGTGACTGGGTTAAAGTAAATCTTCCACACATATTTCAATTTTATCTTGTTGCATCAAATAAAACACTTAAATTCAGAATTAATTAATACTATTATTTTTATTTTTTCGGATAATTAATAACTAAATATGTGGAAATTATAAATCAGAGAATCATCCTGTTCTTTGAAAATAATTTTGTAAGATATTGTATTTTAGACCTAAATTTGCCATATATTCTGCATCATAATCTTTACATGGAAAACTTACATTTGTACGATTTTTTACCCTCAGGCAATGGCTATAAAGTCCGGCTTCTATTAACACAAATGGGCATACCATTTGAACGAACAGAAGTGAATATTTTAAAGGGAGAGAGTCGCACACCAGAATTTTTAAGTAAAAATTCTAACGGGAGAATACCAGTTTTAGAAGTTGCACCAGGGAAGTATTTAGCAGAATCAAATGCTATATTGCTTTACCTGAGCGAATATACAGAATTTTTACCTTACGACCGCTATTTAAAAGCCCAGGTAATGCAGTGGTTATTTTTTGAACAATATAGCCATGAACCATATATTGCTACATCTCGTTTTTGGGTTTCTATTTTAGGTAAAGTGGAAGAATATCGTACAGCTTTAGAAGAAAAACGGGAACCTGGTTATGCAGCTCTCAAGGTGATGGAAAATCATTTGAAATGCCATAATTTTTTCGTAGATGAGCGTTACACAATTGCTGATATTGCCTTATTTGCCTATACCCATGTCGCGGATGAAGGTGGTTTTGATTTAACGCCATTTCCAGCTATTCAAGCTTGGATAGACAGAGTTAAAGCCCAACCTGGATATATTAATATTACTCATGAACCACAATTATGTTACGATTATTAACTAGCTAAAGTAATTCGTAATTAAGAACACTAGATGTATTTTGGATTACTGAGTTAGTATTCGTTACCTTATTGGAGAAAATCGATACTAACTCATAGCTAAATTTTATTATCTCTTATCTAGACCTATTTACACTAAATATCTGTCTCAATCTCAATCAGTTTTTGCTTGGAAGATAAACCAGATTTAATTGTGATGTGGGATTTCGGCACATCAAATTTTTCAGCTAAAAGTTTGATTAACTCTTCATTAGCTTTACCATCTACTGGTGGGGATTTTAAATGTACAGTTAGGCTCCCATCATCTTGCTCGGCAATTTTTTGTTGTTTGGAATTAGGTTTAACCTTAACCCTTTTTTGCATAATCTATGTTTTTCAGTTGTTTGAGTGAGGCACAACCAAGAATACCAATATATTTTAGAAAATACAGATGCACTGTAGTGGACTGACACGACTAAAATGATGCAATAGACTTGGATGTAATTAAACGCAGATGCACGTAGATAAAGGCGGATAGCACTTCTGTTATTGCACTATTTTAGCCTTGCCACGCCAGTAGTTATTAAACCACTGGTGAGTAGGCTAATAAAAAGCCCATCGCTACCACAATGAGCAGAGACAGGATGATGGTGTTTTTTAAGCTGTGTTGATGGATGAGGGATTTTTCAGGCTAAATAGCAAGATTTTAGCCCTGAAAATTTTCAAGTGGGAGTAGTGACTTTTATTTAGGGATATCTTCTACTACCTGCACCAACTACGCCAATTTTGTGGCGATAGGAGAGTTCTGCACCAAACCAACCGGAAATGCTTGTTAGAGTACCGACAATTACGGAAATTAATAAGCCCCAAGGAAGGATTCTGGCTTCAGCGTCGCCTAAGCGGAGGAGGAAATTTACTAGTGACAGAACGAGAAGAGAGACGTTGAGGATCAGGTGCGCCCAACCTGCGTTACGTTTGCGGACACGTTCAATTTTCAAGAAGTCACTTAACCCTATGGCGGCGGCGATCGCACCTCCACCTAAACCCAGTCCAATTAACCATACAGAAGCCCTCGCCCAGAAGTAATCGCGGGTTAACCAATAGCCGAAATCGCTACCCAAGGCGGCTGCTAAGAAGGCTATGGGGAAAATTACACTGAGGGGATGTAGAGGGTGTCCGGCGATCGCTACTGTACTGGGGACACCTGTATCACGATATTCGCGATCGTCCGTTTCAATCACTGGGGGAATATTCGGAAATGGAGAGGAAGCGGAGGAACCAGAGGAAGTTGTTTCTGTTGTTTCCATAGTTAAATATCCTAGTTTTCATCTGTGGGTATTTGTTCTACATAAGCTTCGGCTTGCAAGGTGAGCTTGCCTGTTTCTGCTGCTAATTGCTGCACTCGCAAGCTCATTCCTTCTAAATCGAAGTTGCTTAAGTTTAAAATTTCGCTCGTTTGTTTTACTAAAGATTGTGTCAACTCTGGTGAGATTTCTTCACTGTTACCATAGGTGACATTCTCCAGCGTTACTGTTGTGCCATTAGCGCTAATATGGGGTTCGGCTGTAAAGGCAACTTGCTGCGGTTCGCTATTTTCTTCTAACAATATACTGGCATTTAAGGAAACTTTTCCCTCACCGGGTAAGCGAAAGTCTATTTGTTGAGGTGTGACTGTTTTTAGTTGCCCATTAATATGGATTTTCTGACTTTGAATTTTGGAGATAATAAACTCAGAATTAAAGGCGCGGTTAATATCTGCTTCTGTTAAAACAACCCGCGCACTGCCAACTGTAGGTTTAGTAAGTTCAATCTTGCCAAATGCGGCACTTAAAGGATTAATAGCAACACTATTGACCTGCATTTTCATTTCCTCCACTCGGAGGTCTTTCTGCATAACCAAACCTTCACCATTAATCTCGACTGTATCCACCTGTCCCTGAACTAGTTTTAGTGGATCAGTTTTGATACTTACATCCAAGTTATCTACTTCATCTAATTGGCTAGAAAGCCCAATTTCTGCTGCTTTATTCAGCGCTTGTTCTCCTAACCCGGTGGAATCCGGCATTATTATTTAATCTCCCAAAATTTAAATATCCTTGAGTCAATTTAGACAACTCAAATAAAATTTTTATCTATCTAGAGATGGAGTAAATATTGAATTGTTGTCTGCCTAGAAGTAGAAGTGTATTCTTCTCTAAAGAAAATCTTTGTTTTCTATCTTGAGTTACGTAGCTAATCGTTCAAAGGAAGGAGGAAAGTCCACAAAGAACTATGTCACTCTGAGAGAAGTTAAGAATCCGACTACTTTTCTGAGGAGAACATAGAATGGTATCAACTTTAGATGATACAAAGCGTAATGCTATTGCTGAGAAATTAGCAGATGCCAAGCTTCTTCAAGAGTTAATAATTGAAAATCAGGAAAGATTTTTAAGAGAATCAACTGATAATGAAATCTCTAATCGCATTCGTGATTTTCTAGAAGATGACCGGAAAAACTTAGGCATTATAGAGACTGTCATTGTTCAATATGGTATACAAAAAGAACCAAGACAAACAGTCCGCGAAATGGTTGACCAAGTTCGCCAATTAATGCAAGGTTCCCAACTAAATTTCTTTGAAAAAGTAGCTCAACATGAGTTGCTGAAGCACAAACAAGTTATGAGCGGTTTGCTGGTTCACAAAGCAGCCCAAAAAGTGGGTGCTGATGTGCTGGCTGCTATTGGCCCCCTAAACACAGTTAACTTTGAGAACCGCGCTCACCAAGAACAACTCAAAGGTATTTTAGAAATTTTGGGCGTTCGTGAACTCACCGGACAAGACGCAGATCAAGGTATTTGGGGACGAGTTCAAGATGCGATCGCTGCATTTAGTGGTGCAGTTGGTAGCGCAGTTACCCAAGGTTCTGATAAGCAAGATATGAATATCCAAGATGTGATCCGCATGGATCACAACAAAGTAAATATTTTGTTTACTGAACTACAACAAAGCAATGATCCTCAAAAAATCCAAGAGTATTTTGGTCAAATCTACAAGGATTTAACTGCTCATGCCGAAGCAGAAGAAGAAGTCCTCTACCCCAGAGTGCGTTCTTTCTACGGTGAAGGCGACACCCAAGAACTGTACGACGAACAATCGGAAATGAAGCGCCTGTTAGAGCAAATCAAGGCTATCAGCCCCTCTGCTCCTGAATTCAAGGATAGAGTTAGACAATTGGCTGATATTGTCATGGATCACGTCCGTCAAGAAGAAAGCACCTTGTTTGCTGCTATTCGCAACAACCTCAGTTCTGAACAAACTGAGCAATGGGCTACCGAATTTAAAGCCGCTAAGAGCAAAATTCAACAAAGATTAGGTGGTCAAGCTACTGGCGCAGGTGTTTAGAACTTAGCACTAGCTACCGCTAACATAATTGTTTTTGTTGCCCGTTCATTCCTTGTTTTATGGAGTGGGCGGGCTGTTTTGATGATTGCTTATAATACCAACTCAATTGATGATTGCAACACATCATTGGGTAAAGACGCGATGAATTGCGGGGTGAAGAAGACGCGATGAATCGCGTCTCTACAGATGTTTGATTTGTCGCATTCTTTTTTCAAATTGGTATAACTTATAATTAATAGGACTTGGTCTCAGGAGATTGACATCATGACACATATCTCCCCAAAAACACTTACTTGTGAAGATTTTCTCTGTCAATACCGAGACAATCCCCGTTATGAATTAGCAGATGGAGAATTAATTGATATGGAACCCACTGGCCCCCACGAAACGGTGAGTGGCAAGTTGGCAACCCAAATTGGGATCTACCTCGTCTCAGAACAACTCCCTTGGTTTATTCCTCGCACTTGTTTAATTTATCCCTTCGCAGATACAGCTACAGCTCGTCGTCCTGATATTGTAGTCCTCGATGAAACTGTTCTCGACCGTGAACCCCTTTGGACACGAGAACCTGTAATTACAACGGGACGCTCAATTAAACTGGTGGTGGAAGTTGTTAGTACCAACTGGGAAACTGACTATGCTCGGAAGGTTGAGGAATATGCCCTCTTAGGAATTCCTGAATATTGGATTGTCGATTATCGAGGCTTGGGCGGTGTAACGTTTATTGGTAAACCTAAACAACCTACATTTACTGTTTGTCAGCTGGTTGAAGATACTTATACTCAGCAACAATACCGACTAAATCAAACAATTAACTCACCGCTTTTGCCTGGTCTGCAACTTCGTTTAGATGACGTTCTGCCTCGTTAAATGCAATTTTTACGAGTGCTATTGTAGTCAACATTGCAAAAAATCTGTGAAAGCGATCGCTCTTGGCGGTTCCTATGAATGATAATTTTAAGCATTGGGAACCCTTAACAATCGAAGTTTATGAACGCAGCCGACGATAAAACCATTGTTCGTGAGTATTTCAATTCCACGGGGTTTGACCGATGGAAACGCATTTATGGCGATGGCGAAGTCAACAAAGTCCAACTCGACATCCGCAATGGTCATCAGCAAACGGTGGATAGTGTCATCGGCTGGCTAAAAAATGACGGCAATTTAGCGGAGTTATCCATTTGTGATGCTGGCTGTGGCGTGGGTAGTCTCAGCATTCCCCTAGCGACAGAAGGGGCTAAAGTCTACGCCAGCGACATTTCCGAGAAAATGGTGGAAGAAGGCAAGCAGAGAGCCTTAGAAACCTTGGGAAATGCCGAAAATCCCACTTTTGCTGTGCAGGATTTGGAATCCTTGAGTGGTAGTTATCACACTGTTATTTGCTTGGATGTACTCATTCACTACCCCCAAGAAAAAGCTGATGAAATGATTTCTCACCTCTGTTCTTTGGCACAGTCTAGAATCATTCTCAGTTTTGCACCCAAAACCTGCGCCTTGACTTTACTCAAGAAAATTGGCAGTTTCTTTCCTGGCCCAAGTAAAACCACCCGCGCCTATCTACACCGTGAAGCTGATGTCATCAAAATATTAGAAAGCAACGGCTTTGCTATTCAAAGAAAAGAGTTCACTAAAACTCGTTTCTACTTCTCCCGCATATTAGAAGCAACACGTTCTTAAATTAGATATTGGAAACTGGGGAAGAAGCAGGGGAGGTGATAAAAAGATTTTCCCTTTTCCCCCTGCACCCTGCCCCTCTGCCCATTACCCATTCCCCATTCCCCAATGCGTAAGTTTATCATCGACACAGATACCGCCTCAGATGATGCTGTAGCCCTCATCATGGCGCATCATTGGCCGGACGTTGAAATTGTGGCGGTAACAATCGTCAACGGAAATGTCCCCGTTGAGCAAGGAGTCAAAAACGCCTTATACACAATTCAAGTATGCAACGCCTCTACACCTGTATATGTCGGCTGCACCAAGCCAATACTACGGGAATCTCTTTATGCTGATTGGTTTCACGGCAAAGATGGTATGGGTAATATGTACTACCCTGAGCCAAAAAGCAAGCCAGAATCAGCACACGCCACTGATGTAATTATTGACATTATCAAACAATACCCTGGTGAAATTACCCTGGTGACCCTGGGGCCGTTGACAAATATTGCTACTGCACTACTCAAAGCGCCGGAGATTGCCCAACTAGTGCAGCGTTGCGTGATTATGGGTGGTGCAGCGAATACAGTGGGTAATGTCACACCTGCGGCTGAATATAACATTTGGGTAGACCCAGAAGCCGCTAAGATTGTCTTTCATAGTGGAATGCCGATGGAAATGGTCGGTTGGGAGTTGAGCCGTCACGATGCGGCGTTGACTTTTGCAGAAGTAGAAACAGTGATGAATTTCGGCACGGAAAGGGCGCGTTTGGCGATGGAGTGTAACAGGACAGCCTTGGATGTTGCCATGAGAGAGCAAGGTGCTGTTGGTCTCACCTTAGCTGATCCTGTGGCGATCGCAGTTGCGCTTGATCCAGATATTGTTACACGTCAAGGAAAATACTTCGTCGATGTGGAAATTACGAGCGAACTAACTAGAGGTGCTACAGTCGTTGATGAGTTAGAAGTGCTAAATAAAAGTCCAAATATGAATGTGATTTGGGCAATAAATGTGATGGGATGGAAGGAAATTTTGTATTGTTGTTTACACTAGTCTGGGTTGGAGTAGGGAAAGATTACACCAAATCTCTTTAATTTTGAATTTTGAATTGTTACTGGAACCTTTGGCAAAGTGAGGTTAAAATCACAAACAAAGTGTAAATCTGGAGTGAAACATGAAGACTGCTGAAAAGTTAGCTACAGGTTGGCTATTAACACTCGGATTCATGTTTTTGACGGTATCTGTCTCTGCGATAATTCAAAGAAATACGATGCTCAAGCCCATCGCCACGGGCGAAAATGAGGAGATGGTACAGGAGTATGTGAACAGGGATGCTCTTCATGCCCTGGATAATACTGCTACCCAAGGTGTAATTTTCGGCGTACCGACGATGATTTTGGGGATATGGTTGGGTGTGGGAATGTATTTACAAAACAAAAATTCCCAAAAGGCTCTTCAACAACAATTAAGCGATCGCCTACAGTCTGTTTTTTATCACATGATCCAAGAAAATCAAGGACGCATCACAGTTTTAGGTTTTGCGATGCAGTCACAACTACCTGCAACCGTTGCTAGAGAATATTTAGATTATAAAGCTAAAGAATTCAACGCTAATTTTCAGGTCAATGAGGAAGGCTCGGTATCATATCATTTTGATGTCTAATTCCCCATCTAATGACGCAGATTTTTGTTAGCATAGCTGCCATTTTAGGCGGTTTGTCCGTTGCCGCCGGGGCTTTCGCTTCCCATGCCCTGCGGGAAAGAATTAGTGAGCGATCGCTGGAAATCTTCGACACTGGCGCTCGCTACCAAATGTATCATGCCCTCGCGCTTTTGCTAGTCGCTCTCCTCATCAGTCGTACCCCAACCCCACCCACTACCTTATTAGCTAGTGGGTGGTTATTCATCATCGGTATAGCAATTTTTTCTGGCAGCCTGTATGCCCTCAGTTTAACTGGAATTAAAATCTTAGGGGCGATCACTCCCCTTGGTGGTGTCGCTTTTTTGCTTGGCTGGGGCGCGTTAGCTGTTGCCGCTTTTAGTATAAAGCTTTAAATCTCAGTGCTGAGTAATTTATCTCGTAGGGTGGGCATTGCCCACCACATTACGTTCTAGCTAACTGCGATCGCCTGATTCAAGCGTGGCTTATCCAAGCCAATCTGATTCAAGAGCAACCAAGATTGAATTAAGTCTGGGCCATGCACATCACCGGTGAGGGCGACTCTGAGCGATCGCATGACTAAACCTTTCTTCACATTTTGACCTTTCACCACCTGCTTAATTATGTCTTGGGCAGCCGTTTCTGTGAGTTGCGCTTGAGTCTCCAAGGCGGCGATAATTGCCTCAAGCACGGCTTTAGAACCTTCTTGCTGCAATTGTTTGCTACCTTCTTCGCTCAATTCCACTGTCTCAGTAAAAAACAGTTTGCTCATATCTACCGCATCGGTTAACCGGGTCAAGCTGGCGCTAAGTAAACCCACCAACTGTTCTAACCAAGGGCGATCGCGTCCCCCAGCCAATGAATATCCAGCCGCTTCCCAATAGGGAATGAGTAAATCAGTCAACTGATCAACTGGGGTATTGTGAATATATTGACTGTTCAACCAATCTAGTTTCGCCCAGTCAAATTTTGCCCCGGCTTTATTCACCCGCTCAAAAGTAAATTCTTTGGCGGCTGCTTCTAAGGTAAATATTTCTTGGGTAGAATCTGGTGGCGACCAACCAAGCAAGGTCATGTAGTTGACTAAACCTTCGGATGTGAAACCCATTTGCTTAAAGTCAGAAATGGAAGTCACTCCATCCCGCTTGGAGAGCTTACGCCCTTCCATATTTAAAATTAGGGGAGTATGGGCGAACTCTGGGATTTTTGCCCCAAAGGCTTCGTATAGCAGAATTTGCTTGGCTGTATTGGCAATGTGGTCTTCTCCCCGGATGACATGACTGATTTGCATATCGATGTCATCAATCACCACAACGAAATTATATAACGGCTGACCAGTATCATTTTCGGAAGCACGGGCGATGACCATATCACCGCCTAAATCACTGCCTCGCCAAGACATCTTACCCCGTACTAAGTCATTCCAGACGATTTCTCGCTCATCATCGATTTTAAAGCGGATGACAAAACTGCGTCCTTGGGCTTTAAATTCGGCTTCTTGTTCTGGGGTAAGGTGGCGGTGACGGTTGTCGTAACGCGGGGCTTCACCTTTAGCTTTTTGCCCTTCTCGTAGGGCTTCTAGTTCTTCTGATGTGGTGTAGCAGCGATAGGCTAAACCCTGATCTAAAAGTTGTTTTACGGCTTTTTGATAAAGGTCGAGGCGTTGGGATTGGAAAAATGGCCCCTCATCCCAATTCAACCCTAACCAACGCAATCCCGTCATGATATTTTCCGTGTATTCGGGACGCGATCGCTCTAAATCTGTGTCTTCAATTCGTAAAATAAATGTGCCGCCGTGGTGGCGGGCAAACAGCCAGTTAAATACGGCTGTTCTAGCTGTACCAATGTGTAAATTCCCTGTTGGACTAGGGGCGATTCTGACTCTAACAGTCACAGTATTTCTCTCTCTCGCAAAGCATGATTAAATTTAGCTTAATACTTAAGCTTCTGAGTCCTGAGATCAATCTAGGAAACACGGACTCTACAGAAAAGTTAATTACCTGCGTCCCATACCTATATTACTCAGGACTCAGCTATCATTAATTACAACTTAGAACGGGACTGACGGGGCTCGAACCCGCAACTTCCGCCGTGACAGGGCGGTGCTCTAACCAATTGAACTACAGTCCCTTAATTGGCAACTTCCCTATTATGACGAACCTCCAAGGATTTGTCAACCTTATTTATGAAATTTCCTTTTTAGCTCAGATTTGAACTTCTAGGATTTACGCATGAAAAAGATCAAGGGTATAGGGGTATGGGAGTATAAATGTTTAAAACCCCTACACCCAGTCTCAACAGAAAATCTGGGTGCATAAATCTTAACTTCATCCCTTGGCTAATTTTTCCATCTGACGTGTAGATGACAAATGCTGAAGCATATGGGCTTGAATTTCTTTATACTGCTGCCTGAGCAGGTTTTTACTAGTCTGAGGTTGAGAAGTTGGTGGAAGTTTTTGACTTTGTTCTACCCAAATTTTTAACTTTTGCCGTTGACTGGTTTCAATGTTACTGCTGAGGACTTGAATACATCTGTGGGGTGGTTCTAGGGTGAAGCAAATTAGGGGGTAGCTCTCATTTTCAACTAAGGATAGTACTAATGTGCGATTGAGGGGATGTTGCATATCCAGGTAGCAAGGTAGCCACTTTGGTTCTTGTTCTTGGTTGTAGAGTAATGTCACCCACAAAAGCATGGGGTGGGGTGATGTAACAAAGATAAAACGGTTATAAATTTTAGAATTGGCACGCTGCTGAATTTCTTTTGTTGGTAACATCAGCCAGAGTGTGGATAGGTTTTTTTGGTGTGTGTTTAATGGTAGAGGGAAAACAATCTCTTTTTTGGGTTTATCTTGAGGCCAAGTAAGTTCTTTACATTGTTGTTCTAATGCCCTTATTACCTCAGAAGCTAATGTTAATTGGGGATATGATGGAGGGCTTATATTTGTAGGTAATCCAGCACATTTAGACTGTTCTAAGGCATCAATAATTTGCAATATTTCTCCTACGTTTTGTGGGCGATCGCTGGCTTTTTTTTCCAGACAAGCCATAATTAAATCGTTGAGTTGTTGCGGTATTTTTAATTGGGGTTTTACCTCGGAGATCGCTCTTGGTTGTTCAAAGTTATGAGCTTTATACCAAGCACCAAATAAATCAGTTTCTGGTTGCCAAGGTTTCGCTCCGGTGAGCATTTCAAACATGATCACACCCAAGCTATATATATCAGAACGACCATCTAATTTTTCACCATCTAATTGCTCTGGAGAACAGTAGGGTAGAGTCCCATGAAATCCCCTATTTGTACTTAATGTAACTGTATGATTTAAAAATTTAGCAATACCAAAATCGAGGATTTTTACTAATTGTCCTAAGATTGGATCGGGAATAACTAATATATTTGCTGGCTTAATATCTCGATGTACTAAGGGATAAACCTTACCCTCAATTTGAATACCTTGATGGGCGCACTGTAAGCCCAAACAAATCTGGCGTGTGAGATGGACAAACTGATTTAAAGGTAAGGGAATTAAGTCTTTTAAACTTTTGCCGTTGAGGTATTCCATGACATAAAATGGTTTCCCTGTGTCACTGACACCATAATCATAAGCCCTCACAATATGTAAGCTTTTTTGGCTGAGAGCTGCACTCATGAGTGCTTCGCGGGCAAAGTCTTTTTGAATTTTAGGATCACATACAGTTTGAGTCAAAAATTTAATTGCAACAGGCGCGCCTCCTAAGAGAATATCAGTTGCTAAGAAAACTTCGCCCATACCGCCTATACCAATCAACTTTTGCAGTTGATAACGATTGGCCAGTAGTCCTGTAGTGTGTGGAGATGTAAACGCACTTTGATTCACTTTGACAACCTCTCCTATGCCCGCTTTTGACAATTTAAAATGTCAAGTGTTGGTTTTATGACTGATATTTAAAAAGTTGTAAGACTTTATCTATTAGTTTAGTCAGCCAACTCTTAATTTCCATTTGTTCTTGTGGTGTATTAACCGCTAAACTCTCCAATATTTCCAGCTTTATTTTTTCATATTCTGTTTTCAATATTTTTCTAGCTTGTTCAGCCGAAACTAATTCATTAGATTTGATATTTTGTTTAACTGTTAACCAATCTGTTAGTTGTTGACGCTGTTGAGCGGTGAGGGTTAAGGTGACCACTTGAGCGCAAGCAGTTGGTTCTTCTATCGCAAAAAATAACAGATGATAATATCCTGTGTCTGCTAAAGCTTTAACTATTCTCTGTCCTCTATTTTCTTGCAAATCAATAAAATAAGATAGCCATCTAATTAAAGATAGCTGAACATCATATAGTAATGTTACCCACAATATCATTGGGTAAACATTCATTTTATTAATAAATTCAATGCTATTATTCTTGGATAAGAATTGTGCTATTTCCTGTTTCGGCAGCATTGCCCAAAAGGTTGGTATCAGACCTTGAGTTGTATGGAGAAGATGGGGAAATCCAATCAAATCTACTGGTTTGCTTTTTGGCCAAGTTTTCTGTAAACATTCTTTTTCAGTAATAGAAGTTACAGGTACTAATTGAACTGTGGGTAGGGTTTCCCAAATATCATTACTACTAGAATTACGATTTTCAGTTTGCTGTTTAACTTGTTCTAATACTTGGATTATTTCCTGAACATTTTGTGGGCGATCGCCTACTTCTTTGGCTAAACAACATATTACTAAATCTTGTAATTCTTCAGGTATTTTTAATTGGTTATTTACTTCCCCAAGTGTAGGTGGAGTTTGAAATCTGTGGGCTTGATACCAATTACCAAATGAATTACTTTGTGTTTGAAATGGATGTTTAGCTGTGAGCATTTCAAACATTAGCACGCCTAAACTATAAATATCAGAACGTACATCAAGTAGTTTACGTCCTTCCATGTGTTCTGGTGAGCAATAAGGTAAACTACCGATAAATGAATCGGTGAGTGTCATCCCACTGCGTTCTGTTAAAAACTTAGCAATGCCAAAATCAAGAATTTTTACATTCTCATTTTGTTTATTATTTTCCGTAATAAATATATTTTCAGGTTTAATATCTCTATGTACAATTGGATATATCTCACCTTTGAGAAGAATGCCTTGGTGAGCGCATTTTAGACCCACACAAATTTGATAACAAATATCTAAAAATTTTTCTATTGTTAACGGCTTAAGTTTTAATATCTGTTTTAAGTTTTTTCCTTGGAGATACTCCATTACATAAAAAGGAGTTTTTTCATCGGTCACACCGTAACTTAAAACACGGACGATATTTTTACTTTTACGTCCTAATTGTGCGCCAATAAAAATTTCCCTAGCAAAACGTTGAGATATATGCTGATTCACTAAATTCAACATGAGAATTTTTAATGCAACTTTCTTCCCACCTTTAGCTGCATCTTCGGCTAAATAAACTCGCCCCATTCCCCCTTTACCAATCAAATCTATGATTAGATAACGATTATTTAGAAATTTTCCAATATAAACATCTGGTTCTGTTTTTGGGTTTACCATAACTGGTAATTTGAGGTTATCTATTAACTGCTTTATTGAATGAAAACTTAACTTTAACTTTGGTAAATTTTAGGATTTTATTGATATACCTATATCTGCTAAAAATTAGTTTTTTGTTTATCGAAAATTTTGCAAAATCTTATGGAAAATTTCCTAAATATTATGTTACATAATAACTCAGCAAAAGAAATGAGGAAATTCACTTAATCCCTGATTTGCATGAATAAATTTATCAAGAATCAACAGTAATTTTACTGACAACAGCTAATATTAGGGTCAGAATTTGACAATAAAAAGTTTTGTTAGGTTCGTGGTTTGGTCTTTTATAGAAATTTAAAGTTTAAAATTTGCTACTATTCGCCGTAATAAGCTGATAAAAGGTGATTCTATTTTGAGTTGGAAGGCGAGGATTTGGCTGCGTTGTATGGAATTAAAATTATTATCACTAATGAGGATTAACGCTTTTTGTCCATTAGGTAGCCAAGGCCCAATGGTTAAGCCTTCTATGTTATCTAGTGCTACATCTAAGGTTCTTAAATCTAAGAGTAATTCTTTCTCAACTGGCTTGATGCTTTTAGAGTTTATTGTTAATAAGCTATTTATCTTTTGGATGTTATCAGCACCTGAGAGAGAAACTTTAAATAAAGCAACACCAAATCCTAAACCAGCAAAGGAACGTTCTATACTCACAAAGTGTCCATGATTATCCAATGCTATTAAATCGGTTAATCCACTGGCGAATTTACCTGTTAAATTTAAAAAAGGTGATATGGGTTCTGTTGAGTAGAGAAATTCTTTTTCTGGTTGATTATTTCGTAAGTTATATTGCAAAATTCTGCAAGGGCTACCAATGTTAGGTTGTGCTGCTTCCCCATCTTGAATTAAAGCATTTTCCGTAGCTGTAAATAAGTATTTGTTATTAGGTGTAATTGTTAAACTTTCAAATGCTAAATTATTACGAATACCTTGTTTACCATTTTTATCCGGTAAAAACTTCTTGAGGATGGGTAGACTTCTACTTACCTTACCTGATGATAAAGGAAATTCTTTGATAAAAGGATTAGTTAAATTCCCCACATCACCCTCAGAAGAAACGAATACTGTTTCTGCTTTAGTGACAGCAATTCCTTCTGTATCTGTTTCCCCAGGGACAAAGGGTTGACCATTTTCATTTAATAAAGTTGTCACACCTACAGGGACAACGCTACTATCTTGTAATTTACCTTGACTTAAATCAATTTTGAAGGTGTAGAAGCGCGTTGGTGCTTTTTGTCCCCTATCATCGGAAATAGCATAATAAAGGTCATTACTATAATCATAGGTGATACCTGATAGCCCACCTAACGGGGTATTTTGAAAAGATAGTCTTTTTGGTAAGGTAGCTTGCCCAATAAATTCTATACTACTAATTTCTACAGCGTCTGTAACTAAATTTGTAAAGAATAAGCTGGTAATTAAAATTCCAATGGTAAAAAAAATAAATGTTCGCCAATTTAAGTTTTTTCTAATTATTTTCATATTTTCTTGCTTGGTCTTTTTCTCTTAGTGGTTGATTCTTTTTACCACTAAGACACAATGAAACTCCTGACTCCCAATTTTTAACCCACACGTCGTAAATGATACTTGTCTTGAACAAAGTTGACGAGCCAATCTTTAACTTTGCGGGTGGCTCGGCAGTCGTCTTCGTTATAGCGGATAATGATTTCCAATAAGGCGCGATCGCCTGTTTCTAACCACTGATCATACCAATATATACACTTAGCACCACTAGCTTCTTTATCACGCCACTCGAAACCCATCCACCGCGCGATGGCTTTTAAGGCATAACTTTCTATAGGTAAAGCCACACTTTGGGTGAGGTGTTCATAAATATCGACAAATCTATATAATACTGGGCTGACTGAGGTGTAAGGTGTACGGTATAGCTTGGCTAGGCGTTTAACTGTATCTAATTCGTACACACAAAAATGATAAATTGGGGCTTCGGGATATTGCCACACTAAGTCTAGAAACTGTCGCCAAATTAATTCTTCTTCTGATGGTTTTTCAGCAACGAAAGAATAAAATTGTTCGGTGTTGGTTTGTTTGTTAACGACCAAAACCCCTAACAGATAATCTAAATTTAAGTCTGGCTGCGCTTCAATATCAAAGTATATTTCTACGGGTGAGTTGACTACCAGATTTCCCTTGGGTGGTGGGAAGGGTAAAAGAAGTGGTTGTCCTTCTACGACTGATTGGGCTTGTACTACTAACTTGGCTGCAACTTGAGTATCAAAACCTACGAGATTTTCTAAAATATTTGGGCTGGTATGGGCGAGAGATTCTACACTGGTGATGTCAAGGTTTTGCAGTTGGGTGTAACGGATGGGTGTTACGCCTGGTAACAAGGAGAGGTGTTGTTCAGATTGAGCGATCGCATAACATTGACTGTGCCAAAGACAAAGATTACACTTTTGACGGGCAATAAATACTTCTGGCGCAGTCTCCGATTCTAGGTCTTGAGTAAATTCTTGTAAAATCCCCTGCATTTGGGGTATCCATTTAAATAAATCTACTGCATACGGTGTCTCTTTACCCCGTAACATCAACCAAGCATTCTTTGGCTGAACTTCCTGTACTTTTGCCAAAATTTGGGTATGGAAGGCTGTTACTACTTGATATTCTTGTTTGGGACGCTTACCCAATTCTATATCCACTGGTTCATATACCCAATCACCAAATTTGGACTGTCCGGGTTGTTTGATTAACAAATCGGGACGACTCAAGCAGGTATATCTTGTATCATCCGTATCTATTAACTCGTTGTAATTAGCTAACAATACTCCCTGATAAATATACTCAACTCCACGCTGCATCAATTCTATGGTGGCGGCTTGACCTGCTTCCCAATTCCTTTTGGGATATTCTGGCTGATGATATGCAAATTTAGCCAAGATACTGTGTTGATGAGCATATTTATCTTGTTGCAATTTCAGCAACAATTCACTAGGCGCATCCCGTTGGCTTCTATCAGCGTGAATATCTAAAATAGGACGGCGTTTACAGCGTTGGTATTGCAGCAAGTGTTCAGCATTAATTAGCATTCATTTGGGGATTGGGGATTGGGGATTGGGGATTGGGGATTGGGGATTGGGGACTATTGACTATAGACTATGGACTAATGACTATTTTGAATTCTAATTTGTCTATGACTTCTATTTCTACTTTACAGACTAGGTTGCACAGCCATCGGGAACAGTTCCCGGCTTTAGCTAATAAGACCTATTTTAACTATGGTGGACAGGGGCCGATGCCTCAAGGGGCAATGGATATTATTACCCAATCTCTCACTTATATCCAACAAATCGGCCCTTTTGGGACTGAGGCGGGTAATTGGATAACCAGACAAACTCAAGCTGTGAGGGAAGCGATCGCCTCGGAATTAAACGCCTCTTCTGATACGATTACTTTTACAGATAATGTCACTGTTGGCTGTAATATCGCTCTTTGGGGCATCCCTTGGCAAGCCGGCGACCATATTTTACTATCGGACTGCGAACACCCAGGGGTAATTGCTGCTACCCAAGAAATTAGTCGCCGCTTTGGGGTGGAAGTTACTACTTGTCCCCTCAAATCTACGTTAAATGAGGGCGAACCGACAACAATTATCGCCCAGCACCTCCGCAAAAATACTCGCTTGGTAGTACTTAGTCATGTCTTTTGGAATACTGGACAGGTACTACCTTTGGATAAAATTGTTGAGGTATGCAGAAATAATAACTCTTTACTATTAGTCGATGCTGCCCAGTCTGTTGGGGCGTTACCTCTGAATTTAACCGAGTTGGGGGTAGATTTTTATGCTTTTACTGGTCACAAATGGTTATGCGGCCCTGAGGGTGTGGGCGGTTTGTATGTGCGACCAGAGGTGAGAGAAAGCCTCAACCCGACATTCATCGGTTTGTATGGAATTATTGTGGATAACCAAGCCCAACCTGTAAGCTGGAAGCCAGACGGGCGCAGGTATGAAGTATCTACCCTAGCTTATCCATTATACCTGGGGTTAAAGGAAGCGATCGCCACTCATCAGCGATGGGGAACACCACAGGAACGTTACGCGCAAATTTGTCACAACAGCGAATACCTGTGGCGCAGTTTGGCGGCGATACCCAATGTCAAATGTTTACGTGATACACCACCGGAAACTGGTATTGTTTCTTTCCAACTCCACCAAACCCCATCCCTCAAGCTGGTGCAATTTCTCGATTCCCAAAAGATATTAACCCGAACCATTGCCGACCCAAGTTGTATCCGGGTAACTGTTCATTATTTAACACTGGAATCAGAAATAGACCAATTAGTTGAAGCTATAGCTAGGTTTTCAGTCTAGTCATTAGTTATTGGTCAAGAAAGTAGACAGTAAAAAACACAGTAGAATGCTTTCTTGCTATTTGGATTAACACAATTGTTTTTTCTATAAAATTAATGTTTCGAGTTTTGCTTGTACTTCTTCTATTAAATCTTCTGTTACACTTTCAACAAATTTTACTTTTCTAGCTTTCCAATCTAGTGTTTTAATTTGATCTGCTAACACAACCCCTTTTGTTTTCATTCCTTCAATAAGGGGAACTTCAAACCTAAGCCCCTTTGCGTTAGTAGTTATAGGACAAGCTAAAACTAAAGAAGCCATTTGATTGTACTTAATTGGAGATATAACAAGAACAGGGCGATAGCCAGTTTGCTCACGCCCTTGTTGTTGTAGCTCGTTATTTAGTGTTATGGCAATATCATCAAATGACATTCCAGAATTACGAAGGGTAAATACACGCTGAATTGATTCAGCCGTGAACTGTTGTGCAGAGCCAAACTCTAATTTAACAATGTCTCCTCTATTGGGAAAGTAAGGCGGCTTCACTACCAAGCTTCATTCCCCACAGCGTCACCTGTTTCAAATTCTGGATGAAAATTATCAGGGGTCATCCCTTCAAGTAACTCATCAAGCGTATATTTTTTTCGTCTCTTTGGTGTAATTACTATGCTATTACCTTCAACACTAAAATTGATATCTGTTCCTTCAGTTACGTGTGCTTGTTCAGCTATCGATCTAGGAATCCTAACCGCTAAACTGTTTCCCCATTTAGCTACAACTGTTGTCATAATTTTCTCCCAACGCTGCATTAGCGATTTATACGCCCGATTTTGTGTTTCCGCCGCAAAATCTTTTCAATAATCGTTTGACTGATGTATATACTTTGAAGATACATCAGACAAACAAGGGGTGTCAACACCCTTCAACCCCTGGTAAGCCGGAAGCAAACCATTTTTTCCATAAGCAATGCTACTAACTATAATTTTATGAAACGCCCGATCTTATATGTAGCCATCACAAACCACGGCTTTGGTCATGCTACTCGCACAGCCTCCGTCGCGGCGACAATTCAAAAGTTGTGTCCAGAAGTTCTCTTAATTATGGTGACTACTGCGCCTCGGTGGTTATTGGAGTGCTATATAGAAGGTGATTTTATCCATCGTCAGCGTGCTTTTGATTTGGGTGTGGTGCAGTCGGATAGCCTCAAGATGGATAAGGATGCAACTTTGGCGAAGTTGTTGGAAATTAAAAAGCAGCAAAATTCCCTGATTGCTTCGGAAGTAAATTTCATCCGCCAAAATCGTGTGGATTTAATATTGGCTGATATTCCTTTTCTCACACCTTTGTTTGCTAAAGCCGCAGGTATTCCTTGCTGGATGATGAGTAATTTCGGCTGGGATTTTATCTACCGTAGTTGGGGAGGGGAGTTTGTAGCGATCGCTGATTGGATTAGTGGGTGTTATTCTCAATGTGATAGGTTATTTCGTCTACCCTTCCACGAACCTTTACAAGCTTTCCCCAAGATTACAGATGTGGGCTTAACTGGTGGTTCTCCCCGTTACTCTGTTGAGGAAATCCGTTCTCTTTGGGGTATCACTGCACCCAAAAATAAAACTATCTTACTTACCTTCGGTGGTCTGGGTTTACAACAAATTCCCTACGAGAACCTGAAGAATTTTCCCGATTGGCAATTTATCGTTTTTGATAATTCTGCCCCTAACTTACCTAATTTAATCAAAATCCAAGACCGCAAATATCGCCCCGTCGATTTTATGCCTATTTGTGGGCGTGTTGTTTCTAAGCCTGGTTTTAGCACATTTGCGGAAGCAACTCTACTAGATGCACCCCTGGTAACTATTCCCCGCGATGATTTTGCGGAGGCTGCTTTGTTATTAGAGGGTATAGCCAATTACAATTCCCATCAAATTTTAACTCCAGAAGAATTCTTCCAAGGTAATTGGAATTTTCTCCAACAACCTCTGCAACCACCAAAGCAAACTCAACCAATTGCTAAGGATGGAAATGTGGCGATCGCTCAAGCTATTATTAATTATTTCTAGTCTCATAAAAATATCTATAACTATGACTCACTACCAAAAACTCCTGAGAGTTTCTACGAACGGTAAATCATTCCACAATATTACTGCCAAAATTGAATCTATCGTTGCAGAATCTGGTGTGGAAACTGGACTTTGTACTTTATTTTTGCGCCATACTTCTGCCAGTTTAGTGATTCAAGAAAATGCTGACCCAGATGTACTTGTGGATTTAGCTAATTATATGGCTAAACTTGTGCCAGAATCTGGGAAATATATTCATGATGCTGAAGGTGCTGATGATATGCCGGCACATATCCGCACGGCTTTGACTCACACTTCTGAAAATATTCCGATAAATCGTGGTCATTTGGTGTTGGGAACTTGGCAGGGAATATATGTTTGGGAACATCGTCAGCACAGTCATGTCAGAGAATTAGTTGTGCATATCTCGCAATAG
Source organism: Anabaena sp. FACHB-595 (assembly GCF_048568275.1). Taxonomy (NCBI): domain Bacteria; kingdom Bacillati; phylum Cyanobacteriota; class Cyanophyceae; order Nostocales; family Nostocaceae; genus Anabaena; species Anabaena sp. FACHB-595. Next base: position 3,879,989 of record NZ_CP183473.1, read on the forward strand.
CCAAAATTGATCAGATCCCCAACTGTGCTTAAGATTTAGGGATATGTCAAACCAATTCGCAATTCGCAATTGTAATCAGTGGGTGCTTGAAACCCACATAATCACCAATTACCAATTACCAATTTGGTCAATATGAAAGTTAAATTTATTTAATATCTTTTCACATCATGTAATTACAGATATAAAATAATATTTATTTATAGCCGTTTAGGCTAGTTTGATAACGATGCAGCAGCACATAGCACCGATTAATAACTTTCAATTACTCGATGAAATACTAACCCAAGCTTCAGTTGATTTATTAACCTTGAATCCCCAAAAAAGAATGATAACTAGCTTCGTGGAATTGGGGCAGAAAATCACGCAAGAAACTACAAATTATCAAATAATTAATGCCCTAATTAAGACATTAGAAATCATAATCTACGCTCAGTTAAAAAATTTCCCAGGAAATATTTTCTGGGATTTTGATTTTATGGTTAGTAGTATGTTAAGACTAGCTTTATTAGAAAACGATGGTGCTGTTGATTTTCTAGAAAGTTTTGGACAAAAGATGGTATCTTTAACAGAACTATTTGGCGGCAAGAATGAAATTAGATTTCGCTATGTCCATGATTTTACCTATGGATTTGATTGGGCAAGGTGGGTACAAAAAGATCCAATTCATCGTGTAACAATAGAGCCTTTTAGTTTGATTTTCCTTGACTACTTGTTAGATAAAAGTGAAGAATTGCGGCAACGGATTCATCAAGGTAATTCCCAATCTTATAAGTTGTGTGCAACAGGTTTTCGTAATCCTTTTACTTTCTCCCGCGAACCAGAAGATGAATATCGATTATTTACTCATCTGGCCCAAGACAAATTGATTCCAGTCCCAGCATGGAGTTGGAATGCTTCTCCTGTGTGGAATCAGCCTTTTGAGGAGATGCGTGAGCAATTAGCATTAAAATTAAATATTCAACCACAGAGACACTGATGAAAATTGCGGATTTAATTACTTGGTTTGAATCTTGGGCGAATCCGGCTTGGTGTGAAAGTTGGGATAATTGCGGCTGGCAAATTGAACCTGGAATACTGCACGAAGAGGCTAGAGTTTTGGTTTGTCTAACACCAACTTTGGCGGTAATGGAGGAAGCGATCGCACTCCAAGCTAATCTGATTTTTGCCCATCATCCTTTGATTTTCAGCCCTCCCAAATCTCTACGTCGTGGTGAAGCGATCGCCGATATGGCAAGGTTAGCCTTTACCAAAAATATCGGTATTTACAGCGCTCACACCAATTTTGACCAAGTAGAAGATGGTACGGCTGATGTTTTGGCGCAAATTTTGGGACTCAAGGATGTTGCTCCCATCGTCCCAACCCAAGGGGGGCTAGGTTATGGGCGTGTCGGGTTACTAGATCCATTTTTAAATTTACAAGAGTTATTGACTGTAATTCAAACCCGCCTGGCTCCTCCTGATTTAATTTTTTCCCCCACTGCGGATTTACAGCAGATAATTTCACGGGTGGCTGTGTTGGGTGGTTCGGGTGCGGGTTTTATTTCGGCGGTAGCCGAAACTGGTGCGGAAGCTTATCTGACTTCTGACTGCAAGTTCCATCAGTTTCAAGAAAGCCGCGATCGCGGTTTAATTCTCATCGACGCTGGACATTATGCAACTGAACGCCCGGCTTGCGATCGCTTAGTAGAAAAATTGCGGTCTTTAAATCTACATTGGGTGCAATTGAGCAACCAAGATGAGGATTTTCGCCAATTTTTTGTGAAATAGGACAGGAGGGGATATGTAATTAAATATTAATTATTATTTAGTAGCTTTTTTATTTTTCCTTTAAGTAAATTTACGTTATTAATTTTAATATCTAAGTAGCAGTGTCTTTCTATAACTCTTTCAGCAAATACCCTTTGGAGTCAAGATGTAATTATTATATGTATCTTAGATTTTCTTGAATGTGATCCAAATCACAGCAAATACTGACGAGGATCACTAATAATTGCTGTTTTATATCATTTAGGTAGAGTCCAAAGTGTTCCACACTGGAGGTGACCAAATGCTTACTCAACCCCAAACAAGATGATTCGCGCACTTGTTGAATCTGCTTTTCAAACTGGTTATCTCAGTGTTGAATCTGAGGGTCTACTCAATCAAGTGCTGGCTACTAGGTGCTATCAGCCGGAAGATGTGCCATCTCTAGCATCTTTGTATGATGCCGTTCGTGCAGGAACCATTAAACGAGAAGCATCTTCCCAACGCCTTATAGAATCTCTCTCACGCTTCAAATCTCCCTAAGACTACCAAATTCTTACAGGCAGAATAGGCTACTGGATAAAATAAAAATCTTCAACTCATAACTATTGGGGCTTTGTTGTTGAAAACCATGAAGGTCAGCCTGAGAATGAGTTAAGATCAAATACGTAGGGGTAAACGTCAAGCCGAATCCCCAGGCTTCTCAGCAATGCTAATGATTACAAGTAGGCAAATTAAACAACCGGAATCATCGCTTGTTTTGGAGTATTTATTATTACATAATGGTAGAAAGAACTTACCGGAACCCATTCACTTGGTGAGGAAGACACCAGAAATGTTTGATTTCTATGAAACAAACATTAGCTGAATCACCCTGAAAGAGATAGAATTTTGGTGCAGTAACCACAAGTTTATGACTAAATATTCTCCCAGAACCGAAAATTATCAGTAAGTATCTGGGCATGGTCAAAAGACACACTGATTCTGAACCAGGTTTCTCAACTCCTAAGGGTGTTATTTAATTGGGGTAAAACCCAGATTTTTCAAGGTTTAACTACGTTGTTTAAAAAGGCAGAAGCAGTACATGCTACACCGCAAGATTTATCAACTGTGTTGCGACGGGCGGGAGGTATGTGTATTCTTGCGGGACCAGCAACGCTGGATAGAGCGCGCCCGCATCCTCGATATAGAGGGAGACTTAGTAACCCTACGCTATGAAACAGACGAAGAAGACGAAGTTTGCTCTTGGGAAGAGATGGTTCGTCTCGAAAGCATCGGCGCTGTTACTCAAAAATTAGCTTCAGTTCCACGCGGTAATATAGAACCCCTCACAACTGAAGATTGCCCAGATGCCGAGCGTATCCGTAACCATTATCCCGATTCTAATCCTGAGTAAGAGGCAAGGGGGGCAGGGAGCTAGGGGGAGGCTTACCACCTGAATCCAATCCCTCTCCCCGCTCCCTACTTAATACAGACCACATACTGAATCCTGAGTAACACGTCCTACTCAGGATTCGTTATTTAGTAGATAGGGGTGTAGGGGTATAAGGGTGTAAGGGTGTAGGGGAAACAACTAATAATTAAATCAAGATACCTCATAAATACGGTTTTTCTCCTAACCCCTATACCTAGTCACAGCAAGAGTTTCACCTTTACAAGCGAGGCATTCCCTTTATACTCCTATACCCCCCTATTCACCATTGGATAATCGCTCAAAAGCCGGACAGTGACCTTCTAAAGTCACTCTAAAGTTATATAGGGGAGAGGAAGGGTTCCAGCAGCGCTGTCCTCTTTGATGGCGACAAGTGCCGCAGCAATCAATTTCGGGGGGGATGTTGCGATCGCTATTTTGATTGAGTAGTTCTCTTTGGGTTAATCCCCGTAATACCAGTTCTTCCCCTTGCCAACGGGCTTCGATTAAACCAGTGTCGGCGAACTGTCGCCACCGGGGATCGGCGGTAATGGCTTCGGGGATGCTGATGGTGATGACTGTCCCTAACTCTGTCAGTTCGCCTTCATAATTTGTTTCTGGGGGGGCTGGTTGTAAAAAGGTTTCGCCAATGAGTAGTTCTACCATTGTCTCAGCCGCCGGTGAATGGATGTGATAGCGGTTCTGCAACTCTTCTAAGCAGGTTAAATCTGCTAGGTACGCAGGGGAACCGTGAACGAAAACGACGTGCTGGGGACGTAAATTATGAATTAATTGGGTAGTGCCAGGCCCATCACTGTGTTGAGCTAGCAGATAACTTTCTACTGTGGTGGGGGCTGAGTATTTTTTATTAACTTTTATATCAATTTTTTCTGGCAATAAGATGAGCCAAGGCCCAGTTTCCGGTTGACAGTACTGTTCTAAATCAGATGTGGAATCTGTCAGGACAATACAAGGCGATTTACCTACTATGCTGCGGTTTTCGGCTTGCAAACGCCGCACACGGGGACGCACCCGCTCATCCCAAAATAAGGGTTGATGACGGGCGAAGTTTTGGACTGATGCTGGTAGGTGGGGTAGGAGTTCCAAGTAAGCATCACAGCCAATAGCCACAGCGCCATCAACCCAAATATCTAAATCCCGGCCGGTGAAATGGTGATGGGAGCGCAACAACATCAACAGTTCTTGTCCTAAGCCTAAGGCGGGGGTAGGGAGGACAACAGAATAGCGATCGCTAATGGCGCGATTAATTCTCTCGGCTAGTTGGTTTTCTTGGTTGCGGCGGTGGGGGTGTCTGGATGTGCCGTAAGTCCCTTCTATAATCAACACATTTAAATCTATACCCCGTAATTCTTCTAACCGCAAACCTTCCACTAAGCGAGAGTTAGATAGGAAGAAATCCCCTGTATATAGTAATTTGTAAGAGCGCTGTTCTGTGGTGTATGTGAGGAGGATTGCCACGGCTCCTGGCAAGTGTCCACAGGGGAAGATTTCGGCAACTAATCCATCTTGTAGTTCTACAGGCGATCGCAACGGCAGGGCGTGACACAGTTGGGGAATTTCTTGGGGATTGTGGTCTAACCAATTCAAAGGCAGCAGCTTGCTTGTTACTTCGCTACCATATATAGGTAAATTAGGGAAAGCTTGATGCAGTGCTAGCAAGCCTCTAGCATGATCTGGGTGAGCATGGGTAACCAAGACTAAATCTGCTGGTGAAGGTGGATTACCCCGCTTTACCGATGGAGTTAAACTCTTTTGGATAGATGAAATATCCGCTAAACCACAATCCAACAGGATGCGATGTGGCCCCATCCGCACTAATAAACATACACCTTCATCATTGTGCTGAACGCTGTAGGGAAAACATTCTAGTTCAGTTGCTGCTTCCCCTGTCTCAATATTGGAATATGCGGACAAATTATTCCTCATGTTCTGCTCCCCTCCAACCTCATCATTGACCTATCCGAAAAACCAAGATTCACGAAGATTTTGGTTTTGTAGCTTGGGGGTAGTTTTGGTAGTGCGCCCCTAAAGCTGAAGAATGTGGATTTTTGATTGGGATGGACACCTTTTGCGAACGCGGACTGGTTCGTAAAAGTTGGATAACCGGGAGCCATTAAACTGGGGAATCAGGGAATTTGCCTCTTGCATCTGTAAGGAACCGAAATTCTGATCGCTTACTTTCAGCAACCAGATTTCTTTCAATGGGCAGAGCCATTGCCATGATAGTTATCTGAATCATAGAACCCATTTTTCGTCCCAAAGAATAGGCACGAAATAGTAAATATAACGGTTAAACCAACTAAAATTAGTTTTACGTCCATTGGTTGTCACTCTCTAACTAAGACTTACTTATATTAATAGCGTGATTTTCCCGTCTAGCGGAATCGCTAGAAAATCTTTACTATGCTTGGGTTGATTGGGCAATAGGTAGATTTACCGCAATCAGTCAGATTGTAGAGCTTTTTGGTGTTACCTGTCTATTCACGCAATATGCCTTTACAAAATGGGGATTGGGAAGAAGCAGAGGGGAGCAGGGGGAGAAGTATTGAAGTTAAAAAATGGGGAACTGGGTTCCCCTTGCGGTTATGCTATTTTGCGCCCCACTCTAAAACGATGCTGCGGGTAAAATCGATGCGTTGTGAGAAGTCTAAGGCTTTAACTGTATCAACAAAGCTTTTGGTTTCTAGGGGTAGTTCATAGTCTGATGGGACTTGAATAATCTCACCGCTTTCCATACCGCGTGCGAGTCTGAGCCACAATTCTATTTTGGGGCTAGAGTGCAAGGCATTGTAGGTGCGGCTAATATCTGTGTTTCCACCACTAGCGATATCCCGTTGGGCTTGTAATTGTTGTTCTTGTGGTAAGGCTCGAATCTGATCGTATAAAGCCGCAGCTGTATCTTGTACGGAAGGTTGATTTGTTTCTGAATCTAACTGTTCCTTGAGGTCAAGATAGCCATACCACAGTAGAGCTAGTTGGGTGTCAATATCAAAGCCACGAAACTGTTCTATGGCTCTTTGGGTGCGTTCATCGGTAGCGTAAGTCATGGTAATCTCCGGTTCCTGTGTATTGAATTTTACTGAGGTTACTAAACTCACCTCACTCACAAAATCCTATAAATTGAGCCAGGGAGATTAACCCTACTGAAGGTAGAAATGAGTACCTTAGCTTATGACAGATGTAAATATGACATTTGCAGTCCAGAAAAACACCAGTCGTGGCAAGTGCAATTTTAATTTTTTGCCACCAGAAATCAGGCTTCAAAGTACGTATCTAGCACTTAAAATATTTTATACGTTTATCCCTCTGTTTGCTTAGAATAATTTGTGTACTTTATTTTTATACATGAAATATAAGCATATATATTTTACGACTACTGATATATCAATAAATAAACATCTAAATTTTTAAATTTTCAAACATTTAAATGTCGACAAATAAATAGAATGTCCAGACATTTAGATGTCGAGTTATGATAACGTGTATTATTTATGTATAAAAAATGATTATTACTGTAGCGGCGTTTAAAGGCGGTGTCGGTAAATCTACGACTGCGTTGCACTTAGCCACTTACCTCCAGATGAAAGCAGACACACTGTTGGTGGATGGTGATTTAAACCGCAGTGCGTTAGATTGGTCAAATCGAGGTTCTTTACCTTTTAAGGTGGCTGATGAGAAGCAGGCGGTCGGTTTAGCGGGGCTTTATGAGCATATAGTGATCGACACGCCAGCCCGTCCAGACACAGAAGAACTCAAAACTTTGGCTAAAGGATGCGATTTATTAGTTATACCAACAACACCAGATGCGATCGCTTTAGCTGCGACTTTCAATCTAGTTAATTTACTTAGTAAATTTAAAATTAAGTATAAAATATTGCTTAATATTGTACCTCCAAATCCCAATAAAACCGGGGAGGAAGCGAGAACAACTCTTTTAAATGCGGAACTGCCTGTATTTAAGTCAGGAATTCGTCGCTTGGCGGTGTTCCAACGTGCTGCTTTAGAAGGGGTTCCAGTCAACGCGGTTAAAGACCCTTATGCCCAAATTGCTTGGCGATGCTACGCCGAGGTGGGAAAGGAAATATTAGACTGATTCGTAATTTATAATTCTTAATTGGGTAGGATGCCTTGAATAATCAGAAAAAAACCAGCCGTTTCGATGATTTAATTGATGCTGCCCGCAGCCGTCAACAGCGAGACCAGCCACAGTCAACGCCAGATAAACCGACTTCCCAAAGCAAAAGCACTGACCCAGCTTATACCCGGACAACTATTTATTTACCAAAGCAAGTACATCGCCAACTTAAAGCAGCAGCAGCGTCCCAAGAGCGACAAATGAGCGATATTGTGACGGAACTTATTGAACAGTGGCTAGAGAAGAAGCAGGGGGAAGAACTAATGACCGATGACCAATAACTAAAGTACAATATCTTCGCCTTGTTCGGTGAAGCGCACTTCTTTAATCTTCCATTGAGAATTACTGGTTAAGGTTTTACGGAGGCTGCCAAATAAGGCAAATTGTTCGCAGCTAGAGAGTGAGACGAATTGTCGCTTTGATTGGGGTGAGAGTCTTAAATCAACTGTGGCAATGCCGTTCCTGACTCTGACACGATAACCGGATAGGTTAAAGTCGGCGGTATCTTGTTCCTTAATGATTTTACCCACAGCGTTAGTCACAGATTGGGTGGCAGGTACAGTAACTTTTTGTGGCACAAATTCTTGACATTGGACATCACTAGTATAAAGAGTAACGTTTACTGTTTTACCAGAGACGGCTTTAGGTTCAATGTTATTGGTTTTGGCTCGTAGTTGAGCCATGCTTGGTGCAGGTTTTGGGGATATTGTATTTGTTGTGTTGCTGGGGTTTGAACTACAACTGCTGAGGCTAGCGATCGCCACCATCATAAATGGTAAAAGACACCTGTTGTTCATTTTCATCATCTTGTTCATATTTCTTTCTCTTGACTCCAGTATGGCTGCCAGGGATTCCGTATAAATTTGCGATAAATTGTGAAAGAAAGCTTGGCTTTGTGGGTCATTATTCAACAAAATTATTGGTTTATTCCCCTTGATGGCTAAGGCAATTTCGGAAGCAGTACCAGCACCCACACCACAGGCAATTATCACATCACTAGAAAGCACATTAAACTTTACTTCTTGGCTGTTATTAGCTATCTTCAAACCAAGACGGTGTTTGAGACTAGCTTATGCCTGCAATTACTTTTGATCTACGTACATCTGAGTGGGATGGTACACCAATTGACAAGTGGGAACCGTCTAAATGGAAGCAATGGAAAGCTAAACAAACTGATGAATTGGCCAAGGTAGAACGGGAATACCTGCGAATTAAACACTCCGTACAGCAGGCAAATGCAGCTTTAAGTCTAGATAGAATCAAGATTAAATTGAAACTTAGCAGCCCTAAAAGTATTGCTTTACAAGGTACTTTTCCTTGTAGACCTGGGGATGTAGGTAAACAAGGTAGTCCTAATAAGCAATATACCATTTCTTGCGGATTTCCTGCTAATGATGCCGGGGTAAAAATGGCTGTTTTGAAAGCACGAGAATTGGATTTATCGTTAATTACAAAACAATTCCAATGGACACCGGAGTTACTGGGTAAACAGGCACAAAAGATAGAATTACCAACTCAGAAGAATTCTGGAAAACTCATTGGTGAACTAATTCAAGAATATGAGCGTGAATTTTGGAAAACTCACGAGCAAAATAGACGAGGGATTCGGACTTGGGAAACTCATTATATGAGGCATTTAAAAAAACTGCCTCAAGATTTACCAATGTCTGCTCAAGCATTAGAAATAGCCTTAGAGAAAACTAAGCCGAATACATCAGCGAGGTTTTTTATGGTATGGCAACTAAAGAAGTTTTGTGAGTTTTGTGGAATTGATGATTTTAAAACAATTTATGCCTATGCGACTCCTAAACCTCATCCGGCTATTCGCAAAGTTCCATCGGATGAAGAAGTTATCCAAGGATTTAACAAAATTGGTCTGCCTCTATCAGTCTACACGAGTAGAGAGAACACTACACAGCCGGAACAATGGCAATGGGCATACGGGATGCTGGCTACCTATGGCTTAAGACCCCATGAATTATTTGCTGTGGATATAGAAGCTTTTCTGGAGCCAAAAAATACTTTTCATTTAGTAAGTTTAAATCCTAGTTTGACAGAAGGGACTAAAACCGGGGAACGGAGTTGTGGAATTCCCCCATTACATCCTCATTGGGTGGATTTATTCAAGTTAAAGAATATTAGATTTCCCTATAACGAAGGTAAATTGAATAATAAAACTGCCAAACTGTATATCAAATTTAGAAATGCAGATATCGGTTTTAGACCTTATGATTTACGTCATGCTTATGCCATACGAGGCCATCGTTTACGAGTGCCAATAAAGACTATGGCAGATTATATGGGACATACAGTACAAGAACATACTAAAAGTTATCAAAGATGGATGAATGAAGATACTAATTTAGAGATTTATAAGGAGGTGGTGATTCACAGACAAGGTACTAGTAAAGAAGCAATGAAAGAAAGAATCAAGGAATTGGAAGCTGAGAACTTGGCTCTCAAAGCTGAAAATGCTACACTTAGGGGTTTATTAGTTCAGCATCAATTGGGTGAATTGCTAAGTTAAGAATAAGTCATTATTTCCAAATCATAACTACTGAGTTTGAATTGATATTGCTGGATGGAGATTGGGCAACATAGATACTATAGATGCTGAAGTTAACTTCAAATTTGTCGCTGGTAAGTAGTATACCTATGACTGACAATCTCGTGACTATAGATAAAAATACTTATGATTCTCTTCAAGAAGAACTCATAGGACTACGCCAGGTAGTAGCAAAGACTTTAAAACCAGAGTCATTTATTGAGTATATACCTGCGGCGATCGCTATTTTCGACAGAGAGATGCGCTACTTGCTGGCTAGTCGGCGCTGGCGAGAGGACTATAACTTAGGTGATGAGAATATCGTTGGTCGTTTCCATCATCATGTTTGTCCAGAAATCACTTTGGGTTGGCAAAACAGATATGAGCGTTGTTTGGCGGGAAATACAGAGAAATCTGAAGAGGAAACTCTCATCCGTCGGGATGGGACTATTGATTGGGTGAAATGGGAAATAAATTCTTGGTATGAAGTATCAGGTGAGGTGGGTGGTTTAGCTGTTGTCTCTGAGGTAATTACCGCACGTAAACAATCAGAAATGGCTTTAGCTGATAGTGAAAGACGTTTAAGAGAGACGGAAGCACGGTTACAGCGCCTAGCCGATAATCTGCCAGGGATGCTTTATGAATTTTGCCTTAAACCTGATGGCACGATGACTTTCCCTTATGTTTCTTCTGGGTGCCTAGAACTGATAGAATGCAGTCCCCAAGAGTTACAGGATGATGCCTCGCTCACTTTTGCCAGTACTTATCCTGAGGATATTATAGGGCTGCAAGAGGCGATCGCTAACTCTGCTAAAACTCTGCAAAACTTTGAACATGAGTGGCGTATTATCACTTCTTCAGGTCAGCTAAAATGGGTCAAAGGAGCCTCCCGACCGGAACGTAAGCCAGGAGGTGAAATCACTTGGTATGGTTATCTATTAGATGTAAGCGAACAGCAAGCCGCACTTCGTGAACGCAAACAAGCAGACCAACAACTGCAACAGCAAGCACAATTATTACAAAGTATCTGGGAAGGCGTAGATTACGGTATCTTTGTTTTGGATGTTTTGGATGATGAGGCAGAGTTTCGTTACGTTCAAATCAATCCTGCCATGTACCGAATTAGTCCTGTACCTCTTGAATCTTTCATCGGTAAGACAACGGCGGAAGCACTACCACCCGAAATTGCCAGCTTATATCGCCAACGCTATCAACAATGTATCCAGTCGAAAAAGAGCCTATTCTTTGAGGATGATTTCTTAGTTAATGACAAAGAAACTTGGTGGCTCATTAATATTACACCCCTTGGCGATAGCAATTCACGAATTTCACAACTCATAGTGACAGCGACGGAAATTACAGAACGCAAACAAGCTGAACAAGAACGACAATTGTTTGTCTCTCTGATTGAAAATAGCAGTGACTTTATTGGTTTTGCGACTTTAGCAGGAAAACCATTATTTCTGAATGAAGCTGGACTCAAGTTAGTTGGTCTTGATAGTTTGGACGCTTTGAAGAATCTCCACATTATGGATTTCTTCTTTCCAGAAGATCAACAATATATGGATAAACACGTTATGCGTGTGGTGAATGAGCGTGGTTTATGGCAGGGTGAATATCGTTTCCGTGACCATCAAACTAACGAAGCAATACCTGTGGACTTTAATATGTTCACTGTCAAAAATTCTGAAACTGGTAAGCCTTTGTGTTTAGCAACGGTTACTCGTGATATTCGGGAACGTAAAAAAGTAGAAGCATTACTGCAAGAACAAGAGCAATTTTTGCGTAATATTTATGAGGGTGTTGATCAAATTATCTTTGTGGTTGATGTTTTAGAAAACTTGGATTTTTGTTATACAGGTTGGAACTCAACAGCAGAAAAATATACAGGAATTAGTCGAAATGATGCTATTGGTAAAGCACCTGAGGATATTTTTGGCAGTATTGAAGGTGTAGTAGTGCGTCAACGATACAAGAACTGTGTAGAGGCTGGTGTTAGCATTTCTTTTGAAGAGTGTCTAACTGTCAACAATCAAGAAACTTGGTGGTTAACTAAAATTAATCCCCTCAAGAATAGCTCAGGTAGAATTTATTGCTTGGTTGGGACAACTTTGGATATTACACAGCGTAAACAGGTAGAAATTCAGTTGCAACAACAAGCCGAAAATTTAGAAAACACTCTGCGTGAATTACAGCTTACTCAAACTCAACTTATCCATAGTGAGAAAATGTCTTCCATTGGAAATATGGTTGCAGGTGTAGCTCATGAAATCAATAATCCAGTTAACTTTATTCATGGTAATTTGATTCCAGCCAGTGAATATGCTCAAGACTTGTTACAGCTAGTAGAACTCTATAGACTCCACTTTCCCTACCCGCCAGAAGAAATTCAGGAACTCATTATAGATATTGACTTTGATTTCCTCAAGGAGGACTTGGTTAAGCTGCTGCAATCTATGCGTATAGGAACCCAACGCATTCGAGAAATTGTCTTATCACTCCGCAATTTTTCCCGCCTTGATGAAGCTGAATTTAAGCAAGTAGATATTCATGAAGGTATCGATAGTACTCTCATGATTTTACAAAATCGTCTGAAAGCCAAGTCAGACCATCCAGAAATTTTAGTTGTTAAAGATTATGGCGATTTACCTTTAATTGATTGTTATCCTGGTCAATTAAATCAGGTATTTATGAACCTTATAAGTAATGCTATTGATGCTTTAGATGAGTCAGTTATCGGTGGTCAGTTGTCAGTTGCTACACCCACAATTTGTATTCGTAGCGAAATGTTTAATAATAATTTGGTACGAATTACTATATCAGATAATGGTGTAGGGATTCCTCCAGAAATATTATCGAAACTGTTTGACCCATTTTTTACTACTAAGTCTGTGGGTAAGGGAACTGGCTTAGGTTTATCTATTAGTTATCAAATTGTTGTGGATAGACACAATGGCAAATTATCTTGTAATTCAACACCTGGACAAGGAGCAGAATTCGTCATCGAGATTCCTATTCATCAGTGAATTGTGTTGATTGCTTTACCAAACTATTTGTAAACTCAAAATAAACCCTGGTAATATATCTTCCCCAGATAATTGTGTTGGGTATGCTAATATTTCTACGGGGTTGTGGGGATGTGCCATGATATTTGATGATAACAAATCCGATTTGGGAAAATATATTTGATTGTTTGTATTGTTGGGGTGTGTCAACCATATTGTGGTGGTTGAATTATATTTTTGGCGTAACCATATTGGGGTGGTGTGCCATGTATTGGATATCAACAACCCTAATTGGGGAAATTTTATTGCGGTGGGATATTTTTGTTGAGTCGGACAAGTGTTCGGTTTTGCAACCTACCAACCTATCCAACCCGGTTTTATATTCGGAGGTCGTCACCTTCCTCGCTGGGACAGGTCTGGACTCCCTAATGTGCGCTCGATAAATTCCCACTTACCGACTCTGACTTTGGGGCGTACTCACAGAATAGCCACCGCGACAACACGAAAACCAACATTGTTGTTCCGATTCGCGCGCGCGTTTCTGTTGCGATTAGCACAGCGACAGTTCCTGGCATTGTTGTTCCACGAACCGCCACGCAGCAGCTAACGTTAACCTAATCCCATGCTCAGATTCTCAATTAATTGAGAAATCTGATTGTATATAGTGTATATTGGTTAGTAGGCAGAAATAGCAAATTTAAAAAAAAGATCGTTCCGCTTCGCTACACTAACAAAGTGTAAAGATTAAGAAGTGTAAAGGGGAAAAGGGCAAGAGAGAAAAGGGAAAGGAATCCTCACAGAATAGCCACCGCGACAACACGAAAACCAACATTGAAGAGCCGATACGCGCGCGCGTGCATGTCGCGATAAGCACAGCGACAGCTCCTGGCATGGCTGTGCCACGAACCGCCACGCACCAGCTTTATGTTATTATTTTTACTAGTAAGCAACGCACTTCCATCTGTTGGCGCACCTTGGTAATTATCATTATATATATCTTCGCACCATTCCCATACATTACCACACATATCGTATAAACCGAAAGAGTTCGGCGGAAATATTCCTACATTGGTTGTTTCTCCACGATATTTACCTTTGGGTGCAGCACCGTAGGGAAATTCACCGTTGTAGTTAACTAAATCTGTGGTGATGGTTTCGCCAAAATAAAAGGGCGTGGTTGTCCCCGCACGACAAGCATATTCCCATTCTGCCTCGCTGGGTAATCGGTAGGTTCTTCCTGTCTTCTGGCTCAATTTCTGACAAAACTCTACCGCATCATTCCAACTCACTTGTTCTACAGGTCTTTTCTCACCTTTGAAGTAGGAAGGATTATTTTTATTGCCTATAATCTTTTGAAGAATGTTGCCACCCATAACTGCTTGATACTGTGCTTGGGTAACTGCATATTTCCCCATGAAGAAGCCGGGAACTGTCACCTGACGCTGGGGACTTTCCCTATCAAATCTTTCCGCCTCGCTTTCCGGTGAACCCATTGTAAATGTTCCCCCTGGTATCTGCACCATTTCCAAGGTGACACCATTCCCTAAGTCTTCTGCAAAATATTTTGCTGTCCGGTTTTGGCGGTTGGTGATTTTCCCTTGTGCGTTTACCGTCACCACTTCAAATGAAAAGGTCTCTAAGAGATTTTTTTCAGGTGTAGATACTCCCTTAGGAGGATCATCAGTTTGTCCTTCTTGTTTTACTAGGGTTTTACCACGCAAAAGGACAATTCTCTTAATTGCCTCGATTGCTTTCGTAGTCTGCGTTGAATCAGCAGTTAAAACCCGCATCCATAATTGTTCTGCCAAATCCCAATTTCTGTTTACTTCTGCTTCGTAAGCATCTTCTCTAAGGGTAGCAATATCGGCTGGGGTTGCATATCGAGGTACAAGTATTAAATGAGATTTAGTTACAGGCTCGGCAATAATATAAGGTGTTTGTTTGCCTTTACTGTGGGAGCTAACAATTTCCGAGACACGACGTTGTAGATACTGATTCAAGCTTGCAGCTGTGGTGTATCCATCTCGAAACCCTTCTAATAATGCAGTAGTAAAAGCACCTTGTTGTAATGCTTCAATTTCATAAGAATATTCCTGCGGACTACAGGAAAAAATACTAATAACCCCTTTTTGACGTGCTTCTGCTGAGGTTTCTTGGCCAATACCAATATGACCACCTTTTATACCATCTATTTTGCCTTCATTGCGACAAGCATCTAAAATCAAGACAAGATTATCAGCACCAGAGCAACGCAGGTTTTCAGTGACAAAGTTAATGGAAATGGCCGTATCTGCAATGTCCCTGGGATTACCATCTGAAGGCATGAGATAATCGCGTCCATTATGGCGCATCCCATGACCACTGAAGAAAAACCAAAAGTTATCACCCGCACCCATTGAGAGGCTTTCAAATAAAGTTAGTAACACTCGCCGTAAGTGAGTACGGGTAGGGCGGGTTGAGCTAACCCCAAAATTAGGGGAATCATCACTGAATAAAATAACTTGGTCAAACCCCGCCTCTTTAATGAGAAACTGCTGGATTAACTCTGCATCCCGCTTGGCATAGTTTAGCGGTTCCAGATAATCATACTGGTTAACGCCGATCGCGATCGCCCAATTTTTCGCCATCCTACTTTGGTTCTTGTCGCCTAAATGTCAGTTTAATTGCACCTTTACCACCAGCTTTCGCGCCGTTCCCAATTAACTTGACTTCACCTTCGCCGCTAATTTCTACTGATAACTCAATTTCTTCTAGCTGTAACCCAGGGTTGTGATTGGCTTGCTTTTCTGCACGATTAAACAAACCCCCTACCAGTTGTAGAAAGTGTGTCATGTTTTGTTCTAAGTCTTGTGCTTTGACTGGGAAAGCATCTCCGATGATTTTAGGGCTAGGTATTGTTTTGAGTATGTCTGCTCCGAAACCGCCTGTGTTACTATTTCCGCCTTTAGCACCAACACCGTCAGGGGTAGTTTCGGGTGCTTCGCCTGTGACTATCCAAATAATGTCTGAGGTTGTGTCTGTCATATTGCACTGGGTTTTTTAGTATTTTCGCATAAGTATATGTATAAGGGGGACTATCTCACGCAGAGACGCAGAGGCGCGGGGAGATATAATTAATATTCAGCGCTCTTATGATTTCGGTGAGGTAACACGATGATCATCGCCGCGAAGAATCTGGCTCTACCAGATCACACTCAGCTACCAGATTCTGATGGTAATTTCGTGAAAAATTTTCAGGAACATCCGCAAAGTATTTTATTAACTGATTCGATTCTGCCACGATTAGAAGAAATTCATCCTGATGGTTATTATTGCATTGGTCAAGATTCTGGTATCTATTGGCGGTTAACAGACCCACCAGAGAAAGGTGCAGAAGCGCCGGATTGGTTTTATGTCCCGAATGTTCCGCCAACTCTCAATGGTGAACTCCGCCGGTCTTACGTGTTTTGGCAAGAATTGATTGCACCATTGATCGTTTTAGAATTTGTTTCGGGAAATGGTGAGGAGGAACGAGATAAAACTCCTTACAAGGGAAAATTCTGGATTTACGAAAATGTGATCCGTCCTCCTTACTATGGTATCTATGAAGTTAAAAAAGCATCGGTTGAAGTTTATCAATTAGTTGGAAATCATTACGAAAAAATACCTGCTAATTCTAGAGGACATTACCCGATTAAGCCTATGGGTGCGGAGTTGGGTATTTGGCCTGGTAAGTTTATCTTGGATACAGAGTTACCTTGGTTGCGGTGGTGGGATGAGCAAGGTAATTTACTGTTAACGGGTGATGAACGTGCGGAAGTAGAACGCCAACGTGCGGAAACAATAGAGCAGGAAAATGTGCGATTACGGGAACGGTTGCGCGCTTTGGGTGTTGATCCTGATACTCTGGGTTAAATGATAGGCGATCGCTTTTATCAAATTGTAGGATGGATAATGCGCGATGGTGTCCCGTCCAAAGTAGGCGATCGCTTCCATTATTTTATTATTTGTGTGTAAGTTTTAATATCGTGTTCAAGTCTTCCTCTTCTTCTCTTTCCATCTAAAGCAGATGAAATATTGATGATTAATCAGAATGATATGATGTCCTTCTCTGTTGCTTTTTACAGGTTCTATTTTATGGACTGGTTGCACTTTCATATCATTCAAAGAAATTGCTGTGTTTAGTTGGTCTAGTTTTCTTTGAGTAATATTTCACAGGTTAATAGGGCAGATTTTTCGAGCTTCTTTTGAATCGCTACCATCAAAAATATCTTCAGTACCTTGGTCTTTGAAGGATACTATTATAACTAACGCGATAGCAGAGATATTATGCTATTACCCTAAATCACCAGTATCATATAAAGTATGAAAAATCAAGATATAAGCAATGATAGGCATTAAAAATTTACATTTAAAAGTAAGAAAAAAGTAAGAAATGGATTTTTTCTAAAAAACCGAGATTCAAATATAGTAAGGAAAAATAATGGTACGACCGCGCAAGCTCTTTGCTCAACATTGGCTCAAAAGTGAGAAGGCACTCGACGCAATTGTGAAGGCGGCAGAGTGTAGTACAAATGACCGCATCCTAGAAATCGGCCCCGGTACAGGTATTCTGACTCGGCGTTTATTACCTGCGGTGCAGTCTTTAGTTGCAGTAGAAATAGACAGAGATTTATGTGAACTATTAGCTAAACAATTAGGAAAGAAAGAAAATTTTTTATTGTTACAGGGAGATTTCCTGACAATAGATTTAGCCGCAAATTTAGGATCATTTCCTAAGTTTCAAAAGCCTAATAAAGTAGTTGCTAACATTCCCTACAACATTACTGGGCCGATAATAGAAAAACTATTAGGAACTATTTCTAATCCCAACCTCGAACCATTTGACTCCATAGTATTGTTAATACAAAAAGAAGTAGCCGAAAGGTTATATGCTAAATCTGGATCAAGAACATTTGGGGCATTATCGGTCAGGGTACAATATTTAGCTGATTGTGAATTTATCTGCGATGTCCCTGCGAGTGCATTTCATCCACCACCAAAAGTAGATTCCGCAGTTGTTAGATTGCGTCCTCGACAGATAGAAATTCCTGTTAATGACCCAAAACGACTAGAGAATTTGGTAAAGTTAGGATTCGGTGCGAAACGTAAAATGCTACGGAATAATTTGCAATCGGTGGTAGACCGCGATCGCCTGAGCCAATTGCTGGAACAATTAAATATAAACCCCCAAGCCAGAGCTGAAGACATCAGCACTCAGCAATGGGTAAAATTAGCAAACTTGTTGGGAGTAGAGTAATTTCAGATTTTGGATTTTCGATAAAAGTCAAATCCCCGTCCCCAGTCCCCAGTCCCCAATTCCCATTCCATGCGTTCCTACAAATTAATTGCTCCCGCCAAAATTAACTTGTATCTAGAAATCATCGGCGACAGACCCGATGGGTATCATGAGTTAGTGATGATATTGCAAAGTATCGACCTAGCCGACGAGATTGAAATACATTCCCTCAGCAGTGAAACTATCCACGTTCATTGCAACCACCCACAAGTTCCCACAGACAAAAGTAATCTCGTATATCGCGCCGCCGAACTGATGGTGACAAGATTTCCTGAAGCCTTCACGAAACATGGGGGTGTAGATATTACCGTTCACAAACATATTCCCGTAGCAGCTGGCTTGGCTGGAGGTTCAACTAACGCCGCAGCTGTGTTAGTCGGGATAGATTTACTTTGGAACTTGGGACTAACCCAAACAGAACTAGAAGAGTTAGGCTCTACTCTTGGTTCCGACGTACCATTTTGTGTGGCTGGTGGTACAGTCATCGCCACAGGTAGAGGAGAACAACTTTCCCCCTTGCCCAGTTTGGATCATATATATATAGTATTAGGCAAATATCGCAGCTTAGAAGTTTCCACCGCCTGGGCATATAAAAACTACCGTCAAGAATATGGTAGTACTTATCTTAGAGATACCAATGACTTAGCCTCCCGCGCCGCCGCAGTTCATTCAGGTAGTATAGTTAAGGCTATTGTAGAAAAAGATGCTGTAGCGATCGCCCAAAGACTGCACAATGATTTAGAGAAAGTAGTATTACCTTCCTATCCGCAAGTTTTGCACCTCCGAGAATTGTTAGCATCTCAACCAGGTGTTATCGGAACCATGATGTCTGGTTCAGGCCCTTCAGTATTTGCTCTGTGTGAAACTCAAGCACAAGCAGAACAAGTTCAGCAGCAAGTAAGACAAACAATTCCCGACGAAGATTTAGAATTATTTGTAACTCGCACAATTACACATGGGATTCAAGTTGTGGGTAATGGGTAACTTATGAACAACGAAACTCAACAAACAGATACATCAGGACAAGTTCCACCTACGCCATTACGCTGCATAACAGGAGCAGGTATTTCTGGCGGAATGGGATATGCTTTGTATTTATTAATGATATCCATCGCTACAACCTTTGCCAAAAAACCCATCCACTCGGATAACCAGTTAGTTATCAGCTTGACCTCTGCTGTGCGTACCTTGGTAGTTGGGATAGTCGCTTTGGGAACAGGGATATTTGCTATAGTGACAATTGGTTTGTTAGCATTAGCCGTACAACTGTTAGTGCAGCAGTTGATAAAACCTAAAAGTAATTAAAGGGTATAAATGTTTTAAACCCCTACACCCTTACACCCGGTCTCAACAGACAATCTGGGTGCGTAAGTCCTAATTAACTCCGGCTAGTCAATAAGCATTTTTCCGATTGAGGACAAACATCAATCAGTTGTGGCTTCAGATTTCTACCAGACTGGAGCGATTGTTGCTGTTTTCTCCAAGCTTTAGGAGGTAAACCGTGATGTTGGCGAAATTGGCGAGAGAAATGACAAGCATTTTGATAACCCAGCGCTGTCGCAATCTGTTCGATGGTTTTATTAGTATTCCTTAGTAGAGGACGCGCTGCGGCCATTCGCCGCTTGAAAATCCAGGCGTTTACCGTATCCCCCGTTTCTCTAGCAACTCTACTAGTTAGATAAGCTGGTGAATAACCAACCGCAACAGCTACATTTGATAATGTAATTCCTTGATGATAATGAGCTTCTATATAATCAAAAACTTCCTGAAGGTGGGGAATAGAGGGAAAAATTGCTTCAGAGTCTACAGCGAGGGATTCGGTAAGTTGATGGGATTTAGTTGCATACCAATACCTGAGTAAAGCTTGCTTTTCTAAACGGATAGCGATCGCTTTGAGTATTTCCTCTATAGTAGAAGGCTTAGTAATATAGTCATCAGCTCCCAACTCCATACCCTTGCGAAGACCGCCTTTTTCATGGCTCCCAGCGAGAAAAATAAAGGGAATAATCGCGGTCAGAGGATCTTGGCGTAGCACATTTAAAACATCGTAACCATCCATATCAGGCATCATAATATCGCAGATAATCAAATCTGGTAAATATTTTTGTGCCTGTTGAATACCAGCCGCACCGTTTTCAGCTGCTATACCATCAAAACCTCTAGCCTCAAGCACCGCTAAAAAGAGATTGCGACTATCGCTATCATCTTCAATAACCAGGATTGTTTTCGATGATTCGTTTGTCATTTTTCCATCACTAAGATTGGTGGTCATTTCAGTTACCAATAGAAACTATCAGCCATATAGAAAAACTGGGTGTCCTTTCCTCAAGCAAGGTAAAAATCACCACCTAAACAGGTGTACAACGCTTCAGCCCCCAATCAAATGTTATGGCTAGGAAAAATTGAGAAACAAATTCAGAGAAATTATTATTGCCACGTTTCATATTCTTATTGGCTCCTGCTAATCAGACTTAATAATATGAAGGCACTTACAGTTATTGAAATGAAGACTAGATAATTTTTAATCAATAAATCACTAAAACGTTGCCTTTTTTCATATTTCTCATGTCAACTCATTAAAACAAACATTTTTCCCTTGCTTTATTCAAGTAAATAATATTTACATTTGTCGCTTATCTTGTGATAGCTCATAAGTTAATCATCCCATAATTTTCATGGGAAAGAATTATGTATTATCTAAGTGGCATCAAAATTAAATATAAACCTAATCAATAAAAAAGATGGTGCGTAAGAAAATGTCCTTATTGATAGTTTTATTTCACATTATATAGAGACATATATTTACTTGATTTCTCTAAAGAGATTTAAAAGATAATATTAAACTAGAATCATCATAGATTGCCTATAACATTTTTTAATAGCTTAGAAGTAATTTGTCTTCATCAAAAACAAGTAGTAATATTGCAGTCCGGTAAATAATGGGTTATCTAAAATAAACGAATTTTTAGCTCCTAAACAGAAGTTTTACTATTTTAATTTATATCGGATTTAACTATATAATAACAGTCCGGGTCATCTGTCAGAGGGAGTACCTTTCCTTCCCATCATCCTTCTCAATAGTTATCACTTATCTGTCGAAAGAAGTATAAAATATTAAGCTATTTTGTAACCAAATATACATTTACTGCCGAATAAGGCTTGTTTAGCCACAAGTATGACAACTACCACGTAAGCTTAATACCATCCTAATAAGCTGCTCATGGTTTCTCAAAAAAATGTAGCATCTCCAATCTGCTCTCATTTGATTGGGGATAAAACATCGTACAATTCCTCTCTTTAATCGAGTGTTCAGTATTAAATTGTTGAATTACAAGCATCGACAGGCATAAAAAATTGGCTGAGAAGAAAAAGAATATATCAATTTAAATTTTTTCGATTAGCAATATATTTTTATGTCTCGGATTGTTTGTTACAAACTCAATAATTGAATATTGCTAGTGTAAATAATAATGCTCGCAACTATAAGTCTGATTTATTTCTATTGGTGTATAAATAGAAATAATTGCAAATTCACAAAAAGATAAAAACTTTTATTTTTTATTTGGACTTTAAATGGTATCATTTTATTCCGCCACATATTACTTAGATAATAAAGTTAAAAAAAGCCAGTAAATTTAAATAAAGAAAAAAGAGATATGTCTATCAAAAAATTGATCATATATCTACTGCCAAAGATTGAGTAATCTTAGCAAAGAAGTTGCTTCTGCAAAACGGTTCATTTTTAGGGGCGGGTTTAACTAGATATTTATTAAGCAGATAAAAATGCTCACTGGCTAAATTCACCCCTATTTTCAAAAATAGCGATCGCCTACAACCGACCAGAAAAAGTCCACTTTTATCTGTGGTTGAGCATTTGCAAAGGCTTCTGTAGGAAATGTTTTGTGCTGTTTTTCCTATGCTGTAGTGTCAAAATCTTCTTTTGGAGATAGTGAAATTGGTTTGATTGTTGAATGATGGGTTACACCCCTCAATCAGCGATCGCCAAAAGTAGGGCGAACCGTTCGCGCTATACTCCCTCCAACACACAGAAAAGAAAAGACAATGAATTACTATACACTTGCTTACACAACCCTTGGTAACGTGCGCGTATCTCGTAGCACAACCGAGGTGAAGATGGACACTGCACTAGATGAAATTCTCTTTCACCTAAATCAAGTACGTGGAGGTTTGTTAACCAGTAGTTACGAATATCCAGGGCGATACAAAAGATGGGCGATTGGATTCATTAATCCCCCATTACAACTGACAACAAGAGAGAACGCATTTACCATCTCTTCACTCAATCCTCGCGGACAGGTGCTACTACCAACCTTGTTCCAGCATCTATCAGCCCAGTCGCAACTACAACAAATCAGCCTCAATCATGACTACATCACAGGTGAAATTCGACCCACAAAACAGTTATTCACAGAAGAACAACGGAGTAAACAACCGTCAGCCTTTACAGTCATCCGCGAAATTCTCCAGATTTTTGCGAGTGATGAAGACGAGCATTTAGGGTTATATGGTGCATTTGGTTACGACTTAGTATTTCAATTTGAACCAATTCCCCAAAAAATTGCTCGTCCCGCAGACCAACGGGATTTAGTCCTGTATCTACCCGATGAACTCATAGTTGTAGATTACTATCTACAAAAAGCATATCGTCACCAGTATGAATTTGCCACAGAACATGGCAACACCGAGCATCTTCCACGGACAGGCCAGTCCATCGACTACCAGGGTAAACATCTTCTACCAAACCAAACTGCTGACCATCAACCAGGAGAATATGCCAACCTAGTTGAGCAAGCACTCGACTACTTCCGCCGGGGTGACTTATTTGAAGTAGTTCCTAGTCAAAACTTTTTTACAGCCTGTGAACAATCACCCAGTCAACTATTCCAGACCTTAAGGCAAATTAATCCTAGTCCTTATGGATTTCTGTTGAATTTGGGTGGTGAATATCTCATAGGTGCATCACCAGAAATGTTTGTGCGAGTTGATGGTAGGCGAGTGGAAACCTGTCCCATCAGTGGCACTATTAGACGGGGAGAAGATGCTTTAGGCGACGCTGTACAAATTCGTCAGTTGCTTAACTCCCATAAAGATGAAGCCGAGTTAACAATGTGTACTGACGTAGACCGCAACGATAAATCGCGGATTTGTGAACCCGGTTCAGTCAGGGTGATTGGTCGTCGCCAGATTGAACTGTACAGCCACCTCATTCATACAGTAGACCATGTAGAAGGGATACTGAGGCCGGAATTTGACGCTTTAGATGCCTTCTTGAGTCATACTTGGGCAGTTACAGTCACAGGCGCACCCAAACGAGCCGCCATGCAGTTCATCGAACAGCATGAACGCAGCGCCCGTCGTTGGTATGGGGGAGCAGTTGGTTATTTAGGCTTTAATGGTAACTTGAATACCGGATTAACCTTGCGGACAATTCGTTTACAAGACTCCATCGCCGAAGTGCGAGTTGGTGCAACAGTCCTTTACGACTCCATTCCGTCAGCCGAAGAAGAGGAAACAATTACTAAAGCGACTGCATTATTTGAGACCATTCGCCGTCATACCACTGCCAATAAAACTCAAGGAAACGATAGTCATCGCCCTGGGGATATCGCCCACAATAAGCGTATCCTCCTCATCGACTACGAAGATTCATTTGTTCACACATTAGCCAATTACATCCGCACCACCGGCGCAACCGTCACCACCCTACGTCATGGTTTTGCTGAATCATATTTTGATGCAGAACGCCCAGACTTAGTGGTATTGTCTCCCGGCCCTGGTAGACCCAGTGACTTCCGAGTTCCCCAAACGGTTGCAGCCTTGGTAGGTCGAGAAATCCCCATTTTTGGCGTTTGTCTGGGATTACAAGGCATAGTGGAAGCTTTTGGCGGAGAATTAGGCGTGCTTGATTATCCCCAACACGGTAAACCCGCACGGATTTCAGTGACTGCACCTGATTCTGTGCTGTTTCAAAATTTACCAGCATCCTTCATCGTGGGTAGATACCATTCCTTATTTGCCCAACCCCAAACTATACCCGGTGAACTCAAAGTCACAGCGATTTCTGAGGACAATGTAATTATGGCAATTGAACACCAAACACTACCTATAGCCGCCGTCCAATTTCATCCAGAGTCAATCATGACCCTAGCAGGAGAAGTTGGTCAGACAATCATTAAAAATGTGGTGCAGACATATACCCAAACTTTAGAAACATCAATTTACTCTTAGTGGTAATGGGTAATATAGCTGTTGACAGTTAACTGTTGACAGTTGACTGTTGACAGATTTGAAAGTCTTGTTTTATCAGGGTTTGATGTTAGCTGGATGTTTTAATCTATCTGGCTACAGCTATAAATGTAATTCTCTTCTCCATCACCAATTACCAATTACCAATTACCAATTTTCAAACCATCAAATAAAATCATCAGGGGAAGTTATGTATCAGGAAGACATTTACAATTCACAGAACGTTAAGAAAATAAATAATGAGCAAGTAGACCAAATTATTAAATCAATAATTGCCGGAAAGTATTCTTGGGCTTGCGTTTTACTGCTGCGCTACTCTGGTTATAACCCCATAGATTACATCCCTTACCGTACTTATATTCGCTTACTCAAAAACAACTGTCTGGGTGGGAAAAATCAAGAAGGCAGAAATGACTCTCAAGAGGTCTTGATTTGAACCACATCTGAAAAAAGATGTTTTAAATGATGCTGAATACTTGAATTCTTGTTGTAGGGGAGTAACAAGAAATCCCCTACAAACCCGCAGCTTGTTAGTAAATATTGGATATAAGAACATAGGGAATAATGGCCCCCACACCCCTATACCCTTATACCCTTTCTTAATTATCCCCTCTCCAGATTCGTAGCAGGTTATGATGTTGTACCCTAGCGCCATTAATACCAACCGTCTGCAACCAATTATTAGAGAAATTGTTTGGCAGAAAAAGCAAGAAGTTGCACAACTACACCAACAGATGTCATTGGCTTCTTTACAACGCCAATTAACTGCTGCGCCAACCGTGCGGGATTTCTTGACAGCTTTGCAGCAAAATCCTTACCAACCTAGCCTGATTGCAGAAATACAAAAAGCCTCACCCAATCATGGCATGATTCGCGCTGATTTTGATCCAGTAGCGATCGCCAAAGCTTATGAACGAGGTGGTGCAGCTTGTCTATCAGTAGTGACAGATAGCTCATTTTTTCATGGTAGTTTTGAAATTCTCCGTGCTATCCGCCAACGGGTTCCACTACCCATATTATGCAAAGAATTTATTATCGACCCCTGCCAAATTTATTTAGCACGAGCAGCAGGAGCCGATGCAGTACTATTAATTGCAGCCATTCTCACAGACAGAGAACTAAAAGATTTTTTGCGAATAATTCACTTTTTGGGAATGAATGCCTTAGTCGCAGTTCATAGTTTAGCTGAACTAGATAGGATACTTAAATTAGACGATGTTCGCTTAATCGAAATTAATAACCAAAGCCTGCAAGATTTTACCACAGATATCAGTACCACCCAAAACTTATTAACAGCCAGGCGATCGCATCTACAAAACTTGGGTATCACCGTCGTCAGCGAATCTGGATTGTATACACACACAGATTTATCCTTAGTAGCGGAAGCTGGCGCAAATGCAGTGATAGTTGGAGAATCTTTAATTAAAGAACAAGATATCGAGCAGGCTGTACGTTACCTGCTTACAGGGGATAAATAATATCATGTCCAGTTGAAACTAGAGAAAAACTTCTGGTAGTTATCAGGAAATAGCTGAGAACAAATTGTAGTATCAACTACTTATCTCAGCGAAACCCTGACCCCTGGACAAACCAGGGGTTTTTATTTTACTCATCACTGTTTATTCTGGTAATACGACAATTGGCCTTTTTGCATATGCGATCGCCAGAAATAACATCAATATCTGAGAATTATCATTTGATAAAATCCCCTGTGTTTTGCTTGGGCTAACCAGTTTGTCCCAAAGGTAATTTTATCTAACTGCCCGTTAGAGGTGGATGCTTGATTACTATTGGCACAGGCAGCAATCATACTGCTAGCAAGGCAAATAGAACTACATTGAATAAATTGATGGCGACTAAGGCGATGAACAGGTGTTAATGCGGGTGGTGATGGATACATAGAATAAGAGAATGTTCCTTTTTCAGGTTGAACTCAGTATTCTAAAGATGCTGAATCCTCCTTCATCAGTTTTTAGCTGAGTCGGAAAGTACACTCTAAAATTAATTTTTGATTGACTAAAGAGTATGGCTGAATTTCCAAGGCACGTTTAAAAGCTTTGATAGCTTTAGCATACTTACCTAGCGCCGCATAACATAAACCGATACCATGAAGTGCGCCAAAATGTACTGGATTAATTTGAATGACCATTTGACAATCAGCCAGGGATTTTTGATATTCTCCCATACTGTAATAGAGAAAAGCCCGTCGATTCCAAGCCTCTGCAAAATCTGGTTGTTCTTGGATTAATTGTGTGAGCATTACTTCAGCTTCAGTAATTTCCCCGGCATCCAGTAATTTTTGACTCTGATCAATTTTCTCTAACCCATACATTCCCTTTTGTTGAAACCAAATCCGCCAGAGTTTTTTTGTGGCTTGTTCCCGAACTAAAGCATCAGAATGTTTCAAATCTTCAAGTAAAGAACTAATTGATGAAGAATCCATGAATTTTAGAATGATGTTTGTCAGTAATTGTCTCCTTTTATCAAGGTATCAACTTTCGTCGGAAATTGCTTAAGTCAATTTTAAATTCCTCATAAAAATTCTTCGGTGATCATAGCAAATTCAGCAAGGGACATGAGATTTTTGGTATTAAGTAATACTCTTGAGCCATAGATTGGCAGATGCACCCTTAAGTAGGGAGGAATTAGAACATCAAAGTTTTAAAAACAAAAACTGACTATTAGTGATTGACAAATTCTCAGTAATGAATGGTTCATAAAAAAATTACAAAACAGTAGTAATGATGCTGAAGCCAAACAGCTTTCCGGGGCGGTATCCCTATTATCCGTAGCCAATGGGATGCACATTCCCCTGTGGAATCATCTTCATAACCTGATCCTATTCCACATCTTTTTGCGTTTGCAGTTGACAGTTAACCGTCAACTGTCCAGAAACCGTACAAGTGACTATGTATTCTTACCTTCGTTCCTATTGAGTACGATTTCAAGGTTCACACGACTTTGGGCAGCGAGATATGATCCTAATAGCCCTATGTTGACAAGATTTACATTTATCGATGTGGAATATACTGGAAGTATGAGATATAGGCAATGTTCTTTTCATTTTGCACAACATTGAAAATCTTCACCACAAGAAGTTGGAGTTTTCCATAGCTGTCATGTCATTACCAAAAATCCTTCAATAGAAATATACTCAATAGAGTCTAAAATTGGTGAATAAGCATATAAACGCATAGAACCATACACAACCCATTTATCAGGTTCTTTAGCATATAAAGCATTATTCCTCATTCACCAAGTCAATCAAGCTGATATATTAAATAGGAAGACACAAATAAACTTAATTATATTAAGTCAATATCAAGATGAGATAAATTATAACCTTTTTCTCCTGCTTGAGCAAAATAATAAATAATCACTGGGGCGTACTTATGATATTTGATATATGTAGCTTATTTATTTAAGTAACTGCTGCCCAGAGGACAAATTATGGAAATAAATTTGAGTTCGTAACTGAATCATCATCTTCATAAAATATCTATATTTTCTATATAAAAAATTCAAAAAATATAGGGTATGATATCACGGTATAAATTTTAATTTTCAATAGTAAAATATAACAGTTAGCCAATCAGTACAGATGAAAGGTGACCACAACACTGAAGGATCAAAGTTTTAAGTACATTATCTGCTTGCAATGTATACACAGGAAGTATTTTCTATTTACCTATAACTTGAATACTTATTGATTGCCTCAGTCACAAAACTTGTCGATCACACTTAGAAAATAATGGGAAACCCAACTATTGGACAATTAGAAAGAGAGATTTCACAACGGGTCAGTTCTCTGTATAATGAGAAGCTGGGACAGAGACCCAGCCAAATTATTTGTCACTTTTTTGATTCTGAATTGGTGATTTCTTTAGAAAATTCAGTTACCCAAACTGAGCGTACACTGTTGGATGGAGGTCATGAAATTTTAGTCGAACAAATAAGAATATTGCTAGATAAAATAATTAAAAGAGAACTACAAATCTTGATCGAGAAAGTGATTGGTAAGCCTATTCTCGATTTGATGAGCAATACTAATTTAGCCACAGGTCGTACAGGCATCATCGTGATTTTAGACGAGTTACCCACAGTACGCAATCCAGAATCTATTCCGAAAGTAAACTGGAAGAATGTCGCCGATTAACATAATGAGTAATCAAAGTATTTAACTGAATAAAATTATATGGTTTGGTAATGTAGTCATCAGCACCTGTAAGAAAAAGGTGGTCTTGATTCTGCACCAAAATAAAAGGTATAACAGCAATAATGGGAATATTTGCTGTTTTTGAGTCTTGCTTGAGGTGATTAATTACTTGGCTACCACTTAAATCCGACAGTATCATATCTAATATGATGAGATCCGGTTTTTGAGTTTGTGCCAAAATAATTGCTCTAACTCCTTGCTTGGCACAAATACAATCGTAGTTTAAAGTTTTCATGTGGGAATTGAGCAGTTCCAAATTATGCAGATTTTCTTCTGCAACTAAAATCAATGGCCGTCTATCCATAAAAAAATAGTCACCCTTCATGCAAGGCTATACACCCAAAATTCACTACTCGGTCGAGTATTATAAATCACTCCCAATAATGGACGTCTTTTTTAGTAAGTGATTTGACGGATGTACGAGGCTGACTTCACGCGGCTGAGTGCGGCTTGACATGGCTGGCTCGTATGTTCTTGACTAGGTTGAACATTTACGCTGATGTTGAGGGTAAACTGTAACAAGCTAGTAAGTATATCAAGTTAATATCTTGATTCTAAATTAATACTATAGTCAAGTGGTAATTGCAACTTAACTATGTTAGGACTTACGCATGAAAACGAGAAATCAAGGGTTTGGAGAAGGGTGTAGGGGTGTCAATGTTTAAAACCCTTACACCCAGTCTCAACAGACAACCTGGATGCGTAAGTCCTATAGCTATTCAGGAGAGCTAACATTAATAGTATGAATTGCTAGGGTTTCATCACTTCTACGACAGCCCGTCTCTTGACATAGGTATTCAATTAGAATTATTCTCACTCTTAGTAGATTTGATATCCATTACCACTATATTCCTATTACGTCAAGCATCTATTATCAGCAGTCCAGATTAATCCATGAAACTAAAGCAGCGACAGCAAAAAATGTTCAAGAATGTTAGCGCTGCTTCTAGAAATGAAGCGCGGGTATTTTTAGCTACTTTATTTTTAGTTGTTGTTCTCATTTTGGCAGTAGGCGCTTCTTTATCGTTTGGTGCTGTCCCCATGACACCAGAACAATTGTGGCTAGCGATTTGGCGACAGGGAGAGCAAATTTATCAAACCATTCTGTGGGACTTGCGCCTACCAAGGACTATAGCAGCGATTTTGGTGGGTGCAGCTTTAGGAATGTCAGGTTCCCTACTCCAGGGAATGTTACGCAACGGACTAGCCGACCCCTTTTTACTGGGGATTTCTGCGGGTGCTGGTTTGGTAGCGATCGCCATGTTTAGTTTAGGGGTATTCTTAGCTTGGGTTCCCTTGGCGGCCTGGGTTGGGGGAGTACTGACTACAGTGATTGTCTATTTTTTAGCCAGGACTGGGGATGGTATTTCTGTAGAAAGGTTGATTTTGGGTGGTGTGGCGGTAAGTGCCATGTTTGGGGCGATACAGTCTGTGTTGCTACTGTTAACAGAAGATGGCAGGATACAGGCCGCCTTAAATTGGCTGATTGGCAGTTTAAATGGCCGGGGATGGGCAGAAGTGACTACGGCTGGTGCTTATATTAGTGTGGCATTAGTCTTGGGATGTTTATTAGCGCGATCGGTGAACTTATTGAACCTGGGGGATGAATTAGCCGTAAGTTTGGGAGTTTCCTTGGGGCGATCGCGCATTTTCATCGGCGGAGTTGCTACACTATTAGCCGCAGGTGCCGTCAGTATTGGCGGCTTGATTGGTTTTGTTGGTTTAATAGTACCCCACGGTATCCGCTTACTAGTAGGCACAGATTATCGCGCCGTCTTACCACTCAGCGCCTTGGGAGGTGCATTAGTCATGACCATTGCAGACTTACTTTCCCGTCTGGGTGCAGTAGAACTCCCAGTTGGTTCCGTCACCGCGTTGCTAGGTTCACCGTTATTTATTTGGTTACTTTATCGTCGTAAAAGCGGAATTTGAACTTCTTGATTACGAATTATTCTTATGCCTCTAGAAACGCAAAACTTAACGGGTGGATATACAGCGAAAACTGTAGTTAATAACATCTCCTTAGCAATTGAAAAAGGTGAGTGGTTGAGTTTAGTAGGTGCGAATGGTTCTGGTAAATCTACCCTACTAAAACTCATGAGTCGTTTATTAGTTCCCCAAACAGGAATTGTATTATTAGATGGGAAAGCAATTCATACTCAACCCGCCAATATTGTCGCTCAAAAATTAGCCTTATTACCCCAACAGCAAGCAATTCCTCCAGGGTTAACAGTCAGGCAATTGGTATCTTTAGGGCGTACCCCGCACCAACCTTGGTGGCAATGGGAATTAAATGTAGAAGATAGAGAAAAAATTGCTGAGGCTTTACATTTAACTCAGATGGAAAGCTATCAGGAACGTTTAGTAGAGCAACTTTCTGGCGGTGAAAGACAAAGAGCTTTTTTAGCCCTAGCTTTAGCCCAAGACCCGCAAATTCTCTTATTAGATGAACCCACAACTTATTTAGATATTCGCTACCAATTAGAACTATTAGAACTATTGAAAAATTTGAATCAAAAGCCAGGGATTACGATTTTAACCGTTTTACATGAAATCAACTTAGCTGCTAGATATAGTTCTCGGATTGCTCTACTTTATCAAGGTAATATTTTTGCTTTAGGAGAACCAGAAATTGTTCTCACACCAGAAAATTTAGCTGAAGTGTTAGGCGTAGAAGTTGCCATCTTGAATACTCCTGTAGGATTGCAAATTTGTCCATTAGCGCCGATTCAATAAAAATTTTGTCGGTAATATATACATACGTAAGTAAATATAAATGATATTTATATGGTAAACATGATAATCATTATCAAAAAATGTTATACTAAACATTGCTAATGAATCAGCATCTACCTAAAGTAATGATCAAAATAAAACCTGCATCGCAGAGATATTAAAAACCACCAAAAATTGGATTTTTTACAGAATCTCATACCAATAATATTCACCCAATTCATAAATAGATGAAGGTAAATATTATGACTTCATTTTGCCATTAATCATCATATTAATGGCGTAATTTTCATGCGTCTTAATTTTTTTGCTGAGGAGAATTCATGAAATATTATTTGTTCACAGCAGTTTTGGCGGTGACAATTCCTATAGCTGCACTGGGAAATGAAATACCAGTCAATAATAATCCAGTTAATCAGGTAGAAAATGCCAAGTTAACTGAAATCAAAGCCATTAATCTTGAGGAAGTTGACAAAGGAATCAGCATCATCATAGAAACAGCTAGTGGAGAAATTCCTGAAGGGGAAATTATTGAAAATAGCACCGACGTAGTTATTAAATTAAGCAATGTCAAACTAAATCTTCCTGACGGTAATAACTTCATCAAAGATAAACCCATTCCGGGAATCAATTCTCTCACCGTTACTCAACAATCTGCAACAGAAGTAGAAATCAAAATCGTTGGAGATGGAACATTACCAAACGTTGAACAACGAGAAAGTCAAAAGGGACTGGCGTTGAGTGTCATACCCACACCTAAAGCAGTAGCAGCAGAAAATACCATAGAACTCAACGTCGTGGGAAACCGTGACGCAAATGAAACAGCACCGGCTAACGTCACCATTATCGATAGGGAACAAATAGAAAAACAACAAGCGCGAGATGTCAGAGACTTATTGCGTTATGAACCAGGGATTTCCGTACCCTATGACAGTCGCGGTGGTTTACAAGGAATCAACTTGCGAGGGTTGAGTGGAAATCGCGTCAATCTGCAAGTAGATGGTATTCGTCTACCTTATGAATATAGCTATGGTGCTACTCGTTTGGGTAGAGACTTTGTAGATATTGAAACCTTAAACGCTTTAGAAATTTTCCGAGGAAATAATTCCGCAGTATTAGGAAGTGACGCGTTAGGTGGAACAGTTAATTTTGCAACCGCTAGAACTGGAAGTCTATTAGAGAATATTGGTAAAGACTCTTATACAAGTGTTCGCGCACAATATAGTAGTAAAGATAGCGGTTTTGTCGGAACATTTGTCCAAGCAAATCGGTTGGATAATATCGACACTCTATTTATCTATACCCGACGTGATAGTGGGTCACTAAAAGTAGCTGGAGGAAACAGCATTTATCAAGATGACCAAGATAGAACCCGCAATAACTTTCTAGGAAAATTAACTTATAACTTTAACCAGGAAAGTTTTCTGGAATTGACTGGAGAATATTTCAACAACATTACTGATAGTCGATTCTCCACCGCCAACTTACCAGGAATGGTGTTTGAAGCTTCAACTCAAGATTTACAAGAAGAAGTCACAACAACTCGTAGCAGATTTAGTCTGGGATATCAATACGATAATCCCAACAGCAAATCATGGTTGCAATTTGTCCGTGCGAATCTTTATTACCAAAATGCAATTATCGAAGAAGATAGTAACAGGAGTGTCCGCAGTGCGGGAACTATCAGAACAGAAGCAGCAGATAAGGATTTAACCGACAGAATTTTTGGGGCAAATGTTCAACTCCGCAGTGATTTTAATATAGGGGATATCAAAAATAGTCTCACCTCTGGGTTAGAAATTTCCCACAACTACAACGAACGCAATTACTTTAACTTTATTACCACCACAGGCACAAGAGTAAATGCAGCCGGATTCCCCCAGAAAGACTTTCCTGATAGCGATACTTTCCGCCTTGGTACTTACTTACAAAATGAAATTTCCTTTGGTGATGGTAAAGTAAAATTAATCCCTGGCTTGCGCTTTGATGTTTACAACTTAAGCACAGCAAATAATCCTGAATTTACACAAAAACAGCAAGGCGTTGACGCGGTAAATTATTCCACATCTGCACTTTCTCCCAGCTTAGGAATTGTCTATGAACCATCTCCAGGATTAACATTATTTAGTAGATATTCCCGTGGGTTTCGTCCCCCACTATATAGCGAACTAAATTTTGCTTTTCGCGCTGATATTCCATTACGCCCCCATAAAGGTATTTCTAACCCCAATTTACAAGCAGAAACCAGCAATAACTTTGAACTAGGATTACGTAGCCGTTCCCAACAATTTGATTTTGATATTACTGGCTTCTACAACCGTTATAGAAACTTCATTGAACCATCTGTATTTGTTGGTTTTGACACCAATGATTTCGGGACATTTAGAACGGCTGGAAGAGCGATTCCTTTCCAGATTTTTCAGGCGCAGAATATACCAGATGCAGAAATTTTTGGCTTAGAAATTAAAACAGCTTACCGATTTAGTCCAGAACCTGGTGGTTTTAGCTTAAAAGGCGCTTTAGGTTGGCAAATTGGTAATGATTTAACCAAAGATATCCCCTTAACTACGATTAATCCTTTACAAGCAGTTATTGGTTTAGGATATCAGTCCCCAAATGATACATGGGGTGCAGAATTAATCGGTACTTTTGTCGCCCAAGCTAGAGAACAAGCATTAGTTGATGACCAAACTAGTGTACAGAATGGTGGACAAGCAACCAGAAAAATCGATTTTTATGAACCTGATGCTTATACCTTAGTGGATCTTGTTGGTTACTACAATATCAATCCCCATCTCACATTAACGGCTGGTGTTTATAACATCTTCAATACTGAATATTATCAGTATGCGGATGTGCGGACAATTAATAGTAATGCTACCGCTTTTGCGGCGCAACGGGGGCGTTATGCTCAACCTGGGACAAATTTCGCTATTAGTTTGAATTGGAGATTTTGAAGAGATTAGTCATGAATAAACATCTGATATTATGGGCGATGTCTTTTTTGGTGACTGTTAATTTATGGGGTTGTGCAAATAATCCAAATAACTCTACAGCCACAGATACAAAACAGGCTGCATCGCAACCAATCAAATTAGCAACCAGGGTAGTAGCATTGACACCGTTAGGTGCAGATTTAATCTACAACTTGGATAAAAGCAAACTATTGGCTGTTCCGGCTGGCAGATATACCGATGTAGTGGCTAAAGCTAAATTTGCTCAATTACCGAGAATTGGCGGGAGGGGTAACATTAACTTAGAAAAAATTGTGGCTTTAAAACCAGATTTAGTCATTGGTTCAGAAACATTTCAAGGTCAGATTTTAAATAAACTCAAGGAATTAGGAATTAACACAGTTTCTCATGAAACGAGGAGTTGGCAAGATTTGAAAACTTTGACAGAAGATTTAGCTGGACGTATCGGTGCTGACCCGAAACCAATTTTAGATAAATACCAATCCTTTATAGCTCAAATTCCCGAAAATGGTAAATCTGTTTTAGTATTAGTTAGTACTCAGCCAACCTTATCCCCTAATAGAAATAGTTGGTCTGGTGATTTATTAGAAAAATTTCAATACAAAAATGTCACAGGGGATTTACAAGCTAATACTAGATTTCAAGGTTATTTAACTCTCTCACAAGAGCAAATATTGGCTACTAATCCAGAGAAAATATTTATCATGGAATCTGATAATGTGAATCCAGATGATTTTAAAAAACTACCTTTTTGGAATCAACTAAAAGCAACACAAAATAACCAAGTCTACATTTTCCATCATGATGGTTTAATTAGTCCTACTAGTGTGAATACAGTAGAAGAGGTGACTAATAAATTACGTCAGACAGCATTGAATTAGGGACTAAGCTTATTCTGCTTTTAAGTTGCAAAATCCATCGTGAGGGCTGTTGACCGTTGACAGCCCTTATTAGCCGTTATGCAATTTAGGCGCGCCTTAGCTGAGTACCACAAGTCAGAATAGCCTAAGGCGTAGCAATGGTCTGTTTTTTACTATTACCAATTACCAATTACCAATCCCCGCAGATATCCTGAAATTTTAAAACAAACCTACCTTATCTATTTTTTCCCAAGGTAAATCGATATCCTGTCTACCTACATGACCATAAGCCGCTAGTTTTCTATAAAATCCCCCTTTAGTTAATGAGGGTAGATGTCTTAAATTAAATTGTTTCAGAATACCTGCTAAACGAAAATCAAAGTGCTTTTCTAATAAGACGGTGATATCTTCATCTGAGATTTTACCTGTTCCAAAAGTTTCTACTTGGACGCTTACAGGTCTAGCCAGTCCGATAGAATAACTTAGTTGTACTTCACATTCATCAGCTAAGTTTGCAGCGACTACATTTTTAGCAGCATAACGGGCGACATAAGCACCTACTCTATCTATTCTGATGGGGTCTTTACCACTTAAAGCCGAACCACTGTGTTTGGAATATTCACCATAGGTATCTATGGCGTTTTTTCTCCCAGTTAAACCAGAATGTACCGCCGGGCCGCCAACTATAAAAGGGCCATCGGGATTAATAAATATTCTAGTTTTTTCATCTGGTTTAATTTCTTCATCAGCAAATACAGGATAAATTACGGTTTCTCTAATATCATCTTGTAATTGCTTTAAGTCTGGTTTTCCCGGTTTATTTTGGCTGGCAATTACTGTAATACTATGGATTCTATAGGGTAGGCGATTTTTATATTCAACACCTACTTGAGTTTTGCCATCAGGAGTTAAGTAACTTAAAAGATTTTGTCTTCTAACTTCACTAATTTGTCTAGCTAATTTGTGTGCCAACCAGATTGGTAATGGCATGAGGGTAGAGGTTTGATGACAGGCAAAGCCGAAGACTGTGGCTTGGTTGGTAACAGTAATTTGTTCTATTTCTGCATCTGATAGTTTGTGTTCATTAAATAAGTGATATGGATCAGGAGGCAATTCTTTTAGGCTGGTCAATATACTACAATTTTTACCGTTAAATTCCATTTGTTCATAACCAACCTGATCAATAACTTGTCTGGCTATGTTTGTAAAATCAACATTAGTATTAGGTTCAAATCTGGCGGCTATAAATACAATACCTGTGGATGCAGCGCATTCGGTAATGACTCTAGCGTAGGGGTCTTGTTGTAAAAAGCGATCAACGATCGCATCACTAATCTGATCACACAGTTTATCAGGATGCCCCTCAGTTACAGATTCAGATGTAAACATGAAATCTTTTTTCATAATTCACCTTGGGGATTGGGGATTGGGTACTAGGGATTAGGGACTGGGGAATATCATCTTGCTTGCGCCAGTATTTTTGGTTGCTTCATTCACAATCAGAGGTAGTAAGGCACTACCACCAATTACCGCACCATCAACCAGATTAATGGGGGTAATCTTTAATAAAGTTCTTAGGGGTGGGACAGCTACAGCGAGTAGTTGCAGGGCAAAAGAACCAGTGACCGCCGCAGTTAGGTAAGGATTATGTGGGAGTTTTTCGGAACTAAATATGCTGTGTTTTTCGGAACGGCTACTAATTGTGTGTAGTAGTTGGGCTGTGGTTAGACCCATGAAAGCAATGGTGCTGGCTTGGGGACTGATACCATATTTGAGGATGCCGTAACTGTATGCGGCTAGGGTACTTGCAGATATGGTGGCGGACTCAAAAGTGATTCTGCCAAAATCGGATTTTTTGATAATTGGTTCTGTTGGGTTGCGGGGTGGTTGACTTAATACCTCTGGTTCTGGCGCTTCCATCGCTAAGGATAAACCAGGGAAGATATCTGTAACTAAATTCAACCAAAGTAATTGAATTGCATTCAAGGGTTCGCCAATACCTACGGCGGTGGCGGTGGTCATGACCATGATTTCGCTGAGGTTGGTCGCTAGGAGGAAATGCACAGATTTACGGATGTTGTTGTATATCGTTCGTCCCCGACTGACAGCGATAATCATGGTTTCCAGTCTGTCGTCTTCCAGGACGATATCTGCTACCTCACGGGCGACATCGGTTCCCCCTTTACCCATTGCCACCCCAACTTGGGCAGCTTTTAAGGCGGGGGCATCGTTAATGCCATCACCGGTCATGGCGACGACTTTACCTGCACCTTGCAAAGCTTGGACTACTTGCAGTTTATTACTGGGACTGATACGGGCAAATACATCTACTTTGTCGCTGAGGGCGGTTAAGGCTTCTGGGGTGAGGTTGTTGAGGTTGGTGGAGTCGAGAATTTCAAGTTGGGTATGACGGTTCAATTCTAATTCTTTAGCGATCGCATAAGCTGTTGGGCTTTGATCACCGGTTATCATGACGGTATCAATGCCGGCGTGATGGAAGTCGGCAATTAATGCTTTTGCACCCCTTCTAATTGGGTCTGCCATCCCTACTAAACCCAACCAAATCAGGTCTGTTTCATGGTTGCCGTTGTGGGATTCATCTATATGGTTGTAGGCTACACCCAACACCCGCAAAGCTTTACCCGCCATACGGTCATTTTCTATTTCCAGCATTTGTCGGTCTGCATCGGTTAAAGGCACTACCTGCCCATCCTTCATCCACCCTTGGCACATCTGCACCACTTCGCCGGGACTACCTTTAACAGCGACAAATTTATGTCCATTATGAGTCTCGTGGATGGTACTCATAATATTGCGGTTTTCCGATCGCAGATTCGTTTGTAGTAAAGGATACTTATCTTTTAGGGCGATCGCATCTACCCCCGCCGCAATTCCCATGTAAATTAAGGCGTTTTCTGTCGCTGAACCTGTGACTACATACTCACCATCGTCTCGACTCACTTCACTTTCATTGCAGAGAACCGAGACATGAATCAGCTTTAACAGTTCATCGTACATATAGGGGTTAATATTTTCTCCCCCGGCGATGAACTCCCCATCTGTAACTTTAATTTCCCGCGTGTTGGTGTGAATTTCTACCACCGACATTTTATTTTCCGTAATTGTCCCGGTTTTATCCAGGCAAATTGTCTGCACAGAACCCAAAGCCTCCACCGC
Source organism: Anabaena sp. FACHB-595 (assembly GCF_048568275.1). Taxonomy (NCBI): domain Bacteria; kingdom Bacillati; phylum Cyanobacteriota; class Cyanophyceae; order Nostocales; family Nostocaceae; genus Anabaena; species Anabaena sp. FACHB-595. The sequence goes on from NZ_CP183473.1 coordinate 3,918,394, forward strand.
ACTCAAACTACGGACAAGGACTTTGTTTCGCCGCATATCACGGATACCCAAGGCTAAGGTTGTGGTGGCAATTGTCGGTAAACCTTCAGGAACAGCCGCTACAGCCAAAGATATGGATGATTTCAACATCTGCACTAAACCATATCCCCGCAGCACTCCCATACCAAACACCAGACCACAAAGACCCATCCCAATGACTACCAATTGGCTACCCACCTGGTCTAGTTGTCTGGCCAGGGGTGTTTCTGTCGCATTGGCTGTACCTACCAGAGTTTGGATGTGTCCCATTTCCGTAAATTGTCCAGTGGCTACAACCGCCGCCAATCCTTGACCACCGGTGATATAAGTTCCCCTGTAAATCATATTTAGGCGATCGCCTAATGGTACATCCTCACCTGTCAAAAATGCCGTATTTTTACTGGCAGGGAGACTTTCACCAGTTAAAGCCGATTCATCAATACTTAAATTATCCGCCTCAATCAGTCTGGCATCTGCCGCTACATAGCTACCTGGTTTGAGAATTAAAACATCGCCCACAACTACATTTTCTACAGGAATTTCTTGCGCCTTGCCATCTCGCATCACCCAAGCTGACGTTTGTTCTTGGTGCTTGAGAGAGTGGATGATGCGTTCTGACTGAGTTTCTGTAGCGTAGCCAATCACAGCATTTACACCAACCACACCTAAAATAACTACAGCATCAATCAACCCTCCAGTAAAAACCGATACACCAGCCGCCACACCCAGCAAAGCTACAGGTAAAGACTTGAACTGGTCAACTAAGATGCTGAAACTAGAACGTATCTCCGTTTCCGAAAGGATATTCGCCCCATATATACTCAAATTAGCGGCGGCAGACTCACTGGATAACCCTGATGCAGAGGTGTTGAAGGTATCCACAACCGTGCTGGCTGGCATAAGATGCCAATTCTCACTTCTTTGCTGTTTAACACCACTTATTTGTTTGGATTTCTTAATAATTTTGTTAGATTTAAATGGCTGAACTTGCTGATGAATTTTCCGGTAATTTAATATAACTTGATCAATTAAATTGGCAATCTGCTTGTAATTATATTTTGGCGAAAACAATACAAGCACATTACCTGTGGAGATATTAGCAGAAACATTAATTATTTCTGGTTGATTGACAAGCGATCGCTCCAAATATTCCTTGAGAGACAGTGAATGATAAAGTTCTTTTACCTTATATCTCGCTCTCCCTTTGACCCCAGTATGTATTGCTTGAATCACAGCAATCTCTACTCCTGTAACGCCCTGAACAAGTGCAATCTTTGATATGTAGCCCCTTCTGATTAATTATAGTTATTAAGCATACTCTTTTTGATAACAGCAACTGTTAAGACTTCCAAATTTATATTTTCAATCCATGAACAAGGAATTAAACTCCACCTATCCCAGAGCCACTCTGTCTTGAAAAGTTCTGATGTCTGAGGCATCAGACTTTTCGCTGCGTTTAAAATTCGACCCTCCAGCCATAACCTAATATTCACATTTAGATTAAGTTTTATAAAACCATCAAAAACAAAAGTATACTCAAGATTGTGATCAAAGTTGTGACATCTGATGGTGGTTTCAGTCTATCTGTCATCAAGCTTTAATCATCTAGAACGGTACTTAAATAAACCACTGTTTCCATCAGCCTAAAGTTATAGAGTCAACTTCATAGATATTAAATAGTAGTTTCTTTCATCTCCAGCGAAATTAGGCATTGTCTGCGTATCACGATTGTTTTCTATAAACAAGTAACTAAAGAAAGATAATTACTGGTTAATTCTTGACTAAATTATCCCTTGAGTTTGAAATAATTATTAAAGAAAAATGCTACTACTAGTAAGTGGCTTTAAAGCTCAGAAATCATAAAAAACACAGACAACATAGAGTAATTAAATAGATGACAACTTCTACAGATCGTAATCAACAAGTTCAACAGTTAAAAGAACTCATTGCAGACATGGATTACGCCATGTTAACTACTGTCGATGATGATGGTAGTTTGCACAGTCGCCCGATGTACTTCAATGGTGATATTGATGCTGAAGGTACACTCTGGTTTTTTACCTCAGCCAGTTCTCACAAAGTCTTGGAAATTGAACACCGTCAACAGGTGAATGTGAATTTCTCATCACCAAATCAGCAAAGCTTTATTTCTATTTCAGCTACAGCAGAACTAGTAAAAGAACGTCAGAAAATTCAAGCACGATGGAAATCAGAATTGGAAACTTGGTTCCCTCAAGGATTAAATGAACCAGATATTGCTTTGCTAAAAGTGAATATCAAAAGAGTTGATTACTGGGATGACCAGTCTAATTTTCATGCAAAAAGTATGAGTGGTCTAGGAGAAAACATTTAATCAACCAAGCCCTAGCTGAGGGTAACCAATGACCAACGTCAACCCTTTTGGCAGTTTCTCATGGGGGAGATACCACGCGAACACCAACGCAGTGCGTCTCCTACCTATATTTAATAAATTAAGTAATTAATCCTATATTTTAACTAAACTCATGCCCATAACTTTGCGCTAAACTTAGATATATTGGCATAAAAATCTCTGGCAGTAAGTCTTCTCGTTAAATACCTTTGTTTACTCCAGAAACCATGTCTCAAGAACATGACGAATCAATCGAGATTCAGCAATTAGCCAGCCTGAAACCAACACACTTTGCTGATTTAATAAGAACAGCACAATTGGTTTTTGATCCAGCCAGTGGAGTATCAGGCAGATACGTAGAAGTAGACTGGCAAGAATTCGGCATGAGCGATAACGTAGCAGCGAATCTCAAATCGCTCGGTGAGCAATATCGCTACGCTTCACCAGGTATTTCCAGTGAAATAGTTTGGAGTCAACTAACTCCAGAAACTCGGACATGGTTTATCAAAAATAAAGATGAATTGTGGAAGTTTGAAGAAATCTTTCCAGCTTTAGACGAAGACTAAACATCTTTTATAGTTCTTGACAGTAATATCAACAGACACAGGGACACAATATATTGTGTCCCTGTGTTTTGGATCTGGTTTGATACCTTCCTTGTCAGTGGAGTTTTTTATGCGCCCAGGCTACGTCAACAAGAATCAAAACAGATGCTTATAGCCAAGATGATGTTATCCAAGGATATATAAACTAATATTAATTAATGCTGCATTTTCTTTTTTAATTGTGTTATGAAATACAGATTTTATACTTAGCTTTGTAGCATTTGCCCATTCTCAGCCATAGGTTTATCTCTAAACGTCAGTATTTCCGCAGTCGTCGCACCATTGTTAAGATAATTTAAGAAACCCCTGTCAATGAATCAAAGTTTAAGTATTAGTCCTACCCAGAAGGAAGCCACTAACGCCAGTCCTCTCATTGCCAAATTGCAGTTAATTGTCAAGCAAATTATCGTCCTCAGTACAGAAATGCTGCTAGCATTACCTCTGGGTTGGGCATTAACAAAGTTGCATTTTGGCGGAATTGCTTGGATATTTGGGGGAATTGCCGCCGGGACAGTAGTTTTGCAAGGATGTCGAGTTTTTTATAACTACTCTCCCCAGCCTAATCGCGTCGCCAGAAAAGTAGGAATGGGACTAGTGGGACTGACGGTTGGTGCATCAAACGCCAATATTAATCTAGATAGTCTTGTTTCGGGAATTCCTATATTTATTTTTCTCACCTTATTCTTGCTGTTATCTGGTATTGGCATTGGCTATATCTACTCCCGCTTAAGTAAAACCAACATATTAACAGCCATGTTGGCTACAGTTCCCGGTGGTGTAGGCGTAATGTCATCGATCGCCGCCGATTATAATCGTAATGTCACGCTAGTAGCATTAGTACAAGCGATTCGCGTTACTTCCGTAGTCCTACTCATTCCCTTCGTTGCCAGAACATCCGTTGGTGGTTACTTGAATTCACCCACACTTCCAGTTAAAGGCGTGTTAATCGATTTTGCCGCATCACAACTAGGATTATTGGCAGTGGTGCTGGTACTCACAGGAATCATTGTTTATCTAGCAATAACATTCAAGATTCCGGCCGGAGAGTTTTTTGGTGCATTAGTTCTGGGTGCAACATTCAACTCTTTGCTAGATCACTTACCTTTTGTCAGTGATATTCACTTCCATCCGCCACTATTGGTGAATATTATCGGTCAAATGTTGCTAGGAATCACCATTGGTGAATATTGGGGGGAAAAACCTAATTTTGGCAAAAAAACCGTAGGTTACGCCTTGATGTCTGTATTCATGACCTTGGTTGCCGGAGCGATCGCTGCTACTCTAGCTATGCAGTTATCCTCATGGGACTGGTTGACTTGTTTGTTAGTCACAGCGCCAGGCGGATCAGCAGAAATGATACTAGTTTCCTTAACCTTAAATCATAATGTGGAAGTCGTCACAACAGGTCATTTAGTCAGGCTGATTGCCATTAACAGTTCTTTACCATTGTGGCTATTTTTATTCCGTCGTTTTGATGGATTACGGGAAGCTAAAGCTACAAAATACAACATTAAATAATTGTTTACTGAGGATTCAGCACTCATTACTATTTCCTCCTTTGGCTAATACCATCTATACTATGTACTTAAAATTTGATAATCAAATTTAAGTAGACGCAAAGTTATGATTTCTCATGATAGGGATGCAACTTCCGTTGTAAATCAACTGCTGCGACAAATCAAAATTAAGGAAAATCAACTGAAAATTGCCCAAGACTCTAATATGCTCTATGTAGCTCAAGCATTAGAGACACAGTTGCTAGAATTGCGATCGCAATTATCGGAACCGCCAGACCTGGAATTTCAAGCATTGATGAGTTTATTAGACGATTAAATTTAGTGGTTAAACAAGTTAATGGTTGCCCAAATCCAAGAACTAGATGCCCAGCATTGGGTGAAGACTCGCTCTTCCCTCGACCCTAATCAATCAACATTCCTCACCTGGACAGGGAAAATTTATGCCTTGATTCCAGGAGAAAAAAGAAAACTCCTCTTTAAAATGGTGGGAGTCAGCGTTAGTAGATGTCTACCTACAGATGCGGGTAGCTGGGATTTTACTTCTAGGGAACTCACCTATTACTTGAACCCAGAAAACGACGAGATTTTACGTAAATGGGAAAATCCTTGGACAGGGGAGACAGTACCAGTTCTCCATGTCGCCAATAATCCCGTACAAGGTCACTTTCGAGGTAAATTCCCGGCTCAAGTTGAAGGTGAAACAACAACCTTTGTATTTGATATCTTTCCTACATACCCCAACCCCCTCGCCGAAGAACCACAATTTGCTGAATATAGCCCTTATCCAACTTATCAAGCAGCCGAATTATTTAAACTCACAGTCCCCACGGTAGATTTATTTAACGCAGAACTGCCAGCAGTTTCTCAACTCATACTCAGTTGGGATAGAATCGGTCAATGGTTGCCTTGGATGAAAATGGGCGATCGCCCAGGTAATCTGATCTATAGTGCTTTTGGCAGTAAAGTTAACGGTTTAACAGAATTACCCCACATATTACAAGAGGAAATTAATACCCGTGTTCCTTTATATAAACAAGCTCCGAAAGCATTTTTAGACGGCGAAGACATGACCTCTTGGCTATACTTCCAAAAGCACTTTCAGGCTTACCTAGCAGGTGAAATCTTTCCCCTCCCCGCAGATGAAGAAGTGTGAGGCAGTTAACAGTCAACCGTCAACAAACAATTATGAAACTCCTAGAGGGGAAAGTGGCGTTAGTTACCGGCGCTACACGCGGTCTTGGTAAGGGAATTGCGATAGGACTTGGTGAAGCCGGCGCAATTGTCTACATTACCGGACGTAGGCTGGATAATAACTCAACTTCTGGCAACGATGTCTCAGGCAGTCTTAATGAGACTAAAATAGCCGTTGAAGAAGCTGGTGGTATATGTATTCCTGTACAAGTAGACCACAGTAACGATGAACAGGTGCGTTTACTCTTTGAACGTATCCAAAATGAACAAAATGGACAGCTTGACTTATTAGTTAACAATGCTTACGCCGGAGTGCAAGCATTAACCAATGCCCAGGGAAAACCCTTTTGGGAGAATGAGCCTAGCCTTTGGGATGCTTGTAACAATGTGGGATTGCGGAGCCACTATATAGCCAGTGTTTATGCTGCCCAAATGATGTCCAAACGACAGCAGGGATTGATTTGTACAATTTCCTCTTGGGGTGGGATGGCTTATCTATTCGGTGCAGCTTATGGCGCAGGTAAGGCAGGATGCGATCGCCTAGCAGCTGATATGGCTGTAGAATTACAACCCTATAATGTAGCTTCCCTTTCCATCTGGCCAGGCATTGTTGGCACTGAACTCTTCTCCCGCCTCGCCTCAGAAATGAGCGACAATCACACAGATAACGGCAAAAATTCGGCGATCGCCGAGCGTTACAATTGGGAAACTCCCCTACTCACAGGTAGAGTCATAGCTAAACTCGCTGCTGAGACAAATGTCATCAATCGTACAGGACGCGTCCAAGTTGTTGCGGAACTAGCTAAACAATACAGTCTTGTGGATCAAGAAGGCAATTTACCTGTATCACTGCGCTCTCTCCGTTTTCTCATACCCTTGGCACTACCCACATTGAGAAAGCATTCCTGGCTTATACCCGATATTAAAGTACCTTGGTCAATACTATTACTAAGTATCCTCAAATCACCGAAGATTTAAATCTATTGACTATTGAGCTTTAGTCATTAGCCGAACTTGATATTACGTCTCCAACCTCAAAAACTTGCCCCGCCACCGTCACGCGATCGCTTGATACTAACTTTCGTCCCCGTCGAGTTTCTACTGCACCATTAACTTTGACATCACCATCCATAATCATCAGCTTGGCTTGCCCTCCAGTCGGGGCTATACCGACTAACTTCAAAAACTGATCCAGTTTAATCATGCTTATCAGAATTAATTTATACTGAGCCAAAAAACAAGGACAGGTGCGGACACCCATCCCATAAATATACAACACCTAACTTTTTAAGCCTTTGTGTATTTCTCAATTAGTTTGGCAAAATCTGGCACTGCTTCCTCTACGTGTTGCTTGGCTGAACCACGAAATCTCTCGTAGGTTCCCCGCACAATTTGCCGCTTCGAGTCCTTGACCCTGGCATCCGTAATACTAAGTAGCGCATCAGCCGTACGAGAGCGACTCTCCACCAAATGCCCAACAGCATCACCCTTTTGGACACCCTCACTCCAAATCGGATCAAGCGCCTCAAAACACTGTGGTAGGAGCTGCTCCACTACATGGGGTATATATCCAGGCTTGATTCCCTTCAGTGCGGCAAAAGCAGTCTTCAAGGTTATACCACTTATACCTGACTTGGAAGCGAGTTGTGCTTCTATCATATTGCAGCAATCCTCCACAACCAGAGCCTTTTTCTCTGGGTTCAAGAGTCCGTCACTAAGTCCCATTTCACTCCTCTTTGTTCGGTATCAAAGGTACTTGATGTTAATTCAATTATTTTTCCTACTGAGCAGGAAATTACAGAAAATACTATCAGATTGGTGATCATTTAACTTGAGTTCGACGGAACTTAACCTCAACCAATTACCTACAAGGGAAGGCTGCTCAAAATCTATAACTGAGTACCAAAAAATCAGCGTTTTCAGCAAAATTTTAAATTTTTATACTCATGAGTAAACTAAATGTACCTCTTTCATACATAATAAATAAACCCAAAGCGATCAGTATAAAAGGTATAAAAGTTTTGCTATGAAGGCTCAAAACATATGCGATAGGGGCTTGACGACTTAAAAGGTCAGCAGTAACACACAAAATTCCAACCATGAAAAAAAATACCCCTATAATCACTCCCAATGTAACCAGATTTTGTCCGGCAAATAAAGGAATATAAATACTAATATTGTCACCACCATTAGCAACAGTTACGGCTCCTACTTTATAGACTTGAGGATGCAAAATACTAGATATAAAAGCTAATATAGGATTAGCAGGTGAAGACCCTTTTAAATCTGTAGTTACTGCTTGAATTTGGGTATTTTCCTGATCTTTTTTAACTAATTTTTTAATGCCAATTATTATAGGTAAAATTCCCAATAATCCTATGAATTCTCGCTGCACAAATAAGCCCCCAAAGAACCCTGGCAAACTAGCTAAAATGATAATTAAAAAACCAAGGAAATGACCGACCCAAATATGCGATCGCCGAAAATTCACATCTACCTGTGAGAACAGGAGCAGTAAAATAATAATATCATCGATATTGGTGGCTGCAAAGGCAACCAGACTTTCCGTAAAAGCCGTTAATAGCTGATTCATGCTAAATTATTAAAAATTAAAAAAGGCAGTAGCCTATGACTTCGCCGAAGGTTATGTGGGAGGTTGATGACTCTAATTATCACCATACCAAGTGCCATTATTTGCCAACAGTAACTTAGTATTTTTTTGTAATTATCTACTCGTTTTTTACACTTTTATCAATTGGGTATGATGTTGCATATAAATTAATTTATCAGAAAACAATAGCTAATATTTTAACTCTTTATGGTAGAAAGATTGAGTCTTTCGTACTCATGGAATTTGGGGTTTTTATTTTTTTAAGTCAAGCCTGAAGTTGAGAAAAATTAGCTAGATTGCCAAGAAAAATATGCAGCGATTCAGCTTACCCTTTGCGAAGGAAAGCAAGCTACAAAAGCTAAAAAGCCTATTCTATAGGCTTCTCATCGATTGTATACAACCTGCTGCACTAGTTGTTGTGAACTAATCATGCCTTGAAGAGTCAGGCATAATTGTTTCTTGGAGATTGACCCCATTGAGGTTAGCACCGTTCAAATTAGCCCCCCTAAGATTAGCACCGCTCAGATTAGCCCCTGCTAAATTAGCACTGGTGAGATTAGCCCAAGCTAAATCAGCGCCTCTCAAGTCAGCTGCGGTTAAATTTGCCCGAAATAGGTACGCACCTCCTAGATGTGCTTGATGTAAATTAGCTTTGTAGAAGTTGGCTTTGTAAAGGTAAGCTCCCATCACTTCGGCTTGATATAGATTTGCCTCGCTGAAATCAACCGCAATGAAATTAGCAGCGATAAGATTCGCAAAACAAAGGTTAGAGCGGATGAGTTTTGCTCCAGCCAAATCAGCATCTCTCAAATCAGCACTACTGAAATCGGTACCAATTAAGTTAGCCTCCGTCACAATAGCACCCCGGAGATTGGCTCCACTAAAATCAGCACCAATGAAATGAGCATGGCTCAAATCTGCGTGTGTAAGTACGGATTGGCTCAAGTTAGCCACACTAAAATTAGCGGCACTCAAGTTAGCTTCACTGAGTTTTGCGTGGTGGAGATTGGCGCTACTGAGGTCAGCACCACTGAGGTTAGCACGTATAAGCAGAGCGCGACTTAAGTCTACTCGGCTTAAGTTAGCGCCTGCAAGATTTGCGCCTCTGAGGTTATTTTCTTGTAGGTTTGAGGTGCTGAGGTCTGGTTCAATTTGCGGATTTTTTTGTCTCCACTCAATCCATCTCACTGCACCTGCTCGTAATAAAGCTAGATGCTCTAGATTTGCCATTGTCTCTCCTTTACTCCTGGCGACCACTATGGGAATTGCTCCGGCCAGCAACGCTTTCTATGGCTGCTCTCGCTCCCGCCGCACCAGCGAGAATATCCCTTTCTTGCCCACCTAGATACAACCTGCCAAAGCTACCGACAGCTTGAACTTCTAGGATGTTAATTGAGGCTGCTTTCTCGGCTTCATTGGCTGCTAAAGCAGCATAAGCAGCAGGCTCAACTTCTAATACATATAGAGTTTGCCCGGCTAGGAGTAGCTGTCCTCGTCGCGTCCGGTTAATCAATTGGGTTTGGTAAGCGTCTATATTCCTAATAATCTGGCTGGAAACAATTCGCGGTTTAATACACTCTTCTCTTTTGACTCCTAGAGCCGCCAAAATCGCTTGACCAGCAGCTCGCGTTTCGCCTTGAGAGCCTGAATGTATTTCTAATAGACCGTACAATCTCTCAACTACTTGCACTCCAGGGCGGACAGAAGCAGCTTTGAGGGCTATGTCGGTAATTTTATTAATCTCGATACCAGGAGAAATTTCAATCCACAGTGATGTATCTCCTGGTAATGGCAAGAAACCTTGGGCTACTGTTCCTATATAGGCCGCGTGTTGTGGTTGCAGGCTGTCGAGAAATACGAAACTGCGTAGTTCTATTCCCAAGGTGATGCTCTCCAGTCATGAGGTTAAAGTAATATTTCGCAATATATGAATGTAACTTAAAACTACCATAAGGCTAGTACTACCTTTCAGCATCATCCCAGGAATTACACCCATTAATTACTTTAAGTACTTGGTATTTTGATATTAATTCATCACAAAAGCTACAATAATATTAATATTAATTAATATTTAGCTGCGGCGATGCTGAGACTGATTACTGACTTCGACGGCCCAATTATGGATGTTTCCGAAAGGTACTACCGTGTATACCTATTCTGTTTAGAGAAAACTCAACATCCAGGCCAGCCAGTACGGCAATTATCTAAAGCAGAATTTTGGCAGATGAAGCGTCAGCACCTTCCTGAAAAAGAAATTGCCCGAATTTCTGGTTTAGATGAAGCACAAGCACAGGAATTTTCTCAATTGCGCCGTCAAACAGTGCATACAGAACCTTACTTTCAATATGACAGTCCTATCCCCGGCGCTTTAGACGTGTTGTTAAAGGTGCAACAATCTGGGGTGGATTTAGTTGTGATGACCATGCGTCGAGTTTGGGAACTGGACTATGCTTTCCAAAAATATGATTTAGGTCAATTCTTCCCAGAAAATCGCTGTTATTGTCTCAGTAACGAATATGTGAAAACCCGCGACATTGATGATAAACCTTTGTTAATGCAAAGAGCTTTAGCCGAATTACCACCAGCAGCTGATACTTGGATGGTGGGAGATACAGAAGCCGACATCACAGCAGCGAAAAAACATGGTGTTAAGGTGATTGCTGTAGAATCTGGTATCCGCGATCGCACTCGATTACAACAATATCACCCTGATTTAATCGTGCAGAATCTCAGTGCTGCTGTAGATATCATCTTAGAATCTTCGGTTGTGAAAATCTAAATTAAAAACCCCTACCTATCCAGGAAGGGGTCAGATTTGGAAATATTTGGGTTGTTTTTCTTGCAAATCTGAACCGAGTTAGCGTAGAAAACTGCTAATCAACCACAATAATATAAAAGTCAGTACCGTTGAAAACTGATTTGCAGTGAAGCTGATAGCGGGTATTTGCGGCAATAGTAAACCAGCAATCAGTCCACCAGTAATTAAGCCTATAATCAGACCTACAAGAGTGAACAAAACTGCTCTACCAAATCGGCCTTCTTTACGATTGAGAAAGAAAATACTAGTTCCTACCCCAATTACCAACGCCAACTGCAAAACTTGATCGCCTGCTGCTGGATAAAAAACACTAATAGCACTCAAACCCAAAAACCAAACCCCTGGCAAAAGCACATCTGTCCCTGAAGGCTGATCTAATATTTTTTGCAGCCATACAGGGGACTGCTCGCGGGGTGTTAAGTTTTCTTTAGGAGGCGATTGCACTCTTAACTCTGGAAAGCGGATACGTTCAGGAACCTTGATTTTACCTTCTTGGCGCATCCTCAAACGATCCATTAAAATCGCATCGTAGGCAGCCTCAATGATTTCTACACTCTTGCTATCGCCACTATATTGTTCAAATAGGCGATTGCGAGCGTCCTGAATCTCATCAAAGCTAGCATCTTCTGATACCCCAAGTTTTTCGTAGGGACTTTGATCGCTCATGGGAGTTTATAATTCAGCCTTAGTCAGGGGCAGTCTTTGATCGAAGGAAACAATTTTAGGTTTTATTTTGATCGAAAACAAAAGTATCGACCGTATTTTATGCCCTACCAGGATATTAGCACGGGTTAGTTAGATTAACCCGTAAATTTTAACTATAGTAACTTTAACATATTGCCATAACTCCGTGTATCCCCTCATGTCGTTGATCGATTCTGGCTCTACTCTAGAATTTGAGCTAGGGATACCTAAGAGCTATTTTTATGAAAAAAATACCTTTTATTTTTCAGATTTGGCAATTTACAGTTCCCTAAAGGCGTTTTCATGATTGAGCCACTAGATTCAGTAGTAGTATCAATCCAGATAAAGATTTAAAATTGAAAAGTTTTAAATTTCCACTAAACTTGAAAACACACTGCTGTGGCTAAAACCCAAGGATGACGCAACATCAAAGTTGAGAATAAAAGTCATTCCCTACAAATCCAGGGATTACTACTAGACTCATCCTGATGTCGTTATACTGCAATGTGATTACATTGTTATGTGGATCATCAGGAAATTCAATCCTGAGTTTTGTAGTTTCTTAAATATTCCCAAGTAGAAACTGCGTTTTTACGCCATACTGCTGTTAATCTTATTAATTTTTGTGCAAAGTGATGGTCATGGCTCCTGCCAAGATTCTTGTAGTTGATGACGACCCTGCGGTTCGGAATTTAATCCAACGCTTTTTGATAAAGCAAAACTATCAGGTGGAGGCTGCCGAAGATGGTAAGACAGCCTTATCTCTATTTGAGCAATTTAACCCAGATTTGGTAATTTTGGATATCAACTTACCAGATGTCATTGGGTTTAACCTCTGCCAAGAGATGCAAAGTCGTAATGGTGTTTTTGTTCTGATGCTCACTAGCCGTGCGGACGAAGCTGACAAGATTCGCGGCTTTGCTAAGGGTGCTGATGACTACCTCACCAAACCCTTTGGTCTAGGAGAACTAGAAGTCAGAGTCGGAGCTATTTTAAGAAGACAGCGCGTTGTCACCACCGCAGAACAGAAACGGTTAACATTTGAAAAACTGATGATTGACCCTGTACGGCGAGAGGTGACACTTAACAGCCAAGCTGTACCCTTAACTGCTCTAGAATTTGATCTGTTACATTTCTTAGCCAGCCATCCTGGCCGAGTGTGGCGACGCGCCGAACTAATTCAAGAGGTCTGGGACTACGAATATGTAGGCGACCAGCGAGTTGTAGACGTACATATCGGTCAAATTCGCAAAAAGATCGAAGTGGACGCTAGCCAACCAGCATTGATTCAGACTGTGCGCGGGGTAGGGTATAAATTTGAATGTCCCACTCACTCCCAAGTAGAAACCAATGCTTGAATGTGTGGTTCATAGTCTAGGTTTAAATAATTATTTTTACACTTAGACTAGATAATTTCTGCCTATAGTTAAAAACTAGATTAATCAAATCGCTCAAAGACGTGCAATGAAGTCAGTATATGAGCGATATTTTCATGTCAATAACCAGAAGTTTATTTAAATAGAAAAATTCTCATGGACACGATATAGCGTATCCATGATAGGACTAAGTAAGATATAGTACCGTGCGTACCAGCACTTGAGAATGTCTGGTACATTAGCTGTTTGTGGCAAATCGGTACGAGACATTTCTACTTAGCAGTGATGAAATAAAGTTTCTAAGTAAACACGAGCAGCACGGCGATCGCTATCTCCGTTTTGTAGTAAAAACAATGACAGTGCTGCCGTTAAGACACGATTTTGATCCCAATCAGGATGTGTTTCTAAGTAATTTTTCAGAGAATCATGGAGAGTTTCAGGGATTTCTGTAAAAATACTAACTGTCGAGTTCATAACATTTTCCTTCTTTGAGGTCAGTCAAGGGAATAGATTGCTTGTAGTTAGCTAGTTGCAGATAACCATCCGACAGACATCGATTTTTGGTTTTAATGTCAACGGTTGAACAAACTACAAACCCAGGTCGAATCATTGTGCGATATGAGGGGGTGGGTTTGTCAATGCTGCGAAATGTTAAAAACGGTTGTATAAAAAACAGACCTGGACGCAACAATCAGGATCAAAAGTCGATTTTTGTTACATTACGTAATGAAAACTCAGTCCTTACCAATTATTAAACACGTAAATTAAAAATCCCCAGTAAGACAGCAACAGCCTATTTCCTCGTAGACCATCTGTGGAAAACTATGAAAATCCCTGTGGAAATCCTGTGGAATCAGTGAGGAAAATTTCACCGAATGATAAGAATTACAAAAACATAATCTTTTGATAACAATTCATCCCATAAAAATCGCGTCACCGTCCCAGTTATCTTCGATACATCCCCAGATTTGGGTTTTAGCGATCGCCAGATGTCCCTCAGAAGTTGGTTCAGGCTTTACTATGTCTTACACCCCCATCTTTTTGTTAACCAGATGGGTCTATATTTGCCATAGCAGGCGTTTCTATTCATTTCCCCATTAAATCCCTTTTCTGGACTTGCTGGTTCCTTGATTGCTCCCCCTACCTCAATTATGTTTGAGGGAATAGGGAGTAGAAAAGTTAATTTTCATTCTTCCTCATCTCCCAATCCCCAGTCCCCAGTCCCTAACGCCTGCGTTCTTGCAACTTCCGATAAACTGCCTTTATATCTACTTGATGGTGAGCCAAAGCCACCAAAGTGTGGTATAGCAAATCTGCCACCTCACCAGCGATCGCCTCTTGGTCGTCATCCTTACAAGCCATGACGACTTCAGCCGATTCCTCACCAATCTTCTTTAAAATCTTATTATCGCCACCTGCAAACAACTTGCTGGTATAGGAACTTTCTGTAGGGTGATTCCGGCGATCGCAAATCACCTGAAATACCTGGGATAATGTATCCCCTGGTGGCGCCACGATTTTCCCTTCCACCTGATGAAAACAACTGCGTTCGCCAGTATGGCAAGCAATATCTCCAATCTGCTCCACCCCTACTAACAGTGCATCACTGTCACAGTCATAACGTATGCTTTGTACCTTTTGGGTATGGCCAGAAGTTCCGCCCTTATGCCAGAATTCCTGTCGGGAACGACTCCAAAACCAAGTTTCCCCTGTATCTAAAGTCTTTTGTAAAGACTCCCGATTCATCCACGCCATCATTAGGACTGTGCCATCCAAATAATCTTGCACAATTGCTGGCACTAAACCCCGTTCATCGTAGCGGATTTCTTCGACGGGGATAACATTTTGTGGTGAGAGTGAATCGATGAAGGACATACCAGCTAAATTTAATGAGAATGATTCATAGTTTCACGATACCATTCTGTATAGAGCAGCTGGCATGATTTTTTCGAGTAAAATTTTTCATCCTTGTAAAACAACAGTCCTATCCATAGCCGACTGCATCCTGACAGCGCTTGAAGCAACATGATGGGCTTTTGAAACTTCCCCATACCAATGGATTGCCGAGTTAAAAGCTGCCCGATAAAGGTCTTGATGAGACTGCGATAGTTGAGCGCGGACTTCTAAAGGCAA
Organism: Anabaena sp. FACHB-595; assembly: GCF_048568275.1. Taxonomy (NCBI): domain Bacteria; kingdom Bacillati; phylum Cyanobacteriota; class Cyanophyceae; order Nostocales; family Nostocaceae; genus Anabaena; species Anabaena sp. FACHB-595. The sequence goes on from NZ_CP183473.1 coordinate 3,933,718, forward strand.
GTCTTCGTTGGACTTGTATAACATATTGTTATTTTTTTGGTTCTGCTTATTTTATACGATAGAAGTTCTAGGCGATTTTTAACCCTATCCTGAGATAGAGCTTTTTTTGTTGCCCATTGTTAGGAGAGACCCTTGGTAAATACCACTATTAAAACCACAAAATCACAAGAAATCTTCGCCGCCGCCCAAAACCTGATGCCAGGTGGTGTTAGTTCCCCTGTGCGCGCTTTTAAATCTGTAGGGGGGCAACCCATTGTATTTGATCATGTAAAGGGTGCATACATCTGGGATGTAGATGGCAACCAATACATTGACTATGTAGGCACTTGGGGGCCTGCTATTTGCGGTCATGCTCATCCAGATGTCATCGGGGCGTTGCATGATGCTTTAGAAAAAGGTACTAGTTTCGGTGCGCCTTCATTCTTGGAAAATGTTTTGGCGGAAATGGTCATCGCTGCTGTTCCCAGCATCGAAATGGTAAGATTCGTCAACTCAGGGACAGAAGCTTGTATGGCTGTATTACGGCTTATGCGGGCTTTCACTAACCGGGAGAAAGTCATCAAGTTTGAAGGCTGTTACCACGGACACGCCGATATGTTCCTGGTCAAAGCCGGCTCTGGTGTAGCCACACTAGGTTTACCCGATTCCCCAGGTGTGCCAAAATCTGCAACCAGCAGCACTCTCACAGCCCCATACAATGACCTCGAAGCTGTGAAGGCTTTATTTGAGGAAAACCGCGATCAAATCGCTGGTGTCATTCTCGAACCAGTTGTTGGGAATGCTGGGTTTATTACTCCTGATGCCGGCTTTTTGGAAGGACTGCGGGAACTAACTCACGAACATGGAGCTTTACTCGTGTTTGATGAAGTGATGACCGGTTTCCGTATTGCTTATGGTGGCGCTCAAGAAAAGTTTGGCGTTACACCCGATTTGACGACTTTAGGCAAAGTTATCGGTGGTGGTTTGCCAGTAGGAGCCTATGGTGGTCGTCGGGATATTATGTCCATGATTGCGCCTGCGGGGCCTGTATATCAAGCAGGAACGCTTTCTGGTAATCCTTTAGCAATGACAGCCGGAATTAAAACTCTGGAGTTATTACAAAAGCCCGGTGCTTATGAGTATCTAGAGCGAATTACTAAGAAGTTAGCCGATGGGTTACTACAAGTTGCCCTGGAAACAGGTCATGCAGCTTGCGGTGGTCATATTAGCGCCATGTTTGGCTTATTCTTCACCTCTGGCCCTGTGCATAACTATGAAGATGCCAAAAATTCTGACACAGCTAAATTTGGACGCTTCCATCGCGGTATGTTGGAGAGGGGTGTTTACTTAGCACCTTCCCAATTTGAGGCTGGTTTTACCTCTTTAGCTCACACTGACGAAGATATTGACCAGACAATTGCGATCGCCCGCGAAGTTCTATCTAGTATCTAAATACTAAGTGCGGAGGGCTGAGTTATTATACTCAGCCCTCCAAAATCAGAACTTTTTAACAGCCACAGCCATTATGGTTACAGCCTTTTATAGTTTTGTGACCTTCGGCACAGCCTTCAGAACAATAGTATTTACCCTCTTTGTTGATGGCATCTTCTACGGAAATGATGCACAAGCAACTCGGACAGGCACATTTCATTTGAGTTACGGTTGTCATAATTATTTCCTCCGTTTTCACTTGTGATTACACTACAATACCTGAACAGATGTTCAAGTATTGCTTAATAAAATGTAACAATTAGGTTATATAATACGTTTGGCTACTCTCAGAAATTCAAAGAGTCGGCACAACTTCCATTATGGGAGACTCTAAACTATAGCTCTTACCACTAAATTCATAGGTGAATACAGCTTTGACTTTTTTTGCACCACTAAAGCCTTGAGCATTAGTTAAATAAAAGCCTTGTTCAAAAATTTGTAATCCAGCCAAATTAAATGGTTGTACTACCTGAGAAATCAAAACTTTATTATTATCTGCTTGTTTAAGTTCGACTTTCTGCGCGTTGATATTTAGATGATTGAGAGTCAAATTCTCTAGTCTCAACCTGACAACAGCGTGACCAACTGGGTAATTTTTTACGGCACCAGGAGGTGGTATCAATGTTTCATATACTTCTAAAAGATTAACGTTCAAACTGAGAGCAGGTTTTTGGGTATTTTGTACCATAATTGTTGTTTGGATGGGTGATTCAGTGGTGGGCAAAGACATCAGTGTAATAGAGGCTATCAAGAAAAGATAATCAAACACCCTAACCTCCATCTTTGTTTATGGCTATTTTTTGAATTTTTAGTATAGCTTGCTACACCAATTTCCACCGCAGCAAAGGCACTAATGGCTCAAAGATATATCTCTAGTTAGTATTACTGATCTATCCATATTATTGAAAATAATCTTGAGTATAATAACTGAAAAAAATAAGTTTTAAACTACAGTTATGTAGAAAAAATAGCAATCTCCATTCGTGAAAAGTTCCACAAGAAAATATTTAGACTCGACACTATTTGTTAGTATAAGTATAATAAATCATTCAATGATGAGAATCGCTTTACGTAACCCAGGTACAACTTTAGGAATTCTTTAAAGGAGTTCCAGCAAAAATTACCTAGTAAGAGTTGATGTTATATCTCAATAATTGAAACAGAGCATAACGCTTTCTATTATTTATTCGTGCAGCGAGTTGACAGTGCATGAGCTACTGCATTAATCCTACCTGTCCAAATCCAGAAAATGTAGCATTTAGCCAAAAGTGTGAGGCTTGCGGCTCACCGCTACTGTTGCGCGATCGCTATCGGGTGCTGAAACCATTGGGTCAGGGTGGCTTCGGTGCAACCTTTTTAGCCCATGATCAAATATTGCCAGGGGAACCAAGTTGTGTAATTAAACAATTACGTCCTTCAGGAACAGCACCACACATTTTGCAGATGGCGCGAGAACTATTTGAGCGAGAAGCCAAAACCTTAGGCACAATTGGCAATCATCCCCAAGTACCGCGATTGCTAGACTACTTTGAAGAGCAAGAACAATTCTACTTAGTTCAGGAATATATCAGTGGTTCCACTCTTCAACAGGAAGTCAAACTTAATGGCACTCTGAGCGAACCAGGCGTAAAGCAATTTTTAAGTGAAATTCTGCCCCTACTGCAATACATCCATGAGCATAAAGTAATTCACCGTGATATCAAACCAGCCAACTTAATTCGCCGTTCTCAAGATGCCAGAATGGTATTGATTGACTTTGGTGCGGTCAAAAACCAGGTCAGCCAAGCAATTACAAACCAATCCGCAAACACAGCACTAACGGCCTATGCAATTGGTACTCCTGGTTTTGCACCTCCAGAGCAAATGGCAATGCGTCCAGTTTATGCCAGCGATATCTATGCCTTGGGGATAACTTGTGTATATCTATTAACAAGTAAAACACCTAAAGATTTAGATTATAATCCCACAACAGGTGAAGTCATGTGGGAACATTTGGTACAAGCCAGTGACCACCTGATCGGTGTGCTGCGGAAAATGTTGGAAGTATCAGTACGCAGTCGTTACCAGTCAGCCACAGATGTACTTAAAGCCTTGGAAATCGAGCCATATTTAGAAAGTTTGGCTCAGGGATTGCTAGTGAAATCAGAGAAAGAGCAAACATCCCAACGTCCAGAAAATTCTGCGGTTTTATCTAGCAGTTCTCCTGTGGCCGCGACTAGTGTAGGTGGTGTAGCACAGGTAGCCGCCGCAATTAGAGCCAGAAGAGCTAAAGATGCAGCAGCAAAGCTAGCAATATTACCTAATAGCAACAGTAATGGTAACGGATTGCCAACTCAACAATCCAAAGCTGGACGTAGACTAGATAGCCAAACTTTGATGAAAGCTTATCTTAAAGGGAGGCGCGACTTTGCTCTTCATAATTTAAATTTCCTTAATCTCCAAGGAGTTGACTTATCAGAAACAAATTTTCACTCAGCTCAACTTCAAAGCGCTAATCTCCAAGGAGCTAATCTCCATAACAGTGATTTTGGCAGAGCTAGCCTGACACGCGCCAACCTTAAAGACGCTAATTTAAATAAAGCTTATTTCAATCATGCCGATCTAGAAGGAGCAGACCTACGTGGTGCAGACCTCAGTCATGCTTATCTCAGTAATGCTAATCTTCGTGGAACTAATTTGTGTGGTGCTAATCTTACAGGGGCAAAAATTACTGATGAGCAATTAGCATTAGCAAAAACTAACTGGATGACGATCCGTCCTAACGGCAAAAGAGGTTTATTGTAACTAGACAATTATAATCTAGGATAGATATAGCTTTTGGACAATAATTAAGAAGTTAATATCAATTTAGTCCTGTAAATAATTATAGGCTGCTTAATTTTTTAACTAAAAAGGTATTTTAAGCCAACTTAATTATCTACTATTTACCTGCAATATTTTGTAGTAAATATAAGATTATATATGCTTATTTTCACCCTGAGTTTTGTTTGATAATTAGAAAAATAAATCACTGCAAATATATGTTCAAATTTCCAGATATAGATATGACAGTTCAATTACAAGACAAAGAAATAGAACGGCGTTTGAGCTTATATCAAATATTTATTTCTTTATATGAACGCCATAGCAATCTTCTAAATGAAATTTTACAATTAGATAATATAGCTCAATCATCATTGGCTAGTCCAAAGTTTTATTATGTACAAGGAGTAGTCAATAAATCAACCATCTGTATCGTCACAAATCTATGTGAGAATCAAACGCAGACTTTACAACAATCACAACATATTTGGACAATAGGGCGCGATCGCCACAACGGCATTTGCACTTATGATAAATTATTATCTCGTCACCATGCAGCAATTAAGTATGTAGAAAATCAAGGTTTTTTATTAATAGATTTTCAAAGTACAAATGGTTCTTTTGTGAATGGGGAACCGGTTTATCAACCGATTATCCTTAAAGATGGCGATCGCGTTCGCTTAGGGAGCTTAACTTTTGATTTTTTCTTAAATAATAACTGCCGGATGCTACCAGCATTAGCAGGAGATTTACTAAAACAAATAATGCTACAAAAACAGAATGATTCCCATGAAAACTCAGATAATACCTTACAAATTCCTATAGATTCTAAATATATAGAAAATTTAAAATATGGAGAATATGATTTAAGCTCTGAGCAAAAATCCGATATTTTAGATCAATTTTTTCAGAGACAAGCGTAATTAAATCTTGAAATAAAGCTAGAACAGTTTAGCTTGGTTTAAAGACTAGTAAAGAAAAGCAATTTTTATTTATCTGAGATGTTGCCAATCGCTAACATCTTAGATAAGTAAATTTATATCGTTCAAATCATATTTTCTATTTCTCAATTATTAATAAATTGCCTCTTGATGACGTTGAATCGTTTTTGTATATTACTAGGTAAATATTTTTTTAAGAAAATTCTTAACTGATTGTGTCGGATACATTTTTCTAATGCTGGAACCCAACTATCTGATATACCGACATATTTTGCAGCTTTAAGAGTATCGTTAAGAGCGTCTAACTGAGCGCCTTGTACCTTCATTCGTAAAATCTGATCTTCTGTAACATCTTTCTCAAAACAAGCAGGTAAATCCATACCTAAAATCCGAAAGTGCAGAATATTCCGGATACATTTTTCACAACGACAACAGTTGCGATCTTTTTGATCTCCTTCCCAACAAACTCTCAAGTTTTGTAATACTTCTTGGCTATTTGCAATGGCTCGGATCTTCTCTAAACGGGTAAAGGCTGCACCATCATGAATAATCCGAAAACTATTGCTTGATAGCAAATGATCTGTGACTGGATTAGAAGGATAAAGACGGGAAGGCTCATTATAAGAAGAAGAACTAGGAATTAAACCTGCTGTATATCCACGTTGTAGCAAGCTAAGACAAGACGCAAGTGCAGTTACATAAGTATTTTCCCAATTTAATTTAGTAAATAGACGTAAATTAGTTGTCATTGTTATTAATTCTGCACCCACACTAGATAGGATATTTTTTGATTTATAAACTGCATTATTAAAAACCTCTTTTTCTTCCAAAGGGATATCAAATCCGTGTATCATCAACCCTGCTTGTAAGTTGCGTTGTATTTTAACTAAATTAGGGGTGCGATGTTGAAATACAGTAAAGCAGCTATCTAAACCTCCAGAAAAAGTGCTAACAATTTTGTCTAAATCTGTGTTTTTATCTGGTTCTTTTACAACTTCTGCATGAATATCAACTAATTTGTAAACATTTGGTCTCCAAGAATGCCAAGCAGCTTGAAATTCTGCCAAATTTTGTAAAAGAGATGGAGAAACTTCACCATGAATGATTAAATTTTTATCCTGTTTCATGGCGATTAGTATGGTTGCCAGAACAAAGGGATCACAACTTTGAGTAATTATTTTTTCATGTTCTACAGGTATCTGAAACCAAAGAGTATCATTTTTTTTTTCGAGTTTTCAACGGTAACATTTATTGTTAATGTACCTTCATTCTCAACTATTGGCTCTTGCCATACATGAATTTCACTCATTAGAACACACCCTGATCTTATAAAAATGTTGATAAAAGAGTTAACTGTGAATAAATATCAAATTTCCACTTTTTCTTGTTGGATTCCTCCTCGTTCACTTGATTCCAATACTTGCTGAATGGAGTTTTTTATCTGAGAAGTATCTTTAACAAATTTACAAAATGGAATCTGCTTTGTCCAAGCCTGGTAAAAAGATTCATTTTTGTAGTAACTGTTTGGAAAGAAAATATGAGGTATTTTTAAAAGTGTAGAGAGAATATGTCCATGTAATCGGTTAGTTATTACTAGCTTATGTTGTTGGAGTTGGTAAATGCCACTGTGCATTAAACTCCATGAATACTGGTGCATTTTTGGATTGTATAATTCTTGGAAAATATTAGTATATGGATGCAAGTATTGCCATTTTTGTCTAGAAAGCCAATCAGATGGATTTGCCAAGCCTTTTTGCCATCCTTCTCTAAATAAAGCAGATCCATAACGCATAAGTAGGTTGTTAGGATGTCCTACTTTCCATTGATATGAAGCCCAATCATCAATTTGTAAATTGGGAATTTCCCACATATTTTCTGTAAATTCTTGATTTAGTTCTTTATCTTGCCTACAAAGATATAGAATCGACGATTTGGGAGTAACAATATCATGAATACTAGGTAAATCAGTCATTTGAAAAGCCATATCTGGGGCCTTAAAAATATGACATTTATCAAAAGCTTCACTTGCCAACTTGTAACTACGTTCATCACGAGTAAATAAAGTTAAATTGGGATGACCATTAAATATATCTGCTGCTTTTTTTAAATTCGCAGAATCACGGAAATATATACTTTGGGGTAAGATGACAATTGGGCGATCGCGATACGTAGAAATAATGTATTCCCGAAAATTCTGATAATCAGGCCATAAATCTCCTAAATTTCCGCCTCCCGTAAGAACTATAGGGGAGTTCTTAGCTTTCTCTTTTAAAGTGGTAGGAGAAAAATCACCCACACTAGAAGCATATTTTATTTTTACACCTTTAACTTTAGTTAGATAGAATACACCACCAAGCCATATTAAGTGATCTCCTATGTTGGGATATGCTGGATAGTCTAGGAATGCACATGATTCAAAACTCTCCATTTGTCCTAAGGATTTGTGCAAATATTCCTTCAGTTGATGATTTGTATAAATTGTCATATGTTCGCAGTATAAACAACTTCGTAAAAGTACTATCAGTACTTACTTAGATATCATACTCATATTTCATTTATAAACAAAGTAATTTCTTAATTTATTTATCTAAAGTTTATAGTTGTAAGTGATAATACGGTAATCATGAAAAATTTAAATTTGCATTGCAGCAAGAAAATTTTACTATTAACTTAAGCTTTATACTTTATTTAGTTATGACTCTATCTCATTCAGGAAATTCATAAGAATTTATAAATTAAAAGATTACTCCAGACGGAGTAATCTTTTAGTGTAATAATATTTTTACTGCATTAGTGTGATGGATTTTGCCATGTCACACCATCAATATTATTATTCTTCCTCTTCTACATCTTCATCTTCATCGTCTTCGTTGTTTTTAGCTACCGAGTTTGCAGAAACAACAGCTCCCTTATCTAATTTTTCACGCACCTGTTGTTTGATTTGTTCACTAAATTCTGGTTTTTCTTCCAGGTATTTGATAGCGTTATCTCGACCTTGAGAAATATTATCACCGTTGTAACTGTACCAAGCTCCTTTACGGATGAGAATACCAGTTTCTTCCGCTAAATCTACTAAACAACCTAGAGTCGAAACACCTTTACCAAAAATAATGTCAAACTCTGCGATTCTAAAAGGCGGTGCAACTTTATTTTTCGCAACTTTGACTTTAACTCGGTTACCAAATTCATCAGTACCTTTTTTCAAGGTTTGAATCCGACGAATATCTAAGCGTACTGAAGCATAGAACTTTAATGCGTTACCGCCAGTTGTCGTTTCCGGGCTACCGTAGGTAACACCAATTTTTTGCCGCAACTGGTTAATGAAAATTACTGTACAACCAGATTTACCAATATTGCCAGTAATTTTACGTAGAGCTTGGCTCATTAATCTCGCTTGTAAACCGACGTGGGCATCACCCATATCGCCTTCGATTTCTGCACGGGGAACCAAAGCTGCTACAGAGTCAATAACTACAATATCAACGGCGGCGGAGCGTACAAGTTGATCAACAATTTCCAATGCGGATTCACCTGTGTCTGGTTGGGAAACCAGCAAGTTTTGAATATCTACACCTAAAGCTGAGGCGTAGGTGGGGTCAAGGGCGTGTTCAGCATCGACGAAGGCAGCTATTCCACCTTCTTTTTGCACTTCTGCGATCGCGTGGAGTGCTACTGTTGTTTTACCGGAACTTTCCGGGCCATAAATCTCAATCACCCGCCCCTTGGGTAAACCGCCTCCCAATGCTAAATCCAAGGTGAGCGCGCCAGTAGAGATTGTTTCTACCCGCATCCGGGTAGCATCGCCCAGGCGCATGATTGCTCCTTTACCGAAGCTGCGCTCAATCTGGTTGAGTACCATTGTCAGCGCTTTTTGCTTGCCAGAAGTATCGGTATTGATAGCCATTCCTGCCTCTAAAATATATGGATTTAAGTAGTTTGGGGTTTGGAGTTTGAGTAGAACAGATATACTATTTTAGCCGGAAAATTCTAGTATAGGGCTTCTCAAATTAAAAAGTAACTTTGACAAGATCGTAACTCAATATTCCCCAGGTGCGATCAGAAATATCTTCATGTACTTGCCAAAATTTTTACTGGTGCTACTGAACAGTCTGCTACTCCATCCTGATTAGGAAACACCAAAAAATAAATTATCCGAAATTGATGGTTTAGTAGGGTGCATCAGTGCGATGTAACCTAGCTATACTCATAAATTATTCATACTGAGGCACCCTTGTATATTAAAAGAAGTAGTAGACCCACAACTAAAGTTGTGATTAATACTTTTTTCTTGTGCGCTCTGACTGTCTTTGTAAGTTAAACTCCCTTCATGAATATCAAGCGTCGGCAATTTCTGAAAACTTGCGGATTAGCTACTGTAGCTACTCAGATTCCTATACTGACTGCTCAAGGTGAGCAATGGTCTTCTTTACATTCGCGGAGCGTATCGAAGACAGACGCTACGCGTAGCTCGCTTCTCCGGAGGAGTAAGAGCGACGTTCAGTTATCGCCAAGTAGCACTATCAAGCCACCACGTTTACAAGTAGGCGATACGGTGGGGTTAATTGCGCCGGCTGGTACTTTTGAACCTCGATATATAGAAGTAGTCCAGCAACATCTGACTAATTTGGGATTAAAAGCTAAGGTAGGAAGACATATTTTAGACCGTTATGGTTATTTAGCAGGCAAAGATGCTGACCGCGCCCAAGATGTAAATGATATGTTTGCAGATGATTCGGTTCAGGCAATTCTGGCTATGCGGGGAGGTTGGGGTTGCAATCGGATTTTACCCCTGCTCAATTACCCTTTAATTCGTTCCCATGCCAAAATCCTCATGGGTTATAGCGATATCACTTCTTTATTATTAGCGATTAATGCCCGTAGTCGTATTTTCACTTTTCACGGGCCTGTGGCTACATCCACCTGGACACCCTTTATGCTGGAGTACCTGAAGCGTATTTTGTTTAATGCAGAAGCAGTAACATTACAAAATACTGATTCTCCTGAGGGAAAAGTACAAACAATCACACCAGGAAAAACTCAAGGTCAACTTGTAGGAGGTAATTTGTCAGTTTTATCGGCGATGGTTGGTTCTCCCTATCTACCTAGTTGGCAAAATAGAATTTTATTCTTGGAAGATATCAACGAGGATGTTTATCGCGTAGATAGGATGTTGACACAGTTAAAAAATGCTGGGATATTATATCGAATTTCTGGTTTTATCTTTGGGCAATGTACTGACTGTAATCAAACTAATGAAAAATCTCAGACATTAATAGAAGTATTACAAGACCACATTACTCCTTTAAAAATACCTGCTTGGTATGGTGCAATGATTGGTCATATTCAAGATAAATTCATCTTACCAATTGGCGCAAATGTGGAAATCGACGCTGATGCTGGAACAATAAAATTATTAGAGGCGGCAGTCAATTGAAAAATGCTAATTTGTAATTAATTCGTACTACTTATGGTACGAATTAAACAGTATTTTCTACAATTTCCACAAATATATAGGTGTTCAAACGCAAGCTATATAAAATCAATTAATGACTGTCGATAAGTATTTGGTAGACCCGTATCAAAACATTTACCTTTCACCACATATCCTGTCATCCCTTCTGCTTGACACAATTTATCTAAACAATTTGTTAACTGAAATTCACCGCGATCGCGTAAATTTTGGTTTATACTATCTGCTAGGAAATCAAATATTTTTGGCGTGAGGACATACAAGCCAAAAACACATAAAAACTCATCTTCTGCCATACCTTCTACCCGCAAATGCTCACGCGCATAATCAAGATTGGGTTTTTCTGCAAGTTGCGTTAGTTCCAAAATGGAATTAAACTCTTGCCATACTCCTGCAATACATCCAGCTTTGTTAATTATCGCTGCTGGCATTGTAGTTAAGCCAACAACACTTTGATGAACTTGTGCATAAATCTCTACAACTTGTTGAGCGCAAGATTTTTTTATGTCGGATTTATAAACATGATCACCTAACATTAATAAAAACGGTTCATTTCCTACCCAATCTTTGGCACAAAAAACAGCATGGCCATATCCTTCTTGTTCTGATTGTGTCAATAAAACAACTTTCTGTCCCAAATCTTGCAAGTATTGACTATATTCTTGATTTTGTGGCGAAAGTTTTTGTAAAAGTTCTGGTGCAGGTGGATTTTTAAATAAATCAGCAAAAATTCCTATATCATCAGGCTGTACAACAATACCAACTTCTGTGATTCCTGCACTAATAGCTTCTTCCACAATAGCTAAAATTACAGGCTTTGCTCTACCATCTTGATCAATAATTGGGAATAGTTCTTTTTTCACAACTTTAGTAGCTGGAAATAATCTAGTACCAAAACCAGCAGCCGGAATCACGGCTTTTCTTACTTTATTAATTTGCATAAATTAATATTTTTAATTTTCTACGGAAACATAACTAAACTCTGGGGGTGAAGCAGCTAAAACCTCTGATATACCCTGAAGTAATTTTTCTGCTTCTACGGGTTTAACTAAGTGCAGTTGAAAGCCAGCAGCTAGTGCCTGTTTTTGGTTGATTTCTCCAGCATAAGCAGTTAGGGCGATCGCTGGAATTTTACCACCTTTTGCTGAAGGCATGGCTCGAATTAACTGCATCAACATATAACCATCTATTCCTGGCATTCCGATATCACTTAAGAGCAAATCGACTTTAGTTCTGGCTATTACCTCTAAAGCTTCACCTGCTGATGTCACTGCTGTTACTTCGGCTCCAGATTGTTCTAACATTAATGTCAGGAATTCGCCTGTATCAACATCATCATCTACTACCAAAATATACAGTCCACCTAAACTCCAAGTATTATCTGGCTGTCCCACTTGTGGAACTTTCTGCGGCGCGTTAAGCATTAATGGTAAATTGACTGTAAATATTGCACCCATTCCTTCCCCTGCACTTTCTGCTTTCACTGTGCCACCATGCAGTTCTGTGAGATGCTTAACAATAGCCAACCCTAATCCTAAACCGCCAAATTGTCTAGTTATTGTGCCATCTGCTTGACGAAAATACTCAAAGACATAAGGTAGAAATTCTGAACTTATTCCCTTACCATTATCTTGAATTTGAATTTGGGCAGAATTATTAACTCTTTCTAAGACTACCTGTATTTGTCCTGCGGGAGGAGTGAATTTAATGGCATTAGCAAGCAAGTTCCAGATAATTTGTTGCAAACGAGCCGCATCACCTGCAACCATGCCAACATTTACACCTAGTGCAGTTTTAATATGAATACTTTTCGCCTCTATTGCTAGACGTACAGTCTCTAAAGCCTCTTCAATCGTATGAACTAAATTTACAGATTGAATATTTAAGCTTAATTTCCCTTGCTGAATGCGAGAGACATCTAATAAATCTTCAATAAGTTGAATTTGTAATTTAGCATTCCGCTCAATTGTTTCTATCCCCCGTCGGCGCGTAGCTTCTTCCAGATTCCGCTTTTTCAGTAGAGTTGCCCAACCTAAAATCGGGTTAAGCGGAGTACGCAATTCGTGAGAAAGAACTGCCAGAAAATCATCCTTTAAACGATTAGCTCTTTCAGCTTCGCCTCTAGCGATTTGCTCACGCATCAGCAGATATTCCCGTTCTTGTTCTGCTTGTTTACGTTCAGTAATATTCCGAAAAAATATCCCTAAGCCATCTTCGGACGGATAGGCATGGACTTCAAGCCACATATCCCATAGTTCGTACAATATCTCAAAATGGACTGGAATATTTTCAGCTAGCGATCGCCTATATTCTCGCTCAAAGTCTGTACCTTTGGTTCTCGTCCACTGTTCCCAGTAGTTCTTGCCAATCAAGTCTTCTGGTTCTAAATCTTGAATTTTTGCCGCTTGGTGATTGCAATATGTAATATCCCAATCTCGATTCACTGCTATAAAAGCATCCGTCATACTTGACAAAATATTGCTCAACCGACTGCGGAGTGCTTGTTCACGCTGAAGTAATTCATCTTTTTCTCGATGGGATTCTTCTAAACAATCATTGATTGCCACCAGCGACTCGTTGAGTTGGATAAGTTTTTCTGATAATTCTGCGCGGGTTTGGTATTCCCCACGACGCACTTTTTCTACTGCTAACTCTACTTGAATACTCGACCTTTCAGTAATAGCAATGCCCACAAATAAACTTACAGCACACTGTACCAATAGGCTCAATTTGTGGACGTGTAAAACTTCCGCTTGTACTGGAAAAGTGGCTAAATACATTGCTTTAGGGTAAGCAACTAAGTAAGCAAATAGCGTTACTAATACACAGAAACTTGAGGTTAACATCCCACTAGTTACGCCAAAGCGGGTTGCAGCCCATAAAACTGGAACAAAGCCTAAAAAAGACAACTGTTGCAACTTAAATCCGTTTTGATTAGTTTCAGCCACGGTTAAGGTTGCTATAGCTAAACAAAGTAGTAATATGGCGCTGAATTCTAATAAGAGGCACCGAGAAGGATGGAAATTCTGAGAAACAAATCCAGAATTTAGTGATTCGGTAGGGTGTAACCAGCCTTGAGATTGAAAATAGGGTGTAAAAACTAACAAGGCAGTAGGCGCAATCGCCATAACTCCAATTGCATTACCTAACCACCAATGGGGTATGTTGGAACTCAAACTAGCGAGAGGCATTTTGCCTATAGCGACAAGACATACACTTCCAATTATCGCCAAAGTAGCGCAGGCGACGAGGGGGGCGCTAACAGTAAAAAGAGTGGCATCTTTAAGGGTATTAATGGTTCGAGAACCTTTCCAGAGACGGCGGTACAGTAACCAAGCGCTCAGAGGCTCGATGATATCGACAAGAGCTATTAATCGCTCCCAACCATGTAAACCCCAAAAAGGAGACATAAGAAAAGAAGCCAATCCAGTCAGGATAATACCACAAGGGCCGAACCAAAAAGTTAAAGCGATCGCCACACCTGATGGAGGAAACCACAAAGACACTCCCGGCTGAATGCGGTAAATCAGCGCCATCCCATGAGCAATAACCAGAGCGAATAAGCCCAACAGTGAAATCATCAGCCATCTACGCATGATGGCAATTTTCATTGAGTCTGTCATGGGTTACATCATCGAAGGGTGCTTTGTGCTTCAGCTCATGCAGTCAACACTTTACCAGTAAGCATTATGAACTGCTACACCAGTACAAATGAAAACACTTTTTCTCATCATTTTCCATTCAAACTGGAGAGTAATACAATATGCAGCCATATCAGACTAGCGTAGGAGATCAGTTCTAGTTGGTCAAAGACAATCGCATACTGTCAAACCACTAATATTCTCATCCAATTTTTGCATTTTGCAACTGCTTGATAGTTAAGATAATTATCATTTGCAATTTTATACATTACGCTTAGTATAGTTTAGTCCATAGAGAATTTCTAAAGACCGTACCTTATGGTCGAAAAATTTGCCTCTGCCAGGAAACTCTAGCAACTCTCAGCTAGTCTTCTTCTCAACAGAAGTAAAAAATCTTTATTCTTTATTGAGTTATATGATTACCAAGATTCCCAATAGTAATTATCAAAAAAACAAATGCAGTTTTGATATTAGAGGAGAGAAACACAATTATTTTCTGCCAGTTAATTTATTTATAGGTTTCTGTGCTGCCTTGCCTATTACCTTGGCATTACCGGTAGAAGCTTTGCAAGTACAGATAAATCCTAAAAATCCCCGCCTGGGGGATACAGTTTCTGTAGTGATCAATTTAGATAATCCAGACAACACCAATAACCCAACCGTGTCTGTTGGAGAGAAAACGTACCCAGTTTTTGCAGTATCCCCCAATAAGTATCGGGCATTCATACCCACAACCCCCTTAGAAAAGCCAGGCACTAGAAAAATTAGAGTATCTGGTAATGGCCAAGTTCAAGAGTTATCAGTGCCAGTAGTTACTCGTAGGTTTCCTGTACAACGCATTACTTTGCCACCGGGTAAATCTGCTGATGGTGCTACTCAACACGAACTTAATCGTGCAGCTGCTTTCAAAGCGTTACAAACACCACAAAAGTACTGGAATGGTAAATTCCTCAGACCAAATAACGGTCGTATCAGCACTATTTATGGTGTACGTCGCTACTATAATGGTAAATTTGCCAATGACTATTACCATCGTGGTCTAGACTACGCTGGTGCAGCAGGTTCGCGTGTAGTCGCCCCAGCTGCTGGAAAAGTAGCTTTAGTCGGTACTGTAGCCCAAGGATTTCGGGTTCATGGTAATACAGTAGGCATTGACCACGGTCAAGGAGTTGTCAGTATTTTCCTGCACCTGAATCGAATTAATGTCAAAGAAGGCGATTTGGTGAAAGCTGGACAATTAATTGGCACAGTTGGTTCTACAGGGGCTTCTACCGGGCCGCACCTACACTGGGGTTTGTATGTTAACGGTCTATCTATTGACCCAACCTCATGGAAAAACAAAACTTTTGAATAATAGAGGCGTAATTAATCGTTTCTGTTGTTGACTTTGTATATTTTTTGTCGATAATGAGTTAGACAAAATAAGTTTGAATCGGTTCCGTCCTTACCTTGCTTGGGTGGCTTAAATTTAAGATGAGCGTTATGAGTATCGAGAAAATTGTAGAACAAGCTCTCCAGGATGGTTATCTTACGCCAGCAATGGAAGCAGAAGTTGGACGCATCTGTGATAACGCCTCAGAACTCTCAATAGAAGAGTATATGGCGTTGGATAGGTTGATGGGAGCGTTATTGACTGGTGAGGTAGTGGCGGTTCCTCGCAAGCAGTTCATTAACGTGATGGAAGAGTTGGTATTAACCGAAGCGATCGCCAGAGTAGCAGAAATTGAAGCTACTAGCGAGAGTTCCATCGATGTCGGGGATATTGCCGCTTATGCCCTCAACCGCTTACCCCCCTTATACGCCACCACTGAAGAAGGTGCTAGCTACCAGCGCATACGCGCCAAAGCAGAACTTCAGGAATTAATTGCCCAGCAGGTAAGTGAGGCAATCAACCTTAATCTTGATCAGCCAAACGACAACAGAACACCTGTGTCAACAAAAACCACTGGCAATGAAGTCTTACGTCAAGTTAGCAGTTTATTACAGGTCTACGCCCCTAGTTTTGAGCAGAAGTCTTCATAATTAGTCAGTTGTCAGTTGTTAGTCGTTACTTTTTCGGTTTTACCACTGACCAATGACTACTTACAACTGACTAATCCTGCACTATCACAGGTGTACCTAATTCTACTTGGTCATAAAGCAAACGGACATCAGAATTACGCATCCTCAGACAGCCGTGAGAAATCGCTGTTCCCAGAAGATGAGTGTCTGGTGTACCGTGAAAGCCGATTTTATTACGTCCATCAGACCAAAAACCAATCCATCTTTCCCCTAAAGGACTATCAACACCGGCAGGGAATATTTTGCCTGTGATGGGGTGTCGCCAGATGGGATCGTGTTCCATGTGTGACACATTGAAAGTACCCGTAGGTGTTTCCCAACCCCTCTTACCGATAGCAATTGGGTAACTAGCTATAACTATATCTCCAGCATAAACGTAAGTGCGGCGATCGCTTAAATCAACCACCACTTCCTTCTTGGTATTTCCTAGCTTATTAGATGTTTTTTTTATGTGCCGCAGGTTGAGATAATCGTAACTGACTTTGATCTGATAAATCAGCGTTTTTTCTTGATTCTGGTGTTAGTAACTGTGTTTTTTTAGGTGAGTTAGTCGCTAAAGCTACATTTTGGCTAACAGTATCCGACTTATTATGAGATTTAATAGCCGAAGACTGCGGTTGAGATAGTTTATCTGGAGTAGTGGCACCAAAGGGTGCAGGTGCGCCAAAAGCGGTTTCGCCTAAACCCCCCGTATAAACCTCTCCAGGGCGGCTTGCTGTGGTGGGGACTGGCTTTTTAAACTGACCCTGCGCTGTAGTAATGCGCCAATGCACAGCTAACGATAATATGGCTGTGCCAAAGCAGAGAAACATTACCATACGCCCTACAGATTCATTTCTTACCATTGCCATCGCCTATTGTTTATCCCTGACATATTCAGCCGACCAATTGAACATTTTTATTCTCTAATTATCAAGAATTTATAAATTCTTATCTGTTCCCTCATAACTATGCCTATACACTTGGGCAGACTAAGGGTATATGGGCATTACTGATAGACAAATTCTGGAGCAGAAATTTGTTTTGCTGAAGTGTCGAGGAGAAAAATTTTAACATCGAACTTACTGGCGGCACTTTCCCAGTGCCGCAATCATTCTTTAGTGGTGTGGGTGGGAGAAAGACCATGTTAGAAAAACTATGGCTAGCAGTCACGATTACATTTGCCCTCAATTTATTTTTTCAGGTTCACGTCCATGATCAAACCAATTCTGGTGCCATTTATCAACAAAATATAGATACATCAACAACAATTTTGGTCAAAATACCGGAAAAATGACACTTCCCAGTTACTACAGACCCAGAAATTTCTGATCCTAAATTTTCCTGGTATCCGACTTAAAAGCATTAGCGAAGCAGTTTTTGAATTTGAGTTGAGAATTACTTTCTGGGTCTAGATGATGTACATCACTCTGCCTTATTATTTTTCAGGTTGGTATTATTACTAATAATAGAGTCTAATAGAGCTAGTTTCTGTCAGCCAAATAACTAAGTTTTCTATTTCATCAGGATCAACATATCTCGTAATTCAAGCAGGAAATTTGGACATATTATGTAGACTCTAGAAGACAGACTCGGACAATTTATTATGTTATGAATTCATATTTATATTGGGGTTGAAAGTGCTGGAATTATGACTTAGTTTTTACTACATTAAGATGCTTTAGAAATAGTAAAATCAATCTGGTAAAATTTACACGAAAATTATATAAAAATTACTTTCCTCCCTTTTTATTTTTCTTATACATAGATAATTTTCTATGAAAACCAGTTGCAGAGTCACTTAATTAGTAAATAACAATCTGCGTATTGATAAAATAGCTTTCAACCATATATTTATGATTTTGTCAACCATAGTTAGTCACTTGGCATTAGCTCCACAACCATCTGTAATATAGCCTTGACTTGGCAGATGAACAAAAAGAATCCCCAAGAACAAGATTGACGTTGTGCGTCAGAACAAATGCACCCAATATCCAAGAAGTCAGTGTTACAGTCTTAAATCCGTCACGTAATTCAGGAACAAGTGGCCCATTAGCAGGTCTAATAGATAGGGATGAATTAACGCCAGTACGATCTATGAGTCAATCGATTACTGTATCCTGGTCAACGGTTGATGCGAGGTGTCCAGAAGCATCGGTGCAAGTTGACAAACTCTCGAACCACGATTTAATCTTGCGCTGTCAAGTAGGGCTGCGTCCTGATCGTGTTGCGTTTGCCGAGCTATTGCGCCGCTATCAAACCCAGGTTGATAGAGTTTTGTATCACCTAGCCCCTGATTGGTCAGACAGAGCCGACTTGGCTCAAGAAGTTTGGATTCGCGTGTATCGGAATATTAACCGATTGCAAGAGCCATCTAAGTTTAGGGGCTGGTTGAGCCGGATTGCTACCAACTTGTTTTATGACGAATTGCGTAAACGCAAGCGGGTTGTAAGTCCTTTGTCATTAGATGCGCCCCGTTCTGTAGATGATGGCGAAATGGATTGGGAAATTGCTGGAGATACGCCAGGGCCAGAGGAAGAACTGACAACTAGAGAATTTTACGAACAACTGCGAGAGGCGATCGCTGATTTACCAGAAGTATTCCGGACTACCATTGTTCTGAGGGAAATCGAAGGTATGGCATACGAAGAAATTGCCGAAATCACAGGTGTATCCTTGGGAACAGTCAAGTCGAGAATTGCTAGAGCTAGATCCAGATTGCAAACTCAATTGCAAACTTATCTTGATGCCTAATTTACAATATCTTTAATCTATCCTGTGGGAGAATTTAACTATTGATTAAGAATTGTGAGGAACCTGCATCGTGCCTCTGCCATCAATAAAAGAATAAATAAACCTCTCAAGGTTGTCCCCCTTCTGCCCGTGGATGAATTGGTAATAATGTTAGTATGACTACTGATTCTAATTTTAATGACCCTTGTCGGCGGCAATTTTCGAGAGATTTACCACAAAAGATGGCTAGGCATACCAATGAAGCAACGGGTGCTATGGATATGGTGAAGCGCGATCGCTTTGAATTATTGAGTGCTTACCTTGATGGAGAGGTGACAGCCGCAGAACGTCGGCAAGTCGAAGACTGGTTAGCCAACGATGTGGCAGTACAGCGCCTCTATTCCCGACTATTAAAGCTAAGGCAAGGCATACGAACTATGCCCATACCAACAGCCCAACAATCACCAGAAACAACAGCAGAGCAAGTATTTGCCAAAGTTAACCGCCGTTCTCGATTAGCTTGGAAATTAGGTGGTGCGGCTGTTGCAGCTTGTGTGATTGGTGCTGTTACTAACTGGCTACCAGGGCGGCAAACTGGCATACCCCAACTAGCCCAACAACCCCAAGAACAGCCTACTCAAGCTGTCACCACGCCAGATGCACTGCCCATGATAGCCTTGAACAACCCAGTAATTGAAATTCCTAAAGCGGCTGTAGCCTCACCTACCAAATTTATACAGCCGCAGCCACAACTAGGAGAGATTCCCCCAGATATCAACTAATCATCAAGTACGTAGTCAGCAGTTTGGTGATGAGATTTATTGTCGCTATTCCACCAACCATCAGGTAGGTGAACACCTTTTAGCATCTCCACTTTCGCTGGGTTCATCAAATATACCCACGCCCAACCGAGAGACAAACCCAGGGGATTTTTTACTTCAACCTCCAGGCGATTGTAAAGATTCTCTGACATTTCTCCCTCAGGCTGATAATCTTCTAGCTCGTCTAAAGCATCTAGAATTCCTAAATCAGCAAAAGAAAGTAAATATCCATGAACGGTACTTTCCCCAATCGTCATGGCTGGGTAGCCTATTGGCAAAGCAAATAACTGACCTAGTGTAGTTGCTTTTTGGGCTAATACTACCTTGCCAGCACAATATCTTTGATAATTTTCTTCACCTGGTTTGAGAGTGCCGTACACAAAAATCCGCACTCCGCCAGAAAATTTTGTCTTTAATTGTGTCATCCCTTTTTTAACCGACTGATTCCTTTGCCTACCATCATCTACAATATGTAGGCAAACAAGATTACAGAGCCAGTAGGAGAATTTTTGGTGGACTCCCGATACAACCCCGCAACACTTGAGGAAAAATGGCAAAAAACATGGGTAGAACTTGGTTTAGATAAGACCCAAACACAAAGCAACAAACCAAAATTCTACGCTCTATCCATGTTTCCCTATCCATCGGGCAGCCTACACATGGGTCACGTCCGTAATTACACAATTACAGATGTGATTGCCCGCCTCAAACGAATGCAAGGGTATCGGGTACTGCATCCAATGGGATGGGATGCCTTTGGCTTACCAGCAGAAAACGCCGCCATTGACCGTGGTGTACCCCCTGCCAAATGGACTTATCAAAACATTACCCAAATGCGGCAACAATTGCAGCGTCTTGGTTTATCCATTGACTGGGATAGCGAAGTTGCCACCTGTTCGCCAGATTATTACAAATGGACACAGTGGATTTTCTTACAGTTCTTACAGGCGGGGTTAGCTTACCAAAAAGAAGCAGCCGTCAACTGGGACCCCATTGACCAAACTGTATTAGCAAACGAACAAGTTGATAACGAAGGTCGTTCTTGGCGTAGCGGCGCTATTGTTGAGCGTAAATTACTCAGGCAGTGGTTTTTGAAGATTACCGACTACGCCGAAGAATTATTAAATGACCTAGATAAATTGACTGGTTGGCCAGAACGTGTCAAATTGATGCAGGCGAACTGGATAGGGAAATCCTCAGGAGCCTATTTAGAATTTCCCATTGTCGGCAGCAATGAAAAAATAGCTGTGTATACTACCCGCCCTGATACAGTTTACGGGGTCAGCTATGTAGTATTGGCACCAGAACATCCCCTCACCAAGCAAGTTACAACCAAAACACAACAAGCAGCAGTAGACACCTTTATTCAAGAGGTGACAAATCAAAGCGAATTGGAACGTACCGCCGAAGACAAACCTAAACGAGGTATAGCCACTGGTGGTAAGGCAATTAACCCGTTTACAGGGGAAGAAGTACCCATTTGGATTGCCGACTATGTACTGTATGAGTATGGTACTGGGGCTGTAATGGGTGTACCTGCCCACGATGTACGGGATTTTAAATTTGCTCAGAGATATGACTTACCCATTGATTTTGTCATTGCGGCCCCTGATGATGTAGCAGGTTTTGACTTAAGCCCGACATCAGAGACAGAAGAAGTCACTCAAGTCGTGCAGATAGAATATAACCAAGCCTACACAGAACCAGGAATCTTAATTAATTCTGGGGCTTTTACTGGTATGACTTCCACAGATGCCAAACAGGCGATTGTGAAATATGCCACAGAAAAAGGTTTTGGCAAAGAACGTATTCAATATCGCTTGCGGGACTGGTTGATTTCTCGGCAACGCTATTGGGGCGCACCAATTCCCGTCATTCATTGCCCCAATTGTGGGATAGTACCAGTACCTGACAAAGATTTGCCCGTCATTTTACCAGAAGAAGTGGAATTTACTGGACGAGGTGGTTCACCGTTGGCACAGTTGGAAAGCTGGGTAAATGTCCCTTGTCCTACCTGTGGTACTCCTGCCAAACGGGAAACCGATACGATGGACACCTTCATTGATTCCTCGTGGTATTTCTTGCGGTTTACTGATGCTAGGAACGAAGCACAGGTATTTGAATCAGCAAAAACCAATGACTGGATGCCCGTAGACCAATATGTAGGCGGTATTGAACACGCAATTTTGCACTTGTTATATTCCCGCTTCTTCACGAAAGTATTGCGCGATCGCGGCTTGTTGAATTTTGATGAACCTTTTGAGCGTTTGTTAACTCAAGGGATGGTACAAGGTTTAACTTACTTCAATCCGAACAAGGGTGGTAAAGATAAGTGGGTTCCTTCCCATTTAGTTAACCCCAATGACCCTCGTGACCCCCAAACAGGCGAACCACTGCAACGGCTTTACGCCACCATGTCCAAATCTAAAGGCAACGGTGTCGCACCGGAAGATGTGATTGCTAAATATGGTGTAGATACGGCGCGGATGTTCATCTTATTTAAAGCGCCGCCAGAAAAAGATTTGGAATGGGATGAAGCTGATGTAGAAGGACAATTCCGCTTTTTAAATCGGGTTTGGCGTTTGGTGACAGATTATGTAGCATCTGGGGTAAACCCTAAAAATAAATCTGGCGAATTGAGCAAGTCAGAAAAAGACTTACGGCGGGCAATTCACACTGCTATTCAGTCGGTGACGGAAGATTTAGAGGATGATTATCAGTTTAATACTGCTATTTCCGAATTGATGAAGTTAAGTAACGCCCTTACTGATGCTAACGGCAAAGATTCACGGGTTTATGCTGAGGGTATTAAGACATTGGTGGTTTTGCTGGCTCCTTTTGCACCACACATTGCTGAGGAATTGTGGCGATTATTGGGTAATAGCGAGTCAGTGCATACTCAAACCTGGCCTGCTTTTGACCCAGCTGCTTTGGTTGCCGATGAAATCACTTTAGTGATTCAAGTTAATGGTAAGAAGCGTGCTGACATTCAAGTTCCGTCACAAGCTGATAAAGCTGAGTTAGAGAAATACGCCCGCGAATCAGAAGTTGTGCAACGTCACCTTGAAGGCAAGGAAATTAAAAAGGTAATTGTCGTGCCTGGAAAGTTAGTTAATTTTGTCGTTGGTTAAATATTTTTGTGTTTTTTGAGAAAAGCGTTAAAGGTCGGCGTACCAAAGCTGTCTTTCCCTGAGTCAATTGATAATGACTGCCGTAATATCCACCAAGGTATTGCGGCATTTTTCTATTTTTGAACACAGAGGAGGTTCAAAGTTTATGCGGAGGGACACAGAGGTTTGGTGAAAGCTTTGTGTTTCGTAGTTATGAAAAACATCTAATTGCCTATATCCTCATTCCATAGTTCAGGATTGGTTTGAACAAACTCACTCATCATCTGTTCGCATTCATCTAAATTTAAATCAATAACTTCCACACCGTGGGACACCATAAAATCTTTAGCACCAGGAAAAGTCCTAGATTCACCGACAATGACTTTCTTAATACCAAATTGCACCACAGCCCCAGCGCATAAATAACACGGCATTAAGGTTGAATATAATGTGGTACCTCTGTAACTGCCAATTCTACCGGCATTACGGAGACAATCGATTTCGGCATGAGTAACAGGGTCACGGTCTTGTACACGTTTGTTATGTCCTCTGCCGAGAATTTTGCCATCTTTGACAAGCACGGAACCAATGGGAATACCTCCTTCTTGTCTACCTTGTTTTGCTTCTTGAATGGCGGCCTGCATAAACTCATCCATTTTTTATCCTCCTTATATGACAAAACAACTAGTGTTAATGGATCATGATGGTGGTGTAGATGATTATCTAGCAACTATGCTGCTGTTGACGATGGATAATGTGCAACTCATGGGTGTTGTTGTTACTCCTGCTGATTGTTATGTCCAGCCTGCGGTGAGTGCTACGCGTAAAATTATTGATTTGATGGGATTTTCTCATATCCCAGTGGCAGAAAGTACTGTACGCGGGATTAATCCGTTTCCTCGGCTGTATCGGCGTGATTCGTTTATTGTTGACCATCTGCCTATTCTCAATCAAACCGAATTGATTCATACACCTTTGGTTGAGGAAACTGGTCAAGATTTTATGGTCAGAGTATTGCAAGAAGCACTAGAACCCGTAACATTAATGGTTACAGGCCCACTCACAACGGTTGCAGTTGCTTTAGACCAAGCACCAGACATTGAAGCCAAGATTGACAAGATTGTCTGGATGGGTGGCGCTTTGAATGTTCCTGGTAATGTGGAAAAAAGTTTAGAGGCTGGACAAGATGGGTCTGCCGAATGGAATGTCTATTGGGATGCAGTTTCAGCTGCACGAGTATGGCAAAGGGAAATTAAGATTATTATGTGTCCCTTAGATTTGACTAACGATGTACCAGTGACATCTGAGTTAGTATACAAAATGGGGCGACAAAGACATTATCCCGTATCTGATTTAGCTGGACAATGTTATGCCTTAGTTATCCCACAAGATTATTATTTCTGGGATGTGTTAGCAACGGCTTATTTAGGACACCCAGAATTTTATCAACTCCGCGAATGGGAGACAGAAATTATTACTAGTGGTTTGAGTCAGGGACGGACTAAAGTTGTCACTGGTGGGCGCAAGATTTTAGCTATGGATAAAGTGGATAAGGATGCTTTTTATGCTTACATTTTGCAACAGTGGGCAAGGTAAACAATTCAAAATACCCTAAGGGAAGCTAAAGCTACAAAATTCAAAATTCAAAAAAATGGAAATTTGAGGACTTGACATCCTCCACAAAGTCCGATCAAGCGGATTTAAGGAATTGTAATTGAGTTGTTTGAAACTATTTTTGCGCTCTATAAACTGGACTTATTTGACGATAAGTGTTGAGTAATTCTAAGAATTTATCAAAATCAAAACTTAAGGGGTCAACTCTCTGGCTGGAACGGTCTACTGCTTTGTGTGTGGTGATGCGCTCTTCTGGTACTTGGCTTTGAGCAATTAACCAAGCTAAAGAGTTATACTGCTCTGGTGTATAACCACTATGAGATTTTAGAAAATTATTGCCACGTCCATCTGGTGGTGTTTCTAAGGAAACATGATAGGCAAAATTATTCACAGATGGTGGTAAGTTAGGATTAGTTTGCACAGTTTCAATACCGTCTGTGCCATCAAAAACTGAGTTAGCAGCGCCAAAGGCTCGCTTTTCTGGAGGGACTAAATATAAAACAGTTCCATCTAATTTAATTATGGCGTGGTAACTTGCCTGAACCGTTTCATCTGTATGGGGTGTTTGGAAAAAGTTAACTGCGCTGGAAGCAGAGTTACTAGTTTCATGCAGAACAATAATTGGTTGATTTTTTATCGGTAAGCCATTAATATCTTGGGTATAACGTTCACCATAATTACTTGGATGTACAGCCGCGATTTCTAATTTTGGCTTGTACTTAGCAAATGTTTGAGTAGTTATATATCTACCAGAAGACTGATTAGTTATAACTGGAAAATTGCCAATATCTTGGGCTTTGTTACCTTGGTTTATTTCGGACTGGATTTGTATCTGAGGATATTGTCTCCAAGTTGCTATATCTGAGTTTGATGGTATTGCTGTATTTTGTTGTACTTGTGTAGATTTTCCTGCTAATAATGCCAATATCAAAGCGGCTAACATCAGAAAAATTAGCGTAACCCTGGTAGCCCAGTCACGAAAATTCATTTTTTTATAATTAATAATGCTGCCTTAATTAATCTTAATATACTTTTCTTGTTACAGAATAGGTTATGAGTAGATTTTTTTTGGCAATAAAAAGTATTTCTCCAGGGAGATAAATACGGATATTTAATATTGTTTAATTGTAAGTTTTGTATTTTGAATTGCCGATTTATTTACATCCTACATCAAATCTCTTGACGATAGGCTCATTACTAATGAAAGAAAAATTACCAAATGAGACGGTAAATAGCTATTTCAGCTTGCTCCAGTTTTGTTAGTTGTCGAAGGTATTGCTCACTCAACAGTAATTCAATGTATATCTTTCTCTATAACTTTTAGCACATCTTCTCTTTGTGTCCTTGGCGACAAAAGCGAAAATTTTTTCAAAATGGCCCGAAGTGAATTTCCTATTTTGGATACAACCCTTAACTTACAGGAAATAGAGTTTTGAAAAAGGCAAATTATTGTATGTTAGCTAACAAAAATTACAATCCTAAATATAATGTCTGCCCCGAAAAATAAATTCTTGAGATTTTATGTATTTTTTGAAGCCTTCATTGAATTTACTGATATATTTGAATCAACACTTTAATTTATCTTGATTGTTCATCTGTTAGCCATTTTTTGCTTGCCGCAGTATTTTTCAGACATTTCAAATAAGCACTGAGGCATGGATCAAAGTATATTTTTAGATGTTTTAACTAGCTTGCAAAAATTATTTGTAGGTTAC
The DNA here is from genome assembly GCF_048568275.1 of Anabaena sp. FACHB-595. Classification (NCBI taxonomy): domain Bacteria; kingdom Bacillati; phylum Cyanobacteriota; class Cyanophyceae; order Nostocales; family Nostocaceae; genus Anabaena; species Anabaena sp. FACHB-595. The sequence goes on from NZ_CP183473.1 coordinate 3,960,075, forward strand.
ATTCCCGCAGCTATATTCGGCAGTTTCATTGGATATCTTATAGGTATAAATGTTGCTGTATATCAATTGATGCGGCGGATTTTTCAGATCCCTAATAGTATTCCGCCCATTGCCATTCTCCCCTTGACACTGGTTATTTTCCAAGAGAGTGAATCAGCTGTAGCGGTGGTAATCTTTATGGCTAGCCTCTGGACGATTATTATTAATACTGCTGTGGGGATTCAACATTTCCGTAGACAAAATAATAACTTTCGCGCGGTTATCTTTCATACATCTCATGCACTGAAAGTGGGGATTTGGGTAGCATGGTTTACTGTTATCGCTGTAGAAATGTTACTCGCATCTAAAGGACTTGGTGCTTTGTTGTGGAATAGTTATAAATCAGGTAATAGCAACTACATAATTGAGGGCATACTCTACATTGGTATTATCGGGTTTTTACTAGATCAGTTTATAGATTACACAGGTTATCTTTTAGCCCAAATGGTAACAGATAGCAAGAAATCTTCCTGATCCTTACTTTACTTTGCCTCGGAAGCGCACAAAGCCGTAAGACTCGGCTGGATTCCCACTACTAGTTGCAGGGGGTAGGTTGGGTAAGATAAGATTACGTGTAATCTCCACTACTAAGGCTCCATTAGTATTGCTACCAGTGTTGTTGCAAACGCTTGGTGTATTAGGATCATTAGCTGGGTAAAAAGTGGCGCGATCGCTATCTGCTACATTACTAAAATATACCGTAGGAATAGTAGAACCCACAGCCATAGCAATACCTTGATCTGAACCTGTTAAACCACCATCATTAGGACTCAAACCATTAAAAGCAGCAGCAAGAAAATCTACATTATTAGGCACTAAATCACACAATTGCACCTTAGTAGCATTATCTTGGCCATTGGAAAGGAAGTAAATAGTGTACTCTAACTCATCTCCGAGTTTGACAGTCCCAGCATTAATTAATCCTCGTAAATACCCAACTGGCCATTTAGCATCATTATCATCCGTGTCTCTCGGTGCAGCTACATAATTAGTAGCTGTCGTAGCCACATTACTCATCCCATCTACAATATCAGTTAAATCTTGGTTATTAACACGAGTAATGCGTTTCACCAAAATGAGATTCGGCGTATTGTTATTACCAGTAATATTTGTCTGGTCATCATCAGTATTATTTCCAGGAGTAATATCCCCACCACCATTAACAATAGCAATGTTAATTAAAGTAGATGGTGCATTATTAGCCACATCCACTGTTAAGGTAATTGCCGGGTAACTCCCACCTGGATTGAGTACATCGCTGCGGCTACAAGTTACGGTTTGTCCGGAAATACTACAATTCCAACCCGTACCACTAACTGCCGTGGGAGTTAAACCTGTAGGTAAGTTATCCGTTACGGTAACAGTATTCCCATCAGTTGCACCAGCCCCACTAGCATTACTAACAATAAGAGTATAAATTTGCCCTGTATCCCCCTGATTAAAATTACCTGTGTGGGTTTTATTCATACTCAAATCTGGAGGAGTAATAATATTTGCAATATCGGGGGGACTGGTATTATTTGTATTATCACCATCACCACCACCAGAGACAGTTGCTGTGTTAGTCACACTAGTAGCAGTAATGCCAGAATCAATCGTTACATTAATGTTTATATTAGGATAATTCGCACCTGGATTAAGTACATCGCTGCGACTACAAGTTACCGTTTGTCCTGAAATTGTACAAGTCCAACCATTACCTGTTGCGGCTGTAGGAATAATTCCAGTTGGGAGAATATCTGTAACTGTAACTGGAGTACCATCAGTAACATCACCACCAGAATTAGGTACATTAATCACATAAGTACCTGTACTACCTCTGACAAAATCAGTCGGCGTGTGAGTTTTACTAACTGTTAAATCAGGACTGACAATATTTAAGAAATTATTAGCCGCATTACTAGGAAAGAATGTCCATTGGTCTAGACCTTTCGTATCGCCAAAAGAACCCGTACAGACTGTGTTAGTATTACCTCCACTAGCTTGCCCAAAGGCGCGCTGATTTGTTCTAGTGTCAAAGCCTGTAATTTGATTACTGAACGCAGGTACAGTGGGGCCAACACCGCAAAGAGGCGCATTGTTATCAATATTAGCTTGTGTTGCTCCTACGTGAACTATTGTGCCATTTTTAGTTCGATACACCCGGTCATCATAAAAACCTGTTGTTGGGCCAAAACCTGGTAAGTCGGTAGGATATGAAGCTGGAGGGTTGAGTAAAGTGACTGTTGGGCCACCGGAGAAGTTATTTTCTGCATCTAATACCGGAAAATGATACTCTCCGGCATTAATTCTAATATTGAACAGATAATTAGTACCAACAGGAAAGAAATTACCAGCATTATTTCTACCATCCCAACTGACATTTTGTGTTCCTGATGAGTTCATATAACCCCTTAAAACTCGGTTCTGCGGGTTTTTCGGGTCAAAATCCGTGCTACCATCACCTCTGATTACAATTTCATAAGTTCCAGTGACAGTGCTATTAAAGCTAAAAGTCCCTCCATTGCCAACTTTACTATTGTTGCCGGAAAGATTACCCGTAAAATTAGGATTAGTTACACTGGGAGGAATTGGATTAGTGGTAATACCCACACCTTGGAAACTGCCAAAGCGGTCATAACGATTTATAAAAGCTAAAGCGTTAGGATCAAGCAGATTAAAAAATGTGGGAAACTGCGGACGTGCTAAGGATGCACCACCTTGGATATTAGATACGTTACCGTTAGTACCAACAACGTTACGGTATAGAGTTGAGACACCGTCACTATCAAAAAAACCGACTTCGTTACCATAAAGAACAAAACCGTTGGGATCTAAACCTCTAATCTCTGTTCTATATCTATAACCGTCTGTAGTGACAGGATAAACATTTGAATAGACTGGTCTGCCATTACCTCCTGTAAATAATGCTAAATAATAAGAAAATAAACGTCCGGTTGAGTCTGTAGTGGAACTGGTACTACTACGAACAGTTACATCCCAAGCTGCTACACTACTTCCTTGGCTAGAGTCAAAATTAGTACTACTAGTTAAATTTATCTCTGCTGTTATCCCACCATCACCACTAGCATTAAATCCTGCGGGGCCAAAGATAACAACATCATAAATGCCAGTAGAGGGAGCTTGATAGTAACAAGGTGTATATCCGCTAGTATTCCCTGTACCATTAATACTTCTTGGCCCGGCTAATTCCTCGGTTCTACTATTAATTTTTCCTCCGGTTTGAGAAGTACATTGAAAACTTGGTGTACTAGGAAAAGTTTCACTACCTACCTGACCTGTGACTAAATTAGGGTTATAAACATAGATATCACCAGTGGTTGTGACATTATTACTAGTGCGAGTGACACCCACAGCACTAGAACCTAGTAGGATGTATTCACCAGCCTGGGCATAAACTTTTAATAGTGTTCTTCTTGTAATTAAGTTACCTGTCTGTTCTGTCCGCCATTCTAAGTTAGCTCGATATGCAGTCCCAGGGGAAGAAGCAGGATATAAATTGCGGCTGCCTTCGGCTTGGACGGGTTGGATACCAATAGCTACAATACCTACACAAAGAGCTGCAATTCTACTAAAAGATTTGATATTTTGGATGTTTTTGGATGTTTTCTGATTAGTTGGGCTGCGATTCATAATTTGATAGCTTTTAATTGTTAATTGCTGTTTGTTATAACCCAGATAAAGATATAATTTTGCTGTATTATTTTTTGGCTGCTGTTACGGGTTTTTGTAAGCCAAAGCCATCAAATAATTCGTTAAGTTTTAGCGTCAAACCCAAATATAATCCCCCCGCAGAACGAGTACCGGAAAAATCTTGGTCATCGATCTTACCAAAGGCATAACCAGCCGAAAGCCGCAGATTAGGACTCAAATAATACCCAGCCTCCACGACAAAACCCGTCTCAGTATAGTTGGCTTGACCAATCACCCGTGCCTCACCAACTAAATCCCAACTATATCCCAGGCGATAAGTAGCACGTAATTGTCCCAAGTTGACCGTACTAGTACCTACCAGGTCATTTGCTAAATAAGAAGTGCTATTACGCAGTGCATATTTACCATAAAATTCCCATTGCCAATTGGGTGCATAAATGGCTTCCATTGCAAAGGTATGGTCTTGAGAACCTGTACCACTACCTAAGAGAATTGTGTCAGGAATAGTCGCCGGATTTTGGCGATACTCATAACGCAACAAGGCGTTAAATTTATCGTTGTTGGGGTCGCGGTAAGCTAAACCCAGCTTCAAATTGGCTGTATCTCCTAGTCCTGAGAGTTTTTGATTGGAAGAGTTGGCTTGTTGATATCTCACCAAAGCTGTGAGTGCAGGCGAAATTTTCCCTAAGGCGGCGGCTGTAATTACCGTATTAGAACCACCGGAAGAAGTCCGATGTTCATAACGGGCGCTGGCTTGGAATTGAGGATTATCAGAGTATTCCAAACCTATGCTGTAACTATCTCCCCCATTAAACCCAATAGAAGAAGCACTTTGACCAACAGCAAAGGGTTGGGCAAATTGTTGACCTGCGGCGGTACGGTTGAAGAAGCTGCCAAAGACGTGTTCATAAGCCAAATTCAACCGCAAACCAGGAGCAATCATCCAACGGTTATTTAACCCAATAGCACCTTGAGTAGTCAGTTCGTTAGCCCCACCGATAATTGAGTAACGACCAGAGAGGGTAGTATCAGAACCGAGTTTATGCTCACCGTTAACACTTAAGCTGGTGATAGAGTTACTGGAAGACTGACCGCTACTGTAAAACTGTTGAGCCAGACTGATATTCACACCAGGAACAACGGCCCAATTGAGACCGAAGATAGTGCGGTCTGGGTAGACAGTATCTTTTTGGGAAGATAGGGTGAGTTCGTTTTGGGCTTGGAATGTCAGGTTGTTTGTCAGAGGATATGTTAAACGGGAACGCAATTGATCCGATGTACTTTCTAGACCATTTGTCGCTATCCTGTCTTCCCGATTACGATGAATCCAATCCACATCTACAGTGGCTTTCCCAAAACGTTGTTGAATCCCCGCCGAGATGGTTGTTAGGGAATTATCGACTTGGCTACCTGGAATTGCTTGTGAACGTGGAGAAAATAATTCTTCAAATGTATCTAGTGGTTGAGGTGCAATACCAAAGTTGTCTTCGTGGTCGTACTGCACACGAATATTTGTGGTTTGGGAAAGTTGCCCTGTTAACTGTCCGCCATAGCGAGTTTGACCAGGGACAAAACTAATGGTGGCGTTATTGGCAAAACCTGTATCAGCATAACGATAATAAGCCCGACCTTGTAAACCTCGAAAAATCTCTCCTTGAGCTTCTAGACGGTAGGCTTCGCCACGTACCCGCCCCAGAATGTCAGAATCATTACGAGAATGGGCATATTCGGCAATTAACTGGCTCTGAGAACCGAGAGAAATCTTGGCATCTGCACCATAGAGTTCAAAACCACGTAGTCCTTGATTCTCTCTGACATAGGTTGCGGCTATCCAACTCTCTTGATTGAGAGTGCGGGAAAAGTTGTATTGCAAACGACCTGCATAGATATTGCTATCAGAGTTGTTGCTGTCATATTGATAGCTGACAACAATCCGCCGCACCAGAACCTGTCCTGTTGCATCAATATCAGTACGCAGAACTGGTTCACGGAAAATTACAGTACCGCGATCGTAGTCTATTTCGTAATCTGGGCCACGACTTAGTTGTTTACGTTCCAGTACTGTACCAGGACGATTGAGTTCTTCTAATTCAATAAAGACGTTTTCACTACCAGGAATTACTAACCGCCGGGAAAGGAAGTAATAACCACTGGTTCCATCAGGTGCAACGGTGTCTCGTTGAAAGGCTTCTAAATTATTGCCATAGAAGCCTGTAATTTGTAAATTCCCGAAGTTGTAGTTGGCTTTAAAGCCGTGGAGTTGGCGGGTAACGGCGGTGAATTGCTGAGAAGACCGAGCAAATTCTTCTGTGTTGTAGTCGCCCCACATAGCATAATCAGGTGCAGTACCCGGAATACCTGTAGAACGTTCAAAACGCAGATATACACTGTCAATGGAGGGTGTAACTACGTCTACTTTAGAGCTATCGCCATAAACAGGATAGTTTTGTTCGCTAGATTGGTATGACCTAAACAGACGATTGTCGCAGTTACAATCTTCATTGAGACTACGAGAACTATTGTATGCACCAGTAAACAACCACTCACCGATCGCACCCGTGGCAAATATGGCTGAGTTAAACTCTAATTGGGTACCATTATCTCTATTAGGGGGCAGGAAATCACGAAAACTGCTGTAATAATTTGTCCCTCTTGCTCCCAACCGCACATCTATCACCCCAGTCACCAAACTAGGACGCAGTGCTGTCGCAAATTCGATTTGGGTAAAAGCTTCTAAATCGTTAGCTACAGCTCGAATCCTGGCTGTTTGGGCTTGGAGAGGCGATCGCCACACCGCAGTAAATTCTCCCTTTTTCGCCTCTATCTGAAACCCTGGTTGTTCTGGTTTCAGGTCAGTTCCTACCAACTCTCCTACCGTGGGGATTAAGGTAATAACGGCATCTTGATTTGAACGATTGCCATTTTCATCAAGGAGTTGACCGCGAATTGTCGCTGTTGAACGTCCATCAGCCGGGACACGAGACTCAACGGTTTCTACAGTTAGTTTTTTGGCTGTTCCCCTCACCACTACCCGCAGGGTTACAGGTGCTTCTGTTCCTCCTACTATTTGTGCAGCTAGAGTATTTTCCCCTTCTTTGAGACCAACTCCATACCATGTCTGCGTTACTAAGTTAGTATCAGCATCAGTTTCGGTACGTCCCAACAAAGAAGAGTCTACCAATACCCCATTTACCCGCAACTCTACTTGACTACCAGATGGGAATTGCACTGCTACGGTAGTTGCCGACACATCAATCACACCATCAGGCGTGGGAGTCAAGATTTTCAGTACTGTTGTAGTTGTTGGAGTATTTTCCCTCCGTCCATTACCCTCATCTGTTTCTGCAACTAATTTGCGTAAACTTCTAGGTATGGGTGTATCTGTTGCTGGTTGAAAAGTGGGAATTTCCTTTGGAGTGGTTGGCGCGGGTTCTGCAAGCCTACTTAGACCTTTGGGTAATGGGATATCATCTGCTGGTTGGAATGGTGAGATAGCATTTGCAGAAGGTTGTAAATCTGTTGGTGCGTTCGATGTAGGTGTTTCCTCTTGTACTTCGTTGGTTTGAGTTGTTTGATCTAATCCTCTAACCTCCTTCTTTAGTAGGGCAGGGGAAATATTCCAAGCCTCTCTCCTTGTAGGGAAGAGGTCGGGAGAGGGGTTTTCTATTTCATCTTGGGTTAGCTGAGTGGTTAGTTCAGTTGTGCGACCTAATCCCCTCATACCTGCCAGAGAAGGGGGAATATTCAAAGCCTCTCTCCTCATAGGGGAGATGTCGGGAGAGGGGTTTTCTAAATCAGGGGAAAATCCAGGATTTTCCTGAGCTTCAGCGTGAACTATTGCTGGATACAAGACAAAGCTTAAAGCCCCAGCCATTGCTCCCATCAACCGCAAATTGAGAATACTTACAGGTTTCATGGCTTGACTACCTCCTCTGGGGTGGGAGTAACCGCAAAGTTCATCCTTACCAAACCACCAGGTTCGAGGCGTACTAGACGGGATTGGCTATTGCGTTCGCGGAATTTCTCGTTGGGAGCTAGTTTGTAACCAGGGACACTACTTAGGTCTAATACTCCCGTGTGACTTCCGGGTAAAACGTTGGCGAGGGAGAATAAACCGTTGGGATCTGTGGTGATGCGGTTACCGTCTTGGAGGAAAATTACAGCATTGGCAATTCCCGCTTCTCCCGGTTGTTGTTCACCGTCAAAGTTTTTGTCATCAAAGACCCGACCAATAATAGTGCCGCAATCAGAAACTATACCTGGACGAATCTTCAGCTGGTGCGTTGCTGGGCCATCCTTAATCCTAAATCTGTTATCAGCCCGTTCAGCATTCACGATCGCACTATTACGACCACTACCACGCAAGGAATCAGTCGTGAGTTGAGCCGCATAAGCAATGTTAATGACTTTACCAACAGGAACATTGGCGTTAGGGCGAAATGTAATAGTATTACCATTACTAACGGGAGTGACAGTTACCGACTCCCCATCAATTTCACCCCGCACAGACTTAGGAATAAAGTTAAAACCTAAAGGTAAAGTATCCGTAATTTCCACATTGCTTAAAGCCGCATCAGATAAATTTCGTACCGACAAACGATAGATCACAGTATCTCCAGGTTCAGCCGCAGCGCGATCGCCTGTTTTAATCAGCTGTGCTTGAGTTGCCTGACACATATTTGTGGTGAACTCAAAAGCCAATAAATCTAGTCCCACAACTTCGGCATTAGGAACTAAAACTACGGTGCTTTCTACCCTAGATTCACCACTCAAACCGATTGGTTGACCATCTAAAGAAGTCGCAATATAGCGGACAACACTGTTATTAATTGCGCCTGTACTATTGAGAATTTCAATTTTAATCCGCCGTTGCCGATAAACAGAATTAGCTGGAGGATTAACTACAAAAATATAGGTTCTACCCGGTTCGATTTGACCACGATTAGGGTCGAGAAGAAAATTATAGACACCAGCCGGATTATTAGTAATGAAATAAGGATTACTGTTCTCAGAATTTGGTCTTAACCCACCAGGAACATTGTTATTAGGAATATCAGGAACTTCTGTAGGGGTGAGAGAAACTAACTGCCCTAATTCTGTGCCAGTGGGGTCACTGGGATTAGGTTCATATACGCTAACAGAAAAACCAGTATAGTCTGGTAAGAGCGTTCCAGCACAACCTAAAATCCTGCCTAATGGATCAACCAAAGGACTAGGATTGACATTAGTTTTAATAGTTAATCCTTGATATCGATTATTACTAGCTCTATCTTGATAAGTATATGTAGCTTGGTTTGTGATATTGACGACGGGAGTATTTTGCGCGTTCACTGGTGTTGGTATGGTAGTATGCAATAAGCTGCCGAAAAGAAGAGTGGCAGTTAACCTTTGATGCCAGTTACTGCGGAAGTAAATCGATGTTGGTTTACAAGGACGAATCACTGAATTTTTCCTCTCAGAAGCGCCCTGTTATTTATGAATAAAGGCATTTGATTGATACAAATATGAGCCGTCGTTATCGAAACTTGGAACAACGGCTAACTATTGATTAGATGTTTTCTAGTAGTGCTAATTCGTAATTCGCAGTTAAGAATTAGTATTAATTAACGCACCTGGGTTAAATAGGTCGCTTTGACTGTAGTTTTAGCTGCTACTAATGGCAGTTGCAAACGAATATTGGTATAAGCTGTAGCTGGTGCTGGTTTAATTTCGACCTTACCCCCAGGGAGGGTAACTTTAACTGTGGGATTCTCAACAAAACTGCGCCCGCCGTCAATGCTGTAAGTAATTTTGGCTGCTTTATTGGCAATATCAACTGATTTCAGCACATATACCATGCCTTTAGGGATTGGTTGATTGAGAGTCAAATTTTTGATTGAGCGATCGCTTTTATTTTCGCCATTTAAGGTATAACGCAACACATCCCCAGGCTTGACCACAGCTTGACCTTGTAATGCTTGCCAAGCAACCTTCTGTTTCCCCTGCTGATCCTTGCTAATAACCTGTTTTTCCGCCCCTAAGCGCAATTGCAATTGTGGTTGATTTTGAATGCTTTGAGCAACTACACTTCCTGGGATGTGATTGATAAATGGTGCGGTAGCAATCAGCGCAAATGCACCCACACCAGCGATAAGAACACCCTTCATGACAAATAACCCCAAAAAACTATTAGATATATGATTCCCATGTTTGCAGTCAGGACTTAAGTCCTGACTGCAAACTGTGCAGAACTTTAGTTAACCTTGCGTCGGAAAGTAAACGTTCTTTGTTGACCTGGTGCTACTTGACCAGTCACACTGTTGACATACCGAGTCACATCAGTGTTGACGGTAGTTCCAGTCTGATCACTACCTGAGGTAGTAGCAGGATTACCATTGAAGAATTGGATAGTACCATTGGGGTCAGTAGCTGAACCAATAATGTTGCTGGTATCAATCTGACCATTACTATCATTGTCTAACGCCCAGTTATTAGGCGCAGTTACCCCATTTTCATTGATGACAACATTGCTGGCGTTCAGGATGATGTTACCGTTACCAGATTGTGGCTCAGAGATGTTGCTGTATTGAATCTGGTACTCAATAATGTTACCAGGTACAGGACTCTTGTCAGTATCGCTAAGTATGCCATCAGCCCCGGCTACAGGTTGCCCATTTTGATCTAAGATTCTGGAAAGTTTCCGCAGTTTCAGGAAGCCAGTATATACACGGTTAATTGTAGTATTTTGTACAGCTTCTCCATTTAAGCCAGCAGTCCCATCATCCACAAAGGCTGTCACAGGAACGGGGAAACCTTTATCAATATCTGTAGATAATTGAGTACCATCAGGTAAGTCAATTTCCACACCGTAGTTGATGTTTGTACCTGGTGCTACACTAGGAATAGTGATGTATTCACTTGTGAGATTAATGGTGGATTGATCACCTGTTGTAGCCGGATTGCGATCTAGATCAAAAAGGAACTCAGATCCAGTCCAGACATAGGATCTAGATTCAGAAGCATAAGTAATCGTTACTAAAGTACCTACAGGTAAATCAGCATTGTTTCCAGCAGGTGTATTACTTGCTGGTGGGATGGGTACTAAAGAGTAGTCACTAGCAGCGCTACCGCTATTTCTGATAGTGTTGGTAAAGGCTACTGGTTGTGGATTTAGTGTAGAGTTTGGTTGTGTGCCGAAAGGTACTAAAGAAGATTTGTTAGTGAAGTCATCGTTTGTACCACCAGATGGGCCAATGGCATTAGGAGCATTGACTGGGCCATTGAGAATGGCTGAAGCTACAGGAACTTCTAGCGTGAAGATGTTGGCTTCACCACCGTCGCCTACACCAGTATTATCATTATTGCCGTCAACTCCTGTTTCTGGGGCAGCTGGATTATCAACGAAACCATCATCAACACTGGTATCAGGTAAACTATCAGGCACACCATCATTATTGAGATCTGTAAGAGCAGGTAGATTTGGTGTCATATTCCCAAATTGACCATTGAAGTTACTGGGGTTTTGGTCTCCAGACTCATCATAGACAGGGAAGTTATTACCAGGGGTTTGACCAAACAACTGAGCAATGTTGGCAACATTTAAAGATGTGCCGGCAAAGCTGGATTCGACTCTTAAGTTAATAGTAAAACCATTAACTGTTTGGTTGGGTGCAACAGATGTAACTATAGCTGTGTTGTTGATAAAACCAACACGGGTGACTGTACTCAAGTCACCTGGTGGTGTTGTTGTCCACGCCGCAGCATTAGCATCTGTCCCAATTGGTGATATCGTATATACTGCTGTCCATCCGTTGGGAGCTGTTACTGATACTAAATCTGTGCCAGTGGGAATGGCATCGGAAACTAAGATGTGCGGGACATTAGATGTTCCATTAAGATTGATACCCCTACCTTCCAAGGCTGCTGGAGTGATACCCTGTCCTGTGGGGTCATTACCTTCAACTCGCAAACTCAGACCATAACTAAGTGTGTCATCTGTAATGGAATTAGTTGTTCCCGCATTGCTGTAAGCAGTACGTGTCTTGAGAACTGTGGCTAAAGAGTAGGTTTTAACGCCTCCACCTACTTGAACATCAATAGATGTATCACTAGCTTCTCTAGTGCCGTTAACAGGAGCGCCATCAACTTCATCCGTCACACTACCATTGAGGTTATCTACAGTATAAACGTCACCACCATCAGGACTACGCAAGACGTTTTGAGCATTGGCTGGGGTATTACCTAACCTAACCGTAATGATGTCACCGCTTTGAGCGCCTGGCTGTACAGTAACAGGGACTCTAACTAATACCTGACCGCCGACAGCAATGTTGGGAACAATGGCCTCAGAACCAGTGATGTTAACCCAAGTTACGCCGTTGTCAGTACTATATTGCAGATTATTGAGTGTACCGTTGTTTGGTAATGTCCCAGAAACTGTTGCAGGCCCTGTTGTTGTTGCCAAATTAGGTATACGGAACTGGGTGGGGTCGTTACCGACGTTGGTGATGGTGTAATTGAAGATTAAGAGATCATTTATTTCAATCGTACCGCCGTCATCGTCCACTAAACCTGTGTAGTCTACTGTAATACCTGCAACTTCTGCCACTGTTACTGTGACAGTGTTGGAAGTTGTATTCAGGGGTACGTTGGGATTGTTGGGGTCTTCGTAAGTAGCAGTTGCTTCGTTGGTGATAGATTGACCCGCTTTAGTTCCTTCTGCTAGTGCAGGCGTAGTAAATGGGAAAATGCCGCTTGCTAAAAATGCTGTGGCGACTAAAGCACGGTAAATTCGAGACTTCCCAGTCTTGTGAGCTTTTTGGTGGAAATTCATTTGGTGTAGTTACTTGGTTAGAGTGCTGCCTGGTAGATTTCGAGAAAAAGTGGTGTAAAGTATGCCTGAGATAGAGAACCTATTGGTGTAATTTGTGTCGCACGTTTCCCTGAAACATCGAACTAATCTCAAAGTAATAAAGATTACTAAAATCCTTCTAGTCTAGTTCCTATAAGAAAGTGTGTTTACAGATGTAAACGGAAGTCTTCTGTAGGGAGTTAACTGTAACTAGTTCTACTTAAATTTAGTTCTATTGACTGAATGAGAGTTGACTGAAAGGCACAGAGCGATCGCTCAATAGTAAAAACTTAAGACAATCACCTCAGGTTTTAAAACAGTTAAACTACTGGTATTAAATAATATAAATTTCTAAAAGCCAGTTTTTTTACTTAAGTAATTACGTAAGGATATTCGTGTATTTATAACCAATAAAGTGGTCTTATTTAGTAGCATTTTTGACTCAAAAAATATAGTAGCGGCTTTTTTGGGAACATAAGTCCAAGGAAATACCCGACAAAAATTATCGGGTATGTTTGACTAGTGTTTTTACCCGTGTTACTATCAACGACAGTTGACGGACAAACAGGGAAAGCTAGTTATTATGACGCAGGCAACATCTACACCCACCCAAACGACCAATGCCACCCTTTCAGCGTTGAAGTGTAAGGAATGTGGCGCAGAATATGAACTGAAAGCTACTCATGTGTGTGAGTATTGTTTTGGCCCGTTGGAAGTGAAGTATGACTACAATGCCTTACGTCTCTCTGTTACCCGCGAAAAAATTCAAGCTGGGCCAAACTCAATTTGGCGTTATCGCCCTTTTCTGCCTGTCACAACTGACAATGTAATTGATGTGGGAACAGGTATGACTCCCCTGGTGCGTTCCCATCGTCTTGCCCGTCGCCTGGGTCTAAACAAGCTTTACATTAAAAATGATGCAGTGAATATGCCCACCCTCAGCTTTAAGGATCGGGTGGTATCCGTCGCCCTGTCTCGCGCTAGAGAGTTGGGATTCACCACAGTTTCTTGCGCTAGCACTGGTAACTTAGCAAATTCTACAGCAGCGATCGCCGCCCATGCCGGTTTAGATTGCTGTGTGTTCATCCCCGCAGATTTAGAAGCTGGCAAAATTCTGGGTAGCTTAATCTACAGTCCTACCCTCATGGCGGTGAAAGGCAACTATGATCAAGTCAATCGCCTTTGTTCGGAAGTAGCTAATACACACGGTTGGGGCTTTGTCAATATTAACTTACGCCCCTACTATTCCGAAGGTTCCAAGACTTTGGGCTTTGAAGTTGCCGAACAACTAGGCTGGGAACTACCAGATCATATAGTTGCACCTTTGGCTTCTGGTTCACTGTTCACCAAAATCTATAAAGGCTTCCAGGAATTCGTGGAAGTTGGTTTGGTGGAAGGGAAGAAAGTCCGTTTCAGTGGCGCACAGGCGGAAGGTTGTTCACCCATCGCCCAAGCCTTTAAAGAAGACAGAGACTTTATTAAACCAGTGAAACCGAATACAATTGCCAAATCAATTGCGATCGGTAATCCAGCAGATGGTGTTTATGCTGTTGATATTGCCAAGAAAACTGGCGGTAATATTGAATCAGTGAATGATGCAGAAATTATCGAAGGTATCAAGCTACTGGCAGAAACCGAAGGCATCTTTACAGAAACAGCTGGTGGTACAACTGTTGCTGTGCTGAAAAAATTGGTAGAAGCTGGCAAAATTGATCCAGACGAAACCACCGTGGTTTACATCACTGGCAATGGTTTGAAAACCCAAGAAGCCGTACAAGGCTACGTTGGCGAACCTTTGACAATTGATGCCAAATTAGATAGTTTTGAGCGTGCTTTAGAGCGTTCACGTACCCTCGACCGCTTGGAATGGCAACAAGTCCTCGTTTAGTAATTAGTCAGTGGTCATTAGAAACTAACAACCGACCACTGTCAACTGTCAACTGACCAATAATTAATTAACTATGGCTGTAAAAGTTTTAGTCCCTACCGCTCTGCAAAATTTCACAAATAATCAAGCTGCTTTAGAATCTAGTGGTAGCAGTATTGCAGAACTCTTAGATTCTTTAGAAAAAAGCTTTCCCGGTATTAAAGCGCGGTTGTGCGATGATAATGGACAGCCACGGCGTTTTTTGAATTTATATGTAAACAGCGAAGACATCCGCTTTTTGGATGGGACGGCTACACCTTTGAAAGATGGTGATGAAGTCAGTATTGTCCCTGCTGTTGCAGGTGGTTGAGACTGCAAAATTTAAGTTCATCCGGTTATTCATACTTTTTCCCCTAATTGTGGGGGAGAAAGTTATATATTATTAATTAAACTTGAGTAAGTTTTTGTAGCCAGTAATTACTATTATCAATGGTGAGAATAATTCTTTCGTAAGATTCATCCTGTAGCTCAATATTTAAATAGCTATTATCTCGATTTACGTACCAGAACTCTTTACCTCGCTCAGTATAATAAGTACCTGCTTTAATTATCCCAGGAATAAAGCTACCTGGTGCGCGTAGTTCTTTCCAACTACTTTGAGGTTTGGTGATTGTCGTTTGTTTGATATGCGCTAACGGTATTAGCCAAAGTTTTTGGAAACGAACAGCCAGCAATTGCTCTTGCCATGTAAATTCTAGTTGTAATTTGTCCTCAACTATATTCAACTGCATTTCCAACCTCTTCCTCACTATTTTTACTTCTATTGTTATCCAAAGACCCTTGCTTGAGGATATATTCAATGAAATTATTCACGAAATTTGATTGAATATAATCTGATTGGCCAAAGTTGGTAGTCGTAGTAGATAAATGAATTTAAAAATGATTAATAGCAACTTAGAACAGTTTGCCAGTGACAACTACGCTGGTATTTGTCCAGAAGCAATGAACTATATGATTCAAGCTAATCAAGGTAGTGCGCCAGCTTATGGAAATGATGAATGGACGCAAAAAGCAACAGACTATTTTCGAGAACTTTTTGAAATTGATTGCGAAGTATTTTTTACTTTTAACGGTACAGCAGCAAATTCATTATCTTTAGCTGCACTTTGTCAGTCATATCACAGCGTTATTTGTCATGAAACAGCACATATAGAAACAGATGAATGTGGCGCACCAGAGTTTGCGTCTAATGGTTCTAAGTTGTTACTTGCTAAAGGAGAAAATGGTAAGTTAACACCACAAGAGATAGAGTCTGTAATCACGAAGCGAGTTGATATTCATTATCCTAAACCAAAAGTAATTAGTATTACTCAAGCTACAGAATTAGGGACTTTATATTCTATAGAAGAACTTTTAGATATTAAAAAAGTTGCCCAAAAGTATCAATTAAAAATTCACATGGACGGCGCACGCTTTGCCAATGCAGTTGCAGCCATGAATAAAAGTCCGGCAGAGATGAGTTGGAAAAGTGGCGTGGATGTATTGTGTTTTTGTGGGACAAAAAATGGTATGGCATTAGGGGAAGCCATTATATTTTTTAATCGAGCATTGGCAGAAGATTTTGATTATCGTTGTAAACAAGCAGGACAATTAGCATCAAAAATGCGGTTTATTTCTGCGCCGTGGTTAGGTTTGTTAGAAACTGGTGCGTGGTTGAAAAATGCTCAACACGCGAATCAATGTGCGGCTTATTTAGAGAATGAATTGTTAAAAATAGAAGGTGTGGAAATTATGTTTCCCCGTGAAGTAAATGCAGTTTTTGTCAAACTGCCAGAGCAAGTTATCAATGGCTTAAAAGCAAACAATTGGTTGTTTTATACTTTTATTGGGGTAGGTGGTGTACGCTTTATGTGTTCTTGGAATACCACCAAAAGCAGAATTGATGAATTAGTTGGAGATATTAAAACAGGATTGGGCTAAATTGTGGGTAAGAGTAGCAGTCAATTTATGAGAAGCTAAACTAATTATATAAATCATACTAAGTAAGACAAATACATAAGATTTTTCGATTACTGTGTATTGATTATTATCTATTTATCTCATGATTAAATAACTAATAACTATTGACTGGCTATCCTATGTCAAAATGAAGGTAATTTATTACCTAAAGGTAAGCGATCGCTCTACAAGCTAGACAAAGGATAACCTGAGCAATGGCAGATCCAACCAATCAAAATCAACCGGGAGACACAGTTCCCAGCACTGTTGACCAGAAAGCCCCCACTGTCGCTGAAGAAAACGCCCCCAGCACTAGCGAACCAGTAGCGACAAACCTTCCTACTGCCAACACGCCAGACCCCGAAGCAGCGAACCCGAAGACTAACCCCAATACTGCTAAACCAACTGCTGCTGCTCCTAAGGAAGAAAAACCAGCCGCAGCCGCTAAAGCCGCGAAAAAAGAGAAAGCCCCATCTGTGGAAGACAAGCCATTCGTAGAGTTCATGGAGCAAGACTACTTGCCGGCTTTGCAAAAGGCAATTACTGCGGAAGGAGTGAAAGATTTACAGCTTTCTTTCGCCAAGCAAAAGCTCCCCATTGCTGGTTTGTCATCGGCGGAAGAATACTGGCAAGTAATTGGTAGTTGGCAAAACGGTCAGCGCCAGTTTAATGTGTATTTCCCCGATGAAGATATCCAGGGCAAAAAAGGTTTTTCTTGCAATGAGGGCAGAAGACCTAGCACCCTGGAGTCATTTTTAATCGATGAACGCAAAATTACACTGGATATGTTGGTATCTCGTCTGGTGTATCGCTTAAACGGTCAGAAGTGGCTGGGTAGAAACTAGGTTTTGTTAGATTCCCGACTTCTTCCAGAAATCGAGAATCTGACCCTAGTTAAGTTCATAAAAGTGATAGGTGACGGCTCCAGTAATGGGGTCGTTATCTATTTTGACGTAACCTGATTTCAGCATTTCCTTGAGTGTGGCTTCCACTTCTGTAAAGCTGGCTCCCGTGGCTTTGACTCCTTGAGTCACAGTTAAACCACCGCCTTTGGTTTCTGCGGCTTCAATTAGTTTGACTATGAGTTGGTCTTTGGTTAAACCCTGGGTTTGGGATGTAGTGATGGGCTGATTTAGGGGTACACCTAAGGGAGAAACACCAGCTTTCAGTCTCAGTTGCTGTTCATATTCGTCAACCATACCAGGCATGAGAAACAAATCCACAAACTGCCCAATGCCAAATACTCCCCCTGTGCATAGCCACAACAAACCAGTACCAATTTTGCCGTTGTAGAGCCGATGTAGTCCTCCTAAACCAAGAAACCAGGCCGCACTCAAAATGTAAGAGACAAGCACACGGTCTTTCTGCTGATGATTAACAGTCATGTTGTGGTCAACCCCTTGGATTTACGCTTGTTTTCTGGGACAGTGTTTCGTTGCTGTTTTGCCCACTGTCGGTGATGACCGACCATCGGTCAGAAACCATCGCCAGATGCACAGAAATATTTGATAATTCTACTAACTCCAAATTGAAAAAAGAATGCGACAGATATACAGACCCAAACGCTTGTCCTGTCTTGATTTTGTACTCCTTTGGAGAACCCGTACCCCTGCGGGGAAGCAAGCTACGCGTAGCGTCTCCAAAGGAAAAGGGTATTTTGTTGGCGCAAGCCTTCTCTACGAGACGCTACGCGTTGGCGTTAGCCTCTCGTAAGAGATGCCGAATTGGTATAACTCAATTGTAGTTAAGTACGCCAACTCGCGTTTGTTCCCTGCTCTGGTAAAGACGTAAAGCGAATGCTGAGAGTGAGGATTTGCCCGATACGTTAACCACTAATTTCCCAGAATCGATTCCGCAAATGTTGAACTATTGTTGCAACTCTTAACGTTTTGCCTACCAGTTTACCTCTGCACCTTGGTAGACTGAATTTTATACAAACTAATTATTGTCGGCTGTTGCGCTTTGTGAGAGCCTAAACCTTGGTTCTTCGGGTGTACTCAAGATAATCAAGACAAAAGAGCAATTAGGACATGGTAGATTCCCTAAAAAAACCAGGCTTTGAAGAAATCCGTCCGGGCGTTAAAGTCCCGGCAAAAGAAACTCTATTAACACCCCGGTTTTATACCACTGATTTTGATGAGATGGCACGGATGGACATCTCCGTCAATGAAGACGAGTTACTAGCTATTCTGGAAGAATTCCGGACTGACTATAACCGCCATCACTTTGTTCGGGATGCCGAGTTTGAAAAATCCTGGGATCACATTGACGGGGATACTCGCCGCTTGTTCGTAGAATTTCTCGAACGGTCTTGTACAGCAGAATTCTCCGGCTTTTTGCTTTACAAAGAACTTGGTCGCCGTTTGAAAGACAAAAGCCCAGTTTTGGCAGAGTGCTTTAACCTCATGTCACGGGATGAAGCGCGTCATGCAGGCTTTTTGAACAAAGCGATGTCAGACTTTAACCTGTCTCTCGACTTAGGGTTTTTAACTAAGAGCCGCAACTATACCTTCTTTAAGCCAAAATTCATTTTCTACGCTACCTACCTTTCGGAAAAGATTGGTTACTGGCGCTATATCACCATTTATCGTCACTTGGAAGCACATCCAGAAGACAGAATTTATCCGATTTTCCGGTTCTTTGAGAACTGGTGTCAGGATGAAAACCGTCACGGAGATTTCTTTGATGCAATCATGAAATCTCAACCACAAATGTTGAACGACTGGAAGGCGAAACTTTGGAGCCGTTTCTTCCTGTTGTCGGTGTTTGCGACGATGTATCTCAATGATATTCAACGTAAAGATTTCTATGCCACCATTGGTCTAGATGCACGAGATTACGACATCTACGTGATTAAGAAGACCAACGAAACCGCAGGTAGAGTATTTCCAATAATTCTGGATGTGGATAGCCCAGAATTTTACGAACGCTTGGATATATGTGTTGAGAATAGCGAAAAATTGAGTGCGATCGCTAGCTCTAATACTCCCAAGTTCTTGCAATTCTTCCAGAAATTACCAGTATTAGCCTCTACTGGCTGGCAATTATTACGCCTGTACTTGATGAAACCAATTGATGCTGTTTCCGCCCAAGGCGCAGCGCGTTAAGTTGTAACATTTTTTCAATGCTCAGTGGTTCTGTTTTACACAGAGCCGCTTTTTTTATGTAAAAAATCTACCACTTGTTTACCTTGAAGACTTACACCCCTACACCCCTATACCCTATCTCATCAATATCACCCTCAAGGGTACTGTCAGTATATGGGGATCAGCCGTTAGGTTAGTTATGTAGTTTCCCAGTAAACAAGTGTATGACAGACCTAATTGACCCATCTCAAATTATTGTTAGACCAAGACCAACTTTACTTTCAACTTTTGAACTGTTAGTTAAACCAATTGCTCCTGTGGGTTCTGGCCCTAATGTCGTAGCGCGTACAGTTATCCAAGGTTACTTTTTAACAATTGCCAACACCAGTAACTCAGATATCAAAGTACGGTTGCAATTTACTGCCACAACACCAGAATTAGATTTAACTAATACTGTCACTATCACCGATGTTCAAGGTGTGAATGACTTTTCTGACCTCACCCCCATTGTTGGTGATCCTAAAAGATTTATCTTTAATTTAAGTATTGGTGCTAACGACACAGCTTTATTTACCCTATTGCCTGATGTCAGCAAGCCAGAGGTCATCAAAGCTAACTCTCTGGAAGTGCGGGGCTATGTAGAAATCGCTTTAACATCTCCATCTAGTTCTGTGAGGTTGCTGCTGACACCAGAACATCGTGGTACATTTGTACCACAGAGCTTTGATACTGTTCGCGCTCCTGATTTTGACCAACTAGTGTATGCTTTGCCTACATCCACCGGACAAAGTGAGTTTACGCTGACAGGGCCAGCCAAACCCAACAAGGAACTCAAGTTAGAAATTAAAGAGATTGAGAAACTAGTTGAAAACAAACTGGCAGAAATATTACCACTAACACCCCAAACACAAATACCAAATGACCTACAGCGAGTTATTGGTCTGATGGCTCAACGTTTGGATGAGTTAGAACAGCGCACTGTTAGTAACGGCAATGGACGCGCTTTCATCCAAGTAGAGGAACGCCCCAGCGTTGGTCACCACGTAGTTAATCAATAGGGGCAGTATTCATGATAGTAATTGTCGCCAGTCGCCACGATAAAGCCGCCGAGGCACTGGCTGCTCGTTGGATGGCTTATGATGCCAAACTTTTAACAGTTGAAGATTTGTCGGTAGCGGGATGGCGACATTACTTAGATTCTCCCCTTGATTCTACTGCTGTAATTGGTGGGCAGGCGATCGCAGTTGCCAAAATTACTGGCGTTCTCACCCGCCTACCTTACCTTCCTGAACATGAATTGCTGCATATTGCCCCAGAAGACCGCACCTATGTGGCAGCAGAAATGAATGCTTTCCTCGTTTCCTGGTTATCCGGGTTACAATGTCCCGTTTTAAATCGACCAACACCAACAGATTTACTGGGGCCTAATTGGCGGCCACAGCAATGGGTTTATGCAGCCGCTCAAATTGGTATACCTGTGCGTCCGGTCAGACGACAAGTGGCATTATCTACACCTATCCAGGCTCAGGTTTTAGAAAAACCACCTGTAACTGTGACCGTTGTAGGTAATCGTTGTCTTGGTCAAGTAGATGATAACCTGGCGACTCATGCCAAACGCCTCGCTTGTGCGGCGAATGTTGACCTGTTGACAGTGCAGTTTACCAGCAGTGACGCTAACGCAGAGTTTTTAAATGCTGAGTTGTGGGCTGATATTTCTCACCCAGAAATAGCTGATGCCATTTTAGAACATTTGAGTGGAGGGGATGGCAAATGTTGATTTTGTTGTGGGGACTTCCTGAGGATTCACCTTTAGCCGCCGTGTATTCAGAATTGATAAGTCTAGGCATTCCCACCATACTGCTGAACCAACGAGATATTTTAGCAACAGAAATTGAATTATTTGTGGGGGAATCAGTGCAAGGTGTCCTTCGGACTCCACAGCAAACAATTGACCTGAGTGCAGTCACGGCTGCTTACATTCGCCCCTACGACTCGCGTCGCCTACCCCAAATAGAACAAGCTGGTATAAATAGTTTAGCTTGGCAGCAGGCGATCGCGATCGATGATACTTTATTATGTTGGTCGGAAATTACCCCAGCCTTGGTAATTAACCGTCCCGCCGCGATGGCTCCTAACGGTTCCAAACCCTACCAACTAGAGCAGATTCGTCAGTTAGGCTTTCGGATTCCGGACACTTTAGTGACTACAGACCCCAACGCTGTGCAAGCTTTTTGGCAACAACATGGCAATATTATTTACAAATCCATCAGTGGTATTCGCAGTAAAGTATCCCGCCTCAACCCAGAACATCTAGAACGGCTTGCCAATGTATCCTGGTGTCCGACTCAGTTCCAGCAGTATATCCCAGGTAAAGATTATCGAGTTCATGTAGTAGGTACAGAAGTTTTTGCTAGTGAAGTGATTTCCTCAGCCGATGATTACCGTTATGTAGCCCAAGATGAAGAGTCTACAGCTATCCGCGCTTGTGAAATTCCCCAAGAGGTAGAAGCAAAATGTCAGATATTGGCTCAAGCCATCAACTTACCCCTTTGCGGTATAGATTTACGCCAAACACCAGACGGTGCATGGTACTGCTTTGAAGTCAATCCTTCTCCTGGGTTTACCTACTATGAATATGCTACCAGTCAACCGATTAGTAGAGCGATCGCTCATTTACTCGCAGCAGGTAAAATAGATACGGCAATTACTGAAACGCACGGGAGCAAATTACCAAAAATTAGCGTCAGTAACACTTAAAAACCATCCAGATGTAACCCCGATGCTCAAAGGTTTGAGAAGCCAACTACCACTGCTGTTAACATTCTGCTTATTTACAAGTCTGCTACCTGCTTCTGGCTCAGTTTTATGTTCTGCTGTTGCCTATGAGAGATATGAAACAGCAGGTAGTAAAGGTACTGATGGGCGGAAGGGTAGAAATGGCCGTGATGGTGACAATCAAACTATCTTTGTTGATGGTTCACCAGTAAATCTTGACCTATCTGGTGAAGATGGTGAAGACGGTGAAGATGGCGAACGAGGTGACAGACCTGATTGCAGGAAGCAACCCAACAACCCCAACCATGACCTTCATGCAGGTAATGGTGGTGCAGGTGGGAACGGCGGTAACGGTGGGAATGGCGGTAACGGCGGTTTACTGACTGTTTACTACGCAAATTCGGCTGACTTGCGAAAAATTTTCGTGCGTGCAACTCCTGGAGACGGTGGGCGAGGCGGTCGGGGTGGTAATGGTACAGTCGGTTGTAATTGTCGGCGACGCTATTGGGAGATAGAAACCTGTAAAGGTACTCCGGGTACTGCTGATTATAAATGTACAAAAAAACGTTACAGGTGTTACGACGGCAAAGATGGGCGTGATGGTAGCGACGGACAGAATGGTGAAAGAGGGCGTTTAGGAATTCTCAGTATTGTTAATAGCAAAGAACCCTTAGTCGCTGACACTCCCACCTTGACAGTGAATTTGGCTGAAATTGCGGGGAAAAAGTTAAATCTATCGAAGAACAAATGGAATCTGCGACCAGGGGCAACTTCTTTACTTTCGCCTGGTTCTGTGATTGGCGATGAGTACCGAGAATTTGCCCAGCGTTTAGAAGAATCTTTTCAAATAGTCTGGCAGGAGAAACAACCCATCAGTAGTTTTGCTAATCAAAGCCTGACTGTAAGTTTGAATGATGATAAGCAAGTAGAAGTCAATTTTCCTGAAGATTTATGGCTTGCTGGTAGCACCAGTAGCCAGGCTAACTTAACAACATTTACTGTCGACCATGCTATTCCCAAACAAGATGTAACGCGGTTAGCTGTGGCGGAATTTGCCGATGCGGGAGAAAAGCTGAACTTAAAAATAGTTGATTTAGCTGCGAAATCTGATGCGCTTCAGACTCAGTTTCGCGTCAAATTCCGGACAAAAGATAATTCCGGTGGCTTCTCTGACTACAAAACTGTATATGAAGGTGATATCCCCAAGGAACTTGTCAACCGTGACTATAACCGTTTTACTTTGGCTTTAGGTAAGTTAAAAATTCCATCTGATGCCCTAAGTCCTGGCGTAAATGTTGACATTGAAATATTAGCTACCCGTTCTTTGGGAGGACGTTCTGCCAAGCAGACTATTAATTGGCAGGGGTCAATTCGTCGAGGAATATAAAGCGGAAAGGGATACTCCTGAAGAATAGGAAAAGGTGCAGGGGGCAGGGAGATGGGGAGAAGTTTCCCCCTGCCTCTTCCGGTCACAAGTAACAACGAAGAGGGAAAGAGGTTTTTTTCTCTCATTCGTGGTGTAAGCAAATCATATTAGATACTTGCTTCATTAAGTAATTTCCCTGAACTTTATGATTTCTTTACAGAAACAACCAAAAAAATGGCTATTCTTCACCTGAAAAACAAAGTAGCTGCTTATTAGAGGGATTACACTTAGTCTGGATAAAATTTAACCAAACCGCATTGATAAATTCTATGTACAGATAATATTACCTAACCTGTAAAATATTCATTCCTCTCCGTGTAACCTTCATTAGCTGAGGAGAAAAATCATAGATTTATCTGACCTATTTTTATGGGAAAGTCACTGGCTTTTGAAAAGAAGTCGGATAAGAATTTCGTAATCCATAAACAGGATACTATGAAGAGTTTATATTTGTATACTGATTCTTATATTAAGGATGGTAGACTTACTGAGGTGCAACTCTTTTAGATAAATTGATTGTGGTGTTCCATTACATAGGAAATAATTCTTATCACTACGTAAGTGTGAAGGATTGATCAGTACTGAAATTTCGTAATCTACTCATGCTCAAATACTGAGAAAATATTATGAGAGACCACTTGCATAATGAAAAAGGCAAGTTCTACTGGAAAATCCTCCTGAAATTAATGATATATGGTACCTGTTCAACAATACTATTCACGGCTAGTATCGTAATTGTTAAATCCCTGTTTTTCTACTTTAGTTCTATCACCAAGTCTAGTTATCCTACTTCAGTTCCTTGGATAGATAGCCAGTATGAATGTGAATATACAGGTAGAACTTGGAATGAAAATCAGTGTTGGGATAAAGAACAAAGTCCTTGGTTTTAAATACCTGGCTCTATAGTTAACTAGATTGTCGCCAATGTATTGGTATTTCCACATTATCAGGTAAGCGAGTCGTGCGATCGCCTATGGCAATGCTAACTTGTTGAGGTTTTAAATTTTTGACTCCTGTGAGAATTGCTCCGGCTAATTTAACATCACAAAAGTTAGTATCAGATAGGTTAGCCCCTACGAGATTGCACTGAAAAAGATTTGCTTGATAGAGGCTGGCTCTTTGTAAATTTGCTCCCATCAAATTGGCTTTACACAAGTCTGCTTCCGTCAAACTGGCCTCCGTGAAGTCAACAAATAACATCTCCGCTTGTTGTAACTTGGCTGCATTTAAATTCGCTTCAGCAAGATTCGCCCCGTTGAGATTAGCACCTTGTAAATTTGCGCCAATGAGACCACAAAGAGATAGATTAGCTTTACCAAGTTTTGCTCCTTGTAGGTTAGCTAAGAACAGCTTTGCACCGCAAAGATTAGCCAATTTCAATATTGCGTGTTGCAAATTGACTTTATAAAGATTAGCACCAGGCAAATTCGCTGCACGCAGACTTGCACCCATAAGATTAGCACTGCGTAAATTTGCACCACCAAGTTCTGCACGATTTAAATTTGCGCCTTGTATATTTGCTCCTTGCAAATTTGCTTTCAAGAAATTAGCCTCAAACAGAATAGAGCCAGCTAATTCTGCACCCTCAAGATTTGCTCCACTGAAATCACAACCCCGCAAATCTGCTCCGCGAAAATCACAACCCCGCAAATCTGCTCGTTGTAAATTTGCTCCCAATAGTTCTACTCGCCTGAGATTAATATTACGCAAATCAAGTCGTTTATCTGCCTCCTCTTGTAAGTAGTTACGTCTACCAACAACCGTCAAAGCTACTTGAATATCCCTACGAATTTTTGGTGATTCCTCATGAACATTCAAGGGCAACTGTGGTGTTCGACGCTCACCTTGCTTATACCTACTCAGGGATGTTGGCTGTGATTCATCTTCCTTCTGCTCTTCTACTTCTCGAACAGCAGCATTCTCTCGAATAAAAGCTGTCAGGATTTCGATAACTGTCCAGTGTTCTTGGGGAAAATCTTGGGCAACTTTTTCTAACACATAAATTGCCCCTGTGCGGGTTTCAATTTTGTCATGTCCAAGTTGGGTAACCGCAGTCATCAGACGTTCCGAAATTAATCTATCTTCAGATAGTTTGGCATTTTGAATGCTAATTTCTAAGTTTTTTTCGGCAGCCAAAGCACTTTTACTAATGACATCTACGCGCTTGGCTGCGTAGTAAGCATTAATCATTACCCCCAATCCCAAA
The DNA here is from genome assembly GCF_048568275.1 of Anabaena sp. FACHB-595. Classification (NCBI taxonomy): domain Bacteria; kingdom Bacillati; phylum Cyanobacteriota; class Cyanophyceae; order Nostocales; family Nostocaceae; genus Anabaena; species Anabaena sp. FACHB-595. Next base: position 3,985,956 of record NZ_CP183473.1, read on the forward strand.
AAAATAATGGCAGTAATTGTTAGTGCTTGATTTCTAGATTGTAATTTTTGTTGTATGGTCAACCCTTGAGGGTTGGAAGATGCAAATAAAATCACAGCTATAGTAACGGCAAATATCACGGTTATGCCAATCAACCAACGCCATAATTTGTCTGTCTTATTAGCAGGCATAATCGTATAATTCCTTACCACACACAATTAATTCTCATGTGTTTTCCAGAAAATAATACACTATTTAAATCTAAATTTAAATATGGTACTGATTGCATTAATTGATGCGTTGATAACTAGAGGAATAGGCAATTTAAGAATTATTTAAGATTTTAGAAGTCAGAATCCCGTTGAGAATGAGAAAGTAAAAAATTTATGTCTGATTCATTCTGATATATAGATTTTAAATGGATAATTTTTACAGGATTACTCTCTATTAGAAGTGTCAGCCGTAGTAAATTTTACTTCTCGTAGATTTGCCCCATCAAATATTGTCTCATTTAAAATTACTTCCTGCAAATTAGCTAAATATAAATTTGCTCCTGCCAAATTTGTCCCCGTGAGATTTGCCCCAACTAGGTTTGCAGCACTGAGGATGGAGCCAGATAAATTTGCCCCAGCTAGGTTAGCGCCAGAAAGGTTAGCGGCGGTCAAAATTGCCCCACAGAGATTGGCTTGTAATAAATTTGCCCCAGCGAGATTAACACGATAGAGATTGGCGTTTTCTAGATTGGCTTGGCTGAGATTCGCCCCCTGTATATCGATATGGCTCCAATCTAATTGTTGATTTTCTGGGTCTTGCTTTGTATCCCTTTGAACAATCACAGTTAAAGCAGCTTGAATTTCTGCACTAATTGATGATGTTAGCTGTGCGGACGAAATATTATTAACACAATTGCGGATAAAATCACTGAGAACTTCCATGATTAGCCAGTGATATTTTGGATAATCATGGGCTATTTGCTTTAACTCATAAATGGCTTTGAGCCTGGTTTCTATTGTTTGATTGTGTTGCAGGTCTCCTATAGCTACTTGTAAGCGTTGGGTGATGCTATTTCGCCCACCGGGGGCAATCTTTTTTTGACTAGAGAAAACTATCTCATCAATGAGATTCTCTATTAAATTGTTGTGTTGTATCTTTCCTGCAACTGTACGATAAACATTAAAAATCATGGCTAACATCATTAAAGATAATATTTAATATCCATCATGAACGGCGGACACCAGGATAGATGAAAAAACCTGTAATTATTTCCCTAAGTTCCATGCGGGAAGATTACCCGTAGCTTGCTTCGCTAGCTGCAAAGCTTTACGGCTACTGCCACCTGCCTTTTTTAAGTTAGAAACTACCTGCTATTTTGCATATATTTTTTTTTATTTTTAATATTCGTAAATATAATTATAATTATCGAAAATACAGAACAAATGTTACTTATTCTGGCAGAAGAGATCAATTATAAAACCATCTGTTACTATAAATTAAATATGTACTAATATGTTTTTTTACTTTCATAAATGCTGCAAAATTTACAGCCGCTTACGCATAATTTAGTACTAGTTGGTGGAGGTCACACTCATGCTATTGTACTCAGAATGTTTGGCATGAAACCTCTATCTGGAGTACGTTTAACTTTAATCACCCCAGATGTTGAAACACCATACTCTGGAATGTTACCAGGACATATTTCCGGTGTTTACAACCGTGATGAATGCCATATTAACTTGCAAAGATTAGCTAACTTTGCTCAAGCGCAATTGTCTATTGATACAGTAGTTGACCTGGATGTGAAAAACCACAAAGTGATTTGTGCGAGCCATCAGGCGGTAGATTTCGACTTGCTGTCTATCGATATTGGCAGCACTCCAGCCACAATATCTGTATCCGGTGCAGCAGAATATGCAGTGCCGGCTAAACCAGTGTCGCAATTACTAGAACATTGGTATCAGATGCTAGATAGTGTAGTTCAAAAACCGCAAATCAAAAGGAGTATTGCGATCGCAGGCGGTGGTGCAGGTGGTGTAGAATTAGCCCTATCAATGCAAGCGCATCTGCACCGCATCTTAAAACAAGCCCAACAACCCCTGAGTAATCTGGAAATTCATTTATTTCATCGCCAAGCCCAACTGATGTCCCATCATCACCCATCAGTCCAACATCAAGTCAAACAAATTCTCACCAGACGCGGTGTCAAGCTTCACTTGAGGGAAACAGTTTCTCATATTGCACCATCTACCGACAACCAAGACGAAGAACTATTAGAAATTCAATGTGAATCTGGCATCAAAGTAAACTGCCATCAAATTTTTTGGGTAACCCAAGCCTCAGCCCCCCAGTGGTTAAAAGCCACAGGGTTAGCCACTGATGAGCGAGGCTTTATTTTAGTTGAGGACACATTACAATCGCCAACACACCCAGAGGTATTTGCATCTGGTGACATCGCCACAATGATTAATCATCCCCGCCCAAAAGCAGGGGTATTTGCTGTCCGCCAAGGTAAACCCTTATTCGACAACCTCAGGCGGAAATTAACGGGACAAGCACTCAAACCTTACAAACCACAGCAACAATATTTAAGTTTAATTGGTACAGGTGACAAAAGAGCGATCGCTACCAAAGGTTGTATCACTTTACCACCCCATCAATTATGCTGGCAATGGAAGGACTGGCTTGACCGTCGCTTTATGCAGCAATTTTGATGAGAAAATTCCACAACTGACGCACCAAAGTTATCTATTAAGACAGGGTTTAAAATGGCTGATATGAGAGCCAAAATTGAAAATCAAGTTTTATTTCTGCATCATGAAGACTTACCAGAGTTTAAAAAAGGTGGTTCTGTAGTCAGAAATTCTTATTTTTGGGCGCTACGTTCAATTGCTGGTAGAGCCTCCCGTTATCGGGACTGGGAATATGAGCCAGAAGTGTGGCTAGCACTGGCGCGAATGCTGTTGTCTTTCTCCGAGTCGGGATATTTGGGTTATCGAGAAACGATATTAGAGTTTCCTTTATCCCAAGGGGAAATTCCTGATTTATTACGAGATGTCGCTACCTGGGAATAAGTCAAGTCGCTTCGCTCCAATTCAAAATTAAAAATTCAAAATTCAAAATTAAAGACAATTAGTGGGAGCTTGTTGGCGTAGCCTTCCCGTAGGGTACTCACCACTAATTAAAGACCGCCCTTACGGATTCGCCAGTCACCTACAGAAGGAAACCTTCTTGCAGTGCTGGCTCACCAAATCAAAGATTATGGCGGGGGCTTGTACCCAGAATGAATTAATTCAAAATTATTTCCATTCTTCATTTTGAATTTTGAATTTTGCATTTTGAATTCAAAAAAGGTTAAATACTCGAACTTAAACCCAAGCGAAAAGTAAACCCAGGACTATAAATTCGATTCACTCGCTCATATTGTTCACCTAGTAAATTTTCCAAGTAAACTGTTAGTCCTAAAGTACGAGTTAAGGGAATACGACCACTCAAATCTAAATTGACAAAAGACGGGACGAAATCGGTAGTTGTCTCACCTGGTCGGGTGAAAAAAGCTCTACGAGCGCCACTATTGTAGGTAACATACAAATTAGCCTGCCATCCTGAGTTTTGATAACCTACGCCAGTTTGTAATACAGAATAGGGAATCATTCCCAACTGTAAACCTCTTTCTGAACCTGTCTTAATTTGGGCATCTGTATAAGTGTAGTTGAGAAAAGTTGACCAGTTAGCGGCAACTTTTAATTGCAGTGCGGCTTCTAAACCATTGGTATCTACTAAGCCAATATTTGCCCATCTTCCAGCCACAATTCCTAAGCGATTATTCAGACTGCTGCCAAAATAGGTAAACTGCCCTGTTAAATTATCAGCAAGCTTGACATCTACCCCCGCAGTCCAAGAGGAACCTGTCTCCGGCTCTAAATCTGGGTTTGCTTCCCAACCATGAACTGTATCATAAACATATAACTGATCTAAACCTGGGTTGCGCTGTCCTCCAGCCCAACTACCACGCATAGCAATTAATGGTGTGATGTCGTAACGTAGCCCCACACTAGGATTAAGATAATTGCCAAACTGACCATCAAAACTTTGTCTCAGTCCTAAATCTAACTGAAAACTATTACTCAGATTCCATGTATTCACAGCAAATAAAGCTGTATTTAATACGTTTCTATTTTCAGTTTCGTTAAACGCAATCCGATTCGGACTAGAGCTTAAAACATCGCCACTTAAATCAGTATTTTTTAAATCTAGTCCCCAACGCAACTTATTATTTGGAGAAATTCTCCAATCATGATCAATCCTACCAGTGAATTGTTGTGTATCTAAAACACCAGTGCGATAAAATTCTCTACCTGCAAAAACTGTAGGGCCGTAGGTGCTGAAATAATTTTGGTTATAACCAAATGTAGTTGTCAGGTTAGAGTTATTGCCATTACCGAGGCGAGTTTTCCAAGATAAACCAATATTTAAACCATCATGGTCTAATCTATCTCTTTGTAGGGGAAATCCGAAATAAACTAAGCCTCTACGACTGCTGAGTTTAGTGATATCTAAACTTAAAGAGTTTCTTTGATCTAAATCTAAACCAATATTGCCAAAATAGGTGCTAGTAGATGTATCTGCATTTGATAAAAACCCTTGGGAGTCACGATTTGCTGCACCTACAGGCACACGATAACGGTTATCAACAAAGTACCGCTCAAAACTAAAATTATAAGTCGCCGCACCAACTGCCCCACTATAACTAAACTGTTGATTATTGAGATTGAGTGAGCCAAATTCTAAACTACTTGTCAGTTTAGGTTGTGGATAACCTTTTTTGGTGATGATATTAACCACTCCTCCAAAAGCGGAGGAACCATATAAAGCAGAGGTCACACCGCTAGATAATTCGACACGCTCAATAGATTCTACAGGAATGCTATTCAGGTCAGTTGCACCATGATATGTGTTGACATCATTGTTAATTCGTCTGCCATTTATAAGAAATACAGACTGATTAATTGAGGCTCCCCGATAATAAGTACCTGTGTGTATATCTGCACCATGACCAACATCATTAATGGCAAAACCAGGCATTCTTTTTAAGACATCAGCGACACTGGTAGCACCTTGTTTTTGAATTTCTTCTTGGTCAATGACGTAAGTGGGAGTAGATGCTGGCAGGGTTTCTGGTTCGGCGATCGCTTCTATGGTAATATCTGCATCGTCACTAGAAGTTTCCTCAATTTCCGGCTGTTCGCTAGGTTCACCCTCTGGATTTAAGTCCCCTGGTGTCGATTGAGTTAATAATTCAGCACTGGTGGTGGGTAACTCAATTTCACTCAAATACGGAATATCAGAATTATCTACTGTTTGAGTAATTTCCGTATCACTACCCAAAGCCGGAAATGCTAAAAATAAACTAGGAAAAGCAACAGGCAGCCAAAAAAAGCTCTTTCTCACTTCGTCTCACACCAAGTAATAACAATCACTAAGTGGTATTGTTACTTTTTTTGTAAAATTGTGTCAAAAGACACGCTGTCGTATTTCCCCTAGTTTATTGCGAATGGCTTTGAGAAATAGGCTCTTAAGTAAGTCGGTGCAATAAAACCAAACTATGTGAAGAGAAGTAAATAAGGCTCAAGCTTTTCCTCCCCCTGCTCCCTACCTTCTTCCAACAATAATTATTTACACCGACCTACTTAGGCGGGGAATTAAATATGTCACGGAACTTTTAAGTGCTGTGACATAATATTTAAACGCCTCTTCTTACAGACTGCTGTGCAGCTATGGCATGAATCCCATATCTTCTATATCTGGGTAAGTTAATAATTTCTAGTACCTAATCCTTACCCCCACTACTTTTGAGTAGTTTCCTTTAATCCATAGCTCATAAATCCAATAGTAAAGGCTAGCGCGAAAGGGAAAACAATCAACCAAAATAAGTCTTCTAACATAAGCTATCTGTGATTCCTCACTTTATTTATATTCTCAATTTTCTAGGAACAGATAAAAATATCTGGGCGGGAATAATACTAACTCCTTAACATTTGACAACAAATTTAAGCCTAGAACCCATATTACGAATTATTATGCTCTGGAAATAAAACCATGAAAACCGCCGAAACCAAAACAACTTCTCATCAGCATCAAGGTAATTCTGCAAAGCCGTTTTTTGATGCCAATCATGAGCAGAAGTTCTTTGGGGCGGGAATAGTACAGACAAAACTATTTTTTCAACCACAATATACATCTTCAGAATTGGGAATTCAGCGTCAGTGCAGGGATTGTGGAATTGAGCAACAAGGACAACCCCTTCCACAGATTCAACGTCAACCAATTTTTGAAAGTGAGAATGTAGAGACACAATCTCATTTACAACGCCAAGCTACTACTAGTGATACTGCACCTGTTACCTATCTTCAACCGCAGGAAGAAGCAACACCAGAATTGGAGGAAACATCAGGTGATTTGGCTTCTCCGGTGATTCAGTCAAAAGGGGATGGAAGTATTCCTCCTGGGGATGGGGATAATTCGTTTCGCAGTGATACGGAAACCCCATTTTTTCAAGCGAAATTGACAGTAGGTGAGCCTGGCGATCGCTACGAAAAAGAAGCTGAGGCGATCGCTCATCAAGTCGTTTCCCAACCACAACCAAGCCAGCAACCAACTACTCATCCTGCGGTAACACAGCTTCAGCGCGCCAATAATGAACAGCCAGGCTCACCAATCCCCACCAACTTAGAAAGTCGGCTGCAACAAGCCCAAAGCAGTGGTACACCTTTAGATACCCAAACCCGCCTGAACATGGAAGCAGGCTTTGGCGCTGATTTCAGCCAAGTACGGGTTCACACAGGACAAGATGCAGCATCTCTGGCGCGATCGCTAGGGGCGGTGGCGTTCACCACTGGCAATCATATTTTCTTCAACACAAATCAATACCAACCCGCATCCGCGACTGGCAGAAATCTCCTGGCTCACGAATTAACACACACTTTGCAACAGGATGCAGCTATACAACGACAGCCAGCAGTATCATCAACCTCCCATACAGTCCAAATGTTGCCGGAATCTATAATAGGACAAATCAATGATTATGCTCGGTATATTCCTGGATATACATTGTTTACCGTCGTTATCGGCTTTAACCCCCTTACAGGTAACGCAGTAGAACGCAATGCCAGCAATCTCCTAGAAGGACTCATGGGACTAGTGCCTTTTGGCACGTTTATTTTCGATAAATTGCGGGAGATGGGTATTCTCCAGTCAGCATTTACTTGGGTAGAGGGAGAACTAGGACGCTTAGATTTATCCGTAGGTAGGATTGAGCGCACTTTAGAAGCCGCTTGGGAAGATATCCACTTGGTAGCAGGATTTGATGATAATTTGGCGGTATTGCGGCAAAATTTCCAGCAACTTTATCAAGATGTGGAAGCCTTTGCGCGATCGCTCATCAACCAAATCATTCAATTAATCAAAGATGCAGCCATTAACTTAGCAGAAGGTTTATTAGCTAATAATCAAGCCTGGGCTTTAATTAAAAAAATCCTCAAACATGACCCTCTCAGGAATCAACCAGTCGCCGCCACCACCGTAGAAATCCTGGAAGACTTTCTCCGCCTCATCGGTAAAGAGCAAGAACTAGAGCAAATGCAGGAACGGGGAACCCTGGAACAAACAGCAGCTTGGTTAGATACCCAAGTTGGCACATTTATATCATTATTAGGTGAATTAGGCAGTTTATTTACCTCCGCTTGGGATGCAATTCAACCAGAAAACTTGCCCAATCTCTCGACTAACTTAGAAAGTATTATCAACCAGACTATCGGCTTCCTACAACGGGTATGGGATTTCGCCATCACTGTAGCAGCCAAAGTACTAGAACTAATCAAACAAGCCCTACTTGGTTGGTTGAGTTCCTTCGCCATCGATATTCCTGGGTATCACTTGCTCACCGTGATTATGGGCAAAGATATTTTTACTGAGCAATCCGTACCCCGCACAGTGATAAATATCATTCGCGGCTTCATGAGCCTGTTACCAAACGGTGAACAGAAGTTTCAGCAGATGCAGGAAACTGGAGTGATTCCTCGCGCCGCCCAACGTATTGAAGCCCTGATGGGTGAATTGGGCATTTCTTGGCCGTTTGTGCAGGAGTTGTTCCTGAATATTTGGAACACCCTCACCATTGAAGATATGGTCACCCCCATCGATACATTTATTAGAGTTCTAGAGCAATTCCGCGAACCCCTGAATCGTCTCCTCACCTTCGTCATTGAAGTAGTCAAGATTGTGCTGGAACTCCTGCTGGAGATAATGAATTTCCCCAGCGATATCATCGGTAATATCATGAATAATGCCTTACAAGCCTTAGATGATATTCAACAAGACCCCGTAGGCTTTCTACTCAACCTGCTCAGAGCAGTTAAAACAGGCTTTACTAACTTTTTCGACAATATCCTTCAGCATTTGCTCAGTGGCGTTACCGATTGGCTCTTTGGTCAAGTACGCAAAGCCGGGATTGAACCACCAACAGAAATTACCCTAGAGTCAATTTTGAATTTAGTATTGCAGGTACTAGGCGTTTCGATGGATCGGATCTGGTCGAAACTAGGCGATCGCATCGGTCAAGAAAATGTTGCCCGGATTCGCGGCGCAATTGACCGCCTATCAGGTATTTGGAACTTTGTCCGCGATGTCCAGCAACGAGGTATCGCCGCTATTTGGGAATACATCCAAACCCAAATTAGCAACCTGTGGAATATGGTACTAGAGCAAGTCCGCAGTTGGATTGTATCGCGCATCATTGATCGCGTCATCGCCAAAATTGTCAGTATGCTCGACCCCACAGGTATCATGGCTGTCGTCAACAGTTTCATTGCCTTCTTTAACGCAGTGCAATCGGCAATTGAGTACTTCCGCGAAATTTTAGAAATCGTAGACTCCTTCGTGGGGATGGTTGCCGAAATTGCCAGTGGTAGCATTGATCAAGCCGCACAGTTTTTAGAAAACCTACTAGCGCAAAGTTTACCAGTGGCGATCGGCTTTTTGGCTAATCAAGTGGGTTTAGGTAATATTGGCGACAAGTTACAAGAAATTATTGCCGGGATTCAGGGATTGATTGATCAGGCACTAGATTGGCTGATTGATCGGGCTGTGAATCTGGGACAGGGATTGCTTAACGCGATCGGACTTGGAGAAGATAATTTAGAAGAAACAACAGGTGAGCCAGATACACCAGAAAGTCAAGCTCTTAAACAAGAAGTTGCTCTCGCAGTACAACAAGCTTTTGCGGAAGAGCATACAGGTGCAGAGACAGAGAGTATTATCGCTAGAATCCGTTCTCAATTCCAGGCACAAGGATTAGACGACCTCTTTTTAGAACCAAACTCTAATGGAACTGGATTTATTCTGTATGCAAAAGCAAGTCCGAAGTATCCACTAGGCATATTCCAAAAAGAAGCAAATATGACACAAGCAGAAAGTGAACAAATGCTGCATTCAGCTATTCGTCTAACGTTAGTTGATTCTATAGGGTTTAATCGTCAAAATATTCCTTTGGTTGAATCCACTGAAAAGAACATTGGTAGAGGTGGTGAAGCGTGGCAACCTGAAAATCTTACGACAGAAATTCGTGCAGTTACCTGGAATACCTCTGGAGCAAATCGTCGAAACAATATCACTCATGCCGAACGTCAATTTATGAATTGGATTACTAATCCTAGTCAAGAAAACGTTTTACTAAAACTGAAAAAGCTGGAAATCCAAAATATTAATGAAAGTCCTTGTGGAGCTTGTTCAAATCAATTAGCCCATCTAATAAGAGAAATTAGAGAGAAACAAACATCCGCAGGGCAGGTTTATCTAGAAGAAGCACACCTTTACTGGACAAAACGCCATTTAGGTGAGTCACCAACCAGCGCTAGCGACATTACTATATTGCGAGCAAGCGGTTGGACTTTGCACGCCCCCCAAAATCAGTTACCGATCCAAGGAATCGAGGACAGTAACTTGCAAGAATTACCTGGAGTATTAGAGTATGAACCAGGATTTAATCCTAATGATAGAGCAGTCGTTATTCATCCACCTGCGAGTAGTAGTTCTAGGAGCGGTGGAGTAAGAACCAGGGTTTAATCATCATGACAAAGCAAATATCGAATATAACAACCAAAAATTATGTCTTTTAAATTCAAGCACCCCCGTAAACCTCCTGTCTCCCCGGAAACAGAAAAACCATTCTTTCCAGGCGATCAGCTACGCGCCACCAGAGGCGATCGCCCAACTCCATCACCTTTCTTTAGCAGCAAAGTCACCATACAACCCAAGCTAAATGTAGGACAGCCTAATGATGTATATGAACAAGAAGCAAACGCTGTAGCTAATAATGTCAGCGAACCCAACATACAGCGTCTCGCCACAGAAGAGGATATGACGCAAACATCCATACTGCAAAAGTCAGAAGAACCTGAAGAAATACAGACTCAAGTTGCTAGTTAAAAACAAAATTATCTAAGATAATCGCAAAAATGGATGAGAGATAAACACAAAAAATCAAATCCAATCTACTATCAGCATATCTTCCATCCAAGGGAATTTAACTATGTTCAGTCCCCACGGTAGACGACTGAGAAGGATATCAATGGATTGACGCTCAATCTGGAGTTTCCACGCACCATTATCGTTACGGGTGAGTTTGCCTTCGCGCTGTAAAAAGCCTTCGCGTAGACCGTCGGGGCTGGTATTTTTTAGGGCTTGCCAGTAATCGATCGCTGTTTGTAATAGATGTTCAGCTTCATTTAAGGCGGTGGTGGGTAAATCAATGTTACAGGCGATCGCTTGATTTAATGGCCAGCCACAAAGTAATTTCGGTAATACCAACTCATATTCGGGGGCATCGGTTTGGCGAGTTGCTAGGTAATGTAAGAGATAAATTGCCGTTTGCTGTGCTGATTCGTCACGGAAGCTTTCTTGGTCTACTAGTGCGACATCGTTGAGATATATGTGCAGAAATGGGTGCAGTAGGACTAAGCCAGCTTGATTGATGTAGATACCGGTGATTTCTTCTTCTGGTGACAAGATGGAAGTTTGCGGGTTGTTTTGAGAATCGATTTGTTGATGTTGGTTGTTTGATTCGGGTGTGGCTTTGGGAGAGGATATTGAGTTTCTCAACGCAGAGGGGATCTGAGGTTTACGCAAAGGGTCGTTGAGGTTTGTTGAGGTTGTGGTTTCAGGTGCTGGGGGTAGAATTTGGTTGAGTGTTGTTAGCCAAGGTGTTCTGGAGTTGGTGGGGATTGTGGCTAGGATAGTTCGCAACCGTTGATATATCCCGGAATCGGGTAGTTGTGTTTGTGATTCATTGGGTTCGGGGGTGGTAGGAGTAATTTGAGATTGGTTTGGGGATGCTTCGGGTGTGATGGTGGCTTGCTGTTGCCAAGTTTGGACGAGAATAGTTAGCCAGTTGCGTATCCACACAGTCTTGGGTAAGGGTCTTGTTGAGGAGCTAGTTTGAGGGATTTCTGCTAGTAGTAACAGCCAAGCTTGTGTGTTGAGGAACTCATAGAAGCGATGGCATTCAGCCCACTGTAGGCGATCGCCATTTTGATTTAAACTCAACGCTTGGATAATTTGTTGTCCTTGGGTGAGTAGAGTAGACCAATCAATCCAAGTGGGTTGCAATTGCAAGACTAACTGATGGCAAAAGCTTTCTGGGAACTGGGAAACCAAGCGCTGTCTGACTTGCGGATTTGTGGCTAGCAATTCTCGTAAAGGTTGCTGCCATGTCGTTTCATTTTGTATGGCTGCTTGCCAACGGGGTATCCACTGTTGCCAGTTATTAGCCTCTACCCACCAAGGTAAGCGACCATACCGTAAAAAATATAACAATATCTCCCAATCTGCCGCACTCCGATTTTGGCTGAGTATTGGGGAATTTGTCTTAGTAGTTAGGCGATTCGCTAGATAATCTCTTAGCGTTTGGTTCACAGCACTGATTAATTTAGGTATAAATTCATCTTGAATAAATTGAGGATGAATAACGCCTAAATCTACAACCACTTGATCCAATCGCACCACCTCATCAGCTGCTACCAACTGTTCAAAAAGTTGTGCCATTGCTGGTATGCCCTGTTGTTGCAATAAGCGACTCATATCTTCTTGCAAGCTCCAGACATCAGCTAGTTGCCCAGTATTTAGCTCCAGTACGGTTCGTCCGATGATGTGGCGTTGTTGTGTCATAGCTTACTGCTTTTTCAACGGGGCTTAATTACAGAAGGTGGGGTTGAGCCAACTTGTTTAGATGATGAGTAAGTCCAACCGACGATTAACATGAAAATGGCAGTACTCATGGCTAGTAGCTGGGGTAGTTTGATTTTGGTGATGATTTCTCCTCGGTTGAGGGGAAAGAGGTTTTGTATGCGTGTGAATAGGTTATCTGGGTTGGTGCTACGGGATGGGCTAGTGTCGGTGTCAGCGTCGATAACCCGGATGATAACTTTGATGGTAGCTCCTTCTAGGCGATCGCCATTTACTTCTCTGATAGCTTGTGCTTGAATCTCATGGATACCTATACTCGGTTGCCAGTCATCAGGCATCCGGTAAGGTGCAGTGTTGGCGGTGAGTGCTTGGCGGCTGCCATTGGGTTTGGTGTAGGTGAAAATTACACTATTAACCTTTTCTGGCACAGTCATCGCCTCAAAGGTGTACTGGTTATTAGGATTGAAGTCTGAGAGATTGAAGGTGCGATCGCCATCCAAATTAGTACTATTTATTACTTCATTATTACTAATTGCCAGTAAATTTACTGCACGAACTTCAGGATGAGGAATCGGGTTTTCTGTCGGCGCATCTCCGCTATCAGGGTTAGAGGTATCTTCAACGTCTCTCACTGGCACTTCTGGTGGTGGGACGATGGTAACTCGGCGTTCCGTGTTATTGCTACAGCCTTGATTGCTGATTGTATATCTCAGTGTAATAACTTTTTCTTCCTCATCACCCAAGTTCACTGCACTGGGATTGAATTGTGGGGGAGTTGTAGGGCTAATTACATCTGCTGTGATATCTTCTTCACCGTCAAAGGCTTGGAAAGTTCCGCCTAGTTGTGTAGCGATCAGCCCTACAGGCGGATCATTATTGGTGAAGGTGTCCCGGTTTCCTGTTGATAATCGGAAGTTGGCATTGGGTACAGCAAAAATCCTCAGTTCTTGGGTGAACTTATTACTACAGCCTTGGTTGCTAATACTGTATTCCAATGTAATGACTTTTTCTCTGGCTACACCCAAGTTAACTGCACTTGGGTCGAACTGTGGGGGTGTTGTCAGGCGATTAATGACATCTGCCGAGATATCTTCTGCACCATCGCGCACTTGGAAAGTCCCGCCCGGTACTCTGGCTATCAGGTCTACGGGTTCATCATTACTACAGAATCTGGTTTTACCTTGCCCAACTTGGAAGGTAGCATTGGGTACAGCAAAAATCGTTATATCTCGGCTTAACTCATTGGTGCAGCCTTGGTCACTGGTGATGGTATACACCAAGGTAATAACTTTTTCTGTTGCTCCTCCCAAATTAACAGCACTGGGGTTAAATTCTTGGTTATTAATGACACTGGCGGAAATATCTGTTTCACTATCAAAAGCCCGGAAATTGCCGCCTGGTTGTGTGGCTCTGAGGGTTACGGGGTTTTCGTTACTACAGAAATTTGTTTTGATTTGGAAACTGGCATCTGGTAAGGGATAGACGGTAACGCTCAGGGTGTCGTAGCTGCTTTCAACAACGTAGGTAAAAGTGATGGCTGTTTCCGAAGTAATATCGTCGGTAATGCGGCTGGGTTGGAAATAATATTTGCCGTCTGCAAAAAAGCTACCTTCGCCTTTCAGTGTGCCACCTGTCGGGTCAAGAATAAATTCATAGCGAGTTTCATCGCCTGCACAGAAAGTAGTTCTATCTAGCAACACGATGGGGCGAGGCTGAGTTAGTACATAACTAACAGTGGGGGTCTTGCTGCTAAAACGATAGGGTAGGCAAAAATCGCCAACAACGATATCTTCACGGTTGAGTAATTCTCGACTAGTCGCTAGTTCCTGGGGTGAACCTGGGGGTAAGGAAGCGTATTTCTTGATTACCTCGGTGCGGGCTTGATAAGTAGGATCGCGATCGGCACTTAGCAGGTTTCTCACTAATTCCCGTCCATCGACGTAGACCAAAACGAATGTACCGCCTTTCGGCACACCTCCCAAGTGTTCCATCCCCGGATTATTTTGTGCGAATTTATGGAATAGTTGCAATTCCATGATCTGTGCCAAACGTTGCTGATAAGCTGTCATCAGCCCCTTGAGTTCAAAATAATTGAGCGTATCGGCGGCTAGGCGATCGCCCATCCTCAACTCCAGTCGATTGACGCGGATGGAGGATTCTGGAACATCCCGCAGCAAACTATAGAGGGTTTCAAAGTCTTGAAACTCTGGTTGGTTGATAATGGGGCTATTACCCTCAAAATTAACAGTAAAGAAATTCAGCGAAATAAAGCTAATGTCTGCCGTCCCTCTATTTGCTGGTAAGTCCAGTTCATCAGCTAAGGAAAATCGCAGATAATAGCTGAGGGGGTTGTTGGCTGACTCAGGTTCTACCCCATAAGTAATTTTCCCCAAAGGCAGACAAGCCAATAAATCTCCAATAATGCGCTCCTGTTCTTGGGTCAGACTGTCGCCTGATAACCCAGAAAAGTTAATTACTGTCTCAAAACGCGCAATGCGAATACCTGCGGCGTTACGCAGATATAGGCGATAGCTGTCACCGCTTTCCTTGACAAATTCATAAGCTTCTTTAACGCTGGCTCTAGCCACAATGGGGTTAAATAGTTGGTCACTTTTAATTTCCGCCAAACTAGTCTTGTCAAAGAAAACTCGTTTGAGTGTGTAAAGAAAAACATTCCGTGACCAGCTTTCCTCATATCTTTGCCAAAGTTTTGCAAAGGTATCTTTGATGCGTCCAAAGTCTGCATTCAAATCATCGAACTGACCAGAAATATTGATATCTTGAAAACTTTGCAGATTGCCAATCTTCAGGGTAATGACATCAAAAGCTAAATTGTAGCGCTGCTGATAGTCGAGAATCCGTTGCAAAGCCGTGGCGTTGGCTTCCCCAATATGTCCTTCAATGCGGTAAAAAGAATAGTCATCTAAACGGTGCAGTAAGTCAGAATTGGGGGTGATATTGGCGTTGTTGGGATAAAAGTAAGCCGGATGGGACTGACTGCGCCCTTTACGGTAAGTATCATAACTCCAGTATTGATACAACTGTGGATAATTGAGGTAATAAGGAATTGCCTGTTGGCTCAAGGTTGCAGCACGGTCTTTACTGGGGGTGATTTTTAGGGGCGTGTCATAAAAGGGTAACAGATAAAAACTATCCGCAGCGCACAGACGTACGAGGCGATCGTAAAGGAAGCGTACTTGTTTGACACGTAACTGATTGCCGTTATAAATGGGGGATTGGCTAAAATTGCTCCGATATGGAGAATTTAGGGCATATACCTCTGGCTTTTGGTTGGGAAGTGGGACTAGTCCCAGCATGAGGAACTTGGGAAAGCGTCGGGTATCTGGTGTAGCGTCGTCCATCAAGTCAAAAGCCGACTCTGCTAATTCCCGAAAAGCAGATACTAACTGACTGAGGTAGTCATAGAAGTATTGTAAGGCGTACTGGGCTTCGATTTGGGAAATAGGCGATCGCCTATTTTCTGCCGACGAGCCAGACACAATATCGCTGAGACGTTGATTAAGTAGGGTTTTCAACCCGGTGAAATCAGAGGGTGCAGGATTAAAAGACGAGAAAAAAGGCGAAAACAGCCGGAAAAGATTTGGGAATGTACGATCAATCTCATCAATTGCTTGCAGACATACTTGTTGGTAGCCTTTAAGAAAGGCATCGTAGTCAACAATATTCGATAAACGAATGACAGGTGGTGTCTCCAGGGTATAACCGAAGCGTCGCACTTGGGGAAAGAAATTCTGGAAGAAAGAAGATTGAGCCTGGAATATGTCATTAATGCTGAAGTCTCGCCACTGTTGGGGTAAAGGCTCTCTGGAAAACCCTTGTTGCAGCAAAGCCTCAGCGCTCAACTTCTCCGGTACAGAACGGGGTAAGAGAAAATAGCGTAGGCGGAAATTCCTGTCTTTACCTGTATCATCACAATCGAGTAAACAAGAGTCCCGTTGCTGATCCTGAAGTTCATATACTACTACTAACGTCTGGTCAGCCAGAAACCTAGCAAAAGCATTCTCATCTGGTAAATTCTTGAGCGCTAACCGATTATTCCCTTCCTGTTCAAAGAGTTCTACAAGTTGATCAGTTGATGCGGCTGTTTGTTCTTCACTAGGCGCGAACAAAGCCGAGGGTACAGACACTCCACTTTGATAATGAGTTAATTTTGTTTCCGCCAGAGAAATTATATATCCCTCAGAAGTAATACCACACCCTGGCGCAACAACTATGTTCACATCCCCCGGCTGATAGATGCTACTCACCTCCATCCCAGCCACAATTCCCATACCAATCAGATAAACACGAGTTAACCGATTCTGCTCATCAAGATAGGTAACAACACGATTCAGGTCTTTATTAGTCAAAACCTGATTAGGCGTAAAAATAGGATAACTGTTAGGGATGGTAATGGTAGTAGTCACGTCGCTTCGCTCCAAATTCAAAATTCAACTTTTCTCAACTCTTCTCAACTCTTCCACCCAGCAATGTTATTAATCATTAGCAGTTCCTAACGCAGTCTGATTGAGGATAGCGGGATTATTATCAGCACTACTTTCTTCGCAATCATGTAACGTAGCTTTGGGGTACACATTCCGCAGTTGAGGCAGGATTTTCAACAGACGGTTAAGCGTCCCTGTCAAATCACAGGCGGCGTTTTCGCAACTCTCCAGCGCCAATTGCTCTAACCAGTGACGATAAGCAAGCTCAAAATCTCGCATTTGGCGGACATTCACCCAGGCAATTTTCAGAGCGATGTGTGCTGGAGCCTCTAGACGCAGAGTGCGTTCAACAAATCGGCGGAAAGGAATATCACGAAAGCGTTGCGGCCAGTAGGGTAAAACGATTGTCACCCAAAAAGAATAAGGATCTGTTCTCGCTAAAAGATAGGGGTCGTCTGGTTCTGTATTGACATCCTCCGGCGTTACCAAAATGGGTAAAAAGCCATCGCCGGCTGTTAAGTCGGGGAGCTTGGTTCGGGGACGTAAAAGAATATGCTCTAGGAGATGGAAGCCTTCGTCATTGCTGTATTTTTGAATTTCTGCGATCGCTGCGGTGCGTTCTTCTCTACTGTTGTAATATTGCGCCGCAAAAATTTCGTCTTTACCTTCATTGGTCAGTTCCCAGCCGTAAACACCATCATCACTATCAATCAGTCGGAAGTTCTCTTCATCCTGAGCCAGTTCCATCAAGGTGTTACCCTGTTCCCATGCGATATCCTCACTGGTGTAACGCTGTGTTCCTTGCAAAATCAACTGGTTGTCTGGGTTGTAAATTTGACTTATGTATGCTAATGAATCTAATGAATTGGTACTAATCCTTAAACGAGCCGTGCGAACCAACAATAATAAATGCTCAATCGCTGCATCCCTTTCTGCTTCTGATGTATAGGTTTGGGTATGGATAGCGGCTACACTGTTAGTATCGCGGGGACGGCTCAAAATCCGAAAGCCAAACTCCTTATTAGTTGTTGTAGGATTAATTACCCCTGTTTCAAATAGTGTACCTAAAACATCTTGGTAAAAGCGATCGCGGGCTGTAGTCTCATCACCATATATTTGGATACTTTGCAGTATAGTTGTTTCCTGGCGGTCTACGAGGCGATAACGGTAGCCAGAGGTGGGTGTTGTTGCTGCTTCTATAACTAAAAATGGTTCAAGAGCATTTAGGCGCTGGAAGGTAAGCAAGCGATCGCTTTCTGTGGTTGTTACTGCTAAAAGTTTGCCTGTCTTGTCGGTAATTCCTAAACTATAGGTCTGTCCAGTGTGATCCTTGGCTGGGCTGAGGTAGCGGTTGAGGTAGCGGAGGTTTTCGGCGAACTCACTAGCAGCTTGCCAAGCCAAATACTCTGTTGCGTATGAACTAATACCGCGTAATAAAGTTTGACTATTAGTAATGTCGTTGATAACAAAGACATAACCATTGGTGATAGTCTCTATGGCAAACTTGTATTGATTCTGATTCGCTTGAATGTGAGTTAACCAGCGTTGTAAGCTTAGTTCTCTTTCTAACTCAGTTGGGAAATGGTGAGTATATTCACTAAGGAGACTGCCTTGATGATCAACTAAGCCGTAGCCGTAATAGGTGAATTTTTGCGGAGTCGTCCCTTGATCCTGACCTAACGTAATATTGCGGTAATTCTGCACGTCTTGAATTAGCCTCAAGCTAATAACCCCAGCGTCTACGGCTTCGGTGCGGGAAAAATAGCGTTGTACACCAGTAAAGGTAATTACGCCAGAGTTGAGGGGAATTTGTAAGCGGAAGGAATATAAGTCCTCATCTGTCGGCTGGGTGATAACTAAATTTTGCAGGGCGGTATCATCTAGCTGGGATAACTGCGTTAATAAACTTTGTAGCAGTGGTTCTAAAGCTGCGGCTCGTTCTTTAGTGGAGGGAAAAAAGCGATCGCTCCTAACTATACTCTGATTTTGGGTATCTAATATTTCCCAACTGTAATGATAATAATACTTATATGAAAGTCGTTTGTAAAAGTTAGGGTGTAGGGCAAATAGCAATAATTTATCTTGGTCAGCCTGGGCTTGTTCTGTGGTGGCGTATCTCTGTTTACTAGTTAAGGTTAAGTCATCAGAACTAAAATCTATACTTAAAAATAAATTACGACTATCTTTATCTACACGATAGTGGCTGAGGTGACGACGACGCACATCATCAATCCCCAGCAACCGCAACACCCGCTTTTTGAAACCCGCTACATTATCGGTATCCCAGACAGCATGACAATCATAGTAATTGTAAGCCCGGAAGCGATCGCGGCTTAAGGTGGGATAGTCTTGTAAAAATTGGGCTTTGTCGTGAATAATTTCGGTTTCTTGGGTCGCCTTGTTGTTACGGGTGGCAAACATCTGATAATTCAACAAGACATAATCACTAAAAGACTCAGAAAAACGAGCTAGTAAATGATCTAAAAAACGATTACGGCGATCGCGATAAGTTTCCGGTGCTTCATCCAACACATCAAGATAGTTATCAGGGATAATTTTTTCTATTTCAGGAAAATCCAGCTTTTGGGTAAAGTAAGTACGCTGCTTCTCCTGAAGACGGGTAGCATAATCGTTTTGTTGGGGTTGAGTCACATCGACTTCCCAAGAAAACAAGTCACGAATATGAGAGAGTTGAGCAAGGTAGCTTGCTAATAACTGATCAAAAAAGACGAGATAAGCTTTTAGTTGTAAAGCCTGAGCTTTGCGTAAAGCTGGGACAGTTGGTGGTAGTCCGTCTTCACTGATGCCGTAGGTCGTGGGAAAATCATGATGAATAGAATAATGGTCGGCTAAGTCGTAATAACTCCCCTTCGGAACAGGAATATCCAACTCATCTCTGTCGCGGATGGTTTTGATATAAGCTGCTTGTTGTTCATAATAGCGGCGTTCCACTTCTTCCTCATCTACACCGATGGGTAATTCACTTTTAAAGAAGTTGATTTTTGATGTTTTCACCCCCAATACCGGACGATATTGATCAGTTAGTTGGAGATACCAAGGGTGTCCTTGAGTCTGACGTAAGCCGTTGATATAGTTAGCGATACTCAGTTTCTTGATAGCCGAGACACCAGGAACTTGCAGAATTTCCTGATATAAATCTGATGTATGCAGAATAGTCGGTAAAGTCAAAGCTTCTAATTCATCGGTATCAATAAAGCCATGACTTTTATATAGTCTATTCTCGCCATCAAAAACCGAAGGTCTACCAGCAAAGATTTCTGCTGGACTTTTACCTTTGTCTAGTAATTCCTGTAGGGTATAAAATTTGAGACGTGGTGATAAGAATTGTTGTATTCGCACGTAGATATTTACCAACACATCTTCCGCATCAGCATTAGTTTCTAGTTGAATATCAGCGCAAATTCCAATTTCTTCTTCACCCAAAATCACGATATCTGCAAAATCTTCACAGAGATTGCGACTATCACACAATACTTGTTTGACTTCATCCAGCGTATCACCCCAAGAACGGTCAATTTGTCCGCAGGCATTTTTGCGGTAATCTTGGTCAAGATCCAACCTGACTGTATATAAACCACGGGGATTTAAAGTTTTAGATTCTGCTGTCGGAGGGTTGTACTGTAAACGTTTGTCTGAAAAATTTACATAAATATTTGGCTCATAACTCGTCACCTTTTGCAGCCAAGCATTCCGCACCCCAGGAATATCGATTAATCGTTTGCGTACATCTAATTCAGTGACAGGATTACAAGTCAGGACTGCATCAGGGGTAAAAAAATTATTCTCCCGACTATTCCCATCCTGGGGATTCAACGCTAACAGGTCAGCAATATCTAGATTGTTGCGATAGCCTAAATCTGTAATCGCATAGCAAAGCACCTCCAGAATCGTGACACCAGGATCATGCAGGTTGTAATCAGTCCAGATTTTACCCGATAAAGCTTGTAGGTGTGTAATGCCAATATCCCGCAGAGTTTGAAAATTCAGATAAGGCGGGAAATCAGGTTTTTGCTTCGATATACTAAGATATTCCGGCATGGAGAAATAGGGTGTAGGGGTGCAAGGGTATAGGGGAAAAACTAATAACTACTAAATTTTTGCGTTCCTCCGGGCTAGTTTGTGTTTAAAAATTTTAAATCTATGTTGTTCCAGCTAATATATGAACTGTTGATTGTCCCAACAACCAAAAAAACATAATTCCTAATCCGATAAATAATATAGGAATAAATCTAGCGAGTAATTGCAAACGGATTTCCATTTGCTTTTGATATTCAGTAAACTCTTGGTGGAGAGTTTCTAATTCATGTTGAAGCTTATCTACTTTTTGTTCTAACTCCTTGAGTAAAGATTTCCAGTCAGTGCTGATACCTGGTGTTTGCTCCTCCTTGGCGCAGATTTCGTTCTCAGACTGCATTTCCCATAGGCTGTGATTGTAGTAGACTACATCGCCTTTTTGGTAGGTTTGCCCTGGTTTCCAAATTCCATGAAAGCGATCATCTCGCTTATTTAGTGTCGAGTCGATTAACTCTACAAAATAAGTTTCGGATAAACGACTTTTGTTTTTAAATAGACTTTTTAATTCGTTACGTTTTCGCAAATTCATATTTATTCACCTAACTCCAAATCATTTAATGATTCATAGCCAAGAACGCCAGATTCAAGTTTCTGGTTATTAAAAACGATCGCCTGCTCGATAAATTCTTCAATCATGTGGTCTTGATTGCTAGTCTTTGGGGAAACTGAAGTGATTACAGAACGGGGAGTGATGGCGATCGCTTCTCTGATATCTTGTTGATTATTCAGGTTCATTTTGAAATTCACGACATAATCAACGTAGTACTGCTCCTCAACAAATTTGAGAATCGAAGACCGATAAACTTTACCCCCAAAGTTAATATCTGCACCGCTATCCACTGTCCAAGGGGTGAGAAAACCAACAATGGCTTGCTGCAATTCCCGGCGGTAATAACCAAAGTTGCTGCTGTATGGAGCTTTTAACTTGACTTGAAAGTCAACTTGGATGCGTTCATACTGGGGATTCACCACTTTAATCATTGCCCAAGGGGAGCTTACACTAGCGAGATACTTTTCAATTTCTTGCAATAAGTTAATGTTGACCTTGGGTTCTAAATCGTTGGTGGTGCTGCGTTGTGACAAGTCAGGGATGACAGCTAAAGTCACAGAACCCGGTGCTAGTTCATATAACTGCTCCTGAGCGTCATCAAATTGCCCATGATTGATACAGCGTACCTTATAAATTTGAGGAAACTTTTCTAGTACCAATCTCTCGTAGTCAAAAATGGCGACGGCTCGTCCTTTATGGCGTAGGCGTTCACTGATGCGGATGTAGAAATTCTCTGGCTGTTCTTTAACTCGTCCGCCAAAGGAAGTGTAAGGTTGGGCAATTTTTTTAACTTCCGGTTGGGGAACAGCTAGCTTACTAATTGTCCCACCTGCTAGGGGACTACCTAAATGGTTGGGGTCGTTACCTGCATCCTTGAAGGTGACGCGAGCCGCTTGGGTGTGTACACCGATGATTTCACAAACAGTCCGGCTACGCGCGGGGATAGTGACTTTGAGCCAGTGAAAATTGGGGTCGAGAATTGTGGTTTGATTCCTGCTAATATCTGCGGGAATGCCTAAATTAATAATGCCAGAGGTAACTAATCCATTGCTGGCATCATTGACGATGCGATCGCCTAAAGATTCCCAAGCATTATCCTTGAGATAATACCACTGGAGTTTATATTCTTCCTGCCGACGCAAGCTTATATCCGCCGTTTCTTCTGCTACCTGAAACAATAGGGGTAAGGCTGTAGGCGGGTCTAGGTTTTGTAACCCAATGAATAATTCACCTTCCTGGTTGAAATAGGGGAGCAAAGGAGGATTTACTGCCAAATTTACCTTTGCAAACCCACCGAAAGGATGTAGATGAAAAAGGATGCAATCGCTCATACCTGCTTGAGCAGTGTACTTGAGAGAGAGCGATCGCACAACCGGCAGATATGGTTCGTTAGGAATAATCGGTTCATCATCAAGGTTTACATAATAGGTAGTAGCCGCAAATATTGATTTGTCTGGTCGGCGGTAATAAGCGCCGATGACCGCTTGTCGCTTCTGGTTACTACTAACAACTACCGTCTGATTGGTGGCTGCTGCTAGTACCTGCTTCGCCAACACTCTGGGATATTGTTCATGGAGAAAGTTACCCGACAATTGCAACCGCAGAAAACCAGTTTTAGTCTGAGGAGTGAACATTTCCACTGGTGCGGATTGATCAAAAGAATCTAGTTTTAAATTTGCTAATTTACTAGTAAGAGAAATTTCGGGAGTATCCAACAGATTAGCAGTTACATTAGCAGTAGTCGGATACCAAGTTTTTTGACGCAAACCTTGAATTTTGACTTTTCCTGGTTGAAAGTTAGCAGGAATATCATAGCCAGCGTAGAACTCTATCCAATTATTAGGTTTTGGTGTTGCCAATTCTAGGGAAATTGTCAAGGCAATCAGGCGTTTTTGTAATACTTCTTGACTACCGATATAGAGATTAGCTTTGTCTTGAGGCTGGAAACCAAAAGGCTCAAAGGGTCTGGCAGGATTTAGGACAGAAACATCATTTTGTACTACCAGATTACGCACCTCATCCACACGGGTTTGCACCGTAATATCGAGGATTTGGGCATCTCGAAAATAATGATAAGGCGATCGCTCATTCACCAACAGCTGATGATTCAATTCCAGCCTAGCTACAGGTATCGGTCGTTCTAGTTGTAGAGGTAAATTCAGTTCTTTGGGGTCGTAGGGAATCGGTGCATCTGGGCGATAGGGTAAGATGGGAGCCACATCCGCCGCCAGTTCTACTACCAAATACAAATTAGAACCATCCCATCTAGTCTGCTCTTGACCATTGGTAGCAAGTTGACCAACAGGTAAAATAGGGGCAGGTATCCATGCTTTCTCACCACTGAGATAAACTACAAACGCCTGATGTAGTTGATTATCGGGTAGCCGTGGGAAAAAGCCCCCCAGGGATAACTTAAATTCAACAACACGCCGACCCTCTTGTAATAAAAGCACATCAGAAGCGATCGCCACTCCTAAACGTGCATGATCACGCTGTTCATTACCAAAAGGCAACCATGTCTTAACAATTTGTTCTTGGGGAAATGCTCCCCCCTTCCCATCCACAGAATTGGCGACTGGTGAAGCATACAAACCCGTAAGATTTTGCGGAACTGCTGCTGTTTTCCTCTCTTGGGAGTCGAGAAACAATCCTTTGAGGCTAGCAATTTGGGCTTTATGAATAACCGTTTCTGCATCAAGCTGATAAAACAGGTCTACCCCTGTCGCATCTTTCCCCGCCTTGAAACTGGTACCAGCCGTCAGTTTATATTCCCGTTGAGATTTAGCTAACTCAAACAGCAAGTGAACCTGATCAGCTTGGGCTGGGCGATCTGGTAGTAACAGTACTTGACGGTAGAAAAAGTCCAAGTGTCGCTGCGTCAAGCGATTGAGGTCATCCCGTGCAGGTTGCAGCACCTCCAAAAAAGCAAAATAAAGCGATAAAAAAGGCTGATGGTCTTGGCGATCGCTTAAACTAGCCTTTAAGTAATTCGGCGCTTGTTGAATAATCTGCCGATAAGTTTGCAACAACACCTGAAACACCGTATCCAGTTCTGTCCGTGCGTCCTTAACTGTACCCATCAACGGAGTCCGGTCACTTCTTAAAGGTGCATCGATAGTTAACCCAAATACCCCACTAAACCCCCGATAAAATTCCTCATCCACATTCCCGCAGCCCAACTCAAAAGACTGCATCCTCATTAAAGGTTCCGTCAAGTTTGTTTTGACTAATCCTTTAATTACGGATTTCAAAGGCGTATAAGCTTCTATCCCTAGATACCATTGTTGTATCTTTGTCAATATCTCAGTTTTCCAAATACTTAATACTTCACTGAGACTAGTAACAGTGCGTTCCGCCAAAAACGCTGCCAACTTTTGACTATATATATCCTTAACTACTTGCGGAGAAACCTTACTAATCAAAGCAATTTGAATCGGAGTATTACCCTCAAAAAAGTTTTGCCAATTACCATCCGCATCGCTGGGACTCCAAGGCTGATTCTCCGCCCTGTAATACATCACCTTTGCACTCAGACGATATACCAAAACCAAAAAGTCAGCCAAATCACGCTCATCCACACCAATAGAAGCGGGAGACAAAGCTGAAACCTGGCGCTGGCGCTGGCTCACCCCATCGCGGATTAACGGGTTTTTCGGTAGATCGCGGTTGTTGCTCATTGAATCGGGAGTGGGGGAAAAAGAGAAGTGTTGACCAATTACCAATGACTAATTACCACTTCCTTCTTGTAGGTAGAAGGGGTAGACAAAGTTAAAGCGGGAATTTGTGCTGATGATGGTGCAATCTACAATGATTTGAATTAAGCCTTGGGCATCGGCTTCGTTAACTGCTGATGGATTTTGGCGATCGCTTATTCCTTGTTGAATATCTAGCTTGTTTAGGCGGATACGAGGCTCGTAATATAAAATTGCCGTCCGTACCAGTTCTTTAATATTGCTAGCTACTGTAGGGCTAAGGCTTTCAAAGAGTAAGTCTTGCAAATTACAACCATAGTTGGGCTGCATTACTCGCTCACCCAAATTGGTAGACAAGAGAATTTGCAGGCTCTCTCGAATATCGTCTTCTGCACTGACAAGTCGGACACTCCTGGCTTTTTTCTCAAAGGTAGGGGGAAAACCCCAACCAGTACCTAAATAAGCGTTGCTCTCGTCGTCCATATCAGCCTCCAATGAGTACGGTAAATTCTCCCAAAACTATCGAGCCTCCGTGTGCTGTTGTATCACCCAAACGGGCAGCAGGTTTGCCCCCAATCATCACAGTTGAAGAACCAAGAACGATCGCATCAGGAGGCCCGACGCAGACACAACTATCACCAAGGACAGCCGCAGGTAAACCCCGAATCAAAACTGTAGGTACACCCGGCCCCACAATCGCCCCCCCAACATGAGGGATAGGAGGAAGACCAGGAGTTTGCATTGGACAAATGTGCATATCAGTAAGACGAGCGGCGGGTTTTCCCATAAGATTCCTTTTGGAGTAGGGGCAGGGGGAGCAGGGCAGGGGAGGTGGGGAGGATAAACTTCAGACCTCAGCAGCAGTCAACACCTTAATTAATCATTACTAATGAACCTTTTAGAACAGCGATCGCACTACTGGAAACTTCTGCGCCGGCGTTACCTTGGGCTTTGAATTGGGCGTTGGCTGCGATATTCACATTCAAGCCCTCAATGCTGACATCTTGAGTGGCTTTGAGGGTCAGTTTACCTGTGGCTTCTAGGGTGATGTCTTTGGGGCTATTCATGGCAATACCGCGATCGCTCATAGCGAAGGTGTTGCCGTTTTGGTCGGTGAGGGTGATACCTTTGTCTTCGTCGGAGATGGTGACTTTATTACCTCCTGGGGTTTGTAGGGTAATTATTTTCTTGTCGTCATCAAAAGTTAGCTGCATTTGAGAGCGCGTAAAAAACCCTTTGCGATGGTTTTCGGCGGTAGCGCGTAAAGGGGCTGGTTTAGCACTACTATTCAACATCCCTAAAACTACAGGATCACGGGGGTCATCGTTGAGAAAACCGAGTATTACCTCATCGCCGACTTCGGGACGAAAGAAGGAACCGCGATTATTCCCCGCGTCTAGGGTGGCAATTCGCGCCCAAATCCCCTCGGCTTGAGCATCGATAATCGGCACTTTAACGAGGATGCGGTCTTCGCCGTTGGGGTCGTCTTGCAACTGCACCACCACCCCAATCTGTAAGCCATTTACCCCAGGGAGTAACCCCGCAGCAGGTTTATCAATAATGTCGACTTCTTGATAAAACCATTGGGGAGGAAGTCCCATCTGTATATGAGTGTCCCAAGCTCCCCCGACTATTTCATGGCGAATACCGGAAACATAGGCGAGTCCATTAAAGCGATCGCCTACTCCCGCCAACTGAATCAACACATCGACCTTAGCATCAGGGTAGCCTTTGGTTTTCACCCGTCCCTGAATTTTGGCTAATCTACTCTTGAGTAGTTGAGCATCCGCCCAAGCCTTGAGTTCTGGTTCAGCCACCAAACCACTGTGACGCAGTTCCAATGCACTCAAGTCGATTACTTGCGCTAATTGCCGTCCTGATAAATTGCCTTGATTATTAACCGTAGGTTCGCTGGCTTCAGCTTCAACTAAGGCCTGATCAGCATAATTCCAAGAGGTTGCCTTTACTGCTTGATATTGGTGACGGGCATCCATCGCCGCTTCCAACTCTAGGAGATTGACACCGTAAGTTAATGTAATCTGGGGAGCGCCGCTTGTGTTAGGAGCCTTCACCTTAATTTTTTCGTCTTGTGCCACCACAATCTGTCCGTTCATTTCCGCCCGTGACAGAATAAAATCCCAATCAGTGGCGTAATACTGGACAATTTCCGGATGCTGCACCTGGGTAGCTGCCACATCTGCCGATAAACTGTGTTGAGCGATAATTTCGGCGATCGCATCACTATCTTTTGTATCCACAAAATAGCGATTATGACGACCAACAGTCAGTTTAGTAGCCAGACCCCGACAATCAAGCATCAGCATCGAGTCACCATTAGCAGTCACTTTCAAGGCGTGTTTGACAATCAATCCTTGAAAAATCTTCTGATCTGAGCCGTCATACCCAGCCGCAATTTCCACCTCTTGACCAGGAACTAAGTCAGCCCCCTCACTAGCTGCAAAAGTCTCATCCGCCGCCGCACCATCACGCAGTATAATTCGCGCCGTTGGTACACGGTTGACAATCTGATTCACCGTTATAGATAGCACCGTGTAATCATTGGTGATGTCCTTACCATCAGATAAAAGTTTGAAGGTAGCGACATCATAGAGAGAATTTCTGGGGATGATGCGATCGTTCATGATTGTGTTTTTTCCAGTGGTGGAAACCGCAAGTCTGTATTAGTAGCTAGTTTGCGGAAGTTAATTAAACCGTTGACCTTGGCAATCTGTAAATAATAGGCAGGATCACCGTAAATTCGATGCGTCATCAAAGGCAAAGTATCACCAGCTTTCACCTTACGTTGATGGGTAACATCAGGGGATTGTTTACCTTCTTCTCGGACACGGCGATTCTGTTCAACGTAACTAGTAAAAGTTGTACTCAGCTTGGCTCGTAGTGGTTTACCAGTCTGATCAAACAGAGTGTAATTAATCTGGAGATCAGTTAATAAACAATCAAAACCATTCTTCTCACCAAAGGAAAAGTCCCCCCAAATCAGGCGCAGAAAATTTGGTTTGTGAGTCTCACTATTCATGCTGTAGACCAAATCCAGAAACACCCGCACCTGGTCAGCAACATCCTGATGAAATTCCCCAGGCTTACCATTATTGACAGGTACTACACCAGTACCGTCAAAAGTAAAATCCAGCTTCAGTTCTTCTGGTTTAGTGAATTTAAATTCCGGGTCATTGCGCTGGGAACCCTGAGCTTGTTCACGGTTATATTCCACCTTAAAAGACTGGGAAAATTGCTCAGGATTAATCGGTAACTCAAATTCCCCCAACTTATTTTCAAAGCGCTTGTCTTGATATGCCAGGAGTTTAACTTTTGTGAGTGCCATAGTTTATAAATAGAAGGCAGTCCCGATGAAACAGGTTTCACAGCCAAACAGGAAAGATGTCTTTTTCCTACACCCTTACACCCTTACACCCCTACACCCCTTTCAACTCAGGAGGTAGGAGAGAAAAGCCAGTTACTATCGGGGTTTTAAAGTTTTGCATTTTACGTTTAATTATGTCTACCGACTTACTATCTTTCTGACTTTTCTTGAAGAATAGCTAACACCTGTTCCACACAAGCAGCAATAATTGCTGATTGGTCGCCAGCACCCCCAGTACCTTGATTTTGTCCCCCCTCATTCACCGAAGCCTTAATCACTAGTTCTCTAATTTCCAACGGCATAAATTTATCCTCTTGTCAGTTGTCGTTAGTTATTCTCATCACTCCCCACTATTTCAAAGTTTCAAAATAGCTGTAATTCAACTCCAGCGATTCCACAGCAATAGAGTTTTGTTCAGCGTTGAACTCAGAAACCGACCATTTTTTAGGCCAAGCATTAATTACCTTCCAAGTCATCAGAGGTGCGATGGTCGAAGACCCGCCTGTGGCGATCGCTTCTGGTGGTTGATTAGGATCACTCCTCTCGATATGCAGCAGCCGTACCAACAAGTTCATCGGGCGAATATCAAAGTTGAGAATGGCATCCATACACCACTTCACCATCTGGGAATCATTCACTAAACCGCGCTTTAACACCAGTGGATCATATTTAGTTCGCACCGGTAAAATATGTTCAAAACGATTTTCACCCCCTTCTTTGAGGGTTTCAGTCTGCATATCAACACTAAGTCCAGTCACACTCTGAAACCGGGTTTCAACCACATCCTTATCTAGGTTTTCACCCTGAAAAACGACCTCGAAAAAGAAACTAACTGGTGGATAGGTGCGAATCATAGGAAATTAGTTTAGCCATTTTGAATAGTTAACCCTTCATGGGCAACTTCAATACTTTCTATCGCCACTTCGTTACCGTCACCTTTGAGGTCTGTTGATTGTACTTTCGTAGGCCAAGCACGATTAACTTTCCAAACAACGACTGGTTCATGCTTTTCATTCAACAGACTAATCGTCAAATCACGACGCTCAATCGTGTTGAGCGCAACAGTATTCCACCATTTGTAAAAATCGTTATCCCCTTGGAATGTCCCCCGCTTCATCGTGATGTTGCTAAATTTCTGCATACCAGGCATCTTGAGTTTGTGGTACTGCGGTAAGTTACCTTCACGGTACTCTATAACCTCAGTTTCCACATCTAGTCCAGAAACTTCCGTGAACCCTAGACGAGAACCACCCCAATCGACCTGGAAATGAAACTTTGGTAAAGGATATTCAGCCATGATTATTACATCCGTTAATTTTGAAATTTATATAGTTTAGGACTTACCTATTCAGGTTGTCTGGTAAGGGTATAGGGGTATAAGGATTTTAAACATTAACACCCCTCTCCCAAATCAACTTTCCTGCATCTTGTGAGAGAACTTGAGAATAATAAACTCCGCAGGACGGACTACTGCCATGCCAATCTCTACAATCATGCGACCTTCGAGAATATCTAGAGCCGTCATGGTTTCGTTGAGTCCAATTTTGACGTAAAAAGCTTGTTCAGGTTTGGCTCCGGCTAAGGCTCCTGCACGCCATTGGAGGGTGAGGAAGTTTTCAATCATGGCTTTTACCTTAGTCCAGGTGTTGGCATCGTTCGGCTCAAAGACAAATGGCTCACTACCTTTTTTGATGGATTCTTCTGCCATGTTGAAGAAGCGGCGCACAGAAACATAGCGCCACTCATTATCATTACCTGCCAAGGTACGAGCGCCCCAGATTAAGGTTCCTTTGCCGGTGAAGGCGCGAATGGCATTGATAGATTTACCTGTGGGATGGACGTTGAGATTATTCTGCTGCTCGTTAGTGATTTTGAGGACAGGTTTGATGACCGAACTTAAGGCCACATTGGCTGGCGCTTTCCACACACCACGGGTGTTGTCGGTTCTGGCATATTGTCCCACCACCAAAGGAGAAGGGGGAAGTATCAGAGGCAATTGATCAATAGCAGACTCAATGAGTGCATATTGAATACCATCACCACCATTGGCAGGATTGTAACCAGCCATTGTGAGAGTGTCCTGTTCTTCTGCACCTCCGTTGACGCTGCGGAAAATTGTTACAGCATCTTCTTGATAAAAGTAGTTAAATATAGTTTCAATATCAGGAGCGTAACAAGCACCATATTTGAGGTTGTCCTGGGGCAGACTTAAATCTCGAAAAGCATTGGAAGCGCCCACAATTGCATTAGCTGGGATTGGTCTTGTCGCGGGTAATTTTAAATCCATGACTGTGAAGCGGTCTTGTAAATTAGCGCACTGCTCTAGTGCTGCACTCATCAAAGCAGCGTAGTTTTCATCACTGAGACTCTGACTTTCAGGAAATACTAATAGGGTGACTTCATCTTCTTTTGCCACCTCAGCTAATCCATTTTGTAGGGCTTCTAGTTGAATCGTGCCAGTGTTACTCATAGGGCCGACTGACACTATGTAGCAGGGACCACCACCATTGGCAAAGTAAGCCTGCATGGAGTAATACAGGTTATGAGGACTAGGACTAGTAATCCTGGCGCTGGCTTTACGTTCTGTTAGATTACCTCTGCTATCGGTCGTATCTTGGATGACTACCTGAATGGTCGTCTCATTGATGGCTTTACCAAAAAATTGCTCATATTCCAGCAGCGAAGTGATTCTGACTGGTCGCAAAATCAGATTGTCAGCATCAGTATGAAAGTTTTCCACACCAACCTTGGCTATCTGGGTATAGCCAATAAAGGCGGGAATGGCAGTTTCTACTTGAGCAATGGAGGGAGGAAATTTGGATATTTCCTCAATATAGACCCCTGGAGTTTTGTAAGTACTTGGCATATTTCTTGTTAATTGAATTACAGATAAATATCAGAAAAAATACGAGCAATTCTTTGGCTGCCATCAGTTTCCGGTTGAATCAAGGTAATACTGGGGGCAGGCAAAGGTCTATCCTGGCAGTCGTTGAGTAGACTATCGGGACGTTGACGTAAACCAATAGGACGGGCGGTGGCGTAGGTGTGTGTATCAATTAGGTTGAAGTAACTGGGCAGGTTCGCGGCGCTACAACCATGCGGTTGTTCATAGCGATAGCGCCAGCGAGTTGCGCGGTTCTTAAAACGAATGACATAGGTTTTTGGTTGGATGAAAGTTTGTCCGGCGCTGGCTTGCAGTAGGGAGAAAGCCGATGGTACTAGTTCGGGATTGAGGATAACTTCTACTAGGGCAAATGCTTCTGGCAGACTATTATCTACGAGTACAAACTCAGCTACTTGGGTGTCATTCTCCAACAAGCGATAATGACCAGGTGTTTGTCCAACGAAGTTGAGGCTGGTGCTGAATGGTTCACCTGATTTATGGGTATCGGGAACGATGACATCAATAGCCCAAGATTCCTGCTCATTAGTATTGACTAAAGTAAAGTTATATGTATTATCTGGATTGGCGTTGGTGATAACTTGGGTGCGGTAGGTTCCCTGTCTTGGTAGATGGTCTAATTCGGAAACATACTGACTAGCTGGGAGACTATCCCAATCACTAGGATTTGGTATGTTAGTAGCATTCCCTTGATAGGTGAGGGATTCTAGGGTTTTGTCTGCATGGGTGACTAGCTGCCCAAGCTGATATTCGTTGTTAGTTGTGTAAGCTGATAAAGGTTGGGTGAGAAATAGAGCGTGTCCTTCGTTCCCAGAGAGGTTAGAGAAATAATAAATTTGATTGCGGCTGTTAATGAGGGACAGATTGGTAAAATTGGCAAAATAGCGATCGCTCACTACTAACCAAAATGTCAGTCTATAAACTCGGTCTATCGGGAAAATCGTCGGAAACTGTCCCGATGGCGCTGCGTTGACATTAGCAAAAAGACTCGCCCCATAAAGTTGAGGACGGAACACCCAACGGAGATTAGCCAGCACCCGCAAACATTCCTGGGTAGGCACTAACGCCAAGGTACGAGAAATATCATAATTGTTGGGCAATGATCCAGGCGTATTCGGCTGTCCCAAATAAAAATCATGCCACAGTTCTAAGTTGAGGATTTTCTTATATAGAATCTTCATACTTCGTCATAAGTACTCAGAGACTTGAAAAATTGCTGGGTAGGGAGCGACGAGTGCTAAGTCCTGAGTCAGAAATTCCTCCCAATCCCTAATCCCTTCTATTTGAAATCACTCATTAATGTAGATTTCAGTAATGGTGCTACCTTCAGCTTGTCGTTTTGGAGCCTCTAAGGAGAGAATCCGAGCGCGATACAGAACAAAAGGAACTTGTTTACCTCCTAACGCTCCCCAAAGATGGTTAAGCTGCTCAAAAGTAAGGCTATAAAGGTCTGGTAATATCCTTAAGTCCCGCGATATACCACCGATACCAGGTGTAGTGGTAAAAGAAAGCTCTTTTTGCCACTGAAAAAATTCCACCACCCGTGAAAGCAATCTCAGAGATGTTTCGTATTGATTGTGTAACGCCGAAAAAAGGATAAATAAGTTGAGATTAACTGGAGGATTTTGGTAAATAGTGCGTCCGTTATCCAAACGATAATGAGGCGAATTTTTTAAGGTTGTCTCCTCCTGTAGATTCACAAGGCTCATGACTACATGACCATTGATCTGGTTGTTTTGACCACCGAGTTCTTCAGCCATTGCAATATTTTCGATGATCACAACTTGGCTAAGACCAAGTTCTGGCTCAAATTCAAGAATGTAGCGTTGCAAAGCAACCTGTATCAGCCTCATTGCATCGGATATCATAGGAAACCCCCAATGAATCAACTGGATACCTGAGTTTTTTTGGGAATTTGGGATTATAAGTTATGGCAACAAGAGTAAATATTAATAAATTAGAAAGTTTTCTCCTGTTTCAGTAAAATTTGTCCTCAATTAACTGAGCAGATTAGCCTTTTTTTATCCAGATTGTGTCAAATGCAACAATTATTTTCACTATATATGGATTAGACCATTTATACATATCAAAATGTTGAATTATGTATAGACAATGATACATATTAGGCTTTTCCATTGAGGTGAAAATCACCCTATAAATGCCTTGTGGCTGAAAAAAGTCATGAGTACTGAGTTTTTGAATGTAGCAACAATTTAGCTATTACTGAGTAAAAAATACTAGTACCGCAAGGCGGAATTCAAAATTCAAAATTCAAAATTCAAAATGAATACAGCGTAAGCGTTTCGTTAGTTTAGGATGGTCGGCTTATTTACGCCGTTCTGTACTAGCCATTATCCATAGCACCTAACATTTGTAAGATTTTGCCGGCGTTGTCCAAGTCACCAACCATGCGGCGAATTGGCAAAGGCCAAACTTTCACTAAGGTGGGAGTGGCGGAAACCTGATCAATTTCTGCCTGTTCAGGATTAGTTAAGACATCAATCACCTTCATAGTGTAAGGATATCCTAGCGATCGCTCCAATAGTTCATGCAGATTTTTCAAAATCCGTTCTGTATTCGCACTATGTCCAGCCACAAACAACCGTAAAACATAGGTTTTAAGTGGCGCTTTTTGGACTGTGATAGCCGGTGGATAATATTTGGGAGCCTGTTCAGACAAGTCTAAGTTGACAATTAAATCATGGTCTTCCCATAGTTGGGGGAATGAGGAGCGATAAGTTGATAATACCAGGCGATCGCACAAGCCCTCTTGCCAAGGAGATGGTTGCCAAACCAAATCTCCCGTGCTAAAAATAGCATTCAACACAGCTTGATGTTTCAGTATTCCAGGGGAAGCTTCTGCAAATGTTTTCACCTGCTGGGTTTGAGGGTCTAACCAATGGTCAACCGTCGCTGTATAGCAAGGGACTAAAAAATGAGGCGGTTCCGGTAAGTCTAAAATTTCCTGCAATGCAGCACACAAATGGGAATGCCATCGACCTTGCTTATGAGGGTCGATGCAATAAATTAAATCGCCTCCCGGTGTAAACAAGGCGATACCCTTGTATAACCGAGGTATAGGTAAGTTATCTGGAGTCGATTTAGTCACAAGCTCCCAAAACTGAACGGTAATTTAAGTTAGGACTTACACAAAGGTCATAGATTTCTCATTAAGGCTGTCAATAGTCCAAAGTCAAAACCTTAACTAATGACTAATGACATTGAGTTTACCAGTTGCGTAAGTCCTAACCCTCTACCTTTTACCGTATCTAAACTCGTCCTCGGAGGAACTGAGCCATTTCGTTAGGAGTTGGTGACATTTCCAGCGCAGTTTCTTCAGTGATGCGGCCTTCTTGATAGAGATTGAGCAAAGATTGATTCATCGTAACCATGCCATCAAAACTAGCTTGCTTCATCAGTTCGCTAATTTCATCATATTTACCATCCTTAATCCATTCCTTAATCGCTTCAGTGTTGATCAAAATATCGTGGAAAGCTGCCCGCTTACCATCAGTTGTGCGACACAATCCTTGAGCAATCACCGCTACCAAAGACTCTGCTATGGCTATTCGCATAGCATCCTGTTCTTCACCTGAATATAAATTGAGAATCCGTTCAATAGTTTTCACTGCACTATTGGTGTGTAGGGTTCCCATTACCAAGTGACCAGTTTGAGCCGCTTTCAGTGCTGTATTGACGGTTTCTTTATCCCGCATTTCCCCCACCAGAATCAAATCTGGATCTTCCCGCAAAGCCGCTTTTAAAGCATTATCAAACTTACGGGTGTGCATTCCCACTTCCCGTTGCTTAATCAAAGACTTGCGGCTTTGGTGAACGAATTCCACAGGGTCTTCAATCGTAATAATGTGCTTAGGCATTTCTCGATTGATGTAATCAATCATTGCCGCCATTGTTGTAGATTTACCAGAACCAGTCGGGCCTGTCACCAAAATTAAACCTTTGTGTGTGTGACAAACATCTCGAAATACTGGTGGTAGTCTCAACTGGTCAATAGATAAGATTTTCAACGGAATCAACCGCAAAACCATCGAATAGCCTTTGAGAGAATCAAAGACATTAATCCGTACACGGGCAAATTCGTACTGAGTTGCACCATCAAATTCCAAATGCTCTTGAAAACGTTGAATTTCTGGCTCAGTCATGATTTCCCGCAACCAACTCATAAAAGTCGCCTTATCGGTTTCGGGATATTCAGTTGGGTTAATCTCACCTCGGTTGCGGTAGCGGGGAATTTCACCGACACCCAAATGAATATCAGAATAGCCATTATCAAAAGCTTCTTTAATAATCTGCGCCAAAGTTAAAGGCGAATCACTAGCTGGGGTTGAAATTGGTGGCGGTGTCCCAGGACGATGAGCCGCACTAGGTGGTGGAGGCGGTGAAGGTTGATTTGCACTCCTATTAACTGATGACATATCCAACGTTTGTGTATGTTGGCGTTGGGTAGTTAACGATGGTGGTGGTGGTGGTAATGGTGGCGGTGGTACAGGCGGTATATTACGTGAAG
The DNA here is from genome assembly GCF_048568275.1 of Anabaena sp. FACHB-595. Lineage (NCBI taxonomy): Bacteria > Bacillati > Cyanobacteriota > Cyanophyceae > Nostocales > Nostocaceae > Anabaena > Anabaena sp. FACHB-595. Next base: position 4,021,763 of record NZ_CP183473.1, read on the forward strand.
CAACAGGATGGGAAGTTGATGGGGACTGGGATTCCGTCATATATCTTTATGATTTTGTAGTTATTAACTAGAAACAGCAAAAAACTCTGGTCAAGGTTCTCATAGCTTTGGAACGCGGCATTGCAGATACCTGATTGCTAAAAACCCGTAAATAACACTTCGTTACAAAGCCCTTTGTACTTTGTATTTTTTATAACCATAAAATAAAAACAGAAATTCTACACTACATCTATATAAACTGGTTTAACCTAAGCATTTCCATAACAACATCAGCGAATACGCTTACAGTTATTAGTGTTTTTTAACACGAACAAGATTTGATAAATAGTTTAATCAACGTAAATGAGAAAGCTAAGGCTGAGTTAGCCATAACTTACTTGCCATTCATAGCAAAATCATTTGTAGATGATTTGTCTAGCGCCACAAGAGAATTATGAGAGACAAATCGATTTTGCATAAGAAATGTTAAGCAAAATCTAAGTCAAGAGTTTGTAGTGGACTTTTTCAGTCATGGCTTTTGTGTTCTACTCCTCAAGACAGATAATGAAAGCTAGATTAATCCTGAAATGTAAATCCGGCTTTACATTCATCATTGAAAAAAAATAATTGTAAAGTTTAATAAATAAATGCTCATTTTCCGAGATGGGTTTTATATACTGAAACTTCATTAAAGTAATCAGTTTGTTTCATCAAATCGAAATATTACTGAATACTAAACTCACTGTGTATTTAGGAGGAAAAGTCATGGTTTCGGCTCAGAGCTCTAATCTCGGTAAGACCTACTCCTTGTTGGTTATCAAAAGCTTTTTGATATGGACTTTTACGCTGGCAGTGTGCTTGTTGGTTGTGGGTTTTCCATTAGTGGTTTTGATGGCTACGGTCGGATGTCTGTTGTCAATTGTGTTGCAATCTGTAATGCCTGTCAGTGCGGTTTTATTCGTAGCAGGTAGCTTAATTATGTTTAATGTAATGGCAGTTTTGATTGCTGCTGGTGTGTTGACATTTAAAGGTGTACATCCCACAGACATTAAATGGTTAAGCTGGTTGCACGGAGAAGAAGAACAAATGGAAAGCACAGTCTATGCTTCCTGCCCTCTTACTTGTGACATCAAAATTTAAATTTCTTACCACAAATTCGACAAACAGTACATCTGCCCGGTCAAGCCGGGTTTTTTCATGTCTATATTTGGGACAGACGCGATTAATCGCGTCTCTGACAATTGTACAGACGCGATTAATCGCGTCTCCAACTAATGACTAATGCCTTCAACAGACTTGCACCTTTTATTCAAGAATATATTTATCATCATCAGTGGACTGAATTAAGACCTGTTCAAACGGCAGCTTGTGAGGTGGTATTTGACAGCGATGCTCATCTATTAATTGCCGCCGCTACAGCTGCGGGGAAAACAGAAGCAGCTTTTTTACCAGTTTTAACTCTGTTACACGACAACCCCGCCAGCACCATAGGCGCACTATATATAGGCCCTATCAAAGCTTTAATTAATGACCAATTTGCACGGCTCAACGATTTATTAAGATTAGCGGACATCCCCGTTTACCATTGGCATGGTGATGTGGCGCAAAGTCGCAAAAATAAACTCCTAAAAAATCCCCAAGGGATTCTCCAAATTACACCAGAATCTCTAGAAAGTTTATTAGTCAATAAACATAAAGAAATATTACGTTTATTTGGCGATTTAAGATTTGTAGTTATTGATGAAATTCATGCCTTTATGGGTTCGGAACGCGGTTGTCAGATTATTTGTCAATTGCAGCGTTTGACCAACTTAACCAAAACCCAACCCCGCCGCATTGGTTTATCAGCAACTTTAGGTGATTATTCAATGGCGGAAGAGTGGCTGCGTTTGGGAACTAATAGACAAGTGATTACACCAAAAGTGGAAGCTGGAAAACGCCAGATTAAATTAGCTTTAGAACACTTTTATATTGCGAAGGATGTAGATGAATCAGAAGCCACAGCATACGAACAATATATTTTTAATCTGAGTCAATCTCGTAAATGTTTAATTTTCGCAAACAATCGTACACAAACTGAATCAATAATTGCTTCTTTGCGACAAATTGCCAGCCAACAAGCACATCCAGATATATATCATGTACATCATGGGAGTATATCTGCTAGCTTACGACAAGTGGCAGAAAATGCTATGCGCGAACCCCATAACCCGGCGGTGACTGCGGCTACTCTGACTTTAGAGTTAGGTATAGATATCGGTCATTTGGAACGAGTAATTCAATTAGAAGCGCCGCTTTCTGTAGCCAGTTTTTTACAACGTTTGGGGCGTGCGGGTAGAAGGGGTGAAGCTGCTGATATGCGCTTTATCTGTGCTGAGGATGAAATTTCAGCAGAAGCACCTTTACCAGAGCAAATTCCTTGGCAACTTTTACAGTGTATAGCGATTATTCAACTTTATTTAGAAGAACGTTGGATTGAACCAATTGAACCAATTAAATATCCTTTGAGTTTGTTATATCACCAAACAATGAGTATTTTAGTTGCAGTGGGAGAAATTTCCCCTGCTGCTTTAGCTAAACAGGTTTTGAGTTTGCCCCCCTTTGCTGCTATTTCTCAGGAAGATTTTAAGTTACTGTTGCGTTATTTAATTGATATTGGTCATATTCAACATACTGAACAGAATAAATTAATTCTGGGTTTAGCTGGTGAAAGAATAGTTAGTAAGTTTCAGTTTTATGCCGTGTTCGCAGATAACAAAGAATATACTGTTAAGCAAGGGACAAAAGAAATTGGTAGTATTGCCACACCGCCAGTTGTTGGTAAACAATTTGCTTTAGCAGGGGTGACATGGGAAGTTACAGAAATTGACTTTAAAAAAAGAGTAGTTATAGTTAAGCAAGTGGAAGGCAAAGCTACAAGTTATTGGCGCGGTGGTAGTGGTACGATTCACACTAAGGTTTTGCAAAGGATGCGCCGTGTTTTATTAGAAGATGCCGAATATAGCTATTTGCAAAAAAAAGCCCTCCAACGTTTACGAAAAGTTCGGGAATTGGTAAAAGAAGTTGGATTAGATAAGCAGTATATTTTGCAGTTAGAAAAAGGTAGATGTTGTATCTTTCCGTGGATGGGTACTGTGGCTTACCGCACTTTGGAAAGGTTACTGAATAATTTTTGTCGAGAATCTTTAGAAATTAGTAGTATTGGTGGGGTAAATCCCTATTATTTGACGATTAAGTTAGGGAAGGGGAAATTTAAATATATTCAGCAAGAGATTGTCTCTTTGTGTGAACAAAGAATTAGGAGCGAAGATTTGATAAGTTCGGCGGAAGCGCCAGAGATGCAAAAGTATGACGAGTTTATTCCTCATCCTCTGTTGCGGAAAGCTTTTGCTGATGATTATTTGGATATGGATGAAATTAGAAGGGTGATTGGTAATTGGTAATTATAGCTGTTGACGGTTGACAGACTTGAAAGCCTTTTATTATCAGGATTTTATCTTAGCTTGATGTCCTAATCTATCTGGCTACGGCTATATGTAAATGTTGCAATAGACTGGGATGAAATTAAACGCAGATGCACGCGGATAGACGCGGATAGAATTTCTGTTATTGCACTATTTTATATTTTAAATTTGCCAGGACTAAAATAGTACATTAGACGTAGGTTTGGTAGAGTGCAGAGCAACACAACATATATTAGGGTGTTGGGTTACGCAAAGCCTCCACTCAACCTACATTTTTTGCTCATGGACTAAAGTCACAGGGTTTTCAACATATCCTTTATAAATTAGGGACAGAATAATGTGTCGCGGGTTTCTCTTCCTGTGGTGGGATTAGTGCCTTTGGCAACTTTACATAATTTTTTCTGCTCGTCTGGGCGTAAGAGTACATCGGTAAAGTCTGCACCGTCAATGATTGCTCCATCAAATTTGGTGCTGGCGGCGAAGGCTCCTTCTAATACTGCATTTTTTAAGTTGGCTTTGATGAGACGAGCTGAGTCTAAGGTGGCGTTTGTGAGGTTGCTTCCTTCTAAATTAGCTGACTCTAAATTGGCAGCGAAGAAGCTAACACCAGTTAAATTAGATTTACTAAAGTTACTCTGACGCAAGTTAGCTTTGGTAAAACTGGAGTCTGTTAAATCTCGTCCTGAAAAATCTGCTTCCACTAAAATTTCTTTGTTGTACTCCAATGCAAAAGCTGGGGGAGTGAAATTGGCAATTGTGATCATGCCAAATACTACCCAAAGTAATAAGCTAAGTATGCTGAGGCTGAGTTGCTGAAATTTTTTATGGTCTAGACCGAGTAGAGTTTTGGTTAAGTCGGCTAGATAATGTAGTATACGATCGCTTAATTTACTTAATTTCAATTTCATGATACTTTTACCCAATGGCGAACCCTCCTTCATCACATTATCCTGATCTTGGGAGTATTGAGATAAGCTTGGGGATTTTCTGGGTTAAATTCTAAGCCATTAAAGAATTTCTCTACTCCCCGTGATGTACTGGCGGGAATGGCTGACTCTTGACCAATTAATTTAGCGGCTTCTCGCCATAAATCTTCACGATTGACAGCATCAATTAGGGGTTTGGTGTCAAAATCGGGGGAACGATAACCCCAGCGCATATCTTCAATGAGAAACCATAAATCGTGGCTTTTGAAAGGATAGGAAGCATTTTTCCGCCAGTACTTGATAGCATGGGGGCTATTTTCCACTATCCGCCCATTACCATAATCAAATTTACCTAAAAGGCGATCGCGTGTCAATTCACTTTTCACGCCAATCCATTGCCGTTCTGAAACAATTTGCAAAAGCTCTGCTTTATTTTCTGGCTTGTCACACCAGATTTGCGCCTCTAAAAATGCCGCCAGCATCGCTTTTGCCGCCTTGGGATATTTATCCACCCACTCAGCCCTTACTCCTAAAGCTTTCTCTGGGTGATTAGGCCACAACTCCCCAGTTGTTACAGTTGAATAACCAAGCCCTTGTTTAATTAATCGGTGATGCCAAGGGTCAACTACACAGAAGGCTTCCATGCTACCACTACGCATACTTGCAACCATCTGTGGGGGTGCAATGACAATTACCGATAAATCACGGTCTGGATCTATTCCACCATAAGCCAACCACCAACGCATAAAAAAATCACCTGTTACCCGGCGATAAGGCACTGCACAACGCACAGTTTCCCCAGTTTTCGTTTTTTGGGCAAAAGCTGATTTTAAGGGAGAACTATCTATACTTAGGTTTAAATTTTTGTAGCTATTAGCAACTGATATCCCCTGTCCGTTCACATTCATTCTGGCCAAAATATACATGGGTATTTTTCGCCCATAGCTAATTTCCCCGGTAGCCATGAGGTAAACCATGGGAAACAGCAAATGCCCACCATCTAATCCTTCATCGGCAGCACCTAAGATGAGTTTGTCGCGCATGACTGCCCAGGAAGGTTGTTTGACAACATTAATATCGGGCATTCCATGTTGAGCAAAAAATCCTTTGGCTTTGGCAATAATTAAAGGACAGCAGCTAGTAACAGGTAAAAAGCCCAGGGTGGCTGTGGTTACTTCTGGGGTGTCACTATAGCCAGCATAAACACCAGAATTTAACTGAGTTTTGGCAATAGTGGCATGAGTCAGTGCGGCTGCACCGGCAGTTGTGATAAATTGTCGCCTGTTTAACTTTGGCATATTAACTCTGGGGGAATTTAAATGATAATTTTTCAACTCAAAGGTACGCAGAGTTTTGCTAAAGTTAGTTCGCTAAGAATGAAGTATCTATACGTGTAAGCGTTTAGCTTGTTCTTGACCTTGTAAAAATTGCATTAATTGTTGGCGTAAGTGGTGATATTGGGGACTATCTCTAATTTCTAGAGAACGGGGATGTTCAAAGGGGATATCTAAAATTTGACCGATAGTGGCGGCTGGGCCATTTTTTAACATCACTACTTGATCTGAGAGTAATAATGCTTCATCTACATCATGCGTCACCATGATGGTTGTGATGTGGTAAATATTACAAATACGCATTAACTCTACTTGCAAGGAACCACGGGTGAGGGCATCCAATGCGCCAAATGGTTCGTCGAGTAAGAGTAACTTGGGTTGTACAGCCAAAGCACGGGCTAAGGCCACACGTTGTTTCATCCCTCCCGATAGTTGCGCTGGTTTTTTCTGGGCTGCGTCTTTTAAACCAACCATCTCTAGGTGAGAGGCGATAATCTCACGGCGTTCATTTTTGGATTTCCGAGGCATGGCTTTATCGACGAACAAAGCCACATTTTCCCAAGCGGTGAGCCAAGGTAACAGGGAATAATTCTGGAATACTACCATGCGATCGCGGAATGGTCTTTTTACTATTTGACCATCGACTTGTACCTGCCCCTGAGTCGGTTTTTCTAAACCAGCCACAATATTTAAAAGCGTCGATTTACCACAACCAGAATGCCCAATCAGAGATACAAAATTGCCCTGCTGAATCTCTAAGTTGATATCTTTGAGAACAATATTGTTACTACCATCTTGAACAAATTCCTTTTTTATATCCCTGATTTCTACAAAACTAGGCATAGTATTTACTTTTAATGACTGGAAAAAGCGCTGACTAATCGAGTCCCCCTTGTCTCACGCTTATAACTTACTCTTGAGGAGTCACTTTTTCGGAAATATAGGCCATGATTTTGTCTAGCACCAAACCCACAGCACCCAAATAAACAATTGCCAAAATCATTTCATGAATATTCGCATTGTTATAAGCATCCACAATGAAAAAGCCAATTCCATCATCAGACAGCAACATTTCGGCGGCGACAACTGCTAACCACGATAAACCAATGGCAATTCTCAACCCAGTAAATATATAGGGTAAAGTTGCGGGTAAGAGGATTTTGTAAAAGTTTTCTAATGGTGATAAACCCAACAACTTAGAAACATTTCTATAATCTTTGGGGACAAGCTTGACACCTAATGCGGTATTCAAAATAATCGGCCAAATAGCAGTGATACAAATCACAAAAATAGCTGAGGGATTAGGTTTGAGAAATACCGCTTGTGCTAACGGTAGCCAAGCCAAAGGAGCAACGGGACGCAGTAATTGTATGAGTGGGTCGATGGCTTTTCTACAGAAGCTATTTAAGCTAATAATGAAACCGATGGGAATACCTATGAATGTAGCCAGCAAATAACCAACAACTACTCGCTTGAGACTAGCGAGAATTAGCCAGAAAAAACCTTTATTATTGCCTCCTTTATAAAAAAACGGGTCTTTAATCAAATCCCAAGTATTGCTGATAACTGCAACCGGCGACGGCAAAGATGTATCAGGACGCAAGCTTAAAAAGTGCCAGGATATCAAAAAGATACAAATGCCAAATATAGAAGGAAATACCTGTGTTAGCCTTTGGTAGGATACTATTGCTATTCGCTGGATAAAAGTTTTATACCTAGCTTGTGAGTACATTTATTTATAGCCTCAGGAAATAATGATGCAGTAATTAAAAATATTCAAGTTTTTGAAACTATTAAGAGTATAATTTTTGCGTCCATCATCTCAATATACGTACTAGTTTCGATATGCAGAAGCTTTTAATTACTGGTGCTAGCGGTTTTTTAGGATGGCACCTTTGCCAAGTAGCCCAACAAGAATGGGAAGTTTATGGAACTTATTGCTCTCATGCTTTATCTATTCAAGGTATAAAATTACTCAAGGTCAATTTAACAGATTTTTCAGAAATCAAACAGATATTTAATGAAATTAAACCAGATGCAGTCATACATACAGCCGCACAATCACAACCAAATTTTTGTCAAATCCATCCTGATGAATCATATAAAATTAACGTCACTGCCTCCTGCAATCTTGCCGAACTTTGTGCAACATCTTCTATCCCTTATGCTTTTACATCCAGCGAACTAGTTTTTGATGGCGTAAATTCTCCTTATAAAGAAACTGACACAGTATGTCCGGTGAATATTTATGGTGAGCAGAAAGTCTTGGCTGAAGTGGGTATATTAGAACGTTATCCCATAGCAACAATATGTCGAATGCCTTTGATGTTTGGTAATGCTACACCTACAGCTAAAAGCTTTATTCAGCCATTTATTCAAACTTTACAATCTGGTCAAGAATTGACTTTATTTATAGATGAATTTCGTACCCCTGTTAGTGGCACAACGGCAGCTAAAGGAATTTTATTAACATTAGGAAAAGTTACAGGACTAATTCATTTAGGTGGCAAAGAACGGATTTCCCGTTATGATTTCGGGCATATATTAGCCGCAGTCTTTCAATTACCAACCACAGGAATTAAAGCCTGTCTTCAACGAGATGTAAACATGGCAGCACCCAGGCCAGCAGATGTTTCCTTAGATAGTTCACAGGCTTTTGCTTTAGGTTATCAACCTTTATCTATCAAGTCAGAATTAGAGGCATTGCTTAACAAGGCAGGGGGCGATTAGTGAGAGATGCAACTGCTCTTTGATTCAGAATGTGAGGATGGGCGATCGCTTTTACACCCATTCATTTTTCTCAAAAATATTAAGCAATCCTTAAAATTATTAGGGAATCACTTAAAATAACATATCATTCGATTTATTTTAAAACAATATTACTTTTATGAATGCCTAATTTCCCCAAGGTTAGTTTTGATGCAAATCTTTATTTGTCAAATCTAACTGATAGTAGAAGTTAGAAAGATAGTTTTTTGAAAAAATAGCTACGAGCAATAACTAAGAATTGGGAACAAACTAATGAAAGCTAGAATTATTGCTGTTTTGGCGATCGCCCTATCTATTGCCAGCTTAGAAAGCCCGGTTCGCGCCCAGACACCAGCAACGCCAAACCCAAATACCCAAGACTATAAGTTAACTGGTGACTCTCTAGAAGGGATTGGTAATCGGTCAGCAGAGGATGACTTCTCACAATTTTTTAACACCAGTATTCCCACTAATAATATAAGAGACAATCAGAATGTTAGTGGATGGCGGTCAAACCGATCAACTTCATTACCAGATACTCCAGTTTTATTACAGCCAGCACAAGAGTCAGTTAATGGTAATGATGGAGTGCAGGTACAGTTAGATTTAGGAAACCAGTGAAAAAATGTCAGTTGTTATTTGTTAGTTGCCAGTAGCATTTATTTGGGCAAGGGTGTAAGTATCCACAACCGTTACACCCTTACACCCTGATTAAATTGCCAAAAACCAATCTGAAGGATAATTCTGCAAGCAGTTTGCAGTAAAATTAGTCCTTTAGATAGAGGAGGGCAAGACGGATGACTCGTGTCATTATTGTGCGTCACGGCCAAAGTACTTATAACATCGAACGGCGCATCCAAGGACGTGCTGACGTATCAACATTAACGGAGCGAGGTCGTAGTGACGCTAGTAAGGTAGGCAAGGCCCTCACTAACATTTCCTTTAAGGCAATTTACACTAGCCCACTCCAGCGAGCAAAACAAACAGCAGAGATTATTCATAGTGAGCTGGCAAATGAGGCAGTTCAGTCTGCTGATGTGCAGATTTCTGAATTGTTAAGAGAAATAGACTTGCCTTTGTGGGAAAAACTGCTGACATCCGAGGTCAAGGAAAAGTTTCCCGAAGATTACCGCATTTGGCACGAAAAACCCCAGGAACTACAAATGTTAGTGAACGACAATGGGGTGACAAGAGAACATTTTCCAGTTCTATCTTTATACGAACAGGCGCGGCAGTTTTGGCAAAACATTTTGCCCAATCATCGCGGTGAAAGCATTCTCATCGTTGGACACAACGGCATTAATCGCGCCCTCATCAGCACAGCCTTGGGTGTTCACCCCAGTCGTTACCATGCCATACAGCAATCTAACTGTGGAATCAGTGTATTAAATTTTGCTGGAGGACTGGGTGAACCAGTGCAACTAGAGTCGATGAATCAAACCCAACACACAGGCGAGACTCTACCTTCCTTGCGTCCTGGTCATCAGGGAGTGAGATTGTTATTGGTGCGTCACGGTGAAACTGAATGGAATCGCCAAACTAGGTTTCAGGGACAAATTGACGTTCCCCTCAACGATAACGGTAGACAACAAGCACAAAAAGCCGGGGTGTTTCTGCAAAATGTAGCAATTGACTTTGCTGTAAGTAGTTCTATGCTGCGTCCCAAAGAAACAGCCGAGATTATCTTGCGCCACCATCCAAGTATCAATTTGGAGTTGCAAGACGGTTTAAGAGAAATCAGTCACGGACTTTGGGAAGGAAAACTAGAAGCCGAAATAGAAGAGGAATTTCCTGGTGAATTAGAGCGTTGGCGGACTATACCAGGCCAGGTACAAATGCCGGAAGGTGAGAATTTACAGCAAGTGTGGGAACGTAGCACGGAAGCCTGGCAAAATATTGTGCAAACAGCCTTAGATAATCAACGCCAAACAGGGTTAATCGTGGCTCACGATGCCACAAATAAAACCTTACTGTGTCATATTCTCGGTTTACCCACAGACAATTTCTGGAATTTTCGCCAAGGTAATGGTGCTGTTAGTGTCATTGATTACCCCTCTGGATTAAATGGTGTACCAGTACTGCAAGCCATGAATATTACTACTCATTTGGGTGGTGTATTAGATAAAACCGCAGCTGGAGCATTATAGGCAAAATATATATCACAATAGACAAGCAGTCCCAGCACTGATAGGTTACATGACAACTGAACTTCTGCAACAAGTAAGGGTAATCGACCCGGTTTCGGGTATTGACAATATCACAGATGTGTTAATTGCTGATGGCGTAATTCAAGCCATTGCCCCCAATATTCCTAATACTCGTCCTGATACTCAAATTAGAGATTGTCGAGGATTAGTTCTTGGCCCTGGTTTAGTGGATTTATACAGCCACTCTGGAGAACCAGGATTTGAAGAACGGGAAACGCTGGCATCTTTCTTACAAGCGGCGGCGGCTGGTGGTTTTACCAAAGTCAGTATTTTACCCGATACATCTCCGGCTATTGATAACCCCGCACTGGTGGCACAGTTGCAGAAGAGGGGGCAGGGGGCAGGGGGCAGGGGGCAGGGGGAGAAATCCCCAATCCCCAATCCCCAATACCTAGCACCCCTGCTCTATATCTGGGGTGCTATGACTCTGGATGTGGCTGGGAAGCAGATGACAGAATTGGCTGATTTAGCGGCGGCTGGGGTGGTTGGTTTTACTGATGGGTTGCCTTTAGACAATTTAAGCTTGGTACGGCGCTTGCTGGAATATGTCCAACCCTTGGGGAAACCTGTAGCATTTTGTCCATGCGATCGCCAACTCTCCGCTAATGGTGTGATGCGGGAAGGCGCAGATGCCCTCCGCTTTGGTTTACCTCCCATACCCCCTAGTGCAGAAACAAGCGCGATCGCGGCTTTATTAGAGTTGGTTGCCGCTTCAGGTAATACTCAAGTACACATTATGCGGGTTTCCACCGCCCGCAGCGTGGAACTGATCGCCGCCGCCAAAGCCCAAGGTTTACCCATCACCGCTAGCACCACTTGGCTACATTTGTTACTAGACACCAAAGCGGTTAAAAGTTACAATACCAGCCTGCATTTAGACCCACCATTGGGTAACGCCAGCGATGTCAAAGCCTTGCGTGAAGGAGTCCGCACAGGGGTAATAGATGCGATCGCCATTGATCATGCGCCATACACCTACGAAGAAAAAGTCCAAGCCTTCGCCGAAGCGCCACCAGGGGCGATCGGTTTTGAGTTAGCATTACCCCTACTTTGGCAAAATCTGGTGGAAACTGGAGAATTTACGGCCTTAGAATTATGGCAAGCTTTGAGTACTCGCCCAGCCCAATGTATTCAACAAAAAGTGAGTGCGTTTGCTCCTCATCACCAAGCAGAACTAACTTTATTTGACCCCCAAAAAATCTGGAAAGTCGAGAAGAAAAATCTGTATACACTTTCTAGTAACACATCTTGGTTAGGGCAAGAATTACAAGGGCGAGTCATACAAACTTGGGTGTAAGAATGGGATTTGGATTCAAGATTTTGGTTGAGCAGAGTATCCAATTGTTGACTGTTGCACCAAGACTCGTCCCAGAAGTTTTGCAACAACCGACAATTCGTCATCCTATTGCTGTGAGTTTGGGTGCGATCGCCGGCGCACTCAGTCGCTATTATCTCAGTTTGTGGTTTGCCCAACGCTTCGGCATAACTTTTCCCTACGGCACATTGTTCATTAATATTACTGGCTGTTTAGCTATGGGTTTCTTTTATGCCCTAGCGCTAGAGCGATTATCCCTAATTTCCCCCGAAATCAGATTACTTGTAGCAGTTGGTTTTCTCGGTGCATACACCACATTTTCAACTTATGCCTTAGACACCTTTACCCTTTTAGGCGATCGTAATTTACTAGCAGCAGGGTTTTACTGGGCTGGCAGTAGCATATTAGGAGTGATCAGCATCCAGATAGGGATAATTCTGGGTAGATTATGTCAGTAGTCGTATTGGCAAGGGTATAGGGGTATAGGGGTATAGGGATAAATCTTTCTTTCCCTCACACCCTTATACCCTTACACCCTCACACCCTCCTAACCCATAAGCCCTGATTAAAATCCTAATTTTTCTAACACTGATTTCGTCGAAACAATGTGGCGGTCTAATCCTAATTCTTCAGGACTAACGCCTAAAGCCAAAGCAATTAACTGTGGTAGGTGCAACACTGGCAAACCTAGTTTATGACCGATAACTTTTTCCACCTCTGGTTGACGAGAATCTAAATTGAGATGGCATAAAGGACAAGGGGTAACTAAACAATCTGCACCTGCGGCTAAGGCATCTTGGAGGTGCATCCCCGCCATCTTAAAAGATTCATTAGTGGCATAACTAGACAAAGGCCAACCACAACATTGTGTCCGTCCACGATAATAAATTGGCTCTGCCCCCACTGCCTGGAAAACATTTTCCATCGCCTGTGGATTGTAAGGATCATCGTAAGGCATCAACTTTTGGGCCCGGAGTAGATAACAGCCATAAAAAGCCGCACACTTCAAACCAGATAACTTACGGGTGACACGTTTGGTAATTTCCTCTAAACCATAGTCTGTGACTAAAGCATAAAGCAGGTGTTTCACCTCTGTACTACCCTGATAAGGTGAACAACCTTCTTTGTGTAACAGACCATTCACCTGTTCTATATAAGCAGGGTTACTGGTCTGAGATTCTTGCAAACGCTCATTAACATGACCAATCACACCCTGACAAGTGCTGCAATGAGTTAGTAAAGGTAAATTTAATTCTTCGGCTAGGGCAATATTGCGAGCATTGACTGTATCTTCCAGCAGTTGAGAGTCTTCCTTAAATGTGCCAGAACCACAGCAGGCAGCTTTTTTCAATTCAATTAGTTGAATACCTAAAGCTTGGGTAAGAGCTTGGGTAGACTGATACAGTTCCCGACAAGCACCTTGGGCAACACAACCAGGAAAATAAGCATATTTTAGTGTCTGAGATAGCATAAAAGTAGGTTTATTTTAGGGCAACTGCCCCGATGATAACTTTTCTATCACCCCTCACAGGCCATACTTAAGAGGAATGGTAATTTTTTTTGGACATTTGCCAAAAATTTAGTAAGAATTGGTAAGCAACAGTATTTACAAAATGTAGGCGTAATGACCGACAGTCGGTCAAAGCCCGAAGCACAAAGTCTTATCTGGACTAGCAAAAAAATCGCTCATAGCACGAGCTTATATCAATAGAGCTAAGTAGCAAGAAACAAGGGCTGGGTCAAAACACATACTCAGCACTCAGGACTAAAAACTCAGCACTGCCCACCCTATTCTATATTTGGAACTGGGACGCTATGCGGACGATCGCGCTTTCCGATAAGATGTATATGCTCAAAATGTTGCCCACAAAGCGCGGACAATAGCAACTGGTTAAGGACGTTTATCTATGAGCCAATCAGAAACTTTTGAAAAAGTCAAAAAAATTGTTATCGAACAACTAAGTGTGGAGAACCCTGACACAGTAACTCCAGAAGCTAGTTTTGCCAACGATTTACAGGCTGATTCCCTCGATACAGTAGAACTAGTAATGGCTTTGGAAGAAGAATTTGATATCGAAATTCCCGATGAAGCCGCAGAGAAAATTACCACTGTTCAAGAAGCGGTGGATTACATCAATAACCAAGTTGCCGCATCAGCTTAAGCAGCCATTGGGGATTGGGGACTGGGGACTGGGTATTGGGGACTGGGGACTGGGTATTGGGTGTTGGGAAGTCAAGATTTTTTCTCTTTCTCCTGCCTCCTGCCTCCCTGCGACTGCGCTCAGGGCAAGCCTGCCCTTCGCCTTCTGCCCCTTGCCTCTTCCTCATCCCTAGTCTTTAGTCCCTAATTTTTGCAGCTTTCTCGCCACCTTTAACTGAGTCATGACAGATTATAATCGTAAACGCGTTGTTGTCACGGGTGTTGGCGCGATTACACCTATTGGTAACACAGCCTCTGAATATTGGGAAGGATTGTTAAGCGGACGCAATGGCATTGACTACATCACCCACTTTGATGCGTCTAGCCATGATTGTCGGATTGCTGGTGAAGTGAAAAACTTCGACCCCCATGAGTACTTGGAGCGCAAAGAAGCCAAGCGCATGGATCGGTTTTCCCAATTTGCAGTTGCAGCAGCCAAACAAGCACTTGTGGATTCCCAGTTAGTCATTAATGAACTGAACGCCGAACAAGTGGGGGTTATTATTGGTTCTGGGGTAGGCGGACTCAAGGTCATGGAAGACCAGCAAACCATCTATCTCAACCGGGGGCCTGATCGCTGTAGTCCCTTCATGATTCCCATGATGATCGCCAACATGGCGGCTGGACTGACAGCAATTCACACTGGTGCCAAAGGGCCAAATAACTGTACTGTCACCGCTTGCGCCGCAGGCTCTAATGCGATCGGCGACGCTTTCCGCCTAGTCCAAGGTGGTTATGCCCAAGCCATGATTTGTGGTGGGGCTGAGGCAGCAATTACACCATTAGGTGTGGCTGGGTTTGCGGCTGCAAGGGCGTTATCAACTCGCAATGATGACCCAGCTCATGCTTGTCGTCCCTTTGACCGCGATCGCGATGGATTTGTCATGGGTGAAGGTGCGGGAATTCTCATTCTGGAAGAGCTGCAACACGCCATAAGTCGCGGCGCTCGCATTTATGCCGAAATCGTTGGTTATGGTATGACTTGCGATGCCTACCACATGACATCCCCAGTCCCTGGCGGCGAAGGAGCCTCCAGAGCCATCCAACTGGCACTCAAAGACGCAAACATCACCCCAGAACAAGTTAGCTACATTAATGCTCACGGTACCAGCACCTCAGCAAACGATACCACCGAAACCGCAGCGATTAAACGAGCGCTAGGAGACCATGCTTATAAAATAGCAGTCAGCTCCACCAAATCGATGACAGGTCATCTTTTGGGTGGTTCTGGCGGTATTGAAGCTGTAGCCACAGTGTTGGCAACTGCTCATGACCAAATTCCACCTACAATTAATATTGAAAACCTTGACCCAGATTGTGACCTAGATTACGTGCCTGACTCTAGTCGCGCTCACAAAGTCCAGGTAGCATTGTCTAATTCTTTTGGATTTGGTGGTCATAATGTCACACTAGCTTTCAAAAAGTACGTGTGAAAAAGCCAAGAGGTAGGGAGAGAAACTTTTAAATTTATATCTCCCCACTCTCCACTTGTCGGCTCTCCTGAAATCAACCAGCTAAAAGTATCATAGATATCATTCCCGACCCAGCCAAGGGTTCAGCGTGACCGGATTCTTGGCTGGATAAATTACCACAAACTCAGGAGATCCCGCTTGTCCATCGACAATCGGGAATGGGATGATGAGGATAACGTAGGGGAATGAAAATCAGTTGTCATTTATTCAGTATCAGTTATCAGTAGTAAATCCTATCTTGATAACTGTTAACTGTTAACTGCTAGCTGAGAAAAACAACCCCAGTAAAAGTAGCTTGAAGAGTGCTAACCCGTCGTTAAGAACAAGAGATTATGGCTGTTGCAACCCAATCCCTCGAAGAACTTTCTATTAATGCGATTCGTTTCTTGGCTGTTGATGCCATAGAAAAGGCAAAATCGGGACACCCCGGACTACCGATGGGCGCGGCTCCAATGGCTTTTGTGCTGTGGAACCGCTTTATGCGGTATAACCCGAAAAATCCCAAATGGTTTAACCGCGATCGCTTTGTTTTGTCTGCTGGTCATGGTTCCATGTTGCAGTATGCCCTGCTCTACCTGACAGGCTACGATAGCGTCAGCATTGAGGACATCAAGCAATTCCGCCAGTGGGAATCCAAAACCCCCGGACACCCAGAAAACTTCATGACCGCAGGTGTAGAAGTCACCACTGGGCCACTAGGTCAAGGTATTGCCAATGGTGTTGGTTTAGCGATCGCAGAAGCTCACCTCGCAGCTAAGTTCAACAAACCCGATGCCAAGATTGTTGACCATTATACCTATGTAATTTTAGGTGATGGTTGCAACATGGAAGGCGTTTCTGGTGAAGCAGCCTCTTTTGCTGGACACTTGGGATTAGGTAAACTGATCGCTCTGTACGACGACAACCACATTTCCATCGATGGTTCTACAGATGTAGCCTTTACCGAAGATGTTTCCAAGCGTTTTGAATCTTATGGCTGGCACGTCATCCATGTTAAAGATGGCAACACCGATTTAGAAGCAATTCACAAAGCTATTGAAGAGGCAAAAGCTGTCACCGATAAGCCCACCATGATTAAGGTGACAACCATTATCGGTTACGGTTCCCCTAACAAATCTAATACTGCCGGGGTTCACGGTGCAGCATTGGGTGGAGATGAAGTAGCCTTAACTCGTCAAAATCTAGGTTGGTCACACGACCCATTTGTTGTTCCCGAAGATGTCCTCAACTATACCCGTAAAGCAGTAGAGCGCGGTGCAGGCTACGAATCTGACTGGAACAAAACCTACGCAGATTACAAAGCTAAATATCCCCAAGAAGCGGCTGAATTTGAGCGTTACTTAAGCGGCAAACTGGCTGATGGTTGGGATAAGGTACTACCATCCTACACCCCCGAAGATAAAGGACTTCCCACCCGTAAGCATTCAGAAACCTGCCTCAACAAATTGGCGGCGGTTCTACCTGAACTCATTGGTGGTTCGGCTGACTTGACCCATTCCAACCTCACCGAAATCAAGGGCAAAGGCGACTTCCAAAAAGGACAATACCAAAATCCCAACATCCACTTTGGTGTCCGGGAACATGGTATGGGCGCAATCTGTAACGGTATTGCGCTGCATGGTTCGGGATTAATTCCCTATGGCGCTACCTTCTTAATCTTCAGTGATTATATGCGCGCTCCCATCCGTTTATCTGCCCTGTCTCAAGCCGGCTCGATTTGGGTGATGACCCACGATTCCATCGGTCAAGGTGAAGACGGCCCGACCCACCAACCAATCGAAACGCTGGCCTCACTCCGTGCTATTCCTAACCTGACAGTAATTCGTCCCGCCGACGGTAACGAAACCTCCGGCGCTTACAAAGTAGCAATTGAGAGAGCTAAGAACAACGCTCCTACTTTGTTGGCGTTTACTCGTCAAAATGTTCCCAACTTGGCAGGTACATCGATTGATGACGTAGCTAAGGGCGGATACATTGTTGTAGATACCGATGGCACACCAGATTTAATCCTGATTGGTACTGGTTCAGAATTGAGCCTCTGTGTCACCGCAGCCGAGAAACTCAAAGCTGAAGGCAAGAAAGTTCGTGTAGTCTCCTTGGCTGCTTGGGATTTGTTTGATGCACAAGATGCAGCTTACAAAGAATCAGTTCTACCTAAAGCTGTCACCAAGCGTTTAGCTGTAGAAGCGGCTAGCAGCTTCGGCTGGCACAAATATATTGGTAGTGAAGGCGATGCTGTAACTATAGACCGCTTCGGTGCTTCTGCTCCTGGCGGCGTTTGTTTGGAGAAATTTGGTTTTAGCGTTGATAATGTATTAGCTAAAGCTAAACAATTGTTGGGTTAATAGCAACAGAATATTCTCTTACATTAATTATTGGGTGGGCATAATGCCTGCCCTTTTTTGTGGCATAAAAGTGCAAAATCATAATTCCTGATAATTTATAATATGTGTTTGGGTGCTGTAGTGATCAAGATAATCAACTTCATGAAAAATTCACATATTAGAATTTTTCATTTTTCCGCATATATATAACTCCTATTTGATTTTCACTGGCGTAGTCTGTGTTGACGCTGAAAAATTCCAAATAGACGAGACTTGTTTTTTGTTCCCTATTTATGCAAGTAATTTCCCAAAGAAAAGCGGAATATCATAACATTTACTTAATTAGGCTCAACTGATGAATCAAAGCAAATTATCTCAAAATAAGCCTATAATTTTGGGCTTATGTTTACCTGCGATCGCTGCATATTTCACCGTAAATACAGGAACCTTTTCTCTACAACCAGCTAACGCCAAAGAAACACAATCTTTCCAACTAGCACAACAAAGCAGTTCCCCATCCGAAAAAGTCAGAATTGCCGTTCTTGATTTTGATTTTAGTAGCGTCAGTAACCCCAGTTACTTATCACTTTTTCCCGCAGGTAGTAAGGGTGTCAGTGACATCCTCGTCAATCGGTTAGTGAAAAGCGGTAATTTTGTTGTCGTGGAACGTAGCCAATTAGAAGCTATTTTAAGAGAACAAGATTTAGGTGATTCTGGAAGAGTTGATGCTAGTACAGCCGCAAAAATTGGCCGTATTTTAGGCGTTGAGGCGGTTGTCATCGGCTCAGTGACTCAATTTGACGTTCAACAACGGCGCTCTGGGGGTGGCTTTTTAGGATTTGGTGCAGCGAGTACCGATACCGATGCTTTGGTCAAATTGAATATTCGTGTAGTCAATACAACTACAGCCGAAATCTTGTTTGTAGCTGAAGGTAATGGGAATGAGAGCCAGTCCGATACTCAAGTCAGTGTATTGGGTATTGGTGGAGGTTCCTCTACTAGCAACGAAGGCAAATTACTCACCAAAGCCACTGAAAAAGCGATCGATCAAGTCATCACTGAATTGAATACAAAATCCACCAATTTAGCCGCTTTACCAAAAGCTTTACCCAGCGTTAACGCCACTGTAGCTGATGTCACAGGAAATACTGTGATTTTAAACAAAGGTAAATCAGACGGTTATCGAGTCGGGATGAAACTTTCCATTGAGCGAGTGACAAAACAAGTGAAAGACCCGACCACAGGTAAAGTTATCCGCAGTGTTACTCAACCATTAGGCATGATTCAACTAGTTGACGTGGATGCTACATCTAGCGTTGGGAAAATCACCACTGGCGGTAAATTCAAAGTTGGAGATATTGCTAAACCTGCACAATAGAATCTTACTTGCATGATTGGCGCGATCGCCTTTTCTTAATTACCTTGTGAAAAACAAGATACCCGACTTTTTTTAAAAGTCGGGTATTTGTGGCTAGGCAATTAAACTAAAATCGCTACTACTTAAAGTAATATCAGGATTACCTAAACGAGCAAACTCAAACACTGTACTTGTACCCAGAACATTACCGTCTCGATTGTAAAATAAGCTACCACTACCTTGGCTATAGACAATTCGCGCACTACTAGCATTAACAAATTCATCATCACTGACAACGGCAAAATCAGTTAAAGCCTGTCCTGCGCTATTAGTAACTGCATTAAATGTAGCTTTACTCAACACAATTTGGTCTTGTCCCACATCAAACTGGCTAATGTAATCAACCCCTAAACTGGAACTAAAAACACCACTACTTTGGAATAGATATTTATCCTGACCAATACCACCAGTCAGAATATCATCCCCCAATCCACCCCAGAGGGTATCATTTCCAGCTAATCCTTGCAGTTGGTCGTTTCCGTTACCACCAGCCAGAATATTATTTAAAGCATTACCAGTGAGCCTGTCATTACCTGTACCACCTGTAGCATTTTCGATGACGTTATTAGCAGAGAGAATCAGTTTGAGGTTGTTATTCACTGTTTGTGATGTAGTCACACCCAGATTTACCCTGACAGTAGCCGTACTACCATTGAAGTCAATAGTATCAATACCACCTGTAGCGGTTTCTGTAATCGTGTCCGTTCCCAAAGCAGCATTAGCTACAAAGGCATAAGTATCATTTCCCGCGCCACCAGAAAGAATATTATTGCCACTATTACCTGTGAGGATATTATTTCCCGCATTACCTGTACCGTTAATTGCTGCTGTTCCTGTGAGGGTGAGGTTTTCCACATTAGTTGGCAAAGTGGTAGTCACAGAAGCACTGAGGGTATCGGTAATAGTTGTGGTAACAGTATTGGTTGTCCCAAGAGTAGCATTGGTGGGAGAAGTCAGCCTGAGTGTAAAGGTTTCATTTGCCTCATTAACTGAATCATTGAGAATAGGGATATTGATGACTTTACTGGTTTCCCCTGGATTGAAAGTCAGAGTTCCTGTTGTGCTTGTATAGTCCGAACCTGCTGTAGCTGTACCATTAGCGGTGGCATATTGGACGGTGATAATTTGACTGCTGGCTTGGGAAAGAGTAACGGTATAGGTAACGTTTTGAGGACTGCTATTACCTTCGACTATGGTTTGGCTACCACTGAGATTTATAGTAATGCCGGTAGGTAAGGTGTCATCATTAGTAATGGTTCCAGTGACGGCTGTTGTTGTACCGACTGTATAACCTGTGCCGCTTGCTAAAGTTAAAGCAACGGTTTCATTACTTTCAACGGTGGTATCTGCGGTAGGATTAATCGTTAAGATGGCTGTACTCGCACCCGCAGCAAAGGTAATTGTACCTGTGGTAGCAGTGAAACTAGCAGCACCACTTTGAGCGTAGTCAGTGTTCAGGGTAGCTGTCCCAGCAACGCCAAAGTTAATGGTTAAGGCGTTGGTTGTGCTGCCAGTGCGGGTAAAGGTGTAAATTAAATTTGGGGTTCCGTCTTCGGTAACGCTAGCTGGAGATACTGCTAGGGTAATACTGGGGAAATCATCGTTAGTAATGGTTCCAGTGACGGCTGTTGTTGTACCGACTGTATAACCTGTACCGCTTGCTAAAGTTAAAGCAACGGTTTCGTTACTTTCGACGGTGGTATCTGCGGTGGGGTTAATCGTTAAGATGGCTGTACTTGCACCCACCGCAAAGGTAATTGTACCCGTGGTAGCAGTGAAACTCGCTGCGCCTGTTTGAGCGTAGTCAGTGTTCAGGGTAGCTGTCCCAGCAACGCTATAATTTACGGTTAGGGCGTTGGTAGTACTACCAGTGCGGGTGAAAGTGTAAATTAGATTTGGGGTTCCGTCTTCGGTAACGCTAGCTGGAGATACGGCTAAGGTGATAGTTGGTGAGGTATTACCAATGGTTATAGTTTGATCTGAAAATTGTATTTGTTCAACTTCACGTAATGTATCTACGCCATCACGATTAGCCACCGTATCGGTAACTGTAAAAACACCCCCATTACTAGTTACTTGATATTGAGAACGAGTACCTAAATAAACAGCGATATCATTACCAGTCCCACCGTAGAATGTATCGTTACCTGCACCACCCTCAAAACGGTCGTCACCCTGTTCACCAAATAAGACATCATTACCAAAAAATCCTCTGAGGGTATCATTACCTAAACCACCAAATAACTGATCTGGGGAGTTAGTACCATCGATAGTTTGATTGAGGTTAACGGTGTTAGTGTTGAAGATGAAATCACTGGCTTGTAGTAGATTGGGATTAATGTTATTGAGTTTTATTTGAGACTGATCACCATTGAAGAAGGTAGTAATTAAAGCATTATTCTGACCATCATTACTAATGAGTAATTGTAGGGTAGCCCAATCACTAATATTTAGGCTTCTGATATCTATTTTGTCTTGTCCTTGAACAAAATCTATGACTACATCATTGTCTTGTAGTTGTTCCAAGTTAAAGACATCATTACCAGCACCACCATAGAAAGTATCGTTACCCCGACCACCCTCAAAACGGTCATCACCTTGTTCACCAAACAAGACATCATTACCAAAAAATCCTCTGAGGGTATCATTACCTAAACCACCGAATAACTGATCTGGGGAGTTAGTACCATCGATAGTTTGATTAAGGTTAACGGTGTTGAAGATGAAATCACTAGCTTGGAGTAGGTTTGGATTGATATTCAGTAGTTTGATTTGCGACTGATCACCATTGAAGAAGGTAGTAATTAAGGCATTGTCTTGACCGTCGTTACTAATGAGTAATTGTAGGGTAGCCCAATCATTAATATTCAGGTTTCTGATATCTATTTTGTCTTGTCCTTGAACAAAATCTGTGACTACATCATTGTCTTGTAGTTGTTCCAAGTTAAAGACATCATTACCAGCACCACCATAGAAAGTATCGTTACCCCGACCACCCTCAAAACGGTCATCACCTTGTTCACCAAACAAGACATCATTACCAAAAAATCCTCTGAGGGTATCATTACCTAAACCACCGAATAACTGATCTGGGGAGTTAGTACCATCGATAGTTTGATTAAGGTTAACGGTGTTGAAGATGAAATCACTAGCTTGGAGTAGGTTTGGATTGATATTCAGTAGTTTGATTTGCGACTGATCACCATTGAAGAAGGTAGTAATTAAAGCATTATTCTGACCATCATTACTAATGAGTAATTGCAGGGTAGCCCAATCATTAATATTCAGGTTTCTGAGGTCAATCTTGTCTTGTCCACGTACAAAATCTGTGACTACATCATTGTCTTGTAGTTGTTCCAAGTTAAAGACATCATTACCAGCACCACCGTAGAAAGTATCGTTACCCCGACCACCCTCAAAACGGTCATCACCTTGTTCACCAAACAAGACATCATTACCAAAAAATCCTCTGAGGGTATCATTACCTAAACCACCGAATAACTGATCTGCGAAGTTAGTCCCATCGATAGTTTGATTGAGGTTAACAGTGTTGAAGATGAAATCACTAGCTTGCAGTAGGTTTGGATTGATATTCAGTAGTTTGATTTGTGACTGAGAACCATTGAAGAAGGTAGTAATTAAGGCATTGTCTTGACCATCATTACTAATGAGTAATTGCAGGGTAGCCCAATCATTAATATTCAGGTTTCTGAGGTCAATTTTGTCTTGTCCACGGACAAAATCTGTAACTACATCATTGTCTTGCTGCTGTTCCAAGTTAAAGACATCATTACCAGCACCACCATAGAAAGTATCGTTACCCCGACCACCTTCAAAACGGTCATCGCCTTGTTCACCAAATAAGACATCATTACCATTAAATCCTCTGAGGGTATCATTACCTAAACCACCGAATAACTGATCTGCGAAGTTAGTCCCATCGATAGTTTGATTGAGGTTAACAGTGTTGAAGATGAAATCACTAGCTTGCAGTAGGTTTGGATTGATATTCAGTAGTTTGATTTGTGACTGAGAACCATTGAAGAAGGTAGTAATTAAGGCATTGTCTTGACCATCATTACTAATGAGTAATTGTAGGGTAGCCCAATCATTAATATTCAGGTTTCTGAGGTCAATTTTGTCTTGTCCACGCACAAAATCTGTAACTACATCATTGTCTTGCTGCTGTTCCAAGTTAAAGACATCATTACCTGTACCTCCGGTTAAAGTATCGTTACCTCGACCACCTTCAAAGCGGTCATTACCACCCAATCCCTCAATAATATCGTTTCCAGTAGTCCCGATTAAGTTGTCGTCGTTGTTGGTTCCTCGAATAACCATATTTGTATTGTCCCTTTGGGTATAAAGATGTTTTTGATAAGAGTTGATGGACTGTGCAAGGGAATGTAAATTTCATCACACCTACATTCCTTTAACACGATAAATAGTTAGCATAGGAATTTGTTAGCAATTTCTGCCAATTGCATTGCACTTTCATGCCAATTTGGCTGCACACTGTTGCTAAATACCGTAAAATCTCACAAGCAGATATCTCTACATAGATATCTGCATTGTATTGAGAGTGGGATAATATTAATTCATCATTGGCAGGATGTAACGCTGGTCTTTATGCGATCGCTTAACCCTACATCTTTTGGCAAGCTGTCAGTTATTAAAATAATCGACAAAACCCCATTTTCTTAGCATACCAAGTCAGCTGACAAACCACACCATTCGGAGAATTAAGATAACGCTTAAATTCACCACCCAACTGGTTTGCCAAATTTTGCGCTAGTTTTGTTCCCAAGCCTGAGTGTGAGGATAAATCAGCAATTTTTTCAATCTTTAAACCATTATCTGCTACTCGAATGATATTTTTACCATGTTCTTGAGTGCAAATAACTTCTAAACGAGTAGCACCATAAGCATATTTTTTGACATTATATAAGGCTTCTTTTAAGAAGTTACACAGGCTTTGTTTCTGTGCGATGGTTAAATTGCGTTCATCCATCGACTCAAATTTGAGTATCTTGTGTTTTATATTATCGAAGTAACTATAATTTTGCTCTAGACTTTCGCTATAAACTTCAAAGAGAATTTCATCCAGTGGTTGAGATAAATCTAATCTTGAGTATGGTAAGTAATCAGCATCATTTAATCCACTGAGAGTTTCTCCTTTAACTAAATCATAAACATCGCGCAGTTCTTGATTTAGTTGCTGAAGCTTCAATATAAAATCTTGAGGAGATAATCTTTGATCATCTTGAACTTCTCTTAATATAATGTTCAAGGTTTGCAAGGGATGACTATGGATGGCATCAAAAGTTTGGTCAATAATTAGCTGTCGATATTGTAAGCAATAACGTAAGGATTCATCATATCTATGAAAGGCTGCTAAACCTACACCGTTGAAAAATAAAGTTAAAAATGCGGGGATAATTGGTATCCACCAACCAATAATAATGAGTCCATAACATATAAAGACTAAACAAATACTAGCTATAGTAATAAAAATAAGCACCCTGAAAGGATCACGAATCACACGCCCTATAATTAAACCTAAAATCCCCCAAAAAATAATCCACAAATATTCCCATATATCTGCTAAGACATTGACCATCGGACGGTTATCCAATGCAGCACTAACCAACTGGCTAACAATATATGCGTGGACTTCAACCCCATAAATTAGATCTGGATGTTTACTATTTATAGTAGATGAAACTGCATAATCTTTATGACTATAACTAGCCATACCAATCAGAATAATCTTGCCACGAATCTGCTCAGGATTAACCTTGCCGCTTTGCATTTCTGACAGGGAAACTATAGGAAAAGTTTTGCCTTGATTACGAAAATTAATGAGTATTTGACTACCTCCAGCATCAGCTTGCACATATCCGCCTGAATTAGGCTGAAAACGTGGCAATTCAGTGGCTCCAAATTTTATATTATAGGTGTCATTATCAACATTCCCTGGAGGGATACCTTGAGTTTTTAAATAAGTTTCTGCTAATTTAATAGGAAAAGAGAATTTCCATTCTCTTTCTCGATTAGATATTGCTAACAAACTACGTCTTTGTTTGCCATCGGAGTCAATAATGGTTTTACTAAAGCCTATTTGTGATTCTGGTAAACTTGGTGGTAGATTAAAAGTCAAACCACTAATATCGGGCAGAATTTTTTCAACCGCAATTAAATTTTTAATTTTTATGAAGGTTTGAACAAGTTCTTCATATCCAGATTCTTCAGGGAAATATCTAATAATGTCTAGTCCAATAACAGCAGGCTGATGTTTGTGTAAATTCTGCAATAATAATGCGATATCTCTATCAGAGATTGGATCTATTCCACGCTGATTAATGTCATTTTCATTCATACCTATGATCAGAATTCTTTGATCAATTTTCTCCTGGGGACGTAGTTGCATCAAGGTATCAAATGCAGCCCATTCCAGAAATTGTAATGAACCCACTAATCGCAGTGAGGTAACAAAAATAATGGCAGTTATTCCTACACGCCAAATATGATTATCTGAATTTACTTTTGTCCAAATTTGGCGGATCATATATATTTTTTTAGTATAGGTTTTTATTTATTGTTTTGGCGACAAATAAATATTGAATATCAATGATTGATTAATCAATTAAACCTTCTTCTCTGGCACGAATTTCTGATTGAATTCTTAAATTTTTGCCTTCATCTGGATAAACTCCTAAAGCATCATAAATTTTACTCCAATAGTGCCTGACAGTTCTTTCAGCAACGTTCATTCTTTGTCCAATAAAGATATCTTGTAAACCTTCTTTAAAAGCTAGTTGTAAAACCTCTAGCCATTCTGGTTTTACTTCCAAGCCAGAACGTATCTCTTTAGGTGTGTTATGCAAACCTTTGAGAGACCAATCAACTTTGCTTAACATTTCACTCATGGGTAAGCTTTTATCTGCAACTGTAAAACCACCTTCGTGATTGCTAATTGCTGCTTTTAATCTTACTAAAGCACGAGGATTAGCAGTCTGAATCACAATATTGAGAGTCGGATATTGCCTCATTAAAGTTTTAATAAGTTGAAGACCATTATTAGTTTGGGCAGTGCTGCCAACTTTCTCTGGCATAGCTAAATCAATTATCATGAGGTCAAATTTCCCGCTTATCGTATGATTGAGGGCCGATTTTATAGTTTGTGCCTGGACAATATCTGCTTCTGGATAAAGTTGTTTTAAGACATGAAAGGTTGCATATAAAACAGATTCGTGATCATCAATTACTAAAATTTTATATTTGTTAATATTCTGTAATATTCTCTGCATATATAACTTTTTCTTATTGATGAGAAGGCAGCATGAAGTAAATTATATTATCAGTAATATAATTGGGTTTTACGCATAAAAATGAAAAATCAAGGCTGTGGGGGTTATGAGGTATCTTGATTTAATTATTAGTTTTTTCCTTTACCCCTAGTCTTCATAGACAATATGGGCAGGTAAGTCCTAATAATATCAAGATTTATCAATCCTAAATCATGAATTAGTTGACTTTTGGCAGGTGATAATGTACGTTTACCGTCGCCAAATAAAACACCATATCTCTGTGTTATTGTTGCAATGATAGAAACATTTACCAATCATAAAAAACTTAAAAATAAGCCGGATATAATCTAGCTCTGTAAAATTAGATATGTAAGTTTGCTGTGGGATTTTTGTATCAGTTATTTGGACTGTAAGCTCTGCACAATTTTCACTATCTTTCAATCTGATATATATCGATAATCGGGAGGATAGATTTCCTGCGGCGATTTGCATGAACTCCTCTAATATCATCAAAAGAAAACAGCTAGTAGAAGGCAATTCTTGATGCCATACTGTAGGTAATTCAATTTTTAAATTTAAGCCGGGAAGGCGCGCTTTCCATTTATTTAGTAAATGCCAAATTGCTAGCGGTAAACTATTGTCAATATGTGCAGGATATAAATAATCGCTGAGTTCTTTTAAAGAATGATGAAACTTTTCGATAGTTGCCAAGTAATATTTTGCTTCTGGCTGTTGATAAAAAGCGGGATTTATGGATGATACTTCTAAATATCGTCGTATCACAAATGATTCTTGTAGCAAACCATTTTGAATGGCTTCTCCTTCGTGATACATTCTCAGCCATTGCTTACTATTCCACCAAATTAAGGCTCTCTGTGTTTTCTGATGGGATAAGAACCAATAGAATACAACTATAACGGCAGTAATGATGAATAAAAAATTTGTAATAATCATTTCTGTTTTTTACATAACTCATCGGGAAAAAAGGTAATAGAACAAGAAAAACAGTCAATAAGAGAATATATATATACGAAATATACGAAATATACGAATTTTTGTTTACCGAAATTAAATCATTATTTAATATCTACAATATAGGTTAACAAGTTTATATTCTATTAATCTGCGGTAGATAGTAAGGAAACAGCCAAAAGATTGGCATAAAGGTGCAACAATGATTTTCCTAGCTATGCCAAGCATCTACCAAGCAATCTCTCATATATGGGCGATCGCCTAGAATTTCTCTGCTCAACATAGAATGTTTAGGCATATTCAGCACCAGTCTGGGAAAATAAATAACATGGAACTGCCAATTATTTATCACCCAGATTATGTTGCACCATTGCCTGAAGGACATCGCTTTCCGATGGCAAAATTCAAAAAACTCTATGAATTGCTGTTAAGTGATGATGTAGCACAAACAGAGCAATTTTATACCCCAACCCTTCCACCCCTAGAGTTAATCGAGTTAGTTCACACCCCAGACTACGTGCGGTCTTACTGCGAAGGTACACTAGATACCAAAGCACAACGTCGAATCGGTTTACCTTGGAGTCCAGCACTAGCAAATCGTACCTGTATAGCGGTGGGTGGAACAATACTTACGGCGCAGTTAGCACTCAGTCAAGGTTTAGCTTGCAATACGGCTGGCGGTACTCATCACGCTTTTCCTAGTTATGGTTCTGGTTTTTGTATTTTCAACGATTTAGCGATCGCCTCTCGTGTCCTCCAACAACAGCAAATAGTCCAAAAAATCCTCATTGTCGATTTGGATGTTCATCAAGGAGATGGTACAGCTTTTATTTTCCAAGATGATGACAGTGTTTTCACCTTCTCGATGCACTGCGAAATTAACTTCCCAGGAACCAAGCAACACAGTGATTTAGATGTTCCCTTACCAGTAGGAATGGAGGATGATGCTTACCTACAAACCTTGGCAAGTTATTTACCAGATTTGTTATCTGAGATCAAGCCTGACTTAGTATTATACGATGCTGGTGTTGATCCACATATAGGCGATCGCTTAGGTAAACTAGCTTTAACTGACACTGGCTTATTCCGCCGAGAAATGCAGGTTTTAACTACCTGTGTCAGTGCTGGCTATCCAGTCGCCTGCGTAATTGGTGGCGGTTACGCTGATGATATGACATCCCTAGTTTGGCGACATTCCCTAGTACATCGTGCCGCTAGTCAAGTCTATCGCCAATACAAGCTTTAATAGATCATTAAATAATTAGACATTTCATGAGAATATAGATGACATCAGAATTTCTCATCTAGATCAAACATTAGTATTGAGTCATCAATAATTAATTGTGGGAAAACTTGAGCTTGATTGATATCGATATTTTCCTATGCAAAATGTGATGTATAGCGAAACTACCCTTATCTAAGCGCTGTGGCTTGGCTGATGCGGTTGATCGTAATTATCCTCGCTGGTAAATTCTTGACCTAAAAAACACCAGTGGTTTTTATTGTCAATATCAAAAAGGTTAAATGAGTTCCACGGAACCTAACCCCAACCCCTTCCCTTGTAGGGAAGGCTGCTCAAAATCTATCACTGAGTACCAAAGAATCAGGGTTTTAAGCCTCTCCCCGACGCGGGGAGAGGTACCCTACGAGAAGCGCTCCGCGCTACGGAGAGGGGTTCTTCCGAATTTATCGAACTCACATTAATCGAAATTCGGTTAGTAAGCACTTAGAGTTATGTGTTATGAATCAAGGGTTACGGACTAGGCAATAATCCACTCCAAACATTCATAACTCAACCTTGAGTGAGGCAGCAAAGTCAAGAGCCTCAGTCTACGGTTCCATAATTCTTAACTTTAAATTTGCCCGAATGTCGATGTAAAGGATTGTCTAACTCGATACAATTTAAAGGCTGGGAGAGCCGAGGAGAATAAAGTGGTCTTATTGAAAGGCTTTGAAATCGAAATGTACACCGGTACGCCTCAAGGTGAAATCGTCGGCCTCTCGGATAAAATTGTGACTCAATTAGACGGGTTTGTACGAGAACCAGATAGCCGGAACGTAGAATACACAACAGATCCACTACACAGTTATGAGAATTTGCTGTGTGCTTTGTTGCGACCTAGACGCGCATTAAGAGACTACCTCAAGCAATTAGGTGACTATACCCTCATTCCTGGCAGTACGTTATCTTTGGGTAGAAGCGATCGCTTTTTTCGTTCCGACCCAGCCAACCCATATCATGACTATATTGAGCAAACTTACGGCACAAAAGTAGTTACCGCTAGTGTTCATATAAACGTAGGCATTGACGATCCAGAAGTATTAATGCGGGCTTGTCGATTAATTCGCGTCGAAGCACCCCTATTTTTAGCCTTAAGCGCCTCATCTCCCTTCATCGATGGTAAAGCCACAGGTTATCACTCCACCCGTTGGGGTGTCTTCCCCCAAACCCCAACCAACGTCCCACTATTTACCAGCCACGCCCATCATATAGAGTGGGTAGAACAGCAATTGGCTATCGGGACAATGCAAAACGTCCGCCACCTGTGGGTATCAGTCAGACCAAATGGCGATCGCCGTCCCTATGATTTGAACCGTCTAGAATTAAGAATCTGTGATTTAGTTACAGATCCCATCTCCTTACTGGCAATTACAGCCTTACTAGAAGCGCGGCTATTACAACTAATAGAAAATCCCGACCTAGATCCCTTAACCCAAAGTAAGTTTTCTCCCGAAGAACTTGTAACCCTCACCGCCAAAAACGAAGCAGCAGCCGCTAGCGCTAGTCTCGATGCCCAACTGACACATTGGCAAGACGGTAGAAGCATCATAGCTAGAGATTGGGTGAATGAAATATATCAAGAAGTTTGGGCGATCGCTAAAAAACATGGCTTTAGCTGTTTCCTCTCTCCCCTCCAGAAAATTTTACGTGAAGGTAACGAAGCCCAACACTGGTTACAGCTACATAAAGTCGGCTTTGACACCCAATGCGTCATCACCCAAGCCATAAGTACCACCCAGGAACGAGAACTTGAACTACAAAATAAGTTGTGTACCCAGCTAAAGGGGTAAGTCGATAGTCAATAGTCAAAAGTTCAGAGTAAAAACAACCGACTATTGACCAAATTTTTTCCTTTTAAAATTCTAATCAACATAACTTAATGGAGAATTATTAACAAAACCTATGGTTGCCCTCTGTCTACTGGTAGATATTGCATAAATAATATATATTTTTATACAAACAGAAATTATACGGACAATGCCTCAGGTAGTTTTAGTTAATCCGCAAATACCCCCTAACACGGGCAACATCGCTCGTACCTGTGCAGCTACAGGTACAGAATTACATCTAGTAGGCCCATTGGGATTTGAAATTAGCGATCGCTACCTCAAAAGAGCAGGTTTAGACTACTGGCCTTATGTTAAACTGCACTACCATAAAACCTTAGAAGCCTTTGAAAATGCACATCAAGAACGTGGCGGTAGATTACTAGGCTTTTCCGTTGGCGGTAGTTCTAGTTATATTCAGTTTCCATATCAAGCTGATGATTGGTTACTATTCGGCAGTGAAACCACAGGCTTACCTCCCACCGTTCTCTCAGCTTGTGATGCTACCTTATACATCCCTATGGCTGAACCAGGTGTTCGCAGCTTAAATCTTTCTGTAAGTGTGGCAGTAGGCTTATTTGAAGTCCGTCGTCAGTTAGGATATCTACTATAATTAGTTACCAAATTTTATTTAAGCAATAATACTTATAGACAAACTACAGCAGAGTTAATCCGTAAGGGTTTAACGAAAACCATAACTATGTTATCGATTTATTTTAATGTATTTATTAATACTTTTATTTATATAAAAAACAGTATAAATATTGAAAAACACCCTGAAAGTTAGGTATGTGGATATAAGAAATTTGTATAGGAAAATCCAGTAAAACCGCAACTGGAATGATAGATTTTGATGAATTAAAATCAGTCAATTTTGGGAAACAAAAGCGGTGAAACCCGTTCTTATAAAGCATTTACACCTTTTTTGTTACTTATCAACTGTCTAGGCGGCAAAAAAGGTGAGAAAAGTTTACACGGTTGTATTTTAGGGAATAATCAACGTAAAGTCTCGTGTTGGTAAGACGGATCAAGTGAAAAAACCTTGAAGATATCTACAGCAGGGGGCATCCTGTTTCCAGGAGTCGAAGTAGAGAAATTGCTGATGGCGACAGATGACTGGGTGAGTATATAATCTCCGGTCACAGCACCTAAAGCAAAATC
Organism: Anabaena sp. FACHB-595; assembly: GCF_048568275.1. Lineage (NCBI taxonomy): Bacteria > Bacillati > Cyanobacteriota > Cyanophyceae > Nostocales > Nostocaceae > Anabaena > Anabaena sp. FACHB-595. Next base: position 4,053,700 of record NZ_CP183473.1, read on the forward strand.
AACAAAGGCAACTGTGAACAGCAAACTGTGTGAGGGTGTGTGGAGTGGCAAAGACAAGTAAGCACAGCAACTTTAAATTTTGCTAACAGGTGTGAACTTGTCTAAATCAGAGAAGCAGGTTAATCTTGCGTAAGTATCTCTGGTGAAAGTGATCTTGATCTATCTCATGATGTGATCTAAATCATTGACTAGTATCCGACCGAAAAATCGAGGTCAGTTAAGCGCTAGTGATCATAGGAGGTCGTCTTTGAAACGAGCATTGAAAAAAAGAGTGAAGGCTGTGTTGAAAAATACCCCTACCCGCGATGATGCCCCGGCAGATCAGTTCAACGTAGTAAACAATCAAGCTAATCGCCGGGCGCGGAGACAAGCGGCAATGATTGGCCTAGCCATATCAATGGGAGCAACCAGCCTTTTGGTGACTCGACAAAGCGATCAAGCCCAAGCGGCTGCGCCTGTGGGTAGCCAAAAGGCAGCCTCAAGTATCCCTACTGCTACTGATTCCGAACTGAAATTAGCTGCCACGCAACTGGGAACTTCCAGAGTTCTAGCGACCAGCGTGCCGGAGAACCCAGTCATCATGGAACCAACAGCAGTTTCACAGTTGCCTGGACTAGAAGCTAAGTGGCAAATTTTGTCCAGTGGAATGTCTGTGCAGCTTCCTGCATCAGAGAATATTACTAAAAACATCGCCTTTCATAAAACTACTATCAACCACCAATCTCAACTGGCACAAGGGGAACAAACAACCAAGCCAGTAAAAGAGATAGCAGCACAACTGAACAACGTTAACGGCGTGACTGCTGGGCAAAATACATTACCAACGACTCAACCACAAGCACTAGCTGATGACACAACCGCTAGCGATGGTATTAATGCCCAACTAAAAGCGCAGCAAGAATTTGCGCTCAGTCGTTTACAAGAGAAATCGAGCCGTTTAAGAAAAAGTCTGGCGGAGTTGCGGTCTGAGGAGTCAAAAGATTTATCAAAAGCTACTATTGGGTTAACACAGCCCACAAGTTTAGCTAATCAACTACCACCATTGACCACAAATGGTACAGTAATTGAGCAGCAGTTAACAGTGGCTAATGGTAGCCAAGATAGCCTGGCAACGACAATCAAGCAGCCACAGCCGATTAACATACAAGTACAGCCATTAACTGAAACATCAGCATCAACTGCAAATACTTACGAAGTTAAGCCCGGAGATACCCTAGCGGCGATCGCCAGCAGATACAACACTTCCGTTGCAGAATTAGTAAAAGTTAACAATCTCAGCAATCCTAACCAACTAAAAATCAGCCAACAACTGATTATTCCCAGTGCTATAGACAGCAGCAGCACCATAGCTCAAGCACCAGCAATAATTAGCTCTAACAGAGTGCAGTACCCTGGCACTCCTACAGTACCTAACTTCCCTGTAGATACTGCTAGAGTCAATCCCAGCTTGCCAGTTGCACAGCCCCCATCTATAGCTAACAACGACAGTGTACCTATCACTGTGCCAACACCAGGCGCTGATAGTGAAACACCAGTTGATACAATTGTTCCACTGGAATCAGCTTCAGCTCCTGCTGAAACCCAAGGGGTGGGTGGTAATGTACCAATACCCAAAGCCTTTATTGAAATACAGCGCCCTCAACAACCTGGAAAGAGAGCAGCCAGAGCGAAAGGCGATCGCTTACGTAGCTTACAAGCAGAAATCCAAAGATTACAGGCAAAATATCGGGATCAACAGACTGGCAATACACCTGTACCAGTAGTTGCCAATCAAAACAACAACACTGCCATACCAATTCCCGTTACTAGCCCCAACAACTTTGCAGTAACTAGACCAATTTCCAGACAGCAAGAAATCGCCGTACCAATTGCTGTACCCACACCATTAGCACCAAACGACAGTAACCATCCTGTTAAGCCTCAATTCCGGGCTACGCTCCCTGTTAATGAAGCATTAAATCCAGAATTCCTGCCTAACAACGCCCCTCAGAATCCTTCCGTTAGAAGGGTAGCTACACCTCCTGTCCGTCTCAATGCTTCTGAGTCGCTAGGAAGAATGCGAGGAACTACTGTGTCTCCAAAATTGCCACCTTTGGCAGCAGTAGACCAGTACTTACCACAAGCAATCGATGAAAGCGTGCCTCCCCCATCAGACTCCACCACAGCATTCATTTGGCCAGCAAAAGGCGTATTAACGTCTGGTTACGGCTGGCGCTGGGGAAGAATGCACAGAGGTATTGACATCGCTGCTCCGGTTGGTACGCCAGTGTTCGCCGCAGCCGATGGCGTTGTAGAGAAATCTGGTTGGAATAGAGGCGGTTACGGTAATCTAGTGGATATTCGTCACCCCGATGGCAGCTTGACCCGTTACGCACACAACAGCAGGCTTTTAGTACAAGCAGGTCAACAAGTGCGTCAAGGGCAGCAAATCGCCGCTATGGGTAGCACAGGCTTTAGCACAGGGCCCCACACTCACTTTGAAATCCATAAAACTGGCAAAGGAGCAATAAATCCTATAGCGATGCTACCAGCCACCACCAGCAACCGCATATAGTTCCTGGCTATCTTCGACTGAATAATTTCTTTGTTTGTAGAGGGGGGTTAACGTAACTCCCCTCTTTTATTTTTTAATTATCTTCGTCTCCCGTCTCAGCCTGCTTCTCTGCTATCCTGAGTTTGGCGGAACGCGATCGCGGATTATTTGCAATCTCGTCGTCGGTAGCAATAATGGGTTTTTTCGTTAAAACTTTTAATAAAGGTGAATTTCTTAAACCGTGTTTTACTAAACGGTCTTCCAAACTGTGAAAACTGATAATGGCAATTCTGCCACCAGGGACAAGAGCTTTGGGAGCCTTTTCTATAAAAGTTTCTAAGGACTTCAACTCATCATTGACGACAATTCGCAAAGCTTGAAATACACGGGTAGCAGGATGAATCCTACCATAGCGGTATTTGGGGGGAACAGAAGAGGCGATCGCCTCAGCTAATTCTGTAGTTGTATGAAAAGGACGTTTTTCCACAATCCGTCTAGCAATACGTCGTGAGAGCCTTTCTTCACCATATTTGAAGAAAATATTTGCCAACTCAACTTCGTCCCAATCATTAATGACATCGGCGGCGCTAAGAGATTGTCTTTGATCCATCCGCATATCGAGACTCGCTTGATGACGGAAGCTAAAACCACGCTCTGGGGTATCTAGGTGATAAGAACTCACGCCTAAATCTGCCAGTACACCATCGAAACTAGTGGACGGGAAATCATAAGCAGCAAAATTACTCCGCACAAACTTTACTTGTTCCCCAAATTCTGCCAGCTCTTGCTTCGCGGCTGTTAAAGCATCCCCATCTTGGTCAACTGCTGTTAGCTTGACATCTGGCGCAGCCTCTAAAATCAACCGGCTGTGACCACCACCCCCTACCGTTACATCCAAATAACGCCCACCAGGACGCACCACCAGACCTGTAATCACTTCTTGCGGTAAAACAGGTAGATGAGAAAATATCGGTTCTTCTATAGTGAGCGGTGTTTTAGTCATTAGTCGTTAGTCAATAGTCAATGGTCAACAGTTAAAAAATTCCATCGCCTCAATTTCTTAAATATCGAGCTTTCCTATAATAATTGAAGAAGTGAAACAAAATGAAACATCAAGCAAAACCCCTCTGCTGCCCCCATCTCTCCAACATACTCCCGTATGAGCCATATATATTAAGGTTTGTCCCCAAGATGTTGCTCATAGGAATTTGATTTTGGCAGACGTGAGCGATCACCCACGGTGGGCGGTTACGCCATCGCGTCTGGATGGCATCAACGCGGTTCAACTCAAAATTTTCATAATGGGAGAACACGGAAATTTATGGCAAGAATAGAAACCCGCACTGAACCAATGGTGCTGAATATGGGGCCACACCATCCCTCAATGCACGGGGTTCTGCGGCTAATTGTCACTTTGGATGGTGAAGATGTCGTTGATTGTGAACCTGTAATCGGCTATCTGCACCGAGGAATGGAGAAAATCGCCGAAAACCGTACTACAGTCATGTACGTCCCCTACGTCAGCCGATGGGACTACGCCGCAGGAATGTTCAATGAAGCTGTCACCGTCAATGCACCGGAAAAGCTGGCTGGTGTTGCTGTTCCTAAACGCGCTAGCTACATCCGCGTCATCATGCTGGAACTGAATCGCATTGCTAACCACCTCCTGTGGTTCGGCCCCTTCCTGGCTGACGTAGGCGCACAAACTCCCTTCTTTTACCAGTTCCGAGAACGGGAGATGATTTACGATTTGTGGGAAGCCGCTACAGGCTACCGCATGGTAAATAACAACTACTTCCGTGTTGGTGGTGTAGCTGCGGATTTACCCTATGGCTGGGTAGATAAGTGTCTAGAATTTTGTGACTACTTCTTACCCGTAATTGATGAATACGAAAAGTTAGTTACCAATAATCCCATTTTCCGCCGTCGGATCGAAGGTATTGGCACAATTAGCCGCGAAGAAGCAATTAACTGGGGACTTTCCGGCCCGATGTTACGAGCTTCAGGCGTAAAATGGGACTTGCGGAAAGTTGACCATTACGAATGTTACGACGATTTCGACTGGGATGTACAGTGGGAGACAGCCGGCGATTGTTTAGCCCGTTACACCGTAAGAATGCGGGAAATGCGCGAATCTGTGAAGATTATCAAGCAAGCAATCAAAGGATTACCCGGAGGCCCCTACGAAAACCTGGAAGCCAAGCGTTTAGCAGCTGGGAAGAAATCGGAATGGGATGCTTTTGATTACCAATACATTGGCAAAAAAGTTTCTCCTACCTTCAAAATGCCCAAAGGTGAAATTTACGCCCGTGTGGAAAGCGGTAAAGGTGAACTAGGCATTTATCTGATTGGCGATGATAACGTATTTCCTTGGCGGTGGAAAATTCGCCCAGCCGATTTCAACAACCTGCAAATTCTTCCCCACTTACTACGAGGTATGAAAGTTGCGGATGTTGTGGTAATTCTCGGCAGTATTGACGTAATTATGGGTTCTGTAGATAGATAGCCATAGCAATACTGTTCCATTTGCAAGTCATGAAAGCTAAAGATTCCCGACACTCAAAGAAGTCGGGATTTTTTTTCGAGAAAATTAACAGTAACTATAGTAATCCGACTTGATTATTGAAAATATCTAAGTATCTGTAGGCATTGCCCACCTTACGTATATTTCAGAAATCAAACACTAGTACTATATCTTTCAAAAAAGTAAGTAAAACTAAAGAAATTGTTAATCTAACATTACATACTGTTACTTATTAATATACTAAGAGGAGAAAAATATTTAATTATTATAAATTTCTCATTTTATTTTACTAACGTTAAAGCCCAGGATTTATTTAGATCTTAATCAAAATAGTTATTGAATATAAGAATCCTAAAAAGCTTGTGTAAAAAGGTTTTCACCCTAATATTTTTTACTGATTATTCCTAACAGGATTGTTCAAATAAAGTCTGATAAATTACTATATAGATGCTGACAAAGTTGACTGATTCATCATTGTAAAACTGTGCAAATTCATTCTCACGCAGAATTTGATCCTAGTTCAAATAAACCGACTGAACAGGGTTTACAAAAAGTTCTCCAGCGTCTTGTCCAGACAATGCAGAGAGACGCATTAGTTAGACAAACGACAAATCAACTCAGAGAATCGCTGCAAGTTGATCGTGTGGTTTTGTATTATTTTTACTGGCAGTGGCACGGACAAGTTACCTTTGAAGCCTTGAGTTCCGAAGAATTTTCGATATTAGGGTCAACTGGGGCAGATGAATGTTTTAATGATGAGTATGCAGCACTGTATTTAGCTGGACGGACAAAAGCGATCGCCGACATTGAATCAGAACCCATCACCACTTGTCATCGGGACTTTCTCCGCACTCTACAAGTCCGCGCCAACCTAGTTGTACCAGTTTTAGTTCCCAAAGGATTATGGGGCTTACTAGTCGCGCATCACTGCCAAGGAACCCATGATTGGAAAGAATCAGACATAGAATTGATGCAGGCAGGAGCTAAAACCCTCGCAACATCGCCTTATATTTTGGAAAGTTGAACTACTTTCTACTCCCTGTCTTAATTTAACTTGTCTATGAATTCTCATTCAGCGCTACAAAAAGCTATAGCTCATCGCATTGCTACCAGTCCCAAAGCGCGAATCACTTTTGCAGAATATATGGACATGGCGCTTTACCATCCTGAACATGGTTACTATTCCAGCAATGCAGTCAATATTGGGTTTAAAGGCGGAGATTTTTTCACCTCAGTCAATTTAGGTGCTGACCTTGGTGATTTATTAGCAGAACAATTTGTACAAATGTGGGGTATTTTTGGGCAACCCACACCCTTTTATTTAGTGGAAATGGGCGCAGGGCAAGGATTGTTAGCCTTGCATATCCTGAAATATATACAGGTGCAGTATCCCAATTTATATAAAGCCTTAAAATATCTGATTGTCGAAAAATCCCCAGGCTTAAAGCAAGAACAACAGGAACGCTTACAAGGGTTTCCTGTGCGCTGGTGCAGTTGGGAGGAAATATCGCCTAACTCGATTACAGGCTGCTTTTTTTCCAATGAATTAGTAGACGCACTACCAGTGCATCAGTTCATCTTAGAGGGAGGGGAACTGAGGGAAATTTATCTAACTATGCAAGAAGATCAGGAAGCACAAGAAGCAAAAAATCTTTCCCCATCCCCTAATTACGAATTAACTGAAGTCGCAGCAGCGCCGTCTACACCTAAACTTGCAGAATATTTTGACTTAATAGGGATTAATTTGGCGCAAGGTGGTTATGAAGATGGCTATCGTAGTGAAATTAATTTGGCGGCTCTTGATTGGTTGAGTATAGTAGCAGACCGCTTGCAACGAGGGTATGTGATAACAATTGATTATGGCTATCCTGCCAGTCGTTATTATAATCCCAGGCGATCGCAAGGAACCCTACAGTGCTACTATCAACATCGTCATCACAACAACCCCTATATCAATATTGGTCAACAAGATATTACCGCCCATGTTGACTTTACAGCCTTGGAACGATGGGGCGATCGCTGCGGCTTAGAGAAACTTGGTTTTACCCAGCAAGCTTTATTTTTGATGGCTCTGGGTTTAGGAAGTCGCATTGCAGCCCTCTCCTATCAAGAAATACCAGTTTCTGAGTTACTCCACAGGCGACAAACACTACACCAGTTAATCGATCCCACAGGACTTGGGGGCTTTGGAGTTCTGATTCAAAGTAAGGGACTGACAAAAGAGGAAGCTTCTCAAGCACTCAAAGGATTATCTGTGCCAGAACTGGGGAAGTAGGGGGAGAAGACAACTGTACAGACGCGATTAATCGCGTCTCTGACTAATAATTAAAACTCTATTTAAGAATGCTGGATTGGCTGGATATAGACTAGCATAACAGTGATTACTATGAAGTCGAGCATCAGAGGGGAGTTACAATTATGACTGCTCATGACCTATTAATGTTGGTAACATTACTTAGTCCTGGCATCTTGCTTTCAGTTGTCATTATGGCAACTTTTGCCGCAGGAGGCTGATCGCTAGATCCGGACGTAGGGAGTAGAAAAAACGTAAATCTGTTCATTAACTACTCCCTGACAACCTACAATCAAACGATGGAAAAGCGGCTGAATCAAAGGAACGTAAAACATGAAGGTGGCATTTCTGGGAACTGGACTTATGGGACTACCAATGGCCCAAAGATTGTTAGCAGCAAATATAGAGGTAGTTGCCTATAACCGCACCCCAGAAAAACTAGCACCATTACAAGCAGCTGGCGCGGAAGTGGTGACACATCCCCGCTACGCAATTCGAGAAGCTGAGTGTGTCATCCTCATGCTGACCAACGCCGCAGCAATATATCATGTGTTGCTTTCGGATACTTCTTGGCGGACTCTCCAAGGACGCACCATCATTCAGATGGGAACCATTACCTCCACCCAAAGCCAAGAAATTCGAGATTCCATAGTGGGTGGTGGCGGCGAATATATAGAAGCACCAGTGTTAGGAAGTATTCCTGAAGCCCAAGCTGGTACTCTGACAGTAATGGTAGGCGCTGAACCTCAACAATATGAACGCTGCCTAAATTTACTCAAGAATTTTGGCCCAGATCCTTTACTTATAGGGCCAGTGGGAACTGCATCAGGCTTAAAACTAGCCCTAAATCAGCTCATTGCTTCCTTAACTACAAGCTTTGCCCTCAGTTTAGCTTTTGTGCAGCGTCAAGGTATTGATGTAGACAAATTTATGCAGGTACTACGCGAAAGTGCGCTGTATGCGCCAACTTTTGATAAAAAGCTGCAAAGGATGTTAGATGGCAATTATAGCAATCCCAACTTTCCGACAAAACACTTGCTCAAAGACACCGACTTGTTTATTTCCGAAGCTCAATACCTTGGTTTGGATCTCAGCAGTATTGAAACTGTGCAGAAACTTTTGCAAACAACCATGAAAATGTCATTTGCCAATGATGATTATTCTGCCCTATTTTCTGTCATCAGAGATTGGGGAGAAGCAAGTGGCGGTTAAGTGAATGGGTGACGAGAAAAAAAACAAATAACTATTGACTATTGACTAGAGTAAAGGTAGTAGGATTTCAAACTTTGTACCGATGCCTAGTTTGGAAGAGAAATTGAGTTTACCGCCATGTCTTGCTGTGATAATGCGATAACTAACGGCTAAACTTGTTTCTTTTTCCGTTCTTTTTTCTATAGAGAAATTTTCGCGGATTTGTTGTTGTAATTCCTCCGACATTCCTGTCCCATTATCAGCCACACAAATCGAAACCCAGCGCGAATCAGGTTCGTTGGGTCTGGTAGCTGCTTGAGAAATAACTTCCGTTGTAATTTCTATATTTGATTGCTTAACACTTTGTCCGGAATCTGGTTGCAATTGCCGTCGCACAGTTTCATCTAGCAAACTATCAACAGCGTGACTCAAAATATTCATCAATACTTGGTTTAACTGTCCTATAAAACAAGAGACCGGGGGAATTTTTCCATAATTTTTAATAATAGTGATTTCGCCTTTCAAACGGCTTTTAATTAAAATTACAATACTGTCTATCGATGCGTGTAAATCTACAGGTTTAGGATAAACTGCATCGATATGACAAAAGTTTTGTAAGCTAGTGACGAGTTTTTTTAGTCTTTCCGCACCGGAACGAGCGCTATTTAATGCTTTAGATAAATCTTTTTCTAGATAATCAAATTCAATTTCTTCTTTAATATCATTGATTTCCTCACAACCAGGAGATAGACATTCATCATAAGCAGCTATTAACTTCAGTAAATCTTGGCTGTAGTTAGAGATATAAGTTAAGTTACCCCAAATAAAACCTACAGGGTCTAAAATTTCGTGTGCTACTCCATCTACTAGCCTACCCAGTCTGGCCATTTTATCGTTTTGAATCATTTGGGCTTGGCTGCGTTCGTAGCGTACTTGAGTTTCTATACCACGAATTTGCCAAGCTGCAATATTCAATTCATGGGGATCTAGCAATCTGTAGGAATTGTCTGCTGTTTGTACTACTAGAGGTTCTGCTAAAAATTCAGGCGATCGCCTTAATATATGTTGCATGGCTGCCAAGATGGGTGTGGTATCAGCCAGCACTAAAACTGCTAAACGAGCATAACGATAGAGAACATCTAATGGTTCTTTAGCAAACAAATCTTGCCCATAGGGACGCATCAAAAACTCTATCAATCGCCGCCGGGACATCATCCCCGTAAACTTTCCTTGTTCTAGCAAAATTACCCCTGGTAACAAGGGATATTTATCAAAATACTTCGCTACTTCTACACCATTCAGGCTAACTTCCACCTGAAAAGTGTACATTGGTAGTTCTTGAATGGTGGAATCTAAACATAAATCGCGATCGCTACCTCTAGATAAAGTAGGTGGTGATATAAGGGGACAAAATTCTTGTGACACTTGATATTCTGATGTATACAAGGACTGACTAGTAAATAAGCCAACATTCTAGCTTCTGAGCTTACTACTGAAACTAAATTTAGTAAAACTAACACAAAAATCTTTTCAGCGTAAATGCTTAAATATAAAATAATGTTACCACTGTGATTTTACTTAAGTCGGATCATCGATTTTTGGCAGATTGGGCTTGCAAGTTGAAAGTTTTTATAGTAAAAAATCAACCAAAGCGAAAAACAATTGCCCCGAAGATCAAAAAGATTCACTTTTTAAGTTAGCGATGACAACAATTTATGGGAATACTCATAGCCAATAACAGCCTAAAACCTTTACAGGTGCTATGGGATAGGTCTCATAACCGATTATCACAGTGATCCCCTGTTATTTAAAAAGTATGAATACTTGATGAAAATGCCCGGAAGTTAATACTTTAAAGAGCTAATTGACAGTAAGTATAAATCTTAGGTAATGAAAATTTATGTAACTCTATACCCAGTCTGCTAATATCGGAACTATTTACACAAGAGAACAATCATAAGAATGTTCATTGCCAGTAAATTCACTCATATAAACATGACTATGGGCTGACTCATCAGCATCAATCATTGCTTACACTCAACTAGAAACCCGGAAGTAACTTATTTTGCAAATTTTATCTTGCGTTCTCACTAAATGTGTTTGATCCCCGTTTCGATAGAATGACTAGGCTTAACTTTAAAAATCCACAGCGCTTTTGACTGCGACACCCATGAATCAACTGAACAATGGTTTCACAATATTTCTGAGTTTGCTAGTCGAGGCGATGCCCTTTTTGCTACTTGGGGTTTTATTCTCCAGTTTGCTGCTGTTTTTTGTAGATGAGCGCAAATTAGTAGAAAAAATGCCCAGAAATCCCTTATTAGGTGCTTTAGTTGGCAGTATGGTCGGCTTTTTGTTTCCAGTATGTGAATGCGGAAATGTACCAGTGGCGCGGCGCTTGCTGATGCAAGGAGTACCTACACCCGTAGCGGTTGGTTTTTTACTAGCAGCACCCACAATTAACCCAATTGTGATTTGGGCAACATGGACAGCATTTAGGGAACAACCAGAAATAGTAGTTTTCCGTGTGATATTTTCGTTGTTAATCGCCACAATCATCGGTTTTGTTTTCAGTTTTCAAGCAGACTTAGAACCCATAGTCCAACCAGCGATCGCCCGTTATTTAAAATTTAATCCCCCAGCCAAACCAGATACGAAACGCCGGGGTAGATACTCTACAACAAAAGACACCAATACACCCAGTATGTTACGTTCTGGGACTTATATTTTAGGTGGTCGAGCAGGTGGTATTCCAACGCGACTAGATGCTAACCTAGCCCCGGTAAATGAGGCTAGCAGCAACAGTAAACCGTTGAGAGATAAACTACGCCTGTTACTAGATAACAGCATCCAAGAGTTGCGGGAGTTGGGCGCAGTCATGGTAATTGGCAGCGCGATCGCCGCAGCTATTCAAGTTCTAGCGCCTCGTGAATTAATCCTCAGTCTAGGTTCCGGCCCGATTACCTCAATTCTCGTCATGCTAGTGTTAGCCGCAGTAGTATCCATCTGTTCTACTGTCGATGCGTTTTTTGCCCTATCATTCGCCGCAACATTCAGCAGTGGATCGTTATTAGCCTTTCTCGTCTTTGGGCCCATGATCGACATCAAAAGTGTTGGCTTGATGTTATCCATATTCAAACCCAAAGCGATTTTTTACCTATTCGCGTTAGCTGGTCTACTGACATTCCTGTTCACCCTTTTTATCAACTTGCACGTTATTTGATATTTCATCAGTTGTCAGGTGTCCTTGGTCAGTTGTTTTTCTGACTATTGACCACTGGCTACTGACCACTGACTATTGACTAATAACCAATGACTAAATCTCAAATACCAAATAAACTGCTCTCTTGGCTAGATGTCTTGGCAATTACCGCCTGGGGCGTATTAATGCTGAGATATTGGCTAACTGGCAAGCTCAATTTATTAATTCACCCCAATTATTTTGCATTGGTGGTTGTAGCGGGTATTGTCTTATTAATTATTGGCTTTGCTAAAGCTCATGAACTGTGGCGCTTACGTCCTCGTGATGTCACCCCCAACCCCCAGCACATCACTTTTTTTGCTCCTGGCTGGGGTAGTGGCTTACTGCTATTTACGGCGATTTTAGGCTTTATTATTACACCACAAGTATTTGCCAGTGATAAAGCACTCCAGAGGGGTGTGACAGACTTATTAAGCACCTCACGCCTGCAACCCCAATCCTTCCGCGCCTCTACGCGTCCAGAAGAGCGATCGCTTGTAGATTGGGTACGCACAGTCAATGTCTATCCCGAACCAGACTCATATACAGGTCAAAAAGCCAAGGTGCAAGGATTTGTCATCCATCCCCCAGATATTGGCAAAGAATATATATTCCTCGCTAGATTTGTCCTCACCTGCTGCGCCGCAGATGCTTATCCTGTAGGTTTACCAGTCAAATTAGCAGCTAATCAAGAACGGTACTCTCCCGACACTTGGTTAGAAGTAGAAGGAAAAATGACCACCGAAACCTTAAGTGGTAAACGTCAATTAACGATCGCCGCTACCTCTATCAAAAAGATTCCCCAACCAGCAAATCCATATAGTTATTAGTCAATAGTTAATAGTCCACAACGAACAACTGACAACCAACAACTGACCAATGACTACCAAACCCTTTCTCCAACCACTAGATCGCGTGGCGATCGCTCTCATGTTAATTTTGAGTTTGTTGATTGGACTGCTGATCTTACAAGGTGATGTTGTTGCTTCTCGTGTACGCGATTTTACCTGGGAAAATCAAAAAATCGGTGCCGAAGATACCTCTTTTGCCGTCACCTTTAGCCGTCCAATGAACATCAAAAGCGTAGAAGATAACTTGAAAATCGAACCGCCTTTAGCAGGGAAATTCAGTTGGGCCGGGCGACGGATGGTTTATACTCTGCTGACACCAGCCCCCTATGGAACGAATTATAAATTACAGTTGCAGGACGCTAAAGATAGATTTGCCGAAAAAGAACAAACAAATCGGGTAATTCAGCCCTTTACTAGTCAATTTCGCACACGCGATCGCGTCATTCTCTACATTGGAGCCGGTCAACAAGACCAAGGACAACTAGTACTTTACAACTTATCTTTAGAACAGAAAAAGGTACTTAGTCCCAAAGACTTAGTGGTGATGGATTTTAAACCATACCCCAATGGAGAAAAAATCTTATTCTCGGCTCGCGCTGCCAACAATCAAGACTTACTTTCAGCACAATTGTACACGGTCACAACCGGTATCCCCGCCAAATCTGATACACCAGCAGAACCAGCAGGGAAAATCGACTTAGTTTTAGATAATAAAGACTATCAAAACCTGAAATTCGACTTATCTCCCGATGGCGAAACTATCGTGATTCAACGGGGAAATAGAAACAATCCTAGTGATTTTGGTCTGTGGTTTATCTCAGCTACCAGCAACTCAGGACAAAGACCCGTTCCACAACGTCTGCAAAGCCAGCCTGGGGGAGATTTCATGATTACCCCTGATAGTAAGGCCGTAGCCGTAGCCCAAGGGCAAGGAGCCGCCATTCTACCACTACAAAAAGATGCCAGCAAACCCCTAGATTTTCTTCCCCAGTTTGGACTGGTACAGGCATTCTCCAAAGATGGCTCTCAAGCAGCAATGGTGAAATTTAATACAGATTTCACAAAAGAATTATTTTTAGTCACAAACCAAAGTGTCCAAAAACCCTTGTTAAAAACTACAGGTTCAATCCTCAGTTGCCAATTTGATCCAGGCTTACCCACCCTTTATTGCTTGCTGACACAGCTTGTATCTCAAGAACAGTACATAGAACAGCCTTATCTAGTAGCAATTGACTTAAAAACAGGACAGCAAAAACCATTGCTGGTGCTACCCATAGAACAAAGAAACGTGCAGATGAGCTTATCACCGGATGGTTTAGGCTTGTTATTTGACCAAGTAGTTCCCCAAACCAATCCTAATGCACCTGCCACTGGAGCCTTGAAAACAGATGACGGTGAAGCGATCGCTACCAGTAATCTTTGGCTAATGCCCCTACTACCCATTTCTGACACAGCCATCAGTTCTATCAGACCAGAAAAGCTACCCTTCATCGGATTTCATCCCCGTTGGCTACCGTGAGGCAAGGAGCAACAATAAAAACCAATGACTAATGACTACTGACTATTGACACCTGACTCTTACCCTTTTCAATTTTTAACTTTTCTGAGCTAGGCATTTGATAAATTATATACAGAGACAGTATTTATCCCGCCTCTGACCTTGTACCAGCAAGCCACCTACCATATAACTGTTTATAAAAGCCAAGCAGCCTTGAATCTTTATTAGGTATCTGTACTGCGGTGCATATATTTGTAGCATTTGAACTTGAAACCCTCGTCAGGTCTAAGGTTGACGGGGGGCAAGCTCATAATGTTATAACGACATCAGTTATGTATGCAAAATAGGGAACACTGAATCAATGAATAATTACCTGTGTTAGGGGCAGTCTAACTTGGCTGATCCAACCCCCAAGCACTTGAAAAGTATCCTAGCGGTAGCAATGCTAGGCGTTTTTAAGTGGGTGGTTCAAGAGTGATGAATGAAGCTAACACCTCAAATAATAGGGCTGTGATGGAATCTCCTAATTCTTCTGCTAATTCACTACAACCGGAACAGACAATCTGTCCTTTCTATACAGTTGTGCCTTCTGAAAACACAACTAATGCCAAATTGCCCCTCCTGAATCCAGCAGAAGATGAGCAGGACGAGATCCCAACAGCCGATTCTCCTCAAGATGAAAAACAGCAGGATTGGGTGGGGGAGCCTGATGGCGAAAAGCAAGCACAGGTAGAAACTGAATTTCAGAAGTTATTGGCATTGAATGAGGAATTGCGGGCGGCAAATAATCAGTTATACCAGCGAGTAGAACATTTACAAGATGACTTAGCTGAGTCAGAAAAGGCTTTACAGTGGCAGAAAAGACGCTCCAGTGTCACTGAGTCGATGCTCAATCAACAAGCTCAAGAACTAGCCGCAGCCCAAGAACAAATTCAATCACTGTTCCAACAGTTAGAAACTGCCGTCCAAACGACTCAACGTCAAGAAATTCTGATTGATAGTTATAAAGCCCAATTGCAAATTAGTCAACAGCGCATTGCTCAATTAGAACGGGAATGTTCTTTATTACAAACTAACTATAGCGAACAGTCCCAACAAGTCGTCCAGTCAGAAAACGCTTGTCGAGAATTGCGTACTCGACTGATGCGACAGCAACGCCAAACTTTGCAATTTAAAGCGGCGCTAGAAAAATGTCTAGAGACATCGATCCCCAATTATGAATCTCCCGACGAGGATACTAGCAATACTCAAAATACAGTTCCCCACAAAACCCGATTTGCTAGAAAAGCACGCTCTTTGTTTCCCAACGCCGAACCGATAAAACCTTGGACAGCAGAAGCAGATTCTCAAGAAGAGGATACCAATCAATCTTGGGAAGAGCCTAAAACACCCCGCCCTTTCACCAGCGATTACTCAATGCCTAATCCGCCTTCTCTCTGGAATTGGCCAGTGAAGGATAAGGAGAAGGAAGATATACGCATAATCTCCCAGCCACCAGAACCCGCACCAAAAGAAGATGAGTCGCCTATTCCTCCTGAAGAAGCCCCATCTGTGGGTTCAGCAGAATTAGATCAGCAAATAGATAGTCTCATTCAAATGTTTTTTGCCTCCCAACCAGGAGGTATGCCACCAACACCACCAGCATCCGAAGCAGTCGGAGAAAATACCCCAGTGGATACAACTATCTGGGAAACTTCCGCTACTAGTGTCGAGGAAGAGGAGACCCCAGAGCAGTTATGGGAACCAATGGTAGAAGTAAGCCCCTCTCCCACTAATTCTTCATTTTCCTTTACTGTATCTCCTACTGAAAAACCTGCCGAAGTACCAGAGCAGGATCATTCAGCCGCTTCACCCGTGAATGAGGTGGAGTTTCCCATGACTGACTTAGCACCAGATTCATTTGATGAATTTGCGAACGATACTCAATCACCTTCACCTGTGGTTTATCCCCAACGACCACGGAAGGGGCGTAAATCTTTAGCGTCGGTGGAATTGCCGAATTTTCACAAGCCTAATGGTCAATAGTCATGTATTGCCAATTTCTTGTGTTGAGTGTTAAGCGTTAACCATCAATATTAGGGAAATGTTGGGTTTCACTACGTTCTAATCAACCTACATTTATTGTTCATCCAGATCATCTGGAAAGAGATGCCCTCCACTGCGTTACTTAACACCACTTGCCCACAAGCGGACAAAAACGGATAGGAACGCAAACCTGTTAAACCTAAAACCAAAATTAACCCGATCAAAAGTTAAGAATTAAGTAATTTTGATGGGAAAACTTAGGTATAAATGTATAAATAAAACAACTAAATACCCATACTCCACCAAGCCAAAATTGACTAGGTTCAAACTCTGCCTATTAACCTTAACTATGAGCTTAACTCTCAGTAGTTGCACACCTGAGAGAAGAACAATGTTGCGGATAACTACCGAGAGATTTCACGACCAGGTAGTTGAAGCCATTACCTCAATTAAGGAAATCTATACACTGAAAAATGTGCCACTAGACCCTAAATTATCTCGTGAATTAATCACTCAACAATTGCTTACAGACCCTAGTATTAACTTTAGGGATATTCCAGAAGTAGACAAAATTATCACGCAAGATGAAGAGACAAACAGACAACCATCAAATTTTGACATAGAGTTAGATAATTTAACTGTTGAATATGACACAGCCTTAGAGATATTTCAAAATCTGGAAAACATAGATTATGGCAGTTCGAGAATAGTTTCTCAATCGGCTCAACCTGCAAGATGTTTAACAGTAAAAATGTTACTCTTAGCTAAACAAATTCAAGAAAGACCGCCAAAACCCAACAATCCCCAACGGGTACTGATTAGCGTTAAACTACAACAACTGCGGAAACTATATAATAGTCCCAATTCATCCTTATCCGCAGAAGAAATTAAGCGCCAAGTTGCGGAACAAATAGATGAATGGCTGAAAGTAAATGCGTTTGAACAAGCAGCCATTGAAGATACTACAACTAAACTTTTAATCGCTGCGGATACTGGACGACAACTATCAAAATTAATTGATGACTATTCAAGTGTAAATTTTGAAGTAATTGCTAGTAGAGTTACCCAAATTATGGGTTTAACAACCAGTATTACCAGGCGAAATTATAGCTCTACACAAACTAAGCTAAAAAATATAGAGAGATTAATTACAGAAGACAAAACCTTAAGAGAATTTATGACAGAGGTATCTTTCAAAAGACCACAGTCACAAACTTCAAAATCTCCTCTATGTCAACAGCTTTAATTACAACTCTCATCTCTCATCTACTTAGTATGAGAAAGCATAATCAATCATAACTTAATAATTTATATGTCTAACAATGACGAAATTCTTAATAAACTACAAACCATAGTTTACCAACTACAAGTTGTCTCTAGCAATCAAATAGATGTACTTGAACTAAATCAAATAGAAACAGATTTAGAGAGTATCTTACCGCAACTCCAATTTGAAATGACAGATGCGAGAATGGATGGTAATTGGGCAGAAGCTAATGAGTTAAGGGAAGCATATGAAGAATGTAAAAACGCACTTGAACGCGTCAGGGCGGCAATTATTAAGTCTACTATAATTGGGATTAATCAAGAAAATTTAACTGAGATGCGGAGGATATTAGATGAAGTTCAAACTACCTCGAAAACTCAAAAAAAGCTAAAGTTGATTGTTTCTTCACTGCGCTTGGTGCAAAAGTTATTTAGATAGGACTTACGCACATAGGTTGTCTGTTGAGACCGGGTGTAAGGGTGTAGGGGTGTAAGGGTTTCAAACAGTTATACACGCCAGTTTGTACCCTGCGGGTTCCGCTTTAGCGGTACAAGTCGGGAAACTCCTTCGGATACTCCTACGGAGAAGCAAGCTACGGCAGTCCACCCGGCGGCATAGCCGCACGTGTGGCTGCACTCATCGCCCACGCAACTGGCTCCCCTACACCCCTATACCCTTCTCCGACGCGGAGAGGGGCTTTGAGTACTATGGGGGTTAGGTCTGTATTTAACTCAATTGCAAATCGCTATATTTTGATATGATTTATCACGAAAAAAAATAAATTGAGCGCTTAACGCAAAGCCTCCACCCAACCTTGTTTTGCTACTAACCATTTTCTAAACGCGTCATTGTTATTTGCACTTTTTCCACTTGCTTTGGTGCAGGCATATCATTGAAAATAACGATCGCCTGATGAAATGTTTCTCTACTCTGGTTAACCTCACCCATTCTTTGATATGTTAAACCTAACTGGTAGTAGGCTTTGGCGAGATTGCATTTATCAGATACCTTGTTCATGTTGGCGATCGCTTCTAAATGTTTATCTATCGCCACTGTAAACTGTCCCTGTTCTCGATATAATGATGCTAAACAAGATGTAGCCCTCGCTTCCAAAAAACTGAACTGATTTTGACGACAATGGTTAATAGCTTGATGGCACATCGAGAAAGCCTTGTCTATTAAACCTAAATTTTTATAAGTCAAGCTGAGAAATAGTAAGCTAGTGCCTATACCCCAGGAAGTTAATCTGTCGTGAGATAATCCCTCTTCCGCTTCTCGTAACATCAACTCTACGTTTTCATTATTGCCCACAGAGGAATCTAAATAAGCTAAACAACACAGAGAATAAACAACATATTGATAATAATTTCTGTCTGTTGCCCCTAGATTCTTGACGTAGTAAAAAATCTCACTTGCTCGCTCAATTTCCCATAAATCTGTGTAACAAAGACCTAAATTGAAACTACTGGAAATTCTCTCTTGCAGAAAGTTATTTTTTTCAGCAATCTCATTAGATTTATAGTGGCATTCCAGAGCTAATTTGATATTGCCTATTTGGTGATAAGCTCGCCCCAATAGATTATACAGAATATTCAAATGATAGTCGGAATGTAAATTATGAATGAGGGGATTAATCACAGAAATTAAGGTTTCCAACAAACCCAATCGATTAAATAAAACCCCCAAAGATATACTGTGATCCCACTTTTTGGGTCTACTACGAATAATCACATCAGCAGCTTTTTCATAATCCCCAATTTCCATATAGTGATGATAAGCTTCCAACGCCATCAAAGCATCTTGAGGGTTTTCCACTTGAGTAACACTCTGATTCCAAAATTCTGCTGCTTTGTGGTTAGCAATTTGCCATTCACCACTTTGTTTTAATCTGGCGATCGCCTCTGTACAAATCACCGGATGTAACCAATATTTTCCTTTACGAAACTCTATCAATAAACGGTCTGTCAGATATCTAATTACTCGCCTAGCTTGTTGTTCTGGCACATCCCAAAGTAAACATTGTAATCCCTGAACACTCACATGAGTAACATCTTGATAGCGATAACATCCCAAACGACAAAGCAGCCGATATGCTTCACTATCCATTTGTGCCAAACGGTCAAATTGACTAGCAACTAAATTTTTTAATTCTGGTTCAATTAATAAATCATGCTTATTTTCTCGCCAATAAATATCTGCATTGCCTTCAAAATCTGTAGTAATTGCACCACTAATAATTTGCATAGATTTGGCATTTCCACCAAAAGCTTTACACATTTCACTTAGTGCAGGTGAATTAGATTTAATTTGACAACTAGTAAAAAACTTTTGCCAAGTACACTCATCTAAACCCCCCAGGGGATAGAAAGTCACATCTACATCTGATTCATACAGACGCTCACGACTAGTAATCAAAGTGATAGATTTAATACTAGGGTCTGCTAATACCCGCAACAGTTCTACATAGGAACGACGAGAAGCAATAATCTGACCATTTCTATCCAAAGCAGACTCAAGATTATCAATTAAAACCCCTATTTTGCGCGTTTCATCCCGCAGCTTGCGCCGTAGCCTATCTAGATTAATACCAAACTCTTTACCCGGTTCCTCATTAAAATCAACCCTCAGCCATTCCTCAACCACACTCTCCACAGAAACGATATGTTGGCTTTCCTTAGCCATCCACAACTCTAGGAAATCAAAACCTTGAGCCTTAAAATACCGCCGAGCTAAGGTAGTTTTGCCAACACCACCTTCACCTTGGATGAGGATAATTTTCGCGCCTCGGACAACATAGCTATCAAGTTCGGCTATTTCGCGATCGCGCCCCACAAAGTTATAATCCAGTTCTTGTGGCTTGCCATTATTGAGGACTGGATTTACAATAGGCGACATCTTTTGTAGTCTATGAGATTGCCAAAATCTCTGCACCACTGAAGAAAAGTTTGACTTCGAGACTTTTTCCCCCAAAACGTTCGTCAGTGTTTGCCACAATTGTGCGCCAACTGCTTTTAAATGCGCTTCCGTATAACCACAAATATCAGCAATATTCTGATAAGTTTGTTTTCTATCCTCCCATAAATTACGTAGAATTATTCTTTGAGTTGTGCCTAAACGTTCCCCTGTTTTTCTATAAACCAAACTATCCAAAAGCTCTAGAGCTTCTTCTGCACCCATCTATCGCCTGACTGTATCATTTGTGCTTAATTATAACCATATTTTCACGATTTCACTTTTGGCCACAATACTACAAACTACTTTTTCCTACCCAGTAGGAAATGAGATGTCTTACTTTATCCAACTGCAAATTCTTTGAGACTGTATTACTCTTGTAATCAATACAGGCAAAGTTAAGTTAATTGTCAGGAGATACACGGTTGAGGAGAGATGTTAGTGATCAAGCTGATACTTCTGGCGTACTCATTAACACATATAACTAAGTAAGTCTTCATTCCCAGAGAAGATTTATCTCAGTAGGTTCCTATAGATAAGCGGTAAGCATTAACTAACTAGATTCTGTAGAGCGTGTAAATACTTATGTTCCTCTCCACCCTACAGGAGTTCCATCATGTTGAAGAATGAAGATACCCTACTAGTTCGTTTAGTTGCTAAGTTCTTGAAATACTTTTTGTTGATGCTTTTTGGAGTGGCGATCGCTTACGTGCTTTCCACAGCGTTAGGTGCGTTACACATCATCGAGATACTGGTTGCAGTATTGCAAACCGTGTTTATGCCCTTGGGAGTTATCCTCTTGTGCTTAATCACAATCATGGTCATTTTCGAGTCTGTTCGTTAGTCCAAATCAAAAGAGTGCAAAAATTTTTGCACTCTCAAATTCTTCCTTGTCAACTATTTACCCGATTCAACACTCATGAACGGGCGTATTTCTCAATGCTTCCCTCTAACCACGGGTTTTACTTCTTCCAAGGTAATTTAGTACCCATTTCCGTCCATGCAGAAAAAACAAGATAGATGATAAGAAAGCCTACACCAGCAAAAAAGGCTAATAATTCGTGATTCATAAAATAAATTGCTATATTTTCCAGCTTTATTTTAGAAAAAACCGCATATTTCAATTATCTTACCCATCGTACATATATTTCAAAAATTAAGTAAGAATCCTATAGACAACAAAAAAGTCCGCCTTAGCGGACTAGCGTAGAAGGGTCAAATGATCGAAATTGACTATGAGATTTTTAAATCCCTTCTTTATTGTTAGCAATTTAGTCTGGAAAATCAAGCATTGTAATGCAATACTTTAGACATAAATCCTGTAATTATGTCTTTTGATATATACTTTCTGCATAGCTTATATCATGGAATAAATATTTCCTGATTTTTGTCAATACCCACAGGAAGTATTTATACTGGCAGATTATTTATTATTTATACTTTTTATAACACAAACTAGAAATCTTATCTCAATATTGCCCAAATTATTGTTATCCAATATCCACGGATTTCCGATCAATGCAAGGCAAAATATGGGCTTACTAGTTAATTCTTGCGCCCATAGGTATTGTGGCATAACAGAGCGCTGCAAACATTTAACGGACATTAATCACCGTAAGATTGATGCTGTTTTCAGCAGACATAAGCCAAAATTTTCAAAAATATAGTCGAGGAAATATCTCTTTAGAAAGTTGAATAATCAAAGATATCGCAGTTAATATTCTCAATATAGAAAATACTTGTTCTTACAAAATATTGCCCCATCCCAGCTAGCTTACGACGCTTTTCTAGAGGTGTGAGTAAACAAACTGGAAGCAATTCAAGACATCTTTTTCGTAGAAACTATTGACTATAATGGCGATCGCCAGTAAAGTGTTAAGCAAATGTAAATCAGTCAGCCTAATCTTAATTGCCCCAAACATTGAGGCAATTAAAGAGCGGAGGAACCAAAAATGGGGCGTATTTTGGATTATCCAAAAAGGATATCTCTCAGTCCTAGCCCGTCAGCTAACTTCGTCGGCATTGAGAGGAGATTGAACGTACAGATTTTTATATAATGTCTGTCGTCAGTGTCCTTGGCTGGTAGCTTTACGCTTCGTTTTACCTGCCCTCGACTAGAGGGATGGATACTTATGTCCTAAATTCTGGTGTCTGAGGAAGAAGTAGTTACCTTGAGGTGAAGCTCACTATGTTCCAAAATAAAAAACATCGGATCGCACTTATTTCTGTTTCTGGAGATCCAGCCGTTGAAATAGGTCAAGAAGAAGCCGGTGGTCAGAACGTATATGTTCGAGAAGTAGGCTATGCACTAGCCGAACAAGGTTGGCAAGTTGATATGTTCACTCGCCGTATCAGTCCCGACCAGGCCGAGATTGTCCAACATAGTCCTAATTGCCGCACTATCCGCTTACAAGCGGGGCCGGTTGAATTTATCGGACGTGATCACGTATTTGATTATTTACCGGAATTTGTTGCCGAATTCCAACGCTTCCAAAAGCGCCAAGGTTATAACTATCAACTCATTCACACAAATTACTGGTTGTCATCTTGGGTGGGAATGCAACTGAAAAAGCAACAACCCTTGGTGTTGGTGCATACATACCACTCATTAGGAGCAATCAAATATCAAACGATCGCAGATATACCCGCCATTGCGAATCAGCGATTAGCTATAGAAAAAGCTTGTTTAGAGAGTGTAGACACAGTAGTTGCCACCAGCCCCCAAGAACAGCAACATATGCGCGCCCTGGTTTCTAAGAAGGGACGCATAGAGATGATTCCTTGCGGGACTGACATTAATAACTTCGGAAACATTGAAAAGTCGGCTGCACGGGAAAAACTGGGAATTGAGCCTGATGCCAAGATGGTATTTTATGTAGGTCGTTTTGATCCCCGTAAAGGCATAGAAACCTTAGTCAGAGCGGTTGCTCAGTCTAGGTTGAGAGGTGAAGCAAACCTCCAGTTAGTAATTGGTGGTGGTAGCCGTCCTGGTCAAAGTGATGGCAGAGAGCGCGATCGCATTGCGAATATTGTGGCTGAACTAGAACTGAACGATTGCACCACCTTCGCTGGTCGCCTAGATCATGAAATCCTCCCTTACTACTACGCTGCGGCTGATGTTTGCGTTGTCCCCAGTCACTACGAACCCTTTGGTTTAGTTGCTATTGAAGCGATGGCTAGCAAAACTCCCGTAATCGCCAGTAATGTAGGTGGATTGCAATTTACAGTAGTTCCAGAAGTCACAGGTTTACTTGCACCTCCACAAGATGAGTCAGCTTTTGCTACAGCCATAGACCGCATATTAGCCAACCCAACTTGGCGAGATCAGCTAGGCACAGCCGCCCGCCAGCGAGTGGAAACCACCTTCAGCTGGGCCGGTGTAGCATCCCAATTGAGTCAGCTATACACTCATCTGTTAACTCAAAATGCGCCAGAAAAGAAGGAAAAAGAGGCTGTTGCAGCGTAGTTAAAGTGAGTTTGGTGGAACCTAACCCCAATCCGGTTCCAAATTTAGGGTGCGTCAGTGCGATATAACCTAAATATACTCAGAAATTACTCATACTGACGCACCTTACCAAACCTTCTAATCAGTCTTTCACCCTTCCTGTAGGTGCGCCTCCCTTGGAGACTCACGTTAACAAAGGGAAATTAGGATAAAATCCTGTTTCTAAGTCTTACGAGTCGTGATGCGTAAAGCCCCCAATTATGAGGGACAAAACCAATAAGTTTTGTCCCTCATACGTCTTTTAAGTGGGGGATATAAGCTTTGGAGGATGAATTTATTCATCCGTGATGCGGGTCATTTATGTACTCTAAGACTTTCTGGGTGCTAACTTTCCCTGTAGTGTCAAACATATACGAATGTGTCCACAAACTAGGTAATCTCATTAACTCTGGAAACTCTTGTCGCAAATATCTTGATGACCTACCCTTAAATGCTTTAACTATTTGAGATATTGAATGATGCGGGTCATATTCAACCAATAAATGAATATGGTCAGGGGCAATTTCTAGTGCTTTGATAATCCATCTTTTATCATTAGCAACTGACTGAAATATCTCAATACATCGTAATTTTAATTTTTCATTATTAGCAAAAACCCTCCTACGTCTACATGGTATCCAAACTAAATGAACAGTAGCCAATCCGATTGCGTGGTTGTAGTGATTATATACAGATTTCATGTAGATGAGTATTGATTATCTACACTACTAATGATATCATAACCACATGAAAACCTTGAAGTTCAAACTGTACCAGCACAAAAGAAATAGATTTCTCAAACGCATGATTAATGCAGGTGGGGCAATCTACAACCATTGTATTGCTCTACATAAACGCTACTATCGTATGTGGGGCAAACACTTAAACTGTGCAAAACTTCAAGCTCATATTGCCAAACTGAGAAAGCGTAACCCATTTTGGCAAACAGTAGGTTCTCAGGCGGTACAAGATATTTGTCAACGCATTGAGAAAGCCTACCAATTATTTTTTAAACACAACAAGAAGGGGGTTAGACCACCAGGATTTAAGAAGGTAAAAAAATACAAATCATTTACTCTAAAACAAGCAGGTTATAAGTTTTTGGATGGAAATAGAGTAAAAATTGGGAGTAAAATTTATCAGTTTTGGAAGTCTAGAGAAATTGAGGGGACAGTCAAAACATTAACTATTAAACGCACACCATTAGGTGAGTTGTTTATGGTTGTGGTGGTTGACGAAGGTAACAAGCCAGAAACCAAATTCATGACTGGTAAGATAGCGGGATTTGATTTCGGTTTAAAAACCTTTCTCACTTGCTCAGACGGTACAACAATTGAGTCTCCCCAGTTTTTTAAGCAATCCCTAAATGCAATTAAAAAAGCCAGCCGACAGCATTCTAAGAAATTAAAAGGTTCAGCCAATCGTGAGCAAGCTAGAAAGAACTTAGTACGCAGGTATGAAGATATCTTTAACCGTCGTCGTGATTGGTTCTGGAAGTTAGCCCATGAGTTAACGGATAAATTTGATGTTCTCTGTTTTGAAACCTTAAACCTTAAAGGAATGCAACGACTTTGGGGAAGGAAAATATCAGACTTGGCTTTTGGTGAATTACTGCAAATTCTAGAATGGGTTGCCAAAAACAAGAATAAACTGGTTGTTTTCATTGACCCGTGGTATCCCAGTAGCAAAACCTGCTCTAGCTGTGGACATATTTTAGAAAACCTAGATTTGTCAATTAGACGCTGGCGTTGTCCTTCATGTCAATCTGAAAATGATCGGGATGGAAACGCTAGTTTGAATATTAAAAGAGTCGGGAGTTCGACTCTAGGCGTAGGAGATGTTAGACAGTCCCAGACTGCAATCTCTGTCTGATGCCTGAATCCCCCGTTTTCAAAACGGGGGAGTGGCTCAAGGCTTACCTCTGTCCACGAAACGCTACGCGTAAGCGTCCCGTAGGGAACATAGAGAAGGAAAGATGGCTTTTTCATCGGTTCTGGTGTACACCGTTTATGATGGTTACTTAATCAAATAAATTTAATGCCTGAGCAAATGCAGGTTCTTCTGTTTTAGTTTGCATAATTGATTTGACTAAATAAATAAAATTACCATCTAGTTGATTATCGTTTTCAATTGTCTTGCTAGCCGCATAAAAGCTCGTATCATCAATACTTAATTCATTTGTAGTGCCAGTTTGAAATCCTGAGAGTTTTTTATCCCAAGATAGTGACTGACCGCGCAAAGTAAATTGAAACCAGGAAATTTCGCCATCTTCAAACTCAAAAAAAACATCAAAATAGGGTTCTTCGCCTTGAAACCAAATTCTAGTTTTCCCCTCATTTTGACTTTTCTTGAGTAGTTTATGTTCGATTTTTCTTAATGATTTACCCAGTGAGATAATTTCATTTGCACTTAATAGATTATCGGTATTTTTCATACTTAAAAGTTGGGAGTATTTTAATCATTCAAGATAGTAGATGCTATATTTATGGAAAAATTAATGGTGGTTAAATAAGCTGATTATTTAATATTATCTAACAGCATTAGATGTAGATATTTTACCTTGCTCAACAAAAAGGATTTGCGATGAGTTTAACCACTGGGCATCAAAAGAACTGAGGTGAGTTGTAGTAATTAAGGTTTGAAATCTGTCTTGAATTGTATCCAGTAATTGATTCTGGCGAGATGGATCTAATTCTGCCAAAACATCATCAAGTAAGAGTAAAGGAGGTTCTTTAACAACTTCCTCAATTAATTGCAGTTCTGCGAGTTTGAGAGCTAATACCAGCGTGCGTTGCTGACCCTGAGAACCGTATTGACGGGCTGGAGTTTGATTGATAGTTAATTCTACTTCGTCCCGATGGGGGCCGACAAGGGTAGTACCTCGGTAAATTTCGGGAACGGCTCGTTGCTGTAACTGGCTTAAAAAAGCTTGCTGCACCTCTTCGGGTTGATTTTTCACCAATTGCACATTAGGCGTATAGTTGATTTGCAGAACTTCTGTACTACCACTAATACTGGTGTGCCAAGCAGTAGCTAGGGGGGCAAGTCGAGCTAAAGCGCGATCGCGTCTCCTAATTACCTTTGTTCCTGTAGTAACCAATTGCGCGTCCCAAATAGCCAGGGCTGAGTCTTGAGTAGTGAGTGCTGAGTCTTGCAACTTCTTTAAATAGGCATTGCGTTGACGTAACACCTGATTATATTGCTGCAAAATATGGGCATAAACTGGCTCAAGCTGAATCAGGAGAGTATCCAGCCAGTTGCGCCGGACTTCAGGACTACCACGCACCAGTTCTAAATCCAAACTGGAGAACTGCACCGCATTTAACACACCTAAAAAATCCATTTGTCGCCGCAGAGGTTCCCCATTCAGGGCGACCGTGCGGCGACCATTACGCCGCAGAATCAGACTGAGGTCACTAACCCCTGTGTCTCGCTCCAAAGTGGCGTTTATTTGGGCTACTGGTTCCTCTTCTTGGACGAAATCGCGATCGCGTGCCATCCGGTGCGATCGCAATGTCGCCAATAACTCCACAGCCTCCAACAAATTCGACTTTCCCTGAGCGTTATTACCCACCAAAATAGTTTTGGCAGCCGTAAACTCAACCTTTTGGTCGTAGTAGTTGCGAAAATGTCGGAGGTGTAGAGTCTTGAGGTACATAAAAAACAATAGGGATATCAGACAGAATTAAAAACGCAAAATTTAAAACTCAAAACGGGAGATTTTGAATTTTGAATTTTGAATTGCTAAACAGTCCTCTTACCCATAAAGCGGAAGAATAACTTCTCCATCTCCACCCAAACAAACATCAAGGCGCTGAAGCCGACGCAAATTGCTAACTCGTCAAGTGGTAGCCAGTGAGTGCCAAAGAAATCCCGCAGGGGTGGAACGTAGACCAGCATGAGTTGCAAAATTGTTGTGACAACAACTGCCCCTAATACATAAGGATTTGAGACAGGATTCGTCTCTATGGTGAGTTGGTTGTTGGAGCGAATGGCGATCGCATGACCCATTTGAGCAATACACAGAGATGTAAAGACCATTGTTTTCCAACGCTCAGGATCGAGTCCTGGCCCTGTCACTGCGTGGGAATGATCATAAGCCCATTTCATCAAGATAATACTGATGATGGCAAAGACAATCCCGATACGAATCATGTAAGAACCCAAGCCTCTAGCAAAAATGCTTTCACGGGGGCTGAAGGGTGGGCGCTTCATCACATCAGGTTCGGGCGGTTCCACAGCCAAGGCTAAGGCTGGTAAACCATCTGTTACCAAGTTCATCCAGAGAATTTGTAGGGGTGTTAGGGGTACTCCTCCTAGTCCCATGAGTGGTGCAGCCGCAATGGTGAGGACTTCGCCGATGTTGCTGCCCAGGATGTATTTGATAAAGCGGCGGATGTTGGTGTAAACTACCCTACCTTCTTTAGTTGCGGTGACAATAGTAGCGAAGTTGTCATCAAGTAGCACCATATCGCTGGCTTCTTTACTGACATCTGTGCCAGTAATACCCATAGCGATCCCAATATCAGCTTGTTTGAGGGCTGGGGCATCGTTCACACCATCGCCCGTCATGGCGACGAATCTACCACGACGTTGCAGCGCTTGGACAATCCGCAATTTGTGTTCTGGAGATACCCGCGCATAAATGCTTACTAGGTCTACTTGTTGTTCTAATTCCTGGTCATCCATCCGTTGTAATTCTTGACCAGTGAGAACTCTGTCACCTTCTTGGGCAATACCCAGGTCTGTGGCGATCGCTCTTGCTGTTAGTTGATGGTCGCCTGTAATCATAATGGGGCGAATACCAGCTTCTCGGCACTCTTGGACTGCTGCCCGGACTTCAGGACGTGGGGCATCTAGCATCCCCACCAAGCCCAGCCAAACCATTCCTTGTTCTGATGTCTCATCCGACCCTTCCGGCGGCACTTCTGCCAAGGGTTTGTAAGCAAAACCTAATACCCGCAGACCTTTACTAGCCAACTGGTCATTTGCTGCCAAAATTTGTTGACGTTGTTCGTCATTGAGGTGGTCTGAGTTTGCACCCAAGTGAATGGCTGTGCAACGTGCCAAAATCAACTCTGGGGAACCCTTGGTAAACATGATGTAAGGTTCACTGTTGACCAGACCTGCCAAGGTGGGATCAACGGTTGCCATTGTCGGTTCACCTGTGGCTACCTTCTCTACCTGGGAAATGACGCTCATGCGTTTACGTTCCGAAGAAAACGGAAACTCTCTCACACGGGGTAACTTATAGTTCCACTGGTCTTTTTCAATGCCTGCTTTACCTGCCAGTGTCACTAATGCCCCTTCTGTAGGGTCGCCTAAAATCATCCATTCCCCTGCTTCTTTTTGTAGTACTGAGTCGTTACAGACAGCACAAGCAACTAACAAAGCGGGAATTTCCGGATAATCTTCCGCCGGCACGTTTTGACCATCTAGCTGAAACTCGCCCACTGGTGCATAACCTTCACCTGTGACGCGAAAAGTTTTATGGTTTGTGTAAATTGACTGCACTACCATTTTGTTCTGGGTGAGTGTCCCGGTTTTATCAGAACAAATAGTAGTTACAGAACCCAAGGTTTCTACGGCTGGTAGTTTACGAATTAAGGCATTACGCCGCACCATGCGCTGGGTTCCCAGTGCCAAGGTAACTGTAATTACGGCGGGTAAACCTTCGGGAACTACGGCTACTGCCATACTCAAGGAAACTTCTAATAAGTCTCTCAGGGGGCTAAAATTCCCTGCTTGAATGACACCACCCACAACGACAATCGCCACCAACACCAAGGAACCGCTTACTAGAACATTCCCTAGCTGAGTCATCCGTTGTTGCAAGGGGGTAGGTTCATTTTCCACCGACTGCAACATGGTGGCAATTTTGCCTAGTTCCGTGGTCATGCCAGTATTAGTTACTAGCACCTTGCCACGACCTTGGACTACTTCAGTACCTTGGTAAACTACATTAATGCGATCGCCTAAAGATGTATCTTCTGGTAGTTGTAAAGATGCTTGTTTATTTACGGCTTCCGCTTCACCAGTTAAAGCCGACTCTCGCACCTGTAAATTAGCTTGTTCAATCAAGCGGCCATCGGCGGAGATTTGCACCCCAGCCTCTAACAACATCACATCCCCTGGGACTATATCTTTGGCTGCTACATCTACCAACTTACCACTACGGATGACCCGCACAGAGGGAGAGGCGAGTTTTTTCAATGCCGCGAGGGCTTGTTCAGCACGACTTTCCTGAACATAACCGAGAATACCATTGAGGATGACAATCGCTAAGATGGCGATCGTATCTTTGAAAGGTATTTCCCCAGGCTTGAGTTCACCTGCTTGCCAAGAGATAAAATCTAAAGACCCAGAAATAAAAGCTACTGCAATCAGCATCAACAACATAATGTTCTTGAACTGATCAAACAGAATCTCCCAAGCGCTACGGCCTCCATGTTCTTCTAGCTCGTTGGGGCCATATTTTTGCAACCGTTGTTCAACTTCTTCGGTTGTCAAGCCACTGTCTGCATTACTATTGAGCAGTCCTAGTGCTTTATCAACTTCCAAGCTGTGCCAAGTAGTGGAACTTTCAGGCAGAGAATTAGCAGACATTGTGTAAGTCACAGAAAATGGTTACAAAATTCGATCATAATTTAGTGATGGACGGAAAACCATCCACCAAAGTTACATTACATCTATTGTCTAGATGTATGAGTACTAACTTAAGTCGCTACTCATCGAGAGGAGCGATGGTAATTTGGTTATGGGTAATTGATCATAGTTTTTCCCATTACCTATGACATTAGATCCAAAAGTTAATTTATTACCTTGTGGTGCATATGTATTATTTCTTCAGCCAGAGTTTTCTGGAAGACATTTTACTGATAATTGAGAATAACACCCAGTCTGATTTTGGATTACAAATGCCATGCCACAATTAATTTTAGGCGTGCTAACCGTTAAATAAATATGCTTAATATGAGTTTTGCACCCACCAGTTTGACAGTTAGCCAAATGTCAGGGACAAGGACAATTAGACCATTGACAGCTGCTACTTTATGTGGCATTGCTTTTATCCAGGATAGACTGATCGCCATTGACAGTATCAAGGGGCATTTACTAGAAATTGACCCGAAAACTGATAACAGCAAGATTCTCAACCCTCACCAAGCCAAAGAGTTTACAGATGTAACCGGTTTAGCTGTTTGGGAGGATAACCTTTGGGTAACTCGCGGTAACAGTGTGTATGTATCTAAGCTCTCATCTTTAGGCTTGGAACATTTTGTCACGTTACCTTATAGCGCCGACGGTGTTGCTGTTTGGGAATCAACAGTTTACGTTAGTTGCCATAGGTTAGGTTACATTCTGATTTTTGACCGCGATACTCGTAAAGAGATTACCAGATTTTATGCCCCTGGAGTTGGGGTAGAGAATTTGGTTGTCAATGGTAATACATTGTGGGTGTGCGATCGCACCGAACAAACAGTCTACTCTATGGATAGGGCAACTGGGGAGGTAATATTTAGTGTTTTAACTCCCTTTGAATCACCTACAGGCATAGCGGTACATTTAGATGCCGAAACAGGTAAAGAAAATCTTTATGTTGCCTACGCCTCAGAAGAACCCTATATCCGGGATAATCCCAATGCTGATCCTAATCATGAATTAACGTACCGCGATCGCACTTTTATTCACCCCCTCTACTATCATCACCAGCCAGATAAACACTACGCCCTTTCTAACGGTTATTTAATCGAAATGTCCTACGCTGAGGAAATTTCGCCTTTAGAAGAGGTGTACATCCCAGAGGTAGAATGGCGGATTGCTCTCCCCTCAGAAACTGAACGCCAAAAAATTCGACACATTGAACCCATCGGTATACCTTTCACAGAAGAAGTCATTGACGGACAACGTGTTGCATTATTTAAATTTGATGCCCTAGTTCCTGGTGAACGCCATATCTTTGGCTGGAAAGCATTATTAGAAGTCCGAGGCATTAAGTATCGCATCACACCCAAAGAAGTAGAGAATATTCCTGAACTATCACCGGAATTTCAAGAGCGCTACTTGGTGGATGATGACGATTTAGCAATGGACACTAGTATAGTCCGCCGCGCTGCTGAAGAAGCTGTTGGCTCAGAAACAAATTTGTTGCGGAAAATGTACAGCATCCGTAATTATGTTTACGATGAGCTATCTTATGGTATTAAGCCATACATAGATACACCTGATATCGTTTTAGAGCGAGGCATTGGTTCCTGTGGCGAATATGTGGGTGTGTTACTTGCTCTTTGCCGTTTGAATGGTATTCCTTGCCGTACCGTGGGCAGATACAAATGCCCCCCACAAGCCGAACAGCAAGGAGTTCCCCTGCAACCAGATTTTAATCATGTGTGGTTAGAATTTTACATTCCTGGCTTTGGCTGGTTGCCGATGGAATCTAACCCTGATGATTTGGGTCGTGGTAGCCAGTACCCTACTCGCTTTTTTATGGGCTTATGCTGGTATCACATTGAAATCGGTAAAGGTGTTTCCTTTGAAACTATCAGTAGTCAAGGTAAGAGATTAACCAAGGATGATATCCCCATAGGTGATTTGGCGATTAATCACATTCGGTTTACAATTGTCAAGGAATTACCAGATTTTTGAAGCTGCTCCTACAAGAATGAAAAATGGACAGAGGGAATGATGATATCTGCCCTCTGCCCTAAAATTTGGTAAGTAAATTGGGCATACACTATTAGATAATTAAGGGTAATCGATTGTCGAAGTCTGCATCGATAATCTGATTTCCCTTAAAACAGAGTCAAATTTATGAAAAGCTTATTGTTAGGGTTAATAGCTGTATTGGCATTTGCTCCCAACGCATACGCAGCAAACATCGTATATAGTGAAAGCTCCCAGGGGGACTTCTCTGGCAATAACTTGAACCCGACAAAACTCAACCTCTCCCAGGGTTCCAATATCATTGTTGGCTCCACAACCGGTAACCCCAATCTTGACCAAGATTTCTTTTCCATTACTATTCCCTCTGGTTATACACTCAAAAAAATCATTTTGGCTGGATACAAGGGACTAGATGACGATGTGATAAATCAAGGATTTTTAGCAGTACAAGCAGGTTCCCTGATTGAAGATGGCACTATTACTGGCAATAATCCTCAATTACTTGGTGCAGCCACGATTGGTGCAGAACCAGGAAAACAAGTTGGCGATAATATCCTAGACGATTTGGCTAAAGCTGATTCCATCCGGGGCTTTTCATTTGTCGGTTTCCCTAGTGGTGTACTTACACAGGGAAATTACATCTTTTGGATTCAGGAAACTAAGAACGGTATAGAAGAATATCAATTAGATTTTGTACTTTCCCAAACTCCCGAACCTTCCGCTATGTTAGGTCTAGGTATGGTTATGGGTATTGGTATGCTGTTGAACCGGAAGCAATTACTCCACTCCAGATAATCCAGCCAGTGCCATCCTTAAATACCCTATAGAGATGCGAACGCCAAAAAAATTCGCGCATTAAGAAATTCAGATTGTGTTCTAGTTTTTTTGGCGCACTGGTATTATAAACTACTCACGGCTTGAGCAATTAGTTGGGATAGAAAAGGCAAAATCTCCCGACTGTTGGCTTGGGCTTTACCTTCTGTGAAAACTACTAATAAATAGGGACGCTGTTCTGGTAACTCGATATAGGCTGCGTCATGACGGACTTGACTTGTCCAACCGGCTTTTGACCAAATTTGTGCGTCTTGGGGTAAACCGCCGCCTAAAAAACCTGTGATTTGGTCTTCTTCCACATCTTGGGGTAAATCATGAGGGTTGAGACTGCGTTTGAGTAAAGCCATCATGGCTTGCGATCGCCCACTAGAAACAGCCACACCACCCACGATACTATGTAGCAAACGTGCGATCGCATTTGTGGTTAGCATATTGCGATTTTCAAACATTTCCCCATAAAATGCCCTCTCCCGTCCATAAGGGCCATCACCCCAAGTTTTTTGACAGACGTTAATTGTCTGCATATCTTCCCAACCCAAAGACTGGTAATAGCGATTAATAATATGACGTTGATATTTCCAAGTGTCATAGGGGCCTGGTGGTAATTCTGGCCCTGAAGTTGTGCCGGTCAAAATATCTACTACTAAGCTGGTAGCATCATTGCTAGAATCAACAATCATATCGCGCAAAGCTCGCTCCAACTCCTTAGAAGGTTGGGTCATGGCTTTCTCTAGCCATTCGTTGGCTGTTACCAAGTAGAACAATTTAACTACACTCGCCGGATAAATCCGTTCCACGCCACGATAGCTAAAACCCCGGACTGGATGATTCCAAAAAGCATCGGGAGTTAACGCACCACCAGTATTTACTGGTACTGGTGGATCATACACAATCCAAGTTAAAGCAATTTGGTTACGGGCTAAAGTCGGAAATGCCGTCCAAGTAGCTTCTAAAATACCATTACCCAGATTTTCTAGTTGTTCGTCTTTTTGAAAAAAAACCATTGCAGAATGCTCTCTAATTTAGAATCGTCCATCCAAAGCCCCAAATTGGGAGAATACCAATGTCTTGCTGCGTTGAATTTATATGATTCTCCTGAATGTACCAGCTTGGCTACTCAGGCCGCAGTCGGGCGACATTTGCGGGTAACATCAAATCAGCAAGGTGCGGCAGTTGAGGTGTGTTTATGTGAGGATGACTACCCAGGGTGGCTATCCCTTGGAGACTGGGGTTTATTAAAACCTGCTACTGTACTTTATCAGGCTAAATCATTTTCGGAATCGGAAATTAAAAAACTGCTACCAGAGGCGATCGCTTTTACTCAAAAAGCCATGCAACAATCAAACTATTACCTCTGGGGTGGCACGGTCGGGCCAAATTTTGATTGTTCTGGTTTAATGCAGGCGGCGTTTGTATCTGCGGGAATTTGGCTACCCAGAGACGCTTATCAACAAGAGGCTTTTACCCAAGCAATTACTATTGACGAATTAACACCGGGTGACTTGGTATTTTTTGGCACTCCTGTAAAAGCCACCCATGTAGGACTGTATTTAGGAGATAGTCATTACATCCATAGTTCTGGTAAAGCACAAGGACGCGATGGGATTGGAATTGATATCCTTTCGGAACAGGGAGACGTGGTAAGTCGGTCATACTATCAGCAACTACGAGGCGCTGGCAGAGTTGTTAAAAGTTACGAACCACAAAGACACTAAGGACACTGAGGAATATGAGGAATGGAGTAATTTCAGCCAGGGTGAACGAAGGAAATGAAAGTATTTCCGCCATGATTCCCGATGTTTCCCTGGTGGTTCCAGTGCATGATGAAGTAGAAAGTCTGCCTTTGTTATTAGAGGCGATCGCATCTACTTTATCTACTAGTGGGTTGAGTTATGAAATTATTTGTGTGGATGATGGCTCAACCGATGGTTCAGACAAATTTCTCAAAGAACAAGCGTGCATCCGTCCCGATTTGAAAGCAGTGATTTTGCGGCGGAATTACGGTCAAACTGCGGCAATGGCAGCTGGATTTAACTATGCTTTAGGTAATGCGATCGTCACCTTAGATGCTGATTTGCAAAACGATCCAGAAGATATTCCGATTTTATTGGCAAAGTTAGGGGAAGGTTATGACTTAGTGAGTGGTTGGCGACATAAACGCCAGGATGCAGCTATCTCCCGCTTACTTCCTTCCAAAATTGCTAACTGGTTGATTGGCAAAATCACGGGCGTAAAACTGCACGATTATGGCTGTTCTCTCAAAGCTTATCGCTCCGAAGTCGTGGCAGATATGAATCTGTATGGGGAACTGCACCGCTTTTTACCAGCTTTGGCTTATATCGAAGGGGCAAGAATTACAGAAATTCCTGTACGACATCATGCCCGACGCTTTGGCCGGAGTAAATACGGCATTTGGCGGACGTTTCGCGTCCTCATGGATTTGTTAACTATCTCTTTCATGAAGAAGTTCCTCACGCGTCCAATGCACGTTTTCGGCTTGTTAGGATTAATCTCCATGATTTCGGGTACAGGTATAGGCATCTACTTAACTTTTGTCAAGTTGGCTTTAGGTGAAATGATTGGCAATCGCCCTTTGTTGATTTTGGCGGTGCTGTTACTTGTAACGGGGGTACAGTTATTCTGCTTTGGTCTTTTGGCAGAGTTACTGATGCGTACATACCATGAATCCCAAGGCCGGCCAATTTATCGCGTGAGAGAAGTTGTAGCAAAAAATGGCAACTAAGGTAAAAATATTAATCAAGAAGAAATCAGAATTCTGATTTTTTTGTTAACAAAACATTTAGCATTAAATTGCATCTGCCTTGAAAGCCTTTAATACATTTGACGCAAGTTTGCGGCTTAACCTGCTGATTCTATTTACAGCAGGTTTATTGTTCTGGTCGAGTACTGCTACTTTCTTGCCTACTCTGCCCTTATATATTGAGGATGTGGGAGGAAGCAAGCAAGAAATTGGCATTGTGATGGGTGGTTTTGCTATTGGGTTGTTAGTATTTCGCCCAATGCTGGGACGACTGGCGGATCAAAACGGTCGGAAGTTGCTGTTATTAATTGGGACAATAGTGGCGACAACTGCCCCCTTTGGTTATTTGGCATTTAAATCCATTCCTTTATTGATGCTGGTGCGTGTCTTTCATGGCGTTAGCATTGCTGCTTTTACCACTGGTTACAGTGCTTTAATAGCAGATTTAGCCCCTATGGCCATTCGTGGTGAAATCATCAGTTATATGAGTCTCACAGCTCCCCTCGGCTTGGCAATTGGCCCGGCTTTAGGGGGTTATCTACAAGCTTCAATTGGTTATCCAATTTTATTTTTAATAGCATCCGAATTGGCTTTTTTGGGGTTATTGGGGGCGATTCAAGTTTCTAATCCACCTATGCCACAACATCGCCAAGCAACGGAAAAGGATAGTAATTTCTGGCAACTTTTAAGTAGCCCACGGGTGAGAGTGCCGACTTTGGTGATGTTACTCATCGGTATAGCTATCGGTGCTGTACATATTTTTTTACCCCTGTTTATTAAATCAACAGGGGTGGAATTTAACGCCGGACTATTTTTTACTATCGCGGCCATTGGTAGTTTCAGTTTGCGGGTGTTTGCGGGTAAAGCTAGCGATCGCTTCGGTCGGGGTTTGTTTATTACTTTCGGTATCATGGCTTATATGTTGTCATCCTTCTTGTTATGGCAAGCCAACAGTGCCATTAGCTTCGCTATTGCGGCGGTTGCTGAAGGTTGTGGCGGCGGAACAATGATTTCGATGATGACGACGATGATGGCAGACCGTTCACTACCACAAGAACGAGGACGGATTTTCTCTATTTGTATCGCTGGATTGGATTTAGGGATTGCGATCGCTGCCCCTATTTTAGGTTTTATTGCTGAAGCAACTGGCTATCGCAGTATGTTTGCCTATACGACTGCTTTAACGTTCCTAGCCTTACTAATTTTTCTGACCAGTTCGAGTAAAAACCTGACTAATTCCCTCCGCTTTGCTTTGGGTCGTGGTCAAGATGTCTATTCTCTGCATAATAGTAACTAGTCAGACAAAAAATAAAGGCAGAGAAGATATTTCTCTGCCTTTATTTCTGAGACGGGCGAGGAGGGATTCGAACCCCCGACACCGTGGTCCGTAGCCACGTGCTCTAGTCCACTGAGCTACACGCCCTTACAAGAAATATATACTATCACCATTTTTCCTAATTATGCAAGCCCCTTTTCCCAAAAATTCTGCAAACCTTACTCATCTAGATGGCCAGGGACAGGCACAGATGGTGGATGTGTCTGATAAAGCACAAACAATTCGCCAGGCGGTGGCGGCGGCTCAGGTACGGATGCTACCTGCAACTTTAGAAGCCATCCAAGCTGGTAACACACCTAAAGGTGATGTATTAGCCACCGCTAGGCTAGCTGGGATTATGGCTGCTAAACAAACAGCCAATTTGATTCCCCTGTGTCATCCTTTGCCATTACAAAAAGTTGCGGTCGAGATTACGCCAGACCCCCAACTTCCTGGTTATCAAATCCAAGCCACAGTCAAAACTAAAGCCGAAACTGGTGTGGAAATGGAAGCTTTAACTGCCGTTTCTATTGCTGCTTTAACTTTGTATGATATGGCAAAAGCTCTAGAAAAATCGATGCAAATTGAATCAATTAGATTAGTTAGTAAAACTGGCGGAAAATCAGGAGATTATTTTCCACCAGCACCATAATTTAATCTATTTCACCTATAGCTTTGTTCACATCTGTGGGGTTTTCATATTCCTCATCTTCTGGCAATTGCTCTAATAGGGAAATTATTTTTTGATCGGCTCCCTGCTGTTGAGCGTGCTGAATTAGCTCTTGCTTACTAGCAGGATAGTCAACACCTTTTAAGTGTTTTTGGATTTGCACTGGGTTAGCTTTAGCCATCTTTTTCTACCTCTAAAGATTATTGCTATCTTCACAAGTAATTTTGTTGGCTCCCTCTATCAAAAAGCTGAATCATTTTTCGTCAACAATATTGTAAATGTCGCTCAATTGGTTGATGTAACATTAATTATATTTGGGCAATAAAATTAACCAAAAATTATTGCTCCAAAATTACAACCAGTTTTAAATGTGACCTTGATATGTTG
Source organism: Anabaena sp. FACHB-595 (assembly GCF_048568275.1). Taxonomy (NCBI): domain Bacteria; kingdom Bacillati; phylum Cyanobacteriota; class Cyanophyceae; order Nostocales; family Nostocaceae; genus Anabaena; species Anabaena sp. FACHB-595. Next base: position 4,092,187 of record NZ_CP183473.1, read on the forward strand.
AATAAATAACTATATCAAAATAAATGTGTAAACCAGTAGGTCAAAGCCTACCCTACTGATAAAGTATGCTTTTCAAAGTTTAATCTGATTAATATTGACAAATCAAGCTATTGTGATTTAGCAGTAGATAACGCGATGTGCGACTTATTGTTTCGTTACACAAGTTCGGTGTATGAACGATTGAAAAGAAAATTCCCACAATCCGCACTGGAGCGAGAAAATCGTTACCAGTGAATGGAATGCGGGAAAAATGTTTTCTATTGAAGAGTTTATCATTGCCGTATTTTGCTGTGTTGACGACGTGCTGATGGAAATCACCCAGATATACCCAATCAAGAGACGAGGTTTTGCTCCGAGTTTAAGGGAGAGTGAAGTTTTAACAATGGAAGTAGTGGCAGAGTTTTTGGGAATAGATGCTGACAAAGACATTTGGAAATACTTTCACCGTCACTGGTTAGGGCTATTTCCTCAGTTAAAGAGTCGCTATGCTTTTATTCGTCAAGCAGCTAATTGTTGGCAGTACAAGGAACTCATACAACAAAAATTAGCACAGTATTTAGGAGCATACTCTGATCAACTTCATTTGATTGATGGATTACCAATACCTTTGTGTGGCTTGAGTCGCGCTCCCAACTGCCGAAGTTTTAAATCCCTTGCAGATTATGGTTTTTGTGCTGCTAAAAAACAGACGTACTATGGGTTTCATGGGCATTTAATCGTTAGTGGCACAGGAGTTATTAGTGGGTTTACCCTGACTCCGGCAAATGGCAGTGAACGGGACGCACTTTGGGATTTAATCACGCGAATTAAAGGTTTATTAATCGGAGATAAGGGCTATTTAAGTCAGTTCTTGTCAGGAGAACTTAAAGAAGTGGGTATTACTTTACAAACCCCTTTGCGTTCTAATATGTCTGACTCTCGTAGCCGATCTTCAGTGCGATTAATGCAACGCTTTCGTCGCCTAATTGAAACAGTAATTGGTCAATTAGTTGAGAGATTTCATATAGAGAAGATTCGAGCGAGAGATATGTGGCATCTTACCAGTCGGCTCAATCGCAAGATTTTAGCTCATACCGTCTGTTTCTGGCTTAATCGCCACAATTGTGACCCTCTTCAGTTCGACGATCTTGTTACAGAATATTAAGTCGCACATGGCGTTAGATAAATACTTTTCTCTCTAAAACAATAATATTTGATGGGTTTTTAGGAAAGTCAGTACTTCCTGATTGTTATATTTGGCAAAGTTTGTATAACAGTAATATCTTATTAGCTGACTTGAAAATTAAACGAACTTAACATAGGAATGCTCTAAAACTTTCAAAATCATGTTCATTTTAGAGAATGATCCATTAGAGGCAGGACGTGTATATAAAAGCACGGGCGCACTACCCAAGAATATATTACGCTCAACAGTTTATCGAGCGTGGGAAAGATCCCATCTGCAAGGAGCTAATCCCCACGCGTTACAAGCAGAAAAGCTCTCACGTTTGGAGACAGAACGCTTAGTAGAGCAGCAGAGTTATTTGCTTAATGTTGTGCGTCCTTATTTTCAAATTTTATCCCAGGCAGCTGGTAAAGAACCTCATGCAGTTATGTTAGGCGATCGCCAAGCTATTTTACTAGGCTTAACAGGTGATGCACAAACTATCAACTCGCAATCTTTTCCTCAAGCTGGTTCTTTATTATCTGAAAGTGTAGCTGGTGCTAATGGCGTTGGTACACCCCTAGTAGAAGAAGATTACGTAGAAATTATCGCCAGCGAGCATTTTATTGAAGGCTTCCATCCTTTTACCTGTCAGGGTATCCCTTTACGTAATGAAAAACAAGAAATTGTGGGAGTATTGAGTATCTCCTCACAACGTCAGGATGCAGGACAACGACTAAAAGAAATTTTATTGTGTGCGTCTCGTGCTGTCGAGGCAGAATTCTTAATAGCAAACCTAGAAAAAGATATTCATAATGTACTAGCCTCTAATCCTGACGACCATCAACCATTAGAAGAACTGCGTCAAGATATCATCCAAGCGCATCATGCTGCGCGCTTAAAATTGGAAGTCAGCTCTCGGATGGTAGCGGTGAATCGCCTAGATTATGCCAAACAGTTACTGCAACAAGCTGAAAAATCAATTCGGATATTTCAACGCCATGCCTCAATTTGGCGTAATTTAGCTTCTAGTGACGTTGCTTCAGTGAAAACTATCTCTCTAACTGACACTATCCAAGATTTTGTGGAGTTACTATCCACGGAAGCTAGCATCCGTAAGATAGAAGTCGTCACTAACTGGCAAGAGCCAATTATAGTCACTACCGAACCAGCAACTCTTTTACGGCGTTTGTTACGTTATTTTTTGCAATCTTTTGATATGGCAGGCAAAGGGGGAACACTAGAGGTGGCTGCTCAAAGGATGGCAAATTCCGAACTTGTCCTAGTGAGTTTTCTGGCTATTGCAGCCTTAAATACATATCCATTAGAGCCAACCCCATTAGTTTTTTCCATACCAATAAAAAATTAATAATTTATGAACACTCTGAATTTAGGAAGAGGAAAGGTTTTAATAGCTGATGATGATGAAGATAGCCGAATGATGCTCTCTTTTGTATTACAGGAAGAGGGGTGGGAAGTCTATGAGGCTTGTAACGGCAAAGAAGCTCTAGAAAAAGTCATTGAAGAGAAACCGGATTTATTGATTTTAGATAATAGAATGCCAGAGTTAAGCGGCGTTGAAGTTTATCAATATCTACAAGCAGAAGGTATTAACATAGCGGTTGTCTTAGCCACAGCATACGGTTATTTGGACGAATTAGCTTCATCCTTGGGGGTGGAGTATTTTATTCATAAACCCTATGAGATTCCCAAGTTACTGAAAATGGTAGAGTCTGCTTACGCTCATTCTCGTAACTAACTTAGTTACTTTCAGGCTGGTGGGAGATTGTCGGGGTCAACACCGAGACTACGCAAATAAGCTGCTAACTGTTCTACACGTTGGCGTTTTTGTTCTAACAGTAATTCAGCTTGTTCTGCCCGTTGATTTAATTCAACCGAGCTTAAGAATCTTTGCCCATCTGGTCGGTAAATTATGCGTAACTTACAAACACCTGAGTATAATCAGGGTGTGTTGAAATTTGTAACAAATATTTATGCCTCCTCGTTGGCCTCGCAAACCCGATCGCAAAGACCCAGAATTTCGCAAGTTAGATGACAGGATGAATTTTGCTGTCCATGTAGCTGTTGCAGCGACGATTAACTCTGGTTTATGGTTTTTCCAAAACATCACCTTAGCTAAATGGGAATGGCTACCATTGCTAACGGCTGGTTGGGTGATTGTATTGTTAGCGCATCTAATTTATATTGTGGCGATCGCTAACTATTCACCTACACCACCTAAATCCACCTGAAGACGGACTGCTAAAGCTAGGGCAATTGTAACCTGTGGCTGTACATTCACCCGTTGAATTGCGCGATAATGATTATTAGCCTGAGAGTTCGCGCTCTTTTTTTATATGGGGTGATTTTTATGGCTAAGACTAATACTACAGAATTGCTAGAGGCCCTAGCGGCGGAAATTGGCGAAAGCGTTTATATAGATATTGCTAAATGGCATCTATATTTAGCTGATGCCAAACTACATACTGTTGTCGCTGAACAGTTATATCCCTTAATTACTTCCAACTCAGTTCATGAAGACAGAGTGATCAAAGTACTAGAATCCATTCCTGTAAAAATTGGCGGTGGTAGGCGAGAACTGCCTTTGATTGACTTATTACCACTGCAATGTCAGGTAAGTCTGGTGGATATTTTAGAAAAATATCAACGCGAAATATAATTCTTTAATTCAGATTATCGCAGCATTTCACTTTTTACACCCCTTAATTGAGGAGGTGAAATCTATGGCTGCTTATGAATTTCACGATGAATATACTCTGGCTGAAACAGCAGACAAATTGGGTAAAAAAGCTTTGCAGCTAAATTTAATACCCAGCTTTGTTGTGCGTTATTTTGCCGATAGCAGACAATATTATATTCCTGATGAAATAAAATCTGAATCTCTAACACCAGAAGAAGCATATATGCGCTTTAGGAAATTATTAGAAGATTCTGGTAATTAAGCTTTTCCCGATTAAATAGTTAATAGTGAGGATACTGGTATGCTTTTACAAACAAAAGACACTAGCGATTTAGTGAAAGTTGTTGATATTCAAGAGTTGATTGACCCAAATATTGACATTGTTCATGGGCAGGATCAGGAAGGTCAAGAAGAACAAGATACGGATTCTTTCAAAAAAGAAAATCTCGTGTTTCCTTCCGGCGAAAGTCTTCCTCGTTGTTGGTTAGATGCCAATTACCGGACAGCTAAGGCTTCTTAATTTTTTTGATAAAAATATCCCCGGCTTTTTAGAAGAGTCGGGGATATTTGGCTATTAAGGGGGTAATTAACTCTCTATTTAGGAAGCAGCTTGTTCTGGTGATTTAGCGGTATCGCTACTTGATAATTTGGGAGAAATTGCTTTAGTAATCCAATAAGTAAAAATATGGGATAAAACTCCCAAAGGCCCAGCAAATAAACAAAGTGTGAGGGAATGAATTGTCCAAATTCCCGTTTTCTGCCCTTCCCAATATATCCAGCGACCGACAAATAAATCCATCACTAAAAAATGAATCCAACCAGTTGCGGCTGCTGTTTCGTCAGCAAAGAAACGAGCGATATCTGCTAATTGGGGATTAGATAAAGCTTGGGCATTTTCTGGAGTAATGCTGGTGATAAATAGATATAGATAGGCTCCAGCTAAGGGCAAAAAGATTAGATATGATTCCATTACTCGCCGTGTGACTTTCCAGTTGGGGAGAAGAATCATTAACGCCCAAAATGGTAAGACGAAAACATTAGCGATGTTAAATAGTTGAGTGATGTTCATTATGGGAATGGGGAATGGGGATTAGGTAATGGGTAATGGGTAATACTCGATCACCAATTACCAATTTGTTGATAAATTACAAAGCTACCAATTGTGATTCTATTTCTGTTGAGTTTAAATCACGACCGATGAAAACTAAACGAGTTTGTCTGGCTTCTTGTGGTTGCCAGGGGCGGTCATAAAATTTATCAAATCTGTTACCTACCCCTTGCATGACTAGGCGCATGGGTTTGTTGGGAACGGCGACAAAGCCTTTAATGCGGTAGATTTCTTGTTGATTTGTGAGTGTTTGCAGTTGTTGTTGCAGTTTTTCTGGGTCAAAGTCCCGGTCTAAAATGAGGTGAGTTGAGGTGATATCGTCGTCGTGGTCGTGGTCTTCTTCGGTGTCGTGATGGCTGGGGCGACTATCTAGGTTGTCTTCCACGGCAGCTTGGAATCCTAATAGTATAGATGGGTCGAGTTGACCGCGATCGCTCTCCACCATTTTCACTACTCTGGGGAGTTCTTGCTTGACTAATTCCTCGACTTGTGATTTTGTTGCAGCATCAACTAAATCAGTTTTGCTTAAAACTACCAAATCTGCACAAGCTAGCTGGTCTTCAAACAATTCTTGCAATGGTGTTTCGTGTTCTAGACTATCATCAGCTTGGCGTTGGATGGCGATCGCTTCTAAATCACTGGCAAATGTTCCTGATGCAACAGCCGCACAATCTACCACTGTGACAACTGCATCCACGGTTGCAGCATTGCGGATTTCTTGCCAGCGAAAAGCTTTTACCAATGGTTTGGGTAAGGCTAAACCAGAGGTTTCAATGACAATACAATCAATGCTATCTCTTCGTTTGAGTAATTCCTGCATCGTCGGCAAAAACTCTTCTTGGACAGTACAGCATAGACAGCCATTAGTTAATTCAAAAATATTGCTCCCGCCGTCCTCATCTTCGGGACAAACTTGACAGGATTTTAACAAGTCGCCATCTATACCTAGTTCGCCAAACTCGTTGACTAAAACTGCTATGCGGCGGCCGGCGTTATTTTGCAGTAGGTGGCGAATGAGGCTGGTTTTACCACTACCTAAAAAGCCTGTAATTACGGTGACGGGAATTTTTTGAGCCATTATTTCAGTAAATCAACAAAATCAAGAGAGTAAGAAATGACAGTAATTCGTAATTAATAAATCTAGATTGTATTTGTATTATCTGCTATTCGGGCAAGGCTTCTGAGCTAAACGTGCCAAATTCTTCCTGAAGATAACCTCATAAGTACCCAGGGAAAGATGTCATTACTAGGAAAATCAGTATCAAATATATCAGGGGATGAATCGGCATCTTCCTAGAAGGGAGAATGGAGAAATGAACTTAAAAGCGATTTGGCAACTTTTCCAAGAGGCGTTTCAAGAGTGGAATGATGATAAAGCCTCACGTTTAGCGGCTGCATTAGCTTACTATACGGTGTTTTCTATCGCACCTTTGTTGATTATTGTGATTGCGATCGCTGGTGCAGTATTTGGGGAAGAAGCTGCTAGGGGCGAAATTGTGCAGCAAATTCAAGGTTTAGTAGGTAGAGATGGGGCAGAATTTATTGAAACTGCTATTCAAAATGTAGATAGGCCAAAGACAGGTACGATAGCTTCTCTTATTAGTATTGCCCTTTTACTATTGGGTGCAACTGGTGTTTTTATCGAGTTACAGGACTCCCTCAACACCATTTGGGAAGTACAACCAAAACCAGGACGCGGTGTCAAAAACATTTTTCGTCAACGTTTTTTATCTTTTGGCATGGTTTTAGGTATTGGCTTTTTACTGTTAGTTTCTCTAGTAATTAGTACGGTATTATCAACGCTGGTTAATTATTTTGGTGGTTTACTACCGGGTGTAGATTTCCTTTGGCAATTGGTTAACTTTATTATTTCTTTTGCCATTACTACGTTACTGTTTGCATTAATTTTCAAGGTTTTGCCAGATGTCAGAATTACTTGGAATGATGTTTTAGTTGGCGCAATTCTTACCTCAATTTTATTTTCCATTGGTAGATTTCTATTAGGACAATATTTAGGTAATGCTGGTTTTGGTTCAGCCTATGGCGCGGCTGGTTCTGTGGTATTAATCTTGGCTTGGGTTTACTATACTGCCCAGATTCTCTTTTTCGGCGCTGAGTTTACCCAGGTTTATGCAAGAAAATATGGTAGACGCATTGTTCCAACTCGTCACGCTATGCCTTTAAATGATACGAATTCTGGAAATCGGCATTATAGACGGTAGGGCATGGGAAAGATAGGGGAGTCAATAATTAAAAATTACGAATTATTATGAATTGGTTTTCTATAAATTGGCACGCAATTTTTGTACCTAGTATCAGTATTTTAGAGCTTGTAATCCGGGGATCATTAGTTTATTTAGCTCTTTTTTCTGTGCTACGCTTGCTGCCTAGTAGACAGATGGGAACTTTAGGAATTACGGATTTGCTCGTAGTTGTGCTATTTGCTGAAGCTGCTCAAAATGCTATGGCAAGTAACTATACATCAATTACTGAAGGGGCAATTCTCGTCGGAACCGTAATTTTTTGGAGCTATTTTCTTAACTGGTTAGGCTATAAGCTTCCTATCGTTCAACGCTTCTTAAATCCACCACCATTACTGTTAGTAAAAAATGGTAAGACGATTGAACGGCATTTACAACGAGAATTAATCACAGAAGATGAGTTGAAAAGCAAGTTACGTCAGCAAGGTGTAGAATTCTTAGCCGATGTCAAGTTGGCGTATATGGAAGCTGACGGTAGCATCAGTATTATTACATCGGAGTCAAAACTGGTGGCTAGGGAATAGGGAGTAGTAATTGTTGACTGTTAACAGTTAACGGTCAACTAACAACTAACAACTATCAACCAAAGCGGGGTAAAATATGACAGTCGTATTCTGCCGCGAACGTTGATAGAGCGTTATACTCTGCCCGAAATGGGCAACCTGTGGACTGACTTTTATAAACTAAAAACCTGGCTTCAGGTGGAAATTGCAGTCTGTGAAGCCCAAGCGGAATTGGGTTATATTCCATCTGCTGCTGTTGAGGAAATCAAGGCTAAGGCAAATTTTGATCCGCAACGGGTGTTGGAAATAGAGGCGGAAGTCCGTCACGATGTCATCGCCTTTTTGACTAATGTCAATGAGTATGTGGGTGATGCTGGACGTTACATTCACTTGGGCTTAACTAGCTCTGATGTACTAGATACAGCTTTAGCTTTACAACTGGTTGCTAGTTTGGATGTGTTGGCGCAACGTCTGGAAGATTTGATTCAGGTGATTCGCCAAAAGGCACGGGAACACCGGTATACGGTAATGGCTGGCCGATCGCATGGTATTCACGCTGAACCAATCACTTTTGGGTTTAAACTGGCTGGTTGGTTGGCGGAAGTGTTACGCCACCAACAACGGCTGACAATTTTGCGGGAAACGATCGCCGTGGGTAAGATTTCTGGCGCGGTGGGTACCTATGCCAATATTGAACCACGGGTGGAGGTGATCGCTTGTCAAAAACTCGGACTCAAACCCGATACAGCTTCTACACAAGTCATTTCCCGCGATATTCATGCTGATTTTGTGCAGCAATTAGCCCTCATCGCTGCTTCTATTGAACGCTTTGCTGTAGAAATTCGCAATCTACAAAAAACAGACGTTCTGGAAGTAGAGGAATTTTTCTCGAAGGGACAGAAAGGCTCTAGTGCAATGCCACACAAACGCAATCCCATCCGTTCGGAACGGCTGACGGGGATGGCGCGGTTAGTGAGGAGTCATGCCGGCGCAGCTTTAGAAGATGTCGCTTTGTGGCACGAACGGGACATTTCCCATAGTTCTGTGGAACGAGTGGTTCTGCCAGATGCCTGCATTTTGACCCATTTCATGCTGATAGAAATCACTAATTTGGTGGAAAATCTGTTAGTTTACCCAGAAAACATGACGCGGAATCTCAACTGCTATGGTGGCGTTGTATTCAGCCAAAAAGTTTTACTGGCATTGGTAGATAAGGGACTCAGCCGGGAAGAAGCCTATGCGATCGTGCAGCAAAATGCTCATACGGCATGGAATAAGCCGGAAGGCAATTTCCACGACTTGATCATTAACGATCCTCGTGTCACTCAACATTTGTCGCCCGTAGAAATTGCCGTGTGTTTTGACCCACAGCAACATCTCAAGCATTTGGATGAGGTTTATCATAGGTTGGATATTTAGAATTGGGGATTGGGGACTGGAGGAAAATTTTTCTCTAAGTTCCTCCCCCTGCGACCAACTTCTGAAGATATATTTATCACTCAAATCATTAACTATTTTCTAATCTCTTAAAAATATTTAAAACCGCAAAAGTTATGATGGCTCCTACTAAACTTAATTGCCATAAACCACAACCAGCAGCAATTCCCAACCCAGAGGAAACCCAGATAGCCGCAGCCGAGGTAAGTCCATGAATTTCTAGACGTTGTGATTGTTGTGAAGATTCACGGACAATTTCACCAGCACCGAGAAATCCCACACCAGCCGCAATACCTTGAATTACTCGGCTAACCACTTCTGGATGTGATTGTATAGAGATAATTTGTAAAGGTATAACAACAAATATGGCAGACCCAAAGCTAACTAACATATGAGTTCTCAAGCCTGCTGGTTTACGCCGTAGTTCTCTTTCTATGCCGATAATAGCTCCAATAAGTAAAGCTAAGAAAAGCCGAAAGATCAGCTTGAAAAAATCGTCTGGTTCCAGGTAGTAGTTATCTAGCAATTTTATCTCTGATATAAGAAAACATACTCTATGTCTTGTATAACTTATATCTATAAATCTTGAAAAAGATTCTATTTATATTGTATATTTTTTATTTAAAAATTTATATTTCTACATTAATTCAACATTAACTATACTCTAAAGTAATTTTTTCAATAGGAAAAAATAGCGATTTTACTATTATTAATCTCTAGATAATCTAATTTTTGCAGGGATAGATAGAATTTTAGTAATAATTTATGGCAATATTGATAATCTCAGCTAACGTATGGTGAAGCTTGATTATTCAGTGATTTTTTATAGATAATTTGAAGTTAGGGAACACCAAAAAATAAATTATCTGAAATTGATGGTTTGCTATGGTGCATCAGTATAAATAATTTCTGAGTATATTTAGATTCTGTCGTGCTGACGCACCATACATTTTGGGTATTTTTTTTATCTGGAAGTCCCTTAATCATCAAAAAATACTTATGAAGGAGGCAATTAACAAAGGGGATAGTGCAACTACTAACCACAAATATAAAAACTTCTCCTGGCAAACTGACAATCAAAAAAATTGAGTGGATAAACTCTACTGGCTTGACCAAATTAAATTACAAGACCGCGCTAAAGTAGGTGACAAAGCGTTCTATTTAAGTAGAATCAGGCAGCGTGGCTACCCGGTTGTTCCTGGTTTTGTAGTGTCTGAAGAAGTTTTGCGATTATTTCTAGAAACTCTCAACAGTTCAGAATCATTGGTCGCTAACTTACCTAATTCTTCCTTACACTTGGATGTAGCCAACTGGCGACAACTCCAGCAGGTGGCTGGGCGTTTACGTCAGGAAATTATTCATGCAACTGTACCATCACAGTGGGTGAATACAATTCTTACGGCCGCTAGGGAATGGCAAACAAACTTTTTAATTTTTCGCCCTAGTTTAACACTAGCAACAAAAACCCACAGGCTAGGAAACACCTCTGGATTATTGGATGCTGCTTTCTGTTACTGCAATGAAGACGCGATCGCTCACACACTCAAGCATACCTGGAGTCAACTTTTTCGCGCCAGAAGCTTGCTATATTGGCAGCGCATAGGAGTTAACCTCCAAGAAGTTAATCTAGCAATCTTAGTACAACCAGTACAAAATGCGATCGCCAGTGGTTTATTAATCGCTAACTCTTCAGGCTGTAAAATTCAAGCTACATGGGGATTAGGATTAGCCTTGTCTCAGGGCGAGATTATACCAGATACATACCAAGTTCAGCAGGAAACAGGTATTGTCTTAGAAAGACATCTGGGAAATAAAATGTTTGCTTATCGTCTAGATAGTTCAGAATTGAATGATGCCAGACTATCTAGAAAAGAGGTATTCACATTAAATCACCCTTGTATAGGCGCGTATTCAGTACAAGAGTCACACCAGCAACAATATGCTTTAGCCGAAGAATATCTACAACAAGTAATTACCTTAGGACATCAACTGGAAAGCGAACTAGGTAACAGTTTTACTATTGAATGGACAATTGCAGAGGAAAACTCCACCCCCTGTCTCTACATTACGCAAGTGAGTACTCCCCAATCTGCAATTCCCAATTTACGTTTCATCAAGGGTGCTGGGGCGGCTAGAGGACGCGTCACCGCTAATGCTTATGTTGTCAATGACTCCCAACGGAAACCAGAACAACTGCCCAAAGGCGTAATTTTAGTGGTACCAGCAATTACACCTGATTGGTTGTCGTTAGTAGAACAAGCCGTTGGTATTGTCACAGTCCAAGGAGGTGTAACTAGTCATGCAGCGATTTTGGCCAGGGAATTGGGTATTCCAGCCGTTGTGAATGTAGCAGATGCCACCTTACTAATTCCCAATGGTGAACGATTGCTAATAGATGGCGATCGCGGAGAGGTATATTTACTAAAAGCAGATGAAGCCACTACGGTAGAAAATCCACACCAGCAACCTCTGACTCCACCATTTCACCCTGTTGTTAGCAGGCAAATGCCAATGATTGCTACCCAACTGCTGGTTAACCTCAGTCAACCTAGTCTAATTGAACAAGTGCAGAACTTGCCTGTAGATGGGGTGGGATTATTGCGTTCAGAGTTGATGTTAGTACCTTTACTCAAAGGTCAGCATCCGAATTTTTGGCTTTTGGATGGGCGGAAATCAGAATTATTAGAGCAGTGGTCTGAGCATATTATCCAGTTTGCCCGCGCCTTTGCCCCCCGACCGGTTTTTTATCGCTCTTTAGATTGGCGATCGCACGAGTTATCAGCAAATAATTCCCAATCTGCGCCTCAGTCAATTTTGGGCGATCGCGGTACATTTAGTTATGTCCGCAATTCTGATGTTTTTGAATTAGAACTTACAGCGATCGCTAATGCCCAAAAAGCTGGTTATGATAACATTCACTTATTATTGCCCTTCGTTCGCAGTGTAGGCGAATTTACCTTCTGTCGCCAAAAAGCAGAACAGTTCGGACTTACCCAAATTCCCCAGTTTCAATTATGGATGATGGCGGAAGTCCCCAGCGTCTTATTTTTACTACCTGAATACGTCAAAGCCGGGGTAGCGGGTATATCCATCGGCACAAACGACTTGACACAATTGCTATTAGGCGCAGACAGGGAACAAAGCGACATCACCAAAGTTTTAAATGAACGCCACCCGGCTGTCATGGCTGCTATTGCCCAACTAATCCAAATGTCCCAAACTGCCGGCATACCTTGTTCTATCTGCGGTCAAGCACCAGCAATATATCCAGAAATCATCGATCAATTGGTGCAATGGGGTATCACATCGATTTCCGTGGAACCAGAAGCAGTAGAAAGGACATATCAGGCGATCGCTCGTGCTGAACACCGCTTACTATTACAAGCAGCACGCCGACAGGTGGGAGAGCGTGGTTAAAATGTGTAGACTTTTAATGTTTTCTCAAACCCTGGTTTTAGGGTGTAAGTTTCGATAATTTCAAAATTCTGTCACCACTAAATCGCCCAAGACCAAGAAAATAAGGTTTTTAAACCTCTCCCCGCGTCGGGGAGAGGTTTGGAGAGGGGTTATTCTATTCTTCCCCTGCTTCTTTCCTCCCTGTCTTCATTCATGCAACACCACAAAACCGATTAATATCGCAGGATAGCCGCTACTGGTTTACCGTTTGGCATTTGTTCCGGTTCAACCGCATAAACCGTACCACCGTTTAATATTGTATGAATTGCTGCCAAATCCAAAATGTCTCCATCTTCAGGCTGTGGTTCTGGATGTAACTCTACAGCCAGTGTCTCTGGGTCAAATTTACCCCAAATTTGTTGCCCTAATGGGACAATTAATGAATCAACCCTCTGGTAATAAGCGGCGGAAACGATTTCTTTGATATCACTAGAGGCTGTACCAGTCTCCTCTCCAGCCAGTTGTTGGTAAAGTTCTATCGCTTCTTGTTCTGACTGATGAAACAGAGGTTCGACAATTTCCCAAGCTTGGGCGTGTAATTCGTCTGCTTGAAAAATTTCTTGCCTTTTAGTGATTGCCTGTTCCTGGAGATGGAGATAAGTATTTGCCTCTCGATAAATGGGATGGAGATATTCAACACCTGCCAAAATTAAAGGTGCTGTTTCATCGTGTAGTTTGTCATGTAATGCGGCATCAACAGCGTGGAAGTATTGCAGGATGCCTTCTTGGGGCTGGTCTTTGTCTGGACTACCTTGTCCGTGAAATGCCCCAGGTTGCGATCGCGTAAAAGGATTGTTGTTGCTACCTTTAGATGTAGCAATACGAAATTGCCCTTCCTTGGCGGTTTCGTCGTACATCAGAGCCTCATCAACGCTCTTAGGCATATTTTCCACCTCCACCTCATTGAGGCCAGAGCGTGTTCCCTCAAAAAATTTGATATCCTTTTGACTAAGAGCGAGGATGTAGAATTTCCCATCACTGTTAATTAAATGCAGTAATGGCTTGAAATGAAATTGATTGCTCACTACTACCAATTCTTGACACTCTATCGGCAGACTGTAATAGCGAAACATCTGCGGCGAAATAAAAATTGCTAATCCGTGGTCTTGATTTTCCCAAAATTCTGCCTGATCTAGTTCCTGAACTTGTTGCAGTAAATTTTCAACTTCAGTAGGGAAAATCTCCAATTCTTGCAGACGTTCTTCAGCCTCACGGACTAAATTTTTAAACCGGATGGGATTTTGGCGAATCTCCGGCCCAGCTTTCTGCATAGGCATATAAAGAGATACACATGGTGTTTGAGAGTTTTCAATTAAAGTTTTTAACTCATCAATAGATAGTAGAGTCATGTGGTGAAATTCCTATCGTCGGTAATTAAAGCTCAACAATGTATATTTATTTCAAAGCTTTAAACCCGAAAATTCATCTTTCTTTTGATGAAAAATTAGTTATTATATACACCATTCTGTAGGCGGAGAAAAAAGTTCTTCTCTGTACTTATATTTACAATGTACTTTTAACTACAGACACCCAGAGGCACAAACAGGGAAATTTTCTTCTCTGCACACCTGAGAGCAAAAATTACACCATCGGCAATCAGAATGGATGCTTCCGAGCTATTAGAAACGATCACTCTCTTAATTGAGCAAGCAGAACAAGGAGAAATAGATCCTTGGGATGTCAAAGTTATTGAGGTGATTGACCGTTATTTAGAACTAATGACACCAAAGACCACTGCCAGAGGTTATGAATCTGACTTGTCTCAATCTGGACAGGCTTTTTTATCAGCCTCCATGCTGGTATTATTCAAGGCTAATACCTTGATGCAATTATCAACAGCAGAAGATTTAGAAGATATTGAGGATGGTCTATTAGCAGAGAATGGAGATGGCTTATTCCATCAAACCCATCGTTTACCCTTAGAGCGAGTTTTACGACGGCGACCCGCCGCGATGCCACCACCAAAACGCCGTGTCACGTTGCAAGAGTTGATCGCCCAATTGCAAATCATGGCGAACCAACTCAAACTAGTACAAAAAGTTAGTAAGCCGGAACGTCCCAAACGTCAGCCTACCGTCAAAGCTATGCGGGAAGCGCTAGAGTTAGCGCACCAAGAAAATTTGACGGAGGTAGCTGGTGAATTGGAACAAGTACTGCATTTTTCGGCCAAAGAACTGTTGTTAGAACAAAATTACTTAAATTTAGAACAACTCGTACAGTTGTGGACTCAGACAAAGCAATCACACCAATTATCAGCCCATGAATCTGTAAACAGTCACCTAGTTAGCGTGTTCTGGGCTTTATTGCTATTATCGGCACAATCTAAGGTAGAGCTAGTTCAGGAGGAATTTTATCAAGAGGTAAGAATCCGCTTGCTCTCAGATTCAGCAAACACCTACCAATCATTGGAGCAACCAATAAACTGAACCCATTGAGAACATTCATATAGAAGCTTCTGTGAATTTACAGACTGTTGCATCAGTAAACCCAAAAATCCGATTAAATTAAAAAGATAACTGATTGCTTGTCATCTAACCGTACTAGGACTTACGTATGGAGAAGAAAAATCAAAGCTTTGGGCAAGAGGTGCAGGGGTTTAGGGGTTTTAAACCCTCACACCCCTAAACCCTCACACCCTTCCAAGGTGAAAAGTCTAATTGCCTAAGTCCTAATATCTCTGGTTGCGATCACCAACAAATTCCTGTTATCCCTGTTGTCAGGGGTTACTTAGAGCAGAAATCAAAAACTGATGATTAAGTATCACACAATGAAAGTAAACTGGCTTGTGGTTGAGGAATAAACTTTATGAAAGCGATGATTCTCGCAGCAGGTAAGGGTACTCGCGTTCGTCCGATTACCTATACGATTCCCAAACCGATGATTCCCATCCTGCAAAAGCCAGTGATGGAATTTTTACTGGAACTTTTACGTCAACATGGTTTTGACCAGATTATGGTCAACGTCAGCCATCTGGCTGAAGAAATTGAAAACTATTTTCGTGATGGTCAACGGTTTGGTGTACAGATTGCCTATTCTTTTGAAGGCAAAATTGATGATGAAGGTAAGCTGGTAGGGGAAGCAATAGGTTCTGCTGGAGGGATGCGACGCATCCAAGATTTTTCACCATTTTTTGATGATACCTTTGTGGTGTTGTGCGGCGACGCTTTGATTGACTTAGATTTGACGGCAGCAGTGAAGTGGCATAAATCCAAAGGCTCCATCGCTACTATCATCACCAAAACTGTCCCCGAAGAAGAAGTTTCTAGTTATGGTGTGGTCGTCACTGATGAGAATAGTCGGGTTAAAGCCTTCCAAGAAAAACCATCGATAGAGGAAGCACTTAGTACTAATATCAACACAGGTATCTACATTTTTGAGCCAGAGGTGTTTAATTACATACCTTCTGGTGTGGAATATGACATCGGTGGTCAACTATTCCCCAAACTGGTAGAAATTGGTGCGCCCTTCTATGCGATCGCAATGGATTTTGAATGGGTGGATATTGGTAAAGTACCAGACTACTGGCGGGCAATTCGCGGCGTTTTACAAGGGGATATTAAGAATGTGCAGATTCCCGGTCATGAGGTTGCCCCTGGTATCTATACTGGCTTAAATGTGGCAGTGAATTGGGACAAAGTAGATATCACTGGCCCAGTTTACATTGGTGGCATGACTCGCATCGAAGATGGCGCGAAAATTGTCGGCCCGGCAATGATTGGCCCCAATTGCTGGATATGCGGTGAAGCCACTGTTGATAACAGTGTCATCTTTGAATGGTCACGATTAGGGCATGGAGCCAGGCTAGTTGATAAACTGGTGTTCGGGCGTTACTGCGTCGATAAAACAGGAGCTGCTATTGACGTACAAGCTGCTGCTTTAGATTGGCTGATTACCGATGCCCGGCAAACACCACCAGAACATACCCCAGTGGAACGGCAAGCGATCGCCGAATTGTTGGGAACAAACGCAACTTAGTCATTAGTCATGAGTCAGTTGTCAGTTGCAATTTCTACTGACAACTGACAACTAACCACTAACCACTAACTATTTAAGTATGTGTATCTTCTGAGACTTTGTTCGTAAGTCTGGAGTAAGCGCTGGGATTCAGCTAAGGTAATGCGCTTTTCTTCTAACGCCCGCTCGCAACGTTGGCGGATGTTTTCTACCATGTCCTCGGAGTCATATTGGACGTAGCTCACCACTTCACTCATGGTATCGCCTTTGACCACGTGTTCAATTTGGTAGCCTTTGGGGGTTAACTGGATATGAACGGCGTTGGTATCGCCGAATAAGTTGTGTAAGTTCCCCATAATTTCCTGATAAGCACCATTGAGGAACATTCCCATATAATAGGGTTCCCCTGGTTGGAAGGGGTGCAGTTCTAGCACAGATTTGACATCCCGTAGGTCGATAAAGCGATCAATTTTGCCATCGCTGTCACAGGTGAGGTCTGCTAAAATTCCTCGCTGCGTTGGTTCTTCATCTAGGCGATGGATGGGCATAATTGGGAATAGTTGATCGATCGCCCAACAATCTGGTGCTGATTGGAACACGGAAAGATTGATGTAGTAGATGGAAGCCATGATTTTTTCTAGGTCTTCCAACTCATCAGGTACGTAATCGTGCTGGCGGATGATGTCTAAAATTTTCTGACAACAAGCCCAATAAAGACGTTCAGCTTTGGCTCGTTCTCTCAGGCGCAAAATCCCCAGATTGAAGCGGCTAATAGCTTCTTCCTTGAATTGGGTAGCGTCGTGGTAGAACTCTTGATAGTTCTCTTTGTTGATGGATTGATAAGTTTCCCACAGGTAATTAATAACTGGGGATTCGCCTTCTTTTGGCGGTTCCGGGTTATCGCGGGGAACATCACTAGTACTGAGAACATCAAAAATGAGTACCGATTGATGGGAGGCGATCGCCCGTCCACTTTCACTAATCAGTGTTGGTACTGGTATTTGTTTCTCTGCACAGGTATCTTTTAACTCTGCCACAATGTCGTTGGCATAGTTCTGCATATTGTAGTTTTTGGAGGCGTAGAAGTTGGTCTGGGAACCGTCATAGTCTACACCTAAGCCGCCGCCAACATCCAGGTATTTCATATTTGCTCCCAAGGATGCTAGCTCTACGTAAATCCGGCTAGCTTCTTGGATGGCATCTTTAATCACATTGATGGCGGAGATTTGCGAACCAATATGGAAGTGCATTAGCTGTAAAGAATCCAGCAAGTCAGCATCGCGGAGCTTGTCAACTGCTTGGATGATTTCAGGAATCGTCAAACCAAATTTAGCGCGATCGCCTGTGGATGTACCCCAGCGTCCCATGCCTTGGGTGCTTAATTTCGCTCTTACTCCCAAAATCGGTTTAATTCCTAATTGGTGACTAGCCGCAATCACTAAATCGACCTCTTCCACCTGTTCTAGGACGATAATTGGCGTTTGCCCTAGTCTTTGGGATAACATGGCTGTTTCCACATACTCCCGGTCTTTGTAGCCGTTGCAAATTAGCAAAGATCCAGGGGTATCCAACAACGCCAAAGCAATCATTAATTCTGGCTTGGAACCAGCTTCTAAACCAAACTGATGTGGCCTGCCAAATCTCACTAAATCCTCAATCAAATGCCGTTGCTGGTTGCACTTCACAGGAAACACACCCCGATATACACCAGGGTAATTGTAGCGAGCGATCGCCTTGGCAAAACAAGCATTTAAGCGTTCAATGCGGTCTTCTAAAATATCCGAAAAACGAATCAGTAAGGGCAAACCCAAACTGCGTTGTTTCAAAGCATTGACCAATTCAAACAAATCCAAAGAACCGCCGCGATCGCCTTTGGGAGAAACAGTGACGTGACCAGCCGCATTAATCGAGAAATAAGGCTGTCCCCAACCTTCAATCCGGTATAAAGCTTCGCTGTCCTCAATCTTCCAAACGCGAGATACATCTCCTGGCGTATTCGTTGGTAGCAGCTTTTTCTGCTTGTGATTTTTCCCCTCCAACTTGTTTCCGTTGGCTGGTACTTTCACCACCTCGTCAGATGTAGCAGTTGACTCAACACCCATTTCTTCCTGACCTCTGTGTTTCACCCACGAATAAACAATTTAACGCATTCGTATAAGAACTGATATGAACTCAGAGATAATTTCTGAGATAAACTCTGATTGGTCAGTAGTTAATTGTTGACTGTTGACTGTTGACTGCTGACCAAATAAAAATTTTATTAAGTTTTGGGAGATAGTTTTGGAACGCACATTCTTAGCAATTAAGCCTGATGGCGTACAGCGTGGACTGGTTGGGGAAATTATCCGTCGCTTTGAAACAAAAGGTTTTACCCTTGTGGGTTTGAAGTTCCTCCAAGTCAGTAAAGAATTGGCTGAACAACATTATGGCGTACACCGCGAAAGACCATTCTTTCCTAGCTTAGTGGAATTTATCACCTCTGGCCCGGTGGTAGCGATGGTTTGGGAAGGTGATGGCGTGATTGCTTCTGCCAGAAAAATTATTGGTGCGACCAATCCCCTAACAGCAGAACCCGGAACAATTCGGGGCGATTTTGGTATTAACATCGGTCGCAACCTCATCCACGGTTCTGATGCACCAGAAACCGCACAAAAGGAAGTAAGCCTATGGTTTACAGATGCAGAATTAGTCAATTGGCAACCCCATTTAACACCTTGGTTGCACGAGTAATTAGTTAGGGTGTGGGGAGTAGGGAGTACTGAGTGAAATATTCTAGTTACTAGTTTTCATTTCCCAGTCCCCAGTCCCCAGTCCCTAATTCCCTTACTTCGATACTTCACTTTTTTCCACTTCTACTTGTGGTGATTCAATAAGAGTTCGCTTGGAAAAGCCCCAGGTAAATATTAGGGCGATCGCCGCAATCATTAACCACTCTGGTGGGACAAAATCATCGTTGACGACTTTTAATAACAGACGCAAACCTACCAAAGATACGGTGATATATCCTGCGTCTTCTAGATTTTCAAATTCATCTAACCACCGAATAAATAATCCCGCCATGAATCGCAGGGTAAAAATGCCAATTGTTGTCCCGGTGATGACTAGCCAAGTTTCTTGAGATACAGCGATCGCAGTTGTCACGCTATCCAATGAAAAGGCTAAGTCGGTAAATGCAATCACGGGTATCGCTTGCCATAGGTTAGCAAAACGCGGGCCGTGATGATGCTCGTCTTCAGTTTCTTCTGAGGTAAAGTGTTGGAATACCAGCCATAGCAGGTAAGCCGCACCCAGGAGTTCAAATTGCCAGAATTTTTGTACCTCAGTGGCGGTTAACAATAAGGTTATTCGCAACACATAGGCGACAACTAAACCAATGTTGAGGGCTTGGCGTTCTAGGTTTTTGTCTTCTAGCCCTTGGGCGATCGCAGCGAGGGCGATCGCGTTATCTGCTGATAGTACCGCCTCTAGTAATACTAATATCAGCAGGACTATAGAGGCTTCAACGCTGAAATGAAAGTGCAGGTAGTCAAAAATTCGGTCTAGCATTCCAGATTTCTCAAGCAGTGGAAATTAAAAATTAGCAGTGATAGCCAATCTCATATAATAAAGTGCAACAAATTGCTACTTTCATCCAGCTTAACCTGTAGGGGGTGGATTCTGGTAAGTCCAGAATCTATGCGTTAGTGTGGTTTACCGCAGGTGCCACTTTTTTAGTTCACACAGAGAAGACATCTTCTCTAATTTAGAGGGAGAATATTTTTACGAATATCTAGATGAAGACCTTTTCAGAAAAAAGATTATTCAGAAAGTTAGGAAAACTATCTGACTCAGAGATGCAACTTGTTTCTCAAGTATTAGCGATTGTTTTAAATCTCGCTCACTCGTCAAATTAGCGATCGCTTTTTTAACAACCTGCAAAGGGCGCAAATGGATAAAGAGAGCGATCGCATAGTAAACTACGATCTTATTGCTGCTGTTGCAACCAAGTTACCAAATCAGCTTCAGTAGAAAAATCTAGTAATGCTTCAGCTAAATCTTCTAACTGAGTTAAAGATAATCCCTGCACTCGCTCTTGTAATTCAGGGGTAATATCACCAATTCGTCTTGTTAATTGACGCTGGATTACTTTCAATTCTCCTTGCTGTAGACCTTGTTGCAGCCCTTGTTGTATTCCTTCCTCCATCCAACTAGTGACGATCTGCATAACTACCTCTTGTTGAGTTGGTTCAAATTGTGCAATTTCAGCCTGGAAAATTTCTGTTTCTTGGGCGTTTAGGCGTAGGTAGGTGTCAATAAACCCAGAAATTAACTGCATTCGTGCTGGATCTAACTGCAAAGTAGCTAAAAGACGCAGACACTCAGATTTTACTCTGGGGCGGTCTTGTAGTGCTATGCTCATTTTAGCCATCAGCGCACTAGCTACGGGATTTTGCTCCTCAAAATAGGCGAATCAGCTTTAGAACTTGTGCTTCAAGATAAAGACTCACTTACTAAAATACCAATTAGTGCCAGCCGCAATCACAGCTATTGCAGACTACGCACCTAATAGCGGATTAAATCTCTTCTCTGATTTAGAAAGAGAAGATTTTACGAATATCCAGATGAAGACCTCCACAATTGAGAGCCTTATGTATAGAGGTGAAGTCTGGCTAGTAACTTTAGAATAAATTCTAATAAAAGAGATGAAAATCTACTTAATAATCAGGGGTTTCCGAGATTTTTTCTCTTGATAAGCCTATCTGAGCCTATTATAGAATAAAGTGCAGTGTGAAATAGGACTTATTTGGGTGAAAGATAATGCTAATTCAACTAACCATACAAAACTTTTTGTCTTTCAGAGATGAAGTTACATTCAGTATGCTAGGGGTTAGCAGTGACCAACAACACATAGATCATCTTGCTGAAAACGCGGCAGGAAAAGGTCGTTCTGTATTACCTATTGCTGCCATTTATGGTGCAAATGCAGCAGGTAAATCAAATCTCATCAAGGCTCTCAATTTTGTCAAAGATTTAGTTGTAGAAGGTACTAGAAGCAATAAACCTATTCTTGTTTCTCCATTTAAACTAGGTGATTATAGTAAACAGAAAAGTAAGTTTGAATTTATATTTACATATCAAGAATCTCAATATTCTTATGGATTTACATTAAATAGAGAACAAATTTTCGAGGAATGGCTTTATGCTGTGCCTCGTAGTAAAAAAAAGGAAATTATGTACTTTGAACGCATCACTTCCTCAGAAAAAGAAACGATTTTAGAATATGGTTCAGCGCTTAAAGGTAAAACAGAGAAACGTCAACAAGTTTTAGAATTTATCGCAGAAGGAACTCGTCATAATCAACTTTTTTTAACAGAAGCAGTTGACCGAAATGTTAAAACTTTACTTCCAGTTTTTAACTGGTTTAAAGAAGCACTAACTATCATTCCAGCAGAGGCAGAATACCAAGGATTAGAAGTTGGAATACTCAGTAATGAATCTTTTACAAATTTCCTCAGTGAATTTTTGAAATTTGCGGGGACAGGAATTGATTCAATAAGCACTGAAGAAGTTGATCTAGATTTTGAGCAACACTTTCCAACAATGCCTAAATCTATCACAGAGCGTTTGCTAGAAAAATTTGAAGAAGCAGACGATAATTCGGTAGCAATGATAGTAAATACACGAGGTAAACGATATCTCCTTTTCAAGAATGAAGGCGATAGATTAAGATTGATTCAATTAAAAACTCAACATCGCCATGAAGATGGACATCTGATTGATTTTACAATTGAAGAAGAGTCAGAAGGAACTCAACGTTTGATTAATCTCATACCATCTTTATTTCTTTTACAAGAAGAATCTGAGAAAGTCGTTTTTTTAGATGAACTTGATAGACGCTTGCATCCTTTACTATCTCGTTGTTTTGTACAAACAGCAATAAATTGTAGAGGAAGAAATAATCAATTAATCTTTACAACTCATGATACTAACTTACTCGATTTAGATTTGCTACGGCGTGATGAGATTTGGTTTGTTGAGAAGAACCAGCAGGGTGTGTCAAATCTTTATTCTTTAGCAGAATTCAAGATTAGACCCGACTTAAAAGTTGAGAAGGGTTACTTAAATGGTCGTTTTGGAGCTATTCCTTTCTTTGGAGATCCACAAAGTTTAGGGTGGTTCGATTGTGATACTGGTTTATCTGTAGGATGAGTCGCAAGTCATGAGAAGAATCAATCGAACTAAACTATTAGATCGTCAGCATGATCGAAGAGATGCAAAGCTTTTCATAGTTGCTACTGAGGGTAAAGAGACAGAAAAGCAATATTTTGGAATGTTCCATAGTACCCGAATCAAGATAGAAGTTCTGGCTACTGGGGATGATGGTAAATCTGCTCCCCAATATGTGCTAGAACGACTGAATACCTTTAAAGATAACTATGATTTAAATGAGGAAGATATGCTTTGGCTTGTTCTTGATGTAGACAGATGGGGTGAAAATAATTTAAGTTTAGTGTGTCGTGAAGCCAAGCAAAAAAATTATTATTTAGCTATCAGCAATCCATGTTTTGAAATTTGGTTATATTTACATTTTGATGATTTAAACTCCCAAGATAGAACTTGTAATGATTTTAAGACAAAGCTACGAAAGATTTTAGGAAGTTATAACAGTAGCAATCTAGATTTATCTGTATACAAACCTAATATTACAAATGCAACAAATCGTGCAAAATTATTGCACCCCAACTCTCAACAAAACTGGCCTCCAGAATTAGGAACACACGTATATAGGCTAGTTGAAATTATTCTCCAGAGCTTGAATAATTGATTTCAGAATAAAACACAAAAAAAATGCCTCGGAAGCATCACACCCCCAAGGCAAGTAAACCTAGAAATTATTCTTAATTCCCTAAAGTTGCTTCACTTCAGAAACTAACTTCGCCACCATATCTTTCGCACTACCAAAAAGCATTGTGGTTTTATCTTTGTAAAACAACTCATTATCTACACCGGCAAAACCTGCGCTCATCCCGCGCTTAATTACAATAGTGTGCTTCGCCCTATCTACTTCCAAAATTGGCATCCCATAAATTGGACTAGCGGTATCACTCCGCGCCGCCGGATTGACTACATCATTCGCCCCAATCACTAAAGCTACATCTGCTTGCTCAAATTGGGGGTTAATATCTTCCATGTCATACAACTGGGTATATGGTACATTCGCCTCAGCTAACAACACGTTCATGTGTCCGGGCATTCTCCCAGCAACGGGGTGAATGGCATACTTAACATCAACACCCATCCGTTCTAATTGATCAGCCAACTCTCTCACACTATGTTGTGCTTGAGCTACAGCCATCCCATAACCAGGAACAATCACCACAGAACGAGCATAACCCAACATCATTGCGCCTTCTTCAGGATCGATGCTGTGGACTGTTTGATCTGTTGTACCAGTAGCCGCACCAGCGCCACCTGCACTCACAGAACCAAAAGCGCTAAACAGGACGCTGAAGAGGGAACGGTTCATGGCTTTACACATGATTTCCGTCAAGATTAAACCGGAAGCCCCCACCAATGCGCCGGCGATGATTAACATATTGTTCATCACCACGAAACCAGCAGCAGCAGCCGCTATCCCTGACAAAGAGTTCAACAGGGAAATTACCACCGGCATATCTCCCCCACCAATGGGGATGACGAACATCACGCCCAAAACTAGGGAAACGGCAACGACTGCCAAGAATACAGGTAAGCTATCTGGTGTAACGATTAAATAAGCGCTCCCAGCTAGATAACCACCCAAAAGTAAGAGGTTAAATGGTTGTTGTAAAGGAAAGGTAATTGGTGAACCGCTAATTAATCCTTGCAATTTGGCGAAGGCGAGGAAACTACCTGTGAAGGTGACACCACCAATCAACACATCCAACAACATGGAGATGTTCACATCTAAGGGTACAGGTGCGCCTGCATCCAATAACCGCCAGAACTCAGCCACAGCAACTAACGCCGAAGCCGCACCACCCAAACCGTTAAGTAAACCTACCATTTGGGGCATTTCTGTCATCTGGACTTTGTAGGCAGCGATCGCACCAATACCTGAACCAATCGCTAAACCTAACAAAATCATTTCATAATTGAGGACGTGCTGATCTAACATTGTGGCGACAATTGCCAACAACATCCCCACAGCGCCAATCACATTCCCGTTACGCGCTGTAGCTGGGGAACCTAATTTTTTCAAACCCAGAATAAATAAGGATGCAGCGACTAAGTACGTCAGCTGTATTCCAGTTGGTAAAAAGTCGCTCACGCTTTAACTTCCTTCTTCTTGAACATTTGCAACATTCTGTCGGTAACGAGAAACCCAGCAACAACGTTGACTGTTGCCAGAGTCACAGCAATCAAACCTAGAATTACGGATAAATTAGTGTTTCTTTCACCCGATGCTAATATTGCGCCAATCACAGCAATACCAGAAATGGCATTTGAGCCTGACATTAATGGTGTATGGAGAGTGGGCGGTATTTTGTTAATGACTTCAAAGCCAATGAATGATGCCAACACAAATACAAACAAAGCTGCAAGTAATGCCTCTGTCATTTAAAACTCCTTAATTATTGAGAGGCTAGAGACTAGTCTCTAGTCCCTAACTAGTTGAGTAGTCGAAGCTTGTAACGCATCCTTGACGCGTTGATTGCGAATTTCTCCAGCGTGGGTAATGCAAGCAGCATCAATGATGTCGTCTGTAAAATCTACTTGTAAGGCTTTATCTTTAATTAGCAATTGCAGCAAAGATGTGAGGTTCTTGGAATACAATTGGCTGGCGTGGACTGGCATTGATGAAGGGAGATTGATGGGGCCGATAATTGTCACCCCGTTCCAGACAATATCTTTACCAGGATCAGTACAAGCACAGTTACCACCTTGTTCAGCCGCTAAATCGACAATCACTGAACCGGGTTTCATTTGTGCAACCATTTCTGCTGTGACTAGCACTGGCGCTTTTCTACCTGGTACTTGAGCAGTTGTAATGACTACATCAGAATTTTTAACGTGTTCCGCGACGACTTCTTGAGTGCGCTGTTTACTAGCTTCAGAAATTTCCTTCGCATAACCACCGGCGGCGGTTGTTTCTTCTTCGAGTTTGACTTCGACGAATTTTGCCCCTAAACTCTGCACTTCTTCTTTGACAGCCGGACGAATATCAAAGGCCTCTACAACTGCGCCCAAACGTCTAGCTGTGGCGATCGCTTGCAATCCTGCTACACCAGCACCCATAATAAATACTTTAGCTGGGGCAATTGTTCCTGCGGCTGTTGTCAGCATGGGGAAATATTTTGGTAACGCCGCCGCCGCAATTAATACCGCTTTATAACCCGCCAGTGACGCTTGTGAAGATAAAGCATCCATCGATTGCGCCCTGGTAGTTCTGGGGATCAATTCCATACTCAAGGCTGTGACTTTACGATTCACCAGTTGTTGCGCCACTACCGGATTACCCAAGGGATTCAGGAAGCTAATTAAGACAGCACCTTCCCGTAATAAATCAATCTCTAAGCGTCCATCTTCCCGTTCTTGCGGTGGGCTAACTTTCAACAAAACATCTGTTTCGCCCCATAATTTACCGGAATCGCCAACAATTGTCGCGCCTGCTGCTACATAGGCAGCATCATCAAAAAATGATCGCTCTCCTGCACCGGCTTCTACCCAAACCTCTAAACCTTGTTTTACCAATCGGGCAACAGTGTCAGGATTTAAGGCTACACGTCGTTCACAAACTTCAATTTCTTTAGCAACTGCTATTCTCATGAAATCTCCTGAAGATAAATACCTAATCTCTGCAAAATCTGCAACTTTGCTTATGAGGAATGTCATTCACTCATGGCTCTTACGCCGAGCTATGAAAAATTGATTTTCCTTTTTGATTGAAACTTGAGCGTTCCCCTTAACTCTGGTGATGCAACAGACAAAGCTTTTCTGAGCATCTGGCAAATTTCCAATTTGCTGATAGTTGCCAATCGCTTACATATTGCAAATTCTATTTTGATACCCCAAGTTTTATCCTTCTCTTTAGCTTATTTTCGGGATTGCAAAATCTTTATGTTTCTTTTCTATTACATACCGTAATATTCAGCAAACTTATATTTTTTTTAGCTTGATTATTTTCTAACAAATGTTTAGTTATTTTTTTGAATGGTTATTGATATGATGCAAGCTGATTTTTACCAATCTATCTCAACTTAACAGGCGATCGCTCATTAGATAGCTCAATTTTTATAACAAACAACCTAAATTAAGATACACTTGTACATATTTAGAAACAAAATCACTTACTAAGTGTGTTTCTATTTACTTCCAGTACTAGTGTTATTACTAACAGTTGTGATTTCAGCAAAAATGGCACTTTTTGCCTCCACCGAACGTCTAAAGTGTATCACATGAAGCAAAAATAACAGAGGACTTACGTAAGACCTTGATTGAGTGCTTTTATACGTAAATCTCGTGATATCTATAAAATTACCTTGGTGGAGGAGACTAACTATGAGACGTTTACTTTCAGGTTTAGCCGTTACTAGTTGTGTAATAGCCGGCTTACCAACTATTACCTCGGCACAAAGTCTACCTGGATTTACATTATTTAGTGGTGTTAAAAGCGAAAATCAGCTACCCTTTCGCTTAGATTTTGGTGGGCAGAGCAATAGCTGGGATAGATATATATTAAGGATTCCTGCCCAGAAAATGAAATTGGCAGCTGCTCAATTTGCCATTACCTATCCGGATCACTATAAAGGAAGTTTTGACACCAAAGATATTGAAATCAGAGTGGGAGACAAAAAAGTTCCTGTATCCGAAGTGAAATGGGATAGAGAAGGTCGCCTGTTGGAGATTTTCCCCGAAGAGCCAGTACCAGCAGGTAGCAGAGTAGAGTTAGTTCTTTCCAATGTACGTAACCCAGCATTTGGTGGAACTTTTTACTTCAACTGTCAAATTCTCTCACCTGGAGATGTCCCCTTACTACGATACTTGGGAACCTGGATTTTAAGCATCAATTAATTGAGAGGTATAGAGGCAGTTAAGGGAGAAATGCTTACTCAGCAACCACTGCTCCCTAATTACGTCTTTATAGACTATTAGCTATCCACAGTGATAAGATAATAGATTGTGATTTTTTATAAAAAATCGTCTAAGAGGACAAAAGTATGCAGAGAACGCTCGGTGGGACAAACCGTAAGAGAAAAAGAACTTCTGGGTTCCGTGCCAGAATGCGGACTCCAGATGGCAGAAACGTCATCAGAGCCAGAAGAAAGAGAGGTCGTCATCGTTTGAGCGTGTAGGGTATTTTAGGCGCAAAGAATAGCTGTGGCATTGCCCAAAGCAAATCGATTAAAATCCCGGCATGATTTTCAGGCAGTTTTCCGAGAAGGGCTGAGACGAAACAGCTCACATTTCACATTGCGAGCATTAAAACCGTCATCTGCCAGAAAGTCTTCTTTGGATACTGCCGCTCAAACCCAACCAGTAGATGAAGTACAAAATATACCTAGTACGCTCATTGGTGTCTCGATTAGTACCAAAGTTAGTAAGAGGGCGGTGGTGCGTAACCGCATAAAACGGCAAATTACGGCTGCTATGCAGCAATTATTGCCGAGATTAGCACCAGGGTGGAAATTAGTAGTAATTGTGAAGCCAACAGCCGCAGAAAGTAAGTGCGGAAGCCAGCAATTTCTGCAAGAATTAGAGCAGTTGTTGGCACAAACTGAGGTATTACATGGGCATTCGTGAAGAAGTTTATTATGAAGGCGGCCCCCACATTGGGGATCTAATTTTGAATATACTAGTTGGGCTAACTGTTGTAGGTATTCCCTTAGCAGTTGGAGCAATTGTCAGAGCATTATGGTTACGCTACCGCATCACCGATCGCAGAATATCTGTAATGGGTGGTTGGATGGGACGCGATCGCTCAGACGTAATTTATTCAGAAATTACTAAGATCGTCAAAGTTCCCCGTGGTCTTGGTATTTGGGGAGATATGGTAGTTACTTTAAGAAATGGTAGTCGTTTAGAATTGCGGGCTGTTCCCAATTTCCGCGAAGTTTATGACTACATCAATGACAAAATTGCTGCCAAAAATCCTCAATATACTGCGAAGTAGGGAAATAGGGATTAGGGAATAGGGAATAGAAGATTCGCTTATATAAAATAAAAAATTCAGATAATTCCCAATTACCAACCACTAGTTACCGTTCATTACTCCCTATTTATCATCTTGTGCGGCTATCCGTAGCATAATATAGTCGCACAGTCATCCCGATTTAGATAAATTAGATTCAGTTCAGTTTACAGTACCTCAGGTTGAATTCAGAATAATGGATTTTGGTATCGGGTTTCTCTCGAACAACGTCATGTTGCCGATCATAGACTTTTTCTATAGCGTTGTGCCGAGCTATGGATTGGCGATCGTTGCCTTAACATTGATAATCCGCTTCGCGCTCTATCCCCTGAGTGCTGGTCAAATTCGCAATATGCGGAAAATGCGAATTGTGCAACCCCTCATGCAAAAGCGGATGGCAGAAATCAAAGAGCGCTATAAGGACGATCCGCAGAAGCAGCAAGAAGAAATGATGAACGTCCAGAAGGAGTTTGGCAACCCCTTAGCTGGATGTTTGCCGTTACTGCTGCAAATGCCAGTCCTGTTGGCTCTGTTTGCCACCTTGCGGGGTTCACCATTTGCTGGAGTTAATTACTCTGTGAACCTGCAAATCTTCCCCTCTGAGCAAATCGAACGCATCCAACCCCAAGCGTTCGCCACTCCCCCGCAAAATATTTACATTGCCGATGGGGAGCATACTAAAGTTACAGCCATCCTCCCTGGCGGTAATAAGTTAGCGGTAGGCGAAAAAACTAAAATTCAATATCAGACCCTTGAGGGTAAACCATTCCCAGTTCTATTAGCCGAACACCCAGAGAGTAAACTGTCGCCTGAATGGAAAATTACCAAGGGTGAAGATCGAATTAAAATCGATGCCGAGGGCAATATAGAAGCCCTACAGCCAGGAGATGTCACCATTCAAGGTACAATTCCCGGATTAGCTGCCGATAAAGGATTTTTATTCATTGATGCTTTAGGTAGAGTAGGCGCAATCGATCCCGATAACACCATCCACTGGGATATCGTGGGAATGATCGTCTTCTTTGGTATCAGCCTTTACGTTAGCCAAATGCTTTCTGGGCAAAATTCTAGTGGTGGTAATCCCCAACAGGATACGGTCAACAAAATTACTCCTGTGATATTTTCCGGGATGTTTTTGTTCTTCCCTCTGCCGGCTGGTGTACTCATGTACATGGTGATTGGTAACGTTTTCCAAACCCTACAAACCTATATCCTCTCCCGCGAACCTTTACCAGAGGAAATACAAAAAATTGTAGAAACTCAGGAAAAACAAGCGGTGGCGGAACAAAAGACATTACCTTTTGAGCCAAAAAGTTCTAAGAAAAAGACCACAGGTTGATAAATGAGCAACAATCCCATGCAGCGAGGTCAGCAGTGGTTACAATCACTGCTGGAACTCACTGGGGTATCAGCTGAGATTCACGGTAGTTTAGAAACTGCTCAATCTCACAATGAAGATTCCCAAGAAATAGATGGCTACTGGTTGACGATTGACGAAACCAATTTAAACCCACAGCAAATTCAAACTTTAATTGGTGCTGATGGCTCTGTATTAGACGCGATTCAGTATTTAGTTAATTCCACTCTCAATATCAATCAACCCCAGGAAGGACAAGCTTCCTACACCGTAGAATTGAACGGTTATAGGGTTAAACGACAAGCCGAAATTCAAAAAATAGCAGAAACAGCAGCCGAGCAGGTACGTTCTACAGGCCAAGAAATAGAGATAAAATCTCTTAGTTCTGCGGAACGGCGTTTAGTACACACTTTCTTAAAAGACTTTGGCGATTTAGAAACCTTTAGCCGTGGTAAAGAACCCCATCGTCATTTAGTTGTGCGTCCGGCTGTGAATGAATTATGAGAGGCTAGAAGTTAGAGGCTAGAGGTTAGAAAATATATTTTACCCAGTTGCCCATCTATAGTCTGCATATTTATTCTTCCTAAAAGCTAAACTAAAAATGGATTATCAGCAAAATTGCTGATGATTGACATAAATTCTTGTAATGATGTTTCCCAGATCCTATGGACGCAATCTTTATTCCGCAGCTAACTAAAGCCCCGGAGCGGACAGAGGAAGTTCAAGTTAAGGAGTTTCTGCCTGGGCTAGAGACTTTGACACCTGTACGTGGCCTTGTCCGCATACAGCATCAGGGTAATTACCTGCAAGTGTCAGCACAGGCGGAAGCAATTATTACTTGTACCTGCAATCGCTGCTTACAGCAGTACAATCAGCGTTTAGCTGTAAATACTCAAGAAGTTATTTGGTTGGATGAGGCTGTCGAGCAAGAGCAAAACCTGCCTTTAGAACGGGAAGTAGCTATGGAAGATTTGCTAGAAACCGTATCGCCTAATGGTTATTTTTATCCCAGTGAATGGTTGTATGAACAAATGTGTTTAGCGTTGCCGCAACGTCAATTATGTGACATTAATTGTCCGGGCATTCTAACTGATAATAGTGGTGAAAGTTCAGAGCAAGGGATTGATAATCGTTGGTCTGGGTTGAAGGCACTGAAAAAACAGTTACCAGGATAGTAATATTTTGCCCATGTAATTTTAAGTGTTGGTAGTAAGAAGTTTAGTACTTAGGAAAATTACAACTAAAGTTTTTACTACTAACCTTCTTAAATATGCAAAATAAATTATTCTTTGTGATATTTAGATTTGTAATAAATTAGCGATCGCCTCCGGCATTGGCAACACAATTATTACCAATAAAGCCATTGCCAACAACCCTAAAATATCGCGCTTGGTATCCAATTCCGTCACATCATTTAAAGCTGGTTCATCGACTAAGGGAATGAACAATAAGATAATTGCCCATACGAAAAATTCAGATTGAACTAAAGACAGCAACAACAGCAACAGGCGGGCAATTTGACCAATAAACATAGCAGTTCTTTGCCCAAACATCGCATGGATAATGTGACCACCATCTAATTGCCCCACGGGCATAAGATTTAATGCTGTGACAATTAATCCCAAAAAACCAGCAACTGCGACTGGATGTAAATCAATCGCTAATTTTGCTGTTAAGGCACTTCCTAAGGCTAATTTAGCCAGTAACGCCACAAGAATTGAATATTTAGGATTCAGTGCGTCAGGGTTTAACAAACTAGTGTTTTCAGTCAAGGGAACCAAATCTGAATGAGCCAAACCCCAAATAACTAGCGGTAATGTAGCGATAAAACCAGCTAAGGGTCCAGCAATACCAACATCAAATAAAGCCTTACGGTTGGGAATTGGACTCCGCATTTGAATAAATGCACCAAAAGTTCCCAAGAAAAAAGGTATAGGGATAAAGTAGGGCAGGGTCGAGCGAATTTTATAAAATCTAGCTGTCAGGTAATGACCCATCTCATGGATACCCAAGATAGTCATTAAAGCTAAAGCATAGGGTAATCCCTGAAAAAGTAATTTCGGGTCAGATTGTAGCCTTGTAGGGTCAATACCGGCGATTTTTGCACCTACTAAGGTGGTTGTTACTAAAGTAGCTACTAACAGTAATAAAGCCAATCCTGGGCGTGTTAGTTGTTCAGATTTTCTAGAATTGGCTTTAGCCGCTTGGCTGTTGGGAACCAAGACGAAGAATGGCTTACCATTAAAACCTTCTTGAAAGATGAGCAAGAAGCGATCGCCAAATTGAGCTTCGATGTTAGCTCTAATCTGCTGGTAAGCTTGAGTTGGTGTAGTTCGCAACTGCCCTCGGCAAATCACCGCTTGGGGTCTATACTCAATGTTTTGGACGTAGTAAATAGACCAGGGAAAACAGTTTCGCAGTTGGGTTTCTTCCGTTGGTTCAATGGGACGTACAGGCACTGGTTCTGCGGTAGGATGATTAGCCGATTGTGATTCTGTGGTTTGGGGTGCAGTTTGCGTATCCCTCGGCAATTGCCGTCCCCACTGAAACAAAAGCCAGTATAACAAAAGGCAGATAATTGACGGCCAAAATATCAGGGCTGGCGGCGGCGGTTGTTTCACCCCATAAACCAGTGTCCATCCAGTTAAAACCAACGCAGGTGTCATCAACACCAGCCATAACAGCCAGATGGGTGTCTTGGTGATGTTAGCAACACTGCGCTGCACCATCAGATAAGTAGCTATTCCCAATAGGAGGAGAAACCAGAATGTCATGTTTTCTACAGTAATTTTGAAAAATGTCGTGCAAGTAGTGTTAGCACCACAGCCACCGCTACAAAGCAGACCCGCGACCCCAGATTTTTAGATAAAGTTCAACAAGGTTGATTAACTCTTTGCGCCTCAGTTATTTGTTGTCAGTTGTTTATGGATCTGATTTCATACCTTGTCCCCTGATGGGGTAGTTTTCACATATCGAAAACCACTGACCAATAACCACTGCCAAAAACAAATTCAACTTTGTTCTGTAACTATATTTTCACAACTCCTCAGGTTTGGTTTTTTCTTATGTGTCCCTCACCTCAACAGCCTAGTCATATAACTAAGTCACCACGGGATGTCTTGGACAGTATTTTTGCTTTTCCACCAAATCGGGACACATTAGGGGGAACCTCTTATCTCATTGTAGGAAATGAAGGGAATATCCTCATAGATTGTCCCGCCTTAGACCAAACAAATTTAAATTTTTTGCGATCGCATGGTGGCGTAAGATGGTTATTTCTCACCCATCGTGGCGCTATTGGGAGAACAGCAGAAATTCAACAAAATTATGGCTGTGACATTCTCATTCAAGAACAAGAAGCCTATTTACTACCAGGCTTAACCGTCACTACATTCACTCAAGAATTCGCCGTCACCCCCACAGCCAAAGCTATCTGGACACCCGGACACTCTCCCGGCTCCTCTTGCTTATACTATAACCACCAGGGCGGGGTACTATTTTCCGGTCGCCATTTACTTCCTAACCAAAAAGGCGAACCTGTTCCTTTACGTACCGCTAAAACTTTTCACTGGCCCCGACAAATTAAGAGCTTACAAACAATCTTAGAAACCTTAACTCCAGAAACCCTGCAATACATCTGTCCCGGTGCTAACACTGGTTTCCTCAGAGGTAAACGCTCCATAGATACAGCATACCAGCGCCTAGCCTCCTTGGATTTAAAAGCTTTACTACAAACACAACCGCTAATTTAGGAGAGTGGGGAGTTGAGAATTGATCACTCCCCCAGCCTCCTAGCCTTTATTCCCAATCCCTGCTACTACCGAATCTTTACTCAACAGATCCAAAGCCGCTTGATATTGCAAATCTGTTTCTGTGGCAATTTCATCGCGGGTGAGTATTTGCTGAGTAACAACTGTATTTGGTTTAATGCCTAACTTGTTAATATCTCTGTGATTAGGAGTTTCATACTTGGCAATTGTCACCGCCAAGCCAGAACCATCGGACAACTCAAATAAAGACTGGATTAAACCCTTACCAAATGTAGTTTCACCTACCAACTGAGCGCGGCCGTTATCTTGGAGTGCGCCGGCGAGAATTTCGCTGGCACTGGCGGTTCCTTGGTTAACTAGAATTATTAATGGATCGTCTGTCAAGGCTGGGCCAAAGGCTTCAAAGCTACCCTGAATACCTTGGCGATTGACAGTGTAGACAATTGTGCCGGAATCTAACCACTGACGGGCAATCTCAATGCCGGCTTGCAGTAAACCGCCTGGATTATTACGCAAATCTAAAATGTAGGCAGCAGCACCCTTTTTCTCTAGACTAGAAATAGCGTGTGCTAATTCCATTGAGGCATTGGCATTGAATTGAGTGAGGCGAAGATAGCCGAAAGACTTACCTTCGGGGGATGAGCGTAATTCTGCCACAACAGGGTTAAGAGCGATGCGATCGCGCACTATTCTGATTTCTTTTTCCCCTTCTCCGTCACGTTCAATTACAAGCGTGACTAAACTACCTATGGGGCCGCGCATCCTCGTGGCTGCTTCATCGAGAGTCAAATCCGTTGTGGAAATTCCTTCAATTTTCACAATGCGATCGCGTGGTTTAATACCCGCTTGATCTGCCGGCGAACCCGCAATAGGAGAAACCACTTCCAATTTTCCACTCTGGGGATTTAAGGCGATTTGTAAACCCACTCCGGTCAGTTCTCCAGAAGTATTAACCTGTAAACTGCGGTATTGCTCAGGGTCTAAAAACCTCGTAAAAGGATCACCTAAAGTCTTGAGCATATTCTGAATCGCCCCATAAGCAGCTTTATGGTCTGTCAGGGGCTTTTCCAATGCCTTCTGTCTCACATTTGCCCAATTTTGATGGTTAAACGTCTCATCTAGATAAGAGCGATTGACAATTCGCCACACTTCTGAAACTAGTTTCTGTTCCTCCGTCAATGCTGTGGCTGGTTGAACTACTATTCCTACAGCCAAACTCAAAGCCACCAATAGCGAAAATCCTAGCCGAAAAAACTGTTTTTGCATGAACCCCATTTGCAGTTTTACCTCAACCGAAATTGCCTAGAATTGCCCAGTCGCATGATCATTAATGAAATCTATCTCTCGACTATGTTACTTTTTTTATAGAAGTGGTGCATTATTCTCATCAAGTTGTTAAGGCATCTGATATTAGTGCATCCCCTTTACCAAAAGGATTATGATCTACTTTGTACCCACCAATAGAGTTGGCTTGCAAAGAGAACGCAATATATTCCATATTTACAGAGTGTTAAGTTTGTGAAAACTCTTGACATTCTGCAAGAGTTAAAAACAGACGAAAAACTCCTCTTAAAAGAAAATCCCAAAATTGCCAATTGGGAGATTGAATCAAACGCAACCGATTTTTAGGAACTTGAGATTGTATGGCCAACGTTTACGACTGGTTTGAGGAACGCTTGGAAATCCAAGCAATTGCTGAAGATGTCACAAGCAAATACGTCCCTCCCCACGTCAACATCTTCTACTGCTTGGGTGGTATTACCCTAGTTTGCTTTCTAATCCAGTTTGCCACTGGATTCGCTATGACGTTCTATTACAAGCCAACAGTTGCTGAAGCTTACTCCTCCGTTCAATACATTATGAACGAGGTAAACTTCGGTTGGCTAATTCGCTCCATCCATCGCTGGTCTGCCAGCATGATGGTGTTGATGATGATTCTCCACGTCTTCCGCGTCTACCTAACTGGTGGTTTCAAAAAGCCCCGTGAATTAACCTGGGTAAGTGGTGTGATCCTCGCTGTAATTACCGTTTCTTTCGGTGTTACAGGGTATTCTCTACCTTGGGATCAAGTAGGTTACTGGGCTGTGAAAATCGTTAGTGGTGTACCAGAAGCGATTCCTGTAGTCGGTGTACTCATCTCCGACCTACTGCGTGGTGGTTCCAGTGTTGGTCAAGCAACCCTGACCCGCTACTACAGCGCCCACACATTTGTACTACCTTGGTTGATTGCAGTATTTATGCTGTTCCACTTCTTGATGATCCGCAAGCAAGGTATTTCCGGGCCTTTGTAATCCAGCAACTAGTTTTCAGAGCCAGTAGTTTGTTTTAAACTGATGAAAAATCAGCAATTAAGACTCATAACTCAAAAAACTAGTATCTGAAACTCAACGCTGTCAAAAAACCTCAATAAAGGTTTGATCAAGGCTTTAACTGAATTTTAAGCAGGAGAGCGCATTCAAAAATGGCTACACACAAAAAACCCGATCTGAGCGATCCTACGTTAAGAGCTAAACTCGCCAAAGGCATGGGTCACAACTACTACGGCGAACCAGCTTGGCCCAACGACTTGCTGTATGTATTCCCAATTGTAATTATGGGTTCATTCGCTTGTATCGTGGCTCTAGCCGTACTAGACCCCGCCATGACAGGCGAACCAGCAAATCCTTTCGCTACACCACTGGAAATTTTACCAGAGTGGTATTTGTACCCAGTATTCCAAATTTTGCGATCGCTTCCTAACAAATTGTTGGGAGTATTAGCAATGGCTTCCGTACCCTTGGGACTAATCCTCGTTCCCTTCATTGAGAACGTCAACAAGTTCCAAAACCCCTTCCGTCGTCCAGTTGCAACCACAGTGTTCTTGTTTGGAACCTTGGTAACTCTGTGGTTGGGTATTGGTGCTGCGTTACCATTAGACAAATCTTTGACCTTAGGATTGTTCTAAGCTAGTCACCTAGAAGCTTCTTGACACCTGTAGGTTTCAGGAGCGTATATCTGGAAGTTATGATGTCTAATGACAAGTCACCCTTAAGGTGTACGTAGTCGAAAATGCCATTCATATCAAGGATATGCGCTCTTGAAAACACCACACAGGTGTCAATTTTAGTGATAGGGGGGTTGCTGAGATGTAGTTCCTAGTGTTGACCAATGACTAATGACCAAATTAAATTTTTAGCTTTGGATACAAAAAATCATCCAAAAACTAAAATAGACTGAAGACGATAGATTACATAAAATTCTTACTCATAATTACATGAAAGCTACGGTCAATGCTTGGCATAATGCAGCACGACCATCTAACAATTAAGAGCGAACTAAAGCTCCTTAACCAAGTACAACAATGGTTTGAGGACTTTTCCCTAAAATACCTGTCTCAACTCGGCTGGACAGAAGGTCAACTTTATCGCCTCAACTTAGCACTAGCAGAGGGCTTTACCAATGCAGTTCGTCATGCACATCGTGCTTTACCGCCAGAAACGACCATAGAAATTGAGGTCAGCCTATGGATTAACAAAATAGAAATTAGAATTTGGGATCATGGCAATCCGTTTGATCCTGATGCGATCGCTGAACCAGTACCAGGTACTCTACAAGTGGGAGGCTATGGCTGGTTTCTCCTCCGGCGCTTGGCTGACCGTGTGGTCTACGAACGTAGCGAGGATGGTAGAAATTGTTTAGTCATAGTTAAGTATGCCAAGGAAGGACAATATTAGGGGAGTGAGGGAAGATGAGTAGAAATTTTTGCTTAGAGACTTCCAGATAAAAAAATATGCAAGATGTAGGGTGCGTCAGTGTGACAGAACCACCCTAGCAAACTTCAATTAACCGAGTAGGGTGCTTTTAACTTAAAGCATTTTTGTATAAAAAATTATACTTGTAGCAGTAGAGTTAGCATACGAGTTGCTGTTAATACTTTGTTAAAATTAGGCAAAATTATTGTAGGTGGGAAGTCGAATTGAGATGTTTATAAGTAGAATAAACCCTCAGTAATTCTTCCCTAGCCTGCTGTAGCTCTTTATTGGTCAAAGAGGGGATGGGGAAGAGGATATGACTAAAACAGCCTTAGTTACAGGTATTACTGGTCAAGATGGCTACTATCTCAGCCATTTGCTCCTCAATCAAGGTTATCGAGTAGTGGGATTAGTTTCACCACACCGCCAACCGAATTTGGCAAAGTTAGGGGATTTGGCAAACAAGGTAGAAATATATAATGTTGATTTGAGAGATCCTGTAGCATTGTTAAATGCAGTGGAACAACTGCGTCCCCAAGAAATTTATAATTTAGCTGCACCTAGTTTTGTGCCTGATTCGTGGAAAGACCCACTAGGAACTTTGGATCTGATTACTGGGACTGCTACCCGACTGTTAGATGCAGTCCGACAGGTTGGTTTATCTACAAGATTCTATCAAGCTAGTAGTTCCGAGATGTTTGGGGATGTTTTATCTTCTCCTCAAGATGAAGAAACCAGCTTTCGTCCCAAAAATCCCTACGCAGCAGCAAAGTTACACGCCCATTGGACAATGGTGCATCACCGACAGCGCTATGGTCTATTTGCCTGTAGTGGCATTTTATATAACCATGAGTCACCTTTACGCCCGCCTCAATTTGTTACGCGTAAAGTTTCTTTGGCTGCTGCATCGATTAAGTTGGGTTTAGCTCAGACACTGGAAATGGGTAACTTAGATGCTAAACGTGATTGGGGATTTGCTGGCGATTACGTCAAAGCTATGTGGCTGATGTTGCAAGCAGAGGAACCAGAAGAGTACGTAATAGGTACAGGAAAACTGCACAGTGTTAAAGAATTAGTGTCTATCGCTTTTGAGTCGGTGGGCTTAAACTGGCAAAATCATGTAGTGATTAATACAGATTTGCTCAGACAAGACGAACATTTTCAGCTCGTAGCTAACCCTATTAAAGCTAAAAAGAACCTTGGTTGGGAAACGGAAGTTAGCTTTGAGAGACTTTTAGAGAAAATGGTGCAAACAGATGTAGAAAGATTACAAAGCGGTGCGATCGCCCAAGCATCAGAAGGAAAATTACTGGTAGATTAGGATACCGTAGCGCACTTGCACCCATCACCGTACTATCTCTAAAAATCAATAGAAAGAATCTCAATGCCAATTGATACAGTGAGAGAACAAATAAGTTTAGGCACAACTTCTAGAGAACAAGTTAACCATATCTTCTTGTTTTTAGAGGTTTTTAAACAGGAAGGGGGAATTCAATCTTATGTCAAGGATATTTTTCGGGCATATTCAGGATTGAGTCAAGGTTATCAAGCAGAAGTATTACTATTACGGGATAGCCCTGAATGCTCAAACCCTTTTACATCTAATAATTTAAAATTTCATTACTTCCAAAATCCATCACCCCAAATAGGCAGAATCAAAATGGCCGGGGTGCTACTAAAATTTTTATTGCAGAGAAGACCACAGATGGTCTTTTGTGGACATATCAAGCTAGCAGTTTTAGTACAGACACTTTGCCAACCCTTGGGTATTCCCTACACTATCCTTACTTATGGCAAAGAATTTTGGGAACCGTTAAAAAATCAAGAACGCCGCGCTTTAGCATCAGCCAAGGAGATTTGGACAATTAGTCGCTATAGCCGCGATCGCGCCTGTGCTGTTAATGGTATAGATCCTCATAAGGTGAAAATGTTGCCTTGTGCCATAGATGGGAAGAAATTTACTCCCGGCCCAAAACAGCCAGAATTAATCGAGAAGTATGGCTTAAGCGATGCCAAGGTATTAATGACTGTAGCGCGATTGTGGTCAGGAGATATATACAAAGGCGTGGATGTCACAATTAGGGCATTGCCGAAAATTATCCAGGCGTTCCCAGAAGTAAAATATTTAGTGATTGGTCGTGGTGATGACCAACCGCGATTGGCTCAGTTAGCCCAAGATTTAGGTGTAAGCGATCGCGTGATTTTTGCAGGTTTTGTCCCCACTGAACAATTAATGGCACACTACCGCCTAGCTGATGCCTATATTATGCCCTCACAAGAAGGTTTTGGAATTGTTTATCTAGAAGCAATGGCTTGTGGTGTACCAGTGCTGTCTGGTGATGATGACGGTTCGGCTGACCCCTTGCAGGATGGTAAACTGGGTTGGCGAGTTCCCCATCGCAACCCGGAAGCCGTAGCCGCAGCTTGTTTAGAAATTCTTCAAGGAGACGATCAGCGTTGTGATGGAGAGTGGCTGCGCGAACAGGCGATCGCACTGTTCGGAATGGATGCTTTACAAAAGCAGCTTTTGTCTTTAGTCCAGAGTCAATAGTCCATAGTCCACACTCAGAACTAATGACTAATGACCAAACTCGCTATCCTAGAAGGAGAGCAAGATAGTATTTAAAATGAGCCTTAACAATTCTCAATTAAATCTTTTAAACTTCCGCCCTTGGCTAACGCTGTTAGCAATTGCTTGGTTACTAGCTTCCTTGGGTTTAGGCTGGTTAGTAAATTCCTTGTTGATTATAGTGGGATTGTTGTTTCTAGCGCCTGTTGTGGCGTTTTTTGGGTTTCGCTGGTGGCTGGAACGCAATTTAGTCTCTGATCAATGTCCCGTCTGTGGTTACGAATTTACGGGTTTAAATAATAGTCAGTTGCAATGTCCTAATTGCGGAGAAAACTTAACTGTACAAAAAGGTCATTTTCAACGCTTTGCCCCAGAAGGGACAATTGATGTCACAGCAATTGAAGTTCCATCCCAACGCTTGGAAGAATAAACAGTTGATATATTTCTTGGTTCTCTAGCCAGAGGAACTTAATAGTATATAATGAGGGATTGTGTCGAATTAGAGCCAATCCATGCCTAAACTAAAAACACGCAAAGCCGCAGCCAAAAGATTCCGTGCCACTGGTACTGGTAAAATCGTGCGCCGCAAAGCTTTCAAAAACCACCTTTTAGAACACAAAACCACCAATAAAAAGCGTCAATTCTCTAAGATGGCGATTGTCAACGAGCGCGACGAAGAAAACGTGCGTTTAATGCTGCCTTATTTGTAAATTTGTAAGTTTTTCAGGAATAAAATATGACTCGCGTAAAACGCGGTAACGTTGCTCGTAAACGCCGCAATAAAATTCTCAAACTAGCTAAAGGTTTCCGTGGTTCTCACTCAACCCTGTTTAGAACCGCCAACCAACAGGTAATGAAGGCACTCCGCAGTGCTTACCGCGATCGCAAAAAGAAAAAGCGCGATTTCCGCCGCCTGTGGATTACCCGCATTAACGCTGCCTCCAGACAACATGGATTAAGCTACAGTCAGCTAATCGGTAACTTGAAAAAAGCTGACATCCAACTCAACCGGAAAATGTTGGCACAATTGGCAGTCCTCGATCCTGCTAGCTTCGGCAAAGTGGCTGAATTAGCAAGTCAAGCTAAAGGTTAAGGATGGTAACGGATGAATAACGGATGTAACAGATGGCAAATAATTAGTCGGTTACATCTGATATTATCCGCCATCATTATTTGCTTCATGATTTCGGCAACAGG
Source organism: Anabaena sp. FACHB-595 (assembly GCF_048568275.1). Taxonomy (NCBI): domain Bacteria; kingdom Bacillati; phylum Cyanobacteriota; class Cyanophyceae; order Nostocales; family Nostocaceae; genus Anabaena; species Anabaena sp. FACHB-595. Next base: position 4,133,526 of record NZ_CP183473.1, read on the forward strand.
ACTCGTTGCATCTGCCGCCGAAATGCCAGAAATTCAACGTAGGGGCTACATAACTGTAGCAGTGAAGGATAATTTGCCTTTGTTGGGGTTTAAAGATGCTGACGGCAAATTACAAGGTTTAGAAATTGATTTAGCAAAGCGTTTAGCGGCTGATTTGTTAGGTAAAGCCGACGCTGTAAAATTGCAACCTGTGAGTAATCGCGATCGCCTATCTGTAGTATTTAATCATAAAGTTGATATAGCGATCGCCAGAGTCACCGCCACCGAATCACGCTCACGCCTGGTAAGTTTCAGTGTCCCCTACTACATGGATGGCACTTACCTAATTACCAAAGACGCGACTGTACAGCAAATAAATGATTTAGCCAAACGCAAAATTGCTGTCCTGAATAATTCCAGCACCATCGCCGAAGTCCGTTACTACATCCCCAAGGCCGAGTTAGTGGGAGTTAATTCTTACCAAGAAGCACAAGCAGCAATAGAAAATAATAGCGTCGCCGCTTTCGCCGCCGATGGTAGCCTCTTGAGTGGTTGGGTGAGAGAACATCCTCAATATCGCCTATTACCAACAAAATTATCCACAGCACCCTTGTCTGTAGTCATGCCCAAAGGATTGCAGTATGATGAATTGAGAAGAGAAATTAACGAAGCGATCGCCCGTTACATCGCTCAAGGTTGGTTAAAAGAACGGATTGAGTATTGGGGATTGGTCAATAGTCAATAGTCATTACTTCCCCTGCTCCCCCTGCTTCCCCTGCTCCCTTGCCCCTCCTCTTAAGAGTCCCCAAAAGACCCATAATAGAGATAGAAGACACTTTAATAATTTGATTTGAAGATAATGGATAACAGTCTAGCGGTTGTTTATCTCTCCGTGTTGGTGGGGATACTGGGATTTGCAGTTGTGAGTGTTTTCCGCCAGCTGTTCAAAACTCGTAAGCGTGAAAGTGCTTTATCACGGTTACGTAACAAGTTGAGTAAAGACAAGGGTACAGCTCAAGAATATTATGAGTTAGCGTGTATTTATTCAGAGAAGAAAGTGTACACACAAGCTATACCTTTGTTCCAAAAGGCTCTTAAAGCAGCCGAAGAAGAAGGAGAAGAAAATACTGCACCTATCTACAATGGTTTGGGTTACGCCTATTTTGCTCAAGAGCAGTATGATTTAGCAATTCGTCAGTATAAGGAAGCACTAAAATTTAAACCCGATTATGTAGTAGCTTTAAATAACTTGGGTCATGCTTATGAGCGTAAAAAACTCACTGCTCAGGCTTTGCAAATGTACGAAGAAGCACTCAAATTTGCTCCCAATAATGCGACAGCCAAACGTCGTGCGGAGTCTTTACGGCGTTTAGTTACTGCTTGATGGTTCTATATCCTAGATCCCCGATTTCTCAAAAAAGTCGGGTATCTGTCTTAACTATTCGGTTTTATATCTGAATTCTGGGAAATAAATAACTATAAATTTATTGCCAGATTCCTAGAATGATAAAGCGGCTAAAGCTATTCTTCTTGTTAGCTATTACTATTATTATCTGCTGTGGTATATCACTTATATTAATAGAAACAGTGACAGCAAAACAGCCAGTAATTTCCCATCCTTTGACAGCTTTAACCGAGGCAGAAATTAAAACGGCGGTTGCCTTGATTAGAAAGGAAAAGTCTTTAACTGACATGGCTGCTTTTCCGTTAATTACCTTGGCTGAACCAGATAAACAAGAAGTTAGAAATTTTACACAAGGTCAATCATTTGAGCGCAAGGCTTTTTTGGTAGTATATGAGCGCGCGCAAAATAAAACCTATGAGGGTATTGTTGACCTGAAAACGCAAAAAATAGCGTCCTGGCAAGAGAAACCCCATGTGCAACCGGCAATTTTTAACTCAGAATATGAACTAGCACGCAATGTAGTCAAATCTGATTCCCGATGGCAAGAAGCGATGAAAAAGCGGGGAATTACAGATTTTGACCAAGTGCAGGTGAGTTGCTGGGCGGCGGGCATTCTAAGTCAAGAAGAAGCAGCAACAGGGGGGCGTTTGTGTCGGACTTTATTATTTTATCGCGGGGAACGCTGGAATTATTACGGTAGTCCTATTGAGGGTGTGATAGCAACGGTTGATTTAAATAAAGGTACAGTCACCAATTTTATCGACCAGGGGATAGTTCCCATCTCCAAAGAAAATTGGAATTATGATTTACAGTCTTTAGGTAAATTACTCTCACCGCCGAAACTCTTACAAATACTGCAACCAAAAGGAAAGAGTTTCCAAATTCAGGGTAATGAAGTCACCTGGCAAGGTTGGAAGTTTCGGTATGTTATGCACCCCCGTGATGGGTTGGTACTGTATCAAGTAAATTGCAAAGATGGGGGAAATGTCCGACCAGTATTGTATCGCGCCAGCTTATCGGAGATGGTTGTACCTTATGGCGACCCTGATCCTACTTGGTCATTTAGAAACGCTTTCGATGTTGGTGAATATAATCTGGGTTTACTCGCCAGCACAATGGAGTTAGGAAAGGAAATTCCCCAAAATGGCGTTTTATTTGATGCTGTGTTTGCTAATGAAGAAGGGGAACCCTATGTTATGCCTGGGGTTGTGGGTATCTACGAACGGGATAACGGCATACTTTGGAAGCATTATGAATATAATACCCAACGCAACGATGTGCGGCGCGATCGCCAATTAGTCATTACCATCACGGCGGCGGTTGATAACTATGATTACGGTATTAACTGGATTTTCCACCAAGACGGCACGTTAGAAGTAGAGAATGATTTAACCGGTATTGTTTTGGTGCAGGGAACAGAAGCGGAAACCCAACCTGAAGATAATTTCTATGGGAGATTGCTGGCTAAAAATATTTTTGGTGTCAATCACCAACACTTTTTTAACTATCGCTTAGATATGGATGTGGACGGTCAAGCTAATAATGTCATGGAAATGAACGTGGCAAGCTTGCCGATAGGTAAGAACAATCCTATCGGCAATGCCATTGTTGTCAAAGACACCCCACTCAAAACAGAAAAGGCTGCTGTCCGTGATTTGGATATCAAACACAGTCGGGAATGGATGATTGCGAATGCAGATAAGAAAAATGCTTTAGGGGTTGCCCCTGCATATATGCTGATGCCGGGAGGTAATACGGTATTTTTCCCTGTGGAGGGGGCAAAAATTCGGCAGAAAGCTGAGTTTGCCACTCATCATGTTTGGGTGACTCGATATAAACCACATGAATTATATGCCGGCGGTGATTATCCTAATCAAGCACCACCAGGAAAAGGTTTACCTGAGTATATTGCTGATGATGAATCGTTGATGGGTCAAGATATTGTTTTGTGGTACACGATGGGTATTACTCATGTACCTAAGCCAGAAGATTGGCCTGTGATGCCGGTTCACAAGCTTGGCTTTAAACTTTCACCTAGAGGCTTTTTTAGCCGCAATCCGGCGATTAATCTGCCTGAGTAAGTTGTTGCAGCAATTGTATTCATCAATCGCGATCGCCTACAGTGGGTCTATGCCCTGCCGTGGGTGATATATTAGGCTGAGATTAAAGCTTTAACTTGACCAAAACGGCGATCGCGTTTTTGGTAACTCAACAAAGCCTGATGAAATGCTTCTCTGTCAAAATCAGGCCACAGAATATCTGTGAAATACATCTCTGTATATGCCATCTGCCACAACAGAAAGTTACTCAATCGCATCTCTCCGCTAGTCCGAATCAATAAATCTGGTGGTTGAGTATCTGTTGTGTAAAGATGTTGTTCTACAATACCTTCGTTTACTGCATCAGCACTGAGTTTGCCTTGTTGCACCAGTTCCGCTACTTGACGACAGGCTCTAGTAATTTCGTTGCGACTGCCATAGTTGACTGCAACAGTAAAGTGAATTGCTTGATTATTTAATGTCTCTGTCATGGAGCGTTCCATTTCCGTTTGTAGTGACTTGGGTAATGCTGTCAAATCGCCAATAAAGGAAATTCTCACTCCTTCTCGGTGCATTTGCGATAATTCCCGGCGCAGTAATCGCTCAAATAAAAGCATCAGAAAATCTACTTCTTCGATGGGACGCTGCCAATTTTCCGTAGAGAAGGCGTAGGCGGTGAGGGCTTTGATTCCCCAATCTTTACAGCAGCGCAAGAGTTCTTTGAGTGTTCTTGCGCCTTGGCGATGTCCGGCTATGCGTGGTAATCCTCGGCTAGTTGCCCATCTGCCGTTACCATCCATGATGACGGCTATGTGTTGGGGGATTTTTTGGGGATCTAAGTCTGGGGGGGGTCATTTTTGGTGTTGATGGGTGGATTGGGGGAAAGTTCACGCAGAGGAGAGTATAGAGGGGTTATTAACTACTTAGTAGATTGTTGAGATATTTTGGGTTAAGGGTGTTGTGCCATGTCCACAGGCGGCGCATGGTTTGGGTTGATGTGTAGATGAGGGTGGCTTTGTTGGTGAGTGTCCAGGCGTTCCAGTTAAGTGTATTCATCATGCGGCGTAGGGTTCGCATGAGGTTGTTACGTTGATAGGTTTGGGAACGGGTTTTGATGAGGGTGCGCCCTACTCGGATTAGTCCTGTGTCAGGAAAAGCCCAAACTCCAAAGCCCCAGAATTTGGTCATGTGGTTGATTTCGTCTTTCGTGAGTTCTTCGAGAACTTCTTGGAGTGCGCCTGTTGTGTGCGCCATTAGCCACAGGTAAAGGCAGGTTGCACCGTATTCTGTGGCTACGCGGTGTAAGCCGTGGCGATAGAGGTCTTCTTGGGGGTCATTTGTGGGGAGGTAGCCTCTGATTGTACGATGTTTAGGGGTGATTTTCTCCCCTGTTAATTGGGTGTAGATTTTGATTAATGCGGGTGTGTGTTGACGTTCTTCTTTTTCCCACAAACCAAGTTCTTGGAGTTCGCCATCTCCATCGACTGTTCCACCGACAAACCGCGCCATCTGGGGATGTAACTTTTCTAAATATTGCCGACTGGTTTGGGTGTAGCCTCGAATGGGGGCTTCTGTGTCCATTGCACCGATCAATATAGATAAAAATACTTCTGGTTCTATACCGATAATTTGGTTGCGGTTAATGGCTTGCCAGTCAATTAGTTTCCAGGGACGCGCTTGGGGATTGGCAAATTGTATCGGTAAATCTTGCAAGCGAGCGCGTAGTATTTCGACTGCAATATATTTATCTATGAGGGAGCGAATACGGCTCTGTGTTTGCCAGTAGTGAGGATGAGCATAGCTTTGTGCCGCCGATGCTTCTAGTTGTGGGCTGGTGGTATCAAGCATAATTTTTATACTATGACTTCTATGCCCAATAGCCTAAGCGATCGCACCAGCGTTTGTCAGTCGGCTAAAGTCGGCAGTTTTATGTGATTCAGTTGGAAAAGTCAGGGAAAAAGTCTTTGGTTTAGTATATATCTATTGTATAGAGTTTATTAAGTATGAAAGTCTACGATATATACTCAAAGCGTCAAACAAGGCTAAGAGAAGAATTTCCTGATGTTTATCAGTATGTTGATATCCCTCAACCGCTTCGCGTGCAGATTGCTTACATTATTTATGATGTTATAGCTGAACCTGTAGATATAGAATTAATAAAGAGTTTTAGCGAAATTTATAGCAGACTATACCGTGAATACGGTAAGTTAAAACAATCAATTGTAGGCAAGGATATAATTAATCTTTTTATGTTCAATACTGAGAAAACAGAACATACTCTTGATTTTATAGAGTTAAGTTTTAAATTGATTGACTATACATATAGAAACAGAATGGCATTTATTAAAAATTCAAAAATTACAGCCGATGAAGCAATTAAAGAATTAAACTTCAGGTTTAGAGAACACGGATTAGGTTATCAATATGAGTCAGGTAAAATTATCAAAATTGATTCTCAGATAATTCATGCTGAAGCAGTCAAGCCAGTTTTACACTTGCTAAGTGATAGCAGATTTCAGGGAGTGAATGAGGAATTTCTAAAAGCACACGAACACTACAGACATGGACACTACAAGGAATGTCTTGTTGAATGTCTCAAGGCTTTTGAGAGTACTATGAAAACTATATGTGATACTCAAGGATGGAGTTACCAGCCTGGAGACACAGCTAAAAAACTTATTAATGTTTGCTTTCAGAACAATCTAATTCCTACTTATTTACAAGACCAATTTTCTTCACTTAGACAAAATCTTGAAAGTGGAGTGCCTACCATGAGAAATAAAAATGGTGGTCATGGTCAAGGTTCTCAACCACTTAATGTCCCACAATACTTTGCTGGCTATCAACTTCATATGACGGCAAGCACAATCCTATTTTTGTTAGAAGCAGAGAAGACGCTGCCTTAAAGTTAATTTTTACTTTATTCTGGCAGTTCTCCAAATTGCTGGCGATAACGCTCAAGTTGTTTTTGTACTGCTTCTAGCTGTTCTTCTGGGGTTTGATATCGCTTTCCTTGTTGGTCATACCAATATAAAACCTGACGCTGTAAATCACCAGAAATATACTGTCCTCTACCAATTCCCAACCCAATTTCTGACATCCAAAAGGGTTCACCGATTTGTAATTGGTAGCCACCATTTACTAGACGATAAACTTCAAAAGGTTGGTGGCGATCGCGCTGCCAATACTCTGGATTATAAATAATGTAGTATAGTACCCCTAGCTTGGCGTAAGTATCTAATTTCTTGTCGTATTCTCCACCAGGAGTTAAAGAGACAATTTCTAAAGCCAGTATAGGTGCAATATTGTCTTCTTCCCAAACAACATAGCTTTTACGAGATTTATCTGCTTTGCGGCGTTCTACACCTAAGCTCAAAAATCCGTCCGGCACAATTGGCACAAGTGGACTGACCCCTGTTGTATGATAAACGCCCATATCAACACCGAAAAACCAGTCTTTACGGTTTGCCCAAATATATTCCAGTAAGAATAGGAGCAAGTTGGGAATAAAATTTTGGTCTTCGTTATCCACAGGGGTATCGTCTGAACAAGGAAGTTCAGCACTGCTAGGTAAAGAGAGGCGAGGGTCGGATTTCACCATAGATAATGATGGTGTTGAGATGACCTAATGATTTTTATTGTATTCGACAATAGGGCTTTATTGTTTGCGCTTGTCAGTCAGGTTTAGAAAAGTCTAGGAGAAAATCGGATGTCTTAATATGTACCTAACAACGGCAGCACTTTTTTCTTTAATATCTCAATTAAAGCTGGTTCCATATACTCAAATTCATCTGGTATATCTAAACATATAACTCTTTTATTTTTGAGAAAAGGCTGGAAATTTTTGGCTAATTTCTGTTTATGTAGCTGCTCCATAACAAAAATAATATCAGCCCATTCGATAGCTTCTGAGGAAACTGGAACCTCTGCATAATGGTCTAAACCCGCCGAATCCGTTTCCAATCCTTCATATTCAGCAAATACAACCTCAGCAGTGGGACTACGCAATCTATTTTGACTACAAATAAATAAAATTTTCTTCATGATTATAAAGTCAGAAAAGTCTGGTAAAAAGTCGGATTCATCGAATCTTATCCGAAAGATGGGGCAGAAGAATTGTAGATTAACCTATAGTTCTCAAATTTAACTACCCTCGTCATTGCATAATAATGGACGCTGAAGCAGCATTAGCATGGTTAGACACCATAATTCCTGCTCAGACCGGGGAACGGTTGAGCGATTTGCAAAAAGTTATTGTTGTGCAGGTTTGGTTGGGTAGGAAATATTTGGATATTGCCCGTGCTTATGGTTGTACGGAAGGACACGCTAAGGATGCTGGCTCACATTTATGGAAACTGCTTTCTCAAGTACTGCGGGAGAGGATTACCAAGAGTAATTGTCGCGCTACGTTGGAACGAGTGCTGAGAAAAACTACGGCTATATCTGGTCTAATTGATTACCAAAAATTGACCCAACAACCTACACCTAAATTAGAGGATAGCAATTTTTTAGGTAGGGAGGAAGCGATCGCTCACCTAAATACTCTAGTAAATCCAGGCTCGAAAGTGATTGTCGTCCAAGGTGAGGGGGGTTTAGGCAAAACTACTCTCGCCCAGCAATATCTCCAAACTCAGGGTTTTGACTTGGTTTTAGAACTGTTAATGGCGAAGGAAACCCAAAACATTACCCCGGCGGAACGGGTGGTGGAAGAATGGCTCAAACAAGACTTTGGGGAAGAACCAGGGGTAGAGTTTGGTGTGACGTTGGGACGACTCAAGCGCCAACTCCACAATCGGCGGATTGGGGTGTTAATTGATAATCTGGAACCTGCATTAGATCAACAAGGTCGTTTGATTCCGCTTCACCGCAATTATGTAGAACTGTTGCGGGTTTTGGCTGATGTTAGGGTGCAGTCGGTAACGTTGATTACTAGCCGCGATCGCCTGTGTGAACCTGGTTTAAATGTGCATCACTATCGGCTTCCAGGTTTGGATCAAAGCGCATGGCAAAAGTTTTTTAGTAACCGTGGGTTAACTATCAACTTGCCTATCTTGCAACAAATACATCATACTTACGGCGGTAATGCCAAAGCAATGGGGATTCTCTGCGGGGCGATGCAGGAAGATTTCGGCGGGGATATGGCGCTTTATTGGCAAGAAAATCATGGTGATCCTTTAGCCGCAACAGATTTAAAGAATTTAGCGGTGAGTCAAATTAATCGTTTGCAAGCCCTTGATCCCCAAGCCTATCGCCTACTGTGCCGTTTGGGATGTTATCGTTACCAAGATATACCCACCATTCCCTCATCAGGACTGTTTTCTTTACTTTGGGATGTTCCCGCGTCTGAACATCGTCAACTTATTGCTTCCCTGAGAAATCGCTCTTTAGTGGAGTGTCATCAAGGGGAATATTGGCTACATCCGGTAATTCGCGCCGAGGCGATCGCTCGTTTACGTACCAGTGATGAGTGGGAAATAACCAATCACAAGGCTGCCGATTTTTGGACAGCTAGTATTCCCAAAATTGCCACATTTCAAGATGCTTTACAAGCGCTAGAAGCATATTATCACTACATAGACATCAACGAATTTGAGTTAGCAGGTAAGGTAATTCTCAAGAGTCGCAATAATCAATGGCAGCAGTTTTTACCCTTGGGAAGTACCTTGTATCGGATGGGTTTGATTCAGCCGATATTAACAGCAATTAATCAAGTTTTAAAAAATATTCAGCATGACCAAAACTTAAGTGAATTGTACAATATATTGGGTGATTTACATTGGATAACAGGGAATATTAGTCAAGCGATCGCCTGTCAGGAAAAAACCATCAATCTGACAACACAAGCCCTGAAATCACTCGTACCGCAACCAGAGAATAAACATAAAGTCTACTATTTGAGAATGTTAGAAGTAGATTCTCTCTTAAGTATTGGTCTTTATAAGATAGATTTGTGGGAACTGGAAGACGCTGCCAAATTATTTCAACAAGTAATTTACCTAGCCCAAAATACAGACCATCATCGCTGGGCAGAAAAAGCTTCTGTATGTTTAGCCTTAGTCAATTCATACTTAGGTTTATGTGATGCTGCTTATTTATTAGCAGATGTAGCTTACCGAAATATTAAAAAAGAAGCAATTATAGAGACAGGAAGATTCGCTTATTTCATTCAAATATTAGGTCAAACCTATGTTAATTTAGGAGACTTTACCAAAGCAAAGGAAATGTTTCACCAAGCTTTGACCTTTGCGGAAGAAAGCCATTATATGCAGGTTAAAGCAAAAACCCTGAATGGATTAGCAGAAATTCATCGCCAACAAGCAGATTATCCATTAGCCCTGGCTTATCATACAGAAGCAATCGAACTTTTAGATAAAATCGGCGCTAAATGTGACCTAGCTGAAACCTATTTTCAATTAGGTTTAACTTATAAAAAAATGGCAAAGTCTGATGCCAGTCAAAAGTATTTTACTCAAGCAATAAATTTATTTACAGAAATTAAAGCCCCTAATCAAGTTGACAAAATTTCCATAACTGCCAGTTTTTAGACCACCACTTCCCCTAAACCCACCTTTCAAGCTAAATTCCACGTCCTGGCTTACAATCTACGAAACCTAATGCTTCTGTGTCCAGAAAACTGGCGATCGCCATCTCAATGACTGCTTCAATAGGATACTCAATTTCCGTGGCACGAGCGATGAGAGCATCTCGAATTCGCTCAGGTAGACGCTCTAAAATGATTTCGGCATCAACGGCAGAAAGTTGCTCGTAGATTTTGGTCGCCATAGCTTCACCTTTCGGTTGGAATTTGGACATTATAAGGCGGTTCAGTAGCTCTCAGGATGATTGCTTCTAACTCCAATAGTAACCCAGGGTTTTCCCAGTAAGAAATTTCTTGCCAGGCAATCCGCACATCTTTATCTTGATACTGATCAAGCCACGCCCACAGAAAAGCCTTGTGTCCACCACTGAAACGTCCCCGCAAACTCTTAGTTTTACCGATGTAGAGTAACCCATCATTTTTGTGCCTGATTGCATAGATACCAGGATGAGGAGGAATATCGTTAAATTCACGGTTCAATGGCTGGCATTGTTCAAACGGAGTAAAGGCGATTATATCTAAGATTCTCCGAGCTTGAGCTTGCAGTTCAGAGTCTTTCGTTGCCATGAAAATAAAAAGGCTAATTACACAGGATTTATGTTCCCACAAATTTTGTCCCAGCCTAAATATTGAGCGCCATCATTCAATTGAACATGAACAAATATTGATAACAAAATTTGCTGAACTTTAAGATTCATGTAATTTGCCAAGCCTGGAGTTGTTTCCAGTACAACCTGAATCATAATCAGGAAGTAGTTTTGAGCGAATCGCCACACGAAAAGACCCCGAAACACCCCACTTCATGGCGGCTACAAGTTTTGGGACAATCAGCATCAACAAACTAATCAAGCACTTATAGTCCCGTTTTGATGATTATTCAAGTTTACAAGGGAGTAAAACATAATGAAATTGGCTTACTGGATGTATGCAGGCCCCGCCCACATTGGCACTTTGCGAGTCGCAACTTCATTTAAAAACGTCCATGCTATTATGCACGCGCCTCTGGGTGATGACTACTTTAATGTCATGCGCTCAATGCTATCGCGGGAGAGGGACTTCACACCAGTAACAACCAGTGTGGTTGACCGCCATGTTTTAGCCCGTGGTTCTCAAGAAAAGGTGGTAGATAATATTACCCGCAAAGATGCAGAAGAACGCCCAGATTTAATTGTCTTAACTCCCACCTGTACCTCCAGTATTCTGCAAGAAGACCTAGAAAACTTCGTCGAACGCGCCCAGTTGGAGGCAAAAGGGGACGTGTTGCTGGCGGATGTGAACCACTATCGGGTAAACGAACTGCAAGCAGGCGATCGCACTCTCCACCAAATTGTTCAATACTATATTGAAAAAGCCCGCAAAAAAGGCGAACTCCCAGAAGGTAAAACCGCCAAGCCCTCAGTTAACATCATCGGCATTTCTACCCTGGGGTTCCACAATAACCACGACTGCACCGAACTCAAAAGGCTGATGGCTGATTTGGGAATTGAGGTCAACGCGGTCATTCCTGAAGGCGCTTCTGTTCACGAGTTGAAGAATTTACCCAGAGCTTGGTTTAACCTCGTTCCTTACCGGGAATTGGGTTTAATGACAGCTAATTACCTAGAAAAGGAATTTGGCACACCTTGCATAGATATTGTGCCAATGGGTGTAGTAGAAACTGCCCGTTGTATCCGTAAGATTCAGGAAGTGATTAACGCTCAAGGTGCTGATGTTAATTACGAAGACTACATCAACGAGCAAACCTTGTATGTATCCCAAGCTGCTTGGTTCTCCCGTTCCATCGACTGTCAAAACCTGACTGGTAAAAAAGCCGTTGTTTTTGGCGACAACACCCACGCCGCCGCCTTGACAAAGATTTTGTCACGAGAAATGGGGATTCACGTTGTTTGGGCGGGAACCTACTGCAAGTATGATGCTGATTGGTTCCGCGAACAGGTAAGCGAGTATTGCGATGAAGTTCTGATTACCGAAGATCATGGGGAAATTGGGGATGCGATCGCCCGTGTTGAACCCTCTGCCATCTTCGGTACACAAATGGAACGCCACGTTGGTAAGCGTTTAGATATTCCTTGTGGTGTGATTGCTGCACCCATTCACGTACAAAACTTCCCCATCGGTTACAAACCATTCTTGGGTTATGAAGGAACCAATCAAATTACCGATTTAATCTACAATTCCTTCACTTTAGGTATGGAAGACCACCTATTAGAAATATTTGGTGGACACGATACGAAGGAAGTAATTACTAAAGGTATTTCTGCTGGTTCTGACCTGAGTTGGACAAAAGATGGCTTGGCAGAATTGAATAAAATTCCTGGTTTTGTGCGCGGAAAAGTCAAGCGGAATACAGAAAAATTCGCACGCGATCGCGGTTTCAAAGATATCTCAGCAGAGGTGTTATATGCAGCCAAGGAAGCGGTAGGAGCATAAACAAGTGCTGAGTACTGAGTGAATTGAGCGCGGATAGGGCGCAGGGAGCCATTATTTCTTAATTTTGAATTTTGCGGAAAGTGGGCGGTGTCGGTTTCCGTCCCGCCCAACTTTCCAAGAAGAATTTTGAATTGATCACCTCCTTGTCCCTATCCATAGCTAGATGCAAACAATCAATATTTATCGTTAGTTATATTTTGTAGGTTAATATTCTCTATATCTTGAGAGATATTGCATTGTTATTTAAGAAAATCCATACTCAATAAGACTTATGGAGTGCATACTACAAGATATATATATTAATTGCGAGTTGTTTGCCAAATGTCAAACGTTGATCAAGTTAACTATGAACTTGCTGATGAATTAACAGCTTTACGACAACGTATAGCTGAATTAGAACAACTAGAAAAGCAATATCAGCATAAGCAAGTAGAACTTGAACGGCACATAGAAGATTTGCAGGCAAAACTAAGAACATTACATATAACCAATGTTGACATCGAAAGCCATCTAGAACCTGTTACTTTGCAGCGACTCCAGCAAGAAATTTCTCAAAGACAACAGGTAGATGCAGCTTTAACGGAAAGTGAAGAAAGGTGGAGGCTGGCTTTAGATGCTGCCAATTTGGGTTTTTGGGATTGGAATGTCCTGACTGCAAAAGTGGTCTGGTCAGAAAATCATGAGCGGCTGTTTGGTTTAGTTTCAGGTAGTTTTGATGGCACTTATGAGACGTTTTTATCCTGTGTTCACCCCGAAGATAGGGAATCAGTCATACAGGTTATTGGTGTTTGTTTAGAAAACAAAACTGATTACTATGATGAATTTCGCATTGTTTGGCCAGACAAAAGTATACATTGGATTGCAGCTAAAGGTAGATTTTTCTATAACGACCAAGGACAGCCAGTGCGGATGATTGGGGTTTGCATGGATATTACCAAAAGCAAACGCACAGAAGAAAATAATCGACAACTAGCAACCCAAGTTCAAGAACAAGCAAATGTCTTAAATGCCATCCTCGCTACATCCGTTGATCATATTTATATCTTTAATCGTACTGGTCACTATCAGTATGTCAGTCATGGTGGTGCTGCTGTTTTGGGTCTTTATCCACAGCAGATGATTGGTAAAACTGTGCAAGAACTTAATTTACCTCAAGAATTAATAGACAAGGTAAATGGTCAATTTCTGGCGGTTATGAAAGCTGGGAAACCAGTCAAAGACGAATGTGAATATGTAGCGGCAGATGGTAAACATTATTATGAATATATTTTGACACCGCTACGCAACATTGACCACAACATTGAGGGTGTGATTACAGTCTCGCGCGATATGACCGAACACAAACGCGCTGAACAATCTATCCGCAATAGTGAAGCCAGATTCCGCCGTTTGTTTGAGTCTAACTTGATTGGGGTAGCTTTTTGGAATGTGGATGGTTTTATTACAGATGCCAATGATGCTTATTTACAACTAGTTGGCTACACCCGCGAACAATTTAACACCTTAGGCAAAATTAATTGGCGAGAACTTACCCCTCCAGATTATAAACATTTGGACGATCGCGCGATCGCGGAAGTCAAAACCAACGGCATTTCTCGAATTTACGAAAAGCAATACATTCAACGCAATGGTAGACGGGTGTCGATTGTGCTGGGAATCGCTTTACTTGATGACTCTGATGAGCAAGGTGTGGCTTTTGTCCTAGATATTAGCGAACGCAAATTGGCAGAACAACAACGCGATCGCCTATTATGTGCTGAGAGAATAGCCCGTAAAGATGCAGAAATCGCTAACCGTATCAAAGATGAATTTTTGGCGGTTCTCTCTCACGAACTACGTACCCCCCTCAACCCTATTTTAGGCTGGTCAAAATTACTGCGTTCTCGTCAGTTTGATGCTGCAACTACAGACCGCGCTTTAGAAACTATTGAACGCAACGCTACACTACAAACCCAGTTAATTGAAGATTTATTAGATGTCTCACGCATCCTCCAAGGAAAATTAAGCCTCAATATTTGTCCTGTCAGTTTGCCAATTGTCATTGGAGCAGCAATTGATACTGTACGGCTAGCAGCAGAAGCCAAAGAAATTAAAATTCAAAATGTGTTCGACCCTAACTTGGGTCAAGTTATGGGTGATGCCAATCGTCTACAACAAGTAGTCTGGAATCTGCTTTCTAACGCAGTTAAATTTACATCCCCCGGTGGTACAGTAGAAATCCATCTCAAAGCCGTTAATGATCAAGCACAGATTCAAGTAATTGATACAGGTAAAGGAATTACACCAGAGTTTTTACCTTATGTGTTCGATTACTTCCGTCAGGCTGATGGCACGACGACACGTAACTTTGGTGGCTTAGGTTTAGGACTAGCAATTGTGCGTCAAGTCGTAGAACTGCATGGAGGTACAGTTCAGGCCAAAAGTCCAGGGGACGGATTAGGGGCTACTTTTACCGTTAATTTACCACTCTCACCCAAAAATGAAGCAATGAACCATGAGGATAAAAATCCTGTATCAGCTAACTTTCAACCTGCCACTCTTTCAGGCGTGAGAGTTTTGATTGTAGATGATGAACCAGACATCCGCGACTTAGTTACCTTTATTCTGGAAGATTATGATGTAAAAGTCATAGCCGTCTCATCGGCACAAGAAGCCCTAGAAGCCCTATCCCAATCTCTACCAGATATTATAGTTAGTGATATTGGAATGCCAGATGTAGACGGTTATATGCTGATGCGTCAACTCAGACAACGATCGCCCCAAGAAGGAGGGAATCTGCCGGCGATCGCCCTCACAGCCTACGCTGGAGAAATTAATCAAAAACAAGCCCTAGCCGCCGGATTCCAACTGCACATATCCAAGCCCGTAGATCCAGATGCTTTAATTGAGGCGATCGGTAATTTGGTCAATAATCAATAAGTGCATGAGTGCAACTTCTGGTTATCTATTATTCCAATGGCCGATATCAAAACATTAATTATTGACAACTACGACTCTTATACTTTTAATCTCTACCAGATGATTGCTGAAGTCAACGGAGAGTTGCCCCTTGTTATTCATAATGACAAATTAGATTGGTATGAATTAAAACAACTTGTTTTTGATAATATAGTCATTTCTCCTGGGCCTGGTCGTCCTGAAAACCCTAAAGATTTCGGTATTTGTCAACAGATACTACAAAACTATTTAGATGTTCCCTTGCTTGGTGTTTGTCTTGGTCACCAAGGAATTGGTCATTATTATGGTGGTAAGGTCATCCACGCACCAGAACCTAAACATGGTCGATTGAGTCATGTTTATCATAATGGTGGTGATTTATTCCAAGAAATTCCTACACCTTTTCAAGTTGTCCGCTATCATTCTTTGCTGGTTGCGGAAGAATTGCCCAGTTGTTTAGAAAAAGTAGCCTGGACTGAAGACGGGTTGGTAATGGGGTTGCGTCATCGTCATTTGCCATTGTGGGGGGTGCAGTTTCACCCAGAATCTATCTGTAGTGAGTATGGATATAAATTGCTGGAAAACTTCCAAGCCATTACGGAAGGATTCATCCGCCAAAATGGTAGACATCGCCCCAAATTAGAAAGCAAAAGTTTCTCTATTTCTCCTAACTCACCTATTCCAGCGCCATCCCAAGAATTTACTGTTTGTAGCCAAAAACTAGATTATTACCTTGATACAGAACAGACATTTGTTCATCTTTTTGGTGAAGATCCTCATGCTTTTTGGCTTGATAGTAGCCTTGTAGAACCAGGATTATCCCGTTTCTCTTTTATGGGAGGAAGCGGGGGGATAAACAGTTTACTCGTTTCTTACTGCACCCAATCTCAAGAATTGACGATTACACAATCGGGTAAGGTGACACGCACTCAAGAGAGTATTTTTGACTATCTCAAACGCGAAATTAATCGTCGCCGTTGCCCATCTGATGAGCTACCTTTTGATTTTAACTGTGGTTTTGTGGGCTACTTTGGTTATGAACTGAAGGCAAAATCCGGGTCTGGGTTAGAGCATCCCTCATTATTTCCCGATGCTATCTTGATTTTAAGCGATCGCCTGATTGCTTTTGACCACCAAGAGCAAACCACTTACTTAGTTTACCTCGCCCCTGTGGGTGAAACAGCACCAGCCCAAGCCTGGTTTGAACTAACTGAAAAACGTCTGCGGACACTCCCGCCTCTTCCTCCCCTCGTTCCTAGTACTACATCTCACCCCGTTACTTTCCGTTTAAGTCGGTCATACCAGACATATAAAGATGATATTTCTAGATGTCTCAAAGAAATTCGTGAGGGGGAAACTTACCAAGTTTGCCTGACTAATCGATTATGCACAGACACAATTGCTGATCCATTGGAATTTTATCGCCGATTACGCCAAGTTAATCCGGCTCCCTACTCTGCTTTTCTACGGTTTGGTGAGATGGCGATCGCCTGTTCTTCCCCGGAGCGATTTCTGCAAATTGACCGTCAAGGCTGGGTAGAAACCAAGCCGATCAAGGGAACTGTACGCCGGGGAGAGACTCCCGAAGAAGATTTTTTACTCCGGGAAAGTTTGCGTAGCAGCGAAAAAGAGCGATCCGAAAACTTAATGATTGTTGATTTATTACGCAACGATTTAGGGCGAGTTTGCCAAGTCGGGAGTATCCATGTTCCCAAATTAATGGATGTAGAAAGTTATGCAACGGTGCATCAACTTGTCAGCACTATCCGTGGTTTATTATCCCCCGACATGGACGCAACCGACTGCATTCGTCTGGCATTTCCGGGCGGCTCGATGACAGGTGCGCCTAAACTGAGAACGATGGAGATTATTGATCAACTTGAGCAAGAGGCGCGGGGAGTTTATTCAGGGGCGATCGGTTTTTTGGGTGTAAACGGTACAGCCGACTTGAATATTGTCATCCGTACCGCCGTACTGACACCAAATCAAACTTCTATTGGTATAGGGGGTGGGATTGTCGCACTCTCTGATGTGGAAATGGAATTTCAAGAAACTATCCTCAAAGCTAATGCGCTAATTCAGGCGATGCTCTTGACTGTTCACGGAGAATATCATCCTAGTCTTTACCGTATTTTAGGAATGCCCACAGAGGTTTTCTGTTGAGACTAGATATAAGGGTTTTCACTGATTTAAATTTCCAGACTTGCTGCTAAATTTCTTTGAGGTTTCCCTATGCCAATTTACGTTTACTGGGGCGAAGATGACTTTGCGATCGCCAAAGCAGTGACAACATTACGCGATCGCGTCCTTGATCCCCTGTGGACTAGTTTTAACTACACCAGTTTTCCCCCAGAAGACGGCGACGCAGCTATCCAGGCGTTAAACCAAGTCATGACACCAGCTTTTGGCGCTGGGGGAAGGTTAGTTTGGCTGATGAATACTAACCTCTTACAAAATTGTCCTGAGAATGTATTGGCAGAACTAACGCGCACTTTATCAGTAATTCCCGAAAATTCCTTTTTATTGCTTACCTGCCATAATAAACCAGATGAACGCTTGAAATCCACAAAATTACTGAAGCAATCCGCCACTGAATTTCGAGAATTTCCCCTCATTCCCCCTTGGAAGACAGAATTATTGATCCAATCTGTGAATCAAGCTGCTCAAACGGTGGGAGTAAAACTTACACCAAAATCAGCCGAACTTTTAGCAGAAGCTGTAGGTAATGATACACGCCTGCTTTACAATGAGATGGAGAAATTACGCCTATACGCTGAGGATAGCAATCGGCCTATTGAAGAAAATACTGTTACTCGGTTAGTCAGAAATACAACCCACAATAGCTTACAACTAGCAGCAGCGATTAGAGTTGGCGACACAGCTAAAGCTTTAACTATTTTGGCTGATCTCATCAATGCTGCTGAACCAGAATTGCGGATAATAGCCACCTTAATCGGTCAATTTCGCACTTGGTTATGGGTGAAACTGATGGTAGAAAGTGGAGAACGCAATCCCCAGGCGATCGCCCAAGCTGCTGAAATCGGCAACCCTAAACGTATCTACTTTCTTCAGCAAGAAGTCCAACCACTTTCCCTCAGGCAGTTAATTTCTTGTCTACCATTATTACTAGAGTTGGAGGTTACTGTTAAACAAGGCCGGGCTGAAATATCAATACTTCAAATTAAAATCATAGAACTTTGTCAACTATGTCAACGCATCTAAAAAAATATTTTCATAGATGCTACGAGTTGCCGGAACTTATCACTCACAAAATAAATCAAAGTTACTAATATATCCTTGCTGTCTTTCTGTGTCATACCTGATGAAGATGATTAATCAAGCTTTTTACCGACGAACTAGTATGCAAAATCTACTTGTCAAAACTTTGTTTTTTGGCATTTTCACCAGTACTAGTTTGTTTATCAGTACTGTGAGCTTAAAAGCTAATGCTCAAAATCAATCGTTTAACAATACGGAAATCACTGGCTATGCTCAAGCTGTATTGGCAATGGAGCCAGCACGTCAACAAGCCTTTGGAGAAATTAAAAGAATTGTCGGTGATAGAGAGGTTCCCAAGATTGTTTGTAATGAGCCTAATAGCATGAATGCTCTACCAGGTAAGGCTAGAGATATTGCTGTCAATTACTGTAATCATTCTCAAAAAATTGTTAGTGATTATGGTCTGACTATAGATCAATTTAATAGAATAACGCGGGAAATCCAAAGTAATAACAACTTAAAAAGGCAGGTTTACAATACATTAATTCGCCTACAGAAAAATACTAACTCTCAATAGTTAAAACCATGCTTTTAGTTCACCCTATTATCTTGGCGTGAATATTCTAAATTAGCATAAGGACGACAGTAAAAATTTTATTCTATTTGTTTTTGATGAAGACTTTTCCCAAATAAAGGCGAAACAGATCAATAGCATTGTTCAGTTGTCGGTACTTAGCGTAACCACGCTTCCGGCAATCACTTTCCAGTTGTTTTCAAATAGCTTCCAAACCCTGAGATAGCGGAATTTGCCATTAATTTCTTGCCCTAAATAGTTTCCTTGTATCTCTACTGTGACGGCAACAACAACGTCGTCTCCGACCACACTTAGTATTAGCTCACTTGATTCAACTGTATGCAGGTTGATGTTTCCCGAACGGTAATTTTCCAGATCCATCGCTTTCGTTGCCGTTTCGCCACTTGGCCCGTTAAACAGAAGCTCATCGTGAAGCAGTTTATCCAAAAGTTTCACATTATTGGTTTTCATCGCTGAGAGAAGATTTTTCTCGTTAGCAATGACCTGGGCTTTATGGGTGGTATCCATGCTGTTTGTTGTTTGATTTGAACAGAAAATAAAACTTTAACATTCTCACTGGGCTAGAGCCACAGTGATTCCAAAAATCTTAATTCATGAGTAAAAAACTGGATAAAATAATTTTACTAATGAATTAAGATTTTCATCGATTCATTGGTGAACAGCTACGAATGCCTGGCGTTTAGCATGAATATTCTTCATGTGCTTCTTGACAGTATTGATAGTAATGTAAAGCTGGGCGGCAATTTCTTTATAGCTATTATGAGAGCGATAAAGTCGCCAGATTTCAGCTTCTCTAGGAGTGAGATCGTATTTCCTGATTTCGGCGATCGCTGCATTTTTTAAAGATTCATACTGATTCTCAATAGTTACTAATAAACAAGATGTGATGAACCGTTCTAGCTTAACTAATCTGACACGAACCCTTAGTGTATTTGATTTATCGAGCATAATCTCATCAGATAAAATCAGATTCTTTTCAGGATATAAATTATGAGTATTTAGCAAGAGTTGGCACAATTTCCAAATTATCGGCGGAATAAGTTGAGAATCAAAACTACCTTGACTTAGCTGGCAACATAAATGATAAGCTGACGCATTGGCATGAACTATTTCTCCGGCATTAGTCAAAATAAGAATGCCATCTTCTAGTCTTTCCATGACTTCTTGTAAAAAGTTGGCTTTCGTTTCTTTTGATGAAACTTCTATTTGCTCCGATGTCTTTGTGAAAGTCATCATAGATTTTTTCAATTTTTGTAAAGGAAAAGAGTTGATAGAGTTGGCAAGAATAAATTGAAAAGTGTGAACTAATGTAAAATTATTGTAATTAGGTTGATACTAAGAACCTGCATCTCAAATAAAGGCTGTCAACTCAGTTTTTCCATAGATTAACCTTGCTATAAACCTTTATTTATCTATGCCGTCCTAGCTAAATCTGACAATGTTGTTAACAGTATCAATAAAATACAACTGTCCAATTCTCTATTTCGGATATATCGGCTAAAATCGGGCAGTGGGAGCCAAGTAAAATTCTTCCTTATATTCTCCATTGTCATAGGGAATCGGCGATTTATGTCTGTAAATAGCTGCTAAATGTTTGGATAATGGCAAAATTCTGTGACAATAGATGAACAGTAAGCCGGAATATCTACCTATCCAAGCTACTTATGAACCAAAGTTCCCAAGACAGACCGTTGCGACCTAAACCATTGCAATCATCTTTTCAGTGGCTTTATGCTTTTTGGAAATTTTCCCGCCCACACACAATTATTGGCACAAGTCTCAGTGTTTTGGGCTTATATTTAATTTCTATCGCCGTCAGTTCCACCGGTTTTGCCCTGACGCAGATAAACTCCGTTTTAGGAGCATGGCTGGCCTGTCTCTGTGGCAATGTTTATATTGTGGGGTTAAATCAATTAGAAGATATTGAAATTGATAAAGTTAATAAACCTCATTTACCTCTAGCTTCGGGAGAATTTAGCCGCAAACAAGGACGGATAATTGTAATTCTCACGGGAATTACCGCCATAGTATTAGCTTGGTTAAATGGCCCTTATTTATTTGGTATGGTGGCGGTGAGTTTAGCCATTGGTACTGCCTATTCTTTACCACCAATTCGTTTAAAACAGTTTCCCTTTTGGGCGGCCTTGTGTATTTTTTCAGTAAGGGGAACGATTGTTAATTTAGGATTATATCTGCACTTCAGTTGGCTACTACAGAATAAACAGTCAATTCCTCTACCTGTATGGATATTAACGGTATTTATTTTAATATTTACCTTTGCGATCGCCATCTTTAAAGATATCCCTGATATGGAAGGCGATCGCCTCTACAATATTACCACTCTCACCATCCAACTAGGGCCACAAGCTGTCTTTAATTTGGCAATGTGGGTATTAACGGTTTGCTACTTGGGTATGGTGATAATTGGTGTGCTGCGGCTAGGTACAATTAACTCAGTGTTTCTGGTCGTGACTCATTTAGTAATTCTCTGTTGGATGTGGATGCAGAGTTTAGCCGTAGACATACATGACAAAACGGCGATCGCTCAATTCTATCAATTTATTTGGAAGCTCTTTTTCCTAGAATATTTAATGTTTCCCATTGCCTGTCTTTTAGCTTAAAACTATGCTCGACAATCTGCAATTAACTGATATTTTGGCAACTGTTGCCGTCCTTGTTAGTATTACATTCCTAATTTATTTCGCTGGAAAAACCTTAATTACTGCTAATTCATTTCAAAAAGGAGTTAGTCTTTATCAACAAAAAGATTATCCAGGTGCAGAAGCAGCTTTTCGCAAAGTTATAGCTATCAACTCAACCAATGATGTAGTCCGCTTGTTTTTAGGAGATGTTTTAAGAGAACAAGGTAAAGTTGCAGAAGCAACAGAATTGTTCCAAGAAGTGATTAACCGCAGCCCAAAAAATCCTCAAGGTTACTTACGTCTAGCAACTATTCTCATGCAGCAAGAGAAACAAGCAGAAGCTAAAACTAATTTGCAAAAGGCTCAAGAATTGTTGCAAAAACAACGTCAACCAGAAACAGCCAAAAGGGTTGCTAAATTATTAGAGCAAATGAATACTAAGACAATCTGAGTAATATGAGTGATGTTTACGACGATGCTACCCCTACGCACTAATCTAAAATCATGACTCAACAAAATGGCAAAGTTTACCTTGTAGGTGCGGGGCCGGGAGATGTGGCATACCTCACAGTGAAAGCTTATAATCTACTGGCTACGGCTCAAGTGTTGGTTTATGATGCCCTAGTGGATGAGCAATTGTTGCAGTGTGTATCATCTGATTGTCTGAAACTAGATGTAGGGAAGCGTGGCGGTAAACCCAGCACACCGCAAACGGAAATCAATAATTTATTAGTTAAGTTCTGCCAAGAAGGTGCATTAGTCGTTAGGTTGAAATCAGGTGACCCGTTTATTTTTGGTCGGAGTACCTCAGAAATTGAGGCTTTGAAAGCAGCAGGCTGTGAATTTGAAGTAGTACCAGGAATTTCCTCAGCTATAGCAGCACCTTTATTAGCAGGAATCCCGCTTACAGACCCGGTGATGAGTCGTTGCTTTGCAGTGCTGACAGCCCATGAACCAGAAGTTTTAGACTGGGAGGCGCTATCAAGGTTAGACACCCTAGTCATATTAATGGGTGGGAAAAACCTCGCAGATATTGTACATGAACTTCTACGGAGAGAGCGATCGCATCTCACACCTATAGCTATTATTCGCTGGGCAGGAACCCCCAGTCAAGAAATTTGGACTGGTCAACTGGGGGATATTCTCCAACAAACAGCAGGTTTATCTCTCTCCCCAGTCGTTATCGTCATTGGTGAAGTCGTCAGGCTACGCAAGTACCTACAACCTGAGAAAATATTTCCAGAGAACTCAACTACACCTATGTCCAGCAACCAACCTCTCACTGGAAAAACCATCCTCGTCACCCGTTCATCTGGTCAATCGAGTCAATTTAGCGATCGCCTAACTACACTTGGCGCTACAGTAATTGAAATGCCAGCGTTAGAAATAGGCCCCCCTTCTAGTTGGAAAGAGTTAGATCAGGCGATCGCTAATTTATCTCACTTTGACTGGTTAATTCTCACTTCCACCAACGGCGTAGATTATTTCTTTGAAAGGCTATATATCCAAGGTAAAGATACTCGTGCTTTAGCTGGGTTAAAAATCGCTGTCGTTGGGGAAAAAACCTCCCAAAGCCTCAAACAAAGAGGAATCCAAGCAGATTTTATTCCCCCTAACTTTGTGGCTGATTCTTTAGTAGAGCATTTTCCCGAATCACTACTAAATAAAAAGATTTTATTCCCCAGAGTGGAAAGCGGCGGTAGGGAAATTTTAGTCAAAGAATTATCCGCAAAAGGTGCAGATGTCATTGAAGTAGCTGCTTATCAATCTTGTTGTCCCACTAGTATTCCCCTAGCAGCAGAACTAGCCTTAAAAAATCGCACAATACATATCATTACCTTTGCCAGTTCTAAAACCGTGCAGTTTTTCTGTCAACTTGCAGACAAAATATTTCCTCACAATATTCCCAATGCTTTAGAAGGAATATGTATTGCTTCCATCGGACCCCAAACTTCAAAAACTTGTCATACCCTATTAGGTAGAGTCGATATAGAAGCTGAAGAATACACCTTAGATGGATTAACCCAAGCAATCATCCAATGGTCATTAAAACCCTAAAACCCTCATCAATGAACCAATCAAAATAACTTCCCTAAATCCCAGCCAATCAGCTTCAAAAAACCTCCGCGTCACTCTGCTCTTACCTCCCATCCCTCTGCGTTAAAAAAATTGCCTAATTTATACAAATTATCATTCATTATTACTAATACTAGTCATTTTTGATGCTAAAACAAGAATAACTAATCACAGTGTATATATGGTAACTCCAAATAAAGAAAAAGCATTATTACTGTTACGTCAGGCATTAGATAACCCAACATCTAATTTTCGTCCAGGACAGTGGGAAGCAATAGAAGAATTAATTGAAAGGCGATCACGTTTACTCGTCGTCCAACGTACTGGCTGGGGTAAAAGCTTAGTTTATTTTTTAGCAACAAAACTATTGAGAGATAAAGGTGCTGGCTGTACCCTTTTAATTTCACCCCTACTAGCCTTGATGCGAAATCAAATTGCAGCCGCACAACGCATTGGAATCAAAGCTGCAACAATTAACTCTAGTAATCAAGATGAATGGCGAGCCGTCAAAACACAATTATTAGCAGGACAAGTAGATATTTTACTGATTTCCCCTGAAAGACTAGCTAATAATGATTTTAGGGAGAATATTCTCTTACCAATATCTCAAAGTATAGGCTTATTTGTAGTTGATGAAGCCCATTGTATTTCTGATTGGGGGCATGACTTTCGCCCTGATTATCGGCGAATTGTGAGAATTTTACAAGGACTACCAAAAAATATTCCTATCCTCGCTACAACGGCTACTGCTAATAACCGAGTTATTGATGATATTATCGCTCAATTAGGTGCTAATTTGCAGGTTGTGAGAGGTAATTTAACTAGAGAAAGTCTGCGGTTGCAAAATATTTCCCTTCCCAGTCCAGCAGCAAGAATGGCTTGGTTAGTCGAACAATTACCTCAACTACCTGGAAGCGGAATCATCTATACATTAACAGTGAGAGATGCTAATCGGGTTGCTAACTGGTTACAAACTCAAGGCATTAATGCTAAGTCATACCATAGCGATTTAGAAAGTGATATTCGTATAACATTAGAAGACGAACTATTAAATAATCAAATTAAAGCTTTAGTAGCGACTACGGCTTTAGGTATGGGTTTTGATAAACCAGATTTAGGTTTTGTGATTCATTATCAACGCCCTGGTTCGGTTGTCCACTATTATCAACAAGTAGGCAGAGCAGGTAGAGCAGTAGACATTGCTTATGGCATTCTTCTGAGTGGTGATGAAGATGAGGAAATTACTAACTACTTTATTAATACAGCTTTTCCCCCACAAATTCATACTCAACAGGTTCTGAACATACTCAACCAAGAAGAAGGTCTTTCAGTACCACAATTAGAACAAAAATTAAATCTTTCTAGAGGACAAATCGACAAAGTTTTAAAACTGTTATCATTGGAATCTCCTAGCCCAGTCACTAAAATAGATTCTAAATGGTATGTGACTGCTATTAACTATCAATATGATGAACAAAAAATTGCCAACTTAACAGCAATTCGCCGCCAAGAACAAGCCACAATGTCAGCATATATGCAGAGTCAACAATGCTTAATGGCTTTTCTGGCAACCGAATTAGATGACGCAAATCCGCAAAATTGTGGTAAATGTGCTGTTTGCGTAGGTAGACCTTTGCTACCAGTAAATTGTTCAATAGAAATGCTAAATCAAGCTGTTTTATATTTACGTCGCAGTCAACAAATCATTGAACCGCGTAAACAATGGCCCTCACAAGCATTACTCAGTTATAAATTTTCTGGAAATATTAGCAATAATTTAAGGGCGCAGGAAGGAAGGGCATTATCATTGTGGGGTGATGCTGGTTGGGGTGAATTAGTAAAACAAGGTAAATATAGAGATAATTATTTTAATGATGTATTGGTGCAAGGTACTGTAGAGATGATTAAACGTTGGCAACCACAACCGTTTCCTAGTTGGGTGACTTGTGTGCCTTCATTAAATCGTCCAGAACTTGTACCAAACTTTGCTCAAAGGTTAGCTGAGAAGCTAGGTATAACTTTTGTGCCAATTGTGCGTAAGGTTAAGCAAACACAGCTACAGAAAGATATGAGCAACAGTTACCAACAAGCTCATAATTTGGATGGCGCATTTAAAATTGATGCTTGGCCAGGAATTGGTGGTTCTGTATTCTTAGTGGATGATATGGTAGATTCCCGTTGGACTTTTACTGTAATTGCGGCGCTTTTACGCGGTGCTGGTAGTGGACAGGTTTTTCCTGTGGCATTAGCCCTCAATACATTAGGTCAAGGGGATTAGAAGACGATGTTAAATCATGTTTTGCCACCGGATACTCAAGCAATTTTGCTCTTGTGTGCTAGCTTTGGGCAAAGTCGCCAAGTTGAACCACAACCCTTAACCTTAAGTGAGTATAATTCTTTAGCTGAATGGTTGCTGCAACAGGAAATGCGTCCAGCACATTTACTCGAATCAACAGTAAAAGAACAATTAAAACAACTTCATATCAGTAAACTTGACCCTGAGAGGCTGTTAGCTTTATTAGCACGGGGCGCAATGCTAAGTTTAGCCGTAGAAAAATGGACAAGTCGCGGATTATGGATACTTGGACGTAGTGACGCACAGTATCCTAAACTACTGAAACAGCGTCTAAAACATTCAGCACCAGCAATTCTTTATGGCGTTGGCAAGATTGAACTTTTGTCACAGGGAGGACTAGCAATTGTCGGTTCCCGTGACGTAGATGAAGAGTTACTTGCTTATACGCGAAAAGTTGCAGAAACTAGCGCTTTAGACGGAATGCAGGTAATTTCCGGTGCAGCCCGTGGTGTAGACCAAGAGGCTATGTTAAGTATTTTGAATGCTGGAGGCACATCTGTTGGTGTACTGGCGGATAGTTTGACCAAAGCCGCAGTCAATAGCAAGTATCGCTCCAGTCTTAAAGAAGGTAGACTAGCGCTAATTTCTAGTTATGATCCTGACGCTGGTTTCAATACTGGTAATGCAATGGGGCGCAACAAGTACATTTATGCTCTAGCTGATTACGCCCTTGTAGTTAATTCTTCTTTCGGTCAAGGAGGTACTTGGGCTGGTGCGGTAGAGGCTCTTTCTCGACTCAAAGAAATACCAGTCTTTGTGCGAATGGCTCCAACCGCATCAGAAGGTAATCGGCAATTACATAATCAGGGAGCAAAACCTTTTCCACCTGAACCTTGGAATGGTTCTTTAAATAAACTATTAGCAAAAGCTAGTTCTCTGGTTGAATCGATTGATACCAATATCATCCAGCTTCCTCCAGAAAAATCCCAGGATACACAAAGCCACGAGTTATCATCAACCCCGCAAAACATCTATGAAGCTGTTTTACCTTTCATTCTTGGTCATTTACAGCAACCAAAGGATGCAAAAACTTTGGCACAATGTTTAGAAGTCCAACCATCTCAAATGCAAGAATGGTTGAAAAAAGCAGTACAAGAAGGGAAAGTGAGAAAAACTAATAGGCCAGTGGCTTATATAGCTAATCAACTTGTCACTCAACTTTCTTTATTGTCATAAAACAGTCTCCAAACCACATTAAAATAATTGCACAATGCTCACCCCACAGGAGTATCCAGTTGTGCAGCCGGACTTAATGGGTTTAGAAATCAGTAAAGGAGAACTGAGACGCTTAACTGGGGTGTCACCAGAGAGAGTCCTTCGTCCTGGTGCGATCGCTAACCGTCAACAGCGCTTAAAATTTTGGCAGAATGAAATCTCGTTAGTATTTGTACTATCTATAGTCATTGTTGGCTTAATTTACGGCTTGATTATTCTGCCAGCAATCGGTTCGGCAATTTCGTTAGGTATAATTTTATTCATTATAGTTGCAGTAGTGCTGTTACTAGGGCGATCGCTCTGGCAACGTCTCCAAACCCCAAAGGTACTCATAAAGCTTTTAGATGCAGTTGACCATTATCACGCCTTAATCGTAGCGGTGGATGTAAACGACCAGTTGGCAGTGTCTGGAGATTTAGATAATAGTCTTGATGATAGAGAGCAAGTTATCACCACCTTGCAACTGTTACGAGAAGATTTAGTCCAAGCTTTGAAAACAGCGCGGCTTTTGCGGGATAATAAAAAACTGCTTGCTAATCAACAAGAGCTATTTGTCAATAATGTCACCAATATTCAAGCCATTAAAGACAGTACTCAGGCTAGCGAATATGGTCAGATTATCAATCAATTATTGCAGATTGACCTTGATGTACAAGCAGAATTGAGAAAATTACAATCTCAGTGCTGAGTAATGAGTAATGAGTAAATCATTCATTAACGATGTACTTGCTACAAGCACCTTATAAACTTGCTTTTCACTTAGCACTTTCTAACTCCGCACTCACCCACTCTTCATTATGAGCAACAAACCAAAAATAATTGTCTTGGATGATGACCCTACCGGTTCTCAAACAGTCCATAGCTGTTTGCTGCTGATGCGTTGGGATGTGGAGACTTTACGCACAGGCTTGAGGGATGAGGCACCGATTGTCTTTATACTTACTAATACTAGAGCATTACCAGCAGAATCAGCCGCATCAGTGACTAGAGAGGTCTGCCAAAACTTGAAGGTAGCGCTGGCTGCTGAAGGCGTGAATGACTTTCTCGTTGTCAGCCGTTCTGATTCTACCTTGCGCGGACATTATCCTATTGAAACCGATGCGATCGCTCAAGAATTAGGCCCTTTTGATGCCCATTTTCTTGTCCCTGCTTTCTTTGAGGGGGGACGCATCACCCGCGACAGCATACATTACTTAATTATTGATGGTGTACCTACCCCAGTTCACGAAACTGAATTTGCGCGTGATTCAGTTTTTGCCTACCATTACAGCTACTTACCTAAGTATGTGGAGGAAAAAACCAAAGGTAGTATTAATGCTGAGTCTGTGGAACGGTTCTTACTAAACGATATTCGTGCTGGAAGTTTAGAACGCTTACTCAAACTGACAGGTAATCGATGCGGTGTCGTGGATGGGGAAACTCAAGCGGATCTCAACCGTTTTGCTGTGGATGTATTAGCCGCCGCCAGTCAAGGTAAACGCTTTCTATTCCGCAGTGCTGCCAGTATTTTAACAGCATTGGCTGCCCTCCCTCCCCAGCCAATCGCCGCCGAAAATATGGCTGAGTATGTGCGAAAAAGTAAGCCAGGAGCCGTAATAGTCGGTTCTCATGTCAAAAAGACCACACAGCAACTAGAGGCACTGTTGGAAGTTGCGGGAACAGTGGGAATCGAAGTTAATGTGTCACGATTGCTTGATAATCAGATAGATGCAGCTAATATACTGTTATCTGAAATTAAAACGAGTGTTGAGGAAGTACACGAATCTGGTAAAACACCAGTAGTTTATACGAGTCGTCAAGAACTCACATTTAAGGATGTTAAAACGCGGTTGGATTTTGGCATCAAAGTATCAAGTTTATTAATGGATATTGTCCGTAATTTCCCCCCTGACATTGGATTTCTCATCAGTAAGGGGGGAATTACTTCCAATGATGTATTAAGCACTGGATTAGCTTTAACTTCTGCCCGATTGCTTGGTCAAATTTTACCTGGATGTTCGATGGTGCTAACATCGTCTAACCACCCTCAATTTCCCGATTTACCAGTAGTATTGTTTCCAGGGAACGTTGGTGATACTAACGCCTTGGGAAAAGTTTATCAAAGATTAACTAAAAATACTTAAGTGAGGATGTTGTTGTAATTAGCAACTAGTTTAATATTGGTAATTACCGGGTCTGTCCCTCGTCTTTTGGCTGGTACTGCATGACTTCTGATTCTGCCATCCCCAATTTAGGGTCAAATTCTGCATTTTCGGATGCAGAGTCTAATTCTACCGTTGTCAATCCCAAGTCAAATTCTACGTCGCCTGATGCAGAATCTAACTCGGTGATTCCTGATGCGGAACTAAATTCTGTTCTTCAGTACTTAAAGTTAAATGCTGAAGTTACTAATGTCGAGTCCGATGCGCCAATGGTGGATGAGCAGGTCAATTCTGCACCTGCTCATATCAACTTACCCGACCTCGACTTAGATTTAGAACCAATTTCTCCGGCGACAGATGTAAACTCTAACTCTGGTTGGTTGAGTCTGAATTCTCCTGAGTCAGTGGTGGATAATAAAGTCAAAAATAATATCCAAGTACAATTAAAAACAGAAGCTGGACGACTATTAGTAGTTTTACCTACCGAATTACAAGTACCTGCAACCGAATTTACTTGGTCTGATATCTGGCAACAATTGAAGTTCCGTTTAAATGCGGGCGATCGCCTCCGTACCCGGAACACAACCGTACACCTAGTAGCATACGATCGCCTGTTAGATGGTAGGCAACTGCAACAACTCGCGGAAACCTTTAGTGAAGTGCAACTGCAACTCAAATCTGTTGCTACCAGTCGCCGACAAACGGCGATCGCGGCCGTCACATCCGGTTATTCTGTAGAACAATTACAACCAGAAACCATCCTCAGTTCGGAACCGAAAGCAACTTCCACACCCCAAGCCGACGCTCTGTATCTGGAAATGACCATCCGTTCTGGAGTGGAAATTCGTCACCCAGGCACAGTAATTTTATTGGGAGATATCAATCCAGGTGGTATCGTAGTGGCAGATGGCGACATTCTGGTGTGGGGTCGTCTGCGGGGAATCGCTCATGCAGGGGCTGGGGGTAATCGTGATTGTCTCATCATGTCCCTGCAAATGGAACCAACCCAATTGCGTATCGCTGATGCTGTAGCTAGAGCGCCAGAAAAATCACCGACGCACTTTTTCCCCGAAGTAGCACATATTACTTCACAAGGAATACGTATCGTCAGATCTACTGATTTTTCTAGAAACCAAATAAGTAAGATCAATCAGACACCATAAATATTTAAGATATTTGTCTAACCATAAATCCAGCACATAGTTATCATGACTCGCATTATTGTAATTACCTCCGGTAAAGGAGGGGTGGGTAAAACTACAGTTTCGGCAAACTTGGGGATGGCCTTAGCCAAAATGGGTCGTCAAGTCGCCCTAGTGGATGCGGATTTTGGTCTGAGGAATTTGGATTTGCTACTAGGGCTAGAAAATCGTATTGTCTATACGGCAGTAGAAGTTCTTTCCAGAGAATGTCGCTTAGAACAAGCATTAGTCAAAGATAAGCGCCAGCCTAACCTCGTCCTCTTACCAGCAGCCCAAAACCGGACGAAAGATGCGGTAACACCCGAACAGATGAAATTATTGGTGAACGCCCTGGCGCAAAAGTACCAGTACGTGATCATCGATAGCCCAGCCGGGATTGAAAACGGTTTTAAAAATGCGATCGCCCCAGCGAAAGAAGCTCTCATTGTCACCACCCCAGAAATTTCCGCCGTGCGTGATGCTGATAGAGTCGTCGGCTTACTTGAAGCCCAAGGTGTTAAGCGCGTTCACTTAATCATTAACCGGATCAGACCGGCGATGGTTCGGGCAAATGATATGATGTCTGTTCAAGATGTTCAGGAACTTCTGGCGATACCCTTAATTGGGGTACTTCCTGATGATGAGCGTGTTATTGTCTCCACCAATCGCGGCGAACCTCTGGTATTAGGAGATACTCCTTCCCTAGCCGCCGTAGCCGTTGAAAATATTGCTCGCAGATTGGAAGGAGACACAGTCGAATTTCTCGACCTTGACGCACCCCACGATAGCATCTTCGCTCGTTTGCGAAGGTTGTTATGGACTAAGATTGTGTAACCTACTTTCCAATCTCTGCATACTTATTGGCAATGATCCTCGAATTATTAGACAAACTCTTTTTACGTACTCCTGACACCAGTCGTTCTCACGTCAAACGTCGTCTACAATTGGTGATCGCTCATGACCGTGCTGGCTTAGATCCCGAAACTCTAGAAAAAATGCGAAAAGAGATTTTAGATATCGTCTGCCGCTATGTAGAAGTAGAACCAGATGGTCTAGAGTTTGCCTTAGAAAGCAATCAAAGAACAACCGCCTTGATTGCTAATTTACCTATTCGTCGGGTGAAACCAGAGCTACCCATCTTCGACGAAACATCTCAGTAGATGTACTGTTTTTATGATTTATTAACGAGTTTGTCAATTGACAACACATCGTTAGATTATGCTGCTCAATAATTTATACACAACTATGGTTTTAGGTAATTCCTCGAAAACCATAATAAATACAAGCTAAACTACCAACTATATAAACAAACCAGGTCAGAAAAAAACCAATCGCTCTTCCAGGTGAAGGGCCGTAAGTTTGAATTACTCCCCAAGCATGGGCAACACGAGCAAAAGTCAGTATAGCCCCAAGTAACCATACCAGCCAAGTCTCACCCTGCATAAGTTCCAGTGCTAATACAAACAGTAATCCATGAGGTACATACTCAGTGAAATTGCCGTAGGCTCTAACCTTACGTTGCAGTAAGCCATCATCACTTTCATCACTTTTGGTATTGGCGATTAGTTTTTGAGTTGTAGTCTCAACCATAGTAGCCCAAGCATTAGGGCTTGCCAGTGGGTCTGGCTGTTTGGCTACATCGTCTGGTGATTCGCCATGCCAGATCCTAGTTTTTGTCCGTTCCATTACCGCAATATAAGAGAGAGTTAAAGCAGTAAGACCATTGATCCCGATGAAAAGGGTAGATACGGGTATTAGGTTTTTCATCATTGTGATTTCTTACACTACCTATATTCACAACTTTATTTGGAATCATACGATTATTAACCTGCCCCTGGGCAAAAAAATTCCCGTCATCAACAGTAGTGACAACGGGAATTCGTCATATTTACTGCCCACTAGCGGGAAGCAACCTGTGGCCCTGCCCAGACTTGTGTCAGCTTATCACCATAAGTAATTGGCTGGTCTGCATCCGTTGTGGCTGCTGTTTTACCGTCAATAGCAACTTTGACTAAAGGCCATTCTTCCTCACCCATTTCGCCAGCACGGAAGATTACATGATCTGGGTCGTTTTTACTCCAGCCTAATAACACAGCAATTTTTTCATGCTCATTTACCTCTTGAGCGGGAGCAACTGTATTAGTTTGATTCTTTTGCAGATCCCAAATTACAGCTTGATCTGTCGAATCCCCGGTGTTGAATATACCTTCAAACTTGCGTGCTAAAAAGCGATCGCTTTTTTCTGACCAACTCACAGGCACTAAAACCCCTATTTTGCCATCGTTGTCAGCTGGTTCTGCTGATACTTGCTGTGTAGCTAATAAAGGATCATTGGTAATAGTAGTGGCAGCCATCACCCGTAATTTCTTTGTTTGTCTATCTTCTACAAACAAAACACTATTCACTTTAGTGTTGTGCATTTCGGGTTTAACTTCAATTTGTACTCGACTATAAACAGCATACTTGCCATCAGGAGAAACTACAGGCACACTGCGGTAGTAACGCACTCCCGAACCACCTCTAGAACCCATAGCTTCTTGAGTTGACAAAATCCATTGCCAAGGAATTGGATGAGGGCTACCAATGGGATCTGCTTGTGCCTCTGCTCCCTCTTGGGGTTCCTCAAAAGATATATCTGGGGTGGAGGTTGGTGTTGATGGTTTCAGGCTGGATGCAGCTTGACTCGCAACTAATGAATGAGCTTCAGACACTGCATTCAAAATCGCTTGGTCTTTTTGTTTGAGAAGTTGAACATCTGATTTTTCACTCACAGGTAACTCTGTCGTTGGTGCGAGTTCAACTGCTGCTAGGAGTTTGTTTGTATGCGAGTATTTTTTCGCTACTAGAGACTCTAGGTTGTCGGCTGGTAATATTTGTGGTTTCTCGTCAACCACTAGTTCCTGTGGAAAACCTGCAAGTTCTCCCATTCTGGAGTTGACTTGACTTGCTGTTAAGACTTCCGCCAAATTTTGTTCACTAATAACAGCCGCTTCCTTTGGTACAGCGTCAGGTGTCTCTGTTTCCGTACTGATTTTAGCGATCGCTTTCGATGGCTTTGCTGAACTAGAATGACCTGATGCTGCCACTAAGGGAGCAATTAACATGATAACAACAACATAATTAAGAAATGGTTGCACGCGGAACCATCCTGACAGCAAGAGGGGTTTAAGCATGGGTGGGACTCTCCAGAGGGGCGGTTGCTGTATGAGGCGCAAGTTTATTCGACTAAGGAAGCAGGCTGTTGATTACAGGTATAACAACAAACTCAAGGATTTAACTAGATTAAATGAGATTATTTTTTTAAATTTGCAGATTTTTACAAAAGTACAGTTTCATTCTTTACACCTTGTAATTCAAAGTATCGGTTATTACTGAAAAATGCCAACAAAAAACATCAGCAGATTTACTGCCGATTTATTACTTAAAATAGGGATTTTCTACTCTTCAAACAAAGAGCATTGAAGGGATAATCTGAGCCACAGATTTCTGATAGCCCAAAACATAAACGATAGCTGGACTGTCCGGTTAGCGTGATTAACAGCGAAGCATAAAAAATTACTCTGTTGATATTCAGCTACAACAGTACAGACCCTGATAATGGTTTAAGTGAGGCGTTACTTTGAAAATTGGGAAAGCTGACGCACAAGATATATTACCCGAAAAACCACATTATCATCTACCCTTAGGTAGAAATTAATATTGGGTTTTTGAGTAACTTCGCTACAATCTTAGCTAAATAGCTGAGAAAATAGCCACAGAAATTTGCTTGGTAGACGTAGCTAAATAATTAAAGTCACTAGCTCCACAGACAGTTATTAGCCATCTAGATGCTGGTTAACTTAGTCACAAGTTTACCAAGAAAATCTTAGTTTTGCCACCGTATATTCAATTATTCGTTGCCAATAAAAAGTGCATATTGGGTAATGAGAAGTGGTGAGGACAAGAAGTAGGGGAGCGAAGGGAAAAGATATACTGGCAACTGACCACTGGCAACTGACCACTGATTAATAACTAATGAAAATTGTATTTTTTGGTACACCTGAATTTGCTGTTCCTACTTTAGAAAAATTGCTAATTAACCCTGAATTTGATGTTTTAGCCGTTATTACTCAACCGGATAAACGTCGGGAACGTGGGAATAAATTAACACCTTCGCCTGTAAAAAATGTGGCGATGTCCTACAGTCAGTGGGAGAACATCGCTCATGATTTACCAGTATGGCAACCGGAAAGGATAAAAAAAGATACTGAAACTTTGAATAGACTTAAGGAATTAGACGTAGATGCCTTTGTTGTGGTGGCCTATGGGCAAATTTTGCCACAAAAAATCCTTAATATACCGAAATTGGGTTCCGTGAACGTACATGGGTCGATTTTGCCCCAGTACCGAGGTGCTGCACCTATTCAATGGTGTTTGTATAACGGGGAAACAGAAACGGGGATCACGACAATGTTAATGGATGTCGGTATGGATACTGGGGCAATGCTACTGAAAGCAACCACACCCATAGGCTTGCTCGATAATGCTGATGATGTAGCCCAGAAACTATCTGTGATTGGTGGAGATTTATTAATAGAAACCTTACACAAGCTACAGCAAAAGGAGATTCAACCAATCCCGCAAGATAATGCTGCTGCGACTTATGCTTCTTTAATTCAAAAGCAAGATTATGGTTTAGATTGGTCAAGGAGTGCGCTGCAACTGCACAATCAAATTAGAGGATTTTACCCAAATTGTATAACTACCTTCCGTAACCAACCTCTGAAGATTACAGCCTCCTTTCCCCTTGGTGCTGCTTACCGTGAGGAACTACCACCAGAATTACAGAAAATGTTGCAAAAATTGCCTGATTTATCACAGATATCGGGTAGCCCAGGAGAAGTAGTCAGCATAACCAAGGGAGTTGGTGCGATCGCTCAAACTGGCGAAGGACTTTTACTTTTACGAGAGGTTCAGCTACCTGGCAAACGCCCCCAGTCGGGCTGGGATTTTGTTAATGGTACGCGGCTGACGGTGGGGGAAGTGTTAGGAAATGGCAGCTAGTGAGGTTTCATAATAACGGCAGGACTCGCAAGGGCCGTGGGGATTGACTGCACAGCGAATGATTTCTGAGTGGGCATTAAATCTACAGGTGGCATCACCTACTACCCAACGCCCTGCTACTAAAGTTTTTTCTGATGGTCTTTGGGCAGACTGGACGTAAAGAGCTATATTATGCAAACGATAACGCCCCGATTTAAGTTGATATCTATGGCGGCGTTCTAGAACTGCGTAGGTGTTGCCTTCAAAATCGAGATAGTTTCCGGGTTGGGGTGTCCAGTCAAGTTGGACTTTACCGAGGGAGCGACGTGGATGCGTCAGAATCACCTCGGTTGGTAAAGAATCTGGCTCCATAAGTTTATGTGATGTGGTTTACATTATAAAAATAGTATCGCAGCAGCCTACCTTTGCTGATCCGACTTCGACTATAATTAATAACTCACTCTATTATTGAAAAATCTGTCCGTAGCGATCGCCTCCCGCTTAGGGACTTCCAGATAAACAATATCCAAAATATCGAAAGAGAATATAGGGTACGTCAGTGGGAGAAAACCTAACTGTACAAGAAATTATTCATACTGACGCACTCTACTAACTATAGCGATCGCCTACGGTGGGGCGGAGCATCGTCGCCTCACGCTGACAATCGCCGCAAAATTAATACCATCTTTGTATGCTTGCATCAGTGTGGGAGTATGTCAGCGCAGTTCCAACCCCGTTGCCGTGAACCGTAACCGATCTGGTCGCACCCCCAAGGCAGTCTCAAGAGCTACCCCGGCAATATTGCGGTAGGTATTGAGCAACTCTTGGTCGTTCTGCTCGGTTGCTACCGTGTAACCTGCCAAAGGCAGGGTCGCCATCAGTACAAAGGTCTCATAGAGTTTTTGGCGCTCTTGGTTGTTCAGTGCTTTGAAGGCCGTCGAGGAACCGAAGGCCGCGTCGCTGTTTGCTTGGAGGTTCATCAGCGCGGTTTCGGTGGGTTCTTCGCCGTAGTGTACCATGTAGCAAACCCCCACCAAGTAGGCGAAGGCCATCGCCACGTTGTTGGGGCGGCCTAAACGCCGGGCTTCTGCCTCGAAGGCTTTAAAGCCCTCTGTGAAGGCTTTGGTTGACTGGCTTACTATAGTGGGGTCACTGCTCAAGCTGCGGGCGAATTGCGTCACCAGCAAGCGCTGCGAGCTTGGTCGAAAGGTGGTTCTTGGGGCAGTTTGGGCTTGGGTGCGGGCGGTGGCTTGGGCGCGCTGACTGCTGTTGTTGCGTCGGTTGATGCTGTTAAGATTTGACTGAGCTTGACGCACCAGTGCAGCATTTTTCTGAACGCTGAGGTAGGCGTTCATGTTGCTGAAGCTGAGGCTACTGGGTGCGCCAAACTGCGCTACAGCAGGTCTACCAGAGACAGCAGTGACGAGGGCGGTAATGAGGATGACTTTGATTGATTGGTTCATCGGTTTTTCTAACGGTGAACAGTGAGCAGTGAACACTCATCAATAAATATTTAAAATTTTGTTATGAAGTTGTTTTCTTGGGCAAGCCATAGCAATCATCAAATAACTACCATAGACAACTAACTCAAATCGCTTTTTTGAGTCTGACTTATGCTTCATATATCTTTACAACAAGTATTGAGCATAGTTTAGTGAATGAGGTAAACACGCTCCTGTCATGTAGCTGATTTATAAGGAAAGAGAGAAATTCCGCAAATCGTAGTTTTTAAAAGTGTCTATTACATTGTTTAAAGTTATGTAGCCTTTTACTTACGGTGGATAAGCGACTGCGGTAAACTATGCCTTGATTATGATTCTTTCACAGAAAAGAACACTGGAAAGGAGCCGTTTTTTCAATGTCTCATACCGTAAAAATCTACGATACCTGCATTGGCTGCACTCAATGTGTCCGCGCCTGCCCTACTGACGTTTTGGAGATGGTTCCTTGGGATGGCTGTAAGGCTGCTCAAGTTGCGTCTTCACCCCGTACAGAAGACTGCGTAGGCTGCAAGCGTTGTGAAACAGCTTGCCCGACTGACTTCTTGAGCATTCGGGTTTACCTGGGTGCAGAAACCACTCGCAGCATGGGTCTAGCTTACTAAGGAATTCACTACCGATTCCTTTTTTGCTCACAATTAAGTGTCTCGATAGCAAGCCTCTTTAGCTTTGTAGGGTGGGTAGTAATGGCGTTCCGCTCGCCGTAAGCCATCGCCCATCCTACAACATCATGAGAAATTTATAAAAATACCTAGTGGTTAAAGGAGCAGGTTGCTCCTTTTTTTCTTTCGTAGTCAATAGTCCATAGTAATAACTGTTGACCACTGACCACTCACAACGAACAACTGACAAATGACTATACTGGATTTAATTATCCTGAAAAAAGGGTGGTGTGAGCAATGTGTGGCATCGTTGGGTATATCGGAACTCAAGCAGCAACCGAGATTTTGTTGGCTGGGCTAGAAAAACTAGAGTATCGCGGTTACGATTCCGCAGGTATAGCTACGGTTTGGGAAGGAGATGTAAATTGTGTCCGAGCCAAGGGCAAACTCCATAACCTGCGTTCTAAACTAGAACAACTGGCTACTCCATCTCAAATTGGTATT
This sequence comes from Anabaena sp. FACHB-595, assembly GCF_048568275.1. Classification (NCBI taxonomy): domain Bacteria; kingdom Bacillati; phylum Cyanobacteriota; class Cyanophyceae; order Nostocales; family Nostocaceae; genus Anabaena; species Anabaena sp. FACHB-595. The sequence goes on from NZ_CP183473.1 coordinate 4,171,966, forward strand.
GGTCATACACGTTGGGCAACTCATGGCAAACCAGAGGAGTATAACGCCCATCCCCATTTAGATACAGCTATGCGAATCGCTGTTGTGCAGAATGGGATTATTGAAAATTACCGCGAGTTACGCGACGAACTGAAACAGAAAGGACATGAGTTTCGTTCGGAAACTGATACAGAAGTTATTCCTCACCTTATAGCCGAATTTTTAAAAAACCTCCCTTCCCCCCCGCTTCCTACTTCTTCCTCCCCCTTCCTAGAAGCAATACGCCAAGCTGTTAAGCACCTACAAGGGGCATTTGCGATCGCTGTTATCTCTGCTGACTATCCTGACGAATTGATTGTTGTCCGCCAGCAAGCGCCCCTGGTGATAGGATTCGGGCAAGGGGAGTTCTTTTGCGCCTCCGACACGCCAGCGATCGTTTCCCATACTCGTGCAGTCTTACCCCTGGAGAATGGCGAAATTGCCCGTCTGACACCCCTGGGAGTGGAGATTTATAACTTTGCTGGGGACAGACTGAAAAAACAACCCCGCCTGCTTAACTTGAATCCCACAATGGTAGAGAAGCAGGGATTCAAACACTTCATGCTCAAGGAAATTTATGAGCAACCAGGAGTAGTCAGAGCGAGTTTAGAAGCATACTTTAATCCCGATACTAATACTGATGAATCCTTTACATCACCAGTTAATTTGGGTTTATCTGAAGAAATCTATGCAGATTTAGAACAAATTCATATTGTCGCCTGTGGTACGAGTTGGCACGCTGCATTGGTAGGAAAGTATTTACTTGAACAATTAGCAGGAATCTCCACTCAGGTACATTATGCTTCTGAGTATCGCTATGCCCCATCACCATTAACAGCGAATACATTAATTATTGGTGTTACTCAGTCAGGGGAAACTGCTGATACCCTAGCCGCCTTAGCGATGGAGAAAGAACGCCGCCAAGGCAAAGAAGCCAAATATCAAGCGCGACTCTTGGGGATTACCAATCGCCCAGAAAGCAGCCTTGGTCATCTTGTACCCCATATTATTAATACCCTGGCAGGAATTGAAATTGGTGTGGCAGCGACCAAAACCTTTGTTGCCCAACTGATGGCGTTTTATGCTCTAGCTTTGGATTTAGCCTATCATCGCCAAACAGTAGCACCAGATAAACTCGCAGATATTATTCAAGGTTTACGTCAGATACCTAAGGAAATCGAAGCTACCTTAGAACGTCAGGAAAAACTAACAGAACATCTAGCCCATGAATTTGCAGAAACCAAAGACTTCATCTTTTTGGGCAGAGGAATTAACTTCCCTATTGCTTTAGAAGGAGCATTGAAATTAAAAGAAATCAGCTACATTCACGCAGAAGGTTATCCAGCCGGGGAAATGAAACACGGCCCCATTGCATTATTAGATGCCAAAGTGCCGGTAGTGGCGATCGCCTATCCTGGTAGTGTGTATGAAAAAGTGATTTCCAATTCCCAAGAAGCCAAAGCCAGAGATTCCCGCTTAATTGGGGTGACACCAGTCAACGATGGCGAAGCGGCGGAAATCTTTAATGATTTACTACCTGTTTCATCTGTGGATGAATTACTATCGCCGATCCTCACAGTAGTACCATTGCAACTATTGGCTTATCACATTGCCGCCCGTCGCGGTTTGGATGTGGATCAGCCTCGGAACTTAGCAAAATCAGTGACTGTGGAATAGGTTGATACGAATATTTAAGTAAATATTTCTAGAGTAGATAAGATAATTTCTAGGTGTGACTACCATATCACATCTAGAATTTTTTTTGGGCATCGCTTAAAGTAATGCTGTGTCTATCTCGCCAGAACTGATTTGTCAGATGGTAATGTCAGGTTGTCTAACCACATATCAATTCCCATAGCAAATCTATCCCATTTCCAATATATTCAGAATCTTGGTTTTCATTAATCCATCGAGGAAGATTAATGACTACACTATGAGTTTTTTCATCGATTTTCTTCAGCATACCTGCGGCACTAAAACGCACTTCAGATTCTGAGTCTTTGAGAAGTTTTAGTAAGTCAGGAATTGTGGCTTCTGCACCTATTTGACCTAACGCAACTGCGGCACTGGAACGCACAATAGATTCTGAGTCTTTGAGAAGTTTTAGTAAGTCGGGAATTGCTATTTCTGCACCTATTTGACCTAACGCAACTGCGGCACTAGAACGCACAATAAATTCTGAGTCTTTGAGAAGTTTTAGTAAGTCAGGAATTGCGGCTGCTGTACCTATGTCACCTAACGCAATTGCAGCTCCAAAACGCACAATAAAATTTGAGTTTTTGAGAAGTTTTAGTAAGTCAGGAATTGCTATTTCTGCACCTATTTGACCTAACGCAACTGCGGCTTTAAAACGCACATAAAATTCTGAGTCTTTGAGAAGTTTTAGTAAGTCAGGAATTGCTATTTCTGCACCTATTTGACCTAACGCTTCTGCGGCACTAGAACGCACAACAGATTCTGAGTCTTTGAGAAGTTTTAGTAAGTCGGGAATTGCTATTTCTGCACCTATTTTACTTAACGCATTTATAGCACTAGAACGCACAATAGATTCTGAGTCTTTAAAGAGTTCTAGTAAGTCAGGGATTGCGGATTCTGCACCTATTTTACCTAACGCTTCTGCGGCACTAGACCGCACATTAGATTCTGAGTGTTTGAGGAGTTCTAGTAAGCCAGGGATTGCGGATTCTGCACCTATTTTACCTAACGCTTCTGCGGCACTAGACCGCACATTAGATTCTGAGTGTTTGAGGAGTTCTAGTAAGCCAGGAATTGCTGCTTCTGTACCTATGTTACCTAACGCATTTGTAGCACTAAACCACACATTAAATTCTGGGTCTTTGAGGAATTCTAGTAAGCCAGGAATTCCGGCTTCTGTACCTATGTTACCTAACGCATCTGCGGCACTAGACCGCACATTAGATTCTGAGTGTTTGAGGAGTTCTAGTAATCTATCAACTGCCGCCTTTTTTTCTCCTAATGCAGCACAATATTCTTGAAATCTTACTTGAGCTATTTGTGGCTCTCTCTCTTTTAACAGTTGCAAAGCTTGGGTTTGAAAAGCCGTTTCATTCAGGCTACATAAAATTTGAAATACTTGTGATTTAATTTGAGAACTAACTTGCAACGAATCGCTTACTTCAAGATTTACTAAATCTTGTAAAATTTCTATAGCTGGAGAATCTTTGGCAGTTTTTAAATTTTTGATATCTTCAGCAAGGCAATTCCCAGCAAATAATAAGTCACGATGAAGCCATTTTTCATATTCGCTATTCCTGTTGAGAACTCTTCTAATAGCTGTAGCCGCTTTGTTTGGTGCTTGCTGAGTAATTAATAGCAGTAATACCTCTCGCCAATGAGGGTCATGGAGATGCTGATCAATATAATTTAAAACAATCTCAAAATCGTCTTGATCATCTGCTTGATAATTAATTTCTCCAGCACACAGATATTCCTGAAAGGTTTTATGCACAAAAGCATAGCAATCTTGACCTTGTTCATTAAGTAGTCCAGTACGTTCCTGAATCAAACTTAAAAACCGTTTTGCTTTTTCCTCTGCTTTATAAAGTTCAATTTCCTTCAAAGATTTGATTTCTCTTTTTAATTGATCAAGCAAATCTTCACAAGCAATTAGTGTTCCCCCTTCTTTATCTGCTGTACTACCTTTTCCATGAATCCAAAAGGCTAATTTTCGCATCAAAAATAGTAAATCTTCAATATCAATATCTTGCAAGAAATGGTTAACGCTAATTTCTTTATTAGCGTCCCAAGAAGTTAAGAGAGTTTCTACAGCTTTCTCATAAAGTTTGTGGCGACCTTTAGGCAAAACTGCCTGGTAGCGATGAATCAGAGCAATAATAGTCAACAGCAAAGGGTTACGCGCTAGTAATTTGAGACGCTCATTTTTATTTAATGCTTCTCGTAAAGTTGTTTTACGTCGCTCCGCCTCTGACTTATCCTGAATACGACTGTCATACCAACAGTTAATAAACTTTTCTATTTTCTCATCATCAAAAGATAAAAGCTCGTAATGGGCAAACTCTTGAGTATTGAAAAAATCGCGTTTATAGCCAGCAGGACGAGAAGTAATAACTGCACAATTTTTCGGAAATTGTCCTAAAAAATTCTCAATTTTCCGCACTACATCATATCGTTTATTTTCCTGAGCAATTTCATCCAATCCATCAAAAAAGATAAAAGTGTGTCCATCTTCTAACCAATATTCAAAAAAACCTACAGGTAAGGTTTTAACACATAGATTTTTTTCAACAAATTGCTTAACATATTCAATAACGCTAATATTTGCTTGCCTAGCAAAATCTCGTATAGGAATTATAATAGGTAAATAGTCTGATGCTGTTATATTCAGTTGTTCAATCTGCTTCTGAGCTAACATCACCACAAAATAACTCAGTAAAGTAGTTTTTCCAGAGCCGGGCGCACCTAAAAGAACAAACTTTTGGCAGTTGGTTTGACTTAAAATTTGGGAAGCTAAAAATTTTCTCCCAGAAGAGTTTCTTAAAGCACGCTGTCTCTGTTCCCAGAGTAATTGTTGCTGATTTTGGCTCAAATTGGATGACAATAACTCTGTTTCGATGCTGGAGTTGAGATTATTTATATCCTTGTGGTTATCCTCCTGCACTTCTGGTAATACAAAAATATTTACTAGCTTCTCCGATTTTTCTACTTCTTGTCCTGGTACAGCAATACCAGCAAACTTAACATCATCAAACCAATTGACTAATTGCTGAAGATAGTTTTCCTTGGCAATCTGAAACCTTATACAATTATCTGTATTCTGAAAATAAGTTGTAACAAAAACCTCCATCCATGAATAAACATACTCAATTTTAATTTCTTTCATTTTTGAGTCAGCTAAAGCCGCTTTTTTGAAAACTTCAACTAAATAATCTAAATCAGGCTTTCCTTCATTTTTTAAAGGCCTCTGTAGCTCTGACAATCCTTGTTCTTTAAAAAAATTACATAAAAATTTTGGTATAAAGTCTGGTGGACAAGAATAAAATAATCGGGTTTCTTGTTTACAAGCTTCTATAGTTGCAGTTTTAATCGCCTTATCTAAATCACTAGGGTTAAGTTTGCTCGTAACACCACTCAGCAAAGCTTTAGAAACTTCTACTGTGACTAATTCTCCTACCCATGCACCAACCATTGCACCAATCATTATGATGGTCTCCACATAATTGATTTAAATGAATAAGTATAGATTCTACATTGATACTAATGATACTAGTATATCTACCATATTAGTTAAATCACTCGTGAGGGGTTAGATTAAAGTGTATTTTGTCAATGAGCTAAAATACTCAAATTTATCTAAATAAAAATGATAATCATGCGGTGGGGGAGGGGAAGGAGGCAAGACACTCGCCTCATTCCCCTATTTTTGATTATCATTATCAGCAAAATTCTTAGCAGGTAAAATATGGAACGAAAAAGTATTGTAACAACACAATAACTTGGGAAAAATTGAACCACATTTTTAGGTAAATTTACCCTAAACAGACCCAATTTTTTGTTCAAATATGGTACATGGGTACCATTGTATTAAGTATCTTATAAACACAAAAAACCCTTGCAAGGGTCAACTCACAAGGGTTTTAAGATGAAAGCGGGCGGCGGGAATCGAACCCGCATTAATAGCTTGGAAGGCTATATAAAATCCTTTATTTACAACAGTTTCAGCTTATTTTTACAATTTCTACACCCAATTTACACCCAACAGAACAATATTAAAATTTCCTGACTTTCAGATTTTTAATCAAGACTATTGATTGACAAAAGTAAATCAATGTGTGTTTGAAATATTGAAGAAAATAGAATTGAATTTAAGTGATCGCCAACTTTCTCATTTTTAGCGATCGCGTGGTTCTACTACCCTATTACAAATGGCGTTAATACAACAAATTGGAGATTTTTGTGACTGCCACCACCTACAGTGGGCGCTCTGCGCCATTGCTACCCATAAACCTTCAAACCGACAATCAGGTAATGCTTGAGAAAGTATAAAAGAAAACTTTTATATCTCAGATATCCCTTGTAATAGTATTGAAGCATTATTTAGCAAGATAGCTCTGTATTTTCGGGGTGTCGTGATGAGCTTAATTAACCTGGATCTAGTTATCAGCGCAGTTACTAGCATTGCCAATCCTGTGATTAAAGAAAAAATTCTGCGTAGTGAGACAGTAATTAAGTTACTCCAGCAATTTAACCTTGATCCAGAGCATCCACCTGCGGATTTTAGCGGTGTTTACGCCTACACCTTAGTCGAGTACGGTGTTGGCAAACCAAAAGCATTTCTGGAATTATTTCGACAAGAGGCAATTAAACAGGCTTTTCGCAAAGCATTAGATCATAATAACCCCTCAATTCTGCTGTCTGAGGTTGATACTTTTCTTGATGCTTGTACTTTGGGTGATGAAATCAGAAGCTTAGAACTGGACGTGAGAAGAGAGGTAGCTGCATTTGCGACTGTGTTTATTGAAGTCGCCAAACGCAGTCGCACACCTGCTGATGTCTTGATGAATCAACAGATTGGTTCTTTGCATAAAAGGATTGCTGGTATTCAAGAACAACTGGAGAGATTGCCTACACTGGAAGGAATTCGGACAGAAATAGCACGATTAGCAGCCCAGAATTATCCAGCATTAACCCCAACTGCCACTGAAAATCAATGTAGAGCGATCGCCTTAGCCCAACAAATGCGAGGTTGGTTTGAAACCTTGGGCTACCGCCTAGAAAAATATGAAATCTGGGCAGAAGAATATTTTGAATGGATTATCAACGTTCCCGTCCGCCGCAGTTATGACCGCATTCTTGTACGTGGCGTTGCGGGAGAAGTGAGACTGAGTGATGTTATGGCGTTGTGTCAATCAGTTAATCAACAAAAAACTGATGAAGGCTGGTTAGTAAGTACCCGTCGCATTTCCCGCGCAGCCAGGGATGAAGTCAAGAAAGAAGAAAATCGTCACCTTGACTGCTTTACATTTGACGAACTGATTGATTTAGATGCTGACTTTAGTGGTTATCTTGATTGGTTAGAAGCGGAAATCAAACGCCGCAAGATTGATCAAAAATATGTACCCCTTGCTTGTACTAAAGAAGAAATTGATCCAGTAACTAAAAGGCGAATTGGTATCAGCCGTTATGAAGCAGAAGACGGTTGGATTGATGGTTACATCGACCTTTGGCTGGATGACCCTGCTAAAGAACATATTTCTATTTTGGGAGAATTCGGTACAGGTAAAACTTGGTTTGTCTTTCACTATGCTTGGACAGCACTCCAACGTTACAAAGATGCTCAAAGACGTGGTGTTGAACGTCCCCGTTTACCTTTAGTAATTACCCTGCGTGACTTTGCCAAGGCTTTAAATGTAGAAAATGTTTTGGCGGGTTTCTTCTTTACTCAACACAATATCCGCTTAAATAGCGAAGTTTTTGACCAACTCAACCGGATGGGTAAATTGCTGCTCATTTTCGATGGTTTTGACGAAATGGCAGCAAAAGTTGACCGCCAACAGATGATTAACAATTTTTGGGAACTGGCAAAGGTAGTAGTTCCTGGTTCTAAAGTTATCCTCACCTGCCGTACTGAACATTTCCCAGAAGCGAAAGAGGGACGTGCTTTACTCAATGCAGAATTGCAAGCCTCTACAAACAAACTAACCGGGGAAACACCACAATTTGAAGTTTTGGAACTGGAGAAATTCAACGATGAACAAATACGGCAGGTTTTGTTATACCAAGCTGAAGAAGCTACAGTTGAACAAATCATGGGTAATTCGCAGTTATTAGACTTAGCCCGTCGTCCTGTGATGACTGATTTAATCTTAGAAGCATTGCCAGATATTGAGGCCGGTAAACCTATTGATATGTCACGGGTTTATCTGTATGCAGTGCGGCACAAGATGGAACGAGATATCAAAGCAGAACGTACTTTTAATTCCTTGGCAGATAAATTGTACTTTTTATGCGAACTATCTTGGGAGATGCTGTCTACTGACCAAATGAGTCTGAATTATCGCTTGTTCCCAGAACGTATTCGTCGCTTATTTGGTTCTGTTGTGCAAGAAGAGAAAGATTTAGATCACTGGCATTATGACATGATGGCGCAGACAATGCTTGTCCGTAATGCTGACGGGGATTACACTCCTGCCCATAGGTCGCTGTTAGAGTTTTTTGTGGCGTATAAATTTGCCGCAGAATTAGGAGCGTTAGCTAGGGATTTTACAGAAGTAGGTCAGGCACAGTCAGGTTTGGATAGTAGTACAGCATCTATTGACTATACTTGGTCTGGTTATTTTTCACGTCAGTTAGACTCTACTGGTTGTAGAGAAGTAATTGCACCACTAAGGCAATTTAAAAGTGAATTTCTGGATAAGTTGAGAGAAACTTTTGGTAAAGCAAAACTTACCAAAGCAGTGATAGATCTGTTGTTGCCAATGTTAGATGATAACGAGCCTCTTATTAAAATTATTGAGGCAACGCGAGGGAGAACTGAGGATGAAGTAAATTATGTTGGCGGAAATGCAGCTACGTTGCTAGTAAAGTTGAACAAGATGGTATTAGAGGGGAGAGACCTTTCTCATACTGTAATTATAGGTGCGGATTTTACTAATACCAGTTTGCGGTGTGTTAATTTTACAGAGGCGAATCTAGCTTATTCTGTTTTTACGAAAATCTTAGGTAGTGTTTTGACTGTAGCATTTAGTCCAGATGGTAAACTTTTTGCTACGGGCGATAGTGGGGGCATAGTTCGCTTTTGGGAAGCGGCTACTGGGAAAGAACTTTTGACTTGTAAAGGACACAACAGTTGGGTAAATTCTGTTGGCTTTAGTCAAGATGGAAAGATGCTTGCCAGTGGTAGTGACGACCAGACAGTACGGCTATGGGATATCAGCAGTGGTCAATGCCTTAAGACATTTAAGGGTCACACCAGTAGAGTACGTTCTGTAGTGTTCAGTCCAAATAGTTTAATGCTGGCCAGTGGTAGTTCTGACCAGACAGTGCGACTATGGGATATCAGCAGTGGTGAATGCCTTTATATCTTTCAAGGTCACACTGGCTGGGTATATTCTGTGGCCTTCAATTTAGATGGGTCAATGCTTGCTACTGGTAGTGGTGACCAAACAGTACGTTTATGGGATATCAGCAGTAGCCAATGCTTTTACATTTTTCAGGGACATACCAGTTGCGTACGTTCCGTAGTATTTAGTTCAGATGGAGCAATGCTTGCCAGTGGTAGTGACGACCAGACAGTACGGCTATGGGATATCAGTAGTGGCAACTGCCTTTACACTTTGCAGGGACACACTAGTTGCGTACGTTCAGTAGTATTTAGCCCAGATGGAGCGATGCTTGCCAGTGGTGGTGACGACCAGATCGTGCGCTTATGGGATATCAGCAGTGGCAACTGCCTTTACACTTTACAGGGATACACCAGTTGGGTACGTTTTTTAGTCTTCAGTCCAAATGGGGTGACGCTTGCCAATGGTAGTTCTGACCAAATAGTGCGATTATGGGATATTAGCAGTAAGAAATGCCTTTATACCTTACAAGGTCACACTAATTGGGTAAATGCCGTCGCCTTCAGCCCAGATGGGGCGACTCTTGCGAGTGGTAGTGGTGACCAAACAGTGCGGCTATGGGATATCAGCAGTAGCAAGTGCCTTTACATCTTGCAGGGTCACACAAGTTGGGTAAATTCTGTCGTCTTCAATCCAGATGGATCAACGCTTGCAAGTGGCAGTTCTGACCAAACAGTGCGGCTATGGGAGATCAACAGTAGCAAATGCCTTTGCACCTTCCAGGGTCACACAAGTTGGGTAAATTCCGTCGTCTTTAATCCAGATGGGTCAATGCTTGCTAGTGGGAGTTCTGATAAAACAGTGCGGCTATGGGATATCAGCAGTAGCAAATGCCTTCACACCTTCCAGGGACACACCAATTGGGTAAATTCCGTCGCCTTTAATCCAGATGGGTCAATGCTTGCTAGTGGTAGTGGTGACCAAACAGTGCGGTTATGGGAGATTAGCAGTAGCAAATGCCTTCACACCTTCCAGGGACATACCAGTTGGGTGAGTTCTGTTACCTTCAGTCCAGATGGAACAATGCTTGCCAGTGGTAGTGACGACCAGACAGTACGGCTATGGAGTATCAGTAGTGGTGAATGTCTTTATACTTTCTTGGGACATACTAATTGGGTAGGTTCCGTCATCTTTAGTCCAGATGGAGCAATACTTGCCAGTGGTAGTGGTGACCAAACAGTGCGCCTATGGAGTATCAGCAGTGGGAAATGCCTCTACACCTTGCAGGGTCACAATAATTGGGTAGGCTCCATTGTCTTTAGTCCAGATGGAACATTACTTGCCAGTGGTAGTGACGACCAAACAGTGCGGCTATGGAATATTAGCAGTGGAGAATGCCTCTACACTTTGCATGGACACATCAATTCGGTACGTTCTGTAGCTTTTAGTTCAGATGGGTTAATCCTTGCTAGCGGTAGCGATGATGAGACAATTAAGCTTTGGGATGTTAAGACGGGTGAGTGTATAAAAACTTTGAAAAGTGAAAAAATTTATGAGGGTATGAATATTACTTCCGTTAGAGGTTTAACAGAAGTGGAGAAAGCTACTCTCAAAACACTAGGCGCAGTGGAAAACAGGGAAATATAAATTAATTTATGATGTAAAAATAAACTAAATCAATTAATCCGTGACCAAAAAAACACCACTAGTGTAGAATGTTCGTTCCACCCTCACAATCTAGTCTGACAGCGATATTTTGGTAATCGCCCACACCTTCCTGACACTGGAATAGTAAAAGAGATCGCCCATATGAACGTATGAATATTAAAGGGTTAAGGGTTTAACCTCATCTGAAATCGCTACCATCAAAGCACTTGGCGCAGTTGAGGAATAAAAAATGTAAAAATAAGAGTAAACAAATTGCCAATTTATAATCATCAAATTTCCGCAATATATGGAAATAACCAAAATATCAAATGAAGGACAAGTGATTCTTCCTGAAGAATTACTAAAAGCCTCTGGCTGGGAAATCGGACAGGAATTAATAGCAATTAATATGGGTGATGGGATTCTTATCAAACCCAAGAAGCCCTTTGCAGAAACTACATTAAATGATGTTGCAGGCTGCTTAAAATATCAAGGTGCACCCAAATCTTTAGAAGATATGAATGATGCCATCCGTCAAGGTATTGAGGAATCATGGCATGGTTGCAGTTGATACTAATATAATTGTGCGTCTATTGACTCAGAAAAAAACCTAGCTTCAAAATATTTGATTAGGCGATCGCCCACTTTTTCCCTTACATTAATTTGGTAAGAGCGATCGCATGACCAATTCTGACACATTTCTAATGTGCGATCGCCATAACAACTCTATGCCAGGATATGAATATCCTTGTTATTAACAACTATATATGTACAGCCTAGAAATCCCAGAAGGTCAAGCTGAATTTGCTGAACTACTCCGTCGAGTGCGAGACGGAGAAGAAGTGATTATTTCTCAAGCAGGCACTCCTATCGCGCGTATAGTCCCAATTGCGGAACAGAAATTACCTCGAATTCCAGGTTTAGACCGTGGTCAGGTAACAATTTCCCCAGACTTTGATGCTCCCCTCCCCGACGAGGTGCTAAATGCTTTTATCAACCCAACAGACGCAGAAGCATGAGAGCATTACTTGATACCCATACGTTTATTTGGTGGGTTATTGACGATAACCGACTCTCATCTACAGCTAGAAATATAATTGCTGACCCAGGGAATAACTTATTTTTTAGTGCTGCAAGCGCATGGGAAATTGTAATTAAAGTTCGTTTGGGTAAATTAAATTTACCAGAACCACCAGAAACTTACATTCCCAATCGGTTGACTATAAATCGATTTGAAAGTTTGCCTATTCAAATGAATCACGCTTTACAAGTCGTTAATCTACCTGCTTTACATCAAGACCCTTTTGACCGAATAATTATCGCTCAAAGTCAAGTGGAAAAAATGCCCATAATTACTGTAGATAATAAAATCACACAGTATCCTGTTGATGTAATTTGGTAGCCAAATTAAAGATGAATAAAACTCAATCAGTGGCAGAAAGGAAAGGATAGCCCATCGCCGCAGTCAAGCTATTCTTCATCGTCTCCCTCTTCACCATACTGTGCTGGTGGTTCGCCATGATATTCAAGAATCTTGGGCTTTTTCATTTTGACATTGGCAGGCTCAATCTTTTCTAGCTGCAAATCAAACTCCCACTCATCCAGTAAATCAAAGGTAAATTGCAGATGATTTCTCAGGAATAGTCGTTTAATCATCTCAATGAAAATCTAATTGTGTTGTTGGTTTTTAAATGTGAGCTACTAGCAGGAAGTGGGAATACTTATTCATAAGGCTATTTAATATATTCTCATGGCTCAGTATGATTCCACAAACTCTTGAAGAAGTCGTCTCAGATATTCTCAATCAATTTTTTCAGAACAAAGGTATAGGTGCTACTGCTACTTCTAGGAACACGTTACTTAAAATTATTTTAGAGTCTGCTGAAATTCCAGAGCCAGAAAGTACAACAGCACTCATTTTAGACGAAGTTTCTAGGTTAAAAACAACATCATGTAAAAAAATTAAGATACTTGCAAAGCAGAAAAATACTTTTGATGTTGCTTGGTGTCGAGCATTTGATATCAAATCTCAGGCTGAACCTATAATAACTGAGCCAGAATTAGAAACAGAAAACCATAGCTCAAATCGGATATCTAATGATGAATTTCAGCAGGCTCTGGAAGAATCTACGAAGACTGCTAAGAATGCTTATCAAAAAACTTTCAATTACTATAAAGAAATCGAGGCAATTTTAAACAATCTTAACCTTGATTTAGATAAAAGCGTATTTCATTTATTAAAACAAAAAGATGCTAATAACTTCGACTTTGCACAGGTTTTGAAAAAAATAGCAGGTGAGATTGAAAGCCATGCTAGTGAAGGGCTTCAAGAACTAAAGAAATCCTTAGAAGCAAAAAGGCAACATTTAGCAGATTTTACGGTTGTTTTATTTGGTAGAACTAAAGCTGGAAAAAGTACTATTCGTGAAGCTTTAACCCGTGGCGATGGCAGTACAATTGGCACAGGTTCACAACGAACAACTAGAGATGTCAGAGAATATAAATGGAAAGGATTACGCTTAATAGATACACCAGGCATTGAAGCTTATCAAGGAGACGAAGATAAACAAAAAGCTGTAGAAATCGTACATGAATCTGACATAGTTATCTTTCTTACTAGTGATGACTCTGTTCAGCCCGGTGAATTTAATGCTATGGCTTGGCTGCAAGAAATCAAAAAATACTTTTTTGTAATTCTTAATATTAAGTATGATATTGATAATCCAAAACGCCTGGAAAGGTTTATTAAAAATCCCGAAAAAATCTTTGATTCACAAAGGTTAGATGAACACAAACGTCATATTCGTAATTATATTCATCACAGTTTAGGCATGGAAGAAGTAGCAATTATTTGTATTCATGCTTATGCAGCATTTCTAAGCAATCAGCCTCAATATAGTAATGTTGCTAATAAACTTTGGGAATTAAGCCGGATAGAAGAAATTTATAGTTTAATCGTATCAGAAATCTACGCAAGAGGAAAACAAAGACGCTGGAATACCTTTTTTGATGCAATCATATATTTCCTCGATGTAATCATAAAGATGTTAGAAAGGCATAAAGAATCTCTAGTGTCTCAGGCAGATTTTATGCAAGATAAGCGATCAGAGATTGAAGGTGTTTTTCAAGAGAGTGTTAAAAACGGAAAAATTAAAATTCAAAGATCATGTAAAAATTCATTTAGCAGAATCAAACAATGGATTCCTAACTTTGTTGATGAATATCTAGGGAAAGACATTGCTCAGTCTGAGTATCAAAAGCGTATGAATAAAGAAAAACAAAAAATTGAAACTGCTATGGAGAACTTATTTGAAGAGATAGTCCAGGAATTAGTGGCTGCTTTAAAGGAGTTTCAAAGGCAATATCAATATGATATGGGAACTATTAAATTAGAATCTACTGATTTTGGAAACTATCAACAATGGCAAACTGGAAAAATTATGAAGTGGGTAGGTGTTGGGTTAAGTACAACCTCTGCTGTTGCTTTTGGTATCGGTGCTTTTGCAGCAGCTAATTTTTGGAATCCTGTAGGATGGATAGCTGGTGTGACATCTATCGTCGTTGGAATTGTCAGTTGGTTCTTTGGTGAGCAAGATAAAAAATTATGGCAAAAAGCTAAACAAGAAGCTAAAGAAAATCTTTGGAAGAGCTTGGATCAATCAGAGCAAGAAACTTGCAAAAATTACCAAAAATTACTAGATACAAATATTGCTGTTAGGGCTAAAACTGAAGTGCTGGAACAGGTGGATATTTATATTAAAGGAATTCTAATCATTGTGGATGATATAAAAAAAGCAATTTCACAACTTGAGAAAATCAAAAAAGAAATGAAGCGAGAGTCAGATTATACAGGAGTAAGGGATAGATTGCCAAATCCAAGAAATTTCAAGGGTAATTCGTCAGTTATAGCTGATGAATTATTGTAGTTATTTGTCTTGTCTTTAAATCACACTTAAGTGTTTGCATATTTTTTTTAGAAAGCAGTAGAGGTAGTGAGAAATGTCTGAAATGAAATTTAAGCAAGTTGCTAAACAAGTAGAAGATGTATGTTCTGAAAGTTTGAGAATATTATCTTCATCTACCGATAGTGAGATAGATGTATTTGCAAGAGATTTTGAAATTTTCATTCATGAATATCAACAAAAAGCACAATTAACTATTGCCTTTGTTGGTCAATATAATGCGGGTAAGTCTACTTTGATTAAAGCTCTTACGGGCGATACATCTGTCCGAATCAGTGCTGAAATTTGTACAGATAGGATTACTGAATATCTCTGGAAAGAAGTTATTCTAATTGATACCCCAGGAATTTATGCAGGTAGAACAGATCACGATCAAATCACTCTAGAACAAATTTCAAAAAGTGATTTACTCATCTTTGTTGTTCCCAACGAATTATTTAACCCTCAAGGCGGAGATTTTTTTAAAAGAGTTGCCAATGAAATGCAGCGAGTTGGTCAAATGCTCTTAGTAGTTAATAAAATGAGTCGTGAACGCGGTAAGCCAGAAGATTTGCTTAAAAGCCTTTTGGAAGTTGTAGAGCCTCATCACCCTAATGATTTTCATACTTGTTTTATTGATGCTGATTCTTATTTTAATACTCAGTGTGAAAAAGATGAAGATGAAAAAGAATTTTTACTCGAAGAAGCTAATTTTGATGCTTTCCTGACATCGTTACATAAATTAATCGATAAGAATAAATTCTATGCAAGACTGTTAACACCTCTCAACCGTGCCTTAGATATATTAGAACGGTCTTACAATATTTTGAGTACAGATAATAAATCCGCTAGAGATTTCTTAGAACTACTCCATCGGAAAATGTTACTTATTAAGACATCTCAAATAAGATTTAGAAATTGTTATATAGCTGAATTTAACAATCTTGAACACGGAATATTAATGATTGGCGAAGGTGTTGCTAGTAAAGTTGACGGGAGACATAGCGAAAAAGATATTAACTTGACAATTAAAAAAGCCGAGAAAGAAATAGAATCAACTACAAAGCAAACAATAGAGAAAATACAGTTGGGCTTGGAAGAGGAATTAAGTAAACTTCAAATTCAACTCGAACAATTATTACAATCAAGGTTGGGTCGCTCTTTAGTCGAAGAAGTGCAAGTTTCATCAACAGGTAAAAAACAAGTTGATTATGAAGAAGTTGAGAAAACTCCAGAAATACCATCCTTTTTAAGAAAAAGTCCTGAAACTGTACGGGCTATAGGAAATTTTGCGTCGGCAGTTTCTAGAGACCTAGTTTATAACGTCGGTAAATTTTTTGGTGTAAAATTTCGTCCTTGGGGAGCAGTGAACGGGGCTAAATTCATCAGAGGTTTAGGGCCTATTATTGGAGGTGTTGGTCTAATTCTAGAAATTTTTCTTAATGCTAAACAGGAACAGGATGAAGCAGAATATGAGCAGAAACTCCGGGAAGCAAGATCAGATTTACGCCAGAGTTTTCGACAATTAGCTTCAGAAATTAGAAGTGAATATGAAGAGAATATTAAAAGTGAGATTATTTCTGGCTTTTATGAATCTGAACTTCAAGATGTTGAACGTCAGCGAGATGAATTGCGAAATGATGAAGGTTCAAAAATTGAAATAGTTAATCGAATCAAACATATAATCCAAAAAATTAAGAAGCAAATAGTCACAATAGAAAATAATGCTTAATTAAAGTTATATAGTGGTTTGCTGAATGCGATAAGACTCTATACTGGCATAGTTTGTCAGTTCAATGGGGAGGCGATCGCCCATTAGTATACAGTGGCAGCAGCTAGCTAAACCAACGCATCTATCAACAATATTAGTAGCTAATTTGACATCGAGAGGTTGATATATAGCATAATACAAGTTAAATACCTAACATTCTCTACGGTAGGCTATGTAATTTCACTGCTTATACTCCTCAACTCTCAATCGACCCTTTTATGTCAGAAGCAATTGACAAGAAATCTTTGAGCGAACGTGATATCTGTACAAAGTACATTACGCCTGCTCTAGTTAATCGCGGCTGGAATATCAACACTCAGATTCGTGAGGAAGTGACGCTGACAAAAGGTAGGGTGATTGTTAGGGGTAAGCTTACTAGTCGAGGTGAGCAGAAACGCGCTGATTATGTGCTGTATCACAAACCCGGTGTACCACTGGCTGTAATTGAAGCTAAAGATAATAATCACTCGGTCAGTGCGGGAATGCAACAGGCGATCGCAACTGGTGAACTAATTGATGTACCATTCATCTTTAGCTCGAATGGCGACGCTTTTATGATGTGTGACTGTACAGTCACCGACGGACAGCGAGAACGGGAAATCCCCCTTGACCAGTTCCCAACACCGGAGAAACTTTGGCAAAAATACTGTGATTGGAAGGGAATTGACACCGACATTCAGCCAATTGTTTCTCAAGATTACTATCCCAGTCCTGATAAAAAACAGCCACGCTATTATCAACAGATTGCCATTAACCGGACAATTGAGGCGATCGCGAAAGGAGAAAACCGCATTCTGTTAGTGATGGCGACGGGTACGGGTAAGACTTTTACAGCTTTTCAGATTATCTGGCGGTTGTGGAAGTCAGGGGCGAAAAAGCGTATCCTGTTCTTGGCAGACCGCAACATTTTGGTTGATCAAACTAGAGTCAATGACTTTAAACCCTTTGGCTCAAAAATGACCAAAATTAAGCAGCGACAGATAGATACATCTTACGAGATTTATCTATGTCTGTATCAGGCGGTAACGGGAAATGAAGAGGCGAAAAACATTTATCGGCAGTTTTCACCAGGTTTTTTTGACTTAATTATTATAGATGAGTGCCATCGGGGAAGCGCGTCTGAAGATTCGGCATGGCGAGATATTTTGGCATATTTTAGCAGTGCAACGCAGATTGGCTTGACTGCTACCCCAAGGGAAACAGAAGAAGTTTCTAATAGTCTTTATTTTGGCGATTCAATTTTTACCTATTCGCTCAAACAAGGGATTGAAGATGGCTTTTTAGCTCCCTATAAAGTTATTCGCATTGACTTTGATACAGATTTGAGTGGCTGGAAACCGAAGCCAGGACAAAGAGATAAATATGGTAAAGAAATTCCTGACCAAGTATTTAATCAGCGAGATTTTGATAGAACTCTGGTTTTAGAGAAGCGTACCGAGTTAGTCGCGCGGATTATTTCTGATTATCTCAAATCAAGCGATCGCTTTGCCAAAACTATCGTTTTTTGTGAGACGACTGACCACGCAGAACGGATGCGGGTGGCGTTGGTGAATGAGAATGCTGATTTGATGGCGGAGAATAGCCGCTACATTATGCGAATTACTGGGGATGATGCTCAGGGTAAAGCAGAATTAGATAATTTCATTGACCCTGAAAGTAAATATCCTACGATTGTTACTACCTCTGAGTTACTGACGACTGGCGTTGATGCTAAAACTTGCAAGTTGATTGTTTTAGACCAGCGCATCCTGTCTATGACTAAATTTAAGCAAATTGTTGGTCGCGGTACGCGCATTGATGAAGACTATGGCAAAATGTTCTTCACCATTATCGATTTTAAGAAAGCAACACAGTTATTTGCTGACCCTGAGTTTGATGGTGAACCTGTACAAATTTATCAGCCCAAACCAGTTGATCCAATTGTTCCACCCGATAATGGAGACGATGAGGTAATCATTGATGGTGAGATTACCCGCAAGCAAAAGCGGGAGAAGTATGTAATTGCAGACGAAGAGGTGTCTGTTGCTTTTATTCGTGAGCAGTACCACGGTAAGGACGGTAAGCTGATTACGGAATCGATTAAAGACTATACTCGCAAAACAGTTAGTCAGGAGTACGCCTCATTAGATGCTTTCTTGAAGAAATGGCACTCTACCGAACAAAAGCAGGCTATTATCCAAGAGCTACAGGAATTGGGTGTACCTTTGGAAGCGTTAGAAAAAGAGATTGGCAAGGGTTTTGACCCATTAGACTTGATTTGTCATGTTGTCTTTGACCAACCGCCACTAACACGGAAAGAAAGGGCGAACAATGTCCGCAAGCGTAATTATTTTAGCAAGTATAGTGAACAGGCTCGTAAGGTAATAGATGCGCTTTTGGATAAATATGCGGATGAAGGGATTGAAGATATTGAAAAATTGGATGTGCTGAAGGTTCATCCTTTTGATAAAGTGGGTACACCAATAGAAATTATTCAGCTTTTTGGCAGTAGAAAAGAATATCTTAATGTACTTCAGCAGCTAAAAACGCAACTTTATGAGATAGCCTAGTTAATCATCTTTAAATTTGTTTTGTATGGACGATCCAATAAAATACATTGACTCATCTATTAAAGGTTTACAGGATAAACTATCTACATCTAATTCGGTGTTAGATATTGAAGTACAGGCAGAACTTTCTCATATTTTATCTATCTACCGACGATTAAAAACTGCTTTTTTAATTGCCAAGGTTCAAGATAACAAAAATAAGCTAGAACATATTGAAGCAATAGCGCCTAATCTTAATTTGGCAATTTCTGCATTACAAGTAAATTCTAACAAGGTTTTGGCAAGGAACATTAGGCGAGATGCAGAATACTTCATACGGAGAATTGAAAATCCTGTCACTGCATTTTTCGTGAATAATTTCTTTAAATTTCTTTATTCTACAGAAACTCATACAAAAGTAGTTATCGGTCTGTTTTTAGCTTTACCTATTCATCTATTAGCACCGATTGTTTTAGCATATATACTTAGTACATCCAATCTTTATTTAAAACCTTTATTTAAAGAACAATTAACAAAGCCCATATCTTCAGAAAATTTAGTAGAAGCACAAAAGCCAGAAGTAAAAACTCAAATAAAGTTGACAGAATATGAGTTTTATGAGGCATCCGTGCTGCTGGTATTATCAGCAATGTCAGGAGCGACTGGTAGTGTTGTAAGTATTATGTTGAGGCTGGATCAATATGGCAATCCACGGTATAAAGAAACCTTACTTCCTATATTTGTGGGAGCATTCAAGCCAGCAATTGGGGCATTTTTAGGGATTTTTGTTTTTGCTCTCATCAATTCTACACTTCTGCCTATTACAATTTCTAAAGATGAGGAAAAGCCAATTAATAGATGGTTGGCGTTTTTAGCAATTACTTTTGTTGTGGGCTTTAGTGAAAGACTAGCAAATGATGTTGTTAGTCAAGCAGAAAGAATTGTACCAGGGAGAGGTGCTTCACAGGAAAAAAGCGAAACTTCTGCATCACAATTATCTGCACCTACAGAAGAAGATAAAGAAAACGATAAAAGTTAAGTAAGCAATGTCAATTAGCACTACAATTAAGACTATTCAAGATATCATGCGGAAAGATGCGGGCGTTGATGGTGACGCGCAACGCATTAACCAGTTAGTTTGGATGATATTCCTCAAGGTTTTTGATGCCCGTGAAGAAGAATATGAACTGTTAGAAGATAATTATAAATCTCCCATTCCTGAAGGTTTGCGTTGGCGGAACTGGGCAGCAGATTCCGAAGGTATCACAGGAGATGGTTTACTAGATTTTGTAGATAATGCTTTATTTAAAACCCTTAAAGAACTAAGAACTACGGCAACTGATGCCCGTGGGCAGATGATTGGTAAAGTGTTTGAGGATGCCTACAACTATATGAAAAATGGCACTCTCATCCGCCAAGTAATTAATAAGCTCAATGAAGTTGATTTTAATAAAAAAGACCAGAAAAAACAGTTTAGCGAAATTTACGAGAAAATTCTCAAAGATTTGCAGAGTGCGGGAAATGCCGGAGAATATTATACTCCCCGTGCGGTGACAAAGTTTATTGTAGATAGAATCAAGCCGCAATTAGGGGAAATTGTATTTGATCCAGCTTGCGGTACAGGTGGCTTTTTAACAGCAGCAATTGATTACATTCGCCAACATTTTCAAAGTGCTGATGTACCAGAAATTCTGCAACGGACGATTCGCGGAACTGAGAAAAAGCCGTTACCTTTTAACCTTTGTGTCACGAATCTGATTTTAAATGGTATTGATGTGCCGTCAGCAGAACATGATAATACTTTGGCACGACCATTGCGCGATTACAGTCCTCACGAACGGGTGGATGTAATTATCACTAATCCGCCTTTTGGTGGGATGGAAGAAGATGGAATTGAGGACAATTTCCCAGCTACCTTCCGCACCAGAGAAACGGCAGATTTATTTCTGGTGCTGATTGCTCATTTACTCAAGGAAGGCGGTAGAGGTGCAATAGTTTTACCAGATGGTACGCTGTTTGGCGAAGGTGTAAAAACGCGGATTAAAGAAAAACTCCTGCAAGATTGCAATCTGCATACAATTGTGCGCTTACCAAATGGCGTATTTAATCCCTACACAGGTATTAAAACTAATCTGCTATTTTTCACTAAAGGGGAACCCACAGAAACGATTTGGTATTATGAACACCCTTACCCAGCAGGTTATAAGTCATACTCGAAAACTAAGCCGATTCGCTTTGAGGAGTTTGCACCGGAGCAAGAATGGTGGGATAACCGCGAGGAAAATGAATTTGCTTGGAAAGTTTCAATTGCAGATTTGAAGGCGAATAATTACAACCTAGATATTAAAAATCCTCACAAAGTTGATGTAGAACACGCTGATTTAGATGAAATGTTAGCAGATCATCAAAAACTTATGGCTGAATTGGGTGAGGTGCGGAGTAAGTTGAAATTTGAATTAATGGAAGCGTTGGAAAGAGATGAAGCTTGAAAGTTTTTTTGATAATTTTGAATTGTTAACTGATGCGCCAAATGCGAGCGCAAAGCTGCGGGATTTGATTTTGCAATTGGCTGTTAAAGGTAAGCTAGTTAATCAAGATTTAAATGATGAATCAGCCTCAATTCTTTTGGAGAATGTCCAAGCTCAAAAAGAAAAAATAACTGGTGGGCGAAAAATTGAAAAAGAAAATTTTTTGTTAGAAATTGAAGAGAAAGAATATTTTTATAATATACCTCCAAAATGGATATATACAAGATTAGAAAATATTAGCTTTTTTTAGGAGGATATGCTTTTAAAAGTAATTCCTACGTACAATACTCAAATAACCAAATAATAAGACTAGGAAATGTAAAAAATGACGAAATACTTTTGAATCAGAATCCAGTTTTTATAACAGATGAGGTTGCTAGTGAGAGCGATAAATTTTTAATTCATGAGAATGATATTCTCATAACTATGACTGGGACAAAGAATAAAAGAGATTTTTGTTTTACTGCCATAGTAGATGCAACTCACATTGCTGAAAAGAAGCTTTACTTAAATCAAAGAGTTGGCTGTATAAGAATAATTAAACCAGTTTATAACCAATTAGTTAACATTTTTTTGAAATCTCCCATAATTGTAGATTATCTACTATCATCTGCAACTGGAACTGCAAATCAAGCCAATATAGGAGCCAATACTCTACGGGAACTCCCATTCCCTCTTCCACCCCTTGCAGAACAAAAACGCATTGTAGAGAAGTGCGATCGCCTGCTTTCCATCTGCGACGAAATCGAAAAACGGCACCAGCAAAGGCAAGAGAGCATTGTGAGGATGAATGAGAGTGCGATCGCTCAACTCCTCTCATCCCAAAATCCCGACGATTTCCGCCAACACTGGCAGCGCATTTGCAATAATTTTGACTTACTCTACAGCATTCCTGAAACTATTCCTAAACTGCGTCAGGCGATTTTGCAATTGGCTGTGCAGGGTAAACTAACTAATCAAAGTAGTAAAGAAATCAAAAAAATATCAGATACTCACAAAGTATCTGATTATGTCAGCATCTTAAATGGTTATGCGTTCAAAAGCACTTGGTTTATCAATGATGGGATTCGTCTTTTGCGGAATGCAAACGTTGGTCATGGTGATTTAAGATGGGACGATGTAGCCACAATATCTGAAGAAAGAGCGCAAGAATTTCAAAGATTCAAGCTAGATATAGATGATATAGTTATATCCCTTGATCGTCCTATCATTTCAACCGGATTAAAAGTTGCAAGAATTACTAAGAATGACCTTCCATGCCTTCTTTTACAGCGTGTTGGAAAATTCGAGTTTAAAACCGATAAAGTTATCCCTGATTTTTTCTTCCTGTGGCTACAGTCTCCAATTTTCATAAATGCGATAGATCCAGGCAGAAGTAATGGAGTACCACATATTTCATCCAAAAGTATAGAAGCGATTCTCTTCAATCCTCCTTCCAGAGAAGAACAAAAACGGATTGTAGAGAAGTGCGATCGCCTGATGTCTCTCTGTGATACCCTAGAAGCCAAACTAAAACAAGGGCGAGACAGCAGCGAGAAACTGATGGAAGTTGCAGCAAAACAGGTTTTAACAGTCTAATAGCCATTTTCCGTAGGGACGGGTTTAAAAATCTGCTCGATTATTAATGATGATCTTGGTGAACCCGCCCCTACAAACGGCGTTTAGGCTTACGATAAGGCAAAATTAAGATATTAGCCCTGACATTTAACAGTCAAGCCAACCATGACCTCAATCAAAGCAAAACTCATCGAAGCGATCGAAACAGTACCAGATTCGATTTTAGAGCAAACCCTTGATTATCTCGAATATCTCAAAACCAAAGAACAGAAACCTCAGACTTTATCTCAAGAAATTCCTCAAAAAGAGGGAGAGCCGATTTTGCGTGGTTCTAAAGCCAAAGATTTACTCAAGTTTGCAAAAACATGGCAGGGAGACGACTTCGAGGAATGCCTTCAGCTTGTTTATGACACCCGTTCCCAAGCAGAGTTCTAATGTATTTGCTTGATACCAATCATTGTAGCCGCATCATCTTTGGTGATTCTAACCTGATCCAACAACTACAGCTTAATAGCGAAGCAGGAATTGCTACCAGCGTTGTAGTATGTGGAGAACTCCTATACATGGCAGCAAAATCTGATCGCAGTGTTGCCAATCTTCAGCAGGTCAGAGTATTTTTAGACACAATCGATATTTATCCCGTCAATTTCTCAATTTCTGAGGTTTATGGCAATCTCAAAGGCAAGTTGGTGAATGCTTTCGGGCCTAAAGAAAAAGCCCAGCGACGAAATTTCAACCTGCAAGCCCTTGGTTTTGGAGATAATGACCTCTGGATCGCAGCCA
This sequence comes from Anabaena sp. FACHB-595, assembly GCF_048568275.1. NCBI lineage: Bacteria > Bacillati > Cyanobacteriota > Cyanophyceae > Nostocales > Nostocaceae > Anabaena > Anabaena sp. FACHB-595. The sequence continues at coordinate 4,195,780 of NZ_CP183473.1, forward strand.
CAGCAATTCACTATAATCTCACTGTAGTTTCCACAGACAATGATTTTCGACGGATTCAGCAAGTAGAAACTTTGCTTTTGGAATCTTGGCTTGCCAGTTAATTTACTTAGAAAAATTACTAATTTGTATTAGATAATCGCACTCTCATAACTGAAAAGCGATCGCCCATGATGGATTCCAGAGGTTGTATGGGCGGGTTTACAGATATGATTCAATCATTCACCACTATCTTGGTTAACCCGCCCCTACTGCTTGTGAAAAATGCGGGATAGGTTTTGTAGAAAAGCGATCGCCACTTCAACCAACTACAAATTACTTTGGTGTAATAGTCCCATCATTCTGAGCTTGTCTAATCGCTCGTTTCAAAATTAACACCGCCATTTGAGACAAAGAACGCTCCTCTACATCAGCCAATTGTTGCAGGGCTTCTTTGTCTGTTTCTTCCATGTAAATAGTTACTGTCACTTTTCCCATATCACCATCATAAGCTATCTTGTGTCTTTTTATATTAAATACACTAAGACGCATAAATTAACATAGAAATACACTAAATTTATGTATAATTACTGATAAGTCAAAAGCCAGCTATCCACTTTCCGACGGCAGACGCTGGCTTTTGGCCCCTCTATTCAGGAGTCATATACAATGTTAAACCCTGTTCGCTATAAAACAGAAGAACACCGAGCTGATCAACAAGCTTTAGATGATTTCGGCATCACCGAATTACTAGCCAAACTCAAAAACTACTCTGATGCAGACTTTGATAGCACCTGGATGCAACTCCAGCCGCCAGAAATAGAAACTCTAGCGGCAATTCTGATTTCTGCGTTAACTCACAGCATCAATGGTAAATTGCTTGCTGCTTATCTCCATCTCATGCGGCACAATCACCAAGATATAGTCCCAGGTTTGATTAACCTGAAATACCCAGACACATCTATTGAGTTTCCCGCTAACTTTCCTGATGTCGCCAAGACACCCAGATTTTTATATGGCGATCGCCTGCGTTGGCTTAGTAATGAAAGCGATACTGACTGGGGTATTGTCATCGGTCGATTTTATAGCTTTGCTTCCCATCGCTGCGCCTGGAGTTGGTGCTACCTGATTTGGTTAAGCAAAAATTGCCCCAGTGCAGCTTGGACATCTGCGGATATTGCTTGGGAAGAAGATTTAGAACCAATCAGTGAGGAGGCATACGAATGAATCCTCATCCACTCAAGCAGCGAGAGCAAGATTTGATGCAACTGTACATTTATTGTCAGTTGGGTATGACTCCCAAGCAGTTTTATACCAAGTGGCAGGTGAACCACGAAGAAATGGCGCAGATTTGCTCTCGCTCCCTTTCCACCGTGCGACGCTGGTTTGCTAGAGGTAAAAACTACCGCCGCCCCATGCCAGCCGATTTACGCCACTTGGCACTGATGAACTTTCTACTGGAACACTTTGAGGAGATTCCCCAAGAACTGTTGCAGAACCTGTGTTTCCCAGACGAGAGTAGGGACGGGTTCATAGATATGTTTAAGGATAAATGAGGGTATTTGTCAACCTGCCCCTACTGCATTTAATTGCAATATCAAAATGATATTTCTTGCCAGCCACCTTCACAGTAGGCTGGCTTTTGTCTTGGAAATTGCAGATATTACCAGGAGGACTTTATGACTTACCTAGAAAAGCTCAATCCTTGGTGTATAGTACGGTTGTTACCAAATATGCAGAACCGGATTGTTGCTCGTTTTCGCCGCCGCAGCGATGCCGAAGCTCATCTACAAGTTTTGCGCCGACTCATTCCCAGTGTCAGTTTTAGACTGATTTTCGATGTGCATTTAGAACAGCAAAATCTAACTGCCTGAAGTTAACGGTATCAATATCTAACGATCGCAATGATCCAAATATATCGTTAGTTAGGGTGCGATCGCTGATCGCGTTCCGCCTAGCGTAGCCGATCGCACAACTCAGCAGCGAAAATCTGGCCGATGTCCGGTATTGCTAAGACAAAAGGTTTGGCAATTGTAGATCAGTATTACTCAATTTGCTGTGAGGTTAGGCGATCGCCTCTGTACTCTGCTTTGCTAATTACCGACAGTCGGCACTTAATACCATTACCACTCAAGATTAATTTTTCACAGCTATTCAAAAAAATGTGCAGTAAAAAGCTTTTAACCTAAGCAATCCTGCGAATTAATGCTCGAAAATGCACAACGAATGCTCGAAAATGCACAACGAATGTTCAAAAATGCACAGCGAATGCTCAAAAATGTACAGCGAATGCTCAAAAATGTACAGCGAATGTTCAAAAATGTACAATTAATGTCTCAATATGTCTCACATTTTGCAAGCAAAAGTCTCAATTGTGGGAACTAGAACCCTTGCCATACACCATTTTGGCATTGATGCTTTACCGCTACAAGCAACTGAGAAAGATGGTGTAGCTGGTAATAGTCCCAATGAGTGGAAAAAGACTGTTCTCATGGATGAGGAACGCCAGTTATTTCTGTTGCCAACGTATTTTTTCGGCTGCATTAAGTATGGCGGTAAAACTGTCAAACGGGGCAAAGGTAACTTACTTGCAGATATTGCCAGCACTTTACAAGTCATGGATGACCAGATTTATATCTGTAATAGCGATGGGGCGATTCAGTTACCAGATCCACCTCAAGTAATTGAGGCGGGGACTATCAAAAATGAGAAACTACCTGATAGCTATGTTGAAGTGATTGGTGTGCGTAACCCATCAACTAAAGCGAGGAATATTCGTTACCGCGTGGCTGTGAAACCTGGATGGCAATGTTCATTTACTATTCTTTGGGATTCGGTTGTCGTTGATCGAAAGTCATTGGAAACAGCAATTATCAACGCTGGAACTTTAGTAGGTGTTGGTGATGGTAGGCAAAGCATTGGCTACGGAAGATTTGAGCTAAAAGAATTTAGCATTCTTTAAATATCCGTCTCGTTTCGTCAGGTCTCCTTAAGGCGAGTCCCGTCACCTTCCGTTTCGTCACGTCATGTTGTGTCAAGTCGAGTTTGGTTAAGTCATGTCTGTTGAACTTTACAAACAAGTCAAACAAAAACGCCAACATCCAAACCTGCCTGTTTACCAATGGAAGCGTCAACCCCTTGAACAATGGAAAATCACTCGGCATTCTATCTACACCAGAGATGAGGGATTGTGCCAAAGTCCAAATAACCAGCCACCAAAAGTCAATGGATTATGTCAAAGAACAGTCAGTTTAAAGACTGCTCACATCGACTACATTCGCCCGTTGTCATCTGGTGGTAGTAACCATGCGTCCAACTTGAGAACTCTTTGCCCCGTCTGCCATGCGCTTAGGCTTGACCGCAAGCATGATGGCATGAGACATAAACTGGTCAAGAAAGGTTTAATCCCTGTCAACTGGAAACAGTTTGTTTGGGATTAAATTGTCGGCAATCGCCCGACAAGCGACTGAAACAAATGATAAAGCCCCTAGCCCTGTAAGGGCTAGGGGCTTGGGTTTTAGGAAAAGGGTTTAGGAGAAATCTGCTAATGAAACATCGTATCCGCCGTATTCTTCTAAATATTTAAGAATCGATGTTCCATACTCGTCATAGGACACTTGGTTTTTTAATAAAAGGTCAGCCAGTCCATAAGGCCCGCGCAAGTGTGCGGCTGCTAAAATTCCGGAAAGCGTGATAGTGATTGTTCTGGAGTTAAATAGGGCTTGCTTACCAAGGTAATTTTCCAAAGATTGCCCATGAGTAGCAAAGTGCTGGTTAATTCGCTCTAAATTAAGCTTAAAGGCTTCACGAATAGCTGTTTCTTGGACAGTTGTGGATTTGAGAAAATCTGATTTACTTCTAATACCCATCTTCCCTGTCCATGTACCATTCCAATAATTTCTGTTCACTCCATTCGCTCCACCAATATAAGGGTTAGAGGTATTGTAATAACCAAGATCCATTAGTAAGGCTTCGCCGAACTGATATTTACCTATGAAACCGAGTGAGTTTTCCACTTGATATTGTTGTGGGTTTCCAGATGGTACTCCCGATTCAAATGCACCTAGTGCTTCTAACATAGAATGAACATTACCCTTTTTAGTAGAACCAAGATGGAGTGGAATTGGGTCAATCTCAGGAATAAGAAGTGTCATCCCGATTGTTAACTGGTCGGGGTTATTACCAATGCGATCGCGATTAGCTTCGTGAATTATGGGGTATAAATTACCATCTCCATAATGTTTCTGAGCAATCTTGAATAATGTATCGTCTTTTTGTACAAGATATTCTCTCATCATTCTCTCCTAGAATCCTTTAGTCATTGTGATAAATTTGTTGTATGAACAACCTATTTCCTAGTTTTCATTATCATTAGGTTTTCCATGAAAGATTTTACGCAAATTTCTGATCAGCAAATATTTTTGTGAAACCAATTAAGAAGTTTAACAAAATAGAATATCCTCCCCTAAATGCAAAGAGGAGGATATTTTATAGTAAGGATTCAGGTCTAAAGTTGAGGTATTAAAGAAGGGGTCTGCACAGCAGGCTTAACCGTTGCTTTAATAGCTTGAGCAAAAAAGTTAATAACAGAACGTCCTTGATAAACACCTTCTATAAAAAAGCCACCAAATTAAAATCTTGGTGGCTTTCTTTTATTATATTTTTTTTAGACATCATCTGATTATTCTTTTGAGAAGTTCATTTAAATCAATCTTACGTTCATCAAGAATCCGATAAGCAATCGATTTCAAATACCCCACAAAAGAATCATCGAATTTTAGAAAACCAAATTCCTCTAGCAAAAATTCCTTGATAAATTGAACTAGTAAACGGTGTTGTACAGCGTATTTATCCTTCGGTTTACTGATTGTAATGTGATCTGAACCTGGAACTTTGAACGCTCGACCAAAATATCTTGCACCAGAGAAAGGTTCAACAATCTGCTTCTTGAGAATTCCTTTTCCATATAGCGGCAAATCTTCAATTAGCTCTTTCCCTTTAATTCTTAAGTTCTTGTTGTTTATGAGATTGAGAAAATCCTTATCTAAATCATTGAGCCACACATTACTTTGAGAAAATCTCAGTGCGCTAGCTTGAGTATGACCCATAATACTTGATAAAAGTCCTAGCATATTTGCATATTTAGAACCCAAAGATGGTGATGCTACTAAAAACAAACCAATCTTGTTCAGACCTCTTTCAACTAGCAGTGAATATTGGTTGACGAGAAACCGCCTTGTTACAATCCCTCCCATGCTATGACAAACAAATATAACTGCTGCACTATTAATTAAACCATCCAGTAGGAAGTATTCTCTGAGAGAATCAACAACATCACTTAAGCTATAAGAACCCGTATTCAAACCAGTACGATAGGAAAATATATAAATCCCAATCTCTGCCAATTCATCTTCAATTAGAAGTAATATGAACCAGTACAGTCCATTTTCATTTCTCCAACAATCATCACTAGAATTTAGTCCATGAATAAATATTATAACTACGCCTTTTTCTTTACTTGGCTTTCTTAGCCATTTTCCTTGAGTCATAAGTTTGCGACCTTTGCAGTATGAGCGATGAAAAATAGAACTTTCCCAATTAAGGAGAGAACAAAAATAAACATATTTGTGTGTGCAAAACGAAACCTTTGGTTTTGCTGAGACTTACAAAATTTTGGGGCAATTTATTAAATGCAGGAGATAAGTACCTCCTGCACGGGTTGATAAAGCTAAAATTAGCCGATAGCTCTCCACAATGATGGAGCTGCCGTTGGATTCCAGTCAGGGGCAAAGCTCGTATGTGAAGTTATGCACTGAAATCGGCTACCTTGGAAAATTACTACATCTCCGCTCATGTATTCTACGTTCATCGCCCAGTGAGGGTGAGGCGTTGAAGATGACGGAAGAGTATCACTATTGGTTGTCTCATTGGGACGCTGAGTGAATGGAGATTTAGCTGCGGATTTAACTGCAACCTTAGCTAAAGTCTTAGCTAAAGCCTTAGCACCCACTTTTAAAAATATTGGCAAGCCCATTTGTTGAGTCCTGTGTTTATTGTTGACAAAACGACTATAAAATTTGGGGTATACCCAAAAGCAAATGTGCCAAAATAAGCGGGAAAAACAGCTTATAATCAAGATTTAACAAGTTTGGGGTGGTATTCTAAATTGGGACAGCCCCAAACTTTCTGCTTAATTTTTGCGATGTAATGCCTAGAAGAACTCACGGTGATCAAGTTAAAGAGCGGGTCAAGCGTCTGTTAGAGGCGTTACTTTGTGTTGTCGATGGGGAATTTGAGGACGGTATTTCTGGTATTAAGCACAATGATTGGAAGGAGGAAAGCAGCACTAACCCCAAGCTAATTGTCGAAACCACCCTGAGACATTTAGAGTACTTGACAGATAAAGACAAATACCCAGGTAAGCTAACAAATCCACAAATCCGAGAAGCCCTTCACCTTCTTGATAAAAAGAGAAATGATTCTCTATTAAAAATTCTGGAAGACCACCGTACCACAAAAAGAGGTTCTGCTAATTGGCACTTTACGTTGAAGCTATGGTCAAAAGATAAAAAAATAAATTTGGAGAAGTTTGAACAAGAGTGGGAAAGCAAAAGACCGGAAAAATCAAAAAAACCAGAAGATTTTAAACCAGTATCGAACCCAGATCCAAGTTCACATATAAACAACTCCACTGAATTAGAAAAAAAAGAGAAAGCACGAAAATTCCTACGCTCATTTGATTGTGCAATACAGGAGAGCTATTTAAAACCAAAGATTGTTAAAGATAAATGCGGATTTTTCCCTACTCAGGTAGATAAAAGCGTTGAATTGTGGTTTAGATGGCGCTTAACAAAATGTATGGGAGATTTTGATAAAATCAAAAAAATTCAGATTGATATTGACTATAGTATAGTAAAAAATTTTAAGTTTTTTTGGCAAAAAATTGGTGAATATGTAGACAAAAAAGGCGATTTTGACAGTGATGCGGCAATTAATGAATTAATTAATGAATTAATTCAGCTTTGTGAAAAACAGCCTGTAATGATTGTTATTAAAAATGCTAAACAATTATCTCGTAATAGGCAAAAAGAGATGTTTGAGTTCTGTGAGATATTACTAAAATCGTTTAAAGGAAATATTGATAAGCATAGATCATATTTGGTTATCTTCCTAATAGAACGAAAAAATACTGATCAAGATACGAGTCAAGAATACTCTACTCAAATTGATATTGATAATGACTTTCTTCAACAAGAAATGATTGAGATAGAATTCATAAAATTTTTACAACAAGACATAGAAAATTGGTTAGATGAGAATCAAAGTAATCTTAAAGAAGAAAATTTTGATGCAGACATAAAACCCGAAATGATAAATTATTTATTGAAACAGGAATCTGACATATTACTAGATGAAATTTGTAAGAATGTATTTAAGTTAAATAATGGTATTGCAGATGTTGAAGACTATTGGAGGAAATTCGCATGATGAGTGACAATAAAAAACCAGATTATGAATATACAGCAGAAGAAAAGTACCAAACTGAAGATGGTACTGAAGACCCTTGGAAGCAAATTTATTGTCCTTACCCTTACCTACCTAGCGATGAATTAAAAGAAGCTGTTAATTTAGCGATCGCACTCGAACGACCATTACTATTGGAAGGAGAACCAGGTTGTGGTAAAACTCGGTTAGCTGGAGCGGTTGCCTATGAATTTACCAAAAAAAACGCAGAATATCTGTCAACCCAGGAAAAATTCTGGGCTTATTATATCTGGAATATTAAATCTACAATCCGCGCTCGTGATGGGCTTTATAGATACGATGCTGTTGCTCGATTGCGGGATGCTCAGTTGATGGGAACAGATCCAGACAAATTGCAAGATTTTTTAGGCGGCGAAGAAACTGAAGAATTAAAGCAAAGGTTAAAGGATAAAAAAAATTATAGAGAATTTGGAGCATTAGGTAAAGCTTTACAAAAACATGATTATCGGCCGATTTTATTAATTGATGAAATCGATAAAGCAGATAGTGATTTTGCAAATGATTTACTACTGGAGTTAGAAGAATTACGCTTTGAAATTCCTGAAACTGGAGAGTCATTCCCTACACCTGAAAACAAACCGATTATTTTTATTACGAGTAATCGAGAAAAACCTTTACCAGAACCTTTTTTGCGTCGCTGTATTTACTTTTATGTTGAATTTCCTGATGATAAGTTACTCAGAAATATAATAGATAAGCGATTTGGTACGCTCACAGGCAGGAACAAACAAAAAATAAAAGATAAAGCCATAGAGATTTTTTATAACATTCGCGATTTGTTGGAAAAGCATCCAGGAAGTAAGCCACCAGGAACTAGCGAATTTATAGATTTTTTTAACGCTATTTTACAAAGAAAGAATCCCTTGGATGACTTAGATAACTTATTTAATAGAACGTCATTACTGGGCATACTTATTAAAACAAAGCCAGACCAATTTTTAGTATCAAATTACTTAAAAGAGGAAAATCAGTACAAGTAAAATAAATCCCCCTTGTGAAGCTTATTATTAATTGCTTTATGAATAATTCTGTAGATGCTTCAATTTTGTTCAATGATTCTTCACCGCAGTTATTAGCAACAGGAATTACTCAAACTCTAGAAGAGTATGAATCTTTATTATTAGACTTATTTCAAGAATTGCGACAAGCTGGAATGGCTTTAACCCCGGAACAATATGAGTTATTACAAATTGCAGTTGAAAAAGGGTATGGTTTAGCCGGATGGGAAGATTTAAAACGGTTGTGTCGGTTACTGTGGGTTAAACCCTGCGCTAATTATGATATTAATATTTTTAATCGCGTCTTTAATAGTTATCTCCAGCAGCATCGTGCCAAAACACTTATAAACCCTGAACCAGAAACGCTAGCAGAATCACCAGAAAAAACTTCTAATTCTCCTGACAGCACACCTTCTGTTGTAGAACCATTATCAAATCTTCCCCAAATCCCCCCCAGGAATTTTGAAAAACCACTATCTCTGCAACCGGATAAAGTAGAAACTCCAAGCGCGATCAAGGGTTCATCAACCCCCCCAAAACTTAAATTTGAGCAGTCAAATTTTGTCCTCAATCCCCAGGATTTTCCCATCAATTTACAAGATGTTCAAAGAATTTGGCGTTTACTAAAAAAACCAGTGCGGCTTGGCTGGGAAGATGAATTGGACATTGAAGCCACCGTTGAGCGAATTGAACGGGAAGGTTTTTTAACAGATGTGGAGATGCGTCCCAGAATGACTCGACAAGCCGAATTGTTGTTGTTAATTGATGATAATTCGGCAATGATCCCATTTTTTCTAGCATTTGAACCTTGGATGCAAGCAATTAAAGAAGCTCGAATCACTCCCGCTCGGATATATCGGTTTACCAGCTATCCCGACGAATATCTTTATGAGTGGGAACGTCCAACTCTTGCTCATCCTCTGATTAATATCTTGCCAAAACTGCATCGCCACCGCACAATCGCCCTAATTTTCAGCGATGCTGGAGCCGCAACAATTACCTACAACCAAGACCGAATTGACGGAATATCAAAGTTTTTAATTGCCTTATCTCCCTGTGTTCGTCAGTTTATTTGGCTGAATCCCTTACCGCATCAACGATGGGAATATACCTCAGCTTGGGGAATTAATGCGACACTTAATGGAAAAATGTTAACCTATGGCCTTGCTAGCTTACAAATAGCAGCCAAAGAAAATCCACAAGGGGATACGATTAAAATATGGCAAATCAATCCCCATTAGGAATAAATTCCCAGGAAAGGGAGAAAATGGATGATTTGACAACTCGCCGCCTTCGGGTTGTTGAACAACGTTATGGAAAAAAGGCACTGGAATTAGCTTATCATGCAGCCTTACCCCTGACACTCACTTCAAGTTTGCTTTATTGTCTGCGAGAAACTTTTGTTCCCGATTGTCCTTGGTATGCAATAGCCGATGTGTTGCTATCAGGGTTATGTGAAACGATAGGCTATGACTTGTATGAAATGGAAGATAACACAAGATATGCCTTAATAGAGAGATTGCGAGAGGATCAAAGGTTTGGGGAACAGCGACTCCATGACTTGTCTAATTTTATGTCCCATTACATTTTAAATCGCTTCAAGCAAGAGACTAATGAATATCGACGCGAGTGGATACCATTATCATACTTGATAGCAGATGGGGAAGGGGTAAATGCTATCAAGGAACAATTGCGAAACTTGCTAGAAGCCTTACCAGAAGATGATGAAGAACGTATCAAATGGAAAGAGTTAGAAAAAAATACGAGGATATCTTCAAAGAGAAAGGCTTTGAGCCGTTGTTATTAAAACCGTCACAAGATGAGCCTGACGAAAAAACTATCTTAGATGATGAGGAAAAGGCAATTGCACAAGCAATCGGAGTTGAGTTAAAACCTTGTCAGTATGATGTCGCAGTTATTAGTCCCAGTTTTAAGTTTGAAACCGTAACAGTAAATGCTCTCGGAAAAGTAATTAACACAGAGCAAAAACAAGCAATTTACTATGTAGAGTTCTTAGGGAAAACACCGGGAGAACCCGCAGAACTAGGAATCGAGATGGTAGCGATTCCGGGGGGAACTTTTAACATGGGTTCGCCAAAAAATGAGCCAAACCGCAGCCACCATGAAAGTCCCCAGCATACCGTAACTGTGCAGCCTTTCTTTATGAGTAAGTATCCTATAACTCAGGCACAGTGGCGATTTGTAGCACAGTTGCCCCAAATAAATCGGGAAATAAGCTCAGAACCATCTCGTTTTAAAGGAGATACTTTACCAGTAGAACAAGTCTCTTGGTACAATGCTGTTGAATTTTGCCATCGCCTTTCTAAATATACAGGTAGACCCTACACTCTACCAACCGAAGCCGAATGGGAATATGCGTGTCGTGCTGGAACAACAACCCCATTCTATTTTGGAAAAACCATTACTGGTGACTTAGCCAATTATGATGCTACAAGCAACTATTTAAATGAACCTAAAGGACAATACAAGGAGCGAACAAACCCAGTAGGACAATTTCCGCCTAACGCCTTTGGTTTATACGATATGCACGGAAATGTATGGGAATGGTGTCTAGACGATTGGCACAATAACTATAAAGGTGCGCCAACAGATGGCAGCGCATGGCTTGACAATAATGATAACCTTTATCAAAAACAAGGAAGTGCTGTGCTGCGGGGCGGCTCCTGGGACGACCTTCCTGAAGGCTGCCGTTCCGCGTCCCGCCTCAGCCTCAATAGGGCGGTGCGCGACCTCATCCTCTACAGTTTTGGTTTTCGTGTTGTCTGCGCGTTCGGGAGGATTCTTCAGTAGCCCTTTATACTTTTGTCCTTTTACCCTTTGTACTTGTTCTTTTTTACTTTTCTGTCGCCTTATGGCGACTCGAATTTTTCACCAAAATATGAAGATTAATGGCACAAACTATAATTGAACATCATCGACGGACAGGGCTGCATTTTGTTGAAGACTTGGGGAATGGAGTTCAACTAGAGATGATGCTGATTAAAGGTGATATTTTTACGATGGGCGCACCAAAAACAGAGGAAGCCAGCAGAGATAGTGAACGACCTCAACATGAAGTGACTATTCAAACTTTTTTTATGGGTAAGTATCAAGTCACTCAAGAGCAGTGGAAAGCAGTAGCAGTACTACCGCAGGTCAACAGAAAACTCAACCCAGACCCATCTAACTTTAAAGGTGCAAATCGACCTGTTGAGCAAGTATCTTGGTATGATGCGGTGGAGTTTTGCGATCGCCTGACTGCCCATACAAAAAGACCCTACCGCCTACCAACTGAAGCAGAATGGGAGTATGCGTGTAGAGCCGGAACAACAACCCCGTTTCATTTTGGCGAAACAATTACATCAGAGTTAGCTAACTATGATGCTACTAAAACTTATGGTGCTGGGGTAAAAGGAACGTATCGACAAGAAACGACAGACGTAGGGAGCTTTGGCGTAGCGAATCATTTTGGGCTATACGATATGCACGGAAACGTATGGGAATGGTGTCTAGACGATTGGCATAGTAGCTATGAAGGTGCGCCGACAGATGGTAGTGCGTGGTTTGATAATAATGATAACCTTTCTCAAAAGCAAGGACAAGCCGTGCTGCGGGGCGGCTCCTGGAGCTCCTCTCCTGTAGTCTGCCGTTCCGCGTCCCGCGGCAACAACGATAGGGCGGGGCGCGTCTACCGCTACTACGCTGTTGGTTTTCGTGTTGTCTGCGCGTTCGGGAGGACTTTTCAGTAGCCCTTTATACTTTAGCTCTTTTCCACTTTGTACTTGTTCTTTTTTACTTTTTCTTAGCGTAACGGAGTGGAGCGTTGAAAATTTTTTTCAAATCAATCCAGGATAGAAACTAAATACATAAAAAATGAAGCCGCGAGTATAAATAGATTAAGACTATTGACCCTGAGCGCAGCCGAACTGTTGATAAAAATATTAAGATTGATTAAAAAATGAAAGAATTATCGGTCATCCAAAAGACCTATGATTGTATTAAATGGTATGTGCCAATTATTGAGAGATTACCCAAAATTCATAAATTTACTTTGGGAGATAGAATTATCAATCAACTGTATGATTTATTAGAGGGATTAATTAAAGCCAAATATGCTAAAAATAAACTACCTCAACTAGAATCTCTCAATAGCCAACTAGATATTTTACGCTATCAAACAAGAATGCTATTTGATTTTGATAAGATGTCAATTGAGCGATACGAATATGTTATCAAGCTAATAGATGAAATTGGTACGGAATTAGGGGGTTGGATTAAAAATCAAAGAAACAGAGAAAAATGATATTTAAATAAAAGATAATGAAACGTTACGGTAATCTTTACCAGGAAATCATTAATTTTGAAAATATACTTATAGCATCGCGTCAAGCACAAAAAAGCAAGCGGTTTCGGGACAATGTTTTAGATTTTAATTATCATCTAGAAACTGAATTAATTAAATTACAGAAACACTTAACAGATAAAACCTATCAGCCAGGAGCTTACCGAACATTTCGTTTAACCAACCCCAAGAGTCGCTTAATTTCTGCCGCACCCTATCGAGATAGAGTTGTTCACCATGCACTATGCAACATCATTGTGCCAATTTTCGAGAGAACTTTTGTAGCTGATTCTTATGCTAACAGAATTGGTTTTGGAACCCATCGAGCGTTGAAAAAATTTACTCATTCTGCTCGTAACAGCCCCTATGTACTTCAATGTGATATCAGAAAATATTTTCCGAGTATTGACCACATAATTTTAAAAGAATTAATCCGTCGTAAAATCAAATGCCCCGATACATTGTGGTTAATTGACACTATCATCGATAATAGCAACGAACAAGAAACAGTGATTGATTATTTTGCTGGAGATGATTTACTCTCTCCTATAACTCGCAGGAAAGGTTTACCTATTGGAAATTTGACCAGCCAATTTTTTGCGAATATTTATTTAAATGGCTTTGATAAAATTATCAAAGAAGAGCTAAAAATATCCAAATATGTCCGTTATGTTGATGACTTTGCCTTATTTAGTGATGACCGAGAATTATTAGCCGATGCTAGACTAGCAATAGAAGCATATTTAGCTGAATTAAGGCTGAAAATCCACCCAATTAAAAGCCAATTATTTGAAACGAAAATTGGTGCAACTTTTCTGGGCTTCAGGATATTTTCTCACAAAATTCGGGTCAGAAATAGTAATTTACATCAAGCAAGGCGCAGACTTAAGCGATTGAAAACAGACTATGCTCAAGGTAAACTTGAACTTAATCAAGTAACTCAATCTATGAGAAGTTGGATTGCTCACCTAGAACATGGTGATACTTGGCGATTACGCAAACAGATATTTACTTCCCTCCATTTTAGGAGAAAGTAGAGAAGGGGTAGGCGAACCCGACTGCGGGGCGGCTCCTGGAACAACAATCCTGAAAACTGCCGTTCCGCGTCCCGCAACAACAACAATAGGGCGGAGCGCGACAACATCAACAACAATATTGGTTTTCGTGTTGTCTGCGCGTTCGGGAGTACTCTTCACCGCGAGAGTCGGCAGGTGGGAATCTGTCGAGAGTGCAACTGAAGAGTCCAGCCTACACCTGTGATGTCGGTGACGATATCCAAATATAAAACCGGGTTGCGTAGCTTGGTAGGCGAAAGCCGAACAGTTGCTCAACCCTACAAACAAAATTCAAAATTCTCTGTCTTGACCATTTCAGGATTTTGGGCAGATCCAGCCAGAACCTAGCTCTGCATCGGATAGGGGTTATGACGAAATATAGCCGATGAGTATCGCAAAATAGCAGAAGAACAACAAAATATAGCTTGGGACACAGTGGAGCAATCAAACACTGGAGAGCCAATTACCAAGCATTACCATGTAATTCTGCACTATGAGCGCATTGCAGAGGAAGAATCAAAGTTTGAGGCAATGCACAATACCATTATGGGAAATACGGTGGTGGAGAATGCCAATATCACCGTGATTGAGATTGATCCAGATATACCAATAGAGCCTTTAACGCGATCAAGGGATTGAGTGGGCTAGTGAAATGAGATTTTCAGGACTTTAGTGCTATTGCGATCGCCAAAAGCTTAAGCTTCTTTACGAGACGCTGCGCGAACGCTTATCGCCTGCGGTGGAGCTTAGACCATCGCCTACTTGATTTCAGCTTACCGTTTTGTCTGCACATAAATCTTTGTGATTTACAGTAGAGAATTTTCTCAATCACAGCACAACCATTGAAGGCACGCAGATCAAACACCCGAAACTGAAATCCTGAATCTGCTATTTAACTAGCTGGACTGTTTTATAACCATACGAACCCATAGAATCCTTATTCTGCCGTTGCTGGTGGAGGGTTGCCAAATGCTCTAATGCTTGGTTCAGACCTCTTGAAATGTGCCGCTCATATCGAGCTAATTTATCTGTATCTTGCGGCAAAGCCAGGGATTTTTTCTCCTCTTCCCTAATCTGTGCCTGCAAACTTTTCAGTTCTGCACCCCCACTTCTATCGCTCCCCAAATCAATGAGTGATTGCAAGGCATCGGGAAATTTAAAATTCATTTCAGCCCTTAAAATAGAGAGATTGGCGATCGCCGCCTCCGCCTGCCAAAGCCGACTTAACTTTAGCCAACCCATTGCCACTTGCTGCACCAGCAGTTTTTCCGTAGCAGTTGTTGGTTGATATTCGTCAATTAAGGACTGTACAAAGCCTGGAAATACCTCTAAATCTTCACCCATTACTAACGGTGGATTAACCGACAGTAACCCATGTCGTGTAGAGTTTCCAGAAGCAATAGATTTGCCCTTTTGTGTAACTGGGCCACGAGATTTTTTTCCATTGGCTCGACAAATTTCAGGATTGGCAACCATAAGCTTCTCTTACAAAATTAATAGTATATTCATCGCTTTTATTTCTTCACAAGTGGAAGAACTAATACAATTTGTGTATGTATAAAGTCGCAAGTCAAGTGGCTTGTATTAGTAATTCCCTGTACTAAGACTTTGTGAGTGATCGCGGTCATGCTGGATTAACATCACTAATACTCACTGAACATGAGCGATCGCCCAAGTCAATAAATAATTTTTCACCCATCATTGTAAGCACTTCAGCTTCTGAACCTTGGTAGCTAACTTTATCCCCTTGTTTAAATTTGTAGACCTTTTGAGAAATTACCTCAAAGCTATCGCTGATAGGGATTTCATCTAATTGTGGCTTAGAAATTGTAGATAAGTGTACGTAATTTGTAGACTCTTGAGAAACAAGCTCAAAGCTATTTCTGGCAATACTTTCGGAATAACAATCTTGATTTGTAGACGTTGTAGACGATTCTCCATGTAAATTCTCATCCAAGTTCACAACTGGAGTATCTGTTTGTGGCTCAACCAATGTTTTGACCTTCACATCATGAGAAAAATCGTCTACATCGTCTACAAAATCAGACTGTTTTTTCTGTAATTCAGTTTTCACGATAGTTTCAGGAGAGAAACAATTATCTACAAATCGTCTACAATCATCTACAGAGTTTTGACTATTTTCTTCTGAACTTCTTGTTTTTACAGTGGTTGCGGCTTTTTTATCAGTAGCCAACAAATCGTCTACAACTTTATTGGTTCTAAACTCTAATCGTTTACCAGTTCCTCTTAATTCTCCGTAACCCATATCTACTGCCTTAGTCATCAGTTCTCTAACCTCGGCTGATTTCATCCGGCCTTTAGCGTTTTGCCTGAGGCTGACATCTCTTGCAGTGAGCCATCCTTCCTCACCCAGTAATTGGCGTTTTATAGAAAGCTTAATCATGGCTAAAATTGCAGACTGTGTTGATTCCCCAGCTATTTGTAGATGCACTGTCTGAATCTGTGTTAATAGATGCTCAACGATGCCCGCAGCCTGTTGTACTCGAATTAAGGGAATGATTGCTGGTGGAGTTTCACAAAAAGAATCTGATAGTTCATGGATGAGATGGAGATTTAAGGATACTCGTCCCAACAACCCTGTACACTTTTTCAAGAACTCTTTCAACGCACCGTTTGGAAGCCGTCCGGCTTCAAGTTGCCATTTATTGTCCACACTACGGAAATATTCGTAAACCTCATCTGTAATATGGTACGTCTGAGGCGCACAGTTAAGTGTTGCCCTGTACAGTCCTTGAAGCAGTCCAGTTAAGTCAATAACCGGTGCGCTCTCATCTGGTAGTAGACGTATATCTTCATTCAGTATTGAAAAAGTAAATCTGGGTAGTAATCCATCACTTGCGCCAATCTGAAAATATTGATGAAGTATGGAGGGTTGTAATCCACCAAGCCAAGCTGTGTTAGTTGCCCCAACACAAATGTTCTTTGACACTTTAGCTTCACTGAATCCATCACCATCATACAAACTGAGAAATTCTTGACGGTCATTACCTTGACCACGCTTGTATTGATTGAATCCACCAAACAAACCTGATAATTCATCAACAACATTCAGTATTGAGTATTCTGGTGCTTTTGCAATGTAATCTTTCAATCCTTCCAATGTGGAGCCAGTTAAATACATTTTGTTTACTGGCTTTGGTGCTTCTGGTTGTGGAGTGGATTTATCAGATTTTTCCCATGCAGCTAAATCTCTGTTGTATTCTTCTGATTCTTCTTTAAATCGTTTAACTTCTTCCTCTCTTAGAGCATTTAGGGGCTTTTTAACCAAAGCTCTAAAGATGATTGACTTACCAGTTCCAGACTCACCAACTAAAGCATGGTTAATAGCTGGATTTTGATAAAATCCATTGTGCCTATTTCCGATCAGAACCTGTGTACCAAGCATATGTGATGAGCTAACTACGCTGATTAAACACATCATTAATGAGGCCTCTGATAGCGATTGGTTGCGCCCAAATAACATTAAGGCTGTCGCTATTGTTCTTGGTAAGAACTGCCTAACATCTAAATTAATCTTGGAACATCTTAATACTGTTTGAATGTCTTCTCTTATCAGTTCATTATCTTCAGACTTACGATGTTCTGCTTCTACATTGCCTAGAAAATTGTCTAATTTTACAGGATAATACTTTTTGTTTGCCTCAGTTTTAAAACGACTTATTTCTGATTTTGAAACCTGAGAATCTAGCAAATTGATGTACTCAGCTTTAATATCGTCGTATGGAATGGTGGCTGTAGTGTGAATAAGAACTTTTGATGGTTGGGCGATCGCCTGTTGGTGTTTCTCTGGGATGATATGACCTTTTGATCTAGCGATGTCTAAAGTGACTCTAAAAATTTCTTTGGTGTCACAGTTTTTATGGCAATGAAACTGTCCTGTATGCTCATTGATGTGTAGGCTATCGCTACTATTTCCCCCATGAACAGGACACTTACAAGTTATCCAGTTCTTACGCCCTCCAGGTTTATAACCTTCTAGATATTGAGACAGCTTCCGCATATCAGCCCAATCATCAGCAACAAGTGGATTGCCTTGTAATTTTGCCTCATGGTATGGGATTAGTTCTCTCAAACTTTTGTAGGTGTATCGTTTTCCAGTATTAAGGATGATTTGAGTTTGTCCATTAACGACGTTCTCTGACGCGAAATGCCAACACCCGGCCAGTCTCATCACCCTTGATGGATTTTTGAGCGAGCGATCTGCATCTGCGTACTCTAGTAAGTCAGCTTGCAGACTTTTCCACTGCTGAGGATCGATGAACTGCTCAAAAGTCCAATAACTATGTATAGACCTACCGCCAGTGTCTATCTGCAAACTTGGTTCTGGCAATTGGAGCGATCGCCATAATTCTCTCTGTACTTCTTTATCTAAATCGTCATGTTCAATAAAAAGTGCGCGACAGTTAGTGATATCTTGATCTCTATGTCCAGGGCCATTCACAACCAAGTAAACCCCTCTACCCTCTGATTGAAATTGCCTAACAATTTCGACTAGTTCATCTAAATTATTAGTTTCTGCCTTTCTCCCCTTATCATTGGTTTTTCGTGGATCGTTGCTAGGATAAAAAGCGCGGAGACAGACTGCATCATTTTGATTAAATCCAAGAGCTTTAAGTTGTTGACAGATTTGAGCTACGTCAATTGTAGGAGCATTTGCTCCTTTGCCTGTTTGTGCATACATGGCGATTTGTTATCCTTTATGCTAATAAATATTTAGAAATGCTTTGATGAACTGTTTGAGTACAATGACTTAGAAGTTTTGTCATCGGCTTCATACTCAATATCTTTGTTTTTATCCCGTTCTAAAAACTTATGTTGTCTTGTTTCAGAGCAACTAATAGCGGGAAATTCATTTTTGCACAGTCACTTAATTCTTTAATTGCGCTCTCTTAAGAGTTTGTCTTTTCTGGGGTAAAAATCATGAGTTTAGTTCACCCCTTTATGCACGAATAATCTTATATATTTGCTCTGAGGAGCGGTTGAATCTTGTTTTTGATAATTCTCGTGTATCAATTGACCTTCCTTCCTCTTTTCTGTGGTTGATTAGATGGAAGGGACTGAAGATAAATATCTATCGCTCTTTGATGCGCCTGTGGATTATCTCTATTAGCAATCCAATCGAGTATTAAAGTAATGTTGTAAAGCGTAGTTCTGGAATTTATTTTTTGCCAATGGATTCCTTCTTCCCAAATCCCTTTGAGCCGATATCGCTTAAATGTTTCAGATGATAAACCTATTTGTTCTGATAGCTGTCTTTTGCTAACAAAATAGTTCATATCGGAGTTATTGTTAACGAACTAATCCAATATGAACCATTTTTACCAATCTAGCGCGAAAGCGACTTTTCTTTTGTAACCCTTACCAGATAGCCTTTTTGACTGATTGATTCTTTTTTTCTACCTTGTCTTTGCAATTTTCCCTTAAAATAGATTCTGATTCTATCTTTTTTCATAAAAGCGGTAATTTTCTGCCTAGCTACCACAACAGGCATATAAAATCTTTTCCTAAACTCATCATCAACATTTGCTAACTTGATTGCCAAATCCATAATTTTCCATGTATGAGGGCTTTCTTCTCGATCAAAAGGATTTTCGCATCCTTGGAGTTCCCTATTTTGATGTTGTCTAAGAGCTAAATACTTTTTAACTCTCAGTTTCCCGCCTGAGTAAGTAGCAATAAAAACCATAAGGTCTCCCTCTTCTACCAATTCACGCAGCAAATGAGCAGGATGAGTAGCGAAAGAGTTGAGATTGGACATTTTTTCAAGCATTTGATAAACAGATTTCCATAAATCTACCTCTGGCATAATTATCGGCTTTAATATTTTATCTACATTCCATTTAGCAAATTTATTATCAATAATTTGTCGATAAAATTCTCCAACTACAAGCTGACGATACTTTATGATTAATCGTCCTGTATCTGTTTGCATCAAATCTTGGTTTTTTTCCTCAGATGTAAGTTCATTTAAAACACCACGAATAAAAATTTTAGAATGAAAATAAACTGATACAGGAGAAATACCATAAGGCATGGGTAAGAGTAACTTTTTTGTGTACATAACTTTCTCCGTTTTACTAATGTTTGTTAATTAAAACGGCTCTTCAGTTCATTTTATGGAACAGAATAATAAATAAAACCCAAAGATAGCCTGTATTCATTGCTGTGACTGGGTTTTAAGTTTTTGAGCCTTTCTATAAAACTGTGATTTTAATGCTCCACCATAAAACCAACGCAAGAGCCATTAAAACCAGTTATACAGATTAATCAATGGGACGTAAATTCAGCATTTTTAGATAATCTGCATAATGCTTTTCAATCATCTCAACGCTGGTATCGCACCATTTGCCTATGACTGATTCGGAAACGCCTTTAAGAATTTGAATAGTGATGAAGGTATCTCTACAACTATAAGGTGTAGTGTTTGGTTTAATCTGGTCAACAATTCTATTCCAGGCATTATTACAAAAATTGTTGTAGTTGATTACTTTTCCCTTTGGACTAGGAAAAACCAAATCATCTAAATAAGGATTTTCAGGTTTGATAGATATGAGTAAATTTCGTAATCTTTCTGAACAAGGGAATTGCCGTTTTTTGTTGTTTTTAGATCCCTGTACTCTTGTAGGGATACCATTTCCCGATGTTGTCACTGACTCTTCAAAGCGAATATAACCACAGTCCTCTGCTATGTGCTTCCATTGAAGCCCAATTGCTTCTGATGGACGACAACCTGTCAGGAATAAAAATTCTACAAGTGAAGCATAATGACTATAACTGATGCCTGTATAGCCTCTACCGTTCCAATTTCCCCGATGATCTTTAAATGCTTTAATAATTTTTTCTCTTTCTTGTTCTGAAAAAGCATTGGGTTTAGGTTCCAATTGATAACGGTACTTTGGCATCTCGTTAGCCATTCCCACATAAGGGTTAGAGTCAATCAACTTATGTTTTACAGCCCAGTTGCAAGCTGCATTAAGTTGAATCAATGCCCGCTTGGTTTGCCCTACTGTAGTTATCCTCTCCAATTCTGCTTTCACTTTAAGAGCATCCGGCAGTGGTATATTGCCTAAACGTTGGAACAGTTTGGTGAAGCTATTGTGGTATCCCTTAGTTGTTTCCTTGAGGCTTGATGATTTGTAATTGATATAACTTTCCCAAAGTTCTGTTATTTTGGGTGTAAATTTGGGTGTAATGTCAGGTTCAACGGTACTCAGCACTGATTGAGGCTTGTACTTGTCCAGTGTTGGATCAAAATTTCCTGAAGCAATATCCAACTCAATCTGATTCTTTTTTGCTTCTGCTGCTTTACGGCTTATTTTTGTATCGGGTAAACCAAGAGATAAATAGTATCTTTTCCCTCCATAACGAAATCGTAGTTGTAACCGTCCATTGGAATCAATAATAGAGACATTTCCCTTGGGTACTTTCCCTGTAGGTGTTTTGGTGTACATATTACACTGTTTTTCGCTGATTATAGTACATCAGTTCGCTACACCCAATTTACACCCAATTTACCCTAAACAGACCCAATTTTTTGTTCAAGTATGGTACTTAAGTACTATTAAATTAAGTATCTTATAAACACAAAAAACCCTTGTAAGGCTTAACTCACAAGGGTTTTAAGATAAGAGCGGGCGGCGGGAATCGAACCCGCATTAATAGCTTGGAAGGCTATAGTTTTACCACTAAACTACGCCCGCGCTAACAACGCTTCAGTTATTGAAGCCGTAACCCGATACATAAGCTCCGGTTTAAGCAATAGACATGATTTTCTATTGCTTTGTAGGTCTTTATGTATGAACTTCGACAAGTATAGCAGAAAATCTACTAAGAGTGCAAACCACAATAATGAATACAGATTTGCACTGAAGCTCATACCAAAAACATATCTTTAATAACGGCGTTACATAAATGTGGGATGATTTATGTAACGCAGAGAAGCAGGGAGCATAAGGAGTTTGAGGTTTAAATACCTCCACTTTCATCTCATGATTCAGCAATTCCCTTTTAACTGATATCTCACTTAGCATTTTGGATTAAATTTAAACTTCTAGGACTAAAGGCTGAAGCCCATGAAAGGGGAACAAGTTCTGAATCAAGACTCAAGTCTCTATGGTTTCAGATCCAATGTACCCACATTGAAAATATCAATGTCTGTCAAGAGTAATATTTCGGTATTTTTATGTTAAGATTTGACAAAATCTAGATAGTGCGTCGATAACAACAGCCGTCGTGTTGTGTCAAAAATAACTAAAAAGGCTGTTAAAAGAGGGAATATGCGTTTAATTCAAATATTAGAGGCTAAACCTAAATCATTTTCAATTTTATTAAGTATATTTACGGTTGGTCTCATAGGGTTAATTGACTACTGTATTTCTCCTGAAATTTCTGTATCAATCTTATATTTACTTCCCATTGGCATTGCTGCATGGTTCGTCAACCAACATACAGGATTTTTCATAGCAGTAAGCAGTGATATTACTAATCTTTTAGTTAATCAAATTCAAGATCAATACCATTTACATCCGTTAATTCATTTTTGGAATGCACTGGTAATTTTAAGTTTTTTTCTATTTGTTAGTCATCTGCTTTCACAACTTAAAACTACATTAATCAATTTAGAGAAATTAGCACGTACAGATAATCTCACTGGGTTGACCAATCGAGGCTTTTTTTTAGATATAGTCAATAGCGAGATTGAAAAATCTTTGAGGCACAGAGAACCTCTCACACTGGCTTATTTTGATGTTGATAATTTCAAACAAATTAACGATCAGTTTGGACATAGTTTTGGCGATCGCCTGCTGCAAATAATAGCAAAAAGTACTACTAACACTCTACGTAAAATAGATGTAATTGCTAGACTTGGTGGTGATGAATTTGCTATTTTATTACCGCGTACAAGTTATGAATCAGCAGAAGTAGTACTTCACCGATTGCATACAGTTCTTCTAGCTTCTATGAAGAAGGAAAATTTATCGGTAACTTTTAGTATTGGTGCTATTACTTTTAATAATCCGCCAAAATCAGTGGCTGAAATTATCGAAATTGCTGATAATTTAATGTATTTGGCTAAAAAGAAAGGTAAAAATTTATTGCAGCATGAATTGTGTGACTGGAAAGTGGGGAGTGAAGAATGGAAGGTTGTGAATAGTAAGTAAGTTTTGAATTACTATAAATTACGAAAATACCCCGGCTATGTAACCGAGGTGATTAGGAGAAGTCCAAATGTCAATTAAAAATATAAATACTGAGTCTAAATTTGGTTAACTTGCAATATAGAAAAAAACTTTTGTTGTTGTATGTAAAATATTGTAACGGGTTTGTTACGCATTGGTCAACAACAATTGACATTAAAAATTTTATAAGAATTATAATTTATTGTTATAGTTTAGATGACTAAGCAGAAAATTTCTTTAATGGTTCTGAATTAACTTGAGCAATAAGCTATTACGCTTTGAAATTACATAGTCCCTTGTAGGTTTGTTGACTGCTGTTAACCGTCAACAGGTAACACTAAAAGATGTGCAAGTTAAAGCAAGGACAGCTTACTCGGCGTTTAAAAAAGTTACAAATTGATAGTAGGGGACAAAAAATTAGAAGATATTTGTCAATGCGCCACGCCTCGGCATCATTCCCATTGTAAAAAATTAATTAGTCAGCCAGACAAGTGGCACAGCGATCGCATAAATATAGACTAAGCCAATGATGATGTTACGTATATACTGATACGTCTGCGATTTATGTCATCGCCCTCTGATCACCCGTTGAGAATTGAACTTAGGCTCCCGTCTTCTCACCCTGAACTACTGGAAGGGTTAGATATATGGTTGCGTTTGGGTTTGATATCAGACACTCAAGTTAAGCAAATATGTCGAGATTACCTTGTTTGTCGAATAGAGTTACAATCCCAATCTGTCCCGGAACCACAAAGGGTAGTTGCAACTATTAGAACACCAGAAAGGCCATTAGTTGCTCAGTTACAAGAAAAACCCAGAAAACAACCAAAAGAACCGACACAACCCAACATCGCCAGCAGGATGTTGCAGTCGCTAGGAGAGGAATTAAGTGTTCGTTGGTTATTGTTTCTGGGTGTATTCTTAGTTGTAATTTCCTCAGGGGTATTGGCGGCTAGCCAATGGGAGAGATTCCCAGCATCTGGACAGTACGGGGTTTTATTGGCTTATACTTTGAGTTTTTGGGGGTTTAGCTTTTGGGCTGGTAGACAAAATAACCTAAGATTAACAGCGCAGACATTATTGATTGTCACGCTGTTATTAGTACCAGTTAACTTTTGGGCAATGGACAGTTTCGGGTTGTGGCACAATCCTTTAGATTGGGTAACAGTAGCGATCGCCACCCCAATATTAACGGTAGTAACAGTATTGCTGTGGAGAAATCGCACAGTTATCAGCAATTTCCCCAGAGGAAAACTACCGCTAATAAATCTTCTAGGGTTGAGTTATCTGCATTGGGGGTGGAAATTACCAGGATCTCCCTTAATTGCTGTTTATGTGGCGATGATTAGCACAACCATCATCACAATTTATCACAGTCGCCGCCAACCCATTCCCTTGGTTGATGAAGGTGAACAACCCCATAAACCAATCATCAACATATATGCGGCTGTCATTGTCTACGCTTTATTACTCCTGCTATCGCGGGCAATTTTCGTTGCTGGGGTTGAGATTACCCAATTAGGTTTAGCCATTGGTATTTGTGGTTGGTTAACAACTTGGATAGCACAGCAAGAAAGACAAAAACAAACATCCCCCACATCTCCTACATCTCCTACATCCCCCCTCCCCTGGGAAAAACTCGGAGGTATTCTCCTGTTCATCGGTTGGCTAGTAGCAGTAATAGAACAGCCAGCCCAAGCGATCGCCGTTAGTGGCTTGATTTTGTGGGTGGGAGGAGTGCGCCTATACAGATACAGCTGGCAAGGTGATTTAGCCTTGATATTTGTCGTCGGCTTACAGACGATTTGGTTAGGTTGGCGGTTAGTTCCCTCTGGATTTAAGCAATTAGCGATCGCCTTTGGCACCCAACTCACCCAAGCCCAAAATGAACCTTGGGCGTTAATCAGTATTGCTTTATTTCCTTATATAGTTTTCATGGTGGTGCTGACAGAAACCCTGCATCATTACCGCAAGCGTGAAGTTGCCCAGTTTGGCGAATTTTTAACACTGCTACTGGGTACTTGTTTAACAACGATCGCCACCGTTAATCCTACCTTGCGATCGCTCAATTTGTTGTTTTCCACCATCACCTTAGTAGTCATCAGCAAACGTCGTTCTTCTGTACCTGTTCCTTTGGTATATCTAACTCACGTTGGTGGATTATTAACACTTTGTTCAATTATTGATAGACTTTTACCGAACCTAGATTTACATACTTGGGCAAGCATTTTCCTCGTGTTGATGTTGGCAGAGTGGGTGTATAGTCTGGGTACTGGATTATGGCAACGTAGTGGCTGGTATATCGGTCTAGGATTAGCTGTTGTTAGTTTTTGGTTATTGTGGAATAATGCACAGCCTATCTGGGCGGGTGGCGTTGAAAGCCAAGCCCATTGGAATGTGATTTGGTTAGTCACACCCATAGCCCTGACAGCTTTAGCCAGTCGCACAACAGACCATTACCGTACCACCAACAGTCTTTTAAGCATCCTCACAGTGGGTATGGCACAGCTCTTAACCTTACCCTTACCCGGAACCAGATTGATTAG
Source organism: Anabaena sp. FACHB-595 (assembly GCF_048568275.1). Taxonomy (NCBI): domain Bacteria; kingdom Bacillati; phylum Cyanobacteriota; class Cyanophyceae; order Nostocales; family Nostocaceae; genus Anabaena; species Anabaena sp. FACHB-595. The sequence goes on from NZ_CP183473.1 coordinate 4,221,442, forward strand.
TTTGGCGGTGAGTACAGGTGTGATGTATGCCAATAGCCGTTACTTACCCAGTTTACAAGTTGCAGGGGTTACCATTGGTTTTGGTTTAAGCTTCGTTGGGGCGTTGCTGTGGGAAGGTTTACCACGCCTCACAGTTGCAGGATGGTGTGTTGTGGGTGCGATCGCTACCTTAGGTTTATGGTTAGGACGCACAGTATTACTACGCCGTCACCAAGAATTAGCCAGTATATATGCAGATGCGGCAGATAAATGGGCGATCGCTTTATGTGGCTTAGAACTATTAAATCTCACCCGTCATTCCCTAGTTGTTTATCAGGGGTTTGAAGCTCCTGGGGTTTTATACTTAATTGCTACAACTATCACCTTAGGGGCAATTACTTATCGTCATTGGCGACAACCCACAGACTGGGCATTTTATGGAATTGCTTGGTGTGTAGAGTTATTGATTGCTGAGGTTTTGGGATTTGGTGGACGTTCAATTATTCACGTAGCCATTGCCAATATCGCCTTGGGTTTATTCACCCAATTGTTAGGAGAGTGGTGGCGACGACGTTACCAATTAACTAAACTACCCAATAGTTTCCACATCCTGCCTGTATTTTATGGTTTATTTAGTGTACTACTGCGGTTTAACACCTTTACCGATTGGTCGGGGTTGTGTTCCTTAGGTGTAGCCTTAATTTTCATTGGTGTAGGAAGACGTAGCCAAGACTTCAAACCCCTGCTTTACTTAGGGATTATTGGTGTATCCGTCTCAGCTTATGAGATGTTGTTCTATCAAATGTCACAAGCCTCTGGCGGTGGTTTAGGTGACGGCTTAATTGCGATGGCTGCTTTGGGTACAACTATTATGTCTGCCTACCGCATCCTTACTCCTTGGGTGACAAATTACCTACGTCTTAGCACCCAAGAACTGAAACTCATTGCTCATCTACACTGGGCTTGGAGTAGCGCCTTACTCATGACAGCAATTACCTTACCCATCCAAGTTAATCGCCTTGTGGGGTTGGGGACGGGAGTATTTTTAATTACCTACGCCATCCTACAAGGTAGAACAAAACCAGATGAATCCGTTTCCCGTGTTTTTGATCGCATCACCACCGCAGACTTATGGGTTTATCTCGGCTTTGTATTAATAGCTGGCATGAGAGTATATTGGCGGGAAACTGCCGTAGGACAACTAATCACAGGGGTTTTAGTTCCTTGGAATGGTGCGATCGCCTGCGTATTTGCTTATTTCTTATATATCTTACCGTGGCAAAGTTGGGGATGGTCACAAAAACCTTGGCGACAAGCCGCCTATATTGTGCCACTAGTAATTTTAGGAGAAACCAGACTCTTCGTTCACCCCATTACATTACTCATAGCCGCAGGATTTTACATCTTTTTAGCCAAAGTAGGGGAAAACATCCGTTTTACTTATATTAGTGTGGCGTTGATAGATTGGGCGCTATTTTCCTGGTTTCATCAGTTACGCCTCACCGATAACTTGTGGTATGTCACAGTGATTGGTTTATCACTGCTATATATTGCCCAAGTCGATCCAGAACTGGTACAGCCAGAATCTAAACTAACTCGTCACACCCTCCGAGTCTTAGGTAGCGGCGTAATATGTGGATGGGCAATCTTATTTCACCAAAATGCTCCTCTTCTGCCTGGAAGTTTGGCCTTAGTTGCCATTTTCGCCGGATTAGCTTTAAGAATCAGAGCATTTCTCTATGTTGGTACAGCCACTTTTCTCATCACCAGTATTTACCAGCTAGTAATTTTTAGCTTGCGTTACCCCTTCTTAAAATGGGTTGTAGGTTTATTTGTTGGTATTGCCCTAATTTCCATCGCCGCCAACTTTGAAACCCGCCGCGCTCAACTAAATTCCATCCTCCGCAACACCACCAATCAATTTGACGAATGGGAGTAATCAATTCAAAATTCGTCTTGAAAAATTGAGTCACTGGGTTGGATAGCTTCCCCGGCTTGTAGCAAGTGGCGTTCCTAAGTCGGGAAACCAACCTACAGAACTTTCCGCAAAATTAGCATATTAGGAATGCCAAACAGAATAAGGGTATGTCCGTATGTATGTATCTATCCCATTCTTTTTTTAAATTGGTATAACTATGGACTATTCCAGGGGCAAGTATAGCTGTTGCCAGTAGTGTTAGGACATCAATAGATAATACAACCTAGACACGACTTTTCACCCAGTCCCTAGTCCCCAGCTATATATACTTAATGGTGCGATACAAGCTTCAAAATAAACCCAAAAATAAGTATATTGTTATACGTATTTACTTAGTAGAATATATTGGTTTTATTTAATCTTCAGTAAAATCCATTAAAGATTGAGTAAATTAAATTATTTTTTAAGTAAAAATTATTCAAAAATAGTACTATCTGGGTGGTAAAAAAACTTACGTACTTAATTTAGCCAAATATTTAGTAAAAACATCATAAACTTATGGACACCGGACGCAATTCTTTGCCCGCAGGCTCCTTATGGATGAGTATTTTTCACAATCTGGCATCTCATTTGGCTGCTATGCGTCCAAAACAATGGACAAAAAATCTAGTGGTATTTGCTGCGCCGTTGTTCGCCTTCAGTATCAATTTACAGTCCTTCCTGGGTGGGTTGTTTGCATTTATACTATTTTGTTCTGCCTCCAGTGGTTTTTATCTCATTAACGATATTGCAGATGTCGCCTCTGACCGCCAGCATCCTGTCAAGTGTAAGCGGCCGATTGCGGCTGGGTTGGTGAGTATTCCAATAGCAATTGGGATGGCATTGATTTTACTAGGAGGCGCTTTGAGTATCAGCTGGTGGCGATCGCCACAGTTAGGTGCAGCTATTACAGGGTATGCAGTTTTACAAGTTGCTTATAACCTAAAACTCAAACGCCTAGTGATTTTAGATGTAATTGCGATCGCCACCGGATTTGTCTTACGTGCTTTTGGCGGCGCGGCTGCAACAGACATTGTTTTATCAGCTTGGTTTTTACTTTGTACAGCCATGCTGGCGTTATTTTTGGGCATTGAAAAACGTAAAGCCGAATTGCGTTTGGCAGAAATTCAAGGTACAAAACTCCGTGCTGTACTCAAACGCTACTCCTTACCCCTCTTAGGACGCATGGAAAGCGTAGTCACCACAGGTACAGTCCTCGCTTATGCTCTTTGGAGTTCAGGCCCAGCTTTACGTGGCGCATCAACTCCTTGGATGCTAATAACCTTACCATTCGTACTGTATGGTATTTTCCGCTATCAACTTCTCAGCGACCCCCAAGAAATTGCCCATGAAGGCGAAGATCATCTAGAAAAAGGTGGACGCAGTGAAAGACCAGAAGAAGTCTTGTTAAAAGACAAAGGAATTCTCTTTACTGTGATTGGTTGGATCTGCACTTGTTTTTTAATTCTATGGTTAAAGAATCAGGGAGTGATTCAGTAGTTGACAATGCGATGGGTGTTATTTGAATTCGGAGCAAAGCAACGTGACGCATATCAAAACTTGGTTGAGTAAACTGCATTACTCAACCTTTATAGAGCAGCCTGATAAATTACCAAAACAAATCCTTACTTTAGCTGAAGTTAAAATTGACTGGCTCAAAAATGCGGGGATTCGGGGCGTTATCCTTGACCTAGACAACACCATTATTTCAGAAGACGATCGCTACCTTGCTCCTTGGGCAGAAGATTGGATAGCCGAAGCCAAGTTAGCAGGCTTAAAACTTTTTATCCTCTCAAATGGGAAACGTCGCTACCGCGTTAAATATTGGTCACATCGCCTCGATATTAACGCCATCAGTCCAGCCAAAAAACCTTTTCCCTCAGCATTTCGCAAAGCTATGACTCAGATGCGCTTGTCATCAAAAAATGTCTTAGTTATTGGTGATAGTTTACATACAGATGTTATGGGAGCAAAGTTTTCTGGATGCCGTTGCATTCAAGTTGCCAGTTTACCCCATCCATTGCGCTGGTGGGAAAAGCTAGCTGGCAAATGGGTACAGATACCTTATCCAAAGGGTAAAGAATTATGGGACTTTGAAGGAGCGTTTGGTTATAAAATCTTTTTGTAAATAGCTGAATAGAGATTAAAGTAATGTACTCTATTTACATCAATCAAAATATATAATAAATTCCCTAAATTAATATTGATGAATAATCCAATTATCTTTGCTTTATTAATTTTAACTACAGTAGGCTTAAATACACTAGCGCAAACTCTATTGAAACTAGGCGCGGGACAGAACCCTTTAAACTTTTATTTAGTAGGCGGAATTTGTTGCTACGGCTTAAGCACAATTTTTTATGTCTTAGTTTTAGGGAAACTAAACTTATCCATAGCCTACCCATTAGTAATCGGATTAACTATTGTTCTAACTACAATAGCTGGGGCTGTAGTTTTGCGAGAAAAAGTTTTAGTTTCCCAATGGATAGGCATAGGTTTGCTGTTGAGTGGAATTAGTGCGATCGCTTTATCTAAACCCTCTTAGTTTAATCCAGGCGATCGCTTTCACTGGCTCTAGGTGTACAAAGCCTTCACCCACTGCCATTCTAAGCTCAAACCCTCCCTCAAAGAAACCTTTGGCTCATATCCTAAAATTTTCCGTGCCTTCGACACATCAGCAGCCGTGTGACGTGCATCACCCATTGCCTTTTCTATGTGATTTCTCTTAATTGGCTGACCAACGATTTGTTCCATCGTGTCTAAGACCTCAGCCAAAACCACCCTACTACCACCACCAATATTAAAAATTTCTCCTACAGCAGCCGGTACACTAGCAGCCGCTAAATTTGCCGCTACAGCATCACTCACAAAAGTAAAGTCACGAGTTTGCTGTCCATCTCCGTAAACAGGAATCGCCTCATCCTGTAAAACAGATTTAAAAAACTTATGGAAAGCCATATCAGGGCGCTGTCTAGGGCCATATACAGTAAAGTAACGTAGAGCCACAAACGGTACACCGAAATTTTTGTGATATAGCCCACACAAACGCTCGGCAGCTAACTTAGTAATGCCATAAGGAGAAACCGGTTGAGGCGGAATCCCTTCGTGAGTAGGTAAGGTTTCCGCATCCCCATACACACTAGAAGTAGATGCAAAGACTAACCTAGTTAATTGTTGAGCATCCTTAGCTGCTTCCAACAAAACTTGTGTAGCATTAATATTGCGCTCAGTATAAGCACGGAAACCATTACCCCAACTTGCCCTAACTCCCGCCTGCGCCGCCTGATGGTAGACCACAGTCACATCTTGGAGTAGGGACGGCCAATCTAGAAACTGAATATCTCCCTCAATGAAGGTGAAGTTAGGAAACGATTGTAAATGGGCAATATTTTTACGTTTTAATAAGGGATCGTAGTAATCATTCACTTCATCAATCCCGATTACCTCTTCACCTTGTTTGAGTAGGGTTTCTACCAGGTGAGAAGCAATAAATCCTGCTGCTCCAGTAACTATAATTTTCGCCATTTTACCTACTTTATTCTTATTTTCTTAGTTTCTATAGGAATCCGATTTGATTCTTGAACAAATCTAAGTATCTGTAGGGTGGGCAATGCCCACCGTATCATGATTTTGGTGGGTATTGCCCACCCCACCCATGTTTCAAAAATCAAGTACGAATCTTACATATCCACAGGTTAATAGTGACAATGATGTTCCGTCATTATTTCCTAGTTATTTTTAGAACAATTATTCTAAATTTGGCAAATTTATTATGGGACTGGGGAAGGTGGGGCCCCCTCTGGGGATAAGGGGTAATGGGGATTGGGTAAAGAATGAATGATTCTTTACTTAACACGCACTACATCACCCTACAAATCAGCACTCCCCATCATAGGACTTGCATCAAGGTCAGAATTGGTGAAGAATTGATCCGCGAGAGTCATAAAGTACTCTCGCTTCGCCAGAGACGCAAGAGGGAATCAGTGAAAGTTTTAGTTGTCGGTAACGGGGGACGTGAACACGCTCTAGCGTGGAAACTATTGCAATCGCCACAAATTGAGCAAGTCGCCTGTGTGCCAGGAAATGGGGGGACGGCAACTTTGGCACGTTGCCAAAATGTATCTTTAGCCGTGGATGATTTTGAGGGAATTAGTCAATATGCCTTGAATCAGGGTTTTTCTTTGGTGGTAGTCGGGCCGGAAGTACCCTTGGCAAAAGGAATTACTGACTATCTACAAGAAAAAGGGTTGATGGTGTTTGGGCCAAGCCGAGCCGGAGCGCAAATTGAAGCGAGTAAGGCTTGGGCAAAAGCTCTGATGCAGGAAGCTGGGATTCCTACCGCCAAGGCTGCGGTATTTACAGAGGCAGCAGCAGCCAAGTCATATATTCAGGCACAGGGAGCGCCTATAGTCGTCAAGGCGGATGGTTTAGCGGCTGGCAAGGGTGTCACCGTGGCAACGACAATTGAACAGGCACAGAGTGCCATTGATGCCATATTTCAAGGGCAGTTTGGTAGTGCGGGTGAGTTTGTTGTCATTGAAGAATGTTTGACTGGGCAAGAAGTTTCTGTATTGGCTTTGACGGATGGATTGACAATTCGTCCCTTGTTACCCGCCCAAGACCATAAGCGAATTGGGGAAGGGGATACAGGGGAAAATACAGGCGGGATGGGAGCTTATGCACCAGCACCAATCGCCACACCAGAGTTAATGGCACTGGTGCAAACCGAAGTTTTAGAAAGAGCGATCGCCACCTTACAATCTAAAGGCATCGATTATCGTGGTGTACTCTACGCCGGGTTGATGATTACACCCAATGGCGATTTTAAGGTCTTAGAATTTAACTGCCGCTTTGGCGACCCAGAAACGCAAGTCATCCTCCCCTTATTAGCCACCCCCCTAGAAGAATTGATTCTAGCTTGTGTACAGCAGCGTTTAGGTGAGCTACCACCCATTGCTTGGCAAGGGGGAGCATCCGCCACCGTAGTGGCAGCTTCCGGCGGCTATCCTGGGGATTATGAAAAAGGCCAAGTCATTACCGGCATTCCTCAAGCAGAAGCCACAGGTGCAACAGTATTTCATGCAGGCACAAAGTTGAACGCGCAACAACAGATAGTTACAGATGGCGGCAGAGTCCTAAATGTTACAGGAATCGGAGAAAATTTCCAACAAGCCCTCGCGCAAGCGTACACTGGAATTAAAGCCATAGACTTTTCGGGCATATATTACCGGAGAGATATTGGTTATAGAGTCAATAGTTGATAGTCCGAAGTCCATTGTTAACTGTTGACCGTTGACCGTTGACTAATAACAACTGACAACTGACAACTGAGCTAATGTCCAAAATAACTGTTAATTTTTAAGTTGTTGGGGTTCATAACCAAAGCTACTAACAACTTTATTAGAGATGCTGGCGCTGTTAAAAACAATTCGAGAAGCGATCGCCAATTGGTGGTCAGAGTTCACACTCCAGACTAAACTGTTAGCCGCAGCCACTTTGGTGGTTTCCTTGGTGATGAGTGGTCTCACCTTTTGGGCGGTAAACACAATTCAGCAAGATGCCCAAGTGAATGACACCCGTTTTGGGCGGGATTTGGGTCTACTTCTGGCTGCTAACGTTGCACCCCTGGTTGCTGACCATAATCTGACTGAAGTTGCCCAATTTTCCCAACGCTTCTACAGCAGCACTTCTAGTGTGCGCTATATGCTCTACGCTGATGAAACTGGGAAAATCTTTTTTGGCATTCCCTTTTGGGAACCAGAGGTAGAAAACTCCCTCTCCATTGAGCGCCGGATACAACTACCAGAAGAGTACCCTGGTGACGGCGAAAAGCCAATGGTACGGCAACACATGAGTCCAGATGGAATTGTGACTGATGTGTTCATTCCCCTAATTGTCGATAAAAAATACTTGGGTGTGTTGGCTATTGGCATCAACCCCAACCAAACAGCCGTTATCTCCACCAATTTCACCCGTGATGTTACCATTGCGGTTTTTATTACGATTTGGGTCATGGTGATTTTGGCAGGGGTGGTTAATGCTTTGACTATCACTAAGCCCATTAAAGAATTATTGGTGGGGGTAAAACAAATCGCGGCTGGTAATTTTAAGCAGCGTATTGATTTGCCCTTGGGAGGCGAACTAGGAGAGTTAATTCTCAATTTTAATGAAATGGCAGAGCGCCTAGAGCGCTATGAAGAGCAGAATATTGAGGAACTAACAGCCGAGAAAGCCAAGCTAGAAACCTTAGTTTCCACTATTGCCGACGGTGCTGTGTTGATTGACAACAATATGCAGGTGATTTTAGTCAACCCCACAGCCAGACACATTTTTGGCTGGGAAGGTGCTGATGATGTGGTGGGTAGTAATGTGTTGCATCACCTACCCCCGGCGGTACAAATGGAAATCACCAGACCACTATACGAAATGGCAGCCGGTGAATGTGATAGCGCTGAATTTCGCCTCACCCTCAACCAACCCAGCAACCGCACAATTCGCATTCTTTTGACTACAGTCCTCAATCTGCAACGGGAAAGCATCAAAGGTATTGCCATCACGGTGCAGGATATTACCCGTGAGGTGGAACTAAATGAAGCCAAAAGCCAATTTATCAGCAACGTTTCCCACGAACTGCGAACGCCTTTATTTAATATCAAATCTTTTATTGAAACCCTCCATGACTACGGCGAAGACTTGAGTTTAGAAGAACGCCAAGAGTTTCTGCAAACAGTTAATCATGAAACCGATCGCCTAACTCGTCTTGTTAATGATGTTTTAGATTTATCTAAGTTGGAATCTGGTCGTAGCTACAGTTTCGATGGTGTAGATTTAGCCCAGGCCATTGAACAAACACTACGTACCTATCAACTCAATGCTAGAGACAAAGGTATCGAACTCATCCAAGATGTTGCTCCTGGCTTGCCACTAGTCTTAGGGAATTACGATTTACTATTACAAGTCTTAGCTAATTTGGTCGGAAATGCCCTCAAATTCACTTCCTCCGGTGGCAAAATAGCCATTCGTACCTATGTATTAAACACTAAATCCAATTCCCCCAATCAGCCTGCCCAAGTGCGTATCGAAGTTTCTGACACCGGCATCGGTATTGCCCAGGAAGACCAACAGGCGATTTTTGACCGATTCTTCCGGGTAGAAAACAGAGTCCACACTTTAGAAGGCACAGGTTTAGGGTTGTCGATTGTGAGAAATATTGTGGAACGACACCGCAGTAGAGTAAATCTAGTTAGTGAAGTGGGAGTGGGTACTACTTTTTGGTTTGACTTAATTTTGTTTGAGGACGAAGCACCAAAAAAGATGGTTGAATCTGGTGAGGAGAAGGCAGCAATGCCGACTAGTTAGGAGGCTAATCAATTCAACATTCAAAAATTTTTAGACTCGGACATGGGATAGAAGAAAACTCAGCACTTTGCTATAAAATCCTTTTGGGGAAATTGTATGCAAAGGTGGGGATTTAGATGGACTGCATTCACTTAACGGAGATTCGCTGCTATGGCTACACCGGCTATTTGCCAGAGGAACAGGTGTTAGGACAGTGGTTTGAGGTGGATGTCAAGTTATGGTTAGATTTATCCGCAGCTGCTAAGAGTGACGAGATCACAGACACGTTAGATTATCGTAGCGTCATTAGCTTAGTCAAAGACTTAGTGAAAAATTCTAAGTTTGCTTTGATAGAAAGATTAGCTGGTGCGATCGCTGATTCTATTATTCAGCAATGCCATCAAGTTACACAAGTCCAAGTTAAACTCACTAAACCCGCCGCACCCATTCCCGATTTTGGCGGCAAAATCAGCATTGATGTAACGAAAAGTAGGACTATGTGAAAGGAGACAGGGGAACAGGGGAACAGGGGAACCACTAATGACAACTGACAACTGACCATTGACTAATAAGATAATCTAAACTCAAGGTGAGACCGATTATTTGCAGATGCTTTTATGTCCTCTAGTTTAGATTCTTTACCACCTGCACTTGCTAAAATTGTCCAGCGCTTTCAACGTGCTACCGACCCGAAGCGCCGTTATGAACAATTGATTTGGTATGCTCAAAAGCTGCCGGAGTTCCCAGAAACTGATAAACTCCCGGAAAATAAAGTTCCTGGTTGCGTCTCACAAGTTTACGTGACCGCACACTTAAATAATGGTCAGGTTGCCTATGAGGGAGACTCTGATTCTCAATTAACTAAGGGCTTACTTGCGTTTCTCATTGAAGGGCTAAATGGCCTGACTCCCACAGAAATTGTCCAACTAACTCCAGATTTCATCCAAGCCACTGGTTTAAATGTCAGCTTGACACCTTCCCGCGCCAACGGATTTTACAACATATTTAAAACCATGCAAAAAAAGGCGCTGGAATGTAAGTTAGAACCATAGGGCTGATAATGGAAAAATTATGTCTACCAATTTGTTGTCCACCTCTGATCCTACTGGGTTTGGTGGAGTAGTTCATGAATTTCTCTGGCAGTGGGAAGGTCAACCATTACGAGTGGTGTATGAAACCCTTGGTCAAGGTTCACCACTTTTACTATTACCAGCTTTTAGCAGTGTATCTACCCGCTTGGAAATGGGTGAAATGGCTAGGCTACTAGCTCCCCATTTCCAAGTAGTCGCAGTGGACTGGCCAGGATTTGGCGAATCTTCTCGCCCCAGCTTAGATTACCGACCAGAAATTTATCAGCGATTTTTAGAAGATTTTGTTCAGGCTGTTTTTTCTACCCCAATTACTGTGTTAGCGGCTGGTCATGCGGCTAGTTATGTGTTGCTACTAGCACAAAAACAGCCAGATGCTTTCTCAAAGATTGTTTTAGTCGCACCCACATGGCGCGGCCCCTTGCCAACGATGGGGGCAAGTTCACAGGTAGCTGGTATAGTGAGGGGATTAGTGCGATCGCCTATTGTTGGACAAATCCTCTACAAACTTAACACTACACCCTCATTCTTAAATTTCATGTACCGCCGTCATGTTTTCACAGACGCGGATAGACTCACACCTGCTTTCATCGAGAAAAAGTGGCAAACAACTCAAAAACCAGGAGCCAGATTTGCTTCTGCGGCTTTTGTCACAGGCAATATTGACGCTGTACACAATCAAAGTGATTTCCTCGCATTAGTACAGTCATTATCTATACCCCTCATGGTAGTTATTGGTGCATCAAGTCCACCCAAATCACGAGAAGAAATGGACGCTGTAGCCGCAATCCCTGGAGTACAAAGCGTAGTAGTTCCAGGTTCCTTAGGACTGCATGAGGAATACCCAGCAGCTATTTTCGCCGCTATTGAGGATTTTTTATTTTAAGGGTGTGGGGGTTTAGGGATTTAGGGGTGAACAGGAAATAATTACATTCAATTGAGCAATTATAGTTGTCGCCAGTAGTGTTAGGACATCAATAGATGATACAACCTGGACACAAAAAGACTTTTAACCCAGTCCCCAGTCCCCAGTCCCCAGTCCTCAGTCCCCAGTCCTCAGTCCCCAGTCCTCAGTCCCCAGTCCCCAGTCCCCAGTCCCAGAACATTAATTCAAACTTTTTACCGTCCGCTTCTTCAATCGAGAGAAAGAAAGCGCCAATAATCCTAATAGACCTAAGCTAATAGTTGTTGAAGGTTCAGGCACTTGCTCAACGCTGAAATCGAAACTAAATGTACCAGACTCCAGCAAGGGAGTACTACTATCTGTACTGACATCCACAAGTTTGAATGTTGCCGAGTATTTCCCTAGTGCTGCGGCTGCATCAGTCCAAAACTTGGGTCTGAAAGTGAAATTATCACCAGTACCGATGGTATAAATATCACCGACGGAATTGAAAAGATTTACACCTGCTTCGTCAGCAACATTTAATCCACTACTAATTGAAATCAACTGTAGACCAATTGTTGCACCTCCTAAAGATGATTGCCAACGACCGCCAGAACTATTAAATAAATACTGGTCGTCTGCATCTGTAGCTGAGGCTAAAGTTTCTACAGTTTCAATTTTGATATTGCTATATTCTGCCCCTGTCGCAGTACTCACCAAGCGACCAGCAAACGCTCCTTTACCTGGCAATAATTGCAGAGGTATTTGTCCTGTATAGGTTTCAGGGATTCTATTATTTATATTTGTCGGGTTAATACTTGGACTACCTAAAGGCCCTGAATAGCTGTAAGCTCCAATACCGTGAAAGTGATTAGTAGTAAAATCTTCTTCCCGATGTGCGTATAAAAATGTTAGGCGATTGTAATTAGGGTTGTCTAATCCCGCATACGTACCACTAGCCAGAACTCTTAAACCATCTAACCCAATATAAAACTCAGTTTCATCAGCATGGGTGTGATTACCATGAGCTTGCGCTGGTGCAATATTGCTGGATAGAGCTAGTGGTGCTGCCACCAACAAGCTCGCTAAGACTGAAGTAGATGCTTGCCCCAGTTGAATGCTGTATGAAGCCATATCACTTATTTCTGACAGTATACTTACTTCCGATAATGATTATCATAATCAGCAAGGGGCTGTCAATGAAGAATTTATTAAGAAGCAAATATCCATCCAGTATGAAAGGGAACAGGGAAACTAAGCTGCCTACAATTCCACTCGGCTTTAAACCTTGCTTGTGATGCTCATCTTCCCTTCTGTTAAGAGTTTCCACCACGAAAGGGAGTGTAAATACTGGTATCATTTAGTTCCATTCATCATCGAGAATCGCAAACCATAACTCGTCTACCCAATTATTTTTGAACCATAAACTCTTAATAAAGTGACCTTCCAGACGCATACCAACCCGTTCCAATAATTTGATAGATGCTATGTTTTCTGGGTCGCAGTTGGCACGGACTCGGTGCAGATTTTGATTTTTAAATAAATATTCCAGTAAACAAGTTATGGCTTCGGTGGTATGAATTTTGCATATATAGCTGTTGACAGACTTGAAAGCCTTTCATTATCAGGTTTTTATCCTATTTTCACAAAACTATAACTTGGGTAAAATCTCCGGCAACAAATGACCAGGAACTTTAGATAAAGCCAGATTTTGCCCTTGAATACCTAATTCATTGTGAAAAGCCCGAACGGTTTTGACTACATAAGCAAAAGTTGCTTGATAAGCCTCTGGTTGCTTACTTAAACCATTTAAGGCTTGTAAATGATTATCTAAAGCTGCTTCTAAGTGATGCGATCGCCTGCCTTTATCTCCACTAAAATAATTATCAGTAACTAACTGATAATGGGCGAGTCCCAAGTTATTATGGGTAGCAAATAAATCAAAGCTTAAAGATACATTACTCAAGGAATGGGCGAGAGCGATCGCCTCTTCATAAGCATTAATACATAAAATCAGTAACTTCTGCCTAACATCTTTAGTAGTTTGCGGTAAATTAGCCAAATGCCAATAAGCCGTACCTAAATTATTTTGAGTTGCGGCACAAGCATTAGGAACCATCGCCGCCGTGCGATATTTTAAGGCTTCGCTGTAGACATCAATGGCTAACTGGAGATTTTCTCCTGGTTGTTCGTACTGCGCCAAATTCCAGTAGGCAGTACCGACGTTATTTTGAATCATCCCATATTTGAGGGGTTCATCTTGGGGGTTGTAGTGAGCTAGTGATTGTTTGTAGGAGGCGATCGCCTTTTTCAAATGCACCACCGGCTGATTATACTGAGCTAAATGCCAATAAGCAGTACCTAAATTATTCTGACAAGCTGCATACTTTAAAGGATCTGATTCCACAGTCCGGTGGAGTAAAGCTTTGCTGTAAGATACAACCGCCTGTTGCCAATTCTCCGCCGGACTGGCAAACCGCGCCAAATCACCATAGGCTGTCCCTAAATTATTATGCACTCGTGCATAAGTATCAGGATGTGTTTCTGGAGAAATTATTTTTAACGCTAACTCATAAAATTCGATTCCCTGCTCAATATAAGTTTGCCCCTCCTCTAAATTGGGTGGTGTGCGATAAAGCATCCAATAGAGAGTACCCAGGTCATTTAAAATATCGGGCAGTTGTGGAGAATTTTCGTCATAGCTAATAGACTCTTGATAAGCAATAATTGCTACCATCAAGTCTTCTAAAGTTGACTGTCCCTGCTCAATCCGCAGACGATACAAATTTCCTAACTGATGATACGCCGCCGCCAGTATCTCTCCACTAGCGGATTGTGAGTGTAATTCCTCAATCTCCAAAAGCAGTTCCTGTGGTTGCCAATCATCCTCTGCTTCTGATGATATTTTTGTATTAATTGTTGCCAGCACCAAGTCCGTTAATTCCTGGCTGACATGAGACAAAGACAAAAGCGATGAACTGTTAGCCGCACTAGACCTAACTGTAAGTTCCTGTGGCTTTTGTTGAGTTGGAGGTAATTCCGAAATTAAGGGGGGGGTTTCTTCTTTTGGTTGTGGATGATTCCCTAGTATTTCCGTGGGTAAGCTTACTTCATCCCCAAAGTTAAACTCTGTGGTGGATGGGCTTCTGACCTCACCTTCCATACTTAATTCGTCTAGGGCAGACTGTTCAAGATTGCCTAATTTCACACTTCTAGAATTAGAAAAACGTTCTGGATGACCTGAATTTTGAGTTGTTGGGGTAGGTTCACCAGCGAATACAAACACACCAGTTCGCCAACGCCAAAACTGCGGTGCTGATTGCTGAATAGCTGATAACCAGGGACGCGACACCCATAACAATACACTAGATTCAAGAAATCGGCTGGATTCTTGAGCAGCAAAAAACTGTTCACTCAAGCGTAGATAGTGCAGAAATAAACGCTGACTAGCTACCGTTTGTTTGGTGAGTTGTTCCACACCTACAAGCTGAAATGTGGGTATAGGTAAAGGTTTTCCAGGGTTATCTTTAGATGCGCCTACGATTGGTGGTGGATAATTAGCCAACCACTGATTAATTTGAGCAATAGGATTCGGTTCATTTAAATTCAACCGCAAAGTAACTAGTCTCGGATAAGCCGATGTACTAGCTTCCTTTCCGTCCAATGACTGATATAGCACCTGGCCAACAGGATAAGCCAAAGTAGAGTGCAGGCGAGCAGCTACTTGATTTCTTAGGTGTAAATCGTCACAGACAGCCAAAAAAAGTTGTCGTCGCAAACCAAGGCTGAGAGCAAGTTTTAGACGGTGATAGACTTGCCTATTCCAAGTATAATTATCTGAGTGTCCAGTATCATTCACGCTCATGGCGGCTTAAGAGCCAAGTACTATGGAGGATTGGGGATTGGGGAAGGTGGGGCCCCCTCTGGGGATAAGGGGTAATGGGGATTGGGAAAATCTTTATCTTATTGATTCATCTTTCTCTCTTTCTATTAACAGTCAATAATCTGACTGCGTAAGTCCTAACTATAATCAGAAGGTTGATACCCTGCTCAGGATAAATTGAGGATTGTTATACTTATTAAAACTTGCGTACAATTACATAGAATTATTTTTACGCTAAAAAATAAAAACAGGTTCTCAAAAAATTAGAACCTGAAGTAATGATAAATAAATTTGTTAAATGTTTTATGCTCAACTGACGCTAGAAACAGAGAAGGCGACGAAAATTAAACCGCCAACCAAAATTGTGGCGGCAACTCCTAAAATAACGTAATTACGCTTTTGCCCTGCTGTGGGAGGTTCTGCTTGATAAACTTTTGGCTCCCTGGCAAAATTATTTAGAAGTCCGCCTTCTTCGTTTGTATAGGGCATGAATTATTTCCTTAGCTCTGATTATTTTATTTAATCTTATAAAGACCTATATCTTTTACTCACACAATCAGAGATAAATCGTTACATTTGGTCAGTTTTCAGTTGTGAGCCAGTGACGGGTACGTAGGGGGTTTCCCCATGTTGGCGTAAGCCTTTCCCTAAGGGTGCAACTGGCGTTAGCGTTCGCGCAGCGTCTCGTAGAGAGGAACGAGCATCACCCGAAGGGTGAATTGTCATTACTTATTGGTCAATAGTCCATATGGACTATTGACTATTGACTATTGACTAACTAATCGTACCTGTGACTGGTGAGCTAGCACTGGCATAGGTTTTCATGGGCATTCTACCTGCGAGGTAGGCTAGACGACCGGCAACTGTTGCGAGGTTCATGGCTTGAGCCATTGCGGCTGGGTTTTGAGCAAGGGCGATCGCACTATTAATCAATAGGGCATCTGCCCCTAATTCCATCGCCTGGGAGGCTTCTGAGGGCGCACCAATGCCAGCATCTACCACTACAGGGATCTTGGCATTTTCGATGATAATTTGAATGTTGGCGGTGGTTTTTAAACCCTGTCCTGAGCCAATGGGTGACGCTAATGGCATGACTGTAGCACAGCCGACATCTTCCAAATGCTTGGCTAGCATGGGGTCGGCATTGATATAAGGTAAGACAGCGAAACCTTCTTTCACTAACTGTTCGGCGGCTTGTAATGTACCAATGGGGTCGGGAAGTAAATACTTAGGGTCTGGTATAACTTCTAACTTGACAAAATTATTATCTTCTTGACCTAATAACTTAGCCATTTCTCTTCCCAAACGAGCCACACGAATGGCTTCTTCTGCGGTTTGACAGCCAGCTGTATTCGGCAACATCCAAATTTTTGACCAGTCCAGGGCTTCGGCTAAACCTTCATGGCCTGGGGTTTTGGTTTGGACTCGCCGCACCGCCACCGTGACAATTTCGCAACCGCTAGCAACAACACTTTGCTGCATTTCTTCTATGCTGCGATATTTGCCTGTCCCTGTCATCAAACGGGAATGAAAGGATTTGCCTGCGATGATGAGGGGTGAGTCTAGAGTGGGGAGTGGGGGGTTTTTGGTGTGTCCGTTAGAAAAGTTGGCGGAGTGGGTCAACATGGGGATGGTAGATGCCTGTTTTTGGCTGCGTGAATAGTGGAAATGGGACAGTAGGGGGTCAGATTTTTGTTCTACGATTAAATCGGCTATAAGTGCGGCGGTTATTGGTGCTAGCAAGATGCCGTTACGATAATGACCAGTAGCTAAAGTTAAATTGGGACAGTGACTAGTGCCTAGTATAGGTAATTCATCTGGAGTGGCTGGACGGAAGCCCCACCAAAACTCTTGAATGGGATAGTCCTGTAACTGAGGATAGAGACGAATTGCGCCTTGGAGTAAAGTTTGAATGCCGGCGGGGGTGTTGTGAGGAGTAAAGCCGACATCTTCACTTGTTGCCCCAACAATAATAGAGCGCTCACGTCTCGGTACAATGTAAATATTTTTGCCAAATAAAACCCGCTTTAAAGGCAATTCCGGTACAGACTCCGGCACACGCAGGCGTAACATTTGCCCTTTGCGAGGGGTTACGGGTAAGGGTAATAATTCATTGGCCCAAGCACCTGTAGCTAAAACATAGTGTTCAGCCCGAATGATGCCGGTGTTGGTTTGGACACCTACTACCTGTCCCTGCTGTTGTAATAATCCTTCTACTGTAATTCCGTCTTTAAGTTCCACACCAAGGCTTTCCGCCGCAGCCCATAGCACACGCGCTAGTGCTTGGTTATTCACTTGGGCATCCTCTGGATACCACCAACCACCAACCACATCCTCACCTAACCCTGGTTGGTATTGATGAATAGCGGCTTTTTCTAACCAATAAGCAGGTGATTCTCCTTCACCCTCCTGCACCCTAACACCCTTGCTCTCCTGCCCTTCATAAATTGGCGCTAGGATGCCACAAGGCCAGTAACCAGTGTTTAAACCCGTTAAATCTTCTAACTTGCTTGTCCATTCGGAATATAAAGAACGCGATCGCCAGCATAGCGACTTCATCGCTCCATCTGTGATTTGTTCGGCATCGGGGGCTAACATCCCGGCGGCGGCGTGAGCAGCAGCAGCCTGGAAATCACGACAAATCACGGTGACTTCTGCCCCGCGCAATTTAAGTTCAACGGCGATCGCCAGACCAATAACGCCGCCACCAATAATTACAATGTCCCTAGTCATTAGTCATTAGTATTTATATATTAGCTATTTACCATTAGTACATAACTAATAACTCATAACTTGTAACCAACGACTAGTACAAGTAGGGGTGAATTCAAAATACCCTGCGGGTACTCTGCGAGAACCCCTTTGGCGAACGCGGTAGCGTTCCGTTCGCGCGAGCGTTGCGTAGCAAAGGAAAGCTAAAGCTACAAAATTCAAAAATATGAACGCCCCGCTACCACTCACAGCACTCAGCACTCCATTACCACAAAGCACGAATTGGTTCTTTTGCTTGGTTGGTGTCACTAGATACGGTGTCTCTTGATTGAACTTCTGTAGTACTAGTATCTGATGTATTGTCAGGAGATGATGAATCAGTGGAATTGTTATTTTGAGCCACACTAGTTCTGTTACCAGTGGATCTGCGCTCTTCCTGATTGCTGTTGCCTCTTTCTTCAGTATTAGTGTTGAAATTATCTTGCGCTACACCACTTCTGTTTTCATTGGTAGTAGCATTGGTGCGATTGCGATTGGCAGAGGAGCTATTAACATTAATGTTAGCTGGGAGTACTTTCGATGCTTTGCCTCCTGGAGCATTATTACTAGTTGAAGTATTGTTACTAGCTGTTTGTTGCTGGCCGCCCATTGGGAAGTTAATGCCTAGCAATGTTCCCATGAGAATTGCCAAGCCTCCGGCCATAAGAATTAGCGGTGTCCATCTACCCATCTTGATTTCTCCTTGTTAACCTAACCTTCTGGTTGCCACACTAGCTGAGAACCTTGACCCCAAAATCCGTCAAATTTTGTTATCTTCACATCACCTAATACCTGAGTCTGACAAGCTAAACGCAGGTCTTTTGTAGGAGAATGAGGAGGAAGCGAACGCCGTGCTTGATCTCGCCAATTCGCCACAGACACTTCACCTTCTACTTGGACAGCACAGGTACCACAACTACCAATACCCCGACAGTTTATTACCTTAGCACCGCTATTGTAGAGGTCAATACCACTTTTTAGCAGAACTTTGCGTAAATTCTCTCCGCGATCGCACTCAATTGTTTTACCCTGAGCTAATACCTTAGGCATATTTTAATCAGCAAACTGGCGTTTTGTTGTATCTTGGCACATTGCCTTTACAGTTGTCTCCAAAGTCTTAGTCTTATGACCAAAAATCCCTCACCCCACATTTGGCTTTATGACACCACACTACGGGATGGCACTCAGCGCGAAGGGCTATCAATTTCTACAGAAGACAAGCTACGCATTGCCCACAGACTCGATCAACTAGGGATTCCCTTCATTGAAGGTGGATGGCCAGGAGCCAACCCTAAGGATGTTCAATTTTTCTGGCAACTTCACGAAGATCCGCTCAAACATTCACAAATTGTTGCATTTTGTTCAACTCGCCGCCCTCATACTCATGCCGCAGATGAACCAATGCTCCAAGATATCCTGGCTGCGGGTTCTAGCTGGGTGACAATTTTTGGCAAATCCTGGGATTTACACGTCACAACAGGTCTAAAAACTACTTTAGAAGAAAACTTGGCAATGATCCGCGATACTATCGAGTTTTTTCGCTCTCAAGGGCGATGCGTGATCTATGATGCTGAACACTGGTTTGATGGCTATAAGCACAACCGAGATTATGCTTTACAGACCCTCAAGGCAGCAATGACAGCCGGTGCAGAATGGTTAGTCCTCTGTGATACGAATGGCGGTACTTTACCTCACGAAGTTAGCCAGATTGTTCAAGATGTTGTCGAGGTGACTAGGGAAGATTTGACCCAATTACCAATACCCCAAATCGGTATTCATACTCATAATGATTCAGATATGGCTGTTGCCAATGCTTTAGCAGCAGTAATGGCAGGGGCGACAATGGTACAAGGTACTATCAACGGTTATGGCGAACGTTGTGGGAATGCTAATTTATGTTCATTAATTCCTAATCTACAACTGAAATTAGGGTATAGCTGTATCACAGAACACCAGCTAGGACAACTAGCAGAAGCCAGCCGATTTGTGAGTGAAGTGGTAAATCTTGCCCCTGATGAACACGCTCCTTTTGTGGGACGTTCGGCTTTTGCTCACAAAGGTGGTATTCATGTCTCCGCCGTGGAACGTAATCCCCTAACTTATGAACACATTCAGCCGGAACAAGTGGGGAACCGCCGCCGGATTGTCATTTCTGAACAAGCGGGGATTAGTAATGTGTTAGCTAAAGCCCGGACTTTTGGCATTGAACTCGACAAGCAAACACCAGAAGCCAAGCAAATTCTTCAGCGCCTCAAGGAATTAGAAAGTGAAGGATATCAATTTGAAGCAGCCGAAGCGAGTTTTGCTTTATTGATGTATGAAGCTTTGGGCGGAAGACAGCAGTTTTTTGAAGTTAAAGGCTTTCAAGTCCACTGTGATTTAGTGGAAGGCAAAGAAATGACCAATGCTTTAGCGACGGTGAAAGTCGCGGTGAATGGTAAGAACATTTTAGAAGCTGCCGAAGGTAATGGGCCAGTAGCAGCCTTAGATGCAGCGTTACGCAAAGCTTTAGTCAACTTCTATCCCCAACTTGCCACCTTTGAGTTAACAGATTACAAAGTGCGGATTCTCGACGGTCACACAGGCACTTCTGCCAAAACCCGTGCCTTAGTCGAATCAGGCAATGGTTATCAACGCTGGACAACGGTTGGCGTTTCACCGAACATTTTGGCAGCTTCCTATCAAGCGGTTGTCGAAGGTTTGGAATATGGTCTGTTATTACACGCCCAAGCAGAAGCCGCAGTAAAAGCGTCTGGTTAATTGGTCATTGGTCATTGGTTAAAATCTTACCCATTACCCATTACCCATTGCCCAACCTTATGTAAAACTCTCCCATGCCTGGGTAACGAGTTTACTTAACCAACGGCGTTGTTGTTGGTCTAGTAATTGGTCATCTGCTAGCAATTGGGCTGTTAAGTCTTCTAATGATTGACCTTGCGATCGCACTATTTTTATCACTCCGGCGATCGCAGAGGCAACTAACTCTTCATCTACACGCTGTTGTTTTAAAGCAAAAATTTCTTGTGGGCTGTCTGGAATGGGATAATTCATGGCGTAGGTTTATAAAATTTCAAAATGGACAAAAAAAATTGACAAATTATTAAAAATTCTTTACCGAATCTTTATAGAAACCGATAGGGCGGAGTTTATCGTACTTACTGCCTTTCGCATATCTGTCTTGGTGAGTAGATTGACGGAGATGTCAGGAAAACATGAAAGAAATCCTTTATTTAGAAGTGCCAATCACGGATACGGCGGTTGTGCGCTGTTGGCTGCAAACAGAATTTGACCCAGGCAGTTGGGAGAAAATACTGACTCCAGATGGTTGTAGGCTGAAAATATCTAGTAAATATACAGCAAGTAGCACGAAAATTACCGAAAATTTACCTAAAGAATTTTCTATATTTTTGTGGTCAGTCCAGAGAACTACTTACCTCAAGGTTTTCCGTTGGGCAGATCAGCAATTACCCGAAGAAAAGGAACTCTTACAACGCTTAACAACAGACATTCGCCAGCGTTTTCCTCATCACTACCCAGAACCACCAGCGATTGATTTATCCCAACAATCAATTTTTGAGGCTCTAGCACCCCATTACCCTCTAACGGTTAAATATTTCCAAAAGATGCCCAATGGGGAATATGACCTCAAACGTGCTTACTGGTGGGAACAGCGATGGCGTGAAGGAGTGCGGAATCCCCAGCAACCGCGTCAGGTAGTGTTTTCTCAGAAAAGCGATAGGGGGACTGGGGACAGGGAACAGGAAAAGCCCAATCTCCAATATGACCTGATTTATATTGGTGGCGCATTGGGGGTCATCCATGCGGCGGTGATGGCAAGGTTGGGGTATAAGGTGTTGCTGGTAGAGCGCTTGCCCTTTGGACGAATGAACCGGGAATGGAATATTTCTCGTGATGAATTGCAAAGTTTGATTAACTTGGGTTTGGTGACAAATGCTGAGTTAGAAACTGTGATTGTCCGGGATTATAAAGACGGATTCAATAAGTTTTTTGATGGCAATAACCCAGCAAAATTGCGATCGCCTATCTTGCACACGCCGACGGTGTTAAATATAGCCTTAGACTCGGAAAAATGGTTGCAAATGTGCGGGCAGAAGTTAAAGGCTGCTGGTGGCGATATTTGGGATGAGACAGAATTTATCCGTGCAGATGTTAATGATACACAAATTGTTGTAAAAGTCAAACATTTGCCCACCCAAACGGAGAAGCAAGTAAGTGGACGACTGTTAGTAGATGCGATGGGAACCGCCTCCCCCATTGCTTGGCAATTAAATGGTGGTCGTGCATTTGATAGCGTATGTCCAACTGTGGGCGCAGTCATTGATGGGGGATTTGAGCCAGGAGTGTGGGATTCCCAGTATGGAGATGTGCTTTATAGCCACGGTGATATCTCTCGTGGTAGGCAATTGATTTGGGAATTATTTCCAGGTGCGGGTGAAGAACTGACAATTTATTTGTTTCACTATCACGAAGTTAACGCCGAAAATCCTGGTTCTTTGTTGGAGATGTACGAAGACTTCTTCACAATTCTGCCAGAGTATCGCCGTTGCGATATGGACAAACTGGTGTGGAAAAAGCCGACATTTGGCTACATACCAGGACATTTCAGTGTGGGGAGTAGCGATCGCACCATTGCCTTTGATAGATTAATTGCGATCGGTGATGCCGCTTCCCTGCAATCACCCTTGGTATTTACTGGTTTTGGTTCCTTGGTGCGTAACTTAGACCGTCTGACAACCCTGTTAGATGTAGCCCTAAAGCATGATTTATTAAAGTTCAGTAACTTGAATCTGATTCGCGCCTATCAAAGTAATGTCTCTGTAACTTGGCTCTTTTCTAAAGGCATGATGGTTCCCACCGGGAGATTTTTAGCCCCTCAACGCATCAACTCCATGCTCAATACCTTCTTTGGATTGCTGGCAGATGAACCCCCAGAGGTAGCAGATAATTTCATAAAAGATAGGTGTGATTGGTTGACATTTAACCGCCTAGCCCTAAAAGCAGCCCGGAAAAATCCCGCCTTATTGTTGTGGATTTGGCAACTAGCAGGCCCCAAAGATTTGGTCAGATGGCTGGGGAATTATTTTAACTTTGGTCGCCACGCCTTAGTTAACGCCTTACTGAGTGCATGGTTCCCCCGCTTCCTTCTAAAAATTAAACCTTGGCTAGAAACTAACAACCCAGCATTATGGCTGCGACTATTAGCTATTAACTACGCTATCACCACAGGCAGACCGCGATCGCCCCAGCAATTCGCACAACTGAACTCGGAAGCCGTTATTCATAATCCAGAAGGGGCGAGGGGGTAAGAATTAGGGGTGTACGGGTGTAAGGGTATAGGGGGAGAATTTTCCCAATCCCCAATCCCCAATCCCCAATCCCCAATCCCCAATCCCCAATCCCCAATCCCCAATCCCCAATCCCCAATCCCCAATCCCCAATCCCCAATCCCCAATCCCCAATCCCCAATCCCCAATCCCCAGTCCCCAATCCCAACAAAGTAACTCTGATGACTCAAGCACTCGATCAAGTCGATTACAATACTTTAGATGCGGCCAAGCTTCGCTTTATTGAGGCCGCAAAACGCACATTGCAGTTTGCACCCACTTATGGAAAAGTACCTGCTTCCGGGCTGGGGGGAAGTGCTAACGCCTTTAGTTTCAACCTAGCGCCCTACTTGCAGACGGGAACACCAGAACTTTTTGTGAGCCTTGTTCCTGAAGGACTGGGTACTGCTGATGATGCCCGTCCTGATGACCTCTCGGAGGAAGAATTGCGACGGTTTTGGTGGAACATTGGTATCAAAATTCTCTCGTGTCTGACCAATGATGCTGCATCGTCGGGAATGCAAACCGTACTTCTGGGATTGTATTTACCCTCAAGCACCCCGGAAAGCGTATTTACTCCCGCCTTTTTGGATGGATTTCTGGATGGTGTAGTTGAAGGATGCAAACGCATCGGCTGTGTTTACATTTCTGGGGAAACGCCACAACTCAAAACTAAGATGATTCCAGGGCGACTGGATATTGCCGGTTCTGTATTTGGCGTAATGCCCCCTGGTGTGACTCCTATTGATGGTACACGGCTAGCTGAAGGTAATGCGATCGTTTTGGTGGAAAGTACCGGACTCCATGAAAACGGCTTTACCCCCGTGCGAAAACTAGCCGAATCACTCCCCGATGGCTACAGAACAAAACTACCCAGTGGGCAGGAGTTATGGGCAGCGATGAATGCTGCTTCTCATCTCTACACGCCACTGGTGCAAGCGGTGTTGAGTGAGGGTATTCGTCCCACCGCGATGGAGAATATCACCGGTCATGGATGGCAGAAACTTATGCGGTCAGCCAAACCACTACGGTATGTCATTGAAAAATTGTTACCAGTTCCCGAAATCTTTCAGTTTGTCGAAAGTCAACTAGAAGGAGGGAAAGAAATGATGTTGTCCGTGTTCAATTACGGCGCAGGTTTTGCATTTTATACAGAAACAGAACAGGATGGGGAGAGAATTGTTCAGCTAGCAAAAGAGCAAGGATTAACAGCTGCGATCGCTGGTAGAGTCGAAGCATCCCCCACCCGTGAAGTCGTCATCACACCATTTAATATCACACTAAAGGGAGAGTCTTTCGGCATCGCCAGAGGCGCATAGCCTATTATATTGAGGAAAGTATTAGACCGTCCCAACCTTGGTCAAAATAGACCACTTCCTAGCAAGGATCACTACTACTGTTTCTAAGATACAAGGTTGGGTTGAGGCTTTGCGTAGGCGAAGCCTTCCCGCAGGGAAACCCAACGCTATAACCAATGTTGGGTTTCCTAACGTCATACCACTACCAGTACTGCCTTCTACCCTTTCACGCAAACAACTTGCTTGAGTGTAGCTACAACTTCAACCAAGTCTGCTTGATTTTCCATCACTTGATCAATGGGTTTATAAGCACCAGGAATTTCATCTAACACACCAGTATCTTTACGACACTCTACGCCCTTGGTTTGCTCAATTAAATCATCAAGAGTATAGACATTTTTTGCCTTACTTCTTGATAATAAACGACCAGCACCATGAGAGCAAGAACAAAAACTATGAGCGTTACCTTTACCTTTAACAATGAAAGACTTTGCTCCCATTGAACCAGGAATAATGCCATAATCTTCTGTTTGAGCGCGGACTGCACCTTTACGAGTTACATACACATTCTCGTCAAAATGTACTTCCTTTTCGGCGTAGTTATGATGACAATTTACCTGTAATAAAGGTTTAGTTAATTTGCCACCAGCGATATGTTTTTCAACAATGCGTTTAAAACGCGCCATCATCACATCACGGTTAACACGGGCATAATCTTGCGCCCATTGTAAATCGTTCCAGTATGCTTTAAATTCTGGTGTACCAGCGATAAAATAAGCCAAATCAGGATCAGGTAATTTATTACCTGCTAGTTTTGCTAATTCTTTTGCTGTACTAATATGACATTGAGCAAGTTGATTGCCAATATTGCGTGAACCAGAGTGCAGCATTAACCAAACTTGGTTTTCTGTATCTAGACAAACTTCTAAAAAGTGATTCCCGCCGCCTAGAGAACCCATTTGTCTCATGGCTTTAGTTTGTAAGTCTTGGACACCAGAATGTAAGTCTGAAAAATCGCGCCAACGTTGCCAGTTAGCCACAGATTTTTCTACTTCTTTATTTTCATTGAAACCAGTGGGAATTGCGGCTTCGATATCTAGGCGAATTTTTTTGAGTTTTCCTTCTAATTGTTCACTAGTAAATGGTGTTTTAATCGCACTCATACCGCAACCAATATCCACGCCCACAGCAGCAGGAATGATTGCTTCTTTAGTCGCAATTACAGAACCAACTAAAGCACCTTTTCCTAAATGAACATCAGGCATTAGTGCTACGTGTTTAAATACAAATGGTAGCGATGCCACGTTTTTTGCCATCTTGGTTTCTTCGGAACCTAGTTCATGATTTGCCCAAGATAATACAGGTGCTTGTGTTTCAATTTCTAACTTTTCGTAGGGCATATTTTTAATGGGTAATAGGTAATAGTTAATTGGTAATCGGAAGGAAAGTTTTACATATTGTTTTGTGAGAAATTAAAAATTAGGATTTACTGGTTTTTTTTATTTGTAAAATACGTATATTACATTTGTATTACAAATAGGCTTGAGTGTCAAGGGATGGCGGACAAAAACCAGGATTCTTTTGCTATCAAAAGTTTGCTTCCCTAAAGAGGTACATCCAATAGGGAAAAACAGCTACAGTAGAATTTGGAAAAACAATGACCGAGCCTAACTCAACTTTATGGCAACACGTCCAAAAACAATTTGGGAAAGCTTCTTATCGCCTGTAGTCCGATTTTTGATGGATGAAGATAAGTGGCGGCGTTATGCTCAAAGTATCGATTGGGAAAAAGAAAGCGATCGCTTCCGCAGAACAGATGTGATAATTCCCTCGTACTACACTAGCCAGAATTTTCACGGCATTGAGGGGGGATATCTCAATTCTAGTGCAGCCGTCACCTACGACCCAATTACGGAATACGTCCTACCACCAAATGAAACACTGGTACGTCAAGCCTTAATTGATGGGGTAAAAGTCCAACCACGACGCATACTTGACTTAGGTTGTGGTACGGGTTCCACTACATTAATGTTAAAGCAGGCTTTTCCCCAAGCAGATGTTATTGGCTTGGATTTATCACCTTATATGCTAGTTAGGGCGGAAGATAAAGCCAGAACTGCTGACTTAGATATTAGTTGGCGACATGGGAACGCCGAGAAAACTAGCTTTCCCAATGCTTCCTTTGATTTGGTGACGACTTCTTTGTTGTTCCACGAGACACCAGTTGAAGTATCCCAGACAATATTACAAGAATGTTTCCGGCTGTTGGTAGCTGGTGGACAAGTTATAATTCTTGACGGAAATCAAAAAAGCCTACGTCAGTTAAATTGGCTCAATGATATTTTTGAGGAGCCTTACATCCGTGAGTATGCTGCTGACAATCTAGATGCGCGGATGGGTGCGGCTGGGTTTGTCGGAGTACAGACAGAAGATTTATGGCTGATACATCAGGTAACTAGCGGTATCAAACCCATCTTAGCAACAGATACTAACCAAATAAAAGACAGACAATATATGCCAGCAATAGATAATAATAATTTGGAGGGTCTAGAATCTCCAGCTTTTGGCATAGTGGCATGAGTTTAAAGGCAATTCTGTTTGATTTCAATGGCGTAATCATTAACGATGAGCGCATCCACCTACAATTGATCGATGAAATTCTTATTCAAGAAAATCTCCAACCCCAAAAAGTGCAAGAGCGTCAAGCTTCCTTAGGAAGGAGCGATCGCGCTTGTTTTCAAGAATTGCTAGCAAATCGTGGTAGAGTCGTCAGCGATGATTCTTTAACTCAGTTACTCAACAGTAAAGCTCAAGCCTACGTGCTGGAAGTGGAGAAATTAGAAAAACTGCCTATATATCCAGGTGTAGAAGACTTGATATATCAAGCGCGTTCCCGTCATCTCCATTTAGGCATTGTTAGCGGTGCGGTTCGTCAAGAAATCGAACTAGTGCTTAATCATGCCAAACTAGCCGAGTACTTCACAGTTATTGTTGCAGGCGACGACATCACCACCAGCAAACCCAAACCAGATGGTTATTTACTAGCAGTGGAACGCCTAAATCAAGAATATCCCCAATTAAATCTCTTGCCCCAAGAATGCTTGGCAATTGAAGATACCCCAGCAGGTATCGCAGCCGCTAAACGAGCGCAAATGCAGGTAGTAGGCGTAGCCAATACATACCCCTTCCATATGTTACAACGCTGCTGTAACTGGACTGTCGATTATCTGAGTGACTTGGAACTAGAACGAGTCCAAAAAATATTTTCTGGCGGAGAATTTCCGGCGATCGTGAGTGAGTGTTAAGATATTGTCTGATAGTATGGCGTTGATTAGGTAAGCATAGTTTGATCAACTTACCATTCAGCTATCTAAGGGGAATTAGCTCAGTTGGTAGAGCGCTGCGATCGCACCGCAGAGGTCAGGGATTCGAGTTCCCTATTCTCCATTGGCTTTGTCAATATAGCCAAAGGCTTTGAAAACAACCTCTAAGAATTAGTTTATCAAAGCACCGTTTACTTTAATAGTTTGATTTTCTTCTACGATGAGAATACTACAATAAAGTAGTAACGCATCTAACCTCTGGAGTTCTAACAGTGGGCTTATTTGATGATTTGAGTCGGTTTCTAGAAAACCGTTTAGAGGAATTCTTGCGGAATAATCCACATTTGGAGTTGGAGGCGCTGTTAGAACAGCTGCGTCAGCAAGAGGAAGATACTTTAAAATTGATAGCAGATTTACAGTTACAAGAGAAGCGATCGCAAGAAGATATTCTGGCCACAGCGCAAGAAATTCAGCGTTGGCACATCAGGGTTCAAAAAGCCAAAAATGCTGGTAGACAAGATTTGGTCGGGCCAGCAGAAGAGAGAGAAGCAGCCTTATTGCGTGAGGGTAATCAGCTTTGGGGACATATGCAAGGGCTAAAAGAACGCTTAGAGCAATCCAAAGAACTACTCAGTAAGATACAAACTAGGCGGCAAGAAGTACAAACTAAAGCGGCACAAGCACAAACCGCACGGGCTAAAGCCCAAACCCAGCAGCGTATAGAAACTAATGGTTGGTGGACTTCCACTACCAGTTCTAGTGATGGATTTGATGATTTAGAAGAAAAGTTCCGCCGTTGGGAAACCCAAGATGAACTAGAGCAGATGAAGCGTAATTTGGGGAAATAAGTAAAAAATCTCTACATGGGAGATGGCTTGGGGAGAGGTCATGGAAGCTCCCATTATTCAATGGAGAAAGACAATATTTTCAGGATTTAATTCCTTTAAACCGTTCTTTGGCCTTAGCAAAAGCTTCCTCCATGACAGATTGGATTTTTTGGGGATCTGGTTTATTACCACCCATTAAATCACCAAAGTAGACACAGGCTGTTTCACCCAAAGACCATGTATAAGCTGCTGCCCAAGATGCGGCGATCGCACTCCCAAATCCTGGTATAAATTTTACTAGTTCCCTTCCTATGGCTTGGGCTAAAAAACCACCGGCGATCGCACTCACAATACCACCTGCCTGGGATGGTGTGACAGTTTGACCATATAATTTACCTAAAAGCGTTACCATCGATACTTGCAAAGCTGTAAGTACGGGCATCGTTGCAAAGGGCAAGGGTACGGCTGCCAGTGCAGCAGCCATCACCGCAAATGATAAGGTGTAGCGTCTGCCTGCATCCCGGTAGATATTGCCTAGTTTCTCACTTGTTTGCTTATCTAATAATTGGTAAATAGCTTGGGCTTCCGCTTCTGGGAGGAGTTCTGCCAGATTATCTCTAAGGGCATCTAAGCCGTAAAATACAGGATTGTAACCATCTTCTTCTAGGGTAAAGTCAATGAGGAGTGAACGGTCATAAAGTCCCGTAAAGGCTGCCTGAATTGCCACAAAAGCCCGATTTAGTTCCTCATAGTTTGGGGGATAATCTGGATGATCTTCAATATCAGGGGGGTAAACTTCATGTAAACAAGTAACCACAAGTAAACAGGGGATTTCTGGATACTTTCGCCGCAATTCTTGAGCAATTTGCCGCAGGGTATCAGTAGCGAAATCATTAATTTTCACTGTCAAAATCAAGACTCTGGCG
Organism: Anabaena sp. FACHB-595; assembly: GCF_048568275.1. NCBI lineage: Bacteria > Bacillati > Cyanobacteriota > Cyanophyceae > Nostocales > Nostocaceae > Anabaena > Anabaena sp. FACHB-595. Next base: position 4,251,043 of record NZ_CP183473.1, read on the forward strand.
CGGCTACTTTTTTTCTGCAAGTCTCCCACCAATTCTTGAATAACTGCCTGAGTTTCCTGGTTGATATCGCCTAGCCCTACAGTATCAGTAAAAACCAGTAAAGGCAGGTCATTAGATGGATAAGCATAGCGTTGGGTGTGTTGGGTATGGGGACGAAAGCCTTGCCCGACAATCTCCGCAGAAACCCCCGTGAGTCCCCGGACAATAGAACTTTTACCAGCTTGTGGCTTGCCAATTAACAAAGCCTCTGTAGTTGGCAGTTCTTGGCGTACCTTCTCCAAAATCTCGGCAACTTCCGCCTCACTTACACTGAACCACTGGACAAACTTCTGAGAAACCTGTTCCACTGGTAATCTCTGCACCAACTCATCTGCTGCCTTTTTCCAGACACCAGTTACACGGTTTGCCCAAGAATCATCGCCTCGCCTAGTCATTGCACTTGCTGGTTAAGTTACACCCTTTATATATTTTAATTCTGCATGACGGCATCTAATAAAACATCAGCACCAAAGCGGACGACATCAGTGCAAGGTAAACCGGTTTCTGCTATTGTGTGAGCGATCGCCTCTTTGGCTGCATACTCATCTAAATGGGCTGTATTCAAAGCTATACCTACCACAGGCACAGTCCCAAAAGCCCCCCCTGCACTAGCTACAGTTTCATACAGCCCAATTACTTCTGGTAACGGCGGAATCGGTACATGGGGATTATTGCCGTTGTGAGTCTGTCCGGCGCGGTGTACTAGTACCAATTGGGTGGGTTGGGAACCACGAATCAGAGGTAAGGTAGCTGTAGAACCAGGATGTAGTAAGGAACCTTGCCCTTCAATGTGCAAGATGTCATAGTTTTTGCCATAACGCATCACCATCTGTTCCACAGCACCAGCCGCAAAATCTACCCGCACCGCATCCAAGGCGATACCATCACCTTCCAACATCACACCAGTTTGCCCTGTAGCCAAAAACTTAGAACGCCAACCCCGCAATTTTGCCGCCCAATGTAACTCTAAACTGGTGGACATTTTGCCAATCGCCATATCAGTTCCCACCGTCAACACCCGCCGACAGGGTAAAGTCCGAGCTGCACCGCTAGCAACTTCTAAATTCGCTGGTTCTTTGCGGACATCCCAAATTAATTGTCCTGGTTGGAGGAGGGCATTTAAATCAGGGATATTTGCCAAGGGTGTATGTAAGCCATTTACCAATGACATCCCCGCTTGCAGCGCAGTTTTCAGTTCTATCCAGTAATCATCTGGTATACCACCACCTTTGGGGGCAATACCAATAACTAAAACTTGAGGTTTATATTCCAATGCTGCTGCTACTGAGTTGACAATCGGGACATCACGCTTAATCCCTGTAATTTCTCTTAAGGATTTGCCTGCACAGTTGCGGTCAATTACGGCGACAATAGAGGCTTCACTGTAGCGTAAAAGTGCTAGCCCGGTTTTGCCCACAGTTCCAGTAGTTCCTTCATGTAGCAGAATTGCTACTCGTTGATTAAGTGGCAGACGCACTATATCTTACCCCCAAGCCTGGTAAATCGTTTGGTATCACTCGCCCTTCTTTTAATAATGCACCAGTGAAAGGGTCATCACTTAAGTTAAGGTGACTGTCTAAGTCTAAATAATCAGCTAATGGCGCTAATTGCGCCGCAGCCGTATTGGATAATGTACTGTCAGAATAACAGCCGAACATCACTTGTAACCCACAAGCTTTAGCTGTGTGTACCATCCGCAGCGCCTCAGTTAAACCCCCAGATTTCATCAATTTGATATTGATGCCATCCACATAAGTAGCCAAACGGGGAATATCTTTACTGTTAAAGCAACTTTCATCCACAAATATCGGTAGGGGGGATTTTTCTTTCAGTTTGATTAAATCTTGTTCTCGCCCCCTAACTAGCGGCTGTTCAATATACTTAATACCTAAATCAGCCAGCCAACTGCACATTTCTACCGCATCGTCCAAATACCAACCCCCGTTGGCATCCACAAAAAATTCTTGTGCTGGTGCTTCTTGCTGCACAGCTAAGAGCATCTTCTTGTCTGCTTCAATACCATCAGGACTGCCTAACTTCACTTTCAACAGGCGAACATCCGTAAATTCTAACCAGTCTCTTGTCCGTATTCTGGCGGCTTCTGGTGTATCAATACCAATGGTAACAGAAGTTGGTACTATAGCCTGGCGATCTAGTCCCCAGATTTGCCATAAAGGTAAACCCACAAACTTACCCAGCCAGTCGTGCATCGCCATATCCAGCGCCGCCCTCACTGCGGAAGGAACCTGATATTTAATAAATACTTCCTCTATTTCCTGTCGCTGCAACGGGCTAAATGGTTCTAAGAATGGCACAATTTGCTGCAAGTAGTCATTGATGACATTAGTTGATTGTCCATAATTACCCACACCAAACGGTGAAGCCTCACCCCAGCCTTCGATGTCATCATGTAGAATTTTCACCCAGACATTTGTAGTCTTTGCTGTAGTGCCACGACTAATAGTCAAGGGAAATCTTTTATTGACCGTGAACAAAATGACTTCTACCTGCATAACAACGCTCAATCTTTGCTGAGAGCAAAAACAGTGTAAATACAAAGTTTAGCTTATTTGAGGTATCTGTTATACTTTTTTACATTCATTAGGGAACACAAAAATAAATTATTCCACATTGACGGTTAGTAGAGTGCGTCAGTATGAATAATTTCTTGGTACAGCTAGGTTTTATTGCACTGAAGCACCCTACATTTTAGATATTTTTCATCTAAAAATCCCTTGATGAGTGGATGAAAATTTAAATATTAAGTCGTAAATAAATGAATCTATGAGTAAATTACAAAAATGGCAAATATTAAACTCTAAAATGGTCTTGGATCATCCTTGGTGTCAAGTTAGGCAGGATGAAGTTAAATTACCAAATGGTACAGTAATAGATGATTATTTCGTCAATATTAGGCCAGATATTGTCCTAGTATTGCCGATTACTGCTAATAGAGAAGTTATATTTGTACGTCAATACAGACATGGGACGGGAGATTTCTTTTTAGAACTGCCAGCCGGCAGATTTAATCCCACACAAGAAAGTGCTGAAAATGCAGGCTTGAGAGAATTGGAAGAAGAAACTGGTTATATTGCTCAACAACTAATCAAAATTGCCACACTATACGATAATCCTAGTAAAGACACTAATCAAATTCATTTATTTTTAGCAGAAGATGTAGTTAAAGTTGGAAAGCAAAATTTAGATATTACAGAGGAAATAGAAATTATTTTAATTCCTGTTGATTCAGTCTTAGAGAAAATTACTCAAGGTGAAATTTCAGTGGCTGGAAGTATAGCAGCTTTATTTTTAGGGTTAAATTTTGTTACTGATAAGTAATTAATGTAAGATAAAACCCTGACAAAACAAGGCTTTCAAGTCTGTCAACAGTCAACAGCCATATCATCTCCTCGGTCGGATACTACGATATCTGTCGGTGCGAATATCAGAGATAACTGTGTCAATCTGACTTTTTGCTTCTCCTAAAGTGGATAGGAGATGTGCGCTTAATTCTAGGGCGGCTTCAAATTCTGGTTGAACGACTTCCTTTGCACCCATTTGTGTGAGCAGATCAATTTCATTGTCATGGTGCGATCGCGCAATTACATCTAATTTAGGGGCGATCGCTAATGCTCGTTTTAGAAGTAATCGTGAACTGGCAGGATCAGGTAAGGCAATTGCTAGGGCTTTGGCAGTTTCTAAATGGATTTTTTCTAACACTAGCTCGGAATCAGCATCTCCAAAAATGTAGGGGATGCGCTGCATTCTCAATCTTTGAATGGCAGCTTCACTGTTTTCAATTACTAAGACTACATATCCCTGATTGAGCAAAATATTGACAATCACTTGCCCGACTCTTCCGTAACCTGCAACCACAACATGACCACTAATGGTTTCTGGAATAGAGAGGATGTTGGGTTCTGTAAATTGTCGCAGTGATTGGGCAAAAAACGGAATCTGGGTGAGACGTTCTATCAACTGGGGTGCAATATTCAGCGATATGGGAGTGAGAACTAGTGTGATTGCGGTTGTCTCTAAGAGTAAAATATAGGTTTTTTCAGGAATCAGTTGGAGTTGTAAACCTGCCAAAGCCAGAACAAAGGAAAACTCTCCAATCTGATTAATTCCCAAACTGGTAAGGATAGTAGTTTTGAGGGAGTAGCCAAATTTTAAAATGATTGGCATTACAACAATTGCCTTACCCAACATGACTAAAGTGACCAGTCCCAAAACTAGACCCAAATTTTGCATGAGTGCAATTGGATCGATCAGCATCCCAATAGAAGCAAAGAATAGACAAGCAAAGGTATCTCTTAACGGTAAAACTTTGGCAAGAGCATGATCCGCATGGTCGATTTCCGAAACCATTAACCCGGCCACAAATGCACCCATTTCGATAGAAAGTCCAAGTTTTGCTGTCACCAAGGCCACACTCAAACATAAAGAAATTACGGTTAAAACAAATAACTCTGTACTTTCTGTAGCTGCTACATTACTGATTAACTTCGGCACTATCCAACGACCCAAGGCGATCGCCAATGCTAAAAATAGCAAAACTTTCAGCAAAGCTATGCCTAATGCCCAGACAAGTCTTTCTGGTTGGTTGAGGACAGGTAAAAAAGCTAATATTAATCCCAGTGCTAAATCCTGAGCAATTAAAATTGCTAGCATGACTTGACCGTGGAGCGTATTTGTTTCACCTCGTTCTCCCAAAGTTTTCAAGACTACTGCTGTGGAAGAAAGAGAAAGAACCACCCCTAAAAAAATGCCTTGCGTCAAGTTATCAACCCAGCCCAACGTAATTGTTAAAAATGCCACCAAAGCTGTAGTTAGACCAATTTGCAACAGGCTACCGTTAATAGCAATATTCTTGACCCGCCTCAACTCTGTTAAGGAAAATTCCACACCTAGAGCAAACAACAAAAAAGCTACACCAATTGACGCTAGAGATTGAATACGTGGTACATCACTTAACAACTTCAACCCATAAGGCCCTAGAGCCAATCCAGTCACTAAATAACCCAGCAAAACAGGTTGCCGCAATCGGTTAGCTAAGTATCCGCCTAAAGCTGAAGCACCGAGAACAGTTGTAAAGTCCAGAATCAAGCCATGCTCTGCTGCCATATTTCTTTGTTGTTGATCAACTATTCAGTTCTGAAAATATCTTTGCGTTGGTTCTTTCGTTATGTATCAATTTTTGACTGCAACTAAAGTTGCTTAGATTATTTCCCTCTCAGTACTCTCCCTGACTGAGTTTCCCACATACCAGGAGTCTACTATGAAAATACGATTATTTCATCTACAAGATGCGGAACAGATAGCACACCTATTCCACCAAACAGTACGTGAAGTTAATATCAGGGACTACTCGAATAATCAAGTCAGAGCATGGGCCCCAGATAATATTCACTTTAGGGACTGGGCAAAAATTTGTTCAGAACGATTTACTTACGTTGCTGATGATCAAGGAGTGATTGCAGGTTTTGGTGAGTTAGAGTTAAACGGACATATAGACTGCTTCTACTGCCATAAAAATTATCTAGGGATGGGCGTGGGTAGGAAAATTTATTCGGCAATTGAGACTAAAGCTGATGAATTAGGAATTAATCGCTTGTACACCGAAGCAAGCATTACTGCCAAGTCGTTTTTTCTGCATATGGGGTTCTCCATTATCAGAGAACAGCAGGTGGAACGTAGAGGAGAATATTTTGTAAATTTCGCAATGGAGAAGTTTTTAATTGGTTACTGAATTCTCTCCTTCTGGGTGGCTGTCTTTAATTTTGTAGCGCTTGCGCTTCCCGTACCCCTACGGGGAAGCAAGCTACGCGTAGCATCTCCAAAGGAGAAGGGTATTTTGTTGGCGTAGCCTACTCTGCGAGTTATCCGCAGGAGTAGCCGTAGGCTATTTTGAATTTTGAATTTTGAATTGATTCAATCTTCCAATTCTTTACTCAAACTGTAAATTTTCTGTGTCTCCAACTCATTACTTACAGAAGAAGGTAATTTATCAGGTGAAATCGTTTGCCTGTCTAGTTGGACTTGCAAATTACTGAGGGGATCACTACCAGGAGAAATCAAAAATTCAAGTTTCTGGACGTAAGGTAGAGTTGCTAGGTTATCGAGAATTGGCAAAATTGCTTGTACGTAGGGATGACCGCTTTGGCTATACCAATCACAACTAGCGACTTTTTCTTGGTCAAACCCTAAGTGTACTGTCAAAGATGGCTTGTCGAAAAGAGCGATCGCCAATGGTCGGGCTTCTTCCTGTAACAATAAATCATAGCCTCTAACTAAATGCCGCAGTTTCTCTAAACGTTCATAGCGTTTTGTCACCAATTGCGGGTCATCTTGCCAGTGAATAGCTACAGTTACGAGGTAAGTCTGCAAAAGCATATGACCGAGTTTTTTCGCCTTGGTCGCCAAGTAATAGGAATTATAATCGTTGGCTTCAATGAGTAATGGCAGGCGGTCAACTACTTCCAACCCATACCCTTTTACCCCGGCAATTTTCCGGGGATTATTAGTAATCAGGCGAATCTTTTTCACGCCCAAATCCATAAGCATTTGCGCTCCCATGCCATAATCACGCAAGTCTGCGGGGAAACCCAAGCGCTCGTTAGCTTCCACTGTATCCAGTCCCATATCCTGTAAAGAATAGGCTTTAAGTTTGTTAATTAAGCCAATTCCTCGTCCTTCTTGCCTTAGGTAGACAACCACACCTTGACCAGCAGTTTCAATCATTTTCAAGGCAGCTTGTAACTGCATCCGACAATCGCAGCGTAAAGAACCCAACGCATCACCTGTTAAACATTCTGAGTGCATCCGCACCATCACAGGTTCATCTCGAAAGTTCTCAGGATTGCCCTTGACAATGGCGACGTGTTCTGTATTGTCGAGGGTGTGGCGATAGGCGTAGATGTCAAACTGACCGAATTGACTGGGTAGTTTAGTGACTACTTCACGATATACCAGGCGATCGTGTTGCAGGCGATAACTAATTAAATCAGCAATACTAATAATTTTCAGGTTGTGGTGTTTGGCATATTCAATTAACTGTTGTAATCTCGCCATTGAACCATCGGGGTTTTGAATTTCACAAATCACCCCAGCCGGGTACAATCCAGCCAAGCGAGATAAATCAACCGCCGCCTCTGTATGCCCTGCGCGTTTCAGTACTCCGCCAGCTTTAGCCCGTAAAGGAAAAATATGACCAGGACGACGCAAATCTGAAGGTTTGGTGGCTGGGTTGAGTGTAATCTGAATTGTTCGCGCCCGGTCTTCGGCTGATATACCAGTAGATACTCCCAAATGGGGGCTAGCATCAATACTGACAGTAAAAGCTGTCTGGTTGGGGTCGGTGATATTTGTCACCATCAATGGTAGATCGAGTTCATCGAGGCGATCGCCTGTCATTGCTAAACAAATCAACCCTCTTGCTTCCACCGCCATAAAATTAATCATGTCAGGTGTGGCAAATTGGGCAGCACAAATCAAATCGCCTTCATTTTCTCGATTTTCATCATCTACCACTACAATGGCACGACCGGCTTTTAAATCTGATAAGGCAGCATCAATAGAATCAAACATAAACTTTTCGGTTGAAGAGGCAAATATCTGAGGAACAACACCCGTGCCAGGGTTCTCCCCGTTCAGGGGATTAGTTGAGGACTGCTGTGTATTTTTAGGTTGTGACACAGAGGATTTTGAGCCAGGGATAGTAAATTTTCTTAACAATTTCTTATTCTAAATTGTAGCTCGTTTATACGGCGGAGATATAGACTAGCAATGTTTTGATAACGAGGAGAAATTTATGTCGCTAAAATTGGGGTTTAATACTAGAGTCCCTGAGTGCTGAGTTCTGAGTACAACACTAAGGACTAGAGATTATGATCTTTGGCTCAAAACTCTGCACACTGCTCAACCCCAGCTACCACTAACGGAACTCAGTATACATAACTCATCACTCACCATAAGTTCTATAGTTAATAGCTGATCACAGATTAACCAAAAACGGATAAGGATTTGAAAAATGGGCAATTTTGGACGCGTACCCGTTGGGATTGTTGGCGCGTCAGGCTATGGTGGGGTACAGTTAGTCCGATTACTGATGGATCATCCAGAAATCGAACTAGTTTATTTAGGTGGTGAGAGTAGTGTAGGTAAATCTTTTGCATCTCTCTACCCCCATTTAGCTCATGCAGTTAAATTATCAATTGAAGAAGTAGACCCAGAAGTGATTGCGCGTCGCTGTGAAGTGGTGTTTCTCTCGATGCCAAATGGTCTGGCTTGTCAAATTGTGCCAACATTGTTGGAAAAAGGCTGTAAAGTACTGGATTTGAGTGCAGACTATCGATTCCGTAACTTGACAACTTACACCACTTGGTATGGTGTGGAAAGGAGCGATCGCACTACAGCCGACACCGCCATATATGGTTTACCTGAACTTTACCGCGATCGCATCTCCGAAGCCCAATTAGTCGGCTGTCCTGGTTCCTACCCCACCGCTAGCCTCTTAGCATTATCGCCACTGTTAAAACAAGGTTTAATCGTCCCCGAAACTGCTATTGTTGACGCTAAATCTGGTACATCTGGCGGCGGGAGGGAAGCTAAAACTTATCTATTACTAGCAGAAGCAGATAATTCTCTCGCCCCTTATAGTGTCGTCCGTCACCGTCACACCCCCAGAAATCGAGCAAATTTGTAGCGATTTGGCGGGTCACGAAGTTACAGTCCAATTTACGCCACATCTTGTCCCTATAGTACGGGGAATTTTGGCAACTGTATACGCTACCCTGCGCGATCCTGGTTTAGTTGGAGATGATTTAACTACTATTTATACAGCCTTCTACCGTAATTCTCCCTGGGTAAAAGTTTGTGAAAGCGGCATTTATCCGCAAACAAAATGGGCTGCGGGCAGCAATCTTTGTTATATCGGTGTAGAAGTTGACCCGCGTACTGGCCGGGTAATTGTCATGTCAGTAATTGACAACCTGATCAAAGGCCAAGCGGGTCAAGCAATTCAGTGTCTCAACATCATGATGGGTTGGGATGAGACATTGGGTTTACCAAAAATGGGGTTTTATCCGTGATTGGGGATCGGGTATTGGGTATTGGGTATTTAGTATTGAGTAATGAAAGAGGATTTAATTTGTCCCCAGTCCCCAGTCCCCAGTCCCCAGTCCCTAATCCCCAGTCCCTATTTCGGCCCTAAACCCACAGCCCCAGCATAAACGGCGCGATCGCCTAATTCATCTTCAATACGTAGCAAGCGGTTGTATTTGGCTACCCGTTCACTACGACAGAGGGAACCAGTTTTGATTTGACCTGCACGGGTAGCAACGGCTAAATCAGCAATGGTGGTGTCTTCTGTTTCACCAGAACGATGGCTAATGACTGAACGGAAACCATTACGAGTTCCTAAGTCGATGGTTTCTAGGGTTTCAGTCAGGGAACCAATTTGATTGAGTTTAATCAGAATGGCGTTACCTGCTTTTTCTTGGATGCCTTTTTGTAAGCGAGTAGCGTTTGTTACAAACAAGTCATCACCAACCAACTGCACCCGTGAACCAACTTTTTGGGTGAGTAATTGCCAATGTTGCCAATCTTCTTCGTGTAAACCATCTTCAATGGACACAATTGGGTATTGATCAACTAACTGCCCTAAGTAATCGATAAACTCCGTCGGTGCATGAGGTCTACCATCATAGACATACTGCCCTTCCTTGTAAAATTCACTAGCCGCCACATCTAGCGCCAGTGCTACTTGTTCCCCTGGTTTGTATCCTGCTTTTTCAATGGCTGCAACTAGCAATTCCAAGGCTACCTGATTAGATTCCAAGTTAGGTGCAAAACCACCTTCATCGCCTACACCAGTCAGCAAGCCTTTGTCATGCAGCACTTCACTGAGGGTAGCAAATACCTCCGCACCCCAGCGCAGGGCTTCACGGAAGGAAGTTGCACCCACAGGAACGATCATAAACTCTTGGAAATCCACGTTATTAGAAGCGTGCGCCCCACCATTAATTACGTTCATTAAAGGCACAGGCAACAAATTCGCCAAAGGGCCGCCTAAGTAACGATATAGGGGAATCCCCAAAGACTCAGCCCCGGCTCTAGCGGCTGCCAAAGAAACAGCTAAAATCGCATTTGCACCCAAATTTGATTTGTTACCAGAACCATCAAGGGCAATCATCGTCCGGTCGATGAGTTCTTGGTTGAGAGCATCCAAATCTATTAACTTTGGGGCTAGTATCTCATTAACGTTGTGTACAGCCTTGAGTACCCCTTTACCGCCGTAACGGCTTTTATCCTTGTCTCTCAGTTCATGGGCTTCAAATGTGCCTGTAGAAGCGCCGCTAGGAACTTGTGCCAAGCCTACCGCACCGCTTAATAAATGTACTTCCGCTTCTATTGTTGGTCTACCGCGTGAGTCGAGAATTTCGCGGGCGACAATCGCCTCAATGGCTGTATCGACAATATTATTCATTGATCTATTCGTCTCCTTCTTACCGTTGGTCGCACACAATCTAATGGTTCAACCCAATCGCTAGCATAGGCGCTGAGGCGACTTATCGGCTGAGATTAAATGAAGATTTCCAAAGATTGGGTAAATCTATGCCAAATGCACGGACTTTGGATTTTGAATTATTTTTTGGTCAATAGTCAATAGCCAACAGTTAGTAGTCAATTTTTTAACTGGAGATAATTATTGAACCGAGTAAAATCGATTACAGTGAAATGAGGAATACTCATGAAATTTACTTTAAAGGCGATCGCTTTTTTTACTGGTCTGGCTATGTTCGGGGAAGCGGCAAATGCTGTCCAACTACGTCTACCCCAGCAGTCCCTCAATCATGCTACCAGCATTAGTCAAGCTACAGAACCGTTAGATTTATCTTTGCTGGCGAAAAGTGTTACCAATCTCTTACAAAGCGATCGCTATCAAACTGATTCTCAGATAGAATTTAAAGTCGGCAGTAAAGGTACTGAGACGACAATTTACCTCAAAAGCAAAATGATTACCCAGTCAGGGAAAAAGTTTCGGGCTGAAGTTGCTTATACAAAGCCAGGAGAAGCTGCCAAAACTGGTAATTTAGTTATTTCTGACGGTAAACAGGTGTGGATTTATCGCTCCGATTTGCAACAATACTCCGTTACTTCCTATCAAGATTTTAAAGATTCCAGCGACTGGATTTTAATTGGTATCTCTTCCTTTGTTTTTCTAGATTTTCCAGAGGAAGATAGAAAAGTTGTTGTTGATGGTAACTTATCAGATAAAAACGTTTTGACATACCTTGGCTTGGCTAGTAATGGCGAACTCAAGGGAGAAACACGTACATTTGATGGACAAACAGCTTATGTGTACGACTACAAAGACCCAAAAGACGGATTTACACTAAGCGCCTTCGTCAATCCTGAAACAGCTAGTCTCAGCCAGGTGCAATTAGCTGGCAAATCAGACGATTTAGATATTCTCTTAACCGAAAAAATCTTAAGTAAAACAGTCAATCCTGTTATTAATGCCAATACTTTCCGTTTTTTACCACCTAGAGGTACTCAAAGAGTGAAAACACTGTCTATTAGTCCTGTGTGAAATGAGTGGGGATTGGGGATTGGGGATTGGGGACTGGGGATGAAATTTACTCCCTATACCCCTAAACCCCTAAACCCCTACACCCATCATTTTGTAACAACGGAAAGAAATGTCCTACTGGCCCTTGCCCTTGCCCAATATTGAGGGAGTAAGTAAGTGCAGTAGTGACATATTCCTTTGCTTGGGTTACAGCTTGGTGTAAATTTTGACCTTTGGCTAGATTGGAGGCGATCGCAGCTGATAAAGTACAACCAGTACCGTGAGTATTTTTGGTATCTACCTGCTTGGTTGTCAGAGTTTCTAGATGTTGTCCATCAAACCAAATATCCACACCACGGGCATTTCCCTGCATCCCTCCACCCTTGACTAACACAGCTTTTGCTTTTAAATTGCGGTGAATTACTTGAGTTGCTGCCCTCATATCATCTAGGGTATTTATCGATAGACCACTTAAAATCTGGGCTTCATACCTGTTGGGTGTAATTATCGCCGCCAGAGGGATTAGTTGCTGGCGTAGGGTCTTGATAGCATCATCATCAATTAATTGCGCCCCAGTCCGTGAAACCATTACCGGGTCAACTACTAAGTTGTTTATTCCTAAAGCTTGCACTTGCTGGGCAACAGTAGCGATAATTGCTTGATTGAGTAACATTCCCGTTTTCGCCGCCTGTACACCAATATCCTCTACAACGGCTTGTATTTGGGCTGCAACTGCCTCCGGTGCCATAGCATCAAATCTGGCTACTCCCAAGGTATTTTGTGCCGTGACGCAGGTTATAGCGCTAGTACCGTGGACACAATGAAAGGCAAAGGTGCGTAAATCAGCTTGAATTCCCGCACCACCGCCGCTATCGGAACCGGCAATGGTTAATGCAACAGGAACCCTGGATATTGTTTCAGCATTCATAAGCGCGGATTACTGACGTGATGGTAGTTGCTTGGCTACTGCTGCCAAAGGGTTTGGTTGAGGGTTTTGGGGTCTAGTTTGGGGTATAACCGTAAGATAAGGCTTAAGTGCAGTATCATCTACCCAACCAGAGTAATATTTTACCTTGGTAGATTTTGCAGACAAGTCGAGTAATTCTAAATCACCGCGCATGGTATTCCAATTGATAGGAACCTCCGGTTGCAGTTGACCAGAACCAATACCCCTTGGGCCACCACCAGATAAATTCAGAGAAACTTCATCAAAGCCGCGTACAAAACGTTCTCCGTTCCAATTCCACTCAAAACCAGGCCAATCAACGGATATTTTTCCTGGTGGTAGAGAACGCGGAAACTGATAAGTACTTGCGCCTTCTTTTAACTCCACAGTGAAGCCTGGGGTATATCTCACTTCATAACGTCCCTTTTGAGTCTGATAGTTGACGGGACTCCACCATAAAACCTCTATATCATCCCCGCCAGATAGAGAAGCGACTGGTGTTTTATTGGTCAAGGCGCTGTAAATTGGTATTTGCTGGGGTAGTTTAGCCATTGCGGCAAATCGCCAACAATTCCAACTTTCAGGATTATCCGCAGTTTCCCACTTAACTTGACAAACACCGTTGGCGGTACTAACCCAAAGTTTGTCATTTTCTAATCTGAGTTTGTCAGGAATTGCCCCGACAATTGGGCTATTATTGACAGTGTAACCCGTTAAAGAACCTGTATTGGGATTTTGTGAATCTGGGCGATAAGCTACCAACCCTTGAGCAGGAATGTAGAGATTTCCTTCACCACTAATATTAGTACCCATCCAGAATGTAGGATTATTAGCGTCGCCAGTAATTGTTAAGTCAGTAATTTGAGTAGACCAGAGTGATTCTGGTTGAATGATGTTAAATTTATCGGTTTTAGGGTCATAACTGACAATAGTCGCAATACCGTTATTGCCTTCGCCTTGTTCAAAAGCAACTGACCACCAGATGCGCGCGTTGTGAACACTAGCAGATGTAATTCGGGGGAAACCCAATTGATTTCCTGTGGCAGAATACCCCGCTTTGACTGCAATTTCTTGTAAGTCTTTTAGTGTATATAAGGTTTGTCTTTGGGGATTTTTGTCGTTGGGGTTAATTAACTCAAATACAACCGCATCTTTTGCAGGGTCTGTTACATCCGGTCTAGAAATATTATTGTTTTCTCCCAAGGTGAACTGTGGTTGTCTAACAACTCGATACTGATATGTTTTACCTTGGAAATCAATATTTTTAAATTTTGGATTTACCAATTCTTGTGCAAAGTCCGCGTAGTTATTTTCTGGTTGTAGTTCCTTAGACAAAGTCCCAGATTGCACTGTCCAATTATTATTACTGCGACAGAAAACAAAATCCTGTTCTAAAGCCTGGAACTTAACTGTATCACCATCAGCTACAATATTGCGGATGTGAAAATCAAACCTATCGTAGAAGCCTTCATTTGTATTGGATGCAGGTAAGGAAACAACTTGCGCCTGGGGACATTTTTCTGGTTTGGGATTAATACTATTTGCCGCTTGAGAATTGCTCTCAATGCTTGCAGCACAAGCATTTAGCAAGAAAATAATACCAAAACCTAGAATATTGGCTCGCATAAATTGTCCCCCTGCAATTGCATACTCTTGCTGTTAATTAGCCTAAATATTAACTACGCGATCGCCTGATAAATTTTCTGAATTATGCTTACAAATTTATTTATGCCTTTGTATTTGAAGCAGAAATATAAAAACTTATATTTTTACATCCCATTAATGATTAATTTTGTTCCCCAGGCAATTTGTGTAAGACCCTTTGCAAAAACTTACCCCATTCTGTGGCTAAAGGAATTTCGGTAAACGGAACTAACACCGAACTAGCAGACTCAGCAAAATTAAACTTGAGTTCAATAGAACGACCTTTTTCTGGTGGTGCTTCTATGTCTACGACTTCATTATTTACCACCAGTTGAATCTCTTGCACATCAAGTAGAGAAAAAGTTTGGAGTTGAATTAAACCCTTGGCTGTAGGTTTACCCCAAGTAATATCGTTACCTTTTTGACCCAATACGGCGTAGATATCATACTTGGCACGATCAAATTGTTCTGCCCAAATACGATAGGCTTCGACTTTTTGATATTCCTTTGACCCTTGCCAAGCTAACCAGAAAAAGATAATTAACAGTGGCAACCAGAAAAGACCACGTTCCATTGTTTAAATATTCCTATGTGCAAGATTTAACTACAAACATTTAAGTAGATTACAAAGTACACCAATCAGGGACGCAGATAGGTTATCGTAGTGAGCAATAACTGGCAAAAAGCGTGATGAGTTGATATGAGAAGACTTATATTATTGTGCTTGTTTGTCATCGGGCTGGTATCTGCTGTATTTGGTTTCCTGAGTTTTCAGGGACTAGCAGCTAAAGGCGAATTCGAGACAATTTTGTTAGATTTTCGAGAAGATATTCCAGCCGAGGTGATCAAACAGGATTTACAAGCGATCGCTCAACAATACAACGTTACACCCCAATTAGATAATAAATTCTCAGAACAAGATCATGTTTATATTATCAAAGGCGATCGCCAGCGACTCAAAGCGTTGCAAAAATCTTCCTTTGCTAAAGCCACAGAAATTATTGAGCCGAATTATATCTATAGGCTAACTCCACCAGCCAAACCGGTTTGGTTGGGAGAAATCTTAGGAAGCGAACAAGGCCAAGAGTTTAACCCCTCCTTAATTGGCCCCAACGATGAATATTACAGCAAACAGTGGAACCTCCACAAAATTGGTGTAGAAGGTGCATGGACTCAAACCAAAGGTAGCGGCATAACTGTAGCCGTCATCGACACTGGTGTTACCCAAGTACGTGACTTAAAAGAAACCAAATTTGTTCAAGGTTACGATTTCGTCAACGATAGAGTAGAAGCCACAGATGACAACGGACACGGTACTCACGTCGCCGGTACAGTCGCCCAAGCTACCAACAATAAATATGGGGTAGCTGGAGTAGCTTACGAAGCCAGCCTCATGCCCTTAAAAGTCCTGAGTGCTTACGGTGGCGGAACCGTTGCTGATATTGCCGAAGCCATTAAATTTGCTGCTGACAAAGGCGCAGATGTCATTAATATGAGCTTGGGTGGCGGTGGTGAAAGCCAATTACTCAAAGATGCTATCAACTATGCCCATAACAAAGGCGTAGTCATTATTGCGGCTGCTGGTAATGAAAATGATAGTTCCGCCTCCTACCCCGCCCGTTATCCCCATGTGATTGGTGTTTCCGCCTTTGGCCCCGATGGCGAAAAAGCCCCCTATTCTAACTTTGGTGCTGGCGTTGATATTTCTGCCCCTGGTGGGAGTGACGCAGGTGCAATTCTGCAAGAAACCATCAACGAACAAGGCGAAGGCGTGTTCCTGGGACTCCAAGGAACAAGCATGGCTGCACCCCACGTTGCTGGTGTCGCTGCTTTAATTAAAGCTAGTGGCGTCAAAGAACCAGACGCAATTTTAGAAGTACTCAAACAATCGGCGCGGGTGATTCAAGACGATGGCTTAAACTACTACGGTGCTGGACAACTCAACGCCGAAGCCGCAGTTAAATTAGCCGCCCAAGGACAAATCAGCTTCCAAGATTTCTTCCGTTGGTTGCGAGATAACGGCTATCTCAACCCCCGTTTCTGGTTTGATGGCGGTGCTGTAGCACTATTGCCAAAAATATTAATGGTGGTTGGTTCCTATCTATTAGCTTGGTTTTTACGGGTCTACTTACCCTTCCCTTGGAGTTGGTCTTTATCCAGTGGCTTGATTTTTGGTAGTTCTGGTCTATTCTTCCTCAAAGGAATCTATATATTCGACCTACCCCAATGGCCATTCCGAGTTTTGGGTAGTTCCATTCCCGAATTAGGTAACACCTTACAGGGAAGCAGTGCTTTAAACCCCGTGTTTGCCAGTGTATTGATTCCGATTTTGTTAATAGCATTGCTATTAGGTCATCCCAGTTGGAAATGGTTTGCCATCGGTTCAACTTTAGGCGTAGCGGCTTGTTTAACAGTCAGTGCGGTTTTAGACCCAGTAGTTTGGGGACTAAATGATGTGAACTTAGCGCGTATATTCCTAATTATCAACGCCTTACTTTGTTATGCACTCGCTCGTTTAGCATTGAAAAACGAAGAGAAAACAGCATAGAAAGGAGTGGGGTAAGAAAGTAGATAAGTATTACGCCCTCTTACCCTCCTCATTTCCCCTATTCCCAAATCCCCAACTTTTATGAGTATTACAGTCACAGGCAAAATCGAACGCCGTAATCTTGGTACTGGCGCATGGGCGCTAGTCTCAGATGACGGCGTTACTTACGAAATTCTCAGAGGCGCGGACAAAGAATTACTCAAGGCTGGACAAAAAGCCAAGGTAAAAGGACAGGTACGCGAAGATGTCATGACTATCGCCATGATTGGCCCTGTCCTAGAGGTGAAATCTTTTGAAGTTCTAAGTGATGAGTAATGAGTGTTGAGTGAACTATCTCCCTCATTCCTCTCATTTCCCCTACACCCCTAAACCCCTAACTACTACTGGAATCAAGAACCTGCTGTAGACGAGTTCTAAATTCACCTTTGGGATGACCTCCTTTAACTTCACCTTTGATGTTGAATTCTCCTTCGGGAGACTCGCAGATAATATAAGTAGGCCATCCCATTTCGGATTTATCGGGATACTGAGTCAGCAAAATCTTGCGATACTTGCGATAAGTCGCCGTATCCTGCATTTTGACATCAATAAATTGTAAGCCCAGTTCTTCAGCCACTTTTTGGTCATAGAAAGCCATTTTGTGGCAGATGCCGCACTCTTCGGAGGAAAACTTAATGACAGCTAAACTCATGTAGCTCTGTGTCTCTTGTTGATGTAGCCAATATTCTTCAGCATAGCGCTTAGGCTACAGACATTAAACTGTTATAGGTGTAAAAGTAAAATTTCTAGAGAAAAATTAAAATTTTGAGAGAATCTAGACATGAGCGCCTAGATATGCTCTCTCTGCACAAAAATCATAACTACTTGTGAACTAACATATAGAAATCAACTAGATTGATGGTAGAGTATACCAACGCATCACTCAAATAGGGTATTTTCTATCAAATTCTAGAGCGATCGCAGTCGCAAAATAAGTAATCGAAAGGGTAGCATTTTTTAGATTACTTATTTAATTGAAAAATAACAAAAGTAAGTTATAATTCCTAAGACTCAAGAAATTCTGGTCAAAAGATGGTGACATTCATCCCAATAGTACTCCATCCGCGCTAGAATATAACTCCAATCTTGAGCTAAACTGTAGCCCTAAGCAACTACCAATCCATAGGGCAAGCAACCTAAAGGTTGATGAAAAAAAGCTCCTACTTACTTTAACCAAACAGGGAAGTTAGTTATCAAGGTGCATCTACCAATCACCAGTTAGTCTTAACCAAACTAGGGAGTTAGTTATTGAGGTGCATCTACCAATTAATTGTTCTATTTTGAATTACAGTCTTCCGGATAAATTGCATCAAAGGTATGCTGTGGTTCATTTCCAATAAAAAACCCCTAGTGGTGGCAGCCAACTAGGGGAGTTAGTTATCAGGGTGCATCTACCAATTAATTGTTCTCTGATTCAACAGGATGTTCCGGATGAAATTGTCACAAATGAAGTTGCTTTTTTTTACAAAAAAAGCCCTTACAAGTGGCAGCCACTGGGGAGAGTTATTTATTAGGGTACGTTCATCAAAATAATCGGTTTTCCATCAGCAATCAGATATTTTCAACAATCTTATGATCAAAGAAGTTACTGATTGCTAAACATAAAAAAAGCCCCCAGTCGGTGTTAGCCAGCTAGGGGAGTTAGTTATCAGGGTGCATCTACCAATTAATTGTTCTACCCATATTCACTCAATTCCGGATGAATCTGCACGATTATGCTGGCTATTTATGAACATAAAAAAAGCCCCCAGTCGGTGTTAGCCAGCTAGGGGAGTTAGTTATCAGGGTGCATCTACCAATTAATTGTTCTATCCATATTCACTCAATTCCGGATGAATCTGCACAATGATGCTGGTTATTTATGAACATAAAAAAGCCCCCAGTCGGTGTTAGCCAGCTAGGGGAGTTAGTTATCAGGGTGCATCTACCAATTAATTGTTCTATCCATATTCACTCAATTCCGGATGAATCTGCACAATGATGCTGGTTATTTATGAACATAAAAAAGCCCCCAGTCGGTGTTAGCCAGCTAGGGGAGTTAGTTATCAGGGTGCATCTACCAATTAATTGTTCTATCCATATTCACTCAATTCCGGATGAATCTGCACGATTATGCTGGTTATTTATGAACATAAAAAAAGCCCCCAGTCGGTGTTAGCCAGCTAGGGGAGTTAGTTATCAGGGTGCATCTACCAATTAATTGTTCTACCCATATTCACTCAATTCCGGATGAATCTGCACGATTATGCTGGCTATTTATGAACATAAAAAAAGCCCCCAGTCGGTGTTAGCCAGCTAGGGGAGTTAGTTATCAGGGTGCATCTACCAATTAATTGTTCTATCCATATTCACTCAATTCCGGATGAATCTGCACGATTATGCTGGCTATTTATGAACATAAAAAAAGCCCCCAGTCGGTGTTAGCCAGCTAGGGGAGTTAGTTATCAGGGTGCATCTACCAATTAATTGTTCTATCCATATTCACTCAATTCCGGATGAATCTGCACAATGATGCTGGTTACTCGGTAATCATAAAAAATCCCTAGTCCATATTTGCAAACTAGGAAATTAATGATGAGACTTTTTTACAAGTTAGACAAAATACTTATTCATTAAGGTCTGTCTTAGGGAATTGGTAAATTTTCCCTGCCCAAGACAGTAGAATAATCTAAGTATATGCTAGTTATAGAAAAAACCCCCAGTGGCTATCAACCAACTAGGGGAGTTAAAGATCAAGGTGCATCTACCGTTAAACTGTTCTGGGCAGATGCTAACCAATCCGGATAAAGTTGTAGATGTAGAACCAGCAAAACCTTTGAGTGGAGAAACATTCAATGGCTTGCTGCATCTAGATTTACAGAAAAAATGGAAATCGAATTGAAACTTTGGCGTTTCAAGCTAGATTTAGGAGGCAGATAGGAGAAGTTGTGTCCCAGGAATTTCACATTTCTGTAACCCCAGTAGGGCAGAATGACTACTTGGTGCGGACGGAAGAAGTCGCGCCTGGGGTACCTTTGGCAGAAGAACTGGTGACATGGCCTGTAGCTGATTGGTTGGCGGCGGCTGGGCATTTGATGAATGACCCATTGAAATCAGTTTTACAGGGAGATGCGTTTCTTTCTATGGGGCGGGAAAGTGCGATCGCCCGCAACTCTGTTAATTTAGTAGCATTAGGTCAACAACTTTATAATGCACTGTTTCAAGGTACTCTCAGAGATAGCTTGATTACAGCCCAAGGTATTGCTCAAAACCACCAACAAGTACTACGTTTACGGTTAGGTCTCAAGGATACTAGGTTAGCACGTCTGCCGTGGGAAGTGATGCACGCAGGCGATCGCCCCCTAGCAACAGGCCCTTATATTGCTTTCTCTCGTTACCAAAGCGGGATTTCACCCGTGTCTCGTTTGTCTTCGTCCAACAGACTCAAGCTGTCAGAAGATGGCGTTGTGAGAGTTTTAATGATCCTCGCATCACCCACAGATCAAGCAAGTTTGGAGCTACTGAAACAAGAATCTATTCGACTGCAAGCAGAACTGCATCGTCAGCTACCCAGATCAATCGAAGGTGGTAATTATCTCCCAGAAATTGATCTCACCCTACTCAACCAGCCAGGGAGAGAAGAAGTAACCCAGGCTTTAGAACAAGGAAGATATCATGTTTTACACTACTCCGGTCATAGCAATTTAGGCGCGAACGGGGGTGAAATTTATTTGGTCAGTAGCCGGACTGGCTTAACAGAAACCCTCTGTGGCGACGATTTAGCGGGTTTGTTGGTTAACAATAATATCCAAATGGCGGTGTTTAACTCCTGTTGGGGTACCTACACCGCGAGCTTTGATAATAGTGGTGACACAGGAGAACGCAACCTTACAGATAGCTTAGTTAAGCGGGGTATTCAAAGCGTTTTGGCAATGTCGGAACGTATTCCTGATGAAGTGGCGCTGACTCTCACACAATTGTTTTATCGAAATTTGAGTCAAGGATATCCTGTAGATTTATGTGTGAGTCGGGTACGTCAGGGATTAATTTCTGCCTATGGTTCACACCAGCTTTACTGGGCATTACCAATTTTATATCTCCAACCGGAATTTGACGGTTTCCTTAACCCTAGAGTTTCTGCGGCTACAAGTGTTGGTTCGCTGGATGAATATAGTTCATCTTTAGCAGCAAATACCGCATCTACTTACTCTGGTGTGCTGGATGATGGGGAAATGTCTTTACCGATTGAGGATATGATCCCCTCTGCTTTGGTGCATGACTCTTCAGGAGTGGACTGGTTAGGGGAAGAAACTTGGGGCGATCTCGTGGATGAGATTGAGTATGATGACCCAAGTTATGCAGAAGATTCGGCTTTTGTTTCTGATATATTTCGCCAACTAGATCAGCAAAGTATAGGTGATGAAGAACCTGAAGTACCTCCAGAAGTTGGAAAATCTTTGCAAGGTAGTCATCTAGAACGGCCAATTGCGACTGCACCACGGGAAGATTTCTCCAGGATTCCACCTCCCGCAACTAATCATACTGCTCAAAACCTGAACCAAGACTTAGAAAATTTCCGCCTTCTTGCATCGAGAAATCGTGTCCGTCGCAAGCGTTGGCAGATTTTCGGGATGATTGGGCTGGGTGCGATCGCCACTATACTGATTTTTAGTTGGTGGCAAAGTCGCCAGACAACAGTAGTACGCGACATACCCCCCATTCCCAACCCATCATTACCCGTGGAGACTCAGCCCCCAACAGATTTACGGGAAATGTCTACGGGAATGGTGACAGCTACAGCTACAGAAAAATTGAATCAAGGTGATTTAGATTCTGGACTAGCAGCTGTAGAAGAATTACTCAATCGCAACGCACTACAACCTGCCCAAACAGCATTACAATTAATTCCTTCCAATCAAGAAAAACAGGCATCAGTTAACTTCCTCAAAGGAAGATTAGCTTGGCAGTCTATCCAAACGGGAGATAAAAAATACAGTATTGATGATGCCCGTCGTTATTGGGAAATAGCGGTGAAAGCTAACCCAAACTCACTTTTATATACCAATGCTTTAGGGTTTGCTTATTATGCTGAGGGTAATATCAATCGAGCCAATGACTCTTGGTTTCAAGCATTAAATCTAGCACTAGAGCAAGAGAGCGCTGCTGATACTGTCGAAATTTCCCCTACCGCAGATGTGCCGATTGAGGCTTTACCGGCATATGCTGGTTTAGCATTGGGGATGTATAAAAATGCCCGTGATTTACCTCCCGATAAGCAGGCGCAATATATGAATGAAGCCCTCAAATTGCGGCAAACAGTTTTAGAAAAAGATCCCATCAATTTTCAGCTAGACGAATTGAGCAAAAATTGGCTATGGACAGAAAATAGTCTACGAGACTGGCGATCGCTTCTGCAACAAAAAAGCCCCAAGTAGAGTACGGGAAGATGAGAGATTGGGGAGTGGAGAGTAACTGACAACTGAAGCATATAAAGATTTCATGAAGTGCAGGCTGGATAGTCGCTATTGTGAAAATTTGTAAAAGTACTTTGGGAAAACTAAATATGGGAATACTGCTTTTTGAGTAATTGGCTGAACTGTAATTGTTCGGAATGGAAAGTAGCAAAAATACCTGAGGGCTAAAGGAACAAAATTATGCTCGCTAATCAAAGCGTGAAAAACGGTCATGATTTGAGCCTGAAATTAGATTCTACGTTACAAGAATTACCTGTGTGGGATGTTGAGGTGGAAATTCATCTTCCAGGTAACAAATTGATTAGCTTTTTTGAGCATGAGCCTTTATTGCCAGGAGTCATTTTAACTGATAATCAGAAATTTGTAGGGATGATTTCACGACAGCGATTTTTTGAGTGTATGAGTCGTCCTTATAGTTTTGGCTTGTTTTCGATGCGCCCGATTGAAAGTCTCTACAATTTTCTCCAAGCACAAATTTTTATCTTTCCTGCCCATAAGTTAGTAACAGAAACTACTCAAGAAGCATTGCAGCGATCACCTCAATTTGTCTATGAACCAATTTTAGTGAAAAGTGCATCGGGAAAGCATGAGGTACTCGATTTCCATCAGCTGCTTTTAGCTAACTCCCAAATTCATGCTCTCACCCTAGAAAAACTACAACACGTCAAAAAACAATCCCGAATAGCTAAGGCAGGATTTCGTGACCTGCAAAATAACTATACTCAACTATTGCAAAATGAGAAAATGGCGGCTTTAGGTCAGTTGGTCGCAGGTATTGCTCATGAAGTTAATAATCCCATCAACTTTATTGCTGGTAATCTTGTCCATACTATTGACTACACTCAGCAATTACTCAACCTCATCAATTTATACCAACATAATTATCCCCATCCTGTAGAGGAAATTACAACTGCGATCGCTGAAAGTGAACTGGGCTTTATTAGCCATGATTTACCTAATCTACTAACTTCTATGCGGAGTGGGTGCGATCGGATCGTACAAATTATTCGCTCTTTACGCAATTTCTCTCGTCTGGATGAATCTGATAGAAAACTGGTGGATATTCATGAAGGTATTGATAGCACTTTGCTGATTTTACAAAGTCGGCTCAAAAACCCAAACATTACTCACCCTATTAACGTTATCAAAGAATATGAGAACCTGCCTTTAGTTGATTGCTATGCTGGTTTACTCAATCAAGTATTTATGAATCTTCTCAGCAATGCTATTGATGCTTTGGAAGAAGCTATAGTCAAATATTCAGGAATGGTAACCAAGCCACAAATTATCATTCGGACAGAAATTATAGATGATCAGCAAGTAGTAATTCGCATTGCTGACAACGGGATAGGAATCCCAGAAGAGGCAAAACAGCGATTGTTTGACCCATTTTTTACGACTAAGCCTGTAGGTAAAGGTACTGGTTTAGGTTTATCTATCTGCCATCAGATTATCGTTGAGAAACATGGTGGACAGATGGATTGTATATCTAGTTTAGGAAAAGGAGCCGAGTTCATTATTAAAATTCCACTCAAATTTAAAGTAGTCGGCAAATGAATCAAGATTTTTACACAGAATACTTGCGTATATTGACTAGACCGTGTCAGGATCAATCTGCATGAACCAATAAAGTAATATCTTATGAGAAAAAAATGGGCAGTTAGCCTAATACTGCTGACAACTTTGGGAAATTTAGCTTGGTCATGGAGTGCTAGGGCTAATTTTAATGGCAAGCTGACTGTGGAAATTGATGGGTTAAAAAACAAACAAGGACAAGTTTGCGTCAGCATATTTACTAGTAGCCAAGGATTCCCCGGTGACCGCAAACGGGTATTCGATAGGCAGTGTACTCAGATTAACGAAACACCATTAAAACTTACTTTTAACAACTTAAAAGCAGGAACTTACGCTGTAGCAGCCATTCAAGACTTGAATGGTGATGGCACTCTTAATCGCAATGACTTAGGTATGCCTGTTGAACCCTTTGGATTTTCACGTAACCCAGAAGTTCGCACCAGCGCCCCCAAATTTGGAGATGCCGCTTTTATTTTGGCAGGCCGCAACACTACTATTCAAGTCCAGATGAAAAAGTTGTAAATGAGGATTTTAACGAGAATCTTCTAGAGTACTGTCTGCTAGGCTTTTTTTATCTACATTCCGCATTCTATTCATCTGAGTTAGGGCATACCTTGCTGTTGCCTGGACTTCAGCATCAGGGTCATCTAGGGCATGAGCTAACATCTGGCTCATCTGAGCCATCATGTCATAGACGCGAGTTAAATCACGAATTGCGTTTTGTCTAACTTGTGGGCTTTCGTCCTGCATGGAGACGGCAAAAGCCTTGTTGATTGGTTTGAGTGAACGGACGTTAATTTCTGATAAAGCAGCCAAAATTAAGTTCCGTTGTTGTGAATCGGCATCAATCAACATATTGACGAGTGGTTGAATTGCACGCGAATCGCCCTGTTGTCCTAAATCCCAGATAGCTTTGTGTCGTTTTGTGGGGTCAGTACTACGTAAATCTTGAACTAACTCATCCACAATGTTGAGTTTAGCAAGACGTGAAGTTGTTTCTATGGGCATCACCGTCGCGGGGAATGATGCTGGCGCTGTTTGGGAAACGCTGGCTTGAGCAGTAGTTTCCTGATAATTAGATGTGTGTGCTAACTCTTGTAAAACTGGTGCAATGGGATCTTGCTGATTGGCACTTAAAGCTTTTTGTGGCGCTGTTTTGAGTTGCTTCTGTGGTTTTTTTGGGGTCAAACCGCCGTAATAAATATAAGATTGCGCCAATAGTTCCTAAAGTTCCTAAGCCCAATATTGACCACCAAAGAAAATCTCTAAAGGCTGAATTAGAGTTATTGGTGGTTGTGACGGGAGCTTCAGAAGATGAGGCGACAGCTAGTTTATTCTGATTATCTATCAAGGCTGTTTGTAAAATTCTCTTAGTGGCTAGATCCGCCACCCCATCAACTCTACTAAACACCTTAGCTTGCTGAAATTTTGCTACAGCCTTTTTTGTACTGTCTCCGTATTTTCCATCAGCAATGCCACTGTAATATCCTAACTGCTTTAATTGCGTTTGTAGTGTTTGCACATCCGGCCCTTGACTACCTGGCTTCAGAACAACTTGCCCAATCGTCGAAGTGGAACTGACTTGTGCCACTTCTAATTTTTCAGGTGCGAAGTTGGTTGTAGCTGTACTGGCTTGAGTTGAGTAAAAACCCACACAAGAAAAACAGGTAAGTATGAAAATTGAGGGGTAGTTTAGCCTCATATTAAAAGTTAGAGCCTGAATGTGTTTTTAAAGTTATCGGGGAATTGATAACCTAAATGTGTGTAAGTACTAATTTTTATTTTGACGCAAAAATCTAACCATAGTTGCTAGTAATATACCTTATTTTGTCTAATTATTTTATTTTTTCTTCTGATTCAGGTGATCCAAAAATTCAGATTCTTCTGTCTTCACTTGCTCTGCAAACTCAGCGATTGATGATTTTTTATGGGCAAGTGTCTCAGGGTA
Source organism: Anabaena sp. FACHB-595 (assembly GCF_048568275.1). Classification (NCBI taxonomy): domain Bacteria; kingdom Bacillati; phylum Cyanobacteriota; class Cyanophyceae; order Nostocales; family Nostocaceae; genus Anabaena; species Anabaena sp. FACHB-595. Next base: position 4,276,807 of record NZ_CP183473.1, read on the forward strand.
GAGTTTCTGGCTCAGACTCTCTAACTTTTACAGTTAAGGGATTGAGCTTTTTCGCAGTTGCTTCTGCGAGTATTGGCTGGGATTTTGCAGATATTTCCTCCATGACAGATTGTTTGTTCTGTCCTGCCAGGTTATCACGCTGATTTATGAGGTAGATGCTGATTAAAGTGAGGAATACTCCTACCCATTGCAAAGTACTGAGAACTTCGGAGAGTAAGAGATGACCGAATAACAGGGCAAATATGGGAGTAAGGAAGGTGAGGGAACTGAGGCTGGTAAGACTACCACTAGAAGCGAAGTAGAAAAATAATCCGTAGGCGATCGCACTGCCAAAGACGGTAGCATAAGCTAAAGCCAGCCATTCCGAACCTACCAGGTTTTCCCATTGTTGAGATTCTACGACTGAGGAAATCCCCCACAATGGTAACCCACCAATAATCATGTGCCAGCCTGTAGCCGTCACAGGGTCAACATAGCGGGTTACGAATCTAATTAATACCGTTCCCACTGCCATCGACAAAGCCGCTAACAGCATTAACCATTCACCACTAGCAAACAGGTTTTGCCAGTTGCCAATTGTCACCTCTGCACCTGTACCTAGTAAACTGAAAATCCACTCATCAGGTAAGCCAATTAAACTAATTCCTGTGACTCCCAGACCTAATCCCAGCCATCCCCATAAACCAATCCGTTCTTGAAATAGCCACAGCGACAGCAACGCCACCGCTAAAGGTTGGGAGTCAATCATGACTGAACCTAACCCTGCACTGGTACGGACTAACCCTTCAGCTAAGAACCCTTGAAATAAGGTTCCATCCACTAGCCCAAATAAGGAAATCCATAACCACGCTTGCCAACTATTGGGCTGGGGTCTACCTGACAGTGCGGCGGCAATTAAAATTAACACTCCCGCCGGTAGCAACCGCACTCCCGCCAAGAAAAACGGTGTGGTGTGGGGCATAACTCCTTTCATGGCTACCATTGCCGTCCCCCATAAAAAAAATGGAGCAATTAGCAGTAGAGGGGCTATGGGAAATTTGGATGCACTGAGTTTCAGTTGCATGGTGTTGGTGATGCCTTTGGTTTACAGATGCAGAGATTACTTTAACCAATTCTACCCAATTGTGTCTTTTTGTGAAGGAAATAATACTTAGGGATTTGGTCATGGGTAACAGGTAACAAGTAATTGGGAGAAGATTTTTAGCTATTACCTATGACCCATTACCTATTACCATTTCCTGAATTGATCACCAGCAACGTAGCTTGTTTAGGAGAAATTAGGAAGTAAGTTTTTTTCCAAATGGGTGAGTAATTTCACACCAAATTCTGCTTCAAAGACTGCTTTTTTGTAGTCTAAACTCCAGAGTTCTAAGGCGCAATTATCATCGGGTCGAGATGGATAGATGAGCAAATTAAACTGCTGGAAGTGGTGATAATAATCACATTTGATTTGAGCGATCGCTCCAATTTGTCGCCGATCTAATGCTACTGCCAATCTTAACAGCGCACTTAATTGGCTCACGGCTTGCCGATGCTCTTTACTCAACAGGTTCCGGAAATTTTCATGCTTTTTCTTGGGTGGTGATTTGCGGTGATACCGGGCTAAATTGGCAATGATTTCGATCTCGGTTTCGTTGTAACCGAGTAGTTCACTATTGCGAATGAGATAGTAGGAATGTTTGTGGTGGGATGAATGGCTGACATGATGACCGCAGTTGTGTAAAATTGCCGCCGCCCAAAGTAATCGCCGTTCGTTGCTGCCCCAGTGGTGTAGTAGTCCTTGGGTTTGGTCAAATAAACTCAGGGCAAATGTAGCTACGCGATCGCTATACTCTAAGTTAACTTGATACTTACTTGCTTGTTTAAGGACACTACGCTGGCGAATCGAACTTTGAAACCGCAATCTGTCTTCAATTAAGCCGTGGCTTAACATCCAGTCAACAATTACCCCTTCCCGTAGTGCGCGACCACAAGCGGTTAATGACTCCACACCCAACAGGGTCATGGCTTCTTGTAAGATGACAGCGCCGGCGAGTATGACTTCAGAGCGTTTTTCGGGCATTCCGGGGATAGCGGCTCTTTCGGCATTTGTCATTCTCCGCAGGCGATTTACCCACTCTCGCAAGTCTTTGAGAGTGAATTGATAGCCGTTGAGGGTAGAAGGGACTGTACCAGATTTTTCCCGCGCATGAATCATAGCGATGGTTTCAATAGTGCCAGAAGTGCCAATTAAACGGGGAGATTCGCCAAAATTCAGGTTAGCTAGCACTTCCTCTACAGAACGTTCTAACATTCCCCTGGCATAGGCTTGCAGGTATTGAAACTCAATATTGCTGATGGGATCTGTGGTGATTAACTCGCTCGTGAGTCGTACCGCACCAACTTTGGTGCTGGTGAGGGTGCGAGGTTCTTGAGTATCACCTAAAATCAACTCCGTAGAACCACCACCAATATCAATAATCAGGTGCGGTTGGTTATGAAATTCCATCCCCGACAAAACACCAAGGTAAATGCGTCGTGCTTCTTCTTGACCAGAAATCAAGTCAACGCTTAAACCCAATTCCGTTTCTATCTGGTGTAAAAAATCTTTACCATTGGGCGCTTCCCGCACCGCACTAGTCGCCACAGCAATTAATGTTTCCGCGTTGGCAGTTTTGGCAACTTCTTGAAAGCGCTTCAACGTAGCGATCGCTTTTGCCATGACCTCTGGTTTTAACTCCCCAGTGGCAATATTGCGATCGCCCAGTCGCACGGTTTCTTTTTCTCTGGAAACAATGCTAAAAGCTGGTAGTGTCGGGTCAATCTTTACCACTACCATGTGCAGAGAATTGGTTCCCATGTCAATGGCAGCAATAATCCGGTGTTGCTGAACTGGTTGAGTGCTGACACTCTCCCAGCTAGATGAAACTAAATTCACCATCTAGTCTTCTCTCTGTATTCAGGATGGATGGTAATGAATGATGTGTCGGGGTAGTTGGCACTGATATTATGTTGCAACACACTTAATTCTCAGGTTGAGCGTAGTTGGAACTACCTGAACTTAAGTATATTCACCCTGCTGCTGACAAGTTCAGTGACTATTTAACTAAATTTAGTTAAATAGTCACTGAAGATTATGTCTTTACAAATATCAAATAACGCTATTCTATAGATGTAAAGATGTGTGAAGTAGGGACTGGGGACTGGGGATTAGGAACTGGGAAGAGTAGAAAGAAACAGGATAGTCATAGGTAATCTACATCGATCCCCAATACCCAATACCCAATACCCAATACCCAATCCCCGATCCCCAGTACCCGATCCCCAATCCCCATGCTAGAAACTCACCAAGAACCCATTTGGCTGACAATTTTCCGTCTTTTGCGGTGGCACAAACCAGAAGGACGATTAATTTTGATGATTCCGGCACTTTGGGCTGTGTTTTTGGCGGCGGCTGGTAAACCCCCTTTGCCTTTGGTGGGGGTAATTGTTTTGGGTACTCTAGCTACCAGTGCGGCTGGATGCGTGGTTAATGATTTGTGGGATCGGGATATTGATCCAGAAGTGGAGAGAACGCGCGATCGCCCTTTAGCAGCTCGGACTCTTTCTATAAAAGTTGGTATTGCAGTTGGTATTATAGCGTTATTTTGTGCGGCAATTCTCGCCTATTACCTGAACTCCTTGAGCTTTTGGTTATCTGTGGCTGCTGTGCCTGTAATTTTGCTTTATCCGGGTGCAAAGCGAGTGTTTCCTGTCCCGCAGTTGGTTTTGTCCATTGCTTGGGGTTTTGCGGTGTTAATTAGCTGGAGTGCAGTAACACAAAACATTTCTCAAGCAACTTGGTTACTGTGGGGGGCAACCTTACTCTGGACATTGGGATTTGATACAGTTTACGCCATGAGCGATCGCGAAGATGATCAACGAATTGGGGTTAATTCCAGTGCCTTATTTTTTGGTGATTATGCTCCTTTAGCTATTGGCATTTTCTTTTTAGGCACAATTATTTGCCTAACTTGGTTGGGTGTTGCCATCCACCTACATCTAGCATTCTGGATTACCTTAGGAATCGCTTCAGTTGGTTGGATTTGGCAGGTTTTACGTTTAAGACAGCCACAATTGCCCAATCCTGCTTATGGTGAGATGTTCCGGCAAAATGTCTGGATTGGTTTTATTGTACTGGCTGGGATGATATTCGGTTCTTTGTAAGGAAGGGTATAGGGGTGTAAGGGTGTAAGGGGTTTAAAAATTGACATCCTCACTTACACCTTATACCAATCTCTTATTGCGAAAATAACAGGGTAAAAGGCTGATTATTTCGTAGGATGGGCATTACCCACCACTGGCTGATTGAGAAGCTGCAAGATGTTAGCCTATACCCTTGTCCAAACCCTTGATTTTTCATTTTCATACGTAAGTCCTAATAACTTCACACTCAGAAGGACAAAGCAATGCTGTGTCCTTATTTTTTTACGTATTCCTACTGAATAATCTTTACCTGAATTTTATAAAAAAGCAGTATTTTCCGTACTTTTAAAAAGTTTTTATCAAAATATCTGCGATCGCCTCCGAAATATTACGAATATAGTTTAGTAGTTGGGTATATAGCTATAGAAGTTAGACTCACCCAACTCTATGAAGCGATCACTTACATTGGGTCAGAACCCATCGCACCTAGTCAAAATCACGATGATAGTTTTATTGTCTCTTGGCAGCGTTGGTGTTGTTGGGGGAAGTTTCTTTATAAGAAAAGCTTTTATCACTACTAGCCAGTCGGAAATAGTCACAGATACATCACGCTACAAAGAAATACGTCATCAACTTTGGTCTAGTCAGGACGACATTAAACACTTTCCCTCAGAAATACCGGCTGGAGTCAAAAATGAGCGCCTAGCCTATGCTCCAGGAAGTTCACAAACTGGTAGCTACTTCCAAGTAAGGCTGAAAAAGTCACCAGAACAGATTCAACAGTTACTCGACCAGTACCGCAAACTGGCTAAACATCAATATAGAGGTGGTGACACAAACATTCACGCCAATTTACCCAATGGTGTACCAACTACGTTTTTCTATACCAGTGAATCTGCTGCCGAGTCTTTCCCACCTTCCTATGAAATACTTGTTTTAAATGCAAAGGATAAAGGTAGGCCTGGTTTTAAGTGGAATCACGGTGATAGCTATGGCGTGGCTATTGATAGTTCTGCTTCAGAAATTATTTATTGGGCTGAAAAATGGTAATTGGTAATTTAATTTCTCCATTGGCTAATCATGGAAATTATTTGGGTTTAAATCAACAGGAAAAACAAAAAATTCTTTGTTTGCTTCAATTAGTGTTTTGTGATGAAGGTCAATTGCCTTTGATAAATTGCAATACTTAATCGGTACCCAGATTCCGTCGCTGAGAAAATATATGACAACCCGATGATTTAGGTATTGATCCAACGGAAGTGGAATTTGCCAGTTTGAATTCAACATCTAATTCTTAAGGATGATATAACACATGATTTGTTTTATTCTTCCTCATACTATTGGCATAAAGCTAATGTTTTAGACTATCTGTAGTTAGGTTACTTAATATGACAAAAGTTAGAAGTTTATTTGATTAGGTTAAATATTTAGTGGTTATCTATAATCTGCAAATCATGATAAAAGACTAATTTTGTGGTGGGCATTGCCCACCCTACGACTACGACGATAAAAAATAATGATAAAAGTTTGGTGTAAAGTCTTCAGTAAACAAGTTGATGGAATAACTCCAGAAAAAACACTGTGACGATTCAAAAACTTGATGGAAGTGCAGTTATATATTTTATTGGCACAAATTTCACTAGAATTACTTTCTATGGTTCGCTGAGTCTTGACAACAATCAGCGACAATAGCAAAAGCCAAGAAAATAGTGTTTGTAGTCAGCACTTGAGTGCTGAGATAAATTAGAAATAAAGTGCCGACCACAAACTAAAATACTTCTAGAATATTACTAAACAGAACAACTTAACTCACCAGCTTTTTGTGTAAAGCGGCGATTTTCTCGGTAATCTACAGGACAATCAATCACAGCTGGTACATCTTGCGCTAAGGCTTCTTTGAGTACGGGAATTAAATCTAAAGCTGATTCAACTCTGTAACCTTTTAAGCCCATACTTTCGGCTAATTTGACAAAATCTGGATTGCCGAAATGTACAAAAGATGATTGTCCTTTACCAAATTGATTTTCTTGTTTCCATTCAATTAAACCGTAGCCGCCATCATTGAAAATTAAGGTGACGAATGGTGTACCAACTCGTAGGGCTGTTTCTAATTCTTGGCAATTCATCATAAAGCCACCGTCACCAGTAGCGGCGACAACTTTACGGTTAGGATAAACGAGTTTTGCAGCCAAAGCACCAGGAATAGCAATACCCATTGCGGCAAAGCCATTAGAAATAATACAGGTATTAGGGCTGTGGCAATGATAATGACGGGCTATCCACATTTTATGAGCGCCGACATCGGAAATTACGATATCATCGGGCCCCATTACTTGCCGTAAGTCATAGATCAACTTTTGTGGCTTAATCGGATAACCATCATCATTGGCATATTGTTCGTAATCTTCCCGAATATTGCCTCTTAAGCTGATAGCATAAGGATTAGGTTTGCCTTGTCTATCTGCTACTTTTAATATTTCTACTAGAGAATCAGAAATATCACCAATAACGGATACATTAGGGATATAGCTACTGTCAATTTCCGCCGAATCTGCACCAATATGGACAATAGGAATTTTGCCTTCTGGGTTCCATTTTTTGGGTGAAAATTCGATCAAATCATAACCAATAGCAATTACTAAATCTGTATTATCAAAACCGCAGGTAATGAAATCTCTTTGTTGCAATCCTACTGACCATAAGGCTAAGGGATGAGTGTAAGGAATCACACCTTTACCCATGAAAGTATTAGCAACAGGGATATTCATTTGGGTAGCAAATTGGGTGACGGCATCACTAGCTTTAGCCCTAATTGCACCATTTCCCACTAAGATTAAGGGATTAACAGCTTGAGAAATAGCGGCGGCGGCGGCACGAATACTGGCGAAAGATGCGTATGTTTTCTCGATATTGTCTTTCTGCAAAGGTTTGCCCTCTACGGGCATAGCGGCAATATTTTCTGGTAAATCTATGTGAACTGCCCCTGGTTTTTCGCTTTGCGATCGCTTGAAGGCTTTACGCACTACTTCGGGTGTAATACTCGGTCGGACAATCTGTTTATTCCACTTAGTTACAGGAGCAAACATCGCCACTAAATCTAGATATTGATGGGATTCGATGTGCATTCTATCGGTTCCCACTTGTCCAGTAATCGCCACCAAAGGCGCACCATCCAGGTTGGCATCAGCCACCCCAGTCATGAGATTTGTCGCCCCCGGCCCCAAGGTGGAAAGACATACGCCGGCTTTTCCTGTCAACCGTCCGTAAACATCTGCCATGAAAGCTGCACCTTGTTCATGACGGGTTGTAATAAATTGAATAGAGGAATGTTTAAGCGCTTCTAAAACGTGTAAGTTTTCTTCGCCTGGAAGTCCAAAAACATATTGTACCCCTTCATTTTCTAAACACTGTACTAACAGTTCTGCTGTATTCATTTTGAATTAATTCCTTATTTGCGAAAGAGTCAATAGTCAGTTGTCAGTAGCAAAGAATAAACAACTAACAACTGACAAAAACAACTTACTTAACCCAAACGGTTTTAACATTAACGAACTCGTGTATGCCTTGAATGCTTAATTCTCGGCCATACCCAGAACGTTTTATGCCTCCAAATGGTAGTCTGGGGTCGGATTTTACTAAACCATTAATAAATACTGCGCCTGCTTCAATTTCGGAAATCAGGCGATCGCGTTCTTGGTCGTTATTTGTCCAAGCACTTGCACCTAAACCAAAGGGTGTAGCATTAGCCAGTTGAATTGCTGTATCGATATCTGGGACACGGAATAACAACGCCACTGGGCCAAAAAATTCTTCTTGGGCAATGGGCTGATCAACTGGGATATCTATGATAATTGTGGCTGGGTAAAAGTTGCCAGGACGATCTGCTAAAGGATAGCCACCGGTCAAGACTTTGCCGCCACTTTTAACGGCAGTTTGTACTTGTTGGTCTAAATCTTGGAGGATATCGGGGGTTGCTAGTGGCCCTAAGTCTGTGTCTGGATGTAAGGGGTCGCCAATTTTTAGCGCTGTGAATTTTTCTAACAGCAACTTTTCAAATTGATCGGCGATCGCTTCTGCCACAATGAAGCGTTTCGCGGCAATACAAGATTGTCCGTTATTTAACATCCTTGCTGATGTAGCTGTAGCGGCGGCTGCTTCTACATCAGCACTTTCTAACACAATAAATGGGTCACTTCCCCCCAATTCCAAGACTGTTTTTTTAATTTGTTTTCCCGCCGCCGCCGCTAGAGATGCGCCGGCTGGTTCGCTTCCGGTTAAGGTAGCAGCTTTTACTCGCTCATCAGCGATTAAATCGGCAACTTTCGCTGCACCGATTAATAGAGTTTGAAATACACCTTTAGGAAAACCTGCCCGGTGGATAATATCTTCGATGGCTAAAGCGCACTGTGGTACATTCGATGCGTGTTTGAGTAAGCCCACATTACCCGCCATGAGTGCGGGTGCAGCAAAGCGGAACACTTGCCAGAAGGGAAAATTCCACGGCATGACTGCCAAAATTATCCCCAAGGGCTGATAGCGGACAAAGCTATGACTAGCATCAGTTTTTACACTGACATCAGCCAGAAAATCGGCGGCATTTTCCGCATAGTAGCGGCAAACAGCAGCACATTTTTCGACTTCGGCAATGGCTGCTTTGTAAGGCTTGCCCATTTCCAAAGTCATTAACTTCGCAAAGTCAGCTTTTTCTTGCTCCAGTATATTTGCGGCTGCTTGCAGAGCTTGCGATCGCTCTGCAAAACTCGTATGACGGTACTTTTCAAAAGCCTGGTCTGCCAAATCTAATTTAGCGGCAATTTCTACATCGTTAAGCGGCTCAAAGGTTTTGAGCGTTTCCCCAGTGGCGGGATTGATGGTGGCGATCGCCATTGCCTAACCTCCCGTTTAAAAATAGCTTGAGGTAGCTTCTTAGTGTTACACATATTTTCCCAAGGAGGCTACCACCCAAATTTTAATCTTTTGGACAAAATTTAGTTGCTATATTTAAAAGCTTGCTCAACGAGTGAGAATTGGTAAAGTGATAACAAACTCAGTCCCTGCACCGAGTTGAGAATTTACAAATAGTGAACCATTGTGTTTTTCTATGACAATTTGACTGGCGATCGCTAGTCCTAGACCTGTACCTTTACCAACGGCTTTCGTAGTAAATAAGTGGTCAAATATTTTCTGTTTCACTTGTTCACTCATGCCAATCCCATTATCGGCGATGATGATTTTAACTTGGTCATTGTGGACTGAGGTGGTAATTGTAATTTGCTTAGGATGAGTTTTTATCTCCTCAAAAGTTTGTCCTTTGTTTGCTGCTTCTAATGCGTCAATAGCATTGGCGAGAAGATTCATAAACACCTGGTTTAATTGCCCAGGAAAACATTCAATTTGAGGTAAATTCCCGTAATCAGTGATCACCTCAATGGCGGGACGTTGTTCATTAGCTTTGAGTCGATGCTTAAGAATGAGAATGCTACTGTCTATACCTTCGTGGACATTAAAGCGTACTTTATAGTCTGTATCGGCGCGGGAGAAAGTTCTTAAGCTGGTGCTGATATTTTTTAGTCTGTCGCCAGCCATCACCATTGCATCTATCATCTTCGGCAAATCTTCTAAGCTATAATCTAAGTCAATTTCTTCAGCGTGATTAATAATTTCTGCACTTTTGTGGGGGAAATTGGCTTGGTATAATCTGAGATGTTCGGCAATATCGGCAATTGTGGGTTTAGCTTGTTCTAAAGTAGCGGCAATAAAACCTAAAGGATTATTCATTTCATGGGCTACTCCAGCCACTAAATTACCCAAAGCAGACATTTTCTCGCTTTGGATAATTTGTAACTGAGCTGTTTGTAAATCTTGTAATGCTTGTTGAGCTTTTTGATAAAGGCAAGCATTTTCTAGAGATATAGCTGCTTGAGAGGAAAGTAAGTTAATTACTTGCAAGCGTTCTAGGGTAAATACTCCGGAGGTAATTTGATTCTCCAAATATAAAATGCCTACTAAATTGCTTTGTTTAATAATTGGCTGACATAATACACTTTTCGGTTGATGTTTGAGGAGATATTGATCTATTAGCCCAGGAATATCTATTTGATAATTATCGATTACTAGAGTTTCTAGGGTATTTTTAGCGTAATTAATAATTGTTCCAGGGATATGTTGACAAGTATCAATTGGTTCTGAAAGTAGAATGTTTTGAATTTTTCCTTCTGGTTTGTTCTCATAACTAATAAAAGTAATTGCCCGAACATACCAAGCATTATCTTGGGGGAGGATTAAAACAATCTTTTTAGCTCCAGAAATTTCGAGGATAATTTTCGTCAAATTGACAATTAATTCTTCTAAGTCGATGGTGCTGGATATGGCTTGAGCAGCTTTGAGGACAGAAGTAAAATCTAGGATATCAGAAATACTAGTGCTACTTGTGCCGGCAGTGTCAGTTGAGATGGCGATGGTGCTGCGGTTAATCGGTGCAATAGTTTCTAAGGGATTAAAGTTGAGTTGTCGCCGTTGCAAGATGGGTTTAAGCAGTTGGGGGTAGAGTTTTTCTAAGTCATCAATTTTAGCTTTTGCGCCCCAACGTGCGTAACAATAATAGGCTTCCTGCATATATATCTGGGCAACTTTGTCTTTGCCCCAGTCCAGGTAAAATGTAGCTGCTAGCTCATTGCTGAGTGCTTCTTCTTGAATATAGTGGTATTTTTTGGCTCCGGAGATAGCGCGATCGTAATATTCAATTGCTGAGGTTTTTTCACCCAAAACTCGATATCTTTCTGCTGCCACTAAATCAAGCTTATGCTGGTGATTCATGGGTGCATATTGCGCCCATTGGTGTAACTTGGCTTGGTTTTCTGCAACGTACTGTAATGTGGCTGATACCTCATCTGAATTTTGTCTCAACTGTGTTAGAGCAATCAGAGAATCATAGAGATAAAATACGGGTTCACAGAATAGTCCAGCCGCAGCCATTAAATGATCTCTAATCTCAATGGTAATGCTTTTCGCTATCTCAATTTCGCCAAACAAGTAGCACAGCATCAGCTTGTACAAAGAGAAAATATACAACCCATACCCATCATTAGCAGCCATTAACAGAGGTATAAATTCTGGCTCTTGCAAGGCTTCCCCAGACAAGATGCTGGGATGGGCTGCAAAACCAAGTAAATTTAGTGTAGATTGCCAATAAATGCGGACATAATTGGCTGTTGTCACTTGATTGAGTTGCCCCAACTCATGGCAGTAGGCGCGAGCATCTTCTTGTAAAGTGGCAAGGTGCTGACCACACCAAAAAGAATGGCTACAAAAATTGTGGGCATGATGACCGGCAAACTCTAGGTTGCCCACTTCTAGAGCGATCGCATAGCCTTTTTGCAAGAGTGGTAAAATTTCTTGGACATGAGATTTGCGTTGTAAAATATACAATGCCAAAATGAGCAAAACTTGGGGTTGAATCGCCTTAGCATCCACTTTCGACACTATTTGCAGTGCTAGTTGACCAAACTCTGTTGCTGTATCCACATCTTGCAAAACATTACACAGCAGCACACCATAAGTACTATAGATATACCCTGTAGCTGGTGTATTTCCGTATTGGATGGATATTTTGACTAACAGCAAAGTGATTAATGGGAACAGGGGAGAGCCGGAGAGGTAAGCCACTGTCATGATGCTACTGGCAATCTGGACAATGGCAACTTTCTCCTCATCTGTGATGATGGGTAGGTGAACCAAATCTGCAATTGCTCTGTCACCAATCAGTTCCCTAATCTCTTGGATTTCCTGTTGAATAACTGCTGGTGTGGGTGCTTCAGCAAAGGTTACCCCCAACTGTTGTAAGATTTTTTGGGCGATCGCAATTGCTTCGGCAAATTTATTCTGGGAGATATAAGCTTGAATCCTAATGCGGTAAACGTTAACCTGTTCAATTAAAGTGTGCGCCTGGGTGGTAACAACATTAATGAACTGTTCCATCTGTGCAAATTCACCGCGCAGAGAAGCGACTTCCGCCGCAAATTCATGTAGAGTCAAGGCGATTTTATACTGGCGCTGCCAAGCATTCTTGCCCAACAATGACAACCCCACGGCGATATATTCATGAGCCGCTTGATAAGCTGTGGCACTCCTAGCTTTACGACAAGCAGTAAGATTGAGTTGTGCTAATTCATCTCGTTCTGTTTGTTGGGTAATTAAAGCAATTCCGTAATTGAGTTGATTGACCAGTGCAAAAATTCGCTCTTCTCTAGCGACTGGGGAAATCTGTTTTAACAGCAGTTGTCCGATTTGGTAATGAGTCGCTTGTTTTTGGTCTTGGGGAATCAAAGAATAAGCAGCTTGTTGGACGCGATCGTGTAGGAATCGATATTCCACATTTTGGCTATTGCTAACATTGGCATCTTGGCAATCGTGATCCACATAAAATTTGTAGACCTGGCTTTGAGGCAAAATTAATCCTTCCTGCAAAGCTTTCCACAAAGCATCTGCCGTATCTACTGCTGATTTTTCTAAAACAATTGCTAAAGTATTTAAATCAAAAGAGTTACCAATACAAGCGGCTAGCTTGAGTACATCTTGTGTTTTACTAGGAAATTTCTGCAACTGTTGCGCCATAAACTCCACCACATTATCAGTGAGGGATAGTTCATTGATTTGGGTAATATCACATTCCCAATAACCTTGATGGCGATTAAAAGTAATTAGCTGATCTTCGTGTAACGCCTTGAGAAACTGGGTGATAAAAAAGGGATTACCTTTGGTTTTACGCTCAATTAATTTTGTCAGGGGATGCGATCGCTCTGTTGGACAATGGAGGGTATCAGCAACTAAATGATTCGTATCGCAGAAGGTCAGGGAGGCGAGAGTAATTGTATTCACAGTCTTTCCCGCTTTTTTCAGTTCTTCTACTGTCAAAATAAACGGGTGGGTGGTGTGGACTTCATTATCTCGATAAGCCCCCAACAAGAGGAGATAACTCTGGTCTTCCATCAGTAGTTTGATCAACTGTAGGGAAGCCGTATCTGACCATTGTAAGTCATCTAAAAACATCACCAAGGGATGTTTTGGGGTGCTAAAAATTGCAATAAACTTTTGGAACAATAAGTTAAAGCGATTCTGTGCGGCTGTTCCCGATAGTTCCGGCGCAGGATGTTGTTTCCCGATGATGATTTCTAGTTCGGGAATTACCTCAATTAGCACTTGTCCGTTATTGCCTACAGTATCTAGGATCTTGGTACGCCACCTAGACAATTGGGAATCTGATTCTGATAACAATTGCCCCATTAAATCCCGTAGGGCTTGCACAAAAGCTGATAAGGGAAGATTGCGATTGAACTGATCAAATTTACCTTTGATGAAATACCCTTGTTGGCGGGTAATCGGCTTGTGAACTTCGTTAACGACGGCGGTTTTACCAATACCCGAAAATCCCGCCACTAACATCATTTCTGATTTGCCTTTGGTGACGCGCTCAAAAGCTTGCAGTAAGGCGTTAACTTCCGTTTCTCGCCCATAGAGTTTTTCGGGAATGAGGAAGCGATCGCACATATCCCGGTTACCAATTTCAAAAGCTGTAATTTTGCCGTTATTTTTGAATTGGTACAAGCAAGTTTCTAAATCATGCTTTAATCCCAAAGCACTCTGATACCTATCTTCGGCGTTTTTCGCCATCAGCTTCATGATGATATCAGATAACACTAGGGGAATATGTTGTTGGTGTCCCAAGGCGATCGGTGTTTTCGCTATGTGACAATGTACCAACTCCATCGGATCATCAGAACTAAATGGTAATTCTCCCATCAATAGTTCATAAAGTGTTACACCCAAAGAATAAAAATCGCTCCGGTAGTCGATTCCTCTGTTCATCCTGCCGGTTTGTTCGGGGGAAATATAAGCGAGAGTTCCTTCTAAAACATTGGGACTTCTGATTTCCTGGGTTTCTTTAGGCAGTAATGAAGCGATGCTAAAGTCGATCAGTTGAACTTGTTTTGTTTGGGGATGAATCAGGATGTTGGCGGGTTTGATATCTTTGTGAATTACACGATTAAGGTGTAGTTCTTGCAGAATATTGGTTATTTGGATAGCGATCGCCAAAAATTCGACTAGGGGAAAGGGAGTGGTTTTGATGTATTCTCGTAAAGCAATACCTCCTGTGTCTTCCATCACCAAAATATAACCGTTACCATAGGTTTCTAATGATAAGGGGCGAATGATCCCGGTAACGTTGAGATTTTTGCTAATAGTATATTGATTGCGAAACTGTAGTAACTCGTGGAAATTAGGATAATCTGAGGCTAGAAGTTTAATCACTACTGGGCGTTGATCCTGCTCACGGATAGCTCGATATACTCTTGTTTTGGAACCGGCATATAATTGAGAACTAATGTGATATCCGGTGATGATGGGGTTGGAATATTCTTGAGTTGCCATTTATACATACCTCATAATGCAAACTTGTGTTTACTTCTCTAGCCTTAAGTCGCAATTCGCTGACGAAAAGCCTCACAAATTGCATATACACTTTGTTATTATTCCCATCAACTAGATGTTGACTAACAATGATCAGTGATCATTGATGAGCAATTAGTACTGATTACTGAGTGATCAGTGATATTAGCTCTGGTAGGGCGTGTAGTCGGTACTGAGTCAGATATTTTCCCTCTGCTCCCTCCCTTATCAAATCATAGCTAGGACTTAGGCATGAAAACGAAAGATCAAGGGTTTGGACAAGGATGTAGGGATGTAGGAGTATAAATGCTTGAAACCCTTACACCCCTGTACCCTTAAACCCTTACACCCGGTCTCAACAGATAACCTGTTTGCGTAAGTCCTAATAACGACACCTAAAGAACAATAATTGTCCACATACTTATACCCAAAATAATAGCTGCGAGGTGTTGCCAAATTAAGGTTCTCAATGGTTGTCGGGCGATTTTTTGCGTCAATACTATCGTCAACAGCACGGAAAAAATGAGGGTTGCACCTTGTAAAAAGGCAATCACGGCTGGGTGTGCTACTAATATTGGTAATTGCTCACCACTCAGACCAAATGTGGCAAAAGTAACGGGGAGAATCTTGCCACTTTCACCTAAACCTAAACGTAGATAGTGAGCAAAATTTCCCCCTAAAACTAATGGCAAATAACCATAAGCAAGTTCAATCAAGCGTCGAGGTTTACGGCGAGTATTGAAGATTTTAATTAACCAGTAGCTGGATAAAATAATAGCAAATGGCATTAATAATGCTATAATTGATATCCCTAAATGTAGCCAAAATTGAGTTAAATCAATTTGTAATCCCAGCCAATCTAACAACTCTTGTAAACGATGGATATATATTCCCCCTAACAACAAAAACAACAAAGCTACTTCATAATTGCGGGGTACATGAGTTGTCCATAGTTCAATTCCAGGGGGACGCAAGTTAAATTCTACAGAACGATGGGGACAAGCTTTGAGACAAGTCATGCACAGTACACAATCTCGGTTATCTTCTAACTGGGCTGGGTGAGAATATAGGGGACAACCATCTGTTTCCATCCCTTCGCCTTTTTCGGGGCCGCCTTTATAACATTGATAGGTATTACAGGTAGCAGAACAGATACCTTGCTGCGCTCTTAGTTCAGTCATGGAAAGTTTAGCAAACAAACCATTCATTCCCCCAATGGGACAAAGATAGCGACACCAAAAACGTCGCTCAAACAGGGCAGAAAAAATCATTGCCCCAGAGGTAATTAATAATAGTAAACAAGCGGAAAGATAGGCTGTATTTTCTAAATGCCAAAGTTCTTCCCACAGGAAAATTAAGGTAAATAAACCAAATAGAAACCATCCGCCCCATTTTTCTGCTTGTTCTCGCGGCCAGCGCTTGAGTTGGCGGGGGAATAGCCACAGAGATAGTTTTTGGGTGATTTCCCCGTAAATCATGAAGGGACAGACAGCACACCACACACGCCCGAAGAAGGGGAAACTCAAGAGGATGAGAGGCCACCACCAAGCCCAAAATAAATTTAAAGCAAAATTGCGATCGCGTGTTTGCGGCCCGACAAACAAAACGCCTACAATAAATGCAAACGCCGCCACAGTAAAACCATAGTTAATCTTGTCAGGCCACCAAGAACTGCGTAAAAACCGCCGCAACCCTGGATAAAGATTTAAAAGATTGACACGAAATTGTTTTTTCTTAGGTTCAGCCGCCCAGAATATTTCTTCTGTTAATTCCCTGCGTTCCCCTGCTTGGATAATTGCCCTTTCTACAAGGTTTTTTAACTCCTTGAGATTACCGGGGAAATCATAAGATTGTAGGCGGCGTAAAGCTTCTGGGGTTATGTGGGGTTTCTTCAGTCCACGCGATCGCACATACAAACTAGTGTAATATTCTACCTGGGCTTTAATATCAGCTTTCCTTACCCGTAGCGGTGGTACTTTAATAATATGTCCCACACAACGCTCAATCTTAGACTCGGTTTTTTCCGACACAAGTAGAATCCGGGCTTTACTGGTAAGGGGTGCAGCAGCTGGTTCTCCTGGTCGAGAAACGGGAGTATATATATTTGTTTGCAGTAACTGTGCTACAGGCTGTAATAACTCTGGGGGTAATTCTTGGATATTATTGAGAATTAAACTACCTTCCCCCAACCACTCCAAAAGTCCAGGTTTACCGCCAGCACGACCAAATAAATCTGCACCGCTTGTCTGTAAAATCCCACAATTGATTTTAATAATCGGTTCCCGTCGTTTGGGGGAACTGAAGTGAATCAGAGTGGCGATATTATCTTTTTCTAAGCCAGGTTCGCCAAAGATTTCTACAGATTTGCGGTCAGTGGCCGCGACGCGAATTTGCTCTCGCAGACGCACAGCGTAGCGACTCGTACCGACAATTCCCCGTTGCGCTTTGGTGACTAAATAGGGACGCAACGCTACAGAACGTTCTTGCTCATAGGTTAACGCAGATGTCACCTGGGCTAATTCTTGGGCTAATTGTCGAGAAAAAGCCTGATTAATCTCCGGGTATTGGCTAATTAAGTCCCGAAATTTAGCCGCAGGTATGACCCACACATGAGATTCTGTCAGGGTGACAATTTTACATGGTGTTAATTCATCCAAAAGTAATTCTTGCAGATTAATGACTGCCCCCGGTAGAAATCCACGAGCTAAAGCCGAACTGTTTTGATTAGTAGTCTCGCTTTCTAGTTGACCATCTTGGACAATGTACAGTGCTTCTGGGTGAGTAGCTTCTGAAACTAGAGTACTGTGGGCTGGTACAACTTGCTCTTCCAGAGTTTGGGCGATCGCATCCAACACCATCGATGAGAGAATACCTAAAGTTGTCCGTTCTCGTAGCCATATAACTGTGTTTGGAGATGTCATCCTGGGTTCTCCGTGCAGGCTGCTTGCTGTATAAAAGGAATTATCCCTGAAAATAGCTGTCTGATGAGTTTATCTGATTTACCTAATCTTGGTGTTCCTTTGGCGCTTTTGGGTTTAATTGTGCTAGCGGCGGTGTTTTTTAGTCGTATTCGTTAATTTACAAACCATTACATTTGTAATTCCTAAGAATAATTAAATAGGACTTATACCAGATTAATATGAAGCTGCATAGAATAACTGAACACAGATGCACGCAGCGAAAAGTTCTGTAGGAGGGTTTCCCTCCGTAGGAAACTTTTCAAGACAGAGAAACGCGGATAAATCAACGGATTTTATATTATGTGCAACCTCGTATAAAATTGGTATCACGCATAAATCTTGGGAACCCTTACACCCCTATATCCTTAACCCCTTACACCCGGTCTCAACAGAAAATCTGGGTGCGTAAGTCCAATTAAATTGGTGTCAACCAATAGCTAATGCCTCTAACAACTTTATTTTTTAAACCCAAGTTTGGCAGATTATCTGCATTAACACCGAGATAAGTCCAGTGTGGTATGTCATTTTCTACGGTTTGAAACCAACCATTATCATAAAGAGCTTGTCTTTGTTTAGCATTAGAAACTCGTAAATCAATTGCTAAACCCCAAAGATGCTGTGATGCACCTGGGGGTGCAACTACACCAAGAATTGCTGTTTCTTTGCCTTCTCGAACTTTATCTAAAGTATATTTGTTGGCATATTTTTTCCAGAATCTTAAATTGGTGGCGTAGTTGCGAGTACAATCACTAGCACCATAGCCAGATTTGAGAGGAATATTTTGTTGAGAGCGTGCTTTATTTAAAGCTAATGCGGCTGACTGTTGTAAGTAACAATTGCTAGTGCCTGTAATTTTCTCCATCGTTAAATTAGTTTGAAATATTTGCGTCTCCTGCTCGTTGTTAAAAACTACTCTAGAAGGAAATTTAACTGTTGGGTCTGGATCTACAAAAGCTGCACCATAGGCACGAAGCAATATATATTCATAGCTATTGGGCTGGGGAATTTCTGGTAAATTAGTAGCGATCGCCGATAAGAAACGTTCTTGTTCAGTTTGCGGATTACGAGGAAGAGGTGTTGGTAATATCGGTTTTTTATATATTTCCAAACAAGAAATAGAATTATTGATTACACAGGCATTTAATGTTTGATTATTCCGGAAAATTTCGGAATCATTAATTCCATTACTAGCGACCAAGGTAAAAATCATTAAACCGCTAACAAAAATAAACTTTAATCCTTTAATAAGCCGCTTCATAAAGTTATCAATACTAGATAAATATCAAAGTTCACATGATTTTATTTATAACAAAAATACTTTACACTATGCTGAAATTATCACACATAATTGATTTCTACAGTGAGATAAAACTTTGATTTAATAAGGTAATAAATCTTAGTAAATGTAGGGTGGGCATTGCCCACCAAAAACATAACACTGCGGATAATGCTCAACAAAACTAGCTTCCAAGCGAAATAGCCATCATACATATATTTACAAAATAAATGTTAAATTCCATAGTATTTATTTATAGTAATTAAAATGAACTTGAATACCAACTGTTAATTAACTCGATTTAGTTTTTTGTCAAAGGTTAGCCTACATGAAATCACTGGCTAGATTAGGTTAGAATCAGGAATAAATCTCAGCTTGTTAATCCTGTACGTATGACCATGCACAATTCAGTGGAATTTCAAGACGCTTTTGATGTCATTGTCGTCGGTGCAGGTCACTCCGGTTGCGAAGCAGCACTTGCTACTGCCCGCCTCGGCTGTCGTACCTTGTTACTGACGCTCAATTTGGATAAAATTGCTTGGCAACCTTGTAACCCTGCTGTGGGTGGGCCTGCCAAATCCCAGTTGACCCATGAGGTAGATGCCTTGGGTGGGGAAATTGGCAAGATGGCGGATCGCACATATCTGCAAAAGCGCATCCTCAACTCTTCACGAGGGCCTGCGGTGTGGGCATTACGCGCCCAAACTGACAAGCGGGAATATGCGGCTATTATGAAAAATATTGTTGAGAATCAAGAGAACTTGAGCATCCGCGAGAGTATGGTGACGGACTTGGTACTGGGTGCTAACGATGAAGTGATAGGTGTGGAAACTTACTTTGGCGTGGCTTTCCAGTGTAAAGCTGTAATTTTAACCACAGGTACATTTCTGGGTGGGAAAATTTGGGTAGGGAACAAATCAATGCCAGCCGGACGTGCTGGGGAGTTTGCGGCTGAGGGATTAACCGAAACCCTAAATCGTTTGGGATTTGAAACTGGTAGGTTGAAAACTGGTACACCCGCGCGGGTAGATAAGCGGTCAGTAGATTACAGTAAGATGCAACTCCAGCCAGGGGATGCGGAAGTGCGTTGGTTTAGTTTTGACCCAGATGTGTGGGTGGAACGGGAACAGCTACCTTGTCACATGACCCGCACCACCCCCGAAACCCATCGCCTGATTCGAGAAAACTTGCACCTATCGCCTGTGTATGGTGGTTGGGTAGAAGCCAAAGGCCCCCGTTATTGCCCCAGTATAGAAGACAAAATTGTCCGCTTTGTTGATAAAGAAAGCCATCAAATCTTTATTGAACCAGAGGGACGGGATATTCCTGAATTATATATCCAAGGGTTTTCTACAGGGTTACCAGAAAATTTGCAACTACAGATGCTACGTAGTCTCCCTGGGTTGGAAAATTGCGTAATGTTACGTCCAGCTTATGCTGTGGAATATGACTACTTACCCGCAACTCAGTGTTACCCCACACTGATGACAAAGAAGATTGCTGGCTTGTTTTGTGCGGGACAGGTGAATGGTACAACCGGTTATGAAGAAGCCGCAGCCCAAGGCATTGTGGCCGGAATTAATGCGGCGCGGTTTGTTCGAGATGAGGAAATGATAGTTTTCCCCCGTGAACACAGTTACTTAGGAACTTTAGTTGATGACCTGTGTACAAAAGACCTCCGCGAACCTTACCGGATGCTGACCAGTCGTTCCGAATATCGCTTGCTGCTGCGTTCTGATAACGCTGACCAGCGCCTAACTCCTTTAGGAAGGGAAATTGGCTTAATAGATGACCGTCGTTGGCAAATGTTTACCCGCAAACAAGAGCAGATTACAGGTGAGAAAGAACGCCTGTATGCTACCAGGGTAAAAGAAAATGATGACGTAGGCAAGGCGATCGCCTCTAATACCCAACAAGCCATCAAAGGTTCAATCACCTTGGCTGACTTGCTGCGTCGCCCTGGGTTCCATTACGTAGACCTCGATAGATATGGGTTAGGAAACCCCGAACTTACCCCAGCCGAAAAAGAAGGGGCGGAAATTGACATCAAATACTCTGGTTATCTCGCCAGGCAACAAAGCCAAATCGAACAAATTGCCCGTCAAGCACAGCGCCAATTACCAGGAGATTTAGATTACACAACTGTTGACACCCTCTCCAAAGAAGCGCGGGAAAAACTTAATAAAGTCAAACCCTTGACTATTGGTCAAGCAGCCCGAATTGGTGGAGTCAATCCAGCCGATATCAACGCCTTATTAATTTATTTAGAATTGCGTCAAAGCAAGCACCAGAAAGGATTAGCCGTTTTACCTTAACTTCATCTTCATCAAGGGTGAGTATAGTAGAGGGAGGGATGGGTATGATAGATGACAAGAATCCAGAACTGACATCATCAACTGATCCCCGCTTTCGCGTTGGATTTAATACAACTAGGGTTTTCGCATGAGAACAAAAATCAACGATTTGGAAAAGGGGCGCAGGGGTATAGGGGTGTAGTGATTCAAAGTTTTTATGCCTTCATACCCTTACACCCCACCAGAACCAAGAGTCTCATTGCTTAAGTCCTCACATATTTTAAAAATCCTGATTCCCAGGCAGTAGGGGCGGTGTTGCCCCATCCTGGCAGCTACTACCCTAAAATGCTTATGTTACAAGAAGTTAGCACCCATCTCATTATTCCAGAACCGTCAGAAGACCTGATTGTTAACGAGCCTTGGTCGATAGAATTTTATGCTGATGGCTTGATGGATGAACTTTTTGCTGATATCGACGAGATTCTTGATGTGAATCTGCCCCACCTGACTAACAGAAGAGGTAGACAAATACGCCAAGCATCTCCAGTCAGTAGGATGAATGAAACTGCCGCCAGTGATTGGTTCCTTAGTTCCAGCAACCCGTCTCATCACCAAACTTTAGAATATGAGCATTTGCAAACCCTAGATGTGCCGCAGATTGTTTTACCCAACTCACTCAATCGAGGTGTACAGAGTGTATCCCCTGTCATTAGTAGACAGGGAGGTAAGGTTGTAGTTGAGTCTCAGTCTGTCAAACAGATGACGAAAATCCGTCAGCAAACTCAACTGACCTTGGGCAAAATGTTGATTGTGGGGACAACCCTTGGTGTGGCGATCGCAGGTGTACTATATATATTGCAATCGGGTGTGTTAGTGCTGCTCACTTCCAAACTCACCCAGCCAAATATTTATGTACCACAAGCGCAACTGCTTCCTCAACCAGATGTAAAGGGGGAGTTAGCTAACTATATGCTGGGAGCGCTGGCAATTATAGATAAATCAGATATCCAAAATCAGCAACCGGCTCGTTCGGCAGTTGGCAGCAGAGTCACTTATAATCCCACAGCCTTAGGCTTAGACAACAGTCAGCCGCCGCTAGGTAATCTACCATCCCCTCTCACAGCTAACAATACATCGCCAGCACCTAGTCGTTCTAACGTTGTTGAGCGCATTTACATCCCTGTTTATCAAGCGCCCTTACCGATGCGCTACGCACCGCCAGCAATTCCTGGCTCTCCTTTACCACCAGTTGCGAATAATTCGGCCACGGGTCAACCCAACATCATGAAAAATACTTTAAGTCAAGTGCAACCAGCAGGCAAACCTGCAAGCGTTAATATGTTAGCGTCGGCTGTGCGTTCAGAACTCAAACCTGTAGCTGTACGCAACGCACCAATTAATATCCAACCAGCGCCTAAATTACTTCCAAACTTACCTGTCGTTCCATTTGGTACAAGTCTACCGAAACAGCCTAACACTGGTGGAGAAGCTGTACCTGTGGCATCGCTCACCGTGAATGCACCTGCACCAGCCCCTATCCACACCCTAGAAGGCTTATTAGAGTTGGGAAATAAATCTGTTGCCTTATTTCAAGTTAATGGTACTAGCCGCCGTGTCAACATTGGTGAAACTATTGGTGCTAGCGGTTGGACTTTAGTTGATGTCAATAATGGTGAAGCTATAGTTCGGCGTAATGGTGAAGTGCGATCAATCTATGCTGGGCAGAAACTATAATTGGTTAACCTGATTTGATGTCATGGGCAACGTAAACCAGAATGTAGCCCCTTTCTCTAAACCACTTTTTACCCCAATTTCACCGCCGTGAGCAGTGATGATTTGCTTACATAGGTATAAACCCAAGCCTAAACCCAAGGAATTACGAATACTACCACCCCGAAAATAAAGGTCAAATAACCGATCGCTCTGTTGTTGACTGATGCCTACACCGTTATCATTGACAGTGCAGTAAATTTCGTCATCTTGGGGAATAGCATTGATTGTTAGGTGTAATCCAGGGGGATTATGCTTGATGGCATTGACGATGAAGTTAGAAAACACTCGCCATACTTGCGTAGGATCGGCATTTACTAATGGTAAATCTGCGGTGACTAAATTTATCAAAGTGGCTTGATTATCTACCAACATGGGTTCTAAATCTGCGATCGCCGCTTCTACCACCATCTGTAATTGTACAGGCTGACATTGCAAGCTCAAACCCTGCACCTCACCAATATGGGCTTCTAATAAAGAGTTAATCAGATTGAGTTGGCGATCGCTACTTTGCACCATCCGCTTTAAAATTGAGCGAGGGACAGGGATTGGGGATTGGGGACTGGGGATTGGGGACTGGGGACTGGGCGAAAATCTTGCAGTCAGTTCTCCCCCTGCCTCCTCTGCTTTCCCTGCTTCCCCTGCCTCGTCATTAAGTAAATTCCTCAACACCATCAAAGTCCCTAAAACTGGGTTACGTAAGTCATGGGACACCGCATGGAAAAAGACCCTCAGTGCTTCTTGGGCTTGTTTGCGTTGGGTAATATCTTCAACCAACCCTTCGTAGTAAAGGAGATTTCCTTGTTCGTCACGAACGGCGTAGGCTTTTTCGGAAATCCAGACAACGCTGCCATCTTGACGATAAATCTGTGACTCAAATTCTGGAGCTAATCCAGATTCTTCCATCAACCGGACAAATTCGGCTCGGCGTTTAGGGTCAACGTATAATTGATGCTCAATATCCGTAAAATTTTCTGTTACTTCTTCGGGAGAAGTGTAACCATAAATACGTGCTAAAGCAGGATTTGCTGTAATGTAACGTCCATCAGGGCTACTTTGAAAAATACCTTCAATGGCATTTTCAAAGATGCTGCGATATTTCGCTTCTGCTAGCCGTAATTTATTGTTGGCTGACTCTAGTTCTTTGCGGGCGTAAAATTCAGAGCGTTGCAGGCGATCGTATAAGTAAACCCCTAAATCACATATAATACAAAACCAAAAGATGTAGAGAATAAACGTAACATTATATATTTCTGGATGGTTCGGTGCAGGTGTACTGAGCCTCAAAGCTGTGTTCACACCAAAGTAGTAAACTAAAATCCCTAGCTGACAAACTAAATGCAGAGTCCAGCGCACAGGCATAAGTGTAGCTTGACTTAAAAATAGTAATGACCAGCCAAGGGTATCGGGTAAGGCAAAACCTTTAAGGGTGGCAAATAACTGTGATGCTAAACTCAACGACCAAGATGAGCCTAAAAATAGAATACCTGGATGGCGATGACCAAACCGTGTTTTATGCAGGGTAAAACAAACCAGCAGGCTCAATAACATAGCTGCATTGATCATTAGCCCTTGAGTTCTCAAAACCTGGGGTAGTGCCTTCAACTCCCGGAGGGGAAAAAATAGGTCGTACACATTTCTGAGGGTAAATGTCAATAGACAACCTAGTACTAGCCATAACCACAGATGTAGCCTCTGCCATAAAAAACGTTGTCTATTTACCAGCCATTCCTGTTGTTGAGAGCGATTTTGGTAAACAGTGGTGATTTCATCTAACGTGAGTGCAGACAGAGTCTTTCTCCACAACCTCTGCAATTTGATCAAAAAGGTAGTCATGAGAGCCTTACCAACTTCACCTATACGATTGTAGGTGTTTCCTATTTGCAGACTTTCATAATACCAATTCTGCTTTTACGTTGAACAATTCATCGTGAGGGCTGTTGACGGTTGACAGTTAACTACTTGAAGGCAGTGTAAACCAGAAGGTTAGCCCTTGCCGAGGATTACTGGTGGCACCAATTTTTCCGCCATGTGCTTGAATAAATTGCTGACACAGGTACATTTTTAAGCAAATTGCTGTGGAACAGGGGGCTTGCGGATCACGGATTTGTAGATCGAAGAGGCGATCGCACTCTGACTTACTTATTGCGACACCATTATCTTGAATCAGAGTCCGAATCATGCCATCTTCTACTGTGGTTTTGACCGTAAATTTCAACCCTGGGGGGTTGTGTTGCAAACTATAACTAAACAAACTCATCACAACTTTCTCAAACCGAGCTTGATCAACCATCACCAAAGGTAAGCCCTCAGGAATTAAGTTCTTGCAAGTTGCCTGATTTTCTCTCAAGAGTGGTTGTAAGTCTGTGATGATCTTTTCCAGCAGTCCGCCAAATAGGACGAGTTCCGGATGCAGGGTTAATTCTTTTTCCTCACAGGAGTGGATTTCTAACAAAGAATCTAGCATTCCCAATTGCCGATTATTACCTTGAATCATGCGATCGATAGTAGAACGTGGCACGGAAATGAGGGATTGGGGGTTGGGGACTGGGGACTGGGGGTTGGGTAAAGGGGATTGGGGATTGGGAATCGTACTTTCTTCTAGTCCATGTTCACTGTTTCCTTTATTTTCCCGACTTCCTACTTTCCACTCGCCACTCCCTATTTCCAAATTCTCTAACACCATCAGATTACCAATCACCGAAGTACGTAAATCATGGGCTACGGTATGCAAGACAACATTTTTTATCCGTTGAATTTCTTCTAGTTCCCGCATTTTTTGTTGTAATTCGGCGGTGCGTTCTTCTACCTGATGTTCTAAATTGGTGTTGAGGTCTGCTAGTTCTTGATATGTCAGCAGTAATTTGGCTTCTGTTTGTTTCCGTTCTGTGATATCTCGAACAATAGCTAAGACTTCATCCGTCCCACTCACTACCAAACGTGCCTCATAATCTCGCATTTCTAAAGGTGTTGGCAACTGATATTCACAAGTTTGCAAAGTTCCTGTGTCCAAGGTTTTAGTAATGATTCCTTGAATAATTGTGGCAACATCAGTTGGTAAGATATTTTGGATATTTTTACCAGTGAACTCTTCCCCAGGGCAAGGGAGATTTGCAACTTCTCCATTCAAAGATAAAAAATTACCATCACGGCTGAGGCGAAAGATAAAATCAGGAATAGCATTTAATATAGCTTGATATTGTGCTTCAGTAGCCTGCAAGCGATTAATTAGCTGTTGTTGATCTTGTTGATGTCGTGCTTTTACAGTTTCATCCACTCTCTGTGCCTTTGATGTACCAGCAAATGAATTACAGTTAACAATGATCATAGCTACTTTCACGGTTTTTGCAGAGTTTTGATGCCCTGGGTCTGATTTTTAATCGCACTTTGACTGCTTCTTACTTCAGGTTAATTCCTGCTGGAGCGATCGCATTCACCCAATCGGGTGAACCATCGATTCTTCGGTCAATCTCTTGTTAGGTAATGTAGTACTTATAAAACAATGTCTTATAACCTAGCAGTATTGATGAAGTTAGATGCCAGACTGCTTCAACAAATTCGGAATTTCCAGTCAATTCAAGAATATGAATCAATTCAAAATTCAAAATAAAATAAAACCTACTATTAACGCCGATAAGTGAGTTTAAAATTTAAATTTGGACACAAGTATGAGATAATTGACTTTATGTAAATTTATAATTTATAGATAAGTCAAGATAAAGTAATGGCTCAAAAATTGCCTATTAATTCAAATATCAACTCTTCTCATCAGGTTCCTATATTTCGCACAGCCAAGCCTAGTAATGAGTTCTACAAAGTTTTTTCAGAAGCAGAAATTTTAGGCATAATTCATGCTCTAGAATCCAGGCGGGAAATACCTCTGAAGTATTCATACAAAGGGCAAGGCGCAAAAATCTGGGATAGTTTTTATCTAAAATATATCGTCCCTACATGGTATCGAACATCAAACGTGGAGATTGATTTACTAAAAAGTAATTTTGCATATTTAAATGGTGATTATCAGCAGTGCGACAAAGTTAATATCATAGATGTGGGTGCGGGTAACGCATATCCTGTAAAAGCATTTATTGGTAAACTGAAAAAATTAGGTAGAATTGATAAATACATCGCCTTAGATATTAGTGATGAACTACTTAATGTCTCTAGCAAGAATTTTAAAAAATGGTTTCCTTTAATTGACTATATAAATTATGCAATTGATATAGAAAATAATATAATTCCCGAAAGTCTAGTCAAAAACCAACGCGAAAATACAGCTAATATATTTTTACATCTAGGTGTTACAATCGCCAATCATCACGATAGACATCAAGTATTCCAACATTTTCGAGACAGCATGGCGAAAAATGATTTACTAGTCTTTACAAATGAGATTGGTTCTAATTCTCAATGGGATGGCATAGCTAGGGGTGGTTGTAAATATCATGCAGACCAAGTGTATAGATGGATTACAAATAATCTGGGGATGAAAGCAGAAGATTGTGAACTGGTGAGAAAATATGATCCAGCAAAAGATAGTATAGTTGCTAACCTAAAATTACAGCAGAATTACACAATCAATTTTAGTTATTTAGGAATAGATAAGAGTTTAGAAATATCTGCGGGTGAGGAAATCACTATTTGGCGACATCATAAGTTTGAAATACCCACCCTCATACAAGAAATCGAACAAGCCGGGCTAAAACTCGTAAATTATAGTACTAATAAATATTCATCACATCTCATGGTGATTTGTGAGGCAAGCAGTAACAATGCCTAAAATTCTGTATTCCTGTAAAGGTAGTGCGTAGGTGCGGCCAGATCGTGCATTAGAAAAAATTGTAAGATCGCTCACCTTTGTACTTGATGATAAATCAAAACTTAGCCTATGGTTTGCTTTTGGTAGGAATGTTATCACAGAGAGTGCGATCGCTTAGTCCATGTCACATATCCGCATGACTAAACCACCGCTTGTTGTGAGGATTTAGTTAAAACATGAGGAGCAAAAGCACCATTCTCGGTAATGATGGCTGTAATTAACTCTGCTGGGGTGACATCAAAAGCGGGATTGTAGAATTTCACGCCTGGAGGTGTCAAAGTAGTATCACCGACTTGATAAATTTCTACTGGGTTGCGTTCTTCAATGGGGATTTGACTACCATCAGCTAATTCAAAATCAATTGTAGAGACAGGCGCAGCGACGAAGAAAGGAACATTATGTGCTTTGGCGACTATAGCTAAACTATAAGTGCCGATTTTATTTGCAGCATCACCATTAGCCGCAATTCGATCCGCACCCACAACAACAGCATGAATTAAACCCTGTTTCATGCAATGGGCTGCCATATTATCAGTAATTAGCGTTACGGGAATACCTTCTTGCACACATTCCCAAGTGGTAAGTTTTGCACCTTGCAGACGTGGACGGGTTTCATCAGCAAACAACCTTTCTAAACGCCCTTCTCGCCAAGCTGAACGGACAACCCCCAAGGCTGTACCATAACCAGCAGTAGCTAAAGCCCCTGCATTACAATGGGTCAGCAATGTCAGCTTTTCTGGTGTTTTGGGTAAGATAGCCAAGCCATTGTCACCGATCGCCTGACAAGTTTGCAAGTCTTCTGCGTTGATGGCTTGGGCAGTTTGTAAGAGATTTTCTTTAATTTGGGCGACTGTTCCTAAAGTCTTATAGGCAGTTTTCTGCATCCTACTAATTGCCCAAAATAAATTGACGGCTGTGGGACGGGTAGCCCGTAATAACTGTGCTACTTTTTCTAATTCTTGCAAAAACTCCTGGCGTTCGCCTGTCTCAATTTCCCTCGCCCCCAAATACATCCCATAAGCCGCCGCCACGCCAATCGCAGGCGCACCCCGGACAATCATAGTTTGAATCGCCCGCGCCATATCTTCACTACGGTGAATTTCTACAACTGCATACTCATTGGGTAAACGAGTTTGGTCAATTAGTAAGACACAATTATTTTGCCAAATAACGGGGTAAATCATAGATGGGGATTGAGGACTGGGGATTGGGGATTGGGGATTGGGAATATAATATACCTTATCTGTCCTATCTCCCCAATCCCTAGTTTCTACTGTGGAAAGTAGGCGATAATCATGGCTACTTTAGGATGAGTGCGGGCGATCGCTTCTGGTGCGTTACCAAATAGGGCAAATAGTTGAGTTTTGTTTTCCACAGTCCCATTCAGCAGTAGTAAATCGTTGGTTTTGAGTAACCGAGAAACTTGGCGGACAAAGTTACCTCTTACTTTCTGGATTGGTGTATCAGCTGGTAATCCAGTATCAGCTATTTCAATGGCTTCCCCTCGCAGTGCTACCACTTGTAAAAGTTGGAGAGAGGCTTTCAATTCTGTGGCTAAAGCTTTAGCTAATTCGATGCTTTGCCCAAAGGTGCTGACTTGGGCTTGTTGGGTGGTAAAGGCTAAAAATACTCGATTTGTGTGTTCAATTGGTAAGGGGAAGCGAGATACTAAAACGGGGATAAAACTACGCTGAACAATCTTATCAATAACACCACCAAATAAATTTTCCTCATAGGTAGAGTAGCCTTTCCAACCGCAAATAATCGCACTAGCTTGCTTTTCTTCAGCTACACGGGCAATACCTTTGTCAATAGATTCGTCAATTCGGCCGATGGGGGTAACATTCACAACCGCCGCATGGGCAATCATTTCTGCTGTGGATAGGAGTTGGCTTTGTTTGGCTTTAGCATCTGGAGAAATGGGGTTATTTTCCTCTAGTAAAATATGGAGTGGTAGCAAAGTACCAGAGGCAGATTTAGTCAGGATAATTGCTAACTGGAGTAGATTATCTTCAGTGTTGGGGTTAGCTACTGGGACTAACACGCGATCACCTATCCTACCATCTTGACGCGTTTGGATACTATCGGCTTCTGGTTTGAGATTTCTGCCCCATTTTGCTGTTACCCAAGGAGAAGCAATACAGGTAACTAAAATCATGGCGATCGTGCCATTGACTGTTAATTGGTCTACCAGCTTGATATTGTAAGCCACTGTGATGGCTGCCAAAGTCGAGGCGGCTTGCGCTACTGATAACCCAAACATCACCATGATGTTGTTAAAATTCATGCCAAATAACTTGCCAGAACCCCAAGCGGGAAGAAATTTGGCAACAATAGCCACAGACACCATTACACCAGATACTACCAGCGATCGCGGTTCTTGCACCAAAATCAAAGGATTAACCAGCATCCCCACAGAAATTAAGAAGAAAGGGACAAACAGCGTATTACCGATAAATTGAATCCGGTTCATCAACGGGCTAAGTTGGGGGATCAACTGAGTAATTGCCACTCCTGCCAAAAAAGCCCCAATAATTGGCTCAATTTGGACTAATTCTGCCCCATAAGAAACTACAAACAAGGTAGCCAAAACAAATGTAAACTCTGCCCCTTCATCATGTCCAAACCTTTGAAAAAACCAGCGTCCGATACGTGGCACACCCCACAAAGTGAGAAAGGTGTAAATAATTAACGCCGGAATCAGGAATAACCAAAAACTGAGGGTTAAATTCCCTTGATGCGCCCTGACTACCACGGCTAACACCAGAAGTGCCAAAATATTGGTAATGAGCGTACCGCCGAGAGTCGCCGTCAAAACTTGAGAACGCATGATGCCCAATTTGCTGGCAATGGGTAAGGCTAGTAAAGTATGAGAAGCGAAACAAGAAGCTACCAAAATTGCAGGCAAGAAAGTATAGCCAATTGCCATCATGGCTCCAGTTCCCAACGCCATTGGGATTGCAAAGGTAGCTAGTCCAAAAATGACTGCCTTATCTGCGTTATATTTCAGATCATCCAGGCTAGTTTCCAGCCCAGCCATAAACATCAAGAATAGTAAACCCACGGTGCCTAAAAGCACAATAGTATTATCTCGTGCTAATAATCCCAATCCATTAGGGCCGACTACTACCCCTGCGAGAATTAATCCCACAATCCCAGGTAGTCGAATCTTCTCAAATAACAGGGGAGCAACTAACATAATCCCCAAAATCATCAAGAAAACGGGTACAGGGTCTTTAAGCGGTGTGGAAAATATGGAAGCTAATGAATAATTAGTTACACTTTGCCAAGAAATAGCGATCGCATCTAATATCATGGATGTTTGTACAGCACTATATTTGCATTGACTCAAATATTAGTACCTTCTCAAAACTCCCATCGAATTGGTACTATTGTTAGATATAGATTTTCCTACCTTGGTGAAATTGCCCTGAAATTTCTTTAAAAAACAGGTAACGCCAAACCCTCACAAGCTAGTAAAGCGTCAGAAAAGGTAGACTGAACTTCCTTTTCCACCTGATCAAGAAAATCATCATGATCATCTGGGTGATGGTGGGAGATAATTAACTTTCGTACCCCTGCCTTCTGAGCCATTTCTACGGCAGCTTGCCAGAGTAAATCGACTGACTCATGGTCGTGAGATGTTGGCGGTGTATAGGTAGCGTTAGCAATCAGCAAATCAACATCTTGAATAATTTGCAAAACTTGTTCTCTTTCACCTTGTTCAGCACTCATATTTAAATCCGTGACATAGGCGACGCTATATTCTTGCCATGTAACACGATAGCCAATTGAACGCTGGGTTTGATTGATTAATGCTGTTCTAATGGTGACATCATCTAACTTAACTTCACTATCAGGAGTTAAAGGGTAAAACTGCAACTCCGACTGCATCACCTGTAACGGATAAGGAAAGTGTGGTTGGAGCATTTGATCACACAAACATTGTTTAATCGAAGCACCGTTAGACGCAGCCCCACCGTAAATGTGAAAGCAATTTCCGGCAATAAATGCAGGAGCAAAAAAAGGAAACCCTTGGATGCGGTTTGATTGAGAATTGGTAAAAAATAAATGGGCTTCTAGCGGCTGTTGTAAGTGCTGCCAAGCTTTACCCAATATCCGTAAACCCGTACCACCATCAAAAATTAGGCGTTTACCAGCCACCTGCATTTCTACACAAGCAGTATTACCCCCATAACGGCTAGTATTACTGCTTGGGGTAGGAATTAATCCCCTAACCCCCCAGAACTGCACGAGAAATTTACCAGCGAGACTACTTAGGTTAGCAGTAGACTCATCATTTAGGTAGCTTTGGGAACCTGACAGCTCAAGATTTGTCATTTTCTTTGAATTTAGACCTGACTGAGCAGGTCATCGTAGCGCCGCACTTCTAAAGGTCGGTTTTTTTCATCTACAATGACTACCGTTGGAGTGTAACTTTTTAACTCCTCAGATGTAAACTGCCCGTAAGTCATTATAATCACGCGATCGCCTATAATGCCTAGACGGGCGGCAGCCCCATTTAGTTCAATAATTCCCGAATGCGCTGGAGCCGGGATCGCATAAGTAATGAAACGTTGTCCATTGGCATTATTCACTACTTGCACTTGTTCATAAGGCAAGATGCCAGATTTATCTAATAAGATTTGATCGATGCTGATACTACCCACATAATTGATGTTTGCCCCAGTGAGGGTGCAATTATGAATTTTTGCCAAAAGGAGGGTACGTTGCATTTTGGTTAAAATTTCTCCAGCAGTTGTTGCACTTAGTTAATTTAGTAGTAAGGGGTAGGAGAAGAAGCAGGGAGCAGGGGAGGTAGGGGAAGAACTGACTGCAATATTTTCCGCCCAATCCCCAATCCCCAATCCCCAGTCCCCAATCCCTACTCCCCATTATTACTTGTAAGCTTTAATGGATTGGTCAACTAGAGCTTTCACTTGATCAACATCTTGCCAACCGAGGATTTGAGTTACTTTTTTTTCTAAATTTTTGTAACTACGGAAAAACTCAGCTATTTCATCCAAGCGATGTGGGGCTACGTCATTCAAAGATTTTACGTGAGCGTAGCGGGGGTCTTTGTCAGGTACTGCTAAAATTTTCTCATCGCGATCGCCACCATCAATCATTTCCAAAAAGCCAATTGGTCTGGCCGCGATGACACAACCAGGAAAGGTTGGCTCATCAATAATTACCATACCATCCAGGGGATCGCCATCATCAGCTAAGGTATTCGGGACAAAACCATAATCATAAGGATACTTAACCGAAGAATACAACACTCGGTCTAGAGCAAAGGCTTCCAGGTCTTTATCAAATTCGTATTTATTTTGACTACCACCAGCAATTTCAATCAGAATATTGATGACACCTGGTTTGGGTTGTGCTGGAATACGGGATAAGTCCACAAAAAACTCCTGTCTTAACTATTAAGTGCATTGGGGACATACTCCCCGTGTAGAATTTTATGGCCAAGATGGACTTCTTCCCAAAGTATTTATCTAAATGCTGAGTCAGATATTCTTCCCCCTGCCTCCTATGAAAAAAGCGCTGTGGAAAAATATCACAACGCTGCTAGAGTTATTAAAGATATTTCTACCCAGGGAAAAGAAACTTTTCCTTACATTTGAGTATATATCACTCAAACTCAGGCTGAGAGCGCAGATTTGCTAAAATTGGTTGGGTAAATTATACGCAAATTTACAGCTTTGGGCTGATGAACTCTCATCACGCAGCAGTCTCTAATCCTCCCCTTGTTGGGATTGATAAATCATCGGTTGCTGATTATTCGAGACATCACCTGAATAGTGTCCGATCACGAACACAGGTAGGGTAAGAGTTACTAAAGCGATTATTGTTCCCACAATATCTGCCAAACGATGGGAGTACGTGTCGGAAGGACTGGCAGACTGGCTATCTGAATTCATACAAAGTTTAAAGTCAATCAAAATTCTGGTAAGTTTGCTCTCTTGGTGAGAGTTTCTATACTATTTTAGCTATTTTCTACTGTCAATTGTGTAGCTTTTGAAAACATGAGCCAATTTGGCAAGTATCATAATTGTCATTTTTAACTTGCTAATTTTGTTACAAAGTTGATGGTAAACATTTTCCATTTATTCTAGTCATTGATTTGTTATGGTTCCTAGATATAATTGGTTGTCATTGGTTAACTTCGGGTTAAGAGGCAAGTATTTAAAATTTTTTGTTCGACATTTATACATATTAATTATTAACCCCAACAATCTAAATTCGTCAATACTGTAACATCTTGAAATAGTCTATTTAAGGTTTTTCTGACGATTTATTCTGTTGGCAATAGTCCTTGAAAATACGAAATATTACTGAAGATATAAATACATTTTTACCCACTGAATAAATACGAAGCTAAAGATATAAGAAAATCTCAGCAATTAGATAGAGCATAATTTTGATTACCAAAATTACATCCCGAAGAAATACACATAAATTGGCTAATGTGAATGTGCTGAGTGTGTCAGTTATTTTTTATTTTCATTACCTTTACCGTAGGCACTTATTCTAATAAATATGACACCGGGTTCGTCAATCTATATATAGGTAGATATAAGGAACTTCCAGATAAAAAAATATCTAAAACGTAGGGTGCGCTACTTGCGAGAAAACCTAGCTGCACCAAGAAAATATTCATACTGACGCACCCTTGTATATTAAAAGAAGTGGTAGACCGTCGCACCCTAGGTCATTAAAGACCGCTTTGTAGCATGGGTCACCACAACAATCTCTTTGACAGAACTCGAACAGTCGCCGGGGTCAAAGCTTTAAACTACTGACATTTAAAGTATACAGTCCGCATCGGGCAAGGATGAGTGAAATCAAGGGGATGAATTAAAAACTTCTTGACAAAATAGTTGAGATTCAAAAATGGAAAACATCTCTGTGTGGGTAGGCATTGACGTGAGCAAAGCGACCCTCGATGTTTATATCCGTCCCATCGGTAAAGCATTGAAGTTTGCTAATACAGAACTAGAAATATTTAATTTAGTTGAACAATTAAAATTTTATGATTTGAACCTCATCGTACTAGAAGCAACCGGAGGATTAGAAACAGAACTGGTCATTCAACTACAGGCAGCAATGCTACCAGTAGCATTAATCAATCCACGTCAAGGACGAAATTTTGCCAAAGCCACTGGTAAACTCGCCAAAACAGATGCTATCGATGCACAAATATTGGCACACTTTGGGGAAGCAATGAAACCTCAAGTGTTAAACATTGAGTCACAAGCATCTCGTCAATTAGGAGAATTAATTAGTCGTCGAAGACAATTAGTTGAGATGCAAACTGCTGAAAAAAATCGACGCTCACGCGCCCGTGGTAAAGCATTGGCAGATATTGAAGCACACATTGAATATCTTGACGAACGTCTCAAACAACTCAATCAAGAAATTGAGCAATTAACTCAAAACAATCAACAATGGATTGAAAAAGTTAATTTACTCAAAACTACTCCTGGTATTGGCCAAGTTATTTCGACAACTCTGGTTTCTGATTTGCCAGAACTCGGTCAACTCACTGCCAAACAAATTTCTCGCTTAGTTGGTGTTGCACCTATCAATCATGATAGTGGTCAACACAAAGGTAAGCGCATGATTAATGGCGGTCGCGCTCATGTTCGTGCCACTCTTTATATGGGTGCTGTTGTTGCTATGCGTCATAATCCGGTTATCAAGGCCTTTTATGAGCGTCTTGTCGAACGTGGTAAATCGAAAAAATTAGCTCTCACTGCTTGCGTTCATAAAATGTTAGTCATTTTAAATGCAATGGTTCGGGATAATTTACCTTGGCGTGTTACTGACAACTTACAACCCATTCCCAACGCTTAATCACAATTGACCGTTTTTATACTTGGAAATACTCTCCCTGATGATCCTATTGCCGCATTTGGGTCAATTTTTGATGCTCTTTTTTATCTTCACGGGAAATCCAGCAACTGGGGAAGATTCTGCGGCGAAGCGGAGTGGCTGGTGCGGGCTGCTACCATCTTAGCCAAGAGCCACAAGTCTTTTTGCCCGTACCAGCCACCGCAGAATCTAGCGCAGCGTTCCCCAGTTGCGTCAATGTTCAGAGTCCCGGTTTTTGTTAACGATCGCTTGACTTTCAAGACAGTCGCTACTAAAAAATATTTAAAGAGAATATTTAAAGCAAAAAAGCGCCACCTTTGCAGGAGACGCTTTTTTATTGAATTAAGAATTCAGAATTAACCGTTGATAGCAGGAGCGCTTATTGCAACAGGAGCAACTTCACCAGCAGCCAAATCTAGAGGGAAGTTGTGAGCGTTACGCTCGTGCATTACTTCCATACCCAAGTTAGCGCGGTTGATGATGTCAGCCCAGGTATTGATTACACGACCTTGTGAGTCGATGATGGATTGGTTGAAGTTGAAACCGTTCAAGTTGAACGCCATTGTGCTTACACCCAACGCGGTAAACCAGATACCGATTACAGGCCATGCAGCTAGGAAGAAGTGCAGTTGACGGCTGTTGTTGAAGGATGCGTATTGGAAAATTAAGCGACCGAAGTAACCGTGTGCAGCAACGATGTTGTAGGTTTCTTCTTCTTGTCCGAATTTGTAACCGTAGTTTTGTGATTCGTTTTCGGTTGTTTCACGAACTAAGGAAGAGGTTACCAAGGAACCGTGCATTGCAGAGAACAAGGAACCACCGAATACACCAGCTACACCCAACATATGGAAGGGGTGCATCAAGATGTTGTGTTCTGCTTGGAACACGATCATGAAGTTGAATGTGCCGGAGATACCCAAGGGCATACCATCTGAGAAGGAACCTTGTCCGATTGGGTAGATCAAGAATACTGCGGTTGCTGCTGCTACTGGTGCAGAGAATGCTAGGCAGATCCAAGGACGCATTCCTAAGCGGTAGGATAGTTCCCATTCACGTCCTAAGTAGCAGAATACGCCAGTTAGGAAGTGGAAAATTACCAATTGGTAAGGGCCACCGTTG
Source organism: Anabaena sp. FACHB-595 (assembly GCF_048568275.1). Taxonomy (NCBI): domain Bacteria; kingdom Bacillati; phylum Cyanobacteriota; class Cyanophyceae; order Nostocales; family Nostocaceae; genus Anabaena; species Anabaena sp. FACHB-595. Next base: position 4,313,536 of record NZ_CP183473.1, read on the forward strand.
TACAACCACTCGTCTAGGGATGCTGCTTCCCAAATTGGGTAGAAGTGCAAGCCGATGGCGTTGGAGGATGGAACAACTGCACCGGAGATGATGTTGTTTCCGTAGATTAGGGAACCTGCTACTGGTTCACGGATGCCGTCGATGTCTACTGGGGGTGCAGCGATGAAGGCGATGATGAAGCAGGTGGTTGCAGCTAGCAAGGTGGGGATCATTAGTACGCCGAACCAACCGATGTATAGACGGTTGTTGGTGCTGGTAATCCACTCGCAGAACTGTTCCCATACGTTGGCGCTTTTGCGCTGTTGTAAGGTTGCGGTCATGTTTTTATGATTACGTTGGTTGTATGTATGTTGTAGGCGTTTCCACCTGTTACATACATTAACAGTAATTATTTCGTTTTGTAAAGTGTTTTGAGAAAAAAACTTTACAAAATATGGTCACTAACGCTGAAAAGCACTGTTTACAATAGTTTTGGGTGTAAATAAAAATGAGTTTCGCTGAATACGGCTCGAAAAATGGTTACATTTCTTGAGGAAAATCTGTTTTATGACAGTTGCCAAATCTACTTGTGCCTCAGTATCCACAAAGCCTGCCGTAGGAAAGCCGACCAACGGTATCGCCACTTATAGTCCTGCATATACGATTGTTCCTACCTATGAGTGTTTCAATCGTTGTACCTACTGCAATTTTCGCACCGACCCAGGCGAAAGTTCGTGGATGACCCTATCAGCAGCAGAAGATATTTTCCAACGGCTGCAAAATGAGCAAGTCTGTGAAATTCTGATCCTTAGTGGAGAGGTACACCCCCATTCACCAAAGCGTCAGGCATGGTTCCAGAGAATCTATGATTTATGTAAACTAGCCTTAACATCGGGTTTTCTCCCACATACCAATGCCGGGCCTTTGAGTTTCGCAGAGATGCAGGAATTGAAAAGCGTCAATGTTTCAATGGGTTTGATGTTGGAACAGTTAACACCAAAATTATTAGAAACAGTCCATCGTCACGCACCAAGTAAGTTACCAGAACTCAGGTTGCAACAATTAGAGTGGGCGGGAGATTTGCAAATTCCCTTTACAACAGGTTTGCTGTTGGGAATTGGGGAAGGTATAGATGATTGCTGGGAGACATTGGAAACTATATCGAAGTTACATCAGCGTTACCATCATATTCAAGAAGTTATTTTACAACCCCACAGCCCAGGAAATCAGCAGACATTTGATGCACCTGCTTTTAATCCGCATCAGCTACCAGAAGTTATTGCCAAAGCACGGCAGATTTTACCGCCAGATATTACAATTCAAATTCCACCGAATTTAGTTCAAGATGAGCAATGGTTAGTGGCTTGTGTAGAAGCTGGTGCAAGAGATTTAGGGGGAATTGGGCCGAAAGATGAAGTGAATCCTGATTATCCTCATCTTCAGGCGGAGGAATTGAGAGAAATTTTACAGCCTGTGGGTTGGGAGTTAGTACCACGTTTGCCAGTATATCCACAGTTTGATGGTTGGTTGTCGAAGGAGTTGCAGGCAAGTGTGAGAAGGTGGAGGGAACTGGTAATTTATTTTTGATATACGGTGGGGATTAAAATCCCATGTTTGGGGCTGAATAACAATGCCAATAGGAATAGTCCTGAAACTACTAAAACGATCGCTGGGCCGGAAGGTAAATTATAAAAGTAACTCAGATACATACCGCTAATGCTGGAAAAAACGCCTATCCCTGCGCCTAAAATCATGACTTGGTGTAGGCGTTTCACTAATAGGTAAGCGGTTGCACCTGGTGTAATTAACAGTGATAGTACTAAGATTACGCCTACTGCTTTCATGCTGGCGACAATTGTTAAGGCAATCAGTAGCATTAAACCAAAGTTTAAGCGATTTACTGGTAAGCCTGCGGCTTGAGCGCCTAAAGGATCGAAGGTGTAAAATAGTAGTTCTTTATATAACAAAATTACGACCGTTAAAACAATAGCGGCGATGATGGCGGTATCACGCACCTCATCAACAGTCACGCCAAGGATATTACCAAAGAGAAAGTGATTGAGGTCGATTTTATTATCTTTTTGAACAACGGTAATCAATGTAATACCCAAGGCAAAGAATGCTGAAAATACTATACCCATTGCAGCATCTTCTTTGATGGGCGATCGCGTCCTAATCCAAGCGATCGCTATCGTACTCAAAACCCCAGCAATAAATGCTCCCACAAATATGTTAGCGCCTACCATGAAAGCGATCGCTAGTCCTGGCAAAACTGAGTGACTGATAGCATCACCCAACAGCGCTAATCTTTGCACCATCAAGTAACTACCAACAACCGCACACAACAAACCCACTAAAATAGCAATCACAAGCGATCGCTGCATAAAGCCATATTGCAACGGTTCAATTAAAGCTTCTAACATAGATATTTAGTCATTAGTCAGTTGTTATTGTCTCTCCTCATATTTCCTAGTCTCTAATCCCCAGTCCCTCTTTAAGCTGCATCAGAGAAGTAGATGACTTTACCGCCGTAAGCTTGGTGCAGGTTGTCTTCTGTGAGTACTTGTTGACGGGAACCTGTGGCGATTAATTCACGGTTAAGCAAGACTAAATCATCGAAATGGCTGATAGATTCGCCTAAGTCGTGGTTAACTACCAATACAATTTTGTTAGCCGCAGCTAGTTCATGGAAAACCTCAAAAATAACTGCTTGGGTTTTTTGATCGATACCTACCAAGGGTTCATCAAAACAGAATATGTCTGCTTGTTGTGCTAAAGCCCTCGCTAAAAATACCCGTTGTTGTTGTCCCCCGGATAATTGTCCTATGGGGCGATCGCAATAATCCAACATTCCCACTCGTTCTAAGGCATTCTTGGCAACTTGGCGACTCACAGCCGAGAAACTACGTAACCAGCCTGTCTTTTTTACCCTTCCCATCATCACCACATCCCAAACTGTGGCGGGATAAGTCCAGTCAATTTGGCTACGTTGGGGAACGTAAGCAACTTTCCCTAATTGCTGCATGAGGGGTTTGTTCTGGTATAGTACCCTACCACTGCTAACGGGAACCAAGCCTAACATTGCTTTCATAAGAGTGCTTTTACCAGCGCCGTTAGGGCCAAATATTCCCGTGATTCGTCCCGGTTTGACAATACAGTTAACATCCCGCAAGGCTTCTTGTGTACGGTAGTGTACCCCTAGATGGGAGATATTAATTGCTGCTGTTGCTGTTGAGGTATCCACTGGTTCCCGCATGGAATTAGTTGCTAAGGAAAAGTTCGCAATTTGCATGGTGTCATTTCCGAGACGTAAAAAATGAAAAGATTATGAAAATAATGTAACTTAAAAAATGAGAAAAATATGAAAATAACTATAACAGTCTGATGAATGCAATCACTCACTCAAAAGCCAGATTTTGCTGGCAATCTGTATTAGTCGTATTTGTGGGACTTTTGATAGGTGGATGTGCCTCAGTCGACTCTAGCCGTACTCCTGCGAACGCAGATGGTAAGCCGCAAGTAGTAGCAACTAGTACCATCATTGCTGATTTAGCACAGGAAGTTGGGGGAGAAGAAATTCAATTAACTGGAATACTAAAGCCAGGGACAGATCCTCATGTTTACGAACCAGTACCAGCCGACAGCAGAGTTTTAGAAAAGGCTGACTTGATTCTGTATAACGGTTACAATTTAGAACCAGGGTTGATTAAGTTAATGAATGCTGCTGGTAGTAAAGCCAGAAAGTTAGCAGTGGGAGAAGTTGTCAAACCATTGCAGTTAGATAAAGGTAAAGGTGAAGTAGTGCCAGATCCTCACGTTTGGGGGAGTGCAGAAAATGCTGTGGCTATGGTTAATGCTATTCGAGATGCTTTAATTGAGTTATCCCCTAAAGATAGAGAAAAATATACTCAGAGGGCATCACAGCTTACAGATGAATTAAAACAGTTGCATAGCTGGATTAATCAGCAGATACAGACAATTCCGCCTGATAAACGCAAACTAATAACAACCCACGATGCTTTTCAATATTATGGACGAGCTTATGGGTTGGCGATCGCTGGGACTTTAATTGGCATTAGCACCGAAGAACAGCCAAGCGCCCAAACAGTTAAAAGATTGGTAGACTCGATTAAGAATATCGGTGTACCTGCAATTTTTGCCGAAACTACAATTAATCCCACTTTAATTAAAACTGTTGCCGAAGAAGCAGGGATAAAACTAGCACCAAATCAACTCTACTCTGATTCCATCGGTGCTAAAGGAAGTAATGGTGATTCCTATATCAAAATGATGGAAGCGAATACACGCACTATCGTAGAAGCCTTGGGTGGAAAATATACACCCTTTGAACTCAAGCAATAAATATTTTTCGGCTTGTTTTTTTCAAGTCTAAGGTCACATCTAAATGTATATAGAGATCCGATTTGATTCCTGTTGGCGTAGCCTGCGCTAGCGCATAAAATTCCCAGTATCTGTAGGGTGGGCAATGCCCACCAAAACCATGAGCAGGTGGGCATTGCCCACCCTACTAAAGAAATGAATATTTCTTGGCTTGTCTTTCTCAAGTCTGAGGTTACATCTAAATGTATAAGCTGAGATATATCCTTAGATATGTAATTGTCACCAAAATAGAAAAGTATCACTAGGGAAGGAACTCAATTAACATTTGATTTTTTAGAGTGTGTTAGTAAACAAAAAATATTTTAATCATCGAAATAGCCATGACTAACGAAAATCTAGAAAATCAAAATAATCAAGCAAAAGAAATTAAACAACCAGTAAGTAAAGATTGGCATTCCCGCGAGGAACCAACTGCCAAAGAAAGAAACTTAACAGCAAACCCAGGAGATAGAATTGCCGACGAACCCCAATCTATTGAAGAGAAAGCCAAGAAGGTGGCTGTAGATGCACCAGACATCACAGGTGATCATATTAAAGTACCTACCTACTTTGTTGTTGACGAACCTAATGGTGAACAAAAAGCATTACATCACGTCAAAGATGCTGAAGAAATTTCTGATGTAATTCGTCAAGCTAGAGTAGATGAGAACGGAAATCGTATTTGGTGGTAGTTCTTAATTCTTTTTCCTATTTGTAGTGGTGTGACTGGACTAAAGTCGTACATTAGACGTAGGTTGGGTGGAGCGCAGCGCATTATGATAGGTCGTAGATCCCCGACTTTTTAAAAAGTCGGGGATCTCAACACCCACAGTCTGTCAAAATTCACAGGCTGACGCATAGATGAATTACTCTGGTAAACCCTTCACTTGCAACAAGTCCAACTCTTGTTCAAATATTTCATCAATTGGCAACATCTTGCCATCTTGAGTCATAAATTTGTGGTCTTTTGTTGCCTTAATTATTGACCCATCTTCTAAGCAATATTCAAATACTTCTTGTTTACCGCGATGATGCCATTGAGCAATGGGTTGAGTGTAAACAATACCATTATTATTAATGCTAAATACACTACACTCAATACCTTTCTCTACAATCTCGCCAATGGGGACAAATCCATATTCAACTGTTAAAACTTCTGTATCATAACTTAAACAATATTCGGCAAATTTCAACATATCATCAAATAGCTTCTCAGCTACTTGCTTTTTCACACCATTTTTAGTTGAACCATCAATAAATTTTTCTTGCTGCTTCTGCATCTCCGAAACTTTCTTTTTACCCATCGCACGGCGCAGCAAGTCGGCTTGTCCTAAGGTATAACCAGCCATATCTTGAGCAATTTTCATGATTTGCTCCTGATAGACCATGATTCCATAGGTTTCATTTAATATTGGTTCTAAAAGCTGGCTTTCATAATCGATATTTTCCCGCCCATGTTTACGGTTAATAAACTTAGGAATTAATCCAGCATCTAGAGGGCCTGGTCTGTAAAGTGCCAAGATAGAAGAAATATCTTCAATATTAGAAGGCTTCAAATCTCTTACTATCTGTTTCATCCCTGAAGATTCTAATTGAAATATGCCTTCTAATTCACCAGATTCCAACAATTCATAGGTCTTTTGGACATCTTTTGGCAGAGTTTTATATTCACCTTTAGCTAAGATTTTTTGTGCTTTACGTTCTTGACTGGTGATTTCGTAAGGGTCAATTCTAAAACCATGTTTTTCTTCAATCAAGTCAATGGTTTTTTGGATCATCGTCAGGTTTTTTAAGCCTAAGAAGTCCATTTTTAACAAACCCATTGATTCCAGATCTTCCATGAAATATTGAGTAATGACAGACCCATCATTATTTTTTTGCAGTGGGACGATTTCATCCAATGGATCAGCAGAAATAACTACACCGGCAGCGTGAACACCAAAGGTTTTGTTAGTCCCTTCGATTCGCATCGCCATATCCAACCAATGGCGAACTCTGGGGTCGTTATCATATTTTTCTTTAAACTCTGGTTCCGGGGTAGCATCGGAAATCATCACCTTCAGTTTGGTGGGTTTACCCCGGACTACAGGAATTAATTTTGCCATTTTGTCGGATTCCCCATAGGGAATGTTTAACACTCTGGCGACATCTTTTAACACTGCTTTGGAAGTTAGACGGTTAAAAGTAATGATTTGGGCGACTCTTTCTTTTCCATATTTATCTGTTACATATTCAATTACTTTATCCCGTTGTTCAATACAGAAATCTGTATCGATATCAGGCATGGATTTACGTTCTGGGTTCAAAAATCGCTCGAAGAGTAACCCATGATGTACCGGATCAATGTTAGTAATTCCCATTGTGTATGCTACTAAGGAACCAGCCGCCGAACCCCGACCAGGCCCCACAGGGATATTATTATCTCTAGCAAATTTGATGTAGTCCCAAACTACTAAAAAGTAGCTGGAGAATCCCATTTGTTGCAACATTTTGAGTTCATATTCTAGCCTTTCTCTGTAGACTGGCTCGACTTCGTTGCGGGATTTACGATTGAGTTTCTCCAATAGTCCTTGCCATGCAACTTCTTCAACATAAGTATCAGGAGTATGACCTGAAGGAATTGGGTAGTTGGGAATGCGAGGCTCACCCATAATATGGTAAGGCTCGACTTTATCCGCAACTTCTTCAGTGGTGGCGATCGCCTCTGCAATTACATCATCGGTTAAGTGGTCGCGGAATAGCAACTTCATCTCTTCACCAGATTTGAGATATTCTGTACCGCTATACCGCATTCGCTTATCTTCACTAATTAGCTTGCCAGTTTGAATACATAGCAATGCGTCGTGTGCTTCTACATCAAAGCAAGAAATGTAATGGGAATCATTGGTAGCAACAAATTTAATCTCTAACTCACGGGCAATTTTAATAATTTCTACGTTGACAATACGGTCTTCTTGTGAACCGTGGTCTTGAATTTCTAAATAAAAATCATCACCAAAAACATCTTTATACCACTTGGCAACTTTCCGCGCTGCATCTGGTCTGTTGCTAAGAATTGCTTGGGGAATTTCTCCACCTAAACAAGCACTGGTAACAATTAAGCCTTCATGATACTCTTTGAGCAAATCTTTATTAATACAAGGGCGAGAAAAAATACCTTTACCTTGCACACCTTGGAGGTGAGAGATTGTCGTTAATTTGACTAAATTTTTGTAACCTTTAGTATTTTTAGCTAAAACAACTTGATGATATTTAGGGCGACCACGTTCTTGTTTTTCCAGGTCGCCGTTCAGGATATACATTTCGTTGCCAATGATGGGCTTAATATTTTTACTGCGGCAAATTTTCAGTAGTTCAATAGCACCATACATGACACCGTGATCGGTAACAGCGATCGCTTTCATACCCAAGGCGATCGCTTGATCAATCAACTCAGGTAGCTGACTAGCCCCATCCAGCAGGCTGTAATCACTATGAATATGTAAAGGTACAAAGGACATAACTCTCTCCCAGCGCTAGCCCACAATCTTCCCCTGGGATTTCTTGTGAGCCAGATTTTATCTAGCAACGGAATCTTAGATTAACGCTTTTAGGGAATTTTCACTTCCGCAATATATGTATAAATAATGATAAGTGGATACGGAGAAAAAATATCTTATGTCCCCAGTCCCCAGTCCCTGCAACTTACCTTAAAACTCGCATTGTCAAAGGATAGCGATAATGTTCACCATTGTAAGCTTTTGTGGCAGCAAAAGTTACTAAAAATAGTTGCAATAGTAGTAAGGCTACAGTGAAATACATCCAAATAAATAATAAGCTGTCTAAAACTGTACTAACTTGATTTATTTCACCATTAGTAGTGACTGCAATGCTACAACTAGCTAAAACTAATAGTAATGAGATAGCTATGACAAAGACGATATAGAAAGTCAAAGAAATCTGAAAATTTAACGATTCTTTACCTTGGAAATCAACCCAGGGATATTTGACTTTTCTAGATTTCCAGACTAAGAAGGGGATCAAAATATTTAATGGTAAAAATAGAGGAACGCCTAAAAATACTACAAAGAATAAAAGTAACCACGCGAATAAAGCTGAGAAATGACACAACATCGCCCAGACCCGCATTTGTTTGTTGTGTTGTAATCTCATGGTTTTTTATCTCATGTGGATTGAGAAAGAATGCTTATCCACATTATCAATAAAAAAAGCCCCAAAACAGCTTAAAATTTGAGAATTTCTCGGTCATAATTTTCCGGTAGCGGTTCAATTTCCCATACTATGCCTTCTCCAGCCTCTAAAGCAACTTCAACGTAGAGTTGTTCTACAGCATTTGTGGCAATATCTTCATTATTGGGAAATGACTGTAGGTCTTCTGTGAGGAGTCGGAGTTTAAAGCCACCGGGAATAACTGCACCTACGGTTGCATTCCGTAATTCAAAGCGCCAATAAGATGCGTCTGGTTCACCTTGTGGTGTAATCAACAGTTCGTATAGTTGACCAGCAATGGTTAATCGGCGAGACAAGGTGACACCCGCTTGTCTATCTTCTACACTCCTAGCCCCAGCCGCACTTAATTGTAAATTCAAGCGTCCCCAACCCATATTCTGTGCTACTTGAGACACACCACTTTGCAACCATTGTAGTACCAATCTCTGCTCAGGCAGTCCCAAACGGCGTTCATATAAACTTTGCCGCCAGCCGCCATGTTCAATTAATGCGCCCCATAGTTGAAAAGGGATGGCTAACCGGGGGTTAATGATTTCTGGATTGCTTAAACGGGTGATGAGATTTTGGGCTTGTTCCTGGGGTAGGTTTGGTAATGCAGCTAGGGCATTACGTGTGACTTCATCAGGGCATAAATCCTGCGCTACAGCTAACACACCGAGATCTTTAACAATATCAGTTATATCTAACGAATAGGTGCGATCGCCTGGATCATATTGGCCTTGATTCTTCAGTTGCGTATGGGTACAGTAGCCCCAAACTTCTACATATTCCCCATCTACTTGCACCGCTAAATAATAATCCCCTGCCCAGGTTGGTAAATCTACCCATTCTTGCTGCACACGCAATTCGCTGTGATCAATATTTTCACTGGGAACCAAAATAAATCTCTTTCCGTCAATTGTGACTGCGGTTCCATTCACTAGTTCCCAAAGACTGGCTAGAGTCATGGTGGATGGCCACACCTTTGCCTGTGTGGAAAAGTCTTCCTGTAACCACGGCAAGACTGCTCTCAGGCAAAGTTCGTTGATATAAGCTTGATAACCTGAGTAAGGATGAGAAAATAACTGGCTGTCAATACTTGCTGTTGTAGAGTCAGGGATTTCTAAAATCAGGTCTGTCGAGTCAGCAAAGGTGAATACTGTGGGGTTAGCAGTCATAGGGTTTACTCCGGGGATTTCTTTGGCTGGGTTTGGGGCAAGCTGGGAAAATTGCTGTTTCCCGAACAGACGTGAAAATCTCCAATTCTTTATTAATAGTTAATTTTCGACTGTTTTAGCATTTTTTATGTATTAGAGACATTGTAGTAATTCTGTAACCAGTCTTCTATTAATGTACTCATAGCTTTGAGTATGTCTGAAGTCAGGGAAATATGCAGTATGTCTTGACTCCAGCTAGCTACAGACCGCAGTAAAGTTTCCTTGGCTTTGGTTAATCGCCGGGAAACAGTGTACTGTTTGATCTCTAATTGTTGAGCAATGCCATCTTGATTGAGTTTTTGCTCGTAGTATAGTTGCAGTATTTGTTGTAGTTGCGTGTCGAGTTGAGCGATCGCCTCAACTAAGACTTGATAAATTTCCGTTTGTTGAGAACTTCTGGCTTGTTCTTCTTCTTGGGCAATAATTTCCTGAATTAGGGATGGCTGTTCTGTCCCTGGGAGATTATCTAGTAACTCAAATGAATCATCAGCACCCTTAGATACATTGAGAGAATCTGGGGTGGGATAAAGATACTTACGGGCTGCTTTCGCTGCATTTAATAACCACTTTTCCATATCTTGGGGATTAGCGGGTTGGTGGCTTTGGGAATTGTAAGCTTTGGCGATCGCCTCCCAAGTAGTATCATCTGGTCGAGACAGTTGGCGAGAGTTAGCCGCCTTGGTGGGGACATACAAAGTTTTGAAGCAATTCCAAGCAAGGATATAGGCAGGGATCTCCGTTGAGGATAAACCACTGTTTTGTAAAGACTCATACAAGCGCTTCTGGCTGATTTTGCGTAACAGACCCCAATCAGTACAGATATCGACTTCTTGACGTTGGCGTAAAGTTTCGCGGATTGCACTACCAAAAATAATACTGGCGTAGTTTTTCAGGGTACTGCTTTGACTGGGATCGAAACCTTTCAGGACTCGATCAACTTGGGCGATCGCTACTTGGAAACAATCAGATAACCTATATTGCGTACTGACAAAACTAGCGGCTGTTTTTTGGGATATCCAATAACAAGGTTCTTGCAAATAAGCAGCCAGATGTTGCTTCGCCAGAGGTTGAGTTTCCGGAATCTGCCAAAACTTATACCAATATAAAGCCCAAAAATATTCCGAAGTTTCCTTTGGCGTGTGCTTCAGACAACCGAGGATGCTACGACGCAATCGTGATTCCGTCGCCCAACCACTGAAGCGATCGGCATCGAATTGCACAAAAGTCGAAAAAATTTCAGTAACGCTTTGCCGAGGTTGCATAAGAACTAGAAGCCGACCTAGAGGAAAAATGAAGGCGTTAAACGACACCTGCACAAACTTTACTATAAGCAACAAAGATTATGTTTGCGCCAGTCAAGTAATTTTCTTAACTGTCCTTGCATTTCGAGGAAAATTTTGAAATATTCAAAAATGTCAAAAGCGATCGCACCCAAAGAAGCACAAAGCAAAGTCAAAGCCTCCTAAGCAATAGCCGGATTAGTTAAGAAGCCCACACTGTAACTATACTCAGTTCAGTGTGTGAAGTATGTCATGTAAAATCCTCAATTATCAATTATCCTATTTTTATTAATTTGGTCAGGCGATCGCCATCCTATTTTTTTGCAATCACTCATCTAAAATCAGATAAATAACTACCCATAAAAAACAAATTAAGGTGCGTTTGGCAAAACCATAACGCACCTTATTTCTAACAAATGACTAATAACCAATGACTAATTGGCCACTTCAGCTATTTCTATCACCCGCCCTTCATAATCCTTGACTAGAAAATTTAGAGGCTTCTGGTTACGAATCTTAAATTTTAAACCGCGTGTTTCTACCCGCATCAAAACCATTTCTAAACAGTCACGGTCGAAGCAAACGTGACGTTGCTGATTTTTTACACCCAAACTTGCACCTGTAATTACGTGCAGTTGAGTATTCTTCTTCAATTGATACCACAGCCCATCACTGGCATTATTCATTGACTTGCCAGTCCAGCTAGGACTAGTAGACATATATAGCGGATCTATGCCCGTTGCGCCTATAGTTTGTTCGTAGTTGTAGTAGTAGTGCAGTGGTACTTCTGCGGCTGGCAAATCTAGTAGCCCTTCGTATAATTGTCGGGCAATCTCTAGATCGGACACCATCACAGTATGCACTTTAGGCGCACTGGTGAGGAATAGCCACATAGCACCAGCATAAGCTGCTAGCAGCATCACCATGATGCCTTGGGTCGAAAAAAGGCTATCTAGAGGCAAGGAGGGCAAAAAAGAGCCTAAAACAGGGGGAAGCCGGAACGATATCACACTAGCTGCTATAACCATGAACAAATTAAAAATTATATAAGGGAGCCGCTTTTATTTTTGTCTATAAAGACTTCAGTTAAGAGGTCTTTGTTCTAGTGTACAAGACTAAACTAGTCTGAGTCTTCGTTCTCAACAGACCTACATCAAGATATTATACGGCTGACTCAAAAATCTTATTGCCAACTTTATTTTAATCAGTATCAATGGCCAAAGTTATGCAAATTCCTCATTTTTCTGAAGCTAATCACCCACTGGTAAAGTCTCTTTTTCACCACAGTGACCAAGAATTGCTGGATCTGTTTCAGTATCATCCCGATGCTGGTAAGTACTTTACAGTGATTTTCTGCCGTTATAGCCCAATAGTCTACACGTTGATTCAACATTCTGCGCGATCGCCTGTACAGGCCGATTATCTTTTTGCTCTGACTTGGCGACATATCTATTACGAACTTGGTGGACTGGATTTAAAAAATCCTCTCCCAGGTCAAGAGGGGTTGACCTTACAAAATTGGCTGATTAATATCACAGCTTACTGTATCAACGAAATTCAATTACCCCCAACAGAAGCCATTCACTATTCTCTGCAAGCAACTTCACCACCACTCTGGTGCTATGTCGAACAAGCATTAGACCAACTGCCCCCCATGTTACGGTTGATGGTTTTGATGGCGCAAACCTTTCATTGGAGCGAAACTCGCATTGCTGCTTATCTACAAGCAGAAGGGGAAAAGGTAACACCTGCTGAAGTAGCCAATTTTCTCCAAGAAGGCTATCGTATGCTAGAGGACAAATTACCCGCAGACATCCGCACTATCTACTTGGGCGAAGATTTGGTTAAGTCATAGGTTAAGTATATACGCGTATACTGCTAGTCTTCATGCTGACATAATAAAACTTTTCTGCCAGCTTTTACTTAAAACCGCAATTTCATGGGTAAGTTTTATGACACAACAGCATTTATTCCCTAGCACTAAAGCCAAGAGCTACAAGTTGTTTTGTTTTTACCTATTAATTTTGACTTCGTTGCTGCACCCCGCGACCGCAGGTGCGGCTGATATTACTCAACAACTCCATCGTCCTGTTAATAGTTCTATGGGACGGCAATCTAGAGATGAAGCAGACTCATTATTACGGGTGGCTGAACAACAATATGCTGCTGGATATGCAGACAAAGCCATTGACTCTGGTTTGCAAGCGTTGGATATTTATCACCTGATTGGTGATCTGAGGGCAAAAGGTTTAACTTATAATTTGTTAGCAAAAGCTTATATTGAGTTAGGACGTTTTAAAGAAGGTGAAGACGCATTACGACGAAGGTTAGCGATCGCTCGTGATACTAAAGACTTTCAATCACAAATTTTCGCCTTGAATAATCTTGGCACGTTGCTACTACAAGCAGGTGAACCCAAAGCCGCCGGAGAAACAATTCAAGAAGCCTACACGATCGCTGACAATGTGAAAAATATTGATGGTGAAGGACTATCCTTGAGTAACTTGGGTCTTGTATCGTCTAGGCTGGGAGATTACAACAAGGCGATCAAACTTTATGAAACAGCTTTAATTTTCCGCCGTCGGACTGGGGACGCACCAGGAGAAATGAATACTTTAAATAACTTAGGCGATGCTTACCTAGCGGCTGGCAATTACCCAGATACAATTGGTACTTATGGCGCAGCTATGAGGATTGCCAAAACTCTAGGCGATCGCTCTAACCAATTACGCGCCATTGATGGTTTAGTCACAGCTCACAGCGCTGTCGGACGTTATGAACGCGCCTTTGACTTGCTACAACAGCGTTTAACCATCGCTCAAGAATTACAAAATCTGCGAGAAGAATTAAAGTCCTTTGAATCCTACGCAAAATTATACGAGCAGCTAGGTAACTACCCAACCGCCCGTAATTTTTACGAAAGAGCAATCATAATTTCACAAACCCTAGAGGATAACAAACAAGAAGTGTTTTTACGCGATCGCCTGACGCAAATGTTGAGGAGTCAAAAGTCTATACTCAAGTAACAACTAACAATTGACAACCGACTAGTTCAAAAACACGGAACCGTTATTTTCAATTCTCAACGTGTTTCTGTCTTGACCAACGTTAGTAGTTTCTCTCAATCTCACTTCTAAAACACCTGATTGTGGGGAAGGCTGAGGAGTTGCTTCTAGCAATCCGCCATCTTCCCGTTGGAATGTGACGGTGACTGGTGCTGCTAAACCTTGGAGTGTGACATCGGATTTACCTTGCAGCGATCGCGGTGCTGTGTCTCCAATTACCTGATAAGTAACATTAGCACCGCTATCATTAACTAATCTCACGTTTACTCTACCGCTCGCCAGAGAAATACGAGTGCTAGGGCTTTGTTGTTGACCTGGTGAGGGTAGGGGACTAACTGGCACAGTAGATTGTCCTGTACCAGGCGCTGGGGTCTGCGGTGATGGTTGAACACTTGGCTGTGTATTTCCACCTTCAGTTTGTAAACTGCGTTGAGAACGACCATAGGGAGCTTCACTAAAAATCCTGGGGTTAGGATTTAGTACTGAACTTGTTTCACCACCAACACCCATTCTGATTTGGTCAGCGTTTGGCGTAACAGGAATGCTACTTTGAGGAAGCAATCCTTGATTTATGAGTCTTTGAGTAAAAGCATTGGGAGGGCAACCCTGAGGTACTGCAACCCGTTCATTGTGTGGTTGCTCGTAAAAAATTCTCGGACAAGGATTAACTTTAGAACTGGGCTGAATAGTAGGCTGCTGATTAATTGGCTGTTGTGCTAGTACTGCCTGAGGAATTGCTGATATACCCATCAGTAACCCTCCACAAATTGCACTCAATAATTCAGCAGACTTGCGAAGGTTGGAAGAGTTTACATTCATAATTTACTCCTAAAAATTTGAGTTTTAGCAAATTGGAAGATTTTTTATTTAAATAAATTAAATAAATCTCTACTACAAAAGCAGCATTCTCAATCTACCAGCTATTCTTTTCTTCTTGCTCTAACTTTGGGATTGAAAATATGGATAAAAATTGTATATGTCAACCTATATCTTTAGGATGATGAATCCCAATTGATTACGTTGCTAATGATGAAAATATTTATAGATGAATCAGATTAATTTTCTCGGAAAAATTTAAGTATCCGTAAGGTGGGTATTGCCCACCCCACAGTTATTAAGAAGATGCCAGACTTCAGTTAAGCTTCTTCCCAAATTTGACGAACTTTATCAGGCAACCAACTAGAAATTTCTTCAATTCGTTCTGGTGATAATTCATCTTTTGTGGCAGAAAACACAGCTTTTACTACTTGTTCTCTATCTACATTTGGCTGCATTCCCCCCTCATTAGCTACCCGAAATAAGAAGCGATCGCTATCAATTTTAAAAATGCCAGGGCCTTGCCAAGGTGGACGTACTCGACTCAAGAAGCCAACCAGAGGATTGGTATCATGCCACAAATCTGCAATTTCCATTTGCAGAGATTTATCATCACTTTCTTCCGCAGGTTCATGTAATTCTGCTTCAACTCTGTCCGCAGCTTCCGTAGTCATCAAATCACGCATGACCCGAAAAACCACTTCAGTTATATCTCTGGCATCATAAATATCGCCTAGACCACTTTCTGCTTTTACTTTTTCTAAAAAAGGTATATTTTTTTCTGGGATGGAAGTTGTCATCAAGCCCTCCAAAAGTTTTCTTATACCTGCATTTTTGCCAGCAAAAAACTAGCATATTAAATGACAAATTATTGGTCATTCAACTGCTTGCTGCAATATTTATGGCTAAAGAATGCAAGCCTTACTAAACAAATTAGTATGTAAATTTAGTAGAATTCATCTATCACAGGAAACAAATATCAATTATCAAATTAAGACTCTAGAGTTATGGGTAAAGTGACAATAAAAGTAGTACCGTTACCTAAAGTGCTTTCGACTAGAATGTTACCGTGGTGATGTTCCACAATAGCTTGCGCGATCGCTAGTCCTAATCCTGAACCTGTAGCATTATCTTTACCTGCATTCCCACTCTTATGAGTGCGTGCAGGATCAACTCGATAAAAACGATCAAATAATCGCGGTAATGCTTCAGTCGGAATACCAATTCCCGTATCACTCACCTTAATTTGTAACTGTGATGTATTATAGCGAACCTTGTCTATACGCATTAGTTCCACATTTACCGCACCACCTGCGGGGGTATAGTGTAAAGCGTTACCAATCAAATTAGTAAATAATCGCATCAGTTGATCCCAATTCCCTATCAGTGTGAACCAATGTTCTAATATTTCAGGGCTAGTTTCAAAATCAGCAGGATCAATTAAGTGCAGATTCAGAGTAATTGCTTTTTCTGTAGCTACAAGCTGTTGTTCTTCCACCACATCCATCAGTAAAGCATCAAGCGGACAAGATGAAAAACCATCTCTGCTTACACCACCATCCTGACGTGCTAGAAATAATAAGTCATTGACTAACTTACCCAAACGCTGCGTTAGCCGTTCCACCACCTTTAACTGTTGGCGATAATTGGAAGAGGTAGTAACCTCAGATTCAGTCAAATCCAAGTCAGCCAAAGCAACTTGGACATTAGTTTGAATCAAAGTGATGGGACTTCTGAGTTCATGGGAAGCATCCGCAGTAAATTGCTTGAGACGTTGGTAAGATTCACCAACTGGTTCCATTGCTTTACCCGAAAGAAACCATCCACTAGCCGCGACAGAAATCACCATTAACCCAGTACCCAGCGCCAAGTCAAAAATTAACTGGCGACTCGGTTTAGTTACTTCAAACCAAGGATGACTCACACGCAGATATCCCAAAACTTGCCGTCCAATTTCCACTCGTTGTGTGACTTGTCGCAATAGTAGTCCTGAATCTTGAGTGGGGATTAGAAGCTTTTGCGTTCCTGGATTTATCCATCTGTCTTGTTTAAAAACATGAACAGTTTCACCTGTGCGGTTACTGTGAATAGGAATATTTAAAGGTTCAGAAAAAGTTGACCAGATTAATTCACCAGTGGAGCTAAACCACTCCAGATCAATGTGATCATCTTCTACAGTATTGGCATTGTTGCGAAAACTTGCCTCTACATTAATACGTAGCTTCTCAGGCTCACCGTTCACTGGTTCAATGACAAGCGATCGCTCGACTATTTCCACTACATGATTGAGCGTATCGTCGATCCGTTCCACCAAAGTACTACGGACATATAAATACACACCACTAGCAAACAGCAGCAACAATACCGCAGTTACCGCAGTGTACCAAATAGCCAGACGGCGACGAGTAGCTTGAAACATTGATCTATACAAAAAAACCTGATTCTATCAAAATAATTCTTTTTGAATGAACCTTGCAAATACTCTACATCCCTCAGCGTAAAAAAAATAAAATGGCAAAAAACTAAGAACCACCCACAAGGAAGGTATTAAACTTTGCTCAGGAACATTTTTAAATCTCAGCTACTGGTCTATCAAATTAGTTTTGACGGTTCGTAGTCAGAATTTTAGTCATGATTTTTTTAAGACTAAAATCCTTACTAAAAACTTGCTGATCCCTCAATTCAAATTATATGACCTACTAAATTGCTCTTTTTTCAGTATTTACCACAGGTTGTATTGTTCCTCTAAGGCAATAGTCTTTGGTAAAACAGGGGAATATACTAGTACTTGTGATACATAACAGCCCGGCTCAATAATGCTTAAACTCTTAATAGCTAAATTTTACATTTTTAAGTATTTTCTCGGAAGCAACCTCTCTGGTATAAAAGTTAAATTCTAGATGCAGTTGACATAGGAGGAAATTTTCTCTGAAAAACAAGCATTAAAGGAAATCAAGCACCGTTTTTGTAGATGATTTTAAAATGTGTGACCAAGTTATAGTTACCAAAACAAGAAAATTATCTAGTAGTAAGTATTTTCTTTTTCTAATCTCGTCTTCAATAGCAAAAATAAAACTTAAATCTAATTAATGTAAAGATAAAACAGCTTATCGTGCTGAACTAATCGATATATTTTTACCATTAATTCCAAACACAAAAGCAACCGAAATATCCTTGTTTTGTTGCTAACATTCTACTGGGAAAATTAAAATTTTCAGCAGTTATCAGTAGATTAAACTACCAATTTTAAAATTTCGCTTCCCAACGGCTTTCAGGTTCTTCATGCAACCAGGCAGAAATTTGGCAAAAAGAAGAACAAATAGTGTTAAACCGCCACCAAAATACTTTACAGCCTTTGCAGTTGTTGAGTTGCTAATAATAAAAGGTAGATAGCTATGGGAACCTACAACGGTACCACACCATTCCCCGATCCGGGCAGTAGCACATCAACCGCCCTAGACACTGGACTCTTGATTGGAGGCTCGCTCCTCAGCACACCAAGCTTATTTCAAGATAACCTCAGCCGTCTCATTCCATCTGATCTATCTGATTACTACAGATTCACTCTTAGCAGTTCCAGCATAGTCACCCTGGAACTGGATGGATTAACAGATAACGTAAATTTATTTTTGCGAAACAGTGCTGGTAGTTCCCTTGCGGCTTCCAGTAATGCTGGAACTACGGCAGAGAGAATTCGTTTTAGCATTTCTGACCCACCAGATAACCCATTTTACGCACACGCTTTTATCCCCTCTGGTTCAATTTCCACCCCTTATGATCTTCGGCTTTCCGCAGAAGTTATTCAGCAAAACAATATAAACGACAATACAATAGCTAATGCTAGAAATATTGGTACATTTAACACCACTACTAGCATTACTCCCGTAACTGATTATGTTAGTGGTTCAGGTCAAGTTATAGATCAAAACGACTACTATAGTTTCACATTAACCAACAGTGGAACAGTTGACATCAACTTAAACAGTCTGAATGGTACAGATACTCTCTATGCTGATCTTCAACTTATAAGTAGTTCCAACTCAGTTATTCAAACTAGCGCCACTGTTGGAACATCATTAGAATCAATAAGTCGTAGTCTTGCAGCTGGTACATACTATATCCGGGCCTATTCTCAGTCAGATCCCGGTAACTATAATTTAGAGTTTAACTTTAGCGCCGATCCACCAGATGCTGGGGGAAACACATCTGATACTTCTACCCCAATTAACCTACCCGCAACCTTTTCAGAGATAATTTCGGATCAAGTTAGTCTCGGAGATTCTAGCGACTATTATCAGTTCACTCTAGCTTCAGCATCCCTGGTAGAGATCCAATTCACATCCCTGACAGCAGATGCAAATTTATATCTTCAAACCCAAAATGGTGGTAACATTCTCAGTTCAACTCAGCCAGGAACAGCCTTAGATGCCGTTCGGTTGAGTTTGAATGCTGGTACTTACAATATTTTAGTTAATCGGGGTTCTACAGAAACTGCACAATATACCTTGAGTGGTTTTGCTCAAGCAATAGGAAATGATCAAGCACCCAACAGTACAACATTAGCGCTGAATCTGAACTTAAATAGTCCTATTTCTCTCAATGAATTTGTAGGCAATATAGATACTAACGATTACTATAAATTCACAGTAAATGGGACTACAGAAATCAATCTTGATCTAAGTATTTTGAATAGCTATTTATTAGATCCACAACTAGTTAATGCAGATGTGCAAATACTTAACTCTGGTGGTACACAAGTAGCTATATCTAACCAAACTGGAAATAGCAACGAAAGCATCAACACCATATTAGGTGCTGGTACTTACTTTATTCGTGTCTATACTTCTGGTTTAGCTAATACATTCTATGATTTGAATATCACAGCCCAGTCCCAAGCTCTCTTAGTTCAAGATATTAATCCTACTGGTAATTCCGATCCTGCAAACCTTACCACATTAGGCAACACACTGTATTTCACAGCTAATGATGGTATAAATGGTGTGCAGCTATGGAGCAGTAACGGTGATATAACTACTCGTTTGAGTAATATCAGTAGCTTTAACCCTACTAATCTGATAGTTTTCAACAATAGGTTGTATTTCGCTGCTAGTAATGACACTTTCGGTAGAGAACTGTGGGAATATAACGGTACTACAGTCAACAGAATTAGTGACATTAATGTTGGTGCTGGCAATTCTAATCCTGGTAATTTAACTGTCGCTGGAAACAAACTTTTCTTTACAGCCGTTGATAATGATAGCATCAGGAAACTATGGGTTTATAATGGCACAAACGTTAATTTAGTAGATGTTAACGCAAGTTTTTCTAATAGTAGTACACCCACTTTTACTACTACTTTTAATAATCAACTCTTCTTCACAGCCCAAAACAATAGTCAACTTTGGTCAACCGATGGAACTATCGGTGGTACACAGGTTATAAGTGCAGGGGGAATAACAAAATCAACTCCTCGTAACTTGACAGTTGTTGGTAATACTCTATATTTCACCGCCAACAATGGCACGAGTGGACATGAAATATGGCAGTATCAAAACGGCACTACAGCCAGCCTCTTGGAGGATATTACCCCAGGTAATAATTCTTTTGCCCCTAGTTCTCTGACGGCCGTTGGTAATACCTTATATTTTGTCACAGATAGCGACAATGACTTTAATTTGGAACTGTGGAAGAGTGATGGTACTGCGGCTGGAACCGATATTATTGGAACCGATGGACAGGCACCCAACTTGGGTCTAGGTTCCTTTTCTTTAACTGCTGTGGACAACACGCTCTATTTTGTAGCAAATGATCCGATTTCTGGTTTAGAACTCTGGAAAACAGATGGTACATTTGCCAACACAGCAGTAGTGAGAAATATCTCAAGTGGTGCTGCTGACAGTCTTCCCACTGGCCTCGTCAACTTCAATGGTACTCTCGCTTTTGCCGCTTCAGATGGTATCAATCGAGAGGTGTGGTTCAGTAACGGCACAGAGCTAAATACACGCAAGGTTAGCAACATTAACCCTACAGGAAATGCTAACCCTGCTTCGCTCACTGTCGTTGGTACGAAACTGTTCTTCACCGCTAACGGGGCTAACGGCACGGAATTATACGTAATTTAAAAGGAGGTGATGCTTAAAAGACAAAATCTATCTGAACGATAAACATCCATAAATGGTTGCAGTTTCACGAAGATTTCAGCCAATTGTAGCCAAACATCGCATTGATTGAATCAGATTTACTAACAGTCAATACAAATTGACACAAACACAAACTATAGGGAGACTTATTTCATCATGAAGAACAAATTTTTAGCTCTAGCCGCTTTTGGTGCTGCTGCTTTAGGTACTGCAATTGTTTCTGCTCCTGCTCACGCACAAATTCCTCAAGGTAGTGGTCCACAGAGCAATATTACCGTTAACGTATCCGTTCCCGAAATTCTGTATCTGAGAACAATTACAGATATTGATTTAACAATCGATGCTGCTGATTTGACCGGTGCTACATTAAACGCAGTAGCAGGAAGCAACCCTCCTGCTTTTACTGGAACTCAGAATCTTGAAGATGGTGCTGGTCTAGTTGATACTAATTCTCCATTTGCTGGAGGATTTGCAGATGGTGTCCCTGTCGTAAAAACCATTCCCAGTGCCTACGTTGTTTGGTCTAATTCTCCTACAGGGAACTACCAAGTACAAGTAACAACACCTGGTGGTGGACTTGTTGGACCTGGTGGTGGAGTAGTTAACGTTGCAGTTAACGGCGCTAATCCATCTACACAGACTGCTCAAGGTTTAATTAATGCCACTGCTCAAAATATTTTATTAGACCTAGCGGCTGCAAGTGGCACCATCTCTGCTGGGACTTACACAGGCAACATCACAGTTGAAGCTTTTAGACCGTAGTCTATTGATTTTTTCCTTAATGACATTAGGAGAAATAAACTGCCTCAAACCTCGCAAGTAAAAAGCAGATTTATCTCCTATTGCCTATACGATTCAGTTTACTGATTAGCTTTCTGAATCAATGCTTTAACCCCCTGAAACATGGGGGCTATCTTCCCTACTACATTTTTGAGGCAGTAGTTTCCTATCTTTATTAAGATTGAGTTTCTTTTATTCTACCGCCGCATATCTCGACAATGTATAAAGTTTTGACATAACACATTGTCCAATTAGTAAAGTCGGGAAATAAATATTACTCTACATGGCTATGAGGTGGATAATTTACAATTATGTCATGGCATGAAATCAAGCATTACAAAAATTATCTGTTCAGTTGTTTTGGCTTGAGTGCAGCGATCCTACTCTGGTCTCAGACTCCCACACAAGCACAATTTACCTCGAATCTCGAACCCATAGAAATTTACGAATTATCTACTCCTCAAACACTGACCATTCCTCCCATAGGATATTCAGAAATTTCTCTGACAACTAAAAGTGATTCCGTCAGCAATCAAGGAGATTTATTAGCGCCTCCTAATTTTAATGCTTTTGTAATTCGAGAATTTCCTGCGGTGTGGCAGATGCGTGTTCCCATAGATCAAGTTGATTCTCTTTACGCCACTTATGAGATGAAAGGTGAGAATGGTAGAACTAATGCTGTTAGTAATGAACAGCGTTCTGATTCTGCTGTGCAAGTCATCTTAGAACCTCTACCTATTATGGAGATTTCCCGTGATCTCAATAGTAATACTGCACTGGTACAAGGCGGATTGCGCTTAAGAATGGACATTTCTAATGCTCAGTTTGCTGGCAATTACGCTGGGGAATTAACAGTATTAGTAGAGCGTCGTTAATTTCTAGCAATTAAATTTCCCAAAAAAGTGATGTTATAGTCTGTTTGCAAGTGAAGAGATTAAATCAAATGTTACCAAAATTAAAAAATATTACCCTGGGTTTAATGGGAGCATTAGCTCTAGGTTTACAACCTGCAAATGCAGTGAATCTTGGTGTCACACCATCCAAATTTCATGTAGATATTACTAGTAAAAAAACAAGCTCTCAGGCAATTCGCATTTTAAACTTTGATACCAAGCCAGTCGAACTGAAAGTTTATGTGCAGTCGTGGACGATGACTGAACAAAATAAATTACAAATCATTCCTGCTGAGGAACAGTCATTAGAACAATGGATTGTTTTTACTCCCTCTCGATTTACAATTCCCCCTCGTGGTTCTCAAACTGTTCGCTTTGCGGTTCGTCCTAGAGTTAAACCTAGATCTGGTGAACATAGAGCGATTCTTTTTGTGGAAGAAGTGCCAAGACGTGATAGTACTGCCGCCAATAAAGGTGTAAATTTAATTGGTAAATTAGGGATAGCGATTTACGGATATACCGGAGATATTAAGCGAGTTGGTGTGTTGAATGCTGTCAAAGTAGAAACTAAGCCAAAGGCGCTTAATGCCGTATTTGATATTTCTAGCCAGGGTAACGGATATGTGAATATGCAAGGTCAATACACTATTTGGCCGGCGGCTCAATATCCTGGTGCAGAAGCTACCCAACCCATAGCTAATATAGGTAAACCAGAAACAAAAATACCTGAGCCTGTGGTACATGCAGGATTATTACCTTCAACACCTGTATTACCTGATAGTCGTCGCCAAGTTTTATTACCCATTAAAAAGGATTTACCACCCGGTAAATATGTGTTGGATATCAAGGGAGATTTGAATGGCGTAGCGATTAAAAAAGGCATACCATTTACAGTGCCAGAAAATAATCCAGTTGCTACTAATCGTCCTCGGATTCAACCTACATCTGAGCAACTCAGAAATTCACTGAGAAATTCTCAACAACGCAGATAGCTTTTGCTTACTTAAAAGCTAGTTTTGATTCTTCCCAAAATCATTTTGTAATCGGGAAGCTTTTTAGGCTACCTATACGAATTTTTGTGCTTTAGTTTTATGTTCTACCAACCTGCAACACCTCCCCAGATAGTTCCAATTTTACAGCCTGAAAGTAGCTCTTGTAAGGCGTTATCAGATGTTAGTGTCAATAATGAAAATAAAGTAGTTTTCGGAAACATACCAACACCCAGTCCACCAGAAACATTAGCACCTGAATTTTCTGATGGTGGGTTACAGAATATTTGTTATGAAGGGGGACTGAACAAAAATATAAAATGGCAGCATATTAATGCCAGTATTGCAATAACTGAAAATCCTGTAGATAAGAATCTCCTAGAAGTATCCAACAAGAAAATAAGTCAGTCCAATTATTTAGAAAAACCACAAAAAATCTTTATTAAAAAACAGGATAATAGGGATTTACCTACCTTGGAAAACGTAGGTCTAGAGGATACGAACATAGCTCAAAATAATGTTGTAATTCCTCAAGAATATAAAAATAGCAAAAATAATACGGGAAGGGTAATTCCTGCTGAAGAAAAGCAGGCTTTAAGTGATGTTAATTTAATTGCTCAAGACCCTAAAGCTTCAAGTGAAAAAAATAATCCACAAACAAATGCGCCAGCACCAATAGATAATATTTTAGCAAATGCTAAAACTTTGTTGGTGGCAGTATTTGTCAATGAGCGTGAAATCGGTACTTTAGAAGTCATACCAGAAAACAATAGCTTACTTATTCCCCTTGAGGATTTTGCTCAAATTACTGGTTTAGAACTAGAAAAAAATAATGAGATAATTCAACTCAAGACACCATTAGGTGTGATAAATATTACAGAGACTGATGTAAGAAAAATTGATGGTGTTACTTATATTAGTGAACTGTTTTTAAAAGAAAGATTACTAACAAATCTAGAACTAAAAACAACAGACTTAGCTTTAAATGTTGATTTACCTTGGTTGAGACGTAGTCAGTCTAATAACCAAGCTATTGATCTACAACCAGAAGTGAAAGCTCCTAGCAGTGGTTTATCTAGCTTAAGGCAAGAATTAGGTTATTACAACAATTCTGGCAGAACTAATTGGCGAAGTTCTACACTTTTAGGTGGACGTTTAGCAGGTGGGGCGTGGCGTTTACGGTTAGATAATAATTTTGTTGACAGACCTGATTTAACTGAATATTTTTTCTTTAAACGCTCAGGGCGAATGCTTTATCAATTAGGTCGCCAACAAATTTCACTAGGTCCTTTATTCAGTGGGGTAAATTTTACTGGAGCGCAAGTTGGTTACACAAATCTTCCGGCAGATAGATTTAATACAAATTTCAGTGCTAGTGAACTTTTACCCAGGCGTTCTCAACCTGTACAAACATTTCGTGGGGTAGTTTCTCCTGCTAGTTTTGTTCAGTTAAGAGTGAGTGGAATTATTGTTGCTCAACAACAGGTAGGATTAAGTGGTGAATACGAATTTTTAGATATTAATTTACCTAGTAGCCAAAGCAGCGATATTGAACTTTTGGTATTTGACCGGAATAATCTAGGTGTACCTATTGAAATTCGTTCTTTAAGGCTGAATGCTTCTGATTTATTACTACCAGCCGGTGGGAATGTGCAGATAGCAGGTTTAGGTTTAACTGGTAACTGGATACAAAATAATTTATTTGATGATTTTAGCGCTCCGGAGGTTGGTAGGTTTACTGGTTTTTATCAGGTGCGTCAAGGTCTTTCTGACAACTTTAGTGTGGAAGGCTCTGTACAATTATTACCTGAGACAACGCAAGCACAAGCAGGTTTTGCTTGGCGTTTAGCACCGCCGGTAATTCTTTCTGCAAACGTGGGAACTTCTCGCGGTGAGTTAGGTTATGCAGCGAATTTAGATGTGAAGTTAGAGCGCTGGCAGATTTTGGGAACTTCTGAATTTTATCCACAAGGTTATTTCTATAGAAATCAATTTCTTGATCGTCAAAATCACAGTATAGATGTTAAGCATAGCTTTAGTAACAACTTTGAATTAGGAGTAATCGCCAGAAGTTTCAGCAATCAAAGTAATTCCAATAACTATATTTTGCCAACTTTTGCCTTCCGCCCATTGCCTAACTTATCTTTAAGAGGTTCCCCAGATTATTTTGGTCGCTATTCATTGAATGCTTTTTATAGACCAACAAATAACACTAGACTATCTTTTAATTCTTTAGGTGATATCTATACAACAAATTTTGGCTATAACTTTAGCCAACAGTATTTGTTATCTTTTGGTACT
Organism: Anabaena sp. FACHB-595; assembly: GCF_048568275.1. NCBI lineage: Bacteria > Bacillati > Cyanobacteriota > Cyanophyceae > Nostocales > Nostocaceae > Anabaena > Anabaena sp. FACHB-595. The sequence continues at coordinate 4,339,585 of NZ_CP183473.1, forward strand.
GAATCTGGTGCTGATTTACCGACTCGCTACACTTTGATATTGAATCGTAGTGCTTCTAGTCTTTCTGGGTTGAGTTGGCGCTTGGGCTTGGGATATAGAGATGGGGAAGTAGGCCCAGTTGTCGGTGCTAGTATGCGGATATTGCCAGGGTTACTCGCATCTATTGATTATCAAGGTATTCCCTCTAGAAATAGAAACATTTTTGGTAGTATTGGTGACGATCGCCTGACTATATCACTCATATCAGACTTATCTTTCGCGGGTGGCAGAGTTACACCATCTCAATATAGCTCCATCAATAAAGATAGAGGTGCGATCGCTGGCAGAATAGTGGTAGAAGGTGGCAGAGATGGTACAGACCTTAGTGGTGGCCTAGTCCAAGTCTTCAATAACCGAGGTCGCAGTGTTGGCGGTGCAAGAATTGACTCTCAAGGTAACTTCTTTGTGGGTAATTTGCGAGAAGGTAATTACATAGTGCAGCTTGACCCAGATGAGTTACCAATAGAAGTTTCCCTGCGAAAAACTTCCATTGTGGCTGAAGTCGCAGGTGCAGCTGTAACTCAGTTAGATTTCCCCGTCAGATTAGAGTATGGTGTGGCAGGTAGAATTACTGATATATCAGGTCAACCAATGTCAGAAGTCGAAGTAGAACTAATTGACGTTGAAGGTAAACAAGTTACTACAGCCATGACTGACCAATTTGGTCTTTACCGGATAGATGGTCTACCTGTGGGTAAATACACCCTGCGCGTTCCCAAACAAGTAAACGTAACTAATAGTGAAGATCTCCCGCAACTAGAAGTAGCAATTAGTAAAGATTTCATCTACGACCAAAATCTACGCTTACCAATTTCCGCAGCAGTTAAGCAAATACCCAATGATTTAAATATTCCCAAACCTTAGAGATTAGGCATTGAGAACCGGGGATTAGGGCTATTGACTAATGCCCCATTTCATCTACGATATGAATTGTTCTCCCCTTCAATGGGCTGCATCAGGTTAGCCTGTGATCGCCATGCCTAAATCAAAAAAAAGCTCTAATTCTATCAACTTAAACGATCCTCAATACTATCTTAACCGAGAGTTAAGCTGGTTAGAATTCAATAACCGAGTTTTACATGAAGCTTGTGACTCGCGCACACCACTATTAGAAAGACTTAAATTTTTAGCAATTTTTAGTTCTAACTTGGATGAGTTTTTCATGGTGCGGGTTGCAGCATTGAAACAACAGGTAGAAGCAAAGGTTAGCCAGTTAACCCCCGATGGGCGGACACCTCAACAACAGCTAAATGATATTCGGCTGAATCTCATACCCCAAGTTACCAAACAACATCAACATTGTGAACAAATAATTCGCCCGTTGTTAGCTAGTCATGGTATCCATATTTTGGATTATATTAACTTGACTCAAAAACAACGCAGTTATCTAGATAATTACTTTGAAGACCAAATTTTCCCAGTTCTGACACCCCTAGCTGTTGACCCTAGCCATCCATTTCCCTATATTTCTAATCTCAGCTTGAATTTAGCTGTTGTGGTGAAAAACCCCGACACAGAAGAAGAATTTTTTGCCAGAGTCAAAGTTCCTAGCGTTCTTCCTAGATTTTTGCCATTACCGCCAGAGTTAGCATTTCAGGAGAACGGACAAGCAGCTAACTGGGTAGGTGTACCATTAGAACAGGCGATCGCTCATAATCTAGATTCCCTATTTCCAGGGATGAATATCCAAGAATATCACCCCTTCCGCATTACCCGCGATGCTGACCTCGCCCTCGAAGAAGATGAAGCTGATGATTTATTATTAGCGATAGAACAAGAACTGCGAAAACGCCGCATGGGTGGTTCTCCAGTCAGAATCGAAATTCAATCCCAAACCCCACAAGCAATACGCATCAGGTTATTACAAGACCTAGACTTAACAGAACAAGATGTCTACGAGGTAGAGGGACTGTTAGGATTGCGTGACTTAATGTCATTTATGGCTTTACCATTACCAGAACTCAAAGATCCACCACGCCAATCTGTAGTAGTTCCCCGTCTACAACGGTTGGGAGAACCAAGCGTAGACCCAAATGCTTTAGAGTTGGAAGATGGTAAAGATTTCTTTTCTGTAATTCGAGAAAAAGATTTATTCGTACACCATCCTTACCAATCTTTTTCTGCTACGGTTGTACGCTTCATTACCCATGCAGCCCATGACCCGAATGTTTTAGCAATTAAGATGACACTGTACCGGACTTCGGGAGATTCGCCCATCGTCAATGCCTTGATTGCGGCGGCAGAAAATGGTAAACAAGTGTCAGTCTTGGTAGAACTTAAAGCCCGATTTGATGAAGAAAATAATATTTATTGGGCTAGACGATTAGAAAGAGTTGGAGTTCACGTCGTCTATGGTTTAGTGGGTCTAAAAACTCACTGCAAAACTGTGATGGTAGTAAGGCGAGAAAAAGACCGGATGCGCCGCTATGTGCATATTGGAACCGGCAACTACAACCCAAAAACGGCACGACTCTATACAGATATAGGCTTATTTACTTGTCGTGAAGAATTAGGTGCTGACATCACCGATTTATTTAATTTTTTGACAGGGTATTCACGACAAAAGTCTTATCGAGAATTGTTGGTTGCGCCTGTAAATATGCGCGATCGCTTTTTGGAATTAATCCGCAGGGAAATCACCAACGTCCAGAATGGATTCTCTGGTCGCATAGTAGCAAAAATGAATTCCCTTGTTGATCCCCAAATTATTACCACCTTATATGAAGCTTCCAGCGCGGGAGTACAAATCGATTTAATTATTCGGGGCATTTGCTGTTTGCGTCCAGGGATTAAAGATATCAGTGACAATATTCGCATTATCAGCATTATCGGCCGCTTTTTAGAACACTCCCGTATCTATTATTTCCATAACAATGGACAAGAAGAAATTTTTATTGGTAGTGCCGATTGGATGAGCCGTAACTTAGATCGGCGAGTAGAAGTAATTACCCCCATAAAAGACCCAGATATTGCCAAGGATTTGCAAGAAATCTTGGGAATTTTGCTGGCTGATAATCGTCAAGCTTGGGATTTACAAGCTGATGGTAGTTACATTCAACGCCTTCCAGGAGAAAATTGTCCAGAAACTAACTCACAGAAAACTCTCATGAATATGGCTTTACGTTCAACGGGAATCGCTACAAACCTGATCGATTCACCAAAAAGTTCTGCATATAAAGACAATTAAATCAACCAAATTTCCCTACAAACATTAATTTTTTACAATTACTCTAATTAATCTTTATGGTTAAACACAAATTATTCAACCATAGGATAGAGTAATCATTGGTACCTGTTCCCATAAACTATGGAAAATATCGTATTTAGTTATTCCTGGGAATGTTAATGTTCTCTTGTGAGTCCTCTACCTTAAAGGTTCTAGTGGTTGACGATCATGAACTGACTCGTTTAACCTTGCAATTAGCCTTTTCTAGTCAGGAAAATATCCAAGTAGTCGGTCTAGCCAGTAATGGTCAAGAAGCGATAGAAATGGTGAGAGACAGTCATCCTGATGTCATTGTTCTAGACTTACAAATGCCAGTCATGGACGGTTGGAGCGCTTCTGGTCATATTAAAGCCATTTCCCCTAACACGCAAATACTAGCTTATTCGTCAGTAGAGGATACAAATCTTCCTGACACAAAGATAACTTCTAACTTTGATGATGTTTGTAAAAAAGATGTGCCTACCAAGGAACTTATTGCTTTGGTAAGAGAATTGGGAAGACGTGGGGGGGATAGTTCCATTTCCAAATAAATGCCTTAGCTACGTCGCTTAACTAAATCGGTATATTTGAAGATGGGGACTTGAAGAAATTTTATCATTCAGAAGCGTCGGTAAAATCGTTATTTGACGGTCAGACCGACGCAATTTTATTTAATTGTTACCTGTTTCGGGAATAGTGCGTCTATATTCTTCAATCAATTCGTCCAATTCTTCCAACGCTTGATTAACATCAACTCTTAAAATGCCTAGATTCGGTTGTTCTAGAAGGCTGAGTAAGTACTCACGTTTACTTTGAACTGCTGTAATTCTTTCTTTGAGAGTTGGCAAATCCATTATTTTTGTATCCTAAAATCGGCTTCAAATTTAAAGTTAACTCAAAAAAGGCTCGTTATGTAGCTGGCATAAGAGAGAAAATCAAGGGTTTGAGCAGCGACTCTTCCCTAAGTTGTCACTCATAACAGATGATAATAAAACTAATGTGTTAAGAATTTATACTATCTCATGTTACGCCAAATCTCTTTGGGAACAATTGGTTTAAGCATCGGCAGCATATTAACCATCATGGGGTTTGTTGCCTATGCTGCAAATAATGCCACACTAAACCTGGTCGGATTCTTTTATGGGTTTCCTTTACTTTTAGGAGGACTAGCTCTCAAGGCTAACGAACTCAAGCCCATATCTTTTAGCCAGACGACAAAAGAGTCAGTGTTACTCTTGCGCCAACAGCAAGCGACTGTGACCCAAAATAAAATCCGTAAAGATATCACTCGATATTGTTACGGACAGAATGCTCACTTAGATGGAGCGCTGTCTTACTTAGGTTTAAGTCCTTCAGATGAAGACAGACCCATAGTTACAGGTCTACGGGAAACAGAAACTAATGGTGCTTATACCCTAATTTTGGAATTTGACTCGCCTGAAATACCATTCAGTGATTGGCAACAAAAGCAAGAAAAAATGACTAAGTACTTTGGGCCAGGAGTTGAGATAAAAATTACTCAAGTGGATGAAGATAAAATCGAATTAGCCCTGATTACTCTTAGTCAAGAGCCAATAGCTCAAAGTATCGCCAATAACTAAATAATTAAAAACTTACTTTTCTAGCCGCACTGCGTACCATTGTAAATATTTTCCCGCGCCTACATCTAACTCACAACTGGTATCGATCAAGTGTTGGGCTTGGGCTGGCAAAGAATCTAATTTTTGTAGCTCAAGGGGTAAATCCGAAAAACTAATTTTTTCTAATTCCCCCTTGAGCTTTTCTAGTAATTCTATTGTGGTGAGAAACTGTTCCGGTTGGTTGGTTTCTAAGACAACAAAGTTATCCTGTTGATACATTAACGGATCTGGCATTGCAAGGATGCTCTAAGTTACTTCAAGGGATTCTACTAAGATAAATGAGATTTTTATAAAAATCTATCACAATGTTGTCGTTCATCTAGATGTATGTAAAAAGTAACTTTTGTAGTGTGTGATCAGTTTTTAAAATCCAGATATCTTCAGCAACTAGGTATGCCGATCTCTCGACTTTATAGTATATTTACTTATATTTTAAATATAAAAATATATTTTTATATCCGTTTGTCAACAGGAATCTTACTTAATTAAGTAGCTGATTAATAACAGTAATAACTTATTGTGTTAATAGCTTGATAATAAACTTATATAATCTAAGTAATTTTCTTGAATACCCACTATTGTCAAGCTTTCAGGATGTTTTCAATCGCTGCAACTTAAGTGAGAGCAGTCCTGGGTTTGGGAAATATTTCCCTTGTAATTTGGCGATTCATATATTGTTTTATTTTTTTAAGTTTATATACAAAATAACCCCTGTAGTGAAAAATTGGGGTTCACATTTAAAGTTTTGCTTAATAGAGCAATTACGCTTTATTAGGAGGGAACTATAACAGTAATATTTCTTATCATGCCTATAAAGAATCCAGTGTAATAAACAACTACCTTTGTTCTGCCATTAAATGTATATCCAACCTAGTATTACTCCAGATTCTGGGTTACAAATTATCGAGAAGTCTATAGCTACAACAGATACAGGCTTGCTATCCGTTTCAGTATTGATGAATGCTGTACAAACTTTTTTCTACACACTCACCAAGATTTTGCTGAAATTATGACTATAGGTAATTTAACTATGGAGGTGAAGCTTTTCTCTGTTTTTCAGTCCCCAGAACTCTGATTTTCTACGGAACGCATCTCATGTCAGGCATAAGCCCATATTCTCTTTCTAAAAAACCTCCCGTAATTTTGGTGGCTGATGATGACAAGACCATCCGAATGCTGTTGCGTGAAGCTATGGAAAAAGAAGGCTATCGAGTGGTAGAGGTTACAGATGGTAAACAGTGTCTAGACGCTTATGAGGCTGTTAAACCAGATATAGTGTTGCTAGATGCTATGATGCCTGTAATGGATGGTTTTACGTGCTGTAAACAATTACTACAAATTGCTAGAAATAATCTAATTACCGCGTTGGCAAATTTAGATACTGATTCTGGCTTAGGAAATACGGTGATATCTAGATTGTGGGAACGTACACCTATCCTGATGATCACTAGTTTAAATGATGCAGAATCTGTTGATCGTGCTTTTGAAGCTGGCGCAACTGATTATATTACTAAGCCAATTCATTGGGCTGTGTTGCGCCAACGCTTACGAAGATTACTACAGCAAGCACAAGTGTATAAACAGTTAGAAGCTGCGAACATGGCCTTACAGCACTTAGCCAATGTGGATGGTTTAACTGGATTAGCTAATCGCCGCCGCTTTGATAATTATTTAAATACGCAGTGGATTAACTTGGTACAGGAAGGCGCTCCCTTGTCTTTGATTTTGTGTGATATTGATTATTTTAAATTTTATAATGACCAGTACGGACATCCGACTGGGGATATTTGTTTACAAAAAGTAGGTGCGGTTTTAAGCTACAAGGCTCAGAAACACCAGGATTTAGTTGCCCGTTATGGTGGGGAAGAATTTGCCGTGGTTATGCCATACACTCATGCAAAAGGAGCGATTTATGTTGCCCATGCCATACAAACCAGTGTCAGAGATTTGCAAATTGCCCACGATAAATCTGCTGTGAGTCAACATATTACTCTCAGCATGGGTGTTGCGACTATAACTCCTACCTGGGAATCTTCACCTTCTGATTTGATTGCGGCGGCAGATAAAGCACTTTATAAAGCTAAGGAATCAGGACGGAACCGTATTTGTCAATGGGAAGATAGTCAATAGTTTTCTTTTCCCCTTGCGCCCTACCAGTCCCCAGTCGCCAATCCCCAATCTCTAAGATGGATAAACGGGTAACGTGAAGTGGAACCACGCTCCACCGTGGGGGTTGGAGTCTACCCAAATTTGACCATAGTGGGCGCGTATTATGCGTTGGCATAAAGAAAGACCGATACCGTAGCCTTCTTTGGCTTCATCTCGTTCTAAGCGATAGTGGTTTTCAAATATACGCTCTCGATTGTCGCTGGGAATACCGGGGCCGGTATCGCCAATGCTAAATTGGACTTTTTGGGTAGTACGGTGTAGTCCAGCAATACTAATTGTGCCGCCTTCTGGAGTATATTTTATAGCATTATCTAGCAGATTTATCAGTACTTGGCGGATGCGTTCGGGGTCGGCATAGACACAGGGCAAATCTTGGGGAATGTCTGTTTCTACTTTTTGCGCTTTGGTGGTATAGCGATCGCGCAATTCTCCTAGTACTTCTAAACAGAGTAACCCTATTTCCGTTTTTTGTGGTATAATAATTAGCTCGGTATCAGTACCGCGACCCACTTGTAAAAGATCCGCAATCATTTTATCAATTGTTTTAGCTTGAGTGCGGGCTTGTCTTAATAGGTTGACTACTAAGGCGGGTTTTAAGCGTTGAAATTGGCCGATATCTGGGTTGTAGTTAGATTGTAGGGTTTCGATAGCGATCGCTGCTGCTGTGAGGGGATTGCGGAGGTCATGAACTAACATGGCAATTACGCGGTCTTTAAACTGTAACTGCTCTAGTAGTTTTTCTTTCTCTTGTTTGAGATTGAATATTTCGTCTGAAAGCCGTAACAGCTCTGCCGAAACAGCGACAGAATTGATAGTTGATTGAGGTTGTGCCACCCGGCCATTATCATCTACACGTTCTTGCAAGTCCTCTTGCAACTTTGCATAGGTATCTGCTGCTGCTTGCCAGCGCGGCCACAAATTTTTCAGTTGGGTGATGATGTTACTACCGGCTAAAATCTGCCTGGGTTCTGGATGAATTTTAATTAGAGCTGGTGTTGCTACTAACTTAAAATGTTCTGCCAAGTATGGTTGTTGCCCGACATCAATGATTTGAAGTTCAAAGTTATACTCAGCCTGCAAGTCTTTTAAGTAAGCACGGATACGCTGCACCTGCTGTTTGGACTTGGGTCGTCCATCGACGAACAATAACAGCTGGAGTGGAGCCTCAGAATAAATAGGCTGATCCTGGGAAACTTGCATGGAATCGTGTTTCAGCACTGGTAACAACCCGGCGACGCTTTGCGGAAATTAGAATAGACTGACAGGTGTCGATGGTCGTTCTTTTTTCAATTTAATATCTATTTTAGGTTTTTACTACACCTATCCACACAGGGTTTTTGAGATGAGATACATATTTCTTGGCCTTTTATTACCTTTTTGTGTTGCTAGCTTGGAGAGAAATGCTCTTGCCCTAGAATATCAGTCTCCGTCTCATAATCATACTCTGGCGGTTGAGTCAACTGATGGGAATTTTTATACTAAGGCTAGTTACCTGCTTCAGCAGCAGTTGGATTTGATTGTACGCATTGAACAAGCTTTAGTTTCTCCAGATGCTAATCGGATGCGTGCTGTCCGGGGACAATTAATTTTTCAAGCTAAAACGGTAGACAGTTTTCTCCAGCGCGACAAGGGCAACCATTTTTGTAATCTTGCAAACGATTCCCCTGACATAAGCGAATCACAAACAAAAATTTATTGCGCGCTGTCTGCTTCTAGCCAGGAATTATTAAAGCTTGCGCCTTTGCTAGATAATCTTTTGTCTCGTCGAGGTGAATTAGGTTTAGTTAGACGCTTACCCTTGGTGAGTGGTGAACGTAAGCTCGATCCTATACTGACTATTGCACCAATACAACAGCCAAACCTGGGGAAGCCAGCAGCGCCTTTATCAACCAGAGAACCAAATTTAGCACCGACCAATCAACAGACTACCACAGTGACTTCGCCATCTGGACTACCAATTATTGGCAGAGTTACGAAAACAGCTATAGTTAATTATCAGCCGCCGATACAACCTGCGATCGCACCACCTGATACGGCACTGCATATACTAGCAAATGCCAAGCGGTGGTTGACAGCAGCACAGATAGCATTTCCCCCAGAAACAAAATTTAGAGATGCACAGGAGACCGCGAGAGTACTTGACCGTTTTGCTTACGGACTTGACCCACAAGAACCGGAAACTTACGCTAAGTTTTTAAGATTGCCACGTACTGGGATTTTTCGGGTTTTACCTGCTTCAGCTTACCAGCGTCCGCTAAATACTTTGTGGAATAGATTACAGCCCAATGTGAGTGAGCGCTATTCTTTTCCGACTTTGGGTAATACTCAGGGAGGACTTAATCCTAGTTTAACACTCCAGGTTGTAGAAGAGAACTTTCAATTTCAGCATCAGGGCATAGACTATAGTTTTATGGTAGATGTGGGTGATGTGCCATTAGAGAAATTGGACAATAGCCTGAAAGTCTTACCCTCATCAAAAAAAGATTTTTTCTTAAACTACCAACCCCCCAAACAGTTAGAAGCCTTACAAGCAGACAGAAGAAGGTTTGTGACTGGTAAAGACCAAAATTGGCAGCAAAATCAGGTAATTCTCACCCATGCCACCGCTAAATTGAATCATACTTATTTAGTGCGATCGCTACAATTCCAACTGCCAGAGATTATTCTCAATGGTCAATTTGCCAACTTAGACAAAAGCAGCTACATAGACCAATTAAAACAAATTCGCAGCAGTGATATGATTATTGCCTTTCGACCAGTCCGTAGGCGTTCCGATGGTAGTTATACTATACTTTGGCGGGTGCTAAATGAGTTACCCTCACCACAGATTCAAAACTAGGTAACGCAATTTGCTACTTATTTGGTAATGGGTAATTGAGCAGAAATTCTTACCCATTACCAGTTATGAATTTAATGTGAGTCTCCAACAGAGGCGCACGTTAAATTCATAACCCAGGTGAAAAATAATTTAGCTTGACTTGTGCAGAGATTACAAGCTGGAAAAATTAGTCAATTTGGAGAACATTTGGCACAGAAATGAGGGCTAAACTTACAGAATTGGCTCCCCGTTTTGGCATAAGCCGTACAGTAAGGAAAACTTGTGATTCCCATACTGCTAGGAAGGGGTTTTGCACAGTTGGATAATCTTGGAGTGCGTTTGTTTGTAGGAGCCGAGAGAATCAAGGAAAGAAGTTTAGGTAAGCCCAAACAAGCGAAGATATTGATCAGCGTTAGTAAGAAAGCATCTAGTAACTCTATAGGTAATCACCCCCATTGGATAATCAGGTGGCTTCTGTTATTGGCTGTCAATTTCATGCACCAGCTCGTACTCTCAGAACCATCAGTTCTAAGTTATATAAATTAACTTTAACATAAACTTTTACCAATACAACCGTGAAGGTCACGAAACTGCATACACCCAAGGTGGTGTAGAAATGGAAAAGAGATATTCTAACGTAGTAGCAGAATTAATTAAGAAAAAACAATTTATTCCATTTGAGGTGTGCTTTATGACTAACAGTCAACCAGGATATTCATTACTATCCGATATTACAAAGGAACAAAGTAAAGAAATACAACGCTTAGTAGATTATACAAATGTAGAGTCTTTACCAGAAATTTGGCCGATAGCTGGGAAGAAATTTGGTGAGACTTTAGCTCTTTACAATCCCCATGCTAAACCAGAGGTAAAGATTACTTATCAACAACTAGCAGACAAAATCCAGCTATTTGCTTCTGGATTACAAGCATTGGGAGTTCAAGCAGGCGATCGCATCTCCCTAATAGCTGATAATAGTCCTCGGTGGTTCATTGCCGATCAAGGGATTATGACAGCCGGTGCAGTGGATGCGGTGCGTAGTTCCCAAGCCGAAAAGGAAGAATTACTTTATATTGTCGCTCATAGTGGCAGCACAGCTTTAGTTGTCGAAGATTTAAAGACATTCAATAAGCTGCAAGATAGACTCCACGACCTACCAATTCAAGTGGTAGTCATACTTACCGACGAAACACCACCGACAGAACAAAGCCTCAAAGTATTGAACTTTCTTCAGTTAATCGAAGTTGGTAAAAATCATACTTTTGTCCCAGTCAAACGCAAACGCAACGAACTGGCGACATTAATTTATACCTCTGGAACCACGGGAAAACCCAAAGGTGTAATGCTCAGTTATAGCAATCTCTTACATCAGGTCACAACCTTCCGAGTAGTAGTACAACCCAAAGTAGGTGATACGGCTCTCAGCATTTTACCTAGTTGGCACAGCTACGAACGGACTGTGGAATATTATTTATTGTCTCAAGGTTGCACACAAATTTATACAAATTTGCGCTCAGTTAAAGCTGACCTGAAACAATATAAACCCAACTACATGGTTGCTGTACCGCGTCTGTGGGAATCGATTTATGAAGGAGTGCAGAAGCAGTTCCGCGAACAGCCAGCAAACAAACAACGGCTGATTAAGTTTTTATTGGGCATGAGTGAAAAATATATCAAAGCCCAAAGAATTGCTCAAGGTACAAGTTTAGATCATCTCCATGCTTCATCGTTGGAACGATTAATCGCTAAGGTACTAGAATTTGCTTTTTTACCCTTCCATGTTTTAGGACAAAAGTTAGTGTATGGCAAAGTCAAGGAAGCAACAGGAGGAAGATTTAAACAAGTAATTAGCGGTGGCGGTGCATTACCAAAACACATCGACACATTTTTTGAAATTATTGGCGTGCAGATTTTGCAAGGTTATGGTTTAACCGAAACATCCCCAGTCACCAACGTGCGCCGTCCCTGGCGTAATTTTATCGGGACATCCGGACAACCAATTCCCGGCACAGAAGTTAAAATCGTAGACCCTGAGACTCGCCAGCCTTTACCTGTTGGAAAACGAGGCTTGGTGTTATTGAAAGGGCCACAAGTCATGCAAGGCTATTACCAAAACCCAGAAGCAACTGCAAAAGCCATTGATCCTCAAGGTTGGTTTGATAGCGGTGACTTGGGTTGGGTAACACCAGATAATGAACTTGTGCTAACTGGCAGAGCAAAAGATACGATTGTTTTGTCCAATGGGGAAAATATCGAACCGCAGCCAATTGAGGATGCTTGTTTGCGATCGCCCTACATTGATCAGATTATGCTAGTGGGACAAGACCAACGTAGCATCGGTGCTTTAATTGTCCCCAACGTGGAAGCTTTGGCAAAGTGGGCAGAAAGCCAGAATCTCGTCTTGAGTGTAGAGGATGATAATTTAACCTCCTCATCCAGTCAAAAAATTAACCTGGAGAGTAAAATGATCCAGGGTTTATTTCGGCAAGAATTGAATCGGGAAGTGCAGAACCGTCCAGGTTATCGCCCAGATGACCGTGTTGGGCCGTTTAAACTGATTCTGGAGCCATTTTCCATTGAAAACGGCTTAATGACACAAACGCTGAAACTCCGGCGACACGTTGTCACAGAACGCTACCGCGATATTATCAACGCCATGTTTGCCTGATAATTCCACACTGCAAACTATTTAGAGTGAACGCGAAATTTTATGACAGATGTCTCCAACCCTCAATTGTTGCTAAAGCGTGTCGTTAACGTCAAAGTTATCGTCACTCCCCTCTGGAAAGAGGAAGTACAACAGCAATTGCAAGCACAAATTAACCAACTTGATCAACAATTACAACAATTAGATCAAGAAGGACAAAGAGCGATCGCCGCTATTCAAAAGCAAAGTCTCCAGCCACCAGGGCCCCAAACCCTGCAACAAATTGACAATATTCAACTCCAAGTCAATCAAAAGAAAAGCGAACTTCTAGAACAAAAAAATCAAATGCTGCAAAACCTCCAGCAAGTACAATTGCTTGAGTTAGATCAAGAAGTCAATCAATTCCAGATGGAAGGTTTCTTCCGTGTCGAACGGGGAGATAACTTGATTAGCAAAATGCAGGTAGAAATCGTCATCCGCGATGGTGTTGTAGAAGATATTCGTGGCGACATTTAAACGTTGCGGATTTTGAATTGTAACTTTTGATTCCTCACACCACACTATTAACTCGTTCAATCACAACGTTGAGTTAAGTTACCCAAGGGTTGGTTACCATTTCCACATGATATTTGGGAACCAACCCAAACTATTTGCCATACAGGGGGTGAACTGGCAAAAAGCGATCGCCCAAAACTGTTCATCTCTAACCGATATTTGACTTCCCCAGATGTATCTTTGCTTTTTGAGACTTGTGTAACCGTGACTAAAGCTTGATTATGTTGAGGATAAGTTATCTCTACCTTGCGCTTACCACCCGCTACAGTCAAGTCATCCAGAAAATTGAGAGCTAAAGTTTTAGGGTCACTACCTTGCAGTGGAGAATTGATCCCTGACAATGGTATATTTTTATATTGAATCCTTTCTGTATCATGTACAACTTCCTGAGAATTTTTCACAACTGATAATTGCTGTGGTGTGCTGCTGCTATTATCTACAATCAATGTAGGATTTTGGTACTGATGAAGATAAACACCAGCACCAGCAGTAGCAAAAAAACTAAGCAGCAAAATCAAAAACAATTTCAATTTTCCCGACATAGAATTAAACAAGTATTTCAACAACACTAATTCTGAATTTAGGGTTCTAAATTGGAGTTAAACTTCCACACCCTATCATCTACCTTGGGATAGCACCTGTGTCATGTTGATTAGTCATCAGCAACACAAATATACATATCTTGGATAGACCTGAAGTTGGTTTTGAAGTTCCAGGTTATAGGTAATAAGTAATGAGTAATCGGGACTACCAAGTAATTATTCCAATCCTCAATTACCAATTCCCAATTCCCAATTCCCAATTACTCAAAAACCCTCGTACCAAGATACAATTCGATCTGGCAAAAGCTGTTAAATTCCTTAAACCCATTGATTCTGAAACCACCCTATGAGCATTCACGAAATCTTCATGCCGGCGCTGAGTTCCACCATGACCGAAGGCAAAATTGTCTCCTGGGTGAAATCGCCAGGCGATAAAGTGGAAAAAGGCGAAACAGTGGTGGTTGTCGAGTCAGACAAAGCAGATATGGATGTAGAAACCTTTTATGAAGGTTTTCTCGCCCACATCATTGTAGAAGCTGGTGATAGCGCACCTGTAGGAGCTGCGATCGCTTACGTAGCGGAAACCGAAGCCGAAATCGAAGCCGCTAAGTCTTTAGGCAGTTCTGGTGCTGCTGCGGCTACCCCTCCGGCCGCCCCTCAACCAGTCGCAACTACCGCCGCCGTAGGTGTACCAGCCACATCACAAAATGGCTCTAACCACCGTGAGGGTAGGCTTATAGCTTCACCCCGCGCCCGCAAATTGGCAAAAGAACTGAAAGTTGATTTGACAAGTCTCAAAGGTAGTGGCCCCTACGGTCGCATTGTTGCCGATGACATAGAATCTGCTGTTGGTAAAGTCAAGCAACCAGCCACGACACCATCTGCACCCACACCCACCTTTACCCCAGCCGCACCCCCAGCACCCCGCACTCCAGCACCAGCGCCTGCACCAATAGCGGCTGCACCTGGGCAAGTAGTACCATTTAATACCCTACAAAACGCTGTCATTCGCAACATGGTGGCGAGCCTTGATGTACCCGTGTTCCGTGTGGGTTACACAATCACCACCGATGGCTTAGACAAACTTTACAAACAAATTAAATCCAAAGGCGTAACCATGACAGCGCTACTGGCGAAAGCTGTGGCGGTGACATTACAAAAACATCCTTTATTAAATGCCAGCTATTCAGATCAAGGTCTTGTTTATCATCCTGACATCAATGTTGCGGTAGCTGTAGCGATGGATGGTGGCGGTTTAATTACACCAGTGTTAAAAAATGCCGACAAGATAGATATCTACTCCCTATCACGTACTTGGAAATCTCTAGTAGACAAAGCCAGGAGCAAACAACTACAACCAGACGAATACACTGGTGGTAATTTTACCCTGTCAAACTTGGGGATGTTTGGTGTCGATACATTTGATGCCATTTTACCCCCAGGACAAGGTTCAATTTTAGCGATCGGTGCATCTCGTCCCCAATTGGTAGCTACAGGCGATGGTTTATTTGGTGTCAAACAACAAATGCAGGTAAATATTACATCTGATCACCGGATTATTTACGGTGCTGATGCTGCCGCATTTTTACAAGATTTAGCCAAGTTGATTGAAACTGATGCTCAATCTTTGACACTGTAAAGGTGTAAGGGTGTAAGGGTGAACTTTTCTGTATTCTCACCCCTATACCCCATACCCCTATACCCCCAGCCTCGGTTTATCATAGATCAGAGCATGATAGAGAGATTGGGGCGATGAAGCAAAAAAGCCAGATGGAAACAAGATTTGTTAAACCTCTTAGCTGTCTAACGCTGAGTATCATTACAACCATTGGTATATTGCCTCCCGCAACAGCACAGGAAACTTCCCCAGCGAAATCAGCCTGTGAGCAAGTTTTAAGCAACGCAGAACAAAAACCGCTCACCAAACAAGTACAAAAACTGGCACAGTTTGCAGATCCCCAACAAGAGCGATCGCAAATGATTCAACAAGCTAATGCGCTATTTAGTCAAGGTGATTTACCAGGTGCAGAAGAAAACCTGTGTAAATTCCTGAAAAAATACTCAGATGATGCCTTCGGACACTTTCAATTAGGCAATGTATTTTTCCGTGGGAAAAAAGTAGAAGCTGCAATCAGTGCCTATCAAGAAGCCATTCGCCTCAGATCGCGGTACGCCGTGGCTTACAATGCACTAGGCATAGTTTATGCTAGTCAAAGTCGCTGGAGTGAGGCGATCGTACAATATCAAAAAGCTTTGGAAATTAATCCCGATTATGGCGATGCTTTAACTAACGTCGCTTTGGCATTGTGGCAAACAAATAAAAAAGATGAAGCACTAGCTTCTTTAGAAAAAGCTTTAAATATTTTCAAAAAACAGAACAGAAACGAAAAAGCTAACCAAGTCGAACAATTATTGCAGAGAATCAAAAACTCTGATGATAATCTTTCATAACTTTGGACAACGGATATAGGGATAAGAATAAAGAACAATTCAATTCTTATACCCTCACACCCCTACACCCTTACACCCGCCACAGGTGAAATTTTTCACCTTAATAAGGAAAATTTATGTAATTTCTTGCGAAACATAGCTGCTGATTTGCTAGTCATCCGGTATAGTTTGGCAGGGGTTTCTAGCTATATATCTGCTAAACAACCCAATTTAAGCAATTGACAATCAGCAAATCACAGAAGCAAAAAATGAAACATCAGGGGTTTAACTTTTCTTCCTTAAGAAATTTATTCTCGGTTTTATCCTTACCAACTGGAATCACAGCTTTATTAGTTGCTTCTAGCGGGTTCATGCTAGTACCTAGTGGAGTTAATGCTAGTGCTGCGCCAACGTTGACAGCGCAGGTTCCCACGACAGCGCCAGTAATTTATGTCAATCCAACAACTGGTGCAGATACGGCTAGCGGTGGTACGACAGCAGCAACACCCTACAAAACAATTACCTTTGCGCTCAATCAAGCCCAACCAGGGGCGATTATTCAATTAGCACCCGGAAACTATAGCAGTGAAACTGGGGAACAATTCCCCTTAATTCTCAAACCAGGGGTGACGCTACAAGGTGATGAATCTACTAGAGGTCAAGGTGTCTTAATTACAGGTGGTGGTTTCTATACCAGCCGTACCTTCGCCAGACAAGATATTACCATTTTGGCTAATAACGATACCACGATCGCCGGCATCACCGCCACCAACCCCAATCAACGTGGTACTGCTGTGTGGGTAGAATCCAGCAATCCCACCATTAGAAACAATACTTTTACCAATAGTGTTAGGGAAGGCGTTTTTGTCACTGGTACAGGAAACCCCAAAATTCAAGGTAATATTTTTATCCAAAACAAGGGTAATGGAATTTCTGTAGCCAGATCAGCTCAAGGAGAGATTAGTAATAACTTATTCCAAGATACTGGTTTTGGGATTGCGATCGGTGGTACTTCCACGCCTTTAGTAGCAGAAAACCAAATTGTACAGAACCAAGACGGTCTATACATCTCAGAGACAGCCAAGCCTGTTTTGCGTAAGAATGTTATTCAAAACAATAAACGGGATGGCATAGTAGCAACCGTTAATGCTCAACCAGACCTTGGTACTAGTGAAAATCCTGGTGGTAATTTAATCCGCAGTAACGGTCGTTATGATGTAAACAACGCCACCAGAACAGTCCGCATTTTGGCTGTGGGTAATGATATTGACCAGAAAAAGATTTTTGGTCAGGTCGATTTCGTCGCTGCTACTGTTGAACCACCACCTTCTGGTCAAGGTACAGCCTTTACGGACGTAGCCACAAATTACTGGGCAAAAGGTTACATTGAAGCCTTAGCTTCCCAAAATATTATTGCGGGTTTTCCTGACGGCACTTTTAGACCCAATGAGCCTGTCACCCGCGCCCAATTTGCCACTATTATCACCAAAGCCTTAACACCACAAGCTAAACGCAACGCCATTAATTTCCGAGATGTCAGCAGCAATTTCTGGGCTTTTGCAGCAATTCAAGCTGCATATCGGAGTCAATTTGTCTCCGGTTATCCCGATGGTACATTCAAACCACAGCAGGAAATTCCCAGAGTCCAAGCATTGGTGTCTTTAGCTAATGGACTAGGCTTAACTGCTAACAATCAAAATGTCATCTCTATCTATTCTGATGCTGGTCAAATTCCTGGTTATGCAGTTGGGCCAGTTGCAGCTGCTACCACAAGGCAATTAGTGATTAACTATCCTACAGTTAGTCAACTCAATCCTAATCGTCCAGCTACCAGAGCAGAAATTGCTGCCTTTGTTTACCAAGCATTAGTCAATGCTGGACGCGCACAACCACTGCCATCATCTTACCTAGTTCAAGTTCCCCAATAAAAAGCAAGGGGCAGTTATTAAATATTCCAAGCGCCAGACAAGTATATACTCGTCTGGCGCTTGGAATATCGTGTTTTTTTAACTTGGGGGTCTTTAAATTAGTTCGACCCCATTCAATGTGATCTGTCTATCTTCAGGGTCTTTATATTGGCTGACCCCGTTTGAACAATTACAAGTCTCTCAAAAAATCTATTAATTCCTCATTTCATAATATTTTTTTTATTTTTTATCGCTTTATATTTCATGATGTATAAAAACATAAATTATCTTAACGAATATTAAGATAAATAAAGCCTGAAATTGACTACATTCAAAGCAAGAACAGTATTTATACTTATTAATCTAAGACTAGAGTATCTAGAGCAAAACTATTGTATTGCTTATGGCTTTTGGCGGCTTTGTTCCCAACGCCAGAGAAAAATCATCAGCCCCACAACTCCTACTTGCAGAGCGAAGTTAGGTAAAGCAGTTTCCACATCTCGCCCGGCTAGTAGTTGAAAAAAGAAGATAAATGCCCCTATAAAGCCAGAAGCACCAAAACCAATATAGAAAAGTTGCCGTAAGCCACGATATGGGGTCGCCATCTCTGCTTTCAGGCGGGCATATTGTTCAGGATTCAAACGCTTTTTGGGATTAGGTTCTACCATAAGTAAATAATGCTATAATCTCTTATCGTATATGCCGATGTGGCTCAGTGGTAGAGCAGCTGATTCGTAATCAGCAGGCCGTGGGTTCAAATCCCATCATCGGCTTGGTTTTCATAAAATCATATTTTTGTCTTGACTAATTCTTGTGTACAGTGACAAATTAGAGGCTATTTATAAAGTAAATCTAAAGGAGAGCTATCAGATAAAAAGGCAGCGATAAGATACTGTTTGTAGAGTGTATTTACATAGGAAACAATGAGACGAAAGTCTTATTCTACAGACCTTAATGACTCAGAATGGGCAATTTTAGCTCCTTTGATTCCACCCGCTAAATGCGGTGGGCATCCCCGAACAACTGATATGCGAGAAGTATGCAACGCTATCTACTACCATCTGAAAACAGGTTGTCAGTGGGATATGCTTCCAGGGGATTTTCCTCCTAGTTCAACTGTTTACAGCTACTATCGTAAATGGCAAAAACGAGGTATCTGGGAGCAAATGAATCATACTTTGCGCGATCAAGTTCGTCAAAAAATGGGGAAGTCAACTCAACCCACGGCGATCGCGGCAGACAGCCAGTCGGTAAAAACGACTGAAAAAAGGGGGATGTGTACGGTTTTGATGGTGGCAAGAAGGTAAAAGGACGAAAGCGGCAAACTTTGGTTGATAGTCTGGGACTTTTGTTAAAAGTGGTTGTAAGTGAAGCAAATGCTGGAGAAAGATTACTTGCCGCCTATACTTTGATGGAACTGTTAGAAGAGCGTCCAGAATTACTGGAAAAAGTTGAAGTCATCTGGGTTGATTCCGGCTATGACGGTGATAAATTTGCGCTCTCTGTTTGGCTGATGATTCAAGCTCATGTTGAGGTAATCCGGCGTACTAATCAAGAATTTCAGGTTTTGCCCAAACGGTGGGTAGTAGAAAGAACATTTGGCTGGTTAAACCAGTACCGTCGTCTCAGTAAGGATTATGAGCGTCTCCCAGAAATGAGTGAGGCTGCCATATATGCCGTTATGACTCGTATTATGCTACGTCGTCTAGTCGTCTAAAGATTTACTTTATAAATGGTCTCTTATTTGTCGTCGGTGACAAATTGATGTCGTTGTGACAAATTATTGTCATCCAACTTAGTAACTCGCTTCCATATATATTTGTGACAAATTATTGTCATTTTTCGGAAAAGCAACAATTTATATATGGAGTTTCTCTATATATTTAGCCCCTATTATAAGCGTTTGCATTCAAAAAGCTCTTTTAATCACTTCTATGAGTAGCTTATCCTGAATAACTTTAGTTACAAGCCGATGACGGGATTTGCTTTCAACCCTCTACTTCTTGGAAATTAATTACACCATCAGACAACGTAAGGCAGTTTCATATCCAATTTGTTTTCACCATGTATTACCGGAAGGAGGGTTGCAACCTGACGGAGCAAGCTGATTTGGTAGAAGCTGTTAATCTTTCAACCCTCCCATTACTGGAAGGAGGGTTGCAACGATCGCGCACAATATAAAGTTCTGAATATTCAAACTTTCAACCCTCCCATTACTGGAAGGAGGGTTGCAACGTTAAATTTTGGATGCGATCGCCCCACCGCTTCCTTTCAACCCTCCCATTACTGGAAGGAGGGTTGCAACGCGATGGATAAAGATACTAACTTTTTCTTCATCAGCTTTCAACCCTCCCATTACTGGAAGGAGGGTTGCAACTGCCACTCTATGAAACGCTTGTCTAGCAAGGTTTTTGAAGCAGATTTGCGCGAACCTCATCAAATAGCCTCCCAGGATGTAATTTTTGAATTGTCTACAAAAGAAATTTACTCATAAATTCCTTGTAGGATAAGGTTTTCAGGATGTGCGCGAACCTAGATCGGAATTTTGACCTCTCTTTGGTGCGTCAAATCAAGAATTGGGGAGGGTTCCCCCTTGATCGGGGGTGATTGGGTAGCCACTACAGCAGTACATCCGCGCCCTTATTGCTGGGAGCGCACCTATCCTGTCTATTGGCAGCAGCATCAGGGTGAGCAGCTACCAGGGTCAGAAAGCAAGACTGTATTGCTACAGTCAAACTAACCCTCATTTAACACAATTCAGAGGCTGCAAGCAGCATGAACTGCGGCGCTATTACATATTATATTTTCAAGGTTCAGATGTTTGTCAACTTCGCCTAGCTAGGCGGAGACTATAAGCATAGAGGGCTAATTCTTTTGCTTTATCCTGCGGACTGCCACGAATAGGTTGTTTACCTTCCTCAATCACAATTCCTATCTGAGCAGCTTTACTTTGAATACTTTGAATTAATCTGCCATAGCTCCATTGATGGACGTTAACTCGATACTGTTTGGCATATTTTTGCTGTATTTCTGAGGAGCTAGGACATTTTGCTTCGGCTATAGCTTGAATTTCGCTTTGAACAATTTCTCGTATATCTCCTAACTTAGGTAGGACTATACTGCCTGCTTTATAGGTCTGTGCGATCGCTACAATTTCTTTAGCTAGTAATCGGTCTACATATTGCCCTAACTCAGATGCCCCAAATTGATTAGGAGAGAAACTTTTTTGTGCTTTATGGCGTTCGTGGGATAGCGATCGCTGTTGTCGTCGTTGACGATTTAGAAGTTCGTAATTGTCGCCTAGTAACTGGCGGAGACTCCGATAAGTTAAAACTTTACCTGCAATCGCATCAACTACAGCGATAGTTGCAGGTTTTTCTAGCCCCAAGCTTACTCCAACCAAAATATGTGATTGACCCTGGTACAGGGGTTTACTAGGACGATCAAAGGAATTGTTGATGCGAGTCAGTGTTGATTCTTTACGTTTGATAAAAGCGAGTTGTGTTTCGCTAAGGTCACTTTTATCCTTCATCTTGGTGATGAATTTGGTAATCTCCTCTGCTTTCTCTTGACGAACTTGTTCTGTTCCTTCAGCAGTCCAAAGGCGATTGTCAACACAGCAGTAAAGAGCTAAGTGTCCAATATTCCAAGGTTCGCCTTTACCTTCACCTTGTTGCCAAGCTAAACGACCATTTCTGAGTGTAAATAAACCACTAGAATGCTGATTTTTACTTTTGCGTTTAGTTTGTTGGTCTTCCAAGAAGCGTTTAAACCAGTACAGTTGACGACTATCGCAGTAAACTTCAAAAATTAAATCGCTTAAACCATTGAAGTGAACACATAATCTACCTTTTTCGTTTGTTGACCAAACTAAATCTTCATTAGTCTCAAAAACCACAGGAAAAGGGATAGAACTAGATCGGGTTAAGAGAATATCCTGCCAGCGTTTGGCTTCAGCATTATTTTCTGGAACGGTGGTTGTAGCGGTGAAGAGTGTTTCCAACCATTTAGAGTACGTTAAATCTCGTCCCTTGGGAATCCGACTTGTTAGTTTGTCTGTTAACCGTTGAATTTGGATTTCAACTTTACGGCGGCGTTTAGCAAATTTTTCGGGGTTTTCTTCTTTGTCATTGAGTTTGCAGCCATTTTTCAGCAGATAACTGATGGCACTACGACTGAGTATGTCGTCAGTTTCTTGGTAAGCGTCAAATAATTTACGAGATAAGCTTCGGTCAGGATTGGAAGCAGATGATTTTTTAGATTGTTTAGTTTTTCCTCTTTTAGTTAAAAGAGTTTTAGGATCAGATTCTGGTGTAGTTATTGCCAAAATCTCAGATGCTTTGGTACGAATTGCCTCTAAGCTAAAACCACTAATTTCTACTAATTCAACATCGCTGTTGAACATTTCTATCCAGCGTAATTTGCCATCTAGCTGTTGTTGTAGCCGTTTCTGTATAGTCAGCCAAGATTTGTAGATGTAATCAACAATATGAATTGCTGATATATAGAAACGACTAGGCTGACCTGTAAAACTAGGGTCAGTTTTCAGGGGTTGGCAAAGCTGGGAAACAACAGTTGATGGCAGTTTGCCATTTCTTCGCCATTTCTCAAAATCTGGATGTTTACTAAGCTGCTGAAGCAGTTCGTTAATTAGAGGTGTGTTCGATTCTGCCATTAACTTCCAGAGTTTTTGGCGGGTAGATTCACTGGCAATTAAGCGACATTGAATAGTTTTTTGGCTCATAAAAATAAAATACCATACAAAACACATAATGTTATACAAAGCACTAATGTGTTTTAGAAGATGCTTCTATAGGATGTTTCTTATGGAAGGAAAGTTCTACACAAGCACAGAAGCATCAGAAATTACTCATTGCTCTCGCCGCCAGTTGCAGTATTGGCGAGAGAAAGGAGTTATAGTACCTACGGTTAACAGTAGTGGCAAAGGTCGTAATGTTTACTACTCTAAAGCTGATTTACTTGCATTAACAGTAATGGAGCAGTTGCTGTCTACTGGGTTAAATTTTGACCTTTGCTATGCAGCATTGCAAACACTGCGCAAACAGGAACCTTGGTTATTTGATGAGTCTGTCCCAGAAGAAAAGATGAAGCGGCTCATGTTATTACCCACGCGATCGCCTGAACAACCTTTGCAACTAGCAGAGTTTGACAAGCAAGCGGCACTAGAAGCACTTTGTCATGGACAAACTGTGATTCCTTTTTGGAGCGATCGCATTCATCAACAATTAAGAGAGAATCTTAAAAGCTTTAGTAGCTAATTGGACTTTGAATATAGAGCTTATGTGGTTGCCACATAGCACAATGCTAGTGGTTTAATATTTCTTGATAATTTCGGGATGCAGCTTATATTGTCTGCCATTCTCGTGATTATGCTCTCGAACAAAATCCTCCGAAGATTCAAAACTTAAGCTTTTACCCATTGCTTTTCCAATTAGTGTTAGCAAATTATTTGCCCGCATCTGGAAGAAACCTTCAAAGTCATCTCGCCGCAAAGTTTTTGGAGATATAGCGTGCGATCGCAATATTTCATCAAGCCTTGTAGCTGATGTCCCACACAGTTCAAACTCCTCTAAATAAACAGAAGGGGCTTTACTACCAATCTTTTTGTTTGTTTTGGCGCTTAAAGGTGTGCGATTAATCAAGCAGTTATACTTTTTGGGATCAATTCCTTTTTTGCGACACCATGCCACAGGAAAGATATGGTGCGAATCTATCTTTTCTTCAAAATAAATCACATCATTGATTTCTTCCCCAGTACACCAATCAATTGCCCCCTCACGTCGTAGTAAAGCAGCTAAACCTTGGTACACTGCCCCGTAACGTTTTCTAACGCCAATCAATCGATCAAAAGAAAAATCCGCTTGCACAATGGTGAGTGGTAGTGAACCACCTGCCAACCAATCTGGCACTTCTATAACGTCTCTTCCGGCTCGTGCCTCGTACCAGCGTGTATATATTTCACCAAACATCCCACACCATAACCAGCGTTCCAGCATAGAGCGTACTTGAAAAGAACGGGAACGCTCTCCTAGAACAGTGAAAATGGCGCTGAGGATGACTAATTGAATGGGGTAAGCTAAATCATCTGCATCGAAGATTTTTTGGTTATGAAGAAAACGAGCAGACTCTTCAAAACCTTTAGTAATTGGGTCAGCCCATTTCTGATACTCCTCTTTGGTGAGTTTCAAAACTTCAGCGCGATCGCCTGCAACGCCTGGTAATTTATCGATGTTCCAACCTTGTTTAGTAGCTTCTATCCTCTTGGCGTAACCAGCAACCAAAGTAACTGCTTGGACAAAATCGGTGCTGCGTAGCTTACGTAAGACTTTTAAAGATTGGAAGCGATTTTCGCGCTGTTTCCAATCATCTCTTAAACTAAAGTCGGAAGTGCAATAGCTGGAACTCATTAAGTCAAAATAATTGAGGTCACATCCAGAAGTGTTTGTATCTTCAAAGACTTGACAAACGGCTTCTTTTGGTAAAGAGTCACGCAGTTGGATCACAGGTATTTGATAATGCTCAAATTTTTTGAGAATTTCTAGTTCTAAGATGTCAATTAGCTCCAGTTTTTGAGGATCGTACTGCCAATATTTAGAAAATTTACTCCGCCATTCAGAAAAAAAGAAAACTTTGGATAAGGGGAACAATAGCGCCTCATATTCTTTTTCAGGAGTAGAACAATCAATCAGACCACCCGTGAATATTCGCGCAATTTTCGATTCAGGTAAGGCAATGATTGCACTACGACGATCGCATTCTGAATTAAGGCATTTTTTAATATCTAGGTAGTACCACTTTTTAATAATTTTTTGGCTTTTCTGGTCTTTAATGATTACAGGTAGCTCAGATAACAACACCATAAACATGGTTGTCAGGCGTTGCTGTCCATCAAGAATTAATAAGTTTGGCTCATGATTTTCTGGTTTTAATACCCCATCAACTAGGCGGGGTTTGAATTGTCGGCTTTGAATGCTTTGTTGGAGCATCATGACTACGCCAATTGGATAAGCAAGAGATATGCTGGTAAGCAAACGACGTACACGGGTATCATCCCAAACCCAATCTCTTTGAAAATCTGGAAGTTGAATGCGTCCATTTTTGATATCTTTCAGGACATCAAGGAGAAAATACTTAGTGATGTCAAAGGTAGAGATTGAGTTCATTTGGTGTTCTGCCATTTTTGTCCTCAAGAAAGATGCGACTGTTCGTCATAGTTAGTACCTATGTACCTCAGCCTAAGATTCTCCTTGTGTTAACAGCAAGGGGTTTTTGGAGCAATTGGTCGTGAGTAGCGATCGCTTTTACTTATTCTTGAGGGAAGTCTGGAGGTAAAGCCACAATTCCTTTTGCAACAAGTTGTCTAAATTGGTTGAGCAAGTCTGCTTGCCGTAATATGCGGGTAACGTATTTAGGTCGTCGGCGAAAATTAGTTCCCCAGTCTTTAACAGTTTTTGGGCTAGTACCTGTAACTTGGGCGATCGCGTTAATGCAGGCTTTGCGATAATTACGTCCTGCTTCTTGTCTAACCCAACGGCGACAATACTCCGTCGGTTCAAGGGGCAATAGACGGAGCAGATCAATTGAATAATTATTCTCATGGGAGTCTCTCCCAGTCTGCATCTTTGGTTTTGATGAGTCAGATTAACCCAGCAGAGGCAGGGAGTATGAGGAAATGCCACTCAGCTAACCTTTTACTCCTATGAATCCTGTGCTTGCTAAACCCAAATTAGAAAATATCTGCTCAAAGTACAAGTATTTTAGTCACGAATCACGACCAAATTATTTTTGAGGATAATCAGGAGGTAAGACTATTTTTCTAATTTGGTTAAGCATATCTGCCATGCGTAGTATATGTGTCACATAGTTTGGTCTCCTGTCAAAGTTTTGTCCCCAATTTCCTATAGTTCTCTCACTTAGCCCGGTTGCTTCAGCTAAAGCAGCAATACAGGCTTTTCTGTATCCCCTTTCTTCAGAGGACAACTCAACCCATCGTTGGCAATATTCCAAAGGCTCCAAAGGCTCCTCACTGAGCGCATCGATTCTATATTGAGTTGTCTGGGGATTACTGTCTATTACTCGGTTTATTCTTAATTGCACAATAACTCATGAATCGTGACTAGTTCAAAAATATTATGAGTCACGATTTGTGTAAAAAACACTGCAATGCCTGCGGCGGGCTACGCCAACGCATTCATCAACAATTCAGGGGCAATCTTCAAAGCTTTAGTAGCTAATTTGACGTTAAATATGTTAAGTTCTGTGGCTGCCATCTGGGAAAATTATAGTTTTATACTTAACAACAGCAAATGAGAAAGCGTAGAATTATACCAAGCATCCTCTTAACCGAAAGCCGACCCTTTTATGTCAGAAGTAATTGACAAGAAATCTTTGAGTGAACGTGATATCTGTACAAAGTTTATTACACCTGCTTTAACTAATCGGGGATGGAATATCAGCACTCAGATTCGTGAGGAAGTGACGCTGACAAAAGGTAGGGTGATTGTTAGGGGTAAGCTTACTAGTCGAGGTGAGCAGAAACGCGCTGATTATGTGCTGTATCACAAACCGGGTGTACCACTGGCTGTGATTGAAGCTAAAGATAATAATCACAGTGTCAGTGCGGGAATGCAGCAAGCGATCGCAACTGGTGAACTAATTGATGTACCATTCATCTTTAGCTCGAATGGCGACGCTTTTATGATGTGTGACTGTACAGTCACCGAAGGACAGCGAGAACGGGAAATTCCCCTCAATCAGTTCCCGACACCGGAAGAACTTTGGCAAAAATACTGCGATTGGAAGGGAATTGACTTACATATTCAGCCGATTGTGGCTCAAGATTATTATCCTAGTCCTGATAAAAAACAGCCACGCTATTATCAACAGATTGCCATTAACCGGACAATTGAGGCGATCGCTAAAGGAGAAAACCGCATTCTGTTAGTGATGGCGACGGGTACGGGTAAGACTTTTACAGCTTTTCAGATTATCTGGCGGTTGTGGAAGTCAGGGGCGAAAAAGCGTATTCTGTTCTTGGCAGACCGCAACATTTTGGTTGATCAAACTAGAGTTAATGACTTTAAACCCTTTGGCTCAAAAATGACCAAAATTAAGCAGCGACAGATAGATACATCTTACGAGATTTATCTATGTCTGTATCAGGCGGTAACGGGAAATGAAGAGGCGAAAAACATTTATCGGCAGTTTTCACCAGGTTTTTTTGACTTAATTATTATAGATGAGTGCCATCGGGGAAGCGCGTCTGAAGATTCGGCATGGCGAGATATTTTGGCATATTTTAGCAGTGCAACGCAGATTGGCTTGACTGCTACCCCAAGGGAAACAGAAGAAGTTTCTAATAGTCTTTATTTTGGCGATTCAATTTTTACCTATTCGCTCAAACAAGGGATTGAAGATGGCTTTTTAGCTCCCTATAAAGTTATTCGCATTGACTTTGATACAGATTTGAGTGGCTGGAAACCGAAGCCAGGACAAAGAGATAAATATGGTAAAGAAATTCCTGACCAAGTATTTAATCAGCGAGATTTTGATAGAACTCTGGTTTTAGAGAAGCGTACCGAGTTAGTCGCGCGGATTATTTCTGATTATCTCAAATCAAGCGATCGCTTTGCCAAAACTATCGTTTTTTGTGAGACGACTGACCACGCAGAACGGATGCGGGTGGCGTTGGTGAATGAGAATGCTGATTTGATGGCGGAGAATAGCCGCTACATTATGCGAATTACTGGGGATGATGCTCAGGGTAAAGCAGAATTAGATAATTTCATTGACCCTGAAAGTAAATATCCTACGATTGTTACTACCTCTGAGTTACTGACGACTGGCGTTGATGCTAAAACTTGCAAGTTGATTGTTTTAGACCAGCGCATCCTGTCTATGACTAAATTTAAGCAAATTGTTGGTCGCGGTACGCGCATTGATGAAGACTATGGCAAAATGTTCTTCACCATTATCGATTTTAAGAAAGCAACACAGTTATTTGCTGACCCTGAGTTTGATGGTGAACCTGTACAAATTTATCAGCCCAAACCAGTTGATCCAATTGTTCCACCCGATAATGGAGACGATGAGGTAATCATTGATGGTGAGATTACCCGCAAGCAAAAGCGGGAGAAGTATGTAATTGCAGACGAAGAGGTGTCTGTTGCTTTTATTCGTGAGCAGTACCACGGTAAGGACGGTAAGCTGATTACGGAATCGATTAAAGACTATACTCGCAAAACAGTTAGTCAGGAGTACGCCTCATTAGATGCTTTCTTGAAGAAATGGCACTCTACCGAACAAAAGCAGGCTATTATCCAAGAGCTACAGGAATTGGGTGTACCTTTGGAAGCGTTAGAAAAAGAGATTGGCAAGGGTTTTGACCCATTAGACTTGATTTGTCATGTTGTCTTTGACCAACCGCCACTAACACGGAAAGAAAGGGCGAACAATGTCCGCAAGCGTAATTATTTTAGCAAGTATAGTGAACAGGCTCGTAAGGTAATAGATGCGCTTTTGGATAAATATGCGGATGAAGGGATTGAAGATATTGAAAAATTGGATGTGCTGAAGGTTCATCCTTTTGATAAAGTGGGTACACCAATAGAAATTATTCAGCTTTTTGGCAGTAGAAAAGAATATCTTAATGTACTTCAGCAGCTAAAAACGCAACTTTATGAGATAGCCTAGTTAATCATCTTTAAATTTGTTTTGTATGGACGATCCAATAAAATACATTGACTCATCTATTAAAGGTTTACAGGATAAACTATCTACATCTAATTCGGTGTTAGATATTGAAGTACAGGCAGAACTTTCTCATATTTTATCTATCTACCGACGATTAAAAACTGCTTTTTTAATTGCCAAGGTTCAAGATAACAAAAATAAGCTAGAACATATTGAAGCAATAGCGCCTAATCTTAATTTGGCAATTTCTGCATTACAAGTAAATTCTAACAAGGTTTTGGCAAGGAACATTAGGCGAGATGCAGAATACTTCATACGGAGAATTGAAAATCCTGTCACTGCATTTTTCGTGAATAATTTCTTTAAATTTCTTTATTCTACAGAAACTCATACAAAAGTAGTTATCGGTCTGTTTTTAGCTTTACCTATTCATCTATTAGCACCGATTGTTTTAGCATATATACTTAGTACATCCAATCTTTATTTAAAACCTTTATTTAAAGAACAATTAACAAAGCCCATATCTTCAGAAAATTTAGTAGAAGCACAAAAGCCAGAAGTAAAAACTCAAATAAAGTTGACAGAATATGAGTTTTATGAGGCATCCGTGCTGCTGGTATTATCAGCAATGTCAGGAGCGACTGGTAGTGTTGTAAGTATTATGTTGAGGCTGGATCAATATGGCAATCCACGGTATAAAGAAACCTTACTTCCTATATTTGTGGGAGCATTCAAGCCAGCAATTGGGGCATTTTTAGGGATTTTTGTTTTTGCTCTCATCAATTCTACACTTCTGCCTATTACAATTTCTAAAGATGAGGAAAAGCCAATTAATAGATGGTTGGCGTTTTTAGCAATTACTTTTGTTGTGGGCTTTAGTGAAAGACTAGCAAATGATGTTGTTAGTCAAGCAGAAAGAATTGTACCAGGGAGAGGTGCTTCACAGGAAAAAAGCGAAACTTCTGCATCACAATTATCTGCACCTACAGAAGAAGATAAAGAAAACGATAAAAGTTAAGTAAGCAATGTCAATTAGCACTACAATTAAGACTATTCAAGATATCATGCGGAAAGATGC
The DNA here is from genome assembly GCF_048568275.1 of Anabaena sp. FACHB-595. Lineage (NCBI taxonomy): Bacteria > Bacillati > Cyanobacteriota > Cyanophyceae > Nostocales > Nostocaceae > Anabaena > Anabaena sp. FACHB-595. Next base: position 4,369,328 of record NZ_CP183473.1, read on the forward strand.
GGGCGTTGATGGTGACGCGCAACGCATTAACCAGTTAGTTTGGATGATATTCCTCAAGGTTTTTGATGCCCGTGAAGAAGAATATGAACTGTTAGAAGATAATTATAAATCTCCCATTCCTGAAGGTTTGCGTTGGCGGAACTGGGCAGCAGATTCCGAAGGTATCACAGGAGATGGTTTACTAGATTTTGTAGATAATGCTTTATTTAAAACCCTTAAAGAACTAAGAACTACGGCAACTGATGCCCGTGGGCAGATGATTGGTAAAGTGTTTGAGGATGCCTACAACTATATGAAAAATGGCACTCTCATCCGCCAAGTAATTAATAAGCTCAATGAAGTTGATTTTAATAAAAAAGACCAGAAAAAACAGTTTAGCGAAATTTACGAGAAGATTCTCAAAGATTTGCAGAGTGCGGGGAATGCCGGAGAATATTATACTCCCCGTGCGGTGACAAAGTTTATTGTCGATAGAATTAAGCCGCAATTAGGGGAAATTGTATTTGACCCTGCTTGCGGTACAGGTGGCTTTTTAACCGCAGCAATTGATTACATTCGCCAACATTTTCAAAGTGCTGATGTGCCAGAAATTCTGCAACGGACGATTCGCGGAACTGAGAAAAAGCCGTTACCTTATAACCTGTGCATAACGAATTTGATTTTACATGGTATTGATGTGCCAGAAGCAGAACATGATAATACTTTGGCACGACCATTGCGCGATTACAGTCCTCACGAACGGGTGGATGTAATTATCACTAATCCGCCTTTTGGTGGGATGGAAGAAGATGGAATTGAGGACAATTTCCCAGCTACCTTCCGCACCAGAGAAACGGCAGATTTATTTCTGGTGCTGATTGCTCATTTACTCAAGGAAGGCGGTAGAGGTGCAATAGTTTTACCAGATGGTACGCTGTTTGGCGAAGGTGTAAAAACGCGGATTAAAGAAAAACTCCTGCAAGATTGCAATCTGCATACAATTGTGCGCTTACCAAATGGCGTATTTAATCCCTACACAGGTATTAAAACTAATCTGCTATTTTTCACTAAAGGGGAACCCACAGAAACGATTTGGTATTATGAACACCCTTACCCAGCAGGTTATAAGTCATACTCGAAAACTAAGCCGATTCGCTTTGAGGAGTTTGCACCGGAGCAAGAATGGTGGGATAACCGCGAGGAAAATGAATTTGCTTGGAAAGTTTCAATTGCAGATTTGAAGGCGAATAATTACAACCTAGATATTAAAAATCCTCACAAAGTTGATGTAGAACACGCTGATTTAGATGAAATGTTAGCAGATCATCAAAAACTTATGGCTGAATTGGGTGAGGTGCGGAGTAAATTGAAATTTGAGTTGATAGAAGCGTTGAATGATCAAGTTGATAAAACTATAGAATAGTAGATAGAAACAAAATATCTTAAAATATATGGAGATTAGATTATGCAGATGGAAGTAGTAGAATTTCAAGGTATTGTCAAAGATGGTGTAATTCAAATTCCTGAAATTTATAAAGGAGAGCTAGATGGAGAATCTGTCAAAGTAATTGTTATGAAAAAAGTTAGAAAAACAGCAGCAGTAGATATTATTGCTGAACTCATCGAGCATCCGGTGGAGTTTGAATGGCCTCCTTTGAACCGAGAAGAGATTTATGACCGCAATTCATGAAAATGGCTATTTTCTAGATTCTAATATCTGGATTTATGCTCTAGCGAACAATCAAGATATTAACAAACGCAATATAGCTTGTCGTCTAATTGATGCTGAAGGAGTAATCATTAGTACACAAGTTATTAATGAAGTCTGTCTAAATCTAATTAAAAAATCTTCTTTCACTGAGCAACAAATAACACAGTTAATCGAGGCATTTTATAAAGGTTCTCACATCATTTCATTTAATCGTGATATTTTGGTGAACTCTTCTAATCTTCGCAGTAGATATAAGTTGTCTTTTTGGGATAGTTTAATTGTTGCTTGTGCTTTAGCTGCGGGAGCAAGTATTCTCTATTCTGAAGATATGCAGGATGGGTTAGTGGTAGATAGTCAATTACAAATTGTGAATCCGTTTAAATGAAAGTAGATACATTTTTTCAAAATTTTGAATTGTTAACTGATGCGCCAAATGCAGTAGTAAAGCTGCGTGATTTGATTCTACAATTAGCTGTGAGAGGTAAACTTGTTTTCCAAAATAATAACGATGAACCAGCTAAAATATTGCTAAATAGAATTAAAGCCGAAAAGCAGGAAACATATTCCCAAAAAAGGGTGAAAACTATTAAATCTTTACCCCCGATTTGTGAACATGAAACTCATTTTAAAAAGCCTCAAAATTGGGAATGGTGTCGTTTAGGAGATATTATTCATATTTCTTCTGGTAACTATCTTCCATCACACAAAATGGCAGATGATGGACAAATACCTGTCTACGGTGGAAATGGTATTACAGGGTATCATGATCAAAATAATATTAATAAGCCTACTTTACGCCATGTGCGACTTAATATTCTGTAACAAGATCGTCGAACTGAAGAGGGTCACAATTGTGGCGATTAAGCCAGAAACAGACGGTATGAGCTAAAATCTTGCGATTGAGCCGACTGGTAAGATGCCACATATCTCTCGCTCGAATCTTCTCTATATGAAATCTCTCAACTAATTGACCAATTACTGTTTCAATTAGGCGACGAAAGCGTTGCATTAATCGCACTGAAGATCGGCTACGAGAGTCAGACATATTAGAACGCAAAGGGGTTTGTAAAGTAATACCCACTTCTTTAAGTTCTCCTGACAAGAACTGACTTAAATAGCCCTTATCTCCGATTAATAAACCTTTAATTCGCGTGATTAAATCCCAAAGTGCGTCCCGTTCACTGCCATTTGCCGGAGTCAGGGTAAACCCACTAATAACTCCTGTGCCACTAACGATTAAATGCCCATGAAACCCATAGTACGTCTGTTTTTTAGCAGCACAAAAACCATAATCTGCAAGGGATTTAAAACTTCGGCAGTTGGGAGCGCGACTCAAGCCACACAAAGGTATTGGTAATCCATCAATCAAATGAAGTTGATCAGAGTATGCTCCTAAATACTGTGCTAATTTTTGTTGTATGAGTTCCTTGTACTGCCAACAATTAGCTGCTTGACGAATAAAAGCATAGCGACTCTTTAACTGAGGAAATAGCCCTAACCAGTGACGGTGAAAGTATTTCCAAATGTCTTTGTCAGCATCTATTCCCAAAAACTCTGCCACTACTTCCATTGTTAAAACTTCACTCTCCCTTAAACTCGGAGCAAAACCTCGTCTCTTGATTGGGTATATCTGGGTGATTTCCATCAGCACGTCGTCAACACAGCAAAATACGGCAATGATAAACTCTTCAATAGAAAACATTTTTCCCGCATTCCATTCACTGGTAACGATTTTCTCGCTCCAGTGCGGATTGTGGGAATTTTCTTTTCAATCGTTCATACACCGAACTTGTGTAACGAAACAATAAGTCGCACATCGCGTTACTTTAGTAATTGGTAGAGTTGGCTATTATTGTGGCAGCATTCACATAACTCCGAATTCTGCTTGGATTACAGATAACGCGTTCGTAACCTATTTCTCAGAATCAAATATATACATTCGCTTTTTATATTGGCTTTTGAAGGCAACAAATCTTCAAGAAAATAATAATGCTACTGCACAACCTGTGATTTCTGGAGGTAAAGTATATCCCATCGTTGTTTGCTTACCACCACTTACAGAACAAAAACGTATTGTAGAGAAGTGCGATCGCCTGCTCTCAACCTGCGACGAAATCGAAAAACGCCAGCAGCAAAGGCAACAGAGCATTTTGAGGATGAATGAGAGTGCGATCGCTCAACTCCTCTCCTCCCAAAATTCCGACGAATTCCGCCAACACTGGCGGCGCATTTGCAATAATTTTGACCTACTCTACAGCATCCCTGAAACAATTCCTAAACTGCGTCAGGCGATTTTGCAATTGGCTGTGCAGGGTAAACTTGTGCGTCAAGATCCAAATGATGAACCTGCCAGTTTGTTGCTTGAAAAAATAAAGGTTAAAAAGGAAAAGCTGATTCAAGACAAGAAGCTTAAAGAGACTCCATTATTACCTGCAATTACTCAAAATGAAATAGAGTACACGATACCAAATACATGGTGTTGGGCAAGGTTAGCTAATATTTGTGAGTTTATAACAGATGGAACTCACTATACACCCAAGTATACCGAGCATGGGCGAATATTCTTATCATCTCAAAACGTTAAACCTTTTTCTTTCATGCCAAACAATCATAAGTTTGTTTCTGAAGAAGCATATCAAGGCTATATCAAAAATCGAAAACCAGAATTTGAAGATATACTTTTGACACGAGTTGGTGCTGGAATTGGAGAAGCTGCTGTTATAGATCAAAAATTAGAATTTGCAATTTATGTAAGTTTAGGATTGCTACGTCCATTCAAAGAATTCATAGATCCTTATTATTTAGTAATCTGGCTTAACTCTCCGATAGGCACTAAACATTCTCAGAAAAATACCTATGGAAAAGGTGTTTCACAGGGTAATTTGAATTTAGGATTAATCCGAGGATTTGTTGTGTCTGTTCCACCACTTGCAGAACAAAAACGGATTGTAGAGAAGTGCGATCGCCTGATGTTCCTCTGCGATACCCTAGAAGCCAAATTGAAACAAGGGCGAGACAGCAGCGAGAAACTGATGGAAGTCGCAGCAAGGCAAGTGTTGGCGGTATAGGAATAGATTAGTTGTAGCGAAATTTCCTACTACCTCTTATTCAGTTGTGAATTGACAAAACCCCTGTAACCAACCATGACTGGATAACGATACCAATATAAGCAACCCATCCTACAAAAGTAACTATAGGAACAATTGTTTTAATTTGGTTAATCGTCTCTGTAATCAGCATAGGCATCACCTTCTCTTTTTTCATTTTTGAACTGAACAATAGGTACAGAAGGCTGCATACTAAACTGATAATAAAAGTCGCACCTCCAATCATGTCGCGGAATTGAACCGCAAGGGTTGTCCCAAAATCTGTATATTTTGTATTTTTTGAATTATAAGCTATAAGAAAATTTGTTAGGGGTGAGTTTTTGCTACTTGACCTTTTCTCCAAATTTTGTAAAGCAACAACACAAGACAGCATGAAATATGGTGGCAAAATGAATACCTTTGCCAATGGCTGAAATTCCTCTTAGTAGCGATTACCACTGTTAATATTGATTAACAGATTCTACCCAAATGAGTCTGGGTATATTTTGGTAGTTTGAGGATTCAGGATGGCAAGCCTATCGATACTAGACATCGAAGAACTATCAGAAGGTTGTGATGTTGAAGCTAAACAATCATCTGGTTGAGACGGACAAGGTGAATTACCTAAAAGTTTCTTCGATTCATATTCTGCGATGGCTAACACCTACGGGGGTGTAATTTTTTTGGGAATTGAAGAAAAGCCCAAAGGAAGATTCAGTGTTACAGGTATTGCTGTTCCAGAACGTGTCCTCAAAGCTCTTTGGGATGGGCTTAATAATCGCCAACGGATAAGTATAAATTTGCTTACCGATAAAATGGTGGAAGTTATTGAGATACAAGGCAAGCAAGTAATCCGCATCCAAGTACCGCGAGCGCGGCGAGCGCAACGACCTGTTTATGTAGGACAGAATCCGTTAACAGGCACTTATCGTAGAAATTATGAAGGTGACTACCTATGCGACGAAGAAACTATTAAGCGTATGCTTGCAGAGCAAGTAGAGGAAGTACGAGATGCTCGGTTACTCGAAAATTACGGTTTTGATGATATCGAGCCAAATACACTAAAAGCATATCGAAATCAATATGATTTAACAAAAGCTTTGTCCGCTCTTGTTAGAGATGGCTTCCTTGAATCTGGAGGTATTGCACGCGGAACTTTCTATTTTTTTCCAGGAGAGCCTCCTAATGCAGAAGCTGACTTGGTAGCTCAAAACTATAAGTTTGTAGAAAAAAGCAGTCCTGAAGATTTATTGTTAGGAATTATACCAAAAGAAATTTTTGATGATTTGAAGCCAAGCTCCGATGATTTAAAGCCAAGCTCTGATGATTTAGAGCCAAGCTCCGATGATTTAGAGCCAAGCTCCGATGATTGGCAATCGCTAATGGCGATCGCTGTAACTATCAGAAATAAGGGCAAGGTATCAACGGATATTATGGAAGCAACAATTCTCAGACTTTGCCAGGGAAGGTTTTTGAACCATAAACAACTTCAAGAATTGTTAGATCGTTCTTACAATACCTTAAGGCTCGGCTACCTGAGCAAGATGCACAAGAAAGGTCAACTGGAGTTGCGATATCCTGACAAACTTACTCACCCCAATCAGGGATATCGTACCAAAAATTCAAGCAGTAGTGATTTTTAAGACTCAGGTAATTTTTTGATACTTAGTCATTTCTGCAAAAGGTGTTCGACACCTATGACAACACTTATCCTCCCACAGCGCAGGTATTTTGAAAGGTGCTTCACAATTTGGACACTTCGCTAAAATCTTGAGTTCGTGGCGATCGCATTTCCATACTGATTTATACTGCCACTCAATTCGGTGACAAGGTGCTTCAGCATAACAAGCTCCACACAGGCGTATTGGCTCATGCTGCATACCAACTCCCAAAGGTGGCAGCATTTGAGCTAACCTGTCTGCATCTACTTCTACTAGAGATGCGATCGCTTCTAATTCTTTTTGGCTAGGACGAGGATTAAAGTGAAATCGCTCCCACCTTGCAACTACTGCACCAATTCCTGCCAATTTACCCAACCCACTAGCAGATAAATGGTTAGCACGTCTAAATCGACCTAGAAAATGGCTCAAGCTTTCCCCTTCATAAGGTTGGATAATAAAAAGCCAAGGCTTAACATCTGGTGCTGCCATCACTTATACTCCTGCGCCACTTCCTGTAAAACAGGCTTGTCAATTTTCTTTAATCCCCTTGATAGAGAACGAATTGCTGCTTCCCTGAGAATTTCATCTAACCGACCAATGTAACCTTCTGTTGCCGAAGTTAAAATCCGCAGCATATCCTTGCTAATGAGATTAGAAGGCAATGGTAACTTTAAAATCTTATCCTCCCAGGCTTGTACAGTATCCTGGAAATCTTTCCCTGACAACTTTCCAAAACGATGACAAGCCCGAAAGCGGTTATAAACTTGTTCATCTCGCTTAATTACTGCTTCTAATCGATCAGTTCCTACTAAAACAACAGCAATGCCCAACTTGTCATAAATATCACGCACCTCTGCAAAAGTCTCAGGCTTGAGGCGGTCAGCTTCATCAACAATAATCATTTCTACGCCACAGCCTTTTAAAACCTCCATTGTTCTGCCACGAAAATCTGATACTGTTCCCTTAGTTGCTTTAAATTTTAGATACTCAATAATTTCTTGAAACAAATCCTTAGCACCGCATTTTTGGGGTGGCTGAATATAAACCACAGGGACAATTGGTGGTCGTCCCACCTCCGCCTGTACTTTTTGTCTGTATCTGTACGCATCACAAGCAACTGTTTTCCCCGTGCGTGATTCTCCAACTACTCGGCAAAATTGTCGTGCTTTACGTTTTCCATCCAACCAATCATGCAAAGACCTCACTTGCTGTAATGGAACAATACTCTTACCCTTGAGACGAGCAATTTCAGCTTGCAACCATTCTTCATCCGGTTTCACCCCACCTAACTGTTGAGCGATCGCTTTGGCATCTGTCATTGTTTAAAATCCGTATTCTTCACGCAGTTGTTCATAGTCCCAAACCTCTAGTTCTGAGGATGAAGATTGAACCTCAGTAGTAGATTCCACTTCTTCTGCTTCCATAACAGAAGATGCTAGGGACTCAGTTTTACTTTCATTCACCGCAGCAGAACGCAAAATTGCCTGCTCTAATTTTTGACGTTCCTTGCGACTTTTCTTGTTTGCTACCATCGCGTCACGCTCAAGGACTTCTTGCAATAAGGCTTGGTTACTGACAGTCTTTCCTGCATTACGCAGTCTACGACTAGCTGCTTCAGCTTCATCTAATGAAAGTTGCTCAGTCTCCAAACCTTGAGCATGAGTGCGAGTCAGAAAAACTTCTTGGCTTTTCTCTTGGCGATAAACCAGCACCGTTGTAATATCTCTGGGGTCATATCTTAAATTAACTGTCTCCCCTGCATATCCTGCTAGATACTCCCCTCGATACATCACATTTTGAAACTGTAAGCATCCGCCTCTTTGTACTGTGCGCCGTGACTGTTTCATCAAGCAGATATCTAAATCACGTTCTTCGATTGGCACTGGTACTGAAGGCAATCCCGCTTCCCAACGCCCAAAGCGGGTTTGATCGCCCATTCGCGCATCAATACTTTGGTTATAGCGGTCAACAATGTAGCGAACGAGTAATTGTTCTAGTTCCCGCAAGGTTAGTTTTGCATCCTTCTCTGCATCTTCAAGGCGTTCCTGTACATTAGATCCGGTATAACCTGGAAGTGTTGAAAATAGTTGGTCATTCAGTGTCTTAAAAGGACGCTCAACAATACCACCTTCACTGGGGCGATCGCGTAAATGACAAACAAACCCCAATTGCGCCCCGATTTGACTTAAATGGTTTGAACGAAAATCTTTACCCCCATCAGTATAAAAATGTTCTGGCTTACCGTAAGTTCCCCATTCGCAGTGCAGTTTGTACTCTGCACCATATTTTTTCGGCAAAATCGCATGGCGTAATGCTAAAGCTACTACAACTGAACTAGGCGCATCAAAGCCCAAATTAATACCCATGATGCAACGAGAATAAGTATCAATTACAGTTGTCAGCCAGGGACGACTTAAAAGTTCACCATGCTGATCTACCAGCAGTACATCTACACGAGTATGGTCACATTGCCAAACATGGTTGCTGTAATCGACTGATAAATCTTGTCCCTCACGAGTTTTAACGGAAAGTGTTGTCCCCCTCCAACCAGGGCTGCGGATACTCTTAGTTTTTTCTTTTTGTTCCAAGATTGGAGCTAATACCCTTAAAACTGTCCTGTAATTAGGAGGCTTGGAATCGCCTAGTTCACGCGCTTTAGCTTGAACCCTCAAGGCAACTTGTTTGGGTGTCATGCGTTTACTACCCTTATTACCTTCCTTGTAAGTTTTGATGATGAAGTTTTCCCAAAACTCACCAATTCGATGTTTTCCTTTATCCGCCCTACCTGTCTGAATGAATCCAACTAAGCCATCCTCTTCCCATTTTTTCACCAAACGCTGCACCGTTCGCACTGTCACACCCAGTGTGTCCGCAGCCTCCTTCAACTTCTGCCCATAAGTTGTGCGATCGCAAGGCTCAAGTAAAGTTTGGATCACCTCTAGCTTGAGTTGGGCTTCCTCTGAGAGTTCTGTAACAATCAGATTCGTCTCAGGAGGTGAGGAGGTGTGTTGTTGTCTTGTAATAAAGCTTCCGCAGTATCCACTGCGGTATGAACAGTAAAATCAGACATAAGATTTTTTGTTCATGAAACAAAGGTAATTTATAAATACATAATGTTATTCTAAACGTGGAGAAAACGACAGTCAATTTGTCATTATGAAAATATACAAAACCTTTTTTGTAATTACTGAAGCGACAGTTAATTTGTCATTTTTGCGGAAAACGACATTTATTTAGTCACGTATGAGAAATAATGTAATAACTCTTAAATAGCTAAAACCTTTGTATTGCAAGGATTCATTCGACGACATTAATTTGTCACGACGACAAACAATTAGTCACTGTACATCTTGTGTACAGTGACAAATAATTAGTCACTGTACATCTTGTGTACAGTGACAAATAATTAGTCACTGTACATCAAAGTTGAATAAACCAAGCGCACAAAGAGGCAACTTGGTCAGGCTGAGTGAGGTTTGCTGCATTAGTAAGAATGCCAGAATTTAGTTGATGCCAAATTTCTTCTGCCATGCTTTTTTCTATAGCAGATCCCACAAAAAAAGTATATGGCTTAAGACTGTGCCGATCAAATGCTGTTCTGATTCTGGCTAAAGCACTGTTCGCTGTTTTCCAATGTTCGTCTGCTCCTGCTGGGTCAATACCGCCCTTTAATTCACCTAGAGCTATGTAGATATTTGGGTTTGAAATTATATTCTTTTCAATTTCATTTTGTCTGCAATCAAACAAACAAATATCAATGTTTTTTCGCACAATCGGAACATTTACATTATAAATGAAAGTCCTATTCCTACCCTCCAAGTTCCAACTTAATCCCCTAAGACGTAATTCAATGTCTGTATCATCATCAGGTTGATTAAGCCAAGTTTTGCTGTTTTTATCTAGCCATTTATAAGAGGTATTCGATAAAGTTAGTGCAGAAATAATATATCTTGCAAATTTACGTTCAGCAAGGATACCACCAACATTTCGCATTGATCCACCAAGTGTATCTCCACGCGTAAGCAGGAAACGGTAAACTAGTTCTTCTACAAAGTTTTCTCCAGCAGGCTCTAGGAAGTTTTGAATTAAACCTTCTATTGCATCGACTTTATCTTGTTCTTGAAGGTGTCCAGCAGCTTTATCTGATACCCCAGAGGCAGCTAGTAGAGTAGGTCTAATATCCCTCATTTGTAAAAGGTCTTGAGGCCTTTCAATTTGGCTTACTCGGATCTTTAATGCTCTTGCCTGCTCAACAAATGGTGTTGCTTTTCGATTTCTTTCTAAAGCTAAAGCAACAAATCCTGCTCGGACTTCTTGATATGGAGTCACAAGATCATCATTGCTTTGAATATGATATTGATATGGCACTAGGGTTTTCTCCAAACATACACACATTTGCGAAGTGTCTTTCTTCCATGTGTCCCCATTTGTTGGCTACTGTTACCTTTGCCAGTAGGTAAGACAAGAATTTTCTCCACATTAAAACCAATTTCTTCTGCAATATTAGAAAGAATTAAATCAACCGAAATATCAATACCTGCATAGCGAACATTATCATTTACCATAAATAAAGGTGAGCCATTTTTTAAAACTCTAAAGCATTCTATAATAACGCAAGCCATTTCATAGAAATATCCTTTTATCATACGAGGAATACCGTTATTATTAAGTTTTTTTCTTTCAAGCTCTCGCTCAAGAAAGCGCAAGATACTTTGTAACAATTCTTGTTTATCAAGTATGCGTAATGCTTCCTGCCAATTGTGAATAAGAGACTTTTCTTTGTTTTCAACAGTACAACTCAGCATATCTTGCCTAAGTTGTACTATATCTCTTTCTCCCACACCTAATAGAGCTAATTCTAGAGCGTATGTACGTGTATAGTCATAACGATTACAATAGGGTGGAGAGGTAATGATACAGTCGTAAAAATCTTGCTCAAATTCAGGCAGAATTTTAAGACATGAAGCATTAAATAAATTAATTCCACTTCTTTGAGTCCCATAACAAAATAATGTATTACTTATTAAGTCAAAGGAATCATTCAAAATTAATTTTATTTGCTCAGTAATTGCTTCATCGAAATCCAGAATTTTACCTTTATCAAATTTATCTGATCCACTTTTCCTAAATGCTCTTTTATCCCAACGTAGATACTGTCCATCTTTACGGGTATAGCTGATAGATTCAAGAATACACAATAGAGCAAAACGGAGAACTTGTTTCACAAGAATATTCTCTTTTTCTATAGAAAATAAAAATCTCTCTATTGATGCTTCTGTTTCAGGAGGATAAGCTCCGTCAGTAATTCTTAAACGATTAAGATATTTTCTATTATTATGCTGATTCCAAGGTTTTTGTTTGTACCATTCAATCAATCTCAAAAAATCTTCTCGACGGAATTGTCGCTGGATTATTTTCCTTACTTCAATAATCTCTTGACCAATAGGTAACACTTCTATACCATCTGCTTGAATACCGGCATCACTACAGGCAAATAGCATTGTTCCTGCTCCTGCGAAGGGGTCAAGAATCCTCTCAAATGATTTTTTCTCGTACTCGAATATTAACTGATTTACCAAATCAACTGAAAAAGCTTCTTTATATTTAAACCAGCGATACTGAGGTTTTGACTTATTAGCTTGAAAACTAACTATTTTTCGACTTAAACTTTCATGCAATCGCATCTTATCTCTAAAACGTTGCTCAAGTGCTTTATTGAATCGAGAAATTTCTTGTACAAAGGAATCACTCTCTTGATCAAGATCAGTCGGGTCAGTCTTTATTTCTATTGGACTCTCAAGCTCAAATGAAGTCATTTTATATTTTTCTTGTAACAAAGAGGTAACTTAAGATTCTATCAGGACAAAGCACTATCGTCTATCACTTAAGATTTGAACCCTATTTTTTATAGACTAATTGACAACAGTTAGAACCTGATTATACTTTGTTATACTTCTACAGTAATCAAGTTAAATATTGAATACATTCTTTCTATGATTTATTGTAAATAATAATATTATTTTCCCTAAAACTCAGTTTCGCAAAAAGCTTTCAATAAATTGATACAGTTGGAGATTGCACCCAAATGAGCAATTTCATAACCGTGGGTGTTTTGGGTAGGAAATGCCAAACACGCAGCACGTCCCACATGACCAAATTTCATCGCAATTGAAGCATCACTACCAAAGCCACTTAAGGTAGTTAGCTGCACAGACATATTCAATTGCTTCGCACATTGCCGCAGTTCTCCATTTAATCCCTCATCATATATCCCATAGGCATCCTGAACTAAAAGTACGGGATTTTCACTATCTTTAACAGGATATTCTTCAGATAGGGGACAAATTTCTAAAGCGATTAAGGCATCTAATTGCTGATTTTGGGTGAAAAATAATGCCCCAATTGCGCCTACTTCTTCTTTAGCCGATGCTACTAAATAAACATCAATTGCTGGCTGTTTTAATTGTTGAACTAAAGCCAACAAAATCGCTACTGATGCTTTGTTATCTAATGTATAACTAGCAATGTGATCCTGTAGTCTCACGGGACGTTTGCGATGTTTGCCAATTACCATTCTTGTCCCTGGACGAATCCCAGCAGCCTCTAATTCCTCGGTAGTGCGTTTGGTTTCAATCCAGGCGTTTTCCCATTTAACGGCTGTGTCTTCTTGTTGGACTTTCTGCGGTGATTCGTGGGAAACGTGGCGGGAACCAAAACTGAGAATACCGCTAATGGTTTCGTTGTCTCCTAATAAATCAACGACACCCTCACCATAAACCCAAGGGTAAGCACCGCCAAGCTTGCGGACTTCCACTTTTCCTGCATCACCGATATTTTTGACGATCGCCCCTATTTCGTCTTTGTGGGCTGTAATCGCTACTGCTATATCAGAGTTCTTCCCCGGAATCTTGGCTATGATATTATCGGCGCGATCGCTCCAAACTTCCACACCCAGCGCTGCAAATTTTTGTAACAAAAGTTGATTAATTTCGGTTTCTGCACCACTAGGGGAATGGTGCATCACTAATTCTTCGATATTTTCAAATAATTCGTTGTAATTCCACATCAATGCTTTTATTTAATCTCTATATCAGCTATATCCCATTATATTCAATATATTGTCTGGACAAGCTATTTCAACTAGAACTGCATGGGTATTTTATGGTGTTTATATACTTAAAAAATAGCGCTCATTCAAATAAATGAATGAGCAAGAGACAGCTAATTATCTAGTATTAACCTTTTTTCTGAACAGAAAATTTAATTGATTTTCTCTGTAAGCGTTTGATGTTGCTCATTGCACCCAATACACCTAGAAATAGTACACCAATTGTGGTTGAAGACTCAGGAGTTGTTGCCGCTAAGACTGATTCTGCTACTAATTTATGACCATCAGTTGTTGGGTGAACATCATCCCAGAAAAAATATTTACTGGGGTCGTTAATACAGTTAGGAAACTGAGATAGACAAGCATCAGTTACATTTTCAAAACCAAATTCACTTGGAGTCGCAAGCACACGATTAACTAAAGAATAAATATCAATTTCAATGATATTTACTTGTTGGGTGTTCCGAATTTCGTCTAGATTTTTGGCTAAGTTTGAGTTGAAATCTAGAGTCGCTTGAGTCAGTGCTGCGGGATTGCGACCATTTGTTCCCGATGCTGGAATCCTGCCCAAATCGGGCAAGTTGAACACTAAAATATTTTTTGCACCTATTGCCGCTAGGTTACTTACAGCCTGGGAAATATTCGTGTAGGGTTGGGGTCTATTGGGATCATTAGACCGAGGGGGAAAGAGATAGTCATTTGCACCACCAGACACAGCATAGAGTGCATTAGGATCAAGGCTTTGTTGATTAACCTGTAGTAACGCTTGAAAAGCAGATACTTGCTGTAAAACTCCAGGTAAAGGGAAACCAAAAGAGTTACCTTCACCGGAATTAGCACCACCGATAGCAAAGTTAATACCTTGTGTGGGAAAGGGTGTATTCAGAGGACGACTAAAGTTTAAATCAGGAACTAGATTAGTGATAGGCGTGGTTGTTAAACCTAACGTGTCTCCTACATAATCTACCCATATTGAACCATTAGAAAAACGCCCCGGCTCATACGGTGGACTGGGAGGAATAGCACTTGATGGATCAACTAACCCACCAGAAAGTTGAAATGTATTACCTGTATCAGATATGCTATCGCCAAATACGTAAAGCCCAGTAAAATTTGCAGCCGAAGCTTTTAGCGGCGACATCAAGGAGAGTGTAATAAAACTTGCCGCGATGAATTTAGTTTTCATTTTTAGTGAAATAATGAAATTTTATAGTTGAGCTTGTTTCATAAAGTTACAACCAACAATGCTGTTAACTAAGTGATTAATTTTTTCCACACCCTGTACAGCATTGCTAATCTTAGCTAAGTAACTTTACATAGCTAACCATAAGATATCAAGAAAAATTAGCTAAAAATATCAAGATTTTAAGTGAATTTCCGTAATAAGATTAATTTGCAATGTAAGCAATGACCGACGGTCGGTCGCAGACCATCGCGTTTCCTAAGCTGCCCTTGCTTGAACTTGTAAATCTTTTCGTGTTGGCGGTTGGCAGTTAACCGTCAACTGTCAACAAACCATACAAGTAACTATGTAATTTAAAAGCGTCATAGCTTACTGCGTAGTTGTTTGTTTTAACTTGAGTGCATCAACAGCCGATATACCTTCACCCTGACTGCCGAAATACCACAAAGCACCAGCTGCCTCAGCGCGAGTTACTGGTTTTTTGGGTTGAAACAGAGTTGTGTAACCAAATATGCGGCGAATATTCGCCTGTTCACTATTTTGAAAATCAGCTAAAACTGCCCTTAAAGCCTTAGGGTCAATTTTCCCTGCATCTTGGAAACCCCAAGTTTCCTTCACCGCTTCTAAATTGGCGTTGGGTAAAGCTTGACGGGTGTCTAGGGGAACTTTCCATAGAATCAACTGTTCCCGTGTCAGGGGTGCATCAGGACGGAACAAAACGGCTGTCGCATCACCAGATAAAGGGCTGGGAATTAAACCGGCTTCGGCTAATCCTTGAATGGCTGGAAAGTCAGCATCTTGAGACGACACATCAGTAAATGCTGCTTGTGTACTTTCCCCAGCCAAGCGAATCTGCTTCGCTGAATTATTGGCATACATAGCGTTATTGGCATTGACTAACCAACGAGCATATTCTCGCCGGGTAATGATTTTACCGGGTTCAAATTGGTTGGCGGGATTATTATTATTCTTATTCGTTGAAGATGCAGAACTAAAAACGCCCAACGCAGCTAAATCTTGAATATATTGGCGCAGTTGTTGAGGTACTTTATTTATATCGTTAAATTCTGATGCGACTGTTGGAGTAGTGGAATTATCTTTCGCCCAATTCGTCGGTGGTACTGGGCCGATAAACTGGGTATTACCTGCCGTGGGAATATTGGATGCTGCTGTGGCGGTGCTATTGGGGACGTACTCAATCTTGATTGATGTTGCTGTTTGGGGTTGATTGGCTGCGGCGTTCGTTACCGATTTGGGTTGAATCGATACATTTACCAGCAAATCGTTCCGACGTGCCGCAAAAGTACCCTCTACATCATCAGTTGGCTGTTGTAAAATCTGCCAATTGTTGGTCTGGAACTGGTTACGATAAAAGCTACTAATAAAATTGCTGGGGTCTGGACTCAGCCAAGTAGTGGAGACTCGCTTATCTGAACCACTGGCGGGGATAATTTCCTGTAATTGAGCATTTTGATATACAGGTATATCTTGGGGGAAATCCGCAGGTAATTGGACTGAGGGCTGATTTTGCCCTGGCTGGGGTTCACCCTCCTTAGTTTCCCCAAAGATCACTTGATTTGTTTGCAATCTCGGATCTGCTGCCAAAGACTGTTCTAGGTTTTTGGCAGTTGGAGTGTTTGCACAGGCTGTTAATGAAGTCAAGAAAACAGCCAAGCTCAAGACTAAAGTTGGTCGTTTACAAGGAAGCACAGGAAATCACAAATCGCGCGTCAATTCCTACCCTAGCGCAGAGTATCACCTCTGAACTAAGTTTGGGGAAAAATATGTCAGTGGTCATTAGTCATTAGGGAAAACCAAAAAATTTATCCGAAATTAATGGTTTGGTAGTAGGGTGCGTCAGTGCCATAGAACCTAACCATACTCAGAAATTATTCATACTGACGCACCCTTGTATATTAAAAGAAGTGGTAGACCGTCGCACCCTAGGTCATTAAAGACCGCTTTGTAGCATGGGTCACCACAACAATCTCTTTGACAGAACTCGAACAGTCGCCGGGGTCAAAGCTTTAAACTACTGAC
Organism: Anabaena sp. FACHB-595; assembly: GCF_048568275.1. Lineage (NCBI taxonomy): Bacteria > Bacillati > Cyanobacteriota > Cyanophyceae > Nostocales > Nostocaceae > Anabaena > Anabaena sp. FACHB-595. The sequence goes on from NZ_CP183473.1 coordinate 4,386,096, forward strand.
ATTTAAAGTATACAGTCCGCATCGGGCAAGGATGAGTGAAATCAAGGGGATGAATTAAAAACTTCTTGACAAAATAGTTGAGATTCAAAAATGGAAAACATCTCTGTGTGGGTAGGCATTGACGTGAGCAAAGCGACCCTCGATGTTTATATCCGTCCCATCGGTAAAGCATTGAAGTTTGCTAATACAGAACTAGAAATATTTAATTTAGTTGAACAATTAAAATTTTATGATTTGAACCTCATCGTACTAGAAGCAACCGGAGGATTAGAAACAGAACTGGTCATTCAACTACAGGCAGCAATGCTACCAGTAGCATTAATCAATCCACGTCAAGGACGAAATTTTGCCAAAGCCACTGGTAAACTCGCCAAAACAGATGCTATCGATGCACAAATATTGGCACACTTTGGGGAAGCAATGAAACCTCAAGTGTTAAACATTGAGTCACAAGCATCTCGTCAATTAGGAGAATTAATTAGTCGTCGAAGACAATTAGTTGAGATGCAAACTGCTGAAAAAAATCGACGCTCACGCGCCCGTGGTAAAGCATTGGCAGATATTGAAGCACACATTGAATATCTTGACGAACGTCTCAAACAACTCAATCAAGAAATTGAGCAATTAACTCAAAACAATCAACAATGGATTGAAAAAGTTAATTTACTCAAAACTACTCCTGGTATTGGCCAAGTTATTTCGACAACTCTGGTTTCTGATTTGCCAGAACTCGGTCAACTCACTGCCAAACAAATTTCTCGCTTAGTTGGTGTTGCACCTATCAATCATGATAGTGGTCAACACAAAGGTAAGCGCATGATTAATGGCGGTCGCGCTCATGTTCGTGCCACTCTTTATATGGGTGCTGTTGTTGCTATGCGTCATAATCCGGTTATCAAGGCCTTTTATGAGCGTCTTGTCGAACGTGGTAAATCGAAAAAATTAGCTCTCACTGCTTGCGTTCATAAAATGTTAGTCATTTTAAATGCAATGGTTCGGGATAATTTACCTTGGCGTGTTACTGACAACTTACAACCCATTCCCAACGCTTAATCACAATTGACCGTTTTTATACTTGGAAATACTCTCCCTGATGATCCTATTGCCGCATTTGGGTCAATTTTTGATGCTCTTTTTTATCTTCACGGGAAATCCAGCAACTGGGGAAGATTCTGCGGCGAAGCGGAGTGGCTGGTGCGGGCTGCTACCATCTTAGCCAAGAGCCACAAGTCTTTTTGCCCGTACCAGCCACCGCAGAATCTAGCGCAGCGTTCCCCAGTTGCGTCAATGTTCAGAGTCCCGGTTTTTGTTAACGATCGCTTGACTTTCAAGACAGTCGCTTGCATCTCAAAGAAGGCGGCTTGATTCGTCCTGGCGTGAATCCTTTATTGGATGAGAGAAAGGCGACTGTCGAAGCAGACCACCAATGGATTGCTAATTTAGAAGTGGATGAAAGGGCGAGAACAGGAATCCCCTTGCTTAAGGTAGGATTTAACGAAACTTTTGGCTATTACATTAGTATTTCCCGCGCCAAAGCTGACCAAGTACCCGCCAATTACATCCGCAAGCAAACCCTAAAAAATGAGGAACGTTACATCACCCCAGAATTGAAGGAAAGGGAAGCCAGGATTCTCACAGCGCGGGATGATTTACATAAGTTGGAATATGAGGTTTTTGTCACCTTACGGGAAGAAGTAGGAGAACAAGCCGAAGCCATTCGCCATCTTTCCCGCGCCGTAGCCGCCGCCGATGTGTTGTGTGGTTTAGCTGAGTTGGCGGTTTATCAAGGTTATTGTCGTCCCGAAATGGTGAATGGACGAGAGTTAAAAATAGTTGACGGTCGCCATCCCGTGGTGGAACAGTCCTTACCTGCGGGCTTCTTTGTGCCAAATTCTACAGAGTTAGGGAATATTGAAGAAACTTCCCCACTCCCCGATTTAATTATTCTCACTGGGCCTAATGCTAGTGGTAAAAGTTGTTACCTGCGTCAAGTGGGATTAATTCAATTAATGGCGCAGATAGGGAGTTTTGTCCCGGCTAAGTCTGCTAGGTTGGGAGTATGCGATCGCATTTTTACCCGTGTCGGTGCTGTGGATGATTTAGCAACGGGTCAATCTACATTTATGGTAGAAATGAATGAGACAGCAAATATTCTCAATCATGCCACATCTAGATCCCTAGTCTTGTTAGATGAAATTGGCAGAGGAACCGCAACATTTGACGGTCTTTCTATTGCTTGGGCTGTTGCAGAATATCTGGCAATGGAGATTCGTTCCCGGACAATTTTTGCCACTCATTACCACGAATTAAATGAACTGGCGGGAATGTTACCCAATGTGGCTAATTATCAGGTGACAGTCAAGGAATTACCAGACCAAATCATCTTTCTCCACCAAGTCCAACCAGGAGGCGCTGATAAATCTTATGGTATTGAAGCGGGAAGGTTAGCGGGTTTACCAACCGTCGTCATTCAAAGGGCGAAACAAGTCATGGGTCAGATTGAGAAACATAGTAAGATTGCGATGGGTTTACGTGAAGGTCTTTAGGATTTTCATGGAACATCCAATTCTGATACAGAAAATAACGTTTAGTTCTTGTAGACTATCTTATGTATACATACTCAGAACTGAGCCATAAGTTTTTAACGGTTTCTAAATTAATGAAAAATGAGATTTCCTAATCCACCTATAACCGAAGCCATTTTTGATATAACGGTAAATCTTCCTGACAATTTTCATCAGGAAGAACTTTTAAATTTTCAAGAAGATATCAAAGAATCTTTTCCCAATATTCAGAAAAGAATGGCACTTCAAGGAGGTTTTGAATTTAATTTAGAAAAGCCGGAAGAAGTAAATCCTCAGTTTTTTTCAATATCCAATCAGCCTGAAGGATATATTTTCGTTTCTAGTGACCAAGAAAGAATTATTCAAGCTAAGTTACAAGGCTTCACGTTTAGTAAATTGAAACCTTATCAAAGCTGGAAAGATTTTTATGGAGAAGCATACAAACTATGGCAAAAATATGTTGAAGTTACATCCCCTTTAAAAGTAGTTCGTCTTGCTTTACGTTATGTAAATCAAATAATTATACCCATACCAGAAGAAGGGGGAATAGAATTAAAACACTATATAAAAATATTACCTGAAATACCCAGTGATTTATCGGTGGCGCTGGAAGGCTACTTTATGCAATTGGTTTTGAGTCATACAGAATATCAGCCATCAAGAGCAATCATTAATCAAACAATCGGTCAGATGGTTGAAAATGATGAAAGTAAAAAAGCGTATCCTTTAATATTGGATATTGATGTTTTTCAAGAAGTAAATCTATCTCCTGATGATGAAGAAATAAAAAACATTTTTGAAGCGAATTTAAAATGTTTTAGAGAAGATATATTTTTCAAGAGTATCACAGAAAAAACGGAGGAGCTTTTTCGATGAGTATATTATCTGCTCCCAAGAATGGTCATTCTTTAAATTCTATATCTAGTAGTGGTAACAGTGCTGAACACTATAAAATAGTAGAGACAGCAAAAACGGCTAGTCTACATAGACTAGAGTCAATCATATGGAAATACAGTATGTTTATCTATCTGTTTTCCAGTACAGATATTTCTGAATTTGAAGATAGAGTTGAAGAAATTCGAGATGCAGTCATTAAAGGTCATGCAGCTTTATCAAAAGAAGACCTGAAAAATCTCAGTCAAGTCATAATAAAATTAGATTTGTTTCGTCTACAAGCCATCGTAAGACTTCTTGCTCCTCTTTTAGAAAGTAAGTTTTATTCACAAGATGCGGCTTTAATGATTAGAATTTTACTAAAACACGCAGAAGCAGAAGTAAGATATGCAGCATTAGAGTCCATAAGTTTTGCTTTGGGTGAAGTGCCAATAGCAGAAGAATTACTTGCAGAAGCCAAGAATTTACTTAAAAATGAAGAGAGTACATTTGTACGTGAATACCTGGAGTCATTATAAGGTGTGAGTGAAATATGCTATTACAGGAGTGTAAAAAGCCTTGCCATGTGGAAAGCGGGAACGCAACAGCAGGCAATACCATCTCCAGACCATGCTAATAGATATTTAAGAGACATCAAAGAGGGAAAAGGATTTCCCTCCTTATGGCTAGCATCATGTTCTGAAGATTTAGAAAAAATTGCGTTGGGAATGCTACTACTCAAAGGTCATCTTGATACTGTAAACTTTATAGGATTTAAAGAATCTTGCTTTAGTAATGTAGGGTTAATAGTAAATCATGTCAAAGATACTAGTTTTCCTATCTCAGGAGTTGGTAATTTACACTATGAACTTTGTACATCAGATGATACTCAATTAATACCTGCAATCGAATTATTCTTAAAAGGGAATGGTTTTTTTGAAGAATTTGTGAAATCTCAACCCGATAAGAACAATATGCGAAAAATAGCAGCAAGATACATTAATGAGGTAAATCAGCAGTATCAAGCAAAGGCTATAGAGTGGGGTAAACAATACTTGGAGTGAAAGTTAGTATTACTCTTAGTTCTAATAAAGTATTGATATTACTGAATTTTTATACTTGCTTTATACAAATTTTTAGTACTCCATTATCTTCACAAAAAGCAAGAATGCTAATGGCTGGTTTGTAAACAAGTCATATTGAATGACTACAGAAAAAAGGGGATGATACCAATCATCCCCTGCTATTGAGTTATCAAACTTAAAGTTTACAGTTGTGGTACAAACTGCTGCTTATCAGGCACATCAGTGTACTCAGCGACAATTTGCCGGAACTCTTCGCCGTCGATGGTTTCTTTTTCAATCAGCAGATCAACTATGCGATCTGTCACGGTGCGATGTTCACGCATAATCTTCTTAGCGTTTTGATAGCATTCATCAACAATCAATCGGACTTGAGAGTCAATTCTTGCCGCAATTGATTCTGAATAATCGGATCTGGTCATCCAGTCACGACCTAAGAATACTTCTCCTTGCTGACTTTCCAAGGACAAGGGGCCTAAATCAGACATACCAAATCTTGTCACCATTTGCCGTGCCATTCCTGACACCTGTTGCAAGTCTCCGCCTGCACCAGTGGTCACTTCCGCAGAACCAAAAATGATTTCTTCCGCCGCACGACCACCCAAAGCGCCAGTAATTCTGGCTTTGAGTTGGGAACGAGAAATTAACCCTTGTTCTTCGTTAGGAGTAAACCAAGTCAAACCTTGGGCTTGTCCTCTAGGAATCAGGGTAACTTTCTGCACTGGGTCATGGTCTTTTAATAAAGTACCGACCAAGGCGTGTCCGACTTCATGGTAAGCAATTAAGCGCTTGCTCTTGCTATCTACTAGGGGTGTGCCTTCCATCCCGGCGACAACTCTATCAACAGCGTCATCAATTTCGCTGAGGGTAATACCTTCTTTGCGTCTTCTGGCGGTAAGAATAGCGGCTTCGTTAAGCAAGTTTGCTAAATCTGCACCAGTGAATCCGGGAGTACGACGGGCGATCGCTTCTAATGATACACTCGGATCTAATTTCTTATTCCGGGCGTGGACTTGCAGAACTTCCAAGCGTCCTTTAATATCTGGAGCATCAACGGTTACTTGTCTGTCAAAACGACCAGGACGTAACAACGCTGCATCTAATACGTCGGGACGGTTGGTAGCAGCAATAATAATGATGCCTGTATTGCCTTCAAAACCATCCATCTCGGTGAGTAACTGGTTGAGAGTTTGTTCTCTCTCGTCGTTACCGCCGCCAATACCTGCACCCCGTTGTCTCCCAACTGCGTCAATTTCATCGATGAAGATGATACAGGGAGCGTTATCTTTAGCTTTCTTAAATAAGTCACGCACGCGGGAAGCACCCACACCCACGAACATTTCCACAAATTCCGAACCGGAAATGCTAAAGAATGGTACACCAGCTTCCCCAGCGATCGCTTTTGCTAGTAAAGTTTTACCAGTCCCTGGAGGCCCTACTAACAGAACACCTTTGGGAATCCGCGCACCCACAGCCGTAAATCTTTCTGGCTGTTTGAGGAATGTCACAACTTCTTGCAATTCTTCCTTCGCTTCTTCGATACCAGCTACATCGTCAAACTTCACCCCAGTTTTGGCTTCCATTTGGAAACGCGCTTTGGATTTGCCAAAGTTCATGGCTTGACCAGGGCCACCCGGAAGATTATTAGAGCGACGGAACAAAAAGAACAATCCAGTAATCAATAAGATGGGGAACACTAGATTGCCCAACAATCCCCAGATAGCGCCATCATTACGTGCTGGATGAGCATCAAAACTTACTTTCTTGTCTTTAAGTTTGCTGATTAACTCAGGAGCGCTAACTGGCAAATCCACCCGCCAACGTTGGACACGGTTTTCGATATCTTGATCCTGGGCTTCCACAATAGCTGTTCTGCCGCCTTCGTATAAGTCAACGCTGGTAACACGTCCAGCATCTACATATTCCAAAAAGCGACCGTAAGTCATGCGAGTGTTAGCTGCATTCTTGCTCATGTCCGCAGGAGCGCCAGCAAACGTCCCTTGCCAAAAGAAAAAACCAATTACCAAAGCTGGCAATGTCCAGAGTACTAGGACTCTCCAAGAGAATTTCATTTTTAATTTGCCTCTAGATGCCAATTACGATTATTCATTTCTAGCAACTGGAGTTACTAGACGGTTGTACAACGGATGTTTATAAATCCATTTTCTTTAATCTGATATCTAATCATGCACCGCCATAAAGCTATAAGGCCGTTATGTGAAATCTAAGATGCCGATAAGAATCTTAATTAAATTTAACTTAATTCTAATACAAGATTGCAAGAGACTGGGGATTGGGTACTGGGGAAGGTGGGGGCCCCTCTGGGGATAAGGGGTAATGCGGACTGGGCGAAAATCTTGCGGTCAGTTCTTCCCCTGCTTCCCCTGCCTCTTGCCACTAACCACTCTACTTAACTTCGGTGATTTGTAACGTGTAGGGAAAATACTTGCCTTTTTGGTAAGAACCCACCCAAACTTGGTAATTTCCTGGCAACCATTCCCCAATTATGCCTGGATTTTTTCCGTCTAGGTCATCGTTACACCAAGTACCGCCTGGGCCTTTGACCACGATAGTGGTGTCTTGAGGAGATTGTACTTGCAGTTTTAAGTAATCAAATTTACTTGTGAGCCTGATAGTGTGGTCTGGTGTTTCATCTACAAATCCGTTACAGGGGCCAGTAGGCGTTTCTATTCTGCCAGTAATGCGGTTCCCCTCAACTGAGCCGCCACTCATACCCCGCACTACCAAGGGATCTGGAGAAAACTTCTGACTAATGGTGACATCTCCAAATATCGGTGGCGTTTCCTGCGCGTTGCTGCCGGCATGAAGTAACGAGATAACACCGAGTGTAAAGATGATGGAATATATCTGTATACCTTTATTTAGCGATGTTTTCGACATTTTGATCACATAAGCATCTCAGTGTTTAGCAAGACATGAATTTTACACCCTAAGTTCCCAATCTGGGCGAAATTGACTATTTAAATTATGAGTGTGGAAATTCATTTTGGTCGCAACCGATTTTTTAATTGAAGGTCTTCAGTCAAGCCTCAAGTTTTTACTCATAATTCCCGTAGGGTGGGCAATTCCCAGCAAAAACCCGATACAGTGGGCATTGCCCACCCTACAAATCGTTAAAAATGTGTATCTTTTGGTCATGATATTGCTGAAACATTTGTCTTACTCATGTTGTAACTTGTTGCCTGTATACTGCACGATGTTTAGTACACTAGATTACTAACAAGCCTTCAAGCCTTCCTAGCACGGCGGAAGTATTGAAACAAGTAGGCAACTTGGTTAGATAAAAGTTATGGCGCTTATAGTTCAGAAGTTTGGTGGTTCATCTGTCGGTTCAGTAGAACGTATTCAAGCAGTGGCACAGCGTGTCTACAAAACAGTGAAAGCAGGAAATTCACTGGTTGTAGTGGTTTCTGCAATGGGCAAAACCACCGATGGACTCGTCAAACTAGCTAATGAAATTTCTCGCAATCCTAATCGTCGGGAAATGGATATGTTACTGTCCACAGGGGAACAAGTCACCATTGCTCTACTCAGTATGGCATTGCAAGAACTTGGACAACCAGCGATTTCCATGACTGGCGCTCAAGTAGGAATTGTGACAGAAGCTGAACACACCCGCGCCAGAATTTTACACATCGAAACTGAACGAGTAGAAGGCCATATTAAGGAAGGTAAGGTAGTGGTAGTAGCTGGTTTTCAAGGGATATCCAGCAACGGCTCACTAGAAATCACCACTCTAGGGCGCGGTGGTTCCGATACATCAGCCGTGGCTTTAGCAGCAGCATTACAGGCGGATTTCTGTGAAATTTATACAGATGTGCCAGGAATTTTAACTACAGACCCCCGCATAGTGCCTGAAGCCCAGTTAATGGGTGAAATCACCTGTAATGAAATGCTGGAGTTGGCAAGTTTAGGGGCAAAAGTGTTACATCCCCGTGCGGTGGAAATTGCCCGTAACTATGGGATGCCTTTGGTAGTCAAATCTAGCTGGACAGATGATCCTGGTACGTGGGTAACTACACCAAAACCCCAAGGGCGATCGCTCATCAATTTAGAACTAGCCCGGCCAGTGGATGATGTAGAACTTGATACAGACCAAGCTAAAGTCGCTCTGTTACGCGTACCCGATAAACCAGGAGTAGCAGCAAAATTATTTGGGGAAATTTCCCGTCAAAAAGTAGACGTAGATTTAATTATTCAATCAATCCATGAAGGTAACAGTAACGACATCGCCTTTACTGTCACCACACCTATATTAAAACGAGCAGAAGCCGTAGCCGCCGCGATTGCCCCATCCCTCCGCAGTCCATCTCATCCCAAATCAGACGAGGCTGAGGTGATGGTAGAACAAAACATTGCCAAAGTCAGTATTGCTGGTGCAGGGATGATCGGCCGTCCTGGGGTAGCTGCCCAAATGTTCGCCACCTTAGCCGAAGCCGGGGTAAACATTCAAATGATTTCCACCAGCGAAGTCAAAGTTAGTTGTGTTATTGATGCCCAAGACGGCGATCGCGCTATCATTGCCCTCCGCAAAGCCTTTGAAATCGAAACCCCTCTCCACTCACAACTCCCCACGCCCTCTTCCCTCTCCACTCACAACTCCCCTCCCGTTCGCGGTGTCGCCTTAGACTTAAACCAAGCCCGGCTGGCTATTCGTCAAGTCCCAGACCGTCCAGGGATGGCGGCGCAGTTGTTTGGTATTCTCTCCCAGCACAATATCAGCGTAGACATGATCATTCAGTCTCAACGTTGTCGCATTGTTGATGGTGTTCCCCGTCGGGATATTGCTTTTACAGTCCCCCGCATGGATGGGGAAACTGCCCAAAAATTGCTCTGTCAAGTAGCCCCAGAGTTGGGTTGGGGTGATGTGGTTTTGGATAGTGCGATCGCTAAAGTTAGTATTGTCGGTGCGGGGATGGTAGGTCAACCAGGTGTAGCCGCCAAAATGTTTGAAGCATTAGCTAAACACCAAATCAACATTCAAATGATTGCCACCTCCGAAATTAAAATTAGCTGTGTTGTCTCTCAAGAACAAGGTGTACAAGCTTTACAAGTTATTCACACTGCTTTTGAGTTAGCAGGTACCGAGAAATTTGTTGTACCTGCGTAGTTGCTGAGTTTGGGCTAATTTAACTCATGATTTTAACGATAGAAAGGTTGATTTATAGTTAAACTATGCCCAAGTTAGACATCATCCACAACTCGGTAAAAAATGCACTAATTAATGATGGCTATCAAAGATACAGGATTTGAAAGAGGCACTTGGTCAGTACGATATCTACCGCTATCTTCTAGAGGAAACAGCACCAGACCGTAAGTTGTATATCGCTATCAGCACAGTTGCATACAACTTCTTCTTTATTCAGGATGTAACTCAACTTATTCTCAATAAACATCAACTTCCAATTATTGTTGTAAATTTAGAGACAGAGGAGATTACACGATGGATAAATTAACCGATTATCCTAAATTAATTCAGCGCATTTTGTCTGAATATATAGAACTGAGTAACCGCCGTTCAAACCCAGATATTGAAACATTTTTGATTGTGGATGAATCTAAAGCTCAATATATTTGGATGAATCTCGGTTGGCAAAATGGCGAGCGTGTTACTGGTATGACGGTCTATGTGCGGATTCGTGATGGTAAGTTTTGGATCGAAGAAGATTGGACTGAAGATGGGATCGCAACTGATCTAGTTCGTTTAGGTGTTCCTAAAGAAGACATTGTGCTAGCATTCCATGAGCCTAGTATCAGAAAGTATACAGATTTTGCTGTAGTTTCATGATGTATGAAACGCAGGGGTTGGTTTTGAAGGGTAGCCCGACAACTTTGTTGATGAGATTCAATTCAATCCCTTGGTCTATTGCGAAATTTTCTAGCAATCTCTGAACAAGATCACTATATATAGCGATCGCACTTTCTATACGGTGTCAAGTTTACTTCTATTCGGTTGGTATTTTCAGTAGACTTGACAGTACTGGAGACCTAGAATACATTAAGAAATATATAGCAATTTAATATTGACTTAATATTTTTCCTGCAAGAAAAGGCTTTTTGGCAAACCCAAAATTTTTTCTGGTCTGTCTAATATCACTTTCTAATCAGTCACAATAATATCCTGCAACCAAAAATAAAGCACTTGAAACCTAGCACTTGACGAGCAGGTAAAAACGTATATTATTAAATAACGAGCGTTCGATATAAATAATCCGTAATTATGCCTAAGATTGTTGATCATGACCAATATCGGAAAGAACTGCTCAGTAAATGCTTTGATTTATTTGCTGAAAAAGGTTACGGTTCCATCACCATGCGGCAAATTGCTCAAGGTTTGAATGTTTCTACAGGTACGCTGTACCATTACTTTCCTAGTAAACAAACGTTGTTTGAGCAATTAGTAGAAGAAATAAGTCAACAAGATGTGAGTGCAGCATTAGCTGAGATGGATGGAGCCAAAACGATAGAAGAGGCGATGACAGCCTTAGGTAGATATTTGATTAAGCATGAAGATTACTGTATTAAATGGACGTATGTTTGGGTAGATTTTTGCCAAAGTCAAGATGTAGAAGAAGTACAGAAAAATATTGTATTTAAACGAGTTAATCAACGTTATCAGCAAGCCGTTTGTGATTTTTTAGGCATTCAAGATACAGTGATAGCGACCTTTGTTTTGAGCTTGATTAATGGCTTGATTTTAGAAAAACTCTGGTGTAACCAGACAATTGATTTTCAAGAACAATGTGCTTTGTTAGGGAAAATGCTGACACTTTATTTAAAAAATAATCAAACAAATAAAATGGCTAACTCTTATCTTAATTGATTTCATTGATCGGTTAAATTAACTTATTTTGTGAGGAGAAGATGAATCAAAAACTGTTATTTAAGCCTGCTAATCAAGGGGTAATTGCATTAGTGATTGCAGCTACTGCCATGACATCGGGAATTGTTTTGTACGCAGTTAGTCAGTTTGGGCAAGTTAGTAAAACTAGTGCATCGGATGCTGTACCAACTGAGGCGATCGCTCCCAAGATAACTGCTTTGGGTAGACTAGAACCAGAAACAGAAGTGATCAGTTTATCTGCACCATTAGCCTTAGATGGCGATCGCATTGCTCAAATCCTGGTGGAAGAAGGTGATGAAGTGCAAGCTGGACAGGTAGTAGCAATTTTAGACTCCCGCGCCCGCTTGCAAACCGCCGTACTCCAAGCCGAAAAACAAATACGCGTTGCCCAAGCCAAACTCAATCAAGTCAAGGCTGGAGCCAAAACTGGCGATATCCGCGCCCAGCAAGCTAGCGTGGAACGCTTACAAGCCCAATCCCAAGGCGATAGAACAGGACAACAACAAACCATTGCGCGGATAGAAGCGCAATGGCAAGGTGACAGAATCGCCCAAGAAGCCACAATTAGGAAGCTAGAGGCAGAACTGAAAAATGCCGAAGCCGAATATCAACGCTATCAGCAGCTTTACTCAGAAGGGGCAATTTCTAGTTCAGCAATTGATACCAGACGCTTGAGTGTGGAAACTGCCAAAGAGCAACTAGACGAAGCCAAAGCAGTGCTGAACCGGATTAATTCCACTGCTAGCAAAGAACTAGCAGAAGCCAAAGTTGCACTGAACCGGATTAACGCCACCAGTAACAAGCAAATTAGCGAAGCCAAAGCCACACTCACCAGTATTGCCGAAGTTAGACCAGTAGATGTGCAAGCAGCACAAACAGAAGTTGAAGAGGCGATCGCTTCTCTCAAACGCGCCACAACCGACCTAGAAGCAGCTTATATCAGAGCGCCACAGGCGGGACAGATTCTCAAAATTCATACCCGTGTCGGCGAAAAAATCAGTGATGATGGCATTGCTGACTTAGCACAAACCGACCAAATGTTAGCTATTGCCGAAGTCTATCAAACTGATATCGGTAAAGTGAAACTGGGACAGCAAGCAGTCATTACCAGCCAAGCCTTTGGTGGCGAATTGCGAGGAAAAGTGTCCCAAATTGGCTTGCAGGTAGGACGACAAAACGTATTTAGCAACCAGCCAGGAGAGAACCTAGATAGCCGAGTCGTTGAAGTCAAAATTCGCCTCAACCCTGAAGACAGCAAAAAAGTTGCAAGTTTCACAAACTTGCAAGTGCAAGCAGCAATTGAAACAATTCAAAATTCCAAATGAAAGAATTTTCAGAAAACTATTGACTAACGACTAAATAATATTATGTTTTCTCAAATTTTTCGCAAAACTCCGCTAGCTTGGCGGCAGTTAATGAAGGAAAAGACTCGGTTAGCGGTTGCAGTTGCCGGTATTACCTTTGCCGATATGCTGATGTTTATTCAGTTAGGTTTTGAAAGTGCGCTGTTTGATGCGGCTGTGAAACCTCACCGCAATTTACAAGCAGATTTGGTGTTAATTAATCCTCAATTCCAAACTTTGTTTTCAGTCAAAAGCTTTTCTAGAGAAAGGCTATATCAAGCTTTAGGTTATGAGGGTGTGCAGTCAGTAACACCCCTTTATATAGGTACTGGACAGTGGCGTAATCCGGAAACTCGTCAGGATAGAGCCATCTTAGTATGGGGTATAGATCCGGCTGCATCTGCTTTTACATTTCCCGAAATCCGCAAAAATCAAGATCAAATTAAACAGCTAAATCAAGTTTTATTCGATCAAGCTGGCCGCCCAGAATATGGAGCCGTGGGTGATATCTTCAAAAAAACAAACAGCTTTCAAACAGAACTAAATAATATTGGCGTTAATGTTAGCGGAGTGTTTAGCAACGGAGCCTCTTTTGCGGCTGATGGTAATGTCATTGCTAGCGATTCCACATTTTTAAGACTATTTCCCGAACGCAAACCAGACCGCATCGAAGTAGGACTAATCACCCTCAAACCAGGGGTAGATAAAGAAAAAGTGCGATCGCAACTAGCCGCAGGGTTACCCAATGACGTTATAGTCTTGACTCCAGAAGGGTTTGCTCAAACTGAAAAAGATTACTGGGCAAATGGGACTGGTATTGGTTTCATTTTTGGGTTAGGTGTGGGAGTAGGGTTTATTGTCGGCATTGTAATTGTTTATCAGATTCTTTACTCTGATGTTTCTGATCACTTGCCAGAATATGCCACTCTCAAGGCAATGGGTTATACAGACCGCTATCTCTTATTAGTCCTTCTGCAAGAAGCATTGTTATTAGCTTTCCTTGGCTATCTCCCAGCTTATATCTTGTCTTTTGGGCTATATCAAGTTACTTACGCAGCAACTATGTTGCCCATAGCTATGAAACTAGAACGGGCAATCACTGTATTTATTCTCACCATTATCATGTGTACCGCTTCCGGTGCGATCGCTATGCGAAAACTTCGTTCTGCTGATCCTGCCGATGTGTTTTAGTTATTGGTCAGTTGTCAGTTGTCAGTTGACATTAGTTTTTCCCATACTCGCTGTCTTCTACTCCTTATTTCCTTAAAAAAACAATGTTACAAGAATTTGTCTCTGGAACCAATAACTCCCCATCCTCTTTAGAACCAGTCATTTCTGTTAGCAATCTCAATCATTATTTTGGTTCAGGTGGGCTTCGCAAACAAGTATTATTTGATATTAATTTGACTATTAACGCTGGGGAAATTGTGATTATGACGGGGCCTTCAGGCTCTGGGAAAACGACTTTATTAACTTTGATGGGTGGCTTGCGTTCGGCTCAAGAAGGGAGCTTGAAGATTTTAGGACAGGAAATATGTGGAGCTAGCAAAAATCAGTTAACTAAACTGCGTCGTCAGATTGGTTATATCTTCCAAGCTCATAACCTGATGACTTTTTTAACTGCAAAAGAAAATGTGCGAATGTCTCTAGAATTGCATGATGAGTTTTTTCATGAAGACATTAACTCCAAAGCGATCGCTATGTTAGAAACTGTTGGTTTAGGTGATAGGGTAAATTACTACGCCGAAAATCTTTCTGGAGGTCAAAAACAACGGGTAGCGATCGCCCGCGCCCTAGTCAGTCATCCTAAAATTGTTTTAGCAGACGAACCTACGGCAGCTCTAGATAAAAAATCGGGACGTGATGTTGTGGAACTAATGCAGAAACTAGCCAAAGAACAAGGCTGTACAATTTTGCTAGTTACCCACGACAACCGTATCTTAGATATTGCCGATCGCATCATATACATGGAAGATGGTCAGCTAAAAAGCGATGATATGGATATTGCCGCCAAAATGCACTAAATAATACTCTGCGTTCCTCTCTCTTGAAAAGTTTCCTAGGTCGGGCTAACCCTCCTCCAGAACTTTTCGCTGCGCTTTCCTTAGCGTCCCTCTGCGTTGAAAAAAACTAACCAAACAAAGGAGCGATCGCACAGGTAAAATTAGGCAAAAGGGGTGAGTTAAGTTCATCACCATGAAACAACGTGACGACTAACTTTAAAATCCCCTGTTCACGCCGATATACTTCCACCTGTTGCTTACGCCAATCTATAATCCAATATTCTCTGACACCTTGTGATGAGTAGAGCTTAAGTTTCAGTTCTCTATCTCGCCTTTCATTCTCATTTCCCAGTGATAATACCTCTACCACCAGTTCCGGTGCAGCCGTCAAATGACCAGCCTCATCTAATAAATTAGATAGTCTCTCATTGCTAGCCCAAACAACATCGGGAATTACGTTATCATTATCACCGAAAATTATCCCTGGAGCGATCGCCACTTCCCCCAGACCAGTAATCTGTGACCAATTATCTAAAGCGGTACTGATTCTGACACAAACTCGCTGATGTTTCCAGTGAGGCGCTCTCGTCACAAACAATTCCCCATCGATAATTTCATACCGCTTCCCGTCTTCTGGAAATAAAGCTAAGTCGGTGGTATTCCAGCGAACTTTTTCTGTCGTCGGCTGGTTCATAAGCCATCACTGTGAGGATATTTAATTATTTTAGCTTGGGTAGGCTTGAGACAGTGCTGAGTGAATTCTCAAAACCCAGCACTGATTTGTTCCTAATCCCTAAACTACTACCTTTTCTAAAATCAACTTAGCGCGTTTCACCTGTTCAGGAATACCAACAGGGTAATCACCTGTAAAACAGGCAGAACAGAAACTATTTTTGTCTTCTCTGGTTGCTTCTAACATCCCATCCCAACTGAGATAGGCCAGGCTTTCTACTTCTAATTGCTTGGCAATCTCTTCTACTGACTTAGTAGCAGCAATTAGCTGGTCTTGAGAATCAGTATCAATTCCGTAGAAACAAGGATGAGTTACTGGTGGGGAAGAAATCCGCATATGTACTTCGGCTGCACCAGCATCACGTAAAGCTTTAACTAGTTTGCGGCTAGTAGTACCTCTGACAATGGAGTCATCAACGATAATCACTCTTTTACCCGCCAGCACATCTTTGAGGGGGTTGAGTTTCATCTTAATCCCCGACTCCCGCATGGTTTGGGTTGGCTGAATAAAGGTGCGACCAACATAGCGATTCTTAATTAACCCTTCACCGTAGGCAACACCAGAAGCCTGGGAAAATCCAATAGCAGCAGGAATACCAGAATCAGGTACACCAAAGACAATATCAGCATCTACGTAGGATTCGGCTGCTAGTTGCCTTCCTAAACGCATCCGATAACTGTACAAACTCTCGTTGTGCATTTGGCTATCGGGACGAGCAAAATAAATCATCTCGAAAATACACAATCTTCGTTCTGGCTTTTGACTCCAGTGGTAGGAAGCTAAACCTTTTTCGGTAATCCAAACTACTTCACCTGGTTCTACATCTCGTAGAAATTCAGCGCCAATAATGTCTAAACCACAAGTTTCCGAGGATAAAACATAGCGCACAGGATTACCAGGCAAAATCCCAATTACCAGAGGACGAATGCCGTTGGTGTCACGCACTCCCATCACACCAACAGGTGTGCCAATCACTAAGCTAAAAGCTCCCTCGCAACGATGGAATGCTTGAATCGCCCCATCTAACCAGTCCGCACCTGCGTTGACTGCTTGAGCGATCGCAAAAGCAATCATTTCTGAGTCTGTGGTTGTCACTAGGTTGCAGTTGCTATTAACTAACTCTTGGCGCAACTTCACAGTATTGACTAAATTACCATTATGTGCTAGAGCTAGCTTGCCTAAACGAGTGTCTAGGACAGCAGGCTGGGCATTAACTTTGCGGCTGGAACCAGTGGTAGAGTAACGGGTATGACCAACGCCGATATCACCAGGCAACTCTTCTAAAATCGACTCATTAAAGACTTGAGAAACCAAACCCATGTCTTTATGCAGGTGAACTGTTGTACCCTCAAACGTGGCAATGCCAGCTGATTCTTGACCCCGATGTTGCAGGGCATACAATCCAAAGTAGGTCAGTTTTGCAACATTTTCTCCTGGGGCGTAAATGCCGAAAACTCCACAAGCCTCTTCTGGCTTGTCAGGACGATTTTCTTGACTATCAATTGGGTTGTTAGTCTGATTAGGGTACTCATCCGGAGTGACGGAATCAATGGGAATCATGCTAGCTTTGCTCCTGGCTGGGGTGTCAAGTCAAAATAATTCGTAACTATTTGGTCACTGGGAATATGTCTAGGGATAGTTGCGGAATCGTCTTAACAAATCTTTAACCATATATTAAAACAGTACCTTAATTGTGATTAAAGATGCTATTGATTTGAGGAATTTGTCATTTGTCAGTAGTCATTGGTTAGTTGTGACTAGTTAGGGGCTGTTAATTACGCCCCCTACTATCTACTTCTTCACAGGGCTAACCTTCTAGCGATCGCATTTTGATAGCGATCGTTCATTTCTTCGATGCTAACGCGGATTAAGGTTTGATTATCAGTAGTTAAAACCGCCAGATCTGTATCGGTATTTCCAACTATGCCTAATTTTTGCCAATTTTGTCCTAGATGTTCCTGTAAATAGGATTCCCAAGTTGCTTGCTGTGTTGATACTACAGATACTAAAATTCTGGCTCCACCCTCACCAAACAGCACCTCATCCAGGCGTTGTAACTGAGTAGGAGAAACTTCTAGGTGAATTTCTGCCCCCAGGTTGCCAGCAAGACAAGATTCTGCCAGCGCCACGGCTAAACCCCCCTCAGCACAATCATGAGCTGAACGTACCGAACCTGCATGAATCCCTTCACGACAAACTTTTTGTACACGGCGTTCTAAATCAAAATCTACCCGTGGGGGTCTGCCTGCTACAGTGTTGTGAATAGTCGCTAAATATTCAGATGCGCCTAAAGTGGTAATAGATGCGCCTAAAAGGTAAATCACATCACCTACACCTTGCCAACCTTGACCGCAAATTTTGGTTAAATCAGCAATCAACCCCACCATCCCCACAACTGGAGTTGGGTAAATTGGTTGGGGGTTGCCTTGAGTGTCAAAGGTTTCGTTATATAGAGAGACATTCCCACCAGTGACCGGGGTTGCCAATTCTCGACAACCTTCCGCCAAACCCCGACAAGCCTCCGACAATTGCCAATAACCAATGGGTTTTTCTGGACTGCCAAAATTTAAGTTATCTGTCACCGCCAAAGGTTCTGCCCCCACACAGCTAAGATTCCGGGCTGCTTCTGCTACCACTGCCTTAGCTCCCTCATAGGGATCAAGGTAAACATACCGAGGATTGCAATCCACCGTAGCCGCAACACCACTGAGGCTATTAACTCCCCCCTGCTCCCCTGCTCCTCTGCTCCCCTGCCCTTCTAGGGGACGTAAGCGCACAACTGCCGCATCTGCACCACCAGGGAGGAAAACCGTATTATTCTGCACCTGGTGGTCATATTGACGATACACCCAATTTTTCGAGGCGATCGTGGGAGTATTGAGCAAAGTTAACAAAATATCCTGCCAACTGTGCAGATTTCCTTGAATCTCAATACCCGCAGTTGTACCAGTAGGTAAGGCTTCAGATGACCATTCCCAAGCTAGACGAGCATATTCTGGGGGTTCTGCCAATAACTCACGCTCGTAAAGTGGGGTATTCTCTGCTAAAGCATCAGCCGGAATTTCCGCAGCAATTGCACCTTGAAAGAAAATTCTGACAATAGGTTCGGCAATCACTGTACCGGCAACAACCGCCTGTAGTCCCCAACGGTGGAATATATCGATTAATTCTTGCTCTCGTCCTTGATGAGCAACAAATAACATTCGTTCTTGAGATTCTGATAGTAAATATTCATAAGGAACCATCCGTGTTTCCCGCACAGGAATTTTATCCAAATCTAACTCAATCCCTACCCCACCTTTAGCCGCCATCTCGGAAGTAGAACAGGTAATTCCCGCCGCACCCATATCTTGAGCCGCGACCACTGCACCTGTTTTAAATGCTTCTAAACAAGCTTCAATTAATGATTTTTCCAAAAAAGGATCACCCACCTGCACAGCCGGACGGTCATCGATTGACTCATCACTTAATTCCGCACTGGCAAAACTCGCCCCTCCCATACCATCCCGTCCCGTAGTGGAACCCACGTACAATACAGGATTACCGATACCAGCAGCTCCAGATTTGACAATTTCTGGTGTTTCCATTAATCCCAAAGCCATGACATTTACTAGGGGATTTCCTGAATAGGCGGGATCAAAATAAACTTCACCACCGACAGTAGGAACACCGACACAGTTACCATAGTGGGAAATTCCAGCAACTACGCCAGAAAATAATCTTTGGGTTTTGGGGTCTTCTAAGGAACCAAAACGTAAAGAATTTAACAAAGCAATGGGACGCGCACCCATTGTAAAAATATCTCTGAGAATACCCCCCACACCAGTGGCAGCGCCTTGAAAGGGTTCAACTGCTGAAGGGTGGTTGTGAGATTCAATCTTAAATGCCAGTTGCAATCCTTCACCTAAATCCACAACCCCAGCATTTTCCCCTGGGCCTACCAGAATGCGGGGGCCTGTGGTGGGAAACTGTTTGAGTAGGGGGCGAGAATTTTTGTAGCAACAATGTTCTGACCACATCACCCCAAACATTCCCAGTTCAGCTTTATTGGGATGACGGCCTAATCTTCGGACAATTTCTGCGTATTCTTCTGGTTTGATGCCTTCAGCAGCAATTTCTTGAGGGGAAAAGGGAGATGTGGCAGTCATGGAAATAATGCACCAACAGGACAGAGCATTATTGTATCGATTTAGTGCGCTATGCGTGTCAGTTGTTAGTTGTTTTACTGGATAAGTTTTTGCTGCTGAGAATTGACCAAGCTCTCAGATTTTTTCATGGGAGGAGAAAAAATGTTCTTGTTTTGGCATAACTCCACCAATAGAAGGATTTCAAAAGTATTTATCCGGATATAGGATGGGCGCGAAGCTCTTATAGTTCAGTCCATACATTAAGCAAGCTCGCCGCTTCGCTATATTTTTTATTAAAAGAATAAAGCTGCTCACGTAGATACAGGTTATCCGGAAAAATAATGTGATAACAATCACATAGGTTTATGATTAAGATCGCTTACGTATAATCTACTAGATGACAATATTTAAGTATTACTGAACTCTAGCCGAGTCATTAATAGGGAACACACTAATTGCCGACAGTCTTTTACAAAGAGGTTGTCGGTTTTTTGTTTGGGAACTATTGATCAATGACCAATGACTAAAATAAAATTTCCCCACATCTGGTTGGTAACTTGACAGAGAGAGCTTGCCAGAGCCACTACCAAATGTGGGGAGGTTATGATCAAATGAGAATCTTATGGATTGATGAGGTTATTACCTAAGACTCAATTTAGTAAACCAGAAGCGCCCCTAAAACTAGCACAGGCTTTGTACTAGGACATTGCCTGAATGATGTAGTCAAAGTAAGGTGCAGCAGCTGCTGCGTCTTCTGAACTTAATAAATCAAGAGAGGCTTTTTTCAGAGAATTGATGGCTTCTACCATTCCGGGTACAGGAACGCCCAAAGAATTGTACATTTCCCGCACACCAATGATGCCGATTTTTTCTATTGGTTCTATGTCTCCGGCTAGTACGCCATAGGTAATTAGGCGTAAGTACCAGCCAAAGTCACGGATACACAACGCACGCTGACGTTCGCCATAAGCGTTGCCACCAGGTGCGATAAAATCAGGACGTTTCTGCCAAAGTTGTTTGGTGGCTTCCTGAACAATTTTCTTCTCGTTTTCCGCTAAGGTAGCGACGATTCTTGTTCTTTGGACACCAGTTTGTAAAAAATCACTGATGCTCTTGAGTTCGCCACTGCTGGGATAACGCAGTTCGTCGTCGGCTTGGAGAATAACTTGGCTAATTACAGTCATGATTATTTAAATCACGCGAAATATTATTTGCTAGTTTAACGAGTTGGAGGTACAGAAGTGAAGGGGCTGGAGGAATGGGGAGACAAAGAGAAGAACTACTGACAACCGACCCTTACGGGTACTCTCCGAGAACCCCTCCGGGGAACAGCAGTTGCTACAAGTCGGGGAACCCGCCCAACGCACTGCTTCACAACGAACAATTGACAACTGACAAATGACTAAATCTACTTGGCATCAGGGTGAATTAATTGAAGTAGCGATCGCCGACTTGAGTGATACTGGTGATGGTGTGGGACGATTTGCCGAACGGGTAGTGTTTGTCCCAGATACTGTACCAGGCGATCGTGTTTTGGTACGCTTATTACACGTCAAGCCCAATTATGCCCACGGCAAACTTCACCAGCTACTAGAACCATCTCCTCATCGCATTCGTCCCGGTTGTATTGTGGCTGACAAGTGCGGCGGTTGTCAGTGGCAACATATAGATTATGAATATCAGTTAATTGCTAAACGCCACCAAGTTATCCAAGCCTTACAACGGATTGGTGGTTTTGCTCAACCACCAGTAGATCCCGTATTGGTGACAGCCTCATCTTTAGGCTATCGCAATAAAGCTACCTATCCCCTCGATGTTTCTGCTACAGGTCAAGTACAAGCTGGTTACTATCAAAAAGGTAGCCATCATGTAGTTAACTTAAATCAATGCCCAGTCCAAGATCCCCGCTTAAATCCTTTACTGGCACAAGTTAAGCAAGATATCCAACAGCGCGACTGGCCTATCTACGATGAAAAACGCCACCAAGGGCAAATTCGCCATCTTGGTTTACGTATCGGTAGGCGCACAGGTGAAATTTTATTAACTTTAGTTGTCAAAGATGGCAACTTACCAGGAATTGAACAGCAAGCCCAGGAATGGTTGCAGCGCTATCCCCAGTTGGTGGGTGTGTCCTTAAATCGTAATCCCGAACGCACCAATGCGATTTTTGGTCGAGAAACCAGATGTATTGCTGGGGTTCCCTATTTGCGAGAAATATTTGCTGGACTAGAGTTTCAAGTCCGCCCCGATACATTTTTTCAGGTTTTTACAGAAACAGCCGAAGCATTATTACAAGTAATTGAGTCACAACTAAATCTGCAAGGGCATGAGACGTTAATTGATGCTTACTGTGGCATTGGCACCTTAACCTTGCCTTTAAGTAAACAAGTACGCCAAGCTATAGGATTGGAATTGCAACCAGAAGCTGTACAACAGGCAATTGTCAATGCCCAACACAATGGTATTAATAATGTGGAATTTCAAGTGGGGGCCGTTGAGAAATTGCTGCCCAAGATGGGAATAATACCAGATGTGGTATTACTAGACCCACCGCGTAAAGGGTGCGATCGCATTGTCATCGAATCTCTATTAGCATCGAAACCTGCCCGCATTGTTTACGTCAGCTGTAAAGTAGCCACTCTTGCTCGTGACCTCAAGTTACTGTGTACAGATGGAACATATACTATCCAACGTATCCAAAGCGCCGATTTTTTCCCTCAAACATCTCATGTGGAAGTTGCCGCTTTTCTTGTGCTATCACAGTCTGGTAAGGATAATTAATCCTTGAGAAAAACTCAAATCTCAAATTTGTAGTCTATTGCATAGTAAAAATGCTAAGATCGAATTAACTTAAACATAGCAATGATTTTGTTAAAAAAATTAAAGTTGCATGGCTCCAATAACCCATGAATAAGATTGTTTAAAGTACAAATCGGCAACATTAAGAAAACTACAAATCTGTTGTAATTTTCCACATTCCTAACCTGCTAAAACCCTTAGCAAATCACTCACAGCCGCTTTATGTATCAACAATCAAACCTCATAAACAGAGTCAATGCTCCCCAGCATTTTCAAAACTTAGTAATAAAGACGCAAGTTTGAAGGCAGTATGACCACCTCCATTTTTATCAGAGTGCCTGGAAAAGCAAACTGATGTCTAGCTAACTGAAAGCTATGGGGTTTCTCTCGTGATAACCATTTCGCTCCGTCCGGTTGGACGTTATTGGGGTACTATTAGTTTCGCCTCAACTCTCTATCTTTGTCCTATATTAGATTTATTGTTGGCGGAAATCCCCGCCAAATTACAAGCAGAACTGCGATTAGGGCTACAAGAAGCTTTAGTTAATGCAGCTAAACACGGCAACAACCTTGACCCAAGCAAAACAGTTGTAGTCCGTTTTTCCCTCATAGATAATCAGTATTGGTGGGTGATATCAGACCAAGGACAAGGCTTTAGCCCTATAACCAGTCATGAAGAAGATCCCACAGATTATTTACCACCCGATGAATCAGAAAACGGTCGAGGGATGTGTCTTCTGCACCAGATTTTTGACCAAGTAGAGTGGAATCGCAAAGGCACAGAATTGAGATTATGTAAACAAATGGAAAGCCGCCCCCGTCTATCTCTGCGGCGATAATTAAGGGAATGGGTATTGGAGACCGGGTACTGGGTAAATTATCCCAGTCCCTACTCTCCAGTCCCTAGTCCCTTATTTCCATGAGAAGGACAGGGAGGGGCAGATATTGAACGATTTAACCAACCAACAGCTTGTTCTAGTCTAGCAAGAGCTTCCTGGGGTTGGTTTTTGAGTAAAAATACCATAGCGGCGGCTAATTGTTCACTGGCGCGAGAATTGCGGTTAGACTTGAGGCGATGCCAATCGTCGGGTGAAATACTCAGCCGTTCCATAAGGGCTTGGGCTAGTTCCAAATCGCTAAATTCATTGATTTGACTGGTTTTAGAAAGCTGGCTGGGTTGAGACATAATTGACAAGTGCTGAGTAATGAGTGCTGGGTGCTGAGTCTAATGACTCCCTAAATATTGGCAGACTCGCTGTTAATCCTAGTTTACTACTTGTCCATGAAGCCGCCAAAAGAACAACAGTCATCAGGGGAAAATCAAGAACCGCACTTTGAACAGGAGCTAGAGGAAGTAGAGCGATCGCTCTTGAGCTTAAAACAAAGGTATGATCAAGTAAAGGGCGATCGTGAACAACAGGCACAATGGCAACAACGCCGTCAAGAATTACAGCACAATAAATACCAAACCCAAGAAATTAAAACAGAGTTACGACAAATCAAACAGCAACTGGAAATGCTAGAACTAAACTTAGAAAGCCAGTTGTTTTCTTGGCGTAGCCTGAAAAAACCTTTCTGGCAAGCCGTCCGCTTTGGTGGAATGGGCGTTATTATAGGCTGGATATTAAAGTCCTGTGCTGGGTAAATATGGTAAATCGACGAATTGCAGAAATATTGCGGAGTGGTCAACCTGATGAGTCTCTGGTAGTTCAAGGCTGGGTAAGAACAAAGCGTGAACTTAAGGGATTTGCTTTTATTGAAGTTAATGACGGCTCATCATTAGGTAATTTGCAAGTTGTCATCAATCAGGATTTGCCAGACTACGCAGTAATTGTCAAACAACTAAACACAGGTGCATCAGTTGAGGTAAACGGCGTATTGGTGGCTTCCCAAGGAAAAGGACAGCGTATTGAATTAAAAGCCGAAGCAGTGAAAGTTTATGGTGAAGCTGACCCCGAAACTTATCCACTGCAAAAGAAACGCCACTCTTTTGAATTTTTACGCACAATTGGACATTTGCGATCGCGTACTAATTCCTTCGGTGCAGTGTTCCGTGTCCGTAATGCTTGTTCCGCAGCCATTCACCAATTCTTCCAGGAAAGGGGCTTTTTGTGGGTACACACCCCCATCATCACCGCTAGCGACTGCGAAGGCGCAGGGGAACTATTTAGCGTCACCAGCTTGGATTTAAAGCAGATTCCCCGCACAGAAAATCAAGGAATTGATTACAGCCAAGACTTTTTTGCTAAACCCACCTACTTAACAGTCAGTGGACAACTAGAAGCCGAAGTCATGGCGATGGCTTTTAGTAACGTCTACACCTTCGGCCCCACCTTCCGTGCAGAAAACTCCAACACCTCCCGCCACTTGGCAGAATTTTGGATGGTTGAGCCAGAAATGGCATTTTGCGACTTAGAAGGCGATATGGATTTAGCAGAGGCTTTTCTCAAACACATTTTTAATCATGTGTTGGAAAAATGCCCAGAAGACATGGAATTTTTCAATCAACGCATTGATAATACTGTCTTAGCAACAGCCGAAAATATTATTAATAATCAATTTGAACGTCTGACTTACACCGATGCCATCAAACTTTTAGAAAAAGCTGATGTTAAATTTGAATATCCCGTAAGTTGGGGCTTAGATTTACAATCAGAACACGAACGTTACCTAGCAGAACAACTCTTCAAAAAGCCAGTCATCGTTACAGATTACCCCGCACAGATTAAAGCCTTTTATATGCGGTTGAGCGACGATGAAAAAACAGTCCGCGCGATGGATGTCCTTGCACCAAAAATTGGGGAAATCATTGGTGGTTCCCAAAGAGAAGAACGTTTAGATGTGTTGGAACGCCGAGTATTAGCACAAGGAATGCAGCCTGAAGATTTGTGGTGGTATCTCGATTTACGTCGTTATGGTACTGTTCCTCACGCTGGTTTCGGCTTGGGTTTTGAACGACTCGTGCAATTTATCACAGGAATGGGCAATATTCGGGATGTAATTCCCTTCCCCCGGACACCACAAAACGCTGAGTTTTAGTAGAAGCAGTCGTCAAATAACGCGATGTGCGACTATCTTGATTCTTAATTTTGAATTTTTAATTGGTAGAATCTTGCTCCCATCCTTTACTAGAGAAGGGGTTGGGGATTAGGGTTAAGAGAAAGTTGCACATCGCATAATATAAGTTTTATGAATGATATGTAAATATGTTTATACAACTATAGACTCATAAATAAATATACGGTATTAAGTTAATCAGGTGTTCTGTGTATTCGTTTTGCTAAATTCTGAGCGAATCAGCTTAGTCTGAATCACTTTTTTATAACAGTTTCCCATTACATAAGGTATATCCTAACCTCTTACCCCTAGTGCGCGTTCTCAAAATTGAAAAGGGGTTTGGTTCAGCGCATTACCACCTAACAAAACAATGTAAATATTGGGTTACCTTTCATCAGACGGTCAACCCCTTTGGGGAATTCAAAATTCAAAATTCAAAATTACAATCCCCATAAATAAATAATGATGCTTTAAACAAGAATTTTTTGTGCCTTGTACTGAAGCATCGCGACACATTTGTTTTTATATTCGGTAATGAATTAAGAACCTAAGATGACTGAATATCCTTGATTCATTCATGCTCCAGTATACACCTGGCAGGATATACAAAAGAATTCAGCAATTAGCAGTCAAAACACCATAATACCAAGCTAAACCTAACAGAATTAAAACACTTTGACTCTCTAGCTGAGAGTTATAAATTCCATACTTACTCTAGTTGCAATCTGCTATAAACATTTGTCCAAACCACTAGATAAGTATCGCCATTAAGCCCATCAATAGGGTGAATCTCATACATAACTTATTGTATCTAAAGATGACACAAAGCGTGCTGATCGTGCCAATTTTTGACCAATTATGAGTGCATCAAAACAGCACTAAATGACAATTTAAAACTTCCAAATAGCATAAAAATTTGATTTACAGGGAGCAAAATTCATGACAATTATTCATGGAACAAATAGCAATGACTATCTCTATGGTGGTGATGAGAGCGATACCATCAAAGGATTTGCGGGATATGACTATCTATATGGCGGCTTAGGTGATGACTATCTATATGGCGGCTTAGATAATGACAAACTCTACGGCGGCTTAGGTAATGACAAACTCTATGGTGGTGAAGGTAATGATAATTTAAACGGAGAACAAGGTAATAATAGCCTATACGGTGAAGCAGGCGATGATACTTTAGATGCAGGTAACTCCACTGGGAACAACCTTTTAGATGGTGGAGAGGGAAATGATGAAATTTACGTTTATAGTTCCAGTGGAAATAACACCCTCAAGGGTGGAGTGGGAAATGATATTTTAGATGTTCGCTTTTCCTATGGAAAGAATATCTTAGATGGTGGTTCTGGAAATGATCAGCTTTATGCTCGCTATTCCCAAGGAAACAATACTCTCCGGGGTGGAAGTGGAGATGATTATCTCGGAGTTGATTTGTCTGCGGGGAATAACGTCCTTAATGGAGATGATGGAAATGACATCCTTGATGTTAGTTATCAATGGAAAGGCAAGAATATAGTTTCCGGTGGAAATGGAAATGATATTTTTTATGCCTATGGAGTTCAGGGTGCTAACACTCTCAATGGTGGTAGTGGTGACGACTCTTTCTACATCAGTAGCCCAAGTGCAGACACCGTTGTGCATCCCTTGGTAACTCAAACAGTTGATGGAGGAATAGGTAATGATTACTTGTACATTGACTATAGTACTGCGATCGCTGGCATCACCTCAAGTTTCAACACCACTACTAAGCAAGGTTTAATTACCGCCGACACCAATCAAGTCCGCTACAAAAATATCGAACGATTGAATATCATCGGCACATCCCATGATGACATTATTGTAGGGGGCAACAGCGACGATATCATTGATGGCGGTAGTGGGGGTAATGATACCCTCAACGGCGGTGCAGGTAATGACATCTTAATTATTAGAGACAATTCACGTAGTCACAATACTGTTTATGGTGGTGCAGGAAACGACTCTTTATATGCAAACGGTACTGCTGGAACGAACCTACTAGATGGTGGCGATGGCAATGATTATCTGTCTGCTAAGAATAATTATTCCTACTTCTTCAACGCCAGTCAGACTCTAATTGGTGGGGCAGGTGATGATACCTTGGATGTTAGCGGTTCCTATGGTAACAACTTCCTTTATGGAGGTGCAGGTAATGATTTCCTTTACGCAGACTATTCAGTTGGCCTCCATAGACTAGATGGTGGTGATGGAGACGATTATCTATCTGCGAAAAGCTCCAGCAGCCGCTTTATCATCAACACTCATATTCTGGATGGCGGTGCAGGTAATGATATCTTGGATGTTGGCTCTGCGCGTGCCAAGAATAAGCTAATGGGCGGTACAGGTGATGATATCCTGATTGGTGGTTTAAATGAGGATACCTTTGTTTTCAAAAATTATCATGAAGGGGTTGATCGTATCTACAACTTCGATCATCTAGACCGCATTCAAATATGTGCTGTAGGTTTCGGTGGTGACTTATCACCAGATTCACTTTCAGTTGGTCAGTTCACCCTCGGCACAGTTGCTACAACAAATGACCAACGATTTATTTACGACACAAGTACTGGAGCGCTTTACTTTGACCAAGATGGTAACGGTAGCGGATTTAATCAGGTAAAATTTGCCCAACTAGACGGTATACCTTCACTCAGTGTCAGCAATTTTGTGGTGGTTTAATCATCGTTGACCTGGGGAATCAGGGATTCCTATCAAATCCATGTGAATACTGATAAAATCAGCGAGAGTTGGAATTGGCTTCCGCCGTTAACCTCAGCCCAGCATTAATCAGTAATGGTCAACAACAATTACCTGTGAGCTATTACCCATTACCAACCAAATAATTTAAGCTATCAGCTGTCAGCTGTCAGTTAATTTTTTAAAGCTGACGGCTGAGTGCTGATAGCTATTTAAGCCATTTGATTTTCAATCGCCCACCGTGCTAGTTCGGTGCGGTTGTGAAGATTGGTTTTGCCCAACATATTGGACACATGGCTTTCAACTGTGCGCTGACTAACATTTAATTCTTCAGCAATTTCCCGGTTAGCTAGACCCCTAGCTACAAACTGCACTACCTTCAGTTCGGTTGGGGTTAACTGCACATCGAAGGGAACTTGGATGCGAGAACCGTTTTCCCCACCTTTGGCTTGGTGTTCCTTCCAACGGATAGTTTGTTTCAGTGAAGATTCTACTTGTGCTACGAGTTCTTCTGGTTCAAAAGGCTTGACCATATAAACATCTGCACCTTTGTTTAGACCTTTAACTCGGTCTGCACTTTGTCCTTTTGCTGACAGGAACAAAACAGGAATCCAACTGGTGCGTTCGTTTTGCCGGACTTGTTCGACAAAGGTATATCCGTCCATTTCTGGCATCATCACGTCACAGATGATCATATCTGGAACATCATGTTCGAGAATTTCCAGAGCTTCTCGTCCGTTTTCCGCCGTGATGACTTCATATCCTCTGAATTCCAAGTAGTCCTTCACCAGCAAGATGAGGTTAGGGTCATCATCAATCAATAGAAGTCGTTTGTGATCTTTCATGCTGGGCTCTTTCATAGCAGTGGCACTTGTCGCGCTTCGATCCATCAAGGTCTTGAATGGTTATCCTTTATGGTGGATTGTTGAGATGTTGTCATTTTTCCCACTTAAGTTGCCCTTTCTTCCTTGGAGTCTTAAAAGTGGTTTTCACTTTCGATGACACACCAGTGCATTGGCAATATTCTAGTAAGGATACGCAGAGCAATAGTATTATAATGCGCTATTATATATCCCTTTGAAAGTGGCGGGTGAAAATACACTGATTAAATAATAATCTTTCTAGTTCACAAGTAAGTATTGGCTTAAGATGACCCTAGCTGCAACACAACCCGCGTTTTCATCGGCTTACTGCTCTACCATACCCTTCTGATGTTCAGCCTTTGTTTAGATGTTCACAAGCAAGTAAGGGAGTTGTTGGCAAAGGATGGGTTAAAAATGCTGATTCTTGCGCCACCATTATGCCTATCAAGTGTTTTTGGACTATCCGCTCAATAACCTCCGGGTTTGCTTGGCGATACCAGACACTTCCGGTTAGACAACTATTATCGATCTAGAACAACAAACTAGCAAGCTATAAGCTTGAGTTTTGTTGCACTACATCACTGTATTGTTACTCATTGAGCGTCTCCCTGATTACTGTTCTATAACAATTTCCCCAGTTTGCAAATAAAGTTGTCCATATAAAAATATTCATTACTTACAGAAAAGAACCTGAAAAATACGAATAATTGAGTATTAGTACTTACGGGCTTATCGAGAAACGTATAGATGATGACTTCTCAGTTGTAATTCGTAATACTCACCAAAAGCAAGAAGTAAGCTACTTAATTTGTAATTTTTAATGGAAAGCTTGCTAAACCATTACTCCCTACTCCCCAATCATTCTAGTTCGGAAACCCGTACACAGGTAAATATTGCCATTGGGGGCTATTCTTCGGTAGATTAGCACTCAGGAGTTGAGAGTGCTAACTCTGGAGAAATTAAAGTATGGCAGCAGTATCTCTAAGCGTATCCACCGTTAAACCTTTAGGCGATCGCGTTTTCGTAAAAGTGAGCGCCTCTGAAGAAAAGACCGCAGGTGGTTTGTATTTGCCCGACACCGCTAAGGAAAAACCCCAAGTAGGTGAAGTAGTTGCTCTTGGAGCAGGCAAACGGAATGACGACGGTAGCCGTCAAGAATTGGAAGTAAAAGTTGGCGATAAAGTGCTGTACTCCAAGTACGCTGGCACCGATGTCAAGCTGGGAACCGAAGAATACGTCCTACTGTCTGAAAAAGACATTCTAGCAGTCGTTGGCTAATGGGTAATAAGTAATAGGTAATCGCAATACCTATTTACTGATGATCAAATTTCACGACACAAAACTTGATTTAACTTCCTGAGATTTAGACACCTATGGCAAAGCGCATTATCTACAACGAAAACGCTCGTCGCGCTCTAGAACGAGGCATCGATATCCTGGCTGAGGCTGTAGCTGTTACCCTTGGCCCCAAAGGTCGTAACGTAGTATTAGAGAAAAAATTTGGTGCGCCGCAAATCGTTAATGACGGTGTAACCATCGCTAAAGAAATAGAATTAGAAGATCATATTGAAAACACTGGTGTTGCTCTGATTCGCCAAGCTGCTTCCAAAACAAACGATGCAGCAGGTGACGGTACAACCACTGCAACCGTTTTGGCTCACGCCATTGTCAAAGAAGGTTTGCGGAACGTAGCGGCTGGCGCTAACGCAATTCTGTTGAAGCGCGGTATTGATAAAGCTACCGGTTTCTTGGTTGACAGAATCAAAGAACACGCTCGTCCTGTAGAAGATTCTAAATCTATTGCTCAAGTTGGCTCAATCTCTGCTGGTAACGACGATGAAGTCGGTCAGATGATTGCCGAAGCAATGGACAAAGTAGGTAAAGAAGGCGTTATCTCTCTAGAAGAAGGTAAGTCTGTAACTACCGAATTGGAAATCACCGAAGGGATGCGCTTTGACAAAGGCTATATCTCCCCCTACTTCGCTACCGACCCAGAGCGGATGGAAGCGATTTTCGATGAGCCTTTCTTGTTGTTGACCGATAAGAAAATTGCTCTCGTCCAAGATTTAGTACCAGTTCTAGAGCAAGTAGCTCGTGCTGGTCGTCCTCTGGTGATTATCGCTGAAGATATTGAAAAAGAAGCTCTAGCAACCCTAGTAGTTAACCGTTTACGCGGTGTACTCAACGTTGCTGCTGTGAAGGCTCCTGGCTTTGGCGATCGCCGTAAGGCTATGCTAGAAGATATCGCTATCCTCACCGGCGGTCAACTAATCACCGAAGATGCTGGTCTGAAGCTGGAAAACACTAAGCTGGAAAGCTTGGGTAAAGCGCGCCGCATCACCATCACCAAAGACAGCACCACAATTGTTGCTGAAGGTAACGACGTTGCCGTCAAAGGTCGTGTAGAACAAATCCGTCGTCAAATGGAAGAAACTGAATCTTCCTACGACAAAGAAAAACTACAAGAACGTTTGGCTAAACTTTCTGGTGGTGTAGCTGTAGTTAAAGTTGGTGCAGCTACCGAAACCGAAATGAAAGACAAGAAACTCCGCCTAGAAGACGCTATCAACGCTACCAAGGCGGCTGTGGAAGAAGGTATCGTTCCTGGTGGCGGTACAACCCTAGCTCACCTCACTCCTGAATTGGAAGTTTGGGCTAACAGCAACCTCAAAGATGAAGAGTTGACTGGTGCTTTGATTGTCGCTCGTGCATTACCCGCACCTCTGAAGAGAATTGCGGAAAACGCTGGTCAAAACGGCGCTGTAATTGCTGAACGCGTCAAAGAAAAAGCGTTCAACGTTGGTTTCAACGCTGCTACCAACGAATTTGTAGATATGTTCGAGGCTGGTATCGTTGACCCCGCGAAGGTTACACGTTCTGCACTGCAAAACGCTGCTTCCATCGCTGGAATGGTGTTGACAACCGAGTGCATCGTTGTTGACAAGCCAGAACCCAAAGATAACGCTCCTGCTGGCGCTGGCGCTGGCGGCGGTGACTTCGATTACTAATATTCTGTAGTCACATAAGTTTAAAAAATAGCTGCTTCCACAAAGGAAGTAGCTATTTTTTTCAATCAAATATAAAGGTACAAGGGACAATGTAGGAATAAAATATGAAAGAGAAAGACGTAAAAATACTTTGGGGTCGTTCTGGAAATCGATGTGCTATTTGCAAAATTGAATTAACACCTGTTGGTTCAAAAAGCGTACTAGGCGAAATGGCTCATATTATTGCTGATTCACCTCAAGGCCCTCGCGGAGATAGTCACCTTACTTCTGAACAAAGAAATGAATACGATAATCTAATTCTTTTATGTCCAACACATCATACCTTAATCGATAAAAATGAAGAAGAATGGACAGTAGAAAAATTAAGAATTATCAAGTCAGAACATGAAAATTGGGTTTCTAAGCAACTGAGTAACAACAATATTTATATTAATTCAATTGATAATTCAAAGTTTATTGAATCTAGAGAAAAATCATGGATTAGTTTCTCTGATAATAAACTCTGGTTTATAACAAGTCTTACACCTCTTCATATTTATGAAGACAGTATTGATCCTTTAACACCAGAGTTATATAGCCTAATCAAGAGCTTGAGTTTACCTAAGTTTAATGGCTATTTTATGTTTTCAGATACTTTGAATCAATATAATACAGTACCTAATGAATACGGAATTATTAATCAAGAATCCCCAAACGAAGTCCAAAACAAACTTGGTCATAAAATTCAAGTTTTTAGAAACGGTCACTGTGAATTCTTAATGTGTTTAGAATATCTGAGAACTGGTAGAGATAATTCATCTAATGATGTTTTAAAATATGACGATATGAGAAACAGTTTTATTTCCCAGATAGAAGGAATACTAAATATCTGGAGTAAAACTTTACCATTTAATGATATGTTATTAACAGTAATGATGACTAATACTACTTATATCAGCTTATATTCGGGTCAACAAACATATAATGGTTATTTACTAGGAACTCCAGTAACTTCACCAACACTGAAATACAGTAGAGTTATTAATAAAACAGAAAAGCTACAATTTTTGCAGGATTTAGTAATCAAAAGGTTTGTGAACTACTTTGGGTTAAATATTAACAGTGTGTTTGCTGAAAATGGAAATATTAATTTGCCTAAGATACTTTATTACTAGCAATCAATCTTTGTGCTATGAGACCTCCAAGTAAATAACTATTCCCTCGCTATGGCAACCTGGAGGATTGGTGAGGCTAGGCGAGAAAGAGTCTCTTCATCGTCTTCATACTCCCATAGAATAATTGAATTTTGGGAAGTCCCTATGGCTAATTTCTGCTATCTCAAATTCTCAATTAAGGACATAGTCTAATTCGCCAATTTTTATGGGGTCATATTATGTGCAATTCTTTAATTCATCAAGACATAAGTTCAACTTGCAGCCAAAAGTTCATCAAGTTTATTTTTTAAGTCTGGGGATACCATTAATGGATTGTAAACTTCTCCCTCATAAGGTTGCCAAACATAACCAGAACTAAAAAGTCTAAAAACTTGTAATGTTTCAACTTCCTGCTCAATTTTTTTGGCTAACACTAATCCTGGGATAGATAAATTAGGTAAGTCTTCAATCAGTTCACTATAGGTTCTAAATTCATCCACTTCTACACCTACTAAAGCATAACGAAATGGTGGGGCAATACGTAGATGTTTATAGAGTCAAATACCTAATTCTGTCATTAAATAAGCACTTTCAGGACTATCTATTCCCATTTCACTAATATTATTGGGATAAACGCGACACCACCAATTGTTTTCGATATCTTGAAAAGTATCTGCACGACATAGGCATGGGCTACCATTTGAGAGTATCAATATTTGACCCATAAAATGTTGAGCAAATTTTATGGCACTGATTTCTTCAGATCCACATTCTGCTGATAAGCTAAATATCCATGCCATTTCTGTAGCCTCCTATTGTTATATTTCTAAATATTATTGATTACTAATTTTGCAGAAACTTAAATGAGCGAAACTGACACTATAGTAAAAGGCTGGCATGGCAAACTTAATTTAGTCTACGCCGATCGCTCAAATTCCACCCAGTTAATTTACAACCACCAGCAAGCACCGCTAAAGGTACAGCGTCCGTTTTATCCAGAAGGGGAAAAAGTCTGTCATAGTGTGATCTTACATACGGCCGGGGGTGTGGTGGGAGGCGATCGCCTATCTTATAATCTCCATCTCCAACCGAACGCACAAGCTTTAATTACCACAGCCGCCGCCGGGAAGGTATATCGCAGCGACGGCTTACAAGCTAGACAAACCATCGAGATAAAAATTGATGCAGGTGCTTGTTTAGAATGGCTACCGCAGGAAACAATTTTATTTAATGGGGCAATTTATCGCCAAGATTTACGGGTAGAATTAGCCACTGGAGCCAATTTCTTAGGCTGGGAAATTACCCGATTTGGTCGTAGTGCTAGAGGAGAGAAATTCTACCAAGGAGAATGGCGATCGCATACAGAAATTTGGCAACAAGGTGTTCCTTTGTGGATTGATCGTCAATGGCTACCGGGAAATGACGCCGTTTTCCACAGTCCTCATGGTTTGGCTGGACAACCAATAGTAGGTAGTCTAGTTTGGTTGGGTAGTCCCATTTCCACAGAAATCATCGAAAAAGCGCGCAATTTAGGGAATACTCAAGGTGAAGCAGGCGTTACTTCCTTAGAAAATGGATTTTTATGTAGATATCGTGGTGCTTCCACGTCTGAAGTGAGAAACTGGTTTACGTCTGTTTGGCAATTGTTGCGAGGTGAGTTTTTCAGTCGTGGTAAATGTATACCCAGAGTGTGGCAAACTTAATTCGTAATTTGTAATTCCTAATTAATTATGCAGCTTACGCCACAAGAGAAAGATAAATTATTGATTTTTACAGCCGCTTTAGTAGCAGAGAGGCGCAAAAATAGGGGGTTGAAACTTAACTATCCAGAAGCCGTGGCGTATATTTCTGCTGCTATTTTAGAAGGTGCGAGGGATGGCAATACAGTATCAGAGTTGATGAGTTATGGCACAACTCTTTTAACACGAGATGATGTTATGGAAGGGATAGCAGAAATGGTACATGAAGTGCAGGTAGAAGCAACTTTTCCTGATGGGACAAAGTTAGTAACTGTGCATAATCCTATTCGTTAATTTAATAAATTTAATTAATTATGATTCCAGGGGAAATAATTACACCAAGCGGGGAAATTGAATTAAATGCTGGTCGTGATACTGTAAAATTGCTGGTTGCTAATACAGGAGATAGACCAATTCAAGTTGGTTCCCATTTTCATTTTTATGAAGTTAATTATGCGTTAATTTTTGATAGGGAATTGGCGTTAGGAATGCGTCTGGATATTCCTGCGGGGACGGCGGTTAGGTTTGAACCTGGGGATGAGAAGGAAGTGAGTTTAGTTCCTTTGGTTGGGAGTCGTCGGGTTTATGGGTTTAATGGGAGGGTGAATGGGGAAATTAACGCAGAGGGGCGCGGAGGTTAGCGCGGAGGGGTGCGGAGTTAGAGGTTGTTGGCTACGCGTTTGATGCCTTCTTTGAGGTGGAGGACTTTAAAGTTGAGGAGGAGTGCGAGTTTAGAATTAGTGAGTTTTAAATTAGTGAGTTTTAAATAAGTTAGAAGTTGTACTGCGTGAATGGGTTTAAGAGATTCCACAGATTTGATTTCAATAATTACTTTATTTTCTACTATTAAATCCAATCGATAAACACAATCTAATTCCACTTCTTTATACACCAAAGGTACGGGAATTTGTCTACCCACTCTAAGTCCCTCCCGCCTCAACTCATAAAACAAACACTCCTCATAAGCCGACTCCGACAACCCTGGCCCCAACACCGTATGCACCCTCATCCCACACCCAATTATCATCCCACTCAAATCATTCTCCTCCATTCTCCTCTATCCTTCGCGCTAACCTCCGCGCCCCTCCGCGTTTCAATCTTAACCTCAAGGAATACACCATGCCCTACAGAATGTCCCGCCAAGCCTACGCTGAAACCTACGGCCCCACAGTAGGCGATCGCATCCGACTTGCTGATACAGAATTATTTATACAAGTAGAGCAAGACTTCACAACCTACGGCGATGAGGTGAAATTCGGCGGTGGTAAAGTCATTAGAGATGGGATGGGACAATCTCCCATTGCTAACGCCGATGGTGCAGTAGATTTAGTCATTACGAATGCTTTAATCCTCGATTGGTGGGGGATTGTCAAAGCAGATATCGGCATTAAAGATGGCAAAATATTTAAAATTGGGAAAGCCGGGAATCCCTATATTCAAGATCATGTAGATATTATTATCGGCCCTGGAACCGAAGCCTTAGCGGGGGAAGGAATGATTCTCACGGCTGGCGGTATTGATACCCATATTCATTTTATTTGTCCCCAACAAATTGAAGTAGCGATCGCCTCCGGTATCACTACTATGATTGGCGGCGGTACAGGCCCAGCCACAGGAACCAACGCCACCACCTGCACCCCCGGCCCTTGGAATATGTACCGGATGCTGCAAGCGGCTGATGCGTTTCCTATGAACTTAGGATTTTTAGGTAAAGGTAACGCCAGTCAACCTCAAGGCTTAGTAGAACAAATTTTTGCGGGTGCAATTGGTTTAAAGCTGCACGAAGATTGGGGAACCACACCCGCCACCATTGATACTTGCTTGACTGTAGCCGACGAATACGACGTACAAGTGGCCATTCACACCGACACCCTCAACGAAGCCGGATTTGTCGAAGATACCATCGCCGCTTTTAAAAATCGCGCCATCCATACTTACCACACCGAAGGCGCAGGCGGTGGACACGCACCAGATATTATCAAAGTCTGTGGACAAGCCAACGTTCTTCCATCTTCCACCAACCCTACCCGCCCTTACACCGTCAACACCTTAGACGAACACCTCGATATGTTGATGGTATGTCATCACCTTGATCCAGCGATCGCTGAAGATGTGGCTTTTGCTGAATCCCGCATCCGCCGCGAAACCATCGCCGCCGAAGATATTCTCCATGATTTAGGCGCGTTTAGTATGATTGCTTCCGATTCCCAAGCTATGGGCAGAGTAGGGGAAGTAATAATTCGCACTTGGCAGACATCCCACAAAATGAAGGTGCAACGGGGAAGCCTTACCGGAGATGCTGAAGCAGACAATTTAAGAGCTAAAAGATATGTTGCTAAATACACAATCAATCCGGCAATTACGCATGGAATCGCTCAGTATGTAGGTTCTGTAGAAGCAGGTAAACTTGCAGATTTATGTTTGTGGCGACCAGCGTTTTTTGGTGTCAAACCAGAGATAGTCATTAAAGGCGGGATGATTGCTTGGTCACAAATGGGTGATGCTAACGCCAGCATTCCCACACCGCAACCTGTGCATATGCGTCCCATGTTTGGTAGTTTTGCAGGTGCGAGAAATGCCACATCTTTAACCTTTGTTTCCCAAGCCGCTTTAGAAAGAGAAATTCCTCAGCAATTGGGTTTACGAAAATCAGCAGTCGCAGTTTCTGGAACTCGCCAATTAACTAAACAGGATATGAAACTGAATGATGCCTTACCTCATATAGAAGTAGATTCAGAATCCTATGAAGTTAGAGCCGATGGGGAATTGTTGACTTGTGAACCTGCAACAGTGTTACCAATGGCGCAGAGGTATTTTTTATTTTAACATTCGGATTAATTCCATCAAATTTTCAATTGCCAGATTGTTTATAGGGAGCTATCCTACTCTACGGAAGAGTCAAGCCTGATATTTAGCTCAGTGCTTGCTAATAACAACATCCCTATTACCCTTCGGCATGACATGAGTTCACAATCTTCTCAATCTGGCAAAATTCTAGTTGTTGATGATTCTCCAGATAACGTGTTTTTGATTAAAACCATTTTGGAGGAAGAAGGCTATACAGTTAGTACCGCCGAAAATGGCATCTCAGCATTAGCAGAATTGCAAGCATCCCCTTGTGATTTGGTGTTATTGGATCTAATGATGCCAGGGATGGATGGTTATGAAGTCACTAGGCGAGTGCGGGGGGAAATGAAGTTACCGCAATACATCCCCATTTTATTGATTACCGCCCATGATGCCCCGAATGTAGCGCATGGATTAGATTTGGGTGCTGATGATTTTATTCGTAAACCTGTCACGGTGGACGAATTACTGGCAAGAGTGCGATCGCTTCTCCGTTTGAAGCATAGTATGGATGAACGTGACGAAATAGCTCGCCAACGCGAAGATTTTGTCTCTCGTCTCACCCACGATTTACGTACTCCCTTGGTAGCGGCTGATCGGATGCTGGCACTATTTCAACAAGGTGCTTTGGGAAATTTATCACCCCAAATGCAGGAAGTAATCGCTATTATGGCGCGGAGTAATATTAACCTGTTGTCAATGGTGAATACTTTATTAGAGGTTTATCGCTTTGAAGCTGGTCGCAAAACCTTGGCATTTCAACCAGTCGATCTTAGCCAATTATTAAATGAGGTGATTGCAGAACTGACACCCTTGGCTCAAGAAAAAAACTTGGCAATTAATAGCTATTTGGGCGACGCATCAACACCAAATATACTAGGCGTTGGCGTTCCGCCCACCGTAGGTGATCGCTTAGAATTGCATCGCTTATTTACCAACCTTATCGGTAACGCCATCAAATTTACCGCCTCTGGCTCAGTGACTATCCGCCTCAAAGCCCTTATATTAAATGCTAAACAAGATTTTTCTGACCTTTCCTTACCTTCTAGCAACATCGACTATATACAAGTTGAAATCGCAGATACAGGCGCAGGTATTCCATTAGAAGAACACGCCACATTATTTGAAAGATTTCGTCAAGGTAGTCATAAAATCTCTGGTAGTGGTCTAGGCTTGTATCTTTCTCGGCGCATTGTTGAGGCTCATCACGGTAAAATAGTAGTTAATTCAGAGTTAGGAAAAGGCAGTGTTTTTGTCGTTAGTTTACCTATTCAAATAGTAGGGAAAGCAGACTAGATGAAAATATTTTGAGAGTTTGAGAAAGTAGAAAATTAAGGGCTAGAAAAGATGCTTACTATTGAAACCTCAAAAATCAAGGAAATAATTCAACAACAACGTAATTTTTTTCAGGCTGGACAAACTAAAGATATCAACTTTCGCCTGGAACAACTCAAGAAACTGAGAAAATTAGTTACTGATAATGAAACAGCAATAACCAAGGCATTAAAAGCGGATTTAAACAAATCAGAATATGAAGCTTACTTTGCAGAGGTTGG
The DNA here is from genome assembly GCF_048568275.1 of Anabaena sp. FACHB-595. Taxonomy (NCBI): domain Bacteria; kingdom Bacillati; phylum Cyanobacteriota; class Cyanophyceae; order Nostocales; family Nostocaceae; genus Anabaena; species Anabaena sp. FACHB-595. Next base: position 4,425,415 of record NZ_CP183473.1, read on the forward strand.
TGTAATTAAAGAAATTGATTATGCGATCAAAAATCTGAAAAATTGGTCTAAGCCCAAAAAAGCAGATGTTCCCCTAGACTTCTTTTCTTATTCAGCCCGAATTTATCCAGAACCGCTAGGAGTCGTTTTAATTATCTGTCCTTGGAATTACCCATTCGCATTAACAATTTCACCGCTAGTAGGGGCGATCGCCGCCGGAAATTGTGCCATTATCAAACCTTCAGAACTTGCACCTCATACCTCTAATTTAGCAGCACAACTGATTAGTAAATGTTTTCCCAGTGAGTATGTGGCAGTAGTAGAAGGTGGTGCAGAAACTAGCCAAGAGTTACTAGCCGAGAAGTTCGATCATATATTTTTTACTGGTGGTACAGCCATAGGCAAAATTGTTATGGAAGCCGCCGCCAAACATCTCACACCAGTTACATTAGAGTTGGGTGGCAAAAGTCCTTGTATTGTTGATAGTAATATTCATCTAGAATATACAGCTAAACGCATTGCTTGGGGTAAGTTCATTAACGCCGGACAAACTTGCATCGCGCCTGACTATCTTTTAGTTAATCAGAAAATTAAAAAAGATTTAATTGCTGCTATACAAAAAAATCTCCAAGAATTTTATGGCGATAACCCAATAGATAGCCCTGATTACGGGAGGATTATTAGCCATAGACATTTTGAGCGTTTAGCTAAATTTCTCAAAAATGGTCAAGTTATTGTTGGTGGGGAAACGAACTACGAAGATAAATATATTGCTCCCACATTACTAGATAACGTTTCTTTGGCAGATCCTGTGATGCAGGAAGAAATTTTTGGGCCGATTTTACCTATGATTGAATACACAGATATAAAAGATGCGATCGCCCTCATTAATTCTCAACCAAAACCCCTAGCTTTATACATATTTTCCCAAAATAAAGCCCTACAGCAACAAGTTCTGCAAGAAACTTCATCTGGTGGAGTGTGTATTAACGACACAATCATGCACGTTGGTGTTTCATCCCTACCCTTTGGTGGTGTAGGCGATAGTGGTATTGGTAGCTATCACGGTAAAGCCAGCTTTGACACCTTTTCCCATTACAAAAGTGTTTTGAAAAACGCCTTCTGGCTAGACCTAGATTGGCGTTACGCACCCTACAAAAATAAATTATCTTTACTCAAACGAATGATGAAGTAGGGGATTAGGGATTAGGGATTGGGGATTGGGGATTGGGGATTGGGGATGAGTAAATCAGGAAATAGGAATTAAAATTCCTCATCCCTTTGTGGATGAGGAATCTGGTAGTGGGTAATTGGACTATTACCCATTACCCATTACCTATTACCAATCCTCCATCAACTATATCTTTCCTCTTCCCACGGTTCACCACGACGATGGTAGCCGTTGCGTTCCCAAAAACCCAATTCTTCCTGATCAAGAAACTCCAATCCATTAATCCACTTGGCACTTTTCCAGGCGTAGAGATGGGGGACAACTAGACGCATCGGCCCTCCATGTTCCGAGGGTAGGTCTTCACCAAATAACTTAAAAGCGAAAAAATTCTCTTCCCTGACAAAATCTGCCATGGCGATATTCGTGGTGTAACCGCCATAGCAGTGTTCCATGACATGAGCAGCCTTGGAGTCTACCTCAATCAGATTAATAAAATCTGTTACCTTAATCCCCGTCCACTTGACATCCAGCTTAGACCAACGGGTTACACAGTGAAAGTCAGCTGTAAATTCATTATGAGGTAAGTTCATGAAATCAGACCAAGTAAAAACGGCTGGTTTTGCCAAACCCCAAACCCGAAACTCCCAACCATCCAAACTAACTTTAGGGGCTGCACCATAAGTTAATACAGGAAAACCCTTAGCTAAATGCTGTCCAGGGGGAACGCGATCGCTATTTTCCTGATCTGGTTTCTGAAAAAATTTTCCTAGCATACTCTTAGTAAAAATCAAAAATAGAGAAATTGCTTAGTACTATATTTTCTTAATCCTTAGCCAATTAAATTGGTTAAGGCTCTGCGCCCCTCAGACTTTTCGCTGCGCTTAAAAATATTACAAACTTATTGGGCTCTTCAGTTCATTTTATGGAACAGAATAATAAATAAAACCCAAGGATAGCCTGTATTCATTGCTGTGACTGGGTTTTAAGTTTTTGAGCCTTTCTATAAAACTGTGATTTTAATGCTCCACCATAAAACCAACGCAAGAGCCACTTATTGAAAGCAATACTAAATTAATATTTACCCTACAAATACCTACAATTATTAATTTTGTTAAACACTAAAAAATTAGGAGCTAGAGATAACTTACGCTTTAGATCATTATTTGATCATCAGTCATGGGTGAAAGGTAATGGGTAATAGGTTCTGCCAATTACTCATTACCTATTTTTTTATTCTTCTTCGTCTTCTTCTTCCGGAGTAGGATAGACAAATGTAGAACGTCCAGTCAAAATTGATTTACCCAAAGAGAGAGCTTTTTGCGCTTCCACAGCAGCCTTGTGTCTCCAGGTAGCTCGACGTTTATCTCGTTTTGATTTAGATGTTTTCTTCTTAGGAACAGCCATGATAGCCGATATCGCAATTCTTGACAACCTTCCTATTCTAAGCGATCGCTTGGCTAAGTCAAATGGAAAAGTTTCAGAGATTCATCAATAGCCAGTGGTCAGTAGTGATCTTTTCCCCTGCTCCCGAAGTTCGCCTGGAGGGAAACCCTCCTTGCGACTTCTCTTCCTGCTCCCTTGCCTTTGACTCCACCCCTAATATTCACTTTGGTGGCTGATTCGCGGGTTCTACTGTTGGTTGCGGGGATGCGGCTGGAGATTCTGTAGGGACTGGATTGGGATCTGGTGAGGGAATAGTGACGGCGGCGGCTGGGTTGGGAGCGCTTTGTGGCTGTTCAAAAAATAAGAGCGATCGCGCGCTTTTAAAGTAAGTTGCCCAACGTTGCGGATCAGGGCGGGTGCGCCATTGTTGACGGCTGACATCTAAGGCTAACACTGGTGCGATCGCTCCATTACTTTGTACGGAAATGATCACGGAAATATCTGTTACCAAGATATCTTGATCAAAGCTCCTTTGTGCGGCAGCCCTAGCACTCATTTCTGCCCTGCGTAATATCGTTTCGTAGGCTTCATCAGGTAATCTGTCGATAGTCAAGTCTACTCTGGCTGTGTAAGCCCGGACGATTTGCGGGAAAACCAATTCTGTTACAAGCCATACAGGAACAGGAAATAAAAGCAAAAAGATTAACGGAAATGTCCGGATTTTTTTGTCAATTTGGCTAATAACTTTAAAGGGAATGATTGATGATAGTGGGTGAGTACTACTCCTGGTCATAACCTGATAGCTCCTTAATTGAGGTTCTGTAATTTGAATAACTCAAGAAAATTTCCCGAAAGTGGAAGTAATAAAAAATACGTATCTTTAATGACTCAATGAGAATCTCCTAGACTATTAGACATAGGTTAGCTTTGTTTTTTCAGCAAAGCCAACCGCAATTTTAGGCAAGCACACAACAACCTACAAAGAGCGGGATGGCAAACTACTGGGCGATCGCCATAGGCGTTAATCAATATCAATTATTTCAACCTTTACTTTGCGCCCAAGCCGATGCCGAGGCGCTAAAGGACTTTTTGGTTCACCAAGCAGGTTTTGTCAACCAACGCTGCTTGCTCATGACGGATACATCGCCACCAATTGACGATAGATCCACCTATCCAACTAAAGAAAATATATTGCTGTTGCTGGAAGATTTAGCCGCAGCTTGTTGGCAGCCAGAAGACCATTTATGGTTCTTCTTTAGCGGTTATGGAGTCAACTACAACGGCAGAGACTATTTAATGCCCACAGAAGGCGACCCCAAGCTGGTAGAAGAAACTGGCATAGAAATGCGATCGCTGATGCAAAGTTTGCAGCTAGCTAACCTCAATGTTTTGCTGCTGTTTGATATCAACCGTGCTTCTGCAAGCTTTGGGGATATTCCCGTGGGCAAAGAAATCATCGAACTAGCTGAAGAACTACAACTGTCCACCATTCTTTCCTGTCAACCAGACCAGTTTTCTCAGGAAAGTAGAGAGCTAGGCCACGGCATATTTACAGGCGCATTATTATCAGCCTTGCGTTCTGGTTACGGCAGTAATTTAGGAGAATTAGAAAAATACTTAGGTGTTTTGACTCCCGAACTATCTCAGCATTACTGGCGACCTACACAAAATCCTGTAGCCTTTATCCCCTTTGAAGAACAGGCAATTTTACCCCCAGTAGAAACAACAAGCAATCCTGAAGTAGAACTGAGCGCCGCCGTACCTAGTACCTTAGAACCTTCGGAAGCCGAACCTATTATTTTTTCAGAAGAAAGTTTTGCTGTAGCCTTAACAGCACCATCCTTGGGGGAATCCCCTAGAACAACCTCCAAGCCCCCAAAATTTGGGAAATGGGAAGACTCTCCCAGGTTTGAAACTAACGGTAATGGCAAATCACCCACTGTCACCCTAGATAGACAGCTATTTCCCATAAATACTGACTTCCCCCAACTATACCAACCACCTATACCCGACGAGGAAGAAACAGGCGGGAGGTTCATCCCCAATGCTCCCCAACCCTACATCTCTCGCCTACCAAGCAATAAGCCAGAGCCTCCATTATGGAGACAGTTTTTGCTGTGGGGAGGTGGAACTATGGTCGTTGTAGCGTTAATTTCTATTATTCTCCTGCGTAATCAAGCCAGAGTTTTAAGAGCCAGACAGCAACTACCTACTGTTACTAGTGATTCACAAATCATTCAGACTCCCTCAACTCCTCGTCCAGTAGCCAAGGTAGCCCCACTCAATCGACCAAAGAATCAGTCAACTGCCCAAATCGCCCCTATTTCTGAATCTAAAAAACGTAATCAAGCCGTATTAGACCTAGCAAAAATGTCTTTGAGACAGACTCAAGCTAGCGATCTCAGCTTGGCGATCGCCACTGCTAAGAAAATTAAACCCGGCGAACCACTCTACGAACAAGCCCAGGAAAATATTAAGATTTGGACTCGGATGATTCTCGATTTAGCAGAAGGTCGCGCCAAACAAAGACAATATGCCAATGCGATCGCAGCTGCTAAATTAATTCCCAAAGACGAAGCACTCTATCCCCAAGCTCAAACAACAATTTCCCAGTGGCGCTCAGAAGCTAAACAGTTTCTAGCTAATCAAACCCTGATAGATGCCGCTAACGCCTTAATTAAACAAGGGCAAGCTTCCACTTATAACCGTGCCATCGAAGTAGCCAAAAGAGTACCCCAAGGGCAACCAGGCTTTGATTTGGCACAAATATCTATTAATCAATGGAGTGAAAAAATTCTTGACCTCGCTAAAAATCGCGCCGATCAAGAAAATTTTAGTGCTGCAATTGCAACTGCTACCTTAGTCCCAGAAGGAACAGCTGTCTACGAAGATGCTCAAGAAGCCATCCAGAAATGGGAAGCGAGAAAAAAGAGTCAATAGTTATTAGTTCAAAACCCCACATTTTCCGCTAATGACTAACAATACTGTGATACATCCTCGCCGCATTCATCAGCTAAATAGCACAGCGCCCGGAAACGCAAACTAACGACTTCTTCATATAGAGGGTTGAGTTTACACAATGGCGGAATGTGCAGCAGAGTTTTGCCAAATAAATTGATGTCGCGTTCAAAAGGACATTGAGCAGGAATTAGTTGACATAGGCGGTGAGCCAATAAGCGATCGCTCACTTCAATGCTGTCTAAGTAGCGTCTTAAGGGTCTGAGAATGTCCCAACCTGACTGAGACGGAGAAGTCTGCAACTGGGCTAAACGAGTATTGTTAACTTCTGTGTGACTTATCCAAACCCAGCTTGCAACCAAAAGCTTTTTTGTGGTATTATCAAATACCTTCATGGTTATGCCTCTTCTTTTATGAGGGTATTCACCTTTCCGATGAACTTATACAGTGTGATAACTAGCTTGTCGGGAAAAAACGCTCATTAAAAGCGATATAACGTTAATTTGGGAAAAGTACTGAAGCCAGAACACAACTTATTACTACGTCAAGTTAATCGCAATTTTCTCGGAAGTGGTAGTGTGATCACCCGATCTTATTCATAACTTGACACAGTTTAAATTTTAGTGAAGACATCTATCTTCGGGTAGAATTTGTAGTAATCTTCACAAAGATTAACACAAGTATTTTTGCTACTAAAAGAATATTTATACGGAAATAGTTTTATTGTTGGCTAGCTAGTGTAGAAACTATCTTTAAGTGCTAGCACTGACAAGAACCCATAAAAAACAGCGATTCTCATCCAATTTGCAATTTATGGCCTAATAGGGCTGACGTATTTGGGTTTAGCCTTAGGCTGGCTGCATTCCGGGCTTACGGATGAACTGCACCACCATTGCCTTAGTTGGCTCTGCCTTTTTAATTGTCTTGGGTCATAATATCGCACACCAAAGCGCAAAGACGCACAGGTTTTCTGAGCATCTTTGCGCCTCTATGTGAGTTTTACCCCTGAATACTCTCTAAGAAGCTACTTGAGCAGCCGTCCGAGTCCGCCTCCTTCTACCATCAGCCACCTTCACAGGTGGCTCATCAGGAATTTGCATCAGCAAGGTCACTGATGGCTGACATTGCAACTCACGACGAATAGAACGTTGCAACTCGCGCTCTAAAGTTCCTTGCAAACCACCCCAATCAATCTCAGGTTGTTCACCTTCAGAAGTCGTAAACTCTGACCAGCGCACGCCCAAAATTTCTTCAATACGCTGTTGTACCCATTTTTGTAGCAGCGATCGCTCTACACTAGTAACAACACCACGCAGGTGAATCTCTGGTTTAGCCAACAATTTACCTTGCCAATCAATAGCAGCTGCAATAGTTACAAGGCCTTCCTCTGCCATGCGTTGACGTTCTTGCAGTACTTTGGCGCTGACCATTCCAGAGCTTGTAGTATCCACCAACTCGATACCAGATTGAACTTTCCCCGCGACACGAATTGAGTCTTCAGTGAGTTCAATGATATCCCCATTCTGAATAATTACCATATTCTCGGCGGGAATGCCTGTCTTCTGGGCGGTTTGGGAATGTTTCACCAACATCCGATGCTCGCCGTGGACTGGTACAAAGAACTTAGGTCGAGTTAAGGAAATCATCAGCTTTTGGTCTTCCTGACAGCCGTGACCCGAAACGTGAATTCCTTGGTCTCTTCCATAAACTACTTTTGCCCCTTGCTGCATCAATTTGTCGATGGTGTTGACTACAGCAATTGTGTTCCCTGGAATTGGGTTAGCAGAGAAGACAACAGTATCACCTTGGCGAATTTTAATATGGGGGTGTTCTTTGTTGGCAATCCTGGTCATGGCTGCCATTGTTTCACCTTGAGAACCCGTGGTGAGAACCAAAACATTATCATCTGGTAGATTGCGTACCATATGCAAGGGCTGCAACAGATTATCTTCACACTTGATGTAACCCAAATTACGAGCGTGGGCAATCAAGTTCAGCATGGAACGGCCAACGACTGTGACGACGCGGTTATGCTTTTTCGCCAGTTGCAGAATCATGTTGATGCGATGGACGCTGGAAGCAAAGGTGGTGACGAATAGCCGTCCTTCCGCTTGACTAAAAACTCTATCTAGGTTGGGAAAAACTGATGCTTCTGAAGGGGTGAATCCTGGAACTTCGGAGTTAGTGGAATCGCTCAACAGACAAAGTACGCCTTTTTCACCGTGTTCTGCAAGGCGCTGCAAGTCAAATTTTTCACCATCAACTGGGGTGTGGTCAAATTTGAAGTCACCGGTGTGAATGACCACACCTAAAGGAGTGTGAATGGCAAGGGTGAAGCTATCAGCAATGGAGTGGGTGTTGCGGATGTACTCGACGAAGAAGGATTTGCCAATGCGTACAACATCACGAGGTAAAACTTTTCTTAATTCTGTGCGATCGCGTACTCCAGCTTCTTCTAATTTACCCTCTAGCATTGCCATTGCTAGTCTAGGCCCATAAATTACTGGAATGTCAAATTGTTTGAGGTGAAAAGCAATCCCACCAATATGATCTTCATGGCCGTGGGTAACAACCATACCTTTGATTTTGTGGCGATTTTCCCGTAGATAAGTCATATCTGGCAGGACGATATTTACTCCGTGCATCGCCTCTGTGGGGAAAGCCAATCCTGCATCTAAGAGGATGATTTCATCATCGTATTCAAAAACGCAGGTGTTTTTACCAATTTCATGTAAACCGCCTAAGGGAATAATTTTTAGGCCAGCATTAGTTTCGTTTTTAACCATTTTCTCCTGAGATTGTTGTTTGTTGTTTTAGACTTAGTAAATTTGAAAATTCAGCTTCTTTTAGGAATGACAACATGAGCCTGCTTTTTACAAGCAGCTAAATTTTGATTAAATGTGCAAATTTCTGGTTCAATAAAGAGGAATTTTAAGTTGAAAAATTCATTGTATATTTATTAGGTTTTAGCACAAATTTTCAGACTATTAGAAGCTAGGCGGGAATAAAACTTTAATCATCAGATTTTTCTAATAAACCCCATTAGTTATTGATATACAGTTTTGGGAAATAGAATTTAACTAGTCCTTAGATAATGGTGATTAAATTAAATCGAGATGTTTCATTACTGCTTCTAGTTTTTGACTGACTTCTGCATCAGCATCACTTAGCGGTGGACGGGTTGAGCCAACTTCCCAACCTTGAAGTTTTAGTGCTTGTTTAATGGGAATCGGATTTGTAGTGATAAATAAAGTCTTAAACAACGGCAAAAGTCGAAGATGAATATCACTGGCAACTGTCACTTGCCCAGAATTAAAAGCTTGAATCATCTGTTGTAGTTGGTTCCCTACCAGATGGGAAGCCACACTGACTACGCCTTTTGCCCCTATAGCTAACAAGGGTAAAGTTAACGAATCATCTCCAGCGTAAATCTGGAATTCTTTTGGTGTCAAGCGACGGATTTCACCCGCTTGGTCAAGATTGCCACTAGCTTCTTTAACACCAACAATATTGTCGATTTCAGCTAACCGCACAACTGTCTCTGGACTGAGATTTTGACCAGTACGACCAGGAACGTTATATAACAATAGCGGTAGCTCTGGACAGGCTTGCGCTATCGCCTGAAAGTGCTGGTATAGTCCGGCTTGTGGCGGTTTGTTGTAGTAAGGTACAACTTGTAAAGTACCATGTACTCCTATTTTAGCTGCTTTTTGCGTAGCTGCGATCGCTTCTTTGGTGGAATTGGAACCACATCCAGCTATTACCTTGGCTTTGCCTGCTACTGTCTGCAAAACTTCTACAAATAAATTGTATTCTTCATCCCAACTCAAGGTGGGTGACTCTCCAGTTGTACCACACACAACCAATGTATCTGTACCATTGTCAACTAAATTCGCTGCTAGTTCTGCCGCTACAGCATAGTTAACGCTCCCGTCCGCTTTGAACGGTGTAATCATAGCGGTTAAAACTGTGCCAAAATCTCCCACCCTCTTGTTACTCCTCAATTTCCTTTTAATTATGTTGATCAGTTATTTAGGTGTCAGATGACAGTTAACTGTTCACTGTCATTAGTCGAAAGTAGTCGGTCGCTTCTTGCTAGCTACTGACTTGGAAAAGTGCTGAGTTCCTAGTTCTTAACGCTCTTCTATTACTCTCGTTAAATAAAAATTCATAATCCTTGATTGTGAAGGCTTTGATAAATTTACGAGTAGGTTGGTTTGAGGAACGTAGGCGCAGCCTTCTCGTAGAGTAACCCAACACGAAAAGTCCTTGGTTTTGTTGGGTTTCACTCAAGTTCAACCCAACCTACATTTTTTTCTTTCATCAGAGTCATAAAAGAGCGCTAATCCCCCATACCTGATGCAGTTCATGATGGCTAATGACCACCGACCAATGACAACTGACTACCTAGCAACATAAGCTTTTGTAGGTTGGAGTAAATTCTTTTCTACCAACAACTCGGCTATTTGTACCGCATTCAACGCTGCGCCTTTACGAATTTGGTCGCCACAAAGCCAGAGTTCTAAACCACAGGGGTGAGAAATATCTTGGCGGATTCTCCCGACTAAAACTTCATCACGACCACTAGCTTCAATAGGCATGGGGAAGTAATTTTTTCCCCAATCTTCTAGCAATTTTACTCCAGGTGCTTGACTTAAAATTTCTCTAGCTTCATCTGGAGAAAATGGTTCTGCGAACTCTAGATTAATTGCTTCTGAGTGGGCGCGTAGTACGGGAACCCGTACACAAGTAGCTGTAATTCTAATTTCTTGTGTACCAAAGATTTTGCGGGTCTCGTTGACCATTTTCAACTCTTCCTCACAATACCCTGAATCGGTCAAGGGAGAGTTATGGGGAAATAAATTAAATGCTAAGGGGTAAGGTAATACTTCGGCGACTGGTTCCTCACCTCTCAAGATGGCACTGCTTTGGGTTTTCACTTCTGCCATTGCTTTAGCACCTGCACCACTAGCAGACTGGTAAGTTGCTGCTACAATGCGTTGCACTGGTCTAACTTGATGTAATGGCCATACTGCCAAGGTCATCAAAATAGTGGTGCAGTTGGGGTTGGCAATGATGCCTTTGTGGTCGGCGGCGGCTTGGGGGTTTACCTCTGGCACAATCAGAGGAACATCTGGGTTCATACGGAAGGCGCTGGAGTTATCAATAACTACTGCACCCTTTTCAACCGCTACAGATGCCCAAGCTTTGGATGTGGAACCACCAGCGCTGGCTAAAACTATATCAACATTTTCAAAGGCGCGATCGCTCACTGCCTCTACTATTATATTTTCACCTTGAAAGGGGAGCGATCGGCCTACGCTCCTTTCTGATGCCAATAATTTTAGTTCCGCCACCGGAAAATTCCGGCTTTCCAACAATTCCAGCAACTCTGTGCCGACAGCACCAGTTGCTCCCAAAATAGCTACACGATACGTTTTAGACAAACTAAAATCCTCCTTCCTCAGAGGTTATGGTTAAGTTTTTGGTGGTCTCTTACAGATTTATAATTTATCCAGTCTTTGACAATAAGAATAATCAAATATTCAGTGCAAACTTTCCTGATTTTTAGCGATATTTCTTAAATAGGTAATCTAATTTTAAAGTTTACATAACTTTAATAAATGCAGGCTCTTACAGGAATTTCTGCTTAATTTCACCGCTTAATTAAAAAATTAACCCCATTATACAGTAAATCCCTATTGCAGAGAAAAATCTAGAGAAGAGTATGTTTTCAAGGTGATCTATAAAATTCACTCTGGGAAACAATCACACCTGTCTGTGATGTGGGTTAGATTGATCGGTAATGTACTATGATTCAATGTCAACCAAGTCAATACAATCAAACAATTTTGAATTGTACACTGACTTTTTGGTACATACCCTGTCTTTTGTAGGCAAAACAAATCTAAAATTAAAAATTTAAAGTTTCCCAGCCCTTTATCCTCGTGGCTAGAGTTAATCTAAGATAGTCTATTCAAAATCCAATACTGGTTTACTGTAAAGGCGTTAACGCTAGGACAATAAACAAACTTGGCATTTTATTATAGGATACAGGCTATTGGTTTGTTGTTTGTGAAAACCAGGATATCACGATCATAGTCCCATAGAACCGATGCGGCCGGTTAACTATGACTCTTTCGGTAAAGTTATAGCACTAAAATGTCAAGTTTTTTGCCATTAGCAGTAAACTGGATATCTACTGTAGGCCTAGAAATCTGCCTTGTAGACACTTCCCATTATCACCAAGAAACATTAACTCACAGAAGCGATGCAAAGCTACGAGTGCCAAGTTCTCATAGAAAAGTTCCCAGTAACGATGACTGAGTAAGCAATCTTGCTCAGAATTGAGAACTCAAAATCCGGCACTCATTTTGGTTAATCGCATCTTGTATGTACTTGGAGTCACAAACCCCCAAAATTTAGAGACGAAGCATGAAAGTTACCCAGGAAAAACTTCCCGCCAGCCAAATTGGTCTGGAAATAGAGATTACACCAGAAATTACGCAAAAAACTTACGAACAGGTAATTAAAAATTTATCCAGAACCGTTAACATTCCTGGGTTTCGTAAAGGCAAAGTACCAAGACAAGTATTATTACAGCGTCTAGGTAAAACTCACATCAAAGCCGCAGCCCTGGAAGAATTGCTGCAAGATGGGATAGAGCAAGCAATCAAGCAAGAATCCATTGCCGCAATTGGTCAACCACGCCTGCGCTCATCCTTCGATGATTTAATTAATAGTTACGAACCAGGACAGCCCTTGACTTTTACTGCGGCTGTGGATGTAGAACCAGAAATCAACCTAGTGCAGTACACAGGTTTAGAAGCCAAAGCCGAAGAAATCAAGTACGATCCAGCGCGGGTTGATGAAGTTTTAGAAAAAGAACGTCAAGAATTGGCGACATTAATTCCCGTAGAAGGAAGATCCGCCCAAATTGGTGACGTGGCTGTAGTGGACTTTAAAGGTGTAATCGCCAAAGCTGAAGGTGATGACGAAAATGCCGAACCCGAACCCATTCCTGGCGGTGACGCTAGCGATTTTCAGGTAGAATTACAGGAAGATAGATTTATTCCTGGTTTTGTGACTGGCATCGTGGGCATGAATCCAGGGGACACCAAAGAAGTGTCAGCTCAATTCCCAGACCCTTACGTTAACCAAGAATTGGCAGGGAAACCGGCAATTTTTACGGTGACTCTCAAAGAAATTAAAGAAAAAGAACTACCGGAATTAAATGACGACTTTGCCCAAGAAGTCAGCGATTTCGATACTCTAGAAGCGTTGCGCGCTTCTTTGGCAGAGCGTTATCAAAAAGAAGCGGAAGACAAAACCAAGAATAATCAGCAAGAGGCTTTGTTAGGCGAACTAGTTAAGCACATAGAAGTAGATTTGCCAGAAACCCTGATTGAGAAAGAAGTAGACGCGATGCTGACACAAACAGCTATGCGCCTATCCCAACAGGGACTGGATGTGAAAAAATTATTCACCCAGGATATTATCCCGCAGTTACGGGAGCGATCGCGCCCTGAGGCTGTAGAACGCCTTAAACGGTCTTTGGGTTTGCAAGAAGTCGCTAAACGCGAGTCAATTACCGTCACCCCAGAAGAAATTCAAGCCAGAGTGACAGAATTGGTGCAACAATACCCAGACGAAGACATTGATGCAGAAAGATTGCAAACCATCGTAGAAAACGAGCTATTATCCGAAAAAATCATTGATTGGCTATTAGCAAATTCTACCGTTGAACTGGTACCAGAAGGCTCATTAGCTAGCCAAGAGCCAGAGATAACTGCACCTGAGACTGAGGCAGAAACCATAGAGGTTGCAGCAGAATCGACTACAGGGGAATAAAAAGGCAATTTTGTAGCGACTGTCTTGAAAGTCAAGCGATCGTTAACAAAAACCGGGACTCTGAACATTGACGCAACTGGGGAACGCTGCGCTAGATTCTGCGGTGGCTGGTACGGGCAAAAAGACTTGTGGCTCTTGGCTAAGATGGTAGCAGCCCGCACCAGCCACTCCGCTTCGCCGCAGAATCTTCCCCAGTTGCTGGATTTCCCGTGAAGATAAAAAAGAGCATCAAAAATTGACCCAAATGCGGCAATAGGATCATCAGGGAGAGTATTTCCAAGTATAAAAACGGTCAATTGTGATTAAGCGTTGGGAATGGGTTGTAAGTTGTCAGTAACACGCCAAGGTAAATTATCCCGAACCATTGCATTTAAAATGACTAACATTTTATGAACGCAAGCAGTGAGAGCTAATTTTTTCGATTTACCACGTTCGACAAGACGCTCATAAAAGGCCTTGATAACCGGATTATGACGCATAGCAACAACAGCACCCATATAAAGAGTGGCACGAACATGAGCGCGACCGCCATTAATCATGCGCTTACCTTTGTGTTGACCACTATCATGATTGATAGGTGCAACACCAACTAAGCGAGAAATTTGTTTGGCAGTGAGTTGACCGAGTTCTGGCAAATCAGAAACCAGAGTTGTCGAAATAACTTGGCCAATACCAGGAGTAGTTTTGAGTAAATTAACTTTTTCAATCCATTGTTGATTGTTTTGAGTTAATTGCTCAATTTCTTGATTGAGTTGTTTGAGACGTTCGTCAAGATATTCAATGTGTGCTTCAATATCTGCCAATGCTTTACCACGGGCGCGTGAGCGTCGATTTTTTTCAGCAGTTTGCATCTCAACTAATTGTCTTCGACGACTAATTAATTCTCCTAATTGACGAGATGCTTGTGACTCAATGTTTAACACTTGAGGTTTCATTGCTTCCCCAAAGTGTGCCAATATTTGTGCATCGATAGCATCTGTTTTGGCGAGTTTACCAGTGGCTTTGGCAAAATTTCGTCCTTGACGTGGATTGATTAATGCTACTGGTAGCATTGCTGCCTGTAGTTGAATGACCAGTTCTGTTTCTAATCCTCCGGTTGCTTCTAGTACGATGAGGTTCAAATCATAAAATTTTAATTGTTCAACTAAATTAAATATTTCTAGTTCTGTATTAGCAAACTTCAATGCTTTACCGATGGGACGGATATAAACATCGAGGGTCGCTTTGCTCACGTCAATGCCTACCCACACAGAGATGTTTTCCATTTTTGAATCTCAACTATTTTGTCAAGAAGTTTTTAATTCATCCCCTTGATTTCACTCATCCTTGCCCGATGCGGACTGTATACTTTAAATGTCAGTAGTTTAAAGCTTTGACCCCGGCGACTGTTCGAGTTCTGTCAAAGAGATTGTTGTGGTGACCCATGCTACAAAGCGGTCTTTAATGACCTAGGGTGCGACGGTCTACCACTTCTTTTAATATACAAGGGTGTGTTCCGCCATAGATTCAGCCACCAATCACATATTTTTGGTGCGTCAGACTCAAACCACAACACACCCTACTAGCTCTTAGCAGCCATTGTCGCCAGATCACCCCTCACACAAATTCAAATTTTTAAGTTATAAATGCTGAGTCATGAGTATGAAAAATTATTACTCAAGGCTCACCGTAAATGTGGAAGATGTAGTCAATGGAATGGTTTGCACTCTCCCTCACCTAATTTGGGGTAAAACGAGAAGAATATAGATGAGGCATAATGGTTAACACATAGGTGAATCAAAATCTCATTTATTAACACAAAGGCAGCTATATGTTGCCAAAATCTCTGTCCCAACTATCTCCAATTGTCCTTGTATGCTTGTATCGCAGTCGGCAAATCACTCCATCAACAGTTTAAGTCGATTTGGAATGTCCTCACACCTCAACGGCATAGGCAACATCGTGCCAATGGTCGTAGAACAATCTGGTATGGGAGAAAGAGCCTTCGACATCTACTCCCGCCTACTGCGAGAGCGGATTATCTTTTTAGGAACTCCTATCGACGATGCTGTAGCCAACACAATTGTTGCCCAGTTGTTGTTTTTGGACGCGGAAGACTCGGAAAAAGATATCCAACTCTATATCAACTCCCCTGGTGGATCTGTCTACGCAGGCATGGCAATCTATGATACAATTCAGCAAATCCGTCCCGATGTTGTTACTATATGTTTTGGGTTAGCAGCAAGCATGGGGGCATTTTTGTTAACAGCAGGAACTAAAGGTAAACGTATGTCCCTACCTGATTCCCGCATTATGATTCACCAACCCCTGGGTGGCGCTCAAGGTCAAGCCATTGATATAGAAATCCAAGCAAGGGAAATTCTTTACATTAAGGCTCAGTTGAACCAGTTATTGGCTAATCATACTGGTCAACCCCTAGAAAGAATTGAAGCAGATACCGATCGCGACTTCTTTATGTCAGCAGAAGAAGCAAAAAATTACGGTTTGATCGATCAAGTCATCTCCAGACAAAATCTTCCCACAGCAGGGGAAAACGTCACCATCGTGAAATAAGAGGCTGGTATGTCTAAGTACGACTCCCATTTAAAATGTTCTTTCTGTGGCAAGTCTCAAGAGCAGGTGCGGAAATTGATCGC
This sequence comes from Anabaena sp. FACHB-595, assembly GCF_048568275.1. Taxonomy (NCBI): domain Bacteria; kingdom Bacillati; phylum Cyanobacteriota; class Cyanophyceae; order Nostocales; family Nostocaceae; genus Anabaena; species Anabaena sp. FACHB-595. The sequence continues at coordinate 4,441,393 of NZ_CP183473.1, forward strand.
AGGGCCGGGAGTCTACATCTGCGATGAATGTGTAGACTTGTGTAATGAAATACTAGATGAGGAGTTGCTAGATACTAGCGGTGCGGCGGCGCAACCAGCACCAAAATCAGAACCCCCTCAAAAACGCCGCGCCCGTTCTTCTAATCTCTCCCTGAGCCAAATACCCAAGCCTAGAGAGATTAAAAAGTACCTAGACGAACACGTTATCGGCCAAGATGAAGCAAAGAAAGTTTTATCTGTAGCCGTTTACAACCACTACAAACGGTTGGCAATCTTGCAGTCTAAAGGTAGCGGTAAAAATGGAGATGATGCAGTAGAACTGCAAAAATCTAATATTCTTTTAATTGGCCCTACTGGTTGTGGCAAAACTCTCCTAGCCCAAACCCTAGCCAAAATTCTCGATGTCCCCTTTGCTGTGGCTGATGCGACAACACTCACAGAAGCAGGGTATGTAGGGGAAGACGTAGAAAATATCTTACTGCGATTATTACAAGTAGCTGATTTGGATGTAGAAGAAGCCCAGCGCGGCATCATCTACATTGATGAAATTGACAAAATTGCCCGCAAGAGTGAAAACCCCTCCATCACTAGGGACGTTTCTGGTGAAGGTGTACAGCAAGCTTTGTTAAAAATGCTGGAAGGCACAGTTGCCAACGTCCCACCCCAAGGAGGACGGAAACACCCTTACCAAGATTGCATCCAAATTGATACCAGCAATATTTTATTTATCTGTGGCGGAGCCTTTGTTGGTTTAGAGAAGGTTGTAGACCAGAGAGGGGGCAAAAAGTCAATAGGCTTTGTGCAACCTGGAGAAGGGCAATCTAAAGAAAAACGGGCAGCAGATGTGTTGCGCCATCTGGAACCAGATGACTTGGTGAAATTCGGCATGATTCCCGAATTTATCGGTCGGGTACCAATGGTAGCCGTAGTAGATCCTCTAGATGAAGAAGCCTTGATGGCGATTCTGACTCAACCACGTAGCGCCCTAGTTAAGCAGTACCAAAAACTGCTGAAGATGGACAATGTCCAATTAGACTTTAAACCAGATGCACTCAAGGCGATCGCTCAAGAAGCCTACCGCCGGAAAACTGGCGCGAGGGCATTACGGGGCATTGTGGAAGAACTTATGCTAGATGTGATGTACGAGTTACCATCCCGTAAAGATGTGACGCGATGCACAGTCACCAGGGAAATGGTAGAGAAGCGATCAACCGCAGAATTGCTAGTTCATCCGTCTTCATTGCCTAAACCGGAATCAGCTTAGTAGTCATGAGTCAATGGTCATTAGTTAATAGACTGTTGACTGTTGACTGTTGACTGTTGACTGTTGACTTTGGACTATTGACTATTGACTTTGAGCAAATGCCTTATATCAATGTTCGTGGCGTTGATCATTATTACGAGTGGGTGAAACAACCATCGGGCGATTTAGTTAAGCCTGTGATGGTTTTCGTTCATGGTTGGGCTGGTTCAGCTAGATACTGGAGAAGCACTGCTAACGCTTTATCAGACCAATTTGATTGTTTACTATATGATTTGCGGGGATTTGGACGTTCCTACGGCAAACCGACTGTTGCTCAGGCTAGTGAGTCTGTAGCTGGGGCTGATTCAACTCAGGAAAAATCTCAAGCCATTCAAGAGTTAACTTATGAGATAGAAGAATACGCTGAGGATTTAGTTGTTCTGCTTGATGAATTAAAGCTTCAGCGTGTTTATGTGAATGCTCACTCAATGGGTGCTTCTATCGCCACAATGTTTTTTAACCGCTATCCCCAACGAGTAGAACGGGGAATATTAACCTGTAGCGGTATTTTTGAATATGACGAAAAAGCTTTTGCTGCTTTTCATAAATTTGGTGGTTATGTAGTCAAGTTCCGTCCTAAGTGGTTAGGGAAAATACCATTTGTTGACAGAATGTTTATGGCGAGATTTTTACATCGTCCTATACCTAAAAGTGAGCGCAAGGCTTTCTTAGAAGATTTTCTAGTAGCCGATTATGATACGGCTTTAGGGACAATCTTTACTTCTGTCAGTAAAGCTCAGGCTGAAGTCATGCCCCAGGAGTTTGCTAAGTTACAAGTACCAACTTTATTAGTGGCTGGGGAATATGACCAAATTATCCCAGCTAAGATGGGACGACAAGCCGCTTCCCTAAATGAAAACGTGGAGTTTGTCTTGATTCCCGATACAGCACATTTTCCTATGTTGGAAGATGCGCCTACTTATCTACGGCGGGTACGGGAGTTTTTACAAGTGGCGACACCAGAATTACAAACTAGTTAAGTGCTGCAAAAGATTACTATAGTTGAATATTACCCCTAAATTTACCTACTTTTGAGATTTTGCTTTTACACTGAAGATGTAATTTCAACCATTAGGCTATCCTCATGCAGTCTCAACAAGGCTACACCACTGTGAACCGCCCTGGCGATAATGGCTCATTTGTTGCACACATCTCAACAATCTCTGGTTATAACTCTTGGGGAAAAACACCGGATCAAGCTCGTGGTGAACTTATTGATGTTTTTGAGATGATTCAACAAGAGTACGAGGAAAATGAACGTTCTCTACAAGAAAGTGTTGAATTAACATCAGAAGAAGAGCGTCACCAACTCAGGTGATGACTTTGGTCTTTATCTTACTTCTCAGGGTGTGTAGAGTAGCTTTATGTAGAATATCATCTACTCCACAACTGCCGATATCTCAAATGTAGAATTGGCGTTTTTTACATCGGGGAATCAACAAACGCTACGAGACGCTACGCATAGCTTGCTTCTTTGCAGGAGTATGTGCGCTTCCACTAAGGCGTAGTCTATCGCATCTGCCTACATCAGCAATCATCTAACACCAATTCAAAATTCAAAATTCAAAATTCAAAATTAAGAAATTCAGATTTGGTCTGGGTTTTAAGGTTTGGATGTGTTACTTGATTTTGGAGAATTGGTATAACACTTGTGAGTAGTCAATAGTTAATAGTCCACAGTCTTAGATTTTTATTTAATCATCAATGACTAATGGCTACTGACTACTGACTACTGACTAATACTTAACCAAACCAGTGAGATGGCTCGCAGCCTACTTGTACCGATTCACAAAGGTGGTGACTGATCCAGTCTGATTTTTCTTGGAATATAGAATAAATACCTTGGTGAATCAACCGTTGTAGGTGTTGTTGCTGCTCTAAAGGACTACGAGGTAATTTGTTGTTCCACCAGCTTTCTTGCTCACAACTTGGTATGAGTAACTGTTCGTCAGATATGGCGCTATAAAGGCATGGAATACGATTGAGAACAAAAGCGATTAGCTCTTGGCGCAAATCGGGAATTGCAAATGCTTGTTGATAAGGATGATATGGATATGTATCTAAAACATTTTCAATCTCCCCTAAGACGGATTGTTGTGTTAAATTGACTACTGTTTTAATCATTTTTAACTCCTTTTTTATCTATTTGTTAGTTCGATTTCTGCAAAGAATAAACATTCTAAATACCAATCTTTTCCGGGCAACTATTTAGAATTTATCTTTGTATCTACGTACCGACCATAAACGAACTTTTTATTTTGGTGAGTTTCCAGAAATTTGGCTTTACACCTTTTTTGAAATAGAGTCTGATGGACAGTATAACTTTTAAAAAACAGGACTCAAGAGACTAGTAAGCCTAATTTTTTCTATTTATATTTTAATTTTTTCAAATTTATGCGTTTTTAACGAAAATCTACACAAAACGCATTAAATATGATCAGGGATCAACACAAAACATAGGTAGACTGGGTAATACCCATCACAACTATGACACGGTGGGCAATGCCCACTTTACAGATACTTAGATATTTATGTGCAAGCGCAGGCTACACCAACAATAATCAAATCGGATTCCCAGATAGTGTTCCTGATGCATAGCTTTTCTCATCATCTAGGTATTTCGTGAAACATCATTTTTGGAAAGTAATTTACTAATTCATAAAAATGAGGCTTACTACATTGCGAAACCAGTCTAACGATAGATGGAAATATTAGGTAAAAACTTTGAGAAAGTTCACATCAGGTAGAATTAGCTGGTTTAAATAATTGTTAATTTCCACAGATGCGGCTAGCCCAGAGAGTGTAGCACCTTCAGCCAGATTGCCACCACACCAATCACCACAGCAAACTAAAGGCAGTTTAGATTGAGCTACTAAAACTTGATTGTGCCAAAAAATATGAGGAAAGGCATACCGCCAACGATGTACTTGTAACCACTCTGGAACATCTAACCAAGGGAGTTCCAGAGTTTGGGCTGCATGGTGTAACATTTGCTGTCCTATGGGTTGTAAATCTGAAGACTCTAAATGAAGTTGGGCGAAACTGGCGCTACTTTGTAAAACAAATACTGGTTGTTGGGGTTGGTGACGCTTACTGCTATCTAAACCAATCCACCCCAAAACAGCATCATCGACAAAATTGAAGGCTTTCCAGTTTGGCAGTGGATGAGATGAAGTAGGATATCCAGCGATCGCACTAATACACGGAGCAAATTCTACAGCACTCAAATTTGTCAAAAATTCTTGACCCAAAACATCCTCACCCAACGGTGTCAACAACATCGCAGCCTGGGGCGCAGGAATAGCAATAACTAAAGCCTTAGCGGTTAATTCTTCGTTACTGGATTCTAAAGTTAAACGCCAGGTGTTTTCGGGTGTTAAGTTAATTTCTGTAACACGCTGATTGAGCAAAATATTTAAATTTTGGGCGAGAAATTTAGCGATCGCACTCATTCCCGCAGGTGCAATATAACGGGGTACGGTGTTGGGTTGGAGTTCGTAAACTTCATCTGTCCACAGTTCTAAGATATGGCGATCGCACAATAACTCTACAAAACGGATGAATAATTCACCCTTAGGCTTTAAATAACAGGCTCCATGATCTGCCCAAGTTCCGTGCAAGCGCCTTGTCGCCAATCGTCCTCCCAAACCACGGGACTTTTCCACAACCAACACCGAATACCCAGCTTGACTTAACTGCTGGGCGCAAACCAAACCAGCGATACCTGCACCGATAATTACAATGTCATTCATATGTTTAGGGATTGGGAGTAGGAGGAGCCACTTGTGGCGTTAGGGAGAGAGATGCGCGCCTAAATTGCATAACTTGTTAACAGTTAACTGTTGACTGTCAACGGTCAACAGCCCTCACGATAGATTGTGCAACTCAAAAGCAGAATAGCTTACCAATTTCTGCTGAAAGCTAATAGTAGAATAGGGTACAGGAAAGCTGCATGGAAGGGAGGAAGGGAAATTGGATGAACTGAGGGCGGCGCTGGAGTTGGCAACGGATGAAGAATTACAGGATTTAACAGCAATTCTGTTTAGTCGTAAGTTCAATCCCCTAGATTATGTTCAGACACCTGAACCAATCGAAATTCAAAGCCAAAATAGAGAAGCTTGGCTAGATTCGCTAGAAAATCGCTTTCGGTTTTTAGCCGCCGATGGAGTGACAGTATTACGGGGACGGACAAACCAAGTAACTTACCGTCAAGCATTAATTCAAGTCTGTAAGTATTTAAAAATTCCTTACTCTCAAGATTTAACAACAATTGATTTAGAAGCGGAAGTATTTTTACATCTGCTGGGACAAGTTTGGAAAAAATTACCAGAAAAAGAAAAACAAAAATTGGCTATGCAGGTACAACGTCAGCTTGTGAAAACAGAGGTAAAAGAACCTTTACCTCTGTTATTGCAAAGCGACCCCTTGGGCTTGCTGTTAAAAGGTGGTAGTGCTTTAGCTGTCACATCACTGGTTAAACCGTTTGTACTCCAACAAATTGCCCGTCAATTTGCTATTCATTTTGCTACCTATCAAGTGGCTAAAGATGCTTTAGTTAAAGGTTCTCAAGCAGCGACAACACAGTTTCAAAGCTACGTTACATTGCAAATGGCGCGTCAGGGTATGACTGTGAGTGCAGCCCGTTATGGGACAGTTCGCAGTCTCTTTGCCTTTGTTGGCCCGGTAATGTGGGCTTGGTTCTTCGCCGATTTAGGCTGGAGAAGCATTGCCACCAACTATGGTCGGATCATCCCCACTATTTTTGCTTTAGCCCAAATTCGTCTGACCCGTGCTGAATGTTGGGAATTGGCTTGAAGATAGGGAGTGGGAATTGGGGATTGGGGACTAGGGACTAGGATAAAATTTCTTCCCCTAGCTCCCTTGCCTTGTTTACTTCCCTTTCTCTTGTGCTGATTGTGTGATTATTAACCTGGGTTTCTAGTTTGAAGATAGCTTTTTATCATCCCAAACCTGACTGCCAATTTTCTTGGAATTGCTTTCAATTAGGACTATTAATCTTTCCACTCACTCCTTTCGTCGGATTTGTGAGCATAATGCTAGCGGTGTTAGTAACCTGGGTACGCCAATACCGCAGTATTATCCGCCGTCCTATCAACTGGGGATTTGGACTGCTGAGTTTTTTGCTGTTTGTTTCCGCCTGCTTTGCCAATGACAAAACAGCCGCTTTTGTAGGGTTGTTTAATTTACTGCCATTCTTTTTGTTATTTACTGGTTTAGGTTTCCTGATTCAGACAACTGCTCAATTACGGCACATAGCTTGGATTTTAGTCCTTGGTTCTGTACCAGTCGTGATTATGGGCTTTGGGCAGTTGTTTTTGGGTTGGAACCTGCAAATACAAGTTTTGTGGATTTTATTAGATTGGACGATCGCCCCTGGAGGAAGTCCACCAGGACGCATGGCTGCTCTTTTTATGCACGCCAATATTTTTGCAGCTTATTTAGCGATCGCCTTCACGTTAGGTATAGGATTACTCCTAGAACAATGGCAAGCAAGAAGCAGTGGTAGCGGCGAGGAAAATACCCAATTCCCAACCCCCATCATTTTCCTAACACTCTCAGTAATTGCTGACTTTGCCGCGTTGATTTTAACTAATTCCCGTAATGGGTGGGCGATCGCTATTATTGCTTGTTTAGCTTTTGCACTTTATCAAGGTTGGCGCTTACTAGTCGGTGGCGTTGCTGCTGTAGTCACCACAGTCTTACTGTCAGCTTTTGCACCTCCCCCTATTGCTCAAGTTTTGCGCCAGATTGTCCCTGCTTTCTTTTGGGCGAGATTAAACGACCAAATGTATCCAGATAGACCACTGGCCTTGATGCGAAAAACTCAATGGCAATTTGCTTGGTCTTTGACTCAGCAACGTCCTTGGACAGGGTGGGGGCTGCGTAATTTTACAGACCTTTACAAAGCTCAGATGAACATTGATTTGGGACATCCCCATAATTTGTTTTTGATGTTCTCGGCTGAAACTGGACTACCTAGTACTTTTTTATTTTTTGGATTGCTTAGTTGGATATTATTTGCAGGTTCGCAAATTTTATGGAAATCCAACAATATAAATCAGCAAGATAAATTGATATTTTTCAGCTATCTTGTTGTTTTTGGAGAGTGGCTATTATTCAATACAGTGGATGTAACTCTCTTTGACTTTAGGCTGAATACTCTCTCTTGGGTAGTGATGGCTGCTATTGCTGGAAATATATATTATTACAATCAACACAAAAAGTTTGTTAAAGAGGACAATTGATCTTCAGTTTCCTTGAATACTGATGGTATCTGTGAAAACTGGGAATTACTGATGGAAAAGAAATTGTACGTATTCTCTATTACCCATTACCTCCCTTGGAGTTGATAACTAGCAACTTACCTTACTAGTAGTAAATGTCATGACAACTTTATTAATAGTAGAAATAAATTTTCAGTGGTTACACTGCGGCTTTTATAATTAGTAGTGCATAAGATAATTATATTCACGTTTGTGACTGTGAGTGTGGCTAATCACTAACTAGCCACTGTTGCTGATTGTTGGGAAGGTGTAGGGATAACTATCAAAAGTTTTCCCTGCATGACGGGCATCTATTTTAGATGCCCTTTTGTATTTTTATATTATCAATATTTATTGGCGCTTTCTGCTGTTATAGGAAAGATAATCACAAATTCAGTGCCTTGACCTAGTTGAGAATTGACCTCTATTGCTCCGCCATGCTTTTCTACAACAATTTGACGAGCGATCGCTAGTCCTAATCCTGTACCTTTCTCTACACCTTTGGTCGTAAATAAATGCTCAAATATATGTTGTTTTAACTCTTCACTCATACCGATACCATTATCAGTAATAGAAATTCTGACGTGGTTATTTACTTGGGTGGTACGAATTATAATGCGGTTATTGTTCGCTGTAATTTCTGCATAACTCAAACCATTATTTGCGTCTTCTAAAGCATCAATGGCATTTGCTAAGATATTCATAAATACCTGATTTAATTGTCCAGGAAAGCATTCAATGTGGGGTAAATTACCGTACTCAGTTATTACCTCAATCGCTGGACGTTTGTCGTTAGCTTTCAATCGATGTTTCAAAATTAAAATGGTACTATCGATACCTTTATGAATGTTAAAAGGTATTTTGTAATCTTTATCTGCTCGTGAAAAAGTGCGAAGACTAGTGCTGATATTTTTTAGGCGATCGCACGCCATTACCATCGCCTCAATTAACTTGGGTAAGTCTTCTAAGATGTAATCTAAGTCAATTTGTGCGGCATGATGGAGGATTTTATCTCCGGGATGGGGCAGACTTTCTTGATATAGTTTCAAATGCTCCATAATATCAGCAAAAGTGGGTTGAGTATGTTGCAAGCTGACGGCAATAAAGCCCAATGGATTATTCATTTCATGAGCTACCCCTGCAACTAAATTACCCAATGCAGACATTTTTTCATTCTGTACTAACTGAAGTTGGGTTTGCTGGAGATGTTGCAGTGTGTGTTCTAGTTGGGTGGCTTGTTTTTGCGTTTGGATTAATAAGTCTGTTTGCTTAAGGGCAATACCCATTTGCGCGCCGACTTGCTGGGCAAATTGCATTTCCAATGGTTCCCATTGACGAGGGCGATCGCATTGGTGAATACAGAGTAGTCCCCACAGTTCTTCTTCCTGCATAATTGGTACTACCAATGATGCTCTAACATGGAACTGTGCCAAAATTTGCCGATGACAATCTAAAATCTCCGATGATTGTACATCGGTTATTGCACAGATGCGTCCCTGTTTATAGAGGTTGGCATAGTTTTCACCAAAGCAGTGATCTTGAACTTTGACTGCTAGAGCAGAAGGAAACGCAGGTGATACATCTTCGGCGACAAACTCGCCATATTCATAATTTACATCTAGGTGAAACTGATAGATTCCCACCCGATCAACATCGAGAATACGACGAATATTTTGGGTAACTACGCAGAAAATAGCATTCAAGTCTAAAGACTGGCGCATCTGATTAACAACATTAAACAAGATTTTCTGTTGTTTGAGGGATTGTTTTAGCTGTTGAGCTTTTGTTTGAGATTCTTGATAAAGACGAGCTTTTTCTAGAGAGACTGCGGCTTGGGCAGATAAGAGGCGGATCACTTCCAGGCGATCGCTAGTGAAGACTCCCCTTGTTAGTCTATTTTCTAAATAGAGAATCCCCACTAAATGCCCCTGATTCATCATTGGCGTACAAAATACGCTCTGGGGTTGATGTTGCAACATATATTCCCCAATCAGTCCTGGAATATCTGTTTGTAGATTATCTATGACAACGGTTTGTTGGGTATTTTTGACATAGTAAATAATGTTTTTGGGGATATCTTCACAAGTTTCTAATGGTTGTGATTCCAGGATAGTTTGGGTAGATTCGGAAGAATTTGGTTGGAAGTTGCTCAAAGTCATGGCTTTGATTTGCCAAATATCTTCCTGGGGAAGCAGCAGTGCAGATTTTTTTGCCCCAGAGTTTTCTAAAATAATCTCAGTGAGATTGGTGATGAGTTCGTCTAATTCTAAGGAAGTGGAAATAACTTGAGCAGCCTTTAAGATAGAGGCAAAATCTAGGGTGTCGGAGATACTAGTACTACCTAATGTGGAACTGAGGGTAGATGAAGATGTGCCAGGAACAGCTATAGTTTCTTGAAAGTTAAATTTAAACTGTCGTTCTTGCAGAATTGGTTGGAGCAGTTGGGGATAGCGTTTTTCTAAGTCGTTAGTTTTGGCTTTAGCTTCCCAACGAGCATAGCAATAATAAGCCTCCTGCATATAAACTGCGGCAACTTTTTCTTTTCCCCAATCCAGATAAAACTTTGCGGCAAGTTCATTGGCTAGGGCTTCGTCTCGGAGGTATTTATTTTCTTTTGCACCTTTAATTGCCATCTCATAAAATTCCATGGCCTCAGTTTTCTGTTCAAGCAGACGATGTGTTTCTGCTGCCACCAATTGCCATTTATGTAGGTAATTCATTGGTGCATGGTCTGCCCATTTGTCCAGAATTGCTTGATTTTCTCGGACTCGTTGCCATTGACTATCTCGGCCTGCTGGTGATTGGTGAAGTTCAGCCAATGCTGTTAAGGAATCGTAGAAGTAAAAAATTGGTTCGGCTACACTCCCCATACAACCAGTTAAATACTGTCTAGCTTTTTCTGCATCTTGTTTGGCGCGAGGATCTGCTAGCAGAAAATTCAGCACCAAGCGATACAGGTAAAACTGGAATAGTCGCCACAAATCGTTAGAAGCTAGTGCTTCAGTCACAATTTTCTCGGCATAGGCATCTTGGCGTAATGAAATCTCATCAGCTGATTTTCCTAGTAAAATCAATGCTGATTCCCAATAAACGAAACAATGATTTGCACTTGTCACCAAATTAAAGTCGAGTAACTGCTGATGATAAGTACACATTTGGGATGCAAATTCGCTCAAAGATTCACCACTCCAGTAAGCGTTCATCCCAAAATTCTGCACGTTGTAGCCAAAAAATTCCAAATTACCCGTTTCTAATCCTGCAATACATCCTTCTTGGATAATTGGCAGTGTGTCTTGCAGATGAGATGTGCAGTGATAGAAATATCCTCCCAAAACAATGAAAGTGGCGGCGCGAATGTTTTTGGCCTCTGGCTCCGAGGCTAGCTGGTAAGCTATTTGTCCCAACTGCTGGGCCAATGCCATGTTTTGCCATGTTGTACTCAGATGAAAGGCATAACTCACGTAACCATGAGCAGAAAACAGACTGTTACCAAATTGCAGAGAAAGTTTCACCTGTAAGGGAACAATCAACAGATACAACAGTGAACCTGTCATGTAACAAGCAGGGATGAGACTGCTGGAAATTTGCATGATGGCAAGTTTTTCCGGGTCTGTCATCTTCGGCAGATTGATAAATTCCCCCAGGAGGCGATCGCCAATTAATCTGTTAATTTCCTCTCTAGCCTGCTGTACATCCTCTGGAGTGGGATGATCAGGCAAGCTGACCCCTAGTTCTTGCAAGAAGGATTTACCTGTGGCGATCGCCTCTAACAACTCATTGCGGGAGGTAAGAGCTTGGATTTTGACTTGGTAAACTTGCACCCGATCCAAGGGGCATTTGGCATGGTTAACCACCGTCTCAATCAACTGGTTCATCTGCTCAACATCCCCACACAATAAGGCAATCTCCGCCGCTAATTCATGGATGGTGAGAGTCAATTGATATTGTCGCTGCCAAGCAGTTTCACCTAAAAGTGTCATGCTTGTGTCGGCGTATTCACGACTGGCTTGATAAGCTGTTGCAGCTCTGGCTTTTTGCGCCGCATTCAGGTTGAGTTGGGCGAGTTCATCTCGTTCGCTTTGTTGTGTAATCAGTGTAATGCCGTAGTTTAACTGATTGACTATTTCAAAGATATGCTCCTCTCTAGCTGCGGGTGAGATTTTTTGTAGTAGTAATTGTCCTATGTGGTGATGGGCGATCGCCCGTTCAGCTTCTGGAATCAAACAATAGGCAGCTTGTTGCACCCTGTCATGAAGGAACTTATATGTAACAATCTCCGTAGTTTGTGCATGATCTATTTCTTGTTCTTGCCCAACAAAAAACTTATAAACTTCACTTTGAGGGATGATCAAACCTTCTTGTAATGCCTTCCATAAACAAGCCGCCGTTTTCATCGGCGATGATTCCCAAACAATTGCTAAAGTTTCTAAATCAAATTGATTGCCAATACAAGCAGCTAACTGTAATACTTCTTGAGTTGCTCGCGGCAGTCTTTTTAGTTGAGATGCCATAAAGGCAAGCACATCATCTGTCAAAGCTTGATGGTTAACTTGGGCAATATCACACTGCCAACATCCTAAATCGTAGTTAAATTGAATTAGATTATCCTGGTGTAGTGCCTTAAGAAATTGTGTAGTAAAGAAAGGATTACCCTGAGTTTTTTGGAATACTAATAAAGCCAAGGACTGGGCTGTTTCCTCTGAACATTTAAGGGTTTCCGCTACTAATGTATTCACCTTTAATTGATTTAATGGTGCTAAATCAATCTTCTTGATAGTGCCATTATTTTTGCCAATTTCATTCACCGTTAACATTAATGGATGTGCTGGATTAACTTCGTTATCCCGATATGCACCAATTAAAAGCAAATAACCTGTATCATTCATTAACAACTGAATTAATTTCAACGAACCAGAATCAGCCCATTGCAAATCGTCAAGAAATATTACTAATGGATGTTCAGCACTGGTAAAGACTTGAGTGAATTTTTTAAATAATAAATTAAATCTGTTTTGTAAAGACGTACCTGATAGTTTTGGTGCTGCTGGTTGCTTACCAATAATCAGTTCTAATTCTGGTATAACTTCGATAATTACTTGTCCATTTTTACCTACAGCTTCTAGAATCTTGCTTCGCCATTGCTGAATCTGAGTATCACTTTCTGTGAGTAATTGCCCCATTAAATTACGGAAAGCTTGCACAAATGCTGAGAAGGGAATATTCCGTTGAAATTGGTCAAATTTACCCTGAATAAAATAGCCACGTTGACGAACAATAGGTTTATGAACTTCGTTGATTACCGCCGTTTTACCAATTCCGGAAAAACCAGCTACCAGCATCAATTCTGTAGCCCCAAGACTCACTCTATTAAAGGCTGCTAGTAAGGTTTCTATTTCTGCTTCTCGCCCATATAGTTTGTCAGGAATAATAAAGCGATCGCATACATCCCGACTGCCAATTGTAAAGTATTCAACCTTACCAGTTTCTTGTAATTCTGCCAGACATTTTTCTAAATCATATTTCAAACCCAAGGCATTTTGATAACGGTCTTCGGCATTTTTTGCCATTAACTTCATCACGATCTCACCAACAACTTGGGGAATGGTTTCTTCATTTGGTAATTTCGTGCTTTCTCCTCCATTGGAGAACCTGTTAGCGTAGCGTCTCTGACAGGAGAAGGGTATTGTAAATTTATCAGGTTGTTTAGCAATATGACAATGAACCAACTCCATTGGATCATCAGTAGTAAATGGTAATTCTCCAGTGAGTAATTCAAAAAGCGAGACACCCAGAGAATAAAAATCACTACGATAGTCAATTCCTCGGTTCATTCTACCAGTCTGTTCTGGTGATAAATAGGCAAGAGTTCCTTCTAAAATATTAGGACTAATAATATTTTGGGTTTCTCTAGGTAGTAGAGAGGCGATACTAAAATCGATTAATTTAACCTGTTTAGTTTCTGGATTAATGAGAATATTTGCAGGTTTAATATCCTTATGAATTATCCTTTGTTGGTAAATATGATGCAGAATATCTGCTAGTTGAATGGTAATAGTCAAAATTTCAGTTAAGGAAAGCGATTGCTGTTGGGCATAATCTCGTAAAGAAATGCCGCCAAAATCTTCCATCACCATTGCATAACTATTGCGGTATGGTTCCAAGCTATATAAATTGACAATGCCGGGAATCTTTAAGTTTTTAGCGATCGCATACTGGTTGCGAAACTGTAACAGTTCACTAAAGGTAGGATACTCGCGCTTGAGCAGTTTAATCACCACAGGTTGCTGATCTGCTTCTCTTACTGCCCGATAAACAACTGTTTTGGAGCCATGATAAATTTCTTCTAATATAAAATAACCAGGAATTGCGATCGCCAAATCTACATACGTATTCATCTTGACTGACTCCATGCGGATATCAATTTTTCTTCGGACTTACGTGTGAAAACTAATAATTAGCCTTTGGACAAAGGAGGTAGGACTTACGCATGAAAACGAAAAATCCAGGGTTTAGGGAAGGGTATAGGGGTGTCAATGTTTAAAACCCTTACACCCAGTCTCAATAGGCAACTTGGATGCGTCAGTCCTAGTAGGATTACAAAGTTATAGAGTAGTCAACATTTCCCCCTGCCCCCTGCCTCTTCCAGTCAGCCCTCGGCTTGGCAAATTTGTAACCACCTTCACAATGCTCCCAAGCGAAGACTTTTATGGCATAAGCCCTTGTCTATGAGTCAGTATGCCCATATTTATGTACAGTTATCCAGCTTCACATATCACCATTTTTTCTCGGCGGAGCTTATTTATATAGCTAAAGATAGATGATAAATTTTTTATTCTATGAGATGTGATGGCTGATTTCAATGACGCTTATTTATGCCAAAGATTAAAAAAAAGTATCCATAGACAGTTTTTCCAGAATTTCTAGTATGTTTTTTGATAAACACTAAAATAAGAAGAAATTATGAATTTCCCACAAATTGGACAGGTTGCTCTTGCACTGTTAACTCAATTTGGGCTGAAAGTTTTAGGGGCGATCGCACTATGGATTGTTGCTCAAAAGCTGATTGAGTTTGCCCTCAAGTTAGTGCGTCGTGGTTTACGCACCCAGAATATTGAGCCGACGCTCATTAGCTACCTACTGAATATTGTTTCTGTCACATTGAGAATTGTGCTGATTGTGGCAATTCTCGGTTTCTTTGGCATTGAAACTACGTCCTTTGCCGCATTGCTAGCAGCCGCAGGTGTGGCTATTGGTGCAGCTTGGGGTGGATTATTGGCGAACTTCGCCGCAGGTGCGTTTTTAATTATTTTTCGTCCGTTTAAGGTTGGTGACTTTATTACAGCCGCAGGGATAACCGGTACAGTCTCAGAAATCGGCCTGTTCACTACAGATATCACTACTCCTGACAATGTGTTGACAATAGTCGCCAATAACAAAATATTCGCTGATAATATCCAGAATTTCTCAGCTAATCCCTTCCGTCGCGTTGACTTGCTAGCGCAACTTCATCATGATGTTGATCATAATCAAGCGATCGCTCTTTTAAAGGCCAGAATTAGCCAGATTCCCAATGTGATAGAAAATCCTGCACCAGATGTAGAAATTCTTACCTTTAATCTAGCAGGCCCTGTATTAGCAGTACGTCCCTATTGCAATAATGATCATTACTGGCAAGTTTATTTTGATACAAATAAAGCCATACGCGAAACATTTGGTGAAGCAGGTTATCCCATCCCTGAACAGCGCTATGGTTTTAGTGTCCCACCCGAAAATGGTACTAGTTCCGTCATTCCCTCATCGGCATTATCTTCTTAATATGGTAATTACTGAGTTGTAATTACTTAGGACTTACGGATAAAAACGAAAAATCAAGGGTTTGGAGAAGGGTGTAGGGATGTCGATGTTTAAAACCCTTACACCCCTATACCCTTACCCCCTTATACCCAGTCTCAACAGAAAACCTGGGTACGTAAGTCCTATTACTGTATTTTTCTTCAAGCAGAATAAGAATTAACCACAAGGTAGGTCATTCTCTGACTTACCTTTTTTGTGTTTATATTTCTTTCTTATTAACATTTTTTTAGGGTAAAAAATAAAACCTAACTTAGGAAAGAGGTTAAGCCATGAACTAATTCTCACTATTATGGCAAGCTGCAAAAATTAAATCAATTTCCGTCAGCACCTAGCGGTAGATTACTGTTCTTTTCAAAAAGCATAAAAAATAGAGAAATTCTTATGAATGTAGCTGAGATTAGTCAAGTTGCTCTAGCTCTTTTAACACAGTTTGGACTGAGAGTTTTAGGAGCGATCGCTCTTTGGATTATTGCTCAATTGTTGATTAATTTTGGCTTAAAGTTACTGCGCCGTGCTTTTCGTAGTAAACACGTCGAACCTACGCTGATTAACTATATTGTAAATATAGTAGATGTAATCCTCAAAATTGTTTTAATTGTTGCAATTCTCGGCTTTTTTGGCATAGAAACTACTTCCTTTGCAGCATTACTAGCGGCGGCTGGTATAGCTATCGGTGCGGCTTGGAGTGGGCTTTTGGCAAACTTCGCGGCTGGCGCATTTTTAGTTATCTTTCGCCCATTTGCGGTTGGCGACACCATCAAAGCAGCAGGTGTTACCGGGAAAGTAGAAGAAATCGGACTGTTCACAACCACCATCAATACATCTGATAACGTCAAGACTATTATTGGTAATAATAAAATATTTGCTGATAATATCCAGAATTTTTCTGCCAACCCTTACCGCCGTGTTGACCTAGAAGCGCAACTGCATCATGAAGTTGATCATCAAGATGCAATTAGGAGATTAAAACAGAGAATTAGCCAAATACCTCATGTGTTAAATAATCCTGCACCAGATGTAGAAATTTTGGAATTTAACTTATTAGGAACAGTATTAGCAGTACGTCCTTATTGTCATCATGAGCATTACTGGCAAGTGTATTTTGACACGAATAAAGCCATACGCGAAACTTTTGGTGAAGCCGGTTATCCAATTCCCGAACAACGTTATGCCTTTACTGGACAATCACCCGATGGAACATCAGCTAATGTTGTACAACGGACATCTTTAGGAAGAGGCTAGAACTTAGATATGCAATTAGGACTTACGCACACAGGTTATCTGTTGAGATCGGGTGTAAGGGTTTCAAACATTTATACCCCTACAACCTTTTCCAAAACCTTGATCTTTCGTTTTCATGTGTAAGTCCTAGAAATAATAAAGACCAAAAATGTTGAAGGATGATACAAAACTTTACATGGTTAGTTACACTAACTCTATTAAGCCCAAAATATTCAAAATAACATCATCTCTTCAAACCAACGAACATAACTGATTTTCTGACCAAACCTGCACACAACAAAATAATTAATAGCGGCTGGTTAAATTGCAACAGAAACTTCAACCACCAAGGGTTACCTGTCTTTCCAGTCAGTTCATTCGCACCGCCACTAGTTAATAGGTGTTGTGCTTGGGTGCTACTTAAACCTATCTCTGCATCAGTTTGCAAACAGGCGATCGCTTCGGATATCTCTAAGGAACGCCAAACAGTGGGGTGTGACAGAAGTGAAGAGCGATCGCGCTAGATATTGACTGCATCCGCGCCACAGATGGAGAGCGATTTTTGCAGTTACTCACAGAAGCAATTAACCAAAATTGGCAAGCAGAAAAAATCCAAAGTTGGGTAGAGAAAAATACCAAGGAATTTTTTACATTTCATCCAGAAACTAAACTTAAGCTTTTACGTTCCCTCAACCAAAAACAAATTTGGCAAGCGTTTGAACTATTGTTAGAATTGCCCCAATTTATGGCGGTAGATTTAGACAAACGTTTAGTCTTAATTTTGCAAAGTTTCCCCCACCTTCGCTCTTGGGAGCGTAACGGTTTATGGGAAGTATCATTCCGGCGAAGAATTAAAGAACATACTCATGTAAGTATGGTTGCGCCAGAGATTGAGTTAGTGATTCCCGGATGAAGCAGACTGTTAACTCAAGGCCTCGAATTGTTGCCAACACAGATACAAAGCACGGGGTACATGAAAACATCCCTTCCATTTACCGCCTTTGAGATTTAACAGCACTTCCCCACGGCGATTTAAGTAGCCAAACCACTCACCATATTCTGGGTCAGCAAAATGCTGCCAAGAATAATCGTGCATTTTTTGATACCATTCCCAACAGACTTCACGACCTGTCAAACGATAACCCATCGCCAAAGCCACCAAAGATTCTAAATGCACCCACCACAATTTTTGATCCCATTCCAATTGTTGTGGGGGATGACCTGCTGCATCCATAAAGT
This sequence comes from Anabaena sp. FACHB-595, assembly GCF_048568275.1. NCBI lineage: Bacteria > Bacillati > Cyanobacteriota > Cyanophyceae > Nostocales > Nostocaceae > Anabaena > Anabaena sp. FACHB-595. The sequence continues at coordinate 4,459,294 of NZ_CP183473.1, forward strand.
AATACAAGCCGCCATACTCTTTATCCCAGGCGAAATTGAGGATATTTAACACCACATCAACTGCTTGGTTAATAGTCTTGCTGTCGTTTTTCCGTCGGGCGATGTCCATAATAAACCACATCGCCTCAATACCGTGACCAGGGTTAATCAGCCGCCCTTCAAAACAATCAATGTGGGAACCATCGGGGGCAACATTTTCATACATCAATCCTCGTTCTTTGTCGAGAAAGTCACTCATAACTTCCTGAACGGTTGCACTCAAGACATTTTCTAGAGTCTCCTGGGGAAGCAACCATTCCATTTCTAAGGTCAGGTTAGCTAAAATCATTGGCACAGCTAAGGCTTTCATGGGGCGTGTGCCGGGATAGGTTTTGGTATATTTGCCTTTGGGATTATCTTTGCGACGCAAAACATTGTTATATGCTTGCATAGCCACATCTTTTGCCCACTCTTCACCAGAGGCGAGAGCATATTGGCTAAAGGCCATCGCTGCAAAACAATCAGAAAAAATATTGTAAGGCTGTACTAATGGTTCACCTCCACGGGTGAGGGCAAAATACCAGTTTCCCTCTGCGTCTCTGCCATGTTGGGCAAGAAATTTAGCACCGTTACTAGCAATTTTGAGCCAGTTTTCCCGTTTTTCTAGCTGGTTACACAGCATGGAAAAAGTCCAGACTTGGCGGTTTTGCAGCCAAATAAATTTATCTGTGTCATACACCTTACCCTGGCGATCAAGACAGGTAAAATAACCGCCTTCCGTATCCAGGGAGTGGTTTTCCCAAAACGGGAGTACGTCGTTGAGGAGGGCATTTTTGTAAAGTTGCGCCAGTGCTTGTAAGTTTTTCCCCATAGTGCAATCCCCTGTTCAAAAACATCAGGGTCAATTATCGCCTTGTTGTGGATTGACTACAAGTATTCTGTTTGTTGGTAGCCAAAAGTTTTAGCTCCCCCTAAATCATCCTTATTTAAGAAGAACTTAATGCGTAGATGCAGTAATCATTTCACGCTTACGGATGGTGTCCTTGGGAACCACAATTCGCCAACGGAGAATACGATTATCTTTACTCCAGTTGTCAAAACAAGCGATCTCGGAACCTGGAGCTTGAGGATCTTCAGCAAAGGGTGGATTTTTTGCTGTAAAGCCGGACAAATACATGGTGTCACTTTCAGGAAAGTATTTGATTCGCCGTAAATCGGTAAAGATGAGGGGAGTTTTTTCCTGTTGTATGGAATTGTAAGTGTAGATGGGATTACCATTGGTATCTAGTCCTTGCAAAGGATAATGGCGTATACCTCTTCGATCGCCCAGAGTTGTCCACACATCGCCTTTACTATCCACCCACCATCCTGTAACAGAGGAAGAATCTTCACTACGATCATATTCTTCTTTGTCGAAAGCGCCGTCACCGTTGCGATCGCGCCAAATCCATTTTCCTGTTTCTGGTTGCTCAGGTGGCCAAGTTCCTGAGATTGCTGATTTACCTCTGATATTTTTACCAACAAACATTCCTGCTGGAATAGCTATGTTGCCATCTTTGCTAGGATTAAATCGATAAATCTCTAAGGCGTTGCTGTACGGATCTAAAAGAAACAAAAATCTTTCATCGTTAATCCGACGTACAAAGGTAGTATCGGGCGATATATGCAGTCGTGAATCTTGAGGATATTTGAAGCCGTTTAAGGTGTAAGCTTTATAAATCAATTGCTGACCCTTAGGCTTGCTACTATCTATCAAAAATTGTTCATACTTGGTAAAAACTTCTCTTCCATCCGTTTTAGGGTCAGCGTCAGCATTTTCGACTAAGGATAATCCTAATAATCGCCATAGTTGTTTTCCTGATGGCGAAAATTTTCTTAAATCTGTGCCGGAATTATTGAACCCATTGTTATTGATATACAGATTCCCCTGAGCATCTGCGCCGACTCCTGTTAGTCCATAAAACTTTAAATCTTGGACTTCACCAGGAACGCCTCCATAAATCCCCCCTGTGTGGCCAAAAGTGCCAACTTGGACTGGTTGATCCTGAATTTTATAAATCAAGACTTGCTGGAGTGTCCCATTTTCTGCTACTAACAGTCTGCCTTGATTATCGAGTGCGATCGCTCCAGGTAACACAACATTAGTTATTTTTTTGCGGTAATTGTTTCCCTGATGAAGAATAACGCAAAATTTTAGCAGGGTTATTTGCATCTTGCTTTTGAATAATCCACAAATTCCCTTGTTTATCAATAGTTATATCCTCTGGTCTAAGAAAACTAAAGTTGCGTAATTCTTTCATTGTCTCAGTGTTATAGACGCGGATTTTATTATTCGCTGCATCACTGACATATAAATTCTTATCTTTCGTTGCTAATCCAGTCACTTCACTCTTGGTGTTGACGATTAACATACTCTTATCCCAGCCACGTCCATTTGCAAAGGGCGCTGGTTTACCAGATAAGTTATAACGTCTCACACAATACCAAGTTGTCCCTTCTGGTGGATAATCTTTGTCTATTTTGCCGACAAATCCTTGGCTCATAGCAATGTAAATATATTTACTATTTGCTGTGACAGCTTTACCACCGCGACGACTCCAACCATCAAGATCACTGAGAACACCAATCACATTACCATCTTTATATATTGATGCTTCGGCTCCTGCTTTATCCTCATGACTATTTGTATAAACTGTGCCATTAGGCGCAACATATATTCCCTCAATATAGTTTTGTATAGATTTCTGACTATCGGCAAAAATATCGCCCATCAAATCTTTTTTATCAGAATTTTCCGCAACTTCACTCAATGTTAAATCTGCGGTAATAATAGTGATAGCCAGAAATGAAATTATAGCAATAATTAAAAATATCCATGATTTTAGAAGTCTATAACTTAAATATTTAAATATTTTATTAGATTGTTTTTTTGCCCTAGACTGTAACCTTTTGAATTCATCTAATATTTCGTGTTTCATTACATTAACAAGTTATCTAATGGCTAATTCAGTCATTGAAAAATAATTTTTAGCGGTTATTTTTAATCTTACTCAGCGATATTAAATTAACAGGATAAATTCCACCTGTGAGCCTTATATATTTTTAATTACCCTACTATTTTTATATAGTTTGAAATATAATTGTTTGGGCAAAAATACTCATAAAAAAACATCTCTCTCATCGGAAAGGATGTTTTCCCTAGAGGATGAAAATTGAAGAAAATCACATTTAGGATGTAGGAAGCCCTAGTATTATCTTTAATTACGTAAGTGATATTACATAAATAACAAATTAATAGACTTAAAGAATTAGTATTTATCGAATATTCATCAAAAAAATATAACTTTCTATTTTTTTAAATCATTTATAAAAATACGAATTTAGTATATTGGCATACTCTTTTTTAAAACTAATCAACCTATCTCTATATATATTTTCTCACCAGCAAGATTTATAACCTGTGTGATTACAGACAGATTTGTCAAACTCCAAATAATTTCGTCCTCAACTTCGTGAGTTACAAAGAATACCTTAGCTACAGAAACACTCTATATCATGAGAGAAATGCCTTTATAAAATCTTAAATTATACTCATCATATTTATTTAAAGATTTGGTAAATAAAGAAGCTCAATCATAGGTAAATTTAAATAAAATCTATATCGAGTCAGATGCAATATTTACTGATAACTCCGAAAATCAGAGAAGATAAACAATAAGTAGTATGTCATTAACTGTATAGAGTAAAAAACATGAATAAAATCTCGCCTGTTTGTTTATATCCTCCTGTATTTTCCTGATAGTCTTGACAATCTTGCTAAATATATAAACGGAGTGATACTTCATATCGAAGCCAATATCCTCAAGCTCCATACAGTACTAGGAGATAAGAGTGGAATATAAAAAAGAAAAATTAAATTTAGTATCCGCGTCTATTCTGACCTTAGGTTCTGGTTGGTTTCCTACAAATCCAGGAGGTTTGGAAAGATATATTTATGAGTTGACTTATCAATTATCAGCTAATCAAGATAGAGTAGAGCTATGTGGAGTTGGTTTACCAGATAATCAATTTCATTTGCCAATTAAACTAACTAACTTAGCATCTCCAGATAGTAAAATTTGGCAAAGGTTTTGGTCTATTCGGAATAATTTTCAGAAAACAAGAATAGGCAAACCAGACGCAATAAATTTACATTTTGCTTTATATAGCTTTCCTATTTTAGATATTTTGCCTCAAGGTATACCCATTACTTTTAATTTTCATGGGCCTTGGGCATCAGAAAGTAAACAGGAATTAGTAAAGAATAAAATCAGTATTTTTTTAAAGCGTCGGCTGATAGAACAAACCACATATAATCATTGCGATCGCTTTATTGTTCTCAGTAAAGCATTTGGTAATATATTACACCAGCAATATCAAATTCCCTGGCACAAAATACATATTATTCCTGGCGGTGTGAATATTGATAAGTTTCAGCCAAATTTATCGCGCCAACAAGCTCGCCAGCAGTTAAATTGGCCTGAAAGCCGTCCTATTTTATTTACATCCAGACGTTTAGTGCATCGTGTCGGAGTAGACAAACTATTACAGGCATTAGCAATAATTAAACCAAAGCTACCTGATATTTGGCTAGCGATCGCCGGTCGGGGACATCTCCAAACGACATTGGAAAAACAAGCTCAAGAATTGGGTTTAGAGAACAACGTAAAATTTTTAGGTTTTCTCCCAGATGAGCAGTTACCTATCGCTTACCAAGCTGCTAATTTAACTGTTATGCCCAGTCAATCTTTTGAAGGTTTTGGGTTAGCAATTACTGAATCTTTAGCTTGTGGTACTCCTGTTCTATGCACTCCCATTGGAGGAATGCCAGAAATTTTAACACCATTTTCACCACAGTTAATTACAGCCTCTCCTGAAGCTACTGCTATTGCTGAGAAAATAGCACAGATATTGTTAGAACAAATACCAAAACCTTCAAGAGAAGAATGTCGCCAGTATGCTGTGACTAATTTTGATTGGCAGAAAATTGCTCAACAAGTACGACAGGTAATTTTGGCTTAACTGTTGATTGTATACGCAAATAAAAGGGCTACGCAAACAGGAATCAAACTGGATTACTTATATGAAAATATTATTTTTAGACCAGAGTGGGAAACCAGGTGGTGCAGAATTGTGTTTAATTGATATTGCTAAACCTTACCGCGATCGCGCTTTGGTGGGATTATTTGCAGATGGCGCATTTAAAACTTTACTAGAGCAACATCACATCCCTGTTGAAGTATTCACCAATCAGCCAATTCAAGTCCGTAAGCAAAGTAATTTATTGCAAGCATTTGGCAGTTTGGGACAGCTTGCGCCTCTGGTGGCTAAAGTCGTGCAGACAGCGCATGAATATGATTTAATATACGCCAATACGCAAAAAGCGTTAGTTGTGGGTGCGATCGCTAGCTTTATCGCTCGTCGTCCTTTGGTTTATCATTTACATGATATTCTTTCCCCGGAACACTTTAGCCAAACCAACCTGCGGGTTGCAGTTAACTTAGCTAATCGTTTCGCCTCATTGGTAATCGCCAATTCCCAAGCCAGTCAAACAGCGTTTATCCAAGCTGGAGGACGCGCAGAGCTAACAAAAGTCATCTACAACGGTTTTGACATAAATCTATATAAAACTTCTCCATCAGATATTAGTAAATTACGACAACAGTTAGGCGTAGCAAATAATTTTGTAGTTGGACATTTCAGCCGTCTTTCACCTTGGAAGGGACAACATATTCTGATTGATGCACTAGCTCAATGTCCGCCACAAGTGACAGCAATTTTGGTAGGTGATGCCCTATTTGGTGAGCAAGACTATGTTAAAGAGCTACATCAACAAATTACCAGATTAGGGTTAGAAAACCGCGTTAAATTTTTAGGTTTTCGGGCTGATATTCCCCAATTAATGGCGGCTTGTGATTTAGTTGCTCACACATCCACCGCCCCAGAACCCTTTGGTAGAGTGATTGTTGAAGCCATGCTTTGTGGTAAACCTGTAGTCGCCGCCAAAGCCGGTGGTGCAATGGAATTAGTCGAACATGGGGTTAATGGGTTCTTAACTACCCCAGGAGAATCCCAGGAACTAGCCAATATTATTAATACTTGTATTGAAGACACCCAAAAGACTGCAACTATAGCGAGTAATGCCCAGGCTATTGCTAGTCAACGTTTTGATGTGGTAACAATCAATCAACAAATTGCCGAAACTTTATCATCTTTAGGATTTACGCGCTGATAGAATGATAAGTCCTAATTGCGAGCATATTTTGTACTACTGTGTATATACTAGGTCGCAAGCCGGACAACTATGGCATCTTTGAGACTCAATTGATTGCATGACAACCTTCCTGACAGACTCCACTGACATCAATAGAATTAATTTCTCCTCAAGACTGAATTTGCATCGTCGCAGAGAACTAGGACAGTTTTTAACTCCTGCACCACTAGCCCGTTTTATGGTGGGACAATTTAATAGTCTATTGGGTCATATTAGTCTTATAGATCCTGGTGCTGGGGTTGGATCATTAACTGCTGCCTTTGTGGAGCGACTGTTGGCAAATTCTCATGAGGTTAAGAGTTGCTTTATTACAGTATATGAAGTTGAACCCATATTTATATTACCTCTAAAGCAATGCCTTATAGATTGTTGCACCGCTTTAGAAAATAAAGGAATTGCCGCTAATTATTGTTTGTATGAAAAAAACTTCATTGATGCTAATAGTGAAATAAATTTACCCCTATTATCAACATCTGCCATCAATTTTACCCATGCAATTATCAATCCGCTATACAAGAAGATAAATAACAAATCAATTGAAAAGAAAATAATTTCTCAAATGGGAATTGAGACTGTAAATCTATATAGTGCATTTGTTTGGCTGACTATTTTACGACTAGTTGAGGATGGAGAGATAGTTGCAATTACTCCCAGAAGTTTCTGTAATGGGAGTTATTTTAGACATTTCCGTAAATCTTTTTTAGAACAGATGAAGCTGGAAAAAAATCCAAATTTTCACAAGTCGTTCAGAAGCTTTTCCGGAATATGAAATTTTACAAGAGAATATTATTTTTCATGCTATTAAAACTACAGAAGATCGTAGTTACGTAGAGATTACTAATAATTTGGAAGCCCAATCAGATGGGATTTTAGAATTAAGAAATATTCCCTACAACGAAGTTGTGAATGAGAATGATTCAGACAGTTATATTCATATTATTACAAACTCTCTAGAAGATTCATTGCGAGTGCAAATGGATCAATTCTCATCTACCTTAGATGAACTTGGGTTAGCAGTGTCAACGGGGCCAGTTGTAGATTTTCGCCTCAAATCAGCTTTGAGAAATTATGTGAATGAGGAAACTGTTCCATTACTTTACCCAGAAGCAATAAAAACAGGGAAAGTTTTATTTCCGCCAAAAAAGCCGCGTAAGTCCATCGCCATTGTACAAAATCAAGAAACAGACAAATGGCTAATTCCATCAGGTTGGTATGTTTTGACGAAGCGATTTTCTGCTAAAGAAGAAAAACGGCGGGTTGTTGCTGCTGTATGTTCTCCTGTAGATGCACCAGTGTTGGGCATAGAAAATCACCTCAACTACTACCATTCTCAAGGTGAGGGAATGAATCCCGACCTGGCACGAGGTTTAGCAGCATTTCTCAGTTCAACTTTATTGGATAGTTACTTCCGCCTATTCAGTGGACATACACAAGTAAATGCAACGGATTTGCGTAGAATTAAGTATCCTTGCAAAGATGATTTAATCAAGCTAGGTAGTCAAATTGGTGATTCTTGCCTTGATCAGGCTCAACTTGATACGGTTGTACATAAAACTCTATCGATTATGAGCGAGGCAATAAAGGCAGTTCTGGCTGCTAAACGAATTGAGGAGGCGTTGGCAATTCTTAAAGATATTTCTGCTCCCAAAGAGCAACAGAACGAGCGTTCAGCACTTTTCTTACTTGCATTGGCAGATATTCGTCCGGAAATTCCTTGGACTCAAGCTACATCACCAAGACGCAGAATTACAGAAATGATGGATTGGTTTCGTGATCACTATGGTAAACAATACGCACCGAATACACGCGAAACAGTCAGACGGCAGACGATGCACCAGTTTGTGCAGATGGGGATAGTTGTTGAGAATCCAGATCAACCAGATCGACCGATTAACAGTCCCAAATGGTGTTATCAACTTCATCAACAATTTGTGACACTGCTTAAATCATACGGTTCCGAGCAGTGGGAAGAGACTCGTCGTAATTATGTTATTTCAGTTAAAAACTTATTGCAGGACAGAAATCGAAATATCCCGATGATTCCCGTAAGTTTGCCTAACGGTCAAGCAATTCAACTATCATCAGGTGGACAAAATATATTGATTAAAGAAATTCTGGAAAACTTTTGTCCCAGATTTACACCTGAAGGTTTAGTTCTGTTTGTAGGTGATGCTGGAAATAAGTTTATTGTTAATGAGACTCAGAAGTTTCGAGAAATTGGGATCGAGTTAGATCCTCACGGTAAGATGCCAGACATTGTGGTTTACTACGAACGGCAAGAGTGGCTTGTCTTGATAGAAGCGGTGACTAGTCATGGTCCGGTCAATCTAAAACGTCGCAACGAATTAAAGCGGCTCTTTCAATCTAGCCGTCAGGGGTTAGTTTTCGTTACTGCTTTCCCCAGTCGCAAGGAAATGACTCGCTATCTTGCTGAAATCTCTTGGGAGACAGAAGTTTGGGTAGCAGCTCAACCTGATCACATGATTCATTTCAATGGAGAAAGATTTCTGGGACCCTATGAAGACCGAGAAAATAGGTTTTGAGCAATAATGTTAGAAGCCCCTAGATTGATTCTGTTCTCGGACTTTTACCCTATATTATTGTGGTGTTTTAACAGGTTTTAAATTTCTCGCTTTATAAAACGTTTCTAGGCTATCGCGATCGCCTACAAAACGCCAGTGCCAAGGTTCATAACTCACTCCTTGAGAATTATCCATGGGGAAAGACATCTCAAAACCAAAGCGAGCTGCATTCGCCTCTAGCCATTTAAAAGCTCTGGTATTTTCAAAAATAGCTTGCAAATTAGTTGTCGGTGCTGCGCCATCCCCAATATCCACCGCGTAACCTGTGTGGTGTTCACTATGACCAGGGGGAGCGCTGAGGGCTGCTCTTTGGGCTGGGGTTTGATTACGTTGAGCGCCAATAGCAAAAAATAATTGCTCTTGCTCTTTTACAGAACGAAAGCCGGAAATAGGCATTAAGATGACACCCGCAGTCCGCGCCGCCTGTGCCATTTCTTGGAACCGTTGAGCCGCATTTCTACGCATTCGGATGCGTCCATCCCTACTGATTGGCACTAATTCTGACTCTGGAGCCTCTGGGTAAGCCAAATGACCTAGTATAGCTTGCAGATCAGCCGGGTTGCTGGCTGTAGGCATTGGTGTAGCATCAGCAATAGCTGGTGAAGGCTGGGACTCAGTAGTTTTTTTAGGCGTGGTGATAAAAAAAACAAACCCACTAACAATCGCCAGTATCACAAACGCACCTACTCCACCCGTCACGAAAATCAGGCGTTGTAAGCGTTGTTTAGGTGTGATACCAGGAGTGTCGCGTAAGGCTACTGGGATATCATCACTAAGTTCATCAAATGGATCGCGTGGCTCTCCAGAAAACCCAGCTTTATTCACAGGTCAACTCCTGGTTTTGTGGAACTCTCATAAAAATTGTAGACTTGATAAGAATAAGCTTGTTGGGTAGCATTTTACATCTATAATTCTTAGGCGCAACATTGATAAATCTCCTAGAACTATACGTCAAACTTGTCAGCTTAGTCTTAGTAGGTTTTATTCTGGGACGCAAGCTACCTAGTACAGTTCCTACCCGTCTGGGTCAGTTTCTTTTCTGTGTGGGAGTACCGATAAGTATAGTATCTTTTCTCCGACAAACTGACTTATCTGGACAAATCTGGATTGCTCCTGCGATCGCATACTTGGCTATTCTACTAGGCGCGTTCTTTGCTTGGCTAGGAATCAAAGGACAGACATACTTCGGTAATACAAAACCTGAAAAACCCACCCAGGGAAGCTTGTTGCTAGCAGCCATGATAGGTAATACAGGTTACTTAGGCTTTCCCATTACCTTGGCAATGGTAGGCAAAGAATACTTTGCTTGGGCATTATTTTACGATTTGCTGGGGTCTTTTCCTGGTGCTTATGCGTTGGGCGTAGCATTAGGCGCTCATTTCGGCACTAACTTACAAAATCACAGCCAACTTACGCAAGTCATAAGAGCGATTTTCGTTAATCCGGCTCTATGGAGTTTCGGATTTGGCTTACTATTTCGCCAAATAGCAATTCCTGAGATTTGGGAATATGGCTTAGATAAATTTGCCTGGAGTATGGTGGCTTTATCTCTAGTATTAATTGGAATGCGCTTAAGCAAACTAAATTCCTTAGATAACCTACCACAGGTAGGCATCAGCTTAGGAATCAAAATGCTCATAGTTCCCCTCATTTTAAGCTGCACCTTACCGTTTTTTGGATTAACCGGGCCAGCTGCCAAAGTTATTATCCTGCAAACGGCCATGCCCCCAGCCTTTGCCTGTCTAGTCATCGCCGAAACCTTCAATTTAGACCACAACCTCGCAGTCACAACAATAGCTATAGGATCTGTGTTACTACTCTTAACACTCCCCATGTGGCTATGGTTGTTTTGAATTAGTCAGTTGTTAATTGTTAGTTGTCAACAATCAACAGATATCTTCTCCCCCCATACCCTGCTCACCTTCCCCATCAACAATACTGACCTAACTTAGCCGCCAAATCTGCGGGATTGGTATGCTCATAATGTTCAAAGGGCTGATGAATCCAAGGATTATCTGGCAAATAATCGACGTAGTAATTGGGTTTAATCTCTGAACAAGCTTTATACCAAACTACAGCCGTGCGGATTTCCTCAATTGGGGAATCACTATATTGTTTTAGCCACGGTATGGTTTCTTTGAGTGTGATTCCAGAGTCTACTAAGTCATCGACTAGGAGAATACGTGAACCTAAACTTTCAGTGGTCATTGTTAGATGACGAGAAACATTTAAATAACCTCTTTCTTGCTTACCTGCGCCACTGTAGGAAGATGTGGCTAAAATTGCTAAGGGTTTGTCATAGATACGGGAAATTATGTCTCCCACTCGTAGTCCACCCCTGGCTAAACAGACAATTTGATTGAACTTCCAGCCAGATTGATAAATATGAGCAGCCAGTTGCTCAATTTTATAGTGATACTCTGACCAAGAAACGTAAAGGTCTGGCATAAGGTAAGTAGGTTTTAGGTGATACTAAAGGCGATCGCAATATTTTAATATGAGCGCAAGGTATTATGAACGACTCTGCTGCTGATGGTTATGCCCAAAAGCCTAAGAATAGTCAAAAATTAGATTTGAAAACCAAGCTGGCTTACGGTGCTGGTGATTTAGGCCCAGCAATTACCGCCAATATTTCTATATTCTTTCTATTAATTTTCTTTACCAACGTTGCTGGTATTCCGGCTGGTTTGGCGGGTAGTGTTTTAATGATTGGGAAAATCTGGGACGCTGTTAACGATCCTTTCGTGGGGGTATTGACGGATAAAACAAAGTCTCGGCGGTGGGGTCGTCGTTTGCCTTGGATGCTTTATGGGGCAATTCCTTTTGGAATTTTCTTTTTCTTACAGTGGATTGTACCGCGATTTAGTAGCGACCAGGGTAGTAATGTTTGGGCTTTGTTTTGGTATTACGTAGTGATTGGGTTGATTTCCCAGGTGTTTTATACAGTTGTAAACCTGCCTTATACAGCCCTGACTCCAGAACTTACCCAAGATTATGACGAACGCACTAGCCTGAATAGTTTTCGCTTTGCCTTTTCTATTGGTGGCAGCATTTTATCTTTAATTTTATCTAAAGTTGTTTTGTCGTTGATTAGCGATCGCCAGCAACAGTATATAGTTTTAGCAGCAATTTGCACCGTCATCTCGGTTATATCATTATATTGGTGCGTCTTTGGCGTGCGCGAGCGGGTATTGGCATTTGAAGCAAAACGTATTCAAGTTGAGGAATCTGACTCTATCCCTTTCTTTGAACAATTAAAAATTGTTTTCAGCAATCGCCCCTTTCTATTTGTAATTGGCATATATTTGTTTTCTTGGTTAGGAGTACAAATAACAGCCAGCATTATTCCCTACTTTGTCATCAATTGTATGTCTCTGCCTGAATCAGATGTACCCACAACGATGATTGCAGTACAAGGGACTGCTTTATTGATGTTATTTGTCTGGACGGCTTTAAGTAAAAAAATTGGTAAGAAACTCGTTTATTTCTTGGGAATGAGTTCATGGATAATTGCAGCTGCTGGACTCTTTTTCTTACAACCTGGTCAAATAGGTTTGATGTATGTCATGGCTATCATGGCGGGTGTGGGTGTATCCACAGCTTACTTAGTCCCCTGGTCAATGATTCCCGATGTGATTGAATTAGACGAACTGCAAACTGGACAACGCCGAGAAGGTATTTTTTACGGCTTTATGGTTTTATTGCAGAAATTTGGTTTGGCTTTCGGCTTATTTCTGGTAGGTAATGCCTTGCAAGCATCTGGTTTCAAAGAAGCTGTCGCTGGACAAACTACTCTACCAATACAACCAGAATCGGCTCTTTTCGCTATCCGCATTGCCGTTGGGCCTTTACCCACCATCTGTTTAATTTTTGGCTTAGTCTTAACCTATTTCTACCCCATTACCCGTGAAATGCACGCGGAAATTCTGCTAAAACTCCAAGAACGTCAAAAGCAGAGAGAAACAAATCCAGAGTGATAAGTATAGGACTTACGCATGAAAACGAAAGATCAAGGGTTTGGAGAAGGGTATAGGGGTATATAAGTAGTTATTTCATTCCCATTACCCATTCCAGATGATTTTTTTGATCAATACAACCTTTTGAACATCTATTGAGCATAATAAAAATAGTACGTAGGGACTGACTAAATATCCTCAAAACCAGCAAATCAGCCATTGTGAAAACTTCTTGAGTGTCGAAAATGAATTAGAGATTAAAAGCCTTGGTATACCGTTTTTCTGGGGTTCACTGCATAAATCCTGACTGTCAACGTCCCTACCCCCAGCCCTGGGGTAACAAATTTTGTAACAGCTGTGGCACAGTGCTACAGCTGTTAGATCGTTATGTGCCACTACAGACTTTGGGTGCGGGGGGTTTTGCACAAATTTATACAGTCTGGGATGAGAAGACCCAAACGGAAAAAGTTCTAAAGGTATTGATAGAAGATTCTCCCAAGGCGCTGGAATTATTTACTCAAGAGGCAGAAGTTTTAGTTCGGTTACGCCATCCTGGTGTCCCTAAAGTTGAGGCTGATGGTCATTTTCAAGTTAATTTATCCAATCCCAAGCCGCGCCAACTACCTTGTCTGGTGATGGAAAAAATTAACGGGCCGACTTTGGAGGAAATGTTAAATAAGTATCCCCAAGGATGTCCAGAAAATTTGGTATTAAACTGGTTAACCCAAGCAATAAAAATCTTACAAGAATTACATAAGCATCAAATTATACATCGTGATATCAAGCCTTCCAATTTGATGTTACGCACTCCTTCCCCTAGTGTACCTACACCCCCAGGGGGAACAGGCTGGGAACAATTAGTTTTAATTGATTTCGGTGGGGCAAAACAATTTAATACTGGAAGACAGCGCCAAGAATCAAGTTCTACAAGGTTATTTTCTTCTGGTTACAGTCCACCAGAACAAGTTACCGGTGGGCATATCGGGCCGAGTGTTGATTTTTATGCTCTCGGTCGAACGATGATTGAATTACTCACAGGTAAGTATCCCCCAGAGTTAGAAGATCCTCAGACAGGGGTTTTGCAATGGCGTAATAGAGTTACTATCAGACCTGAGTTGGCAGATTTACTAGATGAGATGGTGCAAGAGGATGTGCGATCGCGTCCCACTAGTGCGGCTATAATTCAAAAACGGTTAGCAAAAATTAACCAGCCAGCTTCAGGACAGAACAGTTTCCAGCAGTTCTTAACACAGGTTGCTAATCAACTAACACTATTAAATCAATCTACTGAGCAAGTTTTCAGCAACTTGGGACAAACCTTAGGTAAAATCTTGCGGTGGATTGCAAAGACAATAGTGCAGATCATTACAGCTTGTTTTGCCACTATTTGGGCAATGCTGCTAACTGGTCTTGGTGCGAGTGTAGGCACGATCGCTGGATTTATTTTGGCATATCGCACAAACTTAGGCGATCGCTTAGTCGAATTTATCGCCGGTCAATTACCCGAATTAATAACTAACCCTGAATCAGGATTCGGTGCAGAAATTATCGTATTTGCCGCCGCAGGTTTAGGTACAGCCTGGGGACTGACAGCATCCGGGTGTTTTGCCCAACGACGGCGCTTTTTAGTTGCCTCATTCATGGGAATAATCAGCTACGCCTTTGGCTGGTTATTGTGGCAAATCATTACATCGACCGCAGATAGCGGTGAAGGTTTGGTAGGAGCAACCGCCATATCTGTATTTTTATTAGCTCTAAGTATGGGTTTCCGTAGCCATCACATAGTTTATGCCATGATTGGCTCATTTGGAACAGCGATATTTGTGGCAATTTTGATAGTTTTAGGTTTTCCCACCACTGTTTTACAATTTTCTAGTCGTCACCTCTGGTCAGAATTATCCTTGCCTATCATCTTTTTTAGCTCTGTCGGCATTTTGATGAGCTTTTGGTTAGGCATAAGCTACTACCTAATTGTGCCAGGATTGCGGTTTTTGGGTTGGCGGTAGGGGAAAACTAATGACAACTGACAACTGACCATTGATCAAAATTAAGACCCCCTGACTGGTTATTTATATCTAGTCAGGGGGCTACTATAGGTGATAGACTATAATTGGTTCTGTATATTCACTTTACGCTTCGATTCTATAGCCTTAACATCTGTTTGACTACTGTAATTACTCCTATTAATCGTATTTTCATAGGTTCTTCATCACCACTTCATTCTCGTTGATTTACCTAGACAAACACATAAGTAAGGTAAGGTATTCTGCTAAATCTTTAATTGTCATCCCCAACAACACCTAATACTAACTATTTCTCCCCAATCCCCAATCCCCTAACTTATGTTGCAATCTAGAACAGAAGTAACGCTCCTGGCAGTAGACTGACATCTAGATTGCATTCCCGAATAGAATATGTCACTTACTTCCATTCCCTCGCTACGTGAGCAACAACATCCCCTCATTCGCCAACTAGCTGACTGTATTGAAGAAGTTTGGCATCAGCACCTGGATTTGTCGCCTTACCATTTGCCTGCTGAGTTGGGGTATGTGGAAGGGAGACTAGAGGGTGAGAAACTGACGATTGAAAACCGTTGCTATCAAACACCCCAGTTTCGGAAGATGCACTTGGAATTAGCCAAGGTAGGAAATATGCTAGACATCCTGCACTGTGTGATGTTTCCGCGTCCAGAGTATGACCTACCGATGTTTGGCTGTGACTTGGTTGGGGGTAGAGGTCAAATTAGTGCAGCGATCGCCGACCTTTCTCCTGTACACTTAGACCGCACCCTACCCGAATCCTATAATTCGGCGCTGACAAGTCTCAATACACTAAATTTCTCTCAACCAAGAGAATTGCCAGAATGGGGAAATATCTTCTCCGATTTTTGCATTTTTGTGCGTCCGAGTTCACCAGAAGAAGAGGCGATGTTTTTGGGACGGGTGCGGGAGTTTTTGCAAGTTCATTGTCAAGGTGCGATCGCTGCTAGTCCCGTTTCAGCAGAACAAAAACAGCAAATTTTAGCTGGACAACACAATTACTGTAGCAAACAGCAACAAAACGATAAAACTCGCCGGGTGCTAGAAAAAGCTTTTGGTGTGGATTGGGCAGAAAATTACATGACCACAGTGTTATTTGATCTCCCAGAATAACGGTCGTTTGTGGAGATTGGGTGTAGTGGTGTAGGGGTTAGTGAAATGAGGATTCTCTTGTTAGCCTGAGAGTCATGACTCACTGCTTGGTAAAAAACTACACTGCCCCCTACTCCCTTTCCCCCTGCTTCTTCTGGTCAGCGATCGCCCATTACTCCTTCAATCCCTCGCCCCTCATTTGTACAGTCTGTTACCTTTACCTGAAACAGATGAATGTAGAATTTATAAAACTAGCATTTGATGGAGTAAATAACCAATTTTAGATAATAAAATACGTAGGTACAACCCTAGCCACGGACTATTAGAAATTACTAGTTATAAATTACGAATTAGACTTGGGGAAATGTTATGTTATCGCACAAAATTTAACTGCATAAATCAGTTTTTGTAAAACCTTTGATAGAACCTCTTCAAAAAAACAAATAAAGTCATCTAAGTTGCAGAAAATCTTTAAAAGATTTGCCATAATGAAATCTATCTGCATACTCAGGCTGACTAATTCAGGAGTTATACCAATTCAAAATTAAGAAATCTGGATTTGGCAAGGGTTTCTAGGTTTGGATATGTTTCAAGATTTTCGTGAATTGGTATCGCCTATGGTGGGCGGAATGCCATCGCTATTTAAAAACGCTACTGAGATCAATATTTATCAGGTATTCAAATTTAGTTAATACTCAACGTCAAGCCGATGTTGTTTTTCTTCAGAAACGAGTACATTGTGGTAGAAAAACATTTAATTGGTAAAGACTAAAAAGTTTAACAAAAAAACTTTTATTTGCTTCTACCTCCTGACTTCTTGTTATACCAATTTCCCAAAATTCAATAACATATTCAAATTTAGCAGCCATCAAAAAATCTAGCTTTTTGAATTTTGAATTTTGAATTGGTATTACTTTCATCGGCAAAATTCAGATAAACGGACAAAAAACCATGTCAAGGGTGACGGAAGAGCGTAGGTCAAGAGAGCAGCCACTTGATCTAGAACAACCTAAGATTTGGTGGGGTCTTGCTGTAGCCCTACCAGTAGCCGTGGCTGCGGGGTTACTAGCTACAGCTAAATTTGAGCAATTAAAAAGGCTAGGCCCATCCGTACCTGTTAAGCCAGTCATTACTAGTGTTAGTGCTGTGGGACGTTTAGAACCGCAAGGGGAAGTGATTAAACTTTCGGCTCCCGTCGGAGGAATGCAATCAGCCTCACGAGTTAAACAACTCTTTGTGAAAGAGGGAGAACGGGTTAGGAAGGGTCAAGTTATAGCAATTTTGGATAACCACGATACCCAACTAGCAGCAGTGGAAGAAGCGAAAGCCAAATTACTGGAATCTCGCGCTAACTTGGCTCAAGTCCGGGTTGGTTCTCCCAGGGATATCCAAGCGCAAACAGCTGTGATTGCCCGCTTACAGGCGCAGTTAGTTGGTGAAATGGGGGCGCAACAAGCAAGCATTACGCGTATTGCATCCCAATTAAGTGGGGAAAAGGTGGCGCAACAAGCACTAGTTAATCGTTTAGAAGCAGAACTTGTAGGCCAACAAGACTCTTTAAGAGCCACATTGAACCGCATTAGAGCCGAGCAGCGTAATGCTCAAGTAGATGCGGGACGCTATGATTTTCTCTACAGAGAAGGTGCTATTTCCCAGCAGGAGCGAGACAGAAGGCGACTGACTGCGACTACTGCTAATCAACAGGTAATTGAAAGTCAAGCCGCTTTGAGACAGGCTCTAGCCACTCTCAGACAGCAAGTTGCTGAAGCTAGAGCTAATCAGATGAAAACTCTAGCCAGTTTGCAACAGCAACTAATCGAAGCGAGAGTAACCCGCGATAAAACCATAACTACATTACAAAGACAAATTGACGAAGAAAAAGCCAGACTGAAAAGATTGGTGGAAGTTAGTCCTACTGATGTGCAGATGGCTCAAGCTCAAGTTAGTAATGCGATCGCCAACGTCAGAAGAGCCGAGGCCGAATTAAAATTAAGCTACATTCAAGCACCCTCGGCGGGAGAAATCTTAAAAATTTATAGCAAGTCAGGAGAAGCCATCACCGCCGACGGTATAGCCGAAATGGGAGAAACCGAGCAAATGATGATTATTGCTGAAGTTCCTGAAGATAGTATTGGTCGGGTACGAATAGGCCAAACTGTCACAGCCAACAGCGATAACGGAGCCTTTAGCGGTGAAATCAGAGGAACAGTGACCGAGATTGGCAGAAAAATTGGCAAAAAGGATGTCTTAAATACAGATCCAGCAGCTGATGTTGATGCCAGAGTTGTTGAAGTCAAAATTGCCTTATCACCGGAAGATAGTCAAAAAGTTTCTGGTTTAACCTACGCCAAGGTAGTGGTTGACATTAATAAATAATCAATTTTCTGTTGATGAAAAAATCCAAATAATTACGGGAATGAATCGTAAAAGAATCCCTCTATCTTGGTTACAATTAACGCGAGAAAAAACTCGCCTAGCCGTTGCTCTTGCGGGAATTGCCTTTGCTGATATTCTGATGTTTATGCAAATCGGTTTCCGCGATGCTCTTTACTATAGTAACGTTCGCTTACATACTAGTTTGCAAGGTGATATTGTTTTACTTAATAAACAATCCAACGCCGTACTAGCAATGAAACCCTTTTCACAACGGCGCTTGTATAAGTCTTTAGAACTACCATCAGTCCAATCCGTGCATCCTATCTATTTAGATTATTCAATTTGGAAGAATCCCTATACTGGTTTAACTCGTAGTATTTTGGTTTTTGGCATTAATCCAGAAACTAATATATTTAATTTAGCAGGAGTCCAGGAGAATTTAGATAAGCTCAAACTACCTGATACTGTTTTATTCGACCGTTCTTCTAGACCAGAATATGGGCCGATCGCCAAGAATTTCGAGCAAGGTCAGAGTATTTCGGCAGAAGTGCGCCGTAGACGAATAAATGTTGTTGGTCTTTTTACCTTGGGTGCATCTTTTGGTGCAGATGGTAATTTAGTTACTAGCGATGTTAACTTTTTGCGGCTATTTCCTCTCCGTCGTCAAGGCTTAATTGATATTGGTTTAATTAGATTAAAACCAGGGGTAAATCCAAATACTGCTGTTCAGGAATTACGAAGTTATTTACCTGATGATATCAACGTACTAACTAAACAAGAGTTTATTGATTTTGAGCGTAATTATTGGGCAAGTAGTACAGCTATTGGCTTTATTTTTACCTTGGGAACAATCATGGGTTTTATTGTTGGTACAGTAATTGTTTATCAAATTCTCTATACAGAAGTTGCTGATCATTTATCTGAATACGCTACTTTGAAAGCAATAGGATATACCCAAAAATATCTATTAGGTGTGATTTTACAAGAAGCATTACTATTAGCTTGCTTGGGTTATTTACCTGGATGGATTTTTGCGATAATTCTGTATAAAACTGCTAGACAAGCTACATTGTTGCCTGTATTCATGAGCTATGATCGCGCTATCACAGTGCTGATTCTCACAATGATTATGTGTTTTGTTTCCGGCTCAATCGCTGTACGCAAACTACGTTCTGCTGACCCAGCCGATATTTTCTAAAAAAATAAATTAAAGATTAACCATGAATGATAATTTCATACCAAATTTTATAATATTAGGAATAAAATTTTCAGGTTTGAATTTTGTTGGCGCAGCCTTGCCGTAGGCTATTTTGAATTATAAATTGTTTCCGGCACTACAGTTCCGTCTCGGAACTATTCACTCCTAGCAAACCTAAATATCATGAGACAAGAAGCTGTAATTGCCATTAAAAGCCTCAATCATTACTATGGTAAAGGCGCTCTCAAAAGGCAGATTTTATTTGATATAAACCTAGAAATTTATCCTGGGGAAATTGTAATTATGACCGGGCCATCAGGTTCGGGTAAAACTACATTACTAAGCTTGATTGGTGGTTTGCGGTCGGTACAGGAGGGAAATCTGCAATTTTTAGGTGTTGAGTTGTCAGGTGCTAGCCAGAATAAACTGGTGCAGATTCGCCGCAGTATTGGTTATATATTTCAGGCTCACAATTTGCTGGGTTTTTTAACTGCAAGACAAAATGTGCAGATGGCGGTGGAATTGAACGAGCATATTTCCCAAGAAGAAGCGATCGCCAAAGCAGAGGCCATGCTGACAGCCGTAGGTCTAGAAAATCGTGTGGATTACTACCCAGAAAATCTTTCTGGAGGACAAAAACAAAGAGTAGCGATCGCCCGCGCCCTAGTGAATAATCCGCCCTTGGTACTAGCAGACGAACCAACCGCCGCCTTAGATAAACAATCGGGACGTGATGTTGTGGAAATCATGCAGCGTCTCGCTAAAGACCAAGGTACTTCCATTTTGTTAGTTACCCACGATAACCGCATTCTCGACATCGCTGATCGCATCGTCGAAATGGAAGATGGTATATTAGCTCGTGATTCCCAAACAGCGATTGTTAGTTATGATTCCGGCGCTTGGAACGAAACCCCTTAAGTTTTGACTATTCTCATGGGGATAAATGACTGTAGGGACGTACATCTGTACGCCTCTACCAAGGTATCTGTTATATTCATTTTTTAAATTGAGTATCAATGATGAATTTTGACTTTATTTAACGCCAGACTGCTTCTGAGGTGTGGAAGCATTTGCTTGACGACTGGTACGGAAAGTTACATTTACACCATCATTCGATTGCTCTAACACTAACAAGGGCGTTGGTTTAGCCTTTTGATCCCAGTGCATATGAGCAATCCGACCCTGAATAGTTGGTTGCCATGTATCTTCATCATCCATTGGACTGAGATAAGTTTCAATACAGTCAATAATTTGGCTAATAGTCGTAGAAGTTGCTTGTGTTGGTAACTTCATTAAGCGAATTTGGATGCGAAATAGTACTCGTTTAGCTGTGTTTGGGGGAGTACCAGTTTCATACTCGACATCAAAGATTTCATCAACTTGTCGTCCAGTA
Source organism: Anabaena sp. FACHB-595 (assembly GCF_048568275.1). Taxonomy (NCBI): domain Bacteria; kingdom Bacillati; phylum Cyanobacteriota; class Cyanophyceae; order Nostocales; family Nostocaceae; genus Anabaena; species Anabaena sp. FACHB-595. The sequence goes on from NZ_CP183473.1 coordinate 4,480,222, forward strand.
GTGTTGGCAATACCCACAGTCCCCTGTTGCGATTGATTGGGACGCAAAGCTTGAGATATTTTATCTTTAATTCTAATTTTCACTTGATTGAGAATGGCAAAATGGAATACCTCTTCTGACATCCGCATCCGCAGATAATCGAGGTTAAAGTCCCGCGAGTTCACCAAGTCGGGATTCGTTTCCATTTTGCGAATTGTTTCGAGAGCGAGTTTAAATTTTTTCTCTAGCTCTCTAGCACGAAATTTTTCAAACTTCAGTTTTTTCTCCATTTGCTTCATCTGGAGCCGACCATAAACCACTAAAGCAATCACCGCTAAAAGTAATCCCCCAGAGGTAGCCAGCAAAACAGGTGAGATTTGAGACTCGGCTGCTGGTTTTTGCTGGATTACTTTTTTTGTTTTTGGCGGTGGGGATTGGGCAATGAGTATTGGAGTTAGCATAGTGAGTAAACAGAAAAGTTTGACTACTTAGTGTTAGGATGCCCAAATTTATGCTTGTACATTGCTGTATTATGGGTATTTTTTACAGCTTCTCTCAAACCGCATATGTACATAAATTCCCATGTTGGTACTGGACATTCTACAAATCTGCAAAGACTTTCCCAAAATGCTGTGACTGAGTTGAGCAATATTCGCCTCATTGCCACAGATATGGATGGTACTCTGACTCAGCAAGGAAGATTTTCTGCGGCTTTGTTGCAAACCCTAGAAAATTTAAAGGCTGCGGGGTTACCAATATTAATTGTCACCGGACGTTCAGCCGGTTGGGTAAGTGGAATTAGTAGCTTGATGCCAATTGCAGGGGCGATAGGGGAAAATGGGGGTTTGTTCTATCCTGCTGACAGTGAGCATCCATTACTATTAACACCCATTGCCGATTTAACTGGACATAGGCAGAACTTAGCTCTGGTTTTTCAAAAATTAAAACAGAAATTTCCCCAAATTCAAGAATCAGGGGATAATCGCTTTCGCATTACCGATTGGACATTTGATGTAGCTGGCTTGACTTTAGCGGAACTACAACTTATTGGTAATCTCTGTCAAGATATGGGTTGGGGATTTACTTACAGCAACGTCCAGTGTCATATCAAACCACAAGGACAAGAAAAAGCGATCGCTCTCTTACAGGTGTTACAAAAATATTTTCCCGATTATTCCCCGACTCAGGTTGTAACCGTTGGCGATAGCCCTAACGATGAAAGTTTATTTAATCAGCGTTATTTTCCCCTTTCTGTCGGTGTGGCAAATGTGTTGAAATATGCACACCAATTACAACATCAACCTAGTTATGTCACTACTACGGCTGAGGGGGAAGGATTTTGTGAGTTATGCAGTTATATTTTGGGCGTTGCCGAATGAATCAATCCAAAATTCAATCACGATAGATGTCTACTGATTCCAACGATAGAAACTCGTTAACTGCCTCTTTAGTTGAGTTTGATATATTGAGTTTATTAAATGTTTGTTAAATCTTCACGCAAATTGCGAGTTAAGTTATGAAATTAACTGTTACCAGTTTATTGTTTCTCAGTTTTCTGGTTTTGGCAGATGCTCCTGCTATGGCTCGAAATCAAAGTTCTTCCATTACTGGAAGTGTACGACAAGTTTGGGAAGATGGATTTAGGCTAAACAGCAATGGTCGTTCCATTACAGTTGATACATATGATATCTGTGGAGATAATACCACCTCACAAATATCTGTGGGTGATCAAGTAACCATAACGGGGGAATTTGATGGAGGAGAGTTTGATGCTTTCTCAGTGACTAAGGGTAATGGTAGAAGAGCTTGTCAGTAGAGAAGGTGTATTCAGTGGCGCATCTTTGATTCTATTGCGCCTCAATTAATCAGCGATCACAGTTTCTTGAACGCGCGTAAAACACCATCCCCTTGTGAGTGGTGTTTTACGCGTGTTCGATAAATATTGGGAAATCTCTACTTAAAGCAGTACTATTGTTCTACTATAACCATAGTAAAAATAGTATTATTAAAAACTGTTTCACGCTGCCTCACTCTATCACCCTGTCGATATGTCAGATAAAAAGCTAGCCGCATCCCTGAATGGACATCTTCCCTACGCCAATGACAATAGCCAGAATACCATTAGGATTCGGGGTGCGCGACAGCATAATCTGAAGAATATTGACTTGGAATTGCCACGCGATCGCCTGATCGTGTTTACTGGTGTATCAGGTTCGGGTAAGTCTTCCTTGGCGTTTGATACCATCTTCGCGGAAGGTCAACGGCGCTATGTGGAATCCCTCAGTGCTTACGCCAGACAATTTTTAGGACAATTAGATAAACCGGATGTGGAAGCCATCGAAGGCTTAAGCCCGGCGATTTCCATTGACCAAAAATCTACATCTCACAACCCCCGTTCTACTGTGGGGACGGTGACAGAAATTTACGACTATTTGCGACTGTTGTTTGGTCGAGCTGGTGAACCCCATTGTCCCATCTGCGATCGCTGTATTGCACCCCAAACCATTGATGAGATGGTTGATAGAATTATGGAACTACCAGACCGCACGCGCTTCCAAATTCTCGCGCCTGTTGTCAGGGGTAAGAAAGGAACTCACCGCAAATTATTATCTAGTTTGGCTTCCCAAGGCTTTGTCCGGATACGCGTTGATGGGGAAGTCCGTGAACTGTCTGATTCGATTGAGTTAGATAAAAATATTACTCATACCATTGAAGTTGTCATTGACCGACTGGTAAAAAAAGACGGTATTCAAGAACGTTTGGTAGATTCTCTGTCTACGTGTCTCAAACAAGCTGGTGGTATTGCTATTATTCTTGTCAGTCCTTCTACCGACACACCAGAAGAGAAAGACGAAGAATTAGTATTTTCAGAAAACTTTGCCTGTCCTGAACATGGCGCAGTTATGGAGGAGTTATCACCGCGCTTGTTCTCATTCAACTCTCCCTACGGTGCTTGTCCCAACTGTCACGGTTTGGGAACCCTCAGAAGATTTTCCCCAGAATTAGTCGTACCTGACCCTGAAGCTCCAGTATATGCGGCGATCGCTCCTTGGTCAGAAAAAGAAAATTCCTATTACCTGGAATTACTATATAGTCTAGGACAAACTCATAATTTTGAGTTGCAAATAAATTGGCATAAGCTGACCCCAGAACAACAGCAAATTATTTTGTATGGGGAGAAACAGGAAGCTAAAGATAATCCTAAGACACCAAGTTTTAAAGGTGTATTGCCAATTTTACAACGCCAATATGAAGGCGGTTCCGAATTAATTAAGCAGAAATTAGAGCAGTATTTAATTGACCAACCATGTGAAGTTTGTCACGGCAAACGGTTAAAACCAGAAGCTTTGGCGGTGAAGTTGGGACAATATAATATCTTAGATTTAACTGGTGTTTCAATTCGGGATTGCCGAGAGAGAACAGAGCAATTAAAATTAAGCGATCGGCAGATGCAAATTGCCGATTTAGTGTTGCGAGAAGTGAAAGCTAGATTGCAATTCTTGTTAGATGTCGGCTTAGACTATCTTACCCTAGACCGTGCAGCCATGACCCTCTCTGGTGGTGAAGCCCAACGCATTCGCCTTGCCACACAAATTGGTTCTGGCTTAACAGGTGTTCTCTACGTTTTAGATGAACCAAGTATTGGTTTACACCAAAGAGATAACGCAAGATTACTCAAAACTTTAACTAAATTAAGGGATTTAGGTAATACCCTAATTGTAGTTGAACACGATGAAGAAACAATCCGTGCTGCCGACTACCTAGTTGATATTGGGCCAGGTGCGGGTATCCACGGCGGTAATATTATTTCTCAAGGCGATTTGCAAGCTTTATTAACAGCAGAAGAGTCTCTTACTGGTGCATATTTATCGGGACGTAAAGTCATTAATACACCAGGAGAACGCCGCGAAGGTAACGGTCGGAGTTTAAGCATTAAAAATGCCTATCGCAATAATTTAAGAAATATTGACGTAGAAATTCCCTTGGGTAAATTAGTTGCTGTCACCGGAGTATCTGGTTCTGGTAAATCGACTTTAATTAACGAATTACTTTACCCATCACTACAACATCATCTAACTAAAAAAGTTCCTTTACCTAAAGAATTAGAGAAAATTCAGGGGTTGAGTGCAGTCGATAAAGCCATCGTCATCGACCAATCACCCATCGGACGCACACCACGTTCTAACCCCGCAACTTACACAGGAGTTTTTGACGTAATTCGAGACGTATTTTCACAAACAGTAGAAGCCAAAGCCAGAGGTTACAAACCCGGACAATTTTCTTTCAACGTTAAAGGTGGACGTTGTGAAGCCTGTAGTGGACAGGGTGTAAATGTCATAGAGATGAACTTTCTCCCTGATGTTTATGTACAGTGTGAAATTTGCAAAGGAGCAAGATACAATCGCGAAACGTTGCAAGTGAAATATAAAGATAAATCTATTTCTGACGTTCTCAACATGACTGTTGAGGAGAGTTTAGATTTTTTCCAAAACATCCCCAAGGCTGCTACAAGGTTGCAAACTTTAGTGGATGTTGGCTTAGGCTATGTTCAACTAGGACAGCCCGCAACTACCTTATCTGGTGGCGAAGCGCAAAGGGTAAAATTAGCCACAGAATTATCTCGCCGTGCTACAGGTAAGACACTTTATTTAATCGACGAACCTACTACGGGGTTATCTTTTTACGATGTCCACAAATTATTAGATGTGTTGCAAAGATTGGTAGATAAAGGTAACTCAATTTTAGTTATTGAACACAACTTAGATGTGATTCGTTGTGCTGATTGGGTGATTGATTTGGGGCCAGAAGGTGGTGATAAGGGGGGAGAAGTGATTGCTGTTGGGACACCGGAGGAAATTGCTAAAAATACTAGGTCTTATACCGGGCAATATTTACAGCAGGTGTTAGAACAGTATCCTGCGGTGGTAAATTAAGCTACTATAGCTGGGGACTGGGTGAAAAGTCTTGTTGTGTCTAGGTTGTATCATCTATTAACGTCCTAACACTACTGGCGACAGCTATATTTATAAAGTAAATCTTTAGACAATAAGACGACGTAGCATAATCCTAGTCATAACAGCATATATGACTGCTTCGCTCTATGTAAATAGACCGTGTATGATGTAACTTATACTTACGCTAACTCTTTTCTTCTCGCTTCTAGATTTACTTTATCAATAGCCTTTAATTACATCCGTTCAAGCACCTGAATACCCAACAATGATAAGCCGAGTTTTAAAGTTCTAGCTGTCAAATCACACAGAACTAAACGGGATGTCCGCAATGGTTCCTCTGCACTTAAAACCTGCACCCCTTGATTGCGGTCATAAAACGCATTAAAGCGTTTACTCAATTCATACAAATACTCACATAAACGGTTAGGTGATAAGTCTTCTTCTACAGTACTAATCACTTCACCTAGTTGCAGTAGGTATTTAGCTAGAGCAAATTCTGTTTCATGTTGCAGGATGACTTTGGCATTATCTCCCAAATCTGCAAAGTTAATCTCTCCCTTACGGCTAATCCCTTGAATCCGAGCATAAGCATACAACATATATGGTGCTGTATTGCCTTTCAAATCCAGCATTTTGTCGTAGCTGAAAATGTAGTTACTGGTGCGATTTTGACTTAAGTCAGCGTATTTTACTGCACTAATACCAACTACTTCCGCAACTTTATCGATAAATTCTGCGGTTTCTTCTCGTTCTTCTGCTTTTAATCTTACTTCTACATCTGCATGGGCGCGAGAAATTGCTTCATCTAATAAATCTCGTAGCCGCACAGTATCACCGGAACGAGTTTTAAATTTTTTCCCATCTTCACCCAACACCAAACCAAAGGGGACGTGAACCAATTCCACATCATCAGGAATCCATCCGGCTTTACGTGCTACTTGAAAGAATTGGGCAAAGTGGTTGGCTTGTCCCGCATCGGTGATATAAATAATGCGTTTGGCTTCATCTTTTTGAATCCGGTAACGTAACGCAGCTAAATCTGTTGTAGCGTAGTTATAACCACCATCAGATTTCTGCACAATCAAGGGTAGAGGTTCACCTTCTCTATTAGTAAAGCCATCTAAGAAAACGCATTTTGCACCTTGGTTTTCTACCAATAAACCAGATTTCTCTAAATTTTCTACAACAGTTGGTAGTAAGGGGTTATAAAAAGATTCGCCTCGTTCAGTTAATTTGACATCTAACAAATCATAAATTACCTGAAACTCTTGGCGTGATTGTTCACACAACAACTTCCAAGCATGGAGGGTATCTGCTGCGCCGGCTTGTAATCTAACAACTTCTTGGCGCGCTGTCTCTTGGAAGGCTTCATCAGCATCAAACCGTTGCTTGGCTTGACGATAAAAACTCACCAAATCACCGATATCTAAAGCATTAGCAGTAGTTAAGGCTTCTGGGGAAACTTCCCGCAGGTAAGTAATTAACATCCCAAATTGGGTACCCCAATCACCCACATGATTTAACCGCAATACATCATGTCCGCGAAATTCAAGAATCCGGGCGATGGAATCACCGATGATGGTAGAACGCAAGTGTCCAACGTGCATCTCTTTGGCGATATTCGGACTAGAAAAATCGACGATTTCCCGTTGTGGGTGTTTGGCGGTAGGAACGCCTAGTCTGGTATCTGCTTGAATAGTGTTTAGTTGCGCTTCTAGGTAGGCGGTTTTCAACTTCAGGTTAATAAAACCAGGCCCAGCAATTTCTGGTTTTTCGCAAATTTCTGATACATCTAGTTTTTCTACAATAGCAGAGGCGATCGCTCGCGGTTGCTGTCCTAACTTTTTACTCAACGATAAAGCAACGTTGGCTTGATAATCACCAAACTTAGGATTGCTAGCAGAAACCAAAATCGGGTCTACTCCGGCGTACTCATCGCCAAAAGCAGCAACCAAAGCCTGCTCAAGTTTTATCTTTAGTTGTTCTTGTGTAGCGTTCATATATAAATGTTATCTGTCACAGGCGGAATGCGGCTGTTGAGTGTTGGATATTCTCAAGGGCTTGATTATTTTAACCTTAAAATATAGTCAGCTAATCTCACTGAGGACTGTCATGGTACAGTACAACCCCTTAGACTGTCTTCCATCCTCGGCAGAACTTCCCGACTCCGACGATACGCCAGTAGATAACGAACTACAAAATCTGATTCCCAATTTACTAGATGCGATTTTGGCTTTAGCCTGGAGTCAACGCACCGATTGGTTTTTTGGTGTTGATATGGGCATTTATTATGCACCCAGCAACCCGCCATTAGTACCTGATGGGTTTCTTAGCTTGGGTGTAGAACGTTTTATAGGTGAAGAGGGACGCTTAAGTTATGTCTTGTGGGAAGAAGATGGTATTGTTCCCATTTTCGCCTTAGAAGTTGTTTCTAAAACTTACGGTGGCGAATACGAAAAGAAAAAAACCGATTACGCGAAATTGGGTATTTTATATTATGCAATTTATGTATCCAGTCGTAGATATCGGCGTAAACGAGAACCATTAGAAGTTTATCGTTTAGAAAATGGTGAATATATTTTACAACCAGGTTCCCTGGTGTGGATGCCAGAAGTTGGTTTATCACTGGGACGAGAACGCGGTACTTACTTGGGAAGAACGCGGGAATGGTTGTATTGGTATGACGAAGCAGGACGAAGATTAGCTACACCAGAGGAATTAGTAGCGCAAGAAAAACAACGCGCTGAACGGCTGGCGCAAAGATTGCGGGAGTTGGGTATTAATCCCGATGAAATTTAGAAAATTGGATTGTGATTTTAACTATTTCGCTGTTGTTATTTTAATGATTTAATTTTCTCAATTCTGCGACAAGATTTTCATAAAATTGTTTATGTGAACCCTCATAGTTATCTGTACCCTTCCTTGTCAAATATCCTTTTTGACCAGTGTGAGGATTTGGCACATGACTAAAAATCCCAGATTTTTTCCGCTCTGGGTTTTCAGACCAACTAATATTAAAAGCAGCATAATTATAAAAAAATTCCATACTTTTATAGTTATCAATATGGTCATGAATCCACCACGCTAAAGCTGTCCAATCAGCAGTTTTCTCATAGTAATTAATAAAAGAGTTGACGATAATACAAGCTGTTGCACCCATATAGCCGTCACTATCTCGAATGTCCCAGATATGTCCGGCGTAGTTAGATTCATTCTTGGCACAGTTATATTGATTTTTGTTCTCTGCGCCTTTAGCATTGACAGCAGATGAACGAAACGCCGAGCGAATGCTGATTCTGCCCAAAGCATCTTGAATTGGCTCTAGCACTTGTTCACAAAGGTTTTTACCGGCCGATATTGCCACATCAGGATGATCTGGTATGTTGGGTATACCTTCCATTTGGGAAATTTCAGAATAAAGAAAATCCCTCATAAAAAAGTTTTTGGAGAGTCGCACTCTACCTAATTCTTCTAAGGCCTTAACAGTCTGTGGCTTTCTCATTTCGTTTTTCCAGTGTATAAACTATCAATATTGTTCCTCTCTGCAAGCGGGAGAAATATTCTCTGAATATCTACTTTGATTTGAGTGCAATATCTCCAACATTTGCAACATTTTTATTCAGTTAACCGTCAGGGATATCTCTAGAGTGATTCCTGTGTAGTAAGTCAATTTAACCCTAGATTTAGATTTTTCAGAACGAAATAGATTTCTTTCGCCAGAATTACTCAAGGTTATAACTCAGTTACAGTGAACTCAGCATTTTTTAGGTAGTGTAGGAGAAAAGCGTGAAGAAAGTAACTATAGTAAAAACACTCATTACATCATTAGGATTTTTAGCTTTATTAACCCCAACCCAAGCCTCTGCACAATTGATACCACAGCCTTGGATTTCTGTAGGTGGTAAAGATGGTGATGTAACTTATGCTGTAGGTGCTAGAGCCTTAAATTTGGGGGTGGAGTTAGGCGTGGGAACTGATGGCGCTACTGGCGTAGATGTGTTGAAGTTTATCAGCTTGCCAGTAATTTCTCCCTATGTGGGGTTGGGATATTATTCAGAGGATAAAGGTGTAGCTTTTTCTGGTGGTGTGCAGGTAGGTGCGACTGATAATGTTTTTGTGGGTGCTGGCTATAATTCTGTCCGTGGGATTAATGGGCAATTGGGTATTAGATTTTAAGAGTAATTCGTAATTAAGAATATCCGGTAGTGTAATGCTGTTGAGTTGAAAGAATACGGGATACCCGACTTTTCTATACATTCAGGTATCCCGTGCTTCCAGAAATTTATGCAGCCGGATAGCCAGCAGCAGCTAAAGCATCTTTGATGGAAGTTTCTGAGGCTTGCGTTTCTACGTTCACCAGCTTAGTCTGTGGATCAGCCTGAACGATCGCATCAACATCAACTGTTTTTACTGCATTGGTAATGTTGTTTGCACAAGCAGAACAAGCCATGTTGGGAACTGTGAGTTGGATTGTCATAGATTTACGGTGTGAATAAACGAAACTATCAGGACTCAGCTTGACAACTGAGGCAATTGCCTGGAACTATCCTAATCTCTCTAGTTAGGTGGAGAGTCTAGCGGAAGTTACAAGTTTTCTGCTAAATGACAATAGGGGTTTAGGGGTTCAGGGGAAAGAGTAAAACTAAATTCTTCCCTTACATCCTTACACCCCTAAACCCTTACACCCGGTCTAAAGTTGCCTTAGTCCTTGTCTTCTTCAATCTTTCACCGCTACCCATTGTGTGACAGTAGCCATTGCTCGCCAACCCAAAAATTTACCAATTGGTTCGGCTCGTTGAATGGCAATACGGGTGAAACTGCCACCCACTTTTTCGTACCATTGAAATAAAGTCTGCTCACCTTCTATGGTGACTACATTAGCAATTAACCTACCGCCTGGGCGTAGTGCTTGCCAACAAATATCAAACAATCCTGTGGCTGTAACTCCACCACCGATAAAAATGGCATCGGGTGTGGGTAAGTCTTGGAGGATGTGAGGTGCTTTTCCTGCAACAATTTTCAGGTTGGGAGTACCTAAAGCAGCCGCATTATCTGCAATGTATTGTAGTCTAGATGAGTTTTGTTCAATGGCGATCGCCTGACATCTGGGATTAGTCCGCATCCATTCTATTGATATGGAACCACAACCCGCCCCCACATCCCAAAGTAACTGTCCTGGTGTGGGTGCTAAAGTTGATAGGGTAACTGCTCTAACTTCCCGTTTGGTAAGTTGTCCGTCGTGGTGATAAACGCTATCTGGTAATCCTGGTAATCTGGGTAAGGCGACAACACCAGTATCGACGATACAGTGTACAGCGATCGCATTTAAATCTGCCAGTTCTGTTTCCTGCCAAGTTGCAGCTATCCCTGTTAATATCCTTTCATGAATACCGCCCATCCGTTCCAAAACTGTGAGTTGGCTATTCCCAAAACCTCGCTGTGTGAGGGTTTCAGCAACAATACTCGGTGTATTTTTCCCCTCACTCAAAATTAATAACCGCGCACCAGGATATATGTAAGATTGCAGCAAAGCCGAGGGACGACCGCATAAACTCAAGGTTTCTACCTCCGTTAAAGACCATCCTAATCGGGCGCAGGCCAGGCTAAAAGATGAAGGTGCGGGGATAATTGTCATTTCGGATATGGAAATTTGTCGCGCCAAGGTGACACCAATACCGTAATACATGGGATCACCACTGGCTAACACACATACAGATTTACCCCGACGCTGGATAATTTCTGCCACTGCGGTAGTAATAGGAGAAGTCCAGAGGATTTTTTCCCGTGGGTCGTTTGGAGGTAACATTGCTAAATGGCGATCGCCTCCTACAACGATTTCCGCTTGATTGAGTAGAGAAATAGCGATCGCACTTAACCCCAATAATCCATCTTCACCAATACCGATAATAGATAGCCATTTCTGCGTCATAAGCTACCCAAAATTGAATCTGTTAGCACTTGTCATAAAAAATTTTAATTTGAAAGCAAAACCCTTGACCCTTCTTAATTTACTATCACTTTTCCATCACATTTATTCTTTATAATTTTAAGAATTAGCTCAACACCAGACAGCTAATGCTCTACGTTTAGCCTGCCTATGGGAAATATTGAGGCAACAAAATGACAGCAAAAGTTGAAGAAATTATCCAATCACATCAATGGCACAATTTATCTGCATCAAAAGTGGCTCAATATTTAGATGCAAATCTAGATACAGGTTTGACATCAAATCAGATAGCAAAACGGCAGGAAAGCTTTGGTGCGAATGAACTCAAGGGTAAAAAGGGAACTAGCCCGATAGTCAGATTTCTTCTACAATTCAATCAGCCGTTGCTGTACATTTTGCTGATTGCAGGTGCAATCAAAGCCTTAATTGGGCAGTGGGTAAATGCTTGGGTGATTTGGGGTGTCACCTTAATTAATGCCATTATTGGTTTTGTGCAAGAATCAAAAGCTGAAAGTGCGATCGCAGCTTTAGCTTCTTCAGTCCAAACTAATGCAACTATCCTACGCAACGGTCAAAAGGTACAAGTTCCTTCACAAGAATTAGTCCCTGGCGATTTAGTACTACTGACCTCTGGTGATAAAGTACCCGCCGATTTGCGTTTGATTCAGTCCCGCAATCTCCAAGTGAATGAATCTGCCCTCACTGGTGAGTCGGTTGCTATTGAGAAAAATACCGAACCTGTGGACGCGAATGCAGTTTTAGCAGAACGCAGCAACATGGCTTATGCTGGCAGTTTTGTGACCTTTGGCACTGGTAAGGGGATTGTTGTAGCCATTGGGGAAGCTACGGAAACCGGGCGGATATCCCAACTGATGGAGCAGGGTACAAGCCTTAAGACTCCCCTAACACGGAAATTTGATAAATTTAGCCGCACATTACTATACATAATTTTGGGCATCGCTGCCCTGACGTTTGCCGTTGGACTGGGATACGGTAATTCCTGGGCAAGTATGTTTGAAGCGGCGGTGGCTTTTGCTGTCAGTGCCATTCCTGAAGGATTACCTGCCGTAGTGACGGTAACATTGGCAATAGGTGTTTCACGGATGGCGAAGCGACACGCGATTGTGAGGAAATTACCAGCCGTGGAAACCCTCGGTGGCGCTACAGTCATCTGCTCGGATAAAACGGGTACACTCACAGAAAACCAGATGACTGTACAGGTGATTTATACTGACGGTCAATACTATACAGTTACAGGGACAGGTTATATTCCCGAAGGTGAAATCTTACGCGATGAACAGCCAGTAGATTGGCGTAGTTCTCCCGTATTGGCAGAATGTCTGCAAGCCGGATTGTTATGTAATGATTCCCACTTAGAGCAGAAGGAAGGAGAATGGCAAGTTATCGGTGATCCTACTGAAGGAGCGTTGATAGTTGTGGCGAATAAAGTGGGGCTGACTAGCAATAACTTAGAATCAGAAATGCCCAGGCTAGATGTCATCCCCTTTGAGTCTGAGTTTCAATACATGGCAACTTTGCATGAAGGGGGAAGTGGAGAAAATTCTGCAAGAGTCAGGACTATCTATGTAAAGGGTTCCGTTGAGGCTATTGTGCAACGTTGTCAGCAGATGTTAACTGGAGGTAATCTTGTTTCTGTGGATGCCCAGACTTTACATCAAGAAGTTGAGACAATGGCTCATCAGGGTTTGCGGGTGTTGGCGTTTGCACGGAAAACTGTATCGGTTAGTCAAGATTCCCTGGATCATGCAGATATCGACAATGATTTGGTTTTCTTGGGACTACAAGGAATGATCGATCCCCCACGAGCAGAAGCGATCGCCGCCGTAGCTGCTTGTCAAAATGCGGGGATTCAAGTCAAAATGATCACAGGCGACCACGCTGCCACAGCACAAGCGATCGCTCAAAGGATGGGCTTTAATCAAAATGGGGAAGTTCTCGCCTTTACTGGCGCGCAACTAGCCCAAATGTCACAAACACAACTGGCTACTGCCATAGAAGATGGGGCTGTATTTGCCCGTGTTGCCCCAGAACAGAAACTCCGCCTTGTAGAAGCCTTGCAATCAAAAGGCGAGGTTGTAGCGATGACGGGGGATGGTGTCAATGATGCACCAGCCTTGAGACAAGCAGATATTGGCATTGCAATGGGGGGTGCGGGTACAGAAGTAGCCAAAGAAGCCGCCGACATGATTTTGACTGATGATAACTTTGCTTCCATAGAAGCGGCAGTGGAGGAAGGACGGACTGTTTACCGCAACTTATTAAAAGCGATCGCCTTCATTTTACCTGTGAATGGCGGCGAATCCATGACGATTTTAATTAGTGTTTTACTTGCCAGAGAATTACCAATTTTATCTTTACAAGTCCTCTGGTTAAATATGGTTAATTCCATTGCTATGACTGTACCCTTGGCTTTTGAACCAAGTTCTCAACGGGTTATGCAGTTACCACCCCGTAGCCCTCGTGAGCCATTACTCTCCAAAAGTTTAGTCAAGCGCATCTTCGCAATTTCTATCTTTAACTGGATATTAATATTTGGTGTATTTGAATGGATTAAACAATCTACAGGCAATATTGATTTAGCCAGAACAATGGCAATTCAGGCGTTAGTATCTGGAAGATTTTTTTATCTTTTAAGTATTAGTCAGTTAGGAATTGCTGCCATTAATTTCCTGCGAGGAGTTAGGCAGAAACTTAGCGATATATCAGCCATAGCTATCGGCATTGTAACTACAATCATTTTGCAGATAATTTTCAGTCAATGGAGCTTGATGAATCAGTTATTTGCTACTGCACCATTGAATTTAACTCAATGGTTAACTTGCCTACTTGTAGGTTTACCAATGATTCCCGTAGCACTTATAGTCAATAAGTTCGACCCCCTTGACTGAATTGTTTCCCAATAGCTTTTTAGTCTACTTGCATGGCATGATCTGTATTTTGAGATTATCCCCACAATAAGATGACTACAAATACAGATTTTCGTATTGAACGCGATTCGATGGGCGATCGCCAAATTGCTAGTGATGTTTATTACGGTATTCAAACTCTCCGAGCCGTTGAAAATTTCCCCATTAGTGGTCTTAAGCCCTTACCTACTTACGTAGATGCTGGTCTTTTAATTAAAAAAGCTACAGCAATTGTCAATGGAGAACTAGGTTGTATTCCCCAAGATATTAGCCAAGCGATTGTGCAAGCAACCGATGAAATTCTGGCAGGGAAGTTAAGAGATCAGTTCGTCGTTGATGTCTATCAAGCTGGTGCAGGCACATCCCACCACATGAACATTAACGAAGTCCTAGCAAATCGGGCTTTGGAAATTTTGGGTGCAGAAAAGGGCAATTACCAACGAGTTAGCCCTAATGATCATGTGAACTACGGGCAGTCTACCAACGATGTTATTCCCACAGCAATTCGCATCGGTGGCTTATTGGCACTGACCAAAACATTACAGCCAGCATTAGAAAAAGCGATCGCCGCCTTAGAACACAAAGCTGTAGAATTTCAAGATATTGTCAAATCTGGCAGAACCCATTTACAGGATGCCGTTCCCGTCCGCTTGGGTGATAATTTCGCCGCTTGGGCGCATATCCTCTCAGAACATCAAAACCGCATTTACACTGCCTCTGGAGACTTGATGGTACTCGGTTTAGGTGGTAGTGCGGCGGGAACAGGCTTAAACACCCATCCTCAATACCGCGCCCGTGTGGTGGAAGTACTGGCAGAATTACTAAACTTACCACTCCAACCCGCCCCCCATCTCATGGCTGCCATGCAGAGTATGTCCCCATTTGTGAACGTTTCCGGGGCGATACGCAACCTAGCCCAAGACTTAGCGAAAATTTCCCACGACTTGAGGCTGATGGACTCCGGGCCAAAAACTGGTTTAAAAGAAATTCAACTACCCCCAGTCCAACCCGGTTCCTCAATCATGCCAGGCAAATATAACCCCGTTATGGCAGAGATGACATCGATGGTGTGTTTCCAGGTGATGGGTTACGATCAGGCGATCGCTCTTGCAGCCCAAGCCGGACAATTAGAATTAAACGTGATGATGCCGTTGATTGCCTATGATTTGATCCACAGCATCGAAATTCTGGGGTCAACCATCGCCGCCCTTACAGAACGCTGCATTCAAGGAATTACCGCCAACAAAGAACGCTGTTTAGCCTACGCCGAAGGCAGTTTAGCTTTAGTTACCGCCCTCAACACTCACATTGGTTATTTAAATGCCGCAGATGTCGCCAAAGAATCCTTAAACACAGGAAAATCTCTAAGGCAGATTGTGTTAGAAAAAGGACTGATGAGCGAAGCAGAGTTAGCCACCGTGTTAAATCTAGAAGAAATGAGTAGTATATTGCCACTCCAAACAGAGTAATTAAGGGACTGGGGACTGGGGACTGGGGATTGATTTGTCTTTAAGCTAATACGTGTATAAATTACATAACTACTAAAAAGGACTGTCAACAGTCAACAGTCAACAGTCAACAGTCAATAGCCATACTTACCAAATCATCTATGCAGAACCAAAAACCATCTGTCAGCCTGATCCGGGCTACTTCCTACGAACGGGAAGCATTAAAGAAATCTCTTGTTACCTTGCTAGAACCTTTTGGGGGGATGGCAGCTTTTGTTAAACCAGGACAACGGGTTTTACTGAAACCTAATTTACTCACGGGAGCGCGTCCCACTAAAGAATGTACCACCCGTGCCGAACTAGTTTATGCCGTTGCCCAAATGGTAATCGCCGCAGGTGGAAAGCCATTTTTGGGAGATAGTCCAGCATTTGGTAGTGCTAAAGGTGTAGCCATAGCCAACGGTTATCAGCCACTTATTCAAGAACTCAATCTGCCAATCATCGATTTTCACGGCAAACGTTACGAAACTGTTAGTGAAAACTTTAATCACTTGCTACTGAGTAAAGAAGTCATAGAAGCAGATGTGGTGATTAACTTACCAAAAGTCAAATCCCATACCCAATTAACTTTAACTTTGGGCGTAAAAAACCTCTTTGGTTGCGTTCCTGGCAAAATGAAAGCATGGTGGCACATGGAAGTTGGGAAGGATGCTGACCGATTTGGAGAAATGCTGGTAGAAACCGCCAGGGCAATTAACCCAGATTTAACTATTTTAGACGGCATTATCGGTCACGAAGGCAATGGCCCCAGTGGCGGCGAACCTCGTGCCTTGGGTATATTGGCAGCCGCATCAGATATATTTGCCCTAGATAGGGCAATGGTAGAAATTCTCAACGTCCCACCCCATCAAGTACCTACCGTTGCCGCATCCCAAAGATTAGGGGTTTGCCCAGAACTTGCTGATATTCAGTTTCCCAACTTACATCCTGATTTATTAAAAATTGACGATTGGCAACTTCCTGATAAGTTGATGCCCATTGATTTTGCTATGCCCCGTGTGATTAAGTCCACTTTTAAACACTTCTATATCCGCTTTATCAAAGAACCCATGAGCGCCTACGGTAGACAGTAACCAAAAAAACCGCCACTAGATTAGGGCGGTCTGGTTAAGCAATCGGAGGGTAATCTCTAGCCTATTCTGCTCATCAAGATATTGCTGTAGCAGGATTTGCAGTTGTATTTGCTCAAAAGCTTAAGTTAATCATTTTTAGGCTGTTCAGTCCAATAAGGTGCGTCAGTGCGATAGAACCTAAATATACTTAGAAATTATTCACACTGACGCACCCTACTAGGCTTGGAACAGAGCTTGCTTATATCAACTTACAAAATGCCCCAAAAATGGAGAAAGCCTTGGCCTGAAAAAGCTTCAATCAACACGATAGATAGAAAACCAATCATTGCAAAGCGACCATTCCAACTTTCACTCTCACTAGTGAAACCAAAACGCACAGCATTAGGACTTTCGGTAACAGTAGACTTAGGATTCTTAAAACCAGACATAAACAAAACTCCAATGTATTGCGTTGTACAGCTTTCACTGTCTGTAACGTAATGTAACAGATGTTGAAGGGAATGGAAGATTTATCGTAAATAGGAGTACTAGGTTACCGTACTGAAAACCAAAGTTTTTGATTAGCGATCGCTAGTAACTTACTTCCTTAGATAATAAAAACTAATCAAGTATATATATTTTAGTAATATTAATTAATTACCCAATTTTTGTAAAGCAGTGTAAAGTATTGTTACAGGCAAAAAACAACTGCCTGATTCATAAAACCAACGTAATCATAAAAACATGACCGCAACCTTACAACAGCGCAAAAGCGCCAACGTATGGGAACAGTTCTGCGAGTGGATTACCAGCACCAACAACCGTCTATACATCGGTTGGTTCGGCGTACTAATGATCCCCACCTTGCTAGCTGCAACCACCTGCTTCATCATCGCCTTCATCGCTGCACCCCCAGTAGACATCGACGGCATCCGTGAACCAGTAGCAGGTTCCCTAATCTACGGAAACAACATCATCTCCGGTGCAGTTGTTCCATCCTCCAACGCCATCGGCTTGCACTTCTACCCAATTTGGGAAGCAGCATCCCTAGACGAGTGGTTGTACAACGGTGGCCCTTACCAATTGGTAATTTTCCACTTCCTAACTGGCGTATTCTGCTACTTAGGACGTGAATGGGAACTATCCTACCGCTTAGGAATGCGTCCTTGGATCTGCCTAGCATTCTCTGCACCAGTAGCAGCAGCAACCGCAGTATTCTTGATCTACCCAATCGGACAAGGTTCCTTCTCAGATGGTATGCCCTTGGGTATCTCCGGCACATTCAACTTCATGATCGTGTTCCAAGCAGAACACAACATCTTGATGCACCCCTTCCATATGTTGGGTGTAGCTGGTGTATTCGGTGGTTCCTTGTTCTCTGCAATGCACGGTTCCTTGGTAACCTCTTCCTTAGTTCGTGAAACAACCGAAAACGAATCACAAAACTACGGTTACAAATTCGGACAAGAAGAAGAAACCTACAACATCGTTGCTGCACACGGTTACTTCGGTCGCTTAATTTTCCAATACGCATCCTTCAATAACAGCCGTCAATTGCACTTCTTCCTAGCTGCATGGCCTGTAATCGGTATTTGGTTTACCGCTTTAGGTGTAAGCACAATGGCGTTCAACTTGAACGGTTTCAACTTCAACCAATCCATCATCGACTCACAAGGTCGTGTAATCAATACCTGGGCTGACATCATCAACCGCGCTAACTTGGGTATGGAAGTAATGCACGAGCGTAACGCTCACAACTTCCCTCTAGATTTGGCTGCTGGTGAAGTTGCTCCTGTTGCTATCAGCGCTCCTGCTATCAACGGTTAATTCTGAATTCTTAATTCAATAAAAAAGCGTCTCCTGCAAAGGGGGCGCTTTTTTGCTTTGGATTCATGTCCAACATAGGTTAAATTACACACACAGCATAGATAAGCCGTAAATAGTACGAACTCCTATAATTACAAGCAGGCGATCGCTCTAATATGCCATGATTAATCTTGCCTAGTGAGGATAGCGTGTTCAAATCTTACTTCTGCTAGACGTTCAGTCTGATTTGGTCTTGTTCCCACCGTAAATTCTCCAACGAGTGAGTAATAAGCCATTTGGGCGCGGACTTTCGCCTCTAAAGGTGTAAAGCCAACTTGCAAGAATAAATTTTGTGTGTAATTTAGCCGACTTTGATCTACTTGCAGCATAATCTCGGCAACATTTGCAGCTTTTGTAGCCCATGCGCGAATTGCATTTTCTAATCGACCGTCAATTTGAATTGCGAATTCAAATAAATGTAGCAATTTAGTCGTTGCGTCCCCACCTATCGTTTCGACTCGCTCAATTAAATTATTGGTTTCACCTTTCACCCATTCCTGTAAAATTGCTTCCAATAAATCATCTCGGTTCTTGAAGTGCCAGTAAAAGCTACCTTTTGTCACCTTGATTAACTTGGCAAGTGGTTCTACTCTGACGGCTTCAATTCCTCCCTCCGCCAAAACTTTTAAACCAGCATTAATCCAGTCCTGTCGTTCCAGTTTGATGTGTTCTTGTTTTTTTTCCATACGGCAGCGTATTGACATTTATTTGTTGAGCTATTAATCTATTTCCATACGCTACGGTATGGAGAAGATAAATAAGTGAGTAACGCAAATACAGAGCTACTTTTGCAATGGGCAAATTTATGGTCTTCAGGAAATGTAGAATCGTTTCTCTCGCTTTTTGCTGAGGATTGCTACTACGAAGATGTGGCGTTTAGTATGGTGAGTAAAGGTAAGGAACAACTCAGAGACTTTTTCAGCGCTACTCGCACAGCATTACCTGATTTAAAGATAAATGTACAGTCTTGTTTTGCGTCAGAAGCCAATGGCGCATTAGAGTGGGTCATGCAAGGGACTCATAAGGAAGCATTTCATAATGTACCAGCTTCCCATCAAATGATTGAGGTGCGGGGCGTGACATTTATAAATCTAGAAAACGGAAAAATCAAAACTAATAAGGATTATTACAACCTTGCTACTTTATTACAGCAGATTGGAATGTTACCACAGTTGTAACTAACGATGTTTGGGCGATGTGCTGTTAGTGAGCATAACTGTTTACGAATTTTCAGTAATCGCTTACTGTGGAGCAGTATTTATTAGCTAATCACTAACACTTAAATAAGTGAATGCTGCTCACCATCACCACCACCCACTCCCCAGCAACAGAGTTAGGCTACTTACTACATAAACACCCAGACCGTTGTCACTCGTTTTCCCTGTCATTTGGAAAGGCGCACATTTTTTATCCAGAAGCGAGTGAACAAAAATGCACAGTGGCGCTGTTGTTGGATGTTGACCCGGTGAAGTTGGTGCGGGGGAGAGGTGCGACTTTGGAACAATATGTGAGCGATCGCCCTTATGTGGCATCATCTTTTATGAGTGTAGCGATCGCACAGGTATTTAGTACAGCTTTAGGTGGACGCAGCAAAGACCGACCAGAATTAGCCCAAACGCCTCTACCTTTGGTGGCGAAACTATCGGTTTTACCCTGTCGTGGTGGTGAAAGTTTTCTTCGAGAATTATTTGAACCTTTGGGTTACACTGTCAGCGCCCAAGGTCACGTTTTAGATGAGAACTTTCCAGATTGGGGTAATAGTCGATATTTTACCGTTGAACTCCAGCACACTATACCCTTGAGTGATTTGTTAAGCCATCTCTACGTCCTGATTCCCGTACTAGATGATGAGAAACACTATTGGGTAAACGAAGAAGAAATCGAAAAATTACTGCGTCATGGTGAGGGTTGGTTATCGCAACATCCAGCCAGAGAACAAATCACGCGACGTTATCTCAAACGACAACACCGTTTAACTCGCACTGCTTTAGCACAGTTAGCAGAAGAAGATAATCTCGACCCTGATGGTACGGAAGAAACCCACGCAGAGGAAGAAGCGGCGGTAGAAAAGCCAATTAGCTTGAACCAACAGCGTATGAATGCGGTGGTTGCTGCTTTAAAACAAAGTAATGCTAGGCGTGTAATTGATTTGGGATGTGGACAAGGTAATTTATTGAAAATGCTCTTGAAAGATAGCTTTTTTGAGCAAATTACAGGTGTAGATGTTTCCTACAGGTCGCTAGAAATTGCCCAAGAAAGATTAGACCGCTTGCACCTTCCCCGCAACCAGTGGGAACGTTTGCAATTAATTCAAGGCGCATTGACTTATCAAGATAAACGCTTTTATGGTTATGATGCGGCGACTGTGGTAGAGGTAATTGAGCATCTTGATTTATCTCGATTGGGTGCCTTTGAGCGAGTTTTATTTGAATTTGCTCAACCAAAAACAGTGATAGTAACCACACCAAATATTGAATATAACGTCAAATTTGCCAATCTCCCGGCGGGGAAACTGCGACATAAAGATCATCGCTTTGAATGGACGCGATCGCAATTCCAAGATTGGGCAAATAAAATCACAGAACGCTTTGCTTATAACGTGCAGTTTCAAGCTATAGGAGAAGAAGACCCAGAATTTGGTTCACCGACACAAATGGCACGTTTTTGTCAATAAGTAAGGGACTGGGGAGCAGGGGGAGAAAAGAACTGTTGACTGTTGACCAATGACTAATAACTATGAAAATTACTATTCCTGAATTATCTTTAGTTGTCTTGATTGGTGCTTCTGGTGCAGGTAAATCAACATTCGCACGTAAGCACTTTCAACCGTTTGAAGTAATATCTTCTGATTTTTGTCGTGGGTTAGTTTCCAATGATGAAAATAGCCAGTCTGCTTCCAGAGATGCTTTTGATGTTCTGCACTATATAACGACTAAACGCCTAGCCGCAGGCAAATTAACAGTAATAGATGCAACTAACGTCCAGCCAGAAGACCGCAAGACTTTACTGCAAATGGCCAAGCAGTATCATTGCTTTACAGTGGCCATAGTTTTTGACCTACCAGAAGAATTATGTCATGAACGTAACCAACAAAGAAGTGACAGACAATTCGGCTCCCATGTAGTCCGTCGTCATACCCAAATGTTACGGCGTTCTTTGCGTAGTTTAGAAAAAGAGGGTTTCCGCTACGTCTACACCCTCAAATCACCAGAGGAAATCGCCAACGTCGCAATTGAACTTCAACCCTTATGGAATAACAAAAAACACGAACACGGCCCCTTTGACATCATCGGCGATATTCACGGTTGTTGTGATGAGCTGGAAACTTTACTCCAGCAATTAGGCTATGAAAAAAGCACAGGAATTGAAGATACAATCTGGAACGCTCCCATCTACTACCACCCCCAAGGACGCAAAGCGGTCTTTCTTGGTGATTTGGTAGACAGAGGGACACGTATTTTAGATACAGTCAAGCTAGTACGCAACATGGTGACAGCAGATACAGCCATTTGTGTTCCTGGTAATCATGAAAACAAGCTCTTGCGGAAATTACGAGGTAAAAATGTCAAGGTAAATCATGGGTTACAGCAAAGCCTTGATGAAATTGCAGCGTTACCAGAAGCAATCCGCACACTATTCACTAAGGAACTCACAGACTTTTTAGATTCCCTTGTCAGCCACTACTTACTTGATGACGGACGCTTGGTAGTAGCACACGCAGGGATGAAACAGGAAATGCAGGGACGGGGTTCTGGTGCGGTGCGGGAGTTTGCCCTGTACGGTGAAAGTACGGGTGAAATTGACGAGTTTGGTTTACCAGTCCGTTATAACTGGGCTGGAGATTATCGGGGTGAGGCGCTGGTAGTTTATGGACATACACCCATACCTGAGGCGGAATGGCTGAATAATACTATTGATATTGATACAGGTTGTGTGTTTGGTGGCAAACTTACCGCCCTACGTTATCCCGAAAAGGAATTGGTGAGTGTTCCGGCGGCGCGGGTTTACTGTGAACCCGTGAAACCTTTAGTTGAGAATAGTATTACGCGGACATCCCAACAGGAATTTGATGATGTTCTCAACATTGAGGATGTATTAGGTAAGCGCATCATCAATACCAAGCTACAACCAAATATCACCATTAGAGAAGAAAATGCGATCGCTGCTTTAGAAATTATGAGCCGTTTTGCTGCTAATCCCAAATGGCTGATTTACCTCCCTCCTACCATGTCCCCAGTAGAAACCTCTTCAGCCCCTGGATACCTGGAACACCCATCCCAAGCCTTCGTCTACTACCAAAAGCAAGGAATTACGGAGGTTATATGTGAAGAAAAGCATATGGGTTCACGCGCCATTGTGGTTGTTTGTCGGGATTTAGCAACAGCCGAGAAACGGTTTGGTGTAGTGGATGAAGGTATTGGTATTTGTTATACCCGCACAGGTAGGAGATTTTTTGATGAGCCAACATTAGAAACGCAACTTTTGGCACGGGTAAATGCTGCTCTGACTGCAAGTAGATTTTGGGAAAGATTTAATACAGACTGGGTGTGCTTAGACTGTGAACTCATGCCTTGGTCAGCAAAAGCACAAGGATTAATAAAAGGGCAATATGCACCAGTGGGTGTGGCATCACGCCTAGCTTGCAATGATGCCGTAGAATTACTGCAACAAGCAAGCGAGCGCGGCCTCAATATTACTACCCAACTCACTCGCTACCAACAACGAGCAGAGATGGCAAATCAGTACATCACTGCTTACCGTCGCTACTGCTGGAATGTCACCGATATTGGAGACTTAAAACTAGCCCCCTTTCATATCCTCGCTACAGAGGAAGCTGTGCATATCGACAAAGACCATCGTTGGCACATAGAACAAATTACCCAAATCTGCCAATCAGACCCGGATTTACTCCTGTCAACGGCTTACAAAGTAATAGATTTAACCGACCCTAGCAGCCAAGCTGAAGGGGTGCATTGGTGGGAAAAACTCACCCAAGTTGGGGGTGAGGGTATGGTTGTCAAATCTATGCAATTTCTGGTCAAGGGTAGTCGGGGTATTGTGCAGCCTGCGGTGAAATGTCGTGGACAAGAATATCTGCGAATTATCTATGGCCCTGAATATTCAGCCCTAGAGAACTTGCAACGTCTACGCCAACGAGGGTTATCTCTGAAACGTTCTTTGGCCATGCGAGAGTTCGCCCTGGGTGTGGAAGCATTAGAGCGATTTGTTGCCCATGCTCCTTTACGTCATGTACATGAATGCGTATTTGGAATTTTGGCTCTAGAAAGTGAACCCGTAGATCCACGACTGTAGCGCCTATGATAAAGACAGCCAGCAGGGCTTAAACTTGACTTTAATTCATTTTTTTTGCAATGAGATCGCGATCGCTAAAATCTTTGTAAGACAATAGTCTTACTTTTTCAACTGCATCGGGAACCTATAAATGTGAAAAAAGTATTTGCCAAAAAGCTAGGTATTTTACCAGATAAAGAAAACCAAGTTCTTAATTTTGGATAAAGTCGAGCTTAGAGTAATTTGTCTTTCCGGAAACAGCACGCAATCAAGAGAATACTTATATAAGGACTAACTCAGTAACCAGCTCATGAACCACCACATGATCGGTAAAGTACTGCAAGCACGCTACCAAATTGTTCAAAACCTGGGTTCAGGGGTATTTGGACAAACATATATTGCTGTAGATATCAATTACCCACATCAACCTAAATGTGTTGTTAAACAACTTAAGGTTAACAGTTTCCACTCTAGTCACCTAGATACAATCAGATTACGTTTTCTGACAGAAACTGAAACCCTCAAGCACTTGGGACAACACCCCCAGATTCCCAATTTCATTGCTTGTTTTGAAGAAAATGAGCGTTTCTACTTAGTACAAGAGTATATCGGCGGACACGCTTTAACGGCAGAATTGCCAATTGCTCAAAATTGGGGTTCTGTGTGGCGCGAAGATGAAGTTATTACATTTCTAGAAGATGCGTTAAGTATTTTACAGTTTGTGCATTCGCAAGGTGTGATTCATTGCGATGTTAAACCAGAAAATTTAATCAGACGTGCTGTTAATGGCAAATTAGTTTTAATTGACTTTGGTTCTATCCAGTCAGTGAATTTTGGCATAGATGAACAAGTATCTATCTATCAGGTTCCGGCTACTTCCTTGGGATACATACCACCAGAGCAATTTATTGGTAAAACTCAAATCAACAGTGATATCTATGCTTTAGGCATGATTGCTATCCAGGCTTTAACTGGGCTAGAACCACTGCAATTAAAAATAGATCCTGATAGTAATGAAATCATTTGGCGTTTTGCTGATACGCCTGTGAGTGACTATCTAGCGGCGATTCTCAGCCAAATGATTCGCTACAATTTCCAAGAACGCTTTCAGTCTGCGGCTGAGGTGTTGCGTGTACTCCAACAGATGAAATGGGAAACATCCTTGCCACAACTTTTGCAAACACAACAGATAGAATATAGGCAGGAACCTAATTCTGAAGCGTCGCCGCTAATCACAGGAATGAAAGTAGGACTAGCGGTTAATACCTTATTAATGGGACTGGGAACTTATTCATTGCTGAGTAATTCTCCAGCTAACACAGAAACAGAACTTTTATATAAAGCGACACAAGAATATCAAGACGGCGACTTACAACAAGCGATCGCTCTAGCTAAACTCATACCTTCTCATAGTAATGTATATCCAGATGCTCAAGCCACTATAGACGAATGGCAACAGCAATGGCAAACAGCAGCAAAACAATATTCCTTAGCTGAACAAGCATTACTTGAGAATAGATGGTCAGATGTTTTTGTTGCTGCAAGCGAAGTTCCTAATATTTCATATTGGCAATCTAAAGTTAAGGATGTAGTACAGAAAGCCAATGTCAATATCGAAGCCCAAACACAAGATTTATTAGCCAAAGCTTATGATAAAGCTAGAGCTAAAGATTTTTCTTCAGCATTAGAATATTTGCGTCAAATTCCTCAAGAAAGTTCTGCTGGTGCTTTAGTACAAAAAAAACTAGCTGAATACAACCAGAAAAAACAAATTAGAGCCGCTTATTTTTTACACCAAGCTCGTAAACAAGCATTAGCTGGTAACTTTGATCATGCGGTCAACTACCTCCGCAAAATTCCTCAAGGTACTCCTGTTTATGCCCAAGCTCAAGCTAAACTCAATGAGTATACACAAAAGTTACGCCCACAAATCCAAAAGGCTAAGTCTTTGATTGCTCATAATTCAGTTATTCAGGTTGGCAATTTACAATCTGAAATTCAATTACCAGAAGTAAATATTCGCTAGTCAAGTCGCTTTGCTCCAATTCAAAACAGGTCAATTTATAGAGACGCGAACCATCACGCCTCTTGACTAAACTGAATAAACTTCTACTTACTCAAAATCCCCTCTGTTCCTTCTAATTTGTTTATGGCTGGTAGTATATTCGTCATCTGGAGTGCGGATGCTAGCTTTTTCCTTTTTCCTGTCTTTATTAGCATAATAAGGCTGGGAATTTTGAGGGCGGTCTATTCTACGTTGTTTATTAGTATAGTAAGGTCTCGAAACTTCGACTTTGTGGTTTTTTTCCCCATAATAACCAGCCGCTTCCACAGAAATTATTGGTAAGCTGATTACCCATATTAAACCTGCTAAGATAAATAGCCCAATCTTACAAAACAATTGCTTTAAAACATCTTTAGGTTCCAACATTAGAGAAACTTCCTCGTAACTCTTCAACTGCTGCTTGAATATTAAGTATTCTTGCTAGAGCCAACGTCTTCCTCTAGGTTGGTTGGATATATATAAAAAGTAGTGCTGAATTAGTACTCAGCACTCACACTTAACAACTCATGGAACACAAAAAATAGATTATTCCAAATTGACGGTTAGTAGTGGCGTGTCTAGACTAAAGTAGTGTATTAAACGTAGGTTAGGTTGAGCAAGGCTTTCGCCCTTGGCGTTCCCGTAGGGTAACCCAACAGGATATCGGTATTGGGTTGCTACAATTTTTTCGGTATTTTGTATTGCAACATTTAAGGCTTGACACGCTAGTAGCGACTGTCTTGAAAGTCAAGCGATCGTTAACAAAAACCGGGACTCTGAACATTGACGCAACTGGGGAACGCTGCGCTAGATTCTGCGGTGGCTGGTACGGGCAAAAAGACTTGTGGCTCTTGGCTAAGATGGTAGCAGCCCGCACCAGCCACTCCGCTTCGCCGCAGAATCTTCCCCAGTTGCTGGATTTCCCGTGAAGATAAAAAAGAGCATCAAAAATTGACCCAAATGCGGCAATAGGATCATCAGGGAGAGTATTTCCAAGTATAAAAACGGTCAATTGTGATTAAGCGTTGGGAATGGGTTGTAAGTTGTCAGTAACACGCCAAGGTAAATTATCCCGAACCATTGCATTTAAAATGACTAACATTTTATGAACGCAAGCAGTGAGAGCTAATTTTTTCGATTTACCACGTTCGACAAGACGCTCATAAAAGGCCTTGATAACCGGATTATGACGCATAGCAACAACAGCACCCATATAAAGAGTGGCACGAACATGAGCGCGACCGCCATTAATCATGCGCTTACCTTTGTGTTGACCACTATCATGATTGATAGGTGCAACACCAACTAAGCGAGAAATTTGTTTGGCAGTGAGTTGACCGAGTTCTGGCAAATCAGAAACCAGAGTTGTCGAAATAACTTGGCCAATACCAGGAGTAGTTTTGAGTAAATTAACTTTTTCAATCCATTGTTGATTGTTTTGAGTTAATTGCTCAATTTCTTGATTGAGTTGTTTGAGACGTTCGTCAAGATATTCAATGTGTGCTTCAATATCTGCCAATGCTTTACCACGGGCGCGTGAGCGTCGATTTTTTTCAGCAGTTTGCATCTCAACTAATTGTCTTCGACGACTAATTAATTCTCCTAATTGACGAGATGCTTGTGACTCAATGTTTAACACTTGAGGTTTCATTGCTTCCCCAAAGTGTGCCAATATTTGTGCATCGATAGCATCTGTTTTGGCGAGTTTACCAGTGGCTTTGGCAAAATTTCGTCCTTGACGTGGATTGATTAATGCTACTGGTAGCATTGCTGCCTGTAGTTGAATGACCAGTTCTGTTTCTAATCCTCCGGTTGCTTCTAGTACGATGAGGTTCAAATCATAAAATTTTAATTGTTCAACTAAATTAAATATTTCTAGTTCTGTATTAGCAAACTTCAATGCTTTACCGATGGGACGGATATAAACATCGAGGGTCGCTTTGCTCACGTCAATGCCTACCCACACAGAGATGTTTTCCATTTTTGAATCTCAACTATTTTGTCAAGAAGTTTTTAATTCATCCCCTTGATTTCACTCATCCTTGCCCGATGCGGACTGTATACTTTAAATGTCAGTAGTTTAAAGCTTTGACCCCGGCGACTGTTCGAGTTCTGTCAAAGAGATTGTTGTGGTGACCCATGCTACAAAGCGGTCTTTAATGACCTAGGGTGCGACGGTCTACCACTTCTTTTAATATACAAGGGTGCGTCAGTGTGAGAAAACTTAGCCGTACCAAGAAATTATTCTTACTGACGCACCCTACATTTTGGATATTTTTTATCTGGAAGTCCCTAACTTAGGCGATGGTCACATTTGGCGACAAATAAACGTCCTGAATAGCGTGAAACAGCTTCACCCCTTCCTCAAAAGGACGCTGGAAAGCTTTTCTCCCAGAAATTAATCCTGTACCACCAGCTCGTTTATTAATAACTGCGGTGCGGACTGCTTCGGCAAAGTCGTTTTTGCCAGATGCACCCCCAGAATTAATCAACCCTGCGCGTCCGCAATAGCAATTGAGTACTTGGTATCTAGTTAAATCAATGGGGTGGTCTGTGGTTAAATCTGTATAGACTTTTTCGTGAGTTTTACCGTAACTCTGACCTGTGGCTTTGGCTACTGCACCGTAGCCATTGTTATTTTCAGGCAACTTTTGTTTAATAATATCGGCTTCAATTGTTACACCTAGATGATTTGCTTGTCCGGTGAGGTCAGCCGCCAGGTGATAATCTTTGTCTTGTTTAAATGCGTTGTTCCGCAAATAACACCACAGAATTGTGACCATTCCTAGTTCATGGGCGCGTTTAAATGCACGGCTGATTTCTTGAATTTGTCTGGTGGACTGTTCAGAACCAAAATAAATTGTCGCACCAACAGCCACTGCTCCCAAATTCCAAGCCTGTTCTACATCAGCAAATAATACTTGGTCAAATTGATTGGGAAAGGTTAACAATTCATTATGGTTAAGTTTAGCAATGAAAGGAATTTTGTGGGCATATTTACGCGAAACACTACCTAATACACCTAAAGTTGTGGCGACAGCATTACAACCACCAGCGATTGCTAAACGGATGATATTTTCTGGGTCAAAGTAAATAGGATTAGGTGCAAAAGATGCTCCGGCTGAGTGTTCAATACCTTGGTCTACTGGCAGAATAGAAAGATAGCCGGTATATGCCAAACGACCTGTAGAATAGAGTTGTTGAAGATTTCGCAAGACTTGAGGATTGCGATCGCTATTTAACCAAACTCGATCAATAAAATCAGCCCCTGGTAGATGTAATAAGTCTTGAGATACTTTAGCTTTGTAAGTCAGCAAGTCTTCTGCTTCATGCCCTAGCAATGACTCGATAGAATTAGATTCTAAGAGTGTGGTAGTCATAAGGGTTTCCTCAAATCTGAGCAAATGATTTTGTTTTTAAGATAGCATTTGTCTATTTAAAACCCTTATCTACCTTTTTCGGTATCTTACCTTTTGGCTTAGATTTGTGGACTTCTGCAACCGCTTCCTGAAATAATTCATGCAGATGTATCGGCACACTAGCAATATCCGGCAAATCTGGCTCTAAAGGTTTATTAAACTCTTGTAAAAGAGCATTCAAATCATTACTAATATTAAAATCTGGACGTTGTAGCACAGTTTGTAAAACTTTTTCCAAGGAACTTGGATACTGTTCGGCTAAACGATCCCAAATAAACGCATTAATACTTTTATTTTCCAGATAATAACGAACTAGTTTCTCAGCCCCATCAACATTTTGCCAATCTTCTGCTGATAATAAAGATTGGAATTTACTATATGTTGGTAAAAACATTTGTCCCCAACGGGGATGAGAAATAGCTGTTACTTGTTCGGCTTTTTTCAGTTCCGCAGGTAAATCAACTTTTGGCATCACCATTTTGGTGTTACCACTTTTATTATTCAATACCTGGGAAACTATCTTGGCATCTGCACCAGTTTCTTTAACTGCGGCTTGAATATCCTCTTCTTGAACACCAGCTTCTATGCCTAATTCACTTAGAGATTTTGTCTGGTCAATTCCTAAAGATGCCAAACGTTTCTCTGTAATTAATTCTTGAAACTCAGCAATTTTTTTATTCAGTTGATATCCAGGTAGAGTAATTTCATCACTGCCAAAGAAGTCAAGAAAATCCTGATGATATTGATATACAGAATTCCAAGCAGATTCTAGGACATCAGGCGCATCACTATAAAGATGATGCTTATAGTTTTCTTTAAAATTACCAATGGCTACAGCTAATTTTGGTTTACCCAATTTACCTAATAATGTATATGGGCTAGAAAATGTCCAATAATTATCGGTAACAGGAGAGATACGAGCTAGTAAAATCTCGCCTATTTTTAATCGTTCAATTGCTTGTAATACTTGGGAATTATTGGGCTTAATAATATAAGATTTATTCGTTAACCAATTGAGTAATTCTAAACCATCAGGTAAAATTTGAGTAATAGCAAATAAACCCATAAAACTACGATGCCAACTGTTGAGAAGATGACGATCGCTCTCTGTTAAATCTTCCTGACTAGCAATAAATAAATTTAGTGGCGACTCATCACCAACTTTTCCCTCAATCAGAAAACTATCAATGGTTAAGTCTTGCTGTGTATTATCCCCACTACCACGGCGTAACCGTTCTGCTGCATAGGTTTCTAATGCTTGGGCTATGTCACCCTCCGCATCCAGCACAAAATCCACTAAGGCTTGTTTAAGTTCGTGCGATCGCTCTAATATCTCATCCACAGGTCTATTTCTAGAGTGTAACAGTTGTAGATTAAGCTTTTCCAGAGAATGACAGCATCTAGCAATAGCTAGATTTGTAAAAATATATATTTAGAAAGTTGACTAAAATCAGCCATTGGTGACGAGTTGTGTTACCGTTGGCGGGGCGATGAGCAGCGTCCTAAATTATGAGCTTTTCATAAACTAGATACAAGACATCACGCAAGGTGCTAACAAATGGTTGCAACTCCCAGTTCTAGCTATATTTCCTCTGAGGAATATCTCAAAGCCGAAGAAAGCAGTTCCATCAGGCCTGCATATCGCCAGGAAACGATTGACGCAATGGTGGGGGCGAGTAATACTCATGTAGTCATCTCTCTGAACTTGGCTTCTATGCTGAAAAATCATTTGCGTGGAAGCGGATGTCAGACTTACATTTCAGCTACCAAAGTCCATATTGAGTTACTCGATATATATTACTATCCTGATGTTACCGTCACTTGCGACCAGCGAGATAAAGCATTTGATAACTTTCTCCGTTATCCTGGCTTAATTATCGAAGTCTTATCCCCCAATACCGAAGCCTTTGACAGAGGAGAAAAATTTGCTCACTACCGCCAAATAAAATCGTTACAAGAGTATGTACTGGTGAGTCAAAATCGCCAAAGTGTAGAGTGTTTTCGTCGCAACTCCGAAGGACAATGGGTGCTTTATCCCTACGGACAAGGTGAGGAACTGCATATAGCTAGTGTAGATTTGCGCTGTGCGATCGCTAACGTCTATGAAGATGTTACAGTTGAAATACATCAAGCTGCTAATTAAAGGCGATCGCAAAACAAAGCTTAAGACTTGGGAAGTTAGCCCTTTAACAGTTTAGCCTCATGAAAGCTAACTTAGTATTGAATTGGTGAAGCGTGAGTTTATGACAAGTGTCGTTCATTCTCCCTACAGTAGCGAACAAATTTCCGCTTGGTTGCGTGGATTGCTGACAATAGCTTGGGCTGATGGTAACTTTGATGAGCAAGAAAAAGCATCAATTGCCAGCATTACACAAAATGAATTAGCCCCTAGTATCGAGTGGGATTCACTAGAAGTAATCACACCAGCAGAATTAGCCACGGTTTTGGGTAAGAATACACCAGTAGCAGAAAACTTTTTGCGTACAGCTGTTATGGTAGCGATCGCAGATGGTACCTATTCTCCCAGCGAAGATCAAGTACTGCACCAATTATGTCAAGCCTTAGGAGAACCAGAGGACATACTGGAAGCCCTACGCCAAACTTTAATAGTCAAAGAACCAACACATTCTCTTGGGCTAGTAGCACCTCACGCCCCGCCACTAGAAGTACTTGACCCCCTGCGCCACTGGCTAGATGGCTTAGACATTCAAGACCCCAGAGTCGCCCGTTTCTTATGTAAAATGATTCCCCCCCAATGTCCCTTTGAACGGGATGTCACCCTATTCGGACGCAAAATTGTTCACATTCCCCCCTTATGTAAAATCAACCCATTGTATGAACAACTAGTAGGGTTACGTTTCCGCGCCCTCTCCTATTTGGCAGATGAATGTAAAGAGGACGTTTCGCCTTATATTTAGTTATTTGTCAGTTGTCAGAGACGCGATTAATCGCGTCTGTACAGTTGTCAGTTGTCAGTTGTCGTTGGTCATTAGTTATTCTTCTTTACCCCCAGTCCCCAATCCCCAATCTCTACTTAAAAGTCGGTACTCAACACTGGCAAAGAGTGACTACTTAGGCGTAACCTGTTAAGTAGATCAACTAAACAAACATAAACTTTTGCTGATGCGTTACGTTGTGAAGAAGACATCATGATCAATGGAAAGCATTCCAACGAACGAATAACCAATAAGCATTGACGACTGACAACTGACTACTGACAATTGACGAATTATGCAATTTATCGACCAAGCACAAATCGAAGTAGAAGCTGGTAAAGGTGGCGATGGTATCGTCGCTTTCCGGCGTGAAAAATATGTACCCGCCGGTGGGCCTTCTGGTGGGAATGGCGGACGAGGTGGTTCAGTCATTTTCGTTGCGGTGGAAAATCTACAAACCCTGTTAGACTTCCGATATAAGCATATATTTAAAGCAGACGATGGCGGTCGTGGCGGCCCCAATAACTGTACAGGCGCTTCCGGGAAAGATTTAATCGTCCAGGTTCCCTGTGGAACCACTATTTATGATGCAGAAACGGGTGATTTACTTGGTGATTTAACTCAACCTAACCAAGAACTAATCATTGCAGCAGGTGGTAAAGGTGGTTTGGGAAATCAATACTTCTTGAGTAACCGTAACCGCGCCCCAGAATACTCGCTCCCAGGATTACCAGGGGAAAGAAAGCTGCTCCGTTTAGAGTTGAAATTATTGGCAGAAGTAGGAATTATCGGTTTACCTAATGCAGGTAAATCAACTTTAATATCATCTTTATCGGCGGCGCGTCCGAAAATTGCTGATTATCCCTTTACAACCCTCATCCCCAACTTGGGTGTAGTGCGGAAACCTACAGGTGATGGTACAGTCTTTGCCGATATCCCTGGCTTAATTGAAGGTGCAGCCGACGGTGCAGGGTTGGGACATGACTTTTTGCGTCACATTGAAAGGACACGGGTACTTCTGCACTTAATTGATGCTACTAGTGATGATGTTATCAGAGACTACAACACAATTGAGCAGGAATTGCAAGCTTACGGACGAGGTTTAAATGAGCGAATGCAGATTTTAGCGCTGAATAAAATTGATGCAGTTGATCGGGAAACTGTAGACTTAGAAGCACTAGCCATCCAATTAAATCATCTTTCTCACGCCCCTGTGTTCTTAATTTCTGCGGTAACTCGCACTGGGTTAGAACCAATGTTACAAGAAGTTTGGGGAATTCTTGACCAAGTAAATGCTCTGGAAGAAGCAGAAGTTTTTAGTTAGCAGCAAAATAGCGAGTGGTTCGTAAAAAACTCTGCGTACCTCCGCGCTACCCAGCCTGCGGCTTGCCGCAAAAGCGTCTACCGCCTTCCTCTGCGTTTAAAAAATCCCCTTTTCCCAGGAATCCTGTAAAATCTCAATCATGAATTGAACCATCAGGCATAATGGCTCCCTTTAGTTCAGCATCTTTCAGAATTGCTCCTGTTAAGTCTGCTCCTTGCAGATTTGCTTTTCGCAAAATGGCACTTTCCAAATTTGCGTAACTCAAGTCTGCACCTTGCAAGCTAGCCCCACTCAAATCCGCCGCTAGATTTCCCCACTGAATTGTCCGACCAAAATTTGCCCGACACAGCTTTGCACCGTCTAAATTGGCGTGATGTAGAGAAGCCGCTCTCAGGTCAGCGTAGCTTAAATCTGCCCCAGTTAACAGCACATAGCCCAAATCTGTGCGCTGGTTGGAACTGGGACGTAAATCTGCTTGAAAGAGTAAACACCGAGAGAGATTGGCACTATTCAAATTAGCACCGCATAAACTAGCCTTGATTAAGTTCGCTTCTTCCAAACGAGTCTTGACTAACTTTGCACCTGTTAAATCTGCTTCGCGGAGGATGGCGCGATACAAATCTGCTTCACTCAAATCTATTCCCCAGAGAATGGCTTCGCTCAAATCTGCTTCTCGTAAACAGGTGTGGCTGAAGTTGCTCTTACCAAGTCGCGTCTGACGTAAATCGGCGTAGCTCAAATCTGCACCTGTGAGGCTTGCATTTGTTAACTCTATTTCTTGCAGATTGATATGCTGAAAGTTGCGTTTGCCAGCAGCATAATGTCTCAGAATTTCACCCACATTCATAAATAATTCAAATTAAATAATTAATAAATTTAAAGGGTATGATACCAACTCTTTAAATTTCTTTTCTTCTGATTCTTAGCTTGTGCAGATGTCCCTGTCTAGTATTTATCACTAGATTAAACTTCAATGGTATGAGTTTGAGTTAGTTCTGTCATCAGTTCTGGGACAGATATGATGTCTTGGGTATAACCAGCATTTGCGCCCGAAAAAATTAGACCATTTTCCACATCGCCACGGGCTGCTTGAGCAAGTGCTTGCAAAAGGCAATAAGTTTTTCCTTTATCTCGACACAAGCAAGTTTCTAAACAGTTAGCAATACATCGCTTTTCTAAGTTTGATGAATTACTCATTACCTGTTCTGTAAACAGATTATGTAAAGCACGACAGGGTTTGCCTACTGGACTGGGTACAGTCACAATATCTTTTGACTGGGCTTGTAGATGATAATCTTTATAACGCTGGTCGGCATCACATTCTACCGTGGTCACGAAGCGCGTACCAATTTGCACACCATCAGCCCCTATTGCTATCATCCGATCAATATCGGTGCGTGAAGCGGAGCTATCCTGAAGGGAATCGCTGATTCCTCCACTCACAATTAATGGTATGCTTGCACCTAAATGGTTTTTGCAATAATCCCGCAGTTGACGAATCACCAATTCCAGAGAAAATCCCGGAATATTAACTTGCTCACACTGGGTGAAGTGTCCCCCTACCTGTTGGCAATTCTCCACAATCAACGCATCTGGTAAACGATGATACCGACTTTGCCAAGTTTCACAAATCAACTGAGCCGCTTCCATGTTCGCCACACTCGGCACTAGTGCCACATCGGGATATGCGGCGGTGTACTCTGGTAAAGTTAGGGGTAATCCTGCACCAGTGATGATGATATCTGCTCCTTGGGCAGCAGCAGTTTGGGCTAATACAGAATAATCTTTGGTAGCAACCAGAATGTTTACTCCAATCACCCCATCAGGGCTGATACTGCGGGCTGCTGCTAGTTCATCTATTAAAGCTAGGCGATTGGCTGTAAAAAAGCTGCGTTTTTTGCGTTTGTCAAAGTAGGGCGAATCTAAACCCAGTCCCAAAGAAGCAATCACGCCCACACCCCCAGCATTGGCAACGGCTCCCGCTAATTTTGCTCCCGATACCCGCACGGCCATTGCCCCTTGAATGATGGGATGGCGGGCAATGTGTTTACCAATCCGTAAAGGCTGGAGGATACGGGTTTTTACAGAACTATTCATTCATTAACTAAATAACTTTAGAGTAATTTTAACATCTCGGTGTCAATTGTCATGCGGATAACATTTATGTACTCAGCCGAAAAATTTTACTTACTTCGCTTGACAACTATATTATTATAAAGTTATATATGATTGTAAGACAAGTTACACCCTTGTCGGTTGATATTTCACCATCACATTCGCAATTATCACAACAAATGACAACACTTTTAGAACAGCGTAGTAGCGCTAATTTATGGCATAGATTCGGTAACTGGATTACCAGTACGGAAAATCGAATGTATGTTGGTTGGTTTGGAGTATTGTTGATTCCCACAGCCTTAACTGCGGCAATTGTCTTTATCCTTGCGTTTATTGCCGCGCCACCAGTTGACGTGGATGGCATTCGTGAACCAGTATCAGGTTCTTTGCTCTACGGTAATAACATTATTACTGCTACTGTAGTGCCAACTTCAGCCGCTATTGGCCTGCATCTATACCCTATATGGGAAGCGGCTTCTTTAGACGAATGGCTTTACAATGGCGGCCCTTACCAAATGATTGTCCTGCATTTCCTGATTGCCATCTATGCTTATATGGGTCGGCAATGGGAACTAAGTTATCGCTTAGGGATGCGTCCGTGGATTCCTGTAGCTTTTTCTGCTCCCGTTGCGGCTGCAACAGCCGTGTTGTTGATTTATCCCATTGGGCAAGGCAGTTTTTCCGATGGGATGATGCTGGGTATTTCTGGCACATTCAACTTTATGATTGTGTTTTCACCGGAACATAATATTCTCATGCACCCATTCCACATGATTGGTGTGGCTGGAGTCTTTGGTGGGGCATTATTCTCGGCAATGCACGGTTCCTTGGTGACATCTACATTAGTGCGGGAAACCTCAGAAGTAGAATCAGCCAATACTGGCTATAAGTTTGGTCAAGAAGAGGAAACCTACAATATCGTAGCTGCACATGGTTACTTTGGGCGGTTAATCTTCCAATATGCCAGCTTTAACAACTCCCGTTCTTTGCATTTCTTTCTAGCAGCTTGGCCAGTAATTGGCATCTGGTTTGCGGCTTTGGGTATCAGCACCATGTCCTTTAACTTGAATGGGTTCAACTTCAATAACTCAATTTTGGATCACCAAGGACGGACAATTGACACTTGGGCAGACCTGCTCAACAGAGCCAACTTAGGGATTGAAGTGATGCACGAGCGAAATGCTCACAACTTCCCGCTAGATTTAGCGTCTGGTGAAGTTCAACCAATTGCTTTGACTGCTCCAGCGATCGCTAGTTAGTTTCTCCTGTGTATACTGCTTAGTAGATAGCACCCTAATTTTAGGGTGCTTTATTTTTAGATGACTATGTGATTGTTAAAAAATTGGTGTTTTCTCTTGAAGGGCTTTCAGACTCTTAGCCTGCTGTAGTAAACGTTGACTAATGCGATCGCATACTAACTCACAAAGTTCAAATATCATTGGATCAGTAATCTCGTAATAAGCACTGGTACCCTTAGGCTGACGAGATACCAGACCTGCTTGAGTTAACACTTTTAAATGCTTAGACAAATTTGCCTGTCCTAAGCCAGTCGCCTCTGCAATTTCCATCACATTCATTGGCCCTGACTTGAGACAAGACAATATCTGTAATCGACTGGACTCCGATAGTACCTTAAAATAGTCAGCAACCGCCACAAGAACAGACGGATCAGCCTGGGATGGCTTTGTTTTTGGCATAGTGAGATTTAATTGCCGACACAAAAAGCGTTTAATAACTAGTTGGTATTATAGCTAAATACGATTAAAGTTTGTCGTCAGTAGTCAACCGTCAACCGTTAACTGTCAACCGTTGACCACAGACTATTGATTAATCCCAAAAACCGACCCAACCGTTGATTTAATCGAATCCCTGGCATCCTTGAGAGTCTGAGTAATGGGGTGCTTAGTCTGCAAAAATACCCGCGCACAGTTGCGTCCTGGCATTCCCGAAATCGAACCACCGGGATGAGTACCTGCACCAGTGAGAAATAGATTATCGATGGGGGTCTTGTAGTTGGCTATTTCTGGCAAAGGACGGAAAAAGACCATTTGATCCAAGGTCATATCAATATGGTAGTAATTACCTTTGTATGCGCCTAGTCTTTCTCCCAATTCCGCCGGGCTTTCTACACGACGGGCAATAGTGGCTGTTTTGACATTTGGCGCATAGGTAGCCAGTTTATCAACTACCTTGTCTGCAACTTGGTTTTTCAATTCGTCCGTCCAACCAGTACCTTTGAAACCGGTACCTTCTGCACCAGCAATTTGATAAGGGGCGAAAAACTCAATCCAGACTGTATGTTTGCCAGAAGGTGCTAATGTGGGGTCGAGATAGCTAGGCATAACTACGTACATCGATGGGTCGGAATCAGGAATCTCTCCCAATGTACATTTACTATGTGCTTGTTCCACATGGGCTACAGAATCAGCAATTAAAATAGACCCAACCAAGTATTCATCTTTATGGGCGTGGAAAGGAAAACGCAAGGGTTCATCTAAGGCCAAATCTATCTTGAGAATGGTTTCGTTGTTGTTGACAATGCGCCGTTCCAATCTTTCCCATAAATCTGGGTCGGCTGCATCTACATCACTTTTATCGGTCATTTGCAAAAATAACCGTTTTGCGTCGATGTTAGAAATCACACCATATTTAGCACGATATTCTGTACCACCACTTACCCGCACACCAACGGCTTTACCGTCATCAATTAAAACTTTTTCGACTTGTTGGTCTGTGAGAATCACACCGCCTTTACTTATGACTAAATTTACTAACGCTTTAATTAATGCGCCAGTACCGCCGCGAGGTCTAGCCATCCCCGGATTGTGACGCATTGCCATCATGATTGCACCAATAGCGATCGTTTTTTGGGATGGTGGTGCGCCGAGTTCTGATGCTAATCTTGCTAGGGGTGCTTTGAGAAATTCCGAATCAAACCACTCATTGAGAATATCTTCTGCGCTGGTTAACATATTGCGAATGAAGTCCAGCGTTTTGTTAGGAGAACCGATGACTGAAAATAAATCCTTGAATTTCGTGATATCGTAATTACCAACAATATCAATAATTGATTTTGGCGGGGCATTAAACATAGGAATCATTGCACCTATTGCCCGTTGCCAATATTCGGTAAACTCGGCGTATTTTTTAGCATCACGTTCGCTGTACCGAGCGATTTCTGCACAAGTTTTTTCTAAAGATTTATGAGCCAAAAAATACTTACCATCAGGATGAGGACAAAATACAACTGGATCACACTCTAAATATTCCAAGCCATATTTCCCCAGTTCTAATTCCTCAACAACTGGCCCCAAGTGAATAAATTCGTGATCAATGGCACACAAATTAAATTTAAACCCTGGTGCTTCTTTTGGCAAACACTCCTCTGTTGTAGCTGCACCACCAGGAACAGAACGCTTTTCGAGTAGCAGGACACTATAGCCAGCTTTCAGCAAATAAGCGGCACAAACTAGCCCGTTATGTCCTGCACCAATCATTACAACATCATATTCTTGCATATTTGTTATCTTGAATTAGAGTGGCTTGATAATATTACAAAGGGTGAAACGAAATTACAACTTTGATAGTTATTAGTAAATAAACTACAGGTAATCTTACTGGTATTTTTACTCAGATTTTTCCATAATTGATTCAGGTAATTGAGCGAGATTCACTTCTAATAAAAGTATTAATATACTTTGGCGAATTTCCATATTTTTAATACGAATCTTCATGCCTTCCCAGACAAAATAAGGGAGACTTACTAGTTCTTTAGCTTTCTGCACTAATGCGGTAATTAATTCTAAAGAAACCCCTTTTCCTTCTGTACAATGGAAACTTTCTAATATTATAGGTTGGCAATGAGTCCGGGGACGAAGCATAGCAGTAAAACCAAGCGATCGCCTATTATTCTTTTCTTTTAATAAAAAACTCCCGCGAAAGCCCATCTGTCCATCACTAGGCAAAAATATTTGCACATCTTGCATTTCAAAACTAATAATTTCTCCCTCCACATTTAACTCAAAATCTTGCATGAAATTACGAGTAAAATCTGAGGCGATGGCAGAGTTAATATCGGCTTCTGTGAGAATGACACGAGCAGTTAAATTTACAGGCTTATCTAGTTGAACTTCTCCAAAAATGGCACTTAGTGGATTGATAGCAATACTATCTGTTTTTACTTGGATCTCTTGAACACGGATATTTTGTTTAGTTACTAAGCCTTGACCACTAACTGTTACACCATCGGCTTGTCCCTGAACTACTTTTAAAATATCAGTCTGGACATAAATGTCAATTTGCTCGGCTGTATCTAGCTGATTTGATATACTTCTTTCAGCTACCTGAGATATTAACTTTTCTTCTAAATTCTGCTTATCTGGCATGAACTTATATTTTCCTAGTTTCCTCTCATTAATAACTTTAAACTCTAAATAGCCAATATCGGATCTACAATATGGTATATACAAAAAAACAAATAGTTACTACTAAAATATTTTTTAGGCAAATCATTAATATTCAATAAGCCCTAAGAATGATTTATTAAGATTGAATCATTCTTGAGAAATA
The DNA here is from genome assembly GCF_048568275.1 of Anabaena sp. FACHB-595. Classification (NCBI taxonomy): domain Bacteria; kingdom Bacillati; phylum Cyanobacteriota; class Cyanophyceae; order Nostocales; family Nostocaceae; genus Anabaena; species Anabaena sp. FACHB-595. The sequence continues at coordinate 4,520,158 of NZ_CP183473.1, forward strand.
ATTCCTCTCGGAGTTGTTTTTTGAAAGGGGTTCACTTAAAAACTATTAATTCCCGACTTCGTGGAGAAGCCTGGGATAATACCAACTCAAAATTCAAAATACCCTACGGGTACTCTGCGAGAACGCCTTTGGCGAAAGCAGTTCCGTTCGCGCGAGCGTTGTGTAGCAAAGGAAAGCTAAAGCTGCAAAATGAAGAATCAAGACAGGATAAGCATTTGGGGCTGTATATCTGGCGCATTCTTTTTTCAAATTGGTATAAGCTAATGCACATCTAAATTGCATAACTACTAATAAGGGCTGTTAACAGTTAACAGCCCTCACGATAGATTGTGCAACTTAACTTACAGTAGTTGTTTCTAGAATCCGAGATGTGATTTGACGCTGACTCTTAATCACCATCTCGATAGGACGGTGTGGGCCTGTTACTAAACCACGACGTTTTGGTCGAACTTCCACACTATTATTAACTAATTCTAATTCATAGCTAGTAAGGATTTTAGCAAGTGCTAATTTCATCTCCCATTGGGCAAAAGCCAGGCCAAGACAGCGTCTCGTACCACCACCAAAGGGTAGATACTCATAGGGTGAAAACTGCCTTTCTAAAAATCTTTCTGGTTTAAACTTTTTCGGCTCTGGATATAAGTCTTCCCTGTGGTGGGTCAAGTAAATTGAACCTAAAACTGGTGTACCTGGTGGGAGTTCATAACCACCCAATGCCATAGTTTCGATGACTCTCCTGGCGAAAGTTAGCATTGCTACTGGGTAAATTCTCAGGGTTTCAGAGTAAACAGCATTGAGATAGGGCAATTTGAAGATGGTAGTGGAGTCTGGATTATCTCCTAAACTATCTAATTCTTCCAGTAATCTGGCTTTGACTGGGGGTAGTTTATGAATCCAATACATAGCCCAAGCTAAGGCTGTAGCTGTGGTTTCATGACCTGCTACTAACAGTGTCATCAATTCATCGCGTAATTCCACATCGGTCATTGGTTGACCGTCTGCATCCCTAGCATCCATGAGTAAGCTCAGAATATCGGTGCGTGATGGGTCGGGATTTTCTCGACGTTCTTGAATTTCTTGGTAGATGAGTTCGTCAGCTTGCTGTTGTATTTGTACTTGTTCACCCCAAAACTTAATCGGGCCAAAATCCCGGCGTAAGGATGGGAAATAAAGCAACGCCACACTAAAGGGGGAACTGCTTTTTTCTAAAAGGTCAGACAACAAATGTTGTAGTTTTTCAGCACGGGAACCTTCATATAAACCAAATACCGCCTGCATAATTACCCTTAAGGTAATGGCTTGAGTCACAGACCGGACTTGAAAGGGTTGACCTATCTGGTGTTGGCTGATAACTTTTTCGGTGACATCGGTAATCACCTGACTGTAGCCCCGCATCCTTTCGCCATGAAAGGGTGGCATTAATAATTGCCGTTGCCGTTGGTGTTCTGCGCCAGAAAGAGTAATTACAGAGCGTTTACCTAATAAAGGTTCAAATAAATCATTCCAATCACCTGGTGAGTCCAGTTGGTTGTTATCGTTGGTTAAAATTTGCTGTATATCTTTGGGGTTGCTGAGAAATACTATCGCTGGGACATCTTTGGCTAACTTTACCGAGAAAATATCTCCGTAACGTTTAGCGCAGTCTTCCAGAAAGGACATGGGGCTAAAAACCCAGCGCAGTACTTGGACAAAAACGGGAGTTTGGGGGCCTTTTGGTAGGTGCATAGAGTTTTTAGAAATTAGCAAGTGCTGTGTGCAAAGTAAAAAATACTTACCTCTAATTATTAGTAATCATGGTTTTGGTGGGCAATGCCCACCCTACTAATCCTAAATTCCCGTGACAACACGGAAAAAGCGAATTGCGTTTTGGCGGAAGCCTCTCGTAGAGATGCCGCAGGCTATTGCGAATTGGTTTAACAAGGCATCAAGGCATCTAATCTGCCGAGTACTGCCATATCTTCTGCATCTAACTCTAAGGGTGTACCACTACGAATTAGCTCGGCAAAGTCTTCGTTAGGAACCATAATTGTTAATGTGTACAGGCGACTAGAGCCTGTATTTTTGATTAAATGGGTGCCTGTGGGAGGTACTAATAAACTATCTCCGGCTTTGATAGGGACTTTTTTGCCGTCACACATGGCTATGCCTTCCCCTTTAATGACAAAAAACATTTCTACCGCCCATTGATGACGATTAGGTGGTGTTTGTCCGCCGACTTCAAAAATTTCTACGCAGCAGGTTAGGGAAGTGTTAGCGTTGGTGGAATCAAAAATAATTGCTAACCGATTTGTATCGTGAGGGCTAATACGATATACTTGGTAGTCTTTGGGTGATTTAATAACAGGAATTACGCAACGAGTAGCTTGCATTTATTTATCCCTTCCTGTGGCTTCAGGGTGATTTAGGGCTGTGAAAATTGCTTGTGAATCACTAACAAAACCAAAGCATTGTTTAACGTTATATAAGGTCGCTAACCAACAATAATCAGGGGAAGTTGTAGCAGTACAATCTTTGACTAAAATGCAGTCATATCCTAAAAAGTTAGCATCACATAAGGTAGTCAGTACGCATTGATCAGCGTTAACACCAGCAAACAATATTGTTGTAATTCCCAGGTTTTTTAAAATGCTATCTAAAGGTGTGTCCCAAAAGCCACTCATGCGATATTTATCTACACAAATATCCTCTGGGAATTGCTGGAGTCCGTCTACGACTGCTGCCGCCCAACTACCAGCCATCAGTACTTTAGCATCGTTTTTGGGTAAGCGATCGCCTAACCCCACCCCCTCCCCTGTAGGATTGTAAACATGAAGTAAATTGGCGCTAATGTTCAGTAAGTCGGGACGATTGCCCCAATTTAACCAAATTACAGGCACACCAACAGCACGCAATTCTGGCAGTAAATTATTTAAAGGTACGATGGGTTTAGTAGCTGGTGTCACGTCTACGCCGATATGGGCTAACCAGCCATCTGGGTGACAGAAGTCGTTTTGCATATCTATGACGAGAATGGCTGTTTTTGCCAAATCTAGGCGCAGAGTTTTGGTTTCTGTTGATAAGATAACGGGTTGTGGGGTCTTTTGCGGACGAGTGATATCTGCGATCGCTTGATTCACCATCCAAGCATTTGGCGCTACTCCCAATGTGCGTAAAGACTGATCCATAAAATTGCATCACCCAACATAATTACTATTTTGTACCTTGAAATCATATTGAGCGTTTAATTACTTAATTAAGGTTAAAATCCGTGAGTTTCACTATCCAAAATGTTCTACTGGCTACTGATGACGGTTACACCACTGCCGATGTTCAGGTTGTAGGTGATAAAATCGCCGCTATTGCCCCCAATTTAGATGTTATCGGTACTGCCATTGACGGTAAACATAAGCTTTTATTACCTGGTTTTGTCAATGCTCATACCCACTCATCGGAAATGTGGCAAAGAGGCTTAATCTCTATTTTTCCTTTAGAGTTATGGCTGGCGGAACTGTATGATTTTGCGCCTTTGGATACGGAGAAGGTCTATCTCAGCGCCTTGGGTACGGCGGTAGAAACTTTACTGTCTGGGGGAACGAGTGTAGTAGATCATCTGGTATTAATTCCTGGGCAAGAGTTGGAAACTATCGCCAGTGCAGTCCGCGCTTATCAAGAAGTGGGGATTCGGGCTTTTATCGCCCCCCTCATTCAAGACCAATCCCTCTCCGCCGGGCTACCTGCTGGGGAATCTACCCAGACCCATGAGCCTTTTTTCCGTTCCACTGCTGCCACTTTAGACTTGATTGAGGAGGCGGTGAAACAGTTTCATCATCCAGATGCAGGTGTGAGTATTTTAGTTGCCCCTACGGGGATACAGTTGTGTACAGATGCTTTATTCACAGGTTGTATTGAATTAAGCGATCGCTATAATTTATGTCGTCACTCTCACTTATTAGAAACCAAAGCCCAAGAAAAACTCGCCCAAGAGAAATACGGTTGTAGTGCTGTTACCCATTTGCAACGCATTGGTTATTTAGGCGATCGCACTTCTTTAGCTCATTGTGTGTGGTTAAATGATGCTGATATCGATATCCTTGCACAAACCCAATCGACAGTCGTTCACAATCCTTTAAGTAATTTACGTTTAGGGAGTGGAATTGCCCCAATTTTAAAATATCGTCAAGCCGGAGTAAATGTAACTTTTGGTTGTGATGGTGCTTCTAGTAATGACTCGCAAGATTTGTTAGAAGCTATTAAAATTGGGTCTATTTTGCATAACGTCACCGACTTTGATTATCGCTCTTGGATTTCCCCCAGACAAGCAGTAGAAATGGCATCTTTGGGCGCTGCCAAGGGACTAAATCTGGTGGATCAACTCGGTTCAATTACCGTTGGCAAAAAAGCCGATTTAATACTTTATGATCTGACTAATTTATCATTGGTTCCCCGTACAGATCCCATTGGTTTATTAGTTTTAGGTCGTCCTACAAACGTTGTCGATAGTGCTTGGGTAAATGGTCAGCCAATCATCACAAATGGTCAAGTAAATACAATTGACGTTGAGAAATTGCGAGCAGAATTATTCCACCTCAGTGAATGGGCTACTAATCGCCAATCTCAAACAGTGGAAAAATTCGAGCTTCATTACCGCACAGTCATGGGTTTAACTTAGGATCACACAGAAGTGTAGAGAGCTATTTACACATAAGTATAGTGGCACAGATACTTTCAACAGTAAAAAAATATAGGTTGGGTGGAGCGTAGCGCAACCCAAAACATATGAGGGTGTTGGTTTAAGCAAAGCCTTCACCCAACCTACGTCTGAATTTTGAATTGGGAGAAGCCAAATTTATTTCTTGGCTTGAATTACCTGTAAACTACCACCCGCATATAAAATTGATTGACCCGCTTCAAAACCAATTTCAGTTAGTAACCCAGCTAAATCTGTTTTTAATAATTGCCAAGCTGTCTCCGTCTCAAATAACAGTAAAAATACTGTTAAACCAGGCCAGAAGATGGGATTAGTAGGAGTGTGAAAATCTACTAATGTAAACACTCCTCCCGGTTTTAAGACTCGATAAACTTCTTGAATGATTTCTCGCAATTGTTGCGGTTCCATTTCATGTAAAGCAGCACTGGTATGCACTATATCAAACTGATTATCAGGAAATGGCATTTTCTCCGCAAAAGCTTCTACATAATTAGCTTCTGGAACATTTTGTCTAGCCCGTTGCAAAGATAAGGGAGAAGCATCTAATCCTGTTACGTTTTGTGAAGATTTCACTAATAATTGCGTTGCTTGACCACTACCACAACAAACATCTAACACAGAAGTATTTGCCTGAATCGTTAATCCTTGCAAAGCTAATTTCCGAAATCTAGCTTCTCCACCCACAGTGAGCGCAGCTACACGAGATATGGAATCATAGAGCCATTGGTAGCGATAACTTAAATCTCTGAAAATTGTTGCCATTGTACTATTCCTAACTGTTAAGCTTTATATTTAATAAAGATATATTGTTAACATTAGTAAAAAATCTGAAAAGGTTGGGGGAAAATAACTGCTATGGGTCGTGTAGGCGTATTATTACTCAATCTCGGTGGTCCCGATAAGCTGGAGGATGTAGCTCCGTTTCTATTTAACCTATTCTCCGATCCGGAAATTATACGCTTACCATTCCGGTGGTTGCAGAAACCCTTGGCTTGGTTTATTGCTTCTCGACGCACCAAAACCTCCCAAGAGAACTATAAGCAAATTGGCGGTGGCTCCCCACTACGGAGGATTACGGAAGCCCAAGGAGAAGCCTTAAAGGAACAGTTGCATTATTTGGGTCAAGAAGCGAATATTTATGTGGGAATGCGTTATTGGCACCCATATACGGAAGAGGCGATCGCTCTTTTGACCCAAGATAACCTTGATAACTTGGTGATTTTGCCACTATACCCCCAATTCTCTATCAGCACTAGTGGCTCTAGCTTCCGTCTACTAGAAAGACTTTGGCAAGAAGATCCCAAACTACAACGTCTGGAATACACAGTCATTCCTTCTTGGTATAAAGAACCAGGTTATTTACAGGCGATGGCGGAACTCATCCGCCAAGAAATAGAGCAATTTCCTCATCCTGATCAGGTTCATGTGTTCTTCAGCGCTCATGGTGTACCCAAAAGCTATGTTGAAGAAGCAGGCGACCCCTATCAGCAGGAGATTGAGGAATGTACTGCATTAATTATGCAGACTCTCAATCGACCAAACCCTCACACTTTAGCGTACCAAAGTCGCGTCGGCCCGGTTGAATGGCTACAACCCTATACTGAAGATGCACTCAAAGAACTAGGCGCGCAAGGTGTCAAAGATTTAGTTGTTGTACCTATCAGTTTCGTCTCCGAACACATCGAGACACTACAGGAAATTGATATCGAGTATCGGGAAATAGCAGAAGAAGCCGGAATCCACAATTTCCGTCGTGTCCCTGCACCTAATACCCATCCAGTATTTATTAGAGCTTTGGCTGATTTGGTAATTGATGCGCTCAACAAACCCAGTTTCAAGCTTTCGCAAGCCGCCCAAATCAAGAAAATGGTCAAAATGTATCCTCCTGAGAGTTGGGAATGGGGTATGACTTCTAGTGCGGAAGTTTGGAATGGACGGATTGCAATGCTAGGTTTCATTGCTCTAATTATCGAGTTGGTTACAGGCCAAGGTCTACTGCACATGATTGGGCTTTTGCAGTAGTGAGAGAAAAGCGATGATATCCGCTAAAAGAGCGTCGCTGTAACATTTCTATCACAAAAAAATATTAATTGGAGTGATAAATCGGGCATTGAATTTTGATCAATGCCCGATTTTTTATAACTAATGAATAGTAGCAATTCCTTCAAAAGATAGGAATAAAAACTGGAGAAAAATCAACTAAATATCTCATTAGTGGGACGTATTGGCTACTGATATTTTTTAAAGTGAGTTTGATTTGATTAATAAATTACGTTAGTTACAGGAAACTCACCATGAAACAATTATTTTGGTTATCCACATTAGGCTTGGCGATCGCTGCAACTACTCTACCCGTTGTAGCTCAAACACCCGTAAATCCAATACCCGACACCCAAACCCCAGGGACTCAAATTCCCAACACTCAAACCCCAGGAACTCAAATTCCACAAACTACACCAATAACTCAAGATAGTTTTGGCGCACCTCGAATTAAACATACAAGTACATCTCGTACTACTAATTACATCAGTCTCTACACAGGTAGTCAACCTCTAGCCTACGTGACGGTTTTACCGCAAGAAAATATCAGTATTGGTGACAATATTACAGTTACAGATCAATCTGGTCAAAGCATCAATGCCAACGTTACCAGAGAAGGAGAGAAAATGAGAATTAGCTTTGCTCAACCAGTAGCGCCAGGAAGCACTCTAGAAATTGTTCTCACAGATTTGGCATTTGGTTATCCGTATCCCTCCAAGAGTACTTTTAATTATGAATTAGCTGGTGGACATATTGGCTTCAACCGAGAGATTCCTTATGGTTTAGCTCAGTTTCAAGTATATTAACTCCATTTGTTAATTCAATGTCTCAAGAAAATTAGGAAGTGTTGGGTTGGAAGTCTTAATTTTCAACTCAACACTTAATTATTAATAACTATCGACCAAATAGATCATTATTTATTTTCCTGCATATTCCTGACAATTTTAGTTACTAGTTTCCTGGGGATAAATCTGATACTTTTCGCCATGATTTTATTGATCAAACCAGGAATAACAATTGTTTTACCCTGCATTAAACCACGATAACCAATATCGGCTACTGTTGACGCATCCATCATCCTTTTACCTTTGACTAGTTTAGAATCTGCCATCCCCGTTCTTTGATGGAAAGCAGACTGTGTTGTTCCTGGGCAAAGAACCGTCACAGTGACACCTGTACCGTCTAATTCATTGGCGAGTGCTTCAGAAAAAGATAATACGTAGGCTTTAGTCGCAAAATAAACGGCCATCAAAGGCCCTGGTTGAAAAGCCGCAGCAGAAGAGACATTTAATATTTTTCCCTCACCTTGCTGAACCATATTTTTGAGAAATAACTTAGTTAAATGGGTAGTACATACCACATTTACCTGTAGCATTTCTAGTTCATCAGTAAGGTTAGTGTCATTAAATAATCCATAAGTACCAAACCCAGCATTATTGACTAGCACATCAACTTTAATATTTGCCTGTTCTACCTCTTGAAAAATTTCTTCAGGAGATGTTGTTTTAGATAAATCTCGGACAATAGGCTTAACAGAAATTCCGAATTTATCTTGAAACTCAATCGCTATTTCTTCTAGTTTTTCCTTTGCCCGATCTACTAATACGAGATTGTAATCATTTTCAGCGAAAATACACACTAATTCATAACCAATACCACTAGCTGCACCAGTAATTAGAGCAGTCTGCTTATGTGTTGTGTTCATGTTTGATGTTGGGTGATTTCAATAGATTAACTAGGTCTGTATTTATCAAAAGAGACTTGATAATTAAGGAATTGACCTATTTTAAAAACCAAAATGATAACGCTTTAAATATGATTCAGCAGCCTGCGATAACTATCAGGGTAAATAAATTTCAGCAATCGAACTTAGTTAGTGTGCGCTTAAATCCTCTTGTTTTGGTTAAGGATCAGGAGAAGCTAGCTGCATCCGTAATTTGCACATAATTTTTGCTGATTTCAGGCTCCTGAATTCTAATTTTTATTTGATAAATATGAACGAGCCGTCCAAAATTATATTCAACTTATTGGGTCATTTTTGTATATATATATTCTATCTAAAAAATAATTTTTGTTCGGAATTAAAACTATATTATTTAGAGTAATGCTTGCAAAAGTTTAAATATGTATATCTGACTGGATGAATTTTTGTGTAGTATGTGCTGGACAAATATCATACTTAATCTCCGACTTTACGGTGGTTATGAAACTAGAAACCCTTGTAAAGTATGGATTTTTTAATTTTTAATTGGTATTCAAATGAAGTTAAATTTTATTTAATTTTTTCAAACATTAAAAGAAATTTCTATAGTGTCGAGTAAGTTAAAGTGGGCAACAGCAGAAAAATAATTCTGAGATTGTTGCTAATACTACAAAGTATGATATTTCATTATGAAAATTAGCGCCTACTATAACTTTGTATATCGATACAAGTATGCTAAACACTTTTCGCCAGGACTAAAGATTCAGCTTATTTTATTTTGGAGTTTGGGTATTTGGGCGTTATTAACAGCGAATTCACAAGCTGCTCCAATACACAGAAATTGGGATAAGCCCTCAAAATCGCTAGAAAATATCACTTCTAATAATCCTGGAGATGATGTTAATTTACTCTTTATCCAGAACAATCAACGCCAACTCAATATACTTTTAAATCAATTAAATAAAAAACATATCTTAATTGCTGCCCCGGAAAACTTCAATCCTGGATTACGATTACCTCCAGCTATACCAATACCACCCACAAGACAGCCTAACCTGATTCCACCCGCAAAACCCACCGAATCGGTTAAGCCAGTGACAGTATTAGAAGGTATTCAAACAGACTTTCGTAATGATACTAATAATTTTGGTCAAAGTAACTTACTTGTTGAACCAATAATTCAATTTAAATTGCCTAATGGGAATAAAATATTTTTCAAAACAGGGTTAGAATTTTTTGAGCAACGGGATATGAAATCGGTCACTAACATTCCTGTGGAAATTGGTTGGCAAGGAAAATTAGATGAAATAACTCTACAAACAACAGTAGGAGTTGATGTTTTTAATCGGTTACCTACAGTTATCAATTTCAATGCTCAGATGGAAGCTCCTATTATACCACTACAAGTTTCTTCTTCAGGTCAATTAGTATCGGGTTTAATCATATCAGCTAACTTAGAACAAGGCCCTTATAAATCTAATGTTCAAACCTTAGAAAATCAAATTACAGCTTGGCGGTTTGGGCCTAATTTATATTGGCAAATTGATCGTGACACTAGTTTATTCTCATCGCTGCGTTTGGGTAATTACAGCGATCGCAATTTTGAAGTTCAGTCTTTTAGCCGGCTAGAACGCAAGTTTGGACAATTTTCTTTGGCGGCTAACTTATTCAATTGGAGTTACAGTCGCAATCTGGAAAGCACTAGCGGCTATTTTTCTCCCCCAGATTTTCTCGCATACAACGCTGAAGTTGCTTGGCAGGGGGATATTGCTAATTTCTTGCAGTGTCGGCTGTCGGCTAACTTGGGACAACAGCGCATTAATGGAAAAACTGATAACGCCAACACTTATCAAAGTCTTTGTACAGTCAAGTTATCGCCAAAAATAGAGGCCGATATAGGCTATGGCTTCAGCAATGTGCGAAATCAAGATACAGATGGAAGTGATTATAGTGGTGGTTCTTTAACGGGACAGTTAAGGATGAGATTTTAGATGTTAGTTAAATTTGGGAGTTGGGAAAGATAACTTTGTTGAAGCTTTGAGTAAATTACACAATAGGGTTTGATACAGCATGAGTTCCGACTTTCAACCCCCACCTCCAGGCTTATCTATACTAGTCGCTGTTGGAGGGGTGGTTACCGCAGTGATAGCGATCGCTGGGTTAAATTCTTTGTCTAGTCGTTTGGCTCAAAATACCTCAATATCTGCAATATCAACACCTCAAACTATCTCTCCTACAGCTAATGTGGAAACACAAGCACAAAAGGTAGCAAAACTTGATGCTAAATCTGTAGTTATACCAGGAACCTCTGTTCCTGCTAGTGAATTAACTAAAACTAAAACACCTTACATCGGGGTGAAAATTGGCAAACTGGATGCAGCAGATATGGCTAACGCTCGGATAGCTTGGTCATATTTTCAACACAACTGGAACGATGAAACCGGCTTAGTTAATTCCGCCGATGGCTTTAGTTCTGTAACTATGTGGGATCAGGCGGCGGCGATCGCTGCTTTGGTGAGTGCTAGAGAACTTAATCTCATTCCAGTGGCAGAATTTGAGGCGAAGATGAGTAAAACGTTGCAGACTCTAGCAACCCTACCTTTATATAAAGGTGAGCTACCCAACAAAGTCTACAACGCCAAAACTCTCCTTCCTGTTAATTATGGAAAATTAGATCAACGAGAAGAAATTGGCTGGTCAGCTATTGATTTAGGACGAATGGCAATTTGGCTAAAGATCGTCGAAGCCAAGTATCCCCAAATGCGATCGCCTGTGCAAGCTGTTTGGAAGCATTGGCAAGTTAAGCGCCTCACCAAAAACGGGCAAATGTACGGCACTAGCGTTGTTCAAGGTCAAGAACAATATCACCAAGAAGGGCGCTTAGGCTATGAAAGCTACGCCGCCTACGGTTTGCAACTATGGGGGTTAGATGTCAAGCAAGCCTTAGATTATCGGTCGCAAACCGCTTTTGTCAATCTCTACGGACAAGGTGTTCCTTACGATCGCCGCGACGCTACCAACTCAGGCGGAAATAACTACGTCCTCAGCGAACCCTATATTCTGGATGGCATAGAAACTGGGTTTAAGGCTTTGCCTAAAGCTTATGCTGATAGAGTTTTAGCTGCTCAAGCCGCCCGTTATCAAGCAACACAAGAGTTAACCGCTTTGACAGAAGACAATGTAGACCGTCTGCCTTACTTTGTTTACAACAGCTTGTTTGTGAACGGCAAAGCTTGGGCAACAATTACAGATACTGGACAACAGTACAACGATTTACGCTTTCTCAGTGCCAAAGCAGCGATCGGCTGGCATATACTTTACAACACTGATTACACAAGCACTTTATCTCACACTGTCTTCCAGCAACTGAAATCTGAGAAAGGCTGGTACAACGGATTGTACGAATCTTTACGTCAGCCAAATAAAGCCCTCACAGCTAACAATAACGGCGTAATTTTAGAAAGTTTTCTGTATAAGCAAGTTGGCAAACCCCTCACTGTTTGGGCAGGAGTTAAGGTTCAAAGCGGAGGTGTTGGAGCGATCGCACCTGAGCAATAGTTTCAAAGTCACGATCACTGTGAACTAAAAGTAAATAAAGCATTCTACCCAGAATATATCAGTATATTAACTTGTATTTTGTACCTAAGTACAAGAGATTCAGTGTATTCCTCGCTGATATAGCAAAGATTTCCGCCTAATATCTAAATTCATGAGTCCCCGACTTCATGTTATTCGCTAATGCGATTCAATTCATTTCTACCGCAGTGCTATCAATGTACTGATTTTTAACTCTCCGTATATGCTATACAAGCAACGCCAACAAAAGCTGTGGAAATGGATGGCATTGTTCCTAGTTGGGACATTGTTGCAGTTTTTGTTTTATGTTCCAGTACGCACCTTGGCAGAGAGTTCTAATGTTGCTGCTAATTCCGCCAGTTGTAGCAGTATTACATCTCCTCTCAGCCCTGAGGAACAAACTTATGCTCGTGCGGCTTGGCAATATTTTGTCAAAAACTATCAGCCAGCAACAGGATTTACTAATTCTACAGGGGGTTATCCTTCCGGTACGCTGTGGGATATGGGGAACTACTTAATGGCGTTGAATGCGGCGCGGTGGTTGAATCTCACCGATCAAGCAGACTTTGACGCTCGCCTGAATAAGTTTTTGACTGGTCTGGGAAATCTGAAGTTGTTTGAGGATGCTTTACCTAATAAAGTCTACAACGCAGCCACCGGACAGATGGTAGATTACACTAATACTCCCATCGAACGGGGTATTGGCTGGTCGGCTTTAGATGTCGGTCGGATATTGGCGGCCTTTGATGTGATTCGCACTTGTCACCCTCAATATAATGATTGGCTCAAAGGGATTGTCACTAAGTGGCAAGTAGGGCGATCGCTTAAAGATGAACAACTGTTTGGCGCAACAGTCCTCCCGGATAACACCACATTACTGGTACAAGAAGGACGACTCGGCTATGAAGAATACGCCGTTAGGGGTTATCAACTTTGGGGTTTTGCCGCACCAAAAGCTCTGGCATTAGAACCATATAAAATGGTGGAAATTAATGGTGTACAGATTCCTGTTGATACCCGTGATTTCCAAAGCACCAATGCCAATAATTATGTTGTGAGTGAGTCTTATATTCTTGAGGGTATCGAATTTGGTTTTCAGGGAGAGTTAGGCGATTTTGCTGCTAGGGTTTTGGAGGTGCAGAAGCGGCGCTATGATGCGACAGGTCAGTTAACTGCGGTGACGGAAGACAACATCGACCAAGAACCTTATTTTCTTTACAACACTGTTTACGCCAACGGTAAAAACTGGGCAACTATCACCGATACAAATCAACCTTACCCTCAGTTTCGTAGTGTTAGTAGCAAAGCGGCTTTTGGTTGGCGCTATCTTTTCCCAGATAATGCTTATGCACAAAAGATTTTTGATGCGGTAAAGGATCTCCGCAGTCCCGATGGCGGTGGTTTTTACGCTGGTATTTATGAGGAATCGAAACAGCCGAATAAAGCTTTAACTGGCAATACCAATGGGCTAATTTTGGAGATTTTATACTACAAAGCCAGAGGGAATCGTCCTTTAATTGGTTCGAGTGCTGTTAGTCAACCAAGCAAACCAACAAACAACAATACTTCCTCTGCTGCGACTCCCCCACCAAGAGAGACTCCCAAGGTGGCGCAAACATCTACAACCCCAACAAATTCTACCCCTCCCGCACCAGGAAATACTCCTCAGGTTGGGGAAGTGACGATCGCACCCATTCCCCCAGTGGGTAATCCAGACCCATCCTCTACCCTGAAACTCGCTCGACCCCTAACGGTAGTGGAACGACGCTATGCAGAAGCAGCATGGAGGTATTTTCAAGCCAATTATCATGCTCGTAGTGGGTTAATCGACGATCGCAGTGATTTTCAGGGTGCTACTCTTTGGGGATTGGGAGATTATTTAGCTGCGCTTCATGCGGTGCGATCGCTGGAGATTATTTCCCCGAAGGAATTTGACCAGCGTACCCGCCATTTATTAGCGGCCTTAGCTCAACTACCCTTATTTGCGGGAGAATTACCGAATCGAGGCTATGATACGCGAGTTCTCCAACCAATTGATTATGGTGGGAATCCTGTTCCCCAAGGTAACGGCTGGTCAGCTTTAGATGTTGGTAGGCTACTAGCAGCGCTGTATAACTTAAAAAGCTGTCACCCAGAATATACTCAAGCAGTTGATCAAATTGTTTTAGATTGGTCATACTTGCGGGTGGTGCGGGATGGAGTTCTTTCCAGCGCCACAGTTACCCCAGGTAAGGAAGGACGATATCTTACCCGCGTTAATCTAGAAACCCGCTTGGGTTATGAAGAATACGCTGCTCGTGGTTTTCAACTATGGGGATTTGAGGTAGAGGGTTCGGCTGTTGGTGGTGAATATCAAACTACCCTGGTGGAAGGGGTAAAGGTTCCTACCCAACGCCACCGCACAGATACTAACTCCAAAGTTAACCAATATACAGTCAGTAATCCTTTCTTACTTTACGCCCTGGAATTTGGTTTAGATCCCCAAATGCGATCGCTCTTTGAGTCCATTTTCCAAGCACAGGCAGAGCGTTATCGCCGCACCGATACCCTCACAGCCTCAGCTACCACTCTCATAGACCGCAAGCCTTACACCGTCCACAGCACGATTACTGGTAAGGGTGAACCTTGGCAAACCTTAGGAGATGACGGAAAAACTGTACCTCAAGGGCGAATGGTAAGTACAGCAGTAGGTTTTGCTTATCATGCACTCCTACCAGAAAATCAATATAGTCAAAAGTTATTTGCAGGAACCACAGACTTATATAACCCACTAGCAGGGTTTTATGAGGGCTTTTATGAAACCACAGGTAAAACAGCCGTTGGTTTCACCAGCAGCACCAACAGCATGATTTTACAATCTTTACTGTACAAGGTCACGAATCGCCAACCCTTAATTCGTCCATCAAGCGCCATGCAATCACCTTGGTGGCAAGCTGTGGCTCAAGGGGACTCCGGCCGAGGCTTACCGAGAATTGCTAAATCAAAAGTCAGATTAATTTCTGATAGTTATGGCAGTTATTGGATGTCTGGTGCTTCCCAGTGATGTAACAGGACTTGGGAGTCCTGTCTCCGACAAGAATTTTATTACCAGTGTCAAAATGACTTCTATTAATCATGATCCAACTTTTTCTGGCAATAGTCGCTCCACCCTCAAAAAAAGAACACTTTTATTTCGTTACCTCGCAGAAATCAATTTAATTTTTGGTCTGTGGTATTTACAATGGCGCATTACCAACTCCATCAATTTTGATGCGTTATGGCTCTCGATTCCGTTGTTGCTGGCGGAAATTTATAGCTACCTTGGCGGAGTGATGTTTGTCATTGGCTTGTGGCGACCTTTAGTCCGACAGATTAAGTCACTTGACCAGTTGACTCCATCTCTACCGCAAACAGATTGGCCAATTGTAGATGTCTTTATCACCTGTTACAACGAACCGCCGGAGATGGTCGAACAAACGGCCCAAGCAGCTTTAGCCATAGATTATCCACCAACTAAGCTGTATGTTTATGTTTTGGATGATGGTAACTCCCCTGCTATGCGAGCCATGACGGAAAAGTTATGTATTGCAGATTTACAGTCACCACTACTACAGCAAGAAGCCAACCGCATTGATGCAGAACGCTCACACTTGGTAGAACGTCTGCAAAAGTTAGAAAGTTTCACCTCTAATATTCAAGTGGCTGAAGAATGGTTGTCAAAATCGTCATCAGTTCCCAACCAGGACAAAACCACAGATGAAGTTTTAGCGCAGAGTTTGCAACAGTTTATTCGTTGGTTATCTCCCAAACATCACAGTATTGCTGAACGCCTCAAAACTGAACGCCAAGTTTTAGCAGGCGCTATTCGCCAAAAAGAACTGGAATTGGTCGAACTCACTAGATTTCGTTATATTGCTCGTCCCAAACCTGCGGGTGTACCCCACCATGCGAAAGCAGGAAACCTCAATTACGCAATTTTTTCTGGTGAAACTTCGGGAGAATTTATTCTCACTTTAGATGCTGATCATATTCCCAAACCCCAATTTCTCAAGCGGGTTTTGCCATATTTCTACACATATAATCTGTTTAATGGCAAGTATGAGCAAAACCGCATTGCTTTTGTACAGACACCTCAGGACTTTTATAATATTCCTCCCAGTGATCCCTTTGGGCATCGAGCCAGTTTATTTTATGGGCCACTACAACAGGGTAAAGATGGGATGAATGCGGCCTTTTATACAGGTACTAACGCTATTTTGCGACGTGAGGCCTTAATTAATGTGGGACTACAATATTTTGCCGATGATTTTACCAAAGATGAAAAACGATTAGATGAATTTCAATTGGTTGGTGGTCTATCTAGCAACAGTATTACAGAAGATATGAATACCGCTATGCGTTTGCATGGTGCTGGTTGGAAATCAGTTTATCATCATGAACTTTTGGCAGAAGGTTTAGCACCTGATGACCTCAGTTCTACTTTAAAACAAAGACTACGTTGGGCGCAGGGAACAATCCAAGTACTAGTTAAAGAAAACCCACTGAGGAAATCAGGACTCACGTTTTGGCAACGTCTGCAATATTTTAAGACGATGTATAGTTATTTTTCCGGTTTTGCTACGCTTATTTTTATTTCTTGTCCAATTATTTATTTTTTTACAGAAATTGTTCCTGTAAAAACATACGGTACTGATTTCATTCTACACTTTTTACCCACCTTTATAATCAATCGTCTAACGTTTGTTGTAGCAATATGGGGTATTCCAGCTAGTGAAATCTGGCGTTCTGAACAATATGCGATCGCTTTATTTCCCATATTTATTCAAGCTGTTTGGAGTGTATTCACTGGACAGAAGATGAACTTTCAAGTTACCCCTAAAGAACGGCAATCAGGTATTTATCTGAGCATGATTTGGCCACAATTATTAATCTTCTTTTTAACTATTATAGGCATATTTTGGAGTCTTTATAGCTTTGCGATTGGTCGTCTCAATCATCCTTGGGTAAACCTGCTCAATAGTTCCTGGGCTGTCTATAACTTGCTACTCTTATCAGGTATCATTCGTGCATCTGTTTGGCAAATGCCAAAATATGATTCAAAGAAAGTGTAAATATTATTTATTGGTCGTTATTTTACAAACAAAATTGATGTCCGGCAGGGGATATTATCCACAAAAATACTTAATCTCATCCAATAATTAAATTTTATTTGTATGAAAAAATACTGATTCGAGAAATTCTATAGTCAAGGCAATGCTGATAAAAATTCATATAGATAACGTTAAATTTGTTCAACAATTATAATTTTAATATTTTTGTTAAAGTTTCCTTTTGTCTGCTTAACTACCTTGCCGTTTCAATATAATAATGCCAGAATGTATAAAACAATAATTAAATAGCAAACCGATAGTAATCTAACAATTTATTTAAAGAAAAAAACAGCTTATGAATACAAACTTTCAAGTCATAGAAGTATCGGGTATTTTAGATGGAATTAGGGGTAATCAACTACGTCGTGAAATTAGCGAATTGATTGCTGATGGTAACAATATTGTGTTGCTGGACATGAATTCAGTGACTTTTATGGATAGTTCTGGCTTAGGCTCTTTAGTATCGGCAATGCAAATGCTACGTTCTGTTAATTCCCAACTTTTTATCTGCTCTATGAATGACCAAGTTAAGATGTTGTTTGAATTAACTAAAATGAATAGGATTTTTCAAACCTTTATCGATCAAGATGACTTTAAACGGCAAGTACTGACAGCCACAAGGGTTATTTCCTAATTAAAAAGAATCAATATAACTCTATTAACCCAAAGTAATTTTTAATAATGACAAATCATCTTCAATTATTTGTTGAATATTTAATGTCATTATTTGCATTAATATGTAATGAATATTACAGGGTTCTGCCTGGCTAGATTTAATTAGTATTTCAATAAAAGCATCGAGTCCTAAAATCTTGCCATCTGGCTCTCTAATTTCATAAATGCCATCACTAAATATGTACAGAGTACTGTCTTTTTTTACTTCCCAGGCAGCATCTTCAAACTGCACATCAGGTAAAAATCCTATGGGTAAATCTAAAGAATTGAGTTGTTTAACTTGAAAACCAGTTTCAGATGTACCAGATAAAATTACAGCCGGGGGATGTCCGGCGCTAGCATAGACGAGTTGATGTTGAATACAGTGATAAACTCCATACCAAATTGTGAAGTATTTATCACCGTGGTTTGTCATCTGGAAAGCATGATTTAGTGCCTTGAGAACTTCTCTAGGCTTGTAGAAATTAGTATTAGGTAAAGATTGCGATCGCAGAATATTCAAGATAGAGACAGATAATAGGGCAGAACCTATTCCATGTCCTGATACATCCAATAGATAAATTGCTAAATGCTCGTCATCCAGCCAGTAATAATCGAAGCAATCACCCCCCAACTGGGTTGAAGGAATAAATAAGGCTTCTGTATTTACTCTTCCTTCTAGAGGTTTAGGTAGAAGCGATCGCACATAATCAGCAGCCTCGGCTAAGTCTGCTTCTAAAGTTTGCTTTTGGGTTTGTAAATCATGGTTGAGTATTTCTAAAGTTTGCTTTTGGGTTTGTAAATCCTGATTGAGCTGATGTAACCTGAGTCCGGCTCTTACCCGCGCTTTTAATTCAATCATTTCGATTGGTTTAGAGATAAACTCATCAGCTCCAGCATCCAGTCCTTTAACTCTGTCTTTCTCTTCTCCTGGCGCTGCTCCCTTAGCCGTTAACAAAATAAAAAAACTAGTTGCTAACTCTGGATTTGCTTTAATTTGACGACATACTTCCAATCCATCTAACGGAGACATTACCCAATCACAGATAATCAATGCGGGACGGAGCAGTTCTGCTTGAATAATTCCTTCCTTCCCATTGTTGACAACAGTAGTTTCATAACCCTGATTCTCAAGAGTTCTTTTTAGCACCGTCCGTACAACCGGATCATCATCAATAACTAAAATTTTTACCATAAGTGATGGGCTAATAAATATAATCTCAATTGAGTATTGTATTTATTTCAAATTAACTATAATCGAGTTGATAATGTACAGTGAAAATACTCAAATTAAATAAAATGATCATTGTGTATGCTTGATTCAAGTCTATTCTTATCTAAGAAGTGAATAATAAAATTTATTTAAAATTAAATACGGACTTAGCAGCCTCGACTGAGGTGTTGTCATGGTTCGAGCAGATAAATCGACCAGTTATTTCTCATCAGCAAATCTGGTGGCAATGTCAAACATTACTAATGGAGGGATTTGCTAATATTGTTGAACATTCACACAAACATTTACCAATAGAAACACCTATTGAGATAGAAGTTTCACGAACACAGGATTATATAGAAATACGTATATGGTCGCAAGGTGAACCCTTTGACTTAGAACAGCGATTAAAAAAAACAACTGAACTGGAAGAAAATATTCAAGAGCGCGGTCGCGGCTTAAGAATTATGGAAGCGATCGCCGATGATTTAAGTTATGAAAAACTAGCAGATAATCGCCACTGTTTATTTATTCGTAAATACTATTAAACCTATTTATTATCACACCCTCATCTGTAATTTAAAGATGAAAGCACAATTGCCTGATAACGAAGTGCAGAGAATTGCAGCACTTTTAGAGTATAAAATTCTTGATACTCCACCCGAAGCAGCATTTGATGATATCACCCGTTTAGCATCATATATTTGTGGAACTCCGATTGCTTTAATCAGCTTAATTGACCAAAATCGTCAATGGTTTAAGGCAACATTTGGGCTGGAGAGGCGAGAAACACCGCGAGATGAGGCATTTTGCGCTCATACTATTTTAGAATCTGAAGCCTTTATCGTACCTGATGCCACAGCCGACGAACGCTTTGCTACAAATCCATTAGTCATATCTGATCCCAAAATTCGATTTTATGCGGGTGTACCTCTCACTAACCCTGAAGGCTATTCCTTGGGAACACTTTGTGTTATTGATTACATACCCAGGAACTTAAGTTTTGAACAGATTGAGGCGCTACAAATTCTAGGTCGCCAAGTCATAAAGCAATTGGAACTGCGGCGTAACTTAGCGAATTTAGTACTGGTAAATAATCAACACAAACAAGCACAAAAAATCCGCCATCCATTTTTTAAAAAAATTGCTGGTGGCTTTGGATTGGCATCAGTCTTTTTAGTCTTACTTGGCTTGGCTTCCTATCAGGCTGAAATCGAATTAATTCATAATGGCAATCAAGTCCAAACAACCCAAGAAAGCATTAATAACTTAGAACAACTGCTGTCTCAAATGAAGGATGCAGAAACTGGACAACGTGGTTACATTTTGACAGGAAAAGACCCTTATCTGCAAACTTATCAAACAGCGCTAGCAAACATTGATCAGAAGTTTGATGAACTGAGAAATGCCACAGTTGATCCAGTCCGCCAACAGCGTCTTGTCATACTCAAACCTCTGATTACCGCAAAAATTACTGAACTGAATCAAACTATCAAACTACGACAGAATCTAGGCTTCCAGGCAGCATTACAGGTCATCCAATCCGATCAAGGGCAAACTCTCATGGATGACATCCGCAAAGTGATGCGTGAAATGGAGACAGAGAACAAGGTGCGCCTTCAACAGCAATTACAAGCGGTAAAAGCCAGTGAGCAAAAAGTTATTTTCATCTTGGCGATCGCTATCGTCTCAGGTTTTATCATTCTCGCTGTTGTTTACTACCTAATTTATTGTGAAGTTATTGCCCGCCAGTCGATGGAAAATATACTCAACGAAGAGCGTAATTTTATTTCGGCAGTACTGGATACAGTCAGCGCCTTGGTCATCGTCCTAGATTCCCAAGGGCGAATTGTTCGCTTTAATCAAGCTTGTGAGGTGATAACTGGTTACTCATTCGATGAGGTCAGGGGTAGGCATTTTTGGAATCTGTTTTTGCTTCCTGAAGACGTAGAGTCAAGCAAAGAATTTTTTGCCAAGTTCCCAGCAGATCCAACAGTACCCAGTGTTCAGGAGTCTGAAAACTATTGGGTAACTAAAGATGGTAGTCGGCGCTTAATTGCATGGTCGAGAACTATCCTGCAAAACCATGAGGGTTCGGTAGAATACATTATTGGTACAGGCATTGATATTACTGAGCGCAAACGTGCAGACAAGCATTTGACAATACAATATGCCATCACTCGTGTCTTGGCAGAATCTACAACGATTACCGAAGCTACGCCCCAAATTTTGCAAGCCATTTGTGAAACCTTGGGATGGAATGTCTGTGAAATTTGGATGGTAAATCAGCAAGCAAATTTCTTGAGTTTTTTCGACCTGTGGCATCACACATCTTTGGAAATGCAGGAGTTTAGAACCCAAAGTCAGCCAATCACATTTGCATCGGGGATTGGATTGCCAGGACGGATTTGGGCTAGTGGTCAACCCATTTGGCTGACCGATATCGTCAATGATGGCAGCTTTCTGAGAAACCAATTAGCAGCGCAAGTAGGATTGCGTGGTGCTTTTGGTTTTCCGATTCGGAGTGGGCAAAAAATTCTGGGAGTCATTACCTGCTTTAGTCATCAAGTTCAGCCGCATGACCCAGATTTGGCAAAAATCATGGATTCTATTGGCGAACAAGTAGGGCAGTTTATCCATCGTAAACAGGCAGAGGAGGAACTGCAACGGCAAAACCTGCGATCGCAATTATTCACAGAAATCACTCTCAAAATTCGCCAATCTTTGCAAATTGAAGAAATCTTACAAATCACTGTCAAAGAAGTACAAAAGATTCTCCAGACTGATCGAGTTTTAATTTATCAGTTACTGCCTGATGGTTCTGGAAGTCTGATCATTGAGGCAGTCGTGGCTGGTTGGGCAGCAATTAAAGGACAAAATATTACTGATTTTTATTTGCAAACAGAATATCAACAGCAGTATTGTCTACAACAGTATCGCCTCAGGCATCTGGAGGCGATCGCTAACCTAGATTTGGGAGAGATTCAACAAAGCCATCTAGAATTACTCAGAAAGTTTGGGGTTAAAGCTAATTTAGTTATACCTATTCTTGTCAAAGATGAACTCTGTGGCTTACTAATTGTCCATCAGTGCGCCACCTCCCGCCAATGGACAAGTTTTGAGACCCATCTTTTACGACAAATAGCAGACCAAGTAGGTATCGCTGTAGCCCAAGCCCAACTCTTAGAAGTAGAAACTCGACAGCGACAGGAACTAGAAGTTGCCCGTAGTCAGGCTGAATTAGCTTCTCATGCTAAAAGCGCTTTTTTGGCGAATATGAGTCATGAAATCCGCACACCCATGAATGCTGTATTGGGGATGACTGGCTTAATGCTAGAAACTCTTCTCAACCAAGAGCAGCGAGATTTTATGGAAACTATTCGCATTAGTGGCGATGCACTTTTAACTCTCATTAACGAGATATTGGATCTCTCCAAACTGGAGGCTGGGGAAATGGCTTTAGAAAATTTGAATTTTAATTTATCAACCTGTGTGGAAGAAGTTTTAGATTTATTAGCCCCCCAAGCTCATAGTAAGGGATTAGAAATTGCTGCTTTAATCTATCGCCACGTTCCTATCCAACTCCAAGGAGATGCTAGCCGTCTGCGACAAATTCTCATGAACCTGATTGGCAACGCTATCAAGTTCACTAGTTTTGGGGAAGTAGTCATGCGAGTAGAATTGCGATCGGAAACTCCTACTACAGCTATTATCCACTTTGCCGTTACAGATAGTGGCTTGGGCATTACTTTAGAAGACCAACACAAACTGTTTACCCCTTTTACTCAAGTAGATGCTTCCACCACGCGTAAGTATGGTGGTACTGGTTTGGGATTAGCAATATGCAAACAATTAGTGACATTAATGGGAGGAGAAATTGGTGTAGAAAGTCAGTTAGGCAAAGGTTCTAAATTTTGGTTTGAAATTCCTTTCGCCAAACAACTCCAGCCTGTTTCTTTTGTAGAAGATTGCGGACTATTAAACAATCGCCGTTTACTGGTGGTGGATGACCACGCCACTAATCGAAAAATTATTTATCACCAAGTTAGTCGATGGGGAATGCAGGTAGATCAAGCTGATAGAGCTGTTGCGGCTCTAAGTATGATTGTGGAAGCTTGTCAGCAGAATAAGCCCTACGATGTCATCTTAATCGATATGCAGATGCCTGAAATGGATGGGATGGCTTTGGGAAAACAAATTAAGGCCAATTCTGCTATTCCTCCAACACCCTTAATTATGCTCACTTCTACTAATCAACGTGACGAAGTGCAACAGGCAATTAAGATTGGATTTGCTGCTTATTTGGTCAAACCTGTAAAATCATCTCGGTTGCTCGACACTATAATGAGTGTTTTAAAAACTCCGTCACAATTGGAAGCAGAGAAGTTGGAAGTAAAGAGTCAAGAGTTAGAAAAGAACAATTTAGATCACAGCCGCAACCATAATTTTACTGCTACCCAGGCTCAGAATTCTGTTTCAACAAAAACTAGAATCCTACTGGCTGAGGATAACTTAGTTAACCAAAAAGTGGCTCTTAAACAACTCCAAAGCCTTGGTTATACAGCTGATGTTGCTGCTAACGGCAAAGAGGTTTTACAACTATTAAAACAAATTCCCTACGATTTGATTTTAATGGATTGTCAAATGCCAATTCTTGATGGTTTGGAAGCCACAAAAGAAATTCATCGTTGGGCAGAAAGCTCCTTTGCTAGCTGTCGTCGTCCTGTGATTATTGCGATGACAGCTAATGCCATGAAAGAAGACAAACAAATGTGTCTAGATGCCGGCATGGATGATTATTTGAGCAAGCCTGTGATGAAAGAACAATTGGCGACAGCATTAGAATATTGGTGCCAGTTAATACTAAATTCACGACAGGCAGTAGAGTTTGATCTAAATAGTCTTCCTCTTGACTGGGAACACTTACATCAACTTTCCGAAAACGATACAGAATTTGAATTACATTTGTTGCAAATATTCGTTGAGGATGTCCGAGCTAGATTAGAGTTAGCTAAAGAGGCGATCGCTAACACTGACTTTCAACAGATGGCTCAACAAGTCCATCAGCTGAAAGGCGCTAGTACCAATATCGGCGCTACAGCTATGTATCTAGCTGCTGAAAAGCTAGAACAGCTAGCTCAAAACCAAGAGCGTAGAGGCAGCATGGAGTTAATTACAGAAATAGAAGAGGGTGTCAACCAGATTCAAGCCTTTCTAACTAGAAGCCAAATTGTTTGACCATGTTTTATGAGTAGTTAGTCGTATACGCAGTTCTTCCCTCTGGTCTTGAGACAAGATTGTTAAACCAGATCAAAAGCAACTAACAAATGACCACTGACAACTGACACACAGTGCAAAAAAAGGTTTGGCTCACCACCAAACCTCTCTATAAATCCAGTGCATAACAACATCCCGAAATAATGTACCTGTTATTTTGAGGCGATCGCATCTTCCTATAGGATGTAGCTAAGGGTCAAAAAACCTGATTTTAGCCAAAACTAGTATTAATAATTACATTTAAGGCAATTTAATCCGTTTTTTCCATTGATTGCCAAAAAAAAGACGGGTTTTACCCCGTCGAAGTAGCTTGAAAGTGGCAATACACCTTGGACTCTGGAAAATAGGAAAAATAAAATTTAATAGATTGAAAGGAATATCAATGATGTGAACAACAAGAACGTTGATCTATGCCGTACTTGGACTGTTAATCATTTCTATCCTCACAATTCCCATCAAGTTATCATAGGCAATTTTGCATCAGTTGCCAAAATGCCAAAACTGACAAAATGAATCAATTCAAAGTACCCTACGGGAAGCAAGCTACAAAATTCAAAATAAAAAAATGCTGTTTCTGAGTATTTTAAAACAACATTCAAAAATAGTAGTACTATTTATTACATTTAAAGCTTGAGGATTTACCGTTACTACACCTGTAATCAATCAAGCCAATAACTAATACTGCTAGAGAAAATCCAACATGGGTATCTTGAATAAATTTTGTCAGGGTCAAATTTTTACTTGGTCGTTACTCAATATCTTTTTGCTTGCTGCTTGTTCTTCTCCTCAGGGGGAAACTCCTACAAACTCTACACCCGTAACAAACTCTAGTGCAGGGGAAACCTTACGTCTACTCTATTGGCAAGCACCAACTATACTCAATCCTCACCTAGCACAAGGATCTAAAGACTTTGAAGCCAGTCGTATCGTCTATGAACCCCTGGCCAGCCATGATAAAGACGGTAAATTAGTGCTGTTTTTAGCCGCAGAGGAACCTACTCTAGAAAATGGTGGTATTGCCAAAGATGGCAAATCAGTTACCTGGAAACTCAAGCAAGGAATCAAATGGTCTGATGGTCAACCTTTTACGGCTGCGGATGTGGTATTTACTTACAAATTTCTCTCCAATCCGGCTGTCGGTGCTACCACCTCGGCTAATTACGAAGTCGTGAAAAGCGTCGAAGCCATCGACGATTACACCGTCAAAGTTAATTTCCAGAGTCCTAACCCAGCTTGGTCACTACCTTTCGTGGGCTTAAATGGAATGATTATCCCCCGTCACATTTTCGAGAAATTTAATGGTAGTAACGCCAGGGAAGCCCCAGGGAATTTAATTCCTGTAGGTACAGGCCCTTATAAAGTCGGAGAATTTAAACCCGGTGACACCATTATCTATGAGGCTAATTCTGTATTCCGTGAAGCCAATAAACCTTTCTTTAAGCGAGTAGAACTCAAGGGAGGTGGTGATGCGACATCAGCCGCTAGAGCAGTACTGCAAACTGGAGATGTAGACTACGCTTGGAACTTGCAAGTAGAAGCCCCAATCCTCAAGCAACTAGAAGCAGCCGGTAAAGGGAGATTAGATATTAGTTTTGGTTCTTTTTTAGAACGGATTACTATCAATCATACCGATCCGAATAAACAAACAAAAGACGGCGAACGTTCCAGCACTGAATTTCCTCATCCTTTTTTCCAAGATATCAAAGTGCGTCAAGCGTTTAACTATGCAATTGATCGGGACACAATTAATCAGCAATTATACGGATCAAGTGGTCGTCCTGCTGCCAATATCCTATTAGCACCAGAGATTTATAACTCACCTAATACTAAATATGAATTTAGCCCCAAAAAAGCTATTGATTTATTAGATGAAGCTGGATGGAAAGATACAAATGGTAATGGCATTCGAGATAAAAACGGTATAGAGATGAATGTTTTACTTCAGACATCTGTAAATCCAGTAAGACAAAAAACTCAGGAAATTATTAAACAAGGATTAACCTCTATTGGTGTCGGGGTGGAACTAAAAAGTATTGATGGTAGTATCTTCTTTTCTGGAGATCCATCGAACCCAGATACCTTAGGAAGGTTTCAAGCTGATTTACAAATGTTTAGTACAGGTAGTACGAATGTAGACCCTGGTGCTTATATGAAAGGCTTTACTTGTAGCGAGATTTCCCAGAAAAAGAATAACTGGTCAAAATCCAATTATTCACGTTACTGTAATCCTGAATATGACAAGCTCTGGCAACAGTCCAACACAGAATTAAATCCTGAAAAACGTCGGCAGCTATTTATTCAGATGAATGATTTGCTATTCAAAGATATTGCCCTAATTCCCTTGATTGCCCGTGCTGATGTCAATGGCGTGAGCAATAGACTAGTCGGTGTAGATTTAACTCCTTGGGATACCGATACGTGGAATATTAAAGATTGGCGACAAGTCCAGCCTCTTGGTAACAGGTAATTGGAATATTCTCATTACTTATTACATCAATCTCAAGCTAGAAATTCAATTTTTTAATTTATAGCTTGAGTATAATTTAATCTCTGCAAAATCCTACTTATATAAAACCATAGGTGTTATTTACCTATTGACGTAAGTGAGGCTAACAATCATGTCAAATCAAATTTTTGTATCAGATTTACTCATGGATTTATCCGCAGAGGAACAGCAATTTCTTGCTGGGGGTCAAGACCGTAGAGATGAAGAATTCCAAAGAGATAGAGGTGATAGAGGTGATAGAAGAAATAGATACTTCTGTCGCTACTGCTATGATTGTCGCCGTGACTAAACTTGTTAGTTATAGCTGTGTTGACTGTTGACAGATTTTAAATCCTTTGATTGTCAGGATTTTATCTTAGCTTGATGTCTTGATCTATCTGGCTACAGCTATAACACCAAATTCTATAATCCTGTCGGCAAGTGGATGATAGTAGAAGGGTATGGAATTATCCTTCTACTATCGTATTTATTGCATTCTTTTTTTTAAATTACAATAACTTAATTTCAGAAGTCCGAGAAATTCTTCCTCAAATATTTTTAGGCAGTTTGACTGTGAATTTACTACCTTTACCTACTTCAGAAACCAAGCTAATCATACCTTCGTGGGCTTCAACAATACGACTGGACAAATGCAGACCTAAACCACTACCTGAACGTTTATTCCTTCCCTGTCGAAAGCGCTCAAAAATGGTTACTTGGTCTTCGGGAGCAATACCATAACCAGTATCTTCAATTTCAATTGTTAACCAATGATTATTGGGTTCAAAAAAGCGAATTTCAATGCCGCCAGTATCTGTAAACTTGATGGCATTTGCTACTAAGTTGTACAACACGCGGCGTAGTTCGAGGGTATCGCCCATGACTATACCTGCTTTTTCTCCTAAGTTATCTATCTGACTGCTATCTATTTTTAAGGCGATACCTTTTTCATTAGTTAGAGTTGTGAGTTCGCTAACCACTTCTTGAGCGATTTCTTTTAAGTTACAGCTTTCATAATTTAATGTTTTCTTACCGGCTTCAAAGCGATAAACTTCTAGTAAGGTATTAACCATCTGCATCAAATTTTGATTGCTGCGAATCATGACAGCGATCGCCTGTTTCATTTCTGGCGAAATTTTGCAAAAAGCTTCTTGTTGAAACAAGTCCAACATCCGATCGGCTGCTACTAGCGGTGTGCGTAAATCGTGGGTCAGGCGTGACACAAAGTCTTCCCTTTGGCGTGCCATTTTCTTTTGTTCGTCCAGACTGTGCTTGAGGTGTAGGAGCGATCGCACTCTAGCCAATAGTTCATCTGTATCAAATGGTTTGCGAATGAAATCATCCGCGCCTACGTCCAAACCTTCCACAACACTCGATTCGTGAAAAGCTGTAATCAACAATATTGGTATATAACTGAGGGCTGGGTTATTGCGAATGCGTCGCGTCACTTCATAACCATCCATCCCCGGCATCATTACATCTAATAAGATTAAATCTGGTGGAGACTGTTCTACTTTTTGCAAAGCTGAAATGCCATCACTGGCTAAATCAATTTCATAGCCTTCACTTTCTAAAATTGTTTGCACTAAAATCAGATTATCTCTAGTGTCGTCAACAGCCAAAATTCGATCAATTTGATGATTTTCCACAACAGACATGATAATAAATTTGTTTTATATATATAAATTTATAACTTAAGATTATGATATTTTCTGGCGGTTGGGTTGGATTTAGCCGTAGGGTGGTGTACTTTGTGATCTGGCTGCATCATTTCTTTCGCATCTTGCACAGATGATGAAGATAGAGATGAATTTGATAATGGCAATTGTCTTGGCAATGTAATGGTAAAAATTGAACCTACTCCCAATTGACTTTCTAGGAAAATTTTACCACTCATCATTTGCACTAATGAGTCGATAATTGCCAATCCCAAACCTGTCCCTGGATACTTGCGAGTAATGCTTTGATCAACTTGTCGAAAAGCCTCAAAAATATATTTAAAATCTTTAGCTGCTATACCAATACCTGTATCTTTTACTTTAATTTCCACCCAACTTCCTGGTAAGTCTTTTACGTCGATCCAAATACTACCAGAGTCTGTGAACTTAATGGCATTAGATAATAAATTTATTAAAATTTGTTTAATTCGTACTGGATCATTTACTAGCAAAGAATTTTGTAAGTCAATCTGCACTAGCAAAGACAACTTTTTTGCCTCAGCTAGAGAACGCATTTCCATAACTACGGCGTTAATGACTTTAGTTAAATCAAATAATTCTGGCTTCAGTTCTAATCTTCCTTCTTCCAATTTGGAGAAGTCTAAAACTTCGTTTAATAGCATCAGTAAATGTTTGCCGTTATTCAAAATACGTTCTACCATGTCGGCTTGCTGACCTGTGAGATTACCGAATTTAGGGCGTGATAGTATCTGAGCAAAACCGATAATCGCGTTCATTGGTGTCCTTAATTCATGGGACATGGTAGCGAGAAATTGAGATTTCAGCCGCGATGCTTCGAGCAATTTTAAGTTTTGAATTTGGATTTGTTGCCGTTGT
The DNA here is from genome assembly GCF_048568275.1 of Anabaena sp. FACHB-595. Taxonomy (NCBI): domain Bacteria; kingdom Bacillati; phylum Cyanobacteriota; class Cyanophyceae; order Nostocales; family Nostocaceae; genus Anabaena; species Anabaena sp. FACHB-595. The sequence goes on from NZ_CP183473.1 coordinate 4,549,476, forward strand.
CGTTCTAATTCTTGATTTTTTCGCACCAGTTGCTCATGACTTTCTCTCAGTTGTTGGTAGGCAATAGTAGTCTGCATTTCCGCACGATAAAGCCGTATCGCATTGCGTAAAACTTGAGCTAAAGTTTCTGATGAGACTCTAAATTTAGATAGGTAATCTGTTGCACCAGCTTTCATTAACTCCACAGCAATTTGTTCATCACCTTGAGAAGTCAAAACTACTAAAGGAATTTTGATATTTAAGCCACGAATTGTTTCGATTAAGTTCAAACCGTCTTGGTCGGGTAAACGATAGTCGATAAAGGCACAATCAAAAGACCTATGTCTTAAGATAGAGAGTGCCGTACTTCCATCACTTACCTCTGACATTTCCATGCGTACCCCAGCTTTAACCAAGGCACGGCGGACTGCCATACGGTCTACTTCATCATCGTCTACAACCAAAATCTTGAGCGTTTCTTCCATCGGTTTTTATATTTGCTGCCAAATACAGGTTGATTTCAAACATTTCTCGGTTCAACTTGTTCAACTAAAAATTAGAGCCTCTTGAATATAGTCTTGGTTAATTCTTATATTTGATTTGAGCAAGGCTGATTCTCAATATCAAAGATAAAAATTAGTGTTTCTCATTTTGTTTAGATCAATTTAATAGGGCATAATTCATGTTACTGAAAAATACGATAGTCTCGGCTCACAAAATCTGTTGTTACACAGACTAAGGCATTTCACAGAATACCCAATATTTATTGAGTGCTGCTATTATTTCTACAAAATTGGAGAATGTGACGGGCTTGAGGATATAACCAGCAACGTTTAAGTTGTAAGCTTCCACACGGTCTTTATCTTGGTTTGATGTCGTCATCACAACTACAGGCGTTAGTCGTAGTTGGGGATCGGATCTTAATTCCTGCAAGAATTCAATACCACCCATTCTAGGCATATTCAAGTCTAGCAAAATTAGGCGACGTTCATGGGGGAAAGTTGGCGTTTGGGCATGATCGCCACGCAAAATCTTTAAAGCCTCTAAGCCATTATTTGCTAAATAAATAGGATTAGTAATATTAACTTTTTTGAATGCTCGTTTGACATTCATGACATCAACTTCATCATCCTCCACTAATAGTATGTTAATCACTCTTTCCTGCATTTTTTGTATTTAAACTATGCTTTTTATGGGAGGCTAGCTAATTCGTGAATAGTTATTCATGAATTAGTAATGAGTACTATAAAAATGCTGAGTGCTTGTGCAGACTAAGCTTTTACTAAGTAAAATACAATACTTGAGTGAAGCTTCAACCCAATTGTAAAAGAGCGACTGAACGCACGTCCTCACCCATTAGTGAGAGTTGGAGAAAATCATTGTGTACCATAAGCTTGAGCTATTTTACTCAAGAGAACGTTTAGGCCAAGTAAAACGAAATGTACTACCAGGCCCGGAGACAGGCTGCAAATTTATGGAACCCCCTTCCGTTTCGACAATTTTTTTGACGATCGCCAAGCCAATTCCCGTATTTTCTTTGCGATCGCGCGGTTCGAGAGTTTGGAAAATTACAAAAACCTTGTCGTGATATTCTACAGGTATGCCAGGGCCATCATCTTCTACACTAAATTCGTAGTATTTGCCCAAATCTCGCACCGAAATTTTTACCCTACCATCAACCCGTGTGTGGTGTTCAATTGCATTTTCGATTAAGTTAGCGAACACCTGTTGTAAGGGAACTCTCTTTGTGACTAAAGTAGGCATTTCTGTCTGGATTTGAATATGAAAACTTGCCGGTGGTTGCAACGAGTCGATTACTTCCCTGAGTAATGAGTCCACATTGACCTGTGTTAATTCTGTGTGGACGCGGCCAATACGCGAATATTCCAGTAGACCATTAATTAAGGCTTCCATGCGCCGCACCCGACCCCGCAACAATTGCATTTGATGTTGATTTTCTTCGGGAAGCTGGTCGGCGAGGTCTTCTTCTAACCATTCTGATAAACTAGCGATCGCCCGTAAAGGCGCTTTTAAATCATGGGATGCAACATAAGCAAACTGGTCTAATTCTTGATTGCGTTGTTGCAACAACGTGGTAGTTTTCGCCAGGATAGTGTTTAAGCGTGTCAGTTGTTTAGTTCGTTGTTGGAGTGTAATTTCTACTTGCTTACGTGGGTTAATATCAACGCAGGAACCTACATAACCAGCGAAACTACCATCTGAATTAAATCTGGGTGTACCTGTATCAAAAATCCAGCGATATTGACCATCAAAACGTTTGAGGCGATACTCCATCATGAAAACTTCTCGATGGTCGAAAGCTGTAGTATATGTGTGAATACAACGTTCTCGGTCTTCTGGATGTACCCCTTCTACCCAACCATTACCTAATTCTTCTGCCATTGTGCGTCCTGTGAAGTCTAGCCAGCCTTGATTAAAAAAATTGCAGAGTTTGTCTAGTCCTGACATCCAAATCATCACAGGCGCGCTATTCGCCATAATTGCGAATCTTCCTTCACTCTCGCGCAATGCTTCTTCTATCTGGTGACGTTCACTAATATCCACTACTGTGCCGATATAGCCGACTATCCGCCCATCTTCATCAATTTCTACTACTGCTTCTGACAGTACCCAAGTAATTTTGCCTTGAGGATCTTGTAAGCGCAACTCAGTTTTATCTGACTTCTGCTTTGACAAAATTAACTGGGCTTGCGTTTCTACAAGTTTCAAATCATCTGGATGAATAGCTACTTGCCAACCTCGACCCAATGATTGTTTTTTAGAAAGACCAGACATTTCACACCAACGCTCGTTGACATAAAGACAATTACCCAATAAGTCTGCACGCAATATGCCAACGGGGGCTATTCTTGCTATATTTTCAGAGTGGCGATCGCTCTCTGGAGTTGTTTGATTGCTTGTAGTTATCATACAAACATCCTTCATAAAAATTCGACAAGACAATATCCCCAACTTCTTCAAGAAGTCGGGGATCTGAGTAATCAGACTTTGTGTTTATATTCCTGATACAAATTATCCACCTATTAATATTTACTACCTTACTTTCATAAAGTTGACAATACTTCGTCATAAGATGAAATTAAATTTAAAACATTACTACCCAGAAATGATTTTACCTTTGCCAAAACCAATATATTGTCACAGTATTCTATATTTTCTTGTAAAATAGCGATATATCTATAGCCAGATTTTTATCTCTATCTAGACCCAAAAAAAATAGATTTATTATTTCTATCGGTGGATGCAGGCGCATCAAGATATCATCTATCTTTGGTTTGGGAAAATAATAGAAGTGACTGAAAAAATAGCTTAGTTTGCAAGAAGCAATTAGACAAAGAGTGAGTGTAACGATGAGTGAAATCAGCATTATTTTAATTGAAGATCATGACCTAACCAGAATGGGGCTAAGAGCTGCGTTACAGGCCAACACTGGCATCAAAGTAATTGGTGAAGCGGCTAACGCCACTCAAGGGCTGAAACTTTTGGAAACGGCGAAGCCGGATGTAGCGGTGGTAGATATTGGCTTGCCGGACATGGATGGTATTGAACTCACTCGCAAGTTTAGGCGTTATCAAGCTGAGAGTGGGCAAACCCACACCAAGATTCTCATCCTGACAATGGATCATACCGAAGATGCGGTACTGGCGGCTTTTGCGGCTGGGGCAGATTCTTACTACATGAAAGAAACCAGCATTAGTAGGCTAACAGAAGCAATTCAAGCTACTTTTGGTGGTAACTCATGGATTGATCCAGCGATCGCTAATGTAGTATTACAGAAGATGCGCCAAGGCATCCCCGGAGAGAGCCAATCATCTGATAAGCCCAAAACCGTCAAAATTGAGGCTCTGCCTTCTGAATACGAACAAGTATTAGAAACCTACCCCCTTACACAACGGGAATTAGAAATTCTAGAGTTGATTGTTGCTGGCTGTAGCAACGGTCAAATTGCGGAGAAACTTTATATTACTGTTGGTACGGTTAAAACCCACGTCCGCAACATCCTAAATAAACTCTGCGCTGATGACCGTACCCAAGCGGCTGTACGTGCTTTGCGTTCTGGGTTAGTAGCTTAAACATGAAACCATAACGCACCTACCAAAATTTAACACCCATACCCTAACCTTGGTTTCTCCGGCAATCAAGGTTTTAGCTTTTTGCGCTAATTTCCTTAACGGTTATTACGGAATGGTTGCGAGTTGCTGAATAATTACCTTATAGCCCATCCACAGGTGTTAGAAGAGCTGCCATCATGCCAAACTCCTGAGCGATAGGGTCTGCCAAGATAAGTAGTTGGTTCTGATGGTGAGAAATTTCTGAAGTGGGTGATTAGAGTGTCAAGCCTAAAAACGATCGCATACTCCCGCGTGATTCACTTAAGTCATATAATTGACCCAGATATTCCCCAATGGCCTGGCGACCCTCCCATTGAATTTACCACTGTTGCCCAACTCCCAGATGATGGCTATTATCTACGGGGCTTCTCAATCGGGGAACACAGCGCCACTCATATCAATGCTCCTAATAGTTTTTATCAAGCAGGTATAGGAATTGACCAATACCCGGCTCAGTCGTTGATTGTGTCTGCGGTAGTTATAGATATCCAAGCAGCCGCAGCCGTCAACGCTGATTATAGACTCACAATTGATGATATCTTCACCTGGGAAGCAGAACACGGTGAAATTCCTATTGGTAACGTAGTGTTATTACATACTGGTTGGCAGAATAAATGGTCTGATAAACACGCTTTTCTCAACCAAGATGCTGAAGGAATCATGCACTTTCCGGGTTTTGGTAGCGATGCAACCCAGTTTCTCTTGGATGAACGGCAAATTACAGGCGTAGGAATTGATACTCATGGTGTAGACCCTGGACAAGATGCCAGTTTTGCTACCAACCGCTTAGTATTGGCGCAACAAGGTATTGTGTTAGAAAATTTGACAAATTTGCATCAACTACCAGCAAAAGGTAGTAATCTGGCGATCGCAATCCTCAGATTACGCGGTGGCTCAGGTTCGCCAGTGGGAGTTTTGGCATTAGTGCCTTGATAGGGGTGTGGGGGTGTGAGGGTGTAGGGGTGTGGGGGTGTGGGGGTGTAAGGGAAAAATATTTTCATGTTTGGTTGTGTAATTTGCCTGTGATTGGTTGTCTTGATGTTTCCCGTCCATTCCGCAAACTAGACGATAACCTAGAAGTCAAGCCAAACTTATTTAAAACTTATTTAACGCGATGTGCGACTTATTTTTGAAACCCCTCTCCAAACCTCTCCCCGTTGGCGTTAGCCTGCCGTTAGGCAAGCAGAGAGAGGCTTTGAATCTTGCTCCCCTTCCCTTATAGGGAAGGGTTTGGGGGTTAGGTTTGAGAGAAAGTTGCACACGGCGTTATTTAACTGCTTAAGGGTGTAAGAGCTTTACCCCTACACCCCTACACCCCTACACCCCTATACCCCTATCCCCCAAATGAAAACTCCCCTAAACTGCCAAAATTACATCAATGGTCAATGGTTAAACGCCGCCACAGAAACCACCCTCAACAGTCACAACCCTGCGGATAAGAGCGAAATCGTTGCTACTTTCCCCCGTTCCCAGGCTGACGATGTAGATAGAGCCGTAGCCGCCGCCCGTCAAGCCTACGGCAGTTGGCGCAAAGTCCCAGCCCCAGCCAGAGCCGAATATATCTTTCGTGTCGGTGAATTATTACTCCAGCATAAAGAAGAACTAGCCCAGTTAATTAGTCGGGAAATGGGTAAACCCTTAACTGAAGCCAGGGGCGATGTGCAGGAAGGTGTTGACTGTGCTTTTTATAGCGCTGGTGAAGGACGGCGGTTGTTTGGGCAAACCACACCATCCGAAATGCCCAACAAATTCGCCATGACTATGCGAATGCCCATTGGAGTCTGTGCTTTAATTACTCCCTGGAACTTCCCCGTAGCCATTCCTTGCTGGAAAGCCATGCCAGCTTTGGTTTGTGGCAATACGGTGATTCTCAAACCTGCGGAAGACACCCCCGCCTGTGCGACTAAATTAATTGAGATTTTCGCCGCCGCAGGTTTACCACCGGGCGTAATTAACTTGGTGCATGGAGTTGGAGAGGAAGTAGGGAAAGCTTTAGTCGAACATCCAAATATTGATTTAGTTTCATTTACTGGTTCTTCCGCCACTGGTGCCTATGTTGGTGAGACTTGTGGACGTACCCACAAGCGCGTCTGTTTGGAAATGGGCGGGAAAAATGCTCAAGTGGTGATGGAAGATGCAGATTTAGAGCTTGCCCTTGATGGGGCATTGTGGGGAGCCTTCGGCACAACCGGACAACGTTGTACAGCTACCAGCCGCTTAATTTTACATCGTGACATCAAAGAAAAATTTACAACCATGCTGCGTGAACGTACCAGCCAATTACGCTTGGGTGCGGGTACTGAGCCTGAGACAGATATCGGGCCGATAATTAATAACCGACAGTTGCAACGGGTACATGAATATATGAATATTGCCCGTGAGGAAGGAGCTAAAATTTTAATCGGTGGCGAAATTGCCACCGAGGGACAATTACAACAGGGTTACTTTTTTCAACCCACGATTTTAGATAATGTCACCCCACAGATGCGCGTTGCCCGTGAAGAGATATTCGGGCCTGTAGTGGCATTGATTGAGGTTAGCACCTTTGAGGAGGCGATCGCTATCCTTAACGATACCAAATATGGTCTTTCCTCCTCAGTCTACACTCGTGACATCAATCGCGCCTTTGTTGCCATGCGCGACATCGAAGCCGGTATCACCTACATCAACGGCCCCACCATTGGCGCAGAAGTACACTTACCTTTTGGTGGTGTCAAACAAACCGGTAACGGACACCGGGAAGCCGGCACCACCGCTTTAGATGTGTTTACAGAATGGAAAAGCGTTTATGTAGATTTTTCCGGCAGTTTACAACGCGCGCAAATTGATAACAGGAGTTAGGGGACTGGAGGAAGAATTAAACTAAGAACGTCTGATAAAGCGTCCAATCGCGGATGCACACCGTAACTCAATTTTTTTCGTCAAGTATGACCGTCTTGGATAAAGTTGAATTGGTGATTGTGTATGTTGCCAATAGGCTTTATCAGTCAAGCTTGGAGGAACGCCACCCAAAGCTTTTAAAAGCAATTTTTTGCGCCACGGCTTGATTGCTGCCCCTGATGCGTGGGACATCAGATAAGTACTAGCATTGCCAAAATCCATACCCAATCGGCTAACAGTACTCAGGGGTTCATGAGACAATGTTACTGCTAAATTCAAAACACATTGATCAGTTAAAAAATAAGGATATTGCTCCGAATAAAGATGAAAATTATGGAGGTCAAAATATCCCGCAGATTCAAAAGTTTCTAGTAAATTTTTCCACAATACTAGTATGTCTTTTTGATTCTGTTTTACTCCAATGAAACCTGCATTGTAATATCTATCTAGTTCCCGAAGAGAAGGATAACCGTGACGCTCTGCCAGTTCCTTCCAAGCGATGCGATTAGGATCATTGGCAGGCATATAATCATAGGCATCTTCACATAAAGCAATGCCTCGACCAACCCACTCTTCGTAAAAAGCCCAGCGTCTTTTGTTGACAATATCAGGGTCAAAATAAAATATTGCTTCAATTTCTGGGCAGTAATTTTCCCAGAGTTGCAGCATAAAATCTGGTTTATAGTTTGTAAAACACTTGTAAGTATCTAACTTAATAAAGCGAATTACACAATCCGGAGAAACAGTAAATTCCTGATAGTTTTCAGCGTTTTTAACAGATTCAGTCCAAGGTGGTAAATTACCCCGATATCCTGCCCAAATTACACCACGAAAACCGTGGTTATAGAGAGAATTTACCAGGTTTCCCACACCGTAGTGGTAATCACCTTCAAATAAAGTACAAATAGCTGTGAGCATGATGGGTTTAAAGGTATATGAACTTTATGATGAAGGAAAATATTCTCAGTATGTGATCTTGATGTGCTAGTCACACACTTTCTTAGTCAGATTTTAGATATAAGAGATAATGCTTTTAAAATACTCGGTAGACTGCGATAACAAAAGTTTCAAGCTGGTTGATGTCCGTTAAAGATAACTTAGCAATTATTCGTTAAGTTGCCATTTTGGCAGATTTCTAAATAACAATTTTATCCGTATTTATTATTTACAATGTAGTTAATTCATTTAGTAAGAATATACACACAGATAACGGATAATTTAAACACCCGTGCAACTTAAAAAAACGGTAATAACTAATAAGTATATTGTCTCTAAATTGTTTTTGATATGGTTTAACACCCTATTCCATTGCAGATAAAATTTTATAATGTATTTTACCAATTACCCATTACCCATTACTTATTCTCACAGAGAATAAGTTAATTGTCTTGCGGGGGATTAGTAAATTCTGGAGTAGGCATGACTGGGATAACTACAGGTTTTGGTGTTGCGGCTTGGAGTTGACGCTGGGCTTCGTCACGGGCGTTAATTGCTTGGCTATAATCTGGTTTATGTTTAATGGCTTGCTCGTAGGATGCGATCGCTTCCTTATATTGTTTTAAACTAAATAAGGCATTTCCCCGACTATACCAACTTTCAATATGTTTTGGCCGGTAACGCACCGCTTTGTTATAAGATGCGATCGCCTCTTGATATTGCTGTAAAATGTATTGGGAGTTACCTAAACTATACCAAATCTCATAATTACTAGGCTTAATTGTTGCCGCTTTCTTATAAGATTCTATTGCCTCTGCATAGCGTTGATTTTGATGCTGTGACCAACCTCTGCCATACCATGCTTGATAATTATTAGGATTAAATTTTATGACTTGATTAAAAGATTCAAGGGCTTCGGGATAACGGCGTAAAATAATTAATACGTTACCTCTTGATAACCAAGCTATAGCATAATCTGTTTTATATTGTACTGCCTTATCATAAGCCTTAAAAGCATCTTCGTAACGGTTTAAATTAACTAATGAATTTCCTAAATTATACCAAGCTCTCTCATAATCTGATTTAATTTCAATGGCTTTATTATAGGCGTTTATGGCTTCATTATATTCTTTCATGCTTTGCAAAGCCAATCCCTTGTTATAAAAACTCTCATAAGCATCTGAGTTAAATTCAATGGCTTTATCATAAGATTTAATTGCTTGATCATACTGTTTTAAATTACTAAAAGCTTCCCCTCTAGCATTCCAGACTTCTGGATAATTTTCATTGAGTTGTAAAGCCTTATCAAAAGAGGCGATCGCTTCTGAATAACGCTGTAAATTTTGCAAACTAAAACCCCTGCCACTCCAAGCTTCTACATAATCTGGTTGGATTTGAATCGCCTTATCATAAGCTGTCAATGCGTCTTGATATTGTTTGAGCCGAAATAAAGTTTTACCTTTGCCCTGCCAAGCAGGAGCATAATCTGGTCTGATATCAACCGCTTGTTCATAAGCAGATAACGCGTCTTTATATCGTTGTAGTTCAAAAAAAGTATTACCTTTTTTCGCTAGGTCTGTAGCATTATTACTATTAATACTATTGACAACAAATACTGAAGCTATACCAGTTGCACTAGTTAATAAAATTGCTAATAATAGTTTGATGAATATACTTTTTTTAGTGTGATTAAATCTAAATTTGGCAGGTGGTAAAGTGGGAGTTATGGCGATCGTATTAGAAGCAGGTTGTGTTAATTCTGTGAGTGCTTGTAATGCAGTCGTCGCCGCCGCATAGCGTTGGCGGAAATCATAACACACCATTTTGTCTATAAATCTGGCAAACTCTGACGAGACTTGAGCATGATTTTGCCAGATAATTTCATGAGTATCGGCATCATGTTCTAGTTGATGGGGTAATAATCCCGTGAGTGCTTGAATTGCAACTATCCCCACAGCATAGATATCACTACTAAATTTGGGATTACCTTGCGCTTGTTCTCCGGGTATGTAACCTGGTGTACCAATAATCACAGTAGATTTATTTTCACCAGTGGGGGTCACTATTTGGGTGGTGATTTGCTTCACTGCCCCAAAGTCGATGAGAATTAACTTACCATCCTGTCGCCTAAGCAAATTTCGCGGATTAATGTCACGGTGAATTACATTTTGCTGATGGACAAATTCCAAGATGGTCAGAATCTCTTGTAATAGTATTGTTACCTCATCTTGAGTAAAGACCTTTCCTGGCGTTAATTCTTTACTCAGGTCGTGACCAGGGATAAATTCTTGTACCAGATAGAACTCTGCATCTTCCTCAAAATAAGCCAAAAGCTGAGGAATGCGATCGCAACTTCCCAACTTATATAAAACTTGCGCCTCTGTATCAAATAATCGCCTGGCTATTTCCAACGTAGCCGGATCATTTGCTTGGGGTTGGAGTTTTTTCACTACGCACTTAGGTAACCCTGGTAGATGAGTATCACAAGCCACAAAAGTTTCACCAAATCCCCCTCCTCCCAAGTGGCTAATAATTTGGTATCTTCCAACAAGTGTGTTTCCCAGCATCCAGTTTACCTACTTGAGTGCATTGTGTCTGATTCCAATCTTGCCACAGATTCTTTAAGGTGCGGGGAGAAGAAGTAGGGAGTATGGGGGAAGAACTAATAACAACTGACCACTAACAAATTTAATGATTCCTATTAGTGATAACTTACATTTTCGTGAACGTCCGATTATTAATTATTGGTTGATTGGTATTAATATTTTTATCTTCCTCTGGGAAATAAAACTAGAACTGAGTGGTGAATTAGGCTATTTCATTAACACTTGGGGTTTAGTTCCATCCCAAATTAGTACAGCGCTTCATAATGCACTGATAAATCCTGCGGCTTGGGTAGTAGTGTTTGGGCGTTTATTTTCTTTGTTGTTTGCCATATTTCTCCACGGCAGTTTTAGCCAAATATTGGGGAATATGTTATTTTTATGGGTGTTTGGTAAAGCAGTAGAGAATATTTTAGGACATAAGCATTATTTAGGATTTTATCTGGTCGCTGGCGTTGTCACAGGGTTAGCACAGATTATCATTGAACCAAATTTGACTGTACCACTTGTTGGTGCAAATGGAGCGATCGCCGCAGTTTTGGGAGCGTATATAATCAAGTTTCCTAATGTTAAAATAGACACCATTTTACCGTTAATTCTTATTTATATTCCCATTGAATTACCTGCTTCTTTCTATTCATTATGGTGGTATATTCAACAGTTATTCTATGGCATTGGTAGTTTAAACATTCCACCAATGGGAGTCAATCAACCCAGCCTAGCCTACTGGATGCAGCTTGTAGCCATGACTATTGGCGCAGCCTATATCCGAAAAAAATTCTGAAACACCTTTTCTGATAAACTCCGCCCTTGATACTCCCTGTCATCCGTATAAAAACATACGGTTATTGCTAAATACACTTTAGCAGTAGGTAATGGATAATAATCCAATTACCAATTACCCATTACCTGTTACCAAAATCCCTATCCCTTTGTAGTCAAGCATTTCAATGAAATTTGCCCCCCACTAAAATCAGCATTTTTGTTTAAGGAATCTATAATTACTTACCGTTTTGCTACTTCGATATTATAGGATGGACGGAGTGTTGTAAGGGGCTTGGGGCTATTATGGCTCGCTATACGTGTTCATTTGTGATTTCTATCCGTTTCGACTATCTCCAGCAATTACTTCTAGACTTGTTACAGGACTGTGATTTAGAAATTCAATACCACACACCTGATTACATTTTGGCCCGTGAGATTCCTGGGACTGTTCCTTTTCCTAAATTGGTAAAAGTGGAAGTACTGATTGATAAATCAACAGCTACCGAGACAGAAAGCCGGATGAGTATTGTGATTAAAAATGAAGAATTACCCCTCTACTTAGATAATCACTGCCGGCAAATATTTGACCTTGTTAAGCAGTCCATTGAACGTAGTCGCCATTGGCATCTTCTCGAAAGTCTGGCTGGCTAACATTGCGGCTCAAAATTAAAAATTGATATCTGTGGAGTTGGTAATTGGTAATTGGTAAAAACCAATTTGAGCGTTGCCAAAATTTAAGTATCTGTAGGGTGGGCAGCGCCCACCATATCACAATTTGGGTTGGTGAAACATTCCTTGTATCGCAAGGTAGGTAGAAGCCCCAGCGCCAGTTCTTTCAAGTCGAGAAACCCGCCCACAAGACTAGCTCCCCCTTGTGGGTGGCTGTTTTTAATGCGCGAATTTTGTAGCTTGCTTCCCGTAGGGTATTTTGAATTGATTCATAGTTCTTCTACATCCTCAGTCATACCAGGATTGATAAGTGTGATGTCATATTCACTAGCATCTGTTTGTCCTGAACGCTGAGTATTCTTTAACAAGTAGTAAATGGCACGTACTTTCGGGCCAAAAACTATCTCATCCTCGTTTTTTAAATCATGGGCTGGGAGTTTGCGGCCATTAATCATCAGACCGTTGGCGCTTGCTCTACCTTTACCATCACCATCGACAATGCGGTAATAATAACTATTATTTTTTGGCAGTCGCACTAATGTAGCATGGCGACGAGAGACAAACTGCGACACTAAACGAATGTTGGACTCTTTGTCTCTGCCAATGGAGTATAAAGGCTGGTCTAAAGAAAATTCTTTACGACCTTGGTCGTCTTCAAGAATTAATAGATGACTTTCAAGAGTTTCTGCTGTCATTGATACATCTTTGCCACAGTCAGTTGAAGTTGGACTCATCCAAGTTGCTTTGATTTATCCTAGCTGATTTTTTCCACACCAGCGTTAGCATAGCTTACCGTGGGTATCGCCTGCATTGGAGCAAGCTAATTATACTCTGCACAATGACACTGATTAGCGATCGCTCCACTGGCCAGAACGCCAGCGCACTTAGATTTATACTTCCAATAAAATCTCTCGACAAGTTACAGATTCAATCTGTCCGTTTCTTGCAAGTTCTAAACAACTATAAGGACTACCTCGCCAGCCTAACCTGAAAAGAGCGTATTTGTATCAAAAACAACTATATAAGATATCATTCTGATTCGTGCGTCAAATCATCTATAAAGTCTTCTCGCTCTTGTTCGGTCATAATATCCCAATTAAGCCCGCGTGACGAACTCAAAGAGCGCATCTGTAATTCTCCGTCATCAAGTCTACTTTGCCACCAAGCATCTTGTTCTGCTTTGATGGCTTGTAATATCATACGCTGTTCTGGAACTGCTAATTGCTTTACCAATGATATAACTTGCTCAATATTAAGTTGAAGTGTTGCCATGTTTTTAGTACCTCAAGCTTCAATAATAATGAGACATAGCACATTCTCATGAGATCATCATATCAAGGCGATCGCCACCTTTAACAGAGCGATCGCCGTCTAATTATCTCTGATTCATGACTATAGATTGGATTCTGAGGATTGTTTACTCTTTACATCCTGAAAATCTTGAATTTTGGCATATAAACTAGTAACTGTTTCTTGAGAAAACAGCTTTTCTTTCACTTGTAAATAATCGCCTTCACTTAGTTTACAGGTTGCCCAAAACTTCATTACTTTAGATGGTTCTAAGTGAGTGAGTAAAACTTGCATTACTTCTTATAAGTTTTCCTGTTCATTAATTACTTTTATTGTCATTTTCTACCTCAAAAATAAAATTATTTGGATTGATGACTGTGATTGATAAATTCTGACCTCGGTTGATTAGTCTCTTGTCGCAAGTGATAAAGTAATCGCTTTGAGAAGCTTCTGCACAAGCTACATGAAGTGCATCAATAGCTTTAACGCCTTCTTGTTCTAGCTGTTCTGCCCTGTTTCTAATATTTTCATCTACCAATACTCTCAAAGCAGCTATTTGTAAGTATCGATCCATTGATTGTTGATTGACCACAAAAGGGTTACGGCTATTTTCATATTCTAGAACTGAAGAACTCACTAATTCTATAAAAAACCCCTCTCCAAACCTCTCCCCTCCAAGGAGAGAGGCTTCAAAACCTTCATTTTTCGTTTTGAGCTTTCAAGATATTTAAGCCCCTCTCCGCGTCGGAGAGGGGTTGGGGAGAGGTCATCTAACTCACGTTTCACAACACCATCATTCGACCTCAGAACTAGAAGATTCTCCTTTGCAGCAAGAACATTCTCACTGGAAACAGGAAAGTTCTCGTTTGAAACAGAAACATTCTCGTTTGCAACACGAAAGTTCGGGTTCTGAACATGAAACTTTGAGTTCAAAACAGGAAACTTGGAGATAAAAGCTTGATTGATGCGGTTGGGAAGGTAAATTTTCGTGTTCTCGTTAGAGAGAATCGCGTAAATTTGCTAAATTCTCACGCACTCTCACAGTATTAGGATGATTCCCTCCTAAACTTCCCTCGAAAATAGTCAAAGCTTGAAGATAGAGAGGTTCGGCTTGGTCGTACTTTCCTTGGGAATCATAGAGCTTAGCCAAGTTGTTGAGGCTGATAGCGACTGAGGGATGATTGTCTCCTAGCAGGCGTTGTTTAAGTTCTAAAGCTTGGAGATACAGGGGTTCGGCTCGCTCGTAAATTCCTTGGGAATAGTAGAGATATGCCAAGTTGTTGAGGCTGGCTGCGACATCGGGATGATTGTCTCCCAGCAGGCGTTGTCTGAGTTCTAAAGCTTGGAGATACAGGGGTTCGGCTTGGTCGTACTTTCCTTGGGAATCGTAGAGTCTTGCCAAGTTGTTGAGGCTGGTGGCGACATTGGGATGATTGTCTCCCAGCAGGTGTTGTCTGAGTTCTAAAGCTTGGAGATACAGGGGTTCGGCTTGGTCGTACTTTCCTTGGGTGCGGTAGAGATATGCCAAGTTGTTGAGGCTGGTGGCGACATCGGGATGATTGTCTCCCAGCAGGCGTTGTCTGAGTTCTAAAGCTTGGAGATACAGGGGTTCGGCTTGGTCGTACTTTCCTTGGGAATCGTAGAGTTCAGCCAAGTTGTTGAGGCTGGTGGCGACATCGGGATGATTGTCTCCCAGCAGGCGTTTATGGAGTTCTAAAGCTTGGAGAAACAGAGGTTCGGCTTGGTCGTACTTTCCTTGGGAATCGTAGAGATATGCCAAGTTGTTGAGGCTGGTGGCGACATCGGGATGATTGTCTCCCAGCAGGCGTTTATGGAGTTCTAAAGCTTGGAGATACAGGGGTTCGGCTTGGTCGTACTTGCCTTGGAAATAGTAGAGTTCAGCCAAGTTGTTGAGGCTGGTGGCGACATCGGGATGATTGTCTCCCAAACGGTTTTGTACTGTTGATAAACACTGTGTTTTCCAAGGTTCGGCTTGGCTATATAGCCCTTGTCCTTGATAGAAGCTACCCAAGCCGACGAAAGGCAAAATGAAATTTTCATCACTGACGTATTGAATGAGATTGTTTGCTACTTCAGCTATGTGTGGTATGGCAAGGGAAACAGCGTTAATTTTTTCAAGGGTAGGAGTCTGAGGAATTTGTTTAGCAACTGCTACTATTACACCGCAAAATGATCGCCTAAATTCCTCCGCTTGCTCTAAACCTGTAAACTTAGATTGGAAAAATTCCCGCAGTAGGGGATGTAGTTGATAGATTCCTTCACCTTTGCGCTGGAGTAAATGCAGATTCAATAATTTATCATCCCGAATTTCCTCTAACTCATCCTCATCTTTCTCTGGTAAGCACTGTTCTACTAAGTTCCAGGGTATGGGTGCGGCTGCAAATAAACTAAGTACACAGCCTAATAACCTATCATCCTCTGCTAATTCCTGCCAACTCAACACAAAGGCGGCTTGCACTCCCCTTTGTGCTGTCATATCAGCATCTGGCTTGACAAGTGCAGGTTGTTCTAATCGCTTTTTCTCCAAACGCTGCATCATTGCTGATAAGGATAAATCTGGTTTTCGCGCCAAATATCGCCCCACCAACTCTAAACCCAAAGGCAAATACCCCAGCCATTCGCACAACTGTTTTGCTACATCTAATTCTCTCTCAATTCGCTCTGGTGTTTCTGCCAGCAAAGACCGTAACAACTGCAACGCTGCATCTGGTTGTAATACATCTAAAGATAGTTGCTTGATGGCTGCACCCAACTTTTGGCGGGTAGTCATCAACACTTTAAATCTGGAAGATGCGCCCTGTAGGTAAGGTCTGATTTGCTGATAATCTGTAACATCATCCACCACTAGCAGCACATTACCCTCACGCCAATTCCGCCAGCAGTATTGTACTTGTGCAGGTAAATCAAATTCTTCTGGTGGCTTTAAATCAAGCTGAGTTCTGGCAAACTGTACCACTTGCAAGCCCACATTCTCAGCTTTCGCCTGTAACCAGCACAGTCCACCTTTGTAGTTTTCGCGCTGAGTCATGGCATATTGCAAGGCGAGTTCTGTTTTACCCAGTCCACCCATTCCCAAAATAGCCGCAATCGCTACTTGGTTATTTTCCTGCAAAAGTTTATGGAGTTCTTGCAGTTCTTCATCGCGTCCCACAAATTTCACCACCCCACTCAGGGGTAAATTTTGCGGTATTTCAGGATTTAACCTTACCCGTTCCTGTTCGGGCGACTGTAGTCAGTTGTATGTGTTGTGCTGTTCCTGAATTGTGATTTGTTGGGCAACCATTGCCCCTTTTTCCGCTTGGATACTTTCTGCTAACTTGGCAAAGTTATTAACAATTGCTGGCTGCGCTTGAATTTCTGCGGATAATTTTTGAATTTCCTCAGCCTTGGGGGATTTATCTTGATTGATTGTGGCTTCTACTTCCCGCACTGATTGAGCAATTTCGGTGTCTTTATCGGCTGCGGCTTTCAACTCCAACACAGCTTGACCATAATCTAACGCCTGCTGTGTGTCTTCCTGTGACGTATTGGCTAACAAGGGCAGCTTATTTTTCTGGCGCAGCTTGGCGATTAACTCGTTACTTTTTTCTAATGCTGCTTCCCCCAGCTTTTCGCCTGTTTTTTCTAAAGCCTTAGTTAAAACTATAGTAGCGATCGCAGTTCCTACGGCTGTTAAGGTTACTGGTTCCATAACTTAACAATAATAATACGAGATTATACTTATGTTTCACAGTTTAGCGCATTAAGAAACGTCGAGTTTGGAACCTAACCCCAACCCCTTCCCTACAAGGGAAGGGGCTAAAAGTGGAGAATTTAGTGAAAAAATAACGGTTTTAAGCCTCTCCCCGCGTCGGGGAGAGGTTGGAGAGGGGTTCTTAATTTCGCTACCGATGAGCTAACCGACGCAATAACAGAGAGTTAGTCACTACACTAACTGAGCTGAATGCCATCAGTGCAGCTGCACCGGAAGGACTGAGGACAAAACCCCAGTTGGGCAGCAGAACACCTGCGGCTAGAGGGATACCGATGGTGTTGTAGGCGAAAGCCCAGAATAGATTTTGGCGGATTTTGTTGAAGGTGGCGCGGCTGAGATGAATTGATTCCACGACATCACTAATGCGATCGCGCATCAAAACAATCTGTGCGGTTTCCATTGCTACATCTGTACCTGAGTGTAAGGCAATACCTACGTCTGCTTGAGATAACGCCGGGGCATCGTTGATACCATCGCCAACCATTGCCACTTTAGCGCCAGATTTTGTTTGTAGTTCTTGAATAAAGGCGGCTTTTTTGGCGGGAGGAACACCAGCCATCACATCAGCCCTATCTATACCTAGTTGTTGGGCTATGGCGTGCGCTGCTTCTGGGCGATCGCCACTTAGCAGTATTACCCTTAAACCCATCTGACGCAATTTGTCTACTGTAGTTTGGGCATCTGGTCTGGTAGTATCTTGTACACCAATCAATCCCGCCAAACTCTCCCCAATTGCCACACCAACGACGGTTTTACCTTGGGTGGCGAGCTTTTGCGCTTCCTGTTGAGCAGTTTCACTCCAAGTAATTCCATGCCAACTCAACCAATCCCCGTTACCTAACAGCACAGTTTGACCGTCAACGACAGCAGAAACACCCATTCCTGGTTCAGTATGGAAGTCTACAGCCTCTGGAATCGATAACTGTTGCTGTTGTGCAGCTTGCTGAATCGCTCTAGCTAAGGGGTGATGTGTGCCGCTTTCCACTGCGGCTGCTAGTTGTATGAGGGAATGAGAGGGGTGTAGGGGTGTGGGGGTGTGGGGGTGTGGGGGTGTGGGGAAAAGACTTCTTTCCTGTTTGGCTGTGAAACTTATTTCATCGGGACTGCCTTCTGCAAATACAAGACAATCGGTGACAACGGGATTACCTGTGGTGAGAGTGCCGGTTTTATCAAAAACTACGGTGTCTAGTTGATGGGCTTTTTCTAAAACATCGCCACCCTTGATTAATAAACCCCGTTCTGCACCTATACCTGTGCCTACCAGAATCGCTGTAGGTGTGGCTAGTCCCAAGGCACAGGGACAGGCGACGACCATGACGGCGATCGCTAGTTTTAAACTAATTAAGAGTGGGGAGTTGTTGGTAATATGAGCGGCGTGGTTCATCATCATTTCCATATCACCACCGGATACGGTGATATCTGGCCAGATGTGAGTGCCGAAGCAATACCAGAAGATGAATGTTAATAAAGATGCTGTTAATATGCCGTAGGTAAAGTAACCTGCTACTGTATCGGCTAATTTTTGGATTGGGGCTTTGCGAGTTTGGGCTGCTTCTACCAAGGCGACGATGTGGGCGAGGGTGGTATCATTACCTGTGCGGGTGGCTTGGATAGCGATCGCCCCTGATTGGTTAATCGTTCCGGCTGTGACTATATCCCCTGGTTGCTTCATGACCGGCACAGCTTCCCCAGTCAACATCGACTCATCTAAAGTTGTCTGTCCAAAACGTACCTCCCCATCCACGGGGATTTTATCACCCGGTAATACTTGCAACCATTCTCCCACCCTTACCTGTTCAGCCGGGATTTCTACAGTATTTGTTCCCAGCCCCATCTTCTCTAGGTCTGGGTTAGCAATCAATCGTGCTACTTGTGGTTGCAGTGCTAACAGTTGTCTAAATGCCGCCGCCGCCTTACCTCTGGCTTGTTGTTCTAAGGTTCTGCCCAACAAAATAAACCCCAGCATCATCACTGGTTCATCAAAGAAGCACTCCCAACCCATTTGCGGAAACAGCAGCGCCACAACGCTGGCTGTGTAGGCTGTCAGCGTTCCCAATCCCACCAAGGTATTCATGTTAGGTGCATTCCGCCGCCAACCAAGCCACCCATCAACTAAAATAGGGCGACCGGGAATTAGTAAGGCAACTGTTGCTAGTCCAAAGTGGAACCAAATGTTATTTAATATGGGCAGAATTGAATTGCCAATGTTGCCCAAATGCCCGATCCCCGAAAAGACCAGCAGCACAGCAGCAATCATTAACTGCCGGAATGCTGTCTGCATTTGTTGGCGTTGTCTTGCGGCTGAGTCTTCTATTGTTGATTCACTTGCCTTACTGTTGGCTTTTCGCGGTTGAGTAGGAAATCCAGCAGATGTCAATCGCTGTGCCAACATATCTGGATCTACCAGACCGACTTCCGACTCTACCACCGCTACCTCTGTAGCCAAATTCACACAGGCGTTCTTCACACCTGAATATTGGGTGAGCTGTCGCTCTACTGCCTTTACACACCCAGCACACTTCATCCCTCCGACATCCAGAATAATTTTCTCTAGTGTGGGGGTGAGTTCTGGGTCAAGCTGAGTTTGTGGGACAAGTTGCATGGCAAGTGTTGAGATTCGCTACGAAGATTAGACACTTGATGATAAGCATCTCTACTTCGAGCGTAGGCGAAATTTTGAACTATGACTGATTGTCATTACCATTTATTTTATTAAGATATGGCACTCATCTCACGTTTTTGGGTCTGGGGATGGGGGAAGGCAGGGGAAGAACTAATGACCAATGACTATTGTTTGGTGTTAATTACGACTCCATTTTGTCGTTTTTACGTAGGCGATCGCTACCATTTGCACTGGTATAAAGGCAATCAGGCTTTTCCAAAAATAGTGAATTTCTAAGTTAGACATAGCACTGAAATACCCCACACCCACCAACAAGCACATAGCCCAAATCATGTGTTTCCGTTTCATTATCAGTATATTGATTGGGATGAAGAAAGCAGGGGAAGAACAATTCAAAAAAAGAGTGAGGAGCAGGGGAAGATTAATGATTAATGACAACGGACAACTGACCACTGACTAATTTAAAACCAACTTTGTTTATTCACTAAATAAGTATTGACAAATTCTTCAGGGGTTTTGTTTAAGTAGATCATGCCTTCAATTAATCCTACCAGTTGCATAATTAACAAAGTAATTCCGTAGGAAAAAGAACCACCAACTAAGGTGATCACTAACATAACGAACCCTTCGGCGGCATAGCCTAAAATGAATTTATGAATACCAAAGCCACCAAAAATAATGCCACAGTAACCAGCTAGTAATTGTTTGTTGGTTTGAGTAGGGTTAAGATTTGCCATAGGTAGGTTACTCCTAAAAAATAGTATAAAATTACAGTTTTTATTGCATTTGGAACTTACGCACCCAAGTTGTCTGTTGAGACTGGGTGTAAGGGTGTAAGGTTTTTAAACATTTACACGCCTATACCCTTGCCTAAACCCTTGTCCAAAGCCTTAAATTTTTATTTTCATGCGTAAGTTATAGTATTAATTTTTCAAAAACATACTCACCTAGTAAACATATTTTTACTTAGTTATTAGTTGGCTTTTTTACTATATAGCTGTCGCCAATAGTGTTAGGACATCAATAGATGATACAACCTAGACACAAAAAGACTTTTCCCCCAGTCCCCAGTCCCTAGCTATATCGCCAGAAAACAGTCATCTGCCATAAACATAGGTGACATCTTTATGATATGAGACATCGCCTGATTCTATAGTGTTCCTACATAGCTAGATATAATGCTAATTACATAAACTAAAACATAAGTATTACAGTATTTTGAGAAAAATTAATCTTTCGAGAGAATTAATTCACATTAGTCAGTGAAAATGCCTGTAATATATCACTTTCTACAAGTACATCAGTGTTATCTCCGGATTTTTTGGAGACTGTTACAAGTAAGATGATAATCTCTCATAGAAATTACCTTTGTTTGGTATAGTATCAAATCAATGATTCAGCTAAAATTAAGTCATCTAACTACTTATGGGGAGAGATATAACTTAAATCTTTATTTAGTTGTCAGCTGCTGTAGGGTCAGGTGAGGATTGAATGGGTAAGTTAATGAATAACTATGTCTATTTATCTAAATGATACTCAAAGTCCATCCAGAGTTTTGTAATCTATTTAACAATATGCGTAGTAATAGTTTTGTTACGCCATGTAGGGTGCGTCAGTAAGATAGAATCTGACTATACTCAGACATTATTCATACTGACCAAAGAGGCAGGTGAGCAGGGGGAAGGGAACAGAGGAGAAGTCCCTACCCTTGTCTCACAGATCCCTGTTCCTCTTCTTTGACGCACCCTAGCAAACCATCTATTTCGGATAATTTATTTTTTGGTGTTGTCTAATTACTACTACCTAAGAGAAACAGACTGAGTAGTGTGCCACTATTCCAGAGACTATGGAGAAGTATAGGAGCCAGGAGGTTACGCGATCGCGTGTATACTACTCCTAAAACGATACCTAAAGCTGTGAGTGGCAGTATTTCTGACAAACTGAGGTGGGCGACGGCAAACAATACAGCACTGGCTATGATTGCTCCCCAAACGGGTATGTAACGCGTCAAGGAAGGTAATAAGAATCCGCGAAACAGAACTTCTTCAAATAAAGGAGCAGCGATCGCAGCTGTCACGTAAAATATGCTCAATGCTGTAAAGTCTTGGCTTTCCAGTGCCAGTTGTAATAGAGGATTGCTACCACCCTGTCCTTGCCATAGCTGTTGATTAATCAAAGACACAATCACAACTATTGGTAAAGCTGCACAATAACCACCTAGTCCCCAGAGAAACCAATTATCTCGCAGGCGGAAACGAAACCAATATTGGGGTAACGGGAAAAAACGTTTAATTGAGAAATATAAGACTGATAGCGCGCCTGAGGCTACCAATAGATAACTGATGAAGACGGAAATGGCTTGTAGTCGGACATCAACGATGGGGCGAGGTATGGGGAGTAGCACCAACAAGGAAGGAACAAAAATTTGCCCCATGAAGAAAAAGCCCACAACAAAAACCAAAAGAATTGTTTCTACATCCCAAGGTGTTGACCAAGCTAACTCAGCATTCTGTCCCAACAAGGCTTCTTTTCCCTTGATCAAACGTTGAGCAATTAAGAAAATTAACAGTATCGTTCCTACTAACGCTGCTAGGCTAGGAACAGTTGCGATCGCCGCTAATTTAAATACAGCTTGAGCCGCAGCCTCTTGCTGTGTCGATTGTACTTGTGTTAAAGCGTCTTGTCGTTGCTGGAGTTGGTAAAGCTGAATCAAAGCTGTGGAGCGAAACCAGCCTTCTAAATTATGCTGGATTAACTGTTGAGCATCGGGAAACAGTCGTGGGGGATCACTCCACAGTCCACTCAACACGGCCGCAGTTTGCTCAATTTCTGTGCTGAGTTCTAAAGTGTCTGAACGCTTTTGTAATTCGCTCCAAGTTTTGATGGCTGTTTCTATCTGTCCTTGCTTTGCCTGCAAAATTCCTAGTTTTAAGTCTAATTCAGCCGAAAATTTTTGCAGTTCCTGGAGAGATTTCTGCAATTGCTTTTCTTTGTCATTACGAGAAGTATTTGTGGTAGGAGGAACGTCTGGTAAGGGTTTAGGCGGTGCAGGATTTTGGGATGAAGAACGCAGTTGTGCAAGTTGGTTTTGAGTTTTCGTCAAATTGGTTTGCACAGATTGACGGGTTTTTTCATATTCCTTGGTAGCGTTTTCCAGAGGTTTTTCCCCCAAAATTGCCTCTTGAATTACTTGGGGGCTATCATCGTTGCTATCCTCTGGTTGCCAAGCTTGTGCTTGCAGGGCAATATTAGTTTGGTATAGTTCCAAACGACTTTGAAACTGTGGTTCTTGCAAACTACCAAATAAAGACGAAACTGCTAAAAAAGCCGCTATCGGCGTGAGTACAAAAAATAAAACCAACCGCTTGATGGTCATCTATCCCCCTTTGACAAACCAGTAGGGAGCTGACTCCCCTTAGGAATTATCGCAAGAAAAAGTAATAGGTGGATAGATTCGCTCAATAAGATTGGCGTGAATAACTCTATGGATACATGAATTGACAAAGATCCTCTCAAGATTTGCCTAAAACTTTCGGATCTAACACGATTTGGGAACCAGATTGATTGACGTGATAAACCCAAGATTGATTCCCCACTCGTACCACCACTTCCCAACCTTGGACTGGTCTATATTCTTTGGTGCAGATTTCCCCAAAGTTAAACTCGCAGGGATTCCCAAAGGTTCTGCGTGTGACTTTGGTAATTTCTATGTTCCGTCTGGGTACACGAGAACGTCTAGCTGCATCTGTGAGAATATTATTAGCGATCGCTCGCGGTAGTTGGCTATTTTCGCCTACATTAGCTTTAGGATCGAGGACTATTTGGGAGCCAGATTGATTGACGTGATAAATCCAAGATTGATTCCCCACTCGCACCACCACTTCCCAACCTTGAACTGGTCGATATTCTTTGGTGCAGATTTCCCCAAAGTTAAACTCACAGGGATTCCCAAAGGTTCTGCGTGTGACTTTGGTAATTTCTATGTTCCGTCTGGGTACACGAGAACGTCTAGCTGCATCTGTGAGAATATTATTAGCGATCGCTCGCGGTAGTTGGCTATTTTCACCTACATTGGCTTTAGGATCGAGGACTATTTGGGAGCCAGATTGATTGACATGATAAACCCAAGATTGATTCCCCACTCGTACCACCACTTCCCAACCTTGGACTGGTCGATATTCTTTGGTGCAGATTTCCCCAAAGTTAAACTCACAGGGGTTCCCAAAGGTTCTTCGTGTGGCTTGAGTGATTCTTAAATTAGTGATTCTGATTCCAGAACGTCGGGAAGCATCATTGAGTACTGCTCTAGCGACGTAACCAGGTAAGCGATTCTGAGAGTTTTGAGATAGTTCTATCGATTCTGTTGCTGGTGTAGCTGTAGCTCTATAGTCACCAGCCAAACTGAGTCCAGAAGATAGCAGGCTAGTTAACGCCAGAGTCAAAACTAACTTTTTAGCGAACTGATGATGTCTGTTAATTACAGGGGGTAATTCAATGATGGGTTTCATAAAACCTCTTGATATGATTCGTATCTTGACTAAAAGACGAATAATAAACACCTAATGGCTATCTAGTTTCATAAAAATCATCAATTATTGAAGACTTTTTGGACAAAGCACATTACCCGCTTGTTGCCTCCCCTACTTAAGATTGACTTTATGAATAGTCTCTAACTATTTAGCCTGTTCATCATGTTCAACTACTTCCGATTTCTCTGTTAATGGTTTGACAACTCGTGCGATCGCTTCCTGCACAAATGCTTTAATAAACTCATCCCGGCGATTCATTTGAAATTGCTTCTGCACTACCTCCGTCATCCCCCCATCGCCCCAATCTTGGTCATGACGAAAATATTCAATGAAACTTTTACCTGCAATTCTGGTTAAATAAGCGGCTGTTACCCCTTGAATGGCTTTGCCAATCACAAAAGTGGCAACATTTAGTTGTAAGGCTGTGGTTAGTAATTGAATTGCTCCCTTGACAATACCTAAACTAGCAATCGTCTTGGCTAAGGAAAGGGCTAATTCTCGTCCCCGTTCCATGTTCAATTCACAACCATAGACTCTACCAATTTCTACAACCATTTGGGCATTCACAGCCGCAGTTACCAGTAAATCTACTACAGGTAAAGGTGTAACTGATACCACACCCGCCCCAATCCACTGAAAACGCTCGACAATTTTATCAGCTTGGCGGCGACGTTGCGCGTCTATGAGTTTGCGGGCTTCTTCTCCTAAACGCAGAGATTGTAAAAGAATATTATCCGCCACCAAATCCTCACCCTCAGCCCGTAAAATCGCCGCCATCCGCCGCAATAAGGGGACAATATCTGGTTCTGGTTGGAATGGTTCCCCTGTTTCTAATTGTGCCGCTTCGGGGTTAGCTGCGATCGCTACGACATCATTTGTAGCAATAAATCCCAGCACTCGTTGGCGTAACCGTGCCAAAATCGCCTCTTTATCTTCATCTGTATACAAGTCGGTTTTGTTGAGAACTAGGAGCGATCGCTTACCAATTTCCGCTAAACTTTTCAAAGGCTCATATTCTGAGCGTCTTAAATCATTATCCACCACAAATAATAGTAAGTCTGCCTCTGTTGCCAATGCCCTGGCTAGTTGTTCCCGCTCTGTTCCCGCCACCCCAGCTTCTAAAATCCCTGGCGTATCTGTAATTAAAATCTTCCTTTCCAACCCCTTCAAGCGCAAACAGTAAGTTTCTCCTACTTGGGTTGTCCCCATTGGTGCATCTACCTTGCCTACCATTCGTCCCATAATTGCATTGACTAAGGAAGTTTTGCCAGCACTCCCTGTCCCAAACACCACTACTTGAATTTCACCCCGTGCTAAGTTGGCTTCAATCTCTTTGGAACGACTTAATAAAGCTTGGCGCGCTACTTCATCTTGAATTTGCGACACCTGTTGCCGCACCGCCTGTAAAGTAGATGAAGCCGCATCAGATTTAGCAGCCGGGATTTGCGCTGCTGTCACGCGGCGACGGTTACGGCGGGAACGTTGTTCACCAGCCTGCAACACCATCACATAATAGACAAAAGCCGCAACTAAGCAGCCGATGAGGACAATCAGCAGTAATAACAGCAAATTGCCCAGTAATGGGGAATAAGATAATTGCCAGTAAAGACGTGAGAGGGAATCAATCAGCCACAGGGCAAGTCCCAGTATGACAATTAAACCAACAATCAGCGTGACTATGCGCGACAGAGGCATGGGTGAGGGCGGTAAAGATTAAATAGGCAGATGCTTCTGATCTTATAAGATGAGTTAAGACTGATATATCCTTCTCGCTAGAGATACAATCCAATTACCCATTACCCATTACCCATCTTCCCT
Organism: Anabaena sp. FACHB-595; assembly: GCF_048568275.1. Classification (NCBI taxonomy): domain Bacteria; kingdom Bacillati; phylum Cyanobacteriota; class Cyanophyceae; order Nostocales; family Nostocaceae; genus Anabaena; species Anabaena sp. FACHB-595. The sequence continues at coordinate 4,575,476 of NZ_CP183473.1, forward strand.
GTAGGTGAGGATTTTAAAAGCAGTGTAAATAAAAGGGTTTAAGACCCTTACGTCTATACGTAGTGGCGTGTCTAGACTAAAATAGTGCATAAAAATAACTCTTGTGGTGTGAGCAAGATGCCAATTCCACAAGACAGTCGCTACATTTTGGATATTTTTTTATCTGGAAGTCCCTTATCGCAATTATCAAAAAAGAAGATGTAAATAAACAGTCAAATTTTAAATAGCCACACCCTGATAGAAGTGTGTGAGTTAACTTTTTGATCAGGTAAACTCTTGCTTTCCCAGCTTAAATTGCTGTAGATTCTGGTATTTCAAACTTATAACCGTAACCGCGAACAGTTTTAATAAACTCCGGTATACTGGTATCAGATTCTAACTTCTTACGTAGTTGTCCGATGTGTACGTCAACCACCCGTCCATCTCCTACATAGTCACAACCCCAAATTTTTTGAATTAATTGAGGACGGCTCCAAGCTTGACCAGGATGACTAGCTAAGAAATGGAGAATATTAAACTCCAAAGCGGTGAGATTCAGAGGTTTATCGTTAAGAGTTACCTCTCTTCCTTCTGGGTTAATTGCTAACTGCTTAAATATCAAGCGTTGTGAAGGAGAAGGTTTAATAGAGCGGATACGTCTTAAAAGAGCTTGGACGCGAACTTCAATTTCAGCCAAACTAAATGGCTTCGTAATGAAGTCATCAGCACCAGCAGCCAGGATTCTAATTTTGTCAGCTTCCTCTGTTCTTCCAGTCAAGATCATCACCAAGACGTTATTACGGCTCTGCATTTCTTGGCAAAGACTGTAGCCACTGGTGTCTGGAAGATTCCAATCAAGAATCACCAAGGCTGGGTTAAATTGCTCAAACAATGACAAAGCTGTTTTACCATCTGCCGCAGACTCTATTTGATATTTGCGGCTTAAAAAGCGATATATGAGGTTACGGACTCCAAAATCGTCATCTACAACAAGAATTTTGGGGTTTGTAGCGGAAAGCATCACCATATTGTTTCAGCGATTGTTATGGCCTATTGTTTATCTAGCGTTTTGCTGTTTGTTATGCTCCTACACAAGAGACAGCCGTTAAGGTGATTGTGTTATGAGCGCTTCTAGTAAGGAGCGTTGGTTGAGGTCTACCTCTAGTGAATACGTAGACCAACAATATCTGACAGGAATACATTATTTCTGTATTACTTAGCTACACTTAATTTTCCATTAAATTTCTGAAAAGTTCAGCCATGATTATGCAAACAAAATGTATGACTTTTGTATAACCTTGGTATGTCTTTCTGCTTACGTGCTAAAATTACGAATCTTCACTGTTGAGAGAAGTCGATAGTTTTCAGTGTGTTTCCCGATTTGTAGAACTTCTCTAAATCAATCTAGTCGGCTTCAAAATCAAGCGACGAAACAATCCATTTAAAAAATCCGTAGTATAGTCTACTCTGATTTAACTCATGGAAAAACTACCTACGGGGAGATATGAGTATTTGTCCGGAGTGTGTCTACGTGCAGCTACCAAAAAAATCGTATTTAATAACACATTTTAGCTGAGAGTATGACCAGCCAAGGACTGAGAGCCTCGCCTGAAGGTATTAGAGCCGCGAAAACAGCCCTAACCGACAAAACCTTGACTCAACAAAAACTAGCAGCTGCGTTAGGGATTACACGCCAACCAGTCTCCAAGTTTTTCGCGGGAGAGCCGGTATCTCGCAGTTGTTTTGTGCAAATTTGCCAACAACTAGGACTATCCTGGCAAAAAGTTGTTGGTTTAGCGGAAGAAGCAATATCAGAGACTAAATTACAATCCCAAGGAATTGACCTTGATGCGTTGGTAAGGGAAGTACGCCAAAAGCGTCAGGAGAAAATTCAAGACCATTGCAGTACTCTGCAAATGTTAGATATTGCTCAGGCAATTCCCTTAAGTGAAATTTACACTCCTGTGAGTATTTTGGAGGAGATAACCAGTCAGCAATGGCGGGAAATTTCTGACCTGATGAATGATTGGTGTATTGAATCTAACTTTCAGGGGTTTGGGCAAGGAAAACATCAAAGAGCATTACCAGGGTTAGATGCTATATCGCGCTATTCAAAATTGATGCTTTTGGGTAAACCTGGGTCTGGGAAGACAACATTTTTATAGTATCTAGCAATGGAATGTAATTATGGTAAATTACGACCCAATCAAGTACCTATCTTTATTAGGTTAAAGGAATTTGCTGAAGATACTCAACGTGAGAGTGAGTTAAATCTTTTACAGTACTTAGTTCAAGAATTTCGTTGCAATGGAGTTGAAGAAGAATCAACTTTAGCGGTGCTTACGGGAGGTAAAGCACTAATTTTACTTGATGCTTTAGATGAAGTGCCATTGAGTCATGTAGATAAAGTTATTAGAGAAATCCGCAAGTTTATTCAGACATTTTATAAAAATCAATTTGTAATTACTTGCCGAGTTTCTGCCCAAAAATATAGGTTTCAAGGTTTCACTGAGGTGGAAATTGCAGATTTTCAAGAACAACAAAGAGATGTTTTTGTCAAGCAATGGTTTATGGCAGTGGCTCATCTGTCAAGCAAAGAAGGTGAATCAACTTGCAATATATTTACCCAGCAACTGAACTTACCGGAAAATCAGCGCATCCGAGAATTAGCGAATACACCAATTTTATTGCATCTATTGTGTTTAATATTTAAAGTTAAGATGCAATTTCCCTGTAAATCGGCAAATTTATACGAACAGGCACTGAATATTTTCCTGGCTAGATGGGATGAAACTAGAGGTATTAAAAGAGATGATTTTTATGCACATTTAAATTTAGCAGATAAAAAGAAGCTACTTTGCTATCTTGCCGTCAATACTTTTGTGAAAGGAGATTATTTCTTTACTTCAGATAAAATTCAAGACTTAATATGTGATTATTTATCTAACCAATCAAATACCATTGATTTACAGCAACATAGTATAGATATTCTGCAAGGAATTGAAGCACAAGATGGTTTATTAGTAGAACGAGCTAGGGGGATTGATTCTTTTTCCCATTTGGCATTTCAAGAATATCTCACTGCAAAATATATTGTTGATGATGCTCAAAATTATAATTGGCAGTTGTTAATTAACCACATAGGCGAAGAGCGTTGGCATAACTTGTTCTTGTTAATCGTCAGTATGTTAGATAAACCTGACAACATACTCCAATTAATGAAAGATAAAGTTGATGAGCTTGTAGCTGCTGATGAAAAGATTCAAAGTTATTTAGTTTGGCTGCATCAAAAAACTAATGAAGTTGTTAATTCAGGGCAAGTATTTGCTACTCGTGCCTTTTACATGATTTGTAGTTACTTTTTTGCCGATAGTGACAACAATGTGTTAGCAGGAGATTTATTTAACGATATATCTTTTAATGCTGAATTAGCTCTGGATCAGTTGCTTTTTAGTACTCTGAACTGTGTGAGTGAGCTAGAAATTTGTTTTGAACAAAATCTTCATCACGCTCATGCTTTTAATTATATCTACGCTCTCAACATTAATTTCGATGAAGCTATTAATATAGTTAGTGATGCCGAATTTAGAGAAGAATTACAAAAGCTCAAGAAAGGATTACCCAGTGCAGAAAGTAATTTTGAAAAATTAGTATCTTGGTGGGATGAAAATGGTAAGTCATGGAACCAACAATTGAGTATTAAGATAATTAAATATCGTAACATTGGTCACAATTGGCAATTTGAGAAGCAACAAGTTAGGTTATTACAACAATATTTTAAAGCTAATAAATTACTAATGGATTGTCTAAGATATGCTTTGAATGATGGATTAAAACAAAAAATTGAGGATGAATTATTTCTAATCTACCAAAAGAGATAAATAGACAATATTCATACCACAGCCAGAGAAAATAAACGGATAAACTTAGCTAAATTGCTATTAATTCCATTAGCAGTTAATAGTTAGGTTATGACTAATAATCCATTAGGCCGTATTATTCCTCAGCAACCACCCATTGAACCACAGTCTGATGCTCATGTACTCAAGTCTCGTTTAGAGTGGGGCGAACCAGCTTTTACAATACTCGATGTACGCGATCGCTCTACCTATAATGATGGTCATATTATGGGTGCGATGGCAATGCCCATCGAGGACTTAGTAGACAGAGCCTCATCGTCCTTAGAAAAAAGCCGTGATATTTATGTTTATGGCGCAGGTGATGAGCAAACCTCCCAAGCGGTAAATCTCCTGCGTTCGGCTGGTTTTGAACACGTCTCTGAACTCAAGGGTGGTTTAGCTGCATGGAAGGCGATTGGCGGCCCTACCGAAGGAATCATTGAATCCAGAACTCCCGCAGGTGCGGATGACTACAACGTTGTTTCTCGAATGCAAAATCATTTAGAGAATCAGAAGAAGGAAGTTTAGTAGTCATTGGTTTTTTGTTTGGACAGTTGACAGTTGACAGCTGACAGTTAACTGTTAACTGTTGGCTGTTGACTAACGATTAGTTTAATGTTCAAACAAATCTTTGAACTGTAATAAGTCTAGGGAAACAATTGTTGGTAGGACTTGAAAGCATTGTTGTGCTAGTTCCCAGCGTTCTTCGCGTTTGAGCATAGCGACTAATTTTTGTTGGGCGCTAAGTAAATAGCGGACATCATTGGCGGCGTAACTGAGTTGTGCTTCAGTTAAATTCGCTGCGTTTCCCCAATCTGAACCTTGAGCGCTTTTATCTAGTTCTACTTGTTCTAACTCATGCACCAAATCTTTAAGTCCGTGGCGATTGGTGTAAGTGCGGGCTAACTTACTGGCGATTTTGGTGCAGAAAATTGGCTGGACGTGAATATCTAGATGGTGAAGCAAGGTAGCAACATCAAACCGAGCGAAGTGAAAAACTTTGAGGACGTTTGTTGCTTCTAGGAGTTTTTTGAGATTTGGGGCTGCGGTTTGTCCTTGGGCTATACGGATTGCAGTTACCTTCCCCTCTGGGTTGCATAGCTGAATTAAGCACAGGCGATCGCGCTGGGGTAACAATCCCATCGTTTCTGTATCGACAGCGATCGCCTCGGATTGTAAATATTGGGCTACAGTCGCGTCACTAAGATCGCGATCGCCAACTTGGAAATCTTGTAATGTCATGAATTACTCAATAATATATGCAGTATCTGCCGACGAGTCACCGACACTACACTATTATTGTCTAAAAAATCCACAATTCCATCTATCTAGTACGCAAGAAAATTTGTGTTAGATAGACTTCCCCTTGGGCATTAGTGGCAACGCCAATACCAGTCATATTGAAATTGCCTTTGATATTCTTTAAATGACCAGGACTATCTATCCAACCAATCACAGCTTCGTTTGCGGGATCGTCATATCCCCGATTAAAAGCCACATTTTCGGCAGCATTATTGTAGCGAAGAGGGATAGCATTAACCCGTTGCTCAAATCCTTGATGGCTAAACGGAATTCTACCTTTAGCCATGTTTCGACTGTGAACTCTTGCTTGCTGAGTGATCCTCGCATTTAAGGTCAACTTTGGTAGTCTTCTAGCTGTCCGATACCGATTAATCTGCTCAAATACTGATTTTTCCAAATCAGTAGTTTGAAAGGTTGTGGTAGTAGTTGTAGCAACCTGATGAGAAAAAATCGACAACGGTGAATCACCAGTGGCGTGTTTTGTAGAAGAGTGACCTGGTATTAGAGGAGCCATTAATCCTCCGGCAAGGACAAGCATACTTATAGCGATGCCAAAAGCAGGTTGTCGGGACATGAAGAATTACTTTGTGTACATACTTATAAGACCTATACTCTAACTTCTACTTTCTAAGTTATATAACAGGATACTTTTGCAGTTTAATCAGCCTTAAAATTGGGGACGAATTACTAAAAATACACACGCAGCTAACAATCTAACGATTTCGTTCGCTATTTGTAGCATAAAAAACTATATTATGGATAAATTTTTCTCAAAAAAGGTGAATTCGATGGAACCCTCTAGCTTGAAAGAGGGTATAGGGGTGTAGGGGGATTTTGAATTTTGAATTTTGAATTGGAGCGTAAAGCCTGCGGCATAGCTTCTCCTGTCGGAGAGGCTGCGCCAACGCTTAACGCGTAGCGTCTCGTAGAGAAGCGACTTGACGGTGAAACTTGCTTCATCACCCCCCACCCTCAATGTTCTAAGAACGAATGAAAATTTGGGTTAAATAAACTACACCTTGACCATTGACGGCAACACCAATCCCGGTCAAGTTGGCACTACCTTTAATATTGGCTAGGTGTCCTGAGCTTTTGAGCCAGCTTTGTACTGCGCGTGTTGCTGGGTCTCTATCCTGGTTATAAGCAACGTTTTCACTTGCGGATTTGTTGGGCATATTCAGCGCTTTCACACGCTGATCAAATCCCTGGTGGCTAAAGGGAACTTGACCACTAGCCATGTTTTGGCTGTGAATCCTGGCTTGCTCGTCAATACTAGCGTTCCGGGTTAGTGCTGGTAAGTTCTGAGATTGTCTGTATTGATTAACTTGCGCGAAAACTGCCTGTTCTATAGAAGCTGAGTTGCTATCCGATTGTCCACCTGAGGGACTGGAAGGATTATTTTGTCCACCTGAAGGAGTTTGCGGGTTATTTTGTCCACCTGAGGGACTTTGAGGGTTGTTTTGCCCACCAGAGGGATTATAGGGTCTTTGGGGGGAAGATTGCCCAGGATATCTCATGGGACGACGATTATATTGTCTCGGAAAACTGTATTGTGCGAGAAGGCGATCGCTGGAAATAGATGAAGACTTGGGTGCAGGAGATTGAATTTGGAGAGAAACTGCACTCGCCCCACTGGTGAAGGCGAAAGTTCCTAACGCAACGGCGTAAATTGTTGTTTTAAGCATTTTCAATCACAGACGTAGTTGCTGAGAGTAAACTTCCTGTTCATCTAAACAAACCGCCTGGATTTGAACAAATTTGCTGTGGCTTTGTATATCTTTGGTTATATCCCTATCCCTTTAAATATTCTCTGATAACTTTTAAATCCATAGGTTTTCATAAATGAGAAGGCGATCTGAGCGATCGCCTTCTCTCATTAGTCTGATTTTTCCCTAAATTTTCCCGAAAAATGCGGCAAAACAGCCTGTGTAAATTTATAAATCTTCGACAAAATATCTGTCTAAAGATAGATTTATTGTGGGATTAAAAACTTAGCTACAGTTTGGACATCTTTATCACCACGTCCAGAGCAGTTGATCACAATGCGGGGGCTGCCGTCAAGTTGGGGACAGAGGGTTTCTAAGTAAGCGATCGCATGGGCTGTTTCCAGGGCTGGGATAATTCCTTCCAAGCGGGATAATCGCTGGAACGCAGCCAAAGCTTCCTCGTCCGTCACACTGTAATATTCTGCACGACCAACATCTTTCAAGTAGCTGTGTTCTGGCCCCACACCAGGGTAATCTAACCCCGCGCTAATCGAGTGCGCTTCAATTACCTGGCCATCCTCATCTTGCAGTAGATAACTCATCGCCCCGTGCAATACACCAACTCGTCCTTTTGTCAAGGTGGCGGCGTGTTTTTCTGTGTTGACACCCTCTCCTGCTGCTTCTACTCCAATTAACTTAATGGATGACTCATTCACAAACTCGTAAAATAATCCCATCGCATTAGACCCGCCACCCACACAAGCTAAAAGAATGTCGGGTAAACCACCCCATTTTTCCAAAGCTTGAGCGCGAGTTTCTTGTCCAATGACTGCATGGAAATCCCGTACCATCATTGGGTAAGGATGAGGCCCGGCAACGGAACCCAAAATGTAGTGAGTAGTTTCCACATTCGTCACCCAATCCCGAATCGCCTCAGATGTAGCGTCCTTGAGAGTTCCCGTCCCAGCCGCCACCGGACGAACTTCAGCCCCCATCAGCCGCATTCTAAACACATTCAAAGCTTGGCGTTCCATATCGTGAACACCCATATAAATCACACATTCCAACCCAAACCGAGCGCAAACCGTGGCTGTTGCTACACCATGTTGTCCGGCACCAGTTTCGGCAATAATGCGCTGCTTACCCATGCGCTTGGCTAATAATACTTGACCAAGGGCGTTATTGATTTTGTGAGCGCCTGTATGATTTAAATCTTCGCGTTTTAAATAAATTTGCGCTCCTGTACCATCTGGTCGGGCATAATGAGCGGTGAGGCGTTCAGCGAAATACAATGGTGTGGCGCGTCCTACATAGTCACGCAACAATTGTTGCAGTTCTGCTTGAAAACCGGGGTCATTGCGGTATTGTTGATAAGCTGTTTCTAGTTCAGCTAAAGCCGGCATCAAGGTTTCCGGCACATACTTACCGCCAAAGCGTCCAAAGCGTCCTTGGATATCGGGAACCTGAACATTTGAGGGGGTACTTGGAGAAAGGGGAGTGGTAGTCACGGAATGATTTTTGATGATGGGATAGACTTAATTATTATAGGAAAGTCTGAGGCACAGAGAATGCAATGTGACTCCACAAGGAAAACATTAAACCAGTTCGTAATTTATAATTTCTAATCTGTAATAAATATATGGTGCAAGACCTCAAAACAACTGACCACTGACAAATCTAATTTCTCGTATTCAGTAAATTTTATGTCTTCTTCCAATTCCAAATCTTCTGACAAGCGCTTTATTTATCGTGAATTTGGCAACGACAACTCTGCCGCCTTAGAAAGACCAACTACCGAATTACCACCACAACAACAAAATGTCAGAGTACAGGCTACCCGCGCCGGCCGCAAAGGAAAAACTGTCACGGTGATTACTGGGTTTCAAACTAAACCAGAAGTATTGGCAGATTTAGTAAAACAGTTGAAAACTCAATGTGGTACAGGTGGGACAGTTAAAGATAACGAAATTGAAATTCAAGGCGAACATAAACAGAAAATTTTAGAGATTTTGATTAAGCTAGGCTACAAAGCCAAAATTAGTGGCGGTTAACTGGCTAGTTTTTATGCTTTGTAGTAAACACTCTAGTTTTGACAAAACCCAGAACTAAAAGGCTTACTCCTGTACTTTGGTATTCAGATTTAAGGTTTAACTCTCAAAGCAAATTTCTTAAGTTTCCTTAATAAAGGTTAATTACAAGGAGGTCAATATGGATTTAGTTCGGCTTTTATGTGCTATTTTCTTCCCACCTTTGGGAGTATTTTTACAAGTTGGGATAGGTAAGGATTTTTGGATTAATATACTTTTGACGCTTTTAGGTTACATTCCGGGAATTGTACACGCGGTGTGGGTCATCGCTAGGAAATAATTAGGGGATTTAATTACAGTAGATTTGTTTCCCCATGATATGGCAATTAGCCATACAAGACATTGAGATGATGAACCCCCTTCAAAAATTAGTTTGAAGGGGGATTTTTTTACTAAAAGCTTAATTGTTAGCCAATAAATCCGAGCTATCTAAATTCTACAAGTCAGCAGGCAGAATCACTGTATCAATTACATGGATTACGCCATTAGAGGCTTTGATATCTGCCTGTGTTACTTTCGCATCGTTGACGCTGACACCTTGCGTATCAACTTTTACATTAATTGTGCCACCTTCGACGCTTTTCACTTCACCAGATTTCAAATCAGTGGATAAAACATTACCTGGGACAACATGGTAAGTTAGCACCTTGAGTAATACTTCTTTATTATCTGGTTGTAATAATGCTTGTAAAGCATCTTGTGGCAATTTAGCAAATGCAGCGTCGGTGGGAGCAAAAATTGTTAGGTTATCTTTGCCTTTTAAAGTTTCTGTTAGTCCGGCTGCTTGTAATGCTTTGTTGAGAGTGGTGAAAGAGCTATTTGATTCCACCAATTCTAACAAATTTTTCGAGTCTGTGTTAGTTGTTTCTGCTGCTGGTGGTTTTGTTGTAGGTGTTTCTGTTGCGGGTTGGGTTTCTGGAGGAGTAACTGGAGTGGGTGAAGTACGGCTACCACGGTTATAGGGAGGCTCGTTAAAAATACTTGGTCTAGGATTAGTACGTCCTGTATTTTGTGCTATCTGTTTCTTGTTATTTTCTTTTGTTATCTGGTTAACATTTGCTTGAATCCGTTGACCACGACTATAGTGAGCTTCTTGGAAAATAGTTGGATTGGGATTTAATACTTCTCTTGCTCCCGATGGTAAGGTAATTGAGAGGCTAACGCCTGCTAACGTCACTACACCTACCAAATTGGTCAGCAGCTTGCTTTGATTCACCCTCATAATTTTTGTTTGTTTTGATTAGAATTAGGTTACATAAAGATTTATAACATTTTACAACCAACAAAATCTAACCATGGAAGTAAGATTTGTATTCAAAAATATGCTGTGTGTGGGAAAATCTCATAACTAATTTGTATTTAACACAGAAATAATATATAAAATTCATGCTGGATTTCTGAAATATGCCTATGGGCATTGTCCATCGTATTACTTTTCTGGTGGGCAATGCCCAGCTTACAGATACTTAAATTTTTCAATAATCAAATAGGATTCGTGTATAGCAGTCTGCTTTGATTTTCATTCATGCAGCATAGCTTAATTACACTTTTTGAATTTAGGTAATAGATAAAGAAAACTATTTGATTTTTTCAGCACAAGCTGAGACTCTGCCAGCAAAAATAAAATATAAGCACCGTGCAAACGATTATTAAGTGCAAATAAGCGAGCAAAAAATAATATAGAACAAAAATTGATATTTGACAAAAATAAATAGGAAAAAATAGAGTCTATCTAGCTGATAAATGAGGTGGGAAATTAATGATTTACACCGGAAATTTACTGAAAGTACAGTTACAATTAGGAAGTTGATTGATTAATCCGTAAAAAGAGATAAATTATGTTAAAATTATACCAATGGGAATTATCTCAATACTCAGAAAAAGTGCGGCTAATTCTCGATTACAAAGGATTGGAATACCGCAAAATTGAGGTTACACCAGGAATTGGACAAGTAGAATTATTCAGGTTAACTGGACAAAAACAAGTACCAGTATTGAAAGATGGTAACAGATATATTGCCGATTCGACAGCGATCGCCAAGTATTTAGACTTAGAATATCCAGACCGTCCCCTCATACCACAAGACCCCAAACAAAGGGGTTTAACTTTATTAATAGAAGAATGGGCTGATGAGTCCATCGGTATTAAAGGGAGAAAAGCACTATTTTCTGCTATCAGTCAAGACCAAAGTTTCCGCAAAGCCTTATTACCTACCTCAACACCAGACGTTCTTAAAACCTTAGTTGAAGGCGTACCCACCGATTTTCTGACAGTGTTGGGTTTTGGTGTTGGTTACAGTCCAGATGCGGTTAAGTCAGCGATCGCAGATTTAAAACAAGACCTAGAAGCACTTACACTATTGTTAGCAGACAGTCCTTATTTAACTGGAGACGAACCCACTCTAGCTGATTTAGCCGTAGCTGGTTTATCAATACTGTTAAAATTCCCAGAGGGTTCTTATTTAGACCTACCCGCCAGTATTGCAGGTAAAGGTGTACCATCATTAGCCGATAACCCTGATTATGCAGCCTTTTTTGCCTGGCGCGATCGCATCTACACCCAATTCCGCAAACCATTAATTGGTAAATCACCCATCGGTGGCGCGCCAACCTCTATTCAAATTGATTAGGTAGTGGGGAGGGAAGCAGGGGGTAGGGAGCAGGGGAAGCAGGGGAAGCAGGGGAAGACAACTTACTAATGACAACTGACAACTGACTAATGACAACTGACAATCCACAACAACCATTAGGTTCAGTAATTCAAGGTTCTCTCACTGAGGGTTTGGAAGTGCGTTTACACCCGGATATCTCCGTTGAGGATATGCGGGTAGGTAAATTTTTGGTAGTCCAAGGGATGCGATCGCGCTTTTTCTGTATGCTGACAGATGTAGCCTTGGGAACTGCTAACGCGCGCATTATTGCTAGTCCCCCCAGTTGGGAGGACACTTTTTTACGGGACGTTTTAGCCGGGAGTGGGACTTACGGAACGATTAACCTCTCACCGATGCTGATGTTCACTCCTGAATCTAATGAGTCTGTGACAACTACAGATAATAAATCTGTGAATCCTTTTGTTCCATCCTCCACAGGTTTGGCTTCTTTTCAACCCCAAACCAGTACGACAATGGAATTACTTCCTGTCAAAACTATCCCCAGCCACTTCAGCCAAGTTTATGAAGCCAGCGTGGATGATTTTCGGCGGGTATTTGGTTGGGAAGACGACATCCAACGGAAAAACTTTTCCATTGGTAAACCTTTAGATATGGATGTCCCTGTTTGTATTGATTTAAACCGTTTTGTTGAACGTAGTAACGGGGTATTTGGTAAATCGGGTACGGGTAAATCTTTCCTTACACGCTTACTCTTAGCTGGGGTAATTCGCAAGAATGCGGCGGTTAACTTGATTTTTGATATGCACTCCGAGTATGGCTGGGAAGCAGTAGCGGAAGGAAAAAACGTCAACACCGTTAAGGGACTCAAGCAACTGTTTCCGGGAAGAGTCGAAGTATATACCCTCGACCCGGAATCAAGCAAGCGCCGGGGTGTAAGAGATTCCCATGAACTATATTTGAGTTATGAGCAAATCGAAGTCGAAGATGTGAAATTATGTAGTCGAGATTTAGGCTTATCGGAAGCAGCCTTAGATAATGCCAACATTTTATATAGTGAGTTCGGCAAATCTTGGATTGTCCAATTGCTGAATATGACTAATGAAGAAATTGAGATGTTTTGTGACGAGAAGCGGGGACACAAAGGCTCAATTATGGCGTTACAGCGTAAACTCTTACGCTTAGATGGTCTTAAGTATATGCGGGCAGTTTGCCCCCAAAATTATATTAATAACATTTTACAATCTTTAGAAGCCGGCAAAAATGTCGTTATAGAATTTGGTTCCCAGTCGAATATGCTCTCCTATATGCTGGTGACTAACATGATCACCAGACGGATTCATGAGCATTACGTCCGCAAAGCTGATAAGTTCCTACAAAGTAAAAATCCCAGCGATCGCCCAACGCCATTAATGATTACAATAGAAGAAGCGCATCGCTTCCTAGACCCAGCGATCGTTCAAAGCACTATATTCGGCACAATTGCCCGTGAACTGCGTAAATATTTCGTAACCCTTTTGGTAGTTGATCAACGACCTTCAGGCATAGATAATGAAGTTATGTCCCAAATTGGGACACGCATCACCGCCCTACTGAATGACGACAAAGACATTGATGCCATCTTCACCGGGGTATCAGGGGCTGGTGGTCTCAGATCAGTGTTAGCCAAGCTAGACTCCAAGCAACAAGCTTTGATTTTAGGTCATGCCGTACCTATGCCCGTGGTAGTCAGAACCCGTCCCTATGATTCAACCTTTTACGCAGAAATTGGTGATACAGCCTGGGAAGAAAAACCAGACGCAGAAGTATTCGCGGCTGCTGAACTAGCCAAAGCCGATTTGGGATTTTAGTGTGAGAAGTAGGGAGCAGGGATGCAGGGGGTGCAGGGGAAGACAACTAACAACTGACAACCGACAACTAACTACGTAAGTAGTAAAGTCTTACCCCATACAGTTCGGTTATCTCCCTACTGGCAGGCAACAGAAGAGGGAGTTTTCGCGTCACTATAGGTATAGTTAGCTTTTCTAAGGAACTTAAAAATCTTTTTATAAAAAAAGCAATTTTACACTATAATCCATATCCTTCTTTTGGCTACTTTACTATCCACCTGATTTGTCTTAATATAAAACTAAGTGGAACTCATACTGACTTCGTATTGAACAGTTGCTGCCAGTAACTGAAATAGAGAAAGAATTCTGGAAAATCAACCACTGTGCTTGTAAGACATTAAAACATTGTCGGATGGTAGGGGAACCTATCTCAAGGCAGCGCCTTCTAGAAAACGGATACATAACATTGTTTAAGTTTGGTAGCGCCTTGAGTTCTGTGAGATGCGGACGATGTTTACTAGCTAAATTTGTTACTCAATATTGATTGTGTTTACGGAGTAGAGGACAACGCACCAATGCCTACTGTTAACACCCACACAGAAGACACAAACACCAAATTCACGGCTGATATGGTGCGAACCTATCTGCGCGAAATTGGTCGTGTACCCCTGCTCACCCGTGAGCAAGAGATTGTTTACGGGAAGCAGGTGCAGCAAATGATGTCGCTGATTGACGCTAAAGAGGCTTTAGCGAAAAAGTTGGATCGGGAACCGAGTTTACCAGAGTGGGCTGACCACGTTCAAAAGTCTGAAACAGAGGTGAAACAGACTGTAACTCAGGGTAAGCGAGCCAAGCAAAAAATGATTGAAGCGAACCTGCGTTTGGTAGTGGCGATTGCCAAGAAATACCAAAAGCGGAATATGGAGTTCCTGGATTTAATCCAAGAAGGAACTCTAGGACTAGAAAGAGGCGTAGAGAAATTTGACCCAATGAGGGGTTATAAATTTTCAACCTACGCTTACTGGTGGATTCGCCAAGCGATTACCCGTGCGATCGCTCAACAAGGTCGGACTATCAGGCTACCTATCCATATTACCGAGAAACTGAACAAAATCAAAAAAGTTCAGCGCGAACTGGCTCAAACTTTGGGGCGTTCTCCATCACCGGCAGAAATCGCCAAAGAACTAGAACTAGAACCTGCTCAGATTCGTGAGTATCTAAACATGGCGCGTCAACCAGTTTCTCTAGATGTGAAAGTTGGTGACAACCAGGATACAGAACTGCAAGAAATGCTCGAAGATGATGGGCCATCCCCTGAGTATTACACCACTCAAGAATTCTTGCGCCAAGACCTGAATACCCTCTTGGCAGAACTCACACCCCAACAGCGAGAAGTCGTAGCCTTACGCTTTGGTTTGTTAGACGGTAACGAATTATCCTTGGCGAAAGTCGGTGAACGATTGAACCTCAGTCGTGAACGCGTCCGCCAATTAGAACATCAAGCACTAGCTCATCTGCGTCGCCGTCGAGCCAATGTTAAAGAATACGTCGCTAGCTAAATTATCAAGACGTAGCGGTGCTACGTCTGTGCAAATCCCAGCGCCTCCTGAACTCACTCAGGGGGCGATTTTTTTTATGGGTGTGTGGGTTTAGGGGTTTAGGGGGTATAAATGCTAGCAACCCTTACACCCTTACACCCTCACACCCTCACACCCAGTCTCAACAAATAACCTGAGTGAGTAAGTCCTATTTTGAGAACCGACAAAAACATTTTGATGCCCCAAAGGCTTGTCCTGTCTTGATTCTTAATTTTGAATTTTGTTGACGAAGTCTTACCGTAGGCTATGAGTGAATTTTGAATTGGTATGACTTTTCCGAAATGAAAATACTTGCTGTTGTATATCTCTATGTACCTAGCAAGATGAATTTCTCTGACCGAGAAATGTCACAGCAAGACTTTAATCTTTATCGATGATTAAATTGCAGTTTACATCACCTATTAGGATGAATCTGCTGGGGGAAGCAAAAGTTTCATAATCACTGATAGTTTAAGATCACTTGCGAAAAAATCTAGAAAACCTGAGTTTTTAAAAAATATTTTTTCTAGAGACTATATATCAAACCTTTGACCGAGACTTAAAGGTTGCAAATTTACTTATGGTTTAAGACAAGTTGCCGAGGCAGTCGTATAAGTTTGTCACAGGAGGAGTCGGGTGCTTAACAATATTTCTAAATTTTCACCATTGCGTCAGTTAAGAATTCCCGCGATTGGTCTGCTTTTTACTCTTTCCATCGTGGGCGCAGAAATCAGTCCTGTACAGAGTAAGGAAGTATCGGTACCTACTTCTACAACCCTATCGACGCATGACGAGCCACATAGTTCCCTGACTCCTCGTCTGATGAGCTTAACCCCAGTTAGTGAAGAGAAAGAAAGCGTTTTAGCACAGACAAAGAATCAGAAAGCCGAAAAAGAAACAGCGATCGCGCCGAAATTTAGTTTACCAAAAAAAGATGGCATTTATCTTTATGGTCAATCGCCACAACCAGACCAAATAGGACAAGGTTATGTTCTGTTTAAAAAACAGCAAGGTAGACTAGTAGGCGCATTGTATATGCCTAATTCTGAGTTTAGTTGTTTTCAAGGCAAACTTGATACATCTGGAGAGTTGGCAATGACTGTTACAGCCACACCAGATGCTGGTATTTCACCTGAAGTAGCTACAGCTAGTACATTACCCAAATTTTCTGAAGATGCGCCAATGAGCTATGCTTACTCTCTAGCATTGCAAGATTATCATCCCATCAATAGAATAAGTCCTGGCGATCGCCGCATTCTGCAAATGTGTAGTCAATAGAGACATTGTACACAACTAATACTCAATCCCTGGTTGTGCCTTAACGTTTTGATCACGGAAAGGATGCTTAATCAGGGTCATTTCTGTAACTAGGTCTGCGCGTTCAATGAGGGCGGCTGGTGCGCCTCTACCTGTGAGAATTACGTGTTTACTAGCGGGTTTACGTGCCAAGCCTGCCAGAACCTCATCTATGCTTAAATAGCCCATTTTCAGGGCAATATTAATTTCGTCTAGTAGGACTAACTGGTACTGGGGGTCAAGGATGAATTCTAATGATTTTTCCCATGCGGCTTGAGCTTTGTCAATGTCGCGATCGCGGTCTTGGGTGTCCCAAGTGAAACCTTCTCCCATTGCGTGAAACTCGATTTGGTCTTCCCAATAGCTAAATACGCTTTTTTCTGAAGGTTCCCAAGCACCCTTGATGAACTGGACGATCGCTACTTTATACCCATGACCGAGCGATCGTAATACCATACCTAGTGCTGCGGTGGTTTTGCCTTTACCGTTACCAGTATTAACAATAATTAACCCTTTTTCTGGCACAGCTTGAGATATGCGGCGCTCCTGTACTTCCTTGCGGCGCTGCATTTTGGTGCGGTATTGTTCATCAGAAAGGTTTTGGGTTGATGCCATTATTTCATCAATGAGACGCTCAATTTCCTTATCTGATTCTAATGCTTCTGGTGTATCGCTTGTCATCAAATTCATCAGGAAATACAGAAAATAAATGTTACAACGAACAAACCCAAGAAAAACTTGTGGTTAGATTGATGAGAAGTTGAGGGGAATCTGGCAGAGAAAATAAAAAGAGTTGGTGAAAAAGACTAATGTTTTCACCTATTGAGTTTGATACTTGACTAAATCTTCTTCTATGAACAATGTTGCGCGAATGATTTAGCGTTGTAATGTGTATAAAAATATATCTAGTAAATCTCTCTAATTGCTTTCTAGCACGCAATTTATACAGTCTTTAGGTTGTGGTTATGTCCAGTTCAGTTACGCTACAGAACATTGATAATGTACTCACTTTTTTAACATTATTTTCCAGTCAAAATTGCCAACTATATGACATACAAACTGAACCTTTAACCTTAGACCCTTACTACTATTCTAAGGAATTTAATAGATTCATAACAGCACTTTACGCAGGAAATTTTGTCATATCTTTTGATTGGACAAATTGGCAGGATGAGGCTAATCGTTTTGTAACTAATCCGGAACTATTAAATTTAGCTGATATTTCTACAATACAGAAATTATTGACTAGCCACGTTCGTAAAGAACGTTTTTGTAGTGGTCATCTAGCGCAAATGATAGATAATGGTCATTTGTTGACAATATTGCAGCGACTACAAGCAATTCGCATAAGCTAATGCACGTCTAAATTGCATAACTACGAATAAGGGCTGTTGACTGTCAACGGTCAACAGTCATCACTATGGATTGTGCAAGTTAAAAAAAATTCGTAGTTTTCCTATGTTCTGCACAAAGCGCGTACGATTCGTACATTCAGGGGATGCGAGAAATTGCTGAAACATAGTTAACATTAGATTCGGCAAGGTTACGATTCGGGAGTCTGAAAATGGCAAAACATTTGGGTAAGAAAATTGCACCTATACCGATGTCAACCGATATCAGTGTGGTGGATTTGATTGATAATTACTTCACCGCCTACAACTCGGCGCGTTTACGGGAAGCCAGCCAATTGTTGGCTTGTGATATCCTCAAAGATGGTGTAACTGTTGGTGTGAGTCTTTCTGGTGCGATGACACCTGCTGGTTTTGGGGTGTCTGCACTTGCACCCCTAATTCGCAATGGCTTTATTGATTGGATGATTAGCACTGGTGCAAATCTTTACCATGATATGCACTATGGGTTAGGTTTTGAGTTGTTCGCCGGGAACCCGTTTTTAGATGATGTCAAGCTGCGTGAAGAAGGAACTATCAGGATTTACGACATCATCTTTGGTTATGATGTCCTGCTAGAAACTGATGCTTTCATCCGCAAGATTTTGCAAGCAGAACCCTTTCAAAAACGGATGGGAACGGCGGAGTTTCATTATTTGTTGGGTAAGTATGTGAGGGAAGTTGAAAAGCAATTAGGGGTGAAACATTCCTGCTTGCTGGCTACAGCTTATGAGTATGGTGTACCCATTTACACCTCTTCCCCTGGTGACAGTTCCATCGGGATGAACGTAGCGGCGTTAGCGTTAGAAGGTTCACAACTGATATTAGATCCAGCCATTGACGTGAACGAAACAGCTGCGATCGCCTACAATGCCAGAGAAGGAGAAGGCAAAAGCGCGGCTGTAATTCTCGGTGGTGGTAGTCCGAAAAACTTTTTGCTACAAACCCAACCGCAAATTCACGAGGTTTTGGGTTTAGAAGAACGGGGACATGATTTCTTCGTTCAATTCACAGATGCGCGTCCTGATACTGGTGGCTTATCTGGGGCGACACCAGCAGAGGCAGTAAGCTGGGGTAAGATCGACCCAGACGAACTACCCAGCACCATTGTTTGTTACACAGATAGCACGATCGCCTTACCTTTGGTAACAGCATACGTCCTCAACCAATGTCCGCCCCGTCCCCTGAAGCGGTTGTATGACAGACGCGAAGAACTATACGATAAACTCCGCACAGACTACCTAGCGGCGAAAGATAAACCAGTAGAAAAAGTAGCAACTAATGGAGAAGTTGCTACTTATCCCTGCGGTACACCTATTAGGCAATAGTAGGGAGTAGGAAGTAGGAAGTAGGACTTACGCAGTGATACGAAGAATCAAGGGTTTGGGCGAGGGTATAGGGGTATAGGGGTGTAGGGGTGTAGGTGTTCAAAACCCTTACACACCTACACCCTCATACCCTTATACCCCTTCTGAACAAATAACCTCTGTGCGTAAGTCCTGGGAAGTAGGGAGTGAGGAGTAAAAAATTGTTCTCTTACACCCTCACACCCCCAAACCCCTACACCCCTCCATATATCGGAATAGCCGCGCCGCGAATATCTTTGGCTTTTTCCGAGGCTAAAAAGCAGATTAATTCGCCAATAGACTCAGGCTTTACCCATTTGTCGGCATTTTCTGTACCCATTGCTTGACGGTTAGCGGGGGTATCAATAACTGTGGGGAGGATAACATTAGCGGTGATGTTTGTACCTTTCGTTTCATCAGCGATCGCTTTTGTGAAAGCTACCACACCCGCCTTCGCCGCAGAATAGGCGGCTAATCCTCCGGATGGTTCCACAGCAGCCTTAGAACCGATAGTGATAATACGTCCGTAGCCGTGGTCTAACATACTTTTGAGGCTATATTTGCAAACCAAAAAAGTTGTATTTAAATTGATCTCAAATTCTCGTTTCCAACTGTAATAACTGTACTCGTGAGTTTTGCCCATCGAAAAGCCACCCACAAGATGAATTAATACATCTACCCTACCGATGCGGGTGATGAGATTATCAACAGAAGATTCTTCTTCCAAATTAGCGGGAAGAAAGTTAACTCTGGCAAAATCCGCCGGCGGGAGAACCTCTTTGAGGCGTTCAACTTCCTTGAGATTGCGGTAAGTAATGGTCAGATTTGCACCTTGGGCGAGGACGACTGGTGTGACTCCTAAACCTAGTCCACCAGTACCGCCTGTAAGTAGAACTTGTCTACCTTTCATGATGTATGAACTCCAGAGAGCTTCATGATTCAAGATAACGCGTGGGCGTATTGCTTGCATCGGAGTAAAATTTAGGGGTGTAGGGGTTTAGGGGTGTAGGGGAATAATACTTACTTCCCCAGTCGCTTCTAGTTGGTACGGCGATCGCCTACAATTCTTAAGAGATGAATCTATATTAATTAACTAAACATCAAATATGACTACACTTAATTTTCAACGTGCTAACACTTTGAAATCAGCCTTTCAAGCTTGTAGTGTGGAACCCTTGGAAGGGGAAGATATTGAAAAATACTATGTTGATTTATCAGCAGTCCGTAAAACTTCAGCCGTTGATAATGTTAGTACAATTTTAGACTTTCAAGAACCTGCGGATTTCACCACGATTTTATTTACTGGACATCGTGGTTGTGGCAAAAGCACAGAGTTAAAACGAATCCAAAAGCTTTGGCAAGAAAATTATCATGTGATTTATTTAGAAGTGAATGAAGAAACAGATATTAATGATGCTAGTTATACAGATTTATATTTAATAGTTATTAAACAAGTAGAATATGAACTGAGAAAATTAGACTTAAGCTTTGATAAACAACTATTGCAAAGTTTTGAGTCTTGGTTTAAGGAAATTACGAAAGAAACTGAGGAAAGTGTAGAAAAATCCGTCAGCATTGAGGGAGAAGCAACGCTACAGCCCCAAGCGCCATTTATTGCTAAATTAATGGTGAAATTGCTGGCTCAGATTAAAGGTTCTGATAAACAGAAAACTACAATTCGCCAAACATTAGAAAAGGACTTATCGCGCCTGAAGGCAGATATTAATTTATTACTGGGTGATGCTTACATTAAACTCAGAAAGAAATTTCCCCAGTTTAAAGGCCTATTAGTTATCTTTGATAATTTAGACCGAGTTCCGCCTGCGGTTGCAGACCACTTATTTTTCGATTATGCGGCGCAGCTACAAGAACTGCACTGTACAATTATTTATACAGTCCCAATTTCTATTCTTTGTTCACCCAAAAATCCCCTTTGTCAATTTGATGGGAATCCTCATATTGTACCAATGGTGAATATTTATGAATTTGAACGTGATGTCTGCCATTTAAATTACAATCAAGCTGGGCTAGATGCGGTTGCTAGTTTGATTGAGAAGCGAGTAGATGTTGATGCTGTATTTACTTCTCGCCAAGAATTGCTAGAGTTAACTAAAGCTAGTGGTGGTCATGTCCGTCAATTGATGCAGATGATGCGGAGTGCTTGTCAAACTGCTAGCACTAAAAAACATCCAAAAATTACGGCTGAAGATGTGGAATATGCTATCAAACAACAGCAATTTGGGTTTGAGAGGTTTATCCCTGAAGAACATTATCATTATTTAGCTCAAGTGTGCATCAATAAAGATGTGAGCAAAGATGAAATTGGTCAATTGATGCTGTTTAACACTTCAGTTTTAGAATATAACGGCAATAAACGCTGGAATTACCCCAATCCCGTGGTAAAACAAAATGAGTTCTTCCAAAAAGCCCTCACAGCAGCCCTCGCAGATAAATCTTAGTGCAGAAATTGGGCAATTTATCAGCCTAAATCAAGAAGCTTTTGCTGAGTTACTGACTTTCATCGACTTTGCAGAAAAGTTTACCCTTGGTTTGGTGGAAGTTAACTTTCCTCCCGATGTGGATTTATTAATTGCGGCGTTACAAAACAACCCGGACTGTGAGAATATTCAATTTTTTATTCTTAAATGTGTCGATGCTAATCTGCGGTTTCTGCGAGATGAAATTATTAAAAGATTATCTGAGATTGAATTAGAATCTAATAAAAAGTTAGTCTTGATTGTCAGAGGTTTAGAAAACGCCATTGGGGTGTTCGGTGAATATCCCCCAGTATTACAAGACTTAAACTTTGTGCGGGATGCGTATAAAAGAACTGTCCCTCATCCCATATTATTTATTCTGCCAGATTATGCCATCACTCGCCTAGCTAAATTCGCACCAGATTTTTGGGCTTGGCGTTCAGGAATATTTCGTTTTAAAACACCAGCAATAACAAAAGAAAATGCTATTAATCAGGTTAAAAATAGCGAGATATTAGACAGGATAGAGCCGCCGGAGAAGCAAGAACGCATCGATTTATTACACCGCCTGTTAATGGAAGAAAAACCAACTGGACAACAGGTAACAGATGGTAATCTCCGCAGCTATAGTAATATTTTACATCAACTTGGACAGGCTTATTTAAGTCATATAAAACCAGAAAAAGCTAGGGAATATTTAGAAGAAGCAGAAAGAATTTCTGAAAATTTACAAGATGAGTTATTTCAAGCAGAAGTTATTAACACTTTAGGCGATACCTACTCTCTACAAAGGCAATTTAATCTAGGAATCAAGTATTATGAGAAATCATTACTAATTGCTAGACGCTTAGAGAATCGCCTTAGTGAAATTAATGCTTTATTTAAACTAGGTAATGCTTATTTAGATTTGAGGCAATTTTCACAAGCTGCTAAATTTTATCAGCAGTGTTTAGACATTGAGCAAGAGATAGGCGATCGCTATAGCCAAGCAAGCACTTACCACGAATTGGGAAGAGTCGCCCAAAATTTACGGGAATGGGAACAAGCCAAAACCTATTATCAACAAGCTTTAGATATCACAATCGAATTTGGCGATCGCTATAACCAAGCAAGCACTTACCACCAGTTGGGAATGGTAGCCCAAAAATTAAGGAAATGGGAACAAGCCAAAACCTATTATCAACAAGCTTTGGATATCACAATCGAATTTGGCGATCGCTATAACCAAGCCAGAATTTACCACCAGTTGGCAATCGTAGCCCAAAATTTACGAGAATGGCAACAAGCCAAAACCTATTATCAACAAGCTTTGGATCTCAAAATTGAATTTGGTGATCGCTATAACCAAGCAAGCACTTACCACCAGTTGGGAATGGTAGCCCAAAATTTACGGGAATGGGAACAAGCCAAAACCTATTATCAACAAGCTTTAGATATCACAATCGAATTTGGCGATCGCTATAGCCAAGCAAGCACTTACCACCAGTTGGGAATAGTAGCCCAAAATTTAAGGGAATGGGAACAAGCCAAAACCTATTACCAACAAGCGTTGGATCTCAAAATTGAATTTGGCGATCGCTATAGCCAAGCCAGCACCTATGGACAATTAGGAACGCTTGCAGAAGCGCAGGAAAATTATGTAGAGGCGAGGCTGAATTTGCAGACAGCTTTAGAAATATACGTTGAGTATAAAGATGAACATTGGGCAGGGATAGCAAGAAAAATTTTAGACGAATTACCAGAATGATGGTGAGATGTAAAAGCAGTGGTGTGACAAGCCTAAAATTTAGGTTGGGTAGAGGCTTTGCGTAACCCAATACCCTGATATGGCTGTTGGCTGTTGACTGTTAACAGACTTAAAAGCCTTGTGTTGTCAGGGTTTTATCCTATCTTAATGTACTAGTTTAGTCCGGTTATGCTACTAGTGCGATCGCACCAAGCACTATACGCTGCTCGTTTTTATTTCCACCTTTGCTTAACACTTTCTCTTATTCATCAGATCGCTTTCCTATGAAATGAAAACCCTTCTATACCTTGTGAGGGAAATTTTCTGATAATTTTTCCTGAGAACACCATTATTTACAAGTAGAGTGTGATGTCTAGGAAATGACAATTTTTCTGTTTTATTTCTAGTTTGTAGCCAATCTTTGATGAATCAGACCTCTTTCCTCTACTAGCAAGGCGGAGCGACTCTGAGATAGCAAAGTAATGTTTAGAAATTATTGCAATAAGAGTAGTAACTAAACGTTAAATAATGAGTATAAATTCACTATACTAAAAGCTAAAAATTGGCATTTTCACAACAGAAAAATCAGAAATTTGTGGTATTGATTAGGCTTGCTTTAATTTTTTAGATGTTAATATGTAGTAACTAAGCAGTTAGCAAATATAACTGCCCAAAAGCGAGGAGAACAATGGCTGATACACAAACTTTGTTACAAAATTTTGGTCAGGTATACGACAATCCAGTGCTACTGGATCGGAGTGTAACTGCTCCAGTCACAGAAGGACTAAATGTTCTTCTAGCTAGCTTTCAAGCACTTTATTTGCAATACCAAAAACATCATTTTGTAGTTGAAGGCGCAGAATTTTACTCACTGCATGAGTTTTTTAACTCCAGCTACAATGAAGTGCAAGACCACGTTCATGAAATTGGCGAACGGTTGAATGGATTGGGTGGCGTACCGGCTGCATCTTTCAGCAAGTTAGCAGAATTAACCTGTTTTGAACAAGAATCTGATGGCGTATATTCTTCCCGTAAGATGGTAGAAAACGACCTAGCAGCAGAACAGGCGATTATCAACGTTATTCGTCGCCAAGCGGCTCAGGCTGAAAGTTTAGGCGATCGCGGTACACGCTACCTCTACGAAAAAATTCTGTTAAAAACCGAAGAAAGAGCTTATCATTTAGCTCACTTCTTAGCTAAAGATAGCTTAACCTTAGGATTTGTTCAGCCTGCTCAGAATTAACCTTGGCTTAATCTCAATGTAGTTAATTCTGCTTTAGAGATAATGTCGTCTTAACAAGAAGGAATCTTAAGAAAATGTGAAAAATGGCAGAGAGAGTTGATACTCATCTGCCATTTTTTATTGATATGTAGATTAGACAATACACAGTCAAATCATGATATGGTGGGCATTGTCAGCCATCGTAAAATGAAAGAGTTTTTTAAATTATTTTTATTCGTTTAATTAAGTATCATGCAGTGAAGGACATAGTCAGTAAGTTGGGGTTTTTGTATTAATCTAAATTTACGTCGCCAATGCGAGACTACGGAATAATTAAGGTTTCTTATCTATGCGATGAATAAGGTAAAGCATCAAGGTTTTTAAGCAAAGAAAATAGAAAAATTTTATTACTGATAGTACTGATGAAATTTACGTATCTCCCCAAGGATTAGTATTGGGATACCACTAAAGGATGAGTATATAATTCAGCGTGATGGATGCAAAAATATACAGACGCGTTGAAATCGTTAACCAGCGCACTATATAGAGATATGATCATTTTGACTTTTGCCTTGTTGTACTAGCTGGCAGCTATTGTGTTATCAAACCTAGAAAACTTGATAATAAACAACATGAATAGGGGGAAAGACCCTTAAAATAATCAGGATTTGTATTCTCGTACTCCAACCCAACGACTATGCCCCGCCGTCAAGACATCCAGAAGATATTATTATTGGGATCTGGCCCAATTGTGATCGGACAAGCCTGTGAGTTTGATTACTCTGGGACTCAAGCCTGTAAAGCACTGCGAGAAGAAGGTTATGAAGTAGTGCTGGTGAATTCCAATCCTGCGACCATCATGACCGATCCGGAAACAGCCGATCGCACTTACATTGAACCACTAACACCGGAATTAGTAGAGAAAGTCATCGCTAGAGAACGTCCAGACGCTTTACTACCCACAATGGGCGGACAAACTGCCTTGAATATCGCCGTTGCTTTAGCAAAAAATGGC
The DNA here is from genome assembly GCF_048568275.1 of Anabaena sp. FACHB-595. Classification (NCBI taxonomy): domain Bacteria; kingdom Bacillati; phylum Cyanobacteriota; class Cyanophyceae; order Nostocales; family Nostocaceae; genus Anabaena; species Anabaena sp. FACHB-595. The sequence continues at coordinate 4,600,934 of NZ_CP183473.1, forward strand.
GTACTGGATCAGTATAATGTTGAATTAATCGGTGCTAAGTTGCCGGCAATTGAGAAAGCCGAAGACAGAAAATTATTCAATGAAGCAATGGATAAGATTGGGGTCAAAGTTTGCCCCAGTGGTACAGCCTCATCTTTGGATGAATCGAAAGCGATCGCCCGTCGCATTGGCACTTATCCTTTAATTATTCGCCCAGCTTTTACTATGGGTGGTACGGGTGGTGGTATTGCGTACAACCAAGAAGAATTTGAGGAAATGGCGCAAGTCGGGATAGATGCAAGTCCCGTTTCCCAGATTCTTATTGACCAGTCCCTACTCGGCTGGAAAGAATACGAGTTGGAAGTGATGCGCGACCTTGCAGATAACGTTGTAATTATCTGTTCCATCGAAAATATCGACCCGATGGGTATCCACACCGGCGATTCAATTACCGTCGCCCCCGCCCAAACCCTCACCGATAAGGAATACCAACGCCTGCGGGACATGGCGATTAAAATCATCCGTGAGATTGGCGTAGAAACTGGTGGTTCTAATATCCAGTTTGCAGTCAATCCGGTAAATGGGGATGTGGTTGTCATTGAAATGAACCCCCGCGTTTCTCGCAGTTCGGCTTTGTCTTCCAAAGCTACCGGCTTCCCTATTGCCAAGATGGCGGCTAAGTTGGCTGTGGGCTACACCTTAGATGAAATTAGAAACGACATCACCAAGAAAACCCCCGCATCCTTTGAACCGACTATTGATTATGTAGTTACCAAAGTTCCCCGCTTTGCCTTTGAGAAGTTCCCCGGTTCCGAACCAGTCCTGACTACCCAAATGAAATCCGTCGGGGAAGCAATGGCTATCGGTCGGACTTTTAACGAATCCTTCCAAAAAGCCCTGCGTTCTCTAGAAACAGGCCGCGCCGGCTGGGGTTGCGATAAAGCCGAAAAATTACCCAGTGGTGAACAAATTCGCGCCCAACTGCGGACACCAAACCCAGACCGGATTTTTGCAGTGCGTCATGCGTTGCAATTAGGGATGAGTCCGGAAGAAATCTACGAACTCACAGCTATTGACCCCTGGTTCCTAGATAAAATGCAGCAACTGTTGGAGGTGGAAAAATTCCTCAAACGCACACCTCTAAAACAGTTGACGCGAGAGCAGATGTATGCAGTTAAACGGGATGGATATAGCGATCGCCAAATTGCCTTTGCCACCAAAACCACAGAAGATGAAGTCCGCGCCTACCGCAAAGAACTAGGAGTCACACCAGTTTACAAAACCGTCGATACCTGCGCGGCTGAATTTGAAGCGTTTACACCCTATTACTACTCCACCTACGAAGAAGAAACCGAAGTTATCCCCGCGAGCAAACCCAAGGTAATGATTTTGGGCGGTGGCCCCAACCGCATCGGTCAGGGAATCGAGTTTGACTATTGTTGTTGTCACGCCGCCTATGCACTCAAAGGGGCTGGATACGAAACAATCATGGTCAACTCCAACCCAGAAACAGTATCCACCGACTATGACACCAGCGATCGCCTCTACTTCGAGCCATTAACCAAAGAAGATGTCCTCAACATCATCGAAGCTGAGAACCCCGTAGGTATCATCGTCCAGTTTGGTGGACAAACACCGTTGAAGTTAGCATTGCCTTTACAGGACTATCTCAGGCAGGTTGGTAACGGGTCATTGGTAATAGGTAATGGGAATGAAGAAACAGCAATTACCGATGACCAATTACCAATTACCAAGATTTGGGGTACTTCCCCCGACTCAATCGACAGTGCCGAAGACCGGGAAAGATTTGAGAAAATCCTCCAGAAGTTGAATATTTCCCAACCACCAAACGGAATTGCCCGGAGTTACGAAGATGCACTGATTGTTGCCAAGCGTATTGGCTACCCGGTGGTGGTACGTCCAAGTTATGTGTTGGGTGGTAGGGCAATGGAAATTGTCTACTCTGATACAGAATTGGAACGGTACATGACCTTTGCGGTACAGGTGGAACCAGAACACCCAATTTTAATTGACAAGTTCCTGGAAAATGCCATTGAAGTCGATGTGGATGCGATCGCCGACCATACAGGAAGAGTCGTAATTGGTGGCATCATGGAACACATCGAACAAGCGGGGATTCACTCAGGGGATTCCGCCTGTTCTCTACCTTCAATTTCCCTACCACCAGCCGTTCTCAATCAAATCCGTACTTGGACAGTACAACTAGCACAAGAGCTTTCTGTGGTTGGATTGATGAATATTCAGTTCGCCGTCATTGGTGCTAGCTCTTATTCACCCCAAGTGTATATTTTAGAAGCCAATCCCCGCGCCTCCCGTACCGTACCTTTCGTATCCAAAGCTACTGGCGTACCTCTCGCAAAATTGGCATCCTTAATTATGTCGGGAAAAACCTTGGAAGAGTTAAACTTTACCCAAGAAGTTATCCCCAGTCACATTGCCGTTAAAGAAGCTGTATTACCCTTTAATAAATTCCCAGGAACTGATACAATATTAGGCCCGGAGATGCGTTCCACTGGCGAAGTTATGGGAATCGACAGCGACTTTGGTCGCGCCTTCGCCAAAGCAGAATTAGGTGCTGGAGAACGTCTGCCACTAACAGGAACTGTCTTTGTATCGATGAGCGATCGCGATAAATCCGCCGCCGTACCCGTAGTTAGGGAATTTATCGACTTAGGCTTTAAAGTGATGGCTACCTTTGGTACGCGTCGAGTTTTGTTAGAAAACGGCTTGAATGTGGAATTAGTCTTGAAACTTCATGAAGGCCGTCCCCACGTTATTGATGCCATCAAAAACCAAAAAATCCAACTGATTATTAACACACCTTCTGGAGAAGAAGCACAAACCGATGCCAGATTAATCCGCCGGACAGGTCTAGCTTATAAAATCCCCATCATTACAACTATCGCTGGGGCTAAAGCAACTGTCGCGGCCATCCGTTCCATGCAGAATACCACCTTGGACGTAAAAACAATCCAAGAGTATTGCCCGAACTTCTAGAACACCAATTCAGTAATCTTGAAAGAACCTCTCCCCCCACTCCTACAAGGAGAGGTGAGTTTGGCTCCCCCTTCCCTGTCTTTGCTACGCAACGCTAACGCGAACGACACGCTGCGCGAACGTAGGGAAGGGGGTTGGGGGGGTTAGGTACTTCATCAAAAACTTTCTCCCTGCCCCCTGCCCCAATTCCTAACTTTCGCCAGTCCCCAATCCCCAAGATCCGAAATCTGCATTAAGCAGTATTTACAAGAAAAATTAAGTAATTATTATAGAAAAATAATTATGGTTTTCATTGAGATATTTTAACAAATATGAGGCAATAGTAATTCTCTGCGAAAAAGCTAATCGAATATACTTCTAGAAAGCTAGACAAATAGCAACAGGATATTCTTTTGTGTCTTGAAAAAGCCTTCTGTCAAGAGTTAAACGATTCTACTCAGTCCCTGAACAATCTGCTAGAAAGCTGTTGATAGCAATTGCTATTGCTAAAAATTTTCCATAACCAAATCTTAATCTCAAGGTGTTGTCGAATTATGAATGAGCGAAACTGTAATTCTTTTTAATTTTAGGTAACAAAAGCTACAATTTGCTGAATTTATAAAGTTTTTAGTCTCCAAATTAACCATTTTTTCTCATAAATGTTACAATTGTTAATACAAGGTTCAACGCAAAAATGTTATTTTCGACACCTTTTATCTAACTAAAGATAGTTGTGCGAAATACGGAATAACTGTAACGTCTAGCAGTTAAAGACCTATTGAAACTCCTATAACAGCCGACATCATCGGATGTATAAACCCTAAACGATCAAACAACAACATCCCAGGTTAACTGGGTAGCAACGGCAAAGAGCATCTATTCAGTTAATGACCCTACCAACAGAAACATCATCACCAAAGAGTAGCGCCATGAAGACCGCTCCAACAGCCACAGACCTCGTGCGGACTTACCTGCGTGAGATAGGACGTGTACCACTTTTAAGTCATGAAGAAGAAATTCGTTATGGTAAACAGGTACAGCGTTCCACAACGTTGCAAGAAATGCGAGAGGAATTGGCAACCCAGTCAGGGCGTGAACCAAGCGTAGAAGAGTGGGCAAAAGCGGCCAATCTCAACCCAGCAGATTTGCTGGAAGCGATCGCCGATGGCGAAATAGCCAAGCGCAAAATGGTAGAAGCCAACTTGCGGCTAGTGGTATCCGTTGCCAAAAAATATATTAAACGTAACGTCGATTTATTAGACCTCATCCAAGAAGGTAGTATTGGAATGCAACGGGGTGTAGAGAAATTTGACCCCACCAAGGGTTATAGATTTTCTACCTACGCCTACTGGTGGATACGTCAAGCCATCACGCGGGCGATCGCTGAAAAAGCGCGTACTATCCGCCTACCCATCCATATCACCGAGAAGCTGAACAAAATTAAAAAAGCCCAGCGTCAGCTCTCCCAGAGATTGGGACGTGCGCCTACAGCCGGTGAACTAGCCAACGAATTAGAACTAACACCCAAACAAGTTAGGGAATATTTAGAAAAAGCCCGTCTCCCCTTATCCTTAGATTTACGCTTAGGGGACAACTACGACACCGAACTAGGAGAAATGTTGGAAGATCCAGGCGCTTCTCCGGAAGACTTTGTTATGCAATCTTCCCTATCCAACGACCTAGAGGTACTGATGGAGCAATTAACGCCCCAGCAGAAAGAAGTAATCACACTCCGCTTTGGCTTAATCGATGGGCAAGCCCTAACTCTAGCAAGAATCGGCGAAATACTTAACATCAGCCGCGAACGAGTCAGACAAATCGAAAGAGAAGCGCTTACCAAATTGCGTAAGTCTAAAGCCAACATGGGTGAGTATTTGGCAAGTTAGTCAGAGACGCGATTAATCGCGTCTGTACATTGGTCAGTAGTCAGATGTAAATCCTCTGTTTACATCTGACTGCTGACTTTTTACTATTGACTAACAGGTGAGAAAATCCCCTGCTTATGGTACGGTTACGCCCACTTTGATGTATGAATGAGTTTGTTACATTATTTGACAGGAACACCAAATGGTTAAAGCAGTCAGATAACAGACATATATCAATCATATATTTAAAGCCATTATCATCACACCCACCAGTATTATTGCAGGAGGAAAAAGTGAGTAATCAATCTAACCGAGTTTCAGAATTTTTTAATAGCGACTCAGAAACAGCCAATCTGCTGTGGCAGTATGTTAAGTCATTAAGTCCAGAAACTGTTACCCAACTCTCTAAACCCACATCACCAGAAGTTTTTCAGGTAATGGAACGCAATATCATCGGATTATTGGGCAACCTACCTCCAGAACATTTTGGAGTCACCATTACTACCAGCCGCGAACATTTGGGACGATTGCTAGCCTCAGCAATGATTAGTGGTTACTTCTTGCGGAACGCTGAACAGAGAATGAGCTTTGAAACAGTCCTACAAGGAATTGAGAGTAACCACAACGAAGCCGAATAAGGTTGTCTAGTTTGTAGTCAGCACCTCAGTGCTTAATTAAATAGACAAGGATAAATTCCCTGTTCCCTACGAAAAGCTGGCGCGAACTTACTTTGTTCGTAGGGTCAACTACAAACAGGCAAATTATAGCTGGGGGCTGGGGACTGGGTAACGGGGACTGGGGACTGGGTTAAAAGTCTTGTTATGTCTAGGTTGTATTATCTATTGGTGTCCTAACACTACTGGCGACAGCTATATATGAGCAGTATTTAAGTTATATTTTTAATAAGTAAAAACTCGGTAGATAGCCAACAAATCTGCCGAGTTTTGTTATTGGTCAGTTGACAGTTAACAGTTGACAGTTAACTGTCATCAGTCATCAGTCATCACCTCCCCACTCCCCAATCTCTCCATCACCAAACAATATGAACACAACCACTACTCCACCACACAAAATTATCGGTGTTGCTGTCATTTGGAACGACCAGCAGCAAATATTAATTGACCGCCGTCGTCCAGGGGGGGTGATGGGGGGTTTGTGGGAATTTCCTGGCGGGAAAATCGAACCAGGGGAGACCGTGGAAGAGTGTATTCAACGAGAGATTTATGAAGAGCTAGGGATATTTATTGAAGTGGGTGAATGTCTCATAACTATTGATCACACTTATACTCACTTGCGTGTTACTTTGACAGTGCATCATTGTCGCTTACTGAAAGGTATTCCTCAGCCTCTAGAATGTGACGAAGTTCGCTGGGTAACTGTAGATGAGCTAGAAGACTTTACATTTCCTGAGGCGAATAGTGAAATTATTGCTGCATTGAAGGGAGTGGGGGAGATGAGGACTGTTGACGGTTGACAGTCATCAGTCAACCGTCAACCGTCAACCGTCAACTGTTAACTGTTAACTGTCCAATACCGTAACAATCTATTAACCAAATTCAGTAGAGTACCTGAATTTTCTACAATAATCGCAGAGACTTTGGAAAAGAGTGTCAGTAAACCAATGCCTAAAACCGTTGCCGATGTAATGAGTCACAACCCAGTTGTTGTCAAGCCAGAAACGCCGCTACAAGAAGCTATTAAGATTCTGGCAGAACGACGCATCAGTGGTTTACCTGTTGTGGATAATGACGGTAAATTGTTGGGCATTATCTCAGAGACTGATTTGATGTGGCAAGAAACTGGTGTGACTCCTCCTGCGTACATCATGTTTTTAGATAGTGTCATCTATTTACAGAATCCTGCTGTTTATGAACGCGATTTGCATAAGGCTTTAGGACAGACTGTGGGCGAAGTGATGAGTAAAAATCCTGTTACCGTTTCCCCTGAAAAGTCTGTGAAACAAGCTGCTCAATTGATGCACGATCGCAACGTTCACCGTCTACCCGTATTAGATGATGCGGGTCAAGTGATTGGTATCCTCACCCGTGGTGATATTATCCGAGCAATGGCTACTAGTTAGTCAACAGTCAACAGTTTTTTACTTTGGACTATTGACTATAGACTAATGAGTTTTTTAAAACCCTTTGTAAATTAGGATAATTAAATGAGTATTACTCCTGAGTCTGTAAGAGAAGCACTCAGTTCAGAACATTTGGGCGATCGCCTACGTGCGGTAAATCACATCCGGGAATTAGATAAAGCGATCGCTTTTGAATTAGTACAAATTGCTATTACTGATGGTAATTCCCGTGTTAGGTACTCAGCAGTAAGTCAGTTTGATACCCTTGGCACTCAGGATTTAGATTTATCGTTAGATATATTGCGGGGTTTATTAAGTGATCCGGAAGCTGATGTACAAGCAGCCGCCGCAGATTGTTTAGGTGCGTTGAAATTACACGCTGCTTTTGAAGACCTACAACAGCTTTATCACAACACTCCTGAATGGTTGGTGCAATTTAGCATTATTGCTGCATTGGGAGAATTGGGAGATCCGCGATCGTTTGAACTACTCAAAGAAGCACTATCTTCAGAGGTGGAATTAGTCCAAACTGCTGCTATTAGTTCTCTGGGTGAGTTGGGAGATTTGCAAGCAGTCCCTCTGTTAGTTCCCTACGCCAGCAGTTCCGATTGGCAAATTCGTTATCGAGTCACACAAGCCTTAGCTCGTTTGGGTGGTGCAGAAGCTAAATCTATTTTAGAGACTTTGGTTAATGATGAAGTAGAGGCGATCGCTCTGGAAGCTCAACAATCTTTGCAATCAGTTTAATGGGCGATTAGCCCTAGACCATTTTTTAGTCAGGATAAAGTGTAGACATCAGCCGCTTGTAGCCTCATCTTCAACATCCCTGTTAAGGTGACCTGAGAACAACCCCTCTCCATAGCGCGGAGCGCTTCTCGTAGAGTACCTCTCCCCGTGTCGGATACTGTTGGGGTTAGGTTCCGTCAAACTCACCTTCTGTTAGTGACAAAGGAGAATAAAACCTCCATTTTTCCCTATCCCACCTCTAGGATAAGGAGGCCGGAAGGTGAGGAGAGATCAGGGTTCTTAATTGATTACGTAAGCCCTAGACAGAAAAAACCTTTGAAAATCACAGGTTTTTTATTTATTTCAGAAAAATATTACTCCAGAAGGCATTAAAACCTAGATTATCCGCGTTTGGTGTTATTATATCCCTGAAATATTTTTTAATATTTCTCTTGAATATCGAAAGAAAAGACTTGGATGGTTTATCCAAGTCTTTTTTGCTGCTAACTAAGTTCCCGTCTACTACTACTCGGCTAAGGTTTCCCTATGTTACAAACAGCTAAAACTTCACGCAGAAAAAGCTACTTCTCCGTAATAAGTAATTATTCTTTACTTAAAAATATTTATTTTAACTTAATTACATATTTATTCTTAAATTCAGTGTTTGTACTGTAATTTTACATTGGGTAAATGCACCCTAGCTAAACACGAATATTTGAAAGCAACATTAAGTTGCACTCTATCTAAATATTGGTTGGGATTGAACTTTTAAATTATTCATCAGGGTGTGTTTTACCAAATTGTCTTGACTAGCAAATAAATAACAAATCAAAAAGTTTTTACAACATATCAATTCAATGAAATGTAAGGATGCAATGCTTTGTGTCCCTACGGAAACTCATGGCGACATTTTTTGAACCAGGTATAATCAGGCATAGCTTATGACTCTTGATAATGCAGGTAACACATTAACTACTGCTAAAAAACTCTCTGTATCCTCTAATATCCAGACTTTTGCAGACCGAGTGGATTCGACAGATCCTAATGATTTTTATAGTTTCAGTCTGTCCGCTCGTAGTAGTCTTAATATTGCTGTTGATGGGTTGAGTGCTAATGCAGATTTGCAGTTAATTAGAGATACTAACAGCAATGGTTTAGTTGATAGCGGCGAAGTTATCAGTGGTTCTAACAAAACTGGCCGCAGCAGTGAATCAATTCGCAGGACACTAGATGCCGGTAATTATTTCATCAGAGTCTATTCCAATACTGGCGATACTAACTACAATCTCAAGGTATTTGAAAATTTCGCCCCAACTGCACTAGAGTTTAAGCTGAATGACAGCAGCCTCAAAGCAACAGATACACTCAGCATTAATAGCGGTTGGGTATCAGATAGCAACGGTGTCAGCGATCTTTCCAAGGTAGATTTCCGTATACAAAGAGCAAACGGAAGTTGGATAGATGTAGCTGATGCTACTAAATTTACTGTCGATCCTAACAATACAAATAAAGCAAGTTTCAGCCACAATTTGTCTCTCAACAGCTTGAATTTAGCGGCTGGTGCTTATACTCTCCAAGGTATAGCTTATGACAAGACTGGTGCTACTAGTAATACAGTACGGTTAGGCCTGACAATTGAGAATCCTGAACTCACGTTAACTAATGCGAAAAAAATAACTTTATCTGCAAAGACCCAGACTTTTGCAGATAGGGTGGATTCAACAAATATCAACGATTTCTACAGTTTCAGTTTGTCTGCTCGTGGTAACTTGAATCTCGTTGTCGATGGTTTGAGTGCCAATGCAGATGTACAGATTATTAGAGACTCCAACAGCAATGGTTTGTTTGATGGTGGTGAAGTTGTTACTGGTGCTTACAAAACTGGAAGCGGTAGTGAATCCATTCGCAGAACTCTAGATGCTGGAAATTATTTCATTAGAGTCTATTCACAAAGTGGCAATACTAATTACAATCTCAAGGTATTTGAGAATTTTGCCCCAACTGCACTAGATTTTAAGCTGAATAACACCAGCCTCAAACCAACAGACACCCTCAGTATCAATAGTGCTTGGGTATCGGATAGCAACGGTGCGAGTGACCTTTCCAAAGTAGATTTCCGCATTCAAAGAGCAGACGGAAGTTGGATAAATGTAGCTGATACTACTAAATTTACTCCTGATTCTAGCAATGCAAATAAGGCAAGTTTCAGCTACAGTTTGTCTTTAAGCAGTTTGAATCTGGCAGTTGGTACTTATACTCTCCAAGGAATAGCTTACGACAAGACCGGTGCTGCTAGTAATACAGTCAACCAGACATTTACAGTAACGACCACACCAACCACAACAACACCAATCACCACAACACCAACGACTGTTCAAGATTGGTTCAGCCAAAATCTTCTCGACCAACAACTCATTACATTAACCCGCAACTTAGCATCTGACGGTAACTTAAGCCGCCAGGATATGCTGGATATCTTCAGAAATGTTCAAGATGATTCTAAGGTTGATGCTAATGAAGTAAAAGACCTCAGAACATTGGTGGGTGCTAGCACTCGTTTTAGTATGCAAGACCCTGTGAAGTGGCTATCCACACAGGTTGCTAATGGTGCGTTTGTAGATATGGCGGCTAGTAATTTTGAATCTAGTTTAGTTGGTCGCTGGTTCTTAGGTACAATAGCACCAACACCCGTCTTTAATGGTAAGACTCTCACCTACACCACAGTTACAGGTAATCTTTTCGGTAGCGCTAGCGAAGCGCGAATTGGTGATATTGACCAAGGAGGGCTAGGTGATTGTGCATTTTTAGCTGCTTTAGGTGCAACTTTTGGTCGTCAGTTTAATGATGCAGGTAACACTTCTAGTTCTGTAATTAACAGTATGATTACAGATAATGGTGACAATACATACACCATGCGCTTTTATCAGAATGGTGTAGCAGAATATGTTACTGTTGACCGTCGTATTGCTACCAGCATATCTGCTAAAAGAAATGATGGTGTTATTTGGGTTGCTTTAGTTGAAAAAGCTTATGCCCAATGGCGGGAATGGAGAGAAAATACTCCTGGTTATAACCTCATTGGTAATGGCGATACCCTTAATCGCCCACTTGGATTTATTACAGGCCAAGCAAGCACATATGTAAGCTCTAGTAGCACTAATCTTTACTCTGCTATTGAGACTGCTTTAGCGAACGGTAGAGCTGTAGCCACAGCAAGAATAAGTAGTACTGATAGTCTAGCCATAGGTGGTCATGCCTATTCTGTAACAAATGTTTACACAAATAGTAGCGGTGAAAAAAGATTTGTAGTGCGTAACCCCTGGGGTGTTGATGGGCGAAGCGTGCGCGGAGCTAATGACGGATTTATTGACGTATCCTTAGACGAGTTCAAACAGTCTTTTAATTATGGGGTTAGTATTGTTTCTGCATAACTAGGCTAACCAATCGCGATTTTGATAACTAGCGGACTCTGTTCTGTAAAAGCTATCCAAAATTACTAAGGTCTAGACAAAACCGGACAATAGGGGTTGTAGTGTTTATTTCCTAACTGACAGTAATCTTAAGACAACTCTTGAGAGGTTTCTTTACTCCAAGTCTGACACGCTAGAACTTATCTCCTCTTCTCGTTTAGGAATCAAAATTCCATCAAACCATTGATAGATATTTTTAAGCTGCGTTTAAGTTTTGATCCTCAGTGTAACGATGCACAGGAAAAGACATAGACGCAGTTTTTTCATGATATCTTGTGACCTAGCGCATTGTGCAAATTCCCCGACTTGGCGTGAGTCGCTTTATGATTTATTAAATTTTATTTACTCGAATAATTAAAGTTTAGATAAAGATTACTTGATTTAATTAAATCGATACTTACAAAAATCTTTGAATGCTTTAAAGTGGAAATTACTTAACACAATGTTTATTTTTGTACTCAAATACTTGAACTTTAGGTAAAGATTACCTGATTTAGTTAAGTAAATACTTGCAAAATTAATTGAATCCTGTAACCTAGAAGTTACACACAAGCTGGAATGCTTTTAAAAGCATTTTAACTACACTAATTTTGGCTTAACTCTTAGTCAGTACATACATAAACATATCTGTACTGAGTTTTACTTTTTGATTGCTGTTTCTGGCGATTAGTGATTCTCTGATTGAATCCTTAAGTTTCAGACGAAAATTTTCCCTCTTACTACTCAGAGGGCGCAAATTTTCAAAAAAACTTTTCTCATTCAACATAACCAAATTCAAGAGCTACCTGATTATGATACTGAACAGGCAAATGAAATCTTTCGCTATTGGAGCTACGGCAGCCGTTATGGCTGGTATCAGTATGCTCTCTGCTTCTGCTCAAGCTGCGGTTCTAAGCGGTAGAGTATCTCTCAGCGATTTACTTGCTGGTAATTCCTATGTGTTAGGTGACAAACTATTTGATAATTTCCGTGATTTCGTTCGCATCGCAACAGGTGGGGCGGTTGCTCCCACTGCGGCTGAAATATTTGTCACGGGAGCTATCAACGGAAGTTCATATGATCTTCTTTTTGAAAGCGACAGATGGAATGTAACCGCAGGTCAATTTATTGATACTGGTTTTCGATATGACGTTACTGTCACTGACCCAGCACAAGCCATCACTAGTGCTGGTGTATCCATCAAAGATGCGTATACTGTCACTGGTACTGGCAGAGTCGTTGTAACCGATACTATTAGGCTACTTGATCCATTTGTTGCTGGTAGTGAGAATATACTGGTTCGCTCAGTTTCCGGACGTGACTCTGAGCAAGTAGCTTTATTACCTCCTCAAACTAAAATATCTGTTGCTAAGGATATTGCTATTGTAGGAGGTACAGGCACTGCAAATCTTGGACGGGTGACTCAATCTGTTATTCAGAGAACTCCTGAATCCGGAAATCTTCTGGGGCTTTTTGCTGTCAGTGGTATAGGGGTGGCCGTAGTGGGGAAAAAGCTCAAGTTAAAAACTACTATTCTGAATTAAACAGTAGAAAGTAGCGTTATTACGTTGAGTTTTCCATTGGGATACGTATAAAAATAACGTAATGATTGGTGAACATTCTTCCTTTGAAATTAGGAAAAGCAAATTTTTACCGAAATATCCCCCCGTGTACACAACCAAAACCAAAAGTAGCCGAATTATGAAATTCAACAGTCAAATTAAATCCCTAACATTGGGAGCAACTGCAACAGTTATTACCGCTCTCGGTATGCTTTCCGGATCTGTTCAAGCTGCGATTTTAAGTGGGACAGTCTCTCTGGCTGATTTATTCGTTGCAGGTAATATTTATAGAATAGGTGACAAAGATTTCACCAACTTCCGGGATTTTCTCAGTAACTCAACTGGTGGTGCTGATACTATTAGTATTGGTGACATTTTCGTCACAGGAGTGCAAGATGATCCATTAAATTACAGACTAATTTTTCAGTCTGGCTTGTTGGATGTTGTAGGAAACCAGACGATCAGCGCCAGTTTTGCGTATGATGTTACAGCGACTAATCCTACCTTGCAAATTGCTGGTGCTGGCATAGAACTCACTGGTGCTGCCGCACGTCCTCCTGGAAGTATAGTAGTTACAGATACATTTACTCTTCCCGATAGTACAACTCGGACTGCAAGTGATACGATTGGTACTCCCAACCTGAACCCTACTTCGGTAGCTTTTGGTGTGCCAGGTCTTACTACTCTATCAGTTCGTAAGGATCTTGTGTTGAGTGGGAATGGCACATCTGGAGAAGCAAGTATCTCATTTTTAGATCAAACTGTCTTTCAAAGTATTCGTCAACAACAAGTTCCTGAATCTGGTTCTGTCTTGGGTGTTCTTGCTCTAGGCGGTGTAGGCTTGACACTAGCAGGTAAAAAACTAAAGTCAAGAGCTACCAATGTCGGCTAAACACTGGTAACTGTCTTGAGCCTTAATTGCTGGGTATCTTAAAAGTAGATAATAAAGTCTACCCATCAATATTTTATATCCTAGCCAAAATTGCTCAAAATCACTACTGAAAAGTCCTGAATTGAACTCAGGACTTTTTTGTTATTTATTGTTTGTGTTTCAAAGTACAAAGAAAAAAGAAAAATATTAATGTGAAAATGTAAAATTTAGACGCACGTCAGATAAAGTCCTAAATTTACTTAAAAGTACTTTGGTGTAGAAAAACTTAAGTTTTTTAAAAAAGCCAGAGTTCTGAATTTTTATTGTTCTGAACTGTAATGGTTTTAAAATACCATCAATTAAGTGATTAATCAGGATATGTGCAAAAAACTATTGTGAATGAAGCAAATTCTTCCCTTGAAATAAGGAAGAGACAGTTTTCATCATAAAATTTCCTGGCGTACATAACTAAAATCAAAAGTAGCCGAATTATGAAATTCAACAGTCAAATCAAATCCATGACATTGGGCGCGACTGCAACAGTTATTACTAGTCTCGGTATGCTTTCCGGATCTGTTCAAGCTGCGATTTTAAGTGGGACAGTCTCTCTGGCTGATTTATTCGTTGCAGGTAATATTTATAGAATAGGTGACAAAGATTTCACTAACTTCCGGAATTTTCTCAGTAACTCAACTGGTGGTGCTGATACTATTAGTATTGGTGACATTTTCGTCACAGGAGTGCAAGATGATCCATTAAGTTACAGACTAATTTTTCAGTCTGGCTTGTTGGATGTTGTAGGAAACCAGACGATCAGCGCCAGCTTTGCGTATGATGTTACAGCGACTAATCCTACCTTGCAAATTGCTGGTGCTGGCATAGAACTCACTGGTGCTGCCGCACGTCCTCCTGGAAGTATAGTAGTTACAGATACATTTACTCTTCCCGATAGTACAACTCGGACTGCAAGTGATACGATTGGTACTCCCAACCTGAACCCTACTTCGGTAGCTTTTGGTGTGCCAGGTCTTACTACTCTATCAGTTCGTAAGGATCTTGTGTTGAGTGGGAATGACACATCTGGAGAAGCAAGTATCTCATTTTTAGATCAAACCACTTTCTACGGTTTATGTGGCAGTGGATGTATATCGATTCCCGAACCGAGTCAAGTTCCGGGGCTTGTTACTTTGGGCGGTTTGGGACTGATGGTAATAGGGAAAAAGCTGAAATTAAAAATTACCAATGTGAATGAAATAAAATAATTTGTAATTAAAAGATCTTGATTTTCAGACATACCCTAAGAACCAAATACTTATGGTCAGATTGTAAATAAGAAATCTGCAAGTGTAGCGATCGCCAACAGTCCTTAAATTAAATTCCCTACAGGCGATCGCTCTCTTTGTTCACCCTCAGCCAGAATTTCTTGATAAATCACTGACTCGCGCATTATTCCCTCTCCGAATGCGTATCTAACCACGAGAATAAATCAGCCAAGTTAGTAAAATCTAACAGCGCTTCGCCCAGATTTTCTAATTGTTCTAGGGAGAGAGTTTCTAGGCGATCGCCCATATCTTGGGGTAATTCTCCTACTCGTCGTGTTAATAGTCGGAGAACGAGCGATCGCTCCCGTTGTTCACCTATTTGTTCACCTCGTTGTTCACCCTCAGCCAAAATTTCCTGATAAATCACTGACTCGCGCATCATTCCCTCCCGGAATAGTTGTTTAATCAATTCTTTTCTATATTTTAACCCTGCTAATATTTGAGTATAAGCCGATATTTCTGAGCGTTGTGTAGGTTCTAGTTGATTAACTTGTTCGACAACTTGTTGTAGTAAAACTTGTGGCTGATTTGTTGCTGTAAGTGGTGCTAAAGGTAACAAAGCCGAGTCATTGAGAAATAATTCTGGATTTTCCTCCCACATCCGAATTACTCTGTATTCATGACGTGTATTTTCTACTGAAAAAACAGTTTCAATCACTGTCCCTGGTGCGGGAGGAAGCAATAAAACCACAACTTGAGTGATTGGTAAACGATACAATCGATATAGCCTCACCCAATAATCCAACATCCGCAGAGGTAGTGGTGGGTTAGATTCGAGTTTGGTTTGAAATTCAAGATGGAGGATACGTCCTTCTAATTGTAAGAAGGTAACGTAATCAGCGCGTATTGGTTCAATGCTTAATTCGGTTTTGAGGACTTTGACAGTTGTTTGAGGTGTTCCGAGAACCCAACTAGCAAAGTTTTCGGGATATTTTTCTGATAACAGCTTGCAGAGATTATCAAATGACATTGATGATAATTTTAGCTACCAAATACTTGTGGCCAAGTTGTAAATAAGAATACTGCAACTGTAGCGATCGCCAAAACTCCTTGAATTAAATTTCCTACCAACGTACCGACAACAATACCAATACCAGCCTTCACAGCCAACCAAAATTCCCTTCGGTAAATATACTCACCCACAATCGCCCCTAACAACGGCCCAAATAAAATCCCCAACAATGGGCCGCCAAAAGGCAAAGCTGGTAATAATCCGAAAAATCCCAAAACCAAACCCACAAATGCGCCAATTTGACCCCACTTGCTAGCACCTGCTTGTTTTGCACCCAAGTATCCAGCTAGAAAATCAACTCCAATACTTAAAATTAAGACAATAATTGTCACAATCAAGGGAATTTTAATCGCTGCAAAGGAACTACTAACAATTCCCCAAATGATAATGGCAATTAAAATTAAACTGGTTCCAGGGATAGCAGGAACTACTGCACCAACAACACCTACCAGCATTAAGGCAATGAGTAGCCAATAAAGAATTTGCATGATTGATATTTTTGTAAAATTTTATATAGATTTGAGGGTTACAGCTAATTTATCAGCAATTCCTGCTATCCAATTTTCATCTTGTTTGGTGTAACTTCTAGGAGCATTTGCCCCTAAAATTAATACCCCTTCATTACCAATTGGTTGACAAATTACGCCTTGGGTATTTTCTGGTAAATAATCAAATTCAATTCGTCCTGGGTAGACATATAAAGCTACTAAATAAACAGGCTGTTGTTTTTCCAAAACTCGTTTAACGATCGCGCCTGGTGTAACTTCTGCCTTTGGTGCCAGAATACCGCGACGTAACAAAACCTTACCTTGATAGTAAACCACCAGCGATCGCGTTACTGTGTTAGTCAACAATAAATGAGATGCCCAGGCTAGTTCTGTTTTCACGGCTTCTGGTAAATCTGCTGCTAAAGCAAAACCTTCTTCGCCAATGAGTTCTACAGAATCAGGCGATCGCGGCTGTACCTGCTGCCAAATTAAACCCGTTAAAATTAGCACAGCACTCAAAATCACTCCCAGCACATCACCACGGGCTTGAGAGTTTGTCAATTCTGGTGTCAATAAACGGTTAATTAGCAAAAGTATAGCGCCTAACCCACCTACTACTAAGGGTAAGCGCCGCAAAACTCGATTGGGATCAGGTTTGGTCATTAGTCGTTAGTCCATAGTCAACAGTCAACAGTTAACAGTCAACAGTTAACACTTGTTCCTCTATTCTTCTCCTGGCTCAATTATGCGTTGAAACAAATAACCAGTACCCCTTGCTGTGAGAATTAATTCTGGGTTGCTGGGGTCATCTTCTAATTTTGCCCGTAAGCGGGAGATATGCACATCCACCACGCGGGTATCTACATGGCGTTCGGGAGTATAACCCCAGACTTCTTGTAAAATTTCCGAACGGGAAAAAGCTTCTCCAGAACGGCTGACTAGCAACTCTAGTAAACTGAATTCCATACCTGTCAAGCGGATACGCTCATCGCCTTTGTAAACTTGGCGCTTGTTGGTATCAATTTTGATATTGCCAACGTGAA
Organism: Anabaena sp. FACHB-595; assembly: GCF_048568275.1. NCBI lineage: Bacteria > Bacillati > Cyanobacteriota > Cyanophyceae > Nostocales > Nostocaceae > Anabaena > Anabaena sp. FACHB-595. The sequence continues at coordinate 4,618,328 of NZ_CP183473.1, forward strand.
TCACTCCAGAACTGGGAATACCAGAGGCACCAGTTTTATCTACCCGTCGTAATACTGAGCGAATTCTTGCTTCTAGTTCTTTGGGTGAAAATGGTTTAACTACGTAGTCATCAGCACCTAACTCTAGACCAGTGATGCGATCGGCAACGTCCCCTAAGGCTGTTAGCATAATTATGGGGACATCCGATTCTTTACGTAGTTCTTGACAAACACCGTAACCATCTAGTTTTGGCATCATTACATCCAAAACCACTAAATCGGGGTCAGATTTGCGGAATGTGTCTAAAGCTTCTTCGCCATCCCCTGCTGTGACTACATCGTAGCCAATCATTGAAAGGCGCGTTTCTAAAATTCGGCGAATGCTAGCTTCGTCGTCTACTACCAGGATTTTTTCTTTATGACTTTCCAAGTTTTTCAATGCTCCTTAACTAAACTTTTCATGATTAATTTTTAATACCATAATATTAAGATATCATTCCTTCAAATGATTTGGAAAATGCTCTAACTCTTGCTATTAATCGGATTTTCAATTTGAGCAATACTTAAGGAAAAATTAAGATATTTCATATTAGTTAACATTTAATAATGGCAAAGCCCAAAACTTTTTACATTTGTAACGAATGTGGAGCAGAATCTCCCCAATGGTTTGGTAAGTGTCCAGCTTGTGGTACTTACAATTCCTTAGAAGAACAGATTACCATTCAATCTTCCGTAGATGTACCTAAGGGGGGAGTTAGTGGTTGGCACGCTTCTCAGAATAATGGCAAAGCACCTGTTAAGCCGCCAAAAGCACGAGCTTCTTTAACATTTGACCAAATTACCGATCGCCAAATTGCACGTTGGGAGTCTGGCTATGGGGAACTGGATCGGGTACTTGGTGGTGGTGTGGTTCCGGGTTCGATGGTGTTGATTGGTGGCGATCCTGGTATCGGTAAATCTACTTTATTACTACAAGTTTCAAATCAATTGGCGCAGAGATATCGGATTCTCTATGTAACTGGCGAAGAATCTGGGCAACAGGTAAAGTTAAGAGCTTCTCGCTTAGGTGTGGCAAAATGCCTAAGTGTTGTAGGAGATGATCAGCAAGAAGAGTCAGAACAGACGTCTCCAGTATCAATAGCTGAAAGTGTAGGTGCAGATTTATATGTTCTTCCAGAGACAGATTTAGAAGAAATATTACGAGAGGTGGATTCTCTCAAGCCCAATGTGGCAGTGATTGATAGTATTCAAACCGTGTTTTTTCCCGCCCTGACCTCTGCGCCTGGTTCAGTCGCCCAAGTCAGGGAATGTACAGCCGCCTTAATGAAAGTGGCAAAACACGAAGACATCACCATGTTAATTGTCGGACACGTCACCAAAGAAGGTGCGATCGCCGGGCCAAAAGTTTTAGAACACCTAGTAGATACAGTACTCTATTTTGAAGGCGATCGCTTTGCTTCTCATCGGTTATTACGTACAGTTAAAAACCGCTTCGGTGCAACTCACGAAATCGGTATCTTTGAAATGGTGGCGAATGGATTGCGAGAAGTACCTAATCCCAGTGAGCTATTTCTAGGTAATCGTGATGATCCTGCTCCTGGTACAGCCATTGTTGTGGCTTGTGAAGGTACACGCCCTATTGTCGTAGAATTACAAGCCTTAGTCAGTCCCACCAGCTACCCCTCTCCCCGCCGTGCAGGTACAGGTATAGACTATAACCGATTAGTCCAAATTCTCGCTGTGTTAGAAAAACGCGTGGGAATCCCCATGTCCAAATTAGATTCTTACGTCGCTTCGGCTGGAGGATTAAACGTAGAAGAACCAGCCGTAGATTTAGGGATAGCCATTGCTATCGTTGCCAGTTTCCGCGATCGCATTGTTGATCCCGGTACAGTCTTGATTGGGGAAGTCGGCTTGGGTGGACAAGTGCGATCGGTTTCCCAGATGGAACTCCGATTAAAAGAAGCAGCTAAACTGGGATTCAAGAAAGCGATCGTTCCTAAAGGTCAAAAATTTCCCGACTTTGACATAGAAATTATCCCAGTTGCCAAAGTCATAGATGCAATTATTGCCGCCATCCCTCACCAAGAACTAACAGAAGAGGACTTCAACCCAGATGAGGATGAATAAGTAACAGGGGACAGGTGACAAAATTTCCTTTACACCCTTACTTCATTAGCAGCGCAACTACGAGCAGCAGGTATTGAACCACAAGAGTAGACTTTTGACTATGACTACTTTCTCTAACTACGTCCCCCAATCTGACCCGCCGCGTCCTCCGTGGGAAACCCTACCAACAATGTATGATTTACCTAGCGACAACCCAGAGGAGCCAGGCTTGCCAGACGATTTCCATTTTTTACAGCCCTTACTTTTATACTTAACCTTTCAACCAATTAACTGGAATCCCGAATTAGTTTACAGTGCGGCTGACCTGAATCTTTATTACGATCTTGATCATCCACTATGGTACAAACGCCCTGATTGGTTTGGCGTTGTGGGAGTACAAAAACTCTACAAAGGTGAAGATTTGCGTTTAAGTTATGTCACTTGGCAAGAACCCGCAAATCCCTTTGTCGTCGTGGAATTATTATCCCCAGGTACAGAAGATGAAGATTTAGGCATTACTCAAAAGCCAACAGCTAAACCTCCTAGCAAATGGGAAGTTTACGAGCGAATTTTGCGAATCCCTTACTATATTGTGTTTAGTCGCTACACCAATGAACTGAGAGCTTTTCAGTTAGTAGGTGGTCATTATGAAGCGATAAATTTAACTGAGGGACGTATACTCATGCCAGAGTTGGGTTTAAGTTTGGGTGTATGGCAAGGAGCGTTTCGAGATATTAACAGGTTGTGGCTACGTTGGTTCACCTTAACAGGGGAATTAATTTCTGAGCCGACAGAAGAAGTTGTTGCAGCTACGGAACGAGCAATGATTGCTGAACAGGAAGTTGAAAAGGCAAAAAGAAAAGCAGAACAACTAGCAGAACGTCTGCGACAACTAGGAGTGAATCCTGATGAGCTAGTGTAAACTATGCTTTTCAGATAAACCTGTAGATAGAATTGCGATCGCCTAAAACTTGTCACAATATATTGCGATCGCAATTTTGGGACAATAAATACTATGGGTTTTGGTATTGGTGATTTATTCTGGATTTTTCTCCTCCTTTCTTCTCTACAACCCCTCTGGCAAAAACGCCAAGTAGAATATCGCCGCATCCGGGCTTTACAAGAGTTTCAACAAGAACGTAAAAGCCGGGTAATTTTACTCATACACCGTCAAGAGTCCATCAGTTTGTTGGGTATTCCCATCTCACGCTACATCACTATCGAAGACTCAGAACAAATACTTAGGGCAATTCGCCTCACACCCCCAGATGTACCCATAGACCTGATTCTACACACACCAGGGGGTTTAGTCTTAGCTACCGAACAAATAGCCAGAGCTTTAATTCGTCACTCTGCCAAAGTTACCGTATTTGTACCCCACTATGCCATGAGCGGCGGTACCATGCTTGCCCTCGCCGCCGATGAAATCGTCATGGATGCCAATGCTGTCTTAGGTCCAGTTGATCCCCAACTGGGTAATTTCCCCGCCGCCAGCATTCTTAAAGTTGTCAAAGATAAACCAATCGGGGAGATTGATGACCAGACTTTAATCATGGCAGACCTAGCTGGCAAAGCTATTCAGCAAGTACAACGCTTCGTGCGAACTCTGCTCAAAGATAATATACCCAAACAAAAAGTTAACCCTGAAAATATCGAATCTATCATCGAAGCCTTGACCACTGGGCGAGTAACCCATGACTACCCCATCACCGTCGAAGAAGCTACAGAAATGGGGCTGCCCATAACTGTAGGACTGCCCCGTTCTATCTACGAACTAATGGATTTATATCCCCAATCCCAAGGAGGAAGACCCAGCGTTCAGTATATTCCTATGCCTTATGATGATCGCCGTCCAATCTTACCTATACCAAAAGGTAGACCCCTCGAAGAACCAAATCAAAAGAACTGAGGTTTGGGTATAGGGGGTTTTTAGCGTTATTTAAGGTGTAGTTGTCGGCGATGCTGTTGGTGAGGGTGATTCCGTTGGCGAGGGTGATGCCTCCGGTTTAGCTGTTGGCGATTCCGTTGGTGAGGGTGATACTGTTGGTGTAGTTGCCGGCGATTTCGTTGGCGCAGGTGATGTTGTAGGTTTAGATGTTGGCGATGCTGCTGGTTTAGCTGTCGGTGATGCTGTAGGTTTGGCTGTCGGTGATGGCGACGGCTTCACCGTTGGTTGAGTACTCGGTTTACTGATGACTTTTTTGGCTTCTTCGTCCAACTTTTGACGAAGAGCTAAATTAGCAATACCAGTTGCTTCTAGCTGATGTTTTTTCTGAAATTCTTTAATAGCTGCTTCAGTTTTGGGGCCGTAAAATTGATCACGAGGTAAAGGGGGATTTGTTTTTAGGACTGCATTTAAGTTTGCTTGCAAGATTTGAACGATATTTGCAGCAAAGTCTTGGGTTTTTGGCCCTGCAATCCCATCAACTGGGGTAAGCTTGTAACCTTTTTGAAATTCACTGATAGCTTTTTTAGTTTCTGCGTCGCTGAGAGGCGTGTTTGTCACCTTGACGTTATAGCCTAAACCTCGTAAAACTGTACGAAATTCCTGTGGCGTATAATTACGCTGACGATCTGCAAAAGTTGTATTTGAAATTACAAAACTAGCACTAATTACACAAGCTGTAGCAATTACTGCACTTGATTTTCCAAACCCACACCACATATTTAAAACTCCTTTGAGTTAAACCAAAAAATTGATAGACGTAAACAAGAGGACAATTTTACTTTGCTTTACAGTATTTGTCTAAGTTGTTCATAATTTTTGACGAATGATAACGCTTTTTAGTCTTAATCTAACTAACATATAATAGAAAGTTTTTCCTCAGCCACAGGAAATATCTTAGTTGGATTATTATGCAATGTATAAGAATTAAAAATGGTTTAGCTATAGGAAGTTGTATAATCTAAAACTAAAAATGGCTAATCGAAAATTACCGAAAAAGCAGAATTTATACTTTGAAAGATTGATGGCAACTATTGCCACATTAAACTTATTCTTAGTTTTATTTGATTTGAGCTATGTGCCGTGGCGGGATTTTTACTTACGGAAAGTACCAGAAATAACTAAAATTTATGACCCCATTAAGGGTATTGAACAGCACAGAGAAACGCAAAATTATTTAAATAAAATCAACCTTTTAAAAGCAGAGGTAAGTCAAACAGGTATTACATCACCAGCAGTAAAAACTCAATTACAAGAGATCAGTCGTCTTAGCAACGAGATGATTGAAGGTAACCCATTTGCCGCCGCAGGTAAAAGTGGGACTTTAGAAAGAATCAAAAAGCGAATGCGCGATCGCATCGGTAATGATTCAGCCAAACAATCATTTGCTACCTTTTGGAGCCAGCCATACCTATCTCAAAAAGGCTGGTTACAAGAAATTACCTTTTTTAACCAGAAAATCAGTCCTTTAATTGCTACAAATTATTACCGCCAAATCGGGGAAAACAACGAATTCATTAATTATTTTTGGCTGATAGATTTGCCATTTGTTTGCTTATTTGGCTTAGAGTTACTAGGACGCGTAATTTATATCAGAGGTAGGCATCCAGGGTTCAGCTGGTTAAATGCTATTTTGTGGCGATGGTATGATTTATTCCTATTAATTCCCTTCTGGCGCTGGTTGCGGATAATACCTGTAGCGATTCGCCTAGATCATGCCCATTTAATAAACCTACAACCCATAAATAAACAAATTCACCAAGTAGTTGTCGCTAATTTTGCTGAAGAACTCACAGAAATTGTCATCATTCGCGTCATTAACCAGATTCAGGGATCAATTCAAAAGGGTGAAATTACACGCTGGTTGCTGCAAAACGACAAATTGCGTCCCTACATAGACATTAACGATATCAATGAAGTGGAAGCGATCGCTGGTCTTTTAGTTCAAACTATCGTTGATCAAGTCTTGCCAAAAATCCAACCAGAACTCATTGCCTTATTACAGCACAGTATCAACAGCGCCTTTCACCAAGTCCCCATCTACAAGAACCTACAAGCCTTACCCGGAGTTGGACAAGCTCAAAGCCAACTCAGCGAACAACTAGCCACCCAAATTACCACAAATCTCTACAACGTCCTAGCCAGTGCTATCAAAGATCCCGTCGGTGCAAAACTCTCCAGCCAACTTGCCAATAGCTTTACCCAAGCCTTAGGCAACGAAATACAGCAAAAGCACGTACTCTCCGAAATCCAAAGTTTACTAGTTGACTTCCTAGAAGAAGTCAAACTCAACTACGTCCAGCGTTTATCCCAAGAAGACATCGACCAAATTATCGAACAAACTAGACAAATCAAATCAATTCCCAATTCGATGCTGAGGAGTAGAGAGTAGAGGAAACAACCAATCACCACTGACTAAATGAGTATTGACTAATAAAGAAATGCGCTACACTCATGTTAGCGGCGAACCATCATCGGTTCGTCACAAGACTTCTTGGAAGATATACCTATCGCAGGAAGTGGGTTAATGCCCACTTTTTTTATTGTATTTGCACATGACTCATCCTTTAGTTCCACCAATTACAGATTTGGCAATACCAGTGGCAGAACAACTGGGATTGGAAGTCGTTGGCATCGTTTTTCACACCAACCAACGACCACCAGTATTGCGGATAGATATCCGTAATCCTCAACAGGATACTGGTCTGGATGATTGTGAGCGCATGAGCCGTGCTTTAGAAGCTGCCTTAGATGCAACGGAAATCATTCCAGATGCCTATGTCTTGGAAGTGTCGAGTCCTGGTATTTCGCGGCAACTGGTAACTGATCGGGAATTTATCTCTTTTAAAGGGTTTCCTGTAATTGTTTCCACTTCCCCACCCCACGAAGAACAACAAGAGTGGATTGGTCAGTTGATTCGCCGGGACGAGACAAAAGTTTACATAAATCAAAAAGGTCGCGTCATTGAAATTCCTCGCCCCCTAATTACTAGGGTGTTGCTATATGACGGCGAATAGACGACGGACTAGAGATTAGGGACTGGGGACTGGGGACTGGAAGGAGGTAAGGAAGGATAATTTTCCTCCGACTCCCTTGTTACCCTATCTTTTTATTTTCCCTATGCCCAGTACTCAATACCCAATCCCCAGTCCCGAATATATAAAGGAGATTGCTTATGTCAATGGTTAGTTTACCAGGATTAAAAGATTTAATAGAAAGTATTAGTCGTGAGCGGAATTTGCCCCGATTAGCGGTTCAGGCTGCTATTAGAGAAGCATTACTTAAGGGTTATGAACGTTATCGTCGCGCTCAAAACATCGAGCGCAAACAGTTTGATGAAGATTATTTTGATAACTTTGAAGTCGAGCTAGATATTGATGAGGAAGGATTTCGCGTTCTTTCCACAAAATCCATTGTTGAAGAAGTTAATAATTCTGACCATCAAATTTCCTTAGATGAAGTGCAGCAAGTAGCTCCCGAAGCCCAATTGGGGGACTCAGTGGTACTAGATGTCACTCCAGACCAAGGTGAATTTGGGCGCATGGCTGCCATGCAAACCAAGCAAGTACTGGCACAAAAACTACGAGATCAACAGCGCCAGATGGTGCAAGAAGAGTTCCAAGACTTAGAAGGCACAGTTCTCCAGGCCAGAGTTTTGCGATTTGAGCGCCAATCAGTAATTCTGGCAGTTAGCAGCACCTTTGGACAACCAGAAGTAGAAGCCGAATTACCCAAGCGCGAACAATTGCCCAATGACAATTATCGGGCAAATGCCACATTTAAGGTTTATCTCAAAAAAGTTTCTCAAGGTCAGCAACGAGGGCCACAGTTATTAGTATCCCGTGCTGATGCAGGTTTAGTAGTTTATCTATTTGCCAACGAAGTACCAGAAATTGAAGACGAAGTGGTACGGATAGTTGCCGTAGCCAGGGAGGCAAACCCCCCTTCCCGCTATGTAGGCCCAAGGACTAAAATAGCAGTAGATACCCTTGATCGTGATGTAGATCCCGTAGGAGCTTGTATTGGTGCTAGGGGATCACGCATTCAGGTAGTAGTCAACGAATTACGCGGCGAAAAAATTGACGTGATTCGCTGGTCTCCAGACCCGGCAACATATATTGCGAATGCCCTCAGCCCGGCGCGAGTCGATGAAGTGCGCCTCATGGACCCAGAAACTCGACAAACTCACGTATTAGTCGCGGAAGACCAACTGAGTTTGGCTATTGGCAAAGAAGGGCAAAACGTGCGATTAGCTGCCCGATTGACTGGCTGGAAAATAGATATTAAAGATAAAGCCAAGTATGACCAAGTAGCCGAAGATGCTAAATTTGTGGCGGCGCGTGCAAAATATCAACTAGAGGAAGATGACATCGAATCAGACGAGCTAGACTATGAAGAAAATCAACAAGGAGAATTAGAAGACGAATCTTTTGACCCCAACTATGAAGAGTAATTTCTTAGCCTTAAGGATTTCTGGTAAGATAGACATTAGTATTAGTCTTAATTATTACTAAAAATCAGGCAACATAAAAATCAATCAGAGTTGGCAAGTCTAACTTGGTTGTCACCATCAATAGTTCTGTTAAAGTTACAGAAGACAGATGCAACCCAACTACCGACGTTGTATTAGTTGCCGTAAAGTAGGACTAAAACAAGACTTTTGGCGGATTGTCCGTGTCTTTCCTTCGGGAAAGGTACAATTGAATGAGGGCATGGGGCGTTCAGCCTATATTTGTCCGCAGATGAGTTGCCTACAAGTGGCTCAGAAAAAAAATCGATTAGGGCGATCGCTACAAGCATCGGTGCCAGACACACTGTACCAAACATTGTGGCAAAATCTAGCCCAAAACGATCCCCAAAATCAAAATTAGGCTACAAAACATTCATGGTGGTAATCCTCAGGGGAATAGTGGTGACAGCCAAAACATTTGAGCTATGACCACACCCTCTGCAATTTTTGGGGTTAGTGCCAAAATAGTAAATGGGTGTAGTTAGCAAGCGGCTCTGACAAAATATTAAGAGGAGCGAAGCATTACTCCCAACAAATTCACTCTCATTGTGTTGTGGAAGGCTCAGAAACAGCAAAACAAAAAACGACAAAATGGCAACCTGGTAGCGCTCAGGCGCAGTTCGGCATCAATGAACATCAGAAAAACGTTTTATTTAACAAACTTTTAAGGATGTTCGCTAACCATCGATTTTGGTGGAGATGCCAGCATTAACCCGAAACATCTCTCTTTCCTGATTGGAGGCACCGGCAAAATCACCAAGGGCAACCTAAAACAGTAATCAAAGGATGGAGATGTCGCACTTCCAGGCAACCATCCGCAAAAAAACTGTAAATTAAAGGGGAAGAGTGGATGAACAACGGCAAAGTTAGAATCTACGAATTATCAAAGGAATTGAATTTGGATAACAAAGAGCTATTAGCAATTTGCGACCAGCTCAATATTGCGGTCAAAAGCCATAGCAGTACAATTTCAGAATCAGAGGCAGAAAGTATCCGGGCAGCTGCGGAAAAACTTGCAGCTACAAATGGAACATCTAAAAAAGAATTAAACGCAACCAGCCATAAACCAAATTCAGCACCTGCTGGCTCGCGCAACCGACCTGCGCCCCCACAAAAACAACAACAAATTTTGGAAATCCGTAAACCCAAAATATTGAGAAACACTACCTCCAACGCTCCTGAAGCGTCAGTTGCTAATAACCAGATTGCTTCTTCTGAAGCCAATTCTCCAGCACCTCCACGGCCCTTCGCTACACCAGTCTCGCCCATGAAGCCGACGGCACCATCTCGACCCGTACCAAGGAATCTATCTGAGACCCCGCAAAAACCTGCTGCACCAGAAGCAGAGCCGGAAGCTCAATCACAGGCTCCAGCGAAAATCGCAGTAGAGAAGCCAGAAAAATCAGCTCAGCCCAGACCAGGTAAACCAGAGAGACAACCAAAACCTCAACTGGTAGCGCCTCCCAGTAGACCTACAGCAGAAAAACTGGATCTATCTGAAATAACAGGTGCGCCGGGCGAAAAACCAATTCTCAAACGCGATCGCCCACGCCGTGAAGATGAGCGCGACCAAGCTAAACCAAGAGTCGCCAAACCTGCACAGGGAGAAACCTCATCCGCTCCTGTACAAAAACAGGCTCGCCCCGCCCAAGGTCTAGTCAAACCAGAGCAACGTGTCAACAGACCAGGCGCTCCATCGGGTGACGGCATACGTCCCCAAAGACCAGTCCGCCCGTCAGCAGATGCCGCACCAGTTGCCACCCCACCTAGAGGAGTTCCCGGCGGCGGCAGAGGAGAGGCAGGTGATACAGCAGCGATCGCCCCAGACCTACTCGATTTGAAACGCCCGACACCACCCCGTCTCGCCAAAGGTGGCAAGAAGTGGCAGGAAGAAGAAATCATCGACGAAATCAAAGAAAAAGCTGGCAAGGCTGGCGTTAAAGGCAAACGCGTCAAGCCATTGGTGGAAGATGATTTTGAAGATGAAGATTTACTAGATGAAGAGGGATTAGAAATACCCGCAACCGTCCAAGTTAGTCTTTCCATTGCTCGTCCTCCCAAACCCAAAGCAGCCAGATCCGCCAGTGCAGCAACGGCAGCACCAATTAGTAGTCCTACCACTCGTGGTAAGAGGTCTAGTCATAACAACCGTGACCAAAACCGCCGCCAAGAAACAGAAGTTAAACGTGAGCGGCCAGAAAAAGTTGCGGTCACAGGGGCAATGACAGTGCAAGAGTTAGCTGACCTTATGGCAGTTGCTGACACAGAAATAGTGAAAATCCTGTTCATGAAAGGCATGGCAGTGAGTATCACCCAAAATCTGGATATTCCGACAATTACCTTGGTAGGCAAAGAGCTAGAGATAGAAGTCGAGACTGCTGAACCAGAAGCAGAAGCCCGTAAAGTCACGGAAATGATCGAAGTTGGCGACTTGGAACATCTCCTGCGTCGTCCGCCAGTAGTGACAATCATGGGTCACGTAGACCACGGTAAGACTACCCTCCTCGACTCGATTCGCAAAACCAAAGTAGCAGCCGGTGAAGCTGGCGGGATTACCCAGCATATAGGCGCATACCACGTTGATATCGTCCATGACGGTAAAGAACAGCAGATTGTCTTCTTAGATACCCCCGGTCACGAAGCCTTCACAGCCATGAGAGCAAGAGGCGCTAGGGTAACAGATATCGCCGTCTTAGTTGTGGCCGCAGACGATGGTGTTCGTCCCCAAACAGTGGAGGCAATTAGCCACGCTCAAGCAGCCGGAGTACCAATTGTTGTTGCTATCAACAAAATTGATAAAGAAGGCGCACAACCAGACCGAGTGAAACAAGAACTCACTCAGTATGGTTTGACCTCAGAAGAGTGGGGTGGTGAAACAATCATGGTTCCCGTGAGCGCCATCAGGGGTGAAAATCTCGATACCCTTCTAGAGATGATTCTGTTAGTAGCAGAAGTTGGTGAACTCTCCGCCAACCCAGACCGGAATGCCAGAGGAACAGTCATTGAAGCCCACCTGGATAAAGCCAAGGGCGCAGTTGCTACCCTATTGATTCAGAACGGTACACTCCATGTAGGAGATATACTACTTGCTGGTTCAGCATTTGGTAAAGTCCGGGCAATGGTTGACGATCGCGGCAGAAGAGTAGATATAGCTGGGCCTTCATTTGCAGTTGAGGTACTGGGTTTAAGTGACGTACCCGCCGCAGGTGATGAATTTGAGGTATTCGACAACGAAAAAGAAGCCAGAGCGCTGGCCTCAGATCGTGCCGACAAGCAACGTCTATCTCGTCTACTACAAGGACGTGTCACCCTCACAACCCTATCGGCGCAAGCTCAAGAAGGCGAGTTGAAAGAACTCAACCTGATCTTGAAAGGCGACGTACAAGGTTCTGTAGAAGCAATTGTGGGATCACTCAAACAAATCCCCCAAAACGAAGTACAGATTCGGATGCTGTTAACTGCGGCTGGCGAAATCACCGAAACAGATATCGACTTAGCAGCAGCCAGTGGAGCTGTAATTATCGGCTTCAACACCACCTTCGCCAGTGGAGCCAGACAAGCTGCTGATGAAGCAGGAGTAGACGTGCGGGAATACAACATCATCTACAAACTGATCGAAGATATCCAAGGCGCATTGGAAGGTCTGTTAGAACCAGAGTTGGTAGAAGAACCCCTTGGTCAAACAGAAGTCCGCGCTGTCTTCCCAGTTGGTCGTGGTGCTGTTGCTGGTTGTTACGTTCAGTCTGGCAAACTAGTCCGCAACTGCAAAGTGCGGGTACGTCGTGCCGGTAAGGTGATCTATGAAGGCGTGCTTGACTCCCTCAAACGGATGAAAGACGACGCGCGTGAGGTCAACGCTGGTTATGAATGCGGTATTGGTGTTGATAAATTCCATGATTGGGCTGAAGGTGACATCATCGAATCCTATCAAATGGTCACAAAACGCCGTACCCTGGCACTAACAAGATAGTGCTGAGTAACGAGTGCTGAGTGGTAAGTAATTTAAGAGTAAAGAGTTGAAAACAGTTTTTAACTGCGACAACTCACAACTCATACCAGTTGGAAACAAACCTGGGAGAGATTTAAACCTGACTTTCTTGCTGGTATCCAAACTTAAAATTCAACACTCAGCACTCAAAACTCAAAACTCAGGACTCTTTTATGCGCTCATTTCGCTCTGAACCAATATTGTGGATTCACGTCGCTGGATTGGCGACACTACCAATTTTTTTGCTATTGTGCTTATTGTTCCTTTCTGTTGGTGAGCCACTTTTACCAGTCTGGATGGAACTTTTGTTAGTAGCTGCAACTGGTCTTATTCCACTTTTATGGATGCAGTTGCGTCGCCCTTTTTATATATTTGCCATTTTGGGAATTGCCCTCAAGCCAGAAAATCTGACTGAGCAGCAAAGAAAAATCCTTTGTTTAATTAATACCAAGTTAAATCGTGTGCTGGCTCTATTGTCAGCAATTTTATCTATTTTTGTATTGTGGCAGCTATATCAAGCTGCGCCTTTAGTTGTCAACATTACAAGTCAATTACCCCAGTGGCGTATCTTGGGGTTAGCACTTGCGGCTTTAACCTTTTTGGCAAGTAATTTGTTTCTGCAAATTCCCGTGAGCGTAGCGCGGGTTTTGGTCACAAATGACACAGAATTTGCAGCGATAGAACCATTACCTTTAGAGAAGATTAACCAGGATTTCACAATTTTAGGGGTGCGGGTTAATAAAATCTTGCCCCAGTTGCCTGTCAAAGTTAAAACTGAGGAATGAGGGACTATGGCTAAGATTACAGCTACCAGTAATTATCAATTTTCTCGTGATCCTGATATTTGGAGCAATCTCCAATATGCGATCGCCACTACTTCTGGTTTCCAGCGTTGGCAGCTAGAAAGTAATATTCAACTTAAGGAATTGCGTTTAGAACAGCAAGTACAACGTTATTTGCGGGAAACTTTAGAAACTTTAGCTTATTAAAAACTGAATAAATTCTCTAACCTAGCTTGTAAGCTACGAAGTTGACGGTAAGCATCCCCCAAACGCTCTCCGTCAATTTCTACGTTTGGAGTAGGATAATTTTGGATGATTTCTATTAAAGTCACTTGTCCATCACCACTAGCGGAAAGTACCAAAGCGGAACGCAAAGCTTGTCTATCAGCACTGCGGGATGGTGTGTGGATAACTTGACTTAGCTCATCAAGAATAATGTTACCAACAGGACTGTTTAAAACCCGATCTAAAAGTACAGGGCTGACTTTGATTGGTGTTGTTAAATATTGACGAATTACTTTAGGGTTTTGTCGAGCCAAAGCTAAATTAATTCGTAGTGAACTTGAGAGTGCGCCAGTTTGAGCAAAGGTTGACAATTCTTCTACAACAATAGTTTCACGGAAGACCTTGTACTTCAGTACTACTCTTTCAGCAGCTAAAGCAGAGTTGCTAGCCAGTAGGATGCAGACACTCACTACCAATATTGAGGTGCGATACAGCCTGATAAGACTCATATTTTCTGAAGTTCTATACTGGGAACTCAAGCTGACCAAGGTTCTCTAAAGTCAGCGTACAGCGACAGACCACCATCTACAAACAAAGTTTGTCCCGTGATGTATGCTGCTTCATCTGATGCTAAAAATGCTACTGCTGCCGCCATTTCCTCGGAAGTACCAGCACGCCTCATGGGAATATGACTTTCTACAACTGCTTTCTTTTCCGGGTCATCAGTCCAAGCTTCATTGATAGGTGTAATTGTCGCTCCAGGCGCTACAGAATTGACACGAATACCCCGATGAGCATATTCCAAAGCTAGAGTTTTGGTCATATTTTCCATTCCACCTTTACTGATGGAATAGCTGACATACATTGGTCGAGGGATAATTTCGTGGACACTGGAAATATTAATAATTACCCCTGAACGATTTTGAGTCAGCAGGTGTTTAATAGTTTCACGCGCGCACAAGTAAGAACCCCGCAGATTGACTCCAATTACGCGATCAAAGTCTTCTGCTGTGATTTCGTGGGATGGACATTCAGTTTGAATCCCGGCGTTATTGATGAGAATATCGAGACTACCAAACTCCTCAATTACAGTGTTGACCATCTCGACAACATCTTCTTCCTGAGAAACATCACCCTGTACTAACAAAGACTTAACACCGCAAATTTCAACATTTTTACAAGCCTTCTGCAAAGCCATTTCTTCAGTTTCCTCTGCACCTGAGGGACTTTTGCGGTAATTAATAGCAATGTTACAACCTTCTTGAGCCAGACGGATAGCGATCGCCTGCCCAATACCAGAACTAGCACCCGTAATCAGAGTGTTTTTACCTTTTAACCCGTTCATAATAGTTTGGGAATGCCTACATTGCTAGGGTTACAAGCAAATGTGACTGGAAAGTGACGAATCTCTGATGAGAAATATTCAGTAAAAATCTACTAATTTTCTACAACTTCCTGAACTTGCTCAATCGTCAAATCCAAAGCACCTGCTATCTGTTCTACATTCAACCCCAAGGCCAGTAACCGAGGAATAGCCTCTAACTTTGCTTGTAACTTACCTTCTTGTCTACCTTCCTGTCTACCTTCTTGTCTACCTTCTTCTAGTCCATCTTCCTTAATAGACTGATACATCCTAGTTTTTTTGAATTCATCATCTATACCCAACATAGCTGCTACCTCCTCTCGGCTTAAGTTGGTGAATTTGTACAACAAGATAGTTTCTATTAATTCTACAATTTGTTTTTTGTTTGCTTCATCGGTCAGTTCTTGCCTTGCCTGTATAATCAGTTGTCTACCTTGGTCAATAGCTGTTGCTTCACTGGCAATAATTAGTTGCACGATCGCTAATTGCAGAGAGTTTTCGCTAGCCGTCCCTAACTCATCTAAATAAATGCGTTGTATTTGGGAACTATCCAAAATCAAACGATAAGGTTGTTGATCATCCGGTTCTATGATGCGTTGGGGATAAATGACAACAGCACGCCAAAAGTTAACAGATGGGTTTTGACGGAGATAAAGAAAGATTTCGGCAAAGAAGCGTCTATAAAATTTAGGATCTAGTTGAAACTGAACTTCAACAAAATATAGGGGTTCTTCTGTGCTTTCATTAACAGGTTTAAATACCCCATCAATGCGAAAAGCAGTTTCCTTTAGTTCCACTGAGACAAACTCATAGGTACTGGGATTAATATCTGTTTCCCCAATGATGGCAAAAAATATGCTGGGGAACGCTTGAAACAAGCTGTAGAATATTTTGTCTGTTTGCACCTGGAATAATTCGTAATTTCGTTCTTACAACTCCATCATTCCACTTCTAAACACGAAACTTCAAGTTTTAAACTGGAGCGATCGCCTCCAAAACTCCATCATTCCACCTCAAAACACGAAACTTCAAGTAAAAAGGGTGAGCGATCGCCTCCACAACCCCATCATTCCACCTCAAAACATAAAACTTTATGTTTAGGTGATCGCTGTTATTGTTCTGAGGAGAGGCGATCGCGCAACTCTGCTAAATTTTCACGCATAGTAACAGTATCTGGGTGGTTTGCCCCTAAAATTCTCTCTAAAATATCTAAAGCTTGAATGTACAAAGGTTCCGCTTCGCTGTATCTGCCTTGGGAATCGTAGAGTAATGCTAAACTGCGACGACTAAGTGCGACTGAAAGATGTTCTTCACCTAATAGTTTGCGCGTTAGCGCTAAAGCTTGAATGTAAAAGGATTCGGCTTCGCTGTATCTGCCTTGGTAGTGGTAGAGTGTGGCTAAATTGTTGAAGCTTTGTGCGACTGAAAGATTTTCTTCCCCCAGCAATTTGCGCCACAGTGCCAAAGCTTGAATGTACAAAGGTTCCGCTTTGCTATATCTGCCTTGAAAAAAGTAGAGTGCAGCTAAATTGTTGAGGCTTTGTGCAACATCGGGATGTTCTTCACCCAGGAGTTTGCGCCTCATTGCCAAAGCTTGAATGTACAAAGGTTCCGCTTCGCTGTATCTGCCTTGGGAACGGTAGAGTGCAGCTAAATTGTTGAGGCTTTGTGCAACATCGGGATGTTCTTCACCCAGGAGTTTGCGACTCAGTGCCAAAGCTTGAATGTACAAAGATTCCGCTTCGCTGTATCGACCTTGAGATTTGTAGAGTCCTGCTAAATTGTTGAGGCTGGTGGCGACATCTGGATGTTCTTCACCAAACAGTTTATGGTACAGTACTAAGGCTTGGATGTATAAAGGTTCGGCTTCACTGTATCTGCCTTGGGACTGGTATAGTACTGCTAGATTGTTGAGGCTGATGGCAACATTGGGATGTTCTTCCCCCAGCAATTTACGCCACAATGCCAAAGCCTGGATGTGCAGAGGTTCGCCTTCACTGTATCTACCTTGGGAATCGTAGAGTGCGGCTAAATTGTTGAGACTGACAGCGACATCAGGATGTTCGTCCTCCAGCAGTTTACGGTACAGTACTAATGCTTGGATGTATAAGGGTTCGGCTTCACTGTATCTGCCTTGGGACTGGTATAGTCTGGCAAGATTATTGAGACTGTGTGCGACCTCTGTATGTTCTTCACCCAGCAGTTTACGGTATAGTGCTAAAGCTTGGCTATACAAAGGTTCAGCTTCACTATATCTGCCTTGATAGCGGTAGAGTACTGCTAGGTTGTTGAGACTTTGTGCAACATCGGGATGTTCTTCACCCAGTAGTTTGCGTGTGAGTGCCAAGGCTTCTATGTACAAATGTTCAGCTTCGCTGTATTTGCCTTGGGAACGGTAAAGCAATGCTAAGTTATTAAGGCTGGTGGCTAAGTCTTGATCTAAACCTAACTCTTTTTGCAACTCAACAGCCTTGCTTAAATACTTAATGCCTAAGTCTTGCTCTTGCTGATAATCTTGAAACTCTCCCCGGTTGAGTCTTTTTCTATAAATATCTCCTAAGCTAAAGTATAAAGTCGCTAAAGTTGCATCTTTCACACCGCGCTGTTCTAAATCTTGAATAAATCCTTGCAAATCTTCTATGGGTAATAAATAATCATTTTCATCATCAAAACCTGAAATCTCATCGTCACTGAAAGCAAAACGAATTGCTTCTATATCTCTACCAGAAATAGTATTTTTTCTTCTAGACACAAACCGGAAAACACCATTGCGCCAACTCCAAAAATCAGGTGCTTTCTTCCTCAAATCACCCAATATTTGATTAGTCACCCAGAGAACTATAGCAAAAGGAAATTCCCTTAACCCCTCTCTAGTCCACTGCAAGTAACCGAAAAAAATCTCTTGTTCTGAACGCTCATTCCCCAGCTTGAGAAAATAAAGCTGTTCTGCACCAGTTACAGTAATAACTGCTGGGTTATGTTGCTGCAAATATTCTTCTCTTTCCACCAATTGAGCAACAGCAGCCCTCAAACTCGGTTCACCCCGCGCTAATGTCACCCGATAGCAACGAATTTCTGGCTGTAATTCTGCCTCATACTGAGCAATAATCTCATCTCGGAAACTGGCATCATCACAAACGGCAATTAGCAAATTTAATCGATGTGCTTTAGCCTCAATAGAAACCATTAAATCATCATAAGCATCTCGATTTTCTCCATCTGCTAATAAGTCTTCATTCACCATTAATTAACCCCCTGCGTCTCAGAGTCTCTACAAGAATGGGGTGAATATCATACCAAGTTTCATCATTACGATATTCCAAAACATACAACCCATGCAGTAATTCTAAAAACTCCTGTTGCTGTACATCTTCCGGCTCGAACTGCTCATAAGTAGTTTTCAAAATTTCAAAATCGTCTCTTCCTAGACGCAGAGAAAGATCATTACGAATTTGCTTAATGGCTTCTTCTATAATTTGGTCATTAATAACAATTTTCTCTCCTGGTTTCTGCCTGATAAGCCGCAAACAAATGCGACAACACACATTACCCAGACGAATTAATTCACGCAGCACTCCACCACTGTAAACAACAATCTTCTCTGCTGCTGATTTGTCTATTAATTCACTAGAAATGCGTTTTTGTAAGATTTCACATAAAATATTTTTGGCTTCACTTCGAGGCTGGGCATCAGGCAAACGATTGTCACCCTTAGCAAAAATCTTGATAACAGGCATCACCACAGTTTGATAATTAGTTTCTGCACCAATAAGTGGCCAGAGAAAAGTGTCACACATTACCGAAATAGGGATAGTATAGATAATCCGAAAATTAGGTTGAAACAGAGCTTTAATATTATCTCGATAAATATCATTAACTCTTCCCAAATCTAGTTTATCTAAATCATCAATGATGACTATAACTTCTTGTTTAGTAGCAAATTGAATCAATGCAGCAATTTCATTAATTCGGGCAACTAAATCTGATATTTTCCGTTCAAATTCCTGTGTAATTTCCTCTCTAACTTTTGCGTCAGCCTTTAATTGAGCTTTCAGGAAAGTGAGCAAATTAACACTAGCTTCAATCCCACCTCCCAACTCTGCCTCTGTAGTCCGAGTACGAGTTGCAAACCATCCATAAAGTTTATCTTTAGTAGTTTGAGGAATTTGTACTTTGCGTGCTTCTGCCTCGTACATTAAATTAAGAGCGATCGCAAACAGAATATTGACATGATTAACAGCCGACATTTCAATAGTGTCAGCAATAGAAAATAAAACTACAAAAAAATTATCCTGAACTTGTCTACTAAATTCGGCTAATAAAGAAGACTTTCCACATCCTCGATGTCCAGTAAATACAAACTTGCCATCACCATTAGGGCTATCTTCAACTAATTGCCGCAAATCTGCTATTAAATCATCACCATAATCTACACGAAACTGCTCCATTAATTTCTCTCCCATCAATGGAAACAATTCGAGATTGCTATAAGCTTCCTGGAAAGATTTTAATAATTCCTTAGACATAAACAAACTATGGCAACATAACATTTTTCATACTTACTTATATCATCACCCATCCTCGCAAAAATAGAACTATTCTCTGCGAAACTCTGCGCCAACCTCCGCGCCACTTTGCGTATAAAAAACATTACCCCTCTCCGCCGCCGGAAAGGGGTTAAAGATGAGATATGAAAATTCTCACAAGCTGACACTTAGTACTCAGCCTAATAAGCGTCCTGCAATTCGTAGAAATCAGGCGAAATGTAATCCTTCCGCAAAGGCCAACCTACCCAATCTTCCGGCATCAAAATCCGCTTCAAATTGGGGTGTCCTTCGTAGATAATGCCGAACATATCGTAAGATTCGCGTTCTTGCCAGTCTGCGGTTTTCCAAATCCAGTACACCGAAGGAACTACCGGATTTTCCCGTGGTAAGAACACCTTCACCCTGATTTCTTCAGGCTTATCAGCATTGTCACTCACCTTCACCAAGTGATACACGCTAACCAAATCCTGTCCTGGCCCAAGGTCAACACCACCTTGAAACTGGAGATAATTAAACCCGTAAGCATACAGGGCTGTAGCGATGGGAAGCAAGAAATCTGCCTCCACTTTAATTATCTCCACGCCGTTTTTGTCGGCTGCCAAAGATTCATGAGCAAAGCCATTTTCCGTTAGCCACTGGGAAGTCGGCCCAGATGGAACTATAGCGGCTTCTGCTGCGGGTACTGGTTGTAATTCTTCATCAGCCACGTTTTTGTTCCTCCTTCTGGGTTTGTGATGTCAGCAGTGCTGGGGGAACAGGAAGACCGATCGCTTCTGTCAACTCTTTTGGTGGGTTGAAGCGAGTCTCTGACTGCATATACTTACCAGTTAAGATGTCTGGTACTGGCTTCAAGTTATGAGTCGTGCTGTAGAAACGATGGGTTTGCCGAATCAGACTCCGTTCCTGCATAGAGTCGTTAGCAATCTTCTTCCGCAGCTTAATAATTGCGTCGATAATTGCTTCCGGACGGGGAGGACAACCAGGTAAGTAGACATCCACGGGAATTAACTTATCAACTCCCCGCACAGCCGTAGGCGAATCAACGCTAAACATACCGCCTGTAATTGTGCAAGCACCCATCGCAATTACATACTTAGGTTCGGGCATTTGTTCATAAAGACGCACCAATTGAGGAGCCATCTTCATGGTGATTGTCCCAGCTGTGATAATCAAATCGGCTTGACGGGGACTGGAACGGGGAATTAACCCGAAGCGGTCAAAGTCAAAACGCGAACCAATTAATGCTGCAAACTCAATAAAGCAGCAAGCTGTACCAAACAACAACGGCCACAGGCTCGAAAGCCTAGCCCAGTTATAGAGGTCATCAACCGTAGTTAAAATCACATTTTCCGACAGGTCTTGAGTGATTGTAGGACGTTCAATGGGGTTGATGATTCGCTCTTTGTCCTGAGTAGTTAAATCAGAATTCAAGACCATTCCAATGCTCCTTTACGCCATGCGTAAACTAGGGCGACTACAAGAATTGCAATAAAAATTAGCGCTTCAATGAATGCCAATAGCCCCAGACGGTGAAAAGCAACTGCCCAAGGATATAAGAACACAGTCTCCACGTCAAAGACGACAAAGACCAGGGCAAACATATAGTAGCGGATATTGAACTGAATCCAGGCTCCCCCTATTGGTTCCATCCCAGATTCGTAAGTGGTGCGGCGTTCCAGGCTGTTACCAGTGGGTCTCAGGAGCTTGGACGCGGAAAGCGCTAATGCAGGAACTAGGCTACAGATAATGAGAAAGCCTAGAAGGTACTCGTAACCGCTAAGGACAAACACAATGAATATCTACCGCTTATGGTGTAAATAAGGCTGTTACTTTATTTCACATTATATCTTTTTATCTTTTCTGAAATCTTCGCAACAAACGCATTTCGAGTATTTGATTCGTTTCTATGATTGATAGAAAAGTCTAACGGGTATGTCATAATTTTTAACGTATATTTAATATTTCTTTTCTGTGAGACTTTCACCATGAGCGAACAAGCTGTTGAAAATACAGTGTTAGACCGCTTTGAGTGTCGCTCCTGCGGTTATGTTTACGAACCTGAGAAAGGGGACAATAAGCATGACATTGCGCCAGAGACACCATTTGCCGAACTGCCAATCAATTGGCGCTGTCCAGTTTGTACAGCGAAAAAGGCAGCTTTCACGAACATCGGCCCGGCAGGTACAGCCTCCGGTTTCAGAGAAAATCTCGGTTATGGTTTAGGTGTCAATAAGCTCACCCCAGCACAAAAAAATATCCTCATTTTTGGTGCTTTAGCTTTGGGATTCTTGTTCTTTATCAGTCTTTATGGCTTGCAGTAATGCTGGAGATAGGGGTTTAGGGGTGTAAGGGTTTAGGGGTGTAGGGGTATAAAAATCAGCTTTTTTTACTCAGCACTCATTAGTCTTTCAATCTGCTTAAGGTAAACCTTCTAGAAAAACCTTACACAAATTCAGAAACAAATAAAGAAATCGATGGTTATTGTGAAAAGTTGGCAAAAAATATTTACTTTGTTGGTGGTCTTACTCTTGTGTATTGGTTGTAGTAAGGTTCCCTCTACCAGCTACAACCCTTGGGCAGTGGTTTCTTTGCCAACAGAGGCCAAATTACTGGATATTGCTTTTACAGAAAATCCTCAGCATGGTTTTTTAGTAGGTAGTAGTGCCACCTTGCTAGAAACCAATGATGGTGGTAATAATTGGCAGCCCCTGAATTTGGCACTGGATGATGATAGATACCGTTTTGACTCAGTAAGTTTCGCTGGCAAAGAAGGCTGGATTGTCGGTGAACCTTCTTTGCTATTGCACACCACAGATGAGGGTCGTTCTTGGTCACGCATTCCCTTGAGTGAGAAACTCCCCGGTAATCCCATCGCTATCCAAGCTTTGGGAACAGACATAGCTGAGATGGCTACAGATGTAGGTGCTATCTATAAAACTACTGATGGCGGAAAAAATTGGAAAGCCCAAGTAGAGGCTGCTGTAGGGGTAGTGCGGAACTTGGAACGTTCTGTGGATGGTAAGTATGTTGCTGTTTCTGCAAAGGGTAGTTTCTACTCTACTTGGGAAGCAGGACAAAATGCTTGGGTTCCCCACAACCGTAATAGTTCTCGCCGTGTAGAAAATATGGGATTTTCACAGGATGGGCTGTGGTTACTCGCTAGGGGTGGTCAGGTACAATTTAGCGACCCAGCTAACCCGGATGAGTGGTTAGATGCCGAAACTCCTGAGCTGGCGACCAGTTGGGGTTTACTGGATATGGCCTATCGCACACCAAACGAAGTTTGGATTGGCGGCGGTAGTGGTAACTTATTGGTAAGTACTGATGGCGGCAAAACCTGGGAAAAAGACCGAGATGTAGAAGAAGTGGCAGCTAATTTTTACAAGGTTGTCTTTCTCAAGCCCGATCAGGGATTTGTGATTGGCGATCGCGGTGTTTTACTAAAATATCAACCAGAGGCAGCAAAAACTGCCACAACAGAACCAGCTGCTTAGGTAGTTTTCCTAACTTTTATGAGAAGAAAGTTGCAACTTGTAACTCTTTCTTAACTTTGTAGGATAATAAACTCAATAACAATCTTTGTGAAGGTGGGAATCTAAATGTCAGGGACTACTGGAGAACGTCCGTTTTCCGATATCGTCACCAGTATTCGTTACTGGGTAATTCACAGCATCACCATTCCAGCATTATTTATTGCTGGTTGGTTATTCGTCAGCACCGGGCTGGCTTATGATGTGTTTGGCACTCCTCGTCCTGATGAGTATTACACACAAGCACGGCAAGAACTGCCAATTGTGAACAATCGTTTTGAAGCGAAAAAACAAGTTGAACAACTTATCCAAAAGTAGTTTGAAATCATGACTAGCGGGAACAACATCAATCAACCAGTTACCTATCCTATTTTTACGGTGAGATGGATCGCGGTTCACACACTAGCTGTGCCTACCGTATTCTTTTTGGGCGCGATCGCCTCAATGCAGTTTATTCAACGCTAGTTCGACACTAGGAGTAAATCATGGAAAGAACGCCCAATCCTAATAATCAACCGGTAGAACTCAACCGGACTTCACTTTACCTGGGACTATTACTAGTTTTTGTTCTAGGTATTCTATTCTCCAGTTACTTCTTTAACTAACTGGAACTCTTGTTGTGAATTTTCATTTATTCAACCTGTGTTGATTTGTTGTTAAGGGAGGAGAAAGCTGTGTCTGCTGGAAGTGGGAGAATTCCCCTGTGGGTCGTCGCTACGATCGCAGGTTTAGGTGTAATTACGGTTGTAGGTATCTTCTTCTATGGAGCCTACGCTGGAATCGGTTCTTCAATATAATTTAGTCTGGGTTTTCTAGCTCTTGTTTAGAAAACAGCATTAAAAAACCGCCTGTCTCCAAAAGATAGGCGGTATTTTGTTTTGTGAACTTAAAAACCAATTAGTTGAACATTTGATAACAGGCAATAGGTAAAATTTGGTAACAAGTAACTAAAAATAAATTATTGCTCACTACCCATTACCAGTTCTTAAATTGACTACTAACAACTTAAGTTAGTATCAAATTACGTATTACCCGTTACATCCGCTTCCATTAAGCAACATCTTCGCGCTCAATATATAGAAATAGAAACGAGAAGGTGGCAATTGGTACAACCCAACCAATTACGGGAACGAAGATAGAGGACAAGAAAGAAGCGTCAGCCAAGATAGAAGGCAAAAATGCAGTTGCCATAGTAAAGTTTCCTCTTAAATCACACTACAATTCAAGACGAGCTTACTGCAAATTCAGCCAGTTTTTTTAAATTCTCAAGATTTTTAACACACCCTCATTCAGATGGTATTCACATACCAAGTAAGTCATTTAGGCTAACATTAGGCAAATCAGGAGGAATTACAGTTTTTACTATTGTGACCTTGTGACTTTCCTGCTGGGTAGCTGTATTGAGAGCGATCGCCTCTATCCGAATCTCCATGCAGCCAAAGGGAATATTGAGTTGAGTCATCGCTTCCAGGTTACCTGAGGAGTTCTGTAACAACTCTTTTAGTAGGTGGGGCCCATCCAACAACCAGCGAGTTTGACAGTCTTCCACCCACAATTTGACTACAACTTGTGGGGATACTTGTGGCAATTCTACTCGTATCCTCACTAAAGTACCAGCAATCAGTTCCCCATCTGGTACATACAGTTGGGGAATCGGTAAGGGTTCCAGAATTTCCTGGGGAGCGTCAATTGTATTTGCGATCGCCTGCTGCTCGGTTTTTGGTAATTGATTATTGTTTGTCTCCAATTCCGGCTCATTGTCGCTGTCATCTACGACAAATTCTTGAGCTAACCAACTTGATGCTGTGTAAGTGGGTTCTGTCGAAGGTAATTCGAGTTGTAACACCGATGATTCTGGAGAGATGTCTTCTATCCCCACAGACATCTGTTTTTCTGTTTCCTCTGGAGTGATTAAATCTGTCTCCACTGCCTCTGCTTGCACATCTAAGAGAGATGACAAGCTATCGTCAAACTCTAGAGTTGCAGGACTCAGGGGAATGATAGCAGGTTCTTCTGGCGCGGGCTGCTCCTGTGGAAAATCACTTGTATTTGTGACAAATTCAGGTAAGGAGTATCCTTGACGCTCCATCCACTTGCGAATTAAAGGCGATGAATAGGGAAGTGATGGAGAAATTGATATTGCTGATACATTTTCATCAATTAACTCTGTTATAGGCTCTGCTGCTAATTCTGTTGCCGATGTGTTAGTTTCTAGAGTCTCAATGACTTCTGCCATTGGTTGAGACTCTAGCTCTGCCACAACTTCATCATGAACCTCTATATCACTCAGCACATCTTCTAAATTAGTTTCCGGCTCAGTAATTAAGTTATCAACCTGTGGCAATTCCTGTACAACGGATTCGATTAATTCGTCAGCAATTTGGCTTGTTTTCACTTCGCTACTACTAGGCTCGCTTGGTAAGCGCTTTAAGTAAGGTAAAGTACTGCCCAGAATCCGTGAGCGACGTGCTTTGATGAGCAACTGATCCAAGTTGATGGGAGCGGGAGCTTGGGGGACAGTTGTATCATTCTGTTCCAAGAGAGGAAGTTCTAAGGTCAGTTCTGTCACTAAATCAGCTGGAGCGATGCCATCAGTGGGATTATCGGGTAATTTTGGTAATTGTGGGAAACGGAAATCGGCTGATTTATTTAACGATTGTGAATCAATTTGCCCCGGTAAAGGCGTGTTTATAGATGGAATAGTTGGCTGTAATTTTCTTGGAGATGAGGTTTTAACTAGGTTAAACAGTTCCAAATCCAAACTTATAGGGGCTTCAGCCGTGGATATTCCTAAAATTGTGCCATTTTGCTCATCTACTGGGCTAGCCTTGACTGCATTTTTAACCGCCAGCAAATCAGCCACATCTGCCGTAATTGTGAAAGAGTGACTAGCCAGTAAGGTCACTGCTTCAGGATTAGCTTTAGCCTCTGCCACGGCGTAGCCCATCACCCCATATAATTTGATATCTGCCAAAATTAGCTTAGATTCACAGTCAGCAGGAATATCTATCACCGAACGGATAGTTATAGGTAATGATTTTTCTCCTAGAGATTGACGTAATTGAGTTAATATTCCTGAGCTTAGAGGCGATCGCAACTCAATGCGGAGTTCCAAAGCACGGAGGTTTTCTGTACTGACCGTCTTATCTGCCTGTTCTAGATTTTTTTGTAACTCTACATTCCCATGAATAGTTAACAAATGTCCCCATCGAGTAATGTATGTTTCTCGATCCAGCGTCAGCAATAGGGGTAGGGATGGTTCCGAGGTTGGCGAATCTTCAACTTTTGCGTCTTCTAATAAAAGTTCAGAAGTGGGTAATGCTAAGTCAATTAAATTTTGTAAAATTTGCTCTGCCGTTTCGCCTTTAACCCAAACTGGATTTACAGGCTCATCAATTACTGTACCTTCTTGGTCTAGGGAAAAACCGGGTACTGAGAAAGTAACTCTCATTAGTAATTGTTAGTTCTGTTCCAGAATTTGATGTCAAATTTCCATCAGATAGGGAGTCTGGCTGATGAAATGAATCGATTTCTAAGGTATTTTCTATCTCTAGTTCCTGTTCTACCTCATCTGCTGCCTGAGAATTTACTTGCAGATGAACACCATATTGCCAAGATTTACCAAGAATATCTGATATCAAGTCGCCAGAGCAGCGCAATTCCCAAATACCCGGTTTGAGGTATGTGAAAGGAATTACCGCCATTAAGCCTTCGGAATTGGTGCGGCGCAGTCGTTTTTGAATCCGCCGCTTTGGCGGCACTTCCTGGGGCGAGAAGTAAGTTACGCGCACTTCCACATCTTGATTGGGAAGGCTAGAACGAGCTAAAACTCTATACCGACCCTCTACGATTTCTGTGTTTGGCGATTCCAAGGCGTGCCAAGAGCGATCGCCTTGCTTCTGAATCAGAAATTGCCAGTGTTCCATTGTGAGTGATGCCCAGACTGAAGAGCAGCTGAGTAGTAGTTTGCGTTATTTTTCTTGCAAGTTTACCTCAGCAATCTGTAATTTCATGAATGTAATATAATGTTTCGATTCAAAAACTGTAAAGAACTCCGGCTAAATAATAATTTTATTTAAGAGTGTGATTCTTAAATATCAAGTTCTAAAGCTGATACTTACTTGACCTTGCTGCACCTTACCCAGTCGAGTGAGGCAGATGTCATCCGTGTCCGCGTCTTATCGTGTTGATAAGCACAGCTATTTCTGTACCTATTGCCCACAACCAAAACCGTTTTTCATCAAAATTAAAGCCCCCAACAGTTACTAGAAAAGAGAACTACCGGGGGAAACAGAATATGACAAATCTCTTCCACAAAGATCATCAAAGCCTTTTCATTACCAACGAAACTTTGATTAGACATCAAAGATGAAAAATCCAGTGTTGTAACTATGGCTCATAGAGCCAAGTCAAAAAACGCCATAACGATTTTTATAGTATGTCAAAATTTGCTGTACCCGTTGCCGACTCTCAGCATTAGTGTTTGCGTTCCAAGCAATACACAAGCCCTCAATTTGACTTTGATAATAATCAAACTGTTGGGATGATTGGGGAATTAAACTGACTTCTACCCCTTCGACTTGACGTAGATGAGCTGCTATCTCTCGATAGACAGCCAAGGGTAAACCCGCAAATTCGACTTTCTCTTTAGTCTCCATCTTTATGAGGCTCCAACAGCAGGAAGATTAGTAGTAGGTGTTACAACTGAAACCGGACTACCAGTAGGGCTTGTGCTTCCTGGTATAGTTCCAACAGGCGCTTCACCCACCATTCTGGCAACTTCAATACCATATTGTTCCAGAATAACAATCGGATTGGAACCTGCATTCATTTCAATTCGT
The DNA here is from genome assembly GCF_048568275.1 of Anabaena sp. FACHB-595. NCBI lineage: Bacteria > Bacillati > Cyanobacteriota > Cyanophyceae > Nostocales > Nostocaceae > Anabaena > Anabaena sp. FACHB-595. The sequence continues at coordinate 4,646,147 of NZ_CP183473.1, forward strand.
TTCACCAACAGACCATTTGCTAGTCTTTGTCCTGCTTGCACATAACGACTAGCGATTTCGTTAGGTATTTTAATTATGGCTTGGGGTTCTCTACCCACTATCACTACACCAGTAACCACAACTGCTTTAGCTAAATCAGGTTGTGCCGGTGGTGGTAATACTGAAACTAAAGTCGGATTGGGTACGACTTGAGGTAAAACTTTAGGCAAAACCGGCATTAAACTGGGGCGTGATTTTGCTATCAGTGTTTTCTTGTTTGTAGTCGAATTTGCATTGTTTTTCACATTTACCCTTTTTGGCGTAGTACCAGGGGGTAGAGGTGGTAAAGAGGGGACTGTTTTAACAGGTGTATTTGCTGGCATTTCGGCAATTGGCTGTCCGATAATTTGAGCAAAGGGGTCAATCCGTCCTTTAGAAACTAAATTTGCCCGTTCAGTACCATTGGTCAATTGAATTAAATTAGGAGTCCCAGAGGCAACCTTTACAGACGCATTAGGAGACACCACCGGATTATTAAAGGATTCAGCCTTAACTGGCGCTTTCGCTACAGGCGCAGCAGTTGGGGGGGGACTAGGATTAGCAATTGGTGGTGTATCTTCCGAGGCACATCCGGCGATCGCCACGGTTACAATACTTGCAAGTAAAATTTTAGATTTTCTGCCCATTAGCCGTTCTCAAACGCTATAGGAAACTGTTATTGATAAAAGGCAAAAATGCCTGTTTGTATTTCAGGCATTGTTGTCGTTTCCTTTATAACCTAATTTTTTGGGATTTAAAGAGTTGTTTTTGGCACCAAGCATTCAGAATAAATGCTGATGACTTAATGGAACTTTAATCATCTGCCACACACATCAGATGCTTTAACAAGTCCAACCCTTTTTTTACTCTCCTGGAAACTGTGACGACGCTGATTCCTAAGTGTTCTGCCACCTGTTTCTGCGTTAAGTCTTGTAAAAACACACACTCTAAAACTTCACGAGTGCGTTGTTCTAACTGAAACAATGCTTGTTGTAAGCGAATTTGGTCTTCTTGTGCCAACTGAAAACTGCGGTAATGATGATCAGGAACCAATTCTCCCAGGCTAGTGGCTCCTTCTTCACCATCTTGCACGGGTACATCTAAACTCAAAGGAGCGCGGTTTACCCACGCTAATTTGATTTCCTGCCATTCATCTGGGGAAATTTCCAGTGCTGTTGCTAATTCTGAGTCAGTTGGTTGGCGGTTGTATTGTTCCCGCAAAGAACGCGAAACTCCGATTGCTCGCTGTTGTATCGCCAAGTAGCGACGAGGAATTCTTACTGTTACACCTTTATCGCGGAGGTAGTGTTGAATTTCGCCACGGATATAAGGTATGGCAAAGGAGCTAAAAGCATGGCCTTTGGCAATTTCAAATCTTTCAATCGCTCTGATTAAACCTAAACAACCAACTTGAACCAAATCATCATAGTTTTCCCGGCATTGATTCATCCAGTAGTGAGCTTCTTTCCTCACTAATCCAAGATTCAGTTTTACTAGTTGATTACGAACAGTTTCTGATCGAGATTGCTGATATTCTCGTAACAACTGCCAAATTTCATACTTCAATTCGTTGGTAGCTGTTGTAGGCATAGCACCGCATTTATTAAGTAAATAATTATTTGAGTAATCGCTTTTAAAGAATGCTGCGATTAAGCACTATCAACGCAAATGTCAAATTATTTGCTCTGTGAAAATTTTGATTGATTCACATTTGGTGTTATCAAAATGCCAAGAGTCCGAAAATCAAACAGAATTTAAACTAATAAGAATTGCATCGTGGTTTTATTTTTTTTTGTATTTTTTGGAGCTTTATCAGAGCTACATACAGACAAAATATAGAATTTTTAGGTAAAATTGAAACCGAAATTTTACCTAACTTTCTTAATAAGTATTAAGGCTGAATTTTTAATATATTTTGAGTAACACAAAGACCAAAACCTCCAGTATATTTACGGCTATTTTCTTGGAGCTTTATGTAAACTTTAGGATAAGTAATTAAGGAATTGTAAATTGAGCTATTTAATAAAGATTTTGGTAAAAAAATTGGGTGTAATCAGTGCAACACTTAAAAAAGTAATTAATACTGAAATAAAATTAAGAAAGTTTATTATTTTTTATAAAAAACTCATTGCAGACAACCTGGGTACGTAAGTCCTAATAACATTAGACCTCTTGCATGAATCTGATAGCTTCTCAGGCTGGAAGTCTGGCTGGATCTCAGCGATGTTGACCAACCCAATAAAAAAAGGGCTAGAAGCCCCTTTCTGTGATTTTTTTTGAGAGTATTAACAGCTTTTTACCACTGATTGAACTGCATTTTTCCCAACTCCCTGTCCTCACGGGATTTTATCAACCCGAAAATTGCGTTAGTTAAGCGAGTAGTCAAACCATGCACCTCAGGAAAATTAGGGGGTATGGGTTAACGTTCAATCAGAAATTTGATAATAGGCAAAGAATGGTTCCAGTGCCAGACAGCTTTGGCAATCAAGAAAATTTAGGCACGTTTGGGTTTATTCAACACGAGCGTAAAATATACCCCGAATCTTCACTTCCTTGGGTTCATCAGCGCCTAAATCAGTATCTGAAGGCTGTTCGCTCTCAAAAGTACCAGCAATTTCACCACTAGAGCTATCAACTTTAGCTATTTGTAGAGAAATTTTGCCGTTGAGAATTTCCGCACGCTTAACGTTAGTACGAGTAAGGTCTTCATCATCGGCTTGGGCTGGAAGAGCAACGGCATTATCATAGCCACTAACAACACCCCGACCTTTAGGATCTAAGAATGCAGCACCACGATAGGAAGGTACTTTGAATGTACCTTCAAAGTCTGTGGAAGTATTCAGACTGCTTAAGCCAGGTTGTGTTTGTGCAACTAAATTTTTAATGGTGAACAGGAAGGGTACTCGCTCACCACCAGGTAATTGCACAGTAATGGCTTGGAAGTCAAGACCATCTTTTTCCACAAAGGTCAAGCTGCTATCATCGTTGAACTTAAGATCACCCGATACCTGATCAATGGTGGAAGTGTATCTAGTTAACAATTTTCCAGCCACAAATTCTGCTGTTTGGCGTTTATTAGCAGGTTCTTCTTTGACGAAGAAATTGGTTGGTTCCAAGCAAAGTTCTTTGAGGACATAGGACTTACTGGAATCCAAGGGAATGGAGCCACGGCTGGTTTCTGTCAGTTGGGGACATTTGTTAGCCAGGCCAGTGCCTCGAATTTGTTCGTAAGTCAGTATATCTCTAGTACTAGAAGCTGGAGCGTCACTACAAGCAGTGAGTAGCCCCAAGCACACAGCCAAGAATGCAACAATTAAAGCGCGATACCTCATGATCAACCTCAATGTCAAAAATCGATATATAAAGGGTTTGGGCATAGTGATAAGTACATTTTGCGGCAAATTGGCATCACTACTTACCTCAAATAACGCGAAAGTTGGATTTGGCTTCGCGCTGTGCCAATACCTGTGGTGTTGGCAGGGTTGCCCAAGTCGTTCTGTATTATGTATGTGTTACCACTAAATACAGCCGCTTGCTTTATTAGGGAAATCAGCCAGATCATACGATTTTTTTTAACTCAAAATCAAAGCACTTCTGGTCTTGAGTAACTAGTGTTGATCCCATAAGGCTTCCTATGAGTCTGTGTGAATCGTCACTGCGCCACTTTAGTATTAAAGGTATTGAGATTAAGGAAGGTGTGTCCCCCCTGGGGATAAGGTATTGACAAAAGATTCTACGAATATGTGTGTAAATTTGTCTTAAGGGATGAAAGACGACTATATTCGGTAAATTTGGGTAGACTTAATTTAAACAGAGAGGGTTGCATGAGCAACAACAGCATTACGGAATCAAGTCAATTTTCAGATAAGTTACAAAATATTACGGATGTAGTCCAAGATGCGGCTAAAAGTTGCCAAGGAAATACTACGGCTCTTCTAAAATTGTTGCGCCAGTTAGAGCAGTTACACAGAGAGATTCGTGATGGAACATTCCAAGAAAGTTTACCTAATAATCGCCAGCATCTCTACGCTATGTTGAAAGACATTGAATCTGAGGGGGGTTGGCCTTATATTGAACGTATGAGATTACAAGCTTTTTTAAGCAACTTACTAGAAATAGAAACGGAAGAAAGCAAGCAACAGGTAAGTAGTGATGAATTGTTAAGTGACGATCGCTCTTGGAGCTGATACCGCAAGGTGGAATTTAGATACCCTACAGCTAATGCAAGTGCTATAAAATTCAAAATCACTACAAACTAAGTGTTTCGTCGATTTTGGCATGGATAGTTAATTTAATTACAGATTAGTTCTTAGATACGATCGCTGACATCATCACAAAGCAAGCGATCGCGCTCATCTACAATTGTTGTTGCGCTTCCGATAATTATTGACCCAGCCACAACCACGATTCAGTAGGTCATCAAGATGTAAGTTCCATAAAATAATTGTGTTGTCATCGCTAGCTGAAGCTAACGTCTGTCCATCAGGGCTAAAACTGACGCTCAACACAGGAGCTTCGTGTCCGTTGAGGGTTTTAATTAATTTGCCCTCACGGCTCCACAATTTGACTGTACTATCCCAATTAGCAGCAGCAAGTATTTCACCATTAGGACTAAAATTCACAGCATTAACGCTGTCGCTCAAGCCTTTTAACAAGGTTTGCAACAAAGTCCCATCTCGTCGCCATAAACTGACTGTGTTGTCCCAACCAGCAGAAGCCAATAATTTTTCAGTCGGGCTAAAACTAACACCTAATACCCACAATACAAGTAATTCTTTATTAAGTGCTATTGCTGAATTTTGTTTGAATTAACTACAAATGCTGTGACTTTTTTTCATGGCTACTTACAGAAAAATAGTAAAGATAGAATGGTCACGACAAGAGTATGTTGTTGTTTTTGATAACTTTTTTTCTGGCAAGATATATGGAACTTATGCCATGATTCTGATGTGCTTGCTGTAAAGTGTTACTAGCTCGTTAATTCCAGCAGTGCTGCTGAAATTAACCAACAGACACAAGCCTAGTGAAGGAATTTAACCTGGAGCCAAAAAAGAGGTATTGATGCCTGGTATAGCGTCGGTTAGCCAAAAGGAATTAGCTCAACGTCGTAAAAAATTACGTCGGCAGCGTCAGATGAAAATTATTCAGGCTATTTGGCAAACGATAGCCATTAGCGGTCTGGCAGGTGGGTTGCTTTGGGTCGCACTCCAACCTATATGGGTGCTGAAAACTCCTGAGCAAGTATTGATGAAATCTGACAATCAATTACTGTCGCAAGAAGCGATAAAGTCTTTGCTAGTTTTATCTTATCCTCAATCTTTATGGCGAATTCAACCTGCGGCGATCGCTGACTCTTTGAAGAAACAACCAACCATTGCCCAAGCAACTGTCAATCGTCGTCTTTTTCCACCAGGTTTAATTATCGAAATCGAAGAAAGAATACCTGTCGCAGTGGCTCAAAGGAGGAGAGAACAATCTAATAGTACTAGTAACAAACAAACACACACAGGTTTAATCGATGCCAATGGAGTTTGGATTCCTCTGGAAAAATATACACTAGTAAATCCTCAGTTCAAACTCCCTACACTTAAGGTAATTGGATTACCAGAACAATATGCTCCCTACTGGAGTAAACTATATCCCTATATCAGCCAAAGTTCCATAAAAATTACGGAAATTGATTACCAAGACCCAAATAACTTAATTTTGAAAACTGAATTAGGAACAGTTTATCTTGGTGCTACAAGCGCCCAATTAGCTGACCAGATTAATTTACTAGCACAATTACGCCACATCAATACAAAACTAAATCCTTCGGAGATAGACTATATTGATTTAAAAAATCCTGAATCGCCTTTAGTACATATGATCCAAAATAAAGAGACAATTAAAAATCAAACGCCATAATCATGTGTCAAAAATTCCTTATATATTAATGAATTTTATTTTATAAAACAATATTATTGTTTACTCTACGCTTTACATAGAAATTGTGAAAAGCTCTTTTCCAGACGCTTAGAACTTAGGGACAAAAATGATTTCTGGATACTTGCGCTCACCGTGTAGTACGTTTCCAGTGGCAATTGTTCAGTCTGTAGCAGATATTCAAACTGATTGACTTTACGACTGAACAGCTTGATAGGCTTAGATAGTATTGCTATTAAGTTTCAGTTTGGTCACAAAAAGTAACAAATTAATTAATCAGTCAGATTTTTATTCCTTTGTTATCTTTAAATTTTCGCATCAATAAATAACACAGATAGGAGTTGACTTTGATTTCTGTTGGCGCAGTGTGGCATAGCTATAGGTACTTGTGTATCTAGGGGATGGTCACTCCTTCACCAACAAAATTTAAATGGGATGCCTTATGGAAGTCTAATTGTATGGTTAGAGTTGTAATTATCCCCAATTTTGAAACCTATCAACTATATTATTAAGGCAGTGAAGACTTGCCATAACCTATATTTCTCGCATGAAGTAATCTGCTGAGAACTATGAGTTGTGTAATATATTGTATTTTTATTAAGTGTAGGTTTAATTGCATAGAGTTAGCCGTTAGAACTAATTATCCCAGAATAGATACCTCAAATTCTCAGTAGCAGAAATTAAATAGATAACAAAATATACAAAATGCCTTCAGTATTTAAAACTTCTTCTCAGAAGACAAACACAGTTAGTAACCAGATGAATAACTCATCAAAATCATCAACAGAAGTATTAGCTGTGTCTCCTGCATCCCAAAGGTATACTATGCAAAAATTGCCATGTAGAGACAATATTAATAAGTTGTGGAAGTTATACAGATCAATTTTAAGTAAATGTATGTATACTTCTCTAGAATTAGCTGTGCATTCACCTATGGTGAGCCAAACACTATCTCCTGGGTATGCTCATCCAACATCTAAGGTAAGGCGAAGCCCAGTCCAAATGTTGGTGTTTGGTCTCATAGCAGACTTTCACACTTACAATCTTGTTAAGGTTGGCAGTAGTGATAACAATCAAGAAGAGTGCCAAAATTTTTAGTGCTGTCAAACTTAATAGTTGACTCCTAGATGTGTAACACCTAAAAAAGTCGTTTATCTACCTTCCCGAATCCAATGACACTTGATAATAACCAAGAGCTTACCTATAGAAATTCCCAATCGTTGGGACAGCCAGGTTTCTCACTGGCAGTTAACTCAAGCAACCCTTTCAATCACTCTGGGCTGAATTTTGGACAAAATAACGACAGTAAGAAGATTTCTGTGGAAAATAACCGTATTGGCGAGATTGTTCCTGGGCGCGTTGCCAATATCAAAGTAATTGGTGTTGGCGGTGGTGGTGGTAATGCTGTTAACCGCATGATTGAATCTGATGTCTCTGGTGTAGAGTTTTGGTCAATTAATACTGATGCTCAAGCTTTGACCTTGGCAGGCGCTCCTAGTCGTTTACAAATCGGGCAGAAACTCACGAGGGGTTTAGGTGCAGGTGGTAATCCTGCAATTGGTCAAAAAGCAGCTGAAGAATCACGCGATGAAATTGCTACAGCCTTAGAAGGTGCTGATTTAGTATTTATCACTGCTGGGATGGGAGGTGGTACTGGTACTGGTGCTGCACCAATTGTTGCGGAAGTGGCAAAGGAAATGGGCGCTCTTACTGTTGGAGTGGTAACACGTCCTTTTGTTTTTGAAGGTCGTCGCCGGACTAGTCAGGCAGAACAAGGAATTGAAGGGCTAAAAAGTAGAGTTGATACTTTAATTATTATTCCTAACAATAAATTATTGGAAGTGATTCCAGAACAAACACCAGTCCAAGAAGCGTTTCGTTATGCAGATGACGTACTACGTCAAGGGGTACAAGGCATTTCCGACATCATTACTATTCCTGGTTTGGTAAATGTAGACTTTGCTGACGTGCGGGCTGTCATGGCCGATGCGGGATCAGCATTGATGGGTATTGGTGTGAGTTCAGGAAAATCTAGAGCCAGAGAAGCTGCGATCGCCGCTATATCTTCACCACTGCTAGAATGTTCTATCGAAGGTGCTAGAGGTGTTGTTTTTAACATCACTGGTGGTAGTGACCTCACTCTACATGAAGTAAATGCTGCCGCCGAAACGATTTATGAAGTAGTTGATCCCAACGCCAACATTATTTTTGGTGCCGTGATTGATGATAGGTTGCAAGGAGAGGTGCGAATTACCGTCATTGCTACTGGATTTACTGGGGAAATACAAGCTGCTCCCCAACAAAACGCTGCTAATGCAAGAGTTGTATCTGCTCCCCCAAAACGGACACCCACACAAACACCACTAACTAATTCTCCTGCACCTACTCCTGAACCAAAAGAGAAATCTGGATTGGATATCCCTGATTTTCTTCAGAGACGGCGACCACCCAAAAATTAAGCGGTTTTAGATTTGAGATTATTTAAAATTTGTAGTCTCTAGTCAGGCTAAATGCTGTATAAAAACTGCTAATTTTCAAGTTCAGAGGTATGTTTTTTACCTCAGGTAAATCTTGTTGCTGTTAGAAATAAATTGCTACTATTCAAAAACAGAATACACTTGGGCGATAGTTTATTGACTTTTACGCCTAATTGTGTATTTGTGATACACAGGAGTGAGACCGAAAAGAGAAATCTTCACGTCCTCCTCCTGTAGTTTTCCTTTGATTACCTGTGTTTAATTTTGAATTTGTAGGTTTTTTTCAACCCATTGAATTACTTGATGAGCCAGGCGAGTACCATCTAGTCGGTCGATTTCCCTTATCCCAGTTGGGCTAGTGACGTTAACTTCTGTGAGATAGCCACCTATCACATCAATACCCACAAAGATTAACCCATCTTGGCGTAAATTTGCGGCGATTTGGCTACAAATTTCTTCTTCTCGTGGGGTAATTTCGGTTTTTGCAACCGTCCCACCAGTGGCCATGTTATTACGAAAATCACTGCCACTTGCCAAACGATTGAGAGCGCCAATGGGTTCACCATTAAGTAAAATGATCCGCTTATCTCCCTCTTTGGCCTCTGGTAGATAAGTTTGTACCATTACGGGTAATCGGCCTTGCTGGGTGCTGAGTTCGACGATGGAGTTAAAATTGCGATCGCCTGCTTGTAGAAATAGAATCCCTTCCCCAGCTTTGTTACCCAAGGGTTTGAGAACAGTAGCGCCTTTTGCTTCGACAAATTGCCGGATAAAATCTTTATCTGCACTGACGATGGTTTCGGGAATTGCCTTGGTAAATTGAAGGGCATACATTTTTTCATTTGCCCCACGGATACCATTGGGATTGTTAATTACCAAAGTTTTACGTTGATCAACGTAATCTAGAACATAGGTAGCGTAAAGATAGGCATCGTTCACGGGCGGATCTGTCCGCATGAATACAGCATCCATCGTCTCCAAAGAACTGAAGGAACGAGTATTTAATGTATACCAAGGACTTGCTGCCACCCATCGTCCATCTATTAGCTGCACTGGTACAAGTTCTACCTGCTGCAATATAGCCCAAGCTTTGCTGTCTACTACACTCAACCAATTAGCCTGAGTTACCCAAACTTCATGTCCTAAAATTTGCGCTGCTTCCATCAGCGCCACACTGGTATCATGGCATGGGTCTAACTGATGGATGGGATCTATAATAAAAGCCAGTTTCACGCCTTTTGCCTCAACGCCAGGAAATTCTCAGATAAATTATCCCTCGATATCCTGACAGATTGACAATTAGTGGTGAGGAAAAAAGCGTAATCCTGTTGCTTAAGTTTCTAGAGGCTAGTACTAGATGCTAATAACTCATCAAGTTGGCCTTGACGTTCAAGAGCATGGATATCATCACAACCACCCACATGGCGATCATTGATAAAAATTTGTGGTAATGAGCGTCTACCATTGGCTCTCTGAGCCATTTTATCCCTTGCCTCCTCATCACCATCGATACTGTATTCAACAAACTCAACACCCTTGTTATTGAGCAAATTTTTTGCTCGAATGCAAAAAGGGCAAGTTCTCCAAGTGTAAATTTCTACTGTGGCAGCCATAATGTCCTCAACATGATCTCATAACTAATTTTAGAACTTTGGTACTGATGGTAGATGCTTAATAGTAGTTATAAACTGTGCTTTTGCTGCTTGGTATGAAATATACTGGTGAACTTGCAATAAAAATGCTGGAGTTAGAAAGCAGAAGAACAACAATCTGTCTGCCTTTGGGCTTTTTGAGTAGGAAAGCAAAAAGAAATAGAAGTGTGCAAAGAAATATTATGTTTGCCCAGTCTTCTTTTCTTTTGCAACTTGGGTTTTATCTTGCTCTAAAGAACCATGTTCATCGTGAATTCTGTAACCTTTTGAGTTTCTTGTCCAATACGGCGCTATTTTGATTTGCGCCGACGGTTAATGACCATACCACCCATAACGATACCAAGACCTATGCTAGCAGTTGGTTCTGGTACTCTGGCACGCGGTGGTTCGGGAGTCTTGGCATAAGTGGCTTTAAAGATGGAGGCATGGGAAAGATCCTTACCTTGTGAACCATTACCGTTGAGGGCGACACCGATTGTATTGAAGAGTCCTGTTAAACCTGTTTTAGAGAAGTCAATGTCTTTGAACAGATAGGTGCTGTATGAGGTACTACTTTTGAGGCTAACCACAAATGTAGTTGGACCATTACCAAGTGCTTTACCTAAACTCCATGTCCCAGAACTCTTGCCATTTTGTGCTTCAAAGCCAAAGTTGTCTGAGCTATCAGATTTTCCAATTAACTCCCAAGTGGCATTAGCACCAATGTTAAACAGCCCTTTATTTAAGTCATCAAGTAAAGTGCTTTGCGCTCCAGTGTCATTACCAGTAAAGGGGCCTTTACAAGCAGTTGCTTTGGTAGTGTTGGTAGTTCCAATCAAAACATCTGTAAGACTACAAGACGTACTGGATGTATTAGTTGTAGTAGTGCTGGGAGTCTGATTTTGCTTGGGCTTGTCTTTGTTACCGTTTGCTAAAGCTGAGGGAGCTAAAGCTAAACAAGAAATTCCTACCAAGGATGTAATCGATAACCTAAAAAATAACTTTGAAAAAGTTTTGGACATTTTTATTCTTCCTGTTTCTTTTTGTTGGATAAAATTACCAACATCTTCTTCGGTTTTCTAGCTAAAGACTGCCCAATTATCTTATATTTTTTTTGTCTTAGTATAAAAATAAAGTAAATTGTTTATATCTTTATCTACTACTAAAGATTTAAAAAATAGCCATAAATTATAGAATCATGGAATGCTTATGAATGTAAGTCAAGTATTTTTTCTGAAAACATAAACGTGACAAATACTTACGTTTTAACCGCATACGGTAGATAACATTTCCATAAAAAACTATGTAAAATACTAGAGCATCATAGGTCGCAGTGAGCTAGAGGCATTAAATCAAAAAATCAAGTAAACAAAACATTTATTTATTGCCAATAGATATGAGAATAAATACGATGTTGTATTTACTGAAAAATATATAAAGTCTGTTTAAAGATTTGAGTAATATAGCTATAAATTCCCATGAGAGCCATCTCATGATTTTAAAAGTATTTGAGACCAATTTGAAAAAAGAATGCAACAGATAGATATTACCAAACCCTTATTCTGTTAGGCTTTCCTAATTTTGTACTCTTGCGGAGAACCTGAAGGGTATTTTGTTGGCGTAGCCTTGCCGTAGGCTATGAGTGAATTTTGAATTGGTATGAGATGTTGATAATAGCTAAAAAATAAAGCCCTATTATAAGGGCTTGGCAAAGAATGAATATTAATGGATATCGATGTATCTCAATATGAGTCAGTGAAAATATCGTTGTTCTGATTAAGGAGTTGCCAAAATTTCTACTGACTACATATTTGATAAAAATTGTAGGAAGTTTATTCAGAAAGACCTAGATATTCACTGAGAGTCAACAGCATATTGAATCAGGAGACTCAGCCGCAGACGCAAGGTCTCTAACCCCAAACGCTGGCTAGCAGAAATAAACACTGCTAAAGGAAACTCTTCTTGGGCTAAAGCTAGAGTAGCGCTATCTACTTGATCAATTTTGTTAAAAGCAACCAAGGCGGGGCCAGGAGTGACTGGCATTTGTGCCAATATTTCCCGAACTGCGCGAATGTGACTCAACCATGCAGGATGAGATAAATCAACTAGGTGCAGTAAGGCATCGGCTTCTGTCACTTCTTCCAAGGTGGCGCGGAAAGCATCCATCAATGACGCAGGTAATTCGTGAATAAACCCTACTGTATCTGTAATCAGAATTCCTTGGGGTTCTCCAGTCTCTGCATGAGGGATAACTAGGCGGCGGGTAGTGGGGTCAAGAGTGGCGAATAACTGGTCGGCGGTGTAAACTTCAGCATTTGTCAGGGCATTTAATAAGGTGGATTTACCGGCGTTGGTATAACCCACGAGAGCGACTGAAGGCACTTCCCGATGTTGTCGCCGTTGTCTTAACCTGGAACGGTGGGCTTGTAATTGGTCAACTTCTTGTTGCAGTCGAGAAATCCGTTTTTGAATGGCGCGGCGTTCGGTTTCTAGTTTGGTTTCACCAGGGCCACGAGTCCCAATACCACCCCCTAGCCGAGACATTGCTTGACCTCTGCCGGTGAGTCTGGGCAGCATATATTCTAGTTGCGCCAGTTCGACTTGCAATTTCCCGGCGCGAGATTGGGCGCGTTGAGCAAAGATATCTAAGATAACTTCGGTGCGGTCAACGACCCGGAGACCAATTTGCGCTTCTAAGTTGCGGATTTGGGAGGGTGAGAGGTCGCGGTCAAAGACGACGAGGTTACATCCCAAGGTTTGGGCTGTGAGGGCAACTTCTTGCACCTTACCTTCACCAATTACGGTTTGGGGATGTATGCGCGATCGCTTTTGTTGTACTGTCTGTAATACTTCTCCACCTGCTGTATCCACTAACCGCGCCAATTCCACCAAGGTGTCATGGAATTGTTGGAGTGACATTTTATCAGTCATGACACCCACAATTAACACACGGTCATGGTCAGCATCTACTTCCTCGGCGATGAATTCCCGGCTGAACTCGGCTTCTAGTCCTTCCACCAAATCGATGAAATCTTGTTGTCCAAGATCATCTAAATCCAATGGTGGTGATATATTCCAACTGGGAGATTGACCATTATTTGATGATGCGATCGCTCCACTAGGTATCAAGGCATTAGCATCTTGCGGGACTAGGTGCGCTAAATAAGCTTCTTTAACGTATCCTGTGGCTCCTCCACCGCGCCTGGTAAAGCCTGTCCCAGTTATATTGATGACTACTAAAGCATCTAAACGCTGCATTGCCATTGCCGTTAGAGCCGCTTCATTGGGCGGTTCTGTCTTGAGATGGGTAGCGATGCAACGAATACCGCTAAGACGTTCTGCACCATAACGTGGCAATTCCATTGGCGGAATTTGCGTTTGACGCGGTGTGCCTACGCCAACACGAATCACTTGTCCGCGACGGTTGACATAGGCACACACAGGGAGGTTAATTTCCGTGCTGATTGCTGCCAGACGCTGGGAAAACTCAGGCGTAGTGATGCGATCGCCTGGTATGCGCTGGTGGTACAGTCGCTGTAGTTGCTTCAGCTGACTGGACTTTAAACCCTGAAGATTACCGATAATAGTTTCTATAGGCGTTTCGACCAGTTTACTGGCCCCCCGAATCCATCTATTGTCTATTTTACAACAGCGTCAAGGTTGCAAACTCAATCTTTTAGGGGTATAGGGGTATAGGGGTGTAGGGGTGTGGGGGTAGAAGAAAATATTTAGGGCTTATGCAACCACATAACTCTTAACTCTTAGTTATGGCAGAGTGCAAGGGTGTTCAACACCTATAGCTCTATCGCTGTACAGCTCCCTCATACCCCTTACACCCTCATACCCCTACACCCCCACACCCCTAAAGCTAATCGCTTCCGTGATTACAGAAAATAAATACTGAATCAGTTAAGCTGGCAAAAGCAGTATTCATTTTCTAAACAATGACCGCAAGTAATCCTACAATTTTAGCCCTGGATTTTGATGGGGTAATTTGTGATGGACTAATCGAATATTTTGAAGTAGCTTGGCGCACCTACTGTCAAATTTGGTCGCCTGCTGAGAACACACCACCAGATGATTTGGCTTTGAGGTTTTATCGACTCCGACCTGTAATTGAAACAGGTTGGGAAATGCCTGTTTTAATCAAAGCTTTAGTAGATGGAAATTCTGATGACCAGATTCTTCAGGAATGGACAAGCATTACCCCCAAGATTTTATTAGATGACAAGCTACAAGCAAAAGAAATTGCTACGAAATTAGATGGCTTGCGTGATGAGTGGATTGCTAACGATTTAGATGGTTGGTTGAGTCTGCATAGATTTTATCAGGGTGTAATTGAAAAACTGAAAATCGCTGTTGCCAGTGAAGTCAAGCTATATATTGTGACTACCAAAGAAGGACGCTTTGTAGAGCAGTTGTTGCATCAGGAAGGTGTAGATTTACCACGAGATGCAATTTTTGGTAAAGAAGTCAAGCGTCCTAAGTATGAAATTATCCGCGAATTAATTCAAGCAGCAGACCATGAACCAGTGAGTTTATGGTTTGTAGAAGACAGAATCAAAACATTACAGCTCGTTCAACAGCAGTCAGACCTTGAAGATGTCAAGCTTTTCTTGGCAGACTGGGGCTATAATACCCAATCAGAGAGAAAAGCAGCCCAAAGTGATCCGCGAATTCAACTATTATCCCTGTCTCAGTTTGCTAAAGATTTTCCTGGGTGGGTGTGAGAAAGGGGTGTAAGGGTGTAGGGGTGTAAGGGAGCAGGGGAAGTAAGGAAGAATAACTATGGACTGTTGAGTAATGAGTGATGAGTAATGACAACTGACAACTGACCAATGACTAAAATATGCTTGACCTGACGAAATTAGCGCGACAAATGCAGGGTTTAAGTCAGCATCTATCTCTGGAGGCTGTGGCTAGTCGCCAGCGTTTAGAGTTGGCGCAGCAAAATCTGAGAAAGGCTTTCGATTGTCAACAAAATTTAGTAGAACGTCAGGAAAAGTGGCGCGATCGCATTCTCTTTGCTAATGCTACACCCCTAGAGCCACTTAACTCCTGCTTAGATATTCCCGTTCCCCCCAAGGTGCATTCTGTCATCGCTACCGATGGTTCGCAAATTGCCCCCAGTCACCACGAAATTGCTTATTGTTACCTGTTAAATATCGGTAGGGTAGTTTTACACTACGGACAGAATCGCTACCCTTTACTGGATAGTTTGCCAGAGGTATTTTACCGCCCAGAAGATTTATATGCGTCTCGTCAGTGGGGAATTAGAACTGAGGAATGGATGAGTTTCCGCCGCACTGCTAGCGAGGCGATCGTTTTAGCGGAGTTGGCTTGTAGTGTCCATGATACGGGGGCTTCTTCATCTCCCCCGACTCTGGCAATGGTGGATGGTTCCTTAATTTACTGGTTTTTGGAACAGTTACCCGTAGATGCACGTAACTGTATTTTACCCCCTATATTGGAAGCTTGGGAGCAAATGCGTGCTGCCAAAATTCCTTTGATGGGTTATGTAAGTGCTTCTCGAAATGTGGAAGCGGTGAATTTTTTGCGTTTGATGGCGTGTCCTCATCCTGCGCCTGATTGCGCTAGTTACTGCCCGAATCAACTAGAAAAAGTGCCATGTAAGGTGTTTGACCCTTTGCGGGATACAGCATTGTGGACAACTCAACTCCAGCCAGGACAACGGGGGCCTTTGTGGCGGAGTAATGCCCGGATTTTAGACCTTTATGAAGACCAAGCTATATACTTTTGCTACGTCCATGTTGGTACAGAAATTGCGCGGATAGAAGTACCTGCCTGGGTAGCTAAAGATACAGAGATGTTTGACCAAGCATTAGGGCTGATGTTGGCACAGGTGCAGAAAGGATATGGTTATCCAGTGGCGATCGCCGAAGCGCATAATCAAGCAGTAGTCAGGGGCGGTGATAAAACCCGTTTCTTTGCTCTACTGGAAAAACAAATGATTAAAGCTGGGTTGAAAAATGTCGGGACTTCTTACAAAGAAGCGAGGAAGCGAGGTAGTATTGCGTAAAGATGGGGTTGACTGTTGACTGTTGACTGATAACTGACTAACCTCCAATTTGTGACATTGTACGGCTGTAGACTCCTGTAGTCCCGGAATCGCGCCCTTTATAGTTAATTTCTGGTTTGATTGCTAATAAATGTCTCACCTGTTCTCTTAACTGGTGGATACTTACACCAGAGCGTAGAGATGTTTTTAGATCGAGTTGACCTGTTTCGTTTAATAAGCAAGGACGTAGCCAGCCATCGGCACTGAGACGCATCCGGTTACAACGATCGCAAAAACACTCTGACATCTGACTGATAAATCCTAGTGTGCCTTTCGCACCAGGGATTTGAAAAACATCCGCCGGGCCAGCACCACGAACTTGAGCATCTGTCAAGCCCCAGCGATCGCGGATTTGCTGGCGTAATTCGGCGGAAGATACCCAACCGCGATCGCCAAATAATTCTCCGTTACCAATGGGCATAAATTCAATAAACCGGACGTGCCATTGTTTATCGATGCTTAAGGCAGCTAAATCCAGAATTTCGTGGTCGTTGACACCAGGAATTACCACTACATTTAGTTTCAATGGGTCAAAACCTACACGATGGGCAGCTTGAATACCATCCCAAACTTGTTGCCAGCGAGGGCGTCCATGACTGCCGATAATCTGATCAAAGATATGGGGATCAAGGGAATCTAAGCTGATATTGATCCGCCGTAAACCAGCATCGTAAAGATTTTGGGCGATGGGTGCGAGTAAAAAGCCGTTGGTAGTCATGGAGAGGTCTTGCGTTTGGGGTAAAGATGCGATCGCCCCCACCAAATCCACAACGTGGGGACGCAGTAACGGCTCTCCCCCCGTTAACCGAAATTGTCTAAAACCAACAGGAATAAATACTTCTTGAACTAAAGTGAGCAATTCCTCATCAGTCAATAATTGTTGCTTGAGGATATAGTTTAGCTCTGACCCCTCTGGCATACAGTACTGACAACGAAAATTGCAGCGATCTATTAAGCTAATACGGAGGTAGTCTACCTGGTTCATCTGGGTTTTATTTTCTATTGTGAGCGATCGTTATAGATCCCTGCTTGAAACCTCACCTCAATTTCTCTACTACTTGATTCTTCATCAACCTCTGCACGCTGACTAAAGCCCGATTCAACTCATAATTGCGTCTTTGGGGATTCTGTAAATAAGCTTGCTGTTCTTCTTCAATCATCTGCACATCTTTAATCACCAAACCATCAAGGAATTTTTGGGCTGCACCAAACAAACTATCTTTGACAAAGCGGCGAAACCATACAGGTAATTTATGCAAGCGCCAAAAAGCGTTTAAAGATGTGAAATGAATTAAATAAGCTTTTGTCTGTGTCTCATTTACCGGACACAATAAGCAGTAAATTTTAAAATCTTTACCCAATGTAGACATCCAGTGGGGATAAATGTAACTCACATCCAAGGGTTCAGGATGTAAGCGGCGCAAAGCTGGGAAAAATAATTGGGAGATAGACCAGATTTTATCTATTTTGTAATAGCTTTGGGCTTGATAATGAGCGTCTACACGTTGATCATTTTCCTCAATATCTTGTAATTCAGCTTGCGCCCAAGCTTGTAAATCCTGATGTAAATGTCCGTGATACATATCCATCAGGTTTTCAATTAAATAAGAATAGTGAGCCTGACAGTTAATAATGGCAACACTAGCAATGTAATTTAAATGATCCCACTCAGGCAAGCCCAGAGGCTCTAAAGATGGTTCTCCATCACCGGGAAATAACCAAATAAAACCGTCTTGTTCTTTGACTGGGTAAGGGCGAATTGTGCAGTTTGGTAGTTTCTGATTTGGGGCTAAGTATGGAACGGTTGCACATTCACCATGATGATTCAAGCGCCAACCATGATAAGCGCATTCCAATTCATTGCCGATGACTTGACCATGACTGAGTTTAACTTGACGGTGGGGACAACGGTCTTCTAGGGCGTGAATTTGTCCTTCACTATCTCGATAAAGTGCGATCACCTGATGCCAAAGTGTCACTCCCAAAGGTTTACTTGTGACTTCATGACTACGTGCAACTACATACCAATGATTAAGGTTAATACCCAATTGACGGACATCATGAATAGGCACAGTTTGGGACAGAGAAGACATAAATTAATGAATCCTTTTTGTAAGTTGTCAGTTGTCATTTGTTACTTCCCCTACACCCTTACACCCTTACACCCCTACAACTAAGCTAAGGTGTATGTCAACACCATCAACTAAGGAGTCTGACATGGAAGCTTTAGACTTGAAATGGATACGTGGGCAGTTTCCGGCACTTACACAAAAAATTAACGGACAACCAGCTATATTTTTTGATGGCCCTGGTGGAACACAAGTACCTGGGTCTGTTTTAGATGCTATCAGTGACTATTTAGTTAGGTCAAATGCTAATGCTCACGGGGCTTTTGCTACGAGTGCGCGGACGGATGCTTTAATTATTGCAGCTAGGACGGCGATCGCTGATTTTTTGGGTTGCCACAGTGATGAGGTGGTTTTCGGCGCTAATATGACGACGCTCACCTTTACTTTAAGTCGCGCTATTGGACGAACGCTGCAACCGGGTGATGAAATTATTGTGACACGCCTTGACCATTCGGCTAATGTTTCTTCTTGGGAAGCGTTGGCAGAACAAGGTGCAGTGATTCGTTATGTCGATGTCAAAGTTGATGATTGCACTTTAGATATCAATGATTTGGAGCAACAAATCAATTCCCGTACCAAGTTAGTAGCCGTCTCTTATGCTTCCAACGCTGTGGGGACGATTAACGATATTGCCACTATCGTCAAACTAGCCCATTCTGTAGGTGCATTGGTGTTTGTCGATGCAGTCCATTATGCTCCTCATGGGCCGATAAACGTTCATGCTTTGGGGTGTGATTTTCTCGCCTGTTCTGCATACAAATTCTTTGCCCCCCATGTTGGGATTTTGTATGGTAAGCGGGAACATCTTGCAAATCTGCAACCTTATAAAGTCAAACCAGCACCCAATGAAGTCCCATCTCGTTGGGAAACTGGAACCCTAAATTATGAAGGATTGGCGGGTGTAGTCGCGGCGGTTAACTATTTGGCAAAATTAGGTTGTCATGTCTCCCCGACAGTTGACCAAGAGTTAGTTTCAGCATTGATTGAGGCTGATAAGGAAGGTTTGGAACACTTCCACTGTCCCCGATTTTTAACATCAGCAGAACAACCATCACATGAAATTGCCTCGGCTTATCACAGTCGTCGGGCGGCAATAGTTGCAGCCATGTCAGCGATTCAGCAATACGAAAGAGAATTGAGCTATAAGCTAATTTCCGGCTTGCTAGAAATTCCTGGCTTAACTTTATATGGCATTACAGATCCAGAACGCTTTGCTTGGCGGACACCAACAGTAGCAATTCGACTCCAGGGTAAAAGCCCAGAAAGCATTGCGAGGACATTAGGCGATCGCGGTATTTTCTCCTGGCATGGTAACTTTTATGCCTTGAATCTGACTGAGAAACTAGGTGTAGAAAGCAATGGCGGCTTATTGCGCCTGGGTTTAGTACACTACAATTCTGTGGAAGAGATTATACAATTACTCCAAGCTTTAAAAGAAATTGGGCTTGACTAAATCAAGACAATAGAAATATTGGTAAGGATCAGGTGGTGGGGTATTGACACTAAATCCACGGGGCATTGTCTATCAAAGCATTTAACATCTGCTGGAATTTTTGGCGGAACACTACAGCTAATAAACCGCAGAATATTGTAGTTGCGGCCATCACCCACCAAAAGTGAGTGACTTGCCACAGGCCGCCGAACAGGGCAAAGATGATTAGTCCAGCACCAGATCCCCCTGCAAACAGTAGAGCTGTTTCTTTAGCAGTTTGTTTGAAGATGCGTGGTTTTGATTCCATAAGATTATCTCCTGCTCCCTTAAGCAATCTTTGCTTGATTGTAACAAGATGATGCTATTGATATGAATTGCTTGCAAGTCCTACAAGATATAGATCGGGTGTTATCTCAATCAGGGTTGCGGGTAGCACAACACATCAAAGGTAAGCGATCGCTTTTCAAAGGATATGGTTGAAAATTCTTATCCTCAAATCAGAACAAAGATTGAAATACCCGATTTTTGGGAAAAGTCGGGGATTTTTGAATTATCTTTCAGGAATCACAGCAATACACTCAATTTCCACCAAAACATCTTTTGGCAAGCGTGATACCTCTACACAAGCACGAGCCGGCGCTGTGGCTTCCTCAAAATATTTGGCGTAAACTGCATTCACCGCAGCAAAATCATTCATATCCGCGAGGAATACAGTTGTTTTGACCACATTAGAAAATTTAATCCCAGCAGCTTGTAAGATTGCTTGGATATTAGCGAATACTTGTTCAGTTTGCTTTTTTACATCATCAGTATAGACAACATCACCTAATCGGGGATCGATCGCAATTTGTCCAGCTACGAATAGTAATTTACCAGAAGCGGCGATCGCTTGATTATAAGGCCCCACTGGTGCAGGTGCTTTATCTGTACGAATAACTTGATGAGCCATAGATATCACTTTTTCTAACGATACTTCTTGTTTACCGATTTCTACCTCAATAGCGATCGGCTTATAAACTTCTCCATCAGGCATTATCGCACCAGTCAGGTCTGCATCTTCAAAGCTGGCTCCATATATATTCGCCCCACTTAAATTTGCCTTCCTTAAATTTGCACCATCCAGATTTGCCTTGATTAAATTTGCATTTGCTAGATCAGCTCTTTCTAAATTTGCTCCTTGTAAATAGGCGTTTCTGAGATTCGCCTGACCTAAAAAAACCCTAACTAAATCCGCCTCAGTTAAGTTTACCTCTGATAAATCACATCTCTCGAATGTGACTCCCCGAAGTTTAACTCTCTGAAGATTTGCACCATGAAAATTTACTTGAATTAGCTTTATTGAAGTCAAGTTTGCTCCACACAAATCCGCTCCAACAAGATTTGCATCAATCAACTTTGCACCACTTAAGTATGCACCATTTAGGTCTGCCCAACTAAGATTGAGATAAGAACCCTCTATTCCACTCAAATTTGCATTGGTTAGAGATGCTCTACTGAGGTTTGTATTATTAAGTGTCGCATGAGTGAGGATTGCCTCACTTAAATCAGCCCCGTTCCAATTGGATTTAGATAGGTTTATCTCACTCAGATCTGTACCACTAAGGTCTATACCTTGGCGATTTCCGTTACAAAAATTTCGTTCTCCATTAGCGTATCTCTCCAAAATTTCCTCAGCATCCATAAAGCATCTTTAAATACCACTTACCAAGTATAATCTAGTAATTTTTGTCAAAGGTATTTTGCTCTTGTCTATGCTTCCATGCCTTTGTGATGTCCGTTCCTAACCCAATCTTGGACGAATCCCATAATGCCGATAACGCCAATAATCCCGCAAAATGCTATCGTGGTCAAAACATAAATTACTAGGTACAAGCCAAGACTCAAAAACGCCTACACCTTTAGCATCGTCTCCAGCTTTCGGTTCTCCCGTTGCTGTCGCCAAAAATACAATACTAATCGTATGCTGACGCGGGTCACGGCTGGGATCTGAATACACTAACAACTGTTCAACTAACTCCACCTGTAAACCCGTTTCTTCTTCCGCTTCCCGTCGCGCCGCCACTTCCACCGCTTCCCCATAATCTACAAAACCCCCAGGAAGCGCCCAGCCCAAAGGTTGATTTAGTCGCTCAATTAATACTATCGGTCTATGTGGTCTGTCCACCAATTCAATGATGATATCAACCGTAGGTGTAGGATTTCTATAAGTCATTGTCATTAGTCAGTTGTCAATTGCCAATAATTTTTCCCTGCTTCCCCTGCTCACAACCACTCCCCACTCTTTCCTTTGAATTTTGAATTGTTTTCTCCCCTGCTCCCCTATCTACCGATAGCTTTCCAAGGCGACGTTAGCATGATACATTCGATGCGATTGGCTACGTCCCACCGTAGGCGATGGCGTTCCGCCCAGCGTAGCTGATCGCTCCCTCCTGTATTTGAAGTATAAATATGCCTTTTATTAGATCAAGCGGTGTTCTACTGCATCCTACCTCGTGTCCTAGTCGATTTGGCATTGGGGATTTAGGTTTGGAAGCTTACAAATTTATTGATTTCCTGGAAAAGAGCTATCAACAATATTGGCAAGTCTTACCCTTAGGCCCGACTGGATATGGTAATTCTCCTTATATGTCTTACTCAGCTTTGGCAGGAAATCATCTGCTGATTAGCCCAGAAAAATTACTAGATGAAGGTTTGCTATCTGACGAAGATTTTGCCCATCTCCCAAATTTTCCCAATGAAAAAGTAGATTTTGATCAGGTTGCACCAATCAAAATTCAACTCCTCAAAAAAGCTTGTGAGAATTTTAAGACTAAAGCATCACCCTTACAACAGAAAGGGTTTGCGGGGTTTTGTGAAACTAAAAGCTATTGGCTAGATGACTATGCCTTATTCATGGCGCTGAAGGATACTAAAGATAGCTCCAGTTGGCACACTTGGGAACCAGCACTAGCAAAGCGAGAACCAGACGCATTGGAGAAGGTTCAGCGTCAACTGACGGATGAGATTTTTTATTACAAGTTCATTCAATATGAATTTTTCCGCCAGTGGTCAGAGTTGAAGAGTTACGCCAATATGCGGGGGATCGAAATTATCGGTGATATCCCGATTTATGTAGCCCATGATAGTGCTGATGTCTGGGCGAATCCTGATATATTTTGCCTTGATGAAGAAACGGGGGAAGTTGCACTTATGGCGGGTGTCCCACCAGATTATTTTAGTGCTACTGGTCAATTGTGGGGCAACCCGGTTTACAACTGGGAGGAGTTGCAAAAACAAGACTTTAAGTGGTGGGTACAACGTTTTGAGGCGATGCTCGATTACGTTGATGTGATTCGTATCGACCACTTCCGAGGCTTTGAAGCTTTCTGGACTGTACCCCAAGGTGAGGAAACAGCTATGAATGGTGAGTGGGTAACAGCACCAGGGGAAGAACTTTTTGATGCGATTAAGCAAAAACTAGGTAAATTACCTGTTTTGGCGGAAGATTTGGGAGTAATTACACCAGAAGTAGAAGCGCTACGAGACAAGTACGAATTCCCAGGGATGAAGGTTTTGCAGTTTGCTTTTGGTTCTGACCCTGGAAATCCTTTTTTACCTTTCAACTACAGCCGTAATTTTGTAGTTTATACAGGGACTCACGATAATGACACAACTGTAGGTTGGTTTAACACAGCCAATGATTATGAGAAAAACAATCTGTTACTTTATTTAGGTTGTATTAGTCCTGAGGGTATCCACTGGGATTTAATTCGCTTGGCTTTGAGTTCTGTAGCGAATCAAGCCATTGTTCCTTTACAAGATATTTTAGGCTTGGGTAATGAGGCGCGAATGAATTTTCCTAGTATTGCTGAGGGAAATTGGGCGTGGCGCTATGATTTTGCCGTGTTAACAGATGAATTAAGCGATCGCTTAAAAATCCTCACTAAACTCTATGGTCGCGCACCTCAAGGTAAATAGGGAAACTAATTCCTAATTAGGGTTTGAGGGTGTAGAGGTGTAGATTGAATACCTACACCCCTATACCCCCATACCCCTATATCTCTTCTACAATCCAGGTTGAGCTGCAATTTTGATTTCTTCCTCTTCACCTAGTTCTCCCATTTTTTTGGCTGCTTGCTGATTGACACTCATCAGCACACCACCAGCGTTATTGGTTTTTACCGTTAGTTGTTCTTGGGCTTTCCAAACTCGATGAGAACCTTCTGGTAATGTCCCTTCAAATTCTGTTTTACCGTCAGCTACTACGCGAATCCACGACGATGCTTTGAGAGTGACACCAATCTGTACTGATTGATGATTTTTCTCTCTACTGCTGCGATCGCTTACAGGTTCAGTTTTAATTAATTTCTGTTGGGAATCGGCTACTGTTTCCTTATTAATCTGTGGGGTATTTTCATTATCGGTTGCCCGCAGGGCAGCGTTATTTAATAATTGCGACAAACCACTAACAGAGCAGACAATAACCAGTATGTAAAGTAAGTAAAGATGAATAGGCCGTAATAAACCCATTGATTTGGATTCGCCTACAAACTGAGGTTTCTTTTGCTCAGAAACAACAGGGAATTGGCTAGACAATTCCACACCATGAAAACCAAGTGCATCAGCAAATTGTCTAATCAAACCTTGAATATATATTGGTTCTGGTAAATCGTTGAGATTACCTTCTTCAATTGCTTGCAACAATCGCCGAGGAATTCTAGTGATGGCGACCATTTCCTCCAGAGATAAACCCTTTTCTTGTCGGGAAGCCCATAATTGAGCGCCCAATTCGGCTAGTTTTTCGGCTCTTTGTTGGTCTAACGAAAGTTGCGGTTGCTCATCTTGCTTTCTTCTTAGCCATTTCATGACTTATCTAAACTCCTTACCTCAGCTGAATCTCTTAATAGGATTGAGTGTTAGTTGACAGTTGACAGTTGATAACTAAATATCTCTAGGGTTGGGGATTTTGAAAGTTGATTCGTTTCGTAGGAATATTTTTTACCTGTTCCTGCAAACTACGAATCTCGTCATCTCGAAGGATACGATAATTTCCAGCACGCAATAACGGTTGTTTTGATGTTTGTAATTGAATTGAACCGATCGCCGTACGATGTAATTTAATTACTGGATATCCCAATTGTTCTGCTACACGGCGAATTTGACGATTGCGTCCCTCCTGCAAAACGATTTCTAAACGACTTTTTTCCGCAAGGCTTTCTAGCAAGCTTACCTTGGCTTTGCGGGTTTTTCTCCCATCTAACAGCACACCCTCCCGCCACATTTCTAGCACTGCTTTCGGGGGATGACCTTTCACTAAAACTTGATAAGTCTTGGGAATACTATGACTTGGATGAGTCAGCCTAAATGTCAAATCTCCATCATTGGTCAGTATTAATGCTCCTGTAGAATCTGCGTCTAGGCGACCAACTGGGTGAAGACCCGGACCCTTACGTAATTCCTCTGGCAGTAAATCTAACACAGTTTTTCTACCCTGTGGATCGTAGCAGGTAGAAACTACTCCGGTGGGTTTGTTTAATAATAAGTACGTTAGACGGGGATGCCTCTGAGCCGATACTGACTTGCCATCAACTGTAATTATATCCTTTTCTGGGTTAACTTTTTGACCTAATTCAGCCAATGTGCCATTTATCTGCACACGCGATCGCCGTATCATTTCTTCTGCCTCCCGACGAGAGGCGATACCCCATTGAGCAAGAACTTTTTGTAACCTAGCCTCCATATTTGACAATTCAAAATACCCTACGGGAAACGCAAGCGCTACAAAATTCAAAACAGCTAGAGTTCGGGCAACAGTCCTTTACTCAACTGAGACTACCTGTTTCTGATTAGGGTCTTAAACCCTTGAATTTACGATAAATTACTGTTGATAATTTTAGAGCCTAAACATTAATCATAATCTTGGCGTTTTGTAGATATTAGCCATAGATGTTACAGTTAAGGCTTATTTAAAGTTCGGTTAATTACCCAGCAAATACGCATTTATAGAGTTGTTAAATGCCAGAGAATAATTCCCAAAAAAGAGGTTTAAACAAGATCCGCATTATTACGAACGTGTTGACCACAGCTTTAAAATTGTGGTTGCGATCGCAAGTTAGTCAAATCTCTGATCTGGAAGTAGAAATAAAAGCCAGCGATCGCCAACTTCTCTCCGGTTGCATTCCCTGGGTTTCTATATTTGCCAGTCATGCCATCTATCAAGACCTCCATATTACACAAATTAAACTCGCAGCAGAGAATATTCAAATTAACATTGGTCAAGTACTCAAAGGTCAACCCCTGCAATTATTACAGGTAGTACCCGTAAGTGGTGAGTTAATCATAGATGAGACAGATTTGAATACTTCCCTCTCATCTGGGCTATTATCGACTGCTTTAAATGATGTACTGGATAAACTTTTACCAGAATATTGGTCAAAATCCAAGCATATTCTTTGGCAAAAAATTATTCTGGATCATCAGCAAATCAAACTGAATGCTATCCTAACATCTGCAAGTGAACCTATACCCCTGGAAATTTGCTTACACTTAGAGTTACTCAGTGGGCAGGAATTGCAGTTATCACAAATCCGAGTTCAACAAAACCAAGTCACCCTATTAGAAGATAGTAATACCCACAATGTGGATCTTGGATCAGATGTTGATATCCAAGAACTAAAGCTCACCCCTGGACAGTTAGTTTGTCGCGGACAAGTGAACGTTAATCCGTGATGATGGAGTGGGTAGGAGGTAGGGGAGCAGGGGGATCAGGGGAAGTAAAGAAGAATGACAACTGACCACTGACAACTGACTATTAACTAAGTAATGGCAAAATGAGCGTGACGAAATAGTAAACCAAAGGAGCTGTAAAGATATAACTATCTGTGCGATCTAAGATGCCACCATGACCGGGGATCAATTGTCCGGAGTCCTTCACACCAGCATCGCGCTTCAGCATTGACTCGGTGAGGTCGCCTAATAGACTAGCCAAGCCAATTAGTAAGCCTAAAATTGTGCCAGTCAAAAGAAATTGGGGTAAGTGAAGATAGAAAGCACCAGCCAGGGCTACGGCTAGACTAGCACTGATACCAAAAACAGCACCTTCAACTGTTTTTTTCGGGCTGATATCAGACAGGCGGGTTTTGCCAAAGAATTTACCGATAGTATATGCACCGATGTCTGCTGCCCAGATGCACAGAAATGTCAGCACTGTAATTTTGAACCCTTGGGGTAGAGAGGCAAAATTTCTTTCTTCGAGAATATCTGTCAAACTTCCTGGCCAGTAGCCTCCTAAAGGTAAATTACTGATGGACGTGCTACCAATTGACCGTAACCGCACCCAATAACTCGGCAAGTACCCTACATAAAATAGTCCCATAATCGATGCCGAAACATCGGCGATTGTGGCCATTTTCGGTTGAAATAGTAAATAAAAGCAAATAAATGTACCTGCAATGGGCATGACAGCATCAACTAAATTGCTGTCCAAAGTACAAGTAACTAGTAAAACTTGACTAAGGAATAAAGTAGTTTTCGCGGCTGGCAAAATGCCTCTAGTGCGAACTAAATCAAAATATTCCTGTTGTCCTAAGAAAACAACGATCGCCAGCATGATGGTAAAATACCAACCCCCCAACAGGACAGCAACTAAAGCAAGGGCGATCGCAACAATTCCACTAATAATCCGAGACCAAGGCATAGAAGTATTCGGGGTTGGGTACTGGGTACTGGGGGTTGGGTACTGGGGGTTGGGTACTGGGGGTTGGGGATTAGTTTTCTCTTTTGCTCCCCCTACTCTCCATTCTCATCTACTCTTCCTAGTACCCAGTCCCTATTCCCCAATCCCTAGTCTAGTTTCTCACCACTGAGGATAAAAATGGGATCAACTGCGGCAAAGGTTTGAGAAAATCCTCGCGTTTCTAAGCGATTGACTGCGGACTGAACAACTTCAATGTTTCTCGCTTGTAATTGGGAAAAGCTCTGGGAAATAGCATACAAGCTTTCGAGATTAGCGGCTGTGGCGATAACTCTGCCTGATGATGGTAAATATTGCCAGACTGCTTGTAAAATCTCTTGAATCGGTCGTCCTCCCTCAATGCAGACGCGATGAGGAGCAATTTTAATATTATGTAGACATTCGGGGGCGCTACCTTCGACTATTTCCACATTTTTGACATCAAAGCGATCGCAATTGCGTTTAATTAAATTTGCGACTTCTTCGTCTCGTTCCACAGCAATTATTTGTCCTTTTGGACATAGTAGCCCCACTTCGACAGGAATTGTACCTGTCCCCGCCCCAATATCCCATAAAACCGAGTCAGGTTCTAAACGTAGCTGAGAAATTAACAACAGCCTGATTTCTCGCTGGGTAAGGGGGATTCCTGGCAAATGCTCAAAGAATTCATCGGGGATACCAGGGGTAACATAAGGCCAAAGTTGGGAAGGCATAGAACGATACAATATATTAGGGGTATTAGTTTGTTTAATTTGGCAAGTTATAATCGATGAGACTTTTGGCAACGTAGCGTTATAAGCAATCATTATGCTTGAAGAAATTTTCCACACTCGCTACGAAATTCAACAGCTATTAGGAAAAAAAGCTGGGCGGCGGACACTACTTGCTAAAGATGTTGTCACTGGCGAATTAGTAATTGTCAAGCTGCTGGTTTTTAGTAGTGACTTTGAGTGGGATGATCTCAAGCTGTTTGAGCGTGAAGCTGAAACTCTCAAGTCTTTATCTCATCCCCATATTCCGCGATATTTGGACTATTTTGAGGTAAATCCCCCTACCATCAAAGGGTTTGCCCTTGTACAGAGTTATATCTCAGCCCAAACTTTAGAGCAATACTTACAATCTGGGCGTAGTTTTAGTGAATCTGATATTAAACAAATAGCCACAGCAATTTTAGAGATTCTTATATATCTACATGGATTGTATCCGCCTGTTATTCACCGTGATATTAAGCCTAGCAATATTTTGTTGGGAGAGCGTTCTGGTAATAATGTCGGTCAAGTGTATCTAATAGATTTTGGTTCTGTACAGACAGCTTTGGGTGCAGAAGGTGGGACAAGGACTGTAGTAGGAACCTACGGTTATATGCCCCCAGAACAATTTGGTGGACGTACAGTCACAGCCTCTGATCTTTATAGCTTAGGGGCAACATTAATTTATTTGGTAACAGGTACTCACCCTGCTGATTTACCCCAAAAAGATTTTCGTATCCAGTTTGAGTCAGTAGCTAATCTCAGTCCGGGTTTGGCTGCTTGGTTAAAGACAATGACTGAACCCAGTGTAGAAAGGCGCTTCAGTTCACCACAGCAAGCACTCAAAGCCTTAGAAAGTTCACACCTTCCCACTCAGAGTCAGTTAGTTATTAACAGGCCAGACTGGAGCAAAATTCAATTAACTAAAGATGCAGATTCTCTAGAAATACTGATTCCCCCCGTTGGTTTTCAGCCATCGATGGTATTTATGGGATTATTTGCGATCGCCTGGAATTCTTTTATTTTATTTTGGACTATAGGCGCACTCTCAGCCCCTTTCCCTGTTAACATCCCTTTCGCTTTATTCTCCCTGCCTTTTTGGGGTGCTGGCTATTTTATGGCTTACACTTTTCTCCTCAGTTTATTTGGGCGTAACCATCTACGCTTGGATAGAGAAAAAATTACTTTCACCCATGAATTATTTGGTTTTAAATTCCATCGTCCTCGCCCTGCATCAAGAGAAAGTATTACTAAATTAGTTTATATAGCTAGACATTTAACCAAAGATTCTGAAGGTGCTAAAACTCAAGTGCCAGCACAATTAGAGATTTGGGCTGGAGTACAAAAATATCAACTGGGAACTAACACAGCCATTCAATCAGAAACAGAACTAGAATGGCTAGCCCAGGAATTAAGTGATTGGTTAAATATCCCCATCCAGCGAGAATGAATCTCTATTTATAAATATCCCCTCTCGCTCCAATAGCGTAAACGCTATATGTCTTTGGAATCCATATCAACTGTAAAAATAATTCTATTTTTACCTACACGTAGTATCTTTAATCAATGCTTTTAATTCTTGAATTTCCACGATTATGCCTTTGATCAAGGTTAATACACATTTTACTTAGTCTTGGCTTGTATACAATAGAATACCACTGTGTTTTCCTGGTTCAATGGTGATAATATCGCGTTATACCAATTCCCAATTCACAATAGCCTGCGGCTAGCTAACGCCAACGCAATTAAGAAAGTTATAGGAATAATAATTATGTTTGGACTAGGATGGCCGGAAATCGCAATCATCGTCGTTGTAGCCGTAGTCATATTCGGCCCAAAAAAAATTCCCGAACTGGGAAGCGCACTAGGTAAAACCTTG
The DNA here is from genome assembly GCF_048568275.1 of Anabaena sp. FACHB-595. NCBI lineage: Bacteria > Bacillati > Cyanobacteriota > Cyanophyceae > Nostocales > Nostocaceae > Anabaena > Anabaena sp. FACHB-595. The sequence continues at coordinate 4,676,177 of NZ_CP183473.1, forward strand.
AGAGGTTTCAAAGACGAGTTGAAAACTCCTAGTGAGGATACCAACCCGGAAGAAGAAAAATAATAAATTCCAATTAAGAAGATTCAGCAACGGTCAATAGTGGAGATGGGAATCACCACATCTCTACTATCGACTACAGCAAAGTATTAATTACTGAAGAAGATGCTACGCCATTTTGGTTATCTATAACGGTTGTCGAGGAATTTTGTTGCTGTATCTCCTCTTTGACTAATCCACGCAGTTTAATTAACTTAATAGCACGGCTAACGCTTTCCGGTAGGATGACTACCAAACCGTTCGCAGGAGCCATATCCAAGCCCTTGTTAATTGCTTGGGTTTCATCCAGAATGGACTCATAACGAGCATCTGGCTTAACTTGGGTGATGCCTTTGGTAATCAATTCGGAGGCTGAACCCCTTGGTCTGCCTCTGGTATCGTCGTCTTCTTTGACGATGATATAATCAAAAATTTCGGCGGCTAGTTTGCCTAAGGTGACAAAATCTTCGTCACGGCGATCGCCAGGCCCACCGACTACACCAATGCGCTGTCCACTTGTCCAGTTACGTACAAACGCGCCTACAGCTTCGTAACTAGCTGGGTTATGAGCATAGTCAACTAAGGCATGGTAGTTGCCCAAATTGAATAAGTTCATCCGTCCTGGGGTTTGACTTACTGAAGCCCGGAAGGTTCTTAAGCCAGCACGAATTTGCTCAATGGAGACGTTCTGTACAAAGGCTGCCAAACTAGCGGCTAAGGCGTTAGCAATCATAAATGGTGCGCGTCCACCCATTGTCAAGGGGATTTGTTCTGCCCTTTCGATGCGATGTGTCCAGTCGCCTTTGACAATTGACAGATAGCCATTTTCATAGACTGCTGCTACTCCGCCCTTCTGGATATGCTTCCGCACCAATTCCGACTCGGAATTCATGGTGAAATAGGCAATATTAGCTTTAGTTTTTTCTGCCATTGCGGCGACGCGGCGATCGTCGGCGTTGAGTACTGCATAGCCATCAGGATACACAGATTCCGCCACCACACTCTTCAGGTTAGCCAACTGATCAATGGTGTCAATGTCACCAATTCCTAAGTGATCAGCCGCAACATTTAACACCACACCCACATTAGCAGACTCAAAGCCTAACCCAGAGCGTAAAATACCGCCACGGGCTGTTTCCAAAACTGCAACCTCGACGGTTGGGTCTTGTAAAATGACGTGAGCGCTTTGAGGCCCGGTGTTATCGCCAGATTCAACTAAGTAATCCCCGATATAAGTTCCGTCAGTAGTTGTATAGCCTACTACCTTACCTGTTTGCTTGTAAATGTGTGCTAGCAGACGGGTAGTGGTGGTTTTACCGTTAGTGCCGGTAACGCTGAGGATGGGAATGCGGCCGGATTGTTCATTGGGGAAGAGCATATCCATAACTGCACCGGCAACGTTGCGGGGAATGCCTTGGCTAGGGGCTACGTGCATTCTAAAGCCGGGTGCAGCGTTGACTTCGACAATTACACCGTCTAATTCCCTTAAGGGGCGGCTAATGTCGGTAGTGACGATATCTAGTCCGGCGATATCTAAACCGATAATCTTGACTACTCTTTGGGCTAACCAGACGTTTTCCGGGTGAATTTCGTCTGTCCTATCTACAGCAGTACCACCTGTACTCAGGTTGGCAGTTGCCCTTAAATAACAAATCGTGCCTTTTGGTGGCACGCTGTTGAGTGTGTAACCTGCCCTTTCGAGTAGTTGGTAACTGGTACGGTCTAGTTCTATCTTGGTAAGGACTTTATCGTGTCCGTCGCCACGGTTGGGGTCTTGGTTGATTTCCTCTATTAGTTCGGCGACAGTGGATCTGCCATTACCAATCACATGAGCTGGTACACGTTCAGCAACGGCCACAACTTTACCATCTACCACTAGGACTCTGTGGTCGCGCCCAACGTAATATCGCTCAACAATTATTGAGCGAGAAACTTGTCTGGCTGCTTCGTAAGCGGCTTCAGCTTCTTCCCAACTTCTAATATCGATAGTGATACCGCGTCCATGATTGCCATCTAGGGGCTTGATGACAATCGGATAACCGCCGACATATTCGATGGCTTCTTCCAAATCATCCAAGAAATTAATGACTGTACCCCTGGGTACCGGCACACCAGATGCGGCTAAGATGCGTTTGGTTGCTTCTTTGTCGCAAGCTAGTTCTACGCCTAAAATACCCGTTTTATCGGTCATTGTGGCCTGCATCCGCTTATGATTCACGCCATAGCCTAGTTGAATCAAAAAGCGTGCGCTCAGCTGCATCCAAGGGATGCCACGTTTCTCTGCTTCTTTGACAATTGCTTCGGTGGAGGGGCCCAGGGAAGCATCATGCCATAAATCTTTCAGGTCTTGTATATCTTGCTCTAGTTCTGCCTTGGGGTATCGACCGCGATCTACAATGCTTTGGCACAACCTGACAGCTGCTCGTCCAGCATAGCGTCCCGCTTCCTCGTTTAAATACTCGATTACTACCTGATAAATTCCAGGTGTGGCAGTTTCACGGGTACGACCAAAGCCCACGTGCATTCCAGCTAATTCTTGGAGTTCTAGGGCTACGTGTTCCACGATATGACCCATCATGGTGCCTTCTCGCACTCTCATCAAAAAACCACCATGACAGCCAGGCGAGCAATAATGACCTTCCAGACTTGGCAGCGCCTCTACTAATCCTTCATAAAATCCGGGGATTTCATTTGATGGCGTCTCGGCAAGGGTTTCCAAATCGAGGCGCATGACGATCAGTTTGTGGCGTCGAATGCTCCAGTAGTTTGGGCCGCGTAAGGTCTGGATCTTGAGGATTCTCATGGGAATAGGTAGATGGAGATTCGGAACCAAAATTCTAGTTTCTTACTGGAATTGATCGCTAAACTGTTCATGAAAAACAGTTTTTATCTTTTTACATGGTATTCCTCTGGTTTTTCTACAGCAGGAAATAAATTAAAGATCAATTCAGTCTAACCTCAGGTACTCTATTCCGTCAGCTGGAGATCCGGTGTACGGCAGGCAATACAGTCCTTTGGTACAGATGGAAGCGATCGCCATAGCTGAGGATATGCAGACGTAAGTTATGCACGGTTAAAGGTTCGTTCGCGCCAACGTGGGGTTCGTTGGTGTGGGTGAGTTCGGTGGGATCGACAATGGTGACGCTGCCTTTACCCAAGACTTGGAGCCAACCATCGCGTTCAAATACAGCACAAGTATCTTCATCAATGCCAATACCTAGTCTATCGGGGTGAGCAGCGACCGCACTAATTAGGCGACCCATCCGATTGCGGTTGTGGAAATGTTGATCAACAATCACTTCGGGAATTAACCCCAAACCTGTTGCCATATCCACTAGGGAACGATTAGGTGTTTCACCACTACCGCCGCCAGCAATCATGTGATGCCCCATCACTGCTGCCCCAGCACTTGTACCTGCCAGAGTCAGTTGCCCGCCTCTCACTCGCTGTCGGATTATTTCCATTACTGGTGTATCAGATAGTACACCACACAGGCGCAGTTGGTCTCCTCCGGTTAAGAAAACACCACTACAGGCTTCAAGGGATGCCTTTACCTGGGAAGATTCGCATTGTTCCCGTTCACGGATGTCTAAAATTTCGACCTTTTCAGCACCCATTTCTTCAAAAATGCGAATGTACCGTCCACCAATAATTGCAGGTTCGCGGGAGGCAGATGGAATAATTGTAATATAGGCTTTGCTTGCACCAGCTCGTCCAAAAAAAGTTCTGAGGATTTCGCGTCCATGAACTTTATCTTCTGCGCCTCCGATTACGAGAACGGCGGTCTTAGTTGCTTGGGGTGTCCTCATTTCCAGCGATTTAGCTTGTAATTGCGGCATTGTGTTTCTCCTGTCAACAACTTTAGGAGCCATCGCCTTGGACGGTTTCCCCGGCTTGTAGCGAATGGCGTGAGCCATCGCTGTGGACGGTTAGTTTTCCCGGCTTGTGGCGAATGGCGTGTGAATTTAACAAGGTTTAGGAGCCTGATGATGTTTGCACTTTGCTTTTTTCCTGAGGACACTGCAACATATACACACAAAGCCTCATGATTTGTATGTCCCGTGTCCCCAAAGCCAGCGCCTTGTTCTTCACCTGTCCACTTTTTCCAGACTGGCTCATTAGTGCTTGGGGTTCAGGTTCCCCTCTGGCGCTAGGAATTAGTTTTCCCATCTGGGCTAAGAGTGAGCAGGTCATTACACACATTTTCTGAGGCTGGCTCGACGCATCCTGTAAGTTGTTAACCTGGTTAGATTATTTATTTAAATGGTAGTTGTCACAATATTTAAACATAAATTAAGTAATTAGAAAAACTTTTGATCCCAAGAAAAAGCAATAGTTCTAGTACTTTTAGATACTATTGTGAAAGCTCATCTGTACTTTTACCCTGTGTAAGCATCTTGTGTTTGATAGTCATTCAAATCTAAGATTAGTGTTCTCGAATACGAATTACTGTGCGTTTTGATATAGTTACACTTTTTCCTGACTGTTTTACCTCAGTTCTTAGCTCTGGCCTGCTGGGTAAAGCTCTTGCCAAACAGATTGCCCAAGTGAATTTGGTAAATCCCAGAGATTTCACTACAGATAAACACCGCAAGGTAGATGACGAACCTTATGGTGGCGGTGTAGGGATGTTGATGAAACCAGAACCAATTTTTAGTGCTGTAGAGTCGCTGCCGATTTTAGAGCGCCGAGAAGTTATTTTGATGAGTCCCCAAGGTCAAACAATTAATCAGCCGCTATTACGAGAATTGGTCAGCAATTATGAGCAATTAGTAGTAATTTGTGGGCATTACGAAGGGGTAGATGATAGGGTATTACATTTAGTCACCCGTGAAGTATCTTTGGGAGATTTCATCCTCACAGGGGGAGAAATTCCGGCAATGGCATTAATTAATGGTGTGGTGCGATTGTTACCTGGAACTGTCGCCAAAACAGAATCCCTGACTGCGGAAAGTTTTGAGGAAGGTTTATTAGATTATCCCCAGTACACCCGTCCGGCAAACTTTCGCGGCTGGAAAGTCCCTGATGTTTTGTTATCTGGAAATCACGCCGCTATTGCCCAATGGCGCTATGAACAACAGATTAAAAGAACAAGCGATCGCCGCCCTGATTTGCTAGAAAAATGGCAACAGGAGAAGAAGCAGGGGAGCAGGGAGCAGGGAGCAAGGGAAGCAGGGGGAGTAGGGGGAGAAATAACAACTGACGACTGACAACTGACTAATGACTATGAGTATAAGAATTGGTAACGGCTACGATATTCACAGATTAGTGAGCGATCGCGCTTTGATTTTGGGTGGTGTCCACATTCCCCATGAACTTGGTTTATTGGGGCATAGTGATGCTGATGTCCTCACTCACGCCATTATGGATGCCATGTTGGGGGCATTATCTTTGGGGGATATTGGTCATTATTTCCCCCCCACTGATCCCCAATGGGCTGGGGCAGATAGTTTAGTTTTGTTAAGTCAGGTAAATGAGTTAATCCGCACTCAAGGTTGGCGTATAGGTAACATTGACTCGGTAGTAGTTGCAGAACGTCCAAAATTGAAACCACACATTAAAACCATGCGTGACAAACTAGCCGATATTTTGCAATTAGAACCAAATCAAATTGGTGTCAAAGCTACAACTAATGAGAAATTAGGGCCTGTGGGACGAGAAGAGGGTATTTGTGCTTATGCTGTTGTCTTGCTGGTAAGTTCTGATGAGATTAGTTAACTCAAAATTGGAGGATGGAGAATGCAGGCAAAAATGCAACATAGCTAAAATATTAAATCAACTATTAGTGCATCTAAATTTATGCCATATACAAATAATCTCATTTCCTTAATTAAGCGTTTTTGGATACTCATAATTCTGGCTGCATTTACAGCAGTTACAGTTGCAGCTTGTAACCCATCTAACTTTAGAAGCTCGGCTGCTCAGATACCGCAATTAGTAACTAGTATTCTCAGTGATCCTAAAACATTCAACTATCCTTTAAGTTCGGAATCACCTAATGTTTTTGGGTTGATTTATGAGGGGTTAATTAGCGAAAATTATGATACTGGTGAAGTCGAGCCAGCTTTAGCAGAATCTTGGACGATTTCTGAAGATAAATTAAAAATTGTTTTTACTCTTCGTGAGGGTTTAAAGTGGTCGGATGGGCAACCACTAACTGTAGATGATGTTGTATTTACTTACAATGACATTTACTTTAACGAAGCCATTCCTACAGATATCAGAGATATTATGAGGATTGGTGAAAGTCGGAAATTGCCAACTGTGAGAAAAGTTGATACTCGTCGAGTTGAGTTTGCTGTTCCCGAACCGTTCGCGCCTTTTTTACGCAGTGCGACAGGTGCGGCAATCTTACCAGCCCATGCACTACGAGAATCTATAAAAACCAAAGATAGTGAGGGTAAGCCCACGTTTTTACAAAAATGGGGGGTAGATACACCGCCAGACCAAATTGTCGTGAATGGTTTGTACAAATTGGAGCGTTATGACACCAGTGAACGTGTAGTTTTCCGACGCAATCCTTACTATTGGCGTAAAGGCCCAAAAGGTGAATCTCAACCTTATATTGAACGATTGGTCTGGCAAATTGTCGAATCAACAGATACCTCGTTACTACAGTTTCGTTCTGGTGGTTTGGATAGTATTGGTGTTTCCCCAGACTACTTTTCTCTGCTGAAGGTGCAAGAAAAGCAAGGTAATTTTAAGATATATAATGGCGGCCCGGCGGCTGGGACAACTTTTATATTGTTTAACTTGAATAAGGGTAAAAGAGACGGTAAACCATTAGTTGATCCGGTAAAATCCCGTTGGTTTAATACAGTAGAGTTTCGTCAAGCTGTGGCTTATGCAGTTGACCGCCAAACGATGATTAATAATATTTATCGGGGTTTGGGTCAAACGCAAAATTCCCCAATTTCTGTACAAAGTCCTTATTATCTGTCGCCCGAAGAAGGGTTAAAGGTTTACGATTACAATTTAGAAAAAGCCAAGCAATTGTTATTGAAAACGGGCTTTAAATATAATGCTCAAAATCAGTTATTAGACTCTGAAGGTAATCGAGTCCGCTTTACACTGCTGACGAATGCTGGTAACAAAATTCGTGAGGCAATGGGGTCACAGATTAAACAAGATTTGAGCAAAATCGGCATACAGGTAGATTTTACACCCTTGGCATGGAATACTTATACAGACAAGCTGGCGAATACTTTAGATTGGGAAGCTTCCATGCTGGGTTTGACTGGCGGTTTAGAACCAAATGATGGTGCTAATGTCTGGAATCCTGAAGGCGGATTACATATGTTTAACCAAAAGCCCCAAGCAGGACAAAAGCCCATTACAGGTTGGGAAGTAGCACCGTGGGAAGCGAAAATCGGTCAACTCTACATTCAAGGTGCTAGAGAGTTAGACGAAACCAAACGTAAAGCAATCTATGCCGAAACCCAAAAAATCACTCAAGAGAACTTACCATTCATTTACTTGGTAAATCCATATTCATTATCCGCAGTACGCGATCGCTTTGCAGGTATTCGCTTCTCAGCACTAGGTGGCGCATTCTGGAACTTGTACGAAATCAAAATAGTTAAGTAGGTAATTGGTAATTGGTAAGCAAGAAAACTTTTACCCATTACCCATCACCCATTACCCATCACCACATTACCCAAAATTACCGTGACTCAACCTGAAGCTTTGCGATCGCTCCTAGAGGCGGTTGCCAATGGTAAAGTTACCCCAGATAAGGCTTTACACTCTCTCAAAGACTTAGCCTATGAACCTGTGGGTGAGTTTGCCAAAATTGATAATCACCGTCATCTGAGAACTGGTTTCCCAGAAGTAATTTGGGGGCCAGGTAAAACACCAGAACAAATTGTGCAGATTATGGAGGTGATGCGTCAGCGCAATCCGGTAGTGATGGCTACCCGCATTGAACCAAGCGTTTATACTCTATTGCAACCAAAAATTAGAGATTTACGTTACTACGAATTGGCAAGAATTTGCGCTATCATTCCGCCGACTATCGAACCACGCTTTGCAGGAATTATCAGTATTCTTTCTGCGGGTACTGCTGACTTACCCGTGGCTGAGGAAGCAGCCGTGACAGCCGAACTGTCTGGTTTTCGTGTACAGCGTCTTTGGGATGTGGGTGTTGCAGGGATTCATCGCTTGCTGAGTAATCGCCATCTGATTGAATCAGCATCAGTGTTGATTGTCGTCGCGGGGATGGAAGGCGCGTTACCCAGTGTGGTGGCTGGTTTAGCTAGTTGTCCTGTAATTGCTGTGCCTACTAGTGTGGGTTATGGTGCTAGTTTTGGCGGTTTAGCACCTTTATTGACAATGCTCAATTCATGTGCAGCTGGTGTAGGCGTAGTCAATATAGATAATGGTTTTGGTGCAGCCGTGTTGGCTGGGCAAATTTTGCGGACAGCCGAGAAATTGCGGTTGGCATCACAAGAATCTTGAGTTATGACATCAAGGTAATTGGGGGAAATAAATTCAAAATTCAAAATTCGTCTTGGAAAGTTGGGCGGGACGGAAACCGACACCGCCCACTTTCCGCAAAATTCAAAATTTTTACATGGATTTTGGGTTTGAAAATAATTTCCAACCTCTAGGCTTTACCTTAGTTACCTCAGATGAACTACTTTAACGATTTAATATTTGAGACTGTTGGGTATTTTTCTGTTAATTTCCCTATGCTGGCGCAGAATGTGACCGACCCTAACGTTGTTGGTCAGATCCAAAAAACCTGGAATCATTTTATCCAGACAGGTCAAGTCTGGGCGCTGTTGATTGGTTTAGTTATTGGCTATATGTTCCGTAACCTGACTAAGTACGGTTGACAATAGTGAGGGCTAGGGGGTAGGGAGTAGGGAATAACGATAAATAGTAAGCTGAAAGGTTAGGGAGCAGGAGAAAGAAAATTTACCCAATCCCCAGCCCCCAGTCCCCCAATCCCCAGTCCCCTTGTATTTATGACCGAAAAACAAACTTGGAGTCAGCGATTTGAATCTGCTCTACATCCAGCGATCGCTCTTTTTAATGCCAGTATAAGTTTTGACATAGAATTAATAGAATACGACCTTACAGGCTCTCAAGCTCATGCCCAGATGTTGGCGCATACGGGGATTATTTCGCCGGCAGAAGGAGAACAACTAGTTGCAGGTTTAGAACAAATTCGTGAAGAATATCGCCAGGGCAAATTTCAACCTGGTATCGATGCGGAAGATGTCCACTTTGCAGTTGAGCGACGGTTAACAGAAATTGTTGGAGATGTAGGTAAGAAATTACATACTGCGCGATCGCGTAATGATCAAGTCGGTACGGATACAAGACTTTACCTACGTGACCAAATTTTACAAATCAAAACCCAATTACGGGAATTTCAACGGGTCTTATTAGATATAGCTGAAAAAAACGTGGAAACTCTAATTCCTGGTTACACTCACCTACAACGCGCCCAGCCTGTGAGTTTAGCTCATCACTTGTTGGCTTACTTCCAAATGGCACAACGGGACTGGGAACGCTTAGGGGATGTTTATCGCCGGGTGAATATTTCGCCTTTGGGGTGTGGTGCTTTAGCTGGTACGACTTTTCCCATTGACCGCCACTACACAGCCGAATTGTTGCAGTTTGAGCGTATTTACGAGAATAGCTTGGATGGAGTGAGCGATCGCGATTTTGCCATTGAATTTTTGTGTGCGGCTAGTCTGATTATGGTTCACCTCAGCCGTCTTTCTGAAGAAATTATTCTTTGGGCATCGGAAGAATTTCGCTTCGTCATCCTCAAAGATAGTTGTGCAACAGGTTCCAGCATTATGCCCCAAAAGAAAAACCCCGACGTACCGGAATTAGTCAGGGGAAAAACTGGGCGTGTATTTGGTCATCTCCAAGCAATGTTGGTAATCATGAAAGGATTACCCTTGGCATATAACAAAGACCTGCAAGAAGACAAAGAAGGTTTATTTGACAGCGTTAACACAGTTAAGGCTTGTCTGGAAGCCATGACAATCTTGCTACAGGAAGGCTTGGAATTTCGGACTCAGCGCCTAGCTGAAGCTGTCACACAAGATTTTTCTAACGCTACCGATGTCGCAGATTATCTAGCAGCCAGGGGTGTTCCCTTCCGCGAAGCTTATAATATCGTGGGTAAAGTCGTTAAAACCAGTATTGCTGCTGGCAAACTTTTAAAGGATTTAACCTTAGAAGAATGGCAACAAATACACCCAAAATTTGCCGACGATATTTATGAAGCCATCTCCCCTCGTCAAGTTGTAGCTGCACGTAACAGTTACGGTGGTACTGGTTTTGCCCAGGTGAGTAAAGCCGTCAGCGCGGCGCGTAAGGAAATTGGAGAATAGGGGTGTAGGGGTTATTAGCGTACATCCAAACACAACTGACAACTGACAACTGACACGCAAAGCGGAATAAAAAACAAGGGTGTACAAGACGTACACCCTAAAAAACAAAACACTTAAAGAATCAAAATCTGAATAGACGAATTATTCAGCATCAACTGCTGCTGCGCCTTCTTCTTCCTCACTCTTAGGTGTTCTTTGTTGGAACCTTCTTTGCATTCTTCCCGTTGTAGTCCGTTTACGAAACTTTCTGGCGTATGCCTGGTTCCGTAGCGCCTTTTCTTTTTTCGGGTTACGGCGCTTTGCCATATTCACCTCGTTAATAAACAACAAAAAATGGCTGCTAGGCATTTTTTAGAGAATATCAGCCACAAACGTTATTGATAAAGCTCTGGCCTAGTTTAGCTGTCATAAATCTTTGAACAGCATACAATCCTACCCCATTTAATTTGGTTGTGTCAATGGCAACTAGCCTTAACAATTCAAAATTCAAAATTAAAGACAGTTGGAGTCGGGGATTGAAACCCTTGAATTTAGGATAAAAAAGCGGGGTATGAGAGGAATTAATTACTGAGATAAAACTATCAACACTCAGATACAGCCCGTAAAACACTTAAGTGTAAATACTGTGTAAAATCATATATAAGCGTTTTGAGAAGCTTGCATATCAATACAAAATAGCAAACTATAAAAAGTTTTGCCTTTTGTGAAAATTATGTTAAGGTCTTGTTTTACACTCTAAACCCATAAGAGTTAGGATAGCTGGCGGCGACAGACTATCTGTTTACTTATGGCTCCTGACTCTTAAATTCTTTTTTGAAAATAATTAGGACAGGTTAAATGATTAAATATCGCCAATGGTCAAAGTATCTGGCTGTTTTATCTTCAGCCGCAGTTTTGGGAACTGATTTAGCAATTCCTTCAGCTATTGCCCAAACGACTATCAAATCATCTGTTGGTAAGGCTGTAACCTTCACCTGCAATGACTCTGAGGCGACTATCAAGGCCAAAAAAGGTCCTAAGGTGACGATTGGACTGACAAATATTTACATCGGTTATCAGCAAGTATCATCCAATAACAAAGACCCACGCATTATCCGTTTTGATAATGGTTTTAGAACATGGTGTCGTAGTGACTATGAAACTACAGGGGACGACGGTACAGGCTACGGATTGTATTGGGATGGAGGAAGTAATCTGTATGGTGTTTTCACTTCTACAGGTACTCAAACAGGCAACGATTTTCGTCGTTTTGCTACTCAAGGTTGGTTGACTAGCTATGGTCGAGGTGGCGGTGCAAAAGTGGCGGTAATCGCTCGGATTAATCCCAGCAATGGTAGTGTTACCTCGGCGACTTATCTATCTGCTATCAAGATGGATGGTAAAAGTAACTCTTTGGCGGTTACTAGTCTGGCATGGAATGGCACAAATTTGACGGTGAAAGCTGATTCCTGGTGGTCTCCTCGCCGTCGTGATAAAACTCGCATGAATTGTTCTGGTACATCACCTTTTAAATACACAGTTGCATTTGCAGCCAACTTAAGAAGCGTAAGTTCAGCTTCAGCAGTTAACTGTAGCTGAGTTGATAATTCGTAATTACGAATTGTAGGTTTAATTTTGCTGTCAGGGTTGTATCACCTTTTTTTCAAAATACAAATTACAGTGTTTTTCTCTTCATTAACACTGCTTAGTTCAATCCAAAAAGTAATTAAAACAGTCTTTAATAATGGTTACCTGATTTGCGATGATGCACGGCTGTAACACCGTCCTGATTTAGGACTTTGCCATTTTCTACAGTTGCATAAACCAGCCAGTGGTCGCCTGATTCCATACGGTTTTGGACTGAACATTCCAAATATGCTAGAGCATCTTGCAGTACAGGACTACCGTTTTCAGCTTCGGCTGTCGCCACATCAGCGAATCTATCTTGTGCGGGGCCGAATGGTTTGAGAAAGTGTTTCATCAATCCCAGGTGATTACCCTCTTTTAGAACATTGAGAACAAATTTATTCCCGGTATGGGTCAGCGTTTCTACTGCACGGTCTTTGGCAACGGCGATGGTTAAGCCAGGCGGATTAAAGCTGGCTTGAGCCACCCAAGAGGCTAACATGGCGCTGGATATTTCCCCTTGCTTGGCGGTAACAACGCAAAGTGACCCGACTATTCGTCCCACGGCTTGTTCTACATTTGTGGCTGGTACACTTTGAGTCCGGACTTTCCTGGCTTTCTTCAAGGCTTGGGCAAAGTCGGTTCCGGCTTCTTCGCACATTTGCAAGGTGACTTCGTTGGGTTTGAATTTGACGCGAATAGAGTCAAAACCAAATCTATAACCGGCATCTTTGAGTTTACTTTCAATTAAATCAACCGCTTCACCACTCCAGCCAAAGGAACCAAACACGCCAGCTAATTTGTTATTGGTGGCGGTTGATAAAACTATACCTAAAGCTGTTTGCACTGGTGTGGGTGCATGACCGCCAAGGGTGGGGGAACCCATAACAAAACCAGCAGATTTTTCGACTGCGGCGCGAATTTCTTCCGGGTCGGCAAATTCACAGTTAATTGATTCTACCGCGACACCAGCTTTAGTAATACCACGAGCGATCGCCTGTGCCAATGTCGCTGTGTTTCCATAAGCTGACGCATAAATCAATGCGACTGTCAAGTCAGCAGAGGTTTGTTGTTGACTCCATTCGCGGTAGGCGTGGGTAAGTTCAATTAAGCCGTAACGCACCAAGGGGCCGTGACCAGTTGCATACAAGCGTGTAGGGAAATCGGCAAGTTTATCTAAAGCTGTTTCCACTTGCCTGGCATGGGGAGCCATCAAGCAATCATAATAGTAACAGCGGTCTTCGTTGATTGTTGCCCAACCTTCATCAAATACTTGGTCGCCGCAAATATGCGCCCCAAATAGCTTATCTGTATAGAGAATTTCGGTTTGGGGGTCGTAGGTACATAATTCATCGGCGTAGCGGGGGTTAGGTGTGGGGATGAATTGTAAATTATGCCCTTTCCCTAAATCGAGGGTTTCCTCACCCCGCATAATCAGCATTGGTAAATCCGGGTTTTCTAGCACCCCACGCAAATTAATCGCCCCTGGATTAGAACAGACAAAGGTAATTTGTGGTGCTATTTCTAGTAAAGCTTTTAAGGTAGCCGCACGGTTGGGGTTAATGTGACCGAGAATAACATAATTGATTTCTGTGACATCTAGTCGTTTCTGCAACGCATCCAGATAAATCTGCGTGAAGGTTTCCCCTGGCGGGTCAATCAGAGCCAGCTTATCACCTTGGATTAAATAAGAGTTAGCCGTGGTTCCCTTAGCTAAAGCATACTCAATTTCAAATCTTAATCTTGTCCAACTGCGCGATCGCAGTACTGTAGTATTTGTACCAATGGGTAGGACTTGAACGTCTCGTGGTTTGGTTTGTGACATAGTTTTTAAATAAGTGCTTTGTTTTTAAACATTTTTTAGCAATTAAACGGCAATTGCTACAAATAACTACACATTTACAATTAAAGCCTAATTTGTTTGTTTGAATTTGCGGTATTTATTATGGATAAGATAATCTTCACTTTTGTTAGAAGAGTAGGCTTGTGGCAGGGTAATTATTCCCGATATCTCGTGATTAATCGCGTCTTTCCACTCCGCTAGGCTTATTTCTGTCCACTGAGAGCGATTATAGTTTTAGTAGAGTGCGTCAGTATGAATAATTTCTTGGTGTAGTGAGGTTTTCTGACACTGACGCACCCTACATCATCTATTAAAAAAGCGATCGCCTCAAACAACGCTGTTAAAATAAAACCATACTCGATGCCGTATCCATCCTATGACTATTGCGCCAGAAAAAAATCCGCAAACGCAAATGAACTCTGGTGAGATGACACGATGCTTTGATTTATAAGTTTTACTTAAGCTGTCGTAACGACAACATAAGCATTTGCCACAAATAGATAAACGTTCGTAACGACACAAGTTGTGTTCGTAACGAACGGACAAGCTGTGGTAACGACAAAAACTTTATTCGTAACGTCTGTTTCTGTGTTGGTAACAAATGAACAAGCTGTTGTTACCACAAGAACTTGATTTGTAACGTCACTGTTGTAAAAGTGCTTAAATGATTCTGAAGAGGATTTGCTTTAAGCTTTGCATTGTACGAGTAGTAATATCATGCTGATGCCAAGCTTGATAGAATTTGGAGTAAGGCATATTCTGGGCGCATTCCCAGGCTAAATCGTAGTTATCACCATACAATCGCCGATAACCACTTAAAGTTTTGACTGCCTCAAAGAAATACTTATTGTCTTGTAGAATTTTCCCTAAGCTAAATGCAGCCTGACTACGGGTGTCGTCATCCACATGATTTAATAGTACGACTAGCATCAAGGCAGTGATCGCTTTTCCATTACCTGTGCCAATTTTCCCTAAGCTTTCTGCTGCTTGTCTACGGGTGTAATTTTTCACATTTTTTGATTGCAGCAATTTTACCAAAGCAGTGATCGCATTTTCATTGCCTGGGTCGATTTTTTCTAAGCTTTCTGCTACCCGTTGGCAGGTCGAGTCATCCAGATTATTTGATTGCAGCAATTTTACCAAAGCAGCGATCGCCTTTTCATTGCCTGCGCCGATTTGCCCTAAGCTTTTTGCTGCCTGCCAACGCGTCAAGTCATCCACACTTTTTGATTGCAGCAGTTGTATCAAGGCGGCGATCGCATTTTCATTGCCTATGCCGATTTTCCCTAAGCTTGATGCTGCCAGCCTACGGGTGTAGTCATCTACAGTAGTTGATTGCAGCAGTTCCATCAAGGCGGCGATCGCATTTTCATTGCCTGTGGCGATTTGCCCTAAGCTATCTGGTGCTAGGCTACGAGTGAAGTCACCCACACTTTTTGATTGCAGCAGTTGCAATAAAGCAGCGATCGCTTCTTTATTGCCTGGGTCGATTTTCCCTAAGCTTGATGCTGCGGACATACGGGTGTATTTATCTACATCAGGTGATTGCAGCACTTGCACTAAAGCAGCGATTGCAATTTCATTGCCTGGGTCGATTTGACCTAAGCTGTATACTACCTGACTACGGGTGTCGTCATCCAGATTATTTGATTGCAGTAGTTGCACTAAAGCAGCGATTGCAAATTCATTGCCTGGGTCGATTTGACCTAAGCTATGTGCTGCTAGGCTACGAGTCAACACAGCCACATTCTTTGATCGCACCAGTTGTAGCAAGACGGCGATGGCAATTTCATCGCCAGGGTTGATTTGCCCTAAGCTATGTGCTGCTAGGCTACGAGTCAAGTCATCCACATTCTTTGATTGCAGGAGTTGCAACAAAGTTGCGATCGCTTTTTCATTACCTATGCCGATTTTCCCTAAACTTTCTGCTGCCTGCCAACGGATGCCGTTATCCACATTATTTGATTGCAGAAGTTGCAACAAAGCTGTAATCGCAATTTCATTGCCTTTGCCGATTTTCCCTAAGCTTTCTGCCACCTGCCAACGGGTGTAGTTTTTCACATTCTTTGATTGCAGGAGTTGCAACAAAGCTGCGATCGCTTTTGTACGGTTGATTTTTTGTAATGTTGATCTAGCTTCCTCTTCAATTGCTTTGGGAAAGCTGCTCCACTCTTTCTTTTTATCTAAATAACCAAAGCTCCACTTGACAATTTGCGCTACTATTTCATTGTCTCTATAAGAACCTTTAAACTCTGCAATTCCTGCGGCGGCTAAAAAATAGGCGCGATATTCATAAAATCCTTTATCTATATCTTCTCTATTCCGCTTGCCACATCTATCTTTAAAACTAACTAAAGCATTGATAAACTGTTGTTTTTGCCATTTGAGGTTTTCCTCTTCTCGCCCTAACCAAAGTAATATTGTTTGCTTCCATCGCGGTTCAAAAATGCGATAAGTTCCTTGATTGGGAGTATTAGGAACGTGGTTGAGAAAGAAATGCCAGTCATTGATAGCTTTAGCAGCAAAGTACTCTTGAAATGAAGCATGAAAGAAAGCGTAAACAGGTTTTCTATTTGTATCTATCCCTACACGGTTCAGCCAGCCGTGATTTAGTGCCAATTTCAGCAGTGATTTTTCATCTTCAGCATCTCCCAAAAACCGACTAACAAAATCCTGCCGCAATCGAAAACGGGTTGCTTCTTTATCTATTGCTGCTTTAGCCAATTCCCCTAGTTTGATATTGAGTTGCTGATGCTGGTCAGATGTTGTAGCAAATTCCTCTTTTTTCCACTTGTAGAAGTCATTAACAAATTGCTGATAGAGTCCCGCTTGAGTATCGGGTAATTTGCCATCTCCTGATTGCCAATTTAAACACAGCAGCGTCAACCGCAAAGGATTTTTTACTAAATCCTGAATCCGTTCTTTACCTGATTCTTTTAGAGCAGTGCATAACTGCTTTCCAGTTTCGGGAATAGCAGCGAACCATCTGTGAATAAATTTCTCTACCTGTTCTGGATAAGAAAAATCTAAACTGCGATAGGTATCAAAATCATCAAGTGCATTAATGCTGCCATCCCACAGATTAACTCGACAAGTCAGCACAATTCGCGCTTGAGAAATTAACCCTGCTTCACGAAATTGCCGTGCAATCTCTGTTAGAGGATTAGATGCAGACATTTCATCTAACCCATCTAGCAGCAGCCACACATTATCTTGCTTAAATAAAGCAACAAAATTCTCCTTTAGTTGCTTAGTGGCTTCAGCTTTATCTACTTTCTCAGCCACCTGAGTCAACCAAGTTTCCAACAGATAAGATTTGAGTTCCTTTCCTCGCAAATCTGCTAAAGATACCCAAATGACAATCGACTGGGGAATCTCACGAGATACCCAATTAGCAATCTGCTGTAAGAGTGTTGTCTTTCCTGCACCTGGTTCACCAATAATTGCAATTCGCTTACCTTGACTTTTAGGCGTGTTCTTCTGTTTGAGAACTTCTTCTAAAAAAGCATCATGCTCAAATGTTTTGGTGATTTCTGTCTCCTTGTACAGTTCTGAACCCTGTTCTGGAGAAATATCACCTTGAGGCTTAGGCTGTTTTTTACGCTCAACTAATCCCAGTGGTACATAAACATCATCAACTTGGAGCGTTACGCCTTCCGTTGATGTCAGAGGATTTGTAGTCAGCTTGCGCCGTTCTGCAATTATTTCACAACAGATTTCACGCCAGTCATCGGGAGTTAACTTTGTCCCCTCCTCCCCTGGAGACGACTGCGGTCAGTTGTAAGTATTGTTTTGTGTGAAATGTTCGATATTTTGAGCAACTGTAGCACCTTTCTCTGCTTTTATTGTCTCTGCCATCTTAGTAAAATTTTTAACAACTGATGGGTGTGACTTGATTTCATCTGCTAACTTTTTAATTTCCTTAGCGGCCTCAGACTTGTCATTATTAACTACTGCTTCTACATCCACGACAGCTTGAGCAATTTCGGGGTCTTGTGCTGCTTGTGTCAGTTCTAACACTGCTTGACCGTAATCTAATCTCTCCGGTTCATCACTGGTAAGAGATGGTGCTTGATTCTTTCGGCGTAGCAACTCTATCAACTGACCAGGAGCATTCCATAAAACATCACCAATGTTTTCGCCGATTTTCTCTTGTGCTTTAGTCCAAAATACGGTAGCTACAGCAATCAATAAGCTCTCAATGGTCATATATCCACTATAAATAGGCTAAAATAGCGTCAAAATTTGTCTGTATATATTCTAGTGGTGATATTACTGATACGCCAAATGTGAAGGCGATCGCTCTTGGCGGCTGTTTAGTCAATTATTAGGTAAGATAAAGTGCGATCGCCATGACTCATCAAAGGTAATCTTATCTGTATTTCTCTACAGATTCCACAGCAATATTAAATTGTTGAGCAATCTGTTCTACACTCATCCCAGTTTTTAGTAACAGTGGGACAGCAACTTTCAACAGTTCTTCTCGACCTTCTTCTCGACCTTCTTCTCGACCCTCAGCTTTAGCTTCTTGATATACTCTTGTTTGCTCTAAAGTTATTCCTAGCATAGCTTCTACTTCCTGTCGACTCAAAGACGAAAACTTGTAAACAGCAATTGTCGTAATAATTTCGATGATTTCGTTTTTTGGTAGCCTACCTGTTTCTTCTAATTTTACTCGTTGAATTAGTTGCTTGGCTTGCTCTGCCATTGTTTCAGAGGATGCAATTGTTAACAGCATTAAGTTGATGCTGATTGGCAGAGTATCAGAAGTAACTAATTCATCCAAATAAATGCGCTGCACTTGGTCGCTGTTTAAAAATATGCGATGAGTTATTGTGTCCCTTGGTTCCAGACTGCGAGTTGGAAAAATCACCACACAATACCAGTCATCATACTGGGACTGATTACGGTACAAATAGGTTAGCGACTCGGTAAAAAAGCGATGATATAAAAACTCTACCCACAAGGGGATAGAGTTTTGTCAGTGGTCAGTGGTCAGTAGTCAGTGGCAAAGATATGTAAAAACCACCCATTAGGGGTTGGGGTATTAGACCAGATCATTTCCACAACTGACAACTGACGACTAACAACTGACACGTGAAGTGCAATAAATGGAGTCGCGTTTCACTAATAATGATTACCTACCTTGCGGTGGTGAACGGCTGTCAATGCTTCGGATTTGGAAACGCGTCCGGCGTAGACTGTGCTGTATACTGCCCAGTGGTCGCCGCAGTCCATACGGCTGACTACTTCGCATTCCATGTATGCTAAAGCGTCGCCGAGGATGGGTGCGCCGTTTTCGGCGGGTTGGGTTTTGACTCCTTCAAAACGGTCTGCACCAGGGGCGAATCGTTTGAGGAAGTGGCGCATGAGTGGTTGATAATTGCCTTCTTCTAATACATTGAGGACGAAGCGATCGCCTACTTGCATTAGTGATTCAATTGCTCTATCTTTAGCTACGGCAATGGAAAATCCTAAGGGTTTGAAGCTGGCTTGATTTACCCAGGAGGCTAACATGGCGCTGGAAACGTCGCCTTTTTTGGCTGTGATGATATATAAGCCACCACTCAGTCTCCCTAGTGCTTTGTCTAAATCAGCACCCAAGGATTTCATTGCTTTGATGCTGCGATCGCGTGTTACCCATTGTCCCAAATCTGTGCCTGCTTCTTCACACAGTTTGTAGGTGTTTTCCGTGGGTGTTTGTTTAATGCGAATGGCGGGGAAAGCGGTTGTTAAGCCCAAGTTGCGGAATTTGCTTAATAACGGGTCTATGGGTTCATCATCGCCGCCACCAGTTTCAAATATACCTACGGCTTGTTTTTCGTTAACAGACCCTAAAATGGTGCTGAGTGCGCCTTGAATACTAGCAGCACTAGCAGCCGGAGACATCCCAATTACCAGTCCAGTACACCGCCCAACTAGTTCGCGTAGTTCTTGTAAATCTACGGCTGCACCCAAATCTACAACGTCTACACCCACACCAGTTTTCGTAATACCGTTAATAATTGCTTGGGCTAGGCGATCGCTATACCCATATTCCGAAACGTAAAATACACCTATGCTGGTTTCTGCTTTGGTTTGGTTTTGGCTCCAAGTGCGATAACGTCCGGTGAGTTCCTCAACGTTATGGTAGAGTAATGGGCCGTGACCAGTAGCGATCATTTTCACGCTTGGCAATTCTCCCATACGCTTGAGGGCAGATAGTACCGAGCGCGCATTCGGCCCCATCAGGCAATCATAATAATAATGAAAGTCTGGTTCAATGGTTTTTAAGTCTTCATCAAAGACAATATCGGAACAGTAGTGCATTCCGAAAGCGTCGCAGGTGTATAGGGTTTGGGTTTTGTGGTCAAAGCTAAAAATGGTGTCTGGCCAGTGTAAATTGGGGGCGATGACAAACTCAAATTCGTGACCGTTACCTAAATCTAAGCGATCGCCATTTTTAACAATTTTCCGCTTAAATGGTTGATGTACTAAATCTTCTAGAAACTGGATGGCAACTTTTGAGCCAACCACTGTAATTTCTGGAGCCATTTGTAACAAATCTTTGACTAAGCCACTGTGGTCTGGTTCAGTGTGGCTAATAATCAAATAATTGATCTCTGTGGGATTGATTAGCCCTGTCAGAGTATCAAAGTAAAGTTGACGAAACTTTTCATGAGACGTATCAACTAAGGCTATCTGCTCACCGCGTATGAGAAATGAGTTATATGTAGTACCGTTTTGCAGACCAAACTCAATATCAAAGCGATCGCGTTCCCAATCTAGAGAGCGAATTGCCGTAGTATCTTGAGCAATGTCCGCAGTCTGTATGGTGAGCCGTTTTTCAGTTTTCTCGGTGAGTGCTACCATAACTCTCTCCTTTACACAATGAGTATTTATTCCTCTAGTCTTATTGTGACACGGAATATTTGTAAATTTTTATTAAAAAACCTATAGATAACTTAAAAAATATAAAAAAGTGATATCACAGCAGTCTGCAAAACACATAGAAAATCAGTGGTTAGCCTTGGAAATCGGTAATTCCCGGCTACATTGGGCTTTATTCATGGGCGAATCCCTTGAGTTTACGTGGGATACAGAATATCTACCTGAGTCAGTTATACAGCAGTTAGGTAACGGTGAGACAAAATTGGAAGTGGGAAGCGAGGAAAAGGAAATTTTCTTTACTTTTTTCCCCCTTCCCCCTGCCCCCTGCCCCCTACCTCTTTTCATCGCCTCTGTTGTTCCGCAGCAAACTGTTCTTTGGGAAAATTACCTTAATGTTCGCGTAATTACTTTAGACCAGATACCGCTTAACAATATATATCCTACCTTGGGAATTGACCGGGCTTTGGCTTTGTGGGGTGCGGGGATGAGTTGGGGTTTTCCGGTGTTGGTGATTGATGCGGGGACGGCGCTAACTTTCACGGCTGCGGATGGTGGAAAAAATTTGGTTGGTGGGGCAATTTTGCCGGGGGTGGGTTTACAATTTGCGAGTTTAGGTCAACAAACTGGACAATTACCGCAAGTAGAGATGGAAGCCATCAAGTCTCTACCTCCACGTTTTGCGCTGAATACGACAGAAGCAATCCAAAGCGGTGTGATTTATACCTTAATAGCGGGAATGAGGGATTTTACGGAAGAGTGGTTGTCTCTATTTCCTGATGGGAAGGTGGCAATTAAAGGAGGCGATCGCATCTTACTATTAAACTACCTCCAAGCTCTCTATCCTGACCTAGCAGCGCGTTTAATAGTGGAACCAAACCTAATTTTTTGGGGTATGCAAACAATAGTAGCAGGTGTTGCTTAACAGAAAATTTAAGGTATTATCATCGCCAGGAAATCATATTAGCCTCTATTACGTACTAGATTGAAATTATTGTCATGTACATGAGGTTTTGAGATGTCGCTTAACGGTAAACACGCATTAGTTACCGGAGGCTCACGCGGTATCGGTAGAGCAATCACATTAAAACTAGCCGAACAAGGGGTGAAAGTAGCTATCCACTACCACAAAAATGATGAAGCGGCGAACAATACCCTAGTACAAATACGAGAACAAGGTGGAGACGGCTTTATCGTGCAAGCCGATGTTTTACAGCCTCAAGATATTAATCGGATGTTTAGTCAGGTTAAGGATAAATTTGGCAGTCTAGATATCTTTGTCAATTGTGCCAGACCAGACTTAGCAACTTTCTACAGTTCTCCCATGAAGATGACATTAGACCACTGGCGTGCGGCTATGGATTCTCAAGCGCAGGCCTTCCTATTGGGAACTCAACAAGCCGCCAATCTGATGCGAGATGGAGGCAGAATCATCGCCATCACCTATTCACCAAGTGGGCGTACTGGTAGCTGGCAGCCTTGGATGGCAATGGGAACGGCTAAAGCTGCTTTAGAATCGCTTTGTCGCTATTTTGCCGTTGCCCTTGGTTCCCGTGGTATTACTGTTAATGGAATTAGCCCTGGAGTTATCTTTGGTGAACCAAACCCCTTGGAAGGAGGAGTCTTGCGTTCTTTACCAACAGCAGCACAGGAAGCCACTCAAAATTGGCATGAGAGTGGATGGACACCCATGAGACGGGTGGGAACTCCAGATGATATTGCTAATGCAGCTATGCTCTTATGTATGCAGGAAGCTAGCTTTATTACAGGTCAAATCATTCATGTGGACGGTGGTGCTTCCATTATGGACTCGATGTGTCCTCTGGAAATTCAGCAGGGATAGGACTGGGAATTGGTGATAAACTCCCGAATTTCTCCAGCTACAAGCCCAACACAGGATTCTGGTAAGTTACTTTCAGCATGAGCAATGATCTTTAACTCTGCTTGAGGAATCAGTTTAGTATAAACCTGACTTCTAGCTAAGGCATCTGGCGTGTCTTTGCCACCTTGCAAAACTAACACTGGGATTTCTAATTTAGATAAATAGCTTTGCAATAATTCTGCTTCGATTTCTGGTTGCTGCCGTTGAAATAATAGCTTGGCAGCTGTAGGGTTTTGCAGCAATATTTGGCGTGTTTGCCAATCTTGTTCTATTTTTTTGTCTAGCCCAAAAATCTTAGTTAAAAAACTGAGCGATCGCATTATTTTAAATAATAATGGCGATCGCTTAATTAACTGCCGCATTTTCTGGCAATTTTGTACTTGTCCCTCTATCTTTACACCCTCTGGCGCTAACAAAACTAAGCCATAGACTTGTTCCGGATACTTTAAGGCATAACTAGCGGCAATCCAAGCACCTAGTGAATCTCCCAATAGATAGACTTTTTCTAGCTTTAAAGCTTGGAAAAACTCAGCTATACACTCTACTTCTAAATCAATTGAATAATTAATATTAGGTTTCTCTGATTCTCCAAAACCTAATAAATCTGGCGCAAAGCAATGAAAACTCTGTGAAAGCGATTCCATTACTTCCACCCATTGGCTACTCTCATGCCAAGCCCCATGTAACAAAACTACAGGAATCCCCTCACCAGCTTCACGCCAGAATAATAGCCCTTGAGATAGTTTTCTCCGGGCGTTACGTAATAGCGTATCCATTTTTAATGTAGTGTTTATCTTTCTGTGGATTTGCGATTCTTAATTAGAATATTCAGACTTTATCCAGAATCGTTAACTTTAACCCAAAATTTCACATAAGTTTTTATGCTAGCGTTGTTAATCCGTTTAAGTAATCCTGTATTTGTCGAGCATGATCATGAGACATTGGCCCTTGGGGTAGGGAACTAGGGGTAAAAGCCTCGATTTCCATGACTTCCAAGGTATCCTGAATGTCCATTTTCCCTTCTACTTCGGCTTCAACCACAACACAAATCGAATGGATTCTGGGGTCGCGGTCTGGTGAAGAGTAAACTCCCACCAAACGCCTAATTTTTGTCAATTCTAGGCCAGTTTCCTCCAAAAGCTCACGGCGGACTGTAGTAGGAATATCTTCTCCCCAGTCCACCATACCGCCGGGCAATGCCCATAAACCATCGTCTCGCCTACGAATTAAGACAATCCGACCATCGGATAGTATTGGGATGATACTGGTTCCCGTAATGGGATGACGGAATATAATACCCAATACCGTTTGTCCAATACGCCACAAACTACGTGTAGATTGGATTGGTGATTTAAAAAAAGCAATAACGTTCAATCTAAAAATATCTATGGTTGAGTTTTTTAACCGTCTACCACTCGCACAATCTCAGCTCATTAAGAGTTGAGTTTTGCATTATAATATATAATGCAAATATATGTTAGTGCTTGGCAAATATATTTTAACTACATTCATAATGAGATATCAACTTTTTAAGATATCAAGCTTTCTTTTTATTTACAAATAAATTTACTGTGTTTGGCTATACATTAGCCAGATTCAAGAGCAATAGTATGAGGCGATCGCCATAGATTAAAACCGATGTAACTCATAACTGAGAACTTGTATTTTTCTATTTTTTGCATGATCAATTAGGTGGCGTTGTCTATTCTAGAATCTGGGGCAGATCAATTAGTAACTGATGATTTTGTTACTCCTATAGGTAGATAGTTGTGAGTTTACGCCACCTACTGGTATGAAGAAAATAGAAAAATCGTATACAAAAAAACACACATAGTATATGTGATGTATTCAATAAAAATATTTAGTTTCAGGACAATGTGATGCAGACAAATTGGAGAATCGGGTCTTTATTTGGTATTCCCCTATTTTTAGATCCTTTGTGGTTTGTGATTTTGGGTTTAGCAACACTGAACTTTGGCGTGGCTTACCAAGAATGGGGAACGGTGACAGCATGGACGGCTGGGCTGATTATGTCGTTGCTGCTATTTGGTTCGGTGTTATTACATGAGTTGGGTCATAGTTTGGCAGCGCGATCGCAAGGGATTAAAGTTAACTCTATTACTTTATTTCTGTTTGGTGGGATTGCCGCCATTGAGGAAGAATCCAAAACTCCGGGTAAAGCGTTTCAAGTAGCTATTGCTGGGCCTTTGGTGAGTATCGGCTTATTCTTACTCTTAAGGTTGGGGAGTACAGTAGTATCTGATAGTAGCCCAGTCAGTATGATGGTGGGTGATTTGGCGCGGATTAACTTAGTTGTTGCCTTATTTAACCTAATTCCTGGTTTACCTTTAGATGGGGGTCAAGTGTTGAAAGCTGCACTCTGGCAAATTACCGGAGATCGTTTTCAAGCGGTACATTGGGCAGCCAAAGCCGGACAAATTTTAGGTTATGGTGCGATCGCCTTAGGTTTTGCCGTAGACTTCTTTACAAGAGAATTAGTCACAGGCTTGTGGATTGCCCTGTTGGGTTGGTTTGGGGTTCGCAATGCCAACAGCTACGACCGCGTAACCACATTACAAGAAACCTTGCTGGAGGTAAAAGCTGTGGATGCCATGACTCGTGATTTTCGTGTCATTGATGCCAACCAGACCTTACGTTCCTTTGCTGATTCTTACCTATTGGCAACTAGCAACCCAGAAGTTTATTTTGCTGCTTCCGATGGACGTTATCGCGGTATGGTCGCCATTGAGGATTTACGCTTGGTGGAAAGAAGCGAATGGGAAACTCAAACTCTCCACAGCATCGCCCATCCTTTAACCGAAATACCTACAGTCGCGGAATCAACTGCCATAGCTGGAGTCATCAACAAGTTAGAAAATGAACAGTTACCGCGTGTCACCGTACTTACTCCGGCTGGCGCTGTTGCTGGAATCATTGACCGAGGAGATATTGTCGGCGCATTGGCACAAAAATTAGGTTTGCGTATGACTGACGCAGAAATTAAGCGCATCAAAGAAGAGGGTAGTTATCCGCCAGGGTTGCAATTGGGGGTAATTGCCAAGTCTATTAATCAGTAGTGGCGTGGAAGAGGCAGGATCTGACAGATGTAGGTTTTTGACACTTCACCCTCAAAATACGGGTGTAGGGGTATAGGGATTGAGCAAACTATTATTCTTTCGTTAGTGTGAGAGTCGTCACTCATCACTTGATTAAAAACCTACACCTGTGAGAGAGGCAGGAGGAGGAAAAAGCAACGATTCTTACTCACAACTCAGCACTCACAGCTTTTCAAGTCAATGGAAATAAATTAAATTATGTTAAGTAATGTAAAATTATTATAGGCTCTCTAGTCAGGGTTTGAGTCACATTTGTTTGTACAAGCATCCTGTACAAAAGACCGCGCCGACTTGTTAAAAACTCATAATCCAAGAAGTCGCCCATCATACAAATACCGACACCAAGCAATTTTTAATCATTTTCCCTGCTTTCTATCACCTATGGTCTCTAATATTGATTAAAACTATCCAGCGCATATGAAAAAACGCTATTTTTTACAAACTAGTGCTGCATTAGTTGGCACAGCTTTGTTACCACCGTATATTTTCCACAGGTCAAGCATCATGGCAACTTCTAATACCAAGTTTGAAATCGCTAAATCTGAACAAGAATGGCAAACAATATTAACCCCTGAACAGTTCCGTGTATTGCGGAAACATGGCACTGAAAGGGCTTTTACTAGTCCACTCGATAAAGAATATAGTCAGGGGACTTATGTTTGTGCTGCTTGTGATCAGCCCTTGTTTACATCTGATACTAAATTTAACAGTGGTACTGGCTGGCCTAGTTTTTTCAACCCCATTGAAGGTGGAATTGGTACTACTGTAGACAGGTCGTTTTTCATGACTAGAGTTGAAGTACATTGCAGTCGTTGTGGTGGACATCTAGGTCATGTGTTTGATGATGGCCCTGCCCCCACCGGTAAGCGCTACTGTATGAATGGTGTATCGTTAAAGTTTGAGCCTGCCTAAGGTACGCAAAAGCAAGATTAGTCTTAGTCCCAATTAAAGATGAAAGCGATCGCCTTCTAATCTGTGATAATTAGAGAGCGATCGCTTATTATTTTCTATTTATTTAACTAACTACAGCCTCAGCTTTTGTCTCTTGTGTCTCTACAGGAGGGAGAACATAAGGTTTCTCCGCACCTTGGGCTAGATATTCAGCTAGTTGTTTTTCAATTTCGTCGCGCACAATTTGGCGATATTCTAGAAAATGCTCATTGTGGGCGCAGGCGGAAATATAATGTTCAACAACTCCAGGGTTACGCTTGAGGATGCTAAATAAGTGATGCCAGAATTTCCAGCGCGTTTCCCGTTTGACACCTTGTCGCCAAATGACAATTAACAAGGCTTTAATTACTACCAATTCCGGCATTTTAAATGGTGTTTTGTAACGTGGCGCACCCAACATGAGGAAACAACGATAGGTGCGGTCTAAGTAATTTACCGGGTCGTATAGAGTACAAAATGCTTCAATATATTCCCTGGCAATATCTTCTAGGGGGCGGGTGGGGAGGAAATTCATCAACGTTGTTTGGTTGATGTTACCATCTTGATTTTCCCGTAGTCGTCCTTCCTTCTTCAGGCGATGCCATAATGCTGTGTTGGGTAAGGCTTGCAACATGGCAAATGTGGTGGAGGGAATGCCGGCTTGTTCAGCAAAACGGACAATGCGATCGCCTGCACCTGCTTTTTCACCATCAAAACCGATGATAAACCCAGCCATTGGGCGCAGTCCAGCTTTAATGATGGTTTGCACTGCATCTGTTAGGGAACTGCGGGTATTTTGGAATTTTTTGGTTAGTTGTAAGCTATCTTCATCTGGTGTTTCAATTCCCAAGAAGACCGCAGAGAAGCCAGACTCGACCATTAAATCTAGCATTTCTTGGTCTTGTGCTAGGTCAACGGAAGCCTCTGTATCAAATTTGAAGGGATATTGATGTTCAGCCATCCAGACTTTCAACTCTTTCAGCAACAATTTCACATTGCGCTTGTTACCGATAAAGTTGTCATCTACCATGAACACACCACGCCGCCAGCCTAATTCGTAGAGGTAATCTAACTCTGCCAATAACTGTGCTGGGGTTTTGGTACGTGGTTTGCGTCCGTAGAGAACAATGATGTCACAAAATTCGCACTGGAACGGACACCCGCGCGAGAACTGCACCGACATCATGTCATAGGCATTCAGTTCTAGTAAATCAAACCGGGGTACGGGTGTGCTTGTGACATCTGGCTTTTCTGCGGTGCGGAAAGTCCCAGAAGTTTCCCCCCTTTGTACTGCTTCCACAAACATGGGTAGGGTGATTTCCCCTTCATCGAGAATGAGAAAATCCGTCCCGACGTTCTGCACATCATGAGGTGTGGAGGTGGGATAGGGGCCGCCGACAGCTACTAACTTACCACGCCGTTTTGCTTCTTGAATTTGCTCAAGTAAATCTTGTTTCTGGACAATCATCGCTGAGAAAATGACGATATCAGCCCAAGCCCATTCTTCTTCGGTGGCTGGACGGATATTGCGGTCTACCAGCTTAAATTCCCATTCCTGGGGCAGAATCGCTGCCACTGTTACTAAACCCAAGGGTGGTAACAACACCTTGCGATCAACTAAGGCTAGAATTTTTTCGTATGACCAAAAGGTTTTTGGAAATACTGGATAAACTAGTAGAATTCGCATCTTGTATCAATCCTCACGCTGTGATTGTGATCCCACGCTAACAAAAATAATTACTTATTAACTTGTTTTCTAAATTGGCTTCAGTTTACCGTTAATGCTTTTGCTTGGCAATTATTCAAACAATACACTACGTATCTGACTTGATCTCACAGGGTGGTGTTCCATGAAGATGGCAAAATTCAAGTCATTTATAATTGACAAAAAGTATTTTATGTGATATTGGCTATGAGCTACGCTGTGCGGTCACTCCATCTTTGAGTCCTAATGCACTATTTTCTAGTTGTTTTAGTTGCTGCGATTTCTCTGATAATTGCAGTGCCAATCGCTGACAAACCAACTCACACAATTCAAAAATTATGGGGTCAGCAATTTCATAAAAGACACTCACCCCTTGGGGTTGACGTTTGATAATACCAGTCTGCGCCAAAATTTGCAGGTGTTTGGAAACATTAGCTTGTTTAAGTTGGGTAATTTCTATAATTTCAGTCACATTTTTTGCACCAGATTTAAGCGCACACAATACTTGTAAACGACTCACTTCAGACAATACTTTGAAATACTCGGCTACTGGTGCGAGTGCAGTTGGTGACGATTCGATCATACTTGAGAGCAATTTCAGTATATTTTTGATTGACAATTTATATTAAAGCATTATAAAACATAAATATTATATTACTATATAGTAGTATAGTAGACACAAGCCCCTATTTATCAAAAACTATGTTATTTCGGCAACTTTTTGACCCAGAGACCAGCACTTACACTTATTTGATTGCAGACTTGGAAACTAAAACTGCGGCATTGGTTGACCCAGTGCTGGAACAAGTAGAACGTGACCAGAAGTTATTGACAGAACTGGATTTGACACTAGGCTACTGTTTGGAGACACATATCCACGCTGACCACATCACAGGTGCGGGGAAACTGCGAGAGAAAATAGGATGTGAAAACATTGTGCCTTTTGGCGCAAATGCTGCCTGTGCTAACAAAAAAATGCAGCCTGGTGACGTGCTGCAATTTGGGTCAGTTGTCATTGAAGCTATTGCTACACCAGGACACACGGATAGTCACTTGGCTTATTTGGTCAATAAAACCCACTTACTCACAGGAGATTCCCTGCTGATTCGTGGCTGTGGACGCACGGATTTTCAAAGTGGTAGTGCAGCAGTACTTTACGACAGTATTACCAAAAATCTCTGGACACTACCTGAGACGACACTCGTTTATCCAGGTCACGATTATCACGGACAAACAGTGTCCACAATTGGCGAAGAGAAAAAGTTTAATCTGCGATTGGTTGGGCGCAGTCGTTCAGAATTTATCGAGTTGATGGGCAATTTAAATCTGCCAAATCCGCAGAAAATTATGGAAGCTGTGCCAGCAAACCAGCGCTGCGGCAATGTGGCGATGACTACTCTTTGAGTTTCAGGGTTTAGAGATTAGTATTTTTGACAAGGAATTAAAACAATGACAAACACTAAAAATTTGACGGAAATCGATGCAATCACACTTAAGCAATGGATAGAGGATAATACAGTTATATTAATTGATGTGCGCGAAGCGGCGGAGTATGCAGCAGAACATATTCCTGATGCAAAGCTACTTCCTTTATCTAATTTTCGTGCTGACCAAGTAACACCACAAAGTGAAAACATCGTTTTATATTGTCGTTCAGGGAATCGTTC
Organism: Anabaena sp. FACHB-595; assembly: GCF_048568275.1. Taxonomy (NCBI): domain Bacteria; kingdom Bacillati; phylum Cyanobacteriota; class Cyanophyceae; order Nostocales; family Nostocaceae; genus Anabaena; species Anabaena sp. FACHB-595. The sequence goes on from NZ_CP183473.1 coordinate 4,706,183, forward strand.
CAATCAAGCTTTGCAGAAATTGATAGATGCGGGTGTTAGCAACGTCTATCAACTCCAAGGCGGTCTACCCACCTGGAAAGCAGCAGGTTTACCCACAAAAATTAACCTCAGCGCCCCTATTAGCTTGATGCGACAAGTACAAATTGTTGCAGGTTCCTTAGTCTTTCTAGGAACAGTATTAGGTGCGTTTGTCTCACCTTGGTTCTTAATTTTGAGTGGGTTTGTTGGTGCTGGGTTGGTGTTTGCTGGGGTGACGAATACCTGTGCGATGGGTATTTTACTGGCGAAACTACCTTATAACCGTCGGATGGCGTAAATATGACTTGGATAATTGGTCATCTTCTCGCCGTTGGTATTGGCATTAGTTTGGGGCTACTGGGTGGGGGTGGTTCGGTGCTGGCTTTACCTGTGTTGGTATATGTCATGGGAATTGCCCCAAAAAATGCGATCGCTATGACTTTAGTAATTGTTGGTACAGTTAGTTTATTAGGAAGTATCTCCCATTGGCGTGCAGGAAATATCCGGTGGAAAACTGCTTATATTTTTGGTGGGGCGACAATGTTAGGGGCTTTCTTCGGTGCTAGGTTGGCAACTCTGCCATTTATTACCGATAATATCCAGATGTTGCTGTTTGCGCTGTTGATGTTGGTGGCTAGTATCATCATGATTCAACGCAGTATGGGAACTAAAACAACTCATGATGAGTTACCTTACCCACCACCAGTATGTAAACATTGCTGGTTGTGGTTGATGAGTGAAGGAATTATCGTTGGTGGTTTGACGGGGTTAGTTGGTGTTGGTGGCGGGTTTGCGATTATTCCAGCTTTAGTGTTACTCGCTAAATTACCGATGAAGGCAGCAATTGGCACATCTTTATTCATTATCGCCATGAATGCGATCGCTGGATTTCTTGGTTACCTGGGACACATCACCCTAGACTGGAGTCTCATATTTAGTTTTATCCTCGCTGCTAGCGGTGGGACTTTAGTTGGTGCGTACTTGACTCAGTTTGTACCAGCGACGCAATTGCAAAAGAGTTTTGGCTATTTTCTCCTAGCAGTAGCAGCGTTTGTATTATTTCAAAACCGTGGCGTATTTTCACCAAAGTCGGCAGCATCGGCAAAAGTTAGCTGGCAAAAGCAGGCATTTATTGACGATACTTTTTAAAGTAGAGGTAGAGCCTAAATCTTCCTCGTTGACTGCATCTGGGTTTGCCGCAACGCCGAATTTTAGTAGAGTGGAATGAATTATGACTGCTTTAACATTACAGTTACCGCCTCATCTCAAATTTACGGATGAGGAATTTGAACAGATTGTGGCTGTAAATCAAGAGTTGCGTTTGGAATTAACTGCGGAAGGGGAATTGGTCATCATGTCACCCACTGGGGGGGAAACAGGAAACCGCAATTTTGATTTATTGGGTCAACTATGGTGGTGGAACAGTCAGAATAATTTAGGTAAAGCTTTTGATTCTTCCACTGGTTTTAAACTTCCCAATGGTGCAACCCGTTCTCCTGATGCTTCTTGGGTCAAGATGGAAAGATGGGAGATTCTCACACCACAACAAAGAAAAAAATATCTTCCTTTGTGTCCAGATTTTGCCGTGGAGTTGGTTTCAGAAACTGATGATGTAGAAGATACTCAAGCCAAAATGCTGGAATATTTAGCAAATGGTTTACAACTTGGTTGGTTAATTAACCCCAAAGATAAGCTAGTGATAATTTATCGTCCTCATCAAGCACCAGAAGTATTACAATCTCCTATAAGTTTATCTGGGGAAAATGTTCTTCCTGGTTTTATTTTAAATTTACAGCCAATTTTTGCATAGATTGAGAATTACTGGTGAGAAGCATCAACACCGCTAATTTTTAGAACATCAGTCATAGTTGCACAGTAATTTGGCAAGCCAAAACTATCGGGATTAATCACAGTGTTGTATGTGAAATGGCGATAGTTCATACAGAATCTATCCCAATCTGCCATCTGAATGCGAAAGACGGCAATGATGAGATTTGCCAATGATAAAGATAGGGGGATACGGAAGGAAATCTTTTTGCCTAGATAGGAGCAAAGTTGTTCTATTGCTTGGTTAGCAGTTAAACGCTTTTGACCTAATACTAATCTACGTGATGTATTTTCTTGAGGAGGATTGGCTATTAAATATTTAACTACGCTGGCAATATCTTTGCCGTGGATGAAGTGGAAACTACCATCAGCTTGTAAAAAGCGAATTAAATTAACATACTTGGTAACTTCGGGGATACCTGATGTGAGATGAGAATAAGGTTTTTTGCTATCACCACCTAACACTAATGTGGGAAAAACTGTGGTGATTTTAGAGGCAATACCTAATTCTGATATTTTATGTAAGCATTCATATTTAGAACGAATATAATCTGTGCCGATTTCCCCTGCTTCTTTAAGTGGCTGATTTTGACTATCTAAAACGCTGGCTGTAGAAAAATAAATAACTTGTTGACAACGGTCAGGGTCTAATAGATTAAGTAACTCTATAGTTTTAGATACATTAATATCAAAGGTTTGCTCACCACCCCAAGCGGTTGCGGTGAGGATGGCTATATCAATTGTGGATAATAAATCAGCAAATTGACTAATATTTTGCATATCACCCTGTAAGACGGTGACACCCGGACGAACCTGAGTATCAACTTGTAATTTACTGGGGTTTCTAACTAGTAAATATAGTTCGTAATCGGTTTCTTGAATTAAGGTTTCGCTAATATAATGACCTATGCAGCCACTAGCACCGGTCACAAAAATTCTTTTTTTGGTCATGTGTTTGCAGTTTGGTTATTAGTTGTAGTGATAAATTGACAACTAATAAATACGCTAAGTTCCTAAGTATGATTTATTCACGCAGAGACGCATACCGCAAGCGGAACCCGTAGGGTAGGCGCAGAGAGAAAATAAGAGAGTTTGTCAACTGTCAACTGTTCCTTCGGGTTCGCCAGTTGCTTATGGGGGAAACCCCCAAGACCGCACTGGCTCACAACCGACAACTGACAGCTGACAACTGACTACACCAAAACATTTAGTTGCTTGGCTGTTTCAAAGAAGAAGGCGACGTTTTCTTCTGGTGTGTCTGGTAGTACACCGTGTCCAAGGTTGAGAATATGACCCCAGTTACCAGCTTTGCGAACGGTATCGATGATGCGATCGCGGATAAACTGTTTAGAGGCATAAAGTACACCAGGGTCAAGATTGCCCTGTACTTTCATCTGTTTGCCTAATCTGGCTCTAGCATCAGCCATGTCCACTGTCCAGTCTACAGTGACAATATCAGCACCAGATTGTCCCATGCGTTCTAGTACGCCGGCGCTACCACTAACTAGCAAAATCAAGGGTGTATCAGGATGGGTTTGCTTGATTTGCTGGAATACTCGTTGCTGATAGGGTAAGGCAAAGGTGTCATAATCTTGGGGGCTGAGTTGCCCTGCCCAAGAATCGAACATCTGTACTACTTGTGCGCCGGAGTCGATTTGGTAACGAGCATAAATGGCGATCGCATCTGCTAATTTACTTAACAGTTGATGCAGTATCGTAGGGTCTGAGAACGCCATGTTTTTGATGATGGAGTAGGTTTTGGAACCTTTACCCTCCACAGCATAGGCGGCTAGCGTCCAAGGCGCACCTACAAAGCCCAATACCGTTGATTGATTACCTACTTCTTGGCGTAAAGCCTGCAATATGGTTTTAATGAACGGTAAAGCTGCTTCTGGTTCTAAGGGGCGCAGTTGTTCAATTTGTGCTTGAGTGCGAATGGGCGCATGAATGATGGGGCCTTTACCTTCCGCAATGTCCATTTCAATCCCTAAGCCGGGTAAGGGGGTGACAATATCGGAAAATAAAATTACTCCGTCTGGCTGAAAGGCTTTCCAAGGTTGCAGGGAAACTTCAATCGCTACCTCTGGAATTTCAGAGCGATCGCGAAATGAAGGATACTTTTCCCTTAAATCCCGATAAGCTTTCATGTATCGTCCTGCTTGGCGCATCATCCATACAGGGGGACGATCTACAATTTCACCACGAGCAGCCCGCAAAAGGTGAGGAGCCGTTGAAGTAACACCCATTTAACACTTCATCCTAAGTCACTTTTTTATGTCACTGTTTAGCTTATCATTCTGGGATTACGCTTTATCGAAGGGAGTTAGGGCGCAGGTGGCAGGAGGCAGGAGATGGGAAATAAATTTGTGGTTTAGTATTGCTTTTTTGCTTAAGTCAAAATAACTTGAAAACGCTGATAAAAGGGAAATTCAGTAGTTGAGTTATAAATCTCTTTAGTCAAATTCTGTCCTCTGTCTTCTAGCTTCTGCCTTTTTTAATAGCTTTACTAAACTTAATATGCCAGCCAATTTTCATAGCTCACCTCGTGTTGCATCAGCTAACACTAATTCCTACGTAAGTAAGTTATTGATACCACGTTCCCAACGTCGGATATTCTTTCTGCAATTTACCTTGATGACTCTTATGGGCTGGGTTGTAGGTGGTATTGCTAGTATCGCTTTAGAAAAAGTTCTCTGGGAAAGCCTACCGAATGCTTTTGCTTCTGCACCGGAAACTTGGAGTTTTTGGGTAAAATTACTAAGTAATGTTGTTTTTGCTGTAGTTTTTGCTGCCGATCAAGCTTTAGTTATCCGCCGTTATATTTCTGGACGCTTGTGGCTGCTGGCTACCAGCATAGGTTGGTTGATTGCCCATAGTGTGGCGACTGGTTGGAATAATTATATTTCATCTATTGCAACTTCCCTCAAGGAAAGTTTAACCTTAGAAATAACCTTTATCTTGGCTTTTTTGTCAACATTTTTATACATTTTTTCCGGAATTTGGCTGGGATTGTTTCAATGGTTAGTTCTTCGACGCTATACGGCTAAATCTTGGTGGTGGTCTTTTTTCCCTTCCATTTCTTTCTTGTGTATCAGTGTGTTAGTTTGGTTGCTTTCTTTGGGGCAAAATTTATTTCCCGAAAATTACCGAACTCCTATATTGTATTGGAGTCAACAAGGATTTACCGCTATTATTCTAGGAATTATCCCGGCAATTGGCTTATGTAGTTTAAGAAGAAAATCTCATCGGAAAATCGGAATTACTAGCTCATCTTAAGTGGCTATTTGCTGGATCTAGAGTACAGGTTGCATATATGATGAATAAGGACAAGATTTCGCAAAATCAAATCACGCCACCCATTGCCGATAAACAGCCCCAAGTTTTAGAATTGCATGGCGATCGCCGAGTAGATAATTACTTTTGGATGCGCGATATAGATAACCCAAAAGTAGTTGCATATCTAGAAGCAGAAAATTCATATACAAAAGTCATGATGCAGCACACAGAAACGCTGCAAAAAACTCTTTATAATGAAATGCTCTCACGAATCAAAGAAACTGATTTATCCGTACCTTACCGCAAGGATAATTATTATTATTACTCTCGAACAGAAGCAGGCAAAGACTATAGAATTCATTGCCGAAAAGAAGGCGATTTAGATGCTCCAGAAGAAGTCATTTTAGACGAAAATGAATTAGCCGCCGGACATGATTTTTTTGAATTAGGAATATTTGCTATTAGCCCCAATCATCAGATACTAGCTTATTCCTATGACACCAGTGGTTCGGAGCAATATACGCTTTTATTTCTTGACTTAACGACCCGTGAGTTATATCCAGAAACTATTGCTGATACTTATTTTTCTTTTTGTTGGTGTAACGATAATCAAACATCATTTTATACAAAAATTGATGCAGCAAATCGCCCTTACCAGCTTTTTAAGCACACTTTAGGAACGCCACCTACAAAAGATGAATTAATCTACCACGAGCCAGATCATGCTTATGCTTTATATGTAGGGAAAACCCGCAGTCAAGCATATATATTGATGACTTTGCAAAGCAGCATCACTACAGAAGTTCACTATTTAGATGCCAACAATCCTGAGAGTAATTTTCAGATAATTTATCCACGAGAACCTGGAGTAGAATATGACGTTGAGCATCATAGTGATTACTTTTATATAGTCACAAATGAAGCTGCTACAAACTTTAAATTAGTAAAAACTCCATTAACTATGCCATCCAAGGAGAATTGGCAAACTGTTATTCCCCACCGTGAAGATGTGCTGTTATCTGGAGTGAGCCTGTTTATTAATCACTTAGTCATCTATGAAAGAAAAGATGGACTACAAACTGCTAGAGTGCAAAATATATCTACAGGTAGTGAAAGTAATATTATTTTCCCAGAACCAACTTATCAATTTTATGAAGGGAATAACCCCGAATTTAATACTAATATTTTGCGGTTTAATTACACTTCTTTAATTACACCGCCATCTGTATTTGATTATGATATGGAAACCCACGAACAGGAGTTAAAAAAACAGACAGAAGTTCTGGGGGACTATGACAAAAATCAATATCAGAGTGAGTGGTTACTTGCTACTGCTGAAGATGGTACGCAAATTCCCATATCAATTATTTACAAAAAAGTTACTAAAAAAGATGGGAAAAATCCTTTACTAATGACAGGTTATGGAGCCTATGGTGCATCTTACCCGGCATCTTTCTCATCAGCTAGACTAGCATTGCTAGACCGAGGAGTAGTGTTTGCTATTGCCCACATTCGTGGTGGTGAAGAAATGGGGCGTAAATGGTATGAAGATGGCAAATTTTTGCAGAAAAAGAACACCTTTACAGATTTTATCGCCTGTGCTGAGTATTTAATCAAAGAAGGTTGGACAACAAGCGATCGCCTAGCTATTACAGGCGGTAGCGCAGGTGGTTTATTGATGGGAGCGGTGATTAATTTGCGTCCCAAATTGTTTAAAGTTGTAGTTGCCGATGTACCTTTCGTAGATGTAGTGACAACAATTTTAGATACATCTTTGCCCTTATCAGCAATGGAGTGGGAAGAATGGGGTAATCCTAATGATCAAATCTACTATGAGTATATGAAATCTTACTCACCCTATGATAATGTCGAAGCCAAAGATTATCCCCATTTGTTAATTACTGCTGGCTTAAATGATTCTCGCGTTAAATATTGGGAACCAGCCAAATGGACAGCTAAATTGCGAGAACTTAAAACAGATCATCATGTTCTGTTGTTAAAAACTAATATGGATGCTGGTCATAGTGGCGCATCTGGACGTTATGAAAGCCTACGGGAACTTGCTTTTGAGTATGCTTTTATTTTGGATCGTTTAGGGTTGTAGATAAGAAGTTTACGCAGGTGGACTAACAAAAAAATCAAGCTTTGTTCAACCCGCCTGCGCGGGTTTTGTCCGGATGGCTGGGATCTCTATCTACAGATGGACTTCTAAGTCTAAAATCCAAAATGATATAACCTGTCTATGAACAAAATCAATCGTGTTGCTATTGTTGGTGGTACTCATGGGAATGAATTTACAGGCGCATTCCTGGTTAAAAAATTTCAGCAGTTTCCAGAGGTAATCCAAAAACCTAGCTTTGAAACGTTAACAATACTGGGTAATCCCAAAGCTTTCGAGGCTGGTAAGCGCTATATAGAAAAAGATTTAAACCGTTGCTTTTTAACCGAAAGTTTGCAAAATACAAATCTTTCTAGTTATGAAGACATCAGGGCAAAACAAATAGCCGGAGTTTTAGGAGCAGAGAATAAACCCAACGTAGATGTAGTTATTGATTTACACAGTACAACTGCAAATATGGGATTGAGTATTATTTTAGGTAACCAAGATCCATTTTTATTAAAGCTATGTGCTTATTTAAGTGACATCAACCCTTTAGTAAAGGTTTGCTATACTATCCCCGAAAAGGGTAGTAATTTTCTGCGCTCTCTTAATAAACTGGGTTTTGTGATTGAGGTAGGGGCTGTAGCTCAAGGTGTATTAAATGCTGAATTATTCCAAAAAACTGAACAATTAATATATACGATTTTGGATTATTTAGAACAATATAATCGAGGCAATATTCCAAAAATAAATAATCTACTAGCTCTGTATAAATTTACGGGTACTGTTGATTACCCCAGAAATGAAAATGGTGACATTCAAGGGATGATTCATCCAGACATTCAATTTCGAGATTATGAACCTCTAAATCCTGGCGACCCTTTATTCTTAACCTTAGATGGTAAGGCGATCGCCTACGAAGGTACATCAACAGTTTACCCCATATTTATCAACGAAGCCGCTTATTACGAGAAAGGAATTGCTATGCTGTTCACTGAAAAGCAACTCATAAATCCGTCATCTTGAATTACTTAATGAATTGCTTTTTTTAATAATTGGGGAATCAAAGAAGGACGTTCTGCAACAGGAACTTCGGCGGCTTCAAAAGCTGTAATTTTACTTTGAGCAGTGCCAAAATTAGGTGGACGACCGACAACAGTAGCTAAAGTCCCCGTTTGTCGCCAAGTTTTTCCCGGTGGTGCTTGTCTGCCGGCGATATAAGCAATTACTGGTTTATCGATTGCTTCGGCAATGTATCGCGCGGCTGCTTCTTCACTACCCCCGCCTGGTTGTCCTACTAAAACGATCGCCTCAGTTGTTTCATCCTCATCGAGAATTTGTAACCATTGCAGAAACGATGAACCCACAATTGCATCACTACCAATGCTCACACTAATTGATTGTCCCCAGCCAGCTTGAGTTAATTCTCGCGCCACTTCATAAGTCAAAGTACTACTACGGCTAACAATACCCACTACTCCAGGTGTGTAAAATTCACTTGGTTGAGTACCCAAGAGGATTTTGCCTGGGACGATAATTCCGGGACTGTTGGGCCCGACTACCAGCGTTTCACCCGCTTCAGCTTTGCGGAGTAATTCCACCATATCCAAGGGTGGCACACCAGCAGAAATAATAATAATTTGTCGGATATGAGAGGCGATCGCTTCTAAGGCCGCATCTAGTACTTGATAAGGGTGGACACAGATAATTGTGGTGTCAATACTGCCAAATTGCCCTACTACTTCCTCAACCAAATCAAAAACTGGCAGATGATAAAGTTCCTGTCCACCGTATCCAGGCTGAACACCAGCTACCAAATTTGTACCATAGGCTTTCATCTGGGCGATATGATTTTCAGAAATGAATTCATGGAAGCCTTGAATAATAACTTTACTATCTGGCGTTAAGTTCATAAGGTCAGGGATGGGGGATTGGGGAAGGATAGCAGGGAGCAGAGGGGAACATACGAATTAATGATATCTTCTTAACTCAGCATTCAGGAAGCTGCTCAACGCCATGTTATAGCACTTATAATTCATCCACTCAGGAAACTTTTTTATACGCGTGTGATTTAGTCAAACGAACTGCGGTGGCGACTGCTTCGTCTAAATCTTCTACTAATATCAGTCCCTCTTCACGGGTTTGTAGAGCCGCTAAAACCTCCTTAGCTACATTCAACTCTGAACCGGCTAGACGAATGACTAATTGTGGTGACTGATGTTGACTAAGGTTTTTACCATTAGACTTGGCAATTGATGGCGGATATTCACCTTTGTTCTGTTGTATAAATTGAGCGATCGCTTGTGCTGCTTCTTCTGGTTGAGGAATACTTCCTAGTAGGTTAATCAAGATCACCTGAGTGTTTTTGTCAGCAGACAAGGTATTTAGACCTTTAGTGAGGCGATCGCCAAATTTAGTTGGTGACAGATCAGTAATTGCCGCATGGCGGAGATTTAGGCAAATTCCTGGTTTACCGCCGCCACTAGCAACTAAATCATAGGTCGCCAAAATAGAACCAGTACCATTACCTAAAATACTAATTCTGCGTTGTTTTTCTAAATTATTCCAGTCACGCCCATTACTAAAACTTTTATCATAATGGCGAGGGACTATTTTGGCTGCCATTGCGGCAATTTCTGGATGTCGCCCGATAGCCCTTTCGTTGACTCCAACTTTACCATTGAGAGCCATCACCTCACCAGCAAGGTTGACACCCAGAGGATTTATTTCTACTAAATCCAGGTCTTTCTGCACGAATAGCTGGTACATTTTTTCTAATACTGTGCTGACCGACTGCATCAGTGTACCTTGCAGACCCATTTTTAAAGCCAACCTACGAGCATAAAAAGGTGAAAACTCTTGCTCAACAACCACATACTGCATTTTTTGATCAGCTAATTCTAAATCAATATCCGCTTCTGTGGAACCTAAAAGTACCGGACGACAAACAGCCGTATCTAAAACGACAGCTAAATAAAATTCCTGGTGGGAATTATACTTAGATTCTGCTAATAAAACTTCTGGTAATTCGCCCCATATTGATAGATTAAAGATAGTTTGAGCTGCGGCGATCGCGTCGATTGTGGTTTCTACCATTCTCACACCACCGACTTTTTCCCTCTCCCCCGCATGAACCTGTGATTTCAGCACAATTGGGTAGCGAATTTTTAAGCGTTTTAAATCTGTAGGATGGTCAATTCTTTGGGATGGCAATACAGGAATGCCTATTTCCCCAAACCATTCTTTAACTTGGTACTCCAATAAATCCATTGCTATGCACCTTAATTTATACGTTTAGAAAATTTCTCTGGTGCTATTCTCCATTTTTTACCGCACCTTCATCACATAATCAAGTCTTGTCCTACTATTAAAACTTATTTTTTACGGATCAATTTTATCGAATTCCCTAAATAGGTCAAATTAATTTCTGGGATTAACTCCTAAAGCAATATTTTAAAATTATTGTTATTAACATCAAACGCTCAGAAGGCTCTAGACTTGTTTCCTGGAAGGTAAAAGACTTGAAAGTCGTGTATCCCCCTCCTTATTGCTTACTCACTACTTTCACATCAGAGGTACTCTACAAAAAGGCTTATGCCTCCATACTTCTACAGGCAAACAAGCTATGACTTGCTCCTACGGAGATGCTAACGCGGACAAAACTTGCTCAACATACTATAAGCTTGTGTCTACCTGGAGTAATTAATCCTATCAGTAAATATACAGTTGCACAATCAAATCAGCTTAAAAATAGGGAGTAGAGAATGATCGATAATATTCCTCCTCCTGATACCCGGTTTTAATTCCCAGAAAATTTATTATTCCCATTTTTGAATTGTAATTTCTATTACAAGTCAGATTATAAAATTTAATAATCAACATTCTCAAACACTAATAGCACTAAGTCCTGGAGGATTATTTTTCTTTTGGTGAAAACTCAGAAATTGTGTTAAAAAGTTGGTCTATCAGATATTACGGTTATGGTTGGTTACACTGTGCATCTGTATTCAACAAACAAACACCCTTCTTTTTCGGTTCTCACCGATACAGGAAATAGTCTAGAAGACCAGCAGGAAGACTCTATGAGAGTAGCAGTCCAGCAGGAAGATTTACAGCTATTAAGCAGAACTTTGCAAGAACAATTTCTTGCCGAAGTTCCCTCTGGCGAATTTTTCCAGATTAAGTGTGCGGTCAACAAAGATGAGTTAATGATCCTAACTCAACATCCAGTTAGCGTAAAAGTTAATACAGAGGAAATTTTTGCAGTACTTGAGGAAGCACTGCAATCATTACCACCTTATCAGGATCAGCAAGTCCAATGTTTTCTGAGAATTGTGGGGGAAAAACTCCCTTACGCTAAACGTTCCCTGACTATGAAGGGATACGGAAAGACGGAAAGCCCTATCATTCAACAAGATGATGAAGACCAGGAAGACGAGGAAGCAACGTCGTTTTCATCGTTGGCATTACCTTTAAGTCATTCAACTGCAACAGATGCCGTCGAATATGAAGAAGGAGTATTTGACCCCTTAGCTGGTACACCAGATTTATTAACAAACCCGTCTCAGCGCCCTTTGAAAAAGATTCTGTTAGGGGCTGTGGTGGGAATTTCTCTCTTAGGTAGTGGTGGTGCTTACCTAGTAACTCGTCCTTGTGTGATGTCTGTGTGTCAAGAGTTCCAATCTGCCCAGCAACTCAACACTCAATTTAGGCAATTGATCAGTCGTGCCAGGTCAGAAAAAGATTTGACAACATTACAACAACAGCTAGAAACGACTAGCATAGCCTTAGGGGTAATCCCTCCTTGGTCATCTTATTCCCAACAAGCAGCAGAACTCAAAACTAATCTGTCTGGACGTTCCGAAAAAATTAGCCAAGTCAACAAAGCTTTGCAGGCGGCTTCAGTTGCAGAGCAAAAAATGCAAACTCCTGCTACTAGTCAAGACGAATTACAAGCTAGACAACAACTGTGGCGACAAGCGATAACGCCCCTGGAAGCAATCAGCCCTAATCATGAACTCTATAGACTGGTACAGCCAAAATTAATTAAATATCGGATTCATTTACAAACCATCAATCAGCAATTACTCGCTCAAGAAAAGTGGGTGAAAAAGTTAGCAGATGCTAAGGGCGTGGCCAGTGTAGCCAATAAGTGGGAAACAACAGCCAAATCTTTGAAAGATTGGCAAAGGGTGCAGTCTACTTGGCAAGTAGTAATTAATGCCTTGAATGTTATACCTCAGTCGAGTCCGGCATCTCAAGAGGCACAACAACTATTACTAGAATATAAACCTAAACTTGCAAGAGCGCGCGATCGCGTTACCATCGAACAACTAGCAGCTAAAAGCTACCAACAACTTCTTGGTATAGCCAGCCAAGCTAAAGCTTATGAGCAAAAACAAGAATGGCAGGCAGCTGTTATTTATTGGCAACAAGCTTTACAGGCAGCTAAACAAATTTCTAACAATAGCTTGTATTACAATCAAGCTCAGAGTTTAATCACACCATACTCAGCTTCCCTTCAACAGGCACAGGAAAAACTAATTTTAAATAATAGTTGGCAACAAACCCGTGCTGACTTAAATAAAACTTGTTCTAGTGAAATTAGGATTTGTAACTTTACCGTAGACGATAAAGGAATCATCGTCAAAATTACCCCTGAATATGAACAAGTACTACAAAGTAGTATTTCCGATAATAATGCTCAAGATTCTTCTCTTGCGGTTGGCATTACTAATCATTGGCAAACCTTACAAGAAGCTTTAACAGTAATTAGCGAAAACGCCAACTTGCCTCTGTTTATTTATAATGTCCAAGATCAAGTAATTTATATGCGAACACCAGGGGAATAGCAGCTAGAGCGCCGTAGTAGTGCGGTGCTTAGGCTTTGCTAGTCCCCAGTCTCCTAATCCTTGTCCCAACTTTTTAGGGCGGTGGTGGTGGTTCTGGTGGTGGTGGTGGCGGTCGGTCTGGCGGTGGTGGGTCTGGTGGCGGTGGTGGGTCTGGCGGTGGCGGTGGCGGTGGGTCTGGCGGTGGCGGTGGGTCTGGTGGTGGTGGTGGGTCTGGCGGTGGCGGGTCTGGCGGTGGCGGGTCTGGCGGTGGCGGTGGGTCTGGCGGTGGTGGTGGGTCTGATGGCGGTGGCGGGTCTGGTTGTACGTTATTGATATTGTTATTGATATCGTTTATATCGCCATCATTACCTAATTGTTGACCATTCTGAAATAGAAATTCTCCTATGTCTACTAACGAATTGATGGGAAAATCATTTGTTATGAAATCATCTTCGTCATTATCTTCATCTATTACCTCAGAGGAGGTAGTACTTAGTTCTAAAAAAGCTGGGTTTTCCATCACCCCTTGACCCGCAACAGGTGACTGTGCTGCCAAGGCGGCCTTAATTTCCTCTCGAACAGCAATCATAGCTGGATCTAGTGTTGCTGAAGAGTTTTTGCCAGTTAAATCCAAACCTTCAGTCAAATCACTTGTTTCATAGAAATTTTGTAGATCAAAATCATATAAACTCTGAATTTTGCCTTTGACAAGAACTAAAAGTTGTCCTGCTTTTAGCGGTTGAGTTTGAGATGCGTCTTTGTTAGACACTGCTATCCCACTATTTGTTAGCGCACCAATAATCGTCGTATCCGTTTTTTGGTCATAACGAATGAATAGCGCGGAACCACGAATGGCGGCTGTTGCACTTGGTGTTTGAATACGTGTTTGTCCTCTTCCTGGTGGAATTAGCAGTAATACTGTCCCATTAGACAATCGAAAATTCCGCGTCCTGGGCATAAATTGAAATACTGCTTGTTCACCAACCCTTGCCAGAGAACCGTCGTTGAAACGCAAGTCCGCTAAAGAAGCTCGACCAGTTGATAACCCATCCCCTGGAATAATTGCATCCGATTTTTGTGCTGGACGTTTATTTCTAGATGCTCTTTGAATTAATTGGACAAAGTTACGAATGCTCTGAATCTCAGCACGAGTTAAGGGAGTATTGGCATTTACTTGAGGTGGCGAAATCAATACCATCACCCCGCACAATCCAAAGCAAAATAATGGGATAAGGTTCAAGCGCATAATTTTGAATTTAGAAAATTTAACTGAAACTAACCCCGCAAAACAAACTTAGTTTTTTAAATTATGATTTTGTGAATTTTATATTCTAGTTCGTTTTGACTATAAGTTCTCTCGTTTTTATCTACTAAATATAATATGAGGTTGTGTACATTTAAGTATAATATTAAGATTCATCTTTACATCGATTCATCAAGATGTATCTTCAAGGCTGGCAACATTTTTTACTGACGATTGTGGTTGCTTCTATTAGCGGAAGCGGCTTTTGCATCAAAGCAGATGCAGCAAAGGTTAAACAGTCTGATAGATTATATTGTCAGAATCAGATAGGCAACGAAGAAAAAAATTTTTATTTTGAAAACACAAATTCAACGATATGCCAAGTTAGCACTAACTCGTCTTTGTCTGAGTTAGATGGGTTTGATAGGGTATCTACACGACAGATCCTGTTAGATGTCATAGCTGCAAAATCGCTAACGCCTGAGGTTATTCCCGCTTATGAACTTCCTAATCTTAGTATTAGTCAGCAAAATAATGAATCTCCGCAGTTAGAAGGACAACCTGGGTTTGTTCCTCAACCTAACCAGAAACCGATGGAACCTTTATTAACCTCACCTCCACTAAATTATAGTGAAAGGTTAGAGAGACTCAGACAAAGGTTGCGGAAAGCAAAACAGCCAAGTTCGGAAGCGGAAAGTTACCGGGAATTAGGATTAAGGGTGAGAGAGAGAGCATTACCAGCACCGATTGAACAACCTCCACAACCTCCGACAGAGCGACCTAGAGATAAGTTTAAGCCCATAGGTTCGTTACAAGCTTATGTAGGCTATTTTCATACAGATAATATTTTTTCGTCTGATACTTCACCTATAGAAGATGGGTTATTTTTTTATGGGTTAAGACTCGCTTCAGCATATTTCCCCTTGGGAAGGAGTACTTATTTAAGTGGATCGATTGATGGCAACTTGATTCGTTATGTAGATCAACCAAAGTACAATTACAACCAATTAGTATTTAACTTGGGGATTTATCAACAGTTTTCCAAACGAATGTATGGTGAAATCGGTTGGAGTAATCAACAGTTTTTTCATGCTAAAAATAGCGATGTCTTCCAAGTGGGCGATCGCTTCCTAAATGAAAATTCCTTGCATTTATCTTTAGGAAGGAGAGATCCTCTCACCGACAAACTCACGCTAGATAGCTTTTACGAATTGAGTTGGAAGTTAGCTGACCCGGATGATCGTAGTCGGATCATGAACTCCTTCTGGTTATCTTTAAGTTATTCCCTGCAAAAGCCTTTACAGGTTGGGTTGAACTATCAGTTAAACTTATCAGATTTTACGGAGAGCGATCGCCAGGGCGTAGCCCATCGCACCGATCAATATCATCGCTTATATGGCAGCATTATTTACCGTGTATCTGGTTCTAGTAGCCTGAATCTTCAGACTGGCTTTAGTTTTGGTGATTCTACAGCAAGTAACATTGATTTTGAAAGCTGGTTTTTGAATATTAACTATCATTTGAAAATTGGGGAATTTTAGATTTGGTCAATTCAAAGGTTGTACACCAATGACCAATGACTAATAACTAATCCAATCACTCCAACTACCTGCGTACAGTTTACCTGTATGAATCCCGGCTACTTCCAAAGAGAGAAGGTTCACACAAGCTGTTACACCCGAACCACAGTAAACTAAAATTTCTTCGGCGGTCGCCAGATTTTGCCATCTTTGTTGATGTTTTGTTAGAGGAATTGAGTAGCCGCTACTATCTGTAACTTCCATCCAAGGATAATTGACTGCGCCAGCAATATGGCCTGCAATTTTATCAATTGGCTCTCGTTCACCTCGGTAGCGATCGCTCTCTCTTGAATCTACCAAAACGACCGTCGGTAAATCTTTACGATTTTTGACATCTTCAATATCTACTAACAGTTGTGTTTGTATTTGCGGCACAAAATTAGCTGTTTTGAGTTGAGGAATAACATCAGTAATAGGATAGCCAGCTTGTTCCCATTGGCTAAAACCTCCATTTAATACTGCAACTTGCTCATGTCCTAAATAGCGCAATAACCACCAAAGACGAGAAGCAAAAGCAAAGCGGGAGTCATCATAAGCAACAACCAAAGTTTTTTGAAACTCTATCCCCATACTTGCTAACTTCTGCGCTAACTCATCCGGGTTGGGTAAAGGATGTCTTCCACCATGCTCACCCACAGGACTTGAGAGATCCAAGTTTAAGTCTAGGTAATAGGCTCCTTCTATATGACTTGTTTGGTACTGCTGTTTTCCTAACTGTGGGTCGGCTAGAGAAAAGCGACAGTCAACAATCACAACATCTATATTGTGAAGGTTTTGCAAAAGCCAACTCGATGAAACAACCAATTGAGTATCTGTCATAAGGGACTTTTCCACTAAAAAATATCCTGTTTACTGAGCAGTGCTGAAGTATGGTCTCCTGCTTTATCTAAACTATAAATATTAACGTTTATCTACTCATGTCAGAATTGCAAAAATTTATACCCCAATCTACAGGAGATGGTTCTTTTACTTTTTTCTCCCAAGAATTTAATGAGGCTTTTCACAGCCATTTCGGAGCCAAACAGGAAAGTTTTTTCAAGTTTGTCAGTCCTACTCAGTTGGCTATAGCTGCTCACCAACCAGTTTTGCGCTTATTAGATATTTGTTATGGACTAGGATACAACACAGCTGCAGCTTTGGAGACAATTTGGGAAGTGAATCCCAGTTGTTCTGTTGAATTAATTGGTTTAGAACTGAATCTCTCTGTACCCCAAGCAGCTATTGAGCATCAGTTATTCGATAACTGGAACTACCCCTACACAGATATTTTGACTAGGTTAGCTTTTGAACAACAGGTGCAAACAGATTGCCTCAAAGCAAAACTGATCATTGGTGATGCTAGAAATGCTATTTGTGAAGTAAATCATTTAAATTTTCAAGCTGATGCTATTTTTTTAGACCCCTTTTCACCTCCTCAATGTCCGCAATTATGGAGTGTGGAATTTATTCAGCAAGTAGCACTGTGTTTACACGCGAGTGGCTTGTTAGCAACTTATTCTTGTGCAGCTGCGGTACGTACAGCACTGTTAATGGCAGGATTGCATATAGGTTCGACTCCACCAGTCGGTAGGCGATCGCCTGGTACTGTTGCAGCGCACCCTAACAGCTTTGAATGCAATATCCACTCAGTACTTCCTCCCCTTTCTCAAGCGGAAGAGGAACACCTTTTAACTCGCGCAGCAATTCCTTACCGCGATCCAAAACTTAATGATCCTGCTCATGTAATAGTGGCGCGCCGAAGACAGGAACAACAAGCCAGTTCCCTGGAACCTACATCACGTTGGCGGAAACGGTGTTTACCGCGATCCGTAATGAGTCCTGAGCTATAAGTTCTGGGTAAATTCCCGGAAATTATGTCCAGTGGCCTCTAATATATTCAGAGGCATCAATTCAGTAGTAATACTTAACTAGTTGTAGTTTAAAAAGATTTGCCGAGAACAAATGTAAAAATTTCAACAAGATTTCCAAATTTTCCTAAATAAATTGAGGTGTGCATATTAAGTTTGTATAATTTATGTATTGTAATATACAATATTACCTGTGAATTGAAATTATGTGATGATTTACTTAACGCTCTTAAAAGAAAATAAACACCGATTTTGTGCCATCGAAATAGAAACAAAGAAACTCAAACCTCCCAACCTGTATATGGATTGAACAATTATGAATTTTTCTGGCGCTATTATGTTAGTAAATATCAGTAAAAAACCTGATTTAACATTTGCGATAATTCATCATACTGGAGTTAGAAATAGGGAAGTTAGTAGAAGAATTATTTTCAGTACATTTTTTGGCTTTTGACCTCGCATAAAAATTCTGGTGTGTTAACTTAAGCAGTCAGCTTTACATAGAATCTAAAACTTTTGAAAAGTCGGCTGGATATATTCGGCTACGCAGTTTGGTTTGAAGTCGGGCGCTATTAATTTTTTAAACGATTGGGGTACTTCTGTGATTAAAAGGAGTGGTGATAATACAACCTCTACTGAACATAATGTTAGTGGGTCAGACCCCCCAAACAAATTAAATAGTATTAGTTCAAATCGCGTTTCCGGAGTACAAAACGCCAAAGATAGTTCCTTAGCATTGTCCAAAGAAGATTTTCTGGTTAGTGAAAGCACGCAAAGTACTACTTGGCTGACCTGTGGGATTAATTCTGGTTACAACTCTTTAATCTCTGGAACTTTACAAGCCCAAATTTCTCAAGTGAAAGGCTTTGATGCAGAATCGCCAAAAGTTTTAGTAGTCGATGATCACAGTGCTAGTCGGATGACGGCTGCTGCTCTTTTGGGTATGGAAGGCTACGCAGTAATTGAAGCAGATAGTGGTGCTACGGCGATAAAACTGGTAGGACAACAACAACCTGATCTGATCTTGCTGGATGTAATGATGCCGGAAATGGACGGGTTTGAAGTATGCCAATTACTCAAGCAAGATGAACATACTCGATTGATCCCCGTAATTTTTATTACGGCCTTGAATGATAGGCGATCGCGCATCCGAGGTATTGAAGTAGGTGCAGATGATTTCTTAAGTAAACCTTTTGACCGAGTGGAATTAGTAGCGCGTGTCAAATCTTTGGTGCAACAAAAGCGTTTGAATGAAGATTTAGACCATGCAGCACAAGTACTATTTTCCATAGCTAGCGCTATTGAAAGTCGTGATCCCAATACTGGCGACCACTGCGAACGCTTAGTTACCTTAGGACAAGCCTTTGGTGAGTACCTCACTCTTTCGCGCCACCAAATTCGAGATTTGATGTGGGGTGGCTATCTTCACGATATCGGCAAAGTAGGAATTCCCGATGCTGTGTTGCTAAAAACAGGCAAACTTACCCCTGAAGATTGGGTAATTATGAAGCAACACGTTTTAATCGGCGAAAAAATCTGTCAACCTCTACGCAGTATGCAGGGTGTAGTTCCCATCATTCGTCATCACCACGAACGTTGGGATGGTTCAGGTTATCCTGATGGACTCAAAGGGGATGAAATTCCTTACTTGGCGCAAGTCTTTCAGATTATTGATATTTATGATGCGTTAACTAGCGAACGTCCCTACAAAAAAGCTTATACTCCAGAAGAAGCATTGTGTATAATGCTGGATGAAACTGAAACGGGATGGCGTAATCCTAAATTGATGCAGCAGTTTGCGGAGTTTATTCTCTCACACCATAAGGATTCGGGGAGTGCTGAGTAGTGAATGCTGAGTAAGGAATTATCCCTAGTCCCCATGCTCCCTCATTAGCTGGTATGATTTGAGCCTAAATCTCAAAGTACCAAGCGCAAAAGCGCTATTTATTGAAAGCTAATAGCTAATTATGGTAGTCGTAGCAATACTAGCAGCAGGACGCGGCACAAGAATGAAATCGGACTTACCCAAAGTTTTACATTCTTTGGGTGGGCGATCGCTAGTTGAAAGAGTTATTGACAGTGTAGAACCGCTTTCACCTTCACGGCGACTCGTCATTGTCGGTTATCAGGCTGAACAAGTTAAAACAGGTCTCCAGTCTCCTAATCTGGAGTTTGTGGAGCAAACTGTGCAGTTAGGAACAGGTCACGCTATCCAACAATTGCTCCCCCACCTTGAGGGTTACAGAGGGGATTTGCTAGTACTCAATGGTGATGTGCCACTGTTACGCACTCAAACCTTAGAACAGCTATTACAAACTCACCAAACAAATCAGAACGCCGCTACTATCCTGACATCCCACCTACCTAACCCCAAAGGCTACGGACGAGTTTTTTGTAACGGTAACAATATTGTGCAGCAAATTGTTGAGGACAAAGATTGTTCTCCAGCCCAGAGGCAAAATCACCGGATTAATGCCGGGATTTATTGCTTCCGTTGGGAAAATTTAGCGCAAGTTCTACCCCATCTGGAAGCAAACAACGCTCAAAAGGAATATTACCTGACAGACGCTGTTACTCAAGTTGGTCAGGTGATGGCAGTAGATGTAGAAGATTATCAAGAAATTTTGGGGATTAACGATCGCCTGCAATTAGCTACAGCCTACGAAATTTTGCAGAGGCGAGTCAAAGAACAATGGATGATGGCTGGTGTCACTCTGATAGACCCTAATAGCATCACAATTGATGACACTGTAGAATTACAGCCTGATGTGATTATTGAACCCCAAACGCACCTCCGGGGCAGTACTGTGATCCAATCCGGGAGCCGCATCGGGCCGGGAAGTTTAATTGAAAATAGCCAGTTGGGTGCAAATGTCACAGTCCACTATTCTGTGGTGACAGATAGTACCATCCAAGATGGCACTAAAATTGGCCCTTATGCCCATTTGCGCGGTCATGCTCAAGTCGGTGCTAATTGCCGTATCGGTAATTTTGTCGAGTTGAAAAATACAGAATTAGGCGATCGCACCAACGTAGCGCACTTATCATATTTGGGTGATGCTACTGCGGGAACACAGGTAAATATTGGTGCAGGGACAATTACTGCCAATTATGACGGCGTGAAAAAGCATCGCACAAAAATAGGCGATCGCACTAAAACAGGTTCTAATAGTGTCTTGGTTGCCCCTGTAACCTTGGGTGATGATGTCTATGTAGCAGCTGGTTCAACTGTCACCGAAGATGTACCCAATGATTCCTTAGTAATTGCCCGGACTCGTCAGGTGATAAAACTGGGATGGCGGAGGAAGAGCGGGGAATCGTGAGCAGGGAGCAGGGAGCAGGGAGCAGGGGGAGAAATTACTTCAGGATTTTCGCCCAGTCCCCAGTCCCCAATCCCTAACTGACTTAAAGATTTTCGCCCAGTCCCCAATCCCCAGTCCCTAACTGATACTACCCACCTGCGTACCAACCGCAAGTTCTAATGTATCGCCAATCTTTTCGCCATCATGGAAGGCGGCGAGGATGATGTCACAAGTTTTACCCCAGGCGATCGCACCATTGGCATCTAAGGCGATCGCTCCGAAATCTCTTTTGTTGTCGTGTGCTTCGGCAAAGGATCGCTGCATAGAGTCTTGGAGGGACAATCCATCTGTGACACGAATGACAATCTTGGGGGCTAGGCACTCATCAATAATGTCTTCACCGATGCCAGTACAACTGACTGCGGCATAACTAGTAGCATAATTACCTGCTGGCATAGCAGAATCACTGACGCGCCCAATGCGCTCAAAGCCTTTGCCACCTGTAGAAGTACCTACTGCTAATTTACCATAGGTATCTAAAGCTACTACACCGATTGTACCGCGCCCAGCATTACTAGTTTCCAATAGTTCTGGTTCGGCTATTACCCCAGCCATTGTTCTTTTAAAATTATCTTGCCGTTCTTGTATCCATTCTTGTAATCGCAGCTCAGTTAAAGCATTGTAACTAGGGATTTGCATTTCCCTGGCTAATTCAGCCGAACCATAATCTGACAGCACTCTGTCTGGAGAATTTTGTAAAAATTGTGCTAACTCAATCGGATTTTTTACCCGTGAAACATTTATTACACCACTAAAGCGTCCTAATGCACCATCCATGATGGAAGCACTCATGCGGATTTGCCCATCAGATTGCAGCACCGAACCAGTACCAGCATTGAAGCGGGGTTCATCTTCCAACAGTTGACAACCGCGTACCACTGCCACAGAAGCATTCACTCCTGACAATAATAGAGCGTAGACTTCCTCTACTACTGCATGAAGCGTTTGGCGCACTGCTTCTAATCCACCTTTGCCGTGGAGAGAACTACCTGCTCCCCCATGAATAATTAATTTTGGTTGCACCTGTGACTTCATTTATACCCTGTGCTATTTGCGTTTTAGTTTGAATATTGGGTGTGTCAGTTAACTGTCAACTGATTCAATCCCCGGTTTTAGCCTCAGAACGGCGACGGCGACAACGTTCTGAGCAATATTTCACCTCGTCCCAGCAATCTTCCCATTTTTTCCGCCATGTAAAGGGACGTTGACATACCGGACAAATTTTTGTAGGCAGGTCAGATTTAGAACGAGTACGTGCCATATAAATACCGTACTGACTAGTGTTAGATTTCCAAAAGTGGTGGAAGATAATTATACATAGATTGCTACAAAGAGAGGATACACTTGGTGAACAATTGTGTTGTGTGTCCTCCTATAGACTGGTTTTGGGACGTTAGTTCAACAAGATATTAACATAGGCTGTTTATTTAATAGTTGATGCTATTTTTGCATTGCTCTATAGATAGATTTGATGATTATGGTCAGATAATCGACTTCTTCAAGAAGTCAGGTATCCAGTAACTCATTTGGGCATTAACTGCAATTTTGCCGACGTGTTAGCTGTTACCGTCTGCTGTTGCCAAAGCATTGGATGATATTCAAGTTTGCGCCAGGACTCAATCATGTCGTCATAGTGTTGATGGAAGGCATGACCTGACTGTCCAGGGGCGTGAATAGCTACTGAGTCATCGAGATTTGCTAAATCTACAATTATCCGCAGTGAAGGAATATCTGTGACTTCAAAGGATTGATTTGCTCGCCAACGGTTGGCATTGACGGTTTCTCCGTTACCCGACGTAGTAAAGGCACCACGGTTAAATAAAGCTTCGATTGGTGCAACTCCAGACTTACCCAAGGTGGCGTTACGAAAAGTGATGGTGTGCAGCTTTCCCCAATTCCAAGATTGAGGATTTTTACCTTGGAGGCGTTCTAGTTCGTCTACAGCTTTTGTAAAGGCTTGACGAAATATTTGGTCACGGTTCTCTACTTGACTAGTTTGGCGATTATCCCACCAATTACTGTTAGGTTGTTGGATAATATTCTCGATGACAGCATACCAGCGATCGCCTCCATCAGGAAAGTATTCTTTTGGTAGTTGTTCGTGGAATGTATCTGCTAACAAATGTTTCCAGAATACTTCAAATAAAGCAGCAGCAGATGATTGAGTTACTAGCTGTAAGTTCCAATTTTGAAATAATTTTTGTGCTGTTTGCAACCGGGAATCATTAAATGATATTTGTTGTAGTATCGGCACAATATTCTGTGCATTTAAATTGAAATTATCACCTTGTATCTGTTGTACATCTGGCAGCGAAATCTGTTTATCTTGCTGGGCAATCATATCTACAATCCGCTTTGCTCGGTAGCCATAAACCCAGTCTGTAGTTATTACATAAGGATATTGATTGGCGACTAAATTATTTGCAGTGACAATATAACCTGATGATGGATTGAAGCTTTGAGGTAACTTTTCAAAATCAATATAGCCTTGCCATTCATATTCATCTGTCCAACCAGGAACAGGATAACGTCCATTTCCCTTATTCCGAATAGGAAATTTTCCTGGCATTTGATAACCAATATTTCCTTCAATATCAGCGTAAACTAAATTTTGAGCAGCGATATCAAATTTATTAGCAGCAGTGCGGAAATCTTGCCAATTTTGGGCGCGATTTATTTGGGTAATTGCAGATGCTAAGTTTGATGGTTCTAAAGCTGTCCACCGCAAAGCCACAGCATAATTTTGTGGTAAGTTGACAGTTGATTTTTGATTAAACTGTTTTAAATTCGGTGAAACATCCGAAAGAATCGGCCCGTGTCTGGTGTAACGAACTGTCTGCACAATAGACTCTTTCCCAGCAACTTTGATTGTCTCTGGCAAAACCTGCATATCTACCCATTTGCCATTGACTTCATATTGGTTGGGGTTGTTGGGATTAATTTTTTCAATGTATAAATCCATAACATCGCCTTGAGTATTTGTCACACCCCAAGCGATGCGATCGCTATGTCCCACAATCACGCCCAGCATACCAGGAAAAGAAAACCCGCTCACGTTGTAGGGGCAATCATCCGTTTGTTTTATGCAGTGTAGTGCTACCTCGTACCAAATAGAAGGCATTTGTACTGCTAGATGGGGATCATTTGCCAATATCGGCTTACCTGTAGCTGTGCGTTCACCAGATATTACCCAGTTATTCGAGCCAATTCCTACTCCTGTATGGCCGATGAGTTTTTCTAACGCCACCATCGGTTTTTTGATTGATTCTAAGACAGGAGCAATTTCACCAACTTCTTTGATGACAGTTGTAATTAGTTGTTTCTCCGGCAAAGCCTGAGCTTGTAAATCAGGCAAAATTACTGGCAAATTTGCGGGATAAGGCGGAAAAAGTTCTTCTACCTGAGCAGGGGTGAGAGTTTTCAGCAAAATTGTCCGTTCAATTTCGCTTTGAAAATTTCGCCCCAAGTCGTAAGCCATCACCTTACCCCAAGTCAGGGAGTGCAAGATTTGCCAGGGTTCGGGTTTGTAACCAGGATTGAGTAATTGCAATACGGCATATTCTAAACTCAGGGCGCTACCTTGATGCTCTTGGATATAGGCATTGACACCATCAGCGTAGGCTTGCAAATCAGCCTTCATTACTGCATCCATCTGCTGGATTTCTTGCTGCGCTACCCTTCCCCAGCCCATCGTGCGTAGATATTTATCAGTTTCCACCTGGGAAGCACCAAACATTTCTGCCAGTCGCCCAGACCCGATGTGCCGCCAAAAGTCCATTTGCCAAAAGCGGTCTTGAGCATGAATATAGCCCTGAGCCATGAATAAATCATGGGAATTGCTGGCGTAGATGTGGGGGATTCCCCATTGGTCGCGTTTGATGGTAACTTCAGATTTGATTGAGGATAAAGCGATCGCTCCATTTTCTACAGGGAAAGAACGCCGTACAGTATAGAATAAAAATCCCAACAATAATATACATAGCACCACTAGCATAATTACGGTAATCTTTATTCCCTGATACAAACTATTTTTTCTGAAACTTTTCATATTTGGGTGCTGTGCCATCGTCAATCAAATCACTGGGACATTATACAGCTTGCCGTCTCATCTCTCGTAAAATGTCTTACGTGAATTTTTGTTTTGTACTTAGGTATAAATAATTTTGTCAAGTAAATTCACCAGAGTTTTATTTATTGACATAAGTATGAATATTGATTTTTTTGTATTAAAGAATAAATTCTTTGAGTAACCCATCTATATCTACTATTTTTGGAAAACTTTTAATTGACAAAGCTTATAAGTCTATGCTATTTGAACTTAACTAGAGAAATTACTGAATTATAAAATTTAATAGAATTAAATATTACAATACAAACTTATTACTTGAGCAATGGGATCTGACAAAATCAACCACTGTCACCTATACCGATGTATTTCACAAGACTGTGTAATAAAAATATCTAGTATTGATCATATTTTCTTCCATAACAAACTAGTCAAGGCGTGCTAAGTTTTAAATTCATTCCTAATTCCGTTCGCGGTTTGCCTCATGCGTCTGCTAGATTTACACCCACAACACCTGGAAGAATTAGTCAAGGGTAGTGGTATAGAATTACACTTGTCACAGCTTAACTTTAGATCCCTCCAAGGCGTAAGCGCCTATGAGCATCTATTAATTTCCGAACACCTACCCCGTACCAACACGGGAATGGTGAAAAGTGGCTGGTTGCAGCGTTATAGTCATGTTACGGCTGGAGGTTGGTGGTGTTCTGGGTTAGATCCTCTCAACAATTGGCAAGGTATGGAATGGGGGTGCTTTAAGCCAAATCAACCGCGCACGAATCAAAATGGCAAGTCTATTAAATATGAACATCCCCCCAGCACAGCAACACGGATATTCTGTCTACGAGTGACATTAGAGATATGGCGACAAGTCTCAGGGCGTTACAATTTTCCTATCCCTGGAGATATCACAATTAATTCCCAAGGTGAAGCGGAAGGCTTTTGGCAATGGGTGATGGAACGCAACATACCAGTCATCATTTGCGAGGGAGCCAAGAAAGCTGCAACATTATTATCTCAGGGATATGTGGCGATCGCTATTCCGGGGATTACCAGTGGTTATAGAGTTGTTAAAGATAAATTTGGTAAAGTCACTAGTCGCCAGCTAATCCCTGATTTAGCTGCATTTACAACCATAAAGCGTACTTTTTATATCTGCTTTGATTATGAAACTCAACAGAGAAAAATAGCAGCTGTTAGTAACGCTATTTCCCAGCTTGGTTGTTTATTCCAAGCAAAAAAATGTCCTGTAAAAGTTATCGAACTTCCAGGTTTAGAAAAGGGTGTAGATGAGTTAATTGTTGCTAAAGGCGCAAGTGTTTTTGAAAAAGTTTATCGTCAAAGTGTGGATTTAGAAATTTATCTCGCTCAAATCAAACCCCACAGCGAATTAACGATTCCAGCAGCCATCACAGTAAATCGCCCATATTTAGAAGAAATCCCCTTCCCTAACTCTGGATTAGTTGGTGTCAAATCAGCGAAAGGTACAGGAAAAACGACATCGTTACAAGCGGTCGTCCAGCAAGCTAAAAGTATAAATAGACCTGTATTATTAATTACTCATAGAATTCAGTTAGGGCGTTTCCTTTGTGAAAAAATTGGTATTCAATGGGGTCTTATTAATCATGCAGAAGGTTTAACAAAAAATAGGGATTGGCTAAGAAAAATAGAGCCACAATCTGTAGGATTATGCGTTGACTCTATCTGGAAATTACGCCCAGAAGAGTGGCAAGGGGCAATTATTATTTTAGACGAAGTTGAGCAGTCTTTGTGGCATCTCCTCAACAGTAATACTTGTAAACATAAACGCGTCAGAATTTTAAAATTATTTCAACAATTAATTTCTCTAGTTTTATCGACAGGTGGCTTAGTAATTGCCCAAGATGCTGATTTATCGGATGTATCTTTAGAATATTTACAAGGTTTATCAGGCTGTAAAATCATACCTTGGGTATTAGTAAATCAATGGAAGCCACAACGAGGATGGGAAGTAACCTTTTATGATTCTCCTAACCCTATACCCTTAATTCAGCAGTTGGAATTAGATTTACTTGCAGGACGTAAATGTTACGTAACTACTGATAGCCGTGCTGGACGTTATAGCTGCGAAACTATTGAACGTTATCTCAAGGAACGTTTAGAAAAATTGCGATATGAGTTTCCCAAAACCCTAGTAGTGAATAGCCACACAACTAATACTCCCGGTCATGCGGCTGTCGATTTTGTTGCAGCTATTAACGAAAAAATTACTGAATATAGTAATGTGTTTGTAACTCCTAGTTTGGGAACCGGTATTAGTATTGATGTGCAGCATTTTGACCGCGTATATGGCATTTTCCAAGGCGTAATTCCTGATTCAGAAGCACGACAAGCATTAGCTAGAGTTAGGGATAATGTGCCAAGAATTGTCTGGTGTGCTAAACGGGGAATTGGTTTAATTGGTAGTGGTAGTACAAATTATCGTTTACTATCTGATTGGTATCAGGAAAATCAAAAAGAAAATTTAGCTTTGCTTAGTCCATTACATAAAATAGATGTAGACTTACCCTTAGTTTATGACCCTATTCATTTACGAACATGGGCTAAATTGTCGGCAAGGGTTAATTCTTCTATTCGTCTCTATCGCCAATCGATGGAAGAGGGATTAACTACAGATGGGCATCAAATTCGCTTGCGGAGTAATGCAGTTCACAATAATATTATCCGAGATTTACGCTTGGCATTCCTCGCAACTGAGCCAGGTGATTTAAGAGAACGTCAAAGATTAGTTTTAGAAATTGTCAAAGTCCAGAAGGATTGGGTAGAGAAAAGGCAAAAGGGTAAAGAAATTAAGCGTCAGATTAAGAAAATTAAGCAGCAAAATCAAATAACCGCAGCCACTAATGTAGCCAATGCTAAAGATATTGATTATTTAGAATACGAACATCTTTCAGGCAAGCATTCTCTAACTGATGAAGAACGCCATCAAATTCAAAAATATAATCTCCACCAAAGATACGGTATCTTAGTCACTCCTTCGCTCAAGTTAAGAGATGACCAAGGATATTACACTCAACTGTTAATTCATTACTACCTGACCCATGAAAGTGAGTACTTTCAAATCAGAGACCAAAAAGAATGGCATCAACAATTATCCTGGGGTAATGGTAAAGTTTTTCTGCCAGATTTAAAAACGTATACTTTAGAAGTTGAGGCAATGAGAGCCTTAGGAATGCCACAATTTATTGACATAGAACGAGAATTTACTGAAAATGCCTCTGACTTAATCTGGTTGAAAGATGTGGTCTTTCAACATAGTAGGCATATTAAAAGAGTTTTGGGTCTTGACTTTATTAGATGCCAAGAAAAAATTACAGCAATCAAGGTTCTTAGCCGGTTACTCAATTTGTTGGGATTGAGATTGAAAAGAGTTAACAATATTTATCAAATTGATTTAGAGACATTTAACGATGAGAGGCAAAACATATTTTCAGTTTGGCAACAACGAGATGAGGTCATATTAACTCAAATCAATAATATGAGACGCGAAAAATATAATTTACTCTCAAACCAAAATCCACAAGCGAAAAATACAAATTCGGTCATCTCTACTATGGTTTCCCTATTTTAGAGACCATTTATAAAATAAACCTTTAGACGACGCAGCATAATACAACTCACAACAGCATCACTTATTTCAGAGAGATGCTCATAATCCTTGCTGAGAAAACGGTCAAAGCTAGCAGGTAATGTCTCAGAGCGCGATCGCTTTAGCCAAAAACACTCCGCGACAAGCAGACTAGCGAGATAATGGAGTCAATGGGTAAATTTGTATCGCCTGGTAAAGGCTTCAAGCGTATGCTTTGCAACACAGAGAATTTACCAACTGAGGCGATCATGTAGTCAGAGTATTGAGGAAAGGCAAGGGACGCTCTTAATAATATTTCGGTATTTTAGCCTGGGTATACATTACTTGATTGCTTGTCCCAGAACTTACATACAAAGGTTGTTGAAGACGGACTTACTATGGCAGTATTCTTTTTCGACGGTATTTACTTTGAGGTGAAAGCTGTGCCGAAAAAGCTTTATACTTTTTCCATCTTTCTTTTTTATTAAGTTCCGTTAGTAAGTATGTATGGCATCGATCCCGTGCTTATACGGTGGTTTTTATTTGTATTAGTAATTATTTTATTTGTGATCACAGTTTTTTACTGTCTGGTTGCTTCTTCAGGGTTTTTCGGTTCAGGTGCAACATCTACCTTTCATAAAGTAAAATATGCTGTTTGAATTTATCTCTACTATTAAAGCGGGCATTGACTCTGGTCAATACTTGGAAATATTGAGTAATGGGATACCCATTGGTATAGTACGTGATACTACAAGTGGAAGTTTTCTTGCTTATGCGGTTGGTGCTATAGCTAGTAATCATCCTTTACTACCACTAACTGTACCTATTCAGTTCCTAATCCCCGGAGTAAATATGGTACAGGATTACATAGCTTTTCCACAAAGTTATCAGCAAAGTAGTTCTCTACAAACTGTATTAAAATCACTTCAAACAAATATAAGCGTTCTGCAAGCAACTATAGCCTTGATTGAATTAGGTAAAATACCGAGTGTCGCATTAGAAGCAGTCAACTTACGCCAGACACTCAAGCTTAAAAAAGAAGTTGAAGAAATGCAACTTGAACTTAAAAACGGCTTTATTGATTTGCAAAAAGCTCTCAAAGCTCAAGGAGCAGAAGTTAGACAAATAGTCAAAGAAGTAGTCCATGATATTAATTTTGAACAACATTGTACAGTTTTAGGACGTGCCTATAGCCTGTTTATGCAGGCGTGTAATCGGTTACAATCAGCGATGGAATCACCAGATATCAGTCAAAGAAAGTCCGAAATTGATAGTGCAAGAGAAATGTTCCTTGAGGTTTTAGCCGATTACATTAATCCTCAAATATTGGAAAAAGTCTCCGCGCCGGGACAACTTCGCAGATTTGAATGTGCTTGGGCAATTGAACAAGCAATTGTTATCACATACCAAGTACAGAATCAGGTGGCATTTGTTAGCGATCGCCTCTGCCATCTCCGCGATAAAATTAAAGAACACATCTGTACAGTGATTAACAATTGTGAAACCTACGATGAGCTGAATTTTCTGTTTCCCGAAATAAGTCGCGTTTGTAAACATGATTTACCTATTTTGGAAGTATGGCAAGCACGAGTTGATTGGCTCAGGTCACTTTCGCCAGTGGAGATAAAACTTTTAGCAAAAAACAATTGCAACGATTCTGAACTTGCAGATACTTTAGTTACTAATCAAACTAAAATTGTGTTATCAGTACCACCCGAACAATTAGTATATGAAGATTTAGCAGAAAAATCCCATTTTTACTCTCTGCTTGATCAGATGATATTTATGTTTAAGCCTGTTTTACGTCAGGAGTACGAAGTTTATATCAATCAACAAGCTCAAGCGGCGGGTCATAAGATATTAATTCCCAAAAACCTACAACAAGTCTCTGATATGACTGTTGCAAATCTTTATTACTATTTTAAGGTAAGAGATGAATCTAATATAGAAGAAACTCTAGAGGCAATAACAGCATAATCTCTCTAAAAAATTTAGGGCTTGTTGGCAAGTAAATTAATCAAGCCGTTAGTATAAGTACAAATTAGACGTACAACATTGCTGATTTTTTGGCGAAATTAATTTCGTCATAACTTATGGCGAATTTCAAGTTAGTGATATACAAAAATACTCAACTTACTTGACGCAAGCGTAATTAAGCACTGTCAATTATGCGCTGCTTTAATAACTACTTTATTAATTTCCTCTGAATACCAAAGTGCAATATCTTTGCTAATTCTACTGTTTAGTTTTTCAAGTTCTTCACACTTATCTAAAATCAAAGATTTAGTTGCATAATGTTGCTCTAGCATTGCTTGATTAGATTTTTCTTGCTGCTCTAAAAGTTTTTCATACATATATATAGCTCCTTCAATAACTCGACTTACTGATTCAACCTTAGTATCAAAAAATATCTCGATATTTTCCTGGATTTTTTCGTAAACTTTATCAAAGGATTCGTCAAACTTTTCCAACCCAATTTCTAAGACAGACAATTTAATTTCGCTATGGAATTTATCGCTGTCCATCATCATAGATGCAAAAGAATTACCTATTACAGCACTAACATTAGCTAGTGCTGTCGGGATAAAGCCAATTCTTGTAAACTCCATTAATTCCCCCTTTAATGGAGTACTAAAATCAATATTATCTAATTCAATTAATTGGTCAGAAATCTCATTAATAGAAAGCTTTAACTTTTCGCTGAATTTAGTATTATCTCTCATGTCTAATAAATTAAATTCTGCTTGAATTGCATCTAACTCATACTTGATATTTCGATTTAAATTTTGTAAATTTTCTTCTAATATTATATTTTTAAGTTGACTATTAACCCAGTCATCAATTTCATCAGATAAATCGCTAACAAAACACTGAATATAATCACGAACTAACTTGTCTTGTTTCCAAAAGAGCTTATATTCGGAATTCCAACGTTCACTTTTCAATAACATACGCTCTTCTAAACCTTCATACCACTCACCCCATGAAACATTTGCTTTTTCAAGGGATTTTTCTATTAGTTGAATGGTCAATAAGCATATTTTTACATCACGTCCACTAAACTCTCCAATTTGCTCTAAAATTTTACGTTTTCCTTCCTCAGCAATTTTTATTTTAGATTCTAACTCATCTTTAAATTCTCTCAAATTATTAATAATTCTTTGAATTATTTTATTAAGTTGATCAGGTAATGGCTGTAGTTTTAGCCTTCCACGTTCGAGGATCAAAAATCTTTCAATTGATTTAATAAAAGTATCAAAGCTTTTTTTATATTCGTCTTCATAGCCATACATAACCGATCTCAAGGCTGCTTGGGCTGAAATAAAGTGAACACGATTTTTTCCGGTAATTATTGGTTTTTCACCTTCAACAAAGTTGTAAATTCTCTTTTTTATCTGATCACGACTTTTTTCTGTATTCACTAAATCCATAAAATTGACAACGATAAATAAGTTATTTGCTGGCTCTTGATCTTTACCACCATTGAGTTTAAGCCTCAATTCATTTAATGATTGACGTTCACCTTGCGTCAGTGAGCGTGAAGCATTAGTAACAAAAATTGCAGCATCTATATCTTGAAGTAAGTTTTGAGTAATAGCTGTGAGTTCTGGATTCTCATTTAATCCTGGTGAATCGATGATTTCTACACCACTATTGCATAATGCCAGATTAGAGTGTTCAACTATGATTTCTTTAATATCAGATTGTTTGAGTTCTTTATTTAAAGAGTTAAGAGCAATATCTTCAGAAATACTTACTTTTTGTCGATACTCATCAAATGGTATTTCTTTTTCGCTTCCATCTTTATAGCGGTAAATTACACGTTTTTGCGTTCCATACTTCAAGACTACTATATTCCCATTACAGGGAATCTCTCGCATTGGTTGAATTTCTTCGCCTAGTAAAGCATTTAGTAAAGTTGATTTTCCTTGACTAAACTCACCAATAACAGCCAATCGAAACCGATGTAATTGGAACTTTTTAGATAACCCATTCACTTCGTCAATTAAATCTTTAGCTAGAAATCCAAGTTCATGACAAGTTTGAACTATTTGAGAAATCTGATTGCAATAATTACCTAACTGTTGGTTAAACTCTTGAAATTTTTTCAACCCTTCATAGTATATAGAAACACGCGGCTGATTTGTGTTAGTCTTAGAGTTGGAAATCAGAGTCTTCCAATTATTGGAATGTGGTTTAATCTCTACATTTTTAAATCCTTGATTACGTGGTGTATCTAGTAAAATTTCCACCTCATTCAAAACTGCTATATCTAAACTCTCTTGGGGTCTAAATGCAGATGCCAGAACTGCCAAATATTCTGTTTTAACGCCCAAATAATGAGCCAAAATCTCTAAATACCTTTGTTCACGTAAACCCAATTTATTATCACTTGTAGACATTTCATAACCAAGCCCAATTAGTAACAACCTTTCTGATTCAGAAAGAAGGCTGCTTATAATTACTAACTCATCAAATTTGCGATAAATCTGATGTTTTATTACTCCTTTGATTATTAAATATGCTAACTTATATGTATCACTTTCTGGTTCAATAAAGCGATACAGTATTTCAAGCATTTTTTGTTTTTGCTTATCCGTACCGATGCCATCAATAAACATTGATCCTAACAGGACAACAATCAGATTAGTTATAAATATCACTTGTGGCGTAGCATCGCTTTTACTTATATTTTGACCAGTAATTTTTGATAAAGAACTAACTATCCGGTCTCCAATTAATAATGTATTCATGAATAATTATTCTCTATTAGCTTGATGGAATATTTTGTTTCAGATACATTTAACAAAATAATAATTGCCTGACCGATACCATGTCGGTATGAATGAATTTTTGTTCTCTTACGTTTTCTCTTATTGAGAGGTCATTTATAAAGTAAAGAACTCGTCTAGTCTGTGTACGTACAAATTTTACTTTTTGGAAACCATACCTCTTGAAATATAGATAGTTTTTTGTAAAAGTAATGGCACAGCAGCTCAAAACATTAGAGAATTTCATCTTGACTTTATAAAGCACCTGTCCTTAAGTATTCTCCCATTGAAGATTATATTATGTCTAGGATTTTAGTTTGATTTTTGACAGGTATATTTGGAAGTACATCTGCCATGATGAAGACATACAGGAATCCGATTTTATTATTGAGTGAGTCTAAGTATTAGTAGTTAGCGTGGGCAATGCCTACCTACGTGTATTTTGGGAATTAAGTATAAATCTTATAGCTCATGAATTGAAGAGCTTAAATATAGAGAAATTTTATCAATACTTCTTTAGTCAGATACAATATCATATATAAAGATTTAAAACAAGTTAAATTCTATCATATCGTGCCAATACATATAGTTATGGAGATAAACCCGCATAAACATGGTGAGTCTAAAAGTAGAGAGGAGAAAAAGGAACTCATCTTCCCTCACCTTCTCTTAATTAATGGCAATAATTTTTGGGTCTTGTCAGATTTTGGTAATGATGTCCGGTTACGCACTTTAAGGCAGAAGACAGGAGGCACAAGGGTTGTAAACATTTTGTCTCTCTTTTGGTTTATATTAGGTGGAACTTGTGACAAAGACTTTGTTCCAGTTTAAACACGAGATTGTCAGGCAGATATTTTGTAAGGCTTGCACCGCAATAATTTAGGAAATTTTTCTTTCTTAAACCTTCTGCCGTCAGACCTCTCTCTGCCCTCTGCCTAAACTAGGCCTTCATTGATCACCAAAAGTTGCCAAGAGCCTAATTTTACGTTTAATATTTAGGCTTACATAAAATAGCAGGAAACTTCGTTTGTATAGATTTAGCGCTAACACCTAGTATCTGCAAGTTCAAACCCATAGCACCATTAATCTTGTCATTCAGAGACATCAGAATTCGTATAATATGGTTTCCCATAGTTGATAATCTTGGTACGAATTTGCTGAAGGCGTTGCTCTACAAAAGTTTTACTAGGATAATTTTCATTCGGAACATCTTGCCAGCAAAGAAAATCCATAAAAACTAAAACTTGTTTTTGTTTATCCTGCGAAAGAGATTGCCACTTTGTTAATAACATCTGTTCTGGACTCATCAGACGCACCCACATTCCCTTCAATTGTTAAGCTTTGACAAAATTATGTCACAGTCATCAATCAATATAATATAGATGGCTTACTTTTGACAGACTGTTCATTTCTCTGCCTAAGACTTTCTACCTTCTTCAAGGTACCCAATTTAAATATTTCCCTTGTAAAATCTTTTTAAGAATAGCAAGTTAATTTTGCAGTACCTTTTAAGTATAAAAAATAGCCTGTATGATAATTATAATGCTGCTAGTAGGAGATGCAAATATTTCTAGTCTTTGGGAATATATTTTTTTGCAGACTCAATCTTAGCTCTATGACATAGTGCAAGGCGTTTGCGACAGTAGCCATAAGATTGAGGCTTACTCGTAACTTTTATAATTTTTGATCCATGCCTAAAAGACTTGGACGCAGTTGTAATTGAAGCATTATCCGGCTTTTTAACTTTTTTTTCTAAGTGTGTAAAACTGGGTTGAGTTTCTGTTAAAATCGTTGTTTTTGGTAGATATTTCTTACGCGATGATTTCTGCATTTGATGTACAGCTATACTTAAACCACACATTCCTACACTGATAACAACCATCATGTGTTTTCCCAAATATTGAACTGCCAAGTATCCGAAACTCAACGCAACTACAGTTGCCACGATACCAGCTAATATATTTTTTAATCTAAATCTTTTCATGCTACCTCTCCAACACTTTGCAGATAGATAACTGACTAATTCTCTGAGAAAAAACCTTATTGAGTAATAGACATCTCCAAACATTAATGATGCGTTGCCCGAAATACTTGGGAGGTGAAATTAATGTAGCAGAAGGCTCCCCATATCTTGGAAAGCAATCTATATAAAGGATATCAGTTCGGAGAAAGGTATTGTCCATACGCCGGGTTCATCAGAGTTTGATGGAAAGAAAAATAAATTGCCTATCAAAAGTCCGAGCTTGTTTTATAAAGATTTTTGATAACTAGTTTTTGGTGCCTTATCTTATCGTAGTACATACTGACAATTACAGCGAAACCCCCCTACAAGGCAAATAATTAATTCATTTGACAAATCACTTTTTAAGGCAGTATTAATTTCCATCCAGTAACTAACTAGATGGGTATAAATAAATATCATCTGGGCTGCCATAGCGAGTAGCAAAGCCATCCCAGTTACTGCCACTGCTTTGTCATTACTCCTCGCCATGACATCTTATGTTTAATTATGCCCACTTACTTAGCTGCTTTTCATTTAAAATCTGAGCTTGGCTTTATCCATTTTTTTCGTAACGTGATTGCTATCACTGAAACCTTTATATAACGGGACTCTTACTTTTTTCATTTCATTGATAATCTATGATGTGGAAAAAATATTTGCAAAAAAGTCTGGGTTTTTGCCGGATAAAGAACACCAAGTTCGTAATCTCTGATAAAGTCGAGCTGAGAGGTTGTTTGAAAAGTTTAATAAGCACAACTAAATATAAGTCTATTTCAAAGAAGCCATAAAGCGCTTATAAGTGGTTGAAGAATTTTATTTTCTGTGAATACGCAGAATTACAGTTGATTTTAGTATAGGAATGGTATTTGATTGGTGAATTATACGTAGGTGAACCACTGCCTTGGACGGGTTCCCTGACTTGGAGCAAGTGGCAATGGGCATCGCCTACACCCTACAGATACCTAGATATTTATGCACAAGCGCAGGCTAAACCAACAATAATTAAATCAGATTCCAATACAAAGATTTGTATTGATTTGAGTAATGAGGCACTTACTAATTCCGTTCGGAATAACTAGGTATTTCATTATCAGAATTTAAAAGCTGTCACTCTTAGAGAACATACACTTTAGCATTTTTCTCCCTTATAAACTATAACGTGAAGCATATAATGGCTTTAATGAGTTAGTAGCTACATCAACAATTTCTGTGTCTTCACCGAAACATCTACCGATCTTTTATGTGAATAGTTGAAATTTAGGTATAAAGTCAAATGAGTGATATCACAATGTTAATGACAGGGCTATTGATGACAAATCAACTGGCATCATCAAATTTGCCCAACCTATCTGTAATTCAGATAGATGCAAATAAGAAAAACTTGATAGAGAGCCAATCATATCAACTATTATCAGAGGCTCAGGCTAAGTCATCTGATGCTATTTGGAAAAATAATGATTCATCTGGTATTTCAGCAACACCTCAATCCCATCCTCAAAAAAATAGAATAGCAAAAATAAAGAAAATGTTTGCCAAGAATTTAGGTAATTTTTCTGAATTAGATTCTTCTGCATCTTTAAAAAATAAGTTTGCTAAAAGAAAAAACTTAATAGCAAAACGACGCAGAGTTCAGTTCAATTTTACAAAATTTAAAAAGTCAAGTTTTCCTAATAGTCAAGAGTTAGCACGCAAACAACGAAATATTAATAATATTGTGATTGCCAGTTCTCAAACGTTGACGAACCCAATATCACCTAATCTAAGTTTTAGTAATTCAGGTGTATCTGTCAGAGTATTACAACGGTTATTAGTGGCTAATGGCTATCCTATTCCAGTCGATGGGGTTTTTGGGCCAGTCACAGAAATTGCTGTAAAAGCCTTTCAGGAGCAACAAAATTTAACAGTTGATGGAATAGTGGGAGTGCAAACATGGTACTGTCTGACTACACACAGCAAATAGCAAAGACTTTATAGAGAACACACTCAGCTGATATTTGCTTTTTTTCGCTACAGTAGTCCTGCTAGCCGCGTAAGCCTAATTACCTAGACTAAACAACTGCTAAGCATTCAAGCTATATTG
Organism: Anabaena sp. FACHB-595; assembly: GCF_048568275.1. Lineage (NCBI taxonomy): Bacteria > Bacillati > Cyanobacteriota > Cyanophyceae > Nostocales > Nostocaceae > Anabaena > Anabaena sp. FACHB-595. The sequence goes on from NZ_CP183473.1 coordinate 4,743,792, forward strand.
CAGTTATCAATGATTAGGAAAAACACTAGTGTTTCCCCTCTACGACGAAAATCCGACGCGAATCACCCCCTATTTCACCTACGGTTTAATTGGGATGAACGTTTTAGTTTTTCTTCACGAAGTGAGTCTGTCTAATGCTCAATTAAATCAGTTTTTCAGTCAGTATGCAGTAGTCCCTCAAGAGTTAACCTCCAATTTAGCTGGTGAATGGCCGACGTTATTCACCTCGCAATTTTTGCACGGTGGTTGGTGGCATTTGATATCGAATATGGTGTTTCTTTGGGTGTTTGGCAACAATATTGAAGAACGCCTGGGGCATTTCAAATATTTAATTTTTTATTTGGCTTGTGGTGCTTTAGCTGCCTTGTGTCAGTGGTTTATTGGTATGTCTTCCACCATTCCTTCCTTGGGTGCTAGTGGTGCCATTTCCGGGGTTCTCGGTGCATACCTGATTCGTTTTCCCCAAGCTAGGGTGACAACGTTAATTTTCTTAGGTTTCTTTGTAACAACAATCAGTGTTCCAGCCCTAGTGATTATCGGCATTTTCTTTGTGCAAAATGTTATATCCGGTCTTGTCAGCCTACAAGCAGCCGCTAACATGAGTGTACAAACAGGGGGTGTCGCTTATTGGGCGCACATTGGTGGTTTTGTGTTTGGCATAATTCTTGCCCCTATATTTGGTTTGTTTAGACGGGACTAATAGCCAAACCGGGGGATTGGGTGTTAGCGAATCAACCTCGTTTATATCCAAATCTAGAGCTTTTGATTATTCTATTATGTGATTGCTTCATTGGTCGCAATCACATAATCTTGATAAGAAACTACTATGCTGACGGTAGAAGAGATTTATCTACTTGTTATTGCTGTTTTATCTGGCATACTGTACTCTTTCTAAGAGTATAAAATTATGCAAAATAAAAAATAATAATAAGTCATGAAAGTGAAAATTTTGATAGCGATAGCATTGTTGGCTAATTTTATAGTAGTAAATTCATCCTCTGCTACAGCAAAAAATAGTGGGTTGATTGTTAATAATCCTGGCTCCTTCAATCAAAAGCATACAGAAATTACACAGGCTCTACCACCTAGAGTTATTAAACTTCGTTTAGCAGATAGTGGTGTTTCAGTCGGTAGCATAATCACTTGGGGATTTGGTGGCTTGATCCAAAAAAGGTCTACTGATTGGGTTCGTTTAGAAATTGGGGATAGTCAAGTAAGAGTAATACACACTACAAGAACCACCAATTGGTTAACTCAGTTTTCTAAATGGTGGGATCATCCAGTAAGAAAAATTGCCTTTAAACCAGATTCTTGTGAAATAAATAATGCACAAACCCAAGGTGGATCAGATACAGAAAACCAACTACGGGAAATTAAAAGATTGTATGATTCCAAATTGATCACAGAACCACAATATCAAGAATTGCAGCGCAAAATCATCAATCAAATAGGTACAACTTCTAGTCAAGCTACTCCTAGTAATGGAGACTGTGTTGTATTAGGAGAAAATGGAACTCTCAAATTCCCAGATCTAACTTTATTAACTAAAGGCGAATTTAAAATTGAATATTTAGAGGGTGATGAATGGAAGTATGTAGCCTTTAGGGTACCTGCTAAGGCATACGAATAGTATCATCTGTGCTTGAAAACTTATAGTATTTCCGGTCTTTGGTAGGTAATTGGTAATGGCCTTACACAATTACCAATTACCAAATCTCTACTTAACTGCGAGGACGAAAACCTTCCCGTCCATTCACCGGGTCAAAAAGTACATTGTATCGGTCAAAAAGTGCTATGCCACTATTCACAACCATAGCTTGATCTAGCTGTGGTGACACATGGAGATTCCATACATTTAACCCGTTGCGATTTCCTGGGGTGAGGCTGTAGTCAAAGATGCGAGGAATGGATAACTTGAGTGTGTTTTTTGGGTTCAACCTGCCGGGTTTTAGTTTACCCATGAGGGAAGCAGACTTGAAGTCAATAAAACTACTGATTATGCCAGTATCCGCTATCATTTTGGCATTACAGGTATTTTTCATAGCACTGCCAGAAATAGTTAAACAAACTCCGTTGAGTCTAGAGTCCCATCTGTTTCCTGGAATACTATTCATCACGGGTTGTTGAGTCAGGGAAGCTAGATTGAACCCGCCTCGATTCGGTGCTGTTAAACCCAGGATGAGGCTACTGTTACCACTAGCGCGATCGCCTGCAATAATGAATCCGTTACTTAAATTCCCTGGTAGTTTTCTGAAAGGATTGTAGGGCAGTGAGCGCTCTGCATAGTTGACACCGATAATACCAGAGAATGGTGTGTTACCTCTGGCAGAACAATTAGGTTTTTGGGCTATACATTGGCGACTGGTGACAACTTGCACCGGCACAGGTTCTTCAGTGGCAATTAACCCAATACGCATACTTGTGTAAACTAACTCTCCTTCGAGGATAGTGCCATCGTTTAGCACTTCTCTGACTATCTGACCAGTTCTAGTGATAGGGGCATTGCCTAAAAACTCTCTCGGCACTCTCAGCCCCCCAGAGCCTGTATCCATCAGAACACGCCTTGGCTGACCACCAGCAACTGCTAGTTCGAGAAAATAACCCCGCTCTCGTTGACCGACAGAACCTTTTGTATATAAGGGAACTGAGATAGTATTAAAACTGGGCTTTCGGGCTGTGATTTGAGAAGTATCACGCCTAGCCGGATTGGGAAACAGTTGTTGAAAAGAAGCCTGTCGTTGCGCCACTGGTTCTGGTGCATAGTCCCAAAGGCTTTCGTAGTAGAAAAAAACCGCTCCCAAGCCACGTTCTTGTGCTGCCCTGACTTGCGACTGAATTTGTGACATGGAAACTTGGCGATTTCTTAAGCCAGTCATAATACCTATACCAGTAGGTATTAATTGCTGTGTTTCGATAATTTCTGGAGTGATGAGTTTACTATTAAAACTTTGCAAATCATTCCGGTAAACCTGGACGACTAACTCATCTACAACACCCAACCTGACCCAGTTGAGCCAATCTTGTAGTTGCAATTTGTATGCAAAGTCATAGTAATTAGGCGAAACCGCAAAAATGGCATTGGGTTTTCTGGCTTTCACAGCTTGATTTAGTTGCACCATGAAAGCTGTAATTTTATCGGCCCGCCATTTGACCCATGCTTGGGCTTGAGGATTAGACGGCGGCGGATTCCCAGTTTCCTGTCTATACAGATTAATTGTGTATTTGTCATACCCAAAATCAACGGGTAAACTCATGTGGTCATCAAATTGAATCCCATCAGCGTTGTATTTGGTAATGATTTCTACTACCAGGTCAGTAATAAACTGCTGTACTTCTGGGTGGAAGGGATTCATCCAAGCTACTTCACCCGCAGCACTAATGGAGGTTTGGGTTCCATCCCGCTTTTGCGTTAGCCAATCTGGATGCTGGGATGCTAGTTCGGAAGTTAAGGGAGCCATAAAACCAAACTCGAACCAAGGTATAGCTAGTAAACCTTGACTACGCGCTTGACTAATAATGTCTGCAATTACGTCTTGCCCTTCTGTCCCTCGAAAGAAATAAGGAATGCCCATGCGTTGGGTGACAGCACTGGGATACTTGGTATAGCCATCGTTCCAAACAACAGGATAAATTGTATTAAAGTTCAACCGCCGCAATTGAGCAAGTGTGTCCTGCACTTTAGCGCGATTTCTGAGGATGTCAAAGTCATTATTTGTTAGCCAAACTCCCCGAATTTCTTGGCGTGGTGATTGGAAAAATTGAGCCGTTGCTGGCGTGAGGTTTTGTAGTAACAGTACTGTGGTAAATGACAGTGCAAACAAGACTGGAAGAAGTCGCTTAATTGACCGCCAACCTTGAAGAACAAAAAGCAATTTTTTAGGTATGGATAATAACTTAGTTAACCAAGTGTTAACTCGAATGCTTTGGGGTTGGAATTCAATTGGCATTACTGGCTCAAAATTGATGCTTAATTGGGAATATTTTGATTCAAGGCAACAATCTATTGATTGCTGCGCTACATAGTTTTTAGTCAGGACTTGAAGATTTAGGCAAGCCCTAACTATGAAGTTGACGCAAATAATGACTAAGTAGTGCCAAGTCAGAATTTTAGCTAGGACGATATACTACTCTTTTAACGTGAGTTCGACGGCTGGAAAAACCCCTCTCCAAACCTCTCACGCCAGTTGCTTCAAGTCGGCAAAGCCGCCCAACGCACTGGCTCCCCTGCAAGGAGAGAGGCTTCAGAACCTTTATTGTTCGTCAATATGTCATGGTCTTTACTCCCCTCTCCGCGTCGGAGCGAAAAGTCTGAGCGCAGGTTTCCTCCGCTCAGAACTTTTCAAGAGAGAGGGGTTGGGGGAGAGGTCAAAAAAGGCTTGTCGAACTCACGTTCTTCTAAGATTTAAGCGAATCAAGACTTCTATCCTGTTATGGCTTTAGTTATTGCTGGGGAACGTAGTGGGGTGGGCAAGACAACAGTCACGCTCACCCTTTTAGCATCTTTATGTCGGCGTAGTGCCATAGTGCAATCCTTCAAAGTCGGGCCAGACTATATTGACCCGATGTTTCACACCTATGTTACTGGTCGTGCTTGCCGCAATTTAGATCCAGTTTTAACTTCAGAAGCTTACGTTCAGCAATGTTTTGCTCGTCATTACCAAGAGAGTGAATATGCTCTGGTTGAAGGAGTGATGGGGTTGTTTGATGGAATTGGGAGGCAGGAAGCAGGGGGGCAGGGGGCAGGGGGCAGGGAGAATAACTTTAGTACTTCCCATTCAGCACTCACTACTGACTTTGCTAGTACGGCTCATGTGGCGCGGCTTTTAGATTTGCCGGTGGTTTTGGTGATTGATTGTAGTCGCTTGTCTGGTTCTGTGGCAGCGATCGCCCACGGTTACTGCTCTTTTGATCCGCGCATTAAAATGGCTGGGGTGGTGTTAAATCGCGTGGGCAGCGATCGCCATCTCTCTCTCCTCCAAGATGCCCTGAAACCTCTGCAATTACCTATACTCGGTGTACTACGTCGTCAAGATGACATTACCATTCCCGATCGCCATCTCGGTTTGATCCCCACTGCCGAACTACCAGAGTTAAATGCCGTCATCAATCGTCTTGCTGATTTAGGTGATACTTGTTTCGATTGGCAAAATTTATTACCTCTGTTGCAGGCGAAAGAGGTAGGGGGCAGGGAGCAGGGAGCAGGGAGCAGGGGGCAGGGAGCAGGGGAGGCAGGGGAGGCAGGGGGAGAACTGACTGCAAGATTTTCGCCCAATCCCCAATCCCCAATCCCCAATCCCCAATCCCCAGTCCCCCATCCCCCTAAAATCGCCGTTGCCCGCGATCGCGCTTTTAACTTCTATTACCAAGACAATCTTGATTTGTTGCAGCAGTTGGGGGCGGAACTGGTTTTCTGGAGTCCTTTAACAGATGGGGAACTACCATCTGGTGTACGGGGAATGTACTTTGGTGGCGGTTTTCCAGAAGTGTTTGCCTCACAGCTAGCCGAAAATAGTAGCGCCCGTGATGCGGTGAAACAAGCTATTCTCGCAGGAATGCCCACGATTGCTGAATGTGGGGGGTTGATGTATTTGTGTGAGCAAATTATCGATTTTGAGGGGCAATCCTGGCCGATGGTGGGAGTTTTACCAACATCTGCGGCAATGGGTGGACGTTTAACTTTGGGATATCGCCGTGCTGTAGCCTTGCAAGATAGCTTGTTAGTGAATGTAGGCACCCACATTTACGGACACGAGTTTCATCGCTCACGGCTGATTACAGCGCCCACTCAGCCCTTATTTGAAACTTACCGCTATGATTGTCCAGAAAATATGGGTTGTGAAGGATGGGGTTTCCCGAAAAATATCCATGCCTCTTACGTTCACCTTCACTGGGGAGAGAGTGGAGAAATTCCCCGGCAGTTTATTCAGCAGTGCGCTTATTTTGGCGAAACCATTGATTTAGTGCATATGTACTAAATATTAGGTGATGACAAGGCTTGGCGATCGCCAAATGACCCTGGTTAAACATGACAGAGATTAATTTTGTTAACACAATTTAACATTCAGTAGTTGAGTAACCTATTCTGTCATCACAATTTGCTCAAAAAGGATGAGAACTTTAAACCCGGAAACTCAGAGTAAATCTAGCTTTCTGAAATTTGGAATTTTAAATTTGGAATTTTAAATTCAGATGATTGGCAACGTTTTTTAGTCGAAGTTCCCCTAGCCACAAGGGTATTTACTAGGTATTTTTTCCTACTTTTGGGGTGGTTTTGAGTGCAACAATGAGCTAAAAAATAAAAAAAATGCCGAAATCCATATAAATTAATGGTTTCATCTATCCACTTCTGGCTACAACACCTTAGAATGATTCATTGAAAAGTAGAGCCGATGGGATGTACAGCCATTTTGAGTATATATACTCCCAAAGGATGACTTTTGTATCTCTCCAAACAGAGACTTCAGTAAAGATGCGACAAGGTGCAACTGTACTGAATATCAAGTAAACATTAAGGAGTTCCAAATGAACAAAGGTGAATTGGTTGATGCCGTAGCTGAAAAAGCTAGTGTTACTAAAAAACAAGCTGATGCCGTCTTAACAGCTGCTTTGGAAACGATTATTGAAGCTGTCTCTTCTGGCGATAAAGTTACGCTGGTAGGATTTGGCTCTTTTGAATCACGGGAACGTAAAGCTCGTGAAGGTCGTAACCCCAAAACTAACGAAAAGATGGAAATTCCAGCGACAAGGGTTCCTGCTTTCTCTGCCGGTAAGTTGTTCAGAGAAAAAGTAGCACCCCCAAAAGCATAGGTTCTAGTATTAGGAATCTGAATTTGATGCGGCAACCAAATCACGGGGGAAATTTAGCTTGGGCAGCAGCATTGGCTGGTTGTCCTGCGGATGCGATTGTAGATTTTTCTGCTAGCATCAGCCCGTTGGGGCCGCCTCAAAATGCGATCGCTGCTATTCAGTCACAAATTAGTAATCTTAGGCACTATCCAGACCCTGATTACCGTGAACTGAGGCTGGCTCTAAGTCATTTCCATCAATTACCTTTAGAGTGGATTCTGCCGGGCAATGGTTCAGCAGAATTACTTACTCTCGCAGGTAGGGAATTAGCTCAATTAGCCGCAACAATTTTAATCACTCCAGCCTTTGGCGATTACTACCGCACCTTAAGGGCGTACCACGCTAAAGTACTGGAGTTTCCCCTTGTTAGTGCTGAGTCACGAATATTGGGTACAGAGTGTCACTTAACGCAACTTCACACCCAGCACTCAGGACTCATCACTAACTATGCTTTGTTACTCAACAATCCCCACAACCCAACAGGAAAGCTATTCACAAGAGAGGCGATTTTGCCTCTGCTGGAACAGTTTGCTTTGGTGGTGGTGGATGAAGCATTTATGGATTTTGTCCCTCCTGATGAGGAACAAAGCCTGATTCCAGTAGTGGCAGAATATCCTAACCTAGTGATATTGCGATCGCTGACAAAATTCTACAGTCTCCCAGGGCTGAGATTAGGATATGCGATCGCTCACCCTGATCGTCTGCAAAAATGGCAATTATGGCGTGACCCCTGGCCGGTCAATACCTTGGCGGCGGCGGCGGCGATAGCTGCCCTTGAGGATCGAGAATTCCAAGCACAAACTTGGCAATGGCTACCACCTGCAAGAGAGGAACTATTCCAAGGCCTAACCGCCATCCCAGGATTAATACCCCAAGCTAGCGCTGCTAACTTCTTACTGGTGGAAACACAACAATCGAGTTTAGACTTACAGCAAAAATTACTCCAGCAGCACCAGATTTTAATTCGTGATTGTCTTAGCTTTAAAGAACTAGGCGATCGTTTTTTCCGCGTCGCCGTCCGTTCTCACACAGACAATCAACGCTTAACAAAAGCACTAAGCGCAATAGTCCAAAACTCTTTTGACCACTGACTACTGACCAATGACTAATGACTATTGACTACGATGTCGTGATTATTGGCGGCAGTCTCGCAGGACGCTATGCCGCCCTTACCGCCACCCAAATGGGGGCTAAAGTGGCATTGGTAGAATCCCAGCTAAATAACAGTTTGATTGTTCACCAAGCCATAGGGGAAATTGCCAACCTAACCCAAAATTTGCATAATTTGGCTGGCTGTGGCATCGATGCTGTACACCCTGATACTTCTGAAAAGTGCCAAATTTCCCTAAAATGGGCAGCAGCATTGTTTTCGGCTCAAGGTATTGCCGCTAACGTCCAAGAACAAATGTCTCTTGCTCACTTGTCAGCCCAAGGAGTCGATGTCATTGTTGACAGTGGACAATTTCAACGCTCACCCCATTTAGCTTTTGTTGTAGGTCAGCGCCTACTACGCGGTCGCACTTATCTACTTGCTAGTGGTTCCCTACCAGCAATTCCCAAAATTGAAGGATTACAAGCTACCGACTACCTGACACCAGCAAATATTTGGCAATATTTATACAAACAACATTCTCCATCTTCGGAACTACCCCAAAATTGGGTAATTATTGGCGGTACTCCTCAAAGCATCGAAATATCGCAAACTTTAGCCAGACTGGGTTGCAGTATCACTTTGGTAGTTAAATCTCTTCATCTTCTACCTCAGCTTGACCCAGAAATTGCCCAGTTGCTTCAAGCACAGTTAGAAATCGATGGTGTACGCATCCTAACTCAAAAAATGGTGACACAAGTCAAGCGAATCGACGATAAAAAATGGGTTCAGGCAGGAGAAAAAGCAATAGAAGCTGATGAGATTCTAGTAGCAATTGGCCAGAAACCAAATATTGAATCTTTGAATTTGCCAGAAGTAGGAGTGAAATGGCAGCAGCATCGTTTACTGGTCAACGAAAAACTACAGACTACCAATCACCGAATTTATGCTTGTGGTGATGTCATTTGCGGTTACGACTTGCCTAACGTAGCTAATTACGAAGCTCGAATTGCTTTGAACAATGCTCTGTTTCTTCCCAGGTTGCAAGTTAATTACCAAAATACTCCTTGGGCGATATTATCCCACCCAACTTTAGCCCAGGTTGGGGTGACGGAGAACCAGGCAAAACGCCAATTTAGTCAACAAGAAGTTATCGTCTTGAGGCATTACTATAAATCCATAGCAGCAGCCCAACTGAAAAATGAAATTACAGGTATTTGTAAATTAGTGGTGCTAGGCAACGGAAAAATTTTAGGAGCTACTATATTTAGTACACAAGCCAGAGAGTTAATTAATCTCATTGCTTTGGCAATGTCTCGCAATATTTCTGTCAAACACTTAGGGAATTTATCTGCTGTCTATCCAAGTTTCTCAGAACTTTTAGAACAAACAGCACGAGATTTTAGCCAACACAGGTTCAATAACAACACAGCTTGGCAAGATTGGTTGGAGAATCTCTTTTATTTGCGCCGTAATTGGAATTTGTGAATGTTCGCTCCTCTTCTCATGAGGCTGAAAATACTAAACTGTCATACTCTGTTGGCAAAAGTAAAAAATTATACTTAATAAATTTTCAAGAAAATCATGATTTGTTATCTATCTAACATCTAATTTTCGGTTTCTTACTATATATTAAGTAAAGCTTTTCTCAAAAACCTTGTATATCTCACAGCGAGTAGCACAGTCATCAGAATTTATTTTTGAAGACATTGACTAGTGTCTATACTCGCTTTTTTATATTTGTAATATAGCGGTGTTACGTGATTTGTAGGCAGAGTAATACCGAAATTTGTCATATCCAGATAGACTTTTGATCTAGCATTGCTATATAACTGGCTGATAGTTATATCTTTAGTCAAAAAGGAATTATTATATGCTGCGTCGCGGGATATTATTTACTTTTGGAATTTTCTTGAGCATAATTTTAATCGCGTGTAATACTACAAATACTCAGCAGCCACAAGCACAAGCTACGCAAAGTATTACAACACCTAATACTCCATCTCAAGAATTAGCAAAATTATCTGCTAAAAGAGTTGTGACACTCTCTTCTCTAACCACAGATATTATTTTTCAACTGGATAAAACAAAGCTTGTAGGTATTTCTGGTAGCTCATTATTCAAAAATGACCCCCGTTTCCAAGATATACCCCGTATCAGCGAAGGTCAAAGTCCCCCCAATTTGGAAAAAATTGTGGCGCTCAAGCCTGATTTAGTCATTGGTGCAGAAGGTTTTTCTAATCAACCAATTCAAAGACTCCAACAATTAGGTATTCCCACCTTACTGACTCAAATAAATACATGGAAGTCTTTAGAAGAAATTACAGCAAAGCTGGCTCAGTTAATTGATGTTAATCCCCAACCTTTATTAGAACGTTATCGGAGTTTTCTAGGGGATAAGCCAGGAACAAATACTTCTACTTTAGTTCTGGTTAGTAGTCAACCAATTTTAGCTCCCAATAAGAATAGTTGGGCTGGGGATTTACTCGAAAAATTCCAAGTAAAAAATTTAGCAGCAGAACTACAAGGAAAAAGCCCAATCGCTGGTTATGTAACTCTTTCGGCTGAGAAAGTTTTAGAAGCTAATCCAGAAGCGGTTGTTCTAATTACTCCTCCTCAAGGTGGTTCAAAAACAGAAGTTTTAGATTCTTTCAAGAAAGAGAGTTTTTGGCAAAAATTACCCGCGACTAAGAATAATCGAGTCTATGTTTTTGACTATTATGGGTTAGTAAATCCAGGTAGTATAGATGCTATAGAGAAGGCTTGTGAGCAGATTAAGAAAGATTTGCTAGCTTAAGATTTCAGATGATACCAATTCAAAATTCACAGTTTCTTCAACACGTTGCGCGTAAACCTCCTGGGAAGCAAGCGTTCGACTAAACTCGCACCCAAGTCTAAGCGTAGCGTTTCGCAGAGGACGTAGAGAAGAAAGCCAGATATAACGGAGATAAGATTTATTGCGCTTCCCTGCGGGACGCTCCGCGTTAAGCGGAGCTATGCCGAAGGCTTTACGCGTGTCAGTTGTCAGTTGTCAGTTGTTATTTGTCAGTGGTTGAAAGGAACTGGTTTAATACCCCATCCCCTTGTGGGTAGTTTTTAGTCGTTTTTGCCACTAACCACTAACAAAAACTCCACACACAAGGGGATTGAGTTTTTTATTTTGAATTGATTTATCTTATCTTTCTGCAATTGATATCTTCTTATTAGATTGGGGCGCACCACCAGTTAAACTGCGGAAATATAAACCACCAACAGTTAATAAGAATAAAAGATATCCCACTGCTTCTACAATATAAAGATGTTGTCTGTAGCCAAATAAGGATTTGAGAATTACACCAGGAAACTGTTCATCGGGTAAGATTTGCTCAGTATTCCAAACCAGCGGCCCTAAAATACAAGAGTGGATTTTAGTAAAATGTTGGTAATAAAAACAAAGATTTTCTGAGGCGCGGCTGCTAAGAGCTAAGTTTGCTACAGCATCATCGAAATGCTTTAAGGCGGAAACAACTAATCCTGCAACAATTAATACTAATAAAACGCCCATTACTTGGAAGAATTGGCGGATATCAATTTTAACGCCTAATTTAAATAAAAGTACACCAATAGCTGCTGCTGTTGCCAAACCCGCCAGAGCGCCTATTGTCGGTATAAGTCCCTGTTGAAAATTGGCGGCGATGAATAATACTGTTTCAAAACCTTCACGAACAACAGCAACGAGAATTAAGCTAAAAACACCCCAGCCAGCATTTGAGTTTTGTGTGAGTGCGTCTGTAACTGCTCCTTCGACTTGCGCTTTCATGAATCTGGCTTGTTTTGTCATCCAGATTAGCATCCAACTGAGCATAGCGATCGCCAACACACTAAAAACGCCTTCTAGCATCGGTTCCACTACCACTGTGTATTGAGGATTAGCGGCTCCAACTGCTTGAATTATCCAAGTGAATAGCACACCAATTAGCGCACTGATTACGATACCAACGGCGACACCAGCGTACACCCAAGGGTTGAGGCGGGATTGTTTAGCCTTTTTGAGCAAAGCTAAGACAATACCAACAACTAAGGCGGCTTCTACTCCTTCTCGGAGTGTAATGACAAAAGTAGGTAGAGCAGTACTAAAGTTCATAATCAGTTGTTTATGGTCAGTGGTCAGTTGTCAGTGGTCAGTTGTCAGTTGTAAATGATTTATTTTCATAGCAACTGACAAATGACTATTGACTATTGACTAGATAAAATCTCGTAGCATTTTTTTCAATTCGAGATTGTGTAGCTCTTCTTGTCCAATCATGCTGCGAGCGAATTCTTCTAGATAAATACTGGCATTGGCTACAGTATCTAACAAAGATTTATACATTTCCAATGCCTTTCTCTCATGGTTCAAGCTTTCTTGTAGGATATCCTTAACAGTATGCTTGTAGGTTTCCTCCATTGGGGCAATTCTCAGGGTGGGATGTCCATCTAAACCTGTGAGAATTTCTCCTACTTGTTGAGCATGGAGTAGAGATTCACTGGCTTGTGCTTTGAAGAAAGCAACAATGGGAATGCGATTAGGGCCGGTTACCATCAAGGAATAATGTGTATAGCGCACTACGCCAGCGAGTTCAAATTCCATGATGGCGTTAAGTAGGTCAATGGCCTTATTTTGGTTAAGCTCTTGCATGAGTGGTTGATTAAAATTACGAATGGAGCGTCATGAGTAAAAGGGTACAGGTGTTAAAAGTCTCAATAATGTTCACTTTTAACTTTTAACAGTTATCTCACTTCTTATCCATTTTAAACTTCTCAGTTTCCGCCTCCAAGTGAGTCCTTGGGCTATTTTTGTGCTTGCGTACTTGATTAGTCGATAACTTTTTGCGAGTTTAGCTCAATAGTTTTTACCAGTTTAGTAACTTCTTCGGGGGTTTTTATTGGTGTCGCTGGTGGAATAGCTGCTGGCCAGACTTTTGTTAGTTCTGCAAGACTAGTGTTAATGGCTTTGTCTGCTTCCGGGTTGGCCTGTGCTACTTGAGAGGAAATTCCTTTATACAATTCGTTGGCGTAGACAATAAAACCGCGAGAATCTTGATATTCAATCGCTGCCGCAATTTTACCATCTGCGATCGCCGCCCCATATTCGGAGTTAGCTGCATCCAACAAGCCGTTAATCACTTGTAGGACAAATCCGGGTTTGCTGCGTTGGGCTGCTGGTAAAGTGGCGATCGCCCCATCAACTGACTGCACGGAAGTTGTAAAATCAGTTTTTACCTTGGCATCCTTTGGTTTCGATTTGACTAAATCTTGCAAACTAACCAACGTTGTCTTAAATTCTTTAACTTTACGCTCATTAAGCTGTTCTTCTACATCAACATAAATCTCTTCCACAGGGTGTCCTATATGGGGTTCTGCCTGTTTTGGCTGATTTTGGTCTAGTAATTCTTGCGCTACCAAAAGATGTCCCTTCATTAACCCCAATTTGGTCATGTAGTCCACATCTTTAGCTTCACCTGTTAACACCACTTCTTGAACAGTCACTATGTCTTTAATTTGGTCGAACTGTTCTTGAGTAATCACTTTCTTGCTAACTAAATCCTCTGGACTACCGTAGGGACGACTACCTTGAATTTTGTTTGATAATGCTGGTACACCTAACTTAGCTTCAAACTTATCCAATTCCGACAAGATAGCAGTATTGATATTAATTTTGGCTTTACTACCATGACTGCTATGGTTGACAGCTTCCGTAGTTTGGGTAGCAGAATTGCTGTTAGCTGGCTGTGAATTTTCGGCTGTTGGTGTACCCCCACTACAAGAACTCAGGGAGACTATGACGCAAGCTGCAACAGCCAAACAGATATAACGGGATTTAACCATTTTGATTCCTAAAGGTGATAAAAACCCATAAATTGCGAGATTTTTCAGCTATATACTTAAGATAAAATCTGATATATTTTTGCAATAGGTATTATGATGATTTATCACAAATAAAAGTAATTATCAACTAATTATAAAAATATTTAAGTTAAATTTAAAAAATTATCTCATTCTCTAGTGCAGCTAACAACTGCATCAATTAGAATGATTTTGATTATTATTAGCAACAACTTCAAATTGACCCATACAACCATTTTCAGCGATCGCATCTTGATGAGGATGGAACATATATTTACCTGGATAGCGAAACGCAAATTCTAAAATATGCCGTTCTGCAACCCCCATTGTGATCACATCGGTTTTCTCGCTAGCTTTCATACTCATGCCATAACGATAGACATCAAAGAAGTTAGCGTGGAGGTGAAACGTCACAGCCGGATCATATTCAATAATGTTGAGGACGTACAGCCGAATCAATTGATTTTGGTAAATCTGAATCGGATTATCCATATAGTGATGAGGTAAGCCGTTGAAGGCGTAAAAATCATTATGGCTATTATCATCTACGTCATAGCCAGCCATCACCAGCACTATCTCATCGGCTGGGGGACGGGGTGTCGGTGGGTCGATGATAAACATTCCATATAAACCTTTGGCGATGTGACGGGTAACAGGTTCAATATGGCAGTGGTATAAATGAACCCCGTAAGGTTCAGCATCAAATTCGTAGATGGTGGCACTATTATTACTCACAGGACGGACACCATCCATTTCGGCTGGATGAACCCCATGAAAATGTAGAGAGTGGGAATGTCCAGCTTGGTTGTGAAATAATACCCGGATGCGATCGCCTTGTTTGGCTCTGAGTGTCGGCCCTGGTATGCGACCATTAAGATCCCAGATGTTGTAAGAAACAGCACTATTGAGTTGAATGACTGAAGTACCCGCAGTTAACTGAAATTCTCGAATAGTCCGACCATTTTCTTGCTTCAGCGTTCCATAATCGAATTCTCTCAGCATCCGCATGGGTTGAGCCACTTTATCAGCTGCATCCATTTTCATTTGCGGTACTTTGACAATAGACTTACCTTGTGAGTTCAATGTCTGCCAAAGCGCTGCCGCACCTGCCACACCAATACCACCTAACCCCAGCTTCAGTAATTGGCGACGAGTCCAAAATTCTCGTCTACCCAGATTAAAATTATTGGGCATGAAATTAAACCACAGAATTAACAATTCAAAATTCAAAATACCCTACGGGTACTCTGCGAGAACGCCTTTGGCGAACGCAGTAGCGTTCCGCAGGAAAGGCTGCGCCAACAAAATTCAAAATTAAAGACAGTTGGAGTCGGGGTTTCTCAAGACAAACCCCAACTCAACTGATACTACGTGTAGACGTAAGGGTCTTAAACCCTATGAATTTACGATACAGCCAGAGTTGCAAATAATGATGTTAGTAATTGTCTTGAATTTTTAATTTTTACCTTTGAATTGTTAGTTAGGGTATAAGCTGGTTTAGACTATATCGTTGAAATATATTTTTTAGGTATAAAGTGTGCTGAGAAGGGTTCTCGCATCGAAACGTGCCTCCCTAATTCTCATGGGGATGCTGAGCTTTTATATAATTGTTAGTGCATCTGCGCCAGCTTATGCCATGCACATTATGGAGGGCTATCTACCAGCAGGGTGGGCAGCTTTTTGGTGGTTAGTAGCTTTGCCGTTTATGCTTCTAGGAGTGCGATCGCTCACCCGCATCACCAAAGCCAACCCAGAACTAAAATTATTGTTAGCATTGGCAGGGGCTTTTACTTTCGTATTATCGGCCTTGAAATTGCCCTCAGTAACGGGTAGTTGTTCTCACCCGACAGGTACAGGCTTAGGGTCCGTGCTATTCGGGCCTTTGGCGATGTCTGTGTTGGGTAGTTTAGTATTGTTGTTTCAAGCATTGCTACTGGCGCATGGTGGTTTAACAACTTTGGGTGCAAATGCTTTTTCAATGGCGATCGCGGGGCCATTTGCAGCCTATTGGATATATCATCTGACAATCAAGTTAACTGGCAAGCAAAGAATTGCCATCTTTTTAGCAGCCACCTTAGCAGATTTGCTAACCTACATTATTACTTCCGTCCAACTAGCCTTAGCTTTTCCCGCACCAGTCGGCGGATTTATCGCCTCATTCGCCAAATTTGCTGGTATTTTCGCCATTACCCAAATCCCTTTAGCCATTAGTGAAGGATTATTAACTGTCTTGGTATGGAACTGGCTACAATCCTACTCACCGCAAGAACTCCAATTATTGAAATTAATCCAAGGGGAATCTCAAAGCCATGAATCAATCTAAACAAAGCCTCAGTAATTGGCTATTGATAGGCGGAGTCATCGCTTTAGCCGTTTTACCTTTAATATTTGTGCGGGATGCAGAATTTACAGGTGCAGATAGCCAAGCCGAAAAAGCAATTAGTGAGGTGAAGCCTGGATATGAACCTTGGTTTAAACCGTTATTTGAACCACCAAGCGGTGAAGTGGAAAGTTTATTATTCAGTTCACAAGCAGCTTTAGGCGCGGGGATTATTGGTTATGCAGTTGGTTTATATAAGGGACGTTCCCAACAGCAAAGGCATAAGGAATGACCTTACAAATAGATACCCTTGCGTATACTAATAAATTGCGGCGATTAGCACCAGGACAGAAATTGTTGTTGGCGATCGCCTTACTTATGATCACAGCCTTTGCTCATCCCCTGGTACAAATATTAATTGCTCTGTGGATGAGTATTTGGACTATATTTTACGCAGGTATTCCAGCAAAAATTTATTTGAAGTTAATTTATATTGCAGGCTTTTTCTGGTTGACTAGTTTACCAGCTTTGGCAATTAATGGAGTAGGGATTTCTCAGTTAAATTTAGTGCAGAATGATGCTGTATATGGGGTAAATATTGGCTTTTATTATTTATATATTAGTCAGCATGGACTTGAACAAGTATGGCAGATTTTCACACGAGCGATCGCCTCTATTTCTTGCTTATATTTTGTCATGTTAACTATCCCCTTTACAGACTTACTACAAACTTTACGGCGTTACGGCTTCCCCATACTCCTCACAGATTTATTATTATTAATGTATCGGTTTATTTTTGTTTTATTAAAGACAGCTTCAGACTTATGGACTGCTCAACAAGCTCGTAATGGTTACGCCACATTTAGTCTGAGCATGAAAAGCTTATCATTGTTGATTAGTCAATTGTTCCAACGCACCCTAGAAAAGTATCAACAAATATCCTTAAGCTTGGTATCAAGAGGCTTTAATGGGGAATTTCAAGTTTGGCATCCTTGTCGTTATCACTTATCCAAACGCTATGCTACAGAAGCAATTCTTGGATGCTTTTTATTGATAATTTTAGAATGGAATCTTCATCTTATCAAGTAAATAAAATCTCCAAAATTTACTAACTTAGAACTTGTATTAATTAATATAGAATAACCCACATATAAGCATTTAAACCAATGTTTACTAATTCTAAATTTAAATTCTCTCAAGTTGTAGATAATGCAGCAGTCATTACTCACGTTTGAACAAGTATATTATACATATCCAGGTACACAACAATCAGTACTTAATGGCATAACACTACAAATTCCCCAAGGAAAAAGATGTGCCTTAATTGGGAGAAATGGTTGCGGTAAAACCACTCTATTCTCTTTAGCCAACGGTTTGTATAAACCACAGCAAGGTCGTGTGTATTGGCAGGAGAAGGCACTACAATATGACCGTAAAAACCTGATGCAACTACGCCAAAAAGTTGGACTTGTTTTTCAAAATCCAGAGCAACAATTAGTAGCCTCTACTGTTGAAGAAGATATCTCCTATGGCTTATGTAATTTAGGATTACCAATAGCAGATATTCAACAGCGAGTTACCCAAGCTTTAGTAGAATTTGAACTAACAGAATTAGCCGAAAGACCAGTACATCACTTGAGTTTAGGACAAAAAAAACGTGTCTCTTTAGCGGATGTCATGGTTTTAAGACCAGAATTACTCTTATTAGATGAGCCAACCGCCTATCTCGACAGACCCCAAAGCCGTAACTTAATGGCAATGCTCAATAAAATTTATAAATCTGGAACAACAATACTCATGGCTAGTCATGACTTGGATTTAGTTTATTGCTGGTCAGACTGGGTTTTTGTGATGGATGCAGGAAGACTTATTTTAGAAGGAAAACCAGAAGATATTTTTTCTCAAAGGGAAATTCTCGACAGCATAGAGTTAGGTCTACCACCAATATATGAAATTTTCATCACAGAAGAACTAGCGACTAAAGAGCATAATTCAGAAAATTTCCGGCGGAGGATATTGCAGTTTTTTTGTTAATAGCCCAATTCCCAGCTTCTGGAAAATTCAGGAAGCCGAATTATTAACATATTTTTTTAATAAATATCCAATTAACACTAATTAAATAAAATTTAATAACTTGCTAAATAAGTACAATATTTGACGAATTTTTTATTGTCAATATTCCCCAAGTATCATTATAAAATCCCCCAATAGGGCATTGAAAACAAAAGAAAAATAGTGTTTTTTATTAGTTTGATGCCTGAATGACATTATTTTTATTGTGTGAAATAACACGTTAGTTACGGGGCGAATCATGCATATTCCTGATGGATTTGTGTCTGTGCCGGTGGCAGGCGCAACGAGTTTGGTAAGTTTGGCAGGACTATTGGTTGCTAGTGGGCGATCGCAAACAGCTTTTGGTATTCGTCGCGCCCCCATCCTGGGCTTAACCACCGCCTTTATTTTTGCGGCGCAAATGATTAATTTCCCGGTAGCAGGGGGAACCAGTGGTCACTTGCTCGGAGGTACTTTAGCTGCGATCGTTTTAGGTAGCCCCTGGGCTGGCTCTTTGTGCATCGCCACAGTCTTAATTATCCAGGCGGTGCTGTTCGCTGACGGTGGGATCACTGCCTTGGGAGCAAATATATTAAACATGGGATTCATTGGCGTTTGGGTAGGCTGGATGTTAACCCAAACCTTGCAAAGGCTATTTGGCGGCTCTAAAGCACGTTTACCCTTAGCGGCTGGTATAGCGGCGGCCGTGAGTGTCGTAGTAGCAGCGATCGCCTGTGCTATTGAGTTAGTCATTTCTGGGACTGCATCCATAGCTGTGTTACCTGCTATGACTGGTGTTCATATTTTGATTGGTATTGGTGAAGGCCTAATTACTGGCGGTGTATTAACTTATCTAGCCAAAGCCAGGCCAG
Organism: Anabaena sp. FACHB-595; assembly: GCF_048568275.1. NCBI lineage: Bacteria > Bacillati > Cyanobacteriota > Cyanophyceae > Nostocales > Nostocaceae > Anabaena > Anabaena sp. FACHB-595. The sequence goes on from NZ_CP183473.1 coordinate 4,762,837, forward strand.
ATTTGTTACCAGGAGAACAAGAAGAATTTCGCGGTTGGTTAGTGCCTGTTGTTAGCATAGTCTTAGTAGCTGGTGCATTGTCATTGCTAGCCTCAGCTTGGCCTGATGGCTTAGAAAGAGTGGCAGAAGACTTGGGATTTATCAAACTAAGTGAAGAAGTCAGAATATCTGTACCGACACCGTTAGCAGACTATGGTATTGAGGGTTTAGGAGCAATTGGGACGAGTATTGCTGGACTTCTGGGGGCTGCGGTTTGCTTTGCTGTTGCTTTTGGAATTGCCAAAGTAGTGAGACCAAAGAATGCTTAAAATGGCTTTGCCGTTACGTTTACATCTATCCCTGGTGATTGTTGTAGGGACAGCCTTACTCAAGCATCATACTTGGTATTGGTTGGGCGCGTATGCTGCGATCGCCTTAATTTGGGTAGCAGTATTGCGTGTATCCTTACCCAAATTAGGAGGATTGGTAGGTACAGAATTAATCTTCTTATCAGTAGTAGCATTGCCTTTGGGATGGGAAAGAGCGAGTTTTTTGCTGATTCGCTCTCTAGTATGTTTAATCGCCATGAATAGCTTTCTGTTAACCCTACCACCCCACAGTTTTGGCATCGCCTTGAAAAGCTTACCCGTACCCAGCGCATTAAAAGAAAATTTACTTTTGACTGGGCAATACTTAGAAATTTTGCTGTCGGAAGTCACACGTATGCAGCGTAGCGCCCAATTAAGAGGATTAAAAGGTGCAGGTGGCTGGTTACGCTACGCTAGTGCAGCTATGATTGGCACTTTGTATATCCGTAGCCTGGAAAGAGCAGAACGAGTATACGCTGCAATGGTAATTCGTGGTTATAACGGCCAGTTACCCATAGATTTTACTTTTAAAGCAAAAGAACGCTTTGCCCTAACATTCGCTTGGGCGATCGCTGCTTTTTTCACCCTCACCTCCTATCTTTCAAGTGCTGAGTGAATAACTTAGGACTTACCCACGAAAACGAAAGATCAAGGGTTTGGACAAGGGTGTAGGGGTATAAATGTTTGAAACCTGTACACACGCCAGTTTGTACCCTGGGGGAACGCTTAAAAGCAAACAAGTCGGGAGACCCGCCCACGCAACTGGCTCCCCTATACCCTTACCCCCTTACACCCGGTCTCAGTCCTATAACTATCATTTATCCCCAATTCCCCAAAATAGAGAGTAATAAATTTTGAAATCTCTGACTCCTCACCCCCACTCCTCCAGCCGTAATTCCCATCAAGCCGTTGTCCAGGTAGAGAACTTGGTTTACGCTTATCCTCACCAAGAACCAGTTCTGCAAAATATTTCTTTTACTTTAAATACCGGCGATCGCGTGGCGTTGATGGGTGCAACCGGTTCTGGTAAAAGTACCTTATTAGAAAACCTCATCGGCATCAAACAACCGCAATCAGGCAAAATCTGGATTAATGATATTTCCTTAGAACCCCAGACGCTACCTCAAGTAAGGCGATACATCGGCTTTGGCTTTCAAGATGCCAATGACCAATTATTCATGCCCACCATCTTAGAAGATATTACCTTTGGCCCGCTTAACTATGGCGTACCAGCCGCAATAGCAAGGGATCAAGCACGGCAGTTATTAGCGGATTTCGGTCTAGAAGCTTATGCTAACCGTTCAGCGCACGAACTTTCTGGTGGACAAAGACGACTTGCCGCCCTAGCCGCTATTTTGGCACTAGAGCCTGCTATTTTAATTTTAGATGAACCCACTACTGGGCTTGATCCAGCATGGCGAAGACACTTAGCCAGAGTTCTATTCAATTTGCCCGTGCAAGTAATGTTAATAGCCTCCCATGAACTACATTGGTTAGGAAAAGTCACCCAACGCGCCCTAGTACTATCCAATGGACGCATTCAACTAGACAACGAAATTCAGCCACTATTGCAAAATGGAGAAATTCTAGAGCAGTTAGGTTTGCCAATAGATTGGTAAATCAGGCATGAGGCAAGTAGATAAGAAGCAGGGGAAAGAACTAATGACAACTGACAACTGACAACTGACTAAATGATTAAACTACTCGTATTAGATATAGATGGCACAATTTCGGGAGAGTCGAACACCATCAGCACCTCTGTCAAGCAAGCGATCGCCGCAGTGCAAGCACGAGGTATTCAAGTGGCGATCGCTACTGGAAGGATGTATCGTTCGGCACTCCGCTTTCATCAAGATATTAACTCTACTTTGCCCCTAGCCGCTTATCAAGGAGCCTGGATTCAAGACCCATCTGACCAAAAAATCCATCAACATCTACCCGTAAGTAGAGAAACTGCCGAGCAATTATTAGATTATTTTGAACAGCCACAATGGCGATCGCTTTTATCGATTCATTTCTACATTAATGATCAACTCTACGTGCGGGAAGTCACCCAAGAGACTGCAACTTACGCACAACGTTCTGGCATTACTCCCATTGCTGTAGGTGATTTGCGCCAAACTTTAACTAATGCACCCACAAAAATTTTAGCCTTGTGTGATGACACAGAGGTAATCAGCAACCTCTTGGGCAGTTTGCGCCTACAATACACACCTGCTGAACTTTATCTCACCACATCCGTTGCTACTTTCTTTGAAGCCACTAACGCCAGTGTCAACAAGGGTAATGCTGTACGTTACCTAGCTGAAGACTTACTAGGCTTACAAAGCGCTAATGTTATGTGCATTGGCGATAACTTCAATGATTTGGAAATGCTGGAATACGCTGGTATTGGTATCGCTATGGGAAACGCTCCCGCAGGAGTGCAGGCGATCGCTCAATGGGTAGCCCCTACTGTCGAAGAGGATGGGGCTGCTGTTGCAATTGAAAAATTTCTACTTTCGTAAGCCTACTTGATTAATTTTTGTAAAGTGCAGAATTAATATTTCCGCAGAACCTAGATACCGAAAAGTTCTTTTGTTGTTTAGATTCTAAAAAAGTTAAATTTTGAAGTAGCGCAGGAGTTATAGACAAACCCACCGAAAAAACCCTATAAATCAGAAAGAACACCGACGACTGGCCGTGTTTCGTCTCGGTGTTCTTGCTGGTTCGCTCCTCACACACCAGCTAATATATCCGACATTAGGTAATGCGTCAATACCTAGTTATAAAAGTTTTTATTGTCTCTTTGAATAACAAGATTTAGACAAAAATTACGCCCAAACCCTCCCAAATTTAAAGTTCAAGGGGGGCAACACTCCCGAACTTTTTTACCAGTAAAACTCTCAATACCGTTTGAGTAGCCAAAATTAATCCCAGTCTGGCTTGAGTGACTTCTGGCAACGTAGTTTTGACTTCCCCCCAAATACGACACTGGCTCCAAAAAGTGGTAAAAGCTTGGCTTAAATCTGACCCTAATTTTTCCCAATTCATGGCCTTATTATCATGAGGAAATATCAAACTATCTACTACTTCTATTAACTCAGAAATTAAACAGCTTTCTGCTGGGTGATTGAGGCGAATTTTTGTCTCACTATTCAACCAAGGTATTTGCATCGTTGATACCAAACTACCCAGCGACAGCCCTTGCCAGTTATCTGGTAATGGTTCCCTAAATGGAATTAATCCTCCACGTTGAGCTAGCAATATTAACGAACAACAACGTGCATGAGTGTACTGCATTGCAAACAAACGAGCAGGGTTAATCGTTGCAATCCTCTCATCTTTCTTTGTGTCCCTATCATCTCCTAAACCCCCCAGTGCCAGATTTTGCAACCAAGCTGCTAACAAAGAGTCAGCCAATTCTAGATGAATCCAACCCGGAGAAACAATCCGCACCAGTAAGTTTTCTTTACATATAGTTAATAACCGGGAGGTAATAACACTGGCTATCTCCATTGGATCTCGATTATGAGATTTTGCCAGTCGCAGAGCTACCCCGCAAATATATAAAATTTGTTGACTATCTCTACCTTTATATAGAGGAATTTTTGCTTTTATTGTGCTTTGCTGTTGCTGATGATAGTTAAAGCTATCCACAACCACTAGTAAGTAGCTGTATAGTAACTGTCTAATTGCCGTATTTTTACTTACTAGTAGAGGATGATACACTTGGTTTTTATGAGGGGCTAAGTTTCATAAAATACCTGATAAGTTGTCATCTGCCATAGGGTAGAATATTGTTTTTATCGAAGAAAAATGAGAATAGCATAAAATTTGATAAATATTCGATGAATAATATGTAAACTTTACTACCATCATTGTACAGTAGGAAGTATAACAAAATAGTAGAGCGCAAATAGCCCTCTGCTTTTTGGATGGCTGACGCTGTTAGGCGTTAAGCCTACCTCAAAAAACACAAAGACACTCCTTGCACCTTTTTATTACGTCTTTGTCTTCAGCCGAACGCTCTTTGTTACCTATGCAATCTCCATCCTCCTTTTCTGAGGCATCACGCCCTTTTTTGACTTGGCAACGCATTCTTGACTGGGCTCAAGAACACTATCGCTGCCGTACCTTTAGCAAAGATGAGCGCATTCCAGCAAGACCTGGTTTGCTTTATTTAGTGCAGAGAGGTGCGATCCGCATGGTAGGAACCGCCCAGGTTAGTGCTACTGCAAGTCAATTGACTTCTCGACGGATCAACAGAACCCCAGAAGAAGCTTTCTTGGGATTTGTGGGCGCGGGACAACCGTTTGAAATTGTGGCTCAGTCTCCTTTCACGCTCCAGTCCTACGCTCACGTTGACCAAACCGCCGTACTGTGGATGTATTGGCACGATCTAGATAACTGGCCTCACTTCCGGCGTGAAGTGATGGATGCTTTCAGATACCAACACCAGCGTAAGTTGCTGTGGCTTAGTGCCTTGGGACAACGGCGTACAATTGACAGACTCTTAGGATTCCTCACCCTATTGATTGAGGAATATGGAGAACCAGCCATGAGCGACACTGATCCCGATGTCATTCGTGGTTATTGTTTGCCTTTCCCCTTAACCCATGCTCAAATTGGTAGCGCGATCGGTTCAACTCGTGTAACCGTTACTCGTTTAATGGGTAAGTTGCGTCAGCGTGGCTTAATCCTTACTCAAGGGGATAACTTGATTTGTTTGCCAGCAGAGTCAATCAACAGAGCTAGCTAAAGCTTCATTGACTGTTTATAGGGCATCTACGGTTGGGAACTACCACTCTGCCAACCAGCAATAGCAGATTTTGGTACATTTTAACGGTCAAGCTCCGCTTATCAGTTCCTACCCCCCGATCAGTCAGCAGTAAGTCGTCGCCAGCAACACTCACTTACTGCTCAGTCTCATCAATCTGTTTGACCACCACAAACAGATTGTGTAATCGGGCAAGTTTTTGTTTAAAAGCTTCAGTGTTCATTTTTTAGCCATCTACAGAGACATTTAGAGAAGAAGATGAGTTCTCAGTATTGAGTGATTTATTTCCCTTCGGTTTGCACCAAAAGCCAAGGGCAATGTCAACATCGAAGAACCCATCTATGGGATATATGATTTTTCATCGCTTTAAGTATTTATTATCTGACTGGCTCGAATTCAAATCCAGTGCGAGAGTAGGAACAAGTCACTATTTTAACAAGCTGAACTAGGACATTGCGATCGCTTGATCCCGTTTAAACTAATTACACTAGAGAGCTAAAGAGAGGGCTGGTTGGACTCTAACAAGTTTATATTGCGTTCCTACGGGAGTGATTAGCGCCACATAGTATATTAATGTCCTCACCATTAGGTGTTCTCGTAGAATAAGCTAGCGCCAACAAGGAAAAATCCCTTAGCGCTAGCATTTCTGTTGAGGAGAAGATTACTTTGGCTCACTAAGAACCAAATGTTAGCCATCATCGGAAGTGTTGGGAATGGCTGCATCTAGTACATTTACCACTAGTTTTTTTTGCGCCAGTTTTAACACATCTTGATTCCAGTCAGGAGTAGCGAACTGTGGTAATATCTCTTGGCTAAAAGCTTCTGCTGCTTTGGATCTGTAACGATTAGGATTGAAAATTAGCCACAGTGTCCGTTTAATGACTACACCGTCAATGGGGGTGCAGTGGAGTACACCCATCTGTAATTCTTTAGCGATCGCACTAGTGGAAACAAAAGCTGCACCTAAACCCGACTGCACAGCATTTTTAATTGCTTCAATGGAATTTAACTCCATTTCAATCTTAAACCGCCTAGTATCAATCTCACTGCGAGATAGGACTTGATCGATAACTTTGCGTATTGTTGACTGAGAATCTAAAGTAATGAATTGTAATTTGTATAAATCTTCTTTTTGAATGGTGTCCAATTTGGTGAAGGGGTGAAACACTGGAAGAATGAGGGCTAGTTCATCTTCGGCATAGGGAATGATTTCCAAAGATTCTGTTAGTTCCCCAGGAATTTCTCCTCCGATAATTGCCAAATCCACTTGTCCGTTAGCCACACTCCAAGCAGTGCGCCGAGTCGAATGGACGTGCAGTTGTACTGCCACATCAGGGTACTTCTGCCGGAACATCCCAATCATTTTGGGCAGAAGGTATGTTCCAGTGGTTTGAGAAGCACCAACAATTAAAGTACCTCCTTGGAGATTTTGTAAATCCTCAATAGCACGGCAAGTTTCTTGGCACAAACTGAGGATTTTTTCACCGTAACTCAATAGTAGATGTCCCGCTTCGGTTAATTGTGCGCGACGGCCGCCACGGTCAAATAAAGGGACATCCAACTGCCGTTCTAAATTCTGCACTTGCAAACTCACGGCAGGTTGGGAGACATAAAGACTATCAGCGGCGCGTTTGAAGCTCCCTTCTACGGCGATCGCTTTGAGAATGCGTAACTGATCTAAAGTGAAAGGAAGGTCAGACATAAGGCTCAACCCACAAACTTTGAAAGGAGCAACGTTAGCAATAAATCACGTTTTATAGCTTTGCAACTATTAGTACACGATGGCGCGAATAAAATACCCAATTCTAAATCAGGGAAAGCTTATATTTTAAGCTTTGTGAGTTTTGTAAAAATTGGGCGAGACGGAAACCGACACCGCCCAACGCTCCCAGAGGAATTTTGAATTTTAAATTCTGCGTAGCGTTACTGAGCATGATTTATTGCATCTTATAACTTGGAGGCTGGAATAGAAAAAGACAGTACCACAACAATCTTGTTGAAAGTCTCCTGTTGAATACTTTGTGGTATTGGTTGTATGGAATTAACTTTTCTTTAAATTACTTCACCTGTATCTATGATGCTGAATCCTTGGTTGACTCCGAGTCATTTTGTCATGCTGGGGTTACAATTAACTTTTGCGATCGCCCACAGTGGCGGCGCTGCGTTACGACCTTGGGCAGAAAAGTACACTGGGCCAAGGCTTTATCGCATTTTTTTTGCATTAGTCAGTCTACCGTTGGCTGTCATATTGATTATTTACTTCTTTAATCACCGTTACGACGGGTTGCAACTTTGGCAGGTACAGAACGTACCAGGAGTACAGGCTGTAGTTTGGGTATCATCAGCTATTTCATTTTTGTTTTTGTATCCTGCCACCTTCAATCTACTAGAAATTGCGGCTATTCAAAAGCCCCAAGTACACTTGTATGAAACAGGAATTATTCGGATTACCCGTCACCCCCAAATGGTAGGACAGGTAATTTGGTGTATTGCTCATACTCTATGGTTAGGTACGAGCTTTACCCTTGTAACTTCTTTTGGGCTGATTTTGCACCATTTATTTGGAGTTTGGCATGGCGATCGCCGTATGAGCAAGCGTTACGGCGAGGCTTTTGAAATTGTGAAACAGCGCACCTCAATCATTCCCTTTGCAGCAATTATTGATGGTCGTCAATCTATCAAGTGGGAAGAATTTATCCGCCCTGCATATTTAGGAGTTGCTATTTTTGTCGCTTTACTTTGGTGGGCGCACCCCCTGTTGTTTGTAGCAACTAGTAGGTTAGACTGGTAGTTTCACATGATCCCCACTATCAGAAGAAAATACAAACTCAGGGAAAATTTCCACTTATCAATTGCTACCAAATCAATGTAGGATAAATTGAAACAGCTGTTAGTGGGGGTCTGTTGATCCATTTTGCAATTTTTATAGTGGCACATTGCCGAGCAATCAAATCTCTTGGAGAGTATCCGGCAAAGTAGCCAAAATACTCTTTCTAGTAGAAGCGATCGGGATGACCAAAGCTTAAAATTGGTTTTTAGAATCTGCTGGCTTTTTTGCCGCAGTCAAAAGCGGTACTGAAATATAGCTGCTATAAAACATTAACTAGCTTGCTAACTTCTTCTGCTGATAGCTAGTTTGATAGTAAAACCCTATAATTCTAGAGGCGTCATGGTGTTGTCGGTTAGTGAGCGGACATTTACTCAAGAAGTTTTAGAATCTCCGGTTCCGGTTTTAGTAAATTTTGAAGCACCCTGGTGTGGATTGTGTCGCATTATCCACCCTTTGTTATTACAATTTCAATCTCAATGCGGCGAACAAATTAAACTAGTTGGGGTGAACGCTGACGAGAATTTCAAACTTTCTAACACTTATCGTTTAAAGTCTTTGCCCACGTTACTTTTGATTGAAAATGGAATCGTTCGCCATCGTCTAGAAGGGTTTCGCGGCAGAGATGACCTACGGTTAGCTTTAGAAGAAATCAAACTCAATTATACCAACCGTCCTAAAGCATACACTAGCTCTAAAACGGCAGACTTAGAATGTCGGACAGCGTGATTGGGAATTGGGTATTAAGTTTCGGGTGTTGGGTCAAATCCTTCCCAATTCCCAGTCTCCAGTCCCCAAATCTAAAACCATGCTTAATACCCCACTCAATTGTTATTGGGTGGGGTATTTTATCCTCAAGGGTGTGTGTCACAATTGTTAACAGTTCCGACAATTTAGTCAAGAATCCTAAAAGTACACGTCAGTGATGGAAGTAATCTATCAATATGCCTGGCTAATCCCAGTATTGCCTCTGTTGGGAGCAATGCTGGTCGGTCTTGGCTTAATTTCGTTCAATCAAACGACAAACCGCCTGCGGCAGCTAAACGCTGTGTTGATCATTTCCCTAATGGGCGCAGCCTTGGGTTTGTCGTCAGCTTTGCTGTGGAGTCAACTCCAAGGACACCCAACTTATCTCCGCACCCTAGAATGGGCGGCAGCAGGCAATTTTCACCTGACTATGGGTTACACTATCGACAATCTCACATCCCTGATGCTGGTGATTGCAACATCGGTAGCTGTTCTAGTCATGGTTTACACGGATGGCTACATGGCTCATGACCCAGGCTACGTTAGGTTTTATGCCTATCTCAGCCTATTTGGCTCCTCAATGTTGGGTCTAGTAGTCAGCCCTAATCTAGTCCAGATTTATATTTTCTGGGAACTGGTGGGGATGTGTTCTTACTTGCTGGTTGGTTTCTGGTACGATCGCAAATCAGCCGCAGATGCAGCCCAAAAAGCATTTGTCACCAACCGTGTGGGTGACTTCGGTCTACTGCTGGGCATTCTGGGGCTATTTTGGGCAACAGGCAGCTTTGATTTTCAGATTATGGGCGATCGCCTAGCTGAACTCGTGCAAACAGGTTCTATCAGCAATTTCCTAGCTGTACTGTTTGCAATTTTAGTCTTCCTCGGCCCAGTTGCTAAATCTGCCCAATTCCCCCTCCATGTCTGGTTACCAGACGCGATGGAAGTCCCCACCCCCATTTCTGCCTTAATCCACGCGGCAACGATGGTGGCGGCTGGTGTATTCCTCGTGGCGCGGATGTACCCCGTTTTTGAACACGTTCCAGCTGCAATGAACGTGATTGCCTTTACTGGGGCATTTACAGCATTTTTGGGTGCGACCATTGCCATTACCCAAAACGACATCAAAAAGGGCTTGGCTTACTCCACCATCTCCCAGTTGGGTTACATGGTCATGGCGATGGGCGTAGGGGCTTACAGTGCGGGATTATTCCACCTGATGACCCATGCTTATTTCAAAGCGATGTTGTTCTTGGGTTCTGGTTCCGTCATTCATGGCATGGAAGCCGTTGTTGGTCATGACCCAGCTTTAGCGCAAGATATGCGCTTAATGGGTGGACTGCGGAAGTATATGCCTGCCACTGGATTAACATTTTTAATTGGTTGCTTGGCGATTTCGGGGATTCCTCCCTTTGCTGGTTTCTGGTCAAAAGATGAAATTCTCGGTGCTGCTTATGCCTCTAACCCCTTACTGTGGTTTATTGGCTGGATGACTGCTGGGATTACCGCTTTTTATATGTTTAGAATGTATTTCTCGACATTTGAAGGCAAATTCCGGGGGAATGACGAGAAAATCAAAGACAAGCTTCTCAAAGCTAAAACAATCCTTCTGGAACTAGAGTCAGCAGAACCCACACCTGTTTTTGGCCCTGGGGCAATGAAAAAAGGAGAATTGGCTGCTACTGGTGGTCATCATGATGGTCACGGTCATCACAGTAGTTCTCCCCATGAGTCGCCTTGGACAATGACTCTGCCATTGCTGATTTTGGCTATACCTTCAATGTTGATTGGTTTGGTAGGTACACCCTACAACAATTACTTTGAAAGGTTTATTTTTTCGCCCACAGAAAGCTTGGCTGAAGTACTGGAAAAAGCGGCTGAATTTGATCCTAATGAGTTTTACATCATGGCTGGTGGTTCAGTCGGTGTTTCCTTGATTGGGATTACCTTGGCTTCGCTGATGTATTTGCAGCGTAAAATCGACCCGGCGGCGATCGCTGCTAAAATTAAGCCACTCTACGAACTATCACTTAATAAATGGTATTTCGATGACATTTACCATCGTGTCTTTGTGCTTGGTTTACGTCGCCTTGCTAGACAAGTCATGGAAGTAGACTTCCGAGTTGTTGATGGTGCTGTGAACTTGACAGGATTTTTCACCTTAGTTAGTGGTGAAGGTTTGAAATACCTAGAAAACGGTCGGGTGCAGTTCTATGCTCTCATCGTATTCGGGGCTGTTTTGGGCTTAGTGATTGTCTTCGGTGTTACCTAATTTGAATCAGGGGGTGGGCGGGTGTCTGCCCCTAAGTTTTTTAAGAGTCTAAATTTAGACTCCTTTTTTTTGGCCAATAGTTGAGTAATTCAATATTCAAGTCTTCTTTATTCAAGTCTTCTTTTACCTCATGCGGTGGTTCAAACATCATCTCAAAACCTACGCGATCGCAATCTCTAGAATTTTAGTTTAGCGGCTTTTTGAGGGAAGATTTTTGACTTAGCTGGAAGTATCCCCAATCGATATTCATTACTCCATCAAGTCACAAGACACTCCCAATGGAAAAATGGGGCATTGCCAATTTGATTAAATCAACCTAACATTCAATGCCAAATCCTCAAAAAGCTGTTAGTTAATAAGCTAGTGGCTCATTGGCAAACATGAATTTAATAGCAGACGAATTGTGATGAATACAGCTAATTTTCCGTGGCTGACGACAATTATTTTATTACCGATAGCCGCGTCGCTACTGATTCCCATCATTCCCGATAAAGATGGCAAAACCATCCGTTGGTACGCTCTGACTGTAGGTTTGATTGATTTCGCTCTCATTGTTTACGCTTTTTATACCAGTTACGACTTCGCCAACCCCGATTTGCAACTGGTGGAGAGTTACCCCTGGGTTCCGCAGCTAGATTTGAATTGGTCAGTGGGGGCAGATGGCTTGTCTATGCCCCTGATTATTTTGACTGGATTCATTACCACCCTAGCCACCTTAGCAGCCTGGCCTGTCACCTTAAAGCCCAGGCTATTTTACTTTCTACTCCTGGCTATGTATGGCGGTCAAATCGCTGTATTTGCCGTTCAGGATATGCTGCTATTCTTTTTGGTGTGGGAATTGGAATTAATCCCCGTTTACTTACTGCTAGCAATTTGGGGAGGTAAAAAACGGCAATACGCAGCCACCAAATTTATTTTGTACACGGCTGGCGGTTCGCTATTTATTTTACTGGCATCTTTGACAATGGCCTTTTATGGGGATACAGTCACCTTTGATATGCGATCGCTCGCTCTCAAAGATTACGCCCTAAATTTCCAATTGTTGCTATACGCTGGCTTCCTTATTGCCTACGCCATCAAATTACCCATCATTCCCCTGCATACTTGGTTGCCAGATGCCCACGGCGAAGCTACAGCCCCCGCGCATATGTTGCTGGCAGGTATTTTGCTGAAAATGGGTGGTTATGCCCTGATTCGCATGAATGCTGGCATTCTACCTGATGCCCATGCTTATTTCGCCCCTGTGCTGGTTGTCTTGGGGGTAGTTAACATCATCTACGCTGCTTTGACATCCTTTGCCCAGCGTAACCTCAAGCGGAAGATTGCCTACTCCTCGATTTCCCACATGGGCTTTGTGATTATCGGGTTTGCTTCCTTTACCGATTTGGGTTTGAGTGGAGCGGTGTTACAAATGGTGTCCCACGGCTTAATCGGGGCAAGTTTATTCTTCCTCGTCGGTGCGACTTATGACCGGACACATACCCTGATGTTAGATGAAATGGGCGGTGTCGGTAAGCGGATGCCCAAAATTTTCGCTATGTTCACAGCTTGTTCAATGGCTTCTTTAGCATTGCCGGGAATGAGTGGCTTCGTAGCAGAATTAATGGTATTCGTCGGCTTTGCTACCAGCGATGCTTATAGCTCCACATTTAAGGTCATCGTGGTATTCCTCATGGCAGTTGGGGTAATTTTAACTCCGATTTATCTCCTGTCCATGTTGCGGGAAATTTTCTACGGCAAAGAAAACGAAGAATTAGTTTCTCATCAGCAACTAATAGATGCCGAACCCCGCGAAGTCTTTGTTATTGCTTGTCTACTGGTGCCAATTATTGGTATTGGTTTCTATCCCAAGCTACTAACTCAGATGTACGACGCTACAACTGTACAACTGACAGCAAGATTACGTGATTCCGTCCCAACTTTGGCACAGGAAAAACAAGAGGTAGCACGAGTTTCTTTAAGTGCGCCAGTAATTGGTAATTAACTGGTGCTTAATCCTTTCTACCTATATTGTTGTAAGAGCGGGTATTATACCTGCTCTTTTTTTACTACGTAAGGAAAGTATCATCGTAGATATTGCTGTTGATAAATAATTCAAATTTATTAATATACTTGAGTGCTGAAGCTAACTCTAAAATATCCCTCACAAAGACTAGTAGAGAAATAAATCAATTTGTTTTTGACAATCAATCCTATAGAAAATTAGGAATAGGTAATGCGACTTATGTTAAACTACAACCCGTTACACTGTTTACCATCGTCTGAAGAGTTACCCAATTCTGATGATACGCCTGTGGATAATGAACTACAAGATTTAATTCCTAGCTTGTTGAAGTCAACACTAGCCTTAGTGTGGTCAGATCGTTGGGATTGGTACTTTGGTGTAAATATGGGTATATATTATGACCCTAACAAGCCTGCCATTGTACCAGATGGTTTTCTCAGCATAGAGGTTAAGCGGTTTATTGATGGGGACTTACGCCTAAGTTATGTATTGTGGGAAGAGCAAAAACCACCTGTTTTAGTGGTGGAGGTTGCTTCCCCCAAACATTTGGGAGAATATAGCAGTAAAAAAGAACTCTATGCCCAAGAATTAGGCATTTTGTACTACGTTGTGTACAATCCTTTTCGACGTAAGAAATCTCCCCTAGAAGTGTATCAGTTAGAAGATGGGGAATATGTCCTCATGTCAGGAGATCCAATTTGGCTGCCAGAAATTGGTTTAGGAATTGGAAGAGAACGGGGAATTTATCAAGGTATAGCGCGGGAGTGGTTGTATTGGTATAACGAAAAAGGGGAGAGGTTGCTTACCCCAGAGGAACGTATTTTGGATGCAGAACAAAGGGCAAATTTTGAAGCACAGCGACGTTTAGAAGCAGAAGAACAAGTCCATATTTTGACAGAAAGATTAAAAAGCTTGGGTTTTGAGCCAGAAACAATGGCTGGAAATTAAAAAAAGTGTAAATGGATTGTTTTCGTCCATGAATTCTCGTCCTTCGTAGAACATCGCATTTAATAATTTCATCATCAGATACTTCTAGTAAGTCTATACTCACGCATCAGTTTTTATCTATGCGTGAGTTTTAATTTGACTATAATCTAACTTGAGTCTCCAAGGGAGGCGCACGTTAATCTACTTCGATGAAGTTGACTAATGCAATATATTTCATGTTAATTGTTTTGATAATTGGGGAAACATATAAATAACAAACTCACTACTTAACAACACAATTACTTAAACTAGGTATGGATATAAAATTAGGGTTCGGCTGTATCCCCAAGCCTCAATATATCTTTGTTAGTAAAGAACATGATCACTGTTGGTATACGCTTTCGGATGATACAAAGCCGATTCCCATTTATGACCGAGCTTTGACAGGCTTAATTACAGGAATTGAAATTGATAAAAAAGTCGAAACTTCTCATGGAGAAAAGGAAAAAACTGACTTACATATTTTGGCAGATAAGCCGTATGTTGTACGTTCGGGAAGCGAATCTTACTTTGCTAAAAGTTTGTTACTTTCACTTGATGTTTTGACCTGCGAGCAATTGCGTCATCCTCTAACCATCGCTGTTAGTCCTGGGGATAAAACAATTGTATTTTGTACAGTCTATAATCCACTAACTTATCGTGCTGTAGGTGTTAGCTGGGATGGACATAAAGAAACAGATTGGCAAGCTTTAGGGCAGAAAGTTAGTCTAAAAATTAATAATATTCAAAATGTTAATCAAGATTTTACTTCATCTAAGCATCGTGAAGGTTTCATCGCTCAAACTGATACATATTTAGCTCAATTAAATTGGAGTCCAGAGCAGGGAAGGGAATTTTTACAGCAAAAGTATGGTAAGCGATCACGCTATCAACTTTCTGAAACAGAACTGCTAAATTTTATCGATTATCTCAAGTTACAATTAACCCACAGCTAACAAAATTATATAGAATCATCAAACTGTATTAACGTGTATGTTTTCTGAGTGCGATCGCTTTACTCTCAACTTAGGCGATCGCTACCAATATGACTTATTCTGTATGATCAGGACAAAGCAATTTATATTGGGTTACTAAATGAACTCAAAAGTTGAATTATTAACTCGCATTACCCAAATTCCTGGTCAATGTGGAGGTCGTCCTTGTATTCGCGGTATGAGAATCCGCGTGAGCGATATTTTAGAAATGCTGGGGGAGAATATTAGCGTTTCTGAAATTTTAGAAGATTTTCCCGACCTCGAAGCAAAAGATATTCAAGCTTGTTTGTTGTTTGCTGCACGCCGCACTGATTTTCCCCGACTGACAGCATGAAAATTTGGATTGATGCTCAATTACCTCCTACATTAGCACGTTGGCTGAGTAAGACGTTCGATGTAGAGACTACTGCACTGCGAGAACTTGGATTAAGAGATGCTAAAGATGTTGAGATTTTTAATGAAGCACGAGCCGTTAATGCTGTAATTTCGACCAAAGATAGTGACTTTGTTGATTTAGCTTGTCGGTTAGGAACACCACCGCAAATTCTCTGGCTGACTTGTGGTAACGTCACGAATCGCAATTAGCAGCGAATACTAGCGATCGCTTTTCCTGATGCACTAGAACAGCTACGACAAGGAGAAGAAATCGTAGAAATTAGCAGTGTTTCATAATTTGAATGCAGATGGGATGAGTGCTATCACATGATGAGTGCTATCACATTATGATGTTAGATAGCGTATCTAATACGGAACTAACATCAGGTTTAAAAGTTGTGATGGTATGTACCAAATTATCATTGATGAAAACTTACTATTAATAACAGTTGTTAGTTGTGTTATTTGAATTTCCAGATTCATTGCTTCCAGAGTAAGTTGGAGGATTCGGATTATTAGGAGTTTTAGGAGATTCCTGCGGTGCTTTTGGTGGTTGAGGACGTAATTCAGAAATGCCAGTCCAGCTTTTTTTATCTTCCTTGTTAACTTGGTAATCAATGTTAATTCTTTTTGTGTTGCTCATAGTTAAATTTTTCTCTTTCGACTCCATATCTGCCGAGGAAACGCCAATAATGACGACTAAAATTATACCTAAGATAAAACTTATTATAGCAACGTAGTCTAGAATTATTAAAATCTTATCTTGAGCTTTGTTTTGCTTAAGCATCTCTTGAATATATTTGGCATTTCGATCCAGAATACAAACAACTGCTATTACTGTAATCAAGAAAAAGAAGAGAGCAAAAGAAAAAAGAGAGATTTGTATGTAGTTGGAAACTCCAGTCGTCCTTAGTAAAGTAACAAGTAAGCCTATAGCAGTACTTGATAACCCTAATAATTGTTTATCACGCTCAATTTTAGTATTCAGCCAAGCACTAATCATGGCACTGTAGAATGCTCTATCTTTAGCTTCGTATTCTTCTTTATTTAAACTCTCCATATCTTGAAAAATTGTGTATGACAGAGTAATTAAGTAAGTTTATTCCAATGGTTCACAATTTTCTGAATATACTCACTCGAAGCACAAAGCATCGTTAGTCATTTGGGGTATCATATTCAGTTTCCATAGTTAAAAATCTTCGTCATCGACGAAAAATTCTGCGTCTTCTTCTAAACGGGAGTTACCCGAACCAGAAAGACTCCAGAGGGGTTGTAGAATAGCCACACCAACAAATCCCACACCAGCACTAAACGCCAGCACTATACCAACTGGGATTTTAATTGATTGGAATGTTAAGAATTTTAACGATACTGGCTCGAAATTTTGGACAGAAAGAATGGCGATCGCCACTACCCAAACTGCTACAACTAAAGATGTGAAAAAAGGTGCCAAAGTTTTCATAAAATCACGAACCACAAATACACGCAGATGAACGCCTGTGTTCATCTGCGGTTGAGATTCTTATCCTAACTTAGCGATCGCACTCTCTAACTCTTGCTCTAGTTTGCTGAGTTTTTCGGGAGAGTTGGTTTCTAGGTAAACACGCACCAAAGGCTCAGTACCAGAGGGACGCAGCAACACCCAGCTACCTTCTTCTAAATACAGCTTAATTCCGTCCTTACGTCCGACTTCCTTCACTTTAATTCCAGCTACCTCGGAAGGAGGATTTTTTGTAAAGGAGTCGATGACGGCGACTTTATGAGCTTCTGTTAAGTGTAAGTCAAGACGGTTGTTATATAAGGGGCCATCAGCTTCGGCGATCGCTTCCTTCACCAATTGACTCAGGGGCTTACCTTCATAGGCGATCGCTTCGGCAATCAGCATATCAGCTAAAACGCCGTCTTTTTCGGGAATATGCCCAATAATGCTTAAACCGCCTGATTCTTCACCACCAATCAGCACGGCGGTTTCCCGCATTTTTTCCCCAATGTATTTAAAACCTACGGCTGTCTCATAAATCGTCAAGCCGTATTTAGCGGCGAAATTATCGAGTAGGTGAGTTGTAGCCACAGTGCGGACGATCGCGCCTGTTTTGCCTTTATTCTTGATTAAATGCCGCGCTAGAACTAACAACACAGTGTTAGGAGTGAGGACGTTGCCTAGCTCATCCACAATCCCAAAGCGATCGCTGTCGCCATCTGTCGCTAGTCCTAAATCTGCATGATCGCGGCGGACAGCTTCGACTAATTCCACTAGCTGTTCTCCCTTTGGTTCAGGCATTCCCCCACCAAAGAGGACATCGCGCCAAGTGTGGAAACTTTCTAATTGCACCCCACTCTCTAGCAATACTTCATCTAAATAGCCACGGGATGTAGAATATAACGCATCATACTTGACTTTAAGTTGAGCGCTTTTAATTCGTTCTATATCCAGCAATGTGTAAATAAACTGTAAATAGTCCGGTTTGGGATCAAAAGTAGAAATTGTTCCCGATGGTTTGCCACTTGGCAATTCATCTGAAGCACTTTCAATATTTGCCACAATAGTATCAGTAATTTCTGGAGTGGCAGGCCCAGCATAATCAGGGATATATTTAATTCCACAATAGGGTGCTGGATTATGGCTAGCCGTAAACATCAATGCCCCTGCCGAATTCAGGTGACGGGCATTGTAAGCAATTACTGGTGTGGGGCAATCCCGATCAGTGACTTTGACATTCCAGCCCAAGTCAGCCAAGACTTGAGCTGCTGTCTGGGCAAACTGATCAGCTAAAAAACGAGTATCGTAGGCAATTAGAACTGGTCTATCTTTTGTGTAGGCTGTTTCCAGATAGCTGGCGATCGCTCTTGTCACTTTTCGCACATTGGGAAAAGTGAAATCATCGGCAATAATGCCTCTCCATCCATCAGTACCAAATTTTATCTTGCTGGAATTGCTACTAGCGCTCATGTTTGCTACTGTCCCCCATCTATTTGAACACTATAGGAAGCTTCCCGCAAAGCGTGCGTAGTCGCAAGCATCCTTCACCGTATTTTTTCTCACTGCTCTTGACCAATGTCAACCCCCGATCGACTTTTTGTTAGTTATCACCTCTGGTCTTTAGTTGCCCCAGCTGTGGGGCAAGAACGTTGGCATTGCCAGATGAGACGGGGGTTTATCAAAGCGCGTCAAAATGAACCACAAGTCAAAGCACTGCTAGGGAATGCTACTCCACCTCAGCGAATTGGGATACTAGCCCAAAAAGGTGTTTATGAGTTTCATCATAATCGACATTTGTTAACCCGTTCTGATGGAGTCGAGCAAGTAGCACAGTTGTTGAAACTAAGTAACTCCACAATGCAAGTTCAACAACGGGTGCTGCAAATTCTGAAAAAATACTATAATGCACCGTTATTATTAGGTAAAAAGATTCTGCAATTAACTCGTGGTGATGAAGGTTTTCCCAAACCAATTTTAATTGAACAGAAGGATGATCGTTTTCGTTTATATGCAGCGATGGATTGCGTTTTCATTGAGTCTGATGCTCACCATACTTTGCATATTTTAGATTTTAAAACTGGTAAAGCTGCTTTTGACAAAAGACAAGCCTTAGTTTATTTATTAGCTGCTAACTACCTTTACCCAGGTAAAGAAGCTGTCGCCTCATTTTATAATCTAGAACTCTGCCAAGAATCAGAGTTGATTAGCCTTAAAAGAAATGAATTAGAAGATTTGAAAATTGAGTTAATAAATATAGCCAAAAAACACCAAGACGACGTACAGCAGTATCAGGAAGAAACTAGAGATTTCAGTGAGATATTTCCACCTAATCCTGGTTATCACTGTCGCTTTTGTCCATTTCAATCAATTTGTGATTTTTCAGTTCAAGCGTCTCAAGTTCAATCATTACCAATCATTAAAACCAATAGCTAAATAGAAACTATTAATTAAACTAATTTTTATAGTCTGTAGGGTGGGCAATGCCCACCCTACTAATTTTTATAATTTTATGAATAGTAATAGGTAATAGACAATTCATTTATTACCTATTACCTATTACCTATCATCGTTAAATGTTACATCTTACCATGCTGCATAACTTCTTGCAGATGATGACGAATTTCTTGTGCTTGCTCAATCTCAGACTGACGAAGTTTTTGGAATAAATCTACACAAGGTTGAGAGTTAGCAGCTTGAGCATCTTCTATATAAGTTTCATAAGCTCTGACTGCTTCAGCCTTGTTTTGCAACACAGTCAGAAAGTCATACTCTAAGTTGCTAATAGGTTCCTGAGAATGTCCATTACCTGTAGTCATTGATTCACACTCCATAAGTTTATAATTAATTTCTACTTAACCGTACAGAGTCATTCATCCACCCAAAAGCGTAGAAAAAAGTACATTGGTCATTGGTCAATAGTCCATAGTAATTCTTCTTTACTTCCCTTGCTCCCTCTGCTTTCTTCAGTCTCCAGTTCGGCTAAATTAGAGTGCTAGGACTTAGTAGTGCTTTTTCTAGTAGGGTTTTATATTCTTTATCTTTAATACGGTAAGCGCCGAATCTTTCTAGGTGGGGATTCATCATTTGCGCGTCAAACATGACAAATTCCCTTTGGCGTAGTCTTTCTACTAATTTCACCATCGCTACTTTAGAGCCTTCGGGAATGCGGTAAAACATCGATTCACCGATAAAAGCACCGCCAATGACAATACCTAAAATCCCGCCTGCTAGTTCTTCACCTTGCCATGTTTCAAAACTGTAGGCGTAACCCGTCTGGTATAGTAGCCGATAAATTTCTTGCAATTCCTGAGAAATCCAAGTGCTTTCTCGGTTAGCACAACCAGCCACTACAGCTGCAAAATCACGGTTAATCGCTACTGTAAACCTTTCTTGGTTTAAAACACGCTGTAAAGACTTAGGATAGCGAAATCGCTCATCTAAGGGAATCAAAGTGCGATCGCGGCTTCCATACCATCCCAGGCAATCATTGTCATCAGCCATGAGAAAATAGCCTTGAGCGTAGCCTTGAATAATAGAGGCGATATCATATTGCATAGATAAAATTAAAAATAAAAAATATCAGAGGAACGCGCTCTGATGTTGTTACTCATGCTTGGCGCTCCTCTGCACTCTCTATAATATTCCTCTGCGGTAAAAAACAGATGACACAACCAATACCACCTATTACCCTACCGCCAGCCGCAAATCCTAACCTCGAAGGTCAATGGTTGCAAGATTGTTTGCTGCGCTGGCTAGATACAGAATTTATTCCCGAAGCAGTTAATCAAAAGATTGCTCAACGTGCAGCACAAATCTTTGTTCGCCAAAGAATGGAAGGCGAGAATGACCTTGGTTCTCTGGTGATTGCTATCGTCACAGAGATGCAGGCCTTTGATTTTTCCAAAAGCTTTTATGGAGAGTTTGCGATCGCCAACGCCGTCAGCGATCTACTCTTAGAGAGTCTAGGTATAGACCATTGTTGTGGGCAATAAAGCCAGTCCATAGTCAAGAGTCCATAGTCAATAGTATGAAACTGTTGACCGTTGACCCTTACAGGTTCGATAGTTGCTTTCCGACGCAAAGCGACAGGAACGCACTATCTCACTGTTGACCGTTGACTACCAGCTAGACTTAACAACTCCGGGTAAAAGACCTTCGTGCGCCCATTCCCGCAGGACGTTCCGAGATAGCCCAAAGTCACGATAAACACCTCTAGGACGACCAGTTACCCAGCAACGGTTACGGCGACGATTAGGCGCACTGTTACGGGGTAGCTGTTGGATTTGTCGGTGAATTTCTAACTTCTCTAGGGGAGATTCTGTAGTTCTGAACTCTTCTAAAAGAGCTTCTCGCTTTTCAGAATACTTTTCTACCAACTTAGCGCGTTTTTTCTCGCGCTCAATCATACTCTTCTTTGCCATAAATTAATTCAACAATTTAAAGACAGCATTTTCCATTCTACATTTATGAAAGGCGAATCGCCTCTATTTTTGTCCGTCTAGCCAACAATAATTGTTTTCGTGGCAGATGGGCATAAATCCGCCAATTCGCACGCCTCGCATACAGGAGAACGGGCTTTACAGACAGCGCGACCATGATAAATTAGCCGAATTGACCAATTTTCCCAATCTGGTTGCGGTAATAACTTCATTAAATCCTGTTCAATGTGAACGGGGTCTGGATATTTAGTTAAACCGAGGCGTTGACTGAGGCGCTTGACATGAGTATCTACTGTTACCCCTGCATTGATGCCATAAGCATGGGCTAAAACCACATTTGCGGTCTTCCGCGCCACACCAGGGAGTTTTAACAACTGTTCCATTGTGTTGGGAACCGCAGAGTTAAACTCACTGACAATCATGCGACAGGCGGCTTGAATATTTTTGGCTTTATTACGATAAAACCCTGTAGAGCGTACTAGGTTTTCTAACTCTGTTAAATCAGCATTCGCTAGACTAGGCGCATCAGGAAAGCGGCTAAATAAAGCTGGTGTAACTAGATTGACTCGCTCATCTGTACACTGGGCTGAGAGAATTGTTGCCACCAGCAATTGCACGGTTGTGGTGTAGTTTAAGGAGCAAGTGGCATCGGGATAAAGACGCTTCAGGCGAGAGAGAATTTCTAACGCCCGTTGCTTTTTAGAAAGGGATTTGCGGGTGGTAGTACTCACTGGAACAATTTTTGTACCCACTCCAATTGGGTAGTTAATTGGGTGGTTTCTTTCACAATCAGAAAAATTCCCAGCCCTAAGAGTAACACCAGACCAGTCTGCATTACACCTTCTTGAATGCGGTTAGGTAAGGGCTTACCGCGTAAACCTTCAATGAGTAAAAACGCTAATTGTCCACCGTCCAAAGCTGGGAGCGGCAGAATATTGATGACTGCTAAGTTGATGCTAATTAAAGCGGCAAAGAAGAACAAACTACCTGTATCGTTTTGGGCAATGTTAGCGCCAATTTCGACAATTTTGATGGGGCCTGCAACTTGGCTGGCTGTTTCCCCAAAGTTAGTAACTAGTTGCCCAAAGCCTTTAAATGTCATCACGACAATGCGTTGAAATTCGCTAGCGCCAACGCTAAAAGCTTTGCTGAGACTAACTGGACGGCGTTCTACTTTGCCGTTAGGTGCCAGACCAATACCGATACTTCCCCCGGCAGGTTTTGCTTCGGGAATAACATTAACCGATAGCCTTTCGTCTCCACGGGCAACTGTGAGTTGAATAGACTTACCAGGGCTATTTTTAATGATGTCTCTTAAAGCTTCTATTTCTTGTAGGGAAGTGCCAAATTCTTTTTGATTAGCAGAGAGAATTACATCTCCTGGTTTCAGTCCAGCGTTGGTAGCAACAGCACTCACTTCTGGTGCTAACTGTTGGATTGAAACCCCTGGCTGACTGGCTTGTCCAATACCAACAAAGCCCACCTGGGCTAATAGGAGCATATAAGCGAAAATTAAATTAGCGATGACACCTGCACTGATAACGATCGCCCGATCTAAAATGGGACGGTTACGCAGCAAATTTGGGTCATTGGGGGGAATATCGCTATCGGGGTCATCATCGGGAAAGCCGACAAATCCACCCAAAGGAAAAGCCCTGATAGCATACTCAGTTTCCGCACCTTGGTACTTCCACAGAACAGGCCCAAATCCTAACGAAAAGCGGTTCACATGAATACCTTGAGAACGCGCTGCGACAAAATGCCCCAACTCGTGTACCAAGATTAATACCGCCAAGACTGCGATCGCTGCTAAAACTGACATAGAGCAAATTAATCAAATATATTCCGATATATATTTTTATTGTAGTAGTTTAGAAAACCGATGCTGAGACTCAAAGCATACTACAGTAGGAAACTATGCCTAAGTTAGACTGAGCGCCCACTACTTCATCAAATGAGTATCAAGTTCAGGATACTGAGAGAACAAACTATCAACACTGGCTAACTTTGCTTGATATTCCAATGTAGTAGCAACAATCAGGCGGTCAAACGGATCTTTGTGAATAGGAGATAAATCTACAGCACGGCAGACAATTTCGGGAGTTAAGGGAAATAATGTAATATCTGCTGGCTGCAAAGCTTCCTGAAACCATTGATTAGCGGCACAGGGTAACTGTAGCCTTCCTCGCTGCTGTGCCAGTGCAATTTCATAACAAGAAATAACCGAAATGCCTACTTGTTCAGCCGTTTCGATAGCTTCTCTCCACTGAGTAGGAAATCTTTGAAATTCTTGATTAATCAACCAGAACCAAATATGAGTATCGAGGACTATTACTTCAGACATTCCCAGTCTTCTTCATCAACTATAGGACTGACAATATCCCCTAATGTTTTACCTTTGCCTGCAATAGATTCAGGGGCAGTGCGGCGTTTCTTTGATGGTAAAGTTTCTTCTATAAAGGTAACAATGACACGGGCAGTATTAACTTGAGGCTGTTCTGATATCCACTTTATTTGACCATTTTCATAAATCGCTTCGTAACTTTTTAACATGGCAATCAGGGTTTTATTAACCTTTGCGCTTTCTTAAATTATAGTTTAGGCGATCGCTTATATAGGGTTTCCTGTACAGATGACCAGTCTGCTTCGGATAACAAAATTGCATTGCCACTTTTTCCTGCAATAACAATGGGTTTATGTGACTGATTCACGGAATCAATTAAATCCTGTAACTGTTTTTGAGCTTCGTTAATTGGAATCATCATCCGTCAACATTACTATTAATCTCTACCATCTATTTTAAAATTTCATAATCTAATTATTAAAGTACATTTCAGTTACTTCGCGGATGTTTTGTATAAATTCATAAATTGTTTATCTTTGGCTTAATTTTTTTCAGTCAAATGTGAAGATGCAGAGACTTGTTGGGTAGCGTTTTTAAAGTTGAGAAGGGTTGTGAGTTACTCTAGAAATATACTCTCCATTATAACTAAGAATTCTTAAAATAATTTGTATCAGTAAGTCATAATATTTCTTGAATAAATCTATCTTTTCACTTAACGTTAATAGGGTAATTCTACCTTGATGAAATAGTGGATTGCGGACTGAATCTCGCAAATTATCTTTCATCATTTCGCTGGGAATAAAACGGAGATACTTATTTAATTGATATAATTTCTTTTGAATATTGTCTCCGATATTATCTTGAGTTAATTCTTTATTCAATAAGTACTTGAATGTAATATACTCATAAGCCATGATCATTGTTGCCAGTTTAAGATCAATATATTTCTGTTGGTTTATTTCTGCTAAAAATCCAATACAAGTATTGATGTCTATCTTTGGTTGCAAGACTTTGTAAATTTCATAACAATCATTAAATGCTTTTGGTATACCTCCATTAATACGAAAATTATCAATGATATAATTTCTGCTAAAAGGATTCTTAACTGTATTTTCTATGGAATACTGCATAACTTCATTATCCGCATAATATTCAATCAACGGAGTGAAGTTTAAATTTAGATCAAGAAAACTTAAAAACCAACTTATCGATATAATTTCTTCTTTAATAGCATCAATATTTTCATATTTATTAATAGGAATGCTAACTTGAGAAAGAATTGCATTGTTTATTCTCTGAATATCAATTAGGTCAACAAGTTGCTTATTATTCTCCAGCATCTGAAAGCATAGTTCTTTCCCCTTAATCTTAACAAAGAATCCTCGCTCGCAATCAAGCGGAGAAAAGATGAAATTACTGAAATAAGCTTTTGCTAGAGTTAAATGCTTAGTTTCTTGCTCTTTTTTCTTTAAAAAAATGTAATCTGGAAGATAGAACGAAGTTAGTCTGTTAGGTAGTTCTCCTGTCTGAGCTAGAAAATGAAGATTGGTACATTCAATCTCCCATATTTCATCATTAGATATCCCAGAAAAAGACTGAATTTGAGATCCATTTTCTAAATTCTGAAGAGGTTCTTTTCCATGTAATACGAAAATGATATTTCCAGAAGCATCTATACATAGCTCCCAAAAATACTTTGTATTTTGATCAGATTTACCTTCACCACATTTATACGGTATTCTTGAGTATTGATAAATATCGCCTAGTCTATTTGCAAAGTAATCTTGTTTAAGCATAATCCGCATTTAATGATGGCTGGGAATTATAACTGTATACGGTTGTAATGTATCAATATCTCCATATAACCACTCTTAGAGAAGTGATTATATGGAGATTCTTCGTAAGAAATTATGCCAAATCTGAAAACTTGAGAGTGCTTTGTATCAGTCTTACAACACTTCACGCCCTAAGAAAGGTTGCAATACTTCCGGTATCAAAATTGTCCCATCTGGTTGCTGATAATTTTCCAAAATAGCTGCCATTGTGCGCCCTACAGCCAAGCCAGAACCGTTGAGGGTATGGACAAACTGTGTACCTTTCTTACCTGCTTCCTTAAAGCGAATATCGGCTCGCCGCGCTTGGAAATCAAAACAATTAGAACAACTGGAAATTTCCCGATATTTACCAGAAGATGGTAGCCATACTTCTAAATCATAGGTTTTCGTTGCCCCAAAACCTAAATCACCAGTACAAAGATTAATCACCCGGTAAGGTAATTTTAAAGCCTGTAAAATTGCTTCGGCATTCCCCACCAATTTTTCTAATTCATCAAAAGAAGTGCTGGGATGAACGACTTTTACCAACTCTACTTTATTGAATTGATGCAGGCGAATTAAACCCCGCATATCTCGTCCATAACTTCCTGCTTCCCGACGAAAACAGGGAGTATAAGCACAGTGATAAATGGGTAAATTTTCCGCCGCCAGGATTTCTCCGCGATAAAGGTTAGTAACAGGAACTTCTGCTGTGGGAATTAACCACAATTCATCATCAGCACACTTAAAGCTTTCTTCTGCAAACTTCGGTAATTGACCTGTTCCTGTTAAAGAATCGGTATTGACTAACAAGGGTGGACTAACTTCTATATAGCCAGCTGCGGTTTGCATCTTCAGCATAAAGTTAATTAACGCCCGCTCCAACGCTGCACCAGCGCCTATCAAGTTCACAAAGCGACTTTGGGCAACTTTGACAGCACGTTCAAAATTGAGAATCCCCAGCTTTTCGCCGATTTCCCAATGGGGGATAATATTCGGATTCTGGGGTAGATATTCATCACCCCAAAGTCTTACCTCTACATTTTCTTCCTCACCTTTACCTATAGGTGTAGAGTCACTGGGTAAATTAGGGAGTGCGAGTATAAGTTGCTCAATTTCCGCTTTGAGTTCTTTTTCTCTTGGTTCTAGTTCACTCAATTGGGCTTTAATCGCGTTCCCCTCATCCCGCAAAGCTTGAATTTCTGGGTCTTGAGGATTAATACCCGATTTAATCTTCTGTCCGACAATTTTACCAATTTCGTTACTCCGGGCTTGGATTTGACTGCGGGTCGCTTCCAACTCCCGTTGTTGCTTATCTAACTGTAATATGGGTTGAATGTCATAAGTACCATTGCGGCTATTCAACCGTTCCTGAATGAGTTGGGGATTTTCCCTTATTTGCTTAATATCCAGCACAAATTTTTCTCAATCTTTCGCCTAGTATCTTCTTGCCAACACATCAGCATATACTGATTTTGACTTGCCATGCCAGGAAAGGCAAATACAAAAATCTTGTTTAAGATTTGTTGATGCGATTGAGTAGCCACAGGGAGCTAACCAGCCCAGCAAAGTGGGCTGAGACTGTATTGATGTTCGCCTGAACTACCAACATATCTAGACCACTAATGATGCGGGTAGGGTCGAATAATTGGGTAGTGACAGCTTGGGGAGATATTGACCTAGCTACTAGTGTACCCACGATCGCCTGCGCTCCCAACAATGTCACCAAAGTCCCGCCTAAATTTATCCACAGTCCTAAACGTAATACTTGCACTGTCTCCACTTTCCGAGGTCGGTTGCTGGGGTTGGAGGATAGCAGTTGATTACCAATTCTGGTGTAACGGAAGGCTAAATAAATACCCCCACCCAGCACTACCAATCCACAAATCGCTAAAAACACCCCAAAGCCAGTCCCCGGATTATTATTAGGGCTACCTGCTCTCTGGCTAAAAATGCCAAACAGTAGCACAATAATGCCAGAAATAACGCCGAGTACTAGCTGAATCCAGAAGCTAATCCAGCCTGTCATCCGGAACGTCTGGGCAATTGTCCGGAGATTAGAAGAAGATGATGGAGCATCGGGATTTCGTGACATACGGCTTGCTCACCAACTGGCTAGTACAAAATGCAAGTAAAACATCCACAATCTTGGCTGTGTGCTGCTCTAAAATACTATCTTTATTTCTGCCATGCTGTGCCAAAGATTTGTTAGTTTTTAAAATCACACTTGTTTTATCAGTAAATCGTTGGTGTAAAAAAGTGCTGTCTACGGAGGAAGAAAAAACTATTTAAAAGTTATTTTCCTCATACTTCCTCACCCTGTTATTTTTAATATTTGCTTGTGGGTTTTTACTGTAATTAGCAAACCCAAAAGAGTAAACAATGCTGTGAACTGAGGGGCTGTAAAGCTAGCTGCATAAGCATAAAACTCTCTATTTAGCCCCTAGTAGCTTTTTTATTCGTACTCGCGTAAGAGTTTGATAAACACAGATTTGCCTTCAGCAATGTAATCATTACCAAATAAACTATTTATTAACTTTTACGGAGTTACAGACAAAACGGCATTTTACCTGTAAAATTTCTTCGATAGCATCTTACGTTTCAGCAGTTCTAAACCAGCTCGGCATTACTTGACACCTAGATAGTGACAAAACCACTGTCTAGGCACCTCCTCACAACACTAATTAGAGCTAGATAGAGGCGCAATTCTTTGCGTTACTCAAACTTTTGCTTGTGACCTGTACTGTTCACAGGGTAGTTCATCATTACTTGTTTACACTGGGTAAATTTTCCCCAGGTAGCGCTATATACTTACACATTTGCAAGTAGCGCCCTATACTGATGAAAAACCTTTAGCTTTCACCTTAAGGGATACTTTTAGCCATCCACGAACTTATGAAAATTGAGGATATATATCAATTCTTTGAAAATCCTCCGCCAACTTACCTCTGCCAGGAAGTAGCAATTTGTTACATTCTGTATGTTTTACTACAAGGTGAATCCTACGGAACTGAATTAATTCAGCAACTAGAAACTGAACACCCTACCTATCGGCTCTCAGATACTGTACTTTATAGTGCCATCAAATTTCTGGAAGACAATAGGGCAATTACTGGGTATTGGAAGAAGTTGGAAGGGCGAGGTCGCCCCAGGCGAATGTACCAAGTTTCTCCAGAATGGCAACATCAAGCGGAAGATTTAGCCCGGCTTTGGCAAAATTACATTTATGTGAGGACAAATTAACCAATAATTAATAATGAATAAATCTCCTCCTGTGAAAAATTAATAATTAGTTATGGATACTGCTATTCTGCCATCAACGTTCTTACTCACCTTGTTACTGGCGGTTGGTTTGCTCTTCTTCATTCGGGCATCTACTAAAGACCGTACAGAAATGGCTCAATTGATTTCCGAGCAAGAAGAAACCGTTTTAATGCCGCAACTACAAGAGTATTTTCGCTCTCGGTCTTACCGAGTGGCAGAAGTAGACCATGAAAAAAACCAAGTGACTTTTGAAGGGTTCGTGAAACCCAGCATATTTTTAGCAGTGTTTCTCACGCTGCTAGCATCTGCTGGTCTAGTGTGTTTGTCTTTGGTTTTCGCTTTGTTGTTCCCTAGATTCGGTAATATTTTTCTGGGATTGGTATTATTTGCGCCTTTGAGTGGAATTTTTTATTGGAAAAAAGCAGGTAGGCTAGAAAAAGTTGTGCTGAAACTAGAATCTGTGGCTAATCAGCCGCAATTGTTTAGTAAAATTACTGTTGTTGCTCATCGTGATGAAATACTTGAGCTACAAAAAGCACTACCTTTAAAGCCTAATGAATAGTTGGTAATTGAGTGTGTAGATGCAAACTGTATGTCGATTTTTTAAATCGGGATAATCACTAGTACTAAGTAGCACAATTAGACACAAAGCAACATCAATCCTGCAAAATTTTGAATTGATATCACTCTATGTTTTGCCCTTTGCTTTTTACCTATTGTCTTTTGTACTAGTGTTATTTTTCCCTACGAATGCAAATCGCAGGGAAAAGCGTGTATCTTGACAGAGTTTTCTGAACAATCCACAGGAGGAAAGTAAAGTTCAACTCTCGCTTCTGGGTGTTTTTTGCTCTATCCTGATACTCTTCTGCATCATGAGACCAGCAATCAACCCAGGCAAACCAAATTGGTCTGTTGAGAGTCAATTTTCCAATTACTTGGACTAGTTCTACTGGCAAATTAGTGACAAACTTAAAAAAAATGGAAATTTTGCATAAACTGCACACTTTTGCCAGTTAAATGATTGTCAGAAGCTGTATTCAACACGTAAGATTATCATCGATGAATCAGCGACTGCCTACCGCCACTGGTTCTGCCCCTGCGGGAGATTCAAGTACCCGCAGGCTGGGAAACAAGAAATGATTTTCCTCGACGTATTGAGCGCCAAACAGCCCTTTCTCTGCCCAAAAATAACGGTCTGTAGTGTGTTCGTTTCGCTTTACGAGTAGCAACGCCGGTGGCAAGATACCTTCAGCTTGAATAAATTTTCTGGCTGCTGTCACGGGTTTCTCTTCACCGCTTTCGATGCTGTATTGAGGTACGTGTTCTAAAATACGTCGTCCTTCCTGGCGACGACGACTTTTTCTTTTACGTCTCCTTGCCAACCTATTTTCCTCCTCTTTCAAGCTATAGATTGTAGTGATAGCTACAAAATCCGTCGTAATTATATAAGTTCTAGTTCAAAAGATCAATAGTTTTTAAACTTTAGATACAACAAAGATATTACTATTGACGGTAGATAAATCAAAAGCTAATTAGTACATCACTCCTTGAGAAAAACCATTACTCGAAAGATTTAGTTAAGCTTTATTAAATAACTGAGGAAAATAAAGTATCTTCTCTTATCTTCCCTCAAAAACCGTGATCCTGAGCAAGAGCTGAAAAATGTTAATGTCTGCCAGTTCAGATTTTGTGGCTCTATGTCGAGAGCAAATAGCACTACTTACCCAAGGGCTAGGAGCTTCTTTAAGTGTAGTTTATCTAACCCAAGAATTGATAGAGTCGCCAACGGGGGAGGCGAAACTGATTCCTGTGGTTGTTTACCCAGAGACGGCAGTTATACTACCAGGAGAAGAGCTTGCTGAGGTGAATGCACGTAAACAATTACAAGTGGGTGAGGTACTGTTGCTACCTCAAAAACAGGGAAAGTTATTGACTGTAGCGCCAGCCGAAGAAACACCAGAGTCGGGGAGAGCGCCTACAGTAGGTGGAACGTCATCGCCTTTTGGTGATGATTACTTGTTAGATGAACGCCAAATAGTCTTACCTCTGGTGCATGAGGGCGTAATGATGGGATTATTGGTAACAAGCAGAGCCGATCGCCCCTGGAACGAACAAGAGCAAAGTCAAGTGGAGAAAGTCGGACAAACATTGGCGATCGCTTGTATTTTGGATCAGCGTCGAGCATGGTTGCAACACCAACTGCATCAACAACAAATTCTGCAAGAACAACAGCAAGATTTACTTGATAATTTATTGCATCAGTTTCGTAATCCCTTAACTGCCTTACGGACTTTTGGTAAACTTCTCTTGAAAAGATTGCGCCCTGGTGATCCAAATCGAGATGTGGGCGAGAATATTGTCAGGGAGAGCGATCGCCTCAAGGAATTGCTACAAAAGTTTGAGCAAGTTATTGATTGGACAGAGGCAGATTTATCTAGGCTAGTGTTACCAGAAAAAGAGGGATTTGTCGAAGCCACTGTCCAAAAAGAAGCCAAACCAGCGCTATTATTACCGGGGACGGGAGAGCAATTAACTGATTGTGCTGTAGTTGATTTATTAACACCATTACTCATGTCAGCCAAAGCGATCGCCCAAGACAGACATATCAAGTTAAAAGCAGATATTTCTCAAGATTTGCCATTAGTCAGGGTAAATATTAAAGCTTTGCAAGAAGTGTTGAGTAATATCATTGATAATGCTTTAAAATACACACCCCAAGGTGGCAAGATTTATATTCAAGCCGGGCAAGAAAAACTGAACTTCCAAGGCATTGCGATTAGTGATAATGGCCCTGGTATTCCTCAAGAAGATTTAGTCCATTTAGGTGAAAGACATTACCGAGGCGTACAAGCCCAAACAGAAATTCCTGGCACAGGCTTAGGATTAGCGATCGCTAAACAATTAATTGAGCAAATGCAGGGCGAAATTGAAATTTTCAGCCCGGCAATTAACTCTAAATTAACCTCACCCAATACACCAGGAACGACGTTTATTATTTGGTTACCGATGAGTCAAAGTAATTCGTAATTAATAAATTAGTGTTGTTATTAATTGGGAATTACCAGCAGGGGTTGACTATCTTAATGAAACCAGTAGATTTTGGTTAATGGTCATTTGTAAATCGGTGTCTGGGTCGATAGCGATTAAGTCAACACTATTTCTGCCGAAAAACAAGCTGATTAATCCACCAATGGCCGCACCGCCTAAAACTTCTTCAGTAGCGATCGCGCGATCGCCTGTGACAGCAGAGACGGCGGCGGCGGCACTTGCACCCAGGACGGTATTCTTAATAATTGTGCCGGTGCTAGCACCCTTTCTGACGGTTTCGGTTTTGTTAATGACTTCTGAAGTTGCATTCAGTTGATACTCTTGACCTGTAGTTAAAACGAGTTTTTGAGCCACGAATTGGGAACCGCCTTGAACTGGCTTCAGTTCCCCGACTACCTGGCTACCAGCCGGAATTACCACAGTACCCGCTTGAGTAACTACGTTTTCGTCTACAGTAAGGGTCAAAGGAGCAGTTTCATCCTTTGTTACGAGGATTTTCTCTGCCTTGTCGTACTTCACAGGAATCACAGTCCCTTGAGGAATGGTGACAGCAGTAGGTGTTCTGGGAATATTAGCTTGAGTAGCCACAATATAGGGTGAGGTGAGTGCTGAGGCTTGATTAGAACTAACTAATGCTTGGTAGATAAAAGCTGCTACCTGCGCCCTTGTAGCTGTTGCTGTGGGATTTAAAAAGTTGACGTTGGGATAATTCACCACAATTTTCTGCTCAGTGGCGGCGGCTATGGGACTACGAGCATAGCCGGCAATGTTAACAGCGTCGTTAAAGTATTGCAGAGTACTGTCAACGTTACCACTGGGAATATATTCCAGACCGTTCGCCAGGGAAACCAAAACCTGCTGGCGGGGAATAGCTTGGTTAGGCTCAAAACGATTGCCAGGGTATCCTGAGAGGAAACCGATGGTATAAGCTTGCCGAATGGCGCTAGATGCCCAATAGTTACTGGGGACATCAACAAAATTAATTGCTTGCCGTTCTGGTGCTTTTTGGAAAGCTTTATTGACCATCGCCGCAAATTGAGCGCGAGTTACTGGTTCTTCTGGACGGAATGAACCATCAGGGAAACCAGCAATGATGCCTCGCTGTGACAATTGTTGAATAAACTGTGCAGCCCAGTAGTTCGAGGAAACATCAGAAAAAGTAGTTTGAGCAAAAGATGGAGATACTACTAAAAAAGGTGCCACAGTTCCTGCTGTGATGCTCAAAGCCATGAGCGCAGATGTACCAGATTGCCAACGAGTTAAATTAAACATAGACTTTCTTGACCTACTCAATTATTTATTCGTCTTGTTAATTATTTAGACCGTATTAATAACTAAAAAGTTCCTTTTTTCTGTATAAAAATGGATGAGGTTATCACAAGTGAAAATAATCAAAATACATATATCATAAGTATTAGAAATTCAGGAATAGTGCTATTACTGATGATTGATGATTAGCTAGCCTATATCTTCATTTATTTGGCGGTTGATATAGCTGAAAAATGAATTTTGGTAGAAAAAAATTCAGCGATCGCCTACATATATTTCCAGGGGCGATCGCTGAAAGAGAAATGATAAAATTCACTGCTGAATCTTCGGGAAACTTACTAGCGGAAAACATCCACTGTCAGGTTAGAACTAAGGGCTAGTCGCAAATCTTGTTGGGGACGAACCACAAAGACTTCAGCTTCTTTCTTGCGTAATAATACACTAGCTAAAGCGCCTGCTGCTGCACCACCTACAGGTTCTAAAATTTCAATTCGGCGATTACCTGTAATCAAAGAAATTGCTGTGGCAGCACCTGCACCAATAGCAGCATCGGTTAATATTTTGCCAGAGTCATTTCTGCTGATTTTTTCTAGTCTAGTAACAGTTTGAGAATTGGCGCTGATTGACTGTCTATTACCAGAAGGAAATATTAATTCTCTGGCGACAAACCTTACACCTCTGACATTACTTTGGTCGTTTCTGTCTTGGGAGAAATTACCATTGAAATATACGGGTTCTAGTTGTCCCACAACTTCAGTTCCCGCAGGAATCAAAACGTTCCTGTTATTGTCAATAATATTGTTAGCGATTTTTAGAGTTAAAGATATAGTTTCTCCACGACTAACAACTACTTGCTCTTTATCGTAGGTAACAGGAAAAGTGACTCCAGCAGGAATAGAAACTCTCCGAGTTTGACCAATAAATTGGGCATTAGCAGCCGGAGCAAAGGCAATCATGGGGGCAACAGTTCCTGTTGTGACTGTTAATGCCATGAGTGCGGCGGCTCCAGATTTCCAGTGATTCAAGCGAGTCATAATAGTTTCGGGTTTCTGCAATTATGTATTTCTTGACGAGGTTTTACTGAGATTGTTTCTTACTCTGTTTAAACCGTTCTTTGGGCATATTCCCCAGGAGTGGGGGGTTATTAAGTTTGAATTTTGTGGGCTGAATTCATTTCCTCTCCTGCTTCCTTTTAATTCGAGTTGTTGCCAGCCAGGGTAGCAACAATTTTTAATAACTGGATTGGCTCAATTGGTTTGGATATATGAATTTGAAATCCGGCGGTTAGGGCTTGGAGGCGATCGCTTTGTCTGGTGTAAGCGGTAAGGGCGGCGGCTGGGACATTTCCCCCTTGTTCTGATGATAGCGCTCGAATTTGCCGAATGAGAGCGTAGCCATCTTCATTAGGCATCCCAATATCACTTAATAGCACATCAGGCTTCACTAATTGCAACAGTTTTAAGGCTTCACGGGTGGAGGCTGCGGTTGTTACAATTGCTCCGTATTGCTCTAAGGCAGTTTTGAGAAATTCTCTAGTATCTGGTTCATCATCAACTGCTAAGATTTTTAGTCCTTTGATTTGGACTTTAGTATCCCAGGCTGTCTGTCGTTGAATCAAGGGTTCTTCTGGGGTGAGTGTGGAGTAAGTTGCTAAAAGTGGTAGTTGGACTGTAAATGTGGCTCCTTGTCCTTCTCCTGGGCTAGCAACTGATACTTTACCATTGTGAAGCTCAACGAGATTACGCACGATCGCCAGACCTAAACCCAGTCCTCCTTGATTTCTGGTTGTGGTAGCATCTGCTTGGCGGAAACGGTCAAACACATAAGGCAAAAACTCAGGACTGATGCCTGTACCTGTGTCAATTACCTGAATCTGCACATTAGTCTCTACTTGTTCTAGGCAAATTTCTACCCGTCCACCTTCAGGAGTAAACTTGACTGCATTGGAAAGTAGGTTCCAAATCACTTGCTGTAAACGTTCTGGGTCGGCAGAAACTAAACCAATATCAAAATTCAGGCGAGATATAATTTGGATTGATTTGGTATTGGCAATTGGGCGGACGGTATCTAGTGCGGCTTGAATTACCGGAATCAATTTTGTGGGGCGCACAAGCAAGCGAATGTTACCGCGAATAATCCGGGAAATATCGAGTAAGTCTTCAATTAATTGAGTTTGGGCTTGAGCATTGCGCTCAATGGATTCTAAAGCTTGTTCAATCTTTTCTGGTGACAGTTTGCGGGTGCGGAGCAGGCGCGACCAGCCTAAAATACCATTGAGGGGCGATCGCAATTCATGGGAAACTATCGCTAAAAATTCATCTTTCATACGACTGGCTCTTTCCAGTTCTATACGAGCTGCCCGTTCTCGTTCTAAAGCTTGCGCCCGCTCTTCAGTTACCATTAATTCGCTTTGGCGTAGTGCTTTTTCTGCTTGTATGCGCTCTGTTACATCTAACACTAGTGATAGCACAGAGGTAACACTACCTTCTTCATTAGTAATGCTGGAGTTGTACCATTCGCAATAAATGACTCTGCCATCTTTGGTATAGTTGCGATTGTATTGGATAATTTGCGCTTCTTGGCCACTGAGGAGGCGATCGCTCACCTCTGCGACTGCTGTCATATCTTCCTCATAAACTATATGCAAATCTTGAATGTATTTTCCTATTACTTCTTCTGCCAGCCAGCCAAAGATTTTTTCAGCAGCCGATGACCAACGGGTAACGCACAAGTGGCAATCCCACTGCACTACTGCCAAAGGAGTAGTATCTATGTGTAGATTTAAAAGCTGTAGGGCATTTTGCAAAGCCAATTCAGATTGTTTACGCTCTGTGATTTCCTGGGTAATGGTCATTCCCGCAAAAATCTCACCATCATCATTCCTCACAGGTAAAACATGGACTTCATAAACGCGATGTCCATAGGGTGCTTCAAAACGGGAGCTGATGCCTGCAAATGCTTGGCGATAGGTTGACATCCTCCCCCGTTTAGAAAACGGGGGATTCCAAGAATCACTTCTTGGGCTTTCTCTTTCCACGACTCGACTTATTTGGAGGAGTTACCTCACCCAAACAGAGGTCGATATCTCCAGAGACTTGAGATCCTGTGTGTCCCACAGTACGTAGTCCTAGTTCAAGTATGTTCCGTGCAGCGTTCCAATCCCTGTCTTGAATATGTCCACAGTGAGGGCAAGCATGAGTTCTTGTACTCAGCGACTTTTTCACTACTTCGCCACAGTTGGAACAATTCTGCGAAGTGTGATGGGGTGGGACTGCAACAGTCACTACACCAAACACTTTGCCGAAATACTCAACCCATTGCCGAAACTGCGTCCACGCTGCATCACTAATCGACTTGGCAAGATGTCTATTCCTGACCATGTTCCGCACCTGCAAATCCTCATAGGCTACCAAGTCGCTAGACTGGACTACGCACCTCGCCAACTTTACGGCGAAGTCTTTACGCTGCCTACTTACTTTAAGGTGTTTTCTACTCAAGCGATTTCTTGCCTTGACTCTGTTGTTAGAACCCTTCTTGGTTTTAGACAATCTGCGTTGCAATCTCTTGAGAGACTTTTCGCTTTTACGCAAGTGTCTAGGGTTCTCAACTGTATTGCCTTCGCTATCGGTCAAGAAATGGTTCAATCCCACATCCAGCCCAATAGTTTTAAGCGTTGGTTCTCGCCTTTCTACTCGCTCTTGGTCAATGCAAAACTGCGCGTAGTACCCATCGGCACGACGCACAACCCGCACCCTCTTGAACTGTTTCAACTGGTAGAAATGCAAGTCACGAGTTCCCCAGAGTTTGAAAGTTCCTGCTTTAAATCCGTCGCTAAAAGTGACATAACGACGGTCACTACTAAGCTTCCAGCCGCTAGTTTTATACTCAACACTCCCATGCGTCTGTTCTTTTTTAAAGCGTGGATAACCTTTCTTCCCGGTTTTGTTTTGCTTGCAATTGTCAAAAAACCGAGCAATTGCACTCCACGCTCTTTCAGCAGAAGCTTGTCGAGCCATAGAGTTGAGTTTGGCAACGAACGGAAAGTTTTCATTGGCAGCAAGGACAGCGCAATAAGCACTCAAATCATACCTGCCGATGTTTTGGTTGTCCATCCAGTACCGGAGGCAAGCATTGCGGACAAAACGAGCAGTTTTAATCGCCTCATCCAGCAATTGATACTGCTCGTTTGTTCCTTCAAGTTTTGTCTCAAATACTAGCATTTTTACGTCAAACTCTCTGACGTAATTATACCATGTTACGACCGAATAAATTCGGTCATTCGCTTATATCCCCCGATTAAAAATACGGGGGCTTTACGCTTCACGGCTCGTAACTCAACCTTAGAAGAAGTTTCTGGGGGGAGTGCTTCCCAAATTGTTTTACCTTCCATATCAGCTTTCGTAATTCCCACCACCTCTAACCCTAAACCTGCTGCCAAGATGAAGCGTAGATTTTGGTCAAACAGGAAAACGCCACCATTGGGAATATTTTCTAGAACTGTGTGGATTAAATTTTGATTACTTTGTAAGGCTGCTTGTGTTTGTTTAAAGGCTGTAATATCGTCGGTAACTTCTGGTAATGTAGATAATTCTTGCTGGTGGCTATGCAGTTTGTCTTCTGGGTGCGGATGTTCAGTGACATCTTGCTTGGTGGCTGTGAGGATAAAAGCAATACCTGTGATAATGATGGCAATTAGTTCTAGCCAAAAGGTGAGCGCGATCGCTAATCTAGATACGGGAAAGCAAGAAGAAATATAAGGCTCACCCTGGTATATAGCTATTGCCTGAGTAAAAATCAGCACTAGCCAAGCCAAAATTAACACAATTTGTCTTTTGTGGAGCAACATAGACTTGCCAGGGTAATAAAGAGAAATCTAACTTTGTTCTATGCTCAACTTCATAATGTATCAGTGTCTTCACAAGCTAGACTAGTCAATTTCAAAAAGCTTATTTTAGCGACTGATTAATGGCTAGTATTATCCCCTTTCACAGAAATTCTGATACATATTGGATGTGTTGCAGGGGTGTAGAGCTATACGCTACTACCGATGTATTTGTATCATCCAAAAAATGAAATGGTGTCAGAGTTGAGAGAATGTTGATGACAAACATTCTTTTATTATTGCTGTACTTTCATTAATTGGGAAAAGAGAAAATAGCTTTTTAGTGATAGGACTCATATCTGAAAACTAAAAATCAAGGGTGTAGGGGTGTAGGGGTTTTCAACATTTACACCCCTATACCCTTACCCCCTTACACCCAGTCTCAAAAGACAAACTGGGTGCGGAAGTCCTAACTGATTTCTCTTTTTCTCTGAGCATAAGGAAAATATTTAGCAAAATCAGAAAAACTGACTCGGAATAATGTTAATTTTCGTAAAATTACGGACTTTAAAACTAGAAACATGATACTTACCTAGTTAAACTAACAAGAGTGCATCTGTACTGCTAGTTAATAAAATGTAGATGTGGCGCTATAGCCTCAATGATTCCAGTACAACTTGTCCTGAAAAATTTTCTGAGTTACCGTGATGCAACTTTAGATTTTCGTGGTTTGCATACGGCTTGTATTTGTGGTTCCAATGGAGCGGGTAAATCATCTCTCCTCGAAGCCATCACATGGGCGCTATGGGGTGAAAGTCGGGCGGCGGCTGAAGATGATGTGATCAATTCTGGTGAAAAAGAAGTTAGGGTTGATTTCACTTTTCAAAATAATCAGCAAAAATATCGGATAATTCGTAGTAGAATCCGGGGTGCATCTGGGGTTTTGGAATTTCAAATCGAAACACCCTCTGGCTTCCGGGCTATTACTGGTAAAGGTGTCCGAGCCACCCAGGATTTGATTTTAGAACACATAAAGCTTGATTACGATACTTTTATTAACTCTGCTTATCTACGTCAAGGACGAGCAGATGAGTTTATGCTCAAACGTCCCAGCGAACGTAAGGAAATTTTGGCGGAGTTGTTGAAGCTCAATCAATATGATGAATTGGAAGAACGAGCCAAAGATTCATCGCGTCAATTTAAAGTGAGGGCGGAAGAATTAGAGCGTTCTTTGGAATCGATTAAAACTCAGTTACAACAACGGGAAAACACCAAAGCCCAAAGGGCAGAGTTAGAAGCAGAAGTTAACCAACTGCAACAGGTACAAGCTTTTGAGACGATTCAGTTGCAGAGTTTGCAGGTGATTCAACACCAGAGGCAAAATAGCGAACAGCAGTTAAATTTTATCAGGCAACAATACCAAAATTTGACACAAGATAGCGAGCGCCTCCAACAAGAACAGTCCGCCATCACAACTCAGTTAGCTGAGTTAGAAGCTATCTTGCATCGGGAAGAGGAGATTCACAACGGTTATAGCCACTACCAAAGTCTGCAATCCCAAGAAGAAGCATTTGCTGTCAAATTTGACGAACACACCCGCGCCACAGCCTTACGTCAACAAAAGCAACAACAGTTAACTAAACAAATTCACGAACTGGAAAGACAACTCCAACAAGTCCAAGGACAATTGGAAGCTTTAAAGCAGCAAGAACAAGAAATTCAGCACACCTTGAGTAAATCGGGGGAAATAGAAGCAGCTTTAGCCCAACTCGCCGCCGCCCGTCGCCATCTAGCGCACCTGGATGAACTGCAAATGCAGGTTTCCCCCTTGCTGCAACAGCGCCAACGTCTACAAAGTCATTTAGACAGGGTTCATGCGGGGTTAGTCGCCAGGCTCGAACAATTACAAGCCACAGAAAATCAACTACAACGAGCCTCCCAACGCCAACCCCAACTGCAACAAGCAGTGATGGAAGTGGCGATGCAAATTGATCAAATGGAGAAAGACAGGGTTTATTTGCAACGGGTACAAGAAAAAGGCCATGAAAGACGGAATTTTATTGAACGACTGCAAGCCCAACAACGGGAATATGAGAGATTATTGGGAGAAATGGAGCAGAAATTGCAAATGCTCCGCAACCCCGACGCTATCTGTCCTTTGTGCGAACGTCCTTTAGATGAGCATCATTGGAATCGGGTAGTAGATAAAACCAAAGATGAGTATAAGGAGACTGAGGGGCAATTGTGGGTGTTTCGTGAGCAAATGGCGGTATCTGATCGGGAAATTCAGGTATTAAGGCAGGAATATCGGGAAATATCCCAGAAATTAAATGCTTACGATACTTTACGGGAACAGCGAGGACAATTAGCCGCCCAACTGCAATCTACAAGCGATGCTGAACAACAATTACAACAATTGGCAGCCGAAAAACAACACTTAGAGCGATCGCTTCAAGCTGGTGATTTCGCCCTAGATCAACAAGCCGAATTGCGGCAATTGGAACAACATCTGCAACAATTAAATTACAATGAGCAAGACCATGCCCTGGCTCGTAGCGAAGTGGAAAGGTGGCGATGGGCAGAAATTAAGCAAGGACAGATCAAAGATGCTACCAAGCGCCTAGCGACACTCGCAGCCCGCAAACCAGAATTAGAAGCCCAAATTACGCAAATACAAACCAGAATCCAGCAAGATCAGACTGATTCGGAAGATGCTCAACAAATCGCAGCCCTTGAGCAGCAAATTACCGACATTGGTTATAGTTCTGAGCAGCATAACAACCTGCGTCTAGCAGTGCGTCAGTCCCAAGCTTGGCAGTTGCGTTACCAGCAGCTTTTATCAGCCCAGCAACAGTATCCCCAACTCCAGGGCAGATTGCAAGATTTGGAAGCCTCTAAACTTGCCAGATTGCAGGAAAGACAACAACTCGCCACCCAAATCGATAGTCTTGTGGAGCAGTTAGCCCAAGCTGCTAACCCAATGCAGCAAATCCAGGCTTTAGAACAACAGTTAGCCACGAGACGGCGACAACTAGACGAAAGCATCACCCAGTTAGGACGTTTAGAACAGTTAGCCCATCAATTAGAAACACTGCAAACTCAATATGAGGAGCAGCAGCAACAATACCAAACTTGCAAACAGCAATATCGGGTATATCAGGAATTAGCCCAAGCGTTTGGTAAAAATGGCATCCAAGCTTTGATGATTGAGAACGTGTTACCCCAACTGGAAGCTGAGACAAATCAACTGTTATCAAGGCTGAGTGCAAATCAACTGCACGTACAATTTATTACCCAAAGAGCAGGTAAGGGCAGTAAATCTACCAAGAAAAATGCCAAGCTCATAGATACCTTAGATATTCTCATTGCCGATGCCAGAGGTACAAGAGCTTATGAAACCTACTCCGGTGGGGAAGCCTTTAGAATTAACTTTGCGATTCGTTTAGCCTTAGCGAAACTATTAGCCCAAAGAGCCGGAGCCGCATTGCAACTATTGATTGTAGACGAAGGTTTCGGTACACAAGATGCTGAAGGATGCGATCGCCTAATTGCCGCCATTAATGCGATCGCCAACGATTTCGCCTGCATCCTCACTGTTACCCATATGCCCCACCTTAAGGAAGCCTTTCAAGCCAGAATTGAGGTAGATAAAACGCAACAGGGGTCAAGGATTCGGTTGTTAACTTAATTGTTATTTATAATACTGCTGGGCTAAAAACTCTTGGGCTTCGACTTGATTTGTAATGTTTCCATCTAAAGTTTTAGCTAGTAAATCATCTAGCATTTGTCGATACTGCGGCCCTGGTTTATATCCTAACTTCTTGAGGTCATTACCATTTAAAATTGGTTGAACGTTAGCCCAGACTGTTAAGTATTGCCAGATTTGCCGCCTGATGGGGCGCTGGCTTTGTAAAGCAATCAAAATTAGTATTTCTAAATTGTACTTGCGTAGTAGTTGAACTACTTGGCTGGGGCGTTGATATTCAGATAAAGATTGTATAATCTCAGTCTGAGCAACAGCGAGGTTTTGCAAGTGCTGAATGCTATCTTCTTGTAATTGCAGATTTTTGGCAACTTTACCTCGATACTTTGGTGCGAGGTGGGCAATAATGGCTTCTAAGCGCATTTGCCAAGGAATTAGGTTTTGTTGGGGGTCAAATCGCCGCAAACAACGTTCTAGTAAAAGTAGTTGTTTTGTGAGTTCACTATCTAAACTCAGGGTAGGATGGATGCACTGTAATGCCCCTAAGTCATCGAGTAATTGCAAAGCAGATCGCCAGTAAGGTGCTTCTAATATGTGCTTGAGTTCAGTTTTGAGTCGAGTTTGCAGGGCTGGGGTTTTGGTATTGTTTTGGGCAGTGCGATCGTAAACACCACTGTTGATGGCATAGCGGATATATTCTTCGGTGCGTGGTTCAATGGCAAATCCAAAACGCACAGCAAAGCGCACACCGCGATAAATCCGGGTGGGATCTTCGATAAAGCTATTGGCGTGCAGGACGCGGATTTGCTTGGCTTTTAAATCTAATAAACCGCCAAAGAAATCGAGTAAATCGCCAGCACGGGGAGAGGTAAGGCGCAGGGCGAGGGCGTTGATGGTGAAGTCACGGCGATATAAGTCTTGGCGAATGGAACTGGCTTCAACTTCAGGATTCGCGGCGGGGTAAGGATAAAATTCCGTCCTGGCGGTGGCAATATCTACCCACAAAGAATCTAAGTCTGGGTCTTTGTGCCACAACAAAGCAGCCGTTTGAAAAGCACCGTGGATTTCTAAACGGGCAGCTGGATAAATTTCTTGCAGTGCCTTTGCTAGTTCCACACCTGCACCCACATCGGCTGATTTGTGGAAGCCATCAACTACCAAATCTATATCTGTAATCATGAGCGTGCCGGCGGCTGCTTCTGCCAACAGCAAATCTCGCACCGCACCACCAACTAAATACAAATGCCAACCCCTTTCCTCGGCGGCTTGGGAAGCAGTGGTGAGTAATTGCCAGAGTTGGGGAGTAAGACGCGATCGCAATTCATGACTGAGGGAAGTTTTCAACTCAGCACCCATATCTCGGAACTGGCTTAAAGCCCCGCTACCACCGACAGCAATATTTTGATGCAGTTCCCGTAAAACATCGGTACGAGTGACGATACCCACTAACTGCTCATTTGCCAATACTGGCAAGCGACCGATATCATAGGTCACCATCAGCGACTCAATTTGTGGCAACGTCGTCTCTGGGGTGATGGTTTTTAAATCAGTGGTCATGTAACCTTTGACTGGCGCATGACTAAATCCGTGATGTAGGGCGATATCCAAATCACGGCGAGAAATAATCCCCACCAATTGCCCTTGGGGATTAACCACAGATAAACCAGAATGTCCGTAGCGTAATAAAATGCGCTGTGCTTCGGCAATTGTAGTTTCTGGGCGAATTGTGCGGACTGGGGAAGACATCAAATCCCTAGCTGTGGGGGGATGAGGAATAGCCGCCTTGATACCTTGGAGGAGTTGTTGAAGGATATCTTGGCTATCAACGCCACGTAAATTGAGTGATGCTGCTTGGGAATGACCACCACCGCCCAAGGGTTGAAATAATTGGTCTAGATGCAGACCGGGAATTTGCGATCGCCCAATTACTGTGAAACGGGAATCATCTTTATTTGATGGGTGTTCATTTGCCAACAGCAAAGCATCAATTTCTGTTAACTCTATGAGCTGCGACGCTAGACTTGATAACCCAGGGACATAACCATCTGTTGTTAAAGTCACCCAAGCGATAGTATAACCACGTAAGCAAAGATATTCTAATTTTTCCAACGCTTCCGTTAATAGTCGCTGCAATTGGGGAGATAAACCAGGGTCACGGTAATTAGTAATTACAGATAAACTAGCACCCTGCGCCATCAACCAAGCTAAAGCTAAGGCATCCCTGGGAGTTGATTGGTCGTAGGTAAGGGAACCCGTATCTACATGAATACCCAAAGCCATCACCGTTGCTTGGGCAGGATTGAGAGCGATTTGCTGCCGTTGTAATTCCTCCGCAATCAGGGTTGTAGTTGCACCCACCGAGGCGACATGAAACTGAGTTGCAGGGATATCTGATGTTTGTCCTGTGTGATGGTCGTAAACCGTAATTTTCTTAACTTGAGGTAAATCTAACCACTCAGCCGGCTTACCCAGGCGATCGCGTTGTTGGGCATCTACTATAGTGAGCGATCGAATTTTGTCCGCATTTACCGAGCGTCTTTCAATTAAAGGATACTCATCCCGATGTAGCGCCAAAAAATCTCGCACAGGTGGATGCGCGCCCCCAGTCAACACAATCTTGCTTCCGGGTAATAGGCAAGTTAGTCCTACGGCTGCGCCCAATGTATCAAAATCGGCTGTTGTGTGGCAAAGAATTAAATCCATGTTTAACTTTTGGCGGCTCCACATTCTCTGCTATGGGGTTTTCTGGAAGAATATCTGACATACTCTCACACAGCACTATGAGCAGATGCTTTAGTTAATGGTACTTCATGAGTTTCGCCACTAAACGCTGCTGTTAGTTCAGGACTAGCGATCGTGGCAAGGTGCATGATACACGACTGGTTGCAGCAATGTTAGTGCATGGGTT
Source organism: Anabaena sp. FACHB-595 (assembly GCF_048568275.1). NCBI lineage: Bacteria > Bacillati > Cyanobacteriota > Cyanophyceae > Nostocales > Nostocaceae > Anabaena > Anabaena sp. FACHB-595. The sequence goes on from NZ_CP183473.1 coordinate 4,807,218, forward strand.
AAACCATATCCTAACGTTTAATATTAGTGATGTTGCCCGTTATTTAGAAATTACTCCTGTTCACCCCAAAGAGATAAAACCATAAGACAATTTATAAGACTTGATATCATTTTCATAGGGTCTAGCTAGCATACATTGACTAAGAGATATGAATCAGCCATCAAATTTGCAGGTCAAATATAAAAAAATCTTTCCTATTTTTATGCTAATTTGTAGCATTTTTATACTTTATGTATCATTAGTAGCCGGATTTTCGCTAAATACAATTACAGGTTTAATACTTTTACTGCTCAGTTTTTTAATGTTGACACGCACTGTAGCTGTGATTACTCCAAATGAGATTCAGATGATGAATCTATTAGGAATTACAGTTAAAACATATTCTTACACTCCCGACCAAATTGTAATTGCAAATAATAGCGTTTATGTTAATGGTAAAAAAGTTCTTTCAGGTTTGTGGGCAGACATCAATATTAAAGAAGTAAAAGAATTTTTCTTACAAATACAAGAAGAACAATAAATTTGGGGTTCCTCAAGAGGCATCGTGTCCTATCACCTCCAGATTTTTTGAATATAAGTAGAAGTAAGATCACTCTCAATATACAAGGGTGTGTCAGACGGCTCAAATGCTTTCAATAAAAAGATTCTTGATATCTGACGCACCCTACTAATATGCCAGTTGCGTAAGTCTTGATATAGCGGACTGTTGACTCACAATAATGGTCAGCCGACATAAAATTATTAGCTCAAGGTGCGGAAAAAATACCAGTTTTACCGCCAGAAGCATTTACCCGTGAAATCCTAGCTTTCACGGTAAAACAATCTTGAATCACTAGGGTTGTTATGCACCAGGGGGTGGATAGAAGGCCATCACTTCACGACTTACTTAGCAGCCACAATTTATTTTGGTACCGAGCTGCGCTTTCTTGCCATCAGTGGCGTAACCATCACGTTTCCACCAATCAAGGCCACCAATCAGTTCGCGTACGTCAAAGCCCAAGGTCAGTAAATTGAGTGCTGTTTTAGTCGAGGCGTTGCAGCCAATGCCGTCGCAATAGCAAACGTAAAGCTTTGATTTATCCAGCATCTGGGTCGAATTGAAACAGATTTCTTTGTGTGGAAGGTTCAGCGCTCCCGGAATATGTTCATCCGCGAAGGCAGCCTCTGAACGACCATCAACGATGGTTATTGCCTGCCCTTCGTTTAGCGCAATGTAAAGATCCCATGAGTCCATCTCATACGCAAGTTTACGTTGATAGTGCGCCATTTGATCTACGCTCATTATTCTTTCCTTTCTGTTGAACGAAGTTGATTGATAATGCTTGACAGCGATGATTGGGCATTAGGCTACATACAGATTTGGTGTAATCACACCCCGAAAGTATTGACTGTGGACTAATGACCATAGTGACCGAATTTCTGGTAGCTTACAATTAAGGAAAAACTGTCGGTGTCGCCAGTTACGATATTCTATTTTTAGTACTTTCTTTAGTATTTCGCTGTCTTGGGAGAAGTCAAAATGACCATAATATTCCAATTTGCTTTGGTAGCGCTTGTGTTGGTGTCTTTTGTCCTAGTTGTGGGCGTGCCTGTTGCTTATGCCACTCCACAAAACTGGGTGGAATCTAAAAAGCTCCTTTGGCTTGGTTCCGGTGTTTGGATTGCTTTGGTGCTTTTAGTCGGATTGTTAAACTTTTTTGTGGTCTAGACAGGCGCTTTGTCTTAGCCAAGATAAATAATATCGACACTACAGGGGCAGGAGAGCCGCCAACACAGGTACAAAATCCAAGAAAAATTTACCATTTTTTCTTGTTTTCCCTACCTAATTGTGTTCTCCTGCTCTTCAATATTTAGAGAAGAAATGTATATTGACAAGAAGTATATTAGATTCCAGGTAGAGTCATGGCAGTTTTCGAGGGAACTTTTACTCAAACAGAACCTTTGCGTTTAGCGGTAGTGATTGGTCGGTTCAATGACCTTGTAACCACAAAGCTACTAGCAGGATGTCAAGATTGCTTAAAACGCCACGGTGTAGATCCCGATCCCCACGGGAATCAAGTAGACTATGTTTGGGTTCCTGGAAGTTTTGAAGTACCTCTTGTTGCTCGTCAACTAGCTCTTACCCATCGTTATGATGCAATCATCTGTCTTGGTGCTGTGATTCGTGGACAAACACCCCATTTTGATTATGTCTCCGCCGAAGTATCCAAAGGCATTGCTGCTGCTAGTTTCCAGACAGGCGTACCTGTAATTTTTGGGATTTTGACAGTAGATACCATGCAGCAAGCTTTAGAAAGAGCAGGTATCAAAGCTAATCATGGTTGGGACTATGCCATGAATGCTCTAGAAATGGCTAGCCTTATGCGCCAATTGCGTTCTAACGTTACAGATTCTTACTCCCAAACCCAATCCTTACCAGCCGCCTTTCCCAATGCCAGCATTGGTAAATTGACCGCAGAGTCTGAAGAAGTGTAAAAAAGTCAGGACTTACGCATGAAAACGAAAAATCAAGGGTTTGGACAAGGATATAGGGTATATATGTTTAAAACCCCTACACCCTTACACCCTTACACCCTGTCTCAACAGACAACCTCGGTGCGTAAGTCCTATTGATTAGTCTCCAGCCCTCAGTTAGCAAAATTTACAAGTTTAAACAGTTGACAAATAAAAATTAATCTGGCATATTTAGATATAGTGAAGTTTGCGGGTATAGCTCAGTGGTAGAGCGTCACCTTGCCAAGGTGAATGTCGCGCGTTCGAATCGCGTTACCCGCTTTTAGAGGAATAAATAAAAGTAGCCTTAAAAGTGAAAAGCTGTAGTGCAGGTTTCGCTACAATCATTAGTGTGTAAGCTAATCACTTTTTTGTAGGGGTTATACTACACTAGTTACTAGCTGGGTAGATAGCCTTATTATCAGGTGCATAATTAGCCCAAAAACTTCGAGGGAGAGTCAGGGAAACTGTTTCCTTTACACCCTCACACCCAGTCTCAACAGATAATCTGGGTGCATAAGTTCTAATTTTAGATAGGAAAATGCAGAAATTTTAAACAAGAAGTTAACGTGGTTTTAATACCCACACTCATACAATCCTGATTACTTGTCATGTATGGGGTTCTTAATTTTAAATTTTGAATTTTAAATTGCTGAAAACGCTTGTGCAATCTAAAAAACCCGAAAAAATCGATTTCAATACGGAATACCCGTGTCCTTGCCGTCGCCGAGGGCGGTTAGTACCGATTACACTGACAGAGGCATTTGGTTGCGATCGCTGTCAGCAAATCTTTGTTGTAGAAGATAATGGCCATGTATTAGAACAGCTTTCAACCACCTATCCCTACAAACGTGCTTGGCGTTGGACAGGGAATAGTTGGCAAGTTGTCCACCCAAAATTGCGAGAAAGCTATTTACCTATAGCATTGGGCATTATTTTCGTGCTAGTGATTATATGGCTACCATTAGCACTGCGACTGGCCAATGGTTCTAGTATCATCGCTTGGGCAATGGTGGCAGTATTGTTGGCTATTTTGCCAGCACTCATGGTCTGGCTTACTTACAGACGATAACTCAATGACCGTTGCAGCTTTAGATGATTGTCCCGAACCCATGAAAAGCGCCAAACGCGCTTTTCAAGCTTCCCTGAAGTTAGGTACTACCAAGGGAATAGATCGTAGTCGCGCTGTTTTGGCAATGGCACAGGCGCTAGAAAACGCATTTGACGACATTTTAGAAGCCAATACCTTGGATCTAGAAGCTAGTCGAGAAATGGCAGTGCCAGAACTGATTTTGGACTGGCTGAAATTAACTCCCACCAGGTTAGAGATTACAGTAGAAATTCTGCAAAGGTTGGGAGAAATATCAGACCCATTACGCCGGGTAAGAAACGCCGACTATCAGCCAGAAGATTCTCAGAGTTATTCTCAGTTAATGCCTTTGGGAGTAATTGGATTTATTTATGAAGCGTTTCCCGATTTAGGAGCGATCGCCGCAGGTTTGTGTATTAAAACCGGTAATAGTATTATCCTGAAGGGTAGTACAGAAGCTAGTCATTCTAATGCGGCGATCGTAGAAGCATTACAACACGCGATCGTCGAAGTTGGACTACCATCAGGCTGTATAGAACTTGTCACTACAGAACATGGCGGTTCCCTGCGGGATTTAATCACCCAAGACCAATATATCAACTTGGTAATTCCCTACGGACGTTCCAGTTTAGTACAGCAGGTAATGCGCCAAGCGACTTGCCCGGTGTTAAAGTCAGCAATGGGTAACTGTTACCTCTACTGGTCGTTAAATAGCAGCTTAGACATGGTACGTTGGATGATTCTCGATAGCCATGAAAGCGAACCAGATCCCGTCAACGCTATTGAGAAAGTCTTAATTCATCGTCAAGCCATGCCTTCATCTTTAGCTGTTTTGTGGAATAGCCTCAAAGAGAAAGGGTTTGAAATTAAAGGCGACGGGGAACTAGTAGAAGCCTTTCCCCAGTTGCAGCTAGCAAAAGATAACGAATGGGGCAACGCTTATTTAACTAAGACAGTGGCATTTAAACTGGTAGATAGTTTGGATGGAGCGATCGCCTGGATAAATCAATACAGTAGCGGTCATGCTGACTCCATCGCCACTGAGTCCTATCAAGAAAGTCGCCAATTTGCCTTAGGAGTTAACAGCGCTGCCACCTATATCAACACATCCCCACGCTTCTCTCGTAACCCTTCACGGGGTGATTCTGTGTTTTTAGGTATGTCCAATCAAAAAGGTCATCGCCGGGGGTTTATCAGCCTAGAAACTTTGACTACCCTCAAACACATTATTCAGGGGAATGGGAGATTTTAAGTTTGGTAATGGGTAATAATGTTGTTTTCCCTTCTGCTTCCCTGCCTCTTAATAGTCCTTACACCAGGCGATCGCAGGCCATGATAAGTTGATCTAGTACCCCTATATAACGATGCTGGGGTTCAAAAAAATTAACATAACAAATTTATGACAACCGAAATTAATATTCCTAATTTAGTCAATCTCGAATATATTCCCTATATTGATGAAAATGGGCAATTACCAGAAAATTATCAAGAAAAAATAGGGGTGTATGCAATCTTTGACCAGGAAAAAACATTACAGTTTGTCGGATATTCTCGTGATGTTTATTTAAGTTTGAGACAGCATTTAGTCCGTCAGCTACAACATTGCTACTGGGTGAAAGTTCAAACAATTGAACGTCCCAGTCGGACTGTTTTAGAAAATATTGAAAAGGCTTGGATAGCCGAAAACGGAACTACACCTGTGGGGAATGGAGAACAGAAAGAAATATGGACGCAGCCTGTAGATGTGAAAAAATTCATGACAGACGAAGAACAGACGAATTATCACAAACCCACTAATGATGAACTCACACAAATGAAAATTATTAAAAATGTAGCTCGACGAGTAGAGACGGAAATTTTAGCATCTTTAGAATTACGTGGGTTAAAAACTCAATTGCGTTTTAATCCTAAGTTAAAAGAAGACGGTTTACTAGATTTGAAATGAAACTTGCCTGGAAACTAGGTAAGCAGGGGAAAATAACTTTTGACTATGGACAAATGACAACTGACAACGCCTATATTAGACTAGCTAGTCTCTGAAGTCTGCTATGACCATACAGCTGTTGAACGATCGCTATCAAGTTATCCGCACATTGGGTGCTGGGGGGTTTGGTGAAACCTATCTAGCTGAAGACACCTATATGCCTTCTAAGCGGCGGTGTGTGGTCAAACAATTACGACCGATTCAAAACAATCCTCAGATTTACCAGCTAGTACAGGAAAGATTCCAAAGGGAAGCAGCAATTTTAGAAGAACTAGGTGGTGCAACCGAACAAATTCCGGCACTATATGCTTATTTTTCCGCCGATGGGCAATTTTATTTAGTGCAGGAATGGGTTGAAGGGGATACACTTACAGGCAGACTACAACAACAAGGGTTATTTACGGAAAGTGCGATTCAAGAACTTTTGGTAAATTTGTTACCTGTGTTGGAATATGTCCACTCTAAACACATTGTCCACCGTGATATTAAACCAGATAACATTATTCTGCGTCATCGTGACGGTAAACCTGTACTCATTGATTTTGGTGCAGTGCGGGAATCAATGGGAACAGTCGTCAATTCCCAAGGTAATCCTACCAGTTCCATTGTCATTGGTACACCCGGATATATGCCCAGTGAACAAGCAGCCGGAAGACCAGTTTATTCCAGCGATTTGTATAGTTTAGGTCTCACAGCCATTTATTTATTAACTGGAAGACAGCCACAAACGTTAGAGATAGACTCCCAGACTGGGGAAATTATGTGGCGACAGTACGCCAGTCAGATGAATCCGATTTTAGCTAGTGTACTTGATAAAGCGATCGCCTACCATCCACGCGATCGTTATGCCACTGCTAGAGCCATGTTAGATAATTTACAAAGTATCAGCAGTCCCATTCCCCCTACACAACCGTATTTTGCACCACCTCCAGTAGTATCTGCGCCACCACAGCCGACCGTTCCCGTAGCGCCCCAAGCAAACGTTACAGGTAATAATCAAAAAGGTATCCTCTTTGGTAGTTTGATTGCAGGCGGCTTAATCGGTGCATCAGTAATTATCGGACTAGCATTTACCAGGACACCGCAACCTGTAGCCGAAAACAACAACACATCTCCAGTCAATTCAATAACAGAAACACCAGTAATTAAAGCAACTCCTGAGGTTACCCAACCACCAGTTACTGCACAACCTATTGTCCCATCCCCTCAACAACAGGTTAACTCTTCACCCTTTCCTTCCATCACATCTGTGCCAATAGATGTAAACATCAATAACAATAATTATTTGTGGCTTTCCCAACAGGCTGTGACCGATGCAGATTTAGATGATAAAGATGGTTACACTCTAGATATTATGCGTAATACGGTGTTTGCTCGTCATGGTCGCCGTTTTGATAATCCAGGTTTACAAGATTACTTTAATAATCAACCTTGGTATAACCCCATATATTCACCTAAAGAATTTCCTATAAAATTGCTGACAAGACTAGAGCAACGAAATGTGGATTATATTGCCGCATACCAAAAACGTTATAATTTGAGACATTTTAAGTAATTAATTAGCAGCTTCTAGAGATTTTTTAATTTGTTTTAATTGCTTCCAAAGTTGGTGAATTTGTTTATAGGCTTCTTCTGGAGCAATTTTTCCACCTGTTTGGAGACTACAAATATAGGTGACACGTTGAGAAAAATCTTGAAGATGTGCATTGAAAGCTACATACTCCTCCTTGAGTTCTCCATTATATGGATTACGAGGATAGAGAAAATCGCATAATTCAGACAGGAAATCAGATTTAGTATTCATGGGATGTAATTAGCAATAGGTTGAATATTTGACAAGCAGATAATTGAGCATAAATAATATTTTTTACATATATCAAATTAATTTGACTGCAAACTTCGCTTGTCTAACTTCCAAGTATGACCCTTTTGACAGGCATTACAAGCAGCAGTTTTAGGTTCAAAATCAAGACAACCAATTGCCTGTTCAGAACAAGCTTTTTTAGGGTGTACAGTACACTTTAAACGATAATCATTAGTGAAATATTCACAATTATGACAAGGAACTTGATGTAATTTCCACAAAAAAGAGATTCCTTGTCTACAAGTCGCCCACATACTACAAAGTAATAAAATCATGATTACCCAAGCAGATAAGGCACACAAAATTGTAGCCATCACTATTTGTTACTCCACAAAAAAATTTAGGAAATTGCCTACAGTAAACTACCTTTAACCGTAGGCAGGGAAAGGAACTTGAGAAAAGCTAGTGATTAGGAAATGTTACGCCCTCTCCAAGCGTGCCAAACATAACCCAAGAAAGCTAATATCCCTAGAAAAAATTGAATATTGGCAGCAAATAAACGTTCCGAACCGTAAAATTCCGTCGGAAAAACTGTAGTATTGTATCCCACAAAGCTGGCAGAAATCCAAGCCATCAAGGCTAAACCCAGTAAACTGTAAGCCAAAATTTCTTCGCCATTTTCTATTGGTAAAATTCTTCTCACCCAAGCAAATGGCTGTACGATAATATGCCAGATACCGCCAAAAATTAAAATGCCGCCAATCCAAATATGACCACCAATGACATCCTCTAGATTGTCTACAGTTGCTATTCCTAAAGGATGCCAAGTATGATCTTTTAACCCGACTAAATAACCGAAAATTATGCCTGGGTTAAGAGTAGGGTTAGTAATCGAGCGTACATCTCCCAAATTAGTGTCATAAATGCCGCCAAAAAACATGGCTTTTAGCACTAGTAAGAATGCTCCTAAACCCAGAATAATTAGGTGATGTCCTAAAATCAAACTCAATTGTTTAGGGTCATTCCATTCATAATGAAATTGCGCCGTTCTCCCACCGTTATTGTATAAAATTGCTGGAGTGCGAAATACATGAAATAGTCCGCCTGCACCCAATACCGCAGAGGCAATTAAATGCAGTACACCAATGACGAAATAGGGATAGGTATCAATTACTTGACCACCAACACCTACTCCCCAACCTAAGGTTGCTAGGTGTGGTAATAAAATTAAACCTTGCTCATACATGGGAACGTCAGGAACAAAGCGAAGGACTTCTGAGATGGTAGTTGTTCCTGCCCAAAACATAATTAAGCCGGCATGGGCAATATGTGCGCCTAATAATTGACCAGATAAATCAGTCAAACGAGCATTACCAATTAACCAAGGTAATTGTGTGTTTGCTGCAAAAGTTCTATCAGTAGAAATTGCCACTGTTATCTATCCTCTCTAGAAAAGTGCTGAGTTATGTATAGACTCAGCACACTGACCTCATCCTTATCACTCAGAGAGCGAGACCGAAACTGACAACTGATACCAACTCAAAATTGAGAAATCCAAATTTTACAATGGTTTTAGGATTTGGATTTGTTTCATGATGTTGTTGAATTGGTATAAGGAGTTATTGAGATGCCATTGCTTTAACTTGCACATCTTTTCATGTTGGCTGTTAACAGTTGACCGTTAGCCCTCCGGGTACTCTTCGAGAACTCCTTTCCTACGGAACGCTCCGCGAACGGAGAACGGCAGTGACGCTCCTAACGTCGCTACCGCAATCGACGGAAACCGCCAAGACTGCGACTGCCTCACAGCCAACAAACCATACAAGTGACTATGTAATTTAAAAGCGTAATAGCTTACTCAGCACTACTAATGGCATTCAATGACTTTTCAATTTGCCTAAAGTCAACGCCAATAGCGCGTAGCGCGTGCCACAGATGACCTTGCAAGAAGAAGAAAGCTAAGAAAAAGTGAGCATTAGCTAACCATGCTCTCGCACTGTAGCCGCCATCAGCTAACTTGACTGTATCGGCAAAATAAGGAGTGACACCAAACTTTAATTCTAAGGGCGCACCATAGAACTCTACAGGATAAGCTAAGGTGTTGACCGCACAAAAATAAGCGGCGACAAACCCAGCCAAAGCAATACCACCCAAAGAATAAGAAAGAATCGCTTCACCAGAAAAGATTAACAGCTTTTTAGCCCAAGGTAACGGCTCTTTGACGATGTGCCAAATACCGCCACCAATCAGGATTAAACCTACATAAATATGACCACCCACCAAATCTTCTAGGTTGTTAACACTGGCAAAATGAGTTTGATAGCCATAGATAACAAAGGGGTTGAGGGTGGGATGGTTAACTACTCTGACAACCTGAGTTGTTGCGTCGTATAGTCCTCCCCAAAACATAGCTTTTCCTACCAGTAATAAAGCTGCCATGCCTAAAAACAGGAGGTGATGCCCTAAAATCAAACCGAGTTGTTTCGGGTCGTTCCATTCAAAGTGAAATTTACGAGCAGAACCAGTAGTGTTTTTTAAATTGCGTGGCCCTTTGAAGGTATGAAAGAGCGCACCTGCTCCCAAAACGGCAGAAGAGATTAAATGCAAAGCTCCAATGACAAAGTAAGGGTAAGTATTGACTACTTGACCAGATACACCAACACCAAAACCCAAAGTAGCTAAATGGGGTAACAAAATAAGTCCTTGCTCACCCATTGGGATTTCGGGTTTGTAACGAGAAATTTCAAACCATGTAAACGCCCCTGCCCAGAGGGTTGTCAGAGCAGCTTGGGCTACGTGTGCGCCGATGAATAAGCCAGAGAGATTGGCGAAGCGGGCATTACCAGCCCACCAATCATATTTGATGTTGGGATTATCGTATGTCTGCATTGGTTTCTAAATTTATAGAGTTGTTGCCAGAAATACTCAAGTATTGGCTGATTAACTTCAGCATAAAAAATTTGAGAGAATAACTAGAGTTAATTGAATGCTTGAAGTTAACAGTTGATTTGGGTGGATATAAATCTAATTTATTGAAAAAGATTCTTAATTAATACTATTTTTTACAAAAGTTAACAATTATTTTGCAGTCAATTTAACAGCAAAAAATCGGCGACAATAAGTAATTTTGTCGCTGTCAAAAAGGGTGAATCACCAATTAAATTAGGACTTACCCATGAAAACCAAAAATCAAGGGTTTGGGCAAGGATATAGGGGTGTAGTGGTAAATATTTAAAACCATTACACCCCTATACCCTTACACCCTCACACCCAGTCTCAACAGACAATCTGGGTGCGTAAGTCCTATAAATAGGAGAGTATTTACACCTCTACAACATAGGTTTGAAAAACCAAATTTTCTGTGTGCATAAGTGGTCAAACATCAGGTCACAATTCATTTTTACAAGTTTGATTACTGTAGAATAACCCGACTTTTTTCAACATTTGGAAACCTGATATTTAGAAAAACAAACTGCTATTAGTTACGAGCAAATAAGCAAATAAAGCTCCGCCGCAGCTACCAACTATCCAACCAGCATTAAACTCGCTCCAAGACTTAGCTGTTTTGAGATTTTCTGGTAGCTCACCTTGGGGAGATTTGCCTTCTTGAAACCATGCACTGCCATATAGCCACAGGCATATTGATAAAATCAATAACAGACCAATGGTTGCAAGCAGTCCGGCTTGATTAGCAAACTCTGTATTCCGCAAGGGGCCTAATTTGACGAAGGGGCCAAGCAGGAAATAGCCATGAGCCATGCCGATTTCTAAGCCACGGGCAAAGGCAGACAAACCCGGACGATAAATTGGCAGATTTACCAAAAACTTCAGCGTCAAATCAGAAGTATTAATTGGGGTTTGGAGGTTTCCTAGTTCTGGTGTATCCAGATAGTTGACTACTCCCTGTTCAAAATTCAATCCAGCCTCTAGGACACGCACTCTCAAAGCGTGCCATATATGACCAGATAGAAACACAATTGCCAAAGCAAAATGGCTGGTTGCTAACCAAGTACGAACCGAAATTACCCCTGATGTACTACTGAATCCCAAAGGGCCATAGAACTCAGTCGGATAAACGGTGTCATTAACAGTCACAAAGTATGCGGCTAATAAACCCATATAGGCTAGAGCAGCAAGACTATAGGATAAGTAGGCCTCACCAGACCAGAAAAGTACCTTTTTCGCCCAAGCAAAAGGTTGAGTCAAGATATGCCAAAATCCCCCACCAATGCAGAGAATGCCTACCCAAATATGGCCACCAACAACATCTTCTAAGTTATTGACAGCAGCCATTCCCTGCTTGCCAAATGCACCGAAGAGATAACCAAAAATCCGAGCCGGATTGACAGTGGGTTCAGTAATGACTCTGACAGATGCAACCGTTGAATCATAAAGACCGCCCCAAAATAAGGCTTTTGCGACCAACAACCAAGCACCTGCACCTAACAACAGTAAGTGAATGCCGATGATTGTGGTCATTTTGTCTTCATCTTCCCAGTCATAACCAAAGAAACCAGGAAATTGATTGTTTTCGGGCAATACTTCTGGCCCCAACAAGGCATGATAAATACCACCCGCAGCGAGTACAGCCGAACTAACTAAATGCACTACACCAATGACGAAATAAGGATAAGTATCAATGATTTGTCCCCCATCACCAATACCAAATCCCAAGGTTGCTAAATGAGGCAGTAAGATTAACCCTTGTTCGTATATAGGTAGGGAGGGGTTGTATTTGGTGATTTCAAATAGGGTCATTGCCCCTGCCCACAGGATAATTAAGCCTGCATGGGCAATGTGCGCTCCTAATAGACGACCTGAGAGATTGATAAACCTAGCGTTACCTGCCCACCATCCATATTGTTGGGGGTTGATTGTTGCCGTAGTCATAGTTAAATTACCTGCCCACGAGTTGGAAGTAAAACTTTTCCGGTCCGGAAATCAAAACCTGCCGCGCGGAGGGCGTGCCAAAGATGCCCTTGCAGGAAGAAAAAGCCCAGCCAAAAGTGAGCATTTGCTAACCAAACACGAGAGGATAATAAATCTGCACTTTGGAAGTAGGGAAAGCGGTCAAAACCAATACTCAATGCTGGCCCAAAAAACTCTACAGGGTAAGCCAGTGTGTTGATAGAAACAAAATAAGCCGCTATCAAACTCATTAAGCTTAATGCACCTAAGCTGTAGGAAAGATATGCTTCTCCTGACCAAACAAAGAGACTTTTGACAAAAGCTGAAGGCTCGGTGGTAATGTGCCAGAGACCCCCAGCAATGCAGAGAATACTGACCCAAATATGACCACCAACCAAGTCTTCGAGATTATCGACTCCCGCAATCCAATATTTATGACTACCAAATAGGTAGCTAAAAATAGTTGCAAAGTTCCAAGTCGGATGAGAAATAACTCGCACTTCTCCTAATGTGGGGTCGTATAAGCCTCCAAAAAAGACGGCTTTGGCAACGAGTAAGCCTGCTCCTAAACCTAGCAAAACTAAATGTATGCCCAGGATAGTCGTCATTTTATTAGCATCTTGCCAACGGTAGCCAAAGAAGGAAAATCTCTCTTCCAGAATGGCAGGGCCGAGGAGAGCATGAAAAATTCCGCCTAGACCCAGAAAGGCAGAGCTAATCAGGTGTAATACTCCAATCACAAAGTAGGGATAGGTATCTATAACCTGACCACCACTACCCACACCCCAACCCAGAACGGCTAAATGGGGTAGGAGAATTAAGCCTTGCTCATACATTGGTTGTGATGTCTGGAAACGGGCTAGTTCAAACAAGGTTGTTGCTCCTGCCCACAGCACAATTAAGCCTGCGTGAGCCACATGAGCGCCTAACAGTCGCCCTGAAAGATGAGTTAAGCGAGCGTTACCAGACCACCAAGGGATAGAGTTGGGAGTTTGCACAGCGATGCTCGTCATCGTGTCATTTCCTAAGAATGGTTTGAAATGGTTATGATGCGGAAAAAAACTTATTGACTATTTATATCAATAAGTCTGGAGGATATCTTAGCAGATTTATTGAAATAAATTATCAGTAAGTGAAAATAAATTTTGAGATGTTGGGGCGATCGCTCATTACCAATCAAAAAGTCGTAGAGGCGGCAGAAATCAAGATTTATCCCACAGATAGAAATTTCGTCTCTAGTAACAAATCAATCATTATCAGTCTCTTACAAGGGAAAAGATTTGGAACTCTCTGTCATTACTGCACGAAGATAAGGGGTAAAGTTGATTCCACAATTTCGCATATAGCTGATGTTGGCAAGCTTCGTTGTAGTAAATTGTAGTTTGTGTAGCGGGAGTTTTTGATCCATCCGTAAGCGATAATCACTTATGCGAACAGGAATGGGCTTTTGGTCTGGTTTGGAATTCTAGATATTTAACTACAAAAAATTAGTGCATCTGCTCCTAACTATTAACTTATGAATCCAGTAGATATTCTTATTCTTTCCAATGGGCCTGGTGAGGTAACAACCTGGGTACGTCCTGTAGTTAAAGCTTTACGTGAAAAACTGAGTGATGACCGTGTTCAAGTCAGGATTTCTGTAATTTTGTCACCATGTCCTAATGCTAGTGGCAAAGAAGCTGCGATCGCACTTTCTTACCCAGAAGTGGACAGAGTACAGTCAGCAGAGCATTTTTGGCAATTTTTGCTTTGGGGGAGAACTGTTGACAATTGGGATTGGCGAAGTAAAGGGGTAGTTATTTTCCTGGGAGGTGACCAGTTTTTTCCTGTAGTCATCGGCAGAAAACTGGGCTATCGCACAGTAGTTTACGCAGAATGGGAAGCCCGTTGGCATAACTTAATTGACCGTTTCGGAGTTATGAAACCCCTAGTTGCAGCCAAAGCATCCCCTAAATACGCCCATAAGTTCACAGTTGTCGGCGACTTGATGTTAGAAGCCAACGCCCAACTCCCCAACGCCCCACACCCCACACCCCACACCCCAATCATAGGTATTTTACCAGGGTCAAAAGCAGCAAAATTAACCCAAGGCATACCATTAATGCTAAGTATTGGTGAGTATATCCACAGCAAAAAGCCCGAAACAAAGTTTGTGATTCCAGTCGCCCCGACTTTGGATTTAAAAACTTTGGCTAGTTTCGCCGATTCCCAAAAAAACCCATTTGTAGAAACCTTTAGCTTTTCTGGCGCTTCCTTAATTTCCCCAGATAACAATCACCAGCGCTCCATTTTGAAAACAGATAATGGCTTAAATGTGGAGTTATGGCAAGAAAATCCTGCTTATGAATTATTATCCCAATGTAGTATCTGCCTAACCACAGTTGGAGCTAACACGGCTGAGTTAGGGGCTTTAGGCGTACCTATGATAGTTTTACTCCCTACACAACAACTTGATGCGATGCGTTCTTGGGACGGTTTACCAGGATTATTGGCAAATTTACCAGGTGTGGGTTCGACCTTTGCCAAGATGATTAACTGGCTGTTTCTTAGACGCAAAGGTTTATTAGCATGGCCAAATATTTGGGCGCAGGAAGAAATAGTCCCAGAACTTGTAGGTAAACTCCAGCCGCAAGAAGTTGGGGAAATGGTTTTAGATTTGCTAAATCATCCTGAGAAATTGGAACAGATGCGAGGGAAACTCCGCCATGTTCGTGGTGAAAGCGGAGCAGCCCAGAAGTTAGCACAGATAGTTAGTGAAGAAATTGGGAATTAGGAGAGACAACTGACAACTGTCAACTTAATCAGATTGTCCGTCACGTCGCCCTAGTTCGTAAATACCACAACCCATACAAGCAAGTATACCCGTACTAATAGCCCAGCTACGTCCTAAGCTGATTTCCACTCCCCAGTTGCATAAAGCGCCAATTACCAGAAACGGCACAATACTAAAAAGTGATGCGTAAAAGGCGTTTTGAGCTTCTCTGGCTTTGCGAGTTTTTTCAAATTCTGTTTGGCTAGTATACAGCGATCGCTCGGCAAAGTTAAACCAACGGTTAAGTTGCTCGATGACCCATTCACTCAACGGCGAAAAACCTAGATATAGCGCCAAAGACCACAGACTAGCGCCGGCGATCGCGATCGTGTTCAACTCAAAACGAAAAGGTAAAATTTCAGTCAGCATGGCTTGAGGAGTCCTGCAAGTGGTCAGATCGACACTTAAGCTAATGTCAATCGACATATTCAGCAATTTTAAGCATAAACGCTAACAATATTTTGAATACTTGGCAACTATCTTTTGATGTGAGTCGTCATTCGATTGACAGAATTCTCTGAATCAACTCATGTCCAGGAATACTGAGTTGAAAATCCTCATCAGGATTAATTGTTTATTTCGATACAGCTTCCAAGTTGATTAAGTAAATACGTAAGTACAGCCATCATCTTTCTCTATATTTTAGATATTTTTCTGAATCATGTGGTTATTGGATGGCTAATAACCCTCTCTCATGGTGGCGCTTAAGATAAATTTGACAGGTTAAAGCTTTATATCGTAAGCTGTTTGACTAAAGCAGTAGTAATACTTAAGTACATACGTAAACAGCGATTCTCAAAAACCATAAAAAATATATTTTGGCAATGTGATTAATTTAAATTTTGTGATTATTTTTCCCAATTTATTTACAAGAACTTCACAGGAATTAGATACAAACATATTGAGTGGCTTAAGGAATAAAAATGATTAATAGGCAAGAGAGATTAGCATTTTCTGGAGCCACACTATTAGTACTAGGGTTAAATATTTTTAGCTTTATAGCTTTATTCCCTAAGGCGGAAGTTGTGATAGCAAGAGAGACAAGATCAAACACAACAGCCAGAAGCAGTGGTTGGTTATCAGCTTCCTTCCCAGTAGAAAACTTTCAAGCTTACACATCTGCTTTTGGCTATCGCCGTTCTGCGACTGGTGGAGATGGTTGGGAATTTCATAGTGGCTTAGATATTGCTGCGCCCCAAGGTAGTTACATTCGCAATTGGTGGGCAGGTACAGTGATTAAAGTAGGCGATCGCACAGCCTGTGGTACACATATAGTTATTAAGTCAGGTCAGTGGGAACATACTTATTGCCACATGGAAGGTTATGTAGACACCGCAAATGGTCGCCGCTTTTTGATTGACCGCCCTGGTGGAATTCAAATTTGGGAAGGTCAAACCATACCCACCGGAGCCAGAATAGGTAGAGTCGGGATGACCGGACGCACCACAGGGCCACACCTGCATTGGGGATTAAAGTACGCCAATAATTATGTAGATCCAGCAATGGTCTTACGAGAAATGTTTTCCCAACAACAAATTGCTAGAGGGCGTGGAAACGTCAACACTCAGCAATCACAAGTCATTATTCAAGAGTCAAATAATACTCCTAATTTTGGCTATTAGTAAATATTAATAGTGGCGTGGCAATACTCAACTTGTGCATTGTAATAGTGCATTAGTAGATTGGGTGGAAGCTTTGCAGAAACCAACATGATCCAACAAACACTAAATTGCTAAAAAGTGCCAGACTATTTAAATTGAGATATGAGATTATATATAAAAATGAAAATTATCAAAAAACAACTACTTAAAACAGAAACACTGAGAGTTATAAATGCAGGTATATTCAGTGATTGAATCAGAATTATAGCTGCAACACTGAAAATGATAGCAACGATAAAACTAATAAGACTGATGACATTTTTATTCAAAATACTCTCCCCACTCTCTTCCATAAAGGCTTAATTTACTAATAAATCATTAGCCTATGGAAATGCTGTAAACAGCATTACGTAAAATGGTTGAGAGCCTTGTTAACTGAGGAAAATTCTACATAATAAGATCCCCAACTTCTCAAAGAAGTTGGGGATCTTAGTCGATTTTCACAGAGTTGCGTTGAGAATGGGTGTAAGGGTTTTAAACATTTACATTTACACCCCTACACCCCTCTACCCCTACACCCTTGTTTAAGTTAATTAAGGAGTTCCTACTGCTCCGGAATAAACTAAACCTCGTTGCAAATCCAGAGTCAAAATTGCTCCATCACGGATAACTTGCGTGGCTTTCTTCACACCTACAATCACCGGCACACCCAGGCGTAAACCAATCACCGCCGCATGACTAGTTAAACTTTCATCCTCTGTAATAATCCCGCCGGCTTTGCGAATCGCCTCGACAAAATCTGCACCTGTGCGGGGTGCAACCAAAATATCACCAGCGTTAAAGTTCCCCACATCCATCCCGGTGTGAGCAACCCTAGCACAACCGCTTACCAAACCCTGTCCTAGACCAATTCCCTGTCCTAGAACTGCCGTTACCACTTCAACTTTAATCAAGTCCGTTGAGCCAGATACCCCTTGTAACGTCCCGGCTGTCATCACGACTAAATCACCTTCAAACAGTAAACTATGCTCTTGGGCGACGTTAATGGCGGCTTGGAAAGTTTGACCAGTGGAAGGTAATTCTAAGACCAACAAAGGTTTTACGCCCCACACCATTTGTAGTTGACGAGCTACGTTAACGTGGGGTGTTACTGCCAAGATTGGTGTTTGGGGGCGGAATTTGGAAACGTTGCGTGCAGTCGCCCCTGTTTGGGTGAGAGTCATAATTGCTGCTGCTCCCAACTGTTCAGCAATTTGACCTACAGCTTGGCTGATGGCGTTGGGAATAGAACGGCGGTTATCTCGCATTTGGCGTAATTTACTAGCCATAGCTTCTTCCTGCTCGATGCGTTCGGCAATTCTTGCCATTGTCGCCACTGCTTCCACTGGGTAGCTACCCACAGCCGTTTCATTGGAGAGCATGACCGCATCTGTACCATCAAGAATGGCATTGGCTACATCGGACACTTCCGCGCGGGTGGGACGGGGATTGCTCACCATGCTATCTAACATTTGAGTAGCAGTGATGATGGGAATCCCCAAGCGGTTTGCTGTGGCAATTAAGCGCTTTTGTAGTACGGGGACATCTTCTGCTGGTAGTTCTACACCTAAATCGCCTCTAGCCACCATTACGCCATCACATAAAGCGAGAACTGCTTCCATTTGTTCGATCGCTTCATGCTTTTCTATTTTGGCAACTACCGGCACTTGTTTACCAGTGCTGGAAATTAGCTCTTTAATTTCAATGATGTCTTGCGGATTGCGGACAAAGGAAAGGGCTACCCAATCAACACCCTGATCTAGACCAAACATCAGATCCTCACGATCTTTGTCGGTCATGGCTTTAATTGAGAGATAAACGCCAGGAAAGTTAACACCTTTGTTATTAGATAACTTACCTGCTACAGTCACCCGACAGTTCAAATCCCCTTTGTCGCGGTTGATATCCTCTACCACCATTTCTACACGGCCATCATCCAGGAGGATTTTTGCACCTACAGGGACCTCATCTGCCAAATAATCGTAGGTGACACAGCTAATTTCTTGACTACCAACAACTGGGCGATTTGTTAAGGTGAAGCGATCGCCTTTAGCTAAAACTATAGACCCGTTTTCAAACTTTCCCAAGCGAATTTTTGGCCCTTGCAAATCTTGGAGAATTGCCACTGGCTGATTTAGTTCAAAAGCGGTTTGCCGAATTAGGCGAATACTACGCTGATGGTCGGCGTGGGAACCGTGGGAAAAGTTGAGTCGCAGCGTTGTTGCACCCGCTTCAATGATGGCTTTCAGCATTTCGGGGCTACTAGTGGCAGGGCCAATTGTAGCGACGATTTTTGTCCGGCGTACAGAATCTCTTAATTGCATAGGGGCTGATTCTAGGGAGCTATCTAGTGAGTCATAGTAAATTAAGGGGCATTTAGTTTTCAGTCACTGTTATATCCGTGACTCAAACTATGGGAGATGTTATGGAACTGTGAGATAGACTAGATATCGTACACTAATCTGGGTTCCATCCTTCCGTAGAGAAGGTTTCTTACATCAAAATTATTCGTGATACGGATAGCACACCCTATTGATCAGCAAAGACGAGTTTTACTCTACAAGAATTTTTATGGAAAATGGCTGTAAGGGTTTTGGTAAACTACTCTTCTGCACCCCTTACCTCAACCATTGATTTCTTGTTTTACTGAGTAAATCCCAAAATACTTGGGTCTTGTCTGGAATCATAGCGCTATTCACCTGCTAATCAGCATAGGTTTTTGATAAATCTCCCTATACAAAACATTACAAAAGTTTATTATCTTCTAATATTTGTCGTATATTTGTAATGTTTGATCACAAAGGAGACACAAATGCTCTCATTGGAGGCACAGCAGTTACCAAAAATCCCACCAAAGGAATTTTTAGCGCCTCCTGGTGATTTTAACCCCACGATGCTTTTATTTTCGGCATCGGTGGTCATGTTGATTTTGTCGAACTTTGGCTATTGGCTTTGGCAATGGCCTCATTGGCTATGCTTCAGCACAAATACCCTAGCTTTACATTGTGCAGGGACAGTCATTCACGATGCTTGTCATCAATCTGCCCATCGTAATCGGATAATTAATGCCATGTTAGGTCATGGTAGCGCGTTGATATTGGCTTTTGCTTTTCCTGTGTTTACGCGGGTGCATTTGCAGCATCACGCCCATGTTAACCATCCCAAAGATGACCCAGATCATTACGTCTCTACAGGTGGGCCACTGTGGCTAATCGCTGTACGGTTTTTGTACCATGAGGTATTTTTCTTTCAAAGAAAGCTGTGGCGCAAATATGAACTGCTGGAGTGGTTTATCAGTCGCTTAATTGTCATTACAATTGTTTACATTTCCGTTCAATATCATTTCCTGGGCTACATTCTCAATTTTTGGTTTATCCCCGCATTCATAGTTGGTATAGCTTTAGGACTATTCTTTGATTATCTGCCCCATCGTCCTTTTGTGGAACGCGATCGCTGGAAAAATGCCCGCGTCTACCCTGGAAAGTTACTCAACATCTTAATTATGGGGCAGAATTACCACCTAATTCATCATTTATGGCCTTCTATCCCCTGGTATAACTATCAGCCAGCCTATTATGTAATGAAGCCACTGTTAGATGAGAAAGGCTGTTATCAAACTTCAGGATTGTTGCAGAAAAAAGATTTCTTTGAATTTGTGTATGACATCTTTTTAGGGATCAGATTTCACCATCACAAAGAAGAAAAAGTATCAAGTAATAATCTAGAGGCATAGCGTGATCGCCACTTTGTATGTCCACCCCCCCTTATATTCAACTCAATACTGTTCTGCAAAACTTCGCAGATATTCCAGCAGATGAAATTCAAAAGTTAAACCAAACTTTTTACCCACTACCTTTAACTGCTGGAGAGTTTTTCATTCAGGCGGGTGACATACCCCGGCAAATTGGATTCGTTATTTCCGGAATCTTACGTCTCTACTACGTAAATGCATCGGGTACAGAATTCACAAAATCATTTTGCCCAGAAGACCATTTTGTTGCTGCCTACAGTGCGTTGATTTTAAAACAGCCAGCTCAATTTTATATTGAAGCTTTAGAAGACTCATTATTATTAGTTGCCGACTATGACAAGTTCACCCAATTATGTGCAGAGCATTCATGCTGGCAGATAATTAAGCATAAATTTTTAGAAGCATTGTATCTTAAAAAAGAAAAACGCGAGGCAGAGTTACTTCTAGATGATGCCACGACCAGATACCAAAAATTTCTGGCGGAATATCCTCATCTAGATCATAGAGTCAAGCAGTATCACATTGCCTCTTATCTGGGCATTTCACCTGTGTCTCTTAGCCGAATTAGGAAAAATTTCCACCCTGATTAACATAAGTTAATGACTTCACCATTGCTCCAGATTACATCTAAAGAAGATGTTCTGAAATGCGCTTACTAAACTGGCAATGGTGAAAAAAGTATTACATCCGGCTTACAACAAGAAATCTCCAATTTCAACCCAAGGCAACACAGTTTTAATCACTGGAGGTGCATCAGGAATTGGTTTGGCACTAGCACACAAATTTCTGCAAGCGCAAAATACAGTGATAATCACTGGACGGAATGCTGAAAAATTAGCTGGCGTAAAGGCATTATGGCCGGAAATTCTCACTGAAGTTGCTGATTTACAGGATTTAAATATCTTGCAAAAGCTAGTCAATCGTTACCCAAATGTGAATATCCTGATCAACAATGCTGGCATTCAATATAACTACGAATTTACCAATCCAGAAATTACCCCAGAGTTAATCGAAGCAGAGTTACGAACTAACTTAATTGCGCCATTGCAATTGATTAAACTGATGTTACCCCATCTGTTGAACAAGCCCGAAGCCGCGATTATAAATGTTTCCTCTGGCTTAGGATTAGTTCCCAAAGAAAGCGCACCTGTCTACTGTGGTAGTAAAGCAGGGATACATATTGCTACTAAAGCCTTGCGCTGGCAACTCGAAACCACATCTATTAAAGTATTTGAAATTATCGCGCCTTTAGTTGATACACCCATGACTCAAGGACGGGGTAAAGGGAAGATTTCCCCTGATGCACTGGTAAATGAATTTTGGCATGATTTTACACGCGATCGCTATGAAATGCGAATCGGTAAAACCAAACTACTGTTTTTCCTCCAGCGATGGTTTCCCCAACTAGCAGACAAAATTCTGCGCCCTGGAATTTAACTTAATTGGGCGCAAGCCAGGTTTTCTCATCACTTCAATTAAACTCTTGACTCTACTATTTGCTGCGGTGCTTGTAGCGCCTGGGGTAAACTCCAATCAGGGCGCAGTTTCCGAGCTTCGCGCAAATAAATGTGATGAACCGGGACAGAGGTTGGCTGGTAGGCGTGGATTAAGAAACGGATACAGCGCTGTAAACTACCTTCAACGTGCATCTGCTGTACATCTAACATAGCTACATTATCCCAGCCCGGACGGGGTCTAGCGATCGCTGCTGGAAAAATTGCATCTAAGTCCCGTGTAACAGAGAATGTCACACTAATCATATCTTGTGGCTGGAGTTGATTTCGCCTTTCCAGTTCGTCTAGCAGTTCACTCACCGCCTCTCGAATTGCTTCCACACTATTTCCCGAAACGGTTGTTGCTCCACGAATTGCACGCAATCGCCACTCCACGCCACAGTCCTCCTTGATTAGTTCAGTTGTTAGTTGTTAGTTGTTAGTTGTCAGTTGTCAGTTGTCAGTTGTCACTTCTTACTTTTGCCACTGACCAATGACTACTGACTATTGACAATTAAGGTCTATATAACCAGAGTGGTAAACCACTAGTAGACATTTCAAATTCTAGCCAATCTATACTTGCACCTAGCCTTGAGTAACCCTTACGGCTCCCTGGTAAAACTCTACTTAATAGGGGTTTGCGTTCTTCTAGGGTATAACAAGGTGTTTTCTCAGGATCAAGACCGACTAATTCTGCTGTCCAGCGACGGGCTTCTTCTTCGGTTCCCAAGCGGTCTACAACTCCTAATTCTAAAGCTTGCTGCCCAGTAAAAATCCGTCCATCAGCAAAACTTTTAACTTTATCTACGGCTAAAGACCTACCCTCAGCTACTGTTTGGACAAACTGCTGGTAACTTGTGTCAATCAACTCCTGCAATATATCTTGTTCTGGTTCGGTTAGTTCGCGGTCAAATGACAAGATATCTTTGTAAGGCCCAGATTTAATTACCTTGAAAGATACACCAATTTTGTCTAATAAGCGTTCTAGGTTGTTTCCACGCAGAATTACACCAATGCTACCCGTGATAGTTCCAGGGTTAGCCATGATATGTTCTGCTCCCATACCGATGTAAACACCACCAGAAGCAGAAATATTACCAAAACTAGCAACAATTTTAATTTTTTCCCGTAACCGCTTTAAGGCGCTGTAGATTTCTTGGGAGTCTCCGACTGTACCGCCGGGGCTGTCAATACGTAACAGTAATGCGGGAAACTTTCTTTCTTCAACAGTTTTTAAAGCTTCTAGCACCCGTTTGCGTGTTCCACTGGCGATCGCACCTGTAATTTCAATGCGAGCGATTTGTTTACGAAACTTTGACTTAAAAGGCCAAACCATGAGCAAATAGAAACCTCGTAATGATCTAAATATAAATTGTCTAGTGGTCAGATGTCCTAACTCTGCTCTTTGAAAAAAACAAGCAGCTATGAGACCCTTACGAATTTTAATGAATTTTTTATGTTTTGTGTGGTTGTTTCTTTGCTATTGTTAATTTCACAGGTTTCATATTTCAGTCAAATTTATTCTGATAATTCCAGTTAAAAAGCCTATAAATTATACTAAGATTATTGATACTTAATTAGTCTCATCTAAAATCTGTATGTTTATGCAGTTCAACCTAGAGTAAGCAAGATGGAACTATCTATAAAGATCATTTGTCAGTATTTAATTATTAATTGATATAGATTCTCTCTTATTACAAAGAGTATTTCACACAAGCGAGAAGCGCTGTAAATCATCAGATGTTGCGGTAGATATGAGTTACAGTTTCTTTGTGATCAGGAGAAGCTTGCTTGATTTTGCTCGTATAGCTGTAGCTAGATAGATTAGGACATCAAGCTAAGACAAAACCCTTACAATAAAAGGCTTTCAACACCGTCAACCGCTATACATTGTTTAATTGAAAAGTTATAATTGATTATTAATATTTGTTAAATCTAAAAGTTACAATATTTCTAATTAGGTGTGGAAGTAACAGTTAAATTCACCTTCATAACCTTGAAACTATCAGTATTGAGTTTTGATGACTTAGGAATCTAACCTTAAAATTTGATATCGGTAGTAAACGTAAGTATCGAACAGTGCGCCAACAAAACTACAAGTCAGACCAATAACTAAAATCCCGTGTAGAGCAGAGCCACTACCGAAAATAATCAGGAAATTAAAGATTCCGTTAGCGATCGCCGCAGTTAAGCCTCCCACAAGGGGAACATAGCCACCTAAAGACAGGAAAAGCAGCACACCGCCGATTAAACATAAGGGAGCGACAAAGCTAAAAATAATCGTCAACACCAGAGAACGGAGAAAATTGGTAAAAATAGTCATTTCAGACAAACTCCGAGACTACAGTGAACAATAGCCAACAACTATGTGTCCTCTTTCTACAATACGTGCGATCGCTTCCCAACAGACAAGTTGTCAAAAATCTTAAGTTTTCATTAAATTAAGTGGTTACTTGTTACACAAGTGCGTAAGTTTGCAAAACAAAATAAAAAGCTGGAAAAGCCTAATTAAACAGAGTTTTTACTGCAAAATATCAATTTATAGCAATGTGTAACGTGTTCATGCAAAGCTATATTTCCTGAGAAAATCATTAAGCAAAGTTAATATTTCCCACAAGATGAATGAGCAAGGGAAAATAATTGTTGACTGTTGATTGTTGACTGTTGACTATGGACTATGTACAGATGTTGCAGTGTAACGTCTCCAATGATGGAAATGAATAATAACTAATGACCACATCCAAATCCAGCATAGGAACATGGAGTCAGCGATTGCTGGCAGCAATATTTCTGGGTGGACAAGCTATAGTTCACCTCTTGAGGGGTAAAATCCACTGGCGCAACACCAAAGAACAAATGGCAGCAGTGGGGCCAGATTCGTTATTTATTGCCCTATTAACAGCAGTTTTTGTTGGTGCAGTTTTTACCATTCAGGTAGCACGGGAGTTTATTAATTTTGGCGCAGGTAATCTTGTCGGCGGAGTGTTAGCAGTAGCATTGACGAGGGAATTATCGCCAGTACTAACAGCCGTGATATTAGCCGGACGTGTTGGTTCTGCTTTTGCCGCAGAAATCGGCACAATGCGGGTAACAGAACAAATCGATGCCATGTTGATGTTAAAAACTGACCCAATTGACTATTTAGTTATACCCCGTCTGCTGGCTTGCTTCCTCATGCTGCCAATTTTAACCCTCCTATCCTTAGTCACAGGAATGTTAGGGGGATTAATCATTGCCACAAATATGTATGGAATCTCCGACACAGTATTTTTAGATTCCGCCCGTAACTTACTAGAAATCTGGGATATTTGTAGCGCCATGATTAAGGCGTGCTGCTTTGGGGTATTAATTGCCATTATTGGTTGTAGTTGGGGTTTGACCACCACAGGTGGAGCTAAAGGAGTAGGACAATCGACTACAACGGCTGTTGTTACGGCCTTATTAATTATCTTCGTTAGTAACTTTTTCTTATCCTGGGTAATGTTTCAAGGAACTGGTGGTGCATTCCAGCCAGGGATATAAGGATAGGGAGTGGATAGTCGGAAAAATTAATGTACAGACGTTGTATACAACATCTCTTCTCATGACCAATGACAACTGACTGTTGACTAAACTCCTAAAATAAGAAAGGTGTTTACTAAACCAGGATGAGAAAGTGTGACCAGTTCAACTGCGCCTAACTCCACAGCAATTGTGGAACTTAAACCTAGTTACAATATCCCTGTCGTGTTGGTAATTTCGGCCATTCCACTACTGTTTGTACAACCTTGGGTGGGAATTGTGTTTGCCTTTTTGGGTTTATTTCTTTTATTCCAAACAGTCAGCCTGCGTGTGCAGTTTACCGCCACTGATTTTGACCTCTACAGAGGTGAAAAACTAATTCGCCGCTTCCCCTTCCGAGAATGGCAAAACTGGCGAATTTTCTGGGATAAAGTTCCCATATTGTTTTACTTTAAAGAAATTAACAGCATTCACTTTTTGCCGATTTTATTTGACCCCAAAACCCTCAAAGCTTGTTTAGAAGAGCGTTGTCCTCGTATTTAGAGAGAAGTAAGGGAGTTTTCTTCCCAGTCCCCAATACCCAGTCCTCAGCCCCCAATTTCAAGTTAAACTGGGAACTTAGAAATTTTCGGGCAACTCAACAGTATATTTTTGAAAGCTATATTATTTGCATCTTAGGAATTGCACTGTAGTTTATGAACCCTGACGAATCTCAAACTCCAGAACCGATTGATGAGTGGTTGGAGCAAATACAACAAGAAAACCCTAAGCTGGAAAATCCAGAAAACTCATCTGAAGAGTCAGTTCTGGTCATCGAAGGGCAAACTCCTTTGGTTGAGCCGCTATCAGTCTCTAATGAAGAATTGGCAAATTCTACAGACAATGTAACGGCGGAATCAACGGATGATTTGGTTCAGCCGTTAGAAACAGAAACTACATTATTGGGTTCAGAATTACCAAATAATCCCTTATACACAGAAGCCGAACAACGCATCGCGGAACTGCAACGTACTGAAGCAGCACTCACAAAAGAAATAGCTAATCTACAAGCTACGTACAAAATCCTGCAAGGACAACTCAGCGAAACTCAAACCGCATTGGGAAGAATTGTGCAAGAGTCGCTAGCACAACTAGAACAGCGCAAACAAGCACTGCAAATTTCTGTAGAACAGCTAGAACGCCGCCAAGAGCGCATTCGTAATGAGATGCGAACTACTTTTGCAGGTGCATCTCAAGACTTGGCAATCAGGGTACAAGGTTTTAAAGATTATCTAGCAGGTAGTTTACAAGATTTGGCAGTTTCAGCCGAACAACTGCAATTAGTCCCAGCCGTTGTTGAAAGAGAAAAAGCACCAGTAAAAGACACTAAACCCGCCGAACCTCAAGCAGGTACACCGCAGTTTGCTCAACAGCAGTTTCAAGACACTACCAAGCAAATTCGCCGCCTAATTGACCAGTATCGTAACAAACCTGATTATTATGGCCCGGCTTGGCAACTGCGACGCACCTTTGAACCAGTCCACGCCGAACGAGTCGCCAATTGGTTTTTTAACCAAGGGGGACGGGGTGCTTTACGGACGATGGGTAGCCGTTTGCAGAATATTTTGATTGCTTCGGCAGCAATTTCGATATTACATAAATTATATGGCGATCGCGTTCGTACTCTAGTTTTAGCTAATACGCCAGAACGTCTAGGAGAATGGCGGCGCGGTTTACAAGACTGTCTCGGTATCGGTCGCCCAGATTTTGGCCCAGATAGAGGGGTTGTATTGTTTGAAGCCCCAGATGCTTTAGCGCAGAAAGCAGACCGTTTCGTGAAAGCGAATCAGTTACCTTTGATTCTCATTGATGATTCCGAGGAGCAAATTAGTCTGGCACTACTACAGTTTCCTCTATGGTTAGCTTTTGCTCCCGACCCCAAAGCCATGAGAAATACTGATGATGATTTTTAAATTGGTAATTGGTAATTAGTAATTGGGCAGTTCTCTCGGCTCCTGCCTTTGTTGTTAAACTTATACCAATTTGAAAAAAGAATGCGACAGATATACAGACCTAAACGCTTGTCCTGTCTTGATTCTTAATTTTGAATTTTGAATTGGTATTAAAACCCCGGTTGATTCGGAAAACCGGGGTTTACTTAATCGGTGCAATTTTTGTTGAAAGTTGGGGAAATCTCCCTTGTTTTTCGTCAGGCTTAATTTTTCATGCCTAACTGAAATACTTGCCCGATTAAGGCTAAACTTTCTTCAAACAGTGACTCACGTCCCCAGCGTTGTACCTGTTGACTGAGTAAAGCTTCTGCTTTTTGTTCCGATAAGGAACTCACTTGTTGAAAAAGACCTGCTGCTTGAGCGCCACCGTGGGTTTCCATCCGCATACAACCACCGGTTTCTGAGCAGATGACTGTACCACAATTCGCTTGGGGATTGGTTGAACTGAGGCGCAAGGCAATTACATCGCCCACAATATCACCCACATCCGCAACTGGAACCCCTGCCAACTCAGCTTCTACTCGCTTTTGGTCTTGGTTAACAAAGTGAATGCGCGTAATATCATAGTCTCCGCTATCCTTTTGATAGGAAATGGGTTGCCATTGCAGGCGACTGGCTAACCAACCCAAAAATAATAATGCTTGAGCTGGGTTGCCTTTTTCGTAATCAATTGTCACCCGGTCAATGTCTCCCAAGGCGGCGCGACGGTCGGGAGAATCGTAAGCTTCGGCTGTCAACTCTTGCCATGCAGCCAGCCTACGCCAGTTTAAATCAGCTAGAGGTACGCCTGTTTCTACTAACTTTTGCAGGCTGAGTAAATCGCTTTCTGGCTCGTTGAAGTTGCAAGAGTCAACAATCACGTTGTTGCAAACTGCTGCCAATCGTTTAAATAAGATGTTGTTGGGGTCTGGTGTAGCCTTCCACCAGAGGAATTTTGGCAAGCCACCAATCAACAATGCGGGAATCATGCCGCCAATTCTTTCCAAAGCGGTTGCTGTACCACTGAGAGTGATGTATTCACAGCAGATGAGTGTACTGGAAGATTGTTTTTGAATTGGGCAGTAGGCAGAAACTTGCGCCTTTACCCCTTCATCTTCGCCAACAATGGGAAACAGGGCAATAATTCGGCAAGGGTTGCGGAGGGCGATTTCATCAGCAATTCTGGGGCTGGTGCTACTGCTGTAAGCATAGGAAGTACTGCCATTAGCATCACCATTAGCAGAATTGCCTTGGCGTTTAACAAATTCTTCCCGCAGTTTAGCTATGGTTTCCGGTGTAGCTGTGCCGGTTTCTGGGAGTGCGTACTTGATTTGTACTTGTCGCAGGGCAGTTTCTGTCTGTGGGCCTAAGATGCCATCAATTGGGCCGTTATAGAATCCTAAAGAAGCCAATAAATATTGGGTTTCTTCTGGTTCATATACTACTAGAGTAAATGTAGTAGCACGAGTAGCCGCAGGTAGTGCGCCATCTTCGCCAGTGATGCCGTAGCTTTGCCAAATTTGATTGAGTTCCGCTTCAATTTCGTTTAGCGAAATATCCTTTGGGGCTTGGAGCGAGAAAATGGTAGGAGCTTGGGAAGTCATAATAATTGTGATGTTGTCTGTGATCAGTTTTAATCTGGGGTGTAAGGGTGTAGGGGTGTAAGGGTGTGAGGGAAAAAAGCTTTGATAAACCAATAAGCAATACCTATTCCCCAGTCCCCATTCCCCATTCCCTATGCCTACAGTCTGCGCCAGCGACGACCATCTTGGTTAATCAGAAATTCTGCTTCTGCTGGTTCCCAGGTTCCGGCTTCGTACTGGGGAATGGTGGCGGGGTCGGCGGGTGAGTCCCAAACAGAAAGGGCGGGGGTGACTACCTGCCAAGCTGCTTCTACTTCGTCGGCTCTGGTGAATAATGTTTGGTCGCCCATCATACAATCTAAGAATAGGCGATCGTAAGCGTCGGAAGTAGCTTCAATCCCAAAGGAACCATAGCTGAAATCCATATCTACGGAACGGGTACGGAATTCGGCTCCTGGCATTTTCACATCAAAACGCAAGGAAATTCCTTCATTTGGCTGAATCCGCATAGCTAAAATGTTGGCGTTTCTTTGTTGCGCGGCAGATTGGAACATCCGAGAAGGCACATCGCGGAAGTGGATAGAAATCTCACTGACTTTCTTCGGCATCCGTTTGCCAGTACGCAGGTAGAAAGGAACACCTTGCCAACGCCAGTTGTCAACTAAAAACTTCATACCTACATAAGTAGGGGTGGAGGAATTTGGGTCAACTCCTGGTTCTGTCCGATACCCAGGAACTTGTTGACCTTTCATCCAACCAGCGCTGTATTGTCCGCGTATTGCTGAACGTGATAGGTTGTGTACGTCAGCCAGGCGAGTAGCTTGTAACACTTTGACTTTTTCTGTACGGATGCTATCGGCATCCATTGAGTTTGGTGCTTCCATTGCTGTCAGGCAATAAAGCTGCATCAGGTGGTTCTGCAACATATCCCGCAGTGCGCCGGCTTTTTCGTAATAACCAGCCCGGTCTTCCACGCCTACGGTTTCTGCCACGGTAATTTGTACGTGGTCAACAAACTGACGATTCCACAGGGGTTCAAAAATGGCATTGGCGAAGCGGAATACCAGTAAGTTTTGAACTGTTTCTTTACCCAAGTAGTGGTCGATGCGGTAGACTTGGTGTTCTTTACAATACTTCTGCACTACTGCGTTCAGGCTTTGGGCTGATGCCAAATCTCTACCAAATGGTTTTTCAATTACTAGACGATGTTTGTATGGGTCGTCTAACATTCCTGCTCCCCCTAGTTGCTTGATAGCTTCAGGGAAGAAGTTAGGGGCGACGGAGAGGTAAAACATCCGGTTGCCCCGTGTACCTCGTTTCTCGTCTAATTCGCTTAACAAATTCTTCAGTTTTTGATAACTTTCCGGGTTATCTATGTCTCCAGGGCAGTAGAACAGACCTTGAGAGAAATCTTGCCACAGTTCTCCAAGTTCGACACTGCTATGAGCCTCTTCCATGCCCTTTTGCATTTGTTCGCGGAAGTATTCGTGGCTCCATTCCCGACGGGCTACACCAACAATGGTAGTTTCTGGGGGAATGCGTCGTTCCCGCCGCAATTTGTAAAGTGCTGGGACGAGTTTGCGCCAGGTAAGATCACCAGAAGCGCCAAAGATGACTATAATTTGGGGTTCGGGCATCCCTTGTTGTTGCAGACCAACGCGCAAGGGATTTTCTAGGAGACTAACCATAACAGTTTTGGGATTTTAGATGGAGGTTTGGGGAGTTGGGTACTGGGGATTGGGTACTGGGGATGGGGGATTGGGATCAGGTAAATGTTTTCTCCCCTGCTCCCTACTCCCTGCCCCCCTGCCTCTTCCTAATCCCCAGTCCCTATACTGGTGACAATAGCTTGACTTTGCCCTCTAAAGAGTTCATAAGGGACTGGAAGGGCTGGACAAATTTGTTAATGCCTTCGATTAACAATTCGTCCATCACGGCATTGATATCGATGTTGATGTCTGGGTCTTTGAGGCTTTCGATCAATTGGTAGGCTTCTGCAACTCCTGTTTCTACACGGTTAGCGACTTCGCAATGGTCGGCACAAGCGGTAATTGTTGCTGGTGGTAAGGTGTTGACGGTATCGGGGCCAATTAACTCATCAACATACATGACATCGCTGTAGTTGGGGTCTTTGGTGCTGGTACTAGCCCATAATAATCTTTGCACTTTTGCCCCTTTAGCTGCTAGTGCTTGCCATTGATCGCTCTCAATAATTTTTTTGTATTCTTGATAAGCAATCTTGGCATTGGCGATCGCTACTTTACCTTTTACAACCATCAGTTTTGCTTCTAAACTAATATCATCAACGCCACGGGCTAGTTTGGCATCAATTTTCCCGTCAATGTTGATATCAATCCGACTGAGGAAGAAACTAGCAACAGAAGCAATTTGGCTGATATCCTTACCCTCAGCTAGGCGTTTTTCTAAACCCCGAATATATGCCCAAATTGTGTTGATGTAGCTTTGAACAGAGAATAGCAGGGTAACGTTAACGTTAATGCCCTCAGCTATTACCTGTTCTACAGCTGGCAACCCGGCTTCAGTACCGGGGATTTTAATCATCACATTTTCCCGCCCAATTTCTTGATAATAGCGGCGGGCTTCGTTAATTGTCGCTTGTGTATCATGGGCGATGGTTGGTGGGACTTCGATACTCACATAACCATCTAATTTATTCGAGGCTTCATATACAGGGCGCAAGATATCACAGGCATTACGGATATCTGCAAAAATTAGGGATTCATAAATTTTGTATGTGGGTAATCCCGCACGCACACCAGCTTCGATATCAGCATCATAAATGACATTATTGGCGATCGCCTTTTCAAAAATCGCCGGATTGGAAGTAATCCCACAAATCCCTTGATTTTCAACTAGATTTTTGAGTTCACCCGACTGAATAATGTCACGGCTCAAATTATCCATCCAGATACTTTGACCGTATTCTTTAATCTCCAATAAATGATTGATGGCCATAGCTACAGTTTGTTTCACCCCGTAAAAGATGTTTTAAGTGACTTCGACAAAACACACCAAAGTATTGATGGTTACTTTTGCATTTTTGCTTTGTCTATCACTTATTACATCGGCCAGCTGAGATAATCTCTCACATTTAGCTGAGAAAGTGCTGAGTAGTAAGTGCTGAGTAGGGCGTTAGGAATTATTATTTCTTATTCTCCCCCTGCCTCCTGCCTGTTAATGACCATTCTGAATAAATGATTCAACCTTGGCTACGTCCTCTTTACTACCAATAATCAGAGGTGTACGTTGGTGTAGTTTTTTCGGTACAACATCTAAGATATCTACTAATCCCGTAGTTGCCCGACCACCAGCTTGTTGAATTAAAAAGGCTAAAGGAGCAGATTCATACAACAACCGTAATTTACCTTCAGGGTTTTGAATCGTCCCTGGGTAGAGAAACACACCACCTTGTACCAAAATTCTATGGATATCGCTCACCATTGCACCACTGTAACGAGCTGTGTAACCTTCTGTACGGTGAACATAGCGGATATATTCCCGCATTGATTCTTCCCATTGCCAGAAGTTACCTTCATTAACGCTGTAAACTGCGCCGTGGTCGGGAATGCGGATATTTTCTTCGCTGAGGATGAATTCTCCTAAGCTGGGATCAAGGGTAAATGAGTGAACTCCCGTACCCATTGTATAAACTAGCATCGTGCTAGGCCCATATAAAATGTAACCCGCCGCAATCTGCTTGCGTCCGTTGGTGAGGAGGTCTTTAGCTTGGCCATCACTATCATCACCTTCCTGTTGACGGATAGAGAAAATGGAACCCAAACTGAGATTTGTATCTGTGTTTGAGGAACCGTCTATTGGGTCATACAGTAAGGTGTAACGACCTATGGGGCAATTTTCGGGAATGTAATATGGTTCATCCATTTCCTCAGATGCAAGACGACAAACTAAGCCGCTTTGCTTAAACACTGAGATAAACACGTCATTGGCATAGACATCCATCTTTTTGACGGATTCACCTTGTACATTTACCTCCCCAGTAAATCCGAGAACCCCTTCCATTAAACCAGCGCGGCTAAGGCGACGGGCAACTAATTTACCTGCTAAAGCAATCCGATTCATTAATGCACTCAAATCTTGTGCATCTGCGGAAAAACTTTGGAGTTGTTGGAGGACGTGACGGGATAAGGTTGTACAATCGCGGTCTAGAGCTTTATCTGTAGACTCGTTGACAGACAAATCCAAGGATTCTGAGGCTTTAGCCATGTTATGTACTTCCTAGCGACTGCTGTTAGTTGGATCAAGTTTGCGTGGCAACACATAGTTGCTGCCTCTATCTTAGAAAGGTAATTTGATAACCTAGATGTGATTTTAGATAAACTAAAGAAATCGAGAGTTTACGCTTGCTATGGTGAGGAGAGTTGCGGCAGATAGAAGCATAGGGTTGAGTAAGTGTACTTAGTATTTTGTGTTATCTACTCGATTGGCATATTAAGTACGACTATTAACATCTTGCACCAATATGATGACGACTTTTGTAGGGTGAGCATCAATCACTTTTAATTGAAAGGTTCATTTTCGCATTGACTGTTGACTAAACCTCCTTGGAGATAAATTTTAAAGGTATTGGTCTTCTCCTGATAATTATAGATTCCGTCCACAGAGTGCGGTACTTATACCAATTACATAAGTAACGCGATGTACGATTTATTCTTAGAACCCTTCTCCATTAGATGCGGAGCGTTTAAGGTAAAGAAAATCCGGCTAGTAGAATAATTTTTTGGGAAATCTCCACTAGTCGGATTTATTATGGAATTTTTATTGCATTGTCCGAGATATTTCTAGCAAATATCGGCCTTATGTGTCTTGATAAGTAGGATAAAATTTGCTAGTGTAGGGAGCCATTTTTGATTAATAATCTTGTTTTTTACCCCA
This sequence comes from Anabaena sp. FACHB-595, assembly GCF_048568275.1. Lineage (NCBI taxonomy): Bacteria > Bacillati > Cyanobacteriota > Cyanophyceae > Nostocales > Nostocaceae > Anabaena > Anabaena sp. FACHB-595. Next base: position 4,841,161 of record NZ_CP183473.1, read on the forward strand.
ACTACCTCGTCGGTCATCTTCTCGCGGTTTAGCTTTATTGACTCTCAGCTGACGACCCATCCATTCTGCACCATCTAATTCGGTAATAGCTGCATCTTCTTGGGCATCTTCATTCATTTCAACAAAGGCAAAACCACGCATCCGACCGGTTTCACGGTCTGTAGGTAATACGACTCTTTTGACCTCACCGTAGTCTGCAAATACGGCTTTTAAGTCTGCTTCGGTGGCGCGGTATGAGAGATTTCCAACGTAGATAGTCATGTGGGATCACGTAATTCTTAACAAAGAGCGGCTAGTTCAGCTTTAAAAAAGTTCTAAGCAAATATTGCATAGTCTTCTTTAGTTGCAGACGGCAAATGTTGTAGTGCAGCAATTATGGTTGCTGGCATTCACTCCAACTAAACTTACGCTGCGACTGAACTGAGGCATACGCTCATATAATAACTGATCATGATAATTTTCAAAGTGAGAGATTTTACAATATCTCGCAAATAAAATTAGCAAGTCTTATATGTTTGATTAACAGCAAACAAGCAGCGGAAAACCTCGTTTGTAAGGATGCAGTGGTGTAAGGGTTTCAAACATTTATACCTCTACATCCCTATACCCTTCTCCAAACCCTTGATCTTGCGTTTTCACGCGTAAGTCCTAACTTATTCCCCATAATGTGTACCTATGACTTTCCCGCGAAACACAATGTAATTGTAGATGTTGTAGAACAACATAATGGGAATCAGAAATCCAATGAAGATAATCATGAACACTAACGCACTAGGTGCTGCGGCTGCTTGATAAATGGTGATACCTGGGGGGATGATATAGGGAAAAACAACTAATCCCAAGCCCACAAAGGTAAGTAGAAAAAGCAGCACTGTCCAAACCAGGGGAGTAGTTTCTGCTTTGCGGTTCAGGCTTTGAATCAATAAGCCAATTAGCAGCACACCTAGCACGGGAATAAGTGAAAATAGATACACTTCTGGTTGGTGAAATAACTTTGCCCTGGCATTTTCATACACAACAGGGGTGGCGATGGTGATTAAGATTGCACCGATAAGAGTTGTCCAAGCAGCGATTTTTGCTGTGCGGTAGTGGGATGTTTGCAGTTCTCCCTCAGTTTTTAAGATGAGATAGGTGGAGCCAATCAACACATAACCTTGAATTAATGTCAAGGCAACTAAGAGCGATCGCCAATCGAGCCAGTCCCACATACTACCGATAAAGTGACCCGATTCATCCACCTTAATGCCTTCTAAAATGCTGCCCAAGGCAAATCCTTGAAACAGCGCCGCCATGAAACTTCCAACTCCAAAGGCGACGTTCCAAAATACTTTGTTTGTCGAATGCTCCCGAAATTCAAAGGCCACAGCCCGAAAAATCAAGCCAAATATCATGCCAAAAATGGGAATGTAGAGCGCATTCAAAATGGTGCCATAAGCCAGAGGAAATGCCCCAAATAATGCACCTCCCATCAACACCAGCCAGGTTTCATTGGCATCCCAAATATTACCCAAACTCGTCATTAAAATGTCCCGTCGCTCCTCATTGGAACTGGTTAGGGACAGGATACCTACGCCTAGATCAAACCCGTCTAACATAACGTAGAGAAACAAAAACAGAGCCAAGATAATAAACCATACCTGGGCTAAAAAGTGTTCTAAATTCTCCATACAATTACCTATTGATTTACCATACACAGCACTCTTTATTGCAAATTGCGTTGGCGTTAGCCTTGCCGCAGGCTATTGCGAATTGATTTACTGCTGTGCTTCCACAGGACGTTGATCTGGAACAAATTCAGCCGGAGTCGTTTCTACGCCTGGTTGGGTGTCAATACCTGGAACGGGAAGCTCTAGGTTGGGGCCTTGACGAATAATCCGACTACCAAAGAATAAGGCACAAATAAACAGGGCTGTATAAATTCCTGCAAAAATTAGCAAGGATGTTAAAACCTCAGTCGCCGGTAGGTGGGAAACGCCATCTGCTGTGCGAATTTTCCCATAAACTACCCAAGGTTGTCGCCCAACACAGCGCACAATCCAGCCTGATTCCACGGCAATGTAGCCCAATGGAGCCGCTAAAATCCAAATTCGCAGTAGCCATTTTTGCTGGGCGATCGCTTCTGGTGAAAGTTTACCCCGCAACCATTGAATCACACTGATACCCATCAAGCCAGCCAAGAAAAAGCCGATACCACTCATGATGCGGAAGGAATAATAAATCAAACCCACCATCCGGGGGCGATCTTCAGGTTTCCACTCTTTCAGTCCCAGAACGGGTTTAGACAGATTTTTTTTGAATTCCAAAATGTAGCCTAAGCCGTTGGGAATTGAGATTTCCCAGTCATTTTGCTCAGTCTGATTATTGGGTAATGCAACTACACTCCAGGGCGCAGGTTCTCCGGCTGGAGAGGTTTCCCACTTGGCTTCCATTGCTGCTAGTTTGGTAGGCTGATAGTCAGCTACCTGTTCAGCGCTGAGGTGTCCGACATAGATTTGTAATGGGGTGACAGCGATCGCTGTTGCTAGGGCAATTTTGAGCGATCGCGCAAAGAAAGCTTGATGGCGGTTGTTGAGAATATACCAGGCGCTAATTCCCCCAATCACAAACAAAGAAGTTTCCAGCGTCCCTAAAAACATATGGGAGACACTGTTGACCATGAAGGGGTTTAAAATTGCCTGAAAGTAATCATCAACAACAAATTTCCCGTTCACTATTTCCCCGCCGGCTGGGGTCTGCAACCAAGAGTTTGCCGCTAAAATCCAGAAGGTAGATAGGTTTGCACCAAAGGCAACCATAATCGTGGCAAAATAGTGAATCACTGGGTTTACTCTTTCCCAGCCAAACAGCATAATACCCAGAAATCCGGCTTCTAGCATGAATGCCATCGAAGCCTCAAAGCCTAAAATGCTGCCAAAAAAGTCGCCTACTGCTTCGGAAAACGGGGCCCAGTTCGTACCAAATTGAAACTCCATTGGTAAGCCAGATGCTACACCAATCCCGAAATTCAACACATATAGCTTGGCCCAGAAACGAGCATGGTGGTAGTAATCAGGATTGCGTGTTTTTAGCCACATTCCTTCGACAATGACCAGATAAATTCCCATCCCCGTGGTGAGAACAGGCCATAGCATATGAAAAATCGCCGTCAGTGCAAACTGCATCCGCGATAGAGCAACGGTGTCCGATATAAAATCCATCAACTAACCTCTGAATTTGTTTAAATCTTGACTGGCGTAGCATCTTGGGGTCATAGTCGCATGGTAACGGAACATTTCTCAGTAAACCGAAAAGTTTTTCCCAAAGAGCGATCGCTAATTTACTGTATTAAAAGGATTAGGTGAGTATTTGAGTTATTTTTGACAATAATTAGACAATATCAAGAACTAACTCCATATTCCTGCGTAATCAAAAAGACACTCAATAAACTTACTGCTGCACTCATTATAAATATAAAACTGTAACCCATTGTAGTTGCCAACATTCCACTCAAAACTGTGGCAGCAATCCCACCTAAAAACATCACAGAAACTTGCATTGTGTAATCAGTAGCGGCTGTATTTTTTTCGCATTTATCCATCATGGCACTGAGTAAAGCAGTATATGCCATACTTTGGGTTGCATTAACTATAATACAAACTGTATAAAGTACAAGCAAACTACTCACACCAATTGCCGGAATAATATATAAAAGTGTGGTCAGGTCTGCTATGAAGCCAAATATAATTAGAGACTTTATTCTTCCTAATTTGACAATTACTAATCCCGCAATCAAGGCGCTAACAATACGGGCGCTATAGCTAACTATTCCTAAAATCCAACCAATATCTGGTAAAGACAAACCCCTATCTACCAAGAGTGGGCGAATCATCAGACTTGTTACACTATCACCCATCATATATAGCAGTACAACAAAAAGCCAAGGTAATGCTTTTGGACGTGATAAAAAGCTGATAAATGGTTGAAAGTATGATCGAAAAAAGGTTGAATTTTCTAGTTGATGCTGACTTTTTTCTCTATAAATTAATATGGGAACTAAATTTATCAGCATAAATATCGACAGAGTAATTAAACTATATCGCCAGCCAATTTTATCTAAGAGAATGAGCATTACACCACCACCAATAATTGCGCCGAAAATATTGCCTCCAGATTGAATTGCATTACCTAATCCCCGTTCTTGAGGTTCGAGTAAATTGACTGCCAACGCATCAGTAGCAATATCTTGACTGGATGAAAATAAAGATGCTAAAAACATACAAGTTAGGAAGGCGTTTAAGTTATCTTGAATGTCAATAAAAGCCGTTACTAACATGGTTGAAATCAACAATAACTGAAAGCAAATAATCCAACCGCGATAATGCCCTAGTTTGCCTAAACGGTAGCGGTCAATGAATGGAGACCAAAGAAATTTTAATCCTGATGGTAGAATTAATAAACCTAGAAATCCAATCACATCCAGGGACATTTTTTGTTGTCGCATGAAAACGGGTAATGCTTGAATAAAGAATGTCGTCGGGATAAACTGAGAAATATAAAGTGTGGCGAGTAAAATCAATTTAGGAAGCATAGTAGCACTTGGGAAAGGGCAAAATGGCGACAGAGATAATGTTTGCTATCGCCTCCAAAATCAAGATTAAAAACTCGCACTTACTCGCACACCATAAGTTACTGGGTCGCCAAATCCCGCAGTTACATTAGGTGGTGGGAATAGGAAACCAGAGGTGATATAACGAGTATCAAACAAGTTATTTGCATATAAATAAATGCCATATTTTTCACCTTCATAACCAATCCGGGCATTTACTAGGGCATAGGGGTCTTGCTTCACCTGGTTAGCATCATCAAAGTAAGTTATTCCATAACCGCGTAATTCTGCACGGGCAAAAATACCACCAGGACTGCGATATTGAACGGCTAAATTGTAGGTTAATTCCGGTGCGAAAGGAACGCGGTTGTTGCTAAAGTCTCGATTTGTGAAAGAATTTCTATAGTTTTTAAATTTGCTGTCCACGTAGCCAATACCAGCAATTAAATCTAGTCCTTGTAAAGGATTGGCTTTGAGTTCAAATTCTAAACCTGTAACTTTGACGTTTGCATTGGTAACGTTTCTAAAAAAGCCAAAATCATCGGTCAGCAGCACTTGGTAGTTATCAACATCGCTTTGAAAAATAGATAGGTTTGCACTCAGACGGTCATCTAACCAAGAAGATTTTAAACCTGCTTCGTAAGTCCAGGTGGTTTCTTCTTGAAATCGGCGTGTATCTTCTGTATCTGCACGGTAGTTAAATCCACTTGGTCTGTAGCCTTTCGCTATTGTGGCGTAAGCCATTAAATTGGGATTGAAGCGATACTGTAAGCCAAAGCGGGGGATAAATGCGTCACTATTAAGGGTAGCATTGCGTACTTCTGCGGTGGGTGGATTGGCTGTACCATCAGGATTGACAAAAACACGGCGACGGTCGAGTTCAGCGTCAGCAGTTTCATAGCGCCAACCTGCAAACAAAGTTAGTGGTGCAATTGGTTTGTAGTCAATCTGTCCGAATATGGCGTAGGTGTGGCGATTTTGTTCTGCGGAAACGCGATCGCTCCCTGACGCTGGTAAGCCAAAGAATACTGCACCAGCATCACTATATTTAAAGGTGTCATCTAGAACATTAAAATTCCGTGACTCGTAATATCCACCAAGTAACCACCGCAAACGATCGGCACTTTCAGGGGACTGGAGGCGAAATTCCTGTGACCACAAGGTTGAATTGATACCGATAATTTGCTGTAGCAAATCACCGGGGAAATTGTCGCCCACCAGGGTATTTTGATTGCTAAATCGCCTGGTGGTAATGGATGTAGCCCGAAATCCATCGCCGTTGTAGCTAATTTTTAGCGCTTGGGTATTAGTGCTGAGACGATGGAAACCGTCAACTTCTTGGGAAACTTGAAAAGGGTTTTCTGCGTTTTGTCGAGAAAAGGTAGGATTGCCGTTATCGTTGTCACTAGCATAAGCGTTAAACGATATATTCCATTCTGGTGTGGGTGTCCAGAGAATTTGGGCGCGTCCTGTGAGTTGCGATCGCTCTCCTATTGGCTTATTCAGAAAGGTATTGTCAAATACGCCATCTCGTGCATTGTATGCGCCTGCTAGTCGAAATGCCAGTTTATCAGGAATAATTGCATCGCTGAGGGATAATTGCAATTCCCGGTTGTTATAGCTACCATAAAGAGCGCTAATTCGCATCTCTGGCTGATTACTTGGCGGGCGAGAAATCACATTCACCACCCCAGCCGGACTACTTCTACCATAGAGGGTGCTTTGGGGGCCTCGCAAAACTTCTACCCGTTCTAAATCAATCAAACCAACATCTAAAAAGCCGCCATAATCGAAGGGAACATCATCAATGTAAAAGCCAACGGTGTCTTGATTGGCTAAAAAGTTAAAGTTATTTAACCCCCGCACACTGTAGTAACTAAAATCAGCACTCCCCGCAGTCGTGGGGAGAAAACTAAAGTTGGGTGTATTGTTGGCGATATCTTGGAAAGAACGAATTTGAGCGTCTTCGATTTCTTGCTGAGGAATTACCGTCAAGCTAAGAGGGACATCCTGCGCGTCTTCGGGGCGTTTTTGGGCGGTTACTATCAATTCAATGTCTGGGGAAGTAGGAGTAAGGGCGATCGTTAAACCATTAGATTGATTTACTACCTGGATTGGTGGTAGCTTCCCTGAAGATGCGATGGTTACACGTACTGTGTTGTTAGATTCTTGCTGTGTTACCGTCACATAAGAAATACCATCAACTGGTGTGTCTTCCCGAAATTCCTTTCCTTCTGGTAAAGCTAGTACTGCATTGGGGATATCTGCAATAAATATATTGCCTTCTTGAAGAGTTTCTGGTGCAGATATTTCTCCATCTGGAGTTTCCAGAATTATCTCAAAATTATCGTCTGTACGATTGATTCGCACACCAGTAATCTTGATTTTTGGAGGGGTTGGCGCTGACTGTGATAGCCAATCTTTAACACTTGTTGGTGGACGCTCAATATCACTCAGTCGAGGAATATTTGTAATTAATCCAATGTTCTTTGTGTTTACCGGCTTCTCTTGTGCATTTGCTTTCTGAGTTATCAACAAGCAAATCGTACTTGCTATACCTATATAGATACACTGATTTAGTTTCAAGGCTGCCCCACACTCCACAAAAACCACACCACGAGACTGAGAACGCAACTCTTAAGTGTTACATCCATACTTCCAGTGATATTGTTTACTTCATGGAATAGGCTTGTCAAAAGACAATCTGTCAAAGAATATCCTCATCTCTATCTGGGACTATAAACACCTTAGTTTCTGCATATCTGGGGATGAGAGCAATTTCTGATAAAGATGAGAGTTGTTGCTGTAAATTTTTCAGTAATAAGAAAGCTTTGTCATAGAGTGTAGTTTCTCTCTGTTGGCTTCAGAGTAACTGCCGTGCTGCATTTTTTCAATCCCTAGCTTGAATAAGTCGCCTCCTGGGATTTCCGTGTCCGATGGAGACAATGAATATGCAGGTAAAGTAAAAAAACAGCAGACGAGTGTAACAGCAATACCCAACTTGAAGATGAATCGATAAAAGCGACTCATAATAACATCTCACTTGATTAGCAGAGCAAAGTAAGTAGATCAGGCACATACCTTACCTACTATTTCTTAACTAGAGAACAACAATCTTATTGTCGTATTCTGACTTTATTTCCCATCCTTGTCTGCTTTTCCCAGCACATATATATGCTGCAACATCCCCAATTTGATTTGATTTTAAACGACCTGTCAAATGACAGACAGTCAAACTGTCTGGCTTGGATTTGTGCGATGGGTTATCTTCTCCTGCGCGAACGCACATACGGTAAACCCAATCTGCCAAGTATAAACTTTTAGTATTTGGGGATTAGCTTTGATTCTTAGTACGGCTTTGCATAAAATCATGGCTGGTTGAGGGTGGACATTTAAACGTAAAGGCGCGCAAAGGTAAGCGCAGAGAAACTTAAGTTATGCGATCGCCCCAGCTTTTGCTGATTCTGGTACACTGGCAATTACTTTACGTTTTAAGTAGCGGCTGAATTTCAGCATCATTGCTGTGGTAGTATTTTTTCAATATCAACTCGGTTCTGGTGGGGATCAGCCATCAGAGGTAAGGGGGAAAGTCCGGTGTAAATCCGGCGCTGTCCCGCAACTGTAATGGGGCTTATGCCTCAAAGTCAGAATGCCCGCCGAAAGTACAACAAATTCTTATCTGCGAGGTACAGATGAATAACGCAATCAATACTCTCCCCCTTAAAGAGGATCACTATCTCATAGCGTCATATATACGCCACACACTACAAATTTCTATGAGATTGTAGATATTTCCTTACAGATATCAATACTTACACAGAAGGTTATAGATACAAACTGGAAAACACAGTTGTATTTTATCTTTCGCTTTGCATATTTACTTTATCCAAGCTAGAGGTAACTTTACGCCTACCTGCATCAAACGCTTAACAGCGAATGCGCCTAAGCCTCCTCGTTGCCTTAGTTTCTCTTTTAGAGAGAGACGCTACCACGAACCCACAGTGTAAGGGGTACGGGAACGCCTAGCGGTAAATGCGTAAGGCTAATTCATGCTATCAATCAGCAACGCCTGAAAATCAATGAGCAAAAAACAACATACTTTATTTGTCTGCACGACCTGCGCCAGTGTGTGGCAAGATGGCAAGCGAGTTGGCGAAAGTGGTGGACAGCAGCTATTACAACAACTCCAAGCACTTGCACAAACTTGGGAATTGCAACATAAATTCTCCATTCAGGGAGTTGAATGTATGAGTGCTTGCAACCATGCTTGCGTTATTGCCTTTACGGGAGAAGAGAAGTTAACCTATCTTTTCGGCAATTTAGCAGTTGATGATAGCGCATCTGCAATACTGCAATGCGCCACTCAATACTACAATAAAGCATCTGGTTTACTACCTTGGTCAGAACGTCCAGAAGCTTTAAAAAGAGGCATCTTAGCCAAAATTCCACCCCTAAGTAAGTGGGCAAAATTCCATCATAATTGCTGTTAATTTAACACCAGTAGTCCATCCAGTTCGTAGTCAGGACTTTAGTCCTCAAAACTCTCAGCACTCAAGTACTGACTACAAACTTAAAAACTAGCTTGTAAATTACACTATCAGTGTGATAATAATAATCATTATCTAAACATAGCAATTTTCCTACTGGCTGAGAGTTTTTTACCGAAAAAGCTCAAATTTCTACTTGAGAAAAATTTTTAGTTATACAGGTGGCTTCAATTACCAATGCGTACTCAGTTTATTGCCAGATGGGGAACTCAACTTATCGTTTCTAGTTTGACTATCACCGCAGGGATGCTGTGGGAAAATTCCAGCATGATAGCCACAGAAGTTCTACAAATATCCGAGTTTCCGCAAGAGGAAGGTTCAGCCAAAGACTTACAACCAGTTACAGAAGTAATATCTCAAGATACGACAGAAACCGAACCCGACATTCAACTGACAGTCATTGACAAACTCCTCAATGAACCTGTATTTTCCCCTTTTCGCCGCGAGGGAACAGTAAAAGATTCCACCCGTCCGGTGTATGTGATTACTGGCGAAGAAATGGAAGCACAGGGTGCAATAACTGTCAGAGAAGCACTGCGATTTCTTCCTGGTATTTTGGGTGACGGTACAGTTGGGACAGAAGTAAACGCCTTAAGTGGTCAATTTATTCGCGGTTCTAATACCGGACAAGTATTAATCTTATTGGATGGCAGACCAATTAATAATTTAGGTGGTGGTGGTTTCGATTTGTCAGAATTTACCACTAATAATATTGAAAGAGTTGAAGTCTTACCAGGAGGTGGTTCAACACTTTATGGTTCAGATGCAATAGGCGGGGTAATTAATATTGTTACCCGTCGTCCTACAGAGAAAATCACCACAGAAACCAAAGTTAATTTCGGTTCCTATGGACTTAACCAACAAAGCATTCAAAATAGTGGAAAATCAGGTGATATTTCTTGGGTAATTGGTTACAACCGTACCCAAGCACAAAATAATTATCGCTTTACTATTCCTGAAGCTAACTTTGAGGGAACAAGAAGAAATAATGACGCACTCTTTAATAACTTTAACGTCAAACTAGAGGCAAATTTCGGTCAACGTAACACCTTAACCCTCTCCACCCTATATTTAGGTAAAGAACAGGGAGTACCGGGAGGTGTACCTATTCCTGTACCCGAATTTGGACAGGGATTTTTTAACTCTCTGACTGAGAATTATCGCAAATACACAGACCAAGTTCTCACTGATTTAACCTGGAACTCTAAATTAGGCAGTGGTGATGATTCTCTATTAACAGCGAGAGTTTACGCTGATTTTCTCAATACTCGCTTTGATGACCGTAGCGGTGCAATCACATCTCAAAACCGCTTTGATACTAAACAAGATTCCTACGGGATTCAAACCACACATAGCTGGAACTTTGCCAAGAATCAGACCTTAGTTTATGGCTTTGATTATCGTCATACAAATGTACGCAACACCACGTTTAATTATGGGACAAATATTACTAGAGAAAATTATGATGATGCTATAGGTCAAGGGGCAATTTTTGGAAAGTATGAAATTAACTTTTCTCCTAGTTTGAGTATGAATTTAGGAGTGCGGCAAGATTTTAGTAGTTTGGTAAATGGCTCATTTACATCACCATCTATAGGGGCAAAATTTGCAGTTTCAGATTCAACTACACTCCGCACTAACTATATAAGAAACTTCCGCGTGCCTACTATAGTCAATTTATTTAATAATAATCCTACTAATATTGGTAATCCTGACCTTAAACCAGAGAAGGGGGATAGTTTTGATGTAGGAATTGACCAAAAATTAGGTAATATTGGCTTGTTGAGGTTGACATTTTTTAGTAACCGTGTCTCTGATACAGTTGCCTTTAAAAGACTCACGCCCCCTGTAAATGGAAATACAGGGACTTGGGAAAATATCGGGTTAGTACAAACTACAGGAATTGAAGCTTCTTTAAATTTACAACTGGCGAAAAATATCTATGCTTTTGTGAATTATACGGCGAATGATCCGCGTATTTTAGAAAGTGCTAATCCGGCGGAGGTTGATAAGGCGTTAAGGTTTGCAGGTGCGGATAAATTAAATTTGGGTGCGTCTTATGAAAATCCTCAAGGTTGGTATTTGGGGGTGTTGATGAACTCCTTAAATGGATATCCCACTAATAATATTAATACGGAGTTTCTTTCGGGGTATACTACTTTTGATTTAAAGATGCGTGTACCTATTAGTGATAGTTTGGTTTTAACTGGGAGTTTGGATAATCTGTTTGATCAGCGTTATCAGTTGTTTCCTGGTTATCCTGATGGGGGGAGGGTTTTTCAGGTTGGGTTGAGTTCTCGGTTTTAAAAAGAAGAGTTTTAGTTTTTTTCACGCAAAGGAGAATTAAGAATGGCTGAGTTTAATTGTTGGGTGACACTTGTTAATGAGGTAGTTAAGGAAGATTTAGCTACGGGGGGGTTTATTGAGTATGAATATTTTGATTGTGGCAGTGATGTTTTAGCATCGTTAGTTTATACCTTGTTTGAACAGAATTGGCAACAAGTTGGCATTGCTCATATTGTTCAAGGTAGTGTTTTAGAGTTGGAATTTAATGCACCACCAAAGCTGTGTATTCTCTATGATGGCTATTTGACGGTAGCGGCTGAGGGTTGGCATTTACATTTATGTATTGATACTAATTTTGGTGGCCCTTTGTGTAAAACTCCTGTGGAAGTGAGGAAGCAACGTTTAGTTTCTCGTGCGGCTTTTTATCGGCGGTTTAATACAGAAGGAAATCCTAGAAGTTGGGGGATTCAGTTTTGGAATGGTGCGAATGAACAATTAATGACGATTTTGTTACCTAATCCTTTGGTAGATGGAGAAAATTTATTACCAGAGGGTAAACCAAATCTAGATAAGTTAGCTCTTTATCAAGATTTGCGAGATATTTATGTATTAGGTAAAAAACCCATACCCTTTAGCAAAAATCCTCTCAAACATTCCTATATTTCCGTTTGTACCTCTACACGCTGTCTGCCTTCTCGTAAATGGCAACCTACATTTGATGCTTTAAAATCAGCAGTAGAAAACGCAGGTTTAGACATCGAAGTCAGAACATCTGGCTGTTTAGAAGTGTGTCAACTCGGCCCAGTTGTTTTTTATTCCAATGATAGAACTTGGTACACTCGCGTTAACCCCAACGTTGCCGAAAATATCGTCAACGAACATCTAATCAAAGGTAACAAAATCACCGAAAACCTCTACCCACCCCAAACCCTCTAATCTCCTTTAAATCTTTGCGTCTACCCTGCGGGAACACCTTACGGCGAATGCGCCTACTCTTCTCATTCTCCTGTCGGAGACGCTGGCGCGAACGAGAACGACTTCGTCGAATGCGTGAGATAAAAATGATAAAACTCCCACACAAAAAACCAATCATTTTCTTCTGTCAATTATTCCTCATAGCCACCCTCATCATCGCTTGTCATCAGACCACAATTCACACATCAACTAATACCTGCACCCCCAACTATAACCCCAATCAAGATTACTTTCCCAATAAAATCAAAATCACCCACGCCAGAGGTTTGGCGGTAGAATATCACAAACATTACAAAGTAGTCACTATTAAAAACCCTTGGCAAAATGCCAAAACTCAGTTTCAATATGTTTTAGTCCAATGCGGAACTCCCACACCCCAAGGATTTAAGCAGGCGCAAGTAATTACAGTTCCCATTCACTCTATAGTTTCTCTATCAACTACACATCTACCCCACCTAGCCAAATTAGGCGTAGTTGATAAACTAATTGGTATTAGTAATAGTAAACAAGTCAATACTCCTGATGTAGTTGAGAGAATCAAAGCCGGAAAGATTACACAAGTAGGTAATAATTCTAATGTAGACATAGAAAGGTTATTAGAATTAAATCCTGACTTAGTAACAACTTTTGGAACAGGAAATTCCCAAACTGATAGTTATAGCAAACTCACGGAGGCAGGTTTGAAAGTCGGGATAAATGCTGAATATATGGAAGATACGCCATTGGGAAGAAGTGAATGGTTGAAATTTACGGCTTTGTTTTTTAATCAAGAAGAAAAAGCAGAAAAGATATTTGCAGAAATTACTGATAAATATGAACAAGTAGCTCAAAAAGTCAAATCTGTAAAAAACCGTCCAACAGTATTTGTCGGATTTAACTTTAAAGGTACTTGGTTTATGCCTGGTGGGAATAGTTACGTAGCGAAATATCTTGCTGATGCTGGAGGTGATTATCTCTGGAGTAATGAGCAATCTGCTGGTAGTCTACCGCTTTCTTTTGAAGTTGTTTTGGAACGTGCGACAAATGCTGACTATTGGTTGAATTTTAGCCAATCTTGGCAGAGTTTAAAAGATTTATTAGCTGAAGATAATCGCTATGCTGATTTTAAGTCTGTGAAAATAGGCAATCTTTATAATAATAATGCCCGTGTTAATGAAAGTGGAGGTAATGATTACCGGGAAGGTGGAATTAGTAACCCAGATATAGTTTTATCTGACTTAATTAGAATACTGCATCCAGAGATATTACCGAATCATCAATTATTTTATTACCACAAAATTCTTAAATAATGTTAAGTGAAAAATATAAATTTAAAAACTCTTTATTAACCCACAATTCTCAAATTATAAAAAGCCTTATTTTCTCAGTTTTATTAATAGGTTTACTATGTGCCTTTTTATTAGACTTAGCTTTAGGCTCAGTTGATATCCCTATCAACGAAGTAGTCAATATTTTACTCGGACAAGAACCAGAAAAAGCAACTCATGCTCATATTATTCTCAAATTTCGCTTACCTAAAGCTTTAACTGCAACTTTAGCAGGTGCAGCTTTAGGTGTGAGTGGCTTACAAATGCAAACCTTATTTAAAAATCCCTTAGCGGGGCCTTTTGTATTGGGAATTAGTTCTGGTGCAAGTTTAGGTGTGGCGTTAGTTGTGCTGACAGCAAGTGTAACAACACCAACATTATTAACAGATTTGGGAATCATTAGTGATTTTGGTTTAGTTATAGCAGCAAGTCTCGGCGCAGCATCAGTTTTAGGGATGATGTTAGTTGTGTCTCGCCGAGTGCAAGACACAATGACGCTACTGATTTTAGGTTTATTGTTTGGTTATGCTACTAGTGCAATTGTGAGTATTTTGTTGCAGTTTAGCTCAAAGGAACGCATTCAAAATTATATTATGTGGACTTTTGGGAGTTTTGCTGGGGTGACTTGGAAACAGTTAATTGTTTTAATTCCAGTGATAGTTTTAAGTTTATTAGTGGCGGTGTTGCAATCGAAGTCTTTAAATGCGCTGTTATTGGGAGAAACTTACGCACGTAGTTTAGGCTTAACAGTACAGAAAACTAGATTTTCAATTATTACTAGTGCGTCTATATTAGCAGGGGCAATTACGGCTTTTTGTGGCCCTATAGCATTTCTAGGTGTGGCTATTCCCCATCTGTGCCGTAGTTTATTTAATACTTCCGACCATAGAATGTTAATCCCTAGTGTAATAATTATGGGTGCAATCTTAGCATTAATTGCTGATTTGTTTTCTCAACTTTGGGTAAGTCAGATGGTTTTACCTTTGAATGCAATTACTGCTTTAATTGGTACTCCTGTTGTAACTTGGGTAATTCTGCGGCGTAATTCCCAAAAATCTTTCCCGTCATGAGTAATCCAATTTTAACAACTCACAATCTGACTATTGGTTATAAAACATCCAGAAAAAATGTTCGGTGTGTTGCATCAGATATTTCGGTATCTCTGCAATCTGGGGAAATGGTTTGCTTACTTGGCCCCAATGGTGCGGGTAAGTCTACATTACTGCGATCGCTCGCCGGAATGCAACCCCCAATAGCCGGAGAAGTCCGACTCTTAGGCGAAAACGTCTATCATTTACAACCACAGAACTTAGCCAAACGTATGAGTTTGGTACTGACTGAGAAAGTTGATGTAGGAATGCTATCAGCCTACACTTTGGTGAGTTTGGGACGACATCCTTATACTGACTGGTGGGGGAGGTTAACTCCTGAAGATGAAGCAATAGTACATTGGGCGATAAAATCTGTAGGAGCAGTACACTTAGCACAACGCCAAGTCAGTGAATTAAGTGATGGTGAACGCCAAAAAATTATGATTGCGCGTGCTTTGGCGCAGTCGCCGATGGTGATGTTATTGGATGAACCGACGGCATTTTTAGATTTACCACGGCGGGTGGAAATTATGCAATTGTTGCGTCAATTAGCACGAGAAACTAATCAAGCAATTCTCCTTTCTACCCACGATTTAGATTTAGCTTTGCGGCTTGCTGATAAAGTTTGGCTATTATCAACTGGTGGAATTTTACAGGTTGGCGCACCTGAAGATTTGGTGTTAAGTGGTGCTTTTGCTGATACTTTCCGCAGTGAAGGTGTGGAGTTTGATATGTTTTCTGGGGAGTTTCATTTACATACACCAGTCAAGGGAGAAATTAATTTGATAGGTGAAGGTATCGCATCTGTGTGGACTATTCGTGCTTTAAAACGTGCAGGCTTCCAAGTTAATCAAACTCAAAATAATTTGCCAATCTCAGTAGAAGTGATATCAAATTCTCAACAATTTTTGTGGAAAATCACAAACAGCCAGACTGTATATATTTATCAATCATTGTCTGAAATGATTAAATTTTTGGATTGTTTATAAAGTACTGTCTCTATATTCCATCTAACCTGATTATGTATTAGTGGGGTAATTGGTCATAAGAATGGGGTGTGGGGAGTTGTGAGTGTGTATTTGCTGTATTTCGTCTCCCTTACACCCAGTCCCCAATCCCCAGTCCCTAATCAATCGATATCGACTGAGGGCCACTGGCTTTGCCATTATGTGCGTCAGTTACGGGAAAAGAATAACTGTTAACGCCTCTTTGCTTATCTAACCAGCTTTTAACGGGATCATCAGCCAAGTTGAGTCTCAACACTCCAGAGGCAAATCCACCCAAAAAAGAGGCTGGATGTTGGACTAATTGTTTGAATATGGGTGACAGTTCATCAATGAACATTTAAATTTCTCCTGATGTTGGTGTAAAAATATCAAATCTTCATCAATCTTAACGTGTAAATTCAGGTAGGTTTTCAGAGAAGCCAATAGTCATTACTTGAGGACTTACGCATGAAAACGAAAAATCAAGGGTTTGGAGAAGGGTATAGGGGTGTCAATGTTTAAAATCCTTACACCCCTATATCCTTACCCTCTTATACCCAGTCTTAACAGGAAACCTGGGTGTGTAAGTCCTATACTTTTGACTATTGACTTTGGAATTAATTAGGACTTTGTTCAGGCATCATGCACTTATCAGAGTCACAACCGGCTGGGCCGACTTCCATTAAATCGCCGAAATCGTAGCGACTTAAGACGGCGTAAAAATCATCTGTTTTACGACGTTGTACAACTTCTTTCACCATTTGCTCATACTGTTCTTTTGAGATTGGCTCAAATGGTAAACGGGGGAAGGTTTGGTGGTCATCGAATCTGGCGAGGAGTGCTGCACTGATGTAGCCTTCATCATTTTGAATGGCTTGCCAGATTTGTGTGCCTAAGGTTTCCACTTCGTGTTCTCGCACTTCGATGGTTGCAGATGTGTTGTGGGTGACATAGAATTTCTGCACCTGCATATAGAAATCCATTTGGGCGATCGCATTAAATTTGCTAATGTCGATGGTATCCGCCCCCGGTATATCAGCCCAAGATACAGCCACGGGGATTTCTACTAACCATTCACTCACCCGTGGATCTAACGGATCGTTCAGCAAATTACCCTGTTCATCCTTGTCTGACTGGGAAGGTATGACATTGTAACCGTAGTCAATACAAGCCAAAGCCACCGGGTCATTTTTGCGGAATGTAATCCGACGAATAAACCTTTGAGCTTTGGGGGGATGCCAACCGGGACTAGCACCAGTTAATAAAGACTTTGTGCCACTAGGTTGGACGGTGGTACAGCGATTTGGACGCTTAATGTTATGGCGATCGCAATAATCCCACACAACACGCTGCACAATCTCGCGCCAAGAACTGAGGTATTTTTCTTCCTCGCGCTTAAATGCCAATCCTTGGGGCGTTGCTGGTCGTCCTGCTTCCCACCATTGCAGCCACTCTGCACCAAAAGCATGAACAAAGAAATCAAATAAACCAGTGAAAGAAACACCGACAATGGGGTCTAGTTCCCGACTATATTGATAACGCGGTTCTGGGAATTTGTGATTTAACAGTGTCGCTACAGACAAAGCCCCAGCAGTGAAGGCCTCCTCTTGTTCTTTGTAATTAAATGGGTCAATTTGATTTAAGTGGATTTCCGATAAGTTGCAGTGAAAATTGCTACCTATTATTTCTCCGCACGGATTTAAAGCATAACGAGCCAAACGGTGTTTTAGCTCTTTTTCATCAAAATGAGGGTGTCGTTTTTGCAACCAGTCTTTAGCCGTTCCTTGTTCATAAGCTTTGAGAAACTCTACTTTCAAAGCTTGTGTTGGTAGTAAATCAATATTGGCTCTAGCTACAGCTTCACCAGCCCATTGAATTGCCCCTTCGCCACTGTAGTATTGTTTACGTACAGCATCAACGCACTCTTCTAATGTGGGCTTGCGGTGAAAGACTCTGGTGTGGTTCGCCATCCGCAAAGAATCACGCTCAGGATCAATACGCCATCTGCCATTTTCATCTTGCTGCCATAGGTTATCTTTGGCAGCTGCCCCTAATTGGTCATCAGAGATGAACTGACGCATTCCGGCACTGTTATGTGTGAGATAGCCGTCGCAGTAGAAGCAATGAGCTTCATCGACTTCTATATCATAGGTTTGAACATGATCGTAACTGCCTAATCCTTTCACTGTGACAGGAATATCTAAGGAAATATCTGCCTCAGCAACGTAGCGTTCGTAATTAGCATCTACAGTACGGGAGCCTTGAAATCCCATCTCGCGCATTTCGCTGTAGGTGTAAGTTTCCCGCATGACTGCACCAGGAACGGTAAAACCATACATTTTCAGGCCTTGACGTAGTTCACCTTTAGCTGAATGCGGCGAAATCAGGGCATTGTAACGCTCCTTTAGCGCTGGAATTGTCAAGTTGTATTTGACTTGCCAATTTGAATTTTGTGGGTAAGTTGTGGTAAGTCTCCCAGCAATACCCAGGCTAGATAGAACTACACTTACTTGTCGAATAAATGACCGATAAACTGAGGTAATTAGGTGAGGAGGACGGTTATTAACAGCACCATCACTATCCATTAAGCCAGCTAGATATGCAGCCCTGATATCTACTGAACCTTGCAAGATAAAACTAGGAACTGTCAGGGGAATATTGGGCTGTTTGATGTGACGATGGAAATACTCAGCTAGCCGAATTGATGAACAGATTGATTTGGCAGTGTTCTCACCTTTGGTAATGCTATGAACAGCACTCAAGCCAAATAAAGCCAAAGCAGCATCGATTTTAGCTTGTATTCTACTTGTGACTTCAGCATCTAGGCTGTTCATTGACCACTCAACACGACCGTATGGTTTATCGTATTTATTGCGCCCAAGAGCTACATAGCCATCACCGTGGGTAAACCCGATGAGCCAAGCCACTTCCGCCGTTAGTTCAGGAACAACGAAGGATTTAGCTGTGCGGCTGTGGGAGGGACGAGATTCTGTAAAATCGGCGGGTAGATGGGTAACTGTACCAGGTAGAACTTGCTTGTTGTGCAGTAGGCGATCGCCTGCTTCTAAACTAGCAATATGTTTCCAGACAATGCCACCCTTAGCATCTTCTAACACAGCTTGTCTGTGGTTTAAAGTCGCCCTGGGGTAGGTGGCATTAGTTTCAATTTCGTAGACATCTTGAAACCCTTGGTCGAATTTATCAACAACTCGCCGGAATCCTAAAGGAGTCTGTACCAAGTCACCAACTTGCACGTCACGAATCGGAACTAAACCTTTAGCAGTATGAACTAAAGCATCTTCTGGGAGACAACGCCGGATATTGCCTGCAACAATTGTTACAGCACCTTCGTCAATCAACAGACAGCACTCTACAGAATTTAATTTTCTGCCTAAGGCTTTGTTGAGAATGGCTGCACAACGCTGATAAAGTCCAGGTAATTTAACGGGATTGGCAACGCCACCAAAACCGTTGAGGGTTTCCCCAGATTGGCGCACGTCGCTAACATCAACAAACACTTGTACTTCATCAGTAAATCTTTCATCTGTGGAGAGTTCCAGAAGGGCTTGATAAGATTCAACCCAACCCTCACGGCTATCTCCAACGTAGATAGTAGCGCTATTGCCTTCTATATGGGTTTGTGTATATTCACGACGTAAATGTTTAGGGGTAGTACCAATTTCCCCTTTAACAATGATATTCAGGTGATTACGAATGGGTGGCAGTTGATTAATATATTCCGGTTCGATGACGGCTCCCGTGCCACACCCCATCATCGCTAGGTTCATCATCAACCCGAAGGCTTTCCAGTCTTGGAGGTTGGTGGATGTGCAGTTATAGGCACCGGAGAAGTTTTTGGATTTATTGATCCAATCTGTGCCGCCCACCCACAACCAGCGTCCACTGGGTAAGGCTGTTAAATTACGCTGTGTCTTGTCTAAAATTGCTACTTCTTCCGGACTCAGCTTACCTAATTCGATTAAATCTTTGAGGGTGCGATCGCACACCTCATCCCACGTTTCCCTTAACCCCGCTTCTGTACGGCGGCTATAGGTTCTAAAAAATACCGGATTGGCAGCTGGGGCAGATTCAGGAAACCTTGCACTCTGACGTTTTCTCTCAAGCTCACGAACCATAAATCAAGTCTTGTTGCTTGTTAACAGATTACGACTATACGCCAAGTAGATTGAGGATAAAAGATTGAAAAATTTGCCACTTTACGCTAGGCCAGTGCTGTACAAATTGCCACATAAGTTTATGGTGTATAATAACTTTTCCTACCCAGAAAGTTTATATACTGAGTTGCAATTATTAACAGTGACAAAGCGTGAAAATGATAGGCGATAGGGCAAATTTAACTTAATCTCTACTTCCATTCAAATAACAAATTTTAGTAATAAGCAATATATATCAATCTAAAATAAGGTGAAATCACACACCTTACGATAAATCTGACATTAGCTGATCGCCATCAAACTTAATTAACCAAGCAAAAGAGTAATATAAATTACGAATTATAAATTATTTAGTATGTCTCTAGCTCCTTGGCGAAGCGCGATCGCCCATGCTCTCCATTGTAACCGCAGCCTAGTTTACTCCCACTACTTACAACTAGCCACAGTCAAAGCAAACGGTCATCCAGCTAACCGGACTATCGTATTTCGCGGTTTTTTGGCAGACACCAACCAACTCAAATTTATCACCGATGCTCGTAGTGAGAAAATCGACCAGATACAGCATCAACCTTGGGCAGAAGCTTGTTGGTATTTTCCCAATACCAGAGAGCAGTTTCGCATCACCGGACAATTAACTTTAGTGGCAAGTGATGAATCTCATCCTCATCTCCAACCAGCCCGGATTAGCACTTGGCAAGAACTGAGTGATGCTGCACGCTTACAATTTGCTTGGCCTCACCCTAGCCAACCAAGAGGGGAGGATCAGGCGGCCTTTAACCCACCGCCACCAAATCCCCAGCAACCAATACCTAATTTTTGCCTACTACTATTGGAACCCACCCAGATAGACCATTTGGAATTACGAGGTGAACCACAAAACCGTTATCTTTATCGTCGTGATCATAACCAAGAGTGGACCATCCAAGGTGTTAACCCATAATCGGGAGCGCTGAACCCTGAGTCAAGTCGCTTTGCTCCAATTCAAAATACTCTACGAGACGCTACGCGTTGGCGGTTAGCTTCTCGTAAGAGATGCCGTAGGCTATTTTGAATTGTTAAATGCCAGCACCATCTAAGAACTCTTGAATTGCCTTATCTCTGAGGTTGCACCACTGGGAATCGTGGGATCTCTCTGCTTCCTGTGAACTTGCAGCAACCAAAGCAGGAATTTTAGCAGCAGATTGATTATTTTGTAAGGCTTGTATTTGTTGTTCTAGCGATTCAATGCGGTCAACCAAAGCGCGAATTGCTTGAGCTTCCGAGTCTGGTAAATTGTTATGTTCTAGGGGGTCAACTCGTCCACCAGAACGATAAACAATGCGCCCAGGAATACCTACAACAGTACAATTGGCGGGTACATCCCTAAGGACAACAGAACCAGCACCAATGCGGACGTTATTCCCGATTTGAAGATTGCCCAGTACCTTAGCACCAGCACCAACAACAACATTTTCGCCTAAAGTAGGGTGGCGTTTACCGCTTTCTTTACCCGTTCCCCCAAGGGTGACACCTTGATAAATCAAAGCATAGTCTCCCACGATCGCAGTTTCACCAATAACCACACCCATACCGTGGTCGATAAATACACCTTGTCCAATTGTGGCACCAGGGTGAATTTCAATGCCCGTCAAAAACCGGGCTATGTGAGAAATTAAGCGGGGAATAAACGGTAATCCAAGGCGATACAGCCAGTTAGCTACCCGATGGAATAATAAGGCTTGCAAACCAGGGTAACAAAACAAGACTTCCAGCAAATTACGAGCAGCCGGGTCACGTTCAAAGATGATACGGAAGTCAGCACGCAGTATAGAGAGCATCGAGATAGCACCCTCGGAAAGCATAACAAGGTACTATCCCATAATATCTTTAATAGGGATTGGGTATTGGGTATTGGGTATTGGGGATAAAGTAAATGTTTTCTCCCCTGCTTCTCCTGCCTCTTCCAGTTCCCAAGCTATTGCTGTACAGTCAAAGTGTAGTTAGTTTTGACTCCAGAGTGGAATTTACCTATCCAAATTCGATAGGTTCCAGTTTTCCAGTCGATATCGTCAATGCTAGCGTCTTTACTCTTTCCTGTATCATCACCACAGCGAATTGTGGTGTCGTCTGGTCCTTGAATTAATAAAGTAGTATCTTTCCCGCCACTATTGATGAATAATTTCAGGCGAGGAAAGTCCTTTTCCAAAACCATAATGTGATCCGGCTTAGGGTCAGCAAAGCCAATGCAGGGTTTTCTTGAGCGATCGCGGTTACTAATGGCAGACAATGAATAAGAGCCACCCGTATAACCGGAAACTTTCCCCTTTGCCGGTTCAAACCCTGGTGATAGATGAAGTGTGGCAAAATTAGCTGTCTGAGCGATGACAGGTGTCGTAATGACGGTAGTGACTATAGCCAACAGCCAACCGCCTCGCCAGTGAAGTCGAGGGCGACAATCTTTCATAGCAGCCCTCCAACAGGCTCTAATAATAGTTTAGTAATGGTATATACATATTCTATTAAAAAAGTTTCGGAAAAATATAAACAGTTTGTGAAACCTTTGAATGTGGCACAAATTACGTATTTATGATTAGTATCAATTATGTTTTTTTCATGAAAATTAAAAGTTTTCACACCATCTTTATTAGAGTATATTCTTTGCTTGATAAATGCTGATGAGGAAGATTTCACTCACAAAAGTGAAAACTAGTAAGAAAAGAGGTATGTTTCACATTTTGATTAATTGCTGGGATTCCAGATAAACTCTCCTATTTTATTGATATAGCCAGCCTTGCCATCAACATATACCAACGCCAGTTCATTTGTAAAACTCAAAGCCAAGTCAAATTTTGGCTGGATTACCATCTTACCTTGAGTATTAATATAGCCATACTTGTTATCAATTTTGACGGCTGCTAATCCTTCAGCAAATTTTGTGACTCTATCAAATTCAGCAGCAATTACTATCTCACCACGAGGATTAATATAACCCCATTTTTCACCGATTTTTACTACTGCTAAGTTAAAAGTAAATTCCCAGGCATCATCAAATTGTGGTGGGATAACAAGCTTACCAGATGTATTAATATACCCATATTTATTACCAATTTTAACTGCTGCTAAACCTTGGTAAAAAGCTATGGTTTCGTCAAAACTTGGTTGTACAACTATATGTCCTTGAGAGTTTATATAGCCCCATTTATTGTTGATTTGAACGGCTGCTAATCCTTCGTTAAAGTGTAAAGCTTTATCATACTGTGGCTGAATGACTAATTTACCACTAAAGTCTATATAACCCCACTTTTCATCAACCTTAACTGCTGCTAAACCATTTCTAAAAGCTAAAGCTTCCTCAAATTGAGGTTGGATAACTAATTTTCCGTTAGGGTTAATGTAGCCATATTTATAATCAATCAATACTAAAGCGAGTCTGTTGGAGAAAGCAAAGGCTAATCGAAATTGTGGAGGTATAATCTGTTTACCTGTAGTATCAATATATCCATATTTATCACCAATTTTAACCTGCGATCGCTCGTCGATAAAGCCCCACGCTAAATCAAATTGTGGCTCGATAACTATTTTGCCATTTTTGTCGATAAAACCATATTTGCCATTTTTAAGAATACGAAACAATGGACTTGTCACACGCTGAGATGCTAATGATTGATTAGGGTTTTGCTTTTGTCTAACAATGATACTTGATGCTTGTAATTTTGGATGATAAATACCAATTAGAGCATTAATGATAGTCAAACAGAGAAAAAGACAAATATATTTCTGCATTTATTGATATGCAAATATTTTAGTAAGTTTATATTTATTGATTCATCCCTTGTAAAAATTGTTTTCTTGCATCAATAATTGAAGGCATTAAAACACAGCTTACCAATAAACTTATATCTAAATCCGGGAATAACTCACTTTGATTAATTTGTTCATAATTATCATTTTTGAGACGATATAATAGTAATTGATTTTTTTCCCAAAACAAAACTTCAGTAATATTGAACCGTTTGTATTTTTCTAGTTTATCAATACTGCCACTGGTAATATTGACTTCAATTGCTAAATCGGGATTTTCTTTTTTTTCTCCGATGTAATAAGATTCATCAGGTTCAAAGGATACACTTTTTTCTTTTGCCCGTCGCGTAGCACTCCCTACTGGAATAAAGTTTATACCTTTTTCAAAAAAGTATAATGCCAATAATATACTAATCACACTTTTAATCATTTCGTGTTGTTCACCAAGAGTCATAAATTCAATGCACCCATCAAGATAAGTTATTCGCAAACCTGCTGCATCTGCGGTTAAAGTTTCTATTGTCTCTAATTCTTCCCAGGTATAATGACCTGGTAGGAGAAATCGCTGCTCTGAAATCGTGGTGTTTTTATTTAAGATTTGTAGTGTCATAGTTAGTGCTAGTAGAATAGTTTAGACAAAAATTATATTTAGGTAAATACTCAAAGTCCCATTTTTGATATAGGAATCCGATTTGATTATTGAATTTATCTAAGTATCTGTAGGGTGGGCATTGCCCACAGTATCATGGTTGTGGTGGGCAATGCCCACCCTACTTATATTTTAGAAATAAAATACTAGTCCTATATATGTAAAAATTTGAATATTTTTGTATAAAAATTAAGCTTAATCGAGAATAAGTCAGTAGCCTGAGCAATTTGTTTGTAAATGGAACAAATATTTAACAAATTTAACTTTTGTCGCCAATGGGATTAATAATATTATAAAAGCTTTTGTCTGACTCGGTAAATGGCTAGCCTTTTCTTGCTCCCATTGTAATCAAGCGATCGCCTGCTCTTCATCAGGTGCGATCGCTTGGCTAAATCAATGATCAAGTTGGAATAAAATACCGCCTTTAAGCGTTCCAGGCTCATTACCGTAACTACTGAAGGTCAGCGATCGCAAATTCTCAAAGAATGGTTTCCCGACTAATTCTATGAGCTTAAGTATGGGTATTTGCTGCTCTACTAAATTCTGACTTTTTGACCAGTCCAGATAGATATAACCTTGATTTGGTTGGGGAATGGTAGCGATAGTATCTTGGAAGTTGCGGTTATTGATTAAAGATTTGTCTTTAGTTGTAAAAACCTCATAGATAGTTGCTAGGTCAGAGGTAAAAATTTCATAATTGCCTAAGGTTGTATGTACCCCTTTTACATTGGCTTCCACTATAAATGATGGTTTGTTTTTGCCATCAGCTTTTTGAGTTGCGGTTGTTAATTCTGTCCAGGCGACGACTGTTTGCTTGTCCAGTTTAATTGTATTAGTACTGAGTCCTTGAGATGAGGCGATCGCATCTAAACGCCCAATAGCTTCTGGTACATTTTCTGACTTTTCTGTCACAAAAACCCAGTCAGGAATGCTCTGTCCTGTACGGGGGATTAATGCAACTGCGTATTCTCCCTGTACCCAGCTAAATATATCTTGTCCTAAATTGATACCCTGACTTTTCTGCACATCGGCTAAGGGTTGAATCAATCGGGAAATTATATCTGTTCCTGAACCAGAGATGGCTGTTTTTGCTTGTGTCCAGAGTTTGGCTAAATCGCTGTTACCCAAATTGTCTAAGTGGGAACCAGAAATGACCAACCCTGCTGATGCGGGAATATATTGTAATGCGCCTACAGGTTTAGATAGTGGGGGTGATGTTGGTAAAATTTCCGATGCAGTGAGAAAGCTAGTTTCTGCTAATATTCCTTGAGGATTTAAGGTGAAAGCGACAATTTCACTATCGTAGGTTGGTTCTGGTAAATCTAAACCTTGCCATCGTGCCACTAGAGGGAGATTGAGAAAAGCCGTAGCTAGAGAACCTTTAGGTATTTGTTCAATAGCTTTTTGGTATTGGGTAGAACTCAGCAAATTTAAATCAGGAGCCTGGACATTATTAATCGCATCACGCAATACTTTAGGATTATTGGCGAATAACACAAAGTTATCAACCACTGCACCAGCCAGAGAATCGGACTCTGGTAAAGAACTATCATAGATAACCTTTGCGCCTTGATATTCTTCTGTTGCTAAGTTCGCTCCAGCTAATACTCTTTTAGAGAACAATAATTGCAGAAATTCTTGGCTTTTCTCTGGTTTGCTGGTTGCTAGCGCCATTAAATAGCCTGGTTGTCTCCCATTCTCCGGGTCACGGTCAATATCTAGGGTAGTGACAGCCAATGTAATTTCATCTTTTAGCCAAGGTTGAATGTCTTGCTTATAATCTATGCCACTCTTAGCCAATAAGCTGGTTTTGAGTTTAGTTAATTCGCCTGAACTGTCGAAAGATTGCAACCGGTCAGGATTTACCAGTAATGAAACTGTTACAGGAGACAGCTTCGATATAAATATGGCTGCACTAGGTTGAGAACTAGAAGAGACAAGGTTAACCGGACTTTTAGCGAAGAACCAGTAAAAGCCTGCGATCGCCGCTACAATCAAAGCGATCGCCCCTGCAACAATAAAACCAGAAAAAGAGCGTTGTGTGTTCATTAGTTATTTAATTAGTTGTTAGAGACGCGATTAATCGCGTCTGTACAGTTGTCAGTTGCCAATAGTTTTCTCTTCCCCCCCCTGCTTCCCCTGCTCCCTACTCCCCACTCTTCCCCTTTTCTGTCAACATAAATAATATAGGATTGTTTACTAAAACCTCATGACTGGGAATACTTCTGGGCAACCAATGACTCAAATTAGTGTAAATGAATTAGCTCTATATCTTGCTAATGAAAATGCAGATATTCAGTTAATAGATGTACGGGAACCGCAAGAGTTAGCGATCGCCCAAATTGATGGCTTTGTCAACCTACCCCTGAGTGAATATGCTCAGTGGTCAGAAAAAGTCCCAACTATGTTTAATCCAGAAGCAGAAACCCTTGTATTATGTCACCACGGTGTCCGCTCTGCTCAGATGTGTCAGTGGTTAGTCTCTCAGGGATTCACCAATGTCAAAAATATTGCTGGTGGTATTGCTGCCTACTCTTTGCTAGTTGACTCCTCAATTCCCCAGTATTAGCGGCTTACTAGCTCATTAAATGATCTCAAGCTGGAATACTAAACTCCAGCTTATTTGTGCTATTGTTGACAAAATTCTCGGAGTTTGAGATTGCAGTAATGAAGCCCAATATAGTTAGGTTCAACCTAAATTTAGCTAGCATTATTAGTATATATATCAACCATAAAAATACGTATCTTACAATACATTTTATCTAATTTATATATGCAAAAATACTGAGAAAATTAAATAGCAATACATCAATTTTTTTCTTTCATCAGCCGACTCAAAAAATAGCAACCACAGAATTTTAATAATAGTTATTACAATAGAAATATATATTTTGCGTTTCTAATTAACTATTATGAATTTTTGCTTTAAAATTTCACAATTTTTCAAAATCTACTTAGCATTTGCCTTCCGTCAAACATATCCCTATGCAAGTCCAGTTGACTAATCGACAACAGCATATACTTTGGGCAACGGTACGTCATTATATAGCTACAGCAGAGCCTGTTGGCTCAAAAGCTTTGGTCGAGGAATACGACTTGGGCGTTAGCTCTGCCACAATTCGCAATGTAATGGGCGTACTAGAGAAATCTGGGTTATTGTACCAACCGCATACATCTGCTGGACGAGTACCTTCTGACTCAGGTTATCGCATTTATGTTGACCAGTTAATTACCCCCTCTCTGCGAGACACTACACGAGCAGAAGTTTTAGCAAAAGAGGTAGAATCAGCCCTACAACAGCATCTGCAATGGGAAGACTGGAGTCTGGAAATACTGTTGCAAGGAGCCGCCCAGATTTTAGCTAGCTTGAGTGGGTGTATTAGCTTGATTACTATGCCCCAAACCAACACAGCATCCGTAAGACATTTGCAGTTAATGCAGATAGAAACGGGACGAATCATGCTGATATTGGTGACGGATAGTTATGAAACCCACTCAAAGCTGATGGATTTACCCCCAGCGAGGAGCGAAACAAAACCCGACCCAGAAGTAATTGACAGGGAATTACAAATTGTTTCTAACTTCTTAAATAGTCACTTACGGGGGCGGAGTCTGTTAGAAATCAGTACTCTGGATTGGAGTCAATTAGATCGAGAATTTCAAAGTTATGGAGAGTTTCTAAAAAATTCCGTAGCAGAATTAGCCCACCGCAGTGCTGCGCCGGCTGCAACTCAAATCATGGTGCGGGGTTTGGCAGAAGTGTTGCGTCAACCGGAATTCTCCCAGCTTCAGCAAGTGAAAACGATTATACAACTATTGGAAGAAGAACAAGAGCAACTGTGGCGGCTAATATTTGAGGAACCAGAGTTAGAAGATACGCACAAATCCAAGGTAACAGTGCGTATCGGCGCAGAAAACCCGTTAGAACCGATACGCACCTGCTCCTTAATTTCTTCTACCTATCGCCGGGGAGGAGTCCCGTTGGGTAGTGTGGGAGTTTTGGGGCCGACACGCCTAGATTACGAAAGTGCGATCGCAGTTGTAGCGGCTGCTGCTGATTACCTCTCAGAAGCCTTCAGTTAAATTAGATGAAATCATGGTCAGAAAAATTGCCTTTGGGGTGCTGTGGTTAGGGTTTACGTTTTATGCTTTTGTCCTTGCTCCTCCCGATCAACCCGATACATTTGAGCTAATCAAAAACTTGTCCACCGGTCAATGGCAAGGTGTAAATCCCCTAATCATCGCCTTATTCAACCTCATGGGTATCTGGCCTATGATTTACAGCGCCCTCATGTTTATTGACGGTAGAGGGCAAAAAATCCCAGCTTGGTTATTCGCCACAGCTTCATTTGGCGTAGGTATTTTTGCACTATTGCCTTATTTAACTTTGCGAGAACCCAATCCCCAATTTCCTGGCACAAAGAACACCTTAATTAAACTATTAGATTCTCGCGTGACTGGTATGATTCTCACTATAGTCGCAGCGATTTTAGTAGCCTATGGTTTACAGCAAGGAGATTGGAGCAACTTTCTCCAGCAATGGCAAACCAAGCGCTTTATCCATGTCATGAGCCTAGATTTTTGCCTACTTTCGCTATTATTTCCAGCATTGTTAGGAGATGATATGACGCGGCGCGGTTGGCAAAAACCCCAGTTATTTTGGGTATTTGCTTTGATTCCTCTATTTGGCCCGTTGCTTTATCTGTGCTTGCGTCCACCACTACCAGAAGCAAGTGTAGATTTACTATCTAGTCAGCCGCAAAAGGTAGCAAGTTAGGCAATTTAATCATGACAGGTATCAGTAAGACTCAGAAAAAAGGCAAGTCATTACCACCTAAATTGATTATTGGGTTAGGTAAGTTTGTGTGGACAACCCTTTGGCAAATCATGATGTCAAAACTTGCCCCCCGTAATCAATCAGGAGAATATATTCGTCCTAGTAGCCAGTTTAGGAATTCTGTCAAAACTGGAGAAGATAGCCCCTACCAACCAGCCACAGGACGTTACACTCTCTATGTTGGTTTGGGTTGTCCTTGGGCGCACCGCACGCTAGTAGTCCGGGCGTTGAAAGAACTAGAGGATACAATTTCGGTATCTATTGTTGTTCCCTCTCCCGATTCAGGCGGCTGGGTGTTCAACACTCCAGAGGAAGGTTGTCAGACTTTAGCGGAATTATATGCCCTAGCAGAACCTGGCTATAGTGGACGCTCTACTGTGCCGGTGTTGTGGGACAAAGAAACCAAAACTATTGTCAATAACGAGAGTGCAGACATTATCGTCATGCTGAACTCTGAATTTAATGAGTTTGCGAAGAATTCCACACTGAATCTTTATCCTGAAGAACTAAAACAAAAGATTGACTGGTGGAACGAGAAGATTTACGCCAATGTCAATAACGGCGTATATCGTTGCGGTTTTGCCCAAACCCAAGAGGCGTATGACAAAGCCTGTGATGAATTATTCACCACCTTGGATGAGATTGAGGTTGCACTTGCCAATAGTCGCTATCTTTGCGGTGATCAAGTCACTTTAGCCGATGCGCGCCTATTTACAACATTGTTCCGTTTTGACATTGTTTATTACGGCTTATTTAAATGTAATCGCCGCAGGATACAAGATTATAAAAATTTAGGCGCATATCTGCGTAACTTATATCAGCTAAAGGGCGTTGCTAGTACCTGTGATTTAGACAGCATCAAGCGGGACTATTATGGGAATCTATTTCCGTTGAATCCTGGTGGTATTATTCCCTCTGGGCCAGATATGGCATATTTATTAAAACCGAGCGATGTCTAAAGACAAGACGAAAAGCGATCAGCTACGCTGGTCGGAACGCCATCGCCACAACAAAGGCAATGTAGGATCAAATTAACCCGCACTCAAATTTGCAGTTGTGATTTGTCTATCTACAACTGTTGATTCTGTAAAAGGATCAGTAGGCTGGGGAGTGGGAACATCAATGTTCTCATAACGATTAGCAGAATCATTCAAGTCATCATTATTTCCCAAGTCTCCTTCATTCTGGTTACCACTAATAATACTTGGGTCAGACGATTCATGAACTGACAAATTAATTAACTTTCTCGGTTCTTGATTCATGTTTACCTCTTTATACAAATTGCTTAGTTGATTTATCTTAATTATTGTTCATCTAACGAGCAGTAACTTCTAACAAATGATATATTTATTAGCGCGCTCATTTTTATTATTTATTATTATTTTTGCCAAGACAAAAGTAATAGTCTACTTTTTAAATTTTATATCTAAAGGCTAGATTATCGAATAAAGGATACGAGTCTTACGATAGGTAGTTTCTCATAGTTTAAATGTTTAAACTGAGTATAGTTGAATATAAAAATGAGGTAAAGTATTATGCCTAGTGGTCACGCTAGCCATAAAGGCACTGGTGATAAACCTAACATTAATGCCAATGGAGTAATTGGTGATGCTGCTGATAAATCAGTAGAACCAGAAGAACTTCTACCTGAAAATCTGACAAATACAGAAACTCTGAGAACTGATGAGTACGTCGATTTTCCTCCAGCTACCCAGCGACCAGAACAGGAAACAAAATAATTCGTAATTGGTAAAGCATAATGGGTAATTAGTTGATTAGTTACCCATTACGCATTTACATAAAGTATTGACTTTTGACTTCCGGTACTAGGTATCAGCCGATTTTTCGTGTTTTGATAGCTGACCATGAGAGCAACGGTCAAACCACTCTTGGTATTTCTTTTGGTGTTCTTCGTCTTCAACAACAATAGAGACTCGTACCTGTTGACAACCATGTTTGCGTTCTAGAGCGATCGCATTTAATAATAAACTAGCAATTTTAGGAGAGCTAAAGCTACCACTTACCGTTAAACCACCATTCCAACCTCGTAGTTCGTGGCTAGCATTTTGAGCTAATTCAATGCCAGTAATCTCACCTTGGCTTAAATCGATCTCTGCAAGTTGCTTGTGTTCTGGGCCTATTTGTTCCACAATCAGCTTTTCGCGCCGTACAGGAACTTGCACCATCTGAGTTTCGATTACCTTACGGACAACGACCTCACCAATTTTCTGCCTACTTATATCAACTAAGAGCCTTTCTTCCAGTAAGCGAATGTTCTTCTCTTCCTCAATTATATGGTGATTGTTTTGCTCACTTGAATTATCAGTTATTGGTTGGTGAATTGGTATTTCTGCGGCTAAATTATCGGACATATAATCTACTTTTAAAACTTATCTCTAGAGTTATTACAAGTACAGGTAAAGCTAATATTGATAATAAAAAGCCTTACTTACCTGTACTGCATTAGGACGAGTTATTAGATAATGACTAATAACTCTATTGATGAACAATTAGCGTTCTTCAATGGGAAGACCAGGAGCATTCACGTCTAATTCTTCACGACGGATTTTTTCTTGAGCTTCCACAGTTTCATGCTCGACAACTTTTTGAACTCTAACTTCTTCCCGTACGAAAGCTTCTTTGCGAATGTCAGGAGTTTCTTCATGAAGTTCTACACGGGCAACTTCGCCTTCACGGAAGTCAGCAGTACCAGGAGCAACAGACCTACCAGCATCATCTGGCGTAACGCGTTCAATCACCACGCGTTCTCTTTCCACGGGTACTGCAACCCGTGCAGTTTCCGTTTCTACGTGCTTGCCAACAGCTACTTCACCAGTTTTTTGACGGCGTTTATTGGCAATTAGCCGTTCTTCATAAAGTCTCAGCGTTTGGTGATCTTGCTCATTAATTCCGAACAAAGCAGGCTCTTGCTCGTAATTGTAAGTGTCACGGGTATAAGTGGGTGTTGCTGGCGTAGTTGTTTTATAGCTTGTGTCTAGAGGTGTAGAAGCTTCTAGAGGTGTTCTGCTTTCCAAAGGTGTGGATGTTTCCAAAGAAGTTGATCTGTCTGCGCTTGTATTAGCGTAACTGGGATTACGATATACTCCGCGTACTCGTTCTTCATAATCGTAATCAACAGCTAAACGGTCGTTGAATTCGGGTAAATTTTCAGCTTGGTCTCTGGTCATCCCAATTGCATAAACACGACCAGCGCCATAATCAATACGAGAACGACCCACTGGTAGTAATACTTTTTTACCAAAAATCCAAAAACCTAAGTCAACGATTAAATAGCGGAAGTGGCCTTCATCATCCACTAAAACATCGTTGACAGTACCAATTTTTTCATCGCTTCTTTCTGTATAGACACCAAGTCCTTTAATGTCGTTACCTTGAAAGGAGTCTTGATAATTAGGATCAAAATCAGCTAACTTGTAAAGTGCCATGTGATTCCACCTCAAATATATAAAATGCCTCTTAATCACTAACCTAAGTATTTATGATTTAAATTGCCTCTTTCTAGCGAATGAAGTCAGTTTTTAAATAAAAAATCAAAAGTAATAGATATTTTAAATTAATAAAATATTTTTTAGTTGATAGAGTGCAAATAAAGAATCATTCGCTATTTATGTCATTACTTTTCAGGAGATTAAAACTATAGCAATCAGATTTTATTGTTAAAAAACTATCTCTGCAAGATTATTCCTGCCTGCTTTATAGTGACTATGGTGGGCATTGCCCACCCTACGTATACTCCAGAAAGCAAGCAAGTATCATCTATCTTTTAACTAATTTTTCAACCATTTTCATGTCTTTCCACATTAGTTTCATTGACGAGTAAATTACCAGCAGTATCAATATCTAACTCTTCCCGACGAATTACATCTTGGGCTTCAACGGTATCGCTTTCTACTACTTTTCTTACCCGGACTTCTTCGCGTACAAAAGCTTCTTTGCGAATTTCTGGGGTTTCTTCGTACAATTCGATGCGCGCCACTTCCCCTTGTTGAAACTTAACCTCTTTGGGATCTACTATCGTATCTGGCGATGTTGGTGCGGCTCTTTCAATTACTACACGTTCTCTTTGAATAGGCACAGCCACCCGTGCGTTTTCTGTTTCAATGTGTTTACCAACAGCTACTTCACCAGTTTTGACACGATGCTTGTTAGCAATTAATCTTTCTTCGTAGAGTCTGAAAGTTTGATGATATTGCTCATTCAAATTATATAAAGCTGGTTCTTGCTGATAGTTGTATGACTGACGGTCATAAGTTAAATTGCTAGTCTGTGTCCGAAAGACACCGCGTACTCTTTCTTCGTATTCTTCATCAACTGCAATATTGTCGTGATATTCAGGTAAATGTTCTACTTGTTCTTTGCTCAGTCCGTCAACATAAACGCGTCTTTCTGGATAATTGATCTGGGACAGCCCAATTGGTAGTAAAATTTTCTTGCTAATTGAATCATCAATATGAGTGTCAATTACTAGATAACGAAAACGTCCTTCATTATCAACTAAGACATCAGCGATCGCTCCAACTCTCACGCCACTTTGGGTATAGAGTTCTAAAGCTTTAACATCATCCCCACCAAAGGTTTCTCTGTAGTTAGGGTCAAATTCTTCAAGTTTATAAAGAGGCATAAACTGTTACCAATTGTGCAAGATAGAATAATCTGTCTAT
Organism: Anabaena sp. FACHB-595; assembly: GCF_048568275.1. Taxonomy (NCBI): domain Bacteria; kingdom Bacillati; phylum Cyanobacteriota; class Cyanophyceae; order Nostocales; family Nostocaceae; genus Anabaena; species Anabaena sp. FACHB-595. The sequence continues at coordinate 4,875,061 of NZ_CP183473.1, forward strand.
CAGCTTAAAAAAGTTTTGTCTCGTTTCCCTCTGGCTGACGACTGAAGTCAGTTGACAGATTTTATTAAGGATGTATTGAAATTCTGGCACCAATAGGATGTCTGACTTGCAATTTTACGGCTTCGACGATCGCATCAGCGTCAATTTTGGCTGCATGGAGTAATTCTTCTGGTGTGCCAGAACCTGGCATATTATGAACTGCTAACTTAATTAGTTGCAATGGAGGGCCATCGTAGCTAGAAAGGTTACCAACACCAGCAAAGGCATCCAGTACGGCTGCACCTAATCCGCCTTCATGCCAATGGTCTTCGACGACTACTAAATTGCCTTCTGTGTCATTGGCTGCTTGATGCAGAGTCTTTACGTCAATGGGTTTAACAGAGTAAGCATCGATGATGCGGACTATAATGCCTTCGTTTTTGAGGTGATCGCCTGCTTTGATGGCTTCGTGTAAAGTTATACCTGCACCAATGATGGTGGCTTGGTCTTGGTCGGAACTACGAATAACTTTACTGCCGCCGATGGGAAAATCTTCTTCAGTTCCGTAGATCACTGGTGTATTTTCTCTGGTGGTACGCAGATAAACAATACCCTGGAGATCGCTCATCTGTTCTACTAATTTCGCTGTTTGATTGGCATCACAGGGGTAGAGTACGGTACTATTCCACACTGCTCGAAAGGCGGCTAAGTCTTCCAATGCCATTTGTGAAGGGCCGTCTTGACCAATGGATACACCCGCGTGGGAACCCACTAATTTAATATTGGCGCGAGAGACAGCAGCCATCCTCACAAAGTCGTAGGCACGACTTAAGAAGGCGGCGAAGGTCGAAGCAAAGGGTTTATACTGGCGTACTTGCAAGCCAACAGCAGCTGCAACCATTTGCTGTTCGGCAATGTACATCTCAAAGTATCTTTCTGGGTAAGCTTCGGCAAAATCTTCAGTGTAAGTGGAATTGCTCACCTCTGCATCCAGGGCAACAACATCAGGTTGAGCAGCACCTAAGGCTTTGAGAGCATCACCATAGGCGCGACGGGTGGCAACTTCTGCACCTTGTTCATAGGTTGGTAGTTGGAAGGGTTGGGGGTTAGCTAATGCGGGTTGTTCTGGCTCCGGTTTGGCTACTTGAATAGTAATCTGACGTTCACCACCTAATTCAGCGATCGCTTGTTTTGCTGCATCAGGCTTTAAAGCTTTGCCATGCCACCCACCCAAATCTTCCAAAGATGCTACGCCTTTACCTTTTTTGGTACGGGCAATAATTACAGTGGGGCGATCGTTAATACTGACAGCAGCGCTAAAGGCTTGGTCAATTTCCGTCAAATCGTGACCATCTATTTCTATTGCTTGCCAACCAAAAGCCTTGGCACGATTAGCATAGGCTTGAGTATTCCAGCCTAGTTCTGTCTGACCCCGTTGACCAAGGCGGTTAACATCGATAATGGCAATGAGGTTGTCTAGGGTGTAGTGTGCGGCATGGTCGAAAGCTTCCCACACTGAACCTTCGGCTGTTTCACTGTCACCTAATAACACCCAGACGTTATAAGGTAGCTGGTCTAAATATTTCCCCGCTAACCCCAACCCCACACCGATGGGTAATCCTTGCCCTAAGGAACCAGTCGCCACATCCACCCAAGGTAATACCGGTGTGGGATGACCTTCCAGACGGCTGCCCATTTGTCGTAGTGACATTAATTCCTCATCAGTGATGACCCCAGCCGCTTTATACATGGCGTAAAGTAAGGGTGCAGCGTGTCCTTTTGAGAGAATAAAGCGATCGTTATTAGGGTGATGTGGATTGTCAAAATCGTAGTGAAGATAATTAGTTAATAAAACCGCCATTAAATCGGCAGGGGACATGGAAGAAGTAGGGTGGCCTGAAGTAGCGCCAGTTGTGGCGCGAATACTATCTATTCGCAATTGTTGCGCTAATTCATGCCATTGGTGTAGTTGCTCTTGTATAGTCATAAGCTATGAAGCTTTTAAATTACATAGTCACTTGTATGGTTTGTTAACAGTTGACAGCCAACACGAAAAGATGTGAAAGTTAAATAGATTCTTATTATGTAAATAGAAAAAATTTTTATAAGAATCTGATTTGATTATTGGAAAAATATAAGTATCTGTAGGGTATGTAATGCCCATCCTACGTATATTTCAGAAATCAAGTATGAATCCTATAGTCAATTTCTATTCAACCAAGACAAGACATTCGTGCTATTTAGTTCACTCTAGAGAGTTAAAAGATTAATTACTTCTTTCTAATGGAATAATCATTTTTTCTTCCAAAAGTAGTAGAAAATTAACAAAAATAAAATAATATTCAAGGCTAGAAAGTTCACAGACCTATAGAAGACAATTCAAAGCACCAGAAGGTAATACTAAGTTTAAGGATTTATGCAACATAGGGAAACCTTAGGGGCTTACATCTGTAAGCCCCTACCAAGGTATCTGCCACATTCTTTTTTCAAACAGATCTTAACTATTAAGTTAAGGCGATCGCCTACACTTATCTTGGTGGTTTATTTTGAATTGGTTTATTAGGAATTTCTTGTTGCCGTTAATCTACCACCTTGAGCAATCCGTTTTGCAAAGCAGTAAATACTCGGCTGATTTGCTGTCGCTCACCTTCGCTTAAACCGTCTTTGGAGAGCAGTGTAGACATTAATAACTGCTGATCTCGGCGTGAGATTCTGCCAATACTAAAAATGCGCTCAAAAACTGTTTCTAAATTGATTTGGGTTGAGGGGCTAGTAATTTGCATATTCCTCACCAAAATTTATGTTTTTTAAATTTATCCCAAGAGAATAACAATTTTCTGTAAAGTCTGACATGAGTAGGCACACGGAATAGCAAATGCTCAATATTTATAAGCTTTATGCCTCCTCTGATACTCGCCTTTTAGGTACAATAACTGGGCAGTTCTGCAAGCAACAGGTAAAGAATCATGGCTCACGCACAGATTGGGATTATTGGTGGTAGTGGTCTCTACAAAATGGAAGCCCTGAAAGATGTAGAAGAAGTACAAATGGAAACGCCTTTTGGTTCGCCCTCTGATGCGTTGATTTTGGGAACATTAGATGGAACAAGAGTAGCATTTCTAGCACGGCATGGTCGTAATCACACGCTGTTACCTACAGAGTTACCCTTCCGTGCCAATATTTATGCTATGAAGCAATTGGGTGTGGAGTACTTAATTTCAGCTAGCGCCGTGGGTTCGTTGAAAGAAGAAGCTAAACCACTGGATATGGTAGTCCCAGACCAGTTTATTGACAGGACGAGAAATCGAGTTTCGACGTTTTTTGGGGAAGGTATTGTGGCTCACATTGCCTTTGGTGACCCGATTTGCAAAAATTTAGCTGGAGTTTTAGCTGATGCGATCGCATCCTTAAATTTACCAGATGTCACACTCCACAAAGGTGGCACGTATATTTGCATGGAAGGCCCGGCATTTTCCACCAAAGCCGAATCAAATCTATATCGTAGTTGGGGTGCAACAATCATCGGCATGACCAATTTACCAGAAGCCAAGTTAGCTAGAGAAGCAGAAATCGCCTATGCAACTTTGGCATTAGTCACAGATTACGATTGTTGGCATCCAGACCACGATAGTGTCACCGTGGAAATGGTAATTGGTAATTTACTACGCAATGCAGTTAATGCTCAAAAAGTTATTCAAGAAACCGTGCGGCGCTTGAGTGAAAATCCGCCACATAGTGAGGCTCATTCGGCTTTGAAATATGCGATTTTGACCAATCTAGAGAAAGCACCTGTGGCGACAAAAGAAAAGTTGGGCTTATTGTTGCAGAAGTATCTATAATATCTTGTCTGTTTCAATACTGGTCATATTTGTAGTGATGGGTAATGGGTAATGGGTAATGGAAAACATAATTAATTACGCACAGGGTTAAGGGTTTTAAACATTTACACCCCTATACCCCTATACCCCTTTTTAAGGGTATTCATGAGAAACAAAGGGGATAGCAACTACTTCTCCCTCACTGTTTCCTACCTGCACTTTTAAACCCACACCACCAGCTTTGCTACGAATGTAAGCTAGACCAAAATAACCATCAGGAGTTTCTGTATAACTGGTGAGTTTACCAACTTTTTCATCACCAATATTAATACTATCGCCAATTTCTGCCGGAGCGTTAAGACGGATACCCCAAAGATGTTGTTTGACACCTTTATATGTATTTAATCTAGCGATGGTTTCTTGCCCGATATAGCAACCCTTGCTAAAAGAAATAGTCTGCCATAAACCCACTTCCAACGGGTTGTAATCATCAGTTAATTCTGCATCTGGTGCTGGTCTTCCTTGTAATATGCGTAAAGTATCCCAAGCGCGATCGCTTAATTCTACCGCCCCTGAGTCGAGAATTTGCTGCCATACTTGCTGTTTTTGGGACACTGGCAAAATCAACGTATAGCCAGGGGAAGCCAAACCACTACCCACCGCAGCGACGACACCGCCATCGATAGTAATATGATTGCCGTGGGGTTGACCGATAATTTCTCCCGCACCCAATTTTTCTACTACAGCGTCACTACCTGGGCCAATAATACTCAAAGTTGCAGTTTCATCAGTAATATCAGTTAACTGCACCTTATCAGCAAAGAAGATGTAACGATCCAGCCATTGCAGCAAAAACTCCCGACGACTGGAGGAAACTAAAAGTATGACTGCATCATTAAGAACATAGCTACTCACCAAATCTATAGTCCGGGCTGTAGATGTCACCATAACTGTCTCACAGCCCTGTCCTGGCTTCAGACTCTGGAAATCATTGGTACTTTGATTGTGTAAAAACCGCAAACGGTCATCATCAGAAACACGGATAAGTCCCCAATTGGAGCGATCATATACAGCAACTTCTGCTGTTGCGGCTTGGATAGCGGCTGTGTCTTTACCGTCTAAGGCAGATGTCGGCATGATAGTCAAGCGTTAAATTTAATTTATGTTAAATAAGGACGGAAGTAATTACTTTAGATATATCCTAATTTCAATTGACATATCTAAAAATATATTTTGTCCTTTAGATGCTAACGTTATCCCCAAAAATGAATGCTCCATTTTCATGTTTTATCTGAGTTCTCCCGTGCCAACTGTATCGGTATTTGTGCGTTTCTTGTCCCAGCCAATTTACTCGCTACATTGTTAACAATTATCCTAGCTGTCGTAGGTCGCCCAACCCATCAAATTTGGCAAGCCGTCAGCCTAGCTAGTGTTTTTGCAACTTTGATGATTTTACACGTATATACATGGTTCCAAATTGGCGTGGTCATGGCTCCTACGTATATTTTGTTAGGTTTAGCGATCACTTGTTTGGTCAGTAACTTTGCCGTAGTAATTCTACATAAGCGCTACTTTTATCAGCACAGTATTTCTCAAAACGCCTAACATCCAGACTTTAGTTGGGAGAAGGGAATGTTGAATGGTGATTCAGAATGTCTCCCTCATCTCCCTAATTACACTATCTTGGCAACCTAGCATCAAACTCTCAGCGTAACTCCCTTCGGGTGACGCTCCTAACGTCGCTAACGCTGCGCTAACACCAGTCGCCTGCGGTTCGTGCAGCGTCTCGTAGCAGAGAGAAACCCTCCCGCAGCGCTGGTTCACCGCGCTAACCTCAGCGCCCCCCTGCGTTTAACAGTCCCCCATCAACTCACCACGAATTTACGCAAAGGGATACCAAGTAATTATAAATTTTCATAGTAAATTTATAATCTCTCTTCACCCCCACATCAATAGAGAGACGGTAAATGCTTACAAAATCAATACTTTGCTTCATCTACACTTACTTACATTTGCAGATCACTTATGGTGTAAATTTATTTTTTTAGTGAAAACACCGAGTAATATCTTCCGATAAGTAGATGGTTGTGTCAATATTACTGAATCAATAGGTAACAAAAATCCCTGGCAAGCCTATATCCGAAAGCAGCACATCTGCAAAAAGTAAGATATGTGATGCCATAGTTTCCAGATAAGTTTTGGAAACACCAAATGACTCACTGCCTAACTATCCAAGAAGTTGCCAATGACAAACGTCTCTACCCTGGTTGAACTGCTACGCGCTCGTGCTAATCATGAGCCGGACAAGCTCGCCTATATGTTTCTCATCGATGGGAAAACAGAAGGCCCAAAGTTAACATACGCAGAATTGGATCGTCTAGCCCGTGCAATTGGTGCATTATTGCAGAAACATAATGCTAAAGGTGAACGTGTTTTGCTGCTGTACCCCCAGGGATTAGACGTGATGGCAGCATTTTTGGGTAGTCTTTATGGTGGAGTCATTGCCATCCCTGCACCTCCTCCTGATGCTGGTAGATTGAAACGGGCTTTGCCTCGGTTACGGGCTATTGTTAAGGATGCCAACGCTAAATTTGTCTTCACCAACCAGCACCTTTTGGGTGTTCTGCAAGCAGCCAAGTTAGATTTTCCCGAATTTGAGGAAATGACTTGGTTTGCCAGCGAAGACATCGATTTAGAACTAGCAGACCAATGGCAAGACCCTGAAATTACTCCAAATACCCTGGCATATTTGCAGTACACATCAGGCTCGACTTCCACACCAAAGGGTGTGATGATTAGCCACCACAACATCATGCACCACTGCGCTTATCTACAAAAAGCTTGTGGCTATGATACTGAGAGCGTTTCCATCACCTGGATGCCATATTTCCACGATTACGGGCTAGTAGAAGGGTTGACCGTACCCATTTACAACGGTCATCCTTGCTATGTTATGTCCCCTATGTCCTTTATTAAACAGCCTGTACGTTGGTTACAAGCAATTTCTCGCTATCGCGGTACTCATAGTCAAGCTCCTAACTTTGCTTATGAACAGTGCATTCGCCGCGTCACCGATGCACAACTAGCTACCCTGGATCTCAGCAGTTGGGTAGCAGCCGGGAATGCCGCCGAACCAATTAACCCTAGAGTGTTAGAAGAGTTTTTTGAGAAGTTCGCCCCTAGTGGGTTCAAGTGGGAAACCTTTGCACCCGCTTATGGATTGGCAGAAAATACACTGTTGGTTTCTACCAGCCCCAGAAATACACCACCTGTCCTGTGTTTGGTAGAAAAAACCAAAATTGAGCAGAACAAAATTGTGGAAGCCACTACCTGGGACGATGGAGTCCGGGCTATCCCTGGATGCGGTCGCTTAGTTTGTGAGACGCAAGTGGCAATTGTCAATCCAGATACTTTGACTCGTTGTGGGACGGATGAAGTAGGCGAGGTATGGGTAGCAGACCCTAGCGTGGCTGGTGGTTATTGGCAACGCCCCCAAGAAAGCGAAAGTACCTTCCGTGCCAAGATTGCCGGGAATAATCAAGTCTCTTTCCTCCGCACAGGTGACTTGGGCTTTATCAAGGGTGGTGAGTTGTTCATCACCGGACGGATCAAAGATTTGATTATTATCCGGGGGACTAACCATTATCCCCAAGACTTGGAATGGACTGTACAGGAAATTCACCCAGCCCTTCGCCCAGACTATGGTGCAGCCTTCTCCATCGATGTGGATGGAGTGGAACAACTGGTAGTCGTCCAGGAAGTTAAACGCAAACCAGAAGAAGAGTTTAACTCAGATGAGGTATTGACCAATATTCGGCAAGCGATCGCCGAAATTCATGAACTGCAAGCATACGCTGTGGTTCTTGTCAAGCCTGGTAATGTTCTCAAAACCTCCAGTGGCAAAATTCAACGACGTGCCTGCAAAGCCAGTTTCCTCGCCGGTGAGTTGGAAGTTTTAGCCGATTGGAGCGAAAACCCCAAATACACCGCCAGCTATCGGCGACTACAAGGGGAAGTAAATTCTTTGCTGGAAAAGGTGCAAGTTACTCACTAAGGAGAAAATTATGCAGCCACTCAAGCAATATTGGATCGCAGAAGCATTAGAGAAAGATTTGGGCGACCCTAGCAACCCAAATAATGTGATGTCGTTTAAGCAGGTAATTGACCTGGACGAACGAGAAGAGTTTCCCCATGAGATTATTAATTGGCTCTATAACTGGAAACTCCAGCACTATTACATCCCTACAGAATGCGGCGGTGAATTTACCTCCTTTGACGAGTTTATCGCCTTTGTGCGCGTCCTTTCCCGCCGTGACCAAACCGCAGCGATCGCCTTCACCACCATGTTCTGGTCATACCTGACATGGATGGCAGGCACGGACGAGCAGAAGCGCACCCTAGCCAGCTTCATGAAAGATGCCAACGGGGCTATGTGTCTGGCTTATTCAGAGAAAGCCCACGGTAGCGATTTACTCGCCAGTGATGTGAGAGCGACAAAAGCCCCTGGTGGCTACATCCTCAACGGCGAAAAATGGCCGATTAACCGCGCCACCATCTCCGGGGTTACCTTCGTCCTAGCCAAAACCGACGAAGAAGGCGGAGCGCGTAGCCTCTCCCTATTCATGATAGAAAAGAGCAAAATCGACCCCGCCAACTATAGCCACCTACCAAAAATCTTTACCCACGGTGTGCGCGGTTCAGATATGAGTGGGATCAAATTTGAGAACTGCTTCATCCCCGAATCTATGCGGTTGGGGGCAGAAGGGGCAGGACTAGAACTAGCACTCAAAGGCTTCCAAATCACCCGCGCTTTATGTGCCGCCTTTTCCCAAGGGGCTGCTGATACTGCCCTGCGGACTACCCTCAAGTTTGCCTTGGGGCGGCAGTTATACGGCAAGACCGTTTATGATATGCCCCAACCCAAACGCACTTTAACAGATGCGTTTCTGGATATCCTGATTTGCGACTGCGCCACCATTGGCGTTACCCGTGGGTTTAACACCATGCCAGAGCAAATCAGCGTCTGGTCAGCCGTGGTGAAATACTTCGTCACCACCAACCTAGAAACAGTCGTGCAGAATGTCTCCGTCGTTTTAGGTTCACGCTTTTATATGCGTGAAGAACACGACTATGGCATTTTCCAAAAAGTACTGCGGGATAACGCCATCATCAGTATGTTTGATGGCAGTACTGTAGTTAACCTCCATGCTTTGTTGCTGCAACTACGTCAACTCGCCAAGTCCCGCGCCAGAAATGCTGGACGCAACCAAGAAACCTTACAAGCACGTCTAGCAGCCACCTTTGACTTAACCCAAACCTTACCCGCTTTTGATGGTAAGAAGTTGGAACTAGTCAACCGGGGTGGTGATGACGTTTTGCAAGGATTAGGTTTAGCCCTGACATCTTTAATTGATTTAAAGGCAGACTCCAGCCTCAATTCCGAAGTATTGCAGCAAATTATCCAACTAACCGAAATAGTACAGGAGGAATTAAACACTCTTGATCATCAGATTACAGAGTCTACCTTCCAGTTTGGGCATGAGCAAGCACCAGAAGTCTTCGACATAGCCAAACAATACTGCGTCCTGCACGCGGCTGCTAGCTCTGTCTATATGTGGCTTCACAACCGCCATCATTTGGGAGACTTCTTTAGTCATGGCGAGTGGTTGGCACTCGGCCTCCGCAAACTACTGTTAACCTTCCGCCCAGCTAAAGCCTTACCAGGGCGCATTGATGACGCAGCAGTTGCCCAAGAGTTAGTCCGGTTGTACACCGACAATCGGATGTTTTCCATCGTTCCCTTCCAATTAGCAAACCCTCAACTACAAGAGACTAAAACTGATGCAACTCAAAGACTCCAACTCCAAGCCTAGTACTAATAACGCCGTTGACACTATCCAAGGGTGGTTAGTTAACCAGATTGCCACACAATTAAACATCAATGCTCAAACCATCAAAGTTACTGAACCCTTGACTCGCTACGGTCTAGATTCCATTGATTCAGTCACTATCGTCGGTGAATTGGAAGATTGGCTTGATGCAGAACTACCCCCTACCTTACTCTGGGATTACCCCACCATTGAAAAAGCGTCTCAATATTTGGTGAACGAAGTAGGTGTAACACCTGCGGAAACAGCAACGGCTGAACCCGCTACCAAACCTCAAGAAGCCCCCAAAGAAAAAGCCTGGGGTGGTCTGTGGAACAAAATTAGTGGCAGTTAATTAATTCGTAATACCCTACGGGTTCGCGGTAGTGTTGCGTAGCAAAGGCTAACGCCTACGTAATTCGTAATTCCCATCTTAACGACGAATTACGAATTATTAATTATCAATTATTCATGGGGGATGTTAATTGAATTTCTCAGAATTTTCTTTCTGGTGGGTGCTGCTACTTTTTAGCATCCCTTTCTTTACAGTCCGGTATGTTGCCAAATCATTGAACCTGTGGAGAGGAATCTTTGATGCAGTTGGTTTGGCAGCAATTTCTTCCCTATTATTTGTCAACGCTTCTCGTTCTAGTTTTGCCATCTTCGTCTGTGAAATCATCTTCAACTACGTCATGGTGTGGTTGATGTTGCGTCAACAAGGATGGAAAGCTAAAGCGATCGCTACTACTGTCATCATTATAGATATTGCTATTCTTGCCTACTTCAAATACCTAAACTTTTTTGTTGAAGATGTTTTAGGGTTGTTAGTCCCAGGATTAGCCGACAATTGGCAATCCAAGAGTATTCCCGGTATGGGTTCCATTCCCCCAGGATTGTCTTTTTACACCTTCCAGATGGTGGCGTTTGTTGTTGACTCCTACACCAGCCGCAAAAAACGTGCTATTGGCGCATTAGATTATCTCAATTTCGTCTCCTTCTTCCCCCAAGTGGTGGCAGGCCCCATCGAACGCCGGGGTGATTTGTTTCCCCAAATTGAGTCATTCCGCTTTAAATTTACTTATGACAACTTTGAAACAGGCTTTCGCTGGTTGTCGTTAGGACTATTCATGAAGTTTGTCCTAGCAGATAATATTTCACCTTATATCAAATTAGACCAAGCCCAAAACCCTTGGCTAGTATGGTTCTTTGCCTTCTTATTTACATTACAAATTTACTTTGACTTCGGCGGCTATAGTTTTATTGCTCTGGGTTTAGCAAAATTTTTAGGCATCAACTTAACTATTAACTTTTTGGCTCCTTACACATCCCAAAGCATTAACGAGTTTTGGCGCAGATGGCACGTCACACTTAGTACTTGGTTTCGGGATTACGTCTTCTTACCTCTCATGGGTAAGAACAAACAGTGGGCCCCATTTTATCTATTTCTCACCTTCACCCTTTCGGGATTCTGGCACGGAGCCGCGTGGAACTTTGTCTTCTGGGGCGCATACCACGGGCTATTGTTATTAGTTATACGTTACGCCGGACGACCTTTTTACAAACTTGTTGGACAGCAAAGGTTCCTCATGCCACAGTTTATTTCCTGGGCATTAACCTTCGGTTCGATCATCTTGGGATGTCTGTTTTTTATGGAAACCAAGACACCAAGACTATTAGAGAAGTTGCAAACAATCCTGAACCCTTGGACATATTCTTTAGCCAATCTTGGCGAAGCCATGAGTTTCTTCAGTGGTAACGAAGCGATCGCACTAGGATTTACTCTAGCATTAGCCATCACCTTGTTACTCATGGAACACATTGGAGTCTGGCAACAACGGGCGTGTGAATATGACTTGTTACTCTCTCCCTGGGTTTCGCGGGTGCTATTAGCGTTAACCGTCTTACTAGCTGCGAATACACCATCGCCCTTTATCTACTTTGAGTTCTAAGGAATTATATGGCTGCTCTGAAAAAATTTCTACAGCTTAATAGTTGGTTGGCGATCGCCGTTTTAGCCTGGGGTGTTGGTTACTTATACAATGCTCGTTATGGGGGCGAACTCAGTTGGCTACGCATCATGTATGAGCAGAAAAAAGCGATCGCAAGTGAAGTCCAAGCTCCCCAACGGATTTTGATTGTCGGTGGTTCTGGGGCGCACTACACCGTAGACGCAGGATTGATGCAGCAACAATTAGGCATCCCGGCTCTCAACATGGCCACAGATGGCCCAGTCGGCTTAAATGTCATCCTGCCCAGTGTCGCCGATAGCATTAAAAAAGGTGATATTGTCGTACTAATACCGGAGTATCTCATCTTAAATGATAAAGATGGCTTTGGCGATCGCTCTGGTCAGTTTAGTGTAGCCATTGGTAAACCCGGACTTGGGGGTGTTCCTGCCAAACAACTAGCCCAAGATATCATGTTGCTTGGTGTTCCTACCTTGCGCGCAGTTACCAAGTCATCTGTAGAATTAGTAGAAAAAGGCCGCTTCACTGGTTATTACTCCGATCCCATCACTGCGAATGGAGACCCTACAGTGATGAAACAGCGCCTTAAGTCAGCTTGGTGGCAACTAAAAATCCAAGAGCCAGTTTCTCCCCAGGCTTTACGACGTATTCGCCAGTTTAAAAAAGAAGTTGAAGCTAAAGGCGCAACTTTAGTTCTCGGACTTTCGTGGATTTACGCCAGTACTGATACTAAAACCATCGGTAATATCAGCAAAACTGCTGAGAAACTAAGTGAAATTGCCCCTCTACTCTACGACAAACAAACCTTGAACGTAAAAACCGATTCGAGTCTGTTTGCCGACACCCACTATCACCTCAATCCTCCAGGTCGCCGCACCCGCACCACCGAGTTAGTAGAACAACTCAAGACCCTCAATATTATTCGTAACTAATCCGCAGGTACAGGGCAAGGGGCAGAGAGAGGAGCAGAGGAAAAATATTGACAACTAACAACTGACAACTGACTCTTACCTCCACACTTTTAATTATGGTTGCAAATGAAGGAATATCCAAAAACATATTGACAAGGAAGCTAGATGATGTATTTGGGCTGGATTTGCGATCGCTAGCGGCTTTTCGCATCGGTATCTCATTAATTCTTTTGATCGATTTGGGCATTCGTTTCAGTGATTATATCGCCCACTACACCGATGCAGGCGTTATGCCCCGCGCCTTACTGGCAGACATCAGCAAACCTTGGCACTGGTCACTCCATGCCATGAGTGGCGAACCCATCTTTCAAGCGGTATTGTTTGGCATTGCGGCTGTGATGGCGCTCCTGATGCTAGTGGGATATCGCACGCGGATTGCCACGATTGCATCTTGGGTTTTGCTCATCTCCCTCCACAACCGGAATCCGGCATTAATTTTTGCCGCCGATGATGTGTTGCGTGCGCTGATGTTTTGGGCAATGTTTCTGCCCCTGGGTGCTAGTTACTCCATTGAAAGCGCTCTGAATACTAATACGCGCAAGTTACCGGAAAGGGTGGTTTCTGGGGCTACTTTTGCCTTAATTTGCCAGCAGTGTTTTATTTATATATTCTCTGCTGCCTTCAAAACTAAAAGCCCAGTCTGGGTTGATGGTAGTGCTGTTTACTATTCTCTCAGTTTTGATCAATACACCACTCCTCTCGGTCATTTTCTGCTCAACTTCCCGCCACTATTAACCCTGTTTACCTACGTTACCTTGGTGCTGGAATGGGTAGGGCCGTTATTGCTGTTTATTCCCTTCCGTAACAGCTTCTTTCGGATGTGTGCTGTTACTACCTTCGTCTTGCTGCACGCAGGATTTGGCTTAACTTTGAACTTGGGCATCTTCCCATTTTTAAGTATCTTCAGTTGGTTAGCCTTCCTCCCCAGTTCCTTTTGGGATGGGCTACACAAGCGCCTGCAAACACCAGAACATAAAGGCTTGACAATTTACTTCGATGCCGATTGTGGTTTCTGTAAAAAAGCAGTACATCTGTTGCGGACACTCTTGATTTTGCCAGGAACGCCGTTACTCATGGCGCAAGAATACCCAGATATCCATACTGATATGCAAACCTACAATTCCTGGGTAGTGGAAGACTGGCAGGGAAACCGACATTTCAAATTTGAGGGAATAGCCTACATCGTTAGTCTCTCACCTGTATTCCGCTTTCTGGTTCCCTTGCTCACATGGAAACCAGTCATGGCAGTAGGTACAAAATTTTATGAGGTAATTGCTTCTAACCGCAAAATAGCAGGTAATTTCACCAAACCCTTTAAATTCAAACCAATACAGATACGCTCATCACGGATTCTGAATATTTTGGCGCTGTTATTGCTGTTGTATACTTTTGTCTGGAATATCAGTAGTTATTCCCCCGATGCCTTTAAACGCAAGGTTTGGCAAAGTACAGAATTCATTGGCCGGGCTACACGCCTAGACCAATCTTGGAGTATCTTTGCGCCCGCACCACCGAGAGATGACGGCTGGCACGTAATTCCGGCTCGTTTGCAAGATGGAACTGAGGTTGATATTTTCCGGGGAGGAAGTCCAGTAACTTGGGATAAACCAGACTTGGGTTTACGAAGTGCCATCTACCAAAATATGCAGTGGCGTACTTATTTTATTAATTTGAATCGGGCAATCGGTAAAAAGCTCTACCCATTTTACGGAAAATATCTGTGCCGTACTTGGAATGCTCAACATACTGATGGGCAAAGTCTGAAAAGCTTTGATATTTATTTTATGAGTGAGCGTACTGTACCGCCAGGTAAACAGCAAAATGTTGAGAAAAAACAGACTTGGCAACAGTCTTGTTCTCAATAGTTTATTTATTATGTGGTTGGTAATGGGTAATTGGTTTTTACCATTACCAACACTACAGATATTCTCAATGTTCAAACGAATATACAAGAACTGTTGCTGTTGACGGTTGACAGACTTGAAAGCCCTGTGTTATGAGGATTTTATTTTAGCTTGATGTCCTAATATATTTGGCTACGGCTATATATTCTATGAAGCCTGACTGAGTTTTTGCGGCCAGAGATAAATTCCGCCAGAGATTAGTGTCAAAGCCACAGAAAGCCAAAAGGCAATTAAGGATACTTGTTGCCAATCTGATGATAGAGGTGCAATTAAAAGAGCGATCGCTAATATCTGACTCACAGTTTTCAACTTACCCCAAATATTCGCCCCTGTAATCGTCGTTTGATTAACGCGCCAACCAGCGATCGCCAATTCCCGCGCTAAAATCAAAAACACTCCCCAAGCGGGAATTTTCCCCAACTCCACCAAAACCAATAACGGCGCTAATACTAAAAATTTATCCACCAATGGATCAAGAAATTTACCCAAATCACTAACTTGGTTAAGTTTTCGCGCTAGATAACCATCTAACCAATCAGTCAAAGCAGCAACTAAAAAAATTGCCAAACATACCCACCTAGCTTTTGATGTAGAGTCGTACAAACCATACAACAAAAATGGCACACCAAGAAGACGAGAGAAGGTAATCCAGTTGGGTAAAGTCATGAATTTGGGTGAGGAAGTTTTTATTTATTAGTCCATAGTTATTAGTCCATAGTCAACAGTCAATAGTTATTCTTCTTTGCTTCCCCTGCCTCTCAAAAGTCCCCATTTCCATCAGTATTGGGTTAAAAAAGAAACATGAAAATCATTAAACCCATCACTAACTGGTTAGAAATCCGTGCTAGCGCCCCTGCATACACCGGCTGGGTGCTAGTGGGAGTTGCTGTTTGTTTTTTTGGTGCAGCGATTAATACAATGGCTGGCTGGTTGTATGCCATTAGCGGCGTAAGTTTTGCATTATTGGGGATAGCAGCTGTTTTACCACCGCGATCGCTCACAGGTCTATCTGTAACTCGCTATCCTATCCAACCTGTATCAGCCGGGGATGACTTAACTTTAGAATTAGAGATTCACAATCCCACCAAGCAATCTGTCAGTCTGTTACAAGTTGCGGATATCTTGCCATTTGTTTTAGGTAAACCCATCAAACAAGGGGTAGAAACAATTGCTAGTCAAGATAGTTACCGTTGGGTACACTACCAACCTACCCAGCACCGGGGCATCTATCGCTGGCATACCGTAGAATTGGGAACAGGTGCGCCTTTGGGATTATTTTGGTGTCGTCGTCAGCGTCAGTGTGATGCTACAGCCATAGTGTATCCGACAGTATTACCTTTAACAACTTGTCCTTTAGTCGATGAATTGGGACAAGAAGAGAGCCAAAGGAGCGAATATCGTGGTAAACCATTGCAAACAGCCACATCTGGATTAGCGCGATCGCTCCGTCCCTACCGCCAAGGCGACCCCACGCGGTTGATTCACTGGCGGACTAGCGCCCGTTATGGAGAATTACGGGTACGGGAGTTAGAAATAGTGACAAGTGGACAGGAGATTATTATCGCCCTAGACAGTGCGGGTAATTGGTCAGCAGAAAATTTTGAACAAGCCGTAATTACCGCAGCGTCTTTGTATTTTTACGCACAGCATCAGCAATTGCAAGTGCAGATTTGGACTGCATCGACAGGGTTAATCAAAGGGGAACGCCTCGTTTTGGAAACACTAGCAGCAACCAAATTTCAAGAAGAAGCTACCAATCCAGAACCACCAAACTCACCTTGGATTTGGTTAACCCAAAGTTCTCTGAGTTTTTCTAGTCTGCCTCCAGGTAGTCGTTGGGTATTATGGCAAGACATATCATCTCTAAAAGAACAAGTAATAATTAACAAAGATTACCCAGGCATCATCCTAGAGCAAGAAAAGCCTCTCCAACTCCAGTTACAACAACCCTTACATTCATTATAAAATTGTATTTTAACGATTCAAAATTTCAATGAATGCTGACAATTGAAATATCTTTCATACCTAGCAGTTCTTTGATCCCATCCCTTCTGCTCATAGCCGTGCTGGAAAAAATATAAATCATATCCCAAAACTAAACTTGGGGAAAACTCCCCAGCAATACTCTAGTAAGGCTGAGGTACAATGCAAAGAAATATTTAAATAATCAGCCGCCGATCCCCATGATTTCATCAGAAGCTAACACAAAATCCAGCGACAAAAGTCTAGAGGCAATGCGCCATTTTTCAGAACAATATGCCAAACGGACTGGCACATACTTCTGTTCTGAACCATCTGTGACCGCAGTCGTGATTGAAGGATTAGCCAAGCATAAAGACGAATTAGGAGCGCCTTTGTGTCCTTGTCGCCACTACGAAGACAAAGAAGCTGAAGTAAAAGCTACATACTGGAACTGCCCTTGTGTACCGATGAGAGAACGTAAAGAATGCCATTGTATGCTATTTCTCACACCGGAGAGCGACTTTGTTGGCGAAAAACAAGAAATTTCGCTGGAAACTATTAAAGAAGTACGAGAAAGCATGGGATGAGTGAAACCATGCCCACAGAGTTTTGGCAAGGTGTAGAACAATTTAACGCTGGACAGTTCTACGCCTGTCATGACACCTTAGAGGCTTTATGGATTGAAGCCAGCGAACCAGAAAAAACCTTCTATCAAGGTATTTTACAAATTGCTGTGGGTCTTTATCATTTGGGCAATCGCAACTGGCGAGGAGCGGTAATTTTGCTTGGGGAAGGCAGCAATCGCCTGCGACGTTACCCTTCAGTTTATGGCAATATTGACGTAGATGAATTACTAAACCAGAGCGTGGGCTTGTTAAAAACACTACAAGAACTTGGCGCGGACAAGATAAACGCTGGCAATCTCAGTGAAAGCCTTGCACTGTCATTACCGACAATTACGGTAACAGATAATTAGTTAATCAAATGATGGATGAGGAATAAAAATTCAGGGAACGAGAAACTTCTTCTTATTCCCTAATTTTTTATGTGTGCGAAGGGAGAGCAGGGGAGGCAGGGGAAAACTATTGACAACTGACAACTGTACAGACTCGATTAATCGCGTCTCTCTAATGACTATTGACGAAACTTTAAACTTTAGCGTAGCGTCAAGATTTCAGCTAGCGACTATCTCATGCTACTCCTGATAGGAGATTATATTTTAGGAGAAAGTACTTGAGATAATTAGTATACAAGCCAGAATCCCGAATATTAAATTCCTATGATGCCCTGCTATAAATTGCCTCTGTCAAAAATGCGCCGTTTGGGATTAGCTTTGCTACTACCTGTGACTTTATTCGGTACGGTAGCCTTGCCTAACCAATTATCGAGCGTTACAGCACAAACCCCAGGGGGAAATCGCCCGCTTACGATTCGCTCTGATATTCAAGAATACGATGCTAAAAATCAGGTGATCACTGCTCGTGGTAATGTGCAGATGTTGTATCCTGCTCGTCAAATTCAGGCGACATCTGCTCAAGCACAATATTTCAGCAAGGAACGCCGCATTGATTTTAGTGGTAATGTCTATATTTTGCAGCAAGGTGGCAATAGTATCCGCGCAGAAAAGGTAACATATTTGATTGATGAAGGCCGATTTGTGGCCTTACCTCAATCCAATCGCCAGGTAGAATCCATCTATATGATTGAAGAGTCGCAGCAGGGAGGCCAATCTAACGCACCCGCTCCGACAACACCAGTATTACGACGTTCCAATTAGCATCAACCAACAAGACAGCACAGGCATAGTGAAAATTGTTTTAGAAAATATTCACAAGTCTTACGGCAAGAGAGTAATTGTCAATCGCGTTAATCTTTCTGTCGCTCAGGGTGAAATCGTTGGTTTACTAGGCCCCAATGGGGCTGGTAAAACGACGACGTTCTACATTGCTACAGGTTTAGAAAAACCCAATCAGGGGCGAGTTTGGCTAGATAGTTTAGATATTACTGGCTTACCTATGCACAAAAGGGCAAGATTGGGCATTGGCTATTTAGCTCAGGAAGCCAGTGTTTTTCGCCAACTTTCAGTACAAGATAATATTCTATTGGTGTTTGAGCAAACCAATGTGCCGCGTTGGGAGTGGGCAAAACGACTCAACACTTTACTGCGGGAGTTCCGCTTAGAAAAAGTTGCTAGAAGTAAAGGTATTCAACTATCTGGGGGAGAAAGACGGCGGACAGAATTAGCCAGGGCTTTAGCGGCTGGGGGAGAAGGGCCAAAATTCTTATTGTTGGATGAACCATTTGCTGGTGTTGACCCGATCGCAGTCTTCGAGATTCAACAAATTGTCGCACAATTACGTGATCGCGGCATGGGAATCTTAATTACAGACCATAATGTTAGAGAAACCCTAGCCATCACCGACCGCGCCTACATCCTCCGTGAAGGGCAAATTCTGGCTTATGGCAATGCTGATGAACTATATAATAATCCCCTTGTCCGTCAATATTACTTAGGTGATAATTTTCAGGTTTAGTACAGACGCGATTAATCGCGTCTCTGACAACTGACTAATTAAATTATGGTAGCCAAAAAACTCTCGTCTTTTTACAGCTTTCATTCCCTGCTGCCTTTTACAATTATGGATCGCTACTTGACTAGCGAATTGCTGCCGACATTTCTATTTGGTGTTGGCGCTTTTTCATCCATTGGCGTGACGATTGACGCTGTATTTGAGTTAGTCAGAAGAGTTGTAGAGTCTGGACTACCCGTTAGTATTGCGGTGCAGGTTTTCTTATTAAAACTGCCTAATTTCATTGTGTTGGCTTTCCCCATGTCTACACTGTTGGCGACTTTAATGACCTATAGTCGTCTATCGAGCGAAAGTGAACTTATTGCTTTGCGCGGTTGTGGGGTGAGTGTCTATCGCATGGTGATGACGGCGGTAATGTTGAGTTTCGTCGTCACAGGGCTGACGTTTTTATTTAACGAGCAAATTGCCCCAGCCGCAAATTACCAAGCTACTCTCACTTTAGACAAAGCGCTAAAATCAGACAAACCCACGTTTAAGCAACAGAATATTTTTTACCCTGAATATCGGGATATACAAGAGAAAGATGGGACAAAAAACAGAATATTAACACGCCTGTTTTATGCTGACCAGTTTGACGGGAAGCGGATGAAAGGGTTAACCATCATCGACCGTTCAACAGATGGTTTAAATCAAATTGTCGTCGCAGAATCTGCCGAGTGGAATGGCGCACAAAGCATCTGGGATTTTTATAACGGCACAATTTATTTAGTAGCGCCCGATCGCTCTTATCGTAATATTCTCCGGTTTGAGAAGCAACAACTCAAACTACCCCGCACACCCTTAAGCTTGGCAGAACAAAGCCGCGACTACGGGGAAATGAATATTGCCCAAGCTTTAGACCAGCTAAATATTGAACGCCTTGGTGGCGATCGCCAAAAAATTCGTAAACTGGAAGTAAGAATCCAACAAAAATTTGCTTTGCCTTTTGTCTGTGTAGTATTTGGTTTAGTAGGTGCAGCGATGGGAACCATACCCCAACGCACAGGCAAAGGTACTAGTTTTGGTATTAGTGTTATAGTAATTTTTTCTTACTACTTACTGGGTTTTATCACTGGCGCTTTAGGACAAGCTGGGATTTTTTCTCCCTTTATCGGCGCATGGCTACCAAACTTTATTGGACTAGGAGTAGGCATATTCTTATTAGTGCGGGTTGCTCAACGCTAAACTAAAAGTACATTTCCCCAAAATTCAGGAGCCATGACTCTGACAATCCCCCCAGCTTATAGTCTGGAAGAATTCCTGAAACTCCCCGAAACACAACCATTCTGTGTTGCCGGATATTCATCTAGAATTAACAGTAGATATAATTTTTGTTTGGCTAAAGATGTCAACTAATTAGCCAAAAAATATATCTTTTTGAAGACTCATTATATCTATGGGAATTGGTAATTGGTCATAGGTAATCGTGAGAAATAATTATTTTGTTTGCTAACTCTCAATCCCCATGACCAATCACATCTTCAACGGAATTTAGGTAGAGGTTGACCAAACTCAATCACTGGATAGTTGGGTAGGGTAGGGACTGGAGGAGTGGAAGAATTAGTGTTGTTAAAATTGCTGGGTTTCAAAGTGGGATTATTAGAGTTCAGGGGCGGTACACTCACAAACGGTTGCTGTTGCAGACCAGTTATGGGAGGTAGGGTACTAGGTAATTGTATATAGGAGGGGGTTGTTGGTTGTTGACTTTTAGGTGACTGTTGGAAGTTGCTTGATTGTTTAGCCACTTTCACAATTGCGGGACGTAAAACCCAGCGAGTAGGGTTTTGTCGAGTAGCAGGTTGTAGTTGTACTTTGTTTGCGTCTACAGTAGACCCTGGGGCTAAATCTAAGACAATGCGAGTAACATTAGCGCTTAATTGGGAAACACGGACTCTTTGAACGGAACCGGTGTAGTTTTGCTGGGTGGAAACCTTGCCTAATAGAGTATCAGGAATATCTACAACTAGTCTTGGTGGTTCGTTTAAATAAAAGTACTGTGGTGTTTTACTGGATGAAAGGGTTATTTCTAGCTTTTTTGTGTCTGGGTAAAAGCGCCAATTATTCAGTTTTGCCATCTGTACCTGAGCCGCAATACTACTACTTGTGATTAAAGTAATGGCGGTACACAAGCTAGCGCCAAATAATTGTTTGCACCCCTGGATGTTGTTACTCATAATTGCCTTAGACATCACTATTTATCCCTTGTATGTTCAGCCATCAGTCCGGGAAATCATTGATCACCCATTGATTCTGAGACATTATTTGCTATGCTAATGGCTACGAGAATTTTCCGGTCTGACCTGGGCTGCTTCAGGTGTAGCATTAAATTCTAAAGTTTGCGAGATGTCACTGATAATTAATTTCCGGCGTTGCTGATTGATGGGATGATTTTTATCTCACGCCTTGTGAGAAGCGTTATCGAGGCAGAGATTGTTAAAAATATCGCTGACCTCCAAAACGTCAAACCCACGGCTTAAATCGGTCAGAGGTCGCGTTATTTTTAAATCTTATTTTCTACTTAATTCGATCAACTCAATTGTTCATACTTGAATTGCCCTTTAATAAACTTATGGAAATATTGACCCTTAGACGGTGCATTGTCTAATTCTTCTTTAACAGTAAGCGGTACTTTGAAATATTCGTAAATACTTCCACTATCAAATTCAAGAGTCAGTGTTTGAGTTGTTGGCTCATAGCGATATGCCTTAATAAAGCTGCCTTCTGGTTTGAGTAAAGGGAAAGCAATCACATCCCGAATACTGGCAGAATCAGTTAATAACATGACTAACCGATCAATCCCAATACCTAAACCTCCTGTAGGTGGCATCCCGTATTCCAACGCAGTCAAGAAGTCTTCATCTACACCTTGGGCTTCTAAGTCACCGGCGGCTTTTTTGGCTGCTTGGGCTTCTAGGCGTTCTCTTTGGTCGATGGGATCTGTTAATTCTGAGAAACTATTCGCAGTCTCCCGCCCGACTATGAATAATTCAAATCTTTCTACTAACCCAGGTTGAGAACGGTGAGGTTTAGCTAATGGCGAAATTTCCACAGGATAATCAATTACAAAGGTAGGCTGAATTAACTTTGTTTCTACCTTTTCTTCAAATGCTAAATTCAGGATTTTACCTATAGTTTGGGCTTCATCTACACCAGGAATCCCAGCATTTTTACCTGCTGATTTCGCTTCTTCTAGTGTTTGGAAAGAATGGAAATCCAATCCTGTATATTCTTTTACTAAATCGTGCATTGTCACCCGTCGCCAAGGTGGTGTCAAATCTACCGTTTCGCCTTGGTAGGTAATTTGCAGTGTGCCGAGTACATCTTGGGCCACAGTGGTGATAATACCTTCTGTTAGAGCCATCATATCGTTGTAGTCGGCGTAGGCTTGATAAACTTCAATTGAGGTAAATTCAGGGTTGTGTCTGGTGGAAATCCCTTCATTACGGAAAATTCGCCCCAATTCAAACACCTTTTCAAAACCACCGACAATCAACCGCTTGAGGTGGAGTTCTGTTGCTATTCGTAGATACAACTCCATTTCTAAGGTGTTGTGGTAAGTGACGAAGGGACGCGCATCAGCACCGCCGGCTTCACTTTGTAAAACAGGGGTTTCAATCTCTAGAAAATCCCTTTGTTCCAAATAGCGGCGAATCCCGGCCGTGATTTGGGCGCGACGGCGGAAAGTTTGGCGGACTTCGGGGTTAACAATCAAATCAACGTAGCGTTGACGGTAGCGTTTGGCAACATCCGTTAACCCATGCCACTTGTCGGGTAGCGGCAGTAGGGATTTGGTGAGGATGGTATATTCTTTGACGTAAACCGATAACTCGCCCTTTTCAGTCCGTTTTATTGTTCCCTTGGCTCCCAGAATATCCCCTACATCGGTGAGTTGTTTGAGATGATTAAAAGCATTGGCATCAATTTCTGCCATGCTTTCTTGGATACGATTTTTCTCTAAATAAAGCTGAATAGTGCCTGTTTCATCCTCCAAGGTGAAGAAAGCCAATTTACCGAAAACGCGACGCGCCATAATGCGTCCGGCAATGGCAACTTCTGTCTCGACTTCTTCACCACTGGTTAAATCAGCAAATTTTTCTTGCAATTGGGCGGCGTGATGAGTAGACTCCCAACGGTAAGCATAGGGGTTAGTCCCTAGCTGCTTGAGTTGTTCTACTTTCTCCAGCCTAGCGGCACGGATATCTTCTTCCGACATGGTAACGAACTATTCAGAGGGCAAGATTAATTATAAATAGGGATTAGGGATTAGGGAGTAGGGATTGGAAATTGGGGAAGAATTTTTATGATTTGTGGAGGCGGGGATTTGTAATTGATGCGATCGCTACATACAAATCAAAGCACTATGATGCAAACCAAAGTCCGCTTGTGGAACGTAGAAGAATATCACCTGATGTTAGAGACATCCAAATTAGTCAACTGTTTCCATAAGTTTGGCAACAAAATTTAATTATCAAAACTTGTACCCAGTAACTCAGGGTAAACGGGAATAAAGCCCACTTTCTCTTTACTGAACATAACAGCCAACTTCCTAGCGAAGACAAAGATTTCAGGCTGATATATGGATATATCTATGCAAAAGTATTGAATATTAGAAAAACTCTGTTGCAGGGTTTTATTTTTAATGAAACCGTATCAAATTGTTAACCTAATTCTGATATCTTAAAAAAGATTTACAAATATTTGCATTCCTCAACCGAATTTAAAGGAAAAATAGCGACGTGTATAACACCATTATCGGCACACCATTTAATGATCGGCTCGTTGGTACTATGGTTGACGATCTAATAGTTGCTTTGCAAGGAGATGATCAAATCATTGGTAGTGCAGGCAATGATTTCATAGTTGGGGATATAGGAATTGATACTGTTGACTACAGTGAATTAGGTCAAGCTGTTACTTTACAAGCTACGGGTATTGTTCAAAAAGGCAGAGCCGGAACAGACACACTCAATGGCATTGAAACTATAATTGGTGCGAAAGGACAAGCCAATACAATAGATGCTTCCACCACCACAGGTTCTACTACATCAGTTAGCGTTAATCTTTCCGCTAACAGTCTGATAGTGAATGGAGTTCCCACAACTAGCCCATTGAATTTTACAGTGCAGAGATTTGTAAATGTTATCGGTACTGCACAAAATGACAGCATCATTGGCGATAACAACAATAACCTGCTAATTGGTGGTCAAGGTAACGACGAAATTTTTGGACTCAACGGTAATGACACCGTGCAAGGTGGTGCTGGTGATGATGTGATAGGTGGAGGGAGTAGAAGTAGTCTTGCGACTTCCCGATTAGGTGATGGTAACGATATCGTACAAGGCGAGGGTGGTAATGATGTCCTGATCGGCGGTACTGGTAATGACACCATTGATGGTGGTGCTGACCTTGATACAGCTGACTATAGTAATGTAGGTACTGCGATCGCCTTACAAGCATCTGGTATTGTCAACAAAGGTGCAGCAGGTACAGATCAAATCCTCAACATTGAAACTATCATCGGTGCAACACGTCAAGCCAACACCATTGATGGTTCTACCGGTACTAGTACAACCACGTCATTTAACGTCAATCTCTCTACTAATAGTCTCATCGTTAACGGTGTTCCAGTCTTAGGAACACTGAACTTTAATGTTCAAAATTTTGTTAACGTCACTGGTACTTCCCAAGTTGACACTATAGTTGGTAATAACCAAGGTAACTTATTGATTGGTGGTAGAGGCAATGATCAAATCTCTGGTCTTGGTGGTAAAGATACCATCATCGGCGTTGATCCTAACAGTCGCCAACCAGGTATTAATGAAGTAGACACCCTCACCGGAGGTGCAGATCCTGATAAATTCGTCTTAGGAGATGCCACAAAGCCCTACTATGTAGGCGGTGGTGGTTTTGCAGGCTTGAATGACTTTGCCTTGATTACTGATTTTCAAACCGGTCAGGATCAAATCCAACTCAAAAAGCTAGACGGTTATATCTTCGGCAGTAATTATATTGCGATCGCCAGTCCATTCTCGTTAGACAGCAGTAAAGCCTTCGATGATTCCGTGTTAGTGGCGACTGCAAATCAGATTGTGAAAGGCAATGGTGTCTACGATGCTTCTAGTCAGAGTGATTTGACATCCTCTTCTATATTTGCTCGTTTTGATATCATTTCCATCTTTTCCACTAGCTACAGCGTCAGCGACATCCACTTTGTCTAGAAAGACAACAGACAAAAGAATTGTCATCATTACTAATTCGTAATTCGTAATTAACGTGCGCCTCCGTTGGAGGCGCACGTTAATTAGAGGTGCAACATCACACTATGTTCTTAACCGAGAAGTCTTGACCTGATTTGGACTTCTGGCTTTACTTATTTCTGCTTGGTATCATAATTTTTACCATAATTCTTAATGTACTTACATTTCTTAAATTTTGCTTCCTCATTTGGGACTTGTTGGAAAAAGAGTGAAATAAAAAGCGATCGCCCTCATCATATCCCCAGAGGCGATCGCTATTTTCCTAAAAAAGGCAGACAGACTTTAATTACTAACGCTTGGCACTGAATATTTAACTAAAAGCGCTTTCAATTTTAGGCTTGTCAATTGTTCTATAGCTTTAATCAGGTGTTGCTGTTCTGGTTGCAGTTCTAGGGAGAGCAAAGCTTGATTGAAGCTATGACCAGAGTGTATTTGATGCCTCAGGGTATCACGCTGTGATATGTCCAACACTGCCTGGATTTCTTTATTTCTGCGTTGCAGCACAGATTGCAGTCGTTGGCGCTGCAAAGGAGTTAAATCCAAATCAGAAAAAGAAGGGTAGGTGGTAACTAAGCTAGCAGCAGAGGCATAAATTGCTTGAGAGGGAGTATGAAATCCAAATGTTGCTGCCGAGGTAGTTACGGGCATCAGTAGAAGCAGGGCAAGAATAGTGGCTAATACAGCCAACCACTTTGGAAAGTTAATTGCCATAGTCAGCAGTTTCCAGAAGGAATTAGGTTATTGGTGGCCTTTTGAGCAGGTGTCAAGGTTCACATTTGAGATTCTCCCACTCTCCAAGGGATGATTTATCTAAAATGATCGCTCTCATGCTGAGGCTACACCTAACTGGGAAACAACGGAGTCTCTTAGATGACTGTTTTATGAAATCAGGGATTGGGGATTGGGAACTAGCATATATATCCAATTACCAATTACCCATCACCATTAGTCAGACCGTTTCATTTTGTTAATTTCTTGTTGTAATTCTTCAATTTGGCGGCGTAATCTTTCGGCTTCAGCTTCGGCGGTAGAGGCTTTCACGTCTACAGAACCAGAGGCAGGCGATCGCTGGTAATTACCTTGGCGAATTTGTTGATATTCTGAGGATACTGCCCATTGTTGTAGGTATTGGACTCTTTCTACAGCGAACGGATGGCTTAACATCATGCCTTGAGCGCCGTTGTACATTAAGAATTTATACACTTGATTTAGCCCATCTTCGTCTAATGCCTGATAATTTTCGGACTGCTTAATAAACTCCTGCAAACTGCATTCATTGGCATATTTGCTGCTACCGCCAGAAATCTTCATCATTGACGATAAAACAGTATTTAGGTCATCAACCACCAACAGCGCTGCTCTATCTGCCGTTAACTCAGCCTTGCGCCGCCACTCAAAAAACGCATAAATCAAGGCTTGAGAGACAAAATTACCAATGCCAAAGGTTAATTCTCCTAAGGCTGAAGCCGCACCCATCGCCCACATCGCCATTTGAATTAGAATAGTATGGCCACATTTAATATGTCCCAGTTCATGGGCTAACACCGCCCGAATTTCGGCTTCGTTGAGCAAGTCTAGTATCCCTGTATTTATGACTATGTAAGGATTCTCTTGACCTAATGCGTAGCTATTTGCCTGAGGATTTTGTGAAACAAACAGTGTAGGTTCTGGATAAATATCCAAATCCCGCACACACTCCCGAAACATCTGGTAAATAGTGGAATATTGCCGAGGCCCTACTTGGATGGTGTTGCCCATTAGATAGACTAGCTGAGGGCGTTCGTAGACAAATTCCACAAATTTACGAGCAATCAAATCAAATCCTGGTAGATTTCGCAAAGCTTGCTCGGCTTGGCGATCCAGTGGATGTCTGAAGGCTTCGCTGGAAATTCCTGTGTAAGTTGGCATAATTCAGGGTAATGGGTTAGTGGTCAGTAGTCAGTAGTTAGTGGTCAGTATGAATGCAACTGACAACTGACAACCAACAACTGACAAAAGAGATAATAGAAATGGGGCTATTGGCAATTAAAGTCATTTTGTATGGGATGGAAAGCGTGTGATTGAGGCAGAAGTTCATTTGTCATTACATAACTTTTTGCGATCGCAGGCGGGTTTCCCTTCCTGGCCCCATCATTTAACGATGGCACGGTTGGTAGCACGCGCCTTGCGTCTGGGACGTAGCGCCTTAATTCAAGTAGGGGCTGTTTGTGGC
This sequence comes from Anabaena sp. FACHB-595, assembly GCF_048568275.1. NCBI lineage: Bacteria > Bacillati > Cyanobacteriota > Cyanophyceae > Nostocales > Nostocaceae > Anabaena > Anabaena sp. FACHB-595. The sequence continues at coordinate 4,902,568 of NZ_CP183473.1, forward strand.
TATCAAGGACGGTATCGCACAAGTTTTATTGCCTCTGCTCTGATGTGGCACGGCCCTGTAATTATTGTTGCCACAGAAACAGTGCAACAACTACTGCTGCGAGTGGAAATTCCTCGTTTACAGCAATGGCTACAAGTTAATAAACCAATCAGAACAGGTGACGCTTGGCCTAACCCTGAGTTCCAAGGAATACTTCTGACTTCCCCAGAAGCTTGGCTAAGAGGACAGCTAACATCTGCTGATAATTTCCCCCAAGGTATACCCACCATTATTGATGGAGTCGATGATTTAGAAGATTGGGTACGTCATCAGCTGACTCAAGATATTCAACCCCAAGACTGGGATCAACTTATACTAGCCTGCCCGGAACAAGCTGAGACAATCCGATTGGCAAGGATTGAATTGACAAGTGAACTGTTCAAACATCCAGCAAATCCCTACGAGTGCTATTTAATTTCCCCATCAGAAACTGATATTTTAACCAAACTCCACACAGCTTTAAAATCAGCATCAGGTGTGCCAGAAGTATGGCAGAAATTCTGGCAACAATTACCCAGCGAGCAAAATCATCCCCCCTCATCCTCCCCACCCCTCTTCTGGGCAACGATCGCCCGTCGCCAAGGTTTATTCTCGTTGCATTACGCACCAATCGAATTAGGAGACATTCTCTCACCTATTTGGCAACGTCAGCCAGTAGTCCTAATTGGCAGCGCTTTAGAGCCAGAAACCGAGGCTCCTTTGTTTCAAGAGCGTTTGGGTTTAGATGATTTAACCTGCTTAAAATTCGCTTCTGATAGCCAATCAGAGGCAATTCAACTCTACATACCTTACAAGCTACCTCTACCTAATACGCCAGAGTTTCAAGCCGCATTCATTCACAAGGTGCGGACTTTAGTCTGTCTAAGTGCTACTGCACCAGGATTGACAGTGTTGCTTGTGGGAGATGTGCCATTAAAGGCTCAGGTGGGAGCAATTTTAGCCTCAGAGTTTGGTTCGCGGGTGCAGGTAGAAAAAACCTGTTTGGATGAAAATGGCATTTTGGTTAGCGGTTGGGAATTTTGGCGAGAACATCAGGCTGTCTTACCTGCGCCTCAACTGTTAGTGATTGCGACTTTACCCTTACCATCTTTAGAACACCCCCTAGTGGCTGGTAGAGTAGCTCACTATAAGCGATCGCATCAAGACTGGTTTCGTTTATTTTTATTACCAACTGCTTTAAATGAACTACAAAGAGCCGTAGCCCCTGTGCGTGAAAATCAAGGCATTGTCGCTTTACTCGATAGTCGTGTCGTCAATCGTAGTTACGGCTCCCAAATCCTCAATGTCCTCAGCCCTCTAGCACGCCTTAACTATCTCGATCCAAGTCTGTTTGCCCCCAGTGGTGAAGAAAATTCAGCGTAGTGTGAGTATGAGGAAGATAATTGATGTACAGACGTTACACTGCAACGCCTCTAATAACTAATGACCATAAGTATTAAAGTAAATTTATAGCCTAAACTAAATCGTGAATTTTAATTATGGGTGAAGCAAAACGTCGTAAAACAACTATGGGAGAAGAATACGGGCAAGACACCCGTATTTTATCTTGGGTTCCCATCACTAAATCTCAAGCTGAACTATTCGTTAGTTGGACTACTCGCGGTGCTTGGGTAGGAATCGGTGTAATGGTCGTTGCTTGGGTAACTATCCGTTTTATCGGGCCGGCTTTTGGTTGGTGGCAAGTAGCCGCCTAAAATTTCTGTCAAAAGATCGGGAAAGGGTGTATGTGTCCAAAATCCTTACACCCTCTCACAGTGAATAATCCTGTTCCACAAGAGAACAAGTGGTCAGGCACACTTTAGCCAGTTCTATTGCTTTTTAAGTTCTGTATCTATAACTCTCGCTAGAGTGACTTACTGTTAGTCTTAAATATGATTGGCTACAGAGTTTTAGGAGGATCGGCATTCTTAAAGGAAATCCGTTCTATTTGTAAAGGGGCTATTTGTGATCTACTTAAATTTTTTTAACGTTTAGAGCCTAAAAAAATACTGCCGAAATGGCAACACACTTATCTTTAGTTTAGTTATGCTCGGTCTTATGCCTATAGGTATTTGGGCTGTAGTTATCTTTTCCTGAAGTTTAATCAACCCCCCTACTATATTTGGCCATTACGCCCGCATTTTCACTCTAAAGCTTGCGCCCTCATCCATTTAACTCTATAAACCCAGGAGGGGTTGCATTGGGTAAAGCAGAATCTGGTAACAATCCCAGAAATAAAATCTGTACTTTTACTGTATAACAACACTGTAGAGAAGATTAACTCATCTGAAAAACTGTAATAATCACGAAATAAACCACATATAGTCTAAAAATGCAATCCGTGATTTTTCTATGGTTGACTAAGGTTAAATCTGAGTTAATCTTGATGCCATCACTGCTAGTAATCACAAAATCAGACTAAAGTTGGTAAATTTATTATTAATTTTTTTTGACTCTGTCTGATGTGTTGATTTTGCAAACTGAATTGTTTGATACGGCAGGATGTGCAGTTTTCTCTTACCCTGAGCAAGGTAGTCAATTAACGACTTCAACAAATGTCTAGTAATTGTAATGGATAGTTTACAATACCAATGGGTGAGAGAATCTAAAGAAAATATAAAAGAGACTAAAATGACTGTGGTGTCTGGAGGACAAAAGTGTTTCTAAGACTAGCTCATCAACATCGGCAGTTTGTTCAAGACTTGGTAATGAACCTCCAAGCCTTGGCAATTGTACTCGAACGGCGTGGATATCCTGCCTCTTGTTATACCTGCGGCGACCAAATGAACAGTGCTTCGTTTATGGTCAGCTTGGGTAATAATCATTTGATACGATTCCTAGTATCTGACTATGGGATCACCTGGACAGAGATGCGAGACGATCGCGAATTGATGAAATTAGAAGGTGCAGAGGCAATTAACCAGTTACAAGAACTAGCAAATCTTGTGAAGCAACCTACGCCAGTTAGTTCTGGGAACAAGGCGTTGGCAAAACGAGGTTAAAAATTTCTGTACATATAGTTTTAATAGTCAATTTTCAATGGAAAATTGATTAAATCTCACCCAAAAACTTAGTGATTAAGACTTGGTTAGCAATTCTTAGCTATCTATATTTGCCTTGGCGTAATTAATTTAGCTAATTGCCGCACTCTTCTAAGCTGTGTGCTGAAGCCAGAATAATTCGTAATTGCACTACCCTCCATACAGGGACGATGGAGCATAAATTCTATGCCTTAAATTAAATTTACGAATTACGAATTATTCTACAAGCCATTCCCAATCAAAATAAAGGATGCCCAGTAATAAGGGTGATGAAAGTTACCATTGTTGGCTACAGGCATTATGTGATTGGTTGACTCTATATCTTTGATTAAAGCTATTTGAGCTTGCCGTAAAGCTACGGTTTTCGTTAATTTATCTGTAGATAATTTGTGATAAAACACACTCATTAATGCTTGAGTGCCACCATCATCCACAGCCCAAAGTGAGGCAATAGCAGCCTTTGCACCAGTTTTCTGCATTTGATAACCAAAGCCTAAAATTTCTTGACCATCCCCCAACTTCCCACCTAAACCAGTTTCACAGGCACTCAAAACTACCAAATCTACATGAGGTAGTGACCATGTGGCAATATCTGACAGGTTCACGCGATCGCCATTACCAAATAAAATGAATGAATCTTGTGGTTTACCGACCACAAAGGCTGCATGAGTCGCTAGATGGACAATTGTATAATCATCCATCTGTGGTACTGTAATTTGCGGACTAAAGCTTTTACCTAACAATTTTTTAGTTTGAGGAATGGTAGCGGCTAGATTTTCTACTTCCAGCGCCGCAAACGGTAAGCTAGAAAAAGCCAGTCGTCGATTACCAACTGTTACTTGATAACTACCTTGAGTAAAAGCACCAGCTAAAACCCGTAAAGTCTGATCCCGTGAAGTGTTCAAGTTAGTCAGGCTAGCGGCGGTAATGTGATTAATACTAAAACGCTCAACTAGCCATTGTTTGCCATCATATAAAGCAGATAAGGGAATGTAGCGTAACTGGCCATCTGGTGCGTAAAGTAAGGTTTGTGTGCCTGATTGTTTTAATTCAGCTTCTATAGGTTTGATCAGCCAGTTGTATAACTGACGCGCAGGTGTTTTAATATCCTTGCTGGGATTGGTTAACGCCTGACGAAAGTTAGCTATAGTTTGATGGAGTTTTGCTTGGGGAACAGCCACCGTGTGGTGAATAGGCGGAGATTCTGGGGTAACTACTACTAATTCCAGGCTATCTTTGAGAACTAGCGGATAAATAATTGCGGATTTTTGGGGTAAGCGAGCTAAATTATCCCGAATTTCGTTGATACTTTCTAAATCTAGATTTTGTCGTCTAGCAGTACGGCTAATTTGTTCTAACTGTGATGTAACAGTTGGACTAGTAATAAATTTGTTAAATTTGTCTAGTAATTGCTGTTGCTGTGTCACCAATTGCCTAACGCGTTGATTTTGTTGTGGCGATCGCTCTTGTGGTGGAATTTTTCTGAGTTTCGTCAGTTCTTTACCTAAAGCTACGGCATTATTTACAGTCTGATCTAGTTTTTCTTTAACAGGTTTTTCTGTGGCGACAATTGCAATACCTGTGGCAGTATGTTGATTACCAGGAACATTATGCAAGTACTCCTGTAGTTCTTCAACTTTGAGTAAATCCATAGTCCTTTGTGCTTCAGCTACACGTCCTTTTTTGAGCAATTTTTCACTCAAAATTCGGTAAGTTTGACCTACTGTTAGATTATACGCATTTGGTTGCAATTCAGATAAATTGGCTGTTTGCAAACGTGCTGATTCACGATTAATCACGCAATGCTTATAAAAGAAGATGGCTAAATCTGGTTTATTTTGAATTTGAAATAGGTATCCGATATTACTATAAGTTTTGCCTAATTGGACGCGATCGCCAATTTGTCTATAGATAATTGCTGCTTGTTGAAAAGACAACAAAGCTAATGAATAATTACCTTGTTTTTGGTAAACTCTACCAAGATTATTCAAGGTAACTCCTTCCCAGAAGCTTTGCCCTCCTTCTTGACTGATAGCTAAAGCTTGCTGTAACTTCTGCAATGCGGCTTGTGGCTGGTCTTGTTGGGAATTTAGGATTGCTTGTCTATTTAATGCTTCAATTTGCGATGGGCTTTCGCCTAGCGTCTGGGAGAGAAGTCCCGCCTTTTGTGGGGAACGTTCCACCCCAGGCGATCGCTGATTTTTCTGAACCAATATCTGATGTTTTTCTCCGTAATTAAATTTTAAATTTACCTCTTGAATTAGTGGTTCTACTAATCCAAAATTAAATAAAAAAATTACAGATGAAACCAAAGTACTGAAATAAGGCAGATGAAGCTGCATAATCACGCACTCCTTTTATTTAGGAGTTTAAACCTTATTAATTGAATAAATTCTACAATGCGACGCTTTTTTATGTTATTCCAGATTTGGAAAAACTTAAGTTGCTCAAAAACAAGAAGATGTCTGACGAACAATCAAACCAAGCCCAATTACCACCAACCAACGCCATCCAAGTTTCATCATTACGTCAGTTCGATAGTTGGTTTGAGTATCCCGTGAGAGTTCATCCCCACCATACAGACTATGCGGGTATTGTTTGGCATGGTACCTATTTAACTTGGATGGAAGAAGCCAGAGTAGAATGTTTGCGCTCCATTGGCATTGAGTTTGCTGATTTAGTTGCCTTAGGCTGCGACTTACCAGTAGTAGAACTTTCTATCCGCTATCATCGTTCAGTTCAGTTAGGTATGGCAGTGGTGGTAAAAGCGCGGATGATAGATGTGACTGGTGTCCGGATCAACTGGGATTACGCTATTGTCTCCACTGATGGACAGCAACTATTTGTTACTGCCAAAGTGACATTAGTGGCTTTGGATAGAGATAGGGGGAAAATCATGCGTCAGTTACCCAGCAACGTCAAGGATGCCTTGGCAAAGGTTTCTGCTTTACACAATAACTAATCGGGGATTGGGGATGGAGAATCCAAGAGGTTTTACACTCTTGATATTTGTGGAGTCAAACCTATCTCATACCCTCCCTGCCAATACAAAAAGGGCGACTCAATTAAAATGGTGTTTTTATGTGTAAGTGAATTGTTTTTCCTGAGCGTGGATGCAGAAAGGAGAGTTCTCTGGCGTGCAAGTGTAATCGATTTGCTTTAGCAGTGCAACCATAAAAGCGATCGCCTAAAATTACCACTCCCAATCCTTGCACATCTGACGCATGAACTCTTAATTGATGGGTGCGTCCGGTGAGTGGTACAAATTCTACACGGGTGTAATCTCCTTCCCTGGCGATCTCACGAAAGTTTGTCACGCTAGGTTTACCACGTTGCCAATCAACTTGCTGATAAGGTCGATTCTCTGGATCTCCCCACAATGGTAAATCGATTATCCCTGTGTCTGTGTTGATAACACCGGCAAGTATGGCTTCATAAACCTTGTAAACTTGTCGCTGTTGAAACTGCTGGCTAAATTGACGATAAGTTTGGCTATCTCGTGCCAGTAAGAGAATACCAGAGGTATCTTGATCTAAGCGATGCACAGCAGCGAGCATCTCTTCCTCAGGTAACATATGACGCAAACGGCTAAGAACGCTATCCTGGGTATCAATATAACGACCAGGAACTGATAACAACCCCGAAGGTTTGTTCACAGCAATTAACCATTCGTCCTCATAAATCACATTAATTTGTTCTTTTTCAAGGTTTCGCGTAGGTTTCAAACCCGACAACAAAAATCCCATCAACGGCTGACAACGTTCCACACAAGCGCCATAAAATTCACCCTGAATTTTGTCTTGACAGGATGAACCCCACCAAAATTCACCCATTGCTAGGGGTTTAAGTCCATGCGTTGCTGCATAGTGTAAGAGTTTTGGCGCACAACAGTCTCCCGTTCCTGTAGGTAAACCATTCGGCATCAATTGCTGTAATGATACAGATTGCCCCAAAAAATTCATCAGGGAGTAAGCAGCGTGCATTTGCGACTGTAATTGCTGAGATAAAGCTTTCCGCTTCTGTTTGAGGTTTTGTATTTTAATATTTGCTGAGGCGATCGCTTCCTTTAATGCCTGCAAAGCTGTGTCTCGTTCCTGCTTTAGTCGCCGTCGTTCAATTCCATCCTGGCGACTTTCTTCGTTAAGCTGTTCAAGGGCAATAGTGAGTGCTGCTGGCAAGAGAGATTCGCTCAATAACTGGCGTGTTTGTTGTCGTTGATGTTTGCGATAACGATGGCGATCGCTCATTGCTTGCAACTGCTGCTCAAACTCTCGAAAAATAGTTTCGTACTCTTGTCTTTCTGGTAGTTGCTTGAGGGTAGTCAATTCTTGTTTAATAGCATCTAACTCAGCTAAAGTATGCCCCTCTTGTATG
>NZ_CP183473.1:4915000-5940000 GCF_048568275.1 Anabaena sp. FACHB-595
GGGTTGCCCCATTCGGACACCTCCGGCTCAATGTTTGCTTCCAACTCCCCGGAGTATTTCGTCGGTAACCACGTCCTTCTTCGCCTCTGTGTGCCTAGGTATCCACCATTAGCCCTTATTAGCTTGACCACAATTCCATTGGTTTTATCCTGCATTCACAGTTTGTCTGTGTCTGCCTGCTAATCTAATCGCGTTTTTATGCAGTTTTCAAGGTTCTGGCTAGGTACTACCCAGCAGTCTAACTCCCGTTAGTTGCTGAATTTTTCCTCTTTCTTGGCTTGCCTTTTCATGTGGAGGTTAGCGGACTCGAACCGCTGACATCCTGCTTGCAAAGCAGGCGCTCTACCAACTGAGCTAAACCCCCAAATACAATTCAAAATTCAAAATCCAAAATTCAAAAGTAAATAACTACTTTTGACTTTTGTCTTTTAACTTTTGACTTGCTTCAGGTGGGCCATCCTGGACTCGAACCAGGGACCTCACCCTTATCAGGGGTGCGCTCTAACCACCTGAGCTAATAGCCCATTATCGAACCAAATCATAGTTTGAAAGCTTTGACAATATCTACGACCGACCTAGAGTAGACCATCTGTTCCTCTATTCGCTTTACGCTTTCGATTCTCAGTTGGGTAGGTCTCCCTAAAAGGAGGTGATCCAGCCACACCTTCCGGTACGGCTACCTTGTTACGACTTCACCCCAGTCACCAGCACTGCCTTAGGCATCCTCCTCTCCTAAAAGTTGGAGTAATGACTTCGGGCGTTGCCAGCTTCCATGGTGTGACGGGCGGTGTGTACAAGGCCCGGGAACGAATTCACTGCAGTATGCTGACCTGCAATTACTAGCGATTCCTCCTTCACGCAGGCGAGTTGCAGCCTGCGATCTGAACTGAGCTACGGTTTACGGGATTTGCTTGCTATCGCTAGCTTGCTGCCCTCTGTCCGTAGCATTGTAGTACGTGTGTAGCCCAAGACGTAAGGGGCATGCTGACTTGACGTCATCCCCACCTTCCTCCGGTTTGTCACCGGCAGTCTCTCTAGAGTGCCCAACTTAATGCTGGCAACTAAAAACGAGGGTTGCGCTCGTTGCGGGACTTAACCCAACATCTCACGACACGAGCTGACGACAGCCATGCACCACCTGTGTTCGCGCTCCCTAAGGCACTCTTCCCTTTCAAGAAGATTCGCGACATGTCAAGTCTTGGTAAGGTTCTTCGCGTTGCATCGAATTAAACCACATACTCCACCGCTTGTGCGGGCCCCCGTCAATTCCTTTGAGTTTCACACTTGCGTGCGTACTCCCCAGGCGGGATACTTAACGCGTTGGCTCCGGCACGGCTCGGGTCGATACAAGCCACGCCTAGTATCCATCGTTTACGGCTAGGACTACTGGGGTATCTAATCCCATTCGCTCCCCTAGCTTTCGTCCCTCAGTGTCAGTTACGGCCTAGCAGAGCGCTTTCGCCACCGGTGTTCTTCCTGATCTCTACGCATTTCACCGCTACACCAGGAATTCCCTCTGCCCCGAACGTACTCTAGCTCTGTAGTTTCCACTGCCTTTACAAGGTTGAGCCTTGCTCTTTAACAGCAGACTTACAGTGCCACCTGCGGACGCTTTACGCCCAATCATTCCGGATAACGCTTGCATCCTCCGTATTACCGCGGCTGCTGGCACGGAGTTAGCCGATGCTTATTCCTCAGGTACCTTCATTTTTTTATTCCCTGAGAAAAGAGGTTTACAACCCAAGAGCCTTCCTCCCTCACGCGGTATTGCTCCGTCAGGCTTTCGCCCATTGCGGAAAATTCCCCACTGCTGCCTCCCGTAGGAGTCTGGGCCGTGTCTCAGTCCCAGTGTGGCTGATCATCCTCTCAGACCAGCTACTGATCGTCGCCTTGGTGCGCTCTTACCACACCAACTAGCTAATCAGACGCGAGCTCATCTTCAGGCAATAAATCTTTCACCTTTCGGCACATCCGGTATTAGCCACCGTTTCCAGTGGTTGTCCCCGACCTGAAGCTAGATTCTCACGCGTTACTCACCCGTCCGCCACTATCTCCGAAGAGACCGTTCGACTTGCATGTGTTAAGCATACCGCCAGCGTTCATCCTGAGCCAGGATCAAACTCTCCGTTTTGAAGACATTTGCTTTTAGCTCTTTTCGACTTCTCTTTATACACCTTAGCCTGGTGTTTTTTATTTTCTTGACGCAGGCTATTGTCGTATACTAGCTTTCAAACTATAATATTTTCAAGGTTCGGCTCCCTACCGAGCGGCGCTTCGTCGCGCCCCTCTCTCAGGCACTTATCCAATATATCCAACCTACTCAGTCTTGTCAACTCTTTTGGCAAAATTTTTTTGGATTTTATTTTTTTGTCTCTCCCTATCCCCCCACAGCCACCCTTTTCAGGCACTCAAATAGATTTTTTTCGACAGCATTCAATAGCATTTCCACATTGAATGAGTCGTGACGCACTAATAAACGTAAATCGATGTCGATATAGGGACTGATATTAAACGCCTTATGTGAGATGGGGTAGCAAAAAAGAAGGGGAAACCACAAGATAAAGGTAACGACACCAAAGCTTGAGGTCTCCCAATGAATATGGTGGACGGTTCGACCCTGTTGACGACAATTTTTGTGCTAATAGATGACTGGTATAAGCTCAAGGGCTATCGTTATGTACCGTTATTACCAGGCCCGTTCGACCCTGTTGACGACAATTTTTGTGCTAATAGATGACTGGTATAAGCTCAAGGGCTATCGTTATGTACCGTTATTACCAGGCCCGTCACCAAGATTCACGGATAGTGAAATGTTAACGTTATTAGTAGCAATGGATTTTTTCCCATACCCAGGAGAACAACAGTATTTAGGGTTTGTGCGAGCCAACTATTTGAGCCTCTTCCCAAAACTGTTAGACCTTTCGTCAGTTCAACCGAAGAGCCAGACGTTTGGAAGGAATGCTGGAAGAATTAAGACGTTTCTGGGTGGTGGAGTTGGGAGCCATCTTTGAGCGCACCCTACTGTTGGATACAAAACCAGTACCAGTAGTGGGTTATAAGCGACATAAACTCAGAAGTGATTTTACAGGTAGTGCTGATTATGGGTGGTGTGCCAGCCGGAAAATGAACTACTTTGGTTACAAATTGGTACTCATCAGTACTCTCAACGGTATACCCTTAGTTTACTCCTTAGTACCTGCCAGTACTGATGAACGTCTTGCGGCTGAATCTGTTCTAGGCGGCGTTCGTGGCTGTCGCATCTTGGCTGACAAAGGATTTATTGGTGGTGAATGGCAGACCGATATTTTCAAAACCACAGGTAATCAAATATTTACCCCAAAACGAGCTAATCAACTTCAACAACAGCCAAAAGCCTTTGAAGGTTTATTAAACAGCTTGCGCGAACGTGTTGAAGGTGTCTTTCACGAAGTACAAAATACCGGACGTAATTTGGAACGTCTACTGAGAAAGAAAGTTGATGCTCTCTGCGTTCATGTTGCCGCTAAAATCACCAGTCATACTCTACGCCTTTTTTTGCGTCAGCGTTTTGGTATTGATGTGCTTACCTTTGAACAGCATCCTCCGGCTTAATTCACATAAGGCGTATTATTTAAGGTAATCTTTCTGTAACTGACCTGTACAGAAGCGACTATATCAAAAATTTTGTCGTGGTTATGATGGTGACTGATTAAATACCCACTTTAACCATTGGCTAAAAGAACTGACTCCATTTAAACGGCGGACACCAGGCGCACGGGCTGCGGCAAGTCCGTCAAGAGCGACAAGAGCAGCATATTGTAAACCCAAAAAACTATCAACGGCTGCGTAAGGTCCACCAAGGGTAATTGCCCCGGCTGCATACATTTGCCCTTTACCATGCCGCATTTCTGGGATTTCAAAATTATTGGCGACTGTTAAGCGCCCCAGGTAGTTTAAGGGTAAGTTGTATTGGTTTACTAGGTCTTCTAACAAAGGATTAGCTTGCACTTTGGCATCCAAACCAGTAGCGTCAACAATAAAATCAGCTGTCAGTTTCATTTCCCCAAAACCTTTTTCTTGGATTTTGGTAATGGTACGGTTTTGTGAATCTCTTTCCACTCCCAACACTTCGCCAAAGGTAATTTGATACCAACCTTCTCTTAACCCCTGTTCTGTAATGCGTTGCCAGTCTTGTCGGTCGGCGGTAGTTGTACCACCCCAGTCTGTTAGTAAGCGTTTGCGTTCTTCTGGAGTGGCTTGTTCTAACATGACCCGCAGTTCGCCACTCCAGCAGGCTTTTGGCCAGTTGAAAGGTTGAAATTCGTAATGGTTTTTGACGAGACGTGTGGCTTTTTGAAATGTGTTGCCTTGGGGTTTAGGCGATCGCATCAAGTGCAAAACTGTAATGTGAGGATTTTTCTGTCTTGCTTCATAGATGCGTTGGACGATACGTGAAGCGACAATTCCGCGACCCCGAATCAGGACTGTACCACCTTGGTGTTCTAATTGCTCATATACATGGTCGTGTGCTTCATAGGCATTGACGACCGATTTAAAATCTCGGTACTTCTCTCTATAAGCTTGTAAATCGGGGAGAAACTGAATTGCTGGATACCCTGTAGCTAAATGTAAATAACGACTAACCAAAAAAGCATGATTGCCTTGCCCACGAGAATAGGCTACACAATATCTACCGTCATCAGTTTTGCGAATTGATCTGACTCGCCCATAGCGATAAATTTGATTCCAGTTAATCCGCTTGGCTTCTCTATCAATGGAATCAAAAACATTGCTTGCACGGGGAGTATAAGTTTCGGCAAAGGTTGGTTCAGCGAATACTTGCCATAGATACTGTAATGCTGATCTTAACTGACCTTTAGTGCAGTCCCGCCAGGCTTCTCTCCAAGCATAACTAGGCCAACCCCAAATATTATCAGGGCAAGAATCAGAATTTGACCGCAATCTTTCGTGTAAAGGTATTTGGGAATTAAGGCAAAGGCGTTTATACCGCGCGTAAGGTTCTGCTTCTAACCCTAGCGCTACAATTTTCTCCGCACGAACACCACTAATTCGCAATAAATCAGTCCAAATAAAGCTGCCTAATCCTCCACCAACTGCTAGATAATCACATTCATCAACGGGGAGGCCTGTAGCGTGGAGTGCTTGTATGGGAACCTGTTCTGCTTGAAATAATGGTGGTGGAAAATTGTTTCCTAAAGGTGTGATAGGAGGGGTTGCTGGTAAGTTCGGATCAGGAAGATTGGTATTGGGATTAAATTGAATTAATGAAGGAGGATTGGTGAGCGGTGTAGTGACGGGAACTGTGAGTTTCACCATCATTATGTAAGGGCCAATTTGTAATGTATCACCGTTAGTCAGAACACTACGTTTTTGTTGCTGACCGTTGATGAATATACCATTAACACTATCTTGATCAATTACTACTAGTTGGTTGTTTTCCCAGACAATGAGAGCGTGGTAGCGAGAAACTTGATCACTGTTTAGCAACATTCTGGAAACGCGCTTTCCATCCAGTTCGGCAGGTAAACGCACAAATTCTCGACCAAAAGCAATAGGCACATCCAACTTTGGTTCTCGCCGTTCTCCAGTTGTTGGGTCTTCCCAAATCAATTGAATTTGTAGGTTAGTCATTGGTCAGTTGTCAGTAGTTTTTTATCCCTGATATCTCCCATTGTCGATCTCGTCAATTCGGTGCTACTAATACGCTCACTGCTGCGGCTAAAGATGTACCGCACCAAGGACAGCCGACTTGCAGATTTTCTAGTGAAGATACGCGATGGCATTTTGGACACTCTAAACCGTACACTCCTTGTGGTGTAGCTTGATGATGATGTATCGGCGATGGTGATGGCTGTTGACGTAGAGGGGGTGTAACTACCTGAGGACTGGCAATGGGTGGTTGCGGTAGGGATAAAACAGTGGCAGCGATGGTGTTAATAGTAATAGTTGTGATGTGAAGTTGAGCTTGACCTAAGTAGATGATACTACCTTGATTTAAAGGTTTTTCACCTTGAATTAGTTGTTGTCCATCTACAAGTGGGGGATTTTGCGATCGCAAATTTCTGATATAAAAATTTTGCTGCTGAGAATGAAAAAATATTTCTACGTGCAGACCCGATACCGTTGGGTTAGTTAAAACAATATCGCACCGGAGAGGATCTCGACCAATGCGGACAGTGCCAGGATTTTTACTTGGCTGTTGTTCGTAAATTTGCTGAGTTTTATTTTGTCCACCATCTTGCCACTGTAGAGTTAGTGCGTTCATTTTTCTAACTTGGGTAACTCTTGTTTAGCTACTTCAACTTCCTTCTGTGCGATTCCTAACATGAGTGAGCAGTTGCAAGCAAGTTTTGAGAACAAACTTCAACAAATTTATATTGTGGCTTGATGACTTTATCGATTGGATGCTAGTTTATCGGCTACGCGAGTAGTTTCTGGTAGGCGATATTTTGGTGTACATCGCAATACGTAGTCAATAGCGGTTGGTAAACTGATTTTATGTCCACTAGAAACATATACAGGCTTTACTCCTACGCGAGTTCGTAGAACTGCACCAATAATTTCACCTCTGTGTATAAGTGGTTGCCAACTGCCTTTGGTGTCTGCTAATTCCTCATGTTTACCAATTAATAGAGATTTAGCTACACCAATTGTGGGAATATTGAGCAGTACTCCTAAGTGACTAGCTATACCTAATCTTCGAGGATGGGCGATTCCTTGACCATCACACAAAATAATATCTGGTTTTGTTTGAACTTTTGCTAGGGCATCAAGTACTGCTGGTATTTCTCGGAAAGAAAGAAAACCAGGAATGTAGGGAAATGACGTAGGACGATATGCTAGGTTCGTTTCGATGACTTGTAAATCAGGAAAACTCAGTACTGCTACTGCTGCACGGCTAATTGTGCCATCGGCTTCAAAACCCATATCAACACCAGCGACGTACTGCACAGGTTGTGTAAATTGGTCTTCTGTAATTACTTGATGTCTTAATTCTTCTTGGATAGTTATGGCTTCTTCCACCGTTAATGGCCAAGGATGAGGTTGGTAAATCTGCATAATTAAAAATTGGTTATAAATAATAATTTTAGCAATTTCAATAAATGTACGTAGAGATTTAAGACATTTGTGAAATTTTTAACTATTGTTGGTTGCGTTAGTAAATAGGGAATCTTAAGAATAAATAAATTATTGCTTAATTTTCGGCTGTACTTGCTTATGTCACAGGAAAAACTTGTAAAACTGGCTAAACGAGGCAACACTCAGGCGATCGCATTTTTGATGAATCGTCACTTAAAGCCCAAAGGCATCACAGCAAAAGTTCTCCTGAAAGATGCTTGCTTGCAGGTAATGCTAGAATCTGCCAAAGTTCCCAATCAACAATCCTTAGTTGCATTTGTACATAAAGGGATTACCAGTTTAGGTACTGGGTCTATTGAGAGAGTAAAAGTGTATGGACGACAAACTGGTGAAGAACTGCCGGCTTGGACTGAAGAATTTGAAATAGGGACAATAGAACCAGTAGATGAGCCTCATATTGTCACTGTTTCTATTACTTTGAACGGTGATACAGAATGTGGATTAACGAGTCAAAATTTTGAAAGTATCGCTAATCAAATGACAAAGGATATTTTGTCATCTTGTAAAGATTATCTAGTTCAAAAAGTAAGTATCAGTAATGGCGTATCTGTAATTACACAAGAACGTTAGTGTGCAAATATCTAACTCCTTTAATCCAACGTATTTTTTACATAGTATTTAAGTCACTTAGCGCTAAATTTTTATCTATTAATCGCGTCACTAGACGCGATTAATGACTTTATATCAACCAGGCGGCCATGCCATTGGTCGCCCACCTAAAATATGTAAATGCAGGTGGTAAACTGTTTGCCCTCCATCATTGCCATTATTGATGACAACGCGATAGCCATTTTCCAGTCCTGCTTCTTGGGCAACACGTTTGGCAGTTAACAAAAGATGTCCCAAAAGAGCGTGATCATGAGAATCTGCATCAGAAAGTTTGGCAAGAGGTTGTTTAGGAATGACCAGAATATGTACTGGTGCTTGGGGATGCACATCTTTAAAGGCTAGAGCTAAATCGTCTTCATAGACGATGTTAGCGGGAATTTCTCGACGAATAATTTTGCTGAAAATGGTCTCTGTGGTTTCACTCATGCGGTTATCAGAACTCATCTGCTAGAGATTCTAAAGGGTTACTGTCCATCTAAGAAATATTTAGCCAATGCTTGCTAGAGTCTGGAGTGCATCAATTGTCGGCATCGATGCCGTGAAAGTGGGCGTAGAAGTCGATATATCGGGGGGTTTGCCGGGAATCGTAGTTTTGGGGCTACCAGATTCAGCCGTTCAGGAATCAAAAGAAAGAGTCAAAGCTACTCTCAAAAATGCGGGTTTTGCCTTCCCAATGCGGAAAATAGTGATTAACTTGACTCCAGCAGACTTACGCAAGGAAGGCCCCTGTTTCGATTTGCCTATTAGTATAGGGATTTTAGCTGCTTCTGAACAGGTTAAGTCTGACTTGTTAGGAGATTATCTTTTTTTGGGTGAAGTTTCTCTCGATGGCAGCTTACGTCCTGTGGCTGGGGTTTTACCGATCGCTGCTACTGCCAAAAAAATGGGGATTGCAGGGTTAGTTGTACCTGTAGATAATGCTCAAGAAGCTTCAGTGGTGGAGGGTTTGGAGGTGCATGGCTGCAAGAATGTGTCTGAGGTTGTGGATTTATTAAATAACCCTGGCAAGCATCAGCCTGTAAAGTTAGATGAATCACAAGAACTCACACCAATATCTTATGCGATCGCCGACTTAAAGGACGTAAAAGGACAAGCGCATGGTCGTCGTGCTTTAGAAATTGCGGCGGCTGGCGGACATAATTTGATTTTTGTCGGCCCTCCTGGTAGTGGGAAAACCATGCTAGCAAGGCGCTTACCTGGAATTTTACCACCTCTGAGTTTTGCCGAAGCCTTGGAAGTGACTCGCATTCACTCTGTGGCTGGGTTGTTGAAAAATCGTGGTTCCTTAGTCCGCGATCGCCCTTTCCGTAGTCCTCACCATTCAGCCTCCGGGCCTTCTCTTGTCGGTGGTGGTGGTTTTCCTCGTCCTGGTGAAATCTCTCTATCACACAGAGGGATTCTTTTCCTAGACGAGTTAACAGAGTTTAAACGTGATGTTTTAGAATTTCTCCGCCAGCCTTTAGAAGATGGTTATGTCACCATTTCTCGTACTAGACAATCTGTAATGTTCCCCGCACAGTTTACTTTGGTGGCCAGTACCAATCCCTGTCCTTGTGGTTATTACGGTGATACTATTCAACAGTGTACCTGTTCACCAAGACAACGAGAGCAGTATTGGGCAAAGCTTTCTGGCCCATTAATGGATCGAATTGATTTGCAAGTAGCTGTCAATCGCTTGAAACCAGAAGAAATCACCCAACAGCCTACAGGAGAAGAATCCGTTTCTGTGCGGGAAAGAGTACAAAAAGCGCGAGATCGCGCCATTAACCGCTTTAAAGACGAGCCTAATCTGCGTTGTAATGCCCAAATGCAGAGTCGTCACTTGCAAACATGGTGCAAACTAGATGATGGTAGTCGCAGCTTATTAGAAGCGGCAATTAAGAAATTGGGTTTATCTGCTAGAGCAAGCGATCGCATTCTGAAAGTAGCCCGGACTATTGCAGATTTGGCTGGTGAAGACGAGCTAAAACCTAATCATGTAGCAGAAGCAATTCAGTATCGGACTATAGACAGAATGCAGTGATAGCTAAGTGATTACTGAATTATCAGGGAAGTCAAAAGAACAATTTATATCTTGTTAACTGGCTTTCAATGGCTCCTGTGAGAATTTTATTGAGTTCTTTGCTGTCTCGAAATGGCAAGATTTGTTGTGTGGGTAGGTCAAAAGGAAATTTTCCTTCTCCTTGATAATCTGGACGTTGCAGATGTGCTAACAAGATTTGTTCTGTGCGCTTGCTTTGAATAGCATAGCCAATTTCTACACAAACATTAGGACTAGGAATGAATTGTTGTGCTTCTTTACTATCAATGCTAGCGATGGGTGTAGTGTCTGCAATAAACAACAAACTTTTACGTAATTTTCTCAGAATGGTGCGATTTAAACGTAACGGCGCGTCTTTGGGGCGAGATGATTCTACTAATGTCAGTGGGATACGCGATCGCAAGTTTAATGTTTCTACACTCTTTCCCAGTCCTTCCCTGAGAAGATCACTAGCGTCGGCGTATTCAGTCTGATAGGAAAAGAAAATCGTTGGTTCTAACTGAGCTAAAACTGTCTGCTTGATAAAATAAATTTCATGGCTAATTAAGTCAATATTAGCTACACAGTAGCTACCGCTACCTTCAACATAAAATTCTACATTTTCCCCCTCCAGATACCGCCCAAACCAAATTGAATGTTTAACTGCATCACTATCTTCTAAAAAGTCTGCGCGCAATGCCGATCTCAGCAAGCTTTTTTTACTAAGACGAATATCTGGTGGCCGTTTTTCTATTTCAGAAATTGGCTCATAATCCTGAAGATACCATGCTCTGAGCGCAATAATTGACATAAGGCGCTATGTTTAGTTTTCTAAAGGGTTTGTTGTATTGCGTATAAGTTTACACGGGGTTTTGAATATTTCTCTAATATTTACTAAGTGTTTACAAACACTGTTCATCGTCTAAGCAAAATCAGCAGGAGACAGCGAAAATCACAATGCTTTGAGTAGAGTCTCTATTGCTGTTTGTTTTTGCGGGTCTACTCCTTGTGCATATTCCAAGGAAAAGGGAACGTTAATGTCTGGGGTAACTCCTTTACCTTCTAATCTTTGATTACCATTGAGAAAAACATCGGCGACTGCTACGTAAAGCAAGCTGCCATCCTGCATAATATAAGGACGACCAGCAACTACGGCTCCTGTTGTTTTAGTACCGAGGACTGGCCCAATCTGATTTTGTTGAAAGTTAAACGCCAGAATTTCCTTACTGCTGCGGCTTCCTTCGTTTACCAACATCACTACAGGTTTTTTCCATTGATAATTATAGGTATATCGGCGGCCATTACGTTGAACATGAGTGACACTGGGACTTTGTTTAGCAGTGAAGATGTTGAGGTAACTAATATCTCCCCCTCCCCATCCATCTCGGAGATCCAAAATTAACCCATCTGCGTTTCTCAGGCGACCATAGATTAGCTCATTCTGAAGCTCTTGCTGATATGGATCAGCTGCATTTGACCAGATATGGACGTAGCCAATTTTTTTATTTTCTTGTTCGAGGATCTGAATGCTAGCCATTTGAGCTTCCAAAAACATTGTGCTGGCATCAAATACCTTCGGTACTACAGCAATTTCTTGGCGACTAGTTAGTTGAGGCGATGGCGTTCCGCCCACCGTAGGCGATCGCTGGATCAACATTTTGACTGTTTGCCCTGCTTTACCTGCAAAAGAGCGTATGGGGTGATATTGATTACCATCTACATTAATAATCTGGTCACCTACTTTTAAGCCAGCCCTAGCAGCAGGACTGTCATCCAAAATAGAGCTAATAAAAGTCTTATCATTAATATCTTTAGTAGATAAACCAACACCAGTGTATTCAAATTTACCGTTAGGAAAAAACTTTTTTAATTCTTTCGGTAACTCCATGCTTCTAGCATAAAAAATGCCTAAAAGTTGATAGTAAGCCAGATCGTCTTGAGTATAGTAACGGGTGTGGGAAGTTTTGAGTTCAGATAACATTTCATTGAAAATAGCAGCAACTTTTTGACCTGAATTCGCTTGTAATACATTAGGTTTATACTTTTCCTTAATTACTTTCCAATTTACTCCATTCATTTTTGGATCATAAAAATTATCATTTACTGTTTGCCAAACTTGCTCAAAAATTCCAGTCTCAGGTTTAGCTAGTAATGGTAAAAGTGGTGAATTTATCCAGATAATAAGCAAAACGCAAATACTTAAAGAAAGAACTAGGGGTAAGCGATTGAATAGTAAAAGTCGAATTTTTTTCATCTGAAGTTTGACTGTTAATATAGGAATCTAATTTGATTATTATTGGCGTAGCCTGCAATTGCACATCCTAAATATAAGCATATTTAGAGTTGGCATTATCCATTCTAGTGGATTTCAGAAATTAAGTATAAATTTTATGAAAACAACTGTTAATAATCTGCCAATATTAATTCCATTCCTTAATACAAAGTTAAATATACTTCGCTGATATATAAATATTTAGAATTTTATATTATTTCTCACATTAACAAAATAATAGAAAACATAGTCTTAATTTAAAATATAACCATTCCATCTAGTTCTGACAACATCTGCTCAAGCATATCCTCCATCATTTCCTGTTGTAAGGAATATAAACTTTCTGGACCATTAAGAAATTCTTTGATAGTTATTTTCTGTGCTTTAAATTCTTTGACAAAATCACGAATTTCGGTAACCAGATTAATCTGGACTTCCATCGATTCCAACATTTGGGCAATAGGATCTATGCCTTGTTTTGCCGCTTTGCGCGAATCGGAAACCATTACACCTTCAGGTGTATTTTTCACTAGGCGTAGTTCTCTTTTTAAATTTTCGTATTGAGTTATCAAGATTTCATTTTGCTGTGCTAAAGTCTTACATTTTCTAGTTAAATCATCTTCACTATTATTATCAATAAGCTCCCCTACCTGATGCTTTTGCTCAATTTCCAGGAGTCTTGCTAAATCTCCTTCTTGGTAGGCTTTATTAATTTCCTTCATGATTTCTGTATGATTTATTTGCGTTTCACTATCTTTTACCTTATCAGGATGAAATATTTCAGCTAACCTCAGAAATGTCTGACGAATCTTTCTCGATTCATCTGTTCTATTTACAGATGAAAATCCTAATTCCTGCTGTGTTTCTCCATATTGACTTTGACGTGGATTATTTTCTTGCTGAGAATCATCAAAAATATCATCTAGTTCTAGTTCTGGTTGTTTACTCTCGAATTTCGGACTGATGATCCCAGCCATCTGGAGATTAAGATAAACTGCCTTTACTTTCTTCTCAGTTTGTTTACCAAATTTTCTAGTAGTAAAAATTTCTGCAAACAGAGTGTGGATTTCCTTGTCTAGCTCTGATATTTTGGTAAAGCCAGGACTGGCTCTATGAAATGTTTCTGTTGCTAATGAACGCATCTGTTCAGTAAAATTTCTCAACTCAGTGCGCTTGCTTTTAATATTTTTGAGTAAAGCTTGGTGTTCTTTTTCTAGTCCTGCCAAGCGGATATGTAGCTGAGAGAGAGCTAATGGTGTTGTATGAGTAGTATGAGATGTAGATGAGGTTTTGCGAGGCATAGGAGATGCAGGTAGGTTTTAGGTTTTAAAGTGTCCGGCTCTTTGGGTTAATGCCCATCGACTATACTTTCTAGATAATACATGATCTATAACAACGAGTTACGGCAGAAGTATCTATCTTCGAGATATTTATCTACAATCGTTATGTAGCCAATAAAGAATCGAATATTCCTATATTTACTTTAGAATAATTTACTATTAATAAAATGAACAAAAAATATGTACATGAGGATTTTTTAATATATTGTCCATGCTATAAGCAAGACTATTCTGGTTAACCTTTTGATTTGCCAAACATTTATAATTTAGCTAGGATTACCATAATATTAAAATGTTTTTTACTGATATTCATTCACTATTATAATTCAATTGATCCTAAGTCTATTTGACTAATTCTAAAGGAGGGTATTTTACATCTCTACTTACAGAAAGAGGCAAAATTACTGACCGATATTTTAACATAAACCAAAGTTAGATTGATGGGAGTGAAATGGATGCCTTATCAACAAATAAGTGAATTACCTCAAGAGATTAGAGAACAATTACCAGAACACGCTCAACAGATTTTCTTTGCAGCTTTCAATGCAGCTCAAAGTGACGGCTTGAGTGAAGAAGGTGCAGTTGATGTTGCTTGGAATAGTGTGAGAAACGAGTACAAACAAGACAACGATGGTCAATGGCAACGAAAAGCCGAAGACTCAGCAATACATCATAAAGCTATCACAACAGGTGGTAACTAAACATAATCTGTAATTTCTGATAGTCTGCTGCTAGGCTAACGCCTATGTAGGTTTCTCTGTTGCTTTTTGTAGCAAAGACCAAAACCAACGTAATTCGTAATTAAATTATTTATGGTTTGAGATTCCAAGTAATGGAAAACCACCAATTTTATAATTGAGTGGATTAAGCCTGAAGATTACGAATTACAATTTTTTTATTATGATGCTATGAAAAGATGAATACTAAATTCATCTTATAGGAGATAGCAAATTAGACTACTATAGGAATAGTATTTAATGTTTGAAATATACGTAAGGTAGGCAACACCCACCGTATGATAGTTGTGGTGGGCATTGCCCGGCTTATAGGTACTCAGATATTTTCAAGAATCAAATCGGATTCTTATAATTATTAGCAAAATGATTGACTGATGAGCAATTACTGGAATTTAATGAAGGTAGGGAGCATCCTTGTAACTTAGGAAAGATTATAGAAAATTAAGAATAGTTGTAAACTAGATTTTGCAGTATTCTTAGCTGATCAGATGGTGGTTGATCCGCGCATGGTTGTAGTCTATGCTATCCGATGCTATGAGAAATGAGGGTTTATGAAGGTCAAGTTATTACCCGCTCATGAACTGCATAAAGACAAGTACTCAAATTGCTGGCTGATGGTCATAGAAGAAAATAAATCATTACACTGAGAGTTAGTTGCCTTATTGGGATAGAATCTCCCATATAATTTATGACCGAACAGACTAAGAGAATTGTAATTCTGGGTGGAGGCTTTGGCGGTCTCTATACAGCTTTACGTGTAAGCCAATTACCTTGGGAAACTCAGCAAAAACCGGAAATTGTGCTGGTAGATCAAAGCGATCGCTTTCTATTCTCCCCCTTATTGTACGAATTACTCACCGGAGAACTGCAATCATGGGAAATTGCACCCCCTTTTATTGAACTTCTCGAAGGTACAGGTATACGTTTTTATCAAGCAGTTGTTTCTGGTATTGATATCGACCAGCAACGGGTACATCTGCAAGATGGCCCAGAAATCCCTTATGATCGCCTAGTTTTAACGCTAGGTGGCGAAACACCATTAGATTTAGTTCCTGGTGCCATATCCTATGCCTATCCTTTCCGTACTATTGCTGACACCTATCGCTTGGAAGAACGTCTGCGAGTCTTGGAAGAATCAGATGCAGAAAAAATTCGTGTAGCAATTGTTGGTGCTGGTTATAGTGGTGTTGAGTTAGCTTGTAAGTTAGCAGATAGACTAGGAGAAAGAGGACGCTTCCGCCTAGTGGAAATCAGCGATCAAATTTTACGCACTTCCCCAGACTTTAACCGCGAAGCAGCCAAGAAAGCTTTGGATGCAAAAGGTGTTTTTATTGATTTAGAAACCAAAGTTGAGTCAATAGGACAAAATACCATCTCCCTAGAGTACAAAAATCAAGTAGATACCATTCCCGTAGATTTGGTAATTTGGACTGTGGGTACAAGGGTGACAAACGTAGTGAAAAGTCTGCCCTTTAAACAGAACCAGCGTGGTCAAATCACTAATACACCAACTCTCCAAGTTCTTGACCATCCAGACATTTTCGCCCTGGGAGACTTAGCTGACTGTATTGACGCTGAAGGTCAGCAAGTACCCGCTACCGCACAAGCCGCTTTTCAACAAGCAGACTACGCCGCTTGGAATATTTGGGCTTCTCTTACTCAACGTCCCCTATTACCTTTCCGTTACCAACAATTAGGGGAGATGATGGCACTGGGTACAGATAATGCTACCCTTACAGGTTTAGGAGTTAAATTAGATGGTTCTTTGGCTTATGTTGCCCGCCGTCTCGCCTACTTGTATAGATTACCAACACTAGATCATCAACTTAAAGTTGGCTTTAACTGGCTTGTACGTCCTATTATAGAAACAATTTACTCAGCAGTGGATGCTGTGAATGAAAAGGGTACTAGGTATTAGGGATTGCACTTCCTTGCTTGAACACTTTCGCGCAGGGAAGTCAATGACCAATGACTAACATTTATAATTTGCAAGCAGTTTAATGGAAAGGCCTAAAGTTATTTTTGTGGATGCTGTGGGGACACTCTTTGGCGTTAAGGGTAGTGTCGGAAAAGTTTATAGTCAAATAGCCCAAGAGTTTGGTGTAGAAGTTGCACCGGATATTGTGGATAAAGCATTTGTTGAAAGTTTTAAAGCATCCCCGCCGCCCATATTCCCTGATGCTGACACTGAAGACATACCACAACGTGAATTTGAGTGGTGGCGTAAAATTGCCCTGAATACTTTTGAAAGTGCTGGTGTTCTGCCCCAATTTACCGATTTTTCTAGCTTTTTTGGTGAACTATATATTCACTTTGGCACTGCTGAACCTTGGGTGATATATCCTGATGTTGTGCAATCCTTGAGCAACTGGCAACATATAGGGATTGAATTGGGCGTTTTGTCTAATTTCGATTCGCGGTTGTACTCAGTTTTGCAAAGTTTAGGTTTGAGTCACTACTTTTCTTCGGTGACGATTTCCACTCAAGCAGGTGCAGCAAAACCTGACCCCAAAATTTTTGCGATCGCTTTAGAAAAACACAATAGTTCTCCTGAAGAGGCATGGCACATTGGCGATAGTATTGAAGAAGATTATCAAGGAGCAAAAGCAGCCGGGTTAAGGGGTGTTTGGATTAATCGAGAGAAAGGTTAAAAATATTTATTCTTAGGGAATTAAGACTGTAAAAATAGAACCTTGGGGATGATTATCTTCGATAGTAATCGTGCCATTGTGTGCTTCTATTGCCATTTTACAAAATGCTAATCCTAGACCAAGTTGGGAAACTTCGGACACTATATTGCCGATTTCATACTTCTGGAAAATGCTGTGCCTTAATTCTTGAGAAATTCCTTTACCTGAATCAATCACCTGTAATTTCGCACCTGTTTCTAAATACGCTGCTTTGAGAATTACCCGTGCGTTTGATGGTGAAAACTTAATTGCATTAGAGAGCAGATTATCTAGTACTCGGCGAAAAATAGCTGCATCTATTTTGACCATACCACCCGGTTCTGGTAATTCGCTGATGAGCCTCAGACGCTTTTGAGCAGCAATATCTTCAATATCTGCTAAGGCTGATATACAAATAGCACAAAGGTCTATCTCTGTATAGTTAAGCACCATTTTACCGGATTCTAGCTTGGCCATGGTCAATAGGCTATCAATCAGGGTTTGTAGTTGTTGACAGGCGATCGCTATTTGACTTACTTTTTGTTGCTGTTTGTCTGGTGGCAAACTAGGAAATTTGAGCATTTCTGTTGAGATCACAATACTGGCTAGAGGATTTCGCAGGTCATGGACAATCATATTAACCATGTCTTCCTGCAATTTAAGTAAACCTTGCAAGTTATCATGCTGTTGCTTAATCCGCAACATAGAATTAACTCTAGCTCTTAACTCTACGCTGTTGAGAGGCTTACTAATAAAGTCATCTGCTCCTGCGTTCAAACAGTGAGCCAGGTCTTCTTTAGCAGTTAATGCTGTGACAATAATAATGGGTACTGCCTGCCACTGGGGATCAGCTTTAATGCGTCGGCATACTTCTATCCCATCTAAATGAGGCATCATCACATCTAGCAAAATCACATCCGGCTGAAAACTGCTGAGGCGAGCGATCGCTTGTTGACCACCAGAAGCATAATGCAACTGATAGTTTTCGCCATCTAGCAATGTTTCTACAACATCAAAGTTATCCGGTTCATCATCAATCACCAAAATGGATGGTTGAGTTTCCATTTAGAATACTTCCTGACTAAGTTGAAAATAGTGCTGAGTAGGGAAAACTTTTCCTAGTCACTCTTCCGGTATTTTGATGTATGTAGTTCCTGATGGTTTTTTAAAAGTTGTTGAATGGTTAATACCAGTTGTTTTAGTTTTATTGGCTTGGTCAAATATTCATTAGCTCCAGCCGCTAAACAAGTCGTGCGATCGCTTGGCATGGCTAGGGCTGTTAAAGCAATTATGGGAATATCAATAAATTTTTGCTCATTACGGATCTGGCGTATCGCCTCTAATCCGTTCATTCCTGGCATTTGAATATCCATAATAATTAAATCTGGGCATTTTTCTCTAGCAAAATCAAGAGCTTGTTGTCCATTTTCTGCTAATACCATCTCATATCCTCGACTTTCCAGATAGCTAGATATAGTATCAATGTTTGCTTGATTATCTTCTGCCAGCAAAATTACGGGTATTGTCAAAGTTTTTGGTATCAGGGTAGCAGGTAGATCAACACGCTCAGGATCTTGTAGTTTTTTGAGAGAATTATCCCCACTCAGGTAAGGAATGCGGACTGTAAAACAACTACCCTGTCCGACTTCACTGTTAACTAAGATGGTTCCTCCGTGTAGGGTAGTAATTCGTTTAACTAGTGCTAAACCTAACCCTGTCCCGGTGTAGTTGCGATTGAGGCTGCTATCAAGTTGGGTAAAAGGCTGAAATAATTTGCTTATGTCTTCTGAGGCGATACCGATACCAGTATCGGTGACGCGGAAACAGATATGGGGGCTGGGAATGGAGGATTGAGATATGAGTTTTTCTGCCCCTAATGTCTCATTTGTGCCTACTTCCTCCAGCCAAACCGTGAGCTTCACATTACCTCCTTCTGGGGTAAACTTGACGGCGTTGCTGAGGAGGTTGATTAGTACTTGGCGTAAACGGCGATCGTCTACTTGAATGGTATCTAAATTAGAACCTATATGAGTACTAAGACAGATATTTTTTTTCAACGCCATCTGCTGAATAAAGGTAAGGCTACCATCACAGATACTTCTGACAGAAACATCACTGATTTGCAGTTCTAGTTTGCCTGACTCGATTTTGGACAAGTCGAGGATGTCATTGATCAGTTCCAGTAGATGTTTGCCACTACGTTTAATAGTAGCGATCGCTTTTGCCTGCTTTTGATTAATGGCACCAAACACGCCTTCAATAAAACCTTCAGACATACCCAGAATGGCGTTGAGTGGGGTACGCAATTCGTGGCTCATGTTTGCCAAAAATTCGTCTTTGAGGCGGGTAGCACGGGCAAGTTCGGCGTTGGCCTTGGCAAGCTGTTCATTTGTCCGCAACAGTTTTTCTTCTGCTTGTTTGCGTTCGTTGATGTCGGTCACCCGGACTAAGTTGAGGGTACGACCAGCTATGGTAATTGGTTTGGCAGCTATATTTCCCCAAAATAATTTGCCTTTAAGAGTCACATATTCAATCTCTTGACTCCAAAACCCTTTAGTCTGCATTTGGGTGACAATAGTATCAATTTCATTACTAGTAAAGGGACGACGCTGGAGCGTCCTACCTTCAATCCCCAGTAATTCACCTTTGTTAGTTGCCTCAAATAGTTCTACCGTCCGCCGGTTACAATCCAGGGTAAGCAATGTTACAGGATCGACTAGAAACAACGCATCAGCAGATTCATTAAAAATTACTTCTCGCAAATCTCGGTTGTGGATCAGTTCTTGTTCTGCTTGTTTGCGTTCTGTGATATCGATGTTAATCCCAACCATCAATATAGGTTTACCTTGTTCATCGCAATTGAGAACACCATAAGCTTTGATGACACGGATTTCTCCACTCGGCTGAATAATTTGGAATTCTGCATCATATTCTTGGTTTTGGTGCAGAACTTGCTGGATAGTTACCAAGAGATAATCTTGATCATCTGGATGCACAAAGCTTAACCAAGCATCAAAATTACCGGGAAAATCCTCAGGGTGAACACCATACAATTCGTACATTCGCTCATCCCAAATTACTTTTTCTTGAACGCAGTCAAATTCCCAGATGCCAAATCTTCCAGAACTGATGGCGAGAGTTAAGCGTTCCGAAATTTTCCGGAGTTTTGCCTCGGCTTCTATGAGATCGCCTATAGTGGGGCGTAGTCCATCGTCCAATGCAGCTTGCTGTTCGCTAATATCTGTCAGTGTGCCGACATAGCCGATGGTAGTAACGTTTTGGTCTGTTTCAGGTAATATCTGCATATAGAACCAAATTGTGGTGCCATCTTTACGCAGGAACTTACCTTCATAGCAATACATTTTTTCTTGGGTCAATACTTCAGTCCATTGATGGAAAAGGCGATCGCTGTCTTCTGGATGTATAGTATCTAGACACCCTCTGCCCAAGGCTGCTTGTATTGGTTCACCCGTGATCTGACTCCAGCGATCGTTGACGTAAATACAGTTCCCGTCTGCATCAAGACGGAAAATAGCCACTGGGACAACTTCTGCCAATGTTGCATAACGGTGTTCGCTTTGTTGCAATGCTGCCTTGGTCTGTGCTAGCTGTTGCATTAGATACATCTTTTCCATGCCATGACGAATTACTCGTTGTAAAATTTCCGGCGTAATCTGATTTTTGATCAGATAATCTTGAGCGCCGCTTTTCATCGCACGGACAGCCAGATCCTCATCTCCTGGTTTGATCAACAGGATGACGGTAAATTGGCTATTACTCAGCCTTGACCGCAATTTCTCCAGAAAAATTGAAGCATTCTCATTGACAGAGGCAAAATCTAGCAAAATAATCTCTGGTGTTTTCTCTAGGCACCAATTTAAAGCCTCTTTTGCTATCGAAAATTCTATAATTTGATAGTTATATAAACTGTCTTGCTGTAAATGGCGAGTCATATTTGCTCGCTCTTCGCTGCATTTATCGATTAGCAGGACTGTACAAGGCACGTAGTGATTCATAAATCAAAAATAGCAATGCGATCCATTTAGTAAGCAATTTGACCTCCATGACCGTAGTATGCAAAACCTCTGATAAATTGAGGAGTAGCCGGAATAGGGAACTAAAAATTAAATCCATAAAATCTACTAACTATATATTGCCCAAATTCATGTGCTAAAGTTTTGCTTATTGATGCCGTTGTCTTTTGCAGTCGGGTTTATACAGCATCTCAAACCTTGGTAATTTTTCCAGGAAATTTGTAAGCACATGGATGACAATAAAGAATTATATGTGACAGACCTTACCAATATGTCTATCTGTATAATTTTTTTCAACCTGGAATAATCTGGTTTTTTATATTAATTTAAAAATAAAAAATACAAAAAGAGCCGATAAATACATTTTTTAATGTATTTACCAACTCAAGGTTCAACTATGGCAAGTATGCAAAAATCACTAGGGCTATTTCTATAGGAAATATTTAAGTTCAATTATCGTGATTCAGTCCCTTGATTGGGGCTACCAGCGACATCATCTTCACCTGGTGATTCTGGTTTAGCACTTTCTCTAGCGTTAGACTCAGCAGCAGTGCCAGTTTTACGAATCTCTTCGTTGAGGGGAGTTTGGTAGCCACCGGAAGCTGTGGTATCTTGACTATTAGACTTTGCTTTTTTCTCTTCAGACATAACTCTTTACTCCTTCGTTTATTCTTGTCCATCATTTTAATAAAATAATATCGGTGATTTTATCTATCTAAAATCTAGTAATTCCCCTTTTGGGTCTCTATCGAAAGTATTGTTTAGTATTACTGATGTTTTTTTAAGTCAACCCTCAAAATAAGCGTCTACTACAAAGTAGAGAAAAAACAAAATATTATTTTTACGAGTTTTTATAAAATATTTTGTAAATGCTGATCGCCGTACATAATTTTTGCCAAATCATGACAACGTTTGCTTGCTTCTTATCTATCTTGAGGCTGTAGACAACCAATATAAACTTACATAGAATTAAGCAGAACATTTGCCTAATCAATAAAAGCTTAACAATATTTCGCTCAGTAATTAAATATGGTTCTTAGAAATCCAAGATACTCCGGACTTTCGTAATTAGTCATCACCAATTATTTATTAAAAATTGAACTGTTTAATTCCCTATGAAAATTTCCCAACTTCGCGCTGTAGTTGCAGTGGCAGAGCGTGGTAATTTTAGTGAAGCGGCTTTAGAATTACAGCTGACACAGCCGGCGGTTAGTCATGCGATCGCTACCTTGGAAGAAGAATTGGGTATTCCTTTATTTGCTAGAGGTCGTCATGGCGCTGTATTAACACCAGTCGGAGAGCGAATTTTACATCATATTCGCCAAGCAATGCAGCACTTAGAAAAGATACAGGAAGAAGCCAGCACCCACAAATGTTTACATGGTGGTCATGTAAGAGTTGCAGCTTTTCGTTGTGTAGCAACTCATCTATTACCAAAAGCGATCGCTCAATTTCATAACCAATTTCCCGAAGTTGCTGTCACAATCATCGAATGTCTTTCTGATCTTGATGTAGAACAGTGTTTGCGTGAAGGTCGTGCTGATATAGGTGTCACTTCTTTACCCACTAGTGATGAATTTACAACATGGGAAATTCTCAGAGATGAATATATTGCTTTACTACCACCGAAAGCTAAAGTTAATAGTTGTCAATTTACTTGGGAAGATATTGCTAGATACTCACCAGTAATAGTGTCTCATTCAGCTTCTGAAAAATCCCTTAATCAAAACCTCAAACAGTTAGCACCTTTTATCAACACCACCAGTCATATTCCAGAAGAATCGATGATTGTTAACATGGTACATCAAGGATTAACAGCAGCAATTTTGCCTTATTTAGCAGCAATACCAATTCCCCCAGGCGTACAAGTTCATAGTCTACCAAAACCTATAGAAAAAGTAATTTCTGTAGCTGTCAGTCCTCATTCCCTAAATATTCCGGCTGTATTTAAATTATTAGAAATGCTTAAGAATTTTGATTTTCCTACTTTAGCCAAATGTCCTTTTTAATTTGTAATTAACAATTATAAATGACTTCTCTAAGAGGTTGTTTTAAAAATGGTAAAATGTGACTTTAATAACTTGCTGATCCCCCCTAACCCCCCTTAGAGGGTGATTTTGACACTAGTTATGTAGTATTTTTGTGTTATTCGTACTTATGGAATTATCCAATGACACATATCTTTCAGCAAGTTTTTAGGATGAAAAAACTCCTCATCCGGCTGATATTGCCTTTTTTGGCTATCATTCTCGCTGCTTCGCTATCTAGCGCCCCCGCACTAGCTTCAGGAGTGTATCAAATACCAAACCTGACAGCAGGTGATTCTACATGGGTATTAGACCAAGGCGATGTAATTAGCCGAATCAATGAAGGTGCAATTAGTAGTAGCTTAGAGGACTTAGCAAAAGAAACAGGTAAGGAAGTCAGATTTGTGACTATCCATCGCCTAGACTATGGAGAAACTCCAGAAAGCTTTGCTCAAGCTCTGTTTGAAAAGTGGTTCCCCAGCAAAGAAGCCCAAGCAAATCAAATTTTGTTAGTACTGGATACAGTGACTAACGGTACCGCCATTATTACTGGAGATGAAGTTAAGCCTTTACTCACAGATACCATTGCCAACAGCGTGGCTGAGGAAACATTAGCTGCACCCTTACGAGATGGTAATAAGTATAATCAGGCATTTTTAGATGCCAGCGATCGCCTAGTTGCTGTTCTCTCCGGTCAACCCGATCCCGGCCCCCCACAAATCGTTGACAAAGTGCAAGTTGAAGGCACATTCAAAAAAGCAGAAGAAACCGACAAAGGTAACGCCACTGCTTGGGTAGTAGGGCTTTTAATTGCCGCTACCATCATTCCTATGGCAACTTACTACATTTACCTAGCTGTTCAACCATCATCTGAAGGCTAGGTTTAGGAGGCAGGGATTAGGGGAGTAGAGAGCAGGGGGGAGCAGGGGGGCTGGGGAAGAATGATTTTCTGATGTTCTAATCCTTACTTATTACTCCCTACTTAATCTTGTACGTACTCTTGCCCTGCTACCAAAGCAACTTCAGCACGGACAAATTCACGGCCTAAATAAGCCGCATGATCTAACATAGTTACGGGACAGGGCTGAGTTTCTTCAAAAATTTTGACACAAAGTTCCTTGGCTGTTCTTCCAGCGAAAACAGTTGTGTAAGTTCTTTCCACCTTCCCTCTAGCAGGAATTACTTTCCCTGTTTCTGGGTCTACCGCTAAACCACGTTCGTCAATGATATTTGTAAAATGCTTGGCATAAATCAGGCCAGCAGTTTTATCTATATAGATAATGAAGTATCCGTTCGGGTCAAGGTCAATATGACGCTGAGAAAGTTTATTATCAATGGCAGCTAAATCTTCAACTATCAAATCCATAAGCTTTAAAAATTAAATTTCTTTATTCAAGGATTTTACACTCCATATCAAGTGTAAATCTTTATTAGTTACGTGTTACCTGCAATCATCAGTATTTCGAGGCAGGGAGTGGGAAGAAGCAGGAGAAGCAAAAAAGAATAACTATGAACCAATGACAACTGACAACTGACTAATGATTATTTACTTTTGACTAAAAGGTAACTCTGCATTGATAGCTGCAATTTCCTGCTCTTCTAATTGATTCACTTCACTAATGTAGGGACTGAGAATTTGTCCTAGACGATTATTATAAAAGCGATGGAGACTATAATTAGGTGCAGCAGGGAAACCGCGACGTTTTTTATGTCTTCCGCCAGCGCCAGGATCAAAACTTTGAATACCATTAGCGATCGCCCACTCAATTGGTGCATAATAGCAAGCATCAAAATGTAAGCAATCAATTTCTTGAAAACTGCCCCAATAACGACCATATAAGCGATCGTCCTTAAACAAACAAAAAGACATACCTAGAGGCTGGCGAGGATCTTGCTCGTGATAAGCAGGGAAAAACACAACCCGATGGCGATAGTTATGGTGTAACTGCTCAAAAAATTGCTTTGTTAGATACTTGCTACCCCACCAACCAAACTTGTCACAAGTATCAGCATAAAACTGATACATCAAGGGAAATAGAGACTTAGGGATGGCATCACCCACCACGGCTTGCAGTTGTAAACCCTCCTTTTCTACAGCTTTACGTTCGCGCTTAATATTACGACGCTGATTAGCATTGAACACCGTCAAGTAATCATCAAAATTTTGAAACCCTGAATTTTCCCAAATAAAACTATGGTGCAACCAAGCTGTAAACCCTTGTTTTTCTAATACTGGTTGCCATTGGGGATCAACATAGAGAAAATGGCAACTAGAAATATTATGTTTGACACAGAAAGAGTCAATTTCATGCACCATCATGGCAGTAATTTCCTCTTCATCTTCCCCATCGGCAATTAAAAAGCGATAACCTTCGGCAGGTGTAAATGGTGTCATACCCAAAAGTTTGGGATAGTACTGCACACCGATACGTTCGGCTAACTCTGCCCACTGATGATCGAAAACAAACTCACCATAGCTATGTCCTTTAATATACAGTGGAGCCACAGCAATCAATGTTCTATCTCGCCACAGTGTCAAGTGATTTGGTAACCAACCAGTTTTAGCTGTAGCACTGTGAGAAGTTTCCAAATTATTCAGCCAATCCCACTCCAAAAAAGGAGTTTTAAGTGGTAAGGCTAAAGCATCCCAAGCATCTTGGGGTACTTCAGCTATTTTGTTAATCCAAACGCTGGAATAGCGAGGCTTGAGTTGTTCAACCATATATGGGGATTGGGGATTGGGGACAAAAAAGTAAAAAGTAAAAAGTAAAAAGGTAAAAGTTTTTTCTTTTGACTTTTGCCTTTTGCCTTGGACTGGGGACTAGATAGACTAACGACCAATTTAATTCATCTACCGTTGTAGCCGATAGTGGAGAAAAACTTCGTGTGCCACTTTTTTTACTTCCAAAAGTTGAAGATGGGGAGCTAATTGTGATGTGAATCCTTTACCATCCACGGGTGTGGGTGCAGTCACACCGCCTAAAATTAATGGACAGACAGTAAGCCAAAATTCATCTATTAAATCTAATTCCAGCATAGAAGCTATTAATGCGCCCCCACCTAATACTAACAATCGTGCTATTTGTAGTGATGTTAGTTGCTCTATGGCTGTGATAGTGTCGATTTCTCCTGTTGGAGTTTCAAAAACCATAATGCGCTCAAATTCCGAGCGTCCTTGCCAAAAATTCTGGCCTAAGGTTGTTGTAACTAACCAACGCCTGATTGGCTGCTGAAAAAACCTAATTTCCGGATTGAGGTTAGCAGAATGTGTAATCACTATATGAATCGGTTGGTCAGGCTTGCCTTGCTGTTGGCGTTGTTGCAGCAGAACTGTATCTGATACGGTCAGTGTTGTACCATAAGCTCGGAGAGTGCCAGCACCTATTAAAACGGCATCAGAGGCAGCAATTTGTTGTTCCAAGTGTGTTTTATCGACACTGGTACCAAATCTAGCAGGCGATCGCCTAAAATCTGCTATCTTGCCATCTGCACTCATTGCCAAAACTACTGTGGTATGAGGACGGTGTTGCACCATAAGGTTGGTTTGATCGTCGGAAATGATGCCAGAAACAAAAGTATCATAACTTTACATAAACGCTTAAATAATCTGTAAGCTGTTTAAATTTTGCAGTTTCCCTTCCTGGGTAGGTGCAAGCTTAGGGACTTCTATACCATAAATTATTCAATCACGTTTTCTGTCTTCCCTCGGCTCCCCGCGCCCTGTCCCTTACCTGCATAAAGTTGGGAACAAGATGAGATATTTTTGAATGGGAAGCCCCTTACCCGTAAGATATTTTGTCACTTGGTACTGGATCTGTATGCAGCACAAGTCTCCACTACATCTACTTTGCTTAAGTTTTTGTATATTACGTTGCTTTTTGTATATTAAATATTTGATACTTTTATTTCCTGATAACAAATTTATGATAACTTCATAAATGTCTCCTTTAGCTAGTTTAATTGCCCGTGTTTTCTGTTGTAATGTGCAGTTGCGAAGTGAGACACTAGATGCCTAGTAACGGTCAATCATCCTTTCGACGTATTTTAGTAACCAGGATTTTGCTCTTGTTTGTCCCGGTGTTGTTTGTTGGACAGATAGCGGCGTTGAATAAGGCACGCTCTAGCTTACTAAAAACTGCGCGACAGAATCTTACGAGCCGTGAAGCGTAAAGCCCCCGTATTTTTAATCGGGGGATATAAGCGAATGACCGAATTTATTCGGTCGTAACATGGTATAATTACGTCAGAGAGTTTGACGTAAAAATGCTAGTATTTGAGACAAAACTTGAAGGAACAAACGAGCAGTATCAATTGCTGGATGAGGCGATTAAAACTGCTCGTTTTGTCCGCAATGCTTGCCTCCGGTATTGGATGGACAACCAAAACATCGGCAGGTATGATTTGAGTGCTTATTGCGCTGTCCTTGCTGCCAATGAAAACTTTCCGTTCGTTGCCAAACTCAACTCTATGGCTCGACAAGCTTCTGCTGAAAGAGCGTGGAGTGCAATTGCTCGGTTTTTTGACAATTGCAAGCAAAACAAAACCGGGAAGAAAGGTTATCCACGCTTTAAAAAAGAACAGACGCATGGGAGTGTTGAGTATAAAACTAGCGGCTGGAAGCTTAGTAGTGACCGTCGTTATGTCACTTTTAGCGACGGATTTAAAGCAGGAACTTTCAAACTCTGGGGAACTCGTGACTTGCATTTCTACCAGTTGAAACAGTTCAAGAGGGTGCGGGTTGTGCGTCGTGCCGATGGGTACTACGCGCAGTTTTGCATTGACCAAGAGCGAGTAGAAAGGCGAGAACCAACGCTTAAAACTATTGGGCTGGATGTGGGATTGAACCATTTCTTGACCGATAGCGAAGGCAATACAGTTGAGAACCCTAGACACTTGCGTAAAAGCGAAAAGTCTCTCAAGAGATTGCAACGCAGATTGTCTAAAACCAAGAAGGGTTCTAACAACAGAGTCAAGGCAAGAAATCGCTTGAGTAGAAAACACCTTAAAGTAAGTAGGCAGCGTAAAGACTTCGCCGTAAAGTTGGCGAGGTGCGTAGTCCAGTCTAGCGACTTGGTAGCCTATGAGGATTTGCAGGTGCGGAACATGGTCAGGAATAGACATCTTGCCAAGTCGATTAGTGATGCAGCGTGGACGCAGTTTCGGCAATGGGTTGAGTATTTCGGCAAAGTGTTTGGTGTAGTGACTGTTGCAGTCCCACCCCATCACACTTCGCAGAATTGTTCCAACTGTGGCGAAGTAGTGAAAAAGTCGCTGAGTACAAGAACTCATGCTTGCCCTCACTGTGGACATATTCAAGACAGGGATTGGAACGCTGCACGGAACATACTTGAACTAGGACTACGT
This sequence comes from Anabaena sp. FACHB-595, assembly GCF_048568275.1. Classification (NCBI taxonomy): domain Bacteria; kingdom Bacillati; phylum Cyanobacteriota; class Cyanophyceae; order Nostocales; family Nostocaceae; genus Anabaena; species Anabaena sp. FACHB-595. The sequence goes on from NZ_CP183473.1 coordinate 4,943,213, forward strand.
ACTGTGGGACACACAGGATCTCAAGTCTCTGGAGATATCGACCTCTGTTTGGGTGAGGTAACTCCTCCAAATAAGTCGAGTCGTGGAAAGAGAAAGCCCAAGAAGTGATTCTTGGAATCCCCCGTTTTCTAAACGGGGGAGGATGTCAAAGAAAGTGCTGTCATTAGAGGAGAGAGAATTCTTAATGCGATCGCCACTCTTAAAACCAACTTACTAACTGCCAGTCGCACAACAGTTGTACAGTCTGGTTCTCCAGAGGAAATAGAAGCATTTCTCACACAGCTAGTACAAGCACTACCCAACTACATTGAATGCTTACAACTAATTAATTGGCAAAATGGTGAAATCGTTGCCAGTAGCTGCGGTAAAAAAGAAATTACTCAATTTGGCCCATTTCTACCAACTGATAGTGTGGAACTGAGAAGCATCGCTCCCCCAAAACCTGGAGTAACAGGCCCACCTAATCCTCAAGAGCAATTACAATTGCTACTCACAGCCCCCGTATATGATAATTCCGGGAAATTGCAATATGCTTTAAATCTTCAGTCAGCATTGTATAAACAAACTCGTAATCAACCAGGTTCACTCACTGGTTCCACCATAGTCATTGCTGAAGATGGGACGATATTAGCTCATCCATTACCTGATTTAGTGGGAACTAATATCAAAGAACACTCAGATGCAAAGCAAGTACAAAGCATCATCAAAAATGCAATTGCAGGACGTAATGAGCCAATCAATTTAATTTTCAATAATAAAAAAGAATTAGTAGCAGGTTATACAGTAATTGACAGTCCCACAAGCATAAAGCCACAGCAGAAATGGATAGTCATGTCTGTGACAACTGTAGAAAATGCTCTATTTGGCTTAGAAGAAATCAAACTCATCCTAATTGTTTTAACAGTTGGTTTAATTGGTGCAAGTTTAGTAGCATCTTTGTATCTAGCGCCTTACCTAGCTAGCCCTGTGGAAGAATTGCGCGATTATGCTTTAAACATTCATAGCCACCACACCTCTAGACGAGTCCCTGATAACTTCAAGATTCGCGAGTTTAACCAACTAGCCCAAGCAATAGACCAAATGGTTGATAGGCTTAAAGTTTGGTCAGAAGAAATAGAGACTGCATGGAAAGACGCAAAAAGTGCTAATCAAGTTAAAAGTCAGTTTTTAGCTACCACTTCTCACGAATTACGCAACCCATTAAATATTATTATCAACTGCGTACGTTTAGTTAAAGATGGTTTGTGTGATAATCGAGAGGAAGAAATAGAATTTCTTCAGCGTGCTGATGAAACAGCTATACATTTACTAGGAATTATTAACGAACTACTCGATATTTCTAAGATTGAAGCTGGGAAACTTTCTGTAGTTAGCCAACCTTTAGATTTACGACAAACACTTTTAGAAGTAATCAATTTACAGTCAGTTAATGTTCAACAAAAAGGCCTGCAACTGAAAACCAACTTAGGCACAGAACCCATTCCCGTCAAGGCGGATGCAGCTAAATTAAAACAGGTATTAATTAATATAATTGGTAATGCTACTAAATTCACCGATGAAGGTGGTATTAGTATTGCGACAACCATTCAAACTCGAATTGAGGGTAAATCGCAAGTGATGGTTAGTATTACAGATACCGGCTTAGGGATTGAACCTGCTCAACAACATAAACTATTCCGTCCCTTTGTGATGGTGAATGGTAGCACTACACGAAAGTTTGAGGGTACAGGCTTGGGTTTAGCCATTTCACGAAACTTAATTGAACTCATGGGTGGTACTATCACTTTGGAGAGTGCTGGTATAAATCAAGGTACGACAGTTAATATTACTTTGCCATTGATTGATATCTCTTTATTAGGTTTATCAGCCACAGATAATAATATTAAAAACCAGAAAAATTTAGAAGAAGATGAGGAAATTAAGGGAACTGATTCTTTCTCCTCTAACCATCCAGAAGCAATACCTCTAGAGTGTAATGAAAACTACGGCTCTAAAAAAACAAAGTTAGAAGAAGAGTATATTGATCTAGAGCGGGTTAATCTTTTTATGATGCGTAATTCGTAATTGATTTTGTGATGTGGATAAGCTTTCGTATTGTAGTAGTTGTGTAAATTATTATAAATTTATTTAAGAGGCACGGATTGACCGCCCTGTTGGAGAGATGTGGTTAGAGCAGAGAGAATTTTGACTAACTCTGTACCTACCCAACCAGAAGAAATGCTTGGGGGTATATTCTGGAGAACAGAAGTAATAAAGCGATCGCACACTCGTTGCAAAGGTTCGCCTGTTTTTAGCTCCAAAACTTCTTGGCTTTGATTCACAGGTAAAAATAGATTTCCTTGCCGTTCAAATTCGCCATGCAATAAAGTTAACTGTGATGATGGTGACATTTCATCAAAAATCAAAGTTCCAATGCTTCCTACCACCGCCAGGCGACGCTGTTTATCATTATTCAACCAGCACAGGTGAATATAAGCTTTAAAACCATCTGGATAAGTTAGTGTTACCCAAACTAAATCGGCTAATCCGTTTGAATGTTGAGTAAGAATTTCTTCCTCATTTCTCCCCTGCTGCCTGCCCCCTGCCTCTTTCCCCTCACCTTGCAGCCAAACCGTACCCGTCGCCTGTACACTTACAGGTACTTGACCTAACCAGTTGTTAAAGATGGCGATATCATGAATGGCTAAATCCCATAAGGCATCAACATCTTGACGGACAGGGCCTAAATGGGTGCGTGTAGCATAGCCATAACGCAACTCGCCTAATTTACCAGCCTGGACGACAGTTTGTCCTTCCTCTACGGCTGGGTGAAATAAATAGGTGTGATCCACCATGAGTATTAATTGCCGTTGCTCTGCTAATTGGCAAAGTTCTTGACACTCTACGGGGTCTAGGGTTAGGGGTTTTTCTGCCAGAACATGATAGCCCTGAGCGAGAGCGTCTTTAATTAAAGCATAGTGAGTGGTAGCTGGGGTGGCGATCGCTACTGCTGTTAATCCTGGCACTTTTTGTAAGTCAGACCAATCGGTGGTTAACAGGACATTTTCAGCTAACTTAAACTGCTGCTTGACTACCGCCAACCTCTCTGGATGGGGATCAACTATTGCCACAACCTCAGCTTGCGGATGTGCTAAAAAATTCCGCAACAAATGCACTCCCCAGCGTCCTACCCCGATAACAGCGATTTTAGTCATTGGTCATTGGTCATTAAAAACTGGTTTTTTATACACAGCTAAATAACAAAGTGAGTTCGACAAGTCTTTTTCGACCTCTCCCCCAGCCCCTCTCTCTTGAAAAGTTCTGATCGCCGGAAGCCGGCGCTCAGACTTTTCGCTCCGACGCGGAGAGGGGAGTCAAGAGCTAACATATGAACTAAAAATGGGGTTTTAAAGTATCTCTCCTTGCAGGGGAGAGGTACTCTCTACGAGAAGCGCTGAGTGCAAAGCACACGCTACGCGAACGCTCTATGGAGAGGGGTTTTTTAATCGTTGAACTCCCGTTAATAAAAGATATGCTGCGTGAAATATCTCTTATGTTTGTTATTAGTTAATAGTCACTGGTAAATGATTAAGCGTCAATAGTTACGTGTAATTGCTTTTGACTATGGACTATAAACTATTGATTAGCAATTTCTTCTGGAGGAGTGATAGCCAAAAAGGCTACTTTGGCGGCGGCTTGTTCGGCGGCTTTGATAGAGCGTCCTTTGCCTTCACCGAGTTTGTTACCGTGTAACCAAACTTCGGCGGCGAAACGTTCTTGAGTGCGATTTGCTTGATTGATTTCGACGACTCGATATTCAGGTAAAACCTTAAATTGTGCTTGCGTCCATTCCTGTAGTGCGGCTTTGTAGTTGAGTCTGGCGGGGTCGAGGCGAATTTCGGCTGCTAGTTGGCGAAAGTGATGGTCTAACCAAGGGCGAATGAGTTCTAGATTAGAAGTGCTGAGATAAAGCGCACCTAAAACAGCTTCAAAAGCATCTGCCAATCGGGACTCTTGACCAATTTTGTCACTGGTGGCACTGCCAGCAACTAGTAAATGTAATTCTAAACCATATTCTCTGGCTAATTGGGCGAGGATGCGATCGCTCACTAATACCGAACGAATTGCCGCAAAATCTCCCACAGGGCAATCAGGATAAGTCTCCCACAGCATCACAGCCGCCGCTAACCGCACCACCGCATCACCAACAAACTCCAACTGTTCATAATTAGCTGATTCAGACACAGTAGGATGAGTCAATGCTAAATCCAGCAATTCCCACTTAATGGGTGCTGTTATTGGCAGACCTAATTTTCTTACTAAACTTTCAAGTTGCCTCTGACGGCGGGGATACACAAGAGTCATTTGTTAGTTGTCAGTTGTCAGTTGCCAGTTGTCAGTTGTCAGTTGTCAGTTGTCAGTTGTCAGTTGTCAGTTGTCATTGGTCGTTTCTTTTGACTAGGGACTAATGACTAATGACTATTGACTAATAACTAATGACTATCGACTAATGACTATTGACTAAAAGAGGAGAGAGTTGGTGGTAAGCCGGGTTCTGTTCTCTGTGTAAATTGCTTTACACGAGGGCGATTATCTATCTGGGACGTTTGTTACCAAACGCCTCTAGCGGCTCTCTGATAGCGGAACTGGTAAAAGACCAACCATAGTTCCTTCGGCCTTGCTCCCAACCGGGGTTTACCGAGCCAGTACCTCTCGATACTGCTGGTGCGCTCTTACCGCACCTTTGCACCCTTACCAAGAGTTGGGTATTGGGTATGGGGGATTAGGGATTGGGAAGTTTCTTCCCCAGTCCCCAACCCCTAGTCCCCAGTCCCCAATCTTGGCGGTATTTTTCTGTGGCACTATCCTCACGATCGCTCGCACTGGACGTTATCCAGCAAGTCTGGTCTTTCGGGAGTCCGGACTTTCCTCAAATCAGTTAAGCTAACTGGTCTGCAACCGCCAACGCCTACTCTCTCCCTAGCTCCAGTGTAATCTTCGTTGGTGTCTTGTGTCTGTTTTGCTTATTTCTTTTTATTCCAGGGTAGGGCATAAGTCCAAGGTAGTTTTTTGATAGTGAAGGGACAATTAATAATGGATATGGGAGGAAATTCTGACCCAGGAACAAAACCTGCTCGTACTTTAGTTACCCGCAGTACTAGTTGTAGAGAAAAGTCTAACTCCTTACCTCTATTCATAAATTCGCCATACAATTTTTTCTGAGGTGGCCCGCCCTTTTGTAACCCTGTAATATTAATTAAGGGTTTTTTTGCTGAATAAGTGCCAGCTACCTGATCGCGCTCGAAGACATCTTCGGCTGTAATGGACTCTGTTAGTGTCTTTTTTGGAACGATTAAACTAGGACTTTGTGGTACAGCTAAGTCACGGGTTAAGTCTGGTGATTTTCTAATCACTCGCCGTGATTGTTTGGAATGCTCGACTACTAAAGAGCTATTATCCCAGTCTACATAAATAGCGACATCATCAGATTTATTCTCAATGCTCATTGAGAGGTCTTTAACGTCATCATAGGAGTTAGAGGCTGCAAGTTTAAAGGATATGCCAATTTTGTCGTCGAGTTCTTGTTCTTTGAGTTGGTCATCTACTACGGATTTTTTAAACTCATATTTGATGCGATCATCAATGGCATCAACCATGCGATTAAATATATAAGATACACCAATAATATAGATTGTTAAGACAAGTAAATTTTGGTCAGTACTCCTAGTCATACTTAACTATATAAACTCCATATAATAATTTTTCCTACGTAACCCCTTGGCAACGTTCAATATTAATCACGCTCAATCATAGAAGAATTTTCTAGCCAACCTCGTTTCCAAAATAAAAATAGTAATGCAAAAGCGATCGCTCCCATAACTCCTAAGCACAGGGGGTAACCCCAATACCAGTTCAACTCAGGCATATTGTATGGCGATTTTTCCGTATTGAAATTCATTCCATATATACCTGCAACAAAAGTTAGGGGAATAAAGATTGATGAAACCACTGTCAGTAGTTTCATAACTTCATTCATTTTGTTACTGACTGCTGACAAGTATACATCCATCAATCCAGAGGCTAACTCGCGGTAGGTTTCCACCATATCCATGACTTGCACCGCATGGTCATAACAATCGCGGAGATAGATTTGCACCTCCGGGCTAATGAGTTGACTGCGATCGCGTATTAAAGCATTAATCGCATCTCGTTGCGGCCAAATAGCCCGACGCAGTTGCAGTAATTCGCGCCTCACGTGATAAATTTTTTGCAGTGTTTGGCGACTAGGACTAACGATTACTTCTTCCTCTAAATCCTCAAGTGCTTCCCCATAACGTTCCAAAACTGGGAAAAAACCATCAATAATCGCATCGAGCAAAGCATAAGCTAAATAATCAGCACCTTGGCGGCGGATAGTTCCTTTACCTTTTTCAATTCGCATCCTCACGCCTGCAAAGCAATCATGCTCTGGTTCTTCCTGAATACTTAACAGGTAGTGCTTACCTAAAATTAGACTGACTTGCTCACTATAAAACCCTGATTCCCTTTCCTTGGGTACAACCATCCGGGCAATAAATAATAATTGGTCGTCGTAATCCTCCGTTTTGGGGCGTTCCGATACATTCACCACATCTTCTAAAACCAGAGGCGGTAACTCAAAAACTTGCCCCACTCGCTCTAAGATGTCCTGATTACCCAAACCCTGGACATCTACCCAAGTCACAGAACTGGTATCCAAATAGGGTAGGCATTCTTCCGGTGTGGCAACTCGTTGATGAGTAAAATCAGTTTGGCTATAGTCAATTAAGTCGATTTCCGGTGGCGGCGCATCTGCATCAATAATGATAGTTCCGGGGATGGTTCCAGGGTAATGATAGAACTCATCTTTATATGGTTTATTGACTGCTTTGGCAAGACGACGAAGTTTTCTAATCATGCAGTTATACCCGAAACTTATTAATTAAAAGAGTCCTGAGTCAAGAGTCAATGGTCAAAATTTAGCTTCTCTCTCTAAGTCCTGAGTAAAAGTTTCTTCCCCTACACCCTTACACCCCTAAACCCCCACACCCTTACACCCTAAGCCTGACGGCAAGGTAAACTGTTGGAATTGATAAAGTTAAGCTACGCAAAGTTAGAAACAGAATCCTATGCCTGGGTTTTTATTGGAAGTTGGAACAGAAGAATTACCTGCAAGCTTTCTCGGTGGTGCGATCGCTCAGTGGCGATCGCGGATTCCCCAGAGTTTAGCAGCTAATAGCCTCACCAGTGAATCTGTAGAGGTCTACGGGACTCCCCGGCGTTTGGCAGTACTCATCACAGGTTTACCATCCCAACAGCCAGATCGGGAAGAGGAAATCAAAGGCCCACCCGCCCAAGCAGCTTTTAAAGATGGTCAACCAACTCCAGCCGCCGTAGGTTTTGCTAAAAAGCAAGGGGTAGAACTAGAGGCGTTAGAGGTACGCCCCACGGATAAGGGGGAATTTGTCTTTATTCAGAAAAAAACACCCGGTCGTCCTGTGGCAGACATTCTAACCGAACTTGTCCCTCAATGGATTTATAGCCTAGAAGGTAAGCGGTTGATGCGTTGGGGTGATGGGGATGTGAGATTTTCCCGTCCCATTCGCTGGTTAGTTGCTTTATTAGATGAGGCGATTTTGCCCCTGGAATTGGTGAATGGTTCCTTGACGGTGAAGAGCGATCGCATTTCTTACGGTCATCGGGTTTTACATCCCGCACCAATTACAATTCAGAAAGCGGGTGATTACGTCAATACGCTGCGTGATGGTTATGTGACTGTAAATGCTAAGGAACGGACGACGACAATTAAAGAGCAAGTAGCCGCTACGGTGCAAAAATTAGGCGGTTATACAGAAATTTACCCAGATTTATTAGAGGAAGTTACTAACTTAGTAGAATGGCCTTCCCCAGTGGTTGGTAAATTTGAAGAAGAATTTTTAAACTTACCGACGGAAGTGACGACAACAGTCATGGTGAGTCACCAACGTTATTTTCCTGTATTCAAGACTGGGGATCATAAAGAACTTTTACCTTATTTCATCACCGTTTCTAACGGCGACCCCACTAAATCAGAAGTGATTGCGGTTGGTAATGAAAGAGTGATTCGGGCAAGATTAGCAGATGGTCAGTTTTTCTATAAAACAGATTTATCCAAGAGTTTAGAAAGTTATTTACCCCAATTAGAAACAGTCACTTTTCAAGAAGACCTTGGTTCTTTACGTGGCAAGGTAGAGAGAATTGTTAAGGTTGCTGCACAGATTAGTAGCCAACTGCAATTAGGGGAAGGCGATCGCCAAAACAACCAAAGAGCCGCTTTATTATGTAAAGCTGATTTAGTCACCCAAATGGTGTTTGAATTCCCAGAACTACAGGGAATTATGGGACAAAAGTATGCTGTAGCTAGTGGAGAAAGTCCAGAAGTATCCACGGCAATTGTTGAACATTATTTACCACGGGGAGCCGATGACATCTTACCCCAAACCCTCACAGGTCAAGTTGTGGGTTTGGCAGATAGACTCGATACCTTAGTGAGTATCTTTGGCTTGGGGTTAATTCCCACAGGTTCATCTGACCCCTTTGCTTTGCGCCGCGCCGCTAACGCTGTAGTTAACATTACTTGGGCTGCTAATTTACAAATCAACTTAGCTAGTTTACTGGCACAAACAGTAGCCGAATTTGCTGCCCAATACAATAAAGACCAAGCGCCATTAATTACAGCCTTAAATGAATTCTTTTTGCAACGTATTCGCACCTTATTACAAGAAGAGAAACAAATTGACTACGACTTAGTAAATGCAGTATTGGGAGAGAATGACCCAGAATATACAGAACGGGCATTACAGGATTTACTAGATGTGCGCGATCGCGCCCTCTATCTACAACAAATCCGCCGCGACGGTACACTAGATAAAATCTACGAAACCGTGAACCGTTCCACACGCCTAGCAGCCCAAGGTGATTTAGATACCCAACAGCTAGACCCCACATCTGTAGTGCGTCCTGAATTGTTCCAAAAGCCTTCCGAATCAGATTTTTATGATGCTTTGGTTAAACTAGTACCCCAAACGCAAGCAGCACAAGAGTCACGCAACTATCAATTGTTAGTAGCGGGGTTGGTGGAGATTGCGCCTACGGTGAGTAACTTCTTTGATGGAGCAGATAGCGTTTTAGTGATTGACCCCGACCCAGAAATCAAGCGCAATCGCCTAAATATCCTGGGATTATTGCGGAATCATGCCCGTGTGTTAGCTGACTTTGGGGCGATCGTGAAAAATCTGTAGTATAAAGCAATAAAAAGTGGTGTAATTTTTGCCCATTAAGCGCTACCATTATGAGTGCTTAACCAGGGAACTCTGCCACAGTCTATGTCCAAAGCCCATGTAGTTGGATTAGGAAAGTCCGGTGTTGCTGCGGCGAGATTGTTGAAACGGGAAGGTTGGGAGGTAGTTCTGAGCGACAGTAACACCTCCGATACCCTCCTCAAACAGCAACAAGAACTCGCTAAAGAACAAATCACAGTTGAATTAGGGTATTCATTAGATTTTGCTGGTGCTTTACCTGATTTGATTATTGTGAGTCCCGGCGTTCCTTGGGACATTCCCGACTTAGTCAAAGCGCGAGATTTGGGCATAGAAACTATTGGCGAAATGGAACTCGCTTGGCGACATTTAAAGTCTTTGCCTTGGGTAGGAATTACCGGCACTAACGGCAAAACCACCACCACAGCCTTAATTGCCGCTATCTTTCAAGCAGCCGGATTCGATGCCCCCGCTTGCGGTAACATTGGCTATGCGGCTTGTGAAGTGGCTCTAGCAGAAATACCCCCCGATTGGATAATTGGGGAAATGAGCAGCTATCAAATAGAATCGTCCGTCACCCTAGCCCCTCATATTAGTATCTGGACAACCTTCACCCCAGATCACCTAGCCCGTCACAAGACTTTAGAAAACTATTACGACATTAAAGCCAAGTTATTACGTCAATCCCATTTACAAGTGTTCAATGGTGATGATGCCTACTTATCTAAGATAGGTGCAAGTCATTGGCCGGATGCCTATTGGACAAGTGTGCAAGGGAAAGAATCCCTACTTGGTGAAAAAGGCTTTTATATTGAAGATGGCTGGGTGGTAGAACAATTGCCAAACTCCCCACCCCAAAGAATTGTCGAAGCCTCAGCTCTACGCATGGTAGGGGCGCACAACCTGCAAAATCTCCTCATGGCAGTAGCCGCAGCCCGTTTAGCAGATATTTCCCCCAATGCCATTGACAAGGCGGTGCGAGAATTTCCAGGGGTTGCTCATCGCTTAGAACACATCTGCACTTGGGAAGGCATCGACTTTATCAACGACAGCAAAGCCACAAACTACGATGCGGCGGAAGTAGGACTAGCATCGGTGAAAAGCCCAGTGGTTTTAATAGCTGGCGGTGAAGCCAAACCAGGGGATGATACAGCTTGGTTGGCGAAAATCCAAGCGCAAACATCAGCCGTGTTACTTATTGGTAGTGCTGCACCAGCATTCGCCCAACGCCTAAAAGAAGTTGGGTATACCCATTATGAAATCGTGGAGACGATGGAAAAAGCGGTAAGGCGATCGCTAGAATTAGCTAAACACCATCAAGCCCCCGTAGTCTTGTTATCCCCAGCCTGCGCCAGCTTCGACCAATACCCCAATTTTGAAGCACGGGGCGATCATTTTCGGGAGTTGTGTCTGGAATTGGTAGGGGAAAAAGAAACAAATTCAAATCATCATTAATGCTGATGTACTCTCTCCAGTAGCCAAATTGAAGCGATCGCCCCCACAAAATGGGCCGCAATACCATTGATATTCCCTACCATCACAAACACATCCAGCGCCCTGATAATTTTGTTGGGGTCAGTAATGGCTACCCCTGGTGGTTGGGAAATAGATTTTGCAATGAGTACACCCAAGGTTGCACCAGCACCTATGAGGGTTAGTAGTATTCCCACTAAACTTACTATTATTCCTAACCGAATCGCTTGAGTTGTATCTGCCTTGCTGGGGTGTAAAGCCGGATTGGGATTTGCTAAATGCTTACCGATGCGGGTGTAACGAAAATCCCAATACACACTAAACAATAAAGCTATAACACCGCAGACAGCCCAAAATATGCCAATTCCCAGTCCTGCGTTTGGTTGCTCTGCAAAGCCGCGGCCAGTGGAGGCGAAAAGTAAAGCTAAACCAGCAACCACAGCCAGTCCCAGTTGTACCCAAAGAGTAATCCAGCCTGTGAGACGAATTGTATTGGCAATTCCGTAGAGGGTAGGCGCTCCCCCTACAGTAGGTGACGAGCGCATTTCTGATTCCGCTTCCATATCAATTTCCTTTGCTTATGCCCCAATCACTACGATATTTCCCCTCTTGTACACAAACGCCCACCCACAGACAGAACACCCCTCCACCCAGGAGACATAAAGTTACGTATCTCAAACTTAGGATTGATGGGTAATTAGGGTTTTGGTTGCCAAAATATAGGCACAATCAGGCATATTTAAGCGATAAATAGCATTTGCTAAGGAATAAGGGACATGATTAAATCTTGGATGGTGATTGGCGGTGTGGCTATTTTAGTAGCCTTGGCTGCTAATTTAATTGCACCAAGCGATCGCAAGTGGTTCAACCGCCTGCAAAGACCCAGATGGTTAACATTTGAAGCAGCAATCCCAGTGATCTGGACTGTAATTTTTATCTGTGGTGCTTGGTCTGCTTATATTGTGTGGGAGAAAAACCCAGGAACCAATACAACATGGTTGATCATGGGTTTATACTTGCTATTAGAAATTGTGACTATTGCATATACACCTGTGATGTCCAGGCTCCGTAGTCTTCGGGTGGGTACAATTATCGGAGGTACAGGTTTAGTTATTAGCCTAATTTTAACCCTGGTTGTCTTAAATAGTTCTGGTTGGGCAGCATTATTACTAGTTCCTTATTTGCTGTGGAGTCCCATCGGCACTTACACAACTTGGCAAATGGCTCATCTCAATCCTCAAGATGCTTAATATTCCTACTAATGACTGATTAATCCCCTATCCGCCATTGTCAAACTAGCAGGATTAGGACTTACGTATAAAAGCGAAAAATTATGGTTTTGAGAGGTACAGGTCATAGGTGTTTAAAACCCTTACCCCCTTATACCCTACTAACTAAAGTGAAGAGTTTCGTTGCGTTAGTCCTGAATATATGACTGGAAAAAATCTCAGGGATAGGAAAAAGTATGATTCCCTCTTGGTTAGTGATTGGGGCTGTAACTTTCTTAGTCGCAGTTGGAAGTTTCTTCATTACACCCCGTGATGTTAAATGGTTTGCCCAATTAAGTCGCCCCCGATGGCTAGTTTTTGAGCAATTTATCCCCTTGATTTGGACTGTAATTTTTATTTGCGGTGCGGCTTCCGCCTACATCGTTTGGGAACACAACCCAGGCGGTACGATCACCTGGCTACTAATGGTTTTATACCTTTTAGTAGAAATAATCACCGTAACTTATATACCTTTAATGTTGAGATTTCGCAGTCTCAAAACAGGAGAAATTATTGGCTTAAGCGGTTTCATCGCAGCTGTTGTGTTAGCGATCGCTGTACTACCTATTTCTGGGCTAGCATCTGTATTATTGATTCCCTATCTACTATGGAGTCCCATCGGTACATATACCACCGACGAACTAAGGCAACTCAATCCTGAAGACGCTTAAACTCAGAACTATGGCACACGTCCATAAATGGCGGTAGGCTGATTACTCAACCAAGCCCACATTTGATCACCGTAGCAAAAATGCCACCACTCCTTCGGATTACGTTGGAAACTAGCTTTTAACATGACATCACACAACAATTGACGATGAGCGTGATACTCCGGCGCTGCTGGTTCTTTACTATTGGCATAGTAATCGGGATGCGATCGCTCTGACAATTCATCAATCGGCGAACCCATGTTTACAACCTGTCCGCCATCATCTACTAAAGTCACGTCTACTGCTGCACCGGTACTGTGGGGTGGAGGAGTTTTTTCATCCAAACTCGGTACAGCCCAAATTTCATAAACCGCTTGCCAAATTTCTTGGCGTTGCTGCGGCGTTAATTCAGCCTCAATTAACCCTCGTTCCTCAACTGCCATAGCGAAGCTGTAATCTACCATAAACTGCTGCACAGCTACTGGACGATAGGCATCAAAAATTTGGATGCGCCAGCGAGGACGCAGCGACTCTAAATAACTTTGAGCTTTTATTAAACAGTTAACAACACTCTGACGCAAAAAATAAGGTGAATATTCTCCGTAAGCAGCCCCTAATCTTGCATAAGGATGGGGAGACTCCCAGGAAAATAATTCTAAAGGAATCTCTACTAGCGGTTCACCACATTCCACAATAAGTATTTGATGATAAGGTCTGATCTGGTAATTAATCACTCTCAGTAGATTTAGATTTAACTAAACCTAGAATTTACCTTTTTTTAAGTAGGATTTACCCATGAAAATGAAAAATCAAGGGTTTGCACAAAGACATAGGAGGTAAATGTTTAAAATCCTACCCTTATCCCCTTATACCCGTCTCAACAGACAACCTGGGTGGGTAAGTCCTTTCAAGGATAAGAGTAACCATTATTTTGAATCCCGTTGATATTCTGCCCCTGAGGCAAGCCATTATTAGGAAAATTAGATTGGGGTAGTTGTGAATTGCCGTAATTACCAGGAATTACTGGATTTGTGGTTGTGTTAACGTTAGTGCGAGGATTTCGCACGCGATAGGGGCCAATAATCGGTGATGTTCCAGTCAGGACGCTTGATGTTGATTGATTTTGGTTTGGTAAATTTTGAAGATAATTTAAATTATGGGAGGGGTTCGGTAAAGTTTGCTGAATATAACCTGTTCCTGAACTGACTCCTGTATTAGGTGCGATCGGCTGATTGTTGTTCAAGTTATTATAAGGAAGTGGCTGAATGTAACCCGTTCCCGAATTTAACCTCGTATTTAGTGGAACAGCCTGACCGTTATTTAAGTTATTGTAAGAACTTGGTTGTGTATAATTTGAGCCAGGATTTAAACCCGTGCTAGGTGAAAACGTTGGACTAGGTTGAGTGCTGCTGGGAAAAGACTGCATCACTCCACCATAGGAAGGTACGCCTGTAGGGTTGATGACGGCTGAAGGGTTATTATTTAAACTAGGCACGGTTTGATTAGGCGATTGGTTCAGTCCTGTTGGTAATACAGTACTTGAGTTAATGTTCTGCCTACCGTTGATTTGATTAACCAACCCTGGACTGAATATAGAAGGATTAGCAGTTTCTCTTATGGGTGCAGTGGAACCATTCCCCACTTTGTATCCCAACAACTGATTATTATCTGTTGCACCAAACCGCAATAAATTTTCTGCTTCTGACACAAAGATACTTTTTCCGACAGTTGTAGGTAATTGACCGTTAACTAAATTGGCCCCTGAATTTGGTTTAGGAGTATCAATAGACTGTGTTTTGTTGGCTGTATTAGGTACTGGAGTTTTATTTTTATTCTCCTGCGATTTAGCTATCGTTGTTGGTGTAATGATTGGCTCAGTTTCAGCAAACAAGGACTGCAAATTATCAATATCTGCTGCAATAGCTTTATCCTCTTCAGACAGAGAGGGGTCATCAGCATTTGCCGCAGGATTCTGAGTTGCTGGATTGCTAGTTGATACATCGGGGTTAGCCCAGTATTGCTGAATAACTAGCCCTACGACACATAGGAAAATTGCTGTTCCCCAAAAACTAGGTTTGCCCAAATTTAATAACCTAGCTCTGAGATAGCGCCAGTATGGAGAGGGATAACGACGATTTGGCATATATTTTTGCTAGATAACTTATTTACAGTTTTATATTATTTATACTTAGGATTGTATGATTTATTCCTACCTACCTATTTAAAGTGTAGGTGTTGCAGTCTTGAAATTTGGTAATGGGCTTTCGCCAAAAGCGTCAGCCAAACTGTCATTGATATTTGCCAATAAAGAATTTTCCAACAACCTCTTAGCTATTACCCATTACCAGTTCTAATTCATTAAAATCTTTCTGTTTCCTGAGATGGTGCGACGGCTCCTGGTTGAGACATAAAGAAGTTTTGGGCAGACTCATTTTGGTAAATACACCTAATATCAGGTTTTTCGCTGTCTAAATTACCTGTAAAGCCAAAGGTGTTGAGACGATTCTTACATTCTCTAACTTGATCGGATGTGACAAGTTTACGTTGTTCCAAAAGCGCCCAGTTATTTTGCCGCAGAACACATCCAGGCCGCATACTAGGTTGAGCAACATAGACATTGAACGGATTAAGAGTCACAAATAATCTAGCATCCATTACCATTGCACTAGCCCCATACTGGACGCAAATCTCTGGATTTGGTGCTTTCGTGTCGATAAATTCACGAGAGGCAACATTTGATGAAGATAAGGTGGTTGTAGAGCTAAAAGCAATACCAATTCCAATTCCTAATACAAGAACTCCCCCCAAAATAGCAATAGTGGCAAAGTTAAATATGGAGGGTTGGAAACCAGGAGATTTAGATGTAGTAGTTGATCTACCAGTAGATTTACGTCTCATTCTTGCTTTATAACCTTCATACCTGAAAAAGTCGGGAGTTGTTCTAACAGTAATAAGTTACAAGTTATCAATGCAAGAGAATGTTAATAACTGTTTGCTGTTCACTGATTTAATTTACTCTCCCTATTTCAGTATGCCGATTATTGACGTAATTGACCGCTACTTTCCAGACAATATTTAATATCTGATGTATTACCATAATAAAATCTCAATGTCTAGTGAATTTCAACCTATAAGAATTTCTGTTCAATATTTAGTGTTAAGAACCCATAGGCTAATTAGCCATGACCGACGCTCAGTCGTAGACCATCGCGGCTTAAGATAGCTTTAATATTCAGATAAAATTGGCGTTTATGCTTATATAAATGAGAGGTAGAGTGATTTTTGCATAATTAGTACTTAAATGAGTACGATTATGAGCAACTGACACAGTTTGGGATAATAACAACCTGAAGATTGCAGTTGATCCACGAAAACAGAATTTAGAAAGGTGCTGATTGTATTACATTCCGCATTTTTCCGACTTCTATCCTCCTACTGACCTTCTACCTTGTAGTTGATGCAGTAGATGTTATGGGACAAGTATGGTTAATAGGATACCAAACCCTGTTCCCCAACTCAGTCTGATGCACTTGTGCATTGCCTAATCAACAGCCTTTCGGTTGTCATTGTCCTAATAGAGAACCTCAACTGTCAAATTTACGGAAGTGAAAATGCAAGAACCGGAATTCGCCCAAACCCAGTCAAAAGAGGCAACAGTGCCAGAAATCAACAGCCAAACAGGAACTATTACTAAACTCCAGCCTCCTGTGCAGTCTCAAGAGGAATGGCGCAAATATGGAGAACAAGTTTCTGATTTTTTAGCGACTCTTCCCGATTACGTAGGAAACTTTTTTAACCAATACAAACAACCCTTAGTCAGTGTGGGTTTAATTGTGGCATCAATTGTCGCAGTTAAGGTACTGTTAGCAGTTTTAGATTCTTTGAATGATATTCCTTTAGTAGCACCAACATTTGAATTGATTGGTATCGGTTACTCTGCTTGGTTTGTTTACCGCTACTTATTGAAAGCTTCAACCAGACAGGAGCTAACTCATGAAATTACCACTCTCAAATCCCAAGTAGTTGGTCAAGAGGATTCATAGTCTAATTTTTGACTAACCAAAGCCCAAGACTACTTTTATAAGAGAAATGACCAAGCAAAACTATGCTTGGTCATTTTTTTACTGCACTGTGTGTATAAGTTGTCAGTTGTCTGCTTTTTCTCGTCCCACTCCCTACAACACCCGCAATATGCTAGGAATGCTATCAATCGCCGGTAAATTTTGAATTTCTGCTAGGGCTTGGCGAAATTCACCTTCTCTGACATCGTGCGTCACAACTACAATCTCTACTAGTTCCCCTTGAAAGCCAGTTTGGACAATTGATTCTATACTCACCCCATGATTTCCAAAGCAAGTACCTAATTGACCAATGACGCCAGCTTGGTCTTTGGTGAGGAATCGGGCGTAAAATCTGGTTAAAAGGTCGCTAATGGGAGCAACTTGGCTATATTCTTCGTGTCTACAGGTTAATAGGGGATTGGGGGCTGTCGTATTACTCTTCAGGGCTGCTACCAAACTCAATATATCCGAGGTGACGGCGCTGGCGGTTGCTCCTGCACCTGCACCAGGGCCAAAAAACATCACCTGACCTATGGGTTCTCCTTCTACAAGAATGGCGTTATACACGCCGTTAATACTAGCTAGGGGATGTGTTTTGGGTACGAAGGTGGGGTGAACTCTGACCGATAGTTTAGTGGCATCTTGAGCCTGATTTTTAGCGATCGCTAGTAATTTAATCACAAATCCCAATTTTTCGGCATAGGCGATATCTGTTTTACTGACTTGACGAATCCCCTCACAGTAGACATCCTGCAAGTTAATTCGCCCATCAAAAGCCAATGACGCGAGAATAGCAATTTTATCTGCCGCATCTAAACCCTCTACATCCGCCGTAGGGTCGGCTTCTGCGTAACCCAAGCGCTGGGCATCAGCTAAGACATCAGCAAATTCGCTACCCTCTGTTTGCATCCGGGTGAGGATGTAGTTAGTAGTACCATTAACAATGCCTGTAACAGTATGCAGTCTGTTGACACTTAAAGCCTGCTTCAATGGTTGAATTACAGGAATACCACCACCAACGGCGGCTTCCAGCATCACATAAACTCCGGCTTGATTAGCAGCCGTAAAAATTTCTGCCCCGAAACGAGCGATCGCCGCTTTATTAGCTGTGACTACGTGCTTACCATTATGTATGGCTTGGAGAATGAGCGATCGCGCCGGTTCTAATCCCCCCATGACCTCAACAACAATATCTACTGCTGGGTCATTGACAATTGACTCTAAATCTGTAGTTATAACTTCCGGCTGTAATTGTACATCGCGGGATTTATCAAGCGATCGTACTCCCACCCGATATATTTCTATTTCTTGCAGCAAAGGGTGACGACCAACTGTATCTTGTAGCAGTTGCACCGTTCCCGTTCCTACCGTACCTAATCCTAAGATTCCCAGCTTTACACCCACAAACTTTGTACCAAATTTAGTTTTAAGTGCTGAGTCCTGAGTCCTGAGTCCTGAGTCATCATCCCCAGAACTAAGAACTCATTTCTCAGGTATTTATATACAAAACAATTGTAGGGTCGGCACTGCCCACCCTACAAATTCATCAATTTTGTTAGTTGTTTGTCCTCAGTTGTCAGTTGTTTGTATTTTGCGACTGACAACTGACAATTGACCAATAACCAACTTAGTATGTTTCTACGTGCCAGCGACCAGCTTTCTTGAGGTCTTTTTGGTAATCACTCCAGGTAACACCTTCTTTCGCAGCCGCAGCACTTAAAGCAGCATCAATGCCCTCTTCCATACCGCGCAAACCACAGATGTAGGTGTGGGTTTTTTCATTCTTGATTAATTGCCACAGTTCATCAGCGTGTTCTGCCACACGGTCTTGGATGTACATTCTGCCACCTTGGGGATTCTTTTGCTCCCGGCTGATAGCGTAAGTTAGGCGGAAGTTATCGGGATATTTTTGTTGGATTTCTTCCAGTTCTTCTTTATAAAGAATGTTAGGAGTTGTAGGAACACCAAAGACTAACCAAGAGAATCCTTTGAATTGATATTCTGGGTTAGCAGCTCTTTCTGCATCCTTGAACATCCGCCACAGGTAAGTCCGCATAGGCGCAATACCAGTACCTGTTGCCAACATGATGACATTAGCTTCAGGATCATCGGGTAACAGCATTTCTTTACCCACAGGCCCAGTGATTTTCACTTCTGAACCTGGTTCAATGTGAGTCAAGTAAGTAGAACAAACACCGTAAACTGTTTCGCCGCTTTCTGGATGTTTGTACTCTAATTGACGGACGCACAGTGAGATGGTTTTATCATCCACATCATCGCCGTGACGGGTCGAGGCAATGGAGTAGAGTCTCAATTTTTCCGGCTTGCCGTTCTTGTCCACTCCTGGTGGAATGATACCAATACTTTGACCTTCGATGTACTTTAAGTTACCACCAGTTAGATCAAATTTAATGTGCTGAACAATACCTATCCCGCCTTCTTTTACCAGTGGTTCATTAGAGATTACCTTACCAATAAATGGAGCATTGGGACGGTAAAGATTAACAGGAACATCAGCGTGTTTGGCTTTCGCTTGAGTCATGGTGTTGCCTTTGTTGTCTTTTTTCTTAAGCTGTTCTTCAGCTGGTGGTTTAGCGAAGCCTTTAGCTCCACTATCAGTTTTTACAGGTGTGGCTTTACCATTCCCCTCAGACTTAGCAATCTCACTAGACGCATCTGTTACTGTTGCAATGGTAGTTCTACCATTGAGTTGTTGTAGTGCGCTTACTGTTTGAATGCTAACAATCTTGCCGCCTAGTCGAGTGATACGCTGCATTTCTTGATTCATGCGGTTGTAAGGCACTCTAATGAACACACTGCCACTTTTACGAATTGGGTAGTTCGTTTGATCAGTTTCTTCGTTCTGACGCATACCCACCACTTCGTAAACGAAGACGCGGCTACCTGATTCTACGTTGGCAGCACCATCAAAAGCACCTTGATTAGACATTCCTTCTACCACTCCGATCTTTAACTTAACCGTTTCTCAAAAAAGCTTTTCTCTTCACAAGCCAGCTTTAGTTTATCGGATTTTTCGTTACTAAAACTAGCACTCTGAGAAAGTAGCATTATCAATCAATGCTTTGGTTGTTACACTCTCCTCAAGACGTGCAGGCATAGTAATAAACACACCTGTTCACCTTCTAACTTAGAGGATAAGTCTCGTGGAGAATGTTAATAATGAGTCAATTTAATCTTTTTTTTCGTGAACTTATACGCCTGGCTGGAAAAAGCAATTAGTCTTGAGTCCTGAGTCCTGAGTCTTGTATGCAAGTGCAATTAACAAATCATGAATGCTCTTGAGAAGACTTTTTATCAGCAGCCATCATCAACTGTGTACACCAGGACGGATGAAAAAGCCAATAGAGACTAGAGATGAGAAACCTGTGCTTTTTACTTAGCACTCAGCACCGACTACACGCCTTGCTACCGCTCTAAGCATAGCTATACCCGCAGGGCTTTACAGCACCCAGCACTCAGCACTTTTCCCCGCCAGATACATAACATAAGTTTTACTTGATGTGAAACATCTGTCAACCTATATTCAGCACCTTGGGATCATGCTTAAATTCAGCGTTATCTATCGGTATAAGATGATCCCCATAACTTTTTTGTACAACTTGCTGGTTCGCTCTGGAGATAGATTCAGCCGAGAATATTTTTCGCTAGGACGAGGGTATAAATTAAAAATTAGCGAAAATCTTCCCAAATTCGCTGCAAAAAAATTTATACCTTATAGACTGAATGATATAAACTTACAAAATAATAGACGAGTTTGCTACACAGATTACGAGTAGTGATTAGTGGAATTTTAGAAACCACAATTACATCATTGGTATGTTTGTTCAGTTGGTAGATTCTCTTGACAATCAATCTTGTATGGGATACCCCATTCTGTTAAAATCAGCTATACCACTAGGATTAAATACTTACCAGCTATAAATCAAGGATATTCACAGGATTGCAGCCGTTAATTTCGGTTGTAGGCCTATCTGGATGATTAATTAATGCTGTTAGGTAGCAAGAACGCAGGACAAACCTATGGGGTAAACTCCTGGCTTCACATTCTGCTGTGTGAAAAATTATTGATTGACACATTTAGTATCTGAGGAGATTTATGACAACTAAGCCGGAACGCGTGGTACTGATTGGAGTAGCCGGAGACTCCGGGTGCGGTAAATCTACGTTTTTGCGTCGTCTGATAGATTTATTTGGTGAAGAGTTTATGACGGTCATCTGTTTAGATGACTACCATTCTTTGGATCGTAAACAACGTAAAGAAACTGGAATCACCGCACTTGACCCCAGGGCCAACAATTTTGACCTGATGTATGAGCAGATCAAAGCGCTCAAAGAAGGGCAAACGATTAATAAGCCGATTTATAACCACGAAACCGGCCTAATTGATCCACCTGAGATAGTAAAGCCAAATCACATTGTAGTGGTTGAGGGTTTACACCCTCTATATGATGAACGGGTGAGATCGCTCCTCGATTTCAGCGTCTACTTTGACATCAGCGATGAAGTCAAAATTGCTTGGAAAATCCAGCGTGATATGGCAGAAAGAGGTCATCGCTACGAAGACGTTCTAGCGGCCATCAATTCTCGTAAGCCAGATTTTCAAAAATATATCGAACCTCAAAGAGAATTCGCCGATGTGGTGCTACAAGTACTACCCACCAACTTAATCAAGGATGATACAGAACGTAAAGTCCTACGGGTGCGGATGTTACAACGGGAAGGAAAAGAAGGTTTTGAACCCGCTTACCTGTTTGATGAAGGTTCAACAATTAACTGGACTCCTTGCGGACGTAAGCTTACCTGTTCTTACCCAGGAATGCAGTTATACTACGGTTCCGATGTTTACTACGGTCGCTATGTCTCAGTTCTAGAGGTGGATGGTCAATTTGACAACCTCGAAGAAGTAATCTACATCGAAACCCACCTCAGCAATACATCTACTAAGTATCAAGGTGAGTTAACTCAGCTGTTACTCCAACACCGTGAATATCCCGGTTCAAATAACGGAACTGGTTTTTTCCAAGTATTAACAGGTTTGAAAATGCGTGCTGCTTACGAGCGCTTGACAACAAAGGAAGCCAAACTAGCAGTTCAGGTTTAATACAGCAGTTTTTGTGTCAAAACTTCTGGGGTACTGACGAGTACCCCTTTTTTTGTATCCATGAAAACATATACAACCTATGGATAATTTCAGTAAATTAAATTTATTTAAAATAGATACTTAAAAATAGAGTAACTTTACCTGAAAAAACAAGATACTCCCTGCTGGATGTGTCAAGATTGTTATGATTTCAGTAATTAGTAGCTTGACTAAATATCTCAAATGTCTAGTCAGTGAAAATACTATCATTAGGAGGAATACGAATTGTCTCGACGTTATTTATTTACCTCCGAGTCAGTCACCGAAGGCCATCCAGATAAAATCTGCGATCAAATTTCTGATACGATTTTAGACACTTTGCTGGCACAAGACCCGACTAGTCGGGTGGCAGCTGAGGTTGTGGTAAATACTGGCTTGGTGTTAATCACCGGTGAAATCACCACCAAGGCTAACGTTAATTATGCCAATATTGCCCGCCAAAAAATTGCGGAAATTGGCTACACCAATGCTGATAATGGCTTTTCTGCTAACAGCACTAGTGTAATTGTGGCTTTAGATGAACAATCACCAGATATTGCTCAAGGTGTCAACACTGCTCAAGAAACCCGCGAACAGGATAGTGAAGAACTATTCGATAAAATCGGCGCTGGTGATCAAGGTATCATGTTCGGTTTTGCTTGTAACGAAACTCCAGAATTGATGCCTTTGCCTATTTGCTTGGCTCACCGCATTGCTCGCCGACTAGCAGCAGTCCGTAAGACTGGGGAGTTGTCCTACTTACGTCCTGATGGTAAAACTCAAGTTACCGTCGTTTATGAAGATGGCCGCCCAGTTGGCATTGATACAGTGCTGATTTCCACCCAGCATACAGCCACCATCGGGGATATTACTGATGAAGCGGCAGTACAAGCCAAAATTAAACAAGACCTGTGGACTGCTGTAGTGGAACCAGTGTTTGGTGACTTGGAAATTAAACCAGATCAAGAGACACGCTTTTTAGTTAACCCCACTGGCAAGTTTGTCATTGGTGGCCCGCAAGGCGACTCTGGTTTGACAGGACGGAAAATTATCGTTGATACCTATGGCGGTTACTCCCGACATGGTGGTGGCGCTTTCTCTGGCAAAGACCCCACAAAGGTAGACCGTTCTGCGGCTTATGCGGCTCGTTATGTAGCTAAAAATGTTGTAGCTGCCGGGTTAGCAGAAAAATGTGAAGTCCAGTTGAGCTATGCGATTGGTGTAGCGCGACCGGTGAGTATTTTTCTAGATACCTTCGGGACTGGCAAGGTAGATGATGAAATTCTGTTGGAACTAGTTAAAGATAACTTTGAACTACGTCCAGCAGGGATTATCCACAGCTTCAACTTACGCAACTTACCAAGCGAACGAGGCGGACGTTTTTATCAGGACGTCGCGGCTTACGGTCACTTGGGACGGAACGATCTAGATTTACCCTGGGAACGTACCGATAAGGCGGATTTCTTGAAGCAAGCGGTTACTCATTCATTGTCAGCTGCGATCGCCTAGATACTCTCTAATCCAGATACCCGACTTTTCTCAAAAGTCGGGTATCTTTGTTCACCGAGACTTTTCCCGACAGTGATAAATTTTGTATTCATAGCCGTCTACGGCGGTTAACGATTTGGTGTCAGCCAGACATTGTTTGACTTCTGCTGCTGTTGGCGCGTGGAAATTGACGAGCCACAGATCAAAAGGTCGTGGTAGTTGCTTCAGTGTCTTTTCTAGGGAAACAGTGGAAGTGCTGGGGTCTGTTTCTTGATGAGCTAGGAGAAACTGAGTAGAAGTTTGTGAAGAAGATAATTTTAATTCCCTGGCTATCCCCATCATTTCGCCAGTTTGGACTAAGGTTTTATGGGTTGTGGCAATGAGAACGGGAACCTGAGAATTTTGTTGGATGATTTGAACTAACAAATCAGGGCGGTAGTATTTTTGATAACCCAAATTACAAATAACTGTGACAGCACTAACGAATCCCATCAGCCAGATGATCATCACGGCTTTTTTGCTAGTTTGCCAATAGACGGCTAGGCTAGCACCCACGAGGATAATGACGGCGGGAAAATAAACAAAGTTGTAACGAGCGCCCCGTGTGATATCAACACCAAAAATATAAGTCAATATAAAGAATAAAGCGATCGCGCCTAAAACTACCCCAATAAATACTTGCGTCGCCAAACTGGTTTGGGGTTGTTGTAGTTGGAATTTAAACCCACGAACTAAAATCGGTGTTGCCCAAATAGCGAAAATTAGCATTACCAAGCCGGAAGCAATCACAACCGCTAACTGTGATGACTCGATTGGGAGCAACATAATCATTGTCACCCATGCAGCGAAAGCTTGGAAAATTGGGTTGATTAGGTGTAAGCCGATGCCCTGGACTTGAATCCACGCAGTTAAACTACTGCGATAGCGATTTTCTAAAATACTGGGTAGCCAAACTAAACCAGCTACAGCCGTACCAGCAGCTACAGCATAGATGCGCCACCAAAGGGGTGAGAAAAATACTAAAGTTTTGGCTTGTGTAGATTGTTGCCAGGCTAAAAATATTAATACCAAGGCTTCTGCACAAAGAGTTAGAGTGAAGAAGTAATGGGTGGCAATTCCCAAAGCATTAATTCCCACCCACAAGATGATTAACCAGAACGGTAATAATGTGCGGTTTTGAATGTGGCGTGTGGCAATTACTAAGCAGGACAGGGATGCAATCACCCAGATCATAGCTAAGGTGTAATGGCGTACTTCTTGTCCTAAATAAACAGCGTATGGTGAAACTGCCATCATCCCAGCCGCTAACTGTCCTACCAATGAAGAACGGAAGGCTAACCTACCTAAGATATATGTAAGGGGAATGGAAACTGCACCTAGTAAAGCGGGAAATGAACGCGCCGCTAATAGAGAAACTAATTCTCCTTGATTGGGAAACAACTTCATCCACAGATGCACCAGGACAAAATACAGTGGTGGATGGTTGTCTTCTGTGATTAAGTTGTGAATTACGTCTCCAATTCCAGAGGCTGGGTTTGGTTGTAGGGGTTGTAAGAGAATATCAGGTGCGATCGCCTGATCTAGGGGTACTGGTAAAAAACTATTCCCCAAGCTAAACACTAAAGTAGCAAATTCATCAGTCCAAGGAGGCTTGGCGGTCAAGTTGGTAAAACGTAAGCCCAGACCGATGATAAACCACGTTAGTAAAAGTAAAGGATGAAACCAGCGAGTCGAAACTTGAGAGTGCCAATTATACAAACCAATCTATTCCTT
Organism: Anabaena sp. FACHB-595; assembly: GCF_048568275.1. Taxonomy (NCBI): domain Bacteria; kingdom Bacillati; phylum Cyanobacteriota; class Cyanophyceae; order Nostocales; family Nostocaceae; genus Anabaena; species Anabaena sp. FACHB-595. The sequence goes on from NZ_CP183473.1 coordinate 4,968,362, forward strand.
GCGAAAAGCCAAGTGGCAGAACAAGTCAATTTGTATATATTAGACCGCACATGACAATTTAAGTTCGCTGACTATTTTACGTCAGTGACTCGCCAGCTAAGTTTGAGGTTAACCCAGAAATTCCAAATAGTAGCAACGGCGATCGCTACTAGGTTAGCAACGTAGCGGTTAGGAATGAGGAAATTAAACACTAAATTCAACACCAATACATTCAGCACCAATCCCGCCAAACAAATAACGTTAAATTTAGCAAATCGCTTCAGGCGTTGATGCCATTCCTGTTGTTTCATGGTCACATCAGCAAACGTCCAAGCATCATTCCACAAAAAGTTATTGAAGATAGCGATTTCACCTGCAATAATTTTGCTGCGAGTCAGGGGCAAAGCCAAGGTTGAGGGGTCACTGAGTAAATACAGCAGTACCATATCTACAAACACTCCACTCAGTCCCACCAAGGCAAAGCGCAGAAATCGATCTATAGGGAAGTTTATTTTTTGCTTGACTCGACCTACACGCCCAGTAGATAAACGCAACCGGACTAAATGGTGAACATAGTCTATGTATTGCTTCCATGTGACTTTACTTTCACCCTGCTGGCGTTCGCAGAACACATAACCAACTTCAGCAATATTTTTGACATTACCCCGCCCAATTACCTCTAACAGAATTTTGTATCCCACTGGGTTGAGTGTTGCCCCGGCTACACTACTGCGACGCACCATAAAATAGCCACTCATGGGGTCAGAAACTCTTCCCAATACTCCCGGTAGCAGCATTAACCCCAAAACTTGAGCGCCACGAGACAAGAAACGTCTGACTACACTCCAACTACTGACACCGCCACCATCTACGTGACGACTGGCTAATGCCAAATCTGCTCCCTGGGTAATTTTTGTCAACAGTTGTGTTAAAACTTCTGGTGGATGCTGTAAATCTCCATCAATTACCCCTAGAACTTTTCCTCTCGCTACCTGCCAACCACGAACGACGGCGGAAGATAGCCCTCGTTCCTGTTGTCGTCGCATTACCCGCAGTTGGGGATACTCTTCAGTCAAAGAGTGGGCAACTTCCCAAGTCATGTCTGGGCTATCATCATCCACAACAATTAATTCGTAATCTCCTGGGATAAATTCATCTAGAGTTTGACTCAAAATTTTGACAACATTTTCAATATTGTCCCGTTCTTTATAGGTGGGGATTATTAGAGAAAAATATATATCTCTATGACCAGTACCGACACTATTCGGTGGTACATCAGAGACTTGTAAAAGGCCAGTTGGGACAGTTAATAATTCATTGGCGATGTTGATTTTCATAAATGTAGATGTGAGGTAAAAAATAGAGCTTATGTGTACAGTAGGCGTTAATAGTCAGTTGTCATTAGTCAGTTGCTTTTGAGGGAATCTATTATCCTTCATAGGAAGGGCTAGTAACAAAGCCAACAGGAATTAGAACGAATTACTATAGGAAATGGAAATAAGGAAATTTACTTAGTTCAGGTATTAGGTTGTTATGAATAGATTTAAACAACCATAGTTTTATTGTGACTACTTCAGTATGCAGTAACTAAGTGAATATGACTAATAATATCGTTGAAGGTTTACAAGCTTTTTAGACTTGAGTGCTAATTTTAAAGTCTTGATTAAATTGAGATTACTAATACTAATAAATTTGCTGATGAGATACTATCTAAAATTCAAATATAAGGAGTTATTGATAAATAGTTAAATAAGAAAAATTTCCCGATGGCTTTGATGTATTTTGATGAGAATATGACGATTATTCCATCAATGCCATTGAGAAATATGTTAACCACACAATTTAAATATTTGATTCAGTTTTTGCTGAGTATATTCTGTAAATTTCAACTATTGGCAGAACGCTTGTAAACTTTAAGGGTAAAACTATCTAAGTTCATCGTACCCGTGAGATTTTGAGTTTTTGTTAGTTGAAACTGCTTTGATAAAATTTTCTGTACCTTCTGATGTTCTATTTCTATCTGCGCTGGTGTTTTTAATTTCGACCATACAGGATTTGCACTTTCTAACCAAAGAATCCGGGGATATTTTTGGGTTTCATTTTTTAACACATTTTCCAGTGAAGTTGCTAAATCCGCAGGATGTTCAGCTAATAACATCACTGGGGCTTTTGCAGGTGCGTAATATGCTAAACGCAAAACATGACCCCAAGCTTTAGAGTTCATGGCTATGAGAGTTGGTTGTTCTTTATGTTGGGAGATGATTTCGGCGACTGCATGAAAAATTGAGCGCTGTCGTAAACTAAAATCGCTGATGCCAATGGTGAGATATAACAGCAATAAACCAGAAACTACTAGTGTGCGCCATTGTGAAGAAAAGGCTTTTTCTAACCACAAAGTTAATAATAATAAACACCCAGGAAGAATAATGATCATGGTTCTTCCACCACCAAAATTTAAAGTAGTCTTTTTAGTGACTATATCTAATCCTAAAGCTATTAAAAGAGGCAAAATTCCTAATATTAAAGCTACAGTCAAGTTTTTTCGCTCACCTTGTCGCCAAAGTTTCAGACTAGAGGCAATGATCAAGGCGATCGCTAAACAACCAACTATAACTATACTGATTGTGGGTAAGCTTGTTATCCAGTCTCCCAAGACTAAATTACTGGCTAAGGTCTGAGTTGTGTCTTGCAAGTGAGTTAATATTGCTGAACCAGTATTTTTAAGATTACCAAACCTGTTCAAATCTGCACTACGGATTTGTTTAATACCCCCCCACAGCATCCAAGGGACGGTTAGCATCACTCCTGCGCCTAAACGCAAACCATGTTGCCACCAATGCTGCCTATCAAGGTAAAGCACTAAAACGGCTAAAGCTATTACCCAATATAAATAAAAATAAAAGGTCAACAAACCAGCAGCAATGGAACCGATAAATAGGATGTTCCACCACAACTTATGACGACAGTTATGATTAGCTTTTGAATCGGTAGGTTGATGAATTAGATGAAAGAGTGAAGCAGCACTTAGTGTTGTCCACAAAACTAAAGGCGCATACATCCGCACATTCAGAGAGTGGAATAAATAAAAGGGGTTGATTCCCAGAAACGCCGCCAGCAGTAAGCCGCCACGATGTCCAATAAAAACTTTACCTAAACTGTAAGCACTAGCGATCGCGCCAATACTGAATAATGTATTTAAACTCCGCATGACTGCTTCGCTGTTACCGAAAAGGCGCAACCAAAAATGCTGACTCAAATAAAATAATGGTGGATGCGGTTCCCCTCCCAGTAGACTCAGCAGTAATTCTTTTACGGTAGAGATAACTGCACTAAAACCCGATTCAACAGGTAAGGAGAGTAACGGCAAATATTCAGCCAAGGCTACTGGTATATCTTTGGGGGTCTGGTAGGCACTTTTTTGGCCTGTAGCTAAGAGTAGAGATAGCACTTCGTCATACCAAAATTCTCGGCTACCTAAATTCACTATACGTAATAGCACGGCGATAGCGATCGCTACTAATGCTAAAGTTTCTAGAGAAACTAGTTTATTAAGTTTAGTAACTGGAACCCCAGGATTCATCAATATATTTGCTTATATGTTGCTGTCCTGATGATACCAAGAATATTCACAGACTACTGTAATATTTGTGTTAAATATGTCTTTGCGATTATCATAAGTATAAATACTGTTAATTGCAGTTATATTTTTAACTTTAAATATATTTAGGAATACGCTTGAGTAGGGCTTTGGTATCCGTTGGAAGATACACAGAGGTATTAATGATTCAGTTAAAAAAATAGTAAAACTTTTTTCCTTAAAAAGCTTACGTAAAGATTTCCAGATAAAAAATATCCAAAATTTTAGAGTGCATAAGTATGAATAATTTCTCAATATATAGGACTCATACTTGATTTTTGAAATACACGTAGGGTAGGCATTGCCCACCAAAACCATGAGTCGGTGGGCAATGCCCACCCTACAGATACTGAGAATTTTATGCGCAAGCGCAGGCTACGCCAACAGAAATCAAATCGGATTCCTATAGTTATGTTCTATCGCTGTGACGCATCCTACCAAACCTTAGTAGAGGTACAACTTAATTTTTCAATTACCTTTTGCTTGAACAATCTCAGCTTCTTGGATGATATACTTTTTATTCTTTTTCACTTGTGTCAATTGAACGCGTAAAAGTTTGTCTTTCGCAGAAATATTTAGTTGACTAGGTATAGTTGGTGAAGAGAAACATGGGTCATACGAAGCACATACGTAAACAAACTTATTATATCCTTGTTCGTTTAAAGCTAAACCTAGCTTGCTTACGTCGTCTGAATTCTTTGTGAGGAAAAATAGTTTGTTTTTAAAAGCAGCTTCAAAACTTTGGCTAATATATTGATGAGCAACGGCTACAATTTTGTGATCATCCTGGCGGAAAAAATTGAGGATATCTATAGCTTCAATGTTTCCAGTAAAATAGCTGTAATTTATCCCCATGAATGTATTTACGTGAACACCAACAATAAATAGTGCTGCGAAGATGCCAGTACTAATATATTTGATGCCAAACTGTCTAATTGATAACGTAGATTCTAAAATAAATACTGCTAGTAGGCTCAGTAATGGAATCAAAATCAACAAAAATCTAGGACCCCATTGTTTACCACCATCACTTGGCAAAAGTATAGGAACTAAAAAAATAAGGGGGATGGATATCAGCACAATTTTTCGCATTGCGGCTGTCAGTTTTATAGATTTATAGAACACTGACAAGCCAGTAAAAATAATTGTGAAATATACGACAGGAAAGTATTCTCGGAAATTCTTCCACAGCCGACCAAAAATCCTATTAGCTTTTGATAACCGATCTTGAAGAGAAAATTCTTCTACAACTTGGAGTGCATGAGCGCCTAAGGGATGATCGTAGATTAATTTGTTGATGAGAAAAAAGCAGGAAACCGTTCCCAGCAAGCTAATAATAAATAAGATTTTATGCTGATTTATAATACTGATTTTTCCTAGCTTAATTTGATAGGAAACAAGAGCCAAGGGAATTAAAATAGCAATTAGGGCGAGGAACTCAGGTCTGAACCAAACGGACAATCCAATCAAGATTCCACTAACTACGGCATCTTTTTTAGTAAACCATTCTTCACCTTTAGTTAAGATAATTACTAGTCCACCAAAAGCTAAACTCACTGCAAGTGTATGTTCCCAATACATGGCACTATACATGGTGAGTGGAGAAGCAAATATTAGTGTGGCAAGACCTATAGAAGTTGCAACTATACTCGTTTTGAAAAATTGGCAAATGCGATAAAAATTAAACCAGATTATCCATGTAGATAATAGAGGAACTATATAAAAACCTCTATAACCAAACAAGGCATGAAAAGGTGCTGTAATTAAGGGAAAGGTGAAAGGGAAAGTAATGTAGTAACGATTAGAGATTTTATAACTAAAAGGTGGCTCAAAAGGGTAAAGCCCATTATCCCAAAGATTACGCACCCATCCAGGTACTGATAAATCTAAATCAAAGTTTAACTTCCCAGAACTAAACTGCTTTGCTAGTAGGGCTTTTAATCCAGCGTCACCACTAAAGTAAATATCATCAGGTACTCGTGATAGTAAGTATAAGGAAAAAATTATACCCAATGAAATTATCAGTAAAGGTACATTAATTTTTGGTAATTTCATGTTGATAATTGTAGAAAAATCACTACTAAAATTAAATAAGAGAAGGTTAAAACTTTAGGATGATCGGCGGGTATTTACTCAATTGATAATACAATAATGTGTAGGCATCAGTAATATGACATACAATACCATGCAGCAAATTACCTTGTTAAGCCAAAGTGTGAAAGTTATATAATTTTTTGGTGTGATTAACGACAAAGTAAGTATTTGTATGCTCGTAAGTACAAAATTTTGTAGAGATATTTTTAATTTACTGTGAATTATAAAACTGTTGATGTAATTCTTGAGCGCGCCTTGCTAGGTGATGATATATCACCACAAGAGGGAGTAGTCTTACTAACGCAAACGGACTCAGGCGCGATCGCCTCTATTCGCGCTACAGCTGACAAACTCCGCCAACAGCAAGCCGGGGATACAGTTACTTACGTAATTAACCGGAATATTAATTTTACTAACATTTGTGAGCAGCACTGTAGTTTTTGTGCTTTTCGGCGAGATGATGGGGATGCGGACGCTTATTGGTTAGATTGGGCAGGTATTCGGGAAAAATCCCACGACGCGGTGCAGAGGGGAGCGACGGAAATCTGTATGCAGGGAGGTTTGCACCCACAAGCCCAGATTGATGGTAAATCTCTGCCTTATTACCTCAAACTAGTAGAAACGATTAAGCAAGAATATCCCCAAATTCATCTACACGCTTTTTCACCCCAAGAGGTGCAGTTTATCGCTAGAGTGGACGGACTGGAATATGTAGACGTAATCTCTGCTTTGCAAAATGCTGGCGTTAACTCCCTACCAGGAACAGCAGCCGAAGTTTTAGATGATGAAGTGCGGCGCATACTCTGTCCTGAAAAGATTAATACTGCTACTTGGTTGGAAATTATTGGTACAGCCCACAAAGTAGGCTTACATACTACCAGCACTATATTATCAGGGCATATTGAAACACCAGAACAAAAAATTGGGCATTTAGAAAAATTGCGATCGCTCCAACAAACAGCCATCAATCATAAATACCCTGCCAGAATTACCGAGTTTATTGTCTTACCTTTTGTCGGTCAAGAAGCACCTAAATCGCTACGTCGCCGTGTAGGACGTGACCAACCAATTTTAGCCGATGCCTTATTACTGGGTGCAGTGGCAAGAATTTACTTAGGTAATTGGATACCCAACCATCAACCAAGTTGGGTCAAGTTGGGGCTAGCTGGGGCGACAGAAGCCCTAACATGGGGCTGTAACGATATAGGCGGTACATTGATGGAAGAACACATCACCACAATGGCTGGTGCTGTAGGCGGTACGTGCATGGAAGTCGCAACCTTGCAAAATGCGATCGCTTCCATAGGCAGACCTTACCAACAACGAGATACACTTTATCACAAGGTAGATGCAGCCAAAAAACTGGCTAATACGGTAATGAGTAATGGGTAATTGGTGAAAATTTATTCTCAATTGCCAATCACCTATTACCTATTACCATCTAAAAGTTAAAGTTCACGCTGAGGAATTTCTTCCCGAAACTCGATAAACAACTGCATCGTTTCTTTCATTAAATCGCGCAAATCCCGATTCAACAGCAAAGCACCTTTAGCCCCAAACCAGCGATCAAAAATCGTCACATATCGAGTATCACCATTGACAAATCCCTGCATAAACTTCACTAGAGAATAATTGACTGCATCCAAAAATTTAGAGTTATCTTCAGGAACCATGCAGGCAATACCCTCTCGTGAATAAGGGCGATCGGGGACAATCGCAAAATCATCAGGATTTTCGACCCTTTGCAACCAACCCTCTAACAAAATGCTATCAGATGAGAAAGCATCTATTTTGCCTTCTTGCAAAGCCGTGTAACCTTCTGAACGACTTTTCAAATACACCAGTTTAGCTTGGGGTTGTACCCGCTTGATAGCCTGTTCATTGGTAGTTTGTGCTAACACACCAATGCGTTTACCAATGAGGGATTCAGGGGAACCAAGATTGCTGCCAGACTTCACTAATAATTGAGTACCAGTCGCCCCATAGCTGACAGAAAAATCTACCTTTTTATCTCTTTCCCAGGTAAAACTACTAGCATCACAAACAATATCAACTTGCCGATTAACTATTTTGGGAATCCTTTGTGCAGGAGTTAATGGCACTAATTTTAGTTGTATTTTTTTACCTAATTCTTTTTCTAAATGCCGCTTAATCTCAGACAACATATCGACAGAGTAACCAGTCAACTGTCCCTGAGCATTAGTATAGGCAAAAGGCATGGCATCTTTACTAGTACCAGCTGTTAGCACCCCTGTACGAGAGACTTTCTGCATCACCGTTTCTGCTAATGCTGCACCTGGTATAACTGTCGTCAACGTCAAACTGAAAAGAGCGATCGCCAAATTTTTATACATATTTGTAGTTATTAGTCAATAGTTAATCGTCATTAGTTATTATCCTCTGGCTTTTGTAGCTTTTGCGTCTACTCTAACCATTTCGGCTGCATATATTTTTTACACAAGGCTAGAGGTTAGGGGCTAGGGAATGTAATTAGTAATTAATTCCCAGCCTCTAGTCTCTAATCTTTAGTCCCTAATGCCTCTTACGCTTCATCTAAAGCAGCGATACCGGGCAGTACTTTGCCTTCGAGTAACTCTAAGCTAGCGCCGCCGCCGGTGGAGATGTGGCTCATTTGATCAGCCAAACCTACCTTCTCAACAGCCGCTACCGAGTCACCACCGCCGATGATGGTAGTTGTGCCAGTTTTGCCAATCTCTGCTAGTGTATGAGCGATCGCTTCTGTACCAGCAGCAAACTTATCAAACTCAAACACACCCATAGGCCCGTTCCAGATGACAGTTTTGGTATCTGCAAGGGCTGCTTGGAAGACTTTGACAGAATCAGGGCCGATATCCAAACCCATCCAACCATCGGGGATGTTTTCAATGCTGACAGTTTGAGAATTGGCATCAGGTGCAAAGTTATCTGCTAATACCACATCTGTAGGTAACAACAAGCTAACGCCGCGTTCCTTGGCTTTAGCTTCCAAAGACTTCGCCAGTTCCAGCTTGTCTTCTTCCACCAGAGATTTACCCACATTCAAACCACGAGCCTTGTAGAAGGTGAAAATCATCCCACCACCAATGATCAGCTTGTCGCACTTCTCTAGTAGTGTTTCAATCACACCGATTTTGCTGGAAACCTTAGAACCACCGATAATGGCTGCTAAAGGACGTTGGGGATTTTCGATCGCACTTTGTAAGTACTGCAATTCTTTCTCAACCAAATATCCAGCCACAGATGGGCTGAGGAATTTAGTCACGCCTTCCGTAGACGCATGAGCGCGGTGTGCAGTACCAAAAGCATCGTTTACGTAGAAATCAGCATTAGCCGCTAATTTTTTAGCAAATTCAGGATCGTTTTTCTCTTCTTCTTTATAAAAACGGACGTTTTCTAATAAAAGAACTTGGCCATTTTGCAAAGTAGCCACCTTAGCCGCAACTTCATCACCAATTGAGTCATCGGTTTTGATAACTTCTTGTCCCAACAACTCAGATAGCCGCTTGGCTACTGGGGTAAGACGCAACTTCTCATCTACACCCTTGGGACGACCGAAATGGCTTGCTAGAATAACCTTAGCGCCCTTTTGCGTCAAATCTTGGATGGTTGGCAGAGCCGCACGAATGCGAGTATCGTCTGTGATGTTGCCTTGATCGTCTAAAGGCACGTTAAAGTCAACACGCACTAAAGCGCGTTTACCAGAGATATCAGCAGCAGATAAACTAGCCACAGTTTTTTTAGACACAGCCAAACCCTCCTGATTGCCTTTTTGTTATTGTTTTGAAAGTAGAACCATCAAGATTTTACCGGAGTCGGGGGTGCGGAGGTGCAGAGATGTTCAAGACAGTTCTATTTCCAATCGATCAAAGCCGAGAAGCAAGGGAAGCTGCTGATGTTGTCACCAACGTCGTGCAGAAATATGGCAGTCGTTTAATACTGCTGTCTGTGGTAGAAGAATCTTCCCCAGACGAGTCTAGTGCTGATCCAATGGTGTCTCCCGAAGCCGTTGCCAAACTGCTCAGGGATGCCCAAGCTTTATTTTTGCAGCAAGGTATTCCATCAGAAATTGTGGAAAAACAAGGTAAACCAGCCTTTACCATCTGCGATGTGGCGGACGAGATTGGTGCCGATTTAATTATCATGGGTTGCCGGGGACTAGGTTTAACCGAGGAAGGCGCTACCGATAGCGTCACGACTCGCGTGATTAACCTTTCCCCTTGTCCGGTGCTAATTGTCCCTTAAATCTTTATTTGGGTGCGTTACATCCGTTGACGCACCATCTAAATTGATGAATGTAAAATTATAGATGTGGAAGACTCATTGATTCAGTTAGAGTTGACAAAACATGGTAGCAATAGTTGATATTGGAACCCTAATTGTGAAAACACCTCAAGTTGCTGGAGGTCGTCCTTGCATTGCTGGTACGCGGATGACAGTTCAAAATATTGTGATGGATTCTCAAGCAGACTTATCTCCTCAAGATATTGTGACAGAATATCCACATTTATCTCTAGCGCAAGTTTATGCGGCACTTGCTTATTACTATGCTAATCAGGAAGCAATGGATAGAGAAATTGCTTTATATCAAGCAGAATGTAATGTGCTGGAAACGAAGTGGATGTCAGGTAATTTTGCATGAGCCAAATTTGTTTTTATTTAGATGAAGATGCTGGCAAAAAATCTTTAACTAATGGTTTACGCAATGCAGGGATTGATGTAATGACAACGGCTGAAGCAGATAGATTAGGCTCATCTGATGATAACCAACTAATCTGGGCAACGGAACAGAAACGAGTTATTTATAGTTTCAATGTTGGTGATTTTTGTCGATTGCATAAAGCTTATCTCGAACAGCAACAAGAGCATTCGGGTATTGTACTTGCTGCGGAGCAGAGCTATGCAATTGGAGAACAGTTGCGAGGCTTATTGAAGTTAGTAGAAAGTTTAGAAGCCGAGAATATGGCAAATCAATTAGTGTTTCTGAAAAAATACATTGATAATTTTTAACCTGCGATCGCTTTCTGTAATCATATCTGCTAAATTGCGATCGCTTCCCACTAATAACCTTTCATGTGATTTGTGGCGATCGCGATCGAACTATCTTTGCATAACCTTTACACTCAGTAACCTGAAAAGTCTTAACTCTTACCAATAACTTTTATAAGCGCAGTATAGTTCACCATAATATTTGCACAGGATAACCCTCAAACACACTGTCTTTAGTAACTATAGGTATGCTCTCCACCAAAGATTGAGAAATCATCAGCCTATCAAAAGGATCTTTATGGTAAAAAGGCAGCTTTGCTAACTCATCTAAATGTGCTGGCTGTATTTCAAGCAATTCAATCGCATTACCATAAACCTGTTGTTTAACCAACTCAGTAAAGGTCATATCCAGTTCTAGCTTGCCAATACTGACTTTGATAGATATTTCCCAAAGACTTGCAATGCTTAAAAATCTTTGATTTTGCTGATCTTCAATGAGGCTTTTTGCTGTATCACTGAGATTTAAACTACCTTCAATAAACCACAAAAACGTATGGGTGTCGAGCATGAGCCTCATGGAGCATATTCCTCAAAATCTGCCAATGGCTCATCAAAATCATCTGAAATTTTCACTAAACCCTTAGCACTACCGAACTTTGGATATGCTTTCACTTCTCCAATCGGCACAATTTTAAACGATGCCCCATCACTGCGTGTGATAATGACTTCTTGTCCACTAGCCACTTCTTCAATTAGTTCTGCTAGGCGAGTCTCAGCTTCTTTTAAATTAATTTGGTGCATTGATAGTCTTTCCCAAAACCTAATGTTTTGAATATAACTTTTTCTTCAGTTTTAGTTTTAGCTACCTTTTAATCTTGAGTATACTTTGAAATCCTAATTAGTTTTGAGCGATCGCTCTCATCTTTGAGACTGACTTCTTTGAGCGATCGCTAATCTTAATAGCTTGATTTACTATCATTCACACAAAAGAAACTTCACTAAACGTCTTATAACCCTACCAAAAACTGTTATTCTATTGCTGCACAGGATAACTTTCTGTAATGATATCTGCTAAATAGCGATCGCTTCCCACTAATAACCTTTCGTGTGAGTTGTGGCGATCGCCATCAAACTACCTTTGAGTAACTTCACTAAGGGCTTCATGGATAACCTCATCGCTAACACCATGACGCTTCAAGCTACTAATCAGTGCTGAGACTGTATCATCCTCTAGTCTTTCCAAATCAACTCTTAGCCCTTGCCCAATGTAAGCACGAACTAGTGGCTGATAGCCAGAAAACCCCAGCAATGGTGCTATGCGCTTCAAATCTTCAATGACATCTTCGGGAATGCGAATTGTGATTGTCGTCATTGGACGATTTTTATCGAGTCGCCTTTTTAATGCGTCAGCTTTCATAATATTCTCGCTCCTTGCGTGTCGCTTTACGAGCAGAAATGATCCGAATCATGTCGTTTTCACGTTCAATGTAGACGACATACAGAAGATGCCAACGTCTGTCTAAGCCAATTACAGCATCTCTTTCCTCATTATTGCGACTTGCGTCAACAACAACTAAAAACGGATCGAAAAATGCCTCTGCGGCTTGATGAAATGTCACGCCATCATGATTGCTGGGATTTATCCAGGCCTTCTCCTCGTTCCAAACAAAGGTGACACCATTAAGCACGAAATACACGTCCATACCTTACATGGTAGACAAAGTGTATTTACATCGTCAATACATTTTTGGTGTTAAGCATGAGCCTCATTGATCGTATTTCTCAAAATCTGCCAAACGCTCATCAAAATTATCTGAAATTTTCACTAAACCCCTAAGCTGCTATATGGCTAAATCATTCTGGATTTTCTGAATATTTGTCACTTACTTCTTCTTTCTTAGCCCATTTTTCTTTCAAGCGTTTAAGTTGCTGTTGTGCTTTATTTGCTAAGTATGGCGCACTGTAGACATATTCCAAAATTGCTCTGCACAGATCATCTAGTATTGGAATTTCTTCTTTAGTTAATTCCCCCAGAGAAGCATGAGCGCCAACATTTCGTAAATGTCGAAGTTGATCGGCGACTCCTACTAATTTGCCTGGAATTTCACCTTTTGCAGCTAGATCATTCAGCTTATTGTATAAATCCTTTCCTGTAGCTTTACGATCTGCACACACCATCTCTAGTATACGTCCTAACAGAACTGCATAAGCATTAGCATCGATGACACGAACCTTAAGCGATATTTCATATGCGTTTTGAATTTGATAAGGTAGACCAGATAACTTCGATCTAGCTAATGGGTAAAGGGTATCAACCGTGATTTCTTCTGGATCTATATAATCAGCATCAAAATACTTCCATAGCGTTACTCCTTTACAGGCTAGGCATAATAACAATTCATACTTGTACCCTTCATCTGGCTGATAAGAATAATAATACTCGTCTTCTGGAGAGTCATAGGTAGAAGGTTTTAGAGAATGGTAATATTCAGCCACAATATCCATTGGAGAATGGTTTCCACAATGATTACACGTTATAAACCCTGTAGTTTGTCGCTTTGGATTGGTCATGAATCTACCTTCAGTTCCTCATAACACTTTGCCAGTACACAGCATACTTTATTGAAAAAATAAATGTCATAAGCTATATCTGACATTCTTGTTCCAGAATTTATAACCTATGTACAAGGTAGTTCATTCTATACATAATGCAAGATAAATAAAAAATAAAAAGCCCGCATTAGCGGGCTTTTTAAATTAATTAATTAAACGATCGCTTTACTTATCGTTTTGCCAATTTCTTCGACATCTTCCGTAGACGGATTGATTGGGGTGTAACTTCCACTAACTCATCGGGGCCGATGTACTCTAATGCACGCTCTAAACTCATGTCGATTGGTGCTTGCAACTGAACCAATTCATCACCACCAGCAGCACGGTGGTTAGTTAACTGCTTGGTTTTGCAGACATTCAATTCTAAGTCTTGAGGGCGATTGTGTTCACCGACAATCATGCCTCGGTAAACTTTAGTACCGGGAGTAATGAAGAATGAGCCTCTATCTTCAGCGTTCTTCATGGCGTAGAAAGTAGAAACGCCTTCTTCAAAGGAGATGAGAACGCCTTTGTTACGGGCTTCAATATCACCACTGAGTTGACGGTAATCTAAGAAGCTGTGATTCATGATGCCTTCACCACGGGTCATCCGCATGAATTCACCACGGAAACCAATCAAACCACGGGCGGGAATGACAAACTCTAGCTGGGTGCGATCGCCACTTCCAGGCTGCATATCTTGCATTTCGCCTTTGCGTTGTCCTAGACGTTCGATACAGCTACCGACAGAATCAGCAGGAACGTCTAACACCAACAATTCATAAGGTTCGCAAGGTTGACCGTTGATTTCGCGGTAAATTACTTGTGGCTGAGATACTTGGAACTCAAAACCTTCGCGGCGCATGGTTTCGATTAAGATACCCAGGTGCAGTTCTCCACGACCGGAAACTAGGAATTTGTCGGGGGAGTCGGTTTCTTCAACGCGTAAAGCAACGTTGGTTTCTAGTTCGCGGAATAGGCGATCGCGTACTTGTCTGGATGTCACCAATTTACCTTCTTGACCAGCAAAGGGTGAATCGTTTACCCAGAAGGTCATCTGTAAGGTAGGCTCATCCACTTTAATTAGTGGTAAAGCTTGGGGTTCGGTTGGATCAGTAATTGTTTCACCGATGTAAGCATCAGCAAAACCAGCCACCGCAACAATATAACCTGCGGTTGCTTCTTCCATCTCTACCCGCTTCAGCCCTTCAAATCCCATCAACTTGGTGATTTTTCCCTTGACAATAGAGCCACTTTCTGTAACCAGAGCCGCTTGCTGACCAGCGCGGATAGTACCATTGTGGATTCTGCCAATGACAATCCGTCCCAAATATTCAGAATAATCTAGGGTTGTGACTTGCAATTGTAGGGGCTTGTTGATGTCGCCTACTGGTGGTGGAACGTGTTGCAGAATCGCATTAAACAGGGGCTGCATATCTACCGCCTCTGCTTCCATGCTTTCCTTGGCATAACCGCCCATACCGGAAGCAAACAGGTAGGTAAAATCACACTGGTCTTCGTCTGCACCTAATTCTAAGAACAGATCCAACACCTTATCCACAGCAACGTGGGGGTCGGCTTTAGCGCGGTCAATCTTATTGATGACAACGATGGGGCGCAAGCCTTTTTCTAAAGCTTTTTTCAACACAAACCGTGTTTGAGGCATGGGGCCTTCATTGGCATCAACAATCAGCAGACATCCGTCAACCATGCCGAGTACCCGTTCCACTTCACCACCAAAATCGGCGTGTCCAGGGGTATCAACAATATTGATTAGTGTTTCTTTGTAACGAACAGCTGTATTTTTCGACAGAATAGTAATACCCCGTTCTCGCTCTAAAGCGTTGGAGTCCATAACGCAATCCGGAACGTCTTCGCCTTCGCGGAAAATGCCGGATTGTTTGAGGAGTGCATCAACCAGGGTGGTTTTGCCGTGGTCAACGTGGGCGATGATGGCGACGTTACGAATTGGGAGCGTCATAGAGGCTTTTAGCTAAGGGGAATTTTACAATTTACATTTAGGTCTAGGCTGTTTTAACAGAATTGGGGATGATCTGCGAATTCTGTAAAGAAGCTTTAATAATTCTAGCGTAATTGTCACAATTCTAGAGGCTTTCCTAAATGTGGAGCGATGGAAAAATAAGGAAGTTTGCTGAACTCAGTGGATTTTGAGTTTACACAAAATAAATAGTCAATACTTCTCAGGACATTTATGTAATAACAGTGCCAAACTTGACACTAATTTTATTGGCTTGTAAACAATGGCTTGGGTTTCAGGGCAGCAATTGCAAGGTACTAAGTATACTCTTGAACAAGAATTAGGCGAAGGCGGATTTGGTATAACTTATCTTGCTAAAGATAATTATGGGCGCTCGGTTGTTATCAAAACTCTGAATGATCAAGTACAACGCCATTCTGATTTTGCCAAGTTTCAGCAAGATTTTTTGAATGAAGCTATCAAATTAGCTAAATGTAGTCATCCCCACATTGTCCAAATCTATGAGGTTATTAATGAGGATTCCTTGTGGTGCATTGTGATGGAATATATTGATGGCGAAAATTTAGGCAGTCGGGTTGAGAATCAAGGTGTTTTACAAGAAGCCGAAGCGTTGCGTTACATTCAGCAGATTGGTGAAGCGCTAACAGTAGTTCATAACAATGGATTGCTGCATCGGGATATCAAGCCACAAAATATTATGCTGCGTTCTGGTAAATCAGAAGCTGTTTTAATCGACTTTGGCATTGCACGGGAATTTTCTCAAAATTTAACTCAAACTCATACCCAAATGCTGGCTGATGGTTTTGCACCAATTGAGCAATATGACAAGAGAGCAAAACGAGGTGCTTACACAGATGTTTATGCCTTGGCAGCAACATTATATTCGTTACTAACAGGTAAAGTTCCTATAATGGCTCCACTCAGAGCTATTGGTACATCATTGGAAGAACCAAAAAATATTAATTCTGGTATTAGTGATTGGGTAAATCAAGCTATTCTCACAGGAATGGAAATAAAACCAGAGAATCGTCCTCAGTCAATAGAGGAGTGGATAAACTTTTTTGAAGTGTTACCAAAAAAATATAAATCTAGATCATCAATAATAAGTAAGTCAATAAGTAAGTCTGTCATCAAAATTTTAAATGGCGTACCTGGAATGACTATAGCTCATCATCGGGACTTTGAAAAAGCTATTCCAATTTTTACGCTGAACGACGGAAGTGTAGTTAAAACTTACAAGAATCCAGTTGGTGTAGATCACGTATTTTTAGCTAATAAGCAGGGAAAAATGATTTTTGGTGGTTTTGTTGGATGGATTCATTCTAAGGGATTAAAGGCAACTATCAAGAAAATAAAAAAAAGTTTCAGTTGCTAATGACGAGAGTTTTTACTACTTATGATTTATTGATATTTGAGGTTTGTTTGATTTTGATATAAAGACTACTAAAAAAGCGATCCCCTCTACTATAAAATGAAATCATGGAGTAAAACCGCGAGAATTTCAATATTAGATTAATCTTTAATTATTTAACTTTCAACCAACTAAAAATATCTGCCGCTTTTATCTGCCAATTTTCTAACACATCAAGGACAGGTAAAATATCATTATCATACTTTACTTCTGGTAGTTTATCTGGTTGAAATACCATCACAGATTTATCATTAGCATCAATAAACCAACCTAATTTAGTTCCTTGGTTAATACAAAAAATAATCTTATTAATTACTCGGTTAGGCGATTGATCAGGTGATAAAATCTCAATAATCCAATCTGGGTAACTTTCAAACCTATTGGCAATCTCTCCATCTGCATCAGTTGGGATACGTGACCACTCAAATACAGCGACATCGGGAACTAAGGAACGCCCCTCAAATGTGCAGCGTAACTCGGTTAATGCTAAAGCTTTTTTCTGAGGTTCACCTACCTGATTAATATTGCTTGATAAACGAGTTTGAAGAATACTATGTTTTCCTTGGGGCATTGGTTTTTGATAGATGCGTCCATCGATATATTCACTAGCTGGTTTGGTTTCTGGTAATTTGAGAAACTCATCCAAAGACGGGTGAAAAAATACTTGAGTTGATAGCGTCATCAGCAATAATTTCCTTACAATAATTTTGCTAAAGCCAATGTAAAACCAGGTACAACATCTTCACCACTCAAGATTGCTGTGGCTGGATATTGGGTAATTGAACCATCTTGGCGATAAACTAAAGCTTGCTGATTTTTACTATCAATTAACCACCCCAACTTAACGCCGTTAGCAATATATTCTTCCATCTTGGCTTTGAGTTTTGTCAAGCTGTCATTTTTGGAGCGAATTCCAATGACAAAATCTGGCGCTAAATTGATAAACTTGTCTTCTTGCTGATCCCAATTTTCTGGTAAGCGTCCTTTTGCCACAAAAGCAGCATCAGGCGATCGCACAGCAGAATTAGCTAATCTAAAACCAGTACTCGGCCCAAAAACTTCCCCTAAATCCTGACTTTCTACCCAATTAAAAAGATAAGCGCCTGCTTTTATTTCTCGATTACCAGAAATTCCCCCTGTTGGTGGCATGGTTTCTAAAATTCCATCAGCGTTACGTTCAAACCTCAGTTCTGGGTTTTGTGAACTCATCAACATTAGTTCTTCATCAGTGACAGCGTATAAAGACTGTACTGTTATTGGTTTGCTGTTCATGATTTTATGACAGGCAGGAGAGACACTTTCACTTTAGCTTGAGTCCTATGACTATGATTTTTCTACTAAACTGACAGTGGCTCGATAAAGCAGCCTTTTGCCTTGAAGATAGCCAACGTGGGTGACTTGGACTGTTTCGCCTGGTTGTGCCGTTCCTTGCTTTAATTGGTGCAGTTGAGGATCATAAGGTATTTGTGATCCTACAGGTGCGATCGCCTCTATCCCCCACGCCTGCAATAATTTTTCTAAAGGTTTTTCTACTAAAGGCACAATTTTCACAGCCGCTAGTTCGGGGTTCTCCCGCGCTTTCTGGGCTACGGTCGGCCATTGCAATAACAAAGGTTCCAGCAGTTGTAAACTCGACTGCTGGAACTCTTGCTGTAATATTTCTCGCTGCTGCTGTAGTTGTAGCTGCGATCGCTCATACTCTTTTTTTAAATCAGCAATTTCTTGGGAATGCTGAGGTGCTTGGTACTCAATACTTGATTCTAAAAAAGTTGACAATAATTCACTCAAGGGTACTTGCAGCGCTTTTGATAGCTTCAGCAGAGTATCCAAGCGCATCTGTTCTAGCTTGCCTTGGCGCAGGCGCAGCACTTGATACTCGGAAACGCCAGCTTGACGACTCAAAGCTTTGAAGCTAGATATGCTTGCCTGTTGCATTAAATTTTGCAACTCTTGCGTGAAATCAGACATTGGCTACTGGGTATGGAAGATTGGGGACTAGTTACTGGGTACTGGGTAAATTTTTTCTCCCCCTGCACCCTGCACCCTGCCCCCCTGCCTCTTATTCTTCCAGTAAACTTCTCAACATCCAAGCAGTTTTTTCATGTACCTGCATCCGTTGAGTGAGTAAATCGGCGGTGGGTTCGTCGTTGACTTCATCTACCACAGGAAAAATAGAACGTGCTGTTCTCACAACGGCTTCTTGTCCTTCCACTAGTAAACGAATCATTTCCTTGGCTTTGGGAACCCCTGGAGTTTCGGGAATCGAACTTAGTTTGGCGTACTCGCTGTAAGTTCCTGGTGCTGGATAACCAAGCGCCCTGATTCTTTCCGCCACTAAGTCTACGGCTAGGGCTAATTCTGTATACTGTGTCTCAAACATCAGGTGCAGGGTTTGGAACATCGGCCCTGTAACGTTCCAATGAAAATTATGTGTTTTCAAATAAAGTGTATAGGTGTCAGCTAACAAGCGAGACAATCCTTCGGCGATTTTAGCCCGGTTGGCTTCGTCAATGCCGATATTTACATTGTTAATTGTTCCTTGAGATGCCATGTGTGTCTCCAAATTGAGTAATTATTATTAATTGGGGAATTGGGGGTTGGGAACTGGGGATTAGGGATTAGATAAATTCTTTCTTCTCCTGCTCCCCTGCCTTTTCCTATTCTCTACGCTAAGTGCATCTTCAAAACACTACGTGGAGCTTTGCGAACTCTAGCTAGAATGGTTTCTTTACCTAAACGTTGGCAGGCTTCATATCTATGGCAACCAGAAAAGCCATAATATTGTCCATCTACTTCTAAAACATCTATGGGTTCTTGTTGTCCAATTGCTGCAATCGATTCCATTAGGGCTTGTACTTTATAGGGATCGTTGCCACGGGGCAATGGCCGCCGAATTTGGTTTAATGGAATTTCTTGTACCCTAACCATGAGGAGTAAACTCAACTAGTTCCTTTTCGTATCTCTATATAAATCATAGTCATTATGACTTCGTTTTGCAACTTTTTCTAGAGCAAAACCGGTAAGGGTATTATTTGGAGCGTTCATGCGACAAAACCACCACTTTATAAAGCAATTGCCACAAGCCGAGCGCCAAAGCACAGAGGGGAAAAATCTGATAGCAGTAAAACATCCGTTCTGGCGTTTTTCTTACACAGTACTGATGACATTCTGTTTATTGGGATTGACAGGCGCATCGGCGACTGAAGATAAACTTAAGGATTTAGAACTGAAAATTGGGATTGTACAGCGATTTGGCGAGGAGTCTACAGCTAAACTGCAATTGGAACCGACAACAGGCGATCGCTTAAAGCTCAAGTTTGCCGAAGGTAACAAAGAGCGAGTTCTCCTAACGGACAAACCTGTCAAGCTAGAAACAGTGATGCAAGCTTTACCCAAACCAGCAATTGCAGAGGTTGTGGTTTTAGGTACATATCGCACCTACGAAACGGCGGAATACAGTGCTGAAAATTGGCGTAAGCAAGGAATAGAGGTAGAAATAGCCCAGCCGGATCGTTGGCAAGTTTGGGCAAAACGGGATGTGTATAATACCCCCTTACTACGTCGCTTGTTATTCCAGAACATCAAAGCCGCAAGTAATAATTTGGCTTACATTGACACAAAAGTTTTGCCGAAAGTACCAAAAATAAGTTGGACTGTGAATGGTACGAGCTACACTCCAAACCATGTAGAGGTTAGCACAGTTAAAAACTTAATTCGGTTGAAAAAAGGCGAAAAATTAAATACTTCTCGACTTTATTCTGGGCGGATTAATTTTCAGCCGAATGCTTATGGTACTTACACTCTAGTAAATCAAGTATCATTAGAGACTTATTTACGTGGTGTTGTACCTCATGAAATTGGCACTAATGCCCCAACTGCTGCTGTTGAAGCACAAGCAATTTTAGCTCGGACTTATGCTCTAAGAAATTTGCGTAGATTTGCTATAGATAATTATCAATTATGTGCTAATACTCACTGCCAAGTTTATTATGGGTTGGGTGGTACAGATACTAGGATAGATAAAGCGATCGCCGCAACCAGAGGTATGGTACTTACCTATAACAATGAGCTAATAGATGCTCTTTATTCTTCTACCACTGGCGGAATTACTGCCTCATTCAGTGATGTTTGGAACGGAGAGGATCGGCCTTACTTACGGCCAGTAGTAGATGCACCTAATAGTGTTTGGGACTTCTCCAAACAAAATTTAAAAGACGAAAGGAACTTTCAGAGATTTATTACCTTGCAACAAGGATTTAACGAAAGTAGTTGGGATGTGTTTCGTTGGTATAAAGAAACACCTCTTAATGAAATAGTCAAAGACTTGCAAAAGTTTCTCCGGGCAAAAAATAGCCCTTATGCTAAATTCCAAACCATCCAGGCAATGGCCATTACCAATCGCAGTAAAAGCGGAAGGATACTGGAATTAGCAGTAAAGACAGATATTGGCATTTTTACCCTGCACAAAGATGAAGTGCGTAGTGCCTTTGCTGCGCCAAGAAGCACGCTTTTTTACATAGTACCCCTTAACAAAGGCAAAGAAGAGTTGTGGGGATACGCTTTTATTGGTGGTGGCTTAGGACACGGAGTTGGCTTAAGTCAAACTGGCGCTCAAACTTTAGCCAAACTAGGTTGGTCTAGCAACAAAATTCTCCAATTTTATTATCCTGGTACACAACTTCAAAGCCTGAATGAAGAAATCAAGTTTTAATTGGATGTAGACACAGAGTGAAAAAACAGAAAGGCTAGGGACTAGTCTGTAGCTGCTAGCCTCTAGCCTCTATTTTCCAAGCTAACTTGACTCTTAGTAGAGGTCTTCTTCTTTGTGGGTTTGGATGACTACATCAGAAGTTGGATAAGCAACACAGGTCAATACGTATCCAGCTTCGATTTGATCGTCATCCAAGAATGATTGGTCAGATTGGTCAACAGTACCAGATACTAGTTTACCGGCGCAGGTTGAGCAAGCACCAGCCCGACAGGAAAAGGGTAGGTCATAACCCTGTTCTTCGGCAGCGTCTAAAATATACTCATCATCAGGAACTTCAATTTCATGCTTTGTTCCTTCAGCTTCGTTGATCAATGTAACTTTAAAGGTTGCCATTTCTGTAATCCTCTCTTTTGTGATCGGCAGTATAAGTTATGCTAAAGCAAAACTGGGCGGCTATTCTCAGGGGATTAGCCACAGAATTAAATTTAGTTCAATTCTGATACTACGAGAAAAATCCAAGTATATAACTTGAAATCCACCACGATTAGTAATGAAATTTAGTTAACAGATAACAATAAGTTTTTTTTATACTTTAAGAGCGTTAAACTCACAGTTATTAGAAAAATTTATGGTTTGAATCAAGAATATGATAAAAAAGTTCTGGAGCAGAGACAACCTTCAGTTAGGCGGGTGCTGCATGAACCTAGCTTTTTTCATAAATGATCATTGATCACTGTGGTTGGTAGCAGGACTGGTGAGGATTATATTAAGAGTCGGAGGCAGCTTTGGCAGAAGCAAAAATACGTGTGGGTATAGTTGGGACTGGGTATGCAGCAAAACTGAGGGCAGAAGCCTTTTTAGAGGATGAGCGATCGCACCTAGTCGCCATAGCGGGTAGTAAACTGGAGCGAACCCAGACTTTCGCGCAAGCTTACCAAGCTGAAGTGATAACTGGCTGGCAACAGTTAGTAGAGCGAGAAGATATAGATTTAGTGGTAATTTGTACAATTAATCGTGATCATGGTGCGATCGCCCGTGCTGCCCTAACTGCTGGCAAACACGTAATTGTAGAATATCCCTTATCTGTAGATTTAACTGAAGCTGAAGAACTGATTGCCTTAGCCAAAACACAGCAAAAATTACTCCACGTCGAACACATTGAACTTTTAGGTGGCTTACATCAAGCTTTAAAGCAAAATTTAGATAAAGTAGGTCATCTCTTTTACGTGCGCTACAGCACCATCAATCCTCAAAACCCTGCACCCCGAAAGTGGACTTATAACCACGCAATGTTTGGTTTTCCCTTAATTGGCGCACTTTCCCGTCTGCATCGTTTGACAGATTTATTTGGTAAAGTCTTTACAGTTAACTGCCATCAACGGTATTGGGAAATAGAACCAGAATATTACCAGACCTGTTTTTGCATGACTCAACTGTGCTTTACTAGTGGATTATTAGCCCAAGTGATTTACGGTAAAGGTGAAAGTTTGTGGCAACCAGAACGCAAGTTTGAAGTTCATGGTGACAATGGTGCTTTAATTTTTGACGGGGATACAGGATTTTTCATCCAATCAGGGGAAAGCACACCTGTAGAATTGGGTACTCGTCGGGGATTATTTGCCAAAGACACAAGTATGGTGTTAGACCATATCTTTGATGGCGCTCCTTTGTACGTCACCCCGGAAGAAAGCTTGTATACCCTAAGAGTTGCTGATGCTGCTCAAAGAGCCGCACAGATGGGAATAACTATATTTTTGACAGATAAGCTAAATTAAATTTCATGAAAACCGAGTTCATCGTTATCTTATCCCAACGCGAAATAGAAAAAATGCGGCAAGCGGGACGCTTGGCGGCTAAACTTCTGCAACATCTTGAGCCATTGGTGAAGCCAGGGGTGAGTACTCTGGAACTGAATGATGAAGCTGAACGTTGGACACAAGCACATGGAGCTAAAAGCGCTCCTCTGGGTTATAAGGGTTTCCCCAAGTCAATTTGTACCAGCGTCAATGAAGTGATCTGTCACGGGATTCCCAACGCCAAGCAGATTCTTAAAGATGGTGACATTATTAACATTGATGTGACACCAATTGTTGATGGCTACCACGGCGACACATCCAAAACCTTTATTGTGGGCAATGCTGCTCCCAAAATCAAGAAGCTGGTGGAAGTAACGCAGGAGTGCTTACATTTAGGGATTGCAGAAGTTAAACCAGGAGCAAAGATAGGTGATATCGGCGCAGCAATTCAAGAGTATGCTGAGGCTGAGGGCTTCTCTGTGGTGCGCGACTTTGTGGGACATGGTATCAGTAATATTTTCCATACAGCACCAGATGTACCTCACTACGGCACACGAGGGAAAGGCAAGCGCCTGCGTCCAGGGATGGTATTTACCATTGAGCCAATGATTAATGAAGGGACTTACGAAGTCGAGATGTTAGGTGATGGGTGGACAGCCGTAACACGCGATCGCAAGCTATCAGCCCAGTTTGAACACACCATCGTAGTTACAGAAGATGGCGTAGAAATTCTTACTTTACCTGAAAGTGAGTAAATAAAGGTTTTTTACTATGCAATCTCCAGAGAAAATAGATCCAACATGGGAAGATAGCGTCATTGATAGCTTTATTAGCTTTGTCAGATCATACGATGGCGATTTCACCTGCATTTACAAACTGGCTGATACCGTAAGTGATGAGTACAGTTTGCAAAAGATAATTGACTTTCTCTCTAGCACCCCTCAGGGAAAACAAGCTTTCCAAAAACGTCCACAATTAGGTGTGGTGGATTTACCAAAACTCCATCAATTGCCAACTGACACTTTGGGATATGTCTATGCTGACCAGATGCTGCAAAATAATTTGCAGCCTTTACAGTCCCACGAAATAGACAATGATTATCAATTTTTCAAAACGCATATTACCGAGACACACGACCTCTGGCATATAGTTACTGGAGCCGATACCAGCATTTTGGGAGAAATCCAATTAGAAGCTTTTTATGTGTCGCAATTGTACGCTAGTCGTTTTTGGTTGGCATTACTAGCAAAAAACTTGCTCAAAGCCGTAATTTACGATATAGAGCTTTCCACGCCATACATGGATGCGATCTCCACAGGCTGGGTAATGGCAAAGCAAGCCAAGCCTTTGTTTGGTCTGGAATGGAATCTATTGTGGGAAAAGCCTCTAGCAGATGTGCGTACTTCTTTAAATATTATTCTCCCTGTAAATTAACGGCCTAGCAGGTTAGGAATACCCTCACAGCCACCGGGAATTGTAGCTCTGGTTTTTTCCCCACCCCAAGCACAGCAATAATAACGATTAGCTTCTGACATTCTTTGTACATTGCTGAAATCAGCATTTTCCACCACAGCACCAGTATGTTCGCCTGTTCTGTAGTCTGGTGGTTCGGTGCGGCTACGGGGTGATGCTTTTTCCACTGAGCCATAAAATAGACGAACCCCATTGAAGTCAGCACCAGTAAGGTCAGCATCATAGAGAATAGTTCGGGAAAGATTGGCTTTGACCAAATCACAACCGCTTAGATTCGCACGCACAAGATTGGCTTCACTGAGGTCTGTCCAACGTAAATCTGTTTGAGACAAGTCAGACCCCGCCAACATCACACCTAAATCGATGACCCGCACCCCTTCTAGACGGTCTTCAGCGTAACCCCCAACACCATTGAGAATTGCTCTACCCAAACGGCGATCGCGTTTTAGAGGTGTGAGTAACTTAGAACGGGAGAGGAAACGGAGAATTTTGGCTTTACCACTACCATCAACACTACTAAAAATAGCAGCCGTGCGCCCTTCGGCGATCGCTCTTTCTTGCGGCCAATCTTCTAGTAATCCCTCTTCATCTAAAACCAAATCGGAAACGCCTTGGAAATAGGAATCGATAGTTTGTTGCTGGGTGATGATATTTTGCTGGACAGTTAACAAGTTTTGTTGAATTGTCAAGTCCTTAGAAATGACGTATTGTCGCCACGCCACGTAAACCGCAATGATGGCGATCGCAATTTGCCCCAAAGCACCAAACCATTCCGCCAGAGTACCAGAAGCTTCCCAGTTAACTTTTCGTCCCCACTGTAGCAGGCGATCGCCCACACCACTAAACCTCAAGCAGCCAACGAACGCTACTATTAGCCCTAAAAAAGCCACAAACAAATTTTTATCTTGGGATGTAAACCACACATCAATTACATACAATGCCCAAGGCAAAAGCATCGCTAAAGATAGCAGCAATGTCAGCAGCGTACCCACGACACCAATAATCCAGCTATTTAGTGCAATGCCAGTAATAGTAATGGCCATTCCCACTACAGTAATCAACAACGCCCTTGGTTTGACTATAACTGGAGGTTGAGGACGTGGCTGAAAACCAGAACGGGCTTGTTTCAATATGGCTGTGTTTTGCGGTGATTGTAAGGAAGAAATAGCAGCTAGAGCTTGTTGTGCTGCTAATGCTTCTGAGGTTAAGTGATTTTCACCTGCACCACCATCAAAGTCATCCGGTTGCAAGTCGTGTTCAGGTGTAGATTCTGGGGTTGGTGAATTTGAGGAATTGGATTCAATCGTCATGTTTTCTATTTTGCCCCAGTAGACTTGATTTCACAAAGGTTGACAGGGCGTAAAACTCACAGCACAACCTGATAAGTATTACACCTAGTGCAAGTAAAACTTGGTTTTACTGAACATTCTTTTAACTTAATTGTGAGTTCAACGTCTATGTTTAAGAATTTGTTAGCGAGTGTTGGTATTGGCGCAGCTAAAGTAGATACACGGCTGTTCAACAATTCCGTCATTCCTGGGGGGATTCTAGAGGGTGAAGTCTATATTCGTGGTGGAGATGTAGCCCAGGACATACAGGATATTTACCTAAAACTTGCCACTGAATATCAGCGAGAAGTCGATGACTCGACTGTGACTGAAGAATGCGTCATGGTGAATTATAGATTGTTAGAACACTTAACAATCCAGCCAAAAGAGGAAGTGGTGATTCCATTTTCACTCAACTTACCTGATGAAATGCCGCTTACCTTTGGTCACATTCCCGTATACGTCCGTACAGGTTTAGATATTAAATCGGCTATTAACCCCAGAGATAGAGACTATCTAGAAGTTCGCACACATCCATTGATGCAAAGAGTACTGCTAGCAATAGAACACTTGGGCTTCCATCTCCACAAAGTCGATTGTGAATACACCCATTATTTTGGTGGTGCTTATCCCTTTGTGCAAGAGTTGGAGTTTCGTCCCACTGGAAAATATCGTCATTCCTTGGATGAATTGGAAGTAGTTTTCCGTTTGACAGCAGATCAGTTAGAAGTTTTGCTGGAGATTGATAAACGCGCCCGTGGTTGGAAGGGTTGGCTAGAAGAAGCTTTTGATATAGATGAGCGCTATGCGCGCTTGATTGTAAAACAATCAGATTTATATGAAACTGATGTAGAAGCGTTGATTGATCAGATAATTCAAAGTCATCTTAGTTAACTTTTATTGCTAGTTTGACATAGCAAGGTCAACCAAATTCTTTGATTAAGAAAGGGGTGTAAGTGATATGAGCGAACATAATTTTACAGATAATTTGCGCTGGACATCAGAGGCCAAGACAAAGTTAAAAAATATTCCCTTTTTTGCGCGCTCTCAAGCCAAAGCAAGAATTGAGCAGTTAGCACGTCAAGCAGAACAGGATATAGTCACACCAGAGTTAGTAGAACAAGCCAGACTGGAATTTGGACAGTGAAGACAAAAAGCGGTGTAGATGTTCTTCCCGCTTGATTGCCATTGTGTGATGGCTTTGCTATCACACACTGCCACATAACACGTTGCGTTAGGCGCAGAGATGATTTTTTTTGTGACTAATCATATCGAAATCTGCACCTAACACTACAAAAATTTGATTTCTACTTTATAAATAACCTCTTAATTACAAATTACGCCTTATTATTAACCGCCCACATTCATCGCTGTTAACATAGCCTTCTGCCCTACTTCTTTATACAGGGTTGCTAAATATTTCATGACTACATCACTAGGGTTTAAATTTGTTGAATTTTCTTCATCCTTTACTAGAGGAACTACTCCCAATACATCTAACACTGTTTCACCAGTTGAGGGAGCAATCACAACTAATGATGATTCGAGTGGTTCATTATATTGCCAGCAAGAATCTAATTTAATATTAGATTGAGTCCGAGGAATTTGCTGTTGAGTCTCAGATTTTGCTGTTATTTTAGTTTCTATTTTTGCATTACGTAATTGTCGTAAATCGCGGATAATTTTTTCTTTATTACGTCCACGTAACTGAAACAAGACAAATGGATCTTCGCTAAATCTGTCTCCTAGTTGATAGTAGACTGCACCAACGTGTTTACAGGGGTTGGCTTTATCAGGGCAGGAGCATTTACTATGGACATCAGACAAGGTGAAAGGAAATAATGAAAGCCCATTACTTGTAAATACTTCCTCAATATTTTGGGGCATTTCTCCTGCTAATAGCTTGGCAGCGAAAACAGCTTTTTGGGACATAGTTTCAATCACATAACCCCACTGCTCATCACTAAATGGATCAAGTGATAGGGATACTTTATAAGGCTCCTCTTCACTACCCTGGACTCTAGCTAATACTTTTGCACCTTTAAACTCGATACTCAAAACATTACCTTGACGAGAATATATCCGCGCTCGTTCTAAACGTTTTTTGAAGCGATAAGAATCTAGTAAATCGAGCCATCTTTGTGACCACCATTCCCGGCTCGCTTGTAAAGTGTAAGTTGTCATCATTAAATATATGTAGTTTGCTTTCTATAGGGTATTACATCCGCCTTGCGCCTTAACCAAGTGCTTAGTCTGCTTCAAGTTACCATCACACTGCTATTTCAGGATGTCCGCGTCAAGTGCTAATGGTCGCAACTTTGAATAGCATCCTTGTACTTGTGTCAAATGTCTTATAAAATACATAGATTTTTGTCTATGATTAGTATTAACTTCTTCGATATATAAGAATTAATTAGAGTAGACATCGTTGATTTATTTTGATGGGTAATTCCTTTTTGATAGAGATAACGGTAAGCTAAGAAGAATATTAAGCAAAGATAAATTTGCCTTATTTACAATAGCTGCAAGATAGCTGTATTACTTCGGATTTACACAAGTTAACTCCGAAATACTTTAATTTTTTGTGACAAATCTAGAGGTAAGTTCATGGCTCAGTTTCTCCTTGAGACTGTTTGGCTAGTCCCTTTGTATGCTCTAATTGGCGGTCTGTTAGCCATACCTTGGTCGCCGGGGATCATTCGCAAAACGGGGCCAAGACCGGCTGGTTATGTAAATTTAATAATGACATTTTTGGCGTTGGTTCATAGTGCGATCGCCTTACAAGCAACTTGGAGTCATCCACCCCAAGAAGTATTTCTTCCTTGGCTATCTACTGCTGGTTTAGACCTCACCATTGCCATAGAAATTTCTTCTATAAGTGTAGGGGCAATGGTAGTCATTACTGGCTTAAATTTCCTTGCCCAAATTTTTGCTATTGGCTACATGGAAATGGATTGGGGGTTGGGACGCTTTTATTCATTGCTGGGATTATTTGAAGCAGGGTTATGCGCTTTAGTCCTATGCAATAATCTATTTTTTAGTTATGTAATTCTGGAAATCCTCACATTAGGAACTTACTTATTAGTTGGTTTATGGTTTAGTCAACCATTAGTAGTCAGTGGCGCGAGAGATGCTTTCTTAACCAAGCGAGTAGGAGACTTGTTCCTGCTAATGGGTGTATTGGGATTATGGCCGTTAGCGGGAACTTGGAATTATCCAGAGCTAGCCCAATGGGCGCAAACAGCGAACGTAGACCCCACAATTATTACACTAGTGGGTTTAGCCTTAGTTGCTGGGCCAATGGGTAAGTGCGCCCAATTCCCCTTACATCTGTGGTTAGATGAAGCGATGGAAGGCCCGATGCCGAGTACTATTTTACGGAACTCGGTAGTAGTTGCCAGTGGAGCATGGGTACTGATTAAACTCCAACCAGTGTTAACTCTATCGCCTGTAGTTTCCTCATTTATTGTGGCAATTGGTGCAGTCACAGCAATTGGTGGTTCTTTAATTGCGATCGCCCAAATTGATGTTAAACGCTGCTTATCATATTCTGTTAGCGCTTACATGGGTTTGGTATTTATTGCTGTAGGCGCACGTCAAGATGAAGCTGCACTGTTATTGGTACTCACCCATGCAGTATCGGCGGCGTTATTGGTAATGAGTACTGGTGGGATTATTTGGAATAGCATTACCCAAGATGTGACTCAACTAGGTGGACTGTGGTCACGTCGTCCTATTTCTGGGTTAGCTTTCATTGTTGGGACATTGGGCTTAATTGGATTTCCCCCTCTAGGCGGCTTTTGGGCATTACTGAAATTAGCTGATGGCTTATGGGGAACTCACCCTTGGTTAGTAGGAATTGTCATAGCTGTCAATGCTTTAACCGCTTTCAGTTTGGTGAGAGAATTTGGTTTAATTTTTGGTGGTAAAGCTAAACAGATGACTGAGCGATCGCCAGAAGTTCATTGGCCGATGGTATTACCAATGATGATTTTATTTGGCTTTGTTCTTCACCTGCCTTTAATTTTGCAAGCCTTATCACTTTTACCTGATTGGGCAATCTTAAATAAAGATGTCGTCTTACTACTAATTTGGTCAACTATTTTCGGTTGTAGCATTAGCAGCGTCATTTATTTAAGTAACATCATTCCTAAACCAATTCGTCTGCCTTGGAAAGGTTTACAAGACCTATTGGCATACGATTTTTATACCCCCAATCTGTACCGAATCACCATTATTTTCAGCGTTGCCCAACTTTCTAAATTTGCCGATATGATTGACCGTTTCGTAGTTGATGGTATCGTCAATTTTGTTGGTCTGTTCTCACTGTTAGGTGGTGAAGGTCTAAAATATAGTACTTCTGGACAAACTCAATTTTATGCCTTGACTGTTCTCTTAGGTGTAGGTGTTTTAGGGGCTTGGGTGACTTGGCCTTTCTGGGGATTCCAGTTTTTGGATTTGATGTTTTAAGTAATTTAGTCAGTTGTCAGTAGTCAGGTGTTAGGAGCAAGAATTAACACCTGGCTACTAAAAAATAAAATATTCTACTTACCCAAATATTATGCTTAGTGTACTAATTTGGATACCAATTTTAAGCGCTATAGTTATCGGATTTTGGCCTAGTAATCCCAATCAATCTAGCCGTATCCGTCTAGTAGCATTAACTGTTGCAGCAATAGTATTAATCTGGAATCTGTTTATTCTGTTTAAATTCGATATCAGCAATCCAGGGATGCAGTTTCAAGAGTATCTGCCTTGGAATGAGACTTTGGGTTTGAGTTATCAATTAGGTGTTGATGGATTATCAATTTTGATGTTGGTATTAAATAGCCTCCTCACCTGGATTGCTATTTATAGTAGCAGCAACAAAACAGAACGTCCTCGACTGTTTTACTCAATGATTCTGTTAGTCAGTGGTGGAGTTGCAGGTGCTTTTCTCTCGGAAAACTTACTGTTATTCTTCCTATTTTACGAATTAGAATTAATCCCCTTCTATCTATTAATTTCCATTTGGGGAGGAGAAAAAAGAGCTTATGCTGGGATCAAATTCCTAATTTACACCGCCGTTTCTGGTGCTTTCATCCTCGCTACATTCTTGGGCATGGTTTGGCTGACTGGTTCTACCAGTTTCGCCTTTGATGCTATCTCTACCCAAGGCTTATCCGCCGGAATGCAGTTTATTCTCCTGGTGGGCATCATCTTAGGCTTTGGAATTAAGATTCCCTTGGTTCCCTTCCACACTTGGTTACCTGATGCTTATGTAGAAGCTTCGGCACCAATTGCGATTCTTTTGGGTGGTGTGTTGGCTAAGTTGGGAACTTACGGACTCCTGCGATTTGGATTGGGGATGTTTCCCCAAACTTGGAGTACTGTTGCACCAACCTTGGCAATTTGGGGGGCAGTTAGTGCTATTTATGGGGCGGTGATTGCGATCGCTCAAAAAGACATCAAGCGCATGGTAGCATACAGTTCCATCGGTCACATGGGTTATGTTCTATTAGCTAGTGCTGCCAGCACATCTCTAGCCCTTGTTGGTGCTGTATCCCAAATGTTCAGCCACGGTTTGATTTTGGCGATACTCTTCCATTTGGTGGGAATAATAGAAGAAAAAGTTGGCACCAGGGAGTTAGATAAACTCAATGGTTTAATGAGTCCAATTCGCGGTTTACCCCTCATTAGTGCCTTACTAGTTCTCAGTGGCATGGCTAGCGCCGGTATTCCCGGTTTAACAGGATTTATTGCGGAATTTATTGTCTTTCAAGGCAGTTTTACCGCCTTCCCTTTATCTACTTTGTTGTGTGTGGCATCTAGCGGTTTAACGGCAGTTTATTTCGTTATTCTCCTCAATCGCACCTGTTTTGGCAGACTCGATAATAACCAAGCCTATTACGCCAAAGTCCTCTGGTCAGAGAAAACACCAGCCTTAATTCTGGCAGCCCTCATCATCTTTTTAGGGGTACAACCAACTTGGTTAGTGCGTTGGAGTGAACCCACAACTACAGCAATGGTCGCAGCGATTCCTCCTGTGGAAAAAACCGTAATTTCTCAAGTTGTTTTGAAGTAGTCAAGTCGCTTCTCTACGAGACGCTACGCGTTAAGCGTTGGCGCAGCCTCTCCGACAGGAGAAGCTATGCCGCAGGCTTTACACTCCAATTCAAAATTCAAAATTCGAGATTATTTCCATTCTTCCTAACAGAATTTTGCATTTTGAGTTCAAAAAAGGTCAACCAGAGAATTACTTAAAACCCAAATCTGACTAAGCAACCTTCTTGAAGATGAGGAAATGAAAATGGTACAAACTCCAGAAAAACCTACTACCAAAATCCCTCCATCTCAGCATGAATTTGCTGATATAATTTATCGCCTAGAAGCAGGCGGTTCGATGTTGCCAGATACGCCCGAAAACCTAATGCAAATCATCGGCATATATAAGGCTTATGCTGTACCGATGGATTTTTACTGGCGTGACCTACTTTATATTGCTGAACAGGTATTTTTAAATCCATTTCCCTTTTTTAAATACTTCATTTCCCAAGAATATTTAGATTTACATAATCATTATGCTGGTGATGATGCTGATTTAAGAATTTGGCGTGGTGTCGCTACAGCCCATCCAGAACTTTTGGCATTTATGGAGAAGGGTGAAACCTTCAAAATGCCAAAACTATTGCATCATTTGTTGCACGATCGCATTAACATGGAATTTGCTGAAGCTTGTATGCAGGCTATGCTTTGGCACCGTAAGATGTATGCGCCAGTTAATCAATTTGATGCTTATTTAGACTCAGAAGAATATAAAGCTAACGCTGATAGAGCAATTAAAGCTTATTTTCAAGGCAACCCAGTCATGTTGGGGCTTTATAAGCTGTTCCCTGATATGTTCTTGGAACAGTGCCGCCAGATGTCCTACTACTCTAACCTGGGTTTATTCTGGGAAGTCATGGCCCCGGTGTTCTTTGAAATGTCGGATATCTACGATGAAGGTGGCTTCAAGGGTGTCCCAGATGCGATGAACTTTTTGGTGAATGGCATATTTGCGATCGCAGGCCGGCCGATTTACCATCATGTATATATCCGTGGTGAATGCTACGAAATCATTCCTAAATCCAAAGGTTTCACCTGGCTATACGAAGCTGCATTACCCTATGTAGAAGCCGTTTTCTATCGCACAGCCCCATTCCGTGGGACTAAATCTTACAACGCCCAAGCTGGTCAAGTACCTGCTGACCAAAAAGACTTCCACTACGGTATTCTCTACGCTGACGTATTTCCTGTAGGAACTGCGGGTATTCCTCCCACATTACTCATGCAAGATATGTTGCACTTCCTACCACAATATCTTGTTGATTACTACAAAAAATATTGTCGTGGGGAAGAAGATATGTTGATTCAGTTAGGAATTACTTTCCAACGTTCAATGTACAACGTTACCTCTGCCGTAATTCAAGCATTAAGAACTGCACTTTTATATCCTTTAGACGATCCTAATCCCAAACACTTGCAAGCCAACCGTGATTTTTTTGAAGCACAGCTAAATCGTTTTACTCGCTCAGAATATGGTATGCGTGACGCTGCTCGTCTGCGGAGTATTCAAGATCAAGATTATCGATAGAATATTAACCCAGCAACTGCAATTTCATCATCCAAATCCCTGGCTTTTCTATTTAGCATTAATTGTTGTAGAGACGTTGTATAAAACGTCTCTACTGTATTTATGGAGTGCAGATCATAACGCTATATCTGCAATTTCGCTTAGATAATATTTTGTCTATTTGAATGCTAAGTTCAGAAAAAAATAAATAGTAGATTTAATTATAATTATGCTGCCAAAATATATATTGTTTTTGATGTTCACACAGCCTTAAACTTATGGTAAGTAAATCATCGTTATTAAGAGAAGACTTGCAATAAAACGGGTGCTTTGGTTGTCTAGTGGTGTAGTCAAAAAATATTGACAATCTATCAGAGGCTAACGGTAACTTTCCTCTATGAAAAATATTAGCAGTATCAGCAAAAATCACTGTCCCAGACTTTCCTGTGCAGGGTTGCCAATAAGATGAAGATACAACCTGCTCCATAATCTCATCCTTTATATAAGTATCATCATATTTCAAAGACTTAGAAATATGTGAAGTCAAAAACTTGGGGATATATTCAAAAGTCCCACCATCTTCCTTTACATCGTTAAGATAAATAATAATTTTGAGCATCTTCCTATCTTCTTTATCCAGATGCCATAATCTAGATTTTTTTTGTACTTGATTATTAATATCTCGGCGAAAATAAGCACCATGATAAGCTACTGATAAACCAAGATAGTTTTCTACAATATTAAGTAATCTCTCCTGGATTCCCCAGAGGAAAATACTAGAATGTTCCCTAATTTGCTCAGAGGTAGCATGAACAGTAAATTCATTTTGACTTCCAGCAATATTTTTCGGTATTTTTGCCCCCAAAAGTTTTGCAGCTTGGAGCATTTCCATCGTAGAGGGAATTGATAATTCTGTTAATGAAGTTATCGCAATCCCTTTTTCTTGAAGATTTTCAACCAACGATAAATCATTTTCCGAAAGATATGGTAGATGATCAATATGTTTAGCGATCGCTGTTTGATAAGCAATATCAGCCGTATTACTGAGTAATGGTATTTGATATATTTTTCTAATTATTTCGTTGCGAACTTTTTTGACAATTTTTATCATAATTGCTCTGATACCATTATTTCAAATAAAATCTATATTGGTTCCCATGTCAGGAATTTAAAGATATAAAAAACTAACTAAAGTTGGAAGCAGATAAATTTATAATTCAGCATTTATGTAAAGTTTATGAATGATTTTCTACTTGTAATATTATTGCTAATACTGACTAATAATATCGTCTTTCATGCCTTCCTATGAGCCATATTGGCATTAATTTCCATAAAATAAAACTTACTTAAATACCAATACAGTTTACTTAAGAAAACGTGAATTCGACGGAACCTAACCCCAACCCCTTCCCTACAAGGGAAGGGGCTGAAAATCTATAAGTGAGTACCAAATAATCAGGGTTTTAAGCCTCTCCCCGCGTCGGGGAGAGGTACCCTGCGGGAAGCAAGCTATGGAGAGGGGTTCTTCCGAATTTATCGAACTCACGTTAAGAAAATAGTTTGTAGTAAGGACTGAAGTCCTCACTACAAACTCTTCCTTGCTTCAAAAAAACCAGATTTTAGACTTAACTAAACCGGATTGACTTAAATACTACAAAACTATTTTTAGTAAAAAATAAAAATCCCTGATGAAAATCTCAGGGATTCTTAGTAATTTTACAAAATGATTGTATTTAGTTAATGCTGGCAACTGGTTTTGTATGTTACACAATCATATTAATTTTCTAGTAAGCACCACTATTTCTATTAAACAGAATGGTAACAGTTTTGAAAATTAGTTTCAAATCATACATCAAGCTCCAGTTTTTCTGATATAGCAAATCTAGGCGGATTACATCTTCAAAACTACGAACTTTAGACCTGCCATTCACTTGCCATTCCCCAGTCATACCGGGTTTAACATCCAAACGTTGCCATTCTGGAACTTCATAGCGTTCTACTTCATCAGGTGTAGGCGGTCTAGTCCCTACTAAACTCATATCTCCTTTCAAGACATTCCAAAATTGGGGGAATTCATCCAGACTAGTACGACGTAAAAATCTGCCAACCTTTGTAATTCTAGGATCATTTTCGTTCTTGAAAAAAGCACCCTGTACCTGGTTTTCGACTTGAGATTTTTTTGCTTCCGCATCCACACACATGGAGCGAAATTTCCAAATTTTGAAGCGTTTACCCATCCAACCACAACGGATTTGTCCAAAGAAAATGGGGCCTGGATCATCGATTTGAATTGCAATCACAATGGGAATACACAAAATCCCCGTAATTACCAAACCCACTAAAGCACCAAAAATATCCAGAAATCGTTTAGTCCATGATGCAACAGAGGGATGAGTGGTAGGTAGTTGCTCTATTTTACGAGTAGAAACTTTCTGGTTATCTAAAGCATTCTCAGCTTCTGTTGGGGATATATTGCTACTGGGTTCAATAGAAAAAACTTTATCTAGTCCGGTGAGGTTTAATACTGCCATGACCTGGGGAGTGACATTCCGCAGGATCATGACAATTCCTTTTTCTTTAGTAGTCTTAAAGTTACTAACTAATGCTCCCAAGCCACTGCTATCCATAAAGGTAGTTTGTTGAAAATCTATAATGATTTCCTTGGGATGAGAGTTTCCTTTGGTTAATTCTTGGCAGGTTTGCTTAAAGCCTACTGCTTCCAGCACGCTTAAGCGGGCAGGAACCTGCACTATTAGGGTTTCATTTAGGGTGGTAACTAGAAAATTTACCTCTGTGGGTTGGCTAGTCATGAAGCTCTGCACTTTGGTTGCCATGTACATTTAATCTGCCACACATTTATTTTGTTCTAGAAAATTACCTAACCTTATGTTAATCAGTAGGAATAATGACTCATAGTTAGTTACTCAGGATCAGATTAGAGATTGACTACAAAGATTCACAATAGAACAAGAAGCTAAAAAACATACTTGTTGTTGCATCGACGTAGCGCGATCGCATATTACACCCATGACTGCTAAAACTACAGCCGAACCTACTGCTCGCCTGGTTGAGGTCTTTTCTGCTATTCAAGGGGAAGGACTGAATGTCGGGACACGTCAAATTTTTATTCGCTTTGCTTTTTGTGACTTGCGCTGTCACTTTTGCGATAGCGCCCACACATGGAATGCACCTGCTAGTTGTAGGATAGAACGATCGCCAGGACTGCGAGATTTTGAAAGTCACCCAAATCCTGTCCCTCTAACCACTCTCATCGAATGGGTTGAAAGGCAAAACTTACCTTGTCTACACGATAGCATTAGCTTAACCGGTGGAGAGCCACTT
Source organism: Anabaena sp. FACHB-595 (assembly GCF_048568275.1). NCBI lineage: Bacteria > Bacillati > Cyanobacteriota > Cyanophyceae > Nostocales > Nostocaceae > Anabaena > Anabaena sp. FACHB-595. The sequence goes on from NZ_CP183473.1 coordinate 5,005,301, forward strand.
CTTCATGCTCCTTTTTTACAGGAATTTTTGCCCAAAGTGCGATCGCTCACTGGTTTACCTATATACCTAGAGACAGGCGGACATCGCCCAGAACAATTGGCTACGATTTTACCCTATCTAGACTCTGTGGGTATGGATTTGAAGCTCCCTAGTGTCAGTGGTGAATCTCATTGGCAAGCGCATTCCCAATTCCTTCAACTTTGCCTTACACAATCAGAGACTTTTGTCAAGATAATTATCTCTCATCGCACAAACTTAGCTGAATTGGAACGCGCGGCTTTACTTGTGGCAGATGTCAGTCCTGAAATCCCTGTATTTTTGCAGCCTGTCACGCCTTTGGCCGAATCTGAGCAATTCAGCCCAACACCCGCACTTGCTCCTGCTCCAGCAGATGTTTTGACGTGGCAAGCTTCGATGAAACGGTTTTTAAAATACGTTCGCGTCGTGCCGCAGACTCATAAAATGTTAAATCAGTTATGAGCAGTAAACCAACAAATTTCTGTAAATTTCTCTGATGAAATTAAAAACTTTGTAAGGGCAAGGCCATATAGTGTTTTTTCGTTGTCTACAATACACTCTGCAAGGGGTGAGCAGCTAGATTAGCTTATCTTGTAGCCTTTTACCTTTGTGCCTCTGCGGTTAAATAAATTTCCAACCACAGAGGCACACAAATCGAAATATTTAGGCGGTTATTATCCACTTCATGTATTTTTTCTTAGTCTTCATCAGTGGTTTTAGATTTAGCTTTTGCCTTGTTAGCACTGCGTTTGAGTGCCGATAGTCTGGCTTCATAGCGAGAACGTTGGCGTTTACTGGGAGTAGTGTCAATGAGAGTTTTTAAAGCGCTACCAAGACTTTTGTAGGCATTAGGGAGACTATAACCGAAGCGAGTTGCCAGGGCGATCGCTTTTTCATCCGCATCCAGCACTTCTCTAATTTGTTTTTCCCCGTTATTCTTTTGGTACAGTCGCCAGCCAGAAACACCGCACAGCGCCAAAGCCAACACTAACAATAATCCATCCTGTACCCATAACTCACCTACAGCACCGCCCAAACCAATAGCTAATGCTGCCATTTCCCAACCATCTTTGGGAATTGTGTCATTTTGAATACGGGCGACTTCATGCCAAAATAGCAGATTACGCTGATCCATTGCCAGAGCATCCCATTTAACCAAGTCAATTTGAATTTCTACCTGGTCTTTACCAATTTCTTCGCTACGGATCAGGGGTGGATTGACCTCAGTTGTACCTTCAACCGTGACCCAGCTCTGCAATTCTGGCGGTAGTAGGCCTTTCAACCGCCGTAGTTCACTCATTTCCGCTTTAGCAGAGGAGGTTGCATAGGATGTCATAAAATCCAGCCCTAGAAAATTTCAGTATATTGTGAGGGTATCACTTTGGAGTATAGCTGACTTGGAAGAGTATTGAGTGCTGAGTTCTGGGTAAAAAATTTGAACATCTGGCTTCTATCCTCAGTGCTACTTTCCATTCATCGTGGTGTATGCAGTTAATGATAACTATTTAAGTGATGATGCGTCTCACTCTGTAGGAAAACTACCCCGCTTCTTTCGGGCTTCCATTGCTTTTTCTAGTATTTCTAATAATCCAGGAGCTTCTTCCTGAATACTCAATAATAATCTTTCACCAAGTTCTATATTCCCAGGATCATGACCTGTTTTCATCACTTCTATCAATCGGGGTATAGCTATATTGTCCACAATCTGAATTAATCCGCTCAGACACCGATGAAATTGCCTTTCGGTCAGAATCGAGTCTTCCAAGGGAAACTCAATAATTGCTCTAATTTCACCGTCTGATGGGTCATATTCCCATTGCAGCATTTTCGTTTCCCAAGAAATTGCTAGCATCGTCTGTAAGATAGCTCCCTTATAAGGGTGGTCTTGTACTCCAGCCAGAACTTGGGGCGCAAATACTCGAAAAAATTTTCCTTCTTCGTCTAGTTGGACAACTATTAAAAAATCTTCTAGGTTGTCAGCGTCCACACCTGTGATAATGCGGTCTTCTTCTTCCTCAAGACGGTAGTCCCAACCTAGTTTGTCTAAGTAATTAGCAATTTGTTTGAGGTTAGCTCCCATAAAACCCTCTCGAAAAAATGGTGGAGCATTTGTCACCAGCACTAGTGTAACCTTTTAGGGGCATCTGGATTAATTGACATAATTGCTTCTCTAGTTTTCGTAAGGGTACAGAAAGCCTTAGTAAACTAAATAAGTCTGTTGGTGGATATATCCAGATTTCTCATATTGCAGAAATTTGGCGAGACTTCAGGTACTCAACTTGTAAAATGAGTAGTTTATCTTGTTTCTCGATTAATTTAAAATACTATTTTTTGTTTGATATTCATCAGGTATTGAATACAAATATCTAAAAATAAAATTTAATATATGTCCAAGAAATGACAAGCCCGCATATTATTTTTGTCTTATTACCCATTACTAGTTTCTATGAGCAGTTTCATAAATTAAATAGGATGGTGAGAAGTACCCAAAAGGTTCTATATTACAAACATCAATTTGTTGCCACGACTTTATGGTATTCAGCAACACTTTTCGAGGGTCATTAACTGAGATGTTTATGAATAAATTAGCTGTTATCCTGGGCGCATCATTAATTTTTACTACTACTGCTTGTGGAGGAGATTCAGCGCCAACAACCGATACATCTACTAATTCAGGAAGTACATTAGTAGCAAATCGCTGGAATACGATCAAAAACCGTGGTCAGTTAATTTGCGGTGTCAGTGGCGAAGTTCCAGGATTCAGTTTTGTGGGAACTGACGGCGAGTATAGCGGTATTGATGTAGATGTTTGTCGGGCGATCGCCGCAGCTTTGTTTGACAACCCAGATGCAGTAGAATTTCGTAACCTCAGCGCGAAAGAACGATTTACGGCGCTACAAACTGGGGAAGTAGATATTCTCAGCCGTAACACTACTTGGACACTCAGCCGCGCTACCTCAGTGGGTCTAGAATTTGCACCTGTAGTCTTTTACGACGGTCAAGCAATCATGGTTCGCAAAAATAGCGCCATCAAGTCTCTAGCAGACCTGAAAGACAAAGCCATATGTGTGCAAACAGGTACTACAACTGAGCAGAACTTAGCAGACCAAATGCGGAAGCGCAACATCACCTATAAGCCAGTTGTGTTTGAAGACGTTAACGTTACCTTTGCTACCTACGCTGAAGGACGTTGCGATGCAATTACCGCCGACCGTTCAGCCTTGGTATCCAGACGCACAACCCTACCCACACCTGAGGATAATGTGGTTTTGGATGAAGTTATTTCTTCAGAACCACTTGCACCAGCCGTTGCTAGAGGAGATGCTAAATGGAGTAACACTGTAAATTGGGTAGTTTATGCCTTAATTAAAGGTGAAGAATTAGGAATTAATGCTCAAAATTTAGGTCAATTTACAACTAGTAACGACCCAGATGTGAAACGCTTTTTAGGCACCGAAGGTGATTTAGGTCAAGGACTTGGTTTAACTAACGACTTCGCCGCCAGAATCATCAAACACGTCGGGAACTATGCCGAAGTTTACGATCGCAACCTCGGCCCCAAGACAAAGCTTAATTTAGCACGCGGTCAAAACCAACTGTGGTCAAAAGGCGGGTTATTATACTCTCCACCATTCCGGTAAAAGAGTAAGGAAAAATGACTATTGACTATCTATATACAGAAATTGCACCGCAACGTCTCAATGACCAATGACCAACGAAAAACCTCCTTTTTGGCGTGATAATCGCTTCTGGTATATTGCTGGGCAATTGATTGCTTTATTTTTAGCTGCATTTGTAGTAGCTATCCTTTTAGGTAATCTTAACCGCAATTTGCAACGATTGGGCATTCAATTTGGCTTTGATTTCCTCAAGCAGCAAGCATCTTTTGATATCGGTGAAACCCTGATTGCTTATAAACCAACTGATACTTATAGTTTGGCTTTATGGGTAGGACTAATTAATTCATTACGAATAGCATTTGTCGGCATCATTCTGACAACAATCGTTGGTATACTTGCGGGGATAGCTAGATTATCTGATAACTGGCTAGTGCGGAATATTTCACTAGTTTATGTAGAGATATTTCGTAATACACCATTACTTTTACAATTGTTGTTTTGGTACTTTGCAGTTTTTTTAGGGCTTCCCAGAGCAGATAACAAAATTTCTCTTGGGGGATTTATTGGTCTGAGCCAAAACGGATTAGAACTACCTTGGTTCACCTTTTCACCAGAGTTTTCTGCATTACTGCTGGGGCTAATTTTTTATACTGGAGCTTTTATTGCGGAAATTGTTCGGGGCGGGATTCAGTCAGTATCCAAAGGACAATGGGAAGCAGGGCGATCGCTAGGATTAAACCCAAGCTTAATCATGCGCCTAGTTATTTTCCCTCAAGCCTTGCGAGTCATCATTCCGCCACTCACAAGCCAGTATCTCAATCTCACCAAAAATTCCAGTTTAGCGATCGCCATCGGCTACCCCGATATTTATTTTGTCGCCTCCACCACCTTTAATCAAACGGGAAAAGCAGTAGAAGTCATGTTACTCCTAATGCTTACCTATCTCTCTCTCAGTTTGACTATCTCCCTCATCATGAATGCCTTTAATCGCACCGTACAGATTAAAGAAAGGTAATGGAGACCGGGAGAAAATTACCTTTGACTAATTACCAATGACTAAACTAACTTGGTTACGCAAAAATCTATTTAGTACTTGGTATAACAGCCTATTAACTGTTATCTGCTCGGCGTTATTGTTGTGGCTAGTACAAGGGATTATTGTTTGGGCAACTACCAAAGCACAATGGGCAGTTATTCAAGTAAATTTACGCTTATTTTTAGTGGGCAGATTTCCCCAAACTGAATACTGGCGAGTTTGGATTGTTTTAGCGATCGCTTCTACTTTAGGTGCTGTTACTGCGGGTATTTTCTTTAATCAGCAAAAATTGACATGGCGTAAAGTAGGCTTATTTGCTTTTATTGTCGGCTTGCTACTAATTCTTTTCACCTTAGATTTGTCATCGCGCCTGTGGTTGCTGTTAACTGCGGTTTTATTGATACCTGGTTTTTTACTTGGATCAAGGTTGACAAATTTAGTCGCCCCGTGGCTTTCCTTGATCTGGTTATTGTCCTTCCCCATCATTCTGTGGTTGATTGGTGGCGGCTTCGGTTTGCGTCCCGTATCCAGCAATTTATGGAACGGTTTGCTACTCACCTTATTGATGGCAGCAATTAGTATAGTTCTTTCTTTTCCTATTGGCGTTCTACTCGCCTTGGGACGTACTAGCAATTTGCCGGTAGTACGTTGGTTTTCTATTCTTTACATTGAGATTGTTCGGGGAGTTCCATTAATTGGAATTTTATTTCTCGCGCAAGTTATGTTGCCTTTGTTTTTCGCAGCCGATGTCCGTTTAGATCGAGTGTTGAGAGCGATCGCTGGCTTGGTACTATTTAGTGCAGCTTACATGGCTGAGAATGTGCGCGGTGGTCTTCAAGCCGTCTCCCGTGGACAAGTTGAAGCCGCAAAAGCACTAGGGTTAAATACATTTTTCGTAGTATTGTTAATTGTCTTGCCCCAAGCCTTACGCGCAGTTATTCCCGCTCTTGTCGGACAATTTATTGGTTTATTTAAAGACACTTCTCTACTATCGCTTGTAGGCTTAGTAGAACTTACAGGTATAGCCCGTTCGATTTTGGCACAACCTCAGTTTATTGGTCGTTATGCAGAAGTATATTTATTTATTGGCTTGATTTATTGGCTATTTTGTTACTCAATGTCCCTTGCTTCCCGGCGGTTAGAGAGACAACTAAATAATTAAGTGAACTTAAGGTTAATGTATATGGCAGAACCAACATCAATAATTATTGCTGAAGATGTTCACAAATGGTATGGCAAATTCCATGTCCTCCAAGGTGTTAGTTTAACAGTGAATCGTGGAGAAGTTGTGGTTTTAATGGGGCCTTCTGGCTCAGGAAAATCCACATTTATCCGGACATTTAATGCTTTAGAAGCATACCAGCAAGGCAGAATTACCATTGATGGCATCACTCTCAGCCACGACTTGCGAAATATTGACGCAATCCGACGAGAAGTAGGGATGGTATTTCAGCAATTTAATTTATTTCCCCATTTAACAGTTTTGCAAAACATCACCTTGGCACCCATTTGGGTACGGCGATCAAAAAAAGCCCAAGCCGAAGAATCAGCCATGCAACTCTTAGAGAGAGTAGGCATTCTAGAACAAGCAAATAAATATCCAGGACAACTATCTGGAGGTCAACAACAACGAGTAGCGATCGCCCGCGCATTAGCTATGCAACCAAAAATTATGCTATTCGATGAACCCACTTCTGCCTTAGATCCAGAAATGGTCAGGGAAGTGCTAGACGTGATGCGCTCTCTAGCCCGCGATGGTATGACAATGGTAGTGGTTACCCATGAAGTCGGGTTTGCCCGTGAAGTCGCCGACCGAGTAGTGTTAATGGATGGCGGTCACCTAGTCGAATCAGCTAGCCCTGACAATTTCTTCACCAAACCCCAAGAAGAGCGCACCCGCAAATTTTTATCACAGATTCTCTAGTGCAAACAATTACCTCGATGCAAAAATTGCATATCTGGAAATCTTACTCTGGTGTATGTGCGTGATAAACTGCCGTAACTTGGAGATAACAGAGTATGATATCTACTCTTCCTAATTGCCCAAAAGGGTTAAATATAAACTCTTTCCAGTGGGAGATGCCACATTTTAAAAATGTTATGTCAGTATTTAAAATAGTATCTCAGGAACGGCAAATTTACTAAATCTTTAAAATTAGTTGCTTAGTTTCAACGATGCACAACCAGTTTAAATAAGGAAAAATTTTTAACCCTCAGCCGACAGGGAGACTAAGCGAAAATCGCTATCTGGTTTTTTCGGGTGTAAGTACTGTTCAATTACATCCACAAAACGGAATGCCCTCAGCAATTTACCATAATTTCGGGTATTATTTGCATATAAGTTGTAGTTGATACAGTAATATTTACATTGATAACAATAAGGTTTATGTATATAGTAAATAAATTATACATAGTGCTTATTTAAGAAAAAGCACAAAATCAATCACATCTTACTGACGAAAGCAATAACAATTTTTACCGAATCTTCAAAGAAAAACCAGTGACATAGAAATACTATAAAAGGGAAAATTAAGTATTAGATGCTTTCAAACATAAGCAATCTAGACCTTGCTTTAGTTATCCAAACCAGCCAGGGGACTTCTGACTAATTTGTTATGCGGATTTTAATTTACTCATATAACTACTATCCAGAACCAATTGGTATAGCTCCCCTAATGACAGAATTAGCAGAGGGACTGGCCAAGAGAGGACATGAAGTGCGTGTGGTCACTGCTATGCCTAACTACCCTGAACGCAGAATTTACGAGGCTTACCGGGGTAAATGGTATCTGACAGAATATAAGAATGGTGTCAAAATCCAACGTAGTTACGTGTGGATTCGTCCCCAACCGAAATTATTAGACCGAGTATTGCTAGATGCTAGTTTCGTAGTCACGAGTTTTTTCCCTGCTCTGTTCGGGTGGCGGCCTGATGTGATTTTGTCAACTTCACCATCACTACCCGTGTGCATACCAGCATCTTTACTAGGATGGTTGCGTGCTTGTCCTGTGGTCTTGAATTTACAAGATATATTACCAGAAGCAGCCATTCATGTTGGTTTACTGAAAAACAAATGGCTAATTAAGGTATTCTCCCTATTAGAAAAATTTGCCTATCGTCATGCTACTAAAATTAGCGTTATTGCTGATGGCTTTGTAGAAAATCTCCTCTCCAAAGGTATATCGCCTGACAAAATAGAGCAAATACCCAACTGGGTTGATGTGAATTTTATTCGTCCCTTACCAAAAGACAGTAATAATTTTCGGAATAGTCATAATCTGCACAACAAATTTGTTGTCCTCTACTCTGGCAATATTGCTCTCACCCAAGGTTTAGAAACGGTCATTCAAGCTGCCGCGAAGTTGCGCGATTTCGCCGAAATTTCCTTTGTAATTGCAGGTGAGGCTAAGGGTTTAGAAAGACTGCAAAAGTATTGTACAAACTGCGGTGCTGATAACGTCTTGTTACTACCTTTTCAACCACGAGAACATTTACCAGAAATGTTGGCGGCGGCGGATGTTGGGTTAGTGGTGCAGAAAAAAAATGTGATTTCTTTTAATATGCCATCAAAGATTCAAGTCTTATTGGCTAGTGGCAGGGCATTGATAGCGTCTGTACCTGATAAAGGCACCGCAGCCAAGGCAATTAAACAGAGTGGTGGCGGTATTGTGGTTCCCCCAGAAGACCCTCAAGCTTTAGCAACGGCAATTTTAGACTTATACAAACATCCCGAAAAGGCTAAAACTTTGGGCTATAACAGTCGGAAGTATGCTGTGGAACAATATGCTTTTGAGCAAGCATTAAATCAATATGAAAATTTATTTTACTCAGTGACAACAGAAGGCCAAACAATCCCATCCAAAGTAGTTTCCAAGCAGGAAGTATGAATCTCAAGCGTCAGACACTCTAGTCATAAAAATTAGTCGTAATTTTTGGGGTTGAGGATATTTTTATCTCCTTAGCCCTATTTTGTTGTCTTAATTTTTTGCCCTCCTACTATCGAACTTAAATTTTGCCGTCTTTAGTGAGAAAGATATTCAACATATCAGACAAATAAAGCTTTAGGAAGAAGAGCTTAAATTGCTTATGCTCTATACTCAATATTAGGCAAACAGCTTAAACCAAGAGACAATGATATCTCTAAACCTTCTTGTGGATAATGTACATAAGTCAAGATACAAGAAAAAAGTTACATGACTAGTACGTAGAAAATCAGCAAGTTTGTATCAAATGCAGCAACTGTCGGAGTTATCGCTACAGAAAAATAACCTGCAACAGTATTTTAGTGACATGATAATACGTCAGCTAATTTCTCAACCTTTCTCATAGATACCTGTTTTTTTGTTAGTATTCAAAAAAACCAATAGATAGATTTACTGCTCAATTGTTGTTTGTAAGTAATTCTCAAAAACCGTAACAAAAGGGATAAAGCACCTGAGGTTTAATGTCTGATTATTTCCAAGGAAATTTACCATTACAATCCGTCTCGGTAGCCAAGAGCGCTATTAGGAGTCCACAGGCTGAAACTGAGTCTAGTGGAGAATTAGCTCTAACCATTGCCGAAGCAGCATCAGACCGCAAAGCTGGCGATATTCTAGTGCTGAGAGTAGCAGATGTCTCTTACTTAGCAGATTACTTTGTGATGTTGACTGGCTATTCTAAGGTGCAAGTGAGAGCGATCGCCGATGCAATTCAACATGAAGTAGAAACCAAGTGGCAACGACGGCCACTGCGGACAGAAGGCAAAGTGGAAGGCAGTTGGGTACTGCAAGACTATGGCGACATCATCGTGCATATCATGATGCCAAAGGAACGGGAGTTTTATAATTTAGAAGCATTCTGGGTTCATGCAGAACGCATCCCCCTACCAAAATCTGATGAGGATGAAGGTAACCCAACATGATGAAGTCGTCGCTGGCAAATTGTCCGGTTCCCGTAGACCAACAACCACTGAATGAGTACGAAGAGTTAAAAACTTCCTGGCTGTTTCGTGATTGCGCCTTAAATTGGCGGGAGTATGCCACAAAATTAATTTGGATTTGGAGTTTATCTTGGCTGGTGGCTGGGCCAGTAGCCGCAGCTAGCTTTCCCCCAAATAAACAACTGACCCATTTTCTGTTATGTGGGGCAGCTGGAGCCAGCGTCGGAGTAGTCCTAAGTTTGGTAAGGCTATACCTGGGCTGGCTGTATGTGCGCGATCGCCTCTATAGTATGACTGTCTTCTACGAAGAATCAGGCTGGTACGATGGCCAAACTTGGATCAAGCCCCAAGAAGTTCTCACCCGCGATCGCTTGATTGTCACCTACGAAATCAAACCCATTCTCCAACGGTTACAATTTACTTTCACTGGCTTGGCGGGACTCTTTCTTATTGGTACTATAGTTTGGCATTTGTTTTAAATCGTCATGAGTCAGTAGTCAGTAAGCAACTGACGACTTACAACTGGCAACTTACAAAAAAAAGAGATAAATATTAACCCATGACAATGGGAAAGCGCACTCAAGCCCCAGCACTGGAAGTCCGGTTGCTGCGTGAAGGTATTATCGAATCGAAGCATATAGTCCAAGCTGTTGTTTGCGATGAACGAGGACGAGTGCTTAGTGTTGCCGGTAACTCGGAAACAGCTACATTTGTCCGTTCAGCACTCAAACCATTTCAGGCACTTGCAGTCACTACTACAGGGACACTGGAACGCTACGATTTGAGCGATCGCGACTTAGCAATTATTACCAGTTCCCACAAGGGTACAATCGAGCAAGTAAGGCAGGCATTTAATATCCTGTGGCGTGCTGATCTTGACCCTTCCGTACTCCAGTGTCCAATTCCTCAAGGCAAACGTAGCCCTCTTGAATATAATTGCTCTGGTAAGCACGCAGGAATGTTGGCTATTTGTCAACAACGCCATTGGCCTTTAAATAACTACATGGATCGCAAACACCCAGTACAGCAGTTAGTTCTGGCTAAGGTTGCAGAGTTATTGCGAATGCCAGCCGCAGAATTTATTAGCGCCCACGATGATTGTGGTGTACCTACTTATCTACTGCAATTAGGTCAAATTTCTTCTTTATATGCGCTTCTAGCTGCTAGTAACAACCTAGATATGGAACGCATTGTCCGAGCCATGACTCATCACCCGTCAATGGTAGCAGGAGAGAGGGAATTTGATACGGAACTAATGCGCTTAACTCCTGGGGAATTAGTAAGTAAGTCTGGTGCAGAAGGCGTACAGTGCATTGGCAGACTTGGTGAAGGGATGGGATTGACGATTAAGGTCATGGACGGCGCTAAACGGGCAAAATATGCAGTTGCTATTCACCTCCTCCAGCAGATGGGTTGGATTACTCCTAGCGTTGCTGAAAGCTTGGCAGAAAAATTTATGAACCCAGGCAAATACACGCGTTTAGAGGTTGTTGGAGAATTATCGCTTTTATAGTTGCCAAACTTTTGAGTTTGGGTTATACTTGAAAAGTCAAGAAAAACGACGCGGGATAGAGCAGCCTGGTAGCTCGTCGGGCTCATAACCCGAAGGTCAGTGGTTCAAATCCACTTCCCGCCACCAACTCATAAACAACAAAACCTCACATTCTTTGAAGATTGTGGGGTTTTGTTTTATTTTGATCTATTCTTGAGTTGGGATCTTCCAAAAAGCGCGGAGAATCATGGTTGTGAAGTTGCAACGACCAATTTTAGTAGGAGGATTAGGATTATCCTTTTCCTTGTGGATGCTACAAAGTTGGCATCATTCAATAATGCAGTTGGGTGAACTGAGTTTATTGAGTGTCTTAGCGGTTGGTGGTGGCTTGTGGTTGTTCAAGCACAAACTACCAAAAGATAGTTCAGAACAGCTAAATGGTATGCTCTTTGACAGAGCTACGGCAGAAAGTGCGATCGCTAAAACTGAAGCCGTAATCCATCAATTAGCCCAAGAAGCCGAAAACCATCAAGCTTTAGGCACATTACGGAATCAACTCGCCCAATTGTCGGTAGAGTTAGACAGACAGGAAATTCGGCTAGCTGTAACTGGTGGACAAGGGGTTGGTAAAAGCACGTTAATTCAAGTGCTGGAGTCTCATTACACACCAGAAAAGCAGCAAACAATCCGTTTCCAAGAAACAGCGCCACTGCTTAAGGAATTGAGTACTCTTGCAGATACTAATATTCTGGCAGAAGCGGCAAAATCGGATGCTGTCCTATTCTTGACTAACGGTGATTTAACAGATTCAGAATTCCAAGCATTACAGCAGATAAAGGCGCTGAATCAACCAAAAATCCTGGTTTTCAACAAACAAGACCAGTACTTACCAGATGAACGTACTAGTGTTTTGCTGTCATTACAACAGCGAGTCCAAGATCATGTAGTTGCTGTTTCCGCTTCTCCTCTACCTATCAAAGTGCGGAAACATGAAGCTGATGGTGTTGTGCAAGAGTGGATGGAACAACCAGCGCCTGATATTCAACAGTTAACCCTGGAATTAAGCGAACTTTTGGCACAACAAAGTCAACAATGGGTGTGGACAACCACGGCAAGACAGGCGTTCTTACTGAAATCTGAGGCGAAAAACTACCTGAATGGGGTAAGATGCGATCGCGCTAACCCAATTATTGAACAATATCAGTGGATAGCTGCGGCTGCTGCCTTTGCTAACCCAGTCCCAGCATTAGATATTTTGGCAACTGCGGCAATTAATGCTCAAATGGTCATGGATTTGGGTAATATCTATCAGCAGAAGTTTTCCCTGGAACAGGCCCAAACCGTAGCGGGAACAATGGGAAGTTTGATGCTGAAATTGGGTTTGGTGGAACTTTCTACTAAAGCCATTGGTACTGTTCTCAAAAGTAACGCTGTTACCTTTGTGGCTGGTGGTTTAGTTCAAGGTGTCAGTGCAGCTTATCTCACCAGAGTAGCGGCTTTAAGTCTAGTAACGTATTTTGAACAACAAGAAATCGCTTTAGATTCTGGAAGTAATTTGAACGTAGACAAGTTACGCCAAACCTTACAAAATGTCTTCCAACAAAATCAGCAGGTGGCTTTTCTGCAAGGTTTTGTCAAGCAAGGTGTGAAGTGTTTGTTACCAGAAGTACAGCAGATTGAAGTTGCAGGTTAATTTCGCTCATTCTCCGCTAGGGGTTCTCTCAGAGTAGACACAAGGACGCTAAGAGGAATCTTGCGTCTTTGTGCTGTTAAGTAATATCAAGTTCTGATAATTGCTTATAAGAAGATACTCAATCGCCTAATGTTATTAAATTATTCAATTCATAAATGAGTGTTAAACCGCAAGTATTCTCATTTTTTGCTGGTTCAGGATTTCTGGATTTAGGGTTTGAAACAAGTGGATTTAATATTGTCTACGTGAATGAAATTTTCTCCCCCTTTATGGCAGCATATCGCTATTTGAGGGAGATATTAAATTTACCCTTATCAGAATATGGATATTATCAAGGGGACACGGCAGATGTTTCTAAGTTGGTAGAAGGTTTCCCCGGAAAATATCTGTTAGATTGGGTTCAAGAATGTCGTAAATCTAATAATATTGTTGGCTTTATTGGCGGGCCTCCCTGTCCTGATTTTTCTATTGGGGGCAAAAATAGGGGTTGTTTAGGTGAAAATGGTAAGCTTTCTTCAGCTTATATAGAATTAATTTGTCAAAATTTACCAGATTTCTTTTTATTTGAAAATGTCAAAGGTTTATGGCGGACTAAAAAACATCGTCAGTTTTTTGAAGCCTTAAAAAGAAAATTAGTGGATTCAGGTTATCTATTAACCGAAAGGGTAATCAATGCTATTGAATATGGTGTACCACAAGATAGAGAAAGAATAATTTTATTGGGTTTTAGTAAAAGTTTTATTCATGATTTTTGGAACATAAATAGTGCTAATGAAAAACTGCTTGACTTTGTTTTCCCTTGGGAAAATAAAGTTTTATATCCTAAAGAAAAAGTGTTTGCTTATCCGTGGATTCAGGTTGAACCATTTAGAGAAAATTCTCTAATTCCTTGCCCTAATGGGATTCCTCAAGAATTAACGGTTGAATATTGGTTTAGAAAAAATAATGTAATAAACCATCCTAATTCTCAACATTATTTTCAACCAAGGGCAGGTATTCTCAAATTTGCCAGTGTTGCAGAAGGAGATGATTCTAAGAAATCTTTTAAACGTCTACATAGATGGCGTTACTCTCCTACAGCTTGTTATGGCAATAATGAAGTGCATTTACACCCTTACAAAATACGGCGAATTTCTGTAGCAGAAGCTTTGGCTATACAGTCTTTACCTGCCAAGTTTGCTTTACCAGAAAATATGTCACTAACTAATATGTTTAAAACTATTGGTAATGGTGTGCCATATTTAGCATCCAAAGCGTTGGCTGAGTCTATTCTTGATTTCCTAAATACTGGTATCAAAAAGCAACTACAATAATGCTGAAACTCCAATTATTGCCAAGTTAAATAAAATACTTATGTGGCTTTATAAACACACAATGATTTGGTAAACAAAACTCAAAAACACCTGCTTTTCCAGCTAGACTCGTAATAGATGTGCTTTAATTTATGTAAAGGGTATTAATTTTTTATAAAGCTTTATCATCAATCACTAACAAAAGGCAACAATGGCAGCAGGCTATCCGAACATTGATATTGCGCCATTTATCGATCACGCCCTGTTAACGCCAACGGCTACTCCAGAGCAGGTTGACCAATGGTGTGAACAAGCAGACAGATATAATTTTGCGTCGGTTTGTTTGTATCCTACTTACGTAAAGCAAGCAGCAGAATTTCTCCACGGCAAAAAACCTAAGGTTTGTACGGTAATTGGTTTTCCTACTGGGGCTACGACTCGCTCAGTCAAATTGTATGAGGCACTGGAAGCAGTGGAAAATGGAGCCACAGAGCTAGATGTAGTAATCAATTTGGGCTGCTTGAAATCTGGTAATACGGAAGCAGTACACCGGGAAATTGCCGAAATTTGCGAAGAGACTGGGCAAGTAGTTAAAGTAATTTTGGAAACAAACTTACTAACGGATGCGGAAAAAAAAATCGCAGCCGATATAGCAATGGATGCAGGAGCCACATTCTTAAAAACCAACACAGGTTGGAATGGCGGTGCTACAGTGGCAGACGTGAAGCTTTTAAAAGACATCACACGAGAAAGAGTGGGTATAAAAGCATCTGGTGGAATTCGCACCCTCAATCAAGCCTTAGACTTAATATTAGCGGGTGCGACTAGACTAGGTACGTCTCGTGGTATAGATTTAATCCACCAGCGAGATAACCCGGAAAAAGTTGAATAGTCATTCGTTTTTGTCCTAAGTCATTTGTCCTTTGTCTTCACTAACGACCAATGACTAATGACCAATGACTAATGACTAATGACTAATGACCAATGACTAATGAATAAAACTTATAAAGCAACTGGCATTAATCTGAAAGCCCAAGCAATGGGAGAATCAGACAGAATAGTGACAATTTTGACACAGGAATTCGGTTTGATTCGCGCGATCGCTCCAGGGTCAAGAAAACATAACTCCAGCCTTGGTGGTAGGAGTGCGATGTTTGTAGTCAATGAACTACTGATTGCCAAAGGGCGATCGCTAGATAAAATTACTCAAGCTCAAACCATCAAAACTTATCCAGGTCTGGCAAAAGATTTGGGTAAATTAGCTGCTAGTCAATATCTAGCAGAAATAGTTCTTTGTCAAGCCTTAAGTGAACAACCACAAGAGGAACTATACGAATTACTAAATGAACATCTCCATCGCTTGGAAGAATTACCCAAAGGAGAGTCGTTTGGTGTTCTCGCTTACTTAGCTCATGCAGTTTTTCACCTTTTAGCGTTGGCTGGACTTACCCCACAAGTACAAATTTGTTGTCTAACTCAACGCTCGTTAACACCTGATTTTGCAGATCCCAACTGGCGGGTAGGTTTTAGCATTGCGTCTGGGGGGATAGTTTGCTTAGAAGCTTGGGAAGGCTTGCGAAAAGAAGCGAGAAAAGAATCAAAAGAAAAGTCACTTCCTCATCCGGTAACTCCTGCTTACCAAACAGTTGTACATCGGCAAGAAATACCAGTAATTTCTGCTCGGTTAAATTCTGTAGAACTTGGGATGCTCCAACAGCTCTCACAACCAGAGATAATGCAAATTAACACTACCAGTGATGCCAGCTGGTTATCTGTGGAGCAGATTTTGCGTCAGTATGCTCAGTATCATTTAGGTCGCCCTATTCGCTCCGCCACTTTGATTGACTCTTATTTTGCTGCCAACCATGATGCAACCGTCTGATTTGGATAGAAAAATTCTGCCATTGTCGCCAAGCCACGCCAAAAGACAGAATAGGGCATCAGATCCTACAGCACAGGCTCACTTAAGTGCTGTTCCCTATCCTGTAACCAATCACAAAGATAGCCAGGAATCATCTGACCAAGATGTTCCTACCAATGAGAAAAGTGGTATTTCGCAAAATCCCCAAGCCGATTTACCCAATGAAACAGATAAACAATCCTCAGAGCCATTAAATATTTTGGAGTTTAATGGTAACGGGCAGAGTGTACCATTAGTTACTACTCCAGCAGCAACACCAACAGATGACTCTGGTTCTGGTGGGGAAGCCGACTCTGGAGATAATGAACATAAAGGGTTTTTAGCTGTATTCAAAAACCCCAATTTCTTAGCGCTGTGGGGTGGACAAGTCTTCTGTCAACTGGCAGATAAGGTGTATTTGGTCTTGATGATTGCCTTAATTAATACTCAGTTCCAGGCAAGTAATCAAAGTATTAGTGGTTGGGTATCAGCATTGATGATGGCTTTTACCATACCAGCAGTGTTGTTTGGTTCTGTGGCTGGCGTATTTGTAGATAGGTGGTCGAAAAAGGCTGTATTAGTAGCGACAAATGCTTGGCGCGGTATTTTGGTTTTAGCTATTCCTTTGTTGTTGTGGTTAACTCATGATTGGCAACCCATAGGAGTTTTACCTGTAGGTTTTCTCATCATTTTGGGTGTGACGTTTTTGGTGTCCACATTGACACAGTTTTTTGCTCCAGCAGAACAAGCCGCAATTCCCTTGGTGGTGAAAGAACAGGACTTACTTTCGGCTAATTCACTATACACAACCACAATGATGGCTTCAGTGATAGTGGGTTTTGCGGTAGGAGAACCACTACTCGCCTTTGCCGATGGTATTTGGTCGCAACTAGGGGGTAATAATGGGTTTGGCAAAGAACTTTTGGTTGGTGGTAGTTATGCGATCGCCAGTATAATTTTGCTACTGTTGGTAACTCACGAAAAAACCCACGCACCAGAAACAGAATTTCCCCACGTATTTTCAGACTTACGCGATGGTTTACGTTACCTCAAAGAAAATTACCGCGTCCGTAACGCTCTATTGCAATTGATGATTTTATTTTCTGTCTTTGCCGCCTTGACTGTTTTAGCAGTGCGGATGGCAGAAATCATTCCTCATATAAAAGCTTCTCAATTTGGTTTTTTACTAGCGGCTGGTGGCGTTGGTATTGCAGCCGGCGCGACCATTTTGGGTCAGTTTGGTCAACGCTTCTCCTACACTCAACTGAGCCTGTGTGGTTGCTTGGGTATGGCAGCATCTTTAGTTGGTCTTTCTATCTTCACAACACAACTAGGACTGGTGTTAATTTTAGTAACATTGATGGGTGTTTTTGGCTCTTTAATCGGTATACCCATGCAGACAGCTATCCAAACAGAAACTTTGCCCGAAATGCGTGGTAAAGTATTCGGTCTGCAAAATAACGTAATTAATATTGCTCTGTCCCTACCTTTGGCGTTAGCAGGTCTAGCAGAAACCTTTGTGGGATTACAAGCTGTCTTTTTGGCATTAGCGGCGATCGTCTTTTCCGGAGGTATCTTAACTTGGTATAACTCTCGTGATTAATCCGCTAATTCTGGGGTTAATTATAGATTTTGCTTTCATGCTAAACTGAGTGCAGAAAATTTATTAAAACCTTGCTGGGAATCAATTGGAGATGAGCCAAGATAAGTGGTTGTAAATGTAATGTACATCTACAACCAAAAGACAAATTAAGCTTATAGATTATCTGGTTTAGCCAACCTAGAACTTAGCTTTTGAACTGGTTAAAAGTGAAGATATATACTTAGTAGTCATCATCAACTGCTTAAACCGATAAATATATGGAAAAGGCACTTAGAAACTAGAGTTGAGAGTTTAATCTTTTTACTCAGTACGCGGCTCAAAAACCGCTACCACTAACCGCACTTTTTCAAGATAGCCAGCAAGTACAAAAAGATAAACAACAAAAAACCACAAGAAATAATCAATCACGCTCTTCTGATAGCCGGTAAAGAATGCGTATAGCTTGGATTGGAAAAAAATCACCCTTTTGTGGCAATGTCACTTACAGTAGAGAAGTTACAAACGCCTTGCTAGATAGGGGACATGAAGTCAGTTTTCTCCACTTTGCTCAAGAAGAAACTGAACCTGACAACTGGCCGAAATTCCAAGAAGTGCCTCTACCCTTCATTTATAAGTCTCAGGTTTACACTATTCCAACGTTCAAAGCGACAAAGCTTTTAACTGATTCACTGCGAGAAATCAAGCCAGATATTGTCCATGCGTCTCTGACTTTATCTCCCCTGGACTTTTTTCTACCAGAAATTTGTGACCAACTGAACTTGCCCCTAATTGCCACATTTCACACTCCATTTGCAGGCAAAGGCGCAAAACTGATATCAGGAACACAACTTTTAGCTTATCAACTATACGCGCCTTTTTTGGGCAACTACGATCGCGTCATTGTCTTTTCCCAAATTCAGCGAGAACTATTGGCGAGTATGGGGGTGCGGGAGAAAAATATCGCAGTCATCCCCAATGGTGTGGATACCAGCAAATACTCGCCTGGGTCTTCTCTTGTGAAAAAAGAATTTCAAGCGGAACGATTGTTTGTCTACCAAGGAAGAATCGCCCCAGAGAAAAATGTAGAATCCCTGTTAAGAGCTTGGAAGCAAGCCAACATGGGTGCTGATAGTAAGTTATTAATGGTTGGAGATGGGCCTTTGAGAGCTACTTTAGAACCCTTTTATGGTTCTGAGTATGGCATTATCTGGTTGGGATTTGTCGCTGACGAAGACCGACGCATACAGATTCTCCAGGGTGCAGATGTATTTATTTTACCTTCTCTAGTCGAGGGTTTATCCTTATCGCTGTTAGAGGGTATGGCTTGCGGACTCGCTTGTTTAGCAACCGATGTGGGCGCAGACGGCGAAGTGTTGGAAAAAGGTGCTGGTGTAGTCATGAATACCAAAACTGTGCGATCGCAATTACGCACCCTTTTACCACTATTCCAAGACCATCCAGAGTTAACAACAGTGCTGGGACAAAAAGCTAGAAAGCGCGTTGAAGAACGCTACACACTAGAGAAGAATATTACTCATTTAGAAGAACTTTATCGTGAAGTTTTAGCACAGCAGCCTGTAAAACTCATTTGGGGAGCTTAGAGGTAAAATAGACTAATTTTTAGATTCTTAGTTTTTAACAACTTCAATTATTTAAAAGTTAGAGGTTAGCAAGCTATAATTTGCTACCTCTTTAAATCTACAAAATAGACATTCTGCCTCATTACTTATACATCCCAGACCTTCTTTGCTAATTGAGCTAACATTTCCTGCCGACGCTCTATTGCTGTTGAGTTCCATTCATTAAATGTGCCTAAATCTTTTACTGCACGGTCAATCGCTGTATTTAATCCAACATTAACTGGTTCTACTATTGATTTAGTAATTAAAAATTTTGACTTTTGATAAGCATTTTTCTTAACTTCAAATATTTTATTTTTTATTGAAGTATTGATAGGCTTCTCAATTAATGTAAGATTTCCTAAATATTTAACATACTTGTATATTTGCTCTTGTTTATCAAATGAAGATTTAACTAACTCATAATTTTGAGGTAGTATATGTTCGATTTCAACAGTTTTATTTATATAGTTTTTTAAATTAGTATGAGCTTCTATTTCTCCATAGGCTAATTCATCAATATACTGCGTAAGTTTAGCTAAGATATATTGCAAAACTTTTTTACGTACAGAATCCTCATCAAGCCGGCGAAAAGCGAGTAAAAACTTTTCCGCTAGTTTTTGTTTTTCTACTCCAATTTCCTCAAATATAAACTGATCAAGTAACTGTTGGTTATTTATTTGCCTTAGCTTAGATGCCCATTTTACAAATAAAATTTCAAGTTTACTGGATCTAGCTTGCGTAATGATACATATAAATAAAAAGTTTTCTAGATGTTTACTGAGGCTGGTAAACATTTCTTTAGAAAAGTGCTGAGTAGCTAGAAGTAATACAAAATGCTGGCTAGTTGAAAGATAAGATATATTTAGTAAATAACGGTTTGGCTTACCAAAAATATCTTTTCCTTCTTTAAAATTTGCAAATGCTTTTGCCGTTTTAACTAAAGAATCGACAAAATCAAATGGCTTATCTTGATATTCACATTTATCCCGGTTTTCTTCAAACCATTCATAAATTTTATCTTCTCTTATGCGTTCTGAATCATATTTAGAAACAATAAAATAACGAAGAAATCTTATAGGATTTTCATTAGATTCATATAATATTTTTAGCATCTCCTTCCACTTATTTTTCAGTCTTTCAAAATCTTTGTCCTTTATAATTTTATTTTTAGCAATTTGGATAAACATGAGATTTTTGAGTAGATCCATAGAATCCAGACCAACTCCACGATTATTAATCGTTGCAAAAACTTTGAGTGCGTGTGACATACTCTTGGTTTCTACACGAACTACTCTTACATTTTTAATAAAGCGTGCATAAAATAGCTTAACCTGCTGAATAGTAGTTTCATTACCACCAAATTCATCTTTTAGAAATCTTAATGCAATTTGATAAGCATTTTTAATACGTCGCACAGAACTATTTTCAGGAATATCTAAAAAATTTTGTTGTCTAGCAATTCTTTCTAAAATGTAACGGCTTTCTTCATCATATTGAAGTTCTATTCTTTCCTTAAATTTTTCGCTACCATTTTCCTCCAAAACATATGAAGTAATAAATCCTTTAAGTTGACCAATATTATGTTCATCTGGATTTAGTTCTAGTAAATAATCTCTCACGGCACACACAATTAAATAAGCAGTCGTCATTCTTTGCTGTCCGTCAATTAGTTCATATAATTCTTGAGATTTGCAAACAATAATACTCCCTATAAAACACTCCCAATCAGAGCCGGATTTATTATCTAGAAATGGTTCATAAACATCTTCAAGAAGTTCTCTAACCTGCTTTTCCTCCCAAACGTATTCACGCTGGTATTCTTTAACTACATAGAAGTCTTGAAATAATTCTTCTAAAGTATAATCACGCGATTCAATTGCTGCCATTACACTTTATCCTCCTGTATTTATATTTAAAATAATCTGTAATAATTGCTGTTTTATGCGAAGCATTTATATAAAATATACAATGTTTGATTCTGATTTAGTGAAAGAATAATTATTAGATTCCCAATCTTAATTACTCAATCTGAAATAACTACCAACCCAAACTAGTTGGCTGTTCATAAACCCGCTTTAAAGTATTGACATCTCTGGCAGAAATTGGCGGTGGGTTGCGGACTTGGGAAAAATATAAAGCATCGCTTGGTAGGGAACTATGCCCCCAAATTCCCAGGGCGTGACCGATTTCGTGGCGGGCGGCTGCCAGAAGATACTCACCTGTTTGGGTAGGATTTAATAGGATAGTAAAGCGGTGTGATAAGACATTATTCTTTGTGTATAATTCGTAGCGGGTGAGAGCAGAACGCGCACGGGGGATTTTATCTTTACCTATTTGTAAAGGTGGGGTTTTGCGCTCAATCGTAATATCGGCAACTTCAGCTTGTTCTACAATTACCAAAGGCAAATAATTAGCCCATTCCTGCACAGTTGTGAAAACACTATCAACCCATATTTGCGCCTGTTGTGCGTTAATTAGTTGTGGTTGTTTGATATGAACTCGCACGGGAAATTGTGACCACACTAAATAACCGACATCAGTTGTTGCAACTTGAGAAAAGTAATCACCGCTATTGGTGCTGTCTTGCCATTGTGCAAGTGTGGAAGGTAGAGGATGGGCTTTTGGTGGGGAGAAAGAGGGCTTTGTTGTTAAAGCATTACTTAACTGGAGATTAGTGAAAATGATTAGCAGCCCTGCACCTATAAATAAGGCGAGGGCTGCTAGTAAGTGCTTTGATCGAAAATTCTTGAGGGTGTTAGGTTTTGGGTGTTGAATTTTATTCCCCATATACCTATCTCCCTTTAATGTTATTTAGGTAGCCAACCTGCGCTTAAAACTACTGTTAAACCGAGGAAAATGACTGTCAATGCCCAGGTAACACGGTTTAAGGTATTTTCGGCGCTTTTGGTGCTGCTAAATAGCTGTGCTTGTCCGCCGATCGCTCCAATTCCGTCACCTTTGGGGCTATGGAGCAAAACTAATACTATTAGACCAACGGCGGAAAGCGCCCAAATAGCTTGCACAATACTAGTAACTGTCATGGTAGCAATCTCTTTTATAACAAGTTTCAAAAAAGAAGGGTTTGCTAATGAGAGAACAGTTGACGGTTAACTGTTAACAGTTAACTGTTCTCTCATAGCTTAATTAAGCCCTACAGGAATAGGGGTGCGACTGAGTTCCACCTCATATTCTGCTGGTTGCAGGAGCGATCGCCCTGTCATTTCTGGTGGTTGGGGTAGCTGTAAAATGTCGAGGATTGTGGGTGCAATGTCGGCTAGTTTGCCGTCGCTACGTAGTTCGACGTTGGTACCATATCCAGGGATTTTAACTTTTTCGCCTTCCACTAAAATTAAGGGGACTGGGTTAGTTGTGTGAGCTGTCCAAGAATTACCTGCTTCATCTAGCATATACTCGGCGTTGCCGTGATCGGCGGTAATAATTGTTGTTCCCCCGGCTTTGCTTACACCTTCTAACAAACGACCTAAACAGCGATCAACTGTTTCGATGGCCTTTATTGTGGGTTCTATTTGACCAGTATGCCCTACCATATCTGGGTTGGCATAGTTAATGACAATTAAAGAGTAGATACCTTTTTGAATTGCGGCGATCGCTGTATCGGTAACTGCGGTTGCTGACATGGCTGGGGCTTTGTCGTAAGTCGCTACCATTGGACTGCTGACAAGTTCCCTGTCTTCCCCAGCAAAGGGTTCTTCTAAGCCACCGTTGAAGAAATAGGTGACATGGGCATACTTTTCGGTTTCGGCGGTACGAAACTGATTTAAACCCTGATTGGCGATGACTTCACCCAGAATATTGGTTAAGTTCTGTGGCTCAAAGGCTACAGATACTGATAAATCAGAATCGTATTGGGTAAATGTGACAAAAGACAGTGGTTTGATTTGCTGTCTGGCAAAGCCTGTAAATTCAGGGCTGACAAAAGCTTGAGTCAGTTGTCTAGAACGGTCTGGACGGAAATTAAAGAATATCACCCCATCTCCTGGCTCGACAGTACCAGGAGCAATTCGCACGGGAACAATAAACTCATCATTCACTCCTTCGGCATAGGATGCTTGCAAGACATCAACAGCCTTGCGTCCATCACCTACACCGTCTTGAGTCATTACATCATAAGCGCGTTGTACCCGATCCCAACGGCGATCGCGATCCATCGCATAGTAACGACCGCTAACAGTGACAATGCGCCCGATTCCTACATGATTGATGTAGTCTTCTAAGGCTGAGATTGCGTTTATACCATCGGTTGGCGCGGTGTCACGACCATCAGTAATGGCATGAATACAAACTTCAGAAATTCGCTGTTCTTTGGCTAAGTCAAGTAGTCCGAATAGATGGGTGATATGCGAGTGTACACCCCCCTCAGAACAAAGCCCTACTAAATGTAGCTTGCCATTCCGATTGCGAACTTCCTGGCAAATTTTGACAAGAGCTGAGTTGCTGAGGATAGAACCATCCTCCACCGCATCGGAGATTCGTACCAATTCCTGTGGCACGACTCGCCCAGCACCAATGTTCAAATGACCAACTTCCGAGTTACCCATTTGACCTTCTGGCAATCCTACGGCTTTCCCTGATGTGTGGATGAGGGTATGCGGGTAAGCCGTCCATAAGCTTTCCATTACTGGAGTTTTGGCGGCAGCAATAGCATTTCCTCGCGTCTCCTCGCAGTAGCCCCATCCGTCTAAAATGACTAGCACCACAGGAGCAACAGGTGCTTTGGTCATAATAAAATTGCCCTTTACTTTTTGTAATACCCGAATGATACCACTGCTACCCGTCACTGCAAGTGAATTTCTGCTTATTAACTTTTCTGATGACAAAAATCTATTTTTTTTAGATTTTCTTTAACCTTAGTAACTGTTGAATATATTTTGTGATAAAAGGGGATGGGTAATAGGTAATTGGTAATTGAGAAGAAAGCTTACCTATTACCCATTACCTATTACCAGTAGTTTAGATGCTTCACTTCTTTTTGGCAGAAGATTTAGCTGATTTAGCGGCTTTTTTCGCAGCTTTTTCAGCAGCGATCGCCTCTAATTTCGCCGTTTCTTTTTCCTCGGCGATTTTGTCTAGATAATAGTGGTAATCACCTAGATACACACGAAATTCACCATCCCGAATTTCGACGATTTTGTTGGCTACCTGAGAAATAAAATAACGGTCGTGAGAGACAACAATCGCCGTGCCATCATAATTTTGTAGTGCTTCTTCCAGCATTTCTTTTGCGGGAATATCTAGGTGGTTAGTAGGCTCATCGAGAATAATTAAGTTAGCAGGACGTAAGAGCATTTTCGCCAATGCTAAACGTGCTTTTTCTCCTCCACTTAATGCTTCTACTTGCTTAAATACGGTGTCCCCTGTAAACAGAAACTTACCCAAAAGCGTGCGGACTTCTTCGTTTTTCCAGTCAGGAACTTCATCGTGGATAGTTTCCATAACCGTTTTTTTCAAGTCTAAAGCTTCGGCTTGATTTTGCTCAAAGTAACCAGGAATAACACCGTGTTCTCCTATGCCCACGCTACCTTCTGTGGGTGGTTCTAAACCCATAATTATCCGCAACAGCGTAGATTTACCTGCACCGTTGGGGCCTAAGAAAGCAATGCGATCGCCCCTTTCAATTAAAAGGTTCGCACCCAAGAACAAAATTTTATCATCGTAGGTATGGGTTAAATCCTTGATTTTCACTACCTCTCGTCCACTGCGGGGTGCGGGTGGAAAACGGAAATGCAAGGTTCTGACACCAGCCACAGGCGCTTCGATGCGTTCGATCTTATCTAGTTGCTTTTCTCGGCTTTTAGCTTGAGTACTGCGGGTAGCACTGGCGCGGAATCTATCAACAAAAGCTTGCTGTTTCTCGATTTCTTTCTGCTGACGTTCGTAAGCACTCATTTGAGCTAACTGGCTTTCGGCTTTTTGTTCTAGATAAGATGTGTAGTTACCCAGATAAGTACTAGAAACACCTCGTTCAGTTTCCACAATTTGGGTACAGAGGCGGTCAAGAAACTCCCGGTCATGGGAGACTATGACCATTGGTGTAGTTAGCTTTTTCAGGTAATTTTCTAACCACTCAATAGTTTCCAAGTCTAAGTGGTTAGTCGGCTCGTCCAGCAGTAAGATATCTGGTGCTTGCAGAAGAATCTTACCCAAACTCATCCGCATTTGCCAACCACCGGAGAAAGCGCTGACGAGGCGATCGCCATCTTCTTGCTCAAATCCCATTTCTGGGAGAATTTTCCCAATGCGCGCTTCTAAACCATAGCCATCCAAACCTTCAAACTGACGCTGCAAACGATCCAATTTGTCGATTAGCTTATCCAGTTCCTCTGGAGTCGCTGTTTGCATATCATGTTGTACTTGGGTTAGAGCCAATTGTACTTGGTTGGCTTCCTTAAATACAGTCCAAAACTCTTCTCTGACGGTGCGGCTAGGATCTACCTCAAACTCTTGGTTGAGGTAAGCTATGTGCAGGCTAGAAGGACGGATAATTTCCCCAGCCGTCGGTTCTATCTCCCCAGTAATAATTTTTAGCTGAGTCGATTTACCCGCACCGTTGACACCGACTAAACCAATGCGATCGCCTGGTTTCACTTCCCAGTTGATATCTTTGAGAACTTCGCCTGTAGGATAAATTTTACTAATATGTTCTAATCGCAGCATCAAGTTTCTCTCAGTTAGGAATTATGGTTAGTTGCGGACGAAGTACCAATACTGTGTCCAATATTAACAAAAATTAACCAATAATTTGTCTTAAGAAACTCTTACCAAACAAAAGAGTAAAGTGAGCTTGTTTAATTGCCGCTTTGAGAGTCAGAAGACTGCTGTTGTGTGGCTTGTCGTACTTCCTCAACACTTAAATCTAAAGCTTGTGCCACTTGCTCTAAAGTCAAACCTGCTGCCAACATTGCTGGTACTGCTTTTAGCTTGCCACTGCGCTCACCTTCTTCTTTGCCTTCTTGAAAAACATCCTGAAAATATCTAGTATTTCTTAAGTCACTGAGGCTAAACATTTCTTCTAACTCCTTCTTACTAATTGAGGGCAACTTATATAAAATGATAGTCTCTATCAATTCTAAGAATTCCTTTTGTTTAGCTGGTAAGTTGATTTCTGATTTTGTTCTGGCTATCAACTTCCTGGCTTCTACAATGGCTGTATCTTCAGATGTCACGATCAATTTGACAGTAGCCAGACTAATTGGTAAGGAAGTCGCATCTATTAATTCATCCAGATAAATTCGCCTGACTCGCTCACTAATAAAAAATTCTCGATAATGCTTAATATCTCCTGTGTCTATACTTCTGCTTGGATATAAAATCACAGACAACTTGGGTGCGTAAGTGCTTTTCTGCGTGAAGCAAAACAAAAACCGCCTGTTACTCACAGACGGTTTAAACATAATTTATTAAACTAATAATTAACCAGCAGCGCTAGAAGTTGCTAACTCCGCCAACCGTTCCTGCTGGTCTTGAGAAATACAAGATTGAATGACCGTCTCTAAATCGCCTTCCAAAACTGGATTAAGCGAAAAGTTTTGACCTAAACGGTGGTCAGTCGCACGGCTATCTTTATAATTATAAGTGCGAATTTTCTCCGATCGCGATCCTGTTCCAACTTGCGATCGCCTCATCGAAGTCACTTCTTCTTGTTGTTCGCGCAGCTTAATCTCATACAACTTCGCCCGCAAAATCTGCATCGCCCGTTCTTTGTTTTGTAACTGGCTGCGTTCTTCTGTACAGAAAATGCGGATTCCCGTCGGTTTGTGCATCAAGTCAACAGCAGTTTCCACCTTGTTGACGTTTTGTCCACCAGCACCACCAGAACGAGCCGTAGTCATTTCAATATCTTTCGGATCAATGTGGATTTCTACTTCATCAACTTCTGGCATAATTGCCACTGTCGCCGTTGAAGTATGCACCCTTCCCCCAGCTTCGGTTGCTGGTACACGCTGCACACGATGAACGCCTGCTTCAAATTTCAGCTTACTGTAAACGCTCTCACCTTGAATTTCCAGGATAACTTCTTTGAAGCCACCCATTTCACCCAGGGACTCACTCACCAACTTTACCCGCCAGCCTTGAGTATCAGCATAGCGAGAATACATCCGCAGTAAATCACCAGCCCAAATACTCGCTTCATCGCCACCAGTACCAGCGCGAATTTCCAACATGATGTTTTTATCATCGTTGGGGTCACGGGGTAGCAGCAAAACCTTCAAACGAGTTTCTAAATAGTCTATTTTTTCTTCTAATTCTTTTACTTCCAGAGCTGCCATTTCGTGCATATCTGGATCACTGTTTGCCTCTTTAAGTACCTGACGCGCCCCAATTAATTCTTCTTGGGCGATTTTCCAATTATCATAAGTCTCTACAACTTCTTCTAAAGAAGAACGGGACTTAGCAATCTTTTGATACTCATCGGGGTTTTTAGCCGTGTCAGGATCTCCCAGACGACGAGTTAATTCATTGAAGGTTTGTTCAACGGATTTTAGTTTCTCCAGCAGGTATGATTCAGCCATAACGAGTGCGATCGCTCCTTTAAAAAATAACCACTTGGCTCGGCAAAAAATGACAATCGACCCAGCAGACGCAGGGTCGTCGTTAACAGCAGAGCCAAACCGCTACTTTTTAGTTTGTTCGCCAGAGGTTTGAGTGCTGCTCATACCATACTTACGTAGGAAGCGTTCTACGCGACCTTCAGTATCAATAATCTTCTGAGTACCAGTATAAAAAGGGTGGTTGCCAGACCAAACATCTACGTGTAATTCTGGTTTGGTAGAACCAACGGTCATCACAACTTGACCATTGCAGTAGACTTTTGCTTCTGGATACCACTTGGGATGAATATCAGATTTAGCCATTGTTCCTTTTGTGGTGAATCTATATAAATTATAACTTTTCAGGGGCTAGAGGCTAGAGATGAGCAACTTGATACCCAATCCCCAGTCCCCAGTACCCAATCCCCAGTTTATCGTTTGGAGTACTGAGGAGCTTTCCGGGCTTTGTGCAAACCATACTTTTTCCGTTCTTTAGCCCTGGGATCACGGGTTAAGTAACCTTCGGTTTTTAAAGGAGGACGATTTTCAGGATCTAGTTGGCATAAAGCACGAGCAACCCCTAAACGCACTGAGTCAGCTTGTCCGGTTAAGCCGCCGCCTTCTGCTTTTACCAAAATATCGTATTCGTTTTCTAAACCTAAGGTTTCTAAAGGAGCTTTGATAACGCCTAAATAATTAGCGTTGAATTGAAAATACAAGTCTCCAGGCTTGCCATTCACAATTAATTGACCAGTACCGGGAACCAAGCGTACCCGTGCTACTGCGGACTTACGGCGACCAGTACCCCAGTACACGGCGCGACCGCTATTTGCTTCTGCTACCACCATTAACTTTCTGCTCCAGGGATTGTATGAATGTTGAGTTCTTTAGGTTTTTGGGCATCGTGGGGATGAGTCGGCCCAGCGTAAACTTTCAGTTTAGTGAATAACTGCTTACCCAGGCTATTTTTGGGTAGCATACCTTTGACAGCGTGTTCCACGATTCTTTCTGGTAAACGCTGTTGCAGTTTGGCAAAGGTTTCTGTCTTCATCCCACCAGGACGACCAGAGTGACGACGATAAAGTTTCTGAGTACGTTTCTTGCCTGTAACTGCTACTTTTTCAGCATTTACAACAATCACGAAGTCACCTGTATCTAGGTGTGGGGTATAGTGTGCCTTATTTTTGCCTCTTAAAATCATGGCAATTTCACTGGCAAGGCGACCCAGGCGTTTGTCCGTAGCATCTACTACATACCAATCACGCTCAAGGGATTCTTGAGGAGGAAGATAGGTTTTACTCATTTTTATTTGTCCTTTGTCATTTTTTTCAGAGTCTGATAGTCAATAGTCTGTAGTCCATAGCAAAAACTTTTGACTAATGACTATTGACTAATGACTCTTGACTAAAAACTAACTTTGGCATGGTGTCATACCAAACGTCAGGGGTAAAGGGAAAATCTGGATAGCCGACTCGTAACAAGCATAAGCCCTGTGACGGTGCGGCGTGTTTTACTTCTTCCCGCCGTTGTTCTTTCCAGAGTTCGGTGAAGTTAGCCAGAGTTCGTTGCCCGGAACCTACCTGTACTAACATCCCTACCAACAGTCGCACCATGCCATATAAAAATCCATCAGCCTGAATTTCAATATGGATAAACGGCCCACTACGATGACACTCTACTGCTTGTACCTCTACCCAAGAATGCGATCGCTTTGACCCTGCACGGTGAAATGCCGCCAAGTGATGCTTTCCCATCAGGGGTTTAAGGGCAGCCTGCATCAGAGATTCATCTAGGGGTGCATAATAATAATGCCAACTGAAAGGTGTGACGAACAAGTTCGGTCGATCTTCAGTATAGATTGTGTAGCGATACCGCCTGTATGCGGCGCTAAAACGAGCGTGCCAACGGTCGCCTACAGCTGCTGAAGCTTTTATCAATATATCCTTGGGCAGGTAACTATTGATAACTGATGCCCACTTGTGTGCGGGAATTAACCCTGTAGCATCAAAATGGGCTACTTGAGCAGCAGCGTGGACTCCGCTATCAGTACGCCCAGCACCATGTAGTGTGACATGATGTCCGAGAATTTTAGCGATCGCTGTTTCGATTTCTTCCTGAACTGTCCGATGCTGTTTTTGTCGTTGCCAGCCATGAAAATGTGTACCAAGGTACTGCACTACCAAGGCTACTCGTTGAGTTTGTTTCGGCTGGTGACTATCTAACATAGGTTCTTTCAATAAAGACTGAAGTACAAGGTTTTAAGCAAAGGATTTACCCTTTTGCCTCCAGCCCTCTACCTCCTGTCTTCTCTACACCAATTCAATAATCGCCATCTCAGCATTGTCACCCCGACGAGGTACGGTATGCAGAATACGGGTATATCCGCCTTGACGATTACCATACCGAGAGGAAACTTGCTCAAACAGCGCATGAACTAGCTGTTTATCGTAGATGTAACCCAACGCTCGACGACGTGCTGCTAATGAGCCATCTTTTGCTAGGGTGATGATTTTATCTACTTCGCTTCGTACCACTTTCGCACGAACCAAAGTAGTGGTAATCCGACCATGACGGATTAGCTCAGTAGTCAACGCTCGTAACAGGGCGCGGCGCTGATCAGCTGGTTTACCAAGTTTTTTGACCCGATTCCGGTGACGCATAACAATACTACAGTGAACTTTGAACGATTGTAAGACTAGTTGTGTTTAGAGCTTCTTTCTTGGGGTAAGGTGATGCCCAAGCGTCGCTGTAAAGCTTCCACGACTTCTTCTGCTGATTTCTGACCGAAGTTTTTGATCTCTAACAAGTCTTCTTGGGTGTAATCCAACAAGTCAGCCACAGAGTTGACTTGCGCCCGCTTGAGACAGTTATAGGCCCGTACAGAGAGTTGCAACTCTTCGATAGGAATTTGAGCAGTGGGGTCGTCTGGAATGTCGGAGTTTGTATCCGTTGGTTCTAGTGAAATATCTTTCAACGGATTGAACAAATCAACTAGAATCCCGGCTGCTGAAGATAAGGCTTCTTGAGGAGAAATGCTACCATTTGTCCAAACTTCTAACAGAAGCCTGTCTTTAGGAATGGAGCCATCAGCACGCACTTCCTCAACACTGTAGTTAACTTTCCGCACAGGCATAAAGATGGAGTCAATTTGCAGAAAGTCCAAAGATGTAGCTTCTTCACGCCCTCTTTCTACTGTGCGGTATCCTTTGCCTCTTTCGATGCGGAACTCCATTTCCAATTTGCCGCCCTCAGCAATAGTAGCGACATACTGGGTAGGATCAATAACTTCTACTTCACTGGGTAAATCAAAATGTGATGCAGTGATTGTTGTTGGGCCGTTAACTAGCAATCTGCCGATCTGGGCCTGAGAAGAATAGCTTTTGAGGATAACTTCCTTCATCCGCATGATGATCTCTAAGACATCTTCTCGCACGCCTGGAACTGTAGCAAACTCGTGAGAAACACCGGCAATTCTCACTGCTGTGACTGCTGTTCCCTCTAGATTGGATAGTAAAACCCGCCGCAACGCATTGCCGACTGTTGTTCCCTGACCACGTTCTAGAGGTTCTAGAATAAATTTACTGTAATGGTTCCGACTTTCCTCTGTATTAGACTCTACACATTCAATTTGAAACTGCGCCACGGAGTAGCCTCCCTTAATTAAGGTGCTGCTAGCAGGCAAATTTTTTGCCTCTCGAATTTACTTTATTGCCCTGGGCTGACTTAGGTGTATCAAACTGCCAACATCTGGTGGGGGTACAGTTTGATTTACTGATTAAGCTTGCAGGCATTCATTATATTTTGCTTGATTTGGAGTACAGCAGCCCTCCCTAATGGAAGAGCTGACACGCTTGTTGTCGTCCCAGCCGTCGGAAGTTCTTCAACACTCACCCCAATTGTCAAGCAATTGCAGGTGAGAACAAAAGTCTTGACCTATACGCGACGGCGTTTTGGCGGACGGCAACCATTGTGAGGAATGGGGGTTATGTCTCGAATCAGGGTAATTTCTAGCCCTGCTCCTTGAAGCGCCCGAATCGCAGTTTCTCTACCTGCTCCTGGCCCACTAACCATCACTTCAATTTGGCGCATTCCTTGGTCGATAGCTCGTCTGGCTGCACTTTCTGCTGCGGTTTGTGCTGCAAAGGGAGTTCCTTTTTTAGCACCTTTAAAACCGCTAGAACCTGCACTAGCCCAAGAAATTACATCTCCATTTTGGTCGGTGATGGTGACAATGCTATTGTTGAAAGTAGATTGGATGTAAGCCATTCCATTGGGAACGTTCCGTTTCTGCTTCTTACTCCCAGATTTTTTTGTTGGTTGTCTTGCCATATTATTTCAGTTAACCTTAGGTAAAACTTGCTCTTGGTAGCAAGCAGAGAAATATTACTTACCAGGAGCCTTCTTCTTACCGGCCACTGTCTGCCTTCTCCCACGACGAGTTCTAGCATTAGTGCGAGTTCTTTGTCCTCTGACTGGTAAGCCCATCCGATGACGGCGACCTCTGTATGTACCAATGTCAACTAAGCGCTTGATGTTCATTGCTTCCAAGCGGCGCAAGTCACCTTCAACTTGATAGTTGCTTTCGACTTCGCCTCGCAGGGCTGCTACATCGGCATCACTGAGGTCTTTAACACGGGTATCTGGGTTAACACCTGTAGCCGCGATAATCTCTTGCGACCTTGATAGTCCAATTCCGTAGATATAGGTTAGACCGATTTCAACGCGTTTGTCGCGTGGAAGGTCTACTCCGGCAATACGTGCCACGATGAATGTCTCCCTATTTTGTTCGCAGTTGCTGATGGAAAAACGCGGTTAAACGCGTCCGAATTATTGCTGATGGTGATGTTGGTAAGCGTCACTCTCAACGCCCACGGGATGTTATCCTTGACGTTGCTTGTGCTTGGGATTAACACAGATCACCATAACGCGTCCACGACGGCGGATTACGTTGCATTTTTCACAAATTTTCTTGACCGAGGCTCTGACTTTCATGCCTTTAAAAATTGACTCCAAATATTAAATTATAGCATTTTTAGGAAACTTTATGCAATTAAGTAAATGGGTAACACCCAAATAATTTGTTTTATGGTAGACTTCCTTACATATATCTACTTCTTGCGCAGTCGGTAGGTGATTCTGCCTTTTGTGAGGTCGTAGGGAGTTAGTTCCACTTTGACGCGATCGCCAGGCAAAATTTTGATGTAGTTACGGCGAATCTTACCTGAGATGTGTGCTAACACGTTGAAGCCGTTATCTAGGTCAACGCGAAACATGGCATTAGGCAAAGACTCAGTAACAGTGCCTTCCATTTCAATCAAATCTTGTTTAGACAAGTTTTTTCCTCAATTCAACAACTTTTTGTTCGTTTGCAGCACTCATTTGCAAGAGAACACATTTCAACAAATATATCAACCGTTTATTAATATATCTTAGCTAAATTTGACAACATCTTTCAGTGACAGGGAACTGGGGATTGGGTACTGGGGACTAGGTACAGTCCCTAAACTCTATCCCCTGGACTTTTTGGGCTAGTTATGAACCTAAAGTTGCTTTCAATTCGTGAGTGACTTCTTCTTGGGACTGGTCGCCATTGATGGTTAGAAGTTTTTGGCGATCGCTATAATAATCAATCAAGGGTGCAGTATCGCTGCGGTAAATTTCCAGGCGGCGACGAATTACCTCTTCGGTGTCATCTTTCCTGCCTCTGGATAACAACCGTGCTACCACGACATCATCTGCCGCATCCAAATTGACTACTCTTTCGCCACCTTGACCAGTTTTTTGCAGCAATTCTTCCAGAAAAGCCGCTTGTGTGACTTTACGAGGGAAACCATCCAATATCCAACCAGATTTAGCATCTGCTTGCTCAAGACGCTCTTCTACCAAGTCTTGCACTAACTGATCAGGAACCAACTCGCCACTATCTACATAGCTTTGAGCTTTGATTCCCAAGGGAGTTTGCTCTTTCATGGCTTGCCGCAATATGTCCCCAGTGGAAATATGCGGAATATGTAAATGTTCAGCCAAAATTTGAGCTTGTGTTCCTTTACCTGCTCCCGGCGGCCCCAAGAAGATTAGTCGCGTCACTATTGTTTCACCATTCCTTCATAACGCTGAGAAATAACGTAAGTTTGGACTTGTTTAGCTGTCTCAATTGCCACACCAACCAGAATTAGCAATGAAGTTGCACCCAATCCCCTAAAGGTTGGTACTCCTAAAGCTCTTTCTACGGCAGTGGGGATAATTGCCACCAAACCCAAAAAGATTGCACCCAAAAAAGTTAGTCTGTTAATTACCCGTTCGATGTATTCACTAGTTGCCTTTCCAGGACGAATACCCGGAATACTAGAACCCATTTTCTTGAGGTTCTGAGCTACGTCAACAGGGTTAACAATCAAAGAAGAATAGAAGTAGCTAAAGAAAACAATGGAAATTAAGTACACCAAAGCGTATACCCAAGATCCAGAACCACCTGGACTCAAATAAGTATTGACAATGTTAGCCAATTCGGGATTCTTGGTGAAGTTAGCAATCAAAAGTGGCAAACTCAAAATGGCTGCTGCAAAGATGATTGGCATGACACCACCAGATATGAGACGCAAGGGTAAATAGCTACGCTGTTCTGCGAGTACCCGACGACCAACTTGACGACGAGCCGAGATAATTGGGATGCGCCGGATGCCTTCCTGTACAAATACGATGCCCACGATTGTTGCTAGGAATACTAACACTAGCACAATCACGCGACCAACAATTTCTCTACCACCAACTTGCACTAAGTCAATGGTGTCACCTAAGGATTTTGGCAAGGATGCGACAATGTTGACAAAAATTAACAAGGATGCACCATTACCAATACCGCGTTCTGTGATCAGTTCCGATGCCCACATAACGAACATAGAACCAGCTGTCAGTGCGATCGCTGTTTCTGCTACAAATACTGGGCCTGGTTGCAAGGCAAACTGCTGGAGAAATAAAGCGGAGAAAGCCACGCTCTGAAAAATTGCCCACCCTACAGTTACATAGCGAGTAATTTGGGAAATTTTCCGCCGACCCGCTTCGCCTTCATTTTTCTGTAAATTTTCTAAAGATGGTATTGCCGCAGTCAGTAATTGGATGATAATTGACGCATTAATAAAAGGCAAAATCCCTAAAGCAAAGACTCCCAAAGTTGAAAGTCCTCGCCCTGAAAATATATCCAATAAACCGAATATGGCATTATTGCTCGAAATTGCTTCGGCAAAACGAGTTCTATCAATTCCTGGTACTGGTAAAAAGATACCCAGGCGAACCAGGATTAAAATACCGACAGTTACAAGCAGCCTGCCTCTCAGCCCAGCTGCTTGCGCCATCTGCATAAAAGTTTCTTGAGCCGTTGGGGCTTTATCTCGACTGATCATAGAGTGCTACCTTTATCGTGAACCAGGCGCTGGAAGCAAATTGGCTAGCTTTCAAGTGCGCTGTTGGGCATCACCCTAAAACTTCACAACTCCCTCCAGCAGCCTCAATTTTGCTACGAGCTTGACCTGTGAAAGCTGCTGCCTTAACGTTGAGGGCTACGCCTAAATCTCCATTACCCAAAATTTTCAGTGGGCCTTTGGCAGCAGTCAAAATACCTGCTGCTCTCAAAGATTCCAAAGTTACTTCTGTATTTGCAGGAAGATCAGCTAGCTTCTCTACATTAATCGTAGTGTAAATTTTCCGATTAACTACAGGAAAGCCTTTCAGCTTGGGTATCCGACGGTACAATGGCTGTTGACCACCTTCAAACCCAGGTCTGGTACCACTACCAGAACGGGATTTTTGACCTCTCATACCTAGACCTGCACTAGCACCCTGACCAGCAGAAATACCTCTACCTACACGGCGACGGCGTTTTTTTGAGCCTTTTTGGGGCTTAACATCGTTGAGTCTCATAATCTAAAAGTTGCCAGTTGTTATTTGTCAGTTGTCAGTTGTCATTTCCACATCGGACAAATGACTACTTAGATGTAGAGTTTTTCGATCGCAATGCCTCGGTCTTCAGCAACTTCAGCTAAGGTGCGTAGTGTAGATAAGGCGTTTACGGCTGCTCTGGCGTTGTTGAGCGGGTTGTTAGAGCCGAGTTGCTTGGCTAAAACGTTACGAACCCCTGCCAATTCCAATACTGTCCGGACAGCGCCACCGGCAATTACACCTGTACCAGGAGCGGCTGGGCGCATCATGACCTTAGCACCACCACCGACACCATCAATAGGATGAGGGATGGAGTTAGATTTGGTGATGGGGATATCAATCAGGTGTTTTTTGCCATCGGCCACACCTTTTTTCACAGCACCAATCACATCAGAGGCTTTACCTACTCCGACCCCAACTTGACCGCGTTCGTTACCAACAACAACGATCGCTCGGAAGCTGAGTTTTTTACCACCTTTAACAACCTTGCTCACCCGCCGGATCTGAATTACCCGTTCTTGCCAGTTGGTTTCTTCTTTTTTTGTGCGGTTCGCTTTACGACGACCTGTTGCCATAATCTTGCTCTCTTTTTGTCAGTTGTCAGTTGTCAGTTGTCAGTTGTCAGTTGTCAGTTACTACTGACTGTTGACCATTGACTACTGACAAATTAGAAATCTAAACCAGCTTCGCGTGCTGCTTCGGCTAATGCTTTGATACGTCCGTGGTATAAGTTACCACCGCGATCAAAGACAACTTTAGTGATACCTTTTTCGAGCGATCGCGCCGCAATCAATTTACCAATTTGCGCTGATGCTTCACAGTTAGAGCCAGAAGCCAAACTAGATTTCAATTCTGGCTCTACAGTCGATGCAGCTGCCAGTGTGTGATGTTGTGTATCATCAATTACTTGAGCATATATATGCTCATTAGAGCGGAAGACAGCCAGACGTGGACGTTCTGGAGAACCTTGAACTTTACCACGAACGCGTCTATGGCGACGCTCTTTTGATTCTCTACGAGTAAGTTTCATGTTTACTTCTTACCACCCTTACCAGTCTTACCAGCTTTACGTCTAACCACTTCACCGGCGTAGCGGATACCTTTACCCTTGTAAGGTTCTGGTGGACGAACGGCTCGAACTTTCGCTGCTGTGTTACCTACAATTTCTTTGTCATAGCCACTGACTATAACATTGGTATTATTTTCTACAACAAATTGAATACCATCCGGTGGTTCAATTTGGACTTGATGGCTGTAACCCATGTTTAAAACTAGGTTACGCCCCTGAACTTGAGCCCGATAACCCACGCCTTGAATTTCCAAGCGGCGTTGGAAACCTTGAGAAACGCCTTCTACCATGTTGGCAACCAGAGTCCGGCTTAAACCGTGTAGTTGTCTAGAAGTCCGAGTTTCATCCCGACGGGTTACTTGTAAGGTTTCTCCTTCTTGAGAAACACTAACGTTTGCAGGCAGTTCTCTTGACAGTTCGCCTTTAGGGCCTTTAACCACAACCTTTGTGCCATCAATGGTGACTTGCACTTTGGCTGGTACAGTAATTGGACGTTTACCAATACGAGACATGATTTTTTTATCCTTGTGTCAGTTGTCAGTTGTCAGTTGTCAGTTGTCCTTTGTTTTGTACTAAATGACTAATGACTGATGACTAATGACTAATAACTACCAGACGTAGCAGAGTACTTCACCACCCACGTTCTGCCGTCGCGCTTCGCGGTCGGTCATGATACCACTGGATGTAGAAATAATGGCAATACCAATGCCACCTAATACTCTTGGTAATTCTTTTCGGTTGGAGTAAACACGTAACCCAGGCTTACTTACACGCTTCAGGGCGGTAATTAGAGGCTGACGATTTTTACCCTTATATTTCAGGGCAATCACCAGATTACGTTTTACTTCGTCTCCTTCTTCAGAAATTTCAGCAATAAAGCCTTCTTCCTGTAGCACTTTAGCAATGCTACGAGTCATTTTTGTAGCTGGCACTAGTGTAGTTTGATGCCTTGCCATGTTAGCATTGCGGATGCGCGTCAGCATATCTGCAATTGTGTCGTTAGCCGCCATCGTTCCCTCTTTAGATGAACTTATTGATCGCGAAAGGGCATTCCAAATTCTTTAAGTAAGGCGCGGCCCTCTTCGTCGTTTTTCGCTGTGGTGATGATAGAAATATCTAGACCACGGATTTGATCGATGCTGTCGTACTCGATTTCTGGAAAGATTAACTGTTCTCTTACGCCTAGAGTATAGTTACCGCGACCATCAAAGCTTTTGGGGCTGATACCACGGAAGTCTCTAATTCTTGGCAGTGACAGGCTAATCAGGCGGTCGAAGAAAGCATACATCCGTTCGCCTCTTAATGTCACCATGATACCAACAGGCATACCCTGACGAATTTTAAAGCCAGCGATCGCCTTTTTCGCCCGTGTGACTACTGGCTTTTGACCAGTAATAGTGGCAATTTCGGTTAATGATGCTTCTAGGGACTTAGCATTTTGAGCTGCTTCCCCCAAACCCCGGTTCACAGTAATTTTCACC
The DNA here is from genome assembly GCF_048568275.1 of Anabaena sp. FACHB-595. Classification (NCBI taxonomy): domain Bacteria; kingdom Bacillati; phylum Cyanobacteriota; class Cyanophyceae; order Nostocales; family Nostocaceae; genus Anabaena; species Anabaena sp. FACHB-595. The sequence continues at coordinate 5,043,511 of NZ_CP183473.1, forward strand.
AATTTTGGTACTTGATGAACGTTAGTATATTGGAACTGTTGGGTTAATTTAGGGACGATTGTCTCTTGATATAAGGTTTTGAGTCTTGTGGTCGCCATAGTTTTTTGTCCTGATTCTCCCTGGGCTTTGTCAGGGAAACTTTATTTTCCGATTTTAGATTGTAAATTTAATTCCATATCTAAAATCTCAAGTCGGCTAATTCCCTAATTATCGAGAATTTCGCCAGTTTTCTTGAGTTTCCTTACTTTCTTACCTTCTGCGGTGAAAGTGTAACAAACACGACTAGCGACGTTTTGCTTGGTGGAGTAAAGCATGACGTTAGAACTGTGAATCGGTGCTTCTTGAGTGACAATCCGTCCCGATTCACCTTCTTGTTGGGGCTTGACGTGCTTAGTTTTGATATTGACACCTTTAACGACAACTTTGCTCAGTTGGGGCAGTGCTTTAATCACTTCACCGACTTTGCCTTTGTCTTTACCAGCAATGATTTGCACGGTGTCGCCAGTCTTGACGTGGAGTTTATGAAATTTGGGTGTTGTGTCCTTTTTACTTGGCATTACAGCACCTCCGGAGCCAGAGAAACTATTTTGGTGAAGTTTTTGTCGCGCAATTCCCGTGCTACAGGGCCAAATACCCGTGTGCCTCTAGGATTACCATCTTTGTTGATGATGACGGCGGCGTTATCGTCGAAGCGAATAGTCATACCGCTATCACGACGGATATGATGGCGAGTACGGACAATTACTGCTTCCACAACATCAGATTTTTTTACAGCCATGTTGGGTGTGGCATCTTTGACCACAGCAATAATCTTATCGCCAATGAAGCCGTAACGACTGTTACCCGCACCTAAGACACGGATACACATCAATTTACGAGCGCCGCTATTGTCTGCGACATTAAGATAGGTTTGGGGTTGAATCACAATTGGTCTCCCTTATAAAGTTGTTATTTTTATAACAACTAAGCTTTGGTGTTGAGGATTTCTGCAACCTGCCAGCGCTTGGTTTTACTCAAGGGTCTGGTTTCCTGAATCCGCACGCGATCGCCCACTTTGCATTTATTGTCTTCGTCGTGAGCTTTGTAACGGCGGGTTTTAACTACAATTTTGCCGTACTTGGGGTGGGGAGCGCGGTTTTCGATGGCGACTACTACAGTTTTCTGCATTTTGTCGCTTACTACTAAGCCAACGCGTTCTTTGATTGCCATAATCTCCTACTTTTATTCTTGAGGCGATTGAGTTGCGGCTGCCCGTTTCCGCTCTCCTTCTACCGTTAACAATTGGGCTAGACGGTGGCGGGCATGGCGGAATTGGTGAGGTTTATCTAGTTGTCTGGTAGCTTTTTGTAAGCGCAACTGAAACAGTTGTTTTTTGACAGCAGTGATTTCCTCAACCAATCTCTCGTCACTTAGTTCTCTAGCTTCTGAAATTTTGGGAAGTGGCATAACCTACTCCTGTTCCTCTACAACTTGAGAACGCACAATAAACTTAGTTTTAATTGGTAGCTTATAAGCTGCTAAACGCATTGCTTCACGAGCAATCTCTTCTGTAACACCAGCGATTTCAAATAAAATCCGGCCTGGTTTAACTACAGCTACCCAAAACTCTGGATTACCTTTACCGGAACCCATCCGGGTTTCTGCCGGACGCATGGTTACTGGCTTATCTGGGAAGATGCGAATCCAAATTTTGCCACCCCGGCGGATGTAACGAGTCATTGCCCGACGGGAAGCCTCGATTTGCCGAGAGGTGATCCAAGCTGGTTCTTGGGCTTGGAGTGCGAAATCTCCAAAGTTGAGGGTGCTACCCCGGTGGGCTAACCCTCCCATCCGCCCGCGTTGTTGTTTGCGGAATTTAGTTCTTCTTGGACTTAACATGGTTTGTCAGTTGTCAGTTGTCAGTTGTGAGCCAGTGCGGTCTTGGGGGTTTCCCTCATGTTGGCGTAAGCCTTCCCGTAAGGGTGCAACTGGCGAACCCAAAGGGTCAGTTGTCAAGAGCCATTCACCATGACTAAGGACTAATGACTATCCTTCGTTGGATCGGTCTTCAAACTGCTGGCGGCGGCGTTGTTGTTGACGACGGCGAGGTTCGCGATCGCGATCGCCACGGTCGCGGTCGCGGTCGCGGGGTGAAGGTGGTGGTGTCGCTACTTCTTGTCCAGGGATGATTTCGCCTTTGAATACCCAAACTTTGATGCCAAGAATACCGTAAACGGTTTTGGCTGTGCAGTAAGAGTAGTCAATATCAGCTCTTAATGTATGTAGAGGTACTCTACCTTCCCGTGTCCACTCTGTCCGGGCAATTTCTGCACCGTTGAGGCGACCGCTAACTTGAACTTTGATGCCTTGAATGCCAGCTTTTTGAGCGCGTTGAATTGCTTGACGCACTACCCGACGGAAGGAAACACGACGTTCCAACTGTTGAGCAATAAATTCGGCAATCAGGTAAGCATCAGCATCAACTCGTTGTACTTCTACTACGTTGATGCGAATTTGACGATTGCCACCCAATAAGGTTTGTAGTCCGGTACGCAATGCTTCAATACCTTGCCCACCACGACCTACAACTACACCTGGGCGAGCTGTACGCACTTCTAGATCGATTTGATCGGCTTTCCGCTCAATCCGCACTTCGGAAATACCTGCGTTATTTTGTGCGAGTCTACCCAGTTTTTGTTCTATATATTGACGTAGTTTGTGGTCTTCTTGTAGAAGTTCTGGATAGCGGCTAGGTTCGGCAAACCAACGCGATTGGTGTTCTTGGGTAATTCCCAGGCGAAAGCCAACTGGATGAATTTTTTGTCCCACAAATGCTTCCTCTAAAATTTCTGACTTTAACGCAATTTTTTGTGTCTAGGACTTATTTAGCACCGGCGTTAGCAGCCACAGCCAAGGTGATATGACACGTCGGCTTGCGAATTTGGTAGGCTCTACCTTGCGCTCTGGGTTGGAAACGTTTCAGGACTGGGCCTTGGTCAGCATAAGCTTGGGTAATCACTAACTCGGCGCGGTCTAACCCTGCATTATGTTCAGCGTTAGCAGCAGCACTACGCAGTAGTGTTAACACTGGCTCAGTGGCTCGATAGGGCATAAATTCTAGGATAATTAGCGCTTCCCGGTAAGAAAGCCCCCGAATTTGGTCAAGTACCCGACGTACTTTGTAGGGAGACATTCTGATAAAGCGGGCGATCGCTTTTACTTCAGTAGTATCAGTAGCCATAATTTTCTCCAATTTTGTCAGTTGTCAGTGGTTAGTTGTCAGTTGTTTTCACCCACTGACAGCCTACTACTGACTATTGACAACTTACCTACCTGCTTTTTTGTCAGATTTACCATGGCCTCTGTAGGTACGAGTAGGAGCGAATTCTCCCAACTTATGTCCCACCATCTGCTCGCTGATAAAAACTGGAACGTGTTGACGACCGTTGTGAACGGCTATAGTATGACCTACCATCAAGGGCAAAATTGTGGAAGCTCTTGACCAAGTTTTAATTACTTGTTTTTCATTTCTGTCGTTGAGCTTTTCAATTTTGCTGAGTAAATGATCGGCGATGAAAGGACCTTTTTTAAGAGAACGACCCATAATTGCGAAAGTTTTGAGTTTATGTTGTGAGTTTTTAACTTTGAGTTTTGGGTGTTGATTAGGTTCATACTACTCAGCACTCATTACTCAGCATGGGCTGAACGCCCCGCTAACAGCACTAATTAAGACTCACGACCACCACGACCGCGTTTAGAAGATTTACGACGACGGCGTATAATCAACTTGCTGCTGGCTTTCTTGGGTTTGCGTGTTTTGGCGCCCAAGGTGGGTTTACCCCAAGGAGTTACAGGGCCGGATCTACCGATAGGCGCTCTACCCTCACCACCGCCGTGTGGGTGGTCTACTGGGTTCATGACGCTACCTCTAACTTTAGGACGGCGACCTTTCCAGCGATTTCTACCTGCTTTACCAGCGCTTAAGTTTCTCGCGTCGGTGTTACCTACTTGGCCGATGGTGGCGTAGCACTCCCGACGAATCAAGCGGACTTCTCCAGAAGGTAGCTTGAGGGTCACGTAATTCCCTTCTTTAGCTACAACTTGAGCTGTTGCACCAGCAGAGCGGACAATTTGACCACCTTTGCCTGCTTTTAACTCTACGTTGTGAACGCTTGTACCTAAGGGAATGTTCGCCAAGGGTAAAGCATTGCCATCTTCAATAGGAGACTCTGGCCCAGCAATAATTACTGTCCCAACTTTTAAGTTGTTTGGATGCAGGATGTACCGTTTTTCCCCATCTTCATAGGAAACCAGAGCAATCCGAGCGTTCCGGTTAGGATCGTATTCAATAGCTATGACTGTGGCAGGAATACTACGTTTATCCCGTTTAAAGTCAATGATCCGATACAGTCTTTTGTGTCCACCACCACGGCGGCGACTAGTAATCCGACCTTGGTTGTTGCGGCCTTTTGCCCTGTGTTTATATACCGTCAGCGACTTTTCTGGTTCGGTTTTGGTAATTTCCGCGAAGTCGGAAATTGTAACCTGGCGAGTACTGGGGGTATAAGGGCGGTAAGAACGAGTACCCATGATATTTTATACCTCTGGGAATAGAACTTGTCTGATTTTATCTACATCCCCAGGGGCGATAGTGACGATCGCTTTCTTATATTGGGGCTTAAAGCCAATAAATTTACCCACACGTTTTTTTCTGCGTGGTGGCAATGCCGTATTGACTTTGACAACCTTGACCTGAAATAGGTCTTCAATTGCTGCTCTGATTTGTGGCTTACTGGCCTTAGGAGTCACTTCAAAGGTGTATTTATTCTGCTCCATCATGATGGTCGCTTTTTCTGTCAAGATCGGGCGACGCACTAAATCGGGCAGGTTGCGGGGGTCAAACTTAGCCATTGTAGACCTCCTGAATTTTTTCTAATGCTGATGTGGTGACAACAATTTTGTCAGCGTGCAGCAAATCATAAACGTTGAGTTGGTCAGCCGCAATGAGTTTTAGGTTCTCAATGTTACGGGCAGACAAATACACGTTTTCAGGAAATTCCGACAAAATTAACAATATTTTGCTTTCCGGTTCTGCACCCCAACGAGTGAATGCTGCCACCAAATCTTTAGTTTTGGGGCGGGATAACTCGTTGCTAAATTCTTCTACTAAAATCAAATCGTCTATACGGCTGACAAATGCTGTCCGCAGTGCTAAACGCCGCTCTTTGCGGTTCATTTTTAAATCGAAATCTCTGGGTTTGGGTCCAAAGATGACACCACCACCACGCCATAACGGTGAACGGATGGAACCTGCACGAGCGCGACCAGTTCCTTTTTGTCGCCAGGGTTTACGACCGCCGCCTCGGACTTCAGCACGGGTTTTGGTGCTGGCTGTTCCTTGACGAGCGTTGGTTTGCTGTCTAACTAGGGCGCGGTGTACAATGTGCGCCGCCGTTGTTTCTTTGGCAACCCGCAACTCGAACGTTTTTTGTCCGATTTGCTCCCCTTGCCAATTTTTTACTACACTCTCTACCATTTTTCTGTCCTTTATCAGTTGCTTAGTTGTCAGTTGTCAGTAACGTTTGGATATTGACTTGTGACTACTTCCCAACTTTTTTAGCAGGTACAATACTTAGTAAAGCGCCTGGTTTACCAGGAACAGCTCCTTTAATTAGCAGTAAATTACGTTCTGCATCAACGCGGATTACGGTCAGTTTGCGAATGGTGACACGAGTACCACCTAAACGACCAGCCATCCGCTTACCTGGATACACGCGGCCTGGGGTTGTACCTGCACCGATAGAACCAGGCGCTCTGTGGTTTTTGGAACCGTGAGACATTGGCCCGCGTCCAAAGTTATTCCGTTTTTGGTTGCCTGCAAAGCCGCGACCGATACTTGTACCGATTACGTCTACAAGCTCACCTACACTAAAAATATCTGCTTTAATTTCTTGACCTAAAGCATAATCGCTAGAGCCATCTGTGTGATACTCTTTCAAATGCCTTAATGCTGGGGCAGATGATTTGGCTAAATGGCCGAGTAAAGGTCTATTCAACGCCTTGGGTTTGACTTCGCCATAACCAACTTGGATGGCAGCGTAACCGTCGGTTTGTTTACTTTTAACTTGGGTAACAACGCATGGCCCCACTTGTACGACAGTCACAGGAATTGCGACTCCTGCTTCGTCAAATATTTGGGTCATGCCCAGCTTGGTGCCGAGAATCCCTACTGACACAGTAACTGGCTCTCCTTTCTACGAAATCGGGTTTTCTAGACACACTGTGTGGTTTCCGGTGATGAACGGACGAAATTGTGAACTTGTATGGGGTTGATGCCACTGCAAATTCTTCCGGACACAATCAGGCGGTGTCTTTGTTTGCTGAATCTATTTAGTTACACTCATTTAATTACCAGAACAGCCACAAGCGACTTCTCTAAGGAAGGGATAGCTTCTGGTATCAGGGCAAGCTCTTACAGCTTTACACTTTGTGCAGCAACGCTTTCGTCCAAGCGCTTGCATAGGCACTTTCTGGCGGCAGTACCTGAAGGATATCTCCCAGTTTGAGGCAACTGCCGTGTCGTAGTGGACTTAAGCAGTTTTTACCGCTCAGTATCCTTTAACTGAAAACTGTGTAATGCTATGAAGCCAACATCACTGCTCAGTTTCTACTTCACTAAACAAATTCAACCTTAGCTTAAGGTTTTGCTTGTTCTCTGACTACACGAGTGAATGTAGTCTAAGGATGATGGAATTTTATATTTAGCCATCAACTCTTGGTTTGACCTAAAAGCTTTTCTAGTTTACCAGTCTTTGATCCATTACGGCTAGTTTATTCTTTTTGGGAATAGACTCATTAGCTTCTATAGCTAACACTAGCCCAAGATCATCGCTACATGATACCCTGATAGTTCAGTTTGGTCACAATCTAATAATATAAACTATCCAATGATAATTGTCTAGAAAATTTATAGATTATTTTTTTGGGCTGCTATGTACAGTCAAGTCAGCACGATTGAGTATAGCTTATTTAAAGTATAAGCTTCCTGATCTAACTGAATCTCTCACTTCACAGTAAATAATAGAGATATGGAAGTGGGATATGACAAAACCTCAGAAAATCTATGGCACTAATTACCACTGGTAACGGTTTAATTCGGGATCTAGAGAAATTTGGATCTGTAGGAGTTTACGTACCTCTAGAAGGAGGTTTTGAAGGTCGATATCGGCGGCGGTTGCGTGCTGCTGGCTATACAACTCTGCAATTTACTGCTAGGGGATTAGGCGATGTAGCAGCCTATCTCACAGGAGTTCACGGGGTAAGACCTCCCCATCTGGGCAAAAAAAGCTCTGGTAATGGTGCAGCAGTAGGGAATGTATATTATCTGCCACCAATTGTTGGTTCTCAGCTAGAACACCTGCCACCCAAGTCTAAGGGTTTGGTGTTGTGGATCATTGAAGGGCATATTTTATCTGATCAAGAAGTCGAGTTCTTGACCAGTTTACCAAGTCTGGAACCAAGAGTGAAGGTAGTTGTTGAGAGAGGAGGCGATCGCACTTTCCGTTGGAAGGCTCTAAAAGATACATTCTCTGCTAGTTATCAAGCTGTTTAGATGACAGGGGACTGCTGAGACAGCGCTGCCGGAGGGTTTCCCTCCGCAGGCGACTGTGTTCGCCGTTCGCGGAGCGTTCCGTAGGAAAGGCGTTCTCGTTCGCGGAGCTTCCCCAAGGGAAGAGTACCCAGGGGGGGACTGATGAGTAATCAATTCCAAATTACAGAATTGCTTACTCAGCACTCAGTACTCAGCGCTTACAAAGTTATCAGCATTTCCATTGTACTGAGACGAAAACCACAGGACTTAAAAAATTTTCTGGCTGCTTTGTTTATGGCTGCGGTATCTAAGCGAATTTGTGCTACTCCCATTTGCCGACAGCGTTCAATGGTTATTTCTACTAATTGCCTGGCAATACCTTGTTGACGATATTCTGGCTCAACCCAAATATCGTGAATAAATCCAAATTCTTTAGTCCGATAAATAGGTATTTCTTGCTCGACTGTCGCCGCTACAAAAGCTACCAGTTGTCCTTGATTTTCAGCTACCAGAAACACGCTACGTTCTTGATCTGCTAATCTGGTCAACCATCTTTCATAACGCTTTTCAGGCTGTGGCAAAAAACCATACTTGGCAGCATCCCAAGATTCATGTAAAGCACAGATATTGGCAACCATTGGTAAAACATCAGGAACATCAGCTGATGTTGCAGGGCGAATTAGCATAAGTTCAGAAAGTATCTATGAGCTAGTACTGCAAGGCATAATTTGTAACTATGTTTTTGCGAGGATTCCAGACATTTCCTTCGGCTGGCTTATTTACCTCGTAATGTACTCAAAGAATAAGACAGTGGATTTATATGAACTATAAACCCCACTTACGCTTCAAAAACTGACTGGGTAGATTAAATCAAATTCACGATAAAGGATAATTTGAGAAGAGTTCTCTGGTTCTTCTAAAACTGCATAATTTAAGCCGCCTGTAATTTGGGTTACTGGTCGCTTTAAAGGTTTTTCAAATTGATGCCATTCGCGGTTACTCCACTCATAAATTGCTGCATCTAAATCGTTTTGCAATTCGGAAGCTAACAAGAACAGTTCTAATTTATCTTTTGTGTTGCCGGTCAGGACAAATTTGAGAGAGACTGACTGAGTAATTGCTGGCCTGGGTTCGTTAGCGGCTAAAGTTTTACAATCTCCTAGTTGGATATCATAAGGCTGTAATTGCAGATTTTCCTGCTGCTTCAGGGTCTTTTCGATGTCGTTTAAGCGTTGATCTAGATAAGGTAGTAGTCCTAGTTTGGCATCGATCAACAACTTACGAATATTGGAAGGTTGGGTCATGGTTACTTTTTATCCCGTTACCCAGTCAGATTAGCGTTTTGTTGGTTGGTAAATAGAGAAACTTTGAAAAACTTTGTTTGGGAAAGATTTTTATTTAGTTAGGACTTACGCAAATAGGTTATCTGTTGAGACCGGGTGTAAGGGTTTAAGGGTACAGGGGTGTAAGGGTTTCAAGCATTTATACCCTTATACCCCTACACCCTTGTCCAAACCCTCGATCTTTCGTTTTCATGCGTAAGTTCTATTAGTCTTGTTGGTGGGCAAATTTAGCAGCACCCCAAAGAGAAAGGGCGATCGCTATGACTAGTAAGACAGGTATGCTATACCAAGGGAACTGAGATAAGGGCAAGTTGGCGGCTGCGCGTAGCCCCGTACTGGCATAAGTTAAAGGGAATAAATAAACGATAACTTGGAATGCTGTTGGTAAGGTACTGGGGTCGAAGAAGGTTGCACCTAAGAAGGACATGGGGATAATGACAAAGTTGTTGTATAGTCCTACCGATTCTAGCGATCGCACCGATAGTCCCACAATTACACCCAAACCTGCAAATACTGCACAATTTAATATCAACAACACCAAAAACAGGGGATGAAGGAAATTCCAGTTTCTCGTGATTATCAGGGCTACCAATATCACTGAACCAGAAGTCATCAAACCCCGTACAACTCCAGCCAGCATTTTACCCAATTGCAGTGCTAAGGGATGGATGGGTGTGAGTAATAGTTCTTCAAAGGTTTTGGTAAATAATCTATCTCCACAAATCGAGAATGTTGTCCCACCAAAGCTAATGGTCATGGAAGATAAGGCTACCATTCCTGGCAAGATAAATTCTAAATAGTTATTGTAATTAGCACTGATGGCGGAACCTGGCCTAATTGAGCTACCCAGCCCTAAACCAAAAGCCAAAATATATATTAGTGGTGAGATTAAGCCGGATGCAGCTACTTGGGCTATGCGTACCCGTAAATCTAACCAATCTCCCCAAAAGATAGTCAGACTATCAGCTAACAGGATTTGCAGTTGTGAGGTTTTAAACTTTTTGCCCCAGATTAAGGCTTTTTGAGATGTCACTTTTTTTTAGTCAGGTATCAAATTCGTTGTAAATATTACTTTACATTTTTTGGCATCTCAAAGTTTTAATAAAATTTCTCTACGTTATGCCCAAAATATATCAGTAGTGGGCGCTGAATACAAAGAAGCAGTGATATTACCACTGCTTCTCATGATCAACTGTATATGTTTTGTCAAGTAACATTATTAAACGCAACTGCGTGTTAATGTTAGTCTCATTATTTTTGCAAGGGTGGGTGATGACACCCGATTCAAACTTACCCACCCCACTTTGTGCTTTTTAAATCCAGCTTGCTTAGTTCAACCCTAGTCCCAATCAGGAATATTTTGGGCTTCTTCACCACCAATACCGATCGCAGTATTATAAATTTCCGCATCGGTTATGGTGAGATTATCCATTGATGCACCGTACACATTAGAGTCGATGACATGGGCGCGAGTCAAGTTTGCCCCATTGAGGTTAGCTTTTTTGAAATTGACGTTGGTGAGGTAGGCTGAAGTTAAGTTAGCTTTTTTTAAGTTGGCGTTAGTTAAGTCAGCACCTTCGAGGTTAGCACCTTCGAGGTTAGCACCTGCCAAATTTGCTCCTCGTAAGTCAGCACCAATTAAATGTTCGCCACTGAGGTTCATGCCTGTTAGATTACACCCGTTACATTCCCCAGTTGATAATAACCTTTGTAGGTCTTGCGGATTCCCAGCTGTTACTGAGTTAGCCAAAAATAGGGGAGTTGCTAAGGCAAGCGCCGCGAATAGCTTAAGTTTCATAATTATCCCCCTTTCTATTTAGATTGTGTCCGTTCTTTACCTCACATTTCTATTATCTCACTAAAATTCAGGATAATGTTGATTTAAAGCACAACTTGTTTGTAACGTAAAAGATGTTTGATTGGATCTTGGATATTATATTGGCTATGGTTTTCAGAGATTTACATCCAAAGAAATAAGCATAAATACTTGGATTAATTTACTGTTAAATATTTTTAAGTTAATGTACCAATTAGTATAGTTTTATTATTAAACTTTTTCAGTATTTGACTATTACTAAGTGGCACGTAGTAATTATGTTATTTGGTACTTTATGTCATCAGAAAATTCCGCATATATTGATTAACTAATTCTGGCTTTTCTTGTTGTACCCAGTGTCCACAAGCGGGAATATACTTAATTTGCAGGTCTTTGACGTAGGTTGATGTGTCATAGGTAAGTTCTTTACCGAGAGCAGTATCATTCTCTCCCCAAATCAAGAGTGTTGGCACATTCAAAATACCCCAACTTTTATTAAAAAAGGAGTGGGAAAAAACATTGCGGTAATAATTCAACATGGCTGTAAGCGCACCTGGTTTTGCCGCAGCATTTCTATAGGTATTGAGGTCATTTGGAGTAAAAGCGTTCTTATTAAATGCTGTGTTTTGAATAGTGTTGGGAATTGCTTGATAATTGGTAGATTGGAGTAGTAATTCAGGCAGTCTAGGGATTTGAAAAAAGAAGATATACCAACTACGTAATAACTGTTGAGGAGTGTACAGGCCTTGAATAAACTTGGCTGGGTGGGGCAAGTTGAGAATGATTAATTTTTCTAGCATATGGGGATGAGCGTAGGCGAATGACCAAGCGATCGCACCACCCCAATCATGACCAACTAGGATACACTTCTCATGTCCTAATTCTTTAATCAGTCCTGCCACGTCTTTGATAAACTCATCCATGACGTAGGCGGATTGCTCTTGTGGCTTATCACTATCGTTGTAGCCACGTAAGTCCACCGCAACAACTTGATAATGTTGGGCAAATTCCGGGATTTGATATCGCCAGGAATACCAACACTCAGGAAACCCATGTAACATCAACATTAATGTCCCTGTTCCTTGGGTAACGTAGTGGAGTTTCACGCCATTAGTAGTGATATATTTATGTGTCCAAGTTTCTTGGGTAACAGACATATTAGACTCCTATGTCATTTATGAATTTAGTCTTAGCGTAAGAATTTTGGCTTAATTAGTAATTATCAAATTCAGCTATTAAATTGATATTGTGCAATATTTTCTGGCTGAAAGCATCTGTTTAAAGATGGTGTTAGGGAACGCCAAAAAATAAATTATTCCAAATTCACGGTTGGTAGGGTGCGTCAGTGTGAATGATTTCTTGGTACAGCTAGGTTTTCCCGCACTGACGCACTCTAAATTTTGGATATTTTTTTATCTGGAAGTTCCTTATATCGGTAATTATAGACTTAATAGAGGCGATAGCAGAATAGTGTAGATAAGTCATCAACACTTGTGAGTAAAAATTATTTTAAATTTTAGTGAGTAGGTATGCTGGGTGGAACACCATCACTATCACATAGTATGTAATAAAATTAAGCTATATCAAGTTTTTTGAATGCTAGTTATGCCTGACATCAAAGAACACGCAGTCATTCTTGCTAGACAATTTCTGCCTTATTACAGATTTATGCGTACGCAAGAATTAACTATTGATAGTAGTCAGGGATTGCAAACAGAGTTGAACAGCAATTCTATTAAAGTTTTAAATTGGAATATTGCTAAAAATAACTTTGAGAAATTTTGGTTTCAAGACTTTTTTAAAATCCTCAGGCTGTACCAACCAGATATCATATTTCTACAAGAAGTCCGTATGGGCGTGAATGTAGAACAAATTATGGGCTTTACAAATATGAGTTGGGCTTATGCGCCTAATTTTATCGATGCTCATCATCAAACTTATTCAGGTATTTTGACGGCAGCAAAAATTAGTGCGATCGCTAAAAAAGTTATCGTCACTAAACACCATGAGCCTGTGTTCAAAACTCCTAAGGTTTCGCTGATTACTGAATATTCCTTATCTCATCAGCAACAGACACTTTTAACTATTAATAGCCATCTAATTAATTTTGTCGATTTAGATAAATTTAAAGCTCAATTACACGAATTAGAGTTAGCCATATCTACCCATAGGGGTTCGATTCTTTTTGCTGGCGATTTCAATACTTGGAGTCGCAAACGAGCAGTCCTTTTAGAGAAAACAGTAATTCGATTGGGTTTAAAAGAAGCACATTTTACACCGGAAGAAAATAAAAAGATTAAACGGTTTCTTTTGTCACCCCCCCTAGATTATATTTTTTATCGTGGTTTGAGTGAAAAACCAGCAACTGCTAAGGTTTTAGATGAAATTTGTTCATCCGATCACAAACCTTTACTGGCAGAATTTACTTATATCGATACATAATAAATTCAGATGCTGATAGACAGTAGCGTCCTTGCTTTTTTTAGCGCAGCTACAGTTGTTATTCATGGTTTGGGAATTGCCCATGCTGCCCATGCCGTGATGGATGTGCGTTCTTCTCGTGGGGCGATCGCTTGGAGTATTTCCTTAATCACTTTTCCCTGGCTGACTATTCCTTTATATTGGATCTTAGGCAGAACTAAGTTTCATGGATATTCTGAAGCTATCCGCTCAGTTTACGCCCAACATTATCAATTTGTTCGTCAAACTTATATTGAGATTACAAAATTTCAGGTGGTAGTTTCGGCAAAATTGGAACCATTGCAACTATTAGCTGAGGCCTTCATTGGTATTCCTTTTACATCTGGTAATAATGCCAAATTACTAATTAATGGTCAGCAAACTTATGCAGCCATGTTGAGTGCGATCGCATCTGCCAATAGTTATATTTTGCTGCAATCCTACATTGTTGTTGATGACAAAGCTGGGAATGAGTTTAAAGATGCTCTAATTGCCAAGGCAAAGCAAGGAATAAGAGTTTACTTAATTTATGATGAAATTGGTTCTAATAAAATCTCTCGCCTTTATGTTAAATCTCTGCAAAAATATGATATTCAAGTGAGTGCATTTCATACTACCAGAGGCAGAGGTAATCGTTTTCAATTAAATTTCCGCAACCATCGCAAAATTTTAGTAGTTGATGGGAGAACTGCGTTTATTGGTGGTTTGAATATTAGTGATGAATATCTAGGTAAAAATCCTCGCCTGAGTCCTTGGCGTGATACCCACATGATGTTAGAAGGCCCCACTGTCCAAAGTCTGCAAGGATGTTTTTTGCAAGATTGGTATTGGGCGACTCGTCAAGTTATCGATGTAAACTGGCAAGTGCAACCCAATTGGGAAAGTGACTACACAGCATTGGTATTTCCTACAGGCCCCGCAGATAAGCTGAAAGCTTGTAAACTGTTTTTCGTCAGCGCTATCAATCAAGCACAAACTCGTCTCTGGATTGCTACTCCCTATTTTGTGCCGGATGATTCCACTTTGACAGCCTTGAAATTGGCAGCACTACGCGGCGTGGATGTGCGAATTATTTTACCAAATCGACCCGATCATTTACTTGTGTACTTGTGTTCCTTTTCTTATTACACAGAGATGAAGGCAACGAATATTAAATTATATCGATATAAACATGGATTTATGCACCAGAAGGTAATACTGATTGACAAAGAAATGGCAGGTGTGGGAACAGTTAATCTAGATAATCGCTCATTCTTTCTCAATTTTGAAGTTATGGGTTTTGTTGCCAATTCTCAGTTTGTGAAAAGTGTGGAGGAGATGTTACAAGCTGATTTAAAGGCTGCTTTGGCTGTGGATTTTTCTGATTATGAGAGGAAATATTTGTGGTTTAAGTTAGCTGTGAGAATATCTAGTTTGTTGAAACCTTTGTTGTGAGAGTCATGTAGCACTTTCCAGGCATAGCATATTATTTTACTTTCCAGTCACTCTCTGCTATCAAAAATCTATCTCTACCTGAACGTTCTTGCGGTATTGGGAATGAAATCAATGGGCGACCAACACATTATATTTTTATTCTCTATTTCAAAGAGTATTGTTTGGGCGATCGCTAATATAGATTGTGAGATAATATATACAAAATTGAAGAAATGTAATGAATATAAAGCAAACACTCACATCTATTATTAAAGTTATCTCTACGATTCTCATCAGCACTGCTATTGGTTTGGAACTATGGAATATTTATGCAGTAGTTACTAATAGCAATATTCCCAGCATTTTAAATCCTATTTTCTGGGTCGAGCGCTTTGCTGTAAGTTGCCATTTGTTGGAAGGAATAATCGCCGCTTTTTATGCTCCTAGCAAAAAAAAGATGCCAATTCAATATGGCATCTATACATTTTTTGTGGGTACAGTTGGTTTATTAGAATTGTTTAGCAAAGAGTCTGAAGATATATGTAATATAAAGGCAAAAAATTAGACTGCTATCGCCTCTTTTGGTTGCAATATTTCCATAATTTCCTTTGCAGGTGCAGGGATACCAAAGTAATATCCCTGGCCTTCTTGACATCCGCGCTTTTGTAAATAACTAAGCTGTTGCTGGGTTTCGATGCCCTCAGCTGTAATTTTTAATTGTAAGCTTTTTGCTAGGGCAATAATAGCGTTAGTCACCGCAGCACTATCAGGATTAGAACATACATCCTGCACAAATGACCGATCAATTTTCAGCATATTTACAGGAAAGCGCTTTAGATAATTGAGAGAAGAATAACCAGTACCGAAGTCATCTAAAGCTAGCCATACGCCTAATTCTCGTAATTGTTTGAGTATTGTGACTGAGCGCTGAATGTCTGTCATTAAAGAACTTTCAGTGACTTCCAGTTCCAAATACGATGGATGCAGACCACTCTCCTGTATGATTTCACTGACAAGCTCTACTAAATTTGATTCTTCAAACTGTCGAGCTGACAGGTTTACTGACATCCGTATTGGTGGAAGTCCTGCAAGTTGCCAAGTGCGGTTTTGCAGACAAGCAGTTCGCAATACCCATTCGCCAATTTCCACAATTAAGCCGTTGGCTTCAGCAATGGGAATAAACTTGGCGGGAGATACTAAACCTCGTGTAGGATGTTGCCAGCGTACTAACGCTTCAACGGCTGTGATTTGCTTAGTCTGTAAATCGATAATGGGTTGGTAATAAACCACTATTTCATTTCGCTCTAATGCTCCATGTAGTTCATTCTCTAAAGCTAATCGTTCTTGCAGTTGGGCGTTAATCTCTGGCGAATAGAACTGGTGTTGGCTGCGTCCTTGTTGCTTGGCTTGATACAAAGCTACATGAGCCTGCTGTAACAACTGGTCAACATCATGAAGATTATCTGGTTGATTAATTGTGATACCGATGCTAGCTGTGATATGAATCTGGTTACCTTGGATAGTGAAAGGTTTATTTAGCGTAGTCAATAGCAGTTGTGACAGCTTAATGATACTTTCAATTGAGGGAATTTCTACCCTAGCGATCGCAAATTCATCTCCACTTAAATGGGCTAAAATATCCTTCTGTGCTAAACAACTGGTCAAACGCTGGGCTACCGCTCTTAATAGCAAATTTGATTGCTCATGTTCTAACGCATGACTTATGCCAGTAAAGTCATCAATTCCCAATACCATTACAGCTAACATTTTTTGACTGTATTGCTGTGATAAAGCCTGATTAACACGTTCCCGCAATAGCTCCCGATTAGGCAAGCCTGTGAGTTTGTCATAATTGCTGATATAGTCAATCAACTCATCTAATTTGTGGAGAGTTTGTGATGTATCTGCCATGAGAGTACCCGCTTCATCTACAAATTCTGTAGGCAGACTGGGTAAAGTTTTGTTATTGAGGTAGTCTCGCAACGTGGCGGATGTCAAATTGACGGGAATCAGCAGATGGTGAAGTGCATAAAGGGTAACAACCGTACCAATTAACGTAGCGAATAAAGCAATAACCAGAACTCTAATTGTCATCTCCCAAGAGTAAGAATTGGAAATGACGAAACTGAAGAGTAAAGTTAAAAGCGGGATGTGAGTCCCTAAAAACGCCACCAACATAATTTTGGCGGTGTAATTTTTGTTGAGTAACCGAAAATTATCTAAAGTTGAGTATAAGTAGAGCTTCTGATTTAACTGCATAGATCCTAATGTGGGGTTTGAAAGTTGGCAAATTGGTACTCAGGTATTCTTGTCATCCTGATTCACCAGCCAGTAGAAACAAACCAATTGGAGGTTATTTATTATGCTGCCCTAAATAACTATCGAATATATAGAATTTTCATTATAGTTTCTGTAAATATTAGATATTGGGTTATTTATGAAAAAAATAATAAAGTAATTTCACTTAGGGATTGATAAAATTTACGTAAAATAAAAATCAAAAGATTTGTGAGTGTAAATGCTTATGCTAGAGCATGGCTTATTACCAGAATTTTGAGGATAAAACTTGCAGCATATTTGCATGATTCAAATAAACCCTGCTATGCAAGAAAAGAATTGGTAGGATGAGTAGGAGCGATCGCTCCAATCACAAATAAAGGCGTTATCTTGAGCCGATCTAAATTATTCTTATATTACTTAAATTTAGTTTTAACTATTCCTATCTAACAAGATTTATCACACAATGAATGAATTTAATTCCCATCAAAAAACTGAACAAACTCAGATTTTGGCTCAAGAAGATGAGTTCAAGTTGCAACAAATTAATGCAGAAATTAAAGACTTTATGGAAACACTTCCATCACCGATAGTTCTTCAACAATATAATAGTATCTTGCCCAATACATCTGAACGAATTATTGCTATGGCAGAGAGAGAGCAAGAACACAAACATAAGATGCGGGAAAAGCTTATAGATGCTCAAATCTCTGAATTTAAACAAGAAAGGTATGAGAGAAGATTAGGGCAAATTTTTGGGTTTTCTCTTGGTGTTATATCAATTATAGCTGGTTCAATTATAGCAATTTGGGAATCTACTTTAGCTGGTAGTTTCATTGGTTCAACGGGAGTTATAGCTTTAGTCTTTCTTTTCCTTTTTAGTAGTAAAAAATCACAAAAAAACAGTTATATATTAGAACTTAAAAATACCGATATTGTGGAATAAATTTTAAAATATTTCGATAGAATGTAAGGGATAGGAGTAATAGGAGCGATCGCTGTGACTCTAACAACTGCAAAGTGGAAGATTGACGACTATCATCGCATGATTGCAGCCGGAATTTTGACAGGGCGACAGGTGGAATTACTCAATGGAGAGGTTGTAGAAATGGCCCCAGAGGGAGAATCCCACGCTTATTGCAGTGATGAGGCGGGAGAATATTTAATTTACCTGTTAGGAAATAAGGCGAAAGTCCGCCAAGCCAAACCAATTACCTTACCTGATAGTAACTCAGAACCAGAACCTGATATTGCGATCGTGCAACGCTTGGGGAAGGATTACAGATAACACCATCCTTATCCAGAAAACGTTTTTTGGGTAATTGAGTATTCAGATTCAAGTCTAACTAAAGACTTGGAAGTGAAAACCAAGATTTACGCCGCAGTAGGGATTCCAGAATATTGGGTAATTAATTTACGAACTATGCAACTTATTGTATTTAGACAACCTACAGAAAAAGGTTATCAGTCACAAGAAATATTAACGCAGGGAAGTATTAACCCTTTGGCATTTACTGATATTGCCGTTTCTATTGAGAAATTATTGGGTAATCAATGACAGTGAGTATTTGGACGTATGTCTAAATTGTTATGTGTTTATTGAACAGCTAACATTAGTAATATTTATTAATTTGCTTAATATTTATAGAGATATTGAGTAACTCCAGAGTAGATACTTGATGCACGAAAACTAAATTTTCTTACTTTAAAGTATGTGTAAATATTTACTTTATAATTGACCATTTTAACCCACAATGTATACAATATATTACTAAGCTTTTCAAGTTCCAATACCATGATTACAGTATTTATATGAATAACAATTACTCTTTTGATGATGATCAAAATTGGTTTGAAGATTACTCTAATGAAGAGGATGATTTTCAAATTGATGAATATGATTTGACCTCTACACCTAATGATTTTAATGTACTAACAATTTATAATTTTATGGAATCTGGAGCAGTAAAAATACCTGGATTTCAAAGAAACTACGTTTGGGATTTAAATAGAGCATCAAAACTAATTGAATCCATAATTCTTGGGTTGCCAATTCCGCAAATATTTCTTTATGAAGAAGATAGAAATAAATTTTTAGTGATTGATGGTCAACAACGTTTAATGTCAATTTATTATTTTATGAAGCGTAGATTTCCTGTTAAGGAGAAGCGAGTTGAATTAAGGCTGATTTTTGAAAAATTCGGCAAAATTCCTGATGACATACTACACGATAATAATTATTTTATAGATTTTGATTTAAGTCTCCCACAAAAACTTCCTAAACAACCAAACAAATTTAAAGGTCTTAATTATTATACTTTAGATGATTACAAAACACAGTTCGAGCTTAGGCCTATCCGTAACGTAATAGTTAAACAAAACTTTCCTAAGGATGATGATTCTTCAATATATGAAATTTTTAATCGTTTAAATTCAGGTGGAGTTAATTTATATCCACAAGAAATTAGAGCTAGTTTATATCATTCCCCTTTCTATGAGATGCTCAATCGTATCAATATGGAACAAGGATGGCGAGATTTATTACATATGAATGAGCCGGATATTCACATGAAAGATATTGAACTTTTGCTTCGAGGTTTTGCTATGCTGATTGATGGCGAAGATTATGCTCCCTCACTACCCAAATTTTTAAACAAATTTTCTAGAAAAAGTAGAAATAATTCTCATGAACAAAATCAATATCTTGAGAATTTATTTAAATCCTTTTTAAAACAATGTGAGTCTTTACCGCAAGAACCATTTATGAAAAAACGTAATAATCGATTCCATATAGCCCTTTTTGAAGCTGTATTTACTGCAATATGTAAGTCAAAATTCTTGCAAAGACAGCTATTAGATCACCCTTTAGATATTAATAAAATTAAGCAGCTAGAAAACGATGAGCAATTTGTAAAAGCTTCATCGGAAGGAACAACAAAGACATCTAACGTAGAAACTCGTTTAGAACGAGCTACAAAAATATTAGGAGAATAGGAGATATTGTAGTGCTTGAAGATACGGGTGTAGATAGACTCTACAAAGAGTTTAAAGATTTAGTAGTATATCTTGAAAAGGATAACGAAATATCACTCAAAAATACGGTAGATGAAAATTTTAGGAAGGCTTTACTACTAGCAGCAGCAAGCTATTTTGAATCTCGCATAACAGATGATATTGTCAGATTTGTAGACGAAACATCTAATAAAAATAAAGTTTTATTATCTTTTGTACAGAATAAAGCTATTAGTAGACAATATCATACCTACTTCAATTGGAAAGAAACAAATGCCAATACTTTTTTTTGGTTTATTCGGAGAAGTCTTTTCAAATTTTCTCAAGAAAGAAGTAAAAGATAATGATCAACTTAATTCTTCTATTAAAGCATTCCTTGAAATAGGGCGTGAAAGAAACAGACTAGTACATCAGGATTTTGGTACTTTCTCATTAGAAAAAACTTCTGATGAAATATATGAACTATATAAGAAGGCTTTAATGTTTGTAGATTCTTTCCCTGAGAAGCTTCGCCAATGTTTATAAGAAAACAAATATTAGACTAGTAATTTTTATAGAATTGTTAATTAAATCATTAATATATCTAGTACTCGTATTTGTTTAGAAAACTCAATACACATATATTCCCTTTTTCCTATGCCCTGTTACCTGCCTACGAAAGTCACTTTGGTAATCAAATCTAATTCCTACATATCTAGCGCAATAGTCAAACTAATTTCTAGGTTCTACTTGATAATATTTTTGTAATATTTTATAAAGTGATTGATGCTTCTCCAGCAATTGCTGTGGTTTTTCAAAGAATGTTTCAGTCGTCACAGCAAAAAACTCGGCGGGGTTAGTCGCGCCGTAAGCATTTATTACAGTCTTTCTTCCTTCTTGAACATCATTGCAGAGTTGTTGGTATTCTGCGGTCATTACTTTAGACCAAATGGGATAATCTGATTTGTTTGGCAAAATAGGTACACCATCAGCCTTACCATCTTCTTGATCTAATTGGTGGGCAAATTCATGTAGAACAACATTATGTCCATCTTGCCAGTTGTGAATATCGTATTGTATCTGTTCCCAAGATAATATAAGTTGGTCTTTAGTCCATGATTCTCCTAATCTGGCATCACGCCTTTCTTCGACAATATAATTATCAACGGCAACGGTTTGGGTGACAAAATAAGTGCTGGGATAGATTAAAATTGAGCGCAGTTTTGGAAAATATTCTCCTCGCTCATTAAGTAGGAGTAAACAGGCTACAGCAGCGATTGTTAATTTCATTTCTTCGGTTACCTGCAAGCCTCTACAGCCAATAAATTGTTTCTCTGCTAAAAATACTTGAACATGTCCTTGTAGCCGTCGCCGTTCTTCAGGAGAAAGTCGAAGGTAAATAGGCAGATTATTTTCAATAATGGCATTCCAAAGTGGAGGAAACGGACGTTCTTTAATGCGATATCTGCGTTTGTTTCTCAGGATGGGACTGATGAAAATCAAACCAATAACTAGACCAATAATGATAAAAATAATAATTGATTTCAACATTACTTGTGCCTATGGATGTTATGGAGCGATTTTACGCTACCCTAACACTAAGATACTTTCTACTCAGTTGTTTTCAAGTTGAATAATTGTGTCAAAACTGCTTCTCAAAATCTCAATAATCTTGTGAGTTGAACAGTTGCCAATACGAAGCTAGATAAACTTTATCGCACAAGCGCCCATGCAAAACGTTAAAGCCAACGATCGCCATCACTAGAAAAAGTATACTCTAGTCATCTGAATCTGATTATTAGCGATCGCTAATAATCGTCAAAGCATAAGGACAAACTTAACGTAAAATTATCTTTTATCTACCCCTCCTCACTCCATCTACCCCATGTTTTGCGACTACCTGGTACAAATTCTGACTGCCCGTGTGTATGATGTTGCCCAGGAATCACCTCTGGAATATGCCCCCAATCTTTCAGCCAGACTGAATAATAAACTGTTGCTGAAGCGTGAGGATATGCAGTCTGTGTTTTCCTTTAAGCTGCGGGGTGCTTACAACAAGATGGTGAATCTACCGCCGGATTTACTGGCACAGGGTGTAATTGCGGCTTCTGCGGGGAATCATGCCCAAGGTGTGGCTCTAGGCGCAAAACAGCTAGGAACGAGAGCGATTATTGTCATGCCGGTTACTACACCCCAGGTGAAGGTAGATGCAGTTAAAGCACGAGGAGGAGAGGTGGTATTGCATGGGGATACCTATGATGATGCCTATGCCTACGCGCGCCAATTGGAAGCAGAGAAAGGTTTAACATTTATTCACCCCTTTGATGATCCTCATGTAATTGCGGGACAGGGAACTATTGGGATGGAAATTCTCAGACAATATCAGCAACCTATTCATGCAATTTTTGTTGCTATTGGCGGCGGCGGTTTGATTTCGGGGATTGCTGCTTATGTAAAACGCTTACGTCCAGAAATTAAAATTATTGGGGTTGAACCGGTTGACGCTGATGCCATGAACCAATCCTTGCAAGCTGGTAAACGGGTGCGATTGTCACAGGTGGGTTTATTTGCCGATGGGGTAGCAGTGCGGGAAGTGGGAGAAGAAACCTTCCGGCTGTGTCAGGAATATGTGGACGAGATTATTTTGGTCGATACAGATGACACCTGTGCAGCGATTAAGGATGTATTTGAAGATACCAGATCTATTTTAGAACCGGCGGGGGCATTGGCGATCGCCGGCGCTAAAGCTTATGTAGAACGAGAACAAATCCAAGGACAAACTTTAGTTGCTGTCGCCTGCGGCGCAAATATGAATTTTGACCGTCTGCGCTTTGTTGCAGAACGGGCAGAATTTGGTGAACGCCGCGAAGCTATCTTTGCAGTGACAATTCCTGAAACACCTGGGAGTTTGCGGAAGTTTTGCGAATGTATTGGTAGACGCAATTTGACAGAGTTTAACTATCGCATTGCTGATGAAAAAATTGCCCATATTTTTATTGGGATGCAGATTCAAAACCGTGCTGATAAAATTCACATGGTAGAGACTTTTGCAGAATGTGGTTTTGAAATCCTCGATTTAACAGATGATGAACTGACAAAACTGCACTTGCGCCACATGGTGGGTGGACATTCTCCCCTAGCCCATAATGAATTACTCTACCGTTTTGAATTTCCGGAACGCCCTGGCGCATTGATGAAATTTGTTGCCTCCATGAGTCCTAATTGGAATATCAGTATGTTTCACTACCGCAACAATGGCTCAGACTACGGGCGCATTGTGGTAGGAATGCAAGTCCCACCGCAGGAAATGGAAGAATGGCAAGCATTTCTCGATTCCCTCGGCTACCAGTATTGGGATGAAAGCCAGAACCCAGCCTATAAGCTATTTTTGGGTTAGAGATGACAGCCCACTATTTGAATTCTATAAAAGACAAATCTTCAGCAAGAATCAAGTTAATTTCGTAATCATCTAACTCTTGTAAATGTGTAACGATGCGGTTAGCTTGTTGTTCAATGCTGCGTTCAAATAGCGCCCGCGCAAAGCGTCCATTACCAAAACTTTTGTCCCGTTTGGCGTAGGCGACCTCAAAGGTGGCTTGCAGCACGATAATGGCTGAGGAGTCTAAAATATAACCGTTGTCTTGACAGAATTTCTTGAAAATCAATAGCAACTGATTGGGAGTGTAGTGATCAAGATAAAATAACCGATTTAACCGTGATTTAAAACCGGGGTTTAACTCTAATAAGCGATCCATTTCATCAGTGTAGCCGGCGACAACCACAGCCATGCGATCGCGGTAATCTTCCATGCGTTTAATTAATATCTGCAATGCTTCCTTGCCAAAATCGCTAGGGGTATCTTCAGCCGCTAAGGCGTGGGCTTCGTCAATGAACAAAACACCGCCGATGGCTTGGTGTACAGCACTTTCCATTCGTAGGGCAGTTTGTCCAATATAACCGCCAATGATGCCGGCGCGATCGGTTTCAACAACGTGTCCCCGTGGAAAAAATCCCATTTGTTTATATAAACGCCCTACCAAACGGGCGATGGTCGTCTTACCTGTACCTGGGGGGCCGTAAAGCATTAGGTGTAGTGAAGTGTCTACTATTTTTAGTCCTCGTTTTCTCCGTTCCGTTTGTACTTTCAAGTAGTTGGCTAAGGAGAAAAGTTGATGTTTAGTTTGCTCATGCCCAACTAATGCCTTTAAGTCTGCAAACACAGCTTCTACAGTATCCTTTTCTGGGGGGTCATGCTCAACAAAAGAGGCTTTTGTCTCCTGCTTAGAATCACGAGTATCACTATGACTATCAACCGATTCTTTTTCCGTATCGGGAGCGCTGACAATTAAACTATGGACTTTCATTTTGATTTTGTCATGAATCACAAAACCAAAATTTTTCCCTGAGACATCAACTAACTTATCGGCAGGAAATTTATCTACTAAAGTACTGTTGATATAGAACTCTACCATATTACCCACACGGGTAATTTCTAAAAGGTTAACCGAGTCACTACGGTGAATGCGATCGCACCTTTTCCAATCTGTGTAATTAATAAAGTTACCATCTTTGATTTCCGTGATGCGATAGTGACCATTGCCCGAAATCACGAACTCAAAGAAATTGCTAACGTCTGACAATCCCCAGACAAAACCATAACCATGATCATCTACACCAGCAGCTTTTTCTAGAACTATATGAATATGAAAATTCGTTCTCTCATAAAAGAACTCGGCTGAGTTCCACGATAGCCAATATGTATCACCTGCACGTTTATGGTCAAATACATAATGACTCACGTCCATGCAAAGGCTACACTCTTCACTATCTCGTGTTACCCAGCTACAGCGATTGTCTTGAAAATGCTCTTCAAAAATCAGCATTGCGTTCCTCTGTAGCTCTGTGTGTAAAATCAGCTGCTAGCTATTTCACTCTAACAAGAGGTTTTATGATTTTATAACCCCTCTCCCTGGCAGAAGAGCCATTAACTTATTCAGCAACTTTCTAAATAAAACAGCAGCAATTTTAGACATCAGCTTGTTTTGTAAATGTTTACCGTGAATTAGCTGCTGTCTAGAAGCATCAACCTGTGATTTGAGGGGTGTAAGGGTGTAGGGGTGTAAGGGTTTGAAAAATTTACATCCTTGTTCAAATCCCAGCCTCACCCAGAGAAGGCTAGGGCTGGTATTATTTACCAAGCAAGTTGCTTAACGCCGCGCTACCGCTAATAGTCCTTAGATTCTTTACTCTCCACAGATCAAAATGTCACTAACTGCATCTTCCACACCTCAAGGATTTAGTACCTTTATTACTAATTTGGGTATACGTGATACTACTGAAGATTTTGTATTCTTACGATCAGATGTACCTTGTGTAGCTGATGGCGTATTTACTCAAAGCCTTTTCGCTGGGCCTAGTGTGACTATTAGCCGTCAAAATTTACAAGATGGGCAAGCACAAGGGATTATTATAATTTCCAAAAATGCCAACGTTGCTAATGGTGCTGTGGGGATTGCTGATGCTCAAGAGATTATACAACTCGTGGCACAGGAAACTGGGATTGCTGCCGAAAATTTGGCGATCGCATCCACTGGGGTAATTGGTAGACGTTACCCCATAGAAAAAATTCGCGCTGGCTTGGTGGGAATGGGTCAAAAACTAACTGCTGCCGATTTTGACTTAGCTGCACGGGGTATTATGACCACCGACACCGTATCTAAAATCGCTGCACGACAAGTTGGTAATGCCAAATTGGTGGGTATTGCTAAAGGTGTCGGCATGATTGAGCCGAATATGGCGACAATGTTAGCTTTCTTTTTTACTGATGCCGCGATTTCTGCCAATACACTGCGTCAAATTTTTCGCTCTACCATAGATAAAACATTTAATTGTTTAAGCATAGATACTGATACTTCTACTAGTGATAGTGCGGTAATTTTGGCGAATGGTTTAGCGGGTGAAGTTCCTGAAGCAGAATTTGCTAGTGCATTGCAAGAAATTGCCCATGATTTAGTGTTAAAAATTGCCCGTGATGGCGAAGGCGCAACTAAGGTAATTGAGGTAACCGTAGATTCAGCCGCTAACTATGCTCAAGCTAAACGAGTAGCTAAAGCCATTGTTAATTCACCACTAGTTAAGACTGCTGTGTATGGTGCAGATCCTAATTGGGGAAGAGTAGCTATGGCAATAGGCAAATGTGAAGATGAACGGGATATTAATCCAGATCAGGTGGTAATTAGATTTGATGAAGTGCAAGTTTATCCTAATACTTTCCAAGCTGAAAACTTGGAGAAGTTAAAAGAAATTATGTCCAAAGAAAAAGTCAATATTCATGTAAGTTTGAATATCGGTACAGATGTGGCTACTGTATGGGGTTGCGACTTGACAGAAGGTTACGTGGAAATTAACGGTAAGTACTCTACTTGAGCAGGGGTGAGGGAGTGCTGAGTTCCCAGCCAATAGTCAACGATTCAGCTTTGCTCATCGTTGACCCTGTTCCAATTAATGTAAATAAAGGGCTATAAATACTCTGTGGGCGTAAATGATGGCAAAACGAATATTCTATACAACCTGTGTAGGTGTTGCACCAAGAACCTCTATTTTCTTTGTTGCTTCTAACTGCTTCAAGGCAAGAGTCGCAGCTTCCAAATCGTAGGGAAAAGGTCTACAACAAGTAATATAATCCCTTTCTTGAGGAGGTCGATGACGCAACACAGCATTCACCACTAAACATGGTTGCGAACTTAAATTGATTGCACCATGCAGCACCCCAGGAGGAATCGTCACTACCATAGGATGGTTTTCACTTAGGGGAATATATTTATATTGCTTATTAATTAAAGTTACAAGTACAATCTGCCCTTTAACTACCAGTAATTGGTCAGTTTGTGATTTATGAACAAATAAGTCATCTATTGTATTTGGCGCGATTTGCACCAGCATTGTTTCATGACTTGTTTGAGGAGTAAAGAATTCAACCATCCCCCCCTTTATTGACTCTAGCTGACGGATTTCAATTTCCCTAATACTCATAAAAAAAATCCTATAGGAGCATCTTATGGATTGAACTTATACATCCAATATTAGATGCTCAAAAAGAAAAAAGTGTGGCGAAAGTAACCAAATACAGTAAAGTTCAGTAACTCTACTGAGCGGATATATTCAAGCTGCTAGGTTCCGCAAGATTACCAGCAACAGGCAGTTCTGATGAAGTAAGATTATGCCCAGTAGTAGGATTTTTGTTAGCTCCAATTGGGTTGAAGGTTGAAAATTCTTGGTTCTTTTATCTGTAAGCAGTAGGGTAAGCGTTCTGGCTGGTTGCAGTAGATAGTGGAAAATGGGATATGTTGCTCAAAGTAAGAAAATTCTGCCCTTCGTTTCTTACTTTAGTTACCATATCAGAGCAATATCAGGAGTTTTGAGAGCCATTATTGTGCATCTCTATTGCGAAGTATTGGCTAGAACATATTTTCTAAGAACACTGTAGAATTAAGTCACGATTTCTGCCATATCCGCTTAACTTCTACATAATCATTGCCAATCACGACATTATATATGTCTGGATTTGTCAAACGCTGCCACTCAGCAAAACCTATCTGCTGGTGGAAATGTTTTAATAGCAGAGTCATTAAATTACCATGCGTGACAATAATCGTAGTCTTAGTATTGTGCAACAAAATTTCATTTACTACTGCAACTCCCCGTTGCATTGCGGCACGACTTGATTCACCACCTACCAAACATAAATCGAGATCGTCGAAAGTCTTGAGCAGATGGTCACGCCAATCGGGAAGCACTGCTGTACTCAATACTCTTTCCCTGAGTCGATCATCAAGCTCAATAGTAATCCCAAGCCTGTCAGCAAGAGGTGTGATGGATTGATACGCTCTAACAAAAGGACTAGAGACAATACGTTCAACATGAAATCTCGAAAAAAAATCTGCAAGTAAATTGGCTTGTACTATACCCTCTTGCGTGAGTGGTGCTTCAGGTTCTTGTCCTGATGCTTGACAGTGCCTAACTAAATAGAAAATTTTGTTTGACAATGCTATTTATTGTCCAATAACAGATTTAAGTTTAATTTCTCATATTCATGAATAACATACAAGCTTGGATACTTAAAAACCAATGTCGCGCAAGGAAGTTGCGCCGTAATAGATGTTGAAAGCTTTACAGATAAGGCTACAGAGCTAAATCAGAGAATTTTTTCTTAGTTTGTTTCTTAGTTTTAATCTTTTGCTAGCAGTTTCTTAACCTAGCTGGGATAGTTTGAGGGCATTGAAACCGAATAGCAGTTGGGATATGTAGCCATCTTATGGCATATATCCTGATTTTTGGTGGAGAGTGAGCGATCGCCTTAGGTCATCGCCTATCCTCCAAGTTTAGCTGATTTCTCTAACTGTAAACTGCATCTTTGCAGTTGATTTTGCTTTGCTGCCAAAAATAATGTCATTTACACTCCAAATTCCCAACGCTTCGGACTTTGGGTCAATTTGTGCATTATTCAATCTTTTATCGGTGTAGCAACCCCCAAACTCTGGATGTAATTTGAAAACAAATTTATGGTAAATACTACAGTCCGCTTTTCCCAGTTCAACGCGTCTCTCAACCGTAACGCTGAAGGTCAGTTAGTCAGCGATTTATCTACCCCTAATAACGCTCAAGCAAAGGCTGTAGCGGAAATCATCCAACGCAATAACCCGGATGTGTTGCTAATTAATGAGTTTGACTACGATAGTGAGAATCCTTTAGAAGCCGTTCAACTATTCCAACAAAATTATCTAGGTGTGAGCCAAAATGGTGCAACGCCTGTTAATTATTCTTATGTTTACATTGCTCCCTCGAATACAGGTATTGCTTCTGGGTTTGACTTAAACAATAACGGCGCAACCGTAACCACTCCAGGCGCACCAGGATATGGTGATGATGCTTTTGGTTTTGGTAATTTCCCTGGTCAATTCGGGATGTTGCTTTTATCCAAATACCCGATTGATACGGCTAATATCCGCACCTTCCAAAATTTCTTATGGAAGGATATGCCAGATTCTTTATTATCTACTATCCAGAGTCCTGGTTCTCAAACGCCTTGGTATTCACCGGAAGAACAAGCAGTTTTGCGCCTCTCTTCTAAAAGCCACTGGGATGTACCCATTTTGGTAAATGGTGAAACAGTTCATGTCCTAGTGAGTCACCCCACACCCCCAGTTTTTGATGGTGCAGAAGACCGCAACGGTAAACGCAACCATGACGAGATTCGTTTTTGGGCAGACTATATTACCCCTGGTGAGGGTGGTTATATTTATGATGATGCTGGGGGAACTGGCGGTTTAGCGGCTGGGTCGAGCTTTGTGATTATGGGTGATCAAAATGCTGACCCCTATGATGGGGATAGTTTTGATAACGCTATTCTGCAATTGTTACAAAACCCTGGGATCAATACTAATGCCATTCCCAGCAGTCCCGGCGCGGCGCAACAGTCAGCCTTGCAAGGGGGAGCAAATACCAACCATCAAGGTAATCCTAGTTTTGACACAGCTGACTTTGCTGATACCACACCGGGTAACCTACGCTCAGATTATGTTTTACCTTCTACGGACTTGCAGATTACTAATTCACAAGTTTTTTGGCCTTTAAGTAATGATCCCACATTCCCCCCAGTGGGAACGTTTCCTTTCCCCAGTTCTGACCATCGCTTGGTGTCGGTTGATGTGCAGGTGGGGGCGACTGAAGCGGGTAAAACTATTACTGAGTTGGAGTTTCAAGGACAAACAACTTTCCCCACAGGCTTTATTCCTACTGGTGCGGCTGGGGCAGTTAATGGGTTATCAGTCCCGGTGGGTGGATTATCCGGTGTTACATATAATGCAGCTAACAACCGTTATTATGCCATCTCTGACGATCGCTCACAATTTGCCCCTGCGCGTTTTTATACTTTCACAAGCAATGGTGGTGTAACTTTTACTGATGTTACTACTCTCAAAGATAGCAATGGTGATACTTTCCCTTTAAATAGTCTTGACCCAGAAGGTATTGCTTTAACTAATAATGGGACTGTATTTATCTCCTCCGAAGGTGAGGCAAATCCTAGCGCTGGTCGGGTGACCAATCCCTTTATTAAAGAGTTTTCCTTAACCACAGGTCAAGAAGTGCGATCGCTTTTTGTACCTACAAAGTTTCTCCCTATCGTCCAGGATACTAATAATAACGGTATTGTTGATGCTGGTGATACCCAAACATCAGGGGTTCGTAATAACCTAGCCTTTGAAAGCCTCACCATCACACCAGACCAAAAAACTTTATTCACCGCGACAGAAAACGCCCTCCTCCAAGATGGTGTTAGGGCTTCTCTCACTAGTGGTAGCCGTTCGCGGATTCTGCAATATAACTTAGTTAGTGGTCAGCCAGAGAAAGAATATCTTTATATTACAGATGCGATCGCTGCATCGCCAAATCCAACCACAGGCTTTAGTGATAATGGTTTGGTAGATTTGCTGGCGATTGATAACCGTGGTACTTTGTTAGCGGTGGAACGTTCCTTTGCTCAAGGTGTGGGGAATACGATCAAAATTTACGAAATTTCTCTGCAAGGTGCGACTGATATTAGCACCATTAACTCCCTCGATAGTCTGAACCCCACAGAATTTGCAACTATTCAACCCGCCCAAAAGCGCCTACTGTTAAATCTCAATGACCTCAACCTACCCAATGGTACAGACAACATCGAGGGTATTAGCTTCGGCCCCACACTAGCTGATGGTAGTCAATCGATTGTCTTGGTGAGTGATAACAACTTTAGCGGTACGCAATTTACGCAAATCCTCACCTTGAGTGCAGAGATAGTTCCTACAGTTACGCCGACAGTAGAAACTCGCCCTGATTTACTTGACGATGATAATCCGTCAATTCCAGTAATTGACCAAAATGCTGATGCTGATGACCCAGCAATTTATGTGAATGCAACGAATCCCGATGCTAGCCTCGTCATAACTTCAGTGAAAAATGCGGGATTGCGGGTTTATGACTTGTCAGGGAACTTATTGCAGAGTGTTAATCCTGGCGGTATTCGCTACAACAACGTTGATTTACAATACGGCTTTCAATTGGGTGGTCAATCTATAGATATAGCCGTAGCGAGCGATCGCCAAAATGATAAGCTAGTATTCTTCAAAATTAACCCCAATCCCACAACCCCCGGTCAATATCTAGAAAACATCACCGACAGTAATCTTGGGACTCTCTTCCAAGGCGCACCCTTTGCAGCGCCTTATTCCTCTTCTTCCCGCAGCGCTTACGGTCTAGCTTTGTACCGTAGCCCCATCACGAATGATTATTACGTCTTTGTCAATCGCCGCCAAACTGGAGACATCGCCCAGTTCAAACTCATAGACCAAGGTAATGGCAAAATTGGGACGCAATTAATCCGACAGTTCACCATCCCCACAGATGCGGGAATTGACCCCCAAACTGAAGGGATGGTGGTAGACCAAGAGACTGGTTTCCTCTACATTGGACAAGAGAATGTCGGTATTTGGAAATACGAAGCCGAACCCAACAGGGGGAATACAGGTAGGCTAATTGACACAATCAAAGATTTGGGTGGTTCTTACCTGACCGACGATGTAGAAGGCTTGACTATTTACTATGGTGAGAATGGCACAGGTTACTTATTAGCATCTAGCCAAGGTGAAAATACCTTTGTTGCTTATACCAGGGAGGGCAACAACGATTATGTCGGTAGTTTTGGCGTGGGGAATAATGGAGCGATCGACAGTGTGCAAGAGTCTGATGGTGCAGATGTAGTTAACGTCCCATTAGGCGCTAATTTCCCCTTTGGTTTGTTCGTTACCCAAGATGGTGACAATCAACCAGCCAACATAGTTGATGGTGAAAATGTGAACGCTAACTTCAAACTAGTACCTTGGGAAAATATCGCCAATGCTTTTTCTCAACCCTTAGACATTGACACCACCAGTTACGACCCTCGTAATCCCGTCGCCCAAGCCAGACTGACTATCTACGATTTTGAGAACCTACCCAAATTAGGGACAACTTCCGCAGGTCAAGATATTTTCCTTGGTGGTTTCTCTGGGCTTTACTTCCAAGGTATCGCCGCTAATGGTAACTTGAAATTCGTCACCAATACAGACCGAGGCCCCAATGGTGAAAACATCGGTGCAAACAGACCATTTGCTTTACCCAACTTCCAACCAGAAATAGTCAGTTTTGAACTCAACCGCGCTACAGGCGAAATCACCATTACCCAAAGAACCGGATTGTTCCGCCAAGATGGGACAACACCCTTAACTGGACTACCCAACCTGCAAGCTGGGGCGAGAAACACAGCCTACACTGATGAAATTCCCGTTAACTTACAAAACCAAATCTTATCTAACGACCCCTTGGGAGCCGATTTAGAGGGAATTGTTGTAGATAGAAATGGGGATTACTGGCTTGTGGATGAGTACCGTCCAGCAATTTATCATTTTAATAGTAATGGCTCCTTAATCGATCGCTTCATTCCCAGAGGAACTGCAACCGCACCCAATCCCGACCAACCAGCCGGCACTTTTGGGACGGAAGTATTACCAGAAGTTTACGCCCAACGCCGCAACAATCGCGGATTTGAAGCTGTGGCGCTGGAAGGTAACAAACTTTACGCCTTTATTCAAAGTCCCATTGATAACCCTGACAATAGTGGTGATACGGTTTCTCGCAGTTCCCGCAACTTGAGAATTCTGGAGTTTGATATTGTCAGCAAACAAGTAACAGCCGAATATTTGTATTTACTGGAAGGTCTGCCAAATACTGACAAAATTGGTGATGCAGTTTCCTTGGGTAAGGGTAAATTCGCTGTAGTTGAGCGGGATGATGGTGAAACCGCCGACGCTAATAAATTGATTTTTCTGATTGATTTGGCGGGTGCTACCAATATCAATAACTCTGCTAACTATAGTTTGCCCACTGGTAGAACAATTGAACAACTGACACCAGATGAGTTAACTGCTGCTAATATCACCCCTGTGAGTAAGAGTCTCATCGCCAATGCGGCTGAACTGGGTTACACAGGTGTGGGTAAATTAGAAGGACTAGCACTCGTCGCACCAAATACTCTCGCCCTACTCAATGACAATGATTTCGGTGTCACGGGAACTACCACCAATCCTGATGGGACAATTAGCATTAGAGTTTCCCCACTAGCTGAAAGACTGGCTCTCTTGGAACTCCCCGATAATTTACCAGTCACACAACCATTAGATATTCAGTTCGGCTCCTCTGGTAGTGATAATATTACGGCGGAACCTGGTCAAATATTATTCACAGGTGATGGTGCCGATACGGTAGATTCTCCTGGGAATAATACTATCTCCACGGGCAACGGTGATGATACGGTATTTGTAGGCAGTAATGCTTCCGTCTCTACTGGTAATGGTAACGATCAAGTCTTCATTGGTGTGGATAGTCCCGCCAGCAATACCACAGCTAATGGTGGTAATGGTGACGACGAAATCACCGTGATTGAAGCAGGTGGAAGTAATAACCTTTTTGGCGCAGCAGGTAATGATACTCTGCAAGTCATTGAAGGTTCTCGTCAATTTGCCTTTGGTGGTTCTGGTAACGACACCCTCACAAGTAACGGTAGCTATAACCGTCTCAATGGTGGTTCAGGAGATGACAAATTATTCTCCAGTGTGAATGACTCTTTGTTCGGTGGTGATGGTGATGATGTGCTATTTGCAGGTCAAGCTGGTAGTAACCGCCTCACTGGTGGCGCTGGTGCTGACCAGTTTTGGATTGCTAATGGTAGTTTACCAACTAGCAAGAATACTGTGACTGATTTTGCAGTCGGTGTTGACAAAATCGGACTGGGTGGAATTGGTGTGACACAATTTAGCGCTTTGAGTCTGGTACAGCAAGGCGCTGATACTTTGGTGAAACTAGGGGCGACTGAGTTAGTTGCATTACAAGGAATTACTTCAACTAGTCTGAGTGTGACTGACTTTGTTTTTGCTGTAAGTTTGGTGGGTTAGTCATCCTAACTCAACGTGAGTCTCCAACAGAGACTCACGTTAATTCACGCTAGATGTGAATTAGGAATTTTC
The DNA here is from genome assembly GCF_048568275.1 of Anabaena sp. FACHB-595. NCBI lineage: Bacteria > Bacillati > Cyanobacteriota > Cyanophyceae > Nostocales > Nostocaceae > Anabaena > Anabaena sp. FACHB-595. The sequence goes on from NZ_CP183473.1 coordinate 5,077,480, forward strand.
ATGGTGTACGTCTCTAGTTCGTCAATAACTAATACTTTCAGTCTTGTTTGATTTATAACTAGCTAAGTTTACTTTCATGAGGAATGATATACCGTATAATCCCTGAATTTACAAGCTCTGACAATTACGTAAAGCGGACAGGTAAATTGTATAAATAAATATAATTATTTTCGTGAAATAAGTAATCATACAATACCTTGCTGGTATTCTAGAATCCTAGATATTTTTTTGCTGTCAAGACTAATTAGCACTATGCCTCCAAGACCAAATCAGTGAATTTCGTATAAATTGAAAAATAAAGTTAATTATCTAAGCCCAAGTATTTATGGGTTGGCAAAATAGTGGTAATTTTACTTTGGGTATTTACTGATAAAATTTCTGGTGCATTTGATGTAATAGCCACTAACAATTAAATCTCTCTGGGTTGTGTATATATACGGTACTTTTGTTCGGTTGGAGGGTATACATTTTGATCTGAATAATTTCAGATTAGTTTATTAGATTCTCAGTGAAATTCTTTAAACATAGATAGGTCTAATAAGACAAATTACACTTTTGTCTTGGTAGCAAATCAAAAGCTATGTATAAATTAAATGAAAAAACTTTAAATTTTGTCTTTGTAGTAAAAACTTCCTAAAGCTGACTCAAGCATAGATAAATTTAGTTAACTGAATTAGAAATGACTTATATTAAGAGCGCTTTTCAAGAATTTCTTGTCACCATTGAGGGTTTTGACCAGTTACCAAGTGAGGAACTGACTCAAATCCTCGACAATTTACAGCCATTTCGCTATCGTATTGGTCAAAAAATTATTGGCAAAGAAAGAACGCCAGAACGAGTAACAATTATTTATGAAGGTCAAGTACGACTGTTGGGATTTGATCCGCAAACGCAAGTCCCGACAACCCTAAAGTTGATGAAACCAGGGGAAATCATTGGTGAAATTGGGTTATTGCGGGATGTAGCTTGTGAAACTGCGATCGCCTCTGCCGATGAAGTGATAGGCTTAACTTTAAATGCTACAGATTACTTACGTCTGTTGGAGTCATACCCAGGTTTTGCTCACGCACGCCAAAACCAAAGTTACATCATCGAGGTTTTCGATGTTTTGAGTTCCCAGTTAGCTAACCAAGCTAACGTGATTAGTAACCTTGATGAACTGGCTGCACAAGCTCTAGAAAATGCCAAAATAGATTACCTTCCACCAGGGAGAAATTTCTTCCATCAATTAGATAGTGAAAGCATTTGGTTTGTTAGTGGCGGAACAGTGACAAATTACCCCATAGGTTCTCGCCTAGAACCTAGTGACGGGAATCGGGTAATTGAAGTCCAGGGAGAAAGTCCGGCGCGGTTAGTTGGTTTAGAGCCTTTAGATTTATTGTTTTTAGAGAACGATTATCGCCCTGGTGGAGAACTTACCGTCCATGATAGTTCACCCAACATTACAGAAGCTTTAGATATTCCCTACGCTAGCGAAGAAGAACTTCCCCAGTCAAGTTCTGTTCCCAGCAATGCTAAACCAAGACAAAAATTCCCCTTTGTTCGGGGTAAAGGTGAATTAAATTCTACCTTTGCTTGTTTTCAAATGCTTACCAAGCACTTACAAATTCCCTTCCGCAAAGAAGTAGTGCGCCGCATTTTGAATGAGCAAATTAAACGTCAAGGAACCATCTCCTTCCCTGCTTGCGCTTACCTCTCCGAGTTAATTGGACTCAAAGCCAATCTAGTTGATTTACCTGCGGCGGCTATTACCCGTGTTCCTACCCCGGCCTTAGTCCGTTATGGTGATGGTTATGCAGTCTTGTATGCGGCTGATAATAATAATGTAGTTTTGGGTGTACCATCTCAAGGGATAGTACGCTGCAAACCCGCCCAGATACTTGAGCATTTAGATATTGTCGAAGACAGTTATCCCCCACAAATCAGGGTATTGCTGCTGTCTGCTACCAAAGAAACCCCACAAGAACGCTTTGGTTTACGTTGGTTCATACCTTACTTGTCTCGCTATCGCCGGGTTTTGATTGAAGTTTTTATTGCTTCTTTCTTTGTTCAGTTAGCGGCTTTAGCCAATCCCCTAGTTATTCAGCTCATCATTGATAAAGTCATCGTCCAAAACAGTATTAGTACCCTGAATGTTTTGGGAGTTTTGCTGTTAGCCGTTGGGGTATTTGAAGCAGTCCTCACCACCTTAAGGACTTACTTATTTGTCGATACTACCAACCGTATCGATATGGGTTTGGGTTCAGAAATCATTGACCACTTATTACGCCTACCACTGCGCTACTTTGAAAAGCGTCCTGTGGGTGAACTCGCTACCCGCATCAACGAATTAGAAAATATTCGTCAGTTTCTCACGGGGACAGCCTTGACAGTAGGTTTAGATGCGGTCTTCTCCGTGGTTTATATCATTGTCATGCTATTTTATAGCTGGCAACTTACCTTAGTTGGTTTAGGCACGATTCCTATATTTATCATTATCACCTTAATTGCATCGCCTACGGTGAGTAGACAGTTACGTTCCAAAGCCGAACGCAACTCGGAAACGCAATCTTATTTAGTTGAGGTGATGTCTGGGATTCAGACGGTGAAGGCGCAAAATATCGAACTGCGATCGCGCTTTTCCTGGCAAGAGAGGTATGCTCGATATGTAGCAGCAGGTTTTAAAACTGTTATCACATCAACACTAGCTAACTCTACGAGTCAATTTCTCAACAAACTCAGCAGTTTACTTGTGTTGTGGGTGGGTGCTTATTTGGTACTCCAAGGTGAACTAACTCTAGGGGAATTAATCGCCTTTAGAATTATCTCCGGTTACGTCACCAGCCCTATTTTACGCCTAGCTCAACTTTGGCAAAGCTTCCAAGAAACAGCATTATCTCTAGAACGGTTGAGTGATATTGTTGATACGCCCCAAGAAGCCGAAATTGACCGCTACAATATTCCCTTACCGGAGATTCAAGGGTCTGTCAAATACGAGAATATTTCCTTTAGGTTCGCACCAAGCGGCCCTTTACAGCTATCCAATGTCAATTTAGAAATCCCCTCTGGGAAATTTATCGGTATAGTCGGACAAAGCGGCTCCGGTAAAAGTACGATGATGAAATTACTGCTGCGCTTGTACGATGTAGAGTCCGGCAGAATTTTAATTGATGGTTACGATATTGCCAAAGTAGAACTATATTCATTACGTCGCCAAGTCGGTGTAGTACCCCAAGAAACCCTGTTATTTGATGGGACGGTGCAAGAAAATATTGCCCTGACAAACCCTGATGCTAGCACTGACGAAATTATCGAAGCGGCGCGAGTAGCAGCAGCCCACGAATTTATTATGAGCTTACCCAACGGGTATAATACCCGCGTAGGGGAACGTGGGGCTGGACTTTCTGGAGGACAAAGACAGAGAATAGCGATCGCCCGTTCTGTTCTCCAAAGACCTAAACTATTAGTATTAGACGAAGCTACCAGCGCTTTAGACTATCCTACAGAACGACAAGTTTGCCTTAACTTAGCTAAAGCCTTTCAAGGTAGCACAGTATTCTTTATTACCCACCGACTCAACACCGTCAGTCATGCAGACATGATTGTGGTCATGGATGCAGGAAAAGTTATAGAACAAGGAAGCCACCAAGAATTAATGGCGGCTAAAGGTCATTATTTTTACCTGTACCAACAACAGGAAGTAAATTTGTAATTGGTTATTCCCAATCCCCAGTCCCCAATCCCCAATCCCCAGTCCCTTATTCAAAAATACTATGACTCAACTCAATAGCGATCGCCGTAACGGTAATAATAGTAATGGGAAGCAAAATAAGATGATCAAAATTGATGGTCAAGCTTCACCAGAGACAAGCAAAGCTTTAGTTAAATTTAATCAAAATGACTTTGAGCAATCGGTAGTACTGCGCCAATCTCCTATTTGGTCACGCACAATTATGCTGACCTTGATAGGGTTAGCTTGTGTGGGTATTGGTTGGGCATATTTTGCAAAAATCGAACAGGTAGTACCAGCTACTGGTCAACTGAAACCAGAAGGTACAGTTAAAGAAGTACAAGCACCAGTGAATGGTGTAGTGAAGGAGGTTTTTGTTAAAAATGGAGAAACAGTTAATAAAGGTGATCTACTATTAACCTTTGATCAAGTTACCACCGTCGCCCAGTTAAACTCATTAGAAAAGGTTAGACGTGCCTTAACTCAAGAAAATCAGACCTATCGCCGCTTAATGAGATCAACTGGTGGTATTGCTTCTGAACTAGAATTTGTTCGCAGTCGATTACCACAAGAAGCAACTTTTCTGTTAAGAAGTCGTGCAGCACTAGTTGCAGAAAATGAATTGCTGCGTACTCAATTAAATAATGCTACCACGGGTATAGGTTTAGATAGTGATGAACAAAAACAGCTACAAGTTGCCAAAACTGAATTAGATTCTCGTGCAGCAGCCGCAGGACTAGAAGTTTCCAAAATTCAAAAACAACTAACTCAAACAACGGTAAAGCTACAAGATACTCAATCTAGTTTGGCAATCCAACAAAGGATTTTAGATAAGATTAAAATCTTAGCAGAAGAAGGTGGTATTTCGCAGTTACAATATCTAAATCAACAACAGCAGGTACAAACTACAGCAGCAGAAGTCGCTCAATTAGTTGAAGAACAAAAACGCCTGCAATTTGATATTGAAAAAAATCAACAGCAAGTTACTAATACAGTTGCTAATTCTGATAAAAATATTTTAGAGAAAATTGCTGATAACAAAAAACGTATTGCAGAAATTGATAGTCAGTTCATGAGAATTGTCTTAGATAATGAACGCAATTTAGCCGATATCACAAGCAAAATTTCTCAAGCTCAACAGGATCTTAAATATCAAGAATTACGCGCTCCTGTAGCTGGCACAATCTTTGATTTAAAAGCAAACAATACTGGATTTGTGGCGAACCCTACACAAAAATTATTGCAAATCGTCCCTAATGAAAACTTTATTGCTGAGGTTTTCATCACTAATAAAGATATTGGTTTTGTCCGCAAAGGAATGAAAGTAGATGTCAGAATTGACTCTTTTCCTTTCAGCCAGTTTGGTGATATCAAAGGTGAAATAATTGATATTGGCTCAGATGCGTTGCAACCAGATGAAATATATAAGTTTTATCGCTTCCCTGCCAGAATTAAACTCAATCAACAATACTTACAAGTCCAAGATAAGCACATTTCCTTGCAGTCGGGTATGTCAATTAGCGCTAATATCAAAGTCAGGGAAGAACGGACAGTCCTAAGTCTGTTTACGGAAATGTTTACCAATCAAGTTGATAGTTTAAAACAGGTGCGTTAAATATTTCAGATGTCAGGCATCGAATTTACACATCTTTTGGTGTTGACAGTTGACAGTTGACCCTTATCCTGTTTGGCTTTCCTGATTTTGAATTTTGAATTTTGAATTGATATAAGCTGATGTATCCTCAACGTATTGAACCTCAACCGGGACAAGAATCTGTTTGGGACTATCCTCGTCCCCCTCGCTTGGAGGACACAAGCAAACACATTCAGATAATTTTTAATGGGGTAATCATCGCCGATACCCAAAATGCCAAGCGTGTTTTAGAAACAAGCCATCCGCCTTCCTATTACATTCCTCCAGGGGATATTAAAATGGAATACCTCATCCCTACACCACAATCGAGTTTTTGTGAGTGGAAAGGATTAGCGGGTTACTATACCATCCGCGTGGGAGATAAAGAAGCGCAAAACGCAGCCTGGTTTTACCCCAATCCGACAACAGCATTTGCATCGCTGCAAGATCATGTCGCATTCTATGCCCATCTTATGGAGGCTTGCTATGTTGATGGCGATCAGGTGGAACCACAACCGGGAAATTTTTATGGTGGTTGGATAACGAAAGATGTCGTCGGCCCTTTTAAAGGTATCCCTGGTAGTTGGGGATGGTGAAATGTTTTTTAGCGCTTGGCTGAGGGTGTTTTTTCGGTAGCAATGATGTGTAAATCGATGTTTTTTAGCAAGCGGACTAACTTGTGAGTTAAAGAACCTTTGAGGAGAATTTGCCAACGCGATCGCTGACTTTCACCGATGACGATTTGTGTAATACGATATTGTTCAGCAACCTGGGCGATCGCTTTACCTATATCACCACTAGTCACACGAATAAAAGTACCTGCAAATTCTTTACACAATTTCTCGCAAGTGTCGATGTGTAAGCTTTCTTCTTTGGTGAGGAATTGTTCAGGATTAGCAACAAATACTACATATAAGGGTGCATTCATGTAATTTGCGAGTCTTGCACCCCGACGTAACAATTGTACGGATTGGGGATATGTAGAGATACAAACCAAAACTCGTTCGTGAATATTACAGAATTGTCCATTGGCTGTACTGGCGTTTACCCCTGGTATCGCTTCTTCTTCTACATTGTCTGCTACTTCCCGCAAAGCCAATTCCCGCAAAGCAATGAGGTTACGACGTTGAAAAAAGTTATCTAGGGATTGTTGAATTTTTTGTGGTGCATAAATTTTCCCTTCTATTAACCTTTCTTGTAAGGTTTCAGGTGTAACATCTACAACCACAACTTCATCGGCTTCTTTCAGAATCCTATCAGGTACACGCTCTCTGACAACCACACCAGTGATTTTCGCTACCACATCATTGAGACTTTCCAAATGCTGCACATTCATGGTGGAATAGACATCAATACCTGCGGCTAAGATGATTTCTACATCTTCATAGCGTTTTTCTCGTGGTGAGCCAGGGACGTTTGTGTGAGCTAGTTCATCAACTAATACTAACTGGGGTGTAGACCCATAGCGGCTTGTTGATAGACATCGCTTTAAAATAGCATCTGTATCCATTTCAGTGAGTGTTAATCCACCTCTGGCTATTTGCTGACGTGGAACAACTTCTAGCCCTGCTGCTTTATCGGCTGTCTCTTTGCGTCCGTGAGTTTCTAACAGACCAATAACAACATCAATTCCCTCTTGTTTAAGAGCCTGTGCTTCTTCTAGCATCCGGTAAGTTTTCCCTACACCCGGAGCCATACCAATAAAAATTTTATGTTTGCCCCGCTTTACTGGATACATAGGAATTGGTCAATAGTTATAGGACTTACGCACCCAGGTTTTCTGTTGAGACTGGGTGTAAGGGGGTAAGGGTATAGGGGTGTAAGGGTTTTAAACATTGACACCCCTATACCCTTTCCTACACCCTTCTCCAAACCCTTGATTTTTCGTTTTCATGCGTAAGTCCTAAGTTAAAAATTCAGAGTTAACTGTCAAATGTTAAAAATCCCTAATATTATCAGTTTTGTTGACGATTGATATCTTGCAAATCGAGAGCATAATTTAATCGCAGAACATTAACTCCTGGTTCACCAAAAATTCCTAAAAATCTACCATCAGTGAACTTATTAATTGCCAGGAGAATTTCATCTGGTTGAACACCACGGGCGCGAGCGACTCTTTCTAACTGTTGTCTTGCAGCTTGAACAGAAATATGGGGATCTAAGCCCGAACCGGAACTATAAATTAAATCGGCAATAGGTTGAACATTCTCATCACGGAGTTGATTTGCTTCCTCAATGATGCGCTCAAGCAGTGCTGGGTTGCTAGGAGCTAGATTGCTACCACCAGATATACCTGTTGGCTTGGCTTTTCTGCCTTGACTATATCTAACCGCACTAGGACGACTGTGAAAATATTTTTCGGAAGTGAATACTTGACTAATTAAGGTTGAACCTATTGGTGTTCCTTCTATATTTTCCATGATGCTACCGTTAGCTTGGATGGGAAATAAACCTTGCCCAACTACTAAAATAGCGAGAGGATAAATAATGGCTGTCACTAACCAAAAGATTAGAGTAATACGAATTGCTCTCAAAATTTCTCGAATAAAAGACATATTAATCAATTCAAAATTCAAAATTAAAAGTTCAAAATTAAAGACAGTCAACCACAGTTACACTCGGTTTTAAACCCGACTTTTCTCATAACATTTTTCCGTTAATATCACAATTCAATTGGCTCTTCAGTTCATTTTATGGAACAGAATAATAAATAAAACCCAAAGATAGCCTGTATTCATTGCTGTGACTGGGTTTTAAGTTTTTGAGCCTTTCTATAAAACTGTGATTTTAATGCTCCACCATAAAACCAACGCAAGAGCCATTCAATTTTAGATTTTGTAGGTGTAGATTTCACCAATCTTTGTTGCCATTATTAAAAGCGCTCTGGTTGAAAAATAACGACAAATAAGTAAATAACAAGTCCGGCGATCACTGCTCCTAAAATACCAAAAGCCCAGGGGGAGTTTTGATTTAGTGTAATACTAGTAGCTGCATAGACTCTGGGGTTAATGATGAGATGGAAACATAAAATAAGGGCGATCGCTAAGGGTAGCTGTTGTTTTGTCCATCTTGACCAAATATAGGCAATAGTCTCCGAAAAAGCGGAGGTAATCGCCTGTATCAAATCCACCATGAAAAACTTGTCATATCCATCAATTCCTTTTTTCATACTTTTTCTTATACACCCGCTTAAATTATTTAGTTAGTTGTTAGTTGTCAGTTGTCAGTTGTCATTGGTTTTCTTCTCCCCCCTGCACCATCTCGAATCGTTTTTTCATGCCAACCCAACCAGAGTAATTAATATATCTATCAATTTAATAGCGATAAATGGTGCAATCACTCCACCTAAGCCATAAATGAGAATATTACGTTGAAGTAACTGATTGGCTGTTAATGGTCTAAACTGCACACCTTTTAAAGCTAAGGGGATGAGAGCCGGAATAATTAAGGCGTTGTAAATTAGAGCCGACAGCACAGCAGAGTTAGTACTAGTCAAATTCATAATATTCAGGCTTTGCAGATTAGCCGCCGCAAATATGACCGGAATAATGGCAAAGTATTTAGCAATGTCATTCGCAATGGAAAATGTAGTCAACGCACCACGGGTAATCAGCAATTGTTTACCAATACTGACAATATCAATCAGTTTTGTGGGGTCTGAGTCCAAATCTACCATGTTGGCGGCTTCCTTGGCGGCTTGGGTTCCCGTGTTCATGGCTACACCAACATTAGCTTGGGCTAAGGCTGGCGCATCATTGGTTCCGTCTCCCGTCATGGCTACGAGTTTGCCTTGTGCTTGTTCTCGTTGAATGACGCTGATTTTATCTTCTGGTGTGGCCTCGGCGATAAAGTCATCAACTCCGGCTTCTTGGGCGATGACAGAGGCTGTGATGTGGTTATCACCAGTGAGCATAATGGTACGTACTCCCATCCGCCGCAACTGGTCAAATCGTTCTCGAATCCCAGATTTAACAATGTCTTTTAGGTAGATGACACCGTAAATTTCGTTATCTAGGCAAACTGCTAGGGGTGTACCTCCCTGTTGGGAGACTCGCTCATAGGCTGCGTCTAATTCTGGGATAGTTTGCCCATTACGAGAACGCACAAACCCTTGAATCGCACCGACTGCTCCCTTTCTTGCTTCCCTTCCACCAGGTAAATTAGTGCCACTCATCCGTGTTTTGGCAGAAAATTCTACTGCTTGGGCTAGGTTGGGATCTAGGTCATACCTGATACCTAATTTCTCAGCTAGGCGGACAATTGATTTGCCTTCTGGTGTATCGTCAAAAACGCTAGCAGCCCAAGCAACGCTGGCTAATTGTTCTACAGAGTAACCATTAATGGGAATAAACTCTTCAGCCAAACGATTACCCAAGGTGATTGTGCCTGTTTTATCTAACACTAGGGTATTAATATCACCACAGACTTCTACTGCCCGTCCAGAGGTGGCGATGACGTTAAATTGGGCAACTCTATCCATACCAGCAATGCCAATAGCGCTGAGTAACCCGCCGATGGTGGTGGGGATCAATGCAACTAATAAGGCAATTAAAGTCGGGACATTAACTGGTGTATCAGCATAGTAGGCAAATGCAGGTAAGGTGGCAATCACAAATAGAAATACCAAGCTCAAAACTGCCAATAAGACAGTCAAAGCGACTTCATTAGGTGTTTTGCTGCGTTCTGCACCTTCTACCAAGGCAATCATTCGGTCAATAAAACCTTTACCTGGGTCAGATGTCACCCTGACAATCAGTTCATCGGAAATAATCCGTGTTCCACCAGTAACGGAACTAGCAACATCTGAGCCTGATTCTTTGAGAACTGGGGCAGATTCCCCAGTAATTGCTGATTCATCCACTGAGGCGACACCCATAATTACTTCCCCGTCGGCGGGAATAATATCGCCAGCTACTACATATACAGTGTCGCCTTGTTTGAGGTTAGTGGAAGGGACTTCTGCAATTGTGCCATCAGGAGAAAGTTGTTTGGCGATCGCTTCTGATTTAGTTGAGCGCAATGTATCAGCTTGGGCTTTACCTCTACCCTCGGCGACGGCTTCGGCAAAGTTAGCAAACCAAACAGTAAAAAATAAAATCCCGGTTAATAGACCGTTGAAAAGTTGGGGATTTTTCTGTTGATTGGGGCCAAATAAGTCGGGATTAATAGTCACGGCTAAGGTGACGAGTGTTGCTACCCAAACCACAAACATGACAGGGTTTTTAATGGCAGATTTGGGATTGAGTTTAACAAAAGCATCCTTAATAGCCCTGAGGTAAATTCCTTTGGTTTTGATTCTAGCTTTCTTACGTGCTTGTCGGCGATCGCTCGGACGATTGCGGGGGGGTTTAACTTTTCGGGTAGGTGCAACTGGGTTCATATACAATTCAAAATTCAAAATTCAAAATTCAAAAACTCCTGGGGAATAGGATTTTTTTGCTCCTCTACCCCCAGCCGCTTCTAGCTACCAGATGCTAGTTTAAAACCTTCGGCGATGGGGCCTAAAGCTAGGACGGGGAAGAATGTTAAAACCCCCAAAATCAAGACTATGCCGGCGGTGACCGTCGTAAATATTAAAGAATCGGTTTTCAGGGTTCCTGGGGTTTGGGGTACGGTTTGTTTACGAGACATACTATCAGCCAAGAGCAGCATGGCAATAATGGGGACATAGCGGCCTGTAAGAATGCTGAGACTGGTGCTGAGATTCCACCACAGGCTATTATCGGTCAATCCTTCTAAACCGGAACCGTTGTTAGCACTGGCTGAGGCGTATTCGTAAACTACCTGGGAGATGCCGTGAAAGCTGGGGTTACTGATGCCGGAAAGGGAGAACGGATAAGCCAGGGCGATCGCACTGGGAATTAAGACTACTATGGGGTGAATCAGTAATATGAGGCTGGCCAGGACAATTTCCCGCTTTTCGATTTTGCGTCCAAAAATTTCTGGGGTACGTCCTACCATGAGTCCGGTGAGGAATACGGTGAGAATCAAATAAATGAATAGGTAAGCAGTGCCGGTTCCCTGACCACCCCAAATAATTTGCAAGAATAAGTTAAATAAAGTGGCAAATAGCCCTTGAGGCATTAAGGAATCGTGCATTCCGTTGACTGCACCGCACATGGTAGCGGTTGTCATAACTGCCCAAAGTGCTGTTTCTGCCCAACCAAAGCGGACTTCTTTGCCTTCTAAATTGGGTTGTTCTATTCCTAAAGTGCCATTAACTAGAGGATTTCCTTGGAGTTCGCCACCTGCGGCTACCCACACCAGAATTACAAAGACAATAAAGACCATCCAGAATAATAGCCAAGCCTGTTTGATGTTTTTGGCAAATACACCGTATGTATAAATCATGGCTGCGGGGATCGCAATCATGGCAATGGTTTCAATTAAGTTAGTCAAGCCGTTGGGATTTTCAAAGGGGTGAGCGGAGTTAGCGGCAAAAAAACCGCCGCCGTTTTCTCCCAACATTTTGATCATCTCAAAGGATGCTACTGGGCCTCTAGCAATGTACTGGGTTCCCCCTTCTAAGGTAGTGATTGTCAAAGTTTCGCCTATTGTTTGCGGTACACCTAACAAAACTAAGGCGATCGCACCAATTACCGAGATGGGCAATAATATTCTGGTAATCCCACGGGTAAGGTCAACATAGAAGTTCCCTAGTTTTCTGCCTGTTAAGCCACGAATGAAGGCAATACCCACAGCTAAACCAGTGGCGGCTGAGGTGAACATCAAAAATCCCAAGGCTGCTACTTGGGAGAAGTAACTGAGGGTTGTCTCGCCAGCGTAGTGTTGTTGATCAGTATTGGTGACAAAGGAAATTACTGTATGCAGGACGATATCCCAACTAGGCACACCTAAACCGTTGGGATTCCAAGGTAATAACCTCTGAAAATATATCAGCGAATATACTAAAATTCCCATGAACAGATTGGTGTATAGTATTGCCCGGATATACTGCCAACCAGTCATCTCATCTTTAGGACGGACACCTGATATTACATAGACACTCCGCTCTATGGGATTCATTACACGATCAAGTATTGTTCTTTCTCCCAAAAACACACGGGCTATATATCTACCTAAAACCGGAGTAATTGCTATGACAATACACAGCGTTAAGCCAATTTGTAACAAACCTTGTCCCATTTATTTCACGCCCAATTCCAATTGAGTGCTATACCGTTAATTATTTAGATATAAAAAATAACCTGTTTACTGATGAGAGTGTGAGCAATTTGGCAACTTCTCCGTGAACCACAATTCAATCTACACACTTTACTTGTTTCAACCATTACTATTTCTTGGATACTATTTAAAGTGTCCATCAAGAATATTTAAATTTTACTTTTACTCATATTTTTGATTGTGAATACATTTGTTTATACAATACATCCTGAAGATTGGCTACTTTACAATCTGTGAGATTTACTTGCTCAAAAGTAACCCGCAAGTATAATATTACACGCATTACGATAGATACTTAAGAAAAAAATATGATAAAAATCAAATTCTCTACCTTCAGTTTGATTAACATTTTCACCTATTTAATCAGAAATTTAATTTCAATACCGAGAAATAGGATCTAATTTTAGATCAGCTTGAGAATTAGTATATTAAAAATGGTGACTACTAATATGAATAAAAAATATATGTTAGAACAAGAATTATTAATAGCTAATGAACCTAAATATTATAAACAAAATATTTTAATCATAGGTGGCGGCCCTTCAGGCCTTGCTACCGCATTAATTCTAGCCAAAAGGGGTTGGACAAATATTACTATATTGGAACAACGGGCAACAGCTGATTATTATGAACCTGACAAGTCATTTAATTATTTAATAGATGGTCGAGGACAAAAGTTAACAGATTATCTGGGCATCACCTCTATCCTGGCAACTCTAGGTGTTTCATCTCAAGAATTTTACTTAACCAAGATTGCCCCTAACGGTGACAAAAAATCATCAAAGTTGCCTATTATAGACCCTCAAAGAAAAACTGCTTATTGGATTACCAGAAAAGCTTTTGTGGGGATGTTATATCAGCAGATTGAACAGCATTGGAACGAATATATAAAAGTTCTATTCAATGCTAAATGTGTCAAAATTAATAAATTAGCTATCAATAATGAAGTAGAGAAATTAGAAGTTCTTGCTCAGGTTGGTAACGATAATTTCGTCAAATTTGAGCCTAGTCTTTTAGTTGGGTGTGATGGTCTGCGCTCAGTTGTCCGTAATACTTTAGCAGAGTGGGAAACTTCTGGATTGCACAAATTTCAGATGCAGCAGCTACCCTCCGCTAGTTCTGGTTTGAGGTATAAAGTGTTAAGCTTGCCACCGAAGCCATCTTTGGATCATCGTGGTGAAGAACAAGCTGTGAGCGAAATGGCTTATATTGTCCTGGGAGCTTTACGTAATCGCCAGCGTTATTTAAGACTTGGTTTACTACCAGTAAAAGACCCAGAGGAACCAAGAACCGCGAATGTAATCGCCTTACCAGACCATGAAGTGTGGACGTTGCAAGATGGTGAGGCAATTTATAGGTTTTTCGAGAAATCCTTTCCCCAGTTGCCCATACGTAAAATATTATCCCCCGAAGAAGCCGACCGATTTGCCAAAAGTGAAGGCGGTTATTTCCCTAAACCCCAATACTGTGATGGATTGCAATTTTTATTGAAACACAAGCCAGAAACTCAGGATGCTTCTGCTGTTGGGGTAGTGTTGTTAGGCGACACTATCCATTGCTTTCCGCCAGATATTGGACAGGGGGTAAATGCGGCGTTAGAAGATGTTTGTGTTTTGAATGAGGCGCTTGCTCAGAGTCATGATAACCTCTCACAGGCATTACCTTTATATGAGTCCTTGCGGCTTGCTGATGTCAAAGCTGTCACCAAACTTGCTCAAATCGCCTTTCCCTGGCAATACGGTCAAAACCCCTTCCGCACTAAGCTATGGAGTATCAATTTTTTTCTCAGACTTGTACTTAGTCGTTTGTTACCTTTCCTATTTTATCCACCAGCATTTTTCCTCATCCAAAATTATCAGCTTTCCTACCAAGAAATTTTGGTTAAAGTCGAACGTACCAGCCAGACTTTATATGTACTTGGGCTGGTAATCGGGTGTGGATTGTTGGTTGTAGGTGGTCGCTGGCTATTTGTCGCATCACATAATATTTAATGGGTCTACATCTATAGTTAAGTTGACACCATCAGGACAAAGTAGACGTACTTCGTCCCAGTCTGGTAATTGGGGTAGTGCTTCGGGGGCAAACTTGAGTAATATTTGCCAGCGATAACGGTTTGCTACCCGCATCACACTAGCTGGTGCTGGGCCTAATAATTCAAATCCTGGGTTGGCATTTAATACTGTGGCGATCGCCTGAGTTGTATTCTGTACTTGTATAGGATCAAAGCTACTCAGTCGCAATAAAATTAACCTACCATAAGGTGGATAATTGAGGGCTTGCCGTTGTTCCAATTCCGCCTGCACAAAAGACTGATAATTGTGATACTTGACTGCTTCAATTACTGGATGTTCTGGTGTGTAAGTTTGCATAATCACCCTACCAGGGTCATCACCTCTGCCAGCTCTACCAGCTACCTGAGTCAGAGTTTGAAATGCCCGTTCGCTGGCGCGATAATCTGACAAATTCAACAGTCCATCAGCAGCGACGACACCCACAAGTGTCACCTGGGGTAAATCTAACCCCTTAGTTAACATTTGCGTCCCCACTAATAAATTCGCTTCCCCATTGGCAAACTGAGTCAGTAGGGTACGGTGTGCGCCTTTGTTGCGGGTGGTATCACTATCAAAGCGGATGTATTTTAACCCCGGAAACTGTCGGCTTAATTCCTGGGCGACTCGTTGAGTACCGCTACCGAAAAATTTCAGGTAAGGTGAACTGCATTCTGGGCAGTGTTTGGGATGTACGCTCACATAATTACAGTAATGACAGCGCAACAATTGAGGCGCGCCTGCTTCTGTCTGGTGATAAGCCAGGGACACATCACAGTGGGGACACTCCACTACATAGCCACAACTACGACACGACACAAACGTACTATGTCCCCGACGATGGATAAATAAAATCCCCTGTTTTCCCGTTTGTTCCAGGTGTTGTAAAGCTGCTTGTAACGACCGACTAAATATAGAACGATTCCCATCCTGTAACTCTTGCCGCATATCAACTATCTCTACTGGTGGTAGGGGGCGAGAGTTGATGCGTTCCGGGAGGGGGGAGTAGAGAGCGAGGCTATTGACTATTGACTGTGGACTGTTGACTGCTGACTGTTGACTGTGGACTGCTGACTGTTGACTCACGCTTACCCAACTTTCTAAGGAAGGTGTGGCGGAACCTAAAACTAGGGGACAGTTTTCTAGTTCTGCACGCCATTGGGCAACGGTGCGGGCGTGGTAGGTGGGGATGGGGGAGTCTTGTTTAAAGCTGGAGTCATGTTCTTCGTCGAGGATGATTAAGCCTAAGTTGGGTAAGGGTGCGAAGATGGCGCTACGTGTGCCGATGACAATTTGGGGTGTGCCTGTCAGCATTTGTCGCCAAGTGTCGTAGCGTTCACCATCGGAGAGGGCGCTGTGATAGACGCTGATTTTATTGTTACCAAAACGGGCGCGGAAACGGTCTGTGAGTTGGGGTGTGAGACCGATTTCTGGGACTAATACTAGAGCTGATTTGCCTTGTGCGAGTATTGGAGCGATTGCTTGTAAATATACTTCTGTTTTGCCGGAACCTGTGACTCCGTGCAACAATACTTGAGCAAATCCATTTAACTTTTGGATAGTTGCTAAGGCATTCTCTTGAGCAATATTTAATAACTTCGGTGTATCTAAATCTAATACTTGTCCTTGTTCTGTCCGCAATACCTCTCTTTCTTCTATAGCAATGTAACCTTTTTGTTCCATCGACTTCAGGGTAGAGGAACTGGTACTACAAATTTGTAACAATTCACTGTGCCATAGCTCACCGCCACGTCTCCGCAATACTTCTAAAATCTCCCTTTGACGGTTGGTTAAATCACGATCAACTGTATCAATTAATATGACTGCTTTTTGCAATTTTGGGCGATTTGTCCGGGGCGGTTCTAAGTAACTTTCTACTAAACCTATGCGTAATAATTCCCGCATCCCTCGATAAGTAGCTTTAACTTTTTGTTGCAAATAATGGAAACTATAATCTCCTGATGGTTGGGATTGCAGTAGTTGGAGAATTTGCTGCGCTGGGGGACTTAAAAAGCTGACAAATGGCTGTTCATTTTCTCTTTTGATCAAGCGCACGCGACGTTGCGATCGCCCTAATAATCCTGGTGGTAATGCTACTCTTATTACTTGAATTAAAGGTGTGTAGTAATATGACGCTACTCTATTTAATAATTCCCAATAAGCACTAGCAAAAAATCCGGAAGTTACTACGTCCTCTACTTCCCGGATCTTGTCTGGTGCTAGATCAATGTTGGGTTCTGCCAATAAACGAATGGCGATCGCTCCCAATTGTTGGGAGCCAAAAGGTACACTTAATATATCCCCAGGTCTGATTTCTAACTGACTTGGTATTCGGTAAGTGAATAATCCTGAATTACCAGGAAAGTCTACTAATACTTCGACATACTGATTTTCATTGGTTATTACTCGGTATAATTCCTGATTTTCACTCACTACTAAATCCAGGGAATTGATGTCATTAATATACATAGTTCTTGAATTTTAAAGATAAATATTCTTATTGCCTTAAACTCAGTCCGTAAAGTTCTCTTAGCTCGTTATATTTTAATTTTTCTTTCTTTAGAATAAAATTGTAATTCAAAATACTTTTATTAGTTATGATACTTGATAAGTTTCCTCTTATGTAATCTACTAGACAAATTAAAACCAACCATACGTGCAATAAATATTTGAAGTCCACTATAAAAAATAAAACTATCTACCTGTCTATTTCTGAAATAGTTCATCTAACTACTAAATAGGGAATAGCCTTTTTTCCGCCCATTGATAGATATTCATTCCTTTGTCTCTATGAGATGCTTTTATACAAACAATTTTGTGGGATTAGTAAATTGCCTAACTATTAGCATTTAGGAAAATAACCAAGCCACTGACTAACTTTAAACCAACAAATATTATGATTGCAGTTATGTCTCTCAACGAATAAAGCTAGAAAACTTTATAAAAGTATATAATTATTAAAAATGAAGGGGACTTTTCCCGTATTTTTTTCTAATTGTTAATTTAGAGAAAGGTTGAGGGGGTTTAACAGATTAAATGATTAATAAAAAAATAAGCAATATATCTGTTGGAAACTGAGAAAATAAAATTTGGGTGCAAAACTAAATATTCCTGAGAATTCTAATATAGTAGCAGCTATAAAGAGGCGGCTAGGAGTTATTTTTAACTGCTAGAAATTAATTACATGAATCTGAAAATTGCTACTTAAAAGACACAATCTTAGTTAGGAAGCCCAACAATTCTCAGTAGTTAACAGTTGTCATGAAATTATGTACCAAACAAAGCATGAATCCCTCAAGGAAACTATGAATATTGCTGAATTGGGAACAATGGAAATAATAGAGAGCGTTGTAGAACATGAAGAACACTCTCTTGATACTTTAGAACTGATAATAGAAGAAGAACCCCCAATAACAGAGAATTTAGACTCAGAGGAACGTGATAGCGGGGATGAAATGGCGGCTGCCCGACCTTCGGGCTACAATAAAACCGAGCATGATGATGCGGTAGGTGCGTTCTTTAAAGAAATGGCACGTTATCCACTGCTAAAACCCGATGAAGAGGTAGAATTAGCCAGAAGAGTCAGATTTTTAGAAGAAGTTAGAGATTTACAAGCAGATCTGCAATTACAAATAGGGCAACATCCGACAAAAGCCCAAGTAGCTGGTCAACTAGAGATAACAGAAAAACAATTAGAAAATCGATTGTATCAAGGTCGAGTGGCGAAGCGTAAAATGATTCGCTCGAACTTGAGATTAGTAGTATCAATTGCCAAGCGATATCTAAATCGGGGAGTACCTTTTCTAGATTTAATTCAAGAAGGTGCAATGGGATTGAATCGAGCTACAGAAAAATTTGATCCCGATAAAGGATATAAGTTCTCTACTTATGCTTACTGGTGGATTAGACAAGCGATTACGAGAGCGATCGCTAATGATGCCAGAACCATCCGCCTACCCATCCATATTGTAGAAAAACTCAACAAACTCAAAAAAGCCCAACGGGAACTCAAACAAAAATTCAGCCGCAACCCTTCCGAAGCAGAAATGGCCGAAGCTTTGGAAATTAGCGTCCCCCAACTGCGCCAACTGCAACAACTCCGGCGACAAGCCCTATCTTTAAACCATCGTGTCGGTAAAGAAGAAGATACCGAACTGATGGATTTATTAGAAGATGAGGATAACTTATCTCCGGAAGCAAAAATGAACGAAAATATGATGCGTCAGGAGATTTGGGAAGTTTTAGGTGATGTCCTCACTCCCAGAGAAAAAGACGTAATTTCTCTACGCTATGGTTTGACAACTAGCGAACCTTGCACCCTGGAGGAAGTCGGAAATATGTTCAACTTATCCCGCGAACGAGTCCGCCAAATTCAAAGCAAAGCCATGCGTAAATTACGCCGTCCTCACATAGCCAAACGTCTTAAGGGTTGGTTGATTTGAGCTAGGAATTAGGGATTAGAGATTGGACTTTAGTATTTTTACTTAGGACTCATAACTAATACCAATTTGAAAAAGGAATGCGACAGATATAAAGCCCCAAACGCTTATCCCGTCTTGATTCTTAATTTTGTACTCCTGCGGAGAACCCAAAGGGTATTCTGTTGGCGCAAGCCTTATCTAGGAGACGCTACGCGTTGGCGGTTAGCCTCTCGTAAGAGATTGCCGTAGGCTATGAGTGAATTTTGAATTGGTATAACCTGACCATTTTTTATTCTGCCAAGAGTAACAAGTCAAAAAAATTACAACATAAGCACACCCTATTGGAGGCGATGGCGTTCCGCCCACCGTAGGCGATCGCTTAAACTATTGACTGTGGACTATAGACTATGAATGAATGACTGTGCGTAACGATTTGACCGTGCGTTTTGCTGAACCTGCTGATAGCGAAACACTATTTAGCTTAATTAAAGAATTGGCGGAGTACGAAAAATTAACTCATGCTGTAACTGGCAACGTTCTTGCACTTCAAGAGCATTTGTTTGGCTCCCAAAGATACGTTGAAGCAATTTTAGCGGAATCCTCAGGTCAAGCCGTAGGGTTTGCCTTATTTTTTCATAATTACTCTACCTTCCTCACCAAGCCAGGCATTTATCTAGAAGACTTGTTTGTCCTACCCGACTATCGACGACAAGGCATTGGTAAAGCACTCCTCACTAAATTAGCCCAAATAGCTGTCGAGCGTGATTGTGGACGACTAGAATGGAGCGTTCTGGACTGGAATGAATCAGCCCAAGCATTTTACCGCCACATGGGAGCAACCATATTAGACGATTGGCGAATTTGCCGCGTTACAGAAGACGCAATGAGCCAATTAGCCAAGGGGAAGTGAAGAAGGCAAGGGAGCAGGGAGCAGGTGAGCAGAGGGGCAGGGGAAGCAAAGAAGAAGAACCAATGACAACTGACAACTGACAACCGACTATTAAAGTTTGACAGCTTGTCATTTGACTATGACAGCAGCTCAACTGAAAATAATTGAGGATGATATTGGTCTCAATGAGCCTTATTTGCAGAGAGAACGCGACATGAAAAAGATTTTTTCCCTAGTACTGTTAGGCATAGCACTCTTCACTTTTGCCTTCAGTAGCCCTGCATTAGCAGCAGACAGTGTAAATGGAGCCAAGATATTCAGTGCTAACTGCGCTTCTTGCCATGCAGGTGGCAAGAATTTGGTTCAAGCACAGAAAACTCTGAAGAAAGCCGATTTGGAAAAATATGGGATGTACTCAGCAGAGGCAATCATTGCCCAGGTAACAAACGGTAAGAACGCCATGCCTGCTTTCAAAGGTCGCTTAAAACCTGAACAAATTGAAGATGTAGCTGCTTACGTGCTAGGAAAAGCCGATGCAGATTGGAAGTAAATTCCACTTCAAGAGCAAAGCTAACTAACAGATAGCGGGAAATAATCCCGCTATTTTTATCATGAGAGAGATGAAGTAATAAGTGGAAAGCGCAAATTAAATTAGATAATCTTCCACATTTGGCACATCTACCCAGCTAGCAGTTATATAAGATTGATGAGATAAATCCATTAATAACTGGGAATAAATACCTTCTTTTAAAGATGGTACTATTGGCTTTTGCTGATCAATGCCTTGTACCCATTGGTCTACTACCCGCAAGAATGCACAAATGCGTCCGTCGGTGTAATGTTGGGGAAATAGTAATTTGGGTGGGATTTCGATTTCTTGAAGAGGTTGACCTGGTTGGGAACCCCAAACGCGAAAACCGTGGATGTAATCTTTTTGATTTTCACTACCAATTACTAGAGTACCGCGATCGCCATATACTTCCATCCAGTGTGTTCTAGAAGCATGAACAGCAGCGCTGATAGTCACTTGGCAGGGCGTACCATTTGCTAATTCTAGTGACAGCAGACAAGTATCGTCTGTCTCTACTGCTTTTAATTCACCACTAATAGAGTCAATCCGTTGAGGAATAGCTGTAGTCAAATGGGCATTTAATCGGCGGACTGAACCAAATAGCCAATAAATATAATCGAAAGCGTGGGAACCTAATGAACCTAACGCACCACCACCCTTTTCCTTAGAAGAATACCAGTTCCAAGGACGGGAAGTATCGGCACGAGAAGAACCTAACCAATCAATTCTAATCAGGCGAGGAGTTCCTACATAACCTGATGATAGAAGTTCAGCGAATAGTTGCCATGCAGGGACAAAACGAAACTCAAAATCTACAGTGGCAATAACACCTTGCTTTTTTGCTAATTGATACAATTCTTGTGCTTCAGCTACATTTAGGGTGACAGGCTTTTCTAGTAGTAAATGTTTTCCTGCTTGCAATACTGTTTTCCCCATTTCATAATGCAGGAAAGGTGGTGTAGCGATACTGACTGCTTGTACTTCCGGCAGATTAACGGTATCAGCTATAGTGTCAAAGGCATGGGGAATATTGTTTGCTTCGGCAATTGCTTTAGCTTTATGAATATCGCGGTGATAAATCGCAACTATATCAGTGCGATGATGGGCTTGAAAGGCAGGTATGTGAACTTTTTGACCAAAACCAGTCCCGGCGATCGCTACTCCAATTTTACCCTGATTTGCTTGTAATCCAGACACCATAAAATTTAAATAACTAAAAGTTTATGTGTAATTCTACGGCGAAGCAAGCTAGGCGTAACATCTTTGAGCAATCTTTTCATGTTGACTGTTGACCGGAAGAGGCAGGGGGAGCAAGCCCTTTCCGCCAATGCGAGTGCGGCGTACCACTTCATGGAAGCAAGCTACGCGTAGGATCTCGTAGAGAAGCGAAACACGGAAGCCCTATCCTAGAAGGATGCTTAATTGGGGCGGAGTCTGAGCTTCCGTCTCAATTTATCCCCCTTGCTCCCTTGCCTCTTTTGACTATGTAATTTAAAAGCGTAATAGCTTAACAATTATCAATGCTGTTGTGGCCCTTTGGCATCACATTCCTTACTCCAGCACCGTTTTAACAGTCCAATGCGCCAACTGTAGGCGAAACGTCGGGGATTAAGTTCTAAGTCGCGGTTGAACAATGGTTGGTTGAGATATTGCCAAAGAGGAAATTTAATTTTGTGGTGTTTATCGGCCATAGGAAGAGCAAGATAGTATAAAAATAGTTTTGGTAGTAGCTCACCATATAAAGAACAACTACCAGATAATGAATTTCTAGTTAAAGATGACATGATATACATCCAATTGTCCTGGTGACAATTGCGGAATTCTACCTAAAGTTTGATGCTCAGGAATTTTTATAAAATAAATATATTTAAATCGCCAAGAAGCTAGAGGCTAGAGGCTAGAATTTTTACTCAGCAAGGGCTTACGCCTCACCTTGCTAACACTACTCAGTCCTCAGCACTCAGTTCTCAGTTCTCCGTATTTAGCACTCATCATAGTTACTCTTGCGTTCTGATGGCTTGAGCTGCAAGATAAACTTTAGTCCATTCGCCCATGACTTGATGCTGTTTGAGGTTTAATTGTTGGGCTACAGCTTCTGTGGAGTTGCCTGATTTCCGCAAATCCAAGATTTGTCGTGCAATAGGGCTTAATTTTTCGTAGAGTTCTTGCCATTGGTTTTGTGTTAAACCCAAGTTATTTTCCTGTAAGGAAATTGCCAGCCAGTTATCTACGAGTTCTGGTTTACCCTTGAGGGCAAAGACACGCACTGCGTGGTAGCTGATTTTTTCTCGCAGTCGATAGATTTCTTTGATTGGTTTATTTAATTTCTTGGCGATTTCATCTTGGGTTTTGCCTTGTAAATACAGTTTTAGCCACTCTACTGCTTCTGTTCCCAGGTTTTCTTGTAAGTAGTTGGCAAACTCTTGCTGTACTGTCTGGCGCAGCGCTTGTTGTTCTTCTATTTGCTGTGCTTCTTGATATTCAGCGATCGCTTGATTATCTACTAGGTTAACTCGATTGTCGTTGTCGTCTGTCAATACTTCTTCGGAAACTAGCCTAACTAAGTCACCACCAGGGACTTGAGTTAACCCACCGCGTTGAGAACGGCGCAGGTAGTTGACAAAACGATAAACTAACAAGGGCTGATTGCGTACTGGTCGTAAACAATATTCTTCTACAGTCGCAAATAGTAAAGTATCTTTGAGTCTCTTATCTAGAGCAACCTCGGCGATGTACGCCATTTGCTGTTGGATGTAAGTGTCATTTTGTAGCAATTCTTGTATTACTTCTTGTAATACATCAAGAACACCACGTTGGCGATCGCGGCTCAGAGCAATCCAGGTTTGAATTTTATTCCGTAATGTGACTAAACTTCCCAGCCGAGTGATCAGGTTGCGATAAGCACGTTCTCGACCTACACCCAAGTAGCGTTGACTTAAAATCTTCCAGCGATATTCCATCGCTTGCTTGGCAATTTCAAGTTCTTTAGGGTTTAGTAAATCCAATCGTTGTGCATCACGACCTAACAGCCAGAGAATAATACTCTCTATTGCAGCTACATTTTGTTCTGGACACTCCGCAGCTAGCCGCTTGCGCCAAAATTGTGCTAGTTTTTCTGCTTCCGTTGCCATAGCGAGATTGCGCTCCTCGAAACCCTGTTTTAAAGTTTGCATCACAACCCCCATTTGTCGCACTTATCTTGTGAGCTAGCAAATCACCGTGAGTCCGTCATCTTGATGAGGACGTATCAACGATTCCATTGTTATTACGTCTTTATTGACGAATTTTATGCAGGAATTTATCTTTTTCTGGATTTTTCTTCGTCTTCAAGTCGCGGAAATCCTTGTATATCAAGCATTTGCTTCAATCTAGGCAAAATTAAAATTTTGTAAACTTATGTGTTGGAATCACGGATGGGGCATTTACCCAGAGTAAGTGCAGATGCCTAATTTTTTGAGAGGCGTTTAGAAAAGCTAACATTTTGTACCTAGAGGAGCGGAAATAATACACTCTTATTCAGACGCTATTTTAGCCATATAAGTTTCATTTCAGGGAATTTAGCGAGGATAATCTTGTATTTTTAGGGATGGAGAGTGTAAATTTCTTTCTGTCTTTCTCTACGTTTCCTGGATGACGCTCCGCGTTAAGCGTTGGTGCAGCCTCTCCGACAGAGAAGCTATACCGCTTTACACCCGCAAGAGGCTTTAGCGCCTCAAAGAGAAGCACAGTTTTAAACCTGGCTTTTTTCTATAAAACATAAAAATGTAACAAAAACTACAAAATCACCATTTTTCTGAAAAACCAAAGATAAGCTAGGCATATATATCTGATTCGCCAAAATGCGGCGAATAGGAGAAAAACATATGGTTTCAATGCCGACCCTACCTTTGGAAGGTGCTAGTCCAGCACATATTTGTCCATTTGATCAAGCTTGTAGCTACTTGGAAGCAGCCGCAAAAGAGTTGAGGCTAGATCAAGGGGCGCTGGAAATTCTCAGTCACCCACGTAAAGTTGTGACAGTTTCTATACCTGTGAGATTAGATAACGGTGACATCCGGGTGCTAGCAGGACATCGAGTACAGCATTCTGATATATTAGGCCCCTACAAAGGTGGAACGCGTTACCATCCAGCTGTGACACTGCGGGAAGTATCTGCTCTAGCAATGCTAATGACTTGGAAATGTGCGCTATTGGGTATTCCTTATGGTGGTGCGAAGGGAGGTATTGCTATAGATCCCGAACACTACAGTGTAGGTGAATTAGAGAGAATTACTCGTCGTTATACAAGTGAATTGATTAAAGATATCGGCCCTTCCGTAGATATACCAGCGCCAGATGTGGGAACTTCCGCCCGTGAGATGGCTTGGATGATGGACACTTATTCTATGAATGTTGGTCACGCAGTCCCAGGGGTTGTCACAGGTAAGCCAATTTCTATCGGTGGTTCACGGGGACGGGAAATGGCAACTGGACGCGGTGTAATGATTATTGTCCGTGAAGCACTGGCGGATATGGGCAGAACCTTAGAGGGAGTCAAAGTAGTTATTCAAGGTTTTGGCAATGTAGGCGGTGCTGCGGCTGAATTACTGTACCAAGCTGGAGCGAAAATTCTTGCTGTTTCTACAGGTGCAGGAGGTTTATTTGCGTCTGATGGTCTGGATATTCCGGCATTAAAAGCCTACGCTGCGGAAAATCATCGGAGTATTGTGGGTTTTCCCCAAGCAGTACCAATTAGTAATGCAGAGTTGCTAACTTTACCTTGCGATGTTTTGATACCCGCAGCTTTGGAAAACCAAATCACTGAGGAAAATGTAGACCAGATACAGGCGCAAATTGTGGCGGAAGCTGCTAATGGCCCGGTGACTTTGGAGGCTAACCGAGTTCTAGAAGGGCGGGGTGTGACTGTACTACCAGACATCTTGGCGAATGCTGGGGGTGTGGTGGTGAGTTATTTAGAGTGGGTGCAAGGTCTTTCTTACCTATTTTGGGATGAGGAGCGTGTCAATCGGGAAATGGAACACTTGATGGTGCAAGCTTATCATCAAGTTATTAAACAGTCACAGATGCGGCAAGTTCCTTTGCGATTAGCCGCTTATACCTTGGGTGTGGGTAGGGTTGCTCAGGCGTTGAGCGATCGCGGTCTTTATCCTTGAGGAAGGGACTGGGGATTGGGGATTGGGGACTGGGTATGAAATAAACTCTTTATTCTCTCTGCGCCTCTGCGCCACCCTGCGGGTTCGCTCTTAGCGTTCTCGTAGAGTAGCCGCAAAGCGTCTACTGCGTGATAGAAATCATCTCACAATTATGCAGCGCCAGATTTTACTCCCTACTCTCCTAGATTTTCGGTGCGTTAGGACTAATTTCCGTAACGCACCTTCGTATTTTAATTACGCACCTTCGCGTAATTTATCTAAGACACTTCTATCTTCCAGAGTGGAAGTATCGCCAGAAACTTCTTGTCCGGCGGCGAGATTTCGTAGTAAGCGGCGCATGATTTTACCCGATCGCGTCTTTGGTAATGCGTCAGTAAAGCGGATTTCCCCAGGACGAGCGATCGCCCCAATTTCCTGAACTACGTGCTGTTTGAGGGCTTTACTCAAGTCTTCGCTGGCTTGATAAGTTCCTTCTAGGGTGACAAAAGCTACCACTTCTTCGCCTTTTAAGTCATCTGGTTTGCCCACTACTGCCGCCTCAGCTACGGCTGGGTGAGACACTAAAGCTGATTCTACTTCCATTGTACCGAGGCGATGTCCTGACACATTCAATACATCATCCACACGCCCCATTACCCAGAAATAGCCGTCTTCATCTTTTCTTGCACCATCGCCGGCAAAGTAAGTATAATTCCCATCTTTGGGGGGGATGTGTTCCCAGTAGGTGCGGCGGAAGCGTTCCGGATCGCCGTAGACAGTCCGCATCATCCCAGGCCAGGGATAACGCACTGCTAAGTAACCACCTTCGTTTTCCGGTACAGTGTTACCTTCTAAATCAACGATGTCGGCCAGGATGCCGGGGAAGGGAAGGGTAGCGGAACCGGGTTTAGTGGAAATTGCCCCTGGTAGAGGCGTAATCATGATACCGCCAGTTTCCGTTTGCCACCAAGTATCAACTATGGGGCAGCGTTCACCACCAATTACTTTGTGATACCACATCCAAGCTTCTGGGTTGATGGGTTCGCCGACGGTTCCTAATAATCTTAAAGAAGAAAGATTACGGGCGTTGGGATGGTGTTCGCCCATTTTAATGAAGGCGCGAATTGCGGTGGGTGCGGTGTAGAAAATATTCACGCCGTATTTTTCAATTACATCCCAGAAACACCCAGGATTAGAGGCACGAGGCGCACCTTCATACATCAGAGTGGTTGCACCGTTGGAGAGGGGGCCGTAAACAATGTAACTGTGTCCGGTAATCCAGCCTACATCGGCAGTACACCAATATACATCTGTGTCTTGTAGGT
This sequence comes from Anabaena sp. FACHB-595, assembly GCF_048568275.1. NCBI lineage: Bacteria > Bacillati > Cyanobacteriota > Cyanophyceae > Nostocales > Nostocaceae > Anabaena > Anabaena sp. FACHB-595. The sequence continues at coordinate 5,104,393 of NZ_CP183473.1, forward strand.
CGAAAATCCATTTGGTGGTCATGTGAGTATATAGGTTATAACCGCCAGTGGTGTGGACAACACCTTTGGGTTTGCCTGTGCTACCAGAAGTGTAGAGGACAAAGAGTAAATCCTCGCTGTCCATTGGTTCGGCGGGACAATCTGCCGATGCACCTTTTTGTAAATCGTGCCACCAATGATCTCGTCCTCCCAACTGCATATAAATATCTTGTCCGGTACGCTTGACAACCAGGACATTCTCCACACTGGGAACAGCGTCATCAGCCAAGGCTTTGTCTACCTGTTCTTTCAAGGGAACGATCGCATCTTTACGCCAACCACCATCAGCTGTAACTACTACCTTGGCTTGGGCATCAATTAAGCGATCGCGCAATGCTTCCGCACTAAACCCACCAAATACCACACTATGAGGCGCGCCAATTCTGGCACAGGCTAACATAGCGATCGCGGCTTCCGGTATCATCGGCATATAAATACCGACGCGATCGCCTTTCTGCACTCCCAGTTGTTTCAAGACGTTGGCGAACTGGCAAACTTCCCGATGCAATTGGGCATAAGTTAAAGTACGGGAATCTCCTGGTTCCCCTTCCCAAATCAACGCGGCTTTATTTTTCCGCCAGGTTGTGAGATGTCTATCTAAACAGTTGTAGGAAATGTTAATCTTCCCACCCACGAACCACTTAGCAAAAGGTGCTTGCCAATCTAGTACTGTGTCCCATTTTTGGAACCAGTGCAATTCTGTTTCGGCTAATTCTGCCCAAAATTTTTGCGGATCAGCTTTGGCTTTGTCATAAAGACGTTGGTAATCTTCTAGACTTTTAATCTGGGCATTTTGGGAAAACTCGGTACTGGGAGGAAATAAACGTTTTTCTTGCAGAATTGACTCTATAGTTGGCTGAGACATAGTTATAAGGATGAGTAGTATTGTTACTGAAAACTATTTTTATCGGAGTTGTGTCCAACAATATTTAGATTTTCATTAAGCTAAGTAAGCGGTAATTACCTAGTTATTATCATTATGACCTCGACAGTTAGGCAAGGATAATGTTATCAGTCTACGGAAATTCCCTGATAACTGCTGTAGGTACTAGAAGGTCGAAACAATCAATGTTTGTCTTTATACCACTGATAAATAAAATAAGTAGCTATGGTCTTCTCTAGGTTCCCTGGTGTACGCGGAGTGTGTCGTTCGCGGTAGCGTTGCGTAGCAAAGACAGACTCTACATGAATGAATGATTGGAGGTCATCGCCATTCTTATTAGTTCTATTTGGTTACAAGCTATGCTGTCGCGCCTCAAAATTATTACAGGTAAGACAATAGATAAGACTTAGATGATATAATAATGGGCTACTAATTTTTATCCCCCAAGGGTAAACTCTACTACTGCTTAAACAAATTAATCTATTTAGGTTGATATGTTGTATGAAGATACATTTGATATTTTTGTTAAATAAGTTAGTAGTCAGTAAAATTTAGGTATAAATTGGAAAAAAGCGTAAGTTCTTGAAAGTTAGCCATAGTTTGCAAGCAAAAGACATTAAGGACAAACTCCATTCCCTCATTGAGCAGTCATCATCCATAGACCCCAATTTAGCCAGAAGATTGGATGAAATTAATCGTTGGGTAAAAAATATCAAGCCAGGTTCTCTGACAGCAAAACCCTATGTCTTGGCATTTCTTTTAGAGGTAATTACCGACTCTACCATCTGGCTGATACTGAAATCATTACCTTCCCCTGAAGAACAACAAGCAAAATTTGCCCAGATGACTGCTAATGAAAGATATTGGTACGGTTATCTGTTTCCCAAATGGATTAATGCTAGTGACTCCAAGTTCTACATTTGGAAACAAAAATTGATGGCAGGAGAGTTTAATCAAGGCGATGATGATATCATTAAATCAATAGCGCAAGATATTGCCAGTCGAGACGGGAGTTTTTGGCAGCGCTACATCGCAGACCTTTCGATGGCAACGGATTTAATCGTTAGTAATCATCACCAACAACCATTGTGTATTCAAGTTACCAGCGTCAGTAAAGAATTGCATCAACAAAAATACCAGGCTTGGGAAAACACATTGCGATCGTGGGAAATACAAAGAGGGTTATTTTTGAGTTACAACCCTCAAGACGCTAATTTTGTCAACCAGTTAGTTAATGTAGCACTTTATAACAGTGATTACCTTGCTGGTGGTAAGTACTTAAATTTCTCTTAATTATCTTGAAAGTCCGATACTCAAAACTTCTGCTGTCAACTATCTAATTTATCTGCCCATTAAAGCTTGATATGGCTAATCAAAGAGAAACTAATAGCTACACAAATCAGGTGGACGAATTTACAGAAGCATTAGCAACAGCCAGAAAAATGCAGGAAGACTGGCTCAATTATGGGATAAATTTCATCCACATTTACGTTGAAGATGCTCACGGAGATTGGTTAGAAACATGGGGAGATGAAGAAATATTTACTAGTTCAGTACTAAGTAAAATCAAAGAATTTTTGATCAGCGATGATAATGTAGCTCTCAGGTTAAGAAGACATTTAGGCGATGACCTACAGTCGGTGGAATGCCATCGTTCACTATTTGATATAGCAGTCAACCTAGAAGAATGCTGGCAATATCCAACAGAACAAAGGTTAACTGCTATCAAGCATCTATTAGCTAACGATAAAAATTCTGAGATTGCTATTTTGGATTTAGCGAATAGTTTGGTACAGAAATTATCGGAAATTCTGTAAAAAACTTCAGATACTAGCGGCGAATAGGTATAGCCTGTAATTGTTCTACATGGTTTTTAAATATATACCATGTTTGATTTGTGCGATTGCAAGGTAATGGTTTCTCAAAAGTCACTGTATAGTAATCTTTGACTTTTTCCACCCGATTCCCTTCACGGTACTCGGCATTATTATTACGATTATCGCTAATAGAAGAGACAAAAAACTTTTCTCCCGTCCTCACGCCACATTTTTTGTTATTGTCTGTAATTTCCGTTGACTGGCGAAACCAATTCTCTTGCAACTTAAAAGTTGTACCGCCAGCAACCGTAACCCTTAAAATCCTAATCACGGGAACACTAGTGGTTTGGGGGTAAGCGGCCTGAGGAATTATTACACCCAAAGAAGCACCGACAATACTTAAGCAACAAATTAATTTTTGGGGATGCAGCCTGAAATTACCAATAAGCATGGAAAATACCTGTTTTTACGTATACACAAAGGTTTTTATTGCATGATTTTACACTAATCTCGAATATGATCCAGATGCCTGGGGAGTCGTGATAGATGAAAAAATCATTTTTGTGGCTATGTAACTACAAAAAATTTATACATCTTTCCGGATTTCCTCTAGGAGAGTTTTCTTCAGCGCAACAGAACTGCTCAAATTATTGGCTACTTGATAGGGATTTCTATCAAAAATTCCGAACCTTTACCTAATTCAGAAATACACTTAATTTGCCCGCCGTGTTTTTCTACAACAATTTGATAGCTAATAGACAAACCTAAACCAGTACCTTGTCCTGGTTCTTTGGTAGTGAAAAACGGTTCAAAAATCCGCGATCGCATTTCTTCGGGAATCCCACAACCATTATCAGCAATGCAAATTAACACTGTATTATTATTGATGAATTTCGTACTAATTTTAATTTGTGGTGTATCTACTATTTCACCTATCAATCTTGACTTTTCTAGTGCATCGATTGCATTATTGATGATATTCATGAATGCTTGATTCATTTGGGCTGCATAGCAGAGAATTCCAGGTAAATCACCATATTCTTTGATTACTTCAATCTCCACAATATTAGTATTTGCTTGCAAGCGATGTTGTAATATCAGCAGAGTACTATCAATACCTTCATGGAGATTCACCATTTTCGTTTCTGCTTCGTTAAGTCGAGCAAAAATCCTTAGTGATAAGACTAATTGAGAAATGCGCTCTGCACCAAATTTTATGGAACTGAGAATTTTCGCTACATCATCAGTAATAAAGTCTAAATCTAATGCTGTTATCTGTTCTTGGATTTCTGCTTTTGGTTTAGGATAGTTTTTTTGATAAATATGCAGCAATTGAAATAAATTCTCGATGTGTTCAGTAACATAAGTGATGTTACCGTAAATAAAACTAATGGGATTGTTGATTTCGTGTGCAATACCCGCCACTAGTTGTCCTAAACCAGCCATTTTTTCACTTTGAATTAACTGGCTTTGAGTCACCTGTAATTCTTTGAGTGTTTGAGTGATTTCTTCCTTTTGACGATGTGTTTGTTCGAGTAATTCTGCTTGCTGGAGTCCTACACCTAATTGATTAGCAATCTGCACTAGTAAATCTACTTCCTCCTCTTGCCAATCACGGGGTTGAGTATTTTGATAAGCAGCTAGTAATCCCCACAGTCTTTCGCCTTGGAAAATTGGCACAACTATATATGCTCTGGCTTCCATCGCTTCGATGAGGGCAATATGGTATCTAGAATAATCTTGGCTGTAAATGTCTTTAACAACTAGAATTTTACCGTTGATAAAATATTCACCTTGAGTTTTTTGCAAGTAATCGTCTGCAATCACAGTGAGAAGTTTACTGACTGGTGTCCAACCATTACCCAAGGATTCAGCGACAAATTCCCCACTCCAATCAGGTTGGAAACGGTAAATAATTACGCGATCAACTTCCAATAATCGTCGGACTTCTTGAGTACTAGTAGCAAAGATAGTATTTAAATCAAGAGAACGGCGAATTTTCTCTACTGTAGCTGCTAATGCTTTTTCTCTCTCTGCTGCTTTGCGTTCTCGTGCGGCGGCTTTAGCCAATTGTGCAGCCTGCACCTGTAACTGTTGCAAGGTTTCTGCTTGCTGTAAGGCTACACCTAGCTGTATACCAACTTGAGCCAATAAGTTAATTTCTTCATCCTGCCAATAACGGGGTTGGGAGTTTTGATAGGCTACTAGCAAACCCCATAACTTATCCCCTTGAGAAATAGGAACAAAAACTTCATTCCGTGCATATTTACCTGCTTGTGTTTCTTGGAGCAGTAGACGTTCTGTAACAGCTTGTGGCTTAACTACGGGTGTCCAACCATCAACAATGGAATCGGCGACAAATTCACCACTCCAGTCGGGGTAAAAGCGATAAATTGCTACCCGCTCTACACCTAATAAACTTAGCACTTCTTGAGTGGCAGTTTTAAAGATGGTATCAAGGTCAAGAGAACGGCGAATTTTCTCTACAGTGTTAGCCAGCGCTCTTTGTCGTTCAGCAGCTTTAGCAATTTCGGTTGCTTGAGTTTGCATTTGCTGTAGATTTTCGGCTTGCTGCAATGCTACACCTAACTGGGTGCTGACTTGAGTAAGTAAGTATACCTCATCATCTTGCCAATCACGTATGCCTGTATTTTGATAGATTGCTAATAAGCCCCAAAGTTTTTGACCGTGGTAAATAGCAATAATTACATAAGCTCTAGCTTGATAAGTTTCTAATACTTTGATGTAGCAGTCGCTAAAGCCTGCATTATAAATATCATTACAGACACGGTAAATTTCACATTTGGTGAAGCTACCACCTCTGGTTTCTTGTAAGTAAGTATCTACTACTGGGGTAGATGCTAAATCTTTGGCGCTACATTCGCTGACGTTCTTTCGTAATTCCGGTTGCTTTTCTTGTTCATCTATCAAAGAAATCCAACCATCAGCCAAAGATTCAAAGACAAATTCACCACTCCAATCTGGATTGAAACGGTAAATGGCTACACGGTCAGCATTCACTAGCTTTCTAATTTCTATGGTACTAGTGCGAAAAATGCTTTCTAAATCAAGGGATTGGCGAATTTTCTCGATAGCGATCGCCATACTTCTTTGCCATTCTGCGGCTGTTACTCTAGCCTTGGCTTGTGCTAGTTGTGCTGATTGTGCTTTTACCTGTTCTAGATAATCTGCTTGCTGTAAAGCCACTCCCAAATGTTCAGCAATCAATTGCACAAACTCAATTTCTGATGCTTCCCATTGTCGAGGAGTACTACACTGATGAACACATAATAATCCCCACAACTCTTTTCCTTTTATTAAAGGAGCAGCTACGTTAGCACGTACTTGCAACTTTTCCAGCATCTGAATGTGATCATCACTAATTCCCGCTTGGTAGATATTATCTATTGCCTTGATTGTGCCTTGCTGATAAGGTTGAGCAAATTCCTCAGCAAAGCAGTCATAGCCTGGGGTATGGGATAGTCCATCGCTTAATTCGGATGTCAACACTGAAATCCATTCAGAACCCACATCTTCATAAATAAATTCCCCTTCCCATCTCAACTCAGGATAGAAACGGAATACTCCTACCCGATCAGCATTTAATAATTGACGCACTTCCGTAACGGTAATTTGGAATATTATTTCTATGTCCAGAGACTGGCGAATCCGACTAACTACCCCCGAAAGAGCTGTCTTCATATCTGGTTGAGATTCTCGCTCACAAGTTGTTTGTATGGGTTGTACCGTAGAAGAGTTTTCCATTCCCTGTAGGACTTAAAATATCGCAAGGCCTTCTATCTCAGAGTTCCCCGAAGGAGGAGAAATGTAACAAGTAGAGAGTGGGGTGCAGAGGAGCAGGTGGAAAAACTAATGACTATTGACGAATGACACCCACAGAAACATAAAAATTTAGGGACACGATAGAATCATGTCCCTGGAAGAAGATTTTTGTAAAACTGCGTTCAATTTGTCGCTTGAGAATTATCGCCGTTTGGGAGTGCTGCTTCGGAGTGTGCGCTTTTCATTTTCTCGAAGACGGCGATCGCGCCAGTCTGCTACCGTTAAATAAACAACGCCACCTGTAACAGATAGTAACAGCACTAAGGCGACTAGAGCCAAAATACTTAGGAATGGACTTTCCACGATTCCCCTATAGTCCGTTACGTCCCCAAACTACCATCGCAATCGACCAAGTAAACACAACTAACAGTGATACCCAACCAAGTGTCAAAATCGCCATAGTCTCTCTTTGGAAATTATTTACAAAATGTCTCTACTATTTATCATACTGGGGACTGGGTATTGGGGATTGGGTATTGGGCAATTTTCTCATGTTCCATCTCTAGTTGATCGCTGCTGTGAGTCCAAGATTTATCATGAATAGAATTTTTGATGAGCCAGTAATGGCTGAACGGATAGAATCCATTAAGGCTGGTATGATTGGCGGATTTTCGCTGGGTTTGGCTTTTATTGTCACCAGTTTGCTGAATACTCTAGTTTTGGCAAAGTATTTTCCCACACTCGTAAGTCTGCAAATAGATGTTAACTTGTCTTGGTTTTTGAGTGGAGCGATCGCTGGTTTCTCTGGTTTATTATTTGGTATTACTTACCGCTATATTATCCGCACAGATCAAAATTCTCATCTGAAAGATGGTGCTGTGATGGCTTTTGGTTTGGTGCGGGGATTAACTCAGGTAGAAATGGGGTGGAGTAGCAGCAACACAATTTTACCTTGTATAGTCATGGCTAGTGAAAGTATATTGTGGTTTGCGACGGCAGCGATCGCTCTTGATCTGGCTATCCAACTCGGTTGGGTGAAATCTTTTCCATCAAGTTAATTACAATTCAGCAACCAGTGATTTTGTCACTTCTTCCAACACTTTTAGTCCCCGCAGGGAACCTTGAATTAGCCTAGCGGCTGCAATAGGTTGACCCAGGAATCTTAATGCTAAGGATAAAGGTTGTAGAGAACCGTCGGGATTGATGGCTGCTGTGATGTCAGGGATATTGTGATGGCAATCATCGCTAACTACCCTAAGCATAGCTACTGCTACACCAGATCCATTGAAATACTCTAGGGTAGTAAATCCTTCCATATCAACGACATCAGCACCTAAGGTTTTGCCAAGATATTGTTTTTCTGAAGCAGAGCAAATAACGCGATCGCTTGTCAATGACTTAACTAACTTCAGTGTTGGATAATGAGTTTTTAGTGCTGAGTGTATTTCTATAGTGAAAGCAAAATCGCAGATTTGCAATTGTTCCTGATAAATACAACTTTCATACAACACCACATTCCCAATACAATCTTGCGGGGTTAAGCTGCCACATAGACCCACAACCAAGACTTTTGGTTGTAAATAACCGGTAGAGTATTCCTGCTTTGGCAATTGTTGGAGGTATTTTGTTAACGGCTTTTTACCTACTGGCACTGGTATAATTTTAGGCGTTTTACCAGTGACTCGACTTAAGCCGCGACACACAGCCATGTATTCAGAACCTTGTGGCACAAGAATTGTGTTGATAGTCAAGTCGCTTCGCTCCAATTCAAAATTCAAAATTCAAAATTCAAAATTAAAGACAATTAGTGGGAGCTTGTTGGCGTAGCCTTGCCGCAGGCTATTTTGCATTTTGAATTCAAAAAAGGCCATTAGTCAGTTGTCAATAGTTTACCCTTACACCCCTGCTCTGTACTCCGCTTACTCTTCGACTCGCAAAGTGTCAAGGATTACTGTAGCATGACAATTAAATGTGTCTTCCGCCTGATGAATTTCCAAGATGGTAAAGCTAACTAGCTCAAAATCGGCACGACAACGCTTCAATTTTTCCCGATGGGCAATTGAGTATTCGTGGCTGACTGTCAGTTTTTGGATTGCCGTAGCGGTAGCTGGCGCGCTGGCTTTCAGTTCCCTTAAGTATGCTTTGTTTCCAGACATTACCTTTCCGGTAGTGGTGGTAAATGCTACGGCTCCTCTGAAAACTGCCGTGGATACTGAAGCAAAGCTTACCATACCTATAGAAGAGAGTCTGCGTTCTTTAGAAGGACTAGATAATCTCCGCTCATCTAGCTATCCTGGTCAGGCTGCTGTGAGTCTGGCTTTTAGTGTAGGAACAAATCTCGAAACTTCCACTAGTAAGGTCGAAGCAGCACTCAAGCAGTTAAACCTTCCTCAAGGCGCAAGTTACAAAACTATTCCCTTGAACTTGAATGAGTCTGCTGCTGTGAGTTATGCCATTGAGAGTAATTCTCGGAATCTGGCAGATTTAACAAAGTTAGCTCAAGACCAGATTACACCAGCGATCGCTAAGTTACCAGGAGTCCTCAAAGTGTCGCTGTTGGGCGCTCCGACTGCCTCACCACCCCTGAATGCTGCCAGTGATAGCCTTGCGGCTCTTAGTCAAGGTGCAGGCACTCTAGTCAGGTTCAATGGTCAATCAGCATTGGCATTTCAAGTAATTAAACGTGGTAACGCTAACACCTTAGAAGTTGTTAGTCGAGTCGAACAAGAAGTGCAGAAGCTCCGTGCTAATCTCCAAGATGTCAAACTTACCTTAGCCGCGACTCAAGCAGAATATATCCGCCAGGCCACTAAGTCAACCATAGATGCCCTCATAGAGGCGATCATCTTGTCCATTGTGGTGATTTATCCCTTTTTATGGAATTGGCGGGCAACTTTTATCTCCGCATTGGCTATTCCTACATCCTTGCTGGCGACATTTATCGTGATGGCGATTTTTGGCTTCAATCTAGAAACCATTACCTTACTGGCTCTAGCATTAGTCATTGGGAGTGTAATTGATGATGCCATCCTTGATGTAGAAAATATCTTACGGCACATTGAAGAAGGCGAAACCCCCCGCCAAGCTGCTCACTCAGCCACAGACGAAATTGGTTTGGCCGTCGTCGCCACTACCGCCGCCGCCGTAGCAGTATTCTTACCCATCGGTTTGATGGGTGGAGTAGTTGGGCAATTCTTCAAGCCTTTTGGAATCACGGTTTCGGCTTCCTATATAGCTTCTACCTTGGTTGCTCGTACCCTATCACCAGTTTTGGCTACCTATTGGCTAAAACCTGCCACACAAACTTCTCAACGAAGTGAAGCCAATATCTGGGGAAAATTTACCCAATTTTATCGAAACTTACTCAACTGGTCTTTAAATCACCGCAAAACAGTCATCACCTTAGCCGTACTCAGTTTTGTTGCTGGTATAGCATTAATACCATTCATCCCAAAAGGCTTTATTCCCAAACTAGACCGGGGTGAATTCAACATCACCTACACCGCACCCTTACCCAAAATCCCAGACTTGGCAGCTTTACAACTACAAGCAGGAGCAGGACAAAGAAGTAATATTACCCAGTCCCCAATCCCCAATCCCCAATCCCCAATCCCCAATCCCCTCAACGACTCTCTAGAAGCAGCCAAAAAACTAGAAGAGGTAGTGAGAAAATCCCCAGATGTAGAAACAGTTTTTACCACAGTTGGTTCTCGTGAGGGTGAGCCGAATAAAGGAACACTGTATGTGAAGCTAAAGGAAGACCGTAAAATCCAGACTGCGGAATTACAAGACCAATTACGCTCAACTTTGCCTAGTCTCCCTGGCGTAACTACCAGTGTGGAAGATATTCAATTTGTTGATACGGGTGGACAAAAACCTCTACAAGTAGCATTAAGCGGTAACGATTTACAAGCTCTCAATCAAACCGCTAAGAAAATTAAAGAGCGCATCGAGAAAATACCCGGATTCGCTGATGTCACAGTTACCGGCGAAACCAATACTCAGGATCAGGTTTTGCAAATTGAACGGCTGAATAATCAACGGGTAGCTTATATCAGCGCTAACTTGGGACAGGATTTATCTCTAGGTAATGCTACTGATAAGATAGTAGCGGAAGCCCAGCCCATCTTACCTGCTGGCATCACATTAAATTTGGGAGGAGATTCGGCACGCCAAAGCGAGGTTTTTGGTAGCTTTGCTTCCACTTTGGCGTTGTCAGCACTGTGCATTATCGTCGTACTAGTTTTATTGTTCAAAAGTTGGATAGACCCAATAGTAATCGGCGTTTCCTTACCTCTGTCCATTGTGGGTGCAATGCTGGCGTTACTCTTTACCAAGAGTGACTTTGGGATGATTTCCCTGATTGGTTTTGTCTTCTTACTGGGGTTAGCCAATAAAAACGCCATTGTCCTAGTAGATTACATCAACCAACTACGTCAAGCTGGCTTAAACCGTACAGAGGCGATTCTCAAGGCAGGCCCGGTACGTTTGCGCCCCATCATCATGACCACCATTTCCACCCTGTTAGGAATGTTACCCATCGCCTTGGGTTTGGGTGCGGGTTCAGAATTGCGATCGCCTATGGCTGTAGCGATCGCTGGTGGACTGGTAACTTCTACCATCCTCAGTTTGATTGTGATACCCGTGGTATACGCCATTTTGGACGATTGGTTTCCCCGGTTTGCCCACAAGGAGAGAAACTAATGCGGGTCTTTGTCACGGGGGCTACGGGTTTTGTTGGTGCTAATCTAGTGCGATTGCTGCTGCAACAAGGATACACGGTCAAAACCCTAGTCCGTCCTCAGAGCAATCTGGGTAATTTACGCGGTTTAGACGTGGAAATTGTCGAAGGAGATTTCGATAATCAGTTCCTTTGGCAACAGATGTCTGGTTGTCGCTATCTGTTTCATGTCGCAGCCCAATACTCCCTGTGGCAAAAAGACCGTGATTTACTCTATCAAAACAATGTCCTCGGAACTTTTCAGGTGTTAGAAGCAGCCCAAAAAGCTGGAATTGAACGTACTGTTTACACCAGTTCCGTAGCCGCTATTGGGGTCAACCCCTCTGGTGAAATTGCAGATGAAACTTATCAAAGTCCCGTAGATAAGCTAATTGGACATTACAAAAAGTCCAAGTTTCTTGCAGAACAGGAAGCTGTACAAGCCGCAGCCAAGGGACAAGATATCGTCATCGTTAACCCCAGCACCCCCATCGGCCCCTGGGATATCAAACCTACACCCACTGGCGATATTATTCTGCGGTTCCTGCGGCGACAAATGCCCGCTTATGTGAATACAGGGCTGAATTTAATCGATGTGCGGGATGTAGCTTGGGGACATTTACTAGCCTTGGAAAAAGGCAAAAGTGGCGATCGCTATATCTTAGGTCATCAAAACCTCAGCCTCCAGCAACTACTTGAGAAACTGGCAGAAATCACAGGTTTACCCGCACCCCAATGGACTGTCCCAGGCTGGTTACCCCTAAGCGTCGCCTGGATGGAAGAAAAGATTCTCGCACCCTTGGGAAAAACTCCCTCAGTCCCTATAGATGGTGTCCGTATGGCACAACAAACCATGTACTACGATGCCTCAAAAGCCGTCAAAGAATTAGGTTTACCCCAATCTCCTGTCGATATTGCCTTGAAAGATGCGGTGAATTGGTTTGTTTCCCAAGGTTATGTCAAGTGAGGTGAAAAAGAGGCAGGGAGAAGAAAACTATTAGCAACTGACAACTGACAACTAACAACTGACTAATGACTATTGAGGAGTAATACAGTGGCGGTTAACTTACAACAAGCGATCGATATTGGTAAGTATTTAGTTACGCAACGTTTTTTAGGACGCAAACGTTTTCCCTTGGTATTGATGCTAGAACCACTGTTTCGCTGTAATCTAGCGTGTTCTGGTTGTGGGAAAATTCAGCATCCTACAGAGATATTGAAACAGAATTTGACTCCCCAACAATGCTTTGCCGCAGTAGATGAATGTGGCGCACCAGTGGTTTCTATTCCTGGGGGAGAACCCCTACTGCATCCCCAGATTGACGAGATTGTCAAGGGTTTAGTTGAACGGAAAAAGTATGTTTATTTGTGTACCAATGGCTTGTTATTGGAAAAGAGCCTAGATAAATTTCAACCCTCCCCCTACTTGACTTTTAGTGTGCATTTAGACGGTTTGCAGGAGTGGCATGATAAATGTGTAGATCGAAAAGGGGTGTTTGATATTGCCGTCAAAGCCATCAAAGCTGCCAAAGCCAAAGGTTTCCGCGTCACCACCAACACGACTATTTTTGAAGGTTGTGATCCCCAGGAAATGCAGGAATTTTTCGATTTCCTAGAAACCCTCAACACTGATGGCATGATGATTTCCCCAGGTTATAGTTACGACTGGGCCCCAGATCAAGACCATTTTCTCAAACGCGAGCAAACACGCGCCCTGTTTCGGGAAATCCTCACACCCTATAAAACTGGCAAGAAAAACTGGAATTTTAACCACAACCCCTTATTTCTAGACTTTCTTGTCGGTGAGAAAGATTACGAATGCACGCCTTGGGGTAGCCCTAGTTATAGCGTTCTCGGTTGGCAAAAACCCTGTTATCTTTTGAATGAAGGACATTACACCAGCTTCAAACAACTGCTAGCAGAAACAGACTGGAGCAAATACGGCCGCGCCAGTGGTAATCCCAAGTGTGCAGATTGCATGGTTCACTGTGGCTACGAACCTACCGCCGCAATGGATGCTATGCAACCGCAAAATATTACCCGTTCTCTTGGGAGTGTGTTTGGTAGATAGTAGGGATGAGGTAATGGGTGCTGGGGATTGGGGAACAGCACTCATAAGATTATTGTTGGCGTAGTCTGTGCTTGTGTATAAAAATCCAAGTATCTGTAGGGTGGGCATTGCCCACCAAAACCATGATACGGTGGGCAATGCCTACTCTAGATGTATTTCAGAAATCAACTATGAACCCTATAGCCCAATACCGTTCAGTTAAGGCTAAAAGAACGTAGGCGCAGCCTTCTCGTAGAGTAACCCAATATCAACAGGCTTTTGTTGGGTTTCGCTATCGCTCTACCCAACCTACATTTCTTCTTAACCGAACCGTATTGCCCTATAGCCAATATTTGGAATAATTAAGGAATTCAATATGGCACAGGCGGAAAACGTAATCGGAACAGAATTAGAACTTTGTTGTTCTTCTCCCGTAACCGGGTTTTATCGTGATGGATTTTGTCAAACAGGGGCTTACGATACTGGGATGCACGTTGTGTGCGCTCAAGTTACAGCAGAATTCTTGGAGTTTACAAAATCTCGTGGTAACGACCTAAGTACATCCTATCCTGAGTATAATTTTCCTGGTTTGCGGCCAGGCGATCGCTGGTGTTTATGTGCAGCTCGTTGGCAAGAAGCACTGGAAGCCGGAGTTGCGCCGCCTGTAATTCTTTCAGCCACCCATGCTAGAGCATTAGAAGTATGTTCTTTAGCTGATTTGAAACAACACGCTCTCATAAATGAGGAGTAGGGAATCAAATTTTCCCCAGTCCCCAATACTTTTGCCGTGACTTTGCCAAAATATACAAAAACTTGTCACAATTTTTGCCAATATAATATATTATTTCCCAAAAAATTCGCTTGGCAAAAATCGGCATGAGTGAAAAAACATTAGAAAGTGGCGGGAAAGCGTTTCTCGTTCTACTTTTGCCAATATCGTTTTTGGTTATTTTCCTGGTTTCTACCTGGAGATTTTTGCTGGCACTGATCGTCCTAGCCATTGGTTTCAAAATTTTCCAGGAATATCAATGGCAACAGTGGTGTCAGCGAGTTAACCCAATTTTCAATCAGTTAATTCGGGAAAACCAAGGCAAAATTACGCCTATGGATTTAGCAATTCGTGGCAATTTTCCCGGCCCGTCCGCAAAACGTTATCTAGACGGTAAAGCTTCAGAATTTGGGGCAAGTTTACTACCAGCTGGAGAAGGCGGTGAAGTTTACTATTTCATCACAGCCAGTATTTTGGGTAGCATACTCGATAGTAGTGAGCCAGTGAAACAGCTGGCATCTCCACCAGTGACGACAGAGGCGCGATCGCTTCTAGCACCACCACCCCCACCAGAACCAGTTCTCGCAGAGCCTGAACCTGAAACTGAACCTGAGGCTGAATTACCGCCACCAGTTACCCATCATGAAGTTAAACCAAATCTGGAAAGACAGCTAATTTTCGGCTCCCTGATTCAATCAGAACTGGCAAAGCGTCTCAATGTATATTCCAGTACGGTGTACAAACGGCGCAATGATCCAGATTTTCCAGAATGGACTCGCAACCGCGATCCTGATGGAATCGCCTGGACTTTTTCCGAAAGAACTAAGGAATTTTTCCCATTAGAAGAAAATTAAGGCAGCAGTGTTTTTATTGGTCATTGCTCAGTCATCGTTAATAAAAACTCCACCCACAAGGGGATGGAGTTTTGTCGGTAGTCAGTCGTCAGTAGTTAGTGGCAAAGATATGTAGAAACCACGCCACTTGCGGGTTGGGGTATTAGACCAGATCCTTTCAACAACTGACAACTGACAACTGACACGCGAAGCTTAATAAACTATTGACTGTGGACTATTGACTATTGGCTGATTAACTTTTAAATTCTAAGCCTATAGCTTCGCTGATGGAATTTAATTCATGTTCTTCTAACTTGGACAGCAACCCGGTTAAAATCTGGCTCACCATCATTGGGCCTTGGTAAATCCAGCCCGTATAAACTTGAATCAGGCTGGCTCCAGCAGTAATTTTTGCCCAAGCATCTTCAGGGGTAAATATGCCCCCAACTCCAATGATGGGAATTTCTCCCTGGGTTTGCTGCCAAATAAAACGAATGATTTCCGTGGAGCGATCGCGCACTGGCGCACCGCTAATTCCTCCAGCTTCTTCTTGGGGTGCCTTGCCTGTTTGCTCAATCACTTGAGTTTTCAGTCCATCACGGCGAATTGTGGTGTTAGTAGCGATAATACCTGCTAACTGGTAGGTTTTAGCCAATCCAATAATGTCAGCGATCGCTTCCCATTCTAAATCCGGTGCTATCTTGACAAATATAGGTTTATGTGAATTATTTTCCTTTTGTAAGACATCCAAGATAGAACTGAGCATTGAGGCATCTTGGAGCGATCGCAAACCCGGAGTATTGGGAGAAGATACATTAACTACAAAATAGTCACCCAACTCCTTGAGTAAGCGAAAACTATTTAAATAATCTTCGGCGGCGGCTTCTAAGGGTGTCACCTTAGATTTACCCAAATTGATACCTATAGGGATGGAAAACTGCCCTTTTTCATCAGCCAAGCGTGCAGCCATCACCGCCGCACCATGATTATTAAAGCCCATGCGGTTAAGAGCAGCTTGATCCAACGGCAAG
Organism: Anabaena sp. FACHB-595; assembly: GCF_048568275.1. Lineage (NCBI taxonomy): Bacteria > Bacillati > Cyanobacteriota > Cyanophyceae > Nostocales > Nostocaceae > Anabaena > Anabaena sp. FACHB-595. Next base: position 5,120,318 of record NZ_CP183473.1, read on the forward strand.
CGAAACAGACGCGGGGGAGGATTACCAGGTTGTCCGACAAATGTGACTGTTCCCAGTTCCGCAAAGCCAAAACCTAAACTAGACCAAATTCTAGCTGCTACACCATCCTTATCAAAACCAGCAGCCAAACCCACAGGATTGGGAAACCTTAAGCCAAACAAATTCTGCTCCAGCCGAGAATCTTCTAGACAAAGTGACTTTTGTAGGATATTTTGCACCCACTTAGTACTTGTGCGATCGCTTGTGTGTGACAGCCAACTCAAACTCCTCATTGTTTGCTGATGTAACCACTCAGGATCGGCCTTTACCAAATCAAATAAAAGCGGACGAACTGCAAATTTATATATATCCATAGTCAATAGCCAATAATTTTAATTTCCCCAACCCCCAGTCACCGCTCCCTTTCATCCAGAAATATCAATCAATACCCGTAAAGATATTAGTGTGGGTAATTTGGGCATCTTATATATTACAAGTTATGTTGATCAAAAATCAGATGGGGCAGCCACATAAATCGATAGCCGCCGAACAACCAATTCTTGCTTTAGGACGTGTTCTACAAATCCTTAGGGAGGAAGATGATGTTGATGTTCTGATTGAAACTGCTATTAATTACATTCACAGTGAGTTCAACTACAAGCTGATTTGGATTGCTAGTTACGATCGCCTGAAACACACTTTATTTGGTAGAGGGGGTATTGCTCCTGGTAACGACATTAATTTTTTACGCAAACGACTTGTTCTGCAACCAGGGGATTTATTAGAGCAGGTAGTAATTCAACAGTCACCGTTAGGGGTTGCAGATATCCGCAACGAAAAGCGGGCTGGAGAATGGCGAGAAGTTGGCACAAAATTTAACATCCAAGGGACAATCATGCTGCCCATGCGTCATAAAAACAGTTGCATGGGATTACTTTTACTCGGTTCAGAACGTTGGGGTTATTTGCTACCAGAAGATGCTAAAGCTCGTCTGATGATGGTTTTAGGTGAACTAGCAGCCAGTCTCTATCAACAGGAAATAAATTTGCAGCAGAAGCAAATCAAGCGTCCTGATGAGCCGTTATTACAACTACTAGAAAATATCCGTAATCTGAGTAATTTAGAGGAAAGGCTAAAGGCGGTAGTAGAAGCTACCCATAGCTTTGTTTCCCCTAGTCGTACTAATATTTACTGGTTTGAAAGGCAAGGACGCTATTTTTGGTGTCGGATGGGCGATCAATTAGTCAATATTGGTCGGGAAACTAACCGTGAACAGTCAGCCGCAGGTATGACTGTGCAAGACTTAAGTGATTTATATTATGCTTTATCGGTTAATAAAATTATTTGGATTGGTGATGCTCGCAGTTCCTTAGAAGGCCAGTTTACCGCTAAATTGTTGCAACGTCTGCGGGTGCGATCGCTCTTAGCAGCCCCGATTATTTGGCAGAAAGACCTGTTGGGGTTTCTGGCGGTAGAAGGTTATGAACCACGCATTTGGACGGAAGCTGATAAAAATTTTGTTCAAGGCGCGGCGGGGTTCCTCTCCCTTGTAGCTCCCAATGACAAAATAGAAAATATTGTTAAACAAATTCAAGAAGATTCCCAGTTAAGTAGTGAAGTTTCTCAAAGTATCTACACTCACCAAGACTGGAAGGAAACTTTACGGGTTTGTGCTGCTAAAGTATTACATCGTTTCAATGCTACTCGCTTTTTACTTTTACATTACGACCCCGACCAGAATAATTATCAAGTTATTTATCAAACTCAGCCTCACCATCGCCGTCCTCTTAGCTGTAGCTTCGGTTTATTATCGCAGACTGACAGACAGATGTTGAAATCTGCAAATGCTACAGTAGCAGTGGAAAATGTAGAAGCTGATTTACGGTTTTTTAACTGGCGGCCTCTCCTATTAGAACACGGTGTGCGATCGCTGTTAATTTGCAATTGCAATCAAGATCAGAAAGCGGAAGTATTATTAGTTGTCACCCACACCAGCCATCGCAGCTGGACAAACCTAGAAAGGGAACTGCTGTGGGTTGTAAGTCAACAAATAGGGGTAGTTGTCAGACAGTGGCGACTACAAAAGAATAACGAACAACAGCAACAAGTTCTTCAGAGTATCCAGGAATGTCTACGCATTGTAGATGGAAGCGAAAACAGCGAAACTGAGAAAAATTATTTGGAATGTGCAGCACTGAGGCAAATTGCATCTGTGCTTAACTGCCCTTTGGCACTGTTATTGTCTTGGTCACACGGCGAGTCTACAGCAGAAATTATCCCTGGGGTAATTCCCGATAATCAATTTGAAGTTGAAATATCAGCCAAACTTTCCATTCAACATGAAGCTGTAATTCAATGGGCGCTGGTTGAGAATAGTTACTTAAATGTCAGTATAAATCATTTACCTCCAGAAACACGCCAATGGTTACATGGTGAGGGGATCGGGCAAGTTTTATTAATGGCTTTACGAACTGGATCTGATCATCAACCTACGGGAGTCGTATTGTTAGCAGACCATCGAGAACGTCACTGGCCACAGCATCGTCTTGATGCTGGCAAAATTTTAATTGATCAGCTTGCTTGGTTGCGTCGTCAACAACAAATTAGTCAACGTCTAGAGTCTACAACCCAGGATTTACGCCAACTCAATTGGTACAAACATCGACGCTTGGAAAGCATCCAACGCACGACTACCAACTTACTGAAACAAATGTATGATTTGGGCGTTCCTACGAATGATATGGCGCAAACACGGTATCAAGTGTTGCTTAAACAGTTAGACCATACAGTTACTTCCATTACCGGAATGGTAAAACTGGAACAATGGCAGTTACATATAAACTGGGAAACTATGCCCATAGCCAGTTTACTCAAGCGATCGCTCGAACGCATAGATAAATTAGTTCAAGAACAAAAGCTGTGGATTGGTGTCCACGGTTTAGCACAAGCCCACACAGAAAAGGAAGTAACCAACAGTGGTGCATTACTCAAAGGCGTTTCCACCCCAGCTAACCTATCAACAATGGCGATCGCTGGCGATATTGTAAAATTTGAACTAGTCCTTTACGAATTATTACTCGCCGCCTGTCATCGTTCTCCTAACAGCAGCAGAATAGATATCTGGTGTCGTCATATAGATAAGCAATTTTTAGAAGTATCAATTACAGATAACGGCACAATTCCCACAGAATTACTCACAGAAATACAACAGAAAACTCACAACGATATTCTTGCTTTCTGTAATTTTGATCAATCGCCCAACTTAAATTTGTTGATTTGCCAACAACTTATACAACAACTAGGTGGGGAATTAGATATCTATCAATCACCCGATAATCGAGTCGTTAGCCGCTTAGTGCTGCCATTGGCTGAGATTAGTTCTTAATTTTTCATCTCTGCGATAAGTAGAACGGCGTAAATATTTGTAGTTGGGATAAGTCAGTCCCGATGAAACAGATTTCACCGCCAAACAGGAAAGATGTCTTTTTCCTACACCCTTATACCCCTTTCAAGTCAGGAGGCAGGATTGAAAAGGGCTTTAACCTGGTTTACTCTAGAGAATGCCAAGAAAAGGTAAGGGAATTGTTTGAGGAGTAGAATCATCCTGAGTTGCCATCACTGACGTTTAAACACAGCATACTACTCCCACAAAACTTTCAACGTTTAGCCAATTCTGGAGTTTTTCCCTTCAACCCAATCATCAACTTGAGCATAAATGTTTTCAGCACAGGGACACTGCGTAAAAACCATAAACCCAAGCGACGAAGAAACACCAACGGAGGGAATTGGTTAGAGAACATCCGGTCTAACATATCAGTGAACCCTAAAATGGCTAGGTTCTCTTTTTGTCGCCAGCTTTCGTAACGTTTCAAGACCCGAATATTACCAATATCTTCACCAGCTTGATGTGCTTTTTGAATGACTTGGGCTAAAGCGGCGACATCTCGAATACCCAAGTTTAATCCTTGTCCACCCACAGGATGACAATTATGTGCCGCATCGCCAACTAAAGCTAAACGGGGAAGGACATAACGATCGCTTTGCATTAGTTGTACTTGAAAAACGAAGCGATCGCCTAATAATTCCAACTTACCCATTTGCTGCCCAAAGCGTTGGCTAAGTTCTCGTAAAAATTCTTCGTCATTTAAGGCACAAAGGGCTTTTGCTTCATCGTGGGGAGCCGTCCAAACGATGCGGCAACGGTTCTCAGGTAGAGGTAAAATCGCAAAGGGGCCACTAGGCCAAAATCTTTCGTAAGCTGTATCGTTATGGGGTTTCTCTGGCTTAACGAAAGCCACAATGCAAGATTGCCAATACTTCCAGCCATGAGTTTTAATCCCCGCCGCCTGACGAATAGGCGATCGCGATCCATCTGCGGCTACCAGTAATTTGCTACGAATTGTGTTTAATTGATCGGCAATTTTAACAGCGATGACTACTTCATTTGGCTGGTAATTGGTACTCACCACCTCAGCCGGACAAAGATAAGTCACATTTGGGCAATTCTGCACAAACTCCTGTAGAGGTTCCAGTAACGCTTGATGTTCCGCTACATAACCTAATTCTGGTGTCCCTAAATCTGTGCTTTCAAACTCCACCACACCAGGATAATCAGCATCAGAAAGACGGACTTGGCGGTACTTGGCAATCTGAGGCAGAATTTTATCCCAAATACCAATTCCTTGGTAAATTAGGGCTGATAGTAGATGAACTGCGTAGGCTTGACCTTTAGCTACTGCTGCTGATGCAACTTTGGCTTCAATTAGCAGTATATTCAAGCCAGAATCTTTTAATGCTGAAGCTAGAGTTAACCCAACAATTCCACCGCCGACGATGACTAAATCATAGTCGTATTTTCGCAGTTCTGGCGGTGTCGGTTGAGGAGAAATAGTTTGAGTAAGCTGCGTTAGCGCCATTGTTAAGAGAGATTAAGCGATCTTAACTATTATTGTTACGCGATCGCCCCTATTTGAGCAAGTTATACCAATTTGAAAAAAGAATGCGACAGATATATAGCCCTCAATGCTTGTCTTGTCTTGATTCTTAACTTTGAATTTTGAATTTTGAATTCCGCTTTGCGGTACTAGACCTTATCGCTTTTTACTCAACAGTTCCTTAATACAACGAGTTTATTTAAATGAACTGGGGAAAACAGCAAATACCTCAATCGGCGTTGGTATTGTGCAGCTAATTGTGGAAAGCGAAAGTAAAACAGCAGGAAAAGCTAAACAGCAGTTAACGGATGCGCTTACCCAGCAAGAAATTATAGAATTTATTGAGACAGTAGTAATTTATAAGTTTCCCAGACTTAGCCGGGAAGAGGTAGAAACTATGTTGGGTTTGGATGCTATTAGGAATACAAAAGTTTATCAAGAGGCAAAAGAGGAAGGTAAGGTCAAAGGTAAACTCGAAGGTAAACTGGAGAGGAAGCTTGAAGCAGTGCCTAAGTTTTTGAAATTGGGATTGAGTGTGGAACCAATCGCTGAGGCTTTGGAATTAGAAGTTGATTTGGTCAAACAAGCCGCAGCAAAATCATCTTCTTAAGGAGTGAGGTATCAAATTTTTCTTACCTAACTTCCCCAGCGATGAGATATTTTGAGATATTTATCTAGGCGAAACTCACCGCCATGAGATTTTCGGACATTTCAAAATTGGATGTCACATTCTGGACATCATCTAACCCCTCTAGAGTATCAATTAATTTGAGCAGCGATCGCGCCTGGTCTGGTTCAGTAACTTCTAAATGATTACTGGGAATCCAGCGCAACTCGGCATCTGTCACCTTAAAGCCTTGGTCTTTGAGTGTCTGGTTGAGAATTTCTAAATTTGCTACTTCTGTAAACACCTCGGCTGTCTCATCTTCTGTCATTTCATAAGATTCAGCACCACCCTCTAAGGATGCTTCTAAAAGCTGGTCTTCATCCACTACACCAGAGACAACACAGACACCTTTTTGATCAAACATCCAGCTAACACAGCCAGTTTCACCCAAATTACCACCATTTTTACTAAAAGCTACTCGCAAGTCAGCAGCCGTGCGATTGCGGTTATCGGTCAAAGCTTCAATTAAGATAGCTACACCCCCAGGCCCATAACCTTCGTAACGAATTTCTTCTAAACTAGCGTTATCGCCACCAAAAGTACCTGCACCTTTAGCGATCGCCCGTTCTATATTATCGTTAGGAATACCAGCCGCTTTTGCTTTATCGATGGCGGTACGGAGTTGAAAATTTCCGGATGGGTCTGGAACCCCGCTTCTAGCCGCCAGAATAATTGCCCTAGATAGCTGAGTAAAGGTCTTTCCCTTCTTGGCATCTACTACCGCTTTTTGGCGCTTAATATTTGCCCATTTACTATGTCCTGCCATAATCTAAAGCTGATAAATCTCTTTTCCAAAGTTAATGGTTAATGGTCAATAGTCATTAGTCAATAGTCCCTCACTCTGTCCATGAAAGTTAAAAAATTGATTAATCTGTTTTATCAACACTGTGGGCGGTTTTTTTTCGCCTCTGATGATTCTAGGGTAAAAAGAAAAAATTGGCGATTTTACCGATATCGTTGGCTATCGCTGTTTCTAGTAGGAATATTGGTTACAAGCGGATGTCAGGTAATTCAAAATGGCATGAAGGCAGATAAAGTCATTCATTTAACTTTATGGCATGGGGTGAATCCGCCGCCTAATCGGGATGTCTTTCAAAAGCTGGTAGATAAGTTTAACCAAAGCCATAAAGATATTCAGGTAGATGCGATTTACGCTGGGCAACAAGACCAACAAATGCCGAAAATTTTGGCAGCTGTCGTAGGTAATGCCTCCCCGGATATTTTATGGTACAACCCAGCAACTACAGGACAACTAGTAGAACTAAATGCCTTGGTTCCTTTGGACGAAATGTTGGCAAGTTCACAAATTAAGGACGAAATTGACCCCAGCTTATACCCAGCTGTGGCATACCAAGGGAAAACTTGGGCAGTACCTTTTGCTACAAATAATGTTGGCGTTTTTTATCGTCCCAGTTTGTTTAAAGCGGCCGGAATTACAAAATTACCCAAGACTTGGGCAGAGTTTCGGGAAGTTGCCAAAAAATTAACTCGTGATACCGACGGTGATGGAAGAATTGATCAACATGGGATGGTACTACCTTTAGGCAAAGGTGAGTTTACCGTTTTTACTTGGCTACCATTTATGTGGAGTGGCGGCGGCGAGTTGGTAAGTAAAGATTCACAGAATGCGGCTGGTGTCACTTTAGAAAATAATGCTGGGGCGATCGCTGCTTTGCAATTGTGGCGTGATTTAATTACAGATGGTTCGGCTGTGTTATCAGGCCCAGAAAGAGGTTATGAAACCAATGATTTGCTAGCTGGGAAAGTGGCGATGCAATTAACTGGGCCTTGGACTTTAGGGGAGTTTCAAGCCAGTGGGATTGATTTTGATGTATTCCCTATTCCGGTGGGGCAAAGACCTGCTACTGTAATTGGCGGCGAAAATTTGTATATTTTTAAATCAAGACCAGAAAGAGAAAAAGCGGCTTTTAAATTTCTTGAATATGCGGCTAGTGAAGAATTTCAAACAGAGTTAGCACTGGGAACTGGTTATTTACCGATTAATTTAAAATCCCGCGAAAGTTCAAAATACCAGGAATTTGTCAGGAAAGTACCCCAAGCAAAAGTCTTTTTAGAACAGGCTAAGTATGCGCGATCGCGTCCTACTTTCCCCGGTTATAATCGAATTTCTGATAGTGTAGGCCGGGCAGTGGAAACTGTATTGATGGGTAAAAGTTCCCCAGCAGATGCCCTAAAAGCTAGTCAGCAGAGATTAGATTTGATTTTCAAATAATTAATATCAATTGATTTCCAAGTCATTGTGGTATAAAAAGTAATTGCTATCTTGGCTCTAGGTTAACAAAACTTGAGTAAAAAAACTCAGGCTTTTTACCTGAATGCTGACATACCAGGGCAATACTACTACTGCAATGACTACTCAAAATTTTCCCTTTAGTTTAGCCTTAGTTTCTATAATTTCTCTAGCTGTCCTCAATTTTGGGTATACTGAGCCTACCGTGCCTATTTTGGGATTTCACGGAATTCTAGATACGAAAAATAATAAGACTTTATCAGCTTTAGCTCCAGAAGAAATGCACTACTCAAAACAGGAGTTAGAAAAACTCTTAGAGTCTTTAATTATTAATAATTATTGGTTTTTAAGTACCCAGGACTTATATAATTTTTACTTAACGAAATCTCAAGAAATTCCAGCAGAGTATCGTCGAAAAAAGCCGATAATGTTGACATTTGATGATGGCTATAAATCAGTACACACAAAGCTAATGCCTATTTTATCTAAGCTAGAAAAGCAATATGGGAGGAAGGTAAAAATAGTTTTATTTATTAATCCCAGTCGTTTAGCTCAAAAGGCAAATAGTAGTAAAACTCACCTGAGTTGCCAAGAAATCAGGGCAGGGTTACAAAAAGGATTTTATGATATTCAGTCTCACGGATTAAATCACAAGGATTTAACGAAATTATCCCGGCGAGAACTTGTGCATGAACTTCTAAAATCTAGGAGTATTTTGAGAAAATGTACACAAGATTTAGATCCAGAACAAACCGTAGCATCTCATTTTGCTTATCCTTATGGAGCTTATAATAAACAGGTAGAGTTATATGTTGCTAGATATTATTTATCTGGATATTTATATAATGATGAAACTTTCAATTACACTTGTAAACATAATTCGTATGAAATTCCTCGATTAATCGTTAATTACACGAAATCACCTAAACAAATTATCAAGATGGTTGAGGAATTGGCCCCAACTAGTAATCAGGCGTGTCAGTAAGGGATTAGGAAGCGATTTTATCCATGTATATACATTAATCCTCACTAGTTCTTGTATCCTTCCATGTATATACATAATTCAAGGCTCAAGACTAACCAATCGTAGGTAATTGAGAATTAGTCCGCTTGCCTGAAAAACCTTCACGGGCAAAGATTTCAATCATTTCACTGCGAGTTAAATTATTTTTCTCTGCTAATTCTGCCAATTGTTCCCAGGCTGTATCCGTCAATCTTATAGACCTTAACTGTTTAGGTTCTGAACCATAGTCCATCTGGAATTTACCCGAAGCTGTACGCCTGCGCCTGGGTGATTTCTGCCTTGTACCAGAATATTGATTCGTAGAAGTATTCTGGGAAAGATTAATAGTGATTAAGTTAATCAGATTGTCAATCAGGCGATCGCTCTCCATTGGCAAGATATCCTGACTATGGAGCATATACTGAAGAATGATAAAGTGTACTACTGCACCAAGAAAAATACGTGCTGCTACCTCTGGATCAGGTAATTTTAGTTCTGAATGCTCTGTAAAATATTGACTCAGACGCTCTAGAGCTTGTTTATCTATGTTGCAGACAAAGGTTTTTGCTAAGGATGGAAACCGCCCAGATTCACCGATAATTAGCCTGACTAAACTCAAAAACACTGGTTCTTTCTCTACTTGATCGAAAATATTTGTTGCTAAACGGCGTAAAACAATACGGGGTTCTCCTTGCAGAAATTCCGGGTCGTGGATTAACAAACATTTTTCCTGTGCTAGTTTTTCAATCAAAGCGGCAAATAATCCTTCTTTGTCTTGAAAGTAGCTGTAGACAGTTGTTTTCGAGACTCCGGCTGCTGCTGTCACTCTATCCATTGTTGTAGCTGCATAGCCGTGGGTCAAAAACTCTTGCATTGCACCCTTGAGAATTGCATCAACCTTCTCTGCTGACGGCAAACGATCGCCATTATTACTTTCTATATGTGCTTTGTTCTTACTCATATTTTTATATTTTCGCTAAATAAACTAGCTTAGATCGATCAATGATCCGGCGTTGTAGAAATTTCTCCTGGAAGATTCATTTTTCAGTCTATACGCTCTTGACAATATTGTAATGTACAGTTTAGTTTAATTATAGATTACTAAACTAAACAGTTTATTTAGCGTCCTAAACAAAAGAGGGGCTTATGGTACGCGAGGTAACAGATCAAGGTTCCGTATTTTTCAAGCGTAACTCCCGGCAATTGATTATTTTGGCAACAGCCGCAGGTTTGGCGATCGCCGGCGTAAAGGGTTATAGTTCACTACAAACCCAAGCACAGCAATCTCCTACAACCCCAATTCCCCAAGTCACCGCACCGCAGATAAAAACGGTGACAGCGTTAGGTAGACTAGAGCCAAAGGGCGAAGTGATTAAACTTTCTGCACCTTCATCATCTGGACAAGGAAGTCGAGTGGAGAAGCTTTTAGTTAAAGAAGGGGACAGGGTAAAAGCTGGACAAGTAATTGCTATTTTAGATAACCGCGATCGCCTAGAGGCAGCTTATCAAGAAGCCCAAGAAGCGGTGAAAGTCGCCCAGGTCAACTTAGAGAAAGTCCGAGAAGGGGCAAAAGTTGGGGAGATTAACGCGCAAAAAGCCGAAATTGCCCGTGTCCAAGCACAGACAACAGGTGATGGTAGAGAACAACAAGAAACAGTAGCTAGATTAGAAGCCCAATGGCAAGGTGAGAAATCAGCCCAACAAGCAACAGTTAAGAGATTAGAAGCAGAACTGAAAAATGCTCAAAGTGAGTGGGAACGCTATCAAAAGCTTTATGCGGACGGTGCAATTTCCCAATCTTCCTATGATACTAAGCGCCTGAGTCTAGATACCATCACCCAGCAGTTAAGTGAAGCGCAAGCCAACTTGCAAAGAATTGATAGCACCGGACGCAAGCAAATTAGCGAAGCGAAAACAGCCTTATATCGAATTAACGCCACAGGTAGTAAACAAGTCAGCGCCGCCGCCGCCACCTTAAATAAAATTGCGGAAGTGCGTCCTATTGATGTGCAAGCAGCCAAAGTAGAAGTAAACCGCGCTGTAGCCGCAGCAAAACAGGCAAAGGCTAACTTAGATCAAGTTTATGTGCGGTCACCCCAAGATGGTGTGATATTCGACATCTACACCCGCGCCGGCGAAGTTGTATCCACTGATGGTATCGTCGAGATGGGTCAAACCAGCCAGATGTATGCAGTCGTCGAAGTTTACCAAAGTGATGTCAACAAAGTCCGCCCCGGACAAAAGGTGGAGATATCAAGTAAATCTCTCTCAGGAAAATTGCAAGGTACGGTAGACCAAGTGGGCTGGAAAGTCCAACGTCAGAACATTATCAACAGCGACCCCAGTGAAAATATTGATTCACGCGTCGTAGAAGTTCATGTGCGACTAGATGAAGCCTCCAGCCAGAAAGCAGCCAAATTTACTAACTTACAAGTCACAGCAGTAATTGAACTATAAGGCTGTTGACCAATAACTAATGACCAATGACTAATGACTAATATGACTGGATTTATTCAAGAACTACAGCGACGCACACCTTTAGGATGGCTGCAACTGAGTCATCATAAAAGCCGCCTCTTGGTTGCTTTATCTGGTATCGCCTTTGCCGATGTCCTCATGTTCATGCAGTTGGGCTTTCAAAATGCCTTGTATGACAGTAACACTCGCCTCAATCGGGCAGTGCTTGCAGACATTGTTTTAATCAGTCCTCAAAGCCGGAATATGCAAAACTTGGCTACCTTCTCGCGGCGGCGACTGTTGCAAGCTGCTGATGTTCCTGGTGTAAAATCCGCAGATGCCATGTATATCGGTTTAGTCACTTGGAAAAATCCCCAAACTCGCCGTAAAACTTCAGTGCAAGCAATTGGGTTTAATCCTGAGCAATCGGCTCTGAACATCCCAGAGGTTAACAATCAGCTAGATAAGATTAAGTTACCAGATAACTTCATTTTTGACCGTGGGGCTAGGGGTGAATATGATAAAGTTTTTAGTCAAATTGATGCCGGTGAAAGTGTCACCACAGAAGTAGATAAAAGAACTATTTCGATTAGTGGAACATTTAAACTAGGTGCTTCCTTTGGTGCTGATGGTACTTTAATTTCTAGTGATGAAAACTTCTTGCGTTTGTTTCCTCGCAGACTAGCAGGAAGTATCAATCTAGGCTTAGTTAATATTCAACCCGGTCATGATCCAAAACAAGTAGCAGAAGCATTAAAGTCTTACCTAACGACGGATGATGTCAAAGTCCTAACTCATGCTGAATACGTCAAAATGGAGGAAGACTACTGGAAAACGGAAAGTCCCATAGGTTTTATTTTCACCTTAGGCGTATCAATGGGATTTATGGTCGGCGTGATTATTGTTTATCAAGTACTTTCAACTGATGTAAATGCCCATATCAAAGAATATGCCACATTCAAAGCAATGGGATACGGCAATTCTTATTTACTAGGAGTAATTTTTGAAGAGGCGCTGATTCTGGCAGTCTTGGGTTTTATTCCAGGGTTCATAGTTCCCTTGGGACTTTATCGGTTAGCCGCCAATGCCACAAATCTACCCATATTTATGACAGCAGTTAGAGCCTTATTAGTCTTATTATTAACTCTAATAATGTGTACTCTTTCGGGAGCTATAGCAACACGTAAATTACAATCTGCCGACCCAGCAGATATGTTTTGAGACAGCAAAATTTTAATAACCATCATATACTCAAAAAAAACTCTCTGCGCCTCTGTCTTGAAAAGTTCAGATCGGAGGAAACCTCCGCTCCGACTTTTCGCTGCGTCTCTGCGTGCCAAATCTCCTCATACCAATTCAAAATTCAAAATTAGGAAAACCAAACGGAATAAGGGTATGTCCGTATGTATCTGTCGCATTCTGTTTTCAAATTGGTATCATTAAATCACTCATGCAAACTATTAACACTTCCGAACCTGTGATTTCTATTCAAAATCTTGACCATTACTTTGGTAGTGGACAACTCCGAAAACAGGTTTTATTTAATATTAACCTCGAAATTAATGCAGGCGAAATTGTGATTATGACAGGGCCTTCTGGTTCTGGAAAAACTACCCTACTAACTTTAGTTGGTGGTTTGCGTTCTGCCCAGTCTGGGAATTTGCGGATATTAGGAAGAGAACTTACTGGTGCTAGTAGTAAACAATTAACTCAAGCAAGACGTAACAACGGTTATATATTCCAAGCACATAACCTGCATGGTAGCCTAACAGCACTGCAAAATGTGCGGATGGGTTTGGAGTTGCAACCAGGAATTTCCACCCAGGAAATGCTCACTCGCTCAACAGAAATGTTAGAAGAAGTCGGATTAGGAAATCGGCTGAACTATTACCCTGATAACTTATCGGGAGGACAAAAACAAAGGGTAGCGATCGCCCGTGCGTTAGTCAGTCAGCCTAAAATAGTCTTAGCCGATGAACCTACAGCCGCACTAGATAAACAATCAGGGCGCGATGTCGTAGAATTAATGCAAAAATTAGCCAAAGAGCATCACTGCACAATTCTGCTAGTTACCCACGACAACCGCATTTTAGACATAGCCGATCGCATTGTCTACATGGAAGATGGTCATCTTGTCAGGGATGCGGTGAGTGTTAATAGTTAATAGTCATTGGTCATTGGTCAAAAATTCTAAATACCCGTTACTGAGTTCTTTAACAGCCAAATCATAAAACTGCTTACCATGTTCTGGTGTTGCTAAAGCGGGATTGGAACCCATGCGTCCATCTGGGTAATGTTGGCGAAAGTCGGTAGCACTGTAAATTCTATGTCCTCTGGCTACTTCTGGTGAAAGCGGTGCTTGCTTAATTGCTTCTGGGTAAACATATTGAGTCACGGCTACTTCGCTGGGTGTAGCATGAGAACCTTCTTTGTCACCGTACAATTCTTTGGCAAGTTGGTACACAGAACTGCACATAAACCAGTTGCCGACTTGACATTGTACCTTATGGGCAGAGGGAATCTGCAAGTCTTCCAGATATACGTATGTTTCTGAGAATGCAGCTTTGAGGGTAGCGATATTACCGCCGTGTCCGTTAATAAAGTAGAACTTAGTGAAACCAGCTTTGGCAAGACTAGTTACATAATCTCGCACTAGCAAAATTAAAGTACTAGGACGCAAACTAATCGTACCCGGAAATGCAGCATGGTGTAGAGCCATCCCCACATTGATTGTAGGCGCAACGATCGCCCCTGTTGCTTCACCCACTCCATGAGCGATCGCTTCTGCACAAATCGCATCTGTCCCGATTAATCCCGTCGGCCCATGCTGTTCAGTCGAACCAATCGGCAGAATAATTCCCGTTGATTTTTGCAAGTAGGTTTCAACTTCCTGCCATGTGCTTAAACTTAGTAACATTTTTATTCACTTTCCAGTACTAGTTTATACAAATACCTGGGGAGTAAAGTTGCCGTGAAGGCCATAGGGTACGTGATGCTGGAGATGTAGCCTAGCGATCGCCCCTTTAGTAAAGTCACTAGCATCTAAAATTACCACATCTGAACGGTGATGAGCCGCATCATAAACTAGAGCCAGTACCCAACCATCATCCTCTTTTTCTGAGCCTGGACGAGGAACAAAAATCGGCTCACCCGTAAAACCGCGAGGTGCCACACTCCAGATCTGTTTTTCTCCAGACTCTAAATCTATTTTCAATAATGCTTGCAATGGTGCATTACCTGTAGCTGCATGAGCCGCACTCATATACAAGTATCGATAAGAGCGTCCTACATTACGGGGATGAATTGCGGGAAACTCACAACAACGAGATTCAATTAATTTTTTTTGTACTGTCCCATCTTTGAGGTTAAGGTAAAAACGCCATAGTTGACCAGGTGCGATCGCCTCAAAATCCACTTGACGAAAATCACTTTCTGGCTCTACTTCTGGTAAAGAGTCGTAGCAAAGGGAATCTACAAGAATTTCCTCTCCCACAACAAAAGCATTAACGTGATGGAAAATGAAACCTGAACCTACTTCTAAAGTTTTGATTTCTTTTTGTCCTGACTGAGGAAAGCGAGGAATGACAATAATCCGTGTTGGCTGATTTGGTTGTACTTGAATACATTCCCCAGCGCCACGTAATCCTAAAGCGAAAGGGATGGGGTTAAAACTAACAGGATTTTGAAAGAAGATGCAGTGATTAGGTGTAATTACAAAATCGTGAATAAAACAAAACCCAGGTACATGATGAGCGTGCTTTCTGACAACTTCGCCTGCTACATTTAACTCAAAAATCGTAATTGTTGTAGATAATCCGGGTTTAATTGAAAAATTGACTAAGCAAGGTGCGCCGTTATCTTGTTCACAACTGGGGTCAAATCGGGGATGAGCGCCAAAAGCCTCACCTGCTGACAAAACACCATGAAAATATTCTTTGCCCAATGTATCTAACGTTTTGGGGTCAAGGCGATGGGGTTCTGCCGCCTCCCACAATGCCAATAGTTTCTCACCCCAATAGATAACATTAGTGTTAGCAATATTCTTCAGCTTGAAATCGAAAATATTAGCTAACCAACCACCAGGTTTTTGAGTACCAAAAACTCCCCGATGCAGAATTTTACCAGCATTTTTCTCTGCTAAATACCCTTCTGTTTTGACAAAACTATTACGGTAATGGGCGCGACCATTGACAAAGCTAATACGGCTAATCATGCCATCGCCATCAAAGGGATGATGAATGCTTTGTCCTTTTATATCCAGCAATCCTGGCCCGTTTCTAAACAAAGTACCTTGCAGTTCGGTAGGAATTTCCCCTTCTACATCATCAATCCAATAATCAAACTCTTGCCTTAGAGATTTATACCCTCCCTGCCAGTCTTCACGAGTATATGATTTTTCTAAATTTTTCTTTTGTTGATATTTGTAACTTTGCATATAAAAAAAGGTGAGAATCAAGAAAGAATTATTCCGCGTGACTTCATGTCTCCGTGTTGAGAAAACAACCTTTTAACCACAGAGACATTGAGACACAAGTAAAAATTAGGCTATCGTTGGTTGAGAAACTTTATTCAACTACTTTCGGTTCTGGGTTCTGCTTCTCGCAACCTTAATTCCGGAACTAAATTGGACACTTGAGTATTAGCTGAAGCTGGTGCTAATGCCTGGGTTTCTATTTCTGCATCATCGGATGGTAGCCAGTTGAGAAACGGCAATGGTAATAGTGTACTCAAGTTAGTAATTAATACCAAAAGCCAAAGTAAATCAAAGTTAGTTTCAGTAATTCCTAGCCAGTGCATGATGATGGCTCCCGCTTCGTAAGAAACCATGCCTGCTAAATTAAAGACTGACATCAACAAGGCAAATAATGTGGCTTCTACACCAGGGGGGCAAAGTCTGGCAGAGAGTACCAAAACTGGCATATAAGCAATTTGTCCCATCACTGTGAGAATGAGGCTATCACCCAAACTAAACCAACGGTCGTCTATACCCAAAGCCCGATTTGTGTGTGTCACCAGCAATAGCATGGTCATGCCCAAAACTGCGGAAATGACCGTACTCCAACCAAAAATTAGCCGGAAAGAGACACTTTTTAAGAAACGTTGAAAAATCCAAACACCAATCAAAGATGCCAGACTAGTAACTAAACGCACTCGCCCTAAAAACTCTGGTTCAAAGTGGAGTTCATTGGTGCTGAAGAAGAAAAAGGCTGAGTCAGCAGTTGGTGTGGCTTGCCAAATAAATACGAATGCAGTGGGTAGCCAAATACTTTTTTGGGTGAATGCTTGGCGCAGTTGCTGTAGTTGATGCTTGACACTGAGGAGGTTAGTATTACCACTCCCATCTTTACTAACGGGAGACTCAGCAATCAACCAAGCGACCCCTGAGACTATGAGGGGAAATGAGGCTGTAATCCCAAATACAGTACGGGTTGTGAAATGCTCCAGTAGCAACCCACTGAAGTAGGCAGTAATCAAACCGCCAAAGGCAGAAGCTCCCCAACATAATGCTTGTAGTGAACCAACATGAGCCACTGATTCTTCTCTGGCACGTTCCACAACTAGGGAGTCAACTATCACATCACTCACCGCAACAGATAGAGAACCAAGAGCGATCGCCACGGTAGCTGCCCAGCTAGTATGAACTATTGTGGCCAAACTGATCCAAGAAATTGCCCCCAGTATCCCTGATAACACTAGGTATGGTCGGCGACGGTAGCCGAATATCGGTAAGCCGTCTGAAACAAAGCCAAATAATGGCTTAACCATCCAAGGTAAGGCAACAATTCCCATTAATGCCGATACCTGAACAGGACTTAACAACAATTCATCTTTGAGGAAAAAGCTGACGGCTAGACGCGCCAGGCCTAAAATCCCTTGGACAAAATAGACGCTAAGGATGGCAATTAATTCGGCACTAGGTTCATTACCGAAGAAAATTTGTTTTCTTACTGAGTCTTTGACCTTGGACAAGCCAGAGGAGTCAATCAGCATTTGATGAATATTCTTTAAGTTTTATCGACTTTTCTATCATATCCGTTTCTGAAATGTAGGGATTGGGGATTAGGGACTGGGGACTGAAGAAAAGGCAAAATTTTTGTGGGAAATTCCTTGTTGTCTAAACTCTAGACCCTAACCCCAATTATCATTCCCTCTTCCTAAAGCTATAGCTGCATTCTGTCCACCAAAACCAAAACTCAGACACAACACCTGTTGAATTTGGCTGTGTTGTGCTGTTTTTACTATATTCAAATCAAATTCTGGTTCCTGGAATCCCACACAGGGAGGTATTATTTTTTGCTCTAAAGCTAGAAGTGAAAAAGCCACTCCTAATGCGCCTGATGCGCCTAAAGTATGGCCTGTACTGCCTTTGGTAGAACTGACTGCTACTTTTGAGGGAAATAAATGTTTGATTACTTGACTTTCTACTCTGTCATTGAGCTGAGTAGCTGTACCGTGAGCATGAATGTAATCGATATCAGTCAATGTTAGCTGACTCCGAGCTAAACATTGCTGAATAGATGCGATCGCCCCCTTCCCCTCCGGCTCTAATTGAGTACTATGATAAGCATCATTTATCAAGCCAAAACCCAAAATTTGACCATAAATCTTGGCTTTACGTTTTTTTGCTAATTGTCTGGATTCCAAGACAAATACAGCAGCCCCTTCACCTAAAACTAAACCTTCACGCTGTAAATCAAAGGGGTAAGCTCCGGTTTTGGCTAAAGCTCCCATTTGTTGAAACCCTGACAAGGTTAAGGGTGTAATTGCTGCTTCCGTGGCTCCAGCAATGACGCGTTGATATTGCCCTGTCTGGATAAGAATTGCGGCTTGAGCGATCGCCCAAATTCCGGTAGCACAAGCCGCCATCGGTGCTATAACTGCCCCTGTCGCCCCAATTTGTCGCGCTGCGGCGATCGTATTCATGTGGGGTAAAACATCTAACCAATTCTCTAATTTTTCTGCCTCATCCGCAGAATCATCACCAGTATATATTTGCCGTGCTAGTTTTTCCCACGATCCTTGATAACCGCGACTAGAACCAATGACTAGCGCACAATCAGTTAAAGGTGGTACTAACCCCGCATCTTTGATTGCCGCATCCACCACCACCTGAGTCAAGCTGTGCAAACTAGTCGGCTTTTCACCAATTAAGCCTAAAGGTAGAGGTGGTAACTCTGGAAATGGTTGATGCCATTTTATTCCAGACTTGCCTGCAATTAAACCTTGCCAACTCTCCTCTAGGCTCTTACCCAAGGCTGAAACTAGCCCAATACCAGTAATGACAACTTCAATCATGTGAGATTTTGGATTAGAGATGAGGAAATAAAGAAAAGGACACTGATTACTCTATTCCCAATCACTAGTACCCCATCCCTAATCCCCAAACCTATTGAGGAACTTTCAAGTTCTCAGCACCTTGAGTAACTTTAGCCGAGTCGATGCGATCGCCTTGCTGAATTTTGTTCACTACGTCAAAGCCTTGAGTAACTTGACCAAATACAGCATAGTTACCGTCGAGGAATCCCAAATCAGCTAGAGCAAAGTAAAACTGCGAAGATGCCGAATCTGGTTGTTGCGATCGCGCCATTGCTAACGCCCCTTGTTTATGCTGTAACTCAGGTGCTACTGTCACTCTAGCAGACTCGAATGTTTTGCTATAAAGTGGTTCCGCCTCTCCTTTGGGTTTAATTTCTAAGGGAATACGGCGTTCGGTGCCACTTTTTGGGTCAATATAACCACCAGTTCCCCAGAGTTGTTGAGAACTTTGTGGGTCTTTACTTTGAGGGTCGCCGCCTTGCACTACAAAGGGTTGAGGCTGACGGACAACCCGATGAAAAACGGTGTTATCGTAAACACCTTTTTGAACTAAATCAATGAAATTGCCAGCTGTGATGGGGGCATTAGTACCGTCTACCTCGACAGTAATTGGTGACCCTTTAACTGTAATTACCACAGTAGCTTTGCCTTCGAGGCGTGGTAAAGAATTTGTCATTCCCGAATTACTCTCACTAGTTGTTTCAGAGACAGATGTTGCTTCAGTAGTGGTGGTTGTCTCAACTGCTGTAGAAGCTGGAGAAGAGTTAAGGCTAACCTCCTGTGCAGAACAACCTCCCAACATCAGGGAGCCGATTATTAAAAATGCAACCAAGAATTGTGAAAATTTTAACCGCATTGTTCAGTTACTGACTCAACCAAAGTATATTAGCCTCTTATAACAATTCAAAATTCAAAATTCAAAATTCAAAATTCAAAATTCAAAATAAATAATTAACTAGAGGAATGGGCAGAGGGACAGGATGTAGGAGGACAGGGGGACACCTTTCTCTAAGTTTTTCCCCCTTGCTCCCCTGTTTCTTCATCTACCAAACTTCGGAAATCTAAAGCTACATCCAATCATTACCCTTAAAGACCTTCCAAGGGTACTCCTAAAAAGCGGGCTAACTGAGCGCCTTGAGTTTCTAATTCCGCCAAAGATAAAGGTTGACCGACTCTAGTCAATGGTATATCTCGGCGACCTTTAACGCGTAGATATAACGCGCGGCGAGGATTCAAGCCTTCCTTGATATCTACACGTACAGACTGTATATCTTGTATACGACTGCCAATTTCAATCTTACGGTTTTTACCAGGAAATCCCCAACGAAATATTTTAATATTCCCGGTTTCTCGATTGAAATCGTTGTAGCCGCCGCCTAAGTCCCAGAGGATAACCAGCCACAAATACGACGCTAAAAGCAAGCCAGCAGTGCCATATAGACCCATTACCAACCCTTGAGGTACAAATATCAGTTGAGTTGGGTCGGTAACTATGAGTAAATTAACTCTTAAGTAACTGGATATGCCTGCCAAAAAAAAGCCCGATGCTCCCAACGTAACAATACTTGCCCACCAGTAGTTACTGAATCGACGAGAACCGAGAACTTTTTGATGGAGGACGCTGGAAGCGGAACTGTCACCGTTAGGTGAATCGCCTTTGTTAATTGTTGTTGATGCCGTCATGGAAATATCTTGGCCTGTGAGTTCTTCCCTTTTAAGAGTCTGCCACCTGAATAGGATGTCTTGCAAGCTCAAGATTAGTTAGTTAACCGTTGACAGTTAACGGTTAACTAAGTCCAATGTCAAGATTTCTGAGAAAAGTTGTGTCAGATTGTAAAATTTCTGATATTCATAGTATTTAATAGGTTCGTGTTTAATGGTTGATTCACATTGGATGGATTAAGCAAAAGCCGAACTAATATGGTAAGTTAAGAATCATTAAGTTACCACACGCTAGGTGACTAGCTGATGGTGCGTGTAAAGACATAACTCTGAGAAAAGCCAATTTAACTAATTGGTAGCCTCTCAGGAACTCAGAAGTTTTAAGACAACTGAGAATGTCAAAAAAAACGTTATTTCCTCGCGGTAGTTGCCAAAAGTTGGGAAACCCAGCTAAAGCACTGCTTAAAGACGTTGCAATTTTTAGTAAAAGAGGATTTTAGTTAAATGACCATCGCAGTAGGACGGGCCCCCAGTAGAGGGTGGTTTGACGTACTAGACGACTGGTTAAAGCGCGATCGCTTCGTATTCGTAGGCTGGTCAGGGATATTATTATTTCCTTGCGCCTTCCTAGCACTAGGCGGTTGGCTAACCGGTACAACATTTGTAACGTCGTGGTACACCCACGGACTAGCATCATCCTACCTGGAAGGAGCAAACTTCCTGACAGTAGCAGTATCCAGCCCAGCAGACAGCATGGGACACTCCCTGTTGTTGTTATGGGGGCCAGAAGCCCAAGGCGACTTGACCCGTTGGTTTCAGCTAGGAGGGTTATGGCCATTCGTAGCCCTACACGGAGCCTTTGGATTAATCGGGTTCATGCTACGTCAATTTGAAATTGCGCGGCTAGTAGGAATTAGACCCTACAACGCACTAGCATTTTCAGCCCCCATCGCGGTATTCGTCAGCGTATTCCTGATGTACCCCTTGGGACAATCTTCCTGGTTCTTCGCACCCAGCTTCGGAGTAGCAGCAATCTTCAGATTCTTGTTATTCCTCCAAGGGTTCCACAACTGGACACTCAACCCCTTCCACATGATGGGAGTAGCTGGTGTACTAGGTGGAGCGTTACTGTGTGCCATCCACGGTGCCACAGTAGAAAACACCTTGTTTGAAGACGGCGAAGGCGCAAACACCTTCCGTGCCTTCAACCCCACCCAATCAGAAGAAACCTATTCAATGGTGACAGCCAACCGATTCTGGTCACAGATATTCGGGATTGCGTTCTCCAACAAACGCTGGTTGCACTTCTTCATGTTGTTCGTACCCGTAACTGGGTTGTGGATGAGTGCTGTAGGCATCGTCGGTTTAGCATTAAACCTCCGGGCTTATGACTTCGTTTCCCAAGAACTACGGGCAGCAGAAGACCCAGAATTTGAAACCTTCTATACCAAGAACATTTTGTTGAACGAGGGTATCCGCGCTTGGATGGCTCCTCAAGATCAGCCTCACGAAAAATTTGTATTCCCCGAAGAGGTACTACCACGTGGTAACGCTCTCTAATACCTTAGGCGGCGGACGCGACCAAGAATCATCCGGTTTTGCTTGGTGGTCTGGTAATGCGCGCCTAATTAACTTATCCGGTAAACTGCTGGGCGCTCACGTTGCTCATGCTGGCTTGATTGTATTCTGGGCTGGAGCGATGACTTTATTTGAAGTCGCTCACTTTATTCCAGAAAAACCAGTGTACGAGCAGGGTTTAATCCTGTTACCTCACGTCGCTACCCTTGGTTGGGGCGTTGGCGTTGGTGGTGAAGTTATCGACACCTTCCCCTACTTTGTTGTCGGTGTACTCCACCTGATTTCTTCTGCTGTATTAGGCTTTGGTGGTATTTACCATGCCGTCCGTGGCCCAGAAACCTTAGAAGAGTACTCCTCTTTCTTTGGTTACGACTGGAAAGACAAGAACAAGATGACCAATATCATTGGCTTCCACCTGATCATCCTGGGATGTGGTGCGTTGCTGTTGGTATTAAAAGCAATGTTCTTTGGTGGTGTCTATGACACATGGGCCCCTGGTGGTGGTGATGTACGTGTAATTACTAATCCCACACTGAACCCAGCTGTGATCTTCGGTTATTTGCTTAAATCCCCCTTCGGTGGCGAAGGTTGGATTGTTAGCGTTAATAACATGGAAGATGTCATTGGCGGACACATCTGGATCGCTTTAATTTGTATTTCTGGCGGTATTTGGCACATCTTCACAAAGCCTTTCGGTTGGGCGCGTCGTGCGTTCATCTGGTCTGGTGAAGCATATCTTTCCTACAGCTTAGGCGCTTTGTCCTTAATGGGCTTTATCGCTTCCTGTATGGTTTGGTACAACAACACCGTTTACCCCAGCGAATTCTTCGGTCCCACCGGCCCTGAAGCTTCTCAAGCTCAAGCATTGACCTTCTTGGTTCGTGACCAACGCTTAGGTGCTAACGTCGGTTCTGCCCAAGGCCCTACAGGTCTAGGTAAATACTTGATGCGCTCTCCTTCTGGTGAAATCATCTTTGGTGGTGAAACCATGCGCTTCTGGGATTTCCAAGGCCCTTGGTTAGAGCCTCTACGTGGCCCTAACGGTCTTGATCTCGACAAAATCAAGAATGATATTCAGCCTTGGCAAGCACGTCGCGCTGCTGAATACATGACCCACGCTCCTCTAGGTTCTTTGAACTCTGTGGGCGGTGTGGCTACAGAAATTAACTCCTTCAACTACGTCTCACCTCGTGCGTGGTTGGCTACTTCTCACTTTGTGTTAGGATTTTTCTTCTTAATTGGTCACTTGTGGCACGCTGGACGCGCTCGCGCTGCGGCTGGTGGTTTTGAGAAGGGTATCGACCGTGAGAATGAGCCAGCAATGGCTATGGGTGACCTTGACTAGGTTGCAAATTTTATTTCATCACTGACAATCAAACGCTTTTTAGGCTCTTGCGTAACAGCAAGAGCTTTTTTTAATTATGGATTTTGGGGACTGGGGACTGGAGACTGGCGATTGGGGATTGGGTACAAGGAAAAGAATATAGAGGGATACAGGATTATGAATGTTTGAAACCATTACACCCTTATACCCCTATACCCCTATACCCTTACTTACCAGAAAGGGAAACGGCCGCTACTGTGATTGTAAAAATGTAATCTACCAAAACCGAGGAATTGGCTATGAGTTTTTTCTCCTGCGGGAAAAGCTGTAACCCCAAATAGATATACTCCTGAGATGGTTGGATTTTGCCAAGGTTTCAAGCCAATTGTGATGGTTTTACCTGGAGATACTGGCGGGTCAAATATTAGAGATACTGTTCTGGTTTGACGATTATCAGCCGCATCTTTTAATCCAATTCTCTGTCCTCTATGGGAGCGTGTACCTTCAAAAGCAAAACTATTTTTGAGGTCGAAGCGAATATTATCTACTCCCTGATGTTGGTTAATTGTGAGTTTTTGTAAGGGTTCGCTAGCGTTTTCTGGCAAGTTGACTGTGAAATAATATGTTGCGCCCCAGACATTGACCTGATTGTATGTGGTTACAGTTTCTACAAGGCGTGGTGGTTGGACAAAATAGACTGTACCATCTTGCAACTGAATTGCTTGACTCGGTGGGATGGTATATCCATTGAGTATTGCTAAACTGGCGATCGCTCTACCCAATAATACTTTAAGGCGCATGACTCAGCTTGTTTGACTCATTAGATAGTAATTATACTTGCTCAATATCTAAAATAATTAGCCCATAAACTTAACATTTATTATTAATAAATTACCAAGATAACTATTATTACTTAAAAATACAAATGATTTGTAAAAGATAATTGATATCTATTGTCAGAGTTACTATGAAAGTTAGAAACTAAACATACAAACCCAGCAATTATTCTTATGAATGCTATTTCCAAAGTTGAATTCAAGCATCCGAGTTGGCAAACTGCTATCTTGTTTGCTCTCGGCTTCTGGCTAAGTGCTAGCCTAGTTTTGGATTGGGTAATTATGCCTAGTCTTTACCTTTCAGGGATGATGTTGCAAGAGGGTTTTACTACAGCAGGGTATGCAATTTTTTGGATATTTAATCGCTTAGAATTGTTATCTGCGGCTGTAGTATTGACTGGGATACTGGTTTGGAAAAAGACTCACGTACATTGGAACGTGAATATGACAATTATCGGCTTTATGCTGTTGGCGATCGCTCTCCTCAATACTTATTTTTTTACTCCGCAAATGTCGGCAATTGGAGTTAATCTCAATCTATTTGCCACAGAATCTACGATTCCGGCAACGATGAATTTACTACACGGTGGTTACTTTATACTAGAGGTGGTGAAATTATTAGTAGGTGGCGCACTTTTTAATTGGTGCTGGCAACAGCAAAGTTAGATAGTTTTTCCTAAAAAATAGATGAAACCCAGGCAAAAAGCCCTGAAGCTGAATGAGATTAAACTCGTGAATGTTGATCAGCTATTACGCTTTTAAATTACATAGACACATGGTTTGTTGAGGGCTGACCCTGAGCGTAGTCGAAGGGTCAGCCCTCAACTATTAAAAATACTGTACTCTTGCGTCTAAGCCATTAGAGCGTAACATCCTAGACATTTGTTCTGCGGAAGAGCGATCGCTATAGGTTCCAGCATTCACAAAGGTTCCCAAATTGGATTTAGATGTGTAAGCACGAGGTACATAACGGCGCACTTGGTTGAGAGTCCCGCCATTACTAATCGGCACTATGACCACATAGCGATTATTACCAGGATTATAAGAAATCTCTGCGATGGGTGAACCATTAATGTTTAGTGCTTGCCAAGTTTGCGAATCTACGTTACCAGTAGGATTCAGTTGATAATATTGCTGGAATGAGGCTACAGATGCTCTGGTGTATTCATCAAAATAACCATCTAGACTGCCAGTAAAAAAGCCTAGCTGTGTCAAACGCTGTTGAACTGCTCTCACATTGTTGCCGCGATCGCCTACAGTGAGTAAGTTTCTATTGGGCTGATTAGCATATCTATCTTCCCAGACCCGGCTAACTGCCTGTAAAATCTGCACATCAGCAATGCCATCGGCTGTGAGTCTATAGTCACGCTGAAATCGGACGATTGCATCCCTTGTCATTGCACCAATAGAGCCGGTGGGATTGCCATTAAAATAACCCAAATCCCGTAGACGTTGCTGCAAATCTCTCACCTGTGGAGTAGATAATCCCGGTCTATTGGGAGCTTGAGCAACACCACCTAAAGCGTTCCAAGTTTGTTGATTGACGACTCCGGTAATAGGTAAACCTGCTTTGCGTTGAAAGGCCATGACAGCATCTCTAGTGATACCGCGAAAATTGCCTGTAGGATTAGGGCTGAAATAACCCAACTGACGTAAACGCTGTTGCAGTCTAGTGACAGCTTGGCCAGTACTACCTTCTGAAAGTACTGGAGATTCAACACCTACGCTACCAGTTGCTGCATTTCTGATGGCTTGTGCAGTTTGATTACCAACAATACCATCAGCGCCTATACGATTGGCACGTTGAAATCTGATGACTGCTTGCTGAGTTTCTGAGCCAAAATAGCCAGTGTTGGGGCCGTTAAAGTAACGCAACCGCCGCAAATTCTGTTGTAATTGGGAAACTGCTGCTCCTCTGCTACCTAGCCGCAAGTCACCACGGCTGATAGCTCCAGGAGTTGCAGAGCGACACGCTCTTTGTAAAGCCCTTTGTGTCCCACCACCCACAACACCATCAGCCGCGAGTCTATTAGCACGTTGAAAACCAATCACACCACTACGGGTGATGCTAGCAAATCTGCCATTCACGGGGCCATTAAAGAAGCCTAATCTTTTTAAACATCTTTGGATTTCGGCAACTTCTGAACCAGTACTGCCTACTTTTTGTAATGCTAAAGCTTCTCCAGCCACACTCAAGATACTTATACTCAGGGCTACAGATAACAGCCTGATTGTTGCATTACTAGAAAACTTAGGCCATTGCCAAAATTTTAGATTAACTTTGATAGGAATAAATTCTATATATTCTGATGCCTCATAAATAGAAGCAAGATGGGAATAACTGATGGTGTCCATAGATGTCCTGCTTTTTTTCGTGGTAGAAGGATTCCCTGATCAGGGTTGGTTTAAGAATTAGAATCACAACGGTCAGATTATTTTCCAGTTATTCAGCAAAGTTACTTAATAATGTGTGAACTTATTACACTGCTGTTAACTGGCATTTATAGAGATTTACTATGTCTGCGCGTATCGCCTAGAGAAAAATATACCACTTTCTCAGTGTGATACCAATTCACTAAAATTATGTATAGCTGTTGACGCTTGACTATTGTCTGTTGACAGACTTGAAAGCCTTGTATTGTCAGGGTTTTATCTGGATACGGTTATAATACCAATTTGAAAAAAGAATGCAACCGATACATACGGACATACTCTTATTCTGTTTGCCTTTCCTAATGCGCGAATTTTGTTAGCGAAGCCTTCTCTACGTTCGCGGAGCGTCGTAGAGATGCCGTAGGCTATTTTGAATTGTCATAACAGTAGCCTTTGCTACGCAAATCTGCCGCGAACTCTAGGAGACGCTACTGCATTAGCGTTAGCCTTTCTGTGTTGCGTTATTTGACAACGCACCTTAAAAAATGATTGACAGTGATTTAATTATTAGTGTGTAAAATTTCTGAAGTTTTGAATTATTCTTCATCTACTCGTTCAATATTTCCTACTTTTGTCCAGCCCTCTATTTTGCTGCTTTCAACTCGAACCTTTTTCCAAAGTTTATCTGGGTTTTCTTCTAAGACAACAATTTTTTCGTTAAAACCAGCGCCTCCCACTCGTTCAGCCTCTTGAGTTGGTTCAGCCCTCAAGCTTACGCCTTGAGGCCATGTAATACGCCCCTTATAAGCACCTTTTGGCAATGGCTTTTCTGTTTCTGTGGGGGATGCGCTGGGGGTAGGGTTTTTCTCAGGTTTAGCTTGAGGTGTGGAGATGGGTTCTATCTTCTTCTTTTTGCTATCGGGGTCTTTGAGCGCAGGAGTATCATTAGCATACATAGGCTTGGTAGGAGGTATGGCGGTTCTATTCATGAAATAGAGTCCAACCGCAACGCCGCTACCTAATAAAACTGCGATCGCTAATAATATTCCTAGTATGAACTTGAGCAAGGCGGAAAACATAATTTAAAACCTCATTAGTTATTAATCGATGGTCAATAGTCAATGGTGAATGGTCAATAGTCAATAGTCAACAGTTTTTGACTCTAGACTATTGACTTAGGAATAATTATGGCAACTTACACTGTAATTGTTAGCGTAGCTTGCCGAATGTGTCACTCAAAGGACTTTGTTTTGAGGCTAGACGCGCTCTCCCGGCTGCTGCCCATTCTTGTAGTTCCTGAATCTGCTCTACAGCCGTTCTGGCTAGGGGTATGATTTGACTAGCCGCTTCTAAAACATCGTCGGTAGTGAAATCTCGGTTTTGACTAAAGCCGATGTGCATCGCTTCTATTAAAGTTTGCTCGATTTCTGCCCCTGAAAAATCTGGCGTTTCGTACGCTAATCGCTCAATGTCATAATTTTTCAAATTGTGGGGGCGCAGTCGGGATAAATGAACATTAAAAATGGCTTTTCTTTCTTCTTGACTGGGTAAACCAACAAAGAAAATTTCGTCAAACCGCCCTTTCCGCAACATTTCTGGCGGTAGGGCTTGGATGTTATTGGCGGTGGCGACAACGAACACTGGGGAAGTTTTTTCGGCTAGCCAAGTAATAAATGTGCCGAAGACGCGGCTAGTAGTTCCCGCATCACCTTTACTACCCAGTCCAGAAAAGGCTTTATCGATTTCATCAATCCAGAGAATACAGGGTGCGAGGGCTTCTGCTACTTGAATCATTTGCCGGGTACGGGATTCTGATTCACCCACCAAACCGCCAAATAATCGTCCCACATCTAGGCGTAGTAGGGGTAAATGCCAATGATGAGCGATCGCTTTTGCGGTTAAGGATTTACCAGTACCTTGAATCCCCACTAATAATAAACCCCGTGGGTGTGGTAATCCATATTGGCGGGCGCGTTCACTAAAGGAACCACCACGGCGTAATAGCCAATCTTTGAGGTTATCTAGTCCTCCTATGTCAGAAATCTGCTCTGTGGCGGGGTAAAAGTCGAGGATTTGGGTTTGGCGGATAGTTTGGCGCTTTTCCTCCAAAACTAAATCTACGTCTTCTGGTTGCAATTCTCCGTGGGTAGCGATCGCTTTCGCTAAAACCCGCCGAATCCTTTCCATCGATAGCCCTTGGCAAGAACGCACCAAATCATCTGTAACTTTCCCAGAGAGGGAATTACCAGTTGCTTGCAGTAGACGTTCAATCTCTATTTTAATTTCTGGAGCGTTAGGTAAGGGGAACTCGACAACCGTTAAAATTTCAGTTAAATCGTCAGGTATGGCGATGCGTGGCGACAATAGGACGATGTTTTTCGGTTGTGACTTCAGCAGTCTGGCTAGGTTGCGGAGTTTGCGAGCGATCGCTACATCATCTAAAAATCGATGATAATCTCGCAGAATAATTACTGCTGGTGCTGATGCTGGTATTTTTTCTAAAAATTCTAAAGCTTGCAGGGGATTACGCCGCCCAAAACCCGCGTCATTGGGGTTACCTTGATACCCATCGACAAAATCCCAGGTATATACTGGGCGATTACCTTGATTGGCTGCTTCTTCGCGGATAGCGGTTTCTACCCGTTCTTCTTCATAGGTAGGTATGTAAATTAACGGATAACGCGCTCTCAGTAGCAGTTTAAACTCTTCACGGAAGTTCATATCTAGGGGTTATGGTTAGTTGCTCTTGATGGCAATGTACAACTTTCTTTAACCAAAATCCCATTTGATCATGCGATCTAGTACGGAGTGGGGTATTGGGGACTAGGGGAACAGAGATCAGGAGGAAAGGATATAGTGACCAATGACAACTGACAACTGACTAATGACTCATAACAAGTTGTTGCTTAAAGTAGCTCTTGGGTAAGAAACAGCGATCAGGTAAGAAAGGATTATCAATATATTGGGATAAGAAAGTGCCTGGTTGGACTCTATGACAGAATGGCGGCACAATTCCCCAATCTTCTGCTAACCAAATCCAGTATCCTATTTCGATTTTGCCGTAGCTGGATACAGTTAAAATTTCCCCGACGCTATTGTTGATAGATACTAGCTCAGGGGATGATTTAACTTCAGTTAATAACCAGGCTAATTCATCTACAGAAAAGTAATAACCGTAATCAGCCGCTACTTTGGTAAACTGCTGTGGATTTTTTGCTGACAGTAATTGATCTTTAAGCGACGGTGTTTTCTGTGCTAAATCAAATAAATTCCAAATCTGCTTCCTGGTAACGAGGAACCAAGCAATTTCTTCTGCTCTTAAGTAATATCCGTTATCTACTACTAAGTTAATAAACCCTTCCAGGGTCTCAACTTCTCCTAATTGACTTTTTAAGAAAAAGTTTTGCTCTACAAAAGCAAAAAAATCAATAACTTTCTGCCACGTTAACTTATTAGGAATATTATAAAGATTTATTTCTTTTTTCCAAAAGATATATTTTTCTTCTTTCAGAAAGAAATTCCATATTTGGTAATACACAATTTACGCTTCCTTTCTTTGAATTTTTGTGAAAGTATTATTAAGTATCAGTGTAGTAACTATAAACGTGTATATTCGACAGTATTCACAAAACTTTTTCTGTGAATAACAGCACATAGAGCATACGTATATTTTCATGTAAAAACTATAGCTGATAGAAAAAGATTGCTGAAACAAAATAATCAGCGATCGCTTATTTTCTATTGTTAAAAATAGTGCTAATTTCTAAATATATAGAAATGTTTGTATAAATTATTTAGGATTGCTTGAATAAAACTTTATGTAGTTATGTAACAAATAGAACGTATGGTTAAATTACGGAGATAGCAAAGGCGATCTCTGATTCTTGATTATTAGATGAAATTTATCTGTATATGCTAAATATCCCTGTAGTAGAGAATTAACCACAGGGACACACAGGTAAAATAAATATGCAGTACTTACTTTGAGCTTATTGTTAAATCGCGGAGGTAGTAAAAGCGATCGCTCCTCCAATCATTACCTTTAACTCTGCCTAAATAGCCTGTTAAAGGTGATGAAAGTTCTATCAAAATCTCGTGCATTTCCTCTGTTTTTAGTGGTTGTGGTGGATGTGAGGCGAAATAAGCACCATGTAGAGCTTCGGCACCAGCAGATTCTGTCCCTGAATTTTCTAGATAATTGTTAACAAGCTGAATAATATGCGATCGCAACTTGATAGCTTGTTCAACTTTATCAATATATTCATTAATTTTATAGTCAATCTGTCCAGGTTTTAGATACTTTCGCAATTCAATTAAGTTGATAGCACCGGGATATTTGACTTTGAGTTCAACTAGTTTTTGTAAAGTCATTACATTTATAATACTGATTTTAGATATTTCAGCAGAGTCTTTCAGGTTTTTAGTAGGTTGACCTGGGCCAATAATTAATTTTACTGCTTGAAGGTAATTTTCTTTAAGATGTCTTTTGCCAATCCTATCTAATTCTTCTACTGCACGATCGGGAATACTTTTACCTGCTTTACATTCGCAAACCAAAGGGTAAGGTTGTGAACAGAATAAATCTAAGCCTCCAGCACCACCTTTATAAGCATATTCAACCTTAAATCCTAAAAATTCTAGACTTTGACGTGTAATATTTTCAAAGTCTGTACCAGCTTGGTAATTGCTTTTTTTCTCGTCCAGCTCTATGCTACGATCGCCTAACTTAGCAATGTCATTTATCCAAGCTAAATCTGTATTTAGTGTTTGAATCTGCTTAGTATTCTTCCAACCTAAAAATATTTGAATATCATCGTCTAATTCTTTAGCTCCTGGGTTACTGATTGCAAGTGGGGCTAGAAAACTCTGTAATTCATCTAATTCTGGATGCTGTGGGGGTTCTATTTTTTCTAGTTGTTGTTTGCGTCGTTCGAAGATGCTATCTTTTAAAATTGGTTTATCTTCAGAACCAGCGATGTTAGGTAAACTTACGAATTTACCGAATTTTTCTTGAATATTGGCATCAACAGTAACTTTACACTCCTGGGGTAAATGGTAAACACGCAGGTAAACCAGAAAAATATTCTCTTGTTTCTGTATGATTGCTTCAAATGCTTTAGGTGTCCATATTGTTAATTGAGACAAAACATTTAAAGGTTTAGTCTTATCTATAACTTGGCAAAGTTCACATCTTGCCCAAGCTTTAATAAACACAGTTTGAGAAGAATGTTGTTGAATATTAGTTCTGGCGACGGATAATAAATTTGCACGATAGTATTGCTCGATTGAAAGGGTATCAATTGAGATATCAGCAGGATAAAGTAAAAATTTCTGCCCAGGACGAATAAACATCTTAGGCATAGCTGCTATTGTCCGCCCCTGTATTAAAGCTTCAATCTCAGGGGCAGGTAAACACAGCGCTGTTGGAATTGAAAACAGCTGGTTCATTTCTATTTAGCTATAGGGTGAGGTCGATATGGTCGCTAGTCGCAAAGCTTTGAGGAATACTAATAGGTAATCCATCATCAGTTAAATTAGTCGGTTCTTGACCAGAAGGATCACTAAGAATTTCTCGGATTAGAGGATTATTAATTGCTATTTGTTTTTGTTCAATAAAATCAAATATTTGTTCTTCTGTCAGTTCGTAGCTTTCGCTGTTATACCAAACAAAATAAATAGCTAGGAGAGGTTTAATGTCTTGGCTTTGTAAGCCTACCCACTCTCCACCTTTCTGCTTTAGCAGTGTTTTTAACTTCTCTCTAGCTAATGCTGCACCTGGGCTAATATTTTTAGATCGAACTAGGCAACCACGAGTTAAATCAAACTTTTTGTAATCAACTAATCGCTTTAATGCAGCACCTATATACGTACCATCTTTCTGCACGACAGCCACTCCAATCCGTTGTTTTCTGTTTTTGCTAACAATTCTGAAATCTATATAGCCCTGGTCTGCTGTACTAGCTTCAATTTCTTCAATTTCTTCAATGATTACTCCTTCTAAAGTTTCACCTACTAAACTATTGAAAGCCAGCCAAAGAGCATCGGCAATAGTTGCGTCCTCTTCCATTAATGAATCAATAGAGGCTTCAACATTTGCTAATTCACTATCGAAGTATGGTTTAACAGGATGTAGGATTTGTGCTGGAGGGGTAGGTATTATCCTTTCTCCACTCAGAGGCGAAGGAAGGAAAAAATTTTCTGCACACCATTTTAAAACTGATCTAATAGTAGGTTTACCTCTGCCAAGCTCTCTGAGTTTAGTTTCATCAAATGGGTAGAGAGTATGAGGAGGATTATGTTCATTCTCTTGATAAAACTCTTTTAACCATTGCTGAACAAGAGCAACAATATCATCAGAATTAAGATATTTTAATGAGATTGGTTGTCTATCAGATTGTTCACTTACTAATCTATCAATTACTGCCTCAGCTTGTGGTAATGCCCTAATTTGCTCATTCCAAGTTTCGGGATACATCGATAGTAGTAAAACACCTTGTTTGAGGTTATTGTATAAATCCTTTGTTAAATTGGCAATTATTTGTGCTGCTGTAAAACCTGTGTCTGAAATCTCTGCAATATCTAATTCATCAAAGCAAATCACTGGAACTCTATAATGGCTAGTTATATCTAATATTTGCCGCACATTACTTAATGCTTCAGCCTCCCTGTCTTCATTTTTAGGATTTGGTAAACCCAATACATCAGATTGTGATCCAGTGATCTCTAAACCTGATAGCCAACAGGTCGCATAATGGGCGTGTGCTGTAGAAAGTGTCCACAAAATAGCTCGAATTATATAAGGATTAGTAACATCATGCTTAATTTTTAGCACTGTTTCTGTTAATCCATCAATTGTTTTAGTCGAATACTTATTTAACCAAGTTGGATAGATATTACTGATGTA
Source organism: Anabaena sp. FACHB-595 (assembly GCF_048568275.1). NCBI lineage: Bacteria > Bacillati > Cyanobacteriota > Cyanophyceae > Nostocales > Nostocaceae > Anabaena > Anabaena sp. FACHB-595. Next base: position 5,153,603 of record NZ_CP183473.1, read on the forward strand.
TTGTTGTGGTGTATATTGACAATTCTTAGCCTCATTAATTAAAGCTGCGGCTATTTCTTGCCACTGCATTACTTTTTGACTACCAAATGCTCTTAGGCTACAAGCAACAGTTTGTTGAAATTGATATTTTATTTGATTCAAGTTGTCATACTTACTCATGTAAATGAATAAAGTATTCTCTTCTGTCTGTAAGCGATGCCGGATACGACTAATGAGATGGCTTTTACCTAATCCCTTTTCAGCAGTTATCGTGATGCCTACAGTTTCACGTTTTCCATTATGGATTTTTTCAACTGCATCAAAAACTGCATTAGAAGCATGAGCATTAATTGAGGGAACATCAGGATAACTTTTACCCCATATTTGTTGTGGTCTGACAACAATATGTCCAGCAAAAGGGTTTTGATTTCTAATGAGTTCATCAATGGTAGATGTAGTAGCAATCATGGTGTTATACATTTAAGAGTGAGTAAGCAAAAATCAGACTTTTAACAATTTGGCGTAGCAGCGTAATCCATCTAATACCGTAGTGATGGAATCTTCTATCTTGTCAGGCGCGCTATCTTCTACACTTCCGCCTTGTAGTTGTAAAATATCGTCAGCCTGCATTTCTAGCAGCCAATCATTAAATTGAGTACGATTTAAACGATCGCCTATTTCTCTCCTAATCCGATAAATCGGTACTAGATGATTGAAGTTGTATTCATAGTTCAACTTGTCGTAGACTTCCAGTACAGTTGATTTAAACTCGTCATAGGATGCGTAGCCCGTTGCACTCTTCACGCCGTTGACTGATTTAGCTTGTTCAGTCACAGAAACATTTATCTGACTAATCCATTTCAATAGAGCATTCGCCGCCCAAGTTCCGACAATAGTTCCTTCAAATTGGAAATTACCAGTTCTTAAACCCTCGCCCAATACCTCTAAACCCTTAGGAGATGTCAAAAAGTATCCTTGTTTAGAGCCTGCGATTACTCCGTGGTTTTGCAAGTCTTCAAATAAACTGTGATAATCTGCTGCCTTCTTGCCTTTAGTTAAAATTCGTTTTGTAAGTAGTCCTTTCTTAATTTCCTGCTGCGTTCCTCCCAAATCCCACAAAGCTAATAGGAGCCGAGTTTTAGCTTGAGTTTCTCCGCATTGGAAGCTAGTGATTTTTGATACCATAAAATTAGTTCTGCCAAATAGAACTAGTATAGTTTTGCTAACTACGGAAAAAGCGCCGTGAAACTGCGGAAAGAAATATACTAATTTCCCATATTGTCAAGTATTGAAAGTTATTTACTTGTGTTAACTAATACGGTTGTTTGTGATGATCGCTCTTAATTTCTCCCTACATATCTTTATACTTACTAACCAAAAGCCTATTTCTTTGGAGCGATCGCAATGTCTCTCAAAGGTAGGACGGAATATATATCAAATCAGATCACCATATACAACAGTTAAACGTCCTCAGACAGAATTTCCCCAGGAGATAGATTATGGTGGGTGATTTTTTCCGTAAAGCGAAAGATTTTATGGGTGGTTCCAGAGACGAAGAACGTGAGGAAGAGCGTGGTTATCAGGAACGCTGGGGAGAAAGCGATCGCCGTTCCCGCAATGACCGTGATGAAGATGAAGAGGACGAGGAGGATTATTCCGGCGATGTCCGCCGCTCCCGTGATGACCGCTATGACGACGAAGAAGATGAAGAGGAGTACTCTGGTCGTTCTGGCAGAGACCGCTATGACGACGAAGACGAGGACGAATAATATCAACTGTGAGAATGGGTAATGGTAACAACCAATCACCAATTACCCATTACCCATTACCAATTTCTAATATTGTCCCTACCAAACAAGCTTTATCTGTATTCACACCTTGTAAATTTGCACCTTCCAACTCTGCACAGAGTAAGTTAGCCCCGGTCAAATTCACTCCCGCCAGATTCGCCCCCCGTAAATCGGCTTCTTCGAGATTCGCTTCACTCAACAACGCCCCTTGCAAATCAGCACGGCTTAAGTCTGCGCCTTTCAGGTTAGCACCACTTAGGTTAACACCTCGCAAGTCAGCGCCCCGTAGATCAACGCCTTGTAAATTGACGTTCATTAAATTAGCGCCACTCAAAAAAGCACCAGCCAAAGCTACACCACTAAGTCTAGCTCCCATCAGATTAGCACCACGCAAATTACTACCCCGCAAGTCTGCCCCTGTTAAATCTGCCTGCATCAAATTGGCTCCCATCAAGTTTGCCCGCAAGTCAGTTTCTTGGAGAGTTGCACCCATCAAATTTGCACCCTCTAAATGTCCACCTTCGAGTTTAGAGCGAGTAAAGTTAGTACCCACAAGGTGAGCGCCAGCTAAATTAATGCGGCTTAAATCCAGTTGAGAAAGTTCCTCATCTTCTAAATTCGCCCCTGGCAGTTGTTTGAGTTGTCCTAGTTTAATAGCGTCAATATTCATTGTGGGTAACTACTCATCTCTTCACTAGTCTTGCTCTGGCTATCCCATCGGGAATCAAGTAGCCACATACCGATGCTGACTTTTGGTGTCATTAGGGGTAAGTCGAGTCCTTGTTGCAAACCCATGACTAATAAAAATAGGGCATCTATTAGTTTAGGGTCAAAGCGGTTTGCTTGCTGTCGGCATTCTTCCAAGGCTTGCACAAATATTTCTTGCCGATTTTTGCTAGCGGCTCTTTTTTGGTTAACTTGCCACTGAAAGTCTGCAACTAACGCCAAAATTCTCGACTCTAGAGGAATTTCGTCACCAGCTAAACCCGCAGGTTCCCCTGTCCCATCCCACCACTCAGTTTGATGAGTAATAATTTGAGCTACTGCCCGTAATCTTGACATTTTGCGTAATGCTTGCGCTCCTGGGACTAAAGAGCAAGTCAAAGGACAACTGGGGGCTGATTCTTGGTGGTGAGTTGAAGTTCCAGGTGTAAAAATACTCTCTGCTTTTTGCAGTGGATCTATGCGGTGCAACAATCCTGCTAGTTTTAATCTTTTAATCTGCCATGCAGGTAAATCCAAAAGCTGTCCCAGGGTTTCTGCTAAGGCTGCTACTTCTGTAGCGGCTTGTGGATTTGTGATATCAGCCAAATCCATCAGTTGCGCCATCCGCAGAAATGCCTGGATTTCGTTGGAAACCAAGTTACTATCTAAGGCTTGATGACGCACGGCGGCGGGGATAGATAATTGTTCTTGTCCTATTTGCAGATAATCTACAACACGGGAAACAACTGTGGTCAGGTCTGTTGATGCGATCGCACCCCTTCCTATTTCCTGATCATGAATCAGGAGTTTCTTTGCTAATTCTGGATTGTATTTTTGAATATGAGCGATCGCTAACTCTGCCGTTTCTTTAACTAGTTCTGGCTCAAAAGTCCACAAGCCATAAAATTTACGCTCGACATCAGAAGCCGGTCTGCCACCTACCCCATAATCAGCATCAGACAACTCTTGACAAAGTACCATTGCCGTGTATTTAGGCGACAAAATAATCAAATGCCATTCTTGAGCTACTGGGTCAGATGGATCTAAAGCCACTAAATCGACATTCGGCATTTGGCTAGTGGGATGTTCAGCAAAGCCTGCATCCGGTGCTGCCATAATAGCAATTTGGCGACTGCACTGAGCGATGTCTGCATATCTTTCAGCCTCTTGCAAATACCACTTACCCCGTTGGAAGGCAGTAATTACCAAAGGTGAATTCTCATCCGCCAATATATGGTCTTCTAAAGCATGACAAAGCGCAACCAGGGTATTTTTGTAATACACCCCGAATCGGACTGGTCTGGTGCTGTAGCGATGGGACGCTTCTAGCTGTTGTAGAATTGAACCTTCTAACATGGGGTTTGATTATATGAATCGCCAAGGCGCTAGGGAAAACAGGATTTAATCCAGAGGTGATAAATTTATGCTGCTGAATCTTTAGTTTACTGTGCTTTGCGTGTCAGTTGTTAGATCCCCGACTTCTTGAAAAAGCCGGGGATCTAGCAAACCCGTGAAAGGAGTAAAGGAGAATAACTTTTGACTAATGATTATTTGCAATTTGCTAAACAAGGCGATATAAATGCGATCGCCTCATTGATGAGCTTATATTTTCAACCGCAAGGCATCACTGTTAAAGCTAGTATCAAAAATAGTTGTTTACAGTTGATATTGGAGTCTGAACAGGTTCCAGATAAAGCATCATCTGTAACTTTTATTCGTCAGGAATTATCTACGTGGCAATCTACATTAATTACTAATGTGCGAATTTATGGTCTGAGGGCTGATCAATCTTTTCCAGATTGGGAAGAGGCTTTTTCACTGATCAGACAACAGTCTGAAACTACAACGTTTTTAGCAGCACTACGGACATTTAAATTTGCTTCTGTAGTTCCGTATCAAGATGTCTTTAGTGCTGAACTATATAGTAATAATACAGTTAAACTATTGTTATTTTTTGGACTATTTCCTTTAGGCATTGGCTTAATTGCTAAGTCTAGTAATTTGGAACAGACTGCTTGGTTACTTGGTATTTATTACGCCAGTATTTGGGGAGTAGTTTTATACAATTTAATCAAACCTGCTTGGTTTTCTTGGCAAGAAACACTGAAATGTGTTGTGTTTACTGCTATTGTGGGCATCCCTTTACTACTGCTAATTCAACAATTTCCCCTATTCCAGTTACTTTACGCCGCAACGGAGTCGAATTTAGGACTCATTCCTCAATTAATCGGGTTTATTTTCGGTGTAGGAGTATTAGAGGAAATTTGTAAAGCTTTGCCAGTATATCTATTCTTGCTGCGTCCCAGAAAACTCAAAGAACCACTGACAGGGGCATTTTATGGGGCTATGTCAGGATTAGGATTTGCGATCGCTGAAGGTAGTTCCTATTCTCTACTATACGCCTTCAATTTAGTCAGAGGACAATCAGGTTTTGGCACTTACATCTTGATAAATACCATTCGCTTTGTCTCCCTACCCTTGTTCCACGCCATTTTAGCGGGAATAGTCGGTTATTTTTTGGGACTGGCAGCAATTAATCGCTCTCGACAGCTACCAATTATGTTTATCGGTGTAGCTTTGGCTGCTGTTTTACATGGTGCTTACAACACATTTAGCGATGGCATCCTTGGTCTTGTAATCATCAGCTTTACCATTTTGTTGTTCGTTGCTTATTTGCGTCGCAGCCAACAAATGGTAGCAGAAATGCAGCAAGCAGAGTTGGAGAGACTGATTTTACCGCCAGATAACTCTGAAAACTAATTCTGCGCTAGCATTATCGCTGCTATTAAATGGAGTTTTGTAACAAATACTGAACTATCTATGTAGGAGAAATATAGTGCCACATTATTTTACCTTCGCTCCCCCAAATATCAGCCGCAACCACAGCCATCCTAAGCCGCTACCAATAAAATAATAGGGAAAATCTGCCCAAGTAAAGACAGTACCAATTAACATTCTTCCCCACCAAAATGAACGCACCCAATTGAGAAATGGTGGGTTCCACAATTGCATAAATTCTAACAGGCAAGTAATTACCAATACCCATAAAGGAATTTGCCAAACTGCCCGACGAGTGGGAATCAATAGAAAAGCAAACAAACACCAAAATATCTCATAAAAAATCCCTCCTACCTCTTGATTCAACCACCAAATAGAATGGCGATAGTGGCTGTATAAGAGTCCAATGGAGAGAATAATAGTCAGGGAAAGAAGGGTGCGCCAGCGAATGTTTGTGAGTATTGGCATTATTTAGGGTTTAAAATCCATGATTTCCCCTTATAAAAGGAGATGCACCGATTTTAAACGTGACACCACAGACTGTCCATAACCATTAGTGGGGTTCAAGTCCCCACCGATTGTCTCCCCTGCGAGCAGCTACGGTGTACACACAAGTCTTGAAATTACGCCTAACGCTTGGTTTCGTCGTCTAGCTCTAGGCTGTGCGATCGCTCTGGAAGCCTGTCATTGCGAGGAGGAACGACGAAGCAATCACAAAAACTACAGGATGATGCGATTACTTCGCTCCGCTCGTAATGACGGTTAAAAGGGTCTTTACGGCTTGAAACCCTTGCAGATAGTACTTGTGTGTACACGGTAGCTGCGAGCAGGGAAAGGATTAACTCCTGAATACTTCTAAATCAAACCCCCACTAACTGTTTATCTTTCGTCTCAATTGGTGCTGAAAGTGCTGCTTCCAAATCCGCACACCCTAATCTTTCCTCAAGGATGTTCATGACTTCTCGCCCGAAATCATTGGGGTTTCGTCGCCAAGCTTGTAAGCAGACTTCGCCAAAGAATGAACCAAGAGGTTCTGGATTCCACAAAAGTTTTTTGGCTGTCCACGGCATCAAACTCATGGGATTGTACCCTGGTTTGAGGACACCTTCTTTAAAAGCATACTCTTCTAAATGGGTGTGGGGTTGCAAGCCAATAAAGAAAATAGCTGGTTCGACTTTATCAGCACCGAAGATTTTTTCCAATTCGCGGTGGTAGGCGATGGTTTGACGGATGGTTTCAGGACGTTCATCAATCACGTTAAAAGAGTAATTGACAGAAACCATATCATTAAACCCAGCAGCTTTTAAGTCACGGCAGTTTTGCAAGACAGTCCGCAAGTTATAACCCATCCGCATTTTTCGCACGAGTTCTTGAGAACCACTGGTAATCCCAATTTCAAAATAGTTCATCCCAGTTTTTGCCATCAACTCACACAATTCTGGTGTGAGGTTGTCGGCTCTGATGTATGCTGCCCAGTGGATATCTGTCATGCCAGAATCAACAATTTTCTGTAACAGTTCCACCGCATCATCAATAAATTTCCGTGCAGGAATGAATTGGGCATCTGTAAACCAGAAATTGCGAATGCCGCGATTATACAACTGCCGTATTTCCGCTACGACTTCATCAGCTGGGTTAATACGTACCTGTTTACCTTCCACTACGGTGTACACACAGTAACAACAGTTGTGAGGACAACCGCGCTTGGTTTGGACACCGATGTAAAAGTCTTGTTCTTGCAGGTAATAGTTAAACTCCGGCCAGATACGCTCTATGTAGTCGTAGTTACAGGCGCTTTTTTCCAATGGGGTTGGTTGTTCATGAATTAAACGCTGGCGTGGCTTCGCTTCTCCCACTACATAACAGCGTTCATCCCGAAACTCTTTGCCACTTAAGAATTTTTCGAGTAAAGTTTCGCCTTCACCCACAGAAATAATTGTGCCATTGGGTAGGCTTTTACCCAGTTGTTCGTAAAATACGCTAACAGCACCACCACCTACAACCACACGGGCATCAGGGTGATATTTGGCAGCACGTTTTAAGCCACGTTTAATTAATCCCAGGTTACGCCACAACTCTACATAGTAGGCGATGAAGATGCGTAAACCACCTAAAGCCCCACGCAATTTAATCAGGGGATTTTTAGCGTAGTAAAATTCAAAGGCGTTTTGCAGAGGGTTGCCACCACGTCCACCCACTGGGGCATAAATTTGAATATCCCGCCAAGAAAATACCAATAGGGTAGGTTGGAATTCGTCGATACAACGATCCAAGGCAGAGGCATAATCTAAAGGTGGAACTGTTCCCAAATCAAAAATCCGTTGCTCGATGTTGGGAAACATCTTGTGGACATGATCGCTCAAGTAAACAACCCCAATAGGAAAGATGGGGTTACAAGGAAGGCGAACATAGAGAATTCGATTTTCCATCATCGGTGTTTTAACTTCCATCTTGCCGTCTGTTGAGGAGAGTTGAAAAAATAGTCAATATGCCAAGTGTGTTTTAGTCTGACGTGTTTATTACAAGCCTGCTTGACATTTAAGCAGATTCTTGATAAGCAGATTTTCCTGGCATGGAAATAATATAGATTGGCTTTATGAAGAAAAATTTCATATATCTTTACCATAACACTGAGTTCATTCCTTAAGCGATGATCCCTATAGTTAAGCCCTAAGAAGGGTGAAACCGAAAATTTTCCGTTAGAGGTTTTATTGCAGCGCTGGAATAATGATGAGTCAATGGTATTAATTATGAATTTAATAGGTCATAAATTGAGAAAAAATATTTATTACTGTATAATTTTATGGGCAATAATTTCTTTTATATAAATTCCATAACTTGAACATATCTTTAGATATAAATAGCGTAGAAAATTTCAGTTGGTAGTCGGAGTTACAACATATTGGGATCAGCCAGTGTTAACTTTGCAGGTGTAATGTAAAATTGTGGCGACAAGCTCCTCAGCAGTTATGGCTCAAATATTAGATCCTCTACCACCTGAGCAATCAGGAAAAGTTCTCTGCTGCTACGTTAATGCCACGAGCAAAATCCAGGTCGCTCGCATCACCAATATTCCCAATTGGTACTTTGAAAGGGTGGTTTTCCCTGGACAACGCCTCGTGTTTGAAGCTCCCATCGAAGGGCAAATGGAGATTCATACAGGTATGATGGCAAGTGCAATTTTGTCTGACACCATTCCGTGCGATCGCCTGATTATGAGCGAACCCAGCAGCAATGAATTTAATACAGATTCCGTAGGGACAGACCCTATTAGTACAAAATCCGTAGTGCAGACAAATAATACAAAACCTTTAACAGTTGCTGGTCTAGCATCCGTTGAATAAGAAAATAATTTTAGTCAAATATTAAAGGCTGCTGGATTCAGCAGCTTTTTTGTTTGGTCAATTGTCAGTTGTCGGTTGTCAGTAGTTTTCCCAAAATCCCGCGCCTCCCCTGCCTCTTAAAAGTCCCACTCCCATCTACAATAAATATTTATGCACCTACCTTCATTTATTTGGCTGTGGAAAATAGCTGCGTGGTCGATGGGATTATCGCTATTGGCTTATATGCTGCTAGCAACCACAGGCTTTTGGATGTGGCGAATGAGAAATTCGCGCTCAATTCCTAGTTTTATGATGTTTGCTGGGGGTCGTTCACAATGGGTAACGCTGCACTTGATTATGGGTGTCAGCATGGTCGGTTTAGTGCTGTTACTGCTGGCGATCGGAATTATTGGCACTTTGGGACACTTTGGCTCTTTAGGTCACTCATCGCACCTGTGGGCTGGATTAATCGTTGTGGCATTAGTTTTACTATCCGCCTTGAGTGCGACACAGATTAGGTTCGGGAAGACTTGGGCTAGACCGTTACACATCACTTTAAACACCATTTTATTTGTCGGCTTCACTTGGGTATCATTCACTGGTTGGAGTGTGGTACAGAAGTATTTACCATGAATGTAACTAAGCGATCAGCTACTCCCTACTCTCACTATCCCAGTTAGACTAAATTTAAAAGCCTATAAGCCTAATTGAGCCGTGACAGCAAATTTAGTCGATAATTCAACTACCGTTTTCCGCCTATCTCCCTTAATTCGGATTACCTTATTAAGTCTATATATAGCGCTCACAGTCCCCTTACCTTTCTTAGCAGAAGCGACAAATGCACCTACACCACCGACTTTGTTATGGGTGGGAATTAGCATAGGTTTTGTTGGCTTGTATGCGGTGTTGACTGAACGAGTAGTGGTGGATGACCAAGGAATACAGGTAACATACCCAGTCTGGGTTCCCAAATTCTTCCGTAAAGGTTGGTCTTTACCTTGGAAAGAAGTAAAACAGATTAAACCTCGCTCCACAGGTCAAGGAGGGCTGGTTTATTATTTTCTCAGTCAAGAAGGAAAAGCTTATTTGCTACCGATGCGCGTAGCTGGATTTGCCCGTCTAGTAAACATTGTCCAAAGCAAAACAGGTATAGACACCACTGATGTTCGCCCTTTAGCGCAACCGTGGATGTATTTGATTTTATTAGGATTTACACTATTACTACTTTTAATTGATGCTTGGGCGATCGCCACAGCTATAGCCATCTAAGATTAGGAACTGGGGACTAGGGACTGGGTAAAAAACTTCTCCCCTACACCCCTACATTCCTACACCCTACACTCCTAAATTCCCAATGACAGCCCAATTAAGGCTAGAACAAGTTAATCTGTTTGCCAAGCTAAAAACCCAGCTTCAGGGCTACCCAATATTGCAGGATATCTCTTTTGAGATTAACTCTGGCGATCGCCTAGCAATTATTGGCCCCTCCGGTGCTGGTAAAACTTCTTTACTACGTCTAATTAACCGCCTCAGTGAACCTAATAGCGGCAAAATTTTTTTAGAAAATCAAGAATATCCGCAAATTCCTGTTATCCAGTTGCGCCAGATAGTGACCCTGGTATTACAAGAGCCAAAGTTTCTGGGGATGACAGTCCAACAAGCCTTAGCTTACCCTTTAATTTTGCGCGGTTTGACCAAAGAGACGATTCAGCAGCGAGTCAGTCATTGGGCGGAACAGCTGCAAATCCCTGGTGATTGGTTAGGACGCACTGAGGTACAACTTTCGGCTGGACAGAGACAGCTCGTAGCGATCGCTCGTGCTTTAGTCATTCAACCGAAAATCCTCCTGTTAGATGAGCCAACCTCTCATCTAGATATTGGTATAGCCTCCCATCTTATCCAAGTCTTAACCCAGCTAACTCAAACTCATCACACAACAATTGTGATGGTAAACAGCCAGCTAGACTTCACTCAGATGTTTTGTAATCGGCTTTTGTATTTACAGCAAGGACGTTTATTGGTTAATCAAACAGCTTCTAACATCGACTGGATTGACTTACAAAAAAGGTTGATGCACGCCGAAAACCAAGCCGATGAAGAATGGAACTAAGTTAATAATCAATAGTCATTAGTGCTGAGTTAGGAGTAAAAATCATTATTTTTCCTCCCTCTGCCTCCTCTACACCCTCTGCCCACTTAGAGTTGAGCGTTGGTTGCTAAATCTTTCTTTTGTTAACTTTGCTTGTGTTTGTGGAGGATTAGCATTCAAAATTTCCATGTTAAATCGGTATCCAACATTGCGGATAGTCTGAATGAGGCTAGGTTGGCGGGGATCAAGTTCTACTTTTTTACGTAACGATAGAACATGAGTGTCAATGGTACGCGGATTGTCGATAGCGTCAGGCCACGCACGACGTAGCAACTCTGATCGGCTCAAAGGTACTCCACCAGCTTGCGCCAAAACGTACAACAAACTAAATTCCTGTGGAGTCAGGTCGATAAACTCCCCTTGGAATCGTACACGGCGTTGGACTAAATCGATTTGCAAAGTACCATAATCCAAATAAGCAGGAGCAGTAGGTGTGCGCTTGCGGCGGATTAATGCCTCTACCCTAGCCAAAAACTCCTGCATCCCAAATGGTTTGCTCAAGTAATCATCAGCTCCCGCCTTCAACCCGGCAACGATATCAGCCTCATTAGTCCGAGCAGATAACATGAGAATTAGCGGCTGTTGCTGACGATGCAGCCAACGGCAAAATTCAATACCGTCACCATCTGGCAAATCAGCATCCAGAATCACTAGAGTTGGCTGATGGCTCAAAAAGGCTTCCCTTGCTTGATATATGCTGGCGGCTTGATGCACACGGTATTCCAATTGTTGCAAGTGCCAACCCAGCAACGACCTCAGATGGGGATTCCCCTCAACGATTTCAATACAAACCGAACCCACGGCGGCAAGACCCCTTAGCGTCGATGAATTTCAAAGTAACAAGCCCATGCCCAAGGTTTTGTAGTCTTTGTTACTCTAGCCACAATTACCTCTACGTTTTTTTATAACCTATGTTGGCAAAATGTTGAGTTTATGCCTTGTCCAGAGCGAAGTTGATAATATTATTAAATTTTTGTTATAGTTATTAAAAGTTCTTTTAGCTAAATGACTTACGTTTTAAAAACTAGCAATGTAACCCAACGTCATGAGCAAAAGAATACACAGAGTTAATTTTTGGCTAAATTTGCTTGTAATTTAGTTAATTCAACCATTTTTTCTTTGTTCAAGCTGTTCCCTGCAACTGAAAGTATAAAAATAGCCTAACGACTTAACGTGATTGCAAGTTTTCTGGAATAAAATCTAACTGTATTGTAGCTGCTGGAGTAACTATCAAAAGTGACCAAAAGGAATTGCATCTGAAATTGAAGCAGAAATTACCCTTCACATTTCAGCCTGAATCATTTACAATTCTCATTCCAAAGACATAAATCAGCAGTTATGCTCCAAGACACACAAACCATCCGCTATTACCAACGAATTACCGACGCCTTCGTCGATTTGTGGAATCGCGGTTATCGCACGGATGAAATGCGGATGTATTTGGACGGGTATCTAGCCGCGCTGCGACACAGTAACGTCATTGAGCCTTATCTGATTCATCGTTTAGAGGAGGAAGCTAGTCGCTACTTGTACGATGTGTCAAACTTTGTGAAAACACAACCACAACCAGACTATTACTAACCCTTGCCAAAGAGCCAATAATAGCACCTGTAGCTCAACGCACGCAGATGATCTTAGCATATTATCTGTAATGGTCAAGAGCCACAATGGCGGTAATTTGGGGAAATACTTTACTTATGGATATCAGTCTCTCAGTTATTTAGGGATTTCCAATCATGAGAATTGGGTGAAAAGGTGTTTAAATTTTGGATTTTTAATTGAACATCTAGAATTGCCAATCCAAAATTACAGGAACATAGGGCGTAGGAAATGGGAAATTGGCTAATTTTCCATAATGTCTAGTCTGATACCTTTGGTAAAATATCTTTGGGCTATTCCTATGCCCCATACCCAACTTTTATGAAAGAGTATTACGCGTAAATCCTACTTTTTCTAATTTTTAGAAGGGAGTTATTTAGCTCTAGCACAACCTTCCAAAACAGTATTACCTGCAATGTATACGGCTGAGTAAGGGTATTTGGTATCAGACATCCCATCACTACAAGAACCTTTTCTGATTACCAGGGTATTTGTGCTATTGCGCCCTCGCAAACGATAGACTCTGACTAAATCTGTTGGTCTTCCTGATGCTGTAGAAGGGGCAATATAAGGAAACTTTTGACTAGATTCAGGGGTAGAGTAAATTATTCCTTTTCGGCTAACAGTTACACTCCAAAACGGTTCTGTACCACTGACAATCAATTCTTCACTAGCGCCTCGATTGGTAGCTTGAGAAACCAAGAAATCATTACTAACATATTCTCTTTTGCTGTTGGCACTGCTAGGGTCACTCAACATTAAAATAGTAGTAATTCCAGCTAAGAATATAGACGAAACTTGTGTTTTCATAGCTCGCTAATTAAATTTAGTAGTTAGTTCAGTACTTTTTTAACTACAACATTAACAATATATTTTCCGTCTGGATGTTCGAGATTTTGAGAGTGATGATACCCCATCCACTCGGACTTACAAATTTATAGCCGTAGCCAGATAGATTAGGACATCAAGCTAAGATAAAACCCTGACAATAAAAGGCTTCCAAGTCTGTCAACAGACAACCCTCCGGGTTCGGCAGTTCGCAATCGACGCAAAGCGCCAAGACTGCGACTGCCTCACAGTCAACCGTCAACAGCTATATCAGGTATACGGAAAGCCCAAAATACCCGAATAACAAAAAATAACCCTCTGTATATGCAGAGAGTTATTTCTTGTTGATGATTAATTTTGTGAAATATTCAGAATGGGGCGATGAGCTATGCTCCACCGGAGGCGATCGCCAGACAGATGGCGGCTAAGATGGCAGCTATCACGTAAAATGAGCTAACTACCTGTAATTCTGACCAGCCTGATAATTCTAAATGGTGGTGCAGAGGAGCCATTTTCAAGAGGCGCTTGCCTTTCCCATCGGGGCCTTTGGTGGCTTTGTAATAGCTTACTTGTGCCATTACAGAAAGGGTTTCGACGAAGAAGATGCCACTGAGGATAAACAGGGCTACTAAACTGTTAGTTAGTAATGCCACAGCCGCTAAAGCACCTCCTAGTGCTAGGGAACCTGTATCACCCATAAATACCCTGGCTGGGTTGCGGTTGTGAGCTAAGAAACCTAAGCAACTACCACTTAAAGCTGCACAGAAAACCATTAATGCGGGGGATGTTGGGGCAACGATAGCACCTAATGCGAGTAAGGCGATCGCTACAGTTCCTCCGGCTAATCCATCAATACCATCAGTTAAATTAGTTGCATTACTCTCTGCCACGAGGACAAAGCCAGCCAAAGGCCAGAATAAAAATCCCAAAGGTAGGGCAAAGCTTACCCAGGGTAAAGCAATACTCGTAATATTAGCAGGTTGATTAAACATTAACCATAAACAAAAGGCTGCTGCAAAACCGATTTGCAAAGCCAATTTCATCCGGGGGGATATACCCTTATTGGACTTGCGGCGCAAAATTTGCCAATCGTCAATCCAACCAATTAGCCCATAACTGAGGGTGAGAGCCGAGACTGCAAGTACTTCTGTGGCAAAGTTAGACAGTACACAAGCACCTACCACGGCAACAGGAATAAAAAATATCCCCCCCATTGTGGGTGTGCCGGCTTTTTTCAAATGGGCTTGAGGGCCATCTTCACGGATGATTTGCCCAGTTTTCAGTGCTTGCAGTAGAGGCACTACAAAGTAACCTGCAATAGCTGAAGCAATAGTACATAGCAACAGGGGCAAGGTCAGCGATGTACCTTGCCAGGGATTTCTGTTTGCCATCCAATCCAAAGTTAAAGCTGCTATGCCTAGCCCGGCGGCTAAGGAAGAAGCTAGACCAATACCAGAAATATTTAATCCTTGATTAGGCGATAATTTAGCGTCCACAAAAGTTTCCCTTCACTCCACACTTTAATAAAACTGAATTATAGGGACTATATATAACAGAGTCCCAGTCTCAAAAGACTAATCTTCGTCTATGGTGATATCGTCGTCATCATCATCAAGGTAATCGATGCCATCTTCTCCACCCAGGAACTCTGATATTTCTTCTTCTTCATCGGAAAAATCTGGTTCATGAACGTCGCGGGAAATCAGACGACCGTTGGCTTGCAACCAATCTAATAGGGAAGATTCTTGCTTTAGAGGGATGACAGCCGCACGCTGGTTACGAGGTTCTTCACGTAAAGGAGAATTCAACATATCGATATCTAATGAGCAAAAAGACTTATGTAACTAGACATTAAGCAGTCTATCACTTGAGACGGGATAATTTAGTTATTTCTTCAACTATTGGATTGATAAATCCGCAAGCTGGCAAAAATAATTTATTTAATAAAGATAAACTAATTGGGAATAGATTTTTAGTTATTTTCCACCTCCATACATAGGACATTAATATCAATTTAATGTGAGTTTAATAATGACGCTTGTTAAAGGAATGTGATGTTGAAAAAAACAGCTTTATTAGATGCGATCGCCGGGACTAATCGCGGTTTATTAGCTAGTGAACAGCAGAAACAGGCTATCTTAGCAGCGATCGCTACATTAGAAGACCTCAATCCTACACCGCGTCCAGTAGAAACTGCCAATTTACTAGAAGGCAATTGGCGACTACTATACACCACCAGCAAAGCTCTTTTAAACTTAGATCGCGTACCTGTATATAAACTTGGACAAATTTATCAGTGTATTCGGGTAGAAACTACCAGCGTTTACAACATAGCAGAGATTTATGGCTTACCTTATCTCGAAGGATTAGTTAGCGTAGCTGCCAAATTTGAGCCAGTTTCAGAACGGCGTGTCCAAGTGAAATTCCAACGTTCCATCGTGGGTTTACAACGATTAATCGGGTACACTTCCCCAGGAGATTTTATCCAACAAATCGAAGCTGGTAAAAAGTTCACTGCTTTAGATGTACTGATTAAAAGTGATACACAGCAGGGATGGTTAGATATCACCTACATAGATAACAATTTACGCATTGGCAGGGGTAACGAGGGTAGTGTGTTTGTTTTAAGCAAAACATAAGTTTTTTTCTTAAAAATATGTTTGCGAACGAAGTTACGCGATCATTTAACCTTTGTCAAGGAGGGTCTGACCCCCATCTTAAGGCTGAGATTGGCAAGGGAACAGTTACTAAAGGAGGAGATTGACACTAGAGGCAAAAAATCGAGAAAAACTAATGACTGTTGACTATGAGCAACTGACAACTGACAGATGAAAACTAACCAATCAGACAAATAACTTAACAAAGCCTCTAGTGATGGCGTTCAAGATGTAGAGTGAAATCAAATAGCCCTATATATTGGCAATTGATAACTAAAAGGGAAGATACTCATGGTTCAACGTGGTTCTAAAGTACGTATTCTCCGCCCAGAATCCTACTGGTTCCAAGATGTCGGAACTGTAGCTTCTGTTGACCAAAGTGGCATCAAATACCCAGTAATTGTCCGCTTTGATAAGGTAAACTACGCCGGCATCAACACCAACAACTTTGCTGTAGATGAATTAATCGAAGTGGAAGCACCTAAAGCTAAGGCTAAAAAATAAGCCACCAAGCCTCAAAGGGATTCTTTAATGGGATGATGGGAGAAGGGTAAAATTATAGATACGAAGTATGAAATTATAATTTTTCATTCTTCACCTCAGCCTACTCTACCGTATACAAACCGCCATGCGGATATTTACGGATTCTGCTGGGTAGTGCAACCAAAACTTAAAGTGTCTATATTCTTTCTCGTTTTAATTTCCAAAAAGTATTCCCACTGCTTGCTCAATCCGCTTAAATGCCTGAATTGCCTGAAGTTGAAACAGTGCGGCGGGGTTTAAACCAACTAACCCTGAACCGAAAAATTACGGGTGGAGATGTGTTGCTTCATCGCACCATCGCCCACCCTTTTTCTGTTGGTGATTTTTTGAATGGGATTACCGGGAGTACCATTAGTACTTGGCATCGTCGCGGTAAATATCTCCTCGCGGAACTCTCTGCGTCTCCCTCCACTACTTCCATCCCTTGGCTAGGTGTGCATCTGAGGATGACTGGTCAATTACTTTGGCTAAACCAAGATGAGCCTTTACACAAGCATACGCGGGTAAGAATATTTTTTGAGGAAGAGCAGGAATTACGCTTTGTTGACCAGCGAACTTTCGGTCAAATGTGGTGGGTTCCACCAGGAATAGCTGTAGAAAGCGTGATTACTGGTTTAGCTAAACTTGCTGTAGATCCCTTTTCACCTGAATTTACTGTTGAGTACTTAGCAAATAAGCTGCATAATCGTCGCCGTCCCATCAAAACCGCCCTATTAGACCAGTCGGTTGTTGCAGGATTAGGTAACATCTATGCTGACGAAGCATTGTTTAAAAGTGGTGTGTTACCAGAAACTCTATGTACAGAAGTGCAGTTAAAGCAAATTAAGCTTTTGCGAACGGCGATTATTCAAGTTTTGGAAACCAGTATTGAGGCTGGTGGTACAACTTTTAGTAATTTCCTCAACGTTAAAGGGGTCAATGGTAATTATGGTGGTGTCGCCTGGGTGTACAATCGCGCGGGGGAACCATGTAAAGTTTGTGGTGATGTAATTCAGCGCATCAAGTTAGGTGGAAGATCCAGCCATTTTTGCCGCCAGTGTCAAGTTTAGGGGTGTATAAAAAACATAATTGTTTCCATCGAAAGTATTGATACTTGTTGCACCCTTGGTGAGTTGAACTTTTGTACTCGACTGCAAGCTAAAATCCTCTATAAGCCGATTAAAAAAATAGAGGGGATTTATGCCAGTTAAAAAAGGCGAGATGGTTCGCGCTATCCGCGAGAAACTAGAAAATAGTGTAGAAGCGAAAGCCAGCGATACTCGCTTTCCAGCTTACTTGTTTGAAACAAAGGGTGAAGTCGTAGATATCAAAGGTGATTACGCGCTGGTCATGTTTGGACAGGTACCAACGCCAAATATCTGGTTACGTTTGGATCAAATTGAATCATTCTAAAGCGGGGAGTGAGGAAAGAGACTTTAGCTGATTAATTTTGAGTTTCCTTGCTTCCAGCCAATTAACCCCATGACAAATTACAATTTGCGAATTACGAGTTACGAATTAATCTGAGTTGTTAATGTGGATAGTGTAAGCTGCCCTTGTTTTAACTTCCACATCTTTTCGTGTTGGCTGTTAACAGTTGACGGTTGACAGTTAACTTTCAGCAGTCAACAAACCATACAAGTGAGTATGTAATTTAAAAGCGTCATAGCTTAAGGATGCAATTCTACTCGAACCATGTTTTCTTCTCCAGACTCCCCAATTTTGCATTGTCTACCTCGTGTCGCCATTATTGGTGCTGGTAGGGTTGGTAGCACTTTAGCTCAACGTATTGCTGAGAAAAATTTAGCAGATGTGGTGCTATTAGATATTGTTGAGGGTATACCTCAAGGATTAGCACTAGATTTATTAGAAGCTAGGGGTATTGAATTGCATAATCGTCAGATTATCGGCACAAATAATTATGCTGATACCTCTGGTTCGCAAATCGTTGTCATAACAGCCGGATTTCCCCGCAAGCCAGGGATGAGTCGGGATGATTTGTTGAGAACTAACGCCAAGATTGTTATTGAGGCAGCAAAGCAAGCGATCGCCTACTCTCCCTATGCTATTTTTATCGTAGTCACCAATCCTTTGGATGTGATGACTTATTTAGCTTGGGAAGCCACAGGTTTACCCCGTAACCGCATCATGGGTATGGCTGGGGTGTTAGACTCGGCAAGATTTGAAACTTTTATTGCTTTAGAATTAGGGGTATTACCTGCGGATGTCAAAGCAATGGTATTGGGTAGCCACGGGGATTTGATGGTTCCCCTGTCTCGTTACGCCACAGTTAATGGTATCCCCATTACACAATTGTTGGATGCAGTCACAATAGAAAGGTTAGTGGAAAGAACCCGTAATGGTGGTGCGGAAATTGTGGAATTGATGCAGACTGGTGGCGCGTTTTTTGCACCTGCATCAGCTACAAGTTTGATGGTGGAATCAATTTTATTGAATCAGTCCCGGCTGTTACCTGTGTCTATATATCTGCAAGGCGAATACGATTTAAAAGATGTAGTGATTGGTGTTCCTTGTCGGTTGGGATTAAATGGAATTGAGAGTGTAATAGAATTAAATCTCAGTGATAGTGAAAGAGAAGCTTTACATATCTCGGCTAAATCAGTGCAGAAAAATATTGAGCGATGGCGTTCTCTCCAGAATAGCTGATATCAATAAAATTTGAGCGTCACTTGATAAGTATACTCATTACTAATACTTCTTGATGATATAAGAATGTCTAACCTGAGATATATATTTTAAAAATATTGGTATGTTTCAAGTTCTATGAAACTAGGTTTTTTAAAAAATGATTTTTGCAAATACGTATTTGCCTAACATTACGCAGAACTGAACAATAGAAAAATTATTTATATAATTAATACATTAACAATGAATTTAGCATATTTAATATTAGCACATAACAACCCTAACCATTTACAAAAACTGATTAGCTCTCTTGATACTTCAGATGTTCATTTCTTTGTACACATAGATGGCAAGAGCAATATATTACCTTTTCAGGCTAATCTTATCAGTAATAAAGTTACTTTTGTCCAAGAAAGAAGAAATATTTTTTGGGGCGAATTTTCTATAGTACAAGCTACTATAGATTTAATGAAAACCGCTTTAAATAAACAAGACTTCGACTATTTAATCTTGATTAGTGGAAGTGATTATCCTCTTAAAAATGCACAATATATTAAAGATTTTTTTTCCAAAAACAAGGGCTCAGAGTTTATAAATTTGGTAGAATTACCTAATGAGCAAGCCTCTAAAAATTTAAATAGGCTATATCAATATCGAATCAGCTTTTCCTCTAAGAATATAGTTTTGCGCGCATTCAGGAGGGTAATCAATTGTATTATCAATGATTTATTTCATTGGCAACGTAACTATAGAAAATCTTTAGGTGAGTTAAAACCATATGCTGGTAGTCAATGGTGGGCTTTATCTGGAGATGCTTGCAACTATATATTGAATTTCATTGCTAAAAACCCAGAAATATTAAAGTTCTTTCAAACTGCGTTAATTCCTGATGAATCATTTTTTCATACGATATTAGCTAATTCCGATTTTCTAACAAAAGTTAAACCTAATCTCACTTTTACAAAGTGGAATGATACAGCACACCCAGAATATATAACCGTAGAAATAGTGCGAGACTTTAAAGGTATGGACGCAATTTACAACCATAGTATAGGTGGATACGGTGAAGTACTTTTTGCGAGGAAATTTGCCCCTGATTCAGACGAAGTGATTAAGTTTATCAATGATAATATTGCTTGAATGAAATGGCTTGTTAATGAAGTACTTTCAGACCTTGCTTTCGCATCCACAATGCTAGTACACCCATAAACACCACTCCCATTATTCCTTGTAGGGGATTATTATTTACCCCGGTTACCCAATCAGGAACTTGACCTGAATATTGAATCAATCCTCCTACATTAATAATGTAATATCCCCAGACTAAACCACCATGTAACCCAATTGGTAAACCCAATCGTCCCCTACGCCAGCATTTACCCCATACCTGCGTTAGCCCCAGCAAGACCAAAGTTGGAAATTGCGGTAGTGTATGAATAATGACTTCTATTGGCTTAATAAAATGTAATAATGCAAATGTAACTGCATCTATCCACAATGCCAAGCGTGGACTGTAATCTCGTTGCAACTCATCCAGCAACCATCCACGAAATAACAATTCTTCAGCAAATCCCACACCCAAACTGACGAAAAACCCTTCTAAAACTATCTTGAGTAACAAAATTGTTGGTTGCTGCCATTTTAGCCAACCCAAAAAACCTTCAATAGTGAATAAAATCAGAATGTTAATCAACCCCATTCCCAAGCCACACAGCATCTCCACACCATTACGCCGTGTAAATTCTAAACCATACTGCCGAAGTATTTGCGGTTGCTGATAGACATTTTCACCCCAAAGTCTCAGCAGAAAAATAAACTCTGCATACAACAATACCATTGTCAATATACTTGCTAAATTAGTATCATGTACTAATAAGTAAATTGGTGCAGCCAAGGGTAGCCATAAAAATAATAAAGCGAGAATAAAATAGACCAGCCTAATTGGGGCTGGACGCTGGGCTAAAAGAGCAAGTCTGTTTTTCATATAGAGTTCACCAGTCAGCACTCCAGATTATGACTGATGACATAATCATTAGTAATCCGTACTGCGCGGTTGGCAATATTCATTATGGGGGTGAGATATTTGCTTTCTCTAAAACCCCTGGGTAATTGAGCTAACTGAGAAGTTTACCTGGTTACCGATTTATTCATCGGGTTCTATTGTGCTGCTAAGACCGTGATCTTTGAGGGTTTCGCAGTAAAATTCTGCGTGTTCTTGAGCGCAGGTAATAACTAAGGCTAGCCCATTAGTATGGGCTTCCATCATGATGCTCACAGCTTGAGGCTGGGTTAGGCTCGGCACGGTGGTGATTAGTACTTGCACCACGTACTCCATAGAGTTGTGGTCGTCGTTATGGAGCAAAACGCGATACCGAGGCGCGAGCTTGCGGGATGTGGAACGCTTCTCAATGGTTTCGACTGACACAGCTTTTGCTCTTGGTTTTTGGAGTTACTACAACACAGGCTCTGTACAGTGATCACTATACAGTTATCTACCCATTTTATAGCATTTTCATCAAAATTCTATGGCACGTAAAATTTTCTTGCCATTATTCGGTCTCGGCAAAATGATATTACCACGAATACTGCAATAATTTTACAGTATGTTTTCACCATAATACCCCACTTTCACTTTTAAAATGAAGGAAGAAGAAACCTGCAAATTCATTCTTGCCACTGCCCTACATGAATATGGACATAGATGTTAACTTTCAACCAGGACAAATTGTGTCTTTAGAGCATGGCGACAGAAATCTGTATGCAGAAGTGATTCAAGTTGTACTTTCCCGCCGATTATGCTGGGTACGTCCTTTACTATTAGTGACTTATACGCCAGAACCAACAATAATAATCGACCTGCGGGATGGCTCTGACTTACTTTGGCCCATCAACCTATTTCGACACGCATTAGACACAGAAGTAATTGCCGTCCTGAGTCAGATTTTAATCAAAGAACCAAAACCAGAACCAGACTTAGCAGTCAAGCAGCAACTCCATCAGTTTATTCAACAACTTTGGCAAGCTTATCAAGAAGGTGTGGGGAGTAGGGAGTAAAGGAAAAAACTAATGACTAAGCATATCGAATCCCCGCATCCTGCATCCGTTGAATCGCTTCATGTAAACGTTCATCAGAGATAGTGAGGGCAACTCTAAAATAACCTTCGCCTGACGCGCCATAACCAACCCCTGGGGGAACGACGATACCACATTTATCTAACAGCAAAGTAGTAAATTCAGTAGAGGTATATCCAGGCGGTACAGGAACCCAAACATAAAGAGTGGCTTTTGGTGGTTCGATAGGCCATCCTAAAGATTGCAATCCCTTAACGATGATGTCACGGCGACTTTGATAAACTGACATTACAGCTTGTAATTCTACTTCATCAGTGGCATAAGCAGCGATCGCTGCTTTTTGAATTGCTTTAAATACTCCAGAATCAACGTTCGTTTTTACTTGACTCAAGCCTTTAATAGCATAGGCATTACCAACTGCAAATCCAATCCGCCAGCCTGTCATATTATATGACTTCGATAGACTGTGAAACTCAATGGCAATATCCTTCGCACCTGGAATTTGCAGGACACTCGGTGGTTTGTAGCCATCATACGCCATTTCTGAATAAGCATGATCATGGCACAACAAAATACTGTACTGCTGACAAAGAGCTACTAATTCCTCAAAGAACTCTAATGTTGCTAAAGCCCCAGTAGGGTTGTTTGGATAATTAATCCACAACATTTTTGCTTTACGGGCAACTTCCTCAGGGATTAAATCCAAATCGGGTAAAAATTTATTTTCTGCTTTCAGAGGCATGGAGAAAGCTTCGCCCCCAGCAAAAATCGTAGAAGTTCTATATACGGGATAACCAGGGTCTGGTATTAACGTGTAGTCTCCTGCTTCCACAAAAGCTAAAAAAGTATTGTGTATAGCCTCTTTTGATCCAATAGAAGACACAACTTCAGTGTTGGGGTTTAAATCCATCACCCCAAATCGACGTTCCATCCACTCAACAGCTGCTTCTCTAAACTCTTGTGTACCTTCATAAGGTGGATAATTATGGTTAGAAGCGTCGTCAATTGCCTCACGCATCGCCTGGAGAATATGAGCAGGAGTTGGCTTATCAGGATCACCTACCCCTATATTAATAATGTCAACTCCTTTGGCAATTAGTGCTTCCCGTTTACGGTTAATTTCAGCAAACAAATAAGGAGGAATTTTTTCTAAACGTTTAGCAAACTGCATGGCAACTTGTAACTAATGCAAAAGTGGATGCTCTCTAGCACAGTTTACGCCACACTAGGTAAATAAATCACAGCAGCCCTTTGTTTATTCGCTATTAAAATTTGACTGTGATAGCGACTTTTTTTGCTACTAATTACGTATTTTTTTTACCTTAGTATTACTAATTATTACGGAATTATTTTTTCAGAGAAAAAACAACAAGGTGATGAGCAGATTTAATATCCTAACCCTAGACTAGGAACTAACTGAACACGACCAGCATCCATCTCTGCCATCAATAATTCTAGGGCTTCGTAGTCAACGTCAGAGATGTGACCCATAGCAGTCAACTCAACATTAATCTCGTTTTCGATCTCTGGAGTCAATTTTTTAATGTCCAGTGCTTTTTCTACCAACTGCCGAATTGCATATCTAGTTTTCATAGGTGTATGAACCAACTTTCGGTGATACTAAATTATCCAAGATAAAGTTAAGTATAAAATGTGATCTTGTCATGTCTATTTTAGTGATTTAGATCACACTTAAACTAAGTAGGTATTTCCTGATTTAACTCACGCTTTGACATGAAGATTTACAACGATTTCATCATTTAAATCGCTACTCAAAATATGGCTCAATAAGTAGTGTTTACGAATAAGTCAAGCTTCGTAGCACAAATTTTAGTGATTGCTTTCGTTGGGTATCCTTACTATTGTTGATTTTTTTGGAACCCTCATGAAAAAAAAGTATATATGAACACATTTCCCTAGTAAGTTATGACAATCTTTAAACAGACCTGTAACAAACATAAAGATTCAGCAAAGAGAGTTAGGACGTATGGTCGATGCCAAGGCAAAAAGTTTATGTTCAAATAAATTCAAGCTCCACAATTCAGTAACTCTAATTAGGATTTCATATGCAAGCAGTACTGAAGTGTCCGAAAATTCAGGTAATCCGTCCTCATGGCTGCCTGAATGCAACTAATGCTTTGGAATTTGAACAGGAATTAACTAAAACGCTGGCAAAGGAGGACATATCAAGCTTGTGGGTGGATTTAGCAGATGTTGAATCCTTAGACAGTTCTGGACTGATGGCTTTAGTATCTGCACTGAAAATAGCTCAGAACCTGGGTAAGGGTTTTCAGCTTTACTCTGTTTCCCCGGCAATCAAGATTATTTTTGAGTTAACCCAACTCAATGAAATTTTTGAAATCTTTGAACACGAAGCAGACTTGGTAGTAAGGCAATTATATTAAAACAGTCCATAAATATTAACAAATAACCTGGTTTAGCACTGCTTAGTGTAACGGAGTTCTAAGTTGCTACCCCAAAACCTGTTGAAAGAGCTAATCAATGCTAATGTTGGAGGTGAGTAGCTGTAATTAAAGTAGCTCGAAGTTAGCACAGTGGCTGTCGCATTTGAAAGTTTAATCACACCGGATATCTTAAAACCAGCGCGTTACTTGGGTAACGAACGTCTGGCAGTACACAAACCTTGGAAGACCGCCGTCATACGCTGGGTGTTAACCTACCCGGAAGTCTATGAGGTCGGAGCATCCAACTTAGGGCATATCATTCTGTATAACATCTTGAATGCCCAACCAAGACAATTATGCGATCGCGCTTACCTACCAGGGAAAGACTTAGCAGCAAAACTCAGGGCTACAAATACACCCTTGTTTGCTGTCGAGTCCAAGCGATCGCTAAGTGAATTTGATATTTTAGGTTTTAGTCTTAGTTATGAATTAGGAGCCACCAACATTTTGGAAATGTTGGATTTGGCAGGGATTCCTCTTACTTGGCAAGAACGCTCACAAGGCAATTACCCTCTGATTTTTGCTGGTGGACAAACAGCAACATCAAACCCGGAACCATACGCCGACTTTTTTGACTTTTTCGCCTTAGGAGATGGGGAAGAACTCTTACCCGAAATTGGTTTGGTATTAGAAGAAGGTAAACAAGCAGGATTGAGTAGAGAAAATCTCCTCCTCGATTTGGCACAAATACCAGGCGTGTACGTGCCGCAATTTTATCAGATGACAGCAGGTGGAGCAGTGGAGCCTCTACGCCCAGATGTACCAAAACGCGTCTTGCGGCGAGTAGCAACTCCCATACCCGCTTATTCTATTGGGCTAGTACCCTACGTAGAAACCGTACACGATCGCTTGACAATAGAAATTCGCCGTGGATGTACTCGTGGCTGTCGCTTTTGTCAGCCGGGAATGCTAACCCGACCGGCTAGGGATGTAGAGCCGGAGAAAGTAGTGGACGCAATAGAGCAGGGAATGAGGGCAACTGGTTATAATGAATTTTCTTTGTTGTCCCTGAGTTGTTCTGATTATTTGTCCCTACCAGCCGTGGGGATGGAGATTAAAAATCGGTTAAGAAATGAAAATATTTCCTTGTCTCTCCCCAGTCAACGAGTAGATAGATTTGATGAAAACATTGCCAATATCCTGGGCGGTACACGGCAAGGCGGACTAACCTTTGCCCCAGAAGCCGGAACCCAAAGAATGCGGGATATTGTCAATAAGGGTTTAACCAACGAAGAATTATTAAGAGGTGTAAAAACAGCCTGGGAACAAGGCTGGGATAAAATCAAGTTGTATTTCATGATTGGCTTACCGGGAGAAACCGATGCGGATGTTTTCGGGATTGCAGAAACGGTAAGTTGGCTACAGCGAGAATGTAGGGAAAGAGGCAGAAGACCCCTCAACTTCAACATTACAATTTCTAACTTCACACCCAAACCCCATACGCCATTTCAGTGGCACTCTGTGGCGACTGCGGAATTTAAACGCAAACAAGGCCTGTTGCGGCAAGCATTCCGCCAGCTACGAGGAGTAAAGGTAAACTTCACCGATGTCCGCATTTCAGCAATGGAAGACTTTATCGGTAGAGGTGATCGCTCTTTAGGTAAAGTAGTGCGTAGGGCGTGGGAATTAGGTGCAGGCATGGATTCCTGGTATGAAGGGCTAGATCAAGCTTTCGCTGCTTGGAGTCAGGCGATCGCCCAAGCCGGTCTAGATTGGAAATACCGCTTAGTAGAGAATGGTGAGTGGAATCTGTTTTATGCAGACGCTCTGGAAGGTGAAGAAGTAGAGGAAGATGAGGGAAAATCAAATCTCACTCAGTACTCCCTAGACTCTCCCCTCCCCTGGGATCATATAGATACAGGAATTGACAGAAAGTGGTTGCAAGAGGACTTAAAACGCGCTCTAGAAGCCGCAATTGTTCCAGACTGCTCATTTGAAGGTTGTTCTCACTGTGGTGTTTGTGGCACTGATTTTGGTCACAACATTGTGATCGAGCCACCGCCAATTCCTGAATTTGCCGGTGAGTTTGTTCCCAACACCACTAAGTCACAACGACTACGAGTTTGGTTCGGTAAACAAGGTGACATGGCTTTAGTCAGCCATTTGGATCTAATGCGTCTACTAGATCGGGTCATCAGAAGAGCAAGTCTACCAGTTGCTTATACTGGAGGATTTCATCCCAATCCCCGGATTGTTGCAGCTAGTGCCTTAGCCTTGGGAGCTACTAGCAGTGGTGAAATCGTGGATTTCGAATTAACTCAATTAGTAGAAGCAGATGCTTTTGTGCGGAAACTAGTTGATGAACTGCCACCAGATATACCAATCTATCGTGTGGAACAGATAGATTTAAAATCCCCATCTGCTAACCAAGTATTAGATAGGGCAGAATATGTAATTACGGTGGCAGCCTCAAGGCAGGTGAATGCTACACAATGGCAAAACTGGATCGATATGATTTTGGCAAAAGACGAAGTTTTGTCCGAACAGACAACCAAATCTGGGAAAAGCCATTTAGTAAATCTGCGCTCACGTTTGTTTGAGTTGGAATTAGTTAAAACCCACGAGAGCGAAATTGAACCTACAGCCGTTTTGCGTTATGTAGGTAGCTGTCGCCCCGACGGTGTACTGTTGCGCCCCGAACAAACTCTATCTATGCTAGAAATAGTAGCGAGTAAAGAAGAATTTCATCTTCTACATATCCATCGCAATCAACTAATTTTAGCTGTATAATCTCTGAAGGGTAACTTGCTAGTAGTTACTCTACTGTGGTACATCGTGGGAATTGATTTTTAGCAAGGTTGCGTTAGAATGGGGTGAAGAGAAATTTTCTGGCGCTGCATAGAAGAAGCTAGTTCACTATTACCCTGATCATCAGGGAGCGAAATTAAAGGTATTAGAGTGAAAATTCTAGGATTTTATCCCAGAGAAACTAAGGCAGATTAAAGAACTCTCTCTTTATAGCTATCGTGTGAACTAGTGATTAACAGCAGGCTCCGTCGCTTCTCTACCACCATGCTTTTAAAACAACTGCTGAATGCCTAATCCCTAGATGGTGAAGGTATCACATCAGAAATCAACCACGGACGGTTGATTTATTTGCTTAGACAATATGCAGCCGTTCTGGAATAATCAGGCGTATCGACGCAATTCCCCAGTCAATAGCTTTTTATTTTGAAGCTCAACTTCACAATTTTTATTACCAGCAGTGTCTTTGGAGGCTGGCAGGGGCGAGAGGGATAACAAACCTCCAAGCCTGTTGATACTGCCGATTTTTGAGGAAATTGAATGCCAAAACAAATTATTATCGCGGAGCAGCATCAAATAGCTGCTGTGTTTTCGGAAGACCAAATACAAGAACTCGTTGTAGCCACAGGCCATCATCAAATCGGTGACATCTACTTAG
Organism: Anabaena sp. FACHB-595; assembly: GCF_048568275.1. Classification (NCBI taxonomy): domain Bacteria; kingdom Bacillati; phylum Cyanobacteriota; class Cyanophyceae; order Nostocales; family Nostocaceae; genus Anabaena; species Anabaena sp. FACHB-595. Next base: position 5,181,519 of record NZ_CP183473.1, read on the forward strand.
GTGTAGTAGAAAATGTATTACCAGGTATTGATGCAGCCTTTGTCAACATTGGAGACCCAGAACGTAATGGTTTTATTCATGTAACTGACTTAGGCCCTTTACGACTCAAAAGAACAGCAGCAGCAATTACGGAATTATTAGCACCACAACAAAAAGTTCTGGTGCAGGTAATGAAAGAGCCAACGGGAACAAAAGGCCCAAGGCTCACAGGTAATATCACTCTGCCTGGACGTTATGTGGTACTGATGCCCTATGGTAGGGGTGTAAATTTATCGAGGCGGATTAAGAGTGAGAGTGAACGTAACCGCTTACGGGCATTAGCAATTTTAATTAAACCTGCCGGCATGGGTTTGCTGGTGCGTACAGAGGCAGAAGGCAAGCCAGAAGAAGCAATCATCGAAGATTTGGAAGTTCTGCAAAAGCAATGGGAAGCCATTCAGCAAGAAGCCCAGTCTACCCGTGCGCCAGCACTCCTGAATCGGGACGATGACTTTATCCAGCGCGTACTACGTGATATGTATGGCGCGGATGTGAATCGGATTGTCGTCGATTCCAGTACTGGTTTGAAACGAGTCAAGCAGTACTTGCAGAACTGGAGTGGCGGTCAGACACCCCAAGGATTGCTGATTGACCATCACCGAGATCGCTCCCCAATTTTAGAATATTTCCGGATCAATGCCGCAATTCGAGAAGCCCTTAAACCAAGAGTAGACCTTCCTTCTGGCAGCTATATTATTATTGAACCAACAGAAGCGTTAACAGTAATAGATGTTAACTCTGGTTCCTTTACGCGATCGGCCACAGCTAGAGAAACCGTTTTGTGGACCAACTGTGAAGCAGCAACAGAAATTGCTCGCCAGCTACGTCTGCGGAATATCGCTGGGGTAATCGTCGTTGATTTCATTGATATGGAATCACGTCGTGACCAATTACAAGTTCTTGAACACTTTAATAAAGCCCTGCGCGCAGACAAAGCTCGTCCGCAAATCGCCCAGCTCACAGAGTTAGGTTTAGTAGAACTGACTCGCAAACGGCAAGGGCAAAATATTTATGAATTGTTTGGTGATACTTGCCCCGCCTGCGGTGGTTTAGGACATACAGTCCGCTTACCCGGAGAAACGGAGAATCGCTTACCCACTCCAGCAGCAGAAGTTCCCGAACGTTTTGTATCTCTGCCTACACGAGAGCCTCGTTTACCAACTGCACGCACCACCGAACCACGAGAAACCTACGATGGATTTGGTGAAGCATTTGAAAACGACTCCGACTTGGGTGCTTTAAATTTAATTAATCATCCTAGCTATCAAGAACTGAACGATAACAATAAACGTCGCGCCCGTACCCGTCGCAGTCGGATTGGCATCAATGGTACAAATGGCAAAGATGAACAAAGAATTACTGCCAACCCACTAGCTTTTATCAGTGAGTCAGATTTAGACCTTGATGGAGATGTAGAATTAAGCGCTCCACCAGAGTTACCCACACCTAACCTGGGCAAATCAGGCTGGATTGAAAGAGCAGAACGGACTAAAGTCATTAAAACAGAGCCAGTTAAGCCAGTGGTAGAACCACCGGAGATTAGGACTGTAGAAATGACTCCAGAAGAACAAGATATTTTTGCTCTCATGGGGATTTCTCCGCTAATTAAATTAGAGCAGGAGGTGAAAAATCCTAAATCCGTCATTATTAACATTGTTCAACCGGGACAAACACCAACTATACCGACTGAAATAACTCCGGAGCCTGTCGCTAAAGTAACACCAAGTGTTGAAGTGAATACACCAAAGGTAAAGTTGGAATCTAAGTCTGTGTCGGTAGCTGCAACCGAACCCATAAAGTTGACAGAAACGATGGAAGAATCTGAAGTGAATGCCGCTAGCACTGCTAACCGTCGTCGTCGTCGTCGTTCTTCCGCGTCCGACTCAGATACGGGGGAGGACAGTTAAGACCAATTCTGCGAAGCAGAGCCACAGATTTAAACTAGAATTTCAGACATTTTTTAGCTGCATATTAGCGCGTCTATCCATAGTGCATTAATAAACTATAGAGGTACAGAGCATACGGAGATAGTGAAAGATATTTATGCACCAGATGACAGTAGACGCGCTACTATTTCCTGAGTTCTCTAAGGGAGTACCTGTAGTGTATTTTTTAGTTTGTTTTCATGGGAAGACACACACCTAACCGTGAGATATTGTGTATTAGTGTAAGCTTTGATGATGCTAAAGAAAGAGCAAACTACTAATAATCTAAAGTTGCCAATATCCCTAAACGCAAGTGGTTGGTTGGAGTCTTCCCCTGATTGGTCGAATATTTCAGGACTGGTAGCAGGAGTCGATGAAGTAGGTCGGGGCGCTCTCTTTGGGCCTGTAGTGGCAGCATCTGTCATATTACCAGCTAGCGCTTTTCCTCACCTGATGACAGCCGAAATTAAAGATAGCAAGAAACTATCTCATTCTCGCAGAGTCCAGCTAGCGCAGCAAATTTCTACCCTAGCTATAGACTGGAGAATTGGTTATGCGACAACGGCTGAAATTGACCGAATTAATATTTTGCAGGCAACACTGTTAGCCATGAAACGGTCTGTAAAAAAGCTAAAATTACAGCCCATCCTCTGCTTGATAGATGGTAATCAACCAGTGCAAGACTTGTTAATGTTACAACAAACTATTGTTAAGGGAGATGAGCGATCGCTCAATATTGCCGCCGCCAGCATCATGGCTAAAGTTTGGCGTGACGATTTGATACAGCGTCTGGCAACTAAATATCCAATGTATGACTTAAAGAGTAACAAGGGCTATGGTAGCAAAAAGCATTTGTTAGCCCTGGCACAACACGGGGCTTCACCCTTACATCGTCAGTCGTTCCGCCCTTGTCAAATATCACCTGACTAGTTAATTCGTAATTAAACTGTTCTTTTCTTTCAACAGAAAAGAAGTAGCATTTGTTTTCTGCTACAGAAAAATGAACATATTACTCTATATTGAAAATTGGCAATTGAGGATCATTGTTAGCTAAAGCTTGTTCTTGAGTTTGGGAAATTACCCATTGACGATAGTCCACTAATAGTTGGTGCAACAATCTTTGCTTTACTGTCAATAAGACACTTTTGAGTAAACCATTACCAGTAGTCTCTAAAATCGGTCTGGGTGTTAGAGAAAAAGGAGGTGGTAAATCTACCTGCACTTGTAAATCAGCCCTACCTTCTAGGCGAGTAGCACTATTTAATTGATATGGCGATAAATACCCTCTTAGATTGAGGGAGAAGCGCTGGTTAATGTACTCAAAACCAAGAATTTCGCAACCTACTGAACGCAGATAAATTGTTCCGTTAGATTCTGCCCAAACTCTCATATCTACAGTAGGTTGAATACTCAAGGACATGAAATTTAAAGGGCGCATTTTCAGACGAAATATTTCCTCAGAAAGTTGCTGAATACGCCTTTGATCTACCAAAGCATTAACTAGACGTTGGGGCTGACGCAAGTAGTGCTGAATAGGAATAGGCTGCTGCGGTACAGCAATTTCTACCGATTGTGAGGCAGTGAACTTGGTAGCCATGAGTTACGGGAAGTAATTGTTTTAATATTGTTATTATTAATTAGTTTATGACTCGATAGATTTTATTATGGAAAAAACTATTCAATCAAAGTAGTTGATGGGCTAAATGCCACTTAGTTATAATTCATTTTTATAGTTAGGATGCTTAAATGAAAAGCATTTATGGTTCGTAAGTATATAGATTATAGCTCATATCTTTATCAATAAAGATACCGTTGACCTAGATATTCCAGAATTTAATTCATAGTTTTGATATTCATTATTTGCAAGACAATGCGCCCCCACCTATTGATTTAGATATGATAGGACGACAATGCACTTCTACAACCTATACCGTCACTTGATTTTTGGTTCATAGTTAGTTGCTGACAGTCATATTCTATTTGTACTTATGATAAAGTCTATACACCAAATATATAACTATAGGTAAAAACATAATGACATTGTCTGTTGCTCATTTAGGGCCACCTGGCACTTATGCAGAACAAGCTACTATTTTTTATGTAAAATGGCTGACTCATAATACTGGACTCGAAGCTGTTTTACATCCCTATTCCAGCATTGCTCAATCCCTCCAAGCTCTAGCTCAAGGAGAAACTCAATTAGCTGTTGTGCCTGTAGAAAATTCTATTGAAGGCAGTGTCACCATGACAATGGATACAATGTGGCAGATGGATAGTTTGCAAATTCAATCAGCTTTAGTCTTGCCTATTGCTCATGCTTTAATTTCTTGTGCAAATAGTTTAGCTGGGATAAAAACTGTTTATTCTCATCCCCAGGCCTTAGCCCAGTGTCAAGGGTGGCTGAGAGAATTTCTTCCTGATGTCCAACTGATTCCTAGTAATTCAACAACTGAGGCGCTGGAAAAACTAGAGCAAGATTTAGCAGTAGGGGCGATCGCTTCTAGTAGATCTGCTGAACTTTATAATTTGCCCATACTAGCTAGTCGCATTAACGACTATCCAGAAAATTGTACTCGGTTTTGGGCAATCAGTCACGCAGAATCTGGTATTACGCACCAATTACCTTTACAAAAACTCACTCACACTTCTATCGCTTTTAGTGTACCTGCCAACGTACCTGGTGCATTGCTCAAAACACTACAAGTTTTTGCCCACTTGGATATTAACTTGAGTCGAATTGAGTCTCGTCCGACAAAGCGATCGCTCGGTGAATATTTATTTTTTATTGATTTGGAAGCTGATGTCAATACACCACAGATGAAATCTGCTTTGGTTGAATTAACTACTTACACAGAAGTCTTAAAAATTTTTGGTAGTTACAGTGTAATTTCGGCTAACAATCAATAGTAATTATTACTGCATTATTGCTCAACTTCACGACATCAACTTATAGCTTTGGATTAAATGTATCTTTCAAAACAGAACGAGCTGCCAAGTGATTGCGAGTGGTTGTTAAAATTTCCGCTTCTCGTTCTAGGCGAGCAGCAGTATCTTGCATTTCCAGTAATGATTGCTGCTCTCCAGCTACCCCATATAAGTTGCTGGCGACCCAGTAAGATAATTCTGTGGGTAAATCTGGCAGTTCTTCAGGAATCTCTATATTTTGTTCTGTAATTTTGGCTGAAAGACGAACAACATCACGCAGCAGTTGCTCTACATCTGTTGCCAAAGGGCGCAAATCCTTTGCTGGTGGATGGTCTTCTAACCATTCCACTAAACCGACACGGTAGGGTTTTTCCCGCACATATTCTAAGACACGGAATCTTTGTTGTCCCAAAGTCAACATTTTCATGCGGTCATCTGGTAGACGCTGATAGTGAATAATTTCTGCACAGCAACCTACATTTGCAATTGTGCCTTTTACTGGGTCAACCATCAAGACACCAAACCTGCGATCGCTTTCCAAAATCGTGTTCATCATGATTCGGTAGCGGAATTCAAATATATGCAGGGGCAATGGTCTGGTAGGAAACAGAACTACTTCGGGTAACGGGAACAGAGGTAGTTCGCGGACGGCAATTCTAGAAGAAGATGTCATTTTTACCTGAGTATAAATTTAATCTTTAAAATTTCTCTTTCTCTGCTTTTCCCGTATTTTCTTTACATTCTATCATTTGTTTTCTGGCTAAATAAAATGCCCTGAAAAATTTATTTCAGGGCAGAGTAAATATTTTTACTAATGTCAGTTCCTAGCGGTTACTAGTCCTTGGCAAACAAATAACTATTGACTACTGACTAATTAAAGCTTTACTTCAATATCTACGCCTGATGGTAAATCCAGTTTCATTAGCGCATCGATGGTTTTAGATGAAGGCTGGTAAATGTCAATAATCCGGCGGTGAGTACGGGTTTCAAAATGTTCACGGGAATCTTTATCTACGTGTGGCGATCTCAGGACGCAGTAGATCTTCCGTTTTGTGGGTAAGGGAATTGGGCCTATGGCTGTAGCGTTAGTACGGTTAGCTGTGTCAACTATCTTCTCGCAAGATGTATCTAATAAACGACGGTCAAAAGCTTGTAAACGAATTCTAATCTTCTGCTGCTGTAGAGTTGCCATCTTAAATTTTCCAGGTTCTGATGAATCGAGGGATTGGGGGTTGGAGATTGGGGGTTGGGGATTGGGACACTTAGACAAAAATCACTGTTTGTCCTTCTTGTCTTTTCCTAATACCTAATCCCCAGTACCTTATGTAAGTTCAGATAAAAGAGCAGAGAAGCTTTCGGCATCTCTGCTCTTATTTATTAGGTTAAAAAGGTGCTACTTGACGATTTTGGAAACGACACCAGCACCGATGGTGCGGCCACCTTCACGAATAGCGAAGCGCATCCCTTGCTCGATCGCAATTGGGTTGATTAATTCAACAGTGACTTTGATGCGATCGCCTGGCATTACCATTTCTACAGTTTCACCTTCATCAGAAGTAAAGGCTTTAATGGTACCTGTTACATCAGTTGTCCGCACATAGAATTGAGGACGGTAGCCAGCGAAGAAGGGAGTTTTACGACCACCTTCTTTTTCCGTGAGAACGTAAACTTCGCCTTCAAATTGGGTGTGAGGAGTGATGGAACCAGGTTTGGCTAACACCATACCACGTTCAATATCCGCCTTTTGGATACCGCGTAGCAGTACACCAGCGTTGTCTCCAGCCATACCTTCATCGAGACTCTTCTTAAACATCTCGATCCCGGTAACGGTTGTGTTGCGGGTATCTCTAATACCTACTAGTTCTACAACATCACCAACTTTGACTTTACCGCGTTCGATCCGACCGGTAGCAACAGTACCACGACCAGTGATAGAGAACACGTCTTCTACCGCCATCAAGAATGGTTTATCTATATCCCGCTCTGGATCGGGAATATAAGAATCTACAGCATCCATCAATTCGTAGATTTTATCTACCCAAGGATTTTCTCCGCGTTGGGTCTTAGGATTCTTGGTCATAACTTCGAGAGCTTGCAACCCCGAACCTCTGACGATGGGAATATCATCACCATCGAATTCGTACTCGGTCAACAGTTCTCTTAATTCCAGTTCTACTAGTTCTAGTAGTTCAGCGTCTTCCATCATGTCTTCTTTATTTAAGAAGACTACTAGCTTAGGAACGCCTACCTGTTTTGCTAGCAGGATGTGTTCACGAGTTTGAGGCATAGGACCGTCGGTAGCAGCAACTACGAGAATTGCTCCATCCATCTGAGCCGCACCTGTGATCATATTCTTCACATAGTCAGCGTGACCCGGACAGTCTACGTGAGCGTAGTGACGGTTAGCGGTCTCATATTCAACGTGGGCTGTGTTAATGGTGATACCCCGCGCCTTTTCTTCTGGTGCGTTGTCGATTTGATCGTAGCCTTTAGCGACCGCTTGACCAAGGGCTGCCAAGGTCATGGTGATTGCTGCCGTTAAGGTTGTTTTACCGTGGTCAACGTGGCCAATCGTACCGATATTTACGTGGGGTTTCGTTCTTTCAAACTTTGCGCGTGCCATGAATCCTCGTTTCCTTTTTTAATTAAGCGTTCCCTTTGCTTTTTGCAATGATAGTTTCAGCTACGCTGCGAGGCACCTCTTCGTAGTGGCTGAACTCCATCGTAAAGATACCCCGACCTTGGGTTTTCGACCGGATATCAGTGGCGTAGCCGAACATAGTCGCTAGTGGAACTTTTGATGCCACTTTAGCGAGTCCCTGTTCAGTGCTTTGGCTTTCTATCTGTCCCCGACGGGAGATGAGGTCGCCAATGACGTTCCCAATATAGTCTTCAGGAACTTCCACTTCGACTTTCATCATAGGCTCTAACAGTACTGGTGAAGCTTTAAGCACAGCTTCTTTCAGCGCCATTGATCCAGCAATTTTGAAAGCCATTTCCGAAGAGTCTACATCGTGGTAAGAGCCATGAACTAGCGTTGCTTTCACGTCAATTAGTGGATATCCAGCTAAAATACCAGATTCACAGCTTTCTTTCATACCTTGCTCGGCAGGGCCTATGTACTCTTTAGGTACTACACCACCGACAATTTTAGAGACGAATTCAAAGCCAGTACCGGGTTCTCCTGGTTCCAAATTGATCACAACGTGACCATATTGACCTTTACCACCACTTTGACGGATGAACTTACCTTCCACGTTAGTAACTGGTTTACGAATCGTTTCGCGGTAAGCTACTTGTGGCGCACCAACATTGGCTTCCACTTTGAATTCACGCAACATCCGGTCTACGAGAATTTCTAGGTGGAGTTCTCCCATCCCTGCAATTACAGTTTGGTTGGTTTCTGGGTCAACGTTGACGCGGAAGGTTGGGTCTTCTTCTGAGAGAGATTGCAGAGCCTTGGATAATTTATCCATGTCGTTCTTGGTTTTGGGTTCAACCGCTACCGAGATCACAGGCTCTGGAATAAATAGGGATTCCAGAATTACTGGTGCGCCTTCATCAGTGATAGTATCACCAGTCAAGGTGTCTTTTAATCCTAGTGCAGCCCCCAAATCACCTGCACGTAGTTCTTCTACGTCTTGCCGGTCATCTGCTTTCATAAGAACTAAACGGGAGATCCGTTCTTTTTTGTTCTTGGTAGCATTTAATACGTAGCTACCTTTTTTCAGAACGCCAGAATAAACGCGAACAAAGGTGAGGCGACCATAAGGGTCAGCCATAATCTTGAAGGCCAGAGCTGCTAACGGTTCGTTATCGTCAGCCCGACGCTCTATAGCATCGCCGTTGGGAAGTGTACCTTGTATGGGGGGTACTTCTGTGGGTGCGGGTAGGTAATCTACCACTGCATCCAGCATTAACTGCACACCTTTGTTTTTAAAAGCGGAACCACAAAGCACGGGTACGATTGTACCGGCAATTGTACCTTTCCGTAGGGCAGACCGAATTTCTTCTTCTGTCAGTGGTTCGCCATCGAAGTACTTGGACATCAGATCGTCATCGGTTTCTGCGACTGCTTCTACCAGCTTGGTGTAGTACTCTTCGACTTGATCTTGTAAGTCTGCTGGGATATCAGTTTCTTCGATATCTGTACCTTGGTCGTTGTTGTACATATATGCACGTTTCCGCACCAAGTCTACAATGCCTTTGAAGTCGTTTTCGCTACCAATAGGCAATTGGATGGCAATGGCATTTGCCCGCAAGCGATCGCGCATTTGCTCATGAACTCTGTAAAAGTTCGCTCCTGTACGATCCATCTTGTTGATGAAGGCAATCCGAGGTACTTTGTAACGGTCTGCTTGCCGCCACACAGTTTCTGATTGGGGTTGTACACCACCCACGGAACAAAATACCGCAATTACACCATCTAACACCCGCATGGAGCGTTCAACTTCAATTGTGAAGTCTACGTGACCTGGAGTATCGATAATGTTAATTTGATAATCTTTCCAACTGGTACTAATTGCCGCAGCAGTGATGGTAATTCCCCGCTCCCGCTCTTGATCCATCCAGTCGGTTACAGCAGTTCCTTCGTGAACCTCACCAATTTTATGAATTATTCCAGAGTAAAATAATATTCTCTCTGTTGTCGTGGTTTTGCCCGCATCTATATGCGCCGCAATACCGATATTGCGTACTTTCTCTAGCGGGTTTATACGTGCCACAATAACCTCCTATAGTTTTTGCCTCATGATATCTTGTATATTACTCTTTGTTAAGATTCTATACTTTTAGGGAAAACCGACTGGTGTACGGTAATTCCGCGATATACCGCTTTTTGATGCACGATATACCGCTTTTGTACTTAGTAACGATAGTGTGCAAATGCTTTGTTTGCTTCCGCCATCCGGTGTGTTTCTTCCCGTTTGCGAATCGCGTTCCCGCTTTCATTGGCAGCATCTAGTAGCTCATTAGCCAACCTGCTGGCCATTGTCCGTCCGGGTCTACTTCTAGAAAATTGTACCAGCCAACGTAGTGCTAGGGTAGTACCACGTTCTGTACGCACTTCCATCGGTACTTGGTAGGTTGCGCCACCGACACGGCGCGCTTTTACTTCTACTAAAGGTGTTGCGTTCCGCACTGCTCTTTCAAAAACTTCTAAAGCATTGTTACCAGTGCGTTCTTCAATTGTTTTCAACGCATCATAAACAATGCGTGCAGCTAGTGATTTCTTTCCATGACGCATAATCCGCCGGATGATCATACTCACCAGGCGACTGTTATATACAGAGTCAGGCGGGACTGGCCGCCTTTGAATAACACCACGACGAGACATACTTTACCTTTAATTCGGATTTGGCAACGAAATTATATGCTATCAGACAGCGTATTCTCTGAGTGCTAGAGCAACTCATAATTCCGCATTTTGGCTCTACGGTTGCAGCAAACCCAATTTAAGAGACTTGCTGACTTGAAAAAGTTCCGAGGGCTGAGTGGTGCGTAAACACTAGTCTCTAACCTCTTGTTCTGTCCTTTTTCATCCATCCTGATTTACTCAGTTCATGATGGCTACTTCAATTTAGTAGACAAACAAACAGCATTATTAATACCGAAATATTTATGATTAAATGCTGTTGTCGTTTACAGGGCTTTTTATCATGCCTACACTTGCTCGCTGAGTGCAGGTGGCGGTAGAGGCTAGAGCAGATTTTCAGAAACAGATTATTTATTCTGTGAATCAATTACTGTTTCAGAACAAGCATTGATTCTTTTACCTGAATTTAGGAGCTTTTGATGAAGCGACTAATCGTAATCAAACACGATTAATCGCCTGATTTATTTTTTCGCTTCTTTCGGGCGCTTAGTTCCATATTTGGAACGACCTTGTTTGCGGTCTTTAACTCCGGCTGTATCCAAGGTTCCCCGGATGATGTGGTATCTTACACCTGGTAAGTCCTTCACCCGTCCGCCACGAATCATTACAACTGAGTGTTCTTGTAAATTGTGACCAATCCCTGGGATGTAAGCAGTAACTTCAAATCCCGATGTAAGTCTGACCCGTGCTACTTTCCGTAGAGCCGAGTTAGGCTTTTTAGGTGTAGTTGTGTATACTCTGGTGCAAACACCCCGACGTTGAGGGCATTGCTTCAGAGCAGGGGACTTAGTTTTCTGACGCGCTTTTTCGCGTTCAGTGCGTATTAATTGCTGTATTGTTGGCATGAGTCACAGCGCGTGAAGCTGCTTATAGGTCTAAGTTTTAACAAATCCTGATTATATCTTTTTTTGTTGTTTTATGTCAAACTTCCATATTATTCGTTAAACATTAGATGGTGCAGTGGTAGAGAAGGAATTACCACAGCCACAGGTAACGATCGCTTGGGGGTTTTGGAAGCGAAATGCACCACCCATAAGATCCTCTGAATAATCTATGGCTAAACCATTGATGTAATTATAGCTGGCATTATCGATTACTACTTGAATATTATTGATGTCGAAGATGCGATCGCCTTCTTTTATTTTTTCATCGAAAGACATCTCGTAAAACCAATCATAACAGCCACCTGGTTTAGCGGTGAGTCTAAATAAGGACGTGGAATGCTGCTTTGCTTTTAAGCGATTGATTTCACTGGCTGCGGCTTGGCTCAAATGAATCATATACTAGTTTGGGCAAGTGAAGACACCATCTTTTAGTATTACAGATGGGTTGCCAAAAGAATTTACTTGTCAGCGAAAAGGCAAGAAAGCAGGGTAAAGTCCAACAGATGATATCTTAATATTAATTCTCTGCGCTTCTGTGCCTTGGTGCTGGAAACGCTTTTAAACACAGAGGCACAAAGAAAAGTTAGTATTTAAGTTATTAGACGGAGATAGTTTGCCAATAGTCTTTAATTAGATGTCCGAGAGTAGTCATCTTGGTAGCGAATAATATCATCTTCACCTAAATATTCACCATTCTGTACTTCAATGAGTACTAAGGGAATTACGCCAGGATTCTCCAGACGGTGAGCAGTACATTGGGGTACGTAGGTAGACTGATTATTACCTAATAAGATTTCTTTTTCACCACATACTACTCTGGCTGTACCAGAGACAACAATCCAGTGTTCACTACGGTGATGGTGCATTTGTAGGCTGAGGCGATGTCCAGGTTTCACCTCAATCCGCTTGATTTTGTATCCACGTCCTTCTTCCAGTACTGTAAAAGAACCCCAAGGACGCAACTCAGTTGCAGCAACACCACGGCTAGTAATGGTAGTAGGTAGGGGTAAAGTGTGAGTTTTTGTTGTGGTTTCTTGAGTTTGAGCCATAGTTACCTCATTTGCAGACAAAACAAACTATCATTACTTCTGAATAATTGATGGAAAATTTAGAGGGATTTTACAACCGTGAAATCAGGAATTTTTCAGCACCTTGCTAAACATAGCAAAGTGAAACTGGGTAGGGTACAGAATGTTAGTTGAAACTCTAGGTTTATATCAATTCTTCATCAAGTAGAACATCCGCTTATTCTCAGCTTTAAATTTGAAAACTGGCGATGAGGATGAGTTATGAAGGTTTCGACTCAGTAAGTCGGTGGGAAAAACACAGCTATCTTAAGAAAGAGAAACTAGGCTAAAACCCTCTTTTCTCCTGCACAACCCTAATCATCAATATTCACATCCACCTACTTACTTATCTAAACTATCTGCCTAGACCCCTATTTTGGTCGGAGAAAAATCCCGATGCCGTTGTGGACGCGGGCGGCGGTGTTAGGATAGCGATCTAAGAGTTGCCCACTTAGATACAGGCTAGTTGAGCTACCACCGTCTAGGTTGAGGGCGTTTACACAGCCTAACAGTTTCATCAGTTGAGCGTGTTCTGCTAGGTTTGGGCCTGGGCCGCCTGCACGGTTATGGACTGCGGCAATCAATAAGGTATTATTTGCGGTAGTGCAGATGCCACTACGAACAGCCCTTTCAGCAATAAAAGCGTTACTAAATTGTTCGCTTTTGGCATCGAGGACGATTTGACTATTTTGGAGGAGTAAGGGGCCGGCTCCAATGATGTGGGGGTAACGGTTGAACTCACCAGGTGTAGTGGCGCTGGTAATCTGCACATCAGTACCGACGGGGAGTTGTGATGCTACCGTGGTGGCATTGCCACGTAATGTAAGTAAGTAGCCATTGTTAGGGATAGGAAAGTTAGTTTGACCTGCTTTATTCCCTGGAAACTGATTGGTAATTTTGTTGTTTTGGACTATGACAATTCGTTCATTGTCAGTTAAGGGAGTGTACATCTTGCCCCAGGCTGGTGTATAACGAGCTATACCGTTCTGGACATAGCCACTGTTAAGGGCTAAGATTGGTACTCGCAAATTACTAGATGTCGCTAAAGTCTCTTGTAAGCTGAGACGACCAAAGTAAAATTGTCCGGCATCGTTCCAAGCGATCGCACCTCTATTTAAGATAGGGCTAGATAACCACTGATTATTCTGACGAATTGCGCCTAAGGGATAGCGGTTATTGCGGTTAAAATATCCCCCGTTAATTGCACCTACTGCAAAGTAGCGTTGGGCCGTTTGCAATATGGGTGCCGTGCCTACTAAAGTATCTGGGTTGGTGACAATTGGTTTTAAAGTTAGTCCGATAGTCCTGGGGTTGACTTCCAAGAGGACGACAGGGAAACGATTTGTACCTAAATTGACAAACTGTTGTCGCCAGCGCAGTCCTGTTGCCCAGGTTATATCTCTTGGTTCCAAAGGGTCAGGACGCAAGTCGATAATTAGGCGATCGGGGTTATTGATGGTGCTAACCTTAGGAGATAAAGCCAAGGGAACCCTGAGACGAATTAGGGTTTGGTTATTCACCACCTCTACTTTTGTGATTAATGGTTCAGGTGTCGGTAATTGTTTGAGTAAATTTGGATCAGATGCAGGTGGCGGCGCTATTGGTAAAGGTGTGTAGCGCTGAATTAAACCCTCATCAGCTATGCCTTCTAGGACGATTGTCCACTCTCTATGGGTAGACGCGGGAGGCTTGGCATCGGGTGTATTGGGGTCAACTGGGGGTCTGATTGGTTGCCCTTGTCTGACTTGCCAAGGTGTCGGGCGGTTTAAGTCCACAACAATGCGAGTTGCTGGCAAAGATGGGACAAGTGGGGTTCCTGGTCGCTGACTAGAGCGAATATTTCTTACTTGCCCTGAGGGAGTAGCGATCGCTAATGTGTTACCTTGGGGTTGGATCTGCCATCCTGCTATTTGGGCAAAATTAGTAATATCTAGATAGCGATATCCACCCTGAAGCTTCGTTGCTAAAACTAATGGCTGGGTAGTTGATGAAAACCACACAACTGGTTGTCTAGCTGGGTTGTTGCTGCTTAATAAATCTATCCCGATTAATTGCCTAAGAGCGCCGTCGCTGATCAGTATTGCTCCTGGTTGCTGCAACCAAGCTCCTGGTAAGGTGCGACCATTGAGAGAAATTTGGCTACCTGAAGATAATCTCACTGATGCCGGTGGTGTTGAACGAGGTGCAGCTTGTCCAACTTTTTGTGGCTGCTGGGCGGTAGTGGCATAGGCAGCAGTCAAACATAGTGATATTGCCGTTAGAGAGGACACAATAGCTGGCAAGAAACTGTATCTTAATGGTTTAGTAACAATATTGTGATTTTTTCGTCGGCAATAATTTGTCATTTTGTCCATAATTTACATAGTTACTTTTGAAACCTATCACCCAACGACCTAGTTAGCTAATTGTGTGGAAATCTTGAAACATAGAGAGCTAATTTAGTAATAAATATGATATGATATATGTTGGCTTCTTATCTCTTAAAGATGACAAGCTAGAATTTTGCCACAAAAGCCACTGTAACTGAATGCTTTAACTAGCATTAGTTATAACAAAACTAAAAATAAGCTACTACGCTTTTAAATTACATACTCACTTGTATGGTTTGTTGAGTACTGACGGTTAACTGTCAACTGTCAACAGCCATCACGAAAAGATGTGCAAGTTAAAGGCCTGACAGCTTAGTAGTTTTGGTTATTATATTTGGATAAGATATTAAATCCTGATACATTGTTCCTGCTGTTGCTACTTGAGTGAAGGTTACACAGTAGGGAGTGTAGTGGTAACAGCGAAAATCTCACAACAATGAAAATATTTGAGTAATTGTCAAAGGGGTATATATTGTACTACGCTGATTTTGCTGCTAAATCAGGATTATTTCTAGCCAAAGAACAGTGAAGTGTGAAGTTGATGTGCGATGGGCTATGCCCCACCTTAGGTGATTGCTAGCGCTCAAAAATACGCTTCGCTGGAAAAATTAAAACAAAGAAATTGAGAAAATATCAAGCTGGACGATATTAATTAGGGGACTGTCAAGGCACAGAGATTTTGTCTTCCATAGAATAAACACATAAAACATAACGTCAAAATTTTAACGGGGGTAGTAAAAAGCCGGAGTTAAAATTTTTTTTCTCTAAATTTCAGTGATTTTATGTATTCATAGAATACGAAATTTAGCAATTTTTCTCACAAACAGTGGCGCAATTCGTGACTCAACGATCTCAGGAACAGGCTATGAATGATAACTCGACGCATCAAAACCAACAAATCACGGCGAATAATAATTCAGGGGATACCTACCAGGGGCAAAGGTGGTTAGTAGAAGAACGAGATGCCTGTGGTGTAGGTTTTATAGCTCATCGTCAAAATCATGGCAGTCACGAAATTGTGGCTAAAGCTTTAGCGGCTTTGACCTGTTTAGAACATCGGGGTGGTTGTAGTGCTGACCAAGATTCTGGTGACGGTGCAGGTATATTAACCGCTATTCCTTGGGAATTGTTGCAACAAGATTATCCCCAGGGACAGATAGACTTTTTGTCAAGCAAAAATATTGCTGTGGGCATGATCTTTTTGCCACAAGATGGAGAAGTTGCCCGAAAAGCCAAAGCCATTTTTGAGCAAATTGCCACGGAAGAAAAATTTACTGTATTGGGCTGGCGAGTAGTTCCGGTACAACCTGATTTATTGGGGATACAGGCAAAAGAAAATCAACCCCGAATTGAGCAAGTTATATTGAGCGCCGATAACAGTGGTGATGCACTAGAAAGGCAACTTTTCATCGCCCGTAAGCGTCTATTCAAAGCGGTAAAAAGTATCTCTGAAGAATTTTACATTTGTTCTTTGTCCAGTCGCACAATTGTTTATAAGGGCATGGTGCGATCGGCAGTTTTAGGAGCATTTTATCTAGACCTACAAAATCCAGCTTATAAGAGCGCCTTTGCTGTTTATCACCGTCGCTTTAGTACGAATACTATGCCCAAGTGGCCATTAGCGCAACCCATGCGGCTATTGGGTCATAACGGGGAAATTAATACCCTATTGGGAAATATTAACTGGATGATGGCTAGAGAAGCTAACTTGAGTCATCCCATTTGGGGCGATCGCTTTGACGAACTCAAGCCATCAGTTCTCATGGGAAACAGTGACTCGGCAACTCTCGATAACGTCCTCGAATTATTGGTGCATTCTGGGCGTAGCCCCTTGGAAGCCTTGATGATTATGGTTCCAGAAGCTTACCAAAATCAACCATCCTTGCGTAACTATCCCGAAATCATTGATTTTTACGAATATTACAGTGGTTTGCAAGAAGCATGGGACGGGCCAGCACTGTTGGTATTTGGGGATGGTAAAACAGTAGGTGCAACATTAGACCGGAATGGTTTAAGACCAGCTCGTTATCTCATTACCAAAGATGATTATATAGTGGTGGCTTCAGAAGCTGGGGTAGTAGATTTCCCAGAAGCAGACATTATTGAGAAAGGTAGACTAGGCCCTGGACAAATGATTGCGGTGGATTTAGTTAACCATGAAGTACTAAAAAATTGGGAAATTAAGCAGCGCATTGCCAAACAGCAACCTTATGGGGAATGGCTACAAAAGTACCGTCAAGAACTTAAGCAAGTTACCATTCAGGTGAATGGTAACGGTAATGGTAATGGCAACGGTAATGGTAATGGTCATGTAACCACTGCGAAGATTGACAAAGAAACCTTACTGCGTAAGCAATTAGCCTTTGGTTACACCACAGAAGATGTGGAGATGGTGATTCAACCGATGGCCGCCACTGGTTCAGAACCGACTTTCTGTATGGGCGATGATATCCCCTTGGCAGTGCTGACAGACAAACCCCACTTGCTCTATGACTATTTCAAACAGCGTTTTGCCCAAGTAACCAACCCAGCAATTGACCCATTAAGGGAAAAGCTGGTGATGTCTTTGAAAGTGGAACTGGGCGAGAGAGGTAACTTATTGGAACCCAAGCCAGAATACGCTAGAAGACTGAAGCTGGAATCGCCAGTACTATTAGAGTCAGAATTGGCAGCGATTAAGCTATCGGGATTTGCTACGGCTGAATTGTCTACTTTGTTTGCGATCGCTAGTGGGCCAGATGGTCTAAAAGCAGCAGTCCTAGCCTTGCAACAACAAGCAGCTGAATCAGTCCGGGCTGGTGCGAAAATTCTAATTTTGAACGATCGCGCAGGTGAGGGTATCAGCACAGAATATAGTTATATTCCGCCCCTATTAGCCGTGGGTGCAGTGCATCACTACTTAATTCGGGAAGGATTGCGAACGAAGACATCTTTAATTGTCAATACGGCTCAATGCTGGAGTACACACCATTTTGCTTGTTTAATTGGCTATGGCGCAGGTGCTGTTTGTCCTTACATGACGTTGGAGACAGTGCGGAATTGGTGGTCAGACCCTGCAACCCAACAGTTCATGGAACGGGGTAAAATCACTAGCCTCTCATTAGAGCAAGCGATCGCCAACTATCGTAAAGCTGTAGAGTCAGGTTTGTTGAAGATTCTCTCAAAAATGGGAATTTCCCTCCTCTCCAGCTATCAAGCAGCGCAGATTTTTGAAGCCATCGGTATTGGTGGCGATTTGTTAGCTTTGGGATTCCAAGGAACAGCTTCTCGCATTGGTGGCTTGAGTGTCAGCGAGTTAGCCCAAGAGGTCTTGTCCATCCACAGCAAGGCTTTCCCAGAACTAGCAACCCACAAGTTAGAAAACTTAGGGTTTGTCAACTACCGCCCTACCGGCGAGTATCACATGAACAACCCCAAGCTGGCAAAAGCGCTGCACGAAGCTGTAGATGGGAAGAAATACGACCACTACGAAGTTTACAAACAGTACTTGCAAGACAGACCAATTACAGCCTTACGAGACTTGCTAGATTTCCACAGCGATCGCACCCCCATATCTCTAGAAGAAGTAGAATCAGTGAGCGATATTGTCAAGCGCTTCTGTACTGGAGGGATGTCCTTGGGTGCATTGTCACGGGAAGCCCACGAAGTATTAGCGATCGCCATGAACCGGATTGGTGGTAAATCCAACTCTGGTGAGGGTGGAGAAGACCCAGTACGTTACAAAGTATTAGATGATGTGGACGCATCGGGACACTCACCAACTCTGCCCCATTTGCGAGGTTTGCGGAACGGAGACACAGCTTCTAGTGCCATCAAGCAAGTCGCATCAGGACGCTTTGGTGTCACACCAGAGTATTTAGCCAGCGCCAGACAAATCGAAATCAAAATTGCCCAAGGTGCAAAACCAGGGGAAGGTGGACAGCTACCAGGGCCAAAGGTCAGCCAATACATTGCCATGTTACGGCGGTCTAAGCCTGGTGTAACCTTGATTTCACCACCACCGCACCATGATATTTATTCCATTGAAGACTTAGCACAGTTGATTTTTGACCTACACCAAATCAACCCTAAAGCCCAAGTATCAGTGAAATTGGTAGCAGAGATTGGTATTGGGACAATTGCGGCTGGTGTGGCGAAAGCCAATGCGGATATCATCCAAATTTCTGGTCATGACGGTGGTACAGGTGCATCACCACTCTCATCCATTAAACACGCTGGTTCACCTTGGGAACTAGGTTTGAGTGAAGTGCATCGGGTATTGATGGAAAATAGCCTGCGCGATCGCGTGGTTTTACGTGTAGATGGCGGTCTCAAGAGTGGTTGGGACGTGTTAATTGGGGCGTTGATGGGTGCAGAGGAATTCGGCTTCGGTTCCATCGCCATGATTGCAGAAGGCTGTATTATGGCGAGAATCTGCCACACCAATAACTGTCCTGTAGGTGTTGCTTCCCAGAAAGAAGAATTACGCAAACGCTTTACAGGTATCCCCGAACACGTTGTTAATTTCTTCTACTTCGTTGCGGAAGAAGTGCGTCATCTGTTAGCAAAACTTGGCTATCGTTCTTTGTCGGAAATCATCGGCCGGGCTGACATCCTGACAACACGTAAAGACGTACAACTTCCCAAAACCCAAGCTATCAACCTCAACTGCTTACTCCAGCTACCAGACACCAAAGAAAATCGTAGTTGGTTGGTCCATGAACAAGTCCACAGCAACGGCCCAGTTGTGGATGACCAATTGCTGGCTGACCCTGATATTCAAGCAGCCATTCGCAACCAATCTGCTGTTACCAAAACCTTACCTATAGTCAATACTGACAGAACATTGGGAGCAAGACTAGCTGGGGCGATCGCTTCTCAATACGGTGATAGTGGTTTTGAGGGACAAATTAACCTTAATTTCACAGGTAGCGTCGGTCAAAGCTTTGGTGCTTTCAACCTCCCTGGTATTATTCTCACCCTGAAGGGAGAAGCCAACGACTACGTAGGTAAAGGAATGCATGGTGGTGAAATTATTATCAAACCACCAACCGAGGCTACTTATGATCCTGCACAAAACGTCATTGTGGGTAATACCTGTCTCTACGGTGCTACAGGTGGGGTATTGTTTGCCAATGGTTTAGGCGGAGAACGCTTTGCTGTACGTAACTCTAAAGGTGTAGCCGTAATTGAAGGTACTGGTGATCACTGCTGCGAGTATATGACAGGTGGCACAATTGTCGTCCTTGGCAAAGTAGGACGCAACGTAGCTGCGGGGATGACTGGTGGGTTAGCTTACTTCTTAGATGAAGATGGTTTATTCCCTGAATTAGTTAACCGGGAAATCGTGAAAATTCAACGGGTGCTAACCACAGCCGGGGAGAAACAACTGCAAGACTTAATTCAAGCTCATGCAGAACGTACAGGTTCGCCAAAAGCTCAAATGATCTTAGACAATTGGCAGGAATACTTGCCTAAATTCTGGCAACTAGTACCACCTTCAGAGGCTGAAAGCCCAGAAGCTAACCCCCAAGCTGTAGTAGAGAAATATCTGAGTTCTGTCTAGTGATTGGTTATTAGTAGGTTAACAGTTACTTTTGACTATTAGCTAAAAAAAAGACGCGATGTATCGCGTCTTTTTTTATTACAAATTACTTTTGATTAGCAATTAATTTTTCATCTTTATCTTGCATTTCTAAGAGTTCGGGAACAGTTACAAAACTGTAACCTTGCTTGCGAAATCTAGCAATAATTTCTGGTAATGCTTGTACAGTTTGAGTCCGATTACCACCACCGTCGTGCATAAGTACAATCCCACCAGGTTTTGCTAGTCTAAACACATTATTAATTAACCGTGGTACGCTGGGACGTGAGTAGTCAATTGAGTCTGATGACCACATGATCACCGCATACTTATTATTTCTGGCATAGGAGACTAGTCCATTATTCATCATGCCTCCCGGTGGACGAAATAAGTCTGTTTTCACACCTGTTATTTGATATATAAGGTTTGTTGTATTATTAACTTCATAAGCTGCTACCTGAGGATTCATGAAATGATACCAATGATGCCAAGTATGATTGCCGATGGCGTGTCCTTCAGCAGCCACCCTTCTTAATAAATCTGGGTAATTTTTTACGTTTTGTCCAACGACAAAAAACGTTGCTTTAATATTATTTTGTTTAAGAATATCTAATACTTGTGTAGTACTTTCAGGCCAAGGACCGTCATCAAAAGTAAGTGCAATGACTTTCTGTCCGTGGGTGAGTTTTGCTGTTTTGATAGTCGCACCTTGAAAACGAGACGGAACAGCATAAGACAAACCCTTAGTTTTTGCTTCTTGCTGCCAACTAGTCAGCATCATCGATTTGAATTTCTCAATTCGCTGCCGAGTTCCTGCTTTAGCGGGTGTAGTAGTTATGTTGATATTGTTGATATTGACTCTGCTTTGTGCGTCTGATGCGTTTGGTTTGAGCAACATCATCACACCAACACTCAAACTAGCACTGAGAGCTAATAATGCAAATAATATTCCTTGTGGCCAAAGAAAAGACTTATTGTTTTCCACTTCATAGCTCCTTCAGGGGTAGAATTCTTTGTGACGATGACGACAGTAACTTTTTACACATTTCTGTATTAACATTTAAATACTGAGCTAATTTCTATTAATCCTGAAATTTTTAATACAAATTAAAGGAAATTTAAAAATATACCAGCTATAGCTGATTTAGGTTGGCTTCATACACTAAATCAGCCAATAGGATAGGCTAATAATCTATGTAGTAACTGCTATTGTTGAATATCATAAATAAACTTATCCTCACTGTGTGGAGCTTATGTTTCTACTTGTGAAGTATAGTTACCAAAGATATGGGTTAGATTTTAGCTTTTAGACAATGGATATAAACGTCTTAGCTAAGATATGAAAAGCCATCAAATTTTCGGTATTCTCCAATAGAAAAATTACTATCATTCAATGTTGTTAAGTGATGAAGTTTCTCACTTCTTACTGAGTCATAATCCTGCTGCATTGCATAGATTTTAAGCAAACAGAAGCAAAGACAATTCTTGAGTTATATTAATTCATTTATTCAAACGTCTAATAGAACACAGCAATTTCTTGGTTAATTTTGTGAAACTTCATGAGCGATAAAGACTAGATATTCGATCACCTAAAAAATGCTGTATAAGGTCGCTTGTTGATAAGAAATATTTTACTGCTAACTACCATGTTTACCTTTTAAAGAAAAAATTAAGTTTTGAGTTAAATGAATGCCTTTTAACTTTGTTATCCAGCAGATAGACGACACTCGCCTAAACATAGTTTCGCATTACCAATAAGTTTAGATTAGTTAATCTATATACTCTTTGAGATATTCATGCAAAATTAATGATTAAATACTGAATCTTATGTATAAAAATACTTTAATTATTCAATATATGGGATCAGTAAAAATTTTGTTAGCTTGATAATTGCTATTTCAAGTCTCTAGCAAATTAATGTTACTATCCTATTAATATAAAAATTAGATATATGTCGTTACAGTATATTTACTGAAATTGTCTAAAATTCTCAATATTTAACCACTACGATGGTGTGACCTGACCAGCTTAAAATCTTTTTTTAATTGACCCACACATATATAGTAAGATTTGTGACGTTGAACGAATAAGAGGCGATCGCTGGCCTTTTCTGTAACTTAGGATACTTATTATTCATTGCCAGTGAATTGGCAAGGCTAACTAACAATCGTTAGTTGTACTAATATTTTGCCGTAAATATGAATTACTCAGATGCTTCTAAAATCAAAAGAGACTATATCATCCTGTTGATAATTTTTTTTGTCACATTATTCATAGATAGAATTTGGTTTTTCATAGATGACTCTATTCCCGCCTATGATCAAAGCGCACATCTAACAACTGTATTGCACCATTATCGAATTTTTCAAAACTTCAATATTTTTTCTGGTGACTGGTGGTTATCGCTGTGGGAAATAACCCCTAGTTATCGCGCTCCTTTTGTATATATTTGTACCGTTCCATTCTTATTTTTATTTGGCAGGGGATATGACCAAGCAAGTTTAGTAAACCTTTTATATACAGCTATCATTATTGTTTCAGTTTATAGTTTAGGCATTTATTTATTTAAAAATCGAAAAACTGCTATAACAGCCAGTATATTTTGTTTACTATTTCCTGTATTGGGAATTATACGAACAGACTATTTATTAGACTATGGATTAACAGCAATTATCGCCCTAACATTCACTATATTAACTATTTGGAAAGACAGAAAAACAGGCTTTTCCGCGTGGTTATTAACCTTGGGCTTAGGAATAAGTTTAGGGTTGATTATGTTAGCAAAACCCACAGGATTTATTTTTATTTTTATTCCTGGGATACTGACATTAATTAGCTTTGTTAGAAAAGGTAGTTATCTAAAGTTAATCCAATCAGGTTTATCTTTGATAGTAGCTTGGCTAGTTTGTGGTTTTTGGTACGGTTTAAATTGGTTAACTATTATTACATCCGCGTTAAATGCTAATAGAGTAGGTCAAAGAGAAGGTGATCCTCCAGCTACAACCATAGCCGGATGGTTGGTTTACCCACAAATGATCCCAGACACTATTGGCTTACCGATATTATTTGTCAGTATAGGTACTTTACTAGTTTATTTGTGGCAAAATAAATTTGATTTTCATGTAATTAAAAATAAGTGGCATCAGTCCAGTTTAAATTGGTTAATCATTTTTTTGCTGAGTAGCTATGTAATTTGCTCTCTTGGTACTAATAAGGATATTAGGTTTATTCTGCCTTGTTTTCCGATAATCAGTCTAATTCTGTCTTATTTTTGTAATTTGATTGATAATAAATGGTTTAGTAGACTCCGAATAACGACTATTGGTCTAAGTTTCATAGTTTTACTCAATAGTTTATTCCCTCTACCCATTATTCAAGGATGGGGAATTAAGCATTTTCCTAATGATGAGGCAACAAAATATCCACTTTCCCAACTAATAGGCAAAATTAACCAAATAAATCCATACTTAAGGTCAGCTTTAGGCGTTATTCCAGTTTCAACACCTCAAGTCAATCAGTTTACTTTAGATTATTTTGGGACATTAGCTGATTTTCTAGTATATAGCAGGAAATTGACGACGCAATTATCTCAAGTTGAGCAGGATTTAGAGTATTTTTCTTGGTATGTTACTAGAGAAAATGAACCTGATGAACCTGGAGAAAGGGGAGAAACTAAAAGAAAATTGAAATCTTTAGTAGAATCTTCTAAAGATTTAAAATTGCAGGATGAGTGGCAATTGCCCCAAGATGATAAATTACGATTGTACCACCGCATAAATCCTGCTGTAGTCGTTGAAAATTTAAATAGCGGTGATTCTCAAGTTATTTTAAAACAAGTTATAACTGCTAACAATTTTGTGAAAGATCAGAATAATCCAGTTACTTATAAAATAACAGGCGCTTGGGATGAATTACAAAATGGGTTATTACTATTAAAATGGCAAAATGAAGAATCATCATTTTATCATGACCACGCGATCGCTCTAGGTAACTTATATTGTGGTCTTCAATGCCATCCTCAAGGAATTTTTCAGATAACAGAAAATCTCTCCGCATTTATTCCCAAAAATGTTGCTTTAGGAAAATATCAACTATCAGCACTATATTTAGATAGAAGAAATGGTAAAGTTACACCGTTGAATATCGCTAATATTACCGTAAATGTGTCCGATACGGGGATAGTAGAAAAAGCACCAGCTTTAGATTTAGTTTCTAGGATGTCCCAATTAGGATTAGAATTACAAAAGGGTAAATTAGATAATATATTTGAGCAGATATCTAATTTTAATCAATATGATCCTACTCAAGATTACTTAAAACAAATTGAATTTGCAGCCATTTATCATCTGCAAAATGAGCCGAATAATTTAAACTGGCGTTATACTTTGGTGCTGTCACAACTTTTACAAAGGAAAGTTCCAGATTTAATCGAAAATTTAACCCAGTTAACTCAATATGATAAACAAAACCCTTATGTGTGGCTGTATCTAGCATTTGTTTATTTGTATGACTTTCAACCCAGACAAGCTGAGGCAAAATTAGCGATCGCCGAACAGTTACAAGCAGACATACCAGAATTAAAAACACTGAAAACGGTGACAAATATTATGAAATTCCTGCCATTATTCCACTTCTAAAACATCGGCTAAAAGTTTTAATATGCGCCCAATCACACAAAGAAAATTACTATTAGTTTTGTTGGTTGCTGCTTTGGCTTTGTGGCTCACATTTTTAGGTAACTTACCTTTAAGAGATTGGGACGAGGGTACTATAGCACAGGTCGCTCGTGACATTTGGCAGGCTCCAGTTGGTTCTATGCGTTGGCTTTATCCCACCTTGGCGGGGGAGGCTTATCATAACAAACCCCCTCTAATGCACGTATTAATTGCTTGGGCTTACTCTATTGGAGGTGTCAATGAATGGACAACACGTTTTCCTGGCGCATTTATCACTGCCTTGGGAGTACCTTTATTGTACTTGTTAGGGCGATCGCTTTTTAACCGCAGTTTACCAGCTTTGTTTGCGGCATTAGTTTATTTAACTATGTTGCCTGTGGTACGCCACGGAAGACTAGCAATGTTGGATGGTACGCTTATTACCTTTTTCTTATTCGTTTTGTTTTGTCTAGTAAAAGCCCGCCAAAATCAAAAATATGCCTTAGGTGTGGGTATCGGTTTAGGGCTAATTGCTCTAACTAAAGGGATGATGGTTTTGCTATTAGGCGGAATTGCTGGTTTGTTTCTTTTAGCAGATAGACAATTAATTTTATTAACTAGCCCCTATTTATGGTCAGGTCTATTTTTAGGAAGTGCGCCAGCGATCGCCTGGTATATTGCTCAATGGCAACATTATGGAGGTAGTTTTTTAGAAACCAATTTGCAATCACAAACCTTTAATCGGCTTTTTCAACCTGTAGAAGGACATAGCGGCCCACCTTGGTACTACGTACTGGAAATACTCAAATATGGTTTTCCTTGGCTATTGTTTTTACCAGGAGGACTTTATTTAGCTGCAAAAAAGCGTGATACTTCTTGGGGTTGTTTAATTCTTGTCGGGACAATTGTCTATTTGGTAAGTATTTCTGTGATGAGAACTAAACTACCTTGGTACGTTATGCCAATATATCCATTTTTGGCTTTGGCTATTGGTGCTAAATTAGCTGATGTTTGGCAGTACCATCATGTTAAATCAACAACTTGGGTAGTATTATTTGTCATACTGGCGATCGCAGGTTTAGGCGGCTGCATTTACTTTGTGGCTACTGAACCTCAGCCTGTCCTAATTGCCATGAGTCTTGTCTTAGCCGTGAGTATGTCTACGGTAGCATGGCTGATTAATCAAGGCGATCGCAACTTTATTCCAGTTTTATTTGCAGGGATGTATTTAGTTTTAACTATGTTCGTAAGTTCCCAGTCATGGATTTGGGAATTAAACGAAGCATTTCCAGTCAAACCAGTTGCCGCATTAATCCGCCAATACGTTTCACCAGGCACCAAGATTTATACTTCTTTTGCCTATAATCGCCCTAGTCTAGATTTTTACTGTGATTGTCAAGTTCTGACTAAGCCATCCATTTCCCAGCAAATCGGAAGCAATAATCATTATTTGCTTTTGGATAATACAATTTTAGAAAAGATCAACTTATCTAGAAACGAAATTTTAGGAACTGTTGAAAACTTTACTTTGATTGCTCCCGCTAAAAATTAATTTGGTTAAAAATCGAATAATTCGCTATCTTAATACAGTATTTAATTTTGGATAAATCAAATCACACTTGCGGATCACAAACCAAAGTACATAACCCAAAACAATAGAGAAAAACTTGATATGTATAGGGGTTCCCAAGTAACTGAAAAGAGATGACAACTGTACAGCTATTGCTACCCAACGATATTGTGGCAAGTAAAAAGCCAAAATAATAGAACAAATATCAGCTGGATAAAAATATCGCTGGTGCATCTTCGGCAGTATATAAGGCAGTAACAAAACTGATATTGTTGCTAAATGTATTAGTCTCTCTTGCGTAATTTCTAATTTACTTTTATGTACGACGTAGGCCAGTAAAATTATTGCAAATATAGTTGATATTAAGCCTATGGGAACAACTATATTATATAAGTTATTAGGAATCCATTGATAAATATTAGGGACGGCTTTGGCTAATTCTTTATATTTATTGGCTTGATTAAAATATACCAACAATAATTCCGACATTGGCCTTCCAGCAAACCAAGCAGGCAATATTGCTAATAAATACACTAAAGGAATTATTGGTATATAGTACCAACGTATTCTTTGCTTAAGCAGCATTATTAATAATAAAGGAGAGAGAAACATTGCTTGCAGTTTAAAGGACAGTCCAATCCCAAAACTCACCAATGCTGGAATTTCTTTTTTTATACATAAAAAATAAATACAGGCAATTAACCCTGTTGTATATATACTGTCACACTGACCCCAGATGGCGCTGTTATAGATAACAACAGGACTCAATATAACTGTTATAAAAGCGAAAATTGGTTGTCTGCCTTGCGGATATTTAAGTTTAACAATTTTGTAAGTGAAGAAAGCACAAACAAAATCAACAAACATGGCAAAAAGCTTAATTGAAAATATTTTTGGCAATCCTGAAAGTAGAGTGGCTGCAAATACAATCCAGTAGAGATAGGGAGGTGTGTAGTCAGCAAAACCATGTTTTAAGGCACTAAAACCGCCATTATTGGCTATAAAATCATACCAAGGAGCTAAAAAAGAGGTATAGTCAGAGGAGCGATTAGGAACACAAATTAACCGAATTATGACAGCACAGATAATAGAAATAGTTAAATAATTAGGAACTGGAGGAGTAACTATTTTCAAGAGCTTTTTGATTTTATATTTTATACTTCTAGGTAATATTTTATCTGAATGTTGTGTCATAAATAGGAGATACGATGGTATGGTTTAAAAATTCTAATTATTAGATATGACTGTTAGGAAAACTTTGTAAAGTCAAATCAACATATATAACCCAAGCATAATAGTCAGCTAAAAGACAAAACCCAATTATATGAGATACTTTCCCTGACTGATTCTTGACTCAAACTTAATTACTGATTATTCAAGTAAAACTTCGCTTGATATCTCGGATAAATTAAATCACAAGTTTTAACAACAAACCAAAGTACAAAAGCTAAAGGTATAGAAAATAATTTGATATATATAGGTGTTCCTAAATAGCTGAAAAATGACGACATTGGCACTAAGATAGCTATCCAACGATAATGGGGAAAATAAAAAGCAAAAATAATGGAACAGATATCGGCAGGATAAAAATATCTCTCGTGCATTTTTGGGAGAATATAAGGAACTAATAAAACTATCGTAGTGGCTAAATGGATCAGTCTGTCTAGAGTAATTTCTAGTTTACTTTTATATACGACGTAAGTTAATAAAAATATTGCAAATATAGTTATTATTACACCTAGAGGAGCAACAATATTATAAGAATTATTCGGAATCCATTGATAAATATTAGGTGCGTTCTTAGCTAATTCTTTGTATTTATTAGCTTGATTAAAATATATTAACAATAATTCCTGTATTGGTCTTCCTGCGACCCAGGCTGGCATAATTGCTATTAAATATACTAAAAAAGGTATTGGTAAGTAGTACCATTTTATTCTGTTTTTTATTAAAAAAATTAATAATAAAGGCGAAAGAAACATTGCTTGCAATTTAAAAGACAATGCTATGCCAAAACTCACTAACGCTGAAAGTTGTTTTTGTATAGATAAAAAGTAAATACAGGCAATTAATCCTGTTGTATATATGCTGTCACATTGACCCCACAAGGCACTATTGTAAATAACGACAGGACTTAAAATGACTGTGATGAAGGCAAAAATTGCTTTCCTTCCTTCCGGATATTTAAGTTTGACTATTTTGTAAGTGAAAAAAGCACAAACAAAATCAACAGACATGGCGAAAAGCTTGATTGCCAGAATTTTCGGTAATCCTGAAAGCACGGTACCAGCTATTAAAATCCAGTAGAGGTAGGGTGGTGTATAGTCAGCAAAACTATATTTTAATGCGCTAAATCCGCCGTTGGAAACTATAAAATCATACCAAGGCGCTAAAAAATATTTATAATCAACAGATTTATTAGGAACACAGATTAGTCGAATTATTACGGCACATATAATACAGACGATTAAATATCGTGGAAATCGTTGTTGGAAAGAAATTAACAAGCTTTTGAAGTCATGTTTTATGAATTTAAATGATTTCCTACCTGTCCATTGTGTCATAGATGGTAAATGCAGTGCTGTAGCACATAAATTGTGATTATTATATCTGACTTAGGGAACTGGCTAAATAACAAGAAGCGATCGCCTACGCAGAGGATAGTTAGCACAGACAAAACACTAATTTTTCTACCCCACCCACTGTTTTTGAGCAAATCCTACAGCTAACCTGGCGAGTAATGTGATGAATAAACCTAAAACAAAATACCCTTGACGAGGATAGCGAGATAACAGCATGGCGATCGCTATACTCAAAGGCACAATACCATAAGCTAGGCGGCTTAAGGATATTGTTCCCCCAGAAGCAAGCAGCAGTCCGATACCGCAAAAGCCATACATGACAGTTACAGGAGTTAGCTTTTCACGGAAACACCACAACGCATAACTACCACCAAAGACCATGAATACATTCAGTAAGTGATTAATTAAATCTTCTGGTGCCAGTAGTAACCAAAACAACACTAAGCTGTAACAACCATAAATGACCTTGGAGGAGTTTAAATATTGCCGAAAAAAGTATAAACAATATCCTCCACCAACAAACAGGATAAACAACAAAGGATGCCAAGGATCATTAATCAAACCAGATGTAGGCTTAACCCAACCAAACTGCCAGTTTTGTGACCCCACGACAATTTTCATTAGCATACCTAACCATCCTTGCCAATCAAAGCCGAGAGATGGCCGCCAGCCTCGTTGTGCAGCGATAAAGGCTAGAGGATTGTGGAAGCGGATAGCACAATATAAACTAAAGACCGTGACTCCTATAGCGGTGGCTAAACCTGCGATATAAGCAATTGTTCGTCTGCGTTCTTTCCAAGCAGCGATCGCAAATGCAGGAATCATGGCCATCCCTGTGGGACGTGTTGCTGTCGCCAATGCACCCCAGAATCCTGTCCAGCCATACTGCTTTTGATCAAAAGCCCGTAAAGCGGCTGTACTTAAAAAAAGATATAGCCCCTCTGTATAAATTACTCCTGTAAACATCGCCGATGGATAACAAGACACTACAGCCGTAGCCCATCTAGCGATACTGATTCCATAAGCATTTTTCAGCCAGAAGTACAACACATAAAGTGCTGCCAAAAATGTCACATTGTTGATTAAAAGGCCAGCTAATTCAAAAGACAAACCCAAATTCATCAATAACCGAATACACAAGGGAAACAAGGGAAAGAAAGCTAGATTGTGCTGCTTACCGTCATCGACAAATTGATATCCAGTAGTGGCGATCGCTCTATAATGCACGCTATCCCAAGCATCAAAAACCTCCCAGCTTAAACTAGGCAAACTTTCTGGTGCTGATGGTAAATTAGGCGCAACCAACAACATCGTTATCCAAATGAGGATACGGCTAAGAAACCATAGAATTCCAGGAAGGAGAAAATCAGTCTTCCATAAAATTTTTTTGATGAATATTCGCTTTTCAAACATAGAGTTGAGTCTTTCCCAAAAATCCCTTACGCATTTTTTTCTTATAGAAATAAACAACAGAAAATTGGACAAAATTTAGTATAGCTATGATTGGCTTTCATGCCACCATAAAATAATGGTCATTCATTGATTTTTGGAAAAACTTTAATGATTTAAAACTAAATATCTAGTATTTAAAGACACATAATCACTCAAATGTGCCATGAGTTTTGTTCCCAGTACCCAATCCTTTGAAGGGTAGGGGTATAGGGGTATAAATGTTTGAAACCCTTACACCCCTATACCCTTACACCCGGTCTCAACAAAAAATCTGGGTGCGTAAATCCTATTAATGAGTCCTCAGCAATTTATAGTGAGAGTTGTCGGTAAATCCTGAAGCAATTGTGAAAAGTATTACTCTTGTTGGTTCCACTGGCTCAATTGGTACTCAGACTCTAGATATCGTGAGTCAGTACCCAGATCAGTTTCGGATTGTGGGGTTAGCGGCGGGAAGCAATGTAGAAATGTTGGCAGAACAAATTCGCCAATTCCGTCCCCAAATAGCAGCGATTTCTGCCGCCGAAAAATTGCCAGCACTCCAAGCAGCCATTAAAGACCTTGATCCCCAGCCGATTTTATTAGGGGGCGAAGCCGGAGTGATCGAAGTTGCTCGTTATGGTGATGCTGAAACGGTGGTGACAGGTATTGTCGGTTGTGCTGGGTTATTGCCAACCATCGCCGCTATAGAAGCTGGTAAAGATATCGCCTTAGCAAACAAAGAAACTCTCATCGCCGGCGGGCCTGTAGTTTTACCCTTAGTAGAAAAGCACGGCGTTAAATTATTACCAGCCGACTCCGAACATTCTGCCATCTTCCAGTGCCTCCAAGGTGTACCAAAAGGCGGCTTAAAGAAGATTTTACTCACAGCTTCCGGTGGTGCTTTTCGGGATTGGGATGTGGAAAGATTAGCAGAAGTGACGGTGTCCGATGCCCTGAAACATCCTAACTGGTCAATGGGGCGAAAAATTACTGTAGACTCAGCTACCTTAATGAACAAAGGCTTAGAAGTAATTGAGGCTCACTTTCTGTTTGGGTTAGATTATCAAGATATCGAAATTGTCATCCATCCCCAAAGTATTATTCATTCACTAATTGAGCTGCAAGATACCTCTGTTTTAGCCCAACTCGGCTGGCCGGATATGCGCTTACCTTTGCTATATGCTTTATCTTGGCCTGAACGCATCTACACAGACTGGGAACGCTTAAATTTAGTCAAAGCTGGCAATCTCACCTTCCGTGAACCAGACCATCAAAAGTATCCTTGTATGCAGTTAGCTTATGCTGCTGGTAGGGCTGGTGGTTCCATGCCGGCGGTGTTAAATGCCGCGAATGAACAGGTTGTGGCATTATTCCTGGACGAGAAAATCAAATTTTTAGATATTCCCCGTTGTATCGAATTAGTGTGCGATCGCCATCAAAACGATAACTGTGCCAATCCTTCTTTAGATGATATTTTGGCAGCAGATCAATGGGCAAGACAAGAAGTTTTAACAGCTACTAAAAATTTAGCAAGCCAACCTCAGATAATTTCCGTCAACTAAGCGCTGAAATTGCAAATACTTAGTATCTTGATGTCTTACGTGAGAAAAATCTGAAACTACATAAGACATCAAGATACACGGGCTTTTTATCTGTTTTGTTATCAGCCATTGAGTATGCTTAAATCACATATACAGGAATGTGTATAGGATGAAATACCTACGCTAGCCTCTATTCTCTAACCTCTTGCCCCTATTAATTCCTTAAAAATAAAAATCTCTTGAGTAAATTTGTCTAAAAATTCATTTTAACTTCCGGAATCAAGCAATTATTTTATGTATAATCATTTTGCAATAACTGCCCAAAAATTTTAGCATTGCTGGAAATAAGATACTGCTAAAAACAGTACGTTTGCGGCAAAATTTATAAGTAGTTATTTCCTGGAAAAATATAGACTTACTAATTAAGTCCCTTGAAAACTAGAGACGAATATTGAGGAATTTATATTTATGATTCCTACGCTTATTTTAGCTTGGATTGTATTTGTTATAGTTTGGAAGGTATTAAAAGCAACTATTACCAATGCCTTAACTATTGCCGCTATTCTCATTTTATTAAACATTGGTTTTGGCATTACACCGCAGGATATTTGGCATCAAATCATGCAGTTTGCACAAACTTTATCACAGGTACAGGGTGGGAAATAGAGGCGCATTGAGGCTAGGGATGAGGGAATTGGGACAATTACCTAAGCCTAACCACCACTCACAGGGGGAATTAACACTACTTCATCCCCGTTTTTTAAAACTGTATCGGGTTCGACAAATATTAAATTAATCCCAAAGCGCGTGATATCTCGCCATTGAGATAGTTCTGGGCGTTCGGCTATGAGGCGATCGCACACTGCGCTAACGGGTGTACCATTGGGGAATTCCCACACCAGTTGTGGTACTCCATAAGCTTCTTGGTAAACAGCAAATAATTTGATGGTGATAGTGATTGCAGAATTGGACATAATATTTTGTCCTCGATTTTACTGTGCGAGGATTTTAGTAAAGACTTAAATGAGCAGATAAACAGTCACCAATTTGGGTAATGATAGAAATTGGCAGCTTGATACAGCAAGTTGATTGCTTACTTTGAATTTATCTGATTTTACATACACTTAATAAAATTTATTCAATTTTAAGGTAAAATGCAACCTGAATTCAATTTTTTTCAGCACTGGTATCCTGTCTCACCCATAGAAGACTTAGATCCCAAACGACCAACCCCTGTTACTCTTTTAGGAATTCGTTTAGTGATCTGGAAACCACAATCTTCAGAGGGTTTTCGGATATTTATAGATCAATGTCCTCACCGTCTTGCACCCTTAAGTGAAGGACGTGTTGATGATAAAACAGGTAACTTAATGTGCAGTTATCACGGCTGGCAATTTGATCCTGAGGGTGTGTGTACCCACATTCCTCAAGCCGAGAATCCAGAAATAGTTACTAAAAACCAAAAAGATTTTTGTGTTATTTCTTTACCAGTGCGCCAACAGAACGATTTGCTTTGGGTTTGGCCTGATGTGAAATCTCAGGAATTAGCTGATCAAACACCATTACCTCTGTCACCACAAGTAGACGCTAGCAAAGGTTTTGTGTGGAGTTCTTTCGTCCGCGATTTAGAATACGACTGGCAAACCCTGGTAGAAAATGTGGCAGATCCTAGTCACGTTCCTTTTGCCCATCATGGCGTGCAGGGTAATCGAGAACAGGCCAGGGCTACACCTATTAGTATTATGCAATCAACGCCAGGTTTGATTGAGGCTGTCGCAGATGGACGATTCAAAGCAAAGATTACCTTTGAACCACCTTGTCGTTTAGAATACGCCATTAGTATTGGTAATGATGGAAAAAAAGTAGGACTTGTCACTTATTGCCTTCCTGTATCTCCTGGCAAATCAAGAATTGTCGCTCAGTTTCCTCGGAATTTTGCTAAGATACTGTATCATCTTACACCCCGATGGTGGGATCACGTCAAAACGCGTAATTTAGTACTGGATGGAGATATGATTTTGCTCAAGCAGCAAGAGCATTTTCTCCAAGAAAGACAATTATCAGCCAGTTGGAAAACAGTTTACAAGATGCCAACAAGCGCTGATCGCCTAGTAATTGAATTTCGCAAGTGGTTTGATAAATACTGTGAGGGGCAATTACCTTGGAAAGAAGTGGGAATCGCCATTTCTGAAGGTTCAACAATCAACGACAGCCGCGATACTTTGTTAGACCGCTACAAACAACATACCCAGCATTGCAGTAGCTGTCGTGATGCGCTGAAAAATATCAAGCGATTACAAGTGATACTGCTAGGCTATTTCGCTATTATTATCTCTGGGGTTGCCGTTCTACCAGACTCCTTACGAGTCCAGCTAGGTTTACCCTTAATAATTACAGCAATCTTAGGATTGGGACTTTACTCTTGGCTAAAATTTTGGCTGGTTCCGAAATTTTACTTTGTAGATTATGTCCACGCTGAAAAATAAGAACCGGTTGACAGTTAACAGTTAACAGTTAACTGTTGAATCCTCTCAAAATATCTGTTCCAACTTTTGGAAATCGCGCTGTACTTCTTCCCATAATGCTTTGTTATGGGGGTCAGTTTTTAAGGCTTTTTTGAGATAGACTCTGGCTTTGAGGAGTTGATTTTCGTTAATGAGGGCGCGTCCCCAGATTTGATAGGCGATCGCTTGCCATTGGCGTACTTCTGGATCTTTCGGTAAACGGGCGGCTAAAGCTTCTGCTAAGGCGATCGCTTGGGGAAATCTTCTTTCCCGCAAAAACCGTTGCAGTTGTTCATAGGTCTTCCACTTTAACCGTTGTTCGATTTCTATAATGTTTGGTGGTTTTGATGGAGACGGCTTTTCATCTGTGACGGTAGCCGTAGGCGCTTTCTCTTGGTGAGTTGCTTTGATATTTTCACTACTAGAGGTAGGTGATTGCTTTGACTTTTGCGCTGTGTCCTCTGGAGGTACTACCGTCAACAGAAATCTGTAAGCCTCGGTCAAGGCAATAAACTTATCTTGAGCTTTTTTATCAGTAGGGTTGATATCAGGATGATATTGCTGCGCCAGCCTTCGGTAAGAGGCTTTAATATCAGCAAATGAAGCTCCCGACCTTAAACCCAATAAACGGTAGCAATCTCCGAGATCCATTTTGATCTACTTAATTCTGTAATATTCAGCCATCAGCGACGAGCTTTTTGCTGAAAGTTTTAATAATAAACAATAATCTTATAATTTATAGTTCACATTTGACAGTTTTTCTAGGGATTGGGGATTGGGGACTGGGGATTGGGGACTGGGGACTGGGGATTGGGGATTGGGGACTGGGGACTGGGGACTGGGAAATCTTTCTGTAAATTCCTTTTTCCCCCTGCTCCCTGCCCCCCTGCCTCCCCTGCTTCCCCTGCCCCCTGCCCCCATGTTTAGACGCGTTCTTCAATCACACGGTCAATCAAACCGTATTCCATCGCCTCTTGAGCTGACATAAAAAAGTCCCGATCCATATCTTTTTCGATTTTGGCTAGGGGTTGACTGGTGTTGTTGGCATAAATTTGATTGAGCTGGTGGCGAATCCGTAGAATTTCTCTGGCTTCGATTTCGATATCGGTTGCTTGTCCACGGGTTCCACCAGAAGGTTGGTGAATCATAATCCGTGAATGGGGTAATGCCATGCGCTTACCTTTGGTACCAGCAGCTAACAAGAAAGAACCCATAGAAGCAGCTAAACCTACGCAAATGGTTACCACATCTGATTTGATGTGCTGCATTGTGTCATAAATTGCCAAACCGGATGTTACCATCCCACCGGGGGAATTGATATACAAATAAATGTCCTTACCTGGGTCTTCTGAATCCAGGTACAACATGACGGCGATAATTTGGTTAGCAATTTCATCATCAACGTCGCGTCCCAAGAAAATAATTCGTTCTCGGTATAGGCGATCGTAGATGCTAATCCAATCTGTAAATTGACCACCTGGCATCCGATACGGGACTTTAGGAACTCCTATAGGCATTTTTTTGACTCCGTTTGTAATTTAGTCATTAGTCATTAGTCATTAGTCATTAGTTTTATAACTATTGACTGCTGACTTTTTAAAGAACACTTGCTGGTAGTGGCGGATTTGCGAGTTCTTCTTTTTCAAAAACTCTATCAATCAAACCGTAATCCTTGGCTTGATAAGGAGTCATGTATAGGAGACGATCCATGTCTTTGGTGATTTTTTCTGGTGCCTGTCCGGTGGTGCGGGCGAAAATATCAACCATTGAACCTTTGTTTACCAAGACTTCCCTGGCTCGAATTTGAATATCCGTTGCTTGACCTTGGGCGTAGCTCTTGGGTTGGTGCAGGATAATTGAGGAGTTGGGTAAACTAGCGCGACAACCTTTTGTCCCAGCACTCAGTAACATTGCTGCCATACCCATCGCCGAACCAATGCAAATGGTGTGAATTGGAGGCTTGATGTATTTCATGGTGTCATAGATGGCGAAGGCTTCAGTTTCAAAGCCGATAGGTTCGCCACTATAACCGGAAGTGCCAGTGGAGTTTATATAGATTTTAATTGGTTTGTCGGGGTCGTCAGACTGTAAATACAATAGTTGAGCGACTATCAATTCCGTAACAGCAGGAACCAGTGGCATCCCCAGATAGACAATTCGTTCCTTGAGTAAAAGGGAGGGTAAATCTGGTGGCGGTGTCCTGTAGGAGCTGTCACCGTAGTAAGGGGCTTGAACAGCCTTGATGGGGGAAATGTCCATAGCAACTGATCGCCTGATATTGTGCCGTTAACTGTAATACATCCTAGCGCGATGCTAGCTCTCTTCAAGTGCGGTTTTCTCGCTAATTTAAAGGTAACAGAGCATCTGCCAACAGGTGGCTCCTAAGATATTCTGAATATATTATCTGAAATATATTAATGGATTGACTTTAATAAAGTTTTCCGTAGCGCTAATGTAGCGTTTTGGAGTTATTCATGAATGTATATATCCTAACCAGGAATTAAGGGTTATGAAAGTTAATTTGCAGCCTGTCCTCAATGATGCCAATTTGGATGCACAACAGCCCAGTAGCCAGCGTCAGTTGGCAATTTCGATTTCGGCTGGTGCTGAACCGCAAGACCGTACTGTACCGCTTAATCTATGCCTAATTCTTGACCATAGTGGCTCGATGAATGGGCGACCGCTAGAAATCGTCAAACAGGCGGCAAT
This sequence comes from Anabaena sp. FACHB-595, assembly GCF_048568275.1. Lineage (NCBI taxonomy): Bacteria > Bacillati > Cyanobacteriota > Cyanophyceae > Nostocales > Nostocaceae > Anabaena > Anabaena sp. FACHB-595. Next base: position 5,218,657 of record NZ_CP183473.1, read on the forward strand.
TCGTTTGGTTGACCGTCTCAAGACAGGCGATCGCCTGAGTGTGGTAGCTTTTGATCACCGTGCTAAGGTCTTAGTCCCTAATCAAGTCATCGACAACCCAGAACAAATCAAAAAACAAATCAGTCGGCTGGCGGCGGATGGTGGTACAGCCATTGATGAGGGTTTACGTTTGGGGATTGAGGAATTAGCCAAGGGGAAGAAAGAAACGATTTCTCAAGCTTTTTTGTTAACCGATGGGGAAAATGAACACGGTGACAACAGTCGCTGCTTGAAATTTGCTCAACTGGCCGCTGGTTATAGCTTGACGTTGAATACTCTGGGATTTGGTGACAACTGGAACCAAGATATTTTAGAAAAAATTGCGGATGCTGGCTTGGGAAGCTTGTCTTATATCCAGAAACCCGAACAAGCGGTAGACGAGTTTGGTCGTCTGTTCAGCCGGATACAAACGGTGGGGTTGACTAATGCCTATTTGCTATTGTCCCTCGCGCCTAACGTCCGCCTCGCAGAACTTAAACCCATTGCCCAAGTTGCCCCAGACACAATTGAGTTACCTCTGCAACAAGAAACAGATGGCCGTTTTGCGGTTCGCCTGGGAGATTTGATGAAGGATGTAGAAAGGGTGATTTTGACTAATATTTATTTGGGACAGTTGCCAGAGGGTAAACAACCCATTGCCAATGTGCAGATCCGTTATGATAACCCGTCCGAAGATCAAACCGGGCTATTCACTCCCAATATCCCCGTTTATGCCAATGTTGTTAGGGCGTACCAACCAAATATTAATCCCCAGGTGCAACAGTCGATTTTAGCCTTAGCTAAGTATCGGCAAACCCAGCTAGCAGAAGCCAAATTGCAACAAGGCGATCGCGTGGGTGCGGCTACTATGTTGCAAACTGCTGCTAAAACTGCCCTGCAAATGGGTGATACAGGCGCGGCGACAGTTTTACAAACCTCTGCGACTCAACTACAGGCTGGGCAAGATTTATCAGAAAGCGATCGCAAGAAAACCCGGATTGTCTCCAAAACCGTCTTGCAAGATACCCCTCCTAAATGAAAGTTCAATTGCTCTCAGCGTTAAGTGATACTAATATTGATGCCAATCAATTGAGCAGCCAGCGTCAATTGGCAATTTCCATTTCTGCTGTCGCCGAGCAGTTTGAGCAAAATTTACCACTCAATTTATGCTTGATTTTGGATCAGAGTGGTTCCATGCACGGTCAGCCATTGAAAATGGTAGTTGAAGCCGTAGAGAAGTTACTAGATAGGTTACAGCCAGGCGATCGGATTTCAGTTGTGGCGTTTGCAGGGTCAGCGACAGTCATTATCCCTAATCAAATAGTCGAAAACCCCGAAAGCATCAAAACTCAAATTAGAAAGAAATTGCAGGCTAGCGGCGGTACAGTTATTGCTGAGGGTTTACAACAGGGAATTACAGAACTGATGAAGGGGACAAGAGGTGCAGTTTCCCAAGCATTTCTCCTTACCGATGGTCATGGTGAAGATAGTCTCAAAATTTGGAAGTGGGAGATTGGCCCAGATGATAGTAGGCGCTGTCTTGAATTTGCCAAGAAGGCGGCGAAAATCAACCTCACTATTAATACTTTGGGATTTGGTAACAATTGGAATCAGGATTTATTAGAAACAATCGCTGATGCTGGTGGCGGGACTCTAGCTCACATTGAGCGTCCAGAACAAGCAGTACATCACTTTAATCGCCTGTTTACAAGGGTGCAATCAGTGGGGTTAACTAACGCTTACCTCACGCTATCTCTTGCGCCGCAAGTCCGGCTAGCAGAACTGCGACCCATTGCCCAAGTTGCCCCTGATATTATTGAGTTACCTGTAGAACCGGAAGCAGATGGGAGTTTTATAGTTCGTTTGGGAGATTTGATGAAAGATATCAACCGGGTAGTTTTGGCAAATCTTTACCTGGGAAAGCTACCCGAAGGACAGCAGGTAATTGGTAATGTACAAGTCCGCTATGATAATCCGAGTTTGAATGAAGAGGGTTTGCTTTCACAGACTTGGCCAATATATGCAAATGTGATGCAGGCGTATCAGGCAGATTTCGATCCTCAGGTGCATAAGTCTATTCTGACATTAGCTAAGTATCGCCAAACGCAACTAGCAGAGACAAAATTACAACAAGGCGATCGCTCTGGTGCGGCGACAATGTTACAAACGGCGGCAAAAACGGCTTTACAAATCGGCGATCAGAATGCAGCCACAGTTTTACAAACTTCTGCCATCCGCCTGCAAGCTGGAGAAAAACTTTCAAATGCAGATTTAAAGAAGACTAGAATTGTTTCTAAGACAGTTTTGCAAAGTTTTTAATTCTATGCCTTATTAAATTGAGTATAAAGACTTGAAAAACAAACTAAGTTAAGTAATGTAAAAAAACGAGGCTTTATTTTGTAGTAAGAACTTTATCTTTAACTGCAAAACTCTCATTATTTAACCTCTTCTACTTATTCTACTCTCTTTATTCCTGATTAATATAGGCGATCGCCTGTTTTTCAAGATGAGCGATACCTACAGCCGTGCTAACGCATCTCTCCACATTTCCAAACTGCGATCGCTAATTCTATGATGACACTGTAGGCGATCGCACTCCTCACAATCCTCAAGCGATACCTACCTTAAGCTACACTAACGCTGGTCTATGATGGCATTAAGGTGATCGTCCTTGTGAATTAAGCAGACATCAAACGCTGTCTTGGTTCAGGAATTGAACGACCCAATTCTTGAGCAGTTTCTATCCATTCCTGCATAATAATTTCTACATTTTGCAGTGCTTCTTGATAAGTTTCACCATCAGCAGCACATCCAGGTAACTCTGGTACTTCGGCTATAAATGCTTGATCTTCTTCACACCAATAGAGATTAATTTCATAACGCAGATTCATCTTATTCTCCTAGTTCATATTTAATAATTACTTCACGAACTTGCTTTACCTGATAAGCTTTAGCTTTTCCTTGTTTGGACTGAAGATTCAAGATTTCTTCTATACCATCTTTTGTATATATATGATGGCTACCGCGAATGCGCTCATCAAACCCTAGTTTAATTAGTAGTTGACACAACTGCTCAAAGGCAATGTTTTTGTCTGATGTTCCTGATAATATCTTAGCCAGTAGTTTATCTATTTGACTCATCGACTATAAAATTTTGGATAAATTTACGGTTTTTACTGGTGACATATAATATTAGTCTTTAATATTATTCTTTAAGTAATTAGGCTCTTCCAGAGTGGTTATGATAAATTAATAATAAAAACAGGCTAAGACTCCTGCTATAGAAAGGTTATAGCAATACAAAATTAAAGATTTAATAAAAATACGCTTTATTTATTTGAATTCCATGCTATGTAATAATTTAAGCTGGTATTAAGTATTAATTTAACATAGCTAGTCTAGGAGAGCCAGTAATTATAAATTATCTAAATTTCTAAAAAATAAAAATCATGGCAAAAGGCGATCATATTTACGTCAGCATTTACTCGAATAGTGCTGCTCCATATCATCATGGAATTGATTGTGGTAATGATACTGTTATTTATTACCACAATCAATTACAAAAATGAGAAAAATGGAATAATTCTTTGGGTTTCTATGAAAGATTTTGTTAAAGGTAGAAAAATTTACACAAGGACGTATAATAAATGCGATCCATCACTAGTTGTAGTTGAGAGAGCAAAGCGTAGACTTGGGGAAACAAAATACAATCCCTTTTATAACAACTGTGAACATTTTGCACGTTATTGTAAAGTAGGTATACCTATTAGTGATCAAGTAGAAAATTATAAAAGTTTGGTAGGTAACAGTGGAATTGATGCTTCTGATGCTTTGTTGAACAATGGCAAATCAATAGTTGATACAACTCAAAATTTGATGAAAACAACTTTAGATAAAATCTCCAATTTTTGGAAAAATGATAATGATGACGACGATGGTTTTTTTGAATATTATTGATAATTAAAAAATCAATTACCAAATCATCCCCAAATTCAAAACAAAACCATTTAAAATATCTTCCCCTGATACTGTAACAGGAGATTCCAAAACCTCAACTTCCTTACCTTGTCTATAAATTTCTACTTGTCGGGATTTACGATTAATTAATAAACCTAACCGCACACCATTGTCTATATATTCCCTCATCTTTTCCTGTGCAACCTTCAAACTATCACTTGGGGAAAGTAACTCAATTACAAAATCAGGACAAATGGGGGGAAACTTTTCTTTTTGCTCTTCAGTTAAAGCATTCCATCTTGACAACTTTATCCAAGCAGCATCAGGTGAACGATCTGCACCATTAGGCAATTTAAAACAAGTAGAAGAATCAAAGGCGATGCCGGTACCATCAGCATCAGTCCAATTCATTATTTGTTGAGTAATTCTAGCGTTTTTATTTCCCGTTTCTCCCCCCGTGGGTGGCATGATAATTAATTCTCCCGTAGCAGTGCGTTCAAATTTCAAATCACGGTTTGCCTGACATATCTGAAAAAATTGCTCATCTGTCAATTCCAACGCTGGTTTCAGATTGATTGTTAAAGCATTCATAAGGATATCTCTGATTAAAATATGAAGGCAGGCTTTACGCCTGCCCATGTAATCCTATTCTATGCCTTCAATCCGGTCTTCAACTTCTTGGTACAACTCGCGGAGGCGGTCTAAATTCTCCTCGCTAGTTTCCCAATAACCACGACCATTCACTTCCAACAAAGTTGAGACAATCTTGCGGAAAGAATGGGGGTTAAGGTTAAGTAACCGTTTCTGCATTTCTTCATCTTTAATGAAGGTTTCGTTAGTATCCTCATAAATCCAGTTATCGACTGCGCCGGCTGTCGCACTCCAACCTGTGGTATTTACCAACCGCTTGGAGAGTTCGCGGACACCTTCGTAACCGTGAGATAGCATACCTTCATACCACTTGGGATTTAACAATTTGGTACGAGCATCTAGGCGGACGGTTTCGGATAATGTGCGGACTTGGGCGTTAGCTGTGGTGGTGTCTGCAATGTAGGATGAAGGTTTCTTTCCATCACCACGCAGACTTGCTACCAACTTGGTGGGGTCTGAGTCGAAGTAGTGGGAAACGTCAGTCAAGCTAATCTCGGAGGAATCCAGGTTTTGGAAGGTTGCGTCAGCAGTTTTTAAGGTGCTTTCAAAAAGCTGGCGGGATTCGTCCATCATTCCGGGGTTATCGGAATTGAAGGAGAAGGATTTGCGCTTGAGGTACATTTCCTGTAATTCGGCTTCGCTATCCCATGTGCTGTTTTCTACTGCCAAGTTTATGTTTGAGGAGTAGGAACCAGAAGCGTTGGAGAACACGCGGGTGGCTGCTTGTCTGAGGTTAATACCCATTTCCTCAGCTTGTTGCAGTGCGTGTTTGCGGACGAAGTTCATTTCTAATGGTTCATCCGCTTCCGCCGCCATCTTCACCCCTTGGTCTAACAAGTTCATCTGGTTAATGAACAAGTCGCGGAATACGCCAGAACAGTTAATTACTACGTCAATTCTGGGTCGTCCCAACTCTTCTAGGGGTATTAACTCCAACTTGTTCACCCGTCCCAAAGCATCGGGAACCGGACGTACACCAACCATCCACATGATTTGGGCTAGGGATTCGCCATAGGTTTTGATGTTATCCGTTCCCCAAAGGACGCAGGCGATGGTTTCTGGCCAATTACCATTGTTGTCAGCTTTGTTCCGTGCCAATAGCCGATCTACGACAATTTTGGCTGATTGGACGGCGGCGGCTGTGGGGATTGATTGGGGGTCGAGGGCGTGGATGTTTTTACCTGTGGGTAATACATCTGGGTTGCGGATGGGGTCTCCACCAGGGCCGGGTAATATGTATTCGCCTTCTAAGCCTTTGAGTAATGCGCCGAGTTCGTTGTCTGCACAAACTTGTTGTAAGCAGAATTCTAAATACTCGAACAGGGGTTTTAAGGCTGAGGTGTCAACTTTGGGATAACCTGATTGATGCAGGGATTCTACCCAAGGTTCTTTTTTGCCCATGTTGAAGAAATTCAACTTGGAAACGAGGGAAACTCGTCCTTCTGCGTTGGTTTGTTCTTCTACCAAGGCGCGGACGGCGGCGCGGGTGGCTAGGGTGATGTCTTGTAGTAATTGGACATCTTCTAGTATGCCTCTGTCGTTATTTTGGTAAATTTCGTCAATGTCGCGCCCCAGGCTGTTAGCGATGATCCGGGGTAAGCTGAGAATTTCTTCTTCTTGACGGTCTAAGCTGGCAATGTTGACTAGTGTGGCGATCGCTTCCTCTGCCGTTGGGGGTTTACCAATGACGTGCAAACCACAAGGTAATAACCGGGATTCGATTTCCATCAACTTGCGGTAAACGCTGCCGACAATATTATCCCGTTCTTCGGGGGTCATATCTTTGGCATCGGTTTCTGGCAAGTTAATATCTTTATCCAGGTTGACGATGCGGCATTTATCCATGATCGTGTTGACGATGGGGATACCACGACCGCTATCTTTTAAGGTTTGGTAAGACGCAATTAACTCACTGAGTTCTTTCAAACCTTTGTACAAACCAGCGTTTTCCGCAGGTGGTGTTAGGTAAGAAATTGTCTCAGCGTAACTGCGGCGTTTAGCAATTGTCGCTTCGCTGGGGTTATTGGCTGCGTAATAGTACAGGTTGGGAATTGTGCCAATTAAGTTATCTGGGTAACATTCACCAGACATCCCCATTTGCTTACCTGGCATAAATTCCAAGGAACCGTGTGTACCGAAGTGCAGTACAGCATCAGCACCCCAAACTCTTTCTAGGTAAGTGTAGTAAGCAGCAAAGCCGTGGTGAGGACTAGCAGAACGGGAGAACAACAACCGCATGGGGTCGCCTTCGTAACCAAAGGTGGGTTGTACACCAATGAAGACGTTACCAAATTGCTTACCGTAAATTAACAGGTTTTGTCCGTCGCTGTTGAGGTTTCCTGGTGGTGGCCCCCAGTTTTCTTCTAGGCGTTGGGAATAAGGTGTTAGTTCCTCATATTCTGGGACTGACATCTTATAAGCAATGTTGAGTTCCGGGCTAGCATACTGTGCTTGTGCGTCGTGGATGACTTGTTCCATCAACTCTTGAGCGTTTTCTGGTAAGTCCTGCACATCGTAGCCGTTGTTTCTCAAAGCCTGCATTACTTCGTAGATGGAACCAAATACATCTAAGTAAGCAGCCGTCCCGACATTACCTTTATCAGGTGGGAAACTGAAAACTGTGATAGCAACTTTTTTGTTGAGTTTGGGTTTGCGGCGCAGGTTAGCCCATTTTAAAGCGCGTTGAGCAACTGCGGCGATACGGTCTTGTAAGGCGATCGCTTTTCCTGTTGTGCCATCTCTACCCGATAATATAATCGGTTCAATTGCCCCATCTAGTTCGGGAATGGCAATCTGCAAAGCCACCTGAATCGGATGTAAGCCTAAATCGCTATCCAACCATTCTTCAGTCGTTTGGAAGACTAAAGGCAATGCCACCATATAAGGACGATTCAGGCGTTTAAGTGCGTCAATTGCTTTAGGATGGTCTTGTCTAGCCGGGCCACCCACCAACGCAAAACCAGTGAGAGAGATCACTGCATCTACTAACGGGGTTTTAGTCGTTGGTTCGTAAAAGTAAGCATCCACAGGCTTGGAGAAATCCAGACCACCTGCAAAAACTGGCAATACCCTTGCCCCTAAGGCTTCCAACTCCTGCACCATTGCCACATAATGGGCATCATCACCGGTAACTAGGTGAGTGCGTTGTAATACCAACCCTACACAGGGTGCTAAGGGATCTTTTAAATCGCTGGATATATCCTTACGGGCTGTGTACCAGTTGAGGTATTCTCTGACATCCTCAAACATACTCGGCGCTAAAGGATGCCAAATCCCCAAATCAGGATATACAACTGGCGCTTCATATTCTACGGATGCAGAATTCTGTTTTTCTACTGCTTTTAATACATATTTATCAGTTAGCATCAGCAAGAAGTTTTCCAGATTTTCTGGTGAACCTCCTAGCCAATACTGAAAGCTCAACATAAAATTGCGAGCGTCCTGTGCTTTCTCCACTGGTAAATACTTCAGTACTTGCGGCAAGGTTCGCAATAACTTCAGCATCCCATCTTGGAATCCCGCACCGGATTTTTCTTTGCGTTTCCGCATAAATTGGGCGATCGCACTTTTCGACTGTCCCAACTGTGCCAGAGAAAAGCTGCCCATCTTGTTCAGGCGCATAACTTCTGGCATCGAGGGAAAGACAACGGCAACGTCTAAGCGATCGCGGTGTGGTTCTACTGCTGCAACTACTTTCTGTGCTAAGTCTTCGATGAAAATCAATGAAGCGATGAAAATATTGGCACCCTCGATCTCCCGCTTGAACTCTTCGTAGTTCTCTGGATCTCTCAGTTCCTCAATCAAATACCCACTGATTTCAATCGCCAGGTTGGGATTATTCGCGTTAATCGTGCGAACCGCTTGCGACAGTGCGCTCTGGTACTGGGACTCAAGCACGACATAGACCACCTTAATTAAATTACGTCCGCGCAGGTTATCAGGCGCAATGTGTCTAATGGTGGACTTGACGTGGGTGAACATGCTTCCTCGGCTCCTTTGATGCGTGTTCTCTACTAGATTTTCTTGGGGACTCATGCCGCCCAAGAGAGATTTTTTTGTTCGGCAATATCAGTTTTTTATCAGAAAAAGCTTGCCCAATGGGCATTTTGTCGTTCATCTGACACAAATCGATATAAAAATCGCAAACTTTATCAACAAACATTAATAAATAATAAGAGTAAACACTCAGTATTTGTAAAGAAAAATTAATATTTCGGTAACAGTCTTGGTAAAAGATGAAAAAAATAAAAAACTCCAGCCACAAGGGGATAGAGTTTTCGTCAGTAGTCAGTAGTTGGTGGTCAGTAGCAAAGCGAAAAGTGTAGTCTTAGGTTCTACCTACCCAAGAGGAGCGACTTTTCCAGAAGAAGCCTAAAAAGAACCCAAGAGGAAATGGTGTATTAAACTAGATACTTGTCAAAGACTGACACGCACTTTGATGAGTTAAAAATAATTAAATTTATATTTGAGTAACAATTTTTAAGCAAGTACAAATAGAATTAAAAAAGTAAATTATATAACATTTCTGAACGTAATATTACGCACTAAATTATGGAACAGCTGCTTGACAATCGTTATCGGGTGATTAAAACCTTGGGTAGTGGTGGCTTTGGGGAAACATTCTTAGCCGAAGATAGCCAAATGCCCTCCAACCGTCGTTGTGTAGTAAAACAGCTCAGACCAATTCATAATAATCCCCAGATTTATCAACTCGTACAAGAACGTTTTCAAAGAGAAGCGGCAATTTTAGAAGATTTGGGTAGCTACTCAGGACAAATACCCACCTTATATGCTTATTTCCAGTCGAATACCCAATTCTACGTAGTTCAAGAATGGGTAGAAGGGGATACCCTCACAGCCAAACTTAAACAGCAAGGCGTATTGAGTGAAAGCGCCGTTCGAGATATTTTAATCAACTTATTACCCGTTCTGGAGTACGTCCACTCCAAGCGCATCATTCACCGCGACATCAAACCAGACAACATAATTTTGCGCCATCGTGACGGTAAACCTGTATTGATTGATTTTGGTGCAGTGCGGGAATCAATGGGAACAGTCATTAATTCCCAAGGTAATCCTACCAGTTCCATTGTCATTGGTACACCCGGATATATGCCCAGCGAGCAAGCAGCCGGAAGACCAGTTTATTCCAGTGATTTATATAGTTTAGGTCTGACAGCAATTTATTTGCTCACCGGCAAACAGCCACAGGAATTAGAAACAGAACCCCACAGTGGGGAGATTATTTGGCATAGATACGCCTTGAATATAAGTCCTACATTAGCAGCTGTGATTGATCGAGCGATCGCCTACCATCCACGAGAACGTTTCACCACCGCGAGAGAAATGCTCGAAGCTTTGCAATTAGGTGTAGTCAGTTACCCCCCAACAGTTCCCTATCAGCAACCACAATCATCACCCACTGTCCCTTATCAGCAACCACCAGTAGTAACTACACCACCCTTTGCAACTCAAACCAACACCGTCGCCGTAAGTCCGGGTACTGCACCCACACCACAACCGATAAATCACAACAACAGCAATAAAGGTATCCTCATGGGTAGTTTAATTGCTGGCGGTTTGATTGGTGCTTCCGTAGTCATTGGCTTTGCCCTCACTAGACCAAATCAGCCTGTAACACAAACAACATCTTTACCTAGTGAAACTACTATCAGCAACAATGATACCCCAACTGTGGAACCATCACCCACAGACACCCCTGAAACACCTATAAGTCAGACTGTCACTCAAGATCCCACACCACAGGCATCTGTCCGATTTCCCATCAACTCAAGACCTTTTACCACACCTATAGATTCCAAACCCAGAAATACCACCGAACCAACTACATCAGTTCCACAGCCAACCACACCATCAGAACCCCAAATTACAACCCCAGTAGAAGCAACAGATAGACCTTCACCAGAACAAGCTGTACAAAACTATTACGAAACTATAAATCAGGGCGAATATAGTACTGCATGGAATCTGCTAGCTTCCAGCTTCCAAAATAATAGAAAATTGCACCCCAGAGGCTATGATTCCTATCTTGATTGGTGGGGTGGACAAGTGGAAAATGTAGATGTGGAACAAGTAAGTTTGCTAAAAGCGAATGCAGACACAGCCACGGTTAATGCTCGGTTGAGATATTTTATGAAAAGTGGCAGGCAATCATCTAGTTCTGTGCGCTTCTCTTTAGTATGGGATGCGGACAATAATAGATGGGTTGTCAGTGGTGCTAGATAGGCTAATTGTTTCCTGGGATATATTTGACCAAGAAAGGGAACAGATAGGTAGTATGGAGTATTACATACTACCTATCTGTTCCCTTTTTTGAATCACAGTATAGTGGAGCAAAGTTTGCTAATCAGGTATTAGAGTAACTTCTTATAATCTTGCACACTGATCTTCTTTACTACCTTGGACAATATTGTCACCACCAATCGGCTGAGGAGTATTTTCTTTACACTGCAAATTGCCCTTAACGCGATTTTGCCGAATCATTACCCCTCCAGTATTTTGAAAGACTTGTAAATTGCCGTCAATTTGGTTTTGATTAGCAACTATTTGTCTTGAGTTCGACTCCAACTGCAAATCTCCATCGATGCTTGTACTCACCACACGAGCCGCACGACCTTGCTTCACTTGGATGCTTCCACCGACGGTGGTATTAGAATTTACATCTACTAGACTTGCACCCTCTGCCTGAATACTACCATTGACTTTCGCACCTATGGCCTTGAGAGTTGCGCCGCCTTCGACTACGATATTTCCTTTGACGGTAGTTCCAGCGAGGGTGCAGGTTTTACCTTGAGGTACTTTCACATTATCAACGGTGATTGCACCTAGCCTTCTTTGGCAGGAAATCTCTTCAGCAACTGCAATGTGAGGGAACATTAGACTAGTGCTGAATCCGATCAATGTCATTGCCACGCTAGAAATTGACTTTAGCATAACTGGTTTAGGTTGTGGTAAAAGTTGATAGTTAACGCGTTGTGCAACTTATTTTTGAAACCCCTCTCCAAACCTCTCCCCTGCAAGGAGAGAGGCTTTAAATATTGCCCCCCTTCCCTACAAGGGAAGGGGTTGGGGGTTAGGTTTGAGAGAAAGTTGCACACGGCGTTAGTTATCAATGTCATACAGAAGCATGAAAACTATTTAAATAATTGATGAGAAAAAACTCATGAATCAGCTAACCTTTTACGCATTTAAATGGTAGATTTCGCACTCAGGTTGTCAAAAATCCACAGTCCACAGTCCAAGCTAGCCTTTAACTCTGGACTCTTAACTATGGAAAGATCTGACGCAAAAATATTTGCTCTAGGTGCGTATCACCTTATTTAAATTCTCAAAGTAATACCAATTTGAAAAAAGAATGCGACCAATCAACCATCTGTAGATACGCGATTAATCGCGTCTTCATTTCACCCAATGATGTGTTGCAATCATTAATTGAATTGGTATAGCTACAACAAAATTGCCATAGCAATGGGATATCCTGCATATTCGCGGGAACATAACCTATCACCACATCGTGATGTACATTGAGAAAGGGCGGACACTTTGAACTTTCCATGACATCTATTCTGCTGAACAATCGCTATCAAGTAATTCAGATACTCGGTGCTGGGGGGTTTGGAGAAACCTTGTTGGCGGAAGATACTCATATGCCTTCTCGTCGTCGCTGCGTGATTAAGCGACTCAAACCAGTAAGCAACGACCCACAAGCCTATCAATCTATTCAACAACGGTTTGAGAGGGAAGCAGCGACTCTAGAGTTTTTGGGTGAACACAGCAACCAAATTCCCAGACTATACGCCTATTTTTCCGAGAATGGGCAGTTTTACCTCGTGCAAGAATGGATTCATGGTCACACCCTCAGACAGCTTTTGGTATCCCAAGGCATTCAAGGCGAAGGTATTGTTAAAACAATTCTGTTGAGTCTGCTATCAGTTTTAGATTATGTCCACAGTAAAGGGATTATTCACCGAGATATTAAACCCGATAATATAATTCTCCGTGATTTTGACCAAAAGCCAGTTTTGATTGATTTTGGTGCAGTTAAAGAAACCATTCGTTCAGTCGTCAGTTCCCCAGGATATGCTACCCGATCGCTCGTCATTGGTACACCCGGATATATGCCTAGTGAACAAGCCGTAGGTAGACCAGTTTACGCCACTGATATCTATAGCTTAGGTTTGACAGCGATTTATTTGTTAACTGGTAAAAGTCCTGAAGAATTGCCAACTCATCCCCAAACCGGTGAGATTCTTTGGCAAAACATGGCTCCTCATGTCTCACAGCAACTAGTATCTGTGCTGAATCAAGCCATTAAACCCCACGCAGGCGATCGCTACAGTACTGCCAGTAAAATGTTATATGCTTTATCATCTAGTGTGACTGCTCAACCTAGCATCCTTCCCAGCACTACACCAACCCAACAAACCCAAGCTTTATCTATTCCAGCTATTAAACCTCAAGGCGAACCTCTACGGTGGGCTGAACCCAATCGCCAAAAGTCTCTTTTAATCTTCGGTGGTCTCATAGCAGGTGGTTTAATGGCAGGAGTAGCAATGTCTACTCTGACGCGTCAGCCACAATCGCAAACACCTGTTGTCAGTAATCCTATCCCTTCACCAGTCTCTCAAATTCCCACCACTGCACCCAATACTCCGCCTGTTTCCCCAGATTCTATTCTCCCTGATTCCACAGAACAGCCAGTAGCCCCCGACACACCGCCACAACCTGAAACCCGCCAAGAAAACCCTAATCCGCCAGCAGTATTCACACCCGCACCAGACAACACACCCATCACAGCTGATACTCCAGCACCACAACCCACATCCATACCAGAACCAGAGAATCAACCTGTTCCCGCACCCCCAACTCAAGTAGATTCATTACCTCGAAGAAAAGCAAATACAACCAGATCAAGTGTTCCCGCGTTTCCCACAGGTACAGCCAGAAGCACAGTAGAAGCCACACTCGGTAAACCAAATAGAGACTTAAGAGGTGTGTGGGGCAATACTCGTGCAGTAGTATATCGGTTAGTTCCCAATCAAGTTGACTTAGGATACTTATTTGATCGTAAATCTGGTGTGCTACGCCAAACTGAAGTTTCTTTTGCTCAGTCGGTAGACCCAGAGATCATGCAAGCTACGCTAAATGGGATGTTGGGTGGACAATCTACGGCAAAAATTCAGCAAGGCTTACAAAAAATCCAACAACGCCAGTCAGATAATTTTAGCTTTACCTCAGGTGGAGTTAAGGGTCAAATTGTCCGTCAGAACTGCGATTTAATTTACATTAGTGTTTGGGATTCAGATTTACACGATTTTGTCAACCCAGCATCAGCGAAAAGGTGTTGATAATCAGTAATAGTAAAAACCCATTACCCATTACCAACCCAAAAAATTTTCTACTTTGCCTGAACTCTAGCTTGTTTTACCATTGCAATCAAGGTGTGATGGGCATCTTCTGCATCGGCTAAAACATGATCAAAGTGGATACGCACTGGGACAGATTCGCCATTTACTTGTGCGGTTAAATCCATACCTTGAGCATCAATTGCCAGCATTTGGGCGGATTCGGCCTGGGTAACTCCGCCAAAAACCTGAGCATATAGCACTACCGCATTTGCATGGTCTTCATTCATGTGATTGCAGATGCGTGAGCTAATTTCCGCAGAAAACTGTTCAGACATTGTTAAGATGAGGAATCAATAAAATGACTTTATAAATTTTAGGCTAACCGAGCGCAGATTTGTAGGAGTGTGATTTGACCTTTGTAGCCAGGGCTGATTTTGTCAGAAACATCTACAATAACTTTAAATTCTTCAAGTAGTTTTTACCTATTGTTGCGGAATCCTAACCGCCTAAACTGTAGCAAAATTATTCAGCTGAGTTATTCCAGTTAAGAACCGATGAGCCAAACTAGTCAACGTAGAATAGTTATTGGGGATGTACATGGACACTATGAGGGATTGGTGACCTTATTAGCAGCGATCGCTCCAGGTGGTGATGACCAAGTTTATTTTTTGGGAGACTTAATTGATCGTGGCCCCCACAGCTCATACGTAATAGATTTAGTCAGAGACAATAATTATTTTTGTCTGTTGGGAAACCACGAGCAGATGTTATTAAACATCCTTAGTGGTGATATTTCCGTCGCCACAACGCAAGCATGGCTGCATAGTGGAGGTCATGCAACGATCGCCAGTTATCCAGATCAAAGCATTCCTAAAGAACATTTAGAATGGCTAAGGAGTTTGCCCACATACATTGACTTGGGTGACGTTTGGTTGACTCATGCTGGTCTTGACCCTAACCTACCCTTATCAGAACAAACCTCAGAACAGTTTTGCTGGATTAGGGAAGATTTTCATAGTATTCCCCAGCCATATTTTCCTGATAAACTAGTAATTATAGGTCACACTATTACATTTACTTTCCCTGGTGTAAATCCTGGTGAATTGGCTCAAGGACAGGGTTGGCTGGATATAGATACTGGTGCATATCATCCCCGCAGTGGTTGGTTAACCGCATTAGACATCACCAATAATTTAATTTACCAAATTAATATTTTTACTAACTGCTTACGCACCTTACCCTTAGAGGAAGGAGTAATTACTGTTGATCCTAAAAAAATAGCGGTTCGCAGTAGCAGACAGCGAGCTTAACAATTCAAAATTCAAGATAAAACAAGTTTCATTCAGTGCTGAATGCTGAGTAAGAAAAGTACACTGGGTAAATGCCCCACAAAGTGTGGGTGGTCTTTTAGATCAGCACTCAGCACTTTTTAAAGTATTGACCGAATTCTAGCGCGATAGGCAGCATTATCTAAGCCATCACGCCCATTACTGCCTTGGGAATTAATAGCACGCCTGAGAGAAGTAATGCGATCGCCTGTGGCTGGGTGAGTACTCAAAAATGCCGGCACAGAACCACCACCTTTCGTGAGTTTCTGCATGAATGAAACCATCGCCGATGGTGCATAACCCGCTCTTGTTAAAGTTCTTAACCCTCTGGTGTCAGCATCAAACTCATCTTGACGGCTGCGGGGACGGTTTAGTGCTAGTTCCACACCCAGTCCTACAGCTGTATTGCGGTCTAAACCTGTAGCTGAAGCTAAACCACTAGCCAGCGCTCGTTGTCGCATCTGTTTTACTAGATGTCTACCGCCGATGTGACCAATTTCATGAGCTATCACACTGGCTAATTCCGCTTCATTGTCTGCGGTTTTCAGTAAACCCGTATGGATATAAACAAAGCCGCCTAAAGTGGCAAAGGCGTTAACAGCATCATTTTCCACAACTTGGAAGGTAAAAGGAAGATTGGGGCGATCGCTATTTGCAACCAAGCGCTGTCCAATTTGGTCTACGTAGCGAGTAATTTCTGCATTCCGAGAAATTTTCACTTCGCTACTACGTAATTGCTGATTCATCTGATTGCCCAGATCAACTTCTTGGCGATCGGATATATTAGACAGCTGAAGTACTTGCACACCTTGTAATAAAAGGGGTCGTAAGTCTATAGCCCTTCCAACCAAAGGTGTACCCAAAC
Source organism: Anabaena sp. FACHB-595 (assembly GCF_048568275.1). Taxonomy (NCBI): domain Bacteria; kingdom Bacillati; phylum Cyanobacteriota; class Cyanophyceae; order Nostocales; family Nostocaceae; genus Anabaena; species Anabaena sp. FACHB-595. The sequence goes on from NZ_CP183473.1 coordinate 5,234,844, forward strand.
ATAGACTCACAGCGACTACCACCGAAATTAATGGATAAAACCAGCGCCGCCGCCACACACGGTAATTTGCCATTAAGCCTTTCCTGTTCATCATAAATTTGGCTAGAAGATAATTTTGGAACCACACTAAATAAGAAGACGTATCTATCCTTTTGTAAGTTGCATTTTTAACTTGGTCAGTTGTCAGTCGTCATTTGTCATTGGTCAATAGTCCACAGTTCTTTTCTTTCCTTGCTTTCCCTGCCTTTTGCCAATCCCCATTTCTCAACTCATGATAGACTGTCGCGTAAATGCAACTGCCAGCAATGGAAAAGTTGCGGTGTAACTGATAAAACTTGTTGTTAAAATCAATTACCTCACATTGATTTGGAAAAATTTTTATGGCTATTTTAGATTCCAAAGGTCGCTTGTTTGGCAAAGTCAACATTCTGGATTTAGGGGCTTTGCTCGTTATTGTGATGGTTATATTTGGCATCTTTGTATTTCCAGGTACTTCTGGTAGTGTTGCCCAAGTCGGTGCAAAAACAGTACCCATAGAAGTAGATTTGGTTGTTCGCGGTTTAAATGTGCGCGATCCACAACAGTTAGCTGGCAATGGGTTGAAAACAGGCGGTAAAACTAAGGTTATTATCCGCAATCAACCTTATGGTGAGATTGAAATTAAGTCTGTGGAACAGTTACCAAGAACCGTAGTCGCTACTCAACCAGATGGTTCTGTGAAAGAATTACCAGATCCCAAAGCTAATAATTTTAGTACAGATATGCTTTTAACCTTAAACGGTAAAGCCCAAGTTACTAAGGACGGCCCTGTTTTAGGCAACAGTAAGGTAAAAATTGGTATGCCCTTTGAGTTGGAAGGCTTCAACTACAATTTCAATGCAACTGTCATTGATGTCAGATTACAAAGTTAGGGATTGGGGACTGGGGATTGGGGACTGGGGACTAGGGATTGGGGACTAGGGATTGGGGACTGGGGATTGGGGACTGGGGATTGGGGACTGGGGACTGGGGACTAGGGATTGGGGACTGGGCAAAACTCTGGAAGTAAGTTCTAGTTCTCTCCCCCCGCTCCCCTGCTCCCTGCTCCCTGCTCCCCTGCTCCCTGTTCCCTGCTCCCTGCTCCCCTGCTCCCTCAACTTCCTACCTTCTCTATATCTACTAACTGCGGTTTTCCCCAAAGGATGCGTTCCTGTTTGTAAATAGCAATTCCTGGTTTAGCACCTTTGGGTTTATAAACGTGTTTGGGTTGAGTGTAAACGACTGGTACTTGATCACTCTGGCGACCGCGACTGTAGTAAGCTGCTAAATCGGCTACATATTGTAAGTCTGATAGTTCTGGTGCTGTACCCGGTTCTAAACGCAATAGTACATGGCTGCCAGGGATTTCTTGGGCATGGAACCATAGGTCATAATCTCCGGCTACTCGAAATGTTAATTGGTCATTTTGACGATTGTTGCGACCGATTAAGACTGTGAAACCGTTAGGGGTACGATAGTTGTGAAAGTTAGTGCTAGCAGTTTCGTTGTTATTGCGGCTACGATACTCTAACTCTTCTAAATATTTCTGTCCAATTAACTCGTCGCGGATTTCTTCTAAAGCTTGCAAATCTTCTGCTGTTTGGTAGTTATCTATTTGGGAAATTGCAGCTTCTACTTGTTCTAAATAATCGATTTCTGCTTGTACTTCTTGCAGTAGCGGTTCGACAGCTATGCGAGCGCGTTTGAGTTTTTGGTGTTGTTTGTAGAGATTTTGGGCATTCTGCACAGCATTTTTATCAGGCAAAAGAGCGATCGCTACAGGCTCACCTGTCTCAAAATCAGGTATGCTAATTTCTTTCATCCCTGGTTGCCAATTTTGCAGGTGCGCCATTAATAAATCAGCTTTTTGGCGATATTCATCGGCTCTATCTGATTGCTGTAGGCGATCGCTAAAGGTTTGGGCTTTATTACGTAATTTGCCTAAAATATTACTTAATTTCTGAGTCAGTTGATGGCGTAATTGAGCAAATAATTGTTGATTTAGCTGTTTGGTATAGTATTCGTTGATTAATGTTTGGATATCTTGGACTGGTGCAACAGCACCCCAACCCATAACTGTATATCCGTTTGCCATCCAAGCTGGTTGAAATTTACCACTATCTAAGGTGTGTAGCCATTCTTGCCAGCGTGCAAATAACCTTTGCCAGTCTTCAGGATGTAGGGTATCCGTGGTAGTTTCTGGGGCAATGTTGGCTACCAATAACATGGATTCTACCAACACAGCACTCAAGCCGCTATAACTTTTGAGCAACTGACGTTTAATTGCTCCTGGGACTAAACTGACTCTTTCTTGCCACCTTGCTTGAGTTTCCTGCAAACTGGGGATAGTTCCGGTGAGTTTGGGCGGTGCTTCATAAGGTTGTCCTGTGAGGATAGGACGCACGCTTGATTGTTGCTGACTCACTTGATGGGCAGCAGTAATAATTAGATTGTTGGCATCGGTGAGAATCACATTACTGTATTTACCCATAATTTCCCCGTAGATGTGATACAGTGCAGCATCTCCAGGGCGGCGGGCAAATTGTAAATCAATTACACGCTCCCAAGGGGCGATCGCTTCAATTGCAACTAAGGCTAATCCCCCCAACTGGTGGACTAGTTGTTGGCTGAAGGTAAAGGTATCTGGTGTACGTGGAGGTGGATCACCAATACAAATATGAGTTGCTTGAGGATGCCAAGAAATTTGTAACCAACCTCTTTTATCGAGGGTACGTAACGCTATAGCAATAGTGTAGCGATCGCGCTGATAAACTTGCTCTAGGCGGGATGGTAGCCAGTGAGCGTGGAGTTCGCTACAAGTAGCTGTAAGGGTGGTAAAGTCTACTGGCTGCATAACAAATTAGTCACTGGCATTTACAAGACAATGGTTAGTATACTTCTCTCTTCCCTAATTCTCAGTTATATAAATTAAAAAAGCCGTTAGCTATTCTGAACTTTGGTGAGTTCAGGCTGTCGGCTGGAGAATATTCTTGAGTTTTAATTAAAGTTTGCTATTCGTCTTAAGCTTGTTGACTAGCTACTTTCTTTTTGTAACCGAGAAATGATCCAGCGATCGTTGTTGTCAAGATAGCTCCCAAAATGCTTGGTTCTGGTACTCTTCTGCTATTTCCGACTTTAATTTGAAAAGCGAGGTTAGAACCTGTGGGGCGATTACCATCCCAGTCAAACTCTGCTTGGCCAGTGAGTATGAAGTTTGTTGGTACGTCGCCAATAGCTATATAGTCCACATCTCTGCTACTAGTTGTACCAAGAGAGGAGATGTTGGGTATGGCAGTACCGTTGAGAGACAAGCCAGAAAGTCCTAAGAAATTGTTATCATCTATAGGCCTACCGCCTTGAGCAAAGGTACGTAAAAATATGTGGTTTATATCCCCACTAAATGCAGTTGTGGAGAGTACTACTGGTGTAATGCCCGCACGGCTAACAGAGAATGTTACCTGATTGCCTGTATAAGCGAGGGTAAAATCACTGAGAATGCCTCTTCCCCAATTGTATTGACCTTGAGCAACTGCTAGACCAGGGTTTGAAGTCGCTCTCACATCTCTGTTAATACCTAATTCCCGGTCTCCACCGATGGCATTATTACCAATTCTTCCTTCAGCTACAAACAGTTCTGTAAAGTCACGGTTATCCAACAACAAATTAAAATCTATATCATCAAAGCCAGGATTAGCATCCACAGAAGTTAAAGGAATGAGTGATACAGCTTGTGCCGATTGAGGCGCTAGAAATAGTCCCAGGGTTATTAATCCTAAAGATGCCAGAGTTTTACTCTTGCTCAGAAAATTGTCAGGTGGTATCATTTTGTTCCCTTGACTACAAAAATATAATATTGCTTTGCTACTGATACGGTATCTACGTAAGTAGACCCTTGTAAGAAAATACCATTATCGTTATGGCTTAACAATGATTTTTTGATGTAGGGATATTTTAATTATGATAAATAAAGACAAAAAAATTTAGGGAAGAGGTATAATTCTAAGCCTTAACCCTAATTTATTGGTATTTGATTATTACTAATTTTCCATTAATCAATGAAAGAATAGGCTAAAAAGCGTCTATTTAGTTACCAATGCTGGCTCTTTAACCTGTTGTGTCAATAATTGAGTGTATATTCCATCCAGTTGGCTAGCTACTCCTTCCCAACCAAATTTGTGGGTAACGTGTTTCCTCGCAGCAAGGCCTAACTCATCCCGCCATTGTGGATTCATCAAAATTCTATCAATTGCAATGTTGAACGCAGCAATATCTTTTGGTGGTACCAATAAACCGGTTTTCTCGGAAACTACCGTAAATTGAAGTCCACCAACATCGCTGGCTACTACAGGTGTACCACTTGCCATTGCTTCAATTGCCACCAATCCAAAAGGTTCATAGTGACTGGGAACAACGCAAACATCAGCCGCAGCGTAGTAAGCAGGGAGGACATCTTGGCTGAGGCGGCCTGGGAAACTAGTCATTTCCGTCATGCCCAATTCTTGCACAATGGCCTCAATGCGATCGCGCTCTCTGCCATCGCTATTACCAGGAGTACTACCACCACCAATAATTAGTTTGAGTTTATTCGTGTCACGCAATTGAGACTCATTCATGGCACGTACTAAGGTTTCTATGCCTTTACGTTGATCAAAGCGTCCTACATACAAGACCACTTTTGCTTCTTGATCAATTCCTAATTCTGCTCTTGCGGCTTGTCTAGCAATTGAACCAAAGCGGTGAATATCTGTACCGCAAGGAACGATATCAATGTAACCTTTAGTAGAAACTAGCGATCGCATATGTTGCTGTTCTTGAGGACTGGTAGCAACGATTCTTTCTGCTGTTTCTAATACTTGTTTTTCTACCGATAAACGTTTAGTAGCAACCAAAGGAATCGTATCTATAGATTTGTACTTGACTGCTCCTAAAGAGTGATAAGTATGAACTTGTTTGCTTCCTTGGATTGCTTTTAACTGCATTCCCACCCAACTAGAAAGCCAGTAGTTTGTATGCACTAATGGGTAATTAACGTTGTTTTCTTTTTGGAATCGAAGCAGTTGTTGTACAAATTCTGGTAAATATTTAAAGCCATTATCTCTTGGTACAAATTCTTCTGGCCCTGCTGTTAACCGAATTGTCCGACAAAGTGGGCTATGGTGAACAATTAACTCTTGTTCAGGACTCACTTTGCGGCTAAACATATCCACTTGCCATCCCAGTTGGGCTAATGCTTTACCCACTTCGCGCACGTAAACATTTTGCCCTCCAGCTTCTTCTTTGCCAATTTCGATTGCTGGGTCTCCGTGAACTGAAATTAAAGCTATGCGTTTTTCAGTGTTAGAGTTCATAGTTTGTGTGTGTTGCTGATTTTAAGTAAAGTCGCGGTCAGCTTTTAGTGTGCTGACACCACTATATGCGGGAATTATGTAGGAACGTTGAGTAATCTTTATTTTAATTTAATATGTCAAAGATTGTTATATACATACTACGAGAATTATACTTTTTTGTTCAGCATTTACATTTAATCTCTTTATATATAAGTGGTTATACGTATATCTAATGCCTGTGATAGATTAACTTCTATTTAGATAGTGATGAATATGCAGATATACTTTTTTTGGGCGCTACAAATTTATCGGTTTATTTCACCAATACGTGATCATATTGGTTCAGCAAATATACGCTAATTCCCAATTGATTAATTCAAAATTAACCGTATTTTTACTGAAAAGAATTCCTATATTTCCGTAAATTTACTCGTTAACTCCGCTTGTATTCTTAAATATTCCTGGTAATTACTTAATTTTACCCATTAAATTATCATGACTATCGTCATTAAGAGATGAGTCACCAATGTTACTAATAAGTAAATAAGATTTTTGTAATTTTCAATACAGTTTTCCTATAAAAACTCTGTGAGAGTTTAAGTTTTCATCGGAGAATTTAACAGCTATCGGAGATGAGAAAAATTGCTTCTCTCTCTTCTTTTGCGAATCATTTAAATTCTTTCTCGGAAAAAATTACGTCTCTCAAAAAACATAAGGAACAGCAAAGAGGAAAGCAGGACATTTCTGCTATGTTTTGTTAGTGTGAAGCACCGCACTTTCTGAAAAATAGTGGCAGGAGACTAGAGTCGATTTAGGTAATAGGTAATTGTTGTCCCTATGACAGAAAAATTCACCCACAAGGGGATGGAGTTAAAAGAATAGTAACCTAACAAAGTCTTGAGAATGTTGGGTTTCGTTCCTTCACCCAACCTACACCATTCTCAGCTATAGCTGTTGCCAATAGTGTTAGAACATCAATGAGATGATACAAGCTAGACACAACAAGACTTTTCACCCAGTCACCAGTCCCCAGCTATATTAGTCTTAGGCAAGTCCCTAACGACAAAAACCCCTTGAGTCTAGTCTGATGTTCATTGAGACTCAAGGGGTATAAAAGTTATTCAATTTTTACTGTAATCTTATGTTAGATATACGTAAGAAATCAAAACTATAGCAGTTGCCAGATAGATTAGGAAATAGAATCATTCTAAAACCCTGATAGCAGGTGGCTTTGAAGCCTTTTTCCGTGCGACTGAAGATCAGTTGATTCGTGGAAACCTGTCCCTTTCCCCTGCCATAATTCCAGTGGAAGAATCGTACCTTGCCCTCACCTTGGCACTTCTGACTCTGGAAGATAGAAGAAGGTTTAGTTATTTTCGACAAGTGCAATCAGCTAAACTGTAGTTTAGGCGATCGCTACCTCTGTCAGTATTTACTGGTGCTACTCAGTATAAGCCCAATATTTACTCAAAAGTAGCGATCGCTTGCGGTGGGCGGAACCTTAACACCTAACTTGGAGCATAGCCCAATGCACTTACAAAAATAGCGACACTTAACCATTGATATAGTTAATTGTTATCTACTAACGATTAAAAATTAAAAATCAAAAAAAATTCTGACTTTTAATTTTTAATTTCTCAGTCTGCTCACTTAATTTGTGGCTTGAGCTGCTAGTATCTGCTTCAGCTTTTCTAATTCAGAAGCCCAACGGGGATCTGGACGAATAGCATCTGAATCAGTGGTGGTTGTGGTGGTATTTTCCCGATTACCACCGCCACGTCGAGACTTCTTAGCGCCTTTATCACGACGACTACCTTCTTTGTTGGTGTTAGGAGCCGCATGACCACCGGAGGTAGTTACAGGTTTAGGAGTTGCTTGCTCCTCGCCTTCATCACCTTTTGTTCGTGGTAAAGCTTTTTCTAACTTGATAGGCGTTTCTTTAAACATCTGACCATTATACTTTTCAATAATTTGGTCAGCTTGTTCATCATTGTTTACCGTCAAAAACCCAAAACCACGGCATTTACCAGTTTTGCGGTCTTTGATGAGTTTAGTCGTCACAGCATCGCCTTCTGCGGCAAAAACAGCTTGCAATTCTTGACGGTCTATTTCTTCTTTTGGCAAATTGCCTATGTATAGGCGCACGGACATGAACTATACCTCCAGAGTTAAATGAACATGGTGAACATGGCAAGGCAACAAATCAATTGCTTGGCTTTGACTTTTATGTGTTATTGACCAAGACTGCCGTAAACCAATTTTTTACTCCAAACTGTCAACTTATACAATACAGTTTTTTGTTGGGATCAAGCTTGTTTAATCATAGAGCGTACCAACGCTCGACTACTACCACCTTAATTCTAAAAGTTTTAAATTTGTTATTTTACTGCCTACTACAGTAATAATTTTTTGTCTGCCCTAGCCCGCAGAGTTAAATACCACTCTTTACATTACCACGGTATTTTCTACGTAGCTAGTTCATCATACACTTTTCTAGCATTAGTATTGAGGCATCCTAGCATAAAGTACTTTTTTTTCTCAAGCATAAATATAAAGAAACAAAAACCAGCCTGTGGCTGGTCGATTTGCTGCTGTGTTGGGAGGATAAAACAGATAGATTGGCGCAAGGAGCCTAATAGATACAACCAAGCTCGCTAGTTGTGTTATTTTGGCTATCTATTTTTCTTAAGAAAATGTAACATTATTTAAAATAAATAGCAATATTTATTTACATTTTCATTTTTCATTAGTTAATCCCCTTGGCTAACCCACGAGGAAAATATAGGCTCCCCAGGCTTGGGCTGCGACTGCCAAGATAATAGACCAGATGGGGTGGGGGCTATGAATGGTTTTACCACTTTGGGTTTGGATAGTTTGGATGTCTATCCAGGGTGTAGCACCTCGGCGAAACCAACCTGTAACAATAATCTGCCGACCAACCAAATCTTGGGGATTAATTGGTTGTCCTAGCCAAGAAACATGATGTAATTTCACTAAGCCTGTGCTGGATTGGAGAATTAAGTCTTGGGATAGAAAGTTACTCATGCCTTGGCGACCTAATAGCTTGCCGACAAACTGCACAGGAATGCTGTCTATGGGTAGGCTAGAGGGATTTGCTAACAGGTGGGGTAGTTGTTGATCAGTGTGGATGTTGCTTTGCTTAATGTTGGGAAAAAAGGAGTTCATCCTGATGACTGTACCAATGCTGAAGCCGATGAGTAGGCAACCTGTCACGAAAGACAAATCTTCATAAATCCACTTTAAATTTAAAAACTTGAGTGCGAAGGCAGTTTGCCAAACTAGCCAAATTAATCCAGCAAAGACGAAACCTAGAGGCACACCGAAAAAAGGAGCTGTTTGCCGTAAGAATGATTGACGGGTGACTTGTAATGTCTGTTCACTGAGTGATTGTTGGCTAGTTATATGAACTTCTGGATCTATATGCCAATGCTGGGCTATTTGACAGAGGTTACGGATGCGATCGCCTATTAAAGGATGGGTATTGTTAACTGTTAACCAACGGCGATAGGGGTTAATACTATCCCACATCAACAAAGATTCAAAGGTCAGATGACCAGCAATACTCCCTAAAGAAATGCTTTGTTGATAGCTGACTGGCAGCAAGACATTTAAGCTTTCTAATAAACCACTGGTTTGTTCTTCCCTTTTTACATCGTTCGCAATGCCGATGCTCATCTTCAGCAAGGCGCGAGTCAAGCCATTGGGATTACCTGTAACTTCTGCCGCTAGGCGATCGCTGTGGTAAGGTCTAAGTCGTGAGTAAAGCAACGCCGTACCAGTCAACACACACCACAATCCATAGATCAAACTAGAAGTAATGGTCAACGGCCAGTGAAATGCGCCTTTTGATAATTTGTCTGCCCATACAGCAACTTGCTGATACAATTGATGAATTGGTAGGGTGATCAGCAGTACCAATGACATGAGGACAAAATCTTGGTGAGTGATCTGTCCTAGTTGTGCAGCATAAATAGCAGCAATCTCATCATCTGCAAGTTGTTCTAATAATCCTTGACTGACAACGATTCTGGCGTTCCGAGGTAAGTTTCCATAGGTCAACGCTATGGGTGCAGCTATGGGTAAAATCCGTAGTTGGGGTGACGGCCAATGTCGCTGTTGGCAGTAACGATGTAGAACACGGGAGGTTTCCCGACTGTAATTAGGCAGTACATCTTTAGATAGCTCTTTTTGTCCATAAAAATAAGCTAAGAGCCAATCTAGTAACCAAGGCGATGTGGCGATCGCTATGAACAAAATAGCTAATATCAATCGGCTAGGATCTCGATATAATAGCTGCAATGGTTCCAAGTAAGGCAGTTTCACTAAAGTGATGTTAATGGCTGCCATGACGGACTTGAGGATTTCTTTCAGCACCCAAAACAGGGCGATAAATGTTCCTACTGATAGCAACCGCAAAGGTATTAAACTCGGCTTTTTTAAAGGTTGCCAGACTTTGGCGCGTTTTGCTTGTCGCCAATAAATCCCAAATTCTTTGGGTTGGGTATAACCTGGAGAGTTTAATAAGCCGTTGTTACCTACATATTTATTTTGCAAGCCCACAGATGGCACAGATGGCACAGATGATGAGTAGTGAGGCTTGGTAGTTGCGGCTGGAGATGTATCTGCGGCTGCATGATGAGAATTTTGCGGCTTTTTGCGTTTTTTTGTCAGGTGTGTCAGGGCAACATTAGCCCATTCTTTCACCTGGGTATTTTGGCTTTCGGTTAGAGTTTGACACAGGGCGATCGCTTTCTTGAGTTCGCCACTACGTGCATAAGCCATGACTAAACCTACTCTAGCTTGCAGGCTAGCCGTTCCATTCCCCTGGGTGGCGATGGGTTCTAGTTGAGCGATCGCTGTTTGATAATTTCCCTGCTTGAGGGCCGCTAAACCAGCCTCCAAAGCCGATTCAGTATGTGAAGGCATAGAAATTCTGGCACTCCCATCTCTGCTAATTGATCTACGGTGATGCAACAGCGCGGTATCAGTTCAAAATACCCTGCGGGAAGCAAGCTACAAAATAGCCTACGGCAAGGCTGCGCCAACAAAATTCAAAATGAACGAACCCAAACCTGACAGTGGCTTCTGAGTTTATCTTTGAATAATAAATTTGCTTGAACTGATTTTAAATGCCAGTAAATTCCAGCCTAGCAATTTCTAATTCTTGATTCGCAATTCGTAATTAATACGTCTAGTATTATTAATTTTGAATTTTGAATTATTCTACTGTTTGGCTAGAAAAAACTGGGGCGATCGCGCTGAGTTTTAACTCTGGATGATCTCCCTGTAACTGTTGACAGTTCCACTCGTTGCGGAACAGTAAAACTGGGCGGTTCATGCTGTCTTTGACTGTGGTGGTGTTGAATATACGTCCCACCTTGTTCAAAGCTTCCCAACCGCCCTCGACCCAACGGGCGACGCTGTAAGGTAGTAGTTCCAGAATGGTTTCTACACCATACTCGTTTTGTAAGCGAAACTGCACCACCTCGAATTGCAGCTGACCCACAGCTGCCATAATTGGGTCGCGCTTGGCTTCATCGTTAGAGTACATAATTTGCACTGCACCCTCTTCGCGCAATTCGGAGATGCCTTTCTGAAATTGCTTAAATTTCGAGGGGTTTGGGTTGCGAAGAGTCGCAAATAGTTCTGGTGAAAAATACGGAATTCCTTCATATTCCAGCTTTTGCCCCGTGTAAATTGTATCGCCGATCGCAAAAACACCTGGATTATTCAAACCGATCACATCACCTGGATAAGCTACATCAATCGATTCCCGTTCTTGGGCAAAGAGCTTTTGTGGACGCGATAGGCGCACAATTTTGCCAGTCCGGGCGTGATTAACTGTCATATCTTTTTCAAACTTACCAGTGCAGACCCGGATAAAAGCAACCCGATCTCGATGCTTGGGGTCCATATTGGCTTGTAATTTAAAGACAAAACCAGAAAACTCTGGGTATGTGGGAGGTACTTCACCAACGCTGCTGATGTGGACACCGGGTTTTAGGGCATAGTCTAGGAAGTACTTGAGGAATAACTCAACCCCAAAGTTTGTCATGGCACTACCAAAGAAAACTGGTGTCATCTTGCCTTGATGTACCAAATCTAAATCTAGTTCCGGGCCGACACCTTCTAAAAGTTCTAGATCGTTTTTCAGTTGGTAATACAAATCTTCTTCTAATAGCTCTTCAATTCTGGGGTCGCCCAACTCAACTGTTGTATCACGGGCTTCCTTGCTACCGTGAGCGCTACGTTCAAACAGGTGGATTTGTTGCTTGTGACGATCAAATACTCCCTTGAAGCGATCGCCCATGCCAATCGGCCAGTTAACAGCATAGGTCTGTAAACCCAATTCTTGCTCAATCTCGTCTAATAACTCCAGTGGTTCCCTACCTGGACGGTCAAGTTTGTTAATAAATGTGAAGATTGGTAAACCTCGTAATTTACACACCTCAAATAACTTGCGCGTTTGGGGTTCCAAACCTTTAGCCACGTCAATTAACATCACCGCATTATCAGCCGCCGCCAAGGTGCGATAAGTGTCTTCACTAAAATCTTGGTGTCCGGGTGTGTCGAGTAAATTAATCTGGCAATTTTGGTACTCAAACTGTAATACTGTAGATGTAATGGAAATACCTCGTTGTTGTTCCATTGCCATCCAGTCTGAGGTAGCTTTGCGTTGAGCGCGGCGGGCTTTGACTGCCCCAGCTTCGTGAATTGCACCCCCGTACAATAGTAATTTTTCTGTCAGCGTAGTTTTACCAGCGTCAGGGTGAGAGATAATAGCAAAATTGCGGCGAAGCTCAACTGCTTGGTGGAGTTCCGTCTGTATTTCAGTTGACATAAAATGTATTAACTTCCTTGTTACGTAACTTAACTTAATTTTTTTCTACTTTAGCGAGTCTTTTCATCTTAAAACAACGATGCTCGTGATAGGGTTATTCCCGGAAATTCAAAATACGCTGAGATTTTGAGAATAGATTCTCCTCTATGTATCTTGGGTTAACAAAATTACTTTTTAAACACAGTCCCTCAGTAGAAAATTTCCCAACCAAGCAGGAAAATATCCTTCCCTTACACCCTGATCTTTTTCAAGCTAGAGATATAGAAAAATCAAAAAGCTTTAATGGTGTTTAAAAAAAAGCTAAATCAGCAAATCAGTTGCTCATTAACCCGTAGTTTTATGAAATGATAAATACAGTTTACCTGTGCTGGATTTCTGGGTGATTGTTTGCCCTAAGAGGTGGCTATCTGCTGCCTTATTTCCTTGTTAGCAGACATTCAGAAAGATTCATTACTCACTTTTTTAATAAAAATTATCATAAATGTATCCCAAAAATTGAGAATTTAAAAATAGGCGATCGCTGATTTCGTCAAATCTCAATTGTCTGATTATTAACAAATAGAATTTAAAAAGTTCTCGATTTTTGAGATGTAATACAGATGCCTACCGAGTGGAAAAATTCCCATCTACAACACTGACAACTAATAACACGCAACAGCACGGTAAAATACAAAATTGCCCCACAACTTGAAGCAGAGTAGGGCAAAGGACAGTTAAGCACTTTTTGTAGTCTGTCCGACGACAACGGAGTTTCGCCAGACTTTTGTGACGCTTTGTTTTGTGTCCATACCATTGTTATTTTTTACAAAACTTTATGTTTCCAACACACCGCCCTCGTCGTTTGCGTACCCATCCCCAATTACGCCGCATGGTACGTGAGACTGTATTGACTACCAATGATTTGATTTACCCGTTGTTTGCTGTTCCCGGAGAAGGAATTGCTAACGAAGTAAAATCTATGCCTGGTGTCTATCAACTATCGGTAGATAAGATTGTTGAGGAAGCTAAAGAGGTTCACGATTTAGGCATTCCCGCAATTATTTTGTTTGGTATTCCCGCAGATAAGGATACAGATGCGACAGGTGCTTGGCATGATTGCGGTATTGTCCAAAAGGCTGCAACGGCTGTAAAAGCAGCAGTACCCGATTTGATTGTAATTGCGGATACTTGTTTGTGCGAGTACACCAGTCATGGACATTGCGGTTATTTGCAAGTGGGTGATTTGACAGGACGAGTATTGAATGACCCTACTTTAGAATTGTTGAAGAAAACCGCAGTTTCCCAAGCCAAAGCTGGTGCGGATATTATCGCCCCTTCCGGGATGATGGATGGCTTTGTGCAGGCAATTCGCGCAGGTTTAGATGAAGCAGGATTTCAAGACACGCCGATTTTGTCTTATGCTGCTAAGTATGCTTCGGCTTATTATGGCCCATTTAGGGATGCAGCAGATTCTACACCACAATTTGGAGATAGAAGAACCTACCAAATGGACCCTGGTAACTCCCGCGAAGCTATCAGAGAAATTGAACTAGATATAGCTGAAGGCGCTGATATGTTGATGGTGAAGCCTGCTTTGGCTTACATGGACATTATTTGGCAGGTAAAGGAAGCCAGTAATTTACCTGTGGCTGCTTACAATGTGTCTGGTGAATATTCGATGGTGAAAGCTGCGGCGCTGAATGGTTGGATTGATGAACAGCGCGTAGTGATGGAAACTTTAACTGGGTTTAAGCGTGCTGGTGCTGACCTGATTTTAACCTATCACGCTAAAGATGCTGCTCGTTGGTTACCGTAGGGTAGGCTATCTCACGCATAGGCGCGGAAATATAGAGTTTTTCGTGTTTAGGCGTGAGATTGATTTTCGTCACAGTTACGGGAATACTCAAACTCGGCTTCTTGTTCTCTTTTTCCTTGGGAAAAAATTGGACAGAGTTTTGTGTTGGCACTCATACAATCCATGTGTGGTGTCTTGGCACAAACTAACAGTAAAATACTCAAGATAAATAACAAACCACAAATTGCTGCTGTTTGAATTGCAGAGATATCTAGTACGCCATGAACAACTACTTCTCGCAGAACTGATACAATAGCTACCTCTACGGCTACACCTACAGAAATACTATGTTCCTGCAAGTAGACCATTAATAGTCTAAATAATTCCACCAAAATCAAGATGAAGAGTATTTTTGCCGTGACTACTTTATAGTTGAGTGGCTGAGTAAGTGCTATAAATATACCCCACAACTGTATAAGCATGACGACGAATAAAACTAAGCATAAGACTATGACTAATAAATCTTGAAATGCTTCCATCTGCCTAACAATAGCATGACGATCTAACCAGCGATCGCAAAATAAAAATCTACTCTTGGTACGCTTTTTGAGTTTCTTGTTCATGTGGATAGGGGTTAGTTGGAGACGACAATAATTAATTCACCCCATATCTCATTTTTACCGTAGGTTAATTATTCTTACCTCCGCGTGGTTGAGAATTTAAATTTTGTACTTGTTGTAACAATTGTTCGGCATTTTTTGCCCATTGGGGATTCCCTTGGGTACTATATAAATTCTTGGCGTGATTAAATACTTTTGCTGCTTCACCATATTGATTTAATTGGGTAAAAACTAATCCTGCACCGTAATAAGCATTGGGATAATTAGGATTAGCTTCGGCTGACTTTCTAAAGGCTGTTAATGCTTCTTGGGGTTGGCCTTGATTAAATAAGACAACGCCCAGATTATAATAAGCTTCGGAATATCGCGGGTTGATTTTTATCGCTTGATTGAAAGCATTTTTAGCTTCATTTAATTTACCTTGTTGTAAATAAGAAATCCCTAGATAATAATGAGGTTCCGGTGCATTTTTACTCAACTCTACTGCTTTTTGAAATGAGGCGATCGCTCCTTCCCAATTTTGTTGCTGCTGTCTGACTAACCCCAAGTTATAATGTGCAAAACCCAACCTTGGTTCTAATTCCAATGCACGTTGCAAATAGTCATTGGCTTGTTGTAAATTATTGCCTTCCAATAATGAGCCGCCCAAATTAGCAAAGGCTAAAGCAAAATTGGGGTCACTTTGAGTAGCGCGATAAAATGCGTCGGCGGCTGGTTGTAATTGTCCAGTTTGTCGCAGTGCTAAACCGAGATTGTAGTGGGCTGCGGCTAGGTTAGGATCTAACTGAATGGCTGACTGGAAAGCAGCGATCGCATCTTGGAGCCTACCGGCTTGGATTGCCTGTAATCCCTGATTTAATAAGGTAGGGGCTGTAGGAAGACTATATTGTGCTAATAATTTGGGGATGATGGGGATAGTTGCTCTGGCTGGTGTCAAGCATTCACCTAGTAATATCAAACTCAGCAACGCTGTTATGCGATATTTATAGAATGGTAGTCTCATTGATGGGCTAACTCACAACAATTTGCGTTATCTTTACTTCAAATAAACTGACATTCAAAATTACGTTTTAACAAAAATTCTAGATTCTGCATTAAAGTTTGTATCGCTTAACGTTTCTTAAGATAAATCTTACGACAGGCTACAATTTTTTGCACCTTTGATTAAAGGAAGGATAATAACAAGTTAAAGAGAGGGTAATTCTCGGATTATTCATCTTTGACAAAACAGGGCAATGCGGTATTGAGACTTACCGCAAGGGAGGTTTTATGAGCGAAAAAGTCAGATTAGGTTCGCGGAATGTTGCCATTGTCGGCCCTTATTTAAGTGGAAAAACAACTTTACTAGAAAGCTTATTATTTGTCACAGGAGCGATTTCTCGCAAAGGCAGCGTTAAGGATACTAACACAGTTGGGGATAGTGCGAATGAATCACGCGATCGCCACATGAGCGTAGAAATCAGCACTGCCTGCGCTGAGTATAACGACATTCGTTTTACCTTTATAGACTGTCCGGGTAGCGTTGAATTTACCCAAGAAACATATAACGCGCTCATGGGCGTTGATGCGGCAATTGTAGTCTGCGAACCAATACGTGAAAGAGTCCTCACCCTTGCTCCTCTATTTAAATTCCTAGACGATTGGGAAATTCCCCATCTTGTCTTTGTGAATAAAATGGATCGAGCAAACATTCATGTCCTCGAAACATTACACGCCCTCAAAGCAGTTTCCAGTCGTCCCTTAGTAGCTCACCAATACCCCATCATGCAGAGAGAAGTTGGAGCGGCGGCTTCCGCCGATCCAAACTTCGGGGGGGAACAACTCACCGGCTTTATCGACATGGTGAGTGAACAAGCCTATCAATATCATCCCGGCGCACCAGCTGACCCCATTCCCTTCCCTGAACATCTCAAACAAGAAGAACATACCGCACGGGCAGAAATGCTCGAAGCCTTAGCAAATTTTGATGACCATTTATTGGAAGAGCTTTTAGAAGATATTGAACCACCAGCAGAAGAAATCCTCAAAGATTTAAAAATGGAATTAGGGGCAGATTTAGTAGTTCCCGTCTTCTTTGGTGTCGCGGAACAAGATTATGGTGTCAGACCTTTATTAGAAGCTTTACTCAGGGAAGCCCCCGAACCAGAAACCACCGCCGCCCGTCGCCTCAAAGGAAAAGTTAGTCATACACCCATAGCCCAAGTCTTAAAAACCTATTACACTCCCCAAGGTGGCAAACTTTCCCTCGTGCGAGTATGGCAAGGCAAACTCACCGATGGTATCATCCTCAACGGCGTGCGCGCTGGTGGGATTTATCGCCTCATGGGACAACAACAGCAATCGGTGAACGAAGTCGGTGCAGGTGAAATTGTCGCCCTCAGCCGTTTAGAAGGAATTAAAACCGGGGATACCATCTCCACAGAACAGCCGACGCAATTACCCAAAGCCCAACAGTTAGAGCCAGTTTACGCCCTCGCCATCACCCCAGAAAAGCGCAACGATGAAGTTAAACTCAGCAACGCTATCACCAAACTCTTAGAAGAAGACCCCTCTTTAGCTTGGGAACAACACGGCGACACCCACGAAGTGATTTTGTGGGGACAAGGCGAGATTCATTTGCAAGTCGCCCTGGATAGACTGCGCCGCAAATATAACTTGCCCATGTCTACCCATTTGCCACAAGTGCCTTATAAAGAAACCATCCGTAAACCAGTCACCTCAGTACATGGACGCTACAAACACCAAAGCGGTGGTCATGGACAGTTCGGTGATGTGTTCCTGGATATCAAACCCCTACCACGGGGTGAAGGCTTCAACTTTAAAGAAAGCATTGTTGGTGGTGTAGTACCTAGACAGTATATTCCTGGGGTAGAAATGGGTGTGCGGGAATTTCTTGTACATGGGCCTTTAGGCTTCCCAGTGGTTGATGTGGCGGTGACATTAACAAATGGTTCCTATCACACCGTTGATAGTTCCGAACAAGCCTTCAAGCAAGCCGCCCGTTTAGCCATGCAAACAGGCATACCCCAAGCCCAACCCACCTTATTAGAGCCGATTTTGCGGGTGGAAGTGACAACACCCAGTGAGTTTACCTCTAAGGTGCTGCAATTATTGAGTGGTAGACGTGGGCAAATTTTGGGCTACGAAGGCAGACAAGATTGGCAAGGCTGGGATAATATTTCTGCTTACCTACCACAAGCCGAGATGCAAAACTTTATTGTAGAGCTGCGATCGCTCACTCTCGGCGTTGGTTCATTCCATTGGGCTTATGACCACCTGCAAGAAGTCCCAGAAAAGCTTGCTGAACGCGTACTTGCTAGTAACGGTAATGGTAGTAACGGCAATGGCAAGTAGTATCAGTTAACGAATGTCTCCTCTATTCAGAATCTTGGAGTGGTAATATTTATCACTCCAATTTTTTATCACTATTCACCTTCAGAATATGGACATAATTTCAGTAACTTTACTAATAAAAATACACTTTTTCAATGATTAAAATTTAAACATAGTTTAAATAGATTAAGAATCAGAGGGCATTTAGAAAGTGGGTAAGAGAGCAAATTGGAATTTAGCTATTCTTAACCTGGAACTAATAACCGTTTTATTAATTTTACCGATGAAGTTTTACCTGTAATTCATCTTTGATGCGATTGAGAATAGAATTTTCATCAAGGGTTGCCAAAATTCGGTTAATTACGGCTTTCGGCCCATCTGGCCCCCATGTTGCCCCATTGGCTAAATAGACTTTAGTCACTTGCCCAATACCATAGGAAGACACGCCAGCTACACCAGCCTGGGTAATAGCAACTGAGATATAAGGCCCCAAGGAAATACCAGCTGTAGCAGTTGCAGAGATACCAAGTAAAGTTTTTAAACCACTTAAACCCAAATTTGCCAGGAGTTCACTAACACCGATACCACCCATACTCAAGGCAATTTTTTGCAGCAATTGCACAGCACCTGCTTCAGTCATGGGAATACCATAGAGTTTAGATAAGCCCAAGATAAGAGAAATATCAATTACTATACTGCTCAGTATATCTACTACAGTAACAGGATTGAGAGCGATCGCCACCGCTTTAGTCATGACGGCTTTCCAAATCAACTGATTCGCGTTCTGCTCCCGAATCATCAATTTACGCTGCACCAATTGCTCATTTACATTATCGGCAAACAGCATCGTATTTAATGCAACTAAAGCCTTGCCCTCCCGTTGTAAAATCTCCAAAATCTTCACCTGGAGTTCTGCCACTTGAGCGTTACCTGTACGCACCTGCACCCCCCTACTGCCATCAGGACGACGCACGGCAGTTTTTACCAGTGGTGATGCAGCTGCCATGACAATCTCTAGTGGTGTCAGTAACTCCCGCACCCGTTCATCCCGAATCTTCTGGTAAATTGCTGTCCTATCGGCTTCTGGATATTGGTCTACCTTGTTAAATACCAGAATTATGGGTTTACCTGCTTCTCGTAATTGAGAAAGGGCTTCATGCTCAATTTTGGTCATGTCGCCAGAAATCACAAACAAAATTAAATCTGCTTGCTTCGCTATCTGTTCCGCCAAAGCAGTGCGGGTTTCTCCATCAATTTCATCTAACCCAGGGGTATCAATTAACTCTACCTGCGATCGCCCAACCGATGGTAAAGTGACACGCAAAGCCCGTTCTGTTTCCCCAATCGCCTCTTCACTAATCCGCCAATTGACCCGTTGAGCCGCACGGGTAACACCATGCAAAGGCCCCGTTTCAAATACAGATTCCCCCACCAACGCATTGAGCAAAGAAGACTTACCTCGTCCCACCATGCCAAAAGCAGCGATTTGTACCACCATGCTGTCTAACTTCCCCAACATGGTTTCTAAATCAGCTATTTCTGACTCTAAGCCAGCCTTTTCCTGAGAACTGAGGTCAATATTGTCTACTAAGTTCCGCAGCGCCGATTGCGCTTGTTTATAGTTGAGTTCTGCTTGAATATCTTCAAAGCTAAAAATGGCACTATCAAGTTCTTCCTCCCAGTTGAGAGAACTTGTATCAGTATTGGTTGCATCGCTTGGTTGAGGATCAGGCAAGGGTAATATTGAGGTCATATTCAGTTCTATATTTTAAATTTTAATTTTTAAACTAGCTTTATTTTCCATCCTAGTAATTTTTCGCAGGATATTGGGCAAATAAGCAAGCTAGAGAACAGATGGGAGTAACAACTGACAAATGACTCATGACAAATGACTAAATGGCTAACAAAAAGTCATAAACTGAAAAGTGCATCTAGTAGCGTTAGGAACTTGACTAAATCACCTGTGCGGAAAATAGTTATTGCCGGTAACTGGAAAATGTTCAAAACCCAGGCAGAGTCTCAAGAGTTCTTAAAAGAATTTCTGCCTGCATTAGAGGAAACACCTCAAGAACGGGAAGTGCTGCTTTGCGTTCCTTTCACTGATCTGGCCATTTTGTCTCAGAGCTTACATGGTAGCCTTGTACAACTGGGAGCGCAAAATGTCCACTGGGCAGAAAATGGAGCATACACTGGTGAAATCTCTGGCCCAATGTTGACAGAAATTGGTGTCCGTTACGTCATTGTCGGTCATAGCGAACGACGACAATTTTTTGGGGAAACAGACGAGACAGTGAATTTACGTCTCCAAGCTGCCCAAAAGTATGGTTTAACACCAATTCTTTGTGTAGGCGAAACCAAACAACAGCGAGATTCTGGGGAAACTGAATCACTAATTGTCAGCCAACTCGACAAAGACCTCATAAATGTTGATCAGACAAATTTGGTGATTGCCTACGAACCCATTTGGGCAATAGGCACTGGTGATACTTGTGAAACAACAGAGGCTAATCGAGTTATTGGCTTAATTCGCAGCCAATTGAAGAATTCTGATGTGCCGATTCAATATGGTGGCTCAGTCAAACCAAATAATATTGACGAGATTATGGCTCAACCAGAAATCGATGGCGTTCTCGTGGGCGGAGCAAGTCTAGAAGCTGCAAGTTTCGCTAGGATAGTCAACTATCTCTAAAGAGTCCACTCTAATGTACAGACGTTGCCCGCAACGTCTCTACTAAATAATTATGTGCAGTAAATTGATCATAGGCGATCGCTGTTTCCACTGGGGACAGCGTACTTATTTAATGGGCATTTTAAATGTAACGCCAGATAGTTTTAGTGATGGTGGTAAATTTAATACTACATCTGCCGCTTTAGCCCAGGCAAAAGCCCTAGTAGCTTCTGGTGCTGATATTATCGATGTCGGTGGTCAATCTACTAGACCAGGCGCAGAGCAAATCACCCTGACAGAAGAACTGGAGCGGGTATTGCCAATAGTCCAGATATTGCGATCGCAAATTTCTGTACCCATATCAGTGGATACAACTAGGGCAGTCGTAGCTAAAGCATCTATAGAAGCTGGAGCAAATATTATTAATGATATTTCTGGTGGCACATTTGACCCCCAAATGTTGCCCACAGTGGCAACTTTAGGCGTGCCAATTATATTGATGCACATCCGTGGTACACCACAGACTATGCAGCAATTTACCGATTATCAAGATTTAATGGGAGAAATTTCTAGTTTTTTAGCTAACCAAATTACCACAGCCACAACTTTGGGTATTCAACCCGAAAAAATTATCATTGATCCTGGTATTGGCTTTGCTAAAAACTACGAACAAAATTTAGAAATACTACGCCACTTACGTTCATTACGGGCGCTAAATTGTCCTATTTTAGTAGGGGCATCCCGTAAAAGTTTTATCGGTCGAATTTTAAATCAACCAGATCCCAAAGCACGAGTTTGGGGAACGACTGCGGCTTGTTGCGCTGCTATTTTCAACGGAGCTGATATCCTGCGAGTACATGATGTTCAAGAGATGCGTGATGTATCCCTAGTTGCTGATGCACTCTTTCGGGGTGAGGTATTGAGTTCTGAAAATTGAGTTATTGTCCCCTGCTCCTCTGCCCCCTGCTCCCCACTGTCTACCCATGCTCCCCACTCTTCCCATTACCATCAGTATTTACGGTCTCAGCCATGACCTCTTTCATCAATTCACCCGATTTGCCTGGGTCTACGAACACGACCTTGGCATTGGTACTTTCTCCTAGTTTGTAACTTGCATTAATATAATCTTGAGCGACCAAATAACGGAGAATTTCTTTACTTTCGGGATTACTACGCAATGCTTCGGCAATTATCTGCATAGAAGTCATTGTGCCTTCTGCCTTCTTGATAGCAGCTTGACGTTCTCCTTCAGCTTCGGAAATTAGCGCCCGTTTTTTGAATTCAGCCGCTCGTTCCTCTTCCATTGTTTTCCGCACACTTTCCGGTGGTGTAATTCTTTGAATATCTAACCGGATAATTTCAACGCCCCAATCGGCTGTTGTGCTGTTCAACTCACTTAAGATGGTTCGGTTCATTTCATCTCTGGTGACATTGGTGTCTTCTACCGTATTTTGAGCAATCACTTCCCGGAGTGTGGTTGTTGCCAGTTGTGTCAACGCTCCCTGCAAGTCTTCAATTGCATAGAAGCTTTTCTCCATATCCCGGATACGCCAGAAAAGAATGGCATCAACTTCTAGGTAGATATTGTCCCTAGTGATGACATTTTGAGGTTTGATATCGATAAATTGCTCCCTTGTGGTATCTTCCATCACCACTTGATCAACCAAAGGCACGATGAAGTTTAAGCCTGGATTTAGTGTGCGATGTCTCCGTCCTAAGCGTTCAACAAGGGCTGCATTCCCTTCATTAATAATTTTTGCAGATCCTAAGGCATAACCGATAAGCGCTAAGACTATAGCAATAATTGGCTCCATATATGCTCCTATTACCTTTTAGGGCAATTTTAGTTTAAAGGACATGGTACTACCATGCCCTACATTTAAGTCTAATATCATGTCTATTTGAATACTTGTAATATCTGTGGGGGTTGGTAATGGGTCATGGGTAATTGGTAATGGCAAAACACAATTACCTTTTAGCTAACGCTCACTACGGCAGCCTATTAGCTATAACTCGCTACCAATCAAGATTAAACAAAGGTAAATAATTAATATTTATTTAATATTAAAAAATAAATGGCGATCGCACTATCGCCTAATTTGGTTCAACAAAAAAATCTGGGGACAGACAAATTTGACAACGCCCCCAGTTTACAGCTTGTGTTAAAAACCAAATATCAGTCTAACTACACCCAAGAACGTACCTAAAGGCCCCGATATCAAGCCGACGCTATCACTAGTCCTGGCTAGACCTGAGCGACCAACCACCACAATATCGTTGTTCCGGAGTATGGGATTAGTCTCTTCGTTAATTCCTTGGTTGAAATCAACTTTGATCTCACGCTTAGTCACTGAACCATTGGGGTTAAGACGCATCAACTCTACACTGGCGCTACGCGCTCTAGCGTCATTAAATCCACCAGCCGCGAGTAGTGCTTGGTTTAAGGAGCTATTTGGTCTAATGTCTACGGCTCCTGGGCGTTTAACTTCACCTACCACACCAACCTGAATTGTATTAGGAGACAAAGTAGTAGTTGCTAATTCCGTCGCTAGTGCTGGATTAACCTCAGTAGCAGTAGGAATCACAATTGTGTCTCCATCTTGGACAATTACGTCTTGATTAACATCACCAGTCCGCAATAGTTCCAAAAGATTGAGGTCTATCGTTTGTTCCCCTGTAGTCCTTGTCGGTCGGCGTAATTTGATCTTGGTAACATCTGCTTGGGAAGTAATACCGCCAGCTAATTGAATTGCTCGTGTCACCGTAGGTAAACCACTACCACTAGCCCCAGCGCCACCAGCCTGAGCTTCTGTCGCACCCGCACTCACAAGATATGAGCCAGGACGATTGACTTGACCAATAATGGCTACTGTGCGGGGTGCTGTTTGGCTAGCAGCAAAGTTAGCAGCAAATAGATTACGTGCTTCTGCTACGTTGAAGCTAGTAGCAGTTGGCACGACTATAACGTCTCCATCCCTTAAAGTAATATCTTGTGAAGAGCTACCAGTTTGGATGAGTTCCTTCAAATTTAGACTCACGATTTGCTCAGTAGAATTGCTGGTTTTACGTCTCAGCTTCACTTGAGTGACATCTGCTGCTAAGGTAACACCCTGGGCTGTGGTGAGTGCAGCCAAGACAGTGGGATATTGTACCCCTGGATTATTACCTGCACCGCCTTGCAAGCTCAAAGTGTAAGAGCCTGGGCGTGTGACCTCCCCAGCAACTAAGATATTGATGGGGCGAGGGGATAAAAGATTTACAGAAATCTGGGGACGTTTCAGAAACCTGCGATATCTGTCAGTGATCACATCAGCTGCTTGTTCTGTCGTGAACCCCTGAACAGAAACACTGCCGATTAAAGGTAAGTTGATAGCTCCACCTGGAGGAATTTGATATTCACCACCATATTCGGGAACTTCAAATACATTTACACGAATTAGATCGCCGCCTCCCAACAAGTATTTTGTATCTACTTGTACTGGTGGTGATACTCGTTGGTTAGTAGGGGGTACTGTTTGCGAATTAGGAAATACTTGTTGTCCCTGAGCTACGCTGGCAAACGGCACAACGAGATGAGCAGCAGTTAGCAAAGCTGCACCCACAGCTGGCTGTGATAGAAATTTCAGCGAACCTGTGTTAAGCATATTTTTTAAACTCTGAGACTACCATCGGTAAAGTATTGTCTAAACATTTTAATCTTGACTATACTTAAGTATTGAAGTTTCCCGACAATTCTCATTTTCCTAGAAAAACTATCTTAATCCGGTCAAATATTTTTTCCCAAGTTTGAATTTTTAGTAAAGTTACAGTAAAAGTTGCCTGATTTTACTAAACAACATCTGTGAATATAATTTTCACATTAGTATTTTTGCTGAGATATAGCTGTTGACAGACTTGAAAT
Source organism: Anabaena sp. FACHB-595 (assembly GCF_048568275.1). Lineage (NCBI taxonomy): Bacteria > Bacillati > Cyanobacteriota > Cyanophyceae > Nostocales > Nostocaceae > Anabaena > Anabaena sp. FACHB-595. The sequence goes on from NZ_CP183473.1 coordinate 5,259,347, forward strand.
CATTGTGTTGTCCAGGTTTTATCTTAGCTTGATGTCCTAGTCTGTCTAGCTACGGCTATACTTCTGATTGATCAATTACTTCATGCAAAGATGTGTCTTGTTTTTGAATCTGGTTGATAAAAAATTCTTCTAAAGATTGACGAGATAAATTCATAGAAATAATTCGCCCACCCATTAGACGCACGCTAGCTAGGAAATCATAATAATCTTCTTGCAGTGTGCCTTGCCAATAACCATCAGGTTCATATACTAAATTTGCCAGCCATTTTTTGAGAATTTCCCAATCACCATTTTGACCTTGAACATGATATGTGTTCTGACTACCCAGTAGTTCATCCAGAGAACCAGAGCAAACTAATTCACCTTGTGAAAGAATGGCAATGCGATCGCATATTTTCTCCACTTCACTGAGAATATGGCTATTGAAGAAAATCGTCTTACCTGCGGCTTTCAGCGACAAGATAATTTCCCGCATCCGGTAGCGTCCCAAAGGATCTAAACCAGACATGGGTTCGTCCAAAAATATTAATTCTGGATCGTTAATTAGTGCCTGAGCCATGCCAACACGCTGTAGCATTCCTTTGGAATAGCGGCGCATCTGTTTTTTTTGGGCATCAGCTACAGATAAACCCACCAAATCCAATAATTCAGGAATGCGTTGACGTTGCACACTGGCAGGAATTTCAAACAAACCAGCCGCTAACTCTAAAAACTCCCAACCAGTAAGATATTCATACAAGTAAGGATTTTCACTCAAATAACCAACACGTTGCTTGATATGGCGATCGCCTAATGGCTGACCCAACAATAACCCTTTTCCACCGCTTGGACGGATAATTCCCAACAATAGCTTTAACAAAGTAGTTTTACCTGCACCATTCGGCCCCAGTAAACCAAAAGTTTCCCCCTGGTAAACCGTTAAAGAACAGCCCTTGAGGGAAACAACTTTTTGATTCATCCAAAAGCCGGTGCGATAAACTTTTCGCAAATCAGAAGTCATCACTACCGACGGGGTATTTTTGGTAGTTAATTGAAAATCCGGGGTGTCTGTAAAAGACTGCATTGGGTGTTAATTAACAAATACTAGTGATTACGCAGCATTGGTTATAAAGTACCCAAGAAGATCAGCGCGATCGCTACTGGTTTGTTAATTGTTGCGAATTTTGGGGATTGGGGACTGGGGATTGGGGACTGGTGACTGGGGATTGGGGATTTCTGCTCCCTGCCCCTGCTCCCTGCCCCCTGCTGTTTACAAAACCCCCTTAGAGCTAGGAATCGTCCCAGCGCGGCGAGGATCGACTTCTATAGCCATTCTGGCTGCTCTGGCAAAGGCTTTGAAGGTCGCCTCAATAATGTGATGGGAATTAATGCCATCTAATTGGCGAATGTGCAGAGTCATTTGGCTATGGTTGACTAATGCCACAAAAAATTCTCTAACTAATTGGGTGTCATAAGTTCCCACACGTTCCGTAGGAATTTGTAAGCCATAGCTGAGGTGAGGACGACCAGAAAAATCCAATGCTACCTGTACTAAAGCTTCGTCTAAAGGTGCTAGGAAATTACCAAAGCGGACTATACCTTTTCTGTCGCCTAATGCCTTAGCCAAAGCTTGACCTAAAGTAATACCCACATCTTCATTTGTGTGGTGGTCATCAATTTCCCAATCTCCTTTGGCTTGGACATCCAAATCAATCAAGCCGTGGGAGGAAATTTGATGCAGCATATGATCTAAAAAGGGAATGCCAGTAGCTGCCTTACAAATTCCCGTACCATCCAAATTGACAGTAACTTGTACATTTGTTTCCCCAGTGATGCGATGCACTGAAGCAATCCGAGGAACTGAGGACAAATTAAGTTGGGGATAATCGCTGATTTGCATAGAGGCTAGGGATTAGGGATTGGGGATCGGGGATTGGGGACTGGGCATATAAGGAAAAAGTGGTGAAAAAATCATTCTTTTTCCACCTTGTTTGTTCCTCATACCTAATCCCCAATCCCTAATACCCAGTACCCAGATTTTATTACATCCCCATGATTTCGTATCCTGCATCTACGTACAGGACTTGACCAGTAATACCGCTAGCTAAATCACTAGCCAAGAAAGCGGCTGTATTGCCCACTTCTAGCTGAGTCACAGTCCGACGTAAGGGGGCTACTTGCTCCACATGATGAATCATATCTAAAATGCCACCAACGGCACTAGAAGCCAAGGTGCGGATGGGGCCAGCAGAGATGGCGTTAACGCGAATATTTTGAGAGCCGAGTTCAGATGCTAGATAACGTACACTAGCTTCTAATCCGGCTTTGGCTACTCCCATAACGTTGTAGTTAGGAACAGCTCTAACACCACCCAAATATGACAAAGTAATAATACTACCGCCTTCAGTCATTAGGGGTTTAGCCGCACCACTTAACTGCACCAGTGAAAAAGTGCTGATATCTAAAGCCGTGGCAAAACCAGCACGAGATGTTTGGCTAAAATCTCCAGTCAAATCATCTCTGTTAGCAAAGGCTAGACAATGAATCAGAATATCTAACCTGCCCCATTTATCGCGGATGGTATCAAAAGTAGACTGAATTTGTTCATCATTTTGAACATTACAAGGCAAGAATAAGCTGGGGTTAAGGGGTTCTACGAGTTCTGAAACTTTCTTCTCAAATTTGCCACGTTCATCTGGTAGATAAGTAATACCAAGGTTAGCTCCGGCTGCGTGCAGTTGTTGGGCAATTCCCCAGGCAATGGAACGATTATTGGCGATACCTGTAACCAAGGCATTTTTTCCAGTCAGATTCAGCATAGAGATTTTTGTTGTCATTAATGTGATCGATTCATTTGTACAGCTTGACAGAAATCACTACCCAGTAGAAGAGGTAATCAAGCTATGTTGGGAATTTTCTTGCTGTTTAACTCGAAAGAATGTCTAGGGGACAGGAGGAGAGCAAGAGAGGCAAGGTAGGCCAGGGAGGAAAGAGGTTCAGAATTTTTCTTTTCCCCCTTACTCAAGAACAGCCTGCCTGAACCAAGATAGGACTTAGGCAATCTATACCCCTATACCCCTATACCCCTATACCCCTACACCCTTATCCAAACCCTTTATCTTTGTTTTATACATGGTTAGCAAAAATGATGATTATTAAGGGCGTTTTTTAGAATAAAATGTTTGTTATTTCTTAAGATATTTTCAAGATTACTTAATTTTTTCTGCAAAAAACCTGATGGTTAGAGAAAGTAGAAGTATCTATCAAGAACTGCTAGCTAAAAATAGCAAAAGTTGGGTATCATTATGAACAAATAACCATAAAGTTGTACGTTTGAGTATAGGAAAGTACAGAAAGGTTAACGGTGCTTTATTGATTTTTCAGGTGTATTCTTAGGTAATTAGTTTTTAGTTTTTTGTTATTCCGGCATTGGGTAGGGGAAGGGAGATGATCGTGACACAAGATAAGGCCCTAGCAAATGTTTTTCGTCAGATGGCAACCGGAGCTTTTCCTCCTGTTGTCGAAACGTTTGAACGCAATAAAACGATCTTTTTTCCTGGCGATCCTGCCGAACGAGTCTACTTTCTTTTGAAAGGGGCTGTGAAACTTTCCAGGGTGTACGAGGCAGGAGAAGAGATTACAGTAGCACTACTACGGGAAAATAGCGTTTTTGGTGTCCTGTCTTTGTTGACAGGAAACAAGTCGGATAGGTTTTACCATGCGGTGGCATTTACTCCAGTAGAATTGCTTTCTGCACCAATTGAACAAGTGGAGCAAGCACTGAAGGAAAATCCTGAATTATCGATGTTGATGCTGCGGGGTCTGTCTTCGCGGATTCTACAAACAGAGATGATGATTGAAACCTTAGCGCACCGAGATATGGGTTCGAGATTGGTGAGTTTTCTGTTAATTCTCTGTCGTGATTTTGGTGTTCCTTGTGCAGATGGAATCACAATTGATTTAAAGTTATCTCATCAGGCGATCGCCGAAGCAATTGGCTCTACTCGCGTTACTGTTACTAGGCTACTAGGGGATTTGCGGGAGAAAAAGATGATTTCCATCCACAAAAAGAAGATTACTGTGCATAAACCTGTGACTCTCAGCAGACAGTTCACTTAAAGAAGAATAGCAGGAGTCAGAATTCAGAATGTGGCTAACTATTAGCACAGGCTAAATCCTACTCATTATAGATTTAGTTGGTTTCTTCAATCCGTTTATTTAACTCAAAGTGACGGTGAACCCATACTGAAATTCTGGCTCTTGCCTTCTGCACTCTTTAAACAATTGGAACCATCAGAGGTGGTACGTGTTATATTTTTCTCAATGACACCCATAGTTAGAAGTAAATCGAAAATCTTGAGTAACTTCAGCTATTCCCACCCTCCCATCCTCCACAAAGAATGATTGAAAGTAGTAGGCTGTATCTGGACTCAATTGGGTAGCTGAAGATGACCACTGGGTACATCCTCATAGCAGCAATTTTAATTTTGGGAGGTGTAATTGCCACTGTTGGCGATCGCATCGGCACAAGAGTTGGCAAAGCACGCCTCTCTCTGTTTAATCTACGCCCCAAAAACACGGCTGTACTGGTGACAATTTTGACAGGAGGACTAGTTTCAGCAACTACCTTGGCAATCTTATTCATTGCTGACGAAGGACTACGTAAAGGGGTTTTCGAGTTAGAAGATATTCAAAAAGACCTCAGGCAAAAACGAGAACAGCTCAAAGTCGCAGAAGAGCAAAAAACTCAGGTGGAAATTGAACGTAATAAAGTTAATCAAGAGCTAGAAACCACCAGAACAGATAAAAAACAGGTAGAAACTCAGCGCGACCAAGCCAAAAAAGAAAAATTAAAAGCACAGCAAGATTTAGCGCAAACCCAAGCACAATACCAGCGCACCCAAAGCCGACTGGGACAAGTAGTTACACAATATCAAAAAGCGATCGCTGAACTGCAAAGCGTTTACAATCAAAGAAAAGCCTTACAAGGGGCAGTGGAACAACTCAAGACAGAACGCCGCAGGTTATATGCTGAAGCTAAAAAAGCCATAGAACAACGGGACAGAGAACTAGCTAACCGTCAACAAGCGATAGAACAACGGGACAGAGAACTAGCTAACCGTCAACAAGCACTACAACAGCGCGACCAGAAAATTTCCCAACTAGATAAAATAATTCAAAATCGTAACTTGGAAATTGCACAGCGAGAAGAGGTAATTGCCAAACGAGAGTCACGGCTCAAAGAATTAGAAACACAACAGGACTATTTAGAGCAGGAAGTGGCGCGGCTGGAGAAATATTACCAGTCATACCGCGACTTACGTTTAGGCAAACTAGCATTAGTTCGCGGTCAAGTTTTGGCCTCTGCTGTTATTCGGACTAATCAGGTAGCGGCTACACGTCAGATAATTATCCAACTACTGCAAGAAGCTAACCGCAACGCCAGTTTAGAATTAAGCGAACCTGGGTCAAACTCGGCAAATATAGAACTACTACGTATTACCCCAGATAGAATTGAGCAGCTGATTCAGCAAATTAATGATGGTCGAGAATATGTAGTCAGAATATTCTCAGCTGGTAATTACGTCAGAGGAGAAAACCAGATAGAATTTTTTGCTGATACAGCTAGAAATGTGCTGGTATTTTCTGGAAGTGAAGTTTTGGCTACAACTACAGCCGATCCTCGTAGTATGACCTCTTATCAATTACGACAACGGTTAGATTTATTAATTTCCGCTTCCCAATTTCGTGCTAGGAATGCGGGAATTGTTGAAGGTGTGCAAATAGATGGTACTTTTCTGCGCTTCGTTTCCTTGTTGCGTCAGTTAGATCAACCAATAGAAATTAAAGCGATCGCTGCTGAAGATACTTATACAGCAGGGCCATTGAGAGTGCGATTGGTAGCAATCCAAAATGGCAAAGTTATTTTGAGTACTTAAATGAAAAAATTAGGGAGTGAGCAATTCAAAATATTAAATAACTGCCAAGGATTAAGGGTAACGAGAGAGTTGTGTAATTAAAATACTAGAAATATATAGCTGGGGACTGGGGACTGGGTGAAAAGTCTTTTTGTGTCTAGGTCGTATCATCTTATTGATGTCCTAACACTACTGGCAACAGCTATATTAAAAATATTTAATTAATCAATAAATATATTTATCGAGATTTATTTGTATTCTGAATAATTATTTTTGGACTTATTATGACTTTAAGTGCATTTTCTCCCACACAACCAGTTATTTTAGGTTTTGACCCAGGTAAAGATAAATGTGGTTTAGCGGTGATGGGATTGGATCGGCAACTATACTATCATCAAGTAGTCGCTTCCGCAGATGCGATCGCCATCATTAATACCCTAAGACAACAGTTTCCCATTTCCATGCTAGTTATGGGCAATCAGACCACAGCCAAACGCTGGAAACAGCAACTACAGCAAGAATTAGCTGAAGCATTAAATATTGTCTTAGTAGACGAGCGTTATAGTACCTTAGAGGCACGCGATCGCTATTGGCAGATGTATCCTCCTAAAGGACTAACCAAGCTACTACCCCACGGAATGCGTCAACCTCCACGCCCAATAGATGATATTGTGGCTATCCTCTTAATCGAAAGATACCTAAATCGCCTCACAGAATCGGTTAATGGTTAATATATTTTCTCCTCCTGTCTCCTGCCTAATTTTCACAATTGTGCGCGGATCTTAAAAGCATAGTCTCCTCCTGGTTCTAGTTGATAATCTTGCTGTTCCAAGAAGCGACCGAGGGGTTCTTTGATTAAAGCGCGTCCTTGGGAAGGCTTTACCAGCAGTTCTCCCCGACGAAAATGCCACTGGAAATGCCACTCAAAATCACCAGCACTCACTTCACCTTCTAGGAAGCCGTGTTGCCAGGATTGGCGAATGATTTTGACATGGGCAGTAGTTTCTGGCAAAGGTTTAGCACTCACAATGCTTGGTGTTAAGTATGGAACAAAAGCACAAGCTTAACTATGTAAGCTATTTCTTTTATTTACCAAACTTCGCTCAAATCGACAAACTGACAAAATGAGTATATCGAAACTTATGGTAATAGGTAATAGGTCATGGTAAAAAACAATTACCTATTGTCTATGACCCAATACGGTTCAGTAGAGACGTTTCATGCAACGTCTCTACTTGGGATTATTCACAATCATGAAAAACTTTACGGCGATGCCTACGTAAAGAGGCATCGCGGATTTTAGATATGATCTAAAATCCCCAATCGATTTAACGATTCACCGCCGCAGCTTCCCGCGCCGCAGCTGCTTGATCTGGGTGTATACCCAAGCGTGTGAGATTAATCCGTCCCTTATTGTCAATTTCGCGCACTTTGACAATTACTTCATCGCCAACAGCTACTTCATCTTCAACTTTGCCGACACGGTAATCAGCTAATTGGGAAATGTGAATCATCCCTTCTTTTCCAGGGAGAAATTCCACAAAAGCACCAATGGGAATAATCCGAGTCACACGTCCGGCATAGACATCGCCTTCGTTGAGTTTGCGAGTCATGCCTTGGACAATATTACGCGCTCTTTTCGCCTTGTTTTCATCAACCGCAGAAATTGTCACTGTGCCATCGTCTTCAATGTCGATTTTTGCACCAGTTTCTTCGGTGATGCCCTTAATTGTCTTACCGCCGGGGCCAATGACTAGACCGATCATGTCTGGATCAATCTTGATAGTCAACAGGCGTGGGGCATAAGGTGAGGTTTCAGTGCGTGGTTGGTCGATAGTTTGGAGCATTTTGTCCAAAATATGCAGCCTAGCATCTTTTGCTTGGTGAATGGCTTGGGCAATAACCTCCAAAGACAAACCAGAGATTTTCATGTCCATTTGCAAGGCGGTAATCCCTGCATCGGTACCAGCGACTTTAAAGTCCATATCACCTAAAAAGTCTTCGATGCCCTGAATATCTGTCAGGACTCGGACTTCATCACCTTCTTTAATCAAACCCATTGCTGCACCACTCACGGGTTTGAGAATGGGTACACCGGCATCCATTAATGCCAAGGTGGAACCACAAACTGAACCCATTGAGGTGGAACCGTTGGAGGAAAGCACTTCCGAGACGACGCGAATCACGTAAGGGAATTGCTCTTTTGGTGGCAGCACAGGTAAGATGGCTCTCTCTGCTAATGCACCGTGACCAATTTCCCGTCTACCAGGGGCGCGTAAGGGTTTAGTTTCCCCGACGGAGAAAGGCGGGAAGTTGTAATGATGGAGGTAGCGTTTCGATTGGTCTGTTTGCAGGTCATCATTGAGGTTTTGGGCATCACCAGGAGTACCCAAAGTACAAGCTGATAATACCTGAGTCAGCCCTCGGTTAAATAAACCGCTACCGTGGACACGTTTTGGTAAGACACCAACTTGGGAAGAAACCGGACGCACTTGATCAAGTTTCCGACCATCCACACGCACGTTATCTTCGACGATTTGACGGCGCATGAAGTATTTAGTGATGTCTTTAAAAGTGTTGCCCAGGGCTTTGCTGTTGGCAGTTGCAGCTAAACGAATTGGGTCTTCCTCTGGGAGTTCGGCGATCGCTGTGGCAATATTATCTTTAACAACGTCCAACGCGGCATCGCGTTCGGGTTTGGTTAGTTCAAATTGAGCCAGAATTTTCTTAATTTCGTCGCTAGCGCGATCACGGATATAATTTTCCAGAGTTTGGTCTACCTCTGGCGGTGCTTCTTGGACAATTTCTAGACCGAGTTCGGCTACTAGGTCTAGCTGCGCTTTAATTAAGTCGCGCACAGCCTCATAACCAAAATCAATCGCCTCGATAATATCTCGCTCTGGTAATTGATTAGCCCCTGCTTCCACCATAATCACACCGTGAGGTGAACCTGCGACTACCAGATCCAAGTCTCCGGCTTCGATTTCTGCATAGGTGGGGTTAATAATGAAATCATCGCCCACTAACCCTACCCTCACTGCTGCCATTGGCCCGTTAAAGGGGATTTTGGCAATGAGAGTAGCAATGGAAGCACCTGTTACCGCTAGCACGTCGGGTGGTACTTGCTCGTCCATCGACATTGTTAAGGCGACAACTTGCAAGTCATCCCGCAACCATGAAGGGAACAAAGGACGCAGGGGACGATCTATGAGACGGCTGGTGAGAATTGTTTTTTCTGGGGGACGGCCTTCTCGGCGCATAATCCCACCGGGGATTCTACCAGCCGCATATAGTCTTTCTTCATAGTCTACTGTCAGGGGAAGGAAATCAATGCCTTCTCTACCTGGCGATCGCGTAGCTGTGACTAAAACAGCTGTATCCCCTGATTCTATCAAAACCGACCCACCAGCTTGGGGTGCTAGTAGGCCTACTTTCAGTCGAATATCCCTTCCATCGAAGGATATTGACTTCTCAAATTCTGCCATTCAGCTTTTTTTCCTTCTATGCACGCTATTCTCTCTCTGTGGCAATCCTAACATTTATGCCCTATGGCTGGCTTCTGTTACATACAAAGAGCAACATCGGGATTTTGTGAGGGTGTAAGGGAAGAATTTAGTTTTACTCTTTCCCCCTATACCCCTAAAGCACGATACATAATCAGCGCCTTGACTACCTTTCCATCAGCCAGCTTTGCCGCATCGGGAACGCTTCCAATGATATCAAAACCTAAGGATTGCCATAGAGTGATTGAAGGTATATTAGTTTCAAAGACCAAATTAAACATTACTGCCTCGTAGCCTAATTGGGCTGCTACCAAGAGCATAGATTCTCCCATGAACTTACCTATGCCCTGACCCCGCAATCCTGGTTGTACAATAAAACCAGCGTTGCAGATATGACTGCATCGTCCCGGAAAGTTTGGTTTGATATAAAATGACCCTAATATTGTTTGTGGTTTTTGTGTACCATCCTCACCAGATAACCTAATAACAAAGGCATCTTGACTCAACCAGTAAGCTGCAAATTCTTGTTGTGATAATGGTTGCTTTTGTGGATAGGTCTGACCTTCATCAATGACAACATTGAGCAGTCTTCTTACATCTTCATATTCCTGAGGTTTTATATAATCTAATTCTACAGTTGCACCATTTTTGAGAATTTTATGTAGAGGTAATTTCATGATTAATGTTATTTGATATATATAAATAGTTACATATACATATATTTATTTTAGATGATATTTATTTCACTAAATATAGTTGATAGTCCAAAAATAAACATTTATTACTTTAAGTAAAGTCTGAGTAATTAACAAATGGCAATTCTACACGGTAGTTGGATATTAAATGAGCAGGAGAGTTGTTTATTTATTTGGGGGGAAACTTGGCGATCGCCACAAGTGGATTTTAATTTTGCGGAGATATCCCTCAATCCCTTGGCGCTGTCTGCACTGGAATTAAGTGAGTGGTTGCAGTCTCAACATCAGGCGATCGCTAAGTTGTTACCGCAACAATTGGAAAAACGAACCTCCAAAGCAGCAAGTTCTGTAAAAATAAATTTATTAACTCATTCACAAATAATTGCCCTGCCAACGGAAATTTCCCAACCTCGTAAAAAAGAAACCATTTTAATTTCTCCTGTGCATTCTGCCGCTTTAGCATCTGAGTCAGACTCTGAAGTTTATTTACAAACTTGGCGTGTAGAAGGTTTTTGTCTTCCTCCTAGTGCAGCAATTAAATTGCTAACTTCTTTACCTTTAAATATAACTAGTGGGGAGAATGCTTTTTTAGGTGGAGATTTACGTTTCTGGTCACAAATTGCCCGTTGGAGTTTAGATTTAATTTCTAGGTCTAAGTTTCTCCCAATTATCCAACGACAACCTAATAATTCTGTAAGTGCTAAATGGCAAGTACTTTTAGATAGTGCCGTAGATGGAACTCGTTTAGAAAAGTTTGCTGCGAAGATGCCCTTGGTTTGTCGGACTTATCAAGAAATTGGGAGTGGGGAATCTCCTATATATATAGATTTTCCTAGTCAGCCGCAGGATTTAATCTTGGGTTTTCTCAATAGTGCGATAGATACGCAATTGCGGGAGATGGTGGGGAATCAGCCTGTGGTGGAAACTCGGTTGATGGCATCTTTACCATCGGCGGTGCGACAGTGGTTGCAAGCGTTAATTGCTGCATCTAATTCAATTGATGCAGATGCTGTTGGTTTAGAAAGGCTGGAAGCGGCGCTCAAGGCTTGGACGATGCCGCTACAATATCAACTAGCAAGTAAAAATCAATTTCGCACTTGTTTTGAATTACGTTCTCCAGAACCAGACGAAACTGAATGGACGCTGGCGTATTTCCTGCAAGCAGCCGATGATCCAGAATTTTTAGTAGATGCGGCGACTATTTGGCAAAATCCTGTTGAACAGCTAATTTATCAACAGCGAACGATTGAAGAACCCCAGGAAACGTTTTTGCGAGGTTTGGGGTTAGCTTCTCGATTGTATCCGGTCATTGCCCCCACTTTAGATACAGAATCACCCCAATTTTGTCATCTCAAGCCCATGCAGGCTTATGAATTTATCAAGGCTGTGGCTTGGCGATTTGAAGATAGCGGCTTAGGGGTGATTTTACCTCCTAGTTTGGCGAATCGTGAAGGCTGGGCAAATCGCTTGGGTTTGAAAATCTCCGCCGAAACGCCGAAGAAAAAACCAGGACGCTTAGGATTGCAGAGTTTGCTCAATTTCCAATGGCACTTAGCGATTGGTGGGCAAACTATTTCTAAAGCTGAATTTGACAGACTGGTAGCTTTAAAAAGCCCATTGGTAGAAATTAACGGCGAGTGGGTGGAATTACGTCCCCAAGATATCAAAACAGCTGAAGCCTTTTTTACTGCGCGTAAAGACCAAATGGCCTTATCTTTAGAAGATGCCTTACGTCTAAGTAGTGGCGATACACAAGTAATTGAGAAATTACCAGTAGTCAGCTTTGAAGCCTCTGGCGCATTACAAGAATTGATTGGGGCGCTGACAAATAATCAAGCAGTTGCACCATTACCTACGCCGAAAAACTTCCAAGGACAGTTACGTCCTTATCAAGAAAGGGGTGCGGCTTGGTTGGCGTTCCTCGAACGCTGGGGTTTAGGTGCTTGTCTCGCCGACGACATGGGACTGGGAAAAACGATACAGTTCATTGCTTTCCTTCTCCATCTTAAAGAACAGGATGTATTAGAAAAACCAACTTTACTAGTGTGTCCTACTTCTGTTTTAGGTAACTGGGAACGAGAGGTGAGAAAATTTGCACCTACACTTAAAGTTCTCCAGTATCATGGTGACAAACGTCCTAAAGGTAAAGCATTTCAAGAAGCAGTAAAAAAACATGATTTAGTTATTACAAGTTACTCATTAATTCATAGAGATATCAAATCATTGCAGGGTATTCCTTGGCAAATAATTGTTTTAGATGAAGCCCAAAATGTGAAGAATGCGGAAGCCAAACAATCACAAGCAGTCAGACAATTAGAAACAACATTTCGTATTGCTTTAACAGGTACACCAGTAGAAAATAGACTACAAGAACTTTGGTCAATTTTAGATTTTCTTAATCCTGGTTACTTAGGTAATAAGCAATTCTTTCAAAGACGTTTTGCTATGCCAATTGAAAAGTATGGTGATGCAGCATCTTTAAATCAATTGCGTGCTTTAGTGCAACCATTTATTCTGCGTCGGCTGAAAACAGACCGTGATATTATTCAAGACTTGCCCGATAAGCAAGAAATGACAGTATTTTGTGGTTTGACTGGAGAACAAGCTGCACTTTATCAAAAAGCGGTAGAAACATCTTTAGCAGAAATTGAATCAGCCGAAGGATTGCAACGCCGAGGGATGATTTTAGCTTTATTAATTAAACTCAAACAAATCTGCAATCATCCAGCCCAATATCTGAAAATAAATACATTAGAACAACACAGTTCTGGAAAACTGCAAAGATTAGAAGAAATGTTAGAAGAGGTGTTAGCAGAGAGTAATACTTACGGTGTTGCCGGTGCGGGACGTGCTTTGATTTTTACCCAATTTGCAGAATGGGGTAAGTTACTCAAACCACATTTAGAAAAACAACTAGGGCGGGAAATATTTTTCTTATATGGTGGTACGAGTAAAAAGCAACGAGAAGAAATGATTGACCGTTTTCAACACGACCCCCAAGGGCCACCAATTATGATTCTCTCCCTCAAAGCAGGTGGTGTAGGGTTGAACTTAACCAGGGCAAATCATGTATTTCACTTTGATAGATGGTGGAATCCAGCCGTAGAGAATCAAGCTACAGACCGCGTATTTCGCATTGGTCAAACTCGCAATGTACAGGTGCATAAATTTGTTTGTAATGGCACCTTAGAAGAGAAAATTCACGACATGATTGAAAGTAAAAAACAACTAGCGGAACAGGTTGTTGGAGCAGGCGAAGAATGGTTAACTGAATTAGATACAGATCAACTCCGCAACTTACTGATACTTGATCGTAGTACAGTAATTGATGAAGAAGCAGATTGAAAAAGATGCGTGATTTTGCCAAGGCTTTGAATGTAAAAAATGTTTTGGCAGACTTCTTTATTTATGAATTTCTCTTTTCGGTGAAGCAACGCGATCGCCTCGGCAGATAATTGTCTTCAAGTGGGGTAAAATACCATCATCATTGGCTCTTTTACCTGTCTCTAGACTACCGCGATCACCAAATAAATTAATGGCTTTGGTTGGATTACTAGAACCTATGCCACTAATAATATTTTGTTAATCCAGATGTGGATTATAGCAAGGTCAATGAGAGACCATTTATAAAGTAAATCTTTAGACGACTAGACGACGTAGCATAATACGAGTCATAACGGCATATATGGCAGCCTCACTCATTTCTGGGAGACGCTCATAATCCTTACTGAGACGACGGTACTGGTTTAACCAGCCAAATGTTCTTTCTACTACCCACCGTTTGGGCAAAACCTGAAATTCTTGATTAGTACGCCGGATTACCTCAACATGAGCTTGAATCATCAGCCAAACAGAGAGCGCAAATTTATCACCGTCATAGCCGGAATCAACCCAGATGACTTCAACTTTTTCCAGTAATTCTGGACGCTCTTCTAACAGTTCCATCAAAGTATAGGCGGCAAGTAATCTTTCTCCAGCATTTGCTTCACTTACAACCACTTTTAACAAAAGTCCCAGACTATCAACCAAAGTTTGCCGCTTTCGTCCTTTTACCTTCTTGCCACCATCAAAACCGTACACATCCCCCTTTTTTCAGTCGTTTTTACCGACTTGCTGTCTGCCGCGATCGCCGTGGGTTGAGTTGACTTCCCCATTTTTTGACGAACTTGATCGCGCAAAGTATGATTCATTTGCTCCCAGATACCTCGTTTTTGCCATTTACGATAGTAGCTGTAAACAGTTGAACTAGGAGGAAAATCCCCTGGAAGCATATCCCACTGACAACCTGTTTTCAGATGGTAGTAGATAGCGTTGCATACTTCTCGCATATCAGTTGTTCGGGGATGCCCACCGCATTTAGCGGGTGGAATCAAAGGAGCTAAAATTGCCCATTCTGAGTCATTAAGGTCTGTAGAATAAGACTTTCGTCTCATTGTTTCCTATGTAAATACACTCTACAAACAGTATCTTATCGCTGCCTTTTTATCTGATGGCTCTCCTTTAGATTTACTTTATAAATAGCCTCTGAATGGGTCGAAGTAAAATTTTTGACGTTCCCATCTAACGACGAGACGGTGGTATTTGCGCTGATAACAAGCAAAATACCACACTTGCTGATATGACCAATGACCAATGACCAATTAATTCACCCTTTCCCATAATCTTTGCATTTCTGTAATCATCTCAGGTGTGGGAGGCGGTAGTTTTTCCACCGTTGGTTTCACTTCAGCGCCAGGAATATTTTGACTCCAAGGACTTTTAGGCACAGATTTTAAATCAACAGCATTATTCACCGGACGGAAACCATACTCAACTAATACTGCTTGCTGTGCTGGTTGTGTCACAAAGTCGAGAAATTTCTTGGCTGCATTCGCTGTCCCTGAGTCAACGTCCCGGCGGACGATTGCGGCTGTCGCTGTGGATTCAATGGATGGGTTTAAATAATATATTTGATAAGGTCTACCGTTATTCGTACTTGACTGTTGCCAACGATAAAGGGCGACACTTTCATAGACTGTAGCTACATCAGCATCATTGGGGCCTCTGGTAATAAATTCTTGCAACAGAATATCTGTAGACCGGGGTGGCTGATATACTGACTTTTTCACCAACCCAAACAACGATTGGACAGATGGATTATTGAGACTATTACTGTTAACTTTTGTGCCTAATTTTGATTGTGTCCACAGATTTAACGTCACCTGTCCACTGTTAGAACGGGTGGGGTCTGTGGTGACAAAATCAAAGCTACCCCAATCTTTATTACCACCGATTTTTTCCCAGTTACTAGCTAGCATGGCTTGTTCGACTTTTTGCCATTGGAAGCGTCCATCAGGAAAGAGGACTTTGCCACGTTCAGGCCAGGCAATACCCACTAATATGGTTTTGGCGATGGGTCGGGGAGAGTCGTAAAATGGGGCAGTATTGTTAGCGGCGCGCAGGCGATCGCTTAATTCTGCTAAAATTTCTCCATTAGCAGGAATTAATATAGTAGGTTTAAAATCATTTTTATGGTCAACAAATTTGTTAACCATATCTTGGGAACCTTGAAACTTTAGTTCTAATTTAATCTGAGGATTTTCCTGCTCAAATTTTGCCTCTAGCTGTTGTAATGGTTCCTGTAATTCTGTACCACTGACAATAATAACAGTTTGCTGTAACCCAGGAATAGGGGTATAAGTTAAAATTAGCGATGCAGCAATAATTCCGGCTGATATATAAATTGGGGAAGACTTTGACTTTTTATTAGCCATAAAGTGACTTTTGATCCCGGTGATTGAATATTATTTACTTACTAACAATTCCAGGTTTTCTGATAAGCTATTAAGCTCATCACTTAGTAATATCATGCCATTAATTTGCTCAGAATCATTTAAATCTGAGGTACGTAATTTTGTCTGCAATCTCTGCAATAAACCCGCAGAATCTTGAATTAAAGTAGAGATATTAATGATTCTAGCCAGGCGAGTATCTTCTCCTTCTTTAGCTAATTTGATATTACGTTGCAAACTATCTGCAAGTTGCTGCCAATGTTGTTTAGCGACACCGGAACTAGATGGCAGTTTTTGTTTAACTTCCTGCAATTGTTTCTTGAGGGAATCAACTGACAGTAGAGAATTACTCCCGTTGATGTTCCATACTAAAGCATCAATTTTACCTGGAAGTGCAACAGCGCGATCGCAATTCGTTTGCAAGCCTGCCAAAAGTTCGATTTGAAAAGAATCTGTCAGCAATTTCTTAGCTTCTAAACGCAAGTCATTTGCCTGATTTGCCAATGCTAAAGCCGACACTTTCACAGAATTGATTTCTCTCTCCAACTCTGGATTATCTAATGTTAAAGATGGTGACTCACGGGATTTTAAAAAACTAGCTCCAATCATGGAAACTCCCGCCGCCACAGGTAACATAACTGGACTTGGCAAGCTTCCCAAACGCACACCCACAAATAAACTCACACCCCCAACCAAAACAGCCACCGGATAATCAAGCGGATTTACTAACTTCAACATAAAATCAACCTCAAAAACACTCCGCGCCCCTCTGCGCCTACCTTAGCGCCCCTCCGCGTTTAAAACTCAACCTGCAAATCCGACATCAACCGCGAAATCGTCTCCGGATCACCTTTAGAATAATAACCTCCATTCAACTCAGCAATCTTCTTTAAAGCATCAGGATTAAACTCCCCTTCCTCACCATAACCAACAGTAAAAAAGCCAATTCTTTGGTCAGTAGAAAAACCACTTTTTTGCAACTCTGCTGATAGATTATCTAAAGATATTTGTGAACCGGAATCCTCCCCATCAGTTAATATCAAAACTGCATTAATCGCCCCTTCACGACGATTTTTTTGTAGCCAATTCCGCGCCTGCATAGCAGCATCATATAATCTTGTCCCACCATCAGCACGGAGACCACTAATAAACTGCACACCGCGATCGCGTCCTTGGGGAGTACCATCTACTAAGACAGGCTCTCTAATTTCTGAGTCAAAATCAACCAAAGCAATTTGTTCTTTTTTGCCCAAATTCTTAATATAATTTTGCAAAGTATTTTGTACGGCTGGTAACTTGTTCCCCTCCATTGACCCCGAAGAATCCACCACAACCACCACTAACGATGGTTTTTTAGAAGCCTCCTGCCAAGATTTCAACATTGCATCTACCACCTCTGGTTTTGGTGGTCGCAGAGAATCATACTTAGCTTGGGCTACCACACCAAATTCAGGAGAGAACTTTGCACCTAAAGCGACTCCTGGAGTTCCTGGTCGCAAACCTAAATCTGTGGCAAATTTTTGAGCATCAGGCGATCGCCAATAAGTGATAAACTTTTCTGCACCAGCCTTCTCATCAGCACTCACCCAAGGTGCATTCGGCACAATTGCCCGCATATTAGAAGTAAACGTTGTTTTGGGGTAAACTGCCTGATAACGCTCCTGTCCTGGTTGCAAGCTGGAATTGGCAGCAATCACACTCGATTCATACACAGAACCCACAGAAGCCCAAAACGGCCCATTTTTCACCATCGCTTGAGCAAGAGAATTTGTAGAAACGCCGTAACGAGTAATCTTGCTTTGGATTTGCTGAATTTGCGGCTGAAACGTCTGCACATCAGCAATGGTCAATTCTTCAGGACGCTTACCAGAAACACTAGTATACTGAGCTACTAAGGTTTGTAAACCGGAATTAGAACGAGTCGGCGCAGTGTGGACGTAATTAACTGTTAATGATGGTGAAGATGGGTCGATATCGCGGTGAGTTTTCGCTGTTACCAAAGCCTTATAAGCATCAGGGACTTTCTGTAAACCTCCAGCTACATCCGCCTGTGCCATAAATACCATTGGGCTATTAGCTAGCAATGGTGCATCAGTAATTTGAGGAATGTAATTTTGCCCCGGAAAAACTTGGTTTATGCGGTAAATTAACTGACTGTGATATATATCCCCATCCAGGGAAATTATTGTGGGAAAATCTGCCCCATCAGCCTGTAAAGTGCCGTTCTTTAACTGATTGGTCAATCCTAGCAACTTAGTAACAACATCACCGCTACCCTGTGCCTCACATTCCACCCGAAAAGCATTACCATTATCTAACTTAGGTTGCGTTGCATTAAAATTTTTTGCAGCTTGGTTACAAAAGTCTCCCAAGGCGCTGCCAACTAGAACTTTGACTTTTAAACCCGTAAAATTATCTGTTGAGTTGGAGTTACTGTTACAAGCGGTTAGTAACAGAACACCAAAAACTGCTACGAGGCGTATTTTTAACCAAGACCCTTTGAGAATCATGTATTTATCCCAGCAAGTCGTTTATTGAAAATCGTTGCGCGCTCTAACTACTAGCCATACATTTATTAACACAATATTAGTGCCTGATTACACCAATACCCATCACAACCACAAATCCTTACCAGAGGATTCCTGAAAACCTGCAAAACAAATTAATGAACGCTCAGGAAAAAATACATCGCATTTATGTGATAATCAGAACTCGTCAGTATTATTCCCCATCAAGACAGACTTCTTAAGGGTTAAGAAATTAAAATTTTGTTAAAAACCACTAAAAGCCGATGGGGAAACCGATGTTGTTTTGCCTTTATGGCAAGATAGAATACATAGGCCTTACTTAACTACAGGGAATCTCTTATGGCTCTCCGTCTTGGTGATACAGTACCCAACTTTACACAAGCGTCTACACATGGCGACATAGATTTTTACGCATGGGCTGGTGATAGCTGGGTTGTGCTGTTTTCTCACCCTGCTGACTATACCCCAGTTTGTACAACTGAATTAGGAACAGTTGCCAAACTGAAACCAGAATTTGACAAGCGCAATGTGAAAGCGATCGCTCTTAGCGTTGATGATGTAGAATCTCACAACGGTTGGGTAGGCGACATTGAAGAAACTCAAAGCACCACACTCAACTACCCCATTTTGGCAGATGCAGATCGTAAAGTTTCTGACCTTTACGACATGATTCATCCTAATGCGAATGCAGCTGTAACAGTGCGTTCAGTATTTGTGATTGATCCCAACAAAAAACTCCGTCTCACCTTCACCTATCCCCCCAGCACCGGACGTAACTTTGATGAACTGTTGCGAGTCATCGATTCCTTGCAACTCACCGACAACTACAGCGTCGCTACCCCAGCCGACTGGAAAGATGGCGATAAGGTTGTCATCGTTCCCTCCCTCAAAGACCCCGAAGTCTTAAAAGAAAAATTCCCTAAAGGTTACGAAGTAGTCAAACCCTATTTGCGGTTAACTCCTCAACCTAACAAGTAATGATTGCTGAGTGAGAATAACTACTCAATATTGAGTAGATAAATTTTTAAATCAATTCGTTTACAAGACGCAAAGCTTTATCTTTGCGTTTTTTTGTATTTACGTAAGAATGGAAAATAAAGTCAGCTTTTAAAATATTATGCTGTCATCTTCCTTAGTGATCCAAATGCCGCCATCAATGCAAATGACAGACGAACAATTCTTTGATTTCTGTCAAGTAAATCGTGATCTACGCATTGAAATGAATCAATTCGGAGAAATATCAATTATGCCACCTACAGGTTCAGAGACAGGAAATCGTAACTTTAATGTAGCTTTACAGCTAGGAGTTTGGTCAGAAAAAGATGGTACAGGTATTTGTTTTGACTCCAGTACAGGCTTTACATTATCCACGGGTGCAAAACGCTCTCCTGATGCTTCCTGGATGAAAGTAGAACGGTGGAATGCTTTATCATCAGAACAAAAACAAAGATTTGCACCGATTTGTCCTGATTTTGTCATTGAATTGCGATCGCCTAGCGACAACCTCCAACCCCTCAAAGATAAAATGGCAGAATATATGCAAGAGCCAGGGGTACAATTAGGTTTTTTGATTGACCGCAAACATCGCCAAGTTTATATTTATCGTCCTGGTCAATCAGAAGAATGTCTAGAAAATCCTGAGACAGTTAGCGCACATCCAATTTTACCAGGATTTTCCTTGAATATGTCTAAAATTTGGTAATTCTCCACAACACCCCTACACCCCTACACCCTTAAACCCCTACACCCCTTTTTTTATAATTGTTGTGATATTACAAGCAATATAACCAGTTGCTAAAGGGGATTTATCATTTAAAAGTAATAAAATTTGTTGAAGATTCTGTACGAGATTTGCTCCATAAATCTGCCAGAGTTTTTCTTGTAGTTGATGCAAAATGCGATCGCCTACAATATCATCACTACCCGGACGCAATAACCAATGGGTTCGCAGAACTTTAAAATCAGCGATATCTTGACTCTGCATCACCTGAATTATCTCTTGAGTTGCACGTTCTACTAATTCATCAGTGACAATTTTCATCACCAGTGGTTGCAAGGTAAAAGCTGGTGCATCACTACAAATCCATTTTTCTAAAAGCGATCGCCTCTCCAAGCTGACAATTGCTGCTAAAACTGTGGCAGGATCAAGAGAAATGAGTAAATTAGTTTGCAATCGGCTAAAAGAAATGGGTTGTTGCCAGATTGCTAACCAATAGAGAATCTCTTGTTCTAAATCACTCAGTTGTTCAAATTGTTGTTGGAGGATAGCACGTAAGCGATCGCCAATTACTATCGTATTTTGACTCAGAAAAGCCGCAATATTCCCACCAAACACCGACTGAATCAATGGGGTGACAAGTTTTAGTGCTAAAGGATTACCGCGATAAAGTTGAATTAATGTTGATAGTCCGAGTTCCTTACCTGTGAATCCTCTCCCTTGCAATAGTTCTACAGCCGCAGCTTTTGGTAATCCTGTTAACGTGAGACTGTGAACAGTTTTTGTATTCGATTCAATGATGTTGGGTTGCTGACGACTGGTGAGAAGAATACAACTTTGATGGCGATCGAGGCTTAATTGCTGGATGAATTGATGATAGTGCTTTTCTGACTCATCCAAACCATCAAGTATTAATAAATACCGACGCTGTTGCAGATGGTGAATAAGTTTTGCTGTGTCTTGGGGAATATCATCAACAGGAGTTTCCTTAAAGGTGTGGAGAAGTCCATCTAACAGCGAAACCAGGGATGGTGCAGAATGAAGGGTTTTCCAGATTAAACCATCAAATTGTAACTGAAGGCGGTCAGCTAAAGCCAGTGCTAGAGCCGTTTTGCCAATGCCAGCAATCCCTGTAATAGTGATTAGTTTACAGCGATGGGCTAAAATCCATTGCTCTATCTGAGCTAATTCCTGAATGCGTCCATAAAAGCTTTCAACATCAGGTGCTTCATCCCAGTCGAGGTATTGTGTAGAGAGTTCCTCTAAGTCTGTATGAGGGATTTCTGCAATACTTTGCCAATCGTTAATGCCAACAGCCTGACAGATAGCGATGAAAATTTCTTGTTGAATGCGATCGCCTTGCCAAAATCGCCGTAAAGTAGCTCTAGAAGTGTGAGCATCTTGCCACCAACGCGCCGTGCTGGTTTTCGTCCAGCCAAGACGTTTTCGCGCCTTGTCTACAATGGTCAGTCCAGTCGTTGATGCTTTGAGCGAGTTTGACATATATCTGTTAAGTGAGCAGATTGTCTTGATATTTTTCTACTAGATGCTGTGTTTTAACATCGCCTTGCCACAATCTGCTGTGTATCCTAGTTTTAGCCTGAATCACCATAAAAATCAGCCAGAATATCTCGAATTTCATTAGCACCAATATCTTCTCGATCAGATTTAGAATAGATTGTTAGCAACACAATATTCGTGGGTGAATCAACTTGATAAATCAGTCGGTATCCAGCACTTTTACCTTTTTGGATATTACTGTTGCGAACTCTCACCTTGTAAACAAAATATTCTTCCCCAAATCCGCTAATTCTATCGCCTACAAAATCCCCTTGTTGTAACTGCTCGATAATCGGTTGGACATCAGAGCGAATCTTGCGGAATCTTTTTGAGAGTCTGTAAAGTTCTGCCTCAAACTCATCGGAGAAACGAATTGATACTGTGTTGTCACTCTGCATCAATTCTGTCCCATAGCTCACTAATTGGTCTTGTTTGACCCATCTTTGCTTGCTGTAAGGCTCTCCTCAAGCTGGCTTTAATTTCCTCAACTGGTGTATCGTCTGGGTCAAACTCTTCTGTTTCTTCCTGTTCTGGAATTAACACAATCACCCGTACTTGATCAGGGTAAGTTGTTCCCTGAATCGGCTGATCTAAAATTAAATTTCCTTGAGCATCTATTTTGCCAGTTACTTCGATCGCTTTCATCTTGGCTCTACCAGATTTTGTAGGAGATCCTAACACGCCCAAATACAAGCCACGCACCCTTCAATATCGGCAATCTATGCGATCGCCTCTTTATTCTAAAACCTGAATGCGATCACACAGTGATGTGTAGGCGATCGCCCTGCCAAAATCGCCGTAAAGTAGCTCTAGAAGTGTGAGCATCTTGCCACCAACGCGCCGTACTAGTTTTCGTCCACCCAAGACGTTTTCGTACCTTATCTACAATTGTCAGTCCAGTTGTTGATGCTTTGAGCGAGTTTGACATATATCTGTTAACTGAGTAGATTGTCTCTATTTTGCCTTAATATAACCTCCATTTGCGCTTGATAAATAGAGCAATAAATTAGCCATATGGGTCAATATAATGTTACTACTCTTCTAATATTTCATCTTCGGCGTTAACATATTCTTCTTCTACATTGAACTCGACTTTACTCTGTAAAACTATTTCCTCTATTACATTTCTACCTCTATTTCGTTCTAAAATTGTTTCAAGGCGACTCATTAATTCTGGAATGTTTATTACTTCTTCTATTGCCATCATATATCTATTGACAATAGCTTTAACTTTATATCTGATAGTTGCCTGTTCCTTAATTTTGTCCAATATCTTCTGAATTGGCTGCTCAGTTTTTACAACAAACGTAATTGGATACCTTTGAACCTTATCAATATCTAGAAAATACTTACCAGCATCTATAGTTTCTGTTACCTGAAAGAAACGACCAAGAGGTTTCATTACAAAGTCTATGCCGCCATCATTAGCATTTGTACGACCTGTCTTATAAAGTATTAAAGATTCAAGATTAATCTCGTCTAGAGACCAACCCCAATATATCTGTTGTTCACCATAATATTCTTTTAAAATCGCATAACTAACAATTTCAAAAACTCTAGCGTCTATATTTGGTCGTAGTAGATTTCGGATAAATGCTAAAGCACGTTCGCTGTCTTGTTGTATAGCCATCATTTCTTGGCAATAGTTTACAAAATCGTTGAATGCGTCCGTTCTAGCTTTCACATAAGCATCAATGATATCCTTAACAGCTTCAGCAATATTTACCTGAAAGTTATTAATTGTAAACCTTAGTAGATTTTCGTTGATCCAATATCGATTGGTTACTTGGTCTCTGATAATTGGAACATAAACAGATGTAGGAAAGTATTTTTTAAATTCTGCATTTAAGCGGTTATTTAGTGCATGATTTTGAAGTTTTTTACCAAAAGGTAGCTCTCTCTGTCTCTGAAATAAAACAGAGTATTGAACACCTTGATAATCCTCATAACCATTGTTTAGATGAAACTCTTTGTTCAAGTAGTCTTCAACTAGAACATAAATTGCATAGTGGTTAGCGAATGATGCTCTTGATTTTGAGCCACGGTTTGCAGCTTTAGTTTTAATATTTAAATACTGTAATAACTCACTATACTCTAATATTTGATTACCATAGCTAGGAAAATAAGAATTGAGAATTGCAACTATATTTTGGGTAAACTCATGCTGTGGTATCGGCATTAAAAAGGCTCTGCTGTAATGAATCTAAACTCTGATGACTTTTATTTCTGCTAATATGTGTTTTAATTGGTGGTGAAAGTTGTTCTCCCTTATATTCTTCCCAACCTAATACACGTCTTAAACCTATTTTCAAATATTCTTCTTGAGACTCTATACTAATTGATTTTCTCCCTAAACGCTTTGCTACAGAAGCAACTGTAAACGTCCCCGCAAAGGGATCTAATACCAAACTATCTTCATTGCTACTGGACAAAATAATTCTTTCTATTAATGATTCTGGTTTCTGTGAAGGATGATTTTCATATTCTGGCATCCGATATCTCACACGAGAAAAATACCAAACATTGCCAGGCACTTTCTCTGTATTGTATGGTGCTGGAACTGCCTTTCTATAATCAATTAATTTTCGTTGTGCGCCAGTTTTCGCTTCAATTTTGATTTCTTCTGAATTAAAAATATAATTACTTTTGTTCTTAACACAATGAAGTATCGGTTCATACATAGAACCGAAATACTTAGTTGCTTGAACTCCAGAACTATCATAATGCCATACTATTCGACTCAGAATTGTTAATTTCTGCCGCAAATAAATATCAAAATATGGCATGGCTTGTGTACTGGTCATAACATAAATAGTTCCGTGAGATTTTAGCACCCGAATGCACTCATCTAGCCATTTATAAGCCCAGTTTGCATATTCTTCCTCAGATTCCCATTTATCATGAAAGTTAGAGAAATGTTTTCCTATGTTGTACGGGGGGTCTATAAAAATAAGATCTACAGATTCACTTGGAATGTTACTTGACAAAATATTTAAGGCATCTCCATGAAATAAGATGTGTGCTTCGTCTTCATATGTTTCAAACATTATGTTATTAATCTATAAATAAAACTAAACAGGTTTAATATTATAGCTATTAATACTATTTTTAGTAAACAATATAAATAATTTAGAACAACTGTTTCAATTCTTGATATTCTGCACAAGCAAGCAGTATTTGGTACTAATGTGATAAGTGAACCAACTACTGAGCATCAAGTGAACACAAAACTGAGCATATCTGCCGAGTAAACGCGCTTACGCTAGAGACATAACAAAACAGCGCGAGGTAACGAATATGACTCAAACTATAGAACGCCAGGCTGGTGGCTTATATATTCAAACTCCTGAACAACAGCAAATTGCTTTCCCCCTGAAGCATACTGAAGTACAAGCCAAAATTGCGGGGAATATCTCACGGGTGGAAGTTACCCAAAGCTTTGAAAATCCCTTCACAACTACGTTAGAAGCTGTCTATATTTTCCCGTTACCGGATGAGGCGGCTGTTGATGATATGCTGATTCGGATTGGGGACAAGACTATTAAAGGTAGTGTTAAAAAACGCCAAGAAGCACAGCAAATCTACGAGCAAGCCAAGCAGCAAGGGCGCACCGCCGGACTGTTAGAACAAGAACGAGACAATATTTTTACTCAATCCCTCGCCAACATTCAACCGGGTGAGCAAATTGATGTGATTATTCGCTACTCTGAAAGTTTGAAATTTACTGCGGGTAATTATGAGTTTGTTTTCCCGATGGTGGTTGCTCCGCGTTACATTCCAGGGATACCAATTGAGGGAAATGCAAGCGGTGTAGGTTCGGCGACTGCACCGATGACGCAAAACCAAGATACAGATATAGTTCCTGATGGTTCACGGTTGAATGCACCTATCTTACCATCGGGTATGCGATCGCCCCACGATATTAATGTCACCATAGAAATCGATGCGGGGGTTAAGGTGCAAAATATCCAGTCTCCTTCTCACCAAGTTCAGATAAGTTATGCAGAAAAGCAGGTGTTGGTGAAGTTGGCGGGTGGGGATACTATTCCGAATAAAGACTTGATTTTACGTTATCAAGTAGCCGGCGAATCTACCCAAGCTACCGTACTCAGCCAAGCTGATGAAAGGGGTGGACATTTTGCACTATATCTAATTCCTGCGATTCAATATCGTCAGGATCAAGTGGTTCCTAAAGATGTAGTGTTTCTCATCGATACTTCTGGTTCGCAGATGGGTGCGCCACTAATGCAATGTCAGGAGTTGATGCGCCGCTTTATTAATGGACTTAATCCTGATGACACTTTTAGTATTGTTGATTTTTCAGATACGACTCGGCAACTATCGCCTGTTCCCCTCGCCAATAATGCCCAAAATCGCACAAGAGCCATCAATTATATTAATCAATTGAGTGCTAATGGCGGCACGGAAATGTTACGCGGGATTCGTGCTGTGTTGAATTTTCCCGTCACAGATCCTGGACGGTTGCGGAGTATTGTATTGTTGACGGATGGTTATATCGGCAATGAAAACCAAATCCTTGCTGAAGTGCAACAACATCTCAAGTCTGGAAACCGCCTTTATAGCTTTGGCGCGGGTAGTTCGGTGAATCGGTTTTTACTCAACCGCATTGCAGAATTAGGACGGGGGATAGCGCAGATAATTCGCCACGATGAACCAACGGATGAGATAGTCGATAAATTCTACCGTCAAATTAATAATCCTGTTTTGGCTAACATTAATTTGCAATGGGAAGGCGATGGCGATTCCCCAATTATTTATCCTTGCAACCCACCAGATTTGTTTGCGGAACAGCCGTTAGTTTTATTTGGTAAAAAGCCTGATGCGCGTGGGGGAAAACTGCACATTACGGGAATTGTTGCGGGTGGTACACATTATCAGCATACTTTTGACTTGAACTTTGAGGAAACTGGAAACCCCGCCATCGCTCAACTTTGGGGACGTTACCGCATCAAGGAATTGATGAATCTTATGGTGAGTGGTGAAACTAAGTTAGGAGTGGAAGCGGTGACGGATACGGCTTTGACTTATCAGATGTTGTCGCAGTATACAGCTTTTGTGGCGGTAAGTGATGATGTGCGAGTTGATTCGCTTCAAGAGACGGTTTCAGTGCAAGTACCTGTAGAAATGGCTGAAGGTATCAGCTATCTAGGTATTTTCGGGAGTGCTGTTAGTGCTGCTGCTCCCATCATGGCAAATATGGTATCTCCTGCGCCTGTTGTCCAACGTAAACGAAGCCTACTATCTCCAGGCGCACCGGAAGCGGAGAGTTTTCTGTTTGAACCACCTCCAGTAATAGCACCAGGTGAAGAACTGGAAAGTCTATCATTATACGATTTTTCCGGCGGCATTCTTGAGGAAGCACCACCACCAAAAATGTCGCGTTATGAAGAACAGTATCGTGCTTTCGATGAAAGTATTGAGGATGAAGAACCTTTTTTAGCGGAAATTTCGCCTGTTGAGCTTCTAGAGGTTGTGAGTGTGACAGGATTGGATCAGCAGATGATTGCTCTTCTGACTCAGTATTTAGAATCTCTCCCATTACATACAGCTTACAGTGGCGATTTAGTGTTTGAGTTGCAGATAAGTAAGGGACGAGTGAGACAGGTGTTGTTAGATGAGCAAGCTTCTACTTTCAAGGAACAGGAAGTAATTGATATTATCAGGCGATCGCTCATCTCCTGGCAACCCCCTCAAATACTCACAGCTACAGTTTTGCTAACGATTCGAGTGCAAGCATAAAATAATACCGGGTTTATCCCGGTTTTTTCTTCCTCTAAACCCCTACACCCCTATTTTTGATCAGACAATACTGTATAAGCTTCATTAAACAAACGCATTTTTTCTTGCGCTTGTTTTTGCATCTGCGGTTGATTTACAAATAAATCTGGATGCCATTTTTTGACTAAAGTTTTATAAGTCTGTTTAATATCAGCAAAAGCTGCATCTTGTGGTAGTCCTAAAACCTTATAAGCATGAGCAATTTTATCTTTTTCTGTTTGGCTTTGGGGTGGTTTAGGTGCTTGCGTATTTTGATTTGGTTGCTGCTTACCATTCTGATAACCAGGAGAACGCATCTCTGCTTTCATCCGTGCTATTTCCTCATCCATTTCCCATTTGTGAAACTTCGCTTCTAATTCGGCTGGATTAGGTGAGGGAGTAGTTTTTGGTGGTGGTGAATAAACTTGCTGCTTTGGCGGTTCAACTTTTTTCTCAGTAGTTTTGGCTGTATTTTCCTGTCGTGGTGGGTTAGGTGTAGCTGTAGATGGGCGAGTATATATGCGTTCTTGTTTTTGCCCAGATTTTTGTTGAGTTTGAGTAACTTGTGGCGTTTCTACATAAGGTTGATAGTTAGAAGAAATTTTAACTTTTGCTAACTCACCCAGTAGTTGATTAAAACCCTGTTGTAATAGTTGTAACTCTGCACGTTTTTTAGTAATTTCTTGTGGTTCTTGAGTAACTTTAAAGCAAATTACTTTTTCAGCTTGACGTTCGTATTCAGCTAAGATTGATAAGCCTTGATGGCTAAGATGAGAAAAATACTCTTCCGTTGCAGCTATACAAAGTTTGGCAACTTGTTGATGATAGGATTCCTTCGCCAATTGGTCATCTTGCTGTTGTACATTTTTGTTGAGTAAATAGGAAACACTACCAACCACAGCCGCACCAACAGGCCCACCTAATAGCCAACCGATACCACCACCGACAGCAATTGAACCTGGTTCGCTCCAAGTATCACTATGATCAGACTTAGGAGGTAGGGTAATAATTGGTTCACTAGGTAAAGGAATTAATAAATCTTCTGGTCGTTCTGCGTGGAAAAATTCATAAGCTTGATAGAGCCACTTCACGACAGATATTTGTAACTCATTCAAGTCTTTTTTCAGATTGTTTATTTGCCAAGATTTGAAATTATTTTCTGCCAAAGCAACAGCAGCATTGGCTTGGTATTTGGCAAGTAAATTAGGTAGAGATAGCCAATCGTTTAATTCAGAAATACTAGCAGCAAAGCCTCTGCTAATTAAATCTTGAGCCTTTTGTTTGATAGAAATTTTAGCATTGTATTTCTCATCAAAAGCATTAAACTCATTAGCAATAGGGTCAATTTTATGCTTTAATGATAATTGAATTTGGGATGCGATCGCCTCCACTCTTGGCAACCTTACACTACCCCGATTTTGTTGTAAGATACCCACAACATTTTGCAAAGCTGTTTCAAACGCCGCTAAACCGCTACTACTAGCCGCCGCCACATCACCTTTTAACCTGGCGCGTAAAGCAGGTAAAGCATCAACCCGATACAAATTACTGAATCCTGCTGGTAACTCAGCCCGGAAACTTTCTGCAACAAACCTGAGCCGACTTTGTACCTGTTGTTGTTCCTCCGGCTCCAGTAAATTAATAAAATTAGCAACAAAAATAACTGTTTTAATACCCCTATCCAATAACCAATCACGCAAATTTTCCCGTTCACCCAAAGTCATCAACTTGCGCGCATCCAGTAATTGCACCACCAAATCTGCACTCAATAATTGCTCCTTAACTAAATTATCTTGCTCCTCCCGATCATTAGTTCCTGGTAAATCAACAAACTCAACACCAGTTTCTAAAAACGGATGGGGACAAAAAACCTCTACAGATGCCACATCTCGGCGCATCTGTCTATTACCATCAAGAATAGCAAACTGCTGTAAAACATCGGTACCACTGCGATAGACTTCTGTACCGTCTACCAACATGATACGCGATCGCACACTAGAACCATACTTAACCGTAATAGCCGCCCCTGTAGTGGGAATCAAATCAATTGGTAAAGCACGACTACCCAAAACCGCATTTAACAAAGTAGACTTACCATGATTAAAAGGGCCAAAAACCGCAATCCGAAAATTAGGATTCTCTAAATAACCACATATAGACACCAAATCCTGATGTAACCGAGAAGTCCGTTCCAACCCCAACAAACCAGACGCAGACTTCAACACCTCAATCAAACTCCCATAACCTGCATACTGCTCCATACAACCCCTCTCCTCAATAAAAACAAAGAGAGAAGAAAAAACTCCCCTCTCCTCTTACATCTCTGCGCCCCTCTGCGCCAACCTCAGCGCCCCTCCGCGTTAAAAAAACCTCATTTAGCCATAATAAGCCAACAAATTACTATAAGCAGCCTCAATATTTTGCAACTGAGCAATCACATCCTCCTGCAAACTCTTAAACCTTTTCAACTCACCTTCCCGATTAATTTCCCGTGTTTCCTTCTGCTTCAGTAAATTATCTAACTCCGACTTCCGAGCAGTAATATCGTCATTAATCCGTTTACTCACTTCCCTTTCATAAGCATCAAAACATTCCTTCACCGCATCATATACAGTTTGCGATTGTTCATGTGCTACCTGTGGGAGATATTTAACTAACTCCTTCTTCGCAGTTTTCACCAACTCCTTCCGCGCTTGGTCTGCTTGTAAAAAGCCTACACCCAAACCAAGTAAAGCAAATCCGATAGGGCCGAGAAATACCCCTGTAACGGCCGTAATGATTCCCCCAATCCCAACCACAGTAAAGTAATTTAACAAAATATTTTTCCAATCAAAGCCAGCACCAGCTAACGCCACACCCGCCAAATTTCCGCGAGACAAAGATAACAATCCCATCGCCCATTTTGCCCAACTAGGAGATTTATCATCTTCTGTGGTGGTTGTAGGATTAACCGTAACTTTTTGTCCCGTAAGTTTTTCGGTTATTTGGTCTGTAACTTGGCTGTAAGATGCACCATATTGGAATGCACTGCGGGAAAGTTCTTTAAAAGCCACATTGATATCTTTTTCGGCTGTCAAAGTCCAAGCCGCAAATTTATCAGTAATGTATTGCTCAAAGGCTTTTTGTAGTGCAGTATTAAACGCTTCCCGCTTACCATTACTCAGAAAATCTAACAGATTTAACTCTGGTTGATAGCGTAAAAAATCAGTTTCAAAAGTATTACCCAAATTTAAAACATAGCTGCGGAAAGATTCTGAGACTTTGCGCGCTTGGGTATCCCTAGTAGTGAAAATTTCCTTTTGAAATTGGTCACGAATATGATTGAGTTTGGTAAACTCCGGTTCAACAGAATCAATCCGTTTCTTTAATTCATCCACATCTTGGTCTAGTAATGGTAAGCGTCTCCCAATTGCTTCGCGGGTATGGTTGACAGCTTGTCTTGCTAATGTTCTGGCTTGTCGTAGTTCTGCGATCGCCCGTTCTCTGGTAAGAAATGTATTTAGAGAACCCATAAACTCAGGAAAGCCGGTTCCAGTTAAATCCGCTTGGGAATCCTTCAACCGTCGCCGCAGTGCTTGAATTGATGACAGTTCAAACACCCTCTCATCATAAATATTTTGACCATCTACATAACAATATTCTGTCAAGTTCGCCTTAAATACTTGTCGTAGTCTATCTTCTGACGCTTTTAACTCATCTACATCATCAGGATCAATCAATGATTCCTTCACCTGATCCCAAGCATTAATTAAAAAGAAAACAGATAACCCCCGACCTTTAATGTAGTTTTCTAAATAACGACGCTCCCCTAAAGTACAAGGTTGGGAAGCTCGCATAACAAATAAAATTGCATGACAGTTATTGACATATCCCAAAGATAATTCGTTTCGTGCTTCCGTGTCATTTAACCCAGGACTATCAACAATTTCAATCCCCTTTTCTAGTAAAGTCAGAGGATATTCTACAACTGCATAATCAACGTCAGGAAAAGCTTGTTTTTTCTCTTGTTCTAACTTCTTTGCTTCCGCCGGATCAATAGTGTATTTATATTTAAAGCTTTGAAAATCTAAGGTTTGTGGGCTTTTGCCATCATTAAAGTGAATTGTAACTTTTTTTTCTGCCCCGTAGCGTAACACTGTTAATACTGCTGTGCAAGGATTAACATCACTAGGTAATAAATTTTCTCCAATCAAAGCATTAAGAAATGTACTCTTACCCCGCTTCATATCGCCTAAAACCAATAAGCGAAATACTCCTTTTTTCAGGTTCTTACTTGCTACAGAAATATCTTCTAAATCTCTTTCTAAACTTAACTTACCTGATGATGTGTCCCCAGCTAATTCTGCTTGATTAATTGTGTCAGATAATTTTTGTAAACAGACCGCAATCTTAGAACGCACTTGAGCAACACGTTCTAAATCCTGAATAAATTTATCAGTTGCTACTTGATTAACCACAATAATTACACCTTAGTTAAGAATTATTTTTTTCGAGATACAAAAAATAGCTGGTAAGATACCCACCCCAGAGTTGCAATAATAATCAACCCGGCTAAAGCCGAAGCAATTCTGACTGCAACTAACGCCGCTACACCCAAAGCAAACAACTTTGCACCCAGAATTGCTTTTTTGATCCAGGGTTTTTGTTCTGGTTGGTGCTTGACTGTTTTATGAAAAGTAACATCGTTGGGAGAAATTTGTTGTTCTATTTCCCGCAACCGCAATTCTACTTCCTTCTCTCGTAGTATCCGTTCCCGTTGCTCAAGTTCCTGATGGCGATCGTTTGGAAATGTCATTGATGTCCACCCCGGCTAGGACGTTAATGATGATATTCACACTTATAAAACAATGTATATTAACTTACTTAACTTTTTGTTAGCCACAGTGAAACTACTATTGTAACTTGATAAACTCTCCAGTTGATTTGTTAAAAATAGATCCCACGAGCTAGACTGACTTTTCGGAAATTATTGGAGCAATTAAATAACGGACAAGTCATTCATAAAATACTACGACTATCAATTGTGATTACGTGTTGCCGAGATTTGTATTAAATTGAAATAAAATCTGCTGGCGATGACATATGGTTGGTCGGAGAGAATCACTGGACAACTTAGATTAACTGTATATCCTGCCACCGCTATAAGTCACAATTTTTATATGCACTCCACTCAAGTCAAGACACAATGGATATCAAAAATGGCTTTATAGGAACTGTTGGCAACACACCACTAATTCGTTTAAACAGTTTTAGTGAAGAAACAGGATGTGAAATTCTCGCTAAAGCAGAATTTCTCAATCCTGGTGGTTCAGTCAAAGACCGCGCCGCACTTTACATCATCCAAGATGCAGAAGAAAAAGGACTCCTCAAAGCAGGCGGAACTGTTGTAGAAGGAACTGCTGGTAATACTGGCATTGGATTAGCGCATATTTGCAATGCCAAAGGCTACAAATGCCTGATAATTATTCCTAACACCCAATCACAGGAAAAGATTGATGCACTCACAGCTTTGGGTGCAGAAGTCCGTCCCGTTCCTGCTGTACCTTACAAAGACCCAAACAATTACGTCAAACTATCTGGGAGAATTGCTGCGGAGTTAGACAACGCAATTTGGGCAAATCAGTTTGATAATTTAGCTAACCGCCGCGCTCATTACGAGACTACCGGCCCAGAAATCTGGACACAAACCGATGGTAAAGTTGATGCTTGGGTAGCTTCCACTGGTACTGGTGGCACATTTGCCGGTGTAGCCATGTATCTGAAAAACCAAAATCCCGCCATTAAATGCGTAGTAGCTGACCCACTAGGTAGCGGACTATATAGTTACATCAAAACTGGTGACATCAAGATAGAAGGAAATTCTATCACCGAAGGTATTGGTAACAGCCGCGTCACAGCTAATATGGAAGGCGCACCAACTGATGATGCCATCCAAATAGATGACCATGAAGCTTTGCGGGTAGTTTACCAACTGTTGCGGAAAGATGGTTTATTCATGGGTGGTTCGACAGGTATTAATGTTGCCGGTGCTGTAGCTTTGGCGAAGCAATTGGGGCCTGGTCACAGGATTGTCACCATATTATGTGATAGTGGTTCCCGCTACCAATCGCGTATATTCAACCGTGATTGGCTTGCATCCAAAGGACTAACGGTAGATTAGTTATGAGTCATTAGTTAGGTTTCTGGGCGTTGCTGATTAAGGGATAAATTTTGTTGTGTGCATACCGCCACGGCGGAACTTGCAGAGTAGATACAGAAATCAATCTTTCACTTTGCTTAAATCTCTCAATTCATCCCGCATTCAAGCAACGCCAGTTTTTACCATAGATTTGGGATTTTAGGTTTACATCTGTTTCCCTGTTTTAGAGAATTGGTACATACAGGTCTGCACTATTTTTGACTGAAGCGAGGCATCCGATGGACATTCAGGAGCTGCGTCAATCCTTGAAGATGAAGTGGCTGAGTTATTACGAGCAAAATCGTTCTTGGTTGGTCAAAATGAAGGTTTGGGCTACTTATAATGGTTTGCGTAGACCTTCCTCTGGATTTATTTTGGCAACGCTATCTGTTTTAGAACCACAGTTTGAGCAGACACTTGCTTTTATTATGGAACTGAATAATAATCCCGATGAGATTGTTGCTGCTTTGGGTCTGAATTTTAATCCCGATGTTGAATTACGTTTAACAGAATCTCACACCAACCAGGAAAAACAGCAGACAGAAAGCGAAGTCATCACATTAAATGAATTTGCTCTCAAGAATGCGTCCCACAAACAACATTGGGAAAACCAACCTGTTTTGTCACTGGTACATAAACCTTTGCGATCGCCTACAGAAACTCAGGAGGCTGATAAGACACATCAACTTGAACCAGCAGTTCTCTCTTCGGGAAATGCTCAAACAGCAATCAGCTACGCTACATCCAAGGTAAACGCAGTTTCTAGCAATTTTCAGCCAGGGCGATCGCCTGCAATTGACCGTAGGTCATCACCATCTCTAACTATGGAAGCTCCTGACAAGACTAAACCTTTAGCATCCTTAAGATTAGCCTTAGCTACCGAGAATCACCGTAATGGTAAAGCAGTGAGAGTACTAGAAATTATCACTAATGTTTCGAGTCAGCCAAAAACTCTACCATCACCAACATTAGCTACGGAAGTTACCCAAAATGGACAGTACACAAATAAACAAACACCAGCACCTAGCCACAAAGTTCAGCCATCACTTGGTACTAATGCCAGTAGTCTAGCTTCTTGGGTGGATGAGTTTTGTCAGGGTACTGGCTGTTATTAAAATGAAACTATTTCCATATCTCAGTGATTAGTCTTTCAATGCTAAAACTTTGGTAGTTTCCGGTTGTAGTAATTCATTCAATAGGGATGCAGGACGTTCACCATAAGGCCAAGCAAAGGCATGGCGGAAAGCTGCATCCTGGCAAGCTTGTAACTGTTCAAAGTTGATAATGTCGTAAGTTAGGAGATTTTCATACTCGAATGGCAAACGTACATTATGCAGCCCAGCGTTATCAGTACAGATGGCGATATCTACCCCAGCATCAAAACATCGGTCAAAAACTAACTTGAGTTGGCGGATGTCTTGTAAAGTACCTGTTTGAATATAAGTTGTGGGACACACTTCCAAACACTGGCCGCGCCTAGCTACATCTGGTAGTAGCTCTGGATACAAGAGGGGAATTTGGATACCGTGACCAATCCGCATGAGGTAAGGTAGGAGTTGGGGGTAACAACCAGATGGGGTTTCGTAAAAGTGTCCAGTGGTGTTAATCCCTAGCGATCGCCCATACTCATATAAACTGATCCATTCGGGAAGGCGATCGGCGTAATGGCTATCACCCCCAGCTACATCTATTCCACACACATAATTTTTGTTTTGCGCCGCCAAATCAATAATTGCCTTGTTCACCTCATAAGGTAGACGCGTGTGCATACACAAAATCTGGCTTGTGATAATAGGATACTCTGGCTGGCTACTAGCCTCCCCTACAACTTTGACGATCTCGGCCATCTTGTCAATTCTTTGGGACTGGCTGAGATGTTCTGGTGTACGTAAGTAGGGAGTGTAGCGCAGTTCCAGATAAGCCAAATTTTCAAAAATGTAAGCACCCCGCACCAAACGATAAATAAAGTAAGGCAGAGTTTCTACCGTCTGTACACTTTCCACAAGGGTGTGCAGTTCTAAGTACTCATCGAGGGTATTGCGGGGACGGGTATAAAAGTCTTCAAACTCTGGGTACTCGGCAAACCGAGAAATCAACTCCGATGAGTGTCGCTCAAAATAGCGCCATAAGACACGGGGGACAACGGAACCACCCAGGTGTCTATGCAATTCTGCATATAATGCCATAGTGTGACTTTTTGATAAAAATTTTAATAATATTAACAAAATTACTGAGAGAAAAAATCTATATCTTCAGGAAGATTCTGTAAATTCACTGTTAATTATCAGTGTGGACGGTATGAATTGTTTGTACTAACTCTTTGGCTGTGCAGGGTTTAGATAAAAATGCTTTTACCCCCATGTTAGCAATTGCACTCTCATGGGGTTCAGATAAAAGTCCACTAATGGCGATAATTTTGATCTGGGGATGAAAGCGATCGCTCCATCTATATGATGGCATCATCATATCCAAACAGAATGACACTAATTTGCTCTTGGTGTCCTGTTGTGGTGAAGCAAGTTCCACAAGTCCTGCATGAAAGTGGTCTTTTCTACTCTCCTCTTTACCAGCTAGAGCTATAGACCCAAATTTTAAAAGGGTGTAAGCCTTTTTAACACCTACACCCCTTATTCAAAACCTTGATGTTGATTCAAATCAATGTGCGCCTGTCTTCTGAATCACAACCTTAAAGGTTTGTAACAAGATTCTCCAATCTAGCCAGATAGACCAATTTTCGATATAGTCCATATCTAGTTTGAATGCGTCATCAAA
Organism: Anabaena sp. FACHB-595; assembly: GCF_048568275.1. Classification (NCBI taxonomy): domain Bacteria; kingdom Bacillati; phylum Cyanobacteriota; class Cyanophyceae; order Nostocales; family Nostocaceae; genus Anabaena; species Anabaena sp. FACHB-595. The sequence continues at coordinate 5,295,746 of NZ_CP183473.1, forward strand.
ATTATCAATGTTGGAACGTCCAGAAACCTGCCACAAACCAGTGATACCAGGAAGAACTTCTTGGCGAATAAAATGATTATTCTGAAACTTCTGAACATCGCGCATCGGTAAAGGACGAGGCCCGACAAGGCTCATTTCTCCCAAGAACACATTAAATAATTGTGGCAATTCATCCAAACTATAGCGGCGTAAGAATTTACCAACTGTTGTGATGCGAGGGTCGTCTTTCATTTTGAAAAACACACCATCTTTCATTTCGTTTTTAGCTTCTAGAGAGGCTTGAATTTTTTCCGCATTTGTCACCATTGTCCGGAATTTCCAAATCTTGAAGGTTTGGCGATGTAAGCCAACACGTTCTTGTTTGAAGAATACCGGCCCAGGAGAATCAAACTTGATTATCAAAGCGATCGCCACATATACGGGTAAAAGCAAGATGATGAGGATGGAAGAAAAGCAAAGATCAAAAAATCGCTTCATCCAAAAATCACCGCCAACAATTAAGGGTGCGGGGATTGTGGGATAAAAGACCTCTCCAATCATATCAAACGTAGATTTAGGGAGAGAAAATTCACTCATTGTTGGCAATAAGCGCAAGGTAATGCCAGCATTGTAGAAATACCAGCAAAGGAACAACCGATTTTTGATGGTATCCCAAGCAATAAAAACTTCATCTACATTTTGAGCGCGAAGATACGCAAAGGTTCTTTCTCTATTAGCTAAATCTAAACATTTGGAGTTAGCATAACCTTGAATTGCAAAGTAATTCTCTCGTTCCAGCAGCTTTACATGATAAGGCTCTTTTTCTTCATCATCAGCAATAATAAAAATCCGGTGACGTACTGCGCCTTTTTGACGGATTGAATTAGTAAAGAAGTTAAATAAATAACGAAAAGAGCAAATGAAGCTGATGGACAATAACCAATGCACTAGAAAAGTTGCATAGGGAATATAAGTATTTTCTCCATAGAGAACCTCTACAAATAACAACAATACAGATGATAAAGAAATTGCTTTAACTATACCTGCATAGTTCCGCCTGTGAATACCTGCTTTATAAAGCCCTGTTGTTTGAAATATAGCGATCGCCAAGCTCAAATTGAGCAGCATAAACGATATATTTTGTATCGAAAATAATTCAATGGAATTACTGGACAAAACTGCTAAATTCCATGCAGAGGCTATAAATACTGCATCCAAAAATACCAGAATTACCACACGCATTAATCTGATAAACAATCCCCTCTGGATTCTGGGACTGTTAGCAGAGCGTAAGTCTGGTTTTAAACTTTCTATAGAAATGTTACCAGAAACCATAAGTATATTATTCCTCCATATTACAGCAAAATTGACAACAAAAAATATCAGCTATGATTTTATGGTTTATGCAAAATCAATCTTCCTAAAAGTTTTAATAACATCCGTTTATTCTTTGAAAAAATCAAATACCTATGTTTTTACAGTCACTTATTCTGGAAAATATTGTCATCACCAGTATTTAAAAACACAAGTTTGAATCAACTTGACGTATTGATTACACTAACCTCAAAGTCTGACAAATAATGCCCACCTATTTTGATTGACTAGACAAACTCCAAATTTCTCGTAAGAAGAGAGTGCCTAAAAACCACGGCTCAAGTAAGTAACGTCTCCACAATCTAGTTGGTTCGGTCAACAACCTATACAACCATTCCAGCCCCATTCTCCCCATCCAACGAGGTGGCGTAGGTATCGCTCCTGCCACATAGTCTAGGCAAGCTCCACTGGTCAAAATAGCATTGGGTTGAATACGTTCCAAATTTTGGGAAATCCAATGCTCTTGTCGTGGCATCCCCATCCCCACCATTAACACATGGGGTTTGTAATCATTGATGGCCTTAATAACAGTCAGATTTTCTTCACTCTCTTCACTAGTATCAAAGTAGCCATGAGAGCAAGCAATTTTTAACCCAGGAAACTTTCGGCGCAAAATAACTGCCCCTTGTTCAGCAACTCCTGGTTTTGAACCTAGATAGAAAATACGCCAACTTTTATTGGCTGCTTCCTCCATGAGAGGCCATACCCAGTCGGCATAGGTTACTCTCTGTTCCCTCTTCATAGGAAAACCTAGAAGCTTGCCAATAAAAACTATAGGCATACTATCAATATGGATGTATTCGGCCTTAGCATAAAAGGCTTGCATTTCTAAGTCCTTGTGAAATAGATAAAGACTATGCAGGTTGTGATTAGCGATAATCCATTTTTTTCCCTGCTCAATAGACTCTCCAATTAAACAATTTAATTCAGGGATAGAAAGAGCATCTACGCTAACCCCAAGAAGTTTATAAGAAGGCCGCTTCTTCATGACTTGTAACTATTTTGTAAATCTAAGAGTCTGGAACACACAAAAACTAAGGTTTTTATAATTAATTCGTTAAATCTATATTATCATTTACCTACGTAAATACACTAAGATTTTTGGTTAAATCTTTTGTGAAGAGAGGGAAACATTGTTAAGATTCTATTTACTTCATCAGTATTTCTGCTGTATATTTAGCCTTTGCACTCCAAGAGTATTTTTCTCTAATCAAAAAATATGCCTGTTGGACAAGCTCTTGATATTCATCGATATTTGTAGTAGCGTCCACAATCGTATTAGCCACATCTTCGCAAGAGTATCCAGATATTAAAAGATGCTCCTTGTGACGAAAGTCTTCTAAACCTCGTAAGCCTTCTGGTGTTGACACAACTAACTTTTTACTGGCAAAAAAATCTAAGGCTTTATTGCGAGCGCCACCCGCTACTGCTTGCTTAGGAAATGGCAGCAAGGCAATGTCTGAATATTGAAGATGGTCAAGGAAATCTTCACGTTTAGGTAGAAACCCTAAGAAAGAAATATTAGAGGGAATGGGTTCTGCAATATCGCTACTATCCCTACCAATGACAACAAAATGAATCTTTTGCTGATGAATCTCAAGGGATTTTGCAACCTCCATAGTCATTAATACGGACATATCATTAGTAGGGAACTGAAATGTTTTAGGAGCAATAACAACTACTATTTTGGCTGGTCTCAATGCTTGGTAAGGGTCTTGACCCAAACGAGATTCATTATTCAGTAAGTATTCAGCTACTCCATTACCTATACAATAAATCTTTTGAGGATTCTTAGCATACCACCGGGAAATTAGATAAGGTGTTGATTCACCCGCCGCAATTATTGGGCATCCGGAGAACACTAATAGTCCTTGAGCAATATATGTTTTAATTAATTGAGTAAATTCTTTAAAAGGATTAGCTACTGAAAATAAGCGTGTCCAATATTCATATGGTGAAAAAGTGTGAAAATCTAATACCAGAGAAAAATTATTCTTTTTCCTTAACTTTGTTGCAATGAGAGCAGCTAAACCAGGTAACGTTTCTTGAGCATAGACAACATCTGGTTCAAACTCATCAATACACTTTTGAATATTTTGAATGTACGACTTCAGACTGCGTGAGCCAATAGAAAGAGAAGGGGCATAGTCTACAGCCGAACAGTCTAGACCCAACTGAAAAACTTGAAAGTATTCAGTAAGATTTTGTCCTAAGTAAAAAGGTCTAGTAAAAGCGCCAAATGGTTGGCTGGAGTCAAGGTTAGAGACAATTAGTAAGCGTTTACCCATAAGAATATTTAAGATATTGTTTCTGATTTAAGGTGGGTATTTTTTTAAAATTTATTCAAGTATTTACCAAAAGTAATGTCTCCTATTCAACTACATTTGATAAATACCGCTACAAGAATAATTAAACTTCTGGTTTCGTTTCTTTTGGGTCTTCGGAGAATGTGGGAGAAGTTGCCAAATTCTTGTAACCAATGATTGCTCTGATATAAGGCAAAAACCAATAAAATATCCAGAATGGCCCAGAGTGTCTGCTACAAAATGTAGTCCAGGGTTTCAACGGAAATCCTTTAATTTGTAGGATTTTTCGCAAACGTTCTAATACAGGAAGTTTTGTATCCACCCAGCTATTACGGACGGAATTTTTATTACAAGTGCCTATATATCCGGGTGCTACCCATACATGACAACCTAGATTACGCGCTCTGAGAGCGTAATCTAAATCTCCCAAACTATGAATAAAAGCAGTATCAATATTACCAACTTTTAGGGTGACACTGTGAGGAATGAGAACACAGTTGCCATACATAGCATCACATTTTTGTACATCTGAAGTTGGTTCTAAAAATTCAAATTTATTAGAGTACCACTTTTTCGATTTAACTGCTCCGCCATAAGTGGCTTGCTTCGTAATCGGGTCTTGAGTGGAACCAACTACAATTGATTGCCCATAACCTTCTACCGCTAAATTCTCATGAACCTGCAATAACTTCTCTAAAGCATCAGCTTCGAGAAATGTGTCATCATTCAACCACAGGTAGTAATCATACTGATTTTTGATAGCTTCTCCAAAGGCCAGGTGCATTCCCCCAACCCAAAATAAATTGCCATCACCCTGAAAAATTTTTACATCTGGATATTCTGCTTTAATAAACTCTGCTGTACCATCAGTACTACCATCATCAGTTAAATAAACATCAAAATGATTTTTTTGTTGATATAGAGCTTGTAAACAAGCAAGAGTGGTATTACGCCGGTTGTGGCAAGTCATAATTACCGCTAGGGTTGGCTGCTTCATCTCATTTACCTCATATAATTTTTTTGAAAACAATCTTTAAAAATAGAAAACTTTTCGTTATTTTTGCAGATTTGATTTTCAAAATTTGGCTGTCTTCTCTATCAAACTACTCAAATTAATTTTTATATTGAATTTTTGTAGTTTTTGCTCTATTCTTCTAATTGCTAACATATATCTATGTAACACTGATGTACGAGGCATATTGAGCCTGATAACTTCTTGAGATAACCACTTATATTTATTAGAATTAATATTGAATTTTTTCAATTTTCTAATCTGTATATTCCAGTCGTTATAAAAAAATAAATTGAAATAATGAATGGATGTAATGTCATCCCATTTCTGCAACCGTAGTTCTGGTGATAAGCGATTATGTAAAGGTAAAGGATAACTGTAGTTAAGAGAGAAATGTTCTACATTATCTGCTAAGGCACATAGTGTCACAGACAAGACAGACTGTTCAACGAAGTAAATTCCTTGAGGAGGAGTGATGTCAAGGTGCATTACTTTTGTAAAATTTTCTTTCCAAGCTGTAAATATACCTGCACTTCTTCTCACAGCAACTAAACCAGAATTCCAATAGGCTCTAATTCTTTTATTCCCGATGGGCGTGTTAACAAATATCTCACGCTTAACACCCAGCACTTGATATAATTTCTGCCAGTACCATTCTTGAGGGTCTTGTGAACCTGTCGAGCCGATTCCTTGACCATACTCAGGACGCACCCGCACGTTACAATTTTTCGGCAGTAAAAATTCTGTTGGTTCAGCAAACAAGCATTTATCACTATCGAGAAAAACTAATATTTCTGCATCAATGTTCTGTTCTGCATAGGCACAAACTAAGGGTTTATTTGCTAAATAGTACTCATGAAATTCTTGGTTAATTGGAATTTGTTGGTGAATGACCTGTAATGCTGCAAAAGCTGCTTGGGTTTGCTGGGATATTGGCTCACCAACTCTAGGATGAAAACTATATATAGGTGTGTCTTTTAAATTGCCACAGAACTTACGAATACTGGTAGCCAGCATTAAAGATTGGGCTTCTAATCGACCAGGTTCTGTACAAATTATAAAAGCTAAAGGTATTGACATAATAATTACTTGTAAAATTTATGATCCAGTAAAAACTAATTTTTGTTATGTAATATTTCCTGAAAAAGGGCTGAATAGCGGCGAGCTTGCAGCTCTAAAGTAAATTCTCGTTCAGCTTTTTCTCTGGCGTAAAATGACAGTTTTTGCAGTCTCTGCTCATTTTCCAGTACCCAATTAATTCCTTGAGCAAAATCTTCGGCTTCATAAGGTTTAGCCAAATAGCCGTTTTGCTGATGGTCAATAATATCTTTTAAGCCAGTGGCATTAAATGCCACAACCGGAGTACCACAAGCGAGTGATTCAGAGGCTGTCTGTCCAAAAGACTCTTGCAGAGATGGTACTAACATTACATCTGCTGCTGAGTAGACTGTTGCTAACGATATATCATCGTGCAAGTGTCCTAAATAGTGGGTTTTGAAGCCTAAATCAATGGGTTTTTCGGGTTGGGATGCGCCAAAAATGACTATTTCTAAGTTATCTCGCCAAGCAGACTGGCTTAATTGTTGTAAAGCTGGCTGCAAAAGATGAAACCCTTTATTTCTATCACTGGTTGCTTGTATCGCTCCAAACAGTACCAGTTTTTTATCTTGGGGTAGATTGAGTATCTCCCGCGCAGAATGTTGACTGATGGGACGGTATTTTTGCGTATCTAGTCCGTGAGGAATCACTTCTATGGGAAGATTTTGGAACAAAGGACTAGAGCGAGCGCACTCTGCTAACCAACGACTGGGTGAAACCAAAGTGATATTCAGATTTTTCCAAGCTTTGGCTTTACGTTGCCATATCCAACGTGATATGTCTTGTTCATGATCACTATTGAGTTGAGGACAAGCTCCGCAGGAAAATTGATAGCGATCGCACTCTCCAATAACGTGACATCCTCCAGTAAAATCCCCTGTGTCATGAATAGTCCAAACTAGAGGTTGTTTCAGCTTTGCGACTGTTTCTATTTGCATAAATCCTCCTCGAATCCAGTGCAAATGGATAATATCAGGAGCGATTTTTGCCACTTTAGAAGCTACAGTGTCAGGCAACCACTGAACCGAATATGGGTTATTACTGCGCCGAGGATAAAACTTTAATGGTAAGGTTTCAAATGTCAGTTTTGCTCTAGCAATTCCTTGAAATAGTCTAATTTCGGGTGCAATTACTGTTTTGTCATTAGTCAGTTTCTCTTGCACCAGCATCTGCGACTTGATCCCAATATTTCTTAGTCCACAATGCAATCTATAGGCTGCACGAGCTGCACCACCATCAATATCAGATTTATTAATTAGTAAAACATTCATTGCAATATTTTTTCATTAGGTTTTTGTAAATATTTCAGTAACTATTTGATATCTAAGTATTCTGATGAACGCATTTCTAGATAGGGACGTTGAGACTTTGGTCTTAAGTTAACCTGTAGCCAATAACGCCAATGTCTAATACTGGCTTCTGCATGATGCAGCAAGTTCTTCTTCCAAGAAAGGATATTCGGATTAGTAGAAATTACAGTAGGTTTCACCCTGGAAATGCCTAATCGACTATATCCTTCTGGTAGAAAGTGTGCAGTAAAAGATTTTCGAGAATACTTTGGGTTAGTATTTTGAAAAGCACCATGAATGAGATAAGGATGCCAAAAGAGGACTGAACCTTTTTCCAGCAGCATTGGCTGTATTGGATAACTTTGCTCATTGATTAATTTTTGAATGTTTTTGGCGTATTCTTCATGATCACTAAACAAGGGAACATCTGTTTTTCTGGGTATTACAGAACCCTTATGACTCTTGGGAACTACAAAAAAAGCGCCTGCATCCTCTTGAATATCTTCAAGGGCATACCAACACGCAATTAAGTTACCAGGGGGATCACTATCTAAATAGTAATGATCTTGGTGGGCTACAGTGCCAGTTGATTTGTCAAAAAACATTGTTTGCCAGATGGTGTGTTTCTGTTTACCTGTGAGTGTTCTTAATATCTGAGAAACAGAATCTGCACAAATAATATTTGACGATGAACGACAAAAATCTTTTTGGTATACTAACTCTAATGGATTGAGAATAGAACGCTCTATGAATCCCTTTTCGTTGATGGCAAGTTTTTCTGCCCTGTTAGTATCTTGAGATCGAAAGTAATAGTTTTTTGATATCTTAAAATTCTCATACTTGTTGATAAAATCTGTTATTTTTTCAAGGGATACAGCATTTTTTACAACTACATAACCATTCTCTTCATAATAATCTTTAATCTGTTCATTTTCGCTCGCTAAGAAAGCCTGTGACATAATTTGTTCTCCTAAATTTATTTGACTATATAAGCTCTTCTTTGATACCCATACGTATTCGCTGATAGCTAAGACCTAAGGATAAGGAAGTTGTGATATACATTAACCAATTCCAACTAGGAGTTAGTAATCTAGCTTCGGAAAAATTGACGATAACAATGATAATTAACATTTGCATCGGCCAATAATCCTCTGGCTTTTTGGCTACTGAAATAATTCGACCTAGTGCTAGGACAAAAAATCGTATAAATCCGGCTGCAAATACCAAGAAGCCTAAAAATCCTATGTCTAATAACATTTCCAAGAAACCATTATGGGAATTACTCGCCCATTCGTAGGTCGCTCTAACATTAGCCGCTTCAGAGCTATTCCAAAACCCATAATATCCATAACCGAACCAAGGTCTTTCCCAAACCTTGGAAATTATTGGTTCCCAGAGGTCAACACGCCCATTAAAAGTTAAATCTTTACCTGAAGTACCCACTATATTTTCAATATTAGTCATCAGTAATATTGTAGAAAGTGTGAGTAGTATTAAGGCTAAACCAATCATGATAACTTGTAATTTATAATTGGTTTTTTTGAAAAATCTGTAAAAAGGTAAAAGCAGGATTATTGTTAATAAAATTGTCAAAGATGTTGTAGATCGGGAAAGGATAATGAGGGATGTAGCTGTACTACATAATATCCACCTCAACCAAGTATATTGATAATTACTCAAAGCTAGATGCAGAAAAATTCCTGCACTCCAGGCCATCATGTATCCTAGTTCATTTTTATGTCCATAAATTCCACTCCACATTCCTGCTAATTCAGGCGCTTTGTGAATATAATCTGGCAGGAATGCAGAGAAAAACAGAGATAATAATGTGGCTACACCAAGAGCTAAAGCTATGAGTCTCATTTGCTCTCTTATGGAATAGCGCATTGCTAAATATATTGCTAATAAATATATTCTGATTAGCCCTCTTGTATAGTTCAGAGCAGTCCTGATATCTTCAGACCACAAAAGAGACAATATAACTATTCCTAATAAAATGAACTGTAAAGGCTCTTTGGTAATGACATATAAAAAACCTTTCCAGTAAGAGATGATAAAGAAGAAGAGAATTAAATATGAAACTATATTAAATAGAGTATCTAGCTTGTCACCGCCCAAAGGGGAGGTTGAAATTTCTTGTGCAGGATGTATTGTTAATGCGCCTACAGCAATTAATAATAGTAATATAGTTAATATTTTTTCTGGTAGCTTTACATTCATGGTGTGATTCTACTAGTTGTAATAATTATGAAAAATTATTTATGGGATTTTGAATAATTAATTTTTTTCTTCAATTCCTCTTTAAAAATGTCTAAAGTCGTTGCTTTATAAACTATTTTTTGTGTAAAAGTATCCGCCTCTACGTTGCGGATAATATATGGTGGATGCTTTAAGGGAAATTCCATTGATTGGGTCGGTAGATTGATAAAAGAAAATTCTTTATCAGATGTAAAATGAGTTGCATCAGCACCAACGCCCACATTAGCAACTAAATTAACGTTGGGTGTAATACTTAAACTACCCTGCATCCAACAAGCAAAAGTCCATTGGTAATCCCAAGTGATGCCTGTAGGATTGTCGTAAATAGTTTGAAAGGTTCTACGCCAATAATTGACTGCTTTGGAGTCGAGCAGAATGTCATGTAGAAGATTTTGTGCTTGAACTTCTTGCCAGAGTTTGATGTTTAAATCATAATGTTGCCAAGCACGTTTCCATGTTGCCCAACCCCAACAGTGGCTATAGCGAGAGAAGTAGTAACTATAATTTGTGCGTGGTTGCCCAGCTTGGACGTTTTGTGCAGAAATACTAGAGATTCTAGTATCGTTTTGGTATTTTTCTAGTAACTCTTCACTGAATCGGAAAAAGCTATTATGTGGTATGCAATCATCTTCCAAAATGATTGTCTGTTCTACTTTACTAAATACCCAATCTAAACCACTAGAAACTCTCGTTGCACAACCTAAATTAGTATCCGCATAATTTTTGATAACTTCGCATTCCCAATCTACTCTGTCAATAATAGCTCTGCTTGCTTCGCACTTTTCCGCCTCACCTGGGCGGTCAGTTCGGGGGCCATCCGCAATGACAAAAAGTTTTTTTGGTTTGACTTGTCGAATCGCCTGGAAAACTTTTTCTGTTGTTTGTGGGCGTTTAAAAATAATGAAAGTTACTGGTGTTTCCATTTTTAGTATTAGTTAGTATTTTAGTTAGTTTTAAACAGGCTAATATTTATAGAACAGCAGAAGTGACTGCAATTGAATCTTAAATATTTTTTGTGTTCTTCTATCGAAAGCATTGCAAAGGAAAGCTGCCGCAGCTTGGGATATAATTGTGGCGATCGCCGCACCAAGTCCTGAATATTGGGGAATCAGCAAGAAGTTGAGAATAATGTTCAATATAGCCCCAAATACAGTCTTACCTAGAGTTACATGATTTAACCCTTCGGCAATAAACCAAGGTGATGACGCAAAACCAAGGAATACAAATATAGAAGTCCAAATATGTACGGCGAGTATTGCGCCAGCACCTGCGTATCCATTACCAAATAACACCATAACTATCTTGTCAGAAAGGAAAGTCATTGGCACAGCGATCGCTACAGCTATACAAGTTAGCAGCCGAAACAATTGTCCTAGACGCTGATAGTAAACTTTATCTGACTGATCCTTCGCTGCATAAATTGATGGAGCTACAGAGGGGACAATCGCTCCGGGGATAAAGTACCAAATTTCTGATAGCCGCACAGCCGCAGAATAAATTCCTACCTCCTTATCCCCAATCATTTGACCCAACATGATCTGGTCAATTTTCATAAAAATCATGATGGCAAAGCCAGAAAAAATTAAAGGTAAACTCTCTTTGAGGAGTGTTTTAGCAACCTGAAAATTCCAACGCCATGACAAAAATGAAAAGCCTTTATACTGGTAAACAATAGCTAAACCAACTGCATTCATGGCAAATTCGGCCAAGGTTACCCAAGCAAATGCTAATAATGGTGCTTTTGTTAAAATCAGGGCTACTTTGATCAGAGTATTTAATAAAAAAGCTATATTTTTAGCAATAACAGCATATTTTGACTGCACCTGCGACTGGAACCATAGCTCAATAGTATCCGCAGCCCTAAAAATTCCCGCTATTGCTAAAATAGCCACTAACGATATCTTCAAAAATTCGCGTTCACCCAAGAATATCGTAATACCAACTGCTAATAATACAGAGGCAATTCCTCCTAAAAGTTTTAGCCAAAATGTGGTTCCTAAAATTTCCTCTTTATTTGATGATTCACGCACTACATGGCGAACCACTATTTCATCTAGACCTAAAGTCAAAACAGGAGTAAATAAAGTAACAAAGGCTAGTGCATAGTTAAATAGACCATACTGTTGCACCCCTAAATAGCGGGCTATCCACACTCCCACCACCAGGCTTGCACCCATACGCAAGATGCGATCGGCAAATAACCAACCAGCATTAGCAATGATGGCACGTAACCGAGAATGAGATTTTAATTTAGATAAGTTTGACAGCCTCAATTTACTTAGCATTTTAACTATATTTTTTTCTATTTGTCAAAATTCATCATATTTAAAGAAAATAATCTGTGTTTTATTTGATTAATATTTACCTTATTTGTAGTTTTCCATTCAGCAAAAATTTGCCAAGATAATTAAATAATAAAAATATGCCCTTAATTTTCCAATACACATTCTTCTCAAACAGAAATATTATTTTTAAATACGATATAAAATCTTGATTATTAGGACATGGTATTGTTTTTAGCTCATTCAGCGATGTAAAAGCTAATAAAAAAGGTAACTCTAAATTATTTTTTTGCAGGATGTAATTAAATAATGAATTGCGCTTCCAAAATCTCTTATATTCGTAATCTTTATCTGTATTTACAAATTTACTGTTATGAAATTGGTTGTTTTGATGTATTCTGTACCTTACTAAAGGTTGAGATAAATAAAATTTCTTCGCCCCCACTAAAGAAGCTCCCCACACCAAACAATCATCAGCCCTAACGCGCCAATCTTCTGTATTGGGAATAGGTAAAACTTTCCTCAGGATGTCTCTACGCATTGACAATGTTGAAGTTATAGAGCCAATCCATTCGCCATTACATAAAGTTCTAATGACTGAGTAACCCAAATCTACATCTATTTCATAATCTTGAAATGTGCCTTCTACTGCTCCAAATTTTTTATAGGCACAAAATACAAAATCACATTCGCTACGTCTATTATAAAAATTCAGAACAGTTTCTAAATACTCAGGTTCATAAGCATCATCAGCATCTAAAAAAAAGATGATGTCTCCAGAGGCATTTAAAAAAGCTTCATTGAATGAGGATAATTGACCTTGATTTTTTTCTTTTAATATATATTTAATATCTGCTTGTTGAGCAAATTTAGCGATCACTTCAGCAGAGTTATCTGTAGATGCGTCATCAACAATAATAATTTCATCAAATTTAACTGTCTGCCGTAAAGTACTAGCAACTGCTTCTGACAGAAATGCTGCGTAATTATAATTATTAATTAAGCAAGACGTTTTGATTTTTTTTGTATCCATAGGAAAGGGTCTGAAAAGGGAACAAAAAACAAGAACGTTGGTTGATAAAAACCAATTTTTCTGAACTCACAAAAAGACTTTTATTATGCTGTATTCAGTTGCAAGCGATTATTCCCATAATTTACTTTTGATATTCTTGTAAAAATGCGAATGGAAATAATCGCCTCAAAAATACTCTGCAATATCCCTACATTACATCAACTTTTTCTAGACAACTTGCTCAAGCTACTAGATAGTGAATCTGGTTCAAGTTGTCTGTATTTTGAGGAATAAATGTAACCGTTCGGTTCATTTTTAATATTCACTCCATTGATGACTATGCCTAAAACCTTTTGACCAGACTGAGTTAAAAATTCTTTAGCCGCATTAGCACTATTAAAATCAACTACCCCTGGACGAACAACTAATAAAATGCCATCAGTCAGGGTACTTAACACAGCCGCATCTGCTATGCCTGTTAGGGGTGGTGTATCAAAGATAATAAAGTCGTAATCCCTAGCAAAGTTACTCATCAATGTGGCCATGCGTTGAGAATCTAACATGGCTACAGGATTAGGTGGTAGAATTCCGCACGGAAGTACCTCTAAATTTGGCATTACTTCTTGTACTGCTTCATCTAAAGTAACTTGACCAATCAAGACATTGGTTAACCCGATCGCATTAGATAGATCCCAAATATGATGTTGTATGGGGTGGCGCATATCTGCATCTACCAACAACACCCGACGACCCGCCTGAGCCATAGTTACAGCTAAATTTGCCGATACTTCTGACTTGCCTTCTTTAGGGACGGAACTGGTGACTACAATACTTTTGAGTGGTTTATCGGAACAGAGGAACTTTAAATTAACTTGTAGTATCTGATATGCGTCACCTAGAGGAAAGTAAGGGATATCTCTACCAATGATTTTGGGAACAGCTCTATCAAGTCCTGGTATGGGTGTATCGTCTTTACCGTTTCTACCTAATGTGGGGATGACTCCTAAAACGGTATATCTCAAGACTTCTTTAGCTTCTTTAACAGTCTTAACTGAGCGGTCGATCAAGTCTATACTGAAGGCGGCAATGATACCTAAGAAAATACCAGCTACTCCGCCGCCAATAATAAATAGAATTTTGCGCGGCCCCTCTGGGAAATCGGGAATTAAGGCATAGGAAATAACCCGCGCATTAGGAATTTTTTGGTTTTGGGCAATGTCAATTTCTTGGCGTTTTTTCAGGAGGGTTTCGTAGGTTCCTTGTGCTGCTTGTAGCTTCCGTTCTAACTCTCGTTGATTCTGTTCGAGTTTTGGTAAATAGTTGGCTCGTTTAATGTACGCCTCTCGTTGTTGCAAGAGTGTACTGATTTGTCTTTCTAAACCAACCCGTTGTGACTCGGCACGAGTAATATCTGCTATGAGGCTTTGCTTCAATTGCCCAACCTGTAAGCTTCCCTGGGTAACTTGCGCTGTACCTGCTACTTGTCCTGTGCGATCTTTGAGCAAGTTCTTCAAAACTACAATTTTTTCTTCTAAGCTAGTAATTGCAGGGTGTTCAGCTTCAAAGCGAGTACGTTCAACTGCCAATTTACTTTCTGCTTCTTGGAGTTCGGCTAGCACTTTTTGGACTCCCGGCGCTTGACTCAATTCAGAGGCGATAACACCTTGTTGTGAGTCAACCTGAGCTTGTGTGCGTAACTGTTCTAAGCGACCCTTAACGTCGTTGAGTTGTGCTTGTGCTTCAGATATGCGGTTGCTCAGTTTGGAAACAGTATCAACTGCTACGGTTGCTTCCTGTTCTAGAGCAATGATTTTATTGATTTCTTTAAATATTCGCAGTTCTGATTCGGCTTTTTTGACGCTTGTCTCAGCTTTAGGTATTTCCGCGATGAGGACTTGTTTAGCTGTTAGTGCTTCGTCTTGATTGGCTTTAATATTTAGGGCGATATAATTGTCAATAACTTTATTGACAACTTTGGCAGCCAGTGCAGGATCATTACTCTTATAAGAAAGCTGCACAACATCTGTGCCTTTGATTCCTTCTATCTTTAGTTGTTTGGCGAAAATTCTAATTGATAGTGGTTTGCCATTTTGATCTTTAAGGTTAAGTGCTTTAATTGTTTGCTGAAGTACTGGATTTGAGCCAATAATTCTCACTTGAGTTTCCAAGGGGTTGTCGTTCACATTCAATGGTTCTAAGCGACCAATGTCCTGTGGTAAACCAGTGAGTGAGGAAGTACGATTAGTTTTAATCATCACACTTCCTTCTGCTTTGTATGAAGGCTTTTGTGAAAAGGCATACACACACCCAAGGGTCAGCGATAGTCCAAAAATTCCTACTACAGCTAACCAACGTCGTTGAAGAACTTCTACGTATTTGTGAATATCTACTTCTTCAAAACCTTGTAAAGAGTCCATTGTCATATATACAAACTTTTATAAAAAAGACTGTCGAAAGCAGATTATACCAGTGCTTATGCACCATTAACACTGTATTCTACTTAACAATATTCATGTGTTCTGTTGACTATCAGGAAACAAATTTTTGGTGGATTTACTCATCAGTTGATATCAACTAACGAACTTTTTATAAAGTGTACTATTTGGGTTTAACCCATACACAGAACAGAATACAGTACACGATTTTGAATCCTTTGATTGATGAAAGCACCTTCAATACATACAACTCATGCTCTTTTATTTGTTTAAAGACCTAAAGACAAAGTGACTTTAAAAAAACTGAGCTAAAAGACTATCAACACTTAAACTCCAAAGCACTCAAAAGATTTTTTAGTTGTAATGAACACCTAATTGGTGCTAAATTACCGATGATCGGCAATTTTTTCCTAAAATATAACTAAGGAATACTAGTGAGTTTGTTGATTGATAAGTAAGTTGTTATTCACCAAAGATATTCCCTGATATATATGCTTAATCAGTCATATCATACCATGTTTATGTAAAAACACTTAATGAAACAAGTTTACGGAAAATTCATAGATTTTGTGTTCTACTAGTAATCTCATGAAGCATTGTCTTTCCCTGTTTGTATCCATTCCCAGGGCTTCAGCCTGAGACAGCAAAGTATTGTTAAAAGTTTATATATAGGAAAAAGCAAAATTATTTAACGAGAGAATTATTTTTCCCCACACTTGTAGGGTCAGGAAAAGTTTTTATACTTTGGCTATCTCATAGGATTTACGTGAACAAGCCTGTTAATTAGCCAACGTATCAAATCAAGTTATAGCGATCGCCTTTTTTGTCTTCTCTTCACTAATCGACTAACCGATTGCAGACGTATTGAAACATGACTTGTTCCCAAATCGACTCTTTTTTCTATCCCTTATTTATCCGGCAGAAATCGGTTGTCAAACCTAAACTGTGGTGCGTTATTTTAGTTGCTTCGGCAGTCAAAACCAAATTTCCTTGGGCATCATAAACCCAGCCTTGAGCCTCAACAATAGTATCAGCAGTAGTGTTTTCCTCTTTGGCGAAATCAGTTTCTTTGTGAGCAACACTATTGACATCATTAATAGTTACCCAATCCGTAATTACCGCACTGTTATCGAAGATTTCATAGGGATTTATCGGTATACCACCTCGTCCAGTAATAATAAATTGATTTTGTCTCTGTGCCGTCGCCTCATCAATCCGGCATTGTTGAGAAATTTGATTAGACACATCAACCGCCTCTGATGGGAGTTGGCTTAAACTTTGACTAGGGTCTACATCAGGGGTAGTAATTTCCACCGCACCGCTTAACTCAGGGTTAGCGCCAGTAGCAGTAATATCGCTATTAGGGGTACGTTGATTGCGAAATTTGGTGCCAAAAATATTTTGAGCATTAATGTTGATTCGACCACCACGAAAATCAGCAGAATTAGCACTAATATCACTATTTTGAATAGCAACTAGAGTGTTAGTATCAATGTCTATATTGCCGCCAATGACATTATTCCCTGTGGCGTTAGTGGTGATGTTACTGCCACGAGATAGAATGAGATTGTGCGATCGCAGATTGATATTTGCTTGCGATCGCTTAGGGTCACTTCCATTATCACGAGTATCAGCACTGATAAAAGCTTGATCATCCAATCTGATTCTACGAGCATTAATATTTAAGTTGCCTGCACTCCCCTTACCACTACTCTGCACTGCTATCCCACCTCCCTGCTGAACATCCAATAGATCCGCGTTCACTGTGAGTTTACCAGCGCTACCAGTAGAGTTTGCCGTCGCTACAGTAAACAAGCCACTAGAGAACGAAGCATCAGCAGCAGTACCGATTAGTTTGATATCAGAAGCTTGGACAAACAAATCTCCACCTTTACCTGCCCCGAAAGTGCTAGCACTAACTTGTGCGCCATCACGTACCACTAATGTGGAGGTATCAATCTTTAAACTACCAGCATCTCCTGTTGCATAACGATTAGCTTGAGCAAACAAGCCACTGGCAATATTCCTCCGAGAAACACCAATTAGTTTTATCCCCTCAGCAGCCTGCACAAATAAATTACCACCCTGAGCCGTACCAAAAGTACTAACACTGACTTGCGCCCCATCTTTTACTAATAAATTACCAGTGACAATTGTCAAAGATCCCGCATTTCCTGTAGCTGAAGAACCAGATCTCGTGAACAAACCACTAGCAACCCCATTAACAGCAGTACCAATCAATTCCACCTTATCAGTAGCATTGATCATTAAATCTCCGCCTTGACCTGCTGAAAAAGTATCAGCACTAATTCGCCCTCCATTTTGTGCTGTTAACTCACCAGTGTTAATCGTGATCATGCCAGCATCACCGGAAGAAACTGAGTCAGTAAATATACCACTAGGTAAACTATCTCTGCGTAATACACCTGTTATCAACAACTCTTTTAAGGGACCGGCAGTTCTAGGTACTTGCTCATCTAGCTCTGAATCATTAGGCCAGTTCCCAGGAATTGTACCCTTAGGAGAAGTACCAATTATTCCCACCTTATCAGTAGCATTTACAGTCAAGTTTCCGCTTTTACCGACACTCAAATTTCTGGCAATTACCTGCGCCCCATCTTCAATTCGTAACACACGAGTATTAATTGTCAGGTCTCCAGTCTTGCCATCACCATCAGTTTGAGTAAACACACCGCTAGGATATATTTCGTCAAATGAATTACCCCGCAAAGTTACTGAATCTGAGGCATTAATAGTTAAACTAGCTTTTGTCTGCACATTACGAGGAATAATGCCGGAAAATGCAGTAGAAGAATTAGTAATAATTTGTGAACCATTATCGACTAATAAATACCCCGTATTAATTGTTAAATTCCCACTGGATACGTCACCATCTGAAGCTGTGGCATAGATGCGACTGGGAACACCTTTGATATCACTTGTCAGTTGCACCGAATCTGAAGCATTTACCTCCAAATTACCGTTATTTATACTAATAAAAGATTGATTGTTTAGTAATAAATTACGAGTATTAATAACGTGATTTCCTGGCGAATTATAGGGAACTCCAGTATCAATTGCACTTCTACCCGTTAACTCAACCCTCTCCTGGGCATTGACTGTTAGATTATTAAACACATTCAAGGACGCATCTTGAATGACAATATTTTTCCCAGTAAGATTAAGGTCGCCTAAACTATTAATATTAGTGCCTGAATATAGTCGAATATCGCCCAATTCAGATGTCTTGTCAAATTTAAACAAGAAGCCTGAACTGACTGATTCAATACCTACTAAGGCTGCTGATGAGACACCACCTATTTCTATCCTGCCTTCCGACTTTATAGTGCTAAGATTAGCGTTTCCTAAAATAACATTGCCACCAATTAACGCTAAAGTTTGACTGCCTTGAACTTGTAGCGTACTAGGCTGATATATTGATTCTCCTTGTAACTGAATGCTGCCAGAATTAGCTCCATATTGCAAACCAATAGGAGTTGTGACATTGAGTAAGGGTGTAACACTTGAAGGTTTAGTGATAAACTCTCCACCCTCAGCAAATCTGACACTATCAGCAGTACTAGCAACAAAAGAACCTTGAATATTTAACTGAGCATTAGTCCCGAAAATAATGCCATTGGGATTAATGAGAAATAGATTAACTCTACTTCTAGCTGTGATTAAACCATCAATCTTTGATACTTCTCCACCAGTAACCCGACTAAAGATATTTTGAATATTTTCAGTACTATTAAAGTAAGCATTTTGACTCTTGAGTAAGGAAAATTTGCTAAAACTATGAAATAGATTGCTGCCTATTGCTGTTCCGCCGTCAATGAAGAATGTAGTATCATTCTCTTTACCGATAGTAACAGTAACATTAGTATTGTTAGGTAGTGTACTATCTTGAATAATTTCAGCGTTGCTAGGATGCTCAATGCCAGTTATTGCACCTACGCCTAAAATGATAGAGATGCCTATTTTGATGCAATGATGGCTCATCTTTGCTCGTATTCGTAAGTGGTGAATAAAAAATTAGTATACTCTCATATAGGAATATGATTTGATTTTTACAAAAAAATTAAGTATTTTTAGATTAAATAAGGTGAAGATAACATACCAAGCAAGTCTTGAGTAACCATTAACTAACCACCTACATATATTTTAAAAATCAATTATCAATCTTATGATCTAATATGTATTAGCTAGTTAGTATAGCTGCATATTTGTTGTTTTTAGTTTAATAAGAAAAATCCTCACCAACAAGGGGATGAGGATTTTGTTAATTGCATAATGATTGACTATTGATGAAGAACTAATGACGCGCCCAAGACCGTGAACGTTTTTCTCAAAGTCTCATGCTCAAAGCAAAATTAAAAATTCAAGCTTGGCCAGTCTGGCTGACGATAATAGCGTGTCATATCGTCAAATTTTCGCAATTCTACACGGCTAATCAGAAATTCTGGCGTATTTAACAGCCATTTTTGACTCAACTCAGATAGTGTATCACTAAATTTTGTTCTATCTAAATCTGATGAAACCTCCCCAAAATAACCTAATGTTATATGAGCAGTAAGATGATAATGTTGCTCGATACCCAAGGCTATTAATTTGGGATTCTGGTAAATTGTGCGGCGGAATTTAATGACCTGTTCATAACAACGTTCATCTTTCGGTACTAAACAAACAGCAACAGCCCTGGGCATGAGAATCAATCCCAACATCTGCCAATAAATCGGATTACTCCCTGATGTTAGAGATTCTTGATATTGCTGTAATGTATCACCTATACAAGAGCGTAATTGTTGCTCAAAGTCAGGATTTTTTTCACAGGCATCACAGTAAGCACTGTCCCAAATCAAATCGGCCAAAGTCAAATGGAAGCTTGCGGGAGGTACAGGAACTATCAAACCATTGTTGATAGGTAACTGTAACAGTTCTTCTTGATAAGCTTGTACCTGAGTATAAAAACCAGAATTTTCCGAATCTTCTGCCGCCGATGGAGTAATTATGGTGTACCCAGGAAAAGGTACTGCTTGCCTAGATCCCGAAGAAGGCTGAAACTTATATGATTCCTGAATATGCTGGGCTTGGGATCTCAATGCTTCTGGTAGCGTCAGTCTTGCTACCCGATTTAGGTAAGTTTGATAGTTATCGTCCAATCTTCATTGCCTCGCATTCTCACTTGATAGATTTTAAGAAAAATTACACAACTTAACAGACTGATTTAAAAGGTAGTTAGTTTTTTTCTTAAAGTCATGTTATCAGTAGAGGTCATGAATTCCCCACCCTTCCATCCTCTCATAACAATTTTGCTTTGCTCAACTACTAAAAACTTTGGTACTTCCTATGCTAAGTATAATTACAAACACAACTGTGTAACTCTACTTAACGGTTAATATAGGGTTCCTGTTTGCTTTTGAACATTTACGTAAGAAATTGTCCATCACAACCCTAAAAGGGCTGGCACTGTCTACCCCAACATTGAGGCATAAATATAGGGGAGACTACGCTATGGAGAATCAAACTAGCTTGCTATAACAGTTGTTTAATTTGAATATTCATCAACAGCCAATATGTTTGCCAGAATCCGCCGTCTTGTCAATCAATTTTTTAGTAAGTCAAGAAAAATCAACAATGAACCTCTGAATAGAGTGAGTTTGATTGTCATTATTTTGATTGATATTTTTATCTTAGTTAATGTTTTTACAGGTTTAGATGATATTAGTAGATGGCATCTCAGCCCTTCACAAGCTTATCCATGTTATTTCCAATGGCAGACTTATCGCACACAAACTAATAAAGATAAAGATTATGAAATTATTAGACAATCGCTGCTAGATAATATTAGTAATCTACCCAGTCAAAAACAAACTTATCAACAAAATGAGGTAGACCGTCTGGGTAAGGTTTCTTCTACTTGCTTGCAGTATGGAGAATACATCGATAAAATCAAAACTCCTCAAAATCAGCAAGCCATCAAAGGAATTGACCAGCGACAAGCACAAATAAGTAATCTTAAACAATCTAATAACCGGATTCGCGCCCAGTATGACTCTACACTCTTAGACAAACTTGCCGGACAAGCTCCTGGCCAATCGATTAATCAAGTCCCAGCAGAAAAAGCTAAACAGGAGTTAGATAAAAATAATGTTAGAATTTCTCAGTTGGAAAAGGAAATATCTAATCTTAAAAATCAACTATTGACTCAAACAGAAAGTAAAAGTTTTATTGCCTTTCTGCAAAATAGGGGAGAATTTGCCACGGTTGAGCAAGGTTATAAACAAGCATCTTTTTGGTATCCCAGTATTCAACTTGCTTTTCAATCTCTGTTTTTGTTACCACTGATATTCGCAGCTTTATTAGTTCATCAATTTTCTCAGCGTCGGGGTTACGGACTCATTGCTCTGATTAGCTGGCATTTATTAGTGATATTTTTTATCCCTTTAGTTCTAAAAATATTTGAATTTTTACAAGTAGGGGCAATATTTCAATTTTTCTTTGATGTTATTAGTGCTGTTTTTGGTAGTTTACTGTTCCTGGTCAGCTATGTTTATATATTATTGATTCCCTTGATTGGTTTTGGGATTATCAAGTTTTTCCAGAAAATTGTTCTTAATCCTAAACTACAAGCAGTTAATAGAATTCAAAAATCACGGTGTGTGAAGTGTGCGAAAAAAATTAGAGCTAATGATGCCTATTGTCCACACTGTGGTTATTATCAGTATATTGAATGTCAAAATTGTCACAACTTAACTTACAAGCATTTACCACACTGTAAGCATTGCGGCACTTTACAAGATGTCGGTAATTCGTAGTAGACAGGTGAGTGTTGATTGCTGACGGTCGACTAATGGGACTTAAACATAAAGATACACCCAACTCAAAGCAAAAAATAGATTACTACAATTTGGTATTAGTGGCATAGGTTCATGATTGTTTGGTAGGCTTGGATAATTTGCCCTGCGATCGCATCCCAGCTAAAATTTTGTAAGGCGTAATTTTGGGCGTTTAGTCCCCGACGTTGGCATTCTTGGGGATTTTGGAGTGCTTGTTGTAATAGTTCTACCAGTGATTCTACCTCTGTTGTCCCTACCCAGCCGGATTCACTATCACGCACCTGTTGCCAAATATGTACTTGGTCGGAAATAATTACAGGTACACCTGCTACCATTGCTTCGGCGACCGCAATACCAAAGTTTTCATAGTATGAAGGTAGGACAAATAAATCAGCCGCTTGTAGTAAACTAGCTTTTAACTCACCAGTGACAAAGCCTGTGATGGTAGAGTGTGATCGCAGTGATGAATTACTAATTTGGTCTTTTATTTGCTGTTCATAATCTGGGTCTTGGGGGTTTGTTCCCGCTAAGACAAAATGAAAGTTATTCCCGATTGCTAATAGCTTCTCTAATGCAGGTATTAGTAAATTTAACCCTTTTTTTGGGTCTATCCGCGACATAAATAATATTAACGGTATATTCTCTGGAATACCTAATTGACTAATTAAGCTATTGTCTGCTTTTTTCTGTGGGGGAATAACACCCAACGGAATCACTAAATCATGCGTCGCCACTCCAAATCTAGCTGATACTTTCGCCTCTTGTTCGCTAGTAAAATGAATTGCTGCTGCACCAGATAAATTACGCCGTTCGATAATTTCGACATACAGCTTTTTTAATTGTTTTTTCTTCTGTAAATCAGCCGGGTCAAGAGTACCCAATGGGCGCAAAACATATGGTAACTTTTGTTGGCGACATATAGTAGCTGCAGCACTACTCACAGGAGAAAATAAAGCATGGATATGGGCTATATCATACTCACGGGCATGAATTTTTAACCAATTGAGTAAGTCTAAAGAAAATTTATAACGTCGAAATGGAGAACAGCGAAAATATATTATTTCATAACCATCTTGTTTTATGGGAACATTCAAATTCACATCTAAAGGTTTTTGACCACTATCACCATTGCTATCAGTGGTAATGATTGTAACTTCTGCACCTGCTTTTACTAACGCTGGTGATAGTCCCAATACCATTTGACTAGGGCCACCATAAATCAAAGAAATAGATGGGACAATTTGTAAAATTTTCATTAGTTGTCAGTTGTCAGTTGTTAGTTCTTAGTTGTCAGTTGTCAGTTGCCAATGACCACTGACCATTGACTATTGACCATTGACCAATTCTTGATAAAACTCAAATTGCTCTTTTGCTAAAGCTTTATTTGTATATTTAACCATAGCTTTTTGATAACCCCTTTCACCAATTTCTTTGGTTAAATCTGGTTGTTCAATAAGTTGCAATAAGCAATTTGCCAGCGCTTGAACATTGCCTTCAGGAAAGACTAAACCAGCATCACCAATGACATGGGGTATTTCGCCGGAATCAGAACCAATTACGGGAACTTGACAAGCCATCGCCTCAATTAACACATGACCAAATTGTTCTTTCCAACCAACAGAAGTTAAGGTCTTAAAGTTATAAGTCGTTTCTGAAGGCAGTACCAAAGTACTCATTAAATTAATGTAGTTGACAACTTCATTATGAGGGACACTTTCTATGAAAATTACTCTATCTTGAATATTATTGTCTGTGGCAATTTTCATTAACTCTTCTTGTAAGGAACCACGACCTAATAATAGTAACTTCCAAGTTTTATCTAGAGGTAACTTAGTTGATGCTTGCAAAAGTGTGAGTAAGCCCTTTTCTGGTACAAATCGCCCCACGAAGCCAATCACAAATTCATTTGCTTGAATACCTAACTTAGCCGCTAATTCTAGTTGTGCTTGAGGTGTAAATAAAGTTTCATCTATACCCAATTGAGGCATAACTTTAATTTTCCCTTTAGAGGCTATTTATAAAGTAAATCTAAAGGAGAGCCATCAGATAAAAAGGCAGCGATAAGATACTGTTTGTAGAGTGTATTTACATAGGAAACAATGAGACGAAAGTCTTATTCTACAGACCTTAATGACTCAGAATGGGCAATTTTAGCTCCTTTGATTCCACCCGCTAAATGCGGTGGGCATCCCCGAACAACTGATATGCGAGAAGTATGCAACGCTATCTACTACCATCTGAAAACAGGTTGTCAGTGGGATATGCTTCCAGGGGATTTTCCTCCTAGTTCAACTGTTTACAGCTACTATCGTAAATGGCAAAAACGAGGTATCTGGGAGCAAATGAATCATACTTTGCGCGATCAAGTTCGTCAAAAAATGGGGAAGTCAACTCAACCCACGGCGATCGCGGCAGACAGCCAGTCGGTAAAAACGACTGAAAAAAGGGGGATGTGTACGGTTTTGATGGTGGCAAGAAGGTAAAAGGACGAAAGCGGCAAACTTTGGTTGATAGTCTGGGACTTTTGTTAAAAGTGGTTGTAAGTGAAGCAAATGCTGGAGAAAGATTACTTGCCGCCTATACTTTGATGGAACTGTTAGAAGAGCGTCCAGAATTACTGGAAAAAGTTGAAGTCATCTGGGTTGATTCCGGCTATGACGGTGATAAATTTGCGCTCTCTGTTTGGCTGATGATTCAAGCTCATGTTGAGGTAATCCGGCGTACTAATCAAGAATTTCAGGTTTTGCCCAAACGGTGGGTAGTAGAAAGAACATTTGGCTGGTTAAACCAGTACCGTCGTCTCAGTAAGGATTATGAGCGTCTCCCAGAAATGAGTGAGGCTGCCATATATGCCGTTATGACTCGTATTATGCTACGTCGTCTAGTCGTCTAAAGATTTACTTTATAAATGGTCTCTTATATCCCCGTTGTCTTAAAACCCCAGCGCCATCTTGATTGCCAGAAATAATGCCGTGGCTATGGTTAAGGTTATACTTTTCTAATAAAGCAATTGGTAGTTTTAACTCGTAAGGTAAATTCCACCAAGTAAAAAAGATGTTTTTTGCCTTCAGACCTAATAATTGATTTAAGGCAATCATTTGAGCATATGCAAGACCCCTAGAGCCTTGTTCTACTTGAATAATTTGGGGGCGAAATTGCTTTAATAAAGATATTAAATCAGCCCCAAAAGTAAGTAGGCCTTGATGATTTTGACTAAAATTGGAAACTGGAACTATCTTAAAAGCACCTTCATCACGGTACTGGGTTTCAATAATTTTGTTTTGAACGCCACCAGGTTTCCAGGTTTTAGGAACTACAACTGTGACTTCAATTCCCGGTTCTAATTGAGATAAAGCCCTTAGTTTTTCACAGTTGAGGTCTACAATATAAGTATGACTGGCAACTAAAATTTTCATAAGTATTTGTTAGTTGTTAGTTGTCAGTTGTCATTAGCTATTGACCATTGACTCTTGACTCTTGATAATTGATTCTTGATCAAGACGACTATAAATTTGACCATCATGCCAATTTGACTGGATAACACTCCCTAAGGCTCTGAAAAAACCTAAGATATAGAATATGCCACGGGTGATAATTTTGATGGGAGAACCGCTTTTGTGACAAGGGGGACGACCAAGGACGTGACAATCAAATAAACGGGCGTATAGGCGTAAAGCTTGGCTAAAATTGAGATTTTTCAATCCTAATAGGAAATGATTGTGATAGAAAGTGAACTGATATTTGAGCGATCGCATACTAATATCATGGCAACCTCCTGTTTCTTCCCCTAAGTGGATTAAATCTGCCTCTGGGTCATACCAAATTTTATACCCTGTCTGCCGCAACCTTAAACAAAAGTCTGACTCTTCGCGGACTGCACTACCGCGAAACCTTTCATCAAACCTGAGTCCGTGCTTAGTAAAAATTTCCCGACGGAAAGACATATTACACCCCCTAGCCGTCAACACTTGCTGGGGTTTAATTGTATGCACTAAGTCAATATGATACCAAGCGACTCCTGGGTCCATCGCTTCAGGTGGGAGATATTCAATCTCCAAATTTCCACCAGAATCACCTAATTTCATTCTGTCAAATACCCTACCCGCTACAGATCCTACATCGGGATTTTGTACGTAATTTTTTGCATGGGCTGCTAAAAATCCGGGCTTTAATTTGACATCATCATCAATAAATAAAATTATTTCTCCAGATGCTCGCCGTATAGCATAATTACGCGCGCCTGGCAAACTAGCCCAATCTAAGCGAAACCACTTAACTTTACCTGCTGCGGCTACTTCTTCTAAGTAAGTTTCGATTTCTGGTTTGTGTTTTGGCGACTGGTCTACTACCAAAACTTCATATTTGGGATAATCCTGATTTAAGACATCGACAATGCTATCCCTGAGGATTTCCTCTCGCCCGTAGGTTGGTATGACTACGCTAATCAAAGGCAAATTACTCATAACGACTTTCCACCTAGTTTAAATTTGTTTGCTGAGAGAATAGTCTGCCATAAATAACCTTGTCATATTTATTTCTCGTATAGTGAGAGTCTAGTCTATCAAAACTTTAATTGTGGACGCTTTTTCTTGTTCTTGTGTTGAGGGTCAGCATTTTCCTTTTCTTGTTTATCGATGACTGGCAATTTAAACAATATGCCGGCGAAAAACCAGTAGTATACAGCTACCGGGTCAACGTCTAGAGGATAGTAGTAAGTGTTATAGCTAATAAACAATATAAACACCCACATAGCAGCCGCATAAGTACGTAAATTACGGTCTTTGATTGAGCGATAGGCTTTGTGACCAGCAATTGTTATGGTAGTTACTAATGCTAAGAAACTAAATGTTCCCGCGAAACCCACTTCGTACAGGAGTTTAGGGTAATAAGTCTCAATCAACCTAGTTGAACCCAAAGTACGAGCGGAGTTAGTAGCTCGACCTAGTCCATTACCTAGAGGATTACCTGTACTTCTCAAGGTGTCTTCAAACTGCTGGACAATAAATTCCTGGGGCGGTGATGCTTCCCAACGACTTGCCAAACTATTGACCCGTTCTTCTACAACCGCAGGGTTACTAGCCATAGCGATCGCTAGTAGAGCCGCTAGACCTGCACCAATAGGAATAAAGCGTTTCAGGTTACCGATTTGACCTGTAAGTAAGAGCAGAATGATAAAACAGACAGGCACTAAGACCAAGGCAATTCTTTGTCCAGAGACAACTGCATTGATAAATACAGTCGCCATAGAACCTAAACTAATGAACCGCCAAATGATGGAAGGATCAGAAAAACCTGTAGCGAAAGCCAGAAAAGTACTAGAAATTAAAAACCATGCCCACTGCCAAGGAGCTACAAAGGTTCCGGGCAATCTAATCATGCCCTGGCTGGGACTGTATACTAAGGAACCACCAATATAACAACGTGCTTCTAATGTTGCTCTAAATAAAGCATTCCCTTCAGCATATCTAGTACCTTCACATATACCAGTTAGCAGTAAAAGATACTGAAAAATACCCAGTACACCACATATCAAAATCAGACTGACTTGTAGGCGTGATATGAACAAAAAGTCCTTTTTATCCTTCATTAAGTAGTAAACACAACCCATCAGAGGTAAATAACCTAAAAGCACTTTTAGCCCCAAAATACCCATACCTAAAGGTATTTCATTGCTGGCTTGTTTAAATGGGCCAAGATCAGGAGGGCTAAACTGTTGCCCACCATTGACAAAAACCAGTGTTAGAAGACACACACCTAGCAGAATAAATAGGGGTGTTCTAATGGCTGGAGGAACGATTAAAGGTAATTTTTGTTTACGGCAAGCTTGCCAAATGGCAATTAGGGCTGGAAAGTAGAACGCATCTTTTGCTAATTGCAGAATTGGACTGTTACCAATGTAGTAAGTGATAGTACCACCAGCAGGTACGTATATTAAGAACGCGATCAGTCCCATACGGGGGTATTTGTAGCAAAGGGACATGATAATAATCCCTAAGACAAGGGGAACTGCTGTTTTAATTCCAGCTACTAAAAATACTGCCAGCCCAACAAAAAGGCTAATAAATGTAACAGTACTCAGTGTGCTAATAAGTTCTTTTCGTGCTTGGGTCGCTTTGCGTTTTTGGGCTAGTCGTTCTTTGATACTCAGGCTGGGAGTTTCTGCCTGAGACTGCTGTGCCGACTTTTTAAAACCCTTGGTTTTTGTTTTGAATACTGTCATAGAGGCATTTTATTCTATGGCCTAGACTTTATCATTTTGTTCAACTGCACTCCGAGCGATGCGGGTGTTATGGCCAGGTCACACCGACTCGCCATTTAACTACTAAAGCATTGATACAATTTCCCTTCTTTAATAAATGAAGATTCTTAAAAATAACTTGATGAATTTATGAAAATTTTAATACTTTACTTTTACCAGGATTCATTAACCCGTAAGGGTCAACAATTTCCTTAAATTTTAACTGCTCAGGGTCAATAACTTTCCTGCCGCCGTCTTCAATAATATATGTGTGGGGATTGGCAATAAATACGCCTTTAGCTTCGTGGTAGCGGATGATTTCATTTAGGCGTTCTTCTGTGGAGTAGCGTACAAGTTGTAAAGCCGCAGGTACTACCACACCATTAACGCGAATAAATTCTAAATGAACCATCACTTCATCACCAAAGTAATGATATAAATCCGCGACTAATTCCAAGCCTTTATCCGCAGGAATGATGCTTTGTAAGTATGTAAGGGAAGTATCTACATTTCGGGCGTGTAACGTAGTGTGGTTCCAAGTAAATTCAGCTAGATTTAATCCCTTACCTGCTTCCTGGGCTGGCTTTTGGTAGGTGATTTGTCCGCCATATTGCTGGACTAACCCAGGTAATGATTCTAAACTGGGTTCGGCAACTATTAAAAAAGCTGGGTGAGTATCTTTAGGGATGTATGGCTGTAGCGGGTGGAAATATTGAGGAATTGGTGATGCAAAGATAGTTACTAGCTTTTTAATCATGCCATCGGCATTAGCTAAGGTTTGTCCAAACTTGGCGGCTGTGATGAAGTCGTCGAAGGTGACAATTACTTCAGCCCAAGGATAGGCGGGCCCCAGAGGAATTTCTACTTGTGTGATAATGCCGTTAATTCCCCAAGCATGGTTTACTTTCTGCACATCGTCGCCGCGTAACTCAATGACACGGGGTTCTGTTTCTAAGGTGACAACTCGCAATCCTAAAAGATTACCGCGATCGCCTAATAAACCATATTGTACTGAACCAATACCACCACTACCACCTGCAATAAATCCCCCAATTGTGGCTGTACGATAAGTAGAAGGTGCCATCCGCATTTCCCAGCCAATTTCTCGTGCTTTTTTATCTAAAGCGGCTAATTTCACCCCTGCTTCTACCCTAGCTACACCTGGTTTTACCCACAGGATTTCTTGTAATTTTGTCATCTCTAAAATGACACCTCCATGTAGAGGTACGCACTGCCCATAGTTTCCCGTTCCCGCCCCTCTGACAGTTACAGGTACGCGATGTTCTGCACAAATAGCAGCAACTTTGATGACTTCTTGTTCGTTGGCGGGACGGACTACAATATCACCAACTTTGCCTGCTAGTTTCGGGACAAGTACGGGGCTAAAGGTATGGTAGTCCTGGGATAATTTTGCTACTTGATTGGGTTCGGTGATAGTTTCAATACCTTCTAGGGAGTTAATGAGGACATCCAAGTTTTTGATCGTCATTGGTTTAGATCCTTTTTTTAACGCAGAGTGACGCAAAGGTTGGCGCGGAGGGGCGCGGAGAGTTATGACTTGGCGTGCTTGTGCGTTGGAAAATTTTAATTCCCATTTGTCACTGTACTATCATGCCACTTAACTTAATATAAAAACTTACGTAGCCTAACGCACCTTGTTATGTGGCGGTGCGTTAGGCGCTTAAAATATGATTCTGTCTTGTAAAATCTTTTAGACAAGATTTCTTTGTTCAATCTAATGGCTACCTGATTTACGATGTTCAACGGCGGTTACACCATCATTTGCCAACACTTCTCCTTTATCTACCACAGCATAAATTAACAGTCTGTCACCGCATTCAAGTTGATTTGTGACGGTACATTCCAGGTAAGCTAGTGCTTCGGTGAGAATTAAACAACCATTATCAGCAGTTTTAGTTTTTAGGTTCGCAAAGGGATTATCCCCTAATGTACTTTGACGGGAAAAATAGCGTCGGACATTTCTGCCTTCTTTGAGGATATTTAAGACAAATTGATCACCAGTATGACTCATTAAATCTGCATTCTGCTCTTGAGCGATCGCCATCATAATTCCTGGTGGATTAAAGGTTGCTTGAGATACCCAAGAAGTTAAGATACCTTTGTGGCTTTCTTGGTCACGGGTTGTAACTACACATAGCGAACCAATAATTCTGCCTACTGCTTGTTCAGTACGGTCTATTTTGGCTTCGGGAATTACTTGGCGAGGAGTACGTAATTTTTTGTTTTTCTTTAAAGTTTGGGCAAAAGTCGCACCTGCGGCTTGACACTGTTGCAGAATTTCCGGGGTAGGACTAAAGCGGACTCGAATTGTGTCAAAGCCTAAACGGTAATTGGCATCTTTGAGCTTACTTTCAATTAAATCTATGGCTTCGCCACTCCAGCCGTAGGAACCGAACACCCCAGCTAACTTAGTTTTTGCCGCCGTTGAGAGGACTATACCTAAGGCTGTTTGAATTTGTGTTGGTGCATGACCACCTAAGGTGGGGGAACCGATAATTATGCCATCACAAGCTTCCACAATGCGGGTAATTTCTGCCGTATCTGCAAGTTCACAGTTGACGGATTGGACATTAACATCGTTTTGAACCAAACCTTGAGCGATCGCATTCGCTAAAATGCCAGTATTCCCATAAGCAGAAGTATAAAGCAGCGCCACATTTAAATCTTGAGATTTCTGTCCTTGACACCATTGACGGTAATCATAAGTAAAACGACTGAGGCTATAACGCACCACAGGGCCATGACCAGGAGCATAACTTCTAGCCCCCAGCATGACTACTTTATCTAAAGCTGCTTCAACTTGTTTGGCTTGGGGTGCATGGAGACAGTCAAAGTAATAATGGCGTTCCGCGTCTAATTTTTTCCAGTCTTCATCAAATAAAGTATCTTCGCAGATATGAGCGCCAAAAAACTTGTCTGTGTAGAGAATCTTCGTGGCTGAGTCGTAGGTAAACAAACCATCCGGCCAACGAGGAGTAGGCGCGGTGACAAATGTGAGTTGATGTCCTTGTCCTAAGTCGAGAATATCTTCAAAGCGTACCGCTTGAATGCGTGATTCCCATTCAGGAAAAGCTGTTTTCAAGGCGTTAGCCGCAGGACGAGAACAAATTAAGGTAGCTTGTGGTGCTTTGGAGAGTAATTCTTGTAGGGTAACTCGGCGGTTGGGGTTGACATGACCGAGAATAATGTAATCCAGAGTAGTGAAATCGAGATATTGGGCTAGTTGTTCTAAATAAATTGCCGTAAAGGATTCACCAGGAGGGTCAATTAAGGCTTTTTTATCAGCTTGGATAAGATAGGAATTTGCCGTAGTTCCTCGTTGGCGGGAATACTCAACTTCAAATTTTAGACGCTCCCAAGTGCGCGATCGCAAAATCAGGGTATGTTCACCAATATCTGCAACTTGTACATCTCTAGGACGGCTGGAAGTCGCAATAGTCATATTTAATTCTCCTTTAAAGATTGGTGGGTGATTAGATACCCGACTTCTTCAAGAAGTCGAATATCTAGCTAATCTCGTCCATTTGCCTGCATTTTTTGATAGCGCTTGGCTATTTGTTGTTCTGGATCAATCCCTTCAAAAGTGGGTGGTAGCCAAACTCGCAGAACCAGCAATATTCCCAAAACTA
Source organism: Anabaena sp. FACHB-595 (assembly GCF_048568275.1). Taxonomy (NCBI): domain Bacteria; kingdom Bacillati; phylum Cyanobacteriota; class Cyanophyceae; order Nostocales; family Nostocaceae; genus Anabaena; species Anabaena sp. FACHB-595. The sequence continues at coordinate 5,327,519 of NZ_CP183473.1, forward strand.
ATAAGAAGGCACAAGTCGCTAAAACTTGACTCCAATTAGTTTCTAGTACACCTTTAACAATGACTTCTCGCAAAGCGGAGACAATAGAAACCTCTACCGCCACGCCTATAGATATGCGTTGTTCTTGGAGGTAGATAATCAGCAGTCGGAATAACTCGACTAAAATCAGCAGAAACAAAATATCGGCAGTGACAACATGGAAATCTAAAGGCGGTAGCAGGGAAAGAAACATATCCCACACCTGGATAGCCATGAAGCTAAATAAACCGATACATAAGGAAATCACAATCACATCTTGAATCAATTCCAAGGTGCGGACGATGCGACCCCGATTGATTTCGTACGCGGAAATTGGGCTATCTTCTACAGGTTTGTACATGGGATTGGGGATTAGGGATTGGGGATTGGGGGTTGGGGACTGGGGATTGGGGATTGGGTATTGGGGATTGGGAATTTCTCCCCCTGCCTCCCTTGCTTTTTCTCAATCTCTATTCCCTAGTCCCCAGTGCTTAATTAGTAATGATTACCAACTTTGCGATGATGAACGGCTGTCATGGCATGGACATTGGCAACTCTGCCAACGTGAACAGTGCTGTAGATAATCCAATGGTCACCACAATCCATACGACTGGTGATTTCGCATTCCGTGTAAGCTAGGGATTCTGCAAGAATGGGGGAACCGTCGGTGGCTGGATAAGTTTTGATGCCTGCAAAGCGGTCTGCACCAGGGGCAAAGCGTTTGAGGAAATGTTTCATCAATCCTTGATAGTTATCTTCTTCCAGAACATTCAAAACAAAGTGATCGCCTACCTGCATTAAGGATTCAATGGCGCGTTCTTTGGAGACTGCAATGGCTACTCCCAAAGGATTTAGGCTAGCTTGTGTCACCCATGAGGCGAACATGGCACCTTGAATTTCTCCTTTTTTGGTAGTGATGATATATAAGCCGGTGCTAATCCGTCCTAAGGCTTTCTCTAAGTCGGTGTTGATGGATTTAATTTGTTTGATGGTGCGATCGCGTGTTAACCATTGCCCTATATCTGTACCAGCTTCTTCACAAAGTTGTTCTGTGGTTTGTGCGGGAGCTTCTTTAATTAAAATTGGTGGGAAAGCTTCAACTAATCCCAATTCTTGAAACTTATTTCGTAAAGGAAAAACAGGTTCATCTTCTCCGCCACCAGACTCTAATAAACCTATGGCCTGTTTATGATGTACAGCCGCCAAGATAGTATTTAATGCTGCTTGGGCTGTCAGTGAATATTGTGATGGCATGGCGATGACTAAGCCAGATGCTTGAGTAACTAATTCTCTTACTTCTTGTGGTTCAGCAGTATTTAAGTCAATTAATTCTACCGCCACACCTGTTTTAGTACATCCATGCCCCAAAATATGTACTAAATGTTCACTATAGCCATAATCTTCAGCATAAAACAAAGCAACTAATGTCTCTGTTTTAGCTTGTTCTAAACTCCAGTTTTTATACCTGCCTAACCATTCAGAAATATGCACTTGTAGTAGAGGCCCGTGTCCTGTAGCTACTGTTTTAATTGCTAAGTTTTCAATGCGTTTTAAAGCTGCCAACACAGACCTAGCGTTCGGCCCCATCAGACAATCATAGTAATATTTAAAATCTTCTTCAATGGCGAAGAAATTTTCATCATAAGTCTGATCATCGCAATAGTGCATTCCAAACACATCACAGGTGTAGAGAATTCCTGTTTTGTGGTCATAAGTCAAAATTGTATCTGGCCAATGTAAATTAGGTGCAGAGACAAATTCCAAGCTGTGACCATTACCTAAATCTAAGCGTTCTCCACTTTTCACCTGTAGGGATTTGAATGGTTGGTGAACCATATTTTCTAAAAATTGAATTGCGACTTTAGCCCCAACAATAGTGATATTAGGAGCTAATTGCAAAATATCTTTCACTAAGCCGCTATGGTCTGGTTCTGTGTGACTAACAATCAAATAATCTATTGTGTTTGGGTCGATTAATCCGGCAACTATCTCTAGATAGAGTTTCTCAAACTTGCGGTGTGAAGTGTCAACTAAAGCAATTTTTTCACCTTTAATTAAGAAAGAATTATATGTGGTGCCATTGCGTAAGCCAAATTCAATATCGAAACGCTCTCGATCCCAATCCAAACAGCGAATAGCAGTTGTTTCATCTGCAATTTCCACAGTTTGCACTGTCAAACGTCCTATGTTGGCATTAGCTTGTGTATCTTCGGTGAGTGCAACCATAGGTTTTCTCCCAAAAAAGTATGATTAAGTGTTAAATATTCTTCTTCTTATATTGAACTGAGAATCCTATTTGGTAAAATGCCAATTCCTGAAGCTATTTATTAGTAAAATTTATTATTCACTGAAATTGCATTAGCATTGAAAATAATCAATGTTAATCATTGATAAGCTAATGCGCGCCTAAATTGCATAACTACTAACAAGTGCTGTTAACTGTGAACGATCAACAGTCAACAAACCTTACGATGGATTATGCAACTTAAAAGCACAATACCTTATCACTCTCCATAGAATTCATCGATGTCATTGACCTTTGTTCCTCCGCCAATACAAAAAATCAATAGTGAGATTGCTAATAATGCTGGTGTAGAAATTTATGTATTACGCCTTGATTTAATGCACCCGTGGGTAAACGGTAATAAGTGGTACAAGCTGAAATACAATCTCTTAGAAGCTAAGGAGAAAAGTTACACAAAATTACTCACCTTTGGTGGTGCATATTCTAATCACATCTTCGCTACTGCCGCAGCAGGTAATCTTTTAGGATTCCAGACTATTGGTATAATTCGTGGGGAAGAAACCTTACCCTTAAATCCCACACTAAGTTTTGCAACGCAACAAGGTATGCAGCTTGTCTATGTGGACAGGGAAACCTATCGACAACGAAACAGCACCACATTACACACAGACCTAAGGAAACGCTTTGGTGAGGTATTTATCATTCCAGAAGGTGGTAGTAATTTGAATGGTGTGCGTGGTTGTCTAGAAATAATAAGTGCCGCAACACAAGTATTTGATATTGTTTGTGTAGCTTGTGGTACAGCCACCACCCTAGCAGGTATCGCTCTGGCACTGGAACCTCAGCAACGTGTGATTGGTTTTCCTGTCTTAAAAAATGGGGGTTTTTTAGCACAGGATATTGCTCAGTTAATGAAGAATTATGTCGCGGCGGGGTTGCCCATTTCATCTAGTTCTCCCGCCTCTTGGGAATTAGTTTGCGATTACCATTTTGGCGGTTACGCCAAGGTGAAAGATGATCTCATACTGTTCAGTCACCAGTTTACCCAAAGCTACGGCGTACCTCTTGATTACGTGTATACAGCGAAAATGTTTTACGGCGTAATGGACTTGTTAAAGCAAAGATATTTTACGAAAGGTGATGGTCTCCGACCGACCGTAGGTCATCGTATCTTAATGATTCACACGGGTGGCTTACAGGGAAATATCGGGATGAGTGAACGATTGTAATGGTTTTGAGGAAATATATTTTCCCGGATTATTTAACATTTGTTTTTCTATATTTCATCAGTATAATTACTCTAAAAACTTTAAAACTTTAATGTGCAATATAATAACTCCTGTATTTTCTATTAGGTATTATTTATGTTCCATCGGAGAAAATTCTTAAGGAGAGCAGGGTACACAACTCTATCTGCTTTCTTGACGATGGGGTTTTTACAAAGGGATAAACAGAGGGATAGCCGTAGTACGGATATTGCCGCAATCAATACGAATTATCCCTTGCGGCAATTAGCTGCTGCCAAAGGAAAACGCTATGGTGCAGCAGTTGACAGTGAAACTTTAAAAAAATATCCCGACTACGCGAAATTAATTGCCCGCGAATGTTCAATTGTGACACCCAACGGCGAATTAAAATGGAATGCCACTGAACCGCAGCCAGGATATTTTACTTTTGAAGCAGCTGATGCGATCGCTAACTTCTGCCAAAAGCATAACCTGAAAATGCACGGGCATACCCTGTTCTGGAACATGGCAAAACCAGACTGGCTTCCTTATCCCCCCACCATACCCATGATCGAACGGCACTTTAACGGTGTGATGGGACATTATCGCAATAGTGAAGTTTTAATATCTTGGGATATCGCTAATGAAATTATTGCCTACAGTGAAGATGAAGCTAAGGCCTCTACTTACGGCTTACATAAAGGTGTAAAACCAGAATTAATTCGAGATGTATTTTTAATCGCCGCTTCGATTGATAGCAGCAAGAAGTTTTACTTAAATGATTTCTCCATTGAAGGCGATACCTGGAAATCCAGGTATTTCCTAAAAATGATCGAGTATCTTAAGAATAATGGCGCGAAGATAGATGGAGCAGGTATCCAGTCTCATCTGTGGTTTTCCACCAATTATCCTTTTGATGAAAAAGGATTTGTTGGTGTTTTAAAAAGGCTCAAAGAACTGGAAGTTAAACCAGTAATTACCGAACTGGATATTATTATTGACACTCCTCTACCAGACACTATTGAAAAGCTCGATCAAATGGTAGCTGACTCTTATAAGCGATATCTTGACTTATGCTTCGCTAATGGAGTCGATACCATCATTACCTGGGGTATTACTGATCGTTATAGCTGGATACGTCACCCTGATTGGATGCCCCAAAAATTTAAGGCAAATCCCAGCTACCATAAGTTTTTGCGTCCACTTCCCTACGACGAGAATCTGAAACCTAAACTTGCTCGTAAAGCGATCGCCCAAGCCTTCATAAAGGCTACTTCTTCAAGATGACTCAAATAGGTGCTATGTATTTGCTAGATAATAGCCTTCGCAAAAGCAGCTTCTTCAAATCCATGCAAATAGGTACTGCTTATTTGCTAGATAGTAGCTTTCATATTGGACTCTAGCTTAAGGTGAGTCTCCAAACAAATCACACCTATGGGAAGGGCGAAAGAACACTTGCTGCTTTCTTAGTAGTTCGACGAAACATAACCCCAAATCCTTTTCTTGCAGCACCAATTCTCGATGAAGATGCGCTTAATTATTTTATAACTAGCGAAGGCGTTGCGTAAGATAGGTAAAATAGGGAGGAATTTAGGTGTTGTACTGTGCATTTTTCCATACTGTGAGTCTATGGAAATTAGAAAAAACCGAAAGCGAAGAGGTAAACAGAATTACATTTGTATTAAATGTGGTTGTCAGTCAATTTATTGATGTTTATAAGTCCACCAAAAAGGTACTCAGATGAAGTGAAACAAAGTTGTTTACGCTCATACGTCAAAGTTATTCGACAATAACCAACAAAAAAGGCTTGGTCGAGCCAAGCCTTTATGTATACCAAGCATTTACTACACCAAGCTTAATTTAAACCCTCTAGAACTTTAGTTCATCTGCCCTTAGACTGTATGCAAATTCTTGCAAACCTGATATGAACTGGCATCTTTACATACAAAAAAGGCTTGGCTTAACACCAAACCTCCGTAATTGCTGTGCTTAACAACGTACTAAATTAATTTAAACTGAATTTTTATCCTTATCATCTTCCTTTAGTATGTGTTGCCCAAAAACAAAAAAATGATGAGTAGTTTTGATTTTTCAGGAAAATATTTTTGATCAATAATGAATATTTTAAATATAAAATAGAGGCTTGAATAATATTTCAGCCTCTATATTTACCAGGTGTTTACCATATATCTCTAATTTATTCCTTTATCGATAATAGTTCATCTATCGAATTGGTGTATACAAAAAGTTAAGAATTTGGTAAGCATCAAACATAGCCATACAAAATAATAGTTTTGTCTCTTGCTATCTCAAGCTCAACGAACAAATGGTATGATTTTGACCAAAAATCACTCAACAATAGGCGAGGTCAGACTAACCCCCACCCGTTCCGAAGTAGGGGAGCGCGCCTCACAAGTGGTTCAAATTGCTAATGTGGTCTAATTCGCTGCTGTCTGGGCTTCTTGATAAATTATTTCTTGAAACTGAATTACATCTTTTTGCGGGTCGGAAATACTAACTTTTACTAATACCTGTTCACCTAGTCTCACCGATCGCTTGAATACCATCGGTAATTGTAAACCCAAATCTTCTAACAAAATTAGTGCTAAGTTACTATCTTCTCGCAGCCACATTAGCACTGTTACCTGCCAAATCTCTTCTGGATGACGGCGCAAATATTCCAACGCCCAGTACCTATTAGTCTGACGTTCTACCATTGTCAGCTCTTGGGTGGTGCTGGTAACGGTCATCATTACTTCTTTGAGTTCTTCGGCGGTAAAAGGGGGAACTTCACCCCGGAGGTGGGCTTTAAGTTGAAAGTGCGTTAGTAAGTCACTGTAGCGGCGGATGGGAGATGTGGCTTGGGTGTAAGTATCTAAACCTAAACCAGCGTGACGTACAGGAGTAATACTCATTTCACTCTTGGGCATACAACGCCGCATGGCACAAGCACGGACAAATCCGGCTGGAAGTCGGAGTAATTCGTCTTCTGGGGGTAATTCCGGTTGTGGTTGACCACGAAAGGGCAAGGGTATGTTGTGTACTTGACCGTAACGGGCTGCCACTTCACCAGCTAGAATCATCATTTCTGCTACTAACTGCCGTGACCGGGAATCATCTAGAATGTCGATACTGATGTCATCATTCTTGACTTTAATCATCGCCTCCGGCATATTAATGCTGATTGCGCCTTGATTATACCGCCAAGATTTGCGCTTAGTTGCCCAAGTAGCGATCGCCGCAATTTCTGGTTCTGCTTGTACGCCTAATTCCAACATCTCATCTACGTCTTCGTAGGTGAGGCGATAGGTAGGCTTAATTAAGCTGGGATGAATAGTAAAGTCTTGTACTGCCCCTGTCCCATCTAAAACCACACCAAAACTCAAAGCACAGCAAACTCTTCCCTGTACCAAACTCATGGGGCCGGTTGCCAATACTTCGGGAAACATGGGAATCATTCCCGTCGGCAAATAAACTGTGCTGCCTCGCTTCCTGGCTTCTAGGTCTAAATCATCTTCTGGTGCTAAGTAGCGGGTAGGATCGGCGATATGCACCCACAATCTTTCCCTGTCATCCGGGAGTTTTTCCCAACTCAATCCATCATCTATTTCAGTGGTGCTTTCATCGTCAACTGTATAGACCTTCAGGTGAGTCAAATCAAGGCGATTTGTGTCTAAGTCTGTCGGCGGGAAATCCAAACGCTGTTGCGCCACTTCTAATACCTTGCTAGGAAACTGAACTGGAATTGACGAACGACGCAGGAACAAGTTTTCCGTGGCACTCCACCACCCCAAATCTACCAGTAATTGAAAAGCGCCTTGGGGGGTTGCGGGTCGCCCCAGCATATTCATTGTTTCTAATACTGGGGCTGGGGGAGGATAGGCACGCGCCAGAGAATCATAGTTTAGCCCCACCTTCACAATGTCGGCTAAAAGTGTTCCATACTTTTCCAATCCTTCTAGGCGTTGGCGGTCATGACGCTGCCACTCTACTGCTTCGCCTTGGAGTGCTTGTTCTACACGCGTCAAAAATTCCTGCTGTCCCCTAGCTTTGAGGGCTTCTACTTCTATCTGGTGTTTGCGATCTGCTACTTGAGCCGCCGTTCTCGGTTCGTAAGCATCACCTTTTTGTTTAAAATATAACTTGTCATCTGATAACAAGCAATGAGCAGCATAACTGGGAGCTGAGTTTGATTCCGAAAACAGTAGATTGGCCATTTGGGATGGCGTGACTGTTTCTCCATCTTCTACTAGTAATTCCCAAGCCACTTCTAAGCTGGAGGGGTCGAGATAAGGCTTGACTTCCTCCAAAAACCTGTCAATCTCCGATGGCTTATAAGTGTTGCCGTTAACTGTATATGTAATTTGTCTAGGCGCGAGGCTGTGGGATTGACCACGTTCATCTACCACAAACCAACGGGTTTTTCCATCTGGGCGGTCTACCACGCCCAAACGGCGATCGCCTTGAACCCTAAATTCAACTAGCGTCCCCTTCTCCACAACTCTCGCAATTAATTGGTTAACAAATAGATTTTAGATTTTGGAGTTCAATAATGACTACTAAATCCAAAATCTGGTAATTTTCACTGTAGAACAATATCCTACACTAATTGAGATTTTAGATTATGGACTCAGACGATTCAAAGCTACATAACAATCTTTATGTAGCTGCTTGTGTTCATCCAAAATCTAAAATTCTCGCCACTGACTAGAATTAGCCTTCCGCATTGATAAATGGCAACAAAGCCACAAGACGGGAACGTTTAATTGCTAGTGTCAATTCTCGCTGTTGTTTAGCGGTTAGACCAGTAATTCTCCGGGGTAAAATCTTACCACGCTCGGTGATAAATTTACGCAATAAATCAACGTCTTTGTAATCAATCGGTTCTCCAGGCTTAATTGGAGACAGGCGACGACGGTAATAGCTCATCTTTACTTGATTTCCTTGTGAACGGTATGTTTATTACAGTGGGTACAGAACTTTTTTAGTTCTAGACGATTGGTGGTGTTACGACGGTTCTTGGTTGAGGTATACCGGGAAACACCTGGCGATCGCTTGTCTGGATTTGTCCGGCATTCAGTACACTCTAGTGTGACTATAATGCGCGCACCTTTACTTTTAGCCATAATCTTATCAAACGCTAAAGCCTGAAGAGAATTAACACAAATGACTATCGTCTCACATTTCGTCGTAAAGTTCCAACTAATCGCTTAATTTTTAAATCAAGGGAATAGCCCCGACTCGACGAAACTATGAAAGTTCCAGCGTAGCGGTCATGCCAAGCCTGCCGCATCTGGTTATCAGAGAAAGCCGCACCACAGTCAATTGCCAGAGGAATCACTAGCAGTATGGCAGTGGGGTTGAGTCTAATGTTGCCCAAAGCAATGGACAGCAAAAGAACACCAAAGCCAATTATAACTTCTCTCTTGAACAGTGCCAGTAATTCAGGTATCCTGGGGACAACTTCCCCATCTTCCACTTCCAGCACCTTTAAGTCAAACGCCCAACGCCCTAAACTTTGTCCTTGATTGTTATAGACAACCAACACACGCAAGATTAACCAACCGATAACAAAAACTAAAATTTGCACAACTTGAATACCGATACCACCACTATTACCCAAGAAGGAACTAACTAACCAAACACCAAGAAAATCCACCCCCAAAGCGAAACCTCGTCGCCAAATATCAGCTTTGGGGTAATATTTTTTGGGGATACGTTCGATGGTCATAAAAATGGGGGGTGGGGAGTAGTGAATGGGGAGTAATTCTTGTTACTTCTATAATTTTAGTCAAGTACATGATCAATTTTTTAAACATTGACCATCTGCCAGAAAATATCAAAATGGCGATGGCAATCACCTATGAGAGTTTAACGGCTGGACAGCCGCTTTTCCATCAAGGAGATTTAACCAGAGCCATTTTTGTAGTCATATCTGGACAGATCAGACTCATGCACTATACCGACGCTGGTCAATCCATCAAGCACTATGAAGTCAAAGCTGGAGAGAGTTTTGCAGAAGCTGCATTGTTCAATGAGTTTTATGATTGTACAGCGATCGCTGATATTCCTTCCCGTGTCGCTACTTTTCCTAAACAGGCGTTTCTAGCAACTTTGCGCCAATATCCAGATTTATCAGAGGCTCTCATAGTACAACTGGCACGAAGATTTCACCAAGTAAAAATCTTACTAGAACTACGGAGTATTCGTTCTGCGCGCGATCGCGTGCTGCGTTATTTGGAAATTTCCGCCCATCCACACGGAAACACCGTCAATCTGGATAAACCTCTGAAAGAAATAGCCGAAGATATGGGATTGAGCCAGGAAGCATTGTCTCGCGTTTTGAGTCAACTGCAAAAAGACGGGACAATTACCCGCAAAAAACGACAAATTGTATTAATTCAAGAATTAAATCGAACTTAATCGCAAAATTACGGAATATTAAAAATCATCTCAAACTTGATTTCAATCAAAGAAGTCTCTGTGACGAAAGCATAGATTTAGCTACGGAAATCTGACGCTATGCCAACACAGAACAAATCATGACTTTGAATCAACCTGAATATTTCACCAAATACGAAAACCTGCACTTCCATCGAGATGAAAATGGCATTCTAGAAGTGAGAATGCACACAAACGGTAGTTCACTTGTTTTCACAGGTAAAACTCATCGAGAGTTTCCCGACGCATTCTACGACATTAGCCGAGACAGAGATAACCGTGTTGTCATCCTCACAGGTAGTGGTGATGCTTGGATGGCTGAAATCGATTTTCCTAGTTTAGGAGATGTCACCAATCCTCGTGAGTGGGATAAAACTTATTGGGAAGGTAAAAAGGTGCTGCAAAACCTCTTGGATATTGAAGTACCAGTTATCTCTGCTGTCAATGGTGCAGCATTACTTCATAGTGAATACATTCTGACGACCGACATTATTCTTGCGTCTGAAAACACTGTATTTCAAGATATGCCTCATTTAAATGCAGGTATCGTACCAGGTGACGGAGTGCATATATTATGGCCGTTGGCACTTGGTCTTTATCGCGGGCGCTACTTCTTGTTTACTCAAGAAAAGCTGACGGCTCAACAAGCTTATGAACTTAATGTTGTCCATGAAGTACTGCCGCAAAGCAAACTCATGGAACGGGCTTGGGAAATTGCCAGGACACTTGCCAAACAGCCCACATTAAACTTGCGATACACCCGTGTGGCCTTGACTCAAAGACTGAAGCGGTTAGTTAATGAAGGGATTGGCTATGGTCTAGCATTAGAAGGTATTACCGCCACCGATCTCCGCAATACTTAACATTTTTGATACTTGACAGGAAGAGGCAGGGGGGAGGTACTTCCCCTTTTCCCCCTGCTCCCTTTCTTCTTCTTGACAGGTGAATTTAACAGTAATAATTCACCTGTCTATAGGAATCCGATTTGATTTCTGAAAAATTTTCAGTAGGGTGGGCAATGCCCACCAGAACCATGAGCCGGTGGGCATTGCCCACCCTACGTATATTTCAAAAATCAAGTATGAGTTATATAGAAACATCCAGAGGTAAATTACAGTGGAAAATTTTGTTACCCCTCCAGCTTTTGGGGAAAAAATCCGGGAACGCTGGACATTAGCCGGACGAAAAGCTTTGATTACCGGAGCTACAAAAGGAATTGGTTTAGCGATCGCTCAAGAGTTCTTGGCTTTAGGTGCAGAAGTCGTCATTGTGGCTCGCAATGCTGAAGCGATTGAGCAGCAGATGAAGGCTTGGCATTCTGCGGGGAAAGTTCACGGAGTTGCAGCCGACGTTTCCACTTCTGAGGGTCGTCAAATGATGCTTGATTACGTTAGCAAGACCTTTGGAGAACTTGACATTTTGGTGAACAACGTTGGCACAAATATTCGTAAGAAAGCGACTGATTACACAGAAGAAGAATTTGCTGCGATATTTCAAATTAATCTAACTTCTATATTTGAGCTTTCCCGACTGTTTTATCCCTTACTCAAAACAAGTAAAAACAGCAGTATCGTTAACATCGGTTCTGTTGCTGGATTAATTTCCGTTCGGACTGGCGCACCCTATGGCATGACCAAAGCTGCACTCGTGCAGTTAACGCGATCGCTGGCGGTAGAATGGGCAGATGATGGTATTCGCGTTAATGCGATCGCACCTTGGTTTATCCAAACTCCTCTGACCGAGCCTCTACTCAACAATCCCGAAACTTTAAGCGCAGTCCTTTCACGCACACCAATGAAACGCGTGGGTCAACCCGAAGAAGTAGCCAGCCTGACGGCTTTTCTCTGTATGCCTACCGCATCCTACATCACAGGACAATGTATTGCTGTTGATGGAGGATTTCTGGCATTTGGTTTTTAAAATGACCTAACTGACAGACATTAAAATAGGTTGAATAATACTTAGGACTCAGAACTCTGCACTCCGTATTGCGATAACATAACTTCTAACTCGTCACTTTTATCGGGACTGGCCGTGTTGGAAGCAATTATATTTATTATTCTGGGGATTCAAAAGTTTTTAGTACCGATTTGTTTTGTCGGTGCATGGGGTTTAATGATTCTCATCGCTTGGAGTCTGTGGAGTGCTACGCGAGATAGTATCAGCACAGCCAAACAAATGCACCAAATCCCCTGTTCTGGGTGCCAATTTTTTACAGATGACTACCGCCTGAAATGCACTGTACACCCATCCCGTGCTAACACAGAAGAAGCCATCAACTGTATGGATTATCAAGCGAAGACTAATCCTTATTTGTATTAGTTTAGGTTAACGGTTTACTAATTACCCATTTCCAGCAAAACTTTCAACACGCCTCGGCGTTGTGCTTCCTCAAAGGCCAAAAGTCCTTGAGTGAGGGGGTATTGGCTATGAATCAGGGGTTCTACGTCAACTTTTCCTGTAGCTAATAGCTCCAGTGCAGGGGGAAAAACACCACAACGAGAACCGATGAGAGTAATTTCGTCTACTACTAAAGAAGAAGCATCTAAGCTGAGATTGCCAGCATAGGTGCTTTTCAGCACTAGAGTACCACGGGGACGCAAAGCCCGACGAGCGATCGCAAATCCTTCTGGATTACCAGTACACTCGACTACAATATCAAAAGCTCTATCTTGGACAGCATCAACTAAACCCGTTTGCACACCCCGTACTTTTAAATTAGCAAGTTTTTCTTGGTGACGACCAACAACCAATAGTTCACAACCAGTTAGAGCTAATGTCTGGGCTACTAATTGTCCCAATTTGCCATCTCCGACTACTAGCACACGGTCATCTCTACTCAATATTATCTGTTGTTGAATTTCTAGGGCGGCTGCTAAAGGTTCGGTAAAAGTTGCCGCGTCTGTTGGTACATTTTCAGGTACAACATGGAGATTTTCTACTGGTAAACAAAGGTACTCTGCAAATGCTCCATGACGGTTGACAATACCTAAAACTGTCCGATTTTCACAGTGAGTTGGTTGTCCTCGGCGACAAAAACGACAATAACCGCAGACAGCGTTGATTTCCCCGACGACTCTTTGATTTAGTAGATGTTCTGGCCCTTGTTCCACCAGTCCCACAAATTCGTGTCCTAAAATTCCTGTGTAGGGATAATAGCCCCGCAGCAACTCCAAATCTGTGTTGCAAATTCCCGCACGCAGAACCCGTACAAGCGCTTCTCCCGGTGGTGCTTCCGGAACGGGAATATCTGTAAGCAATTGTAACTGGTTATTTTCTAGCCAGAGTCCTTTCATCTTTATATCTCAGTAGTATTGGGAAACTTCTGCTCAATCTTGCTTAACCAAATTACTAAGTCATCAGAGTGAACAGCAATCTCACTTCCTAAAGTTTTGATATATAGCAGTCCGTCACTGATAGTTAAATCTCTAACAGGATACCAAGAATTGCGGGTACGGATCAGCAAATCCAAGGGAATCCCCAGTTGCAGTGTATTTTTGCGATATTTCCACCAAGAACGCCACAGATGAACTGATTTCATACAGTGCATCTGGTAACCTTTGGGAATTTGACAATATTGATACCTGTAACAATTACGACTATCTATTTCTCCTGTAAGAATGTAGTTATGTTCAGCCAATACTTCGTTGATCAATTCCCAATGCGATGAAGTTGCTTTAACCGAGAATTCTAGGGGTGTATGAGTGAGTGGGGCGGTAGCAATCACCCCCTCGGTTTTAGCTATAATTTGGTTGATTTTATAAGCTGTTTGAGCCTGTAAAGTGCTGTTAGCTAAAAGAATTTCTTGTTTGTGGACGGATTGGGCAACAAACTGCTGTAATAGCTCTAAATTAGATAACATTGCTTATGTATACTGAATGCACCATGTTTTATGTAAGATGCAACCAATTGTAAGTGAGCGATTATCAAAAGACCATGAGTTATCACAAAATTGGCAAAACTTTCACTATAATCCAATCCTTTCTTAAACTATGTTCATAGATTTCTGTACATATATTCGTGCAACAGTTTAATCTAATCTATGAATTTAAAAATTTATAGCAAATCTTGATTTTGATTAATGATAAATATAATTCTTGTATAACGCCGTGTGCAACTTTTTTCAAACCTAACTCCCAAACCATTCCCTACAAGGGAAGAGGAGCAAGAATTAAAACCTCTAACGCCACTTGCAGGGGAGAGGTACCCTGCGGTCGCCGTAAGGCGTTCTCGTAGAGTAGCAAGCTATGGAGAGGGGTTTCAAGAATAGGTTGCACATCGGATTATATAGAAATTCGATTTGGTTATTGAAAATATCTAAGTATCTGTAGGGTGGGAAATGCCAATTTCTCCCAGATCCAACATAGTGGCTCCCCTACGTATATTTAAGACATCAAATACTATTCCTATAGTCAATTTTATTGAGCAATTGAAAATAAAACTTCTGTAGGAGAACCAGTGCGTTACTGAGGTTCCCTCCGTTATCGCAACTGGCGCTGTTTTAGGTGTGAATTTTGATGCAATTAGTCACGAAAAAAAGAATTTAAGCACTTAATACCAATTCTCGATGAAGATACGCTTAATGATTTTAGAACTAGGGAATTCTCATGAAGAAATCTCTGCGTACCTCCGCACTAACCACCCTGCGGGAAGCCGAAGCGTCTACAGCCTTAATCTGCGTTAAAAAGCTAAAATTTAGCGCAGCTTTATCAAGAAACTTGAGATTCTAGCTCATTTTTACTCAACCAGATTACTAGGTCATTAGAATGAACTGTCATTTCACTGACTAAGGTTTTAATATAAATGAGACCATCACTAATAAATAAATCTTTGATGCCGTACCAAGAATCTCTTGTCCGAATTAAAATATCTAAAGGTATTCCTGAATTGAAGGCTGTTTTCCGATATTTCCACCAATTTTGCCACAAATTAACAGATGTTGTGCATCGCAGTTGGTAGCCTTCGGGTACAGAACATTGTTGATATTTATAAAAGCCTAGTTTATCAACTTCTCCTGTACATATATAGCTGTAATCAGCTAATGTCTCATTCATAACATCCCAATAAGATGAAGGCGACGCGATGAGAAAATCGGATGGGTGACTATTCAGTTGTGTAGTAGCAATTATTCCTTCTTTTTTCGCAATTAATTGGTTACTCTTGTAAACCATTTGTGCTTGCAAAGCAGAATTAGCTAATAGAACTTCTTTCTTGTCGATGGATTGAGTAATAAACTCGCGGATTAAAGCTAAGTTAGATAACATAACTCTTCATTAAAACACTTAGGAAAAACTTGTATCAAGGACTCTAACAATAACCACTGCCAATGATTGACGTTTCTTGGACTGTGCCTAATTTGTTGAAAGTTTAGGTATCTGCATCGTGTATTAACATCATGAGTGAGTTGTGATACTAGTCAAATACAATCACCTTGATAAATACATATACGTCGAAAAAATCTCATATCCAGAAAAATTACCCAGGTCGCCTGTAAAATTTTTTGTGATTACAGGCAACCTGGGTTGATAAAAAAGTATTGGGTGAGTTAAATTTTTACATCTTTAATTAAGGGTGTAAAAAATGTAACTAAGTCTGAGCGACTAACAACGAGAGTAGGGAAAGAGCGATCGCTATAATCTTCCCCGTCTGACAAAGGAAACGCTTCTGAGTCGAGGGAAACCCAGCTACCACCAGCAGCTTGGACAATTACCCAAGCGCCTGCTATGTCCCAAACTTTTGGTGTTGCTTCTATCCCTCCTAATGTTGCACCAGCCGCAACCGTCAGGAAATTGTAACTAGCGACACCCAGCATCCGAATTTTGCAGGGAAATCCGTTCTGGACAACAGCTAAACTGCGGGAACAAAGGTTAAAAAAATGATTGCTGCTGGGAGCATCACTACTGGTATGAATTGGGTGATGATTGAGAAATGCCCCAGAGGGTGTGCTTAAACCAGATGTACCAGGCCAAAAACCATGAAAGGCTTGATTGAGGGGTGGCGCATAAACATAACCAAAAATCGGTGTCCCTCGGTAAAGCAAAGCCAGAGAAATCGACCAGATGGGAATACCTCGTGTAAAGTTCGTTGTCCCATCTAAAGGATCTATAACCCAGCACCACTCTGTCCCAGGAAATGTGCGTTCGCTTTCTTCAGTTAAAATTCCATAACCAGAAAAAGTAGAGGCGATCGCATCTCGAATTTCTTGATCTGCCCATTTATCGGCTTGGGTTACCAAGCTACCGTCAGCTTTTTGTAAAGCCTGCACTTGCCCAAAGTCCTGCATTAATCGCGCGCCCACTCTGGTGGTGGTAGTTTGGGCAAAATCGAGAATTGTCGTCCAAAAATCATTCATCAATAAGTTCTCACGTTCTAATCTAAATCACTTTCTAAAACAGAAGCGATCGCTTTCTTGGTGGTAGTTTGAAATTCCTTCACGCTAACTCGGTTCAGGAACCAAATCGACACTATCATTCCCACAGCTTCCAGAACGAACACAAACCCATAAGCTAATTCTAAAGTTGGTAAAAATCTTTTCCCTATATCCAAGGCTGCACCACCTGTGACTACAGCCGTTCCCCTAGCGAAAGCCTGCGCCAGTCCCCAAGCCCCAATAAATGTGCCTGCGGCTTCTGCAACTGTCAAATCCAGCATCAAGCTAATTGCGCCTGTAGTTAAAAAACCGGCGGCTAAACCAAACAATACCAAACCGAACTTTAAGAAGGCGGGATTAGCCGAGAATCCTGACGCACCCAACAATAATGCTGCGAATGCGACCAGCACACAGCCCAGACGTGTAGTGCGACGCTTACCCAAACGGGGGACGACAAAAAAGCCAGCTACACCATAGGCAATCAAAATACCCGTACCATAAAAAGCATTCAGTCGGGTACTCTGTGCTATGGACATCTTAAACACTTCACCGGCATAAGGTTCTACCACTGCGTCTTGCATAAATAAACTGATGGTCATCACTACTAAAAAAGTGAAGAACAACACAGTTTGGGGACTAGCGGTCAAAATTTTCCAAGCCGAACCCAATGTAATGCTATCTTCTCGGTTTACCAGAGTGGAACGCTGGCTATAAAGAGAATATTTTTTCTCTACACCAAGCGTTGCTACAATTGACAGCCCAAATACAATAGTTGGCACAATCATAAATAGATTGTTAACTGCTGGTTGGAAATTTACCGTAGTTTCTTCTGACGGTAATATAGTGCCAGAGATAATTGCCCCAACAATAATTCCCACCATCAACATTGACCAAACTACACCAACCACTTGAGAACGGTTATCTTCTTGAGAGATATCCACTAACAAAGCAGCAAAAGGTGTACTACTAGCACAAATTGCTAGACCGTATACGGCAAAAACTAAAGCCAGAACAGCCATCCAGCCGATAGTTTGCGTAGTCCACACCCAACCAGTAGAGCTATTGGCGACATTATTTAACTGCCAAATTACTTGAACAGCTAAAAAAGAGGCGATCGCAAATATTGCCGCCCCTACCCAAACATAAACTGTGCGATGATAACCCCACAAAGGCTTGGCATCCGAAAGCTGACCGAACCAGATACGAGCAGGAGCGACGAACAACGGTAAGGCCACAACGACTGCTACCCATGTCGCCGGAATTCCGATTTCTTTAATCATGACTCTGTTGAGTACACCCAGAGTCAAAATTGACATCATACCCAGACCCATTTGAAAGAGTCCGAGTCGAAACACAGTCAGTAAGTCAACCCTCTTGACTGATTCCGGCTTGATTGATTGACCTGATTCGGGATCGGGTACAAAATTGCTAGTTGCCATTATGACTTTCACGAAAAACAATACAGGATTTAGCCTTTCTTTAACTTAAGATAAACCCTGAGAACAATTCAAAATTCAAAATTCAAAATTCAAAATTAAGGAAATTACGGGGATTGGGGACTAGGAAGACGTAGGGAAGCAGGAGAAGTAAAGAACAAAAACTAATGACTACGGACTACGGACAACTGACCATTGACCAATGACTATTGACCAATGACCACTTCGACATCATCATCTAACAACTTTCCTGCTGCTTCTAGCATGGACGCTGATATGTCTTTCAAGTCTTCACGATTCTGCAAGTAAGTTTTTAATGCTTCCATTGGGTCGATGCTGCTACTAGCACTTAGTTCAGGAATGCGGGGTCTAGCCAACTGACTTAATAATTCAGCTTGAATGGTGTA
Organism: Anabaena sp. FACHB-595; assembly: GCF_048568275.1. Taxonomy (NCBI): domain Bacteria; kingdom Bacillati; phylum Cyanobacteriota; class Cyanophyceae; order Nostocales; family Nostocaceae; genus Anabaena; species Anabaena sp. FACHB-595. Next base: position 5,345,662 of record NZ_CP183473.1, read on the forward strand.
AGTATGGGCAGAACTCAAGGCGTTATGTAGGGAGGCGCTATCAATTACATCCATCTGTTCGGAACGGAGCTTGTAGATTAGGCGTATGACAGCATCTTGAATATCATGTTTAGCGATCGCCTTCACAATAGCAGCTTGTGGATCATCTGCCTTTGATACATCCACTTCTATGGTGCGAAAAGTCCGAACAGGTAAGGGACAGAACTCCCAATTTACATTCCCCTGTTCTAGTTCGATCATTACATAACCCTTATCCTCTTTCTCCTCGCTAAAATCTACCCGTTCAATACTCCCCGGATAAATCACTGGGGGGTTATTAGATTTATTCAAATTTTGATGACGGTGGACGTGTCCCAATGCCACATAATCAAAGCAAGGACGAGTCAGCAAAGATAAAGGTAGAGTAAAACCTTTACCCACAGCCAAATAGCGTTCAGCACCCAAAGTTGCATTATCAGCCATCAAATGAGCTAAAAGCACAGTTGGCACATCAGGGTCAAGACGGCGAATTTCCCCTTCCATCACCACTTGCAGACGTTCTGTTAATAGTTGATTGACTTCAGCCAACCCCAAACCTTCTGTTTCTTGACGCGTCATCAGTGTCGAACGAGTTAGCCAAGGTAAAGTAATCACCTGCACTTTGCCGTTACGAGTTTGGATATGATGAGTCATTAACCTATCACCAACCACAAACCCCGGCACTCCCAAAGTGCGGTAAATATTTAAACTAGCACCTCCTTGTCCTTGGGAATGTTGGTCATGGTTTCCCACCAACAACACAGTCGGAATTTGAGCATCCACAAGACGACGAAATTGACTGGCAAATGCTTCTTGCACATACGGCGGCGGCGTAGCATCAGGAAACGCATCACCACCAAATATGACCAAATCTACAGCATCTCCTAACGCCCGATCAATACATACAGATAAAGTATTGACAAAATCCTCCAATCGCGTATTTAATCCCGTGGCGCTATTAATACGTCCGTGAGAAAAACCGCTTCCCATGTGGATGTCAGAGAGATGGAGGATTTTAATCATGATTAGTTAATAGTCAATAATCAATAGTTAATAGTAATAGTTGTTTTCAACTTTGAACCATTAACTGTTAAATAGTTAACATCTTTGCGTTGAACTATGGACTGTGGACTATTAACTGTGGACTATTAACTATGGACTAAATGTGAATCCCACATTCAGTTTTATTGCTTCCTCTCCAGCGTCCGGCGCGTTCGTCTTCGCCTTCGCCTACCTTGGTGGTGATGGGTTCATCGCCAATACTGGGATAACCTTGATCGTGTAGAGGATTATAAATTACTTTATGTTCAGCTACGTAATCCCAGCTATCTTGACGTGTCCAAGCTGCTAAGGGATTTACTTTCAAACGACCTTTGCCATCTAATTCAAATACAGGCATATTCGCGCGGGTAACGGCTTGATCGCGACGACGGCCAGTAATCCAAGCAACGGTATTAAGTTCATCTAAACCACGTTGTAGAGGTTCAATTTTGGTAACGTGGTGGAATTGCGTAATATCTTTATCCCAAAGCGCTTCGCCGTATTTAGCAGTAAAGGCTTCACGGGTATCTACATCTGGAGTTTTGTAGGTTTGTAAATCTAGATTATATATTTCTTTCGCTTTAGCAACGAGTTCTAAAGTTTGTTGAAAGTGGAACAGAGTATCGAGAAAGATTACAGGTACTGGTTGCTTGAGTTCACTATAAAGGATATGGGTAATTACTAAGTCATCCACATTAAAGGCGCTAGTTTGTACCAACCCTGTGGGGATATGCTCTATAGACCATGCCAGAATTTCTTTAGGAGTGGCAGTTTCAAACTGTTGATTTAATTCATCTAAATTAAATTCGTTTGTTTGGGTTTTAAATGCCGTAGAAGCTGTCATGAGAGTTTCCGTTAAATGTTGTTACCTTGATTAAAATTAATTTTAGACTAAAAAGGCACACAACTCTCTCGGATATGAGGGAATATAGTTGACACTCTCCGCCCTATAAGTGCGGAGATTCTTCATTCATAGACCCAACTTGCTCACACAAGATTTCTCCAGCATGAGTAGAGGACGAATCTCCTGAAGCGTTCGGATCATAGATCCAGGTTCCTACGTGACCCGTAGTACCCAAGGCTAGTTTCAGAATGTTAATCGCTGCGTTCCAATCTCTATCCATCACAAATCCGCATTCACAAACATGAGTTCTTGTGGATAGAGATTTTTTGACTACTGCGCCACAATTAGAGCATTGGCTTGTTGTGTACGCAGGATTAACAGCTACAGTTATCCGGCCAAATTTCACACCGAAATACTCCAACCATTTTCTGAATTGATACCAACCAGCATCATTAATAGATTTAGCGAGACAGTGATTCTTAACTAAGTTTTTAACCCTCAAATCTTCATAGGCGACCAAATCGTGAGATTGGATTACGCAACGCGCTACTCTCTTAGCGTGTTCTTCACGTTGCCTACTTATTTTGAGGTGTACTCGCCCTAATTTATTAAGGGCTTTTTTGCGATTGGTAGAGCCTTTCTGATGCCTTGAAACGCGCCTTTGTCTAAACTTTAGACGCTTCTCTCCTGTGCGATAAAACTTAGGGTTAGGTTCTGTATGTCCGTTGCTATCGGTGTAGAACTCTTTTAAACCAACATCTAAACCAATGGTTTTACCAGTCGGTTGTGTTTCTACTTTGTTATCTGCGCTAATCAGGAATTGAACATAATACCCATCGGCACGACGGACTAACCTAACTCGTTTTATCTGCTCCAATTGGTAGAAGTTTAAATTCCACGTTCCCTTTAGATTGAGTTTGCCAATACCTTTTTTGTCAGTAAAAGTGATTTGCTTTCTAGTTTCAGAAAGTGACCATCCAGAGGTTTTATATTCAACTGAACGGTTGTTTTTTTTAAACTGTGGATAACCTTTCTTACCTGGAACAGACTTTTTACAGTTGTCGTAAAAACGAGCAATAGAACTATAAGCCCGTTCGATAGAAGCTTGGCAAGCACTAGAGTTCAAAGCCTTGACAAAAGAAAACTCATGTCTGAGAACCTTACTAAGACGATATAAGTCTTTCTGCCCTACACCTCGGTTATCCATCCAAAAACGAATAGCTTTGTTGCGAACGAATTGACAGGTTCTAATCGCCTCATCAATGGCTACATATTGAGTTGTTTTGCCTTTAGCTTTAAACTCTAAAACAATCATTTTACGTGGACAAATCCTACGCAAATATTATACCATAATCAAAGCCGTCCTTCAAGGACGGGGCTTTAGACCCAGTTTCTTGGTAATTATATTGTACGGAAATTACTACTTTAAAAGATATACGTTCTCAGGAGAGTGTACTGCTGCACATTTATATATTCAAACTTTATTAATAAAAAATTAATAATATCATTTACTAATCATTTAGTTTCTCTAACTAAAATTATTGGCTCATGGACTGTTAAGTAATTACTCTCACATTTACTAAGAAGGTTTACGCTATTTTAAGTTTTGACTTGCTTTTATAGTTATTTATACGGAAACTGATATCTTTAAGTACAACAGCTATATTAAGGGATTCTACAAAAATGAAGAATACCAAATTGCCGACTCCATTACGTGAGTATGTAATGATGGGTGGTTTGATCGCTTTAACCAGCGCTAGTATCATCACAATTATGAGCGTGTTTTGAAGGTTTTCAGATTAAAACATTAACAATTTAGGCAAATAAAATTTACAAAACTCCGCTCAGTTTATGAGTGGAGTTTTTAAGTTTTGTGTTTAAGTCATCTGAGAAAGCGGGAAATTGAATGCGGAGTAAAGCGACGTGACTATGACTGAAGGAAAAATCTCACTGAAACCAGACACATTATGGCAACAGGTAAAAAAACAAACGGAATATGCTTTAAATTGTGGTGCGTTGCTATCGATACCTACGGAATTTGAATTTGTTGAGCAGGATGGGGTTGATTTTTTGGTGCGAATTTTATCTAACCTTACCCGTAAAAACGCAGATAAGAAAAAACGAGATAAAAAATCTGCTGGTAAAGAGTTTAACCCCTTTCTTCCTTACGAACAGGATTTATTTGTAGCGGATATTTCAGACACTCATGTATGTATATTTAATAAATTTAATGTTGTTGACTATCACTTATTGATTATCACCCGTGATTTTGAAGAGCAGGAAAAGTTGCTAACGTTAGCGGACTTTACTGCAATGTGGGCGTGTTTAGCGGGAATTGATGGTTTAGCATTCTACAACGGAGGCAAAATTGCAGGTGCTAGCCAGCGACATAAACACTTGCAACTAGTACCGTTACCATTTACAGCATCAGCACCGCAGATACCCATTGCACCACTATTAGCATCGGCAAAATTCGAGGAATCTATTGCAACTATACCAGGGCTTCCATTCGTCCATGCTTTCGCTAGTTTACAGCCTGCTTGGGTAGATTCTCCGATGATGGGGGCTGACGCAACTTTAGAAATTTACCATAAATTACTGCGTGCTGTGGGTTTAGGGGCGGTTGATGATGATAGACAATCGGGTGCTTATAATTTACTAGCAACTAGAGAATGGATGTTAATCGTACCGCGATCGCAAGAAGACTTCCAATCCATTTCTGTAAATTCCTTAGGGTTTGCTGGTGCTTTGCTAGTGAAAAACGAGTCGGAAATGCAAATCCTCAAGCAACATGGCCCAATGGCCATTCTCAAGGAAGTAGCGATCGCCTACTGAGGGGCGCAGCCCATCGCAATCAATAGTTATTAGTTCATTATGCTCCAATCGTTTCTAATTTCCATTACTTCCCTCCAGCAATTTAATTCTGTCTCCACTTGAGCCATATAATTCCACAAATCTTTTAAACAGCAGCATATTTGCTTGTTTAGAAAATCTGCTTAATTTGAATAAACGTTCTATATTGACTTCAGCCAAATTACGTAGATAAGGTAAGTCTTCAAAGAGAGTTAAACAAGATGCAAAATGTAATAATATTTGTAACAATGGTTTTGGCCAATCTAGGTCACTATAGATTTCTATAAATAACTGGTGTTCTCGCTCGTTGAGAGGAAAAGCATAAAATATTACCGTTATTCTTTTGTTATCGTAAACTGGGATGCTCAGTTCAATTGTATAAGGAGTATGTAAAATTAAATCTACTTCTACTATCGGTTGTCTCCAAATCCTCAAAGCATTGATGGGCGAATCTAAGAGTGTGTTGAATTTGATGATTCCCCCAAATTTTGTTTGTTGAAAGTCACTGATACTTAGCACTCTTAAATTATTTAAACTGAATTTGTGAATAGTTTCTAAATGTTTAAGATTTAAGAGATGATAAATTTGGCAAAGGTAAGGAAAGGGGAGAATATACTCCTGGCTAATCATGTGTCGTTTTTTCAGTTCAAATCGACTTGCTTGATTTTGACATAATAAGCCTACCTCTTCACCGGAGCCATTTTCTGGCTTTAAATACAACCAACTTATGAAGAAAAATGATGTTGTCAAAAGCTGAAAAATCTCTCTTGTAGATAGACAACCATCGGCAAAGGCAGACATACTTCTATCTGTTAGTCCAAATAGCCAAGATGGAATCCCTAGTAGCCAAACTCCGGTTTTCAGTTTATTTAGGAATTGATAAAGTTCTAATTCAATAGAATTACTAGTCTCTTGTTTGTCTTCTATATGATGGGTATCTTTAGATAAATTATCAACCATGCTGATTAAAGTTAACCATTAGCTACTATCTTCACGTTAATTAGAAATAATAAATTAATACTCTATCCTTGGCTGGAATATAGATGTCCCAATACTCTTATTTTTAGGCAAAATAGTCTTAATAGAATAGAACTATAGAGAGAGGATCTATGAAGAACCATTTTTCAGATGGTTGCACAAAGATTCAGCAAGTTCATCAGGTCGTTATACATTCAAGAATTGAAAGCATTGGCTATCAAAAAATATCATTCCTGCTTTCTAAAAGTTCAAGAGGAATGAATATCTTGTAATCAATCTCTGACAATAACGGAGAAATCTTTACAGAAATTCGATGTAATTATTAACAAAATATCCGCATCTGTAAGCTATAAATTGCCCACAGGATGATGGTTTTTGTGGACAGCACTCAACCTACAGATATTGTCAAAATAAAGTACTAATCCCATAGAATTATTACTATTAAAGATGTATTATTTGTAAGTATTTTCTAAAAATTATCTTCCATTTGGTAGTGATGACCATCCGTCATGCGACTACAACTGATTTGCCTACAATTATAGGCATTTATAATGCTGCTGTTCCTAGCCGCATGGCAACTGCTGATTTAGAACCAGTGTCAGTGGAAAGCCGTCTTGCTTGGTTTCAGGGGCGATCGCCTAGCTTTCGTCCTCTATGGGTAATCGAACAAGAGGGAGTAATTGCTGGATGGCTGAGTTTCCAATCATTTTACGGACGGCCAGCCTACGCTGCAACGGCTGAACTTAGCATTTACATCGCCCCAGCTTTTCATCGGTGCGGTTTAGGTAAGCAATTGTTAGCCAAAGCAATTGTGGAAAGTCCCAATTTGGGTTTAAAAACTCTATTGGGGTTTGTTTTCGCTCACAATCAACCAAGTTTACACCTGTTTGAAACTTTCGGGTTTCAGAAATGGGGATATTTACCCCAAGTTGCAGACTTGGATGGCGTGGAAAGGGATCTAGTAATTATGGGATTAAGAATTTAGAATTTTTTAGCTTCTGATATCATGCCATTAGCAACAGGCGCTAACGTAGCTTACCATAGGTATTGCCTCGATGGTTCTTAATACGATGACCGACCGTCGGTCAAGAGTTGATTTGAGCTATCTGTACATTGTAAAATATTTGACTTATATAATAGAACTTACGCAAACAGGTTATCTGTTGAGACTGGGTGTAAGGGTTTCAAGCATTTATACCCTCATACCCCTATACCCTTGTCCAAACCCTTTATCTTTCGTTTTCATGCGTAAGTCTGATCTAAGTTACATGAGTATGGCATTTTCTCGTAAATCATTTAGGATTACTATATGAAAACCATTGGTATTCATCACGTAGCTATTATTTGTTCTGACTATGAGCGCTCAAAAAAGTTTTATGTGGAAGTTTTAGGTTTAGGAATTATTCAAGAAACTTTTCGCGCTGCCAGAAATTCCTATAAATTAGATTTACGGATTAACGAAAATACTCAAATTGAATTGTTTTCTTTTCCTAACCCACCCCAAAGGCCAAGCACTCCAGAAGCTTGCGGTTTAAGACATTTATCCTTTGCGGTTGAGAGTATAGAAGAGACTGTTGCTTATTTACAATCTCATGATGTAGAGGTAGAAAATATTAGAATTGATGAGATTACCGGGAAGAAATTTACTTTCTTTAAAGACCCGGATGATCTGCCGTTAGAAATATATGAACATTAATAGAAAATTTTCAAACATCCTCTAAGTATAAGGGCTAAATTAAACCTAACTGCAAATTGCCTGGTTTCTTTACTCCCCTCTCCGCGTCGGAGAGGGGCTGGGGGAGAGGTCAGAAAAGACTTGTCGAACTCACGTTAAAATAGAGTTAGGAAAGGTAGAATTTACTAGATTAGGAAGTTCTATGATGACTTTACAAGAAATTATTAATTCTATTGAAAGTTTGCCCACAGAAGATCAAGAGTATTTATTTGAGTTTCTTCGCCAGCAAAGAATTGAGAATCGACGAGTTGAAATTTTGGCTAATAGTCAGGAAGTAATGCAGGCTTTGAAAGATGGGACAGCAAAGAGAGGAAGCGTTGATGATTTGATCGCTGATTTACTAGGAGACGATGATGGAAGTTGTCTGGAGTAGTGGATTTAAGCGCTCTTTCAAGAAAATTATCAAGAAAAAACCACAATTAAAGGATCAGATAGTTAAGGTATTAAGGCTTTTAGCAGACGACCCATTTACAACTTCTTTAAAGTCTCATAAGTTAACAGGAGATTTAGCTGGTTTGTGGTCTTGTTCTGTTACTTATGATTGTAGAATTATATTTACTTTCTCTGAGGATGAAAATTTGTTAGAAATGGTTATTTTATTGGTTGATATTGGTAGCCACGATGAAGTTTATTAAATTATCAATATCGCTCACTAATGCCGCGACCAGTTGAAGAAGATTATAAACCAGCTTCACTTAAAGCTCGGCTGAAAGCATCAACTAAATTGAGGTCTTCAGCTCATTGTGTAAGATAAGCATAATCTAAATTAAGCGCTTGTAATTTGAGTATTCCCAATACATCACGCCACTGTTTTTCTGATTGACTATGACGACTCCATAACAACTTTTGTAAAATTGTATCTTCTGGAGAAGCTACCCAAAAAGGGGATATACCATCTAAATCAGGTAAAATGCGACGCGCCATCTGCGATAATGCAAATGGTGAAGCATCTGTGATATAAAGATCAGCATTAGCAATAGTTTCTGTATGAGTAATGTTGAGCGTTTGCTCTCGACCTCGTTTTAATTCCTCAATTGCACCTACAGGACAATAATAGCCCGCAGTTTCTAATGTCACTACTAGTAAATCAATTTGGTCGGGTTGGATTTCTATCACCAAATCTAAATCACGGGTTGAACGAGGCTCACCATGAATAGAACTAGCGACACCACCACTAACATAGTAAGGAATATTAATTGACTCAAAAATTTGGTGTAGTTCACCTGCAAGGGTAATTGAGTCTTGAATCCACATACTTTCATTAATACCTATTGGTTGGAAATCAGCAGTCAATTTATCACCTAGCACCGCACGCGTAAATATACACCTAATTTCCTCTAAGGACGTATGGCGATGGCGAGATTTAATTCCTGCTAGACATAATTTTTTTATCCCACGTTCATGTGCAACAAACATTTTTATTCTTTGACTTAGGGAAAGTTGCTGCAAACGAGTAAAAAAATAAATATCAGCATCGATATTTGTATCAGCTGCTTGTGGTTGGTAATTTTGCTTTATAGGTATTTGTAAGGATGGAGTACCAGTCATGATTTTTTCTGGCTGCTGTTTTTAATTCTGTTCTGATTTTGATGTAATAATTTCTGTGGGACGTAAAACTTTCTCACCCATGAGAAAACCTTGACGGACAATTTTTGTAATTGTCTGGTCTTCTACATCATTTCTAATTTCCCGGTCTACGACTCGACAGAAATTAAAATCGGGTTGGTCACTCTGCAATTCTATCGGCAAAACTTGGCGCTTGCTGAGGACGCTGAGAAATTTACGATGGACTGCGGCTACAGACTTGGGTAAGCGCTGGAAAAACTCTGGGCTGGGGTCTGGGTTATTTTCTAGGTAATTGAGTAAGGCTTCGAGTGCGTCGGTAACTTCTAGGAGTTCTAAGAATAAATCTTCAGTATTGGCGGCGGTTTGAGTTTGTTGTTCTCGCAAGGATTGCTGGAATGAGGTATTTTGCTTTTGTAAGCTGCTAAATTCTTGGATTAACCAGTCCCTTTGTGCTTGAGTCAGAAGATAGCGGTTTTCGATAAATGTAGCTACATCTGGGGAAGATGTGGGGATTTCCGACTTTGTACCAAGGAATTTGGATTTTAGCCAATTGGTAACTTGGAGATAAATTGAGGGTGAGTCAGACACGGGACATCTCTTTTGATAAATGAGGTAGAGTTTTGTTTGCCCAAGTTTGCACTTGGGGATGGGGATGATTCACTAAAATCTGGCAGAGTGCCACGGCTCTTTGTAATTGTCCACCTAGCTGATAAGCTCTAATTAGCCACATCTGGGCTTGGATATAAGCTTGAGTATGGCTGTCTTGACAGATGTGGCAGTAGTCTTCTAAATATTTTATGGCTTTCGGGTAACGTCTCTCTTGGCAAGCTGTGATACCCTCGCTTAAGAGTTCTGCTAGGGGTATGTTTAAGGGTTCTCGTTCTTGGTTTTCTTCTTGGGTTGCTTGAGCGATCGCCTTTTCCAATCCATCAAATTCTGGCAATATAACTAAAGTGGGGGCGGACTCTGCTAAGGCGGATAAGTCACTATATTTAAAACGTTTGATAGGAGGCAATATAGGACGTAAATAGTCAGCGATGATGCGTTCTTCTGGCTTCATCAAGCTTTTTTGGGCTTTCGCAATCACATCTACAGGATATTGCTTGCGCTTCATCGCCACTGCTACAGCTTTGGTAATCTCAGCTTTTGATGCTGCTTGAGATATACCCAAAATATCGTAAGGATTCTGTTCCATATCTCACCTTTGTTCAACGGATATTTAGTCGGTGGTAAATTTCTTGATAATCTGGGTCATAAGGACAAAGTTCATAAACCCAACGACCTAATTGATGGACTAAATGAGTAGATAATGTTTCACTTTTAATTCCTCTAATCAAGGTCATCATGAAATAGTCACCCACATAGGAACGAATCGCATCGTATTGTGAGGACTGGGTGCGGCGGACAGCTTCTTCATAGCGATCGCGTTTGATGAGATGATGGATTTGATGTAGTTCTTGGCTAATCAGATAGATTTCTTGGATGTTTGGCTCATCAGGACTAAGTTCATAAGCCCAACGACCTAAATCATAAATCTCTTCAAAGCCCACTTTTCGGGTCTTAAATCCATCGACTAAAATATCTACACAAATTTCAGTGACTATATTTTTAACCTTAGGATGTCGGTTTTGTTTGGCAAAATTCACTGCTCCTTCCAGATTATTTTTATTTAAAAGTTCTTCAATTACTTCTACTGCTAATGCCACTTCAATTCGCTGAATTAGATCAATGACAATCGGATTATCAGCATCAATTAGTTTAATTTTCTCTAGTTCTTTAAGAGCTTTCTGCTTAGATATCTGTTTATTAGCAACTTGCTCTCTGACTTTTTCTGCTTTGTATTCAGCTAAATAATTTCTCGCCTTGGGACTGTCTAAAATATCGTACCAAAATTGGGCAAGAACTAAATGTTCATGGTCTTCGGAGATGTCTTGACGCTGTAATAAGCAAAGTCTATCTACTTCATTTTGCCATTCTTTATTAACCTGAATTTCTGATTTTGCTTGCTTGAGTGGATTAATTGCCTCACGCCATTTATGCTGTTGTAGGTAATAGCATCCTTCATAGTAAGCAACAAAGTTATTAGCAAATATTTCTAACTCAGAAATTGCTGGATTTATAGGTTTAAGTTTAATTGCTCTTTGGCTATCTCCTGCCACACAAGCTGCTACTGCTAATCCCCAATTTGTGTATAAGCAATGTAGAATTTTTTGGTTAGGATCTATTTGATTGAAATTATTGCTTTGGGCGAGAGCGAGATAATGATTATAACAACCAGGAGTTAAAAATATATCGTTGATTTTTATTCCTTTGATTGGAGGCTGACCCATTATTTCTAGGGCTAAGGTTTCCAATCGCCAGCAATCACGAAACTTTAAATAATTATCAATATTTTTATCTTTTATAGTATCAATAAACGTTTCCATCCTATTTTTTATTTGGTTAAATACTAAGTTGAAATCAACAGGTTTGCTTCCCAGCCAAGGTACATCTTGAAGGTTGACATCTTTGTGGAGATTCGCTAAGGCTGTGGATAAGGAAATAATTAAATTTATGAGATGAGTTGAGTCCTTTTGAGCGTGATAGTAATTGGCTACTGCCCAATTGTGTAAATTAATAATATTAGGGTTGGCAATCCAATCATTTTCAGCTTGTTGGCTAATAACTTTCCAGTGATATCCTTGCCAAACTGCTGCTTCAAGACGTGGCTGGATATGTTGTTGGAGATTTTCTTCTATTAACTTGTTAAAACCAAATTTTTGGGTAAATTCTGTACTAGCTATTTTAGCTTGTTCTAGATTTTCAGCCTTAACTAATTCTTCAATATTTTGTAGAGAGCATAGCCGTTGTCTTTGGCTGAGAACTTTAAGAATTTCTCGTTGTTCACTGATTTGTGCGCCCGATAAACCTTGCCATTCTCGATAGGCTATTTGTAAATTTTCCTGTTGTGCATGAGCAAATCCCCGGAGATATGCCGCTTGTTCTCCCGGTAAATCTTCCAAGTAAGATAATGCTGTTTCCCAGTCTTGAATTTTAATTGTTACTAAGCCTAACCTGATGCGGCAATTAGTACTTTCTGGCAATAGGGATTCAGCATTTTCATATAAAGAAATAGCTGTGGGGAAATCACCAACTTCTTCTGCTGCTAAACCTCGGCGAAATAGTTCCCTACCTTTAACTAGTGATTTGAGTTTGTGTAGTAACTCACGTCCATCTGTGCGGGGAAATCTAACTAAAGCCGATTCTAAAAGGGCGATCGCTCCCCGTAGCTTTCCTTCCGTTTCCCCTTGTCGCACTCTTTGTAAACTCGCGGCGTACAGTTCTTCTTGTGGGACTTGCTGTGTAGCGGTAGCAATGGCTTGTGTTACAGCCTGTGTAGAGTAAAGTTGTTCAGCTTGCTGGTAAGTGGCGATCGCATTTTTAAAAAATAGATTTTCTGCCAGGGATTCGGCTTGCTTTACCAATCCTTGGAACTGGTGGCGTTTCCGTAGTTCTTGTTGATATTGGTTAATTGCTTGCAATATTCTCTCATCGTGGAGAATCTTGCTACAACGCTGATAAATGGTAATGATATTTGCCAGGTTTGTGGTTTCCCAAGGATCGCCAGTATCTAGTTTGAGCAGAGTTTTAGCACTAGCAAGTTGTTTGTCAACCATCCCTACTTGTTTGCGCCATTCTTGTAATTGCTGAGTTAGTTGATTCACCAGCTTACCTAAAAGGATTTGGCAAATCAACCGTTCCCAAAAACCGGGTTTTCTCGACCAAAAACTCAAGGCTTTTTCGGCGATGGTGATGGCTTCCCGCAGGTGTTTTGTTTGGGCTAGTTGTGCGGCTTTTTGGCTCGCTTCCTTCGTTTGTGGTGCTTTCAGCCAAGCATCAACAATTCCTATTCCTAAATGATTCTTAGTTAATTTATTTAAGCTTTCCAGCAGGTTCATTAAATATCCTCCTGGCAATGAGGAATTTTCAACACCTGACCCACCTCTAGATAGTTTTCTCTTCCTATGAGTTGGGGGTTGGCTTGCACCATTGTTTGCAAAGAAACTCCCTGACCACACAATTTCTGAGCGATCGCACTGAGATTATCTCCCGCTTGAACTGTGTAGGTGGTTGGTTCTGGTGGTTTTTGGGGTGTAACAGGGCTTGGTTGAGTAATAACTACTGTATTTAACTGCGGTCGAGAAAATATAAAATTCGTCGCCACTCCCAGACCTATGGCAATAATTAGCAGCAACAGGGCGATTCTTAATGGCCACGGCGATTGAGTGGGGACTTGCGGTAACGCTTGCAGCATCCGAATTACACGTAAATCAGCATCACAATTGGGGCAAGTATCGCCTGTAATATCTTGGTAACTACATACAGGACAATTCATTTGCATCATCGGCTGATTCCTGTAGCAATCATATTGCTCGGTAATTCCTGATTGAGCCAAAGTTTCACATCTGGTTGTAATTCTTGCCACAAGCGATCGCTTTCTTGTCCATTACCATTTTCCATCGCTTCGAGTAGACGATAGAGTTTATCTGACATGGCGCTGGCTTGGGTGGGTGCAACTTGCCTGGCTTGGCGGATAGCTAACAAACTAGCTTGAATGACTTGGACTTCATTTGGTAGATTATCAAGTTCTCGTCTAGCATCTTCACTGTAAGATTCCATTCTCGATAGGTCATGGGTATTAATTGCCCCTTGCAAATCTTGACTCAGCTTTTGTAATCTTTCCTTTTGTGGTTGAGGAATGAGAAAACCGCAGATTTGGACAATGCGATCGCATTCATTCATCAGAGACTCCGCTTCCAAAGCTTCCTTAGACATGGAAACTTGGAATTTCTGCAAAGTTACTTGAGCGTCATCGCGTTTATCGATGCGTTCTTCCTCAGTTTTAGGATCGATAATACCGTTAGCTAATTTGACTACTGGAACTGCTAACTTCAATGCTTCTTCTACCCCAAGTTGAGTTAAGTCTTGATGATTGAGTTCAGCGATCGCTACTTCTAGTTCCCTGTAAATTTTCTCATCCGAGCGACCCCGCGAAAATGTACAACTCACTCTTTCTGCCGGGTCATTTTTTAGGGTGGCTGTCATTTTTAAAGCGCTATTTTTCTCGTCTAACTCCAAATTCACTAAAATTTCCGTCCCCTTGGGATAAACCTCGTTTAAACCCAACCACATATCCCCGATACTTTCTTGTTTATCGACCCCATCCAATTCTTCCCTCACCTGGTCAGGGCTAAAAAACTGGAAGTGAATTAACCGTTGTCCATCAGCCACAGTTTTGAAGGTGTGGGATGTGATTACAGGCAGGATATCATTACGGTTAATCACTTTATAGCGATCGTCTAGCAACTTGATGTAGTAATCACGGGATACTGTTGTAACTTTATCTGTTTGCCCAGCCGCCACAATCGCCGCCCCTTCTGCCACCGCATACATCGGCCGCGGATGCAAAACCACCTTATTATTACCAAAGGCTTCTTTAACTTTGCGTTGTACTAAAGGAATTTGGGAAGACCCCCCAACCAACAACACTATATCCACCATTTCCAAGTGATATTCTGCATCTTGTAAGGCGAGGCGGCAAATCTGCACTGAACGATCAACCAAGTCACTAATCATCGCCTCAAATTGCTGGCGAGTAATTTCTACTTCAATAGGAATGGCAATACCTAATTCATCCAGTAATTGAGTTGCTGGGCTAATCCGTGCTACTTGGGCGCTACTTAATTCAACCTTGGCACGTTCTACAGCCATTTTCAGGTCGGCGTTAAATCTTAGCCTTTGGTAATAAGGCATTTTGGCTATTAAGCCGTCAATATCCCCAATTTTCTCCTCCTGGGCAACTTGGGTTTTGACAAAGTTCATAATTTGAGAATCGATGTCATCCCCACCTAACCATAAATCTCCCGCTTTTCCCTGTTCAATAAATGAAGTACCAGCTGCGGTAATCAGGGAAGCATCAAATGTACCGCCACCAAAATCGTAAACTAAAATCGTCTTCACATCTTCGCTATCTGGCGAAAAACCATAGGATATAGCAGCCGCCGTCGGTTCTGGTAGTAATTCTAAAGGTGTCAGTCCGGCTTTGAGGGCGGCGGTACGGGTGGCGTAGCGTTGCTGGTCATTGAAATAGGCAGGAATCGTAATCACGGCTTGGTCGATTACTTCGTCTATCTTGCCAATTCCTTGACGATAAGCTTGGGCATTAGATACGACTTTTTTGAGAATTTCAGCCGAGATATCCTCTGGACTGTATTCTTGACCTCCTAGCCAAACCGCAATGCTGTTATCGGTTCCGTAGCTAGGTTCAGTAATTTTGTAACCGACCTCTAACCTTTGTTTTTTGACTGCTTGGTCACTAAAACCCCTACCTATCAAGCGCTTAATTGAAGCAATCACATTTTCTGGGTCAGCCCGTAACTGATTGTAAGCTTGATTTCCTACCAATAATTTATCCTGGTCATAGGCAACAAGCGATCGCGTTAATTTTCTATCTGGGGGTGTGTTGTCATTAGCTGTCACTACCTCTACTTCTGCTAACTTAAACGCACCAACAGAATTAGTTGTTCCCAAATCAATTCCGATTGCCTTACCCATGCTGAACCAAGATTTTTTTGTATAAATTGTTGATAGCAACCAAGCTTATACACGAGTAAAACCCATACTTATTAAGGGTTTTCATGGATTACTTAGACTTTGCTCAACCAATGTTATACAAAATACTTGGAAACCAACCTCAGCAAAACTACTGTCAAACCTACAGGTTAGCAAAAGTTTATAAGCAGTGATAAGTGCTAAATCATTGTTTTTGAATTCCCCTCAGGGTTTGACCTGCGAGTATACAAGTATGCCCAGGCAATTAACACCGCTTGAAATGGTAATCTTGCCACATAGAGTAATTGATTATGCGGAATACCATCAATGGGAATGTTGTGCAGCGTCATATAAATATTGGCAGGAAACACAGCAATAAATAAGGAAATCAGCCCCCATGCTGCTGCGACGCTGACAGATGGAATCATTAAGCCAATACCACCCAAAATTTCCAAAAACCCGCTAATGTAGACTGATGTAAATGGCGGAAATGGTGGTGGTACAATCCGAGCATACTGCTCTGGTCTAAGAAAATGCGTGATGCCGACGATGATGATAGCGACAGCTAAAATACCACGGAATAATTCTCGGCGACGATAACTTTGGTCGATTACAGAAGACATATACAGATAGAAAATGTACTGACAATATGGTAAATATTGTTTTTTTATAGTTCTTCTATCTGAGGTTAGCTGTTCCTGTATTTAGGGACTTCCAAATAAAAAAATGTCCAAATGTAGTGTGCGTCAGTGCGATGGAACCTAACTATGTTCAGAAATTATTCATACTGACGCACCTTACCAAACAAGCAATTTCGGATAATTTATTTTTTGGTGTTACCTTAAATATTCAAATCCAGCAAAGCCAGACGAATTTGCTCCATACGCCTGCGATTAACACCGAGATCAGAATCTCCGATGCGAGATGCCGATCGCAAATGAATCACTGACTCATTAGGCGGTAAGTAAAATTCTACATCATCAACAAATTTAAAAATACGGCTTTTAGAAAGGGCATGGATATAGTTATCTGTCTGTTCTACAACCTCTGTACGCGGAACGACTGTCAGCACCTTGAGTAAAATTTCTCGTGCTTTGTCGCGGTCTATATGATAGGGAATTGGTTCAATGGCGTGTTTAGTATCGGCATTTTGACTGACAACACAATTTGGGGAAGCTGGACAAGCACTAAGATGACCGCTATCAACCCCCAACCCAGAATGAGAAGCCCAAGTAGGTGCAGGAAATATGACAATACTTGTCAAGAATAATACTGCTGAAACCATACCCCATAGGAGTTGGCGAGAGGCGAAAGGTTTTAGTGGACGGAACACGATAAGTATACTCCTCAAAGTTTAATACCAATTCGTAACTCGTAATGAAGAAAGAACGACTGATATCACCTCACACTCAGCACTTTTTAAATTCCCGCATGACCCAATGCTAAACCGGCAACGAGCATCCCTAATACTAGAAATGGTTGGGCGCTGGCTTGGTATTTCACATCATTTTTTAAGGGATCACGCAAGAAATACATATCTTGGAAGGTGATTTGGGGAATGATTAACAGTACCAAGATGGCGGCGTATAAATTCTCATGAATGGTCACAAGATAAGCTGCAATTAATCCTTGGAACACGTCAATCATGACAACACAAATCCATGCAGCCGTGTTGATACCAAACATTACAGGTAGTGATTGTAATCCCAGTTGGCGATCGCCTTCTACACTCTTAAAGTCGTTGACAATGGCAATCCCCAAGCCTGCCAAACTATAAATTAAGGTGAGAACAGCTATTTTCCAGTTGAGTTCACCAAATAAAGCATGACCAGCCCACCAAGGTAAAGCGATATAACTAGCACCCAAAGCGTAGTTACCTAACCAGCCGTTTTGCTTCAACTTTAAGGGAGGTGCAGAGTAGATAAAAGCGATAAAGGAACCAAACAACGCCAATACTGTGACGTTGGGGAACTCATGACCTGCCCACAAATCCAGGGTAAATGCGACGGCAATCCCAGCAATAAATAACAGCACAATTTGGGTCACAACCTGGGGGACAGAAATTGCGCCGGAAGGGATGGGGCGATAAGGTTCATTAATGGCATCGATTTCACGATCGTAAAAATCGTTGAGGG
Organism: Anabaena sp. FACHB-595; assembly: GCF_048568275.1. Lineage (NCBI taxonomy): Bacteria > Bacillati > Cyanobacteriota > Cyanophyceae > Nostocales > Nostocaceae > Anabaena > Anabaena sp. FACHB-595. Next base: position 5,363,423 of record NZ_CP183473.1, read on the forward strand.
TTTGCGTGTAACCCGTCAAGAGTGGCCCCGACAACAACATACAAGTTGCCGCCTTCAAAACATTTTCCAATGACCAGGTGTAGTTACCAGAAGAAGCCGCACCACAAACCACACCCCAAATCAGAGGAATCCAAGTAATCGGCTTCATCAATTGCAGGCGGATTTTCCAGATAGAAGTTTCTCCTGGCGCTGCACCTTTCATACCTAATAACTGCCGGGTTTTGGCAGTGCGGTCACTAGAGGCGATAATATCTGGGCTGGGATTCGCTAAGGCCTCAGATGGATTGGAGTCGGGAGTAATAGGAGATGATTCAGACATAATATTTACTTAATGAGGTATCAGTAATCGGTAATTGATAATTGGTAATTGGTAATTGTTACTGTACCCATTACCTATGACCCGTTACCCATTACCCATTACCTAGAAAGAAATGATCAAATAATTATTTTGGAACTTTGCCCCAGTGATAGGTCTACCACTGAGTGCTGGAGGTAAGAAAATATTCCTTCGTTGGTCACCGGCTTCTACTGTTACTTCCGGCCCGTACTGGGTGAGTTTGACTTGTTTTTTATCAAATCCGGGTAAGAAGAGGCGTACCTGACGATTATGGGTGTCGATAGTTATTGGTTTAGGCGCTTGTTCGGCTTGTTCAACAAAATTGGGGAGGGCATCTATTAAAGGTTGCCAGTCACCTTTGGTAACGTCAGGAACAACAGTCACCGATAAGGGTGTAAATTCTGCCGATAGGTCGCCTTCTGTTTGTGAGGATACCTGAATTACACCACCAATGGTCAACCCAATTTGTTGAGCGCTACCCCATAGATAACGTACACTGACAACTTCTAGAGGGTCTGCTGTAGTGACCAAGAAAGCAGCAACTCGCTTGGGGTCAGCCAATGCCTCTTTTCCCTTATCTAAGAAATTATTGACTTGATTAGTAGGTTGAGCAAAGTTATCTGCTGTCCAATTGACGTTGAAAAAGCTGCTAATTAACGGTTGAATCAAGGGTGATTCGGCTATAGTTTTACCTAAATCGGAGTTGACAAACAGTTGCCGAAAGCGCCGCACATACCAGCTTAAAGATTCTGGTAACCCCAACATCCGTAAGGTGAAAGCGTCACCTGTGCCATCGTAGACGATCGCATCATATTTACCACTGGCATCATATTCACGGATCGCATTCAAAGCTAAAGCGCTGTCCATCCCCGGTAACACTACCAGTTCTTGACCATACACCTCTTTGATAATGGGCGTGCGGAGATATTGCGCCTCAAGTTTTTTTACTTCTTCCCAATTGCGTTCCAGCAGCACAGAAGATTGAAACTGTACAACTTCTAGATTGGGGGCAATTTGCTGGGGGTCAGGGGTTAGGGTTTGCTCTAACAGGAGGGGCAATACTGGTTCTGCCAGTCCTGCTAGAAGTACCCGCTTGCCTTGACTTGCCAATAACTTGGCTGCGGCGATCGCTATTTTTGTTCGCGCTACACCACTTTTGCCCAAAAATGTCAATATCAGGGCCATTATCTTGATTTCCAATTACCGCAGGTCTTGTCAATTCCAACTTAACACTAGGCAAATACTCTTAGCTTCTACCTAGAGTTCTTTCTATGACACTGGTTTGATTTCATCCTCAAAAAACCAGGTGGAAGTATTATCGTTAAACTTCACCACTACACCGATACCAGCACCATCAGTGACCTTGTAACCCTCAATTATACCAACTTCTCCAAGCTTTTTGGCGATTGGAGCAGAAACGCGATCGCGCAAACGAAACACCTTAACCTTTTGTCCGATTTCCATGCCTACATAAAACGCAATAAACCAAGTTTCAGTTTAGCTGAATCCGGTACTCATCGGTGATCCGATTTGGGGAGAAGATATCTATTGACTATTGACCAAAAGCTTAAAATTAAAATAGCCCAGCAGCAATTATTTGAGTCACAGCATCAGATAACTGTTGCTGAATTAAGATTGCAACAAGAACAGGAGCGATCGCAACTGTTGGCAGAATATTTACGTTCTCTAGGCGTTGACCCAGATAGTTTAAGTTAAGCAAGTTCGTTGAGGTAAAAATCATGTATCAACCTGATCCACCCTGCTCACCACAAGAAACGATGCCGACAATGTATGATTTACCCAGTGAATTAGTAGGGGAATCAGGCTTTCCAGACGAATTTCATTGTATCCAGGCAGATTTACTCAGTGAGACTTGTCAGCCTCCTAATTATCCACCGGAGGAAATTTTACTCGCCAGCGACTTAAACCTTTACTATGACCCCCGTCATACTTTATGGTACAAGCGCCCAGATTGGTACATGGTTTTGGGAGTATCCAATGCTACTCAACAGCAAGACTTACGTTTAAGTTACTTGATTTGGCAAGAGGGAGTTGCCCCATTTTTAGTAGTTGAACTACTTTCACCAGGTACAGAACAAGACGATTTAGGGCAAACCCTACGAGAAGTGAACAAACCCCCAACAAAATGGGAAGTTTATGAACGGATTTTGCGTGTTCCTTACTACGTTGTCTATGACCGCTACGAGAATAACTTACGGGCTTTTCGGCTGAATGGCACTCGTTACGAGTCAATTCCTTTAGCAGAAAAGCGATTTTGGTTAGAAGAGATAGAATTGGGTTTAGGTCTTTGGCAGGGTACTTATCAGCAGACCACTGGATTATGGTTGCGCTGGTATAATGCAGCAGGCTGGTTGCCAACACTCAAAGAACAAGCTGAACAAGAACATCAACGGGCTGAACAAGAACGTCAACGGGCTGATAGACTGGCAGAGTATCTGCGTTGACGCGAAGCGGCTTGTCTTTAGACATCGCAAGGGATTGACCCAAACGACCTACCCACGTAAAAAGTAGGGCTGATAGATTGATAGAATAGTTGCGTAGAGATCACTTTTCCAGAGAAACAGGCTAGGCATAGAATTGCCAAATGCCAACTGTTTGTCTTTAGACATTGCCAAAAATATATCTAAGAAACTTCAGTTAAGCAACCACATATATAGATGATCCACATATATAGATGATATGGATGTACGAGATGTATATATTTCTCGTATAATTTTGTTTGGTATTTAACTCTTAATCAAAATTTAAGATTAGTAGTTGCTGACAGAAAACTTTAGGAACTGACTAACAAATAAACTGGTCGTCAGGATCTAAATATATCTTGGTTGTTTAGTCTGCGAGCAAGCTGATAAATCTTGCTGATATTCAAAAAAGACTGAGAAATATGAACTTTCAGTACTAACCCAATGCAAAAAAATGCACTCTGATAGTATAGAATGCGCGAATAACTCGCTTGTGGTCTGTGGTGGTGTTTGAAGATGGCTCTTGTAATTAAAAATAATTCAAACTGGCTGCAAGTGCAGCGCTACTGGGAACTGCTGCGTGTTTTAGTGATGAGGAATCTCAAAGTACGTTACCGAGGTTCCTTGTTAGGCGTATATTGGTCGTTACTCAACCCGTTGATTATGACGGGACTTTACAGCGCCATTTTTGGGGCAACATTTGCTTCTTACTATGGCAATTCTATCCTGAACTATATATTGGCTGCATTTACAGGGCTGGTGGTCATCAATTTTTTCTCTTCCTCCACATCCCAAGCCTTGTCCAGTGTAGTGGGCAACGGAGCATTGTTGAATAAAATCCGCTTACCTGTAAGTGTGTTTCCTGTATCAATGGTAGCGGCAAATATATTTCAGTTTGCAGTGGGGGCTTTCCCTTTGCTGGCAATAATTACATTCGTTAATTCTAAAAGTGTAATAAACGTTCTAGCACTATTTTTTCCCTGTCTGGCTTTAGCTTTAGTTTCTACCGGGGTGGGATTTTTAGTCAGTGCCTTGTACGTCTTCTTTAGAGATTTACCTTACTTTTACGAATTAGTTGTCTTTGTAATCTGGATTAGTAGCCCAGTATTCTATCCAGCCGCTATCGTGCCACCCCAGGTAAAACCATTTTTACTGTTGAATCCACTAACACCTATTATTGAAAGTTTGCGTCAAATTACACTATCAGGAAATTTACCGGATTTAAGTTTAATTTGGGGTGGTTTACTCGGCGGCATAATTATTTTGTCATTGGGATGGTTTTGTTTTCAGTTGTGGCGACATCAATTTATGGATCTGCTGTAGATGGAAGTAATTCGTCTGGATAAAGTTTCGCTATGGCGGCGAACCCAAGAAGAGTTTTCTTATGACCTCAAGAAAACTCTCCTATCTTTGATAGAAGGTAAATATCGTAAGCCAGCGAAAAAATTGGTTTTAGACAACGTCGATTTAGTTGTTGAAAAAGGCGACAAAATTGGTATTATTGGCGCAAATGGATCTGGTAAATCAACTTTATTGAAGATCATTTCTGGTATACTTCAACCAACGACTGGCACAGTCAGAGTCAAAGGGCAAGTTGCACCTTTGATTGAACTAGGTGCTGGTTTTGATGCAGAAATATCTGTAATGGATAATATTCTGCTCTATGGTGTATTACTGGGATTTTCGAGGGCGGAAATGAAAGAAAGGGCGAACTCAATATTGGAGTTTGCAGAATTACAGGACTATGCTTTAGTTCCTGTAAAAGGACTTTCTTCTGGTATGGTTGCTCGTTTAGGGTTTTCCATTGCCACAGATGTGCAGCCAAATATCTTAATTTTAGATGAGGTCTTATCGGTAGGAGACGAAAATTTTAAAAATAAATGCAAGCAAAGAATTGATAATTTTTGGAATGGAGATGCAACAGTTTTAGTAGTTTCCCATGATTTACAGTTTGTTAAACAATATTGTAATCAGTTGGTTTGGTTATCTCATGGAAAGATAGAGTTTATAGGCGATTCAGGAGAGGCAATTCAACATTATTTAAGTACATTAACATCCACATGAATATCTAAACATGGATACTTTCAATTATCAAAATTTTTATAATCAAGAATATTATCTAAATATGGTACCGGGTATTCCTTATGATAGGGAAGCTCATGGTGGACACTGGTTACGTTTTTTCAATACAGTTGCAGATAGGTTAATTAACTATGTTTCACCCACCTCTGTTCTAGATGTGGGATGCGCCAAAGGTTTTTTGCTGGAAGCATTTTACAATCGAGGCATTCTAGTACATGGTTTCGATTATTCAGAATACGCCATATCTTGTGTACGAGAAGATTTAAAACCCTTTGCTTTTGTTGCTTCGGCTGCCAATTCAAACGCATTTCTAGAGAAACAGGATAGTTATGATTTGATAACTTGTATTGAAGTAGTTGAACATATGCCACGGGATGAGGCATGGTTGGCAATTAAAAATATGTGCCAGTCTGCTAAATCAATATTCTTTTCATCTACATCAGATGATTTTGCTGAACCGACTCATTTGACTGTTTTACCCCGTATTTACTGGCTAGAAACTTTTCTTTCATTTGGCTTTGTACCAGATTACAAGTTTGATATACATGATCTCATACCACACGGAATTCTACTACGAAAAATAGATGATAATCTGACAGCATTCAAAATGCTTATTGAAGTAAATGAAACAAACTTAGAAGTAATAAAACAGCAAAAAATAGATATAGAAAAATTAAACTCAGAAAAAGTTAATTTAGAGAATAAATTACAACAAACTCAGACAGAGTTAGAGCGATCGCACTCCCAACTACAGCAGACTCAGACAGAGTTAGAGCGATCGCACTCCCAACTACAGCAAACTCAGACAGAATTAGAGCGATCGCACTCCCAACTACAGCAGACTCAGACAGAGTTAGAGCGATCGCACTCCCAACTACAGCAGACTCAGACAGAGTTAGAGCGATCGCACTCCCAACTACATCAGACTCAGACAGAATTAGAGCGATCGCAATCTCAACTACAGCAGACTCAGACAGAACTGGAGCGATCGCAGTCCCAATTGCAACAAATTCAGATGGCTTTGACTTTGCCTCAGTCCCAACTATACCAAATGCAGACAGAGTTAGAACATTGGAAAAACCTTGTCGACTGGATGGAGGGAAGTAGATTCTGGAAGTTACGAGCCTTATGCTTGAGTCTAAAGAAAAAAATAATAAATTTTCCTATCATTAAGCTTGACTTTGGCAGTTTGCCTGTTTTTCGTAAAAACAACTATCCCATATTTGTCAAGCGTACAGGTAAGCTGATAAAGAATCAGATCATGAGCTTTCGCACTCAAAATGATTTCGCTGATGAAATATTAGCAGGAGTGCTACAAAGCTTTGCTGAATCTCCAGAATATAGTCAATGGATTAAAGATTATGAAGCAAAAAACGATGAATTGAAGGAACAAAGAATCAATGCTGCATCGTTTCCGTATCAACCTGTCTTAAGTATAATTCTTCCAGTTTATAAACTACCACTAACTGTCTTACAAGAGACAATCAATAGTGTTATTCAACAAACTTACTCCAATTGGGAGCTATGTATTGCTTTTGCAGATATAGATAATTATCAAACAATTGATTATTTAAAAACCTTGAGTTTACAAGAAAAACGAATAAAGCTTAAGGTGATGGCGGAGAACAAAGGGATTTCTGGTAACTCTAATGTTTCTCTAAATATGGCTTCGGGCGAATTTGTAGCTTTACTCGATCATGATGACTTATTAGCACCTTTTGCCTTTTATGAAGTCATCAGTGAATTGAACAAGCAACCAGATTTAGACTTTATCTACTCAGATAAAGACTGTATTAGTGCCAACAGCATGGTAAGGTCAAGGCTCTTACTCAAACCAGAGTGGAGTCCAGAAATCCTATATTCCGCTAATTATTTAACTCATTTGTGTATTGCTCGTCGCACACTTTTGGAAAAGATTGGTGGCTTTCGTCCAGAAACAGATGGCGCGCAAGACTGGGATTTATTTTTACGTATCACAGAAAATACATCGCGTATTGCTCGAATTAATTCTGTACTTTACCATTGGCGGATTATACAAGGTTCAACTTCCTTGGGAATAGATTCCAAGCCATACGCGCTTGAGGGACAACTGCGTTCTATTCAAGATCATCTAACTAGAACAAAATTGCCGGCCACAGTTTCACCACATCCTGAATCTGGTTTTCGCTTAGAATGGCAAGCCTCATCTGCGGAGGTATCAATTTATATTGATGGTGATGTGTCCTGGGATTCTCTATCAGCTTGTATTCATGCTGTTTCCGAATTTGCTGATCCCAAATTACACAAAGCAACAATAGTTTTAGCCGAACACACGTATACTTCCAAAGCTACTGAAAGAGAAAATCTTATAACAGCAGTCAATTTACCTATTGATTGGCTACCGATTAAAGAAGGAGATTCTAAATTAGCTACTTTAGCTAACACTATAAAACAAGATAAGACTGATGTAGTTGTGTTTGTATCAGGTCTAGTTAAGAAGTTTACCGAAGGATGGATACAAGAACTAAGTGGATGGGTGCTTAACCACCCAGATATTGGATTTGTGTCCTCACTTGTTTTAACCGATAACAATTTAGTCGTAGAAGCTGGACTAGTCGTTGACCAATATAATAATGGCTCTCCCTTAATGCGAGGAAATTTCTTATATTCCTGGGATATTTTTGGTGGGGCTTTATGGTACAGAAATTGTAGTGCTAGTTCTCCTTGGTCTATAGCTTTTAGTTATAAAAATTACTTAGAGGGAGGAGGATTACCATCTAACTCTCCTTCTCTATCACACTCGATGATTAAGCTTTGTCAAGCTATCCGTGTGAATAATAAACGAGGCTTGGTCAACCCTCATGCTCGTGCATTTTTGCAGGATTTACCAAAAAATGATATTCCAGAATTTGACGATTCTCTAGGAAATGATCCTTATTTTCATCCTGCCTTTAGTTCAGTTGTTCCTTTAAAATTAAGAGTTAAAAATGGTAAAAAAAATTAAATTACCCAAATTTCTCAAAGACATAATTAAGGAAAACATCATCGTAGATAGATACATAAGAGATGCTACCGCACTTGCGGGTATCATGGATTTCTCTTGTGCAGATATTTCTGAAATACAGCAGCATCCTGAGCGAGTCAATCAATCAGGCAGTCAAACTATCAATTGGTATGTACCACCATTTGAAAACGCTTTTTATGGTGGTGTTATGACCATACTCCGCACTGCTGATTATTTACATCAGCATGGAAAAATCAAACAAAGATTTCTGATTTGTGGAGATAGTAATGCTGAAGTGATGCTTACTAAGATTACTAATGCTTTTCCTAATTTGAATACTGCTGAAGTAATCATTCTCAACTCCATGGAGGCTATTCAGAACATTCCACCATCAGACTTCTCAATAGCTACCCTTTGGACAACAGCTTATGTCCTATTAAAAGTAAACAATACTGGCTTAAAATTTTATTTTATACAAGATTTTGAACCCCTGTTTTATCCTGCTGGCTCAACTTACGCTCAAGCTGAGGCAACTTACCGTTTTGGGTTCTATGGAATTGCTAACACTATCAGTTTAAGAAAAATATATGAAACTGAATATGCTGGCATAGCGACTCATTTTACACCATGTGTAGATACAAAGGTCTTTTATCCTGACAGTAGCATCAGGAAAAATGATACTTCCAAGCGCGTATTTTTTTATGGAAGACCAGGACATCCACGTAATGGATTTGAGTTAGCAGTTGAAGCAATGCGTAAGCTGAAAACCCGTTATGGTTCTCAGATAGAAATATTATCTGCTGGTGCTAATTGGAATCCTAAAGAATATGGTTTAGAAGGAGTTATAGAAAACCTGGGACTATTAAGTTATGAAGAAACAGGAAATTTGTATCGTTCTTGCCATATTGGACTTTCAATGATGATGACCAAACACCCATCTTATTTACCTTTTGAGATGATGGCTTGTGGTGTATTGGTGGTATCGAATATTAATTCGAGTACACAATGGTTATTGAAAGACAGGGAAAATTGTCTATTATCCCACCCTAGTGCTAGTTGTATCGCTGAAACAATATCAGAAGCTATTGATAAGTATGATGATTTTGATTTAATCAGAAACAATGCAGTTAATTGCATTAAATATAACCATGCTGATTGGTCTGTTGAGATTAAGAAAATCACCGATTTTATTCAATATCATGCAATCAAATACAGTAACTGTTTAGTGCAGTCTAATGGAGATATTTTTGGTTCTGCTGTTTTTGTTGTAAACAATGGGTATCGTCATTATGTGCCAGATTTAGACTGGATAATCCAACATGGATTCATTTGGCCAACCGATGTTCAAGTTGTTAGTGATGAAGTGTTACTTAGTCTGCTGCCAGGTCGTCCTGCTCCGCACAAATGGACATTGGAAAATTGGGTAAACCCACCTAGAGATGTCAGCATGACGATAATAAGAGAAATTGCTGTGTCTAGACTGAGTGGGAATGGCGTAGAATTTGGCGCGGCGGCATCTCCTTTCCCGATACCGTTACATTGTGATGTCAAATACGCTGATATTTGTCCTACAAATGAACTGCAAAAAAAACTGTATCCTGGACAAGTAGTTTATAGCTTGATTGAACCCGATGTTATTACTGATTTCAACACTTTGGAAGGGATTGAAGACGATAGTCTTGACTTCATAGTTGCTTGTCATGTGATTGAACATACTAGAAATCCTATTGCTGCTATAGAGGCATCTTATAAAAAACTACGTATGGGAGGGTCTCTTGTTTTAGTAATACCGGATAAAGATAGAACTTTTGATAAGCAGCGTGACTTAACTACCTTAGAACATCTAATTCTAGATTATGAATCTCCCTTGAGAGAAAGAGATAAGGAACACTATTTTGAATTCTTTAAACTTGCATTTCCCGTCTTAGAAGAAAATTTTATTTCCACAGTAGAAAAAAATTTCCAGGAACAAGCGGATATTCACTATCATACATTTACTTATGAAAGTTTTAGTGTACTAATAAGTCATGTATGTAAAAATATTTCCCCTTGGTCGTCAGTATGGTCACAACCTACGTTATCTAACCCAATAGAAGATATAGAATTTTACTTTGTATTAACTAAATAATGAGACACTTAATTAAGTGAGATACCTGAAGCTAGCTAATGAACTTCATTCATACAAAAATTCCTGCTATTTCCCTCCTCGAACCGCAAGTCTTCAGTGACTCACGCGGCTTATTCTTTGAATCTTACAATCAGCAAAATTTTACAGATAAACTTGGTATCACCGTAAACTTCGTTCAAGATAACCATTCATTTTCCCAACATAACGTCCTGCGTGGACTGCACTATCAAATCATTCAACCCCAAGGCAAATTAGTCCGCGCTGTCGTGGGGACAATTTTTGATGTTGCTGTAGATATTAGAAAAAGCTCTCCCAGTTTCGGACAATGGGTAGGTTATGAACTTAGCGCCGAGAACAAACGCCAATTGTGGGTACCTCCAGGCTTTGCTCATGGCTTTCTCGTACTGTCTGAAGTTGCCGAAGTTATTTACAAAACTACAGATTACTATGCGCCTGGTGGCGATCGCACTATTCTATGGAATGATCCTGATTTAGCAATAAATTGGCCTCTCAAAGAACCACCAATTTTATCAGCCAAAGATAGCCAGGGTCAGCCATTTAAAAGTGCGGAAGTATATGAATGAACCAATCCTACTACTAGGTAGCAACGGTCAAGTAGGTCAAGAAATCCAAAATCTCCTTGCACCTAGATACAAAATTATCTCAGTCGCACGACCAAGGATAGACCTGACTCAAGCCGATAGTCTGCGTCAAATCATCAGAGAAGTCCAACCACAGATAATTATTAACGCCGCCGCTTACACTGCTGTAGACAAAGCCGAAACTGAACCCGAAATAGCTACAGCTATCAATGCTACAGCACCCCAAATTATCGCCGAAGAAAGCCAAAAACTCGGCTCGTTCTTAATTCACATATCCACAGATTACGTTTTTGATGGTCAGCAAAGTCACCCTTACCAAGAAACTGACCCCACTAACCCCTTAAGTGTTTATGGTAAGACCAAACTAGCCGGAGAAATAGCCATTCAACAAACTCACCCTCATCACATTATTCTGCGTACAGCTTGGGTTTATGGCAGTTTTGGTAAAAGTAACTTTGTCAAAACCATGCTGCGACTGGGTGCAGAACGCCAAGAAATTCGGGTAGTAAAAGATCAAATTGGCTCCCCTACTTGGGCGCAAGATATCGCTGACACCATAGCCCAAGTGATACCCCAAATACCAGAAATTTCTGGGACTTACCACTACACAAATACTGGTGTAATTAGCTGGTACGAATTTGCTGTTGCTATTTTTGCAGAATCTCAAAAACTAGGTTTTCCTCTCACAGTCCAACAAATTATTCCTATTACCACCGCCGAATATCCGACTTTAGCTCCCCGTCCTGCCTATTCTGTCCTGGCTTGTGAGAAGATGTCACAAGTTCTGGGAACTGCTCCCCCTCATTGGCAACAAAGACTGCGGTTGATGCTGCAAGACTGGCTCTCCAAATATTCTTGATTATGAAAGCACTAATTCTCTCTGGCGGTAGAGGTACACGTCTACGTCCACTCACCTATACTGGAGCAAAGCAACTTGTCCCAGTTGCGAACAAGCCTATTTTATGGTACGGGATTGAAGAGATGGTCGCGGCTGGTATTACTGATATCGGTATAATTATCAGCCCAGAAACAGGGGCAGAAGTACAAAGTAAAACTGGAGATGGAAAACTTTTTGGAGCGAACATCACCTATATTTTACAAGAACAGCCTGCCGGCCTAGCTCATGCCGTTACTGTTGCTCGTCCCTTCTTAAAAGATTCACCTTTTGTCATGTACTTGGGTGATAACCTAATTCAACAAGGCGACTTAAGCAACTTTTTACAAAAGTTTATTCAAGAACAACCTGATGCTCTAATTCTCTTGCGTGAGGTTGTCAACCCTAGCGCCTTTGGTGTAGCTAAGGTAGATGATACGGGGCGGGTACTACAATTAGTCGAAAAACCCAAAGTTCCTCCATCCAATCTAGCTCTAGTAGGCGTTTATTTCTTTTCCCCGATTATTCATGATTCTATTGCTCGTATCCAGCCTTCAAGCAGAGGAGAACTGGAAATTACTGATGCTATTCAACGCTTAATAGACGATAAAAGACAAGTATTAGCTTGTAATTTATATGGTTGGTGGTTAGACACCGGTAAAAAAGATGATTTATTAGAAGCTAATCGCTTAATTTTAGATACCTGTTTAACAACGTCTAACTTAGGGGAAGTGGATGCTAAAAGTCAAATCATTGGACGAGTTCAAATCGGAGTCAATTCCCAGATCATCAATTGTACAATTCGTGGCCCCGTGGTTATTGGCAATAATTGTTATTTAGAAAATTGCTTTATTGGCCCTTATAGCAGCATCGCCAACAATACAACACTCATCGACTCAGATTTAGAACATAGCGTAATTTTAGAAGGTGCTAAAATATCCGGAATTGATCAGCGAATCATTGATAGTGTAATTGGACAACGAGCGCAACTAACAATTGCCCCCCGTCGCCCAAAAGCCTTACGCTTTTTGATTGGTGATGATTGTCAAATTGAACTGACATAACCCCTAATAGAGTTAGGGCAAAAATAAAGCTACGTTAAGCAAGACAAGGTTTTTACATCGGCTTGTAGTAGGTTTCAACTTGCGATATTCTCCTACGTGCCTGTAGAACTGATTCTAATTATGTAGCAAATAATACAAACCCTCAATTATCTAGGTTGTCTTACTTAAGATAATGCAGTTTATAGAAAAAATCGGTATTGTTTTAGCCACATATAATCCCAATCTAGAATATTTTGAGAAACAAATACAGTCTATTAAACAACAAAGTTGGAAAAATTGGGTTTGTCACATTGTAGATGACTGTTCTCACTCAGAATATCAGGTGGGCATCAAGAATATTATTGATAACGATCCACGTTTTATTTGCCATTTCCACAGTCATAATCTCAACCACTATTATAACTTTGAACGAGGTCTAAAATATTGCGCCCAAGATAAATCTATTACTGCGATATCTCTTGCTGATCAAGATGATATTTGGCATGACGACAAGTTAAAGATTTTATTAAAAAAACTACGTTCACAAAAGGCAGTCTTAATACATTCTGATTTAGAATTAATTAATAGTTACGACCAAACTATTCACCCATCTGCCTGGGATTTTGAAGGGCGTAAACCACATAAATTATCCCACGATTTATTGTTACTTCGCAACGTGGTAACAGGATGCTCTGTATTATTTTGTACTTCTCTGCTCACGGATGTATTACCATTTCCACCACAAAATAAAATTAGCTGGTATCACGATTGGTGGATAGCCTTAGTCGCATCACATAGAGGCAAAATTGTGCATATCCACAAACCTTTAGTTTGGTATAGAATTCATAATGCCAATAATGTCGGTGTTCTCAAAGACTCAGGCAAAATACATTGTGAGTTATTGCTTTTATGTCGCAAGAAATTTAAAATCAATGGCAATAGTTATTTAGTTCACAGAGACTTTAGTAAAGCATTTTATCGTCGATTTAAACGAGAACTGAACGAGCTAGGTTATACCAACCCTTTTGATGATAGAAAATTGGATTTTGGTTGGCATATTCTTAAATTGTTGTATAAAAGTTTGCTTGTAGGCTATAATTCAGAAGGTGCGGCATTAAGAATTGGGGTCTTAAAATTAATTTTCGATATCCAAAGGAGTTACAGAATCATACTTTATCATTGTTTAAAAACGTTCAAAAGTTATTATAAAAACAGTCAATAAGTATGTCCGAAGGGTCAAATGTTCTAGTATCAATTATTTTAGTTAACTATAATGGCGCTGATATTTTACCAGATTGCTTAAATTCTATAGATAAATTTATTTCTAAAGATAACTGCGAGATCCTTCTAGTTGATAATGCTTCTCAAGATAATAGCTATGAGTTAGTTGCTCAGGATTTTCCTGATGTAAAAATAGTTAGATTGCCGAAAAACTATGGTTTTGGCGCAGGAAATAATGCTGGTGCAAAAATCGCTAAAGGTAAATTTTTACTATTATTAAATACTGATACGATACTAACTACTAATATTTTACCGCATCTGATTGATTTGATGAGAGAAAATCCGGATGTGGGTATTATTGGTACTAAATTAGTTTTTCCAGATGAGACATTTCAGATTTCTTTTGCATATACAATTGGTATCAAGGGAGAATATAAATCTAGAAAACTCCATGAATACGCCGAAGACAAATCTAAGTTAAATAGCTTGGAGCAGGAATTCAACACGATTAAAGAGGTGGATATTGTTGTCGGAGCAGCCTTATTTATTCGTGCAGATTTATTTCATAGTGTGGGTGGTTTTGACGAAAAGTTTTTTATCTATTTTGAAGATGCAGACTTATGTAGACGAGTGCAAAATCAAGGATATAAAATTTTATATACACCTCAAGTGTCTTTAATACATATAAGAGGCCACTCTATGAAAAAAAACGCCAATGCTACGGTGGTGGAATATAGACGTAGCCAACTTTATTATTACAAAAAACATTGTCCTGTATGGGAGAGAATTATTTTAAGAATATATCTATTTGCTAAATTCTTGCCTGAGTTTTTGGCAACAAGAAATCCTTACAGTTTAGAAATAATAAAATTATTATTCGTAATAGCTTAAATATACTAAGCTATTTTGATACTTAATTTAGCCAGTTATGACTGTATTGGTAAACTTATCTTTTGCACCCTTAAAGCCAACTGGATGGTTAACCTATAGTCTCAATTTGTTACCACATATTAAATCTTTAGGTATTAATGTTGTCAGTCCCATTGCAATTGACAATATAAAAGTTTATTCATCCCCAACTAATATTACAACTGAGGGAGGAATTAAAGGACATTTTCAAAGGTTGATGTGGGTGCAGTTGCAACTACCTAGTTTTTACAACCGATTAAAGTCTCGATTATTATTTTCACCTATTCCTGAAGTTCCTTTATTTTCTAGTTGTCGCAGTGTTGTTACTATTCATGATTTAATCCCTTTAAGATTTCCCCAGGAATTTTCTGCGGCGCAACTTTTTTACTGCCGTAATTATCTACCTGCGGTGATTAAGCAGTCAGAGCATATTATTTGTAATTCCTTGATTACGGCTCATGATATCCAGCGTTTTCTAGGTGTTTCAGAAAAGAAAGTAACTGTAATTCCTTTAGCTATTGATCAGCAAAATTTTCGTTTTTTGGACTTGCCGAGAAAAAATTATTTCTTGTATTATGGGCGACATAATATTTATAAAAATTTAAATCGAATTATTGCCGCTTTTGCTGCTTTACCAAATAAGGATTATGAACTGTGGTTAGCAGGGCCGACTGATGCACGTTATACCCCGACGTTGCAGGCAAAAGTTGAGGAACTAGGGATAACTGATCGTGTGAAGTTCCTTGATTATGTTTCTTATGATGAATTACCTATCATTATTAATCAAGCGATCGCACTTGTTTTCCCCAGTCTTTGGGAAGGCTTTGGTTTTCCAGTCTTAGAAGCCTTGGCCTGCGGTACTCCTGTCATTACCTCTAACCTCTCTTCCTTACCTGAAGTGGCTGGAGATGCAGCCATCCTCATCAACCCCTACAACACAGCAGAAATCACAGATGCCATGCAGACTATAGCTAATGATGTCAAATTGCAATCCCATCTGTCTCGCCAAGGAATCGCTAGAGCCAATCAATTCAGTTGGGAAAGAACAGGTAAAGCAACGAGTGAAGTCTTATCTCGTTATCTTTGAATTAGGGACTGGGGACGAGAGGAAGAAAAACTATTGACCATTGACTATTGACTAATGACTAATCCACCTTTTGTAATTGGGCGACTCTAGGGTCAACAATTTTCTGACCCAAGCTCGTAAATTTAATAGCCACAGAAAGCTTGCTACCAGCACCAAAAACGTGGGTTATTTCCCCAATCCCAAAACTTTTGTGTAATACTCTGTCCCCTACTTGCCAATCTTGATTGGCTGTTTCTTTACCATTGGTAGTAGATGGGGGTCTAGTATAAGTTTGCCGGACTTGGTATTGGGTTGTGATTAATTCGGCTGGTAATTCATCGAGAAATTGTGATCGCATGGCGGGTTCTCGTGAGCCGTATAAGCGGCGTTCACGGGCGAAGGATAAATACAGCCGTTCTTGGGCGCGAGTAATCCCTACATAACAGAGGCGACGCTCTTCTTCTAAGGCTGCGGGGTCACTTAGTGAACGGTAGCCGGGGAATAATCCCTGTTCTAAACCTACCAAGAAGACTACAGGAAATTCCAAACCTTTGGAAGCGTGCAGAGTCATGAGGGAAACGGCTGTTTGACCTTCCTTGAGGTTATCTAAATCAGAACTAAGGGCTGTACTTTGCAGGAAAGCTGTTAAAGAAACATCTTCATTCTCTTCTTGGAATTGCAAGACAGCGTTATAAAGTTCCTGTACGTTTTGGATGCGGTCTTCAGATTCGTCTGTTCCTTGGCTTTGTAAATCTTGTACGTAACCAGAATCTTCTAAAATCCCCATAACTATTTCTGTAACTGGGGCTGTAGCTATTTGTTCTTGCCAACGGTTAATCATTTTGGCAAAGTTATTCACCCCTTTTGCCGATCGCCCAGCCAATGTATTGACTGATGTTTCATCACTTAAGATTTCCCAGAGAGTAGTACCTAATTGTTGGGAAGCATTGATTAAGTTATCAATAGTTGCTTTACCAATACCGCGCCGAGGGGTGTTGATTACTCGTAATAAACTAACTGTATCCGAGGGGTTAGAGATCGCTCTTAAATAAGCTATAACATCTTTAATTTCTTTGCGGTCATAGAATTTCATCCCACCCACAACAGTGTAAGGAATCTGATTCCTCACTAACAATTCTTCAAAGGGACGAGATTGGGCATTTGTCCGATACAAAATTGCAAAGCTTCCCCAATCCAATTCCGGGTTTTGATGTTCTAATGTGCGGATTTGACGAATTACAAAATCAGCTTCTTCTAATTCATTATCTGCCTTGTGACAGTAAATTTCTTCGCCTGCTCCCCGCGTTGGTTTGAGGACTTTATCGATTCTTTGAGTATTATTTTCAATTAGTTCGTTAGCAACTTGGAGAATGTTTTCACAAGAACGATAGTTTTCTTCCAACTTCACCATTGTGCGGGTGTCTTCATCTGGCAAACCATCACCAAACTGATTCTGAAAATCCAGTAATATGGTGAAATCTGCCATTCTAAAGCTGTAAATAGATTGGTCTGCATCACCTACAACAAAAACAGAGCGATTTTGCCACTCCCATGCACTTTTTTTCTCTTCGCCATTAGTTGTCAACAGACGAATTAGGTCATATTGAGTGCGGTTAGTATCTTGATATTCGTCTACAAGAATATGACAGAACTTGCGATGCCAGTAACCTAAAACCTGCTCATTTTGTTGAAATAATCTCGTAGGAATTAAAATTAAATCATCAAAATCAAGAGCGTTGTTTTCTGCTAGTTTATCTTGATAGCGATTATAGACATCAGCAATTACTCTCCCACGATAATTTGGTTGGTCTTTTTCAAATTCCTGGGGTGAAAGTCCTTGATTTTTTGCATTACTAATGGCGTAGCGGACAGAACGAGGCTCAAACTTCTTATCATCGAGATTTAATTGTTTAGTGACGATTTCTTTGATGAGACCCTGTACATCAGATTCATCAAAAATGGAAAAATTTCGGTTCCATTGTCGCCCTTTTTCATCTTGGTATTTTTCGATATCAAAGCGGAGAATACGGGAAAACAAACTATGGAAAGTACCACACCACAGTTCTTTAATAGTAGTTTTATAAACACGCGATCGCAATTTAGTTTGTTCGTGTTCTGGTAGTAAATCTAAACGCTTTCCATGTTCTGTCAATGCTAATTGTTCTGCAAACAGCCGTTGAATCCGTTCTTTCATCTCCCTGGCGGCTTTGTTGGTGAAAGTCACCGCCAAAATATTTTCGGGAGCAACACGGTGCTTCAGTATTAAATTAGCAATCCGATAAGTTAACGCTCGTGTTTTACCGGAACCAGCACCAGCAACAACTAACAAGGGGCCGCAATAGTGTTCCACGGCTTGACGTTGGCTGGGATTCAGATGACTGAGAAAGTCGGTAGTCATTAGTTATTAGTCAGTGGTCAGTAGTCAGTAGTCAGTAGTCAGTAGTCAGTAGTCAGTAGTCAGTAGTCAGTAGTCAGTAGTCAGTAGTCAACAATTAATGTGATACTAATTTGAGAAAAGAATGGGACAGATACATACGGACATATCCTTATTCTGTCTGGCTTTCCTAATTTTGAATTTTGTTGGCGCAGCCTTGCCGTAGGCTATTTTGAATTGGTATGATTTGTTCTCCTGGCCTCCCCATCTACTACTCTACCTTTAACTTTGCTCCTGAAGTGGCAGGTAGACGGTAAAAGTCGAACCCAAACCCAGTTGACTTTTGACGATAATTTCCCCTCCCATCATCTGGCAAAAGTGGCGGCTAATTGCTAAACCTAGTCCAGTACCGCCATATTTTTTCGTGGTTGAGGTGTCACCTTGAGTAAAGGGTTGAAATAACTGTTGCTGCTGACTTGGAGACATCCCAATACCTGTATCGCTAACTGTGAAGGAGATCGCACCAAAGGGCATTTCTGGTAAAAAGTCTTCTTTTTCTCGCCTAACTGTCAGTTTGATTCTGCCGTTAGTGGTAAATTTAGCAGCATTACTGAGTAGATTTAATAATACTTGCCGCATCCTGGTTTGATCAGCATACATTGTACCCAGGTGTTCATCACAATATATTTCTAGAAGGTTGTTATTTTTTTCTATAGTCGGTTTGACGGTTACAACAACATTATTGATGAGTGTAACAACATCAAATATCTCTGGATAAAGGGTCATTTTACCCGCTTCGATTTTTGACAAATCCAGAATGTCGTTAATCAGTTCCAGTAGATGTCTACCCGCAGAATTGATGGTTTCCAGATCACTGGTGAATTCTCCCGACAAATTCAGATCAGCCGCATCGTCTTTGAGGAGTTGGCTTAAGCCAATTACAGCGTTTAAAGGTGTACGCAACTCATGACTAACATTGGCAAGAAATATACTTTTTGCTTTGCTGGCTGCTTCAGCTAGTTCTTTGGCCTGTTCTAGTTCTTTAGTACGCTCAGATACACGCTCAATGAGACGATTGAGGGATTTAGCCAGTAAGCCGATTTCATCTTCTGTCGTGACAGGAGCGCGTAAATCAAAATTTGGTTTGCGAGCTACTTGTTCTGCTACTTGGGTGACCATAATTACTGGTTCAGCGATCGCTCGACTAGTCCGCCATGCTACGATGGCAGCGATCGCCACTGACACCAGCATACTCACCATCACAATTAATCTCTCAACGCTTTTGGCTTCTTCAACATCTCTTTGTCTCTGACGCTCTTTCGATTCAGCAGTTTGTAAGATATTGGATAACTTCTGTGAGAGTTGCTCTAGCTGCATGGCTGTTTCGCCGCGCATAATCTCCAATAACTTCGCTCTGACTTCGGCTGCCTGTTTTGGTGGTACAGGCTGCTGAATTTCTGCTACGACAGCATCTATTTGCTGCACATAAGAATCTAAATAAAACGCATAATCTTGTAATAGAGCTTTTAAGTTGGCACTAGTTGCAGCTAAGTCTTTAGGTCTACCATCTATAAACTTGGCAATTTTTTGTTCATCAGTTTCGGCTTTTTTGACATCCCTCAAGAAATCGGCTTTTTTCATCGGTAAGCGCTGGGGATCTTCCAAAAATGCCACAATATTAGAGCTATGCAGTTGCGCTCCAACAACAGCATTCTTGTAATCAGTCAATAATTGTCTTTGTTCTTGAGCTTGATTAAATTCCCTAATTTCTTTGCCTCGGTAGTAGTTGGCAATCACTAATCCTGTGAGTGAGCCAAAAAAGCCAATTCCAATTGCCACAAAGTACCCATACCCAATTTTCTGATGGATACGCCAGGAACTTGCTTTGAGTTTCCCTCGTGAAGGAAATTCTATAGTTGGGAGTTCGTCTGTCGATGTTGATGGCTCTTCTAATGACACTTCTTTGCTGTCTGAACTGCTGTCAACAGGGATCGGCTGCTGAGTTTGCATCCCTCAAATCTCCTTACCCTCCCGCAAAAACCACTAAACCACCCTCATTTGTATAACCACTACAAATGTTTATAAACACCTGTATTATCTTGGCTGATAAGAAATATAAGTAATTCACCTTTTAGATAATTCGCATGACTTCATAGTGTTTGAGTAGTTTTGATATGAATGTTTACATGGTGACTTGCTAGTATCAAATAACAAGTATTCTGCCGATTTTTTAGTAGTTTCCCTGATTATTTGTCAGAATCCTGTTAGTCTAGCCAAGTCCTTTGTTGGTTCTGGATAAAAAAACTAGCTAATAGCTTCTAACCTATAATCCCTTTTCCATCGGGAATGTTGGAAGAAATAATCTTTAGCAATCGGTTTCTATTCTAGATGACAAACCAGCTTCATAACCAGCGATACACTAAATTCTGTCGTAAATTATAGAAACTTTTCTGGTACACCCACTGGTGAAAGACCAGCGATCGCTCGTAAGTTTTGGCAACGAATCAAAGCGATAAAATCTAAGCTAGAACGCCCTTCTATCTTGGCCACTGACTCAATCGCCCATAGTAAATTTTGTGCTGCTTCGGCTTCAGAATAACCACGGCGTTGAGCAACTTTAATCGCTGCTATGTCAGCATTTAACTCAAATTCTGGAGATTTGTTGCTACGCCAGATCCGCAACAAAGCGATCGCACTCAATCCCCCAGCGATCGCCACACCCACCACATCAGCCTGTGCAGATTCCACCAATCCGCCCAAAAGTCCTGCTAACACCACACCCTGATAAATATTTGGTGTAAACCACCTGACCCCTGTCAACCAAGCAACCTTTTGCAAGATTAGCAAATCCCGTTGTGGTTTGGTCAAGCGTTCCCATAAATCGAAGTTTATATATATTAGCCTCTCTTGATTCCAGGGCAAGGGAAAAATCGGGTCAATTACTTGATTTTGTTCTGGTTTGCTGACAATTTTAATCGTCATCCTACCAGAAGCTGGCATCACTTCAAATAAACGGCGTATCTCAACTTTTGGCTCCATAGGAATAATTTGTAATTCGTGTTTCGTAATTAAGATACAGAGTTTTCTGTACCTTGGTGGCTTCTAGGTTTAAAAAGTTATACCAACTTGAAAAAAAATACGACAGATACGTATGGACACACCTTTATTTCTGTTGAGCTTTGCTAATACGCGAATTTTTAATTGGTATTAACTCTATTATGATGAAATACAGTGTATGAAAAAACACTGTAAAAATTTCTAAATTACGAATTACGAACTACGAATTATCACATGGATGCGTTTGCTCCCACCCCGCCCGAATGGACACAAAAGGCAGTTCATGCTTACGAGTTTTGCTGTCCAACCTGCCACGCCAGTAGTTTAGAAGCTTCACAAGTTTGGATTAATCGGCGATCGCCCGTGCTAACAACAGACCATCGGCGTAAATGGCAAGAGTTTTATCATTGCCAATGTGGTTGTGTTTGGTGGGCATGGAGTAGCGATCGCCCTCCATCCAATTTGTCTCAACCACAAGATTCTGATTTGCAATAAAAAAAGCCCTCTATCAAGAGGGCTTTGGTTAACATTAAGTAGTTAAATACTTAACTTAGAAAGTGAATGTAGTACGGAGTGTACCTACATAAATAGTATCGTTGTTGTTGTTATTCTCTGGGTTGAAGATCACCAATAAACCAGGAGTAACGAGAATATTGTCAGATAATTTCAGCTTGTAAAGACCTTCTAAATGATAAGAAGTACCGTTTTCTGAAGCAATATTGTTACCACCAGTGATTTTAGGTGGCTGACCAAAGATCAAACCCAATGTATTCCCTTCTCTACCAAAGTCTCTGATACCAAGGCTAGCAGCCCAATACCAAGCATCTGCGTCTCTGTTATCCTGTAGAGAATCAACAGTGGTGTAGCCTACCCAACCACCAAGGGTCAGCGTAGAACTGGGTTGGAATGTGGCTTGAATACCGTAGTGGTTTGCTTCGGTTTTAGCATTTCCAAAGGGTCTGTTGGCAAAGGCACTGCCTGTATCCCCAAAGACCGCTCCATTTTGTTGATAAGTACGAGCGTAAGCAAAACCAAGGTTAAGAGCTTGGTTTGGTTTGAAAGCAATTTGACCAAAAATGGTGCTATCACCCTCGAATAATCCACCTTCTCTTCCAGCCGCTATCAGCCCAGGATTAGCCGCACTATTCCGGCCTGTTGCCATATAAGCTGCTGTAAATGTCAAAGGCCCACTGGGATTAACGTTGACTGTGATACCAGCACCATCATAGGCTTGGCGGTAGATAGGACTAAAGCGTCCGTAGCGGGAGAGAGCGCCAGAACCACTACTTCTAAAGTCAGGGTTGAACACATTGGCGTTTTCGTTTAACTCAGCACCAGTAGCATCAATTTTGACACGGATAGCATCGCTGAAGTTGAATGCGTAGTTGAGTTTATCGATGGAAACACTGTTATCAGTACCGCCGTCATAACCCAAGCGAGTCATGTTAGTACCCGTGGAAGCATTACCTATGTTATTGGCATTGTTAGAAATAATGTTTCCAGCATTTAACCGAGTTTGCAATTGATCTGTGCCGGTGAAGCTGCTGTTTAAGGTTAAACGTACCCGGTTAGCAAAAGTCAGGTTAGAATCTAAATCGCTTCGGGCCGCTTGAGAACCTGAAGGTAGCGCTCTTGTGTCACCAAAAGCCTGAGACACACTGAAGATTGCTTCTCCAGAAAGCTTGGTAGTAGTAGAGAATTGATTAGCTTCTAACTCAGCAGTACGAGCTTCTAAAGCATCAACCCGACCGCGTAAAGTTGCTAATTCAGCAGAGAATTCTTCTTGTAAACGCTGTAAAGTAGCTAAATCTTGCTTGGTAACTAAATCAGCTGTTGCTGTAGCAATCAGTTCGTTAACTCTGTCTAAACAAGCATTCAAGCCAGCCGCAAACTCATAGCGGGTCAAAGCACGATTACCACGGTATGTACCGTTGGGATAACCTGCGATACATCCATAGCGCTCAACGAGAGATTGTAGTGCTTGGAATGCCCAATCGGTAGGTTGCACATCTGAAAATTGTGATACAGATGTTACCTGGCCAATGTTTTGAGATTCAGAAGCTTGTGTTAATTGGGAAACACTCATTACTGGCTCGCCAGCTTCAACTGCTAAGGCGCTATTAGTAGCGAAAAAGGTCGCAGCAAAAAGAACTGGGCTAAATTTTAAAGCGTTCCAGAATAGTTTTGTCATGGTTTATAAATCACTCACACCAACTAATTCACACTCATGGTGATATATTTAACCCTTTCATGTTTGCGGGTATATACACATGATATCTGTAATCACTATACATCTTTAGAAGTACCAAAGACAAGATAGTTACTTATTTTTTAAGTTCATATTCATAATTGTTTTATTTGGTAAACATAGAATAATACGACGTTTATAACGTACTAGCAAGCCTTCATTTTCAAACTGCTGTAGTAACCTTGTTACAGTCACTCTTGTTGTATTCAAGACCTCTGCTATTTCTTGATGAGTAATATACATCTCAATGAGTTTGCCGTTTTCTAAGTTACGCCCAAACTTTTGACTTAGCCAAACAAGAAATTGCCATAAACGTAGGGAAAGAGGTTTACGGTGGACTATGCTTAAAAGCTCCTCTGAACGTTGAATATGCGTCAGCAGATTATTAGTGTATTGATACCAAAGATGCTGGGGTATAATAATAGCCTCTACGCTTGTCAGGCATTCAATTTGATATGGATTTACCTTGGATAAAGGATAACCAATCACATCTCCTACTCCCCAATACCCCAAAGTAATAAATGAGCCATCCTCACTCCAGGTGAGAGTCCGAACAGCCCCACTCTCAATGCGCCAAAGTATGTCTTTACAAGGTGGGATGACTTCTTTACGTGTAAATAGTCTTTGTGTTAAATGCTCATTTAGATTTGAGTCATTCAAGATAGCAGTAGAAGTTTGAGGCAAAATTATAGAAGACATTATATGAGCATTTTCTAGAGGAGAAAAAATGAATCTTCAAATAAGTTGGGTTTTTGCAGTTACATGGACATCTGAATAAGTATTGTGATTGATAAATCTTTAATAAGCTTAGTGTTTTAAAATATAAACGCAAAATTTTAAGGTAATATTTAATTTTTTGATTATCTTATGGTAGCTATTTTCAAACATGAGTATAACTATTATATTTTTCTATAAAAAAGTAATTATTAAGGTATTTTTACTGAAAAATACTTTATCTTTAAGAGTCTATATTTATGGTTTGTAAGTAATTGTTAAATTGCTATTTTAGAGTTAAATCATAGGGTCTTTATATATTGATATTTATCAGATAGCTGTATTTTAAGCACCTAAAACCAGGACAAGTATAATCCTTGCTGATGAATAACATAAGATTACTCAATTTTGTTTTTTCTTCCTTTCGCGTTAAACACTCATGTGATAATTACGCAATAAGAGAATGAAAATTTCTTTTCTCTCTACCTAATAGTCTCTAATTCCTACGTTGAGGTGAGAGTCTGGTGATGATAAGCAACTAAAGCCTTATTCAAGACTTTTAGTTAAAAATAATACTCTCTACTATGTGTTTAGCTGTCGTTACAAGCTAATTTAGGTCTGCAAGTTTAAGAAAAGATAAACGATTGGTAAAATATCACCTTTAATAAAAAAAATCCCACCCCTGGGAGGGATGGGATGAGCTTAAAAATACTCCAGCTATAATTAGGCGCGTTGACCAGTAACGATATATGCTACTCGTTGACCGATGTTAGTTGCATGATCAGCCATACGTTCTAAACAACGAATTGCCAGTGCTAGCAGTATAATTGGCTCAACAACGCCTTGCACATCTCGTTGCTGGGATAAAGTTTGATAGAGGTGATCATAGGCATTATCTACAGCATCATCTAAATGCTTGATACTACGTCCACCGGCTTCATCTAAATCTGCCAAAGCCACTAAGCTAGTGGCTAGCATAGCTTGGGCGTGATGCGCCATGACAGCAATTTCCGGTAGAGATGGGTGAGGCGGATAAGGAAAGATTTTGACTGCTATTTGAGCTAAATCTTTGGCATAATCACCAATACGCTCTAAATCTCTGACTAATTGCATAAAGGCACTCAAACAGCGCAAATCTTGGGCTGTAGGTGCTTGTAATGTCATTATGGATGTACAATCTGATTCTATTTGTCTATAAAAACGGTCTATTTTTTTATCTAATCGGGGAAGTTCCTCAGCAGCTTTTAAGTCGCGGGAGAATAAGGCTTGGTGGCTAAGGCGGAATGATTGTTCTACCAAAGCTCCCATGCGTAATACATCCCGTTCTAAACGCCTAATGGCTCGTGCTAACTGGGGATTTTCAGGGTTGGGACTATAAACGACAGCTTTCACACTTGTAGTCTCAAACGTGAAGATATCTTTAACTATAGTCTTGGCGTTGTCAGTTTGCCACTACTTCAGGTATATGAAGTTGTATCCATGCGCCACCAATTTCTGAATGGTTCATGGCTTTGATGGAACCTCCGTGAGCTAAGATAATTTGCCTGACAATAGCTAAACCTAAACCATTACCGACAATATTAGTATCCTGCAAAGCTGAGTGTGTCCGGGCTTTATCTCCTCGATAAAATCGCTCAAAAACATGGGGTAAGTCTTCATCTGCAAAACCTTTACCAGCATCAATCAAATTTATTTCGAGGATGGGAGGAGCAGAATTAGCTTCATGATTCTTCTTAAAGGATAAGATTTCCGCTTGAATTTGAATACTGGTATTGGGTGAGCTGTACTTAATACTGTTATCTAACAAGTTGAGAAACACTTGATAAATCCGGGCTGAGTCGGCTTTAATCAATAGTTGTTCTGGGCCGGAGTAGGAGAGAGACAGATTTTGACGCTGTGCTAGAGGTTCTAGGGTTTCCCACACTGAAGTGATGAGCGATCGCAATTCTACCGTTTCCATCTGCAACTGCATGGTAGGATTTGCTTCCATTTGAGTCAGTTCTAGCCAGCTTTGGACTAAGTTAACCAGTCTGTCCACTTCCTGCATCAAACGGTCAACCCAACGATTTAAGGGTGGTTCCAGACGATTTTGCAGGGTTTCTGCAACCAAGCGAATGGAAGTTAGGGGTGTGCGTAATTCATGGGCTAAATCAGAAAAAGACCTTTCCCTAACTTGATTCAAGTCTAAAAGGGGTTGGCGATTTTCCAGAAAAACTCCCACTTGTTCATTGGGTAGTGGTAAGCTAAACGCCCTTAACATCATGGATTTGATGGTGGGCATTTCTGCGGCGTTATCACAAGAGGGATGAAATACCCACTCTTTAGTCTGGGGTTTTTGGCGATCGCGTGTTTGCTCAATTAAGCGGTCAAGTTCATAGGAACGCACCAATTCTAGCAACAAACGCACCTGTCCCGGTTGCCATCTTTGTAAATATAAGATTTCTCTGGCTTGCTGATTACACCACAGCAATTGATTTTCTTCATCGACCTGCAAATAGCCCACTGGTGCGAATTCCAGTAGGTCTTGGTAAGTTTGCAGCGACTGTTGCAAATCTAGTCGATGCTGTTTGAGAGCAGCAATTTCTCGTTGCAGACGAGGAAGCAACGGCAACGCCACTTTCAGCTTAGAAGTATGGGAGTGGAGGGGTTGGGTAACTCGCGTCAGGTAGCGGTTTAGTTGAATCTGTTGCCAAATCCATAACCCAATACCTACCGCCAAACCCAGAAAAAATCCCAATAAGAGCATTTGAGTTTAAGTTGTTAGTTGCGGGTGATTAATAAAAACTAACAACTATCTCAATAGCTTATCCGAATCGATATCCAAATCCTCTTACAGTCACAATATATTCTGGGTGACTGGGGTCTTGTTCCAATTTCTCTCGCAACCAACGAATGTGAACATCCACTGTTTTGCTATCGCCGACAAAATCCGGCCCCCAAACCTGGTCTAGCAACTGTTCCCGTGACCATACTCGACGGGCGTAACTCATGAACAGTTCCAACAAGCGAAACTCTTTGGGTGAAAGATTTACCTCTTGTCCTCGTACCAAGACCCGACACTCTTGAGGATTTAAAGTCACATCTTTGAATTTCAGTACAGGTAATTGGGGTAAAGTGATGAGACGCTGACGACGGAGTAAAGCGCGACAACGTGCCACCAACTCCCGCATACTAAAGGGTTTAGTTAAATAGTCATCTGCCCCTACTTCTAAACCTAACACGCGATCGGTTTCACTACCTTTGGCACTGAGCATCAAAATCGGTACTGGGTTGCCTTGATGACGCAACAAACGGCAGATATCTAAGCCATTAATTTGGGGTAACATCAAATCGAGAATCACCAAATCAAAGGGAAAATCTCCTCCGTTTGGGTCAAAACTTTTGAGATACTCTACAGCTGACCTGCCATCAGCAGCCGTTACTACCCCATAACCTTCCTCTTCCAGTGCTACTGCTAGCATTTCTTGGATGAGTTCTTCATCTTCCACTACCAGAATCCGACTGGTTTGTCCAATCTCTGTTCTAGCCGAATACTTGATCGATTCACTGGTGTACATTGATATCACAAAAGTTCAGGCCCTGTGGTTGTATCAATATGGTGGTTAGAGTTGATTATCTGTTTTTCACTACATTCACACTTTGGCGATCGTGAATGATTCTGCAAGTAATATATGTAACATTGCCAAATATACCATAAATCGCTCTAGCTACACGCCCAGAGCAATTTCTGGGGTGCAATAGCTCTACACAAAATTTAAAATACACCACAGATAGCTCCGATAGATACAAAATTCCAAAATTCTACAGGATTTTGGATTGAGCCTAAATCCAATATTGTCAAATAAAATCACAAATTGCTTGACAGGTATCGATTGGTTTGGATATATTTCTATTAGTACAAAAATACTAATAAATGCAAAACAATAATAAAACTCACCGCATAAAATAACATTTATGTCAAGTAATATTTGTTGCTTTATTACAGTATTTGCACTGCACCTTAAATGTATATTTAGGGGCTACCATCATGTGTGCATGGAGTAGTTACTGGTATTGCTGACTACTCGATTAATCATTATCTAATCAAGGGAGTTGAAATATGACGACAGTTGCACTCAAAGATAGTAAGCAGCAACTAATGCAAGCATTTCAACAAATTTTAGCAGAACAGAGAAAACTAGAATCCAAAATAGCCACTAAACAAGAAGAAGCAGATAAGGCAAAAAATCAAGAAATTTTGGCAATTGCTTCTCAATATACTGTTGATAGTATTGTCAAATCTTTAGCAGATTTACAATTAGAATTTGGTAGTACGGTTAATGAACTCTCTACAAAATTGGCTAAAGAAAACTCTAAATTAGATGAGTTAAACCAATCTATAGAAATTGAAACAAAGCATTTACAAGAGTTGCAAAGAATTAGAATTGTTGCAGATACTTTAGATATTTTGACCCAAGAACACCAGGAAAAATTAAAAACTCTAGAGCAAGATACGGCTAGTAAAAGAGAAGCTTTAGAAAAAGAAATATCAGCTAGACGTAAAGAGTGGCAAAAAGAGCAAGTAGAATATGCAGAATCTCTACAAGCTTACAATGATATTTTAGCGAAAGAACGCCAACAGGAAGAAGAAGAATATCGATATAAATTAGAAACAACTCGTAAACTAAACACAGATATATACGAATCTAAGAAACGCAATTCAGAAAGAGACATTCAAGAAAAAACTCAACAAAAAGAAAAAGATTGGTTAGAAAGAGAGAAACTTAATACTGAACGTCAAACCATCTTTGCAGAATATCAACAAAAAGTAGCTGCATTCCCAGCAGAATTAGAAGAAGCAGTGAAAAAATCTAGAGAGGAAGCAATTAAAGATACCAGTCAGAAGGCTAAGATTGAAGCAGATTTATTTGAAAAGGAGTGGGAAGCCAGTAAGCAAAGTTACGAATTGAAAATTAAATCACTGGAAGAAACAATTCAAAAACAAACTGAACAAATAGAAAGTATTTCTGCTCAATTGCAAACAACACTAAAACAATCACAAGATTTAGCAATGAGAGCTTTTGATAGTTCTACGGCTAAATAAATATTAATTTTGGGAAATTTGCAATAAATAGAGGTTTTTATGGCAGTCAAAAAGTTAACAGACAAAAACACCAAAGCAGAAATTTTACAGGCTTATGAAGATTTGACTAAAGAAACCGTATCTCTTAAGTCTCAACTTAGTCAAGCATCTAAAGAAACACCAACTATCAAGAAAGAACAACCAAAACCAGAACAAGCTCACATAATAAATCAGCCTTATACCATCCAACAAAAAATGAATTATACAATTGAGAGTTTAGCAAAAATTCAGTTGGGATTTGGTAGTGCAGTAAATGAATTATCGGAAAAGCTAACTACACAAGCTTCAAGATTATCTGGAATTAGCGAAGGGGTGGCAACAGAAGTTGAGCAATTAAAAAACTTACATGGCTTAGAAGTTTCTGAAAATACATTAGATACACTTATTACTACTTATGAAGAAAACGCAAAAGCCTATCAAGATGAGTTTAATCAGCGCTATGAAATACTGTCACAAGAAATTCTTGAACAAAGAATAAATTGGCACAAAGAACAAGAAGAATACCAAAGCAATATCAAAGAACGGAATGACAATCAAAATAAATCTCGACAACGAGATAATGCCGAGTACAAATATGATTTAGAACTTGCTCGTCAATTGGCAACAGATGGCTATGAACAACAGCAAAAAGCTTTGTATAAACAATTAGAAGAATTACAACAAGATGCAGAAAAACAGTGGAATGATCGGGAAAAAGTAATTGCTGAAAGAGAAAAGCAATTTGAAGATTTTAAAACGAAAGTAGAAGTATTTCCTAAAGAGAAAGAAGCTGCTATTAAGAAAGCTACAGAAGAAGGGAAAGGGATTGCTTACTACCAAGCTAAAGTTAAATCTGATTTATATGCTAAAGAAGTAGAAGGACAGAAACGCTTCTATGAACAGAGACTCCAGTCTTTGGAACAAACCATTAACAATCAAGAGACGCGACTACAAAACTTATCTAAACAGCTTGATTCTGCACTCAAGCAAGTTCAAGATTTAGCGGTAAAAGCTATTGAAGGTACTGCTAATGTCAATTCTTATCAAGCAATCAAGGAAATAGCTTTAGAACAGGCAAAAAGTCAAGTGAAAAATAAATAAAATACAAATAATAAAAATAAATAAAAAGACGTAACGAAAATTACGTCTTTTTAAGATGTAAACACATTTAATTAAAAATATTATTGGTCTGTTTTATCTGGTTTTCCATTATTTAGTGGTTTTTTTCTATTCTTGTTGCTTGCCTTTAAATTTTTATTGGATGGTTGATTGGGATTAGGTTGTTGGCTAGCCATAGAATGCAATCTGCTAATGAGTAATAATTGTATCTTCATTTAGCATATTACTATTTCCAGAAATCAGTCAATAAATTTACATAGTAAAATAAAATAGAGACGTTATAATATTTACGTCTCTATGTCCAAGGAAACCCATTATTTGTAGTTGTTTTAAGAACTGAAAGATTTGTCAGAATAAATTATTCAGTATTTTAAGCTACTTCCTATAGATAGTTGCTCGGCAGGTTAATTTGATTACAACCAAATGTTTTAAACGAGTCAAAGGGAAACGCTAACTGCCGATGAACTTATATACCTAACTACAATCTGGTATTGAGGATTCCGGAAATTAAAAAATACTATGGCAGTTTACAGGTGATCTTTGTGTTCACATAGTATCTTGTAAAGACCCTACGCAAACACCATTAGCCTCAAGTTGAATTATCTTAAGCAAAGGAAGAGAAGTCTAAATTCGGTGGTATGTCTTGAATACGTCCTGGGCCGATCGCCTGCAATGCCTCTTTTAAGCTAATATCACCCGTATACAATGCACGTCCCACAATCACACCTGTCACGCCTTGGGGTTCCAACGCCAACAAACTCAACAAATCGGTGACAGAACTCACCCCACCAGATGCAATCACAGGGATGGAAATGGCTGCTGCTAGTTCTCGTAGTGCGTCTAAATTCGGGCCTGCAAGAGTCCCGTCACGGTGGATATCTGTATAAATGATGGCTGCTGCACCCATTTCCTGCATCTGTATAGCCAATTGAGTGGCTAAAACCTCAGATGTTTCCAACCAACCACGAGTAGCTACTAGTCCGTTACGGGCATCAATACCGATAATAATTTGTCCGGGGTATTGTTGACAGAGTTCTTGTACAAGCTGGGGTTGTTCTACGGCGACAGTACCGAGAATTGCCCACTGTACACCTAAATTAAACACCTGTTCCACACTAGAACGATCGCGCAATCCGCCACCAATTTCAATCGGTATAGAAATAGCTTGAGCGATCGCTTCAATTGCTCCTAGATTTACTACTTTACCTGCTTTTGCACCATCTAAATCTACTATGTGCAGACGTGTTGCACCCTCATCTACCCACTGTTTAGCAACATCAACAGGATTTTCGCTAAACACTTGTGAGCGATCGTAGTCTCCCTGATAGAGTCGCACACAACGACCTGCTAGTAAATCAATTGCTGGAATTACATCCATCTCAATTCCCCTGTATTTAATGCCATGAAGAGTGCCAATTTTGTGCAAATCCCGATTTAGTTTTTCGCTTTTAGTTGTCTGATAGCTTGTGCGAAACCCACTACAATCAAGATGTTAGAAAGAGTCAAAAATACTTCTGCGCCACCGTGTAACCAGTCTACATTAGCTAAGGCTTCACCATAATGAACTTTGGCATAAATGCCGGCGGGAATAGTAACACCTACAAAAACAAGAGTACCGTAAAATCCATATAGGGATAAACGAGGCATCAGCTGACTGCGGTGGATAAACCACAAGAAACCCAAATAGGGAAATAGGGAAAGGGCAAATAGGGTTTCTTTAGACATAATCACTGTTAATTTGGTAATTGGTAATTGGTAATAGGGGGAAGATTTTCACTCGTTTACCTTCTCTCCCTTATCTCTAATCCCTAACTTCTATTTTCGCAGAACGCCAAATCAACCATGCTGCTGCCAACAGGGTAAAATTCCCTACTAAAGTCATGGTTGCTTGCAACGTCACTATCCATTCTAGAGATTCGGAGTTATCGAAATAATGCCATGTACAAGCACACATAGCACTAATCAAGGCTGGTAACATTGCTAGGGACAATCCCCACCAGCTGCGGTTAGCAGTGAGTTCGCCATAAGTCCAGATTAACCAAATAGCGGCAATCCACTCGATAACGCTAGAAACATGAATAATCCAGGTGGGAATTGAGAGAACGTTCATAAGATAGTCAGTAGTCGTTAGTCAACTGTCAACTGTCAACACTCCCTTCATCTTCCCATAGGTAAATTCATATTTTTTGCGATATGACTGACATCTCGCCAACAGTTGAGAAAATATTGATAATCTAAAATCCAACATCCAAAATTTTAAATGGAATGCGGGCATTATTATCTGGGTATTACGGTAAAGGAAATGGTGGTGACGAAGCTTTATTGGCAACACTGCTGCAAATGTTACCATCTCATGTTACACCTGTGGTGCTGTCTGGTAATCCAGAGGAAACCAGCGATCGCTATGGTGTAGAATCTCACAATCGGATGTCTCTGACATCTGTGTTGCCAGCTTTACGTTCTTGTGATGCTTTTATTTGGGGTGGCGGGAGTCTAATTCAGGATGTCACCAGCAGTATTAGTCCTTTTTACTATGGGGGACTGATGGCGTTAGCCCAAAAAATAGGTTTAAAGACTGTGGCTTGGGCGCAAGGGATTGGCCCCCTAGTGCGTCCCCAGACTCGCTGGTTAGCACAACAGAATTTTACTGGTTGTACAAAAGTTAGTGTACGCGATCGCGTGAGTGCTGCATTATTAGCTGATTGGCAGATTCCCCATATCCTTGCACCAGACCCAGTTTGGGCGCTACAGGCAAAACCATTTCCAGAACTTGCCGATTTACCCACCCCTAGAATTGCTGTCACCTTAAGAAACCATCCGCAGTTAACAGCAGCAAGGTTAGCTAACTTAACTCAAGCCTTGGTGAATCTGCAAAAATCTACCCAAGCCTTTATTTTATTACTACCATTTCAAAAAAGCGAAGATTTAGCGATCGCCCAAGCAATACAACCACAATTAAAAGATGTTAGCGAAATTTTCTGTATAGAAGACCCGCAGATTTTAAAAGGCGTATTTCGTGGCGTTGAAATGGCGATCGGCATGAGGCTACACAGTTTAATTATGGCAGCAAGTGAAGGTTGTCGCTGTTTTGCCTTGAGTTATGACCCCAAAATAAATCGTTTGATGGAAGATTTGGCAATACCCGGATGGGATTTAGTAAATTTACCAGATAACGCAAATGTCATTAGTAAAACATGGATAGAGTTTTACACTAACGTTCAACCTTTAGCATCTGAGAAAATCACAACCTTAGTAGAAGGCGCTTTTATGCACAGAGAATTATTGAGTAAAGCACTAGGGTGTGTCATCAATTAGGTAAGCTGAGATTAAAACTGCGAAATCTAGGATAAACAACGGGAAAAAGATGACGGGTAGATACTCACTCAGAGATAAGCTGTGGGAGAGATTGAACCTCGCGCGACTTCGAGTTGTGTGAGGTTCAAATCAGATTCTCTTGCCAGCAACGTACACCAAAGGAACGACGGATATCACGCCAAATCTGTGTAGCAGCTAAAGCACCATCGCCAGCAGCAATCACGACTTGATTTAAACCAACCTTCAGATCGCCAATGGCAAAAATACGTGGGTGGGAGGTGCGACACATCTTATCTGTGACGAGATTACCCCCTTTTAACTCTAGGTCGATTCTTTGCAAATAGGTATTGTGATAGCGAGAACCCATTGAGATTAAACCAGTTTCTAACTCAACTACCGTACCATCTACCAATTCCACACCTGACATATGATGACTTTGACCTAAAAACTGCTTAATTGGTGTTTCCACTAAGCGATAACCATACTGCTGTAATTTAGAACGTAATTCTGTACTTACAGTAAATAATCCATGAGTAAAGATAGTAATGTAAGGTGTAAACCAACTAAGATTAAACACCATTTCCTCAATACTGGCTTCACTCCCCGCAAAAAAGCCGCACTGTTTATCTACCATTTCATAACCATCACAAACCATACAAACGTGCAAATTATAGCCAGCGTATTCAAAAACATTCTGCATATTTTCTAAGGATGGTAGATGGTCAATAATGCCACTAGCTGCAATCAAATACTTAGAATGCAACACAAAGTAAGTACTATTTTGACGACCAACTTTCACTCGTACAGCAAAAGTATCACCTTCGTCCACAACCTCTTCAACGTAGGCGGTTAAAGAATCTCCAGCCAATGATTCATAATGTTTTTTCCCTTGTTGTAACAACACACGACCGGGAGTGTCTGGAGGCAACCCTAAATAGTTATGTAATTCCTGCATCCAAAAAGAACGCGCCTTACCTTTATCAATAATTAGGCTAGAAAGACGGTATCTTTGTAAGTAGATTCCAGCAGATAAACCACCAGCACCACCACCAACAATAATTGCATCATAAACATGGTCAAGACGTTCCGAAATATTAGTCTTTGATATTTGCATATTCTGGCTTTTTTGTATTTATGTGGGTAATTAATGCGGTAAGCCATGTTTTCAAAAATTATCTTTTAGTAGCTTGCTCTTAAAAATTAAACCCACCAAGGTTTTTCACCAGTACGGGGATCTGTTTCTTGCCAGGGCGAAATCCAAATGTAATCATCTTTAACCTGGACTTGAACTAACTTCAGAGGACGGTTAGCAGGCCCACGTTCTACAGAACCTTGGGCGTCATAGCGTGAACCGTGACAAGGACATTGAAACTGTTGATCAACAGGATTCCAAGGGAAGGTACAACCCAAATGAGTACAGTTATTAACAATACCCATCGGATCAAGAGTGCCATCTTCCCTAACAGTTAAATAGGTAGGCTCACCAGCTAGTCCAGCAATTAAAGCCCGTGTTCCTGATGCTTGGGCTAAAATTTGGCTGGCTGGGATGGGATGACCGATTTTGTCTTGAGCGAGGATACCACCTTCTGCGTCCGTACTTTCGGCTGGAGGCATAAAAAACTTAGTCGCTGGATATATGGCCGCACTAGCCGTAGTTGCCACAATAGCTCCAGTGAAGAAATTCAGGAGTTGACGCCTGGACATGGAAGGATTGGCCTGATTCAACGTATCGTCCATAAACTTTCTCACCTTTTCATTAAATTATATTTACACTATACTACTATATAGTTATATGATGGGAAAATCCGAAAGAATTTTATTTTCCTTACTTCGTTTTTTACAGTCTGTAGCTTCATTAACAGCTATACAAGAGTTCTGATAGCGGACAAATAATAATGAGCAGAATCAATCTATGCTAGGGAATTTGAAAATCGAGTATAAAAAACACACACGACATCACAAACCCCAGTCTCTCAACCTTCATTTTTGCTAATCAACAATCAAATATTCGGAGATTTCCTGCAATGGCTCACATTGTTATCGTCGGTGCAGGGTTGGGTGGTTTACCCACCGCTTATGAATTACGGCATATCCTCCCCAAACAGCATCAAGTTACCGTCATTTCAGAAACCCCTTACTTTACATTTATTCCTTCATTGCCTTGGGTAGCAATGGGTTTAACTTCCCTAGAGTCAATTCAGGTTAGTCTGCAACAACGGCTAAAGCAAAAGGGCATTAATTGGATACTAGGGCGAGTAGATTACTTGAATCCTCAAAACCAAAAGATATCGCTTGGAGAGCAAAGTATTAGTTACGATTACTTAATTATTGCCACAGGTGCGGAACTGGCATTAGATGCAGTAGCTGGTTTAGGCCCCGATGGATATACTCAATCAGTATGCAATCCGCATCATGCAATCAAGGCGTTTCAGGCTTGGCAAAACTTTCTCTTAGCACCAGGGCCATTAGTAGTAGGGGCATTACCAAAAACGAGTTGTTTAGGCCCTGCCTACGAGTTTACGCTATTAGCTGACTACGTACTCAGGAAACAGGGATTAAGAGAGCAAGTATCAATTACTTTTGTGACTCCAGAACCTTACGCAGGACACTTGGGTATAGGTGGGATGGCTAATTCTGCCGAGTTAGTGACAAAATTCATGGCAGAACGAGGGGTAGAGGTTATTGAAAACGTAGCAGTTACAGCAATTGAGGCAAATCAGATTCATCTGGGAAATGGCAGAGTATTACCATTTGCTTACTCAATGCTACTCCCACCCTTCCGGGGGCCGCGCTTTGTCCGGCAAGTACCAGGATTAAGTAATCAGGATGGTTTTATTCCAGTATTGCCTACATACAGACATCCTGAATATGCCTCAATTTATGCGGTGGGAGTTGTAGTAGAAATTAAACCATCAGAGGTAACACCTCTCCCCTTGGGAGTACCCAAAACTGGACAAATGACAGAAGCAATGGGCATGGCAGTAGCCCATAATATTGCCATTGAATTGGGAGTATTTTCTGCTCCGCCTGTGACTCCAACACTTGATGCCATTTGCTTTGCTGACTTTGGTAATTCAGGAATTTTATTTCTCGCTAACCCCGTGTTACCAGATTTAGCCACAGGAAAACGTCGGCGAGCTGTAGCGTTGAGTGGTGCTTGGGTAACTTGGGCTAAAGCCGCATTTGAAAGGTATTTTCTAGCTAAAATGCGCTTCGGGACTGCTGTACCTTGGTTTGAAAAACTAGCTTTGAAATTATTGGGACTGTCTTTAGTTGCGCCTCTGGCAGTAAAGAGTAGTAGAAATATCAGCCAAGAGAATTATTAAAGAATATAGAGATGAAGAATGAGGAATCAATTATGAATTGTCAAGGAAACCGCCGCCGACATCATCAAATATTTAGATTAAATCATAAAGGTAAAAGTGGTATGTGTGGTGTAGCGATCGCCAATACTACCACTAGACCAACTTCTGCTTTTAATCCTCATACCGAGTTAAATGCCAAAACCGAACAGGCAATGATTGATGCCATCAACGATGAATATTATGCTCGTGCTTTTTACACAGCAGTAATCAACAAATTTGGCGAAGTGCGTCCTTTTAGTAATATTGTTCACGCCGAGGATAGACACGTTTCTTTGTGGAGTCATCTATTTACCAGATACGGATTGCCGATTCCTCCTGATAATTTTATGGGAAACGTCCAAGCCCCTGACACTCTCCAAGCTGCCTGTCAAGCAGGAGTGGAATCAGAAATAGCCAATGTCCAGATGTATGACTGCTTTTTAGAATTTGTGCAAGAACCTGATTTACGAGATGCTTTCACTCAACTTCGCTATGTTTCTCAAAATCACCATCTTCCTGCTTTCCAACGTTGTGTAGGTTGTTATTAGAGCGTGTCCCCCGCACTATGCTGATGGCCGGTCTCCATATGTAAAAAAAATGGAGATTTTGTCAATCAAAAATAGTGAGTAAGTTATATCGTATGTGGATCAATATTGAACTTAACTCTCGCAGTTTGGTAGCCAAACATTCTGCCCTCTCCTCAGCTTGTTCCACTATTTTCTGGGTTTATTTTATCATTTTGGAAAAAACAGGCGATCGCCTACAATAGGCTACGCGATTCTCTTAATTAGGTTGGCCACAAAAAAGAGATAAAAATTTCAGCTTTTTTAATATTTAATACAATATCTATCATTGGCTGATTATATATCTATACAGTTACAATTGCTAGATGGCAAAACGGTAAACTAAATAAACCTAACAGCACGCTGTCAGAAGGAAGCCGCAAAGCATACGGGCAAGTTATAATTCTCTTGCGGATGAGCGTAACAAAAATTTATGAGTAACCCCCTTGTACAGGCTTTTTTTGTCGGTAGAGCTGTAGCCGAAGTCATTAACGAACGTCTAGAAGTCGCTTTTACCGATGCTTTGAGCGAAATCGGTAAATTTGATGCGGAAGCTAGAGAACAGCTACGCCAATTCACCGACGAAGTGATAGAACGAGCAAACCGAGCCTCAGCGACGGCTGAAGCAGGTCAAACAACTACAGGTAGTGGACGACAAACTGGGGCTGCTGACTCAGTTGACTTACAAGCCACCATCGACGAGTTACGGGCAGAAATTGCCCTCTTGCGTAACGAATTACAACGTTATCGCAGTAGTTCTGTATAGATTTAGTTAGTGGTCAGTTGTCAGTCGTTAATTGGCGAATGGCAATTTATGCAAACAATTTAGGGATCAGAGTGTCTTTTCTTCCAGGTGATTCAGTAATAACCCAACGGTACGCGCAGGATATGGAAACCAATTATTCGGATAAGGCTTACCGTTGGAATCGGGAAAACTACTCTAGCAAGCGGCGCTTTGTGGACATTTGGTCTTTTGTGTTGACCTTAATGTTTAAGCTTTGGCGATACAACAAATCTTGGAGTTATCCTGGTGGTGTCACGGAAGCAAAACAGGCTGCAAGACGTAAAGCTCAAGCAGTCTGGATTCGTAATACTCTGCTGGATTTGGGCCCAACCTTCATTAAAGTCGGGCAACTATTTTCTACTCGTGCAGATATATTCCCTGGCGAATACGTAGAAGAGTTAGCAAAGCTACAAGACAAAGTGCCAGCATTTGGCTATGAGCAAGTCGAAAAAATAGTTGAGCAAGAATTGGGTAAAAAAATTCCTGAACTCTTTCACAGTTTTGAGCCAATCCCTTTAGCAGCTGCTAGCTTGGGACAAGTACACAAGGCTGTCTTGCATAGCGGGGAATCTGTTGTTGTTAAGGTGCAGCGACCAGGATTAAAAAAGTTATTTGAGATAGATTTACAAATTCTTAAAGGCATTGCCCGTTACTTTCAAAGCCATCCCAAATGGGGACGAGGAAGGGATTGGATGGGGATTTACGAAGAATGTTGCCGCATTCTTTGGGAAGAAATTGACTATCTCAACGAAGGTCGCAACGCCGACACTTTTCGCCGAAACTTTCGCGGCTACGACTGGGTAAAAGTCCCCAAAGTTTATTGGCGTTATGCTTCGCCACGAGTCCTAACTTTGGAGTATCTACCAGGAATTAAAATTAGCCAATACGAAGCCATAGAAGCCGCAGGCTTAGACAGGAAGGTATTGGCACGTCAAGGCGCTCAAGCCTACCTATTGCAACTGCTCAATAACGGATTTTTCCATGCCGATCCCCATCCAGGTAATATTGCGGTTAGTGCCGATGGAGCCTTAATTTTCTACGACTTCGGCATGATGGGGCAGATTAAATCAAATATCCGCGAAGGGCTAATGCAAACGTTGTTTGGTATCGCTCAAAAAGATGGCGATCGCGTAGTCCAGTCTCTCATAGATTTGGGAGCGATCGCACCCGTAGATGATATGGGGCCAGTGCGACGTTCGGTGCAGTATATGCTCGACAATTTCATGGATAAACCCTTTGAAAATCAATCTGTTGCCGCGATTAGTGATGATTTATACGAAATAGCTTATAATCAACCATTTAGATTTCCTGCAACTTTCACTTTTGTGATGCGCGCTTTTTCTACCCTAGAAGGGGTAGGCAAAGGTTTAGATCCAGAGTTTAACTTTATGGAAGTTGCCCAACCATACGCAATGCAGCTTATGACCGATATGAATGGTTCAGATAGCAATAGCTTCCTCAACGAATTGAGCCGACAAGCAGTCCAAGTCAGTACCACTGCCTTTGGATTACCACGGAGATTGGAAGATACACTAGAAAAATTAGAGCGGGGAGATATGCGCTTGCGGGTACGTTCTATAGAATCAGAACGACTCCTACGGCGACAAGGTAATATTCAGATAGGCATAGGTTACGCACTGATAATCAGTGGATTTACCCTTTCAGCAACTATTTTGTTAGTTAATCATTATGTATGGTTAGCACTGCTGGCTGGTTTAATTGCCGCAGCAGTTTCAGTGATACTGATTCGACTGCTTCTCCGCCTAGATCGTTATGACCGTATGTATTAATTGTTGTGATAAAAAGTTATGAAACTCAACTTCACGGGTCATACTGATCCGGGGCTTATTCGTTCTAACAATCAGGATGATTACTATATCGACCCTGAGGGGCGATTTTTTATCGTCGCTGATGGTATGGGTGGTCATGCAGGAGGTGAAGAAGCAAGTCGCATCGCCACAAGGGAAATTAAGGCGTATTTGACCGCTAATTGGGATGTTTCTAAACCCTCGTCCGAATTATTAGAACAAGCTCTATGGCAGGCAAATGAAGCCATTCTACAAGACCAGCAGAATCACCCTGAACGGGCTGATATGGGTACAACAGCCGTAGTCGTTATTTTCCGTAATGACGAACAATGGTGCGCTCATGTTGGTGACTCCCGTCTGTACCGTTTGCGAGAAACACAACTAGAACAGGTTACGGAAGATCATACCTGGGTGGCCAGAGCAATTAAAATTGGCGACATTACCGCCGAAGAAGCGCGAGTTCATCCATTTCGCCACGTTTTATCCAGGTGTTTAGGTAGAGAAGACTTACATCAAGTAGATGTGCAACCACTGGATACGAAGATAGGCGATCGCCTATTGTTATGTAGTGATGGTCTAACAGAAGAACTTCCCGATCAAAAAATCGCTCATAACTTACAAATTAATTCCTTGTTGGATCAATCTGCTCTTTCCTTAGTGGAAGACGCTAAAGAGCAAGGCGGACACGATAACATCACCGTCGTTATCGTCGCTTTAGAATAACGTTCCCAAAATAGCTCATTTCCAACTGGCAACTCACAACCAAAAACCGCATTTTTAGTAAATATACTCAGCAATTTGTTCAACCTGAGCATTTTTCCCATTTGCAACTTGATACAAATATTTTTAGCAGCAAATTTTCCTACTGCCAGCTTAGTTTACATAAATTTTGTCTGTTGACATCTTGCACACAATAAGGTATGGCGCATATAATGCGATATTACTACCATTAATTTACTACCTAGTCATTAACGTCTCCCGCCAGAGAACAGTTTTGAATAGGTAGTCAATTTTAGGTATTGAACCTGCTGTAAATTTATTAAATCGATGAATTTCCCCGAAATCTGCTCTAGCAGACTTGGGTTATATACCAGTAGGCTCAGGTGCAAAACAACAAAGCACAAATTTTACCCATTAAGGATATAGGCAATCTGTCAAATAGTTGTTATCTTTCTTAATACAGAGGAATAATCAACAATATGGGGCAGGTACTAACTAAAGTCCTATGCCTGTGGGGCTTCTGTAACCGACATAACCTTTACGCGTTGTCTTTTAGGAGTCTGTTATGAACCAACCAATCGAATTGTCATTAGAACAACAATTCAGCATTCGCTCATTTGCCACCCAAGTGCAGAATATGAGCCATGATCAAGCCAAAGATTTTTTGGTCAAACTTTACGAACAAATGGTTGTCCGTGAAGCCACATATCAAGAGCTACTCAAGCATCAGTGGGGCTTAGATTCTGGTTCCACTCCGGCATAGAGTTGCTATGTGTCGCAGTGGGCGACCTCCTTCTCTTGCTCAGTTCCAGGGAGGAAAAGAGCTGGGGATGCTGGGGCGTCAACTTCCGACCGGAACAAGTTCACATTGACTAAAAAGAAATCACTCAAAACTAAACATGGCATCTACTTTCAGATGTTAAGTACTGTCGTCTTTTAACTTGTTTAGCTTTTTGTTTACCAAGCTGATAGTATTAGCAAACTTCAACCTTTAAGTGACTACTGGTTAAATCAATGCGTACCTTTGGCTTTTAAATACCGTAAGTACTCTTAGACACCCTATTTTTATGCTTAACCAGGAGCGTATTTTTCACTAACACTGATGATCATTATATTTATTGCCAATAATAGTTACAACTACGTTATATATTTTATTTATAAAAATTTACATATTTAGACAAGGTGTTTCACTAATACAGATGTTACAGATAATCCAGACAGTCCTAGCCAGATAGATCAATGGGCGAATCCGTATCAATAGCTGCCAATTTGGCTAGAATTTGGGGCTTGATTTTTTCATATTCTCCTTTGAGAAGGTTTTTACTCATTTGGGGATCAACACAGGAGACAAAGGTTTTCGCGGTCATAATCCACTGTTGTAGGCGTTGACGTTGAACAGAGGCAACACTAGCACTTAAGACATGAGAACAGCGATTTGGTGATTCTCGTGCGAAAAATAGTAAACGATAGCTACCTGTTTTTACTAACAAGCTGGCTATCTCTTGACCGATACCCGTTTTAAGATCGAGATAGTAAGGTAACCATTTAGCTCCATATTTACGGTTATGGATAACCGTGATCCATAGCAGCATTGGATGAGGCGCTGTGATGAACAGAAATTGATTGTAACGACTGCAAATGATGCGTTTGAAAATTTCTTTTTCCGGCAGCATTACCCATAGTGCAGGTAAGACTTCTCCACTGACATTGACAGACTGAGGAAAAACAATATCAGCAATAGGTTTATTTTGTGGCCAGGAAGTATTGTAAATAGTGTTATCCTTAGGTACAGATAACAGCACATCGGGTTTTATCTTTTGTTCAGGGACAGTATTAACTGTTAAGGTAGCAGTAGATTGACGATTATCATAGTTTTCCTGCTTCAATAAACGTTTACTACGTTGTTGTTCCACAGACTCTAAAACTTGCAGTATTTCACTGATACTTGATGGGCGGTCTTTTGCTGACTTAGCTAGACAGTTCATTACTAAATTTTCTATTTCCTTCGGAATTGCTAAATCAGGCGCAACCTCAGAAAAAGTTCTTGGCGGTTGGTGGTGATGAGTTTTGTACCATGAGCCAAAAGAATGGGTAGGTGCAACTAATG
Organism: Anabaena sp. FACHB-595; assembly: GCF_048568275.1. Classification (NCBI taxonomy): domain Bacteria; kingdom Bacillati; phylum Cyanobacteriota; class Cyanophyceae; order Nostocales; family Nostocaceae; genus Anabaena; species Anabaena sp. FACHB-595. The sequence goes on from NZ_CP183473.1 coordinate 5,406,405, forward strand.
GCATCTTACCTGTGAGCATTTCAAACATCATCACACCCAAACTATAAATATCGGAGCGATTATTTAATTCTTTACCCTCCATTTGTTCAGGAGATGAATAAGCTAGTGTCCCCAAATAAAATTTTGTCTGGTCACTATTTGACTGTAGTAATTTAGCAATACCAAAATCTAAGACCTTAACTAATTCTCCAAAGCTGGGATCTTGAATCACTAGGATATTGCTAGGTTTAATGTCACGGTGAATAATGGGGTAGACCGTCCCATCAAATGGAATACCATTATGAGCGCACTGTAAACCCAAGCAAATTTGACGCGCCATGCTCACAAAGCGAGACAAGGATATATTTTGCTGGCGAATTATTTGGTTGAGGCTTTGTCCTTGTAGATATTCCATGACATAAAAGGGGATTTTATTTTCATCTACGCCGTAATCCATCACGCGCACAATATGAATACTTTTTTGCCCCAATAAGGCACAGGTTTTTGCTTCTCGCTCAAAGCGTTCTTGCAAACGCATTTTCTCATTTTGCATTGATAAAGCCAGAAATTTCACCGCAACAGGTACCCCTCCCAACAAAACATCCTTGGCACGGTAAACTCTACCCATTGCTCCAGTACCAATTAATTCCTGAAGCTGGTAACGTTTGCCAAGTAAGCGACCTATGTTGGGGTCTGACATAGAAAATTGGACTCCAATATTCAACAATGGTGAACTACACCTGTACTGAAAAAGTGCAGAGTAGTATTAGCAGGATGATAAGCAGTTTTCTGTTAGCGGTAGCGGGGTGTTTAGCCCGTAAAATTCACCAGCCTCTCACCTCTAAACCTCTAGTCCCCTTTTCATTTATCCTGATATACACAGTTCATTATGGATACTCAGGATATGAGTACTAAGTTCTGTGGTTGAGGAGCGCAAACAAAAAATAATAGGTAGATGTATCCTAATCTTCTGCACTGGGATTTTGATGTAGTTCTAGTTTGCCCAATTTTTCTGTGGTAGATAACTTAAGGGATGTCAAAATTATGGGGATTGGCGAAAAGATACCCACTGACAACTGACTATTGACTAATTATTTGATCAAGACTGACGCTCTAAGCTTGCTTCCATTGTGCTTGTTAAAAAATGACCTGACATAACACCACTACTGAGATAATAGGCATCGTCAGAAACGCGGTGCATGGTTTCAAATCCACTACGACGCTGCCGATCGCTCATTGCCCAGTAACGCTGCACAATTGTGTCTAGACCAATCCAACCCTCGCCTTCAACCTGTCCTAAAAGACTATGTTGGAGTAAAAAAGTATATTGGCGTTCTTCTTGATGTAAGCGCCCCTTATACTGTAGTGAAATTTCTGGGCGATCGCTACCCGGAAATATCAGCTTTGCTGCCATAGTAAACCAGTTATCTCGATTCCAAGCTACCAAGGTCATACCCTTGACGCTGATTGGCATACCATTCCGTTCTAGCCAACTGCCTTGTATTTTCCAGCGTCCTGGTTCCAACAAAAAAGTGTGAGCCACTTTGTATCTTCCTTGCCTTGATCGAGTAGTCCTCAGACTATAAACATATATTCTGCAAAGTCGAAATGTCATTAGTCAGTGGTCAGCAGTTATCTTTTCTCCTTACTCCTCATTCCCATTTTCTATCTTCACCCTTGATGAATTTCTCCCAACAAAACTTCATGTGGTGCGCCTGTGGCTGTTGGTAGGTTGCCTGGAATGGCTAATTGTCGCCAGTGAGCTAAAACAGCAAAGGCGATCGCTTCTTTAAAGTCGGCACTCACGCCTGCTTCATCGGTGGTCAAGACTGGGACTGTTTCTAACGCTAACTGTAATCTTTGTTTTAAATACAAATTACGACTACCACCGCCACATAAAAATACACGTTGTGGCATTTGTGGTAAAAAAGTACGGTAACTGTGAACAATGGAAGCTACAGTTAGTTCCGTAAGTGTTGCTAGCATATCAGCTGGACTAAGTTGGTATGGTTCGGCATCTTGGAAACATTGATTTAGGTAAGCCACACCAAACAATTCTCGACCAGTCGATTTAGGTGGTGAGAGATGAAAATATTCATGGGTGAGCCATTTTTCGACTAAAGGATAGCAAGGAGTTCCACTGGCTGCCCATTGACCATCTTCATCATAGGTTTTAGCACCAGCCGTCAGACGTTCTACTGCTAAATCTAACAGGCTATTACTTGGGCCTGTGTCCCAACCACAAATTTGTGAAAGCCAGTCATCAGTACGCGCTGGGATATAGGCAAGGTTACCAATACCACCTAAATTTTGAATACAACGACTTTCATGGGGATGACTCAGTAAAAAGGCATCGACTCTGGGAACAAGTGGTGCGCCATGACCACCAACAGCGATATCAGCAACACGAAAATTACTGACAGTTGTAATTCCCGTCAAATAGGCAATCATCTCACCACGACCAAGCTGGAGAGTATAACCAAGGTTTTTCTTCCCTACTCCTGCTTCTTTTGGTGGTCGATGATACACAGTTTGACCATGAGAGCCAATTAAATTTGCTGGCTGATAACCTATTTGAATATTTTGAGCAGCTTGGGCAAAAGCTAGGGCGATCGCATCATCCATATGTGCAAGTTCCAACATGGAAATAGCTTCGCCTGCACAAACTGCCAATATGCGTTCTCTTAAGTCCGCAGGATAAGGATATGTTTTTCCTGCTAGTAACTCAACTTTCAGATCCAATTCTGTGCCAGTAATCTCTACTAAGGCGGCATCTATACCATCTACAGATGTGCCACTGATTAAACCGACAACACGGTTAGGAACGGCAGATGCTTGAGAAGAATACATGATTAAATGTTGCTAATTGCCAGGGGTAGTCTAATTGATACTTGTCTTTTTGTCAAAAACTTAAATTTTCATATTGTCTTTATGAAAAGAATATAGGTTCTGACCGATTTATTAACTCTCAAATTCATACTGCCTTCAAGATTTCTCATGTTTAGACGGAATTTTATACAAGTACAATTTTATTTCACATTTATTTTAAATTGCTTGGCAAAATCCTTCAATATAGACAATGTTTTTACTTATTAATGTCATGCAATAAAGCACTAAGGTGTCCAGAGATGCTTTTAACTAAAGTCTAGTATTTATATCCTGTCTTTTAACCGTAATTACTCACAGAATTGAGTTGTGTTTACTAATTAGACAAAGGCAGAGTTCAAAATTATGATTCTTAAAAAACTTGTTTGTGCCGCATTAGTCTCGACATCAGCGATCGCTTCTTTTGCTTATGCTGGCTCTGCTCACGCTATTGGCTTCAAGGTGGAGACAGGTGTTGCTGGTCCTAATGGTGTTACCAATCAAGGCGCTTATTCTCAGTTTTGGCAAGATTCAGGTGTAACAACTATTGATTTCAATAATGGTATGGCTCCAACCACCGGTTTTGCTAAATATTCATTTGAAAATGGCGGCGGTAGCAGTGTAAGAAAAGACCAATGGGCCCCAGCAGGATCCAACGGAGAAGTCAATGATACAAGTTACTTAGCTGTCTTCAATGGTGATAAAGTGACCATTAACTTAGATAGCTATCTTAATTATTTCGGTATTAACTGGGGTGCGATCAGCAACAATAATACCTTCTCTTTTTATAATGGGGACACTTTGATCAGGTCTTTCACCACTCAAGATGTAAATACCGTAGCTCCTATTAGTGCTACACAGCATGGTGGAGAACGTAATGGTTACCTTCATTTCTACTCTGAAGGCAGTGATGATATTTTCAACAAGATCGTCATCTCTCAAGCTAGTACAGATGGTGGTGGGTTTGAAAGTGACAACCACTCTTTTAAGATTGGAAATGGCAGATTTACAGGTTTTGACCCCCAATCTGTTCCCGAACCTGGTATGACTTTAGGGATGCTAGCTGTTGGTGGTTTATTCTTACGTCAACACAAAAAGCAAAAATTGCAAGGTGCCAGCAAATCTTAATCTGATTCGAGTTCGAGAATTGGTAATTTTGGAGTAACTAAATAGAAGATTATCTTTTTCTCCATGATGCTTTTATAGCGTCTGGAGATAATTTTTATGTGGCAATGGCTATTTTGACGGTAAAACTACAAATATAGCTAGGGACTAGGGACTGGGTGAAAAGTCGTTTTGTGTCTAGGTTTTATCATCTATGTGATGTCCTAACACTACTGGCAACAGCTATAAATAAAAAAGTTGTATATTCTCGCCAACAAATTCCCTGTAAGTATTTGGAAATATTTGCTCCAAGATTTAGTGGCGATCGCTTATCCATTGCTGTCCAACCACCAGAAGGTATAAACGCAGATCAGAAGTAGGGCTGTTTCATCCCTTAAAAGCCCCTAAATTACAAGCTTATCCACCGAAGAAATCAGGTAGTTGAGAAATTTTATTTGCTTATGAGCCTAGCGATCGCCTATGGTGGGCGGAACGCCATCGTACTGAAAATTACTGCTGGAAATAGTAATTTTTCGCTTGCCGACTCCCTAAAATTTCTGGCTGATACTCTTGATAAAATACTTATCTGAGCGAATGAAACAGCCCTGCTTTTTTAAGAGGGGTTAGGGGGGATCAAAACGTTATAGGGCAAGGTTGATCAGACTGGTGTATACACCCCTTGCCCCCACAAGGTAGAGGCTTTGAAACACTGTTGTCTTGTTTCTCTGCTTGTATAAAACCACCCTGCTACACCGAAAAGACCTAACGACACTGGCGATATTTGATGTGATAAACCAAACCACGATGAGCAAGGTCAAAAGAGTCAACGGTGGCCATCCCTTGACCACTGGCGGTCATGGCAGCGTTCACCCGCATATTCACACTATCACCACAGCGTGACCAGACATCAGCCACGGTCACTAATTGATCTCGGACATTGTAGTCTGTTTCGCCTCTAAATGTCCGAGAAAAAACAGGGCCACGCTGACCAGCAAAAAAGTACTCTGCCCTGAGTCTCCCTGTTGTCTTGGGAGCAACATAACCTCGATAATCAGCATCATAGAGGGAGATTTGAAAGCCTTGGGGTACTTTGATCGGAATGCTCAAATTACAACTTTTGCGGCTTTCTCCTGACTTATTACCCACAGCTATAAAGTTGTCGAAGAGGATACTTAGTTCTTGACCATCGGGGCTGACACTGACGCTGGCAGATCCGTCAGGGCAACCATTACCGCCATATTCTGCACCTAAAATCGTAACTTTGTCATTAGCAAGAGCAGGGCCAACAGAAGCGGTAATTAGTGTAGCCGCAGTCAGAAAAGCTTGGATAAAATTGATAGATGTTTTCTTGATGTTGGGATTATTCACGATTCACCTAACTTGAGTAATTTGAATAGTCTTAGATCCAAATATGATGTATGCAATTCCAGAAAAATTATTTAGGGAATTCTGCATGAATCATACTTTTTTTGTAGAGTAGAGCTTGTATATAACATTATTGACAGCATGGTTTGTGGCATAGATTATAGTTATAAGATAAGCATAATCTAGCCAAATAATTAACTTATTAATCAATGAGCTAAATACAAGTTTTTAACTCTACGTTGTATAGATTATCAATTATTAAATTAGTCGGCAAAAAATAGCAACGGATAGCATTATCAACAATTTCGATACTCATAGTTATCGATGAATTGGCTGATCATAACTACTGAAGCCACATTTGCATACTGCATTTAAGCTAACTAAAGTTACACTGAATAGCTGATACAAACATCTAAACAGAATTCAGATTTATTAGTCAGAAGGAGCTTTTGCTTGTAATGTCGTTGGATGAATTAGCGACATTATTCGAGGTGCTAAATCCAATATTTAGCAGAGTATAATTAGTAAGATTTTTTCCACTAATTAATTGTGATTTTCAGCTTCCGACTCCTTAGTCAAGCTTTTAATATTTAATCTATACTCGCTCAATGACTAAGAATTTTGTCTTGTGTTCCCGTAAAATGAGTTAAGTAATCACATTGATAATTAAGTATCGATCGCCAACGGTAGGCGGAACGCCTCGCCTAAATTTTTATTGCATTTCGTTGATGTGATTACTCAATTTTGATCTCACTCCAACACGTATTGCCGGATTTATGTTTGTGATTCTGGGTATTTCCTTAGTTGCGTATGCAAAACGGTAGCAGAAAAGAAGCGATCGCCTGTATCAGTATCATAGATGCGATCGTATCTTTTTGTTTACTGGAGTTTTACCTTACGTCGTAACACGTTAGTATTACAGAGAAGAAAAATAAGTCTGCCTAATCCAGCTTTACTCTCAAAACACCTATGTGCAGGGTTGAAGCTAGGAACGGAGGAACCAAGTTTGGGGCGTATCTGCCAAAAAAGCTGAAGCTAAAGTATGAAAAAGAGATTTCAAATTTTAGACTTAGAGCATTTAGAGAAGGACATCTCTCAGTCCTAGCCCGTCAGCTAACTTCGTAGGCATTGAGAGGAGATTGAACGAGCAGCATTTATACAAATAATGCCTGTCGTCAGTATCCTTGGCTGGTAAACTTACGCTTCGTTTTACCTGTCCTCGCACTGGAAGTCAGGGTTTTATAGTCTGTGTTTCTAGGGGCTGAGGTCGGATTAGTTGCCTTGAGGTACAGTTGATCATGTTTTTGAAGATAAATCATCCCTTTACTTTCATCACAGTAGATATTGTTAGCGCCACCATAAATAGGATTGAAAGTTTGTTTTTTCCCATAAAGAAGATTCCAACACAGTACTGATAAAACTTTGATCAAACTGTAGAGAAAACATCTGTCATTGTGCTAGGTGTAAATTTTTGATGCAGCTTGGTTGAATTAGTTTGTCAGAAAAACTCAGCATAGAAGCACGTATTCGTAAACATTACAGGAGAATAAAATGTCTATTAAAAATCGCAACTTTTTCACTGATGTTAACTTTTTACCTGAGCATAAATTTAAGTTAATTGGAGAGTTTGCCGGGAAAAAGCTCTTACTAATTGGCAGAACTAATGCCTATGGCGATCCCATCGTAGCAGCAAGCCATAGTAGTGAACCTAACCACGAAGATTTATACGCTTATGACTTATACGAGTTGATGAAGTGTAATCACGAACTAGTTAATCTCACTGGAGAAATCTAGTCAATTAATGGGGTGGGGTGATAGGGATAATTTATTTTTTGGTGTTCCCTTACACCGTTCTAGTCATACACATCAATAATTAGTGCCGATCTTTTGTTATGTGGCGTGTTTTCGTGTAAAGCAACACACCATTTGAGGTTTTATAGGTGTAAATATTAACACCTATAAAATCCCAATCACTGAAATAAAAATATTGTAAAGTTTTGTAACATACCGGATAACTTTGTCCTACTTCTACAGAAATACCTATAGAACCGCAACTGGAATCTCCATATACCGCGTTCAATAACATCAGAGATATAACAGAATTTATGTTGTATCTCTGCCTTCCTTATAAGCTTGTATGGTTTGCTAACTGCTAACACCTAACGGTAAAACCGAAAAGATATGCAAGTTAAATGTACGACAGTTTATGTATTTCTTAAATATTAATTAAAGCTATGTGTTATGAAAGTGCCAATAGTAGATTTATTTCATCACCATCTGGGTTTTTTGTTACCAATAAAGGATAAACAATAATTATAAAATACCTGGAAATAGGGTAATGAATAATCCAATTCTCGCAACTGCTAGTGTTGTAATTGCTTTCGGTATCATTGTTGGTGTCTTCATTGTGGGATTAATTTATATCCAACGGCGACGACAAGCAGTAGACAGTTTGATCCGTATTAATAACGTGGTTGGTTGTTTTGGGATTGTGGAAGTTCCCATAAACCAAAATAGTCCAGGAAAAGTACGGATCAATCTCAAAGGTTCTCTAGTAGACTTTGTAGCTTTCACCGATGAAATTCATCAATTTAATCAAGGTGATTCTGTTGTTATCGTGCGAATTAAGGGAAATAAGGTTTGGGTGGTTAATGTTTAGCAAGAGAGGGCAGGAGGCAGTTTATAGTGCGGTTTAGAAGGATATTCTGATGACGGTTGACAGTTGAGAAATTACTAATGACTCTTGATAAATAACTATGAATTTAATTAAACAAGAATTAGCGACTGTAACAGTAGCACAAGTTGATCCGAATACACCTGCTACTAACAAAGAAAATAATGGCATAGAAAGTCTACTTTATGGTGGTCTGCCTATTGCTCTATCTATTTTTGGTGCATTTGTACTTGTGTGGTTTATCAAGTCTTTTTTATGTATTTGTAAACCCAACGAAATCTTGATACTTTCGGGACGCAAATGGCGGACTAAAGATGGACAAGAGATGGGTTATCGAGTGTTATTAGGTGGGCGCGCCATTCGGATTCCTATAGTGGAAACGGTAAAACGGATGGATGTAACAACTATGCCGGTAAGGGTGGAAGTGCGGAATGCTTACGCCAAAGGGGGAACGCCTTTAAATATTCAAGCGATCGCCAATGTGAAAATTTCCTCAGATCCGGTGGTTGTCGGTAACGCCATTGAACGCTTTTTAGACCGCGATCGCTCGGAATTGGCTCGTGTTTCCCGCGAAACCCTAGAAGGCTATCTCCGGGGTGTTGTCGCTACCCTCACACCAGAAGAACTCAACGAAGACCGCCTGAGTTTTGCCCAACGTATCGCCTCCGATGTCAGCCGCGACCTTAGTAAACTGGGATTGCAACTGGACACCCTAAAAATTCAAAGCGTTTCTGACGATGTAGACTATCTCAAATCTTGGGGACGTAAACAAATTGCCCTGGTGATTCGAGACGCAGAGATTGCCGAATCCAACGCACTCACCCAAGCCGAACAAATCGAAGCCCAATCCGAAGAATATGCCCAAGTCGCCAAAACCCAAGACAAAATCATTGTGTTGGAGAAAGAAAACGAACTCCGCACCATCAAAGCCCAGCTAGAACAGAGAGCCAAGTCTGAAGAAGAAATTACCACGGCGGCTGCACAAGAAAAGAAAGCCAAAGCCGAACAAGTCTTACAAGTACTACGGGCTGAGTTAGAACGCCTACGCCTACAAGCCGATGAAGTCCTACCCGCCGAAGCCCGTCGCCAAGCCCAAGAACTCCGAGCCAAAGGGGAAGCAGCTTTCCTAGAAGAAAATGCCAAAGCCGCAGCGTTAGTTAACGACATTCTTTCCCAAGTTTGGCAGCAAACCGGCAGCGACGCTTCTAAGTTATTCCTCATTCAACAAATTGAAACCGTTCTCCAAGAAGCAGTGCAGATTCCTAAACGTATTCACCTAGAGAAGGTAAATGTGATTGATAACGGCGATGGCAAATCCGTAGCCAGCTTGGTAAATATTTACCCCGAAATCGTGCTGCAATTCCTAGAAAACGTTAATCGTACCCTGGGTATTGATGTTACAGGGGCGTTGGGGAGTGGGGATTAGGGACTGGGGACTGAGGATTAGGGCAGGAGTAGGAACTAATTACCAATTACCACTAACAAATGTACAGACGCGATTAATCGCGTCTCTAACAACTAACAATTATGGAAATTATCGCTTTACTTTTAGGAATTTTTGGAACTGGAACCGCCGCAGGTTGGTGGGTGATTCGCAACTTGTACTATATCTGCCAACCTAGCGAAGTGCTGATTTTTGCGGGGAGTCGGACTCAGGTTGATGATAGGCGATCGGTTGGTTATCGCTTGGTGAAAGGTGGTAGTAGTATTCAAATCCCTCTGTTGGAAAAAACTTTCCGCATGGATTTGACTAACATGATTATTGAACTGAAGGTGTCCAACGCCTACTCAAGAGGTGGGATTCCTTTAACGGTGGAAGGAGTGGCAAATATTAAAATTGCTGGTGAAGAACCGACAATTCACAATGCCATTGAGCGACTTTTGGGTAAAAGCCGCAAAGATATTGAACAATTAGCCAAGGACACATTGGAAGGTAATCTGCGGGGGGTATTGGCGAATCTCACGCCAGAACAGGTGAACGAAGATAAAATCACCTTTGCTAAAACTTTGTTGGAAGAAGCCGAAGATGATTTAGAAAAACTAGGATTGGTACTAGACAACCTGCAAATCAAGAATATTTTTGATGAGGTTCTTTACCTAGATTCTATTGGACGCAAACAACAGGCAGAGTTGCTGCGAGATGCGCGGATAGCTGAAGCGGAAGCTAAAGCCCAAGCGATCATTAAATCTTCAGAAAATCTCCGCATTACTAAACTGAGACAAATTGAACGGGATTTGCAAATTGCTAAAGCCGAAGCAGAACGCAGAGTTAGAGATGCACTCACCAAGCGTGTTGCTGTGATTGCAGAGGTGGAATCGGTGGTCAATTCCCAAATTGCCAAGGTGCAGGCAGAAGTAGCAGTGCAAACAGAACGGATTATTCAAGTAGAAAACCAACTACAAGCGGATATAGTTGCCCCAGCCGAGGCAGAATGTCACAGTGCGATCGCTCAAGCTAAGGGAGATGCTGCCAAAATCATCGAAGAAGGCAAAGCCCAAGCCGCAGGAACCCAGCGTCTAGCTGAATCTTGGCAAAATGCAGGCGCATCGGCGCGAGAAATCTTTATCTTCCAAAAACTCGAACCATTATTGAAAATGATGGCTGCGGGAGTACCTGAGGTAGAAGTAGAAAATTTAACTGTGATTGATGCGGCTAATGGTGGTGGTGTGCCGAAAATAGCCTCTTTAATTGAGCAATTACGTCAAACTACTGGTGTCGATGTTGCTCAAGTGATCAATCAGCTCAAGTCTGATGGTAAAAATGGCAAGGTTGGCTCAAATTTGGATCAAGGTTAGTAAGAAAGTCAAGCATGGATGAATTAACAGCACTTGTGAAACAAACCTGTCAGCATCCAAGGGGGAGTATTGAACGCCAAAAAGGACTGCATGAAATTATCTGGCGGATTCAGCAGTCTGGTAAATTGTTTCGGGGTACGGGTGTACCTAATGCAGAGGAAGCATTGCAGAAAACATGGCTGTATTTTTGCCTCAATCTCTGCGAAGCTACAACCAGTGAGGAACCATACAATTCCAGCCAAGGAAGTGTGATTACTTGGCTGAATGCCTACTTGCGGTACAGGCTGAAAGATATCGTTGTTCCTAATCAAAAAATCATTTATTCTTCGTCAGATGAAAATGGCGAAGAAATAGATCCCACAGATTTGATTCCCGCACGACCAGAACCACCACCCATTCTAGAGGAAATTCAGGAATGGTTAAAACAAGAAGCTCATACTTTACGCCGTATTTACGTAACCAATCGCCCAGATATCAATTGTTTGGTGTTGATTGAACGTCGCTTACCGCCAGAAACTTCTTGGAAGGACTTATCTCAAGAGTTTGATGTCTCCATTGCAACCCTGAGTGGTTTCTATCAACGCCATTGTTTTCCCCGCCTCCTAAATTTCGGCATATCCCAAGGTTATATTGATCATGAGTATGAGTTACCTAAGTGAACAGCAAAGCATATCTGTACCGATTCCAGAAAGTTTTCGCCAAATAGCTCTGGAATTTGCCCAAGAACAACCAATTTCTACAAAAGCGAAACAAGTATATTTAAATACATTAGCTGTACAAGTAGTTAATAGCTATTTAGCTATGTTAGATATCCCCACAGAACTAGAAGCTAGCTATAGTTGGCATCCACGGGGGCGCTTGACGGCTGATGTTGCAGATTTACTATTAACTGGTGTGGGACGTTTGGAATGTCTGCCGATGCGGACGGGCGATCGCACTTGTAAAATTCCCCCAGAAGTTTGGGATAATCGCATTGGTTATGTTGTTGTGGAAATTAATCACACTTGTAAGGAAGGGAAAATTAGAGGGTTTGTCACCAGTGTCAACACTCCAGAAATTACCCTTGAACAACTGCGATCATTAACAGTATTAATTGAACATTTGCATCTAGTACATTTACGGCAATGGCTAGAAGGCATCTACACAAATAATTGGCAAAGTATAGAAGAATTATCAAGCCAAAGAAGCACTCAATTAGCCTTTCGTTCTAAACGTGTGCGGGGTTGGGAATTTGACAATCCCGAAAAAGCTTGGCAAGTAGTTGAGCAATTATATCCTGCTCACAGTTGGGAAAAAAATTTACCGCCGGAACTATTAGCCAGTTTTCCTTGGAGAAGATTAGGCGATATAGAAGTATCTCCCACTACTAATAATTACACTAAATTTACTGAAGCGATCGCTCATCTTTTAAAAACAACTCCAGACGAAGAAACTCGCTGGACTTTGGCAGAAATTTTGTGGACTCTTGCACCCAATCATCCTGCTGTCAGTGCTAGACGCATCATTGATTTAGGAATGCAGCTGGCAGGCCATCCTGTCGCTTTAATGGTAGCAATTTTAGCCAAACCGGATAGGAATGTGGCTGTCTTATTGCGCGTGTATCCAATGGGAAATCAGCCTTATTTACCACCAGGATTGCAATTAGCAGGACTAGATGAAAATGGCAAATCATTTTTAGAAGTCCAAGCACGAGAAAATAAAGATGATTACATCCAGTGCAAGTTTTGTGCAGAATTCGGCGAAAAATTTCAAGTTCGGGTTAGTATGAATAATGTAAGTTTTACAGAAAATTTTGTCATTTAATAGACAAATTATTATAGGGAAGAAACAGTGGGTAAGCTGGTTATCTTCGAGATTGGAGAAGGCAGTTTTCAGCAGGGGTTTCCTGTGAAAATTAGAATTGGGGAAGAGCGTAAACCTCATTCTACGGAAATTCTCGGCAGATTGCCACCAGCATTAACAATTCCTCAACACTATTATGAATGGCAATCAAGTTATCGTCACTTGCCAGCAAATTGGTTAATTACTGTTCCCGAAACTCAAATTACTAATGTATCCACCATAGAGACTTGTCATCATGCTGCTCAAAGATTTCAATTTAGTTTTAATGAATGGTTAAATCAACCAGTAGTTAGACAATTGGAACGGCAATTATTACAAAAAGTTGGTGATTGGCAGGATATACGCTTTATTTTACAAACACAAGATTCCTTACTAAGACGCATTCCTTGGCATCTATGGGATATTTTTCATGATATCCATCCCCGTCCAGAAATTATAGTTAGTTCTGAATATGAACCGTCTAAAAAACAATTAATAAATCCAGTGAAAATTCTGGTAGTTCTTGGCAACAATCGAGGTATTGATATTCAACAGGATTTAGAAACAATCAAAAAATTACCTAGTGCCATTATTGAACTGTTGCAAGAACCATCACGCCAACAACTTAGAGATAAATTATGGACTCAATCTTGGGATATTTTCTTTTTTGCAGGGCATAGTTGTAGTCATCAAGATGATATTTCTGGACAAATTCAAATTAATGCCAAAGAAACTTTATCACTAGATAGTCTGCGTCACACACTCCGCCACGCTGTGAAGAAAGGATTAAAATTAGCTATATTTAATTCTTGCGATGGTGTAGGATTAGCACGCAATTTGGCTGATGTGCGGATTCCTTATACAATTGTTATGCGGGAACCTGTTCCCGACATAGTAGCACAACATTTTTTAAGATATTTCTTAACAGCATTTGCATCAGGCGAGTCTTTATACGCATCAGTCCAACAAAGTCGCGCTCGCCTGCAAGAAGAATTAGAAAACGATTATCCTTGCGCTTCCTGGCTACCTGTGATTTTTCAAAATCCAGCAGCAGCAGAATTAAAATATCCCCAACCTAGTAATTGGGCAAAAATAGGATTTAAGGCAGCTATTTTTATAGGTTTGTTAGTTACTGGGAGTTATATTTTTACAACAGTTGTTAATGAGTGGAGGTTTCGCGGACGCTTTAGTGATGGTAATAATCTTTTAGTGAAAACATTTACAAATACTCATAAACAAGATGGCATCAAAGCGTTTCAGCAAGGTAATTACCAATTAGCTCAAGAGAAGTTTCAAGCGTCCTTACGAGAGTATTATAATGACCCAGAAACATTAATCTATTTTAATAATGCTAAAGTTGCCAATCAGCCGATACTAAAAATTGGTGTTGCTGTCCCTATCGGGACTAACTCCAATGTCGCTCAAGAAATTTTGCGCGGAGTTGCACAAGCACAACAAGAAATAAATCATCAAGGTGGCATTCACGGCAAGTTTTTAAAAGTTGTTCTTGCCAACGATGATAATAAACCAGAAATTGCCAAACAAGTAGCCCAGAGATTTGTTCAAGATGCAGATATATTAGCAGTAGTAGGACATAACAGTAGTGATGCAAGTGTCCCTGCATCTGATATTTATCAGGCAGGAAAATTAGTCATGGTTTCACCAACTAGCAGTTCTACAAGATTAACAGATCGTCCTCGTCTTGATAGTCATGGTAATTATATTTATCGCACAATTATTAGCTTTAATGTGATTGCCGAAAGTTTAGCTGAATATGCCAAAACTGCTGGTATTAATAGGGTAATGATTTGTAGCGATTCACAAGCCGCAGATCAGTCTTTTGAACAAGCATTTGTGAATGCAATAATTTACAAACGCTTGCAACATATTAATAATATAAATTGTGATTTCGCCTCAGAAGATTTTCGTCCAGAGACTATTGTAAAAGATGCGATCGCCCAAAATGTAGATGCTATTTTACTCAATCCCCAAGTTGATAGAATGAGTAAAGCGGTGGAGATAGGGAAATTTAATCAAGGTAAGGTACGATTATTAGGAAATCCCAGCTTACAAACTAAAACCATACTCGATGCAGGCGATGTAATTAAGGGAATGGTGATAGCAACTCCTTGGTTAGCAGATGTTTCTCCTAATCAAGAATTTGTGCAGAATGCCAAAAATCTCTGGCGTGAATCAGATTTAATTACTTGGCGTACAGCTACCGCCTTTGATGCTACCAAGGCTATCGCCGCAGCCTTGAAACAGGAAGACGACACCAGAAGCGGTATCCAAAAAGCCTTGGCGCGAAATTTTTCTTTACAAAGTGCGACAGGAACAATTCAGTTTTTATCTTGGGGCGATCGCAAAGGCGATCGCGTGGGCAATGCTATCTTAGTAGAAGTAAAACCAGACTCCAACGCACCCAGTGGCTACAGTTTCGTCCCGAAAAACTCTCTACAACATAGGATCAGTTTGGGAGATAAAATCTTAATCCAAGATAACCCTAGTCATGAAAAGCAACTAGGTGTAGAAGCTTTTGCTGTAGGTAATTATCAACAGGCGATCGCCCTATTTCAACTATCTCTGCAAAAGGTATTTAATGACCCAGAAACACGCATATATTTACAAAATTCTTTGGCTGCTCGTAGTGGTAAAAGCTTGAGAATAGCGGTTAGTGTCCCTATTGGTAGTAACTTGAATGTTGCGAAAGAAATACTCCAGGGTGTAGCTCAAGCTCAAGATGAAATCAATCGCCAAGGTGGGATTCAAGGACATTTACTACAAGTAGAAATTGCCACCGATGATAATAACCCAGAAATTGCTCAAAAATTAGCAAGTTACTTTGTGACCGATAAGCAAATTTTAGCTGTTATTGGTCATAATGCCTCAGACGCTTCTGTAGCCGCTTGTCCTATTTATCAAGCAGGTAAACTAGTTAATATTTCCCCCACCAGCTTTTCTGTAAAATTATCAGGATGTGGTGCGTATATATTCCGTACCGCCCCTAATATTAGACTTATTGCTGATATTCTTTCCAACTATGCGATTAAAACAGTAAAGACAAAAAACTTAGCAATTTGCGTAGATGAACAGGCTATAGATAATCAATCATTTCGAGATGAATTTACCTCCGCTATCATTATTTATGGCGGAAATCTTGTGAATATCCCCTGTGATTTTTCTGCACCTGATTTTAACCCCAATCAAGTAATTACTGAGGCGATTAGTAGTGGTGCTAATGGCTTAGTTTTAGCACCTCATATAGATAGAATTAACAAAGCTTTAGATATAGCAGCAGCCAATAAAGGTAGATTGAGACTGTTTGCTAGCCCCACACTATACACATCCCAAACTTTACAACAAGGGCAAGCCGACGTTAACGGTTTAATGTTAGCAGTCCCCTGGCATCCAGACGGGAATACACAAAATAATTTTAGCCAGAAAGCTCAACGCCTTTGGGGAAATTCTGTAACTTGGCGTTCCGCTACCAGTTATGATGCAACCCTAGCCGTAATTGCAGGTTTGCAGCAAAGTAAAAATCGTGAAGAATTACAAAGAGTTCTACGTAATCCTAAATTTTATGCTGTGGGTGCCACCGGCAAAATTCGCTTTTTCCCATCAGGCGATCGCTATCTCAAAAACGATACTATCTTAGTAAAGATTCAAGCAAACAAAGCATCTGCAACTGGCTATGACTTTTTTTTGTTAAATGCAGCCAGAAACCAGATTTCCAAAACAAATAGGTTTTAATTTTACATATTGTGTGATGCTGAATTGAGAAAGTTGCATTCCTCCTACCCCACCGGGGAAGCAAACTACACGTAGTATCCCGTAAACAAGGGGTTATTATGTCGGAAACTGTAGAAATCGAACGTCATCGAGATGCGATCGCTCGCACGGAAATCTCTCGTCCTGTACGATTGGCTATAGAATGGGCAATCCTGAACCCAGACAAGACTTTTTTTGACTATGGCTGTGGTTATGGTGGCGATGTCCAGCGTGTAGCTAACCTTGGCTACACCAGTACAGGTTGGGATCCGTACTACTATCCTGATGCAGCCATTAACCCCGCCGATGTGGTGAATTTGGGTTACGTCCTCAACGTCATCGAAGACCAAGAAGAACGCCGCCAAAGCCTCATCCAAGCCTGGGAACTCACTCGCAACGTTTTAATCGTCGCCGCCCAAGTATTAATTAACGCTCCCAGTAAAGCTCAACTGGCTTACAGTGACGGTATTGTCACCAGTCGTAATACTTTTCAAAAATATTACGAACAACAAGAACTGAAAAAATATATTGATGAAGTCTTAAACGTTGAGGCTGTCCCTGTGGCGCTTGGGGTTTATTTTGTCTTCCGTGATGAAGCCGAAAAAGAAAGCTTCAAAGCCATCCGTTTCTTTTCTCGCACCTCTACACCGCGAGTCCGCATTCCGGTAAAACGGTTTGAAGACTATCAAGAACAACTCGCGCCCCTCATGGAATTTTTCACCAAACGGGGTAGACTGCCAGTAAAAGGAGAACTAGCCACCGCACCAGAATTACTGGGTGAATTTGGCAACTTCCGCCGGGCTTTCGCAGTTGTCCTGCAAGCCACCGATGAGGCAGAATGGGATGCGATCGCCTATCGTCGTTCTTTAGATATTCAAGTTTACCTTGCCCTCACCCACTTTGATAAACGTCCCAAATTCTCCCAACTAGCGCCAGAAATGCGCCACGACATCAAAGCTTTCTTTGGCAGCTACGAGGA
The DNA here is from genome assembly GCF_048568275.1 of Anabaena sp. FACHB-595. Lineage (NCBI taxonomy): Bacteria > Bacillati > Cyanobacteriota > Cyanophyceae > Nostocales > Nostocaceae > Anabaena > Anabaena sp. FACHB-595. Next base: position 5,423,756 of record NZ_CP183473.1, read on the forward strand.
AGCCTGTAATGTTGCCGACCAAAAACTCTTTAGTTTAGGTCAACCAAAAGTAGTCCAGACAGCCTGTGACAAAAGCAAAATCGGTAAACATACACGAGGCGCTTTATACGTCCACGTTTCTGCATTAGCAGCCCTTGACCCCTTGCTACGAATTTACGAAGGTTGTGCGAGCCGTACCATTGGGCGTGTCGATGGAGCTACCCTAATCAAATATTACACCGACCAACCGCAAATATCCTATCTGTTTTATCCAGACTTCGACACAGACCCCCACCCATCCTTAAAAGCCAGTATCACAATTGACTTAAAAACACTGTATGTAACTCACCGCGACTATAGCACCAGAGCCAATCCACCTGTACTTCACCGTAAGGAAACTTTTGTTACTCCCAACTATCCCCTGTATGAACAATTTGCTAAACTCACCCAACAAGAGCAGGAATTAGGACTACTCCAACAGAAAAGCGAAATTGGTACTCGTGAAGGTTGGGAAAAATGCCTCGCTGCTCACGGTGTAGAAATTAGGGGACATGAAATTCATGTGATTCGGGAAGATTAAGAAAACCCTGATGCTCGTGGAAGTTACTAACACCATTTAGATTAACTATGGCAATATAACGGCAATGCGCTCTGGTAAAAAGGAAAAGTATAAACGATGAGAGAAGTTCAAGCACTGCGACAAGCCTTTCAAAGTCGCAAAATGGGAGCGCTACTACTGCTAGGTTTTGCATCTGGGTTGCCTTTGTTCTTGACTAGTAGAACATTGCAGCTATGGATGCAGGATGCCAAAGTTGATTTAGGAAAAATCACCTTATTTGGGTTGTTGGCTTTGCCTTATTCCCTAAAATTTCTGTGGTCGCCCTTATTAGATAGATTTGTCCCACCACTTTTAGGAGCTAGACGGGGTTGGTTAATATGCACCCAAATTGGGTTAACATTAGCGATCGCTGCCTTAGCATTACAACAACCATCTCAAAGTGACCAAGTACTGCAAATCCTGGCTATCAACTGTCTCATCATTACTTTTTTGAGCGCTACCCAAGACATCGCCGGAGATGCTTACCGTACCGATATTTTAAACCCCCTCGAAGCTGAACCTGGTGCATCAGTTTGGGTGCTAGGTTATCGCATAGCCTTGTTTATCACCAGTTCCCTAGCGATAGTTTTAGCCGACTATATTCCCTGGAATGGCGTTTACTTACTTATGGCTGTTTTCATGGCGGGGAGTATTTTAACTACCTTGTGGTCGCCGCCAGAACCAGAAATCCGCAACGCTATTGAAAAGTATGCACCTATATCTGTTAAAGACGTTATTTTTATCGTCTTAATCACAGTCTTAGTTGCGGGATTAATTGGCGGTGTCTTTGTCGGTTATATTGCTCTGCCTGTATTTTATTGGTTATTGGCGAGTTTAATAGTCGCTTGGATTGTCACCTCCTGGCTATTACCCATAGAACTTTTAGGAGAAGTCACAGAAGATAGTCCTCCCCAAAATTTGCAAGCTGCAATTTTTCTCCCCTTCAAAGAATTTTTTCACAGATTTGGCTTAACTCAAGCCAGCGTCATCCTGATTTTTATTATCCTTTATAAATTAGGTGACTCCCTAGTAGGTATTACCGCCAACCTGTTCCTGCGAGAAATTGCTTTTACCAAAACTGAGATTGGGGCAATTCAGGCTGGTATGGGTTTTATCGCCACAACTATCGGCGTATTAGCTGGTGGCGTAATCATGACGAAAATCCACCTCAATCGCAGTTTGTGGATCTTTGGTATTCTTCAATTACTGAGCAACTTAGGTTATTATGCACTAGCCGTTGCTGGCAAAAATTATTCACTTCTAGTCTTGGCAGTGAATATCGAAAACTTCAGTGCAGGATTAGTGACAGTTGCTACAGTAGCATTCTTAATGAACCTTTGTAACCATCGCTTTACTACTACTCAATTCGCTTTATTCTCTAGCTTAATGGCTATTAGTAGAGACGTTTTATCTGCACCAGCAGGAGATTTGGCTAAAGCCACAGGCTGGCCGGCATTTTTCTTGCTTACCTTAGCAGCAGCATTACCTGGATTGCTGCTTTTGCCTGTTGTCGCCCCTTGGAATCCTAAACCAGTGGCAATAAATAGACCAGGACTTGATGACGAGGATGTATGGGAAACCAAGTAGTGATTATCGTCGGCACATTTATTCTCTTACTCACAGGTTTGTTACTCGGCTATGTTCTTTCACAGTTAGTTCTAGGTTTTTTAGCGTTTAACCTCCTAACCTTTTTCGGAACAGTCAGCCTCATCTTGATTTTTGGCACTCTATATTATGTATTGTTCTGGCAATTGAAGCGGGAACAAACGCCAGTAATACCCGCAGAAATGCCCACCCAACTAGAAGAACAAACAACAATACCCGACAATCATCTCAAAAACAAACTGATTTCCCGATTATCTGGTGATGTCGAATCAGCAGAAAGATTAATAGAGCAAGCAAGACAAAACTATCCAGGGATGCCAGACAATTGGTATTGCGAGAGAGTCCTTGATGACCTAGACCGTGACACTCGTTAATTACGCATGAAAACGAAAAATCAAAGGTTTGGAAAAGGGTTTAGGGGTATAGGGGTGTAGGGGTGTAAATATTTAAAACTATTACACACTTACTCCCTTACACCCAGTCTTAACAGATAACCTGGGTGCGTAAGTCCGGAATCTTTGGTTTCTCATGCCCAAATATAGCTAAAATAAGTCAAGTAAAATTTACAAATCTTTGATTAGGTCGTCTCATAACGCCTGATCCAGTGAAGAATCAAAATATGGCTATATTCAGACAATACATCGCCCCTTTACTAGTAGTACTAGTATTTATATTTGCCCTAGTTGCAGTCAGCGCCCGCATCTTCTTACCCTCAGATATGGCCGCACCAGCACCTATTGAAGAGGTAGGTGTCAGTTTTGTACCAATTAGCGATTTTCCCATAGTCCTGTGAGGGAGCAGGGGGGAGGTAGAGAACTATGGACTATGGACTATGGACTAATGACAAATGACCAATGACAAATGACTATTTATCATCTTCGACGCGGCTCAACCTTGGAGCGATCGCAACTCGTCAAATTCATCCAGCGTACTTACCAAGAGTTGTTCCCCCAACAAAAAGAATTTGCTCATCTAGCAATAACCGTTGAGCAATACTTTTCCCAAGACACACCTTTGTGGTGGGTCGATTTTTCTCATGAGGAATCGAGGGCAGAATTAGGAAGCATGACATGGGTAGAGTCTTTGAATATTTCCTCCCCTCTGCTCCCGAAGTTCGCCCGGAGGGAAACCCTCCTTGCGACTTCTCTTCCTGCTCCCTGCTCCCCTGCCTCTTCTCCTGTGGCTTGTCTATGGATGGGAAATGCGATAGATCAAATTAAAGGCGATCGCCATGCTCATATTTTTTTGCTGTATGTCGTCCCAGAACATCGCAGACGCGGGATTGCTACAGCATTAATGCAATATGCAGAAAATTGGGCAAAGGAAAGAGGCGATCGCCAAATTGCATTACAAGTATTTCAATCAAACCCACCAGCCATAAATCTTTACAATCACTTAGGTTATCAAACCCAATCCCTCTGGATGGTAAAGAAAATTAATTAGTCAGCAGTCAACAGTCTCACTAATTCCAAATTCATCGCGTGTGAGATGGATCGGAAAGTGTACAATTATTTAACCCATAACAACAAAGTTTTAAATAATTAGCACGGGGGGTTTATATAAATCTCACTCGCGCGTGCAAGAGAAATATGTATGACGAAGAAGACCTAAGCCTACTCGATATCGAGGAGGAGTTAGAAAGCCCCTTAGATAAGATAGAACCGATTACGGCTGAGTCAGAAATACCAAAGCCTGACCCAGATGAAATGCTAGCGCTCCTAGACAATCCGCAACCACAAAAACGGATGTTAGCAGCTCGCGCTTTTTGCGATATCGAAGACTCACGCGCTACGCCAATTTTGATTCGTCTTTTGAGTGATAACTGTCCACTGGTACGAGTGAGTGCATCCTATGGCATCGGTCGTAATCCCAGCGCAGATGCAGTTGAACCATTAATTGCCCAACTGTATCGAGATTTGAATGGCTACGTCAGAAAAGGTGTTGTTTGGGCATTAGGTAACTGCCACGATCGCCGTTGTTTAGCACCCCTAGCCGATGCTCTCAGAACGGATATTTCCGCCGTGCGCCTTTGGTCTGCTAGCGCCTTAGCCCAGATGACAGGAGTTGGCTATGAGGCGATCGTTGGTGCAATCCCACCACTAATTGAAGCTCTAGTACAAGATACAGTAGCCGCAGTGCGGAGTAACAGCGCGTGGTCAATTGGGCAATTGTGTAAAGAACTGCCTTCTAATATAGTTTACGCTACAGCGATCGACGCTTTAATTCAAGCCTTCGCCGAAGACAAAGACTTAGGTGTGCGCGAAGATGCGAAAGCCTCATTATTAGGTGTAGGCGACCCCCGTGGCTTGCAACTGATTGAAACCTTAGAACAAGAAGGCTGGTTTTAGGGTGTAGGGGTGTAGGGAAAGCAGGAGAGGATAGAAAAGAAAAGACCAATGACAACTGACTATTGACTCTTACAACTCCCCAATCCCCAGTCCCCAATCCCCAGTCCCCACTCACCTCTACTTATTCTCAACCCCAGGCTTAACCAAATTTAAGTCATAAGGACGCTCTGTATCGTCCTCACCTAAATATTCACCATTTTGAATTTCTAGAATTACTAACGGGATAGACCCTGGGTTATCTACTTTATGTAGTGTTGCGGCTGGTACATAAGTTGACTGATTACGACCTAGCAAAACTTCATCATCGCCACAAGTCACCTTAGCAACACCAGAGACTACCACCCAATGTTCATTACGGTGATAATGGATTTGGGGTTTAATACCATGTCTAGGCTTGATTTCAATGCGACTAATTCTGTAGCTTTCTCCCTCTTCAATTACCTCCACATTACCCCAGTAACGTGAACCTGAGTGTGAGGAAGAATCATTAGCCTCTAACTGCCCATTGTTTTCACTCTGAGTCATAACCAAACTTCTCAGCTAAAAGATTATTAATGTTTTCAGGTAATTTAACTTAAACCAGAGAAAACCAAGAACAAGAGGTGCAATATTATTTGATGATTACTAATGCTCTCAGTCTAGTCTAGTCCATAAATTGTATCTAAATTTAAACATGGAATAATTCCTGTTTTTCTCTCTAATCTCTAACCCCCTGTATATTGAATTCGGTAAATGCGATCGTTTGCTTCTTCTGTAACTAATAGACTACCGTCAGGTAATACAAGTAAACCTACAGGTCGCCCCCAAGTGGTTGGTATATCAGGGTCTAGCATAAATCCAGTGAGAAAATCTTCATAGTAACCTTGCGGTCTTCCTTGGCTATTAAAGGGAACAAATACTACTTTATATCCAGTACCGCGATCGCGGTTCCAAGAACCTCGAAAAGCCACAAAAGCACCGTTACGATATCTTTGAGGAAAAGTTTGACCATCATAAAATTGCAAGCCCAATGCAGCTGAGTGAGCTTGAAACAAGACATCTGGGTTACGGGTACGCGCTGCTAAATCTGGGCGCTTACTTTGATCACCTGTTTTTTGTCTGGGGTCGAGGTTTTCGGGTTTAAAGTAGGCATAAGGCCAGCCGTAAAATTCCCCTTGGCGAATCCGTGTCAGGTAATCTGGAACCAAATCATCACCAATTCCATCCCTCTCGTTCACGGTAGTATAAAGTTCTTTGGTCACAGGATGAAAGTCAAGACCAACAGGGTTACGTAAGCCAAAGGCAAAAGTCTGCTTTTGAGAACCATCCAAATTCATCACCTGCACAGAAGCTCTTGGTAATTCTTCCTCATCCACATTAGAACGAGAACCAACGGAAACATATAGTTGTTTACCATCAGGTGATGCCACAACATTACGAGTCCAGTGTTGATTGTAACCACCACCGGGGAGGTCAGCAATTTTTGTACCAGTGCCAGTGAGTTGTTGCTGTCCTTTGGTGTAGGGAAACTGTAAAACGGCATCGGTATTACCTAAAAAGAAGGAATTGCCAGCAAACGCCATCCCAAAGGGAATATTCAGTCCATTTTCCCCACTAGCAAAAGTCTGACGGACATCCGCTACCCCATCGCCGTTAGTATCACGCAATAAACGAATCCGGTTTTGTCTAGTTTCCGTCACCAACACATCGCCACTGGGAGTTAAAGCCAGCCAGCGAGGTGCGTCTAGACCTTCGGCAAAAACATTAACTGTAAACCCGGCTGGGACTTTCAGAACTGGTTTTTGGGGAATCGATACAACTTGCGGGGCTTTAGATGCACTATCTGTAGCAAAGGGCGCTGGTAAATTCTGTAAGTCAATACGGATAGGTGTAGGTGAAAATGTTTCTGTAGGGATGAGGTTCTTTCCCTGTGTGGGATTTTGCGCCAGTTGAGCCGCAGATGTAGATGCTTCTTGTGGTGGGGAATTATCTAATGAGGCGCTAGTCTGGTTACAGGCTGCTGAGGTGATGAATAGAAACACAGGCAGCACGAAACGCCCAGAAACCTTCATGATGGTGCGGATACATACACAACTTTCTTAATGTAAGCTAGAAGTTCAATAATTGCCGCCTGTCACAAGTTTGATTTTTACTGGTTAGGGTTTTCGTGCTTATCGTCTTACCTAATAAATTTCAGTTTTGTTTCCGCCAAAGTCTCAGTTAGATACAGCACCTAATTGCCGCATTAACGCCATCATGTCACCTTGACCCCAATGTTCTACAATTTTGCCATTAATGACATGATCAATATGAATGACTGAAAATTTGACGTGCTTTCCTGTCGGTGGAATACCCATAATTTCTCCTTGATGAGTTCCACTGAATGTCCCACGGGTAACAACCTTATCGCCTTCAGCAATCACATCGATAAAAGTGTGGGAACCATCTGGAAAAGCAGAACGCATCATCAGTGCATACTCAAAAAAAGCATCAGATCCTTGAAGTTGATGGCTCCCCATCACACAGCCAATAATATCTGAGGCTACAAATGTTTTACCTTTTTCGATGTCTCCTAAATCAAAGGCTTCGTAAGCTTGCAGGACTATAAATTTATTATCTTCTAATGACATGAAAGGTTTTGATGCTGAAATATTGCGTTACGAATCTACCTTGTTAGTTGCTCTGTTGCATTGACTTAGGTTAAGAAACTTGCTGCTGTTTGACTCTGCGTTTTAATCGGCTTAAAGATTCTGGTTCAATTCCCAGATATGATGCTAGGTAGTATTGAGGAATGCGCTGTAAGAGTTCGGGTTCTTTTTGAATTATCTTCAGATAACGCTGTTCAGGCGTATCCCTAAAAAGAGACAGCAATTTATCTCGCAGCATAAACGCAAGACTTTCAGCATGGAGCCTCAAAAGTTTTTGTCCATCTGGACTTACTTCAAAAACTTCTAATGCCTCATGGTTGATAACCAGTACCTCAGAATCTTCAATCGCCTCACAAGAAAAACAGGCGGGTATTTGTTTGCAAAAGCTCTCGTAATCACCCAGTGGTTGATGTTCGACATGAAAAAATAAAGTGAACTCTTTTCCGTCTTTTAAGAAAAATGTTCTCAGACAACCTTTCAGCGTCAAGCCAAGAACTTCACAAACATCACCCTCCCGCAAAAAGAATTCACCCTTATTAACTTTTTTGACCTCTAAAAGTGGTTCAACAAGGGTGAGGTCAATTTTGAAATCGGGCAAAAGTTGCCGAATGAATTCGTGAAATGATTCATACATTTGATCATCGGAATTTAAACTTGTGATGGTTTGAACCTGATCTAAGCTCAAGTAGCAATTCTCTAAAGGTAAGATGATTAAATTAGTTTATATACTATTTCTGAATTTATATAGTGGAGGTAAATAATGGGATTGGCTGGTGTCAGAATTGTGTTGGTAGAACCATCTGGCCCGTTGAATGTAGGTGCGATCGCCAGAGTGATGAAAAATTTTGGATTAGCACATCTAGTCTTAGTTAGTCCCCAATGCGATCCACTATCTGAAGACGCGATGAGAATGGCAGTCCATGCCAAAGAAATTTTAGAATCTGCTATCACAGTCCCAACCTTACCAGCAGCATTACATGGATGTGTGCGGGCGATCGCCACTTCAGGCCGCGATAATGATTGGGGCTTAACTTTAGAAACGCCCAGAATAGCTCTACCTTGGTTATTAGAAGAAACCGGTCAACCCTCAGCATTGATTTTTGGCAGAGAAGATAGGGGTCTAAGTAATGAAGAATTAATTTACGCCCAAAGATTTATTCGCATTCCCACCAGTCCCGATTATCTGTCTTTAAATCTGGCTAGTGCCGTCGGGATATGCTGCTACGAACTAGCACAAAATCTAACACCACCGGAAACTCAAACAATCAGCGAAACGGAGTTTGCGCCTTTAGAGTTTGTGGAGGCGTACTATCAACAATTAGAATCCTTACTACTAAGAATTGGCTATTTATATCCTCACACAGCAACCAGCCGTATGGAAAAATTTCGCCAACTATATAACCGTGCTTACCTGCAAACGCATGAAGTGGGAATGCTTCGCGGCATTCTACGACAGATAGAATGGGCAATGGACAACCAGCGTGATGTGTAATTCGTAATTATGCCCAGAGACATTGTTTCCCAATTTGGTATAATTCATTGTCTAATATCTACGCAAGTATTCCCCAAAATATTTAATATGGCTTAAACTAAACACAAAAATGTTACTAGTATTGAGTAATGGAGTACTGGGTACTGGGGACTGGAAAGAGGTTAGCTCAAGTCTATGGATTTGCCTATAGCTCTATCCATGATTTTCCCGATGGAGAAAAGCCCACAACCAAAGGATAACAATGTTTCTTTCCCAATACCCAATCCCTAGTCCCCAATCCCCAATTCAAGCAGCCGATGGCGTAAGTTTTGAATCGGGAGTCGGCAGAAAACAATTTGAGTGGGTCACAAGGAGTGGCAGTGTCAGAGTCAAGTGACAAACTAAGAGATTTTTCGCGGCGACAACCCGCCAACCGCCGCCAGCGATCGCGTAAAGTCCAAAAGGTAGAATCGAAAAAGGTCAAAGCTCCTAACCCGCAGCGTGCAGGCACGGGAGCAGCAGTGATCACGCGCTCTAATAATAACGCTGTACCTCCCCCTGTTGCTGTTGGGGGTCGCAGACCCAAACAAGGGCTGGTTATGCCCAGTGTAGTCAAACCCATTCCCACAGCCAAACGGCCGATACCTCCCTTCAACCCCAACAATGTAAAAGTCAGAACAGTACGAGTGCAGAAGCAGCCGATGCCCCAGATCGGTAGACGAGTATCACGCAAGACTAGATTAAAGCCAATGGCCAGAGCCATTTTGTATGCTATACGCTTATTAATTGTCGGAGTGGGTATTGGTGCGATCGTCGGTACAGTTTTGTCGGTTTTAGACCCTGCCACTCGCATGGCTCCTATTTCTACCCCATCTAATACCAGTAACGCAGGACAAACTCAGTCAAAACCTACCCCAGCAGCAGGTTTATACTTGACTCAAGAAATTACACCTCTCAAAAATGTTGTGCAGCAATTGGCTACTGCTACTCCTAACCTCAGCCCTGGGGTCTTCTTGGTAGATTTAGACACAGGAGGTTATGTAGATATCAATGCTGCTAATGCTTTACCAGCCGCTAGCACAATTAAAATCCCGATTCTTGTTGCTTTCTTCCAAGATGTGGATGCTGGGAAGATCCGCTTGGATGAATTGCTGACCATGAAACAGGAAATGGTAGCAGGGGGTTCAGGAAATTTTCAATACAAACCAGCCGGAACTCAGTACCCTGCCTTGGAAGTTGCTACGAAAATGATCACCATTAGCGACAACACAGCTACTAATATGCTGATTACCCGACTGGGAGGTATGGAAGCACTAAATGAGCGTTTTCGTAGTTGGGGATTAACAAATACAGTCATTCGCAATATCTTGCCAGACCTACCAGGGACAAACACCACTAGTCCCAAAGAGTTGGGAAACATTATGACTATGGTAAGTCAGGGTAATTTGGTGAGTATGCGATCGCGTGATCAAATTCTCGATATCATGCGTCAAACAGAGCGAGATAATCTCCTACCCTCTGGTTTAGGCGCAGGTGCCAGGGTGTACCATAAAACTGGTGATATCGGTACTATGTTGGCCGATGCTGGGTTAATTGACACACCCACAGGGAAGCGTTATGTAGTTGCTGTCATGGTACAGCGCCCCAATAATGATCCCCGTGCGGAAAAACTCATTAGCTCAATTTCTCGTGCAGCCTACCAACAGTTTAGCCAAAGTGAGCCAACGCCTAGTAATACGACCAGTAATCTACCTACAACCGCTTATCCTTCACCAGTCATGGCTTCTCCAGCCACCAACACACCCATAAATCCATCAATTGCCCCTCCCATATCTAATAGTTATCCCGCTCCAGTGATGAATCCACAATATTATCCACCAAACAGATAATTGGCTTGCCTTTACATGAGCCTTAACAACTTGATTAGGGAACACCAAAAAATAAATTATCCAAAATTGTATGGTTTGGTAGGGTGCTTCAGTATGAATAATTTCTGAGTATAATTAGTTTTTATCTTACTAACACACCCTACATTTTGGATATTTTTTATCTGGAAGTAACTTAAACTATTCCCGCAGAAGTTAGACAAAGTTCAGAACAAAACTTGGACGAGATTGCTAATTATCTCCAATTCCAAGAATAACTTCTCAAGTAACCAAACAAATTCATTTATTTATTCTAGGATTATTATGATTACTTGGTAAGGGTTGAGGCTTTTCAAAAGGCAATAATTTTTCTTGAATTGATAACTGGTTGGGAATCTTGAGAACAGATTCTTGAGCCTGTCTATTTGTTGTGAGTAAAAGATAGATTTCTCTATCGAACAGATCTCTTCCCTGTTTAAAGAAGTTTGGTTCTCTAGGAATTAAACCGCTAGTAATCCGAGAATTTTCATTAGCTACTGCTGGCGTACTTAACAGCAAAACTGCTAAAGACAATTTTATGGGTGTAGCTAAACCGGAAAATATTTTCTGCACAATATTTTTCATATTGCTCCCCTGTTATAGCCTTAGCCAGATAGATTAATACATCAAGCTAAGATAAAAACCTGACAATAAAAAGCTTTCAAGCCTGTCAACAGCTAACCCTCCGGGTACTCTTCGAGAACTCCTTTCCTACGGAACGCTCCGCGAACGGAGAACGGCAGTTCGCAAGACGCTCCTTTGTCGCTACCGCTAACGCTAACGACGCAAAAGCCAAGACTGCGACTGACTCACAATCAACAGCCATAACAGGTTAATACCCTGTTGACATTGAAAGGTACTTTCCATTCAAAAAGCCTCTTTGATTGTTCAGAGATGTCGTGTTTTGGGCTTATTCTTATTGCTGTTGTACAAAACTATTATACCAAGTCCGGTTAATGACCAACGATATTGTTAGTCTGATAGGTTAATATTCGCAACCTACTGAGTTACTTTAGCTGTTTAATAATTCTTTTAGCGCTTGTGCTAAATATGCGTACTGCTCTAGCTTCTTGTAAATCTGCGCTGAATCCTGATTAACAATCGCGGCGATTATGGTCAGAGAACTACCTGTAACTGAATACCAAAGTTATCAAAGCATTAGGTACAAAAACCAAATCACATCAGCATTCACAAACGCCGCTAGTTTGGCTCTAGCGTTATCTAAATAGTGGTTCCCATACCCTACCAAAAAATCGCAATGGTTCCCGTTCTAGTTACGATTATCGCCAAAGTAGGGGAGTAGCTCATTTCAGTCTGTTCTACACCACCAATACTGTCTTATGACAAGCACCATAAGACGAATGGTACTAAGATAAGCGCAAATCTTTAAGGTATAAGGCTTTTGGGGTGTAAGGGTGTAAGGGAAACAACTAATACTTAAGTGAAAATATCTCATCAATACTGTTTGTTCTTCTCCTAACCCCTACACCCATTCACAGCAAGAGTTGCACCTTTTCTTAGCGACATTCCACCATAAGACCCATGATTCAGGAAGACCACACGTTGATTCTGTGACAAAATTGCGAAAATCCATCAGGGGGCTAGTGAAGTCTGATATTTAGCCCTTCATTCTTACCCTTTAGTTTTCTCTATTTTTAAACTCCCCAGACTGGATTCGAACCAGTGACCAATCGATTAACAGTCGATCGCTCTACCACTGAGCTACTGAGGAACGTTGCTCTCACGATTTATAATATTATCGTAGTCGATAGGATATGGCAAGTACTTTTGCAAAAAAAATTTTCCAGTAGCTTTCTTATCTAGATTATTTCCAGCCAAAGCCTTCTCTAGATGGACACTAGAGACTTTGAGATGCTAATATTTACTTAAATACCCATTCGTAGTTCAGCTAGCTTTTGACGCGCTTTAGGATCAATAGCGCTAGCGAGAAACCTACTTTTAGATTGTTTACGAGATTGATACTTTTGTCGCATCCTACACACTGTAGTTTCTACCTCCCCGCACAGTTGATATGCTGATAACCATTCAGCCCCATATCCCTGTACTGTCAACTGTTGTGCGCGGTCTGATGTAGCAACAATTACACGAGAAATCCGAGCTTGTGAAACTTCGGGGCGCAAAGAAGCACAAATTTTTTCAATATAGGTATCTGCTGTTTGCCCAAAATCTGTGTAATAAACTGAAACTAGCTCTGTAATAATTTCTTTGTTACTACAAGTATTTTGATAGTGAGCATCAAAAACTATTTGAGTATCATAACCCTGAAACGAGCTGTAACTTGTCATCGCTTCCACAAGTTGCCCGCGAGCAGCTTCTAGCCCATTTTTATCACGGGTTTTTTTCAAACACGGCCAAGCGCCAATTATATTGTAGCCGTCTACTAATAAAACGGCTGGGATTGGGGAACGGGGCATGGTTTTCGATCACAATTTTCTAGAGTTAACAAGATCCATTCATAACTTTTATAGTAATTGAAGCATCGGCTGTAACACTATGTTACAAATGGCTAGAAAATATGATTTGTTTACAAAGCTGAGGTTGAAAAAGCCCTAGATAATAACAAACACGCCATTAATGGCGCGTTGCAGTTGTCAAAAATTACTGATTAATTTAGGTTGGTCACTTGTCAATAGGACTTACGCACCGAGACTTTCTGTTGAGACCGGGTGTAAGGTTATAGAGGTGTAAGGGTTTCAAACATTTATACCCCTACACCCCTATACCCCTATACCCTTCTCCAAATCCTTGATCTTTCGTTTTCATGTGTCAGTCCTAGTCAGATGTTAGTAGTGATTGGTTATGAGGTATGGGTGGGGCATTAATACTTTCCCCCATTCCCCATTTTCCAATTCAAGAAGCTTCTTGGTGTACTTCCATGAGACGTTGTTTGAGGCGTTGGGGTTCACCTTGATCTATTAAACAACCTTTTTCTAGTAAGAAAGCACCATCACAGTAATTCAACTCATCCAAGCGATGTGTTACCCATAAAGCTGTGATACCCCTACTTTTCACTAGGCGGCGGACACTGGCCACTAAGTCCAGTTGACTATCTGGGTCAAGTAAGGCTGTAGGTTCATCTAATAATAAGACTTCACAGCGACGAGCGATCGCCCCGGCAATAGCCACACGCTGCTTTTGTCCCCCACTCAAGGCGTAAATTGGGCGTAGTTGTAAAGCGCTCAAATTCACTGCCCCCAGTGCCTCATCTACTCTAGCTCGGACAGCAGATGTTGGCAGTTTTTCTTCCACCAAACCAAAAGCCACATCAGCACCAACAGTTGGCATTACCAATTGATGATCAGGATTTTGGAAGACAAAACCCACAGGATGTAAAACCCCAATTTCACCAGATTTAGGAGCCAAAAGCCCTGCTAGGAGACGCAGTAAAGTAGATTTGCCACTGCCATTAGTACCCAAAAGCATCCAAAATTCTCCTTGGGGTACTTCCAAAGAGCAAGATTGAATTGCTGTTTCACCATTCGGCCAACTGAAATTTAAATCTTTAACGACAATGCCCATGTCCGCCATTTTGATACCTTGGGTTACTCACCCGCTAGGGCAAAAAATCCAGGCGCTCTACCACTACTTGTAGTGACACCATCTTTCTGAGTAATCTGGACTCCAGAAATTTCACTAGCGCGGACAGCAATTTTTTTCTCTGTCTTGCCCTCACACTTCAGTTCCACAATATCAGGATTACCAGAGCGGATCGCAGCCAAAATCAGCTGATAAACAGCCTCAGCGTCCTCTGCTGTCTTACGTTGCACTGTTATCGGGAAGGCAGTGTTTTTGATGCTTAAATCAATGGTAAACATTTAGCAGGAATTACATATAACTGTAGGACTCATTTTAGCGTTATGAGATTGGAGATTGGGGAATGATGAGTGCTTTACTCCTGCGGAGAACCCATAGGGTGTGCTGAAGCGGGGTAGGCGGCGTGTAGCCGATGCTCAACATTCCCCTGTGCTTGTCTGCTTGCGCCTAGTCCCTAATTACTAATCCCCAATCTCTTTTGTATCCAAAGATTAAATTATTCCCAAAATTTACTGGAAAAATTAGCGGTTTGCACATAGAATTATTAGAGACGGTAAAAATTTGTAAACTAGATTGACAATCTGGTTAACTTTCTGTTTGTGAGATGTAATACAATTTTCATCTACAGACAAACCCGAACTTATAAAAACATTGGAGATTTCTTGTAATGACCATCGCAGTAGGACGGGCCCCCAGTAGAGGGTGGTTTGACGTACTAGACGACTGGTTAAAGCGCGATCGCTTCGTATTCGTAGGTTGGTCAGGGATATTATTATTCCCCTGCGCCTTCCTAGCACTAGGCGGTTGGCTAACCGGTACAACATTTGTAACGTCGTGGTACACCCACGGACTAGCATCATCCTACCTGGAAGGAGCAAACTTCCTGACAGTAGCAGTATCCAGCCCAGCAGACAGCATGGGACACTCCCTGTTGTTGTTATGGGGGCCAGAAGCCCAAGGCGACTTGACCCGTTGGTTCCAGCTAGGAGGGTTATGGCCATTCGTAGCCCTACACGGAGCCTTTGGATTAATCGGGTTCATGCTACGTCAATTTGAAATTGCGCGGCTAGTAGGAATTAGACCCTACAACGCACTAGCATTTTCAGCCCCCATCGCGGTATTCGTCAGCGTATTCCTGATGTACCCCTTGGGACAATCTTCCTGGTTCTTCGCACCCAGCTTCGGAGTAGCAGCAATCTTCAGATTCTTGTTATTCCTCCAAGGGTTCCACAACTGGACACTCAACCCCTTCCACATGATGGGAGTAGCTGGTGTACTAGGTGGAGCGTTACTGTGTGCCATCCACGGTGCCACAGTAGAAAACACCTTGTTTGAAGACGGCGAAGGCGCAAACACCTTCCGTGCCTTCAACCCCACCCAATCAGAAGAAACCTATTCAATGGTGACAGCCAACCGATTCTGGTCACAGATATTCGGGATTGCGTTCTCCAACAAACGCTGGTTGCACTTCTTCATGTTGTTCGTACCCGTAACTGGGTTGTGGATGAGTGCTGTAGGCATCGTCGGTTTAGCATTAAACCTCCGGGCTTATGACTTCGTTTCCCAAGAACTACGGGCAGCAGAAGACCCAGAATTTGAAACCTTCTATACCAAGAACATTTTGTTGAACGAGGGTATCCGCGCTTGGATGGCTCCTCAAGATCAGCCTCACGAAAAATTTGTATTCCCTGAAGAAGTATTACCTCGCGGTAACGCTCTCTAAGCATGATTTAAGATTCATCGCTTGCCATTGTGTTCAAACCCCCGCCAAAAAAACGGGGGTTTTTCTTTTTTTGGTCGATTGTCAGTTGACTATGGACTAATCTCTAAACTTGTATGTTATATTGAGCGAAGGTGAAAACCCAGAGATAAATTCTCTGCCTTTTTGAGAATAAGACCGTTTAGGCAACAAGGAGGTGATGCCCATGATAGAAAGTAGTAAAAGCATGGGTCATCAGGTTGCAGTTAGCCGGCTGTGTGCCGGGGCTGTTCTCTAAAAGTTAGCCTTAGTCTTTTCGAGACTAAGTTAGCTCCAAAAGCTAGGCTAAAGCTCGGAGTTCCTTCCGGCAGTCTGGTTGCAACCTGAAGACCCGCTAGACCGCTCTGACTTAGATTATCCGATCTAAATCAGAGCGGATAGTTTTTTATGGGTACGTTTTAAGATATTGATGGTTGCATAGGAAAACTCAGCAGGTAACTACGTTAAATTTGTGTAAGGAAATAACCATATCGCGTGCTTCTTGTTTTCTTGCGGAAAGAGAAATTGCAAGATCAAAAAATGACAAGGGTGACAGAGCCATACACGTCTTTTAAATATAGGAGATTTTGCCAATGGCGCAGCTACTAAGCGATGTAGAAATTCAGTCACAAGCTAGCAAACTATCTGGGTGGACGTTAGAGGGTTCTAAGTTGCAGACTACCCGCAAATTCAAAGATTTTATTGAGGCGATCGCATTTGTCAATAAGTTGGTAGAACCTGCGGAGTCAGCTGGACATCATCCAGATATAGAAATCTCTTATAACAAAGTCAAAGTTACACTAACAACCCATGATGCAGGTGGTTTGACACAAAAAGACTTTGATGTAGCAGCAACGATTTCCCAAATCAACTAATCATTTTTGGTAGTGCTTGGAAGCTACATAAATCAATGTATGACTTTCGGTACACAAGGAGTTGTAAGTTAAATACTCCCTTTTGTAATCTAACTACGAATCAGTGTGACAGTTAATGAGGCGATCCCTCCTATCTTGCCATACAGTCGAAATGCTCTATAATAATCAGCTATATGGGTACGTTTTTGCATAAGTTAATTGCATTAATTTTTAATACTAAGTTAATCAATCATCAGCTTGGCAAAAACTAAAATTGTAATAGTGGCAACTATGCCTCATCAAAAGATTTCAATAAGATGTCACATTTTTGAGAGTAGCTGCAACAAGAACAATTATCTATACAAGGTGTGAGGAGAAAAGTAAAAATGTCTAATCTATTGTGGAAATCCCTAGTGGTTAGCCCTGCTGTTTTAGGCGCAACACTATTAGTGTCGTCAGCAGCGATCGCAGCTACAAATGCAACTACAGAATTATCAGTAACAGAAACAGTAGTACCTACTGAACTAGCTCAACAGCCAGAAATTGTGGCTCAAGCAGCACCAATAACCGAAGATACAAAGGTTATCGACCAAGTTAACCGCTACAGTAACGAAGGTAAAGGTAACGCTCAAAGCCAAGTAACCTCAGTTTCTCAGTTTTCTGACGTACAACCAACTGATTGGGCTTTCCAAGCATTACAGTCTTTGGTTGAGCGCTACGGTTGTATTGCTGGTTACCCTAACGGTACCTATCGTGGAAACCGTGCTTTAACCCGCTATGAATTTGCGGCTGGTTTAAACGCCTGTTTGGATCGTGTCAATGAATTGATTGCTACAGCAACAGCTGACTTAGTAACCAAGCAAGATTTAGCTACCTTACAACGCTTACAAGAAGAATTTTCTGCGGAATTAGCAACCTTGCGCGGTCGTGTAGATGCTTTAGAAGCACGGACTGCGGAGTTGGAAGCTAACCAGTTCTCTACAACTACAAAACTAGTTGGTGAAGCTATCTTCGCGGTTACCGATGCTTTTGGTGAAAACACTGGCGACGCTAACAACACTGTTTTCCAAAACAGAGTTCGTCTAGGCTTGCAAACCAGCTTCACAGGTAGAGATGTTTTAACCACCCGTTTAGCTGCTGGTAATGCAACTGGCTTTGATTTTAGAGATAACAATAACAACTCTATTGGTGCTAGTGGTCAAGGACTACAAACTTTCCAAGTTGGTAGTACTGGCAACAATAATGTAGAAATAGACCGATTGACCTATGAAGCACCTTTTGGACCAGCTCAAGTTTACCTTGCAGCTAGTGGTGGACGACATAGCCATTATGCAGCAGTAAACAACCCCTATTTCTTTGACAAAACTGACGGCGGTAACGGTGCTTTATCTACATTTTCCTCGGAAAATCCCATCTACCGCATTGGTGGTGGTGCAGGTATCGCCTTCAACGTGCCTTTTGGTCAAGGCGGTAGCATCTTAAGACCTAGCTCTTTTACCGTAGGTTATTTGGCTTCGGATGCTAATAACCCTGGTCCTAATCAAGGTTTATTCAACGGCGACTACGCTGCTTTAGGTCAATTGAACTTTAGTGTAGGCGATCGCTTGGCTTTAGCTGCTACTTATGTTCATGGATATCATGGTGCAAGTGGTAGCGCCCTATTTGACTCTGGAGCAAATGGTGCCATTGTAGGTACTTCACTAGCCAATAACAATAGTTTCCTTAATGCTTCTTCCAGCAATTCCTACGGTTTGTCTGCTGCATTCAGACCTAGCGATAAACTATCGGTTAGCGGCTTTGTATCTTACAGTGATGTCACAGGCTTCGGTGCGAATGATGACAGAGAAGTTTGGAGCTACGGTATTGGTGTAGCATTGCCTGACTTTGGTAAGAGAGGTAACGTCCTGGGTATCTTCGCAGGCGCTCAACCTTATGCACGTGGTGTTCAAGCTGGTGCTAATGAAGTTCCTTACCAAGTTGAAGGTTTCTACAAATATCGCGTATCTGACAACATCTCCATCACCCCTGGTGTAATCTGGGTGACTAACCCTGGTCAGAACAGCAATGCAGATGATGCGATCATCGGTACTCTGAGAACCACCTTCACTTTCTAAGCTATTAAAAACTTCTAGAAAGTTGAATATAACTGAAACCCTGCTACTGAGCGGGGTTTTTTGCTGTCTTTAGTAGTAATGCACAAACCCTACTGCTTAACCGGAGTATACTAGAGTAAGTTAGGGCTTAATACTTAACTTTTTATTCATAATTATTCACCACTCACTTATTGCTCGTGGAACTATCGTGTAAATCAGAATACGCAATTCTGGCCTTACTAGAAATGGCAACTCATTACGACAGTGGCGAACCTATGCAAATTAGGCAAATCGCCGCTCAACAAAGCATACCCGATCGCTATTTAGAACAACTATTAGCGACATTAAGGCGCGGAGGTATACTCAGAAGCCAACGTGGGTCAAGAGGCGGCTATTTTTTAGCCCGCGAACCCCGAAAAATTAGCATATTCGAGATATTGGAATGTTTGGAAGGGTTAGAGGTGAAGACTAGTGAAGAAAATCTCAAGTCTCAAACCTTAGATGCTTCTGTGATAGAAGAAATTTGGCAAGAAGCGCGTCAGGCGGCAAATTCCGTTTTGAAAAAATATAGCCTACAGGATCTTTGTGAAAAAAGAGATTCTCGAAGGCAGTTGGATGTGATGTATTACATTTAGTGGTCAGTAGTCAACAGTCCATAGTCCATAGTCCATAGTTTATAGGCTGTCGGGCGTGTACTGTGAATGAGGGAAAATAATTCATGACTAATGACTAAATAACTAATTAAATAAGGAAAAATAATTATGCGGGTTGCTCGTAACATTACAGAACTTGTTGGTCGTACACCTTTA
Organism: Anabaena sp. FACHB-595; assembly: GCF_048568275.1. Classification (NCBI taxonomy): domain Bacteria; kingdom Bacillati; phylum Cyanobacteriota; class Cyanophyceae; order Nostocales; family Nostocaceae; genus Anabaena; species Anabaena sp. FACHB-595. Next base: position 5,443,337 of record NZ_CP183473.1, read on the forward strand.
GTACAGCTAAATCGTATTCCCCAAGAGGAAGGATGTGTAGCTCAGATTCTTGTGAAGATGGAAAGTATGAACCCATCATCATCAGTGAAAGACCGAATTGGGGTGAGTATGATTAATGCAGCTGAACAGGAGGGGTTGATTGCTCCTGGGAAGACTGTATTAGTAGAACCCACATCGGGAAATACAGGGATTGCTTTAGCAATGGCAGCAGCAGCCAAGGGTTATCGCTTAATTTTAACGATGCCAGAAACCATGAGTGGTGAGCGTCGGGCTATGTTGCGGGCTTATGGAGCGGAGTTAGAATTGACACCGGGAATGGAGGGAATGAGTGGAGCGATTCGCCGGGCGCAGGAGATAGTGAATACTACCCCTCATGCTTATATGTTGCAGCAGTTCCGCAACCCAGCGAACGTGAAAATACATCGAGAGACTACCGCCGAGGAAATCTGGGAAGATACCGATGGTCAGGTAGATATGATTGTCGCAGGGGTAGGTACAGGTGGTACGATCACAGGTGTAGCGGAAGTGCTGAAAGCCCGTAAACCAAGTTTTCAGGCGATCGCAGTTGAGCCTGCCAATAGTCCAGTTTTATCTGGAGGTAAACCAGGCCCCCATAAAATTCAGGGAATTGGTGCGGGATTCGTTCCCCAAGTTCTAAAAACACAATTGATTGATGAAGTGATTACGGTCACAGATGAAGAAGCGATCGCTTACGGTCGGCGTTTAGCTAGAGAAGAAGGGCTACTATCTGGGATTTCCAGTGGTGCTGCTTTGTTTGCTGCCATTCGCGTAGCTCAACGTCCAGAAAACGCCGGACGCTTAATTGTATTGATTCAGCCTAGTTTTGGAGAAAGGTATCTTAGTACACCATTGTTCCAAGACCTAGAAACAAAGGCAACAGCTAGCATTAGCTAACGTAATTTTGGATGAATGGTCGATTCTAAGAAAGATTTAAATCACTACGAAATTCTCAAGGTCAGCCCTAAAGCCAGCCAAGCGGAGATCAAGCAAGCTTATCGCCGCTTGGTAAAATTATTTCACCCAGATAGTAATCAGGACACGGCAGATAAAGAGCAGATTATCCGAATTAACGCAGCTTATGAAATCTTAGGCGACAATCAAAGTCGCCTCAATTATGATGAGGAACTGCGGGATAAATCTCAGAAATTCAAAGGCGATCGCCTACAGCGTACTGCATCAGTTCAAAAAGAATATCAGGTAAAACGTAAAAGCGGCAAAGATGCTGATGAACAGGTAGAAGAATGGCTACGCTTGGTATATCAACCAGTCAATCGTTTACTTTGTACTATTCTCAGTTCATTGGAAGAACAGATTGAGGAACTAGCTGCTGATCCCTTTGATGATGAACTATTAGACGAGTTTCAGGAATACTTACAAACTTGTAAAGACGACTTCAAGCAAGCCCAAACTATTTTTCGCTCCCGTCCCAACCCTCCTAGTATGGCGAGAGCCGCCGCACACCTTTACTACAGCCTCAATCAAGTAGCAGACGGACTAGAAGAATTGGCTTACTTTCCCTTAAACTATGACGATCGCTATTTACATACAGGTCAAGAATTATTCCGCATTGCTACAAGATTGCACTATGAAGCACAAGCATCTGTAAGTAGTCATTAGTCCATAGCCAATAATCAATAGTTAACAATTCATAGACTAATGAGTAATGGCCATCTACCAATAACTAATGACTATGAAATTAGTTTATGCTGGAAAGAGTGAAAGATTAAGAAAGTTTAAATTTTGCTCCCAGTGTACTCATGCAATGTATTGTAAATCGCCGCGCTCAGTTTTCGGCTAGCCATCGCTATTGGTTGCCAGAACTGAGTGAAGCCGAGAATATTGAAAAATTTGGTGCTTGCTCTCGATTTCCTGGGCATGGACACAACTACGTCATATTTATCTCCCTGGCTGGAGAACTAGATGAATATGGCATGGTGTTGAACTTGTCTGATGTGAAACAAGTAATCAAGCGGGAAGTTACCAGCCAACTGGACTTTTCCTATCTCAACGATGTCTGGGCAGAATTTGGGCAGACTTTGCCGACGACAGAAAATATCGCACGGGTTATCTGGCAGCGACTAGCTCCTCACTTACCTTTAGTCCGCGTGCAGTTATTTGAACATCCTGAACTTTGGGCAGATTATCAAGGAAACGGAATGGAAGCTTACCTCACTATCAGCACTCACTTTAGCGCCGCCCATCGGCTGGCTCATCCCAATCTTAGCCAAGAAGACAACACAGAAATTTATGGTAAATGTGCGCGTCCCCACGGTCACGGACACAACTATCATTTAGAAGTGACAGTCAAAGGCGAGATTGATCCACGCACCGGTATGATTGTCGATTTAGGTGCTTTGAATCAGGCGATTGAAGATTATGTTGTGGAACCATTTGACCACACATTTTTGAATAAAGATATTCCTTACTTTGCTGAGGTTGTGCCAACGGCTGAGAATATCGCTCTATACATTAGTAACTTACTGCGATCGCCCATCCAAGAATTAGGAGCCAAACTTTACAAAGTTAAGCTGATAGAAAGTCCCAATAACTCCTGTGAAATATACAGCACAGATTCAGAATCGAACACTGTCAACGCAGCAAAACCAGAACCAATTTTAGCGCGGATCTAATTGATTCACTGTTTCCGGGATGTAGAAAACTTCCTGTGGTGAGAATACAAACCAAAATCAAGTAATGTGAGTCTCCAACTTCGCCTGAGTTGGAGACTCACGTTTATGCAAAGTTTACTACTAAGTAAACTCTATAGTTTCTACAAACCCTAAAATGTTTTCTTTAATGTTCTTAGCTTCTTCTTCAATAGAAGTAGGAGTATCTCCATTGAAAAAGCTACGCTGGTTGCTAACTATATACAAAAAATCATCTTTAATAAAGGAAATCAAACCTCGATAGGCGTTCAATCTAGTAATAGTGCCGTTGTTTTCCGCTTGGGAAATTGTTGAGCCATTAGGCATATCTACCAGGGCATAATAATAGCCTAGTGTCTCGTTTTCTTGATATTCTGTATGCTTAATTTCCGCATTGGGTATATTACTCAAAATCGCCTGGGGTACATACTTTTCAACCATGATTGAGCGGAGATATTCTTGTTTTTCTGTAGAGTCAAGTTCCTCTAATTGCTCTGGAGGTATGGGATAGTAATCAATTCTTAATAAAGTGCCGAAGTCATCTGAGAAACCAACCACACCTTCTTGACTTTGAATTTTTCCCCCTTGTTCGGCATCAACGGGAATGGGTACAGTGAAGTTACCCAAGGGTGATTCGTATACCTCATCAGAGTAGTTTTCTACTGTGAGAATATCGTCTTCTTCATCTAAGTAATCTTCATTTTCTAAATCTTGGAAGGCTGCTGTTACCTCTTGGATGATTTCTTGGGCTTCGTCCTCTTCCAGTTTTAATGCTAGCTGAAGCTTTTTCAGATAAGCCTGTTTCTTTTGGGGAACTACTAGTTGTTCTTCGTCTAGGAGTATAATCACCCCAGCTGCAAAACCATCCCAAACTAATTCATCGGTAAGAGCCTTACTCGCTGCATTAAATAAAGCCCCCACTTCCTCATCTTCGGCAATGGCTATGAGTTCATCAACCGTTTCAATAATTTCATCTTCTGAATATTCAGCGAAAACCTCAAATTCCCAAAGTATGCCGGCGATACTTTCTGCATCTATCTCTTCAATATTAGAATCGGCAATGGCGGTAACGACTGCGATCGCCGCAACGGCTTCTTCCGGGCTGAGTGATTCTTCTATCGTCTTTTTTGAGTTAAAGACCTGATCATAACTAGTCATAAGTGTTACCTCTAGCGAAACGCGAGTTTACACAAAACTGGAGACTCCTATAACAATAGGAAGAAGAAAACGGGCTTTTCATCTACAATGTTTGGTATTTGTCCAAACATCGCAAATCATTATTACCATAACTTTGTTATTTGAGCATCTAGCAATTGAATTATTTTTATTAATAAACTGTGATCTTTTAGTTGGATATTTACCTATATTTACAAAGCGATCGCTCTGAAATTAATCTTTCTTGCAGAGAATATTAGTAATTAGCCATCAATCAACTTGATTAGATGAAGAAATACAAGTAGAACGAATTGAAGAAAACAAACCATGTTAGGTGATGTAAAAATACTAAAATTTAGTCCTGACTACGAACTAAAGTTCTCACTACAAACCTTTAATTATTTACCCAGTTCTACTTAGATAAAAAAGTAGAAGGAGACAATACTAAAAATTTTTAGCCTTTCCCCTTCTAGCTTTTAATCAGATAGTAATCTTAAATAGTCAAGCTCAATTGAAACCCTGACTAATCAACAAAGCCTAATCAGCACTATTTTCGCCCATAGCCTTTCCTGCCAAGTAACCTGTTGTCCAAGCACTTTGAAAATTAAATCCACCAGTAACACCGTCAATATCCAAAATCTCTCCAGCAAAGTAGAGATTTGGCACAATTTTACTTTCCATTGTTTTGAAATTAATTTCCTTTAGATTCACACCACCACAGGTGACAAATTCTTCTTTAAAGACTCCTTTACCACTAATTAGGTATTGCCCTTGAGTGAGTTCTTGAACTAGCAGATTTAGGGTTTTATTGGATAACTCTGCCCAGCGTTCATCTGTAGTGATGCCGACACGAGCAATGATATATTGCCAAAGACGGTGCGGTAAATCAACACCACGATGTAAAGCGATCGCTCGCTTTCCCCATTCATTTTTTATGGCCAGGATATTTTGCCGTACTTGTTCTTGAGAAAAATCTGGCAACCAATTAACTAATAAGGTTGCTTGATAATGTTTGTCGTGTAGCAATCTTGCACCCCAAGCAGAAAGCTTGAGGACAGCCGGGCCACTTAAGCCCCAATGAGTGATTAACAATGGGCCAGTTTGTTCCAGTGGTGATGCACCATCAGCACATAACCGCAACCGCGCCGGGTTAACGCTAATACCTGCTAACGCCCGCAACTTAGCTTCAGAAATATTAAAGGTAAATAGTGATGGGACTGGCGATTCAATATGATGTCCCAATTCTTGAGCTATTTGATAGCCCACACGACTGCTACCCGTAGCTAATAATAGGCGATCGCACTTGATGATCTTTCCCGACCTGCAAAAAATCTCAAACTGACTCCCCTGTGACTGTTTAATTGATGCAACAGCCGTTCCCGTTAATATTTCCACCCCTGTGGCTGTGGCTGCGTTCATCAAACAGTCCACAATCGTTTCCGAACTGTCTGTGATGGGAAACATCCGCCCATCAGCTTCAGTTTTCAACCGCACACCTTGGGTCGCAAACCAATCTACTGTATCTTGAGCCTGAAAACGTGCGAAAGCTCCCCGCAAAGCTTTACCACCTCTGGGGTAATACTGCACTAACTCATTTGCATCAAAACAAGCATGAGTAACATTACAACGCCCACCGCCAGAAACACTCACTTTCGCCAGTGTTTGACGACTGGCTTCAATTAACGTAACTTCTGCTTGGGGGTTGACTCTAGCACAAGCGATCGCACCAAAGAATCCTGCGGCACCGCCGCCAACAACTACAATTTTTGAAGGTAGCAATTTTCCAACTTTCTTTTCTAGATCACCTACTTTCTAGGCTAGTACAGCACGGTGGAAATAAATTTCCCATTGTCAATCTTTCAAAACCTCTGGACACAAGATTTTGAATTTTGCGTAGCGGTTATCGTAGTTATTTTTACAAATCTGCTGGTTCAAATAAATCTTTTGTCGCACCGCAAACCGGACACACCCAGTCTTCCGGGATCTCCTCAAAGGACGTAGCCGCAGCTATACCGCCATCTGGATCACCAACTTCTGGATCATACTCATAGCCGCAAACAGTACATACATGAGTTACCATAATCTTCCCCTGAATGATTACTAGAATGGCTTTTACTATACAAGTAGCGGTCAAAAGAAAAATCTACAATCGAACATAAAAATGTTTCATCTTCTAGCCTTTTGTTTCCCCATAGAGGATTTATCAGCCTCAAGTCTGGCATTATTAAAATAATTGGTGTCAATTTATACTATTTTAATTTTTTTTAGTCGTTATACTCATTTCTAGGTTCTACCTGGGAAATCTGAAGTGGCTTTGCCACTTCTTTTTATGAGTGCAATTGCCTGACTGAAAAAAGTAAAAAGTCATGATAGATAACTTTTTACTTTTTATCTTTTTTTAATCGTTAGTCAATTCATCTCGCCATTTCGTTTGAGTTTCCTTCACCTCTGTCTCAGGCGATCGCGCCAACAGCCAAGTCTTCCACATCAAAGGTTTTTGCAGTTCCACATGATTGATTAACTGCATAATCGATTGATCTACTTTGATGGGATTTTTTAAATTAAACTGTATAGTCTGCAAAATATTTCTCTCATCACTGATTAATTCCTGCACCAGAGAATTACTCAGCCATAACATCAAACGATTAAACAACCAACCAAATAGACCTTTACGTTGCTTGGTAAAAAATATAGTTTGTACTTCTACCTGTTCCCCTGGGATTAACCGCAAAGCCAACATAAGATAGCAACGACGTAAGTCTGTTCCTACGGTTAAAGTGAATGTACTGCCATACCAATAGCAAATACTATAAATAGGATTTTTGTATAGAGGACGAAAGACTTTTTTAAAGGGCAAATCATGGTGTTGTCGTTTATATTTACTAAAAATAATGGCATTTTGATTTAATTCCTGTTTTTCAAAGCCAATATCTAAAACCTGGACTCCTTGAAAATATTGAGTATCAATAGTATTCAACATCATGAGATGAGGATGGCAATTTATCACAAAACTAGAACCGAGAACAGCTTCATAGTCCTGAAACTCTAACTCTGGAACGAATGGTACAGATTCTCGTGGTATTTCTCCAGTCCAAATCCAAATTATCCCGTACTTCTCCACCGTCGGCCAAGTTTTTAACTTGAGGGAAAGAGGTTCATCTAAACATGGAATCTCCACACATATTCCATCAGTATTAAATTTCCAGTGATGGAAAGCACAGCGTAATTCATTACCTTCAACAGTACCTTCACCCAAGTGAGCGCCCATGTGTGGACAGTAGGCATCACAAATAGCTACTTGTTGATCTTGACCGCGATAAATTACTAGTTTTCTACCTAAGAGAGTGATAGATTTAACTTCATTTATTCCTAAATTATTAGATGGTATTACCCAATACCATCCCTCAATAAAACGTTCTGAATTATTAAAAATTTTCGGTTTATGAGTAGCCTTGATATGCGGAGAGTTTGCATCCATTTGAGGTTTCACTGACAGTGAAGCATTTACCTTAGAAATAGCATGGATATATTCCCAAAACAGTTATTTTGAGTACTGGCTTAAATAACAAAATTCATGATTAAGTAAATCAGTGTAACCAAATTTAATTATGTCCTGGTGATCGCACACATTTTTGTAGAGATGATAGCTACGCACTCAAGTAAAAATCACAGATTAAAAAAAGAGTCTTTAAAGGCAAAAAATCAGGATTGTGTGGAGTTTGGTATCATAATAAAAGAGCTTAAGTAAAATAGCTCTTGATTTCTGCAATATTCCCAACCCTACATCCTTACTCATTATTATTATGTCTTACGACAGTAAAGTTATCTAGAAGTAGTAGGATGAAAGTATATAGTTATCGTTGCATTAGACGATAAGATTGGCTAATCCACAAGGTATATTATGAGCAATGTTGGGCGAGAAGCTCACATAATTTTCTCATAATGCTCATGTGATTGATTTAACAGGAACCCCCTATGGAACCAGGGTTAAGATTACTAATTCAACTAGTACTAGAGTTTGCTCCTGTGTTTGTCAATATCCTCCACAAAAGGAGCGAGGAAAGCCTAACCACAGCTAGATACCAAGTTCCCAACTTAATTCAAGGATTTATCGAAACTATCAATAATATCAATGACATTGATAATTCAAATAAGAGCCTTGAACAAGAAAAACTTTGGCAGCAGCAATTGGTGGCTTATCAACGGGAAACACAAGCCCAAATTGCCAACCAACAGAGAGATACAGCGTTAAAGTTACCAGAAGTTAATAAAATCCTTGATAGCTGGCCTTTAAGGTTATATCCATCACAAATTTTAGAATCACATCATAGCTACGAGCGTAAACCTCTAAAAGTTTTTATTGCGCCTCCGAAGATCCATTTTGATAAATTTGATAACCACGTAGAGACTTATTCCGAAATTGAGCTAATGCTAGCGGAGGGTTTACGAGAGTTTATCAACGAAAATTACTCTCTCCACAGCCCCACAAGACCGATAGAATTTTTAGCAGGAGCCTGGGATAGTAAAAGATTTCATAGTGAATCAAGTATCAAAGCTTTGTTTGGGATGTTAAAAACAGAGCCAATATTAATTTTAGAGTCAGAAAATGATGGAGATTATTTAAATTTTCGTATTGCCTATTGGGGTTTGACTCAAGGAACATACTATTACAAAACAATTTCTCGCTTACCTTATAAAGAAATTATTCAGAATTCTGCAAAGAATCGGGCTTTAGAGTGGAAGAAAGTTAGAGATGAACTGCTAGAAATAGGCGTAGATGTAGAGGAAATTAATGAATTCGGAAAAGATAACGTTTTTAATTTAGCAATTTTAGAGAAAGCAGAAAAATGGCAAGCACAGGGTATTGATATTAGTAAATTATCTTTACAGTATCGCGTCAGTCAGCAAGATATTGAACAACTTTGCCAAGTTTTAATCACTTGTCATTGTTTGGTTGCGGCTTGGGTAGCAGATATTTATCATCTGGGGAATCATGATATCCCTCCACTACTACCAGAGTTACTACCAAGTTTGCTCAAAAATGCGATTGATGTACAATCACTGCAAGCAATAGCCTCAAGTTACAAACAAGTTTACGAAGCTCTAGAAAAAGAAAGACTTTATTGGATACCAGAATTGTCCATGCAGTTAGCTCAGAGTTTATCCCATTTACCGGATACTTCTTGGGCGCAAGCAGAGGTTGACTACTCCATAAACACATGGTTAGAACTGCGTCAAGTTTCATTACAGCAATTCACTAGTCCCTTGGAAGCGATGCAGTCAGTCGTCAAGATAGAAGACGAAGAATATATCCAAAAGCTCAGGGAATATTTCACAGTCATAGGCGATCGCCATAATCTACAATTTGTAGAGAAACTGCTAGAAGCGATCGCTACCCTCAAATACAAACGCAGCCTAGAATACCCATACCTGACCAAAACAATCACAGGACATTCAGGTAAGGTCAAATCTGTAGCTATTAGCCCCGATGGCGAAGTTATAGTTAGTGGCTGTACAGATCAAACAGTTAATATCTGGAATTTGCAAACTGGTAAACTCATCCGCACTCTAACAGGTAATTTAGGCGAAGTTTCCTCCGTAGCCATCAGTCCTGACGGTAATTTTCTCGCCGTGGGTAGTGGTGTACATCCCAGAAGTAACGTCAAAGTCTGGCATTTAAAAACAGGTAAACTGCTGCATACCCTCTTAGGACATCAAAAACCTGTAAATGTAGTAGTTATCAGCCCAGACGGGCAAATTTTAGCTAGTGGTAGTAATAAAATTAAAATCTGGAATCTGCAAAAAGGTGATGGCGTTCCGCCCACCGTAGGCGATCGCATTTGCACCCTTTGGCATTCCTCAGCCGTTCACGCCATAGCCATTAGCCCTGATAGTACCATCCTCGCCAGTGGTAGTTCTGATAATAAAATCAGGCTGTGGAACCCCCGTACAGGCGACCCTTTACGCACCCTCAACAGTCATGATAACGAAGTAAAAGCGATCGCCATCAGTCGAGACGGACAATTTTTATTTAGCGGTAGCGCCGACACCACCATCAAAATTTGGCATTTAATTACAGGTCAAATTCTCCATACCCTCACAGGACACTCAGGCGATATTAAATCCCTCACAACCAGTCCTAATGGACAATTTTTATTTAGCGGTAGCGCCGACACCACCATCAAAATTTGGCGCATTTCCACAGGCGAACTACTACACACCCTCACCGGACATTCAGCATCAGTCAATTCTGTAGCCATCAGTCCCGGTGGTAACCTCCTCGCCAGTGGTAGCGCTGATCAAACCATCAAAATTTGGCAGATAGATAAAATCTAATAAACTATTCAGGCTCTCCCAGAGTGGTTATGATAAATTAATAATAAAAACAGGCTAAGGATATTGATTTAGCAAGATTCTAGCAACACAAAATAAAAGATTTAATAAAAATACGATTTATTTGTTTTAATTCCTTGCTATGTAATAATTTAAGCTGGTAATAAGTATTAACTTAACATAGCTAGTCTAGGAGAGCCACTATTCATTACGGAATCTGGAGCTTAAATAACTATGCTTAAATACTCCTCAATCATCAGCACATCCCCAGAAATCATGGGTGGAACACCTGTCTTTACTGGTACTAGAGTTCCCGTACAAACACTTTTGGACTATCTCAAAGCCGGAGAATCTATTGACGATTTTTTAGATGGATTTCCAACTGTAAATAGGGAGCAAGTTATTGCATTTTTAGAAGAGACAGGCAAACAAATTCTTGACGCGGTAGCATAGTTATGAAGTTGCTTGTTGATGAAGAATTTGCTAGTCAATTAAAAGAGCAAAATCCATCATTCTTGAAACAAGAACTAAAGCTAAAGTTAACTAGCTCTATTTACGGCGATAAACATCTCTACGATGACTAATTTTAACAACTTTAACTATTAGTAAATCATCTTTAATCTCGTATAAGATACGATAATTACCTACACGAATACGATAAGTATCTTCTTCACCCTCTAACTTAACTACATCATTAGAGCGAGGATTGTTTGATAACTCTTGAATTTTTTCCTCAATTTTAAGTTTAATATCTTCAGATAGCTTTTTTAATTGTTTAGCTGCCCTAGTTGTAATTTCTATTTGATAAATCATGCACTCTCTTGCTTATATTGCTCCCAAGAGATAGTAGTGTCATTTTTTGCAGCATAAATATCCTGAATATCTTCTTCATCTTCACTTTTACGAATTTTTAGTAACTCTAAAACATCTTCTAAAGTGTCGTCATAAGCTTGTTCTAATTCTTCATAAATAGCTTTGAGTAACGCTTGTCTAGTTTCTGTAGGTTGCATTATATACCTCATTAATTATTCTTTATTGCTGATATTTACACCATCATGATGTTCTTTGAAGTAGGCGATCGCATTTGTCTCTAGTTTACCAATATATTTAAGCAGTATGATGGCGATCGCCTATGGTCATGCGAGCTTATCACCTATAATTTTTGGGAATACTTAAGTTTGAAGGGATTATTCTAACTTAAAAGTAAGGAGCATTATGAGCATTCTTGATCTCCTGCGATACAAGTTTTATCATCGCTATGATAATGAATCACTAATTCCAACAAAAAACCAGGACACTTTTAGGTATCCCGGTTTATTTATATCAATATCAAAAATTTTGCAGGAGCAAAATCATGCCCCTATTTATCTTTGACTAAAATTAAACCTTAGCAGCAGCCTTGCTGATAGCGTTCAATTCGCCTTTAGCATACTTAGCAGCAAAAGTTTCTAGAGAAACTTGCTTAATCTTGCTAGCATTGCCAGCAGTACCGAATTGTACATAGCGTTCTGCACAAACCTTCTGCATATATGTAATAGAAGGCTTGAGGAAGTGACGGGGGTCAAACTCCTTGGGATTTTTTGCTAAAGCTTCGCGCACAGCCGCAGTGATAGCCAGGCGGTTGTCGGTGTCGATGTTCACTTTGCGAACACCACTCTTGATACCTTTTTGGATTTCTTCTACAGGTACACCGTAGGTTTCAGGAATAGCACCACCGTACTCGTTAATCAAAGCGATTAAATCTTCAGGTACGGAAGAAGAACCGTGCATTACCAAGTGGGTGTTAGGTAGACGGCGGTGAATTTCTTCAATGCGGCTGATAGCCAAAATTTCGCCGGTGGGTTTGCGGGTAAACTTGTAAGCACCGTGGCTGGTACCGATAGCTACAGCCAAAGCATCTACTTGGGTTGCTTCTACGAAGTTAACAGCTTCATCGGGGTCAGTTAACAGTTGGGAATGGTCAAGAGTACCTTCAAAACCGTGTCCGTCTTCAGCTTCACCCGCACCGGTTTCCAGAGAACCCAAACAACCGAGTTCACCTTCTACACTTACGCCCAAAGCATGAGCTACATTTACAACTTCGCGGGTAACATTGACGTTGTACTCGAAGCTAGCAGGGGTTTTAGCATCAGCTTCTAAAGAACCATCCATCATGACGCTGGTGAAGTTGTTCTTGATTGCTGAGTAGCAGGTAGAAGGAGCATTACCATGATCCTGGTGCATGACGATGGGAATCTCAGGATAGGTTTCTACCGCAGCCAAAATCAGGTGGCGGAGGAAGTTTTCACCTGCATAATTACGAGCGCCACGAGAAGCTTGCAAAATTACGGGGCTATCTGTCTCGGCAGCAGCCTTCAGGATTGCCTGAATCTGCTCCAAATTGTTAACGTTGAAAGCTGGGATGCCGTAACCGTTTTCAGCCGCGTGATCCAAAAGCAGCCGCAATGGTACAAGCGCCATAGATAGTCCTCCTAATGTGGTTGTCAGCTAGTGGGTGTGAAAGCAGCGTAGTGATTACGCTAAATCTTAATAGTTTTTTCAACTTATAGGAAATTATAACTAGTGTAGGGTGTTTATGTTGAAAAAGTTTACGCCGTTACTAATCAAGATGCCCTATGATTTGACTAAACTACTGTCAAGTATGCTACGGCACAGTTAGAGGCTTTAGTAGTGTGTTATCCCAGATAAGATACTGTGGGCGATCGCCCACAGAGTGGAGCATCATCAAGCCTCCTCATCAATTGAAAATTTACACAAAGTATTCCAAATTCATCGCCACCGCTAGTTTCTGGGCAGGGATGGCGTTATGGCGACACGCAATTTGATCGCAGGTGAATTTATTGCCGTTTTCCACTAGGGGAATTGTTCGATGTGGTGGAGGTATGTTCACCATGATGATATTTAGACAGGATTTCTACAACCAGGTTGTCTATTGGAATTGGGTGTAAGAATTTTAAACATTTACACCTGACCTATCTCTATAGTCTTAACAGTTTTGATGCTAGCGGCGGACGTAAGACCATACACCAATAGCTACGCTGATAAATAGGCGTAATAATTCTGAAAAATTAATAATTATCCAGGGTGTGTCCATTACTTACTAAAAAGCAGCACTATCTCACAATTTGATATTTTACTAATTTTGGTGAATTATCCAACCACAGATAGAGGAAATCATTATTAAAAAGTGGTAATTTAGCAGTTTGTTTGTATATTTATCCTTTGAAAAAGCTAATTTATACTATGGTCTAATATTTATAATTTAGAGATCACCGATAGTTATACTCCCAAAATAATGCGGACGTATTTGCCATATTAGCAATATCCTTTCAGGTCTAAATAGTTATGAAAGCTGTCAAATGAGTTTGGGCTTTGAGAGATATTTTAATTATTAATTATATTTACTATAAAATTCACCTTTGGCAGTGCCAGAGGTGTTGTTATTCCTGTTTAATTAGTGCATTAAATTCGACTATCTAACCTCTGTCATCAAGTCGTAGGCATCTACAGTGAACATAGAATTATTTATCCAACGGGCAGAAGCATTACATAAACAACTAGCAGATTTGTACCAAACTGCTAGCGTTTTGCCTTGGATTCCGCCAGATTTACTACCACAGGCTTTTAAAGAGCTTTACAGTAACTCCAAGCTAGTACAACTGGCAGCCGAAGAACTTTATCATCAAAACGAGGAACTTATACAAACACGCAGTTTATTGGAAGCAGAACGCCAACACTACCATGATTTGTTTGAGTTTGCACCAGATGGGTATTTAGTAACTAATGCTGAGGGAATTATTCAAGAAGCTAACCTGACTGCGACAAAGTTATTCAATGCACCAAAACATATCCTAGTAGATAGGTCAGTAATTAATTTTATTCGCCTCGAAGAACGGGAAAGCTTTCACTGTGAACTCAATCAATTATTCCAGACAGATAAGGCTAAAAAGTTAATAGTGCGCTTACACCAATTTCATGGTGAATCTTTTGATGCGCTTCTAACAATATCTGTAGTCCGGAGCCAAAATGGTAAAATAAAATCCCTGCACTGGTTGTTAAGTCACATTAATGAAAACCAACAGCAAAGTTTAGGCTTAGTCAATCATGAAAATTATCTCAGTCAAAACCGTCCAGTATACGTATATGCTAAAGGAGAGAATATCCCCCTTAATCCTTTAGTTATTTGGTATGTTCGCCAAGGTTTAGTCAAGCTGAGTACTTTTTGTGAAACAGGTGAAGAAGTATTAACGGGTTTGGCAAAAACACACATGGTATTTGGTTCTAGTATGACTAAGTTACCTATCTATCAAGCTACGGCTCTTGCTGATGTGGAATTAGTATCAATAAATTTTGCAGAAATAGCTGTTTCCCAGATGCTGAGTCATATCTTGCTACCAAAAATAAATCAGCAATTACAGCAGAAAGAATCTTTTTTAGTTATTACTGGAAGACGAAAAATAGAAGATCGTCTCTATCATTTATTACAGTTTTTAAAACAAGAAATCGGTGAACCTGTAGGAGAAAAGACTCGCTTAAGTGTACGTTTTACTCATGAGGATATTGCCAGTGCTTGTTGTACTACTAGAGTGACAATTACACGATTGATGGGTAAGTTACAACAACAAGGTTTGATTAGTTTCGACTCGAAGAAACATATGATTATTAATAAGAGGCTAGAGGATAGGGAATAAATTTTTCTGTGCATGGCGGAGTTATGGGTGCTGATGTAGTATAGCTGTTGACAGTTGACGGTTGACAGACTTGAAAGTCTTGTGTTGTCAGGGTTTGATCTTGGCTTGATGTCCTAATCTATCTAGCTACGGCTATAATTCGCTTTTTTCACCCCTAACCTCTAAACCTCTCCATTAAGATTGTTGGGGAATTAAACTGGCGTTTTTAGTCGCGCTATCCCAAACTATCGAGCTAAAAGAACTACTTTGCTCAACGGGGCTATGGGAAACTTTAAAGTAAAATTTTTCTCCGCCCTTGATTTCAATAGCAAAATCAGCATTTTGAGCGTAAATAACTTTAAAGCCTCTATCTCGTAGACAATACATAGCCCAAGCTTTCAATGATTGCTTATGTGGTTCGTGGGGGATGGGTGGTTTTGTAATGGCTTCTTCTATGACCTTAAATATCTGCATTGGCTTTTTGATTCAATGTCTAAGGTGGTGCTGAGTAATTTTAATATCATCCTGGTTTTTTGTGTTTGTCTCGCATCTTTTCTCAAAACAAAGCAGATGGACTTGTGAAGCTTCTCATTCCTGAGGATTGCCTACTCATTGATGGGTACAGGCGCAGAAATAGTAAAACTGATTACAATACTCAAGGCAAAATTTTATTCCTTGGTTTCAACATTTATGGAAAACTTTGTTTTTTACAACCCAGTCAAAATTTTATTTGGCAAAGGTCAAATCGCTAATATTGCCGCCGAAATTCCGACTGATGCTAAGATTCTTATTACCTACGGTGGCGGTAGCATTAAAGCCAATGGTGTGTACGACCAGGTTAAATCTGCATTGGCTGGACGGAAAATCTTTGAGTTTGGTGGGATTGAACCTAACCCCCATTTAGAAACTCTGTTGAAGGCGGTGGAATTAATACGCCAAGAAGGTATCGATTTTCTCTTGGCTGTTGGTGGTGGTTCAGTTGTGGATGGGACTAAATTTATTGCGGCGGCGGTTCCTTTTGTTGGTGACCCTTGGGACATCTTGGCCAAGCAAGCACCTGTGACTGCGGCTGTACCTTTTGGGGCGGTATTGACCTTACCAGCTACAGGTTCGGAAATGAATACTAACTCGGTTGTGACTAAGTGGGAAACCAAAGAAAAGCTGTTCTTTGCTAGTCCCTTGGTGTTTCCTCGCTTCTCTGTTCTTGACCCAGAAACAACATTTTCCTTACCGCCTAGACAAATTGGTAATGGCATTGTTGATGCCTACACCCATGTGATGGAACAGTATTTGACTTATCCAGTTAATGCACCATTACAAGACCGATGGGCAGAATCTATTTTGAAAACGTTGATTGAAGAGGGGCCAAAAACCCTAGCTAATCCTACAGATTACGATGCCAGGGCAAATTTGGTATGGGCTGCAACCTTGGCACTCAATGGGCTAATTGGTGCAGGAGTACCCCAAGATTGGGCTACACACATGATTGGTCATGAGTTAACTGCACTGCATGGTCTAGATCACGCCCAAACTTTGGCGATTGTCTTACCCAGCACACTCTCAATTAGACGCGATCGCAAGTGGCAAAAACTCCTACAATATGCAGAGCGAGTCTGGAACATTGTCGATGGTTCTGAAGAATACAGAGTAAATGAGGCGATCGCTAAAACTCGCAATTTCTTTGAGTCTGTAGGTGTCCGCACTCGTCTATCTGACTACGGTGTAGGACTAGAAACCATTCCTCTAGTTGTAGAAAATTTACAAAAGCATGGTTTAGCAATCTTAGGTGAACAGAAAGATGTAGACTCTCAAGTCGTTGAGCAGATTTTAACTCTCTCAGCTTAAAAATTGGGGAGTGGGGAGCAAGAAGAATAGGACTATGGACTAATGACTAATCTCTAGACTCCCCAGTAGTTATTATGTTATTCTCAATCAGACCAAGTGGTCGGTAAATAGATGTCTAAAGGCGAAGAAACAAAAACTCGGATTCTCCAACAGGCGGCGGAACTGTTTAACCAACAGGGATACGCTGGTTCGTCTATTTCTGACATCATGCGTGTAACGGGATTGCAAAAAGGAGGAATTTATAATCACTTCCAAAGCAAAGATGAATTAGCACTACAGGCTTTTGATTATGCGATCGCCTCCATCAGCAAACACTATAGAATTGCATTACGTAGCAAACGTAATGCTATAGAACGTGTGCAAGCACTAATTGCAGTCTTTAGTAGTTTTGCAGAAAATCCACCCATCCCCGGAGGATGTCCGTTACTAAATACGGCTGTGGAAAGTGATGATGCACATCCAGCGTTACGGGAACGCACTCAACAAGCGATGAACTCTTGGCTGAATATGATTCGGCGAATCATTCAAACGGGAATTGAGAGAGGAGAAATTGAGCCTCATGTCAATGCTGAGGAAATTGCCACTATCATAGTTGCAACTTTAGAAGGTGCAATTATGATGAGCCAGCTTTATGACGATACTATTTATATGCAAAGGGCAGTGAATCATCTGAATCATTACACAGAAAATATCCTAAAAACTCATGGTACAAATTAAGGTTTATGGTTTAGCAGAAAAACTAAACCCAATTAAAGCAGAGCTATCAAATATTCTCCATACCTCTTTAATTGAAGTTTTACAGATTAGTCCTGAGAAGAGATTTCATCGGTTCTTCCCCTTGGATAAATTAGATTTTTACTATCCATCTGATAGAACTGATAATTATTTAATTATTGAAATCATTATGTTTGAAGGGCGTTCAGTAGAGACTAAAAAACAGCTACTGAGAGATATTTTTAAAAAAGTTGACGAGAAATTCGGAATTTCAGTTTATGATATTGAAATTACACTTTTTGAAATTCCCAAACAGAATTGGGGTATTAGGGGCATACCTGGAGATGAGCTAAATCTTAGCTACAAGGTAGAAGTTTAAAGTTTTATGAATAATCTATCTTCAAGGATAGTTTATTTTTTGTACAAAAACCGACCGACAGGTCTTAAATGAATAGGTGTAACTATGCTAATAGTAAATAACTTACATAGAGCATTAGAAGTAACTTTGCAAATACCTGTAAGAACTTATGAAATTGACTTTGCTGGGATTGTCAGCAACATTGTGTATATTAAGTGGTTAGAAGATTTACGTTTAAAGTTTCTAGAAGAACATTTTCCTATTCATCAACAAATTGAACAAGGATATGTACCTATACTTGCTGGGACAGAAATTGAATATAAACGTCCTATTAAGTTGATAGACAAAGTAATTGGGCGCTTATGGCTGAGTAATTTGGGACGATTAAAATGGACAGTGCAAGCAGAGATTTTATCAAATAATCAACTAGCAGCAGTTGCTCAACAGAAGGGTGCTTTTGTGAATTTACAAAATGGTCGTCCAGTTAGCATTCCTGAAGAATTACAGCAAAAATATTTAAATATTAATAAATTAAGTAGTGAATAAAGTTTTTAGGATTTTTTTATTTTCTTACAAACCCATCGGTCTTTTTTTGAGGCGTAAAAGCGTATGCTCAACTTCTACTACAATCATCGTTCACCTATGGCCCGTCGTGTATGGCGTACCTTACTAGAGAAAGAAATTATATTTGAGCCAATAATCATGAGCTTAGATGGCGATCAATTACAACCTGAATTTTTAGAAATCAACCCATTTCATCATATTCCCGTCATATTAGATAATGGTTTTCGGGTAGTAGAATCTCTAGCAATCATGGACTATTTGGAAGCTAAATACCCTACACCTGCACTGTTACCTAAAGAAGCTGAGTCTTTAGCAAAAGTAAGAATGGTGCAGATGGTGACGACAAATGAACTATTACCAAAAATGATTTCCTTGATTTTTGAGGATAAAAATTCGTCAAAATTTTTGCAGGCTTATGAGCATATAAATAAGGTCTTAGCCTTTTTATCAGAATCTTTAGGTAACGAATCTTATTATGGTGGAGAACAGTTGACTTTAGCTGATATTGTGGCTGGAACCGATTTATCTTTGTTGCCAAAATTAGGGATTAGTTTTAGTAACTACCCCAATTTGCAAGATTGGTTTGAGCGTTTAATGACACGGAAATTATGGCAACAGACAGAAATTAGTGTAGAAGATTTTGAAAAATTTAAGCGTGTTTTTATTAAGCTACGTCAACGCCAGCTAAACCAAGAACATAAAGCCAATGAAGATAAATAATAGGCCTTGAGCGATCGCGGAACACCCACAGTAGGCGATCGCCTGTGTTTATAAACTAGTGATAAAAGCCCGACTGACAAACAGTATCATCTATATTGGTGATATGCACTCCCAGCAAACTACAACTGGGTAAAATTGGGTATTGAATTATGGATCAACAACCGATACAAGTAATTGGAGGTGGACTAGCTGGGACAGAGGCTGCGTGGCAAATCGCCCAGGCTGGAGTGCCAGTAATTTTACACGAAATGCGTCCCAAACGCTTCAGCCCTGCTCATCATACAGAACACTTGGCAGAGTTGGTATGTAGTAACTCCTTTGGGGCAATGGCAAGCGATCGCGCGGCGGGATTACTGCACGAAGAATTACGCCAACTGGGTTCTGTGGTCATTGCCAAAGCTGATGAACACGCAGTACCCGCAGGTGGCGCACTAGCGGTAGATCGGGGTCAATTTGGGCAAGATTTAACTCAAACTCTTGCTAGCCATCCCTTAGTGGAATTTCGCCGTGGTGAAGTCCCATATATTCCCGAAGGGATTGTGGTTTTAGCCACTGGGCCGTTGACTAGTCCCGACTTGGCGGCAGATTTGCACCGCTTCACGGGGATGGAATACATGAGCTTTTTTGATGCGGCTAGTCCCATCATTGTCGGTGATTCCATTAACCGCGATATTGCTTTTATGGCTTCCCGCTATGACAAAGGTGAAGCCGCCTATCTCAACTGTCCGATGAATAAGGAACAGTATTTGCGGTTTCGGGAAGAACTCTGCAAAGCCGAACAAACAGAACTTAAAGACTTTGAACGGGAAACAGCCAAGTTTTTTGAAGCTTGCCTCCCCATTGAAGAGTTAGCGCAACGAGGAGAAGATACCATGCGCTACGGCCCCGTCAAGCCAGTGGGTTTGTCTGACAGCCGGACTGGGGAACGTCCCTATGCGGTGGTGCAGTTGCGACAAGAAGATAAAGCCGGTCAATTGTGGAATATGGTCGGTTTCCAAACTAATCTGCGTTGGGGTGAACAAAAGCGAGTATTTCAAATGATACCCGGTTTGGAAAAGGCGGAGTTTGTGCGGCTGGGAGTCATGCACCGCAACACCTTTATCAATGCACCCCAGTTAATGCTACCCACCCTACAATTTAAGCAACGTCCCACATTATTAGCGGCTGGACAATTAATTGGTACAGAAGGCTACACAGCAGCAGCCGCAGGTGGTTGGTTAGCGGGAACCAATGCTGCAAGGTTGGCTTTGGGTAAAGAACCCTTGGCATTACCACCAACGACAATGTTAGGCGCATTATTAGAATTTATCAGTTCTGCCTCGCCTAAACACTTCCAACCAATGCCCCCTAACTTTGGCATTCTGCCAGATTTGGGCATGAAAATCAAAAGTAAACCAGAGCGTTATGGACGTTACCGCGATCGCTCCTTAGCAGATTTAAGCAGTTGGAAAGTCAATCTCACTTAAAATTATGAGTGCTGAGTAAATGTTTCTTTCTCTACCCCACTCTCTAATCCTGATAGGTGTAGGTTTTTTACATCTCACTATCAAAATACGGATTTATGGGTGTAGGAAGAGATTGATAAAAATATTATTCTTGCGTTAGTGTGAGAGTCGTCACTCATCACTTGATTAAAAACCTACACCTGTGAAACTCTCTAATCCCCCAAAAAAAACAAAATTAGGAATGCAGCGCATACCTAATTCTAGAGATTAAGTTATAAGCAATATTTAACCGAATCTGCCGCTAACGTAGTCTCTGGTATCTTCCTGCTTGGGATTATTGAAAATTGATTCTGTGGCATCGTATTCTACTAGATAGCCAATACGACCACCTGTTTCTGTAGGCCGGACGTTGAAAAACGCTGTCCTGTCAGAGACACGGGCAGCTTGCTGCATATTATGGGTGACGATAACAATAGTGTATTGCTCTTTCAGTTCGTGGATCAGTTCTTCTACACGTAAAGTAGAGATGGGATCTAAGGCAGAGCAAGGTTCATCCATGAGTATAATTTCTGGTTGAACAGCGATCGCTCGCGCGATACATAACCTTTGTTGTTGTCCACCAGATAAAGATGCACCACTTTGACGCAGTTTA
The DNA here is from genome assembly GCF_048568275.1 of Anabaena sp. FACHB-595. Taxonomy (NCBI): domain Bacteria; kingdom Bacillati; phylum Cyanobacteriota; class Cyanophyceae; order Nostocales; family Nostocaceae; genus Anabaena; species Anabaena sp. FACHB-595. Next base: position 5,464,459 of record NZ_CP183473.1, read on the forward strand.
TCTTTAACTTCATCCCACAACGCTGCTTTACGTAAGCTTCGTTCAACCAACTCATCCATATTACCTTTGTAGCCGTTGATTTTAGCTCCAAAGGCAATGTTGTCGTAAATTGACTTAGGAAAGGGGTTTGGTCTTTGAAATACCATCCCAATCCGACGACGTACTTCTACAGGGTCAATGTCTTGTGCATACAAGTTTTTGCTGTAGTAGAAAATCTTACCTTCTGCTCGAAATGACTCAATCAAGTCATTGAGACGATTGTAGCAGCGCAACAGAGTACTTTTGCCACAACCAGAAGGGCCGATAAAGGCTGTCACCTTATTTTTGGGGATATCTAACCAAATGTTTTGTAAAGCCAGAAACTTGCCGTAGTAGACATTGAGGTTTTCCGTTCTGAGAACGGTTTCTGTGCTATTGAGCGTGCTAGTATTTGTAGCCATAAATGGTCTAGTGTAGATTTTAAGGATAGCAGACTGCGTTATTGATCGACGATTGTCTAAGCTTTTTGGCGAGTTACCCAGCGTGCAATAATACTGGTGATGAGAACCATCAACACTAAAATTAAAGACGCAGCCCAAGCTAGTGACTGCCAATTTTGAAAGGGAGAAATTGCAAAGTTAAAAACTAAAACAGCAAGGGAAGCAGTGGGTCTGAATAAGCTATCAGGCCAGAATGGTGAGAATAAAGCTGTAAACAATAACGGGGCAGTTTCTCCGGCTGCGCGAGCGATCGCCAAGGTTGAACCTGTCACAATTGCTGGCAAGGCAGCTGGCAATACAACTTGTGCCACTGTTTGAAATTTAGTTGCACCTAAACCTACAGAGGCCTGTCGCAAATCTTTTGATACTAACTGCAAAGCTTCATCTGTAGTTTTTACAATAATTGGCAACATCAAGATTGCCAGTGCGAACCCTCCACCGAGTGCAGAGTAGGAACCTAGATTAAGCTTAACTAGTGTCAAGACTACAATACCATAGGCAAATACCCCAGCAATGATAGAAGGTACACCACTGAGAACATTAGTAGCAAACCTTACCCATCTAGCCAATGAGCCAGTGCTAAACTCTGTTAAATAAATTGCTGCCATCACACCAAATGGGATACTGATTGCCGCACCGATACCCACCATCAGCAGTGTCCCCAAGATAGCGTTACCAAATCCTCCCCCTGGTCTCATAGGTGCAGGTGGCAACTCAGTAAATACACTTAAGCTTAAACTACTAAAGCCTCTAATTAGGACATAAGACAATACCGCGATTAAGGGTAAAATTGCCAATGCGCCACAAATAAAGGCAACAACAGTCATCGCTGTATTAAACAGCGTCCGGGGAGACTGGGAATTACGATTTAAACTCCTTTCAACAAAACCAGATTCCATAATCCAACTCACAGCTAGGCTACATTCTCTTGACGCGCAAAACTATCAGTTCTGCCAAAATATTCACTATTAGAGTTAAGCCGAATAGAACTAAGGCAGCGTACATTAAAGCAGCAATTTGCAGACCACCAGCTTCTGAAAATTGATTTGCCAGCAAGGAAGAAATTGTATTGGCTGGTGCAAAAATCGAGATATTGACATTGTTGGCATTGCCAATCAACATCGTCACAGCCATCGTCTCTCCCATTGCTCGACCAAGTGCCAGCATGATGGCACTAACTATGCCAGAAAAAGCAGCTGGAATGATAATCTGAAAGATAGTTTCCCAGCGAGTTGCACCCAACCCTATAGATGCTTGGCGTAAACTAGGTGGTACAGCAATCAAAGCATCACGAGATATAGCTGTGATGATAGGTAAAGTCATGATTGCCAAAATAACTCCGGCGGGAAACATTCCAGGGCCAGTAGGAATCGTGCTGAAAATGGGTATCCAGCCAAAATAAGTGTTCAGCCATTGCCCAACGCCGGTGAGGATGGGAATCAACACAAAAATGCCCCAGACACCGTAAACAACACTGGGGATAGCAGCTAACAACTCTACTAAAAACACTAAAACTACGCGCACCTGAGATGGGAGAAAGTTTTCACTCAGTAGCACTGCTGTACCGACACCAATAGGTATGGCTATTAGCAACCCAATAAAAGAACTTACAAGAGTTCCATAGACTGGAGGCCAAACCCCATAATCATTAGTGACTGGATTCCACGCACTTCTAGCTAAAAAGCCGAGGCCAAATTGCTGGATGGCAGGCCAAGCACTAATAGTTACTTGAAACGCAATCCATAAGAGGGTGGCGGCGATCGCCATTGCAAAAATACGAGTTAACCAAACAAAGCCACGGTCTAGAGACTTTTCTCCTTCAGAGCGACTTTTAATTGCTGATGGCAGATCGTGAGAATTTGTAGCCATGAATACTGACTCTTACGATTAAATCAGAAGAAAATGTGTGATAGCACCAGTTAAATAATATTGCCGCTTTGATTAGTGCTTTCGGTTTAAGGTACCGATAAATTTCAGATAAGCTAATTCAATCTTCCAATCAAAGCGACAACATAAGTTAAATTAGCTGATCAACTAGTGGCTACTACTTGCTGGCACTAGTACCACTGCCACTTACAGATATTTTATATTCTGGACTGATTTGGTCAGCAACAGTAGCAGTTTTCTGCACTACAGCTTGAGGTAAGGGAATATAACCTAATTCTCCAGAAATCTTCTGCCCTTCAGTTAAAGCGTACTCAATGGCAGCCTCCATTGCTTTAGCTTTTACTGGATCAGGATAATTTTTATAAGCCATAATCCAACTGAAACTGACAATTGGATATGATCCATCTCCATCTGGGTCTGGCACAAAAGCACGTAGGTTTTCTGGCAATTGGATTGCTGCTAGAGTTTGAGATGCTGACTCATCATTGTATTTCACAAACTTGCCGGCTTTATTTTCCAAAGTGGCATAGCTGATATTGTTTTGTTTAGCATAACCATACTCAATGTAGCCTATAGCACCTTGAGTTTGTTTAATTTGGGCAGTAACACCTTCATTACCCTTACCACCAACTCCCACTGGCCAAGAAACAGACTTACCTTCACCAACCTTACTTTTCCATTCTGGACTGACAGCAGCCAAGTGTTTGGTAAACACTCCTGTAGTACCACTACCATCAGAACGATACACAACCGTAATTGGTTGACTGGGAAGGTTGACATTAGGGTTAGCAGCTTTAATTTCTGGAGCGTCCCAAGTCTTGATTTTGCCCAGGAGAATATCTGTATAAACAACTCTTGGTAAATTCAATTCTGTCACACCAGGCAAGTTGTAAGCTAGTACAATTCCACCAGCAGTCACCGGTAACAAAAGCACTCCTCTCTGAACTTTCTGGATTTCTTCATCCTTCATGGCAACGTCGCTGGCACCAAAGTCTACAGTACCTTGAATAAATTGCTCAACTCCCGCACCACTACCTACTGACTGATAGTTAATTTGCAAATTGGGATACTTTTTATTTAAATCTGTAAACCAACTTGCATATAGTGGTGCAGGGAAAGATGCACCTGCACCAGTTAATGAAACATTGCCGCCAAGATCCAATTTTGCAGGGCTGGAAGCTGTAGCATCTTTAGCTGTGCCGGATGAACCATCTTGAGTTGCAGTGTTGTCTGAGCCTTGCTGCCCACCACAAGCAGCTAAACTCATCGCCAGTGTTAATACGGTAATTGATACTGGAATGCGGTTATTTTTAATTCTCTTGATATATGAGAGCATCGCTGTCTGTTTGAGGAAATTTTCAGATGGGCGCTTCTACGCTACCCCTTATAGATAGGTGTTAAGGTTAACGAAAGGTTAAATCAAGAGAAAAATATATTTTTTTTAGATATACTGCCCAAGTTTTCCTCTATAGTACTGAGGAAAACTTTATACATGAATTATGGAAACAAACTGACAAATAATTATTATGAGAATCCATTTTCCTTGGTAGGCGATCGCTGACTCTAAATTTCAGTCCATACAAAACCTATGCCAACAGGGAAATTACATAAATTATATGAAGCTCTTATCAAAAAAAGCACAATAAAAGCAGAGATAAAATATTTAGTCTAATTAATCTTTTAGTCCCCAGTCCCCACCATCAACTGTCCACATCGGGATAGGTAAAAAAGGAATTAGAGATTGGGGACTGGGAGATGGGGACTGAGTAATAGAGGGGCAAGGAGTAAAGAAAGTAGTGAGAGTGATGATTCACGGCTATTAACTCAACGCTCAACAAGCGGCTCAAAGCCCCGCTATTCCTAACAGCACTCAATACCCATTACTCGGCACTCAGAACCATTCAAGCTAACGAACTTCAGTATTCTAGTGGACATATGAACAAATTAGTACGAATTCCAGTCACATAATTAATGCCTATACTGGTTGCTGTTGCTTTCCCCTTGTGCCTGATAAATGATTGCCGCCTCAAATCAACTACTTTGGTCTATGATTGGCTTACTCCTAACAATGGGAGGTACTTTCTTAGAAGCTTATGGTATTACCTTACCTTGGAATTGGAGTCAGACAGGAATCCAAACCTTTTCATTAGGTGTCAGCTATCAAGTTGGTGCGGTACTTTTAGTAGGTTGTTTAGGGGGCAAAAATGCTGGTGCGCTCTCACAAATTGCTTATCTAGTTATGGGTTTGACTCTGCACCCTGTCTTTTCTGATGGTGGCGGGAATATCGGTTATGTGAAAGCATCACAATTTGGTTATTTGCTAGGCTTCATTCCTGGAGCTTGGATTTGTGGATTTTTTGCCTTTCAAGCCAGACCTAAAATAGAGTCTCTCACTTTTAGCTGTATTTGTGGCTTATTAAGCGTACACTTGTGTGGCATTGCTTATCTTATGATTAGGTCTTTTTTCCACTGGCAAGGCACAGACACAATACCCTTAATGCAATCGATCCTTGTCTACTCTTGGTGGGTGATTCCGGGGCAATTAGCTGTAGTCTGTGCTGTCTCTGTAGTAGCATATGTGTTGCGACACTTGATGTTTTATTAGTCATTAGTCATTGGTCATCAGTCATTAGTCATTAGTCATTAGTTAATGATGACTGCTTTGGACTATAGACTTTTGACTGTTGACTATGGACTGTTGACTATTGACTAAACTTGCCATGCGTTTCAAAAATCGCCTTTTCTGGATAGCTGCCTTTATTGCTTTCTTTGTAGACCAACTGACCAAATACTGGGTCGTGCAAACCTTTAGCTTAGGCGAGACACTACCAATCTTACCGGGAATATTTCACTTTACCTATGTCACAAATACTGGTGCAGCTTTTAGTTTGTTTAGCGGAAAAGTAGAGTGGCTACGCTGGTTATCCTTGGGAGTAAGTTTATTATTAATCGGGTTGGCATTGTTGGGGCCAGTTTTAGATCGTTGGGATCAACTCGGTTATGGCTTGATTCTGGGCGGTGCTATGGGTAATGGAATTGATCGGTTTGCTTTAGGTTATGTAGTTGATTTTCTAGATTTTCGCTTAATCAATTTTGCCGTGTTTAATATGGCAGATTCATTCATTAGTATCGGTATTGTTTGCCTGCTACTGGCTTCGTTACAGAAACCACCTAGTTCTCATCACAGGCCTAGATAGAGAAAAAGGCTAGGGTCAATCCTTCCTAGCCTTTTTCTTTTTTCACTATAGTTTTTCAGCCACCTGGAATGAAAAGCTTAGTTACCTGGAGTAGGCATTTTAGGTACACCAGAATCAGGAACAGTACCAGGAGAATTACTGCTTGGTAATGGGGTTACTGGAGCTTCGCTAGGTGCAGGTACAGTGGTGCTATCTGGTGCTGGGGTTAATGGAGCTTCGCTAGGTGCAGGCAGAGTGGTGCTATCTGGCGCTGGGGTTGCTGGAGCTTCGCTAGGTGCAGGCAGAGTGGTGCTATCTGGCGCTGGGGTTGCTGGAGCTTCGCTAGGTGCAGGCAGAGTGGTGCTATCTGGCGCTGGGGTTGCTGGAGCTTCGCTAGGTGCAGGCAGAGTGGTGCTATCTGGCGCTGGGGTTGCTGGAGTTTCGCTAGATGCAGGCTGAGTGTCTACGGTAGTATTACTAGAACCACTAGGGGTAACTGCACTATTGCCTTCACAACGGGAATTGAGGGGGAAACGCTTACAAAGAATTTCAAATCCTTCTGGTGATAGCTGGATTTCCGTTGGTGAACTGGTGGACGATTCACTTGATTGGGCAATTTGGGATTTACTAGATTGTGCAACAGCAAAATTAGCTGTGAGAGCTAAAGTCAAAGCTGTACCAATCAAAGTCAGAGATTTTCCCTTCATTCTGAACTTAACCTCACACGAAACGGAACACTTCGCACCATTAAATCAGACAATGTAATTTTAGAAAATATTCATTTAGGAAGATGTTTGTCTTGGTTGTCTATGGGTGGGATGTGTTCAAGCAGTAAAATTTGTATTTGTAATTTATTGATGAGAAGTTCCTAGAAGTACAAAATTAAACCTGTTAAATGTTGTGTTTAAGTGTTTAGCATTCAGATAAAATGGGCATTACTAATTAGTTACAAATATTTTCTCTGTAGATATAAAGTAATCAAGTAAACAAAGTGTATTTACGGTCTAGATATAATGTTGGTGTAAGATTAAATCTAGAATAATCCCGTACAATGAAATTATTTTTGGCTTAAGAGTAAAATAATGATGAAAGACTAATGTTGAGATTGGTATTCGCCTGAATCTGAGCTAATAAAAACTCCACCTACGAGGTGATGGAGTTTTGTCAGTAGTCAGTAGTCAGTGGCATAGGCGTAGCGTGTTCCCTGGGGACAAGACTGTTAAAATCACCCACAGGGGGATAGGAATTAAATCCAGAACAAAAGCAACTGACCAATGACAAATGACAACTGACACACGCAGTGCAAATAAATTGTGATGTAAATAGCCGATGAATTCCCCCCAACCCCCTCACAAGCCACAAACGTTACTTGGTCAACTGACGCAAGCAGTCAATACAATTCAAGCTAGGGTTGACTTTTCCAAGCTAGCGCTCAAGCCTAATGCCAAGGTACCGGAACTCTGGGTGCAGGATGCGGGGGCGGATAAAGCAGAGGTGTATCCGCTACTGGGCGATCGCTATGTTCTCGGTCGTAGCTCTAAATCCAGCGATATAGTGATTCGTAACCCAGTAGTTAGCCAAATTCATTTGTCGTTATCGCGGGATTCTAGCCAGCGTACCCCAGTTTTCATCATTAAAGATGAAAACTCTACGAACGGCATCTATCGCGGTAAGCGGCGGGTTAATACCTTAGAACTGCGCCACGGGGATATTCTTACCTTGGGGCCACCAGAATTAGCTGCCTCTGTGCGCCTACAATACGTCGATCCGCCACCCTGGTATATAAAAGCGGCAACTTGGGCAGGCTACGGTGTAGGCGGTGCTAGCGCCTTATTAGCATTGGTTATTGGCGTGGAATGGCTAAAATTTTCTGTCAGGCCTTTACCAACAACAACTCGCGCTCCAGTAGTTGTTTATGCCCGCGATGGTAGTACCCCATTACGTGAGCCTCGGACTGTTTCTCATGTAGACATGAAGCGGTTAGAAGATTTTGGCCCTTATTTGGCGGCGGCGGTGGTTGCTTCTGAGGATAGCCGCTTTAACTGGCATTTTGGGGTTGATCCTTTGGGGATTTTACGAGCAGTATTAATCAATACTCGCAGTGGCGATGTCCAACAAGGAGCCAGTACTATTACCCAACAAGTCTCCCGGAGCTTGTTTCGTGATTACGTGGGTAGACAAGACTCCCTGGGGCGAAAATTACGAGAGGCGATAGTTTCTTTGAAGCTAGAAGCCTTTTACAGCAAAGATGAAGTTTTGCTGATGTACCTAAATCGGGTATTTTTGGGAGCAGATACCTCCGGTTTTGAAGACGCAGCACAATTTTATTTTGATAAACCAGCTAAAGAATTAACTTTGGCGGAAGCAGCCACTTTAGTGGGAATTTTACCAGCGCCCAATGCTTTTGATTTTTGTGGCAGTGGCCCCAATAAACTAGAAGCCGCCGACTATCGCAATCGCGTGGTGAAGCGGATGTTGGAAATGGGTAAAGTTACGCCCGAAGAAGCGAACCGAGCCAGAAGATCCACTGTCCAAGTTAGCCCTAAGGTTTGTGAACAACAAGCCAAGACAATTGCCCCCTATTTTTATAACTATGTGTTCCAAGAACTGGAAGCAATTTTAGGGGAAGGAGCAGCCAGGGAGGGCAATTACATCATTGAAACCCAACTTGATCCAGCCATTCAAGCTCAAGCAGAAACAGCTTTGCGGAATTCAGTTAGTACGGCGGGGTCAACTTTTCGCTTTTCTCAAGGGGCAATGGTGACCCTGGATAGTAGAACTGGTAGTATTTTGGCAATGGTAGGTGGGAGAGATTATCGAACTAGCCAGTTCAACCGGGCTGTACAAGCTAAAAGGCAACCAGGCTCAACCTTCAAAATTTTTGCCTATGCTCAAGCTCTGTTACAAGGAATACCTGCATCTAGGACATATTCTTGCGCTCCTTTGACTTGGCAGGGATTTACTTACAGGCCTTGTCGTTCTGGTGCTGGTGTGAACATGGATGTGGCTACAGGATTGGCTCTGTCGGAAAATCCTGTGGCGTTGAGAATTGCCAGAGAGGTTGGGTTAGATAAGGTAGTATCGATGGCGCAACGTTTGGGGGTAAAGTCTCAACTTGACGCAGTACCGGGTTTAGTTTTGGGTCAGAGTGTTGTTAATGTTTTGGAGATGACTGGGGCTTTTGGGGCGATTAGTAATCGTGGTGTATGGAATCCACCCCATGCCATTAACAGAATTTTAGACAGTAGCGACTGTAGCGATCGCAATGATCTTAAAACCTGTCGTGTGATTTATTCCTTTGATAGCGATCGCGAAGCTAACAAGCGAGTTTTACCACAACCCATTGCCGACCAAATGACCGATTTAATGCAGGCTGTGATTACCAGAGGTACAGGACGTAGCGCCGCTATTGGTTTAGGAGAAGCAGGTAAAACAGGTACAACCGATAAAAACGTTGACTTGTGGTTCATTGGCTTTATTCCCAACCGTCGCTTAGTCACCGGTATTTGGCTAGGAAACGATGATAATTCCCCTACCTCTGGTAGCAGCGCTCAAGCCGCCCAGTTGTGGGGAAATTATATGCGGAGAATTACGAGATAAAAACTCTCCCCACAAGGAGATAGAGTTTTGTCAGTGGTCAGTAGTCAGTGGCAAAGATATGTAAAAACCACTCCACTTGCGGGTTGGGGTATTAGACCAGATCCTTTCAACAACTGACAACTGACAACTAATACCAATTCAAAATTCAAAATTCAAAATTAAGAATCAAGACAGAGCAAGCATTTGGGTCTGTACATCTGTCGCATTCTTTTTTCAAATTGGTATAAAAATTGATACGCGAAGCGTGAGTACTAGGGAAAGGGGGAGCGTTGAGTGCTGTTAGCAGGGGTGTAGGCAGTGCTGAGTAATCATTTTCTCTCCCCAATCCCTCATGCCTAATCCCCAATCCCCAATTTCCAATCCCCAGTTACCTATATCCCTGCCAAGGAGTGACTTCTAATTTGCCACTGGGTTGAAAGACTACTTGGTAGTGTGCAAGAGGTTCCTTGTTGTTAGGTGCGGCTGCATTGGAACCGTAAACAGCTTGGAACATTCTGGGTAAAGGTGTTTCGCGGAAATAGTCAAAAGCTACTTGATTTAGAGGTTCATAGTCAGCAATTGTGCCTTCTTTGGTGACGGCTACTCGATACTTCAAATCTTTAGTAAAGGTGGGCTTACCACTCCAATTTTGACGTACTGTATCGAAAAGTCTTTGGTTCAAATCTTTGACGGTGTTAGTATCGGTAATTTTTGCCCCGATTACTTCTGGTGTTCTGACATAACCACGCCAAGGACTAACTTCTAGTACGCCATTGTTGGTAAATACTACTTTAAATTGGGCGATCGGTTCATTGGCAATGGGGGGACGGTTCGCCGGATTATAAAGTAAGTTGGGCAGAGGTGTTAATTCAATCCCTGCATTTGCTCCTTGATTCACTGCTTTATAACCTACAATGGCTCCATCCGCAGCCACACCAACACGGTAAATTAAATTTTCCTTCACGGCGGAACGACTATTCCAAGCTGGCTCGATTTGGTTCCAAACTTGCCGATTTAATGCCCGAAGTTGGGAAGGATCGGTGATTTCTGTGACTGTATTTAAAAGCGCTTCTAAATCTTTAACGGTGGGTTGTGTTGTGGCTGCGGGTGTGGCGGTGGGAGTTGCTTCTGGGATGGTTACAGCCGTTGCTGTGGGAGTTGCTGCTGCTATGGGTGTGGTTGTTGATGCAGGGGTGGGATTGGTGGTGGGAGTATTGGAATTAGTTTGCTCCTCTGGTTTTGGCTCTGGTACACGTATTTGTGGCGCAGGAATGAGACTAAAGGCGATCGCTGCTACAGCTAAACTGGAAACACCAATAGTTGCAGGTACTGCCTGTTTCAGGACAAGTTGACTAGCACCACCATAACGTCTAGTAACTGGTTGTAATTCTAGTGATAACTCCGGTAAAGTTTGGGTGTCAGCGAAAAACTGATCTACAGCTTCCACCAAATCAAACAACTGCACCGTATTTAAATCTATTTCAATTGGTTGTTTATTATAATTAGCGTTTGTATTAAATTCCTCTGGCGCATTCTCAGAATGTACGATTAACTTGTGGTGATTAGTATCTATTTTTTGGATTTCCACTAGTTCTGAATCTTGGTTGTGTGCTTGGGGATTCGGCACACTACTCAAAAATTCTTGAGCATAACCGCTTACTGCTCGAACTAAACTTTCAAAAAATTCCCGTCCTCCCACCAAGGGTTGATTGTATCCAGATAAATAACATTCTGCATTTACCAAAATAGACAGTTCAGGGCGCAATTCCTGAAAATTTGCGCCTCTACTGGCATCACTTAATCCTTCTAAAAGCAACGTACAATTAGGTAGACTGTACTTTCGTTGAATATTCATTCCACTTCACCGTCAAATAGACTAATCCAAAATCGCTGCATCCCAGCAGTACCAGTACAAAATAACAATTGTCCTAACAGATTTATCGCTAGTTCATCTAACTTCTCATCAGAATTTAATGCTAATGCACCAAAACGGCGGGCATTCATTCTACTCTTAAAATGCGCTCTAAATCTTTCTAAATAATTAGATAGGCGTAAATTCTGTTCCAGGGGAATTTGCTTGTCATTCATTTGTTGACAAATCATCAACATCTGGCGAATAACTACTGTTAAGCGCCTCGCTATGTAACAAGCGATAACGACTAAAGCCTTTGCTTCCATGATGGTTAAAGGCCGGCGAATATGCGCTCGTCTAATCGGGTTAGAACTCCGCATTCGCCACAAATTCACCCGGTCTTTGACAATTCCCTTTAAATCCAATTCTGCCGCAAAAGTCAGGATAGCTTCAGAACCACCTAGTTCTAAAGCTTCAATTGCCAGTAAAATTAAATCAATTTGCAACCTGGTGCGTGCAGGACATCCATGTCCAGCGATCGCAGGATCTGGTAAAGTATCCAAAATCATCGGTAGAGATGGAGGCGTTGGACTGTTAAATGGCGTTAAGCTAGCAGAAGCATTCATTCTCTCAAATACCTTGTGCAGTTCTAATAGACTAGATAAAACTAGTACAACTAATTTAAGATAAACAGCTAAACTACAAGATTAAACTTGCGGCATCAGCCTGGCTATTTGATATACACATTACTTAAATTGTTTTACTTAGAAATTGACCTATAAGTACATCTGTGTTTTTAAAGCATAATTTTATTCTCCTGCTTTATGAGTATAAATCCATCTTTAAGCTTGATGTAGATTACCTCTATCGTCAATGGATAACGAGATAGTAGCCTTTAGCCCAAGCGTATGACATTATAGTGTACGATTTTTCAGGTGTAAGTAAGGGGCTAGGGATTGGGGACTCAGGACTAGGGATGAAGAAAAGGGAGAAGAGGAAGTATGAGGAGTAATAATTCCTTGCTCCGGACTGATAACCCCTCAAATCCCCAGTACCCAATCCCCAACCCCCAGTACCCAATCCCCAATCCCCAGTACCCAATCTATGGATTTAAAATCTCTCATTCGTGACATCCCTGATTTTCCTAAGCCCGGAATTTTATTTCGAGATATCACTACTCTACTGCGCGATCGCCAAGGATTGCGATACACTATTGACTTTTTAGCGGAAAAATGCTCTGAGGCAAACTTAAATATAGATTACGTGATAGGCATGGAGTCACGGGGGTTTATTTTTGGTACTCCCTTAGCCTATAAATTAGGGGCTGGTTTTATTCCTGTCCGCAAAAAAGGTAAGTTACCCGCAGCAGTTCACTCGATTGAGTATGAATTAGAGTATGGCACTGACTGTTTAGAAGTACATCGGGATGCTTTACATCCAGATAGTCGAGTGCTAATTGTAGATGATTTGATTGCCACAGGTGGCACAGCCAGCGCCACCGCCAAGCTAGTGCAGCAGATTGGCTGCGAATTAGTGGGATTTGGGTTTATTATCGAGCTACGGGATTTACAAGGGCGAAAACATCTACCCGATGTACCCATTATTTCCTTAGTGGAATATTAGGTAATAACTTAAAGTCCACAGTCAATAGTCCAAAGTCGTAGAAATTGACTATTGAATGAAAAAAAGGAGATGAGCCGTCTAAATGAATGTATAGAGACTGTTAATTTTGAATTTTGAATTTTGAATTCGGAGCGAAGCGACGTGACATCTACAAGAATTACCTGGGAAAGCAGTTGGGATTGGCTGATTAGGCTAGTTACCAGCGAAACGTTCATTTATGTGGTGAAGCGGATTTTGCAGGCGCTGTTGACTTTGTTTTTGGCTTCAGCGCTGTCATTTTTCATCATGAAGTTATCTCCTGGGGATTATGTAGATACATTGCGACAAAATCCGAAAATTTCACCAGAACGCATCGAAGAACTCAAGAGACAGTTTGGTTTAGATAAGTCTTGGGTAGAACAATATTGGCTGTGGTTATGGCGGATTATCACCAAAGGAGATTTTGGCACGAGTTTTGTTTACCAGCGCTCAGTATCATCTCTGCTATGGGAAAGAATACCAGCAACTTTACTACTAGCGATCGCTTCTTTAATCATGACATGGGCGATCGCTATTCCTTTAGGAATCGTTGCGGCGGTCAAACAAAATCGAGCCACTGACAGAATTTTACAGGTGATTAGCTACACAGGGCAGGGATTTCCCAGCTTTATTACTGTGTTGTTTCTGCTCGTATTTGCTCAAGTCAGTTCGCCTCTGTTTCCAGTAGGTGGGATGACAAGCATCGACCACGCTGATTTATCTTGGTTCGGTAAAATTATTGATGTCGGCTGGCACATGATTTTACCTACCATCGCCTTAAGTATCACTAGTTTCGCCGGTTTACAACGCATCACTCGCGGCGAATTATTAGACGTATTGCGGCAAGATTACATTCAAACAGCACGCGCCAAAGGATTACCAGAAAATCGCGTGATTTACGTTCATGCACTGCGTAATGCCATTAATCCCCTGATTACTCTGTTAGGCTTTGAGTTAGCTGGTTTATTAGGTGGTGCATTTATCGCCGAGCAATTTTTCAACTGGCCAGGTTTAGGTAGATTAACTTTGCAAGCAGTCATCGCCAAAGACCAGTATTTAGTCATGGCAAGTTTAGTCATGAGTGCCGTTTTACTGAATGTAGGCAACTTACTAGCCGATTTATTACTCAAAGTAGCCGACCCACGCATCCGCTTAGAATAGTTAACTGTTCTCCTCACTCATCTTCCCATGTTGTCCGAAGTACATTATCTAATACGCTCAAAAGCTGATGGCCGTTATATTACTGCTCGTCCCCATGAGGATGAGTCTGGCTATTTGTTATTATTTCGAGAAAATTTTGAGGCTTTAAGCTATCTCAACACCCATGCAGCAGATGTAGCCCATCGCTTTACTATTGAATCTATTCCGGGTACACAGTTGGGAAGTTTGCTCAAACGCTGGGGTTTTACTGGTGTCGCCGTAGTTACTGACCCTTTATTACCTACAGTTGAGTTTTTACAGCACAGCTAATTAGAAGAACTCTCAATAATATATTTTCGTAAAGGTAGTGACTAATATTTCACCGTAACTTAAATCTTATTTAACGTAATTAAAGGCTTTTCGCGCTTTTACTTAGTATTAATACTGAAATTAAATTCAGAATTAATAGTATCTAAAAATACTTTTGAAAAACCAATACTGTTACGCTTGATGATAATAAGGGAATATTAATGTGTGAATGTCTAGACCTAATAGTGGGTTTAGAGATATTTGGAGATTCACCCATGACCAAGATTGCTGACTCAATTATCATCGGAAGTATAATTTTAGGTTTGTGCAGTTGTGCATCAATTAACTCCAGTACACCCAAAACCTCAAATCAAGTTACTAGTCCTACAAGTTCCACAAACCAGAAGATAATTAAAATTGGTGGTTCCACTTCTACCGGAACAGTGTTAAAACTATTGGCAAAAGCTTATCAATCTCAAAATAAAAACGTCAAAATAGAATTTATTTCTGATAATCAGTCAGAGGGAGCGATCGCTGCCTTAAAAAATGACATCATTGATATTGCTGGTAGCAGTCACAAAATTACAAAGGCAGAAGATAACGGTCAGATTCAATATCGTGAATTGGCAAAGGATTTGTTATTAGTTGCTACCAATAACAGCGTGAAAGGTGTTACCAATTTATCGAATCAGCAGTTAAAAGCAATTTACCAAGGTAGAATTACTAACTGGCAACAATTAGGTGGCTCTAATGCAAACATTATTGTGTTAGATAGACCTGAAGACGAGTCAGCAAAAAAATTATTACGAAAATACTATTTAGGTGGAGACAAGACTACAACTAAAGCAGTTATTTTGAATAAGGAAGGAGAATTAATAGAAACTTTACAGATTACACCTAATTCTATTGGTGCTTTTTCTTTAGCAACTTCTGTAATTAATAAATTACCAATCAATCGCCTTAGTCTCAATGGTGTTGCCCCCACGGTCGAAAATTTCACCAGTGGTAAATACCAAATGGTACGTCAGATTGGCATAATTTGGGATAAAAAACCTTCCACTTCTACTGAGAATTTTATTAACTTTATATTTAGCAAAGAAGGCGAGAAAATTCTCAAAGACAATGGCTTTGTCCCTACCTCATCAATTTAATAACTTACTATGCAGAGATTTTTTCGGCGGCTAAATCTGAGCCAAAAAATTGTCATACCCTTACTCATGGTTTACTTAAGTGTATTCATGTTGGGTTTAGTAGTTATAGGCCATTGGTTTACAGAGAGTTTAGAACAGAATTTCCGTCAAGATGTGAAAAATTTTACTGAGCGGGTTTATCAGGATTTGCAGTATGAACAGCACGTTCTAGAAACGGAAATCAAACTAATTTCCTATCAAGATAAACTTCGCCAAGCTATTGAGGAACGGGATCAAGGGTTATTGTTGCAGATATTATTGCCACTGAGGACAGTATTAGGATTGGATTGGCTGAAGGTAGTTGATCCTAACGGTAATGTCCTGACAGATTTACGTAGCACTTCCTTAACTCAGGCGAAATTATTAGATCAAATAATTAGCAGTAGTGCTAGTAGTGGAGCGCAAATCACTGATCTGGTAGATGTGGATGGTGAGACAAAAATTCTCCAGACCGTGACTTATGGAATCAAATCACCGATAGGATTACTAGGCGGAATCATCATTGGTAAGTCTGTAGATGATACCCTCCTCAAAAAAATTGCTGCTGGTTCTTCCAAACATTTAATTACCCAAAGAAACAATCGTATAGTTGCGACAACTCTATTAGCTGCACAGCAAGGTAACTGGCAATTTCCCGCCCATAATTTGCCAGTTACACAAATTATGGTTAACAAACGCAACTATTTAGCCAAAAGCATTTTATTTTCTGGGGCTACTCAGACATTGACTACAACTGTGTTGTATCCCACATCCCTACTAGAAGCAGCACAATGGAGACTATGGAAACATTTGGGGTTTTTGTATGTGTTGGGTAGTGGTATTGTAGCGATCGCTGGATTTTTAACAGCTAGAACAATTACTCGTCCCTTGCAAGCCGTTACTCAGGTTGCACAACGAGTTACCCAAGACTCTAACTTTAATCTCCAAACCTCCGTTACCACTGAAGACGAAGTTGGTATTCTAGCTATTTCCTTAAATCAGTTGATTCAACAAGTCAAGTTACTACTGGCGGAACAGTATGAAGGGCAAAAAAAGCTAGAAGCTTATAACCAAACATTAGAACAAAGAGTTGAAGAGCGTACACAAGCACTGCAACAAAAAAATATTTCCCTCAGAAATACTTTACGGGAACTCAAACTTACACAATCACAATTAATCCAGCATGAAAAAATGTCTTCTTTGGGACAATTAGTGGCTGGTATTGCCCACGAAATCAACAACCCAGTTAATTTTATTTACGGAAACCTCAACTATACTGACGAATACATTCAGCAACTACTTAAATTATTTCAGCTTTATCAAAAATATTATCCCAATCCAGAGCGAGAGATTCAAGAAGCGCAGGAAGAAGCTGAGATTGAATATGTCATAGAGGATTTACCAAAAATATTGGCTTCGATGAAAATCGGTGCATCTCGTATCCGGGAAATTGTACTGAGTTTGCGGATATTTTCTCGTTTGGATGAAGCCGAGTTTAAAACGGCTGATTTGCATGAAGGCATTAATAGTACCTTATTGATCTTACAACACCGGATTAAAGCACAAACTGTCAAAGCGATCGCCTACAGTGAGCGGAACGACATCACCGATAATTTGAACAAAAAGGAAATTTTTGATAAGCATCGTCCGCAAATAGAAATTGTCAAAGAGTATGGTGATATTCCCAAAATCCCTTGTTTCGCAGGGCAAATGAACCAAGTATTTATGAATATCTTAGCCAATGCCATTGATGCCCTAGAAGAAGCATTCTGTGATGGGCTTTGTCCAGAACCAACTATTCACATTACTTCCTCTCAGGTAAATGAAAGCATCGTAATTGCAATTGCTGATAACGGCACAGGAATTCCTCAGGAGGTACAATCTCGTTTGTTTGACCCTTTTTTTACTACTAAACCCGTGGGAAAAGGAACTGGTATGGGACTATCAATTAGCTACCAGATTATTACTGAAAAACATGGTGGCACTTTACAGTGCATTTCATCCTCAGGACAGGGAACAAAATTTGTCATAACAATTCCCATCCGTTTAGCCGATTAAATACTTTTAGGTATTAAAAATCATCGCATTCTCTATCTTCACTACTAATCTGCTAATCTGGTTTTGCATCAATTGAGTTGAGCAACAGATGGGAATTCTGAATCTATTTACAGCCGGTGGTGTGGTTATGTGGCCTCTGCTGGCGTTCTCCTTATTAGCGGTAGCACTAATCATCGAACGTATCAGCTTTTGGGTAAGAATTTTGGGCAAGCAAAACCTCATAGTACGGGAAGTTCTGAGACTTTACCAACTAGATAATGTGGTTAGCACCTTAGAAGCATTACGGCAAAATGCCGATTTACCCATCGCGCGAATTTTCCTCGCCGCTTTAGAATTGGAGGAGCCGACACCAGAAGAATTTCGATTGGCTTTAGAAAGTGAAGCCCAGGCTGAGATACCTGTACTCAAACGCTTTCAAAATATTTTTGATACCATAATTGGTCTCGCGCCCTTATTAGGGTTACTTGGTACTGTTTTGGGATTAATTAATTCCTTTGCATCTTTAGACATCGGTGATGTGGGAGGAACAAAGACGGCTGGTGTAACGGCTGGTATTAGTGAAGCCTTAGTTTCTACTGCATCTGGCTTGGTTGTTGCTATCCTGACACTGTTTTTTGCTAATAGTTTCCGGGGTTTCTATCAGCGTCAAATTGCCTGGATTCAGGAGTATGGGGGACAGCTAGAATTACTCTACCGTCGTCGTTACGAGAGGAGAGGCAAGCAAGGTTGAAATTTAAACCCGGAGCTAGATAGAGAAATCGCTAGGAATTACTGTATTAAGTAATTGGTAATTGTATTTTATTGTTACTAATTACTGATGTTAACTGGGATGTTTGCTGTAGAATTTTTAGTTCTAACTAGTATTCGCAAAGAGTAAATTGTTTTTCAGAGGGTAGTTTATGACTATTTGGGTAAATGAGCAGATTGATCCATCAGGTATGATTCATGCCTGTATTGCCTCTTGCAACGAGTCCCAAGCCCAAGATTGCCATGCATCGTTTCAAAATAACTTAACGGATAATCAAAAGGCTTCTGGCTGGGTAGCGCGCTTACGAACAGTCAATTCTTGGGATGAAGTGCCGGTGAACGCTTTAAAACTTGATTAATTGGGGGTCTGTAACTGTCCTCTGGGATTCGCAAAATTATCTATTCTTAGAAGCGGTCATGGGTAATAGGTAATGGGACTGTAATAATTATTAAATCCGTTAGCATGGCCCATTACAAATTACAAATTGCTAGGTGAGGTTAATAAAATATAAAAATTAGATTAAAACTGGGCAATATATAGGCTAAATTTTCCCTAAGACATAACTGTTGCTGAAAATTTTATGAATTTTTGGAAGTATTAAGAGTTATCATCGATTCTAAAGAATAAATTAAAAAGTTGCAAAAACCGAATCAATGTGGTGAACTATCCCAGAGCTTATACTGCGGAGCAAAGCCGTCCCATTAATTTGGTTGGCAAACAGGGACAAGCAGTTCAAATTTCTATTCATTACCCCAGTCAGTATATCTGTGCCAACCGCGAACGGATATTACCAGATTGGCAAGAACAAGCTCTATTTTGGGTTGTGATTGTTTTACAGCAATCAAAATATCCGTTGGTAAAAAGCACGGCAGAAATTGAGAGAGAAAAAGAACATCTGCGAGAAAAGTTTATGAGATTTGGCTGCGATTTAGCTTTTGAACTGCGCGATCGCGGTTATCTAGCAGACCTCATAGATCCTCGCACCGGTTACCCTATGCTTTCCCGCCCAGGGGTGATTCCTCATAATGATACAGCCGTTGTCAAAGCTTTACTTAATTACCCGGTCTTAAAAAACAAGTGTTCTGTGATCGTCCATCCTCATTGGGGTACTGCTGTTTATCCAAGTATTTTTCTTTCCGCAGCACCACCAAAGATTTTGGAATGGGCGATCAAAAGCATATCATCTATGCACGGATGGCAAGAAATTGAGGAAGATGATCACAGAGAGGGGTGTAAGGGTGTGAGGGTGTGAGGGTGTGCGATAAATCTAGGTTTTTAATCCAAGGATTTCTAATTCACTTCAATTTATCTTAAAGGGCAGACTTTAAGATATTTTAGGGAATATGAGACTTTGTAGTTAATCTGTACAGTTACTCTATTTTTAAGTTAATTGGTAACCGCGCATAAACGCCTTGTGGGTCGTTCATAGTCTGTAAAATAGAGATTTCCTGTTGGATTTTTTGGATTTGTACTGTTAATGGGTCATTTGGTTTAACGTCCAACTTCTTAATTCCCAAAGTAGTACTAATTTCCTCGACTACCCCGCCAAAAAAGCGCTCTTCAAATGAGCTTTCTCTGGGATATTCTCTTAATTGCCAATCTTTACCTAGTTTCGCTGCTTTAGCTGCGTATTCTATGGCGGCGTTTAAACCACCGATTTCATCAACCAAACCAATTTGTTTTGCAGTTACACCAGACCAAACTCTACCTTGAGCGATTTCGGCTACTTTTTGTGTGGGTAACTTGCGACCTTGAGCAACTTTGTTGACAAACATATTGTAAATGCGGTCAACACTGCGCTGGTAAATCGCTATCTCTTGGGGTGATTTGGGACGAGCGACGGTTTGGGAATCCGCATAACGTGCCGTTTTGACAGCATCCCAGGTGATACCATTATCGTTTGCTAGCTTCTGCCCGTTAAATAGTACGCCAAATACACCGATGGAACCGGTGATTGTATTAGGTTCGGCAAAAATTCGGTTGGAGTCGGTGGCTATCCAGTAACCACCAGAAGCGGCATAATCACCCATAGATACAACAACGGGTTTGCTTTCACGAGTCAAGCGTATTTCTCGCTGCATTACTTCTGATGCTGTAGCGCTACCACCAGGACTATTGATGCGTAAGACAACTGCTTTGACATTTTCATCTTGTCTGATTTTATTAAAGATGCGGGCAAAGCGATCGCCTCCGATTTGCCCATCATCGCCTTTACCATCGACAATATCGCCTTCGGCATAAACTACGGCAATCTTATTTTTAGAATTTTTTTCTAAGCCTAAAGACTGTCCAGGTACTTGAGCATATCGGCGCAGGCTAATTTGAGTAAATGTATTATCCTTTTTATTGCTACCTGTTAATTTCTTGAGGTCAGCAACTACCTGATCGTTGTACGCTACTTGATCGACTAAGCCATTAGTCTTAGCTTCCGTTGCTTCCAATAAAGATTGATTATCGGCGATCGCTTGCAGTTTTTGTGGGTTAATTTTCCGGCTATTGCCAACGGTGGTACGCCATTCACCCCAAACATCGTCCAATAATTTTTGAGTTTGTTCGCGGTTTTCTGGACTCAGTTTATCTAACAAGAACGGTTCAACTGCTCCCTTAAATTTTCCGGCTCGTACAACCTGAACGCCAATACCGTACTTTTGCAAAGCTCCGGCTAAGAACATTGGTTGGCTACTCAAACCATTGATTTCTAGTCCACCCAAAGGATTAAGGGCGATAGTATCAGCTACCGAACTGAGGTAATATTCCTTCTCGTCCCAAGCCACACCATAGGCGATTACCTTTTTCCCAGATTTACGGAATTCTTCTAGAGCTTTGCGGATTTCTTTCAACGACGCAAAACCCAGGTTATTGCCTCCACGACTACCATCTAGGTAAATAGCAACGATGCGTTTATCTCGTTGTGCTTTTTCTAAACTATCGATAACATTACGGAGTGTCATCCGTTCTTGTGTAACGCCGGAAAATCTATTTTGTAGCTCTTCACCAGCACTTGGTTCTCTGTCGGTGATGTTCATGGACAAGTCGAACACCACTACTGATTTATCTTTAACTACTGGGCCGGTATTGCTGGAACTAGCAGCAGCAAACAATAATAATAAAAGTCCTGTAGTACCTGCACCAGCGAACAGAAACAGTCCTAATAATGTACCTAGTAAGCTAGCAAGAGTTTGTTTAAAGAAGTTACTCATTAGTTATTAGTTATTTAGTTTAGTTATTTAGTCATTAGTGATTAGCCAATCATGCCTAACCATTTCTACCTATTCATTTATTGTAGGCGTTGTAAACTACCAGAGTGTTTTAACTGATCTAAATTGGCGTTGCCGGTGCAAAATAAGACTGTGGTGATTTCCGCAATTAATACCTCAGTTAAATCTTGTAGGGCGGCTTCTGATTCTACGGCCGCTTGCAGAAAAGGCATAGCTAAACCGGCGATATCTGCACCTAAGGCGATCGCTTTAGCAACGTCAAGTCCATCACGCAAACCACCAGAGGCGATTAAGGGAATATGGGGGGCGATCGCTCTTACACTTGTAATACACTCTGCTGTGGGCATTCCCCAATCCGCAAAGGTTCTACCTAAACGCCTTTGCATAGCGTTCTCTGCTCTTTCTCCTTCTACCTTTGCCCAAGAAGTACCACCCGCACCGGCTACATCAATTGCTTGCACTCCCGCAGCAATCAACTTTTCAGCCATTGCGCCGGAAATGCCATTGCCCACTTCTTTCGCAATTGCAGGTACTGGCAGTTTGCTGCATAGCTGATTTATTTTGTCAAGTAATCCTCGGAAATTCACATCACCTCTAGGTTGAATACACTCTTGTAGAGGATTGATGTGCAGAATCAAAGCATCCGCCTCTAGCATATCGATGATACGCAGACATTCATCTAAACCATATTTGTAGTTAAGTTGCACCGCACCTACATTAGCGAACAGCAGCACATCGGGCGCATACTTGCGGATGGCAAATGTGTCAGCTACCTGGGGTTTTTCTACTGCCACCCGTTGGGAACCCACACCCATTGCCAATTTATAGTGTTGGGCAAGTCCGGCTAAACGCTGGTTAATGATTCCTGCTTCTTCGGTTCCTCCAGTCATGGAGGAGATTAACAAAGGTGCATTCAGCTTTTTACCTAAAAAAGTCGCGCTCAGATCAATATCGTTGCGGTCTATTTCTGGTAAGCAAGAATGAGTGAAACGATAGCGTTCTAGTCCGTTGGTAGTGTCGCGGAATTGTACGTCTTCTTCCAAGCAGATGCGGATATGGTCTGCTTTGCGTGATTGGGTTTGAGCAGAATCGCTGGTAGTAGGTGGGTTCACTGGTAGGGATGACTTATGGCTTGCGATTACTATTGTATGGGTTACTCACCCAGAGAGGTGGAAAGGCAGCATCGTAACTTACTGTAGCCAGAGTCTGTGCTTTTAGATATAGGACTTACGCATGAAAAGTAAAGATCAAGGGTTTGGAGAAGGGTATAGGGGTATAAATTTGAAACCTTTACCCCTATACCCGGTCTCAACAGACAACCTGTGTGCGTAAGTCATAAGATAAGCAAAGCTGACAATCTATATAGTTTTTACTCATATTAAAAAGATGCTGGTATTTGTAAAGTAGTGTAAAGTATTAACACAGGCAGAAAAACAACCGCCTGATTCATAAATAATTAATCGCAATCATAAAAACATGACCGCAACCTTACAACAGCGCAAAAGCGCCAACGTATGGGAACAGTTCTGCGAGTGGATTACCAGCACCAACAACCGTCTATACATCGGTTGGTTCGGCGTACTAATGATCCCCACCTTGCTAGCTGCAACCACCTGCTTCATCATCGCCTTCATCGCTGCACCCCCAGTAGACATCGACGGCATCCGTGAACCAGTAGCAGGTTCCTTAATCTACGGAAACAACATCATCTCCGGTGCAGTTGTTCCCTCCTCCAACGCTATCGGCTTGCACTTCTACCCAATTTGGGAAGCAGCATCCTTAGACGAGTGGTTGTACAACGGTGGCCCTTACCAATTGGTAATTTTCCACTTCTTGACAGGCGTATTCTGCTACTTAGGACGTGAATGGGAACTATCCTACCGCTTAGGAATGCGTCCTTGGATCTGCCTAGCATTCTCTGCACCAGTAGCAGCAGCAACCGCAGTATTCTTGATCTACCCAATCGGACAAGGTTCCTTCTCAGATGGTATGCCCTTGGGTATCTCCGGCACCTTCAACTTCATG
Source organism: Anabaena sp. FACHB-595 (assembly GCF_048568275.1). Taxonomy (NCBI): domain Bacteria; kingdom Bacillati; phylum Cyanobacteriota; class Cyanophyceae; order Nostocales; family Nostocaceae; genus Anabaena; species Anabaena sp. FACHB-595. Next base: position 5,487,740 of record NZ_CP183473.1, read on the forward strand.
ATCGTGTTCCAAGCAGAACACAACATCTTGATGCACCCCTTCCATATGTTGGGTGTAGCTGGTGTATTCGGTGGTTCCTTGTTCTCTGCAATGCACGGTTCCTTGGTAACCTCTTCCTTAGTTCGTGAAACAACCGAAAACGAATCACAAAACTACGGTTACAAATTCGGACAAGAAGAAGAAACCTACAACATCGTTGCTGCACACGGTTACTTCGGTCGCTTGATCTTCCAATACGCATCCTTCAACAACAGCCGTCAACTGCACTTCTTCCTAGCTGCATGGCCTGTAATCGGTATTTGGTTTACCGCTTTAGGTGTAAGCACAATGGCGTTCAACTTGAACGGTTTCAACTTCAACCAATCCATCATCGACTCACAAGGTCGTGTAATCAATACCTGGGCTGACATCATCAACCGCGCTAACTTGGGTATGGAAGTAATGCACGAGCGTAACGCTCACAACTTCCCTCTAGATTTGGCTGCTGGTGAAGTTGCTCCTGTTGCAATAAGCGCTCCTGCTATCAACGGTTAATTCTGAATTCTTAATTCAATAAAAAAGCGTCTCCTGCAAAGGGGGCGCTTTTTTGTTGTTTATTATAGCGATTCCTAGTTAAGTTAGTTACAGACGATATTTTGAAACGCAAAGGGGCGCTGAGTAAAGCGCAGAGGTACGCAGAGATTTGTAGCTCATCAGACTAGTAAACGCTATATTTAAAAATCATCTCTTTGGTGACCAGTAATTGGTAATAGTAAAAACAATTACCTGTTAGCCATTAGCAATCAACAAGAAGATTAGCTAATATCATCTGAATTAACCCATTCGTCGTAGGATGAATCGTAACCTGTGTAATGAATAAAATATTGATTTCCTTGAATTTTCTCAATGGTTGCAGTGTACCAAGTTTCTTCTTCATCACTCCAACATTTGACCTTTTTACCAACTGCATATCCGTTGGCATCAGATGAGGCATAATCAGTAGCGCGAATATCATCTTTGCCAACCCACTCATTATGGGATGAACCATAGCCAATATAGTTTATAAAGAACTGGTCATCTTGAACTTTCTCAATTGTGGCTTGATACCAGTCTTCTTCTTCTTCATCCCAGACTTCTATTTTTTTGCTGACTGCATACTGACTAGTATCTGATTTCACAGCAGATGATGAATCTTGAATAGGCTGTGTTGTCTCTTGTTTTATTTCTTCTTTAACTAAAGTATGGGCTTTCAAAATCAATCTCCGAGCTACTGATTGAATACCTGTATGCTCAAAGTAATTGGTAGTTTGGTCTAGGAATGCAGCGACAAAATCTAAATTATCATCAGCAATTTGGATGAAATTACCAAGATGACTAGAAATAGATTGTGGGGTGATACCTGTCTTAGTGACTAAGTTATTCATCCAGCCTTGAACAGCATTGAAACCTTGATTGATAAAGCCCAGTTTATCAGTGGGATTACTTCCTGGTAAGGAGCTATTGACGGCTAAGAAAACAGGATTTTGAGTGATGCTGTTAGATTCAGCACCGCTAATGATTCCCTGGATTTTGCTGAGGAAGTCGGGGCCTAATGGTAGGATGCCATCTAGACAAACTAGAGCTACCATGCGGATTAAGGAAGCATCTTGATAGTTGTTAGCCAGAGAATTGGCAAATTCTTGGGGGTTTGGTTGGGGAATACCGTTGAGTTTGCAAAAAACGATAATTTCGATGGCAATTTTTGAGACTAAATCAATGCTTTGGGTGACATCGGCTTTGGGGGTAATATTGCTTAAAAAAGATAGAAAGCCGATCTTTTCACCTACTTTATTCGCTAAAGCCGCAGTTGCCATTGCTGTGTCGGCTTTATCTATGGTCTGGTAAAGTTTGACGGCGGATTGATAGCCTTGCTGGGGGTCATTATACAAAGAAGTGGCGCGATCGCGGATTTTCTGAATTACCCTGGCATCAGTTTCTCCGGTAACAGCGCGAATAGTGTTATCAAAGCCTACTAAATTCTGCCACTGACCAGGGGCGACATAATCTAGAGCGTTGAGAACTTTGACGGTAATATTATCGCTCGGTAATTCATCAACCAACTGAATAATTGATTTATCCATAAAGCAGACCTCATAATCTGGGGAAATACTGACACAACAATTCAGATCAGCCGATGCAAATAGCCTCTAACCGCTTCGGCTTCTATTCACTGCACAGTATTTATAGAGTTCCCAAGATTGAGAAAAAAGTAACTTTAACAAGTTAGTCAGGGTCTAGAGTGTTAAAATCCGTGATGAAATAATTAAGCAGCTATTTGAAGTATGACGGCGATCGCACCTCAAGAAAAATCTCCACGTCAAGTACTGCTATATCTTGGAGAAGATAATTATTTTGTTGTCGAAGTGCCGAGTTTGCCTGGTTGTATCAGTCAGGGAAAAACTCGTGAAGAGGCTTTAACTAATATCGAAGTTCTCCAAGACAAAGGCGAAACTCTTCCAGAATACCAATTTATAAATATATGAGCAAAAAATTAGTAGACAGGCTGCTGCTATTTTGTTTCACATTTGTTCTTGGCTTCACATTTACTATTCATAATGTCCAAGCCGAATCAGCACCTTTCTATTGGGAATTTATCAATGTCGATATTGCCGTACAGCCTAACGGTGATATGTTAGTCACTGAGACACAAAAATATAATTTTATTAGAGATTATAACCATCTGCGTTCCCGGTACATTCCTTTAGATAATGTAGACAGAATTACTGAAGTTTCTGTATCCGAAAATGGTCAATTGTTACCCAGTATAACAAGTACAAGTACAGGAAATCATCAATTGTTGATTAGTTGGGAACATCAATTGCAATCACCAGAAAGCCATACTTTCGTGTTGAAATATCGTGTTATTGGAGGATTGCTCGTCAATCATAACTATGCTCAAGTATACTGGGAAGCAATATTCTCTGACCGTAAAGCCCCTATTAAACAGGCGCAGGTTAGGGTGGAATTTCCTGAAGAACTTACTAATAAAATTAAAATATTCCAAAGCTTTGGTGTAGTTGCAGATATTCGCCGAGTCGATACAAAAACTATTGAGGCTGTTACTAAACAATTTATAGAGCCAGGGACGGGGTTAAAAATTCAGGTGATATTTGATCGTGCGGGTACTAAGATTGAAACCTCTGGATGGCAAAGTACACAATTTTTTTATGAGAGGTTAGTGTGGATTTTGTTGGGATTGCTAGTCTTTGGTATCCCTCTTCTCCTCATTATTGTCTCTAGGAATGGGACTGGGACTAGTAGTAGCTACATTGGAGACAGTAGTATTGATTACTATGGCGGTGGCGGTGATTATGGTGGCGGTGATTATGGTGGCGGTGATTATGGCGGCGGTGGTGGTGGCGGTGGTGATTAACCAAATAAACGCTGTACGCATTTGAGAATTACTGGTTGTAAATAAAAGCGTTCCACATCACCAATACCTTCACCAAAAAGAGAGTATGAAGAGATAGGGCTGCTGTAGTAGGGCTAAGGTATTGCTAGCTCAAAAGATATTGGCTGGATAAGTTTTATACTCATACTGCAAAGGAAAAGAATCTACCTTTAGCCCTGGGAGAAAGTCTTAATTTATCCTGCAAATAATTTGGGTGTGTAGGTTTTATCGTAAAAATAGAATTTACTGTAACAATTCGATATAAAATCTAAAATCTAAAATCCCCAATTAAGATGGCAGACTTAACTCCTAATTCCAGTTTTAGTGTTACTCTCCGATTACAGATTCCCAATCGTGTGGGAATGCTAGCATCTATCACTCAAGCGATCGCATCTAGTGGTGGTAATCTCGGTCAAATCGATTTAATCGAGCAAACACGCCAAGTTTCTCTCCGTGACTTAACTGTTGATGCTGCTAGTACTGAACACGCGGAAACTATTGTGCAAGCAGTCAAAGCCATACCTGATATTAAGTTAGTCAGCGTTTACGATCGCACCTTTAATTTACATCGTGGCGGGAAAATCAGCATCACCAGCCGGATTCCTCTCAAGAGTGTATCCGACTTAGCAATGGCTTATACCCCTGGCGTGGGTCGGGTTTGTACGGCGATCGCTCAAGACCCATCGCAAGTATACAATTTAACTATCAAACAAAATACTGTCGCCATTGTCACTGATGGTAGTGCGGTTTTAGGATTGGGTAATCTTGGCCCCCATGCAGCTTTACCAGTGATGGAAGGTAAAGCCATGTTATTTAAGGAATTTGCTGGGTTGGATGCCTTTCCTATTTGCCTCGCTACCCAAGATACAGAAGAGATTATCCAAGCCGTCAAAAATATTGCCCCGGTTTTTGGCGGTGTGAATTTAGAGGATATCGCCGCACCCCGTTGCTTTGAAATTGAGAAGAGATTGCGCGATGAATTAGATATTCCTGTTTTTCACGATGACCAACATGGTACAGCAATTGTCACCTTGGCAGCTTTATTTAACTCCTTGAAACTGGTGCAGAAGTCACTGGCCGACATCCGCATTGTGATTAATGGTGCTGGTGCAGCTGGCGTGGCGATCGCCCGGTTACTACGGAAAGCTGGGGCAGAAAAAATCTGGATGTGCGACTCTAAAGGCATTATCTCCACCACTCGCACCGACCTCAATGAAGAAAAACAGGAGTTTGCCGTCAAAGCTCAGGGTACACTAGCTGGTGCAGTCCAAGGCGCAGATGTATTTATTGGTGTGAGTGCGCCTGGAGTCTTAACACCAGAGATGGTAAAGTCTATGGCTAAAGATGCGATTGTTTTTGCTATGGCTAATCCCATACCCGAAATTCAGCCAGAATTGATTAGCAAGGATGTAGCTGTTATCGCCACAGGTCGCAGTGACTACCCTAACCAAATTAATAACGTGTTAGCTTTTCCTGGGGTATTCCGTGGTGCGTTGGATTGTCGCGCGCAAACAATTACCACCACCATGTACTTAGAAGCAGCCAGTGCGATCGCTTCTTTGGTTAATCCCTCAGACTTGAGTCGGGAACATATTATTCCCTCAGTCTTTGATGAACGTGTCGTTACCGCCGTCGCTGCTGCTGTGCAACGTGCAGCGCGAGAAGAGGGGATTGCACGGGGTTAATTAACACTTCGACTACGTTCAGTGTTAAATTTAAAAGTTTTTTTGATTAAGGATGGGCGGATTCGTCCATCCTTTATATTTTAACGGGTTCAGTTAAAGGTATAAATCAAAATTAAAGTAGGTTAATTTGGTATCCGTTAAAGTTCCAATGCTCATTCACGAGTCTTAAACACTCGTCAACCAAGTTCCAATACTCGTCCACGAGTCTCAAACACTCATTCACGAGTCCCAAACACTCGTCAACCAATTTCCAATACTCACTCACGAGTCTTAAACACTCGTCAACTAGGTTCCAATACTCGTCCACGAGTCTCAAACACTCGTCAACTAAGTTCCAATGCTCATTCACGAGTCTTAAACACTCGTCAACCAAGTTCCAACACTCATTCACGAGTCTCAAGCACTCGTCAACCAATCTCCAATAAGTAGAATGACTTGAAAAAAACAAACTATGGTAAAAATACTAGGATTCGTTTCTTAGTGATAACTTTAGTCTTTTCCTGAGAACTAAAGTTACGCGATGTGCGACTTATTTGTGAAACCCCTCTCCATAGCTTGCTACTCTACGAGTTCTCCGTAGGAGTACCCGCAGGGTACCTCTCCCCGTTGGCGTTAGCCTGCCGTTAGGCAAGCGGAGAGAGGCTTTGAATCTTGCTCCCCTTCCCTTGCAGGGAAGGGGTTGGGGGTTAGGTTTGAGAGAAAGTTGCACACGGCGTAAAGTTCCTACTACAAAACTTTAATTAACCAAGACGATAATTTAAACTGGTTGAGATTTATTTGAAAAATTAGGGATAAGATGACAGAAAAAGCAGCAAAGCAGAATAACTCAGAGTCATTTGAGCAGAAATTATGGAAAGCGGCGGATAAGCTGCGAAAAAATATTGATGCTGCTGAGTATAAGCACATTGTTTTAGGTTTAATTTTTCTGAAATATATTTCTGATGCCTTTGAAGAGTTGCATCAAAAGCTGCTGGCGGGTGAGGGGGATTACGCAGGGGCAAATCCAGAGGATAGGGATGAGTATTCAGCAGAGAATGTGTTTTTTGTGCCAGTTGAGGCGCGGTGGTCATATCTTCAAGGACAGGCGAAGCAACCGGACATTGGTAAAACCGTTGATTTGGCTATGGAAGCAATTGAGCAGGAAAACGCCAAACGGTTAAAAGGGATTTTACCCAAGGTGTATGGACAGCAGAAATTAGACCAGAAATCTTTGGGTGGATTAATTGACTTAATTGGATCAATTACGTTAGGGGATGCTGAGGCACAGGCACAGGATGTTTTAGGGCGAGTCTATGAATATTTTTTGGGACAATTTGCTCTAGCTGAAGGCAAGAAAGGCGGACAGTTCTATACACCTGAAAGTATTGTGAAACTTTTAGTTGAGATGTTAGAACCCTACAATGGGCGTGTCTTTGACCCTTGCTGTGGTTCAGGGGGGATGTTTGTCCAGAGTGAGAAGTTTGTCAAAAATCACCAAGGGCGTTTGGATGATATCTCAATTTATGGGCAGGAGAGCAACGAGACAACCTATAAATTGTGTCGGATGAATTTGGCGATTAGGGGGATTGACGGCTCAAATATTAAGTGGAATCCTGAAGGTTCGTTTCTCAATGATGCTCACAAGGACTTAAAAGCGGATTTTGTCATTGCTAATCCTCCTTTTAATGATAGTGATTGGGGCGGCGAGTTATTGCGAAATGATGGACGTTGGCTGGATAAAGACCTTGTACCTCCAGTTGGGAATGCCAATTTTGCTTGGGTATCGCATTTTATTTACCACTTAGCACCCACAGGTTCGGCGGGTTTTGTGTTGTCGAATGGTTCGCTGTCGTCAAATACAAGCGGTGAGGGAGATATTCGCAAGGCTTTAGTGCAGAAAGATTTGGTGGATTGTATTGTCATGTTGCCAACCCAACTTTTTTACAATACGGGTATTCCTGCTTGTTTGTGGTTTCTTAGTCGGTATAAAAACGGGAATAAAAACAGGGATAGACACGGTGAGGTATTGTTTATTGATGCCTCAGAGTTGGGTTATATGGTAAATCGCAGTAGTAGGGCTTTCACGGAAGCTGAGATTAGCAAGATTGCTGATACTTACCATGAGTGGAAAAAGTCGGGGGGGAGTTACCGCGATATCAAAGGCTTTTGTAAGTCTGCATCAATCGCGGAAATTGAGAAGCATAATTTTGTGTTGACACCAGGGCGATATGTGGGGATTCCTGATGAAGTGGAGGATGGGGTGAGCTTTGAGGAGAAAATGAGTGAGCTTACAATGGCATTAGGTGAGCAAATGCGAGAGGGGCAATTGTTGGATGAGGAGATTAAAAAGCAATTGTTAAAGGTGGGATTTATTGTTAGTGATGAGTTGGTTGATTTTTAAGGAGATGAATATGACTCAAGTTATCTTGAAAAAGCTTAACCCCATTGTTATAGAAAAACTAAAACATCTGGCTCAGAGTCATCAACGGACTTTGGAAGAAGAAATCACATCTATTCTTGAGGATGTAACAGAAAATACGCCTATAATTACATCTAAAAGTAGGGACTGGTCGCCTGGTTTTTTTGAGCAGACTTGTGCTGGTTGGCAGGGGGAATTGTTAGTTAGAGAGCCTCAGCCAGAAGCACAGGAACGAGAGCCGCTATTATGAGTTATTTGTTAGATACCTAAAATGTTTTGCTACCTACACCAATAGAGACTTTTCAAACAACCTCTTATATTAATTTGTGTTGATTGCACATGAGGTAACAAAAAATGATTGCTGTAAAAGGTAAGTTTCCTAAGTTAACACCCGAAGAATATTTCATCTGGGAAGAAAAACAACAGCTTCGCCATGAGTATCTTAATGGTGAAGTTTACGCTATGACTGGGGGGACGCAAAATCATGGACGAATTGCTAGTAATATTATTTTCATTGTTAAAGGTCATTTACGGGGCGGTGGTTGTCAGGTTGGTAATTCCGATTGTCGTATAAATATTTTTGAAACGAAAGATTATGTTTATCCTGATGTGAGCGTTACTTGCGACGAGCGCGATCGCACTGCAATTCAAGCAATTCAATATCCCTGTTTAATTGTTGAGGTTTTATCTCCAAGTACAGCCAGTTATGACCGAGGGGATAAATTTAGATTGTATCGTCGCAATCCTAGTTTACAAGATTATCTTTTGGTTGATGCTGAGAAAATAGCGATTGATTTATACCGCAAAAATGAGCGCGGTAATTGGGAGATTTTTAATTATCAGTTGGGGGATAATATCAAGCTACAAAGTATTGATTTAAGTTTTCCCATTGAGTCGGTTTATGAGGATATTGTTTTTGAGGAATCAGTATAAATAGCTAGTATTTCTATCAGTTTGGGAATGAATTTACTAAAAATGCCAAAGTGATTTTTAAGGAGATGAATATGACTCAAGTTATTTTGAAACAGCTTAACCCCATTGTTCTAGAAAAACTAAAACGTCTGGCTCAGAGTCATCAACGGACTTTGGAAGAAGAAATCACATCTATTCTTGAGGATGTAGCAGAAAAAGAGGAAGAACCAAAAAGCTCTGAGGGTTTTTGGGATATGACTTTACAATTTAGAGAAAGGATGCAGCAGGAGAATATTACTTTTGATGATGCAGATTTTGCGGATATTCGAGATCGCTCTGTCGGTAGGGATGTTGAGTTTTGAGTATTAAGTATTTATTGGACACAAATATTATTTCAGAAGCCACTCGTCAAAGTCCTAATGTTAATGTGGTTAAAAAACTTACTCAGCATCAATTAGAGACTGCGACTGGTTCAGTTGTAATGCACGAACTTTTATTTGGTTGTTTACGTTTGGTGGAATCACAAAAACGTCGATTGTTGCTGGAATATATTAATCAAATACCTTTAAAAATGACAATACTAAATTATGATTTAAAGGCTGCACAGTGGCACGCCCAAGAAAGGGCTAGATTATCTAAGATGGGCAAAACTCCAGCTTTTATTGATGGTCAAATTGCGAGTATTGCTTACAGTAATAATTTAATTTTGGTAACTAATAATGTTTCCGATTTTGAGTCTTTTAATGATTTAGCGGTTGAAAATTGGTTTGTTAATAGTGGTGAAGGCTGAGTTATGAGTGAGTGGAAAGAGACGACTTTAGGAGAGATTGCAGACATTATTATGGGGCAATCCCCTACAGGTGAAACTTGTAATAATAATGGTCAAGGATTACCACTATTAAATGGCCCTACTGAGTTTGGGGATAGAAACCCATTACCTACTCAATTTACTATTGATCCAAAAAAGATAGCTGAAGCAGGAGATTTGCTCTTTTGCGTGCGTGGCTCAACCACAGGTCGAATGAACTGGGCAGATCAAAAATATGCAATTGGTAGAGGTATTGCTTCGATCAGAGCAAAAGATGGAATCCTATTTCAACCTTACATAAGAGCAATTATTGAAAAAGAGTTAAAAAGTTTACTTGCAGTTGCTACAGGTTCAACCTTTCCAAACATTTCCAAAGATCATTTACTAAATCTCATTGTTCAGTTACCATCTAAAAATATAAAAATCTATATCTCTAATCTTGCACGGATTTTAGATGAAAAAATTTATAACTTACGATCACAAAATGAGACGTTAGAGGCGATCGCACAAACTCTATTTAAGCATTGGTTTATAGATTTCGAGTTCCCCAACGCAGACGGCAAGCCCTATAAATCATCTGGTGGGGCGATGGTGCGATCGGCGTTAGGCTATATTCCCGAAGCTTGGAGTGTTGGGAAATTAGGACAATATCTCAATATTAAACATGGCTATGCTTTCAAGGGTGAATATATAACAACGGAAGTAACAGAAAAAATTCTTTTAACTCCTGTTAATTTTAAAATCGGTGGTGGATTCAATGATTCAAAGTATAAATATTACTCTGCTGATGATTATTCAAATGAGTATGTTCTAAGAAGAAAAGATTTGGCTATCACAATGACAGATTTAAGTAAAGAGGGAGATAGCCTGGGCTATCCTGCATTTATTCCAGATATTAAAGGAAAAGTATTTTTACATAACCAAAGGATAGGAAAGGTAGAAAATAATAATATCGACAAAACATTTTTATATTTTCTTTTATGTCGTAGAGAATATCGATCTCATATTTTAGGAACGTCATCAGGTTCTACAGTTCGCCATACGTCACCATCAAGAATTTGTGAGTATAGTTTTGTGATTCCAGATTTTGAATTAATTGATAAATTTTCAGCCCTAGCCACAGCAACTATTGACAAAATACTAATCTCTACGCTATAGCTATTGGAGAAATTATCGATAGGAGACTAAGTTTATCCACATTGCGTATTTTTAATAATGCCAGAATTAGGTTGAATGGAAATGGTTTGTTATCAGATAGGCTAGGCTGTAAACTAGAAATCATTGAAAAAATTTTAGAATATAATGATCTAAATAAATTCAATCTTATAATTGGTGAAATTGTTCCAATTTCTGTGATTGGCAAATTACGTGAATTAAATGATGAAAGAAATTCCTTTTCGCATATTGCAGCTTTAGAAGAATCTCAAGCTGAAGATAAATACAATTTACTTATATCGAAAGTCATAGATTTGCTTTTTGAAGTAAAGAAGCTAGAGTCTATATCATTAATTCAATATAAAAATACTCTCAGTAACATTACTGATATAAGATTTTTAAAATTCGATGGGCATTCATTAAAGAAAAGAAATCATGACTTAATTGTAGACAATAATTTTATACGAACAAATATCGATAATTTGAATGAATATCGGTTGTTTTGTAAGTTCATAGCCAACAATCAAATTATTTGCTTATCTCCTTTTGCTTATGGTTATCTTCACAATGGATACCCTCATATTCTTTTCTACAAGAAACAAGCAGAAGAACCAAACTATTTTATATTTGAAGTGATTGCTGACCAACCCCGCGAAATTAAAATAGAACGGAATATTTTTGATGTATCAATTCAAATACTTGAATCTTTACTATTATGAAATACCTCACCGAAGACGAAATCGAACAATACCAACTTCAACTTTTGCAAAACCTTGGTTATAGCTACAGCAACGGCTACGACATCCAACCAGAAGGCATCAAGCAAGAGCGAGAAAGCTTCGGTGAAGTAATTTTAAAACATAGACTCCCACAGGCAATATCACGAATTAACCCCACCATTCCCCATGATGCCCAATATCAGGCACAACGGGAAATATTTAATATTGCTAGTTCCGACCTACTCAACAACAACGAAATATTCCATAAATACCTCACAGAAGGCATCACCGTTGAATATCAAAAAAACGGCGAAACCAGAGGCGAACCTGTTAAATTAATTGACTGGGAACACCCCGAAAATAACGAATTTCTCGCCGTCAACCAATTTACAGTAATTGAAGACAACCATAACCACCGCCCCGATATTGTCCTGTTCATTAACGGCTTACCCCTCGTCGTCATCGAACTAAAAAACGCCGCCAATGAAAAAGCCAATCTTAACGCCGCCTATAACCAACTCCAAACCTATAAACGCAGAATCCCTAGCCTATTTACCTACAATGCCCTATTAGTAATTTCAGATGGGCTATCCGCCCGTGCTGGTTCACTTACGGCTGGGTTTAACCGCTTCTCCACATGGAAAAACCCCACAGGCGAAAACCAGATAAACGAACTAGAAATTTTAACTAATGGGCTACTCAACAAGCAAACTTTACTAGATTTAATTCGTCACTTCACTGTATTTGAAAAGTCCAAAACAGAAGACCTGAAAACAGGCATAGTTAGCATTACCACCATTAAAAAAATCGCCGCCTATCATCAATATTACGCCGTTAATAAAGCCGTCGAATCTATTATTAATGCCTCATCCCAAGAAGGCGCACGCAAAGGCGGTGTACTTTGGCATACCCAAGGAAGCGGTAAATCCCTTTCAATGGTATTTCTGGCAGGAAAACTGGTTTTAAACGAAAACCTCCAGAACCCCACCATTGTCATGTTGACAGATCGCAATGACTTAGATGATCAACTATTTGATACCTTCGCAGGTTGTCAGCAACTCCTCAGACAAGACCCCCAACAAGCAGGAGATAGAGAACAAGTCCGCCAATTACTTAACACCAACTCAGGCGGCATCATATTTACCACCGTCCAGAAATTTTCCCCTGCTGATGGCGAAACCCTCTATCCCCAAATCAGCCCTCGCCCTAATATCATTGTCCTGGCTGATGAAGCCCACCGCAGCCAATACGGTTTCACAGCTAAACAAGTTAATGTCCTTGATGCTGAAGGTAACGTGATTGGTAAACGCACCAAATACGGCTTTGCAAAATATATTAGACAAGCCTTACCCAATGCTACCTTTGTCGGCTTCACAGGTACACCCGTAGAACAAACCGACAAAAACACCCCCGCCATTTTTGGTGAATATATCGACATCTACGACATCTCCCAAGCCGTCAAAGATGGGGCAACCGTGCCGATTTATTACGAAAGCCGCTTAGTACAAGTTGATTTAGACGCAGCAGGTAGACAACTCCTAGATGAACTAGACGAAGACCTGAGCTTTGAAGACCTCAGCACCACCCAAAAAGCCAAAGCTAAACAAACCAAACTTGAGGCGATTGTTGGTTCTACTAAAAGAATAAGACAGATTGCCCAAGATATTGTCACCCACTTTGAGGCACGGCAACAGGTAAACAAAGGCAAAGCCATGATTGTCACCATGAGCCGCCAAATCGCCGTTAATCTCTACGATGCCATAATTCAACTCCGCCCTGATTGGCACAGTGAGGATCTCAACTTAGGCAAAATCAAAGTTGTAATTACTACCCTCTGCCGCCGATGAAGGTAATTTAGTTAAACATCACACCAGTAAAGCCCAACGTCAAAACCTCGCCCAACGCCTCAAAGACCCCGAAAACTCCCTAGAATTAGCCATAGTCTGTGATATGTGGCTCACAGGCTTTGATGCCCCATGTCTGCACACTATGTATATTGATAAACCGCTTAAAAGTCATAATTTAATGCAAGCGATCGCCAGAATTAACCGCGTCTATTTTGAAAAAACAGGCGGTTTGATTGTGGACTATCTAGGACTAGCCACCGAACTCAAAAAAGCCCTATCCTTTTATTCTCAAAGTGGCGGTAAAGGCGACCTCACCCTCAATCAAGAAGTGGCGGTGGGACTACTCCTAGCCAAATTGGAAATCGTCGAGCAAATCATATCAGGCTTTACCTATCAGCATTATTTTGAGGCTGACACTGGCGAAAAATTGAATATCCTCAAAAATGCCACTAACTACGTAGCTGCACCAAACATCAAAGATAGATTTCTCAGTGAAGTTATCGCCCTATCTAAAGCCCATTCTCTCGCCGTACCCCATCCCCAAGCGATCGCCGCATCAGAAACCATCTCATTTTTCCAAGCCATCCAAGCCAGCCTCAGAAAACTAGAAGGAAGTGGTGATAGTGGTGGACTCAGCAACCAAGACATCGAAACCGCCATCCGTCAAGTCGTAGATCAAGCCTTGGTATCCGATGCCGTGATTAACATCTTTGATGAAGCAGGTATTAAAAATCCTGACATCTCCATCATCTCCGATGAATTTATGGCAGAAGTGCGGGGCATGGAACACCAAAACCTCGCGGTGGAACTGCTGCAAAAACTACTCAAGGATGAAGTTAAAACCCGCAGTCGCACAAATATTGTCCAAAGTCGTAAACTCTCAGAAATGTTGGAAGATGCCCTACGCCGCTATCGCAACCAAGTGATCAGCGTTACGGATATTTTAGAAGAACTGCTGGAACTAGCAAAAGATACCAAAGCTGCCAACGCCAGGGGTGAAGAACTGGGACTAGAACCCTATGAACTGGCCTTCCTTTTATGATGCACTGTCACAAAACCAAAGCGCACAGGATGTAATGGGTGTTGATAAACTGCGAGAATTAGCGATCGTTTTAGTAGATCGCATTCGCAAAAATGTTTCTATTGACTGGAATCTTAAAGTTAGAACAAGCCAAAGTTTTTACTGAATTTGCAGTCTCAATCAACACATAAAAGGATTTGGTTTAGTGCTTTCCGAGGTATACCATAAAATCACAAAAAAGCTTAAATACTGAGCGTAGTCACGATGTTCAAGCTAAAAATTATCTTCACCAAGGATGGGCGATTCGTCCATCCTTTATATTTATACTATTTCACTTGAATCATCCAAACAATTTCTCAAACCTTTAACTTTTGGTCATGAATAACCAAGCTGGAGACTTTTTCGAGGAACTACCGTTAATTTTAGCGGGGCCATTGCTACAACATACTGAAGCAAAATCAGTCACCGTACTGGTTGCACTGCAACAATCTTGTCGGGTAGAACTCAAAGTTTACGCAACAACAAATAATGGTGAAAGGTTAGGAAATTGTTTATTAGAAGGACAACGCTTAACGGTTGCTTTGGGCAAGTATCTGCACATTGTAGCGATTACAGCCGTGTCTCCCTTGGGAGAGAGTTTAATTAGCGATCGCATTTATGCTTATGACCTCCAGTTCGCCTGTGCTGACCAAACTTTGCTAACTCTAGAACAAGCATTATCTTCAAATCGCTTTCCCCAAGTTAGTATTAGTTACTTTGAGCATCAAAAACCAACTTTTGTGCTTCCTCCAGATTCGTTGGCAGATTTGCATATTATCCATGCTTCTTGTCGCAAACCCCACGGACACGGAATAGATGCCTTACCCTTACTCGATGCTCTCATTGCCTCAGCCGCCAAGCAACCCCGTAGCCGTCCTCATCAGTTATTCCTCACAGGTGACCAAATCTATGGTGATGATGTTGCAGATCCGTTTTTATGGGTCGCCAGTCATCTTGGTGATGCCCTGCTTGGTTGGGAAGAAAGACTTCCTGTAGGTGAAGGTTATCGCACTCCCAAAGAACTAGCCCCAGGAGAACGGGCAAAAGTGGCCACTGAGGAAGCAATGCTGACAGCTGGATTGCATAATAAATCAGAGAAAGTTTCCAGTCATTTGTTTAGTTTGGGGGAATATTACGCCGCTTATTTACTAGCTTGGTCGCCTGTGTGCTGGCCAGATGCCTTTCCCCCCGGAAAATGGGTCACAAGCGATCGCCAAGCCCTAAAAATTTGGGATCAGTCTGTAGCTGATTTACGACAATTAATTTACACACTGGGACAAGTGCGGCGATCGCTGGCGAATATTCCCATGTACACCATCTTTGATGACCATGATGTCAGCGATGATTGGAACTTAAATCAAGCTTGGTGTTTACGAGTTTTGGGTAATCCTCTAGGACGGCGGACTGTACAAAATGCCTTGTTAGCATACAGTGTCTTTCAAGCTTGGGGGAATACGCCAGAGCAGTTTACAGATGGGCGATCTGGGGAAAAGTTGCTAGCGGCGGCGAAGAATTGGTCAGCATCAGCCGGGAAGAATGTTGAGGCTGATCAGGCGATCGCTCGTTATGTCGGGATGCCAAGCTGTAACCCCCACACAGGACTACCCAATTTTGTTTTAGAAGATGGCGTATTTATTCTGGAACGCCATCCCGAAACACTGACTTGGCACTACACCATCACCAGCAATTGTCATGAAGTCATAGTATTAGACACCCGTACATGGCGGGGCTACCCAGCCGACAAAAAACCAATTGCCCCACCGATGTTGTTATGTCCCCGTGCAATGAAACAACAACTGTTGCAACCATTACAAAAAACCGCAGACAAACAAAATCTCACCACCTTTGTGATTGCACCTACCAACGTATTTGGATTGCAAGCGATCGATTGGATTCATCATTGGCAGTTAAAGCGCGAAAAAGTTTTTTCTACAGATGTCGGTGATTCCTGGAATATCCATTTTGAAGCCTTAGCAAAACTCCTGACAACTTTATGTGAGCAACGCCAACAAGTCATCATTCTTTCTGGTGATATTCATTACAGTTGTGCCGCCCGCTTCTCTTATGGAGCAATTCCCCATTCACCACAGCAATCTGTCATAGTCCAGTTAACCGCCAGTGCTTTGAAAAATGAAGAGACGCTCACTAAAATAATCCATACACGATTAAAACAATGGCTTTTGCCAGAAAAAATTCGCCGTTGGCTAGGCTGGAATCAACCACCCAATATGCTGGAAGTTACCGCAAAACGGTTACACCGCCGCCAAGCACTAACTAATCCTGATTGGCATTGTGTACTGGAGTGGATACCGCGACAACCCACCCAAAATTTTTATCACCAATTGGATATGTCTACTTTCATTACCCCCAAAAACCGCCGAAATCTACGCTGGCAATGGTTAAAACCCCTGAAATTTTGGCAATCTCCCTGGTTCCAAGATGGACGAGAAGTAGTTGGGTTGAACAATTTAGCATTTGTTCACTTTGAGCTATCTGGTAATAGTAATTCTTATCAAGTCATTCAGGATACTTATTGGTTTTCTTCTACGTCTACAACGCAAATTGTTTACAGTCGCTTTGCCACTGATTTGCAACCAAATCAGTACTTGTTAAATGAATTTTTGATTATAGGGAGTCAACCAATTCACAATTAAAAATAGCCTACATCTGGGCTAAAGCCTACAAAATCCAAAGTTAAATAAGTTTGGGGTGGGCAGGTTTCCACCCCACAAAAATTTTATTTTTGGCTAATGTGCAGGCTAATTGAGCAACGGCTTATAACAATTCTCTTTGCTTAATTACCAATTAGTTATAAGCATCCATTGGCAGGCAAGAACAAACAAAATTCCTATCCCCAAAAGCTGCGTCAATTCTGCCTACACTCGGCCAGAATTTATGCTCCCTTGTCCAAGGCGCGGGATAAGCCGCCTGTTCACGGGAATAAGGATGAGGCCATTCCCCAACAATCAAACTTTCAACTGTATGGGGGGCATTTTTCAAGGAATTATCTTGAATATCTACCTTACCTGCTTCAATGTCGGCGATTTCTTGACGAATAGCAATCAGCGCCTCACAAAAACGATCTAATTCTGCTTGAGACTCGCTTTCTGTGGGTTCCACCATGATTGTACCTGCCACAGGCCAGGAGACAGTCGGGGCATGGAAACCGTAGTCTATAAGACGCTTGGCTATATCATCAATTTCGATGTTTGCTGATTTTTTGAGGGCGCGCAAATCTAAAATACACTCATGGGCAACTAGGCCATTTTGCCCTTTGTACAACACAGGATAGTAAGCTGCCAATTTCTTAGCGATGTAATTAGCATTGAGAATTGCCACCTTGGTTGCTTGCGTCAACCCATCCGCCCCCATCATGACAATATACATCCAAGAAATCACCAAAATACTAGCACTTCCCCAAGGTGCAGCAGCTACAGCACCGATATTTTGAGGATTTTTCCCACTCTCCAAAACAGGATGTCCTGGTAAAAACGGTACAAGATGGGATGCAACGCCAATCGGCCCCATACCAGGGCCACCACCACCGTGAGGAATACAGAAGGTTTTGTGCAAGTTCAAATGACAAACATCCGCGCCAATATCCCCTGGACGACAGATACCCACTTGGGCATTCATATTTGCCCCATCCATATAAACTTGACCGCCATGACTATGAATCACAGCACAAATTTCTTGAATTCCTGCCTCAAACACACCATGAGTTGAGGGATAAGTCACCATCAAAGCCGCCAGTTCATGGCTGTGTTTTTCTGCCTTGGCTTTGAGGTCATCAATATCAATATTACCTCCGGCATCACAGGCAACAGCTACAACCTTCATGCCACACATCACCGCACTTGCTGGGTTTGTCCCGTGTGCGGAATTAGGAATTAAACACACATTGCGGTGTGTTTCTCCCCGACTTTGGTGATACTGACGAATTACCAAAAGTCCTGTATATTCCCCTTGAGAACCAGCATTGGGTTGCAGCGAAACCCCAGCAAATCCAGTAATTTCCCCTAACCACGCCTCAAGTTGTTGGAAGAGAATTTGATAACCCCGCGTTTGGGTTAAGGGCGCAAAAGGATGTATTCTGCCAAATTCTTCCCAAGTTACGGGAATCATCTCCGATGTAGCGTTTAACTTCATCGTGCAGGAACCCAAGGGAATCATCGAAGTAGTTAACGACAAATCTTTAGTTTCCAGCCTGTGTAGATAACGCAATAACTCAGTTTCTGAGTGATAACGGTTGAAGACGGGGTGTGTTAAGTAACTGCTTTGACGGCTAAAGGGTTCATCTTTTAAAGATGATTGCTGAATTATCCAGTCAAACTCTTGCACATTTAAAACAAATGGCAACTCATCCGTTCCCGCAAATATCCGGCATATATCCTTGACATCTTCGAGAGTTGTAGTTTCGTCAAGAGATATTCCCACTGTGGATGTATCCACAATCCTCAAATTAATTCGGTAAGCTTCAGCCGCTTCTAGAATTTCTTGGAGGGGTTTTTCCCCCAACTTTATCTGCAATGTATCAAAGAAAGATTGAGACGTGATTGTATAACCTAGTCGCTGCAACCACACTCCTAAGACCAGAGTCAGGTGATGTATTCTCTCGGCAATTTGCTTGAGTCCTTCTGGCCCGTGATACACAGCGTACATACTCGCCATCACTGCCAGCAATACCTGTGCTGTACAAATATTACTCGTAGCTTTTTCACGACGAATATGTTGTTCGCGGGTTTGCAAAGCCAGACGCAGGGCAGTTTTACCGTGGACATCTTTAGATACCCCCACAATGCGCCCTGGAACTTGCCGCTTGTACTCTTCTTTGGTTGCAAAATATGCCGCATGGGGGCCGCCGAACCCCAAGGGAATACCGAAGCGTTGGGTGCTACCTACGGCAATATCAGCCCCAAACTCACCAGGAGGGGTAAGTAAAGTTAAACTTAATGGGTCTGCGGCTACAGTTACCAATGCACCTTGAGCATGAGATGTTTCAATAAAAGCTCGGTAGTCGTAGATTGTGCCATCACTGGCGGGATATTGTAAAACTGCACCAAAAATCGGTTTATCAAAATCAAATGTCTGGTGATCCCCGATAATAATCTCAATCCCTAAGGGTTTAGCCCGTGTTTGTAAAACGTCGATGATTTGGGGATGACAATCATGAGAGACAAAATAAGCATTGGCCTTATTTTTGCTCACACCGTAACTCATACTCATGGCTTCGGCGGCGGCTGTTGCTTCATCAAGTAGGGAAGCATTGGCAATTTCCAACCCTGTTAGATCGATAATCATGGTTTGGAAATTAAGCAGTGCTTCTAGTCGCCCTTGGGCAATCTCCGGCTGATAGGGAGTATAGGCAGTATACCAACCAGGGTTTTCTAAGATATTACGCCCGATGACTGAAGGAGTAATCGTATCGTAATATCCCATACCAATGTATGAGCGAAACACCTGATTTTTAGAGGCAATTTGTTTTAACTTTGCCAAGGCTGCATACTCAGTTTGTGCTTCTGGCAACTGTAGCTGTTCATGCAGCCTGATTGCGCTTGGTACTGTTTTCTCAATCAAGTCATCTAGACTAGAAAATCCCAGCACATCAAGCATTTGTTGAATATCTGCCGATGATGGGCCTATATGTCTTTGTATAAAATTATTTAAATCTTGTTTCCTTTCGTCTAGCTGTAGACTAGCACCTACGGTAGAGTGAGCTTCATCGCTAGACTGAGGAATAGAGGCATAAGATACCACTAAATTAAACTCCAGAAGTAACTATTTAATATTTTGCAACAAATACCCCTGAAAGGTAGGGGTATTTTGTAAACTCTTGAATGATTTATCAATAATCATTGAGATGAGGCGTGCTGGGTAATGAGTGCTGTAAAGCTTTGCGGGTATAGCTTCTCTACGAGAATCTACGCGAACGCTTAGAGCAATAGCGGGGTGTTTATCTAGTGTTGAGTAAGGAGTTTTTCTCCTGCTTCTTTGCTCCTAGTCACCAGTACTCAGTCCCCAAAACCCAGCTACTCGCCTTCTACCTCAGCACGATATTCATCCGCCGTCAAAGCATCATTTACTTCGTCAGGATCATTCACACGCACCTTCAAGAACCAACCTTCACCGTAGGGATCATCTGCAACCGCTTCGGGCGATTCAACCAAAATTTCGTTGCGTTCTACAACTGTTCCGGTGATTGGTGCGTTCAAGTTTTCGACGGCTTTGACTGATTCAATTGAACCAAAAGTGTCTCCTTTTGTTAGTAAATCGCCAATGTCTGGCAGTTCTAGAAAAACCACATCACCCAATTGATCTACAGCAAATTCTGTAATACCGATAGTAGCGATTTCGCCATCTAGTCTCACGTATTCATGAGTATCCAAATATCTTAAATCTTGAGGGTATTCAAACGACGACATTTCTTTTCCTCTTAAAATATCAAAAAATTAGTGTCCCAAAGTAATCAAGACCATATTTAGTTAATAACCATACTGTGATTGAGTATCTTACAACACATTCAGTAGGTCAACATTGGTTTTTAGATTGGGGGCTGGAGATAGGCCAAATTTTCCCTCTTCAACCCCTTTGCTTACCCTAATCACGATTTTCTAACCCTTATTACTTGAACGATAAAAGGGTCGCTTAACTACAACAGCTGGGTATGCTTTACCACGAATTTCGACTTCTAGCGGTTGACCAACTTTCGCTAGTTTGCTAGGGACGTAGGCTAAAGCAACAGGATAACCCAGTGTAGGTGATAGAGTGCCGCTAGTCACTCCGCCTACTACTTTACCGTCTGAGAGAACTTGGTAGCCATGACGGGCGATGTTACGTCCTTGGGTTTGCAAACCTATAAGTCGGCGTTGTACTCCTGTAGCCTTTTGTTGTTCTAAAACCGACCGACCAATAAAATCTCCTTTGGTATCCAAATGAACTAACCACCCTAACCCAGCTTCTAGAGGAGTGGTGTTGTCATCGATGTCTTGACCGTAAAGCGCCATAGCTGCTTCTAGCCTCAGGGTATCTCTTGCACCTAAGCCACAGGGAATGACACCTGCATCATATAAACTACGCCATAACTCTACCCCTACTTCTGGGTCTACCAAAATCTCAAAGCCATCTTCCCCGGTATAACCTGTACGGGCTATAAAACCTGCTTGACCTAGTACTGTTGCTTCTAGATGTCCAAAGGCTTTGATTGGTTGTAAGTTTTGCTGCACAAAAGGCTGGAGATAGCCGATAGCTTTTGGCCCTTGAATGGCGATTAAGACTTTTGCTGGTGATATGTCTTGGAATTGCACCTGATTTTGGTCGAGGTGTGACAGTATCCATGCTTTGTCTTTACTAGTGGTGGCTGCATTGACGATAATAAATGCCTGTTGTGTACCAGTGTTGTCTTCACCTTGGTAGTAGACAATAATATCGTCGATGATTCCTCCTTGGGGGTTTAACAACACGGTATATTGGGCTTGTCCTGGTTGCAACCTACTTAAATCTGAAGGAACTAAACCTTGGAGTTGAGAAATGAGGTTTTTACCTTGGAGGGTGAATTTACCCATGTGAGAAATGTCAAACATCCCAGCAGCGTTTCTTACTGCTTCGTGTTCGCGGGTGATCCCACTAAATTGTACTGGCATTTCCCACCCGCCAAAGCTGGTCAAGCGGGCTTTGAGTTCTACACCCAGTTGATACAAAGGGGTTCTCGCTAAGGTTTCGGCAGTATCTTTTTGATTAGCCACAGATAGTTTTGCTTATGCGATCGCACTTCAACATTTAATATCCTACGTGATGGTTTCAATTAATAGGGAGTAAGACATAGGGAATAATTTCTGACCCACTACTTCCCACTCTCTGCTCACCATTCCCCTTTAATGTTTAATAATGGTGGAGTGTTGAGATTTATTAAGAATACGTTATGAAAGATTGGCGAGTAGTGGTTAGTTTTGTCTTAGCAATGGTTTTATTTTTGTTTCCTGGGTCAGCCCAAGCTGCGAGTTCGTCTAGTATCACCCGTTCGGCTGGTGATGAACTGAAGGCAAAAGATTTCTCTGGTCAAAGTTTAATTGGTTCTGAGTTTACCAATGTAGATTTAGAAAATGCCAATTTTAGCAATGCTGACTTACGTGGTGGTGTGTTTAACGGGACTGTGCTGGAGGGGGTTAATTTGCATGGTGTGGATTTTAGTGAGGGCATAGCTTATCTGGCAAATTTTAAGAACGCTGATTTAAGCGATGCTATTTTAACTAATGCTATGATGCTGCGTTCTATTTTTGATAACGTTAATGTCACTGGGGCAGATTTTACTAATGCGGTTTTAGATATAACGCAAGTGAAAAAACTCTGTCTTAAGGCTAATGGCGTAAACTCTAAAACTGGTGTTGATACCCGTGAGTCTTTGGGTTGTCGCTAGGGCTGAGATTTTTTTTGGCTGAGTAGGAGATATTTCCTAGTTTCGCGCAAAGGCGCATACCACTAAGTAGGAATCCCCAGGGTAAGCACAAAGGTGTTATTAGCGTCTTTGCACTGTATGATTTTGTCTGCTTTTGCTGAGTAATCATGAAACTTTCACAAATGCTTTTTTTCGTCCATTATCAGCAAAATCAAGTCTTGGTATCAGCACAATGAATCACCAAGGGCTTGCTGAAATCTTCACATTTTGTTACAAGAGTACAAAGAACTTCTAGAGACCCACAACCAAATGTTCGGCGGACTTACTGGTTTACAAGATCCTAAAGGCACTGATTGGGGCGAGAGAATGCTCAATACAGTAGCCAGCCAAACGATTCGCCACCTGTTTTCCCAAAGCGAGTCAGTAGAAGTCTTTGTGCGCTGCTATCCCTCTAGCAAGCTGTTGCAAGGCAGCATTGATAGCTTCAAAATGAGCGGACGTGGCTTAGTCATCCGCAGAGAGTTTGCGGTAGAGGAGATGTCTTTTGAGACGGATGCCGTGTCTATTGACTTTGGTGCTGTTTTGAGTGGTAAGTTAAATCTTAAGCAACCAACACAAGCGATCGCGCAAGTAATTTTATCGGAAACTGGAATTAATCAAGCCTTTAAAGCTGAACTAGTACAGAAGCGGCTAGTCAACTTAACTTTACCCGCTTTAACTGAATTATCTGACGGTAAACCAGTTTCTTTTACTGAAGTTCAGGTACAACTATTACCCCAAAATAGCCTCAGACTGACAGCGCAGGCGGATTTAGGTAGCGGAGAACTGATCCCCATTAGCATGACTCTGACGGTGGCTGTGGAAAAGCGCCGCCGTATTTCTTTTAAAGATCCCAAAGTTGAACTTGGTGCTGTTCCCGAAACGCAACAAGAAATATCACAAACCTTGAGTCTAGCACTGGCGGAAATTTTAGATAATATGGTCGATTTAGACCGTTTTGACCTTGATGGTGTGAAAATGCGGCTGAACCGATTAGAAACCGAAGGAGACAGGTTAATTTTTAGTGGCTATGCAGAAATTGAACGGATTCCTCGTAGTGCTTGAAGATGAGGGAGGGGGGGAATAAATTCAAAATGAATAATATAGCTGAGACATTTTCTTAAATATAGCTGTCGCCAGTAGTGTTAGAACATCGATAGATGATACAACCTAGACACAACAAGACTTTTAACCCAGTCACCAGTCACCAGTCACCAGTCACCAGTCACCAGTCACCAGTCACCAGTCCCCAGTCCCCAGTCCCCAGTCCCCAGTCCCCAGCTATAGCGTTCCTCTGTGTTGAAAAAGAAAAAACGCAGAGTACATAAAACCCTGCGTCATCAAAATCACTTATATAACTGCAAATGAATTACAACTTAGTCCCACATTCAGAACAGAAATTGTGATTTGGTAAATTTGACGTGCCACAATGGCTGCAATAAACTGGTTCGACACTGGTCTTTGGTGGTTGCTTCGGTAAACCAATCATTTGAGCATTACTCTTACCAGGAGCTACCATAGGATAGCAATTCTCGTCTTTTGTGACGCGAACATCTAAAATAACTGGGCCATCGTAGGCTAACATTTGAGCGATCGCATCTTTCAATTGCTCTCTGTGAGTGACTACAATACCCTTAATGCCGTAGGCTTGTGCCAATAACTCTACATCTGGCATCCCTACTTCCATATTTGAGCAGGAGTAGCGCTCGCCGTGGAATGCTTGTTGCCATTGGCGTACCATCCCTTGCCAGCCGTTATTTAGAATTACAGTCTTGACATTTATCTTATATTGTGCAGCAGTACCAAGCTCTTGCAGACACATTTGGAAACTGGCATCACCGCTAATACAGATTACTTGTTCATCTGGGAAAGCTACTTTAGCGCCAATTGCGGCAGGTAAACCAAAACCCATAGTTCCCAAGCCTGCGCTAGAAATCCAACGCCGGGGGCCATTTTTGAGGAATTGGGCTGCCCACATTTGATGTTGACCAACATCAGTGGTGTAGAAGGCGTGGGGGGCTTGACTACCGACTTCCACAATCACTTCTTGTGGGGGAATGCTGTCTGGATGCTGGGGAACTACTAGGGGGTAATCCTCCCGCCAACGGTTAATTAAGTTAAGCCATTCTTGGTTTTGGTTGGGGGTAGTTTTGGCACTTGTTTGTTTGCAACGACGTAATAAATCAAGTAAGACTTTCCGCACATCGCCAACAATGGGGACTTCAGGAATGCGGTTTTTACCAACTTCGGCGGGGTCAATATCGATGTGAATGACTTTGGCACGAGAAGCAAACTCATCTAATTTGCCAGTAACACGGTCATCAAACCTAGCACCCACGCAAATCAATAAATCACAATCAGTCACAGCAAAGTTAGCGTAAGCTGTGCCGTGCATCCCCAACATCCCCAAGGATAAAGGATGGTGTTCATCAAAAGCCCCGATACCCATTAGGGTGGTAGTGACGGGGATATTAAATAACTCGGCGAGTTCTTGAATTTCTGCATGAGCGCCAGATGCGATCGCCCCACCACCAACGTATAGTAAAGGACGACGGCTTTCGCGGATCAATTCAATCGCGGCGTTAATTTGGCGTGGATTTCCCTTCACCGTGGGGCGATATCCGCGTAATTTAATTGAACCTGGTTCTACAGGTACATAATCAAATTGTTCAAAAGCCACATCTTTCGGCACATCAATCAACACTGGCCCTGGACGGCCTGTGCTGGCTATGTGGAATGCTTCTGCCACAATTCGCGCCATGTCTTGGGGGTCACGCACTACATAGGAGTGCTTAACAATGGGTAGAGTAATACCGTAGATATCGGTTTCTTGGAACGCATCTGTACCGATCATTTTCCGGGGTACTTGCCCAGTAACAATCACCATTGGAATTGAATCCATGTAGGCTGTAGCGATACCTGTTACCAAGTTAGTTGCCCCAGGCCCAGAAGTACCAAAGCATACACCTACTTTTCCGGTTGCACGAGCATAACCATCAGCAGCATGAGCTGCTCCTTGTTCGTGTCTCACTAGAATATGTTTAAGGCTGCCAGTTGCTTCCACCTTATACAGATCATCATAAATCGGCAGAATCGCCCCACCAGGATAACCAAAGATATACTCAACGCCGTGGCGCAGCAGGCTATCAAGTAGCGCGAAGCCACCAGTTACCCGTTGTGGTGTCACAACCACCGATGGCGAATTAACAGACTGAGTATGTTTCTCTGTTTGTGAGGGACTAGTCGGGGAAGGCAAGCTCACAGTCACGGTCAAACCTCAGATGATAGCTAAGTTAATGCGGGAATTCTGTAGTCAGTAATTCAATATTAATAGAAAAGTTCAATCAAATTATGAATTAAATTTCTTTCTTTAGTATGACGATGATAGATACAGAGTATGGGTGGGGGAATGGGTAATGGGTAATGGGGACTTAATAACTAAATCACATCTTGCAAAACTCGGCGGGTATTTTTCCATGCCATTACACCTACGGTTACAACTACGAAACTCATACCCACCAATACAGTTCTCAAGCCTAGAGCATCAGTTAATGGCCCGGTAATAGCCAACGGTGCTGATAGGGCAATATTTACAGCATGGTTTTGAAAACCAAATACTTTGCCATACATTGTAGGTGGTGTTTGGTGTTGAATTAATGTTTGCATAGGTACGCCTATTAAAGAAGCACCTAATCCTAAAAATCCACAAAGTGCTAAAGCCAAGAGCAAATTGTGGGTAAAAGTGAATAATGACAAAACACCTGCCATCACCAGAAACCCGATTAAGGGTAAGGGTTTGTGACGAAAATTATCTCCCCAATGTCCCAATATGGCTGCACCTAAAACCATGCCTACTCCGGCTGCTGCTAAGAAAAAGCCAAATTGTTGCTGTTTTAAACCAAAATCTGCTGCTAATCTGATTGAAAGCACCATTAAAGCGGCAAAAACACAATATAATGTGGTTAATTGCAGCATAGCATTCAATACTAGGCGGTTCTTTTTGAGATAGCCTAATCCTTCTTTGAAATCAGCCCAAGGATGGATTAAGGCTGTGGGATCGCTAATGGATTTGTGTTCAGATTTAAAATTAACTAGCCAAAATGCAAGTGCTGACAGCGAGTACAAACTAGCTACTATTAATTCTTGACCATAATCTGAGCCTAAGAAGGTTTTTGCCAAACTTAATATCGGCTCACCAATGGCAAAACCCACAATTAAGGCTCCCATCATTGTACTGCTGTAAAGAGCATTGGCCGCCATAAAATTTTCTTTACGCACCAAAATTGGAATAGCAGCCTGTTCTGCTGGTGCGAAAAACTGCGCTAGGGAGGAAATTGCAAAAGTCAAGACTAAAAATATGAAAAAGTTCCGTGGAGAGAAAGCTATTAAAAGTGTTAGTAATGCCTGGATGACATCAGCGCCTACTAGGACGAATTTTTTAGAAACGCGATCAACAAAAAGACCTCCCGCAGAACCTAGTAAAATTGCGGGCAGAGTAAAGGCTACCATCAAAATTGAGTACATGGAGTTTTCTGCCCAACCTGGAAGGGGTGGGTAATTCTCCAGCAAGGCAACCATTAAGACAAAAAAGACTTTATCACCTAACTGGGAGAGCAATTGCCCAATCCACAGCAGCATAAAATTACGATTTTTGATCAGTGCGCCAAACCCATTATTAACAGTAGCAGGTTCAGTAGGAAACATTGGGGATTTTGTTTAATAAGTACGGTAGATGGGGGTGGGAGTGGGGACTAGAAGAAGCAAATGGAATCTGGAGTTTTTCATCTTCATTTTCCATATCCCTACTGATTGTCTCATCACTCAATATTTCACTCCTGGTAACTGTGACGGTTTTCCGGACTATTTTGCTTCATAGTGTCTTAACAATAAATGTAAAAACTCAGCCGCAGTTAAACGGGTATTTGAAGTAGTATTTTTGACATACATATCAACTTGCCAGCCTTGTACGGTTTGGGGCGATCGCCACATGGTTAAATGTTCAACGGGTGGTTCTGCGTAAAAATTAGTTTGCCCACTTCCTAGTAACAATGAACTCCAATGAGTGAAATAATCATGACTGAGCCGATGAATGGGAAAATTTCCCCACAGTGGTACGCCCCATCCATCTATGGCAATAAATGCTTTGACATGACCCCCCCAATTTTGCCATTGCCAAGCAGCAGCGATCGCTCCGACTACGCCAGCACTGAAGCTGATGAATATAACTGGCGATTTTAGCTTATTCCCCAAGCGATCGTGCAGAAACTGCAAAATATGAAGTGATGATAAAGTCAAAACCCCTGCCACTGGAACAACAAGTATCTCTACGGGCTTTTGACTAATTGAGTTACCAGAGAATGCACCCAAGCACCCTGACACAAAGCTTTCAGTTAAATCTGAGTCATGGATTCCAGGGCAAATAATAATGCTCATTTATAAATTATAGTCAGTTGTCATTTGTCATTTGTCAGTTGTCATTGGTCAACAGTTAACATTTCTTCCTCAAAGCATATAGTGTTAAATATTTTTCCCTACTCAGTACCTAGTATTAAGCTCAGTATGTCTTTTGATATATTATTGTCACTTTTGTTGTTATCCCATCCAGGGGGATAGGATAATAACTTACTAGGTGGGCAAACAATCCAGCTATGTTGTAGCTACTGATTTTGCTTGCCAATCTGGCTTATATCGAGGAATTTATTGTGGTTGCCACACCGGAAAAACTACAAAATACACAGGAACATTTATCAACCCAAGACCGAGTAGCCGTGTTGCTCATGGGTTATGGTGAAGTTGAAAGCTACGAAGATTTTGCTAACTATAACGAACAGGCGCTCAATCTACTGACAGCAAAATTCGCACCTGTACCGACTTGGATTTATCCGCCGTTAGCAAAGTTACTGGCGTTATTTGACCGTCACGAATGGGGACATCAACACCACGATTTTATTTCCCCTCACAACGCCATCTTTGAAAAGCAGCGTGCTGGCATTGAACAAAATTTACAAGCAAAATGGGGCGATCGCATTCAAGTTTTCAAAGCTTTTAATTTTTGCGCTCCTTTTTTACCTAACCAAGTTT
Organism: Anabaena sp. FACHB-595; assembly: GCF_048568275.1. NCBI lineage: Bacteria > Bacillati > Cyanobacteriota > Cyanophyceae > Nostocales > Nostocaceae > Anabaena > Anabaena sp. FACHB-595. The sequence continues at coordinate 5,516,245 of NZ_CP183473.1, forward strand.
TGGCGGAAATCAAAAGTCAAGGTTTTGACAAAATTCTGATTTATCCCCTACTAGTCGTTGATTCCATTTTCACCAGTGGGATTGCTATTGAACAAGTTAACAACGCTTTAACTGAGACAAATGATGGTGAAAATCATTGGCTGAAAGCATTACGTTATATACCTTCCTTCTATAACGAGCCAGAATACATCCATTTAATGGCTCATCTGGTAGAGGAGAAAATTAACGCTGATTTAGCCACAGCTTATTTACCTTCCCAAATTGGCATTGTGTTGATGAATCATGGTTGTCCTCACAAAGCCAAAGGTTTCACCTCTGGAATTGTCGAAAGTCAAGCGTTGTACGACCTGGTGCGGGAAGAGTTAATTTATAAGTATCCCCTCATTTCCGTGGGTTGGCTGAATCATGACACCCCCTTAATTGAATGGACGCAACCCAACGCAGAGCAAGCAGCTAAAAACCTGATTCAATTGGGTGCAAAGGTTATTATCTTTATGCCTATTGGCTTTGCTACAGAAAACCACGAAACTTTACTAGATGTACACCACATAATTCATGATTTAGAGAAGAAATATTCTGGTGTGGATTATGTGCAGATGGCTTGTGTGAATGACCATCCAGAGTTTTTGGCGATGGCGGCTGAATGGGCAAATGCTCAGATTGCTGAGTTGCAGCATGAGCAAGCAGTGGCAATCAACCCACAATTAGCTGTACATCATCATCACCATCATCACTAGAATTAGGGGTGTAAGGGTGTAAGGGTATAAGGGTGTAGGGGTGTAGGGGTGTAGGGGTGTAGGGGTGTAGTTTTCACCACCCTTACACCCTTATTAAGTTTTGGCTCAAATTACGTTGTAATTCCCGAATGGCAATGCTGGTGCTACCCTCAGCAGCTAATCGAGGAAAATAATTTTTTACTTTGTTAGATCCTATGCAGGACTGCGTTAATTAGGATGACCGATGCGGGCGGTGGAAACCCTTTATGATTATACTCGATTACGTAAAGTACTATACCAAGAATCATGCTATAATACTTAAGATTTGTAGAAATAGGCTAACTTGCTACACCGGGATTTAGTTGGAGTAATAACCAAGTTAGATAAGTACCAAATGGCCCCCAGAGGGCGTAGGGAAGGAATAGCCAAGAGGCTTTTGGGGAAATGGGCTTGACTACGAAGGCTAAAATATACACTAGTAGCGTTGCCAAGCCACCCATAATTATTCCCCCTGTGAGGCTCCGCAGTTCTACTACAATAGGACTATACGCAGAGGTAGAAATGGCGATCGCTGCATAAATAGCCATCAAATACCAAGGTCGAAAGCCCTGTCTTGTCCTTTTTTCCCAAACAATAATTGCAGAAATGGTTGTACAAGCCCAAATGAAAGTCCAAACAAACGGGATGATAAATTCAAAGGTCAGCCAGTCGGGACGTTGTAAGTTTTGAAACCAGGGGTCACGCAGCGATGTAAACAGGCTACCACCAAAAAACAATGCTGCTGAAACTGCTGTGATGATCCATCTCGCTTTCACAAGGTTTTTCTAAAATAATGGTCTACTTGCAGTTTAGACAATTATTGGCGATCGCTGCATATTATAAGGAGTTGTGATCCTAATTTAAGGCCACCCAAGGGGCGATCGCCGCAAGAATAACTGAGTAATATAGTAGGTGTTGCCTATTCGCCACACTCCTACACCTGTCTCCGCAAATACGGGGCGGAGAATATTTTCTCGATGTCCAGGGCTTTTCATCCACCCTTCAATCGCTGACGGTACAGGACGAGGAATATTTGTGCTTGTGTATAGATTTTCACCGACTACCCAATAAGAAATACCACCAGCACGGACTCTATCTGCTGGGGTGCTGCCATCCGCGCCAGTATGACTAAAGAATTTCTTCTCTGCCATTTGTCTGCTGTATTGACGGGCAACCTGCGCTAATTTGACGTTATTTTGTAAAGGTTGTAACCCGTTTTTTTGACGTACTTGGTTGATTCCTTGGCGGACGGCTGCTTCAATTTGGGCAGAGGTGGCAGATTCTACAGGAATTTGAGGCTTTAGTGGTTGATTTGATGGTATTTCAACCGTTGGCAGAGGTGGCAAAGATTCAATTACCTGCTCACAGCCTGTGGATAATAAGGCGATCGCCAACGGTAGGGCGTAGCCCATGGCACCCCACATTACCCAAATATTTTTGAGTAACATATTTTTATATTTGTATAGTAATTTCACTTATTCTTCCTTAAACAGTATTTTTACTGCTCTGTGCGTAACAGTTTAATTAATTTCTAGTGTTCCAATATTTATACTTTAGACAATTTTTGCATAACATAACAACTAATTGCTGCCCATTTATTTGGCAAATTTTAAGGCTTTTAACCAGACAATAGCTGCTAAATTAACAATTATGATTGAGCGAACTGGCATAATATAAAAGAAGTGTATACAGATAGTTAACATAGTTCAATCGCTACAAATTCAAGAGAAATTAACAGCAGATAATCTGTATATTTAACTGCAAAAATCGAGGGGATTTAGCTGCGAAATTTGGTTGCTTATAATTTTTACATTGATTTCGCAGAGGGGTTTATGAGTCAAATCGACATCGAAAAACTTCATCTTTGGGTACAAGATAGAGACACTGTATTAAAATACAGCAATCATGTTGAGTGGCGTTATGGTGAAAAGCCAGATTATACCCATTCTGATGCAAAACTTGCTCAAGAAAGTACACGTAATCACCCATCCAATTCATTGGAAACACTAGTCCAAAACTTAGTGCGTACCTTTGATATTGAAGCTAACTTTAAAACAAATCCTGCTCAGTGGCTTTCTGTTGTTCCCGACCAATTTCGCATGAGTACCAATGGAGGTTCTCGCCATACCATCACAGACTTGATTAATTCAGGTACTTATAAATTGATGATTGGCAATACCAAAAATTACAAAGCCACTGAGGAAAACTTTGAAACTTCCACTGGTCTATTTCATACAGCTTTTCCCGATGGCTTTTTGTGGGAAGTACTAGAAGTTTATTCTGGGGCGCCGGAGATTGTTTTTAAATGGCGACACTGGGGTGAGTTTAAAGGTGAATTTAAAGGCTATGCAGCTACGGGCGAGGCGATAGAAGTCATTGGCACAAGCGTTGTGCGTGTCACAGAGGATTTAAAAATCCTGTCTTTGGAACACTATTACGACAACACCAAGTTCCTAGCGAAGCTGACATCTGGTGGTAAATTACTCAAAACACCCCAAAATCAGCAAAAAAAATCTAATTCTCTCTGGCGGAGGTTTTGGAATTTCATCAGAAAACTTTGGGGAAAAAAGGAGACATCAGCACCAGCAAATTTACAAACTAGCCGTTGTCCTTTTGCTGCTGTTGTGAAGTAAAGATAGGGATTGGGTAAGAGATAATTTCTGAGCGCTAGTCTCTAAACTCTAGTCTCTTTGATGACCTAATACATCTTCCAGCATCGGAGCCAATTCTTTATTTAATCGCCCAGACTTGACAAATTCCGCATAAGTATCTGCCTCAATTGCTAGTAGTTCATCGCGGAATTGTTCTGTTGTAAAGTTCTGAAGATTGGGGTATTCATTGTGTAATTTATCAATCTTGGTTTGCAATTCTGCAATTTCACCTGTGACAAGTTTCTCTTGGTAACGAATAAACTCTGGGTCGATACCGGGACGTTTCTCTGTTTGGAGGTATTGCAATACTCTTTCTAGAGCAACACTACGGGCGACTAGTTGTAAATACTGTTCGCGTAAGGGTGCATCGCCGAGCAGATTGAGCTTTTGCAGCAGGGGTTTAATTGTTAATCCCTGGACTAGTAGCGTAAATAAAACTACTCCAAAGACGGTAGCAATGATTTTTTCTCGCCCTGGCAATACATTCGGTACACTCAATGCCAGGGCAATTGACACAGAACCACGTAACCCACCCCACCAAAGAATAGTCTGTTCAGGTAAGGAGACTTGTGATTGAGTCATCATAACGCTCAATTTGCTGAGAATAAATAATGCAACTGCTCGCATTAAAATCATTGCACCTACTGTAATAGCAATGATTTGCAGATTTTCTCCTAAACTGGCAAAACGGATTTGGTCGCCAATTAATAAAAAAACAATCGAATTGACAAAAAACGCTAAAAATTCCCAAAATTCGGAAACAATAATCCGAGTCCGGGGATTCATGCCTATACGTGAACCAAAGTTACCTAATATCAAACCTGTAGTGACAACCCCGATTACGCCGGAACCCCCCAAGTCTTCGGTAATGAGATAAGTACCGTAAGCAGACACCAAAGTTAAGGACTGTTCCACCATTGGCAAGTCAAAACGTTGGGTCAGGTAGGAAATAGCAAAACCAATCAAACAGCCTACTGCTACACCGATACCCACCACTTGTATAAGCTGTAACAAAATTGGTTGAAAGCCTAATTCGGCATTCCCAAAAGGCAAAGCCACCAAAAAACCAAAGGCGACTACTGCCATCCCGTCGTTAAATAAGCTTTCGCCTTCCATGAGGGTGACAAGTCGAGTTCCTACACCCAATTCACGAAACAAAGCGGTGACGGAAACAGGGTCAGTAGCAGAAAGACTCGCACCGATGAGTAACGCTGTAGTTAGGGAAATTCCCGCCAGTTGATTAAGTCCAATTGCTACTCCGGCAATTGAGATTATCACCCCAAACACGGCATATAGACAAATTGGGACAAAATCACGCTGCAAATCTGACCATTTCAAATTCCATGCGGCTTCAAATAATAAGGGTGGTAAAAAGATAGACAAAATTAAAGCAGGAGACAGGACAACCAGGCGCACATCAACGACTGCTAGTCCCAAACCGACAATTACCAGAAGTAAGGTATAAGGGATTTGGCGAAACCAACTAAATACTTGGGGTAAGGTGGCTACACCTAAAGAAACCGAAAGTACTAAAAGAAACTGCTTGAGATTCGTGGCGATCACTTCTTCACTGATTGCTGATTCAAGTACCATGAGTAAGTATTTAGTAGAATTCTGTACTGATTGTCCAGGGAATATATTCAGATGGCATCGCCTGAATATAAGATTTTAATCATCTAGGCATGAATATTTAACAGTTAATTAAACAAGAAGGGGGAAGCTCTTGGGTATTAACATTCGAGACCGCTTTCAGAACTTCAGGCGCAAACAAAGACAGCCAGAACAACTACAACAATTACAAGTAGATTTACAGGCAGAATCAAGTCTGGACATACCTTATCTGACTCTAATTGTCAGTTCTTGTGCGATCGCTACCTTTGGTCTATTGTCCAATAGTAGCGCCGTGATTATCGGTGCTATGATTATCGCTCCCCTAATGCTGCCCATTCGCGGATTAGCTTTTGGTGCTTTACAAGGTGATATTCTTTTATTCCGTCAAGGTATTACATCTGTAGGCATAGGTACATTATTAGCATTAGCGATCGCCTGCTTTTTGGGTTTAATCGTGGGACTACCTGATTATGGTAGTGAAGTCTTGGCTCGTTCTGAACCAACCCTGTTAGACTTAGGTATTGCCGTCGCGGCTGGTGCTATTAGTGCCTACGCCAAAACTGAGACAAAAATTTCCGGTAGTTTGGCAGGAACGGCGATCGCAGTTGCTCTTATGCCTCCTATATGCGTAATTGGACTGGGTTTAGCTAAGGCAAATTTCGCACTTAGTTTGGGCGCAACCTTACTCTACCTCACCAATCTACTAGGTATTACCCTCTCCTGTATGGTGACGTTTTTGGCGGCAGGTTATACTTCTATGAGCCAAGCGCGTCGCCCCATTGTTTCGACTTTGGTACTGACAGCTATTCTGGTTATTCCTTTAGGTGTGAGCTTTGCTCGACTGGTACGACAGACGCAATTAGAAGCCAGTTTACGTAGAGCATTATTAAATCGTACTGTCACCTTTCAACGCCTGCAATTATTTAGAAGTAGTACCAACTGGTTAGTTAATCCTCCGGAAGTACGGCTGAGTGTGCGAGCTAACGATCCAGTTACACCCCGACAAGTAAAGCTACTAGAAGAATTTGTCGAGCGAGAAATGGGACAACCATTCACCTTGATTTTTGAAGTTGGCCAGGTGGAAGAAGTAAAAAGTTCTGAGCCTTAGTATCTTACAGAATTACGAATTTTCACTACTGATTGAGTTTATTTAGTAATTTTGATTGCTGTTTTATTCATCAATTCCTGAATTTGTGCTGCTACTAGGGGATGAGAATCTTTTTGTAATTTGGGCAGAAGTTCTAAGAGGACGCGATATGAAACCACACTCAAATAAGCGATCGCCGCTTCCCGCACAAAGCCCGTAGGATGACGCAAAGCCATCAGAATTTCGTTAATTGTCAAACGAATCCGGTTAACTTGAGCAAAATGAAAACAGCAAGCCAAACACCAATCAGAAAGGAAATTACCCAAGGTGAGCATCTTTCGTAATCTTTCACTAGCTGACAACGGTTGATATTCTGTAAATTCTGCCTCTAAAAGATCATCCAGCTTTTCTTGGTGCGATCGCTTATCTAAAAGATTTAATAACAATGATTTTCGTGGCAAATTCACTGTATGTTCTAATATTTCCAGTCCTCGTGCTAAATTCACCACTGATTCAGACCGGAGATTAAAAGCTGCTGCCTGCATTTTATCTGGCGAATACAGTAATTTTAATAGTAATAATAAACGTTCCCGAATATCCCATTCCATCTCTGCCAAGGCACGTTGTAGTAAATCACTAACAATCAAAACTCTTGGGTTTGTTTGACTATTATCTAAATTTAATTGTGGTCGTAAGTCTATATAAGCTGCATAAATCTCACCCAAAAAACGTAATTCCTGATCAATGAGATTTTCTACCCGACTGTGTTGAAACCTATCTACTAAATTGGTAATTTCTGATTGTTTCTGAATTTTCAACAAGCTACGCAGAATATGGTATCTAGTAGCACCCCAAGAAGATTCTAACTGCAACCATAAGGTCTCTACAGCTTCTGTGGTAGAAATTTGTCCTATGGTACGCCAAGCATACATCCTTAATACTTCTGGTTTATGGGCATTGGTAGCCAGTTGTAACAACATATCCAATGCTTCATTCTCCATTTTGATTAAGGCACGCATGGCAGTGGCGCGGGTTGACTTGTAATAAAGTGCTGTCAGCAGAGAGGAATAGTATTCTTCCATGCGCGTTGCGGCAATCATTTCTAAGACAGCACAACGCACCCTTAAAGATTCATCCTGTAACAAATTAGGTATATGAATCCGCAATGCCTGTAAATAAACCACTTCTCGTAGAGCTTTGACTCCGTTCACCCTTTCTCGTTCTTGCTTATGGGTTAACATCCGGCGTAAAGTCTTGGTTGCGGCTACTTTTTGGATGGGTGTTCCCTGACGCAATAGCAAAGCCGCAGCCGTGGCGCGGGTTAATGAGTGGTGGCGCTGGTTGAGGTATTCTTCCAGTTGGCTTAAATTGGGATTGGGGTCAGCTAGCCAAACATAACGTAATGCTAGGGCAAAAACTTCGGGATTAACATTGTCGGGATGACGCTCTAACAACCATTTCACTTCAGATACATGAGTGGGACTGGCATCAGTGGCTAGCATCACCTCTAAACTATGTCGTTGTAAATCTGGCGTTAGCTTAAATAAAATAGGCGAGAGAACATCTGCTGCCCCTTGGGGGTCGATTTGGGCTAATAATTCAATACAAGAGTGTTTATCTGCGGTATTGCCTTTTTCTTCTAAAGCTTTGACTACCCCTTGTTTAAAGGCACGTAAACCCACATTAGAGGCACTCAGTTCGCCTCTATCAGCGCTCAAGACTAACAAATCAACATAACGCGATCGCAATAACCATACTACCTTCAAGCAGGCAACGGCTACTACCATCGTTTCGCCGATAAACACCCACTTTTGCATTGTTGCAGGTACAAACAACCCACACACAAACAAGGTAATTACAATGATGATACCAGCAGTACCAGTGGCGATCGCTTCCGCAGTTCCCCCTGATAGTACCTGGGTTCGGCTACGAATACGTTCGGGAATTGGTTGATATAGTAACGGCCCGCTACTGATAACGAAGGTGTAACGCAACAGTTCATCAAAGAACTTCAACCCAACCAATCCCCAGAAAAATGCTAGGGATTGTATTCCAGGTAGCAAGTAAAGTACAACAATCATCCCAGGGACAACAAAGCCTACAGCCACAGGCAAAAGTGCAGCAGTGAAGAACACTCCAAAGCGTTCGATGAGGCGACTGGAAACAAACCACTGGGTAGTTAACTCACACAATCCGACAATCCCACCAAATATACCTAAAAATCCTGCTAGTTCACGATCGCCTAAGTTGATTTTTAGTTCTTGGAGATATTGAAAATCTACTAATAAACCAATAATTTGTAACAGACCAACAAAGGCAAATAGTTGTAAAGTATAACGCTTGAGTGGTGCTTGGATACGCCGATGCCGAGAGGCTTGTTCTTGAGGAATTAGGCGCTGTGGTGCTTCGGGAAAAGATGTGCGATATTGATAACTTAAATAGCAAAGAATCGCCGAGCCAATCATAATCACTCCACAGGCGATCATAATTACGCGGTTGAGTTTGGCGAACTCCAGCAACCAAGGCAAACTAAAGCCACTGATCACATCAGCTACTAATAACCCACTACTAATGAGTGGGTAAGTGCGCTTAATTTCTCGAATGTTAAATAATTGGTTAGCAACGATGGAAGTATTTAGATCGTTGACTACATAGATAGAATCTACCCACAACCGCAGTAAAAATACGACGATGACTGAAAAGTAGGCGACATCGATTCCCCAGCGTAATAATACTAACAAAATTAACGGCACGATCATACAAGGTGCGATCGCCACCACCACCCAGCGCAAAGGAAAAATCTTTTGTAGCCAAGAATAGACAAAAACCAGCGCCATACCCATAACCGCACTGGCAATATACATCCAAGGCAATGGCCCAGCACCATATTCATCCAAAAATAGTGCTACTGTACTATCCTCAGCCCATCGCAACCCCACAGATACAGTTGTGTAAAAGGCAAACATCATCCAAGTCCGTTCGCCTTCTTCCGGTCGTAGATTCACCCATTTTAAAAGTTGTGCCAGCCAATTTGGATTTGCTGCCAACGAATAATTTTTCAATTCCATGTTTTACTTTCTGGTATCTTCTCCGTCTAGTGGGGAGCAATCAATTCAAAACTCAAAACTTGTACTGAACTTGTCGAAGTATTCAAAATTCAAAATTAATAATGGCTCCCCAATCCCCAAAATGGCAAAAGTCCTGAACAACTGAGTATTATGTTTCCCACTCAGAGTTCAGGACTATCAAGTTGCAATTAATTTCAACGACGGTGAAGCCGTTTTGATATTTTCAGTGGTGGATTACTTGGTTACAAGAATACTTATGAGTATTACTTCTTAGGCGAGATAAGCATCATCATATTTCGCCCTTCTTTTTTGGGTGCTTGTTGCACTTCACCAAACGGTTCCAGATCCGTTGCCATTCGCTTCAATAAATCTTCAGCTAAATCACTGTGTTGAATCTCTCGACCCCGGAACATCACAGTTGCTTTGACTTTATCACCATCTTTTAAGAAGCGTTCTGCTTGCTTAACACGCACATTGTAGTCGTGTTCCTCAATTTTGTAGCGCATCTTCACTTCTTTCACATCAGCCGTGTGCTGTTTCTTCCGAGCTTCCCGCGCCTTCTTCTCCTGCTCGAACTTGTATTTCCCGTAATCCATAATCCGACACACCGGCGGGTCGGCCTTGTCACTGAGCAGTACTAAATCCAACTCCTTCTCCTCTGCTAGTTGCAGCGCTTCCTGTGGAGTTAGAATTCCTAGCTGGGAACCATCAGTGTCAATGACTCGAATTTTCGGGAAGCGGATCCGTTCGTTAATTTGGGGCAGATCGCGAGTTCTTTTTTTCTCAATCACAGGCATTATGATTTGTGGGAGCTTCTTTGTTAAGTGATGTAATGTGGACTTGATTGCTTTGTTTTGATTGGTCTGCCTAAGCAGCACAATACTAAAATAACTGAGAATTTAAGAAGGAGTCTATAGTTTTATAGGAACTAATCCATAAAATAGTTTATTTGGTTTCTGTATTTGTTATTTTACTCACTCTGAGAGAGCTTCTCTATAATCGTTAATTTAAATCACACAATCTAGAGAATGGTTAACTATTGTAACAATTCTTTTTTTATGGGTAATAGGAGTGGGGATATGGGGGAGAAATTTGGGTTTTCTGGTTGCCTTCTGACTGGAAAGAGGGTGTAAAGTTGTGGGGGTGTAGGGGAGAAAGATATCGTTCATCTATGACTGTGGAATTTTTTCATCGGGACTGCCTCCCATCTGAATCTATAAAATGGGAAGTAACCACTGAGAATCGGAGCGAAGCGGCGTGACCATGACTGTACACTGGCGGGAGCGGGTTGGGAATCAAAGGGATTGGGTTTGGCGGGGTTGGCGGACTCGTTACACCTACATTCGTCCTAGCAGAGGAGACCAGGAAAAAACCCCTTTAATTTTACTGCATGGTTTTGGTGCTTCTATTGGTCATTGGCGGCATAATTTAGAAGTTTTGGGCGAATCTCATACAGTCTATGCGTTGGATATGCTCGGTTTTGGTGGTTCAGAAAAAGCCCCAGCAAATTACAGCATTGAACTTTGGGTGGAGCAAGTTTACGATTTTTGGCAAGCTTTTATCCGTCAACCAGTGGTATTGATTGGAAATTCCAATGGTTCTTTGATTTCTTTAGCGGCGGCGGCGGCTCACCCCGATATGGTTAAGGGGATTGTGATGATGAGTTTACCAGACCCATCATTAGAGCAAGAGATGATTCCGCCTTTTTTAAGACCTGTAGTGAGGACAATCAAAAATATTGTCGCTTCTCCAATACTTTTAAAACCGGTGTTTTATTTCGTGCGCCGTCCTAGCGTTCTCCGCCGTTGGGCTGGTCTTGCTTACGCCAATCCCGCAGCCATCACCGACGAGCTGGTGGATATTTTAGCCGGGCCTCCCCAAGATAGGGGTTCAGCCCGTGCTTTTAGTGCTTTGTTTAAAGCGGCGATCGGTGTTAACTTTAGTCCTAGTGTCAAAGCTATATTGCCAACTTTACAAATACCCATGCTGCTGATTTGGGGGAACAAAGATAGGTTTGTCCCGCCGATTCTGGCTAACCAATTCGCTCAATACAACGAAAAGTTGCAATTACTTAACCTAGAGGATGTAGGGCATTGTCCCCATGATGAATGCCCAGAACAGGTAAACAAGGCTATTTTGGCATGGATGGACAAGTCCTTGGGAGATTGCCAAAACCTAGTTATCTCCCAGAAATGACAAAAATTGCTAGTCTTTAGCCAATATTTACTTGGTTGGTATCAACGTTTGTAGCACCATGTACAGATTGCGCCACGGAAATCATTTTATTGAGAGAATGTCTTGACTGGGAACTGAACCCTTTAGAACAACGGTGCTACCAGTTTGAGCAACCCACAAAGAATTCATATCATCAAGTTGCTGGTCTTGATCAAATGCCAATGCTACTCGCTTTGCTAAACCACTTTGGTCATATTCGCCGTTTAACCCTAAACGTTCTGGTGGAATTGATTGGGTAGCCGTAGGTGCATTAGTCGTAGCGGAGGCTTGGGATACTTGCGGAGTTGGATTTACCTGGGCATTTTGAGGTTTTTCCATACCAAAAAGTCTTTTTAACCAACTCATAAATGTCTTTCTCCTGATTTAATGGTGACAATATTCTCAAGATAAGATTTTGATAAATAATGTACATCTGCCGATCAAAAGATATATTCTCCAGATGACTTCTGCTTTTGGAATGATTTAGACATAACTTTTTTATAGAAGATTTCAGGAATGGAGGGATTAAGTTTAAAATAAAGTATAAGATTTATAACCTATTCACCTAGTAAGCAGTACGTGTAGGGCAGCTGTTAGCTAACATTCTGGTTAGTTATATGTTGTCTGAGCCTGTGTTGGCAAAGATGAAACATACTCTTTCGGTTCTGGTAGAAGATGAGGCGGGAGTTCTGTCCCGCATTGCTAGTTTATTTGCTCGTCGCGGCTTTAATATAGAAAGCCTGGCTGTTGGTTCGGGGGAAGAGGGCGGAGTTTCCCGCATTACTATGGTTGTACCTGGTGACGATCGCGTGATTGAACAACTCACCAAACAACTATACAAGCTCGTTAACGTTCTCAAAGTACAGGATATAACTGAAACTCCTTGTGTGGAGAGAGAATTGATGCTTCTGAAAGTGAACGCCACCAGCAGCAACCGTTCAGAAGTCATTGAATTAGCTCAAATTTTCCGGGCGCGAGTAGTTGATGTGGCGGAAGATTCTTTAACTTTAGAAGTGGTCGGCGACCCTGGTAAGATGGTGGCGATCGTCCAGGTGCTACAAAAGTTTGGTATCAGAGAAATTGCCCGCACCGGTAAAATCGCCCTGACTCGTGAATCTGGTGTCAATACTGAGTTACTTAAATCCTTAGAAGCGAAGGTTTCTTAAGTTTTAGCCCCTCACTCCCAGTCTCTGACTGGGAAATTTCATTTTTTTGCTTGCGTGATGCTTGCCAACAAACCATAGATATAGGAATCCGATTTGATTTCTGTTGGCGTAGCCTGCGCTAGCGCATAAAATTCTTAGTATCTGTAGGGTGGGCATTGCCCACCAAAACCATGAGCCGGTGGGCAATGAATGCCCAACGCCACTTGCTCCAAGCCGGGAAACCCGTCCAACGCAGTGGCGCCCCTACGTGTATTTCAAAAATCAAGTATGAGTCCTATAGGAATCCTATTTGATTTGTGAACAAGACCAAGAGATAATACGGAGAGGGATAAAAGTCTAATAGTAAACAATGAAAAGTCAGCATTTACAAGCTACTACACTTGCGGGGGAAGTATCGCAGCAATGAAGTATCGCAGCAATATTTAAAAGAGGAAACTGCACTGAATGCGATTGCTGAATTACAAGATTTTATAGATATGTGTCCAGATGCGCGTGAAGTAAGGAAAGCATTGGCAGTCAAGCTAGTTTATCAAGGTTACTTGTATGATGAAATCCAAAAAATTTTAGACGTATCGCGAGGGTCAATCACAGGCTGGAAGCAAGCCTATGAAGAAACTGGAATTGACGGACTGCGACTAAACTACAAAGGGAGAAAGAGCTATCTGAATGCTAAACAACTCCAAGAGGTGTTGAGCTGGCTACAAACAAAAGATTGTTGGGAGCTTGGGGAACTAGAGTATCAACTAGCTTTTGAGTATGACGTAGTTTATGAGTCAAAGCAAAGCTACTACGACTTGTTCTCCGAAGCAGGAATCAGTTGGAAGAAAACCACAAAGGTAAATCCGAAAGCCGATGAGAATGCTGTTGCAGAAAAAAAAAGAGATTGAAACATTGCTGGCAAATAACCGAGAAGAAATCGAAACAGGAAAGTTAAGAGTATTGTTAATTGATGAGTGTCATTTAATGTGGGGAGATTTAAGTGGTTATGTATGGGGAAAAAGTGACCAAGAAATCGCAGTCCCAGTTGTCAACGAGCGAGATAAGCAGACATACTATGGGGCAGTTGACTATCTCCTTGGAGAATTAGTTCTCAAAGCTTATGATGCTGGAAACTCAAAAAATACTATCAACTACCTAGAATACTTACTAGCTAACTCTCCCGACCAGCGATTACTAATTTTTTGGGATGGGGCTAGCTACCACCGTTCCAAGGAAATTAGAGGTTTCTTGGACTCTGTTAATCAAAGCTTACCAACCGAGCAATGGAAAATACACTGTGTCCGTTTTGCCCCTAATTGCCCAGTACAAAATCCGATAGAGGATATTTGGTTACAAGCCAAAACATGGGTTAGACGTTTTTGTGCTTTAATTCCTTCATTTTCACATTTAAAGTGGATATTTGAGTGGTTTATTAGACACACTACCTTTGATTTTGACACTCTACAGATGTACGGAACTTATTCAAAAATCAAATAGGATTCCTATATATCTCGATATTTTTATTTCTGAGTGCCTAATAAAAGGTGTTGAAATACTATTTTTGATTGTTGGATAAAAATATTTAAACAGCTTCATATCAAACCGTTATCTGCAACATATTAGGCAGTTTTTTCAGTAAAACTTACGCTTTTGAGATTCATAGGATAGATACACATAAAATCGTTTATTGAACAATTTGGATAATACTTTATAGTAAATTTAAAAAAAGTCTGTTTTTTATATTAAATAAGTAGTTTTACTTGTAAAAATACAACTGTAATATTAGAATCTACTGTGTTTGAATATCAGTAATTATACTAAAGCGTCAAGAATGAGAACAAATTCAAAGCCAAAAACCCATTCATACCCTGGATTTTGGAATTAGCAAGCGTTTTTGCCTAGGCCTACGCTTAGGCTATTGGAGATGAACTGTCTTATTTTTTGGCGATATTTGTCAATTCGCTTGATCACTAGCTAAGTCTATCCTAAATCATGTAGTGAGGGGAAATGTTTACTTACAAAAGTATTAGTTTAAGTTTACTTTTAACATTACTAGGATTCATAACTTTACCAACTAAAGCATTAGGGCAATTCAGCTATGATGCCAACGAAACAGAAATTTTCAAGACAGATTTTGATAGCAGCGACGGCTGGTCATTAAGTGGAACAAGTATTAATGACAGTAAAATTGTTGGTACTTCAGCTTGGGGTACTGCCTCTTATTCTCTAAATAATCGTGTCAGTTTAGATTTAGGGACTGTTTCTTTATATTGGACGGGATTTTTTCCTAGCACAAATGCTCACAGAGAAAATGACAAGTATTATGTTGGTTTGCAGTATGCGGATAACGCTCCTGTATGCTACAACAGTTCAAGCAATACGATTGTTGGTACACCACCCTGTCCGAGCGGTAGTTCACTAGTTGATGAAAATGCTGAACTCAGAGTGGCAATGAGACCTCGTAATCCTACCAATGTTGCAGATACTTATCATCAAGTTTATGTAGATCCCGGTTTCAATCCGACTAGTACCGAATTACCTGCATCAACGCGATTAAATCTTCCAGTAGGTCAGCCAACCAATTTTCGCTTGAGGGTAAGTAAGGTGAGTTCAACCTCATACGAAGCTTCTTTATCGTATTGGGATATTGCTCAAACTGCTTGGAAAATTTTTGCTCCCAAATCAGCGTCAATGTCTTCGCCACTTACAATTAAAGCTTCAGATTGGATAGATGCTAACGGGCTAATTGAAAGTCCTTTGACTTTTGAAGCCATTAATCTTCAGTTTCGCAAAAACTCTTCTCGAAACTCAGAAATAACTGCTCTAGCACTAACACAAGTTTTACCACCATTGTTGCAGCAACAATCTATCGCTGTTCCGGAAGGCTCTTCTATTATTGGCTTACCTTTGGTTATGGGGTTTGGCATTTTATTAAAACGGCAAAAGCAGAAATAACAGAGGCTAAAATCATCACCAAAAAGGGTATGGGAATTTGGTAATGGGTAATTGCTATATTATCTATTACCTTCTTCTTATATGTTCTGTTACTACCATAAGCTGTTAAAAAAAATGTTTGGCATCAAATTTGTCATTTTTAGGTAAATATTCAGAACAGTTTTTTGCTTCATCTGTGAGTACAATGGAGGGCTGAACTGCACATTTCAGATAATGATTATTACAATAGTATTGACAGTTTTTACAAGGCAATTGATGTAACCCCTTCACTGTAAAAACCATCTTATTTTCTATGACGGAACGAATTTTACGTAAAATTATAAAAAAAATGACCCAACTAAAAACTAATCCAACAGGAGTTAAAGAGATAGCTATATCTGGAAAATCTATATTATTAGTTTGAGCGTGTTTTTGTTGGGATTCAGTGATATTAACAACTTGAATGTCATTATTTGCTATTGACTTGTGTTGATTTATTACCTCAGTGAACATATTATTGACCCTTATTTATATATTTACTAATGTGAGATTTATTGGTGTTTATTTGGTACTCTGGACACAAAAACATTGATGCTTGTATCACATAACATATTTAGCGCTCATAAATTAGACATATACTATCAATATTGATTACTATTATAAGCAGGTGTAACATTGATACCTCAGTGTTTGATGCGAGATGAATCTTTTTTAGTGCTTCAATTATATGTTTAACAAAATAAAGTTTTAGCTATCTCTGTCAATAGTTTTGCTTAATGACCCAAAAAGTATATCCTTGGATATAGTTTGAAGACATATTCTCAAAAGCATATTTGTGTGGGAATATTAATCATAAAAATTCTAGCTATGGGCGCACATCATGAACACTAATATATACCACTATGAATATAGTTAAAAACGATGTAATATGATATTTTCCGGATTATAAATTATAATTATCCATGCAGTTTCCTGAAAGTCTAAATACTGCTATTATCTGTGATTAAAAGAGAATTTTATCTGTATATTTTGGTAAGTTGTAATATTTCTATCTCTATCACAAGCATAGTCTAAAATATTTGGAAATTTGCTCAAGCATGGCAAATAGGAAGGAATTAATAAGTCTTCATCAGACTAAATTGTAAGTAGTGAATCCTTTTGATGGGATGTGTTAGCACATTCTCTCTTAGGGACAGGATACCTTCGATCATGAGTTATCGCAAATATGGACTCAATCACTATGTTAGAACAATTACATAAAAAAATGGGTTGTGTTAAGAAAGACAAATAGTCTCAAACGAATTTTGAGATGTTAGATAAACTAAAAAATATCAGTCATAGATAAAACTACTGAGTTTGATTAGTAGCGATTATTTACAGATTCTTGAAGATATCAAATAGAATCCTCATCTTTAGATACCTTAACTATAACTAAGTGAGAGGAAAATAAACAGTCTGGTTAGATGATTTCTCATCTTTTCAATGCAAACTAGACTAAATATCGACTTTGATATTTAATGTTTTTCCGGTTTCTCAGTACTATTGGATGAAAATTGTAAAAACAGTAATCACATCATAAGAAGTTTTAACAAAAATATCGATGAAATTAAGAGCAATCAAGATTTCAGAGGAGGAGAATATGGAAATCTTTGATTATGTAATTCTTGGAGCCGGCTTGGGTGGATTAGCAACGGCTGCTTGTTTAACTCGACAAGGATATAATGTAGCAGTTTTAGAAAAACACTATTTACCTGGTGGTTGTTGCCATACTTTTGATTATGGGGAATATAGTTTTTGTGCGGATGTGCATTATATTTCTCAATGTGGTCATGGCCAGGCGATCGCTCAATTTCTCAACTATATTGGTCAAGATGTCCCCTTTAATAGCCTTGACCCCGACTGCATAGATCGCATCATCACCCCAGAAGCAGATTTTAGAATTCCCTTAGGATGGGAAAGTTTACGTTATCGTTTGCTGTCTACCTTTCCTGAAGAAACCAATGCTATTAATCGCTACTGCAACGAAATTCAACAACTTCATCAAGAAATCCGTAATTTAGGTAAGGAAGTTCGTTGGTTTGACCAGAAGTGGTCTGACTGGTTAAAGTTACCTAAGTATTTTAATCTTTTTAAAAAGCGCAGTTGGACTCTGCAAGACTTGTATAACTATGTTGGCTTATCGCCCAAACTCCAAGCTGTGCTGGCTGGACAAAGTGGCGATTATGCACTACCACCCGCAGAAATTGCTTTACTGACCCATACTTCTCTGGTTTGGGATTATTCTGAAGGTGCTTATTATCCTAAACATCACTTTAAGCACTTGGTTGATACCATTGTTGAGACCATTACTGCCGGTGGTGGTGTCATTGCTTATGCTACGACGGTTAATCATATTCAAGTTAGTGGTGGCAAAGTTCATACTGTTATTGCTGATGGTAAGGTCTATCGCGCTACCAAAGCCTATATCAGCGACCTTGACCCTAAATTAACAGTAGAATTGATGCACGATGGTGAAGCCATCAGCCACAAAGAACGGCGGCGGCTGACAGATTATGAATACTCTGCCAGTGCTTTTAATATTTACTTGGGTTTAGATAGTAATTTTGATCCACAACGCTATGGCATTGGTAACTGGAACATTTGGTATTATCCTACTGGAGATTTAAATAGAGAATATCACCGACAATTGCAAGGTGATTTCAGTCAGCCGTGGATTTTCCTTTCTTGTCCGACGATGAAATCTCATGAACCAGGAATGGCTCCAGTCGGGCATCATGTTTTAGAAATTGCTACTGTTTGTGCTTATGAACCTTTTGCATATCTGCATGAGAACGACTCGGCAGCTTATAAAGCTAAAAAGCGTGAGATTTACCAACAAATCATGAACAGTGTGCGTGATATTGTTCCAGATATAGATAATTACATCAGGATGAAAGTTTACGGCACACCAACAACGAGTGAATATTATCTGGGACAACCACAAGGTAATATTTACGGTGCGAAATTAGTTCCTAGACAAGTAGGGTTAAATCGCTTAGGTTACACGACAGAGTTACCTAACCTGTTCTTGGTGGGTGCGAGTGCTGGATATCCTAGTATTCCTGGTGTAATTGGGAATGGAATGGATGTTGTAGAATTATTGACTGGGCAATCTGTCAGGCAGAAATATAACGCGCCTCAGGGATTGGTGGGGATGAGATAAGCGATCGCTATTCTACTCAATGGCGATCGCTTGTTTATGATTCACTCTTCTAAATCCTCTACTTCTTCTGCATCAAAACTATAGGCATCAACAAACTCTTCCACGTCTTCTTCTTCCTCTACCTCGTCTTCGTAATAGTAGTCAATAGGTTGGTAAGCAACTAATCGACCTGTACTTTGTAACCAATCCAGTAAAGATTCTTCTTGTTTGAGAGGAATAATAGCTGCTGGCTGGTGACGAGGTTCTTCGTGGAGAGCAGGGTTAGACGATTTAATCATTGTTTTGCACCACGAATCTCTTTTAATTACTAGTGTGATTGGTGTATTGACAATGACTTCTGTCTTATGGGTGAGCTTTTTGATCAATAGGTTAGAGTTAATCAATTTTTGGGCTGGGTAACTTAGTTCCACAGCGCTTACAAAACTCTGCATCCTGATCGTGAAATTTTAGACCACAATTCAAACATACAGTTTCTACCTGATTGGCTGTTTTGACTACGCGCCTAATTAAATCCCCTACTTGCCAAGGGATAATTGCTACACCTGTCAAAATCATCAATACGGTTAATAATCTACCTAGTTCTGAAATGGGAGTTACATCTCCAAAGCCTACAGTTGTCATTGTGACTACTGAGAAATAAAAGGCATCTAGAAAAGTACTATAAACTTGAGCATTTACGGGATGTTCTACTTGATAAATTAAGCCAGAATAAACAAAAATTATGGTGAATAAAGTAAACAGTATCCGAATAAAAATTATCCCGTCTTCAGAACTAATACTGCCAAATAAGAATTTGCTATCAATGAATCTGATTAATCTTAAAATTCTAAACCAGCGTAATATACGAATAAAACTAATATTGACTAAACCTAGTAAAAACGGCAAAATTGCTATTAAATCGATAATTGCGTAAAAGCTAAATATATACTTGAGTTTATTTTCTGCACTCCAAAGGCGGAGGACATACTCTACTGCAAAAATTACCAATATAACTGTATCTATTTGATCCAACTGCAACCTAATAGAGTCGGGTATAGCGTAGGTTTGAGCGACAAAAATGCCTGATGATAATAGAACCAAGACAGCAGTTGTCAAATTAATGGCTTTACCTAATGGTGTTTCTAGGTCTGTTAAGTAAAATTCAGTTTGTTGTCTACTGAGTAACATACTTTACGATACCTGTTTAAATATGGTATTTTTACCGTCTATCTTACTGAAATATCAAGATAATTATGAACCCAGAATATTTTATGCGTCTAGCGATCGCCGAAGCAAAAAAAGGAGATGCGCCATACGGTGCGGTAATTGTCAAAGATAACCAAGTTGTGGCATTCGCACACAACACCGTTGCTAGAGACAATGATCCTTCTGCTCATGCGGAAATTAATGTGATTCGCCGTTTAACCGCGCAATTACAAAGCTTTTCCTTAGCAGGTTATAGCATATATACCACCGGTGAACCTTGCCCCATGTGTGCCGCAGCTTGTGTTTGGAGTGGTATTGCAGAGATTATATATGGTGCTTCAATTCAAGATTTAATTTTAGCAAATCAATCACAAATCCAAATATCGTGTGAAGAAGTAATTGCCAAATCTTTGAGAAACATCAAAGTGACTAAGGGCATTCTTCGACAGGAATGTTTGAATTTGTTTTAGTGAAATCAGATAATAATAGTGAATTTACTATCTTTTATTCAGATTCATTGAGATAATTTAAATAGGTATTGGCAATGATAGCGGCTTGGGTGCGATCGCGCAAATTCAACCGATTTAAAATATTCGTCACATGATTTTTAACTGTCCCCTCAGAAATATAGAGTTGTTGGGCAATTTCTCGGTTATTTGCACCTGCGGCAATTAAGCGTAAAACTTCTTTTTCTCTGGGCGTAAGATCAGCTAAATGAGTCGGCGCAGGTGGCGTGTGGTTTGGTGTAGACTGAAACTGCACTAAGAGTTTCTTGACTATTCCTGGCCCTAGTTGAGTGTAACCTTTCTCAACTGCGCGAATTGCCACAGCTAATTCTTCTGAGGGTGTATCTTTGAGTAAATAACCCATTGCACCATGTTGTAAAGCTGCTTTGACATATTCATCATCATCAAAAGTTGTCAGAACTAGAACTTTAACATTAGGGAAATTCTGTTGAATTTCTTGTGTAGCAGCTACTCCATCCATAATTGGCATTCGCATATCCATCAATACTACATCTGGATGAAATTGTGGAATCAAATCAATAGCGATTTTTCCATTTTCTGCCTCTCCCACGATTTCTATATCAGGTTCTAGCTCTAATAATGCTCTTAATCCTTGACGGATCAGATTTTGATCATCTACTAATAAGACTTTAATCATATTAATCTGCTTGCGGGAATATCAACTGTAATTTGACAACCATCACCAACAGCGCTATTGATAGCAAATTTTCCTCCTAAAGCCAGAGTGCGATCGCGCATACTTTGTAATCCAAAACCTGTGGTATTTTGTTGGATATCAAACCCTCTACCATTATCCCGAATTATTAAAGATAAACTACCTCGATTAAGAGAAACTTCTAAAATAACTTCTGTGGCTCTGGCGTGCTTAGAAATATTGGTTAACGATTCTTGGATAATTCTATATATGGCTGTACTAACTTCTGTTGATAATTTGTAATCAAGATTAAAACTACTAGTTAATATAATCCCAGTATTCTGCTCAAAGTCTGCTGCTATGATATCAATTGCTTGTTCTAAAGTTTTGCCCTGCAATGGATGAGAGCGCATAGCAGAAACAGAATTTCTCACATCTTGTAAAGCTTTAGAACCAAGCTCTTTTGCCCTAACTAAAAAAGTTTGTGCTTTATTGGGATTAGACTGTGCAAGTTTTAACGCAGTTTCTAATTGTAAATTCAATGCTGTGAGGGAATGACCTAAAGAGTCGTGAATTTCTCGTGCAATACGATTGCGTTCTTCTAGAGTTGCTTGGTTTTCAATACGTAGAGCATATTGACGTAGTTTTTCATTGGCAACAGCTAATTCTTCTCGACTCTGACGTTCCGATAATAAGCTATTCATTAACAGCAAGACGAAAATTAAACTTAAGCCAAATACAAGTGTCAAACTCAGCGTAAAAAAGCGAAAACGCTCTTGGGCTTGTATTGGAAGTGGAGAACGAGGTAATCGATTTATTAATGTGAATAAAAACAAACTAAACGAAGTTAAAGTGACAGATAAACGTCCAGGTAACTTAAAAATTAAACAACTACGAGTCACTAAAATAATGTAGAGAAAGGGAAACATCCGAGCAGATCTCCCTTCAAATAATCCAGTAATAAAAATTAAAATGATTTCAAAGACAGTATAAACTATTTTATTTAAGTTATTACTGGTGGGTAATCTTAATCCCATTAATCCAAAAATTGTGAGACTAATAATCGTAATTTCTGGAAATCTACTGGAAAATCTAGGTGAAGGATAGGGCAATATTGACGTGATAATAGATATTGCTAACAATATCCATTCTAGATATAGTAAAAAGCGGAAAGGGTGGTTATGAACTTTAATATATTGACCCATAGTTTATACTACAAAATATAGTGATTATTTTGAATTGATATGACTTCTGGCTGCTGACGAGTTCTCTATATTTACCAGGACTCACGCAACTGGCACAATATTAGTGTGCTTCAGATGTGGGAAATCCTCTAATGTGTACGAAATTATTAGGGCTGACGCACTCTAAAAGTTAGTTTGATGATGACACCTGTGTAATTCCTGTTTACTGGAATTTCCACCAAACCGCCAGTCACTTGAATCAGGTTTGCAGCATGACAAAAGTCATGGGTGTATTCATGACTTTCTCCTCATGTGGATAGTTGAGCTGGGTTTCTAAGATGGTTACATTCCCACAGGAAAACACATCAAGGAACCTAATGCAACTCAAACCCTTATCCCTATTAGTTGGAGCGCTGGCGCTCACTTTAACTGCAACTCCCTTTGCTGTTCAAGCACAAACAAATTCTTCTTCTGTGTTATTGATTGCACAAGCTGGAAAGAAAGGCCCTTGGGAAAGTTTGGGATTAAGCAACGAACAAAAGGCCAGAATACAAGAAATTGGTCGTAACAGCCGCGCCCAAATTGAGGCAGTTTTTACCCCAGAACAGAAAGCTAAAATGGAAGCTGCACGCCAAGCTCGTCAGGCGCAGCGTCAACAAGGTCAGCGCCCACAAGCTGGCCGGCGCGGTGGTAAGAATTTTGCTGAATTAAATTTAACTGAAGAGCAAAAAACTAGAATCCGGTCAATTCGCCAAACTTCACAACAACAAATGGAAGCAGTCTTAACCCCCGAACAGCGAGCTAAATTACAAGAACTGAAAGCTAATGCCCGTCAGCGTTGGCAGCAAAGACGCAATAATCAACCTTCACCTCAAAGCTGATAATGCTACCCCTTGCTACTTCCACTCTTTCAACTCCTAGCCTACGACAGTTTTTAGGTTCGGTTGACGGTCTGGCTGAAGCAAGGGGGAAATCTTCTTCCAATCGTGAAAATCGAGAAACTACGCTTACTTATATCAAGCAACCAGAGAAAATTCATTTCCCAGAATACTAGACAAAAATAAATTTATCAGCTATATTAAGAAATGTGTGAAAACACGGCTCAGTAGCTCAGTTGGTTAGAGCACGGGACTCATAAGCCTGGGGTCGTTGGTTCAAATCCGACCTGAGCCATATTTAAAATTAACCTACACAAGAGTTTTTCTTCTTAGTCATTAAAGACGGGATAAATATCTCAAGCTTTGTAAGTAGGAAAGAGGCGATCGCCTTCGGGAGTGTCAAAGATAATAGTTTTGGCTATTACCAATGACCTATTACCTATTACCAACCTCCACAAACAAATATACAAAGGCGCAAACACAAATCAAGTCGTCGGCAAATGGCGAATCACTTCTGCGACTGACCAAGCCTGTGCTACGGCTCCTCTGGCTCTATGAGGAGGGTCACCATCAAAAATTTCGGAAATGGAACCAAGACAAGCATCACTTAAAAAGTGATCTAATAGAGGTTGCCAATCAAAAGGCAATGGTTGTTCTGGGTAGAAACGCTGCCAAGAACGGATAAAAGGCCCAATCAGCCAAGTCCAAACAGTACCTTGATGGTAAGCGCGATCGCGTTTTTCGGGGCTACCTTCATATCTGCCAAGATATTCTGGATCTGCTGGATCGAGGCTACGCAGACCATAGGGAGTTAGCAGGCGATAAGTTGCCAAATCTAATATTTGTTGTCCCTGTTGTTGGGAAAATCCACAGTGGTGTAGAGACAAAGCTAAAATCGCGTTGGGACGAATTTGTACGTTCCGGCGATCGTCTAAATCGATGGTGTCGTATAAATAACCCAGCTGTGGATTCCAAAACTTTTGCAGAGAAGCTTTCACCTGTTGCGCTTGTTGAGCATAACGCCGCCCCTGTTTTTCCAGACGAACAGAATCACCCAAATCCATCTGACTCAATCGTTCAGCCCATTGACTCAGCCAACATAAAGCCGAATACCACAGAGCGTTAATTTCCACTGGTTTACCTGGACGAGGAGTTATGGGTTCTCCGCCAACTACCGCATCCATCCAGGTAAGAGCAACATTCCGAGCATCCCAACCAATCAGGCCATCAGTCGCATCGAGTTGGATATTGTAACGAGTACCGCCAAAATATGCTTTGTAAATTTGTTGGACAGTGGGGAACTGCTCCGCCAAAAATTGCCAATCTTGGGTAGCTTCCAGGTACAGTCCTAAAGTTTCAATCCACCATAGGGCTGCATCAATACTGTTGTAATATGGCTCGCTGTCAATATCAGGGAAAGCATTAGGTATTAAACCGTGGCGGCAATAACGCCCAAAGGTTTGCAATAAGCCTTTTGCTAATTCAAAACGCTGGGGTACTAAGGCTAAACCAGGTAAGGCAATCAAAGTATCACGTCCCCAATCATTGAACCAGTGATAACCAGCAATCACCGTAGGGCCAGCAATGGAATCTCGATAGACAATAAATTGATCCCCGGCTTTGAGTAGTTGCTGCCAGAGTGGGGATGAGGGGGATGAGGAAGAAACATTGAGAAATTCTTCCCCATCTTCCCCAACGCCCCATCCAAAAACCTGAGACAGTCTTTCTTGCTCTGCTTCCACAGCTTCGGCAAAGGTATCGCTGGTAAGGGAATCTGTAAGTTCAGCCGGAAAACCCATCCGTGCCTCCAGAGTTACTGTGTCTCCTGGTTGGAGAGTTACTGTCAAATAACCGGGGCTATGGAGGTCTTCGCGATCGCCTAATCCCCGTTGTGTTTCTTCTGGTAAGCCATAATGCCAATACCAAACTGCATTGGCTTGATATTCTCCGTGTGACCACCGCAACTGCCAAGGTGTGCCAAAACGACCAGAATTCATGGCTTGCAAGTAGATTTGCTTGTTACCCAGAACTTGAGAAAATTGTAAATCTAGGCTATTAGTTTGTTGATGGTGAAAGTCGCGATCGGCAATTAGCAATCGCAGTTTCAATACGGCAGTTTCTCTACCTTCATAACGATAGTGAATTAACAACCGATGGCAGAATTGAGAGTCCTGATCTTGTCTCCTGCCTTCTACTTCCCCACTCCCCACTACACCGTAAGGCATCACAAGTTGCCTACTTAATTGCCAGTCTCCTTCACCCCAAATCCACTTAGGTGCTGGGTTAACATCAAAAGAACGCAGTAGCTTGTAACCTGTTGGTGCAATCTCACCTGTACCCCAAATATTCGTCCCCAATGCTACGACTTTTCCTGAGACTTCTAAACTAGCTTCTAAGTGCGACAGCAGTAGGGTGCGTCCAGAAGGCGGATTTGTCGATGCAAATAGCCAACCGTGATAGGTTCGTGTACGGATATCCGAAACAGTTCCACTGGCAAAACTTCCTAAGCCATTAGTCAGCAACCATTCTCTTGTATCTAAATCATCCATTTGCTACTCAAAATCGTTATGACTATGATATAGTCGTAACAGATCGTAATCAAACTGTGAGACAGCCCTAAAGGACTGCGTACCCGTAAGGCTTCTCGGAGAATACCCGATAGGGTGAAAGCGTGGATGGGTAAGTTTATTCCTAACCCAAACTCCAACACCTAGTAAACCGATATAAGTTGAAGGAGAATTAAGTTAATGTCCATCACCTACGGAACACAAGAAAGCCTCCGCGTTGGTCAACAGGCTCCCGACTTTACAGCAACAGCTGTAGTTGATCAGGAATTCAAGACAATTAAGCTTTCCGACTATCGTGGTAAGTACGTTGTCTTGTTCTTCTATCCCCTAGACTTTACCTTTGTTTGCCCCACGGAGATCACAGCATTTAGCGATCGCTACGAAGAATTCAAGAAACTTAACACCGAAATTCTCGGTGTGTCCGTTGATAGCGAGTTCTCCCACCTAGCTTGGATTCAAACTGATCGTAAGTCTGGTGGTGTTGGCGACCTAAATTATCCCTTAGTTTCCGATATTAAGAAAGAGGTTAGCGACGCTTACAACGTACTAGACCCAGCAGCAGGTATCGCTTTACGTGGTCTGTTCATCATCGATAAAGATGGTATCATTCAGCACGCTACCATTAACAACCTAGCTTTTGGTCGTAGCGTTGATGAAACCCTACGGACATTGCAAGCAATCCAGTATGTCCAGTCTCACCCAGATGAAGTTTGCCCTGCTGGTTGGCAACCTGGGGAAAAGACCATGACTCCCGACCCTGTGAAGTCCAAAGTTTACTTCGCTGCTGTGTAAAAAAGCAGTTGGCGATCGCGTCTCTTAAACAGAAGGTAGCAGGCAGAAGGAAAGAAAATAGCCTAATTGGTTCATAGCTTTTTCTTTCATATATTTATTCTGCCCCTCTGCAATCAATTACTTTATTTAGAAACCTTCCAACTTCTATCCTGCTTGCAAGAGTCAAATAAGATAATCATCCATACCACAGATGAACGCAGATAGACACAGATATAAAATCAGTGTTAACTCCGGTGTTCATCTGTGGTTTTATCATTGCATTTACTATCAGTTAGTTGATAATTTTGAACGGTTTATGTTAACTTCAACAGATTTCAGTGGCTTATTAAATGAAAGGTTCTTTCGTAATTTCCTGCCTATTCCCGCTAGTAACGAATTAAGACTAGATGTAGGAACACCAGACTTTCAATTACCAGATATTACTAATGGAACGTTAGTTAAACTATCAAATTACCGAGGCAAACAGCCCATATTACTGGCATTTACGCGAATTTTCACAGAAAAGCAATATTGCCCCTTTTGCTTTCCTCATATCAAAGCTTTAAATGAGAACTACGAACAATTTACTAATCGGGGGATAGAAGTTCTATTAGTTACGAGTACTGACGAAAAGCAAAGTCAAATAGTTGTTAAAGATTTAGGCTTAAAAATGCCTTTACTTAGTGATCCAAGTTGTCGGGCATTTCGTACCTATCAAGTAGGGCAAGCCTTGGGAGCGCCTTTACCAGCCCAATTTGTCTTAGATAAAGATGGTAGATTGCGTTACAAGCATTTATTTTCGTTTTTTGATCACAATGCTAGCGTCGAAAAGTTGTTAGGAAAATTTGATTAAAATTGGTAATGGGTAATTGGGCATTGGTAATGGGACAAACAATTACCTATTACCCATTACCAACCAAATCAACTATATAGTTAAATAAGCAGCCGAATTGGATATTACAACTTCACTTGTTGTAAATGACTCCGGGGATTGTAACTGCGGATAGCCCGGATTTTTTCATAGTATTCTCGCTCTTGTTGGCTCATATCTTTTGGTGGCACAATAGCCACTTTGACAAACTGATCTCCTCGTCCGCCTTTGGCTATAGGCCAGCCCTTACCCCGTAAACGGAGAGATTGACCAGAACGCACACCAGCAGGTAGTTTAACGTTCACAGAACCATCGGGTGTAGGTACATCAATGGAGGCTCCCAGCGCCGCTTCATCGGGAGTAATAGGAATTTCGCAGGCTAAGTTATCCCCTTCAATTTGGAAGAATGAGTGGGGCTGAAATTCTACTTTTAAATATAGGTCACCTCTTTGTTGTGTCATGGGGTTAAATTGACCCTTACCTCTTACCCGTAAGCGAGTACCAGGTTTAGTACCAGCCGGAATCCGCACATCAATAGTTTCGTTACCTAAATTAAAGCGCTTTTGAACTCCAGCAAAAGCTTCAGCAAAAGTTAGGCTGATGGTAGCTTCGGCATCTTGACCACCGCCTGCTGCGCCTACATCTTGAAATCCAAAGTCGTTGAAGCCACCAAAACCACCCCCTGGTCTACCACCAGGAGTGCGATAAGAGTAACTTTGTCGCCCACCACGAGGTGCAGCACCACCAAAGCGTCCTAACAACTCATTAATAAACTCATCAAAATTGCCGTATTGGCTGAAGTCCACTCCACCCATATCGACACCAGCGCCACCTCCAGGGAAGCCTTCGCCAACTTGTCGCCAATATTGCCCAAATTGATCGTATTTTTTCCGTTTGTCGGCATCTGATAAAACTTCGTAGGCTTCGTTAACTTCCTTGAAGCTTGCTTCCGCCTGTTTATTACCAGGATTGACATCAGGGTGATATTTGCGGGCTAACTTGCGAAAAGCTTGTTTAATTTCCTCTGGAGTGGCAGTTTTACTAACTCCCAAAATCGCGTAATAGTCTTTGAAGTCGGTTGCAGCCATCTACCAGCCTCCTGTAGAAATTTCTTTAAGTTTTCTTCTAAGATTTGAAGTTGAGAATTTGCTAGGTCTAATGCCAAGCCATAAATATTCTGATTTTAAATTAACAAATAATAAAGAAAATCAAGTGTGGTTCCCGCTCACTGGGTCAGGGCAATTTCCGTACTTATCGATGGAGAGAATGGGGAGTAGGGAGTTATGAATGGGGGAAAAGATATTTTCATAGACAATTAGGTGTTCTAGTCCTTCTTCTAGGATGGGGGGTGCATCGCGGAGTTGACGGTGCATTCGTAAGATGACATCTTCGGGGACTTGGCGTGGGCGTTTTTTGTTGCGTGCTAGACATAACCAGACGGGTGTTTTGATCCAAACTCCTGTAATGTCGGTAAAACCTAATTCACTGGCTAGGGTAATGAGTTCACGACGATGGCGGCGTTGGGCGTTGGTCGCGTCGAAAAGGGCAATTTTACCTGTAATCACAGTTTGCTGTAATTGCTGCTCTATCTCCCGCCAAATTAGCAGCCATGACCCTTGAATTGCTTCTGAGCCAAACAGTTGCCCCCTGATGGCATCTGTGGAAATCAGCTGCATCTGGGGGCATTGTGCTACTAATTGTTTTGCCAAGGTTGACTTACCGCTACCAGGAAGACCAATCAGTAATATGAGTTTTGTCATTAGTCTAGGGTCAGTAGTCATTAGTCAAAGTTGAAATTCTTAACTGTTGACTGTTGACTGTTGACTAAATGATTGTGCCATCTGTAATAACGGCATTTTTGAGGACGACGACAATGCCACTGCGGATGTAAAATCCTTGACTTTCGCGGTCGGCTTCTTGCACGTTGTCTTTATTGATAATTTTGACATCGTGACCGATGCGGGCATTTTTATCGATGATGGCACGGCGAATGATTGTATCTGGACCGATGCCTACAGGGATGTCTCCTTTATCGATGCTGCACTGGCGTTCCACTGAAGCTTGGTAGAAGTCGGCACCCATGAGTAAAGATTCTTCGATCATGCAGCCAGTTTCAATACGCGATCGCACTCCCAATACTGAGTGTTGAATGCGACAGTTTTTCAGAATACAGCCTTCGCCAATGATTGATTCTGTAACGTGGCAATCTAATAGTTTTGTGGGTGGTAAGTAACGAGCGCGGGTATAAATAGGTGCTTCTTCATCGTAGAAGCTAAAGGGCGGCATGGGCTGCTGAGTTAACGCTAAATTGGCGTTATAAAAAGCTTCGATTGTCCCAATATCTTCCCAGTAGTCATCGAATAGGTAAGCTTGAACGTTGTGATCTTTGGCGGCATCAGGAATAATTTCTTTGCCGAAATCAGTACGTTCTAAAGCTTCCTTCAACAGCTTGATCAAAACGTCTTTTTTAAATACGTAAATCCCCATCGAGGCAATGTAAGGCTGTGATGCCGCCTGTTCTGGTGTCAAGCCTAAAACCGTGGTATCAACACGCATTTTGGTTAAGGCTTCGCCCTTGGGTTTTTCACTGAAATCAATGACTCGTCCAGAGTTATCGATTTTCATTAAACCAAAATCCGAGGCGCGGCGATCATCAATGGGAATTACGGAAAGTGTGATATCCGCATTGGTTTCTCGATGGCGCTGGATAAATAGGCGATAGTCCATCCGGTACAGGTGATCCCCCGACAGGATCAAAAATTCATCTACGTCCCACTCTTGTAACATCCAGAGATACTGACGTACAGCATCGGCTGTACCTTGGAACCAGTTAGGGTTCTCTGGTGTCTGCTGGGCGGCCAGCACTTCCACAAAACCCTCGCTAAAACCACTAAAGTTGTAGGTACGGGCAATGTGGCGATTGAGAGAAGCTGAGTTAAATTGTGTTAATACGTAGATTTTAAAAATTTCCGAATTAATGCAGTTACTGACAGGGATATCTATTAGGCGGTATTTCCCTGCCACTGGTACTGCCGGTTTAGCGCGGAGTTTGGTTAGTGGGTAAAGGCGAGTACCCGCACCACCACCAAGAATAATTGCTAAGACTTTTTTCACAAGATTTCTCCCAACTGCCTTTCAACTCCCACCTACAGTTTAGGACTGTCTGTGGCAGCTGGTAAGGGGGGATCAAAGATTATCTTGAATGAATTTTAAAAAACCTTACTGGTGACGTATCGTGCAGCCATTGATCAGAAAACAATTTCCACTGTATTAATTTGCACTCATGATTAAAAATATTAGATATGTTAATGGTTACAGTATTTTCTTAATCTTGCCTTAATTTGTGAAATGACTGTTGACTGTTAACAGCCCTCATGATGGATGATGCAACTTAAAAGCAGAATAGCTTATTGGGCGATCGCTATGTTGACTCCACCATTGCCTATTAAGGTTGCGATCGTAGTTTAGACAAGAATCTCATCCATACTGTTAAATGTAAATTTTCTATCATAAGTAGGAATCCCAAATAGATAATTATTTGTCACGATCGCACCTGAAGGCATAAAAGGGAAATAATGCAAATTCAAACACCAAACTGGGTGAAAAACGCTGTATTCTACCAAATCTTCCCCGATCGTTTTGCTAGAAGTAAACAGCCCCACAAGCGCCTGTTGCGTGATGCGCGTTGGGAAGACTGGGATGCGATGCCTACGCTACAAGGATACAAAGGCGGTGATTTATGGGGCATCATGGAGCAGTTAGACTACATTCAAGACTTAGGCATTGATGCCATTTACTTTACACCCATCTTTCAATCTGCCAGCAATCACCGCTATCATACCCACGACTATTATCAAGTAGACCCGATGTTGGGTGGGAATGCCGCTTTTAAGGAATTACTAGACGCATCCCACGAACGCAATATTAAAGTTGTCCTCGATGGCGTATTTAATCATTCCAGTCGAGGATTTTTCTTTTTCCACGACGTTTTGGAAAATGGCCCTCATTCCCCTTGGGTAAATTGGTTCAAGATTGAAGGCTGGCCTCTGGCACCATATACAGGTGAGTTGCCGGCAAATTATGTAGGTTGGGCTGATAATCGCGCCTTGCCAGTATTTAATCATGACAACCCAGAAGTGCGGGAATATATTATGGAAATTGCCGAATATTGGATTAAATTCGGCATCGACGGCTGGCGGTTGGATGTACCATTTGAAATTAAAACTCCTGGCTTTTGGCAAGAATTCCGCGATCGCGTTAAAGCCATTAACCCCGAAGCTTATATTGTGGGGGAAGTGTGGGGAGATTCCAGCGAGTGGCTAGATGGGACGCAATTCGACGGTGTGATGAATTACTTATTTGCCGGGCCGACCATTGCCTTTGCCGCAGGCGATCGCGTAGTCTTAGAACAAGTCCAAAGCCGCGATTATCAACCATATCCGCCCCTATTCGCTGCCGAATACGCCACCAAAATTCAGGAAGTACTGCAACTTTACCCTTGGGACATTCAACTTACCCAACTCAACTTATTAGCGAGTCACGATACAGCCCG
The DNA here is from genome assembly GCF_048568275.1 of Anabaena sp. FACHB-595. NCBI lineage: Bacteria > Bacillati > Cyanobacteriota > Cyanophyceae > Nostocales > Nostocaceae > Anabaena > Anabaena sp. FACHB-595. The sequence goes on from NZ_CP183473.1 coordinate 5,548,081, forward strand.
ACTCCTGACCATTGCTGGCGGTGATCAAGCCAGTATACAATTAGCTACCCTATTACTACTTACCTTTCCTGGCGCGCCAAGTATCTACTACGGCGATGAAGTGGGTTTACCAGGAGGTATCGACCCCGATTCTCGGCGGGGCTTTCCTTTAGAAGCTAACTGGGATAGAGAAATTTATCAGACCCACCGTCAATTAATAGCCTTACGCCGTACTTACCCAGCCTTACGCACAGGTGACTATCAAGTTATTTGGGCGCAAGGTGCATTGTATATTTTTGCCCGCACCTTAGGCAAAGAAGAATTAATTATTGCCGTAAATGTAGGTACAGCAACAGCCCAGGCTAATGTAGATGTTGCTAGTTTGCAGACTCAGCCAAATAAAATCCTGTACGGTCAAGCAGAATTTCACTGGCACAATACAGAAGAAACAAAACAACTGTTCTTAAGTCTCCCCCCACGTAGTGGCTGCATTCTGGGTTTAGGGGATTAGGAATTGGGGACTGGGAACTGGGAATTGGGGATTGGGGACTGGGGGAGAAAAAAGATAATCCCCATAAGTGATGTTCTTTTTCTTTCTTTTGCCTTTTAACTTTTGCCTTATTCGGTAATACCCAACCCTGTTCCCAGAACAAATCCTTTCCGCAGGCTATAAGGAACTATTTGCCCGCCACCATTGCCGGAATTAAAACAGCGTCAATAACATGAATCACTCCATTATCGGCAAGAATGTCTGTTTGCAGAACGGTGGCATCATTCACCTTAAATTTACCGTTAGTAGACTCAATCGCTAAAACAGATCCTTCCACGGTTTCCGCTTCCTCAATTTGCACCAAGTCATCCGACCGGACATCACCAAAGGCTACGTGATATGTGACAATCTTTTTTAACTTCGGTATGTCTTTGAGCAGTGCTTCTAAAGTTCCCTGCGGTAACTTTGCAAAAGCCTCATCAGTAGGTGCAAACAAAGTAAAAATCCCAGGACTATTGAGAGTATCTAAGATTTGTGCAGCTTCAGCCGCCTGCACAAACTTATTGAATTTTCCAGTTTTCACAGCAGTTTCCACAATGTCAGCCATAATATTTGGTTAATTTATTAACTTCACAATTACAACCAACTTATAAACATACAAAAGCAATCAACCTCTATCGCAAGAAAGGTCATTAGTCATGAGTTAAGAGTCAGCAGTTCTTCCCCCTGCCCCTGAAGAATCCCTAGTCTTGATCACTACTGCTAAACTAGGGTAGTCCCTAAGAACCCATTACTATGCTCAAGCGTTCTAAATTCGAGACAACCCAATCTCAGATTATGCACCGTGCTGAGGATTTAATTAGTGCAGCTTCCAATCGCTACCGCATTACGGTTCAGGTGGCAAATCGGGCTAAACGTCGGCGTTATGAGGAATTTGAGAGTGCTGAAGATGCCATGATGAAGCCAGTACTCAGGGCAATTATTGAAATGTCTGATGAATTGACACAACCAGAAATCATTGGTGAAATTTAAAATATATAGGACTTACGCACCCATATTTTCTGTTGAGACCGGGTGTAAGGGTATAGGGGTGTAAAACATTTATTTTGAATTTTGTAGCTTTAGCTTCCCGTAGGGTATTTTGAATTGATTCATACCCCTATACCCTTCTCCAAAACCTTGATCTTTCGTTTTTATGCGTAAGTCCCAATATATTGCTGAGTTGAGAGTGCTATTAGCGATAGCGGGGCGTTCAGCCCGTGCTGAGTTGATAACCAATCGTTTTGCACTTTCTTCTCAGGATGTCTGTGAAATCAAAAACAAGCTTGTGTTTTAGTCAACCCTTCAGTTTGTAGTTGTGAAGTTTAACTCAGCGTTGATAAGTACCTTTGTGGTAGCGGGTGTTCTTGTTTTTAGTGCGGGTAATTTAACCAACATCCAACCTGCGGTAGCCCAAAGAATTAGTCCTGGTGACGTTTGGCAGCTAGTGTATCAACAATTGCCTGACTTTCCCAAAGAAAATCAATATATCACCAAAGCATCGGGAAGAGTTGCAGAAAATAATACTTTGGCAAGTCGCCTAATTAGATATCACATATATGTCAAAGAACGCGCTCCCAATTATCGCCTAGATTGGAAATTAACTCTCGCCGATTACTTGGATGCTAATGAAATTATGTACGAAACTACCTATCCAGGTAATGATACATTGCGGCAGAATCCCCTAAAAGGCGATCGCGCGATCATTTCTCGCCTCACGCGCACTCAACGCAATGCTTTAGTACAAGTATTAACCAATATATTTAATCCCAATACCCCCACTCAACCAACCTCACGCCCCAGCACCCCCACAACCCCAACCCCACCCCAAACAGGAGGCGCTGAACTCCTCAAATAACCCTTTCATCAAGATTCTCATGGAACGTCTCATTAAAAGCGGTGCTGGCTGGCGTATTGGCTGGAACCCCAACGCAAGCGAATATCAAGGTTTAGTCGGTACTGACGATTGGGCAATTGAGTTAACCGAAGCTGAGTTAGATGATTTTTGTCGTCTCTTAACTAAGCTAGCCAACACGATGAAACAACTCACCGCCGAGTTAATGGATGAAGAGAAAATTGCCTGTGAAGCCGAGAGCGATTTATTATGGATGGAGGTAGAGGGTTATCCCCATGAATACAGTCTGCGCTTTATCCTCAACACAGGACGTTGTGCAGAAGGTAAATGGAATGCCTCTGCTGTACCTAGTCTGTTGCAAGCTACGGGAATGCTCAAAGTTTTTTGAATTTACCCCTTGATTTTACAAAGCGTTTGCGATAATATAGTAATTCTGACCGGGGCGTAGCGCAGCTTGGTAGCGCGCCACTTTGGGGTAGTGGAGGTCGTGGGTTCGAATCCCGCCGCTCCGATTGATAAGACCTTAATTATAAGGTGTGTAATATTTAACTAAAACCCTCACCACAAGTGGTGAGGGTTTTGTTTGTCAACTTAAATTACGGCAACTTATAACTAGCAACGCGCACAATTAGTTGTCCTTGACGAGGGTTTTGGCTAAAGATAAATGTTCCCTCTTCCTTTTCACCGTCAGATAAAAAATCAATTTGTTGCTCTCCTGTTTCCACAACCTTGCCAGCAATTTGTAACTCAGCAATAATTTGTACTGATTCAGCAGTTTCTCCACCAGTATTTACTATCTCGAATGGAATATAAAATTGTCCATTAACTTCCCGCATTATTTCTTTTTTAGTAACAGATAAAACTGGGGGTTTATTTTCCTCATGTAGCCAAATATAAGCTACTAAGCTCATAATAATTCCGAGGATAAACAAAGCAATACCGAATGTTACCCACTCAGCCAGAGAACGTTCCGATTTTGGTTCTGCTTCCATCATATTGCTAACCTACCAGCAGCACCACCAATTGTTGCAGGTAAACCTAAAACTAAAGTATGTTCTAGCCACATTCTCCAAGGGTCTGCGAATGTTACTTTTTGGAAGAACAACAACATTAATGCACTTGCTAACAAAGATACTAAATAAGAAATAGTTGTTTCACTTAATGGACGTTGAAAAATCCCCTTTTGCTGTCTTCGTTTTTTCTGGTCGGAAAAACCAGCTTGGAAGACAATAGCATAGGAAATAACTAAGGATGCAGCGATTAATATGAATATCCAAGGCGGTGAAATGGCGGCTGCTAACATGGGAACTTCATCCGTAGGCGCAATATTAAAAGCAATGACAATTGCACCGATGAGAGTGGCACCTAAATCCGCCAAAGTTCCATATAAACTATTTTGTTTATGTTTACTAAGTCCGTTTTCTTGATGATTACTGGATGGCGAATTATTTTGATTAGTATCTCCAAGAAACTGGTTAGCTAATGCTACACCTAAAGTAAAAGGTACACCTTCAAAAACAATTTTACCCAATGATTCTTTTAATGAAGTTTCTGGCGTTATTTCTTGCAATAACCACAACATAAATGCAGAACAAACGAATCCAATCGCCATTGCTTCTACAGTATCTATGACGGCTTCATCCACTCGCCAGTTATTTTTGCGTTTGCGAAAACCTTCAGTATAATTGAGGAGGAAAACTACCATAAACATCAAGGCGATCGCTATTACAATTAATCTTGGTTTTGCTAGCGAGCCAATCCACCAGACTTCCATCGTATATATTAAAGGTATACCAAATAGAAAGCCTCCACAAGTACCTCGTACAATATCATTTATCTCGCGTTTCCACCCATTTTTCTGATATCTTTTAGTCACTCCTAAGATTTACCTATTTAATTTTGACATTTTCAGTGTTGTAAACCATCTCATGATATCTCCTATTTAATCATCTATCCCAGGTATACAAAAAAACTAAATAATATCTTTCCTATGATAGACAAATAAAAAGCTTTTTCCTGGTAGCATACATTATGTTAATACTTCCAATAATTTAAGAAAAATATGAGTACTGAAAAAAGAATTGAAGCAACTGCTAAAAATATCGAAGGTAAATTACAAGAAGTAATTGGCGAAGTAACTGGGAATCCATCAGATAAAGCAGAGGGTAAAGCTAAACAAGCTGAATCTCAGGTTATCCATACTACAGAAAATATCAAGGATGAATTGAAGAAGGCTATTGACTAAAAAAATTGAAAGGGATATCTACCTTTTAATTACTGTAGTTACAGCTTAAATTTTCCAAATTAATATTTTGTCATTTTTTACTCCACTCTTTTATAAGTAGTGGAGTATTTTTGTTTTAAATTTTTCATGTAAAAAAGGTTAGCATTGAATAAATTCACTCTAACCATCATTGCTATTATCTGACTAATAGCTTCTGGAGCTTCCAGTGATTAGATTCCACAAAAAGATAGCTACTATGGCTCCAATAATCGCCACGATTATCCCAGAAATACTAAGGCTAGCTGCGGTAAATTGTAGTGTTCCCGTATCTAGCAGGGTAACAATTGTACCACCGATTAAAGCGCCAATAATACCTAAGATCATAGTTCCCAAAATACCACCACCTTGACGACCGGGGTAAATAGCTTTGGCTATAGCTCCAGCGATGAGACCAAGAATAATCCAGGCGATAATGTTCATAATTCTATTGTGTAAAAGACTTACCAGTAATTTATTAATTACCAATAATTTTTCCTTCTACCAGAAGAGATAAGTATAGTATTTAAATTTATAGATTTGCTACATTCATTACTCCAAATGTTGGTTTATCTTACTATAGTAATGGTAGCGATCGCCTAATTTTACCCTTCCCAGAATCAGATAACTCAAGAGAACCACAAGCCACTAGTAAAATCTCCTTTTTTTAAAAAAATTACCTCATATTTACAGCAACAAAAAATTCTCGCCATCTTAGCTTTTGTCCTACTTTACAGATTTGGTGAGGCGATGCTGCTAAAAATTAATTCCTTATTTTTATTCCTTGACCAGCATAAACCAATCACAAAACTAGTAATCCACCAAACACATTATGATAGGTCATAGACAACCGACTTTTTTAAAAAAGTCGGTTGTCTGAACACCCTCAACCTGTCAAAATCAATTGGTGGGGTATGAGTTATATTTTAGGAATAGATGGCGGCGGTAGTAAAACTGTGTGTATTTTAATGAACGATACACATCAAGTACTTGGTCGTGGTCAAGCGGGTGCAGCTAATTATCAAAGTATAGGCATAGAAGCAGCATTTACATCTATTCAATCTGCCATTTATGAGGCGGTAAAATTAATCAAAACCATCGAAATTAACGCTATATGTTTGGGATTAGCTGGTGTTGGTCGTCCAGAGGATATAGAGGTAGTTACACGTATAATAGAACAATTAATTAATGTCAAAACTTTACCTATTACCTGGAACTTGCAACCATCTAATATTGTTATTTGCAACGATGCTTTGATTGCTTTAGTCGGCGGAATTGGTCATCCCGTGGGAATTGTCGCCGCAGTTGGTACTGGTTCCATAGTTTTTGGTCGCAATCATCAAGGAAAAACCAAGCGAGTTGGTGGTTGGGGATATATTTTAGGTGATGAAGGAAGCGCCTATAAAATTGCTGTGGCTGGTTTACAATCAGCATTAAGATCTTATGATGGGCGTGAGAAATCTACCAGTCTCATAGAAGCTTTTAAACAGCATCTGGATTTAGAAAATATAGAAGACTTAATCGAGGTTGTTTATCGTCGAGGATGGGGAGTGAAACAAATAGCAGCTTTAGCACCCGTTGTTGATTTAGCCGCCGCTTCTGGTGATGAAGTAGCCAATAATATAATTGATGATGCTGTCAGAGAATTAGTCAAAGCTACATCTACAGTAATTGAGGCAATTTTTATTCCTAACTCAGTTTTGGAAATAGTGACAACAGGAAGTGTATGGCAGGGTAGATGTAAGATACAGGAGAGATTTACAGCAGCTATGGTAAATAGATTTCCCCAGGTGAAGGTAATTTTCCCCCGCGATGAACCTGCTTATGGTGCTGGTTTATTGGCTTTGCAAAGTTTCACAAGTAAACAGGAAATTTAGGCGATCGCAATTTTTATAAAATCCGCAATAATTAAAGGGATAGATGACATTCACTTACTGCGAAGCATCCATCCCTAAATAGCTGCCCAGATGACGAACCTGGAACCCTATAATCTGGTATCTAATGAACCCAGTATCAGTCGAGATATGTCTATTGTCACTGGGATAGATACGGATTTAAACGATATTTATGAACAAATCATACTGAATATTTGGGAAGGGAACGTTGGCGTGATTTGTGTACGCAGAGGTGCAGAGAGAAGGGAGATTTATTCTCTTATTCTCTGCATCGCCAGCAATGCTGTTCCATAGGCGGCTTCTGTATTAAGTGAGGAAATGACGGGGACTTTTAAATTTCTTTGCCGAATTGCAGCCCAGGTGGGGTTTTTTGCGCCGCCACCGGCTGTATAAACTTGATTTAAGCTATCTGCACCCAATTTTTGTAATAGTTCATATCCTTGGGCTTCTATGCGGGCGATACTTTCTAATAAGCCATGTAAAAATTCGGCTGGATTGTCTGGGCGTGGTGTGAGGCGTGGGGGTAAATTGGAATCATTGATGGGGAAACGTTCCCCTACTTTCAACAAGGGATAATAATCTAATTGGCTGGCTTTTGTGGCATTAATTTCACGACTCAAGTTTTCTAACTCAGCATCAGTAAAAAATTCGCGTAAAACTGCACCCCCCGTATTCGACGCGCCACCAGTTAGCCACAAATCTCCAAGGCGATGGCTATAAATTCCATATCGTGCATCTTCTACGCGGGTATGACTTAAAAGTTTGAGTACTAATGTTGAACCCAGGGAAGTCACCGCTTCCCCTGGTGATTTTGCACCACTCGCCAAAAATGCCGCAATGCTATCTGTTGTCCCCGCACATACCACGCAATCATCAGGGAATAAAAACTGTTGGGAAATTTCGGGACGCACTTCACCAATGGGAGTCCCAGGCGGTAAAACTTTGGGTAGCTGAATTGGTGTTTGCAAACTTTCTAACCATTCTGGGTACTTCAACTTTTCCACGTCATACCCCAGCTTTAAAGCATTATGGTAGTCGCTGATTCCCAATTGTCCATGCAGGAGAAACCCTAACCAGTCGGCTTGGTGCAGAAAATATCGCGCTTCACCAAAAGAGGGTAACTGCATCATCCAGCGCAATTTAGCCAAGCTGGAAGTAGCACTTAAAACAGTATGATTTGCTGGTGCGATATCTCTCAACTCTTCCAACACCAGTGATCCCCGCCCATCGTTGTAAAGTAAAGGAGTATCTACAGGGTTGCCATTTACATCGCATAATAAGACTGTAGAGGAAGTTCCGTTGATAGCGATCGCTCTGATTTCTCGCCGCAACTGTTCAGGAATTTGTCCTAGCAGCGTCAACAAAGCCTTTTGCCAGCTAGATACTAAGGAATCTACCTCTAGCCAAGGATAACGCACCTGCACCTGGATATGGGCTGATTCATCAATTACCACAGCCCTAGCACCAGACGTACCAAAGTCTATCCCCAAATAAAAATCCATATTTTTATAAATTTTTTTAATGAAAGATAACTAAGACTACTGACTAACAAGTGCTTTTGTTGCATCTTGTAACAAGATATTCCATATTTCCAGCAAAACAAGGAAAAGTAGTAAACGAACTACTATGTCAACATCAATTTAAGGTTAGGAGGTTTCCCACCATGCCTACTCTGTACCTTGCTCAAGTGTCTTCCATTTCGGATACCCAAGTGTACATCGCTCTAGTTGTAGCGCTGATTCCAGGTCTTCTAGCTTGGCGTTTAGCAACAGAACTTTACAAATAATGAAGCCTGGCATCAAGTCTGCTTAGGTACTTGTCATGAAAATTTGTCATGATGAGTCGTCAAACAGCCTTGATGTAAACTCAAGCTTCTTATGGCTGAACACAACAATCCAGATACTTTGGATTGTTGTGTTTTGTTTCCACGAGAATTAAACAAGGTTTCTCTAAGTAGATGCTTTTCTGTATTTTTTTATGCTTTAACTTCAAGTATATATACGATATAAGACAAAAATCAATATCGAAATAGAGCCTCATTTATGAGTCTAAAAATAAACGCATATTTTTCAAAAACGGCAGTAATTGCTAGAAAAGTAACATCTGTTATGAGAATAAAATTGACAGAAGCAAGTTTTGATTGATACTTTAGAGTGGTTTAATTTCCCTGAGGAATCACAACATACAAAACTACATACCATACAGTAACTTGCGCTTTAAACGTGAGATACACGTTGCAATTGACATTAACCCTTAAAAGAATAATAATCCTGGCATACCGGGAGCAGTTTCCATATACTGGTGGCTGAATTCCAGAAAGTCGTGCCAACTCGTTACCTAAGTATGTTTTGTGTACTTTTGACAAATAGCATACGTGTAGCAATTTGGAAAAAATGAAGTAATATGTCAGCTAATCTCAGCCGTTATCTATGCCAGTAGGCTCTTGACGGTTAAGCTATTCAATCAGGCAATTTTCTCTAGAGCATCATGAACGCTTTTCAACCTTCCCAATTTCCGCAACAACCTACACCGCAACATCGGCCTGTACCCCGCCCAAAACGGCATCTACGCCAACGCTCTTATCGAGTAATGGCTATAGAAGCCACAGTTAAAATAGGGGCTAATATAGCGATTTCAGCCGCAGCAGCAGGTGCTTTGATGCAGCTTGTGCCTCATCACTCGTCACAGCAAACGAAGTTGCGCGAAGTGCGTGTTGAGGTCAAGCAGATGGAAAAGCGCGTTAGCGATTTACAAGCTCAATTGAGCCGCAATCTTGATTCGAGTCAAGCTAATAGTATTAGACAACAGCAAGGATTCCGATTTGCTCCTAATCAAATTCCCATCGTATTGACGAATGAAGAGCAAGTAGATACCGAAGCCTCAGAATCTTTGCCCTAAGAAAAGTATTACCTTGGGGTTGGGATAATATAAATTATTTTTATAGATGTAGTGGCTTATAAATACAGGGTTGTAGTGCAGATTAGGCAGGAAGCAGGGGGCAGGGAGAAGAACTAATAACTATTGACTAATTGTGAATTACGCCGAAGGCAGCAATTCATTTAACCAATTTTCCATCTGTAACCGCAAACGGTAGCCAGGAACATCTCTGCGACCATGCAACGAAGGTAATTGATTTTCGGCACGACGATAGTCGGCGATCGCACAATTCCAATCACCCCAAAGATGGTAAGTTCTACCACGTTCAGCCCAGATATGTCCCTCTAGCTGACCAAAAACCAGGGCAATATCAAAATTCTCAATTGCTTGGTCATATTCGCCCAAATCGCGTAGAGTAATGCCGCGATTAATCCAGGCTCTTACATGACGAGGATTTAAATCAATAGCACGATCATAATCAGCTAGGGCAGATGCTAATTGTCCACAAGCTGCGTAATAATTCGCGCGATTGTTGTAAGCGCTAGCTAAATCAGGATTCAACTGTAATGCAGTGTTGTAATCTTGTAGCGCCTTTTGGGTACGTCCACTTTGAAAATAGATTAACCCCCGGTTGTTATAGTCAACCGCGTTGTCAGGATGGCGGTTAATCAATTGGTTAAGGAGAGCGATCGCTTCGCTATAATTTCCCTGTTGTGCTGATCTCAAAGCACAAGAGCGTAAGTAGCCATCACCGAACCCCGACTCATCACCCCTAGCCCCATTTTCTTGAGGGTCAAGTTTAGTTTTAGTAATAAATTGGTAACAGTTATTCTGCTGATCACCGGAGGCTAAAAATGAGTGACTGTTCATGTTTTCCTACCTTAGCTGCTTAGTCTGAGAAATTAAATTAGAGTTGTTGTGGTAGCTTGTTCAGAAATTTTCTTGCAGACAAGCACACCTGATACAGACTATTTACGCTCCAATCTAGTAATACATACGTCATCCTCAGGGTAAATTCCTGAAACAAGAAATATTAATCTCTAAGACTATTCAAGTAGTAAGACTGACAAATTCGGTAAAATGCCAGGGAAGAGACAGAAGGGCAATCAATTCAAAATTCAAAATTCAAAATTCAAAATTAAGAGATAAGAGCTTCCTACTCAGCACAGACTAAATGCCTTGCGCTTAAAGCGCGGCTATGCCCACAGGGCTTTACAGCACTCAACACTTAAAACTCCCCAATCCCTATGACAACTACGATTTCTGAGCAAAACACAGGCGATCTCAATGCTGATGATTATATTGTCATTGGTCTGGCTACCTGCTTCGTTAAGGAAGATGGCGAAGTTCATCAAGTCGATGTGATCGAACCAATTCCCTCAGCTTCTCTAGAGGCGATTATGAAGGGTATTCCCACCTCTTATAAATTTGCCTGTGCAACCACCTTGGGTTCAGTTTTGCATGGAGATGAGCCAATTTTACCCGCAGGCTTTCCCGATTCGGCTCAGTTTGCCGATGAATTTGCGTCACGAGTATTTGCAGCCACTCGTACATACAAGCGTCGAGATAGTGCCAAAACTCTGATTCCTCTCGGTACAACCCATACGGATTTTAAATATTCCCTTGACCGTAAGCGGGTATTAAATGCTAATAGAGTAGTAACAAAAGACGATAACGTCAAACAGCATTCCCACACTCACAAAGTACTTTAATATCAGGTAGCTATGCTGAAACTTTATGGAGGGGCTTTTAGCCGCGCTTCAATCGTGAAGTGGTATTTAGAAGAGCTAGAAGTTCCCTACGAGTTTGTTTTGTTAGATATGCAGGCGGGGGAACACCTTCAGCCGGAATACCTGAAAATAAACCCCATTGGGAAAGTACCCGCAATTGTAGACGGGGATTTTCAGCTTTGGGAATCAGGAGCAATTTTGCTTTATCTGAACGACAAGTACGGTAAAACTTCCCTGTCAGCAGAGGAACGAGGAATACTCTCCCAATGGGTAGTATTTGCTAACGCCACCCTGGGAACTGGTATTTTTGTCGAAGCAAATCGAGAAAAAGAAATGCCCCGTTTGCTGACTCCTCTCAATGAAATTTTTGAGCATCAACCCTTTTTGCTGGGTAATGAATTTAGCGTTGCTGATGTTGCTGTGGGTTCTATATTGGCTTATATTCCCATCATGCTGAAACTAGATTTGGGCGATTATCCAGCCGTAGTCAACTATATCAAGCAAATGACTGAGCGACCAGCATTTCAAAAAAGCATTGCTGGAAGATCATAAACAATTCAAAATTCAAAATAGCCTACGGTTAGGCTCATGTCTCCGTAGCATTGTTTTAGCTGACTTAAAATTGTCAACTAACAAATAAGCGGGGAAAGTATCGTCAGATATCCCCGCTTTTTCATGTCTTGAAATTACCTTTTAACGATAATTAGTGAACTGCAAAGCCACTGGATAGTCTTCTTGTTTCAAGCGTTGGATGACAATTTGCAAATCATCTTTTGCTTTAGCAGATACTCGCACAGCATCACCTTGAATTGAAGCTTGGACTTTTTTGAATTCGTCCCGAATCAATTTAGAAATTTGCTTGGCGATGTCTTGACTGATACCTTTTTTGAGAGTTATTTCTTGACGGACGCGATTACCACTGGCTGATTCTACTTTGCCAAAATCAAAGATTTTTTGTGAGAGATTACGCTTGGCGGCTTTTTCCCGAAGAATGTTGTGAACAGACTCTAGGGTAAACTCGCTATCCGTACCAATAGTGATTTTTTCTTCACCCAACTCGACAGTTGTCTGAGTATCTTTGAGGTCGTAACGACTTTTCAGGTCTCTGATGACTTGATCAACAGCGTTAACTAGTTCTTGCCGATCAAAATCGCTCACAATGTCAAAGGAATAAGTGGAAGCCATAAAGAATGTCTAACTTGCGATTTTGGATTTTAGATTAAGGTTAGAACATGGATTGAGAAAAATCCCAGTCCCCAGTTCTTAATCAACCTTGAGCTTGAATGATGCTCAGGACAAAGAGAGTACCAGAGCCAAGGGAGCCAATAGCGTACATGAGCGATCGCAAAAGCGGTATATTCAAAATATAGAAGATAGAGTATAGCAAACGCGCCACCAAAAAGGCGATCGCCGCCCATGCGGCTGTAGGAGAATTCACACCAGTGACATAAGCCATTAGTGCAGCTGCGGCAAATACCATAAACGCCTCAAATGAGTTTTGGTGCGCCCATGTAGCTCGCTGTCCGTAAGGTGGTAACTTATCAAACATCGCCCGTGGAGCAGAAACATCATACCCAGCACGCGCACGAGCATAACCCACCACCAAAAATGGCAGATAAATTAGAACCGCAGCTGCGGCAATAGAATATAAGAAAATAATCATGCTTTATGGTTAGTTAGTCATTAGTCAACAGTCTATAGTCCCAATATTTGACTATTGACTGTTGACTAATCAAAGTAGAAAAGTGTGACAACCTTTCTCTGTTCTTCCGCATCTCCACAAGTTTGTAGGAGAGTACGACTGTCATGAAACGCGAAGCAAATGAGCTGCTGACATCGGGAGACAATTTCTTTGTTGCACAAGTAACTAGCTTCAGCAAGAGACAAGTTATCATTACTAGGATTTTCTACTAGGTGCATCACCTGTTCTAGTTGCTGGCGAGATTCTTGAGGCTGACGTTCTAAGCTTTGAGGTAAAATTACCGTGAGCAAATTGGGGTCAGCGCGCATTGCGCCCTTAATGGCAGCCGAGTTAGTACCTGTAGCACCAGAAGTAATGACTCGATTCCCTGACAAAACTAGGGCGTAAGTCATCATTTCAATGAGATTTTGATGCGTAATTGGCACATGACGGGAACCCAGCAAGGCAATTCGTTTAGAACCTGTTTGCTGGATTGTCGCCAGTTCTTGCGCTAACGTATCGAGGTTAATAAGGTCTGTTGACTGGCTCAAAGACGGAGATATTCAGATTAAACGACCAAGCTATTCTACCAAAGAGCGTGTAAGTAGGAAGCGAATTTGAGTCGTAAAGTTTTTCATTTTGTATCAAAAGATTTGTGTGGGAAGAGATTGGAAATCTAAGGTAAAGCTGTAGCGGGTGTTAAACCTAGTTTAGATAACAGGCGATCGCTATCAAAATTCTCAGCCATTAATTGACGAATACACTGTACTTTAATTGGCTCATGGACACGCACTTGTCCGAAGGTGCGGTCAACAATTTCTACAGTGGTGAGGGTATCTAAATCAACGGACAAGATGGGAATTTCTAACTCTTCAGCACGACTGAGGATAAATTGTGGGGGGGGTAATTGTCCGGTAAGGATGAGGCATTGAGTAGAGGTTTCTAAGGCTGCTTGCTGAATTTCCACGCGATCGCCTCCTGTCACCACTGCCATATTCCGGCGCTTACGGAAATACTTGACCGCCGAATTCACATTCATCGCCCCAATAGCTAGGCTCTCGACCATCAAATCTAGGCGATCGCTACGACAGAGAACTTCGGCCTTGAGTTGTTTGACTAATTCACCCACGCTGACACTGCGGAGTAAATCATTTTTGGGCAGCATCGCCATTACGGCAATACCTTGCTGTTCTAGATAAGGACGGACAAAATTATTAACGGTTTCTAACTGAGCAGGCGGGATATCATTGATCACAACACCAATCAAGCGATCGCCCACACGTTTTTTAGCCGATAATAAAGACTCTACAGAAATCAGCGAACTGTAACGACTCACCAATAGTACAGACGCATCCAAAACGTCTGCTACTTGCAATAAAGACAAATCAAATAGATAACCTTCGGCTAAATCCCCAGGGCCTTCTAGCACAACCAAATCCCCGCGAGGAACTTGTAAATACTGCTCCACCAAAGTCTGACGATAGTCAGTTGTGTCTTCACCAAATAGACGTTTCTGCATACTGGCTTCATCTAAAGCCAATATTGTGGGAGCAATACGATTTGCCGATAAGTTGAGACTATGGGTAATAAACTGGACATCTTCTTCAACTAAAGTACCTTCAGATGTACTCAAACTATTGCCTAATGGTTTGCCGTAAGCAATATCTAATCCTTTTTGCTGTAACTGATGAGACAATCCCAGAACTGTTGCGGATTTACCGCTATAAGTCTCAGTCGAGCCAATCAGCAAATATTTAGCAGATTTTGGCACACACGCACTCCTAATTTCAAAAGGCAGTAAAACCCAGCCAGGTGTTTACTAATTTTAGTTGGTTCCGGCAGAAACCTCAGACGCTCTCACAAGGTAATTTCTTGAAATGTACTTTTTTCAGGTATTTAAATGAATATAAATACTAAATAATTTTACTGTGCTACGCGTGTCAGTTGTCGTAGTTGAGGTGAATACTTCTGCGTGAGGGCTTGGTCAAATCCTCAGTAGAGAGATTATTGTTGCTCTGGTGGTCTAATGTCCTACCCACTTGTACCCTGTCGAAAACATTCTTCTATATAGTTCACAGAGCAAATCACGATTTCTCTTACGGGCAGAGAGTTTTTATGTTAAATTTAAAAAAATTAATCTTGTTTAAATAACACAATTAATGTTGTTTAAAGAAACCCAAAAATTAGCAAATTTTAATAAATTCCAGAGTATAAGAGCATAGCTTCCAGAATATGTTTCCGTCTCTAAACTCCTACACTCATATACGCAAACAGACGTTCATTCATCTATACGCAGGAGTTTGCGGTAAAAAGATTGTGAGAAATCTGTAAGCTTATAACGTTTATGATTTTCCATTAATTCGATGAGAAAACTCATAAATTCAAAACTTGCCATCATCACTTCATAATTTAATTCAGCGTTGCCATCAAACTGTATCCGGCAACGTGTCAAATCTGAAGGTAGAGTAGCAACATTCCAAGAAGCGACAAAAGGAACATTTTCACCGGCTTCTATTTTGCGTTGACCTTCCACAATGCCTTTTTGATAAAGACTGATAGCAAAGGGCAAAAAATTGCGTTTAGTACCCTGAATATAAGGCAAGTAGACACTCGCTTGTTGCTGAGTGGCAGGCTGGAGTTGCTCAATAGACATTTTTGGACATTCCTCAAGTTAATTGACAACTGGAGATATTGGTGGCTGTGAATAGTATTCCCAAAAATTTTCAGTTGTACACATGAGAGGATTGGGGATTGGGGACTTTTTAGCAAGCGGTAAATTGTGACGCTCAAACTAATGAGAGAATCATCATTTGACTAACCCATACACCCATACACCCCTAAACCCTTACACCCTTAAACTTACTTACTTCAGCGTTTCTAAATCTAAATTTGAGGCGATTTGCACCAGTTTATCGAAATCAGAGAAGTTATCTATATAAGGTAGACAGCCTAAAACTGGAATATTCGTGAGGGATTGAATTAAATCTTTTGGTGTTAAGTCGGCAATTTCTTCATCAGATAGAGGTTGTGTACAGTTCAACACAATCCCTTTGAGATCCACCCGCGCTTGTCTAGCCAATGCTACATTCGCTACAACCTGTCCTAGTGAACCTAATTTTACTGGTACTACTAATACTGTGGGTAAGCGCCATTCTCCGGCTAAATCAGCCACTGTTAACTCGTCGGTGACTGGTGAACCTAACCCACCTAAAGCTTCAATTAACAACACATCAAGACGCGATCGCAACTGGGTTAAAGTCTGCCAAACTATAGCTAAATCGACGGAACGATTTTCCTTGGCGGCGGCGATGGGAGGAGCTAGAGGTGCGCTAAAGTGCAGAGGTGTAATTTCGGCGATCGTTTGCTCTAGTGTAAACAGATTTTGATACCATTCGCGATCGCCAATTCCCGATTGAATTGGTTTCATAATTCCCCAACTGCCTTGGGGGTAATATTTCTGACAGTAAGCTGCCAAAACTGTAGTCAGAGCAGTTTTGCCAGCTTCTGTATCAGTTCCAGTAATTAGTAGTGACTTCAACAATCTGGTTTAATAATCTGAATGAAGACGGGTAAGTGATGAAGTAAATCGCATTACTTCCGAGTTTTGATCGTTAAGAACTCACAGATATTGTAATACACTGTTGGCGCTGGCATTTAGGCATTGCTTTGATCGGGTATAGGGATGTTGACTACGTATGCCCATGTAATTTTTGCATCAAGCTCTGATTTTTTTGTGTGTATGAGTAAGTTCTGTTAGGGTGAACTTTGTGCCTCAGGAATAGATATTGGAGTTTCTGTAGGCGTGAGGGTTGGTGTCGGGGTTTCCGTAGGCGTTGGTGTCGGTGTTGGGGTCTCTGTAGGCGTAAGGGTTGGTGTTGGAGTTTCCGTAGGCGTTGGTGTGAGGGTTGGTGTTGGGGTCTCCGTAGGCGTGAGGGTTGGTGTTGCTGGAATGGCTTTTTCTATGGCTACATTCAAACTGTAGTCACTTGCAGCCACCCCTGGAGCTAAAGTTAACTGAATAGTATATCTTCCAGTATTGGGTAATGTACCTACGTAGTTGGTCACTTGCTGGGCGCTACTATCAATTGGCTGTTGATTCCTGCCCACAATAGTTAACGACACACCTTCACTTTGGTCAACAAAGGTAGTTACCTTATCTCCTGCTTCCCCAAAAAAACTGTATTGAATAATCTGATTTGTTTGGATAGTATCTGCAACCGTAGCTGTATTAGAGTTTCCTAAATTGAGACGCTTGTTTAAAACTACTGGTTCTGGAGTTTCGGTTGAGAAAGTAGTACCACCTGTAACTACTGGTGAGGGGAAGGTTTGGGGTGGTGGTGTTTCACCTGGCTGTGATGATGAGTGGCTGCGAATAGAACTTACCAGCGCCCAAGAACCGACACCAGCCAAAATGACTACAGCAGTACCTATAGCCCCCAAAGCCAAAGGGTTATCTAAAACTGAAGTACTACGACTGGGGGGAATTACGGGTTCAAATTTGTTTGGTGCAGGTGGTGGTGCTACAAAGTCAGGACGACGACCGACCGCAATTGTTTGCACACGGGAAACATTAGGAAGAGAAACACCAACATTGGGTTGGTCTATGGCTTGTAATGCTTGGGATACTTCTGCCGCAGTTTGGAAGCGATCGCCTGGTGCATGACTCAACATCCGATTTATAATCTGAGCAAAGACGGGATTTACTCTCACCCACCTTTGCCAAGTCCAACTCAGTTGGTTCTCATCAAATAATTCTGATGCTTCCTTCCCCGTCAATAAGACTATCGCGGTGACTGCTAGAGCATACAAATCACTGCTAGGATAAGCCCTTCCTGTTTGCATTTGCTCACTAGGGGAGTAGCCCAATTTTCCGACGGAGGTAACTGGCGTTGTCATCTCTGGAGACTGCAAGCGCGTCGCTAGTTCTTTGACTACCCCAAAGTCAATCAACACTGGCTTAGAATCACTATCCCGTAAAATAATATTATCTGGAGAAATATCTCGGTGAATAATGCCGCGCCCGTGGAGATGTTCCAGAACTGGTAACAATGACCGGATTAACTGTAATACTTCTAACTCCGTGAAAGCTTGACCGATAGCTTGTCGTTCCTTCAATATATCCCAATAAGTCTTCCCAGCTACATAGTCTTGTACCAAGAATAAGCGTTGGTCTTGCTCAAATTTTTCGCGGAATTTTGGCACTTGGGGATTTTCTATCTGATATAAGATAGCCGCTTCTCTGTGAAACAGCTCTTGAGCCTTTTCCCAAGCAACAGTCCCTGTCGCCGTAGGAATCAGTTCCTTAATCGCACACAGTTCGTTAAAGCGTCTCTGGTCTTCCGCTAGATAGGTTCTACCAAATCCTCCTTGTCCGAGAATTTGCACAATGCGGTAACGATTTTGCAGGACAGTGCCAATTAAAATTGGTGGTTGCATGATCAATCAGTAGAGTGTAATAGCAACTCAGGAGGGAGTAAGTCACCCACCAAGATAAATCAAAGCGGCGACAGACAGTTACCTGCGGCGATATTCTACCCTACACAGCAGGTAAACTGGCAACTAATGTGTTGTATGACTATTGTGCAACGCTCGGCAACCTTTGGATCTACCATCAACAATGGTGCCTCAAATGAAAGGCGATCGTCTACTCTTTTAAGACTTACGCACCCAGGTTGTCTGTTGAGACCGGGTGTAAGGGTTTCCAATATTTATACACGCCAGTTTGCTCAAGTCGGGAAACTCCTTCGGATTCGGCAGTCCACCCGGCGGCATAGCCGCACGTGTGGCTGCACTCACCGCCCACGCAACTGGCTCCCCTATACCCTTGTCCAAACCCTTGATGTTTTATTTTTCTGCGTAAGTCCTATCTCTTAAACAACGTCACCCATAAGGCGTAACCAGCTTTCTTCTTCTGGCAGCCAATAACCTCCTCAAGCAAGGGTTTCACCTTTTATTGGTTGCAATTCAGGTGGGAATTTTTTGTCAATTTCGATCAAAAGCCTGAGGTAATAATCAAAAAGGGGAGCTTGTGGAAATTAACTACAATTTTTTCCACAGAAATTTCTCAATTCATAGAAATACGGTATTGATGGTTTTAATTGTCGTGGTAGAATTTGTTCTACTTTCATGCCGATGTCTGTCAGGCACTTTCATAAAACAGTTCAATAGACTCAAAAAAATCTTTTTGAAGGCAGGCAACAATCATTCCCACGCATTTCGTAGATTTAAATAAGCTTGTGAAAAATAGCAGAAAAATTTTGTAGTTAGACTCATACTCCCTTCGCTCTAAAATGGGCGATCGCTCACTCTGGATCTAAGTATCTTTAGGGTGGGCAATGTCCACTTATGATGGTTGTGGTGGGCAATGCCAAACGCCACTTGCTCCAAGCCGGGAAACCCTTTCAGCAGTTACTCCACTTGGGGAAACCCCAAGACCGTACTGCTTCACCAACGCAGTGGCTCTCCTACGTATATTTCAGAAATCAAATACTAGTCCTATATCAGCTTTCAGTCGGTAAGCTAATAACTCATCAACTATAATCTGAATGGATGATAGTTAAGATGAATTTATAAACTGAAAAAAATTGTTGATGACCAGTCAAAAATTTAGTTTGTCAGTTTATATTATAATTTTGAGACTAATATCGTAGAATATTGAATGAACCTTGAAAATTCATTAAGGTTTTCGTCTGTTAATGATTCTATTTCTTAATTGCTATTAGGATAAAACCAACTAACTAATTTAATGGTTGATCCTCCGTCAGCAATATATAGAAGAAGTCTCTCAGTCTAAATAGACTCAGAAAATCTGGTTTTGCTGGTAATGCACAAGAATTAAACTAGTTTCTGCTAGTCCGTGGGTTAATCGGCATGATGCTTTGTTTATCAAAAGGAACGAAAAGTGAGCAGATGATGATTATATTGAGAAATATTTAAAGTATTTATGAAAGCTTCAAAAAAACACACAGATGTTTTTTTTGCTCTCTTTCAGTTAAATCCACCAAATATCTAATGCTAAGATTGCCATGAATGCACATCGAGGATCTGCTGTGCTCAGTTCTGCAACTTTTAAACTGCAGCCAACTGCAACAGGACTGACTGAAAATCATCGCCTGCGGCTGTTTTCTGGCTCTTCTAACGTACAACTTTCTCAAGAAGTCGCTCGTTACCTGGGTATGGACTTAGGCCCCATGATCCGCAAAAGATTTGCGGATGGTGAACTGTATGTTCAAATTCAGGAATCGATTCGGGGTTGCGATGTCTACCTCATCCAACCATGTTGTCAACCAGTGAACGATCACTTAATGGAATTACTAATTATGGTTGATGCCTGTCGGCGCGCTTCTGCGCGACAGGTGACAGCAGTAATTCCTTACTATGGTTACGCTCGTGCTGACCGTAAAACCGCAGGGAGAGAATCAATCACTGCCAAGTTGGTTGCTAACCTGATTACTCAAGCCGGAGCTAATCGCGTCTTGGCAATGGATTTACACGCTGCTCAAATTCAGGGATACTTCGATATTCCGTTTGATCATGTGTACGGTTCACCGGTCTTGCTAGATTATCTAACAAGCAAACAACTGCATGATATTGTAGTGGTTTCCCCCGACGTTGGTGGTGTAGCGAGAGCAAGAGCATTTGCGAAAAAGCTCAATGATGCCCCACTGGCAATTATTGACAAACGCCGTCAGGCTCATAACGTCGCCGAAGTTTTAAATGTGATTGGTGATGTCAAAGGCAAAACCGCAGTTTTGGTTGATGACATGATCGATACTGGTGGCACAATTGCCGCCGGCGCTAAATTATTACGTGAAGAAGGGGCGCGTCAGGTATACGCTTGTGCAACCCATGCAGTCTTCTCTCCTCCTGCTGTTGAACGATTGTCCAGTGGCTTGTT
This sequence comes from Anabaena sp. FACHB-595, assembly GCF_048568275.1. NCBI lineage: Bacteria > Bacillati > Cyanobacteriota > Cyanophyceae > Nostocales > Nostocaceae > Anabaena > Anabaena sp. FACHB-595. Next base: position 5,568,784 of record NZ_CP183473.1, read on the forward strand.
TGAGGAAGTAATTGTCACCAATACAATACCCATACCAGAAAGCGATCGCTTTCCCCAACTAGTAGTGTTATCAGTCGCTAACTTGTTAGGGGAAACCATCTGGCGGATTCATGAAGATACATCTATAAGTAGTATGTTCCGCTAGCCCAAACAAGACTGTCTTTCCTGTTACAGTCAAACAAAAAAATATATGAAGTATGAAGTGAGGAATATTTCAGCCTTCATGCTTCAGATTTTTTCTGAGATGCTAAATCCTCAATTTGGGTAACTACCCGTGCTAGTTCTGCAACAATGGCCCTAGTTTCAGTCTTTTGATAAGCATCCACCAGCGATCGGTAATACCAAAGAGTACCAGTTTTACCACCTTGGAAGCGTTCCCAAAGGGATTCACCCACAAGGCGATAATCTTGGAGAATTGACCGAGCATTGTGGAGTTTATCAGCAGCTGATACCAGTAGCACTGATGGAGAGGCGGTAGAAATATGAGCAATATAAGCCTCCTTGCGTCGTTTCCAAGGAGGCTTTGGTATTGTATCAGCGTCTGTACAACCATCAACAATTGCCGTGACAGTTTCGCCAAAGCGGCGACGAATTTCTTCTCTTGTCGCTGCGCCACCTTGGTCTTCCACCGCGTCGTGTAAAAGTGCTGCTATGGCTTCATCTTCATTGGCTCCATATTCTAAGGCAATACTGGCGACACCCAACAAATGAGCCACATAAGGGATACCCGAACCTTTACGGACTTGGTGAGCGTGGAGTTGAGTAGCGTAAGTCAAAGCTTGGGTAAAGCGTTCTGAAAGCATAAGGAAGAGAGGGTGGTGTTTAGAACTAGAAAAATATTGGCAGAAAAGTTAAAAGTGTTAAGTGTTGACCCTGATGTTATTTAGTTTTGGTTAAGTATGATCGTAGTGCGGTAAATATCTTCGATTTTGTCAGTGGTCAGTAGTCAGAGGTAAAACAATTAACAACTGACACGCGCAACGCAATAAAAAACAACTGAAATTAACAACTGTACAGACGCGATTAATCGCGTCTCTAACAACTGACCACTGACACAGGCAAAACGGTAAAGATAGAGCTTGCTAGATATCAGTATAGGGAGGCTAGATTTTTAAGATTTTATGTGACAACCGGATCTTTTTACTCCTAAAATCGAAGACAAGGTAAAGTTCAATAGAACAACAGCCTAAATTTATGATTCTTTTAAAAAATCCAGGGTTAAAAGCTATTACTAAATCTCCAATGGTAGATCGGATAAACGATATTGCTTGGCAAGCTCACCAAGGAAGCGTTGCGGCAATTATTCAACTATTAAACGAAAAGCTCACCAAATCTGGTGTGAGAATCAGGGCTGTTTTTGCTGATGGTGTCCTACAACTATTATGCGAAGCAGCCAAGGTAGAACAACTTGAGCAATCTAGTCTGGTAGAGCAAATCCAGCATATTCTGGAATCAATTGCACCGCGCCATATTCGCCGCATCAAAATTAACAGTCGGATTGTTCGGGAACAACAACTGCTATGGTTGACAGAAATTGACCGCGATCGCGAGAATCAATTACTCTGGTCACAAGAAATTACCCTTGCTCAACCCAATGTCCTCAAGCAACTCATCAGCGATTTCCAAGAAGCCCAAGCCGAACAAGGACAAGTAAATTTACGCGAACTCTCACCACTGCATAACAAAGGTAAACAAAAAAAGGTCTCCCAGGTTAAGTTGCGGTCAGCATTTGCTTTATGTTTGTTGCTATCGGTTGGGTGGATTTTTTATAGTCAGTTTGGTGAACAACTCCAAAATTCAGCGCAGCTAGACAATCACAATTCTTTAGCTACAGCCAACACTAACGGGAAAAAATCAGCAGTACTGAACAAGGCTTTTAATAGTGGCGCTACTAACGAATCTGAAGACTCCTTTGCTTCGGCTGTACGCCTTGCTAATCAAGCCTCCGCATCTGGTAAAACAGCCACTAGTGCAACTCAATGGTTGGAGTTAGCGGCTATGTGGCAACGAGCATCTGATTTAATGAGTGCAGTACCAGCCAATCACAAGCGTTACCAGGAAGCTAAGATACGTACTCAGCTATATAAGAAATATAGTGAGGCGGCACAAAAAGAAGCTGATAAATCTCCATGATGACTAAGCGATTCAAAAGCGTATGAACTGTGTCACGCAGAGAGAATTTTTAGATTTGAGGATTGGGAAAACAGAGATGATATGGAAAATGGGGAAACGTGATTTCCCCATTTTATTTGTAAAAAATATAAGAATTTATTGACTAATTACTCATCTCTAACATTCGTTGCATTGGTCGCAGAGCCGCGAGTCGGATATCTTCCGACATGGTAATTTCCGGAGTACGATTTTTCATTGCCCAGTAGAGTTTTTCTAGGGTGTTTAACCGCATAAATGGACATTCATTGCAAGCACAATTATTTATGGGTGGCGCAGGAATAAAATGCTTGTTAGGTGCTAGTTTCTGCATTTGGTGGATAATTCCTGGCTCAGTCGCCACGATAAATTCTTGACTGGGGCTGGTTTGACAGTATTGGAGTAAGGCTGCTGTAGAGCCGATAAAACTAGCGTGACGCAAGACACTACTTTCACATTCTGGGTGAGCGATCGCCTCTGCTTGGGGATGAGCGACTTTTAATTGTACAATCTTCTTCTCAGAAAAGGTTTCATGCACCAAACAGCTACCTTGCCACAGTACCAAATCCCGTCCCGTTTGCTCCATCACATAACGCCCCAAATTTCTGTCAGGAGCAAAAATAATCGGCTGTTCTTTAGGGATTTGCTGCACAATTTTCACGGCGTTGGAACTGGTGCAGATAATATCGCTCATAGCTTTAATTTCAGCAGAGCAGTTAATATAGGAAACTACTAAATGATCGGGATGTGCTGCTTTAAAAGCGGCAAATTCTTTTGGTGGACAACTATCTGCTAAAGAACAACCCGCATTTAAATCTGGTAACAGTACCAATTTTTCGGGATTAAGAATCTTGGCTGTCTCTGCCATAAAATGAACACCAGCAAAGACTATCACATCTGCATTAGTCTGAGCTGCGGCTCTAGCTAGTTGTAATGAATCGCCTATAAAGTCTGCAATATCTTGAATATCCGGCTCTTGATAATAATGCGCCAAAATAACCGCATTGAGTTCTTTTTTCAGACTCTCAATAGCGGCAAATAAATCTAGTGGTAGTCCACCTGGTTGAGTCTGTTCCCGTTGAGCAAAGGCAGTGGTAAACACAGTTAGGGTTACTTTTTATTACAAATTTTGTCTGGTTATTTAATTATAGTAGTTTTTACCAAAAGTAGATGCTGGGTTAATACCCCTAAATAGTGTCCAAATCCGGCTGAGTTTCCTATGCTGGAAATATACGGCAAGGAAAGTGGCATGACCAGTCAAAAATATCAATCCAAAACTCTGAAAATTGCTGTAGTTGGAGATATCCATGATCAGTGGGAAGTAGAAGATGGCATGGCACTCAAGCATTTGGGTGTGGATTTGGTGCTATTTGTGGGGGATTTTGGTAATGAGTCGGTGGAAGTGGTAAGAGCGATCGCATCCCTGAATATTCCCAAAGCGGCAGTTATGGGTAACCATGATGCGTGGTACACTGCCACAGAATGGGGACGAAAGAAATGCCCTTATGATCGCACCAAAGAAGACTGGGTACAGGAACAATTAGATTTACTTGGTTCAGCCCATGTGGGTTACGGTAAACTGGATTTCCCCGAATGGAATTTAACCGTGGTGGGTGGTCGTCCTTTTAGTTGGGGTGGTCATGAATGGAGATTTGCTGATATCTGTAAAGAGCGTTATGGTGTGACCACCCTGGAAGAATCAGCACAGAGAATATTTGCATCGGTAAAAAGTGCAGCCTGTGAGACAATTATCTTTCTTGGTCATAACGGGCCGAGTGGATTAGGCGATCGGCCAGAAGACCCATGTGGTAAAGATTGGCATCCCATAGGCGGCGACTTTGGCGACCCAGATTTAGCCGAAGCGATTTCTCTGACGATGACGGCTGGTAAACAAATTGCCCTGGTGACATTTGGTCATATGCACCACACGTTACGACACACCAAAAAAGAACTACGCAAACCCATCTTTAAAAGTCCAGAGGGGATAGTTTACCTGAACGCCGCCAGTGTACCCAGGATTGTAGAAGGTGAAAGCGGCAAATTGCGGAATTTTTCCCTGGTTTCCCTAGAGGCGGGTGAGGTGACGCAAGCTTCATTAATTTGGGTGGGCGAAGATTTTCAGGTGGCGAAAGAGGAAATTTTTTATGAGCGATCAACTCCAGTAGTACCATCTGTGTAGATGATAGGATATAGTATTATCTGTCAGCTTTATTGCTCACCCACAAAAACACGGGTGGCAGTGGCTCGACAGTTTATTTGGAGAGGTGGCAGAGTGGTCGAATGCACTCGACTTGAAATCGAGCGAGGCGAAAACCTCCGGGAGTTCGAATCTCCCCCTCTCCGTTGATTTGATTATTGATATTGCTGTAAGCCACCCGATTTCAATCGACGGTGTTGACATAGCTCATGCTAAAAGACACCGAGAGCTAATTACTTAGCCTCTCCTCCACTTGATGAGGGTTCCCAGGCTCAACCGCCAACGCAGTTGATATTCCCTGTCTTGCAACAGGCTCCTTGGACGTACTTTTATCCTGTTTTCGAGGGACTCCCGATACAGCATCTAAATTAATTCCCAGTTCACTTAAACCGCGCTTTAAGATGACTTTTGCTGCATCAATGTCTGCATCTGCGTGATGACCACAATGTTCGCAAAGGAACTTTTCTTTATCTCGGTTTGTAGGACTGATATAGCCACATTCGCTGCATTCTTGGGAGCTAAAGTTTGGCTTAACCTCATGTACTAGAACGCCAGCCCTTTCGGACAAAATTTTAACTTTCAGTTTGAGGGAACCCCAAGCAGCATCAGCGATCGCTTTATTTAGTCCAGATTTAGCAGACTGGCCATTGCGTAAGTATTTACCGCTTTCATCTTGCTTAGGCTTGCAACGAGCCATCATACCCTGAACGTTGAGATTTTCAAATACAATCAGGTCGAATCGCTTAACTAAATTATGAGCTATTTTCCATTGATAATCCTCTCTTTGATTGGTAACTTTCTGTTCTAGCTGCGCTATTTGCTGATATGCTTTTTGGCGACGACGGGAACCTAAAACTTTACGATTCGCCGCCCAGTTAAGACGCGATCGCTTGCGTTCCATCTGCTTGTAAAATCGAGGATTGGCAATAGTTTCACCAGTGCTTAGAGATATCAGCTTTTTAATTCCTAAATCCACTCCCAACGCTGTTTGTATTTGCTGGGATGCAGAAGCCTGGGGAACTGTGTCATCTTGCAACAGAACGGAGATATAAAAACCGTTTGCCTTTTTCCGCACAGTGGTAGAACGAATTTTAAAGCCAAGTGGAAACGGTCGAGATTGAAAAAATCGCATCCAGCCAAGTCCAGGTAGTCTGACTTTGTTCCCTTTAAAGCCAACATCCCCTGTTGGGTAAGTGAAAGAGCGAAGTTTTCCCCTTCTTTTTGTTTTAGGATATTTACCCAAGCCTTTAAAAAACCTCACAAAAGCAGTATCAACTTGCTTGAGCATTTGTTGCAAGACGTGATAGCAAATCTCACCGTACCAAGGTCGCTCTTTTTTCAGGTCTACTAAATTGGCATCCTGTTGAGCAAGGGGACTACGTTTTTTCCCTTTTGTACTCCAGGGATTTCCGTACAAAGCACCCTTGCTAACGGAACAAGTTAATGGACAGCATTCAGCTTGAGTTTGAAGAATGCAGTAGTTACCCATGACAGGTGCTTTTGCTTGCTCGTATGCTTCCGTTCTTTCCCTAACTCGAAAGTTGTATTGGAGGCGAAGCAGATGCAGCCAACGCTCCATTGTTTCAGCTTGTTTCAATGAGGGATTCAGTTTATATACGTAGGACAGAAGCATAAAAGAAAGCAATACATTGCAACGCTAAGTTAATTATTTGATATTTATTACATCTTGACATTGCTCCAAGCAATATAATGTTTCGGAGATAAAAAATATATCTAATTTTAATAATTAAATATGGTTTCACTATAAATCTTTAAATTACTTTCAGAAAATATACGGGAGAAATAATAATTGTATTAGACAATAATATTCACAGAAAGAGTAAATTATCTCAAGCCTTATCAGGAGTTGGAAATGGCAAAAAATTGGAAAGAATATGCTGCTGATTTTGCAGTGAATACTACTTCAGGGATTGTAGTTGGTGTCATAGTCGGTGTTGCAGTAACTGCAATTACATCTAACCCTGCCTTTGGTATAATGGCAGGCAAAGTAACTGCTGGAGGTGTTTTCGGTGGTAGTATGATATCGTAATAGATGTTAATAGCTTCATGGTGTTTTAAATAGATGATTGATAATTGCACCACAGTAGTTTTTATTTAACTAATTTCTTTGTACTTGCATTTCTGATTTATTAGTAAATAGAAGTGCATTTTTTATTTTTTACCCTTTAGCGGCAAGTCATCTGCGTCGTAGAAGTATCTGCAAGGACGTGACATGGACTGATAATACAGAATTAATGCGAGACGATCGCGATAGATAATTATTTACAATATTTACTTTCCTATACAGAATCTACTAAAAATCCTATCAAGCACTGACTCTGTTACCTCTTCCCCGGTGATTTCTCCCAGTGCTTGGATTGCACCACGTAAGTCAATTGTCCAAAAATCTAGGGGTAGCTGCTGGGTAATTGTGGCTTGCACTTGTTCTAGAGACATTTTCGCTTGGGTGAGGGCTGCGGCTTGTCTTTGATTAATGGCTAAATCCATATCAGCCGCTTGGACTTTTCCAGTTTGAACTATCTCTAATATTGCCGTTTCTAGACTATCAATTCCTTGTTTTTGGGCTGCGGCTGTGTGAACAATTTGAGTAATATTTTCGGGATATTCTAAAGATGTAATTAATTGTTTTTCTACCAAATCAATTTTATTCATCACGAGAATTAACGGACGGTGTTTTACTTGTTCATAAATTTCTTGGTCGCCAGTCGTCCAACCGGTGGCAGCATCGATGGTTAACAAGACTAAATCGGCGGTGTTGGCTGCTTGACGCGATCGCTCTACGCCTATCTTTTCTACTTGGTCGCTAGTCTCCCGAATGCCTGCTGTATCTAGCACTTGTACGGGAATGCCTCCGACGACTAACTGCGATTCTACAACGTCGCGGGTTGTGCCGGGTAAGTCGGTGACAATGGCGCGATCGCTCTGGCTCCAAGCATTCAATAAGCTGGATTTACCTACATTCGGACGACCTACGATTGCCACTTTTAAGCCTGTCCGCAGTAGTTCACCTTTGTCTTTAGTTGCCAGTAGTTGCGATATTTCTGCGGCAATGTTTTCAATATCTGATATGATGGCTTCATCATCCAACGGGGGTAAATCTTCCTCAAAATCAATCCTGGCTTCAATTTCTGCCAAAATATCCAAACAGTTAGCGCGTAACTGGCGGATGGGATGAGCTAATTTGCCTTGTAAACCAGCTAAAGCCGTTTGAGCCGCTTGGGGCGATCGCGCACCGACTAAATCAGCAATGCTCTCGGCTTGGGTTAAATCTAGTCTGCCATTCAAAAAGGCTCTGAGGGTAAATTCCCCCGGTTGAGCAAGTCTAGCGCCGCTTTCCAGACATAATTGTAACACCTGCTGCACTGCAATAATTCCCCCGTGGCAATGGAACTCTACCACATCTTCGCGGGTGTAAGAACGAGGCGCTTTCATGAGCAGTAACAGGGCTTCATCTACGATTTGTCGCGTTTGGGGATGGCGGATGTAACCGTAAAGAATCCGGTGACTTTCCCAAACTTGCTTACCAGGCGCATCAAACAGAGTTTGGGCGATCGCTATTGCCTGGGAACCAGACACCCGCACGATACCGACGCTACCTTGTTGAGGGACAATAGCTGTAGCGATCGCCGCAATAGTTCCAGTAATAGCCAAAAGTTGAGTCATTTGTCAGTTGTCATTGGTCAGTTGTCAGAGATGCGATTAATCGCGTCTGTACTTTTTTTAAAATGGTAGATATTTAGACTAATTTGATTTTAACTACCAAGGTAAAATTTACCTGGAGGGCAGAAAAAGACCCTGAGTAGAGAGGAATTGACAGTGGAGCAGAAAATTAACTGCGCTCAAGCTTGCGTCAACGGTTGTGTTCTAGGGGATAAATGTCCGAACATTGAGTTTCGAGAGGCTACTTCTCAATTCATTGCCGAGACTTCTTTAGACCAAATGCTGCAAATGGCGGAAGAGCGTCTGCGGAAAAAAAGGATGGAACCACCTAAATGGGTTCTTCCTGAAGATTCATAGGTAATGGGTAATGGGTAAAAATCTCTTTTCAATTACCAATTAACAATTACCAACTAAAGAGACTATATCTAGATAACTAGCAACTTGGGTTAAATAGTATCTGGATCTATGTTTAATTCTCGCAGCTTCGCTCTTAAGCGATCGCTGCGTTCTTTTTCTTGATCAGCGCGTTGTTTTTCTTGTTGTGCAGTTTCTTCTGGTGTGGGGACTAGTTCTCCTTCGTCCGTGTAAAAGCGTAAATTTTGCTGATTCACTCCTAAATATAACTCTAACTGCTGACTCCATAGCCAACCTTGGGGATTTGCTTCAATTGGTTGATATTTACCAGCCATCAACACAAAGCCGGCAAACTCCAAAGTATCAGGATCAAACCAGAAGTACTCAGGTGTGCGGAATGTGTCTTGGTAGATTTGCTTTTTTAAACCTCTGTCTGTAGTGGCGGTAGAATCTGATAGTATTTCCACAATCACGTTAGGATATCTACCTTCTTCTTGCCAGACAACCCAACTTTTGCGGGGACGGCGTTCTGTTCCCAGCACCACAAAAAAGTCTGGGCCTCGAAAATATTCTGACTTACGCTGAGTGGGACTGTAATAAATAGTCAGGTTCCCGGCGGCAAAAAAGTCATTGCGGTCTTGCCACCACCACTCTAAACACTTTAATAACAGTATTAATTGTTGTAAATGTAAATAACTTTCCAAAGGTGGTTCGTCACTATATAAATCCCCTGGAGGAAAGATAACATCTTCTGGGGTAACAAATTCTTCGGTGACAGACATAGTAACAAGTGTCTCAGTCTTATAAGTTTAGCCTAACAATAAATACAGATTGCAGTCGTAACTATTCAGGATTTATGACTATGGAAAGAGCAATTTGATAGACTTGGCGACGGTTGAGGGAGGTATATTTAGTTAGTTGACGACTAGCTTGCGATCGCGATATTCCTTGCATCATTAATTGTTGCAATTCAGCTTTGAGTTGTTCCTCTGTCAGTAGGGTTTCGCTGGGTGGGTTTCCTGCTACCAAAAGTGTATATTCACCTTGGGGTTCCTTTTGTTGATAATGGGCAATCGCTTCCCCAATACTCCCCCGCCAAAATTCCTCATATAATTTAGTTAACTCCCTTGCCAGGACAATTTGGCGATCGCTCCCCCATACTTCTGCTAAGTCTTGTAAAGTTTCCCGCAGGCGGTGGGGCGATTCGTAGAAAATTAAAGTGCGGGATTCTGTTTGTAAAGCCTCTAAATGCTCTCGTCTTTGTTGACCTTTAGCTGGTAGAAAACCCTCAAATACAAACTTATCCGTTGGTAGTCCCGCCGCACTCAAGGCTGTAATTGCCGCACTCGCCCCAGGAATAGGAACTACGGGAATGGCGACTTCCACACAGGCTTTCACCAGTTCGTAACCAGGATCAGAAATTCCCGGCATACCGGCATCACTCACAAGAGCGATCGCTTTACCACTATGCAAATGCTTTAATAATTCTGGGATACGACTGGTACGATTATGCTCATGGTAACTAACTTGTGGTGTTTTCACCTGCAAATGCTGGAGCAACTTCCCCGTATGGCGCGTATCTTCCGCCGCAATCAAATCCACATTTTGCAATATCCGCACTGCCCGAAAGGTGATATCCTCCAAGTTACCAATCGGTGTACCAACTATATATAGTGTTCCTGGTTTGGGATCAGTCTGCATTTAATCAATTCAAAACTTGTACTGAGCTTGTCGAAGTATTCAAAAAATATTAGGGATTGTTGACTGATGACTGTTGACTGTTGACTGAAAACTGTACAGACGCGATTAATCGCGTCTCTGACTAATGACAAATCACGCTTTATTTGTAGGTTTGGTGACATTAGATTTAATTTACTTGGCTGAATCTGCTCCTCAAAATAATCAGAAATTAGTAGCGACTGATTACACTGTAGCAGCAGGTGGGCCTGCGACTAATGCGGCTGTGACTTTTAGTTATCTGGGTAATCAAGCCACAGTTTTGGGTGTAGTTGGTTCCCACCCGATGACGCAGCTTATTCGTAGTGATTTGACTAAATATCAAGTAGCGATCGCTGACATTGATCCTACTATTAATACACCACCGCCTGTATCTTCAATTATTGTCACCCAAGCCACGGGGGAACGGGCTGTCATTTCTATCAATGCTGTCAAAACTCAAGCTAGTGAAGACTCTATCCCACCAGATATCTTACATAATATTGATATCGTGCTGATTGATGGGCATCAAATGACTGTAGGGTATGTCATCACGCAAAAGGCTAGAGCTAATAATATCCCTGTAGTAATTGATGGCGGTAGTTGGAAACCAGGATTCGAGCGAATCTTACCATTAGTTGATTACGCCATTTGTTCTGCTAACTTTTATCCCCCTAACTGTAGTTCTAGCGAAGAGGCATTCGCATATCTCCATAACTTAGGAATTCCCCACATCGCCATTACCCACGGCGAACAGCCGATTGAATATCTAAGTTGTGGCGAACATGGTACTGTAGTTGTACCTAAGATTACAGCAGTTGATACCCTGGGGGCTGGAGATATTTTTCACGGTGCTTTTTGCCACTACATATTACAAGCAAGTTTTACTAAAGCACTAGAAGGAGCAGCCAAAATTGCGGCTGATGCTTGTAAACTCTTTGGTACACGCCGTTGGATGGATGTGAAATGAAAGACTTACAAGAGATATTAGCGATCGCTCGTGCTGTAGGTTGGGGTGCAGCCGAAATATTACAATCCTATTATCACGGCACAGCCAAAGACTCAAATCTCAACGTCCAGTATAAACAGAATGAGCCTGTCACCGTTGCCGATATCACTGTCAGTCAATATATTTTACAAAAGCTACAAGCTGCTTTAGGACAAGAAGATTTTGTCTACGTCAGCGAAGAAACCTATAAATCAGAATTATCGGAAAATACAAAGACTACAACTGATTGGGTGTGGATCATTGACCCCTTAGACGGAACCCGTGGTTTTATTGAAAAAACTGGAGATTACGCAGTTCATATTGCTTTAGTTAAAGAACATCGACCAGTTTTAGCGGTGGTAGCGATACCGGAAGCAGAAAAATTATATTTCGCGCTCAAAAATAGTGGTACATTTGTAGAAACACGCAACAACTCCGACCTTTTACAACTATCTTTAAAAAACACAAACAAGTCATTAGAGGATCTCACGATAGTTGTCAGCCGTTCTCACCGTAATCAAAAGTTAGACTACTTACTAGAAAGGTTGCCTTGTCAGCAGCAAAAATCCGTGGGTAGCGTTGGTTGCAAGATAGCCACTATTCTAGAACAGCAAGCAGACCTTTACATTTCCCTATCCGGTAAATCTGCACCTAAAGACTGGGACATAGCCGCTCCAGAGTTAATTTTGACAGAAGCTGGTGGTAAGTTTACTCATTTTGACGGCACGAACTTACAATACAGTACCGGAGACATTAATCAATGGGGTGGCTTACTGGCTAGTAACGGCCAATATCATACAGAACTCTGCCAGAAAATAGAAAAAATATTGATGCAGTTCGACGAGATGTAATAAAGTTTGTCCCCAAACCTAGATGAAATCCATAAGTCTTAACCACAAATTACCGACCATAAATCGCTAATTTGTGATGCTGTGTCAAGTTCTCCCAACATTTAAGAGCTGTGCTATAGTTGAGTCTATAAGAATTATTTTCGGTTGAGTGACTCATTTTGATTTATAAAAAGTATCTCTCCGAATTTAACTCTCTACATTTCCTGAATTCGGAGACATTGTATGTCAATTTACATCGGTAACTTATCCTACCAAGTTACAGAGGAAGACCTAAAGCTGGCCTTCGCAGAGTACGGAAAAGTTAGCCGCGTTCAATTACCAACCGACCGTGAAACTGGCCGTCCTCGTGGGTTTGCTTTTGTGGAAATGGAAACAGAAGCTCAAGAAACCGCAGCCATTGAAGCACTGGATGGTGCTGAATGGATGGGACGTGATTTAAAAGTCAACAAAGCTAAACCCCGTGAAGAAAGAAGTTCTTCTCCTCGTGGTGGCGGCGGTAGTTGGGGTAATAATAACCGTGGTGGTGGCGGCGGTGGTAATCGCCGTAGTTACTAAATCCTATTGCTGAAACGCAAGCTTTAAATAGCCGAATCTCCAGCAGGTTAAATCTGCTGGATTATTTTTTGCTTTCTCCGGTCTTCAATTGTAAAACTTTAGAGATAAAAATATCTCAGCGATCGCCTATACTCCAGCGCTTACCGTGCTGAACCCAATACATATCATGTAGATTCCTGTATACTCACAAAGTATTGTAGATACAATTAATCTGCAATCTCAGCCTTGGGACAATCAGCAAAATGTTACGTGTTTATCATCTTATAATTGCTACTATTTTACTCATTCTTGTACCAGTGGGAGCAAGATTTGCCTTCCCTAACCTTTTTATAAATAAACATACACAACCCAATACTGAAGCTACAGCAACGAAAACTGCTACCCCATCAAAACCAGCCAACCTCAAAAAAGATAATACTTGGCAAAGATTGTTACGCAGCACCTCTGCACCGAACAATTGGCAAGTCATACCTTGTCAAGGAGAAGCCGCTTTACTATGCGTTTCTTCTCAAGGCAAAACATTGGGTACAGTTGAGATTGATATTTACCCAGTAAAAGACAATCCCGACTTTCAAAAGCACCTAACAGAGGTTGGTATCCCTCAAGGTTCTCAAATCAACTTACAAAATCCTCAGTCCCAAAGCCAACTGATCAAGGCGCTGCAAGCCTGGGTGGCGGACTCATACAATACCTTTGCAAAAAACCACCAAGCTAAATATGCAGACAAAATCGTTTTCTCGACCTATCCACCGCAACAGGTAAGCGTCGGGCAACAGCCTGGAATACGTTATGGTTTTGTCAGACTTAAGCCAGAGGGCGGTGTGCAAGAGCAACATATTGGTTATGTTACCTCAGATGGTACACAACTGTACGTAATTAACACATCCTTTAACCCAAGTTCATCAAAAGCTAAATTTGATAGCCTGGAGAACTTAGCAATTTTTCAACCATACTTGTCGGCGATCGCTGAAAATTTGAATTTGTCCATCAATCAAACATCAGCACAACCTTAGGAATTAAATAATTTCTTTAAATAAATATAAAGAATGTTAGATTACCAAAATTTTTTATATAGGATACCTAGTGGCATAGTTAGTACAGTTACAATACAAGTCTCATATTTGTCATCATCACTATGGATGATAAATACCAGACCTAATAGAATATTTATTTCAACGTATTATTTATTACGTAGTTAATTTTACTCATATACATCTATCATTCGATAGAAAATATTGTAAATACTGGATTGTATCAACATCATATTTAGTTTTTCGGTCAAATATTTGTTCTTAATCATTCATAAATGTGATGATATCATCACATTTACTTGAATATACTTAAATTTTAAGTTATTAAAATAACTCATTGTTGTGTGTAAATATGCGGTTGATACACAGCTTATTTCACGAAAATTTCAATAAACGCATACTTATAGAACTCTTTTGTGATGCTTAGATAAAAACGATTGGTGAAAATAAATCACATACTTAATTTTATGGTTTGCATTAAGTATAATTTTCATCAATGTATTAATAAGATTTAAGATTTCTTAGTAATTACATAAAAATACAGTTCTTTTTTTAAGGAAAATATAAAAAAATACTTAAGTAGTTACCACAGGTACACATAACTCAAACTTAGTCAAAAGCAGGCTGACACTAAGTTACATAAGTGATGTGATAACTGGTGATTTTTACGCTGTTTGGTGGCAGTGTAAATGTGGATTTATGAAGTGCTGTTCATGAAAGTTGCGGTAATACGAAAGGATAAACTTTAGTAAAAAACGAACTTTAAATCTCTGAACAAAGGGGTTGCCAAAAATTTATTCCATATCTTCTGCTAACGATTACAAGTTGAGGAAACTTCACAATCTATTAGCCTGGCTATACGAGTATTCGCCTCGGCATTTCCTCTAAGTAGCTAGTCTATTGAGTTTACTCTAAACTTCGTGTAGCACTTAGGGCGTAAAACAGAGATTTTATCTTTAGTTAGCCAAAGTTCAATAGCAAGACTGTGCTGCGGAATAATTTGCCAGTCCCAAGGAATTGGCAAATTATTCCTTAGGCTGCACGCAGCGCATCTGTGTGGTTCAACCAAAAGAGCTTAGTTTGATTAGCAAGGCTTCTAGTTATTAAGTTAGTTAAATTGGCATTTCTTGGAAGCACAAATGACTTATGGAAAAAATTACTTTCCCAAATTTATATTGCCCATTTCCAGAAAGGAAAAATCAGTATTTTGAAGTTCTACAAGACTATGCGCTTCAATGGGTACTTCGCTTCAAGCTAATTGATAGTGAATCACTATACCAGCGTTTCTCAAAAGCAAAATTTTATTTACTCACAGCAGGTGCTTATCCTCATTGTCAACTGGAAGAATTAAAAATTGCTAATGATGTAATCAGCTGGTTATTCATTTGGGACGACCAATGTGACATTTCAGACTTAGGGAAAAAACCTGAACTACTGAAAATCTGGTGTAACAGATTCCTAGAAATACTAAATGGAGCAGAACTTACTGCCGATGATCTGCCCCTTGGATTTGCATTAAGAGATATTAGAAACCGCATAATTAACAGAGGAAGCATAACATTCTTCCATCATTTTGTACGTAACTTTGAGGATTATTTTTACGGATGTATTGAAGAAGCTCATAACCGTGTCACTGTATCAATTCCTGATGTTGAAGCTTATATCAAAATCCGTAGTGCAAACGCAGCTGCCGCTCTGTGTCTCAATTTAATTGAATTCTGTGACAGAGTAATGATTCCTTATTCTTTAAGAAATCATGATACTCTCAACAAATTAACTCAAATGACGATTAATATTCTTGCCTGGTCGAATGATATTTTCTCTGCTCCTAGAGAAATAGCTAATGGTGAAGTGCATAATTTAGTTTTTGTCATACATCATCATCAAAAAATTCCTTTAGAAAAAGCCATGTTAGCGGCTGCTGCAATGCACAATCAAGAAGTTGAAAACCTTGTGAAATTAGAATCACAAATTACATATTTTAGTGCAGAAATTGATGCGGAGATTACAAAGTACATATCTGGATTACACGCATGGATACGTGGGAATCTAGATTGGTACGCTCATTCAGGGCGCTATCAAATAACAGAGAAACTAGAATTAATGGCTTCTTGAAAAAGTTACCAGAATTTTATTATGAAATATCAAATACAGAGACCTAATCCACTAAAAACTCACCCTTTCCTGCAAAAACTACAATGGATAGCTGACCCTGTAGAATACATGAAAAAAGCATCTCTGCAACATCCCGATATGTTTACAGCAGAGGTAATTGGTTTTGGTGACACTGTAGTGTTTGTTAGCCACCCTCAGGGAATCCAGACACTTTTTGCTAATGACAGAAAAAAGTTAGTAGCTGTTGGGGAAGCAAACAGAATTTTGTATCCTTTAGTGGGTAACAATTCTATGTTCCTACTAGAAGGAGTAAAACACAAGCAGCGAAGACAACTCCTTATGCCCTCCTTTCATGGGGAAAGAATGCGCGAGTATGGCCACTTAATCAGAAATATTACTGAAAACCTTTTTAGTCAGCTACAACAGGATGTTACTTTTTCCGCTCTCACAGCAATGCGGGAAATCTCGATGCAGGTTATTTTGCAAGCTGTCTTTGGTTTTTATGAGGGAGAACGTTGTCAACAATTCAAACATTTATTACCAATTTTTCTTTCAGAATTATTTCAGTCCCCATTGGCTTCTAGTATACTCTTTTTCCCTTCACTCCAAAAAGACTTAGGTAATTTGACTCCCTGGGGAAGATTTGTCCGCCAAAGAGAGAAAATTGATAAATTGCTTTATGCAGAAATTGCTGAACGCAGACAGGAAATAAATTCTGATCGTATTGATATTCTTTCCTTACTCATATCAGCTAGAGATGAGACAGGTGATTCCATGTCAGATAAAGAATTACGAGATGAATTGATTACCTTAATGATTTCTGGACATGAAACTACAGGGACAGCTATGGCATGGTCTCTATATTGGATTCTGCAAACGCCAGAAGTATTTCAAAGGCTGATCCAAGAGTTAGACAGCCTTGGTGATTCTCCTGATCCTATGAGTATTTTTCGATTGCCATATCTTACAGCTGTCTGTAACGAAACCTTGCGAATTAACCCTGTTGCCATGTTAACACTACCTAGAGTAGTAAAAGAACCAATTGAGCTATTGGGAAATAGACTAGAGACCAGTACAACAGTAGTTGGTTGCATTTATCTGACTCATCACCGAGAAGATTTATATCCCGAATCAAAGTTATTTAAACCAGAGCGGTTTCTCAAACGTGAATTTTCCCAGTATGAATTCATGCCATTTGGTGGTGGTGTACGTGGTTGTATTGGTCAGGCTCTGGCTATGTTTGAAATGAAGATAGTATTAGCAACAGTCTTATCACGTTATCAACTTGCACTGGCAGATAGAAAACCAGAACGTCCTCAACGTCAAGGTTTTACTCTTACACCTACCAATGGAGTCAAGATGTTAATTACAGGACAACATAAGCGTCAAAACTACTCAATGGCTGCCTCAACAACATTCAACGCATAGTATAGTTACTCTACTATTACACAGGAATCTCAATTACAAATTCAGTACCCTGTCCTAAGACGGAATTACAAGTTAACTGACCCTTGTGTTTTTCCACAACTACTTGATAGCTAATAGATAATCCTAACCCCGTACCACTGCCTACTGGCTTAGTGGTGTAAAAGGGGTCAAAGATTTTCTGCTGAACTGCTTCAGTCATCCCAAGACCATTATCAGCAATGCGAATTTGTAGAGTGGTTGAGCCTTGTAGTGCCGTACAAATGCGAATAGTAGGATGATCAGTTGTCATGTTTTCCATGTCATTTGTTTTGCCAACTGACAACTGACGACTGACGACTGACGACTCTAAAGCATCGATCGCATTACTGATAATATTCATAAATACTTGGTTGAGTTGACCCGCGTAACAATTCACAAGCGGTAATTGTGCATATTCTTTGATGAGGGTAATTGCTGGACGTTCGCTATTCTCTTTAAGTCTGTGATGCAAAATCATCAAGGTGTTATCAATACCTTCATGAATATCTACAGGCTTCATGTCTGATTCATCTAGCCGAGAGAAATTGCGTAAACCCAGAACAATGTTGCGAATTCGTGAACTCCCAACTCTCATAGAGTTAAGAATTTTCGGCAAATCTTCTGCTAAGAAATCTATATCAATTTGTGCGGATTCTTCTGCGAGGATATCAGAATAATTAGGGCATTCTCTTTGATAGATAGCAACTAAATTGAGCAAATCTTGTACATAATCACTAGCATGAGTAATATTGCCATGAATAAAATTAATTGGGTTATTTATTTCATGGGCAATACCCGCTATCATTTGCCCCAAAGAGGACATTTTCTCGCTTTGAATTAATTGAGTTTGTGTACGTTGTAATTCTTGGAGAGTTTGTTGTAATCGGTGATTTTTGTGATTAAGTTCCTGTGTTCTAGCTTCTACTTTTTCTTCTAATCTATGATTGTAATCTTCTAGGTTTTGATTAGCTTGTGCTAAATTTTTGTAAAGCATAGCATTCTCTATGGAGATTGCTGCTTGGGTAGTCAGGAGTTTTAGAACCTCTACGCGATCGCGTGTGAATGCTCCTGTCGTCAGATTATTCTCTAGATAAAGAATGCCTAAGAATTTGCCCTGATTGATAATAGGTATGCACAATAGACTCTTGGGTTTCTCACGGAGAACATAGCGATCGCTAGCTAAGAAATCAACAGTCTGGGCATTATCGATAACGAAGATTTCTTCATTGCGTTTGACATACTTAATCAAGGTTAAAGGAAGCTCAAAACTAGAATCTAAACTGCTAGAAGGAAAAGACGTGAAGACAGAAGCAGAATTTGTACTGTGACTTAATGTAGTAACTACTAATTCTGAAGTATCTGACGCAGTTAAAATCAACGCTGATTTAGAAGCGCCGGCATTCTCCATGACAACCTGCATCAAGGTGGAAAGTAATTGTTCCAACTCAATTTCCCCGGAGAGCGCTTGAGAAGCTTTAATGACAGACGCTAAATCTAAAGAGTCAGAAATACTGGTTTTAGAACCAATCACTGTCTGCTGGATACTCCGATCTTGTATAGATTGATAAGTAGCAGATGTAATTCTATCACTTGTTTGCAAGCTCAATTTTTCTTGTTGGAGTATGGGCGCAAGTAGTTGGGGATAATGTTTTGCTAGATCATCAACTTTTGCTTTTGCTCCCCAACGACTGTAACCATAGTAAGCATCAGTGAGATAAGTTTGGGCTATTTTTTCCTTGCCCCATTGAAGATAGAATCTGGCAGCAAGTTCATTAGCTAGAGCCTCTTCATTGGTGTATCCATTTTCTTTAGCAAGGGATATAGAGCGATCATAATAATCTATTGCTTCAAGATATTGTTCTTTTACACGACATTGTTCAGCCTCTACTAAATAAAATTTATGTAGATAATTCATAGGAGCATAATTTGCCCAACATTTCATTTTTTGCTGATTAAATTCTACTGTCTTCAAAATATGCGTTTGTTTTGCTAATTTTTCTTCATGATAAACCGCTAAATTTGCTAGTGAATCGTACATATAGAAAAGAGGAATAACTAAATTCCCTACTCCATTATCCAAATACTTAAGTGCTAGAGATGAATTCTCAATAGCTTGGGTAAATTCTCGGAAAAAGTAACAGAGATATAACTTATTAAAATATAGATATATCAAGCCTATGCCATCTTTGGCATTCTCTTGAATTGGCAGCAGATTTGTCTCGTTATATGCTTCACCAATTAAATCACAAGGATTTTCATTGGCTTGTATTAAATTCAAAACTGTTTGCCTATAAATAGCGTGCCAATTAAATACCCTTTCTTGCTTAATTTGTGATATTGCATGACTATAACTTGCCATTTCAGATGCTAATCCTGTTAGTTCTGTTCCTATAAAGTAGCAAGTATAAGAATGAGTATAGAGACAATAGCTGGCAAATTCCAAATCTCCTGTTTGTAACGCAGCAGAGTAACCTTCTAATAAAGGAGATAGTACTTCTTTGCTATGCTCTTTCCAATGGCTGATAGTAGCGTAGAAAATTTCTGTTATTTTAGCTTTCAATTCTTCAGCATTAAACTTATCTGTTAGTTGTAATGCCAGTTTGCCAAATTGATAACCAGATTCTATATCCCCTATAATGCCACAAAGCATTAATCCATAAAGTACATAAGCATAAGCTGATAAGGAAGTATTTCCATATTTAAGAGATAGTTCAACTTGTTTTAAAACAATCAGTGGAAACAGTTGAGGAGCAGCTTGATATACCAAACCAGATGCACTAGATAATATTTGAATTGCTGCTAGTGACTTTTTATCTCTCATTTCTGGGAGATTAATTAAATTTTCAATTACCTTCCCATTGAGATTTGTTGTAATCCCTGCCATTGCTAATTGAAAATCTGACTGACTGGGATTTTCAGGAAACTCTAATCCCAGTAATTTTAAAAATGTCAATGCAATATTGACCGCTTCAATCGCCTGGTTTTGCGCTCCATAAGCCTGAATTTTGATTTCGTAAATTTTCACTTGTTCTAGTAGCGTTTTAGCTTGTACTAACACTACTTGAATCAAGGATTCCATCTTCTCAAAATTGCCAGCTAGGTAGGCTGCTTCTGCTGCTGTTTCATACAAAGCTAAAGTTAGTTGATATTGATTCTCCCAGCTATCGCCAGCCAGTAGTTCAATTCCCGTTGTTAAATATTTAACTGCTGCTGTATAAGCTGTTGATGCTAAAGCTTTACGTCCAGCAATTAAATTCATCTGGGCTAATTCGTCACGCTTGCTTTGATGCGTGATTAATTCCACTGCAACATTTAACTGATTTACCAGTTGAAAAACTTTGTCTTCTCTTTCGGCGACTGGGATTTTATCCAAAAGCAATAATCCAATCTTTAAGTGAATTTGCTTTCTGATTTTTTCCGGGATTAAGGAATAAGCAGCTTGTTGTACCCTGTCATGAATGAACTTGTATGTGGGAATTTGGAAATGATTTAATAGTGGTTTCTGAGCTTTCTTACTCCCAGGAATCTCTATTGAATTATTATTTTCTTGAAAGAATTTATAAAGCTCTGTCTGAGGTAAAATTATTCCCTCATGTAATGCTGACCATAAGTCAGATGCTGTATCGATCACAGATTTCTCATGAGCGATCGCCAGAGTTTTTAAGTCAAACTCATTACCAATACAGGCTGCTAATTTTAATATGCTTTGTGTCATTGTGGGCAACTTTTCGATTTGCTGCCCCATAAATTCTACGACATCATCTGTTAGCGATAATGCTTGGATTTTAGCAATATCATATTGCCAATAGGCAACATCAAAATTAAACTTAATTACGCCATCTTGATGTAAAGATTTAAGAAATTGAGTAGCAAAGAAAGGATTACCTTTCGTTTTTGCAAACACCATTTGACTGAGAGGAATAGTGATTTCCTCTTGGCAACGTAGGGTATCAGAAATTAAAGCATTTAAATTAGTTTGATTTAAAGGTGATAAGGAAATACGTGTAATATTACCCCGCACTTTTTCAATCTCTTTGATTGTTAAAAATAGTGGATGTGCTTGAGAAACTTCATTATCACGGTACGCACCAATGAGAAATAAGCTATGCTCTTCTTCATTATTCCTCTGTAAATCAGAACCCGTCCAAGGTTCTCCATCAAAAACAGGAATCCAGAGATTTTCTTTGGTTTCCGCAGGCGGCGTGGCAGGATTTTTATTCAGTAAGTTTGTTTGATTCATCAATAACTGGATGAATTTTAAAGAAGCCGTATCTGCCCATTGCAAATCATCCAGAAAAATCACCAAGGGATGGTGTTTACTACTAAATACTTGGATAAATCGTTGAAATAATAAGTTAAATCGATTTTGAGCAGCACTACCAGAAAGTTCACTAACCTCTGACTGCTGACCGATAATTTCTACAAGTTCAGGAATTACATCAATAATTACTTGAGCTTGTTCACCTAAAGCCGATAGAATTTTGCTTCGCCAAAGTTGAATCTGAGCATCGGTTTCTAAAAGTATTTGCCCAATTAAGTCCCTAAAAGCTTGCACTAAGCCTGATAAAGGAATATCTCGTTGAAACTGATCAAATTTTCCTTTAATAAAGTAACTTTGTTGGCGAACAATAGGCTTATGGACTTCGTTAACTACGGCAGTTTTACCGATGCCAGAGAAGCCAGTAACTAAGATCATTTCTGTCGTTCCTTTTGTTACCCTTTCAAAGGCAGCAAGTAAAGTTTCCACTTCACGTTGACGACCATAAAGCTTTTCGGGAATGAGAAAACGATCTGAGACATCCTTCGTTGCTAACTCAAAGGATGTGATGTTACCTGTTTCCTGCCACTGTTTATGACAAATTTCCAAGTCGTATGCTAGTCCATAAGCACTCTGATAGCGGTCTTCGGCATTTTTTGCCATCAGCTTGCTGATAAGATCAGACAAAATGGTGGGAATCTTTGGGTTGATGTCGCTTGCTTTTGGTGGTTGCTTGGCAATGTGGCAGTAAACTAACTCCATCGGCTCAATAGTCATGAAGGGTAACTGTCCGGTTAGGAGTTCAAAAAACGTGACACCCAAAGAATAGAAATCACTGCGGTAATCTATTCCCCTGTTCATCCTACCTGTTTGTTCAGGGGATAAATAAGCTAAAGTCCCTTCTAAAACATTGTGATTTGTGAGAACTTGGACTTCTCTTGGTAGGAGAGTAGCGATACTAAAGTCAGTAACTCTGATTTCCAGGGTAGTAGGGTTAATGAGGATGTTAGCAGGTTTAATATCTTTATGAATAATGCGACTACGATGTAAACTTTCTAAAGTAGATGCGATCGCTATAGCAATGTGAAAAAATCTCTTGAGAACTGTGCCATATTCGTTGCCATCTTTGCTAATTTGCCCCCAGTCCTTCAGCGATAGGCCACCAAAGTCCTCCATCACTAAAGCATAGCTGTTACGATAAGTCTCTAAGCTCAGGGGTTTCACAATCCCTGGAATATCCAAATCTTTGGTGATTGTGTACTGATTACGAAACTGAGCAATTTCCTGGAAAGTTGGGTACTCATTCCGCATCAATTTGATAACTACAGGTTTTTGGTCTTGTTTTCTCAGACCTCGATAAACTATGGTTTTGCTACCAAAATAAAGTTGTTCTGTAATGCGATATCCAGAAAGGGGGAATATTGGATCAGACAATACTAACATTGCAGCGCTCTTGAGATATTGATAACTCCGTTTTAGTATTCCCTATTATGCTGTTATTATCTCAATACTAATTCATACAAATTTAATATTTTTGGAGATTCATTAAATTCTGAATACTTGAGGGTTTTTACTTACGTAAATTCAATTATTTATCAATATTATTTATTAATGGTTAATTAGCCTAATACTAATAAGGACTGTCAATTGTCAACCGTCAAGATATTCAGGAAATAGTTGAAGAGATCATATAGAACTCATACTGGATTTTTGAAATACACGTAGGGGAGCCACTGCGTTGGTGAAGCAGTACGGTCTTGGGGTTTCCCCAAGTGGAGTAACTGCTGAAAGGGTTTCCCGGCTTGGAGCAAGTGGCGTTGGGCAATGCCCACCATCTCATGGTTTTGGTGGGCATTGCCCACCCTACAGATACTGAAGAATTTTATGCACAAGTGCAGGCTACGCCAACAGAAATTAAATCTGATTCTTATAGCAAAGGTAGAAATTTTGCTACTATCTCTTAGCTTAAATCTCCGCTACGGCTCTTTCAATCAATCGTCTTGCCAAGGTTTGTGTTCCTGTGTGTTCGTAGTAATTAGTAGCTACATCTAAGAAAGCAGCCAAATAATCTAGTTTGTCATCAGCGATTTCTACAAAGTGACTCAAGTTGTGAACTACTTTTTGTGGGCTTAAATTGTTACTACTAACTAGACCATTCATCCAACCTTTTACCGAATCAAAACTTTCTCCCATAAAGTTGAGTTTACTGCCAGCATTTCCACCAGGAATCACGTCTTTAATACCTTGAAAAGTGGAATTTTTCTCTAATTCTTGAGGATTAGTTTGACTTAAAGCAGATATAGCCTTACTAATAAAATCTGGGCCTAAAGGTATTAAACCATCAACACAAACTAAAGCTACCATGCGAATCAGCGACTCACCACTATACTCACCAAGTGAGCCAACGAAATCGCCGATACTGTCCCCAGGAATACCGTTGATTTGGCAGAAAGCCACTAGTTCAGCCACTAATTTCAGGCATAAGTCTATAGTTTGAGCTTTGTCGGGTTTGGGTGTAACTGAGTTGAGAAAACCCAACAGGGGTAACTTTTCACCGACCTTGTTAGCTAAAGCAGCTGCACCTAAGGCTTTATCTGTATTATCAACAGTTTGATAGAGCCACAATGCTGTTTGATATCCTTGGGAGCGATCATTGAAGAGATAAATTGCCCGTTCACCAATTTGCTGAATCAAGCTTTCATCAGTTTCACCAGTGACAGTCTTAATGGTATTAACGAAGCCAACCGTATTTTGCCACTCACCAGGAGCAACAAAATCTAAGGCGTTTAGCATAGATACAGTTAAACCACTAGTTGGTAGTTGATCAACCAACTCGAAAATGGGTTTGCTCACAACAATCTCCTAATTATGAGGTTTTATTATCTGTTTTGGGTCGAATGGTAGCGAATTCAGGGTTGAGTCTTAAACGCAGAGAAACGGTACTTATTTGAGTTTAGCCAAGCCATCGAGATTAAATTTTTCTATCCAGTCGGCGCGATCGCTTGCAGTAAATGACGGAGAACGTGACAGGACTTTTACCTGGTATTTACCGACTAAAACTGCTGTTTGCGTATTACCTACTTCCACCGCCTGATATCCACCGATGTTCTTGGTACTATTAGAGAATTTCGCGGCGGCTCCAGGTGTACTGCTAGTATCTGAAATAGATAACATTGCTAAATCTTTGCCATCTTTTTTCAACTTGGCTTCAGCAAAGCCCTTTTTCTCCTGGGTATAAACCCGTTGATATCCGGCTTCTTCTTTTGGGAAAAATTTGTTAAATTTCTCACCCTGAGTTGCAGTTTTAGCTACCGCTTGGCCAGTTTTTTGGCGGCTACTTTCCTGCTGTGCTTGGTCAAATCGCCCTGGTGCTTTAGGGGTACAGGCGGTAGTCAATAACAAAACAGACAGCAATACAGCTGCTAGAATTCTACGGGAACGAGGAAAGTTCATGTCTACTCCTGATGCTTGAGCTTTGAGGCAATTATCTGCGCTGCTGTCAATTCATACCCAAAAATTTATCTTTTGATCCAATTCGGGAATAGGTGATCAATGTTGACGCTACTTTCGATGCGCGATCGCAGCATAAAAGGGATCTCCCCCTGGCGCACCTAACCACTGCAAGAAATTGGGTGCTGTTGACTTACGAGCAATAATTTCTGGAGTGCTAAATCCGGGTACTGAGGCGAAGTAGCGTTTCACTAATTCTAAACGTCCTGGCTCGGAAGCATCGCGCCAAGCTTGGATTGCTTTTTGATAGAACATTCTGTTAGAAAAGCTGATGATTGCTACACCACCAGGTTTGAGGATGCGATGAATTTCGGAAAATACTGCTTCTGGATATTGTAGGTACTGTACGGAAACACAATTGAGAACAGCATCAAATTCTTGATCTGGCAAGGGTAAACCCGGATTTTCGTTGAGGTTCTGCACAAAGTAATGATTAAGTCGGGGATTGCGTTTTAGTTCCTCAGCGTTGAGTCCGTGTCCCTCCACATGGGCAAATTTTATCTCTTCTGGTAGATGTGACACCCAACTACTCATCATGTCTAATATGCGTGTGTTGGGCTGTAATCGTTCTCTATATAAATCAGTCAACTGTTGAATAAAACCTTCATCCACATGAGTGACAAAACGGGGATAGGCATAAAATAAGTTGTCATCTGTATCGTCTAATTTCAAACGTTGATCTGGTTTTAGCAACATAGATGCCTGTATGGAAAACTTTCAGTTCTTCTTGGAGAGAAATTCTCCTTAACATATTTTAATAAAGTTAAGGTAAATCAACTCATACCAATTTGAAAAAAGAATGCGACAGTTATACAGTCCTAAACGCTTGTCATCTCTTGATTCTTAATTTTGTACTCCTGCGGAGAACCCTTACCCCTACGGGGAAGCAAGCTACGCGTAGCTTCTCCAAAGGAGAAGGGTATTTTGAATTTTGAATTTGTATCATTTACCCAGTGCGTTAATGTCGTATAAATCGCAGTCGTTGCCAAATATTTGGCGACAAATCAGTTTATCAGCAGCCTTTCCTTACATTAGTTTGCTGATTTGGACAGTTCCCTTATTACTTTTTAGTTCCGGGGAAAATAGTTTAATCGCTCATGACGAAGGGCTTTATGCTTGGCGATCGCGTCAAATATTGGACTCTGGTAATTGGGTGTCCGGTTGGGGTTCCATGCACCATAAAACCCCTGGGCCTTATTGGTTAATTGCTAGTTTCTACCAGTTATTTGGAGTCAATGAATTTAGTGTCAGACTACCTAGCATGATTTTTGGTGTTTTGTGCCTATTTCTTGTCTATGAAATTGGCAAGATTATGCTTGGTAAAACCTTAGCTTGGCTAAGTGCAGCAATTTTGAGTGTAGAATTTCTCTGGCTGCAATATAGCCGTTTAGGCAATCCTGATCTGCCGATGATTTTCTTGGTACTTTTAGCTATTTACTTACTTATTCAAGCAGAATTACATCCTCAATATAGAGATTATTTTAGTTTTATTGTTGGGTTAAGTTTGGGTTTAGGTTTCTTGATGAGAAGCTTTGTGATTTTTCTCCCGACTGTAGCTTTATTACCTTATTTAATAACAGAACATCGTCGTCATCGTCATTTGACTAACCCTTGGTTGTACTTGGGTGTAGTTATTGGTTTTATTCCCATATTGATTTGGTCATGGTTCAATTGGCAACGCGACGGCAATAATACTTTCACTCATCTAGTTAACTTTGTATTTCTTCTTGGCTCAGAAGAGCGTGATGGTAATGGGATATTATTTTATTTTTGGAATACCCTTTTAAAAGCTTTCCCCTGGCCATGTTTTAGTCTTTTAGGATTATTATTAATTATTCGTCGTCCTTGGCATCGTTATAATTTGATCCTGATTGGGTTTCCTATTGTATTATTGGCAGAACTCACCATTTTTTCTACTCGTTTATCTCACTACGCTTTGAGTCTTTATCCTTTCATCGCTTTACTAGCAGCTGTTGGTTTGGACTGGTTGGGTAAAGTGTATGAGATGGAATATACAAAAAGAAAATCCTTGTGGCGCAAGGGTAATATTCCTCAGATTCTCAGTTATACTTCTGGTGCATTAGGCATTTTATTTTTGTTAGCTGCTATAGCTAACTTCATCTGGGGCTTTGTCGATCGCAAGTATGCAGTTATTGCTTGGGTTGTAGGTTTAAGTTGGTTTATTGTGCCAGTAGTCTGGATTAGCCGCCATAAACATGGTTTGAAGTTTCTTTCCGCAGGCTATTGGATTGCAGGTTGGCTAATTCCTTGCTGGTTAGCTTTGGCCTTTGCTGGTGACTTTGGCTTACTAGGTGACTATAATCCGGATTTTCGCATTTTTTTCCAACAACCAGCGATCGCCTCTATCTTACAAAATCACCCCATCAACTTTGTACAAGTACACGATAAGAACTCTGTCTTGCTCAATTTTTACACTCCTGTTCATGGTCAAAAACTAGACACAATCGCTCAACTACCACCCTATAGCTATGCTTGGGTAGATAAAAATCACTCACCTGAAATATCCAGACCACACCGCCTCATTGGTGAAGTGCGGAACTATGAGTTGATTCAAGTAACCCCATAAGAGGAGACAGAGTGTAGAGGAAAAAGACCAATTACCATTGACTATTAACTCTTCACCCCCCTATAATAAATATTACGCACGCTAAGTAATTGTCTCATGATTGCCCAACCAGATCATTCACCAGCTTTAGATTCATGGCAGCAAAATCTGGCTCCCTACAATGTGGGCTATAGAATTAAATTACTTTCACAACTGCTTACCCGCAGGTTTACTGAAGTACTAGAACCCTTTGGACTGACTCCATTTCATTGGCTAGTTTTATGCTGTCTGTGGCAAGAAGATGGTTTACCTACTTCGAGTATTGGGGATAAACTCAAGCAAGTTGGAGGTACGCTGACAGGTGTACTAGACCGCATGGAAGAACGGGGCTTGGTGCGTCGAGAAAGGGATCTACACGATCGCCGAATTTGGCGGATTTGGTTGACAAATGCAGGTAGGGACTTAGAAACGGTTTTACCGCCACTGGCCGCAGAACTACGGGATGAGGCGATGCAAGGGATTTCTGATGCTGACCGTGAACTATTTTCTCAGCTTTTAAACCGGGCGATCGCTAACCTCTCTTAAATATTTCTTAGGACTTACCCATGAAAACGGAAAACCAAGGGTTTGGACAAAGATATAGAGGTGTAAATATTTAAAACTATTATACTCAGTCCCCACAGACAACCTCAGTGCGTAATTCCTATTTCTGTTCAAGAAATATCTCTAAATAACTTGCTCAATCAAGACATTAAGTAATCACAACTTTCACTATACAAAGTGAATTAAAATTATTTATTTTAGGCTGGATATAGCCACGTATGTAGATGTAATTTATTATACGGTTACTGAACTGTAGATTAAAAGAAGAACCTTAACCTAAATTTGTACGAACTTTAACTCATTCTTTGCTTATAGTATATGCCTTCATAAGAAAATTATAAGGTGTTTACCATAAAATACGGCAAATCTATCGGTGTTTAGATGTATCGATTCTATCTGCCCCAATCCAGAAGCCAAATAACAGGCTATCAACGGTTGCTGCTTCGTGTAATTAGGAGCGTAAATTCATGAAAATGCAGCTTTTACAATTACTTAAATGTTCAACAAAACAATCTGAAACTTACTCGCAGAAGCATTATTAAAGCTGTGTGTCTGCGTCAACAGCAATGATATTCACCTTCTTGGTGTGGTGTTTTTTACGGAACTTGAGGAGTACAAATGCTTGAGGCGATCGCTGTTGCTTGGCTATTGTTATTTTTTGGCGATTTCTTGTCTACATTTTTTTACCACGTACCTGAACACGTTTTTGGCAGTCTCCATTTAAAGACGCATCATTCATGGAAGAAAAACTTCCGTCACTACGCTATTTTAACGTCCAATACCCAAGTTCTTTTAGATGGTATTTTGGGAGCTTTGCCTTATTTAATAGTAGCAGTAGTTCTCTATCCTTTCTCTCCCATTGGCGTTATTTCTGGATTATTGTTAGGACAATTTCATGTATGGTGGAGACACGTAACAGCTTTAGGTTGGCAAACTCCAAAGTTGGTGAATATTTTATGTCAAATTCTGTTTATCACCACTCCTGAAAGACACTGGTTACATCATCAAAAAACTAACCTGGGTTTTGGTGATATCTTCACCGTCTTTGAGCAACCAGCACAAGTTTGGCTGCGTTGGTTAAGATTATTAAGAGTGCGTTTGCGTTACTCCCGTATCTAATGCTAAATATCCCTGACTTCTTCAAGAAGTCGGGGAGTCAATTTGGAATAACTTATTTTTTTGGTGTTACCTAATTACAGATATCACCATTGCGAAAAAGGGTGTTTAACTAAATAACTATTGAAATATCGGTTATCTCCAGTGACTTCTGTGCCAATCCAGTGAGGGATTTCAATCTGTTGTGCTTCATCGGTAAGTTCAACTTCTGCTAATATCAAGCCTTGATTGACTCCGGCAAACTCGTCTATTTCCCAAACTAAACCAGCTACCTCGATTTTATACCTGATTTTTTCGATAAAGGGGCGATCGCACAAAGTATCCAACATTTCCTGGGCATCTGCAAGAGGAATAAGATACTCAAACTCTGAACGGGAGAAATTGACTGTGGGGCCTTTAATAGTTAAATAACCTTGATTACCAACTACACGAATACGCACAGTAGCCCCCTGAGAAGGAATGTATCCTTGACGATATGCACTACCTTCAGCTAGCTGTCGCCAATCATCTCCGTTGACTAAAAATTTTCGCTCGATTTCTTGTGCCATTGTGCCTTGAGATTACTTATCGATGAGCTACTGTCTCGAACTGTTAACTCTGATTTTACGGGTATTTTGATGGTTTTCCCTGGCAAATTACCTTCCCGTCAACTGTTTTGCCATCGTCATAGATAGAAGATGAACTACCCCATCTAAGTTTAGGGCTTCTTTGGCAGCAAAAGGAATTAACCAACAACCACCCTAATAGGGTTTAATAAAAAAGCGTTCAACCCTAAGAATAGCCAATAGTGAGTTTTAATATTTGAATGAGTAAATTTTCTATCGATATTGATTTTAGCCATGTAGACTTATCTTCTTTGGAAACCGAGGAAGATTTGCGTATTGAAGCCAAAAAATTACTCCCTGCTGCACTTGTCCAGCATGGTGAAGCTGTAGCCCTGCAAACCTGGGAAGAAATGCAAAAAAACTTTTCTGGTAAATTGTCCCCAGCCGAGAAACGTAAATTTATTCAACAAACAGGGAAGAACTATCAACGCTCTGCCAGTAACCGAGAAAAACAAGAACTCGAAGACCATATAGTAGAGCAGCTACGCCAGCAAAAGTAATTTAGAGGCGATGGTCTTTGAGCAACCAAAGGCGATCGCCCCTTTAATGCTATACATAAAGTTATGCTGCAAATTTCCCAGAAAATCATCATCCCCGATAGCGAAATTGAAATTAGCGCCATTCGCTCCCAAGGCGCGGGAGGGCAAAATGTCAACAAAGTTTCCACTGCTATCCACCTACGCTTCAACATAGAAGCTTCATCCTTACCAACCTTCTATAAAGAGCAGCTTTTGAAGTTGAATGACCGACGCATTAACCAAGAGGGAGTCGTTGTCATCAAGGCTCAAGAACACCGTAGCCAGGAGCAAAACAAAGAAGAAGCTCTGCAACGCCTCAAAGAACTCATCAAAGGCGCGGTCATACTACCCCAACCACGCAAACCTACTAAACCAACTCGTGGTTCTCAAAAAAGACGACTTGACAGTAAAACTAAGCGAGCAGAGATTAAGTCGATGAGAAGGCAGGTTACCGATTAGAGGAAAAGTAGGGAGTGGAAAAATTACTGATGACTGTTGACGGTTGACTGATGATCGTTACTTACATAGTTCATCAGATTTTTGCAAAATAAACAAACTACCGTCGCCCCCGCGTCCAATTCTTAAGGTTTCGTCTAAGTAAGTAATGTCAAGGCTGGCAACTCTACCTTGAGGATTGTTCGCTGACACAACCTTAAATGGGTTGAGTTGGGGGGTATCAAAGCCAATAATCTTCTCGATGGATAGATAGCGTTTGTCAAAATATACGTTGATACGTTTGTCCGGTGCAGATGATTTATCATCTATCGCAGGCTCAAACCTAGCTGTAACTTTCACGTATCCTGATATTAATCCCAGAGAATGCTGCACAAAAGCTAAATTAAAAAACAATTTATTGGCAACATCGATCACTTGATAAACTTTACCTACCTTGAGTCCTAATGGCAGGGAATCCAAAGACCGGATTTCTCTGGCTGTGGAGTATTGAAGTTGCCAAGCACCCTCCAGCAAAGCAGTAGCATTCAACAGGGGCTGGGGATTGGGGTTGCAGCTTTCTAATTCCGTTGTTATCTGTTCGATTTCTGCGGCGATAGTTTTATCTAGCTTCACATTAGTAACAGGAGAGCCAGAAAGGTTAATTTGAATCTCCGCCAGTTTCGCTTGTAGTTTTTCTTTTAATGAAAATCGGTTAGTCAAGGCTTGAATATTTCCTTTTGAGAACTCATAGTTTTTAGGGACTTGCAGATAAAAAATTATTCTGAATTATCAGCTATCTCCAGCCGTGCGGAACAGATGACTATGCTCAGGATGATATAAGCGCGATCGCCCGGTGGTGTGTGATAATGCAGGACTAATCACATATAACGTGGTGCGAATCAGATTTTCTCGCTGAGTACAGTCTGCCATCTCCTGGAGAGGAACTACACGAATTTTTTCATCTGGCCATCCTATGCGAAAGCAAATAGCTACAGGTGTATCTGGGGGATAGTGTTCTAGTAGTTTAGCTTGAGCATTTTCTACATGGCGCGCACTCAGATATAAGCATAAACTAGCTTGATGTGCTGCGAGGCTGGCTAATTCTTCTGTATGTGGGACTTGTGTTCGTCCACTAATGCGCGTCAGAATGATTGTCTGGACTAAACCAGGAACAGTCAATTCTACCTTCAGTTTGGCGGCTGCGGCTTGGAAAACACTAATACCAGGAATAACTTCAAAAGGAATATTAGCTGCCGCCAGGAGCTGCATTTGCTCATTAATTGCGCTGTAGAGACTGGGATCACCTGAGTGGAGACGTACTACAGATTTTTGCGATCGCACCCTTGCGATCATCAAAGGTATAATCTCCTCCAAAGTTTTGTTCGCAGTCTGAATAATTTCTGCATCTTTGCGGCAAAACTGCAAAAGCTCTTCTGGTATTAACGAATCTGCGAATAAAATTACATCTGCTACTGACAGTAATTTTTGGGCTTTAATTGTCAGTAAATCTGGGTCTCCAGGCCCTGCGCCTACAATATACACGGCGGAAGCTAGGGAATTTACATGATTTTGCATACAAAGTTCTATATAAAATCTAAGTAATTATCAGTAGACATAAAAAAATCAAAAAATTTTTTGAGAATTTGCTCGGTATCTTTCCGGATTATCCCTCTAGCCATAGTAGAGAGTAATGGTAGATGCACCCTGGTTAAGCCCTAGAAATCATTCTGGGGCATTTTTTATTTTTGGTAATTGGTAATTAGGAAGGGATATAAATTCTCCCCCTACCCCTCTACCTCCCCTGCTCCCCCTGCCCCCTACAGCCTCTACTCCCCAGTATCTTTGGCAGAAGGAACAACGTCAGGTAAAGGACGTTTGCGAACGTACAACCAAGCTAATCCGGCTAATCCTAAAGCAATACCTGTCAGACTGACAACTTGTGCGATGCGTAGCGGCCCAAGCATTAAGCTATCTGTCCGTAGACCTTCAATCCATAAGCGTCCTAAGCTGTAAGTTGCTAGGTAAACCATGAATAATGTACCTACTTTTAAGCGTGGTTTGCCAGCTAAACTACGAAAGAATAAAGTAATTAACAAGGCAAAAACCATTAAGTCCCAAATGGATTCATAAAGGAACGTGGGGTGAAAGTACTCAAAACTGACTAAATCTGGCGGACGGCGTTCTATGGGAATGTATAGCTTCCAGGGTAAATTTGTAGGACGACCAAAAGCTTCTGAGTTGAAAAAATTACCCCAACGCCCGATCGCTTGCCCTAAAATAAGTGAAGGAGCCACCAAATCAGCTAATTGCCAAAACGGAACTCGCTTGAGCTTGGCAAAAATTAACGCTGCTAGAGTCCCGCCAATAATCGCTCCGTGAATCGCAATTCCCCCCTGCCAAATCGCAATAATCCGTTCTGGATGCTGGGCATACTCTGACCATTGAAACAAAACGTAATAAATCCGGGCTGCCGGAATCGCCCCAATCACCAGCCAAATTGACAAGTCGCTGAGTAAGTCAGGATTTACCTGTCGGCGCTTTGCCAAATATTGAGAAAGGCTAACACCAATTAGCACAGCCGTAGCAATCAATAAGCCATACCAGCGAATAGTGATTGGGCCTATTTCTACCAGAACCGGCCCTGGAGAAGTAAACAGAAACGCCAAAGGCAATGCCATGTAAAATTACCCAAATAAATATTATGAGTCCATAGTCAATAGTCCATAGTCAACAGTCCATAGTCAACAGTCCATAGTCAACAGTCCATAGTCAACAGTCCATAGTCAACAGTCCATAGTCAACAGTCCATAGTCAACAGTCTCCTTCTCCCCATTCCCCATTCCCCATTCCCCATTCCCCATTCCCCGGATATAATCACCTCAATAACATTGATACATCTAAGATTGTGATTGCTATTTATCCTGGTAGCTTTGATCCGATCACTTTAGGACACCTCGATATTATTCAGCGTGGTAGCCGTTTGTTTGATCTGGTGATTGTCGCCGTCTTGCGAAATCCGAGTAAAGTACCATTATTTAGCGTACAGGAACGCCTAGAACAGATTCGTAGAACCACTAAGCATTTACCAAACGTAGAAGCCGATGGTTTTGATGGTCTGACCGTTAATTATGCCCAACAGCGACAAGCACAGGTTTTATTACGGGGTTTACGGGCGATTTCTGATTTTGAGGTCGAGTTACAAATGGCCCATACTAATAAAACTCTTTCTACTCAAATTGAGACAGTTTTTTTAGCAACATCAAATGAGTATAGTTTTTTAAGTAGTAGTGTGGTAAAAGAGATTGCAAGATTTGGTGGTTCCGTCGATCATCTTGTCCCCCCACACATAGCTTTAGATATATACAAATGCTACAACCACAATTATCCAACGGCGAATCCAACTACAATGGAAATTACCCCCCCTCACCAGAATATGGCAACGGTAGCCCCCCAGGAGATACTCCAGGAACAGGAAACGTAGATATTCAGCAAGAACTCGATCGCCTAGAAGAAATTATTTTATCTAGCTTCCGCGTACCCTTAACGGGACGGACGCTGATAGATGAAGAAAAATTATTAGAACAGCTAGATTTTATTAGAGTTTCTTTACCATCGGTGTTTCAGGATGCAGCTGCAACCTTGGAACAAAAGCAAGAAATATTGCTAGAGGCGGAAGAATATGGACAGCAATTGGTCGATGCGGCTCAAGCTAAAAGGGCGCAAATCTTAGCTGAAAGCGATATTGTCAGACAGGCAAAACAAGAAGCTGACCAAATGCGCCGACAAGTGCAGCAAGAGTGTGAGGCAATGATGCAGGAAACCCTTGCAGAAATTGACCGCAAGCGGCGTGCTTGTCAGCAGGAGTTAGAAGAAATGCGACAAACTGCGATCGCTCAAGCTCAAGAAATCGAAAATGGTGCTGATGAATATGCTGATCATGTTCTGGAAGGGATCGAACAAGACCTAAAAGATATGTTACGAGTTATTACAAATGGCAGGCAACAACTAAGAAGTGATAGTCAAGCACAGCGTAATTCTCACTCTCAGAAAAAGAAGTAAACGCTGATACTTGAGTTACTGTAATATTTTTTTAGCCCCATCTTGTGTTCGGGGTACAAATTGTAGGCTATTTCCAACGCCTTATTATGCCTTATTATCAGGATCAGTTAAGCATCGCCACTGTTGAAGAAGCTCTGCAACAGTCATCAGTTGATGAGTTAAAAAAGTTAGCTGCTCTACTTAGTACAAATAATAAACCGACTCGCAAAGCTGAACTTGTGGCATTTATTCAACGCCATCTAATCGGAGAAAATCTGCGCCAATTGTGGCGGGAATTAGATCAGCTACAACAAGCAGCAGTCGCTGAAACCGTTCATAGTCCAGACGGTTTTTTTAATGCAACTCGTTTTTATGCTAAATATTTGGCAGAGCCTAACTGGGGGACATCTGATCAATACGGCTACAAGCGTCAACCATCGGTGTTGTGTTTATTTATCTACGGTAAGAAGATTATCCCCAAGGATTTGCAAACACGCCTGCAAGCATTTGTTAGCAAACCAAAAGAAGTTTCCGTAAGCAGCGTTGACAAGTGTCCGGAGTTTTTCCACATTACTTGGCGAGAATGGGACCATAAGACTGGTAAGCGGGTAGTTAAGGAAAAAGAAATTCCCATCCAGCAGTGTGAAATGGAAACTGCGGCGCAACAAGATTTATTAGCAGTGCTGCGGTTGATTAATGGGGGGAAAGTTTCCGTAAGTGATAAAACTGGATTCCCCAGCACAGCGAGTATGAATGCGATCGCCTCCGTATTAACCGATGGTGATTATTATAATGATGATGAAACAGTTAATGCAGAAGAAAAAATCGGTTTTATTAAACCCTTCGCTTGGGCGCTACTAGTACAAGCTGGTGGCTTGGCTGAACTCTCCAACAAGCGGCTAACATTAACCAAAGCTGGACAAAAAGCCCTTACAGCCCCCGCCGCCGATACCATCCGCACCATCTGGAAAAAGTGGTTGAAAAATAAGCTTTTAGACGAACTCCGGCGCATAGATAGCATCAAAGGGCAAACAGGCAAAGGTAAGCAAGGTTTAACCGCACCAGACAAGCGCCGCGAAGCCATAACACAAGCTTTAAAAGATTGTCCTGTAGGTTGTTGGATGACCACTGAAGAATTCTTTCGCTATATCCTCGCCAAAGGCTACGATTTTGAAGTGACTCGCAACCCTTGGAATTTATATATTAGCGAAGCCAATTACGGCAGCTTGGGCAATCTTGACGGTGACGATTGGGCAATTCTCCAAGGCAGATATACCCTATGTCTACTATTTGAATATGCTGCCACTTTGGGCATGATCAATATCGCTTACGTTCATCCTAGTGGCGTTCGTCCTGATTACGGCGATTTATGGGGGACAGATGATTTGTTCTTTTTTAGTCGTTATGACGGTTTAGCTGCTTTGCAACTAACACCCTTAGGTGCATACTGTCTGGGTGTTGATCATAATTACACTCCTCCCCCATTAGAGTTACGTTCTATATTCCGGGTGCTACCAAACTTAGAAATAGCTGCCACTGGAGAACCCTTAAAGCCGGTGGATACCCTGATGTTGGATGTTTATGCCCAAAAGATTTCTGATGCTGTGTGGCGCTTAGAAACAGCTAAGTTGTTGAGTGCAATGGAAGAAGGTTGTACTGTCACCCAATTAAAAGAATTTCTGCAAGCGCGGAGTGGTCACGAATTACCGGAGACTGTAAACCAATTTTTAGCTGATGTGGAGGCAAAAGGCAACAGTTTACGCGATCGCGGTCAAGCACGTCTGATTGAGTGTGCCGATACAGCCTTAGCTGTGTTAATTGCCAATGATTCTAGAACTAAAAAATTATGTTTCCTCGCTGGAGAAAAGCATTTAGTTGTCCCGACTGAATCAGAAACTAAATTCCGCAATGCTGTGAAAAAGTTAGGCTACAGCATTCCTTTAGGGGGTTAGGGTAGCCAAAGTGATTTATATAGCTGTTGACAGTTGACGGTTGACGGTTGACAGACTTGAAAGTCTCGTGTTGTCAGGGTTTGATCTTGACTTGATGTCCTAATCTATCTGGCTACGGCTATATTATCTACCATTTTTAATCATAAGCTTTACCTGAAGCTGACAAAATTCATGTCCTATAACCCAGAAAATTCATTGATAGTTCAAAGCGATCGCACCATACTACTAGAAGTGCATTCTCCCACAGCCGCTAAAGCCAGAGAAGCGATCGCTCCTTTCGCTGAACTAATCAAAAGTCCCGAACATATCCACACCTACCAAATTACACCCCTAAGTATTTGGAATGCACGGGCGGCGGGGATGCAGGTTGAGGCGATGGTAGCAGCTTTGCGTGACTATGCTAAATATCCCATACCAGAAGCGGTGGCACAGGAAATTTCCACCTTGGGGGAGAGGTATGGATTAACAGTGATTGAACGTGATGAAGATAGTTTACGCTTGCGGGTGAGCGATGTTGCCTTGGCAGAACTATTAGTGAGAGATAAACAAGTAGCGCCGTTACTAGGTAAACGACTTTCTGAGGTTTCTTTTCAAGTAGAAGCTGGTCTACGCGGTACGTTGAAACAGGCTTTGCTGGCTGTGGGTTATCCGGCGGAAGATATTGCCGGTTATGTGAGTGGGGATGCTTTATCTATCAAGTTGCGTGAGGAGACACGCACAGGTAAAAA
This sequence comes from Anabaena sp. FACHB-595, assembly GCF_048568275.1. Lineage (NCBI taxonomy): Bacteria > Bacillati > Cyanobacteriota > Cyanophyceae > Nostocales > Nostocaceae > Anabaena > Anabaena sp. FACHB-595. The sequence goes on from NZ_CP183473.1 coordinate 5,606,195, forward strand.
ATTTCTGCTGCGAGACTATCAACGTCAAGCAGCAGAAGCATTTTATCAGTCTGGAAGAGTACAAGGTGGGAGTGGTGTGATTGTGCTTCCCTGTGGTGCTGGTAAAACCATTGTCGGGATGAGTGCGATCGCTGCCGTCCAAGAGAATACACTTATACTAAGTACGAGTTTAACCTCTGTGAGGCAATGGCGACGAGAATTGTTAGATAAAACAGATTTACCAGAAGAGGCGATCGCTGAATACAGTGGAGAAGTAAAAAACACAGGGCCAATCACCCTCTCAACCTATCAAATTCTTACCTATCGTCCTAACCGCGAAGATGATTTTCCCCACTTTGACTTATTCAGCGCCCGTTCTTGGGGTTTAATTATCTATGACGAAGTTCACCTCTTACCCGCCCCAGTTTTTCGCATCACGGCTGAACTGCAAGCACGCAGACGCTTAGGGTTAACAGCCACCCTCATCCGTGAAGATGGTAGAGAAGGCGATGTCTTTGCTCTGATCGGCCCAAAACGTTACGATGTACCTTGGCGAGAACTAGAAACAGAAGGCTTTATTGCTACCGCCAGTTGTACAGAAATTCGTGTATCCCAAGACGCAGAAAGGCAAATGACCTACGCTCTTGCACCCAGACGCAACCAGTTTCGGGTGGCGGCGGAAAATCCCCACAAGGTACAAGTAGTTAAAGAGTTATTAGAGAAAGAGTCAGGACACCGCATCTTAATTATTGGTGAGTTTCTGGCTCAGTTAGAAACCCTTGCCAAAGTCACAGGACTACCCCTAATTACTGGCAAAACTCCTGAAAAAGAACGAGAACAGCTTTATCAAGCCTTTAGGGAGGGAAAACTAGGGGGATTAGTATTATCGAGAGTGGGTAACTTTGCCATTGATTTACCAGACGCAGACATCCTCATCCAAGTTTCAGGAAAATATGGTTCCCGCCAGGAAGAAGCGCAGCGTCTAGGTAGAGTACTGCGTCCTAAATCTGATGGTCGTCCCGCCCAATTTTATACTCTAGTATCTCTGCGTACCTGTGAAGAGGATTTTGCTCGTCATCGGCAGTTATTTTTAACAGAGCAAGGTTACAGTTATAATATTCAAATTGTGGATCAGTTTGAGAACAAATTGATCTGAATTTTGGTATCAACCAATTGATTATTAACTAATAATCGGCTACCTGTAATCCAAGTTTGTTGAGGTTGAAATTGATAAATTCTCCGGGGAGAATCGTCTAGATAATCCGCAGCCGTTTTGAGAAGTGGTTTTCTGGCACGATTTGCTAGCAGAGGAAAAGCTTTTTCGGCTTGGTTTTGGTCTAACTCACAAGCTATACCTTGAAAATACAACCCTTCTGGACTACCCTCTGGGAAACTAGAATTATAAATAGCGATCGCTACTCGTCCATCATTGTGATAAATATTTTGTGAATGCTTAGAGGTAATAGCTGAAGACCAGTAAATATTCCAACTGTCATCATAAGCAAAAAATACAGGCGACACCCAAGGAAAACCATCAACTGAGCAAGTGGATAGTGAGCAGTAAATATTATCGGCAATGATAGAATGCGCTTTACTTATAATTTCTATATTTTCGGCATCGATAGTATTCACCCATCCATTATCAGCAGTTGCGGTTTCCATCATTTCTATAACTGGGTTTTGTACAATTGCATTCCTCCAGAAAAGATGTATCGCAGTTGAGGATCAATTGTCCAGTAGTTAGATATTAAATTCCTGATATACAGATAATAAAGTACATTCCCACACAAGACGCGGTTGAGCATAGACAAGTAGGTATTTACGAGCTTTTTCTAATTGACTGATAATCCCTGGTTGATGCCGCTTTTGCCAGTAAGATTGCTGTAAATAATCAACTAACCATAATTGTGCTTCCGTCTCTAAATCCTTGTCGATTCTTTTCGCTAATTCCAACGCGTGACGTTGAGATTTTGGTGCTGTTGTTAAATCTTGCAGTAAGTCAGGGGGAATAATTTGTAATTGTTCATAAGAGGCGATCGCACTCCCCGGACTGCCAGATGCTAAACTCAACACTGCTGGGTGCTGTAAAACTTCTTGATTCCCTGTTTGTGTCAGTACTTGAGTCAAAGATTTTGTATCTAAGCTGTAAAAGGGAATACGTTGACAGCGTGACACCAAAGTCGGCAATACGGACTCAGGAGAAGGCGTAATCAAAATTATGGTAGCTTGTCCTGGTTCTTCTAAAGTCTTCAACAAGGCATTTGCTGCTGGTTCCGCCATTGTTTGTGCCTCCTCCAACACCACCACATTCCTTGGTGCTTCTAAGGGAGGACGGCCGAGAAATTCGGTAATTTCTCGAATTTGTTCTAAACGAATTAAAGGCGGTGCTTTGCGCTTGAGTTTCTTTTCTGCTGCTTGGGCGGCTGTGAATCTTTGTCCTTGGTATTGATAAGTCGGCTGTACCCAGAGTAAATCAGGGTGATTACCTTGACGCAAACGCTGTTGTAGAGATGGGAGAAGTCGCGCTTCCACAACAGATGCAAATAACAACTCTACAAAGCAACGCGCCGCTAAACTCCGTCCTACACCATCTGGCCCCGCAAATAGATAAGCCGGGGCGACTCGGTTTTGCTTAACAGCCTGAGTTAGTAGCTCAATAGCTTGCTTTTGTCCTACCAGTGGTGCAAATGGGTTATTGGTCATTCTTTAAGCTAATGCACGTCTAAATTGCATAACTACTCATCAGGGCTGTTAACTGTCAAAAGATCTCATGATGGATTGTGTAACTTAAATAATTAAAATTTTATATAAAGCTTATTTAATTTTTCACTTAATTGTCTTAATAATCGTCGTTTCCCAATATTTTGTATTAGATTTGGCTAAATGCTGCATATAAAGCAGTTATTTGCTATATCTATCAAATTTTGGAGGAAAAAGATGGACTCTCTAATTGGACAAATTGTATTATTTGCCGGAAATTTTGCACCACACGGCTGGGCATTATGTAATGGACAGTTATTATCTATACAAGAATACACTGCCGTATATTCTATTCTTGGCACGACTTTTGGTGGTGATGGTGTTCAAACTTTCGCTCTGCCCAATCTGCCTATTGTTCCGGATACAGATGGAAAAGGCGAATCTCGATACATCATTTGCCTTTATGGAATTTACCCCTCCCGTTGGTAGTAACCATAACCTACGCACCCAGGTCGTTGATTGAGAACGGCTATAGGGGCATAAGGGTTTTAAATATTTACACCCCTACACCCTTCTTATGCAAACCCTGGATGTTTCGTTTTCATAGGTAAGCCCTAATTTAATTTCACCTAGCTACTTAGCCATTTTGGTGAAAATATATATTAGACAAAATTTAAGACGTTTTGTCTGTTTTTATGCAATCTATATATTGATTTATAAAAAATAAATTGTAAACATAATAATTAGTTTGCATACATTATCTCCTTGGGTTTAACCTTGGGAGAAAGGAGTAAGATAAATGGCTAATATCGCAATCGATACACTACATCTTACAGGTTATGATTTGTTGTATGATGTTGACAGCTTTCTTGATAAACTATTTTATCAGGAAACGTCATCCTTAGGAGGTGGTTATTGGGGTAAATCTTACGGGTATAACTCCTTGTTTGGCGGTGGTTACTCAGGAAATAGTGGCTCTTATAATTCATTTTCTGGCGGATTTTCTGGGCATGGTGGCTACTACAATAAATCCTGGTGTTAAGCTCTAAATAAAGGAGCAGATTATCGTTTTATAACGATATTCGTAAAAAGAAAAAGCAGGAATTTTTCATATGATGCTAATAAAAGTGGCTCTTCAGTTCATTTTATGGAACAGAATAATAAATAAAACCCAAAGATAGCCTGTATTCATTGCTGTGACTGGGTTTTAAGTTTTTGAGCCTTTCTATAAAACTGTGATTTTAATGCTCCACCATAAAACCAACGCAAGAGCCATAAAAGTAAATTAGAATTATAAAGTTAACAACCTGGCAATTTCTATATTTAGATAAACTTTTGTTGAGAATAAAAATTCCCCAGTAAATAAAGTTTTGCTGGGGCTGGATATAAATAATCTAATGATTTTTCGATGACAAAATTATCAAACGACTGACTACAGCCATTGCTTGAGATGTACGCTAAGAATTTCCTGAATGGTTTTATGTACAGTTTCTTTACTCAATTGACCATCAACTCTGATAATTCGCTTCGGAGAGGATGCGGCTAAGTCTGCATAGCCTTGCTGTACACGACGATGGAAAGCGATGGTTTCTTGTTCAATTCGGTCTAGTCCTACATTGTCCCCCCGTTTACGAGCTAATCCGACTTCAACATCCACATCTAGCCAGATGGTGATGTCACTGGTTAATCCACCAGTGGCGATGTCATTTAACTGATGGATGAGATTCATATCCAAATTGCGACCGTAACCTTGGTAGGCAATGGTAGAGTCAACATAGCGATCGCATAATATATACTTACCCTGAGCTAACTTAGGTTTGAGTTCTTGGGCAACGTGTTGTGCGCGATCGGCAGCATATAATAATAACTCCGTCACCTCAGCGATTGGCTTATCTTCCGCCTTCTGTAACAACAAGCGCCGCAAATCTAAACCTAATTCTGTTCCTCCTGGTTCACGGGTGAGAACCACAGAAATCCCCAAACTTTGCAACCACTCTGCACAAAGCTGCATTTGGCTAGTTTTGCCGCAACCTTCAACCCCTTCAAATACAATGAATCTGCCACCCATGCTGTTTTTATGTTCGCCGATGTTTTGAGGACTGGCTCAACAAGATTTTTAGCTGTGCAAGGGTGTAGGGGAGTAAGAGTTGTGAACACTTATACTCTTAGCCGAAACCCTTGATTTTCATTTTCCTGCTTCAGTCCTAGTTTTAATAAGCTACCAGCAAACTGTTCGCTCACATCAAAATAAAAAATTCATGAGAAGTATATTTTTACTTACCAGAGCAGTAGCCGTTAATTTCTTTCACTATGACACCTTCTTCAAGACTACTCTTTTGCAAGGTTACTAAAAATCGATTTGCCTGTTTAATATTCTTTTGATTTATGGCTGTTGCAGCTTCATTCAAACCCTTACTAATATCTTCATAGAGTTTGATAAATCGCCCCTGGAAGCCTTGCAACTGTTCATCTTTGATTGCCAAACCTTTCATTTCTGTGGTTACTTGGTCTATTTTACTAGCAAATTCAGTTAAGCCTTGAGAACCTTTAGCTGATTTGGGATCTTTACCATATTGCTGACCTAATAAAGCTGCTTCATTAGCAATTTTTATAACTTTATTACATTGAGCAACCTTACTTTCACCACAGCTTGTACATAATAAGGCGATCGCAGCTGCAACGGAAAGCGTAGCACTGGGTTTATAGACACTCAGCATATTTACTATAATCTCCAAATATATGATGCAAAAAACAGACTAAGCAAATCATTATTGATTGACTTTGTTTAGTCCTGTCACTTTATACTGCATCCTTCCCAAGAAGTGTATGTAATTACCCTGGCATAGAGAAAAGTTAACATTGACCAATAACTATTGACTATTGATCAAAGTATTAACTGCATTGACTACAATTTGCGCTGCACCAACAAAAAATGCTCGTTCAATATTGCTGGGTGTATCAGTAGGTTGATGATAATGAGGTGTACGCAAATTAGCTGTATCGGTGACTAATACTGCACCTACTCCCTGATACCAAAATGGAGCATGATCACTACGCAGTGTATCAGGCGTGAGTATACCTTTCAGAGGAATCGGTATAGTTAAGACACTGGGTAGATTTTTTGTATCTGCATGATTAAAAGCTTTGAGTAAAGACAAATTTTCGATATCGCCGACGGCTACTAAAAAATCACCCTTGTCGCTGGGTGGGGTAACAGGTAATCCCGGTGGATATTGCTGACAGCCGGCGGTGTAACAAGCGTAACCAACCATATCCATCACTATCACACCCCGGAGTTTTTCCAGACGTTGAGTATTGGTGACAAAAGCTTTACTACCAACTAGTCCGGCTTCCTCAAGGTCAAAAAAAGCTAACTGCAAAGTCCGGGGTGTGGAATGGGAAGCGAACAGTCTGGCGATTTCCAAGATTACAGCCACACCACTGGCGTTATCATCCGCACCAGGGGAACCAGCTACAGTGTCATAATGAGCTGCTACTAAAATCGCGTCGCCTGTGGTGTCAGTCCCTGGACGTTCAGCAAACACATTGACACCACCAGAGAACTTTTCCAGTTTCGGTGTCCAGCCAGATTTTCGCAGTTCATTAATGATATATGTCCGAGTGCGCGATCGCTCTGTTTTTGTATAACGTTGAAAATTTAACTTTTGAATATGAGCTAATAACTTATCAACAGATATTTGTAACTCATTCTTTACTTCCTGAGGCTCTGGTTGTGGCGGCGGCGTTTGTACTGGAACAATCTCAACCATTTCAGGCGAAGAACGCTGTTCAAAAAAAGCGCTACTCCTACTACCCACAATCACAACTATCACCAGTATCAACAATGTCAACCAAATCCGTTTTTTCATCATGAGAATACATAAGTTTGACAGTTCGTCTTTTGACAAAGTGACCAATATGACCTAATGTTTTGCCCTAGTATTCTGTTGAGCAAACTTTGCAAGAGATAAAAATTTTTAGCAAAATAACTCTTTCCCCACTTCCTACTCCCCACCTTTACTAAAAAACTGCCTCAGGACTTCTTTTATGCTAGATTTATCACTCATCACTATCCTGGGGTTCTTGGGCAGTTTTGGGCATTGTTTTGGGATGTGTGGGCCGTTAACAGTAGCATTTTCTCTATCTCATCAACACACCACTTCTGAAAAAGATTCTCAGAAACAGACATCACCTACAAAAACTAATCCGACTTGGCAGCAGCAATTAAAGTTTCATTTTCTGCTCAACTTGGGGCGAATGTTGAGTTATGCCCTTGTTGGTGCTGGCCTTAGGGGAGTCGGTTCTGTATTATTGCAAGGCGGACAGTTAGCGGGTGTAGGTAGCGACTTCCGCCGTGTCATGGCAATTATTACAGGTGTGATGTTGATTTGGTTTGGCTTAGGACAGCTAGCACCAAATTTACTACCCCACATTCCTTTATTGCATCCCCTCTTAAAAGGCAACTTACACAACCGCCTAAGTGCGGGAATGGTCAAACTTTCTTTACAACCGCGTTGGTGGACACCCACACTTTTGGGCATGACTTGGGGTTTGATGCCCTGTGGCTTTCTGTACGCTGCTCAGATTAAGGCGGCGGAAACTGGTAGTTTATGGATGGGTGGAGCTACTATGCTGGCTTTTGGCTTGGGGACACTCCCCACTATGTTAGGTGTAGGCGTGTCTACTTCCTTGGTGAGTCAAGATAGGCGCAGTCAATTATTTCGTTTAGGTGGTTGGATTACCCTAACTATTGGGACAATTACTTTGCTACGGACTGGTGACACAATGGTAGATTACACCGGACACGCAGCCTTACTGTGCTTGATTCTAGCTTTGATTGCTCGCCCCATCAGCAAACTCTGGGCATCACCTTTAAATTATCGTCGCGCTTTGGGGGTAGGGGCATTTGTGTTGTCTGTGGTGCATACCACCCACATGATTCAACATTCATTAGACTGGAATTTTGCCGCCTTTTTCTTTTTACCGCCACAATTTCAAATAGGCATGGCTGCTGGTGCTGTAGCATTGATATTAATGACCCCCGCAGCTTTCACAAGTTGGGAATCATGGCAAAAATCCTTAGGCAAGTACTGGCGACAGATTCATTTATTGAGTGTACCAGCTTTGCTTTTGAGTGCGATTCATGCGGTGTTGATTGGTTCCCACTATTTGGGTTCTCTACAGTCAACGTGGGGGAATATGATAGCAACAGTGCTGTTAGGAATAATAACTCTTAGCGTGTTGCTCGTTCGCTCGCACTTTTTTTGGTCAAAGTTAGCCGTAAAGAAGTTTTATGTTCCCCCTACCAAATCACGCTAAAGCAACCAAAGAAAAACACCTAGTGTATTATCAATTCAAAGTCCCCGCATCAACAGCAAATCTTAGAGTTAATAAATACCTCATACTATTTCTCAGTTGTTTAACTCTATCTATCACCAATATTCACCCAGCCACAGCCCATAAGGTGCAGATATCATCAGATATTGGCGGGACGCTGCACATTGAACCCAACGATAATCCTCGTGCAGGTGAACCGACACAAGCTTGGTTTGCCCTCACCCGCAAAGGTGGCACAATATTACCCCTCCAGCAATGTAATTGTCAGTTAGTTATTTACGCCGAACCCCACACACCAGGAGAACCGGCACTACTGGAACCATCCCTCAAACCAGTGAATGCTGAACGCTATCAAGGCATCCCAGGTGCAGATATTACCTTTCCCAAACCCGGAATTTATCAACTACAGCTAAGTGGTAAACCCGCAACTGGGGCAAACTTCAAACCATTTGAATTTACATTTGAAGTGACAGTAGCCGGTGGCAATGCAGTAAATACACAAAAAACTCAAAATGTCAATAATGACAATTCAGTTGATTTAGCAGCTGAATCCAACTCCATACCACCTTGGGCGATCGCACTGCCGATTTTAGCTGTCTTGGGTATAGTATTGGCTATTTGGCGAAATAAAAACAAGCCCTAGATCCCCGACTTCTTGAAGAAGTCGGGGATCTAGTAATTTTGAATTTTGAATTTTGAATTGCTATTGATGGCGCTTCTGATGCCATTGCCAGGCATGGGAAACGATATCTTTGATTGATGAGTATTGGGGTTGCCAGCCAAGAATTTTTCTGGCTTTCTCACCACTACCAATGAGACTTGGGGGATCTCCAGGACGGCGATCGCATTCTTCAACGGTTATGGGTAATCCTGTGACTTGTTCACCAGCCGCAATTACTTCTCTGACTGAGAAACCTTGGCCATTACCCAAATTAAAAACTTCGCTATCTCCACCTTTTAATAAATATTTCAATCCCAAAACGTGGGCATCGGCTAAGTCGTTAACGTGAATATAATCCCGAATACAAGTGCCATCGGGTGTGGGGTAATCAGTTCCGAAAATGGAAATAAATTTACGTTTGCCTAAGGCTGTTAGTAGTACTAAAGGAATTAAATGAGTTTCGGGGTTGTGATCCTCACCTAGCAACCCATCAGGATTAGCACCAGCCGCATTAAAGTAACGGAAACGGACTGATTTCAAACCATAAGCCACATCAAAATCCGCCAGTATCCTTTCCACCATTAACTTAGTAGCACCATAAGGATTAATGGGGTTTTGGGGATGATCTTCGGGAATAGGAACAGTTTTTGGCACTCCATAAGTGGCACAAGTGGAAGAAAAGACAAACTTATTAATTGAAGCAGCCAGCATCGCTTCTAATAACGTCAATGTGCCTAAAACATTATTGCGATAGTATTTGGCAGGATCACTCACAGATTCGCCTACATAAGCGTAAGCGGAAAAGTGCATTACTGCATCAAAATGGCGTGATTTAAATAACTCATCTAATAAAGGGCGATCGCCTGTATCACCCACCACCAATTCAACTTGTAAAACTTTTTCTACTAAATCACGATGTCCATAGACCAAATTATCTAGTATCACCACGTCATAACCTGCTTGCTTGAGAGCCAGGACAGTGTGCGAACCAATATATCCTGCTCCCCCCGTTACCAAAATGCTGGGCTTTCCAGGCGACATAGTTTTTCCTTTTGAGTTGACAACTACTCAATTAATTTAGCAAGAAAGGTAGAAAGTACTGTGCTGAGTAATGAGTGGTGAGTACCCAATTCCCAACCCCCAGAGTATTAATAATCTGGAAAATTATAAATATTAGACCCAGTGTGGAAAAATTGCACTAAAATCACTACGACGGTGGTCTTTTGTGTGAGGGTTGAAGTATTTTATGTCAAATGCTGCAATTACAGTTGAGGCTAAAATAAATCCACTTCGCAAAACCTCTAGGCTCACTGCAAAAGGAGATTTGAGAGTAAATCTATGTTTTTACTGTTAAGCCGGGTACTGCTGTGGTTACTGATTGGTACTATCGTATACTCACTGTTCCAGCGATTTTATCCTTCCGGCACTTTTGCTGGCAGATTAGTCTTAGTGATTGTGTTGATAGTCATAGCTTTGTCGTTCATTAATCCCAACGAACCAGCTGTGGCATCTTTGTGGCGGTTAATATCCTTTCCACTTAAGCCTTTAGGAGCATCGGTTTTGATGATGATGTTTGCTGCCCAAAAAATCAAGGGTGGTGGCATCGATAAACCCGGAGGATATCTCGTAGGCTGGGCATTGACTATTTTGCTGTTTGCAAGTACGCCAGCGATCGCCTACTTCTTAATTAGAGCGCCATTGGCAACGGGCGCAATGATTCCCAGTTATCAACTCATGTCATCTGCCCCATCAGAAACATTGGTAGCATTGGCACAACCAGCCAACCAAACACCAGTTTCCGATATCTTGGGGGACACTATTTTACCTAGCCCAGAACTAGGACGGGCAACCATAGCTTTCAACCCTTTAAATAGCCAAATTCCCCCCTATTTGTTGCAAAATCCTCAACAAATCCAGGAACGAGGGCTACGCCTGGAAGACTTTGTACCCAGTGCTGCAACACTGCAACTGACAACACAAGTCTGGGAAAGCTACCTCAATCAAGTTTACTTTTTCTTACGTGGTCGCCAGACATAAGGGTAAAATAAGTATCTTGAAAAAGAGAACAGGGGCTAGGGACTAGAAAAAAGTAGAGGAGCAGGGGAGCAGGGGAGCAGGGGAGCAGAGGTGAAGAAATTTTACTCGGCACTCTCCACTCAACATTCTCCACTCACTAGTCCCCAATTCCCAGTCCCGTTCGGCTGACGCTCACGGCGGAAGCCCAGTCACCAAACCCCAGTCCCCCAATTCATGACAAAATCTCGACGAATTACTAAACTTGCTGCTTATCTGCGTCCCCATTGGCGGGAAGCAGCATTGGGCATCCTGGCTTTGTTGTCTGTCAATGGGCTGGGTGTTTATATCCCTTGGTTAATTAGGGGTTGTGTTGAACTACTTGCTACCAACTTTAGCTGGAATCAAATATTACGTTACGTAGTAATTATTATCTTGCTTAGTTCTGCCATGTTGCTCATCCGTATGGCTTCGCGGATTTGGTTATTTGGAGTGGGTAGACAAGTAGAATTTGACCTTAAACAACGGATTTTTGAACATTTACTCAAGCTAGAACCAGCTTATTTTGCTACCAATACAATTGGTGATTTAATTAGCAGAGCGACTAGTGATGTCGATAATGTCAGGCGCTTATTAGGTTTTGCGGTCTTAAGTTTGGCCAACACCCTATTTGCTTACGTTCTTACCTTACCTGTCATGCTAAGAATTAGTGTCGATTTGACACTCGCAGCTTTGGCAGTCTATCCCTTTATGTTTGTTTTAGTTAATTTATTTAGCAATCGTTTACGTCAAGAACAGGCAAAAGTACAAGAACAACTCTCTGACATTAGTGAGCTGATTCAAGAAGATATTAGTGGCATCGCTTTAATTAAAATTTACGCCCAAGAAGAAAACGAGCGGCGCGCTTTTGCCCAACAAAATCAAAAGTTATTAGGGGTTAACTTGGAACTAGCCAAAAGTCGTAATATTCTGTTTCCTCTAATTGGGGGTTTAGCCAGTCTGAGTTCACTAATAGTTATTTGGTTGGGAACATCACGAATTGCGGAGGGAACCTTAGCTGTTGGCGATTTTTTGGCGCTTCTCATATACATAGAACGTCTAGTCTTTCCCACAGCGCTATTAGGTTTTACGATTTCTGCTTACCAACGGGGTGAGGTGAGTGTAGATCGTTTGGAAGCTATCCTCAGCGTAGAAGCTAAAATTCAAGATGCTGATGCAGCCATACATTTAGAATTAGGTGAGGTAAAAGGGGAATTAACCGCCAAGAATCTCAGTTACACTTATCCGGGTGTTGAAAACCCAGCTTTGAACAAAGTTAACTTTACTATTGCTCCTGGGGAAACTGTGGCGATTGTAGGAGCAATCGGTTCTGGTAAGTCTACCTTAGCTAATGCCTTGCCCAGATTGTTGGAAGTTGCTCCAGGACAATTGTTTTTAGATGGGCAGGATATTACTCAGATAGCTTTGGCCGATTTACGTAGTGCGATCGCTTATGTTCCTCAAGATAGCTTTTTATTTAGTACCACAATTAAAAATAATATCCGCTATAGCGATCCTGTCAGTCCCCCAGAAAATGTAGAGTATGTTGCTAAACTAGCTCAAATCCATCCCGAAATTATTAATTTTCCCCAACAGTATGAAACTATCGTGGGAGAACGTGGTATTACCCTTTCTGGCGGTCAAAGACAACGTACTGCACTAGCTAGAGCAATGTTAGTTAATGCTCCAGTCTTAATCTTGGATGATGCCCTCTCTAGTGTGGATAATCAAACAGCTACACAAATTCTCAATAATCTATCTAGTGGTACTGAACGTAAGACTGTAGTTTTTATCACTCATCAACTTTCGGCGGCGGCAGCAGCAGACCGGATTTTTGTCATGGATAAAGGGCAAATTGTCCAGGTGGGTAATCACTTGGAACTCTTGCAGCAAGCAGGTCTTTACCGGAAATTGTGGAGCCAGCATCAGGTGGCAGAATTACTAAGTTAGTAATTTCTCTGTAGCATCTTTATTTACAAAATTTTATACTTGCCATGTAAATTATCGTAGTGAAGTATACTTTGGCAGTATTTAATGTTAGAATTTATACATAATATTTTTGCAGATAATTTATTTATCCCCCACGGCCATTGCTACCTGTGGCAGCCTGGATTAGTTTGGTTACATTTACTTTCAGATTTTCTCATCGCTGTTGCCTATTATTCCATCCCCATCACTCTGATTTATTTTGTGCGTAAGCGACAAGATTTGCCTTTTAAATGGATATTCCTACTATTTGGGGCGTTCATTATCTCTTGTGCTACGTCCCATGTGATGGAAATCTGGACACTTTGGCATCCAACCTATTGGTTGTCTGGTTTCATGAAGGCAATCACCGCTTTTATTTCTATATATACAGCCATTGTCCTTGTACCCATAGTTCCTCAATTATTAGCTTTACCTAGTCCCGCACAATTAGAAGCTGCTAACAACCAACTCAAAATCGAAATCATCGAGCGCAAAACAGCAGAAGCAGCTCTTTTACAAATTAAAGCAGACTTAGAAAATAGAGTTGAGGAACGCACCAATCAGTTACAGCAAAGTATGTTGGCATCTTTGGCTACAGCTGCTAAAGCTAAAGACCAGGCAGAAAAACTGCAAGTCGCTTTGAACGATTTGGCTAACGCTCAAGTCCAACTGATTCAAACAGAAAAAATGTCTTCTTTGGGTCAATTAGTTGCGGGTATTGCCCATGAAATTAATAACCCAGTTAATTTTATCTACGGTAATATTCATTTCATCTATGAATATACCAAAGATTTGTGGCAACTAATTATTCTTTATCAGCAATGCTATCCTGAACCTGCTTGGGAAATTGCAGCTTATACACAAGAAATTGATCTTGATTTTGTACAAAATGATTTTGCAAAAATTTTAGCCTCTATCAAGAATGGAGCCGAGCGCATTCGGGAAATAGTTTTATCTTTACGCAATTTTTCTCGCTTGGATGAAGCGGAAATTAAACAAGTAGATATTCATGAAGGTATTGATAATACAATATTGCTCCTAAAAAACCGCTTAAAAGGTCAGGGCAAACATCCAGATATTGAAGTCGTTAGAGAATACAATAACTTACCTCTAGTCGAGTGCTATCCTGGGCAACTGAATCAAGTATTTATGAATATCCTGACCAATGCTATTGAAGCAGCAAAGGAATCAGTGAACAATCCGCTAATTCGGATTCAGACTGAGGCTCTAGATAGCGATCAAGTGATGATTCAGATTTCTGATAACGGTTGTGGTATGACGGAGGAGATAAGAAATAAAATTTTTGATCCTTTCTTCACAACTAAACCTATTGGTTCAGGCACGGGTCTAGGGATGTCAATTAGCTATCAAATTATAGATAAGCATGGTGGAACCCTAAAGTGTGTTTCTGCTCCCAATGAAGGGACTGAGTTTATCATTTACATCCCAACTCGCCTCAAGTCTTCTATATAAGAATCCAGTTTCAGTTGTCAGGTGTTAACAGAAGAGACTTTATATACAACGTCTGTACCCCTGTTTCCCATGAGATGTTAGTTGTTTTGATTGCCAGGGAAGTATAAGGTATCAAAAAACTACTTGTGCATCTTTATGTTAACTACATCCATACCTACTGCTGTCAGAAAGTTACAGCATCGTCACCTGGGAGCGATCGCAGCTTTAATACTAATTAGTTTATTAAGCTCTGTAAGTGGATTATCTCTGCATCATCAAATAACTAATGGCTGGGATGGTTTTTTATGGGGTGTGGCTGATCCGGTGCTGCACCTCGACAGTTTAGCAAGGATCTTAGGCATTGGCTTAATCTCAACAGGCATTGTTCATGGTTCATTCATCACCATGTCTTTTGTCTTAGCATCCATACTGGGCATACTTACACATTTATCGACGTTCCATTTACCAGGTGCAGAAATAGCGATCGCCATTTTTACTATTGGCTTTGGTGCTATGTTAGTCATGCCCTATCGACCTAACTGGCTGGTTGTAGTGATCTTGGGAGCGATCGCTGGTTTGTTGCAAGGCTACGTTTCTGGACAAGCTATCAACGGGATTGATATCATCTCCCTGCTTACCTATACTTTAGGCTTCGGTTTAACTCAGTATGCAATCGCCACTAGCACCAGACGACTAGTTAGCGATAGTCTATCCACCATTGTTCGTTTTGTAGGTTTTGCTTTTATAGCGATCGGTTTTGTATTTTGCGGTAACTTCATCAATTTTTTAGGGGCTGGTAATTTTTAACATATCTCACGGGGTGCAATCTTCGCGCCCCTACTAGTCCATCGAATCGTCATTTCCAACTATTAATATTAAAGTTTAGAGAAATTGGATTATATGTAACCTGTACTCTGTTAAGATTCACCATTGGGGTATTCGCTATCAGTCTTGGCGCTACTGCCCATCCCGCCCCTCAAACCTTTGTCCGTCCGCCTAAGACTGATACCGCTACTGGTGACAGGCCGATGTTATATCTGGAGTTCTATGTCTTTTTCTCATCTCGGCTTGTCCAATGAAATTATCAATGCTGTTACTGAGTTGGGGTACACCAAACCCACACCCATCCAGATGCAGTCTATTCCTGCTGTCTTATCAGGACGAGATTTGCTAGCTGGCGCTCAAACTGGAACTGGGAAAACTGCCAGCTTTACTCTCCCCCTCCTACATTTATTATCCCAAGATAGTCTTAAAAGCGCCTCCAATGCTTCCTCACCCATTCGGGCGCTAATTCTTACCCCGACTCGTGAACTCGCCGCACAGGTGGAGTCAAGCGTGCGTGACTACGGCAAGTACTTGAAGCTGAACTCAATGGTGATGTTTGGTGGAGTCAGCATTAATCCCCAAAAACAGCGTTTAAAGGGTCGTGTAGATATTCTGGTTGCTACCCCAGGGCGACTGCTAGACCATGTGCAGCAGGGAACGGTAAACCTTTCACAGATTGAGATTCTGGTGCTGGATGAAGCCGACCGGATGTTGGATATGGGCTTTATTCGTGATATCCGTCGTATCCTCTCCCTGTTGCCCAAACAGCGACAAAACTTGCTATTCTTCGCTACATTCTCAGACAAAATCAAGGAACTCGCCGCCGGTCTACTGAATCGCCCGCAGATGATCGAAGTAGCACGCCGTAACGTTACAGCCGATACTGTGACACAAAAAGTCTACAAAATAGAGCGCGATAGAAAACGAGATTTACTGGCTCACCTGATTCGGAAAGATAATTGGTATCAAGTACTAGTATTTACTCGTACCAAGTATGGTGCTGACCGTCTAGTTAAACAATTAGGCCATGAGCGCATTCAAGCTCTAGCTATCCACGGTAATAAGAGCCAGTCGGCGCGTACCCACGCTCTGGCAAAGTTCAAAAATGGTAGTTTACAAGTTTTAGTAGCAACTGACATTGCTGCACGAGGACTGGACATCAGCGAATTGCCTTATGTGGTCAATTTCGATTTGCCCTATGTACCAGAAGATTATGTTCATCGTATTGGTCGCACTGGTCGCGCTGGTGCATCAGGTGAGGCTGTATCGCTGGTGAGCGCCGATGAATATCATTTGTTGGCAGATATTGAAAAACTGATTGAAAAGCGATTGCCTTTTGAATTGGTAGCGGGTATTGGAGCTAATTCCCAAGCTAAACCCGAACCAACTCAGGATGAACGCAAGCAAAAACCCAAAGATAGTCAGCATCAGCCTCGCTCTGCTGCTCAAGGTGTGCCAAAGAAATCAGGGAAAAAACGTTTAACTAATTCTGGAAAAAGGTAATACGTACAAAAGAAAGTATGAAAAACTCTACCCACAAGGGGGTAGAGTTTTCGGTAATGGGTAATGGGTAATTTATGAGAGCCAAGATTACTCAATCGTTAGTATGAGCGATCGCTTTAGAAGGCTCCGACTCTAGCGACGATAACGTAAATTGTTTTACCAATCAGTAGGAGGTCGTATAGAGGATGCCAATTATTTTGATATTGCAAATCTAAATCTACTATCTGTTCAAAGTCTTTCACATGAGAGCGTCCGTTAACTTGCCATTCGCCGGTTAAGCCAGGCTTGACGTTTAATCTTTGCCAGTGGCGGTCGTTATATTTGGCTACTTCATCAGCAGTGGGTGGACGTGTTCCGACTAAACTCATGTCACCCATGAGGACGTTCCAGAATTGGGGTAGTTCATCTAAGCTAGTGCTACGCAATAAACGCCCCACTTTAGTTACACGAAAATCGTTTTTATTTTTAAAGATCAGTCCGTCTGCTTCGTTATCTACTAAGGTTTTCAGTCTCTCCGCGTCATTCACCATCGAGCGAAACTTCCAAATGTGGAAGGGACGACCCCGAAGACCATAGCGCTCTTGAGAAAAGAAAATTGGGCCTGGACTATCGAGCTTGATAGCGATCGCAATTGGTAAGAATGCGATCGCTAAAATTCCCAATCCCACTAAGCTGCCTAAAATATCTAAACAACGTTTGAACTTAGATTGCGCTGAGGGATGCGGCATAAGCCCGAACTCCCAATCCTTATAAGTAGTACCTTGCAAGACGCTTTGTAATTGTGTTTGATACATGGTACGTTTTCTAGCCGAATGCCTAACAGAAAGGGTAAGAACACTGAGTTTCACTCAAAATATAAACTCATCTTCATCAAAGACTCGGACATTTTACGGTATATTTACGTAATCTTCATCAACATTCTGGGGATCATGAAGTTTTATAAATTTAAAATAAAGAGAAATAAATATTTCATGAGGAGGATGGTTAAAACACAATAATATGTATTAAAAATGCCTATAGTCGCAAATAATGTTACCAGGCGATCGTATGAGTGAAAAATCTCAACTTCATCTGATAAAAATTAAGTCCAGATAGACATCCCTAAGCAAGGATTCTCTTACCAAGATCAAATGCAGGTGACAGATACAAGGTAAAGCAATTAAACTAGCTCAACTATCATTGAAGTTGCAAAAATTCTTCTACCATTTGCCAGAAGCAGCTATCAATAAAATCATCAATAGTATGAAAAGAGCATTTATATAAAGCTGTATTTGTTCGACTAGATTAGTCAATTATTAATATCCATAAATTACTAAAATTCTCTCTTACAATCGGGGTAGTCAAGAAATGGTTGCATCTGGAGTCGAGGTAAAAATTAGTCGTCTAGAGTCCATTGTGGAGCAAATAGGGGAAGCAGTATTATCTACTACTGAAACCATTGAACGTCTGGCAGAAAGAGTGGAAAATCTGAGTTGCCAAGTAGAAGCACAAGGAAAACAACTACAGCAACAGGGATATCAAATTTTTGCATTGTGTGATGCAGTGCAGAGCCTCGCTGAATCTCAAGATGATTCCTTACAAAAACTCACACAACTAACACAAACTTTAGATAGACTGACTTCTTTAATTCAAGGAGAGGATGAAGAGATGTGAGAAATAATTGCTAAATCTTTCAACAGAGATACGAACACAGAGACAAAATATCTTTTGTCTCCACATTCATCTTTCATCTTTATAGGAAGTTTTAGCGTTGCAGAGTTGTGGAATACATGAAAATTTTAGCCAGTAGCAGCGCATCTGTATCTTAATTTATGATATTAATTTTCAGGACAGACGCGCTATTACAGAACTTTTTTAACCTTGGACTCCTATTGTATGTAAGGGACTTCCAGATAAAAAATATCCAAAATGTAGCGTGCGTCAGTGCGATAGAACCTAAATATACTCAGAAATCATTCATACTGACGCACCCTACCAAATAATCAATTTCGGGTAATTTATCTTTTGGTGTTCCCTAAGTTTTGGTTATTTAGTGAAAATTAGCATTGTGTCGTACCAAATTCATAAACTCTTCACGAGTACGAGCATCTTCCGCAAATACACCACGCATTGCACTAGTAACAGTCCAAGAACCAGGCTTTTGTACACCGCGCATCACCATGCACATATGAGTTGCTTCTATTACCACTGCTACCCCTTGAGGTTTGAGTAAACCTTGCAGTGCATCAGCAATTTGTAGTGTCAGACGTTCCTGTACTTGTAAACGTCGAGCATACATCTCACAAACTCGCGCAATTTTAGATAACCCTATCACCTTACCGTTAGGAATATAGGCAACATGAGCGCGACCAATAATTGGTAAAATATGATGTTCGCAAGAACTGAAAATGTCGATATCCCGAATCAATACCATCTCATTGGCATCTTCTGTAAATACTGCACCATTTAACAGTTCATCCAAGGATTCATTATATCCCTTAGTCAAAAACTGCAAAGCTTTTACAACTCGCTTAGGAGTATCTAGCAAACCTTCACGGTCAGGATTTTCCCCTAATCCAATTAGTAAAGTACGCACAGCCTGTACCATTTCTGCTTCTGTGACAGTTGGTGTTTGCTGAGTAGATAAAGATGACACCATCTGAGCAGCAGAAACTGTATCGGGACGAATCGATAAAGTCATGTTATTTCGTTTAGTTGGTAGAGATTGTGAGTTAGTTAATAGTTAGAGATTGGCAAAAATCTATTAACTGAATTGTTTGATTACTTAACACTTCTTAATCATACCAAACAATTGTTAAGTTGTGTATAAATTTGATTAGTATTTAATTTTCTACCAATGAAAACCAATTGGTTCTTAGGTAAAGTATGCCATTCATCAGCGTGTAAGTTATAACGAGGCCCACTCAGTTGAAATATATGGCGTAACTCACTATCACTAAACCACAAAATACCCTTAGCACGGAAAACATTCTGAGGCATTTCTTCTGTGAGAAAATTCTCAAATTTATGAACATCAAACGGCCTATCAGACTGAAAAGATACTGAAACAAATCCATCATTGTCTAAATGATGAGAGTGGTGTTCATGATGATGTTTATGCTCATGATGGTCATGGTCATGGTCGTGTTCATGGCTATGATGTTCATGATTATGTTCGTGAGCATCTTCTGCATCATCAGCAGTATAATCATCTTTTGGGGTTAAACCAACACCTAAAATTAAGGGTAAAGCCACTTCACCATATTTTGTATGTAGGATTCTTGCACTATCTTTGACAGTTTGGATATAGTCTTCTAATGCTTGAATTTTTTCTGAAGTAGCCAAGTCTGTTTTATTCAGAAGAATAATGTCTGCATAAGTAAGTTGTTTTAAAGCAGCTTCACTCTCGAAATGATTTGGTTCAAAGGCTTCCGCATCTACGACTGTCAGGATTGAGTCGAGATTGGTCAAATCCCGAAGCTCTGTACCTAAAAACGTTAAAATAATGGGCAATGGGTCAGCAACACCGGTAGTTTCAATAACTAAATAATCGATGCGTTCTTCTCGTTCCAAAACCCGATAAACAGCATCAACTAAACCATCATTGATAGTGCAGCATATACAGCCATTACTCAGTTCGAGCATATCTTGGTCTACAGACACTAACAACTGGCTATCAATATTAATATCACCGAACTCATTGACGAGAACAGCAACTTTTAAATCATGCTTATTTTTAAGAATTTGATTGAGTAGAGTTGTTTTACCACTGCCTAAAAAGCCAGTAATGATTGTAACTGGCATTCCTCGTTTGGGAATTTCAGGAATTATGTTTGTTGTTTCTGCGGTTAGGGTATTCATAGGGTGATGAGATGTTTGTGAACTATGAAATCAATGACGCTGTTGAATAATTGTGGCTATGTACGTATATTCAACTTCAGCAATCTGCTTAAGGATTTTGTATTTGTAAATTACTTCTTGGCAATTATAGTTTCTCGTAAGTGATTTGTCAGATCATTTAAATTAATCGCTCCCAAATCACCATTTGCTCTAGTTCTTACACTTAAATTTTGATTTTCCACTTCTTTTTTACCTACGACACCAACCACGGGAATCTTTTCTAACTCTGCTGTACGAATCTGCTTTCCTAAACGCTCGCCACTGATATCTATTTCGACTCTAAATCCATCTTTTTGCAAAGCTATGGCAACAGATTCTGTATATCCTCTCACATCGTCGCTCACAGGTAATAATCTTATCTGTACTGGTGCTAACCATAAAGGAAAATCACCTGCATAATTCTCAATTAAGATGCCGAAAAATCGTTCCAAAGAACCAAAAATCGCGCGATGAATCATAATTGGTCTTTGGCGACTACCATCAGTAGCAATATATTCCATATCGAAACGTTCAGGTAAATTAAAATCTACCTGAATAGTGGAACATTGCCAGAGACGACCAATAGCATCTTGAATTTTGATATCAATTTTAGGGCCATAAAAAGCACCACCACCTTCATCAACAATATAATTCCAGCCTTTAGCATCCAAGGCTTGTCTTAAGGCTGATGTGGCTAGTTCCCAAACTTCATTATTTCCTACTGATTTATCGGGACGGGTTGAAAGATTAACCTCATAATTTTTAAAACCAAAATCTGACAAAATATGTTCAGTGAGATTTAAAACTCCTAAAATTTCATCAGCGATTTGATGAGGTAAACAAAAAATATGAGCATCATCTTGGGTAAATCCTCTGACCCTCATCAAACCATGTAGCGCCCCTGAACGTTCATAACGATAAACAGTGCCTAATTCAGCCCATCTTAAGGGTAATTCTCGATAAGAATGTAATTGATGTTTATAAGTGAGGACATGAAAGGGACAATTCATAGGCTTAATTTGATAAGCCTGATTTTCCACTTCCATTGAGTCAAACATATTCTCTTGATAGAAGTCAAAATGACCAGATGTCTTCCATAAATCGAGGTTGGCTACATGAGGTGTGTAGAGTAATTGATAGCCAGATTCTAGATGACATTTTCGCCAATAATCTTCAATGATGTAACGAATACTCGCGCCTTTGGGATGCCAAAAAACTAAACCACCGCCAGCTTCCTCTTGAATACTAAATAAGTTTAGCTCTTGACCCAACTTTCTATGGTCGCGGCGTAAAGCTTCTTCTCTTTGTTTGAGGTAAGCCTCTAGTTCTGCCTTTGTTTTCCAAGCTGTGCCATAAATGCGTTGTAGTTGGGGCTTGCTTTCATCGCCTTGCCAATATGCACCGGCAATGTTTAATAGTTGGAAACTATTGGGGTCAATTTCACCAGTAAAATTAATATGCGGCCCAGCGCACAAGTCCCACCAATAGTTACTGGCTGGTTTGACATCTGCAACAAACAAGGAAGATTCTGGTGTGCTGGTGTCAGGGCTACCAATAAAGTAGCGGGTGATGGTTTCTTCTGGGGGGATACGGTCTAAGATTTCTAACTTGTAAGGTTCGTTTAACTGAGCGATTTCGGTGCGGATTTCTTCTCGTTGCACCTCTTCGCGGATTATTGGCAGGTTGGCTTTGATGATGCGCCGCATTTCTGCTGCAATTTTGCCCAAGTCATCGGGAGTGATGCTGATTGGACAATCGAAGTCGTAGTAAAATCCGTTGTCTGTCACTGGGCCAGTTGCTACTTTTGTCCCTAGAAATAACTTCTGTACTGCCATCGCCATGATGTGGGCGCAGGTGTGACGAATCCGCACAAGTTGCTCGCTGTTGTGCTGGTCTAAGTCTCTCTGGGACTGGGTTAAGGAACTGACCATATTAATAAATAATGAGAATCGTTATCATGTTAGCGCAAAAAGGGGCGGATTGGGAATGACTATAAAAACGTCAAAGTTATGATTTCTTTGACCCCTACACCCCCTCAACTTTCAGCTGGCTTGTACTCCGGTGATGCTGGGGGAAAAAGCTATGCTTGGTTTAGCTATGGCAGGGACGATTTTTTCACAGGCCATTCTTGCGCCTGATAAGTTGCGTGCTGTTGGCCCTACTTGTAAAGCTGCCAAACCGCCCATGATAAATAATTCGCAGCCAGGCCAACGTAGACAAGTATCTAAAACTGGTAAACCTTTAACTATGGGAATAGGGTAAGCGACGAGAACATCTTTTAATAAGGGTTCATGGGTGACATCGAATTTAGTACCTGTGGAAAGCCAAATATAATCGCATTCATGGTGACTACCATCACTACATTCGACTTGCCAATTTTTGCCGAGCCATTGGGCTTTGAGTATTTGACAGTTTTCGTCAATTTTGATGTTACCACTACGGACTTGTCGTCTTATTTGGGTAGCGATCGCCGGAGTCATGGAACCACCATTTCTAGCTTGCTGAATCGTCGTCCAGCGTTGTTCCCAATCAGATTGAGCAAAAAAGTCTTTGAGATACTTTGGCCCCAACCATCCTGGTTCTGCATCGAATAACTTTTCTGTTAACTGTCGCCGCATCATTAACTGAACCTTCGCACCGTGAGAAATCGCACCCACAGCCAAATGTCCGCTAGTTAACCCACCACCCACAATCAAAATTCTCTTCCCCATTAACGACAATTTTCGTAAATCAATGGTTTGTGAGTGGCAAATTCTCTCTTGTGGGTATGGTGTCTGAATCTCGTTTACCCAAGTCGGGATTTGACGTTGAGCGCTACCAGTAGCCAACACTACCCGTCTTGCTGTTACCTTCTGCCCATCTTGTAAACTAAGGCAAAATTGGGGACGCAGATGATGAGGAATGGGTTCAATTTTGGTAACGGCTAAAGGAATGACTCGCTCTTGTAACTGCCAAACTCGAACCACATCTTGGCAAAAATCCTCGAATAATTGTGTCCCTGGTAAATCATAGGGGGGAAATAACTCATGAGGACGAGATTCAGCGAATTTCCGTAAAGCAAAGGGGTTGGGGTCTGGATGATGAACTGCGGGCGATCGCAAATGGGGAATTTCCAAAGCTGCAAATTGCTGATTCCAGCCACTCATCCATCTACCACTGGGGTCAAATACCAGAAATTTCCCCCTCAGAGACTGCCGTTTTTGCAGTAGATGGGTAGTCAAAGTTAGAGCATGAGGCCCTGCGCCAACAATAGCTAAGTCGGTTTTTTTGGTCATTTTGTTAGTTGTCAGTTGTCAGTTGTTATTTGCCCCCCTTGCCCCTCTGCCCTCCACGTCTAAAGCAACATCAGTGCTACTTCTTTGGCAAAGTAGGTGAGAATTAAATCTGCGCCGGCGCGTTTCATGCTGGTTAAAGATTCCAAAATCACTTGTTTTTCATTAATCCAACCCATTTGAGCCGCAGCTTTGATCATGGCGTATTCGCCACTGACGTTGTAGGCTGCAACTGGTAACTGGGTAGCTTGCTGGACTTGATGAATGATATCTAGGTAAGCTAGGGCAGGTTTTACCATAACAATATCTGCACCTTCGACAATATCTAGTTCTACTTCTTTAATTGCTTCTCTGGCGTTGGCTGCATCCATTTGATAGGTTTTTTTGTCGCCAAATTTGGGGGCGGAATCTAACGCATCCCGAAAGGGGCCGTAATAGGCGGAGGCGTATTTAGCGGAGTATGCCAAAATCCCTACATTGATGTAGCCTTCTGCATCTAAGGCTTGACGGATTGCGCCAATTCTGCCGTCCATCATGTCGGAAGGGGCAACAAAATCTGTACCGGCGGCGGCTTGGGAAAGTGCCATTTTCACTAACATTTCCACTGTGGGGTCATTTAAGATTGTGCCGTTTTCATCAACTAAACCATCGTGTCCATGTGTGGTGAAGGGGTCAAGGGCTACGTCAGTGATCACAACAATATCGGGAACTGCTTGTTTAATGGCTTTGACTGTTTGCTGTACTAATCCCTCTGGGTTGTAGCTTTCTGCACCGATGTCATCTTTCTTATTTTCGGAGATGACAGGGAAAAGTGCGATCGCCGGAATTCCTAGCTGTGATACTTCGGCTATCTCTTTGAGCAACAAATCTAGGGAGTAGCGATAACATCCTGGCATGGAAGTAATTTCTACTTTCTGCCCCTCTCCTTCCATGACAAACATCGGATAAATCAAATCATCCACTGTCAGGGTAGTTTCCCGCACCATCCGCCTCAGTGTTGCAGTCCGACGCAACCGACGGGGGCGTTGCAACAGGTTCAATGGTTTGGCGGTAGATGAATTTTCAACTGACATAAGACTTCACAAGATTGATAACCATTATCATAATGGAAGCCGTTCATTTTGTGTTGTAGGAACGCTCAGATCCCCGACTTTTTTAAAAAGTCGGGGATCTATGAACTCGTGCTTATGCTAAAGGCAAACAAAAGCGGAACGTGCTGCCAATACCTAGTTCACTATCTAGATGAATTTCGCCACTTTGTAGTTCTACTAGGTGTTTAGTGATAGTTAAGCCAATACCTGTGCCACCGGAGTGGCGATCGCGCGATTGATCAGCTCGCCAAAAACGCTCAAATACATGGGGTATATCCTCGGAAGCAATACCAATACCTGTATCAATCACAGCAATCCAGAGTTGCCTGTTTTCTGTCCATGTACGGATAGTAATTGAACCTGTTGTAGTATAACGGATGGCGTTACCTAGCAAGTTGACTAATATTTGTTCTGTGCGATCGATATCTGCTAATACAAGAGGCATTTGGGGTGTCAATTCCGCAAGTAATACTGGGCCATCCTCTAACAATTGATCGCTAAATCTTTCAACTAAAGACTCTAATAAAGGATATAAATTGACAGACTGTATTCTAATAGGTAAATAACCAGCTTCTGCCTTCGATAATTCTTGTAAATCGTTGACTAATCGTTCTAAACGTCTAGTTTCTTTCGCCAAGCGCCGATAAACCTCTGGGGATGGTTCAATTTCACCATCGGCAAGTTCTTCTAAATAACCACGCACAACTGTTAACGGTGTGCGTAGTTCATGAGTCATATCACCTATCAGTTCCCGCCGTCGTGCTTCCACCCCTTCCAAACTGGCAGCCATGCGGTTAAAACTCGTACCCAAGCGATTGAGTTCGGGGATGTCAGACAAAGGTAGCCGCGCTTGTAGATGACCAGCAGCAAACTGTTGAGTTATTTGTTCCATCTCAGTTAATCGCTGCATAATCCTTTTAGAAACCCAGTAACTCAAGCCTCCCGCAGCCGTGCTACCGACTAAGACTGACCAAATAGTGCTGCTGCGCCAAGCTATCTCAAACCCTTGGACTAAATCTGCACGAACATTAATTAAATTCACCCCTTCACTTTCCAATCTTTCTAAGTGCAGGACAAAAAAGCGGGGCGACGAAACTTTACTAATAATGACAAGACTAATTAATCCCACTATCATCACCACTAAGTGGGAGACAAACAAGCGGGATGCTAAAGGTAGGGATTTTGTCCAACGCCAACCTTTTTTAATCATGCGGAAATTACAGGAGAGTCTTCAAATTTATAGCCAACTCCGACAACAGTTTTAATAAAACTGGGATTGGTGGGATCAGGTTCAATTTTTTTCCTGAGCCTAGCTACATGAGTATCTACAACACGCTCATCACCAAAAAAATTATCTCCCCACAATTTGTCAATTAGTTGGGTACGGTTCCACACTCGCCCAGGATTGCTGACAAAAGTGCTTAATAAATTAAATTCTAAAGTGGTTAAATCTAAAGCTTCTGGTTGATGGGAATCTATTTGACGACTGGCAGTTCGTTGGTCTAAATCTACTATAAAGTGTTGAGTCCGATTTACCTGATTTTGTCCCCCTTGACGTAAGCTGCGCCGTAGAAGCGCCCTGACACGCGCCACCAACTCTCTAGGGCTGAAGGGTTTAACCATATAGTCATCAGCACCCGTAGACAAGCCGATTACCCGGTCTATTTCCTCACCTTTAGCTGTGAGCATTAGTATATAAGGGTCTTTTGCCCCAGGTTTCTGGCGAATTCTCGCGCAAACTTCCAACCCATCCAGCCCAGGAATCATCAGGTCTAGGATGATTAAATCTGGTGGTCGTTCGTGAAACATTTGTAGAGCATTGATCCCATCGCGGCTAGTCCGACAGGAAAAGCCCTCTTTTTCTAAAGAATGTTGAATTAACTGAGCAATTTCTGATTCATCCTCAACAATTAGAATGTCCATTTTGACGTAAGGTACGCAGCGTAATTTCTTTGGTTGTTATTTTATTCCAGCAACTGCAAGAGTTCTGATAGTAATTAATTTAACACTTATGTTTTTAGTTCTACTTGAGCTAGATATAGCTTTTAGGTTATCAAAGAAAAGCAGAGGGTAGAAGGGATGAATCAATTCAAAATTCAAGACAGTAGGGTGGGCAATGCCCACCATATTAAGGTTTTAGTGGGCATTGCTCACCCTACGTATATTTCTAACTTTTAAATCCTAAAGATTAGAATTAGATAATGTTCGATAGCCATATCCTAGATGGGAATCCTTTTGGATATATTGTTTAATGCTATCGAGGTCAATAAAGTAGTCGGCGACATCAATTAAACAGTCGTTAGTCATTGTTCGTAAACTGACGACTTCTACACGAACCCCGGTACTACTGACTGCGTTGACTGCGTATGCTAAATCACCATCACCGCTAACCAAGACGGCTGTATCATAATGTGGTGCTAAAGTGATCATGTCTACAGCAATTTCTACGTTCAAATTTGGTTTTTTGTTGTTATCTGTGACTTGGAGTTCTTTGGTGACAACACGATAACCGTTACGGCGCATCCAAAAGAGAAAACCTTGTTGCTTATCATTGGTACGTTGACGTGTAGGAGTTGGTCGAGACATATCAACTCCGGTGTAGAAAAATGCCCGTAATAATCTGGAACCCGCAGTTAAACGACAAAGTAATTTGAGGTAATCGATTTCAATACCAAGTTGTAAAGCGGCTTGAAATAGATTAGCACCATCGATGAAAATAGCTACTCGACCTCGATTTAAGTCATTAGTAATAGATACATCATTTCTAGGTTCTCGCTGCCTAGAAACTTCATGCTTGCTACCATTTTTTATCTGTATTTTTGTCGGTAAATGCGGTTCTTCCGCTTGGTGGTGATATGAATTTTTTCCTTTCGTAAAACTGGAGTTAGTCATTGAGTCCTCTGGATTTTAAATCTGGCGAAGCGTTTGAGGCAATAGACAATAGACCATCTGTGCTGATAAATCAGCAAAACAATAAATGATATTCAGTCACTTGAAATACACTCAAATTGGTCTAACTGTGTAGATTTCAAAGTTTAACGACCCAGAGTATTAAACTCTTTTCAGGAAAAGTTTTACGAGATATCCCCTCTGCCTATAAATATGCTGTTCATCTCTTACCACTACAGCACATCAACTTGCCATAAAAGGCAAGCGATTGAGAGGGAGAATAGTTTGCTGTGATGGTCAACCAAAGCATAAGTCATTGGCATCTCTTCTTATTGTATATCTGACTTGAAAAAGAGTTACATTAAGCTAATATGTATATATTCATGTTGATTCACTGACAAAAATAAATTACTATTTAATCTTTAGTAATGTACAATGTATTATTAAAGTTTCTAATTTAATTTAGAGAATATATTGGTAATATTGGTGAAAAAATATTAGGTATTTAGTACCTTTTTAGTAATAATTATGGAGTTTAAATATTCAGTGATTATGTACGGTTCGTTATAGAGTATGGTTAAGATTAATTTAATACTAGTATTTTGATTTTTGTACTGCTAATTACAAATCAACTTAACCTTCCTTGCGCCTTCAGATGGAGGGGAGATATGTAATTTCAAAGTTAAATTTAAATTACAGACTAGTCCACAATCAGATGTCTTTGCTAATCACCTTTGAGGTATAAAATCCAGAGGTGATTTTTTTCATAGATACCCTAGATCCCTGACTTTGTAAAAACGTCGGGGATCTGAACACCCGCAGTCTGCCAGATTATTACCAATTACCAATTAATAATAAGTTATTGTGTTGTTGCTGCCCCTAATTGGAGTGCGTAAAGATTAGCGTAAATACCTTGCTGGCTGACAAGTTCTGCATGAGTACCCCGTTCTATGATTTGCCCTTGCTGAATAACCAATACTTGATTAGCTTGGGTGACAGTGCTGAGACGGTGGGCAATAACAAAACTGGTGCGACCTTGTAATAAACGAGCGATCGCATCTTGTACTAGAGCTTCTGTACGGGTATCTATACTACTAGTTGCTTCGTCAAGAATCAAGATGCGGGGGTTAATTAATACGGCACGAGCAATACTAATGAGTTGTCTTTGTCCTTGGCTGAGAGGCGCGCCCCGTTCACCCAATTTGGTTGTGTAGCCTTGTGGTAGTGAAGTGATAAACTCATGGACGTTTGCCATTTGTGCCGCCGCTTCAATTTCGGCTTGAGTGGCATAAGGCGCACCAAAAGCAATATTTTCGGCAACAGTACCGCTAAACAAAATATTATCTTGCAAGACAATGCCAATCTGACGGCGGAGACTGGCTTGAGTCACACTACGCACATCAACGCCATCAATTTTTACTGCACCGTCAGACACATCATAAAAACGCAATATCAAGTTAATAATTGTTGTTTTGCCTGAGCCTGTTGCCCCTACTAATGCCACCATTTGTCCTGGATTAGCCTGTAAATTCACTCCTTTGAGGACTAGTTGTTCTGGGTTATAACCAAATTTGACATTCTCGAACGTCACCTTGCCTTGAATAGCAGGCATTTGGGTGGCGTTTGGTGCGTCGTTGAGTTGGGATGGTTCATCTAGTAAGAGGAAAATTCGCTCTAATCCGGCAAATGCAGATTGAGCTTGGGTGTAAAACTGACTGAGAATTTGGATGGGGCGGAAGAATTGCTGGACGTAAAGTAAAAATGATGTCACTACACCTACTGTAGCTGCACCTGTCACAGCAAGATAACCACCATAGGCAAGGACACCTGCTGTAGCTAGGGTGTTGAGAAAATCAATTGATGGTAAAAATGCTGCCGTAATCGCCACAGCCTCAACGTTGGCATCACGATTAGCGGCGTTGAGAATGTCGAATTCTGCGATGTTGAGATGTACCCGATTAAAGGCTTGGGCTTCTCGCACACTGCCAATGTCTTCTTCTAACTTGGCGGAAAGTTCTCCGATGGTTTGTCTGGTGACGCGAAATTTAGTCCTAGCCCACCGGGCAAATAAGCTGGTGGTAAAAATCATCAGAGGGACGACTAGGTTACTTAACAAACCAAGTTGTAAATTAATAGAGAGCATAGCAATGACAATACCCACCAAACTGAAGGTATTACCTAGCATTTGTGCCACTGTTTGCCCAAAGGCTTGATTAACAGTGTTGACATCATTTAGCAGACGACTCATTAAATCGCCGGCTTCACTACGGTCAAAAAAGCTGAGTGGTAAACTCTGAATTTTAGTAAAAATGTCTTGCCTCAACTGAGCCAGTAATCGCTGCATAATCCAGCCGACGCGAATAACTTGCCCACGGATTGCCCAGATACCAAAACTATAATTTAGCCCTAATAATACTAATAACAGTAGTAATCCTTGTAAATTCCCTTTGGCTATCAGGTTATCAACTGACCAACCCAGTAAAAACGGCCCGATCGCCTGGGTGGCAGCGCCAGTTAATACTAAACTCAAAGCAATGGGAACTTCTTTGCGAAAGGGACGCAGGTATTGTAAGAAGCGTCGTAAGGTTGAAAGTTGCTTAGTTGCTTGTTGCTCGGAGGCAATAACTGGGGCTGGAGTTCTCATGGGGGTAATGGGTAATGGGTAATGGGTAATGGGTAATGAGTTAGGAGTAAACAATCATTACTT
This sequence comes from Anabaena sp. FACHB-595, assembly GCF_048568275.1. Classification (NCBI taxonomy): domain Bacteria; kingdom Bacillati; phylum Cyanobacteriota; class Cyanophyceae; order Nostocales; family Nostocaceae; genus Anabaena; species Anabaena sp. FACHB-595. The sequence continues at coordinate 5,636,489 of NZ_CP183473.1, forward strand.
CTTATGTCTCCCCTGCTCCCCTGCTCCCCCGCTCCTCTGCCTCCTGTCTCTTCTTCACCTGAGATTCCAAAATCGCGCCGTAAAGTGGGCTAGTTTGCATCAATTCCTCGTGAGTACCTTGGGCTGCTAACCGTCCTTTATCTATGAGAAAAATGCGATCAGCGTTCTTGACTGTGCTGATACGTTGAGCCACAACAAAGGTGACACAAGCTTTTTGCCGCATCATGCTATCCAGTTCGGCTTGTATTTCGGCGGCGGTTTTGGCATCGACAGCCGAGGTACTATCATCCAAGATCAAAATACTGTAATCGGTGAGGAGGGTGCGGGCGATCGCTATGCGTTGCTTTTGTCCACCAGATAAACCTACGCCACGTTCACCAACTATGGTTTCGTAACCATCGGGCAGGCTCATAATAAAATCATGAATTTGAGCAGTTTTCGCTACTTCCATCACCTGTTCTAATGATGCTTTAGGTTTGGCGTAGGCGATATTTTCGCGGATGGTTCCCGAAAATAGGGTGGTTTCTTGAAATACAATGCCGATGTGCTTTCTCAGGCTGTTGAGGGTGAAGTCTCGCACATCCTGCCCATCAATGCGAATTGCGCCTTTGGTGACATCATAAAAGCGGGGAATCAGGTTCATGACGGTACTTTTTCCGGAACCTGTCATGCCTAAAATGGCTATTAATTCGTTAGGTTTAGTTTCAAAGGAAACATCTTTGAGGGCTTCTGTAGCTGCACCAGGATAGCGGAAAGACACATTTTCAAAGGTGATTCTACCACCACAAGTTTCAAAGGGAATGGCATCAGCGCGATCGCGGATTTCTACTGCTGCATCTACAACTTCATAGACTCGTTGAGCAGAAGCGGCTGCTTGGGCGATCGCTGGTGCAGCAAAGCCAATCAGTAAAATTGGTTGCAAAATTAATATGAGATAGGCGTTAAAGGCTACTAGTTCACCAATAGAGAAAGTATTACCAATCACCTGCGCCCCACCATAGCCAAACACCGCCAGGGTTACCAAGTTACTCAGTAAAAAGATAAATGGGAAGGTATTACGAATGGCGCGAATTGTCTTCATGTTAGCCGTAACAAGGGCATCATTCAGACCTGTATAACGTGACCTTTCCGCCGACTCCCGCACAAAAGCTTTAACTACCCTGATACCAATCAGATTCTCTTGCAATACAGCATTTAGGTCACTCAGCTGCTCTTGTACTTGCCGGAACAGTCGGTCATTTTGAGTGATGAATCGCGCCATTAACCACCCTGACATGGGTACTACTGTTAAGGTAATTATTGCTAATTGCCAATTCATGATTAGCAAAATTACGGCTGCACTAATCAACGTCACTATTCCACTAATCACCTGAATCAAACTAGTACCGATAAAAGTACGAATTTGCTCAATATCACTAGTGACACGGGTTAAGAGTTGAGAAGTTTGTGACTGGTCATGATAGCTAAAACTGAGATTTTGAATCTTGCTAAAAATCTTGTTTCGCAATTCATAGGCTACACCTTGGGAAGCCGCCTCTGCCAAATAACTTTGACCAAAATTAAACACACCACGAGCGATCGCCGCAACTACCATCCAGGCAGCACTGTAAAGCACTATCTGTAAGTCTTTCTTGACAATGCCCTGATCAATTCCCCAGCGAAATAGTTGGGGCGTCACCGCATTCGCCACCGTCAACAGCAAAAGACTAAACAAAGCCCCCAGCGAAATCAATCTATAATTCCGCAAACTCTCCAATACACGCCCAATTGCCTGCATTGATGAGTTTTCCTGAAGTTCTGATTGTGGAACCACTGGAATTTATCCCTGATATCTTTTAAAAATTATCACCTACAAAGGTTAAAAAAAGACCCCCGGTGGTTAACCGAGGGATTCTGCAAGTCTGTATGGTCGCACAAAGAACATTCGTGAACCTCAGAATACCAACCTGGTAATTATCAAATGTGCCAAATTGCCAAAATTGGCAGGTAAGCTATTCTGCTGTTGACTGTTGACTGTTGACTGTTGACTGTTGACTGTTGATTGTTGACTGTTGACTGTTGACTGTTGACTGTTGACTGTTGATTGTTGACTGTTGATTGTTGATTGTTAACAGCCCTTATTAGTAGTTATGCAATTTAGACACGTATTAGCTTAGGGACAAATCAATCCCTAATCCCTTTTTTGTAACTGATGCCCAATTGTCAAGAGCTTTATGTAAAATTTTAGGTAAAGAAATGTTTCTTGGCTTACGGGAATGAAACGCATCGTTTTGATTGCTGGATTTGAATCATTTAATGCTGACTTGTACAGAAAGGCTGCCTTTTTGGCTAATTCTCGCTGTGCTGATTTAGATATTCGTGTGTTTAGCGATCGCGATATTACCAGCAAGCGCCTAGAAGTGGAAGCGGCATTGCAAGGCGCGGATGTGTTTTTTGGTAGCCTACTATTTGATTATGACCAAGTTGTGTGGTTGCGCGATCGTGTTTCCCAAATTCCTATCCGCTTAGTATTCGAGTCAGCCTTGGAGTTGATGAGTTTAACTAAGCTGGGTGCTTTTGCCATTGGTGATAAACCAAAGGGAATGCCCAAACCTGTTAAATTTATTCTCGACAAATTTAGCAACGGACGAGAAGAAGACAAACTTGCTGGTTATATTAGCTTTTTAAAAATCGGCCCCAAACTCCTCAAATTCGTTCCCGTGCAGAAAGTCCAAGACTTACGCAACTGGTTAATTATCTATGGTTATTGGAACGCCGGCGGCACTGAAAACGTGGCTGCTTTATTTTGGACACTAGCAGAAAAATATTTAGATTTAAAAATCGGTGACATTCCCCCACCAATCGAAACCCCCAACATAGGTTTATTGCATCCCGATTATCCAGGGTTTTTTGAATCCCCACGCGAATATTTGGCATGGTATCAAAAGAGGGAAGAGGCAGGGGTGCAGGGGGCAGGGTGCAGGGGGGAAAAAAACCCTGTTGTTGGTATTCTTCTTTACCGTAAACACGTCATTACCAAACAACCCTATATTCCCCAACTGATTCGCCGCTTTGAAGATGCGGGTTTAATCCCCTTACCCATATTTATCAACGGCGTAGAAGGACACGTTGCGGTACGGGATTGGATGACTACCGACTATGAATTTCAGCAACGACAAATCGGTAATATCGCCACACCTTCACTATCTCCAGAAGCCGTTAAAGTTGATGCAATTGTTTCCACCATTGGCTTTCCCCTGGTCGGTGGCCCGGCTGGTTCAATGGAAGCAGGTCGTCAAGTAGAAGTAGCCAAGCGCATCCTCACCGCCAAAAATGTCCCTTACATCGTCGCTGCACCTTTATTAATTCAAGATATCCATTCATGGACACGTCAAGGTGTGGGTGGTTTGCAAAGCGTGGTGTTATACGCCTTACCAGAATTAGACGGTGCAATTGATACTGTTCCCCTTGGTGGTTTGGTGGGTGAAGATATTTATTTAGTTCCTGAACGGGTACAGCGCCTCATTGGTAGAGTTAAAAGCTGGATTGCTTTACGTCAAACACCAGCAGCAGAACGGAAAATTGCCATTATCTTATATGGCTTCCCTCCTGGTTATGGGGCTACGGGTACGGCTGCATTATTAAATGTTCCCCGCAGTTTGATTAAATTACTCCACGCCCTCAAAGACCAAGGTTATAACGTCGGCGATATCCCAGAAGATGGGGAAGAATTAATTCGTCTGGTGAAGGAAACTGATGAAGAGATGGAAAGATGGGAGAAAAATAAACCTTTTCCCTCTTCAGCTAATACTGTTAATTCCCGTAAATTAGAAAAATGGTTAGGATATCTCCGCACTTCCCGCATCGAAAAACAATGGAAGTCTTTGACAGGTAGCGGAATTAAAACTTATGGTGATGAACTCCATGTTGGTGGTGTGCAGTTAGGGAATGTGTGGATAGGTGTCCAGCCACCATTGGGGATACAAGGCGACCCCATGCGCCTGATGTTTGAACGTGATTTAACACCCCATCCCCAATATGCTGCCTTTTATAAATGGTTGCAAAATGATTTACAAGCTGATGCTGTTGTCCATTTTGGAATGCACGGGACTGTAGAATGGTTACCTGGTTCACCTTTGGGTAATACTGGTTATTCGTGGTCGGATATTTTGTTAGGAGATTTGCCCAATCTATATATATATGCGGCAAATAATCCTTCTGAGTCGATTTTGGCCAAGCGTCGCGGTTATGGGGTGCTAATTTCTCACAATGTCCCCCCCTATGGTCGTGCTGGTTTATATAAGGAATTAATTACACTGCGCGATTTAATTGCGGAATATCGAGAAGACCCCAACAAGAATTATGTTCTCAAAGAAGCGATTTGTAAAAAGATTGTTGATACGGGTTTAGACACAGATTGCCCTTTTGAAGATGCCAAACGTTTGGGTATTCCCTTCACTCCTGAAAATATCAGGATGTTTAGCGCCCATGCTTTTGATGATTATCTGGTGAAATTATATGAGTATTTGCAAGTTTTAGAAACTCGGTTATTTTCCTCTGGCTTACATACATTAGGTGAAGCACCAAATCAAGAAGAATTAGCATCTTATCTCGAAGCTTATTTTGGTGAAGAACAAGCAAAACAACCAGAAATGGAAAAGCAAATTACAGATTTGTTGATGCAAACCACAGATGAATTAACTAATTTACTACGCGGATTAAATGGTGAATATATTCCTCCAGCACCGGGAGGGGATTTATTACGAGATGGCGCTGGTGTGTTACCTACAGGGAGAAATATTCATGCTTTAGACCCCTATAGAATGCCATCCCCCGCAGCTTATGAACGGGGTCGAGAAATTGCTCAAAAAATCATCGCTCAGCATTTACAAGAACATCATACATATCCTGAAACGGTGGCGGTTTTATTGTGGGGATTAGATGCAATTAAAACTAAGGGTGAATCTTTGGGGATTCTTTTAGAATTAGTTGGGGCTGAACCTGTGAAAGAAGGAACAGGTCGGATTGTTCGTTATGAATTAAAGCCTTTAGCAGAGGTCGGACATCCGCGCATTGATGTATTAGGAAATCTATCAGGGATTTTTAGAGATAGTTTCGTCAACATCATCGAATTATTAGATGATTTATTTCAAAGGGCTGCTGACGCTGATGAACCAGAAGACCAGAATTTTGTGAGAAAACACGCTTTAGCTTTAAAAGCCCAAGGTGTAGAAAATGCTTCCGCGAGATTATTTTCCAATCCTGCGGGGGATTTTGGTTCTTTGGTCAATGATAGAGTTGTTGATGGTAACTGGGAATCTGGGGAAGAGTTAGGTAATACTTGGCAAAGTCGCAATGTGTTTAGCTATGGCAGACAAGACAAAGGACAAGCTAGACCGGAAGTTTTGCAGCAATTATTGAAAACGAGCGATCGCATCGTTCAAGAAATAGATTCGGTAGAATATGGTTTAACCGATATTCAAGAATATTACGCCAACACCGGCGGTTTGAAAAAAGCAGCCGAAAAGCAAAGCGGTAAGAAAGTTACGGCTAGCTTTGTGGAAAGTTTTTCCAAAGACACCACACCCCGCAACTTAGAGGATTTATTGCGGATGGAATACCGCACCAAGTTACTCAATCCCAAATGGGCTGATGCAATGGCGAGTCAAGGTTCCGGTGGTGCTTACGAAATTTCCCAACGCATGACAGCCTTAATTGGTTGGGGTGGTACGGCTGATTTTAAAGATGATTGGGTTTATGACCAGGCTGCTGATACTTATGCTTTAGACCCCGAAATGGCAGAGAAATTACGCCAAGCCAACCCAGAAGCTTTTCGTAATATCCTCAGCAGGATGTTAGAAGCGCATGGACGGGGTTTATGGCAAGCTGATACAGATAAGTTAGATAAGTTGCGTCAGTTGTATGAATTGACTGATGAACAATTAGAAGGCGTAACGGTTTAAATATAGTTGTAGGTTGGGTGGAGGCGCGTGAGAGAAATTAACAACAAAACGGTAAATCTATATTTGCGCCGTAACCCAACACCAAAGTTTAAATTGCTAAATCAGCTTTTTCATTAAATTACAAAAAATAGAGATTGCGCTTTTACTCAAAAAAACAAAATACTATTACCCAAGATTATTTTATGGACTATCGTAGGGCAAAAATAGAAGGGGGTACATTTTTCTTCACAGTTGTTACTCACAATCGCCGAGAATTTCTTTGTGAACCAGAAAATATTCGGTTGTTACGACAAGCATTCAGACAAGTTATTGCACAATATCCATTTACTGTAGATGCAATTGTCATTTTACCAAACCATATTCATTGCCTGTGGACGTTACCACCAGGAGATAGCAATTTTTCCAATCGTTGGCGATTAATTAAAAACTATTTCACCCGTCATTGCAGTATTAAATATCAAGAAACTATATCCACATCGCGTCAAAATAAAGGCGAATTAGCAGTTTGGCAACGCCGATTTTGGGAACATCAAATCAAAAATGAAGTTGATTTTACTCACCATTTTAATTATATACATTACAATCCTGTCAAGCATGGATATGTAAAAGCACCTAAAGATTGGCAATATTCAAGCTTTATTTTATATGTTCAACGAGAAAGATATAATATTGACTGGGGTACAGGAGAAGATATCAAATTTTCTCAAGACATAGGAAATGAATAAAACATCCGTAGGTACTTAATCTAATGTTAAGCTACAAGCATTAGTAAAAATTTATTTTAATAAGTGAAATGATTTTTGCATTAATTTGATTTATTAAATTGAGGTATTTTTGTAGTTTAATCTGCTAATTTATCAATATTATTTGTTGGGTTACACTTCGTTCCACCCAACCTACTAACTAACTGCGACTGCCTCACCGTCAACTGTCAACTGTCAACCGTCAACAGCTATATAATTTGCCTGTTTGAGAAAGCAAAATGCTTAAATGCTTACTCATTTGCCTTAAATGCTTTCTCATTTCAGTGTTTTCCGCAAGCAATTAGACATATTGCTTATTCATTTGCTGTAAATGCTTTCTCATTTCAGTAGATCGCGTATTCATTTCAGTGTTTTCCGCAAGCAATTAGAGATATTGCTTTCTCATTTGTTGTAAATGCTTTCTGTTTTCGGCAATTACTTATTTATGACAAATATCATCTTTGTAGCAAAAGCAATTACATCTTTGCTGATATTTTCTCAGGCTAATTGATAGGTAAATAATATTTCCGCCGTATTTAACAATGCGATCGCAAAGTGCGATCGCTAGTTTATATCCCCTTTCGGGGTGAGGCGATCGAAAAGCTTTATCTTTTGCCTGGAGATAAACGGCATTCGCTATCGGGTTTCCATCCCCTTTCGGGGTGATGTGATCGGAAAGGAGAGACTGGAAACAATTTCTATAGCGATGTCGGATGTTTCCATCCCCTTTCGGGGTGATGTGATCGGAAAGTCAATCATCTTTGCATTATATCCTGAAATTACAAGATGTTTCCATCCCCTTTCGGGGTGATGTGATCGGAAAGCTCCCTTAGCCACTCTAGGATTTGTGACTGTTGTTTCCATCCCCTTTCGGGGTGATGTGATCGGAAAGATGATTATCGAGGAATCTCGAAAATAGGACGTCGAGTTTCCATCCCCTTTCGGGGTGATGTGATCGGAAAGAAGCGACCATCGCTTTTTGCACGAACAGCAGATGGAACGGTTTCCATCCCCTTTCGGGGTGATGTGATCGGAAAGTCCTGCTCCAAGCATTAGTCCTTCGGAGATTAAAAACGTTTCCATCCCCTTTCGGGGTGATGTGATCGGAAAGTAACTACTGCAAGCGTTGTGCAAGCAGCAATACCTGCGTTTCCATCCCCTTTCGGGGTGATGTGATCGGAAAGTGCACATTGATATAAACGAAGCTAAAAAAGCCTCTACCAATATAAGTTTCCATCCCCTTTCGGGGTGATGTGATCGGAAAGTCTTGCATACAAAGCTGCATTTCTAGATGACAAGTTTCCATCCCCTTTCGGGGTGATGTGATCGGAAAGAGTTCACTTCTACAACGCTTGTATAGAGAGGGTTTCAGACCCCAAATTCGACACCACTTTTTTATTTAATCAAATAAATTTCAGAAGTGGGGAATTTTGCAGCCGGAAATCCTTACTGTGTAAGCAATCGACACCAGTCAACGAAGTTATGAGGTTTTCAAGGTTCGGGCGAGTGGTGTCGATGAACGACATACGCTAGTGTTTAAAATAAAATTTATTAGTCATTTTTGTCAAATTTGTTACATAATCGTTACAAAAACAGTGGATTTTGAGCAATTGCACGCCCATTTCAATGAATATCAAGTCTGGCTACAAGATGGTTGGTAAAAGGTAACTGCTTTTTACGATTACCAATTACCAATCCCCCACTAAAACCCATTTAAAATAATTTGCTGAGTGGAGTCGGTAAACCATCAATACTCACAACATTTTTTTGCTTTCGATAGTCATTAACTCCTTGCACTCCTTTTTTCTGCGCCCAATCAACTAAAGCCTGTCTTTGTCCTTGATATTCATATAATGGGACACCAAGACCACAAGAAGTTTGCACGCGCTCAATATCTGCAACTATAATTTGCCGAGTTCCAGGGATTGGGGGAAATAATGAATACAAGGAATCCCAATTGGGAGAACTGGGTAAAATGGTCTCTCCTGTTCCATAGAGACGCAAAATCAATGGTGATCCCTCAAAGGCGCAAAACATGAGAGTAATTCGCCCGTTTTCTTGGAGATGGGCTGAGGTTTCATTACCACTACCTGTTAAATCTAGGTAAGCTACCTGATGAGGGGAAAGAATCCGAAAACAGTTTAGTCCTTTGGGAGACATATTCACATGGCCATCAGGACTCAGGGGTGCAGAAGCTACAAAGAACAGATGTTGGGCTGCAATAAATTCTTGTAGTTCTTTGGTGATGTGGTCGAAAAGTTTAGCCATAAGTGGTAAGTATTAAGTGCTGAGAGGCTATACATAAAATAAATCTTAAGTAGTGGACTGACACGACTAAAATGATGCAATGGACTTGGATGTAATTAAACGTAGATACACGCGGATAAACGCGGATAGAACTTCTGTTATTGCACAAATTTAGCCTTGCCAGGCCACTACGAATTACAAACTTTCACGCAGCACCTTTTTGTGGTCTAGTGTAATTATTTACATATACAGGTAATTCTATGCTTGAATCTAAGCGGGAATCATTTATGGGTGTAGCCGCAGTTAATTTTAAAGGAATTTGTCCTGCCCAGACTGGTATTTGATAATCAGCTTCATCATCAATCGGTTCACCCGTGCGAACTTTTGCTGAGGCTTCTGTTAGGGGTAGAGATAATACTATAGTTCCAGCTAATTCGTGACGATTAGGCGATCGCACTTCTTCCCACCTCCCTAGAATAACGTGTTCTGTAAATGCTTTGAGAGCAGCTAATTTTTGCTCTGCATCTTCTACTAGTGTGGCTTTCCCAAATACTACCACTGAGCGATAGTTCATTGAATGGTGAAACGCCGATCGCGCTAAGACTAACCCATCAATTAAAGTCACGGTGACGCAGACATCAAGACCTTGTTGCAGGGTTTTTAACATCCGGCTAGCCGGTGAGCCGTGAATATATAATGTATCGCCTATTCTTCCATAGGCTGTAGGAATCACAACAGGCTGTCCATCAACCACAAAACCCACTTGACAGACTAATCCTTCGTCCAAAATTTGATAAATAGTTTCACTTTCATAGTTAGCTCTTTTTGGTACACGTTTAACTGTAGTTCTTTGGCTGGGGGCTTTTTGTTGAGTCATGATGGAAAATTTCTACTCTATACGGTTAGAGTAATCAGGTAATTGGCATGAAACAAGAGCCACTTTTTAGTTATATGACCAGTCCACTTGTGTGATTTATGGATTTTGCTATTAATATCGACCCAGATGCACCTTTACCTCTGCATCGCCAAGTTTATGAGGAATTACGTCGGGCTATTTTGTTAGGACGGTTAACTTCAGGGGGAAAACTACCATCTACGCGATCGCTTGCTCAATTACTTGGTGTTTCTCGTGCTACTGTGACTCAAGGTTATGAGTTATTGCTGAGTGAGGGTTATCTAGAAACTATTGTGGGTTCGGGGACGTTTGTTTGTCGTCAGCTTCCCGATGAATTACTAAATACTGCACCAATTGAGTCAAAATTGCAACCAAGTAACTCACTTGTACCTTTATCAGCTTATGGTAAAAGTTTGAGTGATAAAGCGTTTTTACGTATACCAGAACAAGCAGTAGAAATCAGCTTTAGTTATGGACGACCAGCTTTTGATCAGTTCCCGATAGATTTATGGCGTAAGTTAATCTCGCGTCATTGCCACTCTAAAGCGGAGGTGCTTGACTATACAGATAATTCCCTGGGATATCAACCATTAAGGGAGGCGATCGCTGCTTATCTTTCGCGCTCCAGAGCCGTTAATTGTCAAGCAGAACAAATTATTATTGTCGGTGGTTCTCAGCAAGGTCTTGATTTAATTACACGTATCTTAATTGATCCTAATGATGGGATTGCTGTAGAAGAACCAGGTTATTTAGGTGCTAGACGAGCTTTTTTAGCTCAGGGGGCTAGTTTATTTCCTGTCCCTGTAGATCAATCAGGGTTAATAGTCAGCAAGTTGACAACAGGTATAATTCCTAAGCTTAAACTAATTTACGTCACCCCCTCCCATCAATTTCCTACAGGTGCAGTGTTATCCCTTCCTCGCAGATTAGAGTTACTGGCTTGGGCGCACAAAACAGGGGTGATGATTATTGAAGATGACTATGATAGTGAGTACCGTTATGGTGAGCGTCCCATACCAGCCTTGCAAGGATTAGATCAGGGTAACTCAGTGGTTTATGTCGGGACATTTTCTAAAGTCCTTTTTCCCGCTTTGCGCTTGGGTTATTTAGTTTTACCGCAGAATTTAGTAAATATATTCGCTCGTGCAAAATGGTTGGCGGATAGGCAATGTAGTTTACTAGAACAGTATGCCCTAACCGATTTTATTACAGAAGGACATTTAGAAAGGCATATCAGAAGAATGCGATCGCTCTACAACCAACGCAGGCAAACTTTAGTGCAGTCTTTGTTTTCTCATTTTGGCAATAGGGCAAAAATTCTGGGAGAGAATGCAGGAATGCACCTCATGGTAAAAATAGATACTCAAATCAGCGATGATGAAATAGTCCAGAGTGCAGATCTTTCCGGTGTCAGTATTGGAGCAGCCTATCCCCAGTATTTAAAAGATAGCCCTGGTAGTGAATTTATCTTTGGCTATGCAGAACTCAATGAACAGCAAATTCAAGAAGGGGTACGGCGACTGGCTAGAGTAATTCATAATTTAGAAGGCTAATACTACCTTTACAGATTCAGCTACGCAGCCAGGGCAAGGCTTAGGCTTACGTAATTTGCAATTAAACTTAATATCAAAACAGAACAATAAATATGAAACTATGTAGTATGAAATCGAGTCATTATCAGTAGATTTAACATCACTTAAGGTAAATCGTGATGAGAGGGCAGATTTGGTCATTACAAAAAAAATTACTGATTAGTACAGTGATTACGGTATCTTGGATAACTCCCGTTTTAGCTCAATCAGATCCGCTTCTGACTCGTGCCGAAGTTTACAAACTTACTAAGATTGTGGAACTGCTACTACACAACCAAACTCAACGCCCAGCACGCCCCAAGGATGTTGTCGTTCCTAAAGATGCAGTAAAAACGGGTGTCAGTTCAGAGGCACAACTATTCTTTAATGATAAATCCCTCATTCGGGTAGACCAAAGTAGTATCTTTCGCTTTGAACCAGGGTTACGTCGCTTTAAGTTGCGAAATCTGATTGCCCTGAATGAAATGATATTTAAATTAGAAAGTGGGACAGCTTTAATTTTAAGTCCACCGGGAAGTGTGGGGACAGCAATAGAAACACCAGAAAGTCAGATTACTATTTTTGCAGCAAATCCAGCAATTACCTCCAATGGAAAAAACACCATTGCCAAACTTAACCACCCTGTTATTGTTAATTCTAAAAATACAAAATTAACCCAAAATAATGATTTATATGCACCTGCACAAAAAGCTAGTGCAGTGATGGTAATACATAATCAAGAAAGCAAAAAAACACAAGTTTTTGCCCTAACTGATGGAGATATTAAAATTACAGATCAAAGAGGACGAAAAATTGTATCTTTGCTTGGTGGTCAAACGGTAGCAGTGACAAATGGTGTAGTGGGAAATCCTCAAGAATTTGACTTACCAGCCTTTTATAAAAGTATCGCCCTCGCTTCTGGACTAGGTGCAGGACAGGAAAATTTAGTTGCTCAAGAAACTACTCCGGTGCAAGAAACAATCAAAGCTGTACGCATAGAAACATTAGCCGCTTTGAGAAGACAGTCCGACAGGTTTAGAGGATTTACCAGGACATTTTTAGCCGATGCACTCAATGGTACAGAAGGTGATTTGAATCCTCGTCCATCAGTTTCCGTAAGGATTACAAACCCACAAGTTGTTACAGGTACTTTTTATCGAAGACAAGGCAATAATGCTGTTTTCATTCCTGACAATAATCCCAACTCTCCAGTTGATATTTCCGTAGATTTTGATCAGCGAACTATTGATATTGGTGGCAATACAGGCGTGTCTAATAGGGCGGGATTAAGTGGGAATAATGCTAGTGGTTCTGTAATTAATGCTAACGGTCAAATAACTCAAATAGAAGTTTTTGCTGTGAACGGGGAAAATCCACAAGAAGGAGTTCCTTATCGTGGTAGTTTGACAACAGGTGTAGCCCGCGATCGCTAATCTTTTAAATAGCCTACTACGAAATTTGCAGCTTGATAGAAGCAGGGAATTTAACCCCCTAAACTTTAAATTTTGTTAAAATTTGGTGAAAGTATTCAATTATTGATTTCTCTATTTTTTAACGATAACTTATTGAGAATTTTAATTTTGATCAGGTGTGAGGAGTGATGCAAAATAAAATAAACTTATTGCTACTATCCCAGATAGTAGTATTGATACTAAATGTCCCTGTTTTGGCGGAAGATATAGTCAAGAATGAATGGCGATCGCCAGATAAATCTGATGTTGAAAACTTATCTTCTGAAGTGATTAGTGAAGATGCTCAAGATTTAGGTGAAGAAGTTTTTATTAATCCAGATATTTACTCTCAAACATCGCCTGAACAAACTATGGCACAGGTGACATCAGTATCACAATTATCTGATGTACAACCAAGTGATTGGGCTTTTGCGGCCTTGCAATCCTTAGTAGAACGTTATGGAGTTATAGCAGGTTATCCTGATGGTACATTTAAAGGCGATCGCGCCATTACACGTTACGAATTTGCGGCTGGATTAAATGCTGCTTTAGATAAAGTCGATCAATTAATTGCATCTGGCTTAACAGATAAAGTCACTAATGCTGATTTAGAAACATTACGAAAACTGCAAGAAGAATTTGCTACTGAATTAGCTATTTCTAGAGGTAGAGTTGATGCCTTAGAAGCCCGTAGTGCTGATATCCAGGCTCAACAATTTTCCCCTAACGTCGTATTAGGAGGACAAACCATTTTTGGACTAGCTGGTGGTTTTGGTGGGAATCGTCCAGGTGATGGAGAAGCCAACACAATTTTTACTTATTTGACACAATTACAACTAGCTTCCTCTTTCACAGGAAAAGACCGTTTTCGTATCGGCTTAATATCAGGAAACGCCGCTAATAATAGCTTTGAAAACCTCCAAGCTTTCAATACCAACATGGCGAGATTAGCTTGGCAAGGAAATTACGACAATCAAGTTAGTATTAACTCCGTTGAATATCGAGTTGCAGGTTTAGGCGATCGCGTTGTTTTCACCTTTAAACCTGTAGGATTTAGCTTAGGTAGTGTACTTAGTTCTAACTCCATCTATGCAGATGCAGGACAAGGAGCGATATCTGCATTTGCAGGTTCAACACCTATCTTGAGAATTGGTAACTTAGATGCTGGTTTAGGCTTTGACTGGTTACTGTCAGACGAAATCCGTTTGCAATTTGCCTATGGTACAAGGGGTAGCAGCGACAGCAACCAAGGTTTATTTGGTGCAGATCACAGCGCCTTAGGATTGCAGTTTTTATACAAGCCAACTCCCTCACTCATCACAGGTTTAGCTTATGTCAACGCCTATTCCAGCAATGGTCATTTAGATACGGGTACTGGTAGCAGTAACGCCGATACTTCAGGGGGAATTAACGAACCTTCGCAAATCCACGCCCTCAACGCTAGCATGAGATGGCAACTAACTAATAAACTAGTCCTTGGTGCTTGGGGTGGTGTTATGGTGACAGATTCCCTCAAATCAGATGCAGTTGTTCTCAGCAGCACCTATACAGTTTCCTTAGGTATATATGACCCGTTTGGCAGAAAAGGCGACTTATTCGGTTTTCTCTACGGCTTACCACCAAAATTAAATAACGGCGTATTAATCCCCACCGCAGATACTGGCAATTCCACTCACTACGAAGTTTTTTACCGCTATTTAGTCAATGATAATATCGCCATCACTCCTGGCTTTTTTCTCGTCACTGACCCTGGTCATATTTCCAGCAACAATGATATTTTCATCGGTGCTATCCGTACCACCTTTAGTTTTTAAAATATTGCGTCAGCAAGAGGAAAAGGGGCAGGGGGCAGGGAGCAAGGGGGAAATCCGTGACGGAAGCTTGTACAAGCCTCGCCCTGCCTCTTCCGGTCAACCCATAGATGTTTTTCGGCACAGATTCAGTTTCTTGCCTCTATGCCTTACCCTGATTAGGTTACAGCCCATAACATTAAAACTGTGGTTGACGCAATTACCTCTAACCTTTGCTGTAACAGCTTTTGAGTTAATTTTTGCCATGCGCCTCTTGACAATCCCATGTCTGAAAAGTTATCTTTGCTCCATAATTCACGCAACTGAACCTTGAAAACCAAATACAGCAAGGCTTTGAGAGCCGAGCGGTTAAAACCCTCTAAAATCCCTATCAGGGATTGAAACTTTTTCCTGAGTTACCTGTACCCGCTTGATATACGTTAAAACCCTCTAAAATCCCTATCAGGGATTGAAACCTTCTAGCCCTTCTGCTAGTGCTATCCAGTTATTGTTAAAACCCTCTAAAATCCCTATCAGGGATTGAAACCTATTAGGAATCCTAGCAGCGCTGCCACCACTTAAAGTTAAAACCCTCTAAAATCCCTATCAGGGATTAAAACGACTCTGGTGCGTAAGTACTCTAAACTACAACCCTAATTTTGCGGAAAACCCAACGTGCTAGGCAAAGCAATACCTAAAGGCGATCGCCCAAAATATCTACTCATCCTTTTTGTGTAGAAAATTAAACCACCTACTTCTAGGCAACTAATCAAAGCGCGAGTATAAAAGAAAAAACAAACACAAATTAATACCTTAAATTAACAGAGAAATAACATGGCAAATCGCTCGCGCAAGCTAACGCCAAAATCTTCTAAGCAAAACGGCTCTGATTTGGAAGGGAAGAAACCTCAAATCCAGCAACAACAGGTAGGTAATACCGATTTGCCAAAAGAAGGTGAGGGAAAAATTAATCAAACCCAGATACAGAAAGCGATTTCTCCATCAAAATCCTATAAACCATCCTCAATAATTGCGATCGCAATTTTACTCATTAGTGCTGGTTTAGTGCTGAGTTCTACCTGGATTGGGATTCTGTTGATATTTCACCCTGAACAGGTAAGTTGGCTGAATAATTTCCTTCCAGAGTGGGCGCACATCCCCGGTAACAGCGAAAATCCCCAAACCCTACCTCAAATCCAAATCAGTTTGAGTCAAAAACAACAAATACCAGGGGAAACCATTCCTCTAGATGATGAGGAAAAATCATTTCTATTACCAGTCATGCGTCAGCGCCCCGATTGTCTATCTAACTGTAAGGAAATAGTAGAACTCAGGGTTTATCAATTAGAAAATTTAAAATACGAATCACAACCAGAAAAATTTTATCGCTTGGCGAATAGTTTACCAATTACTGGCCCTGAAGAATCATTTGCAATTAGCAGAGGTGGGCAGGATGCGATCGCTTCCTTGGTAGAGAATACACCAGAAAATGAAGATGTGAGCAATCCTTTACCGTTAGATGTGGTTAACCGCTTTGAAGCCGGAACACCAGCAGCAGGTGTCTGGTTAAATTTGCGTGGACAGCGACAGCAAGATAATCACTCGGTAACTTCTGGTTCGGGGACTATCGCCTACGGTCAAATAGTATATTACAATCCAGACCGTAGCAACTTACAACTGATGTTATCTTGGACTAGTCCCAGTGGACACATTCCTAAATGGGAACAAGTCACAGGTAGTAAAGCTAAAGAATTAGTTGTTGATCAAACTATAGGTTTAGAACCGAGACTACAGGTTTACCAAGTCAAATCTGTAAACTTATACCTGAATCCCATTCAACTGGAAGAAATTTCTCTACAAAATCCCGTGTTGAAAGATTCTGGTTACAAAAATGCGCTCTTATTTAGCCGCAATGGCTTATGGACACCAGCTTTTGATTGGCTAGCATCTATTAAAAAACAACGCAACAATAGCTTACCAGCAGCAGCCCAATCACAATTAGACTTAATTCGCATCCACGCCGAAGTAACTAAAATCCAAGCCGATAAAACATGGGCTAGTCCCAGTGAACAAGTGCTGGCAGATTTAATCGATGGCCGCTGGGAAAAAGCTTTGCAAGTATTTAGCGCATCCCCACAGAATGCACAAGAAATAGCCATCTTGTTAAAAACAGACAAGGGGCGATTATGGCGGCGTGTGGTAGCAGCTATGCAGATTAACCCCAACAGAAAAGCCGTCCAAGCTTGGGGGGCGTTGATTTTAAC
This sequence comes from Anabaena sp. FACHB-595, assembly GCF_048568275.1. Taxonomy (NCBI): domain Bacteria; kingdom Bacillati; phylum Cyanobacteriota; class Cyanophyceae; order Nostocales; family Nostocaceae; genus Anabaena; species Anabaena sp. FACHB-595. The sequence goes on from NZ_CP183473.1 coordinate 5,653,392, forward strand.
AGTCCAGCAAGGGGAAGTAAAAGCCAATTCCTGGTTAGGAGAACAAGCAAAAACCTCTACAGCCAACCTCAGTTATATCCAAGGTCTGACAAAGCAACTCCGTCCTCAAGCAGACATAATTGATGATTCCGCGCCAAGTTCAGATATAGATAATTAACTGCCAAAATGATGGGGGCAGAAAATTTTCCGCCCCCCATTTACTAAATTGATTGGATAATGTTAAGGTTTTTTATGATGTCTTCACACAATCTTTATCAAGTATCGATAGCGATCGCTAAACTTGAAAGTGAAGATTCATGATTTAAAGTTGCGCGTTCCCAAAAACAGATGATAAAGACACTCCATAAAATAGTCAGGGGAGTGTCAATCTTCTTTGGTAGTAGCTGCTAAACGTTGTTCTTTGAGATTTTGTAATTGTTCCAGCAGAGAGTCCACCTCTGCTTGTAAGTTCATCAGTTTAACTTGCTGGTCGTCTTGGTAGTAAGACTTATTTAAATGACGTGTCCAAGCAGCTTGGCATTCACGTTCAGAAACAGTAGATGTAGCAGTAGCCATCTTTTTTAAATTCCAAAACTCAACTCACACCTCTTGGTAAATAATATAATAAAGCAACTTTAAGCTTTGTTAAATAAATGTATCTTTTTAATCACATAGTCTAATGAGTCGCTGTTTGTGCTATAAGTGACGGCGATGATTCCCCCTTCCGTGATGCTATACTTCCCTGCTTTCTCATTCCATCCCCCGTTCCTTGAACATTCCCATCAATTTCCGTTTACGGGCGTGGATTTCTATTAACTTTTCTCGATATTTTGACCAATCTGCTTGTCTACCAGATTGTATATAAGCAGCACGTACTTTTTTTAGCCACTCCACTGCTTCGCTATAGTATTCTGCCTTACCCTCATCCATAATTTTTTCAGCACGGCGACGGGCATTAGTTATCACCCAATCAGGCTTATGTGATATAGCCGCTTCCATGACTCGGTGGATTAAAGCTGAATGATAGGAACTGAGTTCACTGACAGTAGCGATCGCATCCTCAATCAGTCCTTCATATAAAAATACATCCACCTTGGCTGATTCTATTCCCCAAGTCTTACAACTCTGAATAATCCTTAATAAATCTGTTTTGACATTTTCCCAGCTTTCACCCGCTAATTCTGCCATTTTTTGATAATCAACAAAGCAGGGTTTAACTTGAAAAGCTTCCTTGAGTGCGAGTAAAGAAATCTCTGGATTGCCCACAGCTTCGGCTAAATCGCTTGTCCAAATACCTAATTCATACCGACAATTACCAGGTAACTTAAAACCAACTTGGGCTATGTCTAATGCTTCCGGTAATGAACCTTGTTCAGCTAAGGTTTTAGCTAAAGCAAAAGCCTCTTCCGTGGAACTCATCTGCATTTCCGCCGCCGCTAATGCTTCCTCTACCCTGCCTAAACGCCCCAACATCGTTAAATATTCTTGGGTTTGTCCCTCTACTTGGGCTAAATACAAATATTCTTGGTAGCGTTCCTGACGTTCGAGAATTTTGAGGCGAATTTGTGCCAAATCATCAGCGTAATTAGGAACTTCCCGTTCCCATACACCCATTTCGGCGATATCGCCTTGGAGAACTCGCAGCAAATGTGAATCATCCCAACCTTGGCGCAACGCATCTAAACTCATGCTGAAATCGGCATTCCATTCATCTTGCCAAGCTTCCAAACTCACTTGCACATCAACTTTTTCTGCTGATGTCAGTTCGGACGAGAGAATCACTTCACACCAAGCCAGATTTAATTCCCAGGCAATTTCATCATTGTCAGCCCCGTATTCTGACACCTCATCCCAATTTTCCGCACAGGTAGATGTAATGGCTTCAAGAATAGCGATCGCATTATTACTCTCACCTTGCTGAGAAAATTCTAAAGCAGTCTGCACCAAACTAAACAAATCTTCGGTAATCGGGTCTTCCTCATACCCTTCTTCAAAGTAGCGGACTGCTTCCCGCAAAATCTGCTTGACTTGTCCGCGAAAGGCTGCCAAATTTACACTTATTTCTCGTCCTGGTTGAGTAGATATAGGTTTAGCTACAGGACTATTCATCCAACTAACGTGCTGATCAATCACATCTATTAGTTGGGGTTGTTCGGCAACTAATTCCTGTACAAGCCTTTGAGTCTGGACATGATCTAGACGATCTAGTAATTGTTCTAACGTAGGACGCTGCTCAATAATTTCTGGCTGTCTTGTAGATACAAGCATCGTCGCCACAATGTGTTTACACCAACCATCCAAATTGTAAGCACAAGTACACTTGGCCGAAGTGATATTCTTGTCATCAAAATTTAGAGATACACGATAAGGTAATCGTTCATTGCCTTCTACTTCTGCCTGCAATTGCTGACCACGCTGAGTAATTGTGGTGACAGCACCCGCTTCAAAATAAGCCTCCCCACGTTGGAAAGATTTGGCGTTAGCGTAGCGACGGACTGTAAATTCACTGATTTGGGGTAGAGACATCGAGCGATCGCCTGCAAAAACCTGTGCGTAGATAAATATTAGATCAAGCTTAGGCTTTCCGCTCATTGATTGCAATTAGGAGATTGGTCAAGTCACTTTGCTCCAATTCAAAATTCAAAATTCAAAATTATAGCCGTCGCCAGTAGTGTTAGGACATCAATAGATGATACAACCTAGACACAAAAAGACTTTTCACCCAATCCCCAATCCCCAGTCCCCAATCCCCAGTCCCCAATCCCCAGTCCCCAATCCCCAATCCCCAATCCCCAATTTAGTAACTTCCACACCTCTAAAGGCTTGCAAGGATGGCTAGACGGGTTGAAAATAGATAGGCGAAGCACACGGGGAAACTAACGTGAGTCATGAATTTGATTACGATTTAGTCATAATAGGCGCTGGTGTAGGGGGACATGGCGCAGCCCTACACGCGGTAAGTTGCGGCTTAAAGACGGCGATTATCGAGGCAGCTGACATGGGGGGAACCTGTGTCAATCGAGGCTGTATTCCATCGAAGGCGCTGTTAGCTGCTTCTGGACGTGTGCGGGAATTACGCGATGCCCATCACCTGAAGTCTCTGGGGATTCAAATTGGTAATGTGGAGTTTGATCGTCAAGCGATCGCTAATCATGCTAATAATCTCGTCTCCAAAATTCAAGGAGATTTAACAAATAGCCTGAAACGTCTGGGAGTCGATATCATCAGGGGTTGGGGCAAAATCGCGGGGACACAAAAAGTCACCGTTACAGGCGATGGTGGTGAAAAAACCATCACCGCTAAGGATATTATCCTTTCCCCTGGTTCTGTCCCCTTCGTACCTCCAGGTATTGAAGTAGATGGCAAAACCGTCTTCACCAGCGACCAAGGCGTAAAGTTAGAAACCTTACCTGAATGGGTAGCAATTATTGGTAGTGGTTACATTGGTTTAGAATTCTCGGATATTTACTCAGCTTTGGGCTGTGAAATCACCTTGATTGAAGCCCTCGACCAGTTAATGCCAGGATTTGACCGCGATATTGCCAAACTCGCGGAACGAGTGCTGATTACACCCCGCGACATTGAAACCAAAGTTGGCATATATGCCAAAAAAGTTATTCCTGGTTCGCCAGTAGTAATTGAATTGGCAGATTTCAAAACCAAGGAAGTTGTCGATGTTATCGAAGTAGATGCTTGCCTAGTAGCGACAGGACGCATCCCAGCTACAAAAAACCTGGGTTTAGAATCTATTGGTGTCGAACTTGACCGCCGCAACTTTATTCCTGTAGACGATCGCATGGCAGTGTTATCAGCAGGTGAAGTAGTACCCCATTTGTGGGCAATTGGTGATGCCAACGGCAAAATGATGCTGGCACACGCGGCTTCAGCCCAGGGCATTGTCGCCGTGGAAAATATCATCGGTAGGGAAAGAACAGTAGACTATCGCAGCATTCCCGCCGCCGCATTTACCCATCCAGAAGTTAGCTATGTCGGCTTAACAGAAACAGGTGCTAAAGAATTAGGCCAAGCTGAAGGTTTTGAAGTCGCCACCAGCAGAAGTTACTTCAAAGGCAATTCCAAAGCCTTAGCTGAAAACGAAGCCGACGGTATAGCCAAAGTCATCTACCGCAAAGATACCGGGGAAGTTTTAGGCGTACATATCTTTGGTTTACACGCCTCCGACTTAATCCACGAAGCATCCGCCGCCGTCGCCAATCGTCAAACCGTCCAAACCCTAGCCCATTTAGTCCACGCCCACCCAACATTATCCGAAGTGTTGGATGAAGCGTATAAACGAGCGATCGTTTAGATAAGGGTATAGGGGTGTAAGGGTGTAGGGGTGTAAGGGTAAAAAGATACTCCCCCTGCCCCCTGCCCCCTGCCCAATCCCAAATCCCCAATCCCCAATCCCCAACTATGCAAATCCGTCGCCGACAACCAAATCCTGCTATCAATGTATCGATATTGCGCTACCAAGTCGCTGTACCAGATGCCAAACCACAACATATTTTGGAAGAAATCGTTTGGCAAAAGGAAGTAGAAGTTGACCAAATGCGGGAAAAGTTGCCTTTGCTGGAATTGCAAAAGAAGGCACGTATCGCGCCACCTACCCGCGATTTTGTCGCCGCTTTAAAACAAGGTAGAACCACACCTGCGTTAATTGCCGAAGTGAAAAAGGCTTCACCCAGTAAAGGCGTGTTTCGAGAAGATTTTGACCCAGTAGCGATCGCCTTATCCTACCAACAAGGTGGCGCTAGTTGTATTTCCGTCTTAACTGATGAAAAGTTTTTTCAAGGTAGTTTTGACAACTTAACTAAAGTCCGCGCCGCCGTAGATTTACCATTACTTTGCAAGGATTTCGTCATTTATCCTTATCAAATGTATTTGGCACGGATTCAAGGCGCAGATGCTGTGTTGTTAATTGCCGCCATCCTCAGTGATCAAGATTTACAGTACTTCATCAAAATTGCTAAGGCTTTGAATATGGCAGCTTTGGTTGAAGTTCATAATCTGGAAGAACTTGACCGTGTATTAGCTTTAGATGGTGTATCTTTAGTAGGAATTAACAATCGCAATCTAGAAGATTTTTCTGTAGACTTACAAACTACTTGTCAACTTTTAGCCGCCAGAGGTAGCCAGTTACAAGAACGAAATATTTTAGTTGTGAGTGAGTCAGGATTACATAACCCAGCAGATTTAAGTTTAGTATCCCAAGCTGGTGCTAGTGCTGTGTTAATCGGTGAGTCTTTAGTCAAACAACCAGATCCAGAATTAGCGATCGCTAACCTATACTCCAGTGATGTTTAAAAGTTATTCTTACAGATGTAGAAACTTATAACCAGAAAAGTAGGTGCTGCAATTCTAGCGGGTGGTGTACTGTCGTACCTATGCTTCTGATTGTTTGAATTCTATTATCTATTGACCGTTAACCGTTGACTATCAAAAGTCAGCAGTTAACAACCTTTATCAAGCTATTTAAATATCAAAAAATATAGTTAATATTTATTTATTGTGTAAAAATTAACTTAATAACATACAACTACGAAGCATCACAAAATCCTTAATTTAACACCACCCATCGACTACATGGAGCAAATTCCCCTACCTTCGCCCATCCATTACGAACTCATACTCCAATTATTAGAAAGGCAAACCATGTCAGCAGTCAGTAAAAACCCTGAATTGCGACATCAAGTAAATCAATTAATTATTACATTAAGAAAAGCGGCAGCCCAGCAAAAACACTTAGAAAATTCTTGTCTAGGTTCTTCCCTATCGGTAGAACATCGTTGGTCAATCAATCATCATGATCAGCAAGTTGCAACTCCCGATTAAAAGGAATTGGGGATAAGGGATTGGGTATTGGGTAGGAAATAATTCTCTCTAGTCCCTTTTTCAAAAAAGCTAAATTAAAAGAGCGAGTTAATCATTCAACTCGCTCTTTTAGCTTGTTTGTATTGAAATGAGTATAACTTACGGGAGCCGAATTTTTGTATCTCAGTCTCGGCACAAGACAGAGCAGTTGTAACATATCTTAATTCTCCTCAACGAGAACTTCATACCTTACGCTGTTTCTAACCAATCATAAATTTTTTCTAACTGCTCTAAGCTAATTAAACCGTACTGCCAAAGAATCATAGGCAAAGGCCCTGGGTCTTGTTCTCGATGGCGTAGTGCCACAGCCAAAGATGCCGCAGAAATTGCTAAATCTTCCTGTAGAAAATGAATTAGCCTTGAATAAGTAGATGGTGACATCTGTAACTCACCTCCTTGTTTAGTCTGAATCGTCATTTAGTGTTTTCCTGTTTCCCTATAACTTTGCAAATATTACTTCACCCGTGAATATACGATGACCGGATAATCACTGGAGCGATTTTTTAAATTCTGCAAACACAGCTATTTTCTAACGAAAACTAGAGAATTATAGCTAATCTTAGCTGTCATTTCATCTAGATGCTTTATTTTGCAGCTGTTAGTTGTTCTGGTCAAATATGTTTTATCTTTTTTTACTTTAGTGTGTCACTTAGATACACTTTTAGTAGCAAAGATTCCATAGCTAATACTGCCTTACAAACAACTAGTAACACTTATGCCAAAAGGAAGATTTTTTGCATAAAGTTTCTCTAGGCTGCGATCGCACTTGAGAGTGTATAGATTGTGTTGTGTTTGACATCATACTAAATAGTAACCGCAGAATTTGCCTTTTACGTATACTTGATATTTTTTTTACGTAAACATCATGAAGTAAAAATCAGGGTTATCTTGCAATGCAAGCCATTGAGAGATCTAATACTGTTAATTACGGTTATTTAAAAACTCAATTTTGATACTATTGCCTGGCTGCAAATTTAACTCGGCTGCCCTGCCTGCACGTAACTCTATGACTGCATCAATAAGTACGTCAGGGCCATAATTAGGACAAGGCTCACTAGGGCAAGGAGGTGCAGCAGCCTGAATATACTTGACTACACCCTTTTGCAAAAACACCATATCTAAAGCAACCGGTACATTCTTCATCCAAAATCTAGCTGGTTGTGGAGAAGAAAAAGGAAACAGCATTCCCCTGTTATCTGGTAAAGCTGGCCGATACATCAGTCCCATTTGCTGCTGTTCTTGTGTCTTTGCCACTTCTAATTCAATAGTTGTGCCATTAGGAACAGTTGCTTTGGCTGAAATTGGTAATGTTTGTCCAGAATTCACTACTAGTGCAGGCGGAGAACTAGCAGTATCTGTAGGTGTTTCGGCTGTGGTTTGTGAAGAACAAGCCATCAGTAAAATACTCAATAGCATCGGAATTAAACTTAACCAACGCATCATACAATTTTTAATTTTGTAATTTAGACTTCGATTTTACAGAAATTAAACGAAAAAGCCCACGCTTCTGGGTTATGTTTTCTGTCACGTTGAAGAGACTGGTTAAATTTGGATGTAGCCTGTCATAAAACAAATATCCCACTTACCTGTAGAAGAGTGGGAGTGCTTAATTATAGAATGTAATTTGCATTACTACAGGGTTAAATTTTTAGGACTCTCTGAGGACGTAACCAACGCCTCGCACCGTTTGAATTAAGCGCTTTTGACCTTCATCTTCAATTTTTAAGCGTAAGTAGCGAATATATACTTCTATGACATTAGATTCACCCATAAAATCGTAACCCCAGACGTTTTCGAGAATTTGTTCGCGGGTTAATACTTCACGGGGATGTTCCATTAAGTACTTTAAAAGTTCAAATTCTTTCATTGTTAACTCGACATTCCGTCCACTGTAAACAGCACGGCGATTAGCTAGGTCTAAAATCAAATCGCCAAAGCGTAACTGTTCTGTGGTATCGACATCGGGTTTCAAGTAGAGGCGAATCAGTCTTAAAAAATCTTCTGGGCGATAAGGTTTAAGAATATAATCATCAGCCCCTGCTTCTAGACAAGCAACCCGATCATCAACTGTGTCCCTAGCCATTAAGACTAATACCGGCGATCGCACTCCAGTATTCCTTAGATTTTTGCACAACGAAAGACCAGATTCGCCCGCCAGCATTCTGTCTAATACAACTAAAGCAGGCTGGCGATCGCGACAGTATTGTAACCCAGTAGTCGCATCGTTCGCCAAAATAGCATCATAACCAGCTTCTTGTAAATCAAAAGACAGTTGATTCGCTAGGCTATCATCAGTTTCGATCACCAAAACACAGGGGCTATGAGTAGCTATCATAAGATTTTGGGATATTTGGATGTTTAATTGTATAGGCAATAAATGGGGAGTGGGGAAAAGGAGAATAACTATTGACTGTTGACTAAGGTAATTCTACCGAAGTTGGTTTAGCGATATGCGGTAGACCCCAACCGAGTTTTTCTCGCAAAATACGGAAAAATTCTGGTGGTTGGAGGCGAATAAATTTGACACTGTATGGCGATCGCTCTAGATATACTCTATCTTCTGGAAAAATATAGCATCCCCCATTGCCATCTACTACCATCACCAACCGGGGAATGTTCACCGGGTAAATATTGACTGGTTCAGTATCGGGAAATACTAAAGCCCTGGAAGCCAAAGAATGGGGACAAATAGGAACGAGCTGCAATACGGGTACACCGGGGGCAACAACTGGCCCACCTGCGCTTAAAGAGTAAGCGGTGGAGCCTGTAGGTGTAGAAACAATTACCCCATCTGCGGCAATATCAACTGGCGCATGACGACCTACAGCAATCTCAAAATGACACATTGACGTTAATGGTTCACGATGCAAAACCATTTCGTTCAAGCATAGAGCTTCCCAAAGTACTGACTCTCCTCGCAGCACTTTGACCGTGAGCATGGCTCGTTCTTCGATTTCATACTCACCTGCGATCGCCTGATCTATAGCTTGGGGTAATTGATTCAGGTAAGTTTCCGTTAAGAACCCCATGTGTCCGGTATTTATGGCCAAAATCGGAATACCGCAAGGCGCTACCTGACGCGATGCGGCTAAAACGGTACCGTCACCCCCCAGCACTATGGCAAACTTCATTTCTGAATCAAACCCAGGGGGTGTCAAACCGTCAATTGGCGTGTGGCACACAGGGCTTTCAGGATTAGAGTAGCCCAATATGCCACCGATACTAGATGTGATAGATACATCCCAACCGGCTGCGGTTAGCTTATCTTTTAACTCGATAGCAACACGACCGGCTACCGGTTTAATGTCGTTGTATATAATGCCTACTTTCGGCACACTCAAATATCCAGGTTTAAGCGACGCTTTGTCTTTTGTAATCGTTACACATTTTGGATCACCAGTCATTAGTTTGGCATCAAAAGTCTATAGTCTATGGTAAAAAACTGTTGATTGCTGACTGTTGACTATTAACTATTGACTTTTTTAAATGGCGTTTTTTTGTCTTTCTGCTTTTTAATTTTAGTTTTCTCGTAATCTAACTGTTTGAGCTTCTTCAGAATCCGGCTGAAATACTCTTGTAAATAGTTTTCTAAAGTAGTACTTTGCTCTTTTTCTAACCCAAAGACTGTGTAAACTTCATCCATTGAAGCATTTAGCGGTCTACCACTAGCCAAAACTTCGGTGAATGCGAGTCTGTCGGCTATATTCCATCCCCACTGAAAGAATTTGGCAAGACCGCGCACGGCTCGTAGTAGGTTGATGGGCATTCGTCTAACTTTCGCTTCTTTGCCAGATAAGCGTTCACATAAGTTAATGATTTCTTCGGCACTCCAGGCACGAGTACCCAATACAGGGAAAGCTTGTTTTTCTGTTTCTGGCACACTCAACGCCCGCACAGCAAACTTAGCAATGTCTAAAGTGTCCATATAAGCGACTGGGGAAGATGCGCCAGTTACCCAAACAGGCTGTCCTTCTAAAATGGGGATGCCATACTGACCGATTAACCCTTGCATGAAGCCGGCCAAGCGCAGAACAGTGTAATTTATCCCAGATTCAGCTAAAAATAATTCTGTACACCGTTTAATTTCCATCAGTGGGACTTCTGGATACTTATCGGCATCAATAATAGAGAAGAATATAAAACGTTCTACACCCGCCGCTTTTGCTGCCTGAATTAGGGCTATTTGTCCTTCCCAGTCTACTTGCTTAATTGTCAGCGAATCTGTAGCACGAGAGGTTGCTGCATCAATTACTGCTGTTACGCCTTCTAGCGCCTCTACCAGAGTCTGGGGTTGACATAAATCTCCTCTTACGAGTTCGGCTCCCCACTCTTTTAAAAAAGCTGCTCTTTTGGCACTCCTGACAAGACAGCGAACTTTATATCCCTCATCGATCGCCCGACGAGCCACTTGTCTTCCTAAGGTGCCAGTGGCACCGACTATTAATAATGTCATGAGGGTTGTAACAAATTTTAAACTTTTATGAAAAGAATCTTAACAGAATTATATCTGTAAATAAAAATTAATGGTTTTTAAGGAACAGAATTGATACTGAAAAAATCACTAAAACAGCGTTTTCTGGTGAGTGCAGCCACACGCGCGGTATGAAGCGCCGGGTGGACTGCGGTAGTCTGCTTCTTCAAAGGAGTACCTGGACAAGCTATTTTGCCAGTGATATTCAGGCTTCTCATCTGTTGAAAGCAGGCAAATACAGATAAATTATTCTTCTGCGCCTTGAATTTTCAATAATAAAGCACCCAAAGCCCAACCTACGAAGATTAAGCCGAAAGATAACAAAGCTGCATTCAGTAGTTCGCCGCTCATTAATGTGATTCTCCTTGACGAATAAATTTTGATTTTTTGGTCTTATCTAGGCACAGGAGTCAGAAGTGCTAAGTAATGTGAGCCGAGTAATTTAGTGTTGAATGATAATTTATTCACCTTCCCCATCTGCTTCTCTGCTCTCCCGCTTTTTTAGCCTCTCACTCCTACTTTTATTGGATTAGACCTGTGTAAATAATTTTAAACTAGTTTGATAGTCAATCCCTACTATTGGGAGATGGAATCAAGCAAAAAATTCTTCTCCAAAGCACTTATATGTACCAATTAAATCAGAATCAGACAGTAAATACACCTCAAAAATATCGCCCACGTTTAGCACTAACAGTCGGAGATCCAGGCGGAATTGGGGCGGAAGTGATTTTAAAAGCTTTGGCTGATTTAGAAATCGGTCATAATTATGACTTAACTGTAGTAAGTAATAAAAATTTACTCCAAGAGACTTATAAACAATTAAGCTCGATGGAAAATTTACTGCCGTTGGCTGATCCTAATTTATTAAAAATTATTGATGTCACTGTTGATAGAGAAACTGCCAGACAGATAAATTTAGGAACTGGTAACGCGGCTAGTGGTGCAGCCAGTTTCGCCTATATGGATTATGCGATCGCCCAAACCCTAGCAGGTAATTTTGATGGAATTGTGACTGGCCCCATAGCTAAATCTGCATGGAAAGCCGCAGGCTACAATTACCCAGGACAAACGGAACTGTTAGCCCAAAAGTCTGGTGTTGAACGCTTTGGGATGTTATTTGTCGCGCGATCGCCTTACACTGGTTGGACACTGAGAGCCTTACTCGCAACTACCCATATACCTTTACGTCAAGTGGCGGACACACTGACACCGCAATTGCTGACGCAAAAATTAGATTTGTTGGTGGAGTGTTTAGAGAAAGATTTTGGCATCACTAGTGGGAGAATTGCGATCGCTGGTTTAAATCCCCACAGTGGCGAACAAGGACAACTGGGAACAGAAGAACTAGATTGGTTAATTCCTTGGCTAGAGTCAGAACGACAAAAACGCCCACATTTCCAGCTAGATGGGCCGATTCCCCCGGATACGATGTGGGTTAAACCTGGTCAAGCTTGGTATGGTAATGCGATTGTGCAGCACCCTGCTGATGCCTACCTGGCACTGTACCACGACCAAGGTTTAATTCCCGTCAAACTGATGGCCTTTGACCGAGCTGTGAATACTTCTATTGGCTTACCTTTTGTTCGTACTTCCCCAGACCACGGAACAGCCTTTGATATCGCGGGTCAGGGTATTGCTGATGCTACTAGTATGAAGGAGGCGATCTCATTAGCGGCTGAGTTGGTTTGTCAGAGGTTACATTTGGAAAAATAATTTTGAATACGTTGCTTATTTAGTTAGTAGCGACTGTCTTGAAAGTCAAGCGATCGTTAACAAAAACCGGGACTCTGAACATTGACGCAACTGGGGAACGCTGCGCTAGATTCTGCGGTGGCTGGTACGGGCAAAAAGACTTGTGGCTCTTGGCTAAGATGGTAGCAGCCCGCACCAGCCACTCCGCTTCGCCGCAGAATCTTCCCCAGTTGCTGGATTTCCCGTGAAGATAAAAAAGAGCATCAAAAATTGACCCAAATGCGGCAATAGGATCATCAGGGAGAGTATTTCCAAGTATAAAAACGGTCAATTGTGATTAAGCGTTGGGAATGGGTTGTAAGTTGTCAGTAACACGCCAAGGTAAATTATCCCGAACCATTGCATTTAAAATGACTAACATTTTATGAACGCAAGCAGTGAGAGCTAATTTTTTCGATTTACCACGTTCGACAAGACGCTCATAAAAGGCCTTGATAACCGGATTATGACGCATAGCAACAACAGCACCCATATAAAGAGTGGCACGAACATGAGCGCGACCGCCATTAATCATGCGCTTACCTTTGTGTTGACCACTATCATGATTGATAGGTGCAACACCAACTAAGCGAGAAATTTGTTTGGCAGTGAGTTGACCGAGTTCTGGCAAATCAGAAACCAGAGTTGTCGAAATAACTTGGCCAATACCAGGAGTAGTTTTGAGTAAATTAACTTTTTCAATCCATTGTTGATTGTTTTGAGTTAATTGCTCAATTTCTTGATTGAGTTGTTTGAGACGTTCGTCAAGATATTCAATGTGTGCTTCAATATCTGCCAATGCTTTACCACGGGCGCGTGAGCGTCGATTTTTTTCAGCAGTTTGCATCTCAACTAATTGTCTTCGACGACTAATTAATTCTCCTAATTGACGAGATGCTTGTGACTCAATGTTTAACACTTGAGGTTTCATTGCTTCCCCAAAGTGTGCCAATATTTGTGCATCGATAGCATCTGTTTTGGCGAGTTTACCAGTGGCTTTGGCAAAATTTCGTCCTTGACGTGGATTGATTAATGCTACTGGTAGCATTGCTGCCTGTAGTTGAATGACCAGTTCTGTTTCTAATCCTCCGGTTGCTTCTAGTACGATGAGGTTCAAATCATAAAATTTTAATTGTTCAACTAAATTAAATATTTCTAGTTCTGTATTAGCAAACTTCAATGCTTTACCGATGGGACGGATATAAACATCGAGGGTCGCTTTGCTCACGTCAATGCCTACCCACACAGAGATGTTTTCCATTTTTGAATCTCAACTATTTTGTCAAGAAGTTTTTAATTCATCCCCTTGATTTCACTCATCCTTGCCCGATGCGGACTGTATACTTTAAATGTCAGTAGTTTAAAGCTTTGACCCCGGCGACTGTTCGAGTTCTGTCAAAGAGATTGTTGTGGTGACCCATGCTACAAAGCGGTCTTTAATGACCTAGGGTGCGACGGTCTACCACTTCTTTTAATATACAAGGGTGCGCTACTTGCAAGAAAACTTAGCTGCACCGAGAAATTGCTCACCCTACAGATACTGAAATTTTTTGTACCTACCAGTTTTTACCTAATAGAGATTCAAATTCAGCTTGTAATGCAGTAATATCGGCCAATCTAGCTACAAGTATATTTTCATTACCACCATCAGTTAATCTGGTTTTCCAGTAACAAATACTTTCGGAATTGTTCATCCAAAACTGTACAACAGTATCTAATACTTGCTCAGTGTTCCACCCCCATTTTAATGGTACTGGCTCTACAGTTTCTATCAATGCGTCAAGTGTACATTTATGGCTACCTAAATATTCTATGCCTGGATGATTTGATTGCTCCTTAATTTGCTGCTGGTGACTAAAAAATTGCCAAACAGGAGATACACCAACAATATCAAAAGTATATTTCATGCTAGTATTCCCAGTGGTTAGTTAGTTTTACGTAACGTACATATTTTGAAAATTAATTATGTGGGCAAAATCATCTATGCCTTATCCATAAATACAGGAATATTTGCCTATTTATCCAGATTAAAATCGTCTTTTATATTTAGCACTCTCTAGGTTTGAGTGCTAAAAAGATATGCTATTATTTGGGGTGTTATTAAATAGTTTCAGGCATAAATTTAGAGGAGTATTTTATTTTTAATAATTATTTAACTTTGCCGTTCACGGATGGTAAAGGTGAATTAGCGGCCTTAGTTGCTGCTGGTTTGTGGGCGATCGCTTCCGTACTGTATGGAATTGTAGGGCAAAGGATTCCGCCGCTACAGCTAAACTTGATCAAAGGAATCGTGGCGATCGCCTTTTTTTCCCTGACTATTTGGTTAACAGGCGAATCCCTATCTACTTCTAACCACACACCGATTTTGCTCCTTTGTTTGAGTGGTGTTGTTGGTATTGCTTTAGGGGATACGGCTTTTTTGACTGCGGTCAATCATTTAGGGGCGCGTCGTGTTTTACTCATCGGCACTTTAGCCCCTCCCATGACAGCGATCGCCGCCAATATTGTCCTCCAAGAACAGTTAAATTTCCGCGCTTGGTGTGGGATTTTACTGACTATTATGGGGGTGGCTTGGGTAGTAACAGAACGGGTTCCCGATACAGGAGACAGGAGAGTAAAGGATAGTCTTTTAATCCGGGGTCTTGGCTTTGCTTTGCTCGCAGCAATTACTAATGCCACAGGTACAGTAATCTCTCGTGTCGCATTTGCCACTGGTAACGTTACACCTTTGTGGGCGGCTTTACTGCGATTATCTGCGGCTGAGTTAATTTTGGTGGTAGGGATATGGTTGAGCCACAAACATCAAATGTCGTCCTATGCTTACAGAGAACCGTGGCGAATTATATTTATTAGTTGCTTCGCTTCTTTTTGCGGTACATATCTAGGAATTTGGCTACAACAGACAGCTATTAAACTCACAGATGCGGGAGTTGCTTCTACACTGATGCAGACTAGTCCACTATTTGTTATCCCCCTGTCCCTATTTCTAGGTGAAAAAGTGAGTTGGCGAGCGATCGCCGGGGTGATAATTGCGATCACCGGTATTGGATTATTGTTTTATCTCAAATAACTTCATCTACCATTGATTTGCGGCTGCCAAACTCTGATCGTTTTATCTTTAGCGCTACTTACTAGGATTTGCTTTGCAGGGTTGGCGGCGATCGCTAAAATCCAGTCTGTATGTCCAGATATGGTGTCAAGTAATTTTCCCGTTTGCATATCCCAGATTTTGAGCTTATTGTCAAGGCTGCCACTGACGAGGGTTTGTTCATCAATTCCCAAATTCAGAGTTACCACTCGTGAAGTATGCCCAAGCAAGGTATGTAGTAATTTACCTGTGGGCATTTGCCAAATCTTAATGCTTTTATCCCAACTACTGCTAGCCAGCATCTTACCATCACGGCTGAAGACCAACGCTCTTACTGTGTCCTGATGTTCGGTGATTGTGTGGAGGCATTCCCCTGTATATAAGTTCCAAATTTTGATCTTTTTATCAATGCCACCAGTAGCAAAAGTTTCCCCATCGGGACTCATCGCCACAGAGAAAATCCGACCTTGATGTCCCTTAATTGTGCGGAGTAGTTGTCCTGTGGGAAAGTTCCAAATTTGGATACTACCATTTTCGTGAGCAGTGACCAGTGTTTGTCCATCGCTGCTGATAGCCAGTGACCAAATACCACCAGCATGAGAACTCAGAGTTCTTTTTATCCTTAATCTCTGGAGATTCCAGATTTTAATTGTCTTGTCTGCACTCCCACTGATCAAAGTCTGGTCATCTGGGGTGAGAGCGATCGCCCGTACTGTATCGGTATGTCCTTGCAGTGTGGTTGTAACCTTTGCTGTTTCTAGATTCCAAACTTTAATAGTTTGATCTTCGCTAGCACTCACTAAAGTTTGTCCATCTTTGGTGAGTGCAACAGACCAAACCGAATCTGTATGACCAAATAATGTGTTAGTTAGGGTAGTACGTTTCTGGGCTAAAGTCGGATTTGGCTTGGGGATAGGTTCGGTAACTTTTTGGACAGTCGCAGCAAAAGGGGCGACTTTGAGAAAATAGTTCAAGGTGAGTAGAGAAGCAACGGCTGCTATTGTCCCCAGCATGAAAGTTAACTTTCCAGGGAAGGGGAAAACAGCTTTTTGGCTATACGTGAGATGAGTTTTAGCTACCAGCATCTGATCATCGTCTTCCGCTATCCTGAAAGCCAGAGGTAGTTCTTGCTGGATGATGGCTTGATTGGGGGTGGTAGGGGTGTCTAGTAAACGTATTTTCTGTTTACTAACGATCAGTAAATTTCCATCGGCTATGGAAGTATCTTTTATTTCATCCTGGGGCGCACAGACAAATAAATTGAGCAATTCTTCTTGCTTTAGGGCAATTTGGCTTTGCTCAATCACCTGTCTAGAAATTTTTACCCCAGCACGAGTAGGTTGGTAACTCCATAAGTTCTGAGTCACCAAGCTTTCTAAAGAAACTGGGAGATTTTGCCTGTCTATGATGGTTAGTGGCCCAGTACACAGACAAATAAAAATGTTTTCGAGTTGGCGGGGATGTAGTTTGCCTGCTAAATAGTAACAAAGAAAATAGGGAACATCACTGCGACCAAAATCATCCAGCCCATCGTTGTATAACCAACCAAACAAGTTATGCTCTGAAGTTACCTGAAATAAGTATGCAGATCTATATCCAGCACTGGGTGGGTTATAGGCATCCCAATACTGGTAAACCACCTTTTCTAAGAAGGCTTGCTGAATTTCCGGAGGAACTTCTTTACTCGCCACGGTTCTCAATCCCGCGATAGCAAAGCTGGTATATACAAGTTGACCTAAATGTAAAGGGGTCATACTACGAGGGCAGGGGAAAGAGAATCTGATCTTTTATTAAATTTGGAAACTGGGAAATTTTATCAAATTAATATTGTTTAATTGGGTTTGATGGTTGTTCTATGGTTGGTGCTTGTTGGGGAATAGATGTTAATGATTTGAAGGATAGGAAAAGTGATGCGATCGCCCCTAGTAAAATAGCACTTACCAAAGATACAAGTAAAACTTCCTTGGAGCTTTTTGGTCGTGGTATCCATGCAATAAATGACTGCTGGCTCGGTTCATCTGTCAAATCTTCTTGTGGTGGATAAATTTCCACATCGTTGAGATTTGATAACAACCACAGTAAGGGACTAGCTGCGCCTTTAGCTTTGAGACTGGAAACACCATCTAGAGAAACAATAGGAATAGCAGAATAAAATTTTTGATAGGTAGCTTTCAGGGAATCAAGATAGGTAATTAGTGGTTGCAGGTGCTGATCAATTTGTAGCAGGGTTGATGGATTGAGTTCGAGCAGATCGCACTTAGTCAAAATCAAGGCGAACGCATACTTAATATTATACTTGTAAACTACAGAGGCGATCGCTGCTACTTGGTTGTAAATATCCTCTAGTAAGTGCGGGTAATTTTGATCATTAATCAGAGCATTGGCATTAATGAATACACAGCAACCACTAGAAGTGAGGATCATTTCCTGAAAGTCAGGATTATGAATATTACAGGACTCACCAGGAATATCCCACCAACGAAAGTTGCACACTGTTTCCACACTTGAGCGAATTTGACGCTTCAAACTAAAGTTAAAATTAGTAATCTTAATTGTGGGAGGTGGGTAGAGATTGGTACGAGCAACGTGATTTTTAATATTTTCCAGGTTTGCTTGCACTTCCGTATCTTGACAATCAAACCACAACTTCTGAGGAGTATTCGTTTGACTATCAGGACTTAATTCTGTATAGCTGCCGGCGAGGAAAACTGTTTTGCCAACTCCTCGTTGACCAATACTTAAAAGACTAAATGTTTTGGGGGTAGTTGCAGTCGCTAAATTCATATCATCACCATCACTGTAATAATTATTCAATATTTTGTTGTGCTATGGAAATTCTAGATAATTTGCAACATTCCCAGAAATGACATCCTAGAAATAGGCAATATCAATCACTACAAAAATATATAATTCTTTAGATTTAGTAGTTAGTTAATAACTACAACTCACGTTAAGATACGACAATTATTCAGCAGAAAATCAAGTTCTTTCGCAACTGTTAAGGGATTTTTACCCTGGAATACAGAAGCGATTACGGCTTCATAAGGATTTCTTCCTGTACGTTTGACGGCGGCTATAGCATCTTGATTTGTAAATCCTCTACCGCAAACTAACCACGCAGCTAATACATGGCCAGTACGTCCAATGCCACCAGAACAGTGAACCACAACTTTTTCCTTGAGTTTGTCTGCTTCTCTTAAAAATGGTAGTATTTTCTCTGTAAGAGTTGCTAAATCAGCTAGATGAAAATCAGCGATCGCTGCCAAACAAACTTGTTGATTGCCGAATTCTTGTTGATATGTATTTAAAAGATGGGAGTAAGTAGCTAGTTGTTCATTAGACAGAAGACAACACACTCGTTTTATATTTTGCTGCCTCATAAACTCTATCCAATTGCATACTTCTTGGTCTGAGTAACCAGGACGGGCAGCACCAAATACAATTGTTTCTTGTTCGTAAGCAGGGGCAAATTTGTACATTCCAGCTATTTACCAACTATCTGAAAGTAGAGGCTAGACTAGTATATTGTTTTAAATAAAAATTTTCATATAGTTTGTAATTATTTTGCAATTCGTAGTCAGCATTCTTAACTACACACGAGGAATTACCCATTACGAATTACGCACCATATTCTTTAAATCATACCTGGAGGTGTTGACAACCGTCCTTGGCTGCTGTTTCCCTGTAGGAAGGACGGTAATCGGCTTATTTAACTCAAGTTTGTATTATTATCTAAATTTTTATTTTGTAAATTGCTAAGATTGCGACTAGCGACATCAGCACTAATTCCCCAGAGAATTAATCCTAAATAGTCGGAGAAAGGTCTAGCACCAAAGGTGAGTCCGTTATCGACATAAAGCGAACCGATACCAACCAAAGACAAACCAACCAGCAGTGTCAAGGATAAAAAAGGGCGCACCAGCCAAAATGTAGCTCCGATGCGTATGTCATCAGATACCCCAGAAAGCAATATTAGGAAATCTTGACAGCGAATTTTCCATTCCGGTTGGTTGCTCGGTATTGGGGAAACTGCATCGGCTTGAATTAAAAACCTTTGTACTGAATCGGCTAGTTCTAGCAGTGAAAAAGCTTCGTTGTGCAGAAAATATTTATCTAATTGCCGTTTTTGATTGAGGTTGGCTAAACCCTTCATTACTTCCTGCATACACCTTTGAGCAACAGCATCATTCCTTTGTGCTAACAGTGAACGAGTTTTAATGATATTTTTATGCACCTCGTGAGCAATTTTATTGAGGCTGTCTTCTTGCTGCATCTCTAGTATTTGGTTTTCTATTTGTCTCAGTTTGTTTAAGGCTTCCAATCTGGCTTCAATGGCATCTATTTCTGCTAAGGCTTTATCTATCTTTTCCCATCTAATTAATTGTCCTACCCATTCAACCATGTTGTTGAGGATGTCTTGGTCTTCGCTATGTCCTGCTTCTTGTCTAATTCTGGCTTTGAGGCGGTAAACTGCTTTAATAGCTCTGGTAATGTCGCTACCAGATTCCTGCATATATTTGAGTAATCGACCTAAAATTACGCCAAATATTAATACCATTAGGGGTATAATTGGCCCAGAACGCATCCTCAAATCTACTGGTATGGCTAATCTTTGCGTTTGCTCTGATAGGGTGAAGTAAATAGTCCCTGTGTAACGATCTGGGGGGATGATAGAACGATTTAAATTTAATGGTAGAGTAATTATGCGATCGCCTACGGCGGGGCGTAGCCCATCGCCTGGTAAATTCACAGTTCCTTGAGATAAATTCAAGGCTGTCTCTGTTAATTGATAGCCTGTCTGCTCACCTCTGAGAATGACTTTAGCATCAATGATAGTTACATACGCTTGATTAGGATTATCAAATTGAAGTTGCCACTGATTTAAAAATGCACTAGCTGGTAGTAAAGCTTTAGCAAGTAAGCAGTCGAAAAAGCTAAGAACACCATCACAGTTTACTAAGTGTAGTTGAATTTGTTCTGTACCACCCAAGGGAATGAGAGTCGGTCTAGCTTTAGCAATTACTTGAATAGGAATATTTTGTGCTTGCGGCTGAGTCTGATTTGGTAGCAATACTTGGAGAGTTCCTTCATAAGTTCCGGGTAAACGAACATCCGTAACTTTTAGTTGGAAATCGTGAGGAATACCTACAGAAAGTTTTGTTTCACCTACTACAGTTACTTGGTGGCGGTTAATAATTTCGTTGCCTTCTTTTTGCCGCAAATCCGAGGCTAAAAAGACAAATTTCTCAATATTTTCTCTCTGAGCCGTTAATCTTAAGTTACCAACTAAAGCACTTTCTTCACCTAACCAGCCAGTAATATGTATAGATTTATCACTAGAATCTACCAATATATTAGGTGCGGCTTTTGCTGGAAAAGCATGAGTAATGACCATTACACACAGCAACAGAGATATTATTCGGTATTTCATGAGCAATTCTCAAGATGCAGAAGCAGATGAAGCGGATTGATATCAATAGGAATTACGCATGAAAAACGATTCAAGATATTAGGGAAAAATTAATTCAAAATACCATAGGGGTAAACTTGCGCCTGCGTCATAAAGGCAAGCGCTACAAAATTCAAAATTGTTACCGCAGCATCCCCGTGTAGAAAAAACATCAAGGTATATTTTACTTCAGTTTCTCTTTTAGAGACGCTACTGCCAAACCACAGGACGGGAGATAAAGGATGTAATATCAAATCCTTCCTCCTAAGCTCTTATGACCCCTGCCTTCTATCTTTAATCATACAACCAAGTATTTGAAGAGAAATCATCATTAGTTTCTATCTGTTGTGTTGGGTACTTTTCAGGCAGACGATGTGATTTTCTATAATGTACTGGTTTATAGCTTTCTTTCTCTTGTCTTTGTTTTTCTAGCTGTTCTTTTTCTAGCTGTTCATTCAGTTGTCTTTGTTTTTCTAGCTGTTCTTTTTCTAGAAGTTCTTTTTCCTGTGCCAAAGCCAAAGATTTCTGTTCTTCTATCAGCTGGGAGTTAGCTTCTGCCAGTTGTAGGGCAGTTTTTTTGGTTTCGTCTAGTTCCTTGGTAAGTTTTTTGACTGAAGATTTTTGTTCAGATAAAGCTGATTGCAAATCATCTATTTTTTGCTGTAGCGATTTTTCCTGTTGTTCAGATTTTTGTAAACTTGCTTGTAATTCTTTGATAGTAGCTTCTAAATCTGCTTTAGTAGGAGTGCTACGTTTAGTAGCAGTTGCTTCCAGCGTCTGTTCTGATTCTTCTGGGGTAGTAGAAGTTTCTTCAACCACTTCTTGAGCTGTCACTTCAATGGCGGTTTCGCCAGCAGATGGTGTAAATTTTTGGGCTTCCTCTTGGATTAAGTCGGAGAGATTCTGTTTTCTAGGCATTATTTCCTCCAGTCACGCTGTAATTCTTCCGCCACTCGATGGTAGTCTGATTCCGCTTCTCTAGCATTTTTGCCTCGCCATTGGTCAATAGCTACACCGTCCAAGGCTGCTCTCTCATGGGCTTTATATATCCGAATAAAAGCCTTACAAACGGGAATTCCTAATCTTTGGAGAGTATTTTGTGCTTCTATTGCTTCATTTATACTCCGGGTGTCCACTTTTGTAAGTAGCACCCGATGGGGAACCCCGGCCGGAACTACAGCCGCTTTGACTGTCTCAATTAACACAGCCAAATCCATTGCTGATGGAGGTGTAGGTAAAACTAGATAGTCTGCGATCGCTACTACTGTAGCTAATGCTTCCGAGTGTAGCGCAGGTGGCGTATCTACTACTACTAAATCGTAACCTTTTATTGTTTGCAACTGCCCTAAGAGTTGAGGATTGGTTTCTTGGGATAAATCAAACCCCATGCCATTTTCATTTCGGCCAAACCACCAACTGGCAGAACCTTGTATGTCTGTATCAATAAGGATAACTTTTTTTTCTTCGCAAACTGAGCGGCTAAATTGATGGCGGTAGTCGTTTTACCGACTCCCCCTTTACCGTTGAGAATAGTGATGATTTTTGGCACTGCTTACTTCCGACCCTGCCATAATTGAATATACAGCTTTGTGTGACCTGACAAATTCAAAATTCCAAATTAATAAATCCAGATTTTACAACTTTTCCCGGCGCTAATCTCCATATCCCTGTCCGTAAAAATAAGGACAAAGCTGTTTTTTCGCCCACAGTCTCAAAAAAACTCGTAAGAATAGAAGTCAGTAGCCCTGGACTCCTATTTCTATGACAGTCACTCAAAACCTACCCAACGGCCCCAGAATACCCCGGTTGTTACGGTTGTTTAAGTTTATTACTCAACCAATACAGTATGTGGAAGATTTTGCCAAAGTCTACGGTGACAACTTCACTATCTGGGGGAGTGGAGAAAGTTATTTTGTCTACTTTAGCCATCCCCAAGCATTGGAACAGATTTTTACTAATGTTAGTTGTTTTGAGAGTAGTGGTGGAGGTAGTCCGCTTTTAGAACTTTTATTGGGTAAGAATTCTTTAATTTTACTAGAAGGCGATCGCCATCAGCGCCAACGTCAACTATTAACCCCACCTTTCCACGGTGAAAGGATGCGGGCTTATGGTCAAACTATTCGTGAAATAACTCAACAAGTCACTCAAGCATGGCAAATGGGTAAGCCCTTCAATATCCGGGCTTCCATGCAGGAAATTACCATGCGTGTCATTTTGCGGGTAGTGTTTGGTGTTGATGAGGGGGAATTGTTTCAAGAACTGCGGCAATTGCTAACTACCCTGTTAGATTTCATGGGTTCTCCTCTAATGTCCAGCACCTTCTTTTTTAGTTTCACGCAAAAGGACTATGGTGCATGGAGTCCTTGGGGGCGAATGGTGCGCCTCATCAAAAAAATTGACCAACTGATTTACGCTTTGATTGCTCAACGTCGGGCTGAGTTTGGCGAAAATCGTCAAGATATCCTTAGTTTATTAATTTCGGCACGTTATGACGACGGACAGCCAATGTCAGACGTAGAGTTACGGGATGAATTAATGACAATGTTGGTTGCAGGACATGAAACCACTGCTTCAGCCTTGACTTGGGCGTTTTATTGGATTGATAGCGTACCAGAAGTACGTGAAAAGTTATTTCAGGAATTAGATACACTGAATGACGATTCAGAACCCAGTATTATTGCCAAATTGCCTTATTTAACAGCAGTTTGCCAAGAAACCCTACGCTTTTATCCTATTGTGCTGAATGCTTTCTTCCGGCGAACAAAAAACCCTATGGAAATTATGGGCTACAAACTGCCGAAAGCAACATTAGTTGTTCCTAGTATTTATTTAGCCCATCATCGAGAAGAAGTTTATCCGCAATCCAAGCAATTCCGACCAGAACGCTTTTTAGAAAAGCAATTCTCCCCTTACGAATACTTACCCTTTGGCGGCGGTAATCGGCGCTGCATCGGTCTAGCATTTGCCCAATATGAAATGAAAATTGTCTTAGCAACAATTTTGTCACAATTCCAAGTATCTAGACTCAGTAAGCGTCCGGTGCAGCCTGTGCGTCGGGGATTAACTTTGGCAGCACCAGGAGGAATGAAGATGGTGGCTAATAAAAGAATGCGTAATTCGTGATTTTTAATTAACAAATCCTGATTGTATTTAGGCTTTGAATCTGTCATCTTCTTTGGACAAATTCAATTTCTAAATATTTACGGTCACCGCAATCAAAGCGACGCAATCCCACCCCTAACGATATTCTCATTTCAACCCCAAAGGCTCAACTTTCGACCTCAGAACCTCAACGTTCACCCTCAAAGGTTAAACTTTCAGCCTCGAAACCTCAACATTCACCCTCAAAGGTTAAACTTTCAGCCTCGAAACCTCAACATTCACCCTCAAAGGTTAAACTTTCAGCCTTAGAACCTCAACGTTTATGTTCAAAGGCTCAACTTTTGACCTCAAAGGCTCAACCTTCAGCTTCTAGAGCTAAAGCTTCAAGTATAAAAGGCGATTTGAATTTTGAATGTTGTCTTGCGGTACTAGCCCAGATATTAGGGCGGACATCTTGTCCACCCATGTTGTGAAAGGTAGATTTGAAACTCCTGATTAACGCGATCGCCCTGATGGATTAGCTCGCTGCTGCTGGTAAAATCCCGCAACCTTTTGGACATAGGTAGCAGTAAAACCAGTATTGCAACCCGTATATGCCCCAGTCATCCACCAACAAGCTACACCACGCACAGCCGCAGTTTCATTGTTTCCGGTAGCACGGAATTGATTGTTTAACTCACGGCGGGTAATACAAGAAACTACCTGACGCGCTAACGCGGGGTTATTTTCAAATTGTGTGGGTGTAACTTCTTTTTTCAGACAAGTTCTTGACCAACCTCTAAGAGTTTCCGGCTTAACTTGCCAAGCACTATAATATCCATCGTTGGCTTTACTGGTTTGTGGTGCAGCTTGTCTCAATGCTTCCACTAGTGCAGCAACTTGAACATCAACACCCTGTTGTTGCTGTGCTTGAGCAGACAATGGAGAAAATCCGCAGCCAATGACGACTCCACTCACAAGTAGCGATCGCAAAAGGTAATCTCTCATATCTCAATCAACCTGACAACATCTACTAAATAGTAATAGATGAAGGCAAGCAACGGAGGCAGAACACCCGATTTACTACTCTTTATCGCCGGACTATTACTAGTGTCCCTGGCGTTGTCCAATTGTATAACTTACGTGCTAGCTTGACTGGTAAATTTACGCAACCGTGACTAACTGGAGTTCCAAAACGATTATGCCAGTAAGCACCGTGAATAGCATAGCCTCGATGAAAATACATGGCGTAAGGAACATTGGGAATGTCATAGCCAGGGCCTCGCATCCGATTAGTGCGATATTTGGAATTAATCTTAAATTGACCTATGGGTGTAGGGGTGGAGCGCTTACCTGTGGAAATTCGGAAAGAATACACCAGTTTTTTACCTTCCCAGGCAAATAAGCGTTGCGCTGATAAATCAATTTCAATTCTCCGAGGCTGAGTAATGCTATTTTGCTCAACTACGGCGGTTCTATATATCCCAGAACTGGGGTCAGCTGTCGTGGGTAGTAACCCAGAAAGCAAAACCACCATAATAACTATCGTACCTGTCAACAAATTTCCTGAGCGACGTGTCCAAATATTAAGCATCCAGCTTTGCATATCCCATCACCTTCTTGATTATGCAAACATCATCCATTCCTAGATTTTGAATTTCCCAATATCCAAGATTCATCACAAAAATCTTGGTTTTTTGTAGCGGTTGTACTTCTAGGAGCTTTTGAATTAAAGTTTACCGAAAGTCTGGATTTACGCTAATTCCCTTGAGGCAGATTCTGAGGTTTTCCTCTTCTATAATTTATTTCATGTTCAGCGATTCATATTCCGGAAATTCACAGTAGACATTTCTTATAAAATAAATGTAATTGTCTTGATTTGTAGACACTTTTAGAAATTATTTTCCTCAAAAGCTGAGACTGATAGTTGTTTGAGAATAAACGATTTCCCAGATGATTGATCACGAAATAACTATACTCGCGCCTAACGCAACATTCGTGAGGCAATGCGTTACGGCTAAATTTTCTCGTCTCTCAGTCCCAAATCCTTTCACAGTCTTAACACAACGGCAATAAAGCGGGAAGAACATCTACACCGCTTTTTACCTGTCCTACTTAAAATTTACTTTATAAAGTATCTCTTAACTAAGAACCAGTAATTTAACGGTTGATAAAAAATAGAAACATCACCATTTGATGAAGATTTTATTTAGTTATAAAACCATTGGTGATGATACTAATTTTTTATATATCTCCTATATGAAGACAGGCAGGCTTTATACGGAAAATACAGTCACATTTTCATCTATGAATAAACTTAAATCCGGTTTTCTAAAAATATGATGAAGCAAGAGAATAATCAATTACTAATATAGAAAATCCCTATTAAAATTCAAACTATGACGGGTTGTAAAACTGTTTAATAGAACATCTGTTAACTGAACTCCTCAAATGGCAATACCAATTTCTTGAGATGTAAATTTTAGCCACATATGAAACGAAAATTTTCTTGTATATCAGCGTCTGCCTTATTAGTTACTGGAATTCTTTCTGCTTCAATTGTTGCACCAGCGTATGCTAGAGGTGGTGGTCAAGGTCAAAGTCAAGCTAGTGGCGGTCAAACTTCTTCAGTAATATGTAGCATTGGTGATATTTCACTTGGAGGTGTTTCAGCTACAGCTTGTGACGGATCAAATACTGGTAACGACACGGGTGACAAAGGTACCTTGCTCTCTAAATTAAATGATGATGATCTCTTTAGCAGCTTTGTTGGTACTGGGGTGCAATGGAGTTTAGCGGGTAAATCTGATGGCACAAATCCCTTTGCGATTACAACAGATGATGGAGAGATTAGTTCAGGTGCATGGGGTTTGGGATCAACATTGTCAAGTAACACATTTGTAGTAAGTCTCAAAGCAGGTAATGGTTATAGCGCTTACCTATTCAAAGATTATGATTTCTCTCAAGGTTTAACGGGAATCTTCAATACTATTGGTGTCGCTTTGGATGGTGGTGGAAACGCAGGGAAAGCTTTATCTCACGCCTCATTATTCGTCTCTAATATAGGGAGAAATACTCCCCCTCCTCCTACTTCCGTACCTGAACCTGGTACTTTGTTAGGTCTTGGTTTATTAGCAACTGGAATGATAAAAGTTCGCCGTCGTCGTTCAATCTAATTTCTTTTGTCTTTGATTAACTTCATTAATCGCACACAACATTTTTGTTAGATGTATTAGGTTGAAAACTTAAAATCGTTATAGGCTATAACCTGTAACGATTTTTGATTTTTACTCACTACTTTTGAATGACAACTGGTGTTCCTAAAGATGCCCAATTGAATAGCCATTGAGCATGATTAGGGGCGAGGTTTACACAGCCATTACTTACGGGTGTACCGAATTTTCTATGCCAGTATGCACCATGAATCCCGTAATTACCACTGTAAAACATAGCATAGGGAACGTTGGGAACATCATAGTTTCTACCACGCATCCGCGTAGACTTATGCTTTGATTGAATCTTGAAGGAACCTATGCGGGTGGGTGTCGATCTTTTACCAGAGGAAATGACGATCGCATATACAGGTTTTCCACCTTCCCAAGCGATTAATCTTTGATTAGCAAGATTAATCTGAATCCAGCGCTGCTCGGATTTTTGTAAAGTCTCGATAGTATTTTCAATTTTTTGTGAGGTGGAATTTGCTAATGTTTCACCAGAGCCAGTAGTCACCATACTTAAGGATAATGTTGCACTAGCCGCAAACATTTTTAAACCACGTTTCCAGTCGAGATAAATCAGTGATTTCATAGTTGAAACACATCAATCATGGAGTTAAAGCAGATTTTGAGAAATCAACTATAACAGTGGTTTTTAAATAATTTCATCCTGAAAATTACGCTAATTCTTGAATTAAGTCTTTAGCTAATTGGGCGATCGCTGGCCAATTTTCCTCTTTTACTAGTTGCTGTGGAAATAACTCCCCACCCAAACCAACAGCGATCGCACCTGCTTGAATTAGTCCTTTGGCATTTTCCAGAGTTACCCCCCCAGTGGGAATTAAGGGAATATGACCTAACGGCCCTTGCAGACTTTTAATATAATCAGCACCCCCTACAGCTTGCACGGGGAATATTTTGACACAACTTGCACCATAAGCCCAAGCACTCACAATTTCCGTGGGGGTGAGTGCGCCGGGAATGATGGGTATGTTTTTAATGACAGATGCTTTGATCATGTCTGGGTCAACATGAGGCGTAAATAGAAATTCTGCCCCACAGGCGATCGCTTCTTCTAGTTGCTGCAAATTAAATAGTGTACCAGTACCAATAGTACATTCCGGTAACTGCTCACGTAATTGGGCGATTAATTCCCCTGGGCGATCGCTACTCCAGGTAATTTCAATTAGCTGCATTCCCCCAGAAGCTACAGCCAGAGCCATTTGCAACCCTAATTCGATCTGTGGCGCGCGGATGACTGCGATCGCTCGCTGTTTTTGCAACTGTGATAACCAATCTTGAGTAGACATTGTAACGGCGGCAGAAGCGTTCGATTCTCAATTACCAGACTGACATAGATATAGCTTTCTAGCTTGAAAGTGGGGAGTGGGAGAACAAGACACTTTCATGGTTCTGCTTTGCCCGCGTCTTCCAACAGATAGATACTTATCATGCACCCTTGGTCAGATGGAAGACCAGTAGGAAGTATCTAAGCTGAGTTTAACAAGGCAGTAACAAATATCAGACGCGCAATACTAAGTTGAACAACGTGTATTGCTTCTTGCCAAAGGTGTGTCGGGAATAACTTACTCAAATCATGAGAAATAAATCCCTGGGTGTGAGAAAACGACTAACTCGCAATTGGTGGACAGTGGTTGCGCGGGGAGCGATCGCCATTATTTTTGGTTTAGTGGCTTTATGCTGGCCGATTCTGACCTTAAAGTCATTGGTGTACCTGTTTGGGAGTTTTTGGCTGATGGGGGGAATATTATTGGCGATCGCAGCATTTCAAGAGCAGTTGCAGGATAATCACAGTAAATTATTGTTACTAGAGGGAATCATCGGTATTGGAGTAGGAGCGATCGCTTTTATTTACCCTGGTATCACTGCATTTGTATTACTTTATTTAATTGCTGCTTGGGCAATTTGTACAGGCATATTCGAGATTCTTACATCTGTGCAACTACGACAAGCGATAGAAAATCAGTGGCTTCCCGCAGTAGCCGGAATTCTTTCTTTCATCTTCGGTATCATATTGATTACCTGGCCAGTAGCGGAAGCTTTGGCTATTCTGTGGTTAATTGCTGCCTATACCATCCTGTTTGGCACACTACTCTTAATTATGGGTTTTCGATTACGTAGTTGGGGACTGAAAAATTCACAATTAATGACAAACTAACCTTATGCCCCAATATTTCGGACAACTGCATACTACTGAGCCATCTTGGACTACTCTGGGAAATGTGCAAGCAATAGAACAAAGCGATCGTCATTTGCTTTTCAATTGTGGCGATGCCTTGGTAAAAATTAGTGTGATTGCACCAAACCTAATTCGGGTCAGAGTTACACCGATGGGTGAGTTTCAAAA
The DNA here is from genome assembly GCF_048568275.1 of Anabaena sp. FACHB-595. Taxonomy (NCBI): domain Bacteria; kingdom Bacillati; phylum Cyanobacteriota; class Cyanophyceae; order Nostocales; family Nostocaceae; genus Anabaena; species Anabaena sp. FACHB-595. The sequence continues at coordinate 5,682,648 of NZ_CP183473.1, forward strand.
ACGTCGATCATGGGCAGTTACACAGGAAGATGAACAATGGCCGGCGGTGGAATTTGAGGTAAAAGAACAAGCAGATATTATCGAAATTACAACACAGTCGCTAAGGTTGCTAGTACATAAAAATCCTTGCCGGATTGAGTGTTTTGACTTAACAGGAAACTCCTTTGCTGAGGATATTGACCCAGGTGTTGGCTGGCGGACTGGTGCGATCGCTGGATGGAAGAAAATCGCAGCCGATGAACATTTTTATGGTTTTGGAGAACGTACAGGCTTACTTGACCAAATAGCCACAATCAGAACCAACTGGGCTTGCGATGCCCTTGATTACGATGTTCTCACAGACAATATGTATCAGGCGATTCCCTTCTTTATGGCGTTGCGTCCAGGGTTGGGTTACGGTATTTTCTTTAACACTACTTTTTGGAGTCAGTTTGATCTCGGTGTTCAGGAACCCGGTGTTTGGCGGATGGAAACCCAAGAAGGCGAACTAGACTATTACATTATTTACGGCCCCGAACCAGCAAAAATCCTGGCTACTTATACCCAGTTAACCGGACGAATGTCATTACCACCAAAATGGTCACTGGGTTATCATCAGTGTCGCTGGAGTTATGAATCACAGGATATAGTCCGTCAACTAGCTAAGGAATTTCGTCAGCGTCAAATTCCTTGTGATGTCATCCATCTCGATATTGATTATATGGACGGGTATCGGGTGTTTACCTGGAATCCTAAGCGGTTTAGTGAGCCGAAAGCTTTGATAGATGACCTCAAGCAAGATGGTTTTCAGGCGGTGACGATTGTTGACCCTGGGGTGAAGTACGAGCCGGAAGCCGATTACCCAGTCTTTGATGAGGGATTGCAGAAGGATTATTTTGTCAGAAAAACCAATGGTCAATTATTTCATGGGTATGTGTGGCCTGATAAAGCTGTGTTTCCTGATTTTGTGCGCCCAGAAGTTAGAGATTGGTGGGGAAGTTGGCACAAAAATCTGATAAGTATGGGTGTGGCTGGTATCTGGAATGACATGAACGAACCAGCATTAGATGACCGTCCTTTTGGCGACCCTGGTAATAAAATTTCTTTCCCTCTTGATGCTCCTCAAGGATCAGCAGATGAGATGAGTAACCATGCAGCAACCCATAATTTGTATGGTTTGATGATGGCGCAAGCATCTTCCCAAGCAATGCAAAAGTTACGTCCGGTGGAACGCTCATTTATTTTGACACGCTCTGGTTATGCAGGGATTCAGCGTTGGTCAGCAGTTTGGACGGGAGATAATCAATCTCTCTGGGAACACCTGGAAATGTCTTTAGCAATGTTATGTAACTTAGGCTTATCGGGTGTAGCTTTTGTAGGGGCTGATATTGGTGGTTTTGCGGGGAATGCTACCTCAGAACTATTTGCCCGTTGGATGCAGGTGGGAATGCTGTATCCCTTAATGCGGGGACACTCAGCACTAAGTACCGCCAGACACGAACCCTGGGTATTTGGCGATCGCACTGAGAAAATTTGCCGCGAATATATTCAATTGCGTTACCAACTGCTACCTTACATCTACACGCTGTTTTGGGAAGCTGCAACCACTGGTGCGCCGATTCTCCGCCCTTTACTTTATCACTTCCCCAGCGATCGCCAAACCTTCAGTATGGCTGATCAGGTGATGCTTGGTGCTTCTTTACTTGCAGCCCCCGTCTACCGCCCTGGTGTGGAATATCGGGCAGTCTACTTACCTGAAGGTTGCTGGTATGATTGGTGGACTGGTGAAGCTTTTACAGGCCCAACAAACATCTTAGCCCATGCACCCCTAGAAAGAATGCCCCTATATGTCCGTGCTGGTGCAATTATACCGATGGCTCCAGTCATGCAATATGTAGATGAGCATCCCCTAACTCAGCTAACCATTCGGGTGTGGATAGGTGCGGGTGAGTTTACGCTGTATGAAGATGATGGTCGGAGTTTCGAGTATAAAACAGGTAATTTCTGCACAACACATTACCGTGTTTACATTAAGGGTGAACAAACCATAGTAGAAATAGGCGCGCGGGATGGCGAGTTTTCCCCCACAGAACGGGAAATGATTGTGGAATTAGTTGGTGTTGGTGAACAGCGTTTTGTTGATGATGGGTCAGCCAAAGAGTTAGTTTTTGGCTAAAGGTGGGAAAATCTCCCACACAGACCTAGAGAACGGGATAAAACCTCAACAAAGGCGATCGCTCCCACAGGATTACCAATCCTATCTAAAGCTGGGCTATAACAGGCGATCGCTCCTGCTGTTGGGACTATAGCGAGTAAACCCCCACCAATCCCAGATTTCATCGGTAAACCAATTGTGACAGCATACTCAGCAGAAGCTTCATATAAACCACAGGTCAACATGACCGAGTTAACAAGCTGTTGATGCTGCGGTGATATTGAGCTACTTTCTAAAGCCAAGAGTTTCCCCAGTAAAGCTAAATCTTCAACCGTCCCAGAAAGACAGCATATCTGCTCGTAAGTATCAAGTGCTACATCGAGATCTTCTAAATAACCTTTTTCTGCAAGATAATTAGCGATCGCCTGATTAGCAGGAGAGCGAGATAATCTGACAGAAGCCAGCATAGATTCATCTAACTGAATCTGACTACCAGCCAATTGGTTGAGCCATTTGCAGAAAAAGCGAGTGCGATGATCAGCATCCTCTCCTGGTAATTTATCAGCGAGAGTAATAGCCCCACTATTAATCATCGGGTTCCGTGGATATCCACCATCAGCAACTAGTTGTTCTAAGGAATTAAAAGGTGCATCTGATGGTTTCGTACCAACCCAACTTAAAACCTTTTCCACTCCCATGTGTTCCAATAGATACAGGAAAGTAAAAGGCTTAATCACACTCATTAGAGGAAATACACATTGTGTATCTCCTTCACTGTAGAATTTACCTGATTGACAACAAATGTGGACGGCAAACCAAGCGGTGTCAGCCACAGCTAATTTTGGGATGCGCTCAACCACTCGTCCACAATTTGTCTTAGTCTTTGCTAATGTTACCCAATTAGACAAATCCACGGTGTCTAGTCTATCAAATCCCTTCACAATAGATACAGCCCCAAAGATTTATCGTAGTCATCCTATTTTTCCCTTAAACCTTCTTTCCTCTCCTCTGTATCTCTTAAAAACAAAATATTTTTTATTAAGGAATGAAACGCAATGTTAAATAATAATGCAAAATAGGGATTCTCCTTGAATTTAGTTGAGAAATATCCTGATTATATTGTCAATCATTAATAAATTTCAGGAGCTAATCAGGTGTTAACTTCAACCTTACTCGCTGCTGCAACCACCCCCCTGGAATGGAGTCCTACAGTTGGGATTATTATGGTTATTGCCAATGTGATTGCCATTACTTTCGGTAGGCAGACCATCAAGTATCCTAGTGCAGAACCAGCTTTACCTTCAGCCAAATTCTTTGGTGGTTTTGGTGCGCCTGCGTTACTTGCAACAACTGCTTTCGGTCATATTCTGGGAGTAGGTCTTGTTTTAGGATTGCATAATCTAGGCAGAATCTAATGAGAAACAGCAAAAAGTCAACACAGACAATTACTCATCGTCTGGGCTATTTGCTATTTCCCGACAGTGGTATTTGTACCTCATACCATGCTGTTATAGGTTATTACCGAAGTTAATTTTCAGTAGATTTTTGTTGTGTCTGTAATCAGCCAGAGAGTAAATTCTCTGGTTTTTTCTTACGAACGTAGGCCGCAAATAAGCTATGAAGGTACGGGGAATTATTGGTAATAGTAGTAATAGTAGGGTGGGCATCGCCCACCAAAACCATGATACTGTGGGCTATGCCCTACGTATATTTCAAGAACGAATCATGAATCCTATATTGAAAGAATAGTAATAGGTAATAAGTAAAAATATCTTACCAATTACCAATCACTGATTCCTATTGACTATTAACCATCGACAATTGCTCATCAACTACTGGATTTTGACTTTCGCTAACAATTTTACGGAACAAATCACCTTCAATAGTTTCTTGTTCTGTCAACAAATCTACTAGCCGTTCCATAACCACGCGATTAGTTTGCAAAAGTTCTTTTGATGTTTGGTAGCAAGTGTTGATAATTTCTCGGACTTGAGAATCTATCTTGGCGGCGATTTCTTCAGAATAGTCGGATTTATTCATCCAGTCGCGTCCTAAAAATACCTCGCCGCTTTGATTTTCCAGAGACAAGGGGCCTAATTCAGACATACCAAACTTTGTCACCATTTGCCGTGCCATTGATGTGACTTTTTGCAGGTCATCCCCTGCACCTGTGGTCACTTCCGGCTTACCAAAGACAATCTCCTCAGCAGCACGACCAGCCAAAGTAGAAGTAATTCTGGCTTTGAGTTGGGAACGGGAGATTAACCCTTGTTCTTCGTTGGGAGTAAACCAAGTTAAACCCTGTGCTTGTCCTCTGGGAATGAGGGTAACTTTCTGCACTGGGTCATGGTCTTTTAATAGCGTCCCGACTAAACCATGTCCGACTTCATGGTAAGCAATTAAGCGTTTGCTTTTGCTGTCTACTAGGGGTGTCCCTTCCATACCAGCGACGACTCTATCAACAGCATCATCAATTTCTAGAATCGTAATTGCTTCTTTGCGCCTACGTGCTGTGAGGATAGCGGCTTCGTTGAGTAAGTTAGCTAAATCTGCACCAGTGAATCCGGGTGTGCGGCGAGCGATCGCCTCCAGTGATACACTAGGGTCAACTTTCTTATTGCGCGAATGGACTTGCAAAATCTCTAAGCGTCCTTTCAAGTCTGGTGCATCAACAATTACTTGTCTGTCAAAACGACCAGGACGTAACAAGGCTGAATCTAATACATCAGGACGGTTAGTGGCAGCAATAATAATGATGCCTGTGTTACCTTCAAAACCATCCATCTCCGTGAGTAACTGATTGAGGGTCTGTTCTCTTTCGTCGTTACCGCCACCAATACCCGTACCTCGTTGTCTGCCAACTGCATCTATTTCATCGATAAATATCAGACAAGGTGCATTGTCTTTAGCTTTCTTAAACAAATCACGGACACGGGAAGCACCTACACCCACAAACATTTCCACAAATTCCGAACCAGAGATACTGAAAAATGGCACAGCCGCTTCCCCAGCGATCGCTTTTGCTAGTAAAGTTTTACCAGTACCTGGAGGCCCCACCAACAGCACACCTTTAGGTATGCGCGCACCCACAGCCGTAAATCTTTCTGGCTGCTTGAGGAATGTCACAACTTCTTGTAATTCTTCCTTCGCTTCTTCAATACCCGCTACGTCGTCAAATTTTACCCCAGTCTTGGCTTCCATTTGGAAACGCGCTCTAGATTTGCCAAAGTTCATGGCTTGGCTAGAAGCATTCGTAGAACGACGCAAGAATAGCAGCATTAAAGCCACCAATGGCAAAATCCACATCAGGTTAATTAATAACCCTACAGCCGCTCTACTATTGGCAGAAGAAATCTCGCCAAAATCAACATTTTTTTCTTTGAGTCTATTAATTAACTCGTTGTTCTGCTCCAACAACCTCACCTGTATTGGTGGTGCGTCTGGTTTTTGACCTTTTAAATAAACTTTGGCTATCTGTTCAGTTTCGTCCAGTTCTACTCTTTTGACTTGCTCTTGATTAACTTTTTGAATCAACTCTCCGTATGACAGAGACTCACGCTCTGCTTTCTGCGCTAAGACAGGATTACCGCCAAACATCGTTGGTAACATAATCAAGCTGGCCGCCAAAGCACCAGTCCAAGCAACGCGCTTTGGTGATTGCTGTTTTATCAATGCCTTTTTCCCAAAATTTTTCATAACAATTACCCTTTGTCTGCTGCCATAGGCTGAGTGCTGATTTAAGCCTATTCTTCTAGCAAAAATTGCCATAACTGGACATCACTTTATCTAATCTAGTCTAACTCTCAGAAGAGGCAGGAGGGCAGATAATAGGCAATAGGTAATCAGGAACAGGTAAAAAATATCAGGACTGTTGCGGATTTATTTCCTGTTCTATTCTTGATATCCACCAAAAGCTCGATTTTCCGTGGTCTAGCGGTAATTTGACTACAGGAAAATAAATCGTTAAGATTATATACAAATTCGTAATGACTTCGCATTTTTACAAATTCTTAACTTTAGGTGCATTATGGTAAAAATTGTAGGTATTGCTGGTAGTTTAAGACCGAACTCTTACACTCAGTTAGCTTTGCGGGTAGCAGCGCAACGCCTAGAAGCTTTAGGTGCGGAAGTAGAAATTATCGATTTGCGGGAGTGGCAATTACCATTTTGTAATGGTGGTAAAGACTACTCAGATTATCCAGATGTTCAGCGCTTGCGTGACACCGTTAGTAATACTGATGGACTGATTTTAGCTACACCTGAATATCATGGCGGCGTTAGTGGTGTAATCAAAAATGCCCTTGATTTGATGAGCTTTGATGAACTGTCTGGTAAAGTAACAGGACTGATTAGCGTTTTGGGTGGTCAATCAAATAGCAACGCCTTAAACGACCTCAGGCTGATTGTGCGTTGGGTACATGGTTGGGTAATTCCAGAGCAAATTGCCATTGGACAAGCCTACAGTGCTTTTAGCCCTGAAGGAAAGTTACTTGATGAAAAACTCTCCCAACGATTTGATCAATTTGCTCAAAGTTTAGTAGAAAATACTCGCAAGCTACGCGGAGTAAATTAGAAGTAGGAGACTAGGAAAAGATTTTTCCTAGTTATGGCTTTTCTCATTGACCGACTTTTCAAACACCCTCTAAGCTTAAAACCTTGCAAACATTACGTAAGCTTGTGGAAGATGAAAAATGTAAGTATTTAGAGTGGACGTGAATAACAAATTATAGCGCCATTATCATGCCTTGGTGCCAACAGTAAAAGCTTATCCACATTTTATAAAATGTGGATAAGCCAAAATTCAAAACACATAATCAAGAAGTTTTCAGATGATGGCTGCGGACTCGTTCGGGGCTACCTGTGGGGATGGAGGCGATTAATTTTTGGGTGTAGGCTTCCTTCGGTTCACGGTAAATACTTTCGGCTGTACCTTGTTCAACTATTTGACCACGATTCATGACTAAAATGCGATCGCTCATAAATTTAACCACGCTTAAGTCATGGGAAATAAATATATAAGTTAACTGAAATTCATCCTGTAATTCTTTTAACAGATTCAATACCTGGGCTTGTACTGACACATCTAACGCCGAAACCGACTCATCACAAATGATAAACTTGGGATTCAATGCCAAGGAACGAGCAATACAAACCCGTTGACGCTGACCACCAGAAAATTGATGTGGATAGCGATTCATTGCATCTGCACTCAAACCCACCCGTTCCAAAAGTTCCGCCACTCGTTCGCGCCGTTGTCGTACCGTCTTACCTACAGAGTGAATTAATAACGGTTCCATGACTGCATCCCCAACCTTCATCCGGGGGTCAAGGGAACTAAAGGGATTTTGAAAGACTATTTGCATTTCCCGCCGCAGTTTTTGCAACGGTTCGCCTTTAAGATTAGTAATATCTTGCCCATCAAAGATAATTTGACCACTCATTGGCTCAATTAACCGTAGCAAAGTTCTACCCAGTGTAGTTTTACCGCAACCAGATTCCCCGACTAAACCTAAAGTTTCCCCTGGCTTAACATCAAAGGAAACATCGTTAACCGCCATTTGATAGCGTTTTGTTCCACCAAACCAACCTTTTACAGGAAAACCAACTTTCAAGTTCTTGATTTGTAATAAAGGGTTCTTTTCTTCTAGTCCTTCTAATCTGGCGGAGATTTCCTCAGAAGTGATTTCTGGTGGCTGTGACGGTTCTTTGGCTTGGATAATTAACTGACCACTGGATGTTTCTTCTACACTCATGTAGTCAGCAACAGTGAGTAATTTATGGGGACGGTGGTTGAGGGTGGGGCGACAAGCTACCAAGCCTTTAGTATATGGATGTTGGGGATTACTAAAAATTTGCTCGGCTGCACCATATTCGACAACCTTACCTTTGTACATCACCGCTACTTGGTCAGCAATTTCTGAAATTAAACCCAAGTCGTGGGTGATGAAAATTAACGCCATTTCCCGCTTTTGCTGCAACTCTCGCAACAGTTCAATAATTGTCGCTTGTACCGTCACATCTAAGGCTGTCGTCGGTTCATCTGCAATCAATAGTAAGGGGTTACAGGAAATTGCCATTGCAATCATCACCCGTTGCAACTGTCCCCCAGATAATTGGTGGGGGTAGCGTTCCAGCATCGTTTCCTTACGCTGCTTCACCAATTGCGCTAACTTGAACTCGTCTAGTGGAGCATTGGGGTTGGTTTGCGGCCAGGTTTCAATATATTGCTGTTTGATTTGCTCATCGCTAGGTAAAAGTTTAACCTCTTGCAGACCTGCGATCGCAATCTGTTTTGCTTCTGTTTGGCTAACATTTTGATGGCGGAAAATGGCTTCCGTTAGTTGAAACCCGATATTATAAACCGGGTTAAGAGAACTCATCGGTTCTTGAAAAATCATGGCGATGTCGCCACCCCGGTATAGTTGCATTTCCTCAGCAGATAAAGCCGATAAATTAATGGGGTTAGCGTTGGCTTGTGGACAAAACAGAATTTCTCCACCGCTAACTTTCCCCGGATGTTGCAACAAACCCATCACCGCCAATGATGTGACTGATTTACCACTCCCAGATTCACCCACTATTCCTAGAGTTTCACCCCGATGCAGCTGAAAGGAAACACCATCGACAGCTTTGACAGCATTGCCATCACCGGAAAATTCAACTTGTAGATTGCGAACCTCTAGGACAGTTTCTCTCATAGGAGCCTATTAATAATATGAGTAAAAATTATTTGGATTTTAGCAGTAGTTTGGAAAATTCGGGACTGGGATGGGGAAGATGTAACTTTAGCTTCCTCCCAAGGTGAGAAATTTTGGAGAAAGAATTAGGACTTACACATGAAAACGAAAGATCAAGGATGTAGGGGTATAGGGGTATAAATCTTTGAAACCCTCACACCCTTACACCCATTACCTAAAATGGAATATCGTCTGGGTCTGGTACTTCTACAGGTGAGTAGGTAGTTTGAGGCGCAGGTTCATAGTTGTTTACCTGGGGTGGAACACTCACTTTACTGGGTGCTGGAGTTGGTGCTGGACGTGGTGATTCGTAGCTAGGAAGATCATGTTGAGTCGTAACAGCCGGGGAGGGTGGACGAGAGGGGGTTTCGGTAACGGCTGGTGTTCTGGATACTGCTGGTGATGAGGTGAAGTTACCACTACCACTAATTGATTGAATCTGCTGTACTGTTAATTCAGCCCGTTTTTCTTTAAATCCTTCTGGACGGTCGATGGTATTCATCCCTAAACGTCCAGCAATGATGACGCGATCGCCTTGATGATAGTTTTGCTGGATTTCTGTAGCTAAATTCCCCCAGCCAACAACTTTTAAAGTCGCTGGTGGATCATCTGGTTTTTGGGAATTGGGAAATTGCACCAACATTTCTGTGACTGCTAAATTATCAGATGTATAGCGCAGTTGTGGCTCTTGAATGATTTCTGCTAATAAAACACAGCTGTTCATTAAATCCTCCTGACTGTATGGAAAATAGGGATTAGGGAAGAAAGATTTCTGTTTTTGATTGTGAGATTTTCCCTTACTTAACTTTCTTCCAACCATTGAAAAATTAGAGATTTTTGGATGTAATGCCAAGCAATACTTAATATTTAATAGTTGGCTTTTTCTAGAATTTCTAGAATTAGTAATCTCTAATAAAAAAAACACTCTAACTAAGAGTCTGTTTTAGCATAAAAGCCAAGCGACAGTTTTGAACAGCATTTTTTAGATGCTGTTTGCCACTCCCGCCTGACTAAAAGAGCATTGATTTCTGCATGAGTAGTATAATTGTACCACTTTATTGACAGAGAAAATACTTGATACTGAATTTAAGTTTGAACATGAACAGGAAAAACACCCAAAGCAATTAATCTAGCTGGTAGGTCGCGCAATATTGGCAAGCGCAACAGCATCGGGGGCTGAAAATTCAGATTCTCGGCTAGTATAGGGGCAAATACTCGCTTTTGAATGAAGGTTTGAAATGCTTGAATAATCCGTGTAGGCAATTCCCGCCGACGCTGGACTTTGGCTAAATCCCTAAGTTTTACATGGTGATTTTGCAGTGGTTTAGTCAGGACATTAGCAGTTACCACCGCATCTTGAATCGCATAATTAATCCCCACTCCGGCGACTGGTGACATGATATGAGCTGCATCACCAATCAATAGCAATCCTGGACGATACCAGCGCTGCACAAGGTTTGATTCCACAGAGAGAAATGCTACCTGTGACCAATCGTGTAAATTGTGGATACGATTTGCTAATTCTGGGACGACTTCCACAACAGATTTTTTCAGCGCTTCCAAACCTGTAGACCGTAACTGCTGATAGCCTCCCTTAGGAATCACATAAGCCATTTGCCATTCATTACCACGGTCAAGCATAGCGATGATATGACCAGGGGCAAAACGCCCCATTCCTCCCTCACCATCTTCTGGTTGACGCGGTAGGCGGAACCAAAGAATATCCATTGGCGGTGAGGTTTCAGTTGCGGCAAAATTACCCAATTGCCGTAACCGCGAATGACGACCATCTGCACCCACCGTGAGTATTGCCCTGATTTCGTGCCAACCACCGCCGCCTCGATAGCGCACACCTTGAATTACTCCGTTCTCCTGGATTAATTCCTGCACATTCGCACCCATGACTAATTTAAAGCTTGGGTATTTTTGAGCCTCTTGGGTAATGAACTCTAGGAATTTCACCTGAGGCAACATTGTAATATAGGGATAGCGAGTTTTTAGGTGGCTAAAATCAGCCAAAGTAAAAGTATTTTCAGTTGTTTTTACGCGAATTTGTCGCATTTTGGCATGGGGTAATTGTAGCAAGCGATCGCTTAATCCCAATTCCTCCATAATTTCCATCACCGATGGGTGAATCGTATCCCCACGAAAATCTCGGTCAAAGTCTTTATGGGCTTCCAGCAATATTACAGAAACACCTTGACGCGCCAACAATAAAGCTAAGACCGCACCAGCCGGGCCACCTCCGACAATACAACAGTCCGTAGTTTTGACATCTACAATCTCATGGGCAGGATTAGTCAGTAAATCGGTAGTCATCACAACACCTCCAGACAGCCCTAAAATCAAGATTAGTGTGCTTTAGGGTGGTGCGAGTATTTTTTTAATTTTTCGTAGCGATAGAGAATGTGTATCATGGACGCTAAAATGACCATTTAGTGATTAGTCCATAGTCAATAGTTCAAAGTTCAGAGCTTTCTTGACTAATGACCAATGACTAATGACCAATGACTAGTGACAATACTGTGGCGCAAGTTGTTTTAGAAAACGTTTACAAAAGTTTCCCTCCCCGCAGAGGGGAAAATGTGAGTTCACAAACTCCATCCGCGAAGAAAACTGACGCAGAACCAGCAGGAACCGTGAATGTTTTGCGGCGGATAAACCTGACTATTCCTGACGGGGAATTTATGGTGTTGGTGGGGCCTTCTGGTTGCGGTAAAAGTACCCTGCTGCGGTTAATTGCGGGGTTAGAAGTGATGACTGGGGGCAATATTTGGGTAGGCGATCGCTTGGTGAATGATTTACCACCCAAGGAACGAGATATTGCAATGGTGTTTCAAAATTATGCCCTTTATCCCCACATGACGGTATATGACAATATCGCCTTCGGTTTGCGTCGCCGTTCTGGATCGGAAGAACACAGAGACAATCACCCCAGTTCCCCATCCCAACTCCCCACCTGGGCAGAAAATCTATTAGTAGGTGCGACAAGAAAGCTTCCCAAAGGACTGCGTTATATTTCTGATCAAGAACGGGAAGTAGACGAGCAAGTGCGGTCTGTAGCGCATTTGTTACAAATTGAGACTTTGCTGCATCGCTTACCCAAGCAACTATCTGGAGGACAAAGACAACGGGTGGCTTTAGGAAGAGCGATCGCCCGTAATCCTCAAGTATTCTTAATGGATGAGCCGCTTTCTAACCTAGATGCCAAGTTAAGGGCAGAAACCCGCGCTCAAATCGTCAAATTGCAACGCCAGCTAGGCACAACAACAATTTACGTCACCCACGACCAAACAGAAGCCATGACAATGGGCGATCGTATCGCCATCATGAATCAAGGTCAAATTCAACAAGTAGCTTCCCCCTTAGAACTCTACAATCATCCAGCCAATCGCTTTGTAGCTGAATTCATTGGTACACCACCCATGAATTTTATTCCCGTAGAGTTTCACGCGCCATTATTAATTACCCATTCCCAGTTCCGTCTCACCCTTCCAGAGATATGGGCAAGTGTGCTGCAAAAATATGATAAGCAAACACTCATTTTAGGTATTCGTCCGGAACATTTAACTGTGAGTGTACCCGCTACTAAAAATTTGCCCGTACAAGTAGATTTAGTAGAAAACTTAGGTAATGATTCTTTTATTAATGTGGTACTAACTGAGGCTGAATCTCGATTTTCTCATACAATTAAACCTTTGCAAGTACGAGTTCCATCAGACCGAATCATCAATGTGAGTGAGCAAATCTGGTTATCACTAACACTAGATAAAATTCACTTTTTCGACCCTGATACTGATTTAGCAATATTTCCTAAAAATTAGTCTTTTAATTTTAAGTATTAACAAATAAGTTTTTCTATGAATCCGATTGGCTATTGTTTTTTAGCCTGTGCTGATGCTTAAAATCTTAGTATCTGTAGAGTGAAGCGGAATAGAAAATTGCGTTTTGGTGGGCATTGCCCACCCTACTATTTATTACGAATTGCGTAAAGCCTGCGGCATAGCTGCGCTTAGAGCGGAGTGGGACGTTAGTCCATTGCGAATTGGATTTATATTCTCAAGTAGAGGGCGCTGTTAACCATACCACCAAAACGGGAATAAGGTTTTCAACAGCACTACAATGACTATTTCTTAGCTCGACCTTTTTCTATAGCCTGTTTTACTAAATCATCGCTAACGTTAGTAACTGCATCTTCTCTAGACGCGCCTATCTCTTTTGCTAACTCTACGTAATCGTCAGGATTGCTAGTTGATTGAGCTTCAGTTCTGGCTTCTTCAGGTACAGAAATCTCTTGTTGACTTGCCGTAGCGGCTTCGGCTGCCGCAGCGCCTTCACCAGTACGATCAACATCGCTAATACTAAATTCTTGTGCAGCTGCATAGTCAGCATCAAAATCAACTTTTGGTGCTTTTTCTTCACCACTAGCTATATTTTCGGCAGCTAATTTTGCATCGTGGGTAGGAGCTTCCATAGAATTAGGTTTTATTTCTTCAGACATAGCTAATACCTTCAATCTTTTTTAAATCGTTGTAGCGATGGTAACAACGTGACGGGCTACTTTGTAGCTCCCCCTAGTAAGATTATTACCTCTATTGAAAGATAGATATAAATACTTAGATGTAGCAAATATAATTATTTCTTTGGAAAGTAGATAAAGCCAACAAAATGTTGCTAATTATTACTTGAAGAACTTAAAATTTACTTGGAAATCTAAGTTATGACTGCTAGTTACGAAAAAAATGCTTCTCAAGCTCTAAGTAATGAAACCCGTAATTTAGTCGAAGCTTTTAATAAATTAGATACCGATGCTAAGTTAGCTTGGTTTTATTACGTCTATGAAAAAATGGGTGATTCTATCACTCCTGCCGCACCCGCAGCCGCAGAACCAGAATTAGCTCCCCTGTTATTAGGTAACTATTTCCAGTTATCAGACAAAGAGCAACTCAATATTATGCGGCAAATTGTTAATCGTGAAGATACAGAATATTCTCGCGCTTATGGAGCGTTAAAAGAAAATAATCAATTATTAGTTTGGTACGTTTGGGCTGTAGCTATGGGTGATACAGTAGTAGGAATGCCAGATAATTATCAGCCCACAGAAACTATAAATAATTTACTTTCACAAATTGAAGATTTAGATTTTGAAGCCCAAATGTCTATCTTTCGGACTATTGCTGGAGAGATGGGACACACAGATGTTAAACCAATTGAAACACAAGCACAAACAGGAAAAACATCAAGTCTTTAATTGAGTGGCTGTGCCGATTTGTAGCAATTGGGGTAAGTTTAGCAGTCGTTCTGACTTAGTGCAGCAGACAAAATCACTAAGAACTATTGACATTTGTCGAAGATTATGTTGATAATGGTTCTTTGTGGAAACTTTACCTCAATAAAATAAACACTTGGCTAACGTCATTGTAATAGGCGCTCAATGGGGCGATGAAGGAAAAGGTAAAATAACTGACTTACTCAGCCGCTCCGCAGATGTGGTAGTACGCTATCAAGGGGGTGTCAACGCCGGACACACGATTGTAGTCAAAGGTCAGACCTTTAAACTGCATTTGATTCCCTCTGGTATTTTGTACCCCGATACGGAATGTATGATCGGCTGTGGGACGGTCATCGATCCACAAGTTTTGATAAAAGAACTCGACCAACTAGAAAGTTTAAATATTTCTACTAAAAATCTGCTCATCTCTGAAACAGCCCATGTCACCATGCCCTATCATCGGCTAATTGACAAGGCATCAGAAGAGCGACGCGGAAGCCATAAAATTGGAACCACTGGTCGAGGGATTGGCCCTACCTACGCTGATAAATCCGAGCGCACAGGTATCAGGGTATTAGACTTGATGGACCCGGCGGCCCTCCGAGACCAGTTGGAATGGACAATAAATAATAAGAACGTCATTTTAGAAAAGCTGTATAACCTGCCGCCTCTAGATACTGAAGAGGTAATCCAAGAATATATAGGGTATGCAGAACGGCTAAGACCTCATGTTGTTGATACATCGTTAAAAATATACGATGCCATCCAACGGCGACGCAATATATTGTTTGAAGGCGCACAAGGTACACTCTTAGACTTGGATCATGGGACTTATCCTTATGTCACTTCTTCCAACCCCGTAGCTGGGGGGGCTTGCGTAGGTACAGGCCTAGGCCCGACAATGATAGACCGGGTAATTGGAGTTTCCAAAGCCTACACAACGCGAGTCGGAGAAGGCCCTTTCCCTACTGAACTGCATGGGGAGTTAGGCGAATTACTATGCGATCGCGGGGCTGAATTTGGCACAACCACCGGGCGGAAGCGGCGCTGTGGGTGGTTTGATGCGGTTATTGGTCGCTATGCTGTGCGAATTAACGGTATGGATTGCATGGCTATTACCAAACTGGATGTCCTCGACGAGTTAGAGGAAATTCAAGTTTGTATAGCCTATGAAATAGACGGCGATCGCTGCGACCATTTCCCAACTAGTGCGCGTCAGTTTGCGCGGTGTCGTCCTATTTACAAAACTGTACCGGGATGGCAAGTGCCAACAAGCGAATGTCGCACCCTGGAAGACTTACCCCAACAAGCACTGGACTATCTAAAATTCCTCGCAGAATTGATGGAAGTTCCCATTGCGATCGTTTCTTTAGGCGCAAGCCGCGATCAAACTATCATCGTTGAAGACCCTATCCACGGGCCAAAACGTGCCTTGCTTCACCCCGATGGTACTCCCGCCTCTTTATTGAGTGCGTAATCAGTACTAAGTACTAAGTCAAAAGTCCAGAGTCCAGAGTTTTGTGACAACAGACAACTGACAATTAACAACCGACAATTAAACTAATATGGCTCTGACAGTCGAAACTAAAAAAAGACCAGAAGGTAGCAAGCCTAAAGCTTTGCGCCGCGCTGGATTTATCCCCGCCAACTTGTACGGACACAACGGTAGAGAATCAATTTCTCTGGTGGTTGATGCCAAAGTAGTTGAAAGATTACTTAAAGCAGCTGCTGTTAAAAAAACCGAAATCGAACTCAATATTCCTGAATTGGAATGGACTGGTAAAACTATTCTTCAAGAAGTTCAGATACATCCAGCCAAGGGTACACCATATCACATCAGCTTCCTTGCTACTGCCAAAGGCTAAAGCAAGTGCAAAATTTGTTTTACTTGCCATTTAAAGTTTGTGATAATTGCTGATAAGCCAGGGTTAA
The DNA here is from genome assembly GCF_048568275.1 of Anabaena sp. FACHB-595. Lineage (NCBI taxonomy): Bacteria > Bacillati > Cyanobacteriota > Cyanophyceae > Nostocales > Nostocaceae > Anabaena > Anabaena sp. FACHB-595. The sequence goes on from NZ_CP183473.1 coordinate 5,698,723, forward strand.
AACCCTGGTTTTTTGTTGTTTGCCTTTCTCGACTGTTTTAGACAGATTAACAATTCAAAATTCAAAAATAAATTATTCCAAATTGATGCTTAGTCTAGACACTCCAGTAGGGTGCGTCAGTACGAATAATTTATTGTTACAGTTAGGTTTTTTGCACTGACGCACCCTACATTTGGGATATTTTTTTATCTGGAAGTCCCTAAGTGAAGATGTCAATAAATCAAATAGGCAGGAGTAATAAAGTGCAAATTGAAAAGACAGAGGTGGAAATTTCTACGCCTGATGGAAAAATGCCTGCCTTCTTTTATCAGCCTTGTGAACGTGGACAAAAGCCCGCCGTAATTCTTTTAATGGAAGCATTTGGCTTAACTTCCCACATTCAAGATGTAGCAACCCGAATTGCTAAGGAAGGCTACGTAGTTCTGACTCCAGATTTGTACTATCGTGAATTGACAAACAACAAGTTTGGCTATGAAGAAGTTGAGCAAGCGATGGCGATGATGTACCGCCTTGACTTCGGTAAACCAATAGAGGAGGATATTAGGGCAGCGATCGCTTATCTCAAGTCACAGTCTAATGTGTTCTCAGAAAAGATTGGCGTGACTGGATTTTGCTTGGGTGGTGGTCTGTCTTTTCTCAGTGCTTGCAAGTTTTCAGACGAAATTGCGGCGGTAGCTTCCTTTTACGGAATGGTTCTGGATGATTGGATAGAAGCGGTAACAAACATCTCAGTACCCATATACTTATTTTACGGTGGTATCGATTCATTTATTCCACCTGAGCGTGTTCAGCAAATTGAGACGCGGTTCCAGGAACTTAGCAAGGAATACACATTGAAGGTTTATCCTGATGCTGATCATGGTTTTTTCTGCCATGAGCGTTCTTCCTATAACCGTTTAGCAGCCGAAGACTCATGGAATGAGCTGACACAGTTCTTCCACAGACATTTACAATAAGCGATCGCCTTTTGTGGACTTTTTTCAATAAAATCTTCATCAAATGCTTGTGAGTTCGGCGTTGAGGCTTTTACTCTCCTCAAAAGAGTAGGATAATCAAGGTTTCAGCTTATCTCGAACTCAGGTTAATTTAAAATTTCTATGACAGAAGCGACTCTCCCACCCTTAATTCAGCAGATGTTACAACCAGGATTTTATCCTCATGAAGTAACAGAACCTATTCAACTAATCCAGACTCACGTTTCTTCTGTGTTACTCACAGGAGAGTACGCCTATAAATTAAAAAAGCCCGTAAATTTTGGCTTTTTGGATTTCTCCACTTTAGAAAAGCGACAACATTTTTGCCAGGAAGAACTGCGCCTGAATCAAAGAGGAGCATCTGAACTATATTTAGAAATCTTACCAATCAGTTTGGTAGGTGAAAAATATACTTTAGGAGGAACAGGTGAGGCTGTCGAGTATGTGCTGAAAATGCGCCAGTTTCCCCAAGAGGGTTTATTCAGTGAACTTTTTGCCCAAGGTAAACTCACTGAGTCACACCTAGAAGAATTAGGCAAGGTCGTAGCTCAATACCATGCTAAAACTGAAACGAATGATTATATCCGCAGTTTTGGGGAAGTTCCTCAAGTGCAGGCTGCATTTGATGAGAATTATCAGCAAACTGAGAAATATATCGGTGAACCACAGACACAATTGCAATTTGACGAAACTAAAGCCTACACCGAGCGTTTTTTCGCAGAGAAACAAGAATTATTTCAGCGCCGAATCCAAAACAACTATATTCGGGAATGTCATGGAGACTTACACCTGAGAAATATTTGTCTATGGCAAGAGAAAATTCTCCTGTTTGATTGTATTGAATTTAACGAGCCTTTCCGGTTTGTTGATGTGATGTTCGATGTTGCCTATGCTGTGATGGATTTGGACGCACAACAACGCCCAGACCTGAGTAATGCGTATTTGAATACATATCTAGAGCAGACTGGTGACTGGGAAGGCTTAGAAGTACTACCCATATACTTAAATCGTCAATCCTATGTCCGAGCTAAGGTGACTTCGTTTTTGTTAGATGACCCCAGTGTCCCAGCGACAGTGAAGGAAGAAGCGACGAAAACAGCATCTACATATTACAAACTGGCGTGGGAATATACCAAACCCAAACAAGGAAAACTTATCTTAATGTCCGGGTTATCCGGTTCTGGGAAGAGTACGACTGCAAAATACTTAGCTCGTCAATTAGGAGCGATTCAAATTCGCTCAGATGCAGTCCGCAAACACTTGGGGGGAATTTCTTTGTGGGAACGTGGCGGTGACGACTTGTATACACCCGAAATGACCCAGAAAACCTATGCAAGGTTATTAAATTTGGGCATTATACTAGCTAATCAAGGTTACACAGTAATTTTGGATGCTAAATATGATAAACAAAATTTACGAGCAGAGGCGATCGCTCAAGCCGAAAAACATCACCTTCCCCTCCAGATTATTCACTGCACAGCACCCATAGAAGTTATACAAGAACGCCTAATAAAGCGTACAGGCGATATTGCCGATGCTACAGTTGATTTGTTATCTTCCCAACTCCAGCAAACTGAACCCTTTACCGACAAAGAAAAACCCTACGTGCAAACTTGGGACACAACTCAACCACCACAGGTAATTGGTAATTGGTAATTGGTAATCGGTAATTTACCGAAAGCTTATTTACGGGGAAAGAAGTGTAGGTTAAAAACGTTACCCCTACACCCCTACACCCCTACACCCCTATCCCCCTAGCTCATTTATGGCTAACAATAACAACCTATTCAATTTCACTCCCGAATTCCTGTCGCAGTTAATATTTGGGGCATTTTTAATATTCATATTAATCACGACAGGTTCGCCACTATCTTTAAGTATTTTTCTGGGAATTATCGGCGGTTTCGCCTTAGGCTGGTTCACTAATTCTACTAAAAGTAGCCCCCAAGCGCCTGTTGTTGCTTCTTCTGATGGTATTGATGCAGGATTGAAATACTGGTTATTTTTCTTGCTGGGGTTTGGATTATTGGGATATCCTGCACCCATGAGTATCTTACTAGGTGGAATAGGTGCTGTTGGGGGAGGTTGGATTATTGCTTGGTGGCGAAGCAAAGAAGAAACAAAAACTCAATTACCTGTTAACGATACGCAAGAGCTTGAGAGTGACGAGATAAGCGACAGAATCACCAAGCGACAAACAAGAAGACCTGTTAAGCGTTACCGTCGTGGTGTGAGAAATTTTAATTTTCCATTTTTGGGAAATAATCGTCATAATGACGGAGAGTAAATTAGGACTTACGCATGAAAACGGAAAGATCAAGGGTTTGGACAAGGGTGTAGGGGTATAAGGGTATAAATGCTTGAAACCCTTACACCCCTGTACCCGGAAACCCTTACACCCGGTCTCAACAGATAACGTGTTTGCGTAAGTCCTATAGATAATATCTGTGGGGGTTGGTTATTGGTAATTGGTAAGGATCAATTACTATTGTGAGGGCTGAGTTTATCAAGTTAAAATTGCCCCACCCATCAAGCGTTCATAGCGATATTTCAACTCTGCTTTCATCAAAGCCCAACGCTCTAAACTGGCATCTATTTCTATTACTTTCTCGGCGGCTTGTCTGGCTAATAATAAAACTTCTTCATCTTCTACTAAACTAGCTAAGGTAAAATCAGGCACACCAGATTGCCTTGTTCCTAACACTTCACCCGGCCCACGAAAACGCATATCCATTTCGGAGATGAAAAAGCCGTCTTGAGACTGTTCTAATACTTTCAGACGTTGTTGAGCGTCAGGGCTTCTAGAACTACTCATTAATAAACAGTAAGACTGGGCTGCACCTCGACCCACACGCCCGCGCAATTGATGTAGTTGTGACAAGCCGAATCTTTCAGCATTTTCTATGAGCATGACTGTTGCATTGGGTACATCCACACCAACTTCAACAACGGTTGTAGATACAAGAATCTGCGTTTCATTGTCGCGGAATTTGGTAATAGCTTCGTCCTTTTCCGCCGAACTCATGCGACCGTGTAGCAAACCGACTTGAAAATCTGGAAAAACGCTCTCTTGTAACTTTTGGTGTTCTTCTACTGCTGATCGCAAATCTAGTTTCTCTGATTCTTCTACCAATGGCAAGACTACATAAGTTTGCCTACCTTGGGCAATTTCTCGGCGGATGAGGTCGTAAGCTTGGGGACGTTGCTGACCACTTAACATTGTGGTCTGAATCTTTTGCCGTCCTGGTGGTAACTCATCAATTTGACTGACGTTCATATCCCCGTGTATAGTTAATGCCAGTGTCCGAGGAATGGGTGTAGCCGTCATAGTTAATACATGGGGTTGTTCGCCTTTTTGCTGCAACAGCGCCCTTTGTTTGACCCCAAAGCGATGCTGTTCATCAATGACAACTAAACCCAATCGCTGGAAATTTACCGGGTCTTGAATCAAAGCGTGAGTTCCCACCAATAAGGGTAATTCACCTGTTTCTAATTGGGAATGTATCTGTCTTCTTTTGACAGTTTTGGTAGAGCCTGTAAGTAATTCCACTGGCAAATGCAGCAGGTTAAACCAGCTAACTAACTTACGGTAATGTTGCTCTGCTAATACTTCTGTAGGAGCCATTAACGCGGCTTGGTAGCCAGATTGAATGGCAGCTAAAATTGCTACCACCGCCACTACAGTTTTACCTGAACCCACATCACCCTGTACTAAACGATTCATCGGTGCGGATTTTTGTAAGTCGTTGAGGATGTCGTTCAGGACTCGCTGTTGTGCGCCTGTGAGTTGAAATGGTAGTATTTCGTAGAAATTTTCGATTAACTTACCTTTGGGAGCCAGAATTGCACTAGTTTGAATCGCTTTCGCTTGCTGCTGACGTTGCAATAAACCGAGTTGCAGGTAGAAAAATTCATCGAAAACGAGGCGACGACGGGCAACTTGCAAGGTAGCACTTTCATCAGGAAAATGGATGTTAGCGATCGCATCCTTCAATTCCATCAAACCATATTTTTCCCGCAAACCTTTAGGTAATGGGTCTTTTAAATGCACCGCCGCAGGTAAGGCCGCAAGTACCGCCTGTCTGACCATACTAGCCATTACTCCCTCGGTGAGGCTGTAAATCGGCACTACCCGCCCCATTGTCAAAGACTCAATAGTGTCTCCAGGGTTCGCTAAAACTTCCAATTCGGGGTTATCGAGCGTCAAGCCGTATTTAGTCCCTTTAACTAACCCACAAGCCGCCAACACACTACCCACAGGATAACGGCGTTTTAAACTTTCCTGCCAAGCGCGACTGGTAAACCGCGCCCCCGCCGAGAAACGACTGATTTTAATTTGACCTGTATTATCTTTAAGTATTAACTCTAAAATCGATAATTTTTGATTCTTGGGGCTAGTAAAACAATTACACTTTTTGACTGTGGCTACTATGGTCACCGTCTCACCCGCTTCCAACTCGCGGATATTTACCTGACGCGCATAGTCTATATGGTCACGGGGATAGTAAAAAAGCAAGTCGCGCACTGTATACAAACGTAAAGCCGCTAATTTATCGGCTTTGCGAATACCTATTTCTGGTAAATCACTGAGTTTCTGGTCAATTTTCGGTGCTAACCTCCGACTTACCTCCGCTACAACTGGGGTCGCATTAGGAAGTTTTGATTTATAACTGGTTGCTTGCGCCTCTTTAGGTTCTTCTTGCTCTTTTTGCAGTTGGTAAAGATACCTACGAGTTTCCGCTATGAGATGTTGTCTTTCTTTCTGTACCAAATGAGGATAGTTAGCAAACTTCTCTGCCAATTCCTGCCAACGACGACGTTCAATAGCAGGTAAGACCGTCGGGAATTTCCCAAAAGTCAAGCTGAGAAATTCACTAAAGCGGTATTGCTTACCTAGCAAGTCTGTAAAGCCGTGTTCTGCTTCCACCGCTAAGGCTTTATGCAATCTTATCCAATCTGGTTGGTCATTGCTCATTAGTCAACCCCTAAGGGGAATTCAAAATTCAAAATCAATACAATCAGAGTCAGTATTATGACCAATGCTAATAACAACTGACAACTAACTAATCCTCATACCAACTTGAACGCCATGCGGCTTCAGCTTCCGCAATTGAACGTTCTCGTTGTTTTTTCTGATATTCTCTTCCTAACTGGTTGAGCTTTCCTAAAATATGGCGAATTTGCTTACGACTAGAGGAAAGGGTGGGGTCAGCAAACTCTATTTCTCCTAACCTTAAATTAACTGTTGTAATTTGCGTTAGGCTGGATTCTTCTTCATCTTGCTCATTTTCAATTTCAATTACCAAGTTTAAAAGGTTAGGTGGCCCTGGCATCATTTCCCCAGAAGCTTCCGATGCAGCCGCAGCAGCTTCTAAAATTGGTTCTGGTAATTTTTGGGGTAAAACCTGAGCTTTTTGCAGTAACACATTAGTTTCATGAGAAACCTTTCTCAATGTCCGTTGGGTTTCTTCTTCTATATACTGTTGCCACTTTGCCAGTACTACGGGATTAGAAATATCTAATACATAAACCTGAGCAACTTCAGCCGCAGATGTTAGCTCCTCCTCTTCTCCTACTTCTGCATCTCCCTCATCTTCCTCATCTCCCTCAATTTCCTGACTCATCAGCTGGACTAGTAATTTTTCAGCCGCCTGCTTACCCAGTTTGCGGATACCTTGCTGTAATTGCTGCCGTTGATTTAACGACAACTTCAAAAAGTTTTCGGGATATCCTTGTGTACACAGATGGTAACTCGCCAAAATTAACTGTTTACCTAGTGCTTGACCCAAAGCACCTAGATAACTAGCATAAGCGCTATGGAGTTCTGAGGCGATCGCTTGTATCGCTTCTTGTAAAGCTGCAATATCCTGCTCAATTCGCTCAATTGCTCTTCCCATATCTTGTGTTTGTCCACCTGAACCTACTCATGGTACAAATGTACGCAATTATTTTAAAATAACTAGCGAGAAAATTTAATATAGCTCTGATTAATAAAATGCAGGCCAGGCTATCTGCTTGACCTGCTGCATAAGAGTCAATAGTCCGCAGTCCACAGTCAAAAAACTCATAAATAATGACTAATGACTCGTGACTAATGACTAATTAATTACTTCACACCCATTTGGGCGGCGACTTCTTCAGCAAAGTTGCTTTCTTGCTTTTCGATGCCTTCACCCAGTATGTAGCGTACAAAACGGCTGACTTCAACTTCTTCACCCGCTTTAGCCTTAACTTGTTTCACCAAGTCTTCTACAGAAATACTCTGATCGCGAATGTAAGGCTGATCCACTAGAGTTAGTTCTTTTAGGCGTTTTTCAATTCGTCCTTGAACAATTTTTTCTCTAATGTTCTCTGGTTTATTTGCTATGTCTTCTTTACCAGATTCAACGTCTTTTTCTCTCTGAACAACTTCAGCAGGGATTTGGTCTACGCTGACATACTCAACATTGGGACAAGCTGCAACCTGCATAGCTGCGTTTCTTGCTAAATTCTGCACTTCTTCGTTAGCAGCACCAGCTTCTGATTGAGAGTTTAGTTCAACTAACACACCAACTCGACCGCCGGTGTGAATGTAGCTGTCTACAACGCCTGTCTTATCTGTGAGTGCAAAATTGATAAAGCGCCGTACCTGGATATTCTCACCCAAGTTAGCAATAGTTTGCTTGATGGCTTCATCTACAGTGAGGTTAGCATCTTCAATGTAGGGTTGAGCTAGCAAAGACTCAACACTATCGGCTGTTGCTGCTTGTTGAGCTAAGTTTTTAACTAGAGTTTTAAAAGCATCGTTACGGGCGACGAAATCTGTTTGGCAGTTAACTTCTATCAGTACACCTACTTTACCACCGGGTTGAATGTAGGTGTCCACTAGACCTTCTGCCGCAATGCGATCGCTTTTTTTACCCGCAGAAGCGATACCTTTTTTCCGTAGCCAATCTATGGCTTGTTCGACATCGCCTTCAGTTTCTTTCAGCGCTTTTTTGCAGTCCATCATGCCAGCACCAGTCTTTTGGCGTAGCTCTTGGACGAGTTTTGCAGATATTTCCGCCATGTTGCCTCAATTCCTAACTTGACCTTGAGTTGTAATCGCTCACTGAAACAGTGCTGAGTTAAGAGTGCTGTGTGCCAAGTGAAAGTACTTAAACAACAGTACGTACTTTTTACTCCCGTTTTTTGCTGGGAAAACCAGCCATTTTTTTGCTGAATTTTCTCAACATTTATTTTGGGATCATACTCAGCGCCATGCAAGTGTGTTGAGTATTTCTATCTTAATCAGGGCTGGGGAAGAAAAAGCGATGAAATTCCAAGCCTGAAGGATGAAATATGAAGCGTGAGCTTGTAAACTTCATCTTTCATCCTACAATTTGGCTTATTCTGCTTCCTCTCCGTCTTCGGGAATCACCGAGTCAGCGTACTCGGTTTCATCGTAATCGTAGTCTTCCTCAGAGCCTTCGTAATCTTCGTACTCTTCTTCTACATCTAGCTGACCGTGACGGCCTTCATAAATAGCATCCGCCAATTTACCCACTATCAGCTTAATTGATCTGATAGCATCGTCATTTGCTGGAATGGGGATATCTACTACATCTGGATCGCAGTTTGTATCCAACATAGACACAATGGGGATGCTGAGTTTTTGACATTCTTGAACTGCGTTGTACTCCCGGCGTTGGTCTACAATTACCACTACATCGGGGACTTTCCGCATTGTTTTAATGCCACCCAAGTATTTTTGTAGTTTCGCCAGTTCCCGCCGTAGCATGGATGCTTCTTTTTTCGGCAGTAAATCTAAAGCGCCGCTTTCTTCCCGACGTTCTAAGTCTTTTAGGCGGTCTACTCTGGTTTTGATGGTTGCCCAGTTGGTGAGCATTCCACCCAACCAACGCTGGTTAATGTAGTGGGAACCACAACGAGCAGCTTCCTGAGCGATAATCCCTGCTGCTTGCCGCTTTGTACCGACGAAGAGAAATTTCTTCCCTTGTTCGGCTTGCGATCGCATATAGTTATACGCTTCATCCATCAAGTGGGCTGTCTGCACCAAGTCGATGATATGTACACCATTGCGAGAGGTGTAAATGTAAGGAGACATTTTTGGGTTCCAACGTCGGGTTTGATGCCCAAAGTGAACCCCAGACTCCATCATCTGAGCCAATGAAACTACTGGCATATTTTTATAACTCCTATTCGGGTTAAACCTCCACCTGGGTGTATTTCCTCACCAGGAAACACCCGAATTCCCAGATGTGCGGAATTTGGTTAGCCATACTAGGGTAACACACAGGTTATCCTCTTATGTCAACCTAATTTTTTACGATACTTTCTGCATTTGGGAATAAGCTTGATAGACACCCTTAACGTTGTACCAGTTGAGGAAAATTCGCGCGATTTCCAAAGCTAACTGGGGTTTCCCCGACTTAATTAACCATTGCAATAGAGGAGCCATTGTGTTTTCATTCAATGCACCATTAAGCGAAAGAATCCCCCAAAGTAAACGATGTAACCATGTCATTTGAATCATCATTCGCACTTCCCATGTGGGATGTTTTTTGTAGAACAAAACACCCATACGTCCGCGTTGAATTTCCTTCTCGATTAAGTTAGGTACTTGTTCTAAATTAAATGGTGGATGCCAATGATAGCCGACAGCCGCCGGACATTTGATGAGTTGTAGTCCGAGGTTTTTGAGTCTGACACCTAATTCTAAATCTTCCCAACCGTAGAGTTGAAAGCCAGTGTCAAATAGTCCAGCTTGTTCTAGCCAATGCTTAGGGATGGCGACATTGCCTGTAGCGAAAAAAGCGGCGGAAAAATCGGTGATTTTATAAGGTTCAGCAGTAGGATTATCGAAATTACAAGTATTAATTACTGCACCGTATGTAAAGAAGCGATCGCTCCCCAATTTCTCTTGTCCTTGCAATAACGCATCTGCATGAGCTTGCAGGAAATTGTCCAGCACAACTAAATCGCTATCTATAAAGATAATTATATCACCCCGCGCCTTTTCTACGCCTAAATTCCGCGCTGCCGCCGGGCCTGCATGGTCTTGCTCGAACCAGCGCACATGGGGAAACTCTTCTTTGTGTGTTGCTAACCAGTCTAATGTGCCATCTGTCGAACCATCATCGACTAAAACAATTTCATATTCGTTAATTACAGTTGATGCGCTGAGTTGTTGCGCCTCTAGGGCGCGGAGGCATTTTTCTAAAATCGGCTGGCGATCGTAAGTCGGTATCACAACACTAATAAACACAGTCTCACCCACAACATTACTACCCATCTCCAGAATAGGACAGTGTGGTACTTCCGACTGTTCCTTATCTAACTCTGATTACGGAGATACTTGCCTCATAAATGCTGCCGAAGCTACTGAAATTTTGTTTTAAATATAGCGATATATTTTCATTGCTAAAGCAGTAATTTTCAGAAAAAAATATATTTTTGCTCAAATAATCCCTATTAATAAATTCCCATTAATCAATATATAACCTGACGTTAACACTGGTTACTTAAATTCACTAAAAGCTTGAAAAATGTCGTAACTACAGGAATATACGCTTGCCTATCCTGTATTCACCACGGACTTTTGCCGTTAAAAATACACAATAAATCAAGCTGTTTCTGAGTGTTCTATGTAAATCTGTAGAGTTTTTATTTACTCAACCTTTCTTGCTATCAAGCGATGAAATAAATAGCAAAATTTGTGAACTTTAAGTGGAGTACTCAGAATGAAAGGACGCTTTCACCCTAAAAATAATCAAACTATCAACCCATCTAGTAACGAGTCAATTCGTGATGTAATTGACCGTATGAGCATGAGTCGCCGTAAATTCATCTTCACAGCTGCTAGTGCGTCACTATTAACTGTTGTGGGTGAAGTTTCTATTGGTGGCTTTCTCCAAAGTGTTGAAGCATCTCCAATTCCGAAAGGAACAGGATTTGCTGGTATTGGGTTCAAGAGTGTTCCCCCAAACCTACTCAACCCAGCTACAGGACTTCTAGAAAAAGACTTGGTTAGTGTTCCCGAAGGATACACAGCCAAAGTGTTGATTGCTTGGGGAGACCCAATCATGCCCACCGCGCCAAACTGGTTGCCAGACGCATCCCAAGGTGCTGCTGCTCAAGAAATGCAGTATGGTATGCACGTTGATGGTATGCACTACTTCCCTCTATCACCTGGGAATGCTGTTGGTCGGACAGTTGGTTCACAAACTAGATCATTAAGAAGTTTCTTAAATCAGAACATAAACACTGGCTTATTGTGTGTAAACCACGAATATACCCAGGAATCAATACTACATGGTTCCGAAGGTCTGAGTCCGGTCACAATTCAAAAAGTGCGTAAATCTCAGGCTGCTCATGGCGTGTCTGTTGTACAAATTACCAAGAATGGTAATGACTGGACTTTCAACCGCAATTCTGAATTTGGTCGCCGCATTACTGCCAACACCCCAATGCGGATTTCCGGCCCTGCGGCTGGTAGTGATTTGTTGAAATCCAAAAAGTTTGCTATCAACCCAGATGGTTCTGTTGAGATTGGTACAAACGACGGTTTCACCGCCTATGGTACAGCAAACAACTGCGCTCATGGTTACACACCTTGGGGTACTTACTTAACCTGTGAGGAAAACTGGAACGGTTACTTCGGTAACAATGGTGAGCCTTTAGCTTCCACTCCAGGGATTAACGATTCAGAAGTTCTAGCAGTACAAAATCGTTACGGTCTTTCTGCCGGTGGCTTCGGCTATCGTTGGCATGAAGTTGACCCTCGCTTCAACAACCGCACCAACCCACTCGAACCCCACACCTTCGGCTGGGTAGTAGAAATCGATCCATACACTCCTAGAAGCACACCAGTTAAACGTACAGCTCTGGGACGCTTCAAGCATGAAAGCGCTCAAGTTGTTGTCGATGACAATAATCGTGTAGCGTTCTATCAGGGTGACGACGAGCGCAACGATTACATTTACAAGTTCGTTTGCGCCCAACCCTATAATCCTAGAAATCGTGAGGCTAACCGCGATTTACTCGACACTGGTGTTCTTTATGTTGCCAAATTTAACGACAACGGCACTGGTCAGTGGTTACCTTTAGTCTATGGACAAAATGGTTTAACACCAGAAAATGGTTTCAGAAACCAAGCTGAAGTATTGGTAAAAACCCGTCAGGCTGCGGATAGAGTCGGCGCGACTATGATGGATAGACCAGAATGGGTAGCTGTACGTCCTCGGATTGGTGGATTTAGAGAGATCGAAGTCTACTGCACCCTGACGAACAACAACCGTCGTGGAACAGGAACCGAATCTGTTAACCAAGCAGACGGTTCAACAACCGCAGGTAGTGCGCGTCCTCCTATAGATAAGTCTAACCCCCGTCCTGACAACCGTTATGGTCACATTATTCGCTGGCGCGAAGATGGTCGCAGTGTTGCAACTACTACCTTCAAATGGGATATTTTCATTGAAGCTGGTGATAGCCAAAGAACTGAACCCAACCTTCAGGGCAATATCAACGGTGATGACCTCAGTTCACCAGATGGTCTCTGGTTTGATGACTTCGGTCGTCTCTGGATTCAAACTGATCAAGCTGGTGATGGTCTTGGTAGCACAGTTAATGGTGTTCCTGAGCTAATAAATATCGGTAGTAACGGTATGTTTTGTGCTGACCCCAACACCAGACAGGTGAGACGTTTCCTAACTAGCCCTCCTGATTGTGAAGTAACTGGTGTTATCACTACACCTGATGGTAAAGCGATGTTTGTCGGCATCCAGCACCCTGGGGATGGCGGGACTACCGCGAATCCCACTCAGAACAGCCACTGGCCTTATAGCCAAGGTTACGGCCTACCTGGCCGCCCCCGTTCGGCAACGGTAGTAATTACCCGCAACGATGGTGGTGTTATTGGTGGTTTGTAATTTAGATTTTTCTAGTTGATCAAAAATAAAGAGACGTTGCATTGCAGCGTCTCTTTATTTTTATAGAAAAAAGCTAGGCTTAAAACCGAGTGGAATTGCAGGCGAACGCGAGTGCGTCTCGTCAGAGAAAAGATTTATAGTGATTTGAAAATCGAGAAATTACTCAGCTACACCCTAATTAAATCCCCACAATGTATAGAATTTTAATATTTGGCAATTCTGGGTCTGGAAAAAGCACTCTTGCAAATAAACTTGGTAAAGACTTCAATATTCCAATTCTGGATCTCGATACTATCGTTTGGGAACCAAACCAAATAGCCATACGCCGTCCTCAAGAAGATTCAGAAAAGGATCTAAGACATTTCATAGACAATAATGTTTCTTGGGTAATTGAAGGCTGCTACAGTACGCTAATCAAAGTTGCTATTGACTTCTCAACTGAAATCTATTTTCTGAATCCTGGCATTAGTAAGTGTCTTGAGAATAACCGCAATCGACCTTGGGAGCCACACAAATTCAAATCAACCGAGGAGCAGGCACAAACATTCGAGTTTCTACAGAATTGGATTCAACAATATGAAGAACGGGATGATGAATTCGGTTATTCATCCCATCGTTCAATATTTAATCAATATAATGGTAGAAAACATGAAATTATTGCATGAACTAATCACCTCAAATTACAGAGACATGACAATAAAAAAAGACAGGTACAAAACCTGCCTAGCTAACAATATTTAAAACATTGTTTCTAGCCTACTAATGTGGCTTTTTTCTTACGCTTCATGAATAGTCCTACGGTAGCAGCGATCGCTATACCACTAACTGCAAAGGGTTCTGGTACTTGACTGTAGCGGACAGTACCCACTTCTGTGGCAAATACTGATCCATCAATTTCATAAAATATATTTCCGCCTACATCGAGATTATTTTCATTGCCGATGAAAAACTTGTCTGCAACAAAATAGCTGAGTCCCAAAAGTTTACCGTCGTTAAAGCTAACTATCGGGTATAAATCATAAAATTCATCATCTTCTTCTGTATAGGTATTACCTAAGTAGTTGAATTTAACTTCTAACCCATTCTCAACTCCCAATGTCTCCAGCCCTAAACCAGTTAAGAATGAGTCATCATATTTAAGAGAACCGAAATACTGACCGGGATTGCTGCCAGATGTAGCATCAACGATGAAATTGTAATTAACGATCGCCGCTTGTGTTGGTTGAACACCAACAGCAGCAACAGAAATTGCCGCAATAGTTGCAATACCTAAACCTTTAGCTAATTTCATGAAAAAATGCTCCAAGCTTAAAAAGTGAAGAATAGTTACGCAATTACACTTAATAAGCCTTCCAATGATCACAAGAGGTTAAGGAATGCCCAACCCAGGGTTAAATACAAACAGCATAACCGTGAAATTACGGAAATATGGCAAAGTGCTGATTACTGAGTTATGAGATAAGATAAGCTATTCTGCTTTTAAGTTGCACAATCCATCGTGAGGGCTGTTAACTTTCAAAAGCCCTTATTAGTATAGTTATACAATTTAGCCGCTCATTAGCTTATTCTTGCACCTACTCCTATCTCTTACTTTTAAAATAAAAACCCCACTGTTGAAGTGGGGAGTGATTCAATCAGGATTTCTCTTATCAGTACAATTGTACTATAAAATTCAAAAAATAACAAGCTGTATACAGGAAATACTGCATCGCTTTTAAAAATGGGCAGTTTTTTTTCTGGCGGTTCGACCACAAACCGACAAAAGTGGCGATCGCTGTGCCGAAAATAGCCAAGGGTTCTGGTACTGTAGAGTAGCTGACTGTACCCGCTTCATTCGCAGACAATAAATCAGCACCCACAATACTATAAAACTGATTACCTCCTGTAAATGGAGTATCTAAGTCACCACCAAGAAAAAACTTGTCTTCAACTAAATAGCTCAGTCCTAAGAGTTTGCCATCTTGAAAGCTAACTAAAGGTGCTACTCCCGTTGGATAATCAACATCATCCAGTTCTGTGTATTGAGTACCCAAGTAATCAAACACAATGGATAATAGTCCATTGCCAACATCCAGACTCTCTTCGCCAACACCGTTTAAGTTCGCGTCATCAAAACTAAAAGACCCAAAATATACCCCCGGATTATCTCCAGTAGCATTCACAGCGAAATTATAATTAACGATGGCAGCTTGTGTTGGTTTAGCTTCAATAGCAGCTAGAGAAATAGCGATCGCAAAAGTAGCAATGCCAAAATTTTTGCTTAACTTCATCAGAAACAACTCCAAAGCTAAAAAGTGAATATTGTGGCGATTTCACTTAAATAAGCTTTGAACCAACGACAAGAGGTTAAAAACAATAGAATAAATGGTTAAGCAGAATGATTGTATTTCAATTTTTTGCGTAGGTAGAGCATCGTTGTAGACATCCCTATGTCAGTGAATGATGATTGATAACTCTCGGATGAGCTTATCAGTTGTTGCACAAAGAAAATATACACGGTGTAGTTAGATATAATAATGACTCATTATTTGTTTTCCTAACTGGAGAAAGCAATGGGTCGCGCCAAAAAGGTTGTTCTGGCATATTCTGGTGGAGTAGATACCTCCGTTTGCATCCCCTATCTCAAACAAGAGTGGGGAGTAGAAGAGGTAATTACCCTAGCAGCAGATTTAGGCCAGGGAGATGAATTAGAACCAATCCGAGAAAAAGCACTAAAATCAGGTGCAAGTGAATCCCTCGTAGCGGATGTCAAAGAAAGTTTTATTAAAGATTATGCTTTTCCCGCGATACAGGCCAACGCCCTCTACGAAAATCGCTATCCGCTAGGAACTGCTTTAGCCCGTCCGTTAATTGCTAAGATATTGGTCGAAGCTGCGGCAAAATACGGTGCTGATGCGATCGCACATGGTTGTACAGGTAAGGGTAATGATCAGGTGCGCTTTGATGTCTCTTGTACTGCACTCAATCCTAATTTGAAGATCCTCGCCCCGGCGCGGGAATGGGGAATGAGCAGAGAAGCAACCATCGCCTATGGTGAAAAGTTTGGCATCCCCTCACCCGTGAAAAAGTCTTCGCCTTACAGCATTGATAAAAATTTACTTGGTCGTAGTATTGAAGCTGGTGCGTTGGAAGATCCCAAATTTGAGCCACCAGAAGAAATCTATGAAATGACAAAGGCGATCGCCGACACCCCCAATGAGCCAGAATACATTGAAATAGGTTTTACTCAAGGTCTGCCAACTACACTCAACGGTATACCTAAAGACCCTGTAGCACTCATTCAAGAACTCAATCAGGTGGTAGGAAGTCACGGTGTCGGACGCATCGACATGATTGAAAACCGATTAGTGGGAATCAAATCACGAGAGATTTACGAATCTCCGGCAATGTTGGTGCTAATTCCAGCCCACAGAGACCTAGAAAGCCTGACATTAACCGCCGATGTTAGCCACTACAAACGAGGTATTGAAGAGACCTACAGCCAAATAGTTTACAACGGTCTGTGGTACAGCCCCCTGAAAGCCGCCTTAGATGCCTTTATTCAAAAGACCCAAGAACGGGTGTCAGGAACTGTCAGAGTGAAACTATTCAAAGGTAACGCCACCATAGTCGGACGCTGGAGCGATAGTTCACTCTACACCCCCGATTTAGCAACCTACGGCGCTGAAGACCAATTTGACCACAAAGCCGCCGAAGGCTTCATTTACGTTTGGGGATTACCAACTCGTATCTGGGCGCAGCAGGATAGAGGTTAAAAACGAGGGATGAGAGAGTAGGGATTGGAAGCAAGATTCACCTCTTTTCTCCCAGTCCCTAATCGCCAGTACCCACTCCCTATTCCCCAGCCGCACGTTTAACCTGGCGCGATTCCAACCATATAGGCACGAGAATCAATGCCGCAAGTATTAGCACAGCTACAATTGCAAATTGACCGACCCAGGCTACCAACTGTTCAAGGGAGATAACTTTACCCGCAAAAAAGGCTAATGTTACCATCAGACTAGCCCAAGCGGTTGCTCCGGCTAGGTTATATGCAAAGAATTTTCCAAAAGGCATTTCAGCTATACCAGCCAAGGGTGCCGCAAAAATTCTTAATAACGCAAAAAAGCGGCCAAAAAACACAGCTTTAGCAGCATTTTGACTAAATTGTTCTTTGATATTTAATAGTTTTTCTTCAGATATCCGAAAAATTTTCCCTATTTGCAGCAAGAAAGGCCAGCCGCCTAGTTTACCAATCCAGTAGCCGCAATTAGCGCCAATTACGGCTCCGGTAACGGCGACACCGAGAACCAGCCAGTAACTCAATTCATCACTGCCAGCCAAAAAGCCACCCACTAGAGTTACGGTTTCACCGGGGATGGGAAGACCCAAATTTTCTAGTAAAATTCCTAGGAAAATAGCCCAGTAACCGTACTGATGGGCAAACTCCTGAATGTTTTCTAGTGAAATCAGCTCAAGAGACATCCCGCACCGCCGTCTTTACAATTTTTTACCATATAGTTTATCTTGGCTCGTTTATGGCTGGGGTGTCAATCAAGCTGCTTTTGGAGATAAGATTAGATTAAATCTATTATATTTATTACTTATTCAGTATTGACAATCAAATAGTGAGCAGTTAATAGCACAAATGCACAATTACAGCGATAAATCAACTTTTTAATTATGAAAAATTTATAAAAACCACGGAAAAATATAAAAATTGTGTAAAAGATACGATTGATACCGAAATCCTTAGGCGTTTGTGCCTATATTGAGAAAAGTTAACACAAATTATACGGCATGAATACTGACGGATAACTGGTCAACTGCATGACTGCTATATTCTGCTTATGCGGGTAGAGCAAGAATTTGCAGATAAGACTTAACCAGTATTAATGTCGTTTCTTGCTTTTGTTGAGATTGCAATTTACTTAGTTAAATTTATGACACTCACTCAAGAACCACAAGTAGTTTTGTTTAAGCCCCAAGGCAGTATAGACTTGCAAGGTGGCTTGGCTTTGACTGAACAGATGACTCAGGCAGGGTCTCAACCGCATCAACTTTGGGTACTTGATTTAGCGGAGGTAGATTTTATGGATAGCTCCGGATTAGTTTCACTAGTAAAAGGACTTACTTCAGCGCGCCAACTTGGTTGTCGCTTGGTTTTATGCAACGTACAAACTCCAGTCCGATTGATTTTAGAACTGACTCAGCTAGACTCTGTATTTGAAATTTTCGATACCTACGAAGAAATTCTAACCCTCGTCAACGATAACAGTTTTGCTTTAGTAAGCTAACCTATAAAAATACGATAGATGTATGGCAATGTCAATATTGAGTGGTGACATTCAGCTAATAGCCATATTTATTCGCCATTGCCTATAATTGCACTTATCGTCGGAGAGCAAAACTTACGAGTGAAAGCAATCTCAAATCTTCTCATCATCGAAGTGCCAGCCTATGCTTTGACAGCATAAACAGGCTTTGCTGATAGCAAAGCCCCACCGATTCAAACTTGAAAAAGCTTTTTTTAGTGTCAAGTAAAACTTTCTAGTCCATAACTTCTAGTTTTCTAGTCTCTCACTGGTTATTTATTGGGCGAGTCGCTGGTCAATGCGGGTGCAGCCGGAAATTGCCAAAGTTAGTATCAAGCTTCTTTGCTAACCATACTGCACCTGGTAGATGATTGTTAACTTTGTGAAAAACCCTACGCATAAAAAAATTTAACGGTCTATGATAGTGATAGCGTCGAGAATATTAAATTAAAAACTTAGCTGATATATATTTTAATTTATGGCGTAAAAATATTTTCACCCCACATAATCCAAGTCTACTTAATAGACTTTTAATGACAAATATAAAGGAAAAGATAGAGGGGTGGAATCTATTCTTTAGTATTGAGATACTTTAAGTTACTACAAAATCACGCGTTATGCACGCTAGGAATATTAGCTTGTCCCGATGTTGGACGGGGGAAGTTAGGCAAATCAATACCACTGTGGCTAGAGGTACGGGTTTTGAGTGCTAGACGATAACTCACACTTTGGAGTTCTGCTTGCAACTGACGGTTTTCTCGTTGTAGAACGGCGACTTTTTCTCTAACGGGAGCCATACGTTCTTCAAACTTACGACGGTAAATTTGGGGTAGTTCCTGCACTACTTGCTCCAACATCCGACTACGGTCTGTAAGTTCTTGTACAGACTGACGCAGTTGGTAAATTTCAGTGTCACGAGATGTGATTTGCTCTTGATAAAATGTTACTTGTTGTTCAACAGCTTGTAATTGCTCTCGCAATGCTTGTAACTGGCTTAAATCATACTCAGACTCCAAGCGTTGGGGCATAAAATTAGTATTGCCCTTGACTAGCCTAAATAGTTCTTGAGATAGCTGTTGTACTAGTTGATCTCGAAGCTGTAGTTCTTGACGCAGCTGCGATACTTCTGTCGATAGAGATTGGATGTTGGGTGTGTCAGTTTGGATCACGGTGGCTTACAGTTCCCATTGACGAATGTCGAACCTTATGTCTAACTGCAATAGTACTGCTTTTGGCAAGTACTTGTTAATCTAGCATTCCCAACTAAATCAAAAAAAAGCCAAAAGGTAAAATTTTTTGTAAAAGGAATTAGGGACTGGGTATTGGGGGACTAAAGATTGGAGTAATTTTTTTCTTTGCTCCCTGCTCCACAGACTCTTACTGAGTATTGAGTGGTGACAACTCAATGCCCAGTATAGATTAGTTAGAGACTATATTAAGCGGTGACAGCAACTTTGTCTTCTTTTTCTTTTGTTACTTCTTGCTTAACTGTTAAGTAACGAATTACTTCTTCGCTCAAACGCATGGCACGTTCTAAAATGGCGATCGCTTTTCCTGGTGCATTGTAGTTAAACTGCACGTAGAAACCATCACGCTGCTTTTTGATTTCATAGGCTAGGCGGCGCTTACCCCGATTTTGCACTTCGAGATCAGTTGCGCCTTGTTCTTGTAGCAGGTTTTGATATTTGGCGATCGCTAGTTCCACCTGTTCATCTGTCAGGTCAGGACGTAGGATGTATAAGGTTTCGTAAACTGTGGACATTATGAGTAAGTCTCCTTTTGGACAAGCTGGCTGCTCGTACTAATTTATACAATAGTCTGATAAGAACTACTTGCATCAATCAACATCTGAGCAACAAGGAACTATAATCTTACCAGTTTTCAATTTGAATCATCAGCTCAATCCGCCGAAATATCAAGGATATTCATCAAAGTTATGGCGCAGCGCTACGTGCGAGTTCAAAATCGGGAAGGTAAGATTTACTATGGGTTACTACAACTGTCTTTCAATGTGCAGGTTCTAGATGCTCCACCGTGGCTGCATGGACAACCCACAGACTTAATTTTAGAACCAGATTATTATCAAATTTTGGCTCCCTGCGCTCCTTCTAAAATTGTCGCAGTCGGCAAAAATTATGCAGACCATGCAGCCGAAATGGGAACGCCAGTTCCTAGTGAACCACTGATTTTTCTGAAGCCACCAACAACGATTATTGCCTCGGAAACAGAGATTAAATATCCTCTCCAGTCACAACGAGTGGATTATGAAGGAGAATTAGCGTTGATTATTGGCGATCGCACTTGTAACTGTACACCAGAGGAAGCCCAAACTAAAATTTGGGGATATACCATTGCTAATGATGTCACAGCGCGGGATTTACAGCGAAAAGATGGGCAGTGGACAAGAGCGAAAGGTTTTGATACTTTCTGCCCATTGGGGCCTTGGATTGTCCGAGAATTGAGTCCAGGGGCAAGATTACAGACCTTTCTCAATGATGATGCTAATCCCGTACAATCGGCGGGAATTGATCAAATGGTATTTGCCCCTGATTTTTTGGTGTCATATATCAGTCAGGTGATGACATTGCTTCCGGGTGATGTGATTTTAACGGGTACGCCAGAGGGTGTAGGAGCTTTGCAACAAGGCGATCGCATCCGTGTGGAAATTGAAGGCATTGGTCGCCTAGAAAACACCGTAGCAGCCCGTTAGCCCTAGCGCACCTGCATATAAACAGCATCAGAAATGGCGGGAATTTCTGCGTAACGTCCCAACAAAGAGTTAGCCACAGAATAGACCACAGCAGCAATGATGCCGATGAAAATAGTTGTGTATAGGGTTTGTATGGCAAAGCCCCCAGTAGGAATCAATCCAACTATATCTGTGAGGATGCTAAACAAAAATATAATGATGTCTAACAATATGGCTTGCATTGTGTTGAAACGAATAAAATGATTAATTTTTTCATTCCTCACTACCAATAACCACAAAACAAAGAAAATAATCAGTCCAGCATAGCGAACGCCGTAATAAATTCTCAATAGTGGAATGAGGGGCAGAAACAGTAGTTGCAAAACTGGAAACTGTCTCAACAAAAACTCACCAAAGGCAAACACTTCAATTAGAGGAAGCAGATAAGGTAAACAAGCAAAAATTCTATCTTTGATGGTTGTAGACCCGCGCCATGTCATCGTGCGTTCTCCTGTGGCTAAATTTCATGAGCTACTTGAGCTTAGGATAACGCAGTTACTCAGCATTACTAGCAATTATGATTATTCTATATGGGCAACACGAAAACCCATGAGACATTCGTACTGCTCTGGCTGTTCTTGAGCTAGTTGACTAATAGCTTGACCACAGGTGAGTTTACCACCACGCCATCGGGGTTGACCACTGCCGTTAGCGAGTAAACAAGATGGACAAACCCTCTCAGGGGCAAGGATTTGATCTTCCATTAAAATGACTAGCATCTCATCTCCTCCTGTAACTCCTCAAATGAACCAAAGTTAGGGCTGAGTAGTGATTAGTGAGTGAAAGTATCCTGACTCAGAACTGAAGTTGGTACGAGCCTTACTTTTTTTTGGAGCAGGTAACCTAGCGGCCTCTTAACTCAGCACGGGTTGAACGCACTGGTAGCGCTAATAGAACTCGGCAGCGTTTTTGGGGAAAATTTTATTCGTAAAAAATTGCCAAGTGAACCTGAATTTATTGTATGTTGTATATCTCAGAGATTAACTCTCTGGGTGAACACTCATATATAAATTATTATTCCTTTTGACAACGAAGCTGAATCAAGCAAGCCATTAGTATTCATCCCACTGATGTATTGAGTGATGGAGAGTATTTATAGTTCATATTTCCGGAGAGAGGCGAATGATGGTTATCCCATTAACCAATCTGGGAGCTAATAATAAATAAATCAGCATGAATAAAAGTCAATGGTACAGATGCGATTCATCGGATGTGTACAGTAGCCAAAATAGATGGAAATCTTGATTGGTGACTCTCAGTTATATGCTGCGCTCAAACAAAATCAACTGTTGTGCAAATTTCCATTAGGTATAGTTGAAGTGACTAGAACAAATTCAGATTTTCTCACTAATTCTGATCCAGCGATCGCCGGATTGATTAATCAAGAACTCCAACGTCAACGCGACCACTTGGAGTTAATCGCCAGTGAAAACTTCACCTCTGCGGCTGTCTTGGCGGCTCAGGGTTCAGTATTGACAAATAAATACGCTGAGGGACTGCCTGGGAAGCGCTACTACGGTGGTTGTGAGTTTATCGATAAAATTGAGCAAATAGCTATTGATCGTGCTAAACAGCTATTTGGTGCAGATCATGCCAACGTCCAACCCCATTCTGGCGCACAAGCCAATTTTGCCGTCTTCCTGACTTTACTCAAACCAGGAGACAAAATCATGGGGATGGATTTGTCTCATGGTGGACACCTCACCCACGGTTCCCCGGTGAATGTTTCCGGGAAGTGGTTCCAAGTTTGTCACTACGGTGTGAGCCAACAAACAGAACAATTAGACTACGACCAAATTCGTGAGCTGGCGCTGAGGGAGCGTCCTAAGCTTTTGATTTGCGGTTATTCTGCTTATCCCCGGATTATTGACTTTGAAAAATTCCGCAGCATCGCCGATGAAGTTGGTGCTTACTTGCTGGCTGATATTGCCCACATTGCAGGTTTAGTCGCAACTGGACTGCATCCTAACCCACTACCTTATTGTGATGTAGTCACAACCACCACCCATAAAACCCTCCGTGGCCCCAGAGGTGGTTTAATTTTGACCCGTGACGCAGAACTCGGTAAAAAATTGGATAAATCCGTTTTCCCTGGAACTCAAGGCGGCCCTTTAGAACACGTCATTGCTGGGAAAGCAGTTGCTTTTGGTGAAGCCTTAAAACCAGAATTTCAAGGCTATTCAGCCCAAGTAATTGATAATGCCCGTACATTAGCCAATCAACTCCAGACTCGCGGATTGAAGCTGGTATCTGATGGTACGGATAACCATTTAATGCTCGTAGATTTACGGTCTGTGAACATGACGGGTAAACGAGCAGACCAGCTAGTGAGTGAAGTAAATATCACCGCTAATAAAAATACGGTTCCCTTCGATCCCCAATCACCATTTGTTACCAGTGGTTTGCGCTTGGGTTCACCAGCCATGACCACACGGGGAATGGGAGAGGCGGAATTTACCGAAATTGGTAACATTATCGCCGATCGCCTACTCAACCCAGATTCAGACACAGTCGCTCAAGATTGTAAACGTCGGGTAGCCGCATTGTGCGATCGCTTCCCCTTATATCCGCACTTAGAAATTCCTGTACCAGTCTTAGCGTAGGGATGAAGAAGCAGGGGAGCAAGGGGAAAAATTTAGAGAAAGATTATCCCCTTTTCCCCCTGCACCCTGCCCCTCTGCCCAATTAGTCCCCAGTCCCAAATTCCTCACTGATCAGGGTCTGAAATATAGTAAAAATAAGTAGGAAACCTCCCTCATCACATTTTTGTTTCATAAACTACTCATTAAAAATACAGATGCCTGCTCAGATTTATCATCTGATTGCCTTCTTGGTGGCGGCGGTAGTCGTTCTCTGGACTACGCCCGATGTCAGAAAAATTGGTATAAAAAGTGGACGTGTTGACCGCCCTGGCGATCGCAAAATCCATGACCGTCCGATGGTGCGTCTGGGAGGAGTTTCTATCTTCGCAGGTACAATAATTTCCTTAATGGTTGTTTGGTGGCTAGGTGGGTTTA
The DNA here is from genome assembly GCF_048568275.1 of Anabaena sp. FACHB-595. Taxonomy (NCBI): domain Bacteria; kingdom Bacillati; phylum Cyanobacteriota; class Cyanophyceae; order Nostocales; family Nostocaceae; genus Anabaena; species Anabaena sp. FACHB-595. The sequence continues at coordinate 5,722,666 of NZ_CP183473.1, forward strand.
ACAATCTCTCACCAGAAAAAGAATGGCAAATTTGGGGTGTTACCTTAGGTGGTTTAGGCTTTTTTCTCATCGGTCTAGCCGACGATTTATTAACCCTGTCTCCCTTGGGACGCTTGTTGATACAAGTGATTGTTGCTGCTGGTGCATGGAAAGCCGGTGTCAGCATCGATTTCATTAGCATCCCCACGATGGGAATAGTTGACCTTAACTTTCTCAGTTTGCCCATCACCGTTATCTGGTTGGTAGGCATGGTAAACGCCATCAACTGGATTGACGGTTTAGATGGGTTAGCGGCTGGGGTATCGGGAATTGCGGCTGTGGTGATGCTGCTTGTGTCTTTGTTTATGCACCAACCGGCAGCAGCGTTAATTGCAGCAGCTTTAGCTGGCGCAGCCTTGGGATTTCTCCGCTATAACTTCAACCCCGCTCAAATTTTTATGGGTGATGGTGGTTCCTATTTTATGGGCTTCACCTTAGCTGCTGTGGGTGTCATTGGTTTGGTAAAAATTCCGGCTTTTACAGCAGTTATTTTGCCTTATTTAATTCTGGCCGTTCCCATTGTCGATATGTCAGCCGTGATTCTCTCTCGCATCCGCCAGGGTAAATTGCCTTGGGTTGCTGATAAACGCCATCTCCACCACCGATTGTTACAAGCTGGTTTATCTCATCGCTGGACGGTTTTGTTTATTTATTCCTTAACTTTGTGGGTGGGGAGTTTAGCGTTAGTTGTGGCTGGTGTACCTAGCAGTATTGCTTACGCTGGTGGTTCAACATCCCTATTAAGTTACGTTATTTGGCGAGCTTGGAGGGTTTCTCAGCAAAAGTGAAAAGGTAAAAGCAATAAAGTAGTATTAGCGCCTTTTGCCTTTTTACTTAAATTACATGAGTGCAGAAATTATTTGTGTTGGGACTGAACTGCTTTTAGGAGATATCCTCAACGGAAATGCTCAATATCTAGCGCAGCAACTAGCCCAGTTGGGTATTCCTCATTACCATCAAACAGTAGTTGGGGATAACCCAGACCGAATTAAGCAAGTTATAAAAATTGCTATCTCCAGAGCTAATATTTTGATTTTTACAGGTGGTCTAGGCCCTACACCAGACGACTTGACTTGTGAAACCATTGCTGATTTTTTCGGTTCGCCTTTGGTAGAAAGTCCGGCAATTATCGAAGATATTACGCAAAAATTTGCTCAACGTGGTCGGGTGATGACACCAAGTAACCGCAAACAAGCTTTGATTCCTCAAGGCGCAGACATATTACCGAATCCCACGGGTACAGCCCCTGGTATCATCTGGGAACCTCGTCCTAATATGACAATTTTTACCTTTCCTGGTGTACCTAGTGAAATGCACCGGATGTGGGAAGAAACAGCAGTACCATTTCTCAAAAGTCAAGGCTGGGGTCAAGAGATTATTTATAGTCGCAGTCTCAAGTTTTGGGGAATTGGGGAATCTGCATTAGCAGAAAAAGTGACAGCTTATTTAAACTTACCTAACCCTACGGTAGCGCCCTACGCCGGGAAGGGAGAAGTAAGGCTACGTGTTTCAGCAAAAGCTCCTTCAGAAGCAGCCGCAGAGGCTTTGATTGCACCAGTAGAGAAGCAAATTAAAGACATTGCTGGCTTAGATTTTTATGGTGTCAATAATGACAGTTTGGCCTCCGTCGTCGGTGAGTTGTTGCGGAGTTCAGGGGAAACCTTGTCGGTAGCAGAATCCTGTACTGGTGGTTTGTTAGGACAAATGTTGACGGAGATTTCCGGTAGTTCTGATTACTTTTGGGGTGGGGTAATTTCTTACGACAACTCGGTGAAGGCGGGGTTGTTAGGAGTGAACTCAGAAGATTTAGAAAAATTGGGTGCAGTCAGCGATACCGTAGCCGAACAAATGGCTATGGGTGTAAAAACCCGCTTATCAACAACTTGGGGATTGAGTATTACGGGGATTGCTGGCCCAGACGGAGGGACAGAGACTAAGCCTGTGGGTTTGGTTTATATCGGGTTAGCCGGGCCAGGGGATGAAGTAAGCAGCTTTAAATATAATTTTGGTACAATGCGCGTTGGGCTACGCCCCACCGTAGGTGATCGCTCTTTTATTCGTCATTTAAGTGCTTGTACAGCGCTGGATTTACTACGGCGGCGCTTGTTGACAAGGTAAATAAAGAAAAGCGATAGTCTACAACTATCGCTTTTCTTTATTTTCCCCGATATCAATTGTTTGGTATATTTATTACTATCACCAGTCTTTAAACGTAGAAAACGTAAAGCAGTATAGATACAAATATTTGAATAACCATAAGCTTGCCGTGGCTGGCAAATTTATGGTTAAAGTTACAAGAACTTGCTTTTATGGGGGTGGAGGGACTTGAACCCACACGACCGTTTAAGGTCAACGGATTTTCATTCTCCCGCAGCTTTCGCTACTGCCTATTGGCTTTGAGAATTGGACTCTCTCTTTACCCTCGTCTTGACGTTAGGGTAGCTCCCGTCGAGTCTCTGCACCTTCCGATTAGCTGTAAGTTATCTGTTGTTAACTTACTAATTACTACTTCGGCTTGGCTCAGGATTGCCTTGTCTATAGCTAGATTTAGGTTTCCCTGAGTTTGAGAGCATCCACTTAAAGAATTTCTTCTCTAAGGCTCAATTATTTAAGTCCGTAGCGTCTACCATTCCGCCACACCCCCCCATTGTGCTGGGAGCTTGTTATATTTTGGAGGCAGCAAATACCCCCTCATATATTCCACCATTAAATGCGTATTTTGTCCAACTAGATTGAAAAATTTTTATCTCCCCTGGGAAATTAGCTGTAGCTAGCTGAGAGTTGCATTTGCTTCCTCGCATTTAACTAGACTTAGCATCTTCAATCTTGCCCGACAAGAACACTACTTCTTTACTGGCTTTGCCATTGTAGCATTATCTTATAATTTTGATCAGCAAGAATCAGGAATTTTTGCTGGACTCATTTAAAAGCCCAATATTTATGGTGTCTCCAGGCTTTCAGTTCAGCCTATGATGGAAAATAGATGCACCAATTGATCTGATCCACTCAAAGACAAGGATTTATGATTGTACCCCTGCTATATCTGGCTTTAGCCGGAGCTTATTTATTAGTTGTCCCCGTCGCTTTACTGTTTTACTTAAAGCTGCGCTGGTATGTGGTTAGCTCTATTGAGCGCACCTTTATGTATTTTCTGGTGTTTTTGTTCTTTCCAGGGTTATTGGTTTTATCCCCATTTGTAAACCTGCGCCCCCGTCCACGAAAAATCGAAGTTTAATCAAGATTGGTAGGTCATAAATCTCATGCGACGTATTGACGCTATTGGAATTGGCATTGGCATTTTCATTGTCGGTGGTTTGGCATATCTAGGATTCCAGCTATTCGGCTTAGATGGTCAACAAGCTGGTATTTGGAGCCAAGTTTTACTAGTCATTGGTTTGATTGGCTGGTTAGCCACCTATGTCTTGCGTGCGGTGGGAAAAAATTTGACCTACCATCAACAACGGGAAGACTATGAAGAAGCTTTCTTCCAAAAACGGCTAGACGAATTAACTCCTGAAGAATTAGCCAAGATTCAAGCTGAGATTGAACAAGAGAAACAAACTCAGATTAATTCGTAATAGCCTGCGGCTAGGCTAACGCCAACGTAATTCGTATAGAACTTACCCATGAAAGCGAAAAATCAAGGGTTTTGACAAGGGTGTAGAAAAGGATACAGGGGTGTAGATGTTTAAAACCCTTACCCCCTTACACCCAGTCTCAACAGAAAACCTGGGTGGGTAAGTCCTATTCGTGGTGGAGCGTAAGTCTTACAGTGGTCAGTTGTTTGTTACTATTGACTACTGACCACTGACTACTGATCACTGACTAATGACCGCCATTTCCGATCGCTTTGAAACCCTCAAACAGAATCAAGAGTGCGCTCTAATTCCGTTTATTACTGCTGGTGATCCTGATTTAGAAACTACAGCCGCAGCCTTAAAGATTTTAGATAGCAATGGTGCTGATTTTATCGAATTGGGTATCCCTTATTCAGATCCTTTGGCAGATGGACCAGTAATTCAAGCAGCCGCTACCCGCGCTTTACAAAATGGTACAAAGCTGGAAAGGGTACTGGAGATGTTAAAAGCTACTATTCCCAGTTTAAGAGCGCCAATTATTTTATTTACCTACTACAATCCCATTTTGCATCGGGGAATTGACAAGTTTCTGGAACAAATCGCGGCGGTTGGTGTAGCCGGTTTAGTAGTGCCTGATTTACCGCTAGAAGAGGCCGCAGGACTACTTAAACCGGCTACTGAACGGGGGATTGATTTAATTCTATTGATTGCCCCTACAAGTTCATCTGAGCGAATAGAAGCGATCGCTCATTCTTCTCAAGGGTTCATCTATTTGGTCAGTGTCACAGGTGTTACAGGGGTGCGATCGCAAGTAGAAGTCCGTGTATCTGATTTATTACGACAAATTCGTCAGGTCACAGACAAGCCCATTGCTGTAGGTTTCGGCATTTCTCAACCAGAACAAGCCACCCAGGTGAAAGAGTGGGGAGCCGATGGGGCAATTGTCGGGAGCGCCTTTGTCCAACGTTTAAGCGCAGGAACACCAGCAGAAGGACTCAGTGCGATCGCGGAATTTTGTCAAAGTCTGAAGGCAGCCATCAAAACATCTTGATGATTACGATAAAGTAGATTACAAAAGTATAACAGTGTAGTTTTTTTACACCTATTTTGTGGACAATTTAACATTTATGGTCTTGAATATTATCATCAGAATATTCATCTGTAAAAAAACTAGCTGAAACAGCAGCTTAATATTTTGGGTATTATGTGAATTAAGTAGGCTAAAAGATTATGAGTGTGAGAGTAGGTCAGTCAAACGTTATGGAATTTACATCGCAGATGAGGGGTGAAGGCGATGAGTGAAAGTATGGCATTTATCGGCGGTGTCGCCGTAGCTGGACTGGCGGCTCTCTTGATGCTCAGGGGAACAGGTAATTCCCTACAGCCTAACTTTGGAGTGGCTTCACAAATGCCAGCTAACTTAGTAGCGCCCCAGGTGATGCCGCCGCAATACCCACCTTATGGGCAAGCACCATATTCTAACCCACAACCAGCCGCACCAAATCCTGTGCAAACTGTGGAATTAGAACGATTAAAAATGGATTTTGAACGCTTAAAGAGTGACAATGAACAACTAAGAGCGCAAAACCAACAACTCCAGTTCCAATTCCAAAATTGGAACAATAGCCAACAGATGCAGTTAGCTCAACAAAATACTCAAAGAGTAGCATCTGCCGCGTTACAACCCCAAAGCTCTTGGTGGAATTCACCTATGGTCTGGGCTGTTGGTGGAGCAACTTTGACAATTGGCGGTGGTATTGTTGTCGCTGGCGTACTATCTTTATTCTCACCACGTTCACGCCCCACCCGTACAGTACAAGTTATTCACCCATACCAAGGCCCCACACCACCATTGGTTCCTGTACGTAGGGCTGAATTCCTGCCCTCAGCCGGGATGGAAGCAAGACGGGTTGAAGCTCATGAGTATGACGAAATGAGATAAGAAGGCAGGGGGCAGGAGGTATAATTATTTATCTCTACCTACTCCCTACTCCTTAATTAATAACCACCTTGAGGAGGTTCTTCAGAACTGGGTGTTTCATTGATAGATTCTTCCTCATAATTACGTGATTCTTCCATATCATTATTTGGCTCCCCTGGATTTTCTGTCTTGGGGAGTGCTTGTTTGGCTACATTTTCGGTGGCTTGTTTAAATACAGGTTCTAACTTATCTTGCCAATATTTAATATTCGGTAATTTTTCTGGCTGATTTTTGTATTCTAAAACTTTATCCCATTGACCGTTTTCTAGGGCTTTGTTGATGTCATTAAACAGGGCATCAGCTTTTTGCCAATCTTGCTGCCACTGATTAATCATGGCACTGGTTTCTTTAATACCGGCAGAAGCATTTGCCGGGATTGATCTTAGCATGGCGATCGCTCCGACTAAATCCCCTGATTCGTACTTCTTCCTGGCTTGTGCCACAACTTTAGTGGTGTCTTCTTTAGGTTGTGCTGCTTCCGTTGGCTGAGAGTTTGGGGAAGCTTCTGGTTCTGGTGCTGAATTAATAAAAGAGTCTAATTTCGGTTGGGGTTTAGGTACTGGTCTAGCAGCAATCAGAGTACTATCATCAACCGTTTTCAAGGCAATACCTTTATCCCGTAGGCAAGAAGTCCACTGTTGATCATTAATAATCACATCCGAATGCGCCCAAGCCAAACGACTAGAGTTAAATTTTATTTCTACCCAACCTCGTTTTGTCCGTTTACCTGTGACCTCAAAGTTAGTATTAACACCAATGGTTTGTAAAACCGTATCGGTATTAATCGAACTAGGTTCAGAACGGATATTAGAATTACCAGCTACTACAGCCAAGCATTTATTTCCTGATGTAGCGTTATTACTCAAAACATTAGCAGCAAAATTTTTCACATTGGGATAAAAGTTAGCTACTAAGGCAGCCGCGCCACCCGCCAATACAATCCCAATTAATAGAGGTAATGGGTCAGAGTTGTGAGAGTCTTTACGTCCAGGTTTGGTAACAACTGGGTTTGTTGGCGCAACGGCTACAGTTTGCTGGCGAGAGACAGGGGATGATGGATTAGCTGATTGATAGTAGGAGTTCTTGAGAGACTTTGCTGATGTGGAGGATACAGCTACTACAGGATTAAGAGCATTTTGTAAGGCTTGTAAAGCTTCTGAGGCAGTTTGGTAACGATCTTTAAAGTGATAGCGCACCATTTTATTTAAGACTACTGCCAGGCGATCGCTTACATTGACTAAATGCCGCCAAATGAGTTCTCCTGTTTGGGGGTCTTCTTGTAACTGTGTGGGTAATATACCCGTCAAGGCTTGAATGGCTATAATCCCCAAAGCATAAATATCGCTGTTAGGACGGGGTTTACCTTGCCCTTGTTCTGTAGGCATATAGCCAGGAGTACCAATCGCCACGGTAGCAGATGATTGTCCTCCCACTGTCACCAGTTGGGTACGCAATTGTTTAACCGCCCCAAAGTCTACTAAAACTAACTTATTATCAGCAGTGCGACGGATGATGTTATCTGGCTTGATATCGCGGTGAATCACCCCTTGATGATGGACAAATTCCAAGATACACAAAATTTCTTGCAACAGGTGAGTAACTTGGCCTTCACTCCAACGATTGCCAGGGATAAGTTCCTCTGTCAGAGTATGTCCGTCAATAAACTCTTGGACTAAATAAAATTCTTGATTTTCGTCAAAATAAGCCAGTAACCTGGGTATTTGGTCATGATGACCCAGATTTTCTAAAGTTTCGGCTTCGCTGTTGAAGAGGCGTTTGGCTGTTTCAAATACTCTGGGGTCAGATGTGGCAGGCTTGAGGTGCTTGACAACACAGGTGGGGTTGCCTGGCCGTCGGGTATCCTGAGCAATGTAAGTTTGACCAAATCCCCCTATTGCCAGGACTCTAATTACTTGGTATCGATGATCTAGTAGCTTGCCAATCATATTCCCTCCCCAGAGTTATTACCTAGATTCTGCCGATGGTAATAAATATCTCCAATTTTTTTTACATGAAATCCGCTATCTTGATAAAAGATTTGGACTATATAAGCAATCTTTTTAATAAACAAGACTGTAAATTTTTCTTTTAGTGCCTTTGTTAATTACCAATGCCACCCAGAATAACAAACCAAGATACCTGGCACCAGGCCGAACTCCTCATGCAGCCTGCTTTTATTCGCGTTGTTGATAATCTCCGCAAGCAGCTAGATGAATCTGCTTGGAAAGGAACTTACCAAGATGTGTTAATTTGGCCCCCCCACACCACTGATGAAACTAAAACTTTGGTGACACAGTTATTGCAAGAAATGGAATCTGCAACCTTAGAACAGGCCGATGCCATCAGAGAGACTTTGGCTAAACTGCCAATGCCCCACCCAGGATATCATTTATGTTTGCAACGTCAAGACCAAAGTGCCAGTATCGATTTGTGGGAACTGTGTTATCAGGTGTGTTTCTGTAATTACACATCTGGGAGTGAGGTGGTTGATATTGATACTAGTTTAATTGATGAAACAGGTGAGGTCGATTGGCAGCGTTTGGAAGTGAAGACTAAGGAATTAGTTGAGCAAGTGTTTGCAAGTTTACCAGAAGGGTAGGGATGTTGCGATCGCCTAGTGTAGGCTGATAAGTCATAGAACTTATTGGTTTATTTCCTCATGTACAGACTTTGGGGTGTGAATATCGATTTACTGTAGTTTCTCATCAAGAAGTGTGATGGGCTATCGATTTACTGTAGTTTCTCATCAAGAAGTGTGATGGGCTACCGTTGGCGATGGCTAATTTAATACTTGTCACTTTCTGCCAGCCACTCAAGAATTTACTCTTCTCCATTAGCATTAACATATTGGCAGAATGAAAGTAAAAAACTGTTTACGTGCGCTGCATTAAGTGAGTTGCTTAAGTTGCGTAGTTGTCATTCCAGCAGTTTACAGAAAGACTAGATACCCTTGACAAAAGAGTACAAAGGTATCAAGCTAATTTTCTCAGAACTTAAATGCTTTAAATGTATGGTACAAAGAGAACAACCTATTGCTATTGATTTGTTTGCAGGGGCAGGAGGCTTTGGTTTAGGTTTTGAAATGGCAGGCTTCTCTGTACCTTTATCTGTTGAAATTGATACCTGGGCTTGTGATACACTACGCTACAACCGCCCTGATTCAACAGTTATTCAAAATGATATCGGTAACTTTAGTACAGAAAATGACGTTAAGAATATCTGCAACTTTAAACCTGATATTATTATTGGCGGGCCTCCATGCCAGGGATTTAGTATTGCTGGGCCAGCCCAAAAAGATCCTAAAGATCCTAGAAATGGTTTATTCATCAACTTTGCACAATGGATAAAATTTCTTGAACCTAAAGCGTTTGTCATGGAAAACGTAAAAGGATTGCTATCAAGGAAAAATGCAGAAGGTTTTAAAGTTATAGATATTATTAAGAAAACATTTGAAGAACTTGGTTATTTTGTCGAAGTATGGGTTTTAAATGCTGCGGAATATGGCATTCCGCAAATTAGAGAACGTATTTTTATTGTTGGCAATAAAAAAGGTAAAGTACTAGGTATTCCTAAAAAAACACATTCTCTGCAATTTTTAAATTTAAATAGGTCTCAATTATCGATCTTCGATGATATGAGTATTATACCTGCACTAACTTTGTGGGACGCAATATCAGACTTACCAGAACTTAATGCGCGTGAAGGAAGTGAAGAGCAACCCTATCATTTAAAACCTCAAAATACTTATCAGACTTGGGCTAGAAATGGTAGTGCTACGCTTTACAATCATGTTGCAATGGAACATTCTGACCGTTTAGTAGAACGTTTCCGGCATATAAAATGGGGTGAATCCAGTTCGGATGTATCTAAAGAACATGGAGCTAGACGACGTAGTGGTAATGGTGAATTATCAAACAAATCATATGATCAGAATAATCGCCGTTTAAATCCTCATAAACCGTCTCACACTATTGCTGCGTCATTCTATGCTAATTTTGTCCATCCTTTTCAACATCGAAATTTAACAGCCCGTGAAGGAGCTAGAATCCAATCTTTTCCAGATAACTATAGATTTTTTGGAAAAAAAACTGTCGTATCTCATAAACTATTGCATCGAGAAGAAAGATTTGATGAAAAATTTCTTTGTCAATATAATCAAATCGGTAATGCTGTACCCCCTCTTCTCGCTAAAGTAATTGCACATCATCTTCTAGAGAAATTAGAGTTATGCCAACAACTGATAGAAATCCTCTAGTGCATGGATCAAATCTTGAACAAAAAGAGAATCATCGTACAAAATACAGAGATACTGAAAGCAGGACTTTCCTTAGAGAAATCAGAACTGAATATGACAAATGGCATAAAGCAAATATGAACCTGGTTGGACCAAAATCAGAAATTACTGACCAAGATGATTCAATTATTACTCAAAGAGTGGAACTTCTCACTAAATATAAAGATTTTTTAGATCAGCAGCATTATGCAGAAAAATTTGATTCAAGATCCAACCTTCATTCTAGTGTTTTAGAGACCATTTATAAAGTAAATCTTTAGACGACTAGACGACGTAGCATAATACGAGTCATAACGGCATATATGGCAGCCTCACTCATTTCTGGGAGACGCTCATAATCCTTACTGAGACGACGGTACTGGTTTAACCAGCCAAATGTTCTTTCTACTACCCACCGTTTGGGCAAAACCTGAAATTCTTGATTAGTACGCCGGATTACCTCAACATGAGCTTGAATCATCAGCCAAACAGAGAGCGCAAATTTATCACCGTCATAGCCGGAATCAACCCAGATGACTTCAACTTTTTCCAGTAATTCTGGACGCTCTTCTAACAGTTCCATCAAAGTATAGGCGGCAAGTAATCTTTCTCCAGCATTTGCTTCACTTACAACCACTTTTAACAAAAGTCCCAGACTATCAACCAAAGTTTGCCGCTTTCGTCCTTTTACCTTCTTGCCACCATCAAAACCGTACACATCCCCCTTTTTTCAGTCGTTTTTACCGACTGGCTGTCTGCCGCGATCGCCGTGGGTTGAGTTGACTTCCCCATTTTTTGACGAACTTGATCGCGCAAAGTATGATTCATTTGCTCCCAGATACCTCGTTTTTGCCATTTACGATAGTAGCTGTAAACAGTTGAACTAGGAGGAAAATCCCCTGGAAGCATATCCCACTGACAACCTGTTTTCAGATGGTAGTAGATAGCGTTGCATACTTCTCGCATATCAGTTGTTCGGGGATGCCCACCGCATTTAGCGGGTGGAATCAAAGGAGCTAAAATTGCCCATTCTGAGTCATTAAGGTCTGTAGAATAAGACTTTCGTCTCATTGTTTCCTATGTAAATACACTCTACAAACAGTATCTTATCGCTGCCTTTTTATCTGATAGCTCTCCTTTAGATTTACTTTATAAATAGCCTCTTAGAAGAATTTCTTTATTATTTATTTAAAGATTTAGTACAAGATTTCGGGCAGAACGCTCTTATTGGTAAGTCACACACGTTCAAAGATATTTTCTTCGTACCACCAAAATATTCTGAAATGCTCAAGCGACCTTATGCGCGAATTGAGAGAAAAGATCATGATTTCGTAATTGGTGCAACTGTTCAAGCATCGCTTGAAGCAGCACCTCCTCCAGAACAAGATAATACTCCTGGTGAAATACTTGCAATTTTAAAGGAAGAGCCTGATACATATTCTGAAGTGACAGTCACGGGTAATATTGAGACACATATTTTTGATATTCCAGTTGTTGCAATCGAATGTAAAACATATTTAGATAAAACCATGCTTGAGGGATCTTCACGCGCAGCAGAGGATTTAAAAGCGAGAAATCCTAACAGTTTATACCTTGTGGTTATGGAATGGATAAAACTGACCAATGATGTAAATTTACGAAAATATAAAGTTGATCAAATTTATGTACTACGTCAGCAAAAAAATACTGATAGAGAGTTTAGGTATGAGTCAACTTACATAAAAAATTCAATTAATCCAACGGTAGTACAACATCTTTTCAAGAAGGTGCAACACCATTTAATAAAGGATTGGGCCGGTGGTATTGAGTCTGGGATACAGCGTGGATGGTTAATTGATGAATAAACAACACGTATTATCTCCGCCCGTCCAGCTACTCGCAGAGAAAGAAAACTATATGAACAAGCCTGATGAAGAACTGCAACTACATTTAAAAGCCCGTGCAGCAGAAACAGTGTCAATAAAAATACCAACAGATACATTAGAAGCGCTCAAAAAAGTTGCAGCTAGTCGAGATATGACAGTTGAAGCTCTACTCAGATTTTACATTGGGCAGAGTTTGCGACAAGACTTAGCTAAATTATTTTCTGAGCGTGTACTGGAATCAACTGCTCAAGTGTTAGCACGGCATATCCAATCAGAAGATGAAGTTCTCACAATTATTCGAGAAATTCAAGCTGAAACAATTCTTTAGTTAATCTCAAATCTGCTGTAAATAATAGTCGAAACGCTGTCGTAATTGTTCAACTGTGAGATTTTGAGTCCAGTATTCAACTAGCGCATGACCAAAAGCCCAGGCGTTGCGGTCTGGTGTGGTGGGGTTTTCTAAAAGTAGCGGCCACAGAGATAATAAGTCAAAGTTGAGGGTGCTGGATTCTTCTGTTTTTAATAGTGAGAATAAATCATAAGCCATTTGCAGTTTACCAATGACAATGGGTAACTGTTCTACGGGAATTTGTTCTGCTAGTAGGTAAGCCAAGGTTGGGGAACCAGTGGAAATGGTAGAAATGAACTGAAGCACTGGACTTTTGAGTAATGCTGTCAATCCTTGGGTGGTTGCCATTTGTAATGTGTAGTGGTCGATGATTTTGGCAGCAGCTACAGTACGGGCTTCTAGGTTACGCAAAAAGCGGGCGAGTCTGAGTTGTTTGGCTGGGGCGATCGCCTGGATTAATCCCAAGGATAAAGCCTCTATTCCCCAAGCAAGTCTACCTGTTTGTGTATCACCTGTGACAATGGGTAGGACTAGATTACAAAAGTCTCCTAACAAGTTAGCACGGTACTCTGTAGCTTCGCGGATGGCAATTTCCTTGGGTCTGTTACCCAATTCCCAATCATAAGGCGGTTGCCATTCACGGATGGGACGCAGACGATCTACTTGAGTAACTACAGCGATCGCGGGGATGTCTGCAACTGTGGCTTTGATTTCTTGCAAAAAGTCCACATCCATTTGTAAAGCGGGGTCAAGTACAGGAGTGACTAACAGTAATAAGTCGGCTTTGGTGGCATATTCTAATACGGAATCCCGTAAATCGCCCCGTTTAACTTGTTCGTATCCTGGTGTGTCTAAGAGATTCAAGGTTTCCCCATCTTGGGTTTGCCAGTGGTAATTTTGAATTTCGGCGGTGCTGGGTAACACATCAACTTCTGCCAAATTACTTTGGAAGATTGTATTAATTAAACTGCTTTTGCCTGCTCCCGTTCTTCCTGCCAGTAAAATATTTACAGGTTTCTGGGTAACTTTCTCGACTGGCTGGGCTTGTGCGAGAATGTTTTCTAGTGTTTGAGTTTTGGTTTTTGGTAAGGTTGGGGTAGAAACGGTAGCTGTGGAGATATTTACTGTAGTTCCACTGTAGAGGGCGATCGCCTGGCGACACAAGTTTTTTAAAGCGGCTTCCCGCAGTAATTGCCCCAAATTCACCAATAATTGCTGATTTGCTTGATTAGTTGTTCCCTTAGTTGCCCGGTTAGCCGCCGCAGCCACAGGATTTAACAACCACTGCGCCCAGTTCCATGCACGCCAGACCTTCCGCGCTGATGGTTCTAGTTTGCGATACACTTCGTATGCTTGGTATGCTTGCCCAATTGTTACCTGATTGAGTGCTGGTGATAACTTCTGCATCCATTGATCTAAGTCATCGACTGTTCCCCGAATCAATCCGTAAGCTTGGGGTACGTAGATATTTAGTAAGGGATACTGCACCTGGGGATAATAAATCAGGGCGATCGCTCTCACTAAATCTTGACATCTTTGCCAAAATGTTGTCCAATCTTCCCAAATTGGGCGATCGTTTTGGGCGATTGTGAGAATTTCTTGCAAAGCTGCTTCTGCTTGTTGTGTCCTATCACTACTAACAATTGGTGTTGTATCCTCCACCGCAGATTTGAGTTCTTCTTTAACTTCGGCTAATGCAGCTTCTATTTGCCGGATGGCTGGTTGTGTCCATTTCACCAACAACCAACGCCAAGCTACAAATGCCAAGGTAAACACAGCCCAAATCCAACTTAGTCCCCAAGCATGAATCTGCATCCCGGCGGATACTAGTAAGAAAATAATTATGGAGGCGATCGGCATTGCCAATATCACCCACTGCCACGGTTTTAAACGCACCATTTCCCCATACCTACCTGAATTAAAGTTACTGTACTGCTATCATTCATCCCAAGACTGTTAGAAAATAAAGCCAAAATCAATCTTTTTAAGTTTATAAATCAACAGACATATACTCGATAGGTTAACAAACTATAGGACTAGTATTGGATTTGTGAAATATACATAGAGCAATGCCCACCACAACCATGATACGGTGGGCAATGCCCACCCTACAGATACTTAAAGCATTTCCATAATCAAATCTGATTCCTATCGAAGAGGTGTAAAAACTAATTAATAGATTATGCTTACCATCCCCTCTTGTTTAACTACATAGGTTCATGAGTCGTCTTCAGGAATAACGACCTCTGCTGTTGTATCAAGACTTGTTGGTAAATTAGTTATGTCAAAAGTTAGTAATTAAAGCGATGTCTAAAAATTTATTGTAAACAATAATCACAAAACTTTGGCATTTTTATTTAGGCTAAAGTATGACATTATGAACCGATTACTAAACGGACGTAAATATTTTACTTCTGATGGCGACTTTAGTAATCATAAGATAACTAAAGTTTCATACTTGCAGAAGGACTTATTAGGACTTACGCATGAAAACGAAAGGTCAAGGGTTTGGAGAAGGGTATAGGGGAATAAATGTTTGAAACCCTTACACCCTTACACCCGGTCTCAACAGAAAATTTTAGTGCGTAAGTCCTAATTATGAACAATTCAATTTAATCATGGTCTTCTCAATCTTGAGAATGTCTCAATTTGTCGTGTTTATCAGGTATAAAAAATTATGAAAGCAAAACTGAGATTTCAACCTGTTTCGCATAGCTGGGTAGCTTTACATCCAAAACCCAAAGGTGTTATTCAATTTATTGGTGGGGCTTTCTTCGGTACTTTTGCCCCCATGCTATTCTATCGCTATTTATTACAATATCTATTTGATAACGGCTACACTATTATTCTTCTACCTTTTAATTTTACCTTTAATCATTACGTAGAAGCAGGGTTTTTAATCAGGGAAGAATATGAAATTACCCCACAGTTAATTAGAATGGCAAAGCTTGCTAATTATGATTATCAAGTTTATTTAAATGATCGGAAATTTTCCTGGATAGGACATAGTATTGGCTGTAAGTATATTGCTCTTTTGGAGGCTTTTTCTGCATTACCGCAACAGCCCAAAGAACTGGAAGAATTGATTCGTGATATCGTAACCAAAACATCAAACCCATCAGACCAGGCGAAAAATGAACGCAAAATTCAAAGTATCGTCGAAAATCTAGAAGTCCTCATGAATGATCTCCAGCAACAACGTGCTAAAGCAACCCAATTAATTAAATATTATCTTGGGTATGAGCCAGATACTTACTGGGATAGGATGGAAAATCCAAATATTGACAAAACTTTCTTTAAAAGCATCTTCATTAAAGGACAGACATCTATACTTTTAGCGCCTGTCAATACTGGTACTGATAGTGCAGTTCCCAAATTTTTAGCAAATATTATTGATAGATTAGGCTGGGGTGTTAAACCCAGTCCTCAAGAAACTTATGCTTTAATTCAAGCTACCAATCTCTTTAATCTTCTGGGATTGATTCGCTTCAAATCAGATAATATTGCTAAGTCAACGGGTGACTGGTTTATCAATGTTTTCAAAAAGCCGCCAACAGATTTCCAAAATTATTTAGTCGGTGGTCATTTAAAACCTTTAGGTATTCAACTCGGTGGTTATGTAGTGAATTTTCCCGATAGTCCACCTATGATTGAATCGCCCCAAAGACGCAATTCCGAGTTGGAAATATATATAGATAAATTGCTTCAGGCTTTAGAAAAAGAACGACAACTATAGCAATTTTCATCATCTTTGCAACAAATGGATAACAGTAGGGGCGCACAGCAACACCCCTACTAAGCTAATGCGCGCCTAAATTGCATAACTACTAATAAGGGCTGTTGACTGTTAACTGTTAACGGTCAACAGCCTTCACGATGGATTATGCAACTTAAAAGCAGAATAGTTTAGCTCATATCCCATGAAGCTATAATCAAAAGTTTCTCGCTGATGTTGGTTGGTCTAGATAGCCATATACTAGGCGAGAAACTTGATTGATGAAAGCTCTAGCTCTAGCATCACCAAAAGGCCTGGCTACTATGATGCCTGCCAAATAACGTTTACCAGAGGGTGTTTGGATAATTCCCGCGTCTCCTAAAACTCTTCCAAGAGTCCCTGTTTTATGGGCGATGACTGCACCTTTACCCAGGCCTACTGGCAACAAGCTTCTATTTTTACAGCGACTCATAATATCCATAACCCGTGAGTTGCTGGTAGCACTTAGCAGCTTATTGTTAGAAATCAAAGCAGCTAATCTTACTAAATCTTTAGGACTAGTTTTGTTAGTTCCCTTAAAATCTCCTAGCAAATTACGAATGACTGTATTTTGTAGTCCCCAAGTGCGAAATTTTTGATTCAAGCGATTTTTACCACCTAATCGGTCAATAATCATGTTCGTGGCGGTATTATCGCTGATAATCATCATTTTGCTAGCAGTTTCCATCAGCTTAAATCTACTGCCTGCTTTTCTATATTGCATCGTTCCCGAACCACCAGTCATCAAGTCACGCCGCATCACCAAAGTTTCATTGGGGTTAATTCTGCCAGCATCGATTTCTTCAAACAAAGCAATGAGAATCGGAAATTTAATTGTGCTGGCTGCGGCAAATGTTTTTTCTCCATTGATATCTAGATACTCGCCAGTTTCCATATCTAAGAAAAACATCCCGGCTGAGAGAGAACTGTAGCGATTCATCAATCGTTTAATTTGAGAATCTAGCTGTGATATTTCTCTACTTAAAGGAACAACTCCCGCAAATTCTAAATTATTACTTACAGGAATTGAGATTTTTTCTTCACTTGCTCCTGTATGGTCAACGTCCTTCTTAATAGCTGAGAAATTGAGAATCCAATGTGAGGCGGAATCACCTTTAATTACTAACTTGTCAGGAGAAGTTGTATAACCTGGTGCTAACTCCACCACGATTCTGGCAGTATTATTCTCAACCTTACCAACGCGAATTTCTCGCACGGCGGCTCCAAAATTTTTACGTTGTGTATTAGCTTTGAAACTTGTTCCTGGTAAGTCGATGACAATTCTGTCTGGATTATTAATTAAAAAAGCTCTGGGCTTAACTTCTGAATCTGTCGTGATATTCAGTTGATTTCGATTTGGATCAAATTTCCATGATTCTAAACGAGCTGCATTTGCTGGAGTAGATAAAAGAATTGTGCTGATGAGACCGAGTAAGAGAAAAGGTGACTTCATGCGTGTGAATTGTGAGGAGCTACAGAGATTATTTGCAATATTTTCCGGCGTTTTTTTAATTTTCCGGAAGGTGCTGTGGGAAGGTGATATTTTTGCCTATTTTCTGACATCGAGACGTTTGCAGATGCAAATAGTTCCAATGCAAATTCAAGACATTAAAGCCGACACTTTATCCTTCGTAGTAACGATTGGTCAATAGTAAATCAACCTATTGTGTTAGCCACGGTTGCTAAATTGATTGGCAGTAGGCAAAGAAAACAAAAGAAGCCGTATCAAGATTACAATAAATCCTGACTCCATAAATCAAAAATCATCTTAGTTTGACAAAAAATTTCTCCCAGGTAGAGACTAAACCTAAAATTATTCAGTTACATGGGCTAGTTTTGACTAGTACTGATCTATAGCGCAGCGATCGCCGCCATATTTATCTGAGAATACTTAATTAAAATATAACCAAAACTTAAAATGCACCTGTCAAATTAAAAGATTGTATGAACTCCAGGCAGTAAATTTCTAATGTCAGGGAATTTTTGTGTATATTTACACCTAGCATAGAATAATTTATTTGACGAAAAACTGAAAATTTAACTTTACAGTCATGTCCGTACCTGATTTTACTCCTAAGCCGGAACATTTCACTATGAATAGATTAGCTATTGTGAATCATCCAATGAATGCGGACTTTTTACAACAGCCTGTACACTATTCAACTATTAGCGTTAGAAAAAGATTAATTGATATTATCGGTGCTATTGTGGGGCTGATAATTACAGCCATTATCACAATCCCCATAGCTATACTTACTATTATTAATGATCCTGGGCCAATATTTTATTCTCAAATTCGTTGCGGTCTGAACGGCAGACATTTCCGCATTTGGAAATTCCGTTCTATGGTGGTTAACGCCGATAAAGTTAAACATTTAGTAAAAAACCAAGCTCAGGGTCACATATTTAAATCGGTGAATGACCCACGTATCACCCCTATGGGTCAATTTTTGCGTCGTACCAGCTTAGATGAGTTTCCCCAATTTTGGAATGTTCTGATAGGGGATATGAGTTTAGTGGGAACCCGTCCACCCACACCTGATGAAGTCGTTCACTATGAACCACGTCACTGGGAACGATTACGGGTTAAACCAGGAATGACGGGAGAATGGCAAACTAAAGGTCGTTCCAACATTAAAGATTTTGAAACTATCGTACAGATGGATTTAGATTATCAACGTAAATGGTCTATAACTTACGACCTCAATCTGATATTAAAAACCGTGTGGGTAGTGCTAAAAAAAAGCGGTGCTTGTTAGTTAACCTTTGACACCACTACCAATATCTGTTTCTACGATGTAACGCTGTAGTATAAGAAATAGTAACAGTACAGGGGCGATCGCAATTACGGAACCAGCCGCAACCAAACGCCAGTCAAGGGAAAACGTCCCCGCCAGTTTAGCTACACCCAAAGGCAAGGTATACAAATTCTCATCTTGAATCACAATCAACGGCCACAGAAAGTCACTCCAAGCGCCGATAAAGACGAAAATAGCTAGAGTTACCAATGCTGGTCTTACCGCAGGTAACATAATATGCCACCACAAGCCTAACTCCGAACTACCATCCATCCTGGCAGCTTCTTCTATTTCTTTGGGAACACCCATAAAAGCTTGTCTTAAAAGGAAAATACCAAAAGCAGAAGCCAAACTGGGAAACATCATACCGAGATAAGTATTGCGTAAGCCCAACTGCACAGTCAAAATGTACAGTGGTATCATCACGATTTGGAAGGGAATCATAATCGTAGAAACGATCGCAATAAAAATCCAGTCTCTCCCCGGAAATGATAGTCTTGCTAAGGGGTAAGCGGCTAAGGAGCAAAATAAGAGATTTAACCCTACAGTCAGTACAGAGACTAAAGTACTGTTGTATAAATATTGCCCAAATGGCAGAGAATTCCACACCTTAAAAAAATTATCTACCGTTGGTTGATTTGGTAATAACTGCGGTGGAGACTGAAAAATATTTTCTGTAGGTGATTTTAAAGCAGTGCTGATGAGCCACAACAAAGGGAAGAGAGTGATGAAGGCGATCACACCTAATAAACCATACATTACCAGCGTTCGCCAGGGTGAATTTTGCGTTTTCCAATTCATTCTGTTCGTTAACAGTTGACGGTTGACAGTTAGCCGTTAACTATTAACATGAAAAGATGTTTCTGTCAAGACTGCTTGTAAAGGCTGATCCCAATTTTCTATGGGTAATTGAGGCAAATAAGCAAAATCAAAGACAATGCCAATGCTTGGCTTGGTTGACCATTCCGGAGAACTCAGTAGGCGATCGTAGTAACCTCCTCCGTAGCCTAAACGGTATCCTTGATAGTTACAAGCAACGCTGGGAACGAGAATTAAATCAACTTCCTCAGGGTCTATGGTTGGCGCTTGTGGATCAGGCTCTTTGATACCGTAAGCGTTGATATTTAAGGAATCTTTAGGTATCCAACTATGCCACCGCAGGGATTGATCAACGCAGCGAGGAAATCCCCAACGGTGGTGAGTATGGGCAAATAAGGAGCTAAGATCAGGTTCTTGACGAAAGCTGAAATAGGCCAGTATAGTTGTGGATTGAGTAAAAAGAGTGGAAGATTGTAATAGACAAGAGATGCGATCGCTCTTTTCTCGCCATTCTCCAATAGACATAGACTGTCGAGTTTTGATTAAACTCCGACGTAATTGAGATTTAGTTAATACTTGATGGTCATTCACTGCGCTCATATTCAAAGATGGGGTATAGGAAATAGGGTACTGAGGATTGGGAAGAGGTTACAAAAATATTATTCATCCCATTACCCATTACCCATTACCCATTACCTAAGCAGCATTTTGCCGATACCAGTCAATGGTATTTTTCAATCCCTGTTTAAAGTCTACTTGGGCTGTGAAATTAAAAGCTTGCTTCGCTCGTTCGGTATCCAAACAACGGCGGGGTTGACCATTGGGTTTATCGGTTTCCCAAATAATTTCACCTTTAAATTCCATCAATTCACAGATGAGTGTGACTAAATCGCGGATGGAGATTTCGTAACCAGTTCCCAAGTTGATTGGTTCGGAGTCATTGTAGAATTGAGTTCCCATCACAATACCCCGCGCTGCATCTTCAGAATAGAGAAACTCGCGGGTAGGACTACCATCCCCCCAAACTGGAAACTCTTTATCACCCCTAACTTGAGCTTCGTAGACTTTGCGAATTAACGCTGGGATGACATGAGAACTACCGGGATCAAAGTTATCCTCTGGCCCATATAAATTTACTGGCAGCAAGTAAACGCCATTAAAGCCATACTGCTGACGATAAGATTGCAATTGAACTAAAAGAGCTTTTTTAGCAACTCCGTATGGAGCATTCGTTTCTTCTGGATAACCGTTCCACAGGTCGTCTTCTTTAAATGGTACTGGGGTAAATTTGGGATAAGCACAGATTGTACCCACACACACAAATTTTTCTACTCCAGCTTGATGGGCAGCATGGATTAATTGAGTACCCATGATCAAGTTATCGTAGAACAACTCTGCGGGTTTTTCCCGGTTGAGTCCAATACCACCCACATGAGCAGCTAAGTGGATAATAATATCTTGTTGATCTACTGCACGTTGGCAATTTTCCCAAACACGTAAATCCAAGTCACGCGATCGCGGTACACTAATTTTCGCCGTATCAGCTCCAGCTTGACACAGCTGATCTATTACCTGACGACCTAGAAACCCTGCCCCACCAGTGACAAGAATCCGTTTATTTTTTAGTTCTAAGGCGGTCATACTTTCATCCTTGGCAAGAATTAATCAGAAGTGGAGTACACCCAGTTGTTGACGAATAGTAGCAATATCCTGGGGTAGGATTGAAGTATTACCATTGGGAGAAGTCTGACCTAAAGCTTGCAAATCGGCTTCTACCATTAGTGCTACCAATTCGTTAAAGGTGACAGAAGGCTTCCATCCCAATTTCTGTTGTGCCTTGGTAGGATCACCAATTAATAAATCTACTTCTGCTGGACGCAGATAACGCTCATCAAACTCTACATAATCTTGCCAGTTAAGATTTACATAGCTAAAAGCCAACTCAAGAAATTCACGTACTGAGTGGGTTTCGCCGGTAGCAACTACATAATCATCTGGTTGTTCTTGTTGCAACATCAACCACATAGCTCGGACATAATCTTTGGCATAACCCCAATCCCTCTTGGCATCAAGATTACCCATATAGATGCTTTTCTGATTGCCGGCTACAATCTGGGCAACAGCTCTTGTAATTTTGCGGGTGACAAAAGTTTCACCGCGACGAGGTGATTCATGGTTAAAAAGTATGCCATTACAAGCAAATAAACCGTAAGATTCCCGATAATTTACTGTTTGCCAGTGGGCATAAACTTTGGCACAAGCGTAGGGACTACGGGGATAAAATGGTGTAGTTTCGCTTTGAGGTACAGCTTGTACTAAACCATACATTTCCGAAGAACCTGCTTGATAAAATCGTACTTGAATACCTGTGCGTCGCTGGTAGTCACGGATAGCTTCTAATAACCGTAGTGTTCCCATACCTACGGCATCTACTGTATATTCTGGCGAATCAAAACTTACTCGCACATGAGATTGAGCGCCTAAGTTATAGATTTCTGTTGGTTGAACTTCTTCGAGAATTCGGCGTAGTGTTGTACCATCGGTTAAATCACCGTAGTGAAGAAATAACCGCGCTCCTTCTTGGTGGGGATCTTCATAAATGTGATCGATGCGGTCTGTATTGAATGTGGAAGTCCGGCGAATAATACCGTGAACTTCATAACCTTGTTCTATGAGAAATTCGCTTAGATATGAACCATCTTGACCAGTAATCCCAGTTATTAATGCTCGCTTGTTTTGGTTCATGCTTTGTTTATTCCTTATTCTCGGTGATGAAATTTTCGCAGGTCAATTGATACAACCTAGCAGGTAATGACTAAATTGCCTAACGGTAAACTTACGCGTTTTAAAGAGTACCCGGATTGTATCGTAAATAAATATACTGAAATAAAGAGCAATTTTTTCTGGCAACTCAGCTTTAAGACTCACAAGTCAAGTTTTTTAAAGCATTTTACCCTTTTTATCAGCGATTTTACCAAGATTTTTCTTGGCCAAAACTTTACACAAATGTCACTTTTATTAAGTTGGAATTAATCAAATATTGAAAATGAATGAATATTGACTATAGCTAGATGAGGATACATCACAAGACTTAGTTCACATAGTTGATAATAAATAATAGTTCAATAGTTAGTAATTGGTAATAGCTAATAGGCAATAGGTGAATTTTTTCTAATACCAATTTCTGATTACCAACTACCTGAAATATATTGTCCAGAAGAACATAATATTCTTTGTGTGAAGGGGGAAATAATGCCCCCTAGCAAAAAAATTCTTTTTCGTCAGTATGCTCCGTTATTTTTAGGCATGATTACCACATCAATTGTTTTCAATATAATCCATAAGTCCAACCAGAGAGTCCTAGATTTCACATAATGCAAATCGATTTGCACTCGTCGGGGATAGGGAATGTCATTCCTTCCTGAAACTTGCCATAATCCAGTAATCCCTGGTCGAATTGTTAGAACTTGTTCGATGTGATCACCATATTTTGGTAATTCTTCTGCTACTAAAGGGCGTGGGCCAACAACACTCATATCCCCTTTTAAAACATTCCAGAATTGGGGAAATTCATCCAGGCTGGTAATTCGTAAAAATTGACCAATCTTAGTAATTCTGGGGTCTTTTTTGAGCTTAAAACTACTTTCAAATTCCTGCCGCAACTGTGGTGATGTTTCCATCATTTGCATGAGGACTTCATCAGCGTTGCTGACCATTGTCCGGAATTTAATACAATTAAAGGGTTTGTAGTTTTGGCCGATTCTTTCTTGGACATAAAAAATTGGGCCTTCTGAGCTTAAAGCAATCAGCGATGCCAAGATTAAATAGACTGGTGAGAATAGGATCAACACCAATAAAGAAAACACAATATCGAAAAGTCTTTTCGCAAACTCTCCGTTGATACCTTGCAAAGACAAACCTTTGGGTTTGATTTTAGGTGTCTTTGTTTTTTGACCACGCTTGACTGTAGAACGCATAGACGAGCTAGCATCTTGCCGTAAGCGTCGTTTGCCGGAGAGGAGTGAACTCTGGGCAGTCATCATACTCCTTAATAATCCACACCACACATAGTCCCAATCTTAAAGCCAAAAGGATGTGCTTCTGGGGTTAAATTGCCAAAAGCATACAAAAGAATTACAAAAAATTCTGCCTAACCTGCTAAATTAGGCTTTTGTTGATGGCACTGGTCTAAAAAATCTAGATAGCGCTTGGCAAAGTTTTGCGGGGAAAACTCAGCAGCGTGCGATCGCATATACTCAGGGTCAAGAGCATCTTGATACATTTCAAATTTTTCTACTGCCTCCACCAAAGCTGCTTGAGTTTGCATTTTAAAAAATATACCTGTTCCTGTATCTTTATAAGATCGTACATCCCTAACTGTTTCCGTGGCACCTCCGACACCATAGGCAATTACCGGAGTACCACAAGCTTGTGCTTCCACTAAAGCTATACCAAAATCTTCACAGGCAGCATAGACAAAAGCCTTGGCTTTGGTCATATACTTTTTGACTACATCATCAGGCTGCCACCCTAATATTTGAATATTAGAATTAGCTAGCTGGCGAATCTGTTTCATTTCTGAACCTGTACCGATGATGATTAATGGCCGTTGCAATTGGTTAAACGCTTTCACAATTAGGGATACCTGTTTATAACTCACTAATCGGCAAACTGTGAGATAAAAATCCTCTTTGTGAGGTGAAAACGGAAATTCTGCCACATTCACCGGGGGATAAATAACTTTGGCTTCTCGGCGATAGCAACGCCATATCCGCCTAGCTGTGTAATGGGAATTGGCAATGAAGTAATCGACTCGATTGGCGCTTAACACATCCCATTGGCGTAAACGATGTAACAAGTATCGAGTCACCCATCCCGCTACACCATTCCCCATTTGGCTGGAACGCAAATAATCAAAGGTTAAGTCCCAGGCGTAACGCATAGGACTATGACAGTAGCAAATATGTAGCTGGTCAGCAGTGGTCAATACGCCTTTGGCGACAGCATGAGATGAGGACAAGATTACGTCATACTGGCGCAAGTCCAATTGTTCGATTGCCAGGGGTAAAAAGGGTAGGTACTTTTGGATACCATTACGGGCAAAGGGAAAGTGCTGGAGGAAGGTCTTGCCAATCTGACGTTGGTATAAATAACTTTCAGGATTGTTAGACTCAAAGTCGATGAGGGCGTATAAATCGGCATCGACATGATGCAGAATTTCTTTGACAACGAGTTCTGAACCGCCGGTGGCTTTTGGTGTCAGCCACTCATGAACAAGAGCATATTTCAATGGCACAGCTAACTAACTTTAAGGTGTAGAAATTAAAGGAGGCAAGAGGCAGAGGGAGCAAGCCAGAAGCAAATTAAACCCCTCCAACCTTGAAGCCACGGAAAAAATTACTCTATGGCAAGCTGACGCAAAAGTCATGACTTTTTCAGGCAAATTCCCCTTTGCAAGCAAGAAATGGAAAGCGCTTCAGATAAAAAATACAGACGTACTTCTCTGAGGGGAGGTTCCAGAAGGATACAGCAACCTGATAACCTCAAATCAGGGATTGGGTATTGGGTATTGGGGGTTGAGTAAGGGGATAATATTTTCTTTATTCTTATGTTTCCTCCTAGTCACCAGTCGCCAGTCCCCCCTTCGGGGTTCGCCAGTCGCTAATGGGGGAAACCCCCTTGTCTACGACAGGCTTACGCTAACGTGTAGCGTCTCGTAGAGAATACCGCGCTGGCTCACCATTCCCTCAAAAACATAGCAATGGGTAATTTATGCGAATTTTAATAATGGGTGGTACTAGGTTCATTGGTGTCTATTTGACGCAAATCCTGGTTGAACAAGGACATGAGGTAGTACTTTTCAATCGTGGTAATCGACCGTTACCAGCTTTACAGGGAGTAGGACAAATTATAGGCGATCGCACGGATGCCACGCAGCTCAAAGAAAAATTATCAGCAGAAAATTTTGATGTTGTTTTTGACAATAACGGGCGGGAATTAACGGATACTCAACCACTGGCGGAAATTTTCCAAGATAGAGTGCAGCATTTTGTTTATATGAGTTCTGCGGGGGTTTATCTCAAATCCGACCAGCTACCCCATATAGAAGGGGATAAGGTAGACCCCAAAAGTCGCCACAAAGGTAAGCATGAAACCGAGGCTTATTTGCAGCAAATAGGATTACCCTTTACCTCGATTCGTCCCACCTACATTTACGGCCCACGTAACTACAATGATTTAGAAAGCTGGTTCTTTGATCGGATTGTACGCGATCGCCCCCTGCCCATTCCAGTTAATGGGCTGCATATTACTCAGTTAGGTCATGTCAAAGATTTAGCAATGGCAATGTCGCAAGTGATTGGCAACAAACAGGCGATTGGGCAAGTATATAATATTTCTGGCGATCGCTATGTCACGTTTGATGGTTTAGCTCGTGCTTGCGCCCAAGCCTTGGGAAAATCAGCCGATGATCTTAAAATTGTCCATTACGACCCGAAAAAATTTGATTTTGGTAAACGCAAAGCTTTCCCCATGCGAGTGCAACATTTCTTTGCTTCAGTAAATAAAGCACAGACAGAATTAAATTGGCAACCGCAATATGATTTAATTTCTGGGCTGGCTGACGCTTATGAAAATGATTATGTAGCAAGTGGACGCGATAAATCAGAAATAGATTTCTCTGTAGATGACGAGATTCTCAAAGCTTAGAATCGAGTTATGAGTGCTGGGTACTGAGTAAGAATTTTTTCTCTGCTCCTCTACCCCGCTCTTTGACCACTCATACTAGTTTGGTCAAAAACGATGAGATAGAGAAATGAAAATGAATGGTTTTGATTTCTCTTTGACCACTCATACTAGTTTGGTCAAAAACGATAACATATTTAATTTAAAGTTTCAGGCAAAGAAGTTTTCTGCTCATTAGCAATATTGCGTTCATACCAACTCATTAATGGCGTAGCAGATATGCCATGTATAACTACAGAAACTACCACCGTAGTGTAAGTTATCCAAGCTATTTCTTCGGCAACTGCATCTTTTAAACCATGACCAAAGGCATAGGCGAGATAATATAAGGAACCAACGCCACGAATGCCAAACCAGCCAAGTAACCAGCGAGTTCCAGGATGGAGGCGGCGGCGATGGGATGCTAAAGGACGTTTGCCAATGGTGCTAATCCAGGCTCCAATAGGTCGAATAATTAAAAATAGGAAAATAATTATTATCAAAGACTGATAGCCATAGTTAATTATTGGTTGCCATAGTAATATCGAACCTAATAATAATATTGTGCCAACTTCTAAAAGTTTTTCTAAGCGTTCAATAAATTCTAATTGTGCAAGTGGTTTTTCTGGATTTCTATAAGTATCTTGGAAAACTAATCCAGCAATAAATACTGCTAAAAATCCATAACCGTTGACAACTTCTGTTAGAGAATAAGTTAACAATATTGCACTGAGAGCAATAAAATCTTCCATCAACGCATCAGCAGAACGACGCTTCTGGACTTTTTGATCAATCCAAACTATTGCTTTGGCAACAACAAAACCCATAATTAATGCAGCAGCGATCGCCCAAATTAAATCAACTGCTACCCACTGCTTAAACCATGTGTTCCAGTTGTCATCTTTGATAGCAAAAAGTCCAAAATAGACAAAAGGAAATGCTAAGGCATCATTTAAACCACCTTCCGAGGTTAAACCAAAACGTAGCTCATCTTTATCATTGATATCTGTTAGTTGAACTTCCGATGCTAACACTGGGTCAGTGGGGGCAAGAATGGCTCCTAATAAAATCGCTTCGCCCCAATTCATGCCTAAAAATAATTTAGCTACAACAGCTATGGCAAAAATAGAAATAGGCATTAAGAAACCAATAAGGCGTGCGGTAATATCCCACACTCTACGTCTCAGGGGATGGATTATTTTTAATCCACAGCTAAAAACGGAAATAATGACGACAAATTCTGTGATTCTTTCCAATAAATCTGCATTAAATACATCATCCCGCCTTAGTTGTATCAACCCAAAGCCATAAGGGCCGAGAATGATTCCCACTAAGAGATATATCAAGGCAAAAGATAGAGGTAACCGCGAAATCCAACCAGAACCTAATGTAACGACGAGCAAAAGTAGCCCAATTACAAATAGGTCAATAATATAAATATCTACCATATAATTTATGTATAAAAAATCTGGATAGCTACGTTATTTTAGAAGCGATCGCCTATTTGTATAAATGATCTACAGATAGATATTATTAAGATGATTTATCTTTATTTCTACTTCTGCTAGCTGAGTTAGGATAGTACCAAAAGGAGCATTTGTCATGAAACTTCCAGATAGTCCAAAAATACCAAAATTTATGCAGCTAGTGCAGTGGATTTATCAGCCATTACAACTAATGGAAGCATCTGCCAAAGCTCATGGAGATTCTTTTACACTATGGCTAACCAATAAACGACCAATAGTATTTTTGAGTAACCCGCAAGCCATTCAAGAACTTTTTACTACTCCATTAGAACAATTAGACGCTAGAGGGACAGCCCAAGTTTTACAACCTTTATTAGGGGAAAATTCTTTACTGTTGCTGTCTGGAGAAACTCACCAGCGCCAGCGTAAGTTGTTAACACCGCCTTTTCATGGCGATCGCATGAGGGCTTATGGCGATATCATTACTAACATCACCAAAGAAGTCATCAGTAATTGGCAATTAGGCAAACCCTTCTCAGTGCGCGACTCTATGCAGGAAATTACCTTGCGGGTCATTTTACAAGCTGTTTTTGGTTTACGCGAGGGAGAACGTTACACCCAACTGCAAAAACGCCTCTGTGACATCTTAGATTTAAGCGGTTCTGCCTTACGTTCTACCCTTTCCTTTTTGCCTGCATTGCAGATAGACTTAGGTCGCTGGAGTCCTTGGGGTCACTTCTTGCGTCAACGAGAGGCAATTGACCAACTGCTTTACGCCGAAATTCAAGACCGCAGAGATCATCCAGACCCATCCCGCACTGATATCCTGTCCTTGATGATGGCAGCACGGGATGAAAATGGCGAAGCCATGACCGATGTTGAATTGCGGGATGAATTGATGACGTTGTTAGTCGCAGGTCATGAAACCACCGCCTCAGCTTTGACATGGGCTTTATACTGGATTCACAAATTACCGCAAGTACGAGAGAAACTTCTGGCTGAGTTAGATAATTTTGGTGACAATGGCGACGTAAATGAAATTACTCGCTTACCTTATTTAACGGCTGTCTGTCAGGAGACACTACGCATTTATCCCATTGCGATGGTGACCATTCCGCGTATTACCAAGACAAATTTAGAAATTGGTGGTCATCAATTTGCACCAGGAACAATGCTTGTCGGCTGCATTTATTTAATGCACCGCCGACCAGATTTATATCCCCAACCGCAAGAGTTTAAGCCAGAAAGGTTTTTAGAAAAGCAGTATTCGTTATATGAATATCTACCATTTGGTGGCAGTAACCGTCGCTGTGTAGGTATGGCTTTTGCCTTGTATGAGATGAAATTAATTTTGGCGACGGTCTTAGCAAATGTAGACTTAGCACTAGTTGATAACTATCCCGTCAAACCCACCCGACGCGGTGTCACCTTAGCACCCTCCGGCGGTAAATGGTTAATCGCCACCGCACAGCATCAAAAAATCAAAAACCCTGTAGAAGTATAGTTAATTGCCACAGCGATCGCCTATATTATTTTCCCATAGAGCGATCGCGCCCCAATCAATACTTTACTTCAATATATCGCAGAGACGGCGATCGCTCTCTGTGACATGAGGGTTATTCTCTAGATAATCTTGTAGCCAATTACAACCACGCGCCAGTAATTGGTCTAAATTTTCTATCGGCCATAATCTCACGGTGCGATCATCAGAAGCCGTGGCAATATACTGATCATCAGGACTGATACTAATACTTCTGACTGCACCTTTATGTCCTTTGAATTGCGCTAGTTGCTGTCCGTTAAGATTCCATAACCTAGCGGTGCGATCGTCGGAACTAGTAGCGATATACTGCCCATTATGACTAAAAACGGCACTCTTCACCGGGGCTTGATGTCCTCTAAATTCGGTCACTATTTGCCCATCCAGAGTCCACAATTTAGCTGTATGGTCTTCAGAAGCAGTCACCAGATATTGACAATCAGGGCTAAAATTCACACTCCAAACTATACTTTGATGCCCCAAGAATTGCCCGACCTGTCGTCCTGCCAGATTCCACAATCTAGCGGTACAGTCATCAGCAGCAGTCGCAATATGCTGACCATTGCAACTAAAACTCACATATCGCACCCATTTATCATGCCCTTTAAATTGCATCAACTCCTGACCATCAAGACTCCATAATCTAGTCGTCAAGTCAGAGGAAGCAGTAGCGATGTGCTGGCCATCCGGGCTAAAACTAACGCTCCAAACTGTACCTTGATGTCCTGGAAATTGCTGAAGTAACTGCCCTGTAATATCCCATAATCGTACCGTCCGGTCAGAGGAAGTAGTAGCAATATATTTACCGTCGGGGCTAAAACTCACACTCCAAACTTTTCCTCGATGTCCAAGGAACTGTAAAAGCTCCTCACCTTTAATATTCCACAAACGTACAGTCCGGTCATCGGCAGCAGTAACGACTTTCTGCCCATCAGGGCTAAAATCTACGCTCCTAACTGTACTCTGATGTCCTTGAAATGCGGAAAACTGCTGCTTGTTGAGGTGCCACAATCGGACTGTACGGTCGGAAGATGCAGTCGCAATATATTTACCATCTGGGCTAAAACTGACGCTTCGCACATAGTCCTGATGTCCTGAGAATTGCGCTAGTTGCTGACCATTGAGATTCCAAACCCTAGCGGTACGGTCAGAGGAAGTTGTAGCGATATATTGACCATTGGGGCTAAAACGCACACTCCAAACCACACCCTGATGGCCTCGAAATCTGGTTATTTGTTCTCCTGCAAGGTTCCATAACCGAGATGTACCGTCAGAGGAGGCGGTAGCAATGTACTGACTATCGGGGCTAAAACTTACATCCCAAACACAATCTTGATGTCCTGGGAATCGGACAAGCAATTTCCCCTTGAGGTTCCATAATCTGACTATACGGTCATCAGCAGCTGTGGCGATGTGTTTACCATCTGGGCTAAAACTGATACACCAGACGGTTCCTTGATGTCCAGGAAACTGCACTAGCTGCTGACCGCTAAAACTCCATAATCTGGCGGTGTGGTCATCACCAGCCGTGGCAATATGTTTACCATCTGGGCTGAAACTGACACTCCGCACATAGCCCTGATGACCTTGAAATTTGGCTAATTGTTGACCGCTAAAGTTCCATAACCTGGCTGTCCGGTCAGAGGAAGCAGTGGCAATATATTTGCCATCAGGACTGAAATTGGCACTCCAAATTGTATCTTCATGTCCTTGCAATGAGATTAATTGTTTGCCTTGGAGATTCCATAATCTGGCGGTACAGTCGTCAGAAGCCGTAAGGATATACTGACCATCACGACTAAAACTGACACTCCTGACCCAGGCTTGATGTCCTTGGAACTGGTTACGCTCTTGGATATTGTCTAAAATCGTCTGCAAAGCCAGTAATGGACTAGTTGCTGGGTATTTTGCCAGAGAGCGACCGTCTTTGACTAAAGCTTGCAAGGCTTTTCCACTCCGCATTGCTGACATGAGGGCATCCAATTGTGCAAAATCGAACTGTCGTACAGCGCTGACTCCTTCCTGTTCTAAGGTTGTCCCTGCTTGTGCTTCTCTGAGGGCAACTTGTTGTTTTTCTAATTCTGCGTTGACTTGAGTTAGTATGGTTTCTACCCGCTCTAGCTCTTGTTCAATTTGTTTTCTTTGTTGCCGTTCCTGTTCGAGTTCTGCTAACAATTCATTTCCCTGCTGTTGACGAATGAACGGCACTAGATAATCATGTACTAATTGATAGCGATCTGCTGGTACTTCTGGTAAGAGTAACACTAACCCAGACTTCACAAAAATTTCTAATATTAAATCTAATGTTTTTATCTCTGGTTTTAAATCTGAGGCCAAATCAGTCCGAGTTTTGAGAGGACGAGTACCGTTTTCATCTGTGAGTAAATATAATACTAAGCGCGCCATGTGTTCATTTTCTGAACCACAATTTCTAATAACCGTTTCTAAAAACCTTTCTACTAATTTTTCTTTAGTACCAAACTGACAATATTTTTCTAAAGTATTAATTTTTTCTGTTTGCATTTGCGCCCCCACAATCTGTAATTCAATGGGACGTACTTCCCCAAACTGGCATGATAAATCTTCAACTAGCTTATCTATAAGTTTAGGTTCTAAGTAAAAGTGTGTTTTCTCTGTCAGGTTTTGGATAATAGCTTTAGCATCTGCGGGGGAAAAATTACCCAAGTAATAACGAATATTTTTATCTAAAATATTATTATTAATTGACCCCAAATTAAATAATCGTTCTAATTCTAGTAAGTAGTGTAAATAATCTTCCCGCAACGAAAGTACAATCTTGACAAAAGGAATATCCAAACAAAAACTTAAAAAATCGTAAAAGGCTTTTCTGCTAGCTTTATCTGTATAAACGAAGAAAAACTCCTCAAACTGGTCAAAAATTAACACTGTTAAAAGATGGCGCTCAGAATTCTTCTGTAATTGCTCTCTAATGGCTACGGCTGAATTAAGATCATGAGATAACTTATAACCTCTAACTTCCTCAACAGCTTGTGCTAGGTTTTGTCCTAATGTTCCTACCCAATCTGTATACACTCGTAACAGTATAGGTAAAGCATCACGTTCAGCAATAGGCTTTTCCTGCAAAGCGGGTATTAGACCAGCTTGTAAAATAGAGCTTTTACCCACCCCTGATTGACCATGAATGACAGTCAATTTATGTTCGGTGCTACTAATCCTTTCTCGCAAACGTTGAACATCCCTTTCTCGACCAGAAGCAACTATTTCTTGAGCAATTGTTCCCTTTCTGTCTACTTGTAATTGTGCGGGATTAATCGCCTGAAGCTGAGGATTGAGATAAGATGCGCCAACAAAGGCACAAAAACCATATTGTTGTTCAATTTGTAGTTGCTCTTGTTTAGCTTGAAAAGCTGCTAAATATTGACCTTGCTCAAAATAGACATTACTTAACATCTCTAAAATATTAATATAAAGCCTGGGATTATAGTAAGCCTGGGTTTCAGTTTTGGCTGCTAATAAATTGCTGACAGCATCGGCATTTTCATTTAGTTCTTTTTGGGAGCGGGCTAAGATAAATAGATATAAACTCCGTTCAGGAACTTTTTGATTCGAGATATTCTTCAGTCTTTGTAATGCTTTTTGAGCAAGTTTTTTAGCCTCATACCATTGAAAACTTTCTAAAGAAACTTCAGCTAAAAACCCATAAGATTGGGCAATTTTTAGCGATTGACCGTAATTTTTATGCAGTTTTAATGATTTATGCGCTAAGTTATATAAATCTGGCCAAGCATTTAAGTTCCTTAACACCTCTCCTAACGTATTAATATACTTGGCAATTAAATTATCAAAATGTCCTTTTTCTAAAATAGCAATACATCGCTGAAGATATTTTCTGGCTTTTTGGTAACATCCCTGATTATCTATCAGATTTTTCTCCGCCTGTCTCACATAAGTCAAACCAATGTTAAATAGTAATATTCCTTGCCGTTTCAAATTATGATTTTTTTGCCAGAAATCTAAACTATCTTGATAATGAGCTAAAGCAGAGTCTGTATGGTCGTGTAAATAATCATGTAAACCCCGGACAAACTCCAGGTTAGCTTGAATGACTTGATTTAATTCTCTACCTCTGTTTTGCAAATCTTGAATTCCTCGATTTAATTCCCAACAAATCTGGGGATTGGGAATTACATCACCAATAAAGACTTCATCAGTTTTTCTCTGAATAAAACTTATTAACTCATTAGTGTTACTTTCAAATGGAATAATAGTAGCCCAATTTTCTAAATCGGTGGCTAATCTAATGAACTTTTGGAGAACTTGGTCATTAACCCATAACATTATAGGAAAAGGAAAGTTTTTTCTAAACTCTTCTCTTACTCGGTTAGCCGCAGTCAGCACAGTATCAATATCTTGAGCAGACTCTAAGCCAAAGACAATCAATGCGGGTGGTTGTTCATCTCCTAATTGTTCATTTATATTTGTGTAGAGTGTTTTTACTGTTTCTGGTAAAGTGATTTCATGTATTTTGATTGGAGAAATTTGATGTAGTTGTTGGGTAATGCGTTTACGCAAAGCCGCGTAATTACAACGCAATAATATTAAGGAAAATTCTCCCTGAGAAAAAGTAATTGCCCTTACCAAAGTTTGTAACGACTGCTCATTCTCAGGAGTTAAGTTATGGGAATTAGGTAGATTATTCATCTTATGAACAAGACAACATCTTATAATTTAAAGTCTTTGGCTTCTGCCAAAATCGGATTAATATCAAACCAGGAACCATCCTCGTCTCGGTATTCAAATACAAACATACTGGGAAGCAAAAGTTCATATTTTTCATGACCTCTCAAGCTTTTATCTTGCGCTACTTCGTAAAGAACTTCCCATTCATCAGGAGTAATAGCCAATGAAAGTTCATTACAGCGTTGTTTAATTACCCTATCTAGACATTTCCGCGAAATGGGGGGGTCTTCTTGTTGAAGACAGCGAAATAATATCATGAGCAAATTACGCAAATGGCCACCACTAACTAAGCACAGTCTATCCAATGTTTCAGCGCTATCAAAAACCTCTGTAATTAACGTTTGGTTTTGTTCCCAACTTACGCCAGGAAACGCCCTGGCCATTACCATCTGTTGTAGTAAGTTGATTCCCTGGGCAAATTTAGTACCGTTTTGAAGTTTTACAGGTACCATTGGCAGGACTTTGGGGTCAATACCAAAACGATTTGTTAATCTACCTAAAGCATTGGAGAATATTAAAACTAAGGGAATTGTATAAACAACATGGCAGTTTAGTTGGTTTAACTGTTCACCACGTTCTACAAATAAATATTCAGGCTGGATTTGTCCTGTAGGCTTCAATGAGTTATCAATGCGGTCAAGATTGTCAATGATGACCACTAATCCTTTTTTACCTTGCAATTTCAGTTTAGCGATCGCTGGTTGTAGTAGTTCTTTATTGATAGACTCTAAAATACCATTGGTGCGTGGTTCTAGATATTGCCGTAATTGCGATCGCAGTTTCGGACTATCTTTAGTTTTAGCGGTAATTTTGCCAATACCTACAGATAACTCCGCTTCTACGCCAATATCTAGGGGTGTTTGCAAAAAACCCACAATTTCTGTAAACAAATTTTGGAAGTATCCAGGTTTGAGGTTAATCTTGATTGCCTCTAGACTTTGACTCACCTCACGGGCTATTGCTAATAAAATATCTGTCACGTCTACATCAGCCATATCCAGGCTTTGGCTAGACTCAAAGTACACTACATGAAATCCCTGCTGTTCTAACTCTGATTTCAGGCGGAGTAATTCCGTTGATTTACCACAACCAATATGACCAGTAAACAACTGACAAGTAGGTTCATCTGGTGAAAGCCTGGTGATAGTTCGCCCTAATTCGTCAATAATCTTGCTACCCCGCACCTTAGAAAAATCAATGTAATATTGTCTATCCTCCGGTTTGCTGACAGCCAAAGTTTTGCTAGGATTGCACGCCTGAAAAAACCTGATTAAATCTAACTTCATGAGAAATCACCCGAAATCAGCCTGGTAATAGCCCTATATTTCAGGATTATAACGATATCATTACTAATAATTAGAAATTGCTAATAAAAGGTTATTTTCTACAACTTGAATTTTATTTGTACAGGGAATAATCTAACAATTACATCCAACCTCGCAGCTTTTGATGCACCTGTGCAAAGTGCCATATATAGTTAGTCATCAAGTTTGTATTTATCAGCAGCCTCAACTATATATAGGATTCATACTTGATTTTTGAAATACACGTAGGGTGGGCAATGCCCACCAGCTCATGGTTTTGGTAGACAATGCCCACCCTACAAGTACTGATAATTTTATGTGCAAGCGCAGGCTACGCCAACAGAAATCAAATCGGATTCCTATATTCTTGAGCTAAAAGTAAATGATTTTCCGCTTCGTAATACAATCCCAAATAAAGTTTTTTACTAATAACTTCGTTCCATTGCCGGAGTTAATTTTCTAAATAATTGATAAATAACATAATTGGTAAGCTGTAATTTTAACTATCAACAACTGCAAGTGTAATAATTTATATTTAATTCTACTTTCAGGTAATCCTGCTGAGTTGAGTAGGATAGGAAATTATTCATGCACAGACATAGACAAGGGAGAAAGACAGCTTGTTATGTCATACTGGGTTCTTGGTGTTAAATTTATATTGATCTATGTCTGGTGTGAAAGAATATCCTGGGGAACAATACATAATTATTCGCCACAGTCAACGCTTAATTAAAAGTTTTCAGTATTGGACAGGAAATTTATTACTAGATGTGCATGGATCACCTGATGAAACAGCGTTGGCATTATTTGAAGCACCATTTGTCTTAGTTTCTCATGGTACGGAACCAGACCCAATTTTTAACTACGGTAATCGCAAAGCTTTAGAACTATGGGAAATGTCTTGGAATGAATTTACGAAAATGCCTTCGCGCAAGAGTGCTGAGGAGATGGTACAACAAGAACGCGATCGCCTGTTAGCAGAAGCAGCAACTCAAGGTTTTAGTTACTACTCTGGTGTACGCATTACCAGCACTGGCAAACGCTTTTATATGCAAGACGGTATCATCTGGAATCTGCTGGATGAACAACACCAGTATTGTGGTCAAGCAGCTGTTTCCTATAATTATCAATTTATTACATAACCATGATTTGATTGCTAACGGTTAACCGCCAACAGTGAAGGAGACGCGATTCATCGCGTCTCTACAGATGGTTTATTTGTCGCATTCTTTTTTCCGATTGGTATTAGATGGGGGATATTTTAAATCTTGATACCGTTTAACTCTTATTCATCCACTGGCTAGAAGAAACTACTAGCAAAATTTACTACTCTGAGTCTAGTGAGTTAAAAATCAGGAAAAACGCCAGTGGTTCCCATTAGAGATAATAATCCTGTAACAATTACGCCTTATGTGACTTATGGGCTAATTGCTGCCAATATCCTCGCTTTTTTGTATGAAGCTAATCTTCCTCCCCAAGCATTGGATGGCTTTTTGCATTTGGCGGCTGTCGTTCCGCGAGAACTGAGTTTAAGTTTTGCTGGTGTTTCTGTGCATCAACCAGTACCAGAGTGGGCAACTTTGATTACCTCCCAATTTCTCCACGGTGGTTTTCTGCACCTAGCTGGGAATATGTTGTTCCTATGGATTTTTGGTAACAACGTAGAAGAAAAACTTGGTCATGCCAGATATTTGCTGTTTTATCTAGCGTGCGGCATATTAGCGTCTTTAAGCCAATGGTACTTCTCCCAAGATTCTAGCATTCCTTCTTTGGGTGCTAGTGGGGCGATCGCTGGTGTGATGGGTGCATATATTCTGCGTTTTCCCAACGCCGAAATTCTCGGTGTTGTCCCTTTAGGTTTCTTCTTCCCAACTTTCCGTGTTCCTGCATACTTCTTTTTAGGTTTTTGGTTCCTGCAACAATCTTTTTACGGACTTGCTGGTTTACAAACACGCACTAACATCGGGATGGAAAGTGGTGGTATTGCCTATTGGGCCCATGCTGGTGGTTTTATTTTCGGCGCACTCCTGGGGCCCTTGTTGGGTCTATTTAGCGATAAAGCCAAGGAAGAATCTTGGTATAGTTAAATTCCCCAATCCCCAATAAATTCAAGGCCAATGTGCAGTCGGCAAATCTGACTCATCTATGGATATGATTGTGTTCATTGATGAGTTATTTTGCTGCCCGAAGTTTTTATCTGGGGTATTGGCTAACTGATCAAGTGCTGCTAAAACTGCTAATGCAGACTGATAACGCTGCTTAAAATCTTCCCGCACCATTTTGCTCAAAATTTGGGCAAAGCCTTGGCTAACAAGTGCTTTATCGCTCCATTTTATTTCTTCATTCTCATCTCTGGGGAGATCGTGAGGGGAGATACCTGTTAAGGCTTTAATACCAATCATACCGACTGCATAGATATCACTATTGTATTGAGGACGACCGAAACATTGTTCGCTGGGTGCGTAACCTTTAGTGCCAATACCAATAGTAAAGGGGATTGGCTCTTGATTGTCTGTTTGGGGTAAGGAAATTTCTTTGACTGCACCAAAGTCAATTAAGACTAATTTACGGTCTGAGTCTCTGCGAATAATATTGCTGGGTTTAATATCTCGATGAATTACACCATTTTCATGAACGAATACTAATATTTCCAGTATTTCCCGAATAATTGCCACCGTCTCTGCTTCACTAATACTTCTACCTGATGGCAATTCCTGGTTCAGAGGATGACCAATAATATATTCTTGAACTAAATAAAATTCTGCTTCTTGTTCAAAATAGGCCAAAAGTTGGGGTATTTGCTGGTATGAACCCAATTTTTCTAAACTTTGTGCTTCTAGATTAAACAAGCGCCTAGCTAGTTGCAATCCTTTTCCTTGGGTATTAACTGGTTTCAGTTGCTTAACTACACATTGCGGATTACCTGGACGTTGGGTATCTTCGGCAATATATGTTTCACTAAATCCACCGTAACCAAGTACCTTGAGAATTTTGTAACGTCCACTGAGGATTTTTCCCGATAGGGCTACATTTCTTTGTTGTAATAAGTCTTGTAGTTCTTGCTGTTGGCTAATAATTTCCTGAACAACAGGAGAAGTTTTATATTTCTGAAAAATATCGACTATTTGGCGAGTCCGGATTTTTTCTTTAGCTACTTCTGTTCCTAGATAAGATATGCCACAAAAGGCGATCGCCAACATTGGTATAGCTGTAGGAAATAGCAACTGTGCATAAACAAAGCTGATATAGCTAACACTCCCCCAACCACTGGCGACAGCCAAACTTAAAATAAATCGCTTAAATCCGCTTTTGCTTCTGGTAATGATGAAAGATGTACCACCAACTAATCCCAACACAAACAAAGCTTGCAGAGATTGACTTGGAATCGCTTGGGCGATCGCTTTACCTTTCATCAAGGTGGCGATCGCATTGGCGTGAATTTCTACTCCTGACATCTTTTCAGGCGATAACCAAGCGCTACTAACCGCTACAGCATGATAATCATTTGCTAACTGGGCAGTTGCACCAATAATCACGATTTTGTCTTGAAATACTTGCCCTTGCTGCAAATAAGTATTCCAGTTTTGCGGGTCGAGGACGTGCCAAAAGGGAATCGTGGCAAATGTGCCAGCCGGTCCCCAAAAATAAATGCGTTCTCCGGCTGAACGAGGATACTTTACCTGTGCTGTTCCCAACACTGCTTGGTCAAAGGATGGAATTTTATCTGTGAGGGCATCCACTCCGCCTAATATCTTTGTAAATTCACTACCTAAGCGATGTACTTTGCCATCCACTTCTACAGGAAAATTCACGGTACCTATTGATGCCTCATCGTGACGAAATTTTTCATAGGGTAACCTCAATTGAGTAAAAAATCCCTGGTGGGACTGAGAAATTTCGTATTGTGCCGCTAACGTCACCTTGCCGCTATATTTTTGTAATACTCCTTGCAGTTGGCGATCGTCCTCATTTCCGTAGCTTCCGGGTAGATCAAAAACCACATCCAAAGCAACAGATTTAGCCCCAGCCTGCATCAATTTTTCCACTACCTGAGCATAGGCAACACGCTTAAAAGGAAACTTACTCAGTGGTTCTAGGTAGGCATATTTCTGTGGATCTGTTCTATAGTATTGTTCGGGTACTGATATGGACTGATCGTCAATTGCTAAGATCACTATGTCCTCTGGTGGGATAAGTGGTCCTCTGATGTGAAAAAATGCAGATATTGCTTGATTTTCCAGCAACTGCACTAAACTTAAGCCAGAAGTTGTCAACAAAGCTGCACCCATTGTTAAAGCAACAGTGAGTATGTTTCCTAAACGTACCAGACGCTGAGACTGGCGTGCTGCTGCTGTTAAAGTAGCTTTGGTGGTTTTATTTGACGCTATATTGGCAGTAGACCCATTTTTTTTGTTGATTTTTTCTGTAGGTTCTTCTGCCATATCGTGTTAATAATTGGTTTAAGTACATTTTTATTTATTTAGTTTCATTTATACTACAACCACATTGAAATCAGAACTTAAATGATAACCTTATACATTTGTAATATAAATTTTGTTCTGCGCCAAACTTATGTTAAACAATCTCCACTCAGTCAAGATAATAGAGGCTAGAGATTAAAGGTTAAACACTAGAAAAAACAGATTTTTATCCTTTAGTTGTGTGTAAAGTCTGAATAATGGGGAATAAGTGAAAGGACTTAGGGTGGAGATAAAAGAGTTTTTCATGCTGAGTCAGAGGATTTTTCCGGAAATGGCTGACTGGAAAAAATACTGTTAACCTAGCCCCCGTTGAGTAAACAATATTAGACCCTAGCCTCTCACCCCTAACTATTGGCCTCTCACCTGCTACCTATACCGCTTATACAGAATTGGTATTTTTCACTCGCCTTTATTGTTAATTGCACGACCGATATATGGTACTTCCCCAATCTCCTATCTTCAGACCTATGCCTTACCTCTTTAGAAGTAAACTTGATAGATGGATAGCAAACCATCCTGTTACTGTGTCGATTTTATTGGTAGATTTTGATTACAGGGTGTTTCTCATAGTGTTGGGAGTTAAAATGTTCAACAACCAGCAGATGAATTCCTATATTGTTCCTAATTTTAGGCATTGAAAGAGGTAAGATAAAATCTATACATGAAAAGTTCCGCTAGAGCTATTAGTCAATTTATCAAATGAGAATTGCTATAATCTATTGTCCATTCTAAATTCTTTACTATATATTAGGTGTATTTTTCTATGGGTTCCCCAATGAATCGTCTGTCTATTTTTGTAGACGGAAACAATATGTTCTATGCTCAACAAAAGAATGGGTGGTTTTTTGATCCAAGACGGGTTTTAGAATACTTCAAAAACGAGCAATCAGAAACAACATTAATTAACGCATTTTGGTACACTGGGTTAAAAGACCCCCAAGATCAACGAGGTTTTCGAGATGCTCTCATTAGTTTAGGGTATACAGTTAGGACTAAAATACTCAAAGAATATTGTGATGATTCGTCTGGTCGTTACTCACAAAAAGCTAATTTAGATATTGAAATTGTCGTTGATATGTTTAATACGGTAGACCAGTACGACCGGGTAGTTCTATTTAGTGGTGATGGTGATTTTGAAAGAGCAATTGAATTATTACGTTCAAAAAATACACACATCACAGTAGTATCGACAGAAGGAATGATAGCTAGGGAATTACGTAATGCTACGGATAGATATATAGACTTAAATGATATTAGAGACCGTATAGAAAAAGCCGAAGGTTAATATCCTTAGCAATTATTTACAAAATTAAAACTACAAAAACTTAGGTTCTAGATATTTTAAGCAAAACGTACAACTAAAAAAATAGCCAAAATGACAACTAAACCAGAGAAAATCATCATTTTTGATACAACACTCCGTGACGGGGAACAGTGTCCGGGTGCAACACTGAATATAGATGAAAAGCTAGCGATCGCCAAACAGTTAGCCCGTTTAGGTGTAGATATCATAGAGGCAGGTTTTGCTTTTGCTAGCCCAGGTGATTTTGAAGCAGTCCATAAAATTGCCCAAACTGTAGGGACACAATCAGGCCCAGTAATTTGCAGTTTGGCAAGAGCTAGACATGATGATATCAAAGCCGCAGCCGAAGCGATTAAACCAGCAGCTAAAGGCAGGATTCACACCTTTATTGCTACTTCTGATATTCACCTCCAGTACAAGCTGAAAAAAACCAGACCAGAAGTGATTGCGATCGCCGAAGAAATGGTAGCTTATGCTAAAAGTTTCACCGATGACGTGGAATTTTCTCCAGAAGATGCTGGACGTTCAGACCCAGAATTTTTGTATCAGGTTTTAGAGCGAGCGATCGCTGCTGGTGCAACAACAATTAACATTCCTGACACAGTTGGTTACACCACACCAAGCGAATTTGGGGCAATAATCAAGGGCATTAAAGAAAATGTCCCCAACATCGACCAAGCAATTATTTCTGTTCACGGACACAATGATTTAGGCTTGGCAGTTGCTAACTTCTTAGAAGCAGTCAAAAATGGTGCAAGACAACTAGAATGCACCATCAATGGTATTGGTGAAAGAGCAGGAAACGCCGCCTTAGAAGAATTGGTAATGGCGATGCACGTCCGCAGACAATACTTTAATCCCTTCTTAGGTAGACACCCAGATTCGGAAGAAGCACTCACCAATATTGACACCAAGCAAATATATAAAACCTCACGCTTGGTTTCTAATTTAACAGGAATGTTAGTGCAGCCAAATAAAGCGATCGTTGGTGCTAATGCCTTTGCCCATGAGTCAGGAATTCACCAAGATGGAGTTTTGAAAAATAAACTCACCTACGAAATCATGGATGCCCAATTGATTGGCTTAACCGACAATCAAATAGTTTTAGGCAAACATTCTGGACGCAATGCTTTCCGTACACGCTTGAAAGAATTAGGCTTTGAACTATCAGAAACTGAGTTAAATAAAGCCTTTGTCAAATTCAAAGAAGTCGCCGATAAAAAGAAAGAAATCTCCGATTGGGACTTGGAAGCAATTGTTAACGACGAAATCCAACAAGCCCCTGATTTGTTCCGGGTAGAACTCGTACAAGTTTCCTGCGGTAGCAATGCACGTCCAACTGCAACAGTCACCCTCCGCACCCCAGACGGCGAAGAACTTACAGATGCAGCCATTGGTACAGGGCCAGTAGACGCGGTATATAAAGCAATTAACCGTGTGGTTAACGTCCCCAACCAATTAATAGAGTTCTCTGTGCAGTCAGTAACAGCCGGGATAGATGCAATTGGAGAAGTGACAATTCGTTTGCGGTATGAATCACGAGTATTTTCTGGTCATGCAGCCAACACAGATATCATCGTCGCCTCTGCACAAGCCTATGTTAACGCCCTAAATCGTTTATACGCATCCTTGCAGACTCAAGACAAGCAAACAGAAGTCACAGCATAACACTTAAAATAAACCCAACTCACTACAAGTTGGGTTTATTTATTTCTCCTAATTATTTACTTCAACTAATGAAGTTCTACAAATATCATGCTCTTGGTAACGACTATTTAGTTATCAATCCTCAGGATTTAAAATTTCCCCTAACACCTGAAAAAATTAAAATAATTTGCCATCGAAATTTTGGCATTGGATCTGATGGTATTTTGTTGGGGCCTTTAGCATCAACAAAAGCACAATTTGCTTTACGCATTTTCAACCCCGACGGAAGTGAAGCAGAGAAAAGCGGTAATGGACTGCGGATTTTCTCCCGTTACCTGTGGGATATGGGACTAGTTGACGAAAAGCCATTCTCAATTGAAACTGCGGGTGGAATAGTGGAATCTGCGATCAAAGATGCAGGTAAAACAGTCCAAGTAGAGATGGGGAAAGTCAGCTTTTGGAGTCGTGATATTCCAGTTATTGGCGATGACAGAGAAGTAATTCAAGAAAAAATCTTTCTTGATGAAGGCATTTTTACATTTTGTGCAGCCACAATAGGTAATCCACACTGTGTAATTCTTTTAGATGACATCAATTCCGAGGTTGCCAGAAATTTTGGCCCAATATTTGAAGGTTATCCTCTTTTCCCCAATCGCACTAATGTGCAGTTTATGAAAGTTTTAGATAGAAGCACTATTCAAATTGAAATTTGGGAAAGAGGAGCAGGTTACACTTTAGCTTCAGGTAGTAGTAGTAGTGCGGCGGCGGCTACTGCACATAAACTTGGTTTGTGTGACTCTAAAATTATTGTCAAAATGCCTGGGGGAGACATTTTAATTCAAATTAAAGATGACTTTCATATATCTATGACAGATTCTGTCACAAAACTTGCCCAAGGAGAATTGTCAACAGAAATATTTGCCATAGAAACTGTCATTAATATCTGAGAAAATTACTGAACCAATATCTAGATAGTAGAGTGTAAATTCAAAAATATTGCATCTACTACCTCCATGAATCCTCACAAAACAAAAGCTTGGGAAGAAGTTCGGACTACTTTTAAAGAAATTTGGGGTTACGAAGATTTCCGACCGCCACAGGGAGAAATTGTTAGCAGTTTATTAGCCCAAAAAGATGCAATTATAATCATGCCTACCGGGGGTGGTAAGTCAATTTGTTTTCAATTACCTGCACTACTACAAACAGGTTTAACTTTGGTAGTTTCCCCGTTGGTGGCGTTGATGGAAAATCAAGTGCAAGAACTAATCCAACGCCAACAAAAAGCAGCACTTTTGCATAGTGAGTTGTCCACATTTCAACGCCGGACAACTCTACAAGCATTAGAAAAACAACAGCTAAGATTACTATATTTATCTCCCGAAACTTTATTAAGTCCACCAGTTTGGGAAAGATTATGTCAGCCGCAATTGCAAATAAATGGACTAATTTTAGATGAAGCCCATTGTTTAGTGCAGTGGGGTGAAACATTTCGCCCGGCTTACCGCAGGCTAGGGGCTGTTAGACCTGCATTACTCAAACATAAACCACCAGGAACCAAAATCAGCATTGCTGCGTTTACGGCTACGGCTGACCCCTCTGCACAACAAACTATTCAAACAGTTTTACAATTACAGCAACCAGATATTTTTCGCCTCAATCCTTACCGTCCTAATTTGCATCCCACTGTCCGCATTGCTTGGACACCAAAGGGTAGGAAACAGCATTTAATTAAATTTATTCAACATCGACCCCAACAAGCAGGATTAATCTATGTCCGCACAAGGCGAGATAGTGAAGATTTAGCTGCATGGTTGT
The DNA here is from genome assembly GCF_048568275.1 of Anabaena sp. FACHB-595. Lineage (NCBI taxonomy): Bacteria > Bacillati > Cyanobacteriota > Cyanophyceae > Nostocales > Nostocaceae > Anabaena > Anabaena sp. FACHB-595. The sequence goes on from NZ_CP183473.1 coordinate 5,767,123, forward strand.
CACAGATGGGTTACGCCACAGCTAGTTATCATGCTGGATTAGGTGCAACAGAACGCCGGGAAGTAGAAGCCAAGTGGTTAGGCGGAAAAATTCCGTTTGTGGTGTGTACTTGTGCTTTTGGAATGGGGATTAACAAGCCTGATGTGCGCTGGGTTATCCATTATCACGCACCGCACCTATTGTCTGAATATGTGCAAGAAATTGGTCGCGCAGGAAGGGATGGTAAACCAGCCGAGGCGCTGACTTTGGTGAGTGAACCTACAGGGTGGCTAGACCCAGATGATAAACAAAGACAGCAATTTTTTCAAGAGAAAATGCGATCGCAACAACAAAAAGCCCAACAACTCATAAAAAAACTACCACAACAAGGTGAAATCAACGCTGTAACTAAACAATTTCCTGATAGTGCTGTAGCTCTAGCTTTACTTCATAGTAGTGGGCAATTAAACTGGCTTGACCCATTCAATTACAAAATAGAATACAAAACCAAAAGTCAGCCATCAACACAATTAAACGCTACTAAACAGATGACTCAATATTTAAATACTAAACAATGTCGCTGGCAATTTTTATTAAATGCTTTTGGATTTGCTAAAGAAGCAAATAACTGGCGTTGCGGACATTGCGATAATTGCCGTTAATGGTTTCATCCAAGACTACAGATCAAGGTAATTTCTCCCAAAGTGAAATCCAATTGCTGATTTCTTTAGTAGGAATAATTTTTCTATTTTCGTATAATATTTTAATAATACGTAACCGATGTTTAACATCTTTTAAATCCCTAATATTTTCCAAATTAGCATCAAAATAATTTTGGCTATCATCTGGATTATTCTTTGACAAAACATCTCTCCAAGCTGTTGCTTTAATCAATGCTTCCTCGTAGGAAAACTTCAACTTACTAAAAAACCAGTTCAAAACCTGTTTAACATCTAAGATTGTATGACCAGAAATGTTACCGATTTTTATTATCATATATGCTCTCAAAGACATTGAAGAAGATAAATATCTATCGGAAAATTTATGATTTTTTCTGGCTAAATAATCATAAATTGAAATAGATATTTCTGCCCAAGCAAGGCTACATAAATGGTCTTTATTAGATGTACAAACAAGTTCCTGAGCATTGAAAGTACAAATTTCTGCTAATCCAAGCCAGTTAAAGTTCTCTGGCACTTGCTCTTGTTCTAACAGAACACTTTTTAGCCAAGATTGTACCTGCTCTATGTCTTGTTGGAGTAGAGTTTTTAACAAGTTTGCTGCTTCAATTTTATTCATACTTGCTCATAGAGCAGACATCAAAAATTCTTACAATTTATCTACAGATAATTTTATGTATTCCTTTCTCCTACTGTAAGTATTTGCTCTGCTGTTAGGTTTAATTCAGGAAAAATATGGGAAACAATTAATGTATTTCCTGTAAATATACTTTCTTCATAAAGCCCATCGACTAATGTCAGTAGAGTAATCATGCCTTTTTGGGGGTCAACAATCCAATATTCAGCAATTCCCCTAGCAGCATACTCAGAACGTTTGTAGCGATAGTCACGGTCTTCATTAGCTTTACCTGGAGAAACAACTTCGACCACTAAAGCTGGCGGCGGCATATCTAAGGTAATAGTGGATCTAGTAGCCCCTTTTAAAGCTTTTGCTAGTTCTTCTGTTAATATCACTAGGTCAGGAACGCGAGTTGTAGCACGAGAACCACATACGACAATTTCAGCTTTGTTACTTACTCGATTGACAGGAACGAACTTGAGGAAATTTACCAGTAAAAACAGAGATATTTGTACATTTATTGGGCTTTCAGGAGGCATTTCAATTAATTCTCCTGCTACCAGTTCATACTGGCGATCGCTGCCATTGTCATATTTCAAATATTCCTCAAGCGTTAATTGTTGGCTGGTGATTGAGGTCATATTGTCTAAAGCTAATTTGCATAATGGTATTTTAACTAATCAAAATGTTGCTGTTAGCTAATACTATATAAAATACATATTTTGTGAGATTTACACAGTAACAGTGGTGGGCAATGCCCACCATACGAATGCTCTTTTCTGAGTTTTTCAGAACTGACGCAAAAACCGTAAGTCACTAGCATATAAACGACGAATATCATCGATTTGGTGTAGCACCATTGCGAAACGTTCTACACCAAAACCAGCCGCAAAGCCAGTGTAAATTTCTGGGTTATAACCTACAGATTTCATCACATTGGGATCGACCATACCGCAACCCATGACTTCCAACCAGCGCCCATTCCACTGCAAATCTACCTCAGCCGAGGGTTCGGTAAAGGGGAAGTAACTGGCGCGGAAACGAATTGGCAAATCACCAAACATAGCTTGCAAAAACACCTTAATAGTGCCTTTGAGGTCGGTAAAAGTTAGTCCCTCATCAATGGCTAACAGTTCGATTTGATGGAAAACTGCCGAGTGGGTGGCATCTACATTATCTCGCCGATAAACTCGCCCAGGAGCCACAATGTGAATTGGTGGTTCCTCTTTTTCCATATAACGAATTTGCACCGATGAGGTGTGAGTACGCAGGAGATTACCGTCTGGGAGGTAGAAAGTATCCTGCATATCACGGGCAGGGTGGTCTGGTGGGGTGTTGAGCGCCTCAAAATTGTAGTAATCCGTCTCCATTTCCAACCCTTGCGCCACCGTGTAGCCCAAGCCCACAAAAACATCTAGCGCCCGGTCAATAATGCCATTTAGGGGGTGAATACGTCCTTGAGGCTTGTAAATACCAGGCATAGTGACATCAAGCGTTTCCGCGTCTAACTGTGCCTGAATTTGGGCAGATTCTAAAGATTCCCGTTGCTTGTCTAAACTAGCTTGTAGGGCTTCCTTAACCGTATTGGCGATCGCTCCAATTTTCGGTCTTTCCTCCGCACTCATCTGCCCCATACTCCGCAACAAAGCCCCCAATTGCCCTTTCTTGCCCAGATAACTAACTCTGAGTTCTTCCAGACGTTCGAGGGTATCGGCGGCGGCGATCGCCTGTTCTCCTTCCTGCCGCAGTGCTAAAAGTTGAGCTTCTAAGTTGCTAGTCATTATTTATTAGTCAGTGGTCAGTGGTCAGTGGTCGGTGGTCAGTAGCAAAAAATAAACAACTGACAAAGGACAATTAACATTAGCAATGTGGCATTAATGAGTCAACGCCACACCTTAAAACCGTACTTCTGTTTACCAGTTTAAAGGCGATCAGGCATAGGTGCTGAAAGTCAAAAGACAAAAATAGCTATTGACAACTGACAACTAACCACTGACCACTAAACTATGAAATTACTGATTAGCAATGATGACGGCATTTCCGCTTTAGGTATTCGTACCTTGGCTAACGCCTTAGCCGAGGCGGGTCATGATGTAACCGTAGTTTGTCCAGACAGAGAGCGATCGGCTACTGGTCATGGACTGACTTTACACCAACCGATTCGCGCCGAAATTGTCGAGTCAATTTTTCATCCCGCTATTAAAGCTTGGGCTTGTGATGGTACTCCCTCCGATTGCGTGAAACTGGCACTTTGGGCTTTACTAGAGTCTCCCCCCGATTTAGTCCTCTCTGGGATTAATCAAGGTGCTAATTTAGGCACAGAAATTTTGTATTCTGGTACGGTTTCTGCCGCAATGGAAGGAATGATTGAAGGCATTCCCAGCATCGCTTTTAGCCTCACTAGCCACATTTCCAGAAATTTTCAGCCTGCGGCAAAGTTTGCCACCATTTTAGTAGAACAACTCGCTGCCAAACCCATACCAGATTTGATGTTACTGAACGTTAATATCCCCCCTGTGGAATGGGAAGAAATCGCTGGCGTTAAACTCACACGCCAAGGAGTGCGGCGCTACGTCGATGTTTTCGACAAGCGCACCGATCCTCGTGGTAAAACTTACTACTGGTTAACTGGAGAAGTTTTAGAGGAAGTGGAACCCCCAGAAGGTTTAAATCTGCCGCAAAATGTACCCATTGATGTCCATGTAGTTAGAAATAACTACATAAGTATTACTCCACTGCAATACAACCTCACCTACGCCACCGGCATAGATAAATTATCTGATTGGGATTTTCCCTTGTCTTAAATTCCCCGACAGTTGTGTTGCACTGGGTGTAGGAGTGTAGGGGTTAGTGAAATGATTATTCTCTCGTTAGTCTGAAAGTCATGACTCACTGCTTAGTAAAAAACATACACTTGTGAGAATCCCCAGTCCTCAATCCCCAGTACCCAGTCCCCAGCCTTCAATCCTCAATCCCCAGTGCAACACAACAAAATTTAGGCTATAAAGTTATGAGCATTCTTGCTATTAGTGATACATAAATGCTGGGAATAATGAGGTAAACGCCTTGTAGTACCTCACCTGGTTGACAACATCTACCGAAAACAAAGTATGCTGTTTTACCAACAACTCTATTCTCTATCTCCTACGGTAAAACAGTATAAATTTCACAAAACAAGTAACACACTTGTGAGTAAATAGCCCGCTCAGTCCAGCAGAAAATACCCATGTCAAGGATAGAGAACCAATTTACTGTGCAATTTTGGGGCGTTCGTGGCAGCATCCCCTGTCCTGGCCCACATACAGTCCGCTATGGTGGTAATACACCTTGTGTTGAGATGCAGGTGGCAGGTAAACGCCTAATTTTTGATGGTGGTACAGGGCTGCACGTTTTGGGGCAATCTTTATTGCGCCAAATGCCTATAGAAGCTTACCTGTTTTTCACTCATTCCCACTGGGATCATATGCAGGGTTTTCCCTTCTTTGTTCCGGGGTTTGTGAAAGGGAATAATTTTCATATCTATGGTGCGATCGCTCCTGATGGTTCCACTGTGGAACAACGGCTCAACGATCAAATGCTCCACCCTAATTTTCCCGTACCTTTGCAGATCATGCAAGCCAACCTGCATTTTCACGACGTGCAACCAGGGCTGCCAATCCATATCAATGATATTACCATCGAAACAGCAGCCCTTAACCATCCTGGTGAAGCTGTAGGATACCGAGTTAACTGGCGTGGTGGCGCAGCCGTTTACATTACAGATACAGAACATTTTCCAGATAAATTGGATGAAAATGTCCTGAGGTTAGCTAAAAATGCAGATATTCTAATTTACGATTCCACCTACACTGATGAGGAATATCATTGTGCCAAATCCCCGAAAATTGGTTGGGGGCATTCGACTTGGCAAGAGGCTGTCAAAATAGCAAAGGCGGCTAATGTCAAGACTTTAGGCATTTTTCACCATGATCCTGCCCATGATGATGATTTCTTAGATCAGGTCGGCGCGCAAGCATTTGCCCAGTTTTCTGGGGCAATTATGGCGCGGGAAGGAATGGTACTCCAGGTTCCTGTATCTGTTCCCTTATCAGAATCTTTTCCCGTTAGTAATGTTTCCGCGTAAAAGTTGCACTCGGAGTAATTGTAGATTTTAGATTAGATTGGTGATTAGGAACTGTCAGCGCCAGAGAGTACCTGTAAGGTATTGTGCGACGAGCTGATAGTTAAATAAACCTCAAATCCCAAAATCCAAGTGCTAAATCTGTCTCAAAATGGGTGTTCTGTGTGGGTTGCTTCTTCAACTGAAATGGTTCTCACGCCAACGGCTGTTGCTCTTGGTAAGTTTGATGGAGTGCATCTTGGCCATCAAAGGGTCATTCAACCAGTTTTGCAGTCAACCAGGAGCGCACAAACATGGGGAGATGCACTAGACTCATCAGCCCAATCAGCAAACCCTCCAGCAGCACCACAAGAACGGATATACTCCACAGTTGTCACTTTTCGTCCTCATCCCCAAGAGTTCTTTACAGGACAAGCCCGTACTTGGTTAACTCCTCTAGATGAAAAAGTACAACAATTGCGATCGCTTGGGGTAGATCAACTAGTACTACTACCCTTTGACAAAGAATTAACTGCTTTGTCGCCGGAAGAGTTTGTCGAAAAAATCCTTGTGCAACAACTACGCTGTCAACGAATTAGCGTCGGGCAAGATTTTTGTTTTGGCAAACAGCGCCGTGGTACCGCCAAGGACTTGCAGTTAATTGCAGCCAAATACCATATTCCTGTTAGCATAGTTCCTTTACAAACTTCTGATGGGCAATTTCTGGAAGATGGCAACTGTGGAAGCTTTGAGTCTCTAGAAGATGCTCCTATTAGTACCTCATTAATTCGCCAAGCTCTAGAAACGGGCGATATCAAAACTGCCAACAGATTCTTAGGAAGACCCTACATTCTCATTGGCGTAGTCGTTGAAGGCGAACAACTTGGTAGAACCATTGGTTTTCCTACAGCCAACCTGGAGCTACCAAAAGATAAGTTTGTCCCCCGTCAAGGAGTTTACGCCGTCCGTGTCAAAATTCTCGGTGAGAGTGCAGATGCTAATATACCACTGGAAATTTTGGGGGTGATGAATATTGGCAACCGTCCCACAGTTAATGGTACTTATTCATCAGTAGAAGTGTATCTTCTTGATTGGTCTGGGGATTTATATGGTAAAGAACTAGCCGTGCAGTTAGTGGACTTTCTGCGACCAGAACAAAAATTTCCGTCTCTAGAAGCCTTAAAAGCACAAATTCAACAAGACTGCACTGTCGCTAGACAAATTTTGTCAAGGGAGAATTGAGAATATTTTGAACATCTACACCCTAGTATCCTGAATATTTTTGCTCCAAACCATTGATTTTTCGTGTTCATGGGTAAATTTTACAGACCTTGGAAGTCAGAATTCAGAATAAATTTTGAATTTTGAATTTTGACTAGCCTAAGTGGGAACACTGTAAATACAGGAGTGGAGAATAAGGCATAGGTTATTCTCCATTCCAGTTTCTTAATATTAGGACTGACACACGAAGAATGGATTTGGTCACGAGTATAGGTGTTCACAACCCTTACACCCTTAAACCCTTACACCCCTTCTCTTGCATAAGTCCTGCCATACCCTAATCCCCGACCCTGTGGTGCATGAGAGAAAAAATTGACGCTTTAACCCAAAATCTGAACCGTACCATTGTTGGCAAAACCGAGGCTATACGCTTAGTGTTAGTGGCACTTATAGGCGGCGGTCATGCCTTACTAGAAGATGTCCCTGGAGTTGGCAAAACTCTCTTGGCGAAATCTCTAGCTCGTTCTTTAGATGGAACGTTTCAACGGCTGCAATGTACCCCTGATTTACTACCCACGGATATTACTGGCACTAATATTTGGAACCCCAAAAGCGGTGAATTCAGTTTTATGCCTGGGCCAGTGTTTGCCAATGTTGTCCTAGCAGACGAAATTAACCGCGCCACACCCCGGACTCAATCGGCGTTGCTGGAAGTGATGGAAGAACAACAGGTAACCGTTGATGGAGTTTCTCGCACAGTCCCCCATCCTTTTTTTGTGATTGCTACCCAAAACCCTGTTGAGTATCAGGGTACATTTCCTTTACCAGAAGCTCAAATGGACAGATTTATGTTGTCTTTAAGCTTGGGCTATCCGGGTGTGGATGAAGAACTAGAAATGTTGCAAAATCTTCAGCATGGTATCAAGGTTGGCGATTTACAGCCTTGTCTGACCTTAGCAGAGGTGGCAGAATTACGAGACATCTGTTCTCAAGTCAAAGTAGAAACTGTTTTACAGCAATATATCCTCGAATTGGTCAGAGCTACACGCCAAGACGAAGAAATTACTCTCGGTGTCAGTCCACGGGGTACTGTAGCGTTACACAAGGCTACCCAAGCATTAGCTTTTTTATTAGGGCGTGATTATGCCATTCCTGACGATGTGAAATTTCTCGCTCCTCATGTCCTCTGCCATCGCCTGATTCCCAGGGGTGGACGTAGTGCTAGAAGTATAGTTGATAGGTTATTGCGATCGCTACCTATTCCTTAATTTGCTTAAGTTTGATCGTGTTAGGATCGCCTACAAAACAAGGTGGATGACAAATGAAGGCGATTTAATTTAGTAGCAAAATTCAATTCAAAATTCAAAATTAATAATTTCTCATAACTCAGGACTCATAAACCCCTGCGGGTTCTCCGCAGGAGTACAGCACTCATAACTTGCTTAGGTACGTCTTATGATGGAGCTACAAGTGCCACATCTACGTATCTGGGAACGTGAGGAATGTCAAATCTAGTTAAACGCAAAGCCCATACTCGTACACTAAAACGCCGACCTCTGGGTTTAATTTTCATTATCCTGGCATGGAGTCTGGCTATGGGTTGGTTACTAGCCTTGGCAACCAGCGCCCATAGTGCTACACCTACAGCAGAAATTGGCACTGTTGACGTAATTCCCGCAGCACAGCAACTGGGACAAGAACTGTATTTAGAAAATTGTGCTACCTGCCATATTGGTTTACCACCAGCTGTTTTACCTAGTCAAACTTGGCGAAACCTCCTACAAGACTCACAGCACTATGGCGTACAAATCAAGCCTTTAATTGATCCACCACGCGCTTTAGTCTGGCGGTATCTTTCCACTTTTTCCCGTTCCCAATTACCAGACGAAGAAACACCCTATCGCCTCAGGAATTCTCGTTATTTTAAAGCTTTACACCCTAAAGTCGATTTACCTCGACCTGTACAGATAAATGGTTGTGTCAGTTGTCATCCCAGTGCGAGTGAGTATAATTTCCGTCGCCTGAGTACAGAATGGGAGAAGTAGGGCTGGGTGGTTAGCAGAGAATTTGAACTCAGAAACTCATCACTTCCCCATCGGATATTGCTACTTAGCAAGGATCGGCGTTCTCTGCCTCATCGGAAGGTGAAATGATACTATTAGAACAGTCTCAATTTTAAACTGCGATATAAAAGCGCTCGTTTAGTAAACTGACCAAATCAACATTTTTGTTGTTGAGTTAATTTTCATTTCATCCCCATCCATCACCAAAATGTTTGGGTAGGGTTAAATTCTTATAATCAATAGCCAAATCCCTCTAATTCCCATCCCTTCGATTTAGTTCTATAACTTGCCATGCTAAAACTCTTGTTGGGCGACCCCAACGCTCGTAAACTCAAAAAATACCAACCCTATATTACAGAAATTAATCTCTTGGAAGAGGACATTAAAGTCCTCTCTGATGAAGATTTAAAAGGTAAAACAGCAGAGTTTAAACAGCGACTTGCCAAAGGCGAAACTTTGGATGATATCTTGCCAGAAGCCTTTGCTGTGGTAAGAGAGGCAGGACGGCGAGTCTTAGGGTTGCGGCATTTTGATGTCCAGATGTTAGGCGGTGTCATTCTGCATAGTGGACAAATCGCCGAAATGAAAACCGGTGAAGGTAAAACCTTGGTGGCTACCTTACCGAGTTATTTAAATGCTTTGACTGGTAAGGGTGTACACGTAATCACCGTGAACGATTACCTGGCTCGTCGGGACGCAGAATGGATGGGACAGGTGCATCGCTTTCTGGGTTTGAGTGTCGGGCTGATTCAATCCAGTATGACACCTAGTGAACGCCAGAAAAACTATGAGTGCGATATCACTTACGTGACCAATAGTGAAGTTGGTTTCGACTATCTGCGGGATAACATGGCTACATCGATGGCTGATGTGGTACAGCGTCCCTTTAACTATTGCGTCATTGACGAAGTAGATTCGATTTTAGTGGATGAGGCACGGACACCTCTCATTATTTCTGGTCAGGTAGAAAGACCTACAGAAAAATATGTCCAAGCTGCGGAAATTGCTCTGACTCTGCAAAAAGATGAGCATTATGATGTAGATGAAAAAGCTCGTAACGTACTGCTAACAGACGAGGGTTTTGCACAAGCAGAAGAACTGTTAGGTGTAACGGATTTATTTGACCCAGAAGACCCTTGGGCGCACTTTGTATTTAATGCGATTAAAGCTAAGGAACTGTTCCTCAAGGACGTGAATTATATCGTCCGCAATGGGGAAGTGGTGATTGTAGATGAATTTACCGGACGGGTATTACCTGGAAGACGTTGGAGTGATGGTTTACACCAAGCCATTGAAGCCAAAGAACACGTAGATATACAACCAGAAACTCAAACTTTAGCGACAATTACCTATCAAAACCTCTTCTTGTTGTATCCCAAATTAGGTGGGATGACAGGAACAGCGAAGACAGAAGAAGCTGAGTTTGAAAGAATTTACAAATTAGAAGTCACGATTATTCCCACTAACAGAATTAGAAGACGGGAAGACTTGTCTGACTTGGTATTTAAAAAAGAGATTGGTAAATGGCAGGCGATCGCGCGCGAATGTGCAGAGATGCACGAACTCGGTAGACCTGTGTTAGTAGGGACTACCAGTGTGGAAAAATCAGAATATCTCAGTCAATTACTCAGAGAACAAGGGATTCCCCACGAATTGCTGAACGCTCGTCCCGAAAACGTAGAAAGGGAAGCGGAAATTGTTGCCCAAGCTGGGCGCAGGGGTGCTGTAACTATCGCCACCAACATGGCGGGACGGGGTACAGATATCATCCTTGGTGGTAACTCTGAATACATGGCGCGGTTGAAATTGCGTGAATATTTTATGCCGCGTATTGTCAGACCAGACGATGAAGATGTGTTTGGTGTCCAGAGGGCGGCGGGATTACCTACAGGACATGGTGCTGGTCAAGGCTTTGTTCCTGGGAAGAAAGTCAAGACTTGGAAGGCTTCGCCAGAGATTTTCCCCACGCAACTTTCTAAAGAAGCAGAACAACTGTTAAAAGAAGCAGTTGATTTTGCAGTGCGGGAATATGGCGATCGCTCTTTACCAGAATTGGAAGCAGAAGATAAAGTAGCAGTAGCAGCCGAAAAAGCCCCTACCGATGACTCAGTAATTCAGAAACTGCGCGACGCTTACAACCGAATTAAGCACGAGTATGAAGAATTTACCAGCACTGAACATGATGAGGTGGTAGGAAGGGGTGGTTTACACGTAATTGGGACAGAACGCCACGAATCCCGGCGGATTGACAACCAGTTGCGGGGACGGGCCGGACGACAAGGTGACCCCGGTTCCACAAGATTTTTCCTCAGTTTAGAGGATAACTTATTGCGGATTTTTGGAGGCGATCGCGTTGCTGGCTTAATGGAAGCCTTCAATGTAGAAGATGATATGCCCATTGAGTCTGGTATGCTCACCCGCAGCTTGGAAGGCGCACAAAGAAAAGTTGAAACCTACTACTACGACATCCGTAAGCAAGTATTTGAATACGACGAGGTAATGAATAACCAACGTCGCGCCATCTACGCTGAACGTCGTCGGGTTCTGGAAGGTCAAGACTTGAAAGAACAGGTGATTAAGTACGCCGAAAAAACAATGGACGAAATCGTTGACTATTACATCAACGTTGATTTGCCCTCGGAAGAGTGGGAATTAGATAAGTTGGTGGATAAAGTCAAAGAGTTTGTTTATCTGCTGTCTGATATGCAGGCGAACCAATTGGAAGATATGGGCGTGAGTGAGATTAAGGCGTTCCTCCATGAACAGGTACGTATTGCTTACGACCTCAAGGAAGCCCAAATTGACCAAATTCAGCCAGGTTTGATGCGTCAAGCTGAACGCTTCTTTATCTTGCAGCGTATTGATACTTTGTGGCGGGAACACTTGCAACAAATGGATGCTTTGCGCGAGTCTGTAGGTTTGCGTGGTTATGGGCAGAAAGACCCGCTTATTGAGTATAAGAGTGAGGGTTATGAGTTGTTCTTGGATATGATGGTGAATATCCGCCGGGATGTGGTTTATTCGTTGTTCATGTTCCAGCCTCAGCCTCAGCCGGTTGTGCAAACGTCTTCGGAGATGGTTTAAGGAAGTGAGTTTACACAGGGGTATGTGATTACCTCTGTGTTTTGTTTTTTAACGCGGAGGAGCGCTGAGGTTCACGCAGCGAAAAGTTCTGTTCGCGTAGCGTCTCCGTCAGGAGAAGGAGGGTTTCCCTCCGTAGGAAACTTTTCAAGAGAGAGGGGCGCGGAGAGTTAAGAATAATTTTGTGTGGTTAGCAGAAGGGTAAATTTATGACTCCAGCCTTAACCAAACAAGTGATCTTTGACGAATTTATTGATTGGTTGCCAGAAAACTCAGAGGGACGCTACGAGCTGCATCATGGGGTAATTGTCGAAATGCCAAAGCCAACGGGGAAGCATTCCAATGTTACGGGTTTTCTGATAGAAGAATTAGTGCTTAACATCATCCAAATTGGAAAACGCGGTATTTGGACTATTCCCAGAGAGTCGATTGTTAAGCCTAAGGGTGAGTCTGGTTATGAACCCGACATTATTGTTTTGGATCAAGAGGCGTTAAGCAAGGAACCCCGGTGGGAGCGTGAGTCTATAATTGAGAATGCAGCAAGTGTGAAGTTAATTGTTGAAGTTGTCAGCACTAATTGGCGTGATGATTATTACAAAAAATGTGCTGATTACGTTCGCGTAGCGTCTCGAAGAGAAGAGATGGGTATACCTGAATACTGGATTATAGACTACGCAGGTTTGGGTGGACGAGCTTTTATTGGCAACCCTAAGCAACCAACTATCTCAGTTAATTACCTAATTGACGGTGAGTACCAAGTGAGTCAGTTTCGCCAAGGGGAACGTATTCAATCACCAACATTCCCTGAGTTGGATTTAACTGCTGACCAAATTTTTTGGGTGGGACGATAAGCTGATGTTGGGAAAGTCCAAGGTGAGGGGACAGCAAGCAGGGAATCTGGGCTATTCTTAAATAGGTACGAGATTTGCCGAAGTAAGTAAGAATGAAACTGGCAGCAAGAGTAAGTCAGGTAACACCTTCGATAACCTTAGCGATCGCAGCGAAAGCTAAGGCGATGAAGGCAGAGGGTATAGACGTTTGTAGTTTTAGCGCTGGTGAACCCGATTTTGATACCCCAGCGCATATCAAAGCAGCAGCCGCCAAGGCTTTGGATGAAGGCAAAACCAAGTATGGTGCAGCAGCTGGAGAACCAAAGTTAAGGGAAGCGATCGCCCGCAAGTTGCAAAAGGATAATCATCTGGATTACAAACCAGAGAATGTCATTGTCACTAATGGCGGTAAGCATTCGCTTTACAACTTGATTGTGGCGCTGATTGATCCAGGTGATGAGGTGATTATCCCGGCTCCCTATTGGTTGAGTTATCCCGAAATGGTGACTCTGGTAGGTGGGAAATCGGTAATTGTCCCCACAGATGCTTCCACTGGTTATAAAATCACCCCCGAACAACTGCGAAAAGCTATTACCCCCAAAACCAAGCTATTTGTCCTCAACTCCCCATCTAACCCCACAGGGATGGTGTACACACCAGAGGAAATCAAAGCTTTGGCTCAGGTAGTAGTTGATGCAGATATCTATGTTGTGTCTGATGAGATTTACGAAAAAATTCTCTACGATGGCGCACAGCATATCAGCATCGGTTCGCTAGGGAAGGAAATTTTTAACCGCACGTTGATTAGTAATGGCTTTGCGAAAGCTTATTCTATGACGGGGTGGCGTTTGGGCTATCTAGCCGGGCCAGTGGACATTATCAAGGCTGCTAGTTCCATTCAAGGGCATAGTACATCAAATGTATGTACCTTTGCTCAATATGGAGCGATCGCTGCTTTGGAAGATTCCCAAGATTGTGTGGAAGAAATGCGCCAAGCCTTCGCTAAACGTCGTCAGGTAATGCTAGATCGACTCAACGCCATCCCCGGCTTGAGTACTGCAAAACCAGACGGTGCATTTTATCTGTTTCCAGATATCAGCAAAACTGGCTTGAAATCCCTCGAATTTTGTGATGCTTTAATTGAAGAACACAAGGTTGCAGTAATTCCAGGGATAGCTTTTGGTGCTGATGACAACATCCGCCTTTCCTACGCTACTGATTTGGCAACAATTGAGAAAGGTTTGGATCGGTTAGAGAAGTTTGTCCGTTCTCGCATTTAGTGAATCATCGGGTGTCAACTACTGTCAAGTCAAAAATATCATACATCTTCTTATAGGGTGGGCATCTTGCCTACCCTAAATATTTGGAAGTTTTATTGTGGTGTGGAACATAATGAATATAGATTTATAGTCTAGTCAGCGAATAAAAGCGGAAAATATTCCTATGACAGCGCTTACATTAAATCTCGATTCTGTCATTAAATTGACAAGAGAACAGTTTTATCAGTTGTGTGTAGAGAATCCAGATTTAAAATTAGAACGCAATGCCCAAGGAGAATTAATTATAATGCCACCAACAGGAGGAGAAACAGGGAGAAGTAATGTTAATTTAATTCTGCAAGTAGCATCCTGGAATGAAATAAATCATGGGGGCGAAGTTTTTGATTCATCTACCGGATTTACTTTACCCAACGGTGCTGATCGTTCTCCTGATGTTTCTTGGGTAGAAAAGTCTCGTTGGGAAGCGTTAACTAAAGAACAAAGAGAAAAATTCATTCCTCTATGTCCTGATTTTGTCATTGAAATAATGTCACCATCTGACAGTTTAAAGAAAGTTCAAGAAAAAATGTTTGAATACAGGTCAAACGGATGTCGATTAGGTTGGTTGATTAACCGCAAAAGGCAAGAAGTAGAAATTTATCGCCCAGAACAAGAGGTAGAGATTTTAACATTACCTCAAACTCTTTCGGGTGAAGATGTATTACCTGGGTTTATACTCAATCTGCAACGAATTTGGTAATAACATTAACAACTAATAACTAACACGCATTCACGGAATCAAGCTGAATTTTCCATCAAGGAGTATGGTTGAATTAAAACCTCTGCTGGAATCCCCAATTGTTGATGTAAACGCCGAATTATTTCCAAAGTTAACGCCTGTCTACGATGTAAAATGTTGCTAATTTCTGTTTTGCTGCCAATGACAGGCTCTAAATCATTTACAGATAACCCACGGGATTCAAGATAATATAAGATTGCTTCAATAGGATCTGGTGCTGCAATTTGGTAATGTTTTTGTTCGTAGGCTTCCACAAGTGTAGTTAATACTTCCAACCTGTCAGACTCTGGTGTATTTAATTCTGAATCGAACAATCTTGCAATTTCATCAAGCGCCGCACGATAATCAGCTTCATTACGAATCGGACGGGGTTCCAGCATAATATTACTGCCTCAAATACTTGTTGCATCTACGTTATCGTATTCTTTATGTGTTCCCAGAAAACGAATAAAAATAATTCCAATGTCATAACGGATGTGAACAATTAAGCGGTAATCATTGCCTTTGATATTAAAAACCACTCGATTATTCGCAATAATACTAGCATTACGATAGGTGCTTTTAATATCTGCTGGACTATCCCATTCTGCACGAGACGCTTCATCAAACCAAGCTTTTAATGGCTGTTCAGCGTCGGGTACGCTTCCCAAAACTTTCGTAATGTGCTGCGGGCAATGATTCGCATAATACTAGTATTTCCTAAACTAAGCCCATTTCTCGCAAGCCTTGACGCAGCCTCATTGCTTCTTCTGGGTTGTCTTGTTCATGTAGGATAATGGCATTTTTAAAAGCTGTAATACTGGCTGGGACATTGCCGACTTTTAACTGTACTACCCCTAAATTTTGATAAGCTTCGGCATAGCTTGGTTTTAATTTAATGGCTTTTTGATAACAGGCGATCGCCTCCGTAAATAAGCCCATTGCTTTGCAGATCATCCCCAAGTTATAATGTCCTGTGGCAAAATTAGAGTCAATTTTTAAAGCAGTTTCATAGGTTTTTTTTGCCCCATTTAAATCTCCAGAGGCTTTCAATAAACTACCTAAATTGTTATATGCTCCTAACTTGAGCATGGGGTAAATTGGTAATTTGATGGCAGTTTGGTAGTGAGTAATTGCCTGTTGGGGATTCTTCAAACGATTGTAAGCAATGCCTAAATGATAGTGGAGTTCATACAAAATTTCGTACTCTTCTTGACAAGCATTAATACCGCGCTTTAATAACTCCATTCCTTTGTCAATCTTCCCCGTCTCTACATATAACGCCCCTAATTTACTGCAAACATAGGGATCATGGGGATGGGTGGCGAGAAACCCTTCCATTGTAGTTTGGGCTTTGGCGTATTTGTTATTTTGCGCGATCGCACTTTTTTGATAACCTGCATGAAGAATCGCCACTCCTTGTAAATAACCAATTTGCCATTGGGGTTCTTTCTGGAGAATTGCGGAGACGCTATCATCTACTAACGCATGGTAGGGACGCTCAAAGCGAATTGCTGGATGGTTGCGAAATAGGCGCGACACTAGAGAGTAGGGAGATTGTTCTGCACCAACTTCTTGACGTACTAGATTGACAAGTAAGTACTCTTCACTGGCGATCGCATTTTTTAAATGTGGGACAATTCCTGGTGTAAGAGTTTCATCAGCATCTAAAACTAATACCCAATCACCAGTAACATATTTTAAGGCAGTATTGCGGGCTATGCTGAAATCGTTACACCAAACAAAATCATAAACCTCAGCCCCAAATTGTCTGGCAATATGGGGAGTACCATCTTGAGAACCTGTATCTAAAACTACAATTTCATTTACTACATTCACGACACTACTCAAACATTTTGGCAGTATTGCCGCCTCATTTTTGACAATCATACATAGACTAAGTTTCATATTGGCGAATCATTATAGTTTTTCATTTATTTTCTCAATCATCACATCATTCCTAGTATTTGTATTGACAAATACTAGGAATGATGTAGTAAGATTTTGACTAATTAGCTGAGAGCAAAATTCGCTCATAAAGGTATCAATTTGAGATTTGTTATAGCAAATACATATCACCTACACATCATCTACATATTTTATTCACAATACTGGATGAAATTAACTGGTGATAGTTAATGATTCGTTACAAATACTGTGGCGATGAAGTTCTGCTTGAGAGAAGCATTTTTTGGCGTTGCTTAAAATTCCTCACCCACAAGAGTATGAAGAATTTGGTAATTGGTAATTGGACTATTACCCATTCTCAAAGCGAGGGACTTGCAGATAAAAAAATATCCACAATGTAGGGTGCGTCAGTGCGAGAAAACTTCGCTGTACCATGCAATCATTGATACTGACGCACCCTACTAACCTTTAATTTGCAATAGTTTATTTTTTGGTGTTCCTTTAACCACGGAGACAGACTTGTATAATACAATTCAGATGAGGTTCACGGTATTGTGTTCACCGTGACTTTTAATCTATCTACTAATACCTGACCTTTTGTGATACCAGCAGCCCGCCAGTAAAGTCTTAGACCAGACAATTGAGTGAAGTATTGATAAAAAGGAGCAGTACTACTCTGCGGTAAAAACATGATCGCCTCACGAGTAAAATTACCACTTCCATTAGCATCGCGCCATAGTTCTTGTGTATTTGGCGTGACTATATAGCGAAAAGTCTGCCAATTAGTCGAGGCTAACCCAATAGCTGAACGCGACCAGCTACTAGCAGGAAAGGGGGAACCTTGACCTGGAACACCACCGCCAGCACTTTGGATAAACCCAGGTAACCACCAGTCAGGAATATTATCATTATTTGCATCAAATTTTTCGTACTCTCCCGATGCAGACATTCCCCCACCGTATTGGAGCATAGCGAAAGAAGCCGCATTATTTCCAGAGCGAATACGGGCATGGTAGGCTGGTTGCGCCCATACGTTAGGTGTACTGAAGTCATGGTATTTACTGTTAGGAGTAAGATTTAGTCCACCTGTCGGATAGTTGTGATTCAGGATAACTAAAAATCGTCCCCCTTCACCAGAACTAGTATTACTCAACTGCATCCATTTAACGCGAAACTCCACGGTAACTACGCGAGTAGCATGATTAATCGGTTGAGGAAATTGCCAGTCTAAAGCAGAAAATCCTTTTAAGCCTGTAAGAGTGGTGTAATTGCTACTTAAGCCATTAATCAAGGTATTAGCAGCGCTATGGGTTGTACCATCAGCAATACCCACAGCTTTATTACCACCGCCAATATCAAAAATTTGAAAAGCAGAAGTACCAACTGGATGACCACCCCAAGTGATGCTTTTACTTAAGTCTTTCCAATTTCTTAGATGACTGAAGTTCTCATTAATTAGGGTAGTCGTAGATGCTATTACTGGTTTGGCTCCAATAATTGATACCAGGGTAGTTAATCCAGCCAAACATCTGAAAACAATTCTCGGTAGTTGCATAAAATCGCTCTTATTTCAGCGCCACAAGTGTAAGCGTCAGAAGTTGGAGCGTCTATAGTAATCATATTGAACTTGATGAATCAATTCAATATGAAGCTAGCAAGAAAATACTACCTTATCTCTAGAATAATTACTGAGAAAAACCACTTAAGAGCGATTTTGCCTGATGATCAAACCGCCAGCAAACGCACCTAAGATTGTACCTGTCCAAACTCCAGCTGTACTACCTTGCCAAGCTGCTCCTGGAGTTATCCAAACGTTACATAATTCTTTTATGCCCCAATGTTGATTTTGACACCTCTGACTATGCAACATTAAGGTGATTTGACTGCCAATATTCCCGCCGAAAAATCCTGATGATAGTGCTAGAACAGTACAGATTAAGATTTTATTTTTGACCATTTGTTCGGTTGTCAGTTGTCAGTTGTATGTGTTTTACCACTGACCACTAACTACTGACAACTCACAAATCAACCTGTATTTCTCATCCCTGCGGCAATACCATTAATGGTTAACAGTGCGCCGCGCAATAATTCTCCCTTACTGTAACGAGAGTGAATGACACCAGAGGTTGCAGTATTATTTTTGGACTGGCGTAGGCGCTTGAGGAGGGAAACTTGGATAAACCCTAGTGGGACGATTGTACCATTGCGTAACTGTACAGAACGCTGGAGTACAGGATCACCATCTAAAAGCCGACCGTGGTCGGTGATTTTTAAGACTAAATCTCTGGTGAGATAATATTCGTTGGCGATTTGCTCAAATACTTTCTCAAACCGGGGTTTGTCTTCAGGGTCAGACAATTCTTGTACGTAGTGACCAGCCATTTGCATATCTACTTTCGCCAAGGTCATTTCTACTTTAGAAATCACCATCTTGAAGAAAGGCCACTTGACATAAAAGTAGCGCATCAATTTGAGATGTTCTTCTGGTTCTTCGTTGAAAAATTCTTGTAAAGCTGTACCGACACCGTACCAAGAAGGTAGTAAGAATCGTGTTTGTGTCCAGCTAAATACCCAAGGAATGGCGCGGAGACTGCTTAAATCTTTCTTACCAGAAGGACGACGGGCGGGACGAGAACTAATTTGTAGTTGACTGATTTCTTCAATGGGTGTGACTTGGTGGAAAAAGTCAATGAAATCAGGCTGTTCGTAAATTAAACCACGATAATGTTGCCGCGATCGCGCTGCTAATTCTTCCATAATTTCGTTCCAAGGTTCGATATCATCAAACCCAGTTCGCAGGAGGCTGGCTTGAATCACCGCCGTGGTGATGGTTTCCAAGTTGTACAGGGCTAAATCTAGCAAGGAGTACTTGGAGGCTAATACTTCCCCTTGTTCGGTAATTTTAATCCGCCCGTTGATGCTGTGTCCTGGTTGAGCCAAAATCGCCTCGTGGGCTGGGCCGCCGCCTCGTCCTACAGAACCGCCGCGCCCGTGGAAAATCCGCAAATTTACGCCATATTCTTCGGCGATTTGCTGTAATGATTTTTGGGCTTTATGAATTTCCCAATTGCTACTCAAGAAGCCGGAGTCTTTGTTGCTGTCGGAATATCCCAGCATGACTTCTTGTAAGTCGGGGGTGAGTACGGACTGGGGACTGGGGGCTGGGGATTGGGGTGTTAGCTCAGTATTCGGTACTTTTACTTCGGTATTTTTGTAACCACCAGCTAGCAAAGCGCGGTATAGAGGTAATTCAAATAACTGTCGCATGACGCTGCGAGAACGTTGTAAATCTTCGACAGTCTCAAATAATGGTACAACCTGAATTGTACCGACGGCGATCGCTGGGTCAAAAAGTCTGGCTTCTTTGGCTAGAAGCAAAACTTCTAAGACATCGCTGACTTGACGACACATACTAATGATGTAAGTTTGGCAGATATTAATGCCAAATTCTTGTTGGAGCGATCGCACTACGCGGAAAGTTTTAATGACATCATTAGTTTTGTCAGAGAATGGTAGTTCTGACGAAATTAATGGGCGACGGGTTTGCAGTTCGGTTGTTAGCCAAGCAACTCGCTGTTCTTCGGAGAGGTCGTTGTATGGCTGGGGTAATAATTGGAGATAGTCGAGAATCTCGTTTAACGCGTCCGAATGTCTGGTGGATTCTTGACGGATGTCTAATTTTGTCAGGTTAAAGTCAAAAATTTCCACTTGACAGATCAAATTATCCAATTCTCGGCAGCTTAAACCTGTTTCCGTCAAGTTATGCTGAATTAATCGCAGTTCCGCCAAAAATTCCGACCCCGAACGATACATGGGGCTATCTTCATTTGTGGGGGTTTCACCTTTATATAAAGCTAAATTGCGATCGCGGGTATTTTCCAGGCGCTTGAGGACGTAAGCTAGTTTGAGACGATAGGGTTCTTGGCGATATCTCAGCGCCAGAGCATCGTATACTTCACTTAACTGGGACTGATCTAACTCCAAGGATTCCAATAAGTCTGGTAAAACGTCACTCCAGTGCATGGAGATACTTAATAATTCAATCAATTGGGTGACAGACTTGATATATCTTTCCAGCACCATTTTGCGCTGATAACAAGCTGTCTGCCAGGTAATTTCCGGTGTTACCGATGGATTACCATCTCTGTCTGAACCTACCCAAGAACCAAAGGAACAGAAATCTTTGCTTGGTGGTTCTAACCAGGAGAAAGTTTGATTTAGGGCGTATTTGAAACGCTTATACAGTTGGGGAATCCCATCAAATAAAACTTCTTGGAAGTAATGCAAAGCATAATCCACTTCATCCAGCACAGTGGGCTTAAACTGGTGGAGTTCGTCTGTACGCCACCACAAGCGAATTTCTTCTAGCAATTTTTCCCGAATTTCCCCCGCTTCCCAAGGATAGCCGCCGCCGTCCTTAGCTCGATTTTCCACCTCATCGAGTTGTTGCAACAAATCTACTACTTGCCGTTGTTTGTCCCGAATGGTGTGGCGGACAATTTCCGTTGGGTGGGCAGTGAATACCAAACGGACATCTAGTTGGGAAATCAGGCGTTGAATTTGTTGGGGTGGGACATTCAATTTAGACAATAAGGGAAATAACGCTGCAAAAGTACCTTTTTGTTTCCCTTGTCCACGATTAGTCCAATTTTTTCCTAAGAAATCAGTCCCTAAACCCCGGTTGAAAATAACATCATCTTCGTTGTGGTTAGAGGATGAGGTAATGTTTTCGGAACCATTTAGGGGTGCTGTTTCCGCTTCTAAGTCAGAATAGCGAGTTAATTGCTGCCTTTGCTCATATTCCTGCTCTATGATGTTGATCAGCTGAAAATACAAAGCAAAAGCCCTAGCTGCCCGAATGGCTTCATTAATATTCAACTGTTCAATTAACTTGACAGCAGAAACTGCTTGGTCTTTTGTGGCTTGCCCTTCTGGTGAACACAAATCACGCAACTGCCGTAACAAATCCACCATATTTTGGCCGCATTCTTGCCGCAGTACCGACTCCCACAGTTCTTCTACTATTTGGAGACGATGACGCAAGAATAATTCCGATGCTGGATATAAATTAGCAGATTCAGATAAAGAGTATAAAACAGAACCCATACTTGCTTCTCTTGTAAAGCCAATTACTGTTTAACAGATTGATTTTTGGTAACTTATGCTCTTATCTACTTATGTGAGCATATTTTTGAAGTATATTTTTAAACTTTAATTGGTTGATTCATCGTCATCAGGGAAGGGTAAAATAGGCAGGCGATCGCCGCGAAATAATTCTTCACTGGCTTGGCCTAAGGATTCCAGGGCTTTTACGGTGACTTGTCCAGTGGTCAGCAGCAGTAGTATAGACGCTGTACCTATTTCTAAGAGGAGAGATTGGGGAATGCTAAACAAAACCAAATTTAATCCGGGGGTTGGTGTGGACTGTTGGGTAATAGGAGGCATTGCTTGTCCTTAATGATTAGCCAGCGAGTAGAATAAAACGCAAAACTCAAAATCTGTATGACTTGTAACTGTATAAGACTATCTTGTCCTATTTAGCAAGCCGAGATGGTAACGAAATTGTTAACAGAAAACTTCAAAATGTGATAGACCTATGGTTTTAGTTTACAAGTGCAGGCACTACCCCCCAACATTCGCTTCTTGTAAAGTTAACTGCCCATGAAAACAGTCCTACTAGATAGCCAGCAATCCTTATTGCAATGGGTCAGCCAAGCAACGGGGATAAATACTTTCGGGGTGAAAGTCCGGTTACGGGGAAATGACCTTCATATTCTTTGTGAAGGTTTAGAATGTCCTCAACGCTGGCGCACTCTCTCTGATTTGCTTCATGCGCTACAGCAAACAGATTTAGATGTCCTCACCAGCAACGAACAACCCTCAATATACCAAGTATTTGTCTACGGGCGAAAAAAAGGGGAGTACCGCCCCCAATGGTGTCACAAAGTCCACTTAAACCAGTTGGAACGCCATCTGGAACAGGTGGAACAAGCCCTGCTAGAAGACGCAGCTAAAGCCCCTGGTGGGGCAATGATTCTCTCTAATGAGAGTTTGGCACGTCGAGGCGATGCCAACGCCATAGCCCGTTATCTCAGCGAAACCTTGAGTGCGATGGGTGTGGCGGTGCAGGTGCAAGTGAAGCAGCATCAGCCTGAAGATGGTAATTCTGATGTATTTAATCGCCTGTGGATATTTTGCCAGTCTGCTTATAGTCCTGACCCTTCATTATTAGCCGAACCCGTAGCCCAGAAATTACGCCAATTGAAGTTGGCTGGCTACCGGGATGCTGTTATTGTTTCTCAAGTTAGTGGTGAGACAAACCCTGATTGGTTGTTAAGGATTGACTTGACACCACCGGAGGTGATGCTGAAGGAATGGGCTAGGTGGGGAGATGTGCAAGCGATCGCCCGTCTACTCACGGCCGCATTATCAGAGTTACTTGTAACTGTGCAGGTTTCCTTGCAGGAATCCACCCTACATATATTTTGTGAACCAACTGCTAATTCATCGCCAGATTCCCCAGCACCAGACAAGACAACTTGCGTCGAGAAAATTTCCTCCCAACTAGAAGCGATCGCCCCCCAAGGTATCCTCGCGGCTACGGTTTACGGGCAGAAAATCAATGACAAACAGCCAGAATGGATTGATTGGCTGAAGTTACCCGCCAGTGAACATCCAGCCTTGGCTACCTCCGCTTTTGACTTAGCTATTACTGGTGATGAACCTGCAATTATTTTCCTCCTAGAACGCCTCCTCAACCCAGACTTAGACCGCAAGTTAAAAACAGGCGGTCTGCGGGTACTCTTGCTGCGGAAAGGGGATTTACTCCACATCATGTGTGATGCACCTGTTTGTCCCAGCCGCAAACAAGTAGCACCAAAAGTTATCCAGTTTTTGCGTCAATTAAATTTGGCGGGGACTGCTGGCGTGCGGGTTTATGGTCGTCGTGCGGGTAATAAGGAACCCTTTTGGCATTATGGTGTAGATTTAGTCCACCGCCAGCGCTTAGTTCCCGAAGCCACCCCAGAATTTGCCGCTACTTCCGAATACGTCAACGAACTCATTACCAAAGAAGACGACGAACCAATTTTACGTTCTGAGGTCACCACAGAGGAAGTCCAAAATTTTGTCTCGGAAGTGGCGCGAGATTGGGTAACAACCACAACTACCACGCTGAGAAAGTGGTTTCTTAACACCCAGTTATTTACCGAAAGCGGTCAGCCGACAAACCAATTTACTGATAACCAAGGAGTCAAGGTTGCTTTAGTTTGGGGTACTTTGGGCTTATTGCTCACCCTGCAAACAGATTGGATTTTAGGTGTGATTGTAACTCGCACTATGCCCAGTACAACTCAGGCGGCTAGTATCTCCCAACCATCACCCTCTGAGCCAATATCTGACTATGAAAATAACCAAAATCAGAGAACAGCATTTTTCACCACCAGTTCTCAGCAGAGGGGAGGTGTATTCAATCCTTCTGGCTTCACTCAAGATGATAATCAATCCAGAAACTTAAAAGCCGCACCACTAAGAGAAAAAGGCACAGCCACAGCTATTTTATTGGCAGCGCGATCGCAAATGCCCAGCTTTAATGTGAGGCAATTAGATGAGCAATTGGCTTTATATAAACAACGCATCGCCAGAAACGGTAAAGCGCCGGATGTGTTGATTATTGGTTCCTCCCGCGCCCTGAGGGGAGTTGATCCGATGGCTTTATCTAAAGCTTTAGCACTGCAAGGTTATCCCAAAGTAGATGTATTTAACTTTGGCATTAACGGAGCCACCGCCCAAGTTGTAGACTTTGTGGTTCGCCAAGTTTTGCAACCATCGGAACTACCAAAAATTATTATTTGGGCTGATGGTTCCCGTGCGTTTAATAGTGGACGAGAGGATTTAACATTTAGAGCGATCGCTAATTCCCCAGGCTATCAAGATATTTTGCAGAAAGCCCAGACAGCCTCCAGTAGCGATGAATCAGCAAAAACTCCTGAAAAGCCGACTGAAGAGGTGAAAAAACCACCCAAGCCAGAAATGAATAGCTATCAAGCTGTAAATTTGTGGTTAAACCAAGGTTTGGCGGCTGTTTCTGTCACCTATCAAAACCGCGAACAAGTCAAAACATTATTGCAAAATAAACTAGCGTCTTTACCTATATTTAGTAGCAAGTTACCAGAAGCCACATCACCAACACAGTCCACAGTAGATAATGCCGAAGATAGTAATAATTTGCAAGCTGTTGATTTTGATGGTTTCCTAGCTTTATCTGTGCGCTTTCATCCAGCTAGATACTATCAAAAACATCCTAAAGTTACAGGTAATTACGACAATGATTATAAATCATTTCAAGTAGGTGGTATACAAGATGCCGCCTTCCGAGATGTTTTGCAATTTACCCAATCGCAAAATATTTCTTTAGTCTTTGTCAATATGCCTCTGACAGCAGAATATTTAGACCCAGTACGTAAAAAATATGAGCAAGAATTTCAGCAATATATGTTAGCTTTAGCCACAAATCCTAACTTTATCTATCGAGATTTAAGCGAACTGTGGACAAAAGCCAATGATTATTTTTCAGACCCCAGCCACCTTAATCGTTTTGGTGCTTATGAAGTATCCAAAAAACTAGCAAATGACCCGATGATTTCCTGGCCAACGAAGTAGAAGAGGGGCAGGGGGGTGTAGGGGAAGCAAAGAAGAATAACTACGGACTAACGACAACCAACAACTGACAACCGACAACTGACTAAACCATGAACTTTATATCTATTTTGTATGGGCTTTTCTTGTTAAGTACGTTAGGAATTTATTGGTCTGTAGGTCGTCAAAAACTGCGGTTGTGGACTTTATTGATTGCTAGCCTGGTGTTTTACTCGTCCCTGAGTATCCAATACATACCACTGTTATTAACACTCACATTTATTAACTTCCGCTTAGGGCGAGAAATTGGTAAAAATACCTCACCAGGACAACATAACCTCAACTGGCAAATTTCTAATGAAGAATGGCAATTTGCTCAAGTGGATTGGAACCGTAAACGGCTAAACTTATTGTGGCTAGGTGTGGTCTTAAATGTTCTATTATTACTCGGATTTAAGTATATTAATAGTTTCTTGCAGTTAATTTTTGATTTCCCCGTTAACCCATCAGAATCATCTTGGAAAATCATTGCACCTTTAGGAATTTCATTTTTTACATTTGAATGTATTGCTTATTTAATAGATGTTTATCGTGGTGCGCCTGCAACTAATAATTTTCTCCAATTCGCTACCTATAAATTATTTTTTGCGAAATTAATTTCTGGCCCAATTACCCGCTATCACAACCTAGCAAATCAATTCAATACATTAGAGTTGCCCACTGCTGATAGGGTATCAGAGGCATTATGGTTAATTGCTAGGGGTGCTGTCAAAAAAGGGATTTTGGCAGACAGGCTAGGAATTTTTGTGGATTTGTGTTTCGGTAATTTGCCACGGGCTGGTAGTACTGATCTTTGGCTAGCTACTTTCGCTTATGGTTTGCAGTTGTATTTGGATTTTAATGGTTACGTAGATATCGCCCGTGGTACTGCCTTGCTATTTGGTTTAGTGCTACCAGAAAACTTTGATTTTCCCTATTTCACCACCAGCATTGCCGAATTTTGGCGGCGTTGGCACATGACTTTAGGCGATTGGTTGCGGAATTATGTCTACTTTCCTTTGGGTGGTTCTCGTCAAGGTTTAACTCGTACCTGCGGGAATTTGTTCTTGATTATGCTAATCGCCGGGATTTGGCACGGTTCCGCCTGGGGCTTCGTGGTTTGGGGGATGTATCATGGTTTAGCTTTAGTGGTTCATCGACTGACCGATTTGATGAGCGATCGCTACGAAAAGTTAGAGCTATTCTGGCAAAATCCTTTAGGGGTAGTTGTGGCTTGGCTATTAACTCAATGGATGGTTTTCACTTCTTGGATTTGGTTCCGTCTGCCTAATCTGCCAGAATCTTCTCTAGTTATTCAGCGCCTCTGGGGTCACTCTGCGGATGCCCAATTTGCACAAAAGGTCTACATAGAAGCCTTAAATACTAGCCAATCTCAAGTTTCTGCCATCCTTCTGGCTTTATTTACTCTCATGGGTATAACCTATGCCTTCAAAGGCAAGCTGAAACTAGAGCTAAACTGGCCTCTCAAACTCGTCTTTGTACCTCTATGCCTCTACGCTGTTTGGTTATTCGCCCCTGAAGGCAGCCTTCCTTATATTTACTTTGATTTTTAATAGTTTTCTCAATAAAACGGCGTAAATAAGTAAAGATTTATAGTCAATAATTTAGTCCCAATAAAGGACTTGAGCTTCTTACTAAAAAAATCAGCTGCTATTGCTTTACATTACTCAATATATTGGTTTACATTAATTAATAAATGTTGATTTAATCTCACAAGCTTACTGATATCTATAGTTGATTAACTTTCAAACCAAGGAAATACAAGGATTCCCAAAGATAGGGGGAATAATTAACATTAAGAATTATTAATTCATGGGTTTTTAGTCTAGTAAATTTGCGTGAATTCATGTAAATTTTATGAGACAGGCGCAAGTCTAAAAAAAGCGTCTGAATTAATCTGCACAAATCCAAAGCAATCATAAAAAAATGACCACAACCTTACAACAGCGTAGTAGCGCTAACGTATGGGAACGGTTCTGCACATGGATCACCAGCACCGAAAACCGCATTTATGTTGGTTGGTTCGGCGTGTTGATGATTCCTACCCTGCTAGCCGCTACCGTCTGCTTCATCATCGCTTTCGTTGCTGCACCTCCAGTAGACATTGATGGTATCCGTGAACCAGTAGCAGGTTCCTTGATCTACGGAAACAACATCATCTCTGGTGCAGTTGTTCCTTCCTCCAACGCTATTGGTTTGCACTTCTACCCCATCTGGGAAGCAGCTTCCTTAGATGAGTGGTTGTACAACGGTGGCCCTTACCAATTGGTAATTTTCCACTTCTTGATCGGATGCGCTTGCTACCTCGGTCGTCAGTGGGAATTGTCTTACCGTTTAGGTATGCGTCCTTGGATCTGCGTAGCTTACTCTGCACCTTTGGCATCTGCTACAGCAGTATTCTTGATCTACCCCATCGGACAAGGTTCCTTCTCTGATGGTATGCCCTTGGGTATCTCCGGCACCTTCAACTTCATGATCGTGTTCCAAGCAGAACACAACATCCTGATGCACCCCTTCCACATGTTGGGTGTAGCTGGTGTATTCGGTGGTTCCTTGTTCTCTGCAATGCACGGTTCTTTGGTAACTTCCTCCTTGGTTCGTGAAACAACCGAAATCGAATCTCAGAACTACGGTTACAAATTCGGTCAAGAAGAAGAAACCTACAACATCGTTGCAGCGCACGGCTACTTCGGTCGTTTGATCTTCCAATACGCTTCCTTTAACAACAGCCGCCAACTGCACTTCTTCCTAGCTGCATGGCCTGTAATCGGTATCTGGTTTACCGCGTTGGGCGTAAGCACAATGGCGTTCAACTTGAACGGTTTTAACTTCAACCAATCCATCATCGACTCACAAGGTCGTGTAATCAATACCTGGGCTGACATCATCAACCGCGCTAACTTGGGTATGGAAGTAATGCACGAGCGTAACGCTCACAACTTCCCTCTAGACTTAGCTGCTGGTGAAGTTGCTCCTGTTGCGTTAACCGCTCCTGCTATCAACGGTTAATCTTCAGTTTTAGTTAACTAAAAAAGCGCCCTTCCAATTTGCATGGAAGAGCGCTTTTTTAGTCGCTATATAGGGCTATAGGAATCCTATTTGATTTTTGAATAAGTTCCGTACATCTGTAGAGTGTCAAAATCAAAGGTAGTGTGTCTAATAAACCACTCAAATATCCACTTTAAATGTGAAAATGAAGGAATTAAAGCACAAAAACGTCTAACCCATGTTTTGGCTTGTAACCAAATATCCTCTATCGGATTTTGTACTGGGCAATTAGGGGCAAAACGGACACAGTGTATTTTCCATTGCTCGGTTGGTAAGCTTTGATTAACAGAGTCCAAGAAACCTCTAATTTCCTTGGAACGGTGGTAGCTAGCCCCATCCCAAAAAATTAGTAATCGCTGGTCGGGAGAGTTAGCTAGTAAGTATTCTAGGTAGTTGATAGTATTTTTTGAGTTTCCAGCATCATAAGCTTTGAGAACTAATTCTCCAAGGAGATAGTCAACTGCCCCATAGTATGTCTGCTTATCTCGCTCGTTGACAACTGGGACTGCGATTTCTTGGTCACTTTTTCCCCATACATAACCACTTAAATCTCCCCACATTAAATGACACTCATCAATTAACAATACTCTTAACTTTCCTGTTTCGATTTCTTCTCGGTTATTTGCCAGCAATGTTTCAATCTCTTTTTTTTTTCTGCAACAGCATTCTCATCGGCTTTCGGATTTACCTTTGTGGTTTTCTTCCAACTGATTCCTGCTTCGGAGAACAAGTCGTAGTAGCTTTGCTTTGACTCATAAACTACGTCATACTCAAAAGCTAGTTGATACTCTAGTTCCCCAAGCTCCCAACAATCTTTTGTTTGTAGCCAGCTCAACACCTCTTGGAGTTGTTTAGCATTCAGATAGCTCTTTCTCCCTTTGTAGTTTAGTCGCAGTCCGTCAATTCCAGTTTCTTCATAGGCTTGCTTCCAGCCTGTGATTGACCCTCGCGATACGTCTAAAATTTTTTGGATTTCATCATACAAGTAACCTTGATAAACTAGCTTGACTGCCAATGCTTTCCTTACTTCACGCGCATCTGGACACATATCTATAAAATCTTGTAATTCAGCAATCGCATTCAGTGCAGTTTCCTCTTTTAAATATTGCTGCGATACTTCCCCCGCAAGTGTAGTAGCTTGTAAATGCTGACTTTTCATTGTTTACTATTAGACTTTTATCCCTCTCCGTATTATCTCTTGGTCTTGTTCACAAATCAAATAGGATTCCTATAGTATTTAAGGCTCTCCTAGACTAGCTATGTTAAATTAATACTTAATACCAGCTTAAATTATTACATAGCATGGAATTCGAATAAATAAAGCGTATTTTTATTAAAACTTTAATTTTGTATTACTACAACCTTGCTATAACAGGAGTCTTAGCCTGTTTTTATTATTAATTTATCATAACCACTCTGGGAGAGCCGTATTTAATTTCTTAAATATACATATTTAGGGTGGGCAATGCCCACCACAACAATGATACGGTGGGCATTGCCCACCCTACGCCAACAATAATCAAATGTAATTCCTTTAGATATATAGCCGTAGCCAGATAGATTAGGACAATAAAAGGCTTTCAAGTCTGTCAACCGTCAACCGTCAACAGCTATATTATGTGTTGCAAAAATTTTTAAAATTGGTAATAGATATAAAAAATCCCATCCTACCATTTTGGCACTTTGTCACAGCCAACAAGCAGGAGGGGAGCAATAGAAATACAATAGGAACTTAATTATTTATTTCTGTGATGAGGATGCTGGATTACCACCTTGTCGGGGAAAAGGTGCATCAACAAAACCTAACTCAAACAACTGCTGATAAGCTTTCTTCCCTAAATCTCGCGTTGGATTTTGACTTCTAATAATTTGCACCAATAAGGGTACGGCCAATTCTGCCTGGTTTTGGGCGCGATGTACCAATGCTAACTGATAGGTTGCTTCATCTCGCTTTTGAGCTGTTAATAAAGCTCTTTGACGTTGAGAATCAGAAACTCTATTGTCAATTCCCGAAAAACTAGAGTTTAAATCTTGATAAAAATTCGATAACTGATTATATACCTGACGTGCTTCTTGGAGTTTTTTGGCAGCTAAGGTATAGTTTTGAGCAGCAACCGCTTGTTCTGCTTCTTTCATTAAACGTTCTCCACCTTCGATGCTCAACACGCTGTTATTTTGAGCTGTAGGACGCAGGTTATTTGGACTATTGGGGTCAATAGGCTGTGGGTTTTGAGCATTCACAGGTGCAAGCAGACCAAGGGCTGCTATCACCGAGAGGGAAGTCAAACGAATTACAGAAGCAGGTTCCGCGAAGTTCATGGGATCAATTTGTGCAACAACTATTAAGAAACAGATCAATATAGGGAAACTTCGGGTATCTTAACTCTGTTTGCGTTTTTAACAAAGCGAAGCTAAGTACTGAGTCTCTTTGATTTAGACAGAAAATCGGTTTAATTGAGTTCCCCTAACCCGTGCATTAACCATAATCGCTACTATGAACGATACCTACGGTAATCAACGAAATAACCCTTCTGATTTTTCAACCACAGGTGCAATCAACTTAGGATTAGTTTTGCAACGGGGTGGAGAAGAATTGATACTCGAAAAGGCCTTAGACCGCTTCACCATCCGTTTTGTCACCGATTTTCCTGTGCAACAATTATCTCAGATTAGTTGGGGTATTTGGCATAGCAGTATTACCCAAGCTCAATTAGAACTATACCAGGTTGCGCCCAACCAAATAGAGGAGGCGATCGCTCAAGCCCGCGCTAACCAAAATGTCGCTTTTGCTAGTCATGCTTATACCGTTAAGGATAATCCTGGGACATTTGTTTATCTCAGCGACCAAATTACAATTCAGTTTGCGCCTAAGTTAGATGCTGTCAAAATTACCCTCATAGCCTCTCAATTCAACCTAGTTGAAGACAAGCCAATTCCCGGTTTACCCAATGCGTTTGTATTTTTGGTTAGCAAACAAGCTACAGAAAATCCCGTCAAAATTGCTAATCAATTACAAAGCATCCCAGAAGTTTTGGCGGCTGAACCGAATGTGTTAATACAAACGGAAACCCACTATAAACCCAGCGACAACCTTTATCCCCAACAATGGTATCTCAACCACAACGGTGGTAATGAATTGGTTGCCAGTTCCCATATCGCCGTAGAACAAGCTTGGGACATTACACGCGGTGTCCGTTCTGTCGTGGTGGCTGTGGTGGATGACTCCTTTGATTTAAATCACCCAGATTTTCAAGGTAGTGGTAAGATTGTTGCCCCTAGAGACTTGCGGGAAAATGACTTTTTACCTTTACCTAGTGAAAAAGAACGCAGTCATGGTACTGCTTGTGCTGGTATTGCCTTAGCAGAAGAAAACGGTGCAGGAATTGTTGGAGTTGCTCCTGGTTGTGCATTAATGCCCATTCGTACCACTGGCTTTTTAGATGACGAATCTATTGAGCAGATATTCAACTGGGCTATGGAAAAAGGAGCCAGTGTGATTTCTTGTAGTTGGGGGGCTTCTGCTGTGTATTTCCCCTTATCATTGCGTCAACGGGCTGCTATTACCAGGGCAGCTACCCGTGGACGTAATGGAAAAGGTTGCGTAGTGCTATTCGCGGCTGGTAACGCCAACCGTCCAGTTAGTGGCGCTATTTATGAACAAGATTGGCCGGGTAATGTTCTACAAGGTGTGACAGATTGGTTAAATGGTTTTGGCGTACATCCTGATGTGATGACGATCGCTGCATCTACTAGTATGAGTAAAAAGGCCGCCTATAGTAATTGGGGATTGAACATTTCCCTATGTGCGCCTAGTAACAATGCCTCACCGGGAATGTCTTTTCCAGAAAAGGGGTTTTTGTATACGCAACCAAGCATCAAAACTAACTTAAGTGGGTTAGGAATGCTCACAACCGATATAGTAGGAGCCGCAGGTTATGACCCTGGTAACTTCACTAGTAACTTTGGCGGTACTTCCAGCGCCACACCTGTAGTTGCGGGGGTAGCAGCCCTAGTTTTATCAGTTAATCCCGATTTGACAGCCCAACAAGTCAAACGAATTTTAGAAACAACAGCAGATAAAATCGTAGACCCTGACCCCGACCCCCAACTAGGGTTAAGTGAAGGCAAATATGATGAAAATGGTTATTCTCAGTGGTTTGGTTATGGTAAGGTCAATGCTGCTAGGGCAGTACAAGTAGCATTCCAACAACGAACCACGCTATCAGATGCTAGTAAACAAGTAAAACTTAGTAATTCTAATCGATTAGAGATTCCTGATAATAATATCCAAGGAATCAAAAGCACAATCGCCGTTGCCGATGGCAGCAGCGTTAAAGATATTCAAGTTGGCGTTAATTTAACTCACGATTTTTTAGGCGATATAGAAATTTATTTAATCGCTCCTAATAACCAGCAGGTGCTATTGCAAAATCGTACCTTAGGAAATCGGACTGATTTACAAATAACTTATGGAGTGCGATCGCATCCTATCCTGAAACAGTTACTCTCACAATCAGCCACAGGCAATTGGCAGTTATGGATAATTGACTACTCACCCCAAGACATCGGCAGACTCAACAGTTGGGAATTAACATTAGGGATTTAGTTAATAGTCAATAGTCAATAATTCTCTTTTCCTGCTCGTTGCTCCCCCTCGGACGTTCGGCGAGCGCTCAGTCGAGTCGCTGACGCTTACTATGGGAGAAGTGCTAACTTCTGCGGCATCATGATGACTGAAGGCTAGTTCTGGATTACTTAAGCTTTGTAAATCCCTAGCTAAATCTTCTGTAAGGCGTTTAGCGTTTTGCTTCACTTTACCCTTGGTGTAATCTTGGACATTAATTGGCGAACCAATGTGAATACTCACATCTGTACCCCAACAAGGATAAGGCTGACTGTAATTAATGCTAATGGGCAATATTTTCACCCCCAATCCCGGGTGACTAGATTCCGCGCTTAAAGCTAGACGGGAAATTCCTGACTTGAGCGGATGCAATTTACCATCCCGAAAAATATTGCCCTCTGGATAAATGACTAACATTTGTCCTTGTTGGAGTAATTCTACCGCGTGGCGTAGAGTAGAAACGGCAGGGTGTTGAGTATCTATAGGAAAGCCACCCATACGCCGTACAAACCAACCTTGCAAACCTCGACATTCAGTCTTAGTCACCATAAATTTTAAATCCCGACCGGTAACGTAACGCCCGGTTGCGTAAGGTAGGAGCAATGAATCCCACCTGGCTCGATGAGTTGGAGCCAAAATCACAGGGCCTGTCTTGGGAATATTTTCCTGTCCAGTAATGGAAATGCGCCCAAAAAATGATGGTAGTAAGAAATAATTACCAACAAAATACAATACAGGACTCAACCAAGGGGAAACCCGCGAAGTAGTCACAGCTACCTGAGGATGGACGAGCCTATTTGTTGGTTGTGTTTGGTGAGTATCAGACACAGAGAAAAATTCGATCATGTTGGTAGCTGCGAATTGTCCGGTAAAAGTAGGGTGTGATATTGACGTAGTTCCACCGTAGATTTTCTTCCGTGACTTGTGTCATAGCAGCTGGACAGTTTTACGTCTGTCCGTTACTTGTTTTGCAACCGTCGATTCACAAACCAGTTTTGCAAATGCTGGCGACAGGCTGATTCTAGAATACCTCCGATAACTTGTAAGCGGTGATTAGAAGCCGCACTGTCAGGAATATTTAAAACAGTCCGAATCGCGCCAGTTTTGGTATCGTCCACCCCATAGACAAGCTTTCCTAACCGCGAGTGTATGATAGCGCCAGCACACATTGGGCAAGGCTCTAGGGTAACGTACAAAGTGCATTCATGGAGTCGCCAAGTTTGTAAAATTTTAGTAGCCGCCCTCAATGCCACAATCTCCGCATGAGCTGTTGGGTCTTGGTCTCGCTCCTTGCGATTTTCTCCTTCCGCTATCAAATGACCACTAGCATCAGTAATTACCGCGCCAACGGGAATCTCACCCGCCTCTCCTGCCACCTTTGCTAGTTCTAGGGCATGACTCATCCATTGGCGGTATATGAGATATTCGGGGTAGTCAACTCCTGTGGGCAATTCAAAATTCAAAATTCAAAATTAAATACAAAATTAAATAATTGTATCCTCAGTACTTAAGTAAGTCGGTGCAATAAAACCAAACTGTGTGAATGAAAGTAAAGAACACTGAAAATATTTCTCCCCCTGCTCCCTGCCTTATCCCAACAATAATTATTTACGCCGACCTACTTAATTACGCTGGCTGTACTAGCAGGGGATCAAGTTGACCTTTTGTATCTAGCTCATAAAGATCGTCACAACCGCCGATGTGTTGGTTATTGATGAAAATTTGCGGTACTGTGCGACGACCGTTGGCGCGTTCTGCCATATTAGCTCTAGCTGCTTCGTCGCCATCAATTTTATATTCTGTAAATTGTACGCCTTTCCACCACAGTAACAATTTGGCACGAATGCAGTAGGGGCAGGTTTGCCAAGTGTATATCTCTACGTTGGCTTTAATTTTTGCTGGAGAACGTCCGAAAAGTTGATTAAATAAGTTCGACATAGCTTTTATTTCACGGCTTTTGGACAATTTTCAACTCAAATTCCTAGATTTTGTAATAGGGAACTGGGAATAAATTATGACCTATTACCCATCACCCATTACCAATCCTTAAAGTCGAATCTATCGTTTTTGTTAATCCAAACTAAACTCTATAAAATCTGTTTTGGTAAATAACAGATCCTTGTCTACGGCTGACAATATTTTATTATTAGCACGCTCGGATTTTAAACACTGTATAACTAACTGTGCCACATCAGCGCGATGGATACTACCTATAATTCTAGTATCTTCAGTTAATATGCCGTTTCCTGTGGATGGCT
Organism: Anabaena sp. FACHB-595; assembly: GCF_048568275.1. NCBI lineage: Bacteria > Bacillati > Cyanobacteriota > Cyanophyceae > Nostocales > Nostocaceae > Anabaena > Anabaena sp. FACHB-595. The sequence goes on from NZ_CP183473.1 coordinate 5,802,267, forward strand.
CTGATTTTAGTCCTCCAGGACGGATGATTGTATAAGTTAGTCCACTAGCAATTAAATGCTGTTCGGCTTTATCTTTTTCTACTAAAACTGGCCCCAATACTGCCAACACTTGGGGAGAAAGAGCTTCTACACTATTTCCTGTACCAATAGAAGTGACAAGGATAAATTTTTGCGCTCCGGCTTTGAGCGCCGCATCAATGAGATTCTTGTTTCCAGGGTAATCTGGTTTTTCTGCGTCTGTGGGTAGACCACCGAGGGTGCTAATAACGGTATGGATAGGCACATCGGTTAAAATTGCCCGCTCTACATCGCCGGCATTTAAAGCATCGCCCAAAACAACTTGAACACCTATTGCTTCTAGTTCAGCACGAGATGTTTCATTTCTCAAAAGTGCTGTAACTTGGAAATTTTGGCTCCTTAAGTAGTTGGCAATTTCTCTCCCAACGCCGCGACTAGCACCAACTAAAAAAATATGGGATGAGTTTGTCATATGATTTGTAATAAATTAAAACTAATCACTTACGCTCAAAGGATTGTATCAAAGGATTAGTGACAATTAGTAATTGCTCAAGCTTTTGGAAGGCTTCTGGTTGGTGGCGCACATGAGCATCAATAAATAAATGGATGATTGTGGCTAGCAATAAACGAAAATGCTCTTGGGGTTGAGTGGCAGGAATGTCTTTAAAGGGTAGAGCTAAGGTTGAGTCAACTATATCGACGATGGAAAAATGATTTGCTCCTCGCAAAATTAGTAAATAGCTGTTCTCGTGTCCTCCCATAATTGCTTCTTGGAAGGTACGAATGACTGGGGTGGTAGCATCTTTTGTATTTAAACCAAAGTGAGAGCTACTGCTGGCAATCACTCCATCATGGGTTCCACCAATTACCAGTCGGGGCAGGGTATCTGGTAATGGCAAGATTGTATTAGGTTTATATCCCAACATAACTGCACCGGCGGTATGTGAGCCGTAGGCAAATGATGCTACAACTTGGGGGAAAAAGTTGGGGTTAGCATTCTCCATTGCCACTCTACCGCCTTCGGAGTGTCCACCTAAGATAATTTTCTCTAGGTCAAGTGTTCCAGCTAAAATACCTTCACGCTGTAACTGCGCTAGTGTGGTTAGTATTGCTGGCAAAGCTGAAGCGGTGGGAGCAGTACCATAGAATTCCCGCTTTCGCTTTTCTATTTCAAACCCAGGGGTGAAGCTAACCAGTCCTGGAAGACTTTCTCCAACCCAGTTAAACATCACTACCACTAGTCCGGTTTGGGCTAGTTCTATACCCAACCATTGATATTTTTGGGCATCGCAGTTAAAGCCATTAAAGAAAATCATCACTGGGAGCGGGGCTTGTGCCGTATCAATCGGTAACATTCCCCAACTTTTTTCTAAATTACTATCTGTATTTTTTGCAGGATAGAGAACTTTGATGTGGATAGTATCGTAAGGAGATTTAGCGCCATCAACTTTAGCTGCGGTCAATAAAGCTTGCACAGTCTGCATAATTTGTGATTCGTATTTACCTAAGCAAAACTGGGTTTTTGATAGGATTGATTACGAATTCAGTATGCAGTTAGTCTTTGTGCTAATAAATCGGTAAAAGGTATGTTGTTAAAACAAAGATTTGCCACTCTACCTTCAGAAGATAGCCTGGGTTGAGGATCACTGAGTAAACAATACTAGTCTCAGACTCCTGAATTTTAATACCTAGAGTAATTATACTTAGCCCGATTGTGGGAGAGATTTTTTTCAGTAATTATGCCACTCTAATAAGTAATTCATCGTAGGTGAGTTATGGGTAAGCGATCGCCAGAATATATTGATGCGTCTCAAGATATTAGAGTAGCCGCTACTACAAAGATTTGGGGGCTTACAGTTGGTATGCTCGCGCTTTGTATACCTCTTTCGGCTGTAACTCGGAGTGGTGCTATCATTCCTTTGGCTGCTCTAGGAGGTGCAACGGCTGGGACTTTTGCTATATGGCGTGCTGATGAGAAAAAATCAAAACCTCACTACTTCTCTAATCAAGGGGTAGAACTATTAGAACAAAGAATTGCCAATCTAGAAACTATTGTTAGCAGTGATGACTCTGACTTACACGCAAAAATTCAGCGTTTAGATGCTGATAATCCTTCTGGTGTCATGACTCAAGTTACTACACCAAAAAACAAAGCTTAACATCAACAATACATCTGATTTAGCCTTGATCTGCGATGAAGTTTAATTAACCTGAAACAATTTCTGCTTAGTTGTCCCTATCTCAAAACCCAGTTAAATCATACTCTTCTTTAGAAATAGAACTGTTCTAGGGCAACAGTATCTTTTGGTTAAGGTTAGTTAGAATTGATGGACTTCATGGAAATTATTCCTATCTCAGTCATATCAAGCAATCAAGGCTAAAAATCCTATTAATAAGGATACTCTCTGCGAATTTCGCCTATGATTGTGTTCTATTAGACTGCGAGGATTACGGAATTTTTAATTAACTAGAAGTTATAAACTTGATTAATTGCATTGGTATAACTTACCTTAAGTATGCAAAATTGTGCCACAGGAATGCAGATGGATTGGATTAGCTTACTCAAAGCTCAACAAGCTGACTTCCTTCTCCGTGTGAAAAAACCGAAGACTTACGATCTGTCGTTGTTGGAAAGTCAAGTGAAAGGTTGCCACAGCGAAATTATGGCATTTTGGGGGGAGCCATTTGCCAAAATTCAGGAAGTTTCTCGCCGACAAGCTGAAATCCTTGCTAAAAATCCGCCTCCCATCCCGCCTGAATATCCAGAACCGCCTGACTGGACGATTCCTTTCCCTATCCACTTCCAGCAGCAAGCAGAAGATTATTTCTTGCGAGAACAAATTGTTGATCGCCTCATCGTTGAACGTTTGGGTAAGTTACTGAAAAAGTTGCCCCAGGATACTGTGAAAAACATGGTACTTGATGATGAAGGCAATTTGCGCGGTGAAAGCAAATTTACTTATTTGTTAGCAGATAACCCAAAAATCAGCGTGCAAGTTTATGTAGCAGATGGAGAAAGTTTTAATGGTATTAAGAAAGATAAAATTAAGTGGTCAGTTACTCAAGAAGATTTGAAAAATCACCAAGTATTAATTTTTCTGTGTTTATTTTATCCATCCACAGGTAAACTTGGTTATGAAAAGCAAGCTGTAGTAGCTGGCTTTTTACCTACTAGTCACATCGCAGTAACTGAACCAAAGCTATATTTCACCCCCAGCCATTTGTTATATGCAGGTGGATTAAGTTGGTATTTAGAATCACTCACTGCAAAAAAAGAGGCGAAACTAGATTTTCTGCCGGTAGTAATTGAGAGGACGATACCAGAAACGATTCAAACTGTACCCTCAGAACATCCCCGCAAAGAAATTATTGGTGATTGGGAATGTTGGCAGACATTAAGAGGACACATGAGAGGAATTAATTGCTTGTCTTTTAGTTCTGGGTGTGAAAATGGTTTGCCGATGTTAGCTAGTGGGAGTCGGGGAGAGACAAAACTCTGGGACTTAAGCCAAGGTGAATTAATCGATACTTTGTCGGAATATCCTTGGATTGTCTCTGGGTTAGTAGATGAAGTAAATTCTCTGGCTTTTAGTGCCGATGGGCAAATGTTGGTGAGTGGCGGTGCAGACTCCACTATTAAGATTTGGCACACAGGCGCACTGGATTTAATTGATATTCTGCACAAACACAATGGGATTGTGCGGTGTGCGGCTTTTACTCCCGATGGACAGATGCTAGCAACTGGTGGCGATGATAGAAGAATCTTGTTTTGGGATTTGATGCACCGTCAGGTCAAAGCTATTTTGTCTTTAGATGATACGGCTGCCCATTCTCTAGTTTTGAGCAGAGATGGACAAACTTTAGTTACAGGGAGCTATCGCAAAATCAAAGTTTGGCAAACTTCTGGTTCCTGGTTCGGCAAAAATCTCAAGGATGCACAACCGTTACATACCCTGATGGGTCATGGTCATATCGTGCGGTCTTTAGCAATGAGTAAAGATGGTCAACTACTGATTAGTGGCAGTTGGGATCAGACGATTAAAATTTGGCACTTGGCGACTGGGAGATTAATCCGCACCCTCAAAGGTCATACAGATAAAGTGTATGCGATCGCTTTAAGTCCTGATGAACAAATTATCGCTAGTGGTAGTTCTGATCAAACCATCAAGTTGTGGCATCTGGAAACAGGCGAGTTATTAGCTACGTTTACAGGTCACACTGATATCGTCACAGCGCTAACTTTCACTACATCCGGTGAGATGTTAGTCAGTGGCAGTTTGGATAAGACAATTAAACTTTGGCAAAGAAGTTAATGAGGTATCATTGGTCAACAGTCAATAGTTATTTGTTTCTTTTCCTGCATTTTTTATGTTTCTAGAGCCACTCAACAGCGCTAATCAAATTAGCGTTGTTTTTTGGCATATCTTTAAATAATGTTTTTGCCAGTGGTTTTTGATGTGTAAAAATCGCTCATGCAGATACGGGGTATTCAGCCAGCAGATGCGAAAACAACTGATACACACTCCCATAATCAAAAGCTGTCAATATCAAGTTATTATTGTGATATTTTAGAACAAATAAGTGCATAAACTTGAGAGTAAGACGAGTTATCACCTAAATATTTCGGGTGCGATGATGTTACACCCCACTGCGGATAATGGTTTTGAAGAGGTACTTGGCAGATTTAAGGATAAATAGCATTTTGATATTGCAGCTGGAGGAATGGGCAAAATAATGCCAGTGAGTAACACGAAGCCTTCTTTGCAGCGCCAAATTAAAACTATGATTCGTTCTAGTGTTCAAACTGCTCAAAAGCTACCTTTGCGCTTGATTTTGGTTGTTCCTTTTGTGCTGCAAATTTTCACAGCAGTAAGTCTTGTAGGTTATCTCTCTTTTAAAAATGGACAAAAGGCAGTAAATGAACTCGCTGACCAGCTAATTGTGAAAGTGAATGGGTTAGTTGATCAACATCTTGATAGTTACTTAGCAGCCCCTCTCCAGATTAATCAAATCAATGTGGATGCTACCAATTTAGGAATGCTGAATCTGGAAAATTTTCAGACTACAGGACGTTATTTCTGGCAGCAAATGCAGGTATTTAATGTTGGTTATATTAGTTTTGCTAATCTCCAAGGAGAATTTATTGGAGTTGAACGCTTAGATAAAGGTGGACTCTTAATTAATGAAGTTTCCCAAAAAAATGGGATTGGCAAACTGTATGTTTATACTACCAATAATCAAGGCGATCGCCAGCAATTAATAGCAGTTAAAGATTATGATCCTCATGTAGAAGCTTGGTATGCAGATGCAGTTAAGGCAGGTAAACCTGTCTGGAGTCAGATTTATTCATGGGAAGATAAACCAGAAGTTTTATCTATATCTGCAAGTTATCCGATCAATGACAATAATAATAAATTTTTTGGTGTGATTAGTGTTGACTTAATACTATCACAAATTAACAGCTTTTTAGCCAATTTGAAAGTCGGACAAACAGGACAAATATTTATTTTAGAACGCTCTGGAATGATCGTTGCTTCTTCTACTAGTGAAGCACCATACAAAGTGATAAGTGGCAAAGCACAAAGGCTATCGGCACACCAGAGTCAAAATTATTTACTTCGAGAAACAACGGATTATCTGCAACAAAAATTCGGTCAACTAAAAAACGTTAAGAGTTATCAACAGACTGTATTGCAACTACAACATGAAAGACATTTTGTGCAAGTAAGACCTTGGAACGATAAATTAGGTTTGGATTGGTTAGTGATTGTCGTTGTTCCTGAGAGCGACTTTATGGGACAAATCAATACCAACAATCGCACAACTATTTTACTTTGTTTGTGGGCGCTGATCATAGCGACGGCAATGGGTGTATATACTTCCCGTTGGATTGCTCGTCCTATTGTGCAGTTAACTCAAGCTAGTAGTGCGATCGCTTCTGGTAACCTTGACCAAGAGGTGAGGGTTTCTGGCTTAAAAGAATTGAGTACGCTTGCCACATCTTTTAATCAAATGGCAGGACAACTACGTGATAGTTTCGCAGAATTAGAAAAAACCAATCAAGAATTAGAAAATAGAGTTGCGGAACGAACGGCGGAAATCACAGCAGCTAAAGAAGTGGCTGATGCTGCTAACCGTGCAAAAAGCGAATTCTTGGCTAATATGAGCCATGAATTACGCACCCCACTAAATGGTATTCTTGGCTATGCACAAATTTTGCAACTTGATTCAAATACTAATGACGAGCAAATGCAAGGTTTGAACACCATTTATGAGTGTGGCTCTCATTTGCTGACCTTAATTAATGATATTTTAGATATTGCCAAAATTGAAGCTAAAAAATTAGAACTCTATCCTCAGGAATTTGATCTGGGAAGATTATTGCTCGGCGTTTGTGAGATGTGCCATATTAAAGTAGAGCAAAAAGGAATTAGTTTTAAATATCAATTTAATGATTATATTCCTTCTAAAACTTTTGCTGATGAGAAACGGATACGCCAGGTATTAATTAATATTCTGAGTAACGCTATTAAGTTTACGGATAATGGTACAGTCACTTTTGATGTAGAAGTAGTTGCCTGTACAGGTACAAAATTAATTACCAATACAAATCAGATACTGCCAGTTCATCAACTGAGATTCCAAATTGAAGATACAGGTATTGGGATGACAGATGAACAACTCAAAAAAATATTTTTGCCCTTTGAGCAAGTAGGAGATAATTTACATAAATCAGAAGGAACAGGTTTAGGACTAGCAATTAGTAGTCAAATTCTAGAATTGATGGGTAGTGATATTAAAGTTGAGAGTGTATATGGTAAAGGAACTAAGTTTTGGTTTGATTTAGATTTACCTATAATTGATACTGGGAAAATCTCTTTATCAGTTGAAAGTCAAAAAAATATTATTGGCTATGAAGGGAAGACAAAAAGTATCTTAATTATTGATAGTAGTTGGGAAAAACGTGATATTTTCGCCAATTTATTATCATCCTTAGGGTTTAAGTTAACTGAGGTTAGTAATTTACAAGAGAGTTTAGATAAGATAAAAGCTGAACATCCCGATTTAATTATTGCTGATATCGCCATGCCGGAAATAAATAACTTGCAGGCGACAACAATGATGCGATCGCAAGTAGAATTTGCAAAGTTGGTGATAATTGCTTCGTCAGCTAGTGTATCTGAATATACTCGTCAGCAAAGTCAAGAAGCTGGTTATGATGATTTTTTAGCGAAACCTGTAAAGGTTGAAGACCTATTTAATATGTTACAAACTTATTTATCTTTAAAATGGATTTACTCACCTAATGATGATTCCTCAGCTAAAATTTCATCTATAGAAGAAATTATATTTCCCCCTCCTACGGAATTGGTTAATTTATATCAAGCTGCTAAAGCTGGTTATGTAGTTGGTATCCAAGAAGAAATCACCAGGATTCAGCAATTAGATAAAAAATATACGCGTTTTACCGTTAAAGTTTCAGAATTAATAGCAGAGTTTGAAGATGAGGCAATTGTTTCTATGATTCAACCTCATCTATCATATTGATATTGATAAATCCTTCACTAATAACACCAAAAATTTATTATACATATTTATGTTTAAGACAATAAAAATGTATTTTTTTCAGGAAAGTTATTAAATAAAGATGAATCTAAAACTATGATGTTTCACAGGATAATTAGATGAGCAGTCCCATAAATAACTCAGTCTTAATTGTAGATGATATCCCGACTAACATCAAGGTTTTGTTTGACATTCTCAATCAGGCTGGTTTTCGAGTCTCTGTTGCTAAAAATGGTCTAAGCGCGTTAGCAAAAGTACAAGAAACATTACCAAATTTGATTTTATTAGATGTCATGATGCCTGGTATGGATGGATTTGAAACTTGCCGCCACCTAAAGGCCAATCCCAAAACCAAGGACATTCCCGTAATTTTCATGACGGCTCTATCTGATACAGTAAATAAAGTCAAAGGGTTGCAAATTGGAGCAGTTGACTATATTACTAAACCTATTGAATATGAAGAAGTTTTAGCGAGAATCAATGTCCATTTAGAATTGCGGCGGACTCAATTAAAGCTAGCACAAGAGGAGAAAATGTCTTCTTTGGGTCAATTGGTAGCAGGAATTGCCCATGAAATTAATAATCCAGTTAATTTTGTTTATGGGAATTTAGCCCACGCTCAAAATTATGTTGGAGACTTATTAAATTTATTAAAATTGTATGAGAATCATACAGCTAACCCAAGTCCCGAAATTCAAGAATTCTCCAAAAGTATTGAATTAGAGTTTATTAAACAAGATTTACCACATCTATTATCTTCGATGCAAATGGGGACTGAGAGAGTGGAGAAAATCGTGCGATCGCTGCGTTTATTCTCTCGATTGGAAGATCTAGAATTTCAACTGTTTAACTTACATGAAGGTATTGATAGTACACTCATAATTTTAAGTCACCGCCTCAAAATTTTGCCTACAGATTCAACAATTAATATTATTAAGGAATATGGTGATATCCCTTTGGTGGAGTGCTATTCTGGAAAACTTAACCAAGTATTCATGAATTTGCTGGCTAATGCCATTGAGGCATTAGAGGAGTCAGTAATTAATAGAGAAAGAACTGATACATTGACAATTGGAATTCGGACAAAAGTCACGGATGACCAAAAATCAGTATTAATTGAAATTACAGATAATGGTGTTGGTATTCCTCTAGAAGTACAACAGCGCATTTTTGAGCAATTTTTCACTACCAAGCCTTTAGGTAAAGGTACAGGTTTAGGATTGGCGATCGCTCATGAGATTATAGTCGAAAAACATGGGGGTACTCTACAGGTACAATCTACTCCGGGAAAAGGTACCCAATTTTTAATCACTATTCCCATTCAGCAAGTGATTAGATATTAATGTTAGCTATTTTTACGGTAATAATACTTTACTATCTGTTTGGAAAAAATAATCAGGTAGTAATTGCTGCTTCAGCAGAAAAGTATTTAGGAGCCATGACAGCTTGATTTCTGTACCTATATTTTATCTTTATGATTCTTTAACTCAATCTAGTCATGAACTCTCATACAGATGAGTCCAACATAAATCAACCTGGACTACTATATATTGATGTTATAACAATTATTGGTTGTGGCTGTTGCTCTATTACAATTTCTGGGAATCATAATCTTATAGGTTATTTATAAAGCAAGAATAACATTTATGCTGGGGAGCTTGTCTCTGTTGTAGCAACTGGTATTGTGCCAGGAACGTATGTAGACATGATTGGTCAGGGGAATAATAATTTAAGCGATGAACACACTCAAGACTTACTTTATAAATAGTCTTGTATTCCATTGGCAGTGAATCACTATAAAATCCGCGAGTTCAAATCAAATGCTTGATACATCAACCGAAACTAGCTTTATTTTAATCGTAGATGATACCCTAACCAATCTCGAAATTATCTCTGAAGCATTGATTGGCGCAGGTTTTGAAGTAGCCACCGCAGTTGATGGAAAAAAAGCACTCGAACAGATACAAATTAGAGTGCCAGATTTAATTCTGCTGGATGTCATGATGCCAATAATGGATGGATTTGAAACCTGTAAAAACTTGAAAATTCAGCCAGAAACTCACGACATTCCCGTGATTTTCATGACAGCAATTACCGATACAAATAGTAAAGTAGAAGCCTTAAGTTTAGGTGCAGTTGATTACATTACTAAGCCATTCCATAAAGCGGAAGTATTAGCTCGTATCTCTTCCCATTTGCAACTAAGAAGCCTGAATAAAAATTTAGAAAAACGAGTTACTGAACGTACGGCGGAATTAAATCAAGCATTAAAAGACCTACAAGATTATCAACTCCAACTTGTACAACAAGAAAAAATGTCTGTTCTTGGACAATTAGTAACAGGATTAGCTCATGAAATTAATAACCCAGTCAGTTGTATTTATGGCAATTTAGGTCACGCTTTAACATATTTTGAAAATATGAATAAGCTGATTAATTTATATCAAAGTTACTATCCCCATCCTGTACAAGAAATTCAAGACGAAATCAGTGAGATGGATTTAGCTTATGTGCGCTCTGACTTACCCAATTTAATTTTTTCTATGAAAGAAGGGATTCAGCGCATCCGAGATATTAGCAGGAGTCTACGTATTTTTTCCAGATCAGACACAGAGAAAAAAATTCAGTTTGATATTCATGAAGGAATTGATAGCACTATTTTAATACTCAAACATCGATTGAAAGGGTCTGAAAATCATCCTGATATTGAAATTAAACGAGATTATGGTGTTATACCTCAAGTTAACTGCTTTCCTGGGCAATTAAATCAGGTGTTCATGAATATTTTAGCTAATGCCATTGATGCCTTGGAGGAATCATTTAGTCATAAATATTCTTCAATAATAGATAGTGCAGTAACTGATAATCAAAAACTAATGGCTGAGACTCCAAAAATCATCATTCAGACAATGCTGAGTGAAGATCAAAGTCATGCTTTAATTAAAATTCAAGATAATGGCATAGGAATGCCACATCAAATTAAAGAAAGAATATTTGATAATTTGTTTACTACTAAACCCGTGGGTAAAGGTACAGGTTTAGGATTATCAATTTCTCGGCAAATTATCATTCAAAAACATGGCGGGAAACTTGAGGTAAATTCAGAACCAGGAAGAGGCTCAGAATTTATTATTAACATCCCTATTGAATAACTATGTCAGTTGTCAAACTTAATTTCTCTAGCTAATTATGTATTTGGGTAAAAGTTAATCAAAGCCAGGATGTTTTCTATCATCCTTAAATAATTGATAAATTAATCTTTGTTCACAGTACAACTTATCATAAATTCATGAACAATTTAGTATGAATTCATCGCTAATTTATGTGATTTGCAAATTTATTCAGAAAACTAGGGAACTATATTGCTGTAGGGATTAGTGTTTTACAGAGTAAAACGACGATGAAAATAGTAGTAGCCCACAGCAACGACCCAGATTCTCTATCAGCAGTTAAAGAAATTCTTCAGCAATCAAAAGATTCTCTTCAAGGAAATAATCCTCAAGCGGGAATTTTATTTGCAGCTATTGATTTTGATCATTCCCTAATTCTGGAAAATATTAATCAGGCTTTTCCGGGTATTGAGTTGATTGGTGGAACCACAGATGGAGAAATTTCTTCACTGCTAGAATTTCAGCAAGACTCAATAACTTTAATGCTATTCTGCTCGGATGAAATTGAAATTCTTGCAGGTGTGGGATATCAGGTTTCACACAATCCAATTGCGGCGACTCAAGAAGCTGTACAAAAAGCCAAAGCCAAAAGCACAACCGAACCTCAGTTATGTTTAACCCATCCAGAAAGTCTCACAACTAGTGGTGTGTCCATCTTAGATGGCTTAAAATTGGCTTTAGGAGAAAAATTTCCCATTTTCGGGGGTTTAGCAGCTGATCAATCAGTATATCAAAACACCCACCAATTCTTTAAAACAGAAGTCTTGAGCGACGCTGTACCAATTCTGCTCTTTTGTGGTCAGGTTTTATTTTCCCACGGTATCGCCAGTGGTTGGTTCCCCATTGGTAAAACCAGCAAAGTCACCAAAGTAGATAAAAATATAGTCTATGAGATTGATGGTCAACCAGCTTTAGAATTTTATCGACATTATTTAGGTCAGCTTCCGCCTTCAATGGAATATCCTTTAGCCGTGTTTACTCATGATGAAACGAGTTTTTATCTGAGAGCGCCGATCGCCTATGATGAACAATCAGGTAGTATTACTTTCTTTGCGGATATTCCCGAACAAGCAAGTATTAACATGGCTGAAGCAGGTAAGGATGATATTTTGGCTGCTTCTCAAGCATCATTTATGACAGCCTTCAAGAATTACCCAGGAACCGAACCAGCAGGTGTTCTCTTTTTCTCTTGTGTAGCTCGAAGACAACTACTAGGTACACAAGCTCAACAAGAATATCTAAATACTAAAAATATTCTTAGTAAGGATTTACCATGCTGTGGTTTTTATTGTAATGGGGAAATTTCACCTATACAACCAACAGGTGAAACACACTTTCATAATGAAACTTTTGTCACTTTAATTTTAGGAACTCGTTAATAATTTAAGGATTGTATGAATTGTGAACAAGAAATCCAGAGGCTGGAAAAAGCTAATAGAATCCTCCAAAAAAAATTAATTCGTTCAGAGGTTGATAGAGTTAGGCTAGAGGAAACAAATAGCAAAAAAGAGACTTTGCTGAAGAATGTAATTAATGAATTGAAGCAATCAAAAATTCAGTTAGAAGAAAGGAGGCATGAATTAGAGACGACTTTGTTTAATCTTCAGACAATGCAGGATAAAATGTCTGCTTTAGGTAGTATGGTTGCCGATGTAGCCCACGAAATTAATAATCCTGTGGGATTTATCATGGGGAATCTGAATCCAGCATTTGAGTATATTCATGAATTATTCCGTCTGCTTGACCTGTATCAGCAATATTACCCCAAACCATGCCCAGAAATCCAGGCAGCAATGGCAGCAATTGATTATGAATATGTGCGTGAGGATTTACCTAAACTTATTTCCTCAATGAAAGAAGGAACTGATCGTATTAGCAAGCTTAGTAATAGTTTACGGACTTTTTCCCGAACAGATGCAGAATATAAATTGCTTTTTAATATTCATGAAGGAATTGACAGCACTCTCTGTATTCTCCAACATCGTTTAAAGGCTGTTCCAGACCGTCCACAAATTCAAGTAGTTAAAAAATACGCAGATATTCCTTTAATTAAATGTTTTCCAGGTCAATTAAATCAGGTATTTATGAATCTTTTGGCTAATGCTATAGATGCGTTAGAAGAGTCTAATTTTGGGTTGAGTTTTGCGGAGATTGAGCAAAAAAATAATCAAATTACAATTATCACTAGTTTATTCGCTAACTCTATTTTAATTCAGGTTAAAGATAATGGTTTCGGTATATCAAATGAATTAAAATCAAAAATATTTGAACATTCATTTACTACTAAACCTGTTGGTAAAGGTACAGGATTAGGGTTAGCGATCGCTCAACAAATTATTGTCCAAAAACATGGTGGAACACTGGAAGTTAATTCAGTTCCAGGTGAGGGTTCGGAATTTATTATTACTCTTCCTATTGAATAGGTTAAAAAAATATCCCCGAATTTTGGGAAAAATCGGGGATAGTATAGATTTGAGATAGAGCTTACAAACCGTCTGGTTTCTCAGCAGGAATAGCACTTACCTGAGTACTGACAACTTTTGTGGCTTGCAGAATTGCAGTATTGGCAACAGAATTATTTGCCAAAGTAAAGAGTGGATTAGATAAAATTCCTGCTACAGAGGTAGCAATCAAAGTCAACACTAAACCCACTTGCAATGGTCTAAATCCAGGTAAATTCCAACGTATTTCGGGGTAATTTTTGACTACATCGGACATTTCTTGGGGTTCTTTGACCACCATCATTTTGACTACGCGAATGTAGTAGTAGATGGAGATAACACTGGTTACTAAGCCTAGTAAGACCAACCAGTAAAGACCTGCTTGCCAACCAGCCCAGAATAAGTAAATTTTGCCAAAAAACCCAGCTAGTGGAGGAATACCGCCCAATGAAAGCAGGGAGATACTCAAACCTAGTGTGAGGAGTGGGTCTTTTTGATATAACCCAGAGTATTCGGCAATTTGGTCGGTTCCTGTCCGCAGGGAGAACAGAATGATGCAGGTAAAACCGCACAGATTCATGAATAGGTAAACCAGCAAGTAAAAGATCATGCTGGCATATCCGGCATCAGTTCCAGCAATCAAGCCAATCATCACAAACCCGGCTTGGGCAATGGATGAATAAGCCAGCATCCGTTTCATGCTGGTTTGGGCTAGGGCGACAACGTTACCCAAAATCATGCTGAGGACGGCCAAAGCTGTGAACACAAACTTCCACTCTTCGGCGACGAAGGGGAAAACTGTAGTTAACAGACGGATAGCGAGGGCAAAGCCTGCTGCCTTAGAACCAACGGATAAAAAGGCAATCACTGGGGTGGGAGCGCCTTCATATACGTCTGGTGTCCATTGGTGGAAAGGTGCGGCGGAAATCTTAAAGCCAATACCCGCTATGACAAAAACCAGGGCAATAACTGCACCTAGTGATTGACCAACGTTAGCTGTAATAATTCCATTAGCGATCGCATTCAGTTCTGTTTGTCCACCAGATAGACCGTATAGCAGTGAAACGCCATACAAGAATACTGCTGTGCTGGAAGCGCCAATTAACAAGTATTTCAGCGCCGCTTCATTAGAGCGGGGGTCACGCTTGGTATAACCTGTTAACAAATACGAGGAGATACTTAAGGTTTCTAGGGAGATGAAGATCATCACCAACTCACTAGCCCCAGAGACAAACATCCCGCCCAAAGTCGCAGTTAACAAAATAGCGATGAATTCCGCTAAAGCAGTTCCACTCTGCTCAACATAGCGAATTGACATCAAGATGGTAACAACGGCAGACAGGGCGATGATACCGCGAAAGATGATGCTGAGGTCATCACCGATAAACGCGCCAGTAAAAGAGATGGGATTGGTAGCATCCCATTGAAAATACAGGGCGACGATCGCCGCGAGTAAGCCTGCGATCGCCAGATATCCTATCCAGCGTGAGGATGTACGCCCTAAAATCAAATCAACAATCAAAACCCCCATGAGGGTGACAATTACAATTCCCTCTGGCAAAATTGTTCCAGCATTTAACTGGGCTGCAAGATTAGCAAAATCCATGAGATATATAGGTTTTGGCGATTAGACATCAAGGCTAACTTTGTTCATTCTATCTATTGTTCCTGACCAAAGTTGCATTTATCTTTTTAGCTTTTAGTTTATGCTCGCTTTTGGCTAAAAACTGCTCATTGGTAGCGTCATAGCTTTCCGTTACGCACTGTTACTATACATACCATTAGATGAAATTATGCTTAGGTGTAGCATTCGTAACTTAGTAGCATGAATTGAGAAAAAGCAGGGGAAGTTGGTAGAGAGAATTGATGAAAAAAAGTGAGGTTTAAAACCGGACTTGCATCCCGCTACGCTAATGCCCCTTGTGGGTGGCTGTCTTTAATTTTGTTGGCGTTCGCGGTAGCGTCTCGTAGAGAAGCCTTCCCGTAGGGTATTTTGAATTTTGTTCGCCCTTGCCGTTCCCGTAGGGTATTTTGAATTGATTTATCTAGGTCGTCCCAATGTTGTAATATAAATAACTGCCTCATCATTGGGAATACCCAGTACTTCATTGACTTGATCATCAAAAAAACCACCAATACCACTGACACCTAAGTTGAGTTGGATAGCCGCTAAATTCAAGCGTTGTCCCAAATGTCCGGCATCCATGTGTAAGTAACGATAAACGCGATCGCCATATTGAGCGATCGCAGATTTAAGATCAGATGTATGAAAAATTACGGCGGCAGCATCTCGGCCTAGTTCCTGTCCCAAACAGAGAAAGTGTAACTCTCGCCGGAAGTTTTTAAACCGGATTTGCCTTAATTCTTGAGCCTTAGGCGCGTAATAGTAACAACCAGCCTCCAGTCCTTGGACTCCGCAGACCGCGATAAAAGTTTCAATTAAATTTAAATCAAAATAATCTGGAGAATTATCTAGACTTTGATCAATATAATTTTGGGGTTGATAAGTAAAATCAAGTAAAGCTTTTAGTTCATCAAAGGTCAATTCCTCACCATTATAAGCACGGGTAGAACGTCGCTTGTGCATGGTGATTTCCAAATCTGACAGATTTTCTCCCCAGTATATGGGTGCGGAGACAGTGGAGATTTTCAAGCAGAAAGGAAAATTGTATTTATCCTCCAAGGATCTTTCTTGTACGACCGTTGGTAAATTCAGCTTGCCAGTGATACTAGCCGAAATTTGAGTATGACGATGAAAATATTTGAGCAATTCACCATCAGGAACTTGGGGATAATTAGTTTCTGTAGCTGAGGGGAGAGATGTACATCCTGGGGATAAATTTTGCTGGATATCTAATAAATCTGCCAGAGGTAAAACAGCGATCGCTCCTTCCTGTAGCGGATCAATGTATAGTAAATCATTAACCGCTTCATCAATGAAACCACCAATCAAGTGGGGACGATAATCAGTGATAGCAGCACCTAACTCAATATTTCCTAACAGGTGTCCTGTATCTAAACAAATGCGACGATAAGCCCGGTCTTCATAGCGCCACGCCGAACGATAGAAAACAGCCGTCACAATAATGGCTAATTGAGTACTTTCTAAAGCAGGATGCCAGAAACAAGCCTCTTGCAAACTTTGCCAAATATCACTTTCCCAGTAGTGCATCAGGGAATGAGTCCGACATTGGTAGTTATAAAGCCCCGGTGATAGTAGAGGCGTACCACGGGAAACCACATACACCTCCGCCGGATATAACCCCCCCGCGCTAGGTGCAGCACGTAAATATACCGTATTCCCCATAGAAGGCATTCTGGCAGTCAGCCCATAACTGCGAAACAGTAACCGCGACAGCCTTTGCCACCATTGACCATTGGCATCATTGACAAATACCTCTGGTGTTTCTTGTAAGTAGGGTTTGAGGTCAATAGCAGAACCGATTTTATACTCCTTAAACGGCACTGGCTGTTTAGCCCAATCTAACCTCTGACTTTTAGAGGCGATCGTATCAGGGTCATATTTAGTACGTTCGTGATAATGTTGAGCAATTGACTGGTGTATTTCTGGCATAGTACTTTCAATACCCTTACGACATCCTCATTTTGATCTTGGCATTCATCAGTACCATTATTTCAGTCTAATCAGCACATTATTCCTCAGAATTACTATTGTTTAAGGAGGCAGGGGCAGGAGGCATGGGGGCAGGGAGCAGGGGGAGCGAAGAAGAATAACGATGGACTATTGACAACTGACAGCTGACAACTGACTAATGACTAATGACTAGCTAAATGATTACGCCGCCAACGGTAGAAGCCGTAGACCCCAGCAGACAAAATTAACCAATAGGGACTGTACACTATTAACCAAATACCCAATTTGAGCAGCCCAACCGTAAAATTTCCCAGGGAATAAGTAGATTTATTCCAAGTTTCTTGTATTTGCGAATTTACAGCCAGTTGAGGACTAGTACTAGCGACGGCTGCTTTGAGATTAAGCGTAATAGTGGAATAGGCGACTTGATTTTGTAAGTTTTTCAATTGAGCATCAATTTGTTCGATAGATTGTCTAACATTGCTAAGTTCTTGAGCAACACTGAGTACATCTCTGACAGAACCGGCCCGATCCATAATTTTTTGCAGATTCGCTTCAGTTTTGCGGAGATTAGTTAATCTGGCTTGGAAATCAACCAATTGATTGCCCACGTCTTCCGCCGTAATTTTACGATTTTCTACTGTGCCTAATTTAGCTAACTCTTCTATTGTTGGTTCCAGTAAGTTCTGCGGTACTCTTAGCTGTATTGAGGCAGTATGACGGGTATTTCCCTTTGTGGGTTGTTGTTCATTTAAGCCGATTAAGTCTCCCTGCTGACGATTAACAATTTGCGTAACAGTATCAATACTTTTATCTACCGAGGTGACAATTAGAGTTATGGCCGCTTTTTTAATTAATTGGGGACGGGAACGGGGTATGGGTGCAGCTACCGCCTTTTGTGCCACATTATCAGCAAGCTCAGAAGCAGAAACAGGAACAGGTGCTGATGCTTGATTTGTAGACTGGGGTGCAGAGGCGCAACTTGTAAAAATCACTCCCCCTACTAGCGCAGTGATAAATAAACAGGACTTACGTGGTAATTGAATAGACTTTTGCATAATCTAACCCCAGATAGTTGGATTAATCACAAGTATTACTGAGCATAAAACCTAAACCTGGGATTGTTGCATTTTATGTAACGTATCTAGTGTTACTCGTCCCCTAAAGACAAATATATAGGGGAAATCTGGCGTAGACCAGAGATGAGACTTAACCCACCCATACCAAAACTGATCCAAGGTATCAAGCCTTCATAGGAATCCACTACACGCGCAGTAGTCGTTGGTCGCTTGGGGTCATAACGTACTGCTACTATTTTACCGTTACTGGAACGGTAAGATCGATAATCGCCAGTGAAACGAATGCGATCGCCTTTGGCTGAAAACTCAACTACAGGCGCATAGGTTTCTTTTTGCTTATCCTTACTATCGCGTTCACGACGACGGAGGCTATCTACTACCTTACCCTGTGTTTGTGTTAGTGTTGCACGTTCCTGGGTGACTTGATTACCTACCAAAAAACCGCCCCCAATAAACACAAATCCAATCACCAGACCAAGAATGCCACTAAATGTATCTTCAAAGGTAATTTGGCGAAATTTTAAATTCATGGGTTTGACAATATCACAACAATAGATTCCATTAAACTATCTGGCATCGTCTGAATGCTTCGCTAATACTGACTATTTAACTTACAGAAAATTAATAGCAAATTACGTGAATTAAGATGAAGACTTTCGAGCAATACAAGCAACTGGGAAGAGTGTATGGAGGTGTAAAACTAATGACTATTGACTAAAACTTTTAAAGTATTCAGACTAGTATCGGCACAACCAGTAATGAATCCGCCTAAACTTTGGATATGTTGCAAATATTCAATGGCGGGTTTTGTGATAACTTCTCCTGGCATAAGGACGGGGATTCCTGGGGGATAAGGACAGACAATTTCTGCACAAATGCCATCGCACGCCTGTTCGATGGATAACGTTTCACTATCGGCAAAAAAGGCATCACGGGGAGAAATTTCTGAAAAATATTCCAGATTACTATTAACTTTTGGGTTGACTAATGCCTTAGTAGGCAGTGTTGTTTCTGCTAAAGTTGTGAAACCTTGGACTAACTGCTCAATATCAGTAGCTGTGTTTCCCAAGCTAATAATAAAGGTGAGATGTTGCAACGTAGCAAATTCAGCCGTTACCCCCAGTTGTTCATCTAAAATTTCTTCCGCCGCAAAACCCGTTAAACCCAAGCCGGAAACAGTCACAGTTAAGCGTGTTTTATCCAAAGTTGTAAACCCTGGTGATGGTGTCTTGGTAGGAGGCTGTAAAACTGATAAGCCAGGAATTTGACTAATTCTTTCTCTGGCTTCATTCGCTAGTTGTAAGGTACGGGACATTAACTGTTTACCAGACAAAGCCATTTGTTGACGAGCCGCATCCAGGGAAGCTAGAAGTACATAACTGGGGCTAGTAGACTGTAGCAGCTGCAAAGCCTGACTAACTCGAACCGCATTTATTCTGTCACCTTGGATGTGAAGCATTGAAGCTTGCGTCATTGCACCCAGTACCTTGTGAATCGACTGTACAGTTAAATCTGCACCTGCGGCTAAGGCCGAGGTGGGTAATTCTGGGTGAAAAGCGAAGTGTGCGCCGTGGGCTTCATCTACTAGTAAAGGAATATTGTAGTGGTGGGTGACTTGGGCGATCGCCTCTAAATCCCCACATACACCGTAATATGTAGGGTAAACTGTCAACACCGCTTTAGCATCAGGATGTTGTTGCAAAGCTGCTTTTACAGCCTCAGGCGTGATGCTATGGGCGATATCTAAAACTGGGTCATATTCAGGATAAATAAAAATCGGGATAGCACCAGAGAGAATTAAACCAGCGATCGCCGATGAATGTACATTCCGAGGCAAAATAATTTTATCCCCCGGTCTACAAGTAGCCAGAATTGCCGCCTCGACACCGCAAGTAGAACCATTGACCAAAAACCATGTCTGTGAGGCACCAAACGCCGCCGCCGCTAATTGTTGGGCTTCCTGAATCACTCCTTGGGGCGCAGATAAATTATCTAAATCAGCCAACTCCGTCAAATCAGCACTAAATACCGCTTTACCCAACAAATCAGCCAAAGGTTGAGCAATCCCCCTCCCCTGCTTATGCCCAGGAGTATAAAACGCTGCATGATGTCGAGCAGTACAAGCTTTTATAGATTCTATTAGTGGTGTTTGGTTTTGATCAAGCATTGGTAAGGAGGTTGGGAGCAGGAAGAAGCAGGGGAATTAGAAAACTACTAACAACTGACAACTGACAACTGACCAATGACCAATCTTGGTAGAGTGAGAATATAAGCAAAATATAAACTCGCCAGATTTATACGGCAGAACATGGGCAGTATTTGGGAATTAGATTTTTACTCCCGTCCAATTTTGGACGAAAATCAGAAAAAAGTTTGGGAAGTTGTAATTTGTGAAAGTCCCTTAGATATTCGCACAAAGACGGATTCCTTATTTCGCTATGCACAATATTGTCCCAGTACTGAAGTCAATTCAGCTTGGTTAAGGACAGCCATTCAAGAGGCAATTAGCAAGGCGGGGAAAGCACCAATCAAAATCCGCTTTTTCCGTCGCCAAATGAATAATATGATCGTTAAGGCTTGCGAAGATGCAGGTATTCCAGCTTTGCCGAGCCGGCGCACTTTGGCACTCAATCAATGGCTGAAGCAGCGCATGGAAGAAGTTTATCCCCAAGAACCTGGTTATCAAGGGGTAACGACTCCCTCAGTGCGTTTAGACAGCCCTTTACCGCAACGCTTACCTGATGCGTTGGAAGGACAACAATGGGTGTTTGTCTCTTTATCAGCTGCGGATTTAGCAGAAATGCCAGACTGGGAAATTGGTTTTAGTGAGGCATTTCCATTAGATTTTGTCCAGGTATCGCCTGAAACCCGCATTCCTGGGGTGTTGATTTTCTCCCCTAGAGCTTTGCCGATAGCAGGCTGGATGTCTGGTTTGGAGCTGGCATTTTTGAGAGTAGATACCAGCCAAGGAATGAGATTAGTCTTAGAAACTGGTGCTACGGAAAGTTGGATTTTAGCAAATATCAAAAATCCCACTACTGTACAAGAAGCTAGAGGTTTCGAGGAAGCCAAACAAAAAGCCAATGGTGTACATTTTATCGGTGTGCAGTCAAACCCAGAGGCAGAATCTTTTGCTGGATTTTGGCTGTTACAAGAGTTAGGGGTGTAAGGGTGTAAGGGTGTGGGGGTGTAGGGGATGAGAGAGATATGGATTGTCTATCTTTTTCCCCAGTCCCCAGTCCCCAGTCCCCAGTCCCCAATCCCCAGTCCCCAATCCCCATTCCTTTTAAATGGTGATAAAGACCAATGATTTGGGATAATTATCTGCGTCCGTCTGAAATCTACGCGGATAGTCACCAATGATTTGGGATAATGATCTGCGTGTACTGCCAGTTCAAAATC
This sequence comes from Anabaena sp. FACHB-595, assembly GCF_048568275.1. Taxonomy (NCBI): domain Bacteria; kingdom Bacillati; phylum Cyanobacteriota; class Cyanophyceae; order Nostocales; family Nostocaceae; genus Anabaena; species Anabaena sp. FACHB-595. Next base: position 5,823,538 of record NZ_CP183473.1, read on the forward strand.
CAAAGTCCACCATTCACCGAGGGTCATGGGTTCTGAAAATTTGTCACAAGATACACTCGCAGAACAGCTGCTGGAACTAGCTCTTAAATCGGGAGCGGAAACGGCTGAAGTGTATCAGTCGCGATCGCTTTCTCGTCCGGTATTTTTTGAGGCTAACCGACTCAAACAGCTAGAAACCAGCCAATCTGAAGGTACGGCACTGCGACTATGGCGCAAAGGCCGCCCAGGACTCACGGTAGCTTATGGTTCGGTAGAACCAGGAGCAATGGTAGAACGCGCTCTTGCTTTGAGCGAACTGAACCAATCAGAACCAGTGGAATTGGTTAGCAACTTTCAGCCATCCTACCCAGATTTGGGTGAGGCTGTATCTGTAGAAGTTTTAGTTGGTTGGGGCAAAGAAGCGATCGCTCTCATCCGCGATAATTATCCCGATGTCCTCTGTAATAGTGACTGGGAATGTGATGTGGAAACGACTAGACTTGTCAACACCCAGGGTCTAGATTGCTACTACAGCGATACTACCCTCAGTTGCTATATGTCCGCCGAATGGGTTCGCGGCGATGATTTTTTAAGTGTATCTGACGGACAGACTCAGCGCGATTACTTAGATCCCGAAAAACTAGCTTATCAAATTTTACAAAGACTGGTTTGGGCTAAAGAAAACGTCCCACCTCCAAACGGTCGTGTCCCAGTTTTATTTACTTCCAAAGCGGCGGATATGCTTTGGGGTACAGCGCAAGCAGCGTTGAATGGCAAACGTGTACTAGAAGCAGCTTCCCCTTGGGCAGAACGTGTGGGTAAACAAGTAATCGCTCCCAGCCTTACCCTTTACCAAGACCCCCAAGCCGGGCCTTATAGTTGCCCGTTTGATGATGAAGGTACTCCGACCAAATCTTTGGTATTTATCGAAAAAGGCATATTACAAAATTATTATTGCGATCGCACCACCGGACGGCAACTAGGTAACGGCACCACTGGCAATGGCTTCCGCCCCGGTTTAGGCAGTTATCCCACCCCTGGCTTATTTAACTTCTTGATTAAGCCTGGTTCCAAGTCCCTCAAAGACCTGATCCAAAACATGGATGATGGCTTGATTGTAGACCAAATGCTCGGTGGTAGCGCTGGGATCTCTGGCGACTTTTCGATCAATATCGAATTAGGCTATCGAGTCCAGAAAGGTCAAGTAATCGGTCGTGTCAAAGATACAATGGTCGCAGGCAATGTTTATACAGCCCTCAAGCAAGTGGAATTAGGCAGTGATGCTGATTGGAACGGTTCTTGTTATACTCCGTCTTTAATAGTCGAAGGACTATCGACAACTGGGAGGAATAATTAGGAGGCAGGGGAAGCAGGGGGGCAGGGAGCAGGGGGAAGAAATTGACTATGGACAATTGTACAGACGCGATTAATCGCGTCTCTGACCAATAACTAAATTAGTACTATGTACTTTCGCAGTTGGTTGCAGCCTAGACGGGGTTTAGCGATCGCAGAAGCTTGTGTTATTGGGGTTTTAGCTGCATTATCTGCGGTATTCCTCAAGGTCTGTTCGGGATTATTAGGTGCATGGCGGGTTCATAGTTCTCATATTTTGCCGGCATGGGTAGTTTTACCAATCATTGGTTTGAGCTTTGGGTATTTGGCTGGGCTGATGGTGCAAAGATTAGCACCAGAGGCGGCGGGTAGTGGTATTCCACAAGTCAAAGCTACTCTAGCAAATATACCGATGAAATTGTCTTGGCGAGTAGCAATAGTTAAGCTACTGAGTGCTATTCTGGCTTTGGGTTCAGGGCTGACATTAGGAAGACAAGGGCCGACAGTCCAAGTGGGGGCAGGTTTAGCGGCGGGGATGAGTCGCTTGGTTCCCACTTCTCCCGACCATCGGCGGCAAATGATTGCGGCTGGTGCGGGTGCAGGTTTGGCGGCTGCTTTTAATGCCCCTATTGCCGGGGTCTTATTTATTATTGAGGAATTACTTCAAGATTTATCAGGGCTGACTCTGGGAACTGCCATTATCGCTTCATTTATTGGTGGGGTAGTTTCCCGGCTATTGGGTGGTCGTAGTCTAAATTTAAACATAGAATTACTTTCCTACTCTAGTGGCTTTTCTTTTCCAGAAATTCCCTTCTTTTTGCTGTTGGGTGTCTTAGCAGGGTTACTGGGTGCATTATTTAATCGCGGGTTGATTTTCAGCCTCCAGTTTTACCGGAATCTGCATATTAGCTTACCTCTGCGGGTAGCCTTGGCTGGTTTGGTATCGGGGATTGTCGTATCGCTGTTGCCTGAGTCTTTTCGGGATAACGCTGGTTTAAGGGAATATGTAATCACTGGTGATTTAAACCCATCCTTTGCAGCGATCGCTTTTATTGCTCAGTTTATCCTAACTTTAGTCGCATTTGGTTCTGGCGCACCCGGAGGTTTATTTGCGCCTAGCCTAATTTTAGGTTCGGCTTTAGGGCATTTGGTGGGCGTATTAGAGTATCAAATCACGGGGGATGGTTCTCCTGTTACCTATGCCTTAGCGGGAATGGGTGGTTTTTTTAGTGCGGTTTCTAAAGTCCCAATCACCGCTATTGTGATTGTCTTTGAAATGACCACAGACTTTAACCTAGTGTTGCCTTTGATGATAGTGTCTGTGACGGCTTACTTAGTAGCAGACAAAGTAGTACCTGGTTCACTGTATGAGAAATTATTACTTTTAAATGGCATTACCCTCACTAAACAGATGTCGGTAGAGGGGATATTAAGCCAAATGACTGCAAAAGATGTGATGCAGCAACGGGTAGAAACTCTAGATGCAGAGATAACTTTAGAAGAAGCCAAGCAAGCCTTTGCTAGTTCCCACCATCGCGGCTTCCCAGTAGTAGAAGATAACAAATTAGTCGGGATTATTACTCAATCAGATTTAACTAAAAGCCTCAGTCGCAGTCTAGAGAATAATCCTCACCTCAGGGAAATTATGACAGCCAATCCTATGACAGTCACACCCATACATACCTTGAGTAATGTTTTATATTTATTAGACCGCTATCAAATCAGTCGCTTACCAGTTGTAGAAGGGCAAAAACTGATCGGGATTATTACCCGTGCAGATATCATTCGGGTAGAAGCAGACCGTCTCAACTGCGAAAATCCCAACCCAGGGCCCCAGCCAGAACCATCCTATGTAGTTTACCAAACGCGAAGTCCCAACACAGGCAGAGGTAGAATACTAGTACCAGTCGCCAACCCAGAAACCGCCGCGACTTTATTAAAAATGGCAGCCGCCATTGCCCGCGATCGCCATTATGAAATAGAGTGTGTACAAGTAATGCTGGTTTCCCGCCACAGTTCCCCATCGGAAACCACGGTGAGAACCGCCAAAAGTCGCCGTCTTCTGAGACAAGCCGAAGTCTTAGCCAAAAAATGGCGCATTCCCCTACATACCCAAATTAGAGTCGCCCATGATCCTGCTCATGCAATTTTAGAAACCATTAAAGACCGACACATAGACTTAATTCTCATGGGATGGAAAGGTAGCACATCCACCCCAGGCAGGATTTTTGGCAACGTTGTAGATACCATCATCCGCCAAGCCACCTGTGACGTAGTGCTGGTGAAGTTAGGTAGTTCCCCATTCCCAATCCCCAATACCCAATACCCAATCTCCAATCCCCAATTCAATCGCTGGCTAGTACCAATGGCTGGTGGCCCCAACGCCAGGATAGCAATTAAACTGTTACCAGCTTTAGTGACTTTAAGCGATGACCCACAAATTCGGTTGACAAGGGTGTTTAAACCTTGGGAATTTAGACCAGATATGACAGTTTTAGAACAAGCCATTCGTCAATTGATGCGTCGCCGCCAACTATCTAGTACTGTAATTGCTGCGCCAGTACAAGCTGATTCAGTAGTCGAAGGTGTGATTAAGCTAGTGGAAACTGAAGGTTATGATGTGGTGGTTTTAGGCGCTTCCCGTGAGGGCTTATTACAACAGGCTATTCAAGGTAATATTCCAGAGGCGATCGCTTCTGGTGTCGATAGTACCGTGATTTTGGTAAGGGGAGCAATTGAGAGTTGAAGCTGATAGCTTTAGCCAAAAATCACCAATTACCAAACTTTTCTAGCAAACATTCAGCAATGCGCCGTGCTGCACCTGGTTTACCCATGCGGCGGACTCCGTTTTCTCTGATGATGTGTAGGCTGTCAGGATTGGTGAAAAGCGATCGCACAACTGGAGCCACTTGTGCTGCTTCTTCGACTAAAATCAGAGATAAGCCTAACAGTCGGCTTTGGGCTTCGGCAAAACCAGGGTTATATTGTGGCCCCTGGCCAGGAATAGCGATCGCAGGTTTACCTAAACCGATAAACTGTTCTGTAGCTGTACCAGCCATTGCGATCGCTACATCACCCCAATGCAAACATTCGTTATATGATTGTTGAGTCAAAATTAAATAAGCATTGCGTTGTTTAAATATCAAAGCATTGCTATCTTGCAGAGGTAGGGGTAAATCTGCGTGGGGTCGCCAACCTTGGGATTGTACAGTTTGGGCAAGTATATTCAAGTCTAAACCAGAAGCGATCGCCCCTAGAAATACCACGCTGCCAGAACTGGGTAAAAATGTATCGCGTTCTTGAAAACTCCCCATTAATGCAGAAACACTAGTCATAATTATTTGCCAATTTTGATAAGCCTCTGGTGGACGAGAACCAGGAAGCAAGGTAATTACCAGTGGTCTGTCCATCTCTTGATAGCGAGCATTGGCCATGTAAAATAATTGTGGTGACACTTTTGGTTCTAGACCGTCCATCATAGGATTGCCCACATCAAAAGCGGGAATCGGCCAATTTTTCAGGGTTTGCGTAGTCAATCCGTCTCTAGGAAACACCGCGCGACAACGGCGACGACTCATCAACCACCGTTCCCACGGATGATAAATTGAACCAGAAAAGTTTTCCCAACGAGCTGCTTTTGATTTCCTTGGTAATAATCCGACTTCATCCCGCACGTAGTATTCTGATTTCGCCGTTCCCACAAAAGCGTAATTAGCCCCACTGATAAAGGCAAACAATAAAGGGACAATATCGCCTACCGCGAGAATGGCGTTATTGTTACCTAATTTTTTTTGGGAACTTACCCAACGCCGCACCGCTTGAATTTGACTCCAAGTAAGCTGCACTAAACCCCCGCGTACATCCCGCGCCAATTGTCGCCCATCCATGTAGATAAAACCACCGGAAGGCATGGTACGCACTGCACCAATCAGGGGGATATTTAAATTCTGGTAAGCCAGTCCTTCACCTACCAAAGGTAAAGCATAAATATCTGGTGGATTTGCTTGTTGCAATAACGCCTGCAAAATGCGGACAGCTATCACATCTTCCCCATGACCATTACTTAATACCAATAATTGCAACCGAGAAGTTGCCATTGGTGAATTAGAAGCTAGAGATAAACGGGACACATCACTCATAAGAAACAAAATATCAAAGTTAGCGGTCTAGTTAAGTAATTCGTAATTCCACTAGGTGGAAGTAAGTTATATATCCATATAAGAATTACACAATCAGTTTCCAGTCTCATAAATTTTAAATTTTGCATTTTGAATTTTTATGCGTATTTCTTCTGCTGCCTTACTGACTTTAACTACTCTGGTGGCTAGCAATGCTACTCAACAAGCTATAGCTGCACCTCATACAGCCTCGACTCCATCTAAACAAAATGAGAACTTGGTAATTCCTGTTGTAGAGGAAACGCCTGTACAGTTAGGGAATGTGACACCACCGGAAACCGAAGTTACTCCCCAATTTTCTACTAAATCTAGAGTCATAGCTCAAAATTCTCCCGTTGTCCTTCCCTCTACACCCCGGCCAGTTGTTCCTCCTGCGCCCAAGCCTGCAACAACGGTAAACGAGTTAGTGGTGACAGCTACCGATGTGCAGATAGTCGGTGCAACACCAGAGTTACAGGAGATTATTCGCCAAGTAATTAAAACTCAAACTGGTGGAGATACCAGCCAAACTCAGTTACAAAGGGATGTAGCGGCAATTTTAGAAACTGGCTTATTTGCTAGTGCTAATGTTAATAGTCGCACTACTCCATCTGGATTGAATGTAGTGTATCAGGTGCAGCCTGTAATTGTGCGATCGCTCCAACTCACCGGTGCAAAAGCATTAACTTACTCAGTAGCCCAGCCACGTTTTCAGTCCCAAATCGGCAAACCCATCAGCCCGGAAGGCCTCAAGCAAGCAGTAGCACAAGTTAATCAATGGTATGCCGATAATGGTTATAATTTGGCGCGGGTGTTATCAATTGAACCCAACCGTCAAGGTATTCTGAATATCAATGTAGCGGAAGGTTTGGTGAGTGATATCAAGTTCCGCTTTGTCAACGATGACGGAAAAACCATTGATAGTAATGGTAATCCTGTAGGGGGAAGGACTAAACCCGATTTTCTGCGACAACAACTCAAACTCCAGCCAGGACAAGTCTTCCAAGAAAATATAGTCAAGCAAGATGTACAGCAATTGTATCGTACAGGCTTATTTCAAAGTGTGAATGTGGCCTTTGCTGGAGATGCCACAAAACTGGATATGATTTACGAACTCAAGGAAAATGGGGCGCGGGCAATTAACTTGGGTGGTAGTTATAACGGTGATGTGGGATTGATGGGTACGTTGAACTATCAAGACCAAAATATCGGCGGGAAGAATGATACTTTACTGGCGAATGTGGGGTTGAGTAGGACTGATTTGCAGTTTGATACTAAATTTATTAGTCCCTATCGTGACACAAATAGCGATCGCTTAGGTTATACAGTCAATGCTTTCCGGCGGCGAGAAATTTCCGAAACCTTTGACGATGAGATTAAGTTAGCCAATGGCGATAAAGTGCGGGAAGGTAAGGTTGGTACAGGTATCAGCTTACAACGACCCATTGATGGTTGGAATGCTTCTCTAGGGTTTAATTATAGCCGTACCAGCATCCGCGATCGCCAAGGTAATATCACTCCCACCGATGCCCAAGGAAATCCCTTATCTGTCAGTGGAACTGGTGTTGATGACTTAACTACTGTATCTTTTAGCGCCACCAAAGACCAACGAGATAACCCCATCAACCCTACCCAAGGTTCTGTCGTCCGCGTCAGTACAGAACAATCTGTACCCATCGGTCAGGGTAACATTTCCATGAATCGCCTCAAAGCCGATTACAGCCAGTATGTACCCGTAAATATCTTCAACAGTCAAACACCCCAGGTCTTCGCCTTGAACGTGCAGGCTGGTACAGTCCTGGGTAACTTACCACCCTATGAAACATTTAACTTAGGTGGTTCTAACTCCGTCCGTGGCTACGACGCGGGAAATGTCGGTAGTGGTCGTAGTTATGTATTAGCTTCAGCTGAATACCGCTTTCCCATAGTGCCAATAGTCGGGGGTGTGCTGTTCGCTGACTTCGCCTCAGACTTAGGTTCTGGGGACACCGTTCTCGGAAATCCGGCTGGTGTGCGCGGTAAACCCGGTTCTGGCTTTGGTTATGGTGCAGGGATACGTGTAGACTCCCCCTTAGGCCTAATTCGCGCCGACTACGGCATTAACGACCAAGGGGAAAGTCGAGTACATTTAGGAATAGGGCAAAGATTTTAAACATTAATTATAAATTGATGGGGCAGCGACCGTAGTTAATCGCTGCCCCAAAAATGTGTGTGTTATTTATGCAAACCCTTGCTTACGCAGGAATCAACACCGTATCAATTACGTGAATAACACCGTTATCAGCAGCAACATCGGGAGTCGCAACTTTAGCATCATTGATTTGGACACCATTAGATGCGTCGATTTTTACATCTGAACCCTGTACAGTAGTGGCTGACTTCAGCTTAACTACATCAGCTGCTAGGACTTTACCCGAAACAACATGATAAGTCAGGATTTTCTTAAGCTTGGGAATGTCTTTTAGCAAAGCATCTACGGTACCTTGTGGTAGTTTAGCAAATGCTTCATCGGTAGGAGCAAAAACTGTGAATGGACCAACACCTTTGAGTGTATCTACTAGCCCAGCAGCCTTAACCGCAGCAACTAAAGTGTTAAAGGAACCAGCATTTACAGCAGTGTCAACAATGTCAGCCATGGGTTTTGATAAGTTTCTGTACATCTAGATACAAAAGTAAACTTTTTCATGAAGAATTGTATCTATCTTTAGAGATGTACTTAATTTGAGTGAGCCAAAACTATTTTGAAGCTTACTCAAGCTTATCTCTTCTCTGATTTCCATGTCCCGTGGAAACTGTGGGGGATGACTTTGGGTAATTCTAGTTTGCAGATTGGTTCTTCATGGAGGCGATCGCTATCATATATCCAAACTTGACTACTGTGAGAATTGCCGTCGTACACCACTGTTAACACCCAATTGTCCGCAAGTATGGGTTCGGAAGGATAGCAGTTTTCTCCTGGGTAGGCTTCGATGAAGGTTTGTGTCTTGTGGTCAAAGCAGGCGATCGTGTTTAATAGTTCTTGGCTGATATCTGTGCCTTGACGGAATCCTGACATATAGGTATATCGAGATGCTTGACCGACGTTTTGCCGTGGCACATGAGGAAATTCACAATGTCTATCTAACAGTTGTTCAATTGCGGCTACTTTACCAGATTGGGGATGTAAATTGACCCGTGACAGTGTACTTGGAGCAGGTGTGTGAGTCTGACCAGTAGCTACTTCTTTGAGATATTGGTTAGTTTGAAAATCTTTGTAACGGGCAATATCCACAATGACTGCACCACTAGCATCTACATAACCGTTAGCAAAATGCCACTGATACCAAGGCTCTGTTTCCCCTCGACTCACTAAAGATAAACTTTCACGGTCAATAACTAAAATCTGAGTCCCTAATTCTGGTCGCCACTGCATAGAATCACTATAGTTGCTAGTCCCCAACAATACAGGCAACATATTCAACCGCACAGGGGAAATAAAAAATATTAAATACTTTCCTGCTAAAACAAAATCATGTATGAGTGGGAGACCATCTAGGGAGTATGCAGATTTTTGGATAATTTTACCTGTAGAGTCACTTTTGTAAACATTCAACTTGGCATTTAACCCCAAGCTAATACCAAAATTAAAAATTTCTTTGGTCTGGGGGTCTTGCTTATAGTGGGCAGAATAAGTTAATCCATTAGTTAAGCCACCTAAATTATCTTCGCCCCAGGTTTCTAAAGTCTGTAAATCTAAAGCGTAAGGTCTTCCACCTTCCCACAATGCCAAAAGTTTATCTGGTAATGCTAGGACTGAAGTATTGGCAGCATTTTTAATTGGTTTGCGCCATTGATTCCAAACGGGGCCTGGTGCAGTCATCCCATAGTTGCCGTACAGAAATTTATCGGCGGTGTTTTCCACTTGATAGCCAACAGTCTGTACATAGCGGTAAGTTGCATGAACACCTCCATCGGTAAAATTGACAGCCAAAATTGCTCCATCGCCATCAAACCAGTGTCCTGCAAGCATCCCTCCCCGTTCTAACCGTGCAGGTCCGTTGCGGTAGAGTGTACCCCGTAATCCTTCAGGGATGTTACCAGAGATAATGGTTAACTGAGTAAGCGGAAATTCTTTTGCTGGTTCAGTTAATGCACTTGCCCAGGCTTTCTTATTTGACCTTTTATCAACTATCTGCATATAAGTTGCTAACTTAAGAGATTTAATTATCGGCGTTTCTGTATGCAACAACCTGATTCTTTTTTGTTCGCTTGGCCTCAAGCATTGCCTGATTTGCTCGACTCAATAAATCCTTAACAGTAATCCCAGGCTCTGATATAGCTATGCCAAAAGTTGCGGTGATACTTTCAAGGATCTGATCACCATCCTTGAACTGCATTTGAGCAATATCTGCTCTTAGTTGCTCTACTCGCTCAATCAGTGTCTCCATCGTAACATTAGGTATCACAATCACAAATTCGTCACCACCCCATCTGCAAGGAATGTCAAAAGAGCGAATAGATGTTAAAAGTAGTTTTGCTAATGCCTTGAGAGCAATGTTGGCAGTTAAATGACCATAGCGAGAGTTGTAAGATTTAAAGTTATCAATATCCAGAAAAACAATGCCAAGAAATTGTCCCAACCGTTCAGCTTCTGCTAGCCTCTGATCTGTTATGGTTTGCATATAGCTAGGGTTGAATAGTTGAGTTAACCCGTCCCGCAAATTGTCATGGGTTAGACGTTGTTTCATTAAGAGATTGTTGAGCGCAAAAGCTAAATATCTAGCAATTATCTCAGCAATTTGTTGTTCTTCTGAGCCGATTTCTTCCAGGGCATGAATGTGTAAAAACCCAACTACTTCAATTTGTCCTAACAATGGAACACACAAATGTGTACCATTAACAGGATGTATTAAATGACTGCACATCAGTCCTGGGTTATGAGGTGATAACAGGTTTAATTTACCTCTCCGTAATGCCCAACACTCTGATTGTGAAAATACCTCTTTACTCTTTTTTTCGCTTCCCCAAAAAGTTCTCATCTCAACATAATTCTTGGAATTAGCAATTATGTTGATACAACCACTCACGCTAGGAAAAAGCTTAGTAAAAGTTAAAGATACCACTTGATATACTTCATCTTCAGACTCGCAAGTATAGAGCATATTCACCATATCTGACAAATATGTAACTTGCTGATTTTTTGCTTCTAATATTAGTGTTTTTTCTTCTAACTGCCGACTCAAATCCGCGATCACTCGTTGCGCTTCTACCGATTCTGTAATATCTATGCTAATGCCTCCGATGCGACGCTCTCCCGTAACATGGTCACTAAACGGAAATTTAAAAGATAGCCAGTAATATGGTTTCTCATTACCTGGTGTCTTGACTTCTTCAATCAACTTCAATGGGCGTAGAGTTTTCAAAACGAGTTGATCATTTACCATTACCAGCCGCCCTTGTTCTGGATCTGGCAAGAATTCACTATCTGTTTTACCTAGCCATTCAATTGGCCCCACCAAAAATCTAGACTGGATTTCTTTGTTGTAGTAAAGCACTCTAGATTGCTCATCTTTGATATAAGCTCCAAATGGGCCTTGATCTAAAAATAGCTGTTGCATCTGCTGGCTGCGCTGAAGCTCGCGGGCATCTCCTTGAAATTTGGCAATCAACTCTACAATTTGATAAGCGGTTGGCATCAGGCACAATAATGTAGATAAAGAGATAAACGCCATAATATTGAGTATGCCTAAGTGCAGGGAGGACACTGGCATATGCTGCTCAAAAATCGCCAAAAAGTGATGAAATCCACAAAATAGTACGAATGCGCCTGATAAGAAAAAGGCTAGCCAGAATTTAGAAGGGACAGTTGCTTTAGTTTTGCCAAATAAAACCGCTATTACTATGGGGATGCCAAAGTATGAAAATGCAGTAATGCCATGAGCGATTATAAAATTCCAGTAGATAATTTTCATTAGTCACTTAAGATAGCAATACTATTAGAGATTATTTATAAAGTAAATATTAAGTAGGGGAGGCAAAACGCGGTGTAGATATTCTTTCCGCTTTATTACCGTTGTGTTATGGCTTCAGCCTAACGCACTGCTACATAACACGTTTCATTAAGCGCTTAAATTCATTTTTTTATGACTAATAATATCGAAATCCGTGCCTAAAACAACACCAGTTGTTACAACGGAGGAAACATCCGCAACGCACTGACTCCCCTACAGAAATTTGATTTTTACTTTATAAATAACCTCTTAGCAATCACCTTGAATTGATGAAATACTTTTTTATTATTCGACTCATCTATTTTAATTTCTATTTTAATGAATGATGAACTTCTGCACGTAATTCAACATATATATTGAGATTGCATTTTATTCATTTTTTTCAATCTGCCATTGTACTGATAATTTAACGAAGGCAGGAGGCAGCTATGCTGAATGCTGTTTTTGTAACGGGGATTTATGCCTCGATCCAAAAACTTTTCGCCTTAAAATGCGAGGTTTTAGACCCGATTGTTTCGATAACTATATCTAGAGAGATTTTATCAAATCAGACGAAGCTAACAGGGATTAATTGAGCTTAAAGGGCAAGCTTGATGCGATTAATGTATCTACCGACTGGCTATCCAGTGGCTGGGAGAAAATGTATCCTTGTGCGTGTTTGCATTTTTTTATTTGCAACTGTCTTAATTGCTCCATTGTTTCTACACCCTCTGCTATGACATCTATATTTAGACTAAGTGCTAAGGAAATAATCGCCTGAACAATTTCTAAGTTTTTTTCATCAGCACCAAGGTTGATGACAAATGAACGATCAATCTTCAATGCACTAGAGGGAAACCGGTGCAGGTAACTCAAAGATGAATAACCTATGCCAAAATCATCTAGGTGTAACTGAATATTCATCTGCTGCAATTGCAAAAGCATAGCAGTGGCTGATTCATGGTTCTCCATTAGTACGGTTTCCGTAATCTCCAACTTGAGACTACTGGCTTCTAAACCCGTATCTTGCAGAATTTTGCGAATTTCCTCAATCAAATTGGGTTGGGAAAACTGTTTACTAGAAATATTGACACTGATGGTTAAGGGTGGATGAGTAGTAAATTCCAATTGCCAAGCCCGCATTTGACGACAAGCTTCGCGTAACACCCAATAACCAATCGGCACAATCAGCCCAGTTTCTTCTGCTAATGAAATAAACCTTTCTGGAGAAACAAGCCCATGTTGAGGATGTTGCCAGCGTACAAGAGCCTCGAAACCGATAATTTTGTAGGTTTCTAGGGAAACAATTGGTTGATAATGAACCTGAAACTCTTGGCGTTCAACTGCCCGTCGTAAATCCATTTCTAACTGTAGTAGCTGGGCAGCTTGGCTGTACATACTAAAATCAAAGATTTCATGGCGGGCTTTTCCTAATGCTTTAGCACGGTACATTGCAATGTCGGCATCACGGATAAGCTCCTCAGCTAGATTATAAGTATTTGTGCTTAAAGTGATACCAATGCTGATAGTACTAAATACTTCGTGTCCACTGAGGTTGAAGGCTCCTGTCAAAGACATATTTATTCTGTTAACTACATTTGTTACATCATTTAAGTCTTTGAGATCATCTAATAAGATCGTGAACTCATCTCCTCCTATACGGGCAACTGTATCTCCAGCACGCAGGCACATTTCTAACCTGCGTGCCAGCGCATTTAACAATTGATCGCCAATCATGTGACCAAGACTATCGTTGACAACTTTAAAACGATCCACATCGAGGAATAGAACAGCAAATCTGTAGTCTGGATGACGTTTTACTACTGCTAGCGATCGCTCCAACCTTTCCACAAATAAGGCACGATTTGGCAGTCCAGTTAGTGAATCATGAAAAGCATCATGAATTAATTTCGCTTCTGCTTGCTTGAGAGCAGTAATGTCACGAGCGATACTTAAAACAAATTCTACTGAACTATCTTTAGCTAACTCAGGAACAAGACGAGTATGGTAATATTTTGTCCCCCAGGATGTAGGTAAATTGCTTTCAAACTCAGTCTGTTGCCCAGTTTTGAAAACTCGCTGGAGTTTATAATCCCATATTCGACAAATTTCTTGTGGTAGATTCAACTCTACGTTAGTCTTACCGATGAATTTTTGGGCTAATATCCCTGTAACTTTCTCAATAGCGGGATTGACGTAAACATAACACAATTGAGGATTAAACCTGACAATGATATCCGGTGTGTTCTCTACTACAGCTTTGAATTGTTTTTGACTATGGGCTAATGTCTCTAAAGTCTGTTTATGTTCATGGATTTCAGATTTTAGTTTATCGTGGGTTTTGATAATTTCAGAGGTGCGCTCTTTAACTTTATTTTCTAATTGATCATGAGCTTGTTGGAGGGATTTTTCTATGCGTCGGCGTTTAGTAAGTTCTTGATTAATAATAATATTTGCTGAACTAACTAAACTAGCAGCTACTATGCTACAGGAAATAGTCAGCCAGGTAGTGCGATAAGCACTGTCGCTTGTTTGTATTGAACGCTGTTGCAATAAATTATTTTCTTCATTTTCTATAGCTTTAATAACCAGCCGAATTTTATCCATCAGCTGCTGTCCTTCATCCGTTTGAACTATTTTTAAAGCAGCTTCTAACTTCTCATCATTCCTTAATTTAATTGTCTGTTCCAGCAGAGTTAATTTTCTACTAATTAAAGGCTTAAGGGTAGTTATTCGTTCTTGTTGGCTGGGGTTATCTACAGTCAATTGGCTTAAAAGTTTTACTTTTTGACCAATCTCATCAGTTGCCCTATGATAAGGCTCTAGATATGCGGGTTTACCCGTGAGGAGATAACCTCGTTGTCCAGTTTCGGCATCACTTACGTGGGCTATTAATTCTTGAGTTTTTTCGAGTACTTCACGGGTGTGTATTACTGACTGAGCGTTTTTTCTGTACTCCAGTAGGCTGAGATAAGAGGCAACACCAATAATAAACATGATTATTACTGCTACTACAAAAATATTGGTATTTTTTTTGTAAATAGACCAGTTCATTTTTCGTGCCTATTTTAAAAAGTAATTATTTAATAAAATCAAATAAAAATATATGATAAGATGTCGCAGTTAATTCAATATTTTCTTTTCAAGAATTTTTATTTGAATCTTAGTAGTATTTAATGATGACAGTAAAATCAAACAAAACCTACTAGCTCACGTAGGCTTGTAAACAGACATAAGTTATTAATTTATATCTAAGTGAAGTATTATATATTACAGATGAATTAAATAGACACCCCTTTAGGGATGTTGTTTGCTTGATATTAAAATGTTAGAGTAAAATGTTTACGGCAAAAACTGGTGTTACCATCGCTAGAGTTAAAGGGTTAGTTTTTTCGTCCGGTTTACATACGAAAAGTATTTTTTCATCGAAATTCTCATTGTTTTGCTAACTCGAAGACTAAAATCAAACTTCCTGTCTAATTGGTAGACAAAAAACTGGAACCACAGTAACCATTTATTGATACAGTTATGTTTTGTCGATCGCTGGAATGTGTATGTATGTCCCAGGTATCGCTTCCCCAATCGCTTCAGAAAGACCTACCCCTTACCGCTCTTGCACCCATGCAGGATGTGACAAACCTCTGGTTTATGAAGGTCATTGCCCACTATGGCAGCCCTGACTACTTCTTTACGGAGTATTTTCGCGTGAATGATACCTCACGCCTCAATCGCGGTATTCTTTCAGCCATTACCGAAAACGATACGGGTCGCCCTGTTTTTGCCCAAATGATTGGGGAAAGCATTCCTGACTTAGTGAGAACCGCTAAGGAACTCTGCGGCTATAATATCGCTGGAGTCGATTTGAATATGGGCTGTCCAGCACCGAGAATCTATCGTAAAAATGTCGGGGGTGGATTGCTGCTCTCACCAGCTAAAGTGGAGCAGATTTTGGAAGAACTACGCCAAGCAGTGAACGATCGCCCTTTGACGGTCAAGATGCGCGTAGGCTTTGAAAACACAGACACCTTTTACGAAATTCTCGATATCGTCAATCGCCACAACATTGATTTGCTGAGTTTGCATGGTCGCACAGTGAAAGATATGTACCACGGGGCAGTGAAATATGATTTGATTGCGGAAGCGGTGAGACGGGTTGATTGTCCAGTACTTGCTAATGGCAATATTCACTCCGCGACAACTGCCCTAGAAGTGCTTGAGCGAACAGGTGCGGCGGGGGTGATGGTGGGACGCTGGGCAATTGGAAATCCTTGGTTATTTAATCAAATTCGCCAGGCTTTACAAGGAGAGACGATCACGCCTGTTCCTTTAGTTGAGGTACGCAACTATATTGATCGTTTATGGCAAACCCCTACAGCCGCAACTATGCCAGAGCGATCGCGCGTAGGCTACCTGAAAATGTTCCTCAATTATATTGCCCTGAGTGTTGATGCTGAAGGTCAGTTCCTGCGACTGATGCGACGTACGCAGACTGAGTTAGAAATGTTTAACCTCTGCGATCGCTTTCTGCTTAGTGATCTGACGCAAACTTTAGCACTAGCACCTTACTCAGGTGTATAATTACGCCCCGCCGTGAAGGTAATTCTCCCCACTCAGCAAGGGTTAATTGATGTCTAAACAACAAAGGAAATACAGCATTCTGAGATAAATATATAGCTAGGGACTGGGTATTGGGGACTGGGGACTGGGGACTGGGTGAAAAGTCTTTTTGTGTCTAGGTTGTATGATCTATTGATGTCCTAACACTACTGGCGACAGCTATACAACAGAAAATACCCGTGCAGGCTAGGGAAATCCTGCGAGGGAGTGATTTCCAGTATCCGTTACAGAATGCAGAGATGTTGGTGCGATCGCTGATTGCCAATCAAGAAATTGTGGAGGTAACGGGGGTCGAGATTAATTCTATAGATAAAGGGTTAGAGATTATCTTAGAGACCACAAAAGGAGAACAGTTGCAGATTATACCCAAACAAGATGATAACGCATATCTTGTCGACATTGCGGCGTTGCATAAATGCGGGATGAATTGAGACTTTTGTACAAAGCAGAATATCGACTCTACCCTTCTCCTTCTCCTGTCGGAGACGCTGCGCGTAGCTTGCTTCCCGTAGGGTACGGAGACGCTAACGCGAACGGGAACGCTTTCAGCGAATGCGTCTTTGCGCCTACCGCAAGCGGAACGCCTAGCGGCGAATGCGTGTTAGCGTTAGCGGGGCGTAGCCCGACAAAAATCATCCCAATAATCAGCAACGCCGGAAAATGGTAAATTTTACCTAACATCTGAGATGGAAGCTTTCAGAAGCCCTAGAAACATCAAACAAGCGAATGCTGATCAAGCTTACCCTTCACTAATCAACTGTAACAAAGCTTCTGTTGATATCTTGCCACTCATATCAGCACCTTCTAAAAGGCTATCTGCCAAATCTCGCTTGTGGTGATGCAATTCTACAATTTTTTCTTCAATAGTATCCTTTGCTACTAAGCGATAAATTGTCACCGGGCGTTGTTGCCCAATGCGATGGGCGCGGTCTGAGGCTTGGTCTTCCACGGCGGGATTCCACCAGGGGTCTGTATGGATGACATAATCGGCGGCAGTTAAATTGAGTCCTGTACCTCCAGCTTTGAGGCTAATGAGAAAGACATCGCCGTTCCCTGCTTGGAACGCATCCACCCGTTTTTTGCGCTCGGACACGGAAGTGCTGCCATCTAAGTATTGATAATTAATACCTTGCTTATCCAAGTAATTTCGGATAATGTGCAGATGGTCAACAAATTGACTAAACACTAATGCCTTATGACGATTTTCCAGCAGTTCACCTAGTACCTCACCAAAAAGTTGCAACTTGGAACTGGATAATTCAGTGTCAGGCATAACGAGGCTGGGATTACAGCAAGCACGACGCAGTTTCATAATCTCAGCTAAAACTTGCAAGTGTTTATTTCCGGCTTCTGCATTACTGTCGCTGAGTTTAGATATCGCTTGACGACGCAATGCTTCATAGAATGCCTTTTCCTCCCGACTCAACTCCACATGAAGTAAAATTTCGGTGCGGGAAGGTAACTCTTCTAGCACCTGATTTTTTGTTCGTCGTAACAGAAATGGTTGAATCAGTTTTTTGAGTTTATTACGTGCTTGTTTATCCTGATATTTTTCAATGGGGATAGCAAAGCGTTGATTGAAGCTTTCAAAAGAACCCAATAACCCAGGATTAATAAAGCGGAACAAATTCCACAACTCACCTAGATGATTTTCAATGGGAGTCCCAGTAGTCAGCAACTTAAAATTAGCTTTTAGGTTCATGGCAGCCTGGGAACGTTTAGTGGTCATATTTTTGATTGCCTGGGCTTCATCTAAAACAATGGTTTGCCACTGTACCCCAGAGAGCATTTGCGCTACTTCTTCTTGCTGCAATAAACCATAACTACATACCAACATATCCAAGGGTTGTAAACCATCCAGTAATTTTTGGCGGTTAGCACCAGTAAATTGAATAATATTCAAGGTTGGGGCAAACTTCTGGGCTTCACTTACCCAATTCATGCACACAGACGTGGGGGCAATAATGAGGCTTGGCCCCTCATGGGCGTTTCTCAGGATAACAGCCAAGGCTTGCACCGTCTTACCGAGTCCCATTTGGTCTGCCAAACAAGCGCCTACACCCCAATGAGCTAGCCGCGCCAGCCAACAGAAGCCATCCATTTGATAGTCACGTAGTTCCGCCCCAAATGTAGATGGTAATTCGGGTTGGAGGTTTTTCATCTCCTGGAGACGCTGGATATGTGTTTTCCAGTGTTTATCTGTTTTTACCTTACCCACCTCATCGACAAAATCCTCTAACCCTAATGTTGCCAGTGGGTGAAACCGGATACCTTTACTGTGTTTTTCTGAAAACAACCGCAATTCATCCAAGCGTTTGCGAAAAGCTTGAGTTAAAGCCAGAAATTGACCATCACCAAGGGGAATAAAACGGCTGGGGGTTTTCTCCAATAGTGCTAGGAGTTGCTGCATATCCAGCACGAGGTCTTGATTCAATTTCAACTCACCAGTAGCCGCAAACCAGTCTTGTTGACGTTGAATTGATAAATTAAAGTCTTTCAGGTCTGCTTGGTGGCTAACACGCAGTTTTTCGCCTTCTGGCCATGCCATGACTACGCTGCTTCCCAATGCTTGCAATTCTAGCAGCAATTCTAAACATTCCTCTGGGTCTTCTATCAGCCATTCCCCATCTCGTTCTTCCGTGCGAGTCAAGCTAGGACAGGCGGCTACAGCGTTTTTGGCTAGTTGCTTCTCTTCCGGCAGATTGCGTCTGGTTTGCAGACGCTTGCCGTCAATTTCGGCAATGACAGTCTCACCACCAGCACCAGGACGGTAGTAGGGGCCTCCTTGGGCAAAGGGGCGGGATAAAAGGGTGACTTTCAAGCCCGTATTGGCAGGTAAGAGGTGAATATGGGGGAGCGTTTGGGCGGGTACTTCTTCTGCACCTTCTGAGCCGCCACCGATGTCAGAATGCACGGTGACGATGCCTGAGACAGCATTAATGGCTGCCAAAACTTGTTTTTCGGCGATCGCCGGCACATTTAATTTATTATCTTTACCAAGGATCTCTGTAATCCGTCGATGTTCACTAGTAATTTCAATGACTTTAATACGGGTTGGAGTTTCTTTAATATTCAGAATATTCTGTGATGGTGGTAACTTGGGAGAAAATTCCAAGGTGAGACGACCAAGTTTTTCTTTTTTGACTAGTAGTTCCGGTTCTCCTTTGACTATTTCTACACGCACATTGGGGGTATCTTCCCAAAAAACTAACGGGTGTCCAATTAAGGCACAGATGGCTTTTTCGTTGAACATATACTCAACTTTGCCATAATAGGAACCATCGCCGTATGTCTCAATACAACTACATACCCGCATATCTTGGGGTGTGATGTAATTAATGTTGATCATAATTACTACTGGGTTTGAGCCGAGAGAGGAGTTCTGCCGTTTCCATTGCCAACCAGTGGTGACCGGAGGCGAGCGATCGCCTATATAATGGCTCTAATAAATTCGGTAAGCGTTTTTTGGCACTATCCGCATCCATCCAGTAAAGACATAATGAACAAAACAATGTTTGTAAGCTATTTTCTTCTTCCACGGAAGAAATATGCGAACTGACTACAAATTGTTTTTGGGTAATATCACCAAGGTGAACTTGCAACACCATTTTCAGCCTGGCATAAATAAAATTCAGCCAATGCTCTGATTGACGCGCAATTAAATTGGCATACTCTTCTGCTTCCCGCAGGCGTTGTGCTGAACCATCTTTTAACAGTGCTAGGATGAAAAATAAGCCGCCTATAGTATTGAAATATATTTGCCGTTCCGCCGCGCCGCCCTTCCCCGCTCCCCCCCCGCCCCCCCCCGCCCCCCAGAGAGATCTCGCTGATGATATCTGAAAACACAACCAACCCCAATAAACAGCAGCGTTATTTTGATATTCATCAGATATCTGCTCCAGGCTCTCTTGTGCTTCTTGGCTACAACCCCGTAACAGCAATTGCTCTGTTAAAATCAAGTGCAGATAATCTGAGCGATGTTCTCCATCTGTAGAGCATTCTGCTTCCAGCAGCATAAAGGCATCTTCGGACGCAGACAATTTTAATGTGGCATTGAGCAGGATACTAGATATGCAGCTTTCAAATAATCCTTGCGGTAGGGTATGCAGCCAATCTGCGTCAAATGGATTATTGCATATCTGCTCTAATATCTTTTCTATGGCTAATTTTTCTTGGCTATAACTGTATTTCTGGTAGTCTTCAATTTGCTTATTAATAAAATCTGGGTCTTTACGGTAAAAACCTATGCGGATTTCTCTGATACACTGGTTTAAGCTTTGGAACATCCGAGATTCGTTTTGCCAGTGCTTCCGTATGGGTAGCTTTTCCTCAACTGCCATAACTTGGATTTCAAACTGTCCGGTTTGTACAGCATGACGAGTTGCAATTTCTGTGAGTAACGGATGACATTCAGGGCCTAACCTACTTTCCTGTACTAATAAGCCTGATTTTACCAATTTATCAATTTGCGAACTGAGGGTTTTAGTAACCCAAGGTCTATTATTTTCATCTAACGCGCCTGTTTTACTAAGACAACTGATGAAGGAATTTTTGTCTATGGGTGCATAAATTACCGCAAACAATTGGATAATTTTTTGTACGCAAGGGTGTAACTCAAAATATTTCTTAGCAAGTAGTTTTGTTTGTATTTGGGAAGAATTAGATGCAAAATCAGTCATATTAGTTCAGGTCTTTAAGTGTCAATTTCTGACAAAGTTAGACGGGTTTTGATCTAGTCGATGTTTAGTGGGAATTGGTTCTGGCTGCCCATCACCCACAAGGGCTGCGGTTCTCTCCAGCGATTCCCTCAATCGCTTGGCTGCGTAAATGGACATATCTCGCGGTACACTAATGCGATCGCGCAAGTATCGTAGAGCGACATCAGATCCCGATGGAGGTACACAGTCAACCCCTGTCATCATGTGTGTTAAAGCACAACGTAGGGCTTGATCAAACAATTTATCATCTAAGGGGTTGACTCGGATAATATTAATCCGGTGTTCGATAGTTCGTTGAAGCGCTTCCATGCGGGAGTTTTCCGGTTCTGGATAAGTAACATCTGGTAGCCCGAACCAAGGACCATGATCCACCCGCGCTTTATTGATCAGCATCTGAGTTTCGCCGTTTTCCCAGCACCCCCCCATCTGGGGCGGCAAATCATGTACATGGGTGTGGAAGTCGCTCTGGGTACCGCAGTAGGTCGGTCGGCTTTCCATTGCCGCAAACCATGCGTTTAAGCGAGGGTTTTCCTCTCGCAGTGAGTAGCCCTTGTAGTAGTAAAGACTCGCATTCATTCGTTCTACATAAGGCGTAAAAATGACATCAACGATGCCGAAGCTATCTAGAAAATAAGGGCTTGGGGTAAGACCTAGAGCCTCCTCGACCTTAGCCACCACTGTGATAAATTGTTCTCGGTTGCGTTTTTCTTGTTGAGGAGAAATTACTGGATAGCACAGCCAAGCGCACCAAGCTCTAAATAAAAGTCGTTCTAATTGCCGTAGAGGAATCACCGTGCGGTCTTCCATTCCTTGGCTCAACGGCCCAAAAACTTTTTCCAAAGCGATCAAAATGTCATCGCTTTCCTTAATAATCCGTCCATCTAGCTCAATCGCCGGGAGCATACCTGATGGTACCTTACGTTTGTACCAACTTTCTTTCTCTCCATAGCAGAACATTGTCACTTTTTCGATGCGGTAGGGGATCTGTTTTTCCTCTAGCCATAACCAAACTTTTTGACAGTAAGGACACCAAGCATGGTTATCGCGGTACAACGTTACCCGTACCTCAGATTCGGGCTGACCAAACAAACGCAACCTTGCTTTAGCGTTGGTAAGACCATTAACAGTATCTATTTGATAGTCCGTGAGGGTTTCTAGTTCTTGCCAGCTTAAGGGTGCGATAGTCATAGGGTTAGTAGCTAGTTATTCATTTGCTCACTATTGCTCACAAATACTCACATTTAATCTTAAGTGGCACAACTGAGTATTTGTGGTGATCATGTCGGGACTTGGCTGTAAAATACTATCATGCTACTAAGATTTAAGACACAACTAAAATTCAGCCAGCAACAAAGATCCTTGCATAGTTCTACCGTTACATTTGTCAAGAAGTTAAATACTGCCTAACGCTCTTCTATTACTCTCGTTAAATAAAAATTCATAATCCTTGATTGTGAAGGCGTTGATAAATTTACGAGTAGGTTGGGTTGAGGAACGTAGGCGCAGCCTTCTCGTAGAGTAACCCAACACGAAAAATCCTTGGTTTTGTTGGGTTTCACCCCAATTTTTGATAATTCTGGAATATGGCAAATAATCTTTAGAGAACATCTGCGTAACTTGGCGCTAACCTTCGTGTACCTTTGCGTTGAAAAACTAATCAGCAACGCCCAAATTTTTCAAAGACTACTTATGTGCCTTGCGTAAGTCACTGACAAAACAAATGCACCTAACGAGTAGGTGCAATGATTAGGCAATTTCAGAAAGAGCAGTAGTATGTAAAACTAAGTAAGTAATAACTTAGAGTTAATAGAGTTTATCTGAATACGGAATAAAATATCTCAGTAAATCTACTGTATTTCCGTCCCAAACTAATGAAAGCATTGATAATTGGTATTTTTACCATGAGCAAATTCTCTTAAGTAATAAATCTTAAATTTCTGATGTGTAGATAAAAATCCCTGCACAAAAAAATCCTCCCTGAGTGGAGAGGATTTCACGAATTGCCGTGATTTAAGGGAAACAGATATTGATTACTTGTGTTGCTCCATCATTTAACTTCTTCATACCAAATACCCACGGTTTCAAAAGAAGCATAGGCAAGCTTGAGAAAATTTACCACTCTCTGTTTGCTGATGATGCCAAATTCTTTATACTCTCGTGCATCTGCAAACGTTAATCTATGCTGGTCTATTATATTTCTTTCTTTATACGCAAGTTTGGGAAAATCTATAGCCTTAACATTATATTTTTTTACTACCTCTTGGATTGTTGCATCTGAGTTTACGTGTTCCCAGTCATCGCATAGGCCGAGATTTTTCACTAATATATGAGGAACTTTGCCACCATAACTATTTACAGACTGCTTAAATAGATTGAGACTGTCATACCCCCCTGTTGACACAAACCACTTACAAAAATCTACCCCTTGAGACTCTCCCAGTTCAATTAAATGATTCTTCTCAATCCATCCCTTAACTGCTCTATGAGATTGTGCTGCAAGATTAGCAATCACCGTTTTATTCATTGCTATCTCAAAGATTTTATCCGCCTTATCTGCGTGCCTTTCATCCTCTGTAAATACTGCATACTGACATATACTTTTGTATACTCCAGCTACATCTGGATTTGACCTATCGGTTTCTACAGGTACAAATGGCATATTATTATCCAGACAATACTGAATCATTGTTCTAGCTACTAAAGACTTTCCCACCCCTCCCTTTTCTCCATCTATCAAATGAATTGTTGGCATAGTTGCACCTCTTTATCTTTAAACCTAGTATTGATTTCCTGATTTTATCAGGGTTAATGTTGACCAAAAATTTGCCGCACAATGCAAATATCATCTTGAGCTGACGTTATAGCTTAGTATAAGAATCCGATTTGATTCTTGAACAAATCGAAGTATCTGTATGCTAGGCAATGCCCACCATATCATAGTGTCTATAGTTGAGCCTGAGGCAATCTCAAATTCAGGATTTAGCTCATCTGTGTAACATAACTTCACTATCCCTTCTGATTTCCATTTCTTGCACTTCCTTGGTTTTACTTTTTCCTTGTCAAAGTTGAGAGAAAACACGGAGGACAAGTATGTACATAGAAAATATAAACATTTGGTTTGATTTTTGTCTAAAATTAGCTATTTGTAGCGTGTTCGCCAAAATTAAAGTACGATCATCAAAGCTTTTCTAGGTTATGCGATCGCTAACGTAGCCTGATTCAGATAACATGATCAAAATAGGTCGAAAAAATTTTCCATTGGGTTATGCGGATTTTAACTCAATATAGTTCTCATGTACTATTAAATCTTGTATTTTTAGGAATCAAATCAGATTCAGATATTTACCAATTATTAATCTAGATTAAGTATTTTACGAAAATTAATATATAGTCTCACTATGTTTCAGAAGCTAGATATTAAATCAATATTTTTAAAATTGCTGCGTCTCCCATTTAAACTGCTGCCATCTCAGTTAATTACTATCACAGTGGTACTAACTCTCGTATTATTTTTGCCACAAACATGGGTTACTTGGCAAGCTTACAATGATTTCAATAGTATTATCAAAAATGAATTAAGACTACAGAGTCTTAGTGAAAAAATTACTTATTATGATGAAGTTCTGACAATGTCAGCACGCATGAATGCTGTTACAGCTAATTCTATGTGGGAAAGAAGATATCGTCAATTTGAACCTTTATTAGATGCAGTAATTAAAGAATCTATTCAACTTGCGCCCGAAGTTTATAATAATCAAGATGCTAAGGAAACTGATTTGGCGAATAAACGTTTAGTGGAGATGGAATATCAGTCTTTTGATTTAGTAAGAAAAGGTCAATCATTAGCGGCGAGGTCACTTTTATTAAGCTCAAAATATGAATCGGAGAAACGAAAGTACGCATCGGGTGTTAATAAAATAAATCAAGCGATCGCTACACTGATAGATGAAAGAATTTTAAAATATAAAATATATTTATTATGGTCAATTGGTGGCTCAGTTACTAGCTTGGCTTTTCTTATACCTTCATGGTTATTGGTATTACGTTTATTAAAAAATTATTTAAGAACCAGTAAAATAGCTCAAATAACACTAAGGGATCTCAATCATGAATTAGAGATGCGCGTAGAAAAAAGGGCAAGAGAGTTGCGATATAAAAATGATCAACTAACCCAAACATTACAAGAACTACAACAAACGCAACTTCAACTAATTCAAACTGAAAAAATGTCATCTTTGGGTGAGATGGTGGCTGGTATTGCCCATGAAATAAATAATCCGATTACTTTTGTTAAAAACAACGTTAGTTATGTCAAAGAATATTCTCAGGATTTATTAAATCTAATCCAGAGTTACCAAGAGTATTATACCCAACCGCCTGATATTCTCCAAGCACAAATTAACGATATCGATTTAGAATTTATCCAAGAAGATTTTATCAAGATCCTCAACTCTATAGAATATGGCACTGATAGAGTTGAGAAAATTGTTAAATCCCTACGTAATTTTTCTCGACTTGACGAAGCCGAAATTAAATCAGTCGATATTCATGAAGGAATTGATAGCACTTTGATGATTCTATCTCACCGATTGATAGCTATAGACAAACATCCAGAAATTTTGCTCATCAAAGAATATGCTTCATTACCATTGGTTGAATGTTATCCTGGTTTACTCAATCAGGTATTTATGAATATTCTTGTTAATGCCATAGATGCTTTACATGAATATAATTGGCAACGCACAGATGATGGAATGAAGAATAGCCCTTCTATGATTCGGATTTGCACTCATCAAATTGATGAATCTTGGATACAAATTCGGATTATTGATAATGGTATAGGTATTCCAGAAAATATTCGTGACAAATTGTTTAACCCATTTTTTACCACTAAGCCACTAGGTAAAGGTACGGGTATAGGATTATCAATTAGTTACCAGATTATTGTGGAGAAGCATACTGGAAAGCTGTATTGTAATTCTATTGAAGAACAAGGTACAGAATTTGTGATTGAAATTCCTATTATTCAGAATTTATCTAGATTCACGAATTAGATGTCGCTATTTAAAAATTGTCGCACTAGAAATAGGTGTCCCTGGGCTTTGGAGTTTTCGGACAAGTCTGATAATTTCTGGGCAAACTACTAGTAGAGACTGTTATGTTCCCGGACGAGAGCGAATATGATCGGGTATATGATGGCGATCGCCTAATATTTCTAATAAAGGGCCATTAACGTCAAATTTTACCATACTTACCGACGCGACCAAAATATTCACCCGATAGCGATAGCGTCCCAAATCAATTCCTAGTAAGCTGCAAAGCATAATCCGAATCGTGGCTTTATGGGAAACTACTAAGACATTACCTTGGGGATATTTTTCCTGAATTTCCGCAATTACAGGCATAGAACGGTTTGCAATATCTACCGCCGTTTCTCCACCTATTGGTGCATTCCAAGCGGGTTCTGTCAACCATTTTACATAGTTTTGGGCGTAATTCTCTTGGGCAAAGGATTTACTTTTGGTTTCCCATTCGCCGTAACTACCTTCTCTAAGTCCGTCACGCAACCGCATTTCCATACCAATTGCATCACAAAATGGTTTGGCTGTGGCAATTGTGCGCTTCATCGGGCTAGCATAAACCGCTTCCCATTTCAGTTTTTGATAAACATCGGCAAAACTCTCTGCCATCTGCACCCCTTCAGAGGTCAAGTCTGCATCAGTTTTACCGCAGAAATTACCACTTTGACTAAAAGTAGTTTCTCCATGTCGCAGTAAATATAAATTGAGTGTCATATGGGATAAAGGAGTCTGTGCAAAAATAAACTACCATCAATCTCACAATTGAGTATGTAACAGCCGGACAAAGTAATCAACCAAAAAAGTCAATCAACCACAAACTTTTAATGTACAACAGCTTTTGCGACATTATTTTGTTAAAGCCAGCAGTCGGATTTGAACCGACGACCTTCCGATTACAAGTCGGATGCACTACCACTGTGCTATGCTGGCAACTCAGTAATTGCTTTAACGCACTTACCGATTTTTAATTATATCACAAGTAATTTATTTGTCTACCTCTAGAGCAACTTAATTTGGCTTGGTGGAAGGGGATTGGCAAGAGGAAAAGAAGCCCTCCTTGTGAATTTACCTACCAAAAAACACAGAAATGGGTAATTCCTCATCAACTCCTTACGGGTAGGTGAGGGGGTTCTTTTTGTTCAGGGTAACTGTAGTTTTTTGCTTGACTGGGTAAAGGAAGAGAGATTTATAATTGTTATTTAACAGATAACAAGCATGGCAGCATTGTTAGGACGAGATTTGTTAAGTCTGGCAGACTTGACTCCTACAGAACTTCAGGAACTTCTGCAATTGGCGACCCAATTGAAATCGCAACAGTTGAAGTTGCGGTGTAATAAAGTATTGGGTTTGTTATTTTCTAAGGCTTCAACTCGGACACGAGTCAGTTTTACTGTGGCGATGTACCAACTGGGTGGACAAGTAATTGATCTCAATCCGAATGTGACTCAAGTTAGTCGGGGAGAACCAGTACAAGATACTGCACGAGTATTAGAGCGATATTTGGATGTTTTGGCAATTCGCACTTTTGAACAGCAGGAGTTAGCAACTTTTGCTGAGTATGCGAAAATTCCTGTAATTAATGCACTCACTGATTTAGAACATCCTTGCCAGATATTAGCGGATTTATTAACTGTGCAAGAATGTTTTGACTCAATTTCTGGGCTAACTTTGACCTATGTTGGTGATGGCAATAATGTCGCCAATTCTTTGATGCTTGGCTGTGCTTTGGCGGGGATGAATGTGAGAATTGCCACTCCTAGCGGATATGAACCAAATCCGCAAGTTGTCGCACAAGCACAAGCAATAGCTGATGGGAAAACGGAAATCCTCCTAACTAATGACCCAGACTTAGCAACCAAAGGTGCATCGGTACTTTACACTGATGTTTGGGCGAGTATGGGACAAGAAGCAGAAGCAGACGATCGCTTTCCTATTTTCCAACCTTATCAAATTTCTGAGCAGTTATTAAGTCTGGCTGAACCAAATGCAATTGTTTTACATTGCTTACCAGCCCATCGTGGTGAAGAGATTACAGAAGAAGTAATCGAAGGTTCTCAATCACGAGTTTGGCAACAAGCGGAAAATCGATTGCACGTTCAAAAAGCTTTGCTTGCTAGTATCTTAGGGGCAGAGTGAACGGTTAAAGGTCGAAAATAAAAAGGCAAAAGAACAGTAACTTATGTTTCTTTTGCCTTTTAAATTTTTATTTTTATCTTGTTATTAGAGATATTTTGTAGTACTAATGTTCTAGGGACATTTATATTTATCCTCCCTATTATTTTATGGAACGCCTAACAGAAGCGCAACAAGAACTTTATGAATGGCTGGCAGAATATATCCGTATTCACCAGCATTCGCCCTCAATTCGTCAGATGATGCAGGCGATGAATTTAAAATCACCTGCACCTATCCAAAGTCGTTTAGAACATTTACGCACGAAAGGATACATTGAATGGACTGAAGGTAAAGCCCGAACAATTCGAGTTTTACAACCTATTAAGCAAGGTGTGCCGGTTTTGGGAGCGATCGCCGCAGGTGGTTTAATAGAACCATTCACTGATGCTGTCGAGCATATCGACTTTTCTAATTTCGTTTTACCTGCTCAAACTTATGCTTTGCGGGTAACTGGTGACAGCATGATTGAAGATTTAATTACCGATGGGGATTTGGTATTTTTGCGCCCAGTTCCCGAACCAGATCAATTAAAAAATGGTACTATCGTCGCTGCCAGAGTGGATGGTTATGGTAATACATTAAAACGTTTTTATCGAAGTGGCGATCGCATCACTCTTAAACCAGCCAACCCCAAATATAACCCCATTGAAGTTGCAGCCATACAGGTAGAGGTGCAAGGTTCTCTGGTTGGTGTGTGGCGCGGTTATATGTGAATGACTGGAGACTGGGGGGAGATGGGGAAGAATTTCACCTACCTTGTTTCCCTCATCCTTCTCATCTTGTCAATGTTCAATCCCTAGAAATTTTGAATTTTGAATTTTGAATTGGTATTATGTACCTGAAGCAAGCACCAGTGCAGCAATTTCCTGCTTTCCGGCTCAAATTACCATTTGTCAGGGAAAGTCAAGGTAGTTATCAGACTCAGCCATTACCAGGGTGTCCTAGAATGCCGTTATCTGTGCAGTTGCGCCAGTATCAGCGTCAAGCTATGACTAACTGGTTTGCGAACAATGGCCGAGGAACGCTGAAGATGGCGACTGGTAGCGGGAAAACTATAACTGCACTGGCGATTACTTGCGAGTTATACCAGCAGATTAGCTTACAGGTGTTGTTGGTGGTGTGTCCCTATCGTCATTTGGTGACACAATGGGCGCGAGAATGCGAGAAGTTTAATTTACAACCGATATTAGCCTTTGAGAATTTACGCAGTTGGCAAAGTCAACTTTCTACCCAACTTTACAATCTGCGTTCTGGTTCTCAAGGCTTTGTGACTGTGATTACTACCAATTCCACGTTAATTGGGGATGGGTTCCAGTCACAACTCAAGTATTTTCCGGCTAAGACTTTAATTATTGGTGATGAAGCCCATAATTTAGGCGCACCTAAGTTAGAGGAAAGTTTACCCCGGCGGGTGGGTTTGCGACTGGCTTTATCGGCGACACCAGAAAGATATTTTGATGATGGTGGTACGCAATCTTTATTTGATTACTTCGGCCCAGTTTTACAACCAGAGTTTACTTTACGGGATGCGATCGCTCAAGGTGCTTTGGTGCATTATCTATATTATCCCATCTTAGTAGAGTTAACTGAGGCTGAAAGTATTGCTTACTTGAAACTAACTAAACGCATCGGGCGATCGCTATTATATAGAGAACGGAATAATGGCGAATCACCTAATTTTGAAGACAACGAAGATTTAAAGCCTTTATTAATGCAACGCGCTAGATTAATTGGTGCAGCAGCAAATAAACTCAAAGCTTTACGTCAATTAATGGCTACTCGCCGGGAAACCACTCACACACTTTTTTATTGTAGTGATGGTTCATTAGAAACAGGACAGCGTTCATCACTCCATCAACTCAAAACTGTGGCGAAAATTCTGGGCGGAGAATTAGGGTATAAGGTAAGTACATACACAGCGCAAACATCTTTACAAGAAAGAGAAGTTTTACGTCGTCAATTTGAAAGTGGCGCATTACAAGGTTTGGTGGCAATTCGCTGTTTAGATGAAGGGGTGGATATTCCGGCAATTCAAACTGCCGTGATTTTATCAAGTTCTGGTAATCCTCGTCAGTTTATTCAGCGACGGGGTAGGGTTTTACGTCCTCATCCTAGTAAGGAAAGGGCGACTATCTACGACATGATTGTTTTACCACCAGATTTGGATAGGGAAACCATAGAAGTTGAACGCAATTTGTTAAGAAAAGAGTTGCGGCGCTTTGTGGAGTTTGCCGATTTAGCTGATAATGCTGGAGAAGCTCGCATCAAGTTGCTGGATTTACAAAAGCGATATGGGTTATTGGATGTTTAGTCATTACTCATTCTTCTATTGTTAATTTTGTAAAATTTTGTTCACTGGCTGAAAATATTTGTAGTCAATATGCGAGAATAATATTGATTATAATGGAATGTGAGTGAAATTTTTAAAACGACAAAAAATCCATCATGATCAATATTGAATTTATGTAATTAAGTATATCAGTAAACAGCACGGAAATACGGTCATTTTTATCAAAAACATTTAAAATCTTCCGAGCATAATCCGCCTAAATTAAAGATAAGAGTAATAGTGGCTTTACTGAGGTGAAATCAACGATGCAGGGGGCTAAAATAAAGCATAACCTATTGCCCAATGAAGATGTCTCAAGAGCAAAATATTGATGATGTTCAGGAGCCAATTATTAATGCACCGCCGGAGGTACGGCAAATTATTGAACGGGTATGGCATTTGGAAAAAAACAGACTAGATAAAAAAAGCAATAGCCCAATCAATGATGATATTTTGACAATTGTGAAGGAAGCGGTGCAATGAAGCTGACTTCAATTAAACTATGCAATTTTCGCTCTTTTTATGGCAGAACACCGGAGATAGTTATCGCTGGGGGAGATGTTCTCAACACTACGATAATTCATGGGAATAATGGCTCAGGTAAAACTAGTTTACTTAATGCCTTTACGTGGGTATTATATGAGAAGTTTAGTGCAGCTTTTGCCTCGATAGAACAACTAGTTAATAAACGAGCGATCGCCGAAGCTAAACTTGGACAAGCTGTAGAATGTTGGGTAGAGATTAACTGGGAACACGAAGGTAAACGCTACAACGTCAAACGCCAGTGTAAAGGCTATAAAAATAAAACCGACTTTGCCATAGGTAAAACAGAATTACTCATGCAGGTAGCTGGGGATGATGGTAGATGGTATTACCCAAGCCAGCAACCAGAAGAAATCATTGGGCAGATTTTACCAGTTAGTTTACATCAATACTTTTTCTTTGACGGCGAACGCATAGAAGAAATCGTGCGTTCTGATAAAAAAGCGGAAATTGCTGAAGCTACTAAAATCTTTTTGGGTGTGGAAGTAATTAACCGTTCTATCAGACATTTGGGTGAAGCTAAAAAAAGTTTAGAAAATGAGTTAAAAGCAATTGGGGATTCCGAGATTAAGCAGCTTTTGCGTGAACAAGAGAAACTAGAACAAGAGATTGAACGCATTCACACCAGACAAACAGAAATTAAGCAAGAATTAGAATATCAGCAAACCTTTAAGAAAGAAACAGGTAACCGTTTACAAGAACTGAGTGCTGCTAAGGAATTGCAACAGAGACGACAAGAATTAGAAAATCAAAAAAACTCAAATCAAGAAAGCCTCAGACAAACTAGAGAAGCACTAAAAAAGATTATTTCCGCACGGGGTTACACAGTATTATTGTCAGATACTACAGCCCAATTTCGGACGATCATCAATCAACTTAAGCAACAAGGTGAATTAACTGCGGGAATTTCGCGGGAATTTATTCATGAATTATTAAAATCCCAACGCTGTATTTGTGGTGCAGACTTACATGAAGGTAATCATGCTCACACAAATGTGAGTCTCTGGTTAAATCAAGCAGGTTCCTCGGCTGTAGAAGAAACAGCAATTCGTATGAGCGCCCAAGTAGACGAAATCGATAAGCAAGCGATCGCATTTTGGGAAGAAGTTGATAAGGAACAAGCGAGAATCAATCAGTTACGTCAAAATATATCTCAAGTTGAAAATGAATTAGAAACTATTCAAGAACGCTTACGCAAAGACGCTAACGAAGAAATTAGCAGTTTACAAAAGCGGTTAGATGAGATTGAAAGTAAAATTGATGAATTAAATAGAGAACAAGGTGCAAATCAGCAAGAAATTTCTCATGTACAGGCTGATATTGATGCTTTAGTTAAACAAATTGCTAAACAAAAGCTCAATGAAGAAAAGCAGTTATTAGCTCAAAGACGGATTAACGCCACACAAGACGCAATTGAACGCTTAACAGAAGTCAGAAATCGGCAAGAAAATCAGTTTCGACTGCAATTAGAAAAGCGCTTGCAAGAGATATTTAACTCCGTATCTTTTACGCCTTATGTACCTAAAATTAGCGATAAATATGAGTTAACTCTGGTAGAAAGTACATCAGGGATGGAAGCATCAGTTGCAGCCTCTACTGGTGAAAACCAAATTCTCAGTTTATCTTTTATTGCCAGTATTATTGATAAAGTCAGAGACTGGAGCGAAAAACGCAAAATCTTAACGGTACCTGATAGCAGTACTTTTCCCATCGTCATGGACTCACCATTTGGGAGTTTAGATGAAACCTATCGTCGGCGCATTGCTCAAACATTACCTGAGTTGGCTAATCAGTTGATAGTGTTAGTAACAAAAACTCAATGGCGGGGAGAAGTGGAAACAGAGATGACAGATAGAATTGGTAGGGAATACGTGCTGACTTACTACTCTTCTAAGCCAGATTGTGAACAAGATTATATTGAATTGAGTGGGGGAAGATTTCCTTTGGTGAAACAAAGCCCGAATGAGTTTGAATATACTGAGGTGATAGTGGTAGAGAGGGAGTGGTGATATTCAGCACAATTTTGAGAGGTTATTTATAGCGATTCTTCGTGAAGATGGGTGCATAATTATTGTTTTTAAACGCGGAGGAGCGCGGAGAGTTTTTATTAGTGCATTTGAAAAAAAGGAGTTGGTTATGGTTGCAAGTCCAGACCGGAATTATATGTCTCCTCAAGAATATCTGGAATGGGAAGAACGCCAAGATATTAAATATGAGTATGTCAATGGTGAAGTTTTCGCCATGACTGGGGGAACTCTTCCTCACACTACTATTGCTTTAAACTTAGCCTCAGCATTAAAAAGCCATGTACGCGGTGGTTCCTGTCGTGCTTTTATGTCTGACGCGAAAGTAGCAGTATCTGAGGGTATGTCGTTTCATTACCCTGATGTTGTTGTGAGTTGTGATGAAAGAGATAAACAAGCCACTAAATTTCTTCAGTATCCTTGTCTAATTGTCGAAGTTTTATCTCCAAGTACGGAAGCTTACGACCGAGGTGCTAAATTTAAGCAATATCGCCGCATTCAAACCTTAAAAGAATACGTCCTAATTGATGCAGAAAAAATCAATTTAGATTGTTTTCGATTAAATGAAAATGGTATTTGGGAGTTGTATTCTTACGAAGAGGGAAATGAGGTTTATTTGCAGAGTGTTGATTTTCGCTTTCCCATATCTCTGGTTTATGAGGATGTATTTTTGGGTTAATTTTTACGCAGAAATGAGGAGAGATTGTTAGATTAAAATTATCTGCACTTCTTATTAGGTGGTTGATGAATATCAAAACTGAGGCGAATATTGAAGAATTGTACAGCTTACCTGACAATTGTAAAGCAGAAATTGTCAATGAAAAATTAGTGTTGATGTCTCCAACTGGATTTTTACCAGGACGTGCTGGGGGTGAAATTTATGCAAGTCTGCGGGACTATGAACGTCTGACAAAAAGCGGTTACGCTTTGCCCGATAATGTTGGTTTCTTGATTAATCTTCCTCATCGACGTTCGTTAAGTCCTGATGCTGCGTTTTATCGTGGACAACCTACAGGCGGAAAGTTTCTGAATGGTGCGCCTGTGTTTGCGGTTGAAGTGAGAAGTGAAAATGATTATGGGGATAAAGCCGAGGAAGAAATGGCAAAAAAACGTCGTGATTATTTTGCGGCTGGTACTTTGGTAGTGTGGGACGTAGATGTACTCAAAGAGGAAGTGATTAGAGTGTATCGTGCTGACAACCCAGAACAAACGCAGGTTTATCATCGTGGTGAAGTAGCAGAAGCTGAACCTGCATTACCAGGATGGTTTATGCCAGTAGATAATTTGTTTATGTAGACTGTGTGGGCGTAGACGCAACCCATCGCTCTTTTACTTGGTATAAACATATAAGAGGTAACACGCGTACCCTTCGGTTAAAATAGCAACAAAGTAGATATTCAAGTCATGGCTGCAAACAGAATCAGGGTTGCTAAAGATAAGGCTGAGTTGGTGAAATCGCTTTTAGCATCAAAAGACACAACCGGGCCTTTTCATACCTATGTAGAAGTTATGGTATTTGCAGCCGCATTGGGCGTTAAATATAAAAAGCGAGTTCCGCTTGGTGAAACGACTAAAAGGGAACCTTCCCCTATTCCCCAAGAAAATTTTGCATCATTAGGACATGAGCTAATCATTAAATTATTAGCCGTCAATGAAACACATGATATAGAAATAATTTCTTCCAGAGAAGAAGAGTATGAAGATAAACGTACCGAAATATTTGAAGAATATGCCAACGGAGGACTAGCAATATTAGAAAATGAATTACGTGGTTCCGTTGATTATTCAGAACGGATTCTCTTATTTTTAATTTCCGAGAGAGATAATAAAGAAACATTAGAAGAAGAATTTGATTTAAGTAAATTCTTACCCTAATTCAAATTAATATATGAAAAATCTAGATTATTATTGCCAGTCATTTTCTCAGTTAAATGTAAGTAGTACTCGCAAGCGTGGTAATGCTCAATATAAACCAATTTTAGTTTTAACGGTAATTGATTTGATTACCCAAGGACTTATTACTGATAATCAAATTCGAGTTTCTGAAGAATTAATTCAAACATTTACTCGTTATTGGAGTATCTTAGGTTCTGAATCTTATAAAGGTGGTTTACACTATCCGTTCTTTCATTTACAGAGTGATGGGTTTTGGCACTTAGTATTTAAGCCCGAATTTAATGGATTACAACCAAAAACAACTAATAAGCTGAAAGAAGCTGTTGAATATGCTTATCTTGATAAAGAACTATTCAATTTTTTACAAGATGAGTCTCCCAGACAAGAATTAATTGATGCACTGGTAACAACGTTTTTTCAAGAACAACAGGATGAACTTGAAGAGATGTTACAAATTAATCAATCTTTTCAAGATGCTGACTTAGCTACAGAAACATCATCTGGCTCAATAAACTTAGACAATAATCCAAAATGGGGTTGTAGAAAAGCAATTATTAGAAATGCTTTTTTCCGAAAAACTATTGTTCGCGTTTATGACTACAAATGTGCATTTTGTGGTTTAAGAGTGACTAAAGCCATAAATCAAAATATTGTGGATGGCGCACACATCAAACCATTTGCACAATTCTATGACAGTAGAATCCATAATGGTATTGCTCTTTGCAAAAATCACCACTGGGCTTTTGATCGTGGTTGGTTTACTGTGGATGAGCAGTATAAAATCATTGTTAGCAAAGAATTACAAGAAATATCCCCCCACAGTAAACCCATGAAAGATTTTCATGGCGAAAGACTACTCCTACCAAATCAGGAGCAATATTTACCAGAGTTAGAATCCCTGCAATGGCATCGCCAAAATGTATTTCAAGCGTAGTTACAAGACGGGCGGAAGCCCTACCTCCTTTGGTTCAACTAACTCACCATTAAACCCAATTGTTTTATTTTCTACAGTCCTAGCATTAGCCAAAGCTTTACGAAGTTCAGCACGTTCCATAGAATCTTGAATTCCGCCAAGGATATAAATTAATAACTTCGTCGCCAATTCCTTTCCTGAAACCTGCACTCGCTTTTTATTAGGGTCATACAATACCCCATACCACAGAGATTGGGGGTATTCCATACCAGTAAAACCCCCTTGCTGGTCAAACTTGCGTAACTTTTTAAAAATGCTGGCTACAGACAAACCTTTTTTAAAAACTAAAAATCCTAAAGCTTGCGCTAAAGCCACTTGTGCTACAGGACGAAAAAGTATATTTGCTTCACCACCGCCCTTTTCAAAACTGAAGCGTCTTAAAATAGGTGTATCTTCGTGTTCCAAAATCTTATAACTAGGTAAGCTTGCCAAGTTATCAAAGAGTTTGGTGAATTCTGCAATTCCCTCCTCAATTTCCTCATCTTCTGGACGCATAGGAATTAAACCTTTCTCAAAAGGTTTCCAGTGTGGGAATTTTTGACCCAAGTATCTTTCTGACATATCTTGCAATGCTTGCAAAGTTGTCAAAACTGTGGAATTTGCTGCAACTGTTGCACTATTCCAATTAACGCGGGGGTTACGATTTGGTTTTTGTTCCAAAAGCGGATGAGTAACTGCAATTTTTCGCGCCACAATTGCAAAACCATCATCTTCGTTTAGCTGTGCTAACTGACCTTTAGTTAACGGTGCAGCCATTAAGTTAACATGGACAAAAACTGACCTTACCCTTCGCCTTGCTTCGGTGCGAGTCTCCCCAGCATTCACCGCACAAATGAACTCAATACCTATTTTTTCTTTGGGTAAACTTTGTAAATAATCAGGGTCTACTTGATACTGCTCTAGCAAATCTGACACCGTGATAAAACTATCATCAGCCGTTTTATCCTTTTTGTATCGCTGGAGTTTGCCAGTTTTGATTAACTCTATCAACCCCTGCACTCCCATTAATCGATGTTGTCCATCTAATGCGTAAATGCTGACGTTATCCTCAGACACATTGAGCAAGCCGACCTTACCATCTTGATCCAGGGGTGTAAAATCAGTAGTAGACTTTCTCGCACATCCTTCACTATCCCACTCATCAGCTTTGTGCTTATCTACCCAAGACTGATTAATTACCACTAGGACTGGTGGAAACTTATGATTTTTTCTAGCTGCTAAATACTGAACAAGTGGCGCTTGACGTGACCAGTCAAGGGGACGCTGTTGGATTTCGTCAATACTATCCGCGTCAATTTCGACGTTATCAGTCTCTGCATTATACTTTTTTTGCAGCAGAGGTAGACCAGAGGCAAAGTGAACCCTACCTGCAAACCATTCCAGCGTGACAGACCCGATATAAGCCTCTATACCCCCCATCTCGGTTTTTTGAACGAGAATTTGGTCTTCTTTCTGTAAAAACTTGTCCAAAAGTAAAGCTAGTACCTGTTTTTCCTTGTCTTCTCGCTCTAAGTAATCTCTAGCAATATCAGCAGTTGGGTCAGATGCGGTATCTCTCATATTAATTTTTAAAAACTTAGTCTTGTAGTGTAGCTATATTTTCCAAAAAGTTAGATACTAGTTAATCAGTTTTTAAAAACTTTTTGGCAACCCGCGCATTCCATTCGTTGGGTCAGAAAAAACGCGGTAACGCCCGAATGTTCACAGGTAGGAAGCAATGAGTACAACACAACAGCCAGAAAATAAAGGTCAGCAAAAACGTACTGTAGCAGAGTTAGTGGAGTATATCCAAGCTCTGACTACTGAAATTCAAGAATTGTATTGTTTAGATGCGATACCTTGGGTTGTTGGTTATTCAGGTGGAAAAGACAGCACTGCTACTTTACAGCTCGTTTGGAATGCCATATCATCTCTACCGCCAGAAAGGCGGAACAAAACAATATACGTTATCACCACAGATACCCTAGTAGAGAATCCTATTGTTGCTACTTGGGTACGAAATTCTCTCAAAGAAATGACTGTGGCTGCTAAAAAACAAGGAATGCCAGTTGAACCCCATTTACTACAGCCAGAGATAAAAGAAACTTTCTGGGTGAGCTTGATTGGTAAAGGTTATCCAGCGCCAAAAGGAAAATTTCGTTGGTGTACAGACCGCCTAAAAATTCATCCCTCTAACCGATTTATTCGTGATGTAGTCAGAGCCAAAGGGGAAGTCATTCTTGTTTTAGGTACGCGCAAAAATGAAAGTGTAAAACGTGCTATCTCGATGGAAAAACATCAAGCAGGCAGTCTCAGGGAACGTCTCAATTCTAATTTAATTTCATCTAAATCCTTACTATACAATAGCGCCAGCCTACCAAATTCTTTTATTTATAGTCCTCTAGAAGATTGGCGTACAGATGAAGTTTGGATTTATCTTAATCAGTGGCAAAATCCTTGGGGTTACAACAATAAAGATTTATTTTCTATGTATAGAGGAGCAACAGCCGATAATGAATGCCCCTTAGTTGTTGATACTTCTACCCCTAGTTGTGGCGATTCTCGGTTTGGATGCTGGGTTTGTACAATTGTTAATAAAGATAAATCGATGGAGGCGATGATTCAGAATGATGAAGAAAAAGAATGGATGCAGCCTCTATTAGATATCCGTAATGAATTAGATAATGAGAATGACCAAGATAAAAGAGACTTTCGCCGTCTTCGCGGGGAGGTTCAACTAGTTGAGCGCCATAAGGATGGAGAAACTCGCGTTGAGCCAATTTATGGGCCTTATACTAAAGATTCGCGCGAATATTGGTTAAAACGATTATTAGAAGCACAAACCTACATTCGCCGCACAGCACCAGAAAATATGCGCGATATTACTTTGATATCTCTAGAAGAACTGAGCGAAATTCGCCGTATTTGGTTAGAAGAAAAACACGAATTTGATGACAGCTTACCCCGCATTTATCAAGAGATAACTGGTGAAGAATTCAAAGACCCGCGTCCTGGTGCAGACCTGAGTTTACTAGGTAGCGATGAATGGTCTGTATTAGAAGAAATCTGTGCAGGTGATGGTATGCACCTGGAACTGATGGCGAAACTTTTGGACACAGAACGCCAGTATCGGAAAATGTCTCGTCGTGTGGGAATCTACGAAACTTTAGAAAAATGTTTTGCTACCAGTTCTCGTTCTAAGGATGAAGCAGTTAAAAATGCTCATTTAAAACGAGATTTGAAAACAGCAGTTGAACAAGGTGATATTGAAAAAGTCAAGCAGTTAACTTTAGCAGACTTTAGCGCGCCTGATTTAATGACAAACGCACCTAATACACCAAGTGATGAAACCAGTACCACAAAATCAGGTGCTAAGGCGAAAGCTTGGGCAAATAAGAAATTCAAAAATAAAGAGACAAAGCCTTAAGCTGGTTCATCGTCGTCACCATCTCCCAAGTACAACCTGATAAACTCCTCTGCTGCGGCTGGATTAATTTTCTTCAGCGCATCCCGAATTTCCAGCACTGCATCAGCTACAGGGTCCATTATCTCATTTACCCAACGATGAACATTGGAGCGCCCAGTTCCCATTGTTACCGCTAACTTGTTTTGGCTGATGCCGTAGATTTCTAACACCTGTTTCAGCGCCTTTCCTGCTTTTCCCATGCCTCTGATTGTGTCAAAGGCCTATGACTAAGTAAATGTGCCGTATAAGCGACAAAAGGTGTAATATACTTATGTCCCTTATAAGGGACAATACGTTTTATTTAGGAAAACATCTGAATCCCAATGACTAAAAGCTTCTTGGCAGATACCTTTCTAACTCCTACACCCCTTGTTTCATCGGATGAATCAACAGAAACGACACCAGCCAGAGAGTCTGTAAAAGTAGTAATTTTCGGAACCAAAACAGGTGTCAACAACACAATTCTCACACTCTACAAACTGGGTTTTGCTCAAGTTAACGAATGGAGTCCTTTGTTACCTAGTTCTAACCCTGGTGAAGTGATGAGTATATTAACAAGGCATATTGCGATGACTTAACTTAAAAAGTGGTAACGTGGGCAATGCCAACCTAACCTTACTTCTCTGTGTTTCCGTGGTGAAAATGATTTCTAACCTACAGAGATACAGAGATAAAAATTGCAGTTATACATACTAAACCCATCACTGTGGGTTGAACATAAATTAATGATATTTCTCGAACTCGTTCTACAAAACTTTGGCCCCTATTCTGGGAGACAAGTAATCAATCTTGACCCCAGAAGTGAAGACAATCCTCACCCAATTATTCTATTAGGGGGGATGAATGGAGGTGGAAAAACCACACTCATGGACTCTATCCGCCTGGCTTTATATGGACAACGCGCCCAATGTTCTACCCGTGGCAATTTAAGTTATGGTGATTTCTTAACTCAATGCGTTAATAGTCAAGCTAATCCTACGGAAAAAACGCGGGTTGAATTGCTTTTTGAACATATTGAAGATGATAAACCGATAAAATATCGGATTGTGCGAACTTGGGAAAAAAACCCTAAAGATGGTAAGGATGCACTAGGGATTTTAGGTGATGATGACACCTGGCCTGTGGATTCTCTGGTGAATATCTGGGATGACTATATAGAAAATCTTCTCCCTTTGGGTATTTCTAATTTATTTTTATTTGATGGGGAACAAGTTAAAGAACTGGCAGAACAAGAGACACCACCACAAATTGTGATTGAAGCTATTCGTGGATTGTTGGGTTTAGAATTGGCGGACAGATTAGCTGTTGATTTAGAAATTTTGGTCAATCGCAAACGTAAGGAACTGGCTGAAACTAAAGATTTAGCTGAACTGGAAGAAATTGAGCAGAGGTTAAAATCACAGCAAGAAGATTATCAAGTTATAGAGGAAAAGTTAGTAACTTTTAAAAATGAAATTGAAGAGTTAGAAACTATACAGCGAGAAGCTTTAGATAAATTTGTTTCTGAAGGTGGTAAGATTGCTGCCGAACGCAATCAGCTAGAACAACAACAAAAGGAAAAATCTAGCGCCGCCGAGAATATTAGACAGTCAATGTGTGAATTAGCGGCTGAGGTTTTACCTTTGGCGTTAATTCCTAATTTATTGAGTCAATTACAAACTCAGGGAGCAAAGGAATTTCGCTATCAACAGATACAATTAGCTAGAGATGTTTTACTTGAGCGAGATAAACGCTTATTGCAATGGTTAAGTGAATTAGCAATTGGTTCTGAACAGGTAGATAAAATCCAATCTTTTTTAGTGGAAGATGTGGATAATTTATATACAGGTTACGCCCAAGCAGAAGCACCTTGGTTATTAGCTGATGAAGAAAGTTTAAGTCAGTTAGATAATACCAGATATTATTTACAAAATGCTCAAATTTTAGCCAGGCAGCAATTAACTAATCTCAAAAGTATAGAAGAAGAGTTGATTGTCTTAGCTAGACAGGTGCAGACAGCAGCAGAACCAGAAGCTTATCAAAAGCTACGCGAAACTGTAGAAGCAGCACAAAATCAAGTCGTTCAAGCTAAGGCTAATTTTGAAACAACTCGTCGTATTTCATCAGAATTAGCAGACTCTATTGAACGAACAAAGAAGGAATTGAAAGAATATACTGATAAAAATATTGATACTAAAAATAGAGGACACATTATTACTTCAGCCGCTAAAGTTCAAGAAACACTGAAGGTTTTTCGGGAAAAATTAACTCTACGAAAACTCAACAAACTAGAGGAAGAAGTAAAAAATTGTTTCCTCTATCTACTGCATAAATCAGATTTAGTATATCGCCTGACTATTGATACTAAAACCTTTGCCTTATCTCTGTTTGATTTCAATGGTAAACCTGTTCCCAAACATCGCCTGTCAGCAGGGGAAAAACAACTACTAGCGATCGCCTTTCTCTGGGGATTAGCCAAAGTCTCTGGTCTGCGTTTACCTGTAGCTATCGATACACCCCTCGGTAGACTTGACTCCTCCCACCGCCAAAACCTAGTAGAAAAGTACTTTCCTGCCGCCAGCCATCAAGTAATTCGCCTATCTACCGATACTGAAATCGGGAAAAAGGAAGTAGAAACACTAAGGAGTAATGAGGCGATCGCCCGTGAATATCTTTTAAAATATAATTCAGCTACTCGTCAAACAAAGATAGTAGAAAATCAATATTTTTGGTAGATATTGCCGTAAAGTTGAGCAAATAGTAATTTATGCTATCACCACATTTACAAGCTATAGAGCGTGATATACGTACGCTGTCATTAGCAGAACTAGAATGGCTGTTAGAACGCATTACCAAGCAAGTGCAAACAAGGAAACAAACATCAGATAAATTTACTGATATGCAATATATGAATGAACAACTAGCAGCAATGGCTAATGATTTGGAAGTGCAGACAGAAATTAGTTTGATTAATCACGAATTTAATTCTACAGAAATGGATGGTTTATAAAAACTGTGAGCATCGAAAGAGGACAAATTTATTTTGTCAATCTTAATCCAGTACATGGTAGAGAACAGGCGGGAGCAAGACCTGTTTTAGTTTTATCTACAGATGCTATCAATCAATTACCTTTAGTTATTACTGTAGTTGTAGGGACAAAAGGCACAAATATTAAGCGCGATTATCCAACTAATATTCGGGTTTCACCAAGTGACAGTGGGTTAGTTATAGAAACAGTATTCCTATGTTTTCAAATTCGTTCTTTAGACCCCAACCGCTTTCCCACTGACCCATCAGGTAAGCTTTCAGCATCCAAAATGCTGGAGGTTGAAACTGCTGTTCGCTACTGTTTGGGGTTATGACCAAAAACCATCTTAATTTCTGTAAAACTTAATTATTAACAAAGACTATGGAATCGCCCATCGAAAGAATTAAACTCTCGCAAACTGCTAAAGACCAATTATTAAAACTCCGCCGCAATACTAAAATAGACCAATGGAATATCCTCTGTCGTTGGGCTTTTTGTCGTTCTCTCGCCGAAACCACTCCACCTTCCCCTGTCCCCATTCCCCAAGATAGCAACGTCGAAATGACATGGCGCGTTTTTGGCGGCGAAATCTCAGATGTTCTCCTCCTCGCCCTGAAGCAACGCTGTCATAATGATGGCTATTCCACAGATAAAGAAACTTTAGCAACCCAGTTCCGCCTACATTTACATCGTGGTATCGGTTACTTAGCAGGCGACCCAAATATCAAGAAAATTGAAGACTTAATT
This sequence comes from Anabaena sp. FACHB-595, assembly GCF_048568275.1. Classification (NCBI taxonomy): domain Bacteria; kingdom Bacillati; phylum Cyanobacteriota; class Cyanophyceae; order Nostocales; family Nostocaceae; genus Anabaena; species Anabaena sp. FACHB-595. The sequence goes on from NZ_CP183473.1 coordinate 5,866,531, forward strand.
GAGCTAGCAATCAAAGATAAAAATGATATGAGTTAGTGATTGACATTGATGTAGCCGTCGCACTGGTTGACTCGAAATATGATGCTCTGAATCTTCCAGGCGATCGCCCTTTGGTGATAATTTAAGGTGTGTTGACCAGATATTTGTAGAGGTCATCAATTATTCTATTAGCTCCCATCGCCCCCCCGACAGTCCAATTTACCCTGTACACTTGCTTATTCTGAACAGCTTTCAGTTTTGACCAAATAGGCTTTTGTAGGAAAGATAAAAAGTCGGGATTTGCAGATTTAAAATCTTGACTCAAATGTTCTGTCATAATAAATAAAATATCTGCATCGTATTTGGGTAAAACTTCAATACTTAAAGTTAACTCTAGTTGTTTTTGATTTTTCTGAATTAGTTGTAATCCAACGTCACTCAGAATTTGCCCATAAGTAATAAAATCTGGTCTGTAGCTATAGAAAATATCTGCTGAACCTGCAAGATAAATTACAGATATTGTTTTTGTTTCTAATTGTTTTCCTAATTGCTGTCGTAGTTTTTGAATGCGATTTTGATACTGAGTCAGGAGTTCTTCGGCGCGATCGCTCTTTCCTAACACCTGGGCTACATATCGTAGTCTTTCTTTAAAATCGTACATAGTAGTAAAATCAACTAGTACAGTAGGTGCGATGCTGGAAAGCAGTTTGTAAGAACTCTTGAGCCAAGTTAACCCCAAAATCAAATCTGGTTTTAAACTGAGAATTTTTTCTAGGGAAGGCTGAGTTCCAATGTTTCCTACCACTGGAACATCAGCAAGTAAATCACTGGGTATACCTCGAAATTTTTCCTCACATTCCCGACAATACGCCACACCAACTGGCTTTATCCCCAACGCCAGTACAGAATCGAGAACTATATTTTCTTCTAAGACAACAACTCGCTGCGGTTTTAGGGGAACTTTCACTTCACCTAAAGTATTGCTAACGGTTCTTGTGGCTATTTGGCTTTTTGCTGACTGGGGTATGTTGTGGTTACAAGCTGCGATCGCTAAAACCACAACTATTGTCAGCAGGAATAGTAAAAATTTGGAATTACGCATTAAAAATCCCAAGAAATTGTACCTGAGATGGTGAATGGATCGCCTCGCAACACGAAATCTCTATTGGTAACAGAGACGAAATAGTCTGTATCAAAGATGTTTTTCATGTTCAATGCAAATCTGAGTCTATCTCGGCGGTAAAAAATACTCGCATCGGTACGGAGGTAGCTGGGTACTTCAAAGGAATTGTCTAAATCTCCCGCACGATCGCCAATATAAAATAGTCCTAAACCAAACCCCAATCCTCTGAAATCTCCTGATGAAATTTCGTAAGTTGTCCAGATATTAAAGCTATGTTCAGGAACATTAGTTAAACGATTACCAGACGTGTAAGTATTATCTTCAACAATTTCTGCATCCGTGTAGGCATAGCCAGCAAAAATTTTCCATCCTGGTAATATTTCTCCAGCAATATCAAATTCAATTCCTTGACTACGTTGTTCACCCGTTTGAATAGAAAAGCGGGAATTATTGGGATCTGTAGTTAAAAGGTTGGAACGTGTCAACCTATAAAGGGAAAGAGTGCTGGAAATTCGGTCATTCAAATCGGCTTTGACACCAACTTCATACTGAGTACCCCGTTCTGGTTGAAATAGATTCCCATCCGCCGATCTACCTTCTGTGGGGTTAAAAGACTGACTGTAACTAGCGTACAATGAAATGGCGGAAATGGGTTTATAAACAATACCCACGCGAGGTGTAAAGGCATCACCCGCTTGAATTTCAGTGGTATTATCTAAAAAATTTTTATTCTTTTGTGTAAATAAATCAAACCTACCACCTAACAACAGTTGGAAGTTTTCAGCAAATTTAATCTGGTCTTGAATATAGATACCCAGCGTATCTGTCAAACGAGAATTATCTTCATAGACTGCATCAATTCGACCAACAATTGGCTGACGATAGACAGGATTATAAATATCAAGTGGGGTTAATTCTGCTAAATCGATGCCAAAATTGTTAAAGTTATCAAATCGGCTCATATTGACACCAAACAATAACTGATGTTCAATTGAGCCAGTAAAAAAGCGTCCCGATATATCTGTTGTTAGGTTATAGATATTAGAATCACTTTCTGAACTATAAGTGCTACGATTGGCAGTGCGATTATCAGCGTCAAGACCAAGAAAGAACGCTTGATTGTTATCAGCATTATGCTCAAAGGTGACGCGAAAATCATTTCGTAATGACCAATTCTCGCTAAATCGATGCTCTAAGCGATACCCTAATCGGGTGGTTTCGATTTGAGTATCGCCTTCTGGTTCATAGACTGTGCGATTACGCGGAATCCGACGACCATCTGGCCCAGGTAACACTGTACCAACGGCTGGTAAGACAACAACTGTCCGAGAATCAATGGTTTTCTGGGAGTATTCACCCTCAAAAGTCAAGGTTGTATTTTTGCCGAGTGCTGCACTAATTACAGGTGCAATAAAGAATGACCGATTACCAACAAAATCAATGTAACTGCCAGAATTCTGATAGGCAAGATTGAGACGATATAGAAGTGTTTTGGAATCATTTAAAGGCCCGGAAAAATCAATACCACCTCGATATAAATCATAGTTTCCCACTGTGGCTTCTATATTATAAAAGGGGTTAGCTAGGGGCTGTTTAGTGACTATATTTACTGTGCCGCCTGGGTTGCCTAAACCATATAATACGGAAGCTGGGCCTTTGAGAACTTCTACCCTTTCTACATTGTATAAATCTCTAGTTTCCGTCAATGTGCGATCGGGTAACCCATTATTTAAGACGTTACCACTAAAAATCTCAAAGCCGCGAATTGTAAAAGAATCTGCTCTGTCCCCAGATCCTCTGGTAGGGTTAACACCACTCACATTTCTCAACGCATCACCTAAGCGTGTGGCTCGTTGCTCTTGGAGAACTTGTCGGGGAACAACCTGAATTGATTGGGGAATATCCCGTAGTGGTGTATCGGTTCTAGTTCCCACTGAAGCTGCTGGTACTCGATATTGATCTTGCTCTCCCGTCACCACCAACTCAATTGGTTCATCTGGCTGTGCTGCTGGTTGCTCTGGAATTGCTGGTGTTTCTGGTGGTTGCATTGCGACTTTTGCAGATGTCACAGCAACAATTAATCCTTCGTCTCCATCAAATAACTCCACCGCCGGTAAAGCTGTTTCTCCTACCACCGTTACCCGCACAGTATTACTGTCAATATTTGTCGCATTTATCTCTGTGATTCCCGCTATTGGTTTTTCAGATTTAAACGTGAAAGCATCGCCATTGACTAGTTGTAATTGTCCGCCAGTGATATCGACAATAAAATTATTACCTGTACTGCGATTGGTGACTTGCAGTTTATCCCCTTGGGTTGTCTCTAAAATTACCTCCACACCTTTATCTGTGGAATTGGCTTTTACTCCCGTAATAGCGATCGCCTCCCCAGGAGAATTAGTTGGTGCTTGTACCAACAATTGCGCCTTAGTTGCGTTAAGTTGATCATTTTCTGACTTTGTATTAGCCGCAGCAGGTTGAGACGCAAGTAATACTAAAGCTACAATCCATAGTTGCCTATGCCATAACCCAAAAGCCACTAAAGATTTTTGCATAACTCCTACACCAATAGATAAAAATTCTCAATTACCTCAGTAGAGTTAGATTACGAGGTTTGCGATAGTTCCGTCTATCTGTAGAGCTGCATTTTTTTGTCACTGAAGCGGCTTGTCACAAAAACTTTAAAATTTTGATGATATTAACTCAATTGTTTTTTGCCAAATTGAAATTCTTTAGGTGAAACTCCAAATTTCTGCTTAAAAGCCTTGGCAAAATAACCTAAATGTGAATAGCCGACAGCATTCGCTACTTCCGCAACTTGTATTTTACTACCAGCTAACATCATTTTTGCTTGCTCCATACGGTAATCATGTAAATAACCAAATACCGTAGTCCCAAACACTTCTCGAAAACAGTAACGCAGTTTGCGATCGCCTAAACCAACTAATTGCGCTAGCTCCAACAACGATGGTGGATTTTCGGACTGACGCATGATAATATCTCTAGCATGGTAGGCTTTTTCAATATCTACAGGTCGTAAATTTGCCACTGCTGTCATCGCTGGTTCGTGATGGGAAAACTGACTTAATTGCAGTGCTAATAATTCTAAAACTTTACTTTCTAAATACATCCGTTTCATCATTCCTTGAAACGGAGGTTTAAGGAGTTGCTGCAATACCATAAACATCACTGGTGTGATTTCTCCGACAGTGTAATGAAACCTTGGCAAATAATTTTTATTGATTAATGATTGTAAAGGAGCAGGTAAAGATGCAAAATCTTGACTAAAATTTTTAAATACTTCCATATCTATCTGGATGGTGATAAATAGAATTGTCTCTGCTGCTGTAAAATCGTGAATTTCATCTACGTTAGGTAAGTAAAATAAATAGTTTTTGCCTACCTGCTCAATATAATCATCAGGAATCTCTTTCATTACTGGGGTAACTGTCCGACAATTACCAGAGAGATGAAATTTAGAAATTAATGGGTAAGGATGAGCGTGAATACTCCAATATTTTAAGTTTTGATGCTGTCTTGCATCGGCTACAATTAATGTCAATCCTGGACGTAGCTCAACTGTGTAAGTTAATTCACTAAAAAACTTATTTTCCAATTGGTAAATTTCATCAAAGCCATCATGGTTTAATAATAGTTTGCCGTTGGTTTTGATACTTTCTTCCCATAGTTCGTCATATTGTTTTTCAGTGAATATATACATCTTTAATGATCTAGGAATTTTAAGCAGATACGATAGTTAGAATTGCCAGATATTCTTGGGTCAAGAACATTGTGCCGAAACGCTCTTCCAAACTAGTAACAGCTTGGATAAACAAATAGTAATTATTATCAATAAATATACGCTAATTACCTTAGTAAATCAACAGAAGCAACAGGTAAGTAGACCAGATGCTATAAAATATACTTTAAAGGACACGATTTTACTGCTAAGGCAACGTGATGTTCGACGGAACCTAATCCAAATGATAAATATTCACACCCACCTACTTATTAGGATTGCCAGTAATTGTAAAAGCTGCCCAATAATAAGGATGAGAATATAGATTTTTATCAGCAGGCATTTTGCTAATTCTATACAAATGCGTTGCTAAATAAGCTCTAAGCTTTAACTCTTGCGGGTCAAGGTTGTTGAGTAAATCTTCATACCACTGTGTTAATTCCGATGCCGTTAATTCTCTCAGCCAACCTGTAGCTTCAGCCAAAGCTGTACTTGCTGATTCTACTAACTGTAGTCGGCGGTAAAACTCAATGATGACTAAAGCGCTGGCTGATGATTCTACAGTCCAGAGAGTGCTAACTACTTGAGAAACACCTTTGTAGAAAAATGCACTGACTAAATCTACATATTCACTGGTAGTTACTTGGTTAGTGTTAGTTACAGTTTCACAAGTGGAGAGAGTTACTAAGTTATAAGTTGATAAATTTGTTTCACAGATTTCTGCCAAGGTGAATTTATCTTCACCTGCTAGGGCTAATTCTGATCTTTGCGGATCTGTTAACCTATTAATTGCCTGACCTGCAAAATGCAACACACTATAATTGCTAAAGAAGGCATCTTCAAAATTATTTTTAGTAGCTTCTCCACCTTGGAGCCGTTGACGATTGTTAAACATCTGGCTCACAACTTCGGCTTCCAGGTTAGCAAATCTCAAGGTCGGGTAAGCTGTATTATCAGGATATTCAACACTCAATAATGTTTGATTGACAAATTGGCCAATATTGGCTTGTTTTCCTGATAAAGCTATTTGAATATTTGGAAGATAGGCGATATCTGCAATTGGTATTGTTTCTGGGGAGTTAGAGATTTGAAACAAGCAATGAAGAGGCACTCTAAATAAATCACGATGGGGAACCAAAATTAGTTGAGTAATATCTTCCAGTTCTTGTTGAATGGTGTCAATTTCCAGAATCTCTTTTAGCTGCAATAGCTTGTGTTCCATCTCCAACCGCCAAGGATGATTACTTTTGCTTTGTTGGTCTTGGGCTTGTTGATGATAATCTTGATAGTTTTGCTGCCAATCTTCTAACCAATTTTCAAAAGCAATTAGTCGTCTGGTAGCTTCGGGTAGAGGTAAATCTTGCAGAGGTGTGGCGTTAATTGCCCCTAAATCTTGGACTGGTGTAAAAACAAGAATTGGTGAGGGGGCTTGGTCTTTGATAATAAAGGTGTGTAAGGCGACTGGGCTAATATGCCAGTAAATAATTGCGGTGTGGGGATTCAGTAATTGTTGAACTGCACGATAATTTAGTGCTTGAATATCTGCGTTCCAACCACATAACAGCCAGGTTAAACAAGCATTTTTGCCCTGTTCTGCTATTTCCCAAGCTTCTACCAAATCACCATATTCTACAGCTACGTCAACGGCTAATTGTCCGAACCCCGCAAATTTAAGTGCCAGTTGTTTTTTAATTTCTGCGGTGCGAGTTGGTTCACTCAGGAATTGTTGTAATAACCTTGAGCCGCGTTGCTGAAATTCTTGTGCTTGTGTTGTTTGTCCCAGTCCTAGCAATGCTTTCACAAGAGATTGGAGAACTTCTAAATGTAACTGAGGAAAACCTGCACTTGTGAGGGTTAATAGGGCTTGATTGTACTCGGTTACAGCTTTGCGCCAATAGTTACGGGATGTAGAATATTTTTTACCTTGTTCATAATAGCTATTAGCGATCGCCAGATGTAATCTTCCCCAACCTTCTGGGTGGGTGTCTGGGCGAATATGTTTTAAACCTTCCTGATAACTAGCTAATTTACCTTCATAGCCAGCCTGCTTTAAGGTGGAATTATCGGCAGCTATGGTAGTCAATAAATTTAGTGGTGTGTCTGTCTCATTTAAATTACCAATAGCCGTCCCACGACCAATCCAAGCTTCCCAATAGTCCAGCTTGATTTGCAAAGCATTGTCATAACAAACGATCGCTTCTAAAAATCGTTCTAAATAAAATAGCGCCACAGCTTGGTTGTACCAGGCGAGGTGAAAATCTGGCTTAATTTCTATCGCTTGCTTATAAGAGGCGATCGCTTCTGCACGACGACCTAAATTTTCTAAAGCTACACCCCGGTTATACCAAGCTAAGTAAAAATCTGCCTGAATTGATAAAGCTTGATCCCATGAGGCGATCGCTTCCGACCATTGTCCTAAATTAAATAGAACTACACCCCGGTCAATCCACACCTCATGGAAATCTGGTTGAATCTCTAAAGCTTTATCGTAGGAATCTATGGCCGCTTCGTATTGTTCATCTACACCTAAGGCAATACCTCGGTAATACCAATTTTCTTGGTCTTCCGGTGATAAAAGTAGGGCTTCATCGTAACTCGCAATAGCTTCCCCAATTTGCCCCAACTTCAATTCTGCCCAACCTTTACTAGACCAAGCCCCTGGCATATCAGGCTGAATACTAATCGCTTGTTTGAGTGAGGCCACCGCTTCCTCATACAGTCCTAACTGCCCCAAAGTCCCACCCCGGTTATACCAAGCCTTGTAGTAATCGGGTTTAATTTCAATCGCTTGGTCATAGGAGGCGATCGCTTCCACAAACCTTTCTAAATGGAATAAAGTTAAACCGCGATTAAACCAGTATTCATAGGAACTGGGGTTTAATTGAATGGCTTGCTCATAATTAGCGATCGCCCCTAACAAATCACCTTGTTTAGCTTGCTGCAACCCTTGGTAAAATAATTCTTGTGCCTTGACAAAAGCATTTGAGTGTTCATTGATAATAGCTGGTGGCTGCTGGTTAGTCTGCACGGTCAAATTTGCCGCCAATTGTTGGACTAAATTGGCACTTTGATCCAACCGCACCATTAACTCATCCAAAGTGTAAGCAACATTGGGGTCTAAATTGACTAAAGACTCATCCCAATTACTTTGGGTTGAGACTATGGCTGCTGAGTTTTGTTCTCGATAATCTAATACCAGTTCGCTTAAGTTACTGATGACATCTTCTTGGGCCGGCATCAGTAAAGGTGGTGCTGTAAATTCTGCTTGTTGATATTCCCAACTTAGTTCTTGTAAGTTTGTAGTGGCATCAACTACATCAGTTGGGGCTGTTTGCTCTTGCCAGCTAAGTTCTGGTGGATTTTCGATGATGTTGTCATCCACTAATTCAGTGGGAGCTATGTGATATTCCCAATTCAATTCCTGCAAATTTTCGATTGTATCTTCATCGACTGAGGCAGTGGGGACTGCGTGATATTCCCAACTCAGTTCTTGCAAGCTTGTGATTGTATCTTCATCAACAATCTCTAATTTTGCTTGGGTAGTAGCCGTTTCTGCTTCCCTTGACTCCCATAATAAATCTCCGAGATGGCGGATTAATTCCTGTCCTGGCGAATCTGGAAGATTATCGCTAGTTTCGGGAACTGTAGTTGATGGTGCTTTTGTCTCCTCATTCACGTCATTTATTTCTATGAATTCCCTGTCTAGTAAACGGATGCCAATATCATAAGAAAGCTCTCCCACCTTGCCAATCCCCAGTTCACCCAAAGTCACCATTTGTTTACCTAAATGATGATTTGGTGCAGGTGACATCAGTAATTTTTCCCCAAATACCAACAACCAATCTATCCAGCGCTCAACACTAATGCGGTCTTCCATCCGTTGCAAATACCTAATCGCCCACTGCTGCCCCCGCCCTTGATTCACACCTTGCAGCAACTGATTAAACAACAGTTCTAGATCCCCATTAGTTAGCTCAGGTGGTTCTTCTGCCACCTGTTCCTTGACACCCTGGAAATAATCAGTTTGTGGATCATCAACAGGGTGTTTGTCAAAAGTTTTAAGCCACTGAAATAGCCGAGTGAGCATTTGCCATACTCTTAAATTTTATTTACCCTAGATTGTAGCGATCGCTGTGTTGAACAACTCATGATAATTCATGATTTACGTGAAATCCACTAAAATTAATAGAGTTTTTCATATTTATGTGTAGAAGGGGCGTACAGCTAGCTGTACGCCCCTACAAATCCTATGTTTGAGAATTAATATTAAATATTCTTAACAATGTTTCCCTACCTCTGCCAATGGTTTTTGTCCGCATTTGCCGATATTCGCAGTCATTTGCTGGTAAGCAACACCCGTTAATGTCGGTCTATTGTCTCTACAGTAACCATGATACGGTTGGCAATACACATAGGTAGGTCGGTGTAAATAATTATTGTGGGAATCAAGATTTTTCTCGTTATTCCTCACGCCTTAATTTCCAGCTAGGCTTCAGCAGTTTTGTTATTTCTGTGACTAATTGCTCTATGGTTGAAGTCTTGCAGATACACGTTTGAAATCCAGCAGCAATAGCCTTTTTCTGTATGTTAAGTCCAGCATCCCCAGTAAAAGCGATCGCCGGAATTTCTCTATTTTTTGAATCTGTCAGCGTTCTGACTTGTTGGATTAACCAATAGCCATTTCTTTCTGGCATATTAATGTCGCTAATCAACAGATCAAGTTTGATTTTTCTAATTAACTCAAATGCTTCTAAGGGATTAGTTGCTGTCATCACCTTAGTTCCATAGATTTCAAAAATCTCAGCAATTAAAAACCGCATATTCTCATCATCATCCACCATCAAAATTGTTAATTCTTTGAAAACATTTAAGTCTCTAATATCGTCTATAAAATGCGTATTCTTAGGGCAATTTGACACAAGTATGTTATTCATGATCTTTGTTCAAAGATGAGATTTGCATTCCTGTTAATGAGCTATCTGCTACTACCATGTCATTAATAAATGAGTGTTGTAGTACGTCAGTAAATAAATGATTACTACCAAATGGTAATAAATTCTGTATCAGGACAATTAATTTATCTAGGTCAATAGGTTTGATTAAATATCCTTCAAACTCTATCTCTGGAATTTCCTCAATAGTCCCTTTGATACAGGTTGAAGTTACAATAATGGGAATATGATTCCTACTACCTGCTTCCATTGCCATCAATTTATTTAGTAAAATGTAAATGCTTTCACCTAAGAATCTGATTTCACAAATGACAATGTGAGGGACAAAGCGAATCAAGATTTTTAATGCTTCCTTAATAGAATTTGTTGTGATTACAGTTGCCCCAACATCTTTGAGCAAAAGCGTATATAGCACTCCACTATCAATATCATTATCTACAATGAGTATCTGCACACCTTTGAGTATCCCAACATTAAAAGTAGAAGCAGTATTTGGATTCATAACAAAACCTGCAATTAGGATTTCCACTAGCCAAAGGAAATAAAAAAACGTAATCACAAAGGTGGTAAATCAGTAGGTGGCGAAATCAAAAGTAGTAAATATCACTTGAATCATGCAGAGGAAATATCTACTTCTTGTACTATGATTTGGTACTGTTTGATTTCGTGAATTAGTTGATTAACTACAACACAAAACTTATTCAAACTCATGTGTATTTTTAGTACTTCCAGATAGATAACACCCGTTGCCCATGAGCTTCAGCCTTTGACTGAGCGTTCACGAAGTTCTTTATGTTCCCTATTGCCATTCCCTATCCTCAAGTTCTTTTTGAGGCAATAATAAGGTGGCTTCAATTTCCTGTCTGATAGCAGCAGTCACTTCACAGTTGCTATGCAGACAATCGAGTAGTAATTGATTGGCATCGTAATAGCGCTGTAGTACTTGCTGCTGCTCTGGGCTAAATTGCCACTGATGATTAATATTGCGATAATTAGTAATCGTGATCTTTAATTGTTCAGCCCAGGCTGAATAACTAGTCTGCAACCATAGCCGAAACCGTTGTTGATTTTGACGAGAATTCGGCAACTGTTCAGCAAGTTTTTCCAGGGATTTATGAAGTCCAACATCTAGAACAATACCCAAAATGTTCGAGAGCGCATCTCCACAGGTGTGGAAGTGGGCAAAGTCCTGGTTCCCATCAATTGCACACTCTAACAGCAGGTCATCTAATGCTGCATCCAAAAACATCCCTTGGTCGAGGCTGCTGGCTAGGGCAAAGTGAGAAGATATATGAGGAGTCCGACTCAAGGCCAGGTAAAAAGCGCGAACTGTCGCATCTTTGGTTTGAGTGGGAATAGTACGAGATTTTTGGCTAGCCCAAGTCAAAAACTCTTGTAGATAAGGGTCTTGGGCGACTAGTGCATCAATCTGTTGCTTCATCAACTGTACCAAGCCGTCTGCACTCCGGAGCATGGTAGCTGTCAACAAAAAGATTTCGCGCCAGTGGGGGTCGGTGATATGACTAACCAATCCTCCTAAGGCTTGCTCTAAAGCTTGTAGGTTATGACTAGCAACTATTTTTCTAGCCGTAAAATATTCTTGAAACGCCAGATAAGAAAAAGAGAAAATTCCCCTAGCTCTTTCTGCTAGTAACCCATGTTGAGCTTCGATTGCTTTGAGCGCTGCTTCGCTTTCTATTTGCAGTTCCTCTCCATCCATCGGTAAATGACTGAGATTCTGAATATAGTCAGCAATGTATTGCTCAACAACACGTTGTTCAAAAAAGTATTGACCTTTCTCAAATGTCGCGGCGGCAATTTGACTCAATAACTTGAGCTTTTGTGGTAACAAAAACCCTCGGTAAACTTCATCCCGTTCTATACCCCTGGCTTCATCCCATTTACCCAACAGCAGGTCTAAACCTTGCTTATAAAAGTCCGTGCGTTTAATGGGGAATTTTTCTTGACTATGAAACACCCAGCAGGCAAGATGCAGAAACAGGGGTGTAACAACGAGTTGGCGAAATTGCCAGTTTTCATCTAACTCTAGTTTCTCGATAAACTCAACAGATTGTGCCTGACCATCTTCAGTATTAGTCTTGGTAAAGGCGACAAACCATTTTTGAGCGAAGGCGATGATTTGTTCTAAGGTAAATGGGGCAATTTCAACATCGGTAAAGCCTCTGAGTACAAGTTTTTGAGAGGCTGTTCGACAAGTTGCGACAAACTGATTTTTGTGATATTTATCGGAAAATCGCCGAATTTCACTTAAGACAGCATTGCTTTGTTGGTTGAGGACTTCATCCATGCCATCAAGCAAAAGTAACACTCTACCTGCATTCAGCAAGGTTTCTATAACTGTGGGATCGGAAATTCCCGATGTGATAAACTCCTGGCGGATATAGTTTAATAGGCTGAACTCGTGGGTGACTTTAGATTCTTCCGCAAAATTCCTCAGTGTGATGAAGATTGGCACCTGATGAGCTGCAAATGTATTTTGGTTAGACTGAATGGCGAGATGTTGTAAAAAAGTAGTTTTACCTACCCCCGGTTTACCTAGTACCCTGAGCTTGGAGTATGTTTCAACCGCCTGCATACTGGGTATTTGTTTTTGGGATACTTCACCTAAGCCAAAGCGATCAAATTCTTTGGGGTCGAGGTTCTGCAAATCAGTAATTTCTAAATACTGTTGACTAGCAATTAACTCCAAAATATTCACATCTATATATATGTCATCGATCGCCACAGGATGGCTGATGTCCAATAATTGCAAAATACCACACTGGTATTGAATCTTGTCAAAGCGTTGCGATCGCACTTGCTGCACTAATCTATCGATATCCAAGACAGAGGGCTGGGCTATTTCCTCTCGTTCGCCAAATTCTGCTGGTGGGTTAGCAGCAATCTCCCGCCAATTCAATTCTAAAACCGAACAAATTTCAATAAAGGTCAGACGTTCAACTGGACGACCACTAAAAAATCGCCAAATTGGCTGTCGAGTTTTTAAGTTGACTTCAATGGCTAAATTTTCTTGAGTCCACCCCTTACGCGCAAACGCTGTTTTTGCCTGTTGTATTCCTAACTGTGATGCTTGGAGCGATCGCTTGACCATAAGGCAAAACCCTGCTCCTCAAATTACAAACTTAAACTTTTATTAATATATACAACCTTACATTTTTTTCTGTGTTTCTACCATTCTACTCACTTAAAATCATACAAAAGTATCAGAATTCCTTTAAAAATTTTTAACTTTTGTGACAAATTCAAACGTTATACATTAATTTTATACATTTCAAACTTTTAACAATACATAATCTCAAACATTCATCTGTCATGCTCTATGAAGTACAGACTAAAAGCTTCTCTATATTTGTCCTTCTTCATTAAGACTTGAGTTTGAAGATGAATATAAATTTTTTATTACTTAATAAAGTAAATAAAATCATTGAGTTGACTGAACTAATTTATTATTCAAAGCAATCAGATCAACCATCTGGGGAAGTAAATATTCCAGAAACTTTTATAGACAAATTGTCTAATTATTTAGAAGAATTTGAAACAACTGGAAGAACATCAGCTAGAGTACTACATAAATATATAGACGGATTTTCTCCAGAAGAAAAAGGTCAAGTGATAGCTCTGATATGGCTTGGTCAATATGCTTCCTGCAAACAACCAGAAGACTTTCAAAATTTAATTGCACAAGCAGTACATCTCATACCTGACAACTATGCAACAAGCTATATTATCGAAAAATCTTTCCTAGCAAAGTATCTTCGCTCCGGGCTAGAAAAAATAAATCATCACCTCTGGAACAATTAAATTTATCCAGAAAGGTAGGAGGAAGGCTGTGGTGTAATGCTGCGACTAGAGAAAGCAAGCGTTTAACCGGGATTTTTCACTACAAACTGCAATTGAGCGCTTGTGGAGTGGAGAGTTTTTGTACAGGTTTTTTCCCTTTGTTCCTCTGCTCCATCAAACGCCTGAAGCTTTTGAGAAAGGCGGGTTTAAGTTCACCACCGAATTTTTAATTTGGTGGCTTTTATTTATAGGACTTACGCATGAAAACGAAAGATCAAGGGTTTGGAAAAGGGTGTAGGGGTATAAATGATTGAAACCCTTACACCCCTATACCCTTTTCCCCAATTCATTCTGTAGCTTGCTGACTAGCCGCATAATATTGATTCATCAGTGCTTCTACAATAACTTGGGGATCATCTGTTTCAATCGCTAGCTGTTCTGCAATCTGTTGGCGTAAGTTTTCATCCTCTTGCAGCATCTCAAATAACTGTTCAAGAGTAACCGTTTGATATTCTCCTTCTGGGTTTTCCTCAGTTGCGGAAATAGTTTCCTCTGGATATAATACATCAGTACTATCACCATCTGGGCCATCATATTCCCAAATTGGTTCGCCTTGATTGCGGCTCAAGACCTGCATCCCAATATCGTAGGCAACATCTCCCAGTTCCCCAACGCCCAATTCTCCCAGTTGGACTAATCGAGCTGCTAATTCATTATTTGGTGAGGAGGATGCTAGTAATTTTTCGCCAAAACGCCTTAACCACTCTACCCATTGTGCAGTTGTCACACGATGCTCAATTTTTTGCAGCCACTTTACAGCCCAAGCCTGGCCCCGCGCCTGATGCACTCCTTCGAGAAGTTCAGTGAACAGAAATTCTAAATCTGTATCACCCAGGGGTGGAGCTGGTTGTTTTGTCACGTTAGGACTAGTTTTCACCGCAGTCTGTTTCCTACCCCCACCAAACAAGCCTTGAAAAAAGCTTTTAAGCCATTGGACTAGCCGCCTGAGCATTTGCTGTACCATTTACTATTGTGTCCCCTAAGATTGTAGCCGCCTAAAGCGGGTGCAAAGCGCACTATTGCCTTAGCCAAGTAAATATATGTAAGTGAATTTCACAGTCTCTTCTAGGGTATGCCACAGCTCACAAGATGAGTGGCAAAGTTTAAAATGGTTTAACTTCATTCACGATTCAAAATGGTCAGACTCTTTGGGGGCAAAAATTCTCATGATTGGGTGTAAGTAAATTTAAAGCACAACAACTTAGCAAATCAACCCTAGAAGGTATTGACTTTTTTCACCCATGTCTTACGTACCCCTGCACCACAAGTATCGTCCAAAGAATTTTGCTGAACTAGTGGGGCAAGAGGCGATCGCTACCACACTCACAAATGCTATCCGTACAGCTAAAATAGCCCCAGCGTATCTATTTACTGGCCCCAGAGGTACAGGTAAAACCTCCAGCGCCCGGATTCTGGCTAAATCCCTCAACTGTCTCAACAGTGACAAACCCACGGCTGAACCTTGTGGCGTTTGTGATGTTTGTCAGGGAATCACCAAAGGCTACTCCCTGGACGTAATCGAAATTGATGCCGCCAGTAACACTGGTGTAGATAATATCCGCGAATTAATTGAAAAAGCCCAATTCGCCCCTGTGCAGTGTCGGTATAAAGTGTATGTAATCGACGAATGTCATATGCTCAGTAGTGCGGCATTCAATGCGCTACTGAAAACATTAGAAGAACCACCGAGACACGTAGTTTTTGTTTTAGCGACAACCGATCCCCAACGAGTGTTACCTACAATTATTTCTCGTTGTCAAAGATTTGATTTTCGGCGCATTCAACTAGAGGCGATGGTGAAGCACTTAAGTGCGATCGCCTCAAAAGAAAATATTAATATTTCCCTAGAAGCAGTTACCTTAGTAGCTCAGTTATCCCAAGGTGGATTACGAGATGCGGAAAGTTTACTCGACCAATTAGCCTTATTACCCAACGAAGTCACACCAGAGCAAGTATGGGATTTAGTCGGTTCAGTCAGCGAACAAGATTTGTTAGTTTTATTGGCAGCGATCGCCCAAGATAACCCAGAATTAGTATTAGACTCTACCAGGCAAATCTTAGATCGTGGTCGAGAACCCTTAACCATTCTGCAAAACCTAGCCGCCTTCTACCGCGATTTACTCATAGCCAAAACCGCACCCAATCGTCATAATTTAGTCGCTTGTACTCAGCAAACATGGAAAGCACTAGTTGAATCCGCCCAATCTTTGCCCATAAGTACAATCTTGCTAGGGCAGAAACATTTACAAGAAGCAGAACTACAAATTAAACACACCACTCAACCACGTTTATGGTTAGAGGTGACATTACTAGGATTATTACCAAGCGCCAATATTCAACCCGCAGCGATAGCCCTGACACCAAGCAACCAGCGCCCAGCACCACAGCAAGTTTCCCCAAAAGCGTCCCCACAAAACCCATCTCCACAACCCCCACCTCCGCCTCCACCCCCACAAGCCACCACCCACCAAGAAACCCTCGACACACCCCCATCTATTCCATCCCCTACCCTAGAGGAAGTTAAAGCTACATCTTCCCCTGCTTCCCAGTCCCCAATCCCCAGTCCCTCAGAAGATGACTTTGCTCAAATTTGGCAGCAAGTACTCAGTAATATTCAGCAAATCCCCAGACGCGCCTTACTGGGTCAAATGTGTTACCTCATCGATTTTGCAGGTGCTGTGGCTCGTATTGGTGTCAAAGCTGCGTGGTATGACAAAGTTAAGTCAGACTTACCTATGATTACGGCAGCTTTCCAACAGACCTTTAATCGTGAAATTCAGGTAACTTTAGAAAGAGGTAACCCATCAAACACCTCTACAGTCAGGAAAGTAGCGCCAGCCAATGGTAATGGTAATGGTAACAGCAACGGTAACGGTAATGGTCATAACGGTACTGCCACCGTACAACAGCCACCATCACCAACCTACAGCAACCAAAAGCCAACTACACCTCCCCCACAGCCTACCGCACCCGCCCCAAATCCAAAAACTACACCCGTCTCCCCAAGTACAGGAGGGGCAAAAACACCACCCCCAACAGAGAACAAAGCACCTCTACTTGAGTGGGAAACCGATGAAGTGGCGATCGCTGCCCAACGTCTAGCAAAATTCTTTGATGGGCAAATCATCCGATTTACCGACGATGGCGAAGGATTATCAGAAATGGCTACATCTGAATGGGCAGAGGAATCAGATTTAGACGATGAATAAGGCAGGGGAAGCAGGGGGTAGGGGGACAGAAAATTGACTATGGACAACTAACAAAAAAAATGCAAAATCCAAACTGAATTTTGCATTTTGCATTTTGAATTTCCCGTAGGGACTATTCGCCAGTCCCTGTATGCACAGTTTTTACCCACTTCAAGCGCTTGGGTCGGAATGACATCCGCGCTGTGGTGCTGCTCATGACTACTAACCAGTGCAGCATATATAATGTGCCGCGCATTGTTTGTAGTAACAAAACAAAGGGGGTATGAACTTGAAACTTTTGTTCTTGTCGTATGCGCCGTAAACCAGCAAACATTCCGACGACAGACATCGTGACAGACAAGCCTGTTACTGGGCCTAGCATTGGCGGACGATGACGGGTGAGAGCCATTAATAAATCGGGAATTGCTGCTGTTGGCAAGATATACATTGTCAGCATGAACATCAACATATCCCAAGTTTTCCGCGTACCCATGCGGTTTTTGAGAATCAAATCCCAATAGTCCAAATAGCGCTGATAGCCACCTTCCGCCCAGCGATTGCGCTGATGCCAAAGAGCGATCGCCGTTGTTACGCCTTCTTCCTGTACGGCTGGATAGAACAAGCATTCAATATCCCATTTGTCAAGATGCAGGCGGAAAGTTAGATCCAAATCATCAGTGATTGTTTCTTCATTCCAACCGCCGCAGCTGTCCAAGGCTTGGCGGCGCACAAATTGACCATTCCCTCGCAGTTCACCGATTCCTCCCAGGGCTGTACGCTGTTGCTGGAACCAAATATCCAGCGACATTTCCGCCATTTGCCCCTTTGTCCAAAAATTTTCTTTGGCGTTGGCGATCGCTTTTCGCACCTGCACCGCCCCCACCTTTTCCCGTTGAAACAAAGGTACTACATGGAGTAGCATATCTGATGCCACTTGAGCATCAGCATCAAACACGGCGATGATTTCACCTTGAGTTAATGGTAAAACCTGATTTAACGCCCCTGATTTACCACCAGTAGCTTGGGCTGAACGTCTGAGGACTTTTAGTTTGTCGTACTCTTTTGCCAGTTCTGCTAGGATATGGGGTGTTTTATCGGTACTATTATCATCAATTATCCAAACTTCGTATTGCCCGTTGGGATATTCCAGATTACAAAGATTTTTCGCTAATTTAGCAATGACAGCTTCCTCATTTTTCGCGGCTACCAATATAGATACAAAAGGTAAACTACCCTGAATCTCTTTTTGATAGTGGCGGGGTCGAGCAAAAACTACTCCTAAAGCATGAATACCTAAAACGGTAGTCAACCCTAGTATAAAAATAGAACCCCAGGAAACCAAATGTAGAGCGATCGTGCCACTCCAGACGATTGTTAAAACTAGAGCAGCTTTCCCTCTACGTCCTTGAAACCGGGATGGTAGAGACAAATCCCGTGTTTCCACTACTGATTCCTCTGTTGTTGATACGTCAGACAACAAGGAATTGAGTGGATCAAGCTCTTTGTAGGAATCGTTGTCGGGCCAGGAATTCGCTGGCATAAGTTACTTGATCCAAAAAAAGCTAATGCTGCCCTATTTTAACCGAGATTTTAATATTTCTTAGTAGTAACTTCCTTTATCACTATCATTCGTTAGTCGTGGGTCAGTGGTCAGTATATCCTGTTCCCCCTGCTTGTGCCTTTTCCATAACTATTAAGATAACGATAGACTGGGAAAATCACCCACCTTATCTACCTAAGCCGTAATGGTTTCCACCTTTCCCAATCCCGCGTCAGTTGACTTATCCCGTGTGCGGTTAGCAATCCGTTCATTGCAACCCCAGTTGGTTGAATGGCGACGACAACTGCATCAAAAACCAGAGCTAAGTTTTCAAGAAAAACTCACGGCTGCCTTTGTCTCAAGTAAGTTACAAGCATGGGGAATTGAGCATCAAACAAATATTGCTCAAACTGGAATAGTGGCTACCATCAAAGGCGAAAAACCCAGCGCTAAAGTCTTGGCAATTCGAGCAGATATGGATGCTTTGCCAATTCAAGAACTCAACGAAGTACCTTATTGTTCACAGCATGAT
Organism: Anabaena sp. FACHB-595; assembly: GCF_048568275.1. NCBI lineage: Bacteria > Bacillati > Cyanobacteriota > Cyanophyceae > Nostocales > Nostocaceae > Anabaena > Anabaena sp. FACHB-595. Next base: position 5,885,445 of record NZ_CP183473.1, read on the forward strand.
GGTGTGATGCACGCTTGTGGACATGATGGACATACAGCGATCGCACTCGGCACAGCTTATTATTTACAACAGCATCGTCAAAATTTTGCTGGGACTGTAAAAATTATCTTCCAACCTGCGGAGGAAGGCCCAGGGGGCGCCAAGCCCATGATTGAAGCCGGGGTACTGAAAAATCCTGATGTTGATGCCATTATTGGGTTGCACCTGTGGAATAATTTGCCTTTGGGAACTGTAGGTGTCCGCAGTGGCGCATTGATGGCGGCGGTAGAATTATTTGACTGCACAATTTTCGGCAAAGGTGGACATGGTGCAATCCCCCATCAAACTATAGATTCTGTGGTGGTGGCGGCGCAAATTGTCACCGCGCTACAAACAATAATCGCGCGTAATGTCAACCCCATTGATTCAGCAGTAGTGACGGTCGGCGCACTCCATGCGGGAACAGCACATAACGTAATTGCCGATACAGCCACCATGAAAGGAACTGTCAGGTATTTTAATCCTACGTTTCAAGGTTTTTTTCCGCAAAGAATTGAGCAAGTGATTGCTGGTATTTGTCAAAGTCATGGCGCAAAATATGACTTCAAATATACTGAATTGTATCCCCCAGTCATTAATGATGCTACCGTAGCGGAATTAGTGCGATCGCAAGCTGAAGAATTGATCGAAACTCCCATTGGTATCGTGCCGGAATGTCAAACTATGGGGGGTGAGGATATGTCTTTCTTCTTGCAAGAGGTTCCTGGTTGTTATTTCTTCCTCGGTTCGGCTAACCCAGACAAAGATTTAGCCTATCCCCACCATCACCCCCGATTCGATTTTGATGAAACTGCTTTGGCAATGGGTGTAGAAATATTTGTCCGGTGTGTGGAGAAGTTTTTTAATGAATAAAAATAAGCAACAAGCTAGAGTTTTAACTCACTTGCCGCTCGTCATCAAAAATTATTCTTTGAACTCTGCCAAACCTATTTGTTTTTGCGACGGGAACGTACCTTGAACATACCAACTGTCCCTAAAGCCATGATCACAGATGTAGCCGAAGGTTCTGGTACTCGTCTTGTTGTGAAATTATTCTTACCGAAATCAACAACAATCATCACATCATTATAATCTTTGTCCCCACCGTTAAATAAATCTTCAAAACCCATCATTAAATAATCACCGACTGTCCAAGCCATTATGTGTTGTATGCCATCTGGGTTGAGTGATGAATCGGCACCATAGATATGCCCATTAGGGTTATTATATCCATCTCCCTTGAGTAAGAAGTTGAGTTGTGTACCACCTCTGATTGTACCCAGGTCTACAAAGTCACCAATATCTAGAACACCATCGGAATTACCTGAGGCGCATTTATTTCGCGTACTTAGACAAGAAACGTCTTCAAAAATCATTCCATTGTTGTACTGATTACCTTTAACAGCTTCATAAGCCAATTGGTTTCTGTAGCCAGCACCTTCGTTGAGAAACCAAACTCGCACATTGTGAGTATTTTTTAAAAACAACTGTGAAAAGTCTAGTTTTTGGGCTTGAATTTGTTCTGCGGGAATTTCTACACCCTCTCGTTGCACCAATGCTTGAAACTGGGGAAGCAAAGACTGGAAATTTTGGTCTTGTGATCTATCTTGAATTGTGTTTCTTGTTAATGTACTCCAATCATTAGCTTTTTTAGACGCTTCCTGTGCTTCTTGGGAAATCTTAGCAGCGTTATCAGCTTCTAACTTAGCCTGGTCTCTCAAGCCTTGAGCATCTCTAACCATGCTGTCAGCGTTCTCGATGGTTAATCTAGTTTCCTCTCTAACCTGATTTCTGGCTTGTTCAGCCGTGTTGCGTCTGCTACTCGCGTTATTGAAATTGGTAGTTGCTGTATTAAAGGTATTATTTGCTGTATTGAAGTTATTCGTAGCTGTATTCAACTCATTCCCAGTTCTACTAAAGTTGCTGTTAGCTGTGTTGAAATCATTTCTAGCTGTATTTAATCTAGTATTGGCTTGATCAAGTTCAGCTATAGCTGTATTAAAGTTGTTGGTTGCGGTGTTCAATGCAGTATTGGCTGTACTAAAGTTGTTGGTTGCGGTGTTAAATGCAGTATTGGCTGTACTAAAGTTGTTGTTTGCAGTGTTAAATGCAGTATTGGCCGTATTAAAGTTGTTGGTTGCGGTGTTCAATGCAGTATTGGCTGTATTTAATCTAGTATTAGCTTGATTTAGAGCGTTAATAGCATTTTGAATGGCTTTTTGTGAATTTCCTCTTCGAGCTTGAGCTAGATTTCTGGTAGCAGTGTCAACCTCTGCTTGAGCATTATTGCGATTATTGGTTGCGGTATTTAGTGCGTTTTGAGCATTATTGCGATTATTGGTTGCGGTATTTAGTGCGTTTTGAGCATTATTGCGATTATTGGTTGCGGTATTTAGTGCGTTTTGAGCATTATTGCGATTATTGGTTGCGGTATTTAGTGCGTTTTGAGCATTATTGCGATTATTGGTTGCGGTATTTAGTGCGTTTTGAGCATTATCGCGATTATTAGTTGCAGTATTTAATGCGTTTTGAGCATTATTGCGATTATTGGTTGCAGTATTTAATGCGTTTTGAGCATTATTGCGATTATTGGTTGCAGTATTTAATGCTGTTTGAGCTGTTTGGAAACCTGCATCCGCTTGGGTAAAATCTTGTTCGGCTCTATTCAGGCGACTATTCGCGTCACTTTTTGCTCTGTTTGTGGATCGTATAATACCACTGAGATCATCTTCTGCTTTTTTGAGTGCATCAGCGGCCTCCTGAGCTTTTTTTATAGCCTCAGGAGCCTCTTTAATAGCTACTTGAATAGGTTTTACATTGGCAGAAGTTGTAGTTTGAGTGGTGGCAGTTGCTGGTTTTATAGAGGCGAGTGTACCAGTTAATGCAGCAGTGGTAATTAATCCCAAAATGGCTTTTTGAGTTACAAGATTCATGATTGATCAGCCTAAAATACAGATATTTTTGTTAAGTGAACAAATAATTAACCTCTGCGTTTAGAAGTATTATTCAGTTCAAAAATGTTTCGCTTAATCAATTTGTAACTCAACTTCTGTCTGAGTAACTAGGTTTTACAGGTATTTTCTTTCACTCTTTAAGAATCCAGTATTGGATTGGCAAAATATATCTTATTTAAGGGATTATGGTCATTTTTAGGCTTAATAAAAACAAGAAATCAAGTGATAACACACAGCATTAGGCGAGATTAATTGAATGATTTATATGTTTCTAAGTATTTATAAGAATAAATTAGGCTAGGTAAAACTTAAGTTATTTAATTGCTGAACGTAATTCTACTATAGGATTCATACTCTATTTCTGAAATACACGTAGGGGAGCCACTGCGCCTTTATGGGGCAAGCTATCTCTCAGTTTATTCTTTACCAACTTTTGGTATTTATGTCTTCAATGAAGATTTTATAGAAATCTCGATATTATCTGTGAGGTTTCATTAAAGAATTTTTGGTGAGGCTTAAGTAGAACGACTTGAAAAAAACAACTATGTTAAATAATATAAAAACAATAGGATTGAGTTAGTGGTAAGGACTTTAGTCTTGTTTTGTTCGCGGAGCGTCTCGCAGAGAGAAATAAAGTTCTTACTACAAACTTTTAATTATCTACGCTGCTCTACTTATATTACATATACGGTGTTTTTGTAAAATATCTATTTCCATCAATAGTTACCATAGAAAGACAATTACTGAATACATAGAAGATAATTAATTAACGATTTCTTCTATGTATTCAGCAACTGATTATGATTGATTGAATTAACGTGAGTCTCCAATGGAGGCGCAACTACGAGAAGGGAGAAAGAAAACAGAAAGTTTTCTTAGGTGGATCGATGAGTGGTTAAAATCACAGCTAACTACTTTTAAAACAACCTCTTAGACTAGAAGTGTTTGCATTAGGGGTTTATCTTCCGATATCTTACCTGTCCGTAACCATTCTTGCAGTTCTTCTGGTGCTTGAGCTTGGCTGAGGCGTTCCCTAAGTGCAGTACCTTCGAGAATTTCTGTTTGCAAAAGTTCTTGTGCAGTTTCTTCCAACAAGTCACGGTTATTTTGCAGGATACTCAAGGCGATGTGGTGAGCATTATCCACAATCTGTTTCACTTCGCGGTCGATTTCCTCAGCCACTTTTGGGCTGATGGAACGGCGAGGATTACTGTAACCTTCGAGGAATTGTTGTTGAATCTTCTCAAAAGCTACTGGCCCTAATTTGTCACTCATTCCATATAAAGTGACGTAGCGTTCTGCTAAGTCCGTGGCTTTTTGAATATCATCACTTGCACCAGTGGAGACTTTACCAAAGACTGTTTCTTCCGCCGAACGTCCACCCAACAGAGTAGCAATTCGACCGCGAATTTCATCTTCAATCATCAAAAAGCGGTCTTCTTCAGGCATTTGAATTGTATAACCCAAAGCGCCAACACCGCGAGGAACAACAGAGATTTTCTCAACTCTACCAGCACCGGGCATTAATGCGCCGATAATTGCGTGACCAACTTCGTGATAGGCGACAGTCTTCTTCTCGGTTTCATTCAAGACACGAGAACGTTTTTCTAAGCCAGCCACTAACCTTTCAATAGCTTCGTTGAAATCAGCCATCACAACAGCTTGGCGATTTTGCCTTGCGGCTAACAGTGCTGCTTCATTGACGAGGTTAGCTAAATCTGCACCGGCAAAACCAGGAGTTTTGATAGCGATGTTACCTAAATCGACATCATCAGCTAATTTCACATTTCTGGCGTGGACTTTGAGAATTGCTTCTCGACCAATTTTATCAGGGCGATCAACCACGACTTGACGGTCAAAGCGACCAGGACGGCGCAAAGCAGGGTCTAGAACTTCGGGACGGTTGGTAGCGGCGATGATAATTACACCTGTATTAGCATCAAAGCCATCCATTTCTGTGAGCAACTGGTTGAGGGTTTGTTCGCGTTCGTCGTTACCACCAACAAAGCCACCAGCACCACCGCGAGATTTACCTAATGCGTCTAACTCATCGATGAAGACGATGCAGGGAGCCTGTTTTTTGGCTTGCTCAAATAAGTCACGGACACGCGCCGCACCGACACCAACAAACAACTCGATAAATTCTGAACCAGAGATACTGAAGAATGGTACACCAGCTTCACCAGCGATCGCCTTCGCTAATAATGTTTTACCAGTCCCCGGAGGGCCGACTAACAAAACACCTTTAGGAATTTTCGCACCTAAATTTGTGTACTTAGTCGCATTCTTCAAGAAATCAACAATTTCTTCTAATTCCGCCTTGGCTTCATCGACCCCAGCCACATCGAGAAATTTCACCCCTGTGCTACCTTCTGAGTAAATCCGGGCTTTGCTTTTCCCAACTGTCAATGCAGCCGGGCCAGCACCTTGACGATTAATTAAAAACGCCCAAATCCCAAAGAAAATTAATGGTGGTGCTACCCAACTTAGTAGGGTTCCAATCCAGGCGTTTTGGTCTGGTGGTGGTGCGGCAAACTCGACATTATTGTTGCGGAGAATCTTTGGTAAGTCCAAATCAATAGCTACTGGTGTGGTAGCAAATACTTGGTCAACGACTTTACCATCGGGGGTTTGAGTTTTGATCGAGTATTGAATGCGATCGCCCCCCACAATCGCCTTGTCTACTTTACCAGCTTGTACTTGAGCGATAAATTCACTATAAGGAACCTGTGGCAAGCGAGGGCCAGAAAAACTGGGAACAATAAAGTTAAGCAATAACAGCAAAGTTAGCAGAATTAGGAAACTGCCGCCAAATTGCCGTAACCTTGGTGGTTTAATGGAATTTTTTTTATCAGTTTCAACAGGCATTTTGATGTAACCTCAATTTAAATTAGTCATTGGTCAGTTGTCAGTTGTCTTTGCTTCCCTGCGTCTTCCCAGTTCCTAATATTGGTAAACTTTTGTGTACTCTTAGGTCTATTGTAAAGATTTGATAGGGTCGCTTAAATTAGTGGATACCCGCCTGAAAATGTGTATTGCCGTACTTATATGGAAAATCAGCTAAGTTTTATTCTCAAGTTGCTGATAATCTCAGCTTTGATATCAATTTCAATTAAATATGTAGCGCCGATGTGGCCGATTCCGGCAACAGTAACCAATGCTCTAATTTTAGTTTTGTCACCGACTATAATTTTGGCGATCGCTCTTTTCTGGCGATTCCAAACACAAAAACAAAGTTAACTAAATAATCCAGGCTCAATTGCTAAAATCAGCCTGGGATTGTGTGTAATTTGCATCACATCTACAGCTGGGAGTCAGCCTGTGAACCTTGGTCAATGGATCGGCTTAATCGCCTTAATTCTTTCTCTATATATATTGTGGCAAATTAAGGAAGTACTTCTACTAATGTTTGCCGCAGTTGTCTTAGCCACTACTTTAAATCGGCTGGCCAAACGCTTCCAACGTTCTGGGATGAAACGGGGATGGGCGGTGATGCTGGCTGTGGCTATATTCTTCGCTGTTGTCGTCGGTTTTTTCTGGCTGATTGTCCCACCTTTTGCCGAGCAGTTTAATGAACTTACCTATCGAGTTCCCCAAGGATTTGAGCGCTTCAATGCCTGGATTAACGAACTGAGAACGCGCATCCCAGCCCAGTTAGTCCCTTACATTCCTGATCTGAATAGTCTGATCCAACAAGCACAACCATTTATTAATAGGGTCTTGGGGAGTTCTTTTGCCATTGTTTCCGGCTCACTGGAAGTAGTTCTCAAGGTCTTGCTAGTGCTAGTTTTAACAGGAATGTTGCTAGCTGACCCCATCGCTTACCGCAAAGTATTTGTGCGGCTGTTCCCTTCCTTTTATCGCCGCCGGGTAGATGGAATTTTAGATCAGTGCGAAGTCTCTTTGGAGGGATGGGTAACAGGTGCGGTGATTGCGATGGGTGTAGTCGGACTGATGAGTGTCGTTGGCTTGTCAATCTTAGGTGTAAAAGCAGCCTTAGCTTTAGGCGTTTTAGCCGGATTTTTGAATCTGATTCCCAATCTAGGCCCTACCTTAAGTGTTGTCCCAGCAATGGCGATCGCACTTTTAGATAGTCCGTGGAAAGTTGTTGCGGTCTTGATTCTTTACTTCATTATCCAACAAGCTGAGAGCAACTTTATCACGCCAATAGTCATGGCGCAACAAGTCTCATTACTTCCAGCTGTGACCTTAATTTCCCAGCTATTTTTTGTCACCTTCTTTGGCTTTTTAGGCTTATTCTTAGCATTACCCCTAACTGTTGTCGCCAAAATCTGGGTGCAAGAAGTCTTAATCAAAGATGTTTTAGATGAATGGGGACATGACCACTCACAAGAGTCTGAGTTAGTCATGGTTTCTCACTATTCTGAAGGAGATGATCATTGGTCAGATGATAAGCAAGCTAATAAACCTACTGATGACACTGTGTCTCAGGAAGATTAGTTAGTTCAGCTAATATGAAGCGATCGCTTATTAGTTTTATGATAGGCGATCGCTTTGTTCTATCTCCTAATCGTCCAAACATTACGGAACATTAAGTAAGTTAATAACTTTTGCTAAATTTATTTGATTTATAGGTAGAACTTATTAGATATTTAAAGCATAAAGCCACGTTTGTATTCTTAGTGTTATGCAGAGTAGTGGGAAATCCTTTTAAGTAAAACCAAAGTCGTAACTCACCGATACCAATGGAAGCTTTGTTTTGTTTATCACCACGCTATCGCCTTGATGATGAATCACCTTGGTTAGAGGGAATAGACCCCAGTCGGCATTACTGGGTTATGGTAAATGGAGATAAAAATCTCACCGTAGCTTTGCCTGGGTTAATGGTTTCTACGATGAGTGAACTGAGACAAGCTATCCGGGAGTTTCGCGCTTTGCAACCAGGGGACAAAATGACTTTGGTGAGAATTGCCAGCGCTTGCACCCTTCACTGTGTTGGAATTAACTGCTATGCCATAGAAGCTACAATCAACAATGCTCCTGTTTGGCATTTGTTTGATCAAGAGACTTTGGATAGCTTATTGATGACAGCGCACCCCGATTGGCAATGTGCGCCATCAGATGTTGAATTGGGAAGAAAAATGCTGCTACGTTCTCTACAAGCCGCAACTGTCACCCAAAGTTAAAGTAATTAATCAAGACTACTGTTCACGACGCAAAGCCAGTAACTCTTGGGGAGAAGCTAAGAGTTTAATTTGGGTGTGGATGATCTGTTTTTCTTGGTTAAGAGTAAATAGCCATAAGACATTTACACCACACCAAGAAGTTTGGGCTTTACCAGAAACTTGTACTTGAGTGTGTCCGTCTTCTGAGGTTTCAGCCAGTCCCTGCTGAGGTTCAGCTTTGATACCTTGCGCTTCTTGTTGTAAGTAGGCAGCGATCGCATCTGGCCCCACAATACCAGATTCAAACGGTGGATACATTACGCCATCAACAGCAAATAACGCGGCGGTGGCTGCAAATTCTCCAGCGTTGAGGGTAGCAAAATATTGTAAGATCGTTGGCTCTGTGATTCCTGCAATACTTTTTATCTGGATATTAGGGAGAGACTCAGCAGCTTTCATAAAATTTCCCGTATGTAAACTATAAAGTTTCAGGTCGTCAAAACTAATTTCTTGACTACAAACCTGAATTTAAATGTAAAAGTAAATATAAAAAAAGCTGCTATCGGGATGTATTACCCATAACAGACACTCTTACTTAAGTAAGATTTAGTTCCTAAATAAATATCTAGGAACTAAATCTGGTATGACATTGAGGTTGGAAAGATATTGGTAGATGGTTAATCAGCTAAGGGGTCAACACCCATATCAGCTACTACTTTGCGGAGAACAGTGATTTGTTGACCAAAGTCTAATCCCTTCAGTGCTTCTAATACTTGAGAGCCATCACGAGAGATTTTATAGTCTGTTGGTACAGGTACAACGAAACCTTTAACCATTAATTCTGATAATTCATACCAGAAAGCCAACTTTGTATTATTGCTGAGGATACCGTAAGAGCGAGAAACTTGAGTATTATTTTTTGCAGCCAAGTCACGCATTACTTGTAACTGTTCTGCATGAGACATCTGTTTGATTTGGTTTAACAAACCTTCAGCCAATTGTAAACGAGCTGCACCTGTAGCGGCTGGTGTAATAGAACGTCCCATTTCGGTGTAAGCGTACCATAGTACTGCCAACTGGTCGTCTATGCTCAGGGCTTGAAATACAGTAATGGTAGAAGCAACAGCATCACCAGTTTGGATACCGAAAGCTTGGGAAAAACGGGTTGAAGCGGAATCAGAAGTGAATGTCATGATTGCACCACAGTCGATGGGTTTATATACTTTGCGAATCAGTGGGAGGCTTGCATCACTCTGGGTTGCTTGTCCTCTTGCATCTATGTTGCATTATTTCTTAACAATCGGCAAATAAAATTTACAAATGGATTGAGTAGAAAATATTGAACCTAAGTCTTGACTAACTTATGTATAATGGGAGGGGTGCCATTTTGGCAAAATTTGGTTATACAAATGAACTACTGTTCCATAGTTAGCAGCAGTGTGGTAGAAGCAAAGGCCAAAGAGATAGGCTTCCACAAGGTCGGCATTGCTGCTGTAAATGAAAGTAAAAATACAGAAACCGAGAGACTGCAAGCATGGATAAAGCTGGGTTATCACGCTGATATGGAGTGGATGAATAACCCAAAGCGCAGTGATATAAGCTTGATCATGCCAGAAGCGCGATCGCTTGTGTGCGTCGCTCTTAATTACTACACCCCAAACCAACGTCCCCAGGGTGCAGAATACGCCAAAATCTCTCGCTATGGCTGGGGAAGGGACTATCACAAGGTGATGCACAAAAAGCTCAAAGCGCTAACAACTTGGTTGCAATCATTAGACCCAGGTATTCAAGCTCGTTACTATGCAGATACCGGGCCAGTGCAAGATAAAGTATGGGCGCAACGAGCCGGGATTGGCTGGATAGCGAAAAATGGGAATGTAATTACTAGAGAGTATGGTTCTTGGGTATTCTTGGGTGAAGTAGTGACGAATCTAGAACTAGAAAAGGATAGTCCCCATACAGAACATTGTGGTAGCTGTACTCGTTGTTTAGATGCTTGTCCTACAGGGGCGATTACTCAGCCGTTTGTGGTGGATGCTAATCGCTGCATTGCTTATCATACCATCGAGAATCGAGCAGCAGAATTACCGGAAGCGATCGCATCCCAAATGCAAGGCTGGGTAGCTGGTTGTGATATTTGCCAAGATGTTTGTCCTTGGAATCAACGTTTTGCACAAACAACAGATATGGTAGATTTTCAACCATACCCAGACAATATTGCTCCTAAGCTGATAGAATTAGCGCAAATCTCAGACGAGGAGTGGGATAAACGATTTCCGGCATCAGCGTTAAGGAGAATTAAGCCAGAAATGTTAAGACGGAATGCCCGTGCTAATCTAGACGCATCTAAGCGAAATAATGACACAGAAAGTAATCATTTTTGATTTTGATGGCACGATTGCGGATACCGTGGATGCTCTTGTAAGTATTGCCAACCGCTTGGCGGTAGAGTTCGGTTATGTACAAATCACACCAGAGCAATTGACTCTCCTCAGGAATTTTTCATCTAGAGAAATTATCAAATATTCAGGAGTTTCTCTGATAAAAATACCATTTTTAGTTAAAAAAGTTAAGTCAGAGTTAAAAAATAAAATTCATGAATTGAAACCTATTCCTGGTATTAAAGAAGCCTTGTTAGAACTGAAAGAACATGATTATAAACTAGGAATTATTACGTCCAATTCCAGAGAAAATGTGACAAATTTCTTGAGCATTAATGAACTAGATAGTTTGTTTGATTTTATTTACTCAGGAGTCACAATTTTTGGTAAAACAACTATAATTAATAATGTTCTCCGACAAAAACAATTCAAACCCCAATCCGTAATTTATGTTGGTGATGAAACTAGAGATATAGAAGCTTCAAAAAAAGCCAACATCAAAGTAATCGCCGTGACTTGGGGTTTCAATTCTCCCGAAATATTAGCTAAACAAAATCCAGATTTTTTAATTCACCAACCAAGGGAATTATTGGAGGTGATTAAAAATAGTCAATAGGGGCTTATAGATAAAAAAGCATCCAATTGGTAGGGTGCGTCAGTGTGAATAATTTTTTGGGACTGTTAGGTTTTCTTACACTGACGCACCCTAATGACTGACTACTGACAAAACTCCACCCATAAGGGGATGGAGTTTTTATTTTTTGGTGTTTCCTAACATTAGGAATTGAGGAACCTATTTAATAGTTCTTCCCTCGATAGTTGCAGTAATATAGGAGTGAATTGTTCAGGAGTTAATTTCAATAGAGGTTCAATAACTGCGCTTAATTCTGCATCTAAAGAGCCAAATCGAACTTGCAATACATTCTCTATAACTTGACGACGTTCGGCTTGGATTCCTTCTTGAAGACCTTCCTGAAGACCTTCCTGAAGTCCTTCTTGAAGGCCTTCCTGAAGACCTTGTTGTTTAGCTTCTGCTAATTTCTGCTCATAAATAGGTGATAAGCGCATAATTAAATCTCTATCCTCTTCGTCTAGATTTTGACTTACTTCTAAGGTGGTCTTTAAACTCAATAATAAATCAATTGCTTTGGAACGTATGGGGTTTGTGTAGGGAAGCGCTTCTAATTCCTCTATTGCTTGTTTTTGAACTTTTCCTTTTCCTAAAATTCTCAACCACAATGTATCTTCTGTACAAGGTAATTGATGAATAGCCACAATAGCCGTTCGTAAATATTCACCTAAAAAATGTATACCCTTACCCCATTTTTCCTCATCTATGCTAGTTCTAAAGCCGTCTAGTATAGATTCAGAGGCTGTGGGTGACAAAATCCATAAGCGCGGTAATTCTGATTCGGCAGTGCGGTTTTTTTCACCTTTAGCCTGACGCTTAATTTCAGCAAAGATGTCAAATAATTTGTTCATACAACTACGAATTTCTGCAATTGTAGCTGCATTTCTGAATGGTTCAATTAGTGCAGGCTCAGAGGCGATTTTTCCTAACAGCCCTATTTGTATTGTACTATTGCTTGATGGGGGTGAAGGTGCAAAGTAAACATCAATCTCTCGTATTTCTGTAGGTACTTTGCGACTTGTTTCTACATCTCCCAATGGCTGTAATAATTCTTTAAGATAATCTTTGGCGAATTGGTCGTAGGGAAACCTAGTCATGGACTGATTGTAGGATGATAGTGATATTTTATATGAGTGTGAGCCTGTACCAGCGATCGCATCTCATAGCTCTTCAGCCCAGCCTAATCATGAGTTTCTGACCGCTTTTTCAAATATCATTAAGTGTTGCTGTGGTAATAAATTCTGAGTTTCTCGCCACGTTAATCCAACAGCAGCCATTTCTTGACGGACTTGCTTTTGCGTCATCTTATGCAGACGCTTAATCATGATAAATGGATTTTCGCCTCGATACTCCACCAGTACAACTTTACCGCCTGGTTTCAGGGCTTGGACTATTCCTTGCATCACTTCCTGGGGATATTCAAACTCATGGTAAGCATCCACCATCAGTGCTAAGTCTACACTTGTGGGTGGAAGATTTGGATTATTGGCAGTTGCCAAAATAGGCTCAATATTGAAGATATGTTTCTCTTGTTTGAAAAACTCCAGAATCTCCAACATTTCTGGCTGAATATCCACAGCGAAAACCTTACCGACTGTAAGTAAAGGTGCAATTTGCAAACTAATGTAACCTGTACCAGCACCAATATCTGCGACAACATCATCAGGTTTTAAATTTAAGGCATTAATTAATTTACTAGGCTGTTCTTCCGCTTCACGGCTTGGTCTTTCCAGCCAACCTGCGCCTGTGTGTCCCATGAATTTGGCAATTTCTCGCCCCATGTAGTATTTGCCAATACCGTCTGGGCTGTGGATAGTCCGTTGTTCGTAAATATTGGAAGTTGTGGGACTCGCTATTGCTACGCCTGTACCATCCAGTAGCCAACATCCTCCAATCAACCAAATAATTACAATTAAATGCCAAATTCTATAAATCATCATAGTTCTGGTTAAATCACAAAAGACTCCAACTCACGCTGATTCCACAGTCCATCAACCCGTTCTGCTACCAAAGGTCTGACAATAAATTTAGGCGGATTACCATCTTGAACATCAATTCGTACACCAGAGTAGGAAAGACACTTTTGGAGGTTTTGTTCACTGCGTCCCACATACAACCGCGAGTCTGCAACTTTCCGCAAAGAATGACCAGGAACATCGCTAAAAATCTCCATCAACTCTGTCCCTTCTGGTCGCTGACGACGGGGACGGCGACCACTACCACCAGAGATAATACAATTGAGGTGTGAGTCTGCATAACCTGTATCAGTTGTGCGGAGATATTCTAAACAGTGGGCGTGACCGTTAAATATTAAATCAACTATGGGGCGTTCTTTCACCAAAGCGCCGAGATTTTCCGCCACTTGGTCGAATACCCAACGCAGACGATGACGCACCGCCAAAGTTTGGGCTTGATTCCACTTGGTTGCTTCTGTAACGTATGGTGGATGGTGGAAAAATAAGATTCTTCCCCGGACTTCCTTGGTATTCCAAGATTCGATTAAGCGATTTCGTAACCAGTCGAGTTGTTCAAAATCGATATTTACTGTGTCGTGAGATGCGAGTTGCTTCTCGATGTCGAGTTTGATTTCATTGATTTGGTCTAACTTGGCGCTGAGGTCGTCGAGTTGTTCTGCATCATCTGGTTGATCTGGATTGAGACGATCGCATTCTGCTAATATTTGTACTTCTTCTTGATCTATTTCTTGGCGACGCTTTTGCAATTCCCGGCGGTAAATGTCTCCAGCTTGGGTTGTTGGTAAAGGTGAGGGTGTATTCCAAGTATTAGAATCAAGGGCAAAAAAATCTATCCCACCATAACGAAAACTGTAATAGCGGTTAGGTACACGGGTGAAACTTCCGGGTACATAACGTAGACAGCGATTAGTATCATTTTTAGCGGTGTAGTGTAAATCTAAATGACGATGTAAGTCTTCTGGTGTAATGGTTGCTAGATAATCAATAAAGGCTCGTGAGTAAGCATCCCCTTGGTTAGAACCATGCCAACCAATCTCAAAATCCTTATACCGTAGCATTCGCCGCAACCGTAAAGTACTACCAGTCAACAAGCGATACATCAAAGGCACATCATAATAATCATGATTGCCCAAGACTGGTAAAAACGGTAAATTAAAAGTCATGCGATCGTAAGCAATATTTTGGGGATGCTCACCACCCACTAAAAACTCCCGGTAAGGTTCGATAAAATTTGCTGGGTAATACTCATGGGAACCCACCACATAAATTACATCCCCCGTGTGCAGCACAAAACGGCATTCATCCTTGTGAGGAAGCATTAGTTCTGCAACTTGTCTTTGGGGATGATGGCCGTAATGAGACTTTGTACCACTATCCCCAATCACCATAAACGAAAATTCCGGGTTATCATCCCGACCATCGTCTATTACCATACTCGTTTGGTCGATTCCCCGTTGCACAATACTAGGATGCTTCCACCGCACCCTATCCTTCATCTTTTGAATTTTTACAGGAATCGACGGTTCGGAAATCAGTTTCATTGGTGGTTATCTCTGAAGTGTTGAGGGGGGAGGTGCGTTGCGCTGTGGCTAACACACCACTACCAAACCCTGAATATAAGATAATTTCCTTGCTCATGTTCCCTAAACGACTAGAGACACAAAATATCACACCCCTACAAATACCTATAATTGGTAACTAGAATATACTTGACTATATATCACCACACCCCCGTTATCTTAGGTTAACAAGGGTAGTTAACTTTCACAAACCCATGATAATTTGGCAGCCTGATCAAAAAATCAACAACGGTAGATTTATCATTCAGGGTAAACCCTTGGGTGAGGGTGGTTTTGGGATCACCTACAAAGCCTTAGAACCCAGCACAGGCAAACTATACGCCATCAAAACCCTCAATCAGCAAATGCAACTTCTTAGGAGTGACTTTGCTGAACAACAGATTAAATTTATTAACGAAGCCTTGACTATTAAAGGTTTTGACCATCCCCATATTCTCAAAGTTCATGAAGTCATCCAAGAAGGTGAACTGTTTGGTGTGGTGATGGAATATATAGATGGAGTAACTTTATTTGAATATGTCCAAGACAAAGGACAATTATCAGAAACAGAAGCATTGTTATATGTAAACCAAATTGGTCAAGCCTTAGAATTGATTCATCAAAAACAACATTTACACCGAGATATTAAACCTGAAAATATCTTACTACGGCACACTACCAGGAAAGCCATATTAATTGATTTTGGTTTAGCTCGTGAATTTACTATTGATCAAACAGGAAGCATGACTAATGCTAAGACAGAAGGTTATGCGCCGCCTGAACAGTATGAAAGACGAGGGAGGTTTGATGCTTACGTAGATGTTTATGCTTTAGCAGCCACCCTGTATAATTTGTTAACAGGAAAAGTTCCTTTACCAGTTAATTTTCGCAAGGCTGGTATACCTTTACCACCGCCAAAGCAATTTAATTCCCAGATTAGTCAGAGAGTGAATGATGCGATTCTCAAAGGGATGGAGTTAGAACCACAAGAACGTACTCCCACAGTCTTAGAATTTCGGAAAAATTTAGGTTTGGTGAGTAGTGGGGGGGCAGAAGTACAATTAAAGTCATCTGTGGGGATGGACTACCGCCAACTGCGTGACTTACTCGCTGTTGGGAAGTGGAAAGAAGCAGATGCGGAAACAGCACGCGTAATGTTAGCAGCGATGAAACGGGAAAAAGAAGGTTGGTTACGAGAAGAAGACACATGGTTTTTTCCCTGCGAAGACCTCCGAACCATTGACCAGTTGTGGGTAAAATACAGCAATGGGCGGTTTGGTTTTTCCGTTCAAAAGCGCATCTACCAAAGTTTAGGGGGAAAGAGAAGCTACGACGAGGAAATTTGGCGAGCCTTTGGCGACAAGGTAGGATGGCGGAAAGGAGGAGAGTGGTTGTACTACAAAGATATTACTTTTGATATAACAGCACCAGAAGCACACCTCCCTTGTTACACTCTTACTATCCCTTACACTTCACGAGGTGAAGTTGGTTACACTGATTATAGTCCGGGTTTTGGTTTGTGGTGGTGGTGGGGGGGTGGTCTCTTCTCTCGCGTCGAGACTTGTAAAATGTAACATATAAAGGTTACAGAGAATTATTAACTTTTATGAATAGGCGATTTCTTACGAAGCCTTGCGGGTTCTGGGTTTTCGATACCTGGCACTGCGTTTTTTCATTCTGGCTCTTCTTTTTGTAGTACATTATCCTTAGCTATAGGGTTAGGGTTATAACAATTCGCTTTAACAAACTTAGACGCTACCCGTTCAATTTCCTCATTATCCATTTCCCAGTCATCCCAAAGTAACTTCAACTGTCCCGGTGAACACTTTTTACCTTTACCTTTAGGTTTCATCCCTGCCAATAACCGATTTCCCCAACGATGTCGCTTTTCCGGTTTAGGTTGGGGACGGTATTTTTTACAAAACCCTCGATATTTCGCCGCACATTCATCCAAAGTCTTCCCCAGAGACAAAAACGCCGGATGCCAAGTAGTGATACCATCATCACCTAAGCGATCATGGACACCATAATTACTAAAGTCATAAAAAAATCCTTGCTGTACCCCCGCCGCCTTCGGGTTAGCATGGATATAACGCAAAGTATTTAAAGCCCTTTTTTTATCTGTATTCTCAAACTCCGTACTGTGATAACGCTTTTCCCAAAAATGTCCTGTACGGTTGAGCATTTGGTTAAAACACATGGCAGTATACCAATTTAACCAGTGCATAATTTTGGGTACATCTTGAGGTTCGCGCGGTTCGATGAGATAATGAATATGATTACTCATGATGCACATGATGCACAAACCGTACAATTTAAACTGGTATTTATCTATAGCCTTTTTGATGGCATAAAGTAAAACTTGACGACATTCCCACCTTGTTAAACGGAACTCACGGTTATTACACCGAATGGTGATGTGGTAAGAATATCCTGGTTGAAATTGTCTTATTTGTCGGGACATATAAAACTAAATGTAGCGACTGTCTTAAAACAGGCTGATGAGTAACTCTGAGCAGAAGAAGTAACATGGTGAAATATGAGAGATTATGACAACAAAAAACCATGATAGCTAAAGAAGAAATTACCATCAAAGTCCCATCTGAGGTAGCAGAGGCATACCGCAATGCCACGGAAGAAGAACGCTTACAAATTGAAACCCGGATTGCAGTGTTACTCAAGTCTTCAATGACTTCCAGGCAAGAAGCCATTGCCAAGCTCAGGCAGACAATGGATGATATTGGCAAACGAGCCACCCAAAGGGGTTTAACGCCAGAGATTTTGGAGTCAATCTTGAATAAGGACGAATGAAAGACGGTTTGTGTTTGATGTGAATGTCATCATTAGCGCAGTGTTATTACCAGGGAGCAAACCAGAAAGCGCACTGAGAAAAGCTCAAGATTTGGGAGAATTATTGGTGTCCGAGTCCATTTGGCTGGAGCTAGAACAGGTACTCGCTCGACCCAAATTTAATCGGTACATCACGCTAGAAGAAAGAAACGAATTCCTGGTAGATTTATCCGAAACTGTACAGTTCATTAAAGTAACTGAACAGATTAATGAATGTCGAGATCCAAAAGATAACAAATATTTAGAATTAGCAGTCAGTGGAAAAGCAGAATGTATTGTGACCGGAGACGATGATCTGCTGGTGCTAAACCCCTGGAGAGACATTGAGATTCTGACTGTTCAAGAATTTTTAGAAAAGAATTAAGAAGCTTAACCAAGATGTAGAGGTGACTGGAGAAGTAACCGACAGTAATTCTAAGTGTCTCTGCAATGTTTATTCTTTATCAGCCATGAAAAGTCAGAACCTACAATACAAATAAAGTCATCTACCATCAATTCATGACAGACAATAATGAACGCGCAGATTTTGACAGCCCGTGGAAAGAAATACTCGAAGCATATTTCCCCCAAGCCGTGCAATTCTTTTTCCCAGAAACAGCCGCGTTAATTAACTGGGAACGCCCTTACGAATTTCTCAACACCGAATTTCAACAAATCGCCCGCGAAGCCGAACAAGGTAAACCCTACGCTGATCAATTAGTCAAAGTTTGGCAAATCCAAGGCGAAGAAATCTGGTTATTAATCCACGTAGAAATTCAAGCCCAAAAAGAAGATGACTTCAGTAAACGGATGTTCACCTACAACTTTCGCATCTTCGACAGATTTGAAAAACCAGCCATTAGTTTAGCAATATTATGCGACACCAACCGCCAATGGCGACCCAGTAATTACAGTTACAATTATCCCCAAACTCGCCTAAATTTTGAATTTGGCATTGTTAAACTGTTAGATTACGAAAATCGCTTTGATGAGTTAGAAAATAACACTAATCCCTTTGCGACAGTCGTGATGGCGCATTTAAAAACCCAGCAAACACGCTCATCACCCCAAGAACGCAAAATCTGGAAATTCAGCTTGATTCGCAGATTGTATGATTTAGGCTTACAAGAACAAGATATTCGTAACCTCTATCGTTTTATTGATTGGGTTATGATCTTACCAAAAGCCTTAGAAAATCAATTGTGTTCAGAAGTTCAACAATTAGAGCAGGAGCGGACTATGAGATATGTCACCTCAGCAGAGCGCATTGGTTACGAGCGTGGAATCCAAGAAGGAGAATTAGGAATTATTCTAAAGCTACTCAAAAGACGATTAGGTGAACTATCACCAGAAATTCAACAACGTATCCAATCTCTTTCTGTAAACCAACTAGAAAATCTGAGTGAAGCCTTATTAGACTTCAGTAACCTAACAGATTTAGTTAATTGGTTACAGTCGAATTAAATATTTATTTCAGGTTTGTAGTAAGGACTTTAGTCCTGATTTATCTAAGGAATAAAGTCCTGAACTAATAAGCATTCAATTTACACAAACTTGCTTACTAATCAATTTAAACTTAATACTATTTAAATTTAAAACATCCTATGCCTGCTCAAATTACCCTTACTATCGTTAAAGGTAAGCTCTTAGGAAGACAATATACCTTCGATTCCCGCGCCACCTGTATCATGGGTAGAAGTCCAGAAGCAAACATTCAACTACCAGATGATGCAGAACATAAAACCATTTCTCGCTATCACTGTTTGTTAGATATAATGCCACCAAATATAAGAATCAGAGACTTTGGTAGCAAAAATGGTACTTATGTAAACGGGCAGAAAATTGGACAGAGAGAAGCACATCAAACACCAGAAGAAGGAGCAAAAATAAATTTTCCTGAATACGATTTACAATCTGATGATGAAATTGAATTGGGCAATACTGTATTTGCAGTTCATATCGAAGCCGATCCAGCAGAAATAAATATTCCTAACTTTTCTCCTGTAACTATTAACCATAATCAACCACCAACACAACCGCCCAACTTCTTAGAAATTATCAAACGCTGGTTGGGTTTAGCAGCCAATGGCAATAACCAATTGCTGGCGATTCAGGGGTATAATATCATTAAATTATTGGGTAGAGGCGGTTTTGGCGAAGTTTATTTAGCACAGCACAATAGTTCAGGTAAATTTATCGCTTTGAAGGTGATGTTACCTGCAATTTCAGGAAATGAAAATGCTGTGCAGAGGTTTTTACGAGAGACAGAAAATACTAAAGCTTTACACCATCCTCATGTTGTGCAAGTCATTGATTATGGCTTTTTTGAGGGTATTTTCTTCTTCACAATGGAGTATTGTGCAGGAGGAACTGTTGCAGATTTAATGCAACAATATGGTGGTAAATTACCTGTTGATATTGCATTACCAATTACTCTGCAAGTTCTCAACGGTTTGGAATATAGTCACAATGCAGAAATTCCTTATGTGAAATTAAGCGATGGTGGTTTTGGTAAAGGAAGGGGTTTAGTCCACCGTGATTTAAAACCGGTTAATATTTTACTTAATTACATTGACGGTAAAATCACCGCCAAAATAGGCGATTATGGTTTAGCTAAAGCTTTTGATTTAGCAGGGTTAAGCGGACAAACTCTCACAGGTTCTCAGGCTGGAACACCTGCTTTTATCCCTCGTCAACAGCTACTTAATTTTAAATATACAAAACCAGAAGTTGATGTTTGGGCTACTTCTGCCTCTCTCTATAATATGTTAACAGGAGAGTTTCCGCGCAATTTTACAGGCGACCCGTTTTTAGCTGTGTTGCAAAATGATCCTGTACCAATTCTGCAACGCAATGCAAGTATCCCCAAGAATTTAGCGGAAGTGATTGATTTGGGATTAGTAGAAAAGCCGGAAATTTATTTTAAGAGTGCGGTAGATTTTAAAAATTCCCTGTTAGATAGTATAAGGACTTGAGATTGGTTAAACGCAAAGGGGCGCGGAGGTATGCGCGGAGGGGCGCGGAGTTTCAATGATAACCTGCTGCCTGTAATAAAAATAATTTGGCATATAGTCCTTCACGGGCTAACAATTCTTCATGAGTTCCTTGTTCTCTTACTTCCCCATTTTCAATTACTAGGATTTTGTCTGCCATCCTGACTGTTGAAAAGCGGTGAGATATTAAAAATACCATTTGATTTTGGGTAAGGGCGCGGAAATGATTGAAAATCTCATACTCGGCTTGGGCATCTATGGCTGAGGTGGGTTCGTCTAGGACTAAAATGTCTGCTTGAGTCCGCATGAATGCACGGGCTAGGGCGATTTTCTGCCATTGTCCGCCTGATAGTTCTTGTCCGCTTTTGAACCATTTTCCTAGCTGGGTTTGGAATTGTTGGGGTAAGCGTTCGATAAAACTATGGGCGTTACCTTTTTGGGCGGCTATTTGCCAACGGGTTGTATCATTGAGGCTGTCTACATCCCCGACACCAATATTTTCGCCGACGGTGAACTGATAGCGGACAAAGTTCTGGAATATTACGCCGATGCGTTGACGCAGTGCGTCTACATTCCATGATTGCAAATCTACGCCATCTAATAAAATTCTGCCGGAGTCTGGGGTATAGAGTCGGGTGAGGAGTTTAATTAGGGTGGTCTTTCCAGAACCGTTTTCACCGACAATTGCTAGTTTTTCGCCTGGTTTTAAATGTAGGGAAATGTTTTTTAAGGCGGGTTGAGAACTTCCTGGATAGGTAAAGGTGACGTTTTCAAAGCGGATACCGTCTTGGGTATCAATACCTTTTGTGATTTTACCCCAGGGTTGAGTGACTTTTTCTTCTAAGAAATCGTAGAGGTTGGAGAGATAGAGGTTATCTTCATACATACCACCAATGGAAGTCAGGGCATTAGCAAAGGTAGATTGTCCTTGGCGAAAGACGGTGAGATACATCGTCATATCACCTAACGAAATTCTCCCGACTACTGCTTCTATGACAATCCAAGCGTAGGCGATGTAAAAGGCTACGGTACTAACTAAACCTAAAAGGTATCCCCACATTCCCCGACGGATGGTTAAATCGCGGTCTTCGTTGTAGAGTTGGCGAAATACGTTGCGGTAACGTCCTAAAAGCATATCTCCTAGTTGGTAGAGTTTGACTTCGGTGGCAAAGTCTTCTCTAGCTAAAAGATTTTCTATATAGTGCTGTTGGCGAGTTTCTGGCGCACGCCAACTAAATAGACGGAAAGCTTCCCCAGCAAAGCGAGTTTCGGCTATGAAGGCGGGCATTGCTGCCACAATTAAGACAATTACTGCCCAAATCGAGAATTTGACTAACAAAAAGCCGAAGGTGATGAGAGAAAGGGCATTTTGGACTAAGCCAAAGGTACGGTTAACTAAAGAGAGGGGACGTACTGATGCTTCTCGTCTGGCGTTGGTTAATTTGTCGTAAAATTCTGAGTTTTCAAAGTGAGTCAAATCTAAAGTCAGGGCTTTTTTGAGGATTAACACATTGACTCGCTGACCGAGTAACACCCGCAATAGTGACTGACAGATAATTAGTCCCCGTTGAGAACCTGCTAACAAAGCTACTGCGATCGCCTCTAAGCCGACATACAATAAAGGTGCATAAATATTCCCTTGTGTATTGCCTTGGGATGCTAAAACTACGCCATCTACAATTAGTTTACCGAGATAGGCGATCGCCGCAGGTAACAAACCAGCCACTAAAGTTAAAGTAGCCAAAATTATAGTCATAGTGTGGCTAGTAGTCCACACCAAATTTATCGCCCTGCCACTATAACGGAAAACTGCCAGTGATTGGCGCAGGGGGTTCCGTCGCTTTTTACTCTTCATTATTCTTTTTATAGCGCGATCTTACCCCTCTTGAGTGTTCCTACTGTTACCCCAACTGACTAAACAAATCGGCTAACACCACATTGGAAAATAAAAAACCATCGGGATCACTTAACCGCAACCTATCACCCACAACTTGTACCCAACCTTGAGTAAAATAAGGTTGCAGACATTGATGCAGTTCTTGTATTTTCTCCTTGCCAAATTCCTCCGTCAGTGCTGCTAAACTCACACCATCAGCCAAGCGTAACCCCAACATTAACGTTTCTAACAATACATCTGCTTTTGGTGTAATTTCCCAATCAATCACACCGTGATTAGCAATCAACTCTTGCACCCATTGATAATACTCCTTTGTTTTCCGGGGACGGGTAAAGCGTTTACCTTCTACATAGCTCGCCGCACCCATACCAAAGCCGTAATAAGGGCGGTTTTCCCAATAAACTCGGTTATGTCTACACTGGTGTCCTGGCTTGGCGTAGTTGGAAATTTCGTAATGTTCATAATCGCCACCAGTCAAAATCTTCTGACCCATCTGATACATTTTTACCGTGGTTTCATCGGTAGGTAAGGGATTATCCCCAGGTTTGTAATAACGACCAAAAGCTGTTCCTGGCTCAATTGTCAAATCATATATAGATATGTGGGTGGGTGCGATGTTAACGGCTGTGTCTAGGGAATCTTGCCATTGATCTAAAGACTGATGCGGTAAGCCAGAAATTAAGTCTATGCTAAATTCGGGAATCTCGACTTGGTGAATCAAGTCTATAGCTGCAAAAATATCTTTAAGCGAGTGCGATCGCCCAGCTACTTTTAACAATTCTTCTTGAAACGCTTGTACACCCAAACTGACCCGATTTACACCAACACTACGATAGCCTTGGATATGTGCTAGATCAAATGTGCCTGGATCTACCTCCATAGATATTTCTGCGTCAGGCGCAATCCCAAACTGCTTATCTAGCGTTACTAGTATTTGTGCTAATTGCTCTGTAGATAACAGCGAAGGCGTACCACCGCCGAAAAATACGGTCTTGAGGGGTTGACCAAAGGCTGGTGTAATGGCGATTTCTTCACAGAGAACATCGACATACCCGGAGATGGTAACAGATGTTTCACCACGTTGGCGATCGCCAACAACAAATATCGGGAAATCACAATAAAAGCACCGCCTTCTGCAAAAGGGAATATGTACATAAGCAGAACTAGCGAGGCTAGGAACATTAACTTTTTGCATATTTGTGAACAAGAATAAACTTAATTAACGGAAAATTAGAAATAATGAAAATAAATAGTTTATTTACAGGTTTCTATCGTTTTTTGACGTAACTATGACAAATCTTAAGCGGAGTGACTTTGGTTATAATGTTTGCAGATATTGCCTGCATAAAAACCCTAGTCTGAGTCAATATAATTAGTCTCTCTTACCGATGAAATTAAAAATACTTGACTTTATCGGGTAAAACAGTCGCAGGAAAACAGCAAAATCATGCTTGATGCCATTATTATTTTTTCATTCATCCTGGCAGCAGCAGGAATCGGGTTCTATAGCACCGAACTACTACCCAATGGTACGTTAGACCGGGTAACGAACCTCGAAGCTTTACGCTTAACTGTTGCCGTCTTTGCCGCCATTATTGGTGGCGCTGTTGGTTTAAGTTTCCAAACGACCTATCGTCGCTTAGAAGCCCAAGTCCGAGATTTGCCACTGGAAGTAATTTTAACGCGTGCCATTGGCTTAGTGATTGGATTATTGCTGGCAAACTTAATGCTGGCTCCGCTATTTTTGCTACCTATTCCCACGGATTTTAGTTTTATTAAACCACTGGTGGCGGTGGTTGGTAGTATTATTCTCTCTGTCACGGGGATGAATTTAGCCGACACCCACGGACGGGGCTTATTAAGGTTTATTAACCCCAACACCGTAGAAACAATGGTGGCGGAAGGGACACTCAAACCCGCCAATACTAAAGTTTTAGACACTAGTTGTATTATTGACGGTCGGATTGAGGCATTGCTAGAAACTGGATTTCTGGAAGGGCAAATCATCGTGCCACAATTTGTCTTACTGGAACTACAACAAGTAGCTGATGCCAGCAAAGACCAAAAGCGGGTGCGGGGAAGACGTGGGCTAGAAATTCTCAACCGCATTAGGGAAACTTACCCAGACCGCATTTTGATTAATCCATCTGACTACGAAGACATTGCTACAGTCGATGCTAAATTAGTCAGATTTGCTCAAGACATCAACGGTACACTACTCACCAACGACTACAACTTATCAAAAGTTGCCAGCGTGCAGAAAGTGCCTGTGTTGAATGTTAACGACCTAGTAAATGCAGTCCGTCCTAGCTATTTACCTGGGGACAACCTTGACCTAAAAATTCTCAAGGAAGGTAAAGAACCGACTCAAGGAATTGGCTACTTAGACGATGGCACAATGGTTGTCGTGGAAGAAGGTAGAGGTTATGTAGGTGGTGAACTGCGAGTAGTAGTTACTAGTGCGTTGCAAACCTCAGCCGGGAGAATGATTTTTGCTAAACCCCAAGCTTCAGCATTGGCGTGAGGTAAATGTCTGGTGCAAATAGAGTTACGAAGTGCGTACGCGAAGCGTCGGCGCAGTTATCGGTGCAGTCAACCTACACCGATTTTTTATTAGTTAGCCAGGCTGTTCTTGAGTAAGTGGAGAAGAAAAAATTCTCAAAATAACCCTCTTTCCTCCCCTACCTCCCCTGCCTATTCCCACCCCTCTGTTTCTCCAAAGTTAACGTACGTAGTAGGATTGTTCAGGTACGCCTAGAGATGTGACTCATTCACAATTAGGCAACCTAGAATTAGAGCAAAAGACGATTCCTCAAACAAGCACACTCCAATGCGTATTTCTTTGAACTGGCTGCGGGAACTAGTAGAGATAAAACTTAGCCCAGAAGAATTAGCCCATATTCTCACAATGGCTGGGTTTGAAGTCGAAGATATTGAAGACCGCCGCACTTGGGCAAATGGCGTTGTTGTGGGGAGAGTGCTTGAGCGTCAACCCCACCCCAACGCTGATAAGTTGAGCGTTTGCCAAGTAGATGTCGGTGCATCGGAAACTTTAAATATTGTCTGTGGCGCACCTAATGTCAGAGCCGATATTTATGTGCCTGTGGCAACTGTAGGCGCTTATTTACCTAACATTGATTTGAAAATTAAACCCGCAAAATTGCGTGGTGTTCCCTCCCAAGGGATGATTTGTTCTTTGAAAGAACTCGGTTTACCTAGTGAGGTAGACGGCATTTATATTTTCCCCCAAGAGAACTTACCCTTGGGTAGCGATGTGCGTCCATTGTTGGGTTTGGATGATGTGATTTTAGATGTCACTGCTACGGCTAACCGTGCAGATGCCTTAAGTATGGTGGGTATAGCGCGAGAAGTGGCTGCGCTGACTGATGCAAAATTGAATATCCCTGAACCGGGGGAAGTATCTGTGTCTGGAAGTGTGGGCAAGTTAGGTTTAAAAATTGCCGACACCCAAGCTTGTCCTGCTTATATTGGCACAGTCATTGAACAGGTAAAAATTGCTTCATCCCCTGAATGGTTGCAACAGCGTTTGCGTTCGGCTGGGGTACGACCGATTAGTAATGTAGTTGATATTACTAATTATGTGTTGTTGGAATGGGGACAACCATTACACGCCTTTGACCAAGAGCGATTAAAGTTTGTTGCCAATGCTGACAGTTTAACTATTGGTGTGCGCTTTGCCAATCCAGGGGAAACGCTGAAAACCCTGGATGGGCAAACTCGCAACCTGACAACACAAAATTTATTAATTACGGCTAATGATCAACCCGTGGCTTTAGCGGGAGTTATGGGCGGTGAAGAAACCGAAGTCCACGAGGGTACACAAAGCCTAATTTTAGAAGCAGCATTATTTGATTCTGTGGCAATTCGTCGTTCTTCTCGTAGTGTGGGGTTACGCAGTGAAGCCTCTGGTAGATACGAGCGGGGAGTGAATCGGGCAGAGTTGGAAATAGCTAATCGCCGCGCTTTATCTTTAATTAGTGAATTGGCTGCTGGTGTGATTGTCCATCAGGAAATCGCTGATACTCGTCCCGATCCTGCAAGTTGGAGTCGTTCGATTTTACTACGTTTAGACCGGGTGAATGAAGTACTCGGCCCAATCAACGTGGGAGAAACTGGAGAACTGGAAGCCAAAGATGTAGAACGTACCTTGACTGCATTGGGATGTGAGTTAACTCCAGCCGGCGAAGGGACTTGGAATGTTTCCGTACCACCCTATCGTTACCGCGATTTGGAACGGGAAATTGATTTAATTGAAGAAGTTGCTCGTCTCTACGGTTATGATAATTTCTGTGATACCTTACCAGACAAAGCAGAAGCTGGTTATTTACCTGTAGATCAAGAACTGGTACGCAAGTTACGCGCTGCGCTACGGGCGGAAGGTTTAACAGAATTAATCCATTACTCCTTAGTTAAGCCAGGGGAAGATAGACAAATAGTCTTGAGTAATCCCTTATTTGCTGAATATTCAGCCCTGCGAACTGATTTACTCGCTGGCTTAATTGACGCTTTCCAATACAACCTAGAACAAGGGAATGGTTCCCTAAATGGTTTTGAAATTGGGCGCATTTTCTGGCAAGAAGAAGATGGGTTACAAGAAAAAGATGCGATCGCTGGCATCATAGGAGGAGATACAAGCCTGGGCAAATGGTCGAAGGGTAGTAAAGAGCAACCCCTGGCTTGGTTTGAAGCTAAGGGCATCCTAGAAAGCGTATTTCAGCAACTCGGCATCTTGGTAGAATATCAACCCGACTGTCGTGACGAACGCTTACACCCAGGACGCACTGCCTCATTATGGATTGGTGGTAATAGATTAGGCATCTTTGGACAACTCCACCCCCAACTACGGCGTGACAAAGACTTACCAGAGTCAGTCTATGTGTTCCAACTGGATTTGGATGTGTTTTTGAATGCTTTAGATAAAGATGAAATTCTTGTACCTACATTCAAACCTTACTCCACTTATCCCGCAAGCGATCGCGATATCGCCTTCTTTGCACCTGTAAAAGTCTCCGTCTCGGAAATCGAAAAAGCCATTAACAAGGCTGGCAAAGGTTTACTAGAGTCGGTAGAAATATTTGATGAATATCGCGGTGAAAACGTCCCCCAAGGACAACGGAGTTTAGCATTTAGACTAGTGTATCGGGCAAGCGATCGCACTCTCACAGATACGGAGGTCGAACCAGTACACAACAAAGTCCGCGAAGCTTTAGTAGAGAAATTCGGTGTAAACCTCCGCAGTTAACTAAAAATAAGTGATGAGTTGACACATCACTCATCACTTATGATTAATTTTGAATTTTGAATTTTGAATTGAATCACTATGCCTAAATACATTGTTTGGGGAACCTACTGCGAAGACGTTCTCGAAAAACGCACACCTTACCGTCAAGCACACTTGGATGGATTAGCAAAACAAAAAGAATCTGGTGTGCTGATTACTATTGGCCCGACCAAAGATGTGACAAAAGTGTTTGGTATTTACGAGGCGGAAGATGAAGCCACAATACGTCAGTTAATTGAAAATGACCCCTATTGGCAACATAATATTTGGACTGAATATGCTGTTAAGGAGTGGATTCAGGCTATTTAACACAGAATGGACTTTTTTTAGCACCTAATTCAACTTTTGTCCCCCACTGAATTCGTAGTAACGAATCTTCATGGGGGACATTAAACTTTGAACTTGCCTGGTGATGAATAATACTATATGCAGTTGAAACTTATTTATAGCTGTCGCCAGTAGTGTTAGGACATCAATAGATGATACAACCTAGACACAACAAGACTTTTAACCCATTCCCCAGTCCCCAGCTATATATCTTTGGAGTTGCTAACTGGTAATTTGTATAGTGCGACAAATGACCAATTAGCTATTACCTACCCAGACCAAACATATCGTCAGAACTAGCAGAACTAGATATCACACTTTTCTCGTGGGGTATTCAATTTCACTACTCTTGACCTCTTCTGCTGTTAATAATTCCCGAATTAGACGCACAGTAGCTTTCTGAAATAATTGATTAGCAACTTGCTGTCCCAAACGTTGCACACCAGGATTGAAAGCCAACTGAGCCACTTGAGGTGCAAACTGTGCTGGGTCAAAGCCACGGGTTTCTTGCAAAATATTTAAAATATTTTTGACGTGTTCTAAGGTTTGTTGTTGCTCAACTGTCGCGGCTGGAGTTTCGTTGATGGCTGTGATACCTACTCTTTCTCTTAGGAGGTAGGTAAAGTTATGCAGCACATTTTTACTTAAAGCATTGATTCCGTTGAGAAATTCATCGACTAACTTATCTCTAATAAAAGAACCGCGTTCAGATGAGAGAAAATCTACACCTTGATTCACTACTAAGTTAAGGTCGTAGTCTTGGTTTTTCCGCGCATTACGTAATAAGTTTTCTAACCGATTCCAACGAAATCTACCATCTTTAAAAAGCAAGTCTCGCAGTGAAATTCTTAATTCTGGTGCTGGGTCGGTTAACAAACGTTTAGCGACGTAGGGATAAGCCTCGCTCAAAACTTTAAAGTTGGGATCTATATAGATAGCAATCCCTTCCAGGGTAACGAGAGAGCGAATGATTAAAGCGTAGTAGGGAGGTACGCGGAAAGGATACTCATACATCAATTCTGATAGCTCATCAGTGATGCTCTTAATGTTAAATTCGGCGACACTAGCGCCTTGAGCATTAGCGAAAACTTTGCCAAATGCGGGAATAATTGGGGTGAGGTCTGTTTCTGGGGAAAGGAAATCTAACTTAACGTAATCTTTTGCTAACCCTTCAAAGTCACGATTAACTACGTGGACGATCGCCTCAATTAAACCATAACGTTGCGGTGGTTTAATCTCACTCATCATCCCAAAGTCAAGATAAGCGAGTTTACCGTCTGGTGTGGCTAACAAGTTACCAGGATGGGGGTCAGCGTGAAAGAAGCCATGTTCTAAAAGTTGCCTTAAGGAACACTGCACACCAACTTCAATCAAATAACGAGCATCTATCCCTTGGGAGCTAATCTCTTCTGTCTGGGTCAGTTTTGTGCCGTTGATCCACTCCATCGTCAAGACACGACGGTTCGTATATTCCCAGTATATTCTCGGTACATATACGTCTTGCATATGACCATATAGTTGGAAGAAACGTTCAGCATTTTCACCTTCGTGGATATAATCCATCTCTTCAAAAATGCGATCGCCTAATTCATCCAAAATCCCAACTAAGTCACTCCGTACCCTCTTGACTTTCTTCTGTATCCAAGCCGCTAGCCCACGTAAAATATATAAGTCAATCGTAATTCGTTCTCGTAAATCTGGGCGCTGGACTTTAACCGCTACTTCTTCCCCTGTTTTTAACTTACCTTTATAAACTTGTCCCAAAGAAGCAGCCGCAATTGGTTGGGCTGAAAGTTCAGCGTAAACCTCTTGTGGTGGCTGTCCTAATTCTTCTTGAATAAATTGGTAAGCAATTTCATTAGGAAAGGGTGGTAACTGGTCTTGTAACCTTGTTAGTTCTTCTAAATATACGGGAGGGACTAAATCTGGTCTAGTAGATAAGGCTTGACCAATTTTGATATAAGCAGGCCCCAGTTGCGTTAATAATTCTTTTAACTCAATAGCTCGACGACGGTCATTTTTGACGACTACTCCCCGTTTAATATCCCACCACAACCCAAAGGCAAAGGAGAAAGTAGGCCCCAACACAGCAAAAATCCGCCGCAAAACTTGCAGGGGTCGATGACGATAATGCTCTGCTACCGCTACAGGGTCGTAAACTATTGTCTCAGGTTCGAGATTTGCAGTTACCACCACCTGGGGTCTTTCAGAGCTTACGGGTCTTGATGAGCGCACAACCAAGGCTTGTGTATCCTTTAGCTGTAGTTCGCCCTCAATCGGTCGGGAATTTGGGGGAAGTGTCTTCACAGTCATGAATAGAGCCACCGGTCGGATTGAACTTGTTAAGTATTGTAACAATATCTTTACAGGAAATTGCTAATTTAGTTTGGGAATTGAGAACTAGAGACTAGGAATATAATTTACCTGGTCTTTTTTTGCTCCTTTGCTCCCCATCCTGCCTTTTTTGTTACACTTGAATGTGCTTGCTAATTCAATGGTAGTAGGTATTGCTGGTTGCCGAAAGTGGGAAATATCCGGCATCTGCCCCTCTAGGAGAATATGGCTTGATGTTGCTTTGCCTGCGGATTGAAAATTTTGCCCTAATTGATCAACTGGAACTGGATTTCGGCGCGGGTCTAAATGTTTTAACAGGTGAAACCGGCGCGGGAAAATCAATTATTTTAGATGCAATCGATGCTGTGTTAGGTGGAAAAGTTTCTAGTCGGGTGATTCGGACTGGGACATCTAGGGCAATGGTGGAAGCCACTTTCACTACAAATCCCCCCTTAGCGGCTTGGTTGACAGAACAAGAAATAGATTTAA
Organism: Anabaena sp. FACHB-595; assembly: GCF_048568275.1. Lineage (NCBI taxonomy): Bacteria > Bacillati > Cyanobacteriota > Cyanophyceae > Nostocales > Nostocaceae > Anabaena > Anabaena sp. FACHB-595. Next base: position 5,916,261 of record NZ_CP183473.1, read on the forward strand.
TTGACGATAATTCTGTAGTCATTAGTCGAGAGATTACCGTTAGTACTAGTAATATCCGCAGTCGATCGCGGGTGAATGGTGTGTTGGTCAATCGCCAACTTATGGGCGGACTGCGCGATCGCTTGGTGGAAATTACAGCCCAAGGTCAAACAGTACAAGTAGGACAATCAGCCCAAGTCCGGGACTGGTTAGATATGTATGGTGGTGATGCTTTAATTCAGCAGCGTCAACACATCGGTACAGCTTTTAGTGCTTATCAGCAAGCCCATACAAATTTAGAAAAGCGCCGGACATCAGAACGGGAACGACTGCAACAACTGGACTTATTAACCTATCAAGTCCAAGAGTTATCAACAGCCAATCTCAGCGACCCCCAGGAATTGGAACAACTGCAACAAGAACGAGAACGCCTGAATCACGTTGTTGATTTACAACAGATGAGTTACAAGGTCTATCAGGCTTTGTATCAAACTGAAGATGAAACCCTAGCCGTCTCAGACCTCCTTGGCGACAGTGAAGCCACCTTAAACGACATGGTGGAATATGACGGGCAGTTACAACCACTGTTAGATTTGGTGAGGGATGCTCAAACAGCTATTTCAGAAGTAGCAAGGCAAATTAATACTTACGGGGAAAGTTTGGAAGCTGACCCCCAGCGTTTGGAAGAAGTAGAAGAACGGATTCGAGAGTTAAAACAAATCTGCCGTAAGTATGGCCCCAGCTTAACAGAAGCGATCGCCTACAGTGAAAAAATCCAAGCCGAATTGGCAGCCCTCAACGATAGCGAACAATCCATTGAAAGTTTAGAACAGCAAGAAAAAGTCTGTTTTGATAAACTAACTCAGTCCTGCCAAAAGTTAACTCAGTTACGCCAGAAAACAGGCGCTACCTTAGAATCTCGGTTGATAGCTGAACTTAAACCCTTGGCAATGGAAAAGGTGAAGTTTCAAGTAGAAATCTTGCCAACTGTGCCAACATCTGCTGGTGCAGACAAAATTACCTTTATGTTTAGCCCCAACCCAGGGGAACCACTACAACCATTAACAGAAATTGCTTCTGGTGGGGAAATGAGCCGTTTTTTATTAGCCCTGAAAGCCTGTTTTAATCAAGCTGATGCGGCAGCGACATTAGTATTTGATGAAATCGACGTTGGGGTTTCGGGGAGAGTAGCACAGGCGATCGCCGAAAAATTGCACCAATTGAGTCAAAGTCATCAAGTATTATGTGTCACTCACCAACCACTAGTAGCAGCGATGGCAGATAAGCATTTCCGCGTAGATAAGCAGACTATTACCCAAGGTAAGGGTAAAAAATCCAACAATGGCAACAGTGAACAGCGTACTGTAGTGCGTGTGACAAACTTAGATGATTTGACTACACGCCGGGAAGAATTAGCCCAGTTGGCTGGTGGGAAATCCGCCAGTGATGCGATCGCTTTTGCGGAAAGTTTGTTAACCCAAGCGGCTAATCACCGTCAGGGACAGAGGAGTTGAAATTGCAATACTCCCTTAATTAGCCGCATCAAGAATTTGCTGTGCGGTTAAATTTAACTGGGGAAAGCTAGGTGATGCGATCGCGCTATTCCCTTGAAATCCCGTCAATTCATGGAAGGTTAATAATTTGGTCAATGCTTGGGTCATGCTATTACCTCCACACCCAAATTATACATTCGTAGATAATCATCAGGTGAAGACCTAGAGTCAGCGACGCGACTATTGACCAGTTGGCTCTATTGTCACTCTGACAAAAAAATTACTGAAGTCTGGTTTGCTTCCATCCCGATTATGTCCAGGAGTAAAGCTTTCGTTTTTGAACAAATCACCAATAAGTTGCTCATATAAGCTTTTCTCAGCTTGTAAACTTGCTGGCTCTATGTTGATCACGATCGCCTGTTGGAAGTTACCATTTTTATCAATTACCAAACTGGCTAGTAACTGTGTCGGCTTAATTGGAGAATCGCCAGGAAGATAGCTAGAGTCTACAGTTTTTGAACTACTTCCTTGGTATGCAGACAAGACTTCTGGTAAATCATTGACTAATTGACGTGCTTCTGACTCTGCCAGAGGAGTCAATGTGGCGATGGCGTTCCGCCCACCGGAGGTGATCGCTCCCCTGGCGGTAGAATTTGCATTATCCTCAGTGGGGGTGTTTGCAGGTTCTTCTGTTGGAGTTGGTGTATATTGCTCAGTAGGAATTTTTGCAGTTTCTCCTGTTGGGGTTGGTGAATTGTCCCCAGATGGAGTGTTTGCCGTTTCACCGTTAGCATTAGCTGGGTTATCCTGCGTTGGAGTGTTTGCAGTTTCTCCAGAGGATGTATCTGGGGTGTCTTCTTCATCTCGCGGAGTTTTGTCTTCTACTGCTTCCGACTCTTGTACTTGTTCCGGTGTAACAGGTGGAATATCTGAAGGTAGGGGTTTTCCCTGTCCCAGTTCGATTTCTTCACGACGATTCCAAGGAAGTTCACCTACAGGAACTGTTGGAGTAGGAGTGGGTTCTGTTTCTGTGGTTGGTGTAGGAGTGGGTTCTGCTTCTGTGGTAGGTGTAGGTGTAGGTTCTGGTTCTGTAGTTGGTGTAGATACCGATTGAGGAAAAACTTTCACCTTAGATTGAGCAACATTATTATTTTCCTGCTGGGATTGCTCACCAGAATTTACAATCTCAGCATCCTGATTTATGGAAGTTTGTGGTGGTTGTGTTGTGGTAGTGTTTGGTACAGACTGTTGAGGTGGTGACGAAGCAGGTTCATCTGTAGAGTTAGTCTGAGGTGTAACTTCTATCAACTCTATAGGGACAACACTTTGATCTTGCGGTGGAAACCACAAACCCACAGTACTAGATGAACGTATTAACCAAAAAGCTAATAAGTGGAGTGAAGCTGAACCTATAGCTACAGCAAACCATAGACCAGGTGGATCATTATGTCTCCGCCAGACTTTAGCGGGAGTGGGAGTTTTATCCGCTACCGATGTTGTCATATTTAGATATAAATATATGATTCGGAGCTATTGCTAGTGAATCTAGGTGAATATTAACGGTTAACCATTAATTCTGATTTCACAGCAAAAGTCAGAACTGTTTCATCTATTCCTTTAAGTTTTAGCGGACTACCTTTAGTAATTTCTTCGTCTTGTAAATAATCTGCTACAGCAGCAGAAACCAGAATTGTACCGGGAACAGCAGCCGATTGCAATCGAGCAGCGATATTGACACTAGGCCCAATGGCAGTATAGTCAGCACGTTCAGCACTACCAAACATTCCCACAACCGCCGTCCCTTGGTGAATACCACAGCGAAACTGCACACCGCCATAATCATGAGTATCAAAGATCCCCTGATTCCGCCAACGCTGGTTTAATTGGGCCAATGAGCTGTGCATAGCTCTAGCCGTATTGACTGCTCGACGCACCTGCTCATTAGGTGTGAGTTCTTCTGGCGCTCCATAGAGAGCTAAGATAGCATCTCCCATAAACTTATCTACAGTGCCACCATTATCAAACACAGCTTTAGTCATGAACTCTAAATACTCATTCAGTAATTCTGCCACTCGCCGGGATCTGAGAGTGTTGGCTAACTGTGTAAAACCAACGATGTCGCTAAACAACACCGTAATTAAACGCGGTTCTGGACGCAAATCTAAGCTCAAAGAACCCGCAGCCGCTTTCGACACCAAAGCAGGCGGCAAAAAGCGCTTAAGAACTGATTCTGTTAGGTAAGTATTTAACTCCAAAACTCGCTTTTCATTTTCCTTCAAAGCTAGAAGATTGCGAACCTCTGCCAGAAGTTCCCGGTCATTAAATGGTTTTGCTAAATAAGCATCCGCCCCATGTTCTGTGCTTTCGATGCGGGTTTCCTCATCCACCTTTGCGGTTAGCAAAATGATTGGCGTTCCTTTCACCTTTTCATCGTTGCGAACCATCCGAATCATCTCTAACCCAGTTACCAAAGGCATCATCAAATCCGTAACAATTAGATTAGGAGTCAGTTCTTGGACTTTACTAAATCCTTCATAGCCGTTACGAGCTGTATAGACTTGATAGCCACTACGGCGGAGAATATCGGATACGTAAGTTCGCAAATCCGGGTTGTCATCAACAACGAGGATTGAATGTGTGGATTGCTGTGTGCTGTTTGCTGTATGCTGAGTCTCAGAAATAGGTAAGGGATTAATAGTTTCTATATCTATATTTTCTAGTGTTGGTTCTACCAGTTCTAAATCAGCTAGTTCTACACTAGCCCGGCTAGTGGTCAGTTCAACAGGCGTATCTGATACTTGCTGTAGAGGTAAGTGAGCATTACCGATAACTAGCCATAGGGTAAAGGTTGTACCCTTACCATAGACTGATTCGACAGTAACTCTACCACCGTGTAGTTCTACTAATTCTTTTACTAAGGCTAAACCTAAGCCGCTACCTTCATAGGAGCGATTTTCTGAACCTTCGGCTTGGCGGAAGCGCTCAAACAGATGGGGAATTTGCTCTTTAACAATGCCAATACCTGTATCTTGGACTTGCAAGATGCAGTGGTGTCCCTGGGATTGTAACTTGACACTGATTGTGCCACCTTCTGGTGTAAATTTCATGGCATTTGACAGCAAGTTATAAACCACCTTGTCAAATTTTTCCATGTCTATATAGACAGTAGGACATTCATCTAATTCTGTAGTCAGATGTAGCGCCTTTTTTTCGCAGTAGGGGCGAAATGACTCAACAATTTGACTGACAAAATCCACTAAATCACAAGGACGGAAACTAGGCTGCATTCTCCCTGCATCGAGACGTTGCAAATCTAGTAGTTGGTTAACTAACCGCAACAACCGTCGGGAGTTACGCAAGGCGATCGCACTTTGGGCATAAGATAACCCCTCCCCTGTTCCCACTGCCGATTCTAACGGCCCTTGAATTAAGGTGATGGGAGTACGAAATTCGTGGGATATGTTTTGAAAAAATTCGGTTTTTTGCTTGTCTAGTTGCAGCAGGCGCTCGGCTTGTTCGCGGGTTTTCTGGTATAAATGGGACTGTTGTACGGCGATCGCTGCTTGTGCGGCTACAGCTTTTGCCAGTTCAATATCAGCTGATAGCCACTGCCTAGCTCTCTTCCCTTCTCGCAGGGTAATACTGCCTATACATTTGCCATCCGCCAGTAGAGGCACAACCATGAGCGATCGCGCTGGCATTTTCAAATGTAAATCAAACCTTTTGGTTTCCCAATCCGAATGATTCATATCCGTAATTATTACAGGCTCATGGGTTTTTAATATTTCCTGTAAAATTGGATTTTCTAAAATAGGTGCTTGGGACTCTGGTAATTCCTGAGTTATCAGACGGTGATTGTCTAGTGAGTCTTCGCTATGTCGAGAACTATCATACAAGCCTACACACTTGACAAACTCATCCTCTTCCGTCCACAAAGACAAGACACATCCATCCACTTGTAAAGCTTGCCCCAATTTTTGGGTAATTGCTGCAAAAATATCTTCAGGGTTGAGACTAGAGCGAATCGCTGTTGTAATGGTATTGATCAAGGACTCTCGTTTTGCCAGCGCCCGTACCTGTTCATAAGCATAAGCCTGGGACAAAGCCAAGGCAGCTTGATCTGCTACCATCAAAACTAACTGCACTTCTTCTTCTCCCCAGACGCGTGCTTGGGAACATTGATGCAGTGCCAAAACAGCCATCAGTTCTTGTTGGCAAATCAGTGGCACAACTAAACTAGAACGGATATCAGCCGCAGCAAACGCATCATTTCTGTGCTGTAGTTCGGGGCTATCTCCGTGAATGCGCTCATCACCTGCCACATCATGAATTATCTGCACTTCGCGGGTTTCCCAGACAGTATCAGCCAGAATAGTCAGAGGGGCAGAATCATGTATAGTTTTTTCTACTGCGGCTGGAGAATCTTTTTGGTAGACAAATCCTTCATCTACTAATTGACCATCTTGAAAAGAACGTAATAAACAGACATCCACCTCTAACATATGACCAACTGTATCGACAATTGCTTGCAAAATTTGTCGATAGTCTAAAGCACTACGAATTGTATTGGTGACGGTGTTCAGCAGTGACTCTTGACGCAGCGTGCGGGTTAGTTCACGAGTGCGGGCTTTAAGAACATTGTGAGTATCCAGGGCTTGGCGGACTACTGCTTTGAGTTCTTCGGCTTCCCAAGGTTTGGTGACATATTTGAATACCTTACCAGCATTAATTGCTTCTACTAAGTCTTCTACGTCAGTGTAACCAGTTAATATAATCCGAATAATATCTGGATATTGTGTAGCTGTCAGGCTCAAAAATTCCGTACCACTCATGATCGGCATTCGCTGATCGGAGATGATCACTGCGATCTCTCCCTCTTGCGCCAGCAGATCCAGTGCCGCAGGGCCAGATATAGCTCTCAGCACCTTGTAGTCACGATAAAAGGTGCGGTAAAGCAGGTCAAGGTTGTCTGGCTCATCATCAACAACCAAAATTTTGGGCTTACTGTTTACTGGGGATTTCATGCACCGCTTTCCTGCTGTAACGGCAGTCGGATAAAGGTTAATCTCATTGGGAAGGATTGGTTCACAGTAATTTGCCTCAATGGCTTTTTAGGGCTGCCATTTGCGCTAGTGCAGTGCAATTGGTCTCGTTATCAAGTTTTGCTTTACAGATTTGATGCTTATTAGTCAAATCTTGCCTCACCTCCAACAAAAACATTTCAGTCTTACTGTATACATTCTTCGAGTCTGGTGCAAAAACCAACTAGATGAAGCTACATATTAAGTTTGCCCGTTGTGACAGTTGTGCTAACACATTTAAGTAAATTTTATTTATAGCAGTTATCTTAGAGTAAGAGGACAGCAATTAGGGGCTAGGCTTTCTCCGTAAGCGTCAGTATTAAAAGATATGACAGAGCATTGCTTCCCCAGAGAGGTAAGCGTAGCATCCCACAAGGAAGTCTTAGCCGAGTATCTGAGAGTCTTCGCACTAAATTTGTGATACACTGAGCGCTCAGACTGCCTAAGTTTTGTCGAAGTCTCAAAATTTTACGTCGCCGTCCGAACAGAATTGGGCTAAGAGTGCGAAAGCCTAAGGAGACGGATGGAATAATAGTTGACAACTGACCACTGACCATTGACTATTAAATCAATTTACAAGTTCAATTTTCCCAGTTGCTGTTTAGAATATTTGAGAAGATTTTATTTGAATAATATAAATATTCAACTAGCCTTGACATCCTGGTTTTTTGATCCATCTAGCCACAAGCCAGTCACAGCAGATACTAAGCCAAGTTCTCACCAGGTTCACATTCGTGCTGCTACACCTGCTGATTTGACTAGTATCGCCCAAATTATTGCGGAAAGTTTTCACTCTCAGAATGGTTTCTGGGGATGGGCTTTTCCACTACTCCGCTTGGGTATTTATGAAGATTTCAAACATCGCCTATTATCGCCTACCCCCCATCACCTTTGTTTGGTTGCTGTGGAAACTACCAACAATGGAGTTGATCGGTTAGTGGGAACGGTAGAAGTTGGCGTACGTTTTAGTGATTACTGGACGCAGACGGGCAAAAGCTTTCCTTACCTGTCTAATTTAGCGGTTCATCCTCAATACCGTAGGCATGGTGTGGCTTCAAAATTGCTTGTCAAATGTGAGCAAGTTTCCCAAGAATGGGGATTTCAGAATTTATACCTGCACGTTCTGGAAAATAACTATCAAGCGCGTCAGCTCTATTTTAAGTTAGGATATCAGGTACACAAAATTGATTCTCACTGGAATAGTTTTTTATTTCGCCGCTCTCAACACATTCTTCTGCACAAACACATCAATATCATTTCCACTAGCTAAATTAATTGTTTGTGAGAAAAAGTGCAGTGATAAAACGGTTCTTTTCGGTTCATTGTAGAGAACAACCTCTATAGGAGTCTCATACAGTCGTGATTGAAAATTTATGTTCTAGGAGGTACTTAATCATGGAATTATTATTCTCTGAACAGAATTTTTAATTCATAAACTTTTATCAATCACCTTAATATTTTGGTTAAATCTTATGAATTAGTAAGCATTCACCACTCACTAATAAGACACTCATAGATTTTCCAGTAAGATTAACTTCATAAAGCTGTATGCTATCATTCCTTCTTGCCTTAGTGCTAGCCTCTACGGACAATAGCTATGAATCCTTATGTGAGGATGGTTCTAAATGAATTTGTACTAACTCTTCTGTGGAAATAATGCTATCTCAGCTTTTTGATTGACTTTATATTATTTCGACCAAGAAATATAATATGAATATCTCATCTTCATATAAAACGTGAATTTGCTATAATATTACCAAATAAAAATATTGCGAAATATCAATTTTTAGATAAACAGCAATATCAGTAGAACTACCTTAAATAAATTATTAAATCCTTACAATAACTTATCATTAAATATATTAGACTTTATCAAAACTTTAAACAAAATGCACGTATTTTTAGAGACAATATTGATTAATTCACATACAATGTGATCACTCGATTAATGACTTGCATTAATATATTTGTATCTTAGTTAAATTGAACAACCAATTTATATTACTAAGAAGCAATAAAAACTGAAGTGGTTTTAACCATAAATATCCACTTTAAGTTGTCCACACAACTCAGTTATTAAAAAGTTTGCAAAAACATGGATAGCGAAAAACTCCACCGCTATCAAACTACTATGGTATCAACTTACTACCCTGACACAAGTTGCCTTGACGATTTTGTCATGCTAGATGGGACTGAGCAATCACATAGCTCGGACGTTCTGACACTTCTGCACAGTGGAGAAGTTTTTATCGTCAATAGTCGGAGACGGAACGGATTAATATTATTTAAGCGCTACCATGCAGAATTTGCGGGTCCAGGGGCAGCGATTGGTGGGGACTATGATTGTGATTGCCAAAAGGTCATACCCATAGGCAATCTTTCTTTGTTAAGCCCTGAATCTTATGAAGAACGCCAAAAAGCTTATTTAATCCGACGACAATGGATTCGTTTAATTAAACAAATTACAGAAAACCCAGTACCTCAGCAGCGAGTGCAGAAGATTCTGGATCAGTTCGAGCAATACTTTCCACCTACGACGGTAGCTGATTTACCCGATGTTGCTTTTGCTTTGTTAGTAGGAGTGCTACCACAAACTGCGGGAATGGTACGTCGTTGGGGTAGTGAAACGGAATAGATTGATATTTGGGGATTGGTAATCGGTAATTTGTGTCTCCTCTAGCCTACAAGCTCTGGCTTTATTAAGGCTGTTTGTATATGGTTAAGCGTGCGGATGTTTTCTTCAGGTGTACCTATGGTAATTCTCAATCCGCCGCTTATTTGCCGTACTAATGTGCCAGAATTCTTGAGTTGTTGATGAAGATTTAGTAAAGTAGTGTCTGATGAATTGTCACTATCTGCTTTCAGACGCAAGAAAATAAAGTTGGCGGCACTTTCTGCAACGGCTAGTGCAGGATGCTGAGAGAAGGCATTAATCAGCTTGGTGCGTTCATCTAGAGTTTGAGGAATGGATTCTAGTAAGATGGCGCGATTTTGTAAGGCAACTAAAGCAGATGCAATGGAGAAACTAGGTAGATTGTAAGGTAAGCGGACTTTTTCTAAAATAGCGATCGCTTCTGGATGAGCGACACAATAGCCAACGCGCATGGCTGCTAATCGAAAAGCTTTAGAAAATGTGCGTAGAATTATCCAATTAGGACGCTGTGCCAATTCGCTGACTAGGGTATTTTGGCTAAACTCAAAATAAGCTTCGTCAACTACTACTAAAATTCGTTCGCTGAGACTTTTCAACCATCTCAACTCATTTGCAGTTAAAGGATTAGCTGTGGGGGAATTGGGATGAACGACGAACACCACCCGAATGGGAGGATTTAGAGTTTGTTCAATTGCAGATTGAGCTGCTGTTAAGTCGATGGCAAAATTATCAGGATTCCTTGATACCGACACGACAGGAATACCCAAAGTTTGTGCCAAAATCCCATACATGGAAAAGGTGGGATTAGCAACGAGAATAGACCCTTCTCCGCTTAAACACGTAGCAATTAATAAAGAACGGATTAATTCATCCGAACCATTACCGACAGATATATTAGCGGCGGTAAACCGTAATGATGAAATATTAGCGGATTCGTTGACATATTCGGCGATCGCACTTTTAAGTGTCTCATGTCCGCCATCAGGATAACGATTACTTTCAATTACTTGCTGAAAAGTCCAGGCGAGCTTTTGTTTTAACTCAGGAGGCAAATCATAGGGGCTTTCGTTAGTATCCAACCGATCCAATTGGGGCGGGACGGCTGAGGCTGTATCGCTGCTGGGATGAGGTTTGTAGGCGTTAAATTGGGCTAAATCTGAGCGGATAAAAGGAAGCATAATTAATCAGTTGTCAGTGGTCAGTTGTCAGTGGTCAATAGCAAATTACAACTAACAACTGACACAAAACATTTATCAGGAGAGTTCATATTCTACCGCTTTCGGGTAACTGACAAAATAGGCTAATTGCTTGCCATATTTCTTCCATGACATTACCTAAGGCGTGGTCGCTGTCGAGTTCTATTAGTTCCACCCAAGGACGGAAATGAGCAAAATCGCGGCTGGCTGTGATGGGGATGACTTCATCTTGTTTGCCATGCAAAATCAAGGTGGGGACGGGGCGTTGTATTTGGTCTTCTTGGTATTGAGCCGCATCTGTGACGAAATTGTAACTTAGGGGAAGCGACTTCCCTTCGCCATAATGGTAAACCGGGTAATATCCGTTTTGTTGCCAACTTTGTACAGCTTCTTCACCCATTTTGGGCAACCAATGGGATAAAAAACCAAATGCTGGCGCTAATAAAACTAAGCGTTGTACTTGTAAATATCGCTGTCCTAGATAAGCAGCAGTTAAACCGCCTAAACTAGAACCTATCAGCGTTATTGGTTCAGAATTATCAGGGAAAATTGCGGCAACTTGTTGAATTTGGCGCGTGATTGTTAACTGAGAAAATTCACCAGCATTGAGATCAGGGATTGTTAGCTGTATGTGAATTTGGGCGAAACGCTTGCTAATATCTTGTGCTTTCGCAGATAGGGGGCTGGAAGCAAAACCGTGGAGGTAGATGTATTTGGTCATTGCTCAGAGACGCGATTAATCGCGTCTGTACAGTTGTCAATTTTCTTTCCCCTGCTCCCTGCTTCCTACTTACTTCATCGCATAGTGACAAATTCCTCGGCGGAGGAGGGATGAATGCCAACGGTAGCATCGAAGTCTTTTTTGGTTGCTCCCATTTTGACAGCGATCGCTACACCTTGGATAATTTCAGCAGCATTTTCACCCACCATGTGAGCGCCTAAAACTTTGTCGGTTTTGGTATCAACCACTAATTTCATCATTATGCGCTCTTGTTTGCCTGTGAAACTGTGATACATGGGGCGGAAGCGGGTGCGGTATATTGTGACGGCATCATCACCGAGTTTTGCCCGTGCTTCGGCTTCCGTTAGTCCGACTGTAGAGGCTTGTGGGTTAGAGAATACAGCAGTAGCAATAGTTTCGTGGCTAAATTCTCGGCGGTTGTTGCCAAATTCACTGTCGGCGAAGGCGCGACCTTCACCAATGGCTACGGGAGTGAGGTTTAAGCGGTCTGTAACATCACCAACAGCATAGATATTGGGTTGGCTGGTTTGGCTGTATTCGTTCACTGCAATGGCATTCATGGTGCTGTATCCTGGCCCCTCTATAGAACTGTCAACAACATCAACACCAGCATTTTCCAGACCTAAACCATCTACGTTGGGAACCCGTCCTGTAGCTACTAAAAATACATCGGCAATGATTGGTTCTTGGTCTTCACCAGATAAACTTATTTTCAAACCTTCTGGTACTTGTTCAATAGCTGTAACTACGTTTTTAGGAATAATCCGAATACCGTGATTTGTCATCCCTTCTTGAATTTCGGTGCGGATGTCTTCATCAAAACCTTTGAGAATTTTGTCACCTCTGGTAATTTGGGTGACTTGTGAACCCAAACCACGCATGATTCCGGCAAATTCTGTACCGATGTAACCAGAACCAATGATAGCGATGTGTTTTGGTTGGGTTTTTAGGTGAAAAATTTCGTTGGAGGTGATGCCATATTCCATCCCTGGCAACTCTGGTTTGATGGGACGACCACCAACGGCAATTAAAATTTTATCGGCGGTAAATTTACGCTCGCCTACTTCTACTGTGTGATTATCTACCAAAGTAGCACGACCAGAGATCAGTTCTACCCCGGCTTTTTCTAGAAAGCTGATGTGCAGTTGGGATAGTCGCCGGACTTCCTTATCTATAGATGTAATGAAATGTTCCCAATTTAATTCTGCCTTACCGACTTGCCAACCATAGCCTGCTGCATCCTCGAATAAAGCGGGAAAGTGAGAACCATAAACCATGAGTTTTTTGGGTACACAACCCCGAATGACACAGGTTCCACCCACTAAATCATTTTCGGCGATCGCTACTTTTGCGCCATAGCTAGCAGCTCGTTTAGAAGCAGCCAAACCACCAGAACCAGCACCAATTACAAACAAGTCATAATCAAAAGTCATAATAACCTAACATACTATTTGCTGATATTTAATGTAACAGTTGTTATTTGTCAATTGTCAGTTGTCAACAGTCATCAGTTCCTCCCCTATTACCTTTCATTTTGAACCAAATCCACCGCCTCCAGGGGTTTCTATGACAAAAACATCCCCAGGCTGCATTTCTGCTGTGGCGGTACTATCTAAATTTTCTTGGGTTCCGTCGTGACGTTCTATCCGGTTGTGTCCCACTTGTCCGGCTTCTCCACCATTTAACCCAAAGGGAGGAACTAAGCGATGTCCAGAGAGAATATTCGCTGTCATGGGTTCTAAAAAGCGGATGCGGCGCACGACTCCATTACCGCCGGAATATTTTCCTTTACCTCCACTGTCAGAACGCAGACTAAAGCTTTCCACAAGTACAGGGTAACGAGTTTCTAATACTTCTGGGTCAGTGAGGAGAGAGTTAGTCATGTGGGTATGAACTGCGTCGGTACCATCAAAGTTAGAGCCTGCGCCGGAACCACCGCAGATTGTTTCATAATATTGATAGCGATCGCTCCCAAAGGTAAAATTATTCATGGTTCCTTGAGAAGCAGCCATCACACTCAGCGCACCATATAAAGCATCAACGATGGTTTGGGACGTTTCCACATTACCTGCTACTACTGCACTGGGGTAAGTTGGATTTAACATACATCCTTCAGGAACGATAATGTCTAAAGGTTTAAGACACCCAGCATTGAGGGGAATATTATCATCAACCAGCGTCCGGAAGACATATAAAACTGCTGCTTGGGTGACTGCTTTGGGAGCATTAAAGTTACTATTTAATTGTTCAGATGTGCCAGTGAAATCAATTTCTGCACTACGCTTTTCTCTATTTATAGTTACTTTGACTTGGATTTTAGCGCCGCCATCCATTTCATAAATAAACGTGCCATCTTTGAGGACATCAATTGCCCGTCTTACTGACTCTCCCGCATTATCTTGGACAAATTTCATATATACTTGGACTATTGGCAATCCATATTGAGCCACCATTTTATGTAGTTCTTTAACTCCCCTTTCATTGGCGGCGATTTGTGCCTGAAAATCAGCAATATTTTGGTCAGGATTACGGGCAGGATAAAGATGATTTGCCAGCAAGTTTCTAACTTGAATTTCCTGAAAATTTCCGGCTTCAACTAAGAGAAAATTATCAAAAAGAATACCTTCTTCTTCTACTGTAGTACTGTGGGGAGGCATGGAACCGGGAGTAATCCCACCAATATCAGCTTGATGTCCGCGAGAAGCAACGTAAAATAATGGTGTCGGGGGATTTTCTTGAGTTTCTGGGAAGACGGGGGTAATGGCTGTGACATCTGGGAGGTGGGTTCCGCCGTTATAGGGATTATTAGATAGATAGACATTCCCTGGCTTGATGGTTTCGCCTTTATCATTAATTAAACTACAGACGCTTTCACTCATTGACCCCAAATGTACAGGAATATGAGGGGCGTTAGCGACTAATAATCCTGATGAATCAAAAATAGCGCAGGAGAAATCTAGTCTTTCTTTAATATTGACTGATGCGGCAGTATTTTGTAGAACAATCCCCATTTGTTCGGCGATGAATTGATAGAGGTTTTTGAATATTTCTAACCTAACGGGGTCTGGTTGAGATGTTGTGTACATTGTTAATATGTTCCAAAAATATTGTCAAATTTTAGTTTTTAAAACTAGCAGTTTCCAAGAAAGTAACGAATGCTGAGTCAAAAATATCAGTTTCTAGACTCTAATCTCTTGTTTAAACCCGTTGTAAAATCAAATGATTGCGTTCAGTTAATCTTGCCTGCCAATTAGGCTCAACTACAATCGTACTGATTTTTTCAATGATGATGGCAGGGCCGTTAATACTATCTTCCGGTTGTAAGTCTTCTCGACGGTAAACGGGTGTATTATGCCATTTATCTGCTGTAAACATTTGTACTATTTCAACAGATTTGGGTATTTCCTCTATGGAAGGGTTACGGATAATTAACGGTTCTTCGGGAGTATTCATTTGTTGAATCACTTCTACTGAGATAGATTCAACAATTAAATTTTTCGCTGACTGGATGAAACCATAACGAGATTTATGTTCTATTTCAAATTCTTGTTTCATCGTTGTCACATCTGAGGAAAAGTCAACTGTTAAAGTAGAGTTAGTTCCTGCATATTTTAAATTTACTTTTCTTACTACTATCTCATTATTAATTGTTTCAATATTACTAAATTCACTTCTGGCTTGGGTTTTTAAAAACTCCATTAACTGTAATAATTGAGGAATTAATGCTTCAGTTAGAAATTGTTCTACTCCGGCGACTCTAGTAGCACGGACATCAGCTAATCCCATACCATAAGCAGAAAGAACCCCAGCATAAGGATGAAGAAATATCTTTTTCATGCCTAATGTATCGGCAATTAAACAAGCAACTTGTGCGCCTGCGCCACCGAAACAACAAAGTACATAATCGCTGACATCATAACCGCGTTGGAGACTGATTTTCTTAATCGCATTTGCCATATTTTCTACTGCGATGGCAATAAATCCAGCCGCTACTTGTTCGGGTGTACGATAATTTCCTGTGACATCTGCAATATGTTGGGCTAGTTGAGTAAATTTCTGAATGACAATATCTTTATCTAAAGGTAAATTGCCATCAGTCCCAAACACAGAAGGGAAATATTGGGGGTGAATTTTACCTAACATCACATTGGCATCTGTGACAGCCAAAAGTCCACCACGCCGATAACAAGCAGGCCCAGGATTTGAACCAGCCGATTCTGGGCCGACACGATAACTAGAACCATCAAAGAATAAAATTGAACCGCCACCAGCCGCAATAGTGTTAATTGCTAATACGGGAACTCGCATCCGCGCACCAGCTATTTCCGAATCTAATTGACGTTCATACTCACCTTTAAAATGGGCAACATCTGTACTTGTACCACCCATATCAAAGGTAATTACTAACTCAAAGCCTGCTCTTTTACTAGTTTGAACTGCGCCAACTATACCGCCAGCCGGGCCGCTTAAAATACTATCTTTTCCCTGAAATTTATCAGCATCCGTTAAACCGCCATCAGATTTCATGAACATTAATCTGATATTAGGCAACTGATGAGATACTTGGTTGACATAGCGCCGTAAAATCGGAGTTAAATAAGCATCTACTACTGTTGTATCTCCTCGGCTTACTAACTTCATTAAGGGACTAACTTGGTGGGAAATGGAGATTTGAGTAAAGCCAATTTCCTGGGCGATTTGGGCTACTTGTTGTTCATGAATGGGGTAGCGATCGCTGTGCATCAAAATAATGGCACAGCTACGAATGCCTGTATGGTAAACTGCTTGTAAATCTTCTTTGACCTGGGCAATGTTGACAGGTGTTAATTCATTTCCTTGGGCATCATAGCGTTCTTCTACTTCAATTACCTGTTCATAAAGCATTGTCGGTAAAACAATTCGCTGTGCAAAAATGTTCGGACGATTTTGATAGCCAATTCTTAACGCATCTTTAAATCCTGTGGTAATCAGTAGGACAACCCTATCTCCTTTTCTTTCCAACAGAGCATTTGTAGCTACTGTTGTTCCCATTTTGACTACTTCTATTGCTTCATCAGAAATGGGTTCATTCCGTGACAGCCCAATGATATCTCGAATACCTTGGATAACTGCATCTTGATATTGTTCAGGATTTTCGGAGAGTAATTTATATACTATTATCCATTCTTGATTAGGCAGAGGAACAATCAGAAAACGTTCGGTTGACTTTGATAATCTCTCTATGATCTCTTGATTATGGGTAACAGCAACAATATCTGTGAATGTACCACCCCGGTCAGCGAATACTTTTAACATTTCCCTATTTATACGGATATGTGTATGATAACCATGAGGTGTGTAAAAGAGAAGTCTTTATGCTGTTTTTGATGGTTTATAGTACATAACCCTAAATTAGGCAGGTTGCGTTCTTTCGGAATATAGGCGATCGCACGCAGTGTAATGCCCAGGCTACACCAAATAAACAAATTAGGGAACCTCCCATCCTAATGGCCCCGTCCAGTCGGTAATTTCTTTGATAATTGCTGTGCTGGCTTTGCCAACTACAACTATATAAGCTGTTCCTATTGCACCAACGGTAACTAAACCCAAGTGATTAAAAATAGAATATGTAGGATTCATACTTGATTTTTGAAATAGTCGGACATAATAGCTGATATAAATAAAGTCCGCTTGCGCGGACTACGGACATTGGATAAGGTTAGGTTATTACCAAGATGGCCTACTATTTTCTAGAGGCTGATTTCATTCTTGATGAATAGTTGATATAAATCAAGTATCTCTGACTAAATTTTTAGACATAATTGCTAAGTTCTTCTCTAGAAATAAATTGCTAAATATAGTTACTAACTATGTATTTTTCCCAGGAATGATTGAAACAAACTAAAATTTATTATAAAAACTAGATTTTATATACTTGGTCAGTTAGACATAAGTCCAAAAATAAGTCCAAATAGAATTTGATTTTCTATAATTTTTAGTTTAAAAATAAAACTGTGGTTCACGAGGATAACCCTGGAATTTTTCATTTCTGGGGTTTTATTTTGTCAATATTAAATATTTAGCATAATTATCTTCCTTCCTATGGTAGATTTTTTAAAACTTCAAGCGCATCATCACACCACTCTATCCAGGCTTGCTCATATTTAATACCCGCCTTTAAAACTAAAGTTCTCAATTTTTCTTCCTTATTGAGTTCTTTCGGGTATGGAAATTTCTCTTTTTCAATCTCTCCATAGGTAAGTAATTTTTCTAAATGGATTCGGCGATGACGTGTGACATCTTCTATCAATAGACTGACTGGTACTAGACCACCGGAAAAAATTTTGACTAACAAATCTTCTCTGATTACATCAGGTTCGCTGGGTTTGTGCATCCACTCAATCAGCTGCTGCTTTCCCTGTTCGGTGATTGAGTAAACTTTTTTATCAAGGCGACCTTCACGGGGAATCACCTCGGACACAATCAAACCAGCAGACTCCAGTTTACCTAGTTCTCTGTAGATTTGTTGCTGGGAAGCTTGCCAAAAATAACCTACAGATTCGCTGAAAACTTTAGAAAGATCATAACCACTGTGGGGAGCATCAATTAAACAGGTCAGGATTGCTTGCGATAAACCCATAAAGAACTACTTGACAGATATTTTCTTAAGTGTACACTAGAGCTTGTATACAACAAGTTGAATAAAATTTTATGATTATAAAATGTTGTATACAGTAAATTTGTCTGCCAACATCTAGGCGATGACTTATGCAAAACCTCCATCCAGACCGATTCAGGAATCTCAACTATCCTAATAGAACGATCATTTTCGGTATAGTTGCCATAGCTTTGGCAAGCGTCGCTGGTTCGTTGTATTTACTCTCTGGCGTGGGAAATCCGGGGAAAGAAATTACCCCAATGGTGATTGATAACCGTCCTCCAATCAAGGCTATTACTGCTTTGGGGAGGATAGAACCGCAGGGTGAAGTGGTACAGGTGTCAGTTTCCCAGACGGCTGGTAGTAACCGCATAGCAGAACTGTTGGTAAAACAAGGCGATCGCATCAACAAGGGACAAATAATTGCTATCCTAGATAACCGCGATACTCGGCTAGCAGCTTTGAATAGAGCCAAGCAACAAGTCGCAGTTGCACAATCCCAATTAGCACAAGTAAAAGCTGGAGCCAAACAGGGAGAAATTGCTGCTCAACAAGCCACAATTGCAGAACTAGCAGCAGAACTACGCCAAGAAGTTGCAGCCAGAGTGGCGACAGTGAGGCGCTTAGAAGCAGAAGTTAGAAATGCTCAAATTGAATATCAGCGCTATCAATCGCTGCAAGCAGATGGCGCGGTTTCCGTATCTATTAGAGATAGTAAAAAACTAACTCTAGAAACCGCCGAAGAAAGTTTACGGGAAGCCTTAGCTAATCGCAGCCAAACATCAGAAACCCTACAAGAAAGACTTAGACAAGCAAAAGCCACCTTAAACCAAATTGCAGAGGTGCGTCCCACGGATGTGCAAGCAGCACAAGCAGAAGTTGAAAGTGCCAAAGCCGCAGTCCAAGAAGCCCAAGCTAATTTAAACTTGACTTATGTAAAGTCGCCTAAAGCTGGTCAAATCCTGAAAATCCATACCTTAGTTGGGGAAGTAGTCAGCGACAAAGGTATTGTAGAAATCGGACAAACTAATCAAATGTATGTAGTTGCAGAAGTGTATGAAGTTGATATCAACCGCGTCAAAATTGGACAACGCGCAACTGTAACTCAACTCAACCTACCCGGAGAATTGACAGGAACCGTCGAGGATATTGGCTTACTAATTGCCAAAAAAGACGTACTCAACACCGATCCAGCCGCCGATATCGATGCACGAGTGGTAGAAGTAAAAATCCGTCTCAACCCCGAATCTAGCCAAAGAGTTACAGGTTTAACTAACTCTAAAGTCAAAGTAGCGATCGCCTTAAATTGAAAACCAACAACTAACTATGAAAAGAAAAATTCCTTTAGCATGGTTGCAATTATCGCGGGAAAAAGCACGGATGGTAGTGGCGATCGCCGGCATTGCTTTTGCAGATGTGCTGATGTTTTTACAACTTGGTATCCGCGAAGCTTTGTTTGATGGCGCTGTGCAACTACACAACAGCTTGGAAGGTGAGATCGTGCTGGTGAGTAGTCGTTACAAATCCTTGTTTTCACAGCAGCGTTTTTCCCAACGCAGACTTTATCAAGCAATGGGTTTTACTGGTGTGCAATCAGTCAGTCCCATCTATGTCGATCCCATTCCTTGGAAAAATCCTGATAATCAAGAAACTTGGAATATTTACGTTATTGCTTTTAATCCTGAAGAAAAAGTACTTAATTTAGCTGGTGTACAAGAGAATTTAACTAAATTAAGAGAACCTGATACTGTGTTGTTTGATCTAGGTTCTCGCAAGGAATTTGGTCAGATTGTTTCTAAATTTCAAACTAGTGGCACTTTCACCACAGAAATTAATAATCGTCAAATTAAAACTGTTGGCTTATTTAAATTAGGAACTTCTTTTGGCATCAATGGCAACCTCATTACTAGTGATGTGAATTTTTTCCGCCTCTTTAATCAAAGACGGCAACCAGGATTAATTGATTTAGGTTTGATTAAGTTAGAATCAGGAGCAGATATAAATTGGGTATTAGCTAACTTAAAAGCTAATCTTCCTGATGATATAAATATTTTAACAAAACAAGAGTTTGCCGACCAAGAAAAAAGCTATTGGAACAGTAGCACACCCGTAGGCTTTACATTTACTTTAGGTGTAATAATTGGCTTCATGGTAGGTGCAGTTATCGTTTATCAGATTCTTTATAGTGATGTTTCTGATCACCTACCAGAATATGCAACATTAAAAGCTATAGGTTTCAAAAATCGCTACTTACTCATAATCGTCTTTCAAGAAGCTTTGATTTTAGCCGCTATTGGCTTTATTCCTGGCATTGCTATTTCCCAAGGCTTATATATGATTACGCGCCAAGCAACACTCCTCCCCATCATGATGACACTAGATAGAGCAGTGCTGATATTTATGCTCACGACTTTGATGTGTTCAATTTCTGCCTCACTAGCCATCAGAAAATTACAAGCTGCTGACCCGGCCGATATTTTCTAAACACTAATATAGTTAGTTATTAATTATTATGTTACCTGCCATTTATATCTCTCATCTCAATCATTATTATGGTGAAGGTTCACTCAAAAAGCAGATACTTTTTGATATCAATTTAACAATTCAACCAGGAGAAATTGTTATCATGACTGGCCCCTCTGGTTCGGGGAAAACTACTCTACTTACACTCATTGGTAGTTTGCGTTCTGTGCAATCAGGGAGCCTGGAAATATTAGGTAAAGAACTATCTGGTGCTACTAAAAATGAAATGGTGGAAGTGCGGCGTAATATTGGTTATATATTTCAAGCCCATAACCTTCTAGGGTTTCTCACAGCCCAACAGAATGTACAAATGCCATTTGAAATGAACCAGAAAATTTCCTTCAGCACAGCAGCCACAAAAGCAGCAGAAATGCTAACAACTGTAGGTTTAGAAGAAAAACTAAATTATTATCCAGATGATCTCTCAGGTGGACAAAAACAAAGAGTAGCGATCGCTCGTGCTTTAGTACATCACCCTAAACTAGTATTAGCCGATGAACCAACAGCCGCTTTAGATAGTAAATCTGGGCGAGATGTCGTCAATTTAATGCAGAAATTAGCTAAAGAACAAGGTTGCACAATCCTGCTAGTCACTCATGATAATCGCATTTTAGATATTGCCGATCGCATTATTCACATGGAGGATGGTTATTTGCGTCAAAGTTAATTGACCAATCACTTAACATCGTCTTAAACCCTACTTGATGATTTATTGATAAGTTTCTCTTGCTTAGTTAGACAAACTCAAGTAGTTTGCCAATATCTCAAAATCTTAGTAGGGGTGAATATGCAATTAATAAATCGCAACTTCCTCGCAACCCATTGTAAACGCAGGAATTTTTTACTGGGTGCAGGATTAATCACAGGGTTAGTAGTAGCCAGCCAATGGCATCCTGTGATGGCGCAAACAACATTTTCTGGCTATCCATTTAGTCTAGGTGTTGCATCTGGAGATCCCTTACCTGATAGCGTGGTGTTATGGACAAGACTAGCACCAGATCCAGTAAATGGGGGTGGTATGTCACGGGTCAATGTTCCTGTGCAGTGGCAAATCGCACGGGATGAAAATATGACACAAGTTGTACAAAAAGGAACAGTTTTAGCAACACCAGAATTAGCTCACTCAGTACACGTTGATGTGCGTGGGCTAGAGCCTGATCGTTGGTACTGGTATCAATTCAAAGTGGGTAATGAAGTCAGCCCTAAAGGACGCACACGTACAGCCGCAGCACCTCATAGCTCTATTCAAAAATTTAATTTTGCCTTTGCTTCTTGTCAAGATTGGCAGAATGGCTTTTACACAGCCTATAAGCACATGGCTGACGAAGACCTTGACTTAGTAGTGCATCTGGGTGACTACATCTATGAGTATGGGCCTCGTTCTGGTGCGCCACGTCAGCATATTGGCCCAGAAATCGTTACCCTTAGCGATTACCGCAACCGCTATGCCTTGTATAGAACCGACGTAAATTTACAAGCAGCTCATGCTAACTTCCCGTGGATTTTTACTTGGGATGACCATGAAGTAGATAACAACTATGCCAACTTCATACCTGAAGATAACCAGAGTCGGCAAGCATTCGAAGGCCGACGAGCCAATGCTTACCAAGCTTACTATGAGCATATGCCATTGCGCCTATCTTCTTTGCCGAAGCAGTCTAGTATGCTGCTATATCGACGATTAACTTTTGGGGATTTAGCCGAGTTCAATGTCTTAGATACTCGCCAATACCGGACTGACCAACCTTGTAATGATGGACTCAAGCCACGTTGTGATGCAGCTTTAGATTCAAAAGCGACTATGACAGGTGCAAGACAAGAAGGTTGGTTACTCAGAGGACTAGACCAATCAAAAGCGCGTTGGAATGTAATTGCTCAACAAACAATGCTTGGTCAATTTGATTTCGATGCTCGTCCAGATTCCCAAGTCTTCAATGTTGACCAGTGGGATGGTTATGTAGCTGCTCGTAATCGGCTCTTGAGCTTTTTAGCACAGCGCAAACCTTCTAACCCAGTAGTTATTACTGGAGATATCCATTCCAGTTGGGTACATGATTTAAAAACTGACTTCAATAATCCACTGTCAGCAACCGTTGGGACTGAGTTTGTGGGTACTTCCATTACTTCTAACTTCCCTACAAATTCCATCGCACCAGTTAAAGCGGCTCTGAGTAACAACCCCCATACAAAATTCTTCGATGCTGCTTATCGCGGTTATGTTCGTTGCCAACTAACTAGAGAACGTTGGCAAACTGATTATCGTGTTGTGTCTAGCATCCTTGAAGAGAATGCTTCTATTAGCACCCTCGCTTCCTTTGTAGTAGAAAACGGGCAACCAGGCGCAAAAACAGCGTGATAGATCTATTTTAGGGGAGGATTGAGCGATAGCTTTTCACCTCTCCTATTTTTTTATCTATGATGTAATAGTAAGTGCGATCGCTTCTCAAACGTTAGCCTACTCAGTTTTGCTCAATTAATTGAGCAATCAAAAATCGTGTAAAAATGCCATCATAGTTAAAGTAAAAGCATTCTGGAGACAAGACCACGGTTTACGCACGTCCTTTAGCACGCTTAATTGAGCAATTACAACGCCTCCCTGGAGTTGGTCCCAAGACAGCCCAGCGTCTAGCTTTGCATATTTTGAAGCGACCAGAATCTGAAGTAGAAGCTTTAGCACAAGCTCTAGTTGAGGCGAAAAAACAGATAGGCTTGTGTTCTGTCTGCTTTCACTTATCTTCTGAACCAGTTTGTGAAATCTGCCGCAATCCTAACCGTGAAAATAATACTATCTGCGTAGTAGCAGATTCCCGCGATGTGATTGCCCTAGAGAAAACCCGCGAATTCAAAGGTAAGTATCATGTCCTGGGTGGGGTGATTTCGCCAATGGATGGAATTGGCCCAGAACAGTTGACCATAACTCCTTTGTTGCGGAGAGTCAGTCAGCAGCAACCAAAAGAAGTAATTTTGGCAATTAGTCCCAGCGTCGAAGGGGAAACCACAACATTGTATGTTGGTCAACTCTTGAAACCATTTACTAAAGTGACAAGAATTGCCTTTGGTTTGCCCGTAGGCGGAGATTTAGAATACGCTGATGAGATAACATTGGCAAGAGCTTTAGAAGGACGTAGAGAATTAGATTAAGCATAAAATAGATAAAACAAAAAGGCGGTCTCAAATCATGAGAACGCCTTCTTAGTTAAAAAATAGAACCTGGCACCGAGCGATTGTGGCATAGGGCAACCCCTAGACTATCGTAGCCATAGCAGCGTTTCACCTCTGAGTTCGGGATGGGGTCAGAGTGGTACCACTGCACCATAGGCACCAGGAAAACTTGTAGGGTCAGAAACCCTGAAGACTGCAAAAAACGCGATATGCCAAAGATTGTGAGGTCAAGCCCTCGGTCTGTTAGTACTCCTCAGCTTCATACATTACTGCA
>NZ_CP183473.1:5942500-6411132 GCF_048568275.1 Anabaena sp. FACHB-595
AGTCAGTAAACCAACTGGTTTAGGCTCTTCCCCTTTCGCTCACCACTACTCAGGGAATCTCTTTTGATTTCTCTTCCTCCAGCTACTAAGATGTTTCAGTTCGCTGGGTTGGCTCTTTCCTGTCTATATATTCAACAGGTAGTATTTAGGGTTGCCCCATTCGGACACCTCCGGCTCAATGTTTGCTTCCAACTCCCCGGAGTATTTCGTCGGTAACCACGTCCTTCTTCGCCTCTGTGTGCCTAGGTATCCACCATTAGCCCTTATTAGCTTGACCACAATTCCATTGGTTTTATCCTGCATTCACAGTTTGTCTGTGTCTGCCTGCTAATCTAATCGCGTTTTTATGCAGTTTTCAAGGTTCTGGCTAGGTACTACCCAGCAGTCTAACTCCCGTTAGTTGCTGAATTTTTCCTCTCTAAATAAACTATCCAACTTAGTAAGTTAAAAACCGGAACAAGTAATACTTTGAAAGCTTTTGCCAATCTCGACCGACCTAGAGTAGACCATCTGTTCCTCTATTCGCTTTACGCTTTCGATTCTCAGTTGGGTAGGTCTCCCTAAAAGGAGGTGATCCAGCCACACCTTCCGGTACGGCTACCTTGTTACGACTTCACCCCAGTCACCAGCACTGCCTTAGGCATCCTCCTCTCCTAAAAGTTGGAGTAATGACTTCGGGCGTTGCCAGCTTCCATGGTGTGACGGGCGGTGTGTACAAGGCCCGGGAACGAATTCACTGCAGTATGCTGACCTGCAATTACTAGCGATTCCTCCTTCACGCAGGCGAGTTGCAGCCTGCGATCTGAACTGAGCTACGGTTTACGGGATTTGCTTGCTATCGCTAGCTTGCTGCCCTCTGTCCGTAGCATTGTAGTACGTGTGTAGCCCAAGACGTAAGGGGCATGCTGACTTGACGTCATCCCCACCTTCCTCCGGTTTGTCACCGGCAGTCTCTCTAGAGTGCCCAACTTAATGCTGGCAACTAAAAACGAGGGTTGCGCTCGTTGCGGGACTTAACCCAACATCTCACGACACGAGCTGACGACAGCCATGCACCACCTGTGTTCGCGCTCCCTAAGGCACTCTTCCCTTTCAAGAAGATTCGCGACATGTCAAGTCTTGGTAAGGTTCTTCGCGTTGCATCGAATTAAACCACATACTCCACCGCTTGTGCGGGCCCCCGTCAATTCCTTTGAGTTTCACACTTGCGTGCGTACTCCCCAGGCGGGATACTTAACGCGTTGGCTCCGGCACGGCTCGGGTCGATACAAGCCACGCCTAGTATCCATCGTTTACGGCTAGGACTACTGGGGTATCTAATCCCATTCGCTCCCCTAGCTTTCGTCCCTCAGTGTCAGTTACGGCCTAGCAGAGCGCTTTCGCCACCGGTGTTCTTCCTGATCTCTACGCATTTCACCGCTACACCAGGAATTCCCTCTGCCCCGAACGTACTCTAGCTCTGTAGTTTCCACTGCCTTTACAAGGTTGAGCCTTGCTCTTTAACAGCAGACTTACAGTGCCACCTGCGGACGCTTTACGCCCAATCATTCCGGATAACGCTTGCATCCTCCGTATTACCGCGGCTGCTGGCACGGAGTTAGCCGATGCTTATTCCTCAGGTACCTTCATTTTTTTATTCCCTGAGAAAAGAGGTTTACAACCCAAGAGCCTTCCTCCCTCACGCGGTATTGCTCCGTCAGGCTTTCGCCCATTGCGGAAAATTCCCCACTGCTGCCTCCCGTAGGAGTCTGGGCCGTGTCTCAGTCCCAGTGTGGCTGATCATCCTCTCAGACCAGCTACTGATCGTCGCCTTGGTGCGCTCTTACCACACCAACTAGCTAATCAGACGCGAGCTCATCTTCAGGCAATAAATCTTTCACCTTTCGGCACATCCGGTATTAGCCACCGTTTCCAGTGGTTGTCCCCGACCTGAAGCTAGATTCTCACGCGTTACTCACCCGTCCGCCACTATCTCCGAAGAGACCGTTCGACTTGCATGTGTTAAGCATACCGCCAGCGTTCATCCTGAGCCAGGATCAAACTCTCCGTTTCGTTGTGTTTCGAGTTTGTTATCTGAAAAATTTCTTCTCCAGATTCCTTGCTATAATTTTTTAAGTTTTTGGGAAATCCCAAAACCAATTTTTTTGACGAGGATTGGTTATTTCTAAGCTTTCAAAGTATTCTTTTTTCTCGGTTCGGTTGTTTCGGCGTTCTCTCGCCTCCACACTTAAACTAGAATAGCGAGTATTTTTAGGTTCGTCAAGGGGTAAATTCAAGATTTTTTCTAAATTGTCGGACTTGCTAAAGTATATAAAGGCTACAAAGCTTAATAGATAAAGCTTGTAGCGCTTAATATTTTCTGCATTTTTTATTTTATCGATGAATTAGCTGGTCTTGCAGTCTGGCTACCATTTCGGCACGGGCTGAAACTCCAAGTTTGCGGAACATTCGTTTGAGGGCTTGTTTTACGGAGTTTTGGGTAATCCAAAGCTTTTCGGCGATTTCTGCGTTGGTTAGTCCTTGTGCTACTAGTTCGGCAATTTGTAATTCGCGGGGTGTTAAAGGGCTGGGTGAAGAGGATTTAAATATATTTGGGTTGGTTTTTAGGGTGGCGAGTTTGGCTGATAAATGAATGCACAGGGCGCTGAGGTCGGCTAAGTCGTTGGCGGTAAAAGCTGGTTTTCCTTTGTCGCGGGCGAAGTTGAGTGTGCCGATGAGACGGCCATCGCAAATTATTGGCCCGGTCATGACGTGTCCGTGGTCGTGGCGTGGACAGAAGTCTTTCCAGTCTTCTGGGGTGAGGATCAATTGTTCATGGGCGGGGGCGTGGCGCTCGACTACATAGCGACCTACGGGGTTACTTTCTAGGCAGACGGCGGGGATGCTTTGAGTTTCGGTATCAGCTTTTGATTCACTATCTATTAAATAGATGCCCCAATGTTGCACACCAAAATATTCGCCAATTTTATCCATGAGCGTTGGTTGTAATTCTTGCTCATTACGGATGTTGGCGATCGCATGAAATACATCATGTAGAGAAATAGGCATAAGTGTACCCAGTTGGGGTCTATGCGGGACTCAACAATTACTTCTATGCTAATACCAGCAAAACTAAAAAGCGACTATAACTAATCGCGCTAGGAGAAGCACATGACAGTTACACAACTCTCTGCTCAGGAACTTTTCCGGGCTGCTTATGACAACCGTTACACTTGGGATAAGGATTTTCCTGGGTATTCAGCAGATATTACTTTTAAGGATGACGATAAAGTTATTACTGGTCAAGTTATCGTTAATGCCGAACTCAAGGCGGAAGTTTTGGGTGTAGATGACGAGTCGGCTAAGAAGGCTATTCACGGTCAAGCTTGGGAAATTGCAATTCATCGTGTCCGCCGTACTTTTGAGGAAACCCACGGTGCAAATACTTTCCGTTATGGCGCGACTGACGAGAATGGTGCTGTGGAAATTTTGATGGGCGGTAAGGCTGAAGGCGATCGCTATAAAGTTCAAAATAATGTTGTTACTCTCGTTCACCGTCATATTCATGGTGTGGTTGTGACGATTAATACCTTTGGTGTTCATGACACTGGTGCAGGTTATTTATCTCACACTTATGACTCTGTTTATCATGAACCCAAAACTGGGGAACAAAGAGGCGGAGTCAGCAATTTTGTAGATGAATATGAAAAGGTGGGGAATTATTTCATTCTTAACCGTCGTGAGATTCGCACGGCAACAGCAGGTAAAATTGCTGTTCAAGAGTTTGCTTTCTCTAACATTCAGTTGTTGACACCTGGTGCTTAAGCTGAGTGTTTGAGATATTGACCACTGACTACTGACCACTAACAAAACTCCATCCCCTGGTGGGTGGAGTTTTTAATTTAATTGTATTTAATTATGCACTTTGAGAAGCGTTGCGCGCTATTATCTCTGAATTAGCTTTGATTCGGCTCAAAGCGCTGCGGCGAATGCGATCGCTTTTACGGACACCACCAGCCATTTCATATTCTCTACTATTGTTACCATATCTATGAGCGACTCCAATTAGCATTTTTTCACAGAGGTCGCCTAAAGTTTTTTCTAGCTCTTTAATCTCGGTTTTGGATGAATTAATTACGGCTAGTGCAGTATTATAAGCATCAATTTTACCACGCAATTGCTCTATGATTTGAGTCATGTTTTGTAAGTTGCGATCTTCCCCAAAGTCCATCTTAGGATCAACTGCTTTGAGTCCAGAGCATCTTAATTCGGCTTTTTCTAGAATTGGGGATGTACCTTTTTTACGAGACATCAGATGCGCTCCTATTTGCTGGTTACTAATCTAGCTTGACTTACCAAAACTAAGTTTAGGCTCAGTAAAATTTACAAAAATTCGTAATTTATTTGACAAGTTTATTGATTTGGATTCGTGTTAATACGTAAAAGTTCTGCGTTGGTCACGAAATCAATTGCGTTGGTCACGAAATCAATTGCGTTGGTCACGAAATCAATTGTGTTGGTCACGAAATCAATTGCGTTGGTCACGAAACTAATTGCGTTGGTCACGAAACTAATTGCGTTGGTCACGAAATCAATTGTGTTGGTCACGAAATTAAATTGATTGGCGATGATTGTTTGTGATGGATGAAGGGAGGCGCACTTAAAGATAGTGAATTGGCAGTAGTTAGGGATGATAACCTAGACACAACAGGACTTTTCACCCAGTCCCCAGTCCCCAGCTATAATGCTACTTTACGCTGTGTGTAAGTTTCTCTCAGACCTAACCCCCAACCCATTCCCTACAAGGGAAGGGGAGTAATAATGAAAGCTTTTCTCCTTGCGGGGGAGAGGTACCCTGCGGATTCTAATACGGTTCGGATAAGCAGGGGAAGCAGGGGAGGAAAGGAGGTTATTTTCATAATTTTTCTCTTCCCCTGCTTCTCTTCTCCCCTTACTTCCCCTGCTTGCTTTAACCAAGAAATCTCTTAACCGAACCGTATTGCTGCGGGTAGGCTTACGCCATCGTCAGAGAAGCAAGCTATGGAGAGGGGTTTTAAGAATAAGTCGCACATCGCGTTACTTTAGATGTTACTATCACTACTTTGAATTTTTTTGAGTTTGGCTAAGGCATCTTCTACAAAATATTGATAGGGAATCTCTTTAGCAAGTTCAATAGCACGATTGAGTGCATCTATCGCTTCTGTTTGTCGTTCCAGTTTTAAGAGAATTGTCGATGTGAAGTAAATTAAATTGCGACTCTGGCTATATTTAGTACCAATTTGTCTATAGAGTTCTAAAGCCGCCTGACAATATTCTAAACCCACGGTTAAATCATCTTGCAAGATGCCAATGGCTTGTAAAGTATTAGCTTCCCCCAAGCGATCGCCGATGTCGCGGTAGAATGCCAATGCCTCCTCGTACCTTTCTAACGCTTCAGTGCTACGTTTGAGGAACTGCAAGACATCGCCAATGGCTCTTAATGTATTAGCTTCCCCCAAGCGATCGCCGATGTCGCGGTAGAATGCCAATGCCTCCTCGTACCTTTCTAACGCTTCAGTGCTACGTTTGAGGAACTGCAAGACATCGCCAATGGCTCTTAATGTATTAGCTTCCCCCAAGCGATCGCCGATGTCGCGGTAGAATGCCAATGCCTCCTCGTACCTTTCTAACGCTTCGGTGCGTCGGTCAAGGAACTGCAAGACATCGCCAATGGCTCTTAATGTATTAGCTTCCCCCAAGCGATCGCCGATGTCGCGGTAGAATGCCAATGCCTCCTCGTACCTTTCTAACGCTTCGGTGCTACGTTTGAGGAACTGCAAGACATCGCCAATGGCTTGTAAAGTATTAGCTTCCCCCAAGCGAGCGCCGATGTCGCGGTAGAATGCCAATGCCTCCTCGTACCTTTCTAACGCTTCGGTGCGTCGGTCAAGGAACTGCAAGACATCGCCAATGGCTCTTAAAGTATTAGCTTCCCCCAAGCGATCGCCGATGTCGCGGTAGAATGCCAATGCCTCCTCGTACCTTTCTAACGCTTCGGTGCTACGTTTGAGGAACTGCAAGACATCGCCAATGGCTTGTAAAGTATTAGCTTCCCCCAAGCGAGCGCCGATATCGCGGTAGAATGCCAATGCCTCCTCGTACCTTTCTAACGCTTCGGTGCGTCGGTCAAGGAACTGCAAGACATCGCCAATGGCTCTTAAAGTATTAGCTTCCCCCAAGCGATCGCCGATGTCGCGGTAGAATGCCAATGCCTCCTCGTACCTTTCTAACGCTTCGGTGCGTCGGTCAAGGAACTGCAAGACATCGCCAATGGCTTGTAAAGTATTAGCTTCCCCCAAGCGAGCCTCCACAGGAGGAGCTTCGCTAACGCCGATGTTGCGGTAGAATGCCAATGCCTCCTCGTACCTTTCTAACGCTTCTTTTGCTTTATAAACTCGAAATTTTGCTTTACCTGCCCAATAATAAACCTCTGCTTTGGCTAGAGTTTCTACGCGTTCTGCGGCAATTTGTTCTAATAATGCCGCAATCAGCGATTCTAGTTCAGCAACACGAAAGCTATTGTCCCAGTTTTGTGCTAAATTCCAAAACTCACTGCCTTTCCACTCCCGATCAACTACAATCAAGTGATACAGCCATTCAATTTGAGTTTCTGGCTGTTGATTGTTCCTACCAAAATACTCTGCTGCCCGTTGCGACAAGGTAATAAATTCATCTTGATGTTCTTGCCACAGATGTTTTAACATCAGATTCCGTGTTAAATCGTGAACATCATGTCCTCTATCAGCAAACTCCTCTACAAAAGATAAGGCTTGCAATTTTGTATAAAGTTGAGATGATTGTGCTTGCAATTCTGGGCGCAGCGCTGCCAAAATTTCTGCGTTAAACCAATGTGGCACAACCGCCGCCCATGCAGCCGCAGCTAATTCAGGTGATAGAGTTGCCAATAAACTCTCTGTGACAATCCAAGAGCGTTCTTCGTCAGTTTGTGCTTTTGCTAGCTTCTGGAACAACTCACTATTCATAGCTGTTCGCTCTTGAGGGCTTGTAAGGTTTTATCTATGTTCTGGGGATGCCCTTTAAATATTCTCATTGCCATCTTCACTTCATCTTGATTAAAAGGCAATTTCTTGTCTTGGCTGTATTTGTACCACGCCTCTCGATCTAAAATGGCTTCCAAACAACAACACTCATGTAAATCCATCCACTCAATTGTTGGTTGAGGAATCTGCTGCCCAGCAATGACTACAATTAGCTTTGGTGTATCAACAACATCTGCTAAAAATTCACCCCCTAACCAGTTTGCTAGTTCCGAGGGAGCTTTTTCGTAAGTATCAAACAAAAACACCAGCTTTTGAGGAATTTTCCGCAAATCACGGAAAAATGCCTCGCGTAATTCAGTCAAACGAAAATTCCGCGTATTCTCATCTACATTAGATAACACCACACTGAACTGGTTATTGTTGCCAGTTATCTTCGTGTCCGAAACTTCTATCCCTGAACTAAGATAGCTACCAACAGCAGCATTTAAGCAAGGAAAACGCTGTTCTCCTAAACGCTGACGTACACGAGAAAAAAAGTAAGAAATTCCTAACTGTGCTGATTTAAGATCCATGTCTACACATAATGTTTTTTGTGTAGACAACGTATGTTTAAACCTTGCCAGTAAAGAAGTTTTACCTAAACCAGATTCAGCTTTAATCAATAAAACTCGGTTAGGAATGCTTCCCTCCACCATCTGATGGAAAAATAAAAGTTCCTGTGTGCGATTAGCAATAATCATGGATTTGGAGAATTATTTTGCTGTGGAGAGGAAGAATTATCATCATCTGTTACCGAAAACTCGTTGTCTTTACCAATTACTTCAGTATTTTCTACTAAAACATCTTTTTGAGTAACCTTGGCTTTATTTCCCTGTCCTTTGATACTCGTCCCTCTCACAACAGTTCTGGCATTCGTGCCAGACTGAGAGCTACTTGATTGTGGAGAATTGCCACCCCGCAAATTACCCCACACAAGTTGCACAACATTCACTACAAAAGCTCCTAACAACGCCGCACCAATTTTCTCTACTAGTCCCCTAGAATTTGAGGCTTGAGCCGTATCTCCAAATAACCATGCCCAAATTGCACCTAAAACAGCAAGTTCAATCACCACAGCCACCATTAACCATCGGCTACCTCGAAAGGTTCCCAGTGGCGGTAATTGATTAATAAAATATCCAGAAGCCGCACCGATAAATGCAGCTACTAAAACTTGTAAAAATTCATTTAGCATAGATAAATTAACTACATTAATAAATTAAGATTCTGCTGAATTATACTGAATTTACTATATATACTTGAACAAAAGCAATAAAAGCAATTTGCAATTCGCTGTCTTCCTGCGGGCTACTCCTGCGGAGAACTCGCAGAGTAAGCTAACGCCAACGCAATTTGCAACTAATAAACAGATACTTGATATCTGACGCACCCTACTAATATACGAGGTGTGTAAGTCTTGTATTTAAAGTACTAAATCTGACATGATTTATATCTTTAAAGGTAATCATTAATACCTTGATTAAAATTGTGTAATTTGGGGCTACCAAATTACACAATTTTATCTGGATATATACCGCTTCAGGTGGAATAAATTTCTTATTATCTAGAGTTTATTATTCTTTAGCACTCAATTGTAGGACTTAAGTAAGATGTATTTTAAATAGTTCAAAGCAATTACACATCAAAATAAAAGAGTATTTCGATAAATCAATGAGTGTAGAGGTGCAGAAACTTACGCCTTTATCAAAATACTTGTTATGTCCCTTTTCAATCTGGCATAAAGTATCAAAACAGTAGTCCATTACAAAAAAGACTGGCTGCAAAAACACAAGTTATCACCCGAAAGCCAGAAGCTAGAATATCTTCGTGATTTAGAAGCTTGCTGCAAAATCATTTATCATCGATGCAAATTTAACTCATTAGATTTAAGTAGACGTTATTCCGGAATAATTGATTTTTTTCTGTCAAAGGAATTATGGGTCATAGTGACATCAATTACCATGAATGAAATTGTCTTGCTGATGACGGGCGTATTAGCAAAAAATCAACCTTCTACGCCTATTGTACCCAAAAAGCCTGCAATTCAGCTTGACAGAGGCGTGAAAAACTCAATACAGGGTGAATCGTATCAGTTAATATCATCTGCAAAAATCACGCCGCCTGAATTCACGCAGCTTAATGAAAATGACTCAATTATTAAAGCTAATTACCAACCAGAAAATTACAAATCTTTCATCAGAAAAACACAAAAAGTTATAGAAAAAGACTCATATAGTGTGGACGAATTTAATAATTTTCAAGCCGTCAGAGTCAAATTTTCTCAGGAACCACGCCTTATAAGCCAAAGGTTTCGGTCTCAAATACTGATTGCTAGAAGGTCTACTACTCGGCGCAATTTACCTACACTACGTTTTGGGAATTCTGGTCTTGCTGTCCGGGCTTTACAACGGCTATTAGTGGCTAAAGGTTATGCTATTCGAGTAGATGGAAATTTTGGTGCGCTGACTGAAACTGCTGTTAAAGCTTTCCAAATTCAGCGCAATTTGTCAGTAGATGGGGTAGTTGGCTTCAATACTTGGTATTCTTTGACAAGATAGTCAATAGTCAGAAGTAGGCACTAATGACTATTGACTAATCACAAATTACCGATATTTATGCTGTTCTAATAGTTGTTGCGCTCTGGGCTTGTAAATTAAGTAGAACAGGGACTCAAGGTAGCGTAATAAATCTTCGCGTTTTTCTTTCGAGGTAAAATTCCAGAAGCCGTAAATCCGAGCTAAGGTTAACAGCTTAGTTGTGTGTATTTTCCAGGTGTATGTACTATATACTCTGTCAATGGCTTTCTCGGAAATTATGTTCCAATAGTTAGGATTTTGTTCGCATTTGGTGACGAAATCAAGAATTTTTGTGGCTGTTTCTTCTAGATGAGTAGGGTTAATGTAGAAGCCATTAATCTTATCCTGAATAATCTCCAATGGCCCCCCAAATTGGGTAGCAAATGTTGGCAATCCGGAAATCATTGACTCCAGGATTGTCAACCCAAAGGCTTCAAATAATGCTGGCTGTACAAAAATGCCTTGGCGATCGCAAATGACGCGATAAATTTCACCGGAGTCATTTTTGGATAAGCGCACACCTAACCAGCGAATTTTGCCATGCAGGTTGTATTCGTCAATAATCCGGTAAAGTTTGACGATTTCGTCTTTTTCTTCGTTATCTTCTGATTCTTCGATACGCAGCTTACCTGCAACTAAAATTAAGTTGCAACGTTCTTGCAATTCTTGACTTTGACCAAAGCATTCTGCCAAACCTGTGAGGTTTTTAATTCGGTCAAGTCGCGCCATTGAGAAAATAGGACGCTTATTTGGGTCGTCGAGTTTGCCGAAGATTTGGCTAGAATCTTCTAGGGTAAACAGCATTTCCTCTAGGCGATCGCGATCGCTTTCTATTCTGTTTTGAGTTTGTGTGTAGGGAAAGTAGGAATTTTCATTCACACCAGGCGGTACAACGTTAAATTTGGGGCTAAATAATTCAATGCCGTTGACCACATGATACAGTTCCGGCATGGTAAAGCATTTGTAAGACTCATACTGCCCTATACTGTCTGGTGTGCCAACAATTTCTTGATAGGTGCTGCTGATGACGAAGTTAGCAGCATTCATAGCTATTAAATCAGCCGTGAATTGTAAAGAGAAATGATATTTTTCTTCCAAATCTTGCCAGTAGAGGTTACTAAACAAGTATTTGGATTTTTCTAAAGCATGAGCGATGTTGCATTGGGTAACTTTCATCCGTCGCGTCAACAGAAAAGCAACTAAGTTCCCGTCAGTATAATTACCCACGATTAAGTCTGGTCTACCTTGGAATTCTGCCAACAATTCTCTTTCTGAGTCAATGGCAAAGGTTTCTAGATAAGGCCAAAACTCGAATCGAGAAATCCAGTTCTGCGTCATCTTGGGGTTAAACTCCCGCAGAGGTACACGCAAAATCCAGGCGTTCTCTGTACCGTAGACTTTTTCTAACCTTTGGTTACAAAGCGTTCCGTCACTATTAGGAATCAGACGGGTGAGGATAATTACCTTGGGCTGGACGTTCAATACCTCTAAACCTGCAAGTATGGCATCTTCTTGCAGTTGCTTTTCTAAATTCTTAGCTTGGTCAAGGACGTACACTACTTGACCACCAGTATCTGGACGACCTAAAACCCCCTCTTGTCCGAACCAACCGTGGGCTGAAACTAAGACGATTCTGAAAATCATCGGGATGCGAGAGATAAAAGCTTCCAGGGTTTGGGGGTCGGGAGAGTCAATCAATTCATCCAAAATGTTTAAGGTATCCCGCACACGAGAAGCTGTATTACCCCACCCCGGCTCAAAACCCATAGTTTGTAGTTGCAGCCGGAATTGTTCGTAGGGTTCATCATTGGGGCGATCGCTCACAAAGTTAAGCGCGTTTTTAACTTGCTGTGATAATTGTTGCTGTGATTGAATTTGATGGTTTATTAGTAGTTGAATACCATTGTAATTATGTAGGCGCAAGAAATTAAACAGACTTTCCAGCCATTGTTGCGAGTCTTGAAAAAGTTTACTGGAGAGATAACGGTTGAGATATTGTACACCCTTGCCAATATTCTTGGGATCGCGGATGGTTGGGGTGTAATCGTAGAAGGGGCCGAAATCTAGTTCTAATATATCGCCTTCATAAGGATGGAATTTATTAACTAGGCGATCGCGCAGATCCAACAATTCCTGCACAGTCATCGGCTCCACATCTAAATCTGCGGTGAGTCGATATACCTCTTGAGCAGCAATCTTAGGACGAATAATGAAGCAAAAATTGGAATCTTCTTGAATTATTTCTTGAGTGTAGTAAATAAGTTTACTTAGATTAGAAAACTTATAAGAAGTTTCCGGTTTCTGGCACTTAGAGCAGTATTCAGCATACACATTCAGTATATCGTTGCGTAGCAGGTAATTTTTATCTTGCTGACGCAACTCACTAATAAATCCACGCAAATCATGTTTTTCTTCACTATCTAAAATCGCTTGCATCAATTCTGAC
This sequence comes from Anabaena sp. FACHB-595, assembly GCF_048568275.1. Lineage (NCBI taxonomy): Bacteria > Bacillati > Cyanobacteriota > Cyanophyceae > Nostocales > Nostocaceae > Anabaena > Anabaena sp. FACHB-595. The sequence goes on from NZ_CP183473.1 coordinate 5,954,581, forward strand.
ATATTCACCCCTTAAATGAAGGAAGATTGAACCTATTTGCTTTCTAGGGTAACGTAGGCTAACAACCTAGAATCTCAACACCTACAAATGCAAAAAAACACAGATAAATTCATCTATCTGTGTTTTTATCTTTGTATCAAACCTTGTTCTTATTTACTTAGAATATCGACAACTAGGTATTATTGGCTCTAACTAAAGATAGACAATTTTTTATACTGTGGTTATAGTTTAGATGCTTAATATTTTTCGTAGAGATAATATATGTGAAACTGGCGGGATATAAGCTTATCCTGCATCAAAAATTCTAACCTTTAGCCCCCACACCCTCTGTTAGTAAGTATTCTAAAAAAGTACTCACAATAGGAGACAACCATTTTTTCTTTGGGTAAGCTATTTGCCATTGTTGAAGAATAGGAAATCCCTTTACATTTAAGATTGATAGCTGATTTCGTTGTAATTCAGGATATAAAGTATGTATTGATAAAACTGCTAGACCTAAACCTTCAAGTACTGCTTGTTTAGTTGCATTATTACTACTTACCTCTAATTTAACTGGCATTCTGATTCCCCGTTCAGCAAACAACATTTCTACAGCCATACGAGTTTCCGAGCCTCGTTCTCGCATAATTAATTGTTCTTTAGCTAAACGTTCCAAAGAAATAGATGATTGATTGACAAAAGGATGGTTTGATGGAGCAACTACCACTAAAGGATTATCCAGAAATGGCTTGATTTCAATATCTTCTTTCTTTGGTGGATATCCCAGAATATAAAAGTCATCTGCGTTGTCTTGTATTCTTGTCAAAATTGCTTCATGATTGGTAAACTCAAGGGCAATTCTAATATCGGGATAAAGCTTGCAAAATGGTTGCAATAAATTAGTGATAACATACTTGCTTGTAGTTACAGCCGAGACTTTTAAATAACCTTGATTGATATCTTTTAAATCAACTAATTTTGTGTCAAAATTTTCTAAATACTGAAATATTTCCTTATAAATAATTAGTAATTCTTCACCCGTTGGTGTCAGTTGAATGCAGTTATCTACATACTTAAATAGCGGCAGACCAATTGTTTCCGTTAATTGTTTAATATGACGTGATACAGAAGGCTGGGTAGTGAATAATTCTTCAGCTGCACGAGTAAAACTTTTATGCCGCGCGGTCGCCTCAAAAATTCTCAAATGCTCTAAGCTTAAAGAATTTAAAAGGCTATCTCTGTGGATTAAATCTAGATAACTGTTCATATAAATAATTCGACAAACAAGCTACTATCAAGCAAAAGTAACTTGTACTTGGCTAGTATTACAGATAATAAATAAAAATTATGAGGATTTTGTGAGGATTGGAGATCAGGAATTAGGGAGCCGGGAATTTATCAAATTTTGCTGACTTTGGTACTTTTCCTCACAAGTTCCTCAACTTTCTGGTTTATAAAAGCTTTGAAGGAGATGAACAGCAGTAAATAAACTCTATCAACTCCTAGCACAGCAAAGTTGTAAAAATAGAAAATAGCCGCTATTGATCCTATGAGTAACTACTTGTTCCATGATGAAAATACCCTAGCAGAAAAAGCAGAGGAACTAGGGAAAAAGGCCGTCAAGTTGGGAATTATATCCTCGTTTATTGTTCATCACTACCCAGATAGCCAAGAGTTTTGCCTTCCTGAAGAAGACAACTCAAATATTCTGACAGCGCCAGAAGCTTATATGAAATTTAAAAAATTAGTTGACTCTGCCTTATCTCAGGTATGAATCAGCTTGCCTAATCTTTCACTATCCAACTCCCATTATTAAGCGATCGCACAACTCCAAATTAGGCGATCGCTTTTTGTTGGGAATTGGTTATAACTACTTGTTATACCAAGCTTTACGCCATTGTTCCATTTGCTGAATCTCCCCTTTTTGCGCTTCGATAATTGCTTGAGCTAACTTCTTAATTTCTGAGTACTGGGATTTTTGTAAAGCATCTTGTGCCATCACCACCGCACCTTCATGATGGGGAATCATAGCGTTAATAAAACGTAAATCAAATTCGGCATCTGTTGTACCTAAATCCATGCTCATCATCATGGCTTGCTTTTGCTGAGGTGACATCGCCATCATGTGACCCATTTTGGCATCATAAGCCATTGGCTGATCCCCAGCTTTGGGATACCAAGTTGTTCGCCATTGCTTCATTTGAGCAATTTCTTGGTTTTGGTCTTTGATAATATCAGTTCCTAGTTGCTTGATTTCCGTTCGTTTGGACTTCTCTTGTGCTTCCTTCGCCATGTCCACTGCTCCTTGATGGTGCATAATCATGGCATCAATGAATCGTAAATCATAGTTAGCATCTGCTGGGCCTAAATCCATGTCCATGCTGTGATCATGATGCTGCTTGTTATTAGCATCAGTTACATTGGCTTTGGTGGCTTCATTTTGGGGTTGAGACGTTGTAGAACAAGCGCTCAACAATCCACCGCTTAGGGATGTCATCACTACAAAGCTAAACGCCAAAAAGCTATTTTTTACATACAGGCGTTGCATTTAATATCATCTCCAAGAGATTTTCCTAGCCTATTGTGAACTCTCTAGTTGGATGGAGAGTCAACCCCTCATACTAATTGGTAATGGGAAAAACTAATTACCCATTACCCATTACCCATTACCCATTACCCATTACTCATTACAGCTTGTACAGTGGCAAAAACAGGAACTTGAGCTTCCTGTGTCACCATTGCCATTGCTGTTTCTGGTTGTAAATCAAACTCGTACCATTCATTGCGCCATTGCAGCTTAAATTTCAAGCGTTTCCAAGTTGGCGGGAGATTAGGACAAGCCATCGGGCCAAATTGAGTCATTCTCACACCCCCGAACCCTAAAACAACAGCTTGCCAAACTCCTCCTGCGCTGGCGGCGTGGATTCCCTCGGCGGCGTTGAGTCTGACATCTTCTAAATCTACTAACGCAGCTCTTAAAAAATGAGTGTAGGCTTCTGTAGGGTTATTAAGATCGCAAGCTAAGACGGCATGAATTGCTGGGCCTAGTGAAGAACCATAAGTATGGTCGGTGCGTTGGGTGTAATAGTCCCAGTTAACCTTGAGGGTGTTATAGTCATAAGCCTGACGTAGCAAGTAAAGTAGCATCAACACATCAGGCTGCTTGAGTATTTGCTTTTGACTAGTGGCTTCAATCCCTAACAAACCTTGCAAAGATTTTGTGCGGGGTTCGTAATCAGCTAGGTTGACATCTTCTAATTGAAAAAAGCCTTCAAATTGTTCGATTAAACCTGTAGTTAAATCTTCATTGACAAAGATACGTTCTTGAATTTCTGCCCAACAGTGTAGACGTTCTGTAGTTAGGTTAAGTTGTTCTACTAGTTGCGCGGCTTTTTCGGGATAAACGTGTTTGAACCAATCCCACAGGGCTAAAGCTGATTGTAAGTGCCACTGTACCATGAGGTTGGTAAAGGCGTTATTATTGACGCGATCGTGGTTTTCATCGGGGCCAATTACATCGAGAATGTCGTAGCTGTGGCGTTGTTCGTTCCACTGGACGCGACTTTCCCAAAACACGGCTGTATCGAGAATTATTTCTGCACCATAGTCGTGCATCCATTCATCATCGTTGGTAGTTTGCCAGTAGTGCCAAACTGCATAAGCCACATCGGCTGTAATGTGTACTTCAAGATCACCGCACCAAATTCTAATTAATTCACCATTAGCACCAGGAACCCACCGAGGGGTAACTTCATCACCTGTGGTAGCACTTTCCCAAGCGAACATTGCTCCTTGATAACCAGCTTCTTGGGCTTTGCGTCTTGCGCCTGGTAAGGTGTGGTAGCGGTAGGTGAGTAAGTTTCGCGCTAAATCTGGTTGGGTGAATGTGAGGAAGGGGAGGATAAATATTTCGGTGTCCCAAAAAATGTGTCCGCTATAGGCAAAGCCAGACAGAGTTTTAGGGGCTATACTTACATGATCGTCGTGGCGTGGTGCTACGGATAGTAACTGAAAAAGATTGTAACGGACACTGAGTTGGGCTTGGCGATCGCCTTCAATAATAATGTCGCTATTTTGCCAAACTTGCTCCCAAGCGGCAATATGGGCAGCTAATAGGGTTGTGTATCTGGGTTCATCAGCTAATCTTTCTAGTGCGGCGGCAATTGGAGTTTCTGTTTCTCTGGAAGTAAACACAGTCACAATTTTTTCCACAATGACTGTTTTTCCTGGGTTACATTCAAAAGTAGTCTCCAAAGTTGGAATACCGGCATTTTTGACAGAAACAACCGCAGTCTCATCACCATCTATGATTAACTTGGCACTCATCCCCAAGCCAACACCAGAATGCAGGGTTTGACTTTGTAACCAAAGAATCTGGTCTACGCCTCCTTGGTTTAAAGTCTGCCAATGGGGAACGCCTTGGGTTTTTGGTTCCGCATCAAATCGCGCTGTCACGGTAATTTCACCTGTAAAATCTACAGATGTGATTTGACAACGAATCGCCAATACGTGTTGATCTGCCAAACTAGCAAAACGCTCAAAGTGTAAGTCTAAGGTATGGCCTTGGGGAGAACGCCACCGCACATCACGACTAAGTAAACCCAAGCGCAAGTCCAACCGACGCTCGTAATGGAGAACTTCCCCCGAATTCATGCTAAATCGTTCACCTGCCACCTCCACTACCAACGGCAGCCAGTGAGGACAATTTACCAATTCTGTGTGGGAAATTTGCGTATCGTCATAAATGCCATGAATCATTGTGGCGGGAAAATCTTCTTGATATCCTTCCTCCAAACTTCCCCTGGTTCCTAGATAACCATTGCTGAGAGTGAAAACAGTTTCTTTATGGTGTAGTTGTGTAGGGTTAAATTCTGTCTCAATCACATTCCATTCATGGGAATCTAGCAATGGCTCAAGGGAATTTTCCACCGATATATCTACGTCGTCAAGCATGAGTTAGAAAACCTAAAATTTGCAGATGGCTGTTGTCAAGATGAAACATAATCGATAGGATTCATAGATAACAAAATCCTGGCTTTCACTGTTGATACGTTGATGCAGTTTCATCAGCGAACCTTGACGCTCTCTATAACAGGAACGTTCCCTATTTCATCTCTCTATAGTTAGGTTTTATTAATAGCTCATATCGGAGAATTAATCCGGCATGGCTGAATAATTGATACATTTTTTTATTAAAAATGTAAAAGTTTCTAAATTTAGAAAATTGATTTTCTTACTTAGCTGACATATTCACAATGACCCACTGACTTATGAAACTCCTAATTGACAAAATTAGTTCAGAAATTGGCACAATCTTGATTGTTTCTGATGGAAAAAGCTTGTGCGCTCTGGATTTTGAGGATTATCAGCCAAGAATGTTAAAACTTCTGCAAAAGCGTTATGGTAGCTGTGACTTTCAAGAGGTGGAGAACCCACAGGGATTTAGTAGTCTGATTCAAGCTTATCTCCAAGGCGATCGCCATAGCCTCAAAAATTTGCCGATAGAGACTGGCGGAACTCCTTTTCAGCAGCAAGTTTGGCTTGCTCTACAAACAATTCCTTGGGGGACTACTATTTCATACGGTGAACTAGCTGCAAAAATTAATAAGCCGACTGCTTATCGTGCTGTCGGCTTGGCAAATTCATTTAATCCAATTGCAATAGTTCTTCCCTGTCATCGAGTGATTGGTGCAAATAATTTACTCACTGGATACGCAGGTGGACTAGAGCGTAAGCGTTGGTTGCTTCATCATGAAGGGGTGGTGGAATCGATTCAAAATTCACTCATACCCTACGGGTTCGCGTAGCGTTCTCGTTCGCGTTAGCGTCTCCGACAGGAGAAGGAGAAGAGTAGGCTGCGCCAGCAAAATTAGGCAATTCTGATTCAACCTTGATTCATTCTTTGTGATGGCGGTAAAACTACTTTCTTCGCCAAACCTAAAGTCTGCAACAGTTTAATACTCCACCAAGTGACATCAACTTCCCACCACTGGAACCCAGCTTTGGCTACGTTGGGGTAAGTGTGATGGTTGTTGTGCCAACCTTCGCCATAGGTTACTATAGATACCCACCACAAATTACGTGCATTATCATCAGCGTTAAAGGTACGATAGCCCCACATATGGGTGGCAGAGTTGACAAACCAAGTAGAGTGCCATAGCAATACTGCTCTGAGAACTACACCATAGATGACGAAAGACCATCCTCCGATAGCGTAAAGCATTAATCCAAAAGGAATTTGCAACAGGAGAAAATAACGATCTAACCAACGATAGAATGGTTGTCTTGCTAAATCAGGCGCATACTTTTGATAGATTTCATAGTCGAAAAATTCGGAGCGAGGATATAAAATCCACAACATATGGCTCCACCAAAATCCACGCTGGGAAGAGTATGGATCTAGATAGACATCTTCGGTGTGAGCATGATGCTGGCGATGTCCTCCAATCCAAAAAATTGGCCCTCCCTGCATAGCCAATGCACCGATAGTGGCGATCGCATATTCCAGCCATTTGGGTACTTGAAAACTCTTGTGACTAAGTAATCTGTGGTACCCAAGGCAAATACCAATACTGCCAAACAACCAGTGGAGAAACAACAGCAAACCCAATGCTGACCAGGAAAAAAACCAAGGAGCCAACAAAGCTAGAGCGTGAATTGTGGTAAAAAATGCCACGTTTGTCCAACTGAGGCGCAATGACTTCTTCCCCTCAGGGGCGATTGCCAGATGTTTTACGGTCATAACAATTCCTAATTAATGGATCAGGTAGCGATTTGCTCTTGTACCTGGTGCATCATACCAATTCAAAATACCCCACGGGAAGCAAACTACAAAATTAAGCAGCAACAGATTTAATCAGGGTTTCTGAGTTTTTTCTCTGGTGCTGGATTTTGTAGCATCGGTATGACCCATATAGACTCATGCGTTACAGTAAACTAGAGCAAGTATCACTTACATTTGATATGCTAGCACCTCTTTTTATTTTTGTGCAAGTGGCACTTGCATTTTGTTTATGGTTTCTCCACCCCTTTCAACTCGCCAACGCTTGATACAAGCTGCACTAGAGTTATTTACGGCTCAGGGAGTTAGTGGTACTACTACCCGCCAAATTGCCGAAAAAGCAGCAGTGAATGAAGTGACTTTGTTCCGCAATTTTGGTAATAAACATGGGTTGCTGTTGGCTGTGTTAGAAGAATCGGCAGCTTTTACAAATTTAGGTGAGTCTCTAGTACAACGGGCAACTCCTCCGGGAGACGTGTACCAAGCATTAAAGGACTATGCAAGTGACAGCTTGCACGCTTTGGAGAGAGTACCAGAATTAGTCAGGTCTGTAGTAGGTGAAGCAGACCAATTCCCGGCGGAAAATCGCCGTGCTTTAGGACGGGGATTAACTGAGGCTAACCGTTATGTGGCTCAATATCTGGCCACTGTCATTCAACAGGGAGACTTCAACACTTATCTACCCGCAGAAAAATTGGCAAGTTTACTCAATGGAATGATCTTAGGCTATGCGGTGATCGAATTTACCAGCGAATTTCATCAATTATGGGAAAGTCGGGATGATTTTCTGGAAAATTTGGTGGAATTATTTCTGCATGGGGCGATGACAGCAACAACCCATATAGAAAGAAAGGTGATTCCTAAAGAAGTAGCCGATTTACCGCCTGCATTAGTTCACGAAATTCTCCGACAGGCGAGAAAGTCGGGAGTACAAGATTATGCAATAGCATACGTTTTATTCGCGGCTGGCTTATCCGCCACAGAAATAGTTAATTTACAACGCAATCACCAAATCTATGACTCTCACGGGCATTTTCTACAAATTACTATCCCCGGAGTTGTCCGCCAAGTTCCTGTTAATCAGTGGATTTTGGGTAAACGCTATGGTTCCTACATGGATAATCCATTAACTAAATGGCTGAAAAGTCGTAAAGATAATTATGCTGCCATGTTTATTAATACGGTAGGTGAGCCAATAACTGAATCCGAGGTTTTGGAATATTGGCAAGCATGGACTCAAGCATTATTAACCCCCCAAGGACAAATACCAGAAATCGACCAAGCACAGCATACCTGGCGTGTAGAAATGTTAATGCGAGGAATGAGCTTAGAAAATTTAAGCATTATTACAGCTTGCGATCGCACTCAGTTACAACCTTACGCTCACAGAGCTAAGGAAAAAGCTGCTCTTGAGCAAGCAACTCGTTTAGATCAAAAACCATGCTAGAGGATGGGGAGAAGTAATTTTTGTTACTTTGTTAATAGTGATCGCCTGTTGGGGTCTATCTCGATGTAGTTGTTGAAGAGGAGTCTGGACTGAGAAACTGGGTAAAAACTACTGCTGGCTAGACAAAAGTCATCCCTGATTTGGGAATTTTTCATGATTGGCTAATTTAATATTGTGCATCTTCTTATTCAGAAAATTCACAATATTTTATGTGAATATGAAACGTTGACAAACTAGAACGTAAATTCACAAAAATTTATAGTCGATCAACACTGAATATCTCAAAGTAAAAACCATAGACTAAAAAAGTGAGCTAAAGGATAGAAGTCTCATGAGAGGAAAAGTCAGCAAAGTATTAAATCAGTCTGGGGTAATTCCTTATAGAGAAAGAAATGGAAAAATCGAAATATTATTGATTACAACGCGCGATCGCCAAAGTTGGGTAATTCCCAAAGGTGGGATCGTTAATGGAATGACTCCCCCTGATTCGGCCGCTAAAGAAGCCTGGGAAGAAGCTGGAGTCATCGGGCAAGTAGATGTTAATGAGCTAGGTACTTATAAATATCGTAAACGAGGCAAGGTTTACCAAGTTAAAATGTATTTATTACCAGTTGAAATGGTAAGTAATAATTATCCAGAAGCTAATAAAAGATATCGACGTTGGCTAGATGCCAATCAAGCTATTAAACTCATTAAAAAAGATTCCCTCAAACGGATTTTAAAAGGATTTCTCCAAACAAAATCTCATACTTGCGCCTCATCTCTAGAATTAAGTCAACAGTCAATCTGATTAACTTTAAATATTTAACAGTCTATCCTTGGATCATCACCCGTCTTGGGAGTAGAATTTATAGCGATAGAAACAACCCAACTATCACAAGAATCTACAGTAAAATCCTTGGACTGGGAACCACCCACGCCACCCACGGATTTAGTTTTTGATGACGGAGAACCCTTGGAAAGTAACCGCCACCGCATAGCAAGTGAAAACGAAGTAGCAGATTAGGAAAACAAGCATCTTGCATCAAAACGCCCGGAAGATTAGTAACAACTTTATTCTGTTGACTATTGTTGTTATATTTCAGGATTTTGCTAATTGCTGCCTGAATATCCTGGGGATCAGGATTATCTTCTAAAGATAAGGTTAAATTTTTCATTTTTAACTTAAATTATTAAAACTAAATGTGGCTAAAATAGGGCGAGATTGCAGCCTCAGAGGTATACTACTAACTCCTTAGTCTTTAAGTAACCTATAGGTTTGTTACCATTACTTTGGTTTTTCTGGTGCTTGCATCAGAGCAACACTTCTGTAAATCCTGCGACTATCTAGGGATAGTTGCCAAGTAAAGGATTATACATTAGGGAAAAAGAAAATACTTCTGTCTGAATTAAGTTTGTAGCATTTGTAATATTTTTATGACCTCTCGGATTCGTTTTTTGATGTGTCCCCCTGACCACTACGATGTGGACTATGTGATTAACCCCTGGATGGAAGGGAATATTCACAAGTCATCACGCGATCGCGCTGTGGAACAGTGGCAGGGACTATACCAAATTCTTAAAGAACACGCCATTGTAGATTTGGTGACACCCCAAAAGGGTTGGCCTGATCTAGTTTTTACCGCTAATGCTGGCTTGGTGTTGGGTGATAACGTTGTCCTGAGTCGCTTTTTACACAAAGAGCGTCAGGGAGAAGAACCATACTTCAAAGAATGGTTTGAAGGCAATGGTTACACAGTTTATGAACTACCTAAAGACTTACCCTTTGAAGGTGCTGGTGATGCACTGCTAGACAGAGAAGGGCGTTGGCTGTGGGCTGGCTATGGTTTCCGTTCAGAATTAGATTCTCACCCATATTTAGCTAAATGGCTGGATATTGAAGTACTATCCCTGCGATTGATAGATGAGCGTTTCTATCATTTAGATACCTGTTTCTGCCCACTAGCTAACGGCTATTTGCTCTACTATCCAGGTGCGTTTGATTCCTACTCCAATCGCTTAATTGAGATGCGAGTTGCACCGGAAAAACGGATCGCCATTGCTGAAGCCGATGCTGTGAACTTTGCTTGTAACACGGTGAACGTGGAAAGCATCGTCATTATGAACAAAGCCAGCGATGCTTTAAAGCAGAGTTTGACAGGTGTTGGTTTCCAAGTTCTAGAAACGCCACTCACCGAATTTCTCAAAGCTGGTGGTGCGGCGAAATGTCTCACCTTGCGGGTGACAGAACCAGTCAGAGACGAAGTTCATGCCAATGTTTATGTTGAAAGTCGCATTATTCGCATCGAAGGGCATTTACTTGATTCTGGCTTGATTAACCGCGCCTTGGATATGATTGTCGATACCGGCGGTAGCTTCCAAGTGCTGAATTTCAACTTAGGAGAACAACGCCAAAGCACATCCGCCGCCGAGGTGAAGGTATCAGCACCTTCTCACGAGGTGATGGAAGAAATCATTTCCCTGTTGATTGATTTGGGTGCAGTAGACTTGCCCCAAGATGAACGCGATGCCAAACTTGAGCCTGTGATTCAAGACGGTGTAGCCCCTGATGATTTCTATGTGAGTACCATTTATCCCACGGAAGTCAGAATTAATGGGCAGTGGATCAAAGTAGAAAATCAGCGTATGGATGGGGCGATCGCTATCACCCAAACCCCCAATGGTCTATTAGCACAGTGTAAAATATTACGTGACCTCAAAGCTGGTGAACAGGTAATTGTCGATGTGTTGGGTATCCGCACCATCCGCAAAACCGAATCACGGGAACAACGCAACACCCAAGAATTCAGCTTTATGTCTGGTGGCGTTTCCAGCGAACGGCGGGTGGAGTTGGTGGTTGAGCAAGTCGCTTGGGAATTGCGGAAAATTCGGGACGCTGGCGGTAAAGTAGTCGTCACAGCTGGGCCTGTGGTGATTCATACTGGTGGCGGTGAACACCTCTCAAGATTGATTCGGGAAGGCTACGTACAAGCTCTACTTGGTGGGAATGCGATCGCCGTCCACGACATCGAACAAAATATGATGGGTACATCCTTGGGTGTAGATATGAAACGGGGTGTCGCCGTCCGTGGTGGACATCGCCATCACCTCAAGGTAATTAACACTATCCGCCGTCATGGCAGTATAGCCAAAGGTGTGGAATCAGGGATCATTCGTAGCGGTGTGATGTATGAATGCGTCCGCAATCAAATTCCCTTTGTCCTAGCTGGTTCCATTCGGGATGACGGCCCCTTACCCGATACCCAAATGGACTTAATTAAGGCGCAGGAGGAATACGCCAAACACCTGGAAGGCGCGGAAATGATTTTGATGCTGTCATCAATGCTGCACTCCATTGGTGTGGGGAATATGACCCCAGCAGGCGTGAAAATGGTCTGTGTAGATATTAACCCGGCCGTTGTGACAAAATTGAGCGATCGCGGTTCTATCGAATCAGTGGGCGTAGTCACGGATGTAGGATTATTCCTCAGTCTGCTAACCCAGCAGTTAGATAAGTTGACAAGCCCCTACGTTTCTAAGGTAGGTTAGTCAACGGACTACACTAGACGCACAGAAAGGAAATGGTAAGAGTAGCTTTAAAAAAAGAGTTGCAAATTAACTGGGTTAGTTTCATCGCTGACTTTATGCTGGTGGGAATGGTGTTTGGCCCCCCAGTAGCTCCCTTTCTGGCTGCGTCTGGAGTCTGGTTACTTGGGGGTATTGCGGACATTATTTATTTCATGGGTAATCATGTGTGTCCGCAACCAGATATGGGCTTAGATGTAGCACCCCCATTTATCATGGCTGTTTGTATGCGCTGTTATGGCACTGTCACCGGGTTATTAGTTACTCGGCTGTTATACGCTGCGACTGCTGGTAAAGGATTTTACTGGCTCAGTCAATATGGTTGGAATGGTGCGGCTTTAGCCAGTGTATTAATGATGGCTTATCCTCTAGAATTAGCAGCCCAAATTTTCGACTTATGGGATTTTAATAATTACTTAGTTACACCCTTTGGATTAATTACAGGTTTGGCATGGGGGCTATTTGCAATGCCAATTTTACACGGTTGGCAGCGTGATTAAAGCAACAATTTCACCTCATGAAAACCGACTCTATTTTTTATGAATTAATAGAGACAATAATTTTCTATAAGTTTCCCCAAAAAAGCCGACAGGAAATAGCAGAAATGTTTGGATTAAGCGAATTGAAACAAACAAGAGTCTATCAAGAAATTAAAGAAGAAGCTTTGTTAGAAGCAGTACCCCGACTGTTGGCTTTGGGATTAACGTTGAAACAAGTTGCTGAAGCTTTAGATTTATCGTTTGAGCAGGTGCAGCAAGCACAAACTCAGCCAACTCAAGAGAGTAGGGAAGAATAAAACCTCTGTCGCTTCCCTCTTGATTTGTCATTTCAGTCGCAACTATTACAGGCTTCTAAACCACTCAGTAATACCCTCAGCCAAAACTTTAGCTAACTTCTTCTGTTCCTGGGGATTTATCGCCTCCTCAAAGTCGTCAGGGTTACTCATAAAACCTAACTCTAATAATACTGATGGTGAAGAATGGGGACGTGTGAGTGCTAAATTTTGCCAATACAAACCATAAGAAGGTCTACCCAAATCATCAACTAAGCGGTTGTGTAGTAAAGTAGCCAAGCTATGGGCTTGAGGATGATACCAATAGCTACTTACACCTCTGGTATTTTCCGCATCGCCATCATCTGGGAGGGAGCGATAGTGAAATGTAAGAGCGATCGCAGGTGATTCTTGCTCTATAATTTTCTGACGTTCTGCGAGGGATATGTCTCTATCATCTTCCCTAATCATCACTACATCTGCACCTAGCTGCACTAGCTCATCCTGCAATAACTTTGTGACTTGCAAATTCAAGTCTTTTGCTAAATAACCAGTTGCGCCAGCTGCACCCAATTCTGTGCCACCATGTCCAGCGTTCAGGACAATTTTCAATCCAGATAAAGGCTTGTGTCGTCTGTGGGAAATTACAGATGAGTTAGCCCGATTCGGGTTTTTGTCTTGCGCCCAAGTGACGCTGGAAGTCGCCAGAGAATTTAAAACTATGAATCCTATCAGTAATGGTGTGAATTTCACTTCAAAAATATGCTATTTCCCACTACGAAACCACTCAGTTATCCCTTCAGCCAAAACTTTAGCTAACTTTTTCTGCTCTTGGGGATTTGTCACCCATTCAAATTCATGGGGATTGCTCATAAAACCTAACTCTAATAATAACGAGGGTGCGGCGGCTGGGCGTGTGAGGGCTAAGTTATTCCAAAACACACCGTAGGAAGGTCTACGGAGTTTATTCACGAGATAATTGTGCATGAACACGGCGAGGTTATGGGCTTGGGGATGGTACCAAAACATACCAATCCCCTTAGTGTTTTCCGCATCGCCAGCATCGGGGAGAGCGTTGTAATGGACGGAAAGAGCGATCGCTGGTTCTTCTCGATTGATAATTGCTTGACGCTCTGGTAGGGAGACATCCCGATCATCATTCCTAGTCATCACCACATTTGCCCCTAATTTGAGCAATTCATCACGCAATAACTTCGATACTGCCAGATTTACGTCCTTTTCTAAATATCCAGTCGGCCCAGTTGCGCCAGATTCTTTACCACCATGACCAGGATCGAGTAGAATCTTGATACCAGATAAGGGCTTTTGCCTATTCTGCCTGATAACAGGCGCATGGCGTAAAGCTAACACCAGGGTTGTACCGTCGTATCTCAGCTTATATCCCCACTGTTGAGCTTTTTTCAGGTTAAAGGTATATTTTACCTCTCCTGAAGCTATCTGCTGCCAATCTAGACGAGAAATTAAAGGGTCATCATCAAGGCGAATAATATCTGTTTGGGCAGTGGTGTTGTGGAGTGTCAGGGTGAAAGTTTTTTCTCCTTGCTGCACACTCACAGGTACAGGGGTTTGGAGAGGGAAAAGCATTTCTGTTGTACCTGGAAGTCTTCGATATCCAACACTACGTATAACTGTTTGTGGCGGAACACTTCCTGGAAGAATGCGGGTTTCCTGACTATTAATCCAAGCACCATAGTCTAGGCGAAACCATACACCTTCTTTACCTGTGACAGTGGCTCGTGTTCCCTTAGGCAGTGGCGTAAGTCGAGAAAAATCGGTACTAGGGCCAGTCCGGGCAACTCCTGCGTCTGCTACCACCTCAGCTACAGGTAACTGCGTGGGTGAGAGAATTTTAATTTTGCCAGCACCTGGTTGAGTTATCGTCTTACCATTAAGTGTCAGTTGGTATTGAGGTTGTCCCAAATCTGTTGCAACTGGTACTGTTGTGCAACCCTCATACTTACCTGGGATAGACTGGGTAGTGGGTTGATTTTGTCCAGTGAGCGCAGCCAAATTACTTGGTAGTATTGCTTGTTGTGGTTGAGGCAAAAGTACCACAGTATCATTAGCCAGTTTCACAGAGACACTGGCGTTAGGAGGTGCAATAGCGCTAAAACAAATGAGTTCTCCAGGTAGTCTGGCAATGTCGGCAGTTGGTGTGAGAGAACCTTTAGCAAAAGCTAAACCTTGTGGTAGCTCTGGTTGATTACTCAGCCTTGTCACCTTAATCTGAAGCTCTTGATTTTGGTGGCGTATTGTAAAGATATTCTCTCCTAACTGTAAGGGAAAACTTGGGGCAAAATGGCCAGACCGGCTGCGATTAATTGGCTTACCATTAACGAGAACTTGGCCGTTTGGTGGTGCTGTACCAATAAAAAAGATTTTTTCTGCACTAGTCTGGTGGTTTGTCGGCGGATAAACAACTTTGAGAGGTGAGGAAGCCAAAGCAACGGAGGAGGTGACAACGAAGCTTAATATTACTGGGATGAGAACTTTTTTCACAGCAGTATCACAGAAGTATTCACTATGTGACTGTGGCACAATGACGGGATGGATTTTGGAAGGTATCGTTAGCAGTTGATAAAAATTCAAACTACTATGACTAAGTTTATCTTTGTTACTGGAGGTGTTGTTTCCAGTATTGGCAAAGGCATTGTAGCAGCAAGTCTAGGCCGTTTACTCAAATCACGAGATTATTCGGTGTCGATTTTAAAACTCGACCCCTATATTAATATTGATCCGGGTACAATGAGTCCCTTTCAACACGGTGAAGTTTTCGTTACCCAAGATGGCGCAGAAACAGATTTAGACTTGGGACATTACGAACGCTTTACCGATACTTCAATGTCACGCCTCAATAGTGTTACCACTGGTTCAATTTACCAAGCGGTAATCATGCGTGAGCGTCGCGGTGACTACAATGGTGGCACAGTCCAGGTAATTCCCCATATTACCAATGAAATTAAAGAACGGATTTTGTCAGTTGCTAAAGAAACAAATCCCTCTGTAGTCATTACCGAAATTGGTGGGACGGTGGGTGATATTGAATCGCTACCATTTTTAGAAGCTATTCGCCAGCTACGCAAACAGGTGGGACGGCAAAATGTGTTGTATATGCACGTTACCCTCATGCCTTATATTGCTTCGGCGGGGGAGATGAAGACGAAGCCTACACAGCATTCTGTGAAGGAACTGAGATCTATTGGTATTCAACCAGATATTCTAGTATGTCGGAGCGATCGCCCCATACCTAGAGGATTAAAACAGAAATTGTCAGAATTCTGTGATGTTCCGGTAGAGTGCGTCATCACTTCTCAAGATGCCAGAAGTATTTATGAAGTCCCGTTAATTCTCGAAGGGGAAGGACTGGCAGAACAAACACTCAAGTTGTTACAAATGGAACAACGCCAACCAAACCTAGAGAAATGGCAAGCTATGGTGCAAGGATTATATAGTCCTAAACACACCGTAGAAATTGCCATTGTTGGTAAATATGTCAGCTTGGGTGATGCGTATTTATCAGTAGTAGAGGCGTTGCGTCACGCCGCCATTGCTACCCAGGGAGACTTACAATTGCGGTGGATAAATTCCGAAGATTTGGAAACCCAAGCACCAGAAACCTACCTTGCAGGTGTAGATGGCATCGTTGTACCAGGCGGCTTTGGCACGCGTGGGGTAGATGGCAAAATTGCCGCGATTAAATACGCACGCGATCGCCAGATTCCCTTCTTAGGTTTATGCTTAGGAATGCAATGTTCTGTTATTGAATGGGCGAGAAACGTTGGCGGGTTAGCTGGTGCTAATAGTGCGGAATTTGATTCAACCACCAAATATCCTGTAATTAACCTGTTACCAGAACAGCAAGATGTGGTGGATTTAGGTGGAACCATGCGCTTAGGTGTATATCCTTGCCATATTCTCCCCAATACTTTAGCCTCTAAGCTTTACCAAGCAGAAATCATTCAAGAACGCCATCGTCATCGCTATGAGTTCAACAATGACTATCGTCAACTGTTATTAGATTCTGGCTATGTCATTAGTGGCACATCTCCTGATGGCCGCCTAGTGGAAATTGTGGAATATCCACAACATCCATTTTTTATCTCTTGCCAGTTCCACCCAGAATTTCAATCGCGGCCTAACACGCCCCATCCTTTATTTACTGGCTTTGTCCAAGCTGCGATCGCTCAAAGTCATCCTACCGCTAATTTCCAGACACCAGTGAAAGTGTCCTAAAAATTTAATGGTCTGGGTATAGGATAATACGGTTTAGTTAAAGAATTTTTTGGTTAAGGTAGGGGAAGAGAAGAATTCTAAAAATAACTGTCTTTCTTCCCCTACCTCTCTTGCTTAACTGAACTGTATTAGGGTGTAGGGGTGTCAGGGTGCAGGGGCAAGACATTTGCCTAGACTATAGTGTAATTTATTACATATAAATCAATTGTAAAATTATTACACTAAAAGCTGATTAACCCTTTTCCCTATCCCCTACCAGAAAATAAAATTTTGGGATTTTCCCCAAAAATCCGAGTAAATTAACTTAGAACGTCAGCAGATTACATAACATACAAGGTAAGCATCATTCATGAATTTCGGACTTGAGGAGCTGTTGTGGCGTACTGGGTGAAACTCGTATATGAAAGGAAAGAATATGTAATCAATTTTGACCGTGTAAATGCTTTTTGTTATGAAAAGAACGGCAGGGTAACATTTTGGTTGCCTGACTGTGCCATTCCAATTATAATTAATCCCCAAACTGACTTAGAAGACTATCACAAAATCCTAGAATATCTAGAACAAGTGACTACCGTGGCAGTAGAAAATGCCCATTGGGTAAAAATCATTTATGAAAGAAATGAATATGTAATCAATCTCAATTGCATTAGTTCCTTTTGTCAAGAAACTAATGGCAGAATAACCTTTTGGCTACCAGATGGTACTATTCCCATTATTATTAACCCCGTCAGTAGCCCAGATTCTTATAAGAAAGTTTTGCAATACGTCCAAAAAACCACAGGACATTCTTTTTCTTAGTCGATAGTCAATAGTTTTGAATCACCCATTACCAATTACCAAACTTTTCCCAAGCTAATCTTGCTGCGCCTACCATTCCGGCTGAGTTACCTAACTCTGCTGGCAAGATTTGTAACCCTGCGCGAGATGTGGACATAACTCGCTTTTCGATTTCGGCTTTGAGAGTTGGTAAGAAAAATTCACAGCTGGCACTTACACCACCGCCAAGCACGATCGCCTGTGGTGTGAGAACATAAATTAAACTCGTTAAACCTATACCTAAATTTTGTCCGTATTCTTGCCAAAATTGTAAGGCTTCTGGATCTCCAGCTTGAGCTAGCATACCTAATTCCGCAGGTTCTTTACCAGTCAGGCGACGAATAGCTTTAATGGAAGTGTACTGCTCTAAAGAACCAGGGTTGCCGCTTTTACACATAGGGCCATCGGGTTGGAGTGTAATTAGTCCCAGTTCACCAGCTGCGCCACGATGTCCGACAAATAATTTGCCATCTAAAAAAATTGCGCCACCAACACCAGTCCCCAAAGTTAACATGATAAAGTTTTGGCAGTGGCGACCGGCTCCTAACCAAGCCTCAGCGATTCCCGCACAGTTGGCATCATTTTCAATTACTGTCGGCTTGTTAGTTTTCGCTTCTAACCAATCCGCCAAAGGTACATTTTCCCATTGCGGTAAGTTAATAGCAATTTGAGCAATGCGTCCTTGAGCATCAGCCGGGCCAGGAGTACCCACACCAATAGCTATAGTTTCATTATCTGGGTCAATTTGCGCGATCGCATCCACCATGACCAGAAAAACCGCTTCCGGGGTTGCTGGTTGGGGAGTCGCCACAGTCAAAGATTGTGAACAAGTCCCATCTTTGCTAAATCGCCCCAATTTAATTGCTGTTCCCCCCAAGTCAATGCCAATTACTTGAGAATTCCCCACATTCAATTCCTCACACCAAACCACCACAGCAGAAGTCATCAGCTTTGATGAAGCTGACGATAATTACCCATTTAGGGTATTTCACAAAAGCATATTAGCTTTTTGGGATTTCTGGGCCAAAAAATTCTAAGTTCTCAGTTTTTTTGCTTGTAACTCTTAAATTTGTTACCACACTGGCACTAAAACTAGATTTATCTTGCCAAGCCATGACTGGCGCACCTCTCAAAATTCCCGCCAGCGCCACAGAAAGCATAAATCCACCAGCAGCAGCAGCTATCAAAGAAATGTTATCTTTCACTTTAATCTCTCAGTAATTAATAAAAAAGTCCATAGTCCACAGTCCAAAATCTATTGACAACCGTCAACTGTCAACTGTCAACCATCAACTGTCTATTTCCGATTTTCTCCTCGTAATCGAGGATTGACAAATTCATTTAACCCCTCTCCTAGTAGTGATAACCCTACTACCATAAATGTCATTGCTAAACCGGGAAATAGTGTAGTCCACCAAATCCCAGTTGGTAATGCTTCTAGAGCTTGTTTTAAATCAAGTCCCCATTCTGGTACTTCTTCCGGTAATCCTAGCCCTAAAAAACCCAAACCGCCTAGTACCAAAATTGCATCGGCGGCGTTAAGGGTAAAAAGTACGGGTACGCTTTGAATGACGTTGAAAAACAGATATCGAGAAAGCACAATCCAAGTAGAAGCCCCCATTGCTTGAGCTGCTTCGATGAATACTTCAGTTTTGACGCTGACGGTGTGGTTACGCACAACGCGGTAGTATTGGGGAATGTATGCGATACTAATAGCGATCGCTGCATTTAAGATTCCTCTGCCTACTACAAACGCCAGTGTTACCGACAATAGCAGTCCTGGTAAGGTGTAGATACTGTCCATGAGAAACAGTAATGCCTTATCTAACCTACCGCCAAGGTAGCCACTCAGCATTCCCAATGGCACGCCAACTATCATACTCAGCGCCGTGGCTAAAATTACCACTTGCAACGCTGCTTGTGCGCCAAATAATGTCCGAGAGAAAACATCATGTCCTAAAAGAGTCGTGCCGAACCAATGTTTGGCTGATGGTGCTTCTTGAGGTGTGTTAGCCAGAAACTCTCTGGGGTTTTGTAGCCATCCCCAACTTTGGAATACAGGCGCGAAGAATGCCAAGAAGATGAAAAATAGAGTGATAGCTAACCCAACCAGCATTAATTTTTGGGAAAGGTTGGGCTTTTTGACAAAAGATCCCCATTTTGGCAGTATACGTTTAGTGATGGTCATGAGCGATCGCCTGCATAGCGCAAGATACGCTGACCATTTTACATATCAATGTGAAGATTGGGGATTAGTGTATATTTATATTGTACTCGAAGCTCTCATGAGGGCTGTCAATGAATAAAGTATTGGATGAAACCCTGTCCCTAAAAGTTGCTGAAAGCATCAAAAGCAAGGCCAATAAGCCCTTTGATAATGCTTATAAAGCTGCATTAGCAACACAAGGAGCCGCTTATGTCCAAGGATTTTTGGTCGCAGGTAAGCCATACAAACCTAAAGAACATGGTTGGATTGAGGTAGGGGATAGTGTTATTGACCCTACACTACCTCATCTGCATAAGAAGTCTGAAGAACTCTGGTATTTTGCTGCACAAAGTTTGAGTGTGAAAAAACTCAAAGCAGTTATAGAAGAGTCAAAGGAAGATTATCCCGAAGATGACCCATTACCCATCTATGGCGAAGCACCTTACGAATATTATGGTGATATCATGCTGGGTGGTCAGGAATATGTAGATGCTTATCAAGCCGCAGAGGCAAAATGTCAGGAATTGCAAGCAATCCAAGCTCAAAATAATTAAATTAAGGATGGGTAATGGGTAATAAATTAATTTTCAATGACCAATTACCAAACTTTAATTAGATTTACCATCACTACCAAAATATTCTCGATAGCTACAAATTTTGTCGCCACGTACATCAAAAGAAACTGCTACGCGATTTTTATAAGGTTTTCCTAATAATAGCCCTTCATCCCGAAACTCAAAGACTACTGTTGTTTCATTACTGGTGACATGGTCTAGGGATGATAGTTGTATTCCAGGATGAAAAGACTCAGAAACATACGTAAAAAATTCTTTGGCTCTTTCTTTCCCTACATTCAAGCCATGAAATTTCCCCATTGGAAACCAAAAGGTAAAATCTTCGGTTAGCATATCGAGAAATTTTTGCCATTCTCCCGTTGCTAGACCTTGAGTAAAAAATTCAAATCCTTGATGAGCGACTTTTAAAGTGTTCTCTGAGTTTTGTTCCATCATCATTAAGTGGATATACACTAAATAATTATCTATTGATGTCTCTTTCCCCAGATTATTAATAATTTGGTGATATCTGCACTAAAAGTAATCATTCTTAAGACAGAAGAAACTTGAAAATTTAATCTAAATATAGACAAATTAGTCAGCACAAATAAACATTTTTTTAGCATCTACTAACTTACAAACTGAGGACAATATATGACTATCAATCCTCCTCAAGGTGAAATAAAACAAGCTATTTTTAACTCGTCCATGTCGGAGAACAACCAAGAGTTTAATTGGAGACACTGTTGGTATCCGATTACTTTTTTGCAAGACTTCCCGAAAGAACTTCCCTACAGTTTTTCCTTGTATGATGAACCTTTCGTTTTATTTAGAAATCAAGATGGAAAGTTGGGTTGCTTACCTGATATTTGTCCTCACCGTGCGGCTAAACTCTCCGATGGGCAAATAATCGATGGTAAAATCGAGTGTTTATATCACGGTTGGCAGTTTGGTACTGATGGTCAATGTCTGCACATCCCTCAATTACCAAAAGAGGCGACAATTCCGAAAAATGCCTGTGTTCAATCTTTTGCAATTGTAGAACGTCAAGGTATTGTCTGGATGTGGGCGGGGGAAGCAGACGCAGCTGATGAAACCTTGATTCCCGCCATACCAGAGTTAGATAAGCCGGAATTTGTCACCACAGATTTTATGTGCAATATCCCTTATGACCAAAATACTTTGATTGAAAACGCAATTGATCCGGCTCATGTTCCTATTAGTCATAATGGTACGCTAGGTAATCGTGCAGAGGCTTTACCTTTAGAAATGGAAATAATAGCTAAATCTGTCCAGGGAATTTGTGGAAGATATCGCAATGTCAGCTCATCTCTTTCACCTTGGATAAATATTAATTTTGTCGCACCTAATCTGGTAATGCTTTACATACCAATTAATGAAGAGCGCGGATGGTATCGTGGAGCAGCTGCTTATTCTATACCCTTGGGAAAAAATCAATGTCGCGTTTTATTTAGAGCGTTCCAAAATTTTTCTCAATGGCGACTTAAATTAACTCCTCGCTGGTTAGAACATTGGTATCGGCAAAAAGTTTTACAGCAAGATATGCAGCAAGCAGCAGGACAACAAAAACATATTGAACGATTAATAAAAAGTCCCAGAGAACTATACTTACCACTTAAAACATCAGATTTATTTCCTGTGGAATACCGGAAGTGGCTAGATAAATACGGCTCTTCATTACCATTTTACCAAGGGTATACTACGTGTAAGACTAATTATGAGCAGAAGATTGTTTCACTATCCACCAACGATCGCTTCGAGAGCCATACTCAAATTTGTAGTTCTTGTGATCGCGCTTATCGAGTCACAAAACTAGTAAAACATATTTTGGTCAGTGTAGCGATCACTCTCGCAGCTTTCGCTATCCTCACAGATGACTCGTGGATTTCATCTGTGGCTGTGGTAACTTCCTTATTAGCAGTAATACTGGTGTTCATAGCTCAAAAAGTAAAAACTAAGTTTGAGCGTTCTGATACCCGTCATTAGTTTTTAAAACTTCACAACTACTTTGCCACAATTGTGACCACTTAACAGGTATTCCACTGCTGTAGGAATGGATTCTAAGCCGTTGAACTGCGTAGGGTCAACACTAACTTGGAGTTTGCCATTGTAAAAAAGATTTAACAGGCGATCGCCTGCTTCCGGGATATATTCTTGATAGTACGGTGTGAGAAAACCCCTGACTGAAGCTGCTTTCCACATCAGTTGATGATAAATGCGCGCTTGAGTCACTGGTTCTACATTTTTCCCGTATTCGGAAATGTGACCAATGCTGACTAAACGTCCGCGAATGGCTAAGTTATCAACGCAGGTATCAAAAACATCTTTACCTACACACTCAAAAATTAAGTTAATTCCTTTGGGGTATTCTTGTTTAAGGACTTGATCCAGGTTTTCTGTGCGATAGTTAATGATGCGATCGCATCCTAATGCTTTGAGTAACTTAGACTTCGCCTCAGAACTACAAGTACCAATCACATGATTCCCGGCTAACTTAGCCAACTGCACCGCAATATGACCAGTCCCCCCAGCCGCAGCAGTCACCAAAACCACTTCATTACTTGTCATCTCCCCCACTTGTTCCAACGCCACCAAAGCTGATACACCAGTAGGCATCAAAGTTAAAACTTCTGGCGTAGCTTCCCGCACCTTCACCGCTAAGTTTGCATCAATCACCTGATATTCTCGATAACCGCTACCACGGACTGTAGTGACAACCGCATCACCTATCTGAAAACCTGTAACATTTTCACCCACAGCCACAACCTTTCCCACCGCCTCCACCCCCAAATCAAAAGGAGGAATTATCTCAAAATAGGGAATATCACCACGACAAACTAAAGTATCAAAACCACCATTAATCCCCGCAAATTTATTTTCAATTAAAAGCTGACCAATACCAACTTGCGGAATAGGAACTTCCACAATTTCCGCAGCAGATTTAAAATCTTGACTAAGCCCCTTAGCGATTAACTTCCTGTAACTTTCTCTTTTCATCCCCAAAAAATGCCCAAATACACAAACAATGACAAATCCTCGGCGTACTTCTGCGCCAACCACCCTGCGGGTTCGCTCTTAGCGTTCTCGTAGAGTAGCCGAAGCGTCTATAGCGACACTCCGCGTTTAAAAACTTCCCATATCAACTCAATAAAGCCTTATCCCACTCCAACTGATGAGCTAAACCATACTTAATAAAATCCTCTTCCTTCGCCTTATCACTCTTCCCAAAAACACCCAAACTATAAGGATTATCCCGCATCCGTTCAGCAACTTGTTCCTGTTCAAATGCAATCACTTCCTCCCTAGACTTATCTGGTTTAAAAAAGTCCACAACCAAAACAGTCCTATCATAATTAGTGTAATTATGCGGACAATGAGGATAACTGTGATCTAAAACCAGAAATTCCCCTTCATGCCAATAAAGCTGTTCATAGCATATCTTCATCGCCACATCACCCTCTGGGACAATTAACCCTAAATAACCACGATTCATGTGAGGGTTATAGTTAACATGAAGCTTAATATCTAATCCTGGGTGAAATGTACCAAAATACGCGTTTCTGATAATATTATCCTCAAGAAGATTCGCATTTTCTATTACCTTAGCCAAATTAGGAAAATATTTATTTCTTAATTTCAATGATGTTTCTGAAGCTAATTCTGTCCCATAATCTGGATATTCTATTTGATGCAACTGTATATATTCTTCAATAAATAAACCTTGGAATAAAATTCCAAAAGCACTATATTTTGAACTACCTTTAGTTTTTATCGTTTTACTTTTAGGCCCTAAAACATCATAAGTGAATTGCAACTCCTCAGGAGATGCCTGTTTCATGAAAGTGGTAAACTCATCTCTAATCACTTGCCAATTATCTTGAAAAGGTTTAAGAAAAGAGAATTCTTGGGGATTTAGATGATATTCATTAAAACTTGTCATTGCTTTTTCTCCTAAAAATAATCAAAAACTGTTACATAGTTATGGGATTTGGTTAGTGTTCCGGTACGATGTGGAAATTCCTGACTAAACTGGCTGCTGTACTTATTTTAGTGTGAGGTCTACCGTGGCTGAACCTCCAGTATTAGATAAAATTATCAAAAATGTGCGGGTAGTTCGTCCCCATAATGATGCTGTTGAACTACTTGACATAGGCATTAAGGATGGGAAATTTGCTCAGATTGCTCCTAATATTACTCCAGACACAGGTCAAGAAATTTTTGATGCCAAAAACTTGTTAGGCTTTCCTGGGGTTGTAGATGCCCATATGCACATCGGTATCTATCAACCCCTCGATAAAGATGCGGTAACAGAAAGCAAAGCAGCCGCAATGGGAGGAGTAACAACCAGTCTCAACTATATTCGTACAGGACAGTATTATCTAAATAAAGGTGGTTCCTACCGAGATTTTTTTCCCGAAGTTTTGGCATTATCAGCAGGTAATTTTTTTGTAGATTATAGCTATCACGTTGCACCTATCGCTAGTCAGCATATCGACGAAATACCCTTACTTTTCGAGGAACATGGGGTAACTTCCTTTAAAATATTCATGTTTTATGGTGGTTATGGTTTGCATGGTTTATCAGACCAGCAAAACCTATTTTTGATGATAAATAAAGAGGAACGCTACGACTTTGCTCATTTTGAATTTATCATGCGTGGTGTAACTCGCTTGATGGCAGAATATCCAGAAGCGCGAGATTATATCAGCTTGAGTTTGCATTGCGAAGTTGCAGAAATTCTCAATGCTTATACCAAAATAGTAGAAAATGATTCTAGCCTAAGTGGACTGCACGCCTATAGTGCAGCACGTCCTCCCCATTCCGAAGGGTTAGCAATTTCCATCGCTGCTTATTTGGCACACGAAACTAACTGTGCAAACATCAATTTATTACATTTGAGTTCACGTAAAGCAATGGAAGCAGCTTTGATTATGCAAACTGCTTTCCCTCATATCAACTTTCGGCGAGAAGTTACGGTTGGGCATTTATTATTAGATGTTGATACACCCAATGGTACTTGGGCAAAGGTCAACCCGCCTATTCGTCCCCGCGCCGATGTGGAATATCTATGGCAAGCTGTACTTAATCATCAAGTAGATTGGATAGTGAGTGACCATGCTTGCTGTTCTGCGGAACAAAAACGCAGTGCGAAAGACCCGAATAATATTTGGTTAGCTAAGTCTGGTTTTGGTGGGACGGAATATTTGCTTTCGGGTGTGGTGAGTGAAGGTAGCAAACGGGGAATGTCTTATAATCACATGGCTAAGTTGCTGTCTTGGAACCCATCGCGGCGTTTTGGATTGTTAACAAAGGGGGATATTGCTATTGGTTACGATGCTGATTTGGTGTTAGTAGACCCAAATGAAAGCTTTGTTGTACGTGCGGCTGAGTCGGAGTCACAACAGGGTTACACGCCTTTTGAGGGGATGGAGTTAACGGGACGGGTAAAGAGTACGTTTTTGCGGGGAAGTTTGATTTATCACAATGGACAAGTTTTAGGTTCGCCGAATGGGCGTTATGTGCGGAGGAGTTTGGGGGGATAAGTTTCATGCAGAGGCACAGTTCGCTCTTAGCGTTTCCGCAGGGTGGCGCAGAGAGTTTTAAGGGGAGTTGGGTTGAGATTAATTTCCATTTGCGTAAGATAAAACTGTACTTAATTTTGATAAGTCTCTGTCAACTCTGACAAAAAATAAACCGCCATCATCTGATATGTGTCGGGGAAGAGTACTAAAACTGGGACAATACCAACAATGATTTTTTAAGAAGCGGTATTTTCCTACATCACAATACCCAGCTAGACAATAACCTTCCTCATTGTATGCTTGAATCATTTGCTGCTGACCATCATAATGAGGTAAGATGGCAAGTAACCATACTCCACCGCCGTTAGCATCTTTTCTTAAATACTTCTTTTTTGCTACTTCAAATTGCACTGTATCTGTTTTCCCCCAGGGCAGCAATTTACTATCTAATACTGGGATAAATTCGTTTAATTTTGCTTCTGGATGATTATCTTGTAGATTTCTATAATTAGCTGCGCCGTCTTCCATCCAGAGAATTTCTACTTCTTCATCGCCTAAAACTTGCCATTCACCTAATTTGACTCCGGCGGGAATAAAAGAATAGCAATGTTTAGTAAGTTGCCATTCACCGATTTTAATTTTACCTTTGAGGACAAAAAGCTCTAAATCTGCTGTAAATATGCCTGATGGGGCTTGAAATTGTGTTGGTAAAATAACTTTTGATGTGGAAGCACCGCAATCGTGCCAAGTTAATAGTCTACGACTTCCAGCTACTACATTATTTGGCATTCCAGGTATTTGCCAATTCTGTTCTTCTGGGACTTTATTTGTGTCAAAGAATTGGTATTGACGAGGTAAATATTCTGGAGAAATGGCGGTACGTCTTCCTGATAAATTCATGCGTCCTCTACCATCTCCACCCCAATCTTCTTTAACACAAGGTATATTTAAAAGGTCTTCACTAGCCGACTTAGATTGATTTTCCATATATTTTGATAGTGTAGAACTAAGTTTTTGTCTGTGCTTCATGTTGAGAAATAGATTATTCCATAACAGAGGCACAGAAAAGAGAAGATTTTTAATTAGGTCAACCTACGTTTAATTTCTTCAGCTAAATCTGCTAAGGCGACTTCTACCTGTTCGCCTGATTGTAAATCTTTGAGGGATGATTTTTGTGCTGCGGCTTCATCAGCACCGATGATGACACAAAATCTAATACCTTGTTTATCGGCTGCTTGAAATTGTTTACCTAACTGGCGTTTTTCAAAGTTTGTAATTACATTCAGCCCTGCTTGCCGTAACTGTTGCGATACTTTTAGATAAGTTGGCATTAGTTCATCCTGCATATTTACTACCACTACCTGGGCTGGTGTTGGTGGTAAAGTGTTAAGAATCCCTGCTTTCAGTAAGCGACTAATTAAGCGAGTTAAGCCGATAGAAATACCCACACCGGGCATTTTTTCACCGATAAATGTACCAACTAATTCTTCGTATCTGCCACCTGAACAGATACTACCTAAAGCTTCATGGCCGATGAGAGTGGTTTCATAAACTGTGCCTGTATAGTAGTTTAGGCCACGAGCGATCGCCAAATCAATACAAAAGCGTTTGTCAGGCACTCCCAGGTTACGCACCCCTGTAATTACTGTTTCTAATTCGCTGACACCTAAATTAAATTGCTCTGATTCTGGCAGTGTTTGTGAAAGATGTTTGAGTTTATCTAATACATCGTCAACGCTACCATCAATTTTAACAAAATCTATAATTTTTTGTGTTTGCTCTGGGTTAATACCTTCTTTCTCTAACTCTAATTTAACTTTAGCTTCACCGATTTTTTCGAGATTATCGATAATGCTAATACAAGATTTAATTTGAGTTTCTGATATATTTAAAGATTGGAAAAATCCTGTTAAAACTTTCCGATTATTGATACGAATTACAAAATCACCAATATTAACTGCCTCAAATATTTCGGTGATAATTGCTGGCATTTGAGCATCATAAAGCAAACTGAGTTTTTCTCGTCCAACTACATCGATATCACACTGGCGAAATTGACGAAATCTCCCATCCTTAGCCCGTTCCCCGCGAAAAACCACGTCCATTTGATAACGAGCAAAAGGGAAAGTTAAATCATTTAAATGACGAGCAATATAAGCGGCTAAAGGCACAGTTTGGTCAAATTTTAAAGCTCTGGCTTCTGAACCCGTGTCTCCTGATTTATCTTTTTCTGCTTGGCGATTTGGTGGGAGAATTGGCTCAAGACCATAAATAATATTGTCCCCTTGATTACCTTTGGCTTGTAGTACTTCCAAGCGTTCAACTGCGGGAGTTTCAATAGGTGTAAATCCATAGCTTTCATAAACTCTACGGATGGTATCTAGTAAATATAATTCTAAGCGCTTTTCGCTGGGCAGAAATTCGGGAAAGCCGCTAGGAGTTGAGAAGTTAATTTTGTCGTTTTTTGCCATGCGTCTATTTTTGTGAAATTTAAACTTGATAGGGGCGCAAAAGTTTGCACCCCTACCATTTTATTTTTTCAGAAAGTTGTATTCCAATAGATAAAAGCATAACTTTCTGAAATATGGGGAATTATTATTTTAGCCGTTCTTCTTGAATCAGAGTACGTTGATATATTTGATCATTTTTAAACCAGTGCCAAGTTCTAGCACGATGGTTATTATCAGGGCTGATTTGAATCATTTCATACAAATACATTCCTGGGGCTGTCTTATAGGAAAACCACAGGATAACCGTAGAGTCATCTATTTCCCAAGCTTTACCTTGAATGCGATCGCTATCAAACCACAGTATCTTATCTTGATATGTCCCTGGAAAATTATGCACTTCTTCTTTTCCATCAGCCCAAGTATAGCGATTCACTTGGTAGTAGGGATAGGGGCCATCTTCGGGAAGTTGGCAACTTAAGTGCGATTGATGGTGGTCGAGGATTTTCCCTGAAGTATCAATTAATGTATATGTACCCGTCCATTCACCTGCATGGCGGGCAAGTACGGGCATTTCTTCGCGGATGGACATGGTTTGGGAGTAGGGGGGTATGGTTGTTTAACTTTTACATGAATCGGATAACTGTTCGACTTTGCAGCCTACCAAGCTATCCGACTCGGTTTGATATTCGGAGATTGTCATCAACCTCACTGGATTAAACCTGGACTCTTATTTGGTACTCCCGATAAATTCCCATTTACCAGTTCTGACACAAAGAGTACTGCCCCGCACAACCACAACCCGAAAACCTACGTTGTTGTTCCTGTTGTCACGCGCGTTCCTGTTGCGATTCGCCGAACGGCAATTCCTGGGATTGTTGTTCCACGAACCACCGCGCAGCAGTCGGTGTCGCCTAACCCACTTTTTAAATTAACATGGCTAAGTCAAAAATTGAACTACTAAATATTCTCTGGCGCAATTGCCATGTGTCGCCGTGCTTTAAGTGGGCAACCCAACTTTGTGTTGATTGGGTTAAATGTTGAGCATCAATTTTACCTTCATCATAGTCTCGAAGCATTTGTCGTAATCTTTTTCTTCCTAAACGCAGATTATCACTGCGTACACGAATCTGGTTTGGTAAAATGCGAAACCCAACAAAATTCGCTCCATGTTTCGTTTCAAATAATTGGCTTTTTATTGGATGGATTTTTAGTCTTAAACTCGTAAGATATTCTTCTATTATGACTCTAGCAGTTTCTAAAAATGCTTTGTCATCTGAAAATAAAGCAAAATCATCAACATAGCGAATATATTTAAATGCTTGAAGTTGTTCTTTGACAAAATGGTCAAAATTATTTAGGTAGACATTAGCAAAAAACTGACTCGTCAGATTGCCAATTGGTAAACCACATCTTCTTTCTAAAGGTGCTAACAGATTATCACCCGGAAAGTAGTTAATAACTGGTTCTTGGAAATTACTGTTATCAATAATTGTGTTAATTAGCCAGAGTGTATCAGGGCATTTTATTTTACGATATATAAGGTGTTTTAAAATTTTATGGTCAATACTGGGGAAATATTTACGAATATCAGCTTGGAAGACATAATGGCTAGAACGAGAAAATTGTGTAAAGCGACGCAAAGCACGATGAGAACCAAAACCCACCCGATTGGCGTAGGAGTCACTAATAAATGTGCGTTCAAATATGGGAACAATTATGTTATAGAGGGCATGATGCACAACTCTATCACGATAGGGAGCAGCCGAAATCATACGCGGCTTGGGTTCATAAATTTGAAATGTTTTATATATTCCTGGCAAGTATGTTTTGCTTTGTAATTCTTCTTGTAGTTGAAATAATTCTGACTCTAAATTGTAATTAAACTCTAAAATATTTGGCTCTTCAGTTCATTTTATGGAACAGAATAATAAATAAAACCCAAAGATAGCCTGTATTCATTGCTGTGACTGGGTTTTAAGTTTTTGAGCCTTTCTATAAAACTGTGATTTTAATGCTCCACCATAAAACCAACGCAAGAGCCAAATATTTTCTCGAAAGCGTTTACCTCGCTGTGCTTTCTTTGCTGCTAATAATAAGTTATCAAATGTTATAATTTCACTCCAAAGATTGCCGTGTCTTTTCATCTATAGGACTCATATTTGATTTTTGAACAGATACGTAGTGGCGTGTCATTCTTATACATCTCTATTTTTTTGTTGTTTTATCCAGCCACCTAAATCCATGCCAATCTCATTTAACAGCTTTTGGGCATACTCATAACGTTCTGTTTTGATTAAGTTAAAATCTAGGAGTAGGCGAGTTTGATAACGTAAGATATCTAACTTACTATTTAAGGACTCTAAATAAATTAATTTCTGTTTAGCGTACCGTGCTAGGATTATAGCATCTAGTAAATTGTATAATTCTGTAATAATCCGATCGCCTAGTAATAACTTATGATCTCTGGGGAGGCGATTTAAAATTGGTACGTACCACTTGATTAAATCCTATGTTTTTTGTATTATAAGTAAATCACTCATCCAAGAAATCTCAAAAAATTTGAGCGCGCAGAGCGCGAAACCTTAAGAATGGTAAAGAAAAAAGTGCAGAGTGCTAAAGGGCAAGAGAGTAAAGTGCTAAGAAAGCCTGCCCCGCACAACCACAACCCGACAACCCACGCGCTCGTTCCTGTCGTCGCGCGTGTTACTGAGGCGACTCAACGAACGGCAACCCCTGGGATAGTAGTTCCACGAACCACCACGCAGCAGACGTCGCTGATTATCATTATTAATTAGCCATGCACTACCATCAGTTGGTGCATTATTATAATTTTCCTGCCACTCATCCTGACACCATTCCCATATATTACCACACATATCAAATAAACCAAAGGGGTTAGCAGGAAATTCTCCCACATTGGTTGTTTGTCCTCGATATTCACCCCTGGGAGAAGAACCATAGGTGTGATTTCCGTCATAATTCGCCAACTCAGTTGTAATCGTTGCGCCACAATAAAACGGTGTAGTCGTTCCCCCGCGACAAGCATATTCCCATTCGGCTTCACTGGGTAAGCGATATATCTGACCAGTCTTTTTAGATAGTCTGGTGCAAAATTCAACCGCATCATCCCAGGAAATACGCTCAACGGGACGATTAGCACCTTTAAAGCGAGATGGGTCAGATTTTAAATCAATATTTACTTTATCAAAAGCGGCAACGGCTGCCCATTGAGCTTGGGTTACGGGAAATTTCCCCATGAAAAAGGGTTGAATGGTGACGTTGTGCTGTGGACTTTCAGAATCATCTCGTCCTTCTTCATTGTCTGGCGAACCCATGAGGAATTTACCGCCGGGAATGGACACCATCTCTAGCGTTACACCATTACCCAAGTCTTCTGCAAAAAATTCTGCACTTCCCTGACTGCGCTCAATAATTTTTCCTTGAGCGTCCACATTCACAGTTTCAAACTCAAATTTCTTGGCTTTAAGGGGTTCTTCAGATACAGGCGGTTTCTGTTTACCAAGAATCCGTTCTTCTATAGGTGCAACATCTTCATCTCGCAGACTTAAGATATTTTGCAAGCGTTTGAGAGCCTTGCGCCTTGCTTGGGAAAGAGGATATTGTTTTATCTTAGACAACTCTTGCTCATAAAGTTGCAGTTTTTCTTGGCGTTTTCTATGAGGTTCGAGAACTTCAAATTCAATTAAATTAGTATCATCAATAGATAAATTCAATATACGCCTAAATTCAAATAGATAAGGGCGGTTAGCTTCAATAATTTCTTCAATTTCTCCTTCATCACCAAAAACAATTGTCTCAAATTCCTTGCGATACTTCAGTTTGGGGTCATCCTTCGGTGATTTTGCAAGAAGAATTGGCTCACCTTTTTTTAGGTAATATAATTCTGGTGTCATGTTGGGAGATTCTTCCTGCACTTTGCTTTTCGCATATTCATGCAACTCATCTACCGCAATCCAACCATCGCCATTTTTATCGGCTGCACCTTTTTCAATGCCTTCTACTAAATAATTGGTGTAAATCCCTAAGCCAAAATCATCAGACTCAAAGGCATATTGTGTAGAAGTAGAAGCCGTGAGAATCGCCCTTCCCTCACCGCCTAAATACTGTTGCAGGTTAATCTCACCACTATCCCTGGCTGTAAAACCTTTGGCAAATGCACCACTAAAACAACAATCTAAAATTACTACCTGTCGCTTAAATGTCTTGAGGCTCATCCAGCCTTGTACATCTCTAGCAGCTATAGCTGAAGCTGTCCTTAATTTTCCCTGATCTTTGCGAGTGTTACGAGTGGAAAAGTAAAAATGACCGTCTTCTACGGTGACACCATGACCAGAAAAATACAAAAGCCCCAGGTCATCTTTCTCACACTTGAAGTAAAAATCCTCGATAGCCTCGGCCATTTCTTGCCGTGAGGGATTTTCTAGGACTTTGACCGCATCAAAACCACCCATTTCAGGGTCTAGCAAAACGCGCTGCATCGCCTCAACATCCTTCACAGCTTTTGGTAATGGTGCTAATGTCGGCTCATCATATTCACTAATCCCAATTAACAGTGCTACCTTAGCCATTGTTGCTGTCTTGGTTGTTTCTGGCCTGATTAATGAGTTCCTCGGTTTTTTGTTTGATGTATTCAATATCTTCTTTGCTATTCGCTTTCCCCCTAAATTTTGCTCCTTCCTTGGTGATTTCTATGTCTAGTTCCAAATTCCTACCAATACCACGACCTAAAAAGTCAAATAAAGGCTTGATTAAAGCAGGACTGACTAGGGCTGTGAATTTTCCCGGCGAAAAACCACCTAAAGCCTTGGAACCTGTTGGTACTTCTGTAATGGGAACTAAAGCTGCATCTTCTACCCCGTCCACTTCTCTTAACTGGGGTAGCAAATTTTGTACTTTTTCTTGCAATTCAGCATCATCTAAGCCTGGTTCATTCAAGGAAATAGTTATCTGAACCTGAGATGTTGTTTCCATATAAATCGCTTAAATATAACCAGAATATCTTTAAACGATTGTATCGGTTATTGAGGGAATTTAGTTAATATCCGAAGGTTTTGGGGAAATAATGAGTCACTGTATAGTATAACTACGAGGGCGATCGCTCTTACTAAATATATAAGTACATTTAAGACTAGTGATTATAGGGATTTTCGCTTATGTGTAGTATGGTTTTGAGTCTTACTCCCCTTCCCTTGTAGGGAAGGGGTTGGGGGTTAGGTCTGTATTAAACTCAACTGCGAACGATCATATTAATCAATCATTTTAAAGAAGCG
The DNA here is from genome assembly GCF_048568275.1 of Anabaena sp. FACHB-595. Classification (NCBI taxonomy): domain Bacteria; kingdom Bacillati; phylum Cyanobacteriota; class Cyanophyceae; order Nostocales; family Nostocaceae; genus Anabaena; species Anabaena sp. FACHB-595. The sequence continues at coordinate 5,988,238 of NZ_CP183473.1, forward strand.
GGTAAAGTAGTCGGGGAATGTCTTGGCTGTACAACCTGGGTCTTGAATCACAATACCTGGGGTTTTTAAGCCTGTAACGGCAAAAGCCATTGCCATTCTATGGTCGTGGTAGGTTTCGATAGCGGCTGGGGTGATGGGGGTTGGTTCAATTTTCATCCCGTCGGCAAATTCTTCAACTTTCACACCTAAACGACGTAATTCGGTGACGACGGCGCGGATGCGTTCGGTTTCTTTATAGCGGATATGTTCTACATTACGGATGATAACAGGTGAACTAGCATAAGGGGCGATCGCTCCCAATGTTTGCACCAAATCCGACATATCATTCATATCAATGTCGATACCTTGTAATTGTTCTGGCCCAATAACTTCGGTGTAATCTGCACCCTCAATTACCTGACAACCCATCTGTTCTAAAACATTCAGCCACAAAATATCACCTTGGCAAGATTGTTTAGTTAAATGGTTCACCCGCACTCGTCCACCAGTGACGGCGGCGGCGGCGAAAAAGTAAGAAGCATTCGACGCATCGGGTTCTATAGTATAGTGTCGAGCTTGGTAACGTTGACCTGCTTTGATATGAAATTGGTTGTCGTCAGTTTGGGTGACATCCACACCAAAATCAGCCATCAGGCGACAAGTCATTTTTACATAAGATTGGGAAACCAATGTACCCTCAACCTCAATGGTTGTATCCTGTTGGGCGTAGGGCGCAATCATCAGCAAGGCGGAAAGTTGCTGACTGGTTTGGTTGGCTTTGAGGCGAAAATGTCCACCTGCAAATTGCTGACCATAAATAGTGTAGGGCATAAAACCAGAGTTGCCCTCAAAGTTAATTGTTATGCCACTGTTTTGTAGCACCGTTACCAAGTCACCCATTGGACGTTCCCGCATCCGAGGAACTCCATCTAAGCGATATTCCCCATTACCAAGTGCTACCAACGCCGTGATAAATCTTGCTGCTGTACCCGCTAAACCCACAAACAAATCTGCTTGTTTTGCCGGGATGTCGCCGCCCTTACCTGAAACTTGGATTTGCGCCAGATGAGGATGTAGTGTGATGGGAATACCCAACTGCTCTACACATTTAGCAAAATATTCACTGTCTTCACTAAATAAGGCATTTTCTAAAGTAGAGTCGCCTTGCGCTAAAGCCGCAACAAGCAATGCCCGATTAGTGATACTTTTAGAACCCGGAATCTCTACTGTGGCATCCACAGGACGATTCAGAGCAGGGATGGCGATGGTATCCACTTTCAACCTCTATCTGGGTGGTCAGCTACAACTTATATATGTTCCCATATCATGAAGGTTGCTGGAACAGTCATATTTTTTGGTGTTTTTTTCATACACCTATAAGGCGTTCAACTCGTATTGATACATCAGGAAAGGCTAAGGGTGAAACAGTTCCTGTTGTGAGGGTTAGTTCGGTCGTATATTGCTGATTGTTGAGGTCACGAAAGACTTTTAACTGGGGACTTTTTAAGTTAACAACCCAATATTCAGTAATACCAGCCTCAGCATAGATTTCTTTTTTATCACCCAAGTCTTTAGTTAAGGTGGCATTAGCAAATTCAATTACCCAAAAAATATCTTCTGGGTAAGGGTGATGTTTTAAGTAAGTCTCACCTAAAGGTTTGACAATAGCAACATCGGGTGCAGGTTCAGAATCGTTAGGTAAGGTAATTGGTTTAGCATCACGGATTTTTACTCGCTCACCAAGTAATGTGCGGAGATAATCTGCGGCTTCTGTGTTGTAGTAGGCGTGAGGTTCTCGTTCTGGAGGCATAACAATCAGGTCGCCGCGCAATAATTCCAGAGGCTGGTCGTCAAAAATGCCTGCTTCTATTGCTCGGTGATAGCGTTCTATTGTCCATTTATAGGTAGTTACGGTCATAACACTTGATTTAGCTTTGGTTGTACCGTAAACACAAGAAGTTTAGTTTGATTTTAACCTTTGGGGCAAGTGTACGATAATCATAATTCTGAGGCAGGCGATGACCTACAGTCGTTGGAACGCCATTGCTCATCAGATGTTTTAGGTAAATTTGTTTACGTCCTCAGGCAACAATATTTTTTGCAATAATTGAGATGTGTCGTGCTACTAGACATTTCACCCTGAAAAGTTATGATATCTGCTGAGAAAACCTCTCAACTTTTGGTAATTCCCCCATTAGAAAATGGCGATAGGCTCACCCGTTATGAATTTGAGCGCAGATATTATGCTATGCCTAATTTGAAAAAAGCAGAATTGATTGAAGGAATTGTTTACGTGGCATCACCGTTAAGAATCAAAAGTCATGGCGAACCCCATGCTTATATTATGACTTGGTTGGGTGTTTACAAAGCAGCAACACCGGGCGTAGGTTTAGCCGACAATACTACAGTCATCATTGATGCCGATAATGAACCCCAACCAGATGCTTTACTCAGAATAGAACAAGGAGGGCGATCGCGCATTAATCAAGATGATTATTTAGAAGGTGCGCCAGAATTAATTGTAGAAATCGCTGCTTCTACTGCTTCCTATGATTTACATGAAAAATTAAAAGTGTATCGGCGTAATCAAGTCCAAGAGTATTTAGTTTGGCGAGTTTATGATAATCAATTTGATTGGTTTAAGTTACAAGCAGGTGAGTATATACAGCTTGAAGTAAATACAGATAATATATTGCGTTCACAAACATTTCCGGGGTTGTGGTTAGCGAAGTCTGCTTTATTATCAGGCGACTTAGCTACAGTATTAGCTGTTTTGCAGCAGGGATTATCTACACCAGAACATCAAGACTTCAAAAAGTCTCAAGGGAAACTTTCTTTCTCTTAACAGAGACGCTACGCGAACAGAACTTTTCACTGCGTTTAAAAACATTAGTTCTGTATTGGAAACAGAACATTAATTTGGGAAGCATAGCCGTAGCCAGATAAATTACGACATCAAGCCAAGATAAAACCCTCACAACCGTCAACAGTCAACCGTCAACAGTCAACCGTCAACAGTCAACCGTCAACAGCTATAAAACCAACCAAAGCTTTACCTCTATTCCCCATACCATATTTATTCAGTAAATTGTCATTCCCCCTTATCAAACCACCAAGGGTCACTAGCAGAGTTGGTTTTAATCAAAAATGCTTGTTTTCTCAAAAACCGCTTCAACCCTGATGCACCCATACGCGAACCACCAAGACCAGAAAAGTTAAAGGCGTTTTTTTCTCCTTCGTGCATCACAGCAGTAAGAGCGGCATCATTAATACTGATAGCACCTGCATTTAATTGTCGAGCAACTTTTAAAGCTTCATCTTCTGAACCTGCAAACACCGCCGCACTTAATCCATAAATTGTGTCGTTGGCTAAATATACGGCTTCTTCCACGTCGGGAAAAGGCATAACCGGCATAATTGGGCCAAAAGTTTCTTCAGTCATCACCTTCATGGAGTGATTAACATTTGTCATGACTGTAGGACGACACCACCAACCGCCACCTAATTCTTCGACTTTACCGCCGCAGTGAATGACAGCCCCTTTCTCAACTGCATCTAAAATATGATCGTTAACAATTCCGGCTTGTCTTTCAGCAATGATGGGGCCGATCGCTCCATCTTCTACTAAAGGGTAAGCTAGTTGTAGACGATGGGCTTTAGCTATTAATTGATGATAAAACTCTTCAAATCTAGATTCAGCTACGTAAATTCTTTCAATAGATAAACAAGATTGTCCTGTATTCACAACCGCACCCCACAAAATAGCTGAGGTAGCTAAATCTAAATTGGCTGACTCTAAAACGATCGCCGGATCTTTGCCTCCCAATTCCAAGTAAGCTGGAATAAAGCGTCTAGCTGCGGTTTCTGCGACTTCTCTTCCTGTAGCTACACTACCCGTAAAACATACCAAATCGACATAATTAATTAAATTTGCCCCAGTTTCTCCGCCTCCCTCCACAAAAGTTAAGATATCGCGCAACTCAGGAACTGTATTTAAGGCCATCAACAGAGGCGCAACAAATCGAGGAGCTATTTCACTGGGTTTGACAACCACCGCACAACCCGCCAGCAACGCCGGAATGGTATCAATCATCGACAGCAACAAAGGAAAATTCCACGGACTAATTACGCCGACGAGGGGGTAAGGAACTAATGATTGTTGTAAAGCGATAAAGGGAATGCTGGTATTTTTGGCAGACTCTTGTAGTAATTCTGGCGCTAAACCACACCAGCGATCGATACTAGCGATAAAAGAATCGATTTCTAATACAGTTATAGATAATCTACCCGTATCATTTACCAAAGCTTCTGTTAGTTGTTCACGTCGGGAAAGTATAGCTTGCTTCCATTGCTGTAAAGCTGTGATTCTTCCTTCCACACCCAATTCTTGCCAACGAGATTGCGCCCGTCTCGCCCGATTACATTGCTGTGCTAGCAACCTCGGCGGCGGCGGTATAATCACATAATCAAATTTTCCCGTACGTGGATTACGAACTTCGATTGTTTTGGTCATTTGTTAGTTGTCAGTTGTCAGAGACGCGATTAATCGAGTCTGTACAGTTGTCAATAATCAATAGTCATTGGTTAATAGAAAAAACGTTGTATGCAACGTTTGTACTTAGTTTTCCCCAGTCCCTAATCCCCAATCCCCAGTCCCCAATCCCCAGTCCCCAATCCCCAATCCCCATCAAATAATCCCCAACCGAGTTAAACGTTCAATAGTTTCCTGCTGTGTTTGTATAAAATGTTTGCGCTCTATTTCTTTATTCAGCATAGTGTTTGCTGGGTAAAATTTAGCTTGACTGTAGCTTTGAGCATACATTTCAAACCTTTGGCGCGATAATAAATTATTTAAACCTGGTCTGGTGCGATCGCGTCTTAATGCAGCTAAGTCTATTTCTGCAAAAGCAGCCATACTTTCACCTGGGCCTGTTTCCGCTAAGATTATCCCACGATGGTCAATGATTTTGGAGCCGCCATCAACGGAACCAATGGGAATCGCACTATTCGCTAAACCTGCGCTATTGGCTGAAACTACATAAGCCATATTCTCAACAGCACGAGTAATTTTTGCTGCATCTTTGGGAGTGAGGTTCTTGCTATACACCTCAGATGTGGAATGGAGAAAAATTTCTGCCCCCCGCATTGCCAAACATCTAGCTACTTCCGGGTATAAAATTTCCTCTGATGCCAAAGCTGCTAAATTACCAATGGCAGTTTTAGCCACAGGAAACACACCTTCTAAGCCATAACAGTCAAGGTATTTATCCCAAACATCATGAGGTGTGGGAGCAAATAAAGAATTTAACCGCCGATACCGTAAAACAACTGAACCAGAAGGGTCAATGACAAAACAAGTTTGGAAGTATAATCCGGGGAAATTGGGGTCAAGTTCGTAAGCGTTACCTGCAAGAAATATTTGCTGTTTTTGAGCAATCATTCCCAGTGCTTCATATTCTGCACCGTTAATTTCCAAACAGGCTTTATCTGCCCATACTTGCAAAGGTTCTCCCATCGGAAAGCCTGTGAGAAAATATTCTGGTAACACAATTAAGCGACAGTCAAACCCAATAAAAGCAATACTGGCAGCAATTTGTTGTGCCAAGCGGTTAATTGTATTGTGCATCATTAACCCAGCTTCTTGGCGATCGCTTGCTTGATTCACTGCATGACAAGTAACTTGCAGCGCCAAAGCCCGAAATGAGTTGAGATTCCCAGGATTATCTACCATAAAGAAGAGCAGGGGGAGCAGGGGGAGTAAAAAAGATGACAACCGACAATTGTACAGACGCGATTAATCGCGTCTCTGACTAAATTTTATTGTCTCCCCAAAGCGATCGCACTAATTGATCTGTCATGTATTGACCGAATAGCTGCACTGCAATTTTATTATCTGGGTCACGTTCAGCGATCGCTCGGCGGACAATTAAATCACGTTGCGCCAATGCCGCACGTTCTGATTCTGGTACAGGTTCCGCTTCATCTACCCAACCCAACCAACGATCCATCATCTCATGAGCTGTTGAACGCAGGGTAGCGATTGTTTCATCTGTAATTTGACTAGTGTAACAAAGGCTTGTATGTGATTGTACCTGACGAATATAGAGAGTTTTGCTGTGATATTGCTGAAAGCGGTCATCTTTGAGAAATGTTAAATATCTCTCGTTTGCAGGTTCATAATAACGGTCTAAATAATCTAAATCAGTCAACAAATCACTGCGACTGATGTAATCCATGTAAAAGAATAAGTTTGGCACAGTCGCAAAAGCAAAAGCCAGATGGGGAACGCGAATCTGTGAACCTAACCAAACTGTTAAGTGCATATTGCAAAAACCTGAAATTGGTTCCCGCAACCAGGAATGCACCAACCAATCAATTTCTGCACCAGAAAAAGTATTCAGCGAACCGTGTGCGGCTCCTACTTGAGCAGAATAATTTTGTAAATCCTTGGTAGACTCGTTTGGTTGTAACTCAAAACGTGCGTCTAGTTTCTGGCGGAGTTCTTTGGTAATACTCCATAATTGCTCAAATCTAGCTGTACTATCTATAGAAAGTTGTTGTTCAAGCATTGTTTGCAATGTTCCTTTTGATAAGGATGTATGCAAACAAACTTAATCGAGAGGTAAAACCTCTACATCTTACTTGTGTTTGAGTTCCCCTCTCATCCTTTATACCGTTAGTAAGAATAATGTTTTCCAGCCCTGAAGATACTTAGGTATTTATGGACAAGTGCAGGCTACGCCAACAATAACCAAATCGGATTCCTGTAAGTAAGCTCATTATCTTCAATGCTACTTAAATTAAGGTGATTCTAATTTAGTCACTCGCGCCTCTAATTTATTAACTTGCTGTTTCAATTCCACCACCAAAGTTGCTAATCTATCAAACATTTTCTCCTGTTCCTGCAAAGAGATATTTCTTCGGGAACCAGATGGGACTGTAATTGTTGTTCTGGGAGAAGATGCTGACTGGCGGTTTTGGTTAAGTCGTGATTCTATTTGGTTTAATCTTGATAAGACCCGACTAAAATCAGCTTGCAAATTGTTCAGGCGAGATTCAATTTGTTGTGATGATGCTGGACTTGATAACAACCCAAGCCAAATCACCATAACTAAAGCCCCAGCAAACAACCATCGACGAAACATTTCTTCTACTCCTTTGGGAAGTAGATTTATAAAATAATTATTTCCTCAACTTCCCTATTTCATTGGTATTCTTTATCGGTCAGGTTCTAAATTGACAAATAACTGTTGCCAATCAACAGCCTCAGCAACATTCGTCCCTTCCTTGACCTCAAACGTTACATTACATCTCTTTTGTTGTAGCGCTTGTATACACAATTCTGCTACATCCTCTCGGCTGATTTTGCCGCGAATGTTATCACCTTGCTCGAAAATTAATGCCTTGCCTCCTGCTTCTTCAGTTAAGGCACAAGGTCTGATAATAGTGTAAGGAATGCCACTTGCTCTTAAACTATCTTCTCCTTTTAACTTCCATGTCAAAATTCCTCCTAATTGTTCATTTAATCTAACGGCTGGAGGTTCTTCATCTAAATTAATTCCTGGCCTACCAGGACGGGTTACACCTGCGGAACTTACAAGCACGAATTTTGGTGTATTTGCTCCACCATAAGCTTTGATAAATTCCATCTGTAGAGCAAAAACACCTGCTGAGAATTTAGGATTTAAAGCACCATCATATTCAAATTTACTTAACATTAGTTGGAAGGAACTAACTCTGCTGCTGTCAATAGGTGGCGCATCCTGGACAGTTTTTGCCCGAAACACCGGAACTAATTCTGCAAAGGGAATCCGGATATTAATCCACGTATTCTCTACAGTATCAAAAGAATAGCTATACCCTAGACCGTCCCATTTAGTCTCCGTTCGTAGGAATATTTTGTAACGTTGACCGTCACCTTTCACTCGCAACTCTACACCTTCGTAACCAGATAAATTGAATGGTGGTTCAAAGTTTCTTGTCCTGACCGATGCAAACCCTCCAGAATTTGCGGTAGAGACATTACCAGCAAATAAAGCAGTATTTTCTACTAATTGAATATTACTGGCACTTACCCCTCCCATGACAACATCATCCAGCGCACCCCAGATATTTTTTAACTCTGTTGAGGGATGGGTAAAATCAAATATGAGTTTTTCATTAGTTGCAGGCAAATAATTTGCGGCTGCTGTGACTAAATTTTTAACTCCTTGATATTCGACATTTTCCGGGGTATCACCAACAATTTCTGGTTGATAAAATTTCACACCTTGATAATATTTAGCTCTATCTGCGGTGTCTCCCTCCACTGGTTGGACGCGTACTGCGGTACAACAAATTACAGCTTGGATATTAGCCATCACAATAGGAGTTAATGTTTCTGGTTTAGTAATGTCCGCCACTACTAAATCAACATCATCACCGAGAATTGACCGTGCTTTATCAATGTCTCGTACGAGGGCGCGGACTTTTTCACCGCGTTCTCTCAGTTTCTGTACTACTCGTTTACCAACACCACCAGTTGCACCTGCTACTAGAATTACACCCATGTTGTTTTCTCCATCAGTTCGAGGTTGATAATCCTGGGGACGACCTTGGATTAATTGCTGCACCCAATTCAAAAAAGGAATCACCTCGAAGTAAGTCAGCGTTTCAATAAACCTACATAAGTTCCATTGAGAACGATTTTTATCAGCCACAATTGCGTCCTCATAATTAGCGTCTTGCTACATCATAACGATAGGTGGGGAGTGGAGAGAGAGGAATGGGGAGTACAAAATCAAATAGGAGTTGTGTCTTGCTGAGGCAGGTTAGGATACTTAAGTAGTTATGATTAATCCAATAAAAATTGACTTATGAGCCAACTGGAAAAAGCTCAAGCTGAGTATGCAGGTTTTATTCAAGAGTTTCAAAGTGCCATCATTAGTACTATCAGCGAACAAGGGATTCCCAATGGTAGTTATGCCCCTTTTGTGATAGATGATGCTAAAAATATCTATATTTATGTTAGTGGTCTTGCAGTACACACCAAAAATATTGAAGCGAATCCTCTCGTAAATGTTTTATTTGTTGATGATGAGGCAAAGACTAATCAAATATTTGCTCGTCGTCGCTTGAGTTTTGATTGTACAGCCACACTCATCGAACGTGAATCCCAGAAATGGAATCAAGTAGTTGATCAATTTCAAGAGCGTTTTGGTCAAATTATTGAAGTGTTACGTGGTTTGGCTGACTTCCGGATTTTTCAACTAACCCCCAAAGAAGGGCGTTTTGTCATTGGCTTTGGTGCAGCTTATCACATTAGTGGCGATCGCTTAGATACACTCGTCCCCATTACAGGCGATAAAGGATAGGGAAATTCAACATTATGCTTCAGTTTCAACCGCCTGGCTTTGGTCATAAAGTCGTACACACATCTTTGGGCGCAATGGTTTACTATACCCAAACTGCTGCACCTTGGTGGGATGATGACTCTGAAGATTTACCACCGCTATTGTTTCTCCATAATTTTGGTGGGGGAGCGTCTGCTTATGAATGGTCTAAAGTTTATCCGGCTTTTGCATCTACACACCGCATTCTTGCGCCTGATTTGATTGGCTGGGGAGAGTCTGCACATCCAGTCAGGGATTATGAGATTAGAGACTATCTTACAGCGATCGCAGAATTTATCAGCCAAACTTGTCAGCAACCAGTCAAGGTAGTCGCTTCTTCCTTAACGGCTGCTTTCACTATCCGTTTAGCAATTACTCAGCCAAACCTGTTTGATTCACTCTACTTGGTCTGTCCTTCTGGATTTGATGATTTTGGTCAAGGTGCTGGTCGCAGATTACCACTACCGATGATTAATACACCTTTATTAGATAATCTTATTTACGCCTTGGGCGCAGAGAACGAAATTGCTGTGAGGAATTTTCTGCAAAGTTTTTTATTCGCTCAACCACAACGGGTTTCCCAGGAAATGGTAGACGCTTATTTATATTCTGCACAACAACCCAACGCCAAGTTTGCTGCATTATCTTTTTTAAAAGGCGACCTTTACTTTGACCTGAGTTTATACATTCAACAATTGATAACGCCCACAGTTATCTTTTGGGGAGAAAAGGCACAATTTACCAGGATTGAGTTAGGGCAACGCTTGGCTAATTTAAATCCTCATGTAATTAGAAAATTTTATGCGATCGCTGATACAGGAATATTACCCCATTTAGAACAGCCGGAAATAATTATCGGCTTACTGCAACCATATATAAAAGTATGAGGTTTGAAAGGCTTCTGGTGTTCAGATACCAGACTTTTTAAACAGTCTGGTATCTATGACTGATGAGGAAACGCTATAGTGCCTCATTTCTATTCCTGATAAACTACAGAAAGTATTTGTAGCTTACGTATTTCTTCACGCACACTCATGAGAATTTTTCCGAGATGATTTTGTCCAGTTTTATCTGCTCCACAGCCCCAAAAATAGTCACAAGAGGAATCTTCTACTAAAATCTCATTACCTGTACTTAAGAGAATTTCTCTAATATCAGTATGAGTCAGAAATTTTTTCAGTACAGCTTCTCGCATAACTATAGTTTTGACTAAATCCCAATCTTGGCGAAGTTGACGACTGGTACATCGTCCTAAAGCAGCAGCTTCTTCTGGCGTTTTGCTCGCACGGATAGCGGGTATAATCGCCGCATCTACACTACCAACAAACTTTTGCGCTTGATAATAATGTTCCACTGTTAACCAGTAAGTCCCCTGAATTTCAATGCTATGGGGGGAAAAGTTAGAAAAACAGCCATAAGGCTGCCAAACCTTATAAAAGTAAATAGTCATTGAAAAATTGCTCTTTTTTATAGATATATAAATCTCTATTTCTATAATGCCTGTAGATGCTGGCAAGAAGTGAGCGGCTTGGGATTGAAAGCTATTATTTGTCTGAAGATAGAGGATATTTTCGGACAAAAATCATAATTTGGTGAAAACCCAGTTTGAGAGGTTGACAATGGAAGCAAATAGTGGTTTCTTGGGTAAGCATTTACCACTAATTTCTGCGGGAATTTTTTTAGGTTTGGGATTAGGAGGCTTTGTAGATGGTATTCTCCTGCATCAAATTCTCCAGTGGCATCATATGTTGAGCAGTATTCGACCCTTGACCACCAACTCTAATTTAGATTTAAACATGGTCTGGGACGGGTTGTTTCATGCTTTGGATTGGGTTTTGACTGTAATTGGGGTGGCATTATTATGGAGGGCTGGAGGACGTGATGATGTGGTGTGGTCATCACACACCTTTGGCGGTTCTTTGCTTGTGGGTGCGGGGTTATTCAATGTAGTAGAAGGAATAATTAATCACCAAATTCTCGGTATTCATCACGTAAAACCAGGGGTACATCAGTTAGCTTGGGATTTAGGATTCTTGGTTTTGGGAGCCTTGCTTGTCTTGGTAGGTGGGATGATGCTACAAAGGGGCAACACTGAAATTGGTGAGTAGTCAGTAGTTACATTCCTTAACTTTTTGTCCAGCGACTTATGTCCATAGATACCTTTGAAAAAAGCAGCTTGAATTGGCAGATCTCTCAGTTCCAACAACAAGTAGGAGAATGGCTAGAATACCAGTCATACCGCTTTGAGCAAGCATTACCGAATTGGGGTTCTGGCTGGAAACTTGCTCCGTGGGTGATTAATCTTTTGAGTGTTTTATCTTGGTCGTTACTGGTTTTATTTTTAACTGTAGTAATTTGGCGTTTATGGGTAGCATTCAGCCCTTATGTATTTTCGTGGCTAAATAACAGTGGTTATGCTCGAAACGAGGCGAAAAGACCGGCTCCAGATTTATCTGTGGCAAACTTGTTAGAGCGATCGCAAGTACTTTATCGTCAAGGTAATTATCGTGAGGCTTGTCGTTGTCTTTATTTAGCTATCTTGCAGCATTTGCATGACAGCAAAATCATTCTGCACAAACCTAGTCGTACCAATAGCGAATATCTGCAATTGCTACGTTTGTCTACAACTCCCATCCAACCTTATGAAACTGTGATTACTACTCACGAGCAATTATGTTTTGGCAATGCAGAGATTTTGCCAGAAAATTATGAACAGTGTCGGCAAGCCTACGGGGAGATTGTCCAGGAATGAAACGCTCAAATCGAGTTGCTTGGCTGGGTGCGATCGCTTTATGTGTAATGATTATACTGACTGTTATAGCTGCGCCTAATACACAAATTGATAGTGGCTCTACTTATAATCGCGCCGCCGATGGTTATGGTGCTTGGTATGCTTTTATGCAGGAGCAAGGAATTACTATCCAACGCTGGCAAAAACCTTTAACTAAACTCAACAATGAGAAAAAACCCGTTACAGTCTTACAAGTATATGGTTACCTAAGACAGCCACAATTAGATCGGGATGAAGAAAAATGGCTGGAGAAAGGGAATAATTTGGTAATTTTGGGTGTAAATACACGGGTAAGTGCAGCCAACTTTCAGACTATGCAGGTGTCACCTGTAGGTGAGGTTAAGATTGATACTAGAAGACGTTTCCAAAAAGCTCAACAATCAGAAATTTTATTAGGCGATCGCTTCGGTGCTGTAGTCTGGGACGAGAAGCGAGAAAAAGGCAAAGTCATTTTCGCCACTACACCCTACTTAGCTGCCAACGCCTACCAAGATAATTTAAGTAATTTTCAATACTTAGCTAGTTTAGTCAACCAGAAAAACAACACGTTATTTGTAGATGAATACATTCACGGCTATAAAGATGCTGATGTTAAGGAAAGTGAAGGACAAGGTGATTTAATCAGCTATTTTGCTCAAACCCCAATGATAGTGATACTGGTGCAAGCAGGTGTTTTATTATTAGTGCTGATTTGGGGACAAAATCGCCGTTTTGGTAAGTCTATAGCTTTGACAACACCAGTTATCGATAATAGCCAAGCCTATATTCAAGCTTTGGCGGGAGTGCTACAAAAAGCCGAATCTAGCGAATTTGTTGTGGAAATGGTGGGTAAAGAAGAACAACTACAACTCCAAAAAGCTCTGGGATTAGGCACTGTGTTACTAGAACCTCAAACTCTGGTGAATATTTGGGCAGAAAAAACGGGTAAATCTGCCACAGAAATAGATACAGTATTAAAAGCACAGCAAAGAAAACGCCGTTTGAGTGAAAGAGAACTATTAAACTGGTTGGCAAAATGGCGTAGCTTGAGGGTTGGGAGTTAGGAAACCTCAAAAAATAAATTATCCCAAACTGATGTTTTGGTAGCTTACGTCAGTATGAATAATGTCTGAGTATAGTTAGTTTCTATCGCACTGACCCACCTTACTGATATGGCTACGCGAATGTAAGCAAGAATTTGGGGTTAGGTTCCGTCGAACTCACTTTAAGTTGAAATATGCAATACTTCTTTATGCTTGGCGGAAACAAATAATGTAGCCATTCTGAGTTTGATGAGGTAAATTAACCACAACATATTCATTAAAGAGTAGTAAGTACTAATTAAAAAACTTAATTTTTGTTCTCTCCCTACTCTTTAATTCTGTAGCTTTAGCTTCCCGTAGGGTATTTTGAATTGATTCATCTTCCCCCGCCCCCTGCATTCTGCCACAAGGAAACTTATGAGTGAAACCTATCCTATCCTCATTCACCTGGGTGAAAAACTGAACCACGTTATTGTCGGACAATCTCAGCTAATACAACAGCTACTGGTAGGGCTATTATCGGGTGGACATATTATTTTGGAAGGAGTGCCAGGAACAGGTAAAACGCTGTTGGTGAAAGTTTTAGCACAGTTGATTCAAGCGGATTTTCATCGGGTGCAACTCACGCCGGATGTTTTACCATCAGACATTACAGGCACAAATATTTTTGACTTAAATAATCGTAATTTCACCCTGAAAAAAGGCCCTGTTTTTACAGAAGTTTTGCTTGCAGACGAAATTAACCGCACTCCACCAAAGACGCAAGCAGCGTTACTGGAAGCGATGGAAGAGATGCAGGTTACTCTCGATGGTGAAAGCTTACCTTTGCCGGATTTGTTTTGGGTAATTGCTACTCAAAACCCTTTGGAATTTGAGGGTACTTATCCTTTACCAGAAGCCCAATTAGATCGATTTTTATTCAAGTTAGTAGTAGATTACCCCGACCAAACGGCAGAAAAGCAAATGCTACTCAATCGTCAAGCGGGTTTTGCTGCACGACGTTCAGATATTAACAGTCTGCAACCAATAGCAACGGTAACTGATATTTTAGAGGCACGGCAGGCCGTCAAAGCAGTTAAGGTATCGGAATCCATCATTGATTATTTATTGGCGCTGGTGAGGACATCACGTCAATATCCTGATTTGGCTTTGGGTGCGTCACCGCGTGCGGCTGGTGCTTGGTTGCAAACTTCTCAAGCAGTAGCGTGGTTAGAGGGACGAGATTTTGTCACTCCAGATGATATCAAAGCAGTTGCATCACCTTTATTACGTCATCGCCTGATTCTTAAGCCAGAAGCAATGCTAGATGGTTTACAAATGGATGCGGTAATTGCGGCGGTAGTTAATCAAGTCGCTGTCCCAAGGTAATACCAATTCAAAATACCCTACGGGAAGCTAAAGCTACAAAATTCAAAATTCAAAATACGCTTTGGGTTTTCCGCAGGAGTACGAAATTCAAAATTAGGAATATGGATTCTGGGTATGGTTCCAGCTAAACGGGTTTATCTACTGCTAATTTTGGGACTGACGATCGCACCAATTTTATCATTGTTCATTGGTATTCCTGCCAGTATAGCGATCGCTCTATTATTCGATATCACCGTATTAGGATTGATGATTGTCGATAGTCGGCGGGTACGTTCTCTGCGGGTAGAAGTTCAGCGTCAATTACCAGCACGTTTATCTATCGGGCGTGATAATCCCGTAATATTGTCAATCACATCAGCAAAGACTGAGGCTGTAATTCAAATCCGCGATTTTTACCCAACTGGATTTGGTGTGTCTACACTGACACTAAATGCCATAATTCCCTCACAAGGGAAGGAAGAGATCAAATATACTGTCAACCCAACACAGCGCGGGGAATTTTCTTGGGGGAATATTCAGGTACGACAGTTAGCGCCTTGGGGTTTAGCTTGGGATGATTGGCAAATTCCCCAAAGTGTACAGGTGAAAGTTTACCCGGATTTGATCGGTTTGCGATCGCTCTCCATTCGCTTAACACTACAATCATCTGGTTCAATGCGCCAATCACGACAGTTAGGGATTGGGACAGATTTTGCTGAATTGCGGAACTATCGCACTGGCGACGATTTACGCTTGATTGATTGGAAAGCGACTGCTCGTCGTGTGGGAGTTCCATTAGTGCGGGTGCTGGAACCAGAACAGGAGCAAACCTTAATCATATTATTGGATCGCGGTCGGTTGATGACTGCCAGAGTCAAAGGATTACAACGATTTGATTGGGGACTAAATGCAACTTTATCATTAGCTTTAGCCGGATTGCATCGTGGCGATCGTGTCGGTGTGGGTGTATTTGACCGTCTCATGCACACATGGCTACCACCAGAAAGGGGTCAACATCATTTAAGTAAGTTAATTGACCATCTGACCCCAATTCAACCAGTATTATTAGAGTCAGATTATTTGGGCGCAGTGACAAATGTTGTCAAACAACAAACTCGTCGCGCACTTGTAGTAGTAATTACTGATTTAGTTGATGTCACCGCTTCTACTGAACTCCTCGCCGCACTTACTCGACTGACACCACGCTATTTACCCTTTTGCGTCACCTTGCGAGATCCACAAGTAGACAATTTAGCACATACTTTTACTGAAGATGTCACCCAAACTTACAACCGTGCAGTTGCTTTAGATTTACTGGCGCAAAGACAGGTTGCTTTTGCTCAATTAAAACAAAAAGGTGTTTTAGTACTTGATGCGCCAGCCAATCAAATTACCGATCAGTTAGTTGATCGATATTTGCAACTCAAAGCCCGTAATCAACTTTAATATTCAAAAATTCAGAGATGAAACTTTTGTAATATCCCCATTACCCATTACCAAAATCCCTCTCCCCAAGAGATAAGAATTCTATTCCTGATTTGCAGGTGTAGTTGGCGCTGGTGGTGCTGCGGGTTTTGACTGAGTGGATTGACGTAAATTCCGCAAAGTCGCTCTTAACTTGCTTTGACTAGCAGATGGAGCATTCTCTCTGCGCCGCCGTCTAGTAGGAGTAGTGTTTTGTGGTGCAGTTTGTGCAGAATTATTAGTTGTACGCTCCCGGCGGAGACGGCGCAAACTCTCTCTAGCTGTGCCTGTTCTTGTTGCTGAAGCAGGTGTGTTAGAGCGTTCTGGCGTAGATTCTCGTGTGGATCTGACTCTAGTTTCCCTGGAGGTTTGAGCAGGAATATTAGCCTCAGTGGAAGTCACCAAACGTCTGCGTCTGCGAGTTCCTTCTGTAGAATCGGTATTGGCTGCTGTTGTTTGTCGCTGTCTGGCTTCGGCTTCTCTACGTTTTTTTTGTTCTTGGAGTTGGCGGTGTCGTCGTGACCCTTGTAGGGCAAATTCAGTGGCGATCGCTACTCCCTGTCTACCACCCTCAGCAGGTTTTAATTTCCAATTACGTGCTTGTCTTAAGGTTTCTTCGTCTAGTTCTCGATTACCGCTAGAACGAGCAACTCTAACATTAGTAACATTACCTTGAGCATCCGTATCAACAGCTACTTCTACTTTACCTTCTATTCCCCGCCGTCTAGCAGCTTCTGGATATCTGGCATTACACTCGCGGCAAGCTGCACGACCATTTCCTGATCTGCTGCCTTCACTCGGTTCAGTACGGATTTTTGGTGGTGTTGGTGCTGTGGCGATCGCTGGAGTAGTTACTGCGGGTGTACTATTACTTGCTGGAGAACCTACTTGCCCAGATGTGGAACCTGTAGTTTCGCCAGTATTTGCTTGAGTTCCTCTAGAATCTCTAATTCCGCCTAAAATTTCTCGGAGACGACTATTATTTTCTCCCGTCGGTTGTGATGGTGTCACAACTGTAGAGGTTGCAGGACTATTTGAGTTAGCAGTAATTACCCGTGGTTGAGCAACGGGTTGTGGCTTCTCGGTGGCTACAGTTTTCTCTATCGGTTTTTGTACAACTGTAGGCTGGGAGCGAACGGGGGTAATAACTGTTGTTTGTGGTTTGGGAGCAATAGCGACTTCACTACTAGCAACACTTCTTTGCGGTTCACTACGGGTAACTGGTAATGGTTCCGGTTTTTTTACTTCTGGAGTTTCTTCAGGCGGTTTCTCCTTTTCTTCTGTTACAGGATCAACGATCGCTATTTCTATCGGTTCTTCTTCAACTTGAGGAACTCGTGTCAGAAAGTTACCCAAGCCTGAAGCCAGCAAAGCGATGTGTAGAGCCATTGATCCAATGAAACTGTAAGTTAAAAAAGACTGGAGAGCCTTAACTTCCTTGGAACGTTGCTCGACATTATAACCAGAAAATGTCATAGCTTATTGCTACCTATTCTCACCAACTTAGTCATATTAAGATGAGCCTTGATAAATATCAAGTCAAACAATTATTTTTTCCAGAGAATTATGGAGTTTAGGCACTGGAGATTGGTTATTTTTGCCAATCTCCCATATTCCTTGTAATTGATTTAATTTGTTAAAGCGCGTTTTGCTAGTTGTAATTCTAAGCGATCGCCTGGATTTGGTTCCAGCAGTTGTGTAAGTAAATTATTTTTTTGGAATAGCAAACGCAAGTCTGCAATACTTCCCTCCGTTTTGAGGACTTTTGTCAGTAATCCCTCAAATATGACATCTCCTCCGGCGGCGGTAGGAAGCATAACTTGTGGTTCTAGCCATTGTGCTACTTCCAATGCACTTTTATATCCTTTAATAATTGGCCCCAGCAAGGGTAAAGCTAAGTCAACTGTCGGCGTAATTACTACATCCACCGGTGCAAACTGTTTCAACAGTGGAGAATGATAGCCGTGAGGTTCGTAGTAAAGCGTTAAACTAGTGACTAATTCTTTCACCAAATAACTATTTTCAACCACAGTCGGGCCGATTGGTGAACCAGGAAAAGCTCTAATTTCGATTTGATTATTGAAAGTAAAACTTTCACCATGAACCAAGGTGGTCACAGAAGTATAACCCAAGGCTTGCACCACTTTTGCAGCATTAGGAGAAGCCACCACTGGAATATTGGGGTTCAGTTGCTTCAGTGTTTGTGGATGTGCATGGTCTTCTAAACCTTGGGATAGGAGAATTAGATCAATATTTTCTGGTATGGCGCGCTCTTGAGGACGATATCCTTTGAACAGCCAATCTAAATTCCCAAAAGTTAACGCATCAACCAACCACGGGTCTATAAGTATTCGCTGATTGCTGAGTTCGAGCAACCAACTATTGCTGTCTAACCAAGTTAAATACATAGCCAAAGGAAGATAACGCCTAATATCATTGTGACACCACGGCGATCAGTCAGGCTGGGCGGAATACCATTACTTCCAGTGACTGTGTGATAAATTACACAAAAGGGACGCAGCCATAATAACTATCCGAAAACCCAATACAGTTTAGTTAAGAAATATTTTGTAGTGAGGACTTCAGTCCTTACTGGGAACTCTTCCTTACTTCACAAACCCCAGATTTTAGACTTAACTGAACCGTATTGTCCCAAAACCCCATATCCTTAAAACAAAGAAGGATGAGCAAATTGCCCACCCTAAAAAATTCTGCTTGTATTTTTTTATGCCAAACCGCCAGCCGCTTGAAAACGAGCGCGGGCGCGTTTAAAGGCTTGATTAGCTTGGATTTGGGCTTGACGATCGCCTGCGGGTACTTGATTCAGCTTTGTTTGCGCTTGGCTGTAAGCAGTACGTGCTTCTTCTAGGTTAATCGTGTCGCCGCGTTCACCACCATTGACAAGAATGGTGACTTCATCTTCTTCAACTTCGGCAAAGCCACCCAATAGGGCGATCGCTTGCCAATTTTGACTCTTGCTGGTGCGTACTCGTAGTACGCCTGTATCTAGTGCGGTTAAAAGTGGTGCGTGTCCACTCAGGATACCTAGCTGACCGGTAGTGCTGGGTAAAATCACTTCATCAGCTTCCGCATCCCACACTGTTTTATCTGGGGAAATTACACGGACAGTTAGGGTCATAAGTCTTCCATTGTGAATTGTCAGTTGTCAGTTGTCAGTCGTCAGTCGTCAGCCTTCAAATCTACTGACTACTGACTACTGACTACTAACAAATTAGCCTTTGATTTTTTCGGCTTTGGCGATCGCTTCGTTGATGTCGCCTACCAAGTAGAAGGCTTGCTCTGGCAGATCATCCAACTCACCAGATAGAATCTTCTGGAACCCTTTGATGGTGTCTTCTAACTTCACGTACTTACCAGGAGAACCTGTGAATACTTCAGCGACAAAGAAGGGTTGAGACAAGAAACGCTCAACTTTCCGGGCCCGTGCTACGATGAGTCTGTCTTCTTCAGACAGTTCATCTAGACCCAGAATAGCGATGATGTCTTGCAATTCTTTGTAGCGTTGCAGGGTCGATTGGACAGCACGAGCAGTATTGTAGTGTTCGTCACCAACAATGTTGGGTTGCAACATGGTAGAGGTGGAACCTAGCGGATCTACCGCAGGATAAATACCTTTAGATGCCAAGCCACGAGATAGTACAGTTGTACCATCTAAGTGAGCAAAGGTGGTTGCAGGTGCGGGGTCTGTCAAGTCATCCGCAGGTACATATACAGCTTGAATTGAGGTAATAGAACCTTCGGTAGTAGATGTAATCCGTTCTTGCAATTGACCTACATCAGTACCCAAAGTTGGCTGATATCCCACAGCAGAAGGCATCCGACCCAACAACGCTGATACTTCAGAACCTGCTTGTACGAACCGGAAAATGTTGTCAATAAACAACAATACGTCTTGCTTGTTGACATCACGGAAGTATTCAGCCATTGTCAAACCAGACAAACCAACCCGCATTCTTGCTCCGGGTGGTTCGTTCATCTGACCGTACACCAACGCAATCTTCGATTCGTTGAGGTTTTCGTTGTTGATTACCCCAGATTCAATCATTTCGTTGTAGAGGTCATTCCCTTCACGGGTACGCTCTCCCACGCCAGCGAACACAGACACGCCACCATGCTGGGTTGCAATGTTGTTAATCAACTCCATCATGATTACGGTTTTGCCGACACCCGCACCGCCGAACAGACCAATTTTACCGCCGCGTCGATAGGGTGTGAGGAGGTCAACAACTTTAATCCCGGTCTCGAAAACGGAAGGTTTAGTTTCCAGTTCGGTTAATTTGGGAGCCGGACGGTGGATGGGTAGGGTTTCTTGGTTGTTGACTGGGCCTCTGTTGTCTACAGGTTCGCCAAGAACGTTGAAAATCCGTCCGAGAGTTGCTTTACCAACGGGTACGCTGATGGGAGCGCCTGTATCGACGACTTCCAGACCACGGACTAAACCATCCGTGGAACTCATAGCAACGGCGCGTATTTGGTTGTCGCCCAAAAGTTGCTGTACTTCTACGGTGAGGTTGAGTTGCTGTCCAGCTTCGTTAGTGCCTTTGATGGTCAGAGCGTTGTAGATTTGCGGTAATTTTCCGTTAGGGAATTTAACGTCTACAACCGGACCAATGATTTGGGTAATGTAACCGATGTTTGTTTTTTCTGCGGTGGTGACCATGCTGCGCCTAATGGTTGAAGCTATATTTCAGAATGGGTCTTAGAAGACATAAGATTATGCAATGTCATCTTTCACTCTAACACCGGAGGGGGACAGAGTTCCGTTAGTAATTCCTTAAAAAGTAGTTCGGCGACTTTATTCCCACCAGCTTGACTGAGTGACCCAACTTTATATCATAAATTGATTCTTAAGACTTACAACATCAGAGAACTGCGCTTAAGTATGGTGTTTGTAGCCTCGAAAGAAAAACAAAAAAGAAGCGACTATCTACAGAGTCACTTCCCTTAGGAAAATAAATGATGATGATTTCTCATTCAGACTTACGCATTGGTCAGAAAAAGCGTTTCGTTACTTGGGCTTTGGCTAATTTGCTGGGATATTAGCACTTAGCTGACTGCTTCTGATTACGCTTGAGACTTGAGGTGATACCAAACGCACCCAGACCGAATAAACCAATCAGCGTAGCTGGTTCGGGAGTTGTTGTAGGAGGCTCTGAAATAATTTCTCTTCTGAGTTTCAGTTCAACTGTGTCAGCGAAATCTTGGAAAGTATTGGCCTGTAAAACAAAAGAACCAGCACCGCCCTTGACGTTATTGTTATAGAAGTTGAATAGAGATGTACTGTTACCAATGACTAAACCATTGATCGCATCAACACCAGCAGCTAAAGCAGCATCGCGGGCCGCTGCTGTAGTAACTGCGTTGCTTCTACCGTCACCAGATACGTCAATCACTTGACGGTTGCTTTCAAATTCATTATTAAAGATTAGAGGGGTAGCAAAATCAATTGCCGATCCGATAACAGTACCTCCACCGAAAGGGCGAGTTGTGGCATTAATTGCATTCGCAAAGTTTTGGGACGCTTCCACACTATCAATCAGTGTCCAACCTACAGACTGTTGCTGCTGAGTAGCACTAGACCAATAGATTAAGTTAACAGCAATCTTGCCGATATTTCCCTTTGAGATAAAGTTGTTGAAAAGATCAGCATTATTAAAAGCATCTACATAGCCTTGTTTTTGCAAGTTGAATTCACTAGTACTGATACTACTAGATACGTCAACAAGTAAAGACAACTCCGTATCAACAAAGGTAGCAGCATAGGCGCTTGTGGACATA
The DNA here is from genome assembly GCF_048568275.1 of Anabaena sp. FACHB-595. NCBI lineage: Bacteria > Bacillati > Cyanobacteriota > Cyanophyceae > Nostocales > Nostocaceae > Anabaena > Anabaena sp. FACHB-595. The sequence continues at coordinate 6,010,011 of NZ_CP183473.1, forward strand.
GCCAGAGCTGACAAAGTACCAGCTACTGTTGTGAGGGTTGCTCGGAAAAATAATGAAGTCTTCATGAGATTCATCCCGCTAAATCAAAAATGTAGGTTCCAACTGTGAAATTACTTACTCTATTGGAGTAAATAGTCCAAATGAAGATTTTGGATGCGATCGCTCATCAGTAAATCTTTGTAGGATAGTTTGATCAGGTACTTTGTTGCGCGCACACAATATCAATCCTGAAAAACACTAAGGATAGAGTTCTCTAAACTTCTATTTGACTTATGAGCAAAACTTTACTCCGTGTTTTCCTCACTCGGACACTCAATATATTAGGGTAAAGTTACTTAGCGTACCAGTAGCAGTTCGATACCTTCACACAAAAAACATATTGTTGAGCCTGCTAGTTTATTAATCGAAACCTAGCTTTTATCTGGATTGTGATGATTTTTATCTCAGTATTTAGTTTGGGTAAATATAAATTTTCTGTGTAATTCTACTATTTTTTAACAAACCATTGGAGTTGTTGTGCCTAAAGCTCAATGGTATAGTTAAGAACCTTCAATTAACCAGTCAAAAACTTGCAATATCAAGCGGTTATTTATTTGTGCTAAAGAGTACTTGATAGGGTTATTTTTTGAGAAATTATCTAACAAATTCGGTTATGGGCTGAGTGTTAGTTTCGGCGATCGCTCTCATAAATTATGACAAATCTGCATATCTGAGAATCACTTTGTGCATGAAACTATCACTCAAGTTAGCCCCGATTAAGTCAGCATAACTAAGATTTCCACCAGGTAAATTTTTAGTCCTGAATAGTATTCAAAGTCAAGCTAATGATAACTGTTCATGATTGCTGGGTTCGCTATCAAACCATAATTGAGCTAATTCAGTCTCGGTAAATCGATAACCAAGGGTGGCTGCGAAATTGACTATTTTCGTTTTATCCCAATGGTAACTACCTAGTAAACTGCGACTACAGCATTTATTAAAGTATTTTTCATAAATAATTTCATCCGCCATCAAAGCTTCATAAAAAGCATTCGCTTGTTGTAAAGACATTATCCTTCTCCATTAAAAATTTATTTTTACGGTTAATAGGAACTACTGGGAATTTTTAGGTGATTCCGGTTTTTAGAGATAAAAATTGTTAAAATTTCACTCATTCTTTGAAAATATAAAATTTGCAAGAAATTATCCTTAAAATAGAGCTTTTAAGTTCAAAAGACTTACAACTTAGTAAATTTTTTATGAGCAATAAATATATGGATTTAACATGGTGTAAGATGCCATATAAACTGCTTATGATTAAACATTCGCCGAAAAATTTCAGTTATTTTTCAACGGCTAAATTTTCATGCAAAAATAGCCCCAGCAGACGAGTAGTTGAAAAATTTACTATACAGTTAGTTATCTTCAGAAAGATAAATTTGAAGAACTTAATACCATCTGTCTAGTGACTATTTCAACGCCACGGCGATCGCTTCTATGGGGAAACACACGATAATACTTTTATCTTAAACCCAGAGGTGCGGATAACCAAGTATATGTATAGGGTTTTTACTGAAAAAATAAATTTATTTATATAAATTTCATATAAAGTTAAAGTAAAAATACGTAACAACCCAGTAATTGGCAACCTCTACTGAGCATGGAAACTAGCGATCGCCAAATTTAATCAGCAGAGCGATCGCTACACTCACGGCAAAAATTAAGGTCATACTCAACGCCGAACCAAACCCCCAATTCTGGGTAACTCCGAGAAATTGGTTATAAACTAGCCTGGCTGCCGTCATACTAGAAGCACCACCAAGTAATTCTGGGTCAATAAAATCCCCCAAGGCTGTGATCAGCACAAGGAGAGAGCCAGCAGTGATTCCTGGGTAAATTTGCGGAACCGTGACTTTCCAAAAAGCCTTGATGGGACTTGCGCCTAAATCTGCTGCTGCTTCTAGTAAGCGTTGATCTAACTTTTCTAATGAAGCGTATAAAATCAACACCATGTAGGGGAGTAAGCTGTAACTCATGCCAATTAAAACAGCTGGTGTACGGTTAAGTAGTTCTAAGGTGGGTAAACCGACACTACTCAATAGACTGTTCAAAAGACCAGTAGGACGGAGAATCGTTATCCAAGCGTAAGAACGGAGTAGAGAAGAAGTCCACAAAGGTAAGACAAAGCCTAGTACCAAGAGATTGCGCCAGCGTTTCGGTGCAATTTGTGCAATCCAATACGCTACCGGAAAACCCAAAATTAGACAGATCGCCATTGTACCTAACGCCAACCAGAGCGATCGTAGGATTACTTGCAAATATAAAGGATCAAGTATGCGGACATAGTTATCCAATCCACTGGGGTTGACTATATCTCCTGGTCTAATGTTTGGAACTAGACTCAACTGGAAAATTATCAGTGTTGGTAGTACTAATAATAGTAATAACCAAATACCAGACGGTGCTAGCAATACCAAAGGTTGGATAAAGTTTAACTTTGGGCGGTTTAACTTCTGAATCTTGGCAAGATCCTCTGGAGTATCACGAATTTCTGTATTCACAATTGTAAAAGTAATTAACTGTTGACTGTTGACCAATTACCAATTACCAATAACTAACTACTAGTTAATTGCGTCCAGTAGCGCTCATAAACTTCTTCAAATGGCCCCACTGGGCTAATGCGTTCACATTTGTCTAGAATTGAAGATGGAGGATATAGATTTTCATTAGTTTTTATTTGTTTTGGTAATTGTTCAAATGCAGCATTATTAGGAGTAGAAATCTTCAGTCGCTCGCTTGTGGTAGCTGCTACTTCTGGTTGTAAAATAAAATTAATCCAGGCATAAGCTCCATCTAAATTGGGCGCTGATTTGGGAATAACAATTGTATCAGTCCATAGTGAAGAACCACTACGGGGAATAACATACTTTAATTTAGGATTTTCTTTAATGACTTTGGTAGCATCAGCTGAGTAACACATTGCTAATGCCAAATCACCTGCTAAGATTTGATTGCGCCAAGCATCAGTATCAAAAGCTGCGATCGCTGGTTTGAGTGTACTTAACTTTTCATAAGCTTGTTTAATTTGGGCTTCATTTTGCGAGTTATAAGAATAACCCAACATCCGCAAAACCGCACCTATAACCTCACGCACATCATTGAGTAAAGTCATACGTTTACTGAGGAGCTTTTGATTTCGCCATAGATATTCCCAGTCTTCTGGTGCTTCTTTGAGAATTTCCGAATTATATATTAAACCCGTTGTTCCCCAATTAAAAGGAATGCTATAGCGGTTTTTAGGGTCATAACTAGGATTTTGGAATTGAGGAAATAAATTATCTAACCCAACTAGGCGATCGTGTTTTAATTCACTTAACAAACCCCTTTCTACCATCTTCTGTACCATATAGTCAGATGGGTAAATGAGGCTATAAGTACCACCACTTCCAGCTAAGAGTTTAGCTAGCATTACTTCGTTGGAATCATAGACATCGACCAGCGCCTTCATCCCAGTTTGGGCGCTAAAAGTCTGTAATAGTTTCTGATCAGAATACTGTGTCCAAGTATAAAGATACAATTGGTCACTGCGACCAGAAGAACTAGAAGCTCGCACATCAGCTAATTTCCAACCACAACTTGCTAAGGATAAACTGGAAAGGGCTGTAATTCCTTGTAGAAAATTTCTTCTATTAGTCATTAGTCATTAGTCATTTGATTAATAGCCAAACAATCACTTTCCGCCCACCAAGCATAAATAGGTGTTTCACGGTCTGGTAAATTGCCAAAAGTATTAGGTTGTAAAACATTAATATTCATACCGTTAATTAATTGGACAACATAATTAACGTGAGTTCCTAAATACATAACATTTATCAGCCTTCCTTCAAAACAGTTATTGAGGGAACTAGGCGGATAAAGGGAAAGTTGAATTTTTTCTGGTCGCACACTCACAACTACAGGTTTTAATAATTCTGCGGGTGTATCTTCATTTCGGGCGACTACAATTGTGAGTCCAGTTTTGGTAACAATTTGAATATATTCAGCTTCTAATACGGTGATTTCACCACTAAACAAATTAGTATCACCGATGAAATCGGCGACAAAGGAGGTTTTAGGACGTTCGTAAATCTCTTGGGGAGTACCAATTTGTTCAATTTTCCCCTGATTCATCACCGCAATGCGATCGCTTAAAGATAACGCCTCTTCTTGGTCATGAGTTACCATAACGAAGGTTAAACCCAGGTTTTTATGTAAATTTGATAACTCAACCTGCATTTCCTTACGTAACTTTAAATCCAACGCCCCCAAAGGTTCATCCAGCAACACCACAGCCGGACGATTCACCAAAGCCCTAGCCAAAGCAACGCGCTGCTGTTGACCACCGGAGAGTTGGCTAGGAAAGCGCGATCGCAAACTTTCCATTTTTACCAGCTTTAAAGCCTCTTTAACTCTGCTTTCTACTTCTGATTTCCGGGATTTCTTTAGCCGCAACCCGAAAGCAACATTATCCCAGACGTTAAGGTGATTAAATAGAGCGTAACTTTGAAATACTGTATTAACTGGTCGGCGGTAAGGGGGAATATTGGTCATCGGCTGACCCTGAATCAATAATTTACCAGCATCAACTTGTTCAAATCCGGCTATTAAACGTAGTGTCGTTGTCTTACCACAGCCAGAAGGGCCAAGAATACTAAAGAACTCCCCTTGTCTTACATCTAAGTCCACTCCATGTACCGCCGGTTCTTGGTTGAAAAACTTGAACACGTTACGTAGTTCAACATCAAGGGGGAGGAGTGTTTTTACGCCCCTGGGATTCTGCGTTACAGTTTGAGCCATATTCATCAGTAGAATGCCGTGATCTTACGAGATTTTCTGTATTAATGTAGTCGATTAAGCAAACTCTTCATAGCCTTTGGTTTATTGTAGTCTGCTAAAAAGATTTGTTTATAAATACACTGACTAGATTGTTAGGAGTTGAATAGCTATAGTCATTTTGGGAATCATATACAAGTTATCGGCATTTTGAGGATTTTTACCTGTCCTATGGTTCTACGCTGTTATGTATACGTAAATACAAGGTACTCATCTTGTTGTACCTGCTTCTTTTACCATTGCTGGAGTGACCTATGATAAGTAGAATCTTCCCAGGTTCAACTATGGAATCAGACCACAGCGTTGTCATTCATCCTCACCACGCTTGGTTTTCTGTTGCTACTCCTAGTAGATGGGGATGTGGAGAATACAGTAATAGACCAATTACCCATTACCAATCAACACGAACCATTCAAAAAACGGAGTGAAGGACTAGTTCAAGATGTACAGAACTGATTTAAAATAACTTGCCATAGCTAGGTTTATTAAGTGCTATTACCCTGAATAGGGTGATATCAATATAGGACAATTAACTGCATACAAATATTATTATCTGAGCAATTCTTTAAGTATTATGGCTTTACTGCAACCATCTCCCCTACTGGGCAAAAAAGATAAACGAACCGTTGGCAAGGGTTTTCAGTCTACGTTTTTAATTATATTTACCCTGCTAATGACGGCGGGAATTAGTGCGCGGTTAGTCTACTTACAAATTATTGAAGGCTCCCAATTTAAGCGGAAGGCCGAGTTAAACCGGGTTCGGGTCATTCCTAAACAACCAGAAAGGGGTAATATTTTTGACCGTAATGGCAAACTTTTAGCCAGTACACGCTATCCTCGTTCTATTTATCTTTGGCCGATGGCACATACTAAGGCCTCTTGGTCGGTTGTCGGGCCGCGTCTGGCAAAAATTTTGGAGATTCCCCAAGAGGAAATTGCTAAGAAATTACAAGAGGCTGGTGCTAACTCTTCTTCACTCATTCGCATTGCTCGTAATTTGGATGAAGCCCAAATCACAGCCATCAAGGAATATGAAAGTGAACTTAAAGATGTAGAAATACATACGGAAGCTGTGCGCTATTATCCCCACGGGAGAGAATTGGCTCACGTTCTCGGTTATACGCGAGAGTTGACAGCTGAACAGTTAGAAGCTAGGAAGCAAGACGGCTATCGCCTTGGTGATGTGATTGGTCAAATGGGCATAGAAAAAGCCTATGAGAAATCATTGCGGGGTGAATGGGGTGGTCAACAAGTAGAAGTTGATGGGGCTGGTAGACCATTGCGGGTTTTAGGCGAGAAACAAGCTAAAGCTGGTAATGATATACGTTTGACCATAGATTTAGATGTGCAGAAAGCAGCAGAAAAAGCGTTAGGCGATCGCAACGGGACAATTATTGCCCTAGACCCAAAAAACGGTGCTGTCTTAGCAATGGTATCTCACCCCACTTTTGACCCCAACATTTTCTCCAAGCAACGGCTGACGCAAAAAGACTGGGAATCTGTCCAAGGTGAAGATCATCCTCTGGTCAATCGTGCTTTGAGTGCGTTTCCTCCAGCTAGTACCTTCAAAATTGTCACCAAAACGGCTGCTTTAGAATCAGGTAAATTCGCTCCCAACACAATCTTGCAAACCTACGGTTCTTTAACTATCGGTGGAACTAGATTTGGTGAGTGGAATCATGTAGGGTTTGGGCCATTGGGTTTTGTCGGAGCTATGCAGTGGAGTAGTGACACTTTCTTCTATCAAATCGGTAGGGGAATCGGTGGACCCACCTTGATTGAATGGACGCGCAAATATGGATTTGGACAAAGAACAGGCTTTGAATTTGTTTCGGAGGAAGCAAGAGGTCTAGTACCAGATGATAAATGGAAGCAGAAAGCCCGGAAAATGCCTTGGACTGTGGGCGACACAATTAATATGTCCATTGGTCAAGGTGCTTTATTAAGCACACCTTTACAAGTTGCTGTGATGTTTGCTGTACCAGCAAATGGTGGCTACCGTGTCCAACCACATTTGCTCAAAGATAATGAAGAAGCCAAAAGCTGGCGAGAACTTGTAAAAATGAAGCCCACCACTTTGAAACTTTTGCGTGAAGGTTTACGTAAGGTGATTTCTGAGGGTACAGGGAAAGTTTTATATCAGCCAACAATTCCCCCAGTCGCCGGTAAAAGCGGGACTGCTGAAGCTTGGAAGGGAAGAGCTAAACAAAATCATGCTTGGTTTGGGGCTTATGCTCCTGCTGATAAGCCAGAAATTTTGATTGTCGCCTTTGCAGAACACTCTGGCGGCGGTGGTGGTAGCGTTGCTGCACCGATGATACTGAAGGTGATGGAAGAATATTTCCAACGCAAGTATCCTGGCAAATATCAAAAGCCAGTAACTACAGAATCAGCAAAAAGCAGATAATATCAATTTTAAATAGAGAAGTTGAAGGGTAAAGCTGTTTAGCTTACCCCTTACTTACTTTTAATTACGAATTACGAATTATTAATTAGCCTTAACGTTTTTGAGTGGCGATCGCTAATTTTGCTCCTTGTACCTGACGTACTTGATCCATGATTGCCACTACCTTACCGTGTCCTACTTTTTCATCAGCATTAATAACTACTAGGGCTTCCTGGTTAGTACCAACTAGGTTACGCAACTGTCCAGCCACAGCATCAACTAGAATCGGTTGACGATTCAAGCTGACCACGCCTTGTTCGTCTACCGTGATCGTAATCTTTGCAGGTACTTGCTGTTGTTTTGCCGTTGCCGCTTTTGGTAAATTAACTGGCAAACCTTCTGAACGAGTTAAAAACAGCGTAGACATGATAAAAAATGTCAAAATCGCAAAAATCACATCAATCATCGGTACGATGTTGATCTGTGCTGGAATATCTGGCTCATCTTGTAGACGCATAGGTTCTCTCTCCTCGTTCATAGCGGCGGCGATAAAGTAATTCTAATTGACCGCCATACTCTTGAAATAGTGCCATCTGTCTGGTGTAAAGTCCCCGAAAGGAGTTGGCAAAAAACAGTGTGAATATTGCCACGACCAATCCTGCTGCTGTAGATACTAGAGCTTCGCTGATCCCCGCCGTCACACCTGCGGTTTTTGTACCTCCCACATCGCCAATATCTAAAGAAGCGAAGGAAGTAATCAAACCTAACACTGTACCCAGCAAGCCTAAAAGGGGTGCTAGACCAATAATTGTGTCAAAAATATTTTGAAATCGTTTGAGTAATGGTATTTCGGCTTGAGCTTCGCTTTCTAGCGCCAAGCGAAATTCCTCTGGTGTTGGTTCTTCTAATTCCAAAGCCGATAAAAACACACGCGCCAATGGCAAATCTACATTTTTTCTGAGCTTGTCTATTGCGCCAACTACATTATCTAGCCGATAGAGGTTTAACACATCTCTAACTACGCGCTGTTGACGATTGTTGATTTTCAGCCAAAACCTAGTACGCTCAACAATCAGTGCTACTCCCAACACAGAAAAACCTAATAGCGGCCACATGACCACGCCGCCTGCTGCAAAAAGATTTTGGATTCCCATTTACTGCCTCATTATCAATCAAAAACCAGATTAGCAGAATCCTCTAGTAAATTGATACTCTTTGTCAAGAGTAGCTCAAATATGATGCAAATTATTATCAAATTACTGGGATTGTCGTTAGCATCAATTGCATCATAAATATGAGTAACTGTAACGTTACTTCCAAGGCTTTTTATGCTATGTCAGAATACTCAAAAATCTAATTACTAGATTGGATACGCCGTAAACTCGTTCAAGCTTTTATACATCGCTTCAGAATATAATTTTCTATTGCCAATAGCAATGTCCTAACTGTTGAAAATAACTAGCAAGCAATTTACTTGATGGAGAGTAATGAGAAATTCGCGGATGGTAATTGTTGAGTTTCCCATTAACTGCGTAATTTCTATGCTCGTCAAATGTCATCTTTTCCCTACTCCCTGGTATATTACTCATGACCTATGGTCAACATCAGCGATAACATAGGTATTTAAAGGAACTTTGCAAATCTAATATGGTGTGAGGAGTCCGGCGATGAAATATTTACCTTATTTAGTGGCAATTCTGGGAACTAGTTCTGCTTTAGGTCTCGTGATTAATACTCAACCAGCACAAGCGCAAGTTGCATACGGTAGCTATGTAGGTGTTGGGCCAACTATTGGTTTAACTGATAGTATCCAAGTTGGTGGGGTGCTAGCTTTCCGCTACAAACTGCTAGAATCACCAATTTCTTTCCGCGCTCAAGCTTTAGTAGGACAAAACACCGCAGTCGTACCTACAGTGTCCTATGACCTCCCCTTAAATTGGCAAACAGATGCTTACTTAGGCGCGGGATTAGTTTTAACAGGCGGTAATAGTGCTTCTCCTGTAGGTGACAAAATTAGTTTTGCCCTACAACCGGGTATTGATTATGTCGTTCCTAACAGTAATACTGTGCTGTTTGGTAATGCAATCATTGCCTTTGATGCCTATCGTAACGGTGGCGGTGCAGCTGTCTCTGTTCAAGGTGGTGTAGGTTTACGGTTTTAGATACGTAGCAACGAAGCATGAAAACAAAAAACCTGGGTTTTGCTCTGGGCGCAGAGGCATAAGAGTATAAGTATTCAAAAACTTGGTACTCTTATGTCCTTGCATCCAATTATCATGGCCTTGCAGCATAAATATCGAATGATTTTGCCAGGGGAGATTTCACTGTTTATGACACACATCAATTTTTTACTATCGAATAACTTCTATCAATAGAAAACTGCGGTAAATATTTATAAGAAAAAGTTTACAAAGTTTAATAGAATAGATCCATTCACCAATAAGTATTTTTGCTTAATAACATGATGGCGGATGGATTTCCTTGGCTGACCGCGATTATATTACTACCACTCGTTGCTTCTGCATTTATTCCCCTGCTGCCTGATAAAGAAGGCAAGCTCGTGCGATGGTATGCCCTGGGTGTAGGAATCGCGGATTTTGTTTTGATGTGCTACACCTTTTGGCACCATTACGACACAAGCAGTGCGACTTTTCAACTAGTGGAGAAATATGATTGGCTGCCTCAGATAGGTTTTAGCTGGGCGGTCTCAGTCGATGGAATATCTATGCCACTAGTGTTGCTGGCAGGATTTGTGACGACGCTTTCCATGTTGGCTGCATGGCAAGTTAATCTCAAGCCTCGCCTGTTTTATTTCTTAATGTTGGTCTTGTATTCTGCCCAAATCGGGGTGTTTGTCGCCCAAGACTTGCTGTTGTTCTTCATTATGTGGGAACTAGAATTGGTTCCTGTTTACTTGCTTGTCTCGATTTGGGGTGGTCAGAAACGCCGCTATGCTGCGACAAAATTCTTGCTTTATACAGCAGCCGCTTCGATTTTCATCTTAATAGCTGGGCTTGCAATGGCTCTCTATGGCGATAATACTACTTTTGATATCGTCGAACTCGGTGCGAAAAACTATCCTCTGGCTTTAGAGTTGTTACTTTATGCTGGATTACTAATTGCTTTTGGTGTAAAGCTGGCAATTTTCCCCTTACACACCTGGTTGCCTGATGCCCACGGTGAAGCTTCAGCACCTGTATCGATGATTTTGGCTGGCGTACTTCTAAAAATGGGCGGTTACGGGTTGATTCGCCTCAATTTAGAACTATTGCCTGATGCTCATATTTATTTTGCACCAGTGTTAGCAACTCTAGGTGTGATCAATATTATCTATGGCGGTTTGAACTCCTTTGCTCAGACTCACATGAAGCGCCGCCTTGCTTATTCGTCCGTTTCCCACATGGGGTTTGTGCTGCTGGGTATCGCCTCTTTCACCGATGTAGGTGTGAGTGGTGCTATGCTGCAAATGCTTTCCCACGGTTTGATTGCGGCGGTGTTATTCTTCTTGGCTGGTGTGACATACGATCGCACCCATACAATGGCGATGGATAATTTGGGTGGTATCGGTCAAGCTATGCCCAAAGTGTTCGCTTTGTTTACCGCCGGCACAATGGCATCTTTGGCACTTCCGGGAATGAGTGGCTTTGTCAGCGAACTTAAGGTATTTATTGGTGTTACCACCAGCGACATTTACAGTCCGACATTCTGCACGGTGATGGTATTCCTCGCCGCAGTAGGAGTTATCTTAACCCCGATTTATCTACTGTCTATGTTGAGACAAGTATTTTACGGTACTGGTGCAGAACTCAGTTGCAATATTAATAATGGTGCTTACCAGAACCAAGAAGATGAAGGAACAGCTTGTTTTGGCACAGACTGTCTCTTACCAGGGGAAGCTGTATATAGAGATGCTAGTGTCCGTGAAGTGTTTATTGCTGTTTCCTTCTTGGTGTTGATTATTGGTGTTGGTGTCTACCCCAAAATCGCTACGCAACTTTACGATGTGAAAACTGTGGCGGTTAATACTCAGGTTCGCCAATCCTATACCCAAATTGCCCAAAGCAATCCTCAGATATATGCTAAGGGTTTCTTTACTCCCCAAATTGTAGAGCCTGAAGTCATGGCGGTTTCGGGAGTAATCAAATAATCCCATCATTTAGATAATAAAATAGGCGATCGCTTCTTTGTGGGGCGATCGCTTTTTCTTTGCTTTTATTGATAATTCGGCTCTTAAAATAAAGATAAACTTACCTTTCCATAAGTATTATGAGCATCGCTACTACTAAACGCTTCACCGTAGCTGAATATCATCGCCTCATTGAACTCGGCTTTTTTGCTGAAAATGAACGATTTGAGCTAATTACAGGAGAAATATTCCAGATGACATCTAAGGGTAAACCTCATGCAGTTTGCGAAACTCGTTTAGAGAGGGAACTATACAAGTTGGTAGGAGAGATGGCAACTCTACGAGGACAACAACCAATTACATTATCAAATTATAGTGAGCCGGAACCAGATAGAGTAATTGTTAAAAATCGAGATGATGATTATCTTACTTCTCACCCTAATGCTGTTGATATATTACTGTTAATTGAAATTGCAGATTCATCTTTGAAATATGACCAAGAAATTAAATTACCTGTTTATGCTGAAGCAGGTATTGTCGATTATTGGATATTTAATTTAGTAGATAACTATCTTGAGTGTTACAGCGAACCTTATCAGGATTTGCAAGGTAGGTTTGGTTATCGAAGTAAGTTAGTTTATCTGCCAGATGAGTCAGTTAATCTACCAATTTTTTCTGATTTAGTTCTGAATTTATCTAAGGTGTTTCCTCGTTAGGTTATCTCGAATAAAGCCATTGCTATGAAATTTAAATCAATCCTTCCATAGCTTGTTGTAGATTATTTGTCAAATCAGCAACAGCTTGTCTTGCACCTAAACGACTCTCTTTATACTTAGGATACAATTCCGATACAGATAGCGGTTCACCAATAGTAATCTTGACTTTTTGCTTGCCTAATTTGGGACGATTAAAAGATTTTGTACCTTGGATTTTTGCTAACATCTGCCAAACAATTAACAGTGTCTCAGCGAACCTTTCTACTGTTGGTTTTTCCCGGATATAATTACCCGAAACAGCTACAAAACTTTCAACTAATCTCATGTGCCACATTCTAGCATTGGCTTCTTCTGCAACTCTATCGCCTAATGCCCGTTCAACGGCAGATAATCCTTTAATATCTTTGTAATCTTCCCTAAATATATAATTCCATCCCGCTTGTTCTACCCGACGACAACGATCGCTTAATTGTCCCTTTGGTTGTAAATTAAAATACTGCTCGGCTATTTCTAGTGAAGCATTTAACAAGGCTTGTAAGCGTAATTTCAAGGCTTCATTACGATTATCGCTCAACCCTTCCGTTACTGGAGACAACTTGAGATGATAAAACCGCGTGTAAAACTGTTCCATTAAAGACAGCAGATGTTCCGCCAAAGTCAACAGACGCGGGTAAAGAAACTCTAAATCAGGAACTTGGGTTTTAGTGCTTGTATCTACAGGTAAACCACTAGCCACAGCCAACTCATCCAAAAGCTGGGCGATCGCTTGCCAAGGTGCATCAACGTAACTATATTTAATCCCAACTGGTAAAATTAAAACCTGCTCTGTACGTCCGGCTTTGTGCAAATCTTCAGCACACCAAAAACCCATTTGGGCAATACCTGGTTCTAATGGGCTGATCATCTCCGATAAACCATTAGTAGCACCTTCTGGAGCAGCAGCCATCGGAAATTTGCCATTGGCGAACAAATCCCGCGCCGAACGTAACCCTGTCCAGTCAGCCTTACCTCTTTGTATGGGAGTCCCACCCAATTGAGAAGCAAGCCAACCAACATAGTCCCCAGCCCAGAGAGGAATGCCGCGATCGTAGATAAAATGAGCATGAATGGGAGACTGTAGTGCTATACCCTGCTCTCGTGCTACCCTTGGCACGAGCTTTGAAAGCAAATAAACCAAAGAAAATGGATCTTCCGTTTGTGGATGGCGAAACGCCAATAAAAAGCGAATTCTCCCCCCTTGAAACTCGCGGTAGAGATTTGCTAAAACCTCAGCATTGTCTGCTTCAATTTGGTTAATGGCTGTTTGAGAGCGAATCCAAGTTGGTAGGAACAGGTGAACAAATCGCAGAAGTAAGGGGTTAAAGGCTGGGGGGATAAATTCTAGAGGTGGTTGTGCTTGGTAAATCATGGGGATTGGGGATTGGGGACTGGAGACTGGGGATTGGGGATTGGGGATTGGGATTGAATCTAAAATTCTTACCCTTACACCCCTACACCCCCATACCCCTACACCCTTATTAGGAATAACCTATATTTTGTAATTCATAGTTCATGTTCGATATTTCGTAATTGAGTTGATACAGAAGTTAGTGATTTTGCAATTAGGAGTCAAGGAATAAACGATGCGACTGTCACAAATGTTATTCGTTACACTGCGGGATGATCCGTCTGATGCGGAGATTCCTAGCCATAAGTTGTTACTACGTGCAGGGTATATTCGTCGCATCGGTAGCGGTATTTATGCTTATCTCCCCCTGATGTGGCGGGTGCTGCAAAAGGTTTCTCAAATTGTGCGAGAAGAAATGAACGCTACAGGCGCACAAGAATGTTTGTTACCTCAGTTACAACCTTCGGAGTTGTGGAAGGAGTCGGGACGCTGGGATACTTACACTAAAGCCGAGGGAATTATGTTTTCCCTAATTGACCGCCGGGAGCAACAATTAGGGTTAGGGCCGACTCATGAGGAAGTAATTACAGCGATCGCTCGTGATATGATTCGCTCTTACCGTCAGTTACCCCTACATCTATATCAATTGCAAACCAAGTTCCGCGATGAAATTCGTCCCCGGTTTGGGTTGATGCGCGGACGAGAATTTATCATGAAGGACGGCTATTCTTTCCACGTCGATGAAGACAGCCTGAAAAAAACCTACCAAGATATGTACCAAGCCTACAGCAATATGCTACGGCGCGCTGGTTTAGCGTTTCGTCCTGTAGAAGCTGATTCCGGTGCAATTGGTGGCTCTGGTTCTACAGAATTTATGGTGTTGGCGGAAGCTGGGGAAGACGAAGTTCTCTACACCGATGACGGGAAATACGCGGCTAACGTAGAAAAGGCTGTTTCTCTACCTGCGGATGCAGAACCATCACAATTTACAACTTTTGAAAAGCGGGAAACACCAGGAACAGAAACTATTGAAAAAGTTACTCAATTTCTCAAAGCTTCTCCCACCCAGATAGTGAAAAATGTTCTCTACCAAACCGCTTATGACAATGGTGTAACAGTTTTGGTACTGGTAATTATTCGTGGTGATCAAGAAGTTAACGAAGTTAAGTTACAGAACGAATTGACAAAATTAGCTGCTAATTATGGTGCAAAGGCAATTATTTCTTTAACCGTTCCCAGTGCAGAAAACCAACAAACATGGACAGCAAAACCTTTACCTTTGGGCTATATTGCACCGAATATTGCTGATGAGTATATTGCTGCTAACAAACAAATTCATCCCAAATTTGTCCGGTTTGTTGATAAAACAGTCGTTGATTTAAAAAACTTCATCACTGGTGCAAATGAAGCTGGCTGTCACGTTGTGGGTGCGAATTGGGGCGAACAATTTCCTCTCCCAGAAATTGTTGTAGATGTGCGAAAAGCCAGACCAGGCGATCGCGCTGTTCACGATTCAACACAACTTTTAAAAAGTGCCAGAGGAATAGAAGTCGGTCACATCTTCCAACTAGGTACTAAATATTCTCAAGCTTTAGGTGCAACCTACACCAATGAGCAGGGTGAAGAAAAACCTCTAGTTATGGGTTGTTACGGTGTGGGTGTATCGCGGTTAGCCCAATCAGCCGTAGAACAATCTTATGATAAAGATGGCATTATCTGGCCAGTGGCGATCGCTCCTTATCATGCAATTGTGACAATTCCTAACATTAACGATGCTCAACAGGTAGAAATTGCGGAAAAGCTTTACACTGAACTGAATCAATCAGGGGTAGAAACTTTATTAGATGACCGTAATGAAAGAGCCGGAGTCAAATTCAAAGATGCTGATCTAATCGGTATTCCTTACAGAATTGTTACCGGACGAGCAATTACTAACGGTAAAGTTGAAATTGTAGAAAGAGCAACTCGTCAATCTCAAGAAATCCCCATTGATGAAGTTATTACCACACTCCAGCAATGGATTAGAGCCGCAATAGAGCAGAAAAATTAAATTACGAGGAATGCAGAGTAATAAATCCTCTCATTTCCTCTGTATTTCTCATTTAATTGCTAAGAAGTTAAAGAAATCATAACATTTACAGATTTACATAATTTGATAGGTGACGAATTCCAAGCACCAATTCTAAAATGAATAATAAATAAGAATTTAGAATCCAGAATTCAAAAAACAGGTTGATTCGTATCACCTGATTCTAGACAATAAATATATAATTTAGTAAAGGTGTGAAACCACATAATATTTATTGCGCTTCGCGTGTCAGTTGTCAGTTGTTGAAAGGATCTGGTCTCATACCCCAACCCGCAAGTGGAGTGGTTTTACATATCTTTGCCACTCACTACTGACCACTCACCACTGACAAAACTCTATCCCCTTGTAGGTGGAGTTTTTATCCATCAATTATTACAGAAGTCATATTTCAGAATGACTTTTGAAGTCCCAACTGAGAAAGTGCAGCACTTGAATCTACAGAGTTATCTTTCAGGTTTTTGGAAACTCTACATTTGTCAGTATCGTCCTTAACCAGGCTGCTCTTCACAACAAGACTATCTTTAGGAATTACCCATGAGAAGCAAAACCTATGGTTTGGGCAAAGGGTATAGAAATTTAGGGATATAGGGCTATAGGTTTCAAAACCCTTACACCCTCACCCCCTCACACTCTTACACCCCCAACTCCAAAAAATCATCTCTGTGTAAGTCCTGTTTCAGCCCCCAGTCAGGAAGGTTTTAAATATGAATAACCAACAAGGATCTAACCGTATATCTTCAGGTGTTATTGCAGCAGTCTCAGCAGCAGTTGTAACGGTCGCTGGCGGTGTAGCTTGGATAACTGCCAACTCCAATAATAATCCCACGCCATCAAACCCTTCTCAACGTGTCCAGGAACCAGGACAGCCTACGACCAGACAGCCAGGTAATGAGCAAACTCCTAGCGTCTATTGGCTCAAACCAAAAGGCGATAGCGTAGATTTAGTTCCCCAAAGGGTGAGAGTAGCTGCTGCACAGCCAAATCAAGTTTTAGAAAAAGCTTTCCAAAATTTATTAGCAGGGCCGACAGAAGGAACAGATTCCACCACTATCCCCAAAGGAACTAAATTATTAGGGCTAAAGGTAGAAAATAACGATGAGGTACACGTTAATTTATCTGAAGATTTCACCAGTGGCGGCGGTAGTACCTCAATGATGGGTCGCGTTGGTCAAGTAGTCTATACTGCCACAAGTTTAAACCCCAATGCCAAAGTGTACATTGAGGTAAATGGTAAACCATTGGAAGTTTTAGGCGGTGAAGGCGTAGTCTTAGATCAGCCCCTAACCCGTGACAGCTTTAAGAAAGATTATCCACTTTAGGCAAAGGTCGACAGTCAATAGTCAACAGTTTCGGACTAATGACTAATGACTAATGACTAATTTTTATTTAGCACCCTAAAACTGCGGGCTTGCTGTTCTAACCTTGTAGCAAGGCGATCGCAAACCCGATTACATAACTCAAAAATCATTTCGTCTTCTACCCGGTAGTAAGCACTAGTTCCTTCACTACGACGGCTCAGGATTCCGGCTTGCCACATTACTTTTAGGTGTTTAGACACATTGGCCTGCGAAGTCTGGGTTGCGTCTACCAATTCCTGTACACACTTTTCTTCATCCCGTAGTAAATGCAACAGCCGCAGACGCATCGGCTCACTTAACAGGCTGAAGTATTCGGCTACTTGTTGCACCACTTCTTGAGATACAGGCAACGCTTGTTTCATCAGGGTTGATCCGCAGGACTGACAACTTTACCAATGACTCACTGCTAGTAATTTAAGTTGCTAGCTATCAATTTAAGAACTGGTAATGGGTGATGGGTAATGAGTAAAATTTTTCTCAATTACCAATTAGCAATCACCAGTTACCAATTACCAAACATAACTAGCAACTTGAGTTAGTAATGACTCACCTATATACATTAATACTTAATCTGGTTTAATTCTCATCAAAGGTTGATTATATTCTACAGGTTCGCCGTTTTGGACGAGAATTTCGATCACTTGCCCAGAAACATCAGCCTCAATTTCATTCATCAGCTTCATTGCTTCGATGATGCAGACGGTTTGACCTTGACGGATGCGATCGCCGACTTCCACAAATACCGCTTCACCTGGTGCAGGAGCGCGGTAAAATGTTCCCACCATTGGGGAAGCCACTTCTGCTAATTTTTGGTCAATGATTTTTGCTCCTGGCTGTGAGCCAGAACTCGTGACAGCATGATCAGCAGCACGGCTTGTTCCCGGCTCTGGAGATGGAGATGGGGCAGCATGGGCTACAATCGGTATAGCCGATGGCAATCCCGAACCTACCACACCACTCAAGGGTGCTGTCACAACCGGCACAACACTATTATTCACACCAACAGCTTTACGCACCGTTAGTTCAAAATCATCACTTTTGAGCGTTACTTCCGCGATATCTGTTTGTGCAATAGTTGTCAGCAGTTGACGGATTTCATTAAAGTCCAATGGCACAGTTTTTATTACCTCGACCAGTCCGTAAATAAAGAATTTTTCATACCAACTCTCCAAAATCCATCTACCATTGAGACTCAGAAACCTTAAGGGAATCCAGTTTTTTGAATTTTGAATTTTGAATTGGCCTAAGTGTGGCAGGGATTTAATCCCTGAAATAGGGATTGAAATCGGGATTTGTTCTCGGATGAGATAAAACCTATTCCCTGCCTAAGTATTTATCATCACGGGTATCAATTTTAATTCGCTCTCCTTGAGAAATAAACAAAGGAACCATCACAGTTGCACCAGTTTCGACAATTGCTGGTTTCGTGCCACCTGTAGCCGTGTCACCCTTGACACCTGGATCAGTTTGTATAACTTCCAAGACTACAGAATTAGCCAGTTCCACCTCTAGCACTTGCTCACCCCAACGAATGACGTTCACTTCCATACCTTCCTTGAGGTATTTGACGCGATCGCCAATTTGTGCGGCGCTGAGTCGTCCTTCTTCATAGCTTTCCATATCCATAAAGACGAACTCATCGCCCTCTTTATAGGTATGCTGCATTGTAATTTTTTCTAAAGTAGCTTGTGGAACAGTTTCCCCAGCCCGGAAGGTTTTTTCTAAAACTTTGCCGCTTTGGACGTTCTTCAGAGTTGTCCGTACAAAGGCAGAACCCTTACCTGGCTTAACGTGAAGGAAATCTATCACTCGCCATACAGACCCATCTAAGACAATGGATACACCAGGTCGAAAATCGTTACTAGAAATCATGAAGCTTTCAAGTGTTGGAAGACAATCGGCATTTATTGTACCCTTCAAGGGTCTTAATTAGGTAATTAGTCAGTCGTCAGTTGATTAGTTGTCATTAGTCCCCAATCCCGAAATACTACTCATGACTCGTACTGTGGGAAGATGATTGATGGGTTACGCCTAGTCAACAATTTGATGCTGCATTGAGCTATTCCATGTTGAATTTATTAAAATCCTGGCTGAAAAACAGCCTCATGGCAATACTGTTAGTAACAATATTTTTAGGCATAAATACAGCTGGCTGGACTCCTTCCAGTAACGCCGCCTTGCCATCTGGAAATGCGATTACTGACGGTAGAGCTTTATTGCGGTATGCACTCCCAATAAATAATAAGCCAGTACGCGAACTGCAAGCCAGTTTGGAAGATATTTCTGCCCAACTGCGTGCAAATCGCCGATGGGGCGCTGTCTCCAAAGACCTGAGTAAAGCATCCCGCATTCTTGATAAACCTTCACAAATCCTAACAAGCGTTCCGGAAGAACGCCAAACTCAAGCTGAAACTTGGATTAATGAATTAAAAACTGGTGTAGTGAAAGTTCAAGAACTTGCACAATCCAAAGATAAAGAACAAGTTCTACTAGAAAGAGCTAAATTACTCAATTTGGTCTCGCTTATAGAAGAGTCAATGGTGAAGGAATTTCCTTTTGAAGTTCCCGAAGAGTATAATAACCTACCTCAACTTAAAGGACGCGCCACCATAGCAATTAAAACCAACAAAGGTGATTTAACTGTTGTGGTGGATGGTTACAGCGCCCCTGTAACGGCGGGCAATTTTGTAGATTTAGTAAAACGGGGTTTCTATAATGGGTTAGAATTTACCCGTTCTGAAGAATCTTACGTTCTACAAACCGGAGATCCACCAGGTAAAGAACAGGGTTTTATTGATCCCAAAACAGGTAAATATCGGGCTATCCCTTTAGAAATTCTTGCAGAAGGTGATAAAAAACCAACCTACGGAATCACCTTAGAAGATGCTGGACGCTATCTAGATATGCCAGTATTACCCTTCTCGTCCTTTGGTGCGTTAGCAATGGCTCGTCCTGAAACCGAAGTCGATGGCGCTTCTTCTCAAGTCTTCTTTTTCTTATTTGAACCAGAACTCACCCCAGCCGGACGTAACCTCTTAGATGGTCGTTACTCAGTTTTTGGCTATCTCATTGAAGGCAGAGACATTTTAGATACACTAAAAGCCGGTGACAAAATCGAATCAGCTACCGTTGTTCAGGGACTAGACAATTTAGTACAACCCCAATCAGCCTAAGTATATTTCTGAGTTCTAAGTTCTAGAGTGAGAAAGCAATAAACAATACTCAGTTGTTATTTGTCTTTCTCCCTCATCTCCCTTCCTTCTTGCTAACCAAGATTTCCCGCAGCCAATACCTGCTCAACAGAAATCTCTATTTCCTCAAAAGTCCGCGATACAATTTTCTCGTTGGCTGTAAATACTGTCTCTTCGTAAAGCCCTTCTTCCAGCAACAGTACAGAAATTTTTTTCTCTAACGGGTCTACAATCCAATATTCCAACACTTCAGCCGCCGCATATTCAGACCGCGTATAGCGATAGTCTCGTTTTACCGAATCTGGACTGACTACCTCTACAATCAGTAACGGTGGTGACTCAAATACGGCTGACAGATTGAGTAATTCTCTGGCTTGTGCCTGCGTCACCACAGACAAATCAGTTAACCTAGATTTATTCCGCCCCGTTCTCACCCCAGTTTCCCGAAAACATAACCAAGGTAAACTCAACCTATTAATTTCTGCTTTGAATGCAGTATCTAAAAAATCAACAATCAAGAAATGTTCAATCGTTGGGGGGTTCATTAATTCCAGCCTGCCATCCACCAGTTCATAGTGAAAACCACTGCCATCATCATAAGTTAAGTACTCTTCAAAACTAAGATTTGTGACTGGTGTAGCTACCATCCCAACAGACCCCTAGACGATACAATTATCTTAACTTGGGGGAGTATTGACTCATGACAACTGACCCATGACCAAAGTCAAAGATATTGGCGAACAAGGACTATTGAAAATATTACAGCGCTTCTGTCCACCAGAAATTATTGGCGATGATGCGGCCGTACTGGTGACAGAGCCAAAGCAATCTTTGGTTGTAACTACGGATATACTTGTCGATGGGGTGCATTTTAGCGATGTCACAACCTCCCCAGAAGATGCAGGTTGGCGTGCGGCAGCGGCGAATTTGTCAGATTTGGCAGCGATGGGTGCCACGCCTTTGGGTATTACTATTGCGTTGGCTCTTCCTGGGGATTTGAGCGTGAGTTGGGTAGAACGCTTATACCAGGGGATAACAGAATGCCTACAAAAATACCATACTCCGATTGTAGGCGGAGATGTGGTGCGATCACCTATCACTACTCTATCCATCACCGCCTTTGGTCAAGTCCACCCCAATAGGATTATCCGTCGTTCTACTGCTCAAGTTGGGGATGCGATCGCAATCACAGGTGTTCACGGAGCCTCCCACGCGGGTTTAGAATTGCTCCTAGACCCCAAAATAGGAAAAGACCTTACCCCCGAAGAAAAGGTAGCTTTAATTAAATCTCACCAGCGTCCCCAGCCACGTTTAGATGTTCTTCCCTATCTCTGGCAAATCTCCCACTCTCCACTTCCTATCGCCGGTATGGATAGCAGTGATGGTTTAGCAGATGCTGTACTACAAATCTGCCGAACCAGTGGTGTTGGTGCTGTTATAGAAAGCGACCAAATACCCCTACCAGCAGCCTTTGACCACTGGTTAACACCAGAACAAGCTTTGAATTATGCTTTATACGGTGGTGAAGATTTTGAACTAGTGTTGTGTTTACCACCAGACCTAGCAACAACCTTAGTACAACATTTGGGTCAAAGTGCAGCCATTATCGGCACCATTACATCAGATACCAACGTAATACTGCACCATCGCAACACAAAAATCCCTGACCAAGTACTCACTCTCAGTCAGGGATTTCAACATTTTGGTCACTAGGATCAATTGCTAGTTGTCACTGGTTAATAATGCTAAACACTACTGACAACTAACAATTTACAAAGCTAACTTAAACCCATTTTTCGGCTACTAATTCTGCCAAGTCGAGAACGCGTTGGCTGTAACCCCATTCGTTGTCATACCAAGCCATAACTTTCACAAGATCATTACCCATAACTAGGGTCAAGTTAGCATCAACGATAGAGGAAGCATCAGTTCCTTGATAATCGGACGATACCAATTGCAGTTCGCTGTAGTCCAAAATTCCTTTCAGTGGGCCTTCAGACGCATCTTTGAGGGCTTGGTTGACTTCTTCAGTAATAGTACGCTTCTCAACCTGAACTACGAAATCTACCATTGAGACGTTCGGGGTAGGTACGCGCAAGGCAACGCCATTAAGCTTGCCTTTTAGTTCTGGGATCACTAGAGCCACTGCTTTCGCCGCACCGGTGGAGGTAGGGACGATATTGATAGCGGCGGCCCTTGCCCTGCGTAAATCACGGTGAGAAGCATCTAATAAGCGCTGATCACCTGTGTAGCTGTGGGTGGTTGTCATGCTGCCTTTGATGATCCCGAATTTGTCGTTCAGTACCTTGGCGATGGGAGCTAGACAGTTAGTTGTACAGCTGGCATTACTGATAATGTTGTGTAGGTTGTGATCGTAGTCGTGATGATTTACACCCATTACGAAGGTACCATCCTCGTTTTTACCGGGGGCAGTGATCAGAACCTTCTTCGCTCCAGCATTAATGTGCTTTGTCGCACCTTCTTTGCTTACAAATACGCCCGTTGCTTCGATAATTAAGTCAATCTCCCATTCCTTCCAGGGCAAGTTTTCTGGATTGCGATCAGATACGCATTTAATGGTCTTACCGTTAACGGTGATAGAGTTATCATCAGCCGTAATGTCAACATTCTTTAACTTCCCAAGCATTGAGTCATACTTCAGGAGGTGAGCATTAGTCCTCGGATCTGATGTGTCGTTAACAGCTACAAGCTCAATATTAGTATTTTCTCGTCCCAGCCAGCAGCGTGCAAAGTTACGCCCAATACGACCGAAACCGTTGATTGCGACTCTAATCACAGTATCTTGCCCTCTGTATATATGCCTATAAGTTGATATCTTTGACCCCAATCATATCGCAAAGGGGGAGGGTATTTATAACCATAAAGTGTCAGATCCAAAAAAAAACACATATTTTATTCAGAATCTTCTGAGTAAAGCTTGTGAGCAGCGATGTAGGATCTCACATCTTCGGGAACAAGATAACGAATGGACTTCCCTATTCGATAAAGTTTACGAATTAAACTTGACGAAACTCCTACTAAGGGTATATGCAATAAGTGCCAGTGAATAGTATCTGACTGTTTTCTCAATTGCTGCTTCACTTGCTTGCAGATTAACTCACTTTGAGCTATATTCTCACCACCTACCAATCGGGGTGCGATTAACCAATCACACATTGGTGCTAGTTCCTGTCCACGGTACCAACGAGGTAAAGTTTGGAAAGTATCCAAGCCTACTATCCAGTACCAGTGAGTATTTGGGAAACAAACAGATAAGTCGGTCAAGGTGTTAATAGCGTAAGAAACTCCTGAGCGATTTTTTTCCACTGAGGAGACAGTAAACGCTGGGTTATCTTGTGTAGCTAATTGCAGCATTGCTAGGCGATGTCTAAAAGCAGATGCTTTTTTATGAGGAGGATTTAGTGATGGCACCCAAATTACTTTTTCTATTGGTATTTGCTGCAAAGCTGCCTCAGCTATGAGCAAGTGTCCCCAATGAATCGGATCAAATGTGCCACCAAAAACTGCCAGGTGCTGCATGGTTATACCTTGGCTATGTGCAATTGAAAATGATTTTCATAGCCAACAGGAGATTTTAATAAATTCATGCCTTGGCTTGATGAAATATTAGAACAGATTTCGCTACCAATGTAGTCATCATGTAACCAACACCAGTAAGGAATCGGAAAATATGTATTTGACATTACAAGAATTTCTTTCCCGATATGACGAAAATTTACTGAATAATCATAAAAACAGTATAGAAATAGCAAAAACCTCTAACCAAGGTAAAATCATTCTCAATAATCTAAATCTCAGTAGAAATTACTTAGAAATTAATCCCTAAAAAAGATATAGGAGTAGTTACAGTAAAAATCCAAATCCTGTTATGATACGCGTGTTATTTGTGATTGATGGTGTGGTGTGGTGATAAGAGGAGTAATCAATGAATAATAGTGTAGATTTTGGCGGTAGACCATTTCATTTTATCGGAATCGGCGGTATAGGGATGTCTGCTCTGGCATACGTTCTTGCAAAACGCCAGTTGCCAGTGTCAGGTTCTGACCTTCGTCCTAATCATATTACGCGCAAGTTGGAATCTATCGGTACGCATATTTTTAGTAGACAAGAAGCAAGTAATCTTGAATTCTTTGGCTCTAAAGTTAGCTCTACTGAAATAGAATTAAATACCCAAGAAATGTTTCCGGTCGGCAAGTCAACCTTGCCTCAAGTAGTTTGTTCAACAGCAATTAACTCGAATAATTTAGAATACCAAGCAGCAATAGAATTAGGATGCCCGATTTTACATCGTTCAGATGTACTAGCAGCTTTAATTAACGATTATCATAGTGTTGCCGTAGCAGGAACTCATGGCAAAACTACAACTAGTAGCATGATTGGTTATATGTTACTAGAAGCAGGTTTAGATCCAACAATCATTGTCGGTGGAGAAGTAAATGCTTGGGAAGGCAATGCCAGATTAGGGCAAAGCTCCTATTTAGTGGCTGAGGCAGACGAATCAGATGGCTCCCTAGTCAAGCACGCTCCAGAAATTGGTATTATCACTAATATTGAATTAGATCATCCTGACCATTACGACACCTTAGAAGAAGTCGTTGATATCTTTCAAACATTTGCCAAGGGTTGTAAAACTCTAATTGGCAGTGTTGACTGTGAAACAGTGCGTGAGTTGCTACGCAATGCTTCTGGCGATCGCCAACAACCAACTATTACTTATAGTCTTCATCAAGATACTGAAGCTGACTACACTGTTACTAATATTGACTACCGTGCTGACGGTACCACTGCTTTAGTCTGGGAAAAAGGCAAAGCTTTAGGTGTACTGAAATTAAAGTTACTAAGTCGCCATAACCTGAGTAATGCTCTAGCCGCAGTAGCTGTCGGTCGTCTAGTGGGTCTAGAATTTGGAGAAATTGCCAAGGGTATCGCTGGCTTTGAAGGTGCAAGACGACGCTTTGAATTCCGTGGCGAAGTTGATGGTATTACTTTCATTGATGATTATGCTCATCACCCCAGCGAAATTCGGGCTACGCTGGCTGCTGCACGCCTTCAAGCCAGACCCGGACAAAGAGTAGTAGCTATTTTTCAACCCCACCGTTATAGTCGCACCCTGACCTTTTTAGAAGAATTCTCTGAGTCTTTCAGCCATGCCGATTTGGTTGTACTGACCGATATTTATAGTGCAGGCGAACCCAATTTAGGACTAATTAGTGGTGAAAACTTGGCAGAAAAAATTGCTCAAGAACACCCACAGGTAGTTTATCAACCAACTTTATCTACAGTGTGTGAGTATTTATTAAAAAATCTCCGCCCTGGTGACTTGGCTTTATTCCTGGGTGCAGGAAATTTAAATCAGGCAATTCCAGAAATTATTACCACACTGTGCGCACCTGCAACAGCCACATTGTGAGGATACTCACGAATGAAGGCTGCTATCTAAGCCAAGTGTTTACTTAGCAACAGTTTTATCGAAATTGCTGTAGTTTTACGGCAGATAAATGTAAAAATTTCACAATTAATTGATGTAAAGATGAAAATTTCCCAGGCAGTTGGAAACGCCTGTACAGTTCCTGCTTCCAGTGTAGAGACACACAATAACAATCCTTCAAAAGAAAGTAAAATTATTTACTTACCCGGTACTAATTGCGAGATTAAATCTCAGGCTTTGTTATCCGCATTTACTTCTTATAGAGTCGGGGGAGCAGCTGAATTGTATGTTGCCCCTCGCAATATAGAAGCATTGCAAGCCAGCCTCAGATATGCACAAGAGCATAATTTAAGAGTAACAACTCTCGGCGCGGGTTCTAACTTGTTAGTGAGCGATCGCGGCATCTCAGGCTTGGTTATTGCTACTCGTCATCTACGTTACACTCATTTCGACCACCAAACTGGTCAAGTAACTATAGCTGCTGGAGAATCAATTCCTAGCTTGGCATGGGAAATAGCAAAACTGGGATGGCAAGGGTTTGAGTGGGCCGTAGGTATCCCCGGAACCGTTGGCGGTGCGGTGGTGATGAATGCCGGAGCGCATAATAGTTGTATTGCAGATATATTAGTTAGCGCTCAAGTACTTTCTCCTGATGGCACAGTAGAAACACTCACTCCTGAAGAGTTGGGTTATGCCTATCGTACTTCATTACTACAAGGTAGCAATCGCGTAGTCACCCAAGCCACCTTCCAATTGCAACCAGGCTTTGATCCTGCATACGTCACGGCCACAACCAAACAACACAAACAGATGCGGTTAACCACTCAACCTTACAACTTCCCCAGTTGTGGTAGTGTGTTCCGTAACCCCAAACCTTATTCGGCGGGCTGGTTAATCGAACAATCAGGATTAAAAGGCTATCAAATAGGTGGCGCACAAGTGGCGCATCTCCACGCCAATTTTATAGTTAATCGTGGAGGAGCCAAAGCCAACGATATCTTCTGCCTCATCCGCCATATCCAGCAGGAAGTCCAAGAACGCTGGTCAATCTTGTTAGAGCCAGAAGTCAAAATGCTGGGTGAATTTCAGGCGGCGTGAGGGATTTGGGATTGGGGACTGATACAGAAAAAAGAAAATAGTTCTTGTTCTGAATCTTTCTCTCAACTGTATCCAGTCCCTAAAAGCTAATCTCCAATACCCAGTCCCTAAAGTTTTGGTAAAAAAAGAGGCAAACTGCCCACCACATCTATAATTGAATTTGATTTGTTATTCAACGCACACGCGGACTATCAATTATGACAGGAAAAGGACAAGGATTTGGCTTCGGCTTGGGAAAAATGAAAGAACTGGCCGAAGCTTTCAAAAAAGCACAGCAAGTTCAAGAAGGTGCAAAACGACTCCAAGAAGAATTGGAGCAAATGGAAATTCAGGGAGAAGCTGGCGGCGGCCTAGTGAAGGTGATTGTCAGTGGCAACCAAGAACCAAAGCGAGTAGAAATTTCCCCAGATGCTTTAGCACAGGGGGCAGATTTACTTTCCGACTTGGTAACAGCTGCAATGAAAGATGCTTATATCAAGTCTACAGCTACAATGCGAGAACGCATGGAAGACTTAACCAGTGGGTTGGAACTACCTGGATTTTAGCCATTAGTCATTAGTCATTAGTCGATGGTCAATAGTCAACAAATTTGGAGACTATAGACTTTGGACTACTGACTTTTGACTTTGTCTGAGGTAATTTTTCTACTTTTATAAACTGTTATAATCATGAGTCCGTTGGCGTTACTCTTCCCTGCAAAATGCTCCGCGAATGCTCGCCAACTCGAAGATTACTAAGAATTAAGAATTATTACTTATGCCTTACAAACTGCTGTTTGTCTGCTTGGGGAATATCTGTCGCTCACCATCGGCAGAAAATATTATGAACCATCTGATTGAGCAGGCAGGTTTAAGTGAGCGTATCATTTGTGACTCGGCTGGTACTTCTAGCTATCACATTGGTAGTTCACCTGACCGACGGATGAGTGCTGCTGCTGTTACAAAGTTAGGAATTAAACTGCGCGGACAGGCCAGACAATTTGTAAAATCTGATTTTCAAGAATTTGATCTGATCCTAGCTATGGATCGAGACAACTATGACAACATTATTTCACTTGACCCCACTGGAAAGTATCACAACAAAGTAACTTTAATGTGTGAGTTCTGCTCGCGCCATAACCTAAAGGAAGTTCCAGATCCTTACTATGGCGGAACAGAAGGGTTTAATCAGGTCATTGATTTGCTGGTTGATGCCTGTGAGGGTTTACTGCAACATATTACTAGCCAGCAACTAGAAGCATAACTAGCAACTCGAATTAGATACAGATGTTACTCTACTAAACCATGTGTAATGGCAAAACGCACCAGTTCGGCCCGATTGCTGGTGGTAGTTTTTCTCAGTAGACTACTAACGTATTTTTCCACAGTTCTGGGACTCAAGTGTAATTGATGCCCTATTTCGATATTAGACAAACCATGAGTCAACATTTCTAAGACTTCTTGCTCTCTAGGCGTTAAAGATGAGAGTAGGTGCGATTTTTCCACATGAGTAAATACGGAGTGATGACTCTCTACAATTTTGCTAGGGAGAGGACTGCCTAAATTGTCTTTTTGAGAAAATCGGTATTCAGATTGAATGATTTGCGATCGCTCCAGCAAATTACGAATCGCTGCTGCTAACTCTTCTAGTTCAAAAGGTTTAGGCAAATATAAATCACATCCTGATTGATAACCAAGAATTCTTTCCTGGGTTCTCGTACGCGCTGTTAATAAAATTACAGGTAATAAACGGAATGGAGGTTGCTGACGAACTCGACGCACCAACTCATAACCGTTCATTCTTGGCATAACAATATCAGTCACGATTAAATCAGGATGGTATGCTTCCACCATAGTCAAAGCTTCTTGACCATCATTAGCCGTAATTACTGAATAGCCAGACAGTTCTAGGTAATCACTAATAGACAGACGAGTGCCCAGATCGTCATCCACTACAAGGATCGTCAAGGGCATGGACAATACACCCCTAGCATTATTTTTTACTGAGATTATTTCTACAAGCTCCATCTATGAACACCCATGAAATAGTGTTCTCATGTTTCATACTATGACAGGATTAGCAGCTAATGACGGGTCTAAAAGTAATTTATAAAGAAAATCTTAAATTATTTATTTGGCTAACTAACTTCAATGTTGCTTTAAGCTCTATTTAAAGAAAAGCACAGTGAATTTTGTAATTCTTCACAAACAACTAAGGTATAGATAGCTATTCTTAAACAAAGTATACATGAACACTAACTTTTCTAACATCTATATTTAGGGGAAATTTTTCCATTCAAAGGGAGAAACGCTAAATTATATAGATATGAGCAAGAGTTAGTTCAACATTTATTATAGTGGGTTAATATACACTGCTGAATTAACCGTAGGACTCCTAATTGATTTTTGAATAGCCTCATCAAGGCTATTAACTGCTAACCTTGGACAGTCAAGGCTAAAAGCCAATATTTACAACTCGTTTAGGGCTGTCACAGCACCCATCCAAACTATTTTTGCAGTAAGTCTAAAAGCAACCTAATTCTCAATGAGCGATAAGAGCGAAAGTTACAAAGTAATTACTGATAATCGACAAGCCCGTTACTTGTACGAAATTCTGGAAACTTTTGAAGCCGGCATTCAATTGACGGGAACAGAGGTTAAGTCAATACGTGCAGGGAAAGTAAATCTTCAAGATGGTTATGCTTTGCTTCGAGATGGTGAAATATGGCTAATTAACGCCCATATCTCCCCCTATAACGCTAGTGGGCAGTATTTTAATCACGAACCACGGCGGACGCGCAAGCTGTTATTACATCGTCAAGAAATTCGGAAACTGATTGGCAAGGTAGAGCAGCAAGGTTTAACATTAGTTCCCTTGAAAATGTACCTCAAACGTGGCTGGGTCAAAGTCAGTATCGCCCTTGGTAAGGGTAAAAAGCTCCACGATAAGCGAGAAAGTCTGAAACGTCGCCAAGACCAGCGTGATATGCAACGAGCAATGAAAAATTATTAGTTGTCATTGTTCCTCTATTAATACACCGAAGTTGGACAGTGGGCGGAATATCATCACCACTAATAGAGTTGTTGTATATCCTCAGGTGAGTTAGGCAAATACAGAGTTTATAGCCGCAGATTGATTCTGCTAAGTTCAAGACTAGATAAAGTGGTGAGTAACTTTGGAAGCAACAAGGAACTCTCACCATGAAACGTGATTTCTCTAAAACTGTTGGCGCTGCTGTTCTCAGTTTAAGTATGGCAACCTTGCCTTTGAGCTTACCAGCAAACGCTCAGGTACAGACTGCCCCTGGAACCGATGGCACTACAATTAGAACTTACGATCGCACCGCAGATCGTAACGATTTTGACTGGGGTTGGCTAGGCTTAATCGGTTTATTAGGTTTAGCTGGGTTAGCTGGTAAAAAACGTGACGATGAGCCAACCCGCTATCGTGATCCTAGCGCACCCGGTGCTAGCAGCTATCGGGAATAGATACTCAAAAAATAACCAGATAGAAAACAGGGGAAATGATACAGGCTGAGAAGTCCCTTGTAATCATTAATTTTAGGGCTAACTTGTGTTTGAATCTATCTGGTGACTTTTATACATATAGGCACGGCGGAATATAGCTTGCTTGAAAAAATTTCTGGGTGCGGCTCCATTGATTGCTGAGTCAGAAATTTTCTTTCTCACATCAGCGATAGCCCAAGCCAGGGCGTACCTCAATCGCACCGTGCCTCATTCTCTCATCAATATCTAGTTGCTTGTGGGTTCTTCCTTAAATAAATTGAGTTCTTGACATTGGTTTGCGGATAAAGGTGTCCAATAGCTAGCAATGAGAGCAACCATTAACCACCAAAGAGTATTAACTTCCGGACGAAACCATATAGTGTCTACCGTACCGTGAGCCAGCATTCCCAGCAATGTGGCTAAGGCACCCACCAACCAAAATCCTTGCACATTGGCAGATTGGCGCAGTTGGCGTAGCTGAACGAATGCTGTATTAATAGTGACGATAATTAACCAGAGAAAGCAAGCTAGTCCAACAAAACCCATTTCTACAGCCACCTCTAGGAAGATGGAATAGGCACTTAAAGCACTATAACGAGGTCTTTGGTAAAGAGGGTAGACTTTATTAAAAGAATTATGACCAGGGCCAATACCAATAATTGGGCGATCGCGGATCATCTCAAAAACAGCATCCCACACGTTGCGGCGAAAATTATTGCTGCTATCTTGGCGATCGGCAAAAATACTGAGAACTCGAAACCGGACTGGCTCGACAAATAACACCGCAATCAACAATACCCCGATCAAACCGCCCAAAAGTATGGGTAATGACCAGGTTCGCCAAAAAGGCGGCATTTGCACACTCCACCAATCAACTAGCAATGCCGTCGCCCCTAAGACTGCTACCACAAGACCAATCCAGCCGCCACGACTATAAGTAAAAATTAGGCAAGCAGTGTTTACAAACAGCATTGTTACAGCTAAAGATTTTCTTGCCCAGCCCTGCCAGACAAAAACTGCCATGAGGCTAAAAATCACCGCCGGTACTAAATAACCAGCCAACAAATTGGGATTGCCTAAATAACTGTAAACCCTTGTGGTTTTAGACAAGGTGGACTCTGGATCAACCCAAGTCGCCAGTGGGGGCGCACCAAAACGCCATTGTCGCATTCCATATATACTGACAACCAGTGATGCAGATAGGTAGAGGGTAATGATCCAAGACCTCAGACGCGGCGATCTCAGCACCCTGGCACAAAGAGCAAATAGTAGCAAATACAAAGTCAAGGTTAACAAATCAGTTAATGCTGCCTTCTTGACTGGTGATAATGCCGTTGCTACAGCAGCAATTCCCCAATAGAGCAACACCAACAGGTGTATGGGAGTAACAAGGGAGTTATTGTTTGATGAAGGTTCATCAGATAAAGTCAACAATAACCAAAAACCTACACAAGCTATCAGCAGCACACCAACGAGAGTACTAGAGACAAAGGGAGCCAAAACATATATCAAGCTGAGTAACGCAGCTGCAATCATGTCTCCCCACTGAAGTAAGAAACTAGTTTGCCGCCAAGAAGATAACAGTCCCACTAGGAACCGATGTAAGTAACTTGTAGCTAGAAACTGTTTTAGAGGTAAAGAAGATAAAGTAAATCGTTGCCAGACTAAATTCATAAAATAAGCTGCGCTTGATTACCAAGCCCCCAGTGAACTTGGACTTAATCATAATGCGGCTCATTATAAAAAGGTAATAACTCAAATTGCAAATTATTAATTCCTATCCATGCTGATTGACGTTAAGCATTCGGTCATCAAAATGCAGTAGGAAATAGAAATTTTCATCAAATATCGCTAACTTCCGGATTTTTTGCCAATTGTAATGGTAAGTTCACTAAATAACGATGTCCTGATTCCCGTGAACCTTGAATAGAAATTTGACCACCGTGTAATTCAGCTAACTGACAACTCAACAATAAACCTAAGCTTTCACGGGACAAATTACCTTTACTTTTGCTGGAATCGCCATCAGGATTTACAGCCAAAAGATCAGAATAAGAATCAGCTAAGGATCGTAACTTTTCCAGTGTCACAGGTAAACTTTTTATTTCTTCCTTAGGTTCAGGAGGTACACTGTACATAGCAGCATCACCAGCCAAATCCATAACAGACAATGAATTCAGGCGGAAATATGGGTCAACATCAGTAATCCCATCGCCTAGCCAAGGGTGAGAAACCCAAACAGTAATGTTCAGCGCATTTTCTTTATATGAGACATGAATACGCACAATACTACCAGTAGCAGAAAATTGAATTACACTGAAAATTAGGTGATACAGCATTTGCCGAACTTTGTCTTTATCTAACGGCCAAATACGGCTACGTCCCGGTTCTATGGACAATCGAATGTCTTGTTCACGACGATTAGCTGCTTCCTCTAAAGTATTAATAGCTTGTTGACACAGCATTTCAATATCTACAGGAGCTAGATTCAATACACTTGCCTTTTCATCTATTGCTCCTAGCTCGGTAATTTCATTCACTAAAGAGAGTAAATACCGACCACTGTGTTGGATTATATCCAGATATTCACGTTGCTTTGTTGTCAGAGGCCCATAAATCTCACGTCCCAACACACTTGCCATCCCTAATACGGATGTCAAGGGTGTACGTAATTCTTGGGTAAGTTGTGCCAAGAGTTCTATTTTGACTTGCTTGGTTGAATGTGAGTCTTTTTCTACTTCTACATGAGGCAGAGTCAGCTTAGGCTCATTAGGCTCGTCATGAGGTATGAATGTGGGCGAACTCTTGAAGCTACTCTGATCTGATTTTACCTGCATCAGTAGGCGATTGCGCTCGAATTCGCTCATGCTCCAACGGGCAATAATTTGTAGAAATTCGACATCCCTGGTTGTAAAATTGCGCGGGACTAAATCCATCACGGCTAATGCACCAAGGCAATTTCCCGCAGCATCAATTAAGGGAGCGCCCAGATAAGCACGAATACCATAATCTTGGATCAACTTACCAGTTGCCAGCGCCGGATCTGTTACTCGTAATGTATCATTAATAACAAGTATTTGGTGACTATCTACTACTTGTGTGCAGAACGACTCCTGGCGTAACAACTGACGGCTTTGAGCCAAATGATTCATTAGTCCCAGCCTAGATAAGCCTACCGCCGATTTGAACCAATGACGCTCTTGATCTATAAAACCCAAAATAGAAATTGGTGCTTCCAAAAAATGAGCCGCAGTTTGAGTTGCTTCCTCAAAAACCGGTATTGTTTCTGGTTGTCGCAAACCTAATTCTGACAATGCTTTGAGGCGTTGTTGTTCTCTTGTGTCCTGAGAAACCCAACCGTCCTTGAGGGCAAATAATTTGTTTTCCGGCTCTACCATTGCCACCACTACCTTAATAAATTTTCGATAATGTAATTTATATAACCACTTAAGCTGGGTTATGATTTCCTATCCTTAAGCATTCCCCAATTTGACTGCTGATAAACAAGTTGGGAATAAAATTTTTCTTCCCCTGATGAAAATCATGTCAATGGTTGTGTATTATGTCCTATTAGTAAATATTACGCGACAGTAGAATACCCTAAATATTTTTGGTGTTTTGAATCTGAGTTAGCGTTAGTTTATAATTCAAAATGGGTATTATAAGAGCTTAAGAATTTATAATTAAAAATATATTAATTTGACTATTTATATATACTCTTACCAAAAAATATCTATTGAAAGAAAAGCCTACTAGTTTCTACATTGATCCTCTATGTAGATTTCATGGCGGGCAATATTCTTAACAAAATGGTCTACATTATCCGTCTATATTGAACATCATTAATTAGCTAATTAACTAATTTTATTGTTTATTGTTCACATAAAATTACCGCAAAGTTACATTTATTTATAATTCTTTATATATAACGTAAAAATCTCAAACTTCTCAAAAGTGTTCGAGAGTTTTATTTTGCGATCGCTCTTTTTTGCTTTTTGTTTTCTAGGGTTTTAAAAAATAGATTTGATTGAAGTTAGAGAAGGCGATCGCTATATTTATCATATGTATTTTCCCTCTCACTAATTCATTTAGATAAATACAAACCCAATTTGGGAATACTAGCTAAAGCACAGCTACCTGTCCCATGTAAGTAAGGTGGCTAATAATCACCTGAAGTTTAGCAATGAGGAAAATATTATGAGTTTACCAATAACAGTAACCTTTATGCTTGCTGATTGGATTGTTAAAGGATTAGCAAATGGAACATTGGAGCGGGTTGGAGGGGTAATTCGGGAAGTAGGTAGTAAACAAGTTGTGACTTGGTTACGAGGCATAACTGATAATTCACCATTACCAACACCAACTAAGTCATCTAACAATCTTCTCAATCTTATGTTCTCCGGAGCAAATCTAGTTACTTCAGGTGTTAATACTGCTGTAACGCAAAAAGGATTAGCTGATGTTAACCAGCGTTTAGGCGGAGTAGAACAAATAAATTTAGGCAACCTTGGGGTTTCAGGAGGAAATTTGGTTGCAACTGTTGCTAACGCTGCTGTAACAGGAAAAAGATTAGCTGATGCTAACAGACGTTTAAGTGGTATTGATAATCAGTTAGAAGAACTAGGACAAAATTTACAGTTTACTCAAGGGATTTTACAAGTAACTACAGCCGCTAGCATACTTAATCTTGGTGTGTCAGTCATGGGCTTTGCTGCAATAGCCAAACGTTTGAAGGAACTAGAAAAAAGCTTACAAGAGGCACAAGAGTTATTAAGCAAAATTAATCGCAAAATTGATCTGAGTTTTTATGCTAATTTTCGTGCTGCCATTGAATTAGCAATTAATGCTTTCACAATGACAAAATCTGAAAATCGCAGAAGCAGTGCCTTACAAGCGATTAATAGATTTTTAGAAGCAGAACATATTTATACGGAATTTACCGACATTGAAATTCAGCAACAAAGCCCCATTGCTGATGAGTATATTCTTACTCTATCTTTAGCATATCTAGCTGAAATACGTTGTTATTTGGAATTAGAAGAACATGAAACAGCATTGCGGCGCTTCCAAGAAGGTACAAGAGTTATACGTTCTCGTATTCAAAATTATGTTGAAATTTTGATGACTTCTAACCCCGCAGTATATTTACAACCTCAATTCAAAAATGAAATTGATTTACGAAGGATGACGCGAATTTATCAGTGGTTTAATCCAGATTTAGATGAGAACGATGTATTTGATATTGAACGGGAAAATTTATATAAATTAGCAATATGTCCTTACGAATGGGTAAAACTATTGCCAGAGGCAATTTTAATGCGTGATGAGGTTCAAGGAGGATGGTTTGGTCCAAGCGATGAAGATTTAAAGAAAGAAGCTGATAAACGTCTTCCTCAAGTATTAGAAATAATGGAATCTATGATTGAGACTAATCGACGTTTTGAATCTTATCAAACAGAAATACAAGCAATATCTCAACTCGGTATTAGCTTTCATGAATGGCTAAAATTATCCCCATCTACAGAAATTAAACCGGAAGGTGCAGAATTGATGTATATCATTCCATCTCAGCCTTTAGATTTGCAAATGTTCGATTGACATACCAATAAAAAAAGCGAACTTTCGGGTTCGCCTTCAATCATTCTCTTGGTTGTTTTTAATCCAAACTTAAATCTTTGCTTCTTCCCTCACCAACTTATCCCAACCTAAATCTTTCAAATTATTATTACGACGTAGGGGACGAGTTACCAATTCTAAAATATCCCGCGCATTGGTAAAGCCGTGAATTTGAGCAAAGGTGAACTCTACAGACCACTTAGTATTAATACCTCTTGCTTCCAGTGGGTTAGCATGAGCCATACCAGTAATGACTAAATCTGGCTTCAAATCATAAATTCGTTGTACTTGGTTATAGTTATCTGGCTTTTCTACCATTTTTGGTGATGGTACGCCCATTTCTTGACAAGCTTTCTCTAACATTGCCAATTCAGCAGCTTGATAGCGTTTATCCATGTATGGAATCCCAACTTCCTGAACAGTCATCCCACAGCGTACTAAGAATCGTGCTAAGGATACTTCTAGTAAGTTGTCACCCATGAAGAATACAGACTTACCGCGAATTAGCTTGACATAATCTTCCAAGCCAGCCCAAATTTGGGCTTCGCGCTCATCTAAACCTTTTGGTGTAATACCAAACACAGAGCAAATTTTCTCAATCCAAGCGCGAGTTCCATCAGGGCCGATGGGGAAGGGTGCGCCGATGAGTTTGCACTTGCGACGACGCATTAAGGTTGTAGCTGTGCGGCTGAGAAAGGGGTTGACACCAGCAACATAATACCCTTCTTCCAGCACTGGTAGTTCTGTAAAGCGTTTGGCGGGTAGCCAGCCAGAAACTTTAATACCTTGTTTTTTTAATTCTAAAGTTAACTGAGTGACGACGGGATCAGGAAGGGAACCGAAGAGAACCAAGGGCGGATGATCTACATATTCCGATTCTTCTTGGGCTACTAATTCTTTTTTCTTACCAAAATTCAGCAGTTTTTGAACCGCATTACGTTCATTTTTTTCTGCTTCTGCTACAGGAGCCTTGTCTGGGCAACGGTGAGCCATTGCAGCCAGAACGGTGTCTTCTCCTTGGGTGAAGGCGTAATCTAGACCATTAGCACGAGCAACGACAATGGGAATGCCGATTTCGCCTTCTAGCTTTGGTGCTAATCCTTCCAAGTCCATTTTGATGATTTCGGTGGTGCAAGTGCCAATCCACACAATGACGCTGGGGTTGCGATCGCGCTTAATTTGTTCACACAATCTTTTCAATTCCGCATAATCATTTAATTGTGCTGAAATATCCCCTTCTTCCAACTCTGCCATTGCATAGCGGGGTTCTGCGAAAATCATCACCCCCATCGCATTTTGCAGGAAATACCCGCAAGTCTTGGTTCCAATCACCAAAAAGAAGCTATCTTCAATTTTTTGATATAACCATGCCACACAGCTGATGGGACAGAAGGTGTGGTAATTGCCAGTTTCACACTCAAAGTTTAAAGCTGTTGGTTCTTGAGCGATGGTCATTTTGCTTTTCTCCCCTTTGTTATTTAACGGCAGGTATTGGGGGGAGTGGTGATTGGGGAATAGAAAATGGTAATTATTTACCCATTTTCTATTCCCTATTCCCTATTCCCTCTCTTTGGCACATAGCACCAACTACCAATTCCTAGTAATTATGTGTTGGGGAAGAGGCGGGCAATCTCCGATTCATCGAAAACGCCAGCCGGTAATTCTTCACCCAAAAAATCGTTATTATCTTCAGTCTTGTGTAGAGATGTCTCATCACCCCAAACATCGGACAACACATCACTGAAGGCATTCTCGTCTGGTGTGTTTAACTCATTGAGAATTTGCTCTTCCAGTTTTTCTGCTGATGCGGTAGCGATATCGAAGTTAACGTCACCAAAATCTTCTATTTCCTGAGTGGTTGTGTGCCGGAACTCGTCTTTTAATTGAGTTCCATTAGTCACAGAAATATCATCCAGGTTGTTGAGGCTTGAGATCGAACCATCAATAATCAAAGTTTGATTGTCAGAATCTAAGCTGAAGCCATTTGTTTCAGTGGTTGTAAAGGAATCCGTTTCTGCCTGGTCTTCGATTTCAGCCGTTGGCTCATACTGATGTTTTTCTGCGTCAGTTTCGGAACTTGAATAGTTACCAAGAACAATGTCTGGGTCAAAATTCAACTCCAGCACCTCAATTAAGGTATCGGCATCAGGATTCAATTTGGAAAAGGGAAACATTAACTGGGCTAGTTTTGGCTCCAGCGCGTTCACCACTCCCAGAATGAGGTAAGAAGGTGGTCGCTTCCCACCATCTGGTGTATAGACTGAATCCACTTCCATGTGGAGTTTAATCCAGTCACGATTGGCTTGAAAAAATTGCAACCACTTTTGTTTAATTGAATCCGTAAAGCTATTAAAGAATGCCATATTGACCCCATCCTGAAAATTCAGATGATTTATACAATCATCAAGTCTAGTTCCTCTTCAGGATTAGGAACCTGTGGTTTACCCGGATTTAAATAAAAATCTGATAATAAAGAAAATAATTCCCGGTCAGGAGCATCATTGGGTACGACACCTTCAGGACGTGCCAAAATCTGATCGGCGATGCTGAGATAGTAGTCGCAAACGTAGTTGAGAGAAGGGTCTGACTCTGCCATTTCAAATAAAGTCTTACCCTTAACGCGGGAAACCCGAATATCTTCAATTAATGGTAGTACTTCTAAAACTGGCATTGGCACTGCTTCAACATACTTTTCAATCAAGTCACGTTTGGAAGTACGGTTGCCAATCAGTCCAGCTAGACGCAGTGGGTGAGTCCTGGCTTTCTCTCTGACTGAAGCCGCAATCCGATTAGCTGCGAATAAAGCATCGAAACCATTATCGGTAACAATCATGCAGTAATCAGCATAGTTGAGTGGTGCTGCAAAACCACCACAAACAACGTCACCCAACACATCAAACAAGATGACATCGTATTCATCAAAGGCGTTGAGTTCTTTGAGTAGTTTTACAGTTTCACCTACGACATATCCACCACATCCTGCGCCAGCAGGTGGCCCACCTGCTTCAACACAGTCTACACCACCATAGCCTTTGTAGATTACGTCTTCTGGCCAAACATCTTCGTAGTGATAGTCTTTTTCTTGAAGTGTATCAATAATAGTCGGAATCAAAAAACCAGTCAGGGTGAAGGTGCTGTCATGTTTAGGGTCGCATCCGATTTGCAGAACTTTCTTGCCGCGTTTGGCTAGGGCGACGGATATATTACAGCTAGTTGTGGATTTGCCTATCCCACCTTTTCCGTAGACTGCTAGTTTCACTGTAGTTTGCCTCTTATCGTTTTTTATCAAACTTGTGGCTAAAACATTGTCCTTCACCTAGCCTCAGTTGGCGATGTGTGAGGTATGTGATTTTGATTATTGACGAAACTACAGAGAAAAGAAAGGGGTGGTAAATATTTAAAATAGAGCAATTAGATTCTAAAAAACTAAATAATGCTTTTTTATCTTCAAAAGCTATTAAAAACCGATATTTTGTTTTTATATCCTAAAAAATAAGGTTTTTTAAACTAAAAAAGTAAAAATAGTAACAATAGACAAAAATACTGGATTTGTTTTGATTCAATAGTTTTTGTATATTTTGGCGAATATGAGAGCTATTGGAAGCTGGATTTGAGCTATCTAGAGGCGATCCCATACCACCTAGCGTAGCTAATAGCCCCTGATGCCGTTATTTCAGGGGGTTTAACTGTGGATGAGTCAGAATAGCTCAATCTGGCGCTAAGTTGGTTAACACAGGCAGGGATCAATGCCAAATTATTCACCCGATGGTTGTGGCTGAACCACAATCATTTAGAGGATATTAGCTAAACAAAATGATTTTGTAAAAAAATATTAATTTTACAAATAAATCTATGCTTGGCTGGCATTCGAGGGCGTTTCCGATTCCAGGGTGGGGAATAACTTAGACTCCACAGCCTCAATTTCCTGTAAGGATTGCCAACCTGCTTGCCACTGGAACCCATCTTGTAATAGTTTGGCATTGAGCCAAAAGCGGACATT
This sequence comes from Anabaena sp. FACHB-595, assembly GCF_048568275.1. Taxonomy (NCBI): domain Bacteria; kingdom Bacillati; phylum Cyanobacteriota; class Cyanophyceae; order Nostocales; family Nostocaceae; genus Anabaena; species Anabaena sp. FACHB-595. The sequence continues at coordinate 6,049,763 of NZ_CP183473.1, forward strand.
AGGGTCACAAGCTGCAACCATCTCGGCATAAACCCATTTACCTTGATTTTTGCGGTTAACCACTTGAAAGTGTCGCCAACCATCTACTTTTTTCGTTGCTGTCCACTTGGAACCAACTAGATAGGGAAATTTTTGTTTTTTAATCATTGGTCAAAAATGAAAATTTTTTTTGATATGGGGCCACTTTTAAGATGTTACTAAATCACAGTTGCAGCTAAATTTATGCTGTGATGGCGATCGCCTAGCCACATACTTAGTAGTTACAGTTTTACCTTGAGTATTAACTTTTATTTCGATTATGCTAGGAATCAAGAAATATATATTAAGCATTTTAGGAAACCAGAAAGAAAAATTACAGATGCTGTCGTGGATAAAAAGTGGTCAGCTTCAGGAGCAGCAAGAAATTGGAAAACGCTTGGCGAAAGATACTTCAGAAGTATTGAAACCCATATAGAAATAAAGCATAATTAAATCAATTCAGTATGAAGTTAAACTACTCTCACAAAGATGTAAAAAATATATCTGAGATATTCTATTTACTCAATGTTTTTTCAAAAACTTCATTAGAACAATGGGATGTTGTACCCAATAATTTCATTCCTGTTTGGGTTGAAACTTATTCTATTCAATGTAATATTCACAATCCAATTTTATTTTTAATTTGTATGCTATTAAGAAGTTTAGAGGAAACGTTTCTTAAAAATTATGGTTTCAATCAGACTACAGTCAATATTTTAGAGAATGAAATATATCCACTTGTTAATTACTGGTTTATTGGAGACTATTTTTATAGAAAAGCATATGATTATGAGAATGATTTTATCTTTGAAAGATAAGAAGCAATTACTGGTCCTGGCAAAATATGGTTAGTTTTGGCTAGACTTTGCCAAATAGCTTTGAGTTTTGAAGATTGGAGTAGATATGAAATCCAAGAATTATCATTTGAGTATTTTGTAGAAAATCATAGCTATCCTTACGATCCGGTTTGATTTGGCAACACATGCACAAAAAACGACCCCATTGGTAATATTACATACCCTACCTACGGCGAAAACAGCCGCCTACTAACAGATACAGACGTACCTGGACGCACCACAAACAATGATATTGATCTCATACCAAGTATTTGAGTTTAAAAAAAACTCGGTGTTATCCTCAATATCCTAGAAAAACATCTAGCACCTCTAAAGTGTATTGTTTATCTATGTCAGCATGAAACCAGGGTGGGATTAAAAACTTTAACGGGAAAAGTGATTACTGCTTGTGGAGTCTATTAACCCAGTTACTTATCGCTAGAGGTGTCAGAAAAGAGGATATTGTGATCCATTTGGAAGCTGCAATCCTATCTTGAGAAGCTTGTCAGAGATATTTACATTTTAAGGAGACGAACTACGAATTAACCAAACCAGCTTGAAAAATTTGGTTGGGGGTGAGATTTAATTCAGGAAAAGTTTGGGAGATAATAACATCATTATCTCGAAACTTACTGATTTGATATTCCCCGTCAACTAAATTACAGACTGAGATTGTTGGTTGTTTAGGATTACCGATCAAATTACGTCCACCCAACGCCCCATAATCGACAATCCAATATTCGGGGATACCCATCTCTTCATAGTCAGCATATTTCAAATAGTAATCGTCCCGCCAGTTGGTTGATACAACCTCAATTACCAAGGGGATTGATACGCCCAAACTAATGGTAGATGCTTTTTTCCATAATGGTTCATTTATTAGATTTGTCTGATTTAGCACCAACACATCGGGAAAATAGCCAGAATCTTTTTCCAGAGGTCTAACTATAACTTGGTTGGGGATAATAAAAGGAAGGTCTAATCGAGCAAACTCCACTGTTATTTTTTTTGCTATAAAACCCTTTACTTCTTCATGGTCTCCTACAGGTCGTGCCATTTCAACAATACTTCCATTATGTAGTTCGTAACGTATCCCGGAGTTTTCAGGTAGGCGATCGACAAATTCCTCAAAAGTTACTAGCTTGGGTATGGCTTGAGTCATAGCTGATAAAGAGTTACTGCTTTGGAAATATTATCTCTAATCTAGATCTACTTCGAGCAACTCTACTGATGAGCAACGACTTGATCAAGATGAGAATATTGATTTATCAGACTGTCTAGAAGTTACGCCAGAGATGTTTTTCGTGTTATGCGCCTATCTACTTATTTAGAGGAATTTTTAGTCAATTAACTCCATTTAGTTGCTTACTGCTGCAAGAGGGATGAGTAAATAGGGAAGTAATACTACTCTAGTAAGACGTGAAGACCGATCCCGGTGATGGTGCAACTCTCCGTAAAATGACGATATGAGAACAAATTGTTCTATCTGCATTTGAGCATTTAAATTTGGTCGTCCCTCAATCAGCCTATGCAACCAACTAATCCCAACCAATTTACAGAAAAAGCCTGGGAAGCGATCGCCCACACTCCTGAGATTGCTAAACAGCATCAACAGCAGCAGATAGAAAGCGAACACCTGATGAAGGCGCTACTGGAACAAGATGGTTTGGCCAGTGGGATTTTGACCAAAGCAGGTGTGAACTTACAAAAGATTAGCGATCGCACTGAACAATACATCCAACGCCAACCTAAAGTCTCAGGTAACAGCACTTCAGTATACCTGGGGCGGAGTCTGGATACGCTGTTAGACCGGGCAGAAGCACATCGAAAAGATTTTCAAGACGAATATATTTCTATTGAACATTTATTACTGGCTTATCCTAAAGACGATCGCTTCGGCAAAGGTTTATTCCAAGAATTCGCTTTAGACGAAAGCAAGCTCAAAAATATCATTAAACAAGTTCGTGGGAGCCAAACAGTGACTGACCAAAATCCAGAAGGCAAATACCAATCACTGGAAAAATACGGGCGTGACCTCACAGAAGCTGCCCGGAAAGGTCAACTTGATCCAGTCATTGGGCGGGATGATGAAATTCGGCGTACCATCCAAATTCTTTCTCGCCGCACCAAAAATAACCCCGTACTCATTGGTGAACCGGGTGTGGGTAAAACGGCGATCGCTGAAGGTCTAGCACAGCGTATTGTGGCTGGCGATGTACCCCAGTCCCTCAAAGACCGCAAACTAATCTCCTTAGATATGGGGGCGATGATTGCTGGGGCAAAATTCCGAGGAGAATTTGAAGAACGTCTGAAAGCAGTATTAAAGGAAGTCACCGAATCTGGCGGCAATATAGTTTTATTTATTGATGAAATACATACCGTTGTCGGTGCGGGTGCAACTCAAGGGGCAATGGATGCCGGTAATTTGTTAAAACCCATGCTGGCGCGGGGTGAACTGCGCTGTATTGGGGCGACAACTTTAGATGAGTACCGGAAATACATTGAAAAAGATGCGGCACTAGAAAGACGCTTCCAACAAGTTTACGTAGACCAGCCTAGTGTTGAAGATACTATTTCTATTTTACGTGGCTTGAAGGAACGGTATGAAGTCCACCACGGGGTAAAAATTTCTGATAGTTCCTTAGTTGCTGCTGCTACATTGTCCAGTCGTTATATTAGCGATCGCTTCCTCCCAGATAAAGCCATTGATTTGGTAGACGAAGCTGCCGCTAGACTGAAAATGGAGATTACTTCTAAGCCAGAAGAACTCGATGAAATAGACCGGAAGATTCTGCAATTGGAGATGGAAAAGCTATCTCTGCAAAAAGAAAGTGATGCAGCCTCCCGCGAACGCCTGGAAAGATTAGAAAAAGAACTGGCGGATCTCAAGGAAGAGCAAAGAACCCTCAATACCCAATGGCAATCGGAAAAGGATGTCATTAATAAACTTCAGTCCGTTAAGGAAGAGATTGACAAAGTTAATTTAGAAATTCAGCAAGCAGAAAGAAATTACGACCTCAACCGCGCCGCAGAATTAAAATATGGCAACTTAACAGACTTGCACCGGAGACTGGAAGCGACAGAACGGGAATTGTCCCAAACCCAAGGTACGGGTAAATCCCTGTTGCGAGAGGAAGTAACCGAAGCCGACATTGCGGAAATCATTTCTAAGTGGACAGGAATCCCCATCAGTAAATTGGTGGAATCGGAAAAAGAAAAACTACTGCACTTAGAAGATGAACTCCATCACCGGGTAATTGGACAAGATGAAGCCGTCACAGCTGTCGCCGATGCCATTCAGCGATCGCGTGCTGGGTTGGCCGATCCTAATCGGCCCACAGCTAGTTTTGTTTTCTTAGGCCCCACTGGTGTAGGTAAAACTGAACTGGCGAAGGCGTTAGCGTCATATATGTTCGACACCGAAGACGCACTAGTCCGGATTGATATGTCGGAATACATGGAGAAACACGCCGTATCTCGCTTAATTGGTGCGCCTCCTGGTTATGTAGGTTATGAAGAAGGCGGACAACTCACAGAAACAATTCGTCGCCGTCCTTACGCCGTAATTCTCTTCGACGAAATCGAGAAAGCCCACCCCGATGTATTTAATATTTTCTTGCAAATCCTCGATGATGGTCGCGTCACCGATGCCCAAGGTCATACAGTGGACTTCAAGAACACGATTATTATCATGACCAGTAACATCGGTTCGCAGTACATTCTCGATATAGCGGGGGATAACTCACGCTATGATGAAATGCGCCATCGGGTGATGGAGGCGATGCGAAATAGCTTCCGTCCTGAGTTCCTCAACCGGATTGATGAAGTAATTATCTTCCACAGTTTAGATAAGAAAGAATTACGACAAATTGTCCAGTTGCAAGTGGAAAGGTTAAAGGCCAGATTAGACGATCGCAAAATATCCCTCAGGCTCTCCGATGTTGCACTAGACTTTTTGGCAGAAGTTGGATACGACCCAGTATTCGGGGCGCGTCCACTGAAGCGAGCGATTCAGCGCGAGTTAGAAACGCAAATTGCTAAGGCGATTTTGCGCGGCGAATTTAACGATGGAGACACGATTTTTGTCGATGTGCAGAATGAAAGGTTGTCTTTCAGCCGCTTACCTGTTGAGGTGTTTAGTAGTTAGTTGAATAAAGATTAGATCAAGCAAAGGCTTAAAGGTGCGCCTTTGCTTTTTTTGTAATTTATCATCAATTTTGAGCTTCGTTAAAACTAGTTTTTACTAGTTACTGGTGAGAAGGCGATCACCTAACTGATGCGATCGCCTTTCTCATCATCTCAAGCATGAAGATTGGCTTGTTCTTGTAACCAAGGATCTACAGGTTGCCCATCTTTACGACGCAATTCAATTTCTACAGCTATTACCTCTTTGGAACCAGGAGGAGCAGGTTTTTGATGAAAAATAATGTCATAGTCTAAGGGATTATGATTTCTTTCTTTCAACCATTCATGTACTTTCGTGGTAGCAAAGAACGATTGACCTTGCTCAAACATCCGAGTAATCTGCATTTGCAGCGTATAAGGATTTATCCGACCCATAATTTAGTACCTTTTTTCCAAAGTTTCCTATGCAGGATAATCACCTGCTTAACATACTCTGATGTTAATGGTGATATCAGTATACTGACTATTAATCCATCAAAATGGCAATAACAGTTTTAAGCTGTAATTTATAAATAATAGTCAATCAACATGATTGCAAGAGTCAGGGGAAGACATACTGTTGTTTTTATCACGATTTTATAATTTTTATCCGTAAAAACTCTAGTCAACATTGTCTAAGGCTAAATAAAATCACTACAAGAGTTTAATGAGATAGATTCTTTTGAAGAAACGATATCTAGATTTTTCTCAGTACTATCACTTATTGAATGAATAGAATAATAAGATACAAAAAAGTACTGGTCATTTAGTTATCGACTATGACATGATGAAACCACTCGCAACTAACCAATAAATCTAAAAAGGTTAGGTAGTGAGATATTTATAGCTGTCAAAAATTTTGTCTAACTCCAGTTTTGATCTATTCCTCAGTCTGAGCGATTGCTGATGACTGTTTTGTGATGCACCCATAACTTAAAACAAACTGAGATAACCATCAACAAATATCATGATGTACAAGTCTTTTCTATCTAAATTCGGGTTTGTTCTAGCTATAGCCGGAGCAGTTTTAATACCTACAACAGCCAAGGCAAATGTTACTGGGAACACACAGACCTTAATAGATTGGGATCAGTTAGCAACAGGATGGACTGCACCAACATCAGGTCAAGTTCGCACCTATAGCGCAGGTCAAGGTAGCGTTGACCTAAGTTTTGTTCTGGGTAATAAAACGAGCTTTGCTAGTTTTGGCGGTTCTGGAGCCACTCCTGCCATTAGTAGTACTCTTAATGGTAGCGAAGGAGCAGACAATAAAAGTTTGCATATACAAATGGATGCACAAGCAATCGGTTTAGGTCAAGGAGCGAACTCGGTAACGATGAACACTAGTTTCCGAGGTTTTAGCAGTCCCTTGAACGATGTTTCCTTCACGCTATATGACGTTGACATTAGTACCAATAATACCTGGCAAGACAGAATAATTTTGAAAGGTTTTTCAGGTAATCAGGTAGTTAACCCTATTTTTACCCCACAATTAGCTCAAAACAATACCATTCAAATAGTTGATGCTTACACTATTGATGGTATTAGATTTGATTCTAATGCGAATAACGGAAATAACGGTAATGTGCTGGTGAAGTTTGCTAGCGCGATCGACCGCTTCGAGTTAGTCTTTACAGATGGTGATGATATAAGCATTAGTAATCCCCAGGCTCACGGTATTGGTATTGGTGATATTACATATACTATTGGTGTGACTCAAAGCGTTCCCGAACCTGCTTCGATATTAGGTCTTTTGGTATTTGGTACATTTGGTTTAAGTTCTGTTGTCAAGCGTAAACAAGACAACTGTTAATTATTAATTTATTTATAGGGTAGGACAATTCCTGCCCTTGATTTTTCACCAATAAGACCTGACACTCCCACTGCTGCGGAAATATCGCTACGCTCATTTCCCTTGCCCTTATAGAAGTTCGGTAAACCTCATAGTCTAAATTTGGTGATTAGTAGCCGCATTCAATCTATCTCAAGGCGAATTTGCCATAATTGCTAGTTACGGTAAGCTCTAATATGTAACCTGTAAAGTAACAGTTAAAATTAAAGCTATAGAAGTTATTAAGGAGCCACCAGGATGCAAGCAACATACGATTCTGATAAACGCAAATTGCTATCATCTCTGTGTCATGGGGCGATTTTCTTTAGTACAGCAATCTTTTCAATTGGCGTGCCAATTGTTATTAACTTAATATCTGACGATCCAGTAGTTAAAAGCAACGCCAAGGAATCGATGAATTTTCACTTCAATGTTTGGTTCTGGGCTACTGTCATTGGAGTCCCATTAGGAGTTTTATCTTGGCTTACCTTTGGTATTGGCGGGATTTTATTCTTTCCTATAATAGCTTTAGGTTTTGCCATTCATTGGGGATTGACAATTTGGGCAATCATACACTGTCTAAGTCAACCTGATACAGCGTTCCGCTATCCATTTATTTTTAGAGTGTTTTAATGGAGCAGCAAAGCCACATTTGGGCGTTAGATTGATAGTCTATTCATTGCTAAAAAGTAATCACAAACATTTCCTATTCGATGATTTTAGACTTACCACCCCACTATGGTAAGTCTATTTTTATTCAGCACTTGAACTCAGCATAGCTGCCATTTTAGGAAGTAAAGCCGCAAAAGCTTTACCGCGATGACTGACAGATTTTTTCAGTTCTGGTGTCATCTCCGCAAAGGTTAATTGCTTTTCGGGAACGTAAAAAATTGGGTCATATCCGAAACCACCGCTACCAAGGGGTGCATGGAGAATTTCGCCACGACAAATACCTTCTGCTTGCAGGGCGATCGCTCCATCAGGAGAGGCGATCGCTACTACACAGACAAATTGTGCTTGTCGGTTAACTTCACTACCTAATTCCTTCAGTAACCGAGAAATTCTTTCCCCATCAGTTTTACCATAACGAGCAGAATACACCCCCGGAAGACCATTGAGGGCATCCACTTGTAAACCAGAGTCATCAGCGATCGCCCAGTTCCCTGTAGCTTTAGCAACCTCTGAGGCTTTGAGACAAGCATTAGAAGCAAAGGTATCACCTGTCTCTTCCACTTCTAATTCTGTCGGCTTCAGAGTTAATTCCCAATCGGTGTTGGCGAGGTAAGCCTGCATTTCCCGCAGCTTACCTGCATTACTTGTAGCTACTATGAGGATTTTAGTCATTAGTCAACGGTCAACAGTTAACAGTCAACAGTCAACAGTCAAAACACCTTTGAACTATTGACTATTAACTAAATTTTACTCTGCCCAGTGTTTTGCCCAAGCAAGAGTTTGATGAACTTGTTTCAGGGTAGAGGCTTCGCAGTAAAGGCGTAATACTGGTTCTGTGCCACTAAAGCGAATCATTAACCAGCTATTATCTACCAGGCGGTATTTGTAGCCGTCGATGGTGTTGCAATCAATTACTGCTTTACCTGCAATTTCAGTTAAGGGTTGGCTTTGTAGTTGTTGTAAAAGACGCGCTCTTACGTCCATGCTAGCTAAGGGTAAATCGATGCGATCGTAAGCAGAGGAAAAGCCTGTTTGCTCTTGCAACTGACGATAATAATCTCCTAAATCTAACCCAGATTCAACGATCGCCTCTAAGACATACAAGGCTGATAGTAAAGCGTCCCGTTCTGGTATGTGGCTACCGTAACCAATTCCCCCCGATTCTTCACCACCTAACAGCACTGGTGCAGCTAACATTCTGTCAGCAATATATTTATAACCAACGGCTGTTTCAAATATTGATAAGTTATGTAGGGCGGCTACCTTAGGAATTAAATCAGAACCACTCACAGTTTTGACGATTTCCCCTGTAAAGTTGCGTCTTTGAGTCAAGTGGTCAATGAGGATGGGGATTAAAATTTGGGAACTCAAAAAGTTAGCATTTCCATCTACAGCAGCGATGCGATCGCAGTCACCATCAAAAACTAACCCTACAGATAAACTAGATGGATTTGTTTCTCGGTGGTTGCGGATAGTCTCAAATAACAGGGAAAGGTATTTGGGCAAGGGTTCCGGCGCGCCACCACCAAATAAAGGATCGCGATCGCTATTTATTTCCTGTACCCGTTCGCCCAATAATCGCCCCAAGCCTGTTGCTGCTGCGCCGTGCATCACATCAGCAAACACCGTCAGTTCACCAGAGGCGATCGCTTTGCGAATTTTGGCAATATCAACTTTGCCTTCTAAACCCTGGGTATAACTAGGCCAAGGGTCAAATTTTTCTAACTTACCAGGAGTAGCGGCGGGTGGTACTCCTGTTGATAATAATGCTTCTACATCTTTTGTGACTTCTGGCGATACCGAACCACCAAAATAACCTTTAACTTTTAATCCTAAATAAGCTCCTGGATTATGACTAGCTGTAATAACTAGCGCCCCCAAAGCATTGAGTTGTTTTGCAGCCCAACTAAATGCAGGAGTTGGCGCATAGCCTTCACTGAGCAAAACATCAAATCCGACAGCAGTGACCGCATCGGCCACAGCACGGGCAAAATCTTCTGCCATAAATCGGCGATCGTAACCGACTATAATTGTTCGGCTGCCTACTGTCGAGTAATAAGTATCATATAATACTTTTGCTGCAACTGGCGCAACTAAAGCTAGGCGTTCAAAGGTAAACTCGTCACCAATCACACCCCGCCAGCCGTCTGTACCAAATTTGATAGAGCTAGCTATAACTGGCATTAGATTATCCTCCGTCTACACCTGAGGATTCTAGCATTTGTACAGTCACTCAAGTAACAAAAGAGGCAGACCATATGGTGCAGAATGCAGGGAGCAATTGCGGATGAGTACAGATGTATTTAGAGATGTTGCACTGCAACGTCTTTAATCTTATATTCGTATCAATATAGACATAAATATTAATAATCCTTAATAGAATACTATTAAGGATTGATAGCCATAGTTTATAAATGGCTGACAATTATGTTTTTCCGTTAAAAATCATCTAGATATTGACTTAAGCGACTAATAACGGGGTCAACTTCTTCTGTTGACTCAACAGCATAATTAGCAGGGTTTACGACATCTGCTGCTGGTACTGATTGGGGCGGAGAGTAAACCACAGGTCGCTCTGTCACCACAATTGCGAGGTGCGCCAGTTGTTGCGTCAACTGCAAAATCTGGCGCTCAAGTGATTCCAAGCGATTAGATTCCTTGGCAAAAAAACGTTCCTCAAGGTCAGCTAGTTGACGTTGCAGTTCATCGATTTTTTGTTCAACCGGCTCTGTTGTAGTTGTTCTGAGAGCTGGTTTTACAGATTCCGGTACGCATAGAGCTTGCCACAAAGCTTCTTTGCAGAGGTCGCTAAAGGTCTTTTCCGGTTGTTTTTCTAGATAGTTTTCTACAACCGCTAATAAGCTTTCATCAGCGACTTCTGGGTTGAACGTAACCGATTTAACTACTTTTTTTGACCATTGGAACATTCGTTTTAAGCCCTAGCAGCACGATTGGAGGATAATTGGGCCTCTCCATAAATATACTGCCCCAAGGCGTTCGCTTGTCTAGAAGGAGCAGCTAAGTGGGCGCTAATCTGGGCATCCTTAAGTAGACGTTGTACATCTTCCCAGAAAAATTCGCCACCACCACCAGTGATAATCACATCGGTGACACGTTCTGGCAACCAAGCCAACACACGACTGCAAATTTCTCGTGAAAATTGCTCTATCAAGTTGGGCAGAGAATCATCTAGATTTGTTGGTTTACTAGCACCTTTAGGACGATAAAAGCGTTCGCCTTTGGGTTTGTTGACAGCAGAAATTAAGGCCAAAGACTGACTATCTGCACCATCAATTTCGGCAGCTACTAATTCATAGAACTTGTTCATGCCAAAATCTTCACTCTTAGAAGCACCGCGTGCAAAGCGGAAATTATCTACCATCAATAAATCAATAGTTTGATGCCCAATATCAACAATTGCTGTGGAGATTTTTGTAAAATCGGGGCTAGCACCACCTTTTTTAGGTTGAGCTTCCGACCAGAGAAGACTACCATAGCCTTCTGGCATTACCCAAACCTTGGTGATATTCAAAGATACAGATTCACCTCGAAAATTGAGAACATGAGGCCCGGTGACTTGGCTAGTTAACTGTGCTTTTTCCCTTTCAAATTGCTCCAACGAGAGAAAAGGTAGACCAAGTACAACAGAAATTTCATCTTTGAGTTTGAAGTAGCCAGCACTAGCCAGTACCTTAATTAGTGCATCTTCTACTTTAGATTGACCGACTCCCAAATTAGCCCCAAAGTCTGCTGCTAATTGACCAACGGCATAGCCTTTGCCTTGATATTCCAACCACAAATCCATTAACGGGTCAGTAGCACGGGCTTCAAAAACGCCCCCGCGTACTTGTTCTATTGACATTTGCTTGACGTTGGCGGGTACGAACACAACGTTATTGGGTTCGCGTCCGACACAGGTTTTTGTGGAAGTTCTGCCTAAGTCAACACTGAGAATCGATTTGCTCGAACCATTATTTGGCTTGTTGTTGGCTGGAGCGGCATTGATTGGGGTAGATGCTGACACTCTGTTTAAAGGGATGGCAGCAGCATTCATTGGAGTAGCGGCGGAAGGTTGGTCTGTCATAAAATTCCTCGTGCTTACTTACCTGTAAAAAGTTATCATGCCCGTCGTACAAACATGGGGGATACCAGAATTTCTGAGTTTCGTCAAGTGTAGCTATAAATACGCCAAATTTTAAAATTTTAGTAAAATTTAGGCGATCGCTTCTTCAGCATTATTTGGCATAGTGTAGGCGAATTTTTACCAGATGTAACCCCCAGTTGTAAACAAAAAAGAACTTTGCTTCAAATTCTGGTGTTTCTAAGCTTACGTTTGACTGCCCAGAGTACAAACACCAGAAATAAAGCCCCTAGTACAATTTTGGATACAGGGGCAAGGTACTTATCCACAAGTTCATACTGACTACCTAAAAGATACCCTGAGTATGTTAACAAACCAACCCAGGCGGCGCTACCTAAAGTTGTATAAAATAGAAAAGGTAGCAAGGGCATATTACTGACCCCTGCCGGTACGGAAATTAAAGTCCGAACTCCCGGAATCAGACGACCCATGAAAACCGCCTTGTTACCTTGAGAGTCAAACCAGCGCTTTGCTTTGGTTATATCTTTGCTAGATACACTAATCCACTTGCCATATTTATCTGCTAAATATCGTAAACGCTGTTCACCCAAAAACTTCCCTGGATAATACCAGATAAGTGCGCCAATTGTAGAACCTAAAAGTCCAGCAATAAACACACCTATGATGTTCAGTCTTGAGCCTGGCAAGTTGGCTGTGTAACCGGCCAATGGCATGATTAATTCTGAAGGAATTGGCGGAAACAGGTTCTCTACAAACATTAAAAGACCAATTCCCCAATAACCCAGAGATTCAATAATATTTTTTATCCAGTCGGATGACATCTTTTGGGACTGTTGTATTATTTTAGTTGCTAAGTTTAACTCTAGTTTTAGTAAAACTTAACAATTTTCCCTTCTTCAAGGTAACAAATTAGGGTCTGGATAGTAAGAGTCTAGCACCAGATGTAGGCTTTTTCGCATGGGTAAAAACGGCTAACGGTTACTTACTCAATATGTAAGATTAATAACCATGAGCCAAGCATTATAGCCGTCTGACAATTGAAATTCTAATTTTTTAGCTGCGTCAACAGTATGATTTTATGGCTTAGGCTGATATGCACTGAAAAAGCAGAGGGGTGAAGACCTAGACTAAGTATTCGCCTCTGCTCCCTTACTTCATTTATATGCTTTGAGTCAGTGATTGTACCCTTGATTCTGATTGCCAGTCTAACGGGTTCCATACCCGCTCTTCTAAAGCCATTTGCTCAATTAAACTTGCTAATCTGAGGGCTTTAAGAGCTTGTTCACCACCCACAGAAGGTTGATTCCCACCGTGTACACAGTTGACAAAATGCTCAAGCTCTGCACTCAAGGGTTGAACGTTAGTAGTATAAACTTTCTCAATTAAACCATCTTGCCTGTAATGGCGATGGTCATTTACTGAGCTAGCAGCAGTTTGACGGTGTATCAAAATTTCGTTTTTGAGAAAATCTGCTTCAGTGAAAGAGTTTTTACAATGGGCAACTATGCGACGGATTTTTCGATGAGTCACTTTGCTGGCAGTTAGAGTTGCAACGATCCCATTAGCAAACCCTAGAGTTGCAGTCACATAATCCAAATAGCCAGAGTCTAAGGCGCGAGTTCCACTGGCAGTTAATTTTGTTACTGGTGAAGCAGCCAATTCTAGCAGTAAATCAATATCATGGATCATTAAATCCAGCACGACTGAAACATCATTGGCGCGGTCTGAGTAAGGACTCATGCGGTGAGCTTCTAGTGCGAGAACTTCTTCAGTTTTCATCACTTTGCTCAGTTCTCTAAAAGCTGGGTTGAAGCGCTCAATATGCCCAACTTGGAGGATACATTGAGACTCGGCGGCAGCATTGACAAGTGATTCTGCTTCAGAAATACTAGCAGCGATCGGCTTTTCAATTAAAACGTGAATTCCCGCTAACAAACAGTTGATGCCTACAGCATAGTGTAAGCGAGTGGGAACAGCTATGCACACAGCTTCCACATGGGGAAGCAGGTCACAGTAATCTTCGAAAAACCGCACTTTGTATTTACTAGCGGTTTCTAGGCCTCGTTCGACGTTGATGTCGGAAACACCAACTAGTTCAACATCTTTCATTGAACTGAGTACACGGGTGTGATGTTGTCCCATGTTACCTACGCCGATTACGCCTACGCGTATCGGTCGTGGCTGGTTGCGCTGTGTATGTGAATTTGGTTCTGCCACTGACATGCTATTTTGCACTATTGTTCTCTCCTCAACCACCAAACTTAGAGACGCTATGGCCTTTGGCTTTTATACTAAACAGCCAGTACAGCCAGTTATGATCCGTCTAAAACCATCCAGATGGTAACATAGAGGCCTTGTTTATGAAGAATTTCAAAGTTTGTAATCAGTTCCCGTAATCTAGATGTCTTTTGTTGGGACATTTCTAGATTTCTGGTTTGCGTGTGCTTTTCAAAGCACAGCTTATGTATTTTTATTTACGCATAATCACCCATGTATACTCTAAGTAGTTATCTTCTCAATCTTTTTAGGTAGTCTAGTAGTTTGATGAGTAATTAATAATTTCATTGTTAGTAAAATCACTAATTAATATAAATAATACACGGAGATGAACAAATAAAAAAATATTTATGGAAAATTGTCTGAACGAATTTACTCAGATAATTTTTGCATAATAATTGTCATTATTTGCAGATTTATTCTTCTATTTTTATGGAGATAGGGAAATGGAGAGTAAGGAGTGAAGACAATATATTTTTGAAACTTGGTTGTGGGCTTTTACCCATAGTTGTCTGGCTATTGCTAGCAGGGTGATCGAGTAATTAACTATCCAAAATTTGGAACTTAAATGAAAGCTGTCATTTTATTATCTGGGGGATTAGACTCTTCCACAATTTTGTACCAAGCAAAAGCCGATGGTTGTGAATGTTATTCTATTTCTTTTGATTACCAGCAGCGACATCGACGAGAGCTGCACTCAGCTTTTTTGGTGGCGCAGACCGCAGGAATAGTACAACATCAAGTTATCAATTTTGACCTCCGGCTTTGGGGTGGTTCAGCATTAACCGATGACAATATCGATTTACCGCAAGAACGTTCCCTAGATGCCATGTCACAAAATATTCCTGTTACCTACGTACCAGCACGAAATACAATTTTTTTAAGTTTTGCTTTGGCTTATGCTGAAGCGATCGCCGCACAGCGAGTTTATATAGGAGTCAATGCCCTAGATTATTCAGGATATCCTGACTGTCGTCCTGACTATATCGAGGCGATGCAGGAAGTTTTCCGTCTGGGAACCAAACAAGGACGGGAGGGTCAACCCATTAACATTGTTGCTCCCTTGATTAATTTGAAAAAAACCGAAATTATTCAACTAGGCAATCAATTAGGCGTTCCCTGGAACTTAACTTGGTCATGTTATGCGGGTGGTGATGTTGCTTGCGGTGTCTGTGATTCTTGCCGCTTACGCCTAGCAGCTTTCGCAGAGTTAGGGTTAGAAGATCCGCTTCCTTATGCTTACTTGAAAGGGGTGTAGGGGTTTAAGGGTATAAGGGTGTAGGGAAAAGATATTTTTCTGGTTTGGCGGTGAAACTTGTTTTATTGGGACTGTCTCATAAAAGTCTCTGATCCCTAACCCAAGCGCCGCAGTTGAATCTGATGCAGCCTCGGCCCATCAACGGAGACTATTGTAAATTCGATGTTGTCGTAGCAGAAAATTTCGCCTTTTATGGGCATTTTTTGCAATTGATAAAGTAAGAAGCCAGCTAGGGTCTGATATTGTCTTGTTAAGGGTAAATTCAGGTGCAAGACTTCGTTCAGGTCTTCTAAGTTAACCTGGGCTTGCACTAAAAATGTTTCCTGGTCTAACATCTGAATCAGCAAGTCTTCACTGCTTGAGGTTTCGCCAGCGTTGCCGATAATTTCCGCAATGACATCTTGGATGGTCACTAGTCCTACAGTACCGCCAAATTCATCTACTACTATGACCATTGCAGGCTTTTCTTGCTGCATCATAGGTAATAGTTCGCTGAGGGGGGTATGTTCCGGTACAAACCGCACTGGACGCATCCAAGGTTGAATTTGGGTTTCTAGAGATAACTTACCGATCGCCAAGGGGTTAGCTAAATCTCTAAAATAAACAATACCGCGAATGTCATCTAAGGATTCGCCAATCACGGGGTAACGTGAATGTCCGGTGGCTGTCATTTGTTGGAGCAAGTTTTGGAAGTTAGCATCTTTAGATAGAGCAATAATGCCATTGCGGGGAATCATCACATCTTGTGCTGTGACATCACCAAACTCAAAGATGTTATTAAGCAGTTCCCTCTCTGCCATCTCCAAACCAGTAGATTCTCTCTCTGTAGAGATAATTAACTGTAATTCTTCTGGTGTTACTGGTGGTCGCCAGCTTTGACCTGTATATTCAACGCCAAATAGCCGCAGCAGATAACTAGTGGATTGGTTGAGAATCCAGATAAAGGGACGGAAAAAACGCACGATCGCTTTTATAGCAGGCCCCAAAAAACGCGCTAGCTGTTCTGAGTACAGCATGGCGACTGATTTTGGACACAGTTCACCTAACACAATCTGTAGATAGGCGATCAAGAAAAAGGCAATGGGAATTGACAGAGAATGAGCAACAAAATGATTCACATTGGCGGGTAATGGCCAGGATTTTATCCACCAACGCATGACTACAGCAATGGAACTTTCGCCAATCCAACCCACGGCTAAACTAGAGAGGGTGATACCTAATTGGGTTGTTGATAACACTCGATCAATGTTGCGCTGTAGTGACTCAACTGCGATCGCCTGAATATCCCCAGATTGAACTAACTGATGAATGCGCGATCGCCTAACAGTTACGATGGAAAACTCGGCTGTGACAAAAAAAGCATTAATCACAATCAGCAGCAGTACTGATAGCAACCGCAGCCCCACATCTGTCAAACTCAAATTAGAAAATTCATTCACCGCCAAAGTTTTTGCAAAATTTATGATGTTGGGGATTGGCTATTGGGGATTGGGTATTGGGTATTGGTTACTGGGTACTGGGGATTGGGGATGGAATTTATCCCCTGCTTCCCCTGCTTCCCCTGCTTCCTAGTCCCCAGTCCCTACTTATCTACAGGAATATTTGTGACTTCTAGCTTCAGTTTTTGATCGGGATAATCTGTAAGAGCAAGAGATACTTTTTTAACATCATCAAGTAAAGCCGTAGGGATGCTGATTGTACCAGTAAACGCCGGGCCGTTGGCAGGTAAATCTGCTGGCAAACCTTCTGTACTAGCACTGAGAGTTCTACCCTTGTCGTCGGTGACATCTAAAAAGCTATACAAAAAGCGGACAGAATCAGCGCCTTTGTTCTGCATTTTTACTTTTAGTAGTAAATCACCACCAGAGTAACGAGCAGATTGTACCGCTAAAGATACGCCTTGATTCTCGGCACTAACGGGAAAACCTGGTTGGAGTTTTTCCGTTACGACTTCTGGGGGTTTTTCTTCTGGTTTCTGCTTCTTGCCGTTGATATCCTCTTCGTCTTCATCCAGTTTTTCGGATTTAGCAACTTTAGATTTACCTTCGATACGGGACTTAACAATTTTTAATATTTCTTCTTCTTTTAAAAAGGTCGTGGCACCTGCTTGGGAGTTATTTGCTTTACTGCTAGCAAACTTGCTAGTGGGGCGGCCATCTGGGGTAGTTACGCCTTTGAGGGCGGAACTACCCAAGTCAAATCCCAAAAATGCGCTCACAGAGCCTGCTCCTAACATTAGGAATAACAAAATCAAAGTAAGAAGTACAGTAGAATTTATTCTCATTGCTGACAAGCGATTGCAGAAGAATGCTGGTCTATATTAGCTGGTCTATGTTAAGAGTGTTGAAGCTGTCTGCCTCAATCCTTAACATAACTCAATTAATCATAGTTCCCACTATTCCATAATTAAATGATGTAGTATAAAAATCTAATAAATTATCTTAGAAGGTACACAAGCTTTACACTCTAAGATACAATTGTAAACTAACCAGGGTTGGCCGAGCGGTTGAGGCAGCGAACTCATAATTCGCCCAAGGCAGGTTCAACTCCTGCACCCTGGATTTTTCAAAATTCAATAGTCAAAGGTCAAGAGGTTTGACTTTTGACTATCAGTTATGAACTTTGGCGAGTTATATTAACGAGGTAGTGCTGTTTCAAACCGGAATTCCGTCCCCATCCTCAACTTGTTGGCATTCATTTGCGGGGACATGAGTAAGGATGTACCGTAGGGGTTAGGTAAATCTGGTGTCCGCAGATAGGGATCATTCATGGATTGTTGAACGAGAACATCTCTGTAGAGAGTGTTAACTAATTCGGCATCACGGGCAATTTCATTTTCTGGGAAGGAATTGCGAAAACCAGAACCAGAACCCAAAAATGCGTCTAACTGCCGTTTGGGGGTGCTGTTTTCGTAGAAGTTGCGATCGTGGCGAAAGTAAGCTCGCTCAAATACATCATTTGTGCTTTCATAATTGGGGGTTGCTGTTTCGGCAGTCGCCACAGCAGGAAAAGCTATAGCCGTAGCTAATAGCACTAAAAAACCACTGAGGGGTCTAAGTTTTATACCCATCTTTTTTACTCCTCAATTTTTGGGCAAATCTTCATTTATGCTTAATTTCAGAACTCCCATGAGTTCAACCTTTGGTGTAGCACAACTTTTACTGTTTTGTAATGACGTATTCTACTGAAAGCCTTGCCCAGTCAGATATTTGGCCAGCCACTGCTGATGTATCTACTCTGCGGCGAAAACTGCTGGATTTACTTTGTCAACTTGCTTATAAAGAGGGTGATTTCGTTCTCTCGTCTGGACAGCCTAGCTCATACTATATAAATGGCAAACAAGTGACATTGCATCCCCAAGGTGCTTTGGCAATTGGTCGCATTCTTTTATCACTGTTACCTTCAGATACTCAAGCGGTAGCTGGTTTAACATTAGGGGCTGATCCAATTGTGACAGCTGTGAGTGTGGTTTCTGCGTATGAAAATCGACCAATACCAGCTTTGATTATTCGCAAAGAAGCTAAAGGTCATGGGACTAAGGCTTATATTGAAGGCCCCAATTTACCAGAGGGTGCAAAGGTGGTGGTTTTGGAAGATGTGGTGACGACTGGACAATCCGTCATGAAAGCTGTTGACCGACTGAGGGCTGCTGGTTATGTTGTTGATGAGGTCATTTCATTAGTGGATAGACAGCAAGGGGGGGCTGAATTTTATCAGTCGGTTGGTTTGAAGTTTGAGGCGGTGTTTACAATTATGGATCTTCAACAAAGGTATCAGGAATTAGGTAATTAGCGGAGGTATGGAGGAATGGCGCGCCTGATTTACCTTCCTTTCTCCTCCACTATTAGTTTCATTTCCGCAGTGCGTCCAAATTCTTCTGGTGCATATTGCAGATGAACTTCCGCACCAGGCCAGGAAAAAGTCCCAGGAGTAACAGAACGTACCAAATAATGGAGGCTGTAGACTCCTGGTTCTAGATGGTCGGCATAGGCGATAATGCGATCGCTATAAATATTCCTAAAACCCAGTTCCCAGCTATCGGCTTTTGCTTGTAATGCGGCGGTGGTAGTTTGGAAACTCGCGTCAACGGCTTCTAAACCTGCTGGTAAGGGGTCTTTAATTACTAGATGATCTACAGGGCGATCAACGATGATTTCTAAACCAATATCAAACACTTGTCCGAGGGCTAAAGTCAAGGGTTGATCGAGGGCGTAAATTCCTGTTTTTCGTAAAATTCTCTTTGCATTTACTTGACTTATTTCTCGTGTTATGCGTAAGCCGTTGAAGCGTCCTGGTTGATTTCCTTGCAGGCGATAGTTATAAGCAACCAAGTAGTGTAGAGTTCCATTACCTGATTTTTGTAGCGTTAAATCATGACGGCCACGGGGTAATTGATTCATCGGTACACTTAACTGGAGGCTGGGATTTTTATAGCCTGTAAAGCGATTTTCTCCTAACTTTCTCCCGGCTAACTGCACTGTGGCAACAAAATTAGGTGGCGTGGGTTGTAGTTGACCATATTCTACTAATGCTGTTAGTGCTTGGGCATTATTATAGTCAGTTTGCCATGTACCATCCCGGCGTAGTGCCAGCAGACTTTGGAGTAATTTATCTATGATTTCCGGTTTACTTTGTTTGGCGATAAATAAGCGTAAAGCTTGCGCTTGTGCTGTGGTTGGTGAACTCATCCATCCCCAACTAGGTGGTAAACTAACAACTGCTGTGCGTCCAGTTTCAGATATGTTTTGTTGCAGCTTGTTTACTAATTGCTGAGATTCATCTTGCCATTCTGGAAATTGAGATAAGTATCGCGCTAGTTTAATTTGAGTGACTAAATCAAAGTTGTTACGTTGTTCATAAATATCTGTTAGGAAGGTGTTGCGTTTATCTCCCAGTTCTGATAACGCTATTAAAGCATTAAGTTGTAGTTGCCTTTTGCATAGTTGCTGTTTGCAAAAATCATATTCTCCGGGGTTGGCGAGAACTTTTTGCAAATAGGTTTTGAGGCGAGATAGCATTCCCGTATCAACTAAATTGGGGAAGACTTGACTGGCTTTCACTAAGGATTCAACAGAATAAGCAGAAACCCAAGGGTCTGATTTTTCTTGTCCAGGGAAAGCCGCAAAACCACCATCAGAGATTTGTAGTTTTTGCAATTTTTCGACTGCTAAATTTGCCTGTTGTCTAGAGTTAAATTCAGCAAATGTTTGACCATATTTTTGGGCAATAGTTTGCAGATTAGTCGCAATGATTAATTGACTTGCAGATGGTTCTGTGAATGGCAAATCATTATCTGTTAATACTTGTTTTGCTGGTGCTTTAATTTCGGGAATCAAAGTACTCGCCAACTGAATATCTAAACCGCCAGCTTCGGGAAAGGTATTTTTATCAACATTTAAGGGAATCTTGATTTGTTTTTGGCTGACACCAGTCTCAACTATTTGTTCAGTAATTTCCAATGGCTTGACTTGCAAAGGTAATTCAAAAGCATCGGCTGTACCATTTAGTTGAGTGGTGAAGCGAACTTTACCAACTCCCACACTATCCGCCACCATTGGGAAGCGATAGGCTTGAGTTGCAGATTCAGCTTGGGTTTGCAACGTAGTAGTTGTCGGATTTTTACTGTTAAACTTCACAGCCCCGCTAATTTCACCGTTAATTGAGAGATTTCCTGTATTTCCGGTGTTATTAGTTACGGATAAACCAGCGAGGATGCGATCGCCTGGACGGACAAATTGTGGCAAGATGGCATTACTTAGTAGTGGTTTGGTGGTGATAAATGTCGCGTCTCCATTGCCAAAACGCAGGTTTCCATCTGTAGCCACAGCCATCACACGCCAAGTAGTCAAATCATCTGGTAATTTGACGGTTATCTGTGCATTACCGCTAGCATCGGTCAGAACAGAACCGTTGTAGTAAGCTAAGGGTTGAAAGTCGGTGCGGGTGCGAGTATTTGCTGCACCTGTGGAGAAGCCACCACCGTAACCCCAGCCTTTAGGTTTTGCGACATCTTGCGGTTGTAATATCACATCTGGACGGTTATCAGTAAAGCGGGTAGATATTGGCTGTTCTGCATAAACAGTATCTACTAAATTCGGCGGACGATAACCAGAAAGTTGCAGTACCGCCTCATTTACCACCATGACTGTTAACTGTCCTTTGGTGGGATTACCTTGATTGTCCTTCACTTCCAGTTGGATTGTTTCCTCTGCACCAGGTTCTAGTGATGCTTGTGCTGGCTTAACTTGCAGTTTTAAATATTTATCTTCCAGGTTAACTTTAAAAGGAGTAAAGCCAATTTTTACCAAGTTATCTAAACTTCCTACTTCCACTTGGTTAATAGGTTTACCTTGTCTAACTAACACAGCTTCAACGGCTGCATTTGGTAGCATTTCTGGCGTAACCCGAAACTGAATTTGTGGTGCGCTACCCTGTACTTTGGTAATTTGTTGATAAATGGGTTTATCTTTAATCACTGCAAAGTATAATTCTGCATCTGCATAGGGAGATTGAATTAAGGCGGTAGCAGTTTCACCAGCTTTATACTCTTTTTTATCTAACTTAACTTCTAAAACATCTTTATCTCGCGTACCCCAAAAGACTGCATTTCCTCCAGTTACCCAAATTTGTGAATCTGTAGCACCTAATTCATTTTTGGCATCACTAAAATTAACTCTAATTCGATATGTACCAGATTCAGGTGGGGTTAAATTTACCGATTGCGGATTACTAGTAGATGTAATTTCTGTTTGGGCGACTGTTTTATATTCAACTTGATTTTTTGGCGTTTGGCTACCTTCTACCAATTGAGTGACGCTGCTGTATTTTATCTGTTGCAATTCCAGTCGGACTCGTTGACCTGTGATTAGTTTTCCAGTAGGGTCAGCAATAATCACTTCAATGGGAAAAGCCTTACCTGCATCAGCAATAAAATTACTTTTTAAACCGATTAAACGATTACTTGGTAAAGCTGTAAAACTTTGAGAATTGGCTACAGAAAGATTAGAGACATCAGCAACTTGTACATCTACTCGATAAGTCATAGGATATGGTAAATCTTTAGCCACATTTACCATTTGGCTACTTTTATCATTACCATCTAACTGAGAATTACTTTGCAATACATCACTAGATATAGTGGGGGCTTCTTCCGGCCAAAACCATTGGCGACCAAAAGTAAACTCTTCCCAACCTTTAGGGATAAAATTAGCTTGTTGACGAGTAATAAAATATTTCGCTTCTCCACCTTCTACAGGCGCACCAAATAAATAATTGCTTGTAGCATTAATATCAACATCATCGCCAATATAAGCAAACTCTTTATCTAGCTTGACTTCGACTTTAAAATTAGGTGGTTTGAACTCAGCCACCCGAAATTCTCCAGAAATTTCCAGACCATTCTTGCCTTTAGCTTGAATTGTGTAGTAGCCTAAGCCTTGAGTTTTATTGATGGGCATTTCTAAAGAAAATGTCCCAAACTCATTTGTAGTTTGTGTCCCTAAACTGGTCTTTTGTCCATCAGGATTTACCAACGTTATTTGGTAGTCAGCGTTTTTATCTTGCTGTATGACACCATTTTGTAAGTAATCAGCAAAACCAGTAAACCAAGCTTTTTCTCCTGATTGATACAACTGTCTATCTGAAAAAATTACTCCCCTTGATTCCGGTTTATTCCCTTGCCAACCTGCATCAATACCATATCCATAAACACCGCTATATTCTTCAGTTCTAGTAAATGCCCAATCTTCCTTTTCACTGGCAATTACTAATAATTCTGGTGATTTAATAGAATTTTGACTACCAGCAGTGCATTGCTGTAATGCTTCACGATTAACTCTAAAAGTCCCATTTTCATCGGTTTTACCTGTCGCACAAGGTACAGGTTCAGGGCGAGATTTTGCTTGCAATTTTGATTGATAAATTTCTATAACAGCCGCTTTTACTGGCGCACCATCTGTTAAATGATTCACCCGAATTAATCCCGATTCAGGAAACCATTGACTAAATACACCCAAATTAGTCAATTCCACCAAACCATAAGTCGTAGGTTCTCGCCACAACTCTTTACCATTTTCCTGATATTTATTAGTACGGGCTTGGACTCCATAAGCTAACATTCCCGTCTTAGCGTTGATTTTTTCTCGCAAAGGTACAGTTACATCAACTGACTGATTTTTCTTACCTGATACCTGGAAGCTTTTCCATTCAGCAGGTTTTGGTAATAAATCATTACCGTAGTTAAAATAAACCAAATCTGTTGGTTTAACTACTCGATAAGCAGCCTGATATTTAGATTCTGGTAAATTTACAGTACTAATATTTAACCGTAAATCTTTACCTGCGGGAAAAATATTCAAGTCTGAGGGAACCCAGATATCCCCTGCTAAATCTCCAGTATCATATTTAAGTGAAACAGGTTTACCTAAAGTCTGTCCAAACTTATCTTGGAGATTTTCGCCGATAGTAATTGTATAAGTCTTAGCTGGTTCTAAGGCATAAGGATTAATCCCGATAATTCTATCTTCATCATTAACTTGTAAAAGTCGAGAAATATCTTTTGGTGCTGGGTTAATTTTAATATTGGTTTTAGCTGATTCAGCCACCAATATATTATTAAATTCTAACTGCGGACTACCTTTAATAAATCTTCCATAAGTTCCCCCTGCATCTGGTTGTCCATAAAAGTTAATTTTTTGAAAAGCCAAAGGCGAATAAGTTGACAACTTACTAACAAATTCTCTATCTGTAACTAGGTTGCCATAAGCAGGACGTATTCCCGGAGAGAATACTAAACGGTAACGAGTAGCTGTTTTCAGATTTTTTTGAGGTCTGAGATTATAAATCCAATTACGTGCTGAAGGGTCAAATTTCTTGAGAGGTTCTTCCTTATCTAGAGGTTTTTCTTCCTTGTTTAAGGTTACTTGGAAACGCAAACCCTCATTTTTACCTTCTGGGATTAGCTGTAAATGTTCTTGTACAGAAGCTAAATCTAGTTCTACATTAGATGTAAATTGTAACTTTGGCTGTAAATCAATAGGTTCAGCATCAGCTTTCTCAATCGGATTCACACCGGGTAAATTTGTTAAATTGATAGATTGAGTATTAAAAGTCCAAGATAAATCTTTGTCTAAACGATGATTTTTTAAATCTGCTAAACCTGCTTTGAGAGTAACTTGTAATCTTGTGGCTATTGGCAATGCTTTATCAGCTTGAAAACCTACCATGCGCGGTGTCAAAAAACGAAATTGTCCCGGTAATGGCGGCCAAAGGGCAAACTTTTGTAATAACTGCTGTTGTTCTGGACTGTCTAGACTTTCAACTGGTATTAAAGCCTCTTTAAAACGAATACGGATTTGGTTCAGAGGTTGGGCTTCTCCGATGGGACTAATTTGTTCAATCCAGTCCGGTAATTTTGGCGGTGTGAGTGGGGAAACTGCTGGTAATGGTTCCCTACCTGAGTTGATACCAAAAAAATTACATCCCCCTATTCCTAACACCAACGTTAGAACAATAAAACACCGTATACAGACTCTAATAATCATATTTTTATAAATTTAAGATTAAAAATTACAGCAACTAGTCTCATCCCATCTCTCTTAAAATCTGCGCCCCTCCGCGCCAACCCCCACACTCCTTTGGATTTAAAAATCAAAATTTATTTACATAGATAACCAATCAAAAGCAGTAATTCCAAAAAACAACTACAATTCTTAACTATGAATTATTTTTAATTTTATTATTAAGGAATAGACATACTTACTGATGTAGATATCATCGCCACGGCAAAATTAAAGTAAATTCTCTTAAACAGGGTACTCCCTGATGCAATTCATATCTCTATCGCTTACCAGAATGCGGCACACTAGTAAGGTGATCATAGCTGTGCTGCTAATATGCTTATTAATCCGCTTGATACCTTATTTTGCGCCGATTCGTGCTGTAGATATTGCCCAAAATCAACTAGCAATGCAATTTAGCGATCGCAATGGGCTACCATTAGGAACAATACTCACCCGTGACCAAGAGCATACATCAGTAGTACCACTAAATCAGATTTCGCCCCAATTTATCCAAGCTATTTTAGCCGCCGAAGATGGTAGTTTTTATCATCATGGGGCTTTGGACTTGAAAGCAATTGTCCGCGCCATCAAAGAAGCTATCCACGCCAAAAAAATTGTTTCCGGCGCTTCCACGATTACCATGCAGTTAGCGCGGATGTTAGAACCAGTACCCCGCAACCTGTCAGGGAAAATGCAGGAGATTTGGTTAGCGTGGCGGTTAGCAGCCGGGATGAACAAGAATGAAATCCTCTCTGCATACATCAATCGCTTGCCCATGGGAGGGAATATATATGGTGTAGAAGCAGCAGCCCGTACTTATTTTTCCATCCCAGCCAGTGAATTAAATCTTGCCCAAGCTAGTTTGTTAGCTGCCATTCCTAATAACCCCACCTACTTTAACCCTTACGAACATTGGGAACGACTGAAGCAACGACAAAAATACGTCCTCAATCGTATGGTACAAGAAGGGTATGTGAGCAAAGACACAGCATATCGCACATCCTCAGAAAAAGTTGTGTTTCAGTCCAACCAGCGAGGAATTATCGCCGCACCACACTTTTTATTTTGGTTAGCTAATCAAATTCCCCCCACTCCTGCTGACACAAATCAATCAGTTATCCACACAACTATCAATCGTCCTTTGCAGCAATTTGTCGAAGCACAAGTACAGCAGGTAATTTCTACTCTTTCCGCCAATAACGTTCATGATGCAGCCGCACTAGTAATTGACAACCACACAGGGGAAGTTTTAGCTTACGTCGGTTCACCGGATTACTTTAATCAAGCCCAACTGGGACGCAATGACGGAGTGCAAGCCCTACGTCAACCAGGTTCTACCCTGAAGCCATTTGTCTATGAATTAGCATTAGAAAAGCGGTTAATTCGCCCAAATACTATTTTGGCAGATGTCCCGACCCATTACGCCATCCCCGGCGCACAACTCTACAGCCCAACGGATTATACCGAAAACTTTCTTGGGCCTGTGCGGGTACGCATCGCCTTAGCCAATTCCCTCAATATACCAGCCGTACGCGTCTTGGAAAAAGTGAGTGTACCAACTTTCCTAGAACGTCTACATCAACTGGGATTTGTCCATCTAAAACAAACCCCAGAATACTATGGCTTAGGTTTAACCCTGGGTAGTGGTGAAGTTAGCCTCTGGGAACTAGCCCAAGCCTACCTGACTATAGCAAGACAAGGACAACCCGCCCCCCTCATTACCACCCTTCCCCAGTCTCCAGTCCCCCATCATACCCAACCCCCAAACCCCACCATCTGGCAATTAATCACCAACATCCTCAGCGACAGCCATGCTCGTGCTACAGCCTTCGGTGTAGATTCAGTATTAAACTTACCATTCCCCGTGGCTGTGAAAACCGGTACATCTTCCAACTATCGTGACACTTGGACAGTCGGCTTTACCACTGATTACACCGTCGCTACCTGGGTAGGTAACTTTAACGGTGAACCCATGCGTCAAGTTTCCGGGGTGACAGGCGCAGCACCCTTGTGGAATCGGATTATGTTACATCTGCACGAATATCAAGAACCAGCCAGTTTTCTCACTCCAGCAGGTTTATTGCAACTACCAATCTGTGCAGTTTCTGGGTTACGTCCCACACCAGACTGTACTTCAGTGGTGCAAGAATATTTCTATCCCGAAGATAAAACTAGCTACGAAAGGGACACTCAGTTTACATTACCACCAGAGTATAACGAGTGGTTAGCCACGCAACAGCGATCGCAGTTTACCTCTAGCAGCCTGAGAATTTTATCTCCTCATGAAGGCGATGTATTCTTAGTGTATCCAGGTGAAGAAACACAACAAAAATTAGAATTTAAGTTAATAGGAAATAACTCTACACCTATAGAGTGGTGGCTCAACGGTGAAAAATTGAACACCCAGTCAGCTAATTCCTTATTTTGGTCGCTGCGTCCTGGTAACTGGACTTTAGAGGCGAGAAGCGGTGAAATGAGCGATAAGGTAAAATTCCAGGTGAAACGGGCAAGTATTAAACCGACACGTAGGGGTTTCTCGATTGGTAATTCTTAACTGTGAAAGAAATTTCTAAAGCCTACCCCCTATTCTGAAAAATTTCCCCTGACGATACCAGCTATGTAGTTGTGCTGGTGCTACACCAAGTAAATAAGCAATAATCACGACTTGATTAATCAGCGTAGTTTGAAAAACTCCCCTCTGTAACCATCTCCGTCCAGAGGTTATTACTGCTACACCCAAAACAGTAATTTTCCCAATGTGCTTTAAACGTCTCATGAGTTCAAAGTCTTCCATTATGGGCAATTCAGAAAAACCACCAACTTTCTCAAATACCGCCTTTGTCATAAAAATTGCCTGATCTCCATAGGGCATTTGGAAAAAATGCGATCGCCAATACACCCCTTTTTCTACCCAGCGCAAACCTGCCAAGTCTGCATCTATCCGCAACGCAAAGGCGCCAGCCACCACCCCAGGCTGTTGTAACGCGGCGCGAATCATTTCATCAAAACCAACAGGTAAACGCGTATCTGCATGGAGAAACAACAAAATTTCACCAGCAGCCAGCGCCGCACCGGTGTTCATTTGCACCGCCCGACCAGGAGACGAGGAGATAACTTTTACACCTAAAGATTGAGCGATCGCCACTGTATCATCTTGTGAGCCGCCATCAACAACAATGACTTCTATATTTACACTAGGTTGAGTGGTGGCAATAGTTTGTTGAATATTACCCACCTCATTTAATGTCGGGATAATAATAGAAATTTTAATATTTTTCAAATTTTGCTCCATGATTACCTGTACTAAATTCCTTACCCAGAATTATTCATGTCACATTACCAACTTAAACAAATAATATTAAATCTTTTAGATCTGATATCAGTTGATAAATTATTCCAACCAAGATTAGCAACAGTTATAAGTCGAGTTTTATATATATTTAGTTATAAAAAACAGCCTTAAAAAGATATAATTTTACATTAAATAATTCTACTCTAGAAATGTATGTACAGTTTTATATGAGGTTGCACATAATATAAAATTCATTGATTTATCCGCGTCTATCTGCGTGCATCTGCGTTCAATTATTATCGACATAGGATTCTATACAGCTTCATATTAATTTGGTATAAGCTATTTTAGCTAGGCAATTTTTTCATCTCTACTATGGCAACTATTAACGACAACTACCTCAAACTGAAAGCAGGCTACCTATTTCCCGAAATTGCGCGGCGGGTAAATGCCTTTGCCGAAGCCAACCCTGATGCTAAGATTATTCGCTTAGGTATTGGTGATGTCACCGAACCATTGCCAGCAGCTTGCCGATCTGCCATGATTCAAGCAGTGGAAGAAATGGGCGATCGCTCTTCTTTTAAAGGTTACGGCCCAGAACAAGGTTATGCTTGGTTACGGGAGAAAATTGCCACCCAAGATTTTCAAGCGCGGGGTGCAGATGTAGACGCTGCCGAAATCTTCATTTCCGACGGCTCTAAGTGCGATACAGGCAACATTCTCGATATTTTTGGTGATAATAACATCATTGCTGTTACCGACCCAGTTTATCCTGTGTATGTAGACACTAATGTCATGGCGGGACATACTGGCGCGGCTAATGAGAAAGGTGAGTTTGAGGGTTTAGTTTATTTACCTGTCACCGCAGAAAATAACTTCACCGCAGAAATTCCTTCCCAAAAAGTAGACTTAATTTATCTCTGCTTCCCCAATAACCCCACAGGTGCAACCGCCACCAAAGAACATCTCCAAGCGTGGGTAGACTATGCCAAAGCACATAACTCAATTATCTTCTTTGATGCTGCCTACGAATCTTATATCACAGACCCATCCCTACCCCATTCTATCTACGAAATTGAAGGAGCCAGAGAAGTAGCGATCGAGTTTCGTTCCTTCTCCAAGAATGCAGGCTTCACAGGTACTCGTTGCGCCTTAACCGTCGTACCCAAAACCCTAAAAGCCAAAGCCGCCGATGGTTCCGATGTGGAACTGTGGAAACTATGGAACCGTCGCCAGTCTACCAAGTTCAATGGTGTATCTTACATAGTGCAACGGGGAGCCGAAGCTGTCTACTCCGAAGCCGGACAAGCCCAAGTTAAAGCACTGGTTAGCTTCTACTTAGATAATGCCAAAATCATCCGCGAAAAACTTACAGCCGCAGGCTTATCAGTATATGGTGGTGTAAATGCACCTTACGTTTGGGTAAAAACACCCAATGGTCTTTCCAGTTGGGATTTCTTCGATCAGCTATTGCAAACCGTCAACGTAGTCGGAACACCTGGTTCTGGTTTCGGTGCAGCTGGTGAAGGCTACTTCCGTGTTTCCGCATTTAACAGCAGGGAGAATGTGGAGGAGGCAATGAAGCGAATTACTGAGAAGTTTAAACTCTAAGAAATCAAGGTGGGTAATGCCCACCCATCTCTTAAAATTTTAGAATTAAGGACTGCCACATTCTTTTTTCAAATTGGTACTATTTTGATTTGGTTAGAGTCATGACAAAGCACTAAAGTTCACTTTTGGCAAGAGATGCACAGGTGAATGACGGTTGCACACCTGTAGGAGATTTAGCGGCAAAAAGCTCAATTTTTCCTTGGGCGTTACGATGCCAAGATGTAGCGTGGACAAAAACTTTTGGAGATTCAAGTATTTGGGCTTGTAAAGCTGGCGTTTTGTGGAATGCAGAGATATCGCGGATGTCAGACCAAGGGCGATCGCTCCTCACTTCCTGCATAGGATTTTGTGGGACACCACCCCGTCCTGTAGCGACAAAACTACTATTATTAGTATTAGAACAGCCTGTAGCAATTTGTTGGGATGAGTCTGAGAGATTTGTTGGTAAATCTATTAAACCAGAATTAGGATCAATGCCAACATTATTAATTTGGACTGTACCACTAACACTGAATTGGGAACTTGCGGTAATATCATTGCTCAAAACCTCTCTTGGATTGAGAAGATTACGGTACTCCAAACCGATAATTCCCTGAGTTGTGATTTGAATATTGCCCCCCTTTCCTTGTACGGCGTTGGCAATAATGTCACTATTTTCTAGACCAATCACAATGGGAGAGTTAATATTAATGTTGCCACCATTGCCATTACTACCTGCTTCGGCATTGATCAAGCTACCACGACGCATCAATAATACATCCCGCAGTTGCAGATTGATATTGCCCCCCTCTCCAGCTTTTTTAGATGCTAGGATACTTGCATTATTGTCAAGTTTGAGGACGTTGGCATTAATTTGCAGAGTACCAGCCGTACCCAAACCAGAATTTTCTACAAAAACCGTTGCCCCATTGGTAACATTCAAAACAGGAGTGTTTATGGTGGTGTTACCTGCATTAGCACGGGAAATTTGGGCAAATGTACCAAAAGGACGCACAGCCGTACCGATATAGCTGGGATTGTTTGCATCCTTTACGCCATTTACATCAATCGATTCGGAAGCATTAATATTGAGTACACCAGCATTACCTAAAATTATGCTAGAAGCAGACACTCTCCCGCCAGCTTGCACTGACAATTTACGAGTATCAATCGCCAAATTTCCCGCATTACCAGACCCAAATGTGGCAGTAGAGATGAGACTAAAATAAAAACCAGTGGGAGTTCCAGTGTTATTTACTTCAATAGTATCCGCCTTCACCGTCACATCACCCCCACTACCCACACCATAGGGTCTGGCTGCTATATTTCCCCCAGCTAAAACAGACAGCTTTTGAGTAGAGACAGAAATATTGCCGCCTTTCCCGCCTGCATAGGAAGCAGCTAATATTTGACTAACTGCTCGAAAGGCTGAAGGATCACCAACTGCAAAACCATTAACCCGCGTTTCATCGGTGTTGACGATAATATTGCCCCCTGATGCTGTGCTGAAAGTCCGGTTATAAATATAACCACCCTGATCAATATTCAATCGTGGAGTGTTAATGATAATATTCCCCGCCGCACCCAAGGCTGTACTTTCATTCACTAAACTGCTAGAACTTTGAAAATCAGGCGACTTGCCAGTAATTTCTAAAAACTCTGAAGCATCAACAGCAATATCACCAGCTGTCTTTTGACTGCGATTTTGTACTAATATCATCGAGCCATCGCGGATACTGACTCGTTTTCCCTGGATATGGATGGCTCCTCCACTTTCCCCATTTAAATCCCGTGTCGATGCTAAGGCTCGTTGGGTGATTTGAATATTGCCAAAACTGGGAACTTGAGAATACTGGAAGGCAAATCCTTGCGGAGTAGAATTGAGAATCACATTGCCATTAGTCACACCACCCAATTCTATTAGTCCTCCTGGTGCAGAGAGCAGTCCGCCATCTAAGGCAATATCTTTGCCTAATAACGCTAGTGTTTTCCCTGGTTGTAGTTGTAATCCTCTGGAATTGAGATTTAGTCCAGAAACTTGCACTGAGTCACTTAATTGGGCATTATGTCCTGTACCTTGAACTGTAATCCCTCCTTGATTACTACCAAATTGCAACCCAACAGGTACATTCATGGTTAACAAGGGGGATGTGTTGGTGTCTGTGCTACTAAATTTACTCCCATCCGCAAATGTAATAGTCTCAGCAGTTGTCCCGACAAATGATCCACCAATATTTAAACTGGCATGAGAACCAAAAATTATTCCTGTGGGGTTAAGTAAAAATAGATTGGCGCTGCCATTAGTTTGAATCAAACCATCAATATTGGAAACATTACCACCAGTCACACGACTAAAAATATTTTGAATACTTGTAGGATTGTCAAATAATACAGAATCACTTGTAGGGATAGAGAACTGACTAAAACTATGAAATAAATTATTGCCGACACGAGTACCGTTGGTAATGTTGTAAATATTACTTCCATTCACGGAAGTAGTGGCAGTAACAGAAGTATTGAGGGTATTATCTTGAGTTACTTGGGCATGAACACTATTGTTACAAACAGCAGATAAACAGATTACACTAAGCACGCCAAACCCAACAAAAGTTAATTTCATCAATCAAGTTCTTGTTTTTATTACGTATCTATTGTTCCCAATTGAGTAAATTTGTAACGTTAATTAATTTTCGGCTACAGCAGCACAGGTTAAGGCTGTTTGCATCTGCGAAGGGGATTTAGCTGCAACCAACTCTATTTTGCCTTGGGCATTACGTCGCCAGAAAGTAGCTTGTAAAAGGAATTTTGGGGATTTCGGTGTTTGGGCCTGTACTGGTTGTGTTGTATGGTATGCAGAGAGATCGCGGATATCAGACCAAGTGCGATCGCTCCTCAATTCCTGAGAAGGATTTTGTGGTATCCCACCCCGTCCTGTAGCGACAAAACTACTACCTTGGTTGACATCACAACCACTAGCAATTTGTTGAGATGAATCACTGAGATTTGCTGGTAGTTCAATTAAACCAGAATTGGGGTCAACACCAACATTATTAATTTCCACATTGCCGTTGAGATTGAATTGAGAACTGGCGGTAATATCATTGGTGAGGTCATCTTTGGGGGTGAGGGTGTTACGAAATTCTAGACCAATAATGCCTTGGGTAGTGATGTCGATATTGCCACCATTTCCTTGCACTGCATTGGCAATGATATCGCTATTTTCTAGACCAATCACATTGGGTGAGTTAATGTTAATGTTGCCACCATTGCCATTACTACCTGCTTCGGCATTGATAAAGCTACCTTGACGCATCAATAATACATCCCGCAGTTGTAGATTGATGTTACCGCCTTCCCCTGCTTTTGTAGATGCCGAAAGACTACCACCATTGTCAAGATGTAAGGTGTTTGCGTTAATTCTTAAAGTGCCGGCATCACCTAGAATCTGGTTTTGGGTAAAAACTTGTCCCTGGTTGCGAACGGTTAATTGAGGCGTATTGATGGTGATATTACCGGCTTTGGCAGTAGAGTTGCTATTATTACTGATACCAGAAGTTGTAAACACAGTTAATGGACGGGCGATCGCTCCAATATAGCTAGGATTTTGTGGGTCTTTGATTCCATTTACATCAATTGATTCAGTGGCATTAATCGTCAGGTTGCCAGCGTTGCCAAAGTTTACAGTCGAAACTGAAACTAAACCGCCATCTTGAATCGACAGTTTGCGCGTATTAAGCTGAAGATTGCCAGCATTCCCAGAGCCAAAAGTATTAGCTGATAACAGACTAATTAAATAAGACCCTGGGAGGGTATTTAAGCTTGATATATCAACAGTGTCAGCACTGATTTTAACGTTGCCACCATTACCTGTAAGAAAGCTTCTCGTACCGACATTACCACCACCAAAAATTGACAGGCGATCGCTAGAAAGCAATAAATCTCCACTTTGACCTTTACCATAAGTTGCAGCCATCAGCACACCAAATATCGGATTAGCACTAGGATTCCCCGGTTGAATCCCACCCACTAAAACTTCATTGGCTTTAACTACGACATTACCACTGGGTGCTGAACTATAGGTACGGTTAATCATGATCGCACCTCGATCAATGGTGAGTTTTGGGGTGATAATAGCAATATTTCCTGCTGCTCCTGCTTGCAGAGTTTCATTGACGATACCACTGGAACTTTGAAAGTTTGAGGACATACCTATCACTTGCAACGACTCTGTGGCATTGATTGTAATATCACCCGCAGTCTGGCTACCGAGATTTTGTACTACCACCAAAGAACCGTCTTGAAGACTGATTTGTTTTCCCTGAACTTGTATTGCGCCTGGAATGATGCCACGCACAGATGCTATAGCACGTCGGCTCATTTGAATATCACCAAAGCTATAGTTGTCACGAGGATAGCTCAGGGTGAATGCTGAAGAATCGACATTGATATTGACATCGCCTTGATTGACGCTTCCCAGTTCAATGCGTCCTCCTGGTGCGGACAGAAAGCTCCCATTGAGGACAAGATTACCACCAACCAAAGCTAGTGTTTTTCCAGATGATAGCTGTAACCCATCGGTACTGGTTAATCCCGAAATCGGAGATATACCATTTAATATGTGATTGTTTCCTGTTCCCTCAACAGAAATAGTTCCTGGATTGCCGCCAAACTGTAATCCGATTGGGACACTCATAGTCAATAAAGGAGTTGTATTGGTTTTAACTCCGCTAAATTCTGTCCCATCAGCAAACTTAATACTATTGGCTGTTGTACCAATAAACGAACCACCAATATTCAAACTGGCATCTTTACCAAATATGATTCCACTAGGGTTGAGTAAAAATAAATTTGCAGTACCGTTAGCTTGAATTAAACCATCAATGTTGGAAACACTACCACCAGTCACACGGCTAAAAATATTTTGGATATCTGGGGCATTGTCGAAGAGTGCAGAACCTTTACTGGGAATAGAAAATTGACTGAAACTGTGAAACAGATTGTTCCCGACGCGATTCCCATTGATAATGGTGAAATCATTACCACTTTGAGAGACTTCAGTGTTGAGAGTGCTGTCAGGAATGACTTGGGCATTAACACTGCTGCAAGTTGAACATATTAAGATTCCGCCAATTAAACCAAAGCAACCAGAAGTTACTTTCATTACCCCAACTCCATTAAAATTGTAGCCTTAGGATGCCCTGAATATTTTTTTACTAACGCTTCAAGTGAACTGCTTAAAACTTAACTTTGAGACACCGCAGCACAGGTTAATAGTTGTTGCACCTGAGCAGAAGATTTATCTGCAACTATCTCAATTTTGCCGTCAGTATTGCGATGCCAAGATGTAGCTTGCACAAGAGTTTGTGGAGGTGTTGGTATTTGGTCCTTGACTTCGTTGATTTTCCTATATGCAGAGATATCGCGGATGTCTGACCAAGTGCGATCGCTCCTCACTTCCAGAGTAGGATTTTGCGGCACACCACCCCGTCCTGTAGCTACAAAACTACTATTATTAGCATTAGAACAGCCTGTAGCAATTTGTTGGGATGGATCGGTGACATTGGCGGGTAGTTCTACTAAACCTGAATTGGGATCAACACCAACATTATTAACTTGTACTGTGCCATTCACCCCAAACTGTGAACTGGCAGTAATATCGTTTTCTGGTGTCAGTTGGGGGCGAAACTTCAGGCCAAAAATACCTTGAGTTGTAATTTGAATGTTACCACCGCGACCTGTGACTGCATTAGCCATAATATCACTGTTGTTAAATCCGACAATAACTGGCGAATTAATCATAATATTGCCACCATCTCCTGAACCTAAAGCTGTTCCTATAATCAAACTCTGATCTCGAAGAATGAGCGCGTTTGTGTGGATATTCATATCACCACCTTGTCCTGAAGCTGTAAAACTCGCTAAAAACCCCTTATTTAACTCCACCATTTCAGTATTGATGTTCAGTGCGCCTGCATTCCCAATTCCATAGTTACCAGTATTAATTCTGGCTTCGTCACTAATTTTGAGGATAGGAGTATTGACAGTTACCTGTCCGGAAGAGCCTCTGGGAATTTCGCTCACATTTGATAATTGGGTATAATAATTAGCCGTCAAAGAGCCAACAGTTGAAGAAATATTACTACCATAGGGAACACTTGGTGATCGACCACTTATATTAATGGATTCCGTCGCATTGACAGTCAAATCACCGGCATTACCTACTCCAAGACTGGCAGTAGTTACACTACCGCTTTCCTTGATTGTGAGTGTGCGAGTATTTAGTCTCAGTTTTCCAGCATTACCACCACGTCCAATAGTAGTGTTAGAAATAATACTAGGAATACTGATGGGCGTTGCTCCAATGACATTTACATGAGCGGCATCAATTGTAACTGTACCACTCGTACCAAGTCCAAAAGTTGTGGAGCCGAGATAACCACCATCCAACACAGATAAATTCTGTGTTGCGACTATCACATCACCAGCTTTCCCTGTAGAGAATGTGAGTGTTCCAATTGCTGCATAGACTGAAGGGTCGGTAGAAATGTAACCATTGACATTCAAATTAGAGGTTGTGATGTTGATATAACCACTATCGGCAGATTTATAATTACGGTTAGCAACTACCGCACCGTTGTTAACACTTAAATTTGGTGTGACAACGCTAATATTACCACTCCTACCACTGCTGACGGCCTCGTTGATTATGCTGGTACGGATTTTCAAGTCAGTAGTCGCACCAGATAATTTCAGAGTATCAGAGGCGAACACATAAATATCTCCACCCTTTTGAATTCCTCGGTTCTGCACCCATAATACAGAGCCATCTGTGAGGCTAACTGTGCGACCTTGTACTTGAATAGAACCTGCATTGATACCATTGACATTCACAAGCGATCGCTCTGTAAAATCAATATCACCAAATGTAGAAGTTTTTTGATAATCCAGGTTAAATCCTTGACTGACTCTATTGAGTGTAACTTCACCTTCAGTTACACCACCGAGTTCAACTCGTCCCTGGGGAGCAAACAAAATCCCACCATTCAGGTCAATAGAAGAACCCACAAGTGCTAATGTACGTCCCGATTTCACGGCCAAATTAGTCTCTAATACTGTAGGAACATAGGGTGTGATCAGTGGATTTTGAGAGGTCAGATGATGTCCAGTTCCTTGTAAGGCAATCTTTCCTGAGTTTTGACCAAGCTGTAAGCCTATTGGTACACTCATAGTTAACAATGGCGACTGACTGAGCTTCGTTGCACTAAATTCTGTTCCATCAGCAAATTTAATAGTATTGGCAGTTGTGGCGACAAAAGAACCACCAATACTCAAACTGGTATTTTTGCCAAAAATAATCCCAGCAGGGTTGATTAAAAACAAGTTGGCATTACCCTTAGCACTAATTTCACCATCAATGTGAGAAATATTGCCACCAGTCACCCGACTAAAAATGTTTTGAATATCAGTAGCATTGTCAAATGATACAGAACTACCTGGGGGAATAGAGAACTGACTAAAGCTATGAAATAAATTGTTGCCGACCTGAATGCCGTTTGTAATGCTGTAATTACTATCCACAACAGTGCCAAGGGTGTTATCAGAAGTTACTTGTGCATAAACACCATTGTTATTAACAGCAGATAAACAAATTGCACTCAGTATAACAAAGCCAACAAAAGCGAATTTCATTAGTCTAGTTCTTGTTTCTATTACGTATATATTATTCCCAGCTTAGTAAACTTTACAACATTAATTTATTTTGAGGTACAGATGCACAGGTTAAGGCTGTTTGTACCTGAGTCGGAGATTGATTGGCAGTTAATTCAATTTTGCCGTTAGCATTACGTCGCCAGGAATTAGCTTGCAGCAGTAATTCTGGAGATTTTGGTGTTTGTGCTTGTACTTGTACTAATTCTGTTTTGTGGAATGCAGAGATATCGCGGATGTCTGACCAAGTGCGATCGCTCCTCATTTCCTGCATAGGATTTTGTGGCACACCACCCTTGCCTGTGGCAACAAAGCTACTACCAGTATTATTAGAACAACCACTAGCGATTTGTTGAGATGGGTCGGTGAGATTTTCTGATAATTCTACTAACCCAGAATTTGGATCGACACCAATATTATTTATTTGCACAGTGCCATTGACATTGAATTGGGAACTAGCAGTAATGTCATTTGTCAAAACTTCTCTAGGATTGAGAAGATTGCGATACTGCAACCCAATGATTCCCTGAGTTGCAATATGAATATTACCGCCCCTTCCTTGGACGGCATTGGCAATAACATCACTGTTTTCTAAACCGACAATATTTGGGGCTGTAATTTTAATATTACCGCCATTACCAACTGCCTCTGCACTGATGAAACTGCCATTACGCATCAGTAAGACATCGCGCACTTGCAGATCAATATTACCTCCTTCGCCTGCATTGGCTTCAGAACGAAGTTTGCTAGCTAGATCCAACTTCAAATAATTAGCCTGAATGAGCATATTGCCGGCATTTCCTGTGCCTTTGCCGCTAACTACAATTTCGGTGCGATCGCTAAGACTCAAATCTTTTGTCGTTACATATACGGAACCCGCAACACCAGGGCCTGTAGAGGAGGCATACAACCCACTTGGGCCAGTAGCATCCAGAGAGTAAAGCAGTTGCCCACTTGGTACTTGACTCACACCTGCAATATTGATGGAATTGGCTTGAATAGCAATATTTCCGGCTTTACCATAGGTTTCAGTTGAGGTGGAAATTCGCCCTCCGTCCAGTAAGTTGAGCTTACCAACATTAAAAGTAATGTCGCCACCTTGTCCCTGACCCAGACTAATCAGTTTGTCAGTAGAGAAATCGTAGTTACCATTTGTTGATGCGAAAAATCGTGTGGCAACTCCAGTTGACGAACTGCCACCCAAAATTACTTCGTCAGCATTAACAATAATGTTACCTGATGTACCTTCACCATAAGTACCAGTCCGAATACCAGGGCCGTTTAAGACCTCTAGTTTACCGACATTGAGAATTATATCTCCACCCCTACCTGTGGCAAATTCACGGATACTGGTACTCATCCCCGTCAAAAATGCAGGTTCACCTGTTGCAGTTTCACCTGTCACACTTAAGTTCTTGGCTGTGACAATAATATTGCCACCATCACCAGTTCCTCTAGCAGTAGCGCGTAATTCACCACCGTCCCGAATATTGACTTGGGTGGCATCAATCGTGACATTACCACCTCGACCTTGGGAACCATTCATCGTATTAGATGCTAGTGTACTGACGCTAAATCGCTGCTTTGTCGGCGCATGGATGGCTTCCCCAATCACATTAACAGTTGTAGCTTTAACTGTAATATTGCCGGAATCTCCAATTCCATTGGTACGGGTGTTAATTTGTGCGCCATTTAAAACACTAAGAAGAGGTGTTTCAATTGTTATATCACCACCCCGTCCCCTAGCTGTTGGTTGAGAGTGAGTAGCAATTGCAGTGTTAGAAAGGGATGAGCGACCAATAAGTTCAAGGGATTCAGAGGCTTTGACTAGAATACCTTGTCCTGAACTTGTGCCTAAAGTGTGGGAAGTGATAGTTGAAGAACCAGACAAAGTTATTTTTTGCCCATGGAGAGCGATCGCCCCACCTTGGTTTCCACTGGTATCAACCTTGGCTACATTGCTAAAGTTAATATCTTGGAACTGAGCCACAGTATTGAAATCTAAGCTGAATCCAGTAGTGTTTGCAGACAGTCCCACAATATTATTTGCTGCAACGCTCCCTAATTCAACTCTGCCATCGGTAGCAGTAATTGTACTCTGGTCAAAAGTTAAGTTATTTCCTACTAGTGCAAATGTGTTTCTCGCGGGAATTGCTAATTTTGACCCATAAACGTTAATTGAACTGGGACTGCTGCCCATTTGCAAACCAATCGGCACGCTCAAGGTGAGTAAAGCTGAATCCAGTGGACTTGTAGCACTAAACTTAAATCCATCAGCAAATTTAATACTTTCAGCAGTAGTAGCAACAAACGAACCACCAATTTTCAAACTTGCATTTTTGCCAAAAATAATCCCACTGGGATTGAGCAAAAATAAATTAGCACTACCATTGGCTCTAATTAGACCATCAATGTTGGAGACAGTGCCACCTGTTACTCTACTAAAAATATTCTGTATATCTGCGGCATTGTTGAAAAATGCCGAACCGTTGATAGGAAACGAGAATTGGCTGAAGCTATGAAATAAATTATTACCTACCCGGCTACCATTGGTGATGGTGAAATGATTACTACCAGTCACAGTGGTGTTGAGAGTGGGATCAGGAATAACTTGAGCGTGAACACTACTGTTATCAATAGCAGATATGAAGATTGTGCCAATTAAGGCTAAACCAGTAAAATTTAGTTGCATCAACTTATCTCTAATTTTCTAGCCTGTGTATAGTTTTCCCAAGCAAAATGCTACAAGTTGAGGAAGTTTGTAATGTTATGGTGAGTTCTTTTTAGCCTTTATGAAAAGCAGTACAAGTTAATGATGACTGTAAATTCACGGAAGATTTATCGGCAATTAATTCTATTTTGCCTTGGGTGTTACGATGCCAAGAAGTTGCTTGGATAGGAATTTGTGGTTGTATAGGTGTTTGTGCTTGTATTTGTGGTGTGTTTTGGAATGCAGATATATCACGAGTATCAGACCAAGTGCGATCGCTCCTCACTTCCTGTGTAGGATTTTGCGGCACACCACCCCTACCAGTGGCGACAAAACTACTACTATTAGTATTAGAACAACCAGTAGCTATTTGCTGTGATGGATCAGTCACATTCTCCGGTAATTCTACTAAACCGGAATTAGGATCAACACCGACATTATTAATTTGAACTGTACCACTTACCCCAAATTGAGAACTGGCAGTAATATCACTTTCGGAAGTTTCGCCATCACGAAATTCTAAGCCCAATAAACCTTGAGTGGTAATTTGAATTTTGCCTCCATTTCCTGCAACGGCATTGGCAATAATATCACTGTTTTCTAGTCCGACAATTAAGGGAGAAATAACAGTAATGTTGCCCCCATTACCATTATTTCCAGCTCTAGCACTGATGAGACTGTTGTGGCGCATCAGGAGAATATCTCCTACAATCAGTCCTAGAGAACCGCCTTGCCCGGATGCAGCAGCAGTTCTAATTTGACCTTGTTGCTCTAACAAGAGCGAGTCGGTTTGAATTTGTAAATATCCACCATTGCCACTACCTATATTTTCCGCCGCGATATAGCCCTCATTACTAACTTTAATAGTGGGAGAGATAATAGTTAAATTTCCGCCATTGCCACTAGGAAATGCTGACAAACCTCTATTTTGTAAATACCTGGGTCGAAATCTTTGCCCTGATGCAGTAATACGACTATGATCCCGCAACACGGAATTAGAACCATCAACTTCCACAGATTCACTAGCATAAATAGTTAAATCACCCGCATTACCAGTATCAGAAGTGCTAGCAGAAATTACGCCAGATGCTCTCAGTATTAATTGTCTGGTATTAATAGTTATTACACCGCCATCTCCCCCGAAAAAGGTCGATGTAGCAATAGCGGATGCTCCACCTGATCCTGGATTTTCACCAAATAGAGAAATTATATCTGCGGTCATGTGAATATTACCGCCACTACCTCCTCCTTCAACCAGTGATGTAATCGTTCCCCCTTCTTTCACAATTAAATCTCTAGTGGCGATCGAAATATTTCCACCCTTTCCTCCTCCTGGGAAAGATGGGCTATTAATGCCACTAGCACGAAAATTAATAGGAGAAAAACCTATAATTTGGATTGATTCTGCGGCAGTGACAGTAATATCGCCGCCTTTCCCCCCATTTGTATAGGTTGTGGATAAAATTCCGCCCCCATCCTGCACAATCAACTGCCTAGCTGAAACATCTATATTCGCCCCATATCCACTACCCAGATTTTCAGACAAAATGAAACTTGGATTTTTTTGCGGCAATGCACCACTCATTGCTAATAAATCTGCGTTAATTTTGATGCTACCTGGGCGTTGCTGTCCTTGATGTTGAATAAATACACTAGAACTATTTTGAATGTGAATATCTTTTCCTTGAAGATGAATCGAACCTCCAGGATTACCACTTGTATCGATGAGAGCAGCGCGAGTGAGATAGATATCTGATAAAATTTGACCAGAATGATAGTCAAATTTCCAAATAGGAGTATTAGTATTGAGATGAACTGTTCCTGCTGTCATGCTTCCCAGTTCAATATGTCCGCTTTCAGCAATTAACACCCCTGCATCCAATTGAATACCATTACCCAAGAGGGCTAATGTTTTCCCTGGAAACAGGCGCAAACCACCAAGTTGTGGATCACGAGTCACTGGGGCTAAAAAATTGGTGGGGTGGAGAAGATTGTGTCCTTGTCCTTGGACTTGAATGCTACCTGAATTTTGTCCCATCTGTAAGCCAATGGGTACGCTCATCGTGAGCAAAGAAGGTGTGGTTGTATCAGTTGTACTAAAGATAAAGCCATCGCTAAAGTTAATACTATCGGCTGTCGTTCCTAGAAAAGACCCACCAATATTTAACCTGGCATTAGAGCCAAAAATAATTCCATTGGGATTGAGTAAAAATAAATTGGCACTACCATTAGCTTGAATTAAACCATCAATATGAGAAATACTACTGCCCGTCACACGACTAAAAATATTTTGGATATCTAAAGCATTGTCGAAGAAAGCAGAGCCATTGGTGGAAATTGAGAATTGCTGTAAACTGTGAAACAGATTATTCCCAACACGGTTGCCATTAGTGATAGTGAAATGATTAGCACTTTGAGAAACATCGGTGTTGAGAGTTCCATCGGGAATAACTTGAGCGTTAAC
Organism: Anabaena sp. FACHB-595; assembly: GCF_048568275.1. Classification (NCBI taxonomy): domain Bacteria; kingdom Bacillati; phylum Cyanobacteriota; class Cyanophyceae; order Nostocales; family Nostocaceae; genus Anabaena; species Anabaena sp. FACHB-595. The sequence continues at coordinate 6,092,244 of NZ_CP183473.1, forward strand.
ACAACTGCTGCCAATAACGCTTATGAACATTCCGCCGATTACACCAAAGACCGTAAAAGTTACTTTCATCAAGCTATTTCCATTTTCTACCCTGTAAGTAGTATTCCCAAAAGATGATTTTGCTAACCTTGTCGGATGTGTAACTAACTTTTGGAAATTGCTGCACAGGTTAAAGATAGTTGTGCCTGAGTAGAAGATTGCTCTGCAACTAATTCAATTTTGCCTTGGGTATTACGATGCCAGGAAGTAGCTTGGATGAGAATTTGTGGCTGTGTGGGTGTTTGTGATTGTATTTGTGGTCTGTTCTGGAATGCAGATATATCACGAATGTCAGACCAAGTGCGATCGCTCCTCATTTCTTGTGTGGGATTTTGTGGTATTCCACCCCTGCCTGTGGCGACAAAACTACTACCAGTAGTATTAGAACAACCACTAGCAATTTGTTGTGATTGATCGGTGATATTGGCCGGCAATTGGATTAAACCGGATTTGGGATCAACACCAATATTATTTACTTCAACTGTACCGTTCACACCAAATTGAGAACTAGCAGTAATATCATTTTCGGAAGTGAGTTGAGGACTATATTGTAAGCCGATAATTCCCTGAGTTGTGATTTGAATATTGCCCCCTTTTCCGTGGACAGCATTGGCAATGATATCACTGTTTTCTAAACCTACAATGATAGGCGAATTAATAGTGATATTACCACCATCACCAATTGCATTTGATGTAGCGTTAATGGCACTATTATGACGCATCAATAGGGTTTGGGTATTAACATCAATGTTGCCCCCTTCTCCCATTTGTGTGACAGCAGTAATAGCACCTTGAGTATTCAACACTAGAGAATTGACATTTATTTTTACCATTCCAGCATTACCTCGACCATCATTTCTAACATTAATTAATCCACTATTAGCAACCTTCAATTGCTGAGTGGTAATTTGTACATCTCCACTATTTCCAGTCAAAACTCTTGATGTACCGGCTTGTTGAACTGTTGATGAACCTATAAAACTGGGAATTAAGAATGATTGTCTGGGCTTGCCAGCAACTTCTATTGATTCTGTGGCATGGAGAGTGACATTTCCGGCTTTCCCACTGGCGTAGGAAGAAGCTTCCACTCTCGCCCCACTTTGAACTGATAATCTAGCTGTATTCACAATCAAATTGCCAGAATTACCAGCAGCAAGAGTTGAAGAACTTAGGGAACTGGGTGCAAAACTTGTGGAGACGGTTTCAACTCCGGCTAATTCAATAGATTCTGTGGCCTTGACTGTCACATTTCCTGCCGCACCTGTTCCAATTGTAGAGGTCGTGACTACAGAACCATCAAGAATTTCTAAGCGATTCGCAACTACGCTCACATCTCCACCCTTTCCAGAAAGAAAAGTCAGTCCAGAAATACCACTACGATTAGTTGATATCTTTCCTACTCCTGCTACTTGAATATTGCCAGAGGCATTAACAGTAATATTGCCTCCGCCTACGGAATTACTAATGTTACTGGTCAGAATAATACCACCATTATTGGCCATCAGGTCTCGTGTGGATATTTCAATATTGCCTACCATCCCAGTACCGATCGCTCCTGCTCGTACTGCACTAGTAGTAGTACCACTGGGATTATCACCAGTGACCGTTAGTAGTTTTGTAGCATGGACTGAAATTTTGCCCGGAGTTTGGACATTTGTCATGTTTTGAATCGATACACGAGAACCCCCACTCAAAGAGACATTAGCCCCCCATAAATGAATTTCACCATTGCCACCTGTTGACAGTAAAGTTTGGTTAGATAGGTCAATATTCCCAAAACTTTGAACATCTTGATAACCTAAACTCCAACCTAAATTATTGGGAGTAAGGCTAACAGTCCCCTCCCCAACTGCACCGAATTCAATTCGTCCTTGAGAAGTGGAAAGATTACGACTGTCTACAAATATATCTCCTCCTATAAGTGCTAAAGTTTTTCCTGTGGGTACTTGAAGTTGAGTTCCAGATGCTTGAACTTGAATGGCACTAGGATTCTGCCCAAACTGCAAACCGAGAGGTATATTGATGGTTAACAAAGGAGATATTGTAGGATTGGTGGCACTAAACTCAACTCCATCAAGAAACTGAATGCTGTTAGCTGTTGTACCGACAAACGATCCACCAATATTTAACCTGGCATTAGCTCCGAAAATAATCCCATTTGGGTTGATTAAAAATACATTGGCACTTCCCTTGGCATTGATAGAACCATTAATGGTAGAAACATGACCACCAGTCACTCGACTAAAAATATTTTGGACATCTGAAGCGTTGTCAAACAAGGCAGAGCCATTGTTAGGAATAGAAAATTGGCTAAAGCTATGAAATAAATTATTACCAACACGAGTACCGTTGGTGATGCTGTAATGATTACTACCGCTCACAGAAGTATTGAGGGTGTTGTCGGGTGTTACTTGTGCGTGAACACTAATGTTGCCAATAACTAAGATGTAGATTGCACTAAGTAAGCTTAGGTTAGCAAAAGTTATTTTCATCAGCCAAACTTGTAATTATTTACCTTGTATCTAGTATTCCCAAGGTAAATTTTGCTATTGGGGTAGCTGTGTAATTTTACGATGAGTTTTTTCAGCTTTTATTAACAGCAGCACAAGTTAATGATGGTTGTAAATTCACAGAAGATTTATCGGCAATTAATTCTATTTTGCCTTGGGTGTTACGATGCCAAGAAGTTGCTTGGATAGGAATTTGTGGTTGTATAGGTGTTTGTGCTTGTATTTGTGGTGTGTTTTGGAATGCAGATATATCACGAGTATCAGACCAAGTGCGATCGCTCCTTACTTCCTGCATAGGATTTTGCGGTATCCCACCCCGTCCGGTAGCTATAAAACTACTACCCTGATTGCTATCACAAGCATTAGCAATTTGTTGTGATGGATCGCTAACATTTGTGGGTAGTTCTACTACACCCGAATTGGGGTCAATCCCCACATTATTAATTTGCACTGTGCCGTTGACACTAAATTGGGAACTAGCTGTAATGTCGTTGGTGATGTCTTCTCTGGGGGTGAGGGTGTTGCGGAATTCTAAACCAATGATGCCTTGAGTGGTGATATTAATGTTGCCGCCGCGACCTTGGAAAGCATTGGCGACGATATCGCTATTTTCTAATCCCAGCACAAACAAAGCATGATTGATGTTGATATTGCCACCATTACCATTGCCCTCTGCTTCGGTGCTGATTTGGCTCATATCCCGCAGGTATAGCAATCCTGATGAGTTGAGATCGATATTGATATTGCCACCATCGCCCACACTTGATACCGCACTCAAACTACTATTTTGAGCTAGGTTAATACTTTGTGCGGCTGTGATTTGCAGATTTCCGGCTTGTGCTTGGTCTTGCCCACTGACCGAAATTAATCCACCATCCCGGACAAATAACCGATTAGTCGTCAACGATATATTACCAGCAATGCCTGCTCCGGGTGTCAAGGGATTGCTTGCCGCAGAGGATATTTGGCTAGTTGGCATCGTTTCGCTATGTACTGCTCGACCACCAACTTCAATGGTATGGGCATTAATACTGATATCACCACCAATGCGATCGCCTGTCACAGAAGATTTAATTGCGCCACTGTTGAGAACTCGCAGTGTATCCGTTGTAATATTAATGCGGGAAATATCCCCCGGATCACCATTGGGTAAGGGTTCTCCCCGGCTACTGGCATCAATCCCACTGATTCTCCATCCTCCCCTGTCATCGAGTGCTGCCCCTATCACCTCTACAGATTCTGTAGCTTTAATGTTGATGCTACCACTAGAGCTTTTTGTCTCACTACTGACTAGCAACGAACCACCATCCAGCAATCTTAGTCGCTGTGTTTCAATTTGGATATCTCCTGCCTGAAAGCCTGGAGCAGCAGCAAATATTGCCGTGGACGAGGAGATACGAGATTGCCGAGACAGTCCGTTAGTCCCCACAATTTCTAGGTCTGGGGTGCGTATGGTAATATTACTGGCGTTGCCATTACCAAAACTATCTGCCCGAATAGTTCCACTGTCAGAAAGCCGGACGGAGCGACTGGCATTGATCTCAATATTGCCCCCCCATCCAGATGTCTCCCGTTCGAGTGTGGATGAAATCCAACTATTGATCTGTGAGGAGCTAGAGCCACTGATTTCCACATCCCCTGCATTCACAACCACGTCTCCTGCCTGGGCTTTTCCACCTACTGGAGTGCTGGTTACATCTGTAATGACACGGGCGTTATTCAAAAGGCGGACACGATCAGCTGTAATTCTGATATCCCCTACACGACCAACACCTCCTTGACCCTGGGTTGTGATCCTGGCAGATCCATTACCAGTTCTTGAGGTAGCATTGCCAAGTAGCAAAAAATCCTGAGATGTGATGGTAATATTGCTACCCTTGTCTAGTCCTAATGTACCAAAGGTTTCATTTCCTCTTAAGTTGGTTGCGATGTTGGAATTGCCTGTGATTTGCATAACAGGAGCAGCCAGTGTGATGTTTCCACCCCGCCCTTGAGCATCTGCGGTCAATCGCACTCGTATTTCACTATTTATAATGTTTAAGGCATCAGAGGCACGCACCACAACCCCTTCCCCATCGGCTGTTTTGCCTGTGCTGTTGGCCATTAATTGAGAATTCCCCGTTATATTGACTTGTTGCCCATGAATCTGAATATTGCCTCCCCTAGAGCCATTCACATCTACAGTAAATCCATTTCGTAGTTGCACTGTTTGGAAGGTGGGAATGCCGCTAAAATCAAAGTTAAATCGGGCGTTACTGAAGCTAAAGGGAACAAAATTCTCAGATGCAACACTGCCAAGTATCACCTGCCCATCTCTTGCTAGAAGTCTTGCATTGCCCGTACCATTGAGGTCAATGTCGCCTCCCAATAATACCAAACTTTGCCCCGTATCCACTTGTAATGGTCTGGCTTGTACCGTAATGGAACTGGCACTAGACCCCATCTGTAAACCAATGGGTACACTCATCGTTAATAATGGTGGACTAATGGGATTGATGGCACTAAACTCTGTGCCATCGGTAAACTTGATACTATTTGCCGTCGTCCCCACAAACGAACCACCAATATCCAACTTGGCATTTTGCCCAAACATAATCCCGTTGGGATTCATTAAAAACAAACTCACTTGATGATTACCACCAAGAGTTTGAATCAAGCCATCAATCTGAGAAATATTCCCACCTGTTACCCGACTAAATATAGTTGTAATATTTGGTGTATTAGTAACATCAAAAGTGGCTGAACCACCAGTTGGCACAGAAAAATTACTAAAACTATGGAATAAATTATTACCTTTTTCAATACCATCAAGAATATGGAAATTATTGCCACTGGGGTTAACAATGGTGTTAGTCGTACCATCAGATGTCACCTGAGCATGAGCAGTATGACACCAAATCAGCATGAAACCTAATGACAATTGATTGAGTAAAACTAAACCAACAGAACTTACTTTCATCACTTATGTCTGTGATACTTAATGATTTATGCTTATGATTCCCTTCAGATAGATACTTCTAACCCTCACTTGTGGAGATTCAGGACAGTTAATTTTGGGAAACGGCAGCACAAGTTAAGTATGATGGCGATGGCACATGAGCAGGTGATTGAGCGACTCTTAACTCAATTTTGCCATTAGCGTTACGTCGCCAACCTGTGGCTTGGACGAGTGTTTCTGGGGATTTCTGTATTTGTGCTTGTATTTGTGGTCTGTTCTGGAATGCAGAGATATCACGAGTATCAGACCAAGTGCGATCGCTCCTCACGTCCTGTGTGGGATTTTGCGGTATTCCCCCTCTTCCAGTGGCGACAAAACTACTACCAAAGGTGTTAGAACAACCTGTCGCAATTTGCTGCGATGGGTCGGTTATATTTTCTGGTAATTCAACTAAACCAGAATTGGGATCAACACCAATGTTATTAATTTTTACCGTGCCATTAATATTAAATTCGGAACTGGCTGTGATGTCGTTGGTCTGGTCAACTCTTGGGGTAAGAGTATTGTGGAATGCTAGACCAATAATACCTTGAGTGCTGATATCAATATTGCCGCCTCTTCCTTTCACTGCATTAGCAATAATGTCACTGTTTTCTAGCCCAGCGATCACAGGAGCATTAATGCTAATATTGCCGCCATTACCAGTACCCCCGGATGTCGCACTAATCAAGCTATTGTGACGTAGTAACAACAGATCACTGACTTGTGAGGTAATATTACCTCCCTCACCCGATAACGTTTGAGCTTGAATGCTACCTTGACGATCTAAAAATATCCTATTGGCAGTAATGTTTATATGACCCCCATCGCCTGTCCCTTCATTAGTCACACTAACTGCGCCGCCATTGGTTAACGTCAAGGTAGGGGTGGTTACATTCACAGTTCCGGCATTCGCCGACAGAATATTTGGCAAATTGAATAATTGTTTGATTAATGCCGTAGAGGAAAGGACTGCTGAGTTAATACTGCTATTGTTAGTTTGACTGCGTCCGTCAATCAAAATTGATTCCTTCGCGTTAATGTTTAAATTTCCAGCTTCACCAATCAAGAAGGATGTGGTAGCAACTGCTCCCCCATTGAGCAGTTGTAATCGATCCGTATCTAACGTTAAGGTTTGGGCTTCGCCTGTGCCATAAGTGATTGCACTAATGTTGCTATAGAGTCCTGCCGGATTGTCTCCTGTGACAGTCGTATTTTTACTGCGAATAGTTACTTGTCCCGTGGAACCACTCGCCAATGCCAGTGAAGAGATGGCTGCTCCCTGAGAAACCAGTAGACTATTACTGTTAATGGAGAGATTGCCTGCTGATTTAGCTGTTCGGGAAGAGGTAGTCAGGGAGGTTACTCCTGTAGGATTGATGGGAGAGAAACCAGATAACTCCACTCTCTCGGCATCAATCTGAATATCGCCACTGGCAGACGATCCAAAAGCATTGGTGTTGACTCCTGCACCTTGTGAGATGGTTAAGTGGGGAGTGATGATATAAATGGATGAACCTGTGCCAGTATTTAACCCTTCAGAGCGGATACCACTACGAATTTGGGCGTTGGCAGTTGTACCAAAAATCTCAATCCCTTCTGAAGCCTGTAAAAAAGTTTCACCCCCAGCAACATTTCCCAGATTTTTGGAAAATATAATTGATCCATCACTGATTTGAATGTGCCGTCCCTGTAATTGTGCTGAACCAGCATTCAATGCCCCTGCACTTAATAATGCTCCTACAGTCAGCAAGGATTTTTGGGTAAGTTGGATATCTGCAAAGCTTTGTCCGCTCTGATAACTTAACTGATAACCCTGAGCGATGGGGTTTAAACTAACCATTCCCACTCCGCTTAAACTTCCCAATTCCAAACGTCCTTCGGGTGCATTCAAGGTTGCACCAATGAGATTCAAGTTACCCCCTACCAGTGCCAAGGTTTTTCCTGGCTTTACCCTCAGTTCTGAGGCACTGGGATTTTGAGTGATGGGGGCGACGGTACTGGGCGCGGTTAGGGCATGACCTGTGCCTTCAACTATTATGGGGTTGGGATTACTGCCCATTTGCAAGCCAATTGGAACACTCATTGTCAGCAATGGTATTGAACTGGGATTATTTGCACTAAACTCTGTCCCGTCAGCGAACTTAAGACTATTTGCCGTTGTTCCTACAAACGACCCGCCAATATTCAAGGAGGCATTGGAACCAAACACAATCCCTGCCGGATTCATTAAAAACAAACTTACCGGATTATTACTCTTAATAGTCTCAATTAGTCCATCAATATGAGAAATATTACCACCCGTAACTCGGCTAAATATATTTGTAATATTTGGTGTATTTGTTAAGTCAAAAGTTGCTGAAGTGTCTTTTGGTAGAGAGAAATTACTAAAGCTGTGAAATAAATTATTGCCTCTGGCAGTACCGTTAATAATCTGAAAATTATTACTGCTTGGGTTGACAGTAGTGTTTGTAGTACCATCAGAAGTCACCTGAGCCGTTGCTGGTAAAGACCTTCCCGCAGCTAAGAACACACAGGCTAAACCCAAGCATACAGAAGTTACTTTCATCACCCCTTCTCCATTTCAACTTTATGCTTAGGTTTCCCACAATACAACTTTATACTTAGGTTTCCCACAATATTTGTTTGACTCAACACTCCAATTAACTTTGAGCCGCCGCCGCACAGGTTAATGGTGGTTGCACCTGAGTAAGAGATTTATATGCAAGTATCTCGATTTTGCCATGAGCATTACGTCGCCAACCAGTGGCTTGGACAAGAACCAGAGATTCGGGGATTTGTGCTGTCACTGCGCCAGTATTCCGGTATGCAGAGATGTCGCGCACATCAGACCAAGTGCGATCGCTCCTTACCTCCTGATTGGGATTTTGCGGTGTTCCACCTCTACCTGTAGTGACAAAACTACTATCACTGTTCTCTGCACATCCACTAGCAATCTTTTGCGATGAATCGGTGAAATTTGTTGGTAATGCAACTAAACCCGAATTCGGGTCTACACCGATGGTATTGACTTGTACTGTACCATTTACTCCAAACTCTGAACTGGCTGTAATATCATTTCCTGGTGTCAGTTGAGAACCGTATTCTAAACCAATAATTCCTTGAGTGGTGATGTTAATATTGCCACCTTGACCTCGAACAGCATTAGCTGTGATATCACTGTTTTCTAAGCCGACAATGGTGGGTGAACTAATGTTGATATTGCCGCCATTACCCGTACTGCCTGCTGTGGTTGTCATTTTACTGCGATCGCGCATTAACAGCAAACTTCCCACTTTTAAGTCTATATCTCCACCATTCCCAGATTCAGTCTGTGCTTGAATCAAAGCCTGATTTTTTAATTGGATAATATCTGCGGTAATATTCAGGTTGCCGGCATTACCAGTACCTTCACTCGTTACAGTCACAGTAGCACCATCCATCAGGCTCAGATTTGGTGTTGTAATGCTAAGACTACCAGCATCTGCCGTCAGCATATCTGGAAAGTCAGATGATTGACGCAACTGTGCATTAAGACGCATTGCAGAAGAATTAATTGCACTGTTGTTATTATTATTACGACCACTAATTGCGATCGCTTCACTTGCATTGATACTGACATTTCCCCCGTTACCAGCAAACAGTGTAGATGAACCAATTCTTCCCCCATCTAAAATTTGTAATTTGCCAGTATTCAATATCAAATCTTTGTTATCTCCGAACGCGAATGTAGCTAAAGTAATCGCACTGTCAAATCCGGAAGGGCTGTTTCCGACCACTGTGGTGTTTTGATTGCGAATTGAAATTTTACCACTACTTCCACTGCCAAATGTGACTGAAGAAAGGGAAGCTCCACCGGATATTAGTAAATTATCACCATTAACGAATATATCACCAGCACTGCCAGAAGCAAAACTCAAAGTGCTAATACCAGTAACTCTGTTGGGGTTTATTTGCGAAAAACCAGATATTTCAACTGTTTTTGCATCAATTTCAATATTACCACCAGGAGCAATTCCCGAAGTTAGATTATTTAAACCAGATCCTTCTTGGAGGGTAAATTTTCGCGTAAAAATACCAATATTTCCCCCTGCTCCAATTCCATAAGTTTCGCTACGAACTCCACTCAACACTTCTCCATCGCTACTTGTGCCAATTAAATCAATTCCTGTTGATGCTTGAAGGTTAATTTCTCCACCAGGAAGATAGCCATAATTTTGTGCAAGTATCAATGAACCATCTGTTAAACGGATATTTCCGGCTTGTAAACGAACAGAACCTGAATTTACACCACTTACATTTATCAGTGACTTTTCTGCTAATTGAATATAACCGAAAATTTGTCCATTCTCATAACCCAACATATAACCTTGTGCATTTGGGATTAAATCAACTTGCCCAGTTCCATTGGTACTAACCAATTCTACCCGTCCTTCTGGGGCAGTCAATATAAACCCATCTATTTGTAAATTACCGCCTACCAATGCTAAGGTTTTTCCTGGTTTCACTTGTAGTTCTGTCGAGTTGGGTGTTGGAACGATAAAAAAACCGCTATTTGTATATCCTCTTCCTTGAGCCTTGATAGCAGCAGAATTACTACCCATTTGCAACCCCACTGGTGCGTTCATTGTCAGCAGAGGTTTATCAGCACCTTGCACAGTACTAAATTCCGTCCCATCGGCAAACTTGATACTATTGGCAGTTGTGGCTATAAATGAACCACCAATATTTAAGCTGGCATTTTGCCCAAAAATAATTCCTGCGGGGTTGAGTAAGAATAAGTTGGCACTACCCTTGGCACTAATATCACCATCAATGTTAGAAATATTACCACTAGTCACCCGACTAAAAATATTTTGGATATCAGTGGCATTGTCAAATGAAGCAGAACCACCACTAGGCAAGGAAAATTGGCTGAAACTATGAAATAAATTATTCCCAATACGAGTGCCATTGTTAATAATGTAACTATTGCTTCCATTTATGGAAGTAGTGGACGTAACAGAAGTATTGAGGGTATTATCGGGACTTACTTGTGCGTGAACACTATTGTTGTAAACAACAGATAACCAGATTACACTCAGCACACCAAACCCGACAAAAGTTAATTTCATGAATCCAGTTTTTGTTTCTTCGTCTGCAATCTATTGTTCCCATTTTGGTAAGTTTTGGAACATTAATTAATTTTCGACTATAGCAGTACAGGTCAACTGTGATAAGTGCAATGTGGAAGAGAGTGTAGAGACTAGCTCAACTTTACCTTGAGCATTACGATGCCAAGAAGTAGCTTGGACGGGAATTTGTGGCTGTGCGGGTATTTGTGCTTGTATTGAAGGGGTGTTCTGGAATGCAGAGATGTCGCGGATATCAGACCAAGTGCGATCGCTCCTCATATCTTGCGTGGGATTTTGTGGTATTCCGCCCCTGCCTGTGGCGACAAAACTACTACCAGTATTTGCTGAACAACCTGTAGCAATTTGTTGTGACGAGTCAGTAACATTCCCAGGTAGTTCAATTAAGCCAGAATTAGGGTCAACACCAAAGTTATTAATTTGTACAGTGCCGCTAACTCCAAATTGAGAACTGGCTGTAATATCACTTTCGGAGGTAGCTTGGGGACGGAATTTTAGTCCAAATAAACCCTGAGTTTGAATATCGATGTTACCACCAGCCCCTTCAATCGCATTGGCAGTAATATCACTGTTTTCTAAACCAATAATAATCGGTGCATGAATACTGATATTGCCACCTGTGGCTGTACCTGTAGCATTAGTATTAATTTTACTGCCAGAACGCATCAGTAGAACATCAGCAGCTAGACTAATATTACCGCGATCGCCTACAGAAACTTCTGAAAGCAGACTGCCTCCTTGCTCCAGCTTAATCCGGTTGGCATTCACGATCAAGTTACCTGAATTGCCACCACCTGTATTACTGACAGAAATTTGCCCATGATTAAGAACATTGAGCCGATTCGCCACTAGATTAACTGAACCAGCATCAGAGGTTGTAGTAGAAGCTGCCGTAATGGTGCTTGGGAGAATGCGACCATCAGTTAAGGGTTTGGACATACCCTCTACAGTAATATTGTTGACTTGCAAATTAACATTACCCGCCGCACCATTACCATCTGCGGAGGAGGTAATTTGTCCACCGTTGAACACACGCAGGTTATCGGCTGTCAGGTTAAGGTTGCCACCTGAACCCGTAGAACCATTGCCCAGAGAGGCTTTGATACCTGTGATAGTTTGGCTATATCCATCAATCATCGGTTCGCTGACCTGTATATCTTTAGCTCGAATCTCAATATCTCCTGCTGTACCGTTTGCTCCTGGTATAAAAAGACCCAAGAAATTTACTTGAGAACCTACTACCTCACTAGTAATGCCCCCACCATTTGATAATATGAGATTCCCTGTATCGATAGAAATGCGTCCTCCTTGTCCTGTTGTCCCAGATTCCAGTGAAGCAAGAACCGCACTAAATATACCAACAGGGTTAGCGCCTTGAATCTCTAAACTCTCGGTAGCTCGAATGGTGACTTCTCCTCCTCTACCATTCCCTCCCAACACACTGCTACTAATACGACCACCATTGAATAGGTGAATCCTTTGAGCATCAACAGTAACTTGTCCACTCTGATTATTGCTTCCCGATAGAAGTAAATTACCAATTGAAGTTGCAGAAGCTCCAAATAAAGTTTCATATCCCAATAGATCCACATCTGTAGCGTGTATGGTGATGTCTCCAGTCCTAGAGTTATTACCAGAAGTGCTGGACACAAGCCAAGCTCCATTCGTCATCTTTAAACGTCCAGTTTCGATGGTTATATTTCCTGCTTGTCCTGTTGCTGGTGGCCCTGGAAGTACAAATAATCCTAATGAATTGCCTACGGAAGTGCTGATCCCAGCGAAAAGAGGTTGGTTAACAAAATCAATGGTTCCTAAAAGATCGATAAATTCTGTAGTGTGGATAGTAATACCTTTTCCTTGTCCAGCAAATGTTTTTGCACCTATGTTCGAGCCATCCTTTAAGGTTAATCCCCGTCCCCAAATATTGATTGCGCCACCGTTGCTACCATCCGCAGTAACAAAAGAAGTTTGTTGAAGTGTAATTGTACCCCCGTTGACAGTATTTGGCGAAGAAGTGAGTTGCCATCCGGTTTCCTTGTCTAGGGCAATTTCTCCACTTTGCAGCGCCCATAATTCGATATGTCCATCAGGAGCAGAAATACTGGCACTATCAATATCAATCTGACTACCCACAAGAGCTAAAGTCTGATTGGGAATCACTGATAATGTTGGTAATCTAACAAAGAACAAACCGAAACCTAACTCTGGAAGCCCTTGCACTTGAATTGGTGAGCCTTGGACTTGAATTGCTCCGGCATTACTTCCCATCTGTAACCCCACGGGTACACTCATAGTCAATAATGGCAGTGCAGCAGAGTTAGTTGCACTAAATTCTGTCCCATCGGAAAACTTAATACTACTCGCTGTTGTTCCGACGAACGAACCACCGATATTTAGGCTGGCATTTGGCCCGAATACAATCCCGTTAGGATTCATCAAAAATAAACTGACTGGGTTATTGCTACTGAGCGTCCGAATCAACCCATCTATCTGAGAAACATTACCGCCTGTGACTCGGCTAAATATCGTTGTAATATTTGGCGTATTTGTTAAATCAAAGGTTGCCTTGCCACCTGTCGGCACAGAGAAATTACTGAAGCTGTGAAATAAATTATTTCCCTTATCAATACCATTGAGAATAGAAAAATCATCACCAATGGCGTTGACAGTAGTGTTAGTTGTGTTATCAGATGTGACTTGAGCTAGGGTTGGTAGTGAGAGAGTGGAAGTGAACAAGCCAGTGGTCAATGCTGTTAACAACAATTGAAACCAGAGATTTGATTCTTTGTAGTTAATTCTCATCACCAATACCTTAGATTGACCTCGTTAAAGTTAAAGTTCCCTTGAAGGTATGAAAAATAACATTATTGAATTTTAGGAACAGCAGCACAGGTTAATGATGGTTGTACCTGATTCGGAGAGTTATCTGCAACCAGTTCAATTTTGCCTTGGGCGTTGCGATGCCAAGAAGTAGCCCGGATGAGAACTTGTGGTGTTGTCGGTATTTGGGCCGTCACATTACCAGTTTTGTGGAATGCAGAGATGTCGCGCACATCAGACCAAGTGCGATCGCTCCTCACTTCCTGATTGGGATTTTGTGGTATTCCACCCCTGCCTGTGGCGACAAAACTACTACCATTATCACCAGAACAACCTGTAGACACTTTTTGTGACGGATCATTTACATTTGCTGGTAATTCTACTAAACCTGAGTTGGGATCAACGCCGATAGTATTGACTTGAACCGTACCACTTAGCCCGAATTGGGAACTGGCGGTGATGTCACTATCAGGGGTGAGTCGGTCACGGAACTCAAACCCTAACAAACCTTGAGTTGTAATTAGAATATTACCACCTCGTCCTAAGACTGCATTGGCAGCAATATCACTGTTTTCTTTAGGGACAGCAATAATCGACTCGGCACTAATATTAATGTTACCACCCGTGGAAGTACCACGAGCATTGGTAACAATATTACTGCCGTGTCTGAGGAGAACAAAATCACTGGCGCTAAGTTGAATGTTACCACGACCACCTCCATTCACCTCGGCTCGCAGACTTGCGCCATTATCTAAAAATATCTGACTAGCATTAATATTTAAGTTACCAGCATCCCCGGAACCAAGATTGCTGACAGTAATTTCTGCCCCATCACGAACACTCAAGCGGTCGGCATTAATATTAACTGACCGAGCAGAAAAATTATTGGTGGCAGATGCTGTAATAGTACTAGGCAGTATCCGACCATCCCTTAAAGGTTTAGAAAGACCCTGTACATCAATATCATTAACCAGTAAATTCACCGTGCCAGCAGATCCTTGACCCAAGCTAGATGAAGTGATCTGGCCACCTTGGAACACGCGTAAGCGTTCAGCTTGCAGATTGATATTACCACCATCACCAATCGCATTTTTATTCACTGCCACAGTAATACCACTAACTGTATTACTAAAACTATCGAGCGTTGGCTTACTGACTTCTACATTTTGAGCCTGAATTGCTATATTCCCGGCATTGCCAGTACCTGATAGTTCACTAGCGATAGACCCACCATTTGTGACGCGCAAATTTCCTGTGTTAATAGTAATATTGCCAGCTTCACCTTGAGCAAAAGCTTGAATTGAACTAATGATAGCACCAGACAATCCCCCAGCCGTAGTTCCATTAATTTCCAGAGACTCGCTAGCTTGAATAGAGATATCTCCAGAATTACCGATGGTGATTGAGTCTAAACCAGGAATTGGGAAACCTATTATACTGGCACTAATACGTCCACCGTTCAGCAGACGAACTTGATTAGCTTCAATGGTGATAGTACCGCTATTATTTCTTTTGCCACTATTAACTAAGGTGGTAATAGCACTAGGTCTAAAATTAGCAACTCCAGTAAAAGGATTGGGAAATGGGTTATAGCCACTCACTTCCACGTCCTTAGCAGAAACGGTAATGTTGCCTGTAGTAGTATCGTTGATGGGAGTAAGGCTGAAGGTTGAGAAATCGAAGGTAAAACCATTGTTGATAGATTGCAACCATGCTCCATTCTGAATCCGTAAACTTTCAGTCTCGATGGTAATATCTCCCGCCTTTGCCCCACTTCCAGATACAGTAGTGAATAATCCAGGGGTGTCATAATTTTGTGGATCTGATACTCCCAACAAATCAATAAATTCAGTGGTTTTGACGGTAATCCCTTGTCCTTGTCCAGATGCTCCTGTAGCCGAAGTAATCCCCGAACCTTCCTGAAGTGTTAAACCTCGGCCACGGATGTTAATAGCTCCCCCATTTATTCCACTAGTATCGATATATGAGGCTTGTCTGAGGGAAATCAGTCCCCAGTCAGCTGTCGTAGGGCTAGTTAGTTGTAATCCTGTTTGATTATTTAATCCTACCTCTGCATTCCGCAATGCCCACAATTCCACTCTGCCGTCTGGATTGGCAAGACTAGTTTGATTAAGATCAATTTCACTACCAACTAAAGCGACGGTTTGAGCCTTAAAACTTTGCGCGGGGCGAAACAGGAAATTAAGTGCTGGTGTGCCTTGGGTACGAATTGCTCCAGCATTGCTGCCTAGTTGTAGTCCCACAGGCACACTCATGGTTAATAAAGGCTGTGTTGTAGAGTCGGTAGCGCTAAATTTACTCCCGTCAGCAAATTGAATACTTTCGGCAGTAGTTCCAACAAAAGACCCACTAATGTTGAGGCGGGCATTAGGCCCAAATACAATTCCGCTAGGGTTAAGTAGAAACAGACTAACAGGGTTTTTGCTATTGATAGTCTGAATTAAGCCATCGATATGGGAAATGCTACCTCCAGTGACTCGACTAAAGATAGTAGAAATATTAGGTGTATTGACTAAATCAAATGTGGCTGAACCTGGATTGGGAACGGAAAATTGCCCAAAGCTGTGAAATAGATTACTACCTGAGGCACTACCATTAGTGATTGTGAAATGATTGCCATTTTTAGTGATATCAGTATTGAGACTGCCGTCTGAAGTGACCTGAGCAGAGGCACAACTATTCCATAGAATGATTCCTAATGGCAACAGCAGCGAACTTGTAATGATTCGATTTGCCAAACCCCACCCAAAAAAAGGCTGTCTCATCTTCAGAGTTTCCTGATAATACTCAATTTATAATTCCCTAAATAGTATTGTTTTTAACAATAGTAACCAGGGGGACTGATTAGAGGTTAGGGCGTGTAAGCGATCCGCCCAATGTATAAATATCCGTATCTTAGGCACAAATAAACTACAAGAAGGCCTCAGGGGCAAAACAGGTATTAAAACGGAGAATATTGTAATGAGAAGTACAAACCATTTTCTTGGAGCGATCGCTTTTCACCATCTACGGATGTTAGAGGAATACCCCAATCTAGCCTAACTGAGAAACTATCCCCTTGTTTCCATAGCAGCCCCAACCCAGTACCCACAAAGGTACTTGGTGACGGGTTACTACCTTGGGTATTCCAGCCTGTGCCTATGTCGATAAATGGTGTTAGTTGTAGCACGCCTCCCAAGTTATCAGCACGGACAATCGGTAACCTCAATTCTCCAGACAACAATAAACCATTATCTGTAAGTAATGTATCTTGGCGATAACCCCGGACACTTTGCTGACCACCAAGACCAAATTGTTCCAAGGGTACTAGGGAAGTTGAGGCTAGTTGAATATCGCCTCTGGCTAAAAATAGGGTGTCTGGTGCTAACTGTCTTACCCATTGCGCCTGTCCCCGCCAGGCGAAAAAGCGACTATCTGGTTCATCCTGATTCACATTAGCATCGAACCAATTTACTCCCAAGCTAAATTGCGATCGCGCTGCAAAAACTTGCTCATTGCTGCGTTGGGTATACTCCTGGGTAAAGCGGAAGGCAGAAATCTTAGTTCTTCCTTCTGCATCTGCACCAGGTGATAAAGGAAACCCACCAATATTATCCAGCCCTAACTCAGTCTGGCTTTCTTGGCGCGAGAAGGATAGCCCCACCGCTAATTCTTGGGTTGGCTTTTGAATGAGTGGCTGTCGATAGCCAAATTCATAAGAGGTCGTGTTGGATTGAATATCTAGGACGCTGAATGGGTCTTCAATTACACGGTTCCACCCCTGGTTAAAACCGAAGGATACGGTACCATTGCGGGCATTAATGGGCAGTTGGTAATTTAAATTAATGGCATTACTGCCATCTGTGTTGTTGTACCCTACGCTGAGAGTGTCGCCTAAACCTAGTAAATTTGCCTCTTGCAGATTTACCCCCCGGCGAAAACTACCCACACTAGGCGATCGCCCATTATCTAAAGTTGCTGTCAGTGAGAAGGTATCGGCTTCTTGTACCTCAACTTGCAAGATGTTAGTTCCAGGTTCTACACCCATTTGCAACTCGGCTGACAAATTTTGAATACGCGGATCGAGGCGCAGTAGTTGTAGCTTTTCTATTAAGCGCGGTACGTTGAGTGGCTTACCAGCACCCAATTGAATGCGATCGCGAATGTATTGACTACGCAGTCGCCGATTACCAACTATTTTAATGTCCTGCAAACTGCCTTCTACTATCTGAATAGTAATTACTCCAGCTTCTACTGTCTGCGGTGTAATTACAGCCCCTGTCGTTACATAGCCGTTATCAGTGTAGAGTTTGGTGATAGCGTCTCTAACTTGCAACAGTTCTGCAAATGATACTTCTCGTCCCACGAAGGGATCTGTAATAGGGGTAAATTTTTCTGGTGGGAAAACTTGACTACCAACAACTTCAATACGATCAACTCGAAATTTGGCATTAGTATCATTTTCTACTGGATTTTGCTGCTCTAGTAGATCCGTAGGAGCAGGTAATTGCTCTTGATCTGATGGTTTTTGCAATACTTCCGACGGTAAAGTCCTCGTAGGAATATCTTCTAAACGATCCTTTGGCAAGGAGCCAGGGTCAGGTGTTTGGGCGATCGCTGGATGATAGTCGCATAATACTGCTGCTACCACAAAAGCATATTTGAGAAGTTTGAGTTTAGTAATGGAATTTTCTGTATATGAAACTAATAATTCTGAATTTACATTCATATATTTAAATCCCGATACTTTGGTTTAACGGGTATGTTTAATTACACATGATCTCTATATTTTTTACAGTAATCATCAGCATAAATACGGTTTTTCCTCAAAGTACTTAATGGCAGAAGTGTAATTACTTTCACCCATCACCGATGCCCACTTCTCCTGATACAATCATGAAAACTAAGTTTTATGGGTTAAAGCTGTGTTAGCAGCCTTGCTTTATGGTCAGGAAGATTTACGCTTAGAACAAGTTGCTGACCCATCTCCAGACGTTGGGGAGGTGGTAATTAAAGTGGGAGCAGCAACAACTTGTGGCACAGATTTAAAAGTTTGGCGGCGTGGTGGTCATGCCAAGATGTTAAAATTGCCCACTTTATTTGGTCATGAAGCAGCTGGGGAAATTGTGGCGGTAGGTGCGGATGTGACGGGTTGGCAAATAGGCGATCGCGTAGTTGCCAATAATTCTGCACCCTGCATGAAATGTTTTTTTGTCAACGTCAAGAATATTCCCTATGTCCCAATTTGACTTGGAATAATGGCACATTTGCCGAATACTTAAAAATCCCCGCCCCCATAGTACAGCATAATTTATTGCAGGTTCCTGATGAGTTGCCGTTATCATTAGCCGCTATGACTGAACCCTTGGCTTGTGTGCTGCATGGGGTAGCTCGTTCTCACATTAAACCTCAAGATAGGGTTGTTGTCTTGGGGGATGGGGCAATTGGGTTAATGTTTGTGGCAGTCTTGGCTGATAAGGTTGAGGTATTGTTGTGGGGTGGTAACGACCAACGGCTAGAAATTGGTCAAAAGTTGGGGGCGACGAAAACCTTTAATTATCATCAAAATCCAGATATTCCCCATGTAGTGAAAGAACTCACCCAAGGTTGGGGTGCAGATGTAGTGATTGAAGCCACTGGTGTACCCAGCGTTTGGGAAACTGCGATCGCCTGCGCTCGTCCTGGTGCGATCGTCAATTTATTTGGTGGTTGTCCACGGGATACAACAATTACAGTCAATACAGAACAACTCCACTATAGCGAACTGACTCTCAAAGGCGTTTTTCACAACACCCCTGAATATGTACGTGCAGCACTGGCTCTAATAGCTAGCCGTAAAATTCCTTTTGAATTATTAATTAGTGAACAGCGCCCATTAAAAGATTTAGAACAAGTATTTTATGACATGAAAGCGCGGAAAGTAATTAAGGTAGCAATGGTTTGTAGTTAGAAAATACAGCTACGAACTCAGTTCTAATGATTTACTTAACTGTAATAATTGGTTCTTAATTTGATGAAGATGAGGAAGTATCTAATGATTGTTGAACATCAGGATATTGCTGCTCAAAGCCGCTAACTTCTGACAATGTATAAAGTGGTCTTTGTTTAACCTCTTCATAAATTCGCCCGATATACTCACCTAAAATACCAATACTGACAAGTTGTACTGCTCCCAAAAAGAAGATAGCTATGAGAATAATGGCGATTCCAGTTAGGGGAGAATGGGGTGTAAAAATCCGCCAATATAAAACTAATAGACACATTAATAATGAGGCTATTGCGGCAAATAGTCCTAAATAAGTTGAAAGCCTTAATGGCACTTTAGAAAAGGAAACTATGCCATTAATTGCCAATGCGAAAGATTTACGAAAAGTATATTTGACATCGCCAGCAAAACGCGGATCTCGTTCAAATTTAACGGCTGTTTGGTTAAAACCTACCCAAGAACGCAAGCCGCGAATGTAACGATTTCGCTCTGGCATGGCATTGAGTACATCGACAACTTGTCTATCTAATAAACAAAAGTCTCCCGTATCTGTAGGAATATCAACATCTGCTAGCTGTTTGAGAATCCGATAAAAAGCGTAGGCGGTAAAGCGTTTAAACCAGCCTTCTTGACGGCGTTTGATTCTTTGGGCATAAATTATATGATATCCTTGCCGCCATAGTTCCACCATTTCCGCGATCAATTCTGGTGGATCTTGTAAATCAGCATCGAGAATCACAACTATTTGTCCACGGGCAAAATTCAAACCTGCGGTGACGGCGATTTGGTGACCAAAATTTCTGGCAAGACTTAAGTAGACAACACGCGGATCTTTTTGATGTAATTCTCGCATCATTTTTAGAGAGCGATCGCGGCTACCATCGTTGACTAAACACAACTCGACTGAACCATCCATCTGATCCATTACCTGGGAAATGCGGCGATACATTTCTGTGATGGTTTCTTCTTCGTTGTAAATTGGGACGATAAAAGAATATTTAGGTGGCATAGTTGAAATTTGTTAGGGTTTTTTACGAGTGGGAAAAGAGCGACGACGACGATACCAAGTGGAACCACCAACTAGCATTCCAATCAATGCCAAAGCACCAACTAATGGTAGAACCTCACCAGTACGGATGGCTTTTAAACCAGAACTCCCCAAAAGGACAAATGGTAAGATTCCGGGTACTGTTCCCAAGGCTGTACCAATTAGATAATCCTTAAAGCTGATTGATGTCAAACCGGCAGCAAAATTTACTAATCCATAGGGTAGGATGGGCATCAGCCGGATAGCAAACATATAAAAAACGGCTCCCTGCCTAACTTCGGCATCGATAGCTTGCCAACGTCCAGCCAGTCTTTGAGCCACAATTTCCCGTCCTACTGTCCGCGCAAAAATAAAGGCAGCGATCGCCGCAATAATTGCACCTACACTTGTCCAGAATGTCCCCATCCAAGGGCCGAAAATCGCTCCACCAGTTAAATTCAATGCCGTTGATGGCAAAATCAAAATAGTCGCCACCACGTATACAGCTACATAAGTAACAGGGGCCCAAATTCCCGCAGCCTTTAACCAAGCTTGAATTAACTCTGGATTAATTCCCCCCAGTAGATATCCTGTAACTCCTGTGGCTATGAGACACACAGCCATCAATAAGGCGAAACTGGTTTTAGCATTCAGCATTAATTAAGACTCCTAGTTGTTCAACCTGACATCTGATGAACGCAGTCCCGTTCATCGATCTGTTTTTGACTAAGGAAGGCGATCGCTAACACCGTTTTGATTCATTGATTTCATTACATAACTATCTTTACTCTTTCATCAACACAGTCACTGGTTTAGAAAATAATTTTTTCGTATATTTTACATTTTTAAAAATCATTGACTCTACTGGCGCTTCTTCGTCTCTTCTCACGGCAATAATACCACAAGGTTGAAATTGATTATGTGGATACACTTGAGATTTCACAGCAGTAAAATTAGTAGGGTTTAAGATATGTCCAAACTTAATTACTCGCTGCTGCTGATTATTTAATAGAACCCAAAATGGATATTCCCAATAACGGGCAGATGGAGTTTGTTCGGTTCCCAAGGAAAGTCCAATATTTTCACATTGTATAGTTTTTACAAAATTAGTTGCCTCAAAATATGAATTGATCAGATGAGGTCGATTAGTAAAGTAAAGTTCGTTTCTACTAGTATTAAAAATATTATTTTCTGCTGCTATGGGTCGGAATTTATTGATAAACACAAACTGCATGGATGTTACTAAAAGAATCACCGCTAAGAATGTGACAAAATAACGGCTCCAGACTTGGCAGAAAACTAAGCCGACAAAAGCAGAGAACAGTACGAATAAAGAAAGATGATGACGACTTTGATATGGCTGCAATTTTAGCATCCAACATAACAGTAAAAAGCCAGCAACCAAAGATAAGACATAAGCTAGTAATTCTTTATTGCTCCTCAATCTTTTATGAAAGATAAATATGGCTATAGCTATTAAAGTCAGTAACAAATGTAAAGGATTACCCGCAACATTTTCGTCAAAAGACAGCCCTGGTACACCATTGTAAGAGTTGGGGGGATGGGTTATCCGCGAGTCGGTCATATCCACCCCTAAAAAGCCATGAATTATAGTAATTATTTTAGTTAGCTTACCCGTCAATGGTTCTATAATTTTTTGCAAACCTAAGTGTCTAACAATATCTGTATGCAAAGATAAATTACGAATGATATTAGAAATCCATGTAGGTAGGCTATATATTTCTATCTTGTATTCTTTGGAGTATTCTGCTGCTGATATAGGATTACCATATAAATCAAAATTACGTAAATAATGCCCGATATTTAAGGTGAAGAAAATAGCAGCTACAATCACTCCTGACTTCCACATTTTCCAGCGCATTGAGTTGACATACCAGATAAATAACCAAACCATGAAGGGAAAAGCAAAGATATAACCAGAACTCTTTGTGTACACGGCTAATCCACAACTGGCGCCAATACTTAAGACTAAGTGCGTGGGAGGATTTTTATCAGGTAAAGTCAACAGCACAAAATGGGCTAAACAAACTAGCCAAAAACAAACCGCATAATCGTTTTGAGTGCTAGAACTTTGCAAAATACCCATCGGGAGAGTAGCACAGAATACGGTAGCAAAAATCTGTCCTCGCTTATCTGCTCCTAATTGCTGGGCAATTAATGATACGCCGATGATGCTACCAATCATACTAAACACTTGTACTAAATTGGCAAAGCGATCGCCCCCACTCAAAATTTGCAGATGTAAAATCACCACCTCCGCAAAAGGTGGGTGAACTAATTGGGCTGAGTAGTAGGTAGGATAATGAGCCAGACTACGGTTTTGTATCCAATGCACCACCCGCGCCATGTGATAAGTCATGGAATCCCAGTTATTTGGGGGAGCAACGATCGCAATTATAGTAATGGTGGCAATAATAAAAGCTACACCACCCAATAATACTAAGGAAACGGGAGTGATTGAGGGAAGTTTTGGGGAAAAGAGCGTGCGCTTTCCTGTTTTAACGAGGCGATAGTAAATCCATCCCAAAGCAAGATTAGCCAGCAACCACAAAGCTAGCACCCAACCAAAGGTGATGATTCGCAAAAGGCTGAAAACTTCCGTGGAAATCGTGACTAGAACACCCCAGGAAACTGCTGCTGATAACACAGCACTACGCCAATCTCGCTCAGAATTGTGAAAAATCAGCCAAAGAATCACTAAGGATAATAAGACTAGTCCAGTCAGCATATTGGAACCTCACACCTAACGCCTCAAGTTGAGTAATTATCAGTAAAATCTATGTATAATCAACGCCTATTATACTTATTGCTAAGATATTAACTCATCGATAGTTCAGACATCTGCTTTTGTTGATTAGGCAGGTGATTGAAATAATCTTCCTGCAAAACGGGAAAACTATGGTTATTCCCTCACGGGTAAATTTCTATATGAGTCCCGAATAGGAAAATGCTCAAAAAATTTCGGCTGAACTTTTTGATTTTGCCCTTTTCTCTAGTTTCCTGGTTGTGTCTAGGAATATTGACTAACCCCCAGGCTGATGCGTTACCCGGACAAAGTACGGAAGAAGTGGGTACTTGGATTAAAGCCCATCCCACTCTCCGTCCCAGGGCTGGAGAAAAATTATTTGTGCAGAAAAGTGATACAGCCGCCCAGCGATTCACTTTTCAAGCGTCGGTATTACCCCCTGGTAAAGTAGGATTTACCAAAGACCGGAGTGTAATTCGGACTGAACGCATTGCTATGTATGATGCCATTAACGGTATGAGCTTGCAGCGTTTACAAGAATCCTTGCGGGTGATTTATGGTTTAGATATTTATCAAGACTTTAAACGCGCCCAAGTGGTGTACGAATATCCCAACGAAAGCGCCATTAACTCAGCGCGGCTGGCGAAAACTCCCATCCGGGAAGCTTTGAAGGGAGAATTACGTGTAGGCGATCGCTATGCTTATTGGCTAGAAGTCGCCCAACCTAGAAACGGCAAGGCTTTTACTGGGCAGATGACTGTTTTACTCAAGAATGACTTGGACAAGTTAGAAGCAGAACTGCGAAATCGTTAGCTAGGATATGGCTGTTATATTTATATCCCCGACTTTTTATAAAAAGTCGGGGATGTTTCTATTATAAATTTCCAGGCGGTAGGGTTTGCCAAACACCAGAAAAAATACTTTCCGTAGCTAAAGCAATTCGTAGCAAATCTTCCTTGAGTAGTGGTGGCCAATCTACACCGGCTCTACGCCCTGCCACAAATAGCTGTTGAGCCTTAACGGTTAACTGATAAAGTGCAAAAACTAATTCCCTGTCCAGACTAGGGGAATCTTTCAGCGCCTCAAATACTACTTTCAACGCTAATAAAATTGAGGTAATTTGACCAGGCACTGGCGGTTTGCCGTGTCTCATTCGCATCAACAAGGCATCAGGGTTTTCCTCACTTGCTATTGTCTGTCCTACTAGGAGTTTGTGAGCTATCTCGTAATTCATCTATCCAGCCTAGTGTAGATGTTTACACAATTAGATACTTATGTTATGCGAAATTTATTACTATCTAAAGTGTAAGTTTAGGATAAATATATCCTTATCTGTTAGGAGTTACACAGGTGTCATAAATTGCTGATTGAGTCAAAAGTCGAATATTTCTTACTAATGACTATGATTAATTTGCCTAACTACAGTTAAAGCCGAGTAGCTTACGCCGGCTGTCCCTTCACCTGGGTGGGTAGAGTCACCGACTAACCACAGATGGTCAATGGGTGTACGATTGGCAAAACCAAAGGGGCCGAATGTGGGGATTCTTTGACCAATACCACCGACTATACCGCGATCGCGTGCTGTGTAATGGGCAAAGGTACGCGGTGTAGCAGCTTCTTGATAAATAATAGTCTCTGGTTTGAGATAAAAGTATTGGGCTAATTTGGCGATCGCTTCTTGGGTAAATTTCTGTTTCAAACCAGGGTAATCTTCCGTACTCCACCACCGTTCGGGGTCTACGAAAGATGAGGCAATAATTGTAGCTTTTCCTTCTGGCGCGCGACCATCACCAGCATGACTCACCGACACAAACAAAGAATTATTCTCCCCAATCACACCATCAGCATCATATAAAAACTGCAAATGGGGGGGACATTCGGGCGGGATAGCACTAGCATCTACACCCAAATACACAACAAACGCCCCTGATGCTTGGGGGAGTTTATTGACACGCTGCTTATAACCTGATGGAGCCTTGTCGCCTAATAGTTGCACTAGGTTCTGCACAGTCACGTTAGCAACTATGTGGTCTGCTTCTTCTGTCCAAACTTCCCCTGTTTTTTGGTTTCTGATGACGACAGCAGATGCTTTACCGTTTTCCACTTTGATTTGTTCAACGGTATGACGCATCAATAATTTACCGCCATCTCTTTCTAACGCTTCGACTAGGCGATCGCTTAATACCTGCATACTACCTTCTAGGTGAAATAATCCCTGTGGTAGTTGGGACACACTCAACGCCGTTGCAGCATAAAGTAAAGCCGTCTCCTCAGCGTTGACTTGAGAATATAGTTTGAGTTGCAAATCTAAAAATGTCCTCAGTCGGTGGTCATTTCCCAAACCACACAACCTTAAAGCGTCACCCACGGTAAATAGTGTGAAGGGTACAGTAACTAAGGTACTAGGACGTACCGCCTGGGTTAACTGCCACAAATCCCACAAATTACGCGGCGGTAAAACTGGGTCACGTCCTTGAAACTCCCAACTGGCATCAAATAAAGTAGCCATCAATTGCCAAAATGGTTCACTCCCAGGAAATTGTCTTTGGCGTTCTTCCTGCCACTTTTTTGGGTCGCGCCAAACATTGATAGGTGTATTTTCCCCCGGTAAATAAACTGCACAAGCAGGGTCACAAGGTGTTGCATCTGGTAAATCTATTTCCAGTTCCGAAAAGATGCGGTGATGGATTCCCCCTGGTTCTAAGCCTGCAACCTGAGTTGCACCCACATCAAAGGTGAATCCTTGGCGTTTAAATGTGGAAGCACAACCCCCAGGAACAAGGGCTTGGTCTAATATGAGGACGCTGTAACCGCGATGGGCTAATAATGCACCAGCCGTTAGTCCGCCTATTCCCGCACCAATCACGACTACACGGGGTTTATTTTGCTTAACAATATTAGACATTTAGTTTACAAAAATTAATATTACTACTCATAATTTTACAAGCTAATTGCGGTGAAGTTGGGGCGATCGCTAAAGAAAAAACCTAACAATTGCACTGAGGACATTAATTTTCAGTTTCTGAGAAAATTGCTTTGAGAAAAAAATACAAGATACAGTCACATGAAATATATCAAGCGTCACGCTAACAAAATTGAGCTTATTGTCGAGGTGATTTTTTTAGTGGTCTTATTTCTGCTGGGATTTTTTCTGGATTATAAATACGCTGCTTCCTTATATTGGAAATATTACTTATTTATGGCTGTTTTAGCCCTCATTTTACTTTTGCCAGTGTACTTGCAATCTCGGCGGAAACAAGAATTGTGGCTGTTTATCGGGTTCAATCTAAGTCTGTTAGCTTTGTACTTTGTAACTCTCTCGCCTGTCAAACCCTTCACTCAGTTTTATCTTGACATTAAACATGGGATGACAATTCAAGAAGTGCAAAGCAGATTAAACCAGCGTTTTCCCAAAGGTGGAAGATTTCCTCAGCCAGAATCGCAACTTCTTGATGAACATCAGGGTGTGCTAGAAAATATTAACCCAAAAGAAAAAGGCTTTTTAGCTGTACCTAACCAGTGTCTAAACTACATTCTTGACCTAAACGATGGTCGTTACAATGCAGAAGTGGTAAATGTTTATTTCAAAAATGGCGAAGTGGTAGGAATGGAGTATTTGCCCGATTGAGAAAAAACCTTCAACCCAGCCTCAAAAAATCTTTGTGTGTCCGTTTCAGATGCAACAATCAAATATATTTTGGGGTGACGGATAAGATAAAGAAGTAACAGATCAGTTCATTCCCCACTACCCATGACATCAACCCTGCGGAAACTGCCCCGACTTAATGCCCCAAAGCTACATACACTACCCAATGGTTTGACGATCATAGTGGAGCAAATGCCAGTTGAAGCCGTGAATCTCAGTTTGTGGATTGATGTTGGCTCATCTGTAGAATCTGATGCCATTAACGGTATGGCTCACTTTTTAGAACACATGATTTTTAAAGGAACTGAGCGCCTTGCCAGTGGTGAATTTGAACGTCACATAGAAGAACGGGGTGCTGTGACTAATGCCGCCACTAGTCAAGACTATACTCATTACTATATAAATACTGCTCCTCAAGACTTTGCCAAATTAGCACCATTACAAATAGATGTAGTTTTAAATGCCAGTATTCCTGATGAAGCCTTTGAACGTGAGCGCTTTGTGGTTTTGGAAGAAATTAAACGTTCTGAAGACAATCCCCGCCGCCGTACTTTCCGTCGGGCAATGGAAACAGCATTTGCACAGTTACCCTACCGCCGTCCAGTATTGGGGCCAGAATCGATAATTTCCCAACTTACACCCCAACAGATGCGAGATTTTCACGCAAGTTGGTATCAACCCCAGTCAATCACGGCTGTAGCTGTGGGTAATTTACCGGAAGAACAGTTAATTGAAACCATTACCGAAGGATTCAACCAACTCAAAAAAACTCCCCACTCCCCACTCCTTACTCCCCACTCCCTTCATCTCGAACCTGCATTTACAGAAATTGTCCGTCGGGAATTTGTGGATGAAAGTCTCCAGCAAGCAAGACTAATCATGGTTTGGCGAGTTCCTGGGTTGAACCAGCTAGAACAGACTTATGGCTTAGATGTTTTGGCTGGTATTCTGGCACATGGCAGAACATCTAGACTAGTTCAAGATTTGCGGGAAGAAAGAGGACTTGTGACTTCGATTTCTGTCAGCAATATGAGTAATCGCTTGCAAGGAACGTTTTATATTTCCGCTAAGTGTGCGGTAGAAGATTTAGCGGCTGTAGAGGAAGCGATCGCCCAACATATCCGTAAACTACAAACAGAGTTAGTCACAGAAAAAGAAATCGCCCGTGTCCGTAAGCGTGTAGCCAACAGATTTATTTTTGGCAACGAAACACCAAGCGATCGCGCTGGATTATATGGCTTCTATCAATCACTGGTAGGAGATTTAGAACCAGCATTTAACTACCCAGCCCACATTCAAACCCAAGAAGCACCAGATTTACTTTTGGCTGCTAACCAGTATCTTTGCCCGGAAGCTTATGGTGTAGTTGTCATGAAACCAGCGTAGATTGGGTTTAGGGGTTTAAGGGTATAGGGGTGTAGGGGTTTAAGGGTTTAAGGGTTTAAGGGTTTAAGGGAAACAACTAATAATTTAATTAAATCAAGATACCTCATAAATACTATTCTTCTCCTAACCCCCATACCTCTATACTCACCACCCACACACACCCACACACCCCCTACACCCCTACACCCCCATACCCCTACACCCCCATACCCCTACACCCCCATACCCCTACACCCCCATACCCCTAATTCACAATGTGGACTGAAATAGATACCCAAATTAGCCGGGTGACTGGCGAAAGGTTCCAGAGTCAGCAGAGGCGATCGGTTAGTGGTGGCTGTATTAACCAAGGCTATGCTGTTGCTGATGGTACATTGACCTATTTTGTCAAACTCAACCAAGCATCTCAAGTTGCCATGTTTGAGGCGGAAGCCCTGGGTTTAGAGCAAATGCTGACGACGAATAGCATCCGTGTTCCCAAGCCGATTTGTTGGGGAATCGCTGGTAATTCTGGCTACATTGTTTTGGAATGGCTAGAAATGGGAAGTGGTAACACCAATTCTTGGGAAGAGATGGGACGCAATTTGGCGAAAATGCACAAAGCCACTAGCCAGAAAGGATACGGCTGGGATATGAATAACACCATCGGTTCCACACCCCAAATCAACACTTGGACGGAAGATTGGACGGAATTTTATAGCAAACATCGCCTTGGTTATCAGTTTCAGTTAGCTAGGCGACGGGGTGGTAGTTTTCCCAAACAAGATGAGTTACTAGGGGCGCTTCCAGAACTATTGGCAGATCATGAAGTGCAACCATCTTTAGTACACGGTGATTTATGGGGTGGGAATGCTGGATGTACAGTTTCAGGGGAACCCGTGATATTTGATCCAGCCACTTATTTTGGGGATAGAGAAGTTGATATTGCCATGACAGAACTTTTTGGCGGTTTCCCCGCAGCTTTTTATAAAGGTTATAACCAAGTCTTTCCTTTAGATGCTGGCTATGAAAAACGGAAAACACTATATAACCTGTATCACATCCTCAATCACTTCAATTTATTTGGTGGTGGTTATGCTTCCCAAGCCAATCGAATGATAGAACAGATTTTGCGTTGAATTGGCGATCGCATCAATTACGATATATTTGGTTTTGTTGGTAAGCTCATGCGCCCCTAAATCGCATAACTACTCATCAAGGCTGTTAACGGTTGACTGTTAACGGTCAACCGTCAACAGCTATAGTATCTAAATGCTAGACCGACCTCCTACGGAACTCTCAAAACCTCGCAGGCGCTTACCTAATCAGCGTTGGCATATTCACCTACAAAAAACAGATTTAGCCCAAAAACTAGCAGATGTAACAAATCTTTCGCCTATTGTTTGTCAATTGTTGATTAATCGGGGTATTGAAACACCAGAACAAGCACAAGCATTTTTAGAACCTGAATCCTTAAATTTACCCTCGCCATTAGCAGAATTTCCAGACTTGGCGATGAGTGTGGAGTTATTACAAGAGGCGATCGCTTGCCAAAGTAAAATAGCTATCTGCGGTGATTATGATGCTGATGGGATGACTAGCACGGCTTTACTTTTGCGTAGTCTCCGCAGCTTAGGCGCTCAAGTAGATTATGCTATTCCTAGCCGGATGCACGAAGGTTATGGCATTAATAAGCGGATTGTAGAAGAATTTCATAATGAGGGTGTGAGATTAATCCTGACTGTTGATAATGGTATTTCTGCATTTGAACCAATCGCTAGAGCCAAAGAACTGGGTTTAAATGTCATTATCACCGACCACCACGACATCCCCCAAAAACTACCCCCAGCCGATGCAATCCTCAACCCGAAATTGATCGCTGAATCTTCGCCATATCGGGGTGTGGCTGGTGTTGGTGTTGCCTATATTTTGGCAGTAACCTTGGCACAAAAGCTAGACAAAACCAAAGGCTTAATTCAGCCGATGTTAGCACTGTTCACCTTGGGAACGATCGCAGATTTAGCTCCTTTAAGTGGTGTTAACCGTCGCTGGGTAAAGCGCGGTTTAAAGCTTTTACCTAAATCCCAATTACCAGGAATCCAAGCGTTAATTCAAGTTGCGGGAGTACAAGCCACAGGTGAGGGTGTAGGGGTGCAGGGGTCTAAGGGTGTAGGGAAAGACAAACTAATACTCCCTGTCCAATCCCCAGCCACCACCCCTAAAACTCTCAAGCCAGAAGATATCGGTTTTCGTTTGGGGCCGCGTATCAATGCGGTGGGGCGGATTGGCGACCCTTTGACGGTAATTGAATTACTGACAACAGATGATGAGGGACTAGCTTTGGAACGCGCTATGCAGTGCGAACAGGCTAATACTAGTCGCCAGCAAATGTGCGAAGAAATCGAACAACAAGCGATCGCCCACGTAGAGGAGTTGTATGCAACGTCTCTACAACAAGACCGGGTATTGGTTGTGATCCAACCCCATTGGCATCATGGTGTAATTGGTATTGTCGCTTCCCGCTTAGTAGAACGTTACGGCGTTCCCGTCTTTATTGGTACTTATGAAGATGAAGAACTAATTCGCGGTTCAGCTAGGAGTATCCCGGAATTTAATGTATTTACTGCATTAGAATATTGTCACGACTTGCTGGGTAAATATGGTGGTCACAAAGCCGCCGGCGGATTTTCCTTCCCCGCTACTAATTTACCGAAGTTGCGATCGCGTCTGCGTGAGTTTGCTAATCAATGTTTGCAACCCCAACACCTCAAGCCGTTACTGCAAATTGATGTTGAGGCTAACTTTAATCAAATCCATCAAGAACTGTATCAACAGCTAAATTCTCTCCACCCTTGCGGTATCGATAACCCTGATCCGGTTTTTTGGACACCCAACGTTCAAGTTGTAGAACAGCAAATAGTCGGCAAAGGTCATATCAAAGTCACACTCAGCCAAACTATCAACGGTCAACAATATCAATTTAAGGCGATCGCTTGGCGTTGGCGTGATTATTACCCCTTACCATCAAGATTAGATATAGCTTACAAATTGCGCGAAAATAACTTTAATGGTAATACTAGTCTGGAGTTAGAATTATTAGGTGTGAGACTGGCAAAGAAACAAATTGAGGAGCAGTCAAACCAGTTACAACTTATTTATCAAGCTTCTCCCAAACCTTTAAGAACCGCCTTCAAGCACAATCAACGTCAATATACTTGTGGGGTTTATCAAAATAATTCTCTCCCCGAACTCAGAATCAAAAACTCAGATGGCAAAGTTCTAGTGATGCAGCCAGGAAACATAGTCGGGTTACTAGGAACTAGTCGTGAAGATGCCCTAGAAATTGATTTAACTTTACCCCAATATGATTCTATTATTCAAGCCGCTATGCAAGCATTATCAATGCTGAGTGCTGAGTGCTGAGTATAAATTTCACAATCACTCAGCGCTCATTACTCTTATAGGTTGCCGTTGCGGAATGCCAGCACAAAAATCACAGCAGGCCCAGCAATGATTATTAGTGCAACAGAGGTTAGCTGGAAAATAACTTCCCAATTGATGTTGGCTAAAGCGTCAAACATTTGTCTCTATTCCTCCCAATTGTCTTAGAATTACTCAGTTGCAGTTGCAAAACCCGTATTAGATCATATCCGGCGATCGCCTGTAATATTTAATTTACTTAATAAAAGTATAGGAAAAAACATAAAATGGCAAACTGGCAATGCGTCAAACAATGTGGAGCCTGCTGCAATCTTGACCCAGCAGAACGCCCAGAAATAGAAGACTATCTCACACCAGATGAACTAGAGATTTACTTCAGCATGGTAGGCGAAGGTGGATGGTGCGTTAACTTTGACCATACCACAAGAGAATGTCGCATCTACTCAACACGTCCCCGTTTCTGCCGTGTAGAGCCAGATATATTTCAGGATATGTATGGTATTGAGTCAGAAGAACTAAATGATTTTGCTATTGAGTGCTGTCGCCAACAAATTGAAGGGGTCTACGGTGACAGAAGTCTGGAAATGCTGCGTTTTGATAAAGCTGTGGGTATTTAAAGTTATGTGAAGCTAGTTTTAATCTGAAACATCATTTTAAAGCTGCTTCCCACCAAATTCGGAGAGGATGATTTTTAGCGGGTAAGTAGCGACCTTGAAGCCGAATTGTGTTGAGTACATTACGTAGTTCAGAGGAATCAAGCCTGGCTATTTCTGCCCAATGCTTGATGATTTCTGGGGTGGATAAAATCTGAATATTTGCGGCTTCCTTTTGTATGAATGCGATCGCCCGTTTGTCATCAGTAGCGATCGCCCATTGTCGATGAACTGCAACGGCACAAGTAGCCGATTCACCATCATCACCGAGAATAGCCGCATAGTTTACATAAGATTCTTCCTCTTGTTCTGACTCAAAATCTACGACTTTGAGTAAACCTTGCTTAATCGCTTCCTCAAATTTGATTGCACCCTTGTTTTCTTTTTCCTTGAGGCGTTGGAGTGTTTTTAACTCATATTCCTGAACAACTGTAGTAACCACAACCTCAGCAGGAATAGATTTCAAGATGCCCAGAAAATCACCCGAAGCACAAAAGTTGAGAACACAACAAGCATCAAGAATCAGGTGGGAATGATTAATTTGCATAAATTGTTCTCACTTCCCACCAGCCTGGATCTGACGCAGGTCGAAATCAGGAGCTTCTTCCATCATTCCACTTGAATATTCCCGTAACGCTTCGGCGATGCGTCGTGCTTCCAAGCGGTCAACACAGAGGAAATCAGCAAAACGCCCTTCAGTAATCAAACCCTGATCTAGCGCCTCAATTGCCAAGTGTTGATAGTGGAGAGGCATCATATCAACCCTTTGGGGTATGTCTTCCAAACCAAGTTCCTGCTGCACTTTCCTAACTTTTAATCCCCTATCTCGCAATTTTTCCCAAGTTCCAGTAGGCAGAAGTTCTATTTCCTCAAGTCGATAAACAAGTGCTTCTACAGAAACACCGTAATAATGGGCTAGTGTAAATAGATTAGTGGGAGTGAATTTGCCATGAGTACGGTACATATCATTGAACCGCTTAAGCAATCCACTGGTAGGCATCAGAAAATATTTGGGGAAAGTTTCCGCTAATTGCTCACTTTCTGGCATTCTTTGATACTGATTATCAAAATGGAACTCTGGTTTTCGCCGATGTGCCAAAAAATGCAGGTATCCGTGCGCCATTGACCAACGTCTTCGCTCCTCTGGATGATGAGCATTGATAGCCATACATCCACCTATTTGCTCGTTATAGCTGTACACTTCTGAGTATTTTTGTGGCATCTGCAAATAGAAGATACGTAAACCCACATCTTGTTCAAGGATGTCTCGAAGTTTAGGAATAGGAGCATCCCCCAAACCCAGCCTTTGACGCTCTGCAATTGCTAGACTCTCCGCAGCCGATTTAATCGGCATATTTTTTACCTGATACTCCAGAGGATAGTTTTGCGGCAGTGGCGCGTCCATAATCTGCTCAAGTTCCAGATAATTCTGGCAAAGTTCCTCTAATTTGAGGATAAATGGTTTAATTTCTGCCTCTTCTTCCTCACTGCGCTGATAAACTGCCCTAAACTGTACCTCAAAAGGTTGTACCACCGGACGCGGACGCACAAAGTCACTAACAGAACATCCGTAAGCACGAGCCAGTTTGATCAGTTCATTGGGTTTAATGCGGCGTTCTCCTTTTTCGATCGCAATCATCGTGGTACGTGCAGCATCAATCACCTTAGCTGCATCAGCCTGCGTCATACTACACTTCTTACGTGCTTGTTGAAGGAGTTCTCCCAGTGTCCCCAGGTTGATATTGTCGAGGATGTTAGTAGCCATAATATTTTTCCTCAACCTTGTTGAGCAGGAGAGGTTGATTGCATGAGACTGTTATAGAACTATTCTAACAATGTCAGGTATTAAGTATTTTTTATAATTAATATGTCAGATTTAATAGGAATATTTGATGGTTAGTTTCTCCTTCCAAACCGATGAGGACACTGTGCGCTTATTTCAAATAGTTATCTGGTGTCTCAAGAAATACTTCTGTCATACAGATGACTCAGCCCTACAAGTTATAAACAGTTACTATGAAAAAAATTTAAAAATACATGACGATGATTTTTACCACCATGAAATGCCGTTCAGGGTAGCACTAAGAATTCATTACTTTGAAGTTTTGAAGGGAGAAACTAATAAATTTCATGACTGGATACAAGAATCTAATTATAATTCTTCCCCTAGAGAAGCAATTGACTACTTTAAAAAGCATTATTTTGTGAAACATTAATCCGAGTTATTGTAATTTATCTAGCTTTAAAAACTTTTATATTTCCCCGATCTCTCGCAAATAAGACGGTCTGGGTATAACTTGCTTAACCAGTGCAGCGTCAGCAGTCCAAAACTCAGCAGATGTCATCTCGGCACAAGCCAGAAATGCTGCATCATAAAGAGTTAATAACCCGTATTGTTCCGCAATTTCCCAACTTCTGAGGCGAATTGCTTCTTCTTCAATGTAATCAATCGGCAGTTCGCAAAAGTCCTCAAAAAAGCCTAGTGCTTCCTCTGCGGTGATAACTCCCATGCGCGTTTTTTTCCGTAGCACAGACCCAACTTCTGCCCAAGCAAAAGCAGGTGCTACTAAACGTATATTTAAGCTCAATGCTTCTGTTACTAGAGTTACAGCTTGAGATTGATAAACTTCTGGGACAAGGTAAGGAATCCAAACGCTGGTATCTAGGCACAAAACTCTAGTCACGTCTTCCCTCACCTTCTCTGAGACTACGAATCATCTCTGTAGAACTTGGTTGTATGCCAGTTTTAGCTTTGATGGTTTCGCTACGGGCAAGAATTCGTTGATGTGCAGCCCATCCTCTTCTACGCTTGACTTCAGATTCCAATGCTTCAACAACTAAATCATTAAAAGATTCGTTGCTTCCCTTCAGTTTTCTGGCTTTGGTAAGTAGTTCAGAAGGAAAACGGATGGTTAAAGCTTCACGTTCCATAGAATTTATTGCAACCAAATAATGATACCACTTATTGTAACTACGCCATCTCACGAAAAAGTTGCATTTTTTTTCGGTACGGTTGCAATTTATTACAACAATCTGAGAAAATGAGAAGAATATGAAAAACATCTAGTAATAAATCTACTGCCTGTGAAACTCGACTCTGCACCTGTTACCCTTGCTGGCTTAAATCCGACTATCAGCCAGCCAGAAATACAAGAAAGCACTCAAGCCCATCTGGCTACTGCAATTATTGAGCCAGTTGAGGATAGTCATAAAAAGCAGGAACCAGCTTTGGCTGTATTTGCAACTACATTTGTGACTATTTTTCTGGCAGAAATTGGTGATAAAACCCAGTTATCAACTTTATTAATGAGTGCAGAGTCTCATTTACCTTGGGTAGTTTTTCTCGGTTCGGGAGCAGCATTAGTTACTACAAGTTTGTTAGGTGTACTACTAGGGAGTTGGGTTTCTAAACGCTTCAGCCCCAAAACTTTGGATAAATCAGCCGGAATCATGTTGTTGTTCATCTCCCTCACTTTGTTTTGGGATATATTCCACGGATAATTATAAATACATACAAATATTATGGATTGGCATCTTTTAGGACTAAGTTTTATTACAGTTTTGTTGTCCGAATTAGGCGACAAAAGCCAGTTAGCCGCGATCGCTCTTTCTGGTCGTGGTCAGTCTGTAAAGGCTGTATTTTTTGGCACCGCTAGCGCACTCTTATTAACTAGTTTATTAGGAGCGTTAGCAGGTGGCGCAGTGTCAGAATTATTACCTACACGAATATTAAAAGCGATCGCTGCTGTAGGATTCGCCATTCTCGCTGCCCGGCTGTTGTTTTTTAATAATGAAGAAGCATCAGATTCTGAACAGACACTATAGTTTTTACAATCAAGGGATTTTGGTAACTGGTAATTGGGAATGGGTAATTGGTAATTGGACTATAGAGTCTGTTTATGTCGTTAAATTGGTAGTTGTAAAACCAATACATCTTTTCCTGATGAAATGAATGTTTCACCTAGTGGTAAAACAGCTAAAGCATTAGTTTGAGCTAGATTAATCAAATTACCGGAACTATGGCTACCACCAGCTTTGTGAAACTCGTATAATCCATCAACTAGATGCAGACTTCCCCAAATATAAGTTTCACGCTTACCGTCTGAGTGTAACTCATCATGCGATCGCACTTTTACAAATACTGGTTCCCAACCTTTAGCTAATCCCCCTAATTTCCGAATTACTGGCTGCACAAATCGCCAAAATGTTACCAAAACAGCCGCAGGGTTTCCTGGTAAACCCAAATAAATGGGGGCTGGGGGTGTAGGGAAGGTGGCGACAGTGAGGGGTTTTCCTGGGCGCATTTCTACAGAACGGATGTGAATTTTAGCCCCTAAGGAAGCTAGAATTTGGTCAACGTAATCATAATCACCAACGGAAACGCCACCGGAAGAAATGACTATATCGGCGTTAGCTATGGCTTTGCTGATTGTTTCCCCAAGGGCGGTTGGGTTGTCTTTGACAATGCCGAATAATATAGGTTCTGCACCATTTTGCTTTACTAAAGCTGCTAGGGCATACTGATTAGAATCAACTATTTGCCCTGGTTGTAAAGGCTGGTCAAGTGTTACTAATTCATCCCCAGTGGAAAAAATTGCTACACGAGGACGGCGATAAACTTTTACCTGTGGGCATTGAGAAGCGGCTAATATAGCGATTTCGGCTGCATTTAATTGGGTATTAGCTGGTAATAATTGTGTCCCGGCTTGGTAATAAGCTGCTTTCAGCCTGACAAATTCCCCTGGTTTTGGTGTTGTGAGGATGAAGACGCGGTTATTCTCTTGGCGTGTCTTCTCTTGCATGACTACAGTATCACCACCACTGGGCATGACTGCGCCAGTAAAGATCCGGGCGGCTTGTCCTGGTTGTAGGGTAAATTTGGGTTGATAGCCTGCGGGAATTTCTGCAACAACTTCTAGGCTAACTGGCTGTTCGGCGTTGGAGTTGTGTACATCTTCATAACGTACCGCATAGCCATCCATCGCTGAATTATCCCAATGAGGAAAATCTAGGGTGCTATTTACAGGTGTGGCCAAAATGCGCCCATTTGCTGCCCATAAATCGACAATTTCTGTATCTTGTTGACTATCCAGCTTTGGGACTAAATTGAAAATGATATTTGCTGTATCCCTGACTGATGGCATGGGGGTGTAGGGGTGTAAGGGTTTAGGGGTGTGAGGGTTTCTCTTCACTTCACAACTCAATTTATTTTGAATTTTGTAGCGCGTGCGCTTCCCGCAGGGTATGTTGAATTTTGAATTGACTTACGCTACTTGAAAACTAAAGTTGAGACTTGCCC
Source organism: Anabaena sp. FACHB-595 (assembly GCF_048568275.1). Classification (NCBI taxonomy): domain Bacteria; kingdom Bacillati; phylum Cyanobacteriota; class Cyanophyceae; order Nostocales; family Nostocaceae; genus Anabaena; species Anabaena sp. FACHB-595. The sequence goes on from NZ_CP183473.1 coordinate 6,129,906, forward strand.
AATTATTTACATCTAATACAAAATAATCTGTAGCTGTGGTGGTTGTTTCTGTTTTGACTGCACTGCCGTTATGTAAATCCTGTAGTAGGGCTTGTCCCACTTCTAAAGGATTGACTAATGTAGCAATCGGTTGTTGGTCGGCTGTGGAATATTTGGCATTATCTAAGATTTCTAGGGTGGAGTTAAAGGGTGCGGTGCCGAAAATTAATTGGTGTTCGCATTCGTAAGCGGGGCTGGAAGTTACCCAGCCTGATGTTGCTTTTGTTTGCGGTAGAGTGACTGTTTCGTTTGGGGCAATAACTACTTGTTGCAGTTGGGGCTGATTTTCCGGATTGTTGGTTTCTTGGCGGCTTTGCCAGGGATAAAAAGCGATCGCACTACGGTTATTCTTTAATCCCAACAGCATAAAATATATTGGGCGATCGCCTAAGTTTTGGATGCGGTATTGTATCCGACTACCAATAGGGATGATGGGAGTGGGGAGTGGGGAGTTGGGAGTGGGGAGTGATTTTTTTGTGGGGGTGTCAGTAGTGGTTGTCCTTGTGGTTTCTCTTTGCATTACTGCCTGTGACGATATGCTATTGACAACCTCTAAATTTACCTTAACGGGCAACCGGGAAGACCCTTGATTTTCTGTCAGCCTCCATAACTTAGCTGCCAGAAGAGTGGATAATTTTGATGATAATCGCTGGGCTGCTACTTTCACAGCTTCCCCAACTCCCCCATCTGTATTGGGAATTAGTTCACCATCCAATGTAAACAGACCGTAACGGCTGGGAGTTTGTGGGAGTTTCCCAAATAAGTAATCGGCTGGTTGTTCTCCTGCAACTACAGTGGAAATGTGACCAACACTAGCAAAGGCGCTGGTAGCATCTACTCGCTCAATTCTTTCCAGTTTAGTATCTAGGGCTAATATCAAATTAATGTTTCGGGATAATACCCGCACATTTTCTTGAATCAGTTGTCCGACTTGTAGGGGAATTGTCTCTGTAACTTTAGAGAATTGGGCTTTAGCTATTAATCCTGTGCGCGATGGGCTACGCCCCGCCATAAGCGATCGCAATACTAACTCCTCTCCTGTTGCTAGAGTAAATCTAGAATTAGTACCGTAATTTTCTAAAACTTGTGCAGGTAATCCATCTAGCCATACTTGGGCTGTCTTTCCATCTTCTTCTATAGCCAGAATCGCCCCTTCTGCACCAGTGCGGCTGTCTAATAGTAAATTTTCAACAGTCGCTACTCCTTGTTGATTCTTCTTCGTTAATAACCCTGGCTGCTGTTTACTTCCCAATTGGTGGATAGAACTTGCCGCATGGGAGAGGCTGACTCTAATTGTTGTTGCTGGTGTTGATTCCCAAAGTTGTCGTGTTAAAGCATAAGTGAATAAACCTGCACTAAACCCAGACATTAATATTTCCCTAGCCGACTGCTGGGGGTCTGATGTAGCGGATAGAATAACAGGCGGGCTAAATTCAGGGTTTTGGTTTTTGATTTGTTGGCGGAAATCGATTTCTGCTGCTGCTAAACGCGTTCCAGGTGACTCTGGGCGGGCGCGGATTTTTAAACCTGCTGGCTGGTTGATGCCAGTAAAAGTGTAGCTAGTATCCAGAACTGCTATGGCATGATCTGTAGGAAGCGATCGCAACAACAATAATAATGTATCTTCTAATAAATAATTAGCTATCTGAGAATCCTGTGCTTCTTGATTTTCATCAGTTGTCACTAAAGCGTTTTGTAGCGTACCCGATTCTACTGGTAACTGAGTACCGTAGCCGCTAAAGTGAAAAACTACCACATCGCCAGGTTTAGCTTGCTTGGTGAGGTGATCTAAAAAAGCTGCTTCAATAAATTCTCTACTTGCTTGTTCCTCTGTTAACGTCAAAATATCAGTAGCTTGAAAGCCAAACCGATGCACTAAAAGTTCTTTTTGCAATTCCACATCGGTCAGACAACCACTCAGTGAAGAACTTTTCCGATATTGATTGATCCCGATTAATAATGCTAATTTTCGTGGTGTAGGTTGTGCTAAGGCTTGATAATAGTGATTATTCATCGCCAACCACTCAGTTTCAGCTACACCCAACACCGCCAGTATTGAGCCAATCCGTTGTACAAAAGTCCGACGTTTCATAAAAACAATCAGTCCTCAGCTCGTCAGCTAACAGCTTATAGGGCTGAGGACTGGAGTGTAAAGACAGTTGACGGTTGATAGTTGACGGTTGACAGTTGACAGTTGTTATCCCCCAGTCCCCAATCCCCAGTCCCCAATCCCTAATTTCTACGCTAATACCTGTACTCGCATAGCCCGCGCCAATTCGGCTGCTACTTCAGGACGAGAAAATTCTGGTGGGGGTAATTCACCGCGACGCAGCATTTCTCTAACTTTAGTTCCCGATAGGTGAACCCGTTCTTCTGGTCTGCTGGGGCTGGTTTTGGTAGTCGCCATTTGTTTGGTGCGGGTGCAGTAGAAGGCGTGTTCAAACTTCATGGGTACAATGCCTAACTCACCAGGCTCAAACTCATCGAAGATATATTGAGCATCATAGGTTCCGTAGTAGTCACCGACTCCCGCGTGATCTCGTCCGACGATGAAGTGGGTGCAGCCGTAGTTTTTGCGAACTAAAGCATGGAAAATTGCTTCGCGGGGGCCAGCGTAACGCATGGCGGCAGGATTAATTGCCAATATCACCCTATCTTCGGGGTAATAGTGTTCTAGCAAAATTTCATAACAACGCATCCGCACATCAGCTGCAATATCATCTTCTTTGGTTGCGCCTACCAAGGGATGTAAAAATAAACCGTCCACGGTTTCTAAGGCACACTTTTGAATATATTCATGGGCGCGGTGAATGGGATTACGAGTTTGAAAGCCGACTATGGTCTTCCAACCCTTGTCTCTAAACATTTGCCGTGAAGCAACTGGGTCAATTTGATAATCAGGGAATAGAGGATGAGAACTGCGTTCCAGTAGCCATATATCACCTGCCAGATTCACAGCGCCTTGATTATAAAGCACTTGTACCCCTGGGTGCTTGGCATCATCTGTGCGGTAGACGTTGATGGCTTCACGGGTTTTATCGTAGCGATACTTTTGCGTGAGTTGCAAAACCCCAATGTAGTCACCTGCGGGATTATCCAGACGAATTAGGCTACCTTCCTGTAAAGAAGACGCTACTTCTTCACTGACCGATAATGTAATTGGTATCGACCATGCAAGACCGTTAGCCAAGCGCATTTCCGAAACCACGCGATCGTAGTCTTCTTGGTTCATAAACCCTGTGAGTGGGCTAAAACCACCGATCGCAATCATTTCTAAATCAGAAACTGCCCGTTCGTCAAGTTGTACACGGGGCAGAAACTCAGCTTTGGAAACAAACTCTTCTCTTTGTGCTGGTGTGGCTACGCGATTAACCAACTGTCCACCGTGCGCGGCAATGGCATCTGGATGCTGACTCAACTTCAATCCCCTCTTAGCGATAACTACAATTGTTGCAAACTATGTACTAACTTATCAAAATGCTGGTACAGAGAAAAAAAAGTTTGGCTTCTTGGGAAATGACAGCGTGTTTTCCAACGCGAATTGTAGTTTGAGTTTCTTTCCTGAAAGCAACCCACACAAAATCAGGTTTTTAACTCTAACTGAACCGTATTGTGCTGTGATTAGGAATTTTTGTATGTATTTTTCAGGAGTCTTACTGTTTTATTCATGGAAGAAAGTTTGTTACACCTAGAAATCTACTGTGTATGATTTTGTTAAAACAGTAAGTTGTACGTAATTTATCTACTATAAATAATTATTAAATCAGCATTATTCTACCTTAATTTTTTCGTGACTTATATTTACTCATTCCTGAGATTCATTCTGGACAACCGAGAATAAAAGTTTGCATTAATTACAAATGAATTAACTATTGCTTTTCAACTATTGTGTTAATCAAGCAACGAGTTGAGCAAACAAAACAGGTAATCAACTCAGAGCTTCCAGTCAATTTAAATTGTTAACTACGAGGTTGTCAGTTATGTCTCACGAATTGTTTATGAACTTATCCGATGAACAACAAGCAGTTGTTAAAGGTGGATATGGTACTGATTTTCAAGTCGATTTCACCTTTTATGAAGCAAAGCAGAATGTATTGAATGGTACTACAAGTTCTGGCCCTAATGGTAGTACTGCTGCTTCTAATGGTACCTCCACCGAGGTTAAGACTGCTGGTCTAGCTTTCTTAGCTTTGGGTGCAGAAGATATTTTAAGTATTGCGTAATCCAGCGATTAAGTTGATTCACAACATCAACTAATCAATCAATACGTGAGTTGGATGAAATTTGTACAGCCAAGAAGGAATTAGCATATTTTATGTGCTTAATTCCTTCTGGAACTCACGTTACTAATAAGCAAACTAGGTTCATTAAAACTACGAGGTTGTCAGTTATGTCTCACGAATTGTTTATTAACTTATCCGACGAACAGCAAGCATTTGTAGCTGGTGGTATTGATTTCCAACTTGATGCTACTTTTTATAAGGCGCAGCAAAATGTATTAAATGGTAGTACAAGTTCTGGCCCTAATGGTAGTACTGCTGCTTCTAATGGTACCTCCACCGAGGTTAAGACTGCTGGTATAGCCTTCCTAGCTTTAGGTGCAGATGAACTTTTAAGCATTGCTTAATCCAGTGATGACGTTGAGCTACTACATCAACTAATCAACTAGCAAGTGAGTTTGATGGCATCTGCATAGTCATGAAGGAATTAGTTGATCTTATTTTTCTAATTCCTTCTGGAACTCACGTTACTCATAAGCAAACTAAGTTCATTAAAACTACGAGGTTGTCAGTTATGTCTCACGAATTGTTTATTAACTTATCCGACGAACAGCAAGCATTTGTAGCTGGTGGTATTGATTTCCAACTTGATGCTACTTTTTATAAGGCGCAGCAAAATGTATTAAATGGTAGTACAAGTTCTGGCCCTGGCGGAAGCACTGCTGCTTCTAATGGTACCTCCACCGAGGTTGAGACTGCTGGTATAGCCTTCCTAGCTTTGGGTGCAGACGAAGTTTTAAGCATTGCTTAATCCAGTGATGACGTTGAGCTACAACATCAACTAATCAACTAAAAAGTGAGTTTGATGGCATCTGCATAGTCATGAAGGAATTAGCGGATCTTATTTTTCTAATTCCTTCTAGCACTCACTTTACGAATAACTAAGTCCATCAAAAATACAAGGTTGTCAGCGATGTATTGCCAATTATTTATCAATTTATCTGATACACAACAAGCAGTTGTTACTGGTGGTACTGATTTTCAACTCGATGCTACTTTCTACGAGACTTATCGCAATGTACTAAATGGTGGTACAACTTCCGGCCCTAACGGTAGCACTGCTTTCTCTAACGGTAGCTCCATGAGAATTAAAACTGCTGGACTGGCTTTATTAGCTCTAGATAATGACAAAATATGGTCATTGCCAGAAAACTAATCCAGTTATAAGTTGAGCCATGAGCTGTAGGGTCGCATATTTACGCGACTCTACGACAAACAAACAGCAAATTTATGAGCAGGTAAATACAACTATGTCTCAAAACATCAACCTAAACAAATCTCAGTATCTTCAAGATTTATCCGAACAGGAACAAGAGATTATATGCGGTGGTTATTTATTTCCCAACTCTAACATTTTTATGCAAATAACCAATCTTTTAACTACTGCCAAAAGTCAAACGAGTGCTACAGAGGATGATCAAACAATTACATCATACCAAGAAACTATATATCACTACACACAAATAACTCTAGTTATTGCATCTTCTAAAGATGATGCTGAAAGCTCATTTGGTAATTATTTTTAGGCGATGTACTGTCGGTTTATCTCAATTTCTCTACAAGGTATTTACAGCAGTACAAGCAAAGGACATTCTAAAAAGTTATTTGCTTGTAGTTACTTTTGCACAAATTTGCATTTCTTGCTACTGCATATATACAAATATTGAATACATATAAAACAATCAATACTTTAAGAAATTGACATACTAGGCTCAATCCATTCAACATAGTTTGTCAATCCCATAGATTTGTTCACTCCGTAATTACTGGAACATCAGATGATGTTCCAGTTTTTCTAATATATAAATCATATAGGCATCCGATTTGATTTGTGAGAAAATTTAGGTGCCTGAAGCGTTGGTATTGCCTAACATATGCTGTTTTTTATGGGCAATAAACGCCCTACTGCATATCCTGAGATTTTTCAAATGTAAGTATGTAAATAAAATTTATATAAAATACAGTATAATTAATGCGTAGTTCATGTCTGTATTTTTATGAAGATTCAATTATATAATTATGTAACTTTATCAGAAAAAATCGGCAATTAAGTTTGCATGAATCATAAATGAATTAACTAATAACTACCAGCTATTGTATTAATCAAGCGAGGATTGAAGAAGCCAATTGAGGGCAATCAATCTTCGATATCAATTAAATTACGGAGTTTTTAATTATGTCTAACCAATTGTTTAGAAACGTATCTCTTGAGCAACAAGAAATGGTAGTTGGTGCAAGTGGAAAATTTCAACTATATCCAGAATATCCAGTCAAGGGTAAAGGAAGACAAGAGGGATATCCTGAATATGCTGAAGTTGATAAAGATTTTGTAAAAGGCGATGGTTTTCCTAAACCTAATAAACCTATTACATCTAATGGGCATATTACATTAAATTTCCACTTTTATTTTTAGGGTGGAATGAACTGAATTAGTTTCAACTGATTGTAGAGTTACTCCAATGGATTGATTCTATATCAACATATTTTCTGTGACAAAAATAAAATCCAATAAAGTACTCAAATGAACTATATTTATAGTTCATCTGAAATACAAACTTGTCATACTATAGAAGCCAAAACATCTAATGATGTTCTGGCTTTTTTGATATTTTGTCCAAATTTAAATATATAGAAAAAAATACACATTGAATCTAATTAGATAAATTTTAGTATGATGAACAGAAAAATTATGTCTGTATTTTTCTGAATCTGCACTGATTTAAGTATGTAAATAAGTTTGATCAAATAGGAAATTAATTTGGCACAAAATGTAAATGACTTAGATATTGACTCCTAGTTATTCTTTTAATCAAGCGACACGTTGAGTAGCTTGTAAGAAGTAATCAACTACCAGCTTGGATTAACCTAAAACAATTCTTTTGACGGAGTAAGAATCATGCAAGTTATCGAAAAAAACAATCTGTTTACACAAATTTCTGTAGAAGAATCTGGAGTAGCTGCTGGGGGAGCTACTGTTTATTTCGATCAATCTATCTATAACTTCATTGTCGGTACTGCAATTGACAAACTATTTCCTGTTGATCCTCCTACTCTTCTTCAACTCACAGAAATTAGAGAATATGCTGCCCAGAAGTCAATATTCGCTAGTCCTTTTAATGATGTGAACCCAAAATACTTCCCACTAGACAGATAGGAGTTTCTGATAATCCAAAATCTGAGGAGATGACATAAAAGTATAAGGCCAGCAAATGGCAACATTAAATTTGTCAACTCTCTCTAGAAAAACTGGATAATTGGAAAATAAGCAAATTATGGAATACTGGAACATACTTAAGTGTTCCAGTATTTCATACAAAATTATTGTGAACTGCATAAATCAATAAAAATCTGAAATGATTATGAGATAAATATTTTGATTTTATGGCTTTATTTAACTGCATACTAATCCATTATCATATAATACATTTTATCAATTTCATCACACATAAAACAAGGTAATAAAAAAGTGATAGACATTGATACCAATCTTTTTATAGATATTTACCCTGAGAAATCTGAGTCTGTTAGTGGAGGATACACTAGAGTTGATTTTGATTTGAACATTTATCTATTCATTTTAGGTGTTGGTGTTGTATATGGCAATTCTGGACTGACTCCAGAGGAAATTCAATTTGCATGGGAATCAGCCTTCATATTTCATGATAATTACACATTTTCCCGGAGAACTAGAAGAGCAATAACTGATGACAGTTATTATTAATAATAATTCATTAATTTGAATTTATTAATTGCCACACTTTTCATCATATTAATTAAGTAGACTAGCGCAAATAAACCGAGGTTTAAAAAAAATAAAGTTCTCTAAAAACCTCTTTACCTCTGTCTCCTGCCTTGTCATAACGACAACTTTTAATACCGATGTACTTACCTTATTAAACAAAAACTTGTTTGATCATGAAATATGTTTACGTTCAACAACATAGTCAAGAAGATTGTGGTGCAGCTTGTATTGCATCGATCGCCAAACATTATGGACGCAATTTTACTCTCAGCCGTATCCGTGAAGCTGTAGGTACAGGGCAATTTGGGACAACTTTATTGGGGTTAAAACGAGGTGCAGAAACACTTGGTTTTAATGCGCGCCCAGTTAAAACTACACCGGAACTTCTAAACCAAATACATGAAGCGCCTTTACCTGCAATTATTCATTGGAAGGGAAATCACTGGGTTGTTTTCTATGGTAAGAAGGGCAAAAAATGTGTAATCGCAGATCCAGCCGTTGGTATTCGTTATCTATCTGAGAAAGATTTAGTTGAAGGTTGGACGGATTGGTTAATGCTGTTAGTAGAACCAAATCCAGAACTATTTTGGAAGCTAGAAGATGATAAAGTTAGCGGCTTTTGGCGTTTCTTTAAACGTGTCTGGCATTTTCGTCATATCTTAGCCCAAGCTATCCCCCTAAATCTACTGTTGGGGGTTCTATCTTTAGCCTCTCCGTTTCTTTTACAAGTCCTTACCGATGATATTTTAGTCCGGGGTGATACAAGACTACTGACTACGATGGCGATCGCTGTATTAGTCATGAATTTAATTTCTAGTAGTCTTTCTTGGGTACAATCAAATTTAATCGCTCATTTTGCCCAAAGACTACAATTAGGATTAGTCTTAGAATTTTGTCGGCAGATTCTCCAGTTACCCCTGTCATATTACGAATCTCGGCGCAGTGGGGAAATTGTTAGTCGTCTCCGAGATATTAATCAAATTAATCAGTTAGTCGCTCAAGTCGTTATCAGTTTACCAAGTCGGTTTTTTATTGCGGCTATTTCTTTTTGTATCATGATTTTCTATAGCTGGAAGCTAACAGTAGTAGCCATGATTGTATCTGCCTTCATGACTATATCTACTATTGTGTTTCAGCCGACATTGCAGCAAAAAACTCGTGAGCTTTTAGTCAAAGATGCAGAAGCTCAAGGTGTTTTAGTAGAAACATTTAAAGGCGCTCTTACGGTCAAGACGACCACAGCTAGTCCGCATTTTTTAGATGAATTACAAAGTCGGTTTGGTCATCTTGCTAACATCACATTACGGACAATTCAAATTGGGATTATTAATGGTACATTTTCAGGTTTGGTTTCTGGGATTGGTTCGATAGCGTTGTTGTGGTTTGGTGGTAATTTAGTAATTAATCCGGCAGAAAATTTGAGTATTGGGAAGCTACTAGCTTTTAACTCAATGAATGGCAACTTTCTAGGATTAATTAGTACTCTGATAAGTTTTGTTGATGAATTTACTACTGCGAAAACTGCTGTACAAAGGCTCACAGAAGTCATAGATACTACACCTGAAAACGAAGGAGATGGGAAAAAGCCTTTTACCTCGATCTCTGGTGATGCTGATATTATTTGTACAAATGTCAACTTTCACTATACTGGTCGAGTTGACTTACTAGAAGACTTTACGTTGACAATTCCTGGTAGTAAAGTCACTGCTATTATCGGCAAATCGGGATGTGGTAAAAGTACCGTCGCCAAATTAATTACTAGTTTATATACTCTGCAATCTGGGAATATTCGGATTGGACTATATAACCTTCAAGATATTGCCCTTGATTGTTTACGCCAGCAAGTAGTTTTAGTTCCTCAAGATGCCCATTTTTGGAGTCGTTCTATTATCGAAAACTTTCGTTTAGGCTCGCCATTTGTTACATTTGAGCAAATTGTTAGAGCTTGTCAAGTTGCTGGAGCCGATGAGTTTATTGGTAGACTACCTGATAAATATCAAACGATTTTAGGAGAATTTGGCGCAAATATTTCTGGTGGACAACGCCAGCGTTTAGCGATAGCTAGAGCTATTGTTACAGAACCACCAATTCTAATTTTGGATGAATCTACTGGTGGACTTGATCCAGTGAGTGAAGCCCAAGTTTTAGATGAATTATTACACCATCGCCAAGGTAAAACCACAATTTTAATTAGTCACCGTCCCAAAGTAATTAATCGGGCTGATTGGATTGTTTTACTAGATCAAGGACGTTTAAAACTTCAAGGTTCCATAGAAGATTTACGGACTAAAGCAGGAGAGCATTTAGATTTCTTAATTCCTTGAATTTTAAGAAAAGTGGGGACTAGGGGTAATGAGAAAGAGTGCAATATGAGTAACTTAGTTTTCCCTGTTCTCTATTGATTTTTTCCTATTTAAATACTGATAATTATTTGGTGAAGTATGCTGTATATTCAAAATAAGAAACTTATCCCTCCCCTGCAAGATGATGATGCTTTACCACCAGTTGGTATTTGGACATCTTTGCTGGGGTTATTTCTTGTAGTGTCTGTTGGTTCAGCGATCGCCTTATCCTCATGGATTAAATATAATGTTGTCATCAAAGCGGCGGCTACTGTTCGTCCTATAGGCGAAACTCGCTTGGTACAGCCAGAAATTGAGGGGACAATTCAGAACCTGTTAGTTACAGAAAATCAAGTTGTCAAGCGGGGTGATGCGATCGCTACTCTCAATACAGAACAATTACAAATCAAGCAAAGTCAACTACAAGGTAATATCCAACAAATTAAATTACAGCTTGTCCAAATTGATGCTCAAATCAGTACTTTCAATAGTCAAATACTCGCGGAAACCAAGGTAATTGAGCGTACAGTGGCTTCTGCTCAAGCAGACCTGGTTCGTAATCAACGAGAATATCAAGAACGTCAAATCACTACACAAAGTGAATATATTGCTTCTGAAGCTAGTTTACAAAAAGCCATAGCAGATTTACGTAAATCTCAAGCTGATTTGAATTTTGCTAACGCAGATCGCGATCGCTATCAGCAACTAGCTGATATTGGTGCGATTGGTAGGCGGGAATATGAACAGAAAAAACTTGTGGTAGAACAGGCTAAATCAGCCTTGGAAGCGGGAAAACGCTCTGTGGAAATTGCTCAAGCCAAAATGCAATCGGCAAAGGCTGGGGTTAATCCTAGCATGGCAACGGTGGCGATCGCGCAAGAACGTATTGCTCAAGAAGTTGCTAGGGGTGAGGCTACCATCGCTACGTTGCAGAAAGAACAGCAAGCTTTAGTTCAGCGACGTTTAGAAATGCTTTCCCAACTCAACCAATCCCAAAAAGAATTACAACAAGTAGAAAAGCAACTGCAAAGTAGCGTCATTCGCGCTACCAGTGACGGGATTATCCTGAAGTTAAATCTGCGGAACCCTGGTCAAGTGGTACGCACTAGTGAGGCGATCGCGGAAATTGCACCACAAAATGCGCCGCTAGTAGTTAAAGCCATGATTCCCACCGCAGACATTAAAAAGGTGGCGGTGGGGAAGAAAGTCCAATTGCGTGTTAATGCTTGTCCTTACCCAGATTACGGTGTTCTCCATGCTGTGGTGAGTGCTGTTTCTCCAGATGCGATCGCACCTCAAAATAACAATCCAGGGGGAGCATTGTCGGCTGCTGCAACTCCTTATTTTGAAGCTACTATCCAACCAGAAAAACTCGCATTTGGGAATGGCGATCGTCAGTGTCATATCCAGTCAGGTATGCAGGCAGAGGCTCATATTATTTCTCAAGAGGAGACAGCACTACGATTTATCCTACGAAAAGCAAGACTTATCACTGATTTGTAAGTTAATCCAGGTATAGTGTTTCTCGTTTTAGTAACTATATGTCCTTGATTTCAGGGGCTAGAGACTAGGGGTTATACTCAAATTAAAACTTAAGATCCCCGACTTCTCAAAGAAGTCGGGGATCTTAAGCTGTCTATATCCACTAATTCAGATATTTTACCTTTTCTCAGAAGTATACTATCAATTTTTGGATAGAAAATTGGAAATTTTAGACAGATTATTTGTCATAAATCTATAGTGAATTCATTAATAGTATTGACCTATGATGACAAAATAATTAATAGATAGATTTTGTGTCTCTGAAAATAAGCACACAAATTATACTTTTCACCCTCTGAGTTATGACCATAATCCCGTTTCTGACATCCTATTACAGAGTTCAAAAAGCCCTACAATGGTGGTCTTATAGACAATCGTCTAAATTCATTATGGAGGCTGAAAACATTCGGGATAGTCTATTACAGGAAACTTTTACCATGCGACGTAACTTAGATTTATTATCTACGAATCCTTGGGAATTATCAAGTGAAAAAATAAAACAATATTTAGATAAAGTTGATCATTTGCATCATTCTTTGGTAGACATAAGCGATCGCTTATTTCCTGAGTCGCTACAAGATAGCTTTCCTCTAGCAATTGAGGGATTATTAAAGTCTTGGCTAGTCGCCAATCCCCATCTATATTTTCATATAGATATGCCCATTTATTGGCGACAAGAACCACCCCAATCTGGTTTAATTATTTTAAATTCTCTAGAAGAGTTATTAACAATTACAATTTCCGAGATATTGATGCCTAATTCCATCTATATAAGTCTAAAACAAAAGCAGGAACTAGGACAATTATCTGTAAAAATAAATTATTCTGAAGTAGGTGCTATTCTTTTTCATTCTAGTTTATCTACCTTGGATCATCTATGTCAAAGTTGTCAATTTTTGACCTCAGCCAAATGCTTTTATAATACTCAAGGCTCTAGAGTTTATTGGTACTTCTATTGGTAGATATTATCATGAATTTAACGACATTAATCCATTTAAATTGATTTTGCATCAAATAGATGTACCTATTGTTTATTACATAAAATATTTTTCGGCAGACATTACAAACAATCACTAGTCAATTATTTGTTCAGCAAAGGATTAATTATGCAACAGACCATATCTGAAAAAGCACTAAGGAATTTTCTAGTAATTGATGATCATGAATCAGTTCTAAGCGGCACAGTAGAAGTATTAAAAAGACATTATCCTGAAGGCAATTTTGTCGTAGCGATTAATGCGGAAAGTGCTTTTAATCAGCTAACTATTTGTCCACCAGACCTGATAGTCATGGATCTTTCCATCCCTGAAAAATTAGGAATTAAAGCCCGCCCAGATACAGGTGTGCGACTGCTGAGAACACTGATGAAAAATTATCCCAGTTTGAACATCATTGTACAGAGCGCTCATATTAGAACACTAGTGAGAATCCGACCAGATATTGATACTCATAAGGGAGGTTTCACCGTTGCTGATAAAAGTCTATCTACGCAAGAAATGTTGACTAGAGTAGATTGGGCATTACAAGGCTTAACTCATACAAAAGATATTAAGGGAATCCATGCGGGACTAGAAATAAAACCAGAATGGTTGAGAGTTTTAACCTTGGCTTTTGAGGAAGGATTACAAGATAAAGCTATTGCCGAACAAATGTGTATTTCAGAACGCATGGTACGGCATTATTGGAGTAAATTACAAGATGCTTTGGGTGTTTATCCTGATGAGGGAAAAAATATCCGCATTCAAACCGAAAAGCGGGCTAGAGAAGAAGGGTTGATTGATTGAAAATGAACATTACATGACTATGAGTAATTAATGGTGGTAGTTGATCTATCCCTAATTAATTAAACCTGACCAATTACTCATACTAAAGACTAGGAGAATAGCATGATGCAACCTGGACTTTGGAGTGGAATTAAAGCAGAAATTGCCATTTGGCGTGTAGGTATATTACCAGGATTAGCAGTCATTGGACTAGTCGTTTTTACAAGACTCATCGGTTCACTAGAGTCATTAGAATGGATGGCTTTTGATAGCTTCCTACTTTGGCGTTCCGAAGAATCTATAGATGCACGAATTTTGTTAGTAGAAATTAATCAAAATGATAATTATTCTCTAACATCAACTATATCAAATAGTAGTTTCATAGGGGTGATAGAGAAGTTACAAGTTTATCAGCCTAAAGTTATTGGTCTAGAAGTTGATCAGCATTTACTCATTAATTCTCAAGAGGATAAACTAGCAAAGATTTTCCAAAAGTACAAAAATTTGATTGCTAACGAAAAAATTTTGCCTCTCCAGGTTCATTCGTATCTAGATTTACCTAATGAACAGATTACTTTTGCAGACCAAATCCTAGATAATGATGGTAAATCTAGGCGTAGTCTATTGGCAATTAATACATCTAATGGCTACAAATTATCTTTGGCTATGGAATTAGCAAGAATTTATTTGGCTGAGAAAAATATTAGTTTAGAAAATAGTCGGTTAGGAAAAACGAAACTACCCCGCTTTTTACCAAACTCTGGAGGATATATCCGTGCTGATGCAAGTGGATTTCAAGTACTAATAAATTTTCGGAGTGGTAACCAAAGATTTAGAACTTTATCTGGGGAGGACATTAAAAATGGTAAATTTAACCCTGAGTGGATACGCGATCGCATAGTCATTATCGGTATCACAAATACTCACAATCAGGGCTTTATCCCCACTTCAGCAATTACATCAGTTAAATCAGCCTCTACACAAGTTAACAAATTGGAAATTCAAGCACACGCCATCAGTCAAATTATTAGTGCTGTGCTTGATGGTAGACCCCTCATTAATACTTGGAATGATGGATGGGAATATACTTGGATTTTTGCCTGGGGTTTTTTAGGAATAGTGATTGCTAGGTTCACTAAATCCCCATTAATAAATTTTTTGGTTGTGGGAATAACTATCAGTAGTTTATTAGTTATTAGTTACCTACTATTAATTTGGGGGTGGTGGGTTCCAGTCATACCTGCAATTTTAGTTTTGACCATAAATGGTATGGAACTGATAGCGTTATATCAATATGACCAAGCTTTACGCTTAGGGATGAAAACCCGTCAAGACGTAATAGAAAGTACCTTTGAAACTATCCATAACGGCCCACTACAAAGTTTAGCCCAAGTTTTGAAATTGATACGCTGCGAGAATACAAATACTCAGGAATTGCTCCCAAAAATTGAAAAAGAACTAGAGAAATTAAATCATGAGCTACGAGGAATTTACGAATTTTTGCAGCAAGAATATCCCAGTCAAGATATCAAGCTCTATTTAGGAAATAATTTAGTACTCAGTTTGCAAGATCCACTACACGAAGTCCTCTATCAAGTTTATAGTTACACCTTAGATCGGGAGTTTCCTTGCTTTAAAACAATTAAAGTTGCTATACGTAGCTTTGAACCAATAGATGAACAAAGCTTAAGTATGGAACAAAAACGAGGAATTTGTAGATTTTTAGAAGAAGCTTTATGTAATGTAGGTAAACACGCTACTGGAGTCACTAAACTCCAAGTCACTTGCTCGCTAATAGCAGGTTGGTACACGTTGAAAATTATAGATAATGGCTTAGGCGTAAATTCATCTAAAAAAGGACGAGGAACCCAACAGTTTATCAATTTAGCACGACAACTAGGGGGAAAATTCCAGCGATCGCCCCAAATCCCCCAAGGAACCATCTGTGAATTATCTTGGCCAGTCAGCAAGTTTTGGAGATAGTAATCCCCAATTCCCTGCAATTTGCCCAGCAACCATGCCACTATAGAAAACATAGCTTTAAACATAGCAAAAAGAAGGCTAGAAAACGCTGTGCAGATTACATTTTTAGGGACAAGTTCTGGTGTACCCACAAGAGCGCGCAATGTTTCCAGCGTTGCGCTGAGACTACCGCAACGGGCAGAGTTGTGGTTATTTGACTGTGGCGAAGGTACTCAACACCAAATTTTGCGGAGTGACTTAAAAGTCAGCCAATTGTCCCGAATATTTATTACCCATCTGCATGGTGATCACATTTTTGGTTTAATGGGTCTTCTTGCTAGTTGTGGCTTGGCGGGTAATGTTCAAAGAGTTGATATTTACGGCCCATCGGGTTTAAACGATTATATCCAATCGGCTTCTCGCTATTCTCATACACATTTTTCCTATCCCATTAAAGTCCATACTGTCCGTCCTGGTGTCATCTATGAAAATGATGAATTTACCGTAACTTGTGGACTATTACATCATCGCATCACCGCCTTTGGCTATCGCGTAGCCGAAAAAGACCGAGCTGGACGCTTTGATATAGAAAAAGCCAAAGAATTACAAATCCCTCCTGGGAGAATTTATGGTCAACTCAAGCGTGGTGAAACCGTTACCCTTGAAGATGGGCGTGTCATTAACGGTGCAGAATTATGTGGCCCTACAGAAATTGGGCGGAAAATGGCCTACTGCACAGACACAATATACTGTGATGGTGCTGTTGAATTAGCTCAAGATGCAGACGTGTTAATTCACGAAGCCACCTTTGCCCATCAAGATTCAGAAATGGCTTTTCAGCGATTACACTCAACAACAACAATGGCAGCACAAACAGCCTTAGCTGCTGGAGTGCGTCGATTACTGATGACTCACTTCAGTCCTCGCTATGCACCTGGTAACACTATAGAGTTAAAAGATTTGCTACAAGAAGCCCGTGCCATCTTTCCGCGTACAGATATGGCCTATGATTTTATGACTTATGAAGTACCCAGACGACGAGAACCCGTATTCAGCTCAGTCTCCTCAAGTTCGGTGTAGGGCTTTACAAGTAAACCCCAATAGCCTTAGGAGTGAATCTAGTGGGGAACGCACCAAAAATCTCGGATGGTGCGTTGCGCTAGGCGACAACACACCGTACCGATGAAATTCACTCAACTAGATTCTGATGATTCTGTCGGCTGTTCTGTGACTGTAGGTGTTGGCGTTACTGTAGGGCGGGGACGACGTTTGAAGTAATCGCCCAAGTTGACTTTCTTCCGTTGAGTCACTGGTTTTTCTAATTCAGCTGGTGATGTAGGTGTTACCTCTGGCTGTGGTTCTGGGGTAATTGTCGGTGATGCTGTGGGTGTTACCTCTGGCTGTGGTTCTGGGGTAACTGTCGGTGATGCTGTGGGTGTTACCTCTGGTTGCGGTTCCGGGGTAATTGTGGGTGATGGTATGGGTGTCACCTCTGGTTGTGGTAGAGGCGACTCAGTTACCTCTGGTAATGTCGGAGTCAGACTAGGAGATGGTTGAGGACGAGGGCGGCTAAAGAATCCACCGCCTTTAGGTTTTTCTGGTTCAAGAGTTGTTGTTTGTGGTGGTTCAGTAGCTTCAGGGGTAGGGACTATTTCCGTAACTTCCGGTAACGCTGACTTTTCTGGTTCTGGGCTAGGAGTTGCCACAGGTGTTGGTTCTGCAACCGATGGTTTAGCCACATAAATCGGGTCTACAATGCCACGTACTTCCTCAGCGTTCAATTCTCCCCTAACAATTCTGGACAAAGTATCTTTACTATTGGGTTGGTAGTCAAAAAGTCTGACTGTAGTATTAAAAGCATTCTTGACTGGATTTCCTTGATTATCCAGGAATTCCAGCTTCACCCAATTTTTTCCAGGCTTAAAGCCTTTGAGGTAAACTGCTTGCCAGCGATCAAATACAAAGCTCTCACCATTTATAGTGCAGCGAATACGCCAATCACTAAATTGGTCATTGGATTGCTCTTTCGCAGCTAGATGTAAAGGGGCGTTAGCCAGGTAAAAATCTAACAAGATTGGTTCTGCCCCATAACTGCCTTGAGGACTGCTGTAAGTCAATAGAGGTAGTCTGGAGTCTGGATTATTGTCGTCGCTTTTCGTAAAAACGTGAAATGTCGTCTGGGCGTAAGCACCCTCATTTTTAAAACTTTCATGCCAAGGACGGGAAGCAAAGACGCGCAGAGTATGAGTACCTGGAGACAAGTCAGACAACACCAAAGGCTGACTTAAGTCATAAACGGGTATATAAGGTTGATTATCCACAATTACGTGTAGATAAGGGCCTAACTGCCATTGAGGATGCTTAAAAATTGGCAGATCCTTAACTTGGAACCTCACCGAGACAGTATTGTCACTAATCACTTCCTCTGGTTGAGGGTTAACTATTGTCACCTGTGGTTGATAAATTTCTAAATTAGAACGTAATTCTTGAATCACATCTGGTGGTGAGACTTCGGAAAATTGCTGAGAAATCTGCTGAGGTTTGTCTCTTGCACTAATGGATACCTGTTGACTAACAGCTTTCTCACTACAACTAGCCAAACCTAAGACTAGTACTAGTGTGATCAGCCACCTCAAAATAGTCGAACTTCCCAGAAGAACTTTCCTGAAAGGCCTTTTGTGCCAAGGGTTCATACCTTATACCTAGTTATAGTCTTGAACAACTGCAATTATTGTGGCTGAATTGAGCGATCGCCTACTATCACCTACAAGCTGAAATCTTCATCACATACCATGAGTTTTTAGTAAAAATTAAAAATCAGGATTTTTTTTACAATTTGTTGTAAACATCAAAAACTAGATGAAAATAAATATACCCAAAGCAAACTCAGCAAATTTGTCGTTGTTTTGGTATCAGAGGACATAAGTTTTACGAATTGTTATCCTTTGTAAATTAAATAGAGAAAGTATTGACTTTTTGCTAAACACTTTGCAGTGAAAAGGCAGATTAGACAAATATTCTGGCTATTTTGAATTATTGTTAAAATGTGTCTAACAAAGTACAAGTAAAGACTTTATAATTCAACAGAAACAAATTTCCACATAGCGCTTTCATCGCTGCTCCAGCCACACTCTGGAGAAAGCGACTAAGTATCACTTTGTGGTTTCATGATTCCTCATTCCTTATCACCAGAGGAGGTCGAATGACAATTAGTCCTCCGGAGCGAGAGGAAAAGAAAGCAAGAGTAATCGTCGATAAAGATCCGGTTCCTACCTCATTTGAAAAATGGGCTCAGCCAGGACACTTCGACAGAACTCTCGCTAGAGGTCCAAAAACCACCACATGGATTTGGAACCTCCACGCTCTCGCCCACGATTTTGATACACATACAAGCGATTTAGAAGACATCTCCCGCAAAATATTTGCGGCGCACTTCGGCCACCTGGCAGTTGTGACAATTTGGTTGAGCGGGATGATTTTCCATGGCGCGAAGTTTTCTAACTACGAAGCCTGGTTAAGTGACCCGTTGAACGTGAGACCCAGTGCTCAAGTCGTTTGGCCCATTGTTGGACAAGACATATTGAATGGTGATGTCGGTGGTGGATTCCACGGTATTCAGATCACCTCAGGCTTGTTCCAAGTATGGCGTGGCTGGGGTATCACCAACTCCTTCCAGCTTTACTGCACAGCTATCGGCGGCTTGGTATTAGCAGGCTTGTTCCTATTTGCTGGCTGGTTCCACTACCATAAACGCGCTCCCAAACTGGAATGGTTCCAGAATGTGGAGTCGATGTTGAACCACCACCTGCAAGTCTTGCTAGGCTGCGGTTCCTTAGGATGGGCTGGACACTTAATTCACGTCTCCGCACCAATCAACAAGCTAATGGATGCAGGGGTCGCAGTTAAAGATATCCCCTTGCCTCACGAGTTCATCCTCAACAAGAGCCTGTTGATTGATTTATTCCCCGGCTTTGCTGCTGGTTTAACACCTTTCTTCACCTTGAATTGGGGTCAGTACGCTGACTTCTTGACCTTCAAGGGCGGTTTAAACCCTGTAACCGGTGGCTTGTGGATGACTGACATTGCTCACCACCACCTAGCGATCGCTGTAGTGTTCATCATTGCAGGACACCAATACCGCACCAACTGGGGTATCGGTCACAGCATCAAAGAAATTCTAGAGAACCACAAAGGCCCCTTCACAGGTGAAGGCCACAAAGGTCTCTACGAAAACCTGACCACATCTTGGCACGCTCAATTAGCAACTAACCTTGCTTTCTTGGGTTCCTTGACAATCATCATCGCGCACCATATGTACGCGATGCCTCCCTACCCATACTTAGCAACTGACTACGCAACACAGTTGTGTATCTTCACCCACCACATTTGGATCGGCGGATTCCTCATCGTCGGTGGTGCTGCTCACGCAGCAATATTTATGGTGCGGGATTACGATCCTGTTGTTAACCAAAACAACGTATTGGATCGGGTGATTCGTCACAGAGATGCAATTATTTCCCACCTGAACTGGGTTTGTATTTTCCTTGGCTTCCACAGCTTTGGTTTATACATCCACAACGACACAATGCGTGCCTTGGGTCGTCCCCAAGATATGTTCTCCGACACAGCAATTCAGTTGCAGCCGGTATTTGCTCAGTGGGTACAAAACCTGCACACCCTAGCTCCTGGTGGCACTGCACCAAACGCTTTAGAACCTGTTAGCTACGCCTTTGGCGGCGGTGTATTGGCTGTAGGTGGCAAAGTCGCAATGATGCCTATCGCATTAGGTACAGCCGACTTCTTGATTCACCACATCCACGCCTTCACCATTCACGTAACAGTTCTAATTCTGTTGAAAGGTGTATTGTTCGCCCGCAGCTCTCGTCTGATTCCAGACAAAGCTAATCTGGGCTTCCGCTTCCCTTGCGATGGTCCTGGTCGTGGTGGTACTTGTCAAGTATCCGGTTGGGATCACGTATTCCTCGGATTATTCTGGATGTACAACTCCCTATCAATTGTAATTTTCCACTTCAGCTGGAAGATGCAGTCTGATGTCTGGGGAACGGTAGACGCAGCAGGTAATGTGTCTCACATCACTGGTGGTAACTTTGCCCAAAGTGCCATCACAATCAACGGCTGGTTGCGTGATTTCTTGTGGGCGCAAGCTTCTCAAGTAATCAACTCCTACGGAAGTGCGTTGTCCGCTTATGGACTAATGTTCTTGGGCGCTCACTTTGTATGGGCATTCAGCTTAATGTTCCTGTTCAGTGGTCGTGGCTACTGGCAAGAATTAATTGAGTCCATTGTTTGGGCGCATAATAAACTGAAGGTAGCTCCTGCAATCCAACCCCGCGCTCTCAGCATTACTCAAGGTCGCGCTGTTGGTGTAGCTCACTACCTCCTGGGAGGAATTGCTACAACCTGGGCATTCTTCCACGCACACATACTTTCGGTAGGCTAGCAATTAGTTATAAAGAGTACTGAGTAGTGAGTACTAAGTGCTGGGTAAAAACAGAACTTAGGACTCAAAACTCAGAACTCTGGAATCTGAAACCTGATGGCTAAAGGTCAGAGGAAATATCAATGGCAACAAAATTTCCAAAATTTAGCCAGGATCTCGCACAGGACCCAACTACCCGTCGCATTTGGTATGCGATGGCTATGGGCAACGACTTTGAAAGCCACGACGGCATGACCGAAGAAAATCTTTACCAAAAGATTTTCGCTACTCACTTCGGTCACCTGGCAATCATTTTCTTATGGGCTTCTAGCCTCCTGTTCCATGTAGCCTGGCAAGGTAACTTTGAACAGTGGATTAAAGATCCTCTACACGTCCGCCCAATTGCTCATGCAATTTGGGATCCCCACTTCGGTAAACCAGCTATTGAAGCTTTTACCCAAGCCGGCGCTAACGGCCCAGTAAACATTGCTTACTCTGGTGTTTACCACTGGTGGTACACCATCGGTATGCGGACAAACACCGAACTATACACAGGTTCAGTATTCCTGTTATTGTTTGCGTCCTTGTTCTTGTTTGCTGGTTGGTTGCACTTACAACCCAAGTTCCGTCCTAGCCTAGCTTGGTTTAAGAGTGCTGAATCTCGTCTGAACCACCACTTAGCAGGTTTGTTCGGCGTTAGCTCTCTAGCTTGGGCTGGTCACTTGATTCACGTTGCTATCCCCGAATCTCGCGGACAGCACGTAGGTTGGGATAACTTCTTAAGCACTGCACCCCACCCAGCAGGCTTGCAACCCTTCTTCACAGGCAACTGGGGTGTTTACGCTCAAAACCCTGATACAGCAGGTCACATTTTCAGCACATCTCAAGGTGCTGGTACAGCGATTCTGACCTTTTTGGGTGGTTTCCATCCTCAAACAGAATCCCTGTGGTTGACAGACATGGCTCATCACCACTTGGCGATCGCTGTACTGTTCATTGTTGCTGGTCATATGTACCGTACCAACTTTGGTATTGGTCACAGCATCAAAGAAATGATGAATGCCAAAACTTTCTTTGGCAAACCTGTTGAAGGTCCCTTCAATATGCCTCACCAAGGCATTTATGACACCTACAACAACTCTCTGCACTTCCAATTAGGTTGGCACCTAGCTTGTTTGGGTGTTGTTACCTCTTGGGTAGCGCAGCATATGTACTCTCTGCCTTCCTACGCATTCATTGCTAAGGACTACACAACACAGGCAGCACTATATACTCACCACCAATACATAGCCATTTTCTTAATGGTTGGTGCTTTTGCTCACGGTGCTATCTTCTTAGTCCGTGACTATGATCCTGAACAAAACAAAGGTAACGTGCTTGAGCGTGTGTTACAGCACAAAGAAGCGATTATCTCCCACCTCAGCTGGGTATCGCTATTCTTAGGCTTCCACACCTTAGGCTTATACGTTCACAACGACGTAGTAGTTGCTTTCGGAACACCTGAAAAGCAAATCTTGATTGAGCCAGTATTTGCTCAGTTCATTCAAGCTGCTCACGGTAAGGTACTCTACGGCTTAGATACATTGCTGTCTAACCCCGATAGCGTTGCCTACACAGCCTATCCTAACTACGCCAACGTTTGGCTACCAGGCTGGTTAGATGCCATTAACTCTGGTACTAACTCCCTGTTCTTAACAATTGGCCCTGGCGACTTCTTGGTACACCATGCGATCGCCTTAGGTCTGCACACCACCACCCTCATCCTAGTCAAAGGTGCTTTGGATGCTCGTGGTTCTAAACTGATGCCCGATAAAAAGGACTTCGGTTATGCCTTCCCTTGCGATGGTCCAGGCCGTGGCGGTACTTGCGACATCTCCGCTTGGGACTCCTTCTACCTATCTTTGTTCTGGGCGTTAAATACAGTAGGTTGGGTAACATTCTACTGGCACTGGAAACATTTAGGTATTTGGCAAGGTAACGTTGCTCAGTTCAACGAAAATTCCACCTACCTCATGGGCTGGTTCCGTGACTACCTCTGGGCTAACTCTGCTCAGTTGATCAACGGTTACAACCCATACGGCGTGAACAACCTGTCTGTCTGGGCGTGGATGTTCCTCTTCGGACACCTAGTTTGGGCTACTGGCTTCATGTTCCTCATCTCCTGGAGAGGTTACTGGCAAGAGTTGATCGAAACCCTAGTTTGGGCGCACGAACGTACTCCTATCGCTAACCTCGTTCGCTGGAAAGACAAGCCCGTTGCTCTCTCCATCGTTCAAGCTCGTGTAGTTGGTCTAGCTCACTTCACCGTCGGCTATGTCCTCACCTATGCAGCTTTCCTCATCGCCTCCACTGCTGGTAAGTTCGGTTGATCTGGCTGCTAGTTTTGTAGGTAAGTAAAAAAATCCCCTGCCGCAAGGTAGGGGATTTTTACTTATCTATCTTAAGTAGTTATTAAATATACACTATTGAGTATCTTCCGCTACTCTAATAGAAGAAGTGTATTTATTGTAGAAAAACTATGACTATGCAGCCCGAAAGCACATCCTTGGGAGATTTATTTTGTCGCCGAATTCCTTTCAAAGTGCCAAAATACCAAAGAGCTTTTGATTGGGAGCAGGAAGAAATTGATGACTTTATTAAAGATTTGTTAGTGCTGTATAATTCAAGAAAAATTAATCCAAACCAGCCAAGAAAGCATTTCTTTGGTGGATTAGTAAGTATAAAACAGCATATACCTAACAGTTATACAGGAAATTTATATGATTTAGTAGATGGTCAGCAAAGGCTAGCAACTTTTACATTAACAATTGCTTCCCTTGTTAATGCTTTTGAATCACTTGCTAATGAATCTGAAATTGAAAAAAATACAGAAATCGCACAAGCAGCTAAATCTTATGCAAGTACGACAAAAGACGAATATTTAGTATATAAGGAAGTAATTAATGGTCAATTACAGCCTCGTCTTCGTCTTACTCTCTCAAAAGCAGATCATGTCTTTTTTGAAGACCTAAGAGGCTATTTATAAAGTAAATCTAAAGGAGAGCCATCAGATAAAAAGGCAGCGATAAGATACTGTTTGTAGAGTGTATTTACATAGGAAACAATGAGACGAAAGTCTTATTCTACAGACCTTAATGACTCAGAATGGGCAATTTTAGCTCCTTTGATTCCACCCGCTAAATGCGGTGGGCATCCCCGAACAACTGATATGCGAGAAGTATGCAACGCTATCTACTACCATCTGAAAACAGGTTGTCAGTGGGATATGCTTCCAGGGGATTTTCCTCCTAGTTCAACTGTTTACAGCTACTATCGTAAATGGCAAAAACGAGGTATCTGGGAGCAAATGAATCATACTTTGCGCGATCAAGTTCGTCAAAAAATGGGGAAGTCAACTCAACCCACGGCGATCGCGGCAGACAGCCAGTCGGTAAAAACGACTGAAAAAAGGGGGATGTGTACGGTTTTGATGGTGGCAAGAAGGTAAAAGGACGAAAGCGGCAAACTTTGGTTGATAGTCTGGGACTTTTGTTAAAAGTGGTTGTAAGTGAAGCAAATGCTGGAGAAAGATTACTTGCCGCCTATACTTTGATGGAACTGTTAGAAGAGCGTCCAGAATTACTGGAAAAAGTTGAAGTCATCTGGGTTGATTCCGGCTATGACGGTGATAAATTTGCGCTCTCTGTTTGGCTGATGATTCAAGCTCATGTTGAGGTAATCCGGCGTACTAATCAAGAATTTCAGGTTTTGCCCAAACGGTGGGTAGTAGAAAGAACATTTGGCTGGTTAAACCAGTACCGTCGTCTCAGTAAGGATTATGAGCGTCTCCCAGAAATGAGTGAGGCTGCCATATATGCCGTTATGACTCGTATTATGCTACGTCGTCTAGTCGTCTAAAGATTTACTTTATAAATGGTCTCTAATAAATGGTCGTAGCCCTAAATGCTCAAGAGATTCTCATAAAAAACTACAAAGCGCATGGGAATCGATTAGGACAAATCTTATTGAGAAAGTTATAAGTGATATTAGTAAAGCTAGCGTTTCTGATAAGCTTAATTCTCTTCTACAATTACGAAAATCTGTCATAGAGGACTGTTATGTAATCTATATTGTAAGTGAAGATAGAAGCGAAGCTTATAGGTTATTTGCTGTATTAAACGATAGGGGTAGAGAGTTAAGTGATGGAAATAAACTTCGTTCAGATACTCTTGAACTATTAGAAAAACATGAAAGAGAACAAAGTGTTGTGGAAGATAACTGGGACACAATACTGAGTTATCCAGCAACAGAAGTAGAACAATTCTTTAGAAATTACTATGCTTCTCATCAGGGAAAAGGTGCAGCTAAGAGAAATTTAGCAGATACTTTTCGAGATGATATATTTAAATTTCCGCCCGGATTTGTTTTAGAAAGTTCTGATACTGAAGAAGCTAAAAAAGTATCTAAGACTATTTCTGATATAAAAAACGAGCAACAAGTTTTTATAGAAGTATCAGAACGAAGATGGCCATATCGAGAAGCAACTGCTTCCGATTGGCAACAAGAAAGGCTACAACGTTTAATAAAAGTATTAAGGCATACACTTTGTATACCACTATTATTGAGTTTTTATCATTGCCTTTCAGAAAAAGAATTTATAGAAGTCATAGACATTTTAGAGCGTTTTGCTTTTCGTTATATTACTATTGTAGGAGCGCACGCTGAAAAAATATCTACAATATATTATGACCATGCAAAGTTGATCAGACAAGCACCTCAGGATTATAAAATTTCCACTTTAAGAAGTGAACTAAAAGCTGTACAAGAGAAGTATGCTCCTGACGAAACTTTTGAATCTTTATTAATGCAAAAATTAAGCTATCAAGATAATTCTTCCAAAAAGATGATCATAAGACATTTTTTAACTACCTTGGAAGATCATACTGGCTGGTACTCTAATGGTGCAAATGGTAAACCAAAGCCAAACGAGATTAGCATTTTCGATTTGAGTAAAGTCACGATAGAGCATATATATCCACAAAACGTCAATAGTAATTTAATCTCAGAAGAGCTTGAACCGTGGAAGCATGACATTGGTAATTTATCTTTTTGGCCTGGACGCAACAATAGCACTGCAAGTAATAAGCTATTTGCTGATAAAAGAAATCTTTATGAGCTTTCCAATGTAACTTTAAATAGAGAACTTGCAAAATTGGACGACTGGAATATCCAGCAATTCCAACAAAGAAAAATTAAATTACTAAAAATGGCAAAAAAAATATTTACTGTTTAGAGATTAACTTGCTTATAAACAACCTTAACCAACATCATTCAAAAACATGACCAACTGGCACGAACATATTAATATTAATCCTCAAACTTGTCATGGTAAACCACACATTACAGGTACACAAGTAATGGTTTCAGTCATCCTTGATAACCTTGCGGAAGGATTGACATTTGAGGAAATAGTCAAAGATTATCCAGCACTAACATTAGAAAAAATCAAAGCTGCAATTGCTTATGCGGCACAACTGACGAAGACAGAAGAACTGCAAATATCGCATGAAAATAATTCTAATTTTTCTCAAAGCACCTCTAGTCAGGGAGAAATAGAATCAACTTTCATAACACTAGCCAAGCAATGGCGTGATGAAACTCGTGGTATATCATCTACTAATCAAATGTCAATGCACCCTGCTTATCAACAAATAATAGGAATGGGTGAAACTATCATACCTTTATTGTTAAGAGAGCTTGAGAGAAAATCTGGACGTTGGTTTTGGGCATTAAAATCTATTTCTAGAGAAGATCCTGTACCTTCGGAGTTTAGAGGAAACACAAAAGAAATGACTAGAGCTTGGCTGGAGTGGGGTAAGCAAAGGGGTTATGAGTGGTAGGTAATAACGCTTGGGATAACTATGTAAAAACTTTTATTGAACGTGATTATCCCAACTTAATTATCCACGGATACAAGTTAACGAGTCCAGATACAACTGAATATAACTGTGTTGCATGGGCAGGAGAAGATGATCAAACTTGGTGGTGGCCAGATGCTCAAAATCAAGAATATTGGCCGCCTGATGTTCCTAGAGAAGAAACTCTTGAGGCGTTTCAAGCAGCATTTCGGACACTTGGTTATGAAGTTTGCCAAGATGATAGTTTAGAACCAAGATTTCAAAAAATTTCAATATATATTAATTCCAGCAAAGTACCAACTCATGTTGCTAGGCAATTACCTGACGGTAAATGGACAAGCAAGCTTGGTCAAGATGAAGATATAGAGCATAATAATTTACAAGGTTTAACTGGCAATCCTGGTTATGGTGAAGTTGCTTGCATCATGAAAAGACCAATTTAATTTTTCTAGGAAATAATAAGAGCGAGTTCCGGTATATTACACGTTAGTGCAGTCTTATTTTCGAGAACCTAAATTAGTTTGACCTCCGGTTAGGTGTAGCCCATTGCTCATATCACTGGTTACAGTAGATTCAACAAAATAACCATAGATGTCATATGCAGCTACCTATACCCCCACACTTTAACTCAGCAAAAGTTGGCGAAGTTTGGCGCGTACCTTACCAAGAACGTGCAGCAGAAGCGGAAGCATGGGCAAAACAACACAACATCCAACCAGCAGCTTTTGATAAAATCCGTATTTGTTTATTGCTAATAGATGTGCAGAACACCTTTTGCATCCCAGAATTTGAATTATTTGTGGGTGGTGAATCTGGGACTGGTGCTGTAGATGATAATCGGAGAATATGTGAATTTATCTATCACAACTTGGGTCTAATCACAAAAATTATTCCTACCTTAGATACCCATACTGCCACGCAGATTTTTCACCCCATATTTTGGGTGAATGAGTCAAGCGAACATCCTACACCAGCAGCTACTAGTATTACTCTTACAGATATTGAAAAAGGGATTTGGAAAGTTAACCCAGATGTGGCTAACAGTATTACTCATGGGGATTATGAATTATTAGAAAAACACGCTTATCATTACGTAAAACAACTAAGTCAAGATGGGAAATATCCTTTGACTGTTTGGCCTTACCATTCTATGTTGGGTGGTATAGGTCATGCGTTAGTTTCTGCTGTGGAAGAAGCAATATTTTTTCATGGTATAGCTCGTCACAGTCAAACACAGTTTGAGATTAAGGGTGACAATCCGTTAACAGAAAATTATTCTGTGTTACGTCCAGAAGTATTAATTGGTTTTGATGAAAATCCGCTAGCTGATAAAAATCAAAAATTAATTAAGCAGCTTTTAGAATTTGATGCTGTGATTATTGCTGGACAAGCAAAAAGTCATTGCGTTGCTTGGACAATTGATGATTTATTAACAGAAATTCAACAAGTAGATACAGCCCTTGCTAAAAAAGTTTATTTACTAGAAGATGCCTCTTCTCCTGTTGTGGTTCCTGGTGTTGTAGATTATACAGAACAAGCAGATGCCGCATTTGCTAAGTTCCAAGCAGCAGGGATGCAAATTGTTAAATCTACTGAATCTATCGATAAATGGTTACAGGAAACTACTTAAACCAACCAAAAGGTCACCCAACAGTCCGTGATTATGGTTTCAAATAGTCTTTAGGATTTTCTGCCACCCAACCTAGAGATGAACTAACACGCACTTCAAAATGAAGATGAGGTTGTTTGGCTGTAGGTTGTCCTGTAGTGCCGACAGTGCCGAGTAACTGGCCTTGATTAACTTTTTGACCAACCTTAACATTTATGCTGTCAAGATGGGCGTAGCGGCTTTGGAGTCCGCCATTGTGGTTAATGATGACCAAATTGCCGTAAGTACCCTGCTCCTTAGCAAAGACTACCGTACCTGGTGCGATCGCCTCAACAGGAGTCCCCAATGCTGCCAATAAATCCACACCACTGTGGAAAAATACTTCACCCGTATTGGGGTTAATCTGCCAGCCATAAGGTAACCCTACCTCCACAGCCTGAGAAAAAGGATAGCCAGCTAACTGAGCAGAAGCTCTAGCAGTGGAAGGTCTAGGAGAATGGGTAAAAGAGCCATTAGGCGACCAATTCACCCCAGGAATAAACACAATTCTGGGATTTGCTTGACAGCCATTAATCTCAAATAGAGTATCAGGACGAACCTTGTATCTCGTAGCTATCTGCCGCCAAGTTTGACCCTGAGGCACTTCCACCACCACCCCGTTGTAAGGAGGAATTTGTAACTCGCTACCCACAGATGGGGAAGAACCATCATGGAGAGATGGATTCATGCCAATCAGCGTTTCCGGGCTGAGATTGTAGCGTTGGGCTATGGTTACTAACGTATCGCCACGAACCACTTTATGGCGCTTGAAGCGAGATAAAGCTGGAATTGGGCAACCCGCCACAGCAGCGTTAACCTTGTTTGCATTTGGGAGTATAGTCGTCAGTCCAATAGTGCTGGCTAAACTACAGAGTAAAAGCAGACGGTAGGAAACAGTCATGTTGACAAATTACAAGAGAGCCTTAACCTTAAATTTTAGTTTGGGAATTGGAGATTAGGGACTGGGGACTGGGGACTGGGGGGAAGAACCCGTTACCAATTACCCATTACCAATTACCCATTACCCAATCCCTAAAAAAGCAACTCTATGTTAAATTTATCTGTCCAGTTAGGGATTGCTTGACTACACTTAGAAATTAGCAACTGCATTGCTGTCCTTGAGCGTAGTCATTATGAATTTATCCCTAAAGCAACTGGCCGTTTATCTGTCTCTACTAGTGGTTGGTGGTAGTGCAGGTTTGTTAGGCAGTCGCTATCTCCTCCCACAAAATCGCTCGTTCCAACAACTCAAAAATGTCACAGTCGGTTTGCCCTCGGAGTCTGTAGCGCCTAATGCTGTAAAAGGCTCTGCGGCAAATAATGGAGGGGATAATGTCAATTTTATTGCTAGTGCTGTGCAGAAAGTTGGCCCGGCTGTAGTGCGAATTAATGCCACCCGTAAAGTCGCCAATCCCATCTCTGATGTTTTAAAGAATCCTCTATTGCGTCGATTTTTCGGTGAAGATGAACAGCCAATTCCGCAAGAACGAATTGAGAGGGGTACAGGTTCGGGATTTATTTTGAGCGAAGATGGGCAATTACTCACTAATGCTCATGTAGTAGCTGATACAGACACCGTACAAGTAACTCTTAAGGATGGCCGGACTTTTGAAGGGAAGGTACTGGGAGTTGACCCTATTACAGATGTAGCTGTTGTCAAAATCCCCGGAAAAAACTTGCCGACAGTGGATTTGGGGAATTCGCAAAATCTCATTCCGGGACAATGGGCGATCGCTATTGGCAATCCTCTCGGTTTAGATAATACTGTGACTATCGGCATTATCAGCGCTACCGACCGCACCAGCGCCCAAGTCGGTGTTCCTGATAAGCGAGTCAGTTTCATTCAAACAGATGCAGCAATTAACCCTGGTAATTCTGGCGGGCCTTTGTTAAACGCTCAAGGGGAAGTAATTGGAGTTAACACTGCTATTCGTGCAGATGCTCAAGGTCTTGGCTTTGCTATTCCTATAGAAACAGCCGCCCGTGTCGCTAATGAGCTTTTTACTAAGGGGAGTGTACAACATCCGTTTTTAGGGATTGAAATGACAGACTTGTCCCCTAGCAAAAAACAGCAAATAAATATTGAAAACAAGTTAAATATTCGACAAGACACTGGGGTGGTAATTAAAAGTGTCTTGGATGATTCCCCAGCCAAAAAAGCAGGCTTGCTCCCTGGTGATGTAATTCAAAAAATCAATAGTAAAACGGTGAAAACATCAGCCCAGGTACAAAAATTGGTCGAATCCAGCACAGTTGGAGATATCCTAGCCGTCGAAGTTAATCGCAGTGGTGAAATTCTCACCTTAAAGGTTCAGTCGGGAGTTTATCCCAACAGATAGCTAGTGGTCAGTGGTCAGATGTCAGTTGTGATTGCTTTTGCAACTGACTACTAGCTACTAATAACTGACACTTAGCCATTAGACAAATGATCTAACTGCATCCTTTGTTCCATTTGGCGTAAGAAGTATCCAGTCATCATTGCCGATGCTAATAACCCCGCTAGATTTTCTTTGTCTGTAGTAATTTGGACATTGAAATTTTCTGCGGGGAGCATTCCCACTAACCCTTGGACGTTCTGGGAAATAATTTGTTTAATTTCCGGGCTGACAGATTGGGCTACACGGGCTAGAACTTCGGGAGACTGATGTTGTAGATACTTTAGTAACTGATTTGGGTGTTCCCCAAAATGGTCAGAAAGAATTTGGTTGGTGTGTTCTTCGGAGTTGTCGTTTAAGAAGTCAGGATCAAACACCATTGGCAATTTTTTTTAGCTTAGTTGCTAATTCTACTCTAAACCATAGTACAAGAGTAGTGCTTTAGTCAGTTGTTAGTTGTCAGTTGTCCGTTGTCCGTTGTTTCCCCTGCTCCCTGCTCCCTGCTCTCTACTCCCCTACTCTCCACAGCTAAGTCTAGTTCTAACTGCTGTTCTTTCTGGTCATTGTCGAAGGGTTGAGGAAGTTGCTCTATTTGGAAATATTGATGAAATTTTGGTGTGACTTGGAGTGAATAGGAACGGGATTCATTATCTCGGCGCTTACGGACAAAACCGAGTTCAACTAGTTCTGGTACGTGTTGATATACACCGGAACCGCGTAGCTCAATCAAGTCGCTTTGCAGGATGGGACTATTGAGAGCGATCGCTGCTAATGTCCGCAATGCACCTAACCCCAATTCTACAGGAATCATTGTCTGCACTAAGTCTTGGAAGTCTGAACGTAGTTGCAAACTGTAACCATCTGTAGTTTCTACGACTTCCAAGGCGCTATCTCGGTGGGCGTAGCTGTCCATTAATTCAATGATGCCTTCCTCTACGGTAGCGCGATCGCACGCGGCATATTCGGCAATTTCACCGACCGATAGGGGTTTACCCTTTAAATAGAGAATCGCTTCTATCTTAGTTGCTGTGGCTGTATTCATTTAATCAAGAGTCATTAGTCATTAGTCATTAGTCAATGGTCATTAGTGTATGACGGTTGACCTTTGCCTAGTTTTACTCTAACGGTTAATTATGCTTCCCAATAAATGTGGGGGATTATACATATTTTTTGATTTTCAGTCAAGATGCTTACCCAAGTTCGTCAAAGCAGCAAAACACAAGACTTTTAGCAGCCTAAATTACGAATTATCTCGACTGTTAAGAATAAATTCAGCGATCGCTAAATCTTGGGGAGTTGTTACTTTCAAATTTGTTTCCTCACCTTCCACAATTTGCACTTCGATACCGCACTTTTCAAATAAAGCCGCATCGTCAGTCACTTCCCAACCTTGACGAACACCTTCAGCGTGGCACTGTTTCAACAATTCAACATTAAAGCCTTGGGGGGTTTGTGCAGCCCAAAGATTGCGTCGGTCTGGTGTATTTTGAATTATGCCATCTTCATCCACAACTTTAATCGTGTCTTTTACAGGGACAGCCGCAATCAAGCCGGAACAGTGACGAATTGCTTGAGCGCAGGAGTTGAGTAAATTCGGTGTCGCCAGACATCTAGCACCATCATGAATTAAAACTTGCTCTGCGGCTGTTGGTAGCGCCTGTAAGCCGTTGTAAACCGATTCTTGTCTAGTGGAGCCTCCTAAGATAAATTCCACTGGTTTAGTCAGCTGCAAGTTAGCAAGAATAGATTTAAAATCTGGCCAGTCAGTGGGTTGGGAAATAATGCCAATCCAACTAATTTCACTGGCTGCTTGTGCAGCTAAAAGAGTCCAAGCAATAATAGGTTGCGATCGCACTTCTAGCAGCAGCTTATTGCGGTCACATCCCATTCTTTTGCCAACGCCGGCGGCGGGAATTAGTAAATACACTGTCTTTTAATGCCAAACTAGGGAATGAATACAGGGAAACTTGGCTACCTCCAATTCAAAATTATGAATTGAAAATGACTTAGTTTTGAATTTTGTTGGCACAGCCTTGCCGTAGGCTATTTTGAATTGGAGCGACGCGACTTGACATTTTTTGGGGGAAGGTTCAAGCTCCAACGCCACTTGACGGCAGTTGCCTCAAGTCGGGAAACCCCCCCACGGCACTGCCTCCTTTATGCCGGGGAACCCGTCCACCGCAGTGGCTCCCCCTTGTGGGTGGCTGTCTTTAATTTTGAATTTTGAATTGGAGCGAAGCGACTTGACTTTCCCGTATTCACCTAAAATAAGGAGCGATAAGCGTCAATAAATATTATGCGAGTAGTAGCCCTTGTACCTGGCGGAATTGGCGATCAAATTCTGTTCTTTCCGACTCTAGACGACCTGAAGCGCTATTACCCAAACGCTCAGTTAGATGTTGTAGTGGAACCCCGGTCAAAGGCTGCCTACCGGGTGAGCAAGTCAGTAAACGATATACTGACCTTCGATTACAAAGACCGTAACAGCCTAGCCGATTGGGGAAATCTTGTAGGCACAATTCGTGATCGTGAGTATGATGTGGTGATAACTGTTGGGCAAAGCTGGCTAGTGGGTTTATTCCTCTGGTTAACAGGAATCCCCACCCGTATCGGCTACCAAGGTAAAGGCAGATCATTTCTGACCAAAACTGTACCGTTCAAACCATCCCAATACGCGGCGGCGGTTTACCACGACTTGCTGGCACCCATCGGCATCACAACCCCTACTCCAGAATTAGCGGTAAATGTGCCGAAACCAGATATTGACTGGGCAAATAGCGAACAAAAACGCCTTGGGGTCAACGAAACAGGTTACGTTTTGATTTATGGTGGCTCTAGCTGGGTGTCTCAGCCTCAAGCCCTAGAGACCATTTACCCTGCGGAAAACTGGCAGGAAATCATTCAAGACTTTCGACAAAAGCAGCCAGATTTGCCTGTTGTAGTCATACAAGGCCCAGATGATGAGCAATTTGTGCGATCGCTTCGAGATTATTCTTTAGATATCAAGGTGACCTCCCCTGATAATGTTGGTAAACTAACGGCGATGATTGCTGGAGCTAACTTAATGCTGACCACTGATAGTGCGCCACTGCACTTAAGTGTGGCAGTACAAACCTATACTATTGCTCTATTTGGTTCCACAGATCCCGTAAAGTTATTACCGAACAGCGATAAACTTTTGGGCATTAAATCTTCCACAGGTAGGGTGGCAGATATTTTACCCAAAGCTGTATTAGAAAAAGTTTGGGGAGGTTGATCGGAGGTAGGGGAGGCAGGGGGAGAACTGACTGCAAGATTTTCGCCCAATCCCCAGTCCAAGGCAAAAGTAAAAAGGTAAAAGTCAAAAGAAAAAATCTTTTATCTTTTTACTTTTTACTTTTTTGTCCCCAACTAAAACATTTCAAAAAACCCATCTTCTAATTCGTAACCCAGCATTTGCGCCATAGACTTAAGACGCGATTGCGAGGGTATTTTTTGTTCTTTTAACCAGTCACTTAAAACAAAAATCTTGTGCATCAAAAAGATTTCTAAAGCTTCGGGATTGTACTGGATGCCTTCTTTTGCACTGAATTGGTGTGGTACAAGCATAGCGGTGTAACGCCCCAGTTCACCAGCTTTCCAATCTAGTAAAAATGGCAACCAGGGATACTTGGCATCCAGACGCACAAACCACAGCCTTAATTCGGGGATTTCTGACAATTCGCGGGGATCGCCAGGCTCTAGAGTGTATTCAATAGCAAAACTTAACTGCTGTTCGTGGGAAGCAATATTTCCCTCTTGCAGCAGTTGGTTGATTACCTGATGTGCAGGTGATAAATCAAGATTATTAACAGTGTCTGTATTGAGTGCGATCGTAATTGTCATGGACTCATCAGCTACTTTTTTTAAGCTCAGTCAGTATGCTTGAGAATCCACAGTACCAGCTTTCTGGTATCGGCGCTATATTTTGTGACTGCGGAACCTGTAAAACCTCAAAATGGATAAGTATAAGTCTTGACTTGTGATGCCTCTGTAAGATATTCTGCCACTCGTCTTTTAACAGAACTGTGTGACATCTTCACCACATTCGTCTGCTAAGTACATTAAAGCTTTAAAGCGAATTTCTATTAACTGTTCGTAGAAAGGATTGAGTTTACATAGAGGCGGGATGTGAACTAGGATGCGATCGCCCCATTTAAATTCTCTTTCAAATGGACAACTGGCAGGAATAATTGTACACAGCCACCGGGCTAATCGGTGATTTTTGATTTTTAGAGATTCCAGCCATTGACGGATTGGTTGTAGTAGGAGATTTACAACAAAGACGAAACTGAATGTGATACTAGACATCATATTGTGAGTGAGTGAATTTGTTGGGGAGTTAAGAGTATTTTTTCTAGCAAGAGACGGTCAGTTTTCGCAGTATCTTTCATAATTGTTGCTTTGGCATTTTCAGTCAATAATATTTTGCCATCAGCAGTAAAACTAAATTCTCCACCAGGCATAAAACCTTTTTGGACAAGTTTTTTTAAAGCAAATCTAGTTACTGATTCTAGTAATTGCTTATAAGGTCTCCAATCAGCTAAATGATCTAAAATCCAGTGAAATGTTTGAGAATGAGATATTGATAATTCTAATATCGCTGCTGTGAGACATGATTCTATATATTCCGGTGCTAAATGCTGATCTAATTCAGTTACCCAAGTTTCAATTAGCTTTTTATCCTGAAACCTTAAAATATAAATTGCTCTATCGAGATGAAATTGGAATAATTCTAAATCTTTCATTTTTTTTAAATGGTAATAAAAAACGATTAATTAAATTATTTTATCGGTGGGAAATAATTGCTGGCATTTAATGTCCAAGTTCCAATCTAAGTAATAGGTATTTATTTATTACCCTATAAGTAAAATTACTGTTAAACTGTTATCTTCTTAGTTGCTTCTAACTTTAAACTTGAAAAATGCAGAACTTGTGGAGATACGTCTAAAGTTAGAGATCTTTTTAATTTACCAATTTAAAGCTGCGGCAACTTGAGCAGGCAATTTCATCGCCTTGAAGGGTTTGGTAATAATAGCTTGTATTCCTAGTTCCGCAAATCGTCTCTGTTCGGCGGTTTGGGTCTTTGCTGTCAGCAAAATGACAGGAATCGGCTGAGTCACTGGATTGGCTTGTAGGGCTTGAAAGGTGGCGATTCCGTCCATGTCGGGCATCATCACATCTAAAAGAATTACGTCGGGTTGTTCAGCCGCCGCTTTAGCCACTCCCTCACTACCAGAAGCAGCAGTTGAGACTTGCCAACCACCCACCGCTTTTAAAGCGAGTTCAGCCACTGCTCGGATATCATATTCATCATCAATGATGAGAATGCGTTTCGTAGCCATAACACAATACTGTTCACTTATTTTTTGGCAGAGGCAGGGGTAGAATATCTGATTCAGCACTCATGACTCAGCCCTTTCTTTAGCCTAATTGCAAATTATTCTGTTGAGTAAGGTAATGACACGCTGCTCAAATTCTTGGGGGTTAATGCGTCCTTTAGTGAGAAACAATGTTTGCCCTAATTTTAATCTTTGGCGATCGCTCTCATCTAAATCGCGGGCTGTGTAAACTACTAAAGGTACATGATACAAACGCTGATACTGCCGTAACCAGTCCACCACGGCAAAACCATCGCATTCGGGTAATCCCAAATCTAGTACCAAAAAGTCAGGAATGATATTTTGACTAATTTGAATGGCTTCTCGTCCTGTTTGAGCATAGAAGGTAGAAATACCATGACGATTGAACATAGCAATCAATACTTGTGCTAAATCTGGGTCATCTTCTACAACTAGTACTTTGATGACTTGTTGCTTGGTGGTGGCTTTTTCTAAAGCTTGGCATAACAACTTCACGTCGGGAGGTTTGATAATCCAATCACTAACATCATGGGGAAGTTCTTTACTATGATCAGGTATGACACCACTAAGAATAATTACGGGAACGTCTTTAGTTTCTTGCTGCTGTTTTAGCAGTGCTAATGTTTCCCAACCATCAATCTCTGGCATCATGAGATTGAGAATAATTGCATCAGGTTGGTTGACTTTCGCCTTTTCTACAGCTTCTTTTCCTGATGCTACGGTCATGACTCGATAACCTTGCTTTTCGAGGATGACTTGCACAACAGCCCGCACGGAAAGATCATCATCGCAATGCAATATCAGAGGAGAGATTGATTCAGTGGGTTGCTGAGGTGCGGCGTGGGAAAGATGGAGAAACTCTTCCTCTTTATTCTGCTCTTCTGGAAAAATTGGCAAGGTAAAAGAGAAGGTACTGCCCTCGCCCGAAGTGCTTTCAGCCCAGATTTGTCCTCCATGATGCTGCAAAATGCTGCGACAGATAGCCAAGCCTAAACCTGTGCCACCTTTTTTACGAGAATCGGAGGCATCGACTTGCCCAAAACGCTCAAAGATAGATTCCAGTTTATCAGCCGGAATACCCCGACCTTGGTCTTTGACTGCAAACAGGATAATAGGGGTATGGGGGTATAGGGGTATAGGGGTTTGGGGGTATAGGGGTATAGGGGTTTGGGATTTTTCTAATTCCCCTTTTTCGAGAATTTTAGCAGTCACCCAAACTGTGGCACCAGTAGGGGAGAATTTAATCGCATTGCTGATGAGGTTAGTAAATACTTGGATGATGCGATCAGAATCTGCCCAGAGATGAGCCGATAGAGGTGACATTGATAATTGTATTCCCGCTTGCTCTGCTAATTCCTCCATAACTTCTACTGATTGGGTCATTAAGTCGGCAGCATTGCAAGCTTGGGGGGCAATTTGGATTTTTCCCGACTCAATGCGTTCAATATCTAGGATGTCATTGATCAGACGCACCAATCTATCAGTATTATTAGCGGCTATGTTCAGCATCCTTTGGGCATCTTCAGAACCTGCCGGCACCACTCCACTAGCTAATAAGTCTAAAGCCCCGGAAATGGAAGTTAAGGGGGTGCGTAATTCGTGACTGACGACAGAGACAAATTCATCTTTGAGACGTTCGACTTCACGGCGATCGCTGATATCTTTCATAAAGCAATAATGGCCTATACATTCCTGCTGTTGGTTATAGGCTTTGACCATTACTACTTGTTTATAAAAGGCTGAACCATCTTTACGCATGGCTCTAGCTTCGATTTCTACCTTGCCGTTTTTCAGCATTTGGTGATAGGCAGCCATCATTTTTTCTTTGTCATCTGGATGGACAGTTAATGCCCACTCCATACCAATCATTTCTTCTGGTTTGTAGCCAGTTATTTTGGCATAGGCTGGATTTACTTTGATGTAATGTCCCTGAGTATCTAACTGAGAGATACCTTCCACAGCGCTTTCCAAGGCTTGGCTGAGGTGAAGCAGTTCTTCTTCTGCTCGTTTGCGATCGTTAATATCCGTCATTGTGCCAATGTATCCTGTCACCTCTCCATTACTTCCTCTTTCGGGGATTGCTTGGTAAATCACCCAGTTAATGACGTTATTGGGATGGCGAAAACGATACTCTGCTTTAAACGGTAAATTTTGTTGTACTGCTTGATTCCATTCCCTCACAATACGCAGGCGATCGTCTGGATGCAAGGATTGTATCCAGCCTTCACCCAATATGTCTTTGAGAGGTGAACCAATTAAATTGCAAGCTCTTTCATTGGCAAAAATGCACCGCCCAAAAGCATCATTACGAAAAATTCCGACTGGTGCAGTTTGCGCCAGGGTGGCGTAACGATATTCGCTTTCTCGTAGAGCTGCTTCTGCTGCCTTGCGTGCAGTAATATCACTACCAATACCCAGAAAACCCGTAATATTTTTCTCTGCATCATACAAAGGTGTAACAGATAGCAGCACTGGGAAACGCGAACCATCTTTACGAATGTAAGTCCATTCCCGTTCTTCCACCTGTCCCAGTCGTGCTTTAGCCACAAAAGCCTCAAATCCAGGTTCAATGGTTACCCCTAATTCTTGAGATAGTTCTTGTGCCACTTTCACGACTTCATTTTTGTCGTGGATCATCTCTGGGGTTTTTTTACCAATCACTTCTTCGGCGGTGTATCCCAGCCATCGCTGTGCAGCCGCATTAAATGTCAGAATTATGCCGTCTGGTGTGGTGGAAATAATTGTGTAATTGGCACTGTTTAAAATTGCCTGTTGCAATTTTTGATTTGTTACTTCTAACTGTACTTGGCTAGGAAATTTCCCAGCTTTTGCAATTAGTTTCACACATATAAACGCTGTATACAGAGAAATGATGGCTGTAATCGTTTTGATGACTCCAGATAACCAATCATGAGGATGCCAATAAGGGACTGAGATAAAAAATGTATATAATAATTCGGACATATAGCTGTTGACGGTTGACGGTTGACGGTTGACAGACTTGAAAGCCTTGTGTTGTCAGGGTTTTATATTGCCTTGATGTCCTAATCTATCTGGCTACGGCTATATGTTCTCCTAGAAAAGGGAGTGGAGAATGGGGAATAAAAATTTTTTCTCCTGTTCCTTACCTGATTCAACTACTCAACACCCGATTTCTTCCAGTTGCCTTTGATTGGTGAAGAACTATGTCAGCAGCTTGATATAGCACTTCAAGTTTGTCGCCATCTTGGGGATATTCCACTACTGCGGCGCTCAAGGTGGCGTGGAATGATTGATTACTTGTATTAATAAATTCAATTTGCCGGAAAGTTTTCAGTAATTCCCCTAGCCGCCTTACCCCTTCACCTTTGGTTATTCCTGCCATTCCTAAGATAAACTCTGTGCCTCCCCAGCGTCCGACTACATCTTGACTATGGAACATTTGCCTTAACAGTTCGCCCAGTTGAGATAAGACGCGATCGCCTATTTCATGACCATAGTTATAATTAATTTGCTTGAGTCCATCCAGTTTTACAACAGCGAAGCTCAGGGTTTGCTGGTGAGTATGACACCACTGAAGGTAATGGTTTAATTCCTGGGTGGATTTACGGCGATTAGCTACCAAGGTCAGCGTATCTATTTCTGCTAAATTCCCTAACCTCGCTGCCAAAAATCCCTGGGGATGAGGGAGAGTATAGACTTTGATGCCCCAAGCACTGAGTAAAGTCTGGAGTGTAGTTAATATTTGCGGGTCATCGTCTACAATCATCACTCTGGCATCTGTTAATTGCCCAGGGGCGATCGCCTCTGAACCCTGACTCCTGCTCTCCCTGACTAATTCCTGGTCTTGATCAATAACTAGTACCAAGGGGCGATCGTCTGCTTTTGTTTCAACTACTGATAGTTCTGTTTTATACCCAGATTTTAAATTTTCTAATTCTTGGTGTAATGCCTCAACCACTTGCCCCAAATGCTTCCCACCTGAAGCTTTCAGCTTTTTGCCATTATCTAACAAAGATTCTATTTCTTGTGCTATCTGGGAACCCTCATCAGAGCCGAACATTCCCAAAGAACCAGCTAATTTGTGAGCTTCTACCTTGGCTTTTGACAGTATTTCCTCACTGACTTTGTTCTGTAGCAGTTTATGAGAAGCTTGTTCAATTACGGCTACGCGCTGTTCTATTTTCTCTACTACATCTTCCCAGACTTTTCTTACCTCATTCTCGACCGGATTGGCGATCGCAGCGACAACTTTTTCAGTATTTAATTCTTCTTCTCTTCCTGGTTGCACCGGTTTGAGCCGATACCCAATCCCATAAACTGTATCAATGGGATCTTCAACTACTCCGGCTGCTTTCAGCTTTTGCCTCAATCCCTTGATATGGGATCTCACTGTATCTTCTGTTGGTGGTTCTTCAAATGACCACAATTGGTCTATTAAAGCGCTACAACTAAAAATGCGGTGACTATTGCGGAGAAACAGTTCTAGCAAACCGTATTCTTTAGGAGTTAAATGTAAGAGTTTTCCATCACAAGCGACTTCACAAGTACTTGGGTCAAGCCGGAGGTTATTCCATTCCAACAGAGGCGGTAAAGCTGAACCACCCCGACGTAATAAAGCCCGAATTCTAGCTAATAACTCTTGAAAATCAAAAGGTTTTGCCACATAATCATCTGCTCCAGCGTCTAAGCCTGTAACCTTAGTGATACTTGTATCTTGGGAGGTTAACAGGAGAATAGGAGTTTGATTACCACTAGCTCGTAACTGCCGACAGAAACTAATTCCATCCAGCTTAGGCAAGATCAAATCTAACAGAATCAAATCATAAGTATATAACTCCGCAAAATCCCAGCCTTCTTGTCCGTCTTTGGCGAAATCAACAGTATAATGCTGACTTGTTAGCGACTTAACAAGTAATTCGCCAATCAGTTCGTCATCTTCTACTAATAAAATTCTCATGGCGGTAAATCACCGCAATTACGACTTATTATTAATTGCCAAAAATAAATAATTGGATACAAAATCTGTTTAAAAATCACACTCTAAGGCTAACTTATATCAAAGCAGTAATTTTGCTTGCCTTCGTAAATATAAACATTTAATTTATGATTACCATGATTGACAAACTACTGGTATAAGACTCATGCTTGATTTTTGAAATATACGTAGGGGAGCCACTGCGTTGGACGAAGAGAAGTCTGAACAGAGGAATCCTACGATCAGAACTTCGGGGTTTCCCGGCTTGGAGCAAGTGGCGTTGGGTAATGCCGACCAAAACCATGAGTCGGTACACTTTGCCTACCCTACAAATACTGAGAATTTTATGGGCAAGCGCAGGCTACGCCAACAGAAATCAAGTCGGATTCCTGTATTACTTGTAGCTAAGGTCTCAGTATATTTTACTGAACATTTTCGCTGCAAAAAACATAACCTTTTTATTATCAATTAGTCTCAAAAACTTAATTAATAATAAAAAACTCCACCCGCTTGTGGATGAAGTTTTTGTTATTGGTCAGTGGTCAATGGCAAAAATGTCTAAAAACCACCAATTCTTGGGATGGGGTATTAAACCAGCAGATCCTTTCAACAACTGACACGCGTAAAGCCTTCGGCATAGCTCCGCGTTAAGCGGAGCGTCCCGCAGGGAAGCACAATAAAAAAGCTCCCAAACAAACGTTACTCGATTAATTTTCCTGGTTTTGTTCTTGCAACTCATCATTTACCGGAGTTTCGGCTGTTAAGTAAAGATGAGTTGGAGTTTCATCACCTAGAGGAAAAAATGATTTCTCTAACTCCAGTCGCTGTTCAACATTACGCAGGAAATACCCATCTACCATTGCAGCGCCTAAAAGCTGACTCAACTCTTCGCGGCTGGTAGTAATATTTGTGTTAAATTGCTCATGAGGTAAATTACCCAAAGTCGCCACAACAGCACGCTGAATTAATTGCAGGACTTCTCTTGAACCAGGTTTAGATAACTGGGTAACAGTTTGAGGACTCATTGATTGTACATATTCCCACAGCCCATTATTGTTAAATGCTTCATTAGCAAAATCATCTGGATTACGATGGGAATTTTCACTCATGGTCACTATCTCAAATGTTGCTCAACTATCCACTAATTTAGCAATTTAATTCTTATCTCCTCGTTCGCATAACCGAACTTTTAAAGACAGGTTATCCTCCTATATAAAAAGTGAATAATAAATGCTGAGTAAGATATTCTCTCCTAACGCCTGTTTACTCGCCTAATCTCTGGCTATAACGATATCGTTAGATTTAATTACAGCATAAGCTTCTGCACCCTCAGTTAGTTCTAGCTCCTCGGCTGACATTCTCGTGATAATCGAGGTTAGCTCAACTCGATGAACAATTTCTAATGTCACTTCGCTGTTAACAGAACCAACAACAACTTTTTTGATGACTCCTTTAAGAATATTACGGGAACTAACCTTAAAAGGTCTTTTGGTGCTAATAACTTCCAACTCAGATATTTCAGTCACCTCTGGTTCTATTTTGAGTGCCTGCTTGGTTGGTATTGATTTAGCCGTCGGCGCAGGCTGATTGAGTCCACGCACAAGTTCTCGCAAAATCTCAGTTTTGGTACGCTGAGACTGCTGACAAACCTCTTCGAGAATCTTGCGCTCCTCTTCTGATGTTTGAAAAGTGATCCATCCTTGTTCTTTTCTTGGCATAATGTTACCAATTAGGTTGGTACATATCGAAATTATCTAAGTACGATCCTACCAAGCCTCTATCCCTTGATGCAGAGTCTAGATAAACACGATTTTCTATGAAACGAAGAGACATCCTCGCCTTTGTTGTTACAGTACTTGCTGGCTGGGTTTTGGCAGTCGGTTTACCATTGTTTACACCTGCTCCAGTCGTAGCGCAATCAAACGTTAATTTGCTTGTGTCTGCGGCTGCAAGTTTGAAAGACGCACTGGAAGAAATTAAGCCCCTGTATCAACAGAGTAAACCAAATGTCAACATTAGCTATAATTTTGGTGCATCTGGCGCTTTGCAGCAGCAAATTGAAAACGGTGCGCCAGCCGATATTTTTATTTCAGCAGCTAAAAGACAAGTAGATACTTTAGAGCAGAAAAGACTCCTCGTCCCAGGTACAAGAGGTGTTTTAGCAAAAAACCGCCTGGTCTTAGTTGTGCCGAAGAATGCAACTGGTGTTACCAGTTTCTTTAGTTTAAGAAATGACCAAATTAAGCGAATTGCTATTGGTGAACCTAGAAGTGTGCCGGCTGGACAATATGCAGAACAAGTTTTGCAGCAGTTAAAGTTGTTGCCTAGTGTCAAGTCAAAATTAGTCTACGCTAATAATGTACGTCAAGTTTTAGCATCTGTAGAAAGTGGCAATGCTGATGCAGGTTTGGTTTACGCCACTGATGCCAAAATTTCTGACAAAGTGAAAGTTGTAGTTGCGGCTGATGAAAAATACCACTCTCCCATTATTTATCCCTTAGCTGTAGTGAAAAGTAGCAGAAATGTTAACGCGGCGAAGGATTTTACCCAATACTTAACTACTAGTAGCCAAGTGAAAGCTGTATTAAGAAAATACGGGTTTATTTTGCCTTAAGGGTCATTAGTCAGTTGTCAGTTGTTGAGAGAATTTGGCCTAATTGACAGTTGATGGTTGACATTTAACCGTCAACTGTTAACAAAACATACAATTAATTTTTCCGTACTAAAGTTAATCCGTCGCCGATGGGAATTAAACTCAAGGTGATGCGCTGGTCTTGTAATAGCTTGTGGTTGAAGGCGCGGATTTTTTGGGTGCGATTATCTTGAATTTCAGGATCGGCAACTTTACCAGACCAGAGAACATTATCGATCGCTATCACACCTCCTGAACGAATTAATTGCAGCGATCGCTCATAATAATTGTCATAGTTGCTCTTATCTGCGTCAATAAAGGCAAAATCAAAGGTTTCGGCTTCACCTGCTACTAGTAGCTTATCTAATGTTTCCAAGGCTGGAGCGAGATAGAGGTCAATTTTGTGGTCTACTCCGGCTTTTTGCCAATAACGTTGAGCGATCGCGGTAAACTCTTCATTAATATCGCAGGCTACCAGTTTTCCTTCCGCAGGTAGAGCTAGTGCCACAATCAAGGAACTGTAGCCTGTAAATACCCCCACTTCTAGAGTTTTTTTTGCCCCCAGCAATTGTACTAATAACGCCATAAATTGTCCCTGTTCTGGGGCAATTTGCATTCTTCCCATAGGTTGCAAGGCTGTT
This sequence comes from Anabaena sp. FACHB-595, assembly GCF_048568275.1. NCBI lineage: Bacteria > Bacillati > Cyanobacteriota > Cyanophyceae > Nostocales > Nostocaceae > Anabaena > Anabaena sp. FACHB-595. The sequence goes on from NZ_CP183473.1 coordinate 6,174,547, forward strand.
TCTTGTCGTAGTTGAGCGAGTATTTCCGGTTCCCGCAAAGAAACAGATAGTAAATAATCATATAAATTTGGGGTGATTCCCAGAGTGCGAGTCGTCATAAGATTAATTTGTAAATTTGCGATTAAATAGTAAATTTACGTAGCTAACGTAGAAGAGTCACTTTTCATTTACTTGAATATAAGATGAATATACTCAATAATAAAATATAGATATCTCTGGCAGGTACGCTTATGACTGAGCTTTATGGGGCAACCGATCCCAGAGACATTCCCTCATACTCCATTAGCGATGCTGCTCGTTATTTACGCATTCCAGCAGGCACTATTCGTTCTTGGACAGTTGGGCGACACTACCCAATCTCAAACGGTTCTAACTTCTTTAGACCCCTGATACAAATTTGTAATCTTAAACCACGACTACTTTCATTTACTAATTTAGTCGAAGTTCATGTTCTCAGGGCAATTCGCAAACATCACCAAATTGATTTAGGTAAGGTGCGAGATGCCCTTGATTTCATTGATGAGCAATTTCAAATCTCTCATCCCTTAGCGCGTGAGCGTTTCCTTACCGATGGAGTGGATCTGTTCATTGAGCGATATGGCTCTTTAATTAATGCTTCTAAAAGCGTGAAAACGGAATTGAAAGACGCTTTTAATGCTCATCTGGAACGAATTGAACCCGACGACACTGGATTGGCAATTAAACTGTATCCCTTTACTCGTTCTCATGAGGAAGACAACCCTCGTTTCGTTGTTGTAGATCCTCGAATCGCCTTTGGTCGCCTTGTTATTGTTGGTACGGGAATTTCTACCCGCGTGTTAGCAGAACGTTACCAAGCAGGTGAATCGATTGACGAACTTGCTTATGATTATGATTGCGATCGCCTGATGATCGAAGAAGCTATTCGGTGTGAACTACCTACTGCTGCATGACTCAGAGCCAATCCATTACCTTTTTTATTGATAGATGCTTAGGCAATAAGCGTATTGCATAAACACTCAAAGGCGCGGGGTTGACCATCGCAATCCATGATGAATACTTTGGTAAAGATGCTCAAGATGTGGAGTGGTTACCGGAAGTTGGGAAAAGGGGTTGGGTTGTTCTTACCAAAGATGGGAAGATCAGTAATAACCGTTTAGAACGAATAGCCGTTGCACGCGCTCAAATCAAGATGTTTACCTTCGCCTCTCAGAGTTTATCAGGTGAAGAGATGGCTGGCATCTTACTACAAGCAATTGTCCCTATGAAAAGATTCGTTAGTAAACATCCTGCTCCATTCATTGCCAAAATATATCGTGATGGACACCTTGATATGTGGAAGGATGCTCAAATGCTACTGGAAGAATTGCAAGAGTTCTGATAGCTGATGCTTCCAAGTTATAGGATTACTGCCCCTACTACAATATTTCTTAACGAAGTCTGAGAAAACAATTTCTTGGTCTTTTTTCTCTCTCTAGGGTGAGAAAATCTGAGTTTTGTTTCCACCTCAAGACCGATAAATATTAAGTATATAGTAGTTAATTTTAAGGCAGATGAATAGGATAAATCCTTCATCGAAAGAGAGTTGTGTACTTGTTTTCCGTGGTCAGATTAATTGTGTCAGGTGTGAGGAGAAATTATGTCAGTCACGTACATTGGCCAACAATTAGTACGTTTGGCTAACATCCGGGGTGAAAATGCGTAAGCTTGCTATTTGCAAGTGGGAGCAAAAGCACAATTAAACCTTGGGTTGATCTGTCGATCCAAGGTTTAATTGTGCGGATGAAAAACTAAGTTTTTTATCGAGAAATTGTTTATCTATTACCAGGAGAAATATATGGCAGAAAAGCAAACATTACAACCACCACAGCAACAGCAACCACCGGGTACAGAATCAAAAATGCAGCCAAAACCTCAAGCTGATGATGCTCAGTATCGAGGTAGCGGTAAATTAAAAGATAAAGTTGCCTTGATTACTGGTGGGGATAGTGGGATTGGTCGGGCTGTGGCGATCGCCTATGCTAAAGAAGGTGCAGATGTAGCCTTTGTTTACCTGAGTGAACACGACGATGCGGAAGAAACCAAAAATTTGGTAGAAGAACAAGGAAGACGTGCTGTATCTATTGCCGGCGATATAACTGATGAGGCTTTTTGTCAGCGTGCGATTCAACAAACAGTAGATGAGTTCGGTAAATTGGATATTCTCATCAATAATGCGGCTGAACAACATCCCCAAGAAAGCATTGAAGATATTACTAAAGAACAGTTAGAACGGACATTCCGCACGAATATTTTTTCAATGTTTTACTTGACCAAAGCAGCAATCAAACACCTGAAAAAAGGTAGCGCCATTATCAATACTACTTCAGTTACAGCTTATAAAGGTAGTCCACAGTTACTTGATTATTCTTCAACTAAAGGTGCAATTGTTGCCTTTACTCGTTCCTTATCACAAAACTTAATTAGTAAAGGTATCCGGGTTAATGCTGTGGCACCTGGGCCAATTTGGACACCTTTAATTCCCTCAACATTTCCCGCAGAAAAAGTAGAAACCTTTGGTAAACAAGTACCCATGCAACGAGCCGGACAACCAGAAGAAGTTGCACCTAGTTATGTGTTTCTAGCTTCTGATGACTCATCTTATATGTCTGGTCAAGTTTTACATCCCAATGGTGGGGAAGTAGTTAATGGCTAAATAACAATTCAAAATTCAAAATCCAAAACAGTTAGAGATGGGGATTTAAACCCCATCTCAACTGATACTACTTGTAGACATAGGGGTCTTAAACCCTTGAATTGACGATAATGGGGGGAGTTCAGAATAGATGATATCTGATTTATTCTGAATTTTCTTTGATGTCTGCCAACGGAGAGATGATTGCGTCCTCAGCAGTTGCTATATCTAGTAAGGAACATTTAAAGAAAAAAGATAGCTTATGTCATCCCTAAAACCATTGCAAGGCACAGAATTAGTAGATTGTGCTAGAGCAAATGCCAAGCAGGGAATTGAAACTGCTGCTTACCAATGTGGCTATGGTGATGATTTGAATAGATTTGCAGGAGAACTGAGAAAAGCGTGTGAGGAAATGAATTTGCAAGTTAAAGAATTGAATGAATTGATTACCGACCAAGATATGATTCTTAACTTGGGAACTGGGGAAATTATTGCACCTGATACAGCGTCGGAATTGTAAATATCAATAATTCACAATCTTAAAATTACTCTTGCCAAATTGAAGTAAATTAGAACTCCAAGTACGTCAACGGCTGTAGTAATAAAAGGTGCTGACATTAAAGCTGGGTCTAAACGTAGGTAGCGAAACAAAAATGGCAGTGCTGAACCAGATATAGAAGCCAGAACAGAGATAGCGATTAAACTAGCACCAACAGCGATCGCCACTTCTATCCTACCTTGGAGAAAGTAAGCCCATATAGTGGCGATACTACCTAACATACCTCCTAACAATGCACCGGCGATCGCTTCTCGTCCAATTACCTGCAATGGGCCGAGTGAGCGAATTTCGTCTGTATTCATCCCGCGAATCACGACTGTGGAAGACTGAGCGCCTACGTTACCACCAGTACCAGTCAACAAGGGGATAAAAGCAGTAAGGGTGACTACTTTTGTCAAGATATCTTCTTGGGACTTAATAATTGTGCCGGTGACGGTATTGGTGATTAAGAGAACAAATAACCATAAAACCCGCTTGCGAGCTACTTCCCATAAATCCATTTGAAAGTAATTGTCGCCACTGGACTGCACACCACCACCTAAAGCGTAGATATCTTTGGTGGTTTCCTCTTCCAGAATATCAATCACGTCATCAACAGTGACAATCCCCACTAAAAGCTGTTGTCTATCTACCACCGGCACAGCCAGGAAATCATACCTTTGAATTAATCTGGCTACTTCTTCCTGGTGAGTATCTGTATTGACAAAAATCACGTCACGGGTCATCACCTCACCAATCGTCTGTTCTGGCTGGGATGTCACCAACTCACGCAGTGAGACAATGCCGGTTAAGCGTCTGGCTTGATCTGTGACATAAAGATAGTAGATCATCTCACTAGCATTAGCGAGGCTGCGAATCCGTTCTAAAGCTTGCCCTATGGTCATATTTTCTTTCAGGGCAATAAACTCTAGAGTCATGATGCGCCCGGCTGTATCAGCTTCATAACCCAACATTAGGGCTGTGGCTTGGCGTTCTGTCGGGCTGAGTTGTTCTAGCAGGTGATTGACAACTTTGGCAGGCAATTCATCAAATAATCTAGCTCGGTCATCCGAAGACATTTGATCAACGATATCGCGGACTTCCTGGCTTTTCAGTTCTTCAATTAATCTTTCTTGAACACTGTAATCAAGATATTCATAAACTTCAATGGCTTCATCTTTAGAAAGCAAGCGAAAAGCTAAAGCGTGCATTGTTTCGGGCAAACCTTCAATCGCTTCGGCTATGTCCGCAGGCTGTACAGGTACAAGAATGGCTTTTGCTCCCTGTAAATCTCCTGCTTCCAATAGCATTCGCATCTGTGTCCGCACTAAGTCACGCAATTCCCTACGTGACACATCCTGAAGGGTAGAGTTTAAATTGTTCGTCTCTGTCACTTTCCACTTTCCTCGACCAGTCTGAACAAGGTTGCTGCCCCTAGTCTAAGGGATAGCGGAAGGTGTAAGGTTAAACTTACCGTGATTTTTTCTGCTTTGATGTGTTGTCAGTTGTCAGTTGACAGTTGTCAGTTTTTTCTTAAGAAAATTTGGTTAAAAATCCCAATAGTTTTTTTGTTCTTGGTGTGAGAAGGGTGCGGCGATAGGTATCTGCGGCTTTTTTGATGGCTTCGGCTTGGGTGGGGTAGGGATGAATCACGTTACTGAGTTTGTTTAAACCGATTTTATTGACTATCGCTGTTGTGACTTCCGAAATCATCTCGCCGGCGTGACTTGCCACAATGGTTGCACCGACAATTTCATCTGAGCCTTTTTTGTGGTGAATTTTCAGAAAACCATCTTCTTGTCCGTCGGCGATCGCTCGGTCTACACTACTAAAAGGGATTTTAATTGTCTCTACGTCTTGACTTTCGTACAGTCCCACATGGGCAACTTCTGGGTCAGTATAAGTCACCCAAGGCATGACTAAGCTACTTAGTCTCGACCTGCCTAAACCAAAGGGAGAAAACAGGGTATTTTTAATCACAATGCGCGCGGCTGCATCGGCGGCGTGGGTAAATTTCCAGTCCATGCAGATATCGCCAGCAGCATAAATCTTGGGGTTGGTGGTTTGTAGGTAATCATTCACTTCCACACCCCGACGCTTGTCGTATTTTACCCCGACAGCTTCTAAATTCAACCCTTCCACATTAGGCGATCGCCCTGCACCCACTAATATTTCATCTACCGTCACCGAATCACGATGACCGTTGGTAGAAAAATACAACCGTTTACCCTCGGTTACCGTCACTACTTCTTCTACCTTGGCATTTAAAACTAAGCGAATCCCTTCTTTAATTAAAGTCTGTTGGACAATTTGCGCCGCGTCGTTATCTTCTTTGTTGAGGACATGGGAACCGCTATGAATCAGCACCACCTCACTCCCCAAACGTCGGAAGGCTTGGGCTAATTCGCAACCAATGGGGCCACCACCAATTACTGCTAACTTTTCCGGTCTTTGAATTAAGGAAAAAACCGTCTCATTGGTGAGATATCCAGCTTGTTCAATGCCGATAATTGCTGGTTTTGTAGCCCTAGCACCAGTAGCAATCACCGCTTTTTTAAATTTAAGGGTTTTACCAGCTACTTCTACGGTGTTGCTGCTAGCAAATCTACCACTACCTAAAAATACATCAACTCCCAGGGATGCAAAGCGTTCCGCCGAATCATTGTGGCTAATTCCTGCCCTCACTCGTCGCATTCGTGCCATAACTGCGGGAAAATCAATATCAATCTGGCTGGGAATATTCACCCCCAAATTTTTCCCATTCCAGATTTCCCCCACCACCCGCGAAGACCGAATAATAGTTTTAGAAGGTACACAACCCACATTCAAGCAATCTCCACCCATGAGATGCTTTTCGATTAGCGCCACTTTTAAACCCAAACCCAGACCAGCCGCACCCGCCGCCACGACTAAGCCAGCAGTCCCCGCACCAATGACCACCAAGTCATAATTATCAGCCGGTTGGGGGTTCACCCAATCGGGCGGATGCACATAAGCCACCAATTTCTGATTATACTCATCCACTGGGCGGACGATGACTCTATCTAATTCTGAATTGGACATTGGGTGTAACCTCTCTCAGCAATGGGAATTATTCTATTGTAAGCAAGCTACAAAATTCGCAATTCAAAATCAGGTCTGATGAAAAGTGATGATAAAAGCAAGATCAGGAATCTTTTGCCTTTTGGCTGTTGTATGACATTATCCTTAACTACTTAAAGTAACGCTGAAAACTGAGGTAATTTAATGATTCCCAAAGAGCAGACTAGATTCAATAGGAAACATAGACTATTACTTATAGGTTTGACAATAGCCATTTTGATAATTGTGGCACGACAATTTAATATTCAGGCACTTTTACAAACATTAATATTATGGGTGCAAAGCCTGGGATTTTTTGGGCCGATCGCCTACATGATTATTTACAATCTGGCGACATTATTATTTATTCCCGGCTCTATATTGACCTTAAAAAGTGGTTGTTTATTTGGTGTATTTTGGGGTTCAGTTTATGTACTAATAGCAGCAACTGTGGGCGCAATATTAGCTTTCTTTATCGGACGCTATCTGTCACGGGATTGGGTTGTGCGGCAGATAGATAAGTATCCAAAGTTTAAAATGATTGATCAGTCTGTGGCAAAGGAAGGATGGAAAATCGTGCTTTTAACTCGACTTTCGCCGGTTTTTCCTTTTAATTTATTAAACTATGCTTTTGGTGTCACCTGTATATCTTTAAAAGACTATATATTAGGTTCTTTGGGCATTATCCCTGGGACTATAATGTATGTTTATATTGGTTCTTTAGCAGGGGATTTGGCTCTGGCGGGTACGAATCATCAACCAGTTACGCCGGAAACACAAATTTGGCAGTGGATAATGCAAGGATTGGGATTGATGGCAACTGTGGGTGTGACTGTATATATCACTAAAATTGCTCAAAAAGCTTTATCTCAAAAGGTGGTAACAGAGGGAATTATCAAGAGTCAGGATGCGGAATGAATCAATTCAAAATTTAAAATACTCAATAGTGAATGTTAACGACCACTGACAAAATTAAGCATCCCTTTTTAGGTGTAAATCATGAAGAAAAGGTATTCTGGGAACAGACTCTACTTTTACAGTTGTCTCTATCCTTAGAAATACCGAAAGAGGTTGCATCGGATGAATCGCATTCTCATAGCTGAAGATGAACCCCGCATAGCGGCTTTTATTGAGAAGGGACTGCGTTCTCAAGGTTTTACAACGGCTGTGGCTACTGATGCCTACTCGGCGACTAACATGGCATTAAGTAGCGGTTTTGATTTGATGATTTTGGATTTAGGGCTTCCTGGTAAAGATGGCTTGGATGTGTTAGAAGAATTACGGGGACAAGGGGAAAATATCCCAGTGATTATTTTGACTGCTCGTGATGACATTCAAGATAAGGTTGCAGGGTTTGAAGCAGGAGCAGATGACTATTTAACCAAGCCGTTCCGATTTGAAGAATTGTTAGTACGGGTAAAAGCTAGGCTGCGTCAGAGTGGTGGTAGCCAGGCAATGGAAGAGACGGTAATTAAGTCGGGAAATATAGTTTTAGATTTGCGATCGCGCAAGGTTAAAATCGGTCAAGACACGATAGAACTCCCAGCCAGGGAATTTACTCTCGCAGAAACTTTCTTTCGCCATCCTGGGCAAGTTTTGAGTCGTGAGCAATTATTAGATAGGGTATGGGGTTACGACTATGACCCAGGCTCGAATATTGTTGATGTTTACGTTGGTTATTTACGCAAAAAATTAGGTAATGACTTAATTGAAACTGTCCGAGGCATGGGTTATCGTCTGCGAACATGAGAATCTTCTCATCAAAACTTCATGATTCTTTCATCGGAGAGTTAGAAACTAATCAACATAGGTTTCGATTACAGCCTTTCTTCTTTACCGACAGAAGATAAATACTGTCGCAAGATGCTTGTGTTCCCTATGTGACCGGAATTTTGGATGCAGGGTTTTGGATTTTGGATGTTAGATCCAAAGTTCAAAACTTTAGCAGTTATCATACATAAAAATTTATAGTTATATGGGGCAACAAGCCAAGAAAGAGAAATCTCAAGTTATTCTATTTCATCCCGATACTCAGAAATCAGTGAAGAACCAGCAAAATACCATAGCTGGAACATTTCTCAAGCATCGTCGAGGCTTCTTTTGGTCTACGCGTACAAGGATTTTATCCTGGTATGGGATAATTTTATTTTTTATTTTTCTGGTTTTTATTCCGACGATTCGTCAGGCTTTGTATGCACGAGTTAATCAACGTGTAAATGAGGAAGCAATAGAAAAGATAGAAATATTTGAGCAACTACTTGGCACAAGTAACATTCCTAAGCATCAATTAGATGAAGAAAGTATTGAAGCTATTGATAAACTTAAACAAACTGATAACCGTCTACTAAAGCCACCAACTACGAAGCAACAGCTAAGAGAGTTTTTTGATGCTTTCTTAGGTAATCAACTGCCAGAAGATGATACTTTTTTGATTGCCCTGATGGACGAAAAATTTTATAAATCAAGTCCCAGAGCTAGACCAAAAGAAATGGATAGAGATGCAAAACTTATTCGAGATTGGGCCAAATTAACACAACCAAAGCAAGAAGAAGTTGTAATACCTAATAGTCAGGTTGATAGCATCGTTTATCTAGCTCGACCTGTGGAAATTCAGGGCGAAATCATGGGAGTTATAGTCATTGCTCACACCACTGCTGGGGAACGTGGAGAAGTTTTGGAAACTTTAGCCGTGATTGTTCAGGTGAGTACATTTGTTTTAATATTTGCTTTAGTTTTGGCTTGGCTTGCTTCGGGAAAAATTTTGGCTCCTTTGCGCTTACTAACTCAAACGGCTCGTAAAATTAGTGAGACTGATTTAAATCAACGCATCACTATAGATGGTAATGGAGAACTAGCAGAATTAGGCACTACTTTTAATGACATGATGGATAGATTACAAAATGCGTTTATCAGTCAACGCAACTTTATTAATGATGCTGGACACGAACTGCGAACACCTATTACCATTATTCGTGGTCATTTAGAATTGATGGGTAATGACCCAAAAGAAATACAAGAAACTCTGACTATAGTGATAGATGAGTTAGAACGAATGAACCGTTTTGTCAATGATTTGATGTTACTAGCAAAGGCGGAGCGTCCAGATTTTCTGCTGCTAGAAACATTTGATGTTTGCACTTTCACCGAGGAATTATTTGCTAAAGTCAAAGGTCTTGGCGATCGCGTCTGGCAACTAGAAGCGGTTGCTAGAGGTAAAATTGTTGGCGATCGTCAACGTCTAACTCAGGCTGTGATGAATTTGGCTCAAAATGCCACTCAACATACAAACAACACCGATACAATTGCTCTGGGTTCAATGATTCACAGAGATAAAATCAGCTTTTGGGTACGTGACACAGGTACAGGTATTGCATCAGCTGACCAATACAGAATTTTCCAACGTTTTGCTCGTGCGACAAACAGTCGCCGTCTTTCTGAAGGTGCTGGACTAGGTTTATCTATTGTCCAAGCCATTGCAGAAGCCCACAAAGGACGAGTTACCTTACAAAGTGAACTAGGGGAAGGATCTGTATTCACGATTATCCTACCTTTGGAACCACCCCAAGAAGCAACATTCATTCAAAACTAATTATGTAAATAGGTGAAAAGTATACCAATTGCATCAATCTTGTTTGTGGTTAGTGGTGCATATCTAATAGCATTGTTATTGGCTTGTTATCATCCCCCCAATCAGAAACAAAGTGTCATAGTTCCCCCCTCCGTTAAAGCAGCTTTCCAAGCTAAATATCCTGATATTCCTCATACCTGGCAAAGACATGATTACGGTTATGAGGCAGTTTTTACTCAAAATAATATTCAATATGAGGCGGAATTTTCAGATAGCGGGGAATGGCTAGAGACTGAATACTATGTGACAGAAAAAGATTTCCCTCCTATTGTATTAAAACGTATCAATCAAGAACGTCCTGGATATATCATCACAAAATATGAAATTGAAATTACGCCTAATGGTATGTTTTATGAGGTAGATATTACTGACGGAGAACTTGAGGAAGAATTATATCTTGATAGTCAGGGGAACCTGCAAACTGATTTATATGAGGATTAATGGGAGTGATGAGTGATCTATCTCGACTCCCCGGACTTCTTCTACTTACCGATACTTATACCAAATTAATATGAAGCTGTATAGAATAGTTGAACGCAGATGCACGCAGCGAAAAGTTCTGTAGGAGGGTTTCCCTCCGTAGGAACGCCACTTTGCACAACGGGGGGAACCCCCGCAAGCAAGTGGCTCAACTTTTCAAGACAGATAAACGCGGATAAATCAACAGATTTTCTATTATGTGCAACCTCATATAAAATTGCTATTAGAAGGTAAAAGTTGTTCGAACTGTGCCAATATAAATTTTGTCGTTATTATTATTATGCTCTGGGTTGGTGATCAGAAATAACCCCGGAGTTATCGCCAGATTATCTGTAATTTGCAGGTGATAAAAAGCTTCTAAATGTAAAGATGTATCCTGATCTTCAAAGGCATCACCAAAACTATTATGAGTTATTTTAGGCGGTTGACCTACCACAAAGCCCGCAAAGCTATTTTCTTTACCAATATCGTTGAGAGTTAGTAGTAACGCCCATGTGGAAATAGTAGCATTTGGAGTTGCGGGTAAGTCTTCTGCTGTTGCATGAATTAAACCAACTCGTCCACCGAGAGTAATAGTTGGGTTAATTTGCCAAGAAGCTTCTGCACCAAAGGAATTAGCTGTAATTGCATCTGCTTGATTATTAAAGGGGTTGTTGGTTAATTCGCTGCCAGTGCCGGTATTTACATTATTGTAAGAGTGGATATAGGTGACGCTAAGTGCTGTATTTTTGGTGGGTTCAAGGGTGAATTGAGCGATCGCGCCATAGGGACTAGCAAAAATACCCTTCTCTGGATTAGCTGCATTGTTGGTGACGTATCCTAATGAAAAATTGAGAGAATCATTGAAATTATGAGAAATCCCGATACCTGCACCGCCACCTTGTCGGCGAATCGGATTTTCTCGCCCAAATGTGGAAATTGAACCGTCTCCACTACCACTAAAAAGAGGATTGACACTAGGAACAAAATCCCCTAATCCTCCTCCCAAAGCGTACAAAGTGACGCGAGTTTGTTTACCCAGACGGAATCTATAATCTAACTCATCTACTTCCACCTCATTGTCATCGTCACCATCAAAGCCCAAATTAGCCATTTTAGTGCCGGTAACATCTGCTAATTCTGGTGTGTTGCGTCCTTGTAGACGGATTTGTAATTTGTCCTCACCAGTAAAACTTGCTTCTAAGCTGAGACGGAGGCGATCGCTCAAAACAAAATTATCATTGATTGGCTTAGTTCTACTGTTGGCTTTTTTCCCGCCAGCAACTCCAGTTACAGCAAAGATAACTTCTCCCGCTAACTCAACTTGGGGCGAAAACTGTTGTGTTTCTAATGTAGCTACCTTTTGTTCTAATAAATCGACGCGGTTGTGAAAAGTTGCTAATTCCGCAGAAAATTCTGTTTGTAGTTTTTGGATTGTAGTTAATGTTTCTCGATTAAAATTTTCAAAGTTACTATTATTTATCTTGAGAATACAAGCATTTAATTTAGTGGCAAATTCATATCTAGTCATGGTTTGATTGTCAGTAGTCTCCTGACTAACACAATCATATTGCTCAGTTAATGCTTGTAGTGCCTGAAATGCCCAACTATCATGGGTAATATCCGCTAATTGAGAAACTGATATAATTTTATTTAATTTACTATTTTCTTCTACTGGAATATTTGTTGCACTAACTTTAGCTATGCTACTCAAAACAAATAAAATGATTAGACTAATCAGGCGTATTTCCTGACCAAAAATTGAACCCATTAATTATATCTCCTGAAAATTAAACGCAGAGGGGCGCAGAGGAAAACGCAGAGGGGCGCGGAGGTTGCCCAATTTTATTAGACCTCTTGCAAAAGTTATAATTACAGCGTCCTTCTTTGCGTCTTTGCGCCTACCGCAAGCGGAACGCCAAGGGCGAATGCGCGAAACAAAAAAATATTTATGCAAGAGGTCTATTAGTGGTGTAGTAAGTACCTCAGCAGATTAAGAAACGCTATATAATTACGAATTACGAGTTATATTGAGTTGCTGTTCGCAGAGATTTAATAATGGTTCGGTAAAAAGACGACGTTCTGGAAATAGGGTGCTGATGTGAATATGGCGGACTAAAGTTAGGGTAGTATAGGCTTGAATTGCGGGGAAAAATTCGTTACCTGTAAGCTGAAGAAATCTTTTCGTGAGAATATTTTCATACTCTTGCAATGCTTGGCTATTACCAAAATTACGTAAGCTATATTCTTGTAGATGAGCGATGAAATTACCGATATCAACTGCCGGATTACCTGCACAATATAAATCCAGATCAATCAGATACAAACGGGAATTATTAATAATCACTTGATCAGGATAAAAATCACGATGGATACCACAGGGTTTTGGTTCTGGTGTGTTTGCTCCTAAATCATCACTTGCTGCTAATATGCGTTCTAAACGTGATTGCCATTGTGGATATTGTTCCATAACTAATGGAATCCGTTCATGCAAAATTCGTAATTCATCTGACATCCTATGAGAACGACGAGGAATAATATTAGCTTGGTGCAATTTATGAGCAGCTTCAGCAATAAGTTTTGCAGGTAAAATACCGTTAGTTTGTGAAAGCAGTTGAGTAGCAGTCACCCCCTCAACCTTACGCTGTAACCACATTTGCCATTCAGGAATTATCCCTACAGGTTCAGGGACAGAAATCCCATCAGGACTATCATCACCAAATCCAGATTCCCAGAGAGATTTCTGTAACTCATAACTATGGAAATCAGTTCCCTTAGCCCTCACCTTCCCAATTAAGGTAATGATTTCCCCAGCATCATCAATCAACTCATATTCAATCAAACAACGCCGCCCCAACTTATGACGAATCACCCGGACATTCTGCACACGACAATTTTTAGCTATTACCAAACACCCCTCAAAACACTCCTCCACCCGCACCCGATCAACCACATCCGCCAAAAAAGGCATCTTCCCATCACTAAAATCCATACTCAGCGTACCTCCGCGCATACCTCCGCGCCCCTCCGCGTTAAAAAACTCTCTCTAAACCCTCAAAGAAGCCTGCACCTCATACAAAGCCGCATAACGCCCATGTTTCCGCATCAACTCCAGATGAGAACCTTGTTCAGCTATCCGCCCATTTTCCAGATAAATAATCATATCTGCGCGAGTAGCAAAATCAAGATCATGAGTAATCAAAAAAGTCGTGCGATTTGCTGACAACCTTTGCAAAGCATCAATTACAGCCTTCTCACTTTCCTTATCTAACCCCGTAGTAGGTTCATCTAAAATCAAGATAGGAGCTTGACGAATCGCCGCACGAGCGATCGCAATCCGTTGTCTTTGTCCCCCAGAAAGAGTCGAGCCTCTTTCCCCCACCAGGGTGTCATATCCTTGCGGTAAAGCTTGGATAAAATCATGAGCATGAGCTAAACGCGCCGCCTCTTCAATTTCCGCATCAGACACCCCAGCAATCCCGTAGGCAATATTTTCTTTAATACTGGCAGCAAACAAGAGACTATCTTGCAAAACTACACTAATTTGGGAACGGAATGATGCCAATGTATACTCTCGAATATCCCGCCCATCAATCATCACCCGCCCAGATGTGGGATCATAAAGCCGTAATAAAAGACTGACTAACGTCGATTTACCACCACCAGAAGTCCCTACTATCGCTACTTGCTGTCCCGATTGAATGTTTAAATTGATGTCTTCTAGTAGCACTCGTCCTGAGTTATATGCAAAGTGGACGCGATCAAAACGCACCGCACCCCGGAAAATTGGGGCGGGGAAGGCTTCAGGTGAATCACTGATATCTGGTTTCTGATTTAACACATCTAAGATACGCTCACCAGAAGCCGCCGCTTTAGCGAGTCGTCCCGTGTATTTAGCCAAGTTCTGCACTGGCTTAAAGGCGTTCTTGAGGTAGGTAAGGAATACCAGCACATCCCCAGGGGTTAAAGCATCTCGCAGAGCCAACCAAGAGCCATACCATAAAATAATTGCTGTTCCCATTGCAATCACCCCATCTACAGTACGTTCCAAGTGAGCCGCCAGCCGTTGGGTTTTGACGCTTTCTTTCAGACTACTTTGATTTTGTTGAGCAAATACTCGCGCAAAAGCATCCTGTAGGGAGAGGGCTTTGACTAATTTAATCGCCGCAATCGATTCAGCCGCCGTTGCTGCTACAGCCCCCTCTTGTTGACGTTGCTTTAATGAGGAATCTTTGATGCGCTGGCTGAGTCGGTTAGTGACTAACCAAAAGAACGGTAGTGTGATTAATGACAGCAGGGTGAGGCTACGATTCATCCAGAACATCACCCCAATCATGCCAAATAGAGAGAGAATGCTGACTACTAGCGGTAATGCTGCCGTAATCATGATTTCTTGAAGACGACTAGCATCGCTACTGACACGGATAATTAAATCACCGCTACGGGCTTTGGTGTGATAAGCCAAAGATAAATTTTGCAGATGACAATATAAACGATTCCGCACCTTCGCCATGACTCGGCTACCGACTATAGCTAATCCTACAGTACTCCCATAGGCAGCCAGGGCGCGTAAGCCTGTAATAATTAAGACTGCAACGGCTGAGAATGTCAGTAATGTGATTGGTTCTAGATTAGCTATGAGGGGAACAGTATTGAGCCTTTCGCCGCGCAGCAGAACGTAATCAAAGACAAACTTGAGTGGCCAAGGTTCTAATACTCTCAGTCCGACATCTGCAATTAAAGCGATCGCCGAAACTAAAAGTAATCCATACTGGGGACGAATATCAGGCCAGAAATAAGCCAGCACTCCCCACAAACCGGGAACAGCTGATTTTTTGGGTTTTAGCATTTATAGTTTCACCTCCACTGGTAATGGAGACGCTAGATGCAGAATTTGCCCTGCGATCGCATCCCAAGTATGATGAGCTATCACGGTTTCTCGCGCCGCTTGTCCTAAACTGTGACGCAGATTAGGCGATCGCCATAATTGTTCTAATGTGTCAGCTAAGGCGATCGCATCACCAGGAGGGCAAAGCATACCATTCACCCCCGGATCAATTAAGTCTGCCAATTGTCCAATCTGACTAACAACTACAGGTAAACCAGCCGCCATATATTCATACACCTTCAACGGCGAGAAGTAAAAATCAGATTGTGCGGCGTAGGGTGCAACAGCCACATCCATTGCAGCTAATAACTGAGGAATTTCATCAGGATTCACCGCACCAGTGAATTGAGTATGAGCATCTAGTCCCCGTGCAGCTAATTCAGCTTCCAGATTTTCCCGTTCAGGGCCATCACCAACGATCAAAAGTTTGGCATGGGGAACACGTTGATGCAGTAAACTAAAAGCTTCCGTCAGGATGGGCAATCCATGCCAAGGTTTCAGAGTACCGACAAAACCCACCGTAAAACTATCTGATTGACTTGCAGAACGCCGATGAGAAAAGCGGTGAGGATTCACACCATTAGGAATCACATGAACCTTGCTACCATCCACATAATCCAGCAAGTAACTTTTCACCGCATCGGAAACAGCAATCAATCCTGTAGCGGCGGAAAACACCCGACGCGCCACCGCTTCCGCGCCTTCACGATCAATTAAACCCCGATGCTGTGCCTGTTCGATAATCAGAGGCGAATTCACCTCCAACAAACCAGGAATTCCCCTATCTTGGGCATATTCCATCGCGCCATAACTCCAAAGAGAATAACGCTCATAAATCAAATCAAAAGAGCCAAACTTCTCCAAACTCAACCGTAAATCAGGATTCATTCCCAAAGCAACCTGCTCTCGCTGCGATCGTTCTAACTTAGGAACAGGTGGAAGTTGATGCACCACCACATCAGCCAAATCCGCCGGTAACTCTCCCCCAATCCGAGTAGCAAACAGTGTAACTTGTCCACCTTGTCCTTTTAAAGCCCGGATCACCTCCTGCACATGAATAGAGCAACCCTTCTGCCCAAAAACAGGAATCCCCGCATCAGCACAAATATAAGCAACTCTCACCCTTCACACCTCCTAAAATCAATTCAAAATACCCTACGGGAACGCCAAGGGCGAACAAAATTCAAAATTTAAGCAGCCTGATATCACAAGGGTTTGAGGACGTGTATCGATAGCATTCTTTTTTCAACTGGTATAAACCTTTGCCTTTTCCTTTGCGTCTTTGCGCGACGGACACTTTGCTCAAGTCGGGAGACCCGCCCACGCAAGTGTCCTCCTCTGCGTGAGAAATAACTCCCTCAAAACTCGCGTATTACGACAAATATCAAACTCAGACTCAATCAAACTCCTAGCCTGAGTAGACAACCTCACTCGCAAAGCTGGATCTTTCAGAAGTTTTCCAAGCGCAGTGGCTAATTCTTCCGCATCATATTGTGGGACAATCAACCCAGTTTCCCCATCACACACAACTTCAGGGATACCCGTCACCACCGTACTTACACAGGGAGTTCCCAGAGCCATCGCTTCCAGTAAAACCGTAGGTAATCCATCCCGATTACCATCTTTCCCAATCACATAAGGCGCAGCAAACACAGCCGATTGTTGTACTAATTGAAACACCTCATTTTGAGGACGAGGGCCGATAATTTCCACACAAGATTGCAATCCCAAATCTATAATTTGCCGACGCAAGGGAAACTCTAAAGAACCAGTACCCACAATTTGACACTGAAACTCATAATTTCTCTGCTTGAGAATTGCACAAGCATCAATGAGAACAGATAGCCCTTTCTTCTCAATTAACCGACCAACTGAAATAATTAATGGTGGACGTTCCGCCGGAGAAGAATATTGTAATTGTCGTAAATCTAAACCGTTATAGATGCGTTGGACTTGGTTTGCAGCTAGGTTATATGTTTTTTGCAGATATTTGACATTGTAGTTACTGACAGTCACCACACTAGCCGCATCTTTTAGCTTACGTTCCATGTCCGCAAATTCCACGCTTTCATGAAAGATATCTTTAGCGTGAGCAGTGAAAGTATAGGGAACGCCTGTAAAGTGCGATGCTAGGCGAGCTACACTAGTGGCTACAGTGCCAAAATGAGCGTGTAAATGGGTGATACCTTTGAGCTTGACTTCTCGTGCTAACCATGCGGCTTGGTAGACAGTGCTGGCTTTTTCCCCTTGAGCAAATGCCAATTTTGACCAAAAATCAGGGATAGCTTTACTGGCTTCTTGTAATTCTGCCCAGAAATAACTAGCGGCTGTTGGTGCAAGACTATTGAGGGAATCGCTCACCCGTCCTTGGAGTGGCTTGCGAATGTAAGTGACAGGTGCGCGCACTTGGGAAATAATATTTTGAAAGTGTGTGTCTGATGGTGGTCTTAAAGCGAAAATTTTTATATCTAAGCCAGCCGCTTCATGAGCTAAAATTTCATTGACGACAAAGGTTTCAGAATAGCGGGGATAACGTTTGAGGACGTAAGCGACGGACATGGGCATATTTGTTAACTGTTGACTTATGACTGTTGATTATTTAAGAAGCTTTTGCGTGTGGGGGTTCTTGATGAGCAGACATGAGGATTTCATGGACGAATTGGGGAATGCGGGTTAGTCCTTTGAGATCGACGTATTTACGGACTGGTGGTGGTTCAATGTCAAGCTTTAGCCAGTCGGTTAATGCAGCCGATGTTAATTTATCTGGGTGTAGAAAATCAATTAAGCCTAGTTTTTTTAATCGTTCAGCCCGAATTAATTGTTCTTTTCGGGGTTTGACGCGGGGTAAAATAAGCGATCGCTTACCAAATGACAACAATTCACAAGTGGTATTGTAACCACCCATTGCAATCACGCGTTCGGCTTGATGGAGTAACATTGTCGGCTCGGCTAAATATTCCAACACGCGCAAATTATCACGTTGCGCTGCATAGTTCTGGAGTTTTTGCCTGACTTCTCGCGGCATGAAGGGGCCTGTTAGGATTATACCATTCATCCCTGGTGGTAGTTCCGCATGGGCAAAGGTTTCTGCTAACTGCGCTCCGTCTTGTCCACCACCTACTAGGCATAATACTAGGCGTTCAGATGGTAGATTGAGGGATTTAAATGATTGAACGGTGTCTAAATTTAGATATTTGAGGCGGTTGCGTTGGTCAAGATAGCCTGTGTAGCGGAATTTGGCGGCGGTTTTTGGCTGGAAGTGATATTCTTTGGCTAGGTCATAGATGTTGCGATCGCCATACACCCAAACTTGATCATAATAGGTTTGAATCGCTTCTTCATTGGCTGCTCGTTTCCAATCTCGACGCACGGAAGCGGGTTCATCTAAGATATCGCGCAAACCCAGTATGCAATGGGTTCTACCTTCCCTACGCAAGTATTCTAAGGTGGGATCTAGTTCTCTGACTGCGCCCCGTGGGACATTATCCACAATCAAGATATCCGGTTTAAAGGTTTTTATCGTTGCGAGGATAACTTGCGATCGCAATGCAATAATTTCCTGCAATGATAGATCCAGTTTCCTGGCTTGATATTGCCCATCAATGTTTTTATGCAGAGATGGAAGAGTCAAACAATCTACCCCTGGTGGTGTTGGTAAATTGCTGGCATCTGGAATGCCACTAATCATTAAAATATCAGTTTGTAGGGGTGAAAATCCTAAAGTTTGGGCAATCAATAAATTACGGCGTTTGTGTCCTAAACCCATTGTGTCGTGGGAATACAACGCAATACGGCATTTGCAAGCCTCATGAGACGTGATTCTAGCCGATGTTCTGGCGATGATTCTAGAGTGGGGTAACAATTTGTTCATTTGTACTCCTGACTAATTTTTAACACGGTATCTAATCTAGTTTTTATCTAGCAATCCGCAATGATTCATGGGAACACACTACATAGATGACATTGAGGACAGTCAACTACCCTTATACATATAAAAAGTCAGCCATTAAGTAGAGATACTGAGGTACTAGTTTAACAAGTTAAAAATAGTACTAACAATAATTTATTTGCCAATCAGCTTGGGGAGCAGAAATATAACAAATCTCGATGAATTGCAAGTAGAATATTGGTAGATTTATCTCTGCCTACAAACTACTTGATTCCTGATCTTTCTGCTCTTTAAATTGGCTGGTTTCTCTACATAAGTAAATTCCTACTGAGTCGTACTTAACCTTGAATTAATGTTAGTTTAACCCGCAGTTTATGAAATCTTAATGAATAAAAGATGAGAAAATTCTTATGAAAACATCTGTGGATTTCAAATATTGCCTGTTCGTTTCATCTAAAAATATTGATATATGCCTTATCTGGGCGGTAAAAATACTTGCGTATCAGCCTAACAGCTTGATGAGAACCTTCTCATGAAAATTTCATAAGGGATTAATATAATTCAGTAATTATGTGTATTAGCAAGGAAACATCAAACAAATGTTTCTGCCATACATATCCCAACTTAATTGGTAACAATTATGCGAATGCTGGTGTATTCCCATGACGCATACGGGCTTGGTAATATCCGCAGAATGTTAGCTATTTGCGAACATTTGCTGCAAGAAATTCCTGAACTCTCAATTTTATTGCTTTCAGGTTCACCCATGTTACAGGGATTTCGCTTACCTAAAGGTCTAGATTATATCAAATTGCCTTGTTTGAATAGAGGCTCAAGTGGTGAAGTTGCGGTAAAGTATTTGGGGATGGGGGTGGAAGAGACGGTAAGATTGCGATCGCAATTGATTCTCTCTGCGGCGATTAACTTTCAACCAGACTTATTCCTGGTAGATAAGAAACCTTATGGTCTTAAAAATGAATTAGCTGACACGATTCATTATTTCCATCACAAACTTCCTCAAAGCAAGCTGGTGCTTTTACTGCGCGATATTCTCGACTCACCAGAAGTAACCATCGCTGATTGGCGCAAAAACGGCTACTATACAGCTATAGAAAGATTTTACCATCAAGTTTTAATAGTTGGAACACCAGAAGTTTTTGATCCGGTAACAGAATATCAGTTCTGTCATGTCATCAACCGCAAAACTCGTTATTGCGGCTATATGGGACGTAAACCAGGACTAAAATCACCTAAACAGATTCGAGACGAATTGCAAGTATCACCAGAGGAGAAGTTGATTTTAGTAACTCCCGGTGGCGGTGAAGATGGCTATGAATTAGTTGCTACTTATCTTGCTGCTATTAACTTATTAGCAGAAGCAAATCGCTACAAAAGTTTGATTATTTCTGGCCCCGAAATGCCTATCACTCAAAAACAACAGATTCTTGATGTAGCAGAAAAGAATCCTCAAGTGCAGGTGAGAGAATTTACAGACGATTTAATGAGTTATATCCAAGCAGCAGATACTATAGTTTCGATGGCTGGTTATAACACAGTTTGCGAGATTATATGTGCCAATAAACCTGCGGTCATCATCCCCCGTTCGCACCCATCTAAGGAGCAGTTAATTCGCGCTCAACGCATGGCTGAGTTAGATTTGTTTTCAGTAATTACTCCAGAGAATTTACAGCCATCAACATTGCAAAAAGCTCTCGTTAATCATTTACCTGTGTCTCCAGTCAAACTGAATATGGAGGGTTTGGATAAACTCAAATCTTACATTGCTTTGCTGTTAACTCAAACAAGTTGTGAACGGCTATTTAACTATGAAAAAGATCATGTTTTATTGCCAGTACCTTAGCGGTATTGGGCATTTAGTCAGAAGCACAGAAATAGTGAGGAGTTTAGTTAAGGATTTTCAGGTTTATTTCATTAATGGTGGGCCTGTAATTACCGATTTTGAAATGCCGCTACAAGTAGAGTTAATTAGATTACCTGCACTTTGGTTAGAAGATGGTAATTTTAGAGTTGAGGATACTTGTAATGATGTGGCAGCAGTTAAGGAGAAGCGAAAAAATCTCTTGATTTCTGAATTTGATAGAATTAAACCAGATTATTTAATCACTGAATTTTTTCCCTTTGGTAGACATAAGTTATTGTTTGAATTACTGCCTTTAATGGAGCATATCAAAACTACCAGTCCCAGAACGAAACTCATTTCTAGTTTACGTGATGTGATTGGTAAGGAGGGTGATACGGAAGAAACGGCAGTTATTTGCCATTTAATGAATCGTTATTTTGATCTGTTGCTATTCCATGCTGACCCTAATTTCCAAAAATTTTCTGAGAGCTTTAGTGACTATCAATATATCAAAAGCGAAGTTGTTCATACGGGATTTGTCACCCAATCCCCAACAGTTAATATCAATGATGCCCATCAATTATGGGGTGACGTAAACGTAGAAACAGCAAAAATTATAGTCAGCGTTGGTGGTGGCAGAATTGGCTATGAGCTTTTAGAAACAGCGATAGCAGCAAGCTCAATTTTAGCTCCATTAAGACCGCATATCATCAAAATATTTACTGGCCCTTTTATGCCAGAAGCACAGGTAAATCAATTAAGACAAATAGCAGGCGATCGCGGTCATATTCACATCGCTA
Source organism: Anabaena sp. FACHB-595 (assembly GCF_048568275.1). Classification (NCBI taxonomy): domain Bacteria; kingdom Bacillati; phylum Cyanobacteriota; class Cyanophyceae; order Nostocales; family Nostocaceae; genus Anabaena; species Anabaena sp. FACHB-595. The sequence continues at coordinate 6,196,344 of NZ_CP183473.1, forward strand.
CATATACGTTACAATTGTTGGAATACATGAAAACGGCAGATATTTCTTTAAGCTTAAGTGGCTATAACACCACCATGAATATTCTGAGTACAGGTGTGCGTGCCATTGTTGTTCCCATTGGGCATGAACACCAAGATAAAGAACAGTTATTGCGGACTCAAAAATTAGAGAAACTAGGAATTGTTGATTCTATTCTTCCACAAAATTTAACAGCATCTAATTTAGCTGAAAGAATCATCATCTGTTTAAACAAAAATAGACCTGTACATCAATCTCAATTTAACCTGAATGGTGCAGAAGCCACTGCTAATTATCTCAAAACTTTTTAAAAACAAACGAAAAAGCCACAAATTTGCAGCTTGATAGAAGCTGGGGATTTAAACCCCCTAAATTTTGTTAACCAAGGAGAGAGATAATTAATGGGTCAGCGAGCCAAAGAAAAGGAATTAAAGGGTGTTATTCCGGGAATCTTGCGGATATTAGATAAATTCTTGCCTTATATTCGTCAACAAAAACTTTTAATAGCTGGTTCTTTTTTGGCACTCTTATTGGAAACTGGCTTACGTTTGCTTGAACCTTGGCCTTTAAAATATGTTTTTGATTACATCCTTATCCCTGCTCACAATAACAATACAAATCTTACTCACAGTTATGGATTGAGTCCAGTTGTATTATTAACTATCTCAACTGTGGCTATTGTAGTTATTTCTGGGGTGGGTAGCATTGCTGCATATATCAGCACCTATGGAATGTCTTTGGCTGTGGTGCGGGTGTTGTCCACAGTACGGGCTAATGTTTTTCATCATTTACAGCATCTTTCTTTATCTTTTCACCAAAAATCTAAGAGTGGGGATTTAATCACCCGTGTCACCGCCGATATTGAAAAGATGCGGACTGTAACGGTGAAAACAGCCTTACCTTTATTTACCAATACATTCTCGTTGGTGGGGATGTTGGGGATTATGTTTTGGCTAAATTGGGAACTGGCGTTAGTCGTGACGGCGATTTTCCCATTGTTATTTTTGTTGACTAGTCAGATGATTAGCCGCATTCGTAAGTTTGCCAAAAAACATCGTGATTCTGAAGGTGTTTTAGCCGCAACCACTGGCGAAACTATGGGTGCTATTAAGGTGGTACAAGTCTTATCTCTTCAGGAAATGCTACACAGCGTTTTCTCAACTCAAAATCAAAAGAGTTTAGATGAAGCCATCGAATCTCTGAGACTTTCAGCCGCACTAGAAAGGGCTGTACAAATTTTAATGGCAATTATCATTGCTGTGGTGTTGTGGCGTGGTTCTTATGTGGTGCTACACAAGGAACTTACACCAGGGGAACTGTTGGTATTTATGACATATCTGCGAAACGCTTTTGAACCGATGCGGAAACTCTCCAATCAAATCGGCCAAATCGCTAAAGCCACCGCTTCCGGTGAACGAGTAGTAGAAATTCTGGATTATGAACCCAATGTACAAGATTTACCAGGGGCAAAACCAGCCCATCCTTTCTTCGGTGCAGTGCGGTTTGAAAATGTTTTCTTTGGCTATGATACAGGGAAAGATATTTTAAAAAATATTAGCTTGACTGTGCAACCGGGACAGCAAATTGCTTTAGTAGGGGCTTCCGGTGGCGGTAAATCAACGCTTCTCAGTTTAATATTACGGCTTTATGACCCAGAAGCTGGGCGGATTTTAATCGATGGTCAAGACATCCGCGAATATACTCTCAATTCTCTACGCCAGCAAATCAGCGTGGTTTTACAAGAGAGTGTGTTATTTGCAGTTAGTGTCAGGGAAAATATCGCCTATGGGAAATTGGGCGCTACTGATAAGGAAGTGGAAAAAGCTGCACGTCTGGCTAATGCCCACGAATTTATCATGAATTTGCCCCAAGGTTACGATACTATTTTGGGCGATCGCGGTGGTACACTATCAGGAGGACAAAGACAAAGAATTGCGATCGCTCGTGCTGCAATACGACAAGCACCGATAGTCATTCTTGATGAACCCACCACAGGTTTAGATAAAAAGAGTGAATATATAGTCAATTCTGCACTCGCCAAATTAACCGAGGGGCGGACAACGTTTATTATTTCCCACAACCTCAAAGCGGTAGAAAACGCAGACATAATTCTCTACGTCGAGGGTGGAAGCATTTTAGAACAGGGTACTCACCCAGAATTGATGCGTTTGGGTGGTTACTACGCCACTTTATATCAAATACAAGGCATTGTCGAACCAGAAGGAGATATCTATGCAGTTGAGGCTTGAAGAATCTGTAGGAACTCGCGTGATTTTGTTACGCCACGGAGAGAGTACGTTTAATGCTTTGGGATTATATCAAGGTAGTAGTGATGAGTCAGTATTAACAGAAGTTGGGCGTAGGGATGCGCGAATTACAGGGGAATTTCTCCAGGGAATATGTTTTGATGCTGTTTATGTTAGTTCACTCAAGCGGGCGCAGGAAACCGCTAAGGAAATTTTAGAGGTAATTAATTTTCCCCAAAATGCAGTTTTTATCGATGAAAAATTAAGAGAAAATGATATGCCTGCTTGGGAAGGATTAGCATTTCAATATGTGCGGGAAATATTCCCTGAAGCATATCAACTTTGGAAACAGCGCCCGCATGAATTTTGGATGCAGATAGATAATAAAACACGGTTTTATCCGGCGCTGAATTTATATCAACGGGTACAACAATTTTGGCGAGAAGTACTACCAAACAACGTAGGTAAAACTGTGTTGGTAGTTGCACATGGGGGGACAAATCGGGCTTTGATTGGGACTGCTTTGGGGATAAGTCCTGAGTTTTATCATTCTCTTCAACAGTCAAATTGTGGGATTAGTATTCTTAATTTTCCTGATGGTTATTTGGCTTCGGGGCAGTTAGAGGTGATGAATTTGAATTATCATTTGGATTTTTTGAGAAATGAGAAGAAAGGCAAAATTTTTAAACGCAAAGTATCGCGGAGGTTTACGCGGAGTGACGCGGAGGTTTTACTATGAAGGTGGCTTTTATTGTTTGGCGGTTTCCGGTTTTATCTGAGGCTTTTATTCTTAACCAAATTACGGGTTTAATTGATAGGGGGCATGAAGTTTGTATTCATCCTGTGAATGGTTTACCGAAGGATTATACAGGGAAGTTACATCCGGTTGTGGAAGAATATCGGCTGATGGAACGTGTATGTTTCCCTCCTCATGTTCCTAACAATCTTATTTGGCGCTTTTTTAAAGGTGTTGGCTTATTCATTAGGAATATTCATCAGGGTTCTTGCAAAACTTGGCGATTTTTTATTCCGGGAAGATATGGCAAGGAAGTAGCTACTTTAAAAACATTCTACAGAATTGTAGGGTTACTGAAAGATGGCTCTTATGATATTATTCACTGTCAATTCGGAACTTTAGCGCCTATTGCTTTAGCCTATCGGGAAGTGGGGATAATTTCTGGTAAATTAATCACGACTTTTCGCGGGATTGATATTAGTAAATATGTCGAGGAAAATGGCATTGATGTTTATGAGCAACTCTTTCAGGAAGGGGAGTTTTTCTTGGCAAATTGTCAATTTTTTGGCGATCGCGCGATTAATTTAGGCTGCAATCCTGATAAACTGATAATTCATGGTTCTGGTTTAGATTGTAATAAGTTCACCTTCAAACCTCGCTATTTTCCTGCTGATGGGAAAGTACAAGTGGCGACCACAGGAAGATTGGTAGAAAAAAAGGGGATTGAATACGCTATTCGTGCAGTTGCTAAAGTAGCTGAACTTTACCCCAATATTGAGTATCAAGTTATCGGCGATGGCGATTTAAAGGAAGATTTAGAACAATTAATCACAGAATTGAATATTGGTCATATCGTCAAATTATTGGGATGGAAGCAGCAAAAAGAAATTGTGGAGATTCTGGAAAATACCCACATTTTTATCGCGCCTAGTGTGACGGCTGCGGATGGTAATCAAGATGCACCAGTCAACACCTTAAAAGAAGCGATGGCGATGGGTTTACCTGTGATTAGTACCAGACATGGGGGGATTCCTGAATTAGTCACAGACGGGGTTTCTGGGTTTTTAGTCCCTGAACGAGATGCAGAGGCGATCGCTCATAAGTTAACCTATCTTATAGAGCATCCAGAATTGTGGGAAGAAATGGGTAAAGCTGGACGTGGACGTGTTGCAGAAAAATACGACATGAACAAGCTAAATGATGAATTGGTGGAAATTTATCAACAAATGCTCAAGTCAGCATCACCCCAACAAGATTTGCAGCATCTACCAAAAGAATTAACCGCTATTTAACTACGAAATATGAAAGTAGCATTTTTTGTTGCCCATTTTCCTGTGCTATCTGAACCCTTCATTTTAAATCAAATTGTCGGTACGATAGAACGCGGACATGAAGTTGATATCTACTCCCTTGATGGTATTCCCCAAGATACATCTAAATTGCATCCCTTGGTCGAACAATATCACCTCATGGAACGCACAATTTACGCTCCCACTAGACCAGATAATGAGTTATGGCGTTGGATAAAAGGCTTGAGTCTACTGTTAATCAATTTTCATAAAAACCCTAGCGTCTGTCTGCAATTACTCAATACTTCGTGCTATGTTAGTCAGGCGAAATCCTTGAAAATGCTTTATCGAGCATTACCATTTTTAAAAACAAAATCTTACGATATTATCCACTGTCAATTTAGCACCTTGGGCGTGTTCGGTGTGTGGTTTCGCCAACTTGGTTTAATTGAGGGTAAATTAATTTCCACCTTCCGGGGTTCAGATATTAGTAAATTTTTACCCAAATGGGGAGAACAGGTTTATCAAGAACTATTCCAGGAAACAGACTTTTTCTTAGCTAACTGCGAATTTTTTAAAGATAAAGCCGTGGCGTTGGGATGTGATGCTGATAAAATTCATGTCCACGGTTCAGGAATTGATAGTAACAGTTTCTTTTTTCAAGAACGCTCTTATCCTCATGATGGTATTATCCGCATTGCTACTACTGGGCGTTTGGTAGAGAAAAAAGGGATTGAGTATGTAATTAAAGCTGTTGCTCAAGTCATAAAAAATTATCCCGATATTGAGTATAACATTATTGGTGATGGAGAACTGAAAACACATTTTGAAAAACTAATTTTTGAATTAAATCTTAGTCAAAATGTGAAATTATTAGGCTGGAAACAACAAAAAGAGATTGTTGATATTTTGGATAAATGTCATATTTTTGTGGCTCCTAGTGTAACTGGTAAAGATGGTAATCAAGATGCACCAGTCAACACCTTAAAAGAAGCGATGGCGATGGGTTTACCTGTGATTAGTACCAGACACGGGGGGATTCCTGAATTAGTCACAGACGGGGTTTCTGGGTTTTTAGTCCCTGAACGAGATGCAGAGGCGATCGCTCATAAGTTAACCTATCTCATAGAACATCCAGAATTGTGGAAAAAAATGGGTAAAGCTGGACGTGGACGTGTTGAAGAAAAATACGACATGAACAAGCTAAATGATGAATTGGTGGAAATTTATCAACAAATGCTCAATTCAGCATCACCCCAACAAGATTTTCAACATCTACCAAAAGAATTGACGGCTATTTAAGTAGCCCTAGCCAGATATATTAGGACATCAAGCTAAGATAAAACCCCGACAACTCAGGGCTTTCCATTCTGTCAACCGTCAACCGTCAACAGCTATAACTAATAGGAATTATCAACCATGTCAGAAGCAATTGTGACAATTGTCGTTGTTCCCCGTGAACGCTTTAGCTGTACTCAAGCATCATTAGAAAGTATTTACGAACATACGAAGATACCTTTTAAGCTAATTTATGTAGATGGTAATTCTCCAACTAAAGTCCGAAAATATCTGCAAAAACAAGCCCAAGAAAAGAACTTTCAACTAATTCGGACAGATTACTATCTTTCTCCCAACCACGCCCGGAATATTGGCTTGAGTCACGTTGATACTAAATATTTAGTATTCCTTGATAACGACGTTATAGTTTCCCCTGGTTGGTTACAAGCTTTAGTAAATTGTGCAGAAACAACAGGTGCAACTGTAGTCGGGCCTTTGATGTGTGAAAAAGAACCCATACACGAAAGAATCCACTTTGCAGGTGGAGAAAGCCACATCGTGATTGATGTCAAAGGCAGACGACATCTACGAGAAAAAATGTACAAACAAGGTCATCAAGTATCAGAATTGCGTTCTCAACTCCAGCAAACTGAGACAGAATTAGCAGAGTTTCATTGTACCCTAATACGGAGGGAAATATTTGAGCAAATTGGCTATTTAGATGAAGAAATGCTCAACACCAAAGAACATCTAGATTTTTGCATGAATGTCATACAAGCAGGCGGTAAAGTTTATTTTGAACCTGATAGTTTAGTTACTTATGTACCAGGGCCTCCTTTAGAATGGAGCGATTTACATTTTTATATGCTGCGTTGGAGTGATGCTTGGACTTTAGCCAGTTTACAACGTATCCGTGCTAAATGGAATTTATCTGAGGATGGTTATTTTCAAACTAAATACAAAAAATTGGGTGTGAGACGAGTAGCAACAATTATTAAACCTTTTGTACGTCAAGTTAGCTTTGGGAATGAAAATAAGCCATTAAAAAGATTTCTGAAAAACCTAGATAGAAAACTCAACCGTTTTCTGACCGATAGGTATACAGAAATGCTCCCACAACGCAAACTCGAATTACCAATTATTAAGAAAGAAATATCATCAGTTAAAGAATTTACCCAGGTTTGATAACCTGGAGATAAGATTTATAAAATAAAATTACCTGGAGGTGCATTAAATATTAGGATACTATTTGCTGCAGAAGTGTTGAATGTTAAGAAAAAGATGAGAAAAATAGCCCAAAATATGTTAATTTTGGGCTAGATATTACAATATTTTGATTTCACAGTGATTATAAATTAATTTCCCAAAATTGTCAAAGATATCCTGAAAGGATTGCCAAAAAATGATTATCCAGTATTGAACAGTCGTCTGTTATTTGAGTTCTGGCTATCTTACGTCTTGGATAATAGCTTAACAAGTATGCGAGGTTTATTTGCCAGGCTAAATAATACAGGATTTGAGTTAGATATTTCTACTTTTTCTAAAGCAAATTTGCATCGAAGCCAAAAACCCTTTCAAGCAATTTACCAAAAATTAAATAAATTAGTCCAAAATAAAGCTGAGAATAAACTCCATAATAAATATGCAATATACTCGATTGATTCCACAGTTATTACATTAACTAGTAAGTTGTTATGGGTGCTGGGTCATCCAGAGCGTAAAACTTTTTTAGATAAATTCCGCTATTTACAATCCTGTATGTGTCAGAAAATCAGTTATTTTCATTGGTTTGAAGAGATGATGTTATGTTGAATATTTTGGGCTTAATGGAGTTAGTGTAACTAACTATGTAAAATTTTGTATCAGCTTTCAACATTTTTGGCTATCTACATGAGAAATGGCTGAGAGAACGTCTGTGAAGTATGCAGTCACAAATATTTCTGAGCAGATGATCCTGATCACATACTGAATTAGTTAATACCAGCTATACTTAACTCTTAAGATTATCTATAAAAATACTCAATTGGGAAGCTGAGTTATGGGAATGCGGAGAGCGGATCGTCGAGATTCTAATCATGACAATTCAGTTAATAATCCTCGCACACCTCGAAAAGAACCAGCTCCACCCCATGAGCTTAAGCAGCTACTGATGACGGTTCGCGCCCAACGTGATGAATGGCAAGAAATTGCTAAACAAAATGAGGAAGCAGCATCTCAACTGGTTCATGTTCAGCAAACACTTCAAACCTATCAAGTTGAAGCTAATGATCTCAAAGAGCGCGTGACCCAAAATTACCAGCTTTATCTCGACGAACAACAAAGATATCAGCAGACTCTCTGCCTCTACAACGAAGAAAAAATTAGAGCAAATGAATTATTTACCCAATATGAGACAACAAACTCTGAACGAGAAATGTATTTGACTCTATACAATGAAGCCAAAGCGGAACTCAAGTATGAGCGACGTTCTAAAGCTAGTATTAAAGGATGGGAAACTCGTCGTAAAGCCGAGAACGAAAAACTAAAGCGAGAAATCGCTGAAATGGTTGTGCTATTGCGTGAATCTTTGGCTGGTAAGGAAGAAGCTGTCAACAGCCTCTACGTTGTAGCAGAGCGTATGGATCGGATTCAATCTTTAGTTGATTTGGCTGATGAAGAAACAACAAGCAATCCTGTAGGCCTGGTACAAAAATTTAGACGCATCTGGCTTGCTATTAAAGAGATACTTTCTGATTGATTAGAGTCGATACCTAAATTACTCTAGGACACCTCTCCTTCAGAACCGTGCGTGCAACTTTCACTGCACACGGCTCCTAGTTTGATACCTACTAGGTTGGGGTTAACCCACCGTTCGGACTCTCACCTGACCATGAATAGTCTGATGCTGGTGACATTCTCGGTGTAGAACTTCCAGATTGTTAGGCTTCCAATTATCATGGTTGCCATCAATGTGGTGTAATTCTGCAATATCCCCAGAGATGAACGATAGGTTACATTCTGTACATTTATGATTCTGTTTCTTGAGAAGTCTTGCCGTTACCCCGTCGTAGTTTACATTTTCCCGTTTTGACCAGTAAACAAAGTCGCCATCGTATGGGGATTTATCCTCCGTTACGTTATTGAATCTGCAAGCTGCCCATTTTACGGCGGGAAATGCTCTATGTATAACCTGATTGGTTTGGTCGCGGTTGTATCTTCCTTGTTTGCGAATGAACTTCCATGTCCAATAGGCTATAGCCCATAGGTTATGTTGGCTCATATCACAGAATCGATGATAGTTTCTCCACCCTCGAACTATCGCACCGCATTTGTCGATACGTTCCTCTAGAGTGAAACAACTGTCTTTCATCACTTCTTTGACTTTTGCCTTGATGCTACTTGTAGCCTTTTGACTTGGTGTTGAAATGAATTTACCATTGGGTTTAACTACAAAGTTCCACCCAAGGAAGTCGAAACTATCTGTACTATGTACAATTTTAGTTTTGGCTTCTTTGACTTTTAATCCTCTTGCTTCCAAGAAGGTATCAATATTTTGTCTGAGAGCTTCTGGGTTGTCTTCAGGTTTCAGTAAGAACACCACATCATCCGCATAACGGAATCCCTTGATGGTGTCTATTTGTCTGCCCCCACTTCTAACTTTGTATCTTAGTTCGTGACCAACATTTTCTAGTCCGTGTAGAACTATATTTGCCAGTAACGGACTGATTACGCCGCCTTGCGGTGTGCCGGATTCTGATGAAGGAAATTCCCCCCTGACTCCGGCTTTAATAGCCCAAAATATTCCCTGTTTTGCTGCCTTTGGTAGTTGGACAGATTGCATTAAAAATTTATGGTCAATCTTGTCGAAACACCTTTCGATATCCAGTTCTAATATTCTTTTACTTAATCCGTTGGCTTGCCCACCGTTTAAGTTGCTGAATAATAATTTTTGTACATCGTGGCAACTTCTGCCAGGTCTAAACCCGTATGAACGGGCATTGAACATAGCTTCTGCTGCTGGTTCCAAGGCATATTTGATTAGACATTGATATGCTCTATCGCTGATGGTTGGTATCCCTAATCCCCTTCTAGTTCCGTCTGCCTTGGGAATGTACACTCGCTTTAAGGGCTGGTGCTTCCATTGTTTCCAGTTCTTGACTAGCACTTCGTAGAGTGCCAATCTTTGAGAGGGTTCGAGGGCTTTCTTTCCGTCCACCCCTGCGGTTTTCCGTCCAGTATTTAGCTGCGTTACCTGCCGGATAGCGAGTAATTTAGCTGCTTTAGAGCTTAATAAAAGTTTCTGAAGTTTGCGTACTAGGCGCGTGTTACCGTTCTTTTGAGCCTTGAATATTCTCACTTGTAGGCGAAATACGATTTTCCGCAGCTTGCGCCACGGTATCGATTTCCATTTATCAACTGGATTTAACTCCGTTGTCATAACGTTCTCTACGCCTTTGAATATTTTCTGTACAAACCGCACCCAGTCGTCTAAGAGTCCTTATTTCTTAGATTTTCGAGTACATCTTACCAACTCTACCCGCTAAACCTTATTTAAGGGTTCCACAGCTTAATTGCTGGAGGTTGAAAGAGCCGTTTTATTCGTTCCTCAGTTTAGTTGGTTTGTAGTTTTAGGTTCTCTCACTTCGCCCACGATTTCCCAGAAAAGCATCTATCGAATGTAAGATGATGCGGGTATTTTCACACTTTTGGTGCTATCTTGTGTCGTTGTTCGTCTTTGAGTTCAGACGATGCGGGTTGGACGCTTTTTCTGAGAGTTCAACTGCTGTTTAACCATGACTACCTGCCTGTACGAGTTACCCCCATCTCAGGTTTGTTATCCTCGTTTTGCTCCCAGCTTCATTTTCAGAGTTTGTTCTCTGTCCATGTGGGCAAATTTTGGCTTCACGTCTTTCCTAACGGGTGAGACTTGTCCTGCGACGCACTCACACTATACTGAAGTTATCCTTGCTTTCTTTGAGGTTAAATTATTTCTAATTGACCAAGGCGGTGCAAGGACTCTATTCCCCACAGCTTTCGCTATGTTTCATAGAAACGAACCGCACACATCCTCCCACCGCTAATCAGGAGTACCTGATATAGCGGGGGATTCCAAAGATCGCTCTTTGGGCTTCCTCTTTCCACGAGTTGATTTGCTTGAAGGAGTTTTCTCACTCAAGTATTGATCAGTCTCTCCAGAGGCGTTGGTTCCGACGTGACCCGCCGTACTTAATGCTTTTTCTAATATGTTCCGCGCCGCGTTCCAGTCCCGGTCTTGGGTATGCCCACAACGAGGACAAACATGGGTTCTAGTGCTAAGAGTCTTTTTGACAATCTCGCCACAATTAGAGCAATTTTGCGAAGTGTAGTGAGGCAGAACTGCAACAGTTACCACGCCAAAAACCTTACCAAAATACTCAACCCACTCCCGGAACAGCGACCACGACACATCACTAATCGACTTAGCCAAGCGGTGATTTTTCACCATATTCCGCACCTGCAAATCCTCATACGCCACAAGGTCGTTAGACTTCACTACGCACCTTGCTGTCTTGACAGCAAAGTCTTTACGCTGGCGACTTACTTTGAGATGCTTACGAGCAAGTTTATTTCTAAACTTAATTCTGTTTTGAGAACCCTTTTTGGTCTTAGACATCCGGCGTTGCAATCGTCTCAAAGACTTTTCACTTTTGCGAAGATGTCTAGGATTGGCGACTGTTTCCCCGTTACTATCTGTATAAAAGTGGTTCAATCCCACATCAATGCCAATAGTTTTACCCGTTGGTTTTCGCTTTTCTACTCGTTCATGGTCAATGCAAAACCGGCAATAATAGCCATCCGCACGACGCACAACCCGCACCCTTTTAAACTGTTTAAGTTGGTAGAAATGCAGGTCACGGGTTCCCCAAAGCTTGAAAGTTCCTGCTTTAAATCCATCGGAGAAAGTGATGTACCTGCGGTCATCAGAAAGTCGCCATCCACAAGTTTTGTACTCTACAGAACCGTGCGTTTGCTCTTTCTTGAACTTTGGGAATCCCTTTTTTCCTGGTTTCTTTTTCTTGCAGTTATCAAAAAACCGAGCAATAGCAGACCACGCTCTTTCTGCACTGGCTTGACGAGCCATCGAGTTGAGATTTTTCGCAAACTCAAACTGTTGTGCTAACACAGCACAATATGCGGAAAGCTCATATCTGCCTATATCTTTATTGTCCATCCAGTATCTCAGACAGCTATTACGAACAAAACGAGCAGTTCTAATCGCCTCATCTAGCGATTGATACTGCTCATCCAGTCCCTCAAGTTTTGCCTCAAATACCAGCATATTTACGTCGCATTTGCTAATGTAAATTATGACGTAGATTTGCAAAAAACTCAACGGTTCCCTCTCCCTTACTGGCTTGTAGCCAGTCATGGTCGGAGAACGTCTCGTTTTTTGCCCTGTCTACGACACGCTACGCGAACGATTCATCTCGCCGCCAAATCAAAGATTATGGCGGGAGCCTTCTCTCCGAATAAGGTAAAGCTGTATCCTTATGGGTAAAAAATCAGTACCAGTCACACAAAGCAAAGCAACATTGGGAAATCAAATTCGTAGTATTGCCGATCGCCTCAAACAAGAAACTGAGGTACAAATAAAAGCAACCTCCCGTATTTTAGACGCTGCTGCTCAAATTTCGCAAAATCATGAGCGACTAATTAACGAAGTAGTTGAGATGGTTGAAGAAGACCTTGAGCAAGAAAGCCAGATTTATAACGTTGATATTCTGAAACAACAGTTTAAAACATTACGTGAAGCCAAAGGTCACTTTAATTTGAAAGTCAATAGTTGGGAAGCTCTGGCTAACAAATTAAATGAACCGTCTTTGCAAGAGTGTTTCTTGGAGCAGAAACATCCGTCAGACGCTATCAGGAAAGAGGAACATGGACACAAGAAGATAGAAAAGATTACCGTTGGTTTACAGCCTGATGTTGCAGAAATTTTTCCTACTGAGGAAGCAGTAAATGAAGCTCTGCGTTTTTTAATCAGAATTACAAATAAACATCTTGATTAATATCTTGAACTTTTGCTACTGGTTGAACTGTAACAGACACAGAAGTTTTCGCAAGTATATTGGCTTTGATTTGACCTTTAACAGAAGCGAGAGCAGGTTGTTGATTGAGTGAGACGCACTGCATGAGCTTGATAAATAATACTTATGTCATGTTTGCCAACATTCTGCACATCAGCAGCTCTATGATAAATTGATGTGATTTAACAAAGACGGCTGTTTTATGTCTGAAGTCAATTATCAACAGCCCATTAGTACAGTAGCTACTCTCATCGAGATGTACACTGCGGGAAGGCGTGATTTTAACCGCGCTGAATTGGGTGATGCTAATTTACAAAATGTAGATATCAAAGGCTCTGACCTTAGCTACGCTGATTTAAGTACAGCTAATCTTAGAGGAGCCAACCTGAGGGGAACTGACTTAAGCTTTGCTGATTTAAGTCAAGCTGATTTGCAAGATGCTGATTTGCGAGGCGCATTATTAATGTCTGCCAATCTCCGCCAAGCTAACCTCCAGGGTGCAAAATTAGAAAAAGCTGATTGCGATCGCAATACTCATTTTCCCGAAAATTTTGATCTCCTAAAAGCAGGCTTGCAACTCAAAGAACAATAAAATATCCGGTAAGGTTTATTTGCGTCTAAGGAGTTGGGCGATCGCCTCAGCTAACTCTACTGGGTCGGCTGGTTTGGGTATATGCTTTTGAAAGCCTGCGGCAATGGCTTGTCTTTGATCAATTTCTCCAGCATAGGCAGTCAGAGCGATCGCTGGAATTTGTCCGCCTTGTTCTGGCGACCATTTTCTAATTTGCCGCAACAACATATAACCATCAATTTGTGGCATCCCAATATCACTTAACAGTACATCTGGCTTTGAGCGAGCTAGAGCTTCCAATGCCTCTATCGCCGATGCTACCGCCGTCACACTTGCACCACACTGTTCTAGAGCAAAGCTAAAAAATTCCCGCACATCTTCCTGATCATCAACTAAAAGAATCTGCACACCAACCAATAGTGAGTCTTGATTCTCTAGTTCTGTAACCGCAGACTTAGCACTCTGCACTTGGTAATCAGCACTTTTATGCAAGGGTAACTTGACAGTAAAAGTTGCTCCCTGGTCTTCTCCGGCACTCTCAGCGACCACTGTACCACCGTGTAATTCTACAAGATGGTGGACAATGGCCAATCCCAAGCCCAAGCCACCGAATACCCTGGTTGTCTTGGCATCTGCTTGACGGAAGTATTCAAAGACATAAGGTAAAAATTCTGGTGTAATGCCTTTACCTGTGTCGATTACTTGAATTTGGGCATCTCGACCTACCTGTTCTAAACGCACATCCACCCGTCCTTCCGAGGGTGTAAACTTGACAGCATTCGAGACTAAATTCCAGATTACCTGTTGCAAGCGATCGCCATCACCCATCACCTGTACAGGTTCATCACTCAAGATGGTGTGGATTTCTATTGATTTTGCTTCGGCGGCTAAACGGACTGTTTCTAACCCAGCTTGAACTGTGTTTCTCAAATCTACTAGACAAACATTCAAATTCAGCTTACCGCGTAAGATACGGGAAACATCTAATAAGTCGTCAATGAGTTGAGTTTGTAACTTGGCGTTACGCTCGATTGTTTCCAAACCTTGCTTGATCGTCTCTTCCTTATATGTGCGCGTGCGGAGTAACTTAGCCCAACCCATGATGGGATTGAGGGGGGTACGCAATTCATGGGACAGAACCGCCAAAAATTCATCTTTAATCCGGTTAGTGGATTCGGCTATAGCTCTGGCATTTTTTTCTGCTTCATACAGTTGAGAGCGAGCGATCGCCTGAGCGCATTGTTGACCCAATGTCAACATAAATTTTTGCTGTTCTTCGTTAAATTTTTGGGCTGTGGCAAAGCTCAATGCCATCACCCCAATTGTCTGCTGTTCGACAATGAGAGGAATACAAGCAAAGGCGCAATTACCCGTAAGTGAAGGGACGTTAGCAATTTGCGGATATTTGGCGGCAAATTCTTCGATGTTGGCTAAAAAAATCGCTTCCCCTGTCCTAGCTGTTTCCGCAATTGGTACAGTTGCAGTCAGAGGGAAAGTTTCCCACGCATCTTGTACCGATTCTGGGTAGCCAATGGCTTGGATGATTTTCAGGGTAGTACCGCCTTCAGTTAACAGAACCACAGAACCAGCAGATGCTCCCAAAGCTGCCAATCCTTGATTTACTACCACATCAGCAACTTGTTGGGGAGTGAGGGCTTCGGACAGAGATGCCGTGATGCTTTGTAAACGTACCATCCGGCTCATTGCTAACTCGGCGGCTTGTTTCGCCTGCTGAGTTTCCTGATACAGTCTGGCATTCTCAATGGCTGTAGCTGCTCGTCGGGCAATATCTTCTGCCAATGCCAAATCTGTTTGTTTGAATTGCCTGCCTGAAATACTAGTAACAAAGGAAATGACTCCAAATATTTGCTCCCGTGAGTAAAGGGGAACCACCATCAGCGATCGCATTTCCAAGTTTTGCAATAATTGTAGATGTCGTTCATCCTTTGCCATCTCTACCAAAATCGAGTTTGGCAGTTCAGGATAAAAAGCAGATTCTCCTTTGAGGAGTTTATCCCGAAACGGGTGTTCGCCTTTGGTTCCCGGTGGATATGAATAGCGAATTTCTTCTATAGTATCCAGTTTTGCAGAGTCAATACAGGCGATCGCTACACGCTTAATTGACCAGTCGGCTTGGAGAATATCTACAGTACACCAATCAGCAATGGTAGGTACTGCCAAATGAGCCACATTATTCAGGGCAACCTCATAATCTAAAGAAGCAGCTAAAAGAGTGCTGGCTTCAACTAAAAAGTTTTGTGCGGCTTCTGCTTGTTTGCGCTCATTAATATCTTCAATAATACCCAACGCATATTTAGGTTCTCCCTGCTCATTCCACACGGCTGATGCAGTCAGATTCACCCAAACAGTTGTGCCATCTTTGCGGAGATAACGCTTTTCTAAAGAGTAACCATTAATTTCCCTGGCTAATACTTGCTTGGCGTATACCCAATCAGCTTCCACATCATCAGGGTGGGTAATGTCGGAAAACTTCATCTGACTTAACTCTTCAGAACTATAACCGGTAATGTCACATAAAGCCTGATTATTTTGCAGAAATTGACCATCTAACGTAACTAATGTAATACCCACAGCTGCTTGATCAAACATTGCTCGGAAGCGTTCTTCACTTTCTCGCAAAGCAATTTCTACTTGCTTAGTAGCTGTTACCTCTGCCAGGATAATTCCAATGCCGACCGTTTTGCCCATGCTGTCGTAGACTGGGTAATAATTACCCAACCAATAACTATTTATTTCGGGTCTTCCCAGCGCCTCACCACTAACCTCCAAATTCAACAGAGGTTGTCCCGTCTCCAATACTTGTTGTAATTGCGCTTCAAATTGCTCTGCCATCTTGGGTAGAACATCCCGAAATTTCCGTCCCAGATGTTCCTCTATACTCAAGCCATTGACATCAGCTAATACTTGATTAATGCGGATATATCGTAATTCCTTATCCAGAAAACAGACCGCCACAGGTGCGCCTGCCAACAAGGCATCTAAAAGCGCCAAAGATTCAGCGTAATGTTTTAAAGCTTGGTGAGCATCTCGATATAGTTGAGCATTCTCTATCGCTAGGGCAGCACGATAGGCAATATCTTTGGCTAAAGTTAAGTCGGATTGATTGTAGCTACGACCCGATTCAGCACTGACAAAGGTTATACATCCCAGCACTTGCTCATGTGCTATTAAAGGTAAAAACATGAGCGATTTAATTCCTATCTGCCGCACCAAGTCCAGATGTTCCTCATTTTGCGTTGCTGCTGCTAAAAGAGAATCTGGTATGTCTGCAACTAATAAGGGTTCCCCAGTTTGTAATACTTTAGCAACTAAACTCGCGCTCCCTGATTTTGGCGCATATTCCTGAAACAACCTTGCCAATTCTGCTTTTGCTGGGTCTACATGAGCAATAGGTAAGCGGCGAATCGAGCCATCTTGGTTGATAATATCAATACTGCACCAGTCTGCTAGTTGAGGGACTGATATTTTCGCAATCTTTGCCAAAGTTTGCTCGTAATCCAAAGAACTAGAGAGTATGTTACTAGTTTGAGCAATGTACCTCAGCGCATCCTCAGCTTGCTTTCGTTCTGTAATATCAAGACCAGTTACCCCAACTCCCAGCAGTTTCCCATCTGGTAAACACACTGGATAGTAGTTAACCAAGCTACAGCGATGTACTCCCGATGGATAGGTTACACCACATACTTCTTGATTTATGAGTGGTTCCTTGGTTGCCATTACTTGTTGGAGAATAGGCTCCAGTTGTGTTGCCCATTCTGGCAATACTTCCCTCAAGGTGCGCCCAATGTGTTGACTTTGGGGTATACCGTTAATTGCTGCCAGAGCTTCATTAGTATAAACGTAACGTAGTTTTGTATCTAAAAAAGCTAGGGCTACAGGTGAGCTGGCCAGCCAAGCATTCAATAATGCCAGATATTCATCTTGTTGCTGAATAGCTTTTTGGAGTTTACGCTGTAATTTAGCCTTCTCTAGCTCTGAGCGCTTGCGTTCAGTAATGTCTACGGCTGCACAGGTAATACCCTGAATTTGACCATTAATGGTCAGGGGTTCGGCTAACAAATCATAGTAAACTACTTCTCCGTGAAAAATTACAGATACTTCCTCATGGACGGAGATATCTTTCTCTAATACTTTTTGCTTAATTGCTGTTAGTTTTTCTGCCACTGAGGTGGGGAACAATTCATTGTCTGACTTGCCAATGATTTCTTCCGCAGAGGCTACACCCCGATAATTATGAATCCATCGATACCGCAAATCCCGATCCTGTTGAAAAACCACGATATCCGAATTGCTCAACGCTAATCGAAATCGCTCCTCGCTCTGCCTAAGTTTCTGTAAATTAACTACATCTTGCTTTTTAGTATTTCTCAAGGTTTCACAGATGAAACTGAAAAACCATCCTTGTACAGCAAATAGCCCTATTCTAACTACATTATAAGTATCAATAGATAGAGTATATCTTGGGTGAAAAAAGAAGTAATTACTGAGTATTACAGATAAGAAAGTTCCTAACATTCCTGACCAAAAACCCCCATACCAAGCACTGAGCATGACAGCGCTAAAGAATAATAAAAAAGGAGTCCTGGTCATCCCTAGCCAAGGGTCTAACAATAGCATCAGCGCACAAGCCAGTGCGACAGAAAATATGACAATTCCAAAACGTAGTAATGCAGAAATAGGAATATTAGGCATGAAAATGACTTGCGACAACTAATACTTGTTGCAGAGCTTATACTTAACCTAAGCTAGTTTGCAAGTTTTAGGTACTCGTCTTCAGATAGATTATCGTATCAGATAAAAAAACTTCTTTTGGTTAGATGCTAATTTTTTCTTAATGTAGTAATAGAACAAAATTCATCATATTTGGGCAATCTCAAAAGTCACCCTCCTTATTGTTATCAAATATGAGGTTTTGTTTCAAGGAAGATCAATACTTGACGAAAATCAATTTTATATAAAACTCCTAAAGTAATTGGGCAATCTAAATTATTGCTGAGAAAGTGATAAAAAATATGCTGCAAATTCCCTTGAATTTCTCAGCCAAGCTTTAGGACTGCATCACTTAAGACTGAGTGAATACCCTGATACTAAGAGCAGTACACTAAAGTAACTGTTAACACTTATGCAGCAAGCATCTCATCCCACAGTCATCCTGGGTGGTGGCTTTGCTGGACTGTTTACGGCTCTGCACTTAAGCCAGCAAAATTACTCCTATCCAATTATTTTAATAGAACAGCGCGATCGCTTTAGCTTCAAACCATTATTGTATGAATTACTGAGCGGCGAACTGCATAGTCAACAAGTATATCCTCGTTATCAAGAGCTGTTAGCTGGTAGCAAAGTTAAGTTTGTCCAAGACACGGTGCAATCGATTGATATACATCAGCAGAGAGTTGATACCGTCTCTGGTCAAGCCTTCCACTACAGCAACTTGATATTAGCACTCGGTAGCAAAACAACTTATTTTGCTACTCCCGGAGCGGCAGAATATGCAATGCCCTTTACTTCTGGGGAACAGGCGATCGCACTCCGCCAACACTTGCGTCATAAGTTATATCAAGCCATTCAAACATCCGACTCAGAACGTCGTCGCCTACTGTTAACTGTGGCCATCATTGGTGCTGGGCCATCTGGTATTGAATTGGCCTGTACATTAGCCGATTTACTCCCCATTTGGTACGACGAGTTGGGCGGTGATGGTAGTGAAATTCATGTTGTCCTCGTCAACCGCAGTCGGGAAATTCTCAAAGGCGATGTTAATAGCCATTTGCGCTGCACTGTCGAACGCGCCATGAAAAATCGCCTCATTCCCGTGGACTTTTTATTTGATGCTGCTGTCACGAAAATTACCCCTGACGGTGTAGAGTGTCGGCGACATGGGCAAATACAGATGTTACAGGCAGGAACGATCGCTTGGACTGCTGGTACTGCACCTCATCCTTTATTAATGGAATTACCCGTTTCTCAAAATCGAGGGCGGTTACTGGTAAAACCTACATTGCAACTGTCCAATTTTCCCGAAATCTTCGCGGCGGGTGACTGTGCCACAGATAGCGATCATCCCCAACCACCCACAGCCCAAGTAGCCTATCAACAAGGAATTGCGATCGCTCAAAATCTCCAACGAATCAGCCAAAACAAACCAACCATTCCCGTACAAGTCCAACTGCGCGGCACTTTGATGAAACTAGGACTCAACGAAGGTGTTGCCAACTTATTCAACAAAGTGCAAATCAAAGGACAAGCAGGCCATTTGATTCGAGAAGGAACATATTTACAACTACTACCCAACTCTGCTCACAACCTGAAAGTTACAACCGAGTGGCTAACAGACGAATTATTTCAGCGTCACCGTGCTGTTACCCCCATGCAGCTGGGACAAACACCTTGGTTGTCTGGAGTCGCCACCACCGTAGCTGCACTAATTTTTGCCACCCCCCTAGTTTGGCGAGTAGCCCAACCTGCCCAATTTCAGCAAAACCTGAGTTGGACAGGCGTTCCCACCTTACTCAATTACCTAACACCCAGCCGCTAAATTCATGAAGAAATACCTACTCAACCTCCACACAGCCGTTACCGTCAATCGCATCACCATCGGCTTGTTCTTCTTCCTCTCCGGTATTGCCAACTACTTAAATTTCAGTGTTCCTAACGGTTTCTACCAAACAGTCATAACTCAAAAACTGCAAATAATTGGCCCTGGAATTCCCCCAGGATGGGAAGGTGTAGGGCCGCTACCTTGGTTAATAGCGGTTCCTTATGCTTGGTCGTTACCTTTAGCAGAAATCGTCCTGGGAGTCTTGTTTGCCCTCAACTATTGGGTGCGGTGGACAGGTTTATTATTAATTCTCATGACATTTAGCATCATTCTCGCATTTGGTATTGTTCCCGCAGGTAGCCTATTTCCCAATGGTGCAGAGAGCTTTAACAAAAACATTCTCTTCATGACCTTAATTTGGATGTGCATTGCCTACGATGCTTACGAACAAAAAATGAGCCGTCGTCGTAGTCAAGCAATGGCTGATTATGCTGTTACGGCTACTGACGAAGAATAGGCGAAGATGGTCATAGCAGAGGATTTTGACGGTATTCAAAATACCCGGCGGGTAACGCGGTAGCGTTCCGCCGGAAAGGCTGCGCCAACAAAATTCAAAATTAAATGTAGCCACCCACAAGGGTTGAGGTTTCTACCTACCCGGAGAAATGAATCATTGTTGAGTTGATAGAATACTTACCTTTTAGCTAGCTTTCTTGTCACAAAACCCACCATCCCCAGGATAGCTAAACTCAATCCAGAAAGCGGGGTTGGCTCTGGAACTGAGATTAAAGTTGCCGCCGTTGGCGTTGCAAAGAGGAAATCGTCAGTATTAACGAGATCAACACCATTAGCTAAATCCTCACCACCAAAAGATTGAATAGTGGTGCCATCAAAGCTAAATAGTGCATTTGTCCCGACTGTCAGTTGCACCTCAGTTACTATCGGTTGGTCAAAGAGAACTCCCAAAAACTGAGCCTCTCCTGATGCGCCAACAGGAACGAAATACTTACCAAGACTGACCTTATCGCCTTTGGTCGTTGTACCAAAGTATTCGATACTACTGCTAGCTGCATCTTCCACATCAAGGAAGATGGCACCAAAACCTCGTGTCCCAGCAGCAGTTGTTGTGCCAGGCAACACGAAGCTCTGTTCAATAAAGCGATCCTCGAACTGACCGTTATTAAAATCAAACATCACAAACGTATTTTGCGGACTAAAGGCGGGAAACTCCCCTGCTGTACCTGGATTGACACTGGCAAACCCATCGCCACTGACGGCATAAGGATCAGAAAACAGCGCACCTGCTCCCAAGAAGCGATTGACGGGAATCACCACTGTCTTCCCAGGATCAATTACTTGAGTCTCAGGGTTAGCATCAGTACCGTCGAGACGGACACCATCCCAACCAATACGGCTACCACCACCGATCGCTGTTTGAAAATCCGTGAAGGCTGTAGTTGTTGTTGCTCCCGATCCACTAAAGACGAGAGTAGATGCCTGTGCCGATTCAGCAACAGTCGTCAGTAAGCTCAATACTATGCTTCCTGCCACTGAAGCTAATATGCCATGTTTAAACATAGTTTTTGTTTCTGAAGTTGTGAGTGATTATTAGGGAAGAATGCAAAACTAAGAGGTCATCACCCAGTTAATAACTGGTAAATAGAGCAGTCATAATTAACTGGAACATCAAAGTAATATGTGGATTTATCGGATGTTTTTGAGGAAATTATGCAATCAATTGAAAAACAATTTTATTTTTTTGATTCTGTCTGTAAAGGATAATATTTCAGATTTATCCTCAATCTTTTTTAGTGGTTATACGTAAAAAGTATGTATAATATCGGGAAAATATTTAAATCATCAATCGACTCTGAAAGTAATGAATCGTACCCAAGAAGCAAACAACCTTTGTCGTTCTGATGCTATTGCATATTTACTGTTAGAAAAGCTCCATTTATTTCCTCTGAGTGCCGGCCTGTGGTCACTGGCGATTGTTGTCATGTTTGATCTGCTGACTGCAATAGCAAGCAACACTCTAACCGGATCTAGAGGATTACTTCAAGACCCCATACCCTGGATAGCAGCGATACTCATCAATCCAGTAGTAGTTGGATATTATTTGTGGAGTTTTCAAGCAATTAGCAGTGTAATTAAAAATTTGGACGAATCCAATGTAGTAATAGAAATTGATAGATTAAAGATTGAGCGTATATCTTCAACTCTCTATAACAAAAAATTTCGTAATTTACTTGCAATCATTAGTGCTATTAGTATCAGTATTTATGTATTTGTCACTCAGCCAAAATTGATAAAAAGCTGGACAAGCACAGGATTGCTACCAAATTTGAGCATCACAATCGCAACTCTGATAGTTGTATATATGGGTACGATGCTGATTCTGAATCTAATTAATAATATCCAGATTCTCCATAGTACTCTCAAAAACAAAAAGCTGAATGTGAACCCCCTTCATCCGGATCGCTGTGGCGGTCTTCGATCCCTAAGTGATTATTCACTCAAAACTGCCTACCTCATCACTCTTTTAGGTTTCTGGGTTAGCATCATTAGCTATCAAACTATCACACAAGGTAGTAAGCAAGATTACTGGTATATTTATTTTATTGTAATATTGTATATTTTTCTATCATTAGCGTGTTTTTTTGGCCCTTTACTGACTGCTCATAGAGGCATGAAAAAGGCTAAGGAGGAAGTTTTACACGAGATTGCTCATCAGTTCCAAATAGATTATTCACAAATTCATAGTAGTCTCACAGAAGATGCAGAAACACTAAAAAAAAGAACTGAAAAAGTCCGAGAACTACGTAATTTCTACACTATGACTGACGAATTCCCTATCTGGCCTTTTGATGTACAAACTTTTCGGCGGTATCTACTTAGTGTCAGTACACCCCTCCTTTCTCTCCTAGTAGGGGTGATACAAAAGTATTTGGAGATTGTGATGAAAAAATAAGAAAGACGAAAATCGATCTAGAAAATAGGGAGTAGCTTATTCCGCTTCACCTTTAGCAATATTGACTTTAGCCATAGGAATCATCCCGCATTTAAAGCTACACTAGCGATACAGTCTAGGAAAAAATTTAAGCTGTATAGTCTGCTGTATCTGCGATCGCTCCCTGCATTCTCCCTAACGCATCAATCAAGCTTTGCAATTGTTGATCTGCTTTGAGGACTGCTAAACCTCTGACGGTGACTTTACCAGGAGAGTAAACAAAGCGGGTTTTGAGATGTTCTGGTAAGTTCGCCGCCAGTAAATTCCATGCAGGTTCTTCCATTGGGGTTTCTAAAACCACGTGCTGTTTACTTTCTGGCTTGATGCGGCTAAATCCTAATTTTTTGGCTAGTTGTTTCAGTTCCATTACCCGCAAGAGTTGATTGGCGCTGACTGGTAAAGTACCATAGCGATCGCTCCACTCGGCTGCAATCTGGGTTAACTCGTCTTTGGACTTAGCAGCCGCTACCGCACGATATGCACTCATTTTTTGGTCGATGTCGGTAATGTAATCGGCGGGGATAAAGGCGGTGAGGTTGAGGTCAATTTGAGTATCGTCAACTTTGGGAATTTCTTGACCGCGAATTTCTCGAATTGATTCTTCCAACATTTCCATGTATAAATCAAACCCGATTGCTTCCATTTGACCGGATTGTTCTGCACCAAGCAAGTTACCCACCCCCCGGATTTCCATGTCGCGCATGGCTAATTGATAGCCGGAACCAAGTTGAGTAAATTCCTGAATCGCTCGTAATCGTTGCCGGGCTGCGTCAGATAACTCTCTTTGCTTGGGGTAAAATAACCAGGCGTGGGCTTGAATCCCTGCACGTCCCACCCGTCCCCGTAACTGGTAAAGTTGGGATAAACCAAAGCGGTGAGCATCTTCAATCAGGATGGTGTTGACACGGGGAATATCTAAGCCAGATTCAATAATTGTGGTACATACCAAAATATCTGCGTCACCATTGCTGAAAGTGAGCATGGTTGATTCTAACTCGCTCTCATCCATTTGCCCGTGGGCGATCGCAAATCTGGCTCCGGGAACCATCTCTCGCAAATTGGCGGTAATCTCTTCGATGCCATCAACCCGTGGAACTACATAAAATACCTGCCCACCCCGGTCAAGTTCTTGACGAATAGCGCTGCGTACACTTTCCGGGTTTCTGGGGGAAAGATGGGTTTTAATTGGTCGTCTGGTAGGGGGTGGTGTGGTGATTAAACTCATTTCCCGAATCCCAGACAAGGACATATACAAGGTGCGGGGAATGGGAGTAGCGGAGAGAGTCAATACGTCAACTTGGGTTTTCAAGGACTTAATTTTCTCCTTCTGGTTCACCCCAAATCGTTGTTCCTCATCTATGACCAACAGTCCTAAATCTTTGAAACTGACACTTTTACCTAAAAGTTGGTGCGTCCCTACCACAATATCTAACTCACCAGTCGCCAATCGCTTTTGAATATTCCGCCGTTCTTCGGCTGTGCGGAAACGATTCAGTAACCCAACATTCACAGGGTATGGGGAAAAGCGTTCTTTGAGGGTGTGGTAATGTTGCTGGGTGAGAATGGTTGTCGGTGCGAGGAGGGCGACTTGTTTACCGGAAGTCACCGCTTTGAAAATAGCGCGAATCGCCACTTCCGTTTTCCCGAAACCCACATCACCACATACTAAACGATCCATTGGGCGATCGCTTTCCATATCCCGTTTTACATCTTGGACGGCTTTTAGCTGGTCGGTTGTCGCTTGGTAGGGAAAAGAATCTTCCATTTCCTCTTGCCAAGGCATATCTTGGGGATAGGCGAAACCTTGCTGTTGCGATCGCGCTGCATATAATTTCAGCAAGTCTACTGCTAATTTTTTAATCGCCTTACGGACACGATTTTTGGTATTGTCCCAAGCTTTCCCCGTCATTTTATGCAGTTCCGGCGCTTTATCTCCCGTCGTGCGGAACCGAGACAAGGAACCTACTTGATCAGCCGCAACCCTCAACAGACCGTCAGCATACTGCACCACAATATAATCACGAGTTTCATCATTAATTGTCAGACTCTCCAGCTTGACAAACTTGCCAATCCCATGACTTCTGTGAACTACATAATCCCCTTGACGCAGCTTATTAGGGTCAACTTGCTTAGAAGCCGCCTGACGACGCTTACGGACAAAGCTCGGTGTAGCGAGGGAGTGTTGACCATAAAATTCGCGGTCGGTGATGACTACTAGGCGATAGGTAGGGAGAATAAAACCTTCCAGTTCCGCCAAACCAGAATATTTCAAAGCTACAGGGGTGTGGTTGATTTGCAGCTTGTCAATCGCTTGGTAATCGCGGGGATTGGGGATAAACTGCGCCGGACAATCGTGTTCTTGTAGTAGAGAAACAGAACGGGAAGGTTGAGCCGAAATTAACCAAATCGAGAAATTGCGATCGCGCTCTTGTCTTAATGTGTCTGCCAGTTTAGCAAATTGGTGGGGTGTCACCGGCACAGACCGACTAGCTAAATTTACCCCGCTATTTTCTTCAGATAGTTCTGATAAATATAAGGTTTTAAATCGAGTCACATCAGCCAAACATTCCTCAAAAGACCGATGAATTTTGGGCAATTGTACACTTCCCAAATCCGCTTCTCCCGTTCCCAGTGACCATTGTTCCTCTGCATTTTCCACCCAGCGATCGCTATGAGCATGACACTGTTCTGGCTCATCAATCGCAATTAAAGTATTTTCTGACAAATAATCCAAAACAGATGCAGGTCGCTCAAAAGCCAACCCCAAAAAGCGCCGGCTACCTTCTGTGAGTGTTGAGTCAGAGCTTAACTCAGAACTTAGCACTTGGTATTCAGCACTATTCTCAAGTGCAGTCGTAATAATAGGAGCAAAACTTGTAGGCGTAAGCACAATTTGCGTTATTTTGTCAAGCGCCGAACGTTGAGTATTGGGGTCAAATTCCCGGATTTGCTCAATTTCATCCCCAAACCATTCCAACCGTACCGGCAACTCTGAGGAAACTGGAAACACATCGACAATATCCCCCCGGCGGCTCCACTGTCCCTCTGTTTCCACCAGGGGAACACGCTCATATCCCAAAATAGTAATTTTCTCACTGAAGGTATCTAAATCAAATTCCAGCCCCCGCGTGAGAGTCAGGGAAAAAGGAATAAAAGCATCTGGTGGTGGTAAATGGGGTTGCAAGGCTCCAACAGTAGCAACGACGGCTATTTTATTTTGTTGACCGTTGACTGTTGACTGTTGACCGTTGACCGTTGACTGTTGACTGTTGACTGTTGACTGTTGACTGTTGACTGTTGACTGTTGACTCTTAACCAAATCAGCAAGGACTTGCATCTGACCCCAAGTCATTTCCGTTTCCGGGTCAAATGGTTCGTAGGGAGAGGCTTCTGAAGTGGGATAAAAATGTACTGTTTGCCATCCCATCGCTTCCAACTGTGCGTAAGCGCGCCCGGCTTCTTCTAAAGTGGCACAAACCACAAATAAGTTATTGCCAGAATTTTGCGCCAAAGCGGAAGTCACCAAGCCCTTTGGTAGGCGGGAAATGCCATTTAATCGCAAATCTTGCTGGCGATTGAGCTTAGAAATTAATTCAGTGGTGAGTGGCGATCGCGCCAAGGCACGCACAATAGAAGAAAAAGCCATAAGTTAGGAAGTCGTTGCAGAACAGAAAATCTAGAGGTAGCCTATGTCAACTATTTTAAAAGTGTTAAACACTCCTCTTAATATTTCTGTGGAACAATAATACTCAACAAATTGAGGAATCCATGAAAAATGCTGATTACTGAGTAAGATATTCTCTCCCCGCTCCCCTGCCTCCTCTACCTTCTTGAAAAAAAACCTACTACTTTGTGTATAGTTAAAGAATTTATGAGAAAACCTTTAATACTAGATACTAAGGATTGAGCTAAGTTCGCTCTATATAGCGGCAATTCATCATCATGTCTTCCATCACTGTTGAAATTTTAATTATTTTGGTACTAATTGTTGCTAACGGCATTTTTTCCATGTCGGAGATGGCGATCGTCTCAGCGCGGAAGGTAAGGCTACAGCAACTGGCGAATCAAGGAGATCCCAAGGCCAAAGCTGCGCTGAAATTGGCAGAATCCCCGAATAATTTCCTTTCTACCGTACAAATAGGTATTTCTCTGATTGGTATTCTGACTGGTGCTTTTGGAGGAGCTACAATTGCCAGCCGGCTAGCAGTTTACGTGCGGCTCGTACCGTTTTTAACACCATACAGTGAGCCAGTTTCCTTCGGCATAGTAGTTTTAATTATTACCTACTTATCGCTGATTATTGGTGAACTTGTGCCGAAGCGTCTGGCCTTAAACAGTCCTGAACGTATTGCTGCCATTGTCGCTATTCCCATGCGTGCTTTAGCAACTTTGGCTTCTCCGGCGGTGCATTTGTTGAGTGCATCTACCGACATGGTACTGCGAATTATGGGTATTACACCTTCTCTAGAACCACAAGTCACGGAAGAAGAAATTAAAATCCTCATAGAACAAGGTACGGAAGCGGGAACCTTTGAGGAAGCAGAACAGGACATGGTAGAGCGAGTTTTTCGTTTAGGCGATCGCCCTGTCAGTTCCTTTATGACACCCCGTCCTGATATCGTCTGGCTGGATTTGGAAGACACAACCGAAGAAAATCGCCAAAAAATGAGTGAAAATGGTTATTCCCGTTATCCGGTATGCCAGGGAGGATTGGACAATGTACTAGGCATTATTCCCGTCACCGACTTACTCGCCAGAAGTCTCAGAGGCGATTCCCTAGATTTAACAGTGGGATTGCGTCAGCCTGTATTTGTTCCTGAAAGCACACGTGGCTTAAAAGTTTTGGAGTTATTTAAGCAAACTATCACTCACATGGCGCTAGTCGTCGATGAATACGGCGTAATTCAGGGATTAGTTACCCTAAACGACATCATGAGCGAAATTGTTGGCGATGTACCTTCGGCTGATGGAGAAGAAGATCCTCAAGCCGTGCAACGGGAGGACGGTTCCTGGCTACTCGATGGAATGTTAGCCGTGGAAGAATTTTTTGAACTGTTTGGACTGGAGGAGTGGGACTTTGAAGAACGAGGTAGCTATCAAACCCTTGGTGGTTTTGTCATTACCCATCTCGGCCGCATTCCCGCCGCCGCCGATCATTTTGAATGGCAAGGTATGCGAATTGAGGTCATGGACATGGATGGCAACCGCGTTGACAAAGTGCTAGTCGTGCCGACGAAAAATAAGGTGGCAGATACGCAAAAAGCTGATTAGGAGGCAAGGGGCAGAGGAGAAAATTTCACAATCCCCACTCCCCAGCAGTGTTTGAATTTGGAATTGAATCTCTCCATTCCTAAGTTCTTTATCTATCCAAGATGCCGGATGGAGTTTTGCCGTAACCTGATAATGAAGGTAATTGCAATCATTCAACAACAGATAGATAAAGGCAGGTTGCGTTCATGGCATATTCCTGGTTTAAAGCATTTCACATTATAGGGATTGTGGTTTGGTTCGCTGGGTTGTTCTACTTGGTACGGTTATTCATTTATCATGTGGAGGCTAACCAGGAACCAGAACCAGCACGGACGATACTGAAAAATCAGTATCAAATTATGGAGAAGCGCCTCTACAACATTATCACTACACCAGGAATGTTGGTGACGGTAGCAATGGCGATCGGTTTAGTAAGTACAGAACCAGAAGTCTTAAAGCAGGGTTGGTTACACTTTAAGCTGCTGTGTGTTGCTTTATTACTTGGTTATCATCATTACTGCGGTCGGTTAATGAAGAAGTTAGCCGCCGATGAATGTCGCTGGAGTAGTCAGCAGTTACGGGCGCTGAATGAAGCACCAACAGTGATGTTAGTAGTTATCGTGATGCTGGCTGTGTTTAAGAATAACTTGCCTACGGATCTCACCGCTTGGCTAATTTTTGCCCTGATTATCTTTATGGCAGTCACCATTCAGCTTTACGCTAAAAAGCGCCGATTGGATAAAGAAAAACTCACAGCCCAAATCGGACAAATTCCTCAAGAACAGAGTTAGCCTGATCACGCCACTACTTGGGTGGCAAGGCTAAAATGTAGCAGAAAATGTAGGTTGGGTGGAGCCTTTGCGTAACCCAACACCATGATATATGTTGGCTTGCGCTGCGCTTCACCCAACCTACGTCTAATGTCCTATTTTAGTCGTGTCAGTCCAATAAGGTGTGTTATACCGCAAGCTAGGGACTTCCAGATAAAAAAATATCCAAAATGTAGGGTGCGTCAGTGCAAGAAAACCTAGCTGTACCAAGAAAATAATCATACTGACGCACTCTACTAACTACTAACCGTCAATTTGGGATAATTTATTTTTTGGTGTTCTCCTAACGCGCCATTGTAAAAAAAATTAGTGGGGTTGAAAATACCCCACTAATTAACTCAAAATCACTTCTAACTTTTATTCGCCAGTGATTGATAATTCCTCTACCCAAATTCTTGGAGCCACACCACCAGGTGTTAAAGCCACTTCTGGCTCTACGTAAATAATTGATTTCAAAAGTTCCAAGAAATCACCAGCAACTGTTGCTGATTCAATACTTGTTTTGACACCTTTGTTAATCAACCAACCATCAAAGGGCAGAGAAAAAGATCCTTGCAAAGATTTCACACCAGCGTGCAGAGCGTGTAAATCATCGATCAAAATCACATTTTCTGCTGTTTCTAAGTTAAGTTTCTGCTCAGAATCCCCAGAGCTAAACACATGATAAAAGTTAGGACTAACACTAACTTTTGCCCCAATACTAGCATTACCTGTCGGTTGAGTATTTAACCTTTTTGCAGTCCCTGCACTGTGAAGAAAGCCTGTTAAGATTCCATTTTCTATTAATGCCACCTTGCGAGTAGGTGTACCTTCACCATCAAAACTTTCTGCACCTATGTTGGCAGGATGTAGAGCATCATCATAAACAGATAATAAAGGCGAAGCAATTTGCTTACCTAAATCATCAGGAGTAGATAAGCTTTGTTTATCAAGGATATTTTGGGCATTAAATAAATTAGAAAAAGCCCCTAGCAAACTTAAAAAAGCTTCCGGTGAAAAAACAACTCGATACTTACCAGTTTTAATTTTATCGTAGTTGAGATGACTAATGGTTTTCTCAGCAGTTTCTCGGATACATCCATTGATATCCAAATTTTCTAAACTACGGTTGATTCTGTAAGCACCTGCACTGCGTGGTTTTTTCCCTTCCTCTTCAGTTTTGCTGTACAGATAAACTGATGACAAAGAAACAGACTCAGTTCTTAAAGCACCTTGGCTATTGAGATAAAATCGATCAATATCTCTTTGTGCCAAGCCGTTATAAGGTACACCTTTGATAGCCGGATGAGCTGACAGCAGTTCTTTTTCAGCTACTAGCAATTTTTCTATGAGCTGCGAAACAGGAGCTTGAGGGGCTTTCTCATTTAACGTATTAGCGAGAGGAACAGTAGCCTCTGGACTAAAATCAGGAACATTTTCCTTCACACCAAAAAAACTAGCTTCATAAGCCGTTTTTAAAGCTAATTCCAATCCTTTGGGATCTACATCTGTGGTGCTAGTAATACCTATGGTATTGTCTTCATTCCAGACGCGTACAGTTACACCAGAGCGATTTGAAGCCTTGACTTGTTTTGGCTCACCTTGGTCAACTTGTACACTAGTTTCATCTACAGTTGAGCCATAAATGTCAAATTTTTGGATGCCCAGCTTTTGAGCATTATCTTGGGCATAAGTAGCGATTTCATTAATATTCGGCATAGTGAATTTTTGATTTTAGATTTTGTATTTTGATAAGTAGATTAAACTTTGGATTTTTGGATATTATGATGTAAGTTTTTCGCCTAAAAAATATACGTAGTAGCGCATCAGCCTAAAAACATTGGCATCAAAAAACCTAGCTAGTACCAAACAAAACTATTTTATGATTACTCGACCCAATAAATTAAGCTTGCTGCGCTAGTAGGGTGGGCATTGCCCACCAAAATCATGTTACGGTGGGCAATGCCCACCCTACAGATACTGGCTTTAAACTCCTGCTTATTCACAACCCAAAATCCAAAATTTAAAATCTAAAATTCTTAGCGTCCACCTACTGTGATGGAATCAACTTTGATATGGGGTTGTCCTACAGTGGTGTAAATACTGCCACTGACGGAACCGCAGAAACCAGGCGCAAGTTCCAAATCTTGGGAACACATGGAAATTTTATTCATAATTTCCTTAGCTTCGCCGATTAGGGTTGCGCCTTTTAACGGTTTTGTGATTTTACCGTTTTCAATTAAATAGGCTTCATCAACACTAAAGTTAAATTGACCAGTAGCACCAACACTACCGCCACCCATTTTTTTACAGTAAATACCTTTATCTACAGAGGCGAATAATTCTTCAACTGTGTAGTCACCAGTAGCGATGTAAGTATTACGCATCCGGCTAGCAGCTGCAAAAGTATAATTTTGGCGGCGGCCACTACCAGTTCTGGGATGTCCGGTGCGGGAAGAGCCTGTTCTATCTGCCAAAAAGTTTTTCAAAACACCTTTTTCAATTAATAGAGTTCTTTGGGCCGGCATACCTTCGTCATCCATGTCAATTGTGCCGAAGGCATTATCAGCGCGTCCTTCATCCCAAGCTGTTAGGCTCTCATGAGCGATTTTCTCACCTTTCTTATCAGCAAAAGGTGTGGTGTTACGTTCGATTTGTGTAGTTTCTAGCAAATGTCCACAAGCTTCATGGAAAATTACACCACCAAAGTGATTCGCCATGATGATGGGGTAAGTACCTGATTCCACAAAATCTGCGTAGAGCATTTTTCCCGCAGATTCCGAGATTTGCTCGGCAGCTTGTTGATAATCCCAAGTCCTCAGGAAGTTAGCATCGCTGGTATTACCTGCACGTTCGCCAATGGAAGCACGGTTCGCACCATCAGCACACAGTAGGTTAAATCCCACCGATTGAGTTAAGCGAATATCACGGGCAAAAGTACCATCACTGGCTGCAACTAATACTTCTTGCCAATCCCGAAAATAGCTCGCACGGCGTGATTGTATGTGGTTAGCTTTTTGCTTTAGGTAGGCTGTACCATCAAGGAGGATTTCTCCCATTTCGCGGATAGAACTACACAGAGGTAGCCAAGCGTCTTTACCCCGTTTGGTGGCATAGTCTCTGAGTAGTTCTAGGTTAATTTCTGGGATAAAAGCGTTAGGTGCTGGTAATTGTAAGCCTAAAATAGATAGACCTTTTTCTAAAGCTGCTTTCAAGCCAGAGAAGGATAAATCGTTGGTGCTGACATAGCAATCTGCTTTGCCACGAAACACTCTGACTCCTGCACCTGTGGCTAGACTGGGCGAAATACTAGTAATTGTATCGTCTTCTGCCAAACTACTAATATAGTTGCGACGCTCTAGAAAAAGTTCAACAAAATCAGCACCAGCTGCTCTTCCTAAACCCAGGAGGGTTGCCAAGGGGGCTTCCCAGGTTTCATCGAATCGCTCTGGTGTAGAAGAATATTGCAGGTTAGGGAGTTGGTTTGAGAGAAGTAGGGTACTTGTAAGCATGAATAGCCTCGTCTGCTGGCGTTATCAGAGATTTGACTGAAAAATCCTGGTGTCAACAGTCTAACAAATCGGTGTAAGCCGCAGGTGGCAGATAGGCGGTGCTGGTTTCCCTACTTGGTATGTTTTGTTATGTTTGTAGTAAGCACTTTAGTGCTGAGAATATTAAGGGCTGTTTATGGATACCTCGCTATCGCCAGTATACTTATCCTGATGTGATGTTAATTTAAGGTCAGTCAGTTTATATGTAAGCAAACACCACTACGGTGATGAATCTTTCTGTAATTGTGGAGGTTTTATCTAACTCTACAATTAATTATGACCAAGGAGATAAATTTCTTTACTATCGCTCAATTGCAGAGTTTCAAGAATATATTTTAGTTGACCAGTATGAATATCGTGTGATGCAGTATGTGAAGACAGATGCGGGTAAATTGTTGTTGAATGAAGTGGAAGGTGAGTCAGCTAATTTATTAATCCAAAGTGTTGGCTGGCAAATTTCACTAACTGAAATTTATGAGCAAGTGGATTTCATTGAAAAAATAACGAAGATTAATATTATTGGCTCTCCTAGACTAGCTATGTTAAATTAATACTTAATACCAGCTTAAATTATTACATAGCATGGAATTCAAATAAATAAAGCGTATTTTTATTAAATCTTTAATTTTGTATTACTATAACCTTGCTATAGCAGGAGTCTTGGCCTGTTTTTATTATTAATTTATCATAACCACTCTGGAAGAGCCATATTATTTAATTGCGTAATTCATTAAGTTTGAAAGAATATTTAATTTGTTTAAGAAAAATAGGGAATACACTAAAATTTTAAAAGTCGTGTTTTTATCTAGTTTGACATGGCTTAATTATTAAGATGTCTATGAAGAAAATTACACACTTTTGAGAGAATCTAGCCTTGTTATTGGCTTAATCAAAACTATTTGGTTCTAGATTAAACTACTACTTTTGCTTTGGCTTCTTTGTTGCCGTACTTGCGCTTTAATGCACCCAAACCAGCAGTACCTACACCAAGACCAAGCATGGTGATGGGTTCGGGAACAGGTGTAGAGGAGTTAACAAAGGCATCACTGCCATCTCCGGAAAATGCTTGAACGCGGATAGCTGTTTTGAGCGTACCAACAGTAATAGCCTCAATAACGCTTTGGTAAGTATTGGGATTTGCAAGCGTGAAACGAATACCAAACGTTTCATTTGGATCTATCGCATTAGTTGGGCCATCGGCACTAAGACGGAAGACAATAGTCCAAGGTTGATCAATATTATTACCCTGTGGGAAAGTTCCTGTAGTTATAGGTAAAAAGCTTACAGTTCCAGAATTGCCAACATTAGGAGTATAAGTAGAGAAAAGACTACTTGTACCGGAAAAAGCAATCTGATCAACCTTTGTGCTACTATTTATGAATTTGTTGTTAAACTTAAAATCTACAGTTCCGCTACCACTGACTACATCAAAATCGAAGTTGCCGACATAGGCATCACCAGCAGTATTTCCAGATGTGGCAACAGTACCATCAATACCATTCGGGGGTTGACCTTCAATGATATTCTGAAAACCGAAGGTAGTAGTAATAGCAGCCGCAGGGTTAATAGAACTTACAGCCAGGGCAATACCCGATCCTGCTAATAAAGCAGAAAAAACAGACGTGATCTTCATAAGAATCAAAAACCGAATGAAAAGTGTGTAATAAACATACAGTCTTGTTGCCAGTGAATCAACTGATATAGATACCAACTTCATCAAATATTCATCAAATAAAAATATTTAATTTTTTTGATATTTAATGATTCTTTATAGAGATTTTCATTTAAGTGAGGTGTGTCGATGTTTTAAAACTCAGAGTAACCGGAAGGGAAGCGCAGGGAAACGCCGAGTATTGCCCAATTCTATTAGCGATATTATTAATGCCTCAGCAGATTAGGAACACTATATTTTAGTGTTTAAGCCTTAAAGTAAATTACTCTCACTGACATAGATGTTTTTTTAGTTGAGTAATTTGTAGAAACGAAAATAACTATAAACCTCATTTTTAACTGTTACTAACCACACCCAATATATTCAATGGCAAAATCTTCAAATAATCTAAAGCTTGCTCTATCACTGAAGCATCGGTTTTACCTATTCTCACTACCATCAATACCCCATCCGTATAGGGTGAGATGACACTCACATCAGATAGCCCAAAGAAATGGGGAGCATCGTAAATTACTAGGTCATAATTATTTTCAAAATCTACCATTAATTGCCTCATTTTCTCAGAAGCCAGTAGTTTTATGGGGTCTTCAGGTACTGGGCCAGCCGTGATTAGAGATAGCTGTTCCATAGAAGGTAGTTTATGGATAACTTCACTTACTGGTAAATTTGTAGATAATAAACTACTTAAACCCCATAAATTTTTTAAATTCGCTAAGTTGTGAATCATAGGTTGGCGGAGGTTCACATCTACCAGTAATACTCGCAGTCCCATTGCTGTGGCTGTTTGAGCCAGATAAAAGGCAACAATAGATTTTCCGTCACCAGCCATAACCGAGCTAACAACTAAAGATCGTAGTTGGGACTTGGGTTTAATTTGTTGAATATTTGTATAAAGAAACCTTAAAGCGTCTAAAAATTCTGTTGAATAACTACTATATTCTTGAGTAATTGCCACATCTGAATCTTGACTACCTTCTAGTAAGGAATTGAATATTTTAAATCGAGCTAACTTTGATTTAGAAGTACGAGCTTGCAGAGCTTTTACTTCATTATCAAAAGGCACATTTCCCAGCAAGGGAAAATTTATATTATTTTTCAGTTTTAGTACGCTATTGTAGGTGTTAGATATTTTTTCTAGTAGTAAAGCAACTGCAATACCTGCTGCTATACTGGCGAATAGACCTATAGTTAAACTGCGTAATCTACTAGAGGAATTCACCAGTTTTGGCTCAGAAGGTGGTTGAATTAACTGCCAACCTAGTTCTGTTTGGGATATTTGAATCTGTAAGGTTTCGCGGGTTGATAAAAAACGATTCAAACTGTCATTGGCGAACTGTAACCTACGCTGTATTTCTGTGTATTGTCTTGCTAAAATTGGTACTTGCTTGCGTTGCTGTTCAAGTTGGTGCGATATCTTAGCAATTTCTGCACTTTGTAACTCTAGCGATTGCAGTTGGGTTCTTAATTCTGCTGCTCTCACATCTAAAAAGCGCTTTTCTTCCTGCTGTAAAACAGGGAGGAGGCTAGCTCGTTTTTCCTTCAAAGTTTGTAATCTAGGATTGTTACTTTCTAATAGCGTTGACTCTGTAGCAATTTGAGTATCTAATTGCATTAGCTGACTCACCAGTTGTTGATACAAAGACGCATTATTCAGTACTGTTGTTTTTCCTTTTTCTGTTTGAAGAAGATTTAGTTGGTCGCGGACTTGTGTCAATTGTAATTTAATACTTTGCTGTGTTCCAGCTAGCGTACTGGCTTGTGCATCAAGTGCATTTCCTTTGCTTTCTGGAGAGCTAAAATCATATTTTTGGCGAAAAAATTGCAGTTCTTGTTGAATTTGATCAACTCGCTTTTGGATAGATGGTAACTGTTTGTCAATAAATTGAATCCCCTGACGTAACTTAGTTTGTCGCCTTTCTTGGCTGTATTCTAAATAATCTTTGGAAATTAGCTCTAATACTTTGCTAACTTCATTGGGATCATTAGCTCGATAGCGAGTTTCTATGATTTTCGTTTCTCCTACCCGATTAATAGTAAGAGATTCTAGCAACGATGGGTAAGTGATGTCTGGATAAGAAATTCTCAACGCCTGAAGGGTGTTTCTCATGATTTCAGGACTTTTAAGAACTAAAATTTGGCTGTCATAATCTAGTTTCGATGTACTAGAACTTGTTTCTTTAACTATATTTATTGCTTCGCTATCATCGTTAACTGGTTCCACTAGCATGAAAAAATTGCTTTCATATTCTATGGGCTGCTTACGGAATATCACGTTTACAGCCACAATAGTCATGACTACTATAGATACTCCTGCGATAACTCTCGACCGACGTTTTACTATACTCAGCCAATCTCTTATGCTAAAGCTTTCGTCTTTTTCTTCACCCCAGGGAACAGCAACAGGTTGTGGTTGAGGCAAGAAAGATTTAGAGTTGCCATTTTGTTCAGAGTTTAAAGTTTGGTAAGATTGCTTATTCATTGTGTTCTAACTATCTGGAAATAAAATGGCTAAGATGTAGTATAAATGTTTTCTACTTTCCTACACGAGTGTAAAGTTATATATATGAATATTTACTTTTGGCCAATCATTAAATCACGGACTGCACAAATTTTCTGTGTTAAGTTGCACTAATTATTTACGTTGATATCCTGAATCTAAATAAACTACTTTCACTGGAAATATCCTAACTGAGATATCAACTCCGTATTATAAAGTTTTAATGATTCTAAGTATATATCATCCGTGTAGAATGTTAATTTGGATACACTTCAATTGTAAATCAATCAGTCATTGAGAGATAAGTATTCGGTTAACATCATTGGTCTATTTAAGGTAGTTGCAACCTTGAAAACTGGGAATTAAGAGGTGATTATTTGTTGTTTACCAAACAATTAAGGCGATTACGCTTAAGAAGATTTAACTACACTTGATTACTATGTAAGTTTAATACAACTTAATAAAATATACCTTTTATGAAGAAACACCTAAAAAACATCCTAGTAAGATGAACTTTTTATGAAGGATGCCAGGCATCTTTAAAACATGGTATCGTATACCTCGTGATTACACTTAGATTAAGCAAGAAAACGCGAAGGAGATTAAATAATTGATCTGAAGATCCCCCAATACAGTAAAAATTAAAGTTGGAGCAGATACAAACAGGTTCATAACAACCAAAATCGGTACATTGTATGATCCTATATTTTCGTCAATTCTACTAGAAACATAGTGCCTGTTATATACCTTATTGACTGAGAAGTTAGCGACATAGTTATTTAACAATACTAAATAGTTAACTACTAAGTGAAATACCTTCTTCATGTAGCGAATATGAATGATTAGTAATGCTTTTGTAATTTTTATTTGTGTTCCCCCTGTGCAGAAAAAGCATTTTATTCATGATTATTGGTTATGTAGCATGGACTGTTTGATGGGATATATGTGTGAAGTTTGGATTGTTTAGATTGTATATAATCAACACATTATAGACTTGGAAAAGTATAAACCAAAGATGTTTCCATGTCATAAAACCAGATTAAATTCTTATGCTTGCAATTAATGGCTTGAGCAGTTCGGTAGTGTCATCAGTAAAGTTTATAACTTCCCAAATAGGACACAGCCGATGAGACTAAACGAATGGATTAATAACAAATTTATACAATCCATTTCTACTCCTATAGAAGCTGAAAATACGTCAACGCCAAAGACTCAAAAGTCCATCAAGTTATCTGTAATGACTCAGTTTTTTCCTCCAGATTATGCTCCTACAGGGCAGTTGATCGAGGAACTCGTGAAACAGTTAGGACAACAGGGAGTGAATGTTGAGGTATTTACCAGTCAGCCTGGTTATGCCTTTCAATCTCAGACGGCTCCAGCAGTTGAATGGTTGGATAGGATAAGAATCCAGCGATCGCGCACTGCTCAACTTTGGTCAGGTAGAATTCGTGGTAAAGCTGTCAATGGTGTTTTGTATACACTACGTGCCTTACTACATATTCTCAAAGCTTGGCGGCGTAACAATATATTATTAGTCACTACAGCCCCACCTTTTTTGCCAATTATAGGATATTTGGCTTACTTGCTATTCCGGTTACCTTATGTCTGCGTACTCTACGACTTATACCCAGATATTGCGATCGCGTTGGGGGTAGTTTCCAAACGTAGCTTGGTCGTGCGTTTGTGGAATGCAATGAACAGACAGGTTTGGCTGAATGCCAAAGGTATTGTGGTACTCAGCCCGGCGATGAAGCAAAAGATAGTGGCACATTGTCCAGAGGTGACTGACAAAATTTCGGTGATACATAGCTGGGCTAATCCGGAAGCGATCGTACCGATTCCTAAGTCAGAAAACTGGTTTGCCCACGAGTACGGTTTAGTTAATAAGTTTACCGTGCTTTACTCTGGGAACATGGGTCGTTGTCATGATATTGACACCATGTTGGAAGCGGCCAAGCTATTGCAGAATGAACCAATTCAGTTTGTTTGCATTGGTGGTGGTGCCAAACGTGAAGAATTAATCAGGGAGGTAGATAAGTTAGGGTTAAATAATTTTACATTCTTGCCCTATCAAGATAAGCAAGTGTTGCCCTATTCCTTAACAGCCTGTGATTTATCATTGGTGAGTGTAGATGCAACTACAGAGGGTTTAGTTGTACCTAGCAAACTTTACTCAGCCTTAGCTTCTGGACGACCAATTGCTGTTATCTGCTCCCAATCTTCATATCTGAGGGAAATGATGGCTGAAGCTAAATGTGGTGGCTCATTTGAGAATGGCGACAGTCAAGGTCTTGCACAGTTTATCCGTTTTCTTAGCCGTGATACCCAAATAGGTGAGGATATGGGCAAGGCAGGTCGTCAGTATATGCGATCGCACTTCACACCCAAAGTTATATCTCAACAATACTTGCGAGTGTTGCAGCAGGCATTATTTTCTCATGAGGTAGTTCATGTGTCTCGAAGCAATGTAAAGTAGGCATATTGGGGTTATTAAAGTTCTATAATTCCCCAGAAACAGGAAATAAATAAAGCCACAAATGTTTAATTACATGGTATAAAAGTATCATGAGATAAATACAAGATTAAGAGCTTGGTTGAAATAGAATTTATTTCAATATTAATAAGTTCTTTATCTAGTAGAGAAACTAATTTGTGAGATCACCAGAGTTGTAAAATAATAGCAACAAACTCATCATTTTAATTGAATATTTCGGCAGTGTTTTTAGGAGTTGGGCTTTGATGGTCTTATTGATCTCAGTCCCTCCAAGATAGCCTTCCTTGTTCATAGTTTTTTCTATACAGGAGGTGGAATTGCAGAGAAGGTGTGACCGAAATCGGAAACGTTCTAAACGTAGGGCGATTTATTGTCCGATTCATGGCTGCTATCTTGATAGCGTCAGCCAGAAATACAGAATATTCGCTGACCAAGCAGGTCAGTTACAGCAAAGAGGTATGAGTCGGCGCAATGCCTTAATGTTAGTAGCAAATCAAACAACAGTTGCTATAGAAGGAGAATGGCTAGAAGCTTTTTGGTGTGAAGAGTGCCAAGAAACCAAATGGTATCACGTTTGTAAGTCAGGCGATCGCACCTATGAAATTTCCTTAGCACCGAGGGAAATATGGCAGCAGGTAACAGGAGTAATTGATTCTCAGGGAAACCCTTCTATCAGTGAGTTTACTAGAAGAAGTGCTAGAGATGTCAATTATCAAGGTCTTGCTGGTTTCCAGTTTCTGAGTTAAATCTTCAAATTTAATTTTTTCTTAACTATAAGATAATCTAAATGAAGAAAGCTCTCATTTACGGAATATCAGGGCAGGATGGAGCTTACTTAGCCCGATTCCTTTTGAATAAATAGCACACCGTTATTAGTGCTTCACGAGATGCTCAAATCTCCCCGTTCCGAAATTTAGTTTACTTAGGTATTAAAGACCAGGTGAAATTAGAGTCAATGGCTCTCAATGATTTTCGCAGTGTATTATAAGTACTGACGAAAAACCAGTCAGATGAAATCTATAATTTCGTAAGGCAAAGTTTAGCCACTTGTACTCTAAATTCAGTGCAAGCTATTCGGTTTTTGGGTATCCCCATCAAACTACATAGTGCTATTTAGGCAATATCCAGATTCAGCGTAACTGAAGATACATAAGAATATTGCCACCTGTATTTCCAATACAAACTCTGCATGGTTTGGTAGGTTAATTTCTAATGTCACAAAGATTTGCTAAGACTTTTTATTGGATTAGATTACTCAGTAAATTTGTTTCAGTCCAACTCATAGTCCAAGCGTTAAATTTAAGCAGTGGCATACTAGTAGTACGTACTTTAAGCAAGGAAGAATATGCTTATCTTACCTTAGCTAATGCGATGCAAGGGACAATGAATTTATTGGCAGATAGTGGAATTAGTTCGGCATTATCTGCTATCGGCGGTAGGGTTTGGCAAGATCCACATCGTTTTGGGCAACTGATTAATACGGCAATGACGTTACGTCGATATTTAGCTATAATTGCCACAGCAGTAGTCACACCTATTCTGTTTTGGATGCTACTCCGGAATGGAGCATCAATTAGCTATACGATCTTACTAATCATTGGAATTTTAATTGAGCTTTATTTTTATTTAAGTATTGGAGTGCTGATAACTGTACCTAGACTTCATTCACAAATTGGTCAAATTCAGCGTTTAGATCTGCTCTCTGCCGGCTCAAGATTAATATTATTAATAGGCGGGATACTAACTTTTCTAAATGCTGCAACAGCAGCCTTTTCTTCGACTATTGCTTCATGGTTAAAAAACTTAATTTTATGGTCTTATGTTAAAGATAGTGTTGCTATTGAAGCACCCATAAATGAAGAAGATAAATTAGAAATCATAAAACTGATTAAAACTCAAGCTCCAAACACTATTTTTTACTGTTTACAAGGACAGATAACAATTTGGTTAATTAGTATTTTTGGTAATGTACAGAGTATTGCCGAAGTAGGTGCTTTAGGTAGATTAGGATTAATTTTTTCTCTAATTAGTTCAATAATGACAAGTATTGTCTTGCCAAGCTTTGCACGATGCCAGAATTATAGAATTCTAATTAATAAATACTGGCAAATTTTGGGTTATTATATCCTATTATGTTTAATTATTTTGGGACTATCTCTTTTATTCACGGACGAGTTACTATGGATTTTGGGCAATAAATACTCTCATCTACATAAAGAAGTAGTTTTTTTTCTTTTTGCTGCTATGCTCCAAACTTTTGCCAACATACTGTGGTCTATTAATGCCTCAAAGGGTTGGATAGAGAAAGCATGGCTATTTATTCCAAACACAATTCTTATTCAAGTCCTACTTATACTTTTCTTTAGATTTTCTACCGTTACTGGCGTAATATTTTTTAATATCTTTTCTCAAATACCTGCATTCTTTATCAATTTTTATATGGCATATAAAGGTCTATACGAAAGAAATAGTTGAAGACAGAGTTTTATACAAAACCAGCATAAAAATAAAAATAATATTTACAAGTAGACGTTTTTAGGATAAAAATATAAATTTATAATCCAGATAATACTAAGTAGATCCATGCAAATAAACCGAACTATGTAACGAAAAGTAAATTTGCTTGAAAACCTCTTTCCTTCTGTCCTCTGCCTTGTCATAGCGACAACTTTTAACACAGAGCTACTTAGACTAAAGCAAATTATGATGGTACTAAAAATATAATATGCAGTCAGCAGTCTGTACTTTGTTTGAGGGTAACTACCACTACGGTGTAGGAGCCTTGGCAAACTCTTTATATTATCACGGGTTTCGCGGAATTATTTGGGTAGGCTATCGTGGCGAATTACCACCTTGGGCGCAACCCATAAACAAATATGGAAATTATCATGAGTATTTTGTGGCCGACAGTTGCATGATTCGCTTTATTAAATTAGAAACTGATGATCACTTCACTAATTATAAACCTAACCTGATGTTGAGATTATGGAAGGAATTTTGTCCTGACATTGAAGCTTTATTCTACTTTGATCCTGATATTGTAATTAAATGCCGTTGGTCTTACTTTGAAGAGTGGGTTACTTATGGTGTTGCTTTGTGTGAGGATGTAAATTCACCTGTTCCTAATAGTCACCCTTTACGAATGGCGTGGCGTAACTTTTATGAACTATATGGATATATTTTTAATTCATCTGTGGATATCTATGTTAACGGCGGATTTATCGGTGTTAAAAATTCTGAAAAAGAATTTTTAGAAAATTGGTGCAAAATACAAGGTTTGATGTCTTCCTCAATTGGAGGCTTAAATAATGCAAATATTAAAGATAGAACATTTATGTTTAATAAAACAGATCAAGATGCTCTAAACATTACTTTGATGTCCAACAACCTTCCAATCAGTTTGATGGGAAAAGAGGCGATGGACATCATATATGGAGGATTTACGATGTCTCATGCTTTAGGCGCAAAAAAGCCCTGGAAAGGTTCAACCATTTTTCAAGTAATAAAAGGTAAAAAGCCTCGTCAGGCGGAAAAAGAGTATTGGAAATACACTCTAAAGCCCATAAAATTATATTCTAAATTAGAATTCATTATAAGAAAAATTGAATTGAAGATATCAAGTTTTTTAGGGCGTTTTATAGCTAATTAATAATAGCAAAAATGTTCCACGAAGTTTCTGCTTCAGGCGCACCTTGGACAATTTATAAAACATTTGCATAAGTAGGTAGGCACGAAAAAACCAAACTATGTGAAGATAAGTAAAGACGGAGAATAAATCTGCCGAGGTAACTAATATATATGGGCGCTCGTTTAAGAGTATTCCTGAGTCTTGAGGAAGATAGAACCTTGTTCAACCTGAGAACAGCAGATGTACCACAGAAAGTCAAAGACCGAGCAGAAGTAATTAGGTTAAATGCACACGGTTGGTATGTGGAAAAAATAGCGGCTCATGTAAATTGGACTTCACAGACAGTTAGAGAAGTTTTGCATAAATGGGAAAAACATGGTCTACAAGGGCTATGGGAACAACCAGGCAGAGGAGGGAAAGCAAAATGGCAGGAAGAGGACATAG
Organism: Anabaena sp. FACHB-595; assembly: GCF_048568275.1. Taxonomy (NCBI): domain Bacteria; kingdom Bacillati; phylum Cyanobacteriota; class Cyanophyceae; order Nostocales; family Nostocaceae; genus Anabaena; species Anabaena sp. FACHB-595. The sequence continues at coordinate 6,239,442 of NZ_CP183473.1, forward strand.
TATTTTTGGAAGAATGCCTGAAAAAAGAACCAAGAACATACAACAGTCATCAGTTGGCACAAAAATTAGAAACTGAACGTGCGATTAAACTGAGTCCCGACAGAATTAGACGGGTACTCAAAAAAAGGGGATCGATTGGAAGCGAGCCAGAAAAAGCCACAAAAGAAAACAAGACCCCACCGTTCGAGAGTACAAACAACCTGACCTAGAAATGCTCGAATTATTTGCAGCGACGGGAGAAATAGACCTCAAGTATTTGGATGAATCAGGGTTTTGCTTGTGGAGTGAACCAGGCTACACCTATTACTTTCGCGGTGAACAAAAACGTTTGGAACAAACTCTTCGTCGTGGTCGCCGACTCAGCATCATCGGATTTCTTCAACCTTTGATCAGTTTTGTTTATGGTTTAGTCATTGGGGGCGTTAACCGGAAGTCTTATATCCAGATGATGGAGATTGAAGCAGCTGATGCTCAGAAAACCGGACATATTCGCGTAATTGTCCAAGATAACGGGCCGATACACCGATGTCATCAGGTACAAGAACTCTGGCCTAAATGGGAGAGTATGGGTTTGTACATTTTCTTTTTACCCAAATATTGCTCGGAAATGAATCCCATTGAATTGGAATGGCAGCATCTTAAAAAAGATGAACTCAGAGGGCAAACATTTGATGATGAATTAGACCTTGCTTATGCGGTAATTAATGGTGTTGAAGCTAGGGGTAAAAAAGGTAACTACAGTACGCAACGTGTTAAATTTAACTCTAATTCTATTACTTAATGTTTCGTTACATACTTGGGACTTTTCCCACCCACCTACTTACATTGCGTGAATAGGAGACATCTTCACTCTTTAAGGGAAACATTTATGAATACAGTAAAATCTCAATATCGACCTTACTTGCTCAAAATTCAACCACTATGGTTGAGAGAGAAGATATACTGGAAGCTTTATTCCAAAAAAATGGATGACAAAATAGATGAATATTTACCATTATTTACAAGTGCTAAATTAGAGTTTGCGTCTCATATTTCAATGAATCTGATACCAACAGACGTAAGCCACAAAATGCTCGCATTTTGTGGCTTCTATGAATTGCCTGTATCTCAGCATATTGTCAAGCTAGCAAAAACTGGTGGTTTGATGATAGATGTAGGTGCTAACTACGGCTACTATTCATGCCTTTGGGCTGCCAATGGAACCAATAATAAAGTCATTGCATTTGAAGCATCACCCAGGAACTCACAAGCATTGAAACTCAATTTGTCCAACAATGAACTTATAAGTCAAGTAGAAGTATACGAAATAGCTGTAGGCAAAGAAAAAGGTCATCTATTCTTCGATTTGGGACCACAAAAACAAAGTGGATGGGGAGGGCTTTTGCTTAATGAACAGTTAGATGCAATTCAAGTACCTGTAATTTCTTTAGATGAGATGTTTCTCAAGACTGATTACCCGGATATAAATCTACTTAAAATAGATACAGAAGGGGCAGATACCTGGGTGCTTCAAGGTGCAAAAGAGTTATTGCGATCGCGTCGTATCCACCACATCTTTTTTGAAGAAAATACTGTACGGATGGCAAAACTTGGTATAGAGCCTGGAGAAGCACAAAAAATCCTTAAAGACTATGGATATACTGTTGTGAGCTTAGGTAAAGGAGAATGGTACGCAAATTTATCTAAATGAAAAATTATGAGTAATTTTGCTTCTGTAATTTCAATAGTTACCAGACTTCCTCCCGCAATTGATGGTGTAGGGGATTATGCCCTCAATTTAGCTCGTCAGCTTCGCCAAGATTTTCAGATTCAAACTCATTTTATTGTATGTGATCCCATATGGAATGGTGCAGCAGAAATTGAAGGTTTTTCTGTTAGTAAAATTAGCGATCGCTCTCCTAATGCACTGCTAGATTTATTATCAACCAATCGCTCATCCAGCATTCTTTTACATTATGTAGGCTATGGCTATGCTCAACGAGGCTGTCCAGTTTGGTTAGTCGATGGGTTACAGCGTTGTAAAAGTTTATTTCCCAAGCGATCGCTCGTTACCATGTTCCACGAAATTTCTGCTTCAGGCCCGCCTTGGACGAGTGCTTTTTGGCTATCATCCTTACAGAGAAGTTTAGCAGCACGTTTGGCACAAATGGGCGATCGCTGTGTTACCAGTAAAAAGCTCTATGCCGAAATAATTATTGATATTAGCAAAGGAAAACATAATCAAGTATTATTCTTACCAGTTTTCTCTAGTATTGGTGAACCAGATACATTCCCTCTTGATTTATCAAAACGTCAACCTCGATTAGTTATTTTCGGAGGCATTTCTAAACGAGCGAGAGTTTATAGAAACTGTCAAAAAACATTGAATTATGTTTGCCAGAAATTAAATATTCAGGAAATTTCGGATGTTGGAGTTCCAACTGGAATTACTCCTTCATCTATTGGCAAAGTACCAATTGTAGAAGTAGGAGAACAACCAGCTCAAAAGGTTAGTAAGATTCTCAAACACTCCCTAGCTGGTTTTTCGGACTATAATCCAGATTATTTAGCTAAATCTAGTATTTTTGCGGCTTACTGTTCCCACAGACTTTTACCTATCAACTCTAAATATAAGACCTTAATAGTTGACGGAATAGAAGCAAGTAAGCACTATTGGGTTCCTAGCACTAAATCTGAAGAATTAGAAGAACATTTTAATAGTCAAGCGATCGCTGATAATGCTTATTATTGGTACTCGAATCATAGCTTAATCATCCAAGCCAAAACATTTGCTGAAATCTTAATTAATTAAGATATTACATTTTTAACAGGATATTGAGATGAGAATAAATATTAAACAGCAACGACACAGTGCAGCCTTAGCCAGTGGTGGTATTAGTAGTCAACCAATATATAGTAAATTCTTGCACTTGATTGAAGAATTAAATCTCAAGGGTGATTGTCTAGATTTTGGAGCAGGGATTGGTAACTTAAGCCAAAGAATTCACAGTTTAAACCGCTTTAAATCTATAACTGCTGTTGACATCATGGAGCCTCCTATTGAACTAGATAGTTCAATAAATTGGTTAACCTGGGATCTCAATGATTCACTAGATATAATTAGCCAGAAATTTGATGTTATTGTATCTGTTGAAGTAATCGAACATCTAGAAAACCCCAGGGCTGTAGCACGAGAATTGTTTAGATTACTTCGTCCTGGTGGAATACTTATGTTGAGTACACCAAATAATGAAAGCTGGCGTTCTTTGCTTGCATTATTAATGCAAGGACATTTTGTAGCTTTTGGTGATAGTTGTTATCCTGCACATATCACAGCATTATTAAGAAAAGATATTGAGCGTATTCTTAATGAAGCCGGTTTTTGTAACCTAGAATTCAAATATACAGATTTCGGTAGAATTCCTAAATTAACTCATTTAAACTATCAAAAATTTTCTTTTGGTATTCTAAGGGGTGTTCGTTATAGTGATAATTTGATAGTAACTGCATCAAAATCGGCTGATTTTTAAGTAATAGTAAATCATCTTTATGAGAGATGATTCGTAAAGTAAATATTTATTAAATAGCCAATCGCCTAAGCTCGACTTTATCCATTTTTGCTTTCGGGTTATCACAAGGTTATGCGATCACGAAAAAATGAGGGTTTTACTGCATACATAACATTTAAATACAGTCTTGGTAAATACTGGTGAATCGCGCAATACACTGAGATTGCAAGACAATTGTGTGTATCGTCCCATGAATACAACAATACCAGTTGAAATCGCCAGTGTCCTACTGCCGTTTGCGGCAGCTTTTACCAAGCCAGTCTGGTGTCATGTCCAAACTTTGCTAATGGGAGCGATTTTAACAACAGGTAAATGTACCGTCACTTCGGTACTGGTAGTAATGGGAATGAATCAAGAGCAACACTTTCAAAATTATCATCGCGTCTTAAACCGTGCAGTCTGGCCAAGTTTAGAAGCAAGCCGAATTTTATTAATGGTCATGGTAAAAGTGTTTTTACCGAGTGGGCTAATCATCATGGGAATAGATGATACGATTGAACCTCGTAAAGGAAAGAAAATTAAGGCGAAAGGAATATATCAAGACCCAATACGTTCAAGTAACAGTCAAGTTGTGAAGGCGAGTGGCTTACGATGGCTATCAATGATGCTGTTAGTTGAAATTTCTTGGGCTGGGCGTGTCTGGGCATTACCTTTCTTAACAGTGCTTGCACCATCAGAACGTTGCAGCCAGCAGTATAAACTTCGGCATAAAAAACTGATTGATTGGGCCAGACAGATGATGTTTCAAGTTAAACGATTCCCTTTAACCTTTTTGCCACCATCGAAACCGTAGACCTCCCCTTTTTTTCCATTGTCTTCACCGACTGAGAGTCTCTAGATTAAAGTCTAGTCCATCTAACTCAAAGGCTCTTTAGATTTTCTTTACAAATTACGTCTGATATTGGAATAATATGAATATTCAAAAAATAAAGTCGTACATTAATAGACCAGAATATATTTTTAGGCCTGTTCAAATCTTTAAAAAGATTTTTAACTTACAGGACAATTCAAATAATCTTTTTAAAGAAGCTCATCTACCTTGGAACGTGAAAATTAAAATCACAACAGATACCAATGATGTCGTTAGTAAAGCAATTTCAAAATATGGAATCTATGACTTGAGTTTAACAGAGGCACTTTGGCGATTGACTAGTCCAGGGGAAACAGCCATAGACATTGGTGCTAATATTGGCTATATGACAAGCATTATGGCTATGAAAGTTGGTCAAAAAGGAAAAGTTTTATGTTTTGAACCTAACCCAGAAGTATATAAAGAATTGAGTGATAATATAGAGTTTTGGGAACAAATGACAATATAAATAATATTAATAGCTATAATATAGCTCTTTCAAATCATTCTGCTATTTGAAATTTAAACATAGTTTCTAAAAATAGAGGTGAAGCATTTATTGATGTTGATTTTAATAATGATATGAAAAGCAATATCAATATCATAAAAATTCCAGTATACTTAGAACGATTAGAAAAAGTTTTAGGGGATAAATATAAACTTATCAATATTCTAAAAATAGATGTAGAAGGCCATGAATTGCAAGTTTTACAAGGGGCTGGTAATTTCATTTCTCATCAAACCATACGTGATATTTTATTTGAAGAACATCATGGTTATCCTAGTCAATTAACCGAGTTTTTAGAAAAAAATGGCTACAGAATATTCCGAATCTGGAAAGGGTTTTGGAAACCAATACTATTATCCCCAACAAAAACCTTAATTCATGAATGGGAACCTCCCAATTATCTTGCTACTCTTGACCCTAAACGAGCCATTAAGCTTTTTGACGAATGGGGATGGAAATCTTTATCTGGTAGAATAGATAATTAACTTAGTATTCTAAGCAAATACGAAAAAATATCGTGAATATCCTATTATTATCTATGTTCTTTTATCCAAGCTTAGGTGGTAGTGAAACTAATGCTGAGATATTAGCCCGTCAATTTAGCCAAATGGGACATAAAGTAATAGTAGTTACCCAGACGATTGGAAATAATCTTGATGCCAATGGCTTACCATTTCCTTTCGAAGTAATCCGCAATCCTCATTGGATGAAATTAGTAAAGCTTGTCAAATGGTGTGATGTTTATTTTCATAATGGCATCAGTGTGAGGGCAGCTTGGCCATTATTAATTTTCAACAAACCTTGGGTCATCCGCCATCAAGTGTGGATAAGACGTATTGATGGTAGTGTCAATAGAATTGGTGGTAATCCTAATGATTGGATTGTCAAAATCAAGCGTTGGATAAATCAGTTCGCTGTATCAATTGCCATTAGTGAAGCCATCGCAGAGCATTTAAATTGTCCTTCCTTTGTTATACCAAATCCATATCGTGACTATTTATTCCGTATAATTCCCGAAGCTAACAGAAATAAAGAAATTGTTTTTCTTGGACGATTGGTTTCAGAAAAAGGAGTAGATATATTACTGGAATCTTTAGCAAGCCTGGCAGAGTATAGATTAAGTCCACTGCTAACTATAGTTGGAGATGGGCCAGAGAAAGCGAAACTAGAACTAAAATCTAAAAAATTGGGCATTCATCAACGAGTTGTTTTTGTTGGATCTAAAGTAGGAGAAGAATTAGTCAGTCTTCTAAATGAACACCAGATTATGGTTATTCCTTCTCTTTATGATGAACCTTTTGGCGTGGTAGCACTAGAAGGTATTGCTTGCGGTTGTGTTGTTGTTGGTTCAGAAGGCGGAGGCTTAAAAGATGCCATCGGTTCCTGTGGTTTGACATTTCCTAACGGCAATGTAGAGCAATTGACAAATATCTTGTTTAATTTACTGACTCATCCTGAACAAATGAAATTCTATAGAGACAATGCCGAATTACATTTAGCCCGTCATACAAGTAAAGCGATTGCCAAGGAATATATGAAAGTCCTGGAGGCAGCAGTTAAATGATTTTACTTGTCGCTTTAGTAGGAGTAGTGGCTATTGTTAGTTTATCCTTTCTAAACTGGCGGCGTGCTGTTAAAACTGTATTGTTCGTTGTAGTTTTAGAAGGAGTTTTACGGAAATGGGTGCTACCTCAAGCAAGTGACATGATTTACTTTCTTAAAGATTTAATCCTTCTGGGAGCATATCTGAGGTATTATCTAAGTCCTGAACCAAAATATCCTTTGAAACTAACTTTTTTCAATATTGCTTTATTAATGTCATTAGGCTGGTGTATATTCCAAGTCGTAAACCCTAACTTAGGCTCACTTATAGTTGGAATCTTTGGTTTAAAAGCCTACTTGTTTTATGTTCCTTTGATGTGGATGCTACCTAGTCTCTTTGATTCAGAGGAAGAATTATATAAATTTTTACGCGCTTATTTACTATTACTAATTCCAGTTTCTATTTTAGCTATCGCACAATTCTACAGTCCTGCCAGTAGCCCTATAAATGTATACGGTGGTGGTGTCGAAGCTAACGCTGTTGTTGATGGAAACCCCAGAGTAACAGGTACATTTCCCTATATTGCTGGCTATTCTACTTATCTATCTATTTGTTGGACTATACTGATTCCGCTTATGTCCCTACCACACAAAAAAATTTGGAGTTTTTTGACATTGGTAGAAATCTTATTAATTGTTGGTACTTCTTTTATGACAGGTGCGCGGGGTTTGCTTTTATTTGAAATACTGTTTACATTGGGATACTTCTGCCTCCTTTGGTTGACAAAACCTTCTAAAGCTTTTAATGCTACTAAACAGTTTGTTGTCCCTATACTTTTGATATCAACGGTAGTACCTCTATTTTTCGACAAAGCAATACAAGCGTTTTCCAAGCGTGCAACAACTGCTTCTGATTCATCAACATTTGTTGATCGTGTCTTCTCTTCTTTTACAGCTCCTCAGCAAGCGATGCAACACAAAGGATTTGATAGTTATGGCATTGGAGCAACTCATCAGGCTATCTCTACTTTACGTAAAACTTTAAAGCTACCTCTTGGTGAATCTCCTCCACCATCTGAAGGAGAAATGGGACGAATAGTTCTTGAAATAGGGCCAATTGGATTTATCATTTGGTACGGACTACGTTTAATTTTGATTTTTTCTCTATTAGGAGTATTTTTAAAGTTGAAGACTCCCTTCCTACGTAACTTGGCTCTTGCTGCTTTCTTGTTACACGCTATTAATTTAACCAATCAGTTAGTCTTTAACAACACGTTAGGAATTTACTATTGGTTTTTCAGTGGATTTATATTCCTACTTCCAGAGTTGGAATACAGGCAGTCTTTATCATATAGACATCAGGTACAACAACACTATGTCTGAACCTAGCGTTTCTTTGGTACATCAAATTAACCCTAGCAATGCTCAACAAGCTTCTTTGGCATTAGCAGAGACCAATTTATTAAAAGAGGTAATTAGTACTTTTGTTTACAATCCAAAAACAAGTGTATGGTGTTATTTGAATTGGTTGCCTAAAAAATTAAGGTCTTTAATTACTGTTGAATTAAGTAGAAGAAGTTGGATTTCTGATAATAGATTAAGAATTAAAACTTATCCCTGGCGAGAAATAATACGAATACTTTTATCCCGAAATAAACTAGTAAAAACTCTATTTTTTAGAGATGTAGATTTAGTTAGCTGGGTCGATATATTTTTAGATGATAAAGTCGCTAAGTACCATCTTCAAGGGATAAATGCCATATACAGCTATGAGGATATGGCTGCAACTACATTTAAGAAGGCTAAAGAAAAAGGAATTATTTGTTTATATGACTTGCCTATTCCCTATTATAGGATGACTGGTAATATCATGCGTCAAGAAGCTGAACTCTTCCCAGAGTTAGCTCCAGTAATTCAGACTATTCGTGAACCTATCTGGAAGCTTCACCGTAAGGAGCAGGAAATTCAACTGGCAGATCATATTTTTGTAGCTTCTTCTGTAACAAAACAATCATTGCTAGATATTGGTGTCAAAGCTGAAAAAATTAGTGTCATTCCCTACGGTGCTCCAGTAGAGTATTTTCAGCCTCAAGCAAAGACGGATGATTGCTTCCGCGCTTTATTTGTAGGTCGCGTTTCTCCTCGTAAAGGTGTTCATTACTTGCTACAAGCTTGGCAAAACTTAAAACTACAGGATGCCGAATTAGTCATAGTGGGACAAAATCTTTTTCCTCCCGGTTGGTTAGAACAGTATAAATATATTTGCCGTCATGTTCCGTCAGTTCCCCATTTACTTCTGAACCAGTATTACGGCAGTGCTAGCGTTTTAGTATTTCCTTCTTTAATTGAAGGGTTTGGACTAGTTCTATTAGAAGCCATGTCTTGTGGAATTCCTGTAATTACAACTTATAATACAGCAGGCCCTGATATTATTACTGATGGAGTAGATGGGTTCATTATTCCCATTCGAGATGTAGAAGCACTCAAAGAAAAACTGCAATGGTGTTATTCACATCCCAAAGAATTAGCAGACATGGGAAGAGCCGCCCGACGCAAAGCTGAAGAATTAAACTGGGGTTTATATCGACAACGTTTAGCAAACAAAGTGCTATCGCTACTGACAGCGTAAGTTTTAATATGCCCAAAACTAAATTTCATCTTTGGTTTCCCAATATCTTTGAATTTAAAGGTGGAATCCAAACCTATTCTGCATTTTTACTACAAGCCATACAAAATATTTATCCTGATGCTAACTACGGAGTGTTTCTTATGCACGATCGCAGATCATCAGCTAATTTTACTAACAAAAACATTACCCAGTTCCATTGTGCTGGGATTGTGCCATTAGTACTAAGAACGCCTTTATTTGCTACCCAGTTAATGGCATGGGGAGTCACTCAACGTCCTAATTTAGTGATTGCTAGTCACCTTAACTTCACTGTGATTGCCAACAAGCTCAATCGCTTTGCAGGAATACCATACTGGACTATCGCTCATGGAGTAGAAGCTTGGGATTTAAAAAACGCTGAAGTGAAAAAATCTCTACATCATGCCGACCAAATTTTAGCAGTCAGTCACTATACACGCGATCGCATAATTGAAAAACATCGTCTCAATCCTGATAAAGTTTCTATCTTACCTAATACATTTGCATCTAGTCGCTTTAAACCAGCACCAAAACCTAACTATTTACTGAGAAAATATCAACTAAAGCCAGAACAACAAATTATCTTAACTGTGGCCAGACTAGCTGAAGCTCAACGCTACAAAGGATATGATCAAATTCTGCAAGCATTACCGCATATACGTCAATTAATCCCTAATGTTCACTATGTCATTGTTGGCAAGGGAAATGATAAACATAGAATTGAGAGTATGATTGTACAACAAGGGCTACAAAATTGTGTTACTTTAGCTGGATTTGTTCCTGATGAGCAACTTTGCGATTATTACAATCTTTGTGATGTATTTGCAATGCCTAGTAAAAGGGAAGGGTTTGGTATTGTCTATTTAGAAGCGTTAGCTTGTGGTAAACCCGTGTTAGGAGGCAACCAGGATGGAGCTAATGATGCCCTTTGTCATGGTGAATTAGGCGCACTCGTTGACCCTGATAATGTAGAGGAAATTGCTCTAACTCTAATTCAAATTTTACAGGGTATATATCCTAATCAATTAATGTATCAACCAGATGCCCTGCGTCAAAAAGTAATCGATTATTTTGGTTTTGAGCGTTTTCAGGCTACGCTAGCTAAATATTTGGATAAACGACTGCAATCAATCAAATAGTCCGTACGATAAATTTTATCAAATATTTATCAGACATCAATAAGCTGATATCTTTATCTTAATTAGTTATTACTAACATACGCATAGTAAATACTTACAATATGAATGTCCTCCATGTGATTCCCTCTATTGCGCCAATTAGAGGTGGGCCGAGTCAGGCAGTTCTAGAGATGGTAAAAGCCTTAAGAGATGCAAATATTGAGGCTGAAATCGCCACAACTAACGATAATGGTAAAGAACTTTTGAACGTTCCTTTGGGTCAATACACCCACTATCAAGAAGTTCCAGTATGGTTCTTTCCTCGTTTTTCTCCTGCTATCAACTCACTGAGAGAGTTTGCCTTTTCTAAAGAGTTAACTATTTGGTTGTGGAAGAATATTCATAACTATGACCTATTGCATATCCACGCTATCTTTTCTTATGCTTCTACAGCAGCAATGGCGATCGCTCGGCTGAGAAAAATTCCTTACATCGTTCGCCCTTTGGGACAACTCTGTGAATGGTCATTACAGCAAAGCGCCATTAAAAAGCAAATCTATCTGCAACTAATAGAAAAATCTAATCTTAACAATAGTAAATATATTCATTTCACATCCGAGCAAGAACAGCAAGAAACTTCTTTATTAAACCTTACTTCCCCAAGCTTTATCCTGCCTCATGGTCTTTCTATTACAAATATTATTCCTGATGCTCGTCAGCGTTTGCGACAACACTTTAATTTACCAGAAGACGAACCAATAATTTTATTTTTATCTCGTCTACATCCTAAAAAAGGTCTAGATTATCTGATTCCAGCTTTAGAAAAAATATCTAATTATCGCTTTACTTTTGTATTAGCAGGTAGTGGTTCTCCAGACTACGAGACTGAAGTTAAATCACTTCTAGTATCTCATAGCATTCAAAACCGCACTTGTTTTACAGGATTTGTTAAAGGAGAAATTAAAGATATATTACTACAAGGAGCAGACTTATTTGCCCTCACTTCTCACTCGGAAAACTTTGGAGTAGCCGTATTAGAAGCTTTATCTGCTGGTGTTCCTGTTTTAGTTACGCCTGGTGTTGCTTTAGCTAATTTGGTAACACAGCAAAATCTTGGTTATGTTACCGAGTTGGATGTTAATTATATCGCTGCTTCCATACAACAGGCTCTAGATTATCCCCAGAAAGCAAAAGAAATGGGCGATCGCGCTCGTCAACTAATATGTGAGAAATACACATGGGATAAAGTTGCTGGACAATTGCAAGAAGTTTATAAAAATATTCTTCCATGAAAACCTATAACTATTGACTTGCTCCTGAAATATTGACTATTTTATGTTAAAATACATCACTCCTGTAATTCTTACTTATAATGAAGCACCAAATATTGAGCGTACTCTACAGCAACTCAGTTGGGCGATCAAAATCATAGTTATTGATAGCTATAGTACTGATAAAACTTTAGAAATTCTCCATTCCTATCCACAGGTTCATCTATTGCAAAGAGAATTTGATACCCATACTAGACAGTGGAATTATGGCTTAGAGCAAGTTGAATCACCGTGGGTACTTTCTCTAGATGCGGACTATGTACTCACTAATGAGTTAATTTCAGAAATTTCTGCTTTGCTAGTTGATGGACAGATTGATGGTTATTTCGCCAAATTTAAGTATTGTGTGTTTGGTAAACCGATGCTTAGTACTATACTTCCACCCCGTCAGGTTCTTTTTCGTAAAACTAATGCTACTTATGTTGATGATGGACACACACAACTTCTGCAACTGAAAGGTAATTCTGCAAACTTGTCTGCCTATATTCATCATGACGATCGCAAACCCTTGAGTCGTTGGCTGTGGGCGCAGGATCGCTATACATTGTTAGAAGTAAAGAAATTGCAAGAAACTCCTGCAACTGAACTTAGTTTAGGCGATCGCATCCGTAAACAAAAAGTGCTCGCCCCATTCGTTATCTTATTTTATTGTCTGATTCTCAAGGGCGGAGTTCTGGACGGTTGGCATGGTTGGTATTATGCTTTTCAACGCCTTCTAGCAGAAATACTCTTGAGCATTCGACTCATAGAAGCTGAAAAATTTAAAAGTTAAATATATTGAAAAATTTAAAAGTTAAATATATTATTAACTTACGCTTACTTTTGAAAAGTTTAAAGCTGGGCAACACACATTAAAGACAATGCTGCCTCTGGTAACTCAGGATTGATTCCCGACAATATCTGGGCCAGACGACACTTCCAACTGGATTGCCCATAATTACCCTTTAGTACCTCTGCTCCTACTGTATGATTGTGAGGATAAAGTTTAACTTTAAACCCTAATGGTTTTAGTACTTTATAGTATAGTTCTGGCGTTACCCCATCACCTGGTTTATGATGAACCTCCGTTGCTAAACCCCAAAGCTGTTCTTCCTTTGTAGAGTGTCCACCCCTTTTTATTTGTCGATACAGAGATAGACGCACATTCCAAAGCATAAAACCTAAACCTCGAAATTGATATGCAGTAAGTTGGGGGTCGTGATCAGTAATCAAAAATCCGCCAGGACGAACTAGCCTAGCGGCTTCTCTCAATGTTTTCTCCATATCATCACAATGATGTAAACAGGCATTAGCTATAACAATGTCTGCAAAACCTGAAATCAATGGCAGATTTTGGGCATCTGCTAATATAGGGGTGTAACCAAGGTGCTGAGACATTTTTAGTGCTTCATAGGATACATCTACGCCAATTAATAGCTGAGGTTCACCACAAATTTCTTTTAATGACGCATATACATTACCAGGGCCACAACCAATATCTACAACAATTTTGTCATGCCAACTACCAATGACTGCTCGCCACAAGTCTATAAATTTTTCATCTCTATGACAGGCTGCGAAATAACTTTTTCCCCATTCTGGATGACCAAAGTAATAACTGTTTGCTTGAATAGCTGGGGTCAAATTTAATTTTTTACAAACCAAAATACCTTGGTCACTTGTATCAAAACAATTTTCTGAAACTAAATATTTTTTCAAAACCATTTGAATATTAAAAATATGGTTAGTATCTACAAAATCTTTACCGGGGCAAACGCAACATTTTTGTAACAAACGTAAGGATTTTATAACGGAATAAGAATAATGTCAAATAACTTATCAAGAGTTAATAAAACAAGGCACGACTACGCACAACAAATTTATAACAAATTAGATCAAAATCAAGATGATCTGAGAAGAGAACTTTTCAATAACAACTCATTACATAGTTGTTATATAGATGATTTGTTAGATGAAAAGGATGCCAAAGAAATATATGAAGCATTTCCACCAAAAGAAAAGTTATTACTGTTGAAAGACTTACGAGAATATAAGTATGTGGGAATGCAAATGAATAATTTCCATCCAATACTTGAAGAAATTATCTATGCTTTTCAAGATTCCCAAGTAGTAGAAATTATATCTAAGATCACTGGATTTGAGCAGTTATTGCCAGATGAATACCTTTATGCTGGAGGAATTAGCTTAATGGATTATGGCTGCTTTCTCAATCCGCATCTTGATAATTCACATGATAAAGACAGAAAAAACTATCGTGTAATGAATTTATTGTATTATGTTACGCCTGATTGGAAAGAAGAATATGGTGGAAATCTGGAATTATGGAATAATGGCTTAAAGCAAAGCAATAAAACTATTCACAGTAAATTTAATCGGTTGGTGATTATGATCACTAACAAAAAATCCTGGCACTCGGTTAGTAAAGTTGATTATCAAGGTCGGCGTTGCTGCGTTTCTAACTATTATTTCTCGCCCAAGCCTGCTGAAGAACATGATTATTTTCACGTTACTTCTTTTAGAGGACGACCAGAACAAAAGTTGAGAGATATTTTATTACAAGGAGATGCAGCCTTACGCAATGGAATTCGTAAAATTATCAAACATGGAATTAGAAATTCCTCATTTTATAAAAAATAATTTTAAAATTTTGTTTTAAAATTTTGGCTATTTCGTAAATGTGATTCTTAAGTTTAAACTCAAGTTAAATAGGATTAAAACCGAGCGGATGGGCGAAAATTTATTGTTCATGGACTGAACAATAAGTCTCTTTGAAAAGTAGATAATAGTACATATGAAGCAATATAAAAAAGTGAAATATTATTGTCTTCGTAAAAGCAAGAAAAATATGATTTTAGCTTTAACAGCGTTATTTGCTGTAATGCTAATGAGTGTTCCCACAAAACTAGCGATCGCCTACTATCAAACTCCCACTCCACAAGCTATCCTAACACTTGGCGGTGACGAAAATCGAGAAAAGTTCACTGCCCTATTTGCCCAATTTTATCCAGATTTAAAAATTTGGATTTCTTCCGGTATAAGTTATATCAAAGCACGGGCAATCTTCCAGAATGCAGGTATCCCTAATAGTCGCCTTCACTTTGATTACCGGGCTACAGACACTGTAACTAACTTTACTACTCTAGTCGGGGATTTTCAAAAACAGCACATACAACACTTATTCCTAATCACTTCAGAATCTCATATGCCCAGAGCTAAGGCGATCGCCATTTTGGTTCTTGGTAGTCGAGGTATTGCTTTTACTCCCGTTTCTGTACCCTCTAAGGCAACTCAACCAGAATCTATGTTTCCCATTCTTCGAGATATTTTTCGCTCGCTTCTCTGGATTGTTACAGGTTATACAGGAGCATAATTGTAAGTATTATTACTTGCCTACCATATATGATTAGCTGGTGCAAAGTTTGATATACGATTTTTGTATGCGATATCCTATGATGAAACTGAGGCAATTGTGTGCTGGAATCTACTTAGGTTTTTTAGCTATTCTAGAAATGTTAAACCCGCGCAAGCGGGTTTAGTTTGTATGTCTGCAAATTTTCATTACCTAACTGGAGATATCAGCAGCCATCAAAAGCTATACTACTTTTTTTCTTGCCCAGCGTGTTTCTTTCCAAATAGTAAAAAACAAAGCCGCAGATATTAAGGCTCCTAAATTCCATTTCACAGAATTTTTAAATAAATTTAGAGTTACTGACGACTGATTTGTTTCCTTCTGTGTTTTAAGTTGTTGCTTGGCTTGAGTTAGTTCTGAAAGAATTTGATTCTTTACATCTTCAGGATTTCTACCATTTAATGAGCCACCTTGACGCTTGATTAAACTATCAATCTCTGTTGGTGAAGTTTGGCTCAACTGCTTTTCAGCCTGATTAGCTTGAGATAGTCTTTGCTCATAGCCAGCCCTAATTTGCTCTAAGTTGGTATTATACAAACGTACTGTATTAACTACTCCTAAAGGAATCAGTAGCAAGTATAATAAAGCCACTAATAGGGTTAAATGAGATAAGAAACTTAATATACGTGGTTCCCATTTGGCTCGTTTTGTTAATTTACCCGAAAATACGAATAACATTGCAATCAATGGGACACCTACTTGGTTTACCAATCTTCCCATCGTTTGAAATTCCCAAGTGGGATTCATGACGCTTGGTGGCACAAAAATTTCAATAGTGTCTAGCAAGGCCAACACCAACATTCCATAACCAAGTAATCGCCAAAGATTAATTATCTCTATTAGAGGCTGTATAGTCCCTACTAATTTACTTAATTTGGTGAATTCTAGTTCAACAAATTCACGGATATCTTTTTCTTGGTTGTCAGTTTCGCGGATATTAGGTTCACGAATCTCAGTTTCAGCCATAAGTTTAGTTAAAGGTAATTACAAAAAATCTGGGGTAAAAATCTAGGGTTTGGGAAATCGAGGTTGCCACCAACGGTACCAAGAAAACCAAGCTTTCTCTAATATTTGGTAGGCTTCTTCTGGTGAAGAATTCCGTATTGGGATTGATAAATGCACCCACAGACAACGTTTGTCTAAAAGCATTTCCTTACCTAATAGAATAGGTATTATACGTTCTAATTGGATATCTTGAGAAAAGCGGTTGTGCCGGAATTGTTCATGAGTAAAGGTACTTCCTCCCCGTGAATTAATACAGGTACTTAAATAAGCTTTCTGTTTGTCTATACCCAAGCCGTAGTAACCTATTCCCTTTTGATGGCGCATAACAGAAGAGGACTGTATGTCAAGATTTTTTTTAATGTATGCACTAATATCTGCATAGTATAAGTTTTCCAGATAATGTATTTTGATATCTAGGGGTAAGTTATTTTTAACATATCGATAATGTTTTTGTTCTAATAGCTGATATTGGTTATCTTCATTTGTAGTCGGTAAATTATTGTGACTCGTCACTATGAATTGCCATTCATTTAATGGAACTTTTTCAGGAAAAACTGAAACGTTAATTTTCGGTTTATTTAAATTAGGAAATAAAAATAATTTACCTATAATCAATATTCCTGTACCAAAGATTAAGATTAAAAATTTAATGCGAATTTCTTTCCAGTGCATCACCTTAAAAACTTTTAATTAGTTTTATTTTCTTGTTCATTTTGACTTAATAAAAACCAGCAAAAACAACAGAAAAATAGACTAGCTATCATAGAAAATACGAGAGAACCATCACCTGTATGCCAATATTCAAAAGCTTGTTTATTACCTTGGGCTACTAAAATCCCCATTAAGGAAACTCTGAAACCATTAACAACAAATGCTATTACTGCCGCTACTATTGGTACTATAAACTTTTGTAGCAAATTTATGTCAAACATGAAAATAAATAGTACTGCTAGGCTTAATAAATCTATGATAACGTCCATACCAGAACAGGCAGAATATACTTCTATACTTCCTGTTGGCAGATGAATCATGATTCCAGAACGTTTCACTTTAAATCCTGTGTACCAAAGAATGGCTGTAGATAATTTAGCAGTTAGAAGTGATATGTCTGGTTGATATAACCCCAGTAAATTACGTATGGTAAGAAAACCTAAGACTAGAAACTCTTTTTTGTATTGCCTTAGCCCCTTGTAACCAGAAGCCAGTAGCGCGAGACCAAAGCCAGATATCAAAGGAAGAAGTAAGAATAATATACCAATATTTACTTGAAATAAACTACTAGTAAATACTACTGCAATCAACAATATACCTAACAAACTAGATAAAATTCCACTTTGTAAATTTAAGATGTGGTATTTTTCTTTAAGGAAAGAATATATTGTAATAAAAAATAGAAAATTTATGTAAAAACTTGTAGGGTCATCTCTTCGCCAAACTAGTGTTAAGTTAATTACTATTAATGAGGCTGCTATGCCCAACAGCCAGAATTCAGCATTATTTAGTGATGTTGATATCCTATTTTGCATGGTCTTATATCATGAACTAAGTTAGAGATATAAATTACGCTTTTTGTAAATTTAAAATTTTTTTCCTCTTTCACAACTTTATGATAATTTCTCACAAACTATAAGAGCGAATTCTGAACACTACTCACACCATCATAAGTTTATGACTGGCGTTGTGTTTTCCGTTCATATGAAAATAGACATCAGTTTTCACCACAACCCAACTTATACCGCGTCACTACAAGTCACAAGTTTAAAATTAACAATGATTAAAAATTAGTATAATCCCTTACCTAATACTTTCTGTAAAAAGTATCGATCATTATTGTATTTAAATCATTGGTTTACAACATTTTTATGTTTCTTATTCAAGGAAATAGGTGAATCTTGAACAAGTTGAGTGATATTTTGATAACACCTTATTTGTTGAAGGTGTTAAATGGTTACGACAAAACTTTGGGAATAATTGAATGAAGCGAGTCAGGGGAACAACTTTAAAAACCATCCGTTCGATGGAAACTGAACTCTTGATGTAGATAATAAGCGGTTACGTTATGACTATTGCCCACAAGAAGGGAGTCTAATTTTTAATCATTAGATTCACCTTATGCAGTAAGGCTTTAGCTTGTATGTTTCGCTTGTCATCTGAAGAATTAACTGCTCAACTGGTTAGAGACAGTTGCAGACTTTTTGTATTTTCTGCGGAGTAGTACACCAAACCCAGAACCTAGAGCGAGTCCTGCCATAGTGATTGGTTCGGGAACAGTCTCAACAGTGAGACTGCTGACGTAAAAGTCATCATTGAGCTGACCTGCTCTGAATCCAAAAGAGTTACCAACTTGAACAGGGTTAAAAGTGAATGTACCAGTGCCAGTATCATTTGAATTGCCCCCAGGAATATCCTGGGTAGATACTACGATACCATTTTTTAGGAAAGTGAAATCATCATTTATGATAAGTCCGCTACCAACTCTAGTGAAGCCGACCGAGAGCAGCCTTACAGTTTGGTTAAAAGCGAAGTTTAGTGTTTCGGGAGCTACAAACCCATCAACTTGATTGCGTTCAAGGGTTGATCCAGTAATTGTTACCCCCAAACCTTCGGTTGAACGATAAACGTTTCTATTTGTTCCTATGAAAGGTAATGATATAGCACCGCTTCCTGTTGCTAGAAAGGAAATACTACCTTGGACATATTCAAAGTCCGGTGCGACCTCAGTAGGAGAACCACCCAGGTTGAAGGTGACAGCTGCTGAAGCTTTTCCTGTGGTAGCCATTACCGCTACCGCAGAAGCCACAGCCACAGCAGCGACGTTTTTAAGTATGCTCAAATTTGCCATTAAGTTTTTTCCTCTAAAGAAAATAGGTTTTGACCAGACCAAGATTGGTATGTGGCAAAGTTACCAGAGTTATGATAGATATCTGTACTTAATTAGAAAAATCTCATCTTTGTAAGAATACACTTAGCTCTAATAGCCATAGCTTGCAGTAAAGCAGGTAAGCTCAACATAGATAGGCTATTTAAAAGGTGTACCTATATTTAAGTAACTACAATTTATAAAGGCTAAGTATTTTTGTAAAACAAAGAAAATATTTTTACTATCAAGCTAGTTGATATCTATTAAATAAAGCTGGTGTGTAGATACACTCGCACATAAAGTATGTCCAGTACAATATGTACTGAATTTGCTTCATGAAATCTTTATTTGCAATGATTGTCTGTTTTTGACATACTCTTCATCCCAGAGCCTCCAGAACATTCACAACGTTGTAGCTACGCAGAAACTGCCAAGATTTAGTTTTCGGTAATATCAACTACGTTATGCGTTCATTAGGAAGAGAATAGTTACGAAAACTAAACTGGGTTTTACTGTGCAGATGTTCTTTATAATCTTTATATTATAGTCAGAGAAAATATGTATTGTCTGGGTATATCCGAGTATGTTGTCTATCTTGTTGATAGAATCTAACTATAGATGGGGATGTACTCACGACGCACAGGGATAGGGTGCATCAGTTAGAAGCATCATATTTTGAAATTCATACTTCATATTGAGTCTAATTGGTAGGGTGCGTCAGTATGAATAACTTCTTGGTATAGCTAGGTTTTCTCGCCAGTAGCACACCCTACAATTTGGATATTTTTTGATCTGGAAGTCCCTAACTTCTTTTTAAAAACCTGTTGGTGCTAACAAATACTGCAATCAGGAGTAGTGTTTGTATTTGCCAAGGTGCTAGGACTAGGCTCACAATCAAACTCAGCACCGTAAATGTACTAATAATATAAGCTTCTTCATCTTGGCATTTTTTGGATATGTAGCCAGTTGCTAAACCAGCCACGAGGGGAACCAAAAAAACATGGGCATTTTTACTTACCTTCCCACATAAATGTAAACTTTTACTAAAGCGAAGTGAGAGCTATTTTTGTATATCGGGTAATCTCTTATTTTAGCAAGCGGAGTTACAGTATTCTACTTAAAATTACCGTATTTTTCTCAATGTTACGTAATCATTTGGTAAAGTAACTTAATACTTGCCGCTAATGCTAGAACAAGCATCTAGCATAGTACCTTTATTCATAGATATCTGACATTAATTACCCAATGCTGAACATTCCTCAACTACTGGCAACTGAACTAGAACTCAAACCCTTTCAGGTGCAAAATGCGCTGGAACTTTTGGCGGAGGGTGCGACTATTCCTTTTATTTCCCGTTATCGCAAAGAACGCACTGGTGAGATGAATGAGGTGCAGTTGCGTGATTTGTCTGATAGGTATACTTACTTAACAGAATTAGAAGAAAGAAAGTCGGTAATTTTGAAAGCTATTACCGAACAGAATAAACTGACGGATGAACTAAAAGAGAAAATCGTCTCTTGTTTACAAAAAACTGAACTTGAGGATTTATACTTACCCTATCGTCAAAAGCGCCGCACTCGTGCCACTATCGCCAGAGAGAAGGGATTACAACCTCTTGCAGACTTCATTAAATCTTTAAATACTAAGAACCCTATTTCTACATCATTACCAGAAGAAGCAGCAAAATATATTTCGGAAGCGCTGGGGGTAACTACTGCCGATGAAGCGCTTAAGGGTGCGGCTGATATTTTAGCGGAAGAAGTGGCGGAGAAAGCAGAGTTACGGGCTTATATTAGAGATTATCTGTTGGAAGATGGGGTGTTTGTCTCCCGCATTAAAGATGATTATCCAGAAGGTACAACAAAATTTGAAATGTACCGCAACTATCAAATTAAGGTAAAAAATATTGCCCCGCATAATTTGCTGGCGTTGTGTCGGGGCGAAAGTGAGGGAATATTAAAGTTTGAGGTGACTTTTGAGGAAGATTTGATCCTGTCTTATCTAGAATCGCAGGAGATTAAAACAAAAGTCCGGAATATTCGAGATTTTTATCAGGCGATGCTCAAAGATGCTTTCAACCGCTTGATGAAAAATTCTCTGATTGGAGAAGTCATTGCGGAGAAGAAAACCTATGCGGATGTTGAGTCTATTCGGACGTTTGAAATCAATTTACGGGAATTGTTGCTATCAGCACCAGCAGGGATGAAACCAACGATGGCAGTTGACCCTGGTTTTAGAACTGGCTGTAAAGTGGCAATCATTGACCAAACCGGGAAATTTTTGGAATATCAAGCAGTGTTTCCCCACCAAGCTGCGGAACAACGGACGAAAGCGGCGCAAACTCTTAAAAATCTGATTGAAAAATACAAAATTGAGTTAATTGCTATCGGTAACGGTACAGCATCACGCGAAACAGATGAGTTTGTTATGCAGGTATTACAAACACTAGACCGTAAACCTGTCAAGGTGATGGTAAATGAGTCTGGTGCATCTATATATTCGGCTAGTAAAGTCGCACTGGAAGAGTTTCCTGATTTAGATGTGACGGTGCGGGGTGCAATTAGTATTGGTCGGCGTTTGCAAGACCCGTTAGCGGAATTGGTGAAAATTGATCCGAAATCGATTGGTGTGGGACAATACCAGCACGATGTAGATCAGAAGTTGTTGAAGAAGAAATTAGATGAGACTGTAGAAAGTTGCGTTAACTACGTGGGTGTAGATTTAAATACTGCTTCCAAAGAACTGTTAACTTTTGTTTCAGGAATTACACCAGCAGTTGCTAATAATATTGTGGCTTACCGGAACCAGTATGGAGCATTTAAAAATCGCCGGCAACTGCTGAAGGTTCCCAAGTTGGGGCCGAAAGCTTTTGAACAGGCGGCTGGGTTTCTGCGGATTCGTGGCGGTGAGAACCCTTTAGATAATACAGCAGTGCATCCAGAAAGTTATGCAGTAGTGGAAGCGATCGCCTCTGACTTAAGTGTAACTTTAAATCAGGTGACGCAAATTGCCGAAAAACTCAAAAAAGCCAACTTGCAGAAATATGTCACTGATACAGTTGGTGAACCGACACTGCGGGACATTCTCAGCGAATTAGAAAAACCAGGGAGAGACCCCCGCGCCGAATTTAAGTACGCCACCTTTAAGGAAGGGATTACAGAAATCACCGACTTACAAGAGGGAATGGAATTGGAAGGGATTGTCACCAATGTTGCTAACTTTGGTGCATTCGTCGATATTGGCGTTCATCAAGATGGTTTGGTGCATATCTCCCAACTGGCTGATAGATTTGTTGATGACCCGAAGAAAGTTGTCAAAGTGGGACAAGTAGTTAAGGTGAGAGTGCTGGAAGTCAACGCCAAATTAAGACGAATTAGTTTGTCGATGAAAGCAGTGAAGCAATAGATTACTTTTGGTAGATGACAATTTATCAAGTCCGATTTATGAATATTGCGATCTAATGCGATCGCCTTATCTCAGTACCAGACGATCAATATATTCTGGATATAGCCGCAGAAGTTGGTATTCGCTTACCATCAGGATGCAAACAAGGAGATTGTTCTGGTTGTGTTGCCAAACTTATTAGGCGTGACGTTGATCAAAGTGAGCAAAAATTTTTGTGTCTCGATGAAATTCAGAACGGCTACGTTGTCACCTGCATTACTCGTCAATTTGCCAAGAGTCTTTAGTTACGTTTTCATCTAAAATTCTCCGAGGACGAACCAGAATAATCACTTTTCCCAATATGGGAAACTCTGGTTTAGTTTCAAACCACTGAAAATCTAATTCGCCGTCGTGATCTACGACGAAATAACTAAAATCATTCCATTCTCGTTGAGAACGATCTACCACTACTAATACAGGCCCAGGCTCAGTTTGATTCTGTTTAGGAAAGCGATCGCTCGTTGCTAAAATCGTTACTGGGTCTTCTGCTGCTAATAAAACTTGCCAACCAGGTAAAGCCACCCAAGCTTGTTCACCAGAAAATTTCACTAAGCGAAATGGCTCAATTTCCTCAACTAAGGGAACAGCTTTGAGTTCTTCGGCTTTTAAAGGTAACTGACCTACTACAGGAACAATCCGTGGTAATTCATCTTCTGTATCGAAGCGGAAAAAGGGCGGAATAGGAGCCGGACGCTGGGAAACAACCGTAAAATCTACTAGTAATTGCTCGATTTGTTTCCTAGCTGTTTCGCTGTGAGCAAAACGTAACCCTCTAGCAATAAGACGCGATCGCTCTTGCAAATCTGAATATTGCCGTGCTAATTTCCAAGCTTGATAGGCGACTGCATCCCCAGGATGGTTAGAGAATCCTTCTGGTAAAATGCGGAAACGAGAGAAATCTTTAATCGCTTTGGCTATTTCCCGCGCTTCATCTGCATCGACTTTATGAGTAAACGTCAAATCACCCGCCGCCGCTCGTTCTTCATGGGTGAGCAAACGTAGTTCATATAAAACATCACTTCCACGTGTAGCATAGTGCGCCAGTGTAGCTGCTGATGCGCCTGATTTTTCTAAAGAATTATAAACTTGAGAGCCAACAATTACCTGATTTTGTTGTACTGGTTCAAATCCAGTTGCTTCAAAAATATCTTGAGGATTGTAACCAGATTTTTGTAGAGAGGCGATCGCCTGACCCCATTCCACCCAATTACCTTGTTTTTGTCTTAATTTTCGTAACAATTCTTGCGCCAATTCATTGGTAGCATTCTCAGGATTAGGAGCGTTTGGTGGTAATTCAGTCATATTGCAATTCAAGATTCAACAAAATGTTTTTGTAGCGTTTCGTAGAGAATAAATGGTAGCAGTGCTGAGATTATAAATTTTGAATAGGACACAATTTAAACGCTCATCAGCTTAACTTTATACTGCATCAGTAAATCTTATTGTAATCTTTAACAGCTAACTATCTCTACACTCTACCGCTAAATATATTTTTGAGTTATGAATATTACTCATCACGGTAGGGAAAAAACTATATCAGCAAATTCTCGCAAGGCTTGGTAAGGATAATCTACTAAGCTTGTATGGAATATAACAATATAAAAATATTTACAGGTAGTAACTTATGGCTGATGCTGTTACCGAAATCCAGACTGGTCGCCGTCAATCGGCAACTTTAGAACGAGCAAAAAAACTAAAAATTTTAGTAGTTGATGATGAGCCAGATAATTTAGATTTGCTTTATCGCACTTTTCGCCGAGATTTTAATGTCCTCAAAGCTGATAGCGGATTAAGTGCCTTAGAAGTATTGGCCGCAGAAGGAGAAGTAGCGGTTATTATCTCCGATCAGCGAATGCCAGAAATGAAAGGAACTGAGTTTTTGAGTAAAACTGTGCCTCAGTTCCCCGATACAGTGAGAATCATTCTGACTGGTTTTACGGATATTGAAGACTTGGTAGAGGCGATTAATGCTGGGCAAGTCTACAAGTATATTACTAAGCCTTGGGACCCTGGTGAACTTAAAGCAGTTGTCCAGAGGGCAGCAGAAACCTATGATTTGCTCAAGCAAAGGACAGAGGAACTACGCCGTGCTAATGCCCAAATGTCACTGTTAACAGTTTTGGTACAGGTGACACAAGCCTCAAATAGTTTAGAAGCAATTCTGACACCCATTGCCACGGCATTTGCTGAAAGTTTTGCCGTCAATGCTTGTATTTTACAAATGTTAGAAGGGCAAACCTTAAGCACAATACAAGGCTTTTACAGTCAGCAAGGCACTGTCAATAACTGGCTAAATCAAGACCCACTGACAAACGAAGCGATCGCTACTGGTCAAATTCAGGTAGCTGCCAATATTGCCAAAGACCCCAAATTAGCCAGCATCAGCCAATATCAAGATAACGGTATTCAGTCCCATGTAGTCATCCCCATTACTTACCGTAATGAGATGTTAGGTGTACTGTCCCTCCAGTGGCAACAACCAATCTCTTTACGGGAAGATGAATTAACACTCATCCATCTATCAGCCCAACTGGTAGCGATCGCCCTGACTAGTAGTCGCTGTAGTTTATAGTCCCTAGATAGTCAAGCCAATTCGCAGTTCGCAGTTCGCAATTATCAAGTAGCTGCGAACTGCGTCGGCGTTAGTCTTTCCTAACGATTTACCCTTAATTGGGATATCCATAATTATCGTGCATTCTACCTCATCTTATGGTTGACTGTTGACTAATGACTATGGACTAATGACCATTGACTAATGACAAACAAAATTCGTGCTATTTTTGACCGTATTGCCCCCGTCTACGACCAGTTGAATGATTGGCTAAGTCTAGGACAGCATCGCATCTGGAAAGAAATGGCGATTAAATGGACTGGGGCTAAACCAGGAGATACTTGCTTAGATTTATGTTGCGGGAGTGGAGATTTAGCCCTACGTCTAGCACGGCGTGTAGGCTCAACAGGCCAAGTATCTGGTGTGGATTTCTCTGCTAACCTGCTAGAAACTGCTAAACAACGCGCCCAATCACAATACCCCCAACCTAATATCTCTTGGGTAGAAGCCAATGTCCTTGATTTACCGTTTAAGGATAATCAATTTGATGCGGCAACAATGGGCTACGGCTTAAGAAATGTTACAGATATTCCCCGTAGCCTGCAAGAACTACACCGCGTACTCAAACCCAATGCAAAAGCAGCCATCTTAGATTTTCATCGCCCCAACAATCAACAATTCCGTACCTTTCAGCAGTGGTACTTAGATAGTATAGTTGTACCACTAGCCGATCGCCTGGGAGTCAAAGAAGAATATGCTTATATCAGCCCCAGCTTAGACCGCTTCCCCATTGGCAAAGAACAAGTAGAAATAGCCCTTAAAGTTGGTTTTACCTCAGCCACACACTACCCCATTGCGAACGGTATGATGGGAGTATTGATAATTAGTAAATAGGTAATTGGTAATTGGTAATTGGTGAGTCCAGTCCTGTAGAAGGGTTTCCCTTCGTAGGGAACTGGCGAACCTGAAGGGTGATTGGTAATTGGTGATTGGTAATTGGTAATTAATGGTTAGACAAACTATTACCCAGTAACCAAGTACCCAGTACCCAATACCCAATACCCATTCCTAATCCAAAAAAAACAGTGAATTGGTCACATCTTTGGCTGTATGTATCTCCCCCAATATTGGGTGGAATTATTGGCTATTTCACGAATGATATAGCTATCAAAATGCTATTTCGTCCCTACCGAGCAATTTATATTGGGGGACGAAGAGTGCCATTCACACCCGGATTGATTCCTCGCAACCAGGAACGTTTGGCAAAGAATATTTCCGATACAATCATGGGGTCACTACTGACACCCGATGAATTGCAAAAACTGGCACGGCGTTTATTGAAAACCGAGCGTGTACAAGGTGCTATTCTCTGGTTGTTGCAACTTGCCATAGATCAAATTAAAACCGATACAGATAAGAAAAGCGCCAAAATTGTAGCGGGTATTTTGCGGGATTTGATAGGGGAATCATTGCCTCGCTTACTCAAGGTGTTGGCAAGAAGAGAAGATTTTTTAGAAGCACAAATTAATCAGATTTTTGATCAGATCCTCCTGGAATTACAACTCAGTGAAGAACAAGCCAGCAGACTAGCCGATTGGTTCTTAGAAGTTGTTTTGCCGCCAGATGTTATCCGGCAAGCGATTGTAGATTTCTTAACCGATCGCACAATTCAAATTATTGACGAAAGTTTCCGGGAAAAAACCAGTGGTACTTATTGGGTAGTAGCAAATCTGTTTGGTTTACGTAACACACTTACAAGGTTACGTACCTTTTGTCTAGATGAAAAAGAAGCGACTAACAATCGTTTAACAGAATTAATTCAAGATTTGCAGATGCGCGATCGCTTCAGAAAAATCTTGCAGAATTTAACATTGCAAAATTTACCCATTGGTACAGTCAGACAACTGCGAAAAACCACAAGAGAAACTGTTCGTCAATATGTTCAAACCAGTGGTAGCGACTTACTACAAGGATTAACAGATTCTATCAACTGGGAAAATATCGCCGAATTGCTGTTAAATCGTCTGAGTAATTCACCAGTGGTTATCAGTTCTTTAGAAGTCGTCAGCCAGGAATTAGCTCTAATTTTAGAACGATACCTAGAAAAAGATTTAGAGGCTATTGTTGCCCAGGTAATTCCTATTTTGTCTATAGATCAGGTAATTGTTGACCGCGTAAAATCAACTTCACCTGCTGATTTAGAGGCAGCAATTGAGGGAATTGTGAAAAACGAATTACAGGCAATTGTTAGTTTAGGTGGAATATTAGGCTTAATAGTCGGACTATTTCAAACAGCATTTTTCATTTTTAGCCAACAGTAAAAATTCCTGTTTCCTTTCCCAGATACCTGGATTACAAACTACTGTAAACTGCTGATGTATCTCAAATATTGCAGTTATAAGGTGAAAATTCAGGTTTATGCAGGCAAATGTGTTTACTAATGTGATTTTGCCTTTAGCCCTAGCGATTATCATGCTGGGAATGGGGCTATCTTTGCAAATAGAAGACTTTAAACGTATCACTAAATATCCTAAAGCAGTCTCGATTGGTTCGGCAACTCAGCTAATTCTTTTACCAATCATGGGCTTTTTAGTTGCTAAAGTTGTGCCGATGCAGCCAGAAATTGCTGTGGGATTGGTCATCTTGTCTTTGTGTCCAGGCGGCCCTTCATCGAATATGATTACCTACCTCGCTCAAGGTGATGTGGCATTGTCGGTGACCCTGACTGTTGTCAGCAGTATGGTTACAATATTTACCATTCCTATATTTGCCAATTTAGCACTCCAGCATTTTTTGGGACAAACGGCAGCGATCGCCTTACCCATTGGTTCCACAATGCTACAAATATTTTTAATTACAATTGTGCCGATTGGGTTGGGAATGTATATCAAGCGCATCTTTCCCGCAACAGCTTTGCGCTTAGAAAAAGCAACTAATCGCTTGGCGATCGCCTTTTTGGCTTTAATTATTTTGATCCTTGTAATTCGTGAATGGAACCGTATCCCTGGCTTTATTGTGCAAGTGGGTGTGGGAGTAGTAATTTTGAATATCCTCGCCATGTTGTCGGGATGGTGTATGAGTAAATTCTTCAAACTCAACATCCCTCAGCAAATTTGTGTCGCTATTGAAGTGGGAATTCAAAACGGTACACTAGCGATCGCCATCACGGCTGGACTGCTACAAAACGAAGATATGGCGATTCCTGCGGCTATTTATAGCTTATTTATGAATCTCACGGCTTTTGCCGCCATTTACTATGGTAGAAAGTTATCCGCAACTAATTCTGTGAGTAATCATTTAGTTGGTAAAGTCTAAAAGGGGTTAAGGATTGGTAGGAGAGAGAGAAAAGAAAACTATTAGCAACTGACCACTGACCACTAACCACTGACCACTGACCACTAAACTAATGACTAACAATCCCTGACCACTGCACTTTTTTCTGTTTTTCACGACGATAAGAGAAGAAATGCTCTGGGGTTTGGTATGTACAATAAGGTGCGATCGCTATTTGCTCTACGCTAATACCTAAGTTTTCTAGCTGCAAAGCATTGACTCGTCTGACATCAACCCTCACCCTTCCTGGTTCTGGGTCAGCTAGCAAGGGTGAATGGGGTAGCTCATGTAATGAGTTGATGATTGTGTGAGCGTCTTCATGTGATGTAATACTAGCCCCAATTTCGGCGGCGACATTGACAGAAACTTGGTAAACCTCACCGGCGATGGCTGGCCCCATTGCAATGCGTAAATCGGCTAACTGAGTGCCGTGTGTTTGCATCCGGGCGATCGCCTGGGGGACAATTTTCTGGGCTGTACCCCGCCAACCGGCATGGAGTGCGGCGACTTGCCCAGTTTCCACGTCTCCAATCAACACGGGTGTACAATCGGCACTGGCTACCCAGATCGCTTGTAAGGGTTGCTGACTCACCAAACCATCAGCAGAGGCTAAAGCCGAATCATCAGTATTGCCATCACTGTGATTGTCAACTTCTTGCGGCGTGAGAACAGTATTGCCATGCACCTGCTTCAAGCGATATGCTAATGCTTCTGGGTGCAGCACCTTTGTTAATTCATGGGGCGATCGCGGCCAAAATTGCTGTGTAAAAAAGCCGTGTTGCCAATCTTTTAAGAGACTACAACTCAGGTAAGGTAGTCCTTCCCAATTGTGCCAGTGCCAAGTGTGCATCTTGAACCAAACCTAAACAGAAAATCACTCATCAGCCAATTAATGCTAACTTGATCAACGGGATTTCGGTTAATGGCTGGGGAATTTAATCAACAAAAATTAGAAACTGCGCTGCAAACAGAGCGGAAGTATGGCTATTTACCATTTTCGCTGCATATTTTTTCTACTGTCGCCTCAACTAACAAAACTCTTTGGGGATTAATCGACCAAGGTGCAGTTACAGGTTCCGTAGTTATTGCCACACAACAGACAACCGGACGGGGACAATGGGGCCGTCAGTGGGTTTCGCCAACTGGGGGATTATATGTTTCTGTCGCACTCACTCCCAAGGTAGACGCAAATGCCAGTTATCAAATAACTTTAGCTACTGCTTGGGGGATTGCCTGTCAATTACGGGAATCTGGGGTGAATGTGGGGATTAAATGGCCGAATGATTTAGTTTTGGAGGGACGTAAATTAGGGGGAATTTTAACAGAAACAAAAGTCAGCCAAGGTCAGATTTCCCAAGCGGTGGTTGGTGTGGGTATTAACTGGGCAAATGCAGTACCAGAGACGGGAATTAACTTAGAATCATGGCAGGCTGACCAAACACATAAACCTATATCTTGTCTGGAAACCCTCACCAGTAAGGTTTTACTAGGAATAGAGTCCGGTATGGCGTGCCTTTTCCAAGAAGGAATTAGCATACTCTTGTCTCGCTATTCAGAATTATTGGTGAATATGGGCGATCGCGTACACGTCAATGATCTTTCCGGTATTGTAGTGGGAGTTACGCCGCAGGGAGATTTACGCGTGTCTTTAGAAACAGATTGCGTAACTGACATCAAAGCACCAGAACTTTATTTAGAACCCGGTACAATTAGTTTGGGTTATCGTAGGTCTTTAGGTACATATTAGGTTTGTTTAAAAAATCGCTCTTTGGGCTAGACAAACCACTGTCATCATCTGTTTAGCAAAATTAAACATAAAAGAGAGAACAAATGACGCAGCGCCATAACTCTGCCCATAACCATTTGCACCAACCACAGCAACAAGGTTTGACAACAAAACGTCTAGCTTATACCTTACCAGCAAAAAGTCTGTGTTTGTTGAGTAGTGTTAGTCTTCTTAGTGGTGGATTAGTAGTTGCCCAAACGGAAACATCCATAGATAACATTGTTCCTACTATTGAAAATGCCCAGCCCACAGCAGGCACAATTACTGTCAAAAAAGATATTGTTATACCGGAAGCATCACCAACTCAGCCCAAATTTTCCCAACGGCGAGCCTCACTCAAACAAAGATTGCGTAAGCCAGAAGTAGCTGAAACCAGACGGTCTCAACCCAAACCTGAGTCTACGGAACCTGTGTTTAGTGTGAGACAGTCCCAACCACAGGTAGAAACTTCTCGCGTTGCTCCCACTAAAAACCCAGAAGTTAAACCCAAGGTTGCGGAAACTCCACGAGTTAACCCTACCAAAGACCCAGAAGTAGCAGCTCCTACACCTTCCCTCAGAGATAAACTTCCAGCCTTTGCCAAACCTGCCAATAATGGTGTTACGGCAGAGCAAACCAGAGATTTTAACAACGCCTACATTGACCCAAACGATTACAGTGATAAAACTGCGGGTACTTATCAAGCGCCAAATTCTGTAATCATTACAGAACGCTCCAGTGGTTGTCGTACTGTGCTGTCTTCAGGACAAGGAATTGGTAACGCCTGTGCGAAGCCTGCGGATAACCAGCGCGTAGCCAATTCCAGTGGCAAATCATCCCCCTCTTGGCTCAGAAAAAGTCAAAATGCTCAGTTAGCTACTGTACCCCCAGCCCGGCGACTACTAGCTACTAATAACAACGCTAGATGGGGCAATTCTGGGGTCGCTGCTGCTGGCTCCACTAAAGCGGCATATCGCCCCAATCGCTTTATTCCTAACCCCGGCAATTTCGTCAGCACGACAACAGTTAGCGCAACTCCCATTGCTCCCAGTGGTGGCACACTACCCCCACCAATGGCACAGGGTAACCTTGCTCCTCGCGTCAGCACCGTAGCTTACGACATTCCCTTGGCATCGGTATTACCACAAATTCCTTACGCCAATACCATCGCTTATCGTGGTACAGGCATGGTTTATCCTTTGGCTGTAGCTTCTCCCATCACTTCTATGTTCGGTTGGCGCATCCACCCCATCACAGGTAATCAACGCTTCCACGCCGGCACTGATTTAGGTGCGCCTACAGGTACACCTGTTTTAGCAGCCGCCAGAGGTCAAGTAGCCACTTCTGATTGGCTTGGTGGTTATGGTTTAACCGTCATCCTCAATCATGGTTCTGCTCAACAAACCCTTTACGGGCATTTGTCAGAATTACTAGTCCAACCAGGACAATGGGTAGAACCAGGAACCGTAATTGGACGAGTCGGTAGCACTGGTAACTCCACAGGCCCTCACCTCCACTTTGAAGTGCGCCACCTGACACAAAACGGATGGGTGGCTGTTGACCCTGGTGTACAACTACAGATTGCCCTCAGCCAATTGCTCAACAATTCACGTACAGCGCGAGCTATTAGGGATTAGGTACTGGGGACTGGGGACTGGGGACTGGGATAGTTAATACTCCCATACCCCAGTCCTTGCAAGTCTGTGAATTACAAATTACGAATACCCATGTTCTAAAAGAAAAGCAGGCGTAATATCCTTATCTGTGGCATGACGTTGACCGGGTTGGAGAAATTTCTCGACGTACTTGCCTAAGATATCCCCTTCCAAATTTACCAAGCTGCCAGGGACAAGATAGCGAAGATTAGTCTCAGCGTAAGTAAGAGGAATAACTGCCACGGTAAACTGAGATAATTCAGGCTCGTAGGCAGCTACAGTGAGACTAATGCCATTGACAGTAATGCTACCCTTGGGGACAATGTAACGTGCGATCGCTTCCGGTGCAGTAAAGGTCATTTCCCAAGAACTGGCTGTCTGTTCAAACCCTAGCAATTGACCTACGCCATCTACATGACCCATGACAAAGTGACCGCCGACTTTGCCACCAACTCTTAAGGAAGTTTCTAGATTGACGTATCCTTGTTGTGTTTGCTCAGTTCCTAGAGTGGTGCGGCGCAGGGTTTCGGGAGAAGCTGAGGCGATAAACCCATCTTTTAAAATTTCTTCTACTGTTAGGCAAACACCATCTACCGCAACACTGTCACCATAAGCCAGATCCTGCATAATTGATAATGACTGACTTACACAAGTAATCTGCCAAGAATCGCCCCCTAAAGGTTTGATTGTTCCTAATGCTTGTACTAATCCTGTAAACACGGCTTTTTTGTAAAACTAACTTTATTTATTACTTAATTTTGCCGAAAATCCACTGGTAATTCTCACAAGAATGGCAAAAATTCTGAGTATATTTTCTGACTTTATTTATTATAAGGTTATTAACACAATTACATCTTTCACAAGGCATACTTGGTTAAGAAGGTTATTGTCTACAAAGACCCATTTTCCATTACTCTGGTGTTCACAACCAGTTCGGAGTTTAATAGAGGCAATTATAGAAAACAATGACTATGTTTATTCCTGGTTTTACTTACCCAATAATGGGTATTATTTATCACTTAGCCTTAATAACTCAAAGGATGATAGAGGCTTAGTCAATGATTGAAATGAAAGTCGCTGGCATAGCATTAGATGCCATAACCCGCAGCCCCATCGTCTTGTTGAAAGACGCTTCTGATCGCCGAGCATTACCAATTTATATTGGTCAAGAACAGGCCAGGGCTATTATGGGCGCACTGGAGAATCAAAAGCCTCCCCGTCCCTTAACCCATGACCTGATTGTCAATATTCTGGAGACGTGGAACATGACTCTAGAAAAGGTAATTATTCATTCCTTGCAAAAAGATACATTTTATGCAGCCTTAATTGTCCAGCAAGGTGAAATCAAAAAAGAAATCGATGCACGCCCCAGTGATGCGATCGCCGTTGCTCTCCGTACAAATACCCCCATTTGGGTTATGGAAGAAGTAATAGCTGATGCTTCCATTCCTGTAGACCGTGATGCTGATGAAGCAGAACAAGAAGCCTTTCGGGAATTTATTTCCAATCTTCGTCCTGAGGATTTAATTAAGCGCTTTGGTAATGGTGACAGTTAGACAAAGTGTTGAGCCATAAATTGGGGAATATTCAGGAAAAAAGACGCAAGAATTGGCATAAAAAGGCAATTTTCTGGTACTAATTTTTGTTAGTACTTAACTCTTTTAGAGAGAAGATTCATCACCTAATACTCAGGAATCAGAACGAGCTGAACATTCTGCTATCGATATCGATCTAAGCGCACTATGCCCACAGGGCTGTACTGCTCTCAAACTATGCTCTACCGACGCTTTGGCAAAACTAATCTGTACCTCTCGGTTTTTTCTTTAGGGACAATGCGCTACTTGGCTGATAGCGAAAATGTGCAGCAAACTATTGCCACAGCTTTAGCGCTAGGAATTAATCATATAGAAACAGCCAGAGGTTATGGTAAAAGTGAGGAGTATTTTGGCCAAGCAATCAAAGTCGGTTTATCTGTAGCTCGTTCCCAACTTTACGTAACTACCAAAATTCCACCAACATCTGATGCTGAAAGTATGCGTCGGTACATCGATGAATCCCTAGAACGATTGAATTTAGATTATCTGGATTGTTTAGGAATTCACGGCTTAAATACTTGGGAACATCTGGAGTGGGTACAAGCCAAAGGTGGCTGTATGAAAGCTGTCGAGGAAGCGATTAACGACAGACGAATTAGACACGTTGGCTTCTCTACCCACGGATCATTAGAGGTAATTCAAGCAGCAATTAACACAGATTTTTTTGAATTCGTTAACCTCCATTATTACTATTTCTTTCAAAGAAATGCCCCAGCCATCAAGCTAGCATCTGAAAAAGATATGGGCATTTTTATTATCTCCCCAGCCGATAAGGGAGGAAAACTGTACACGGCACCCCAAACTCTCCAAGATTTGTGTCAGCCCTTTTCGCCTTTAGAATTAAACTATAGATTTTTACTAAGTGATCAACGGATTACTACCTTGAGTGTAGGGCCAGCGACTCCAAAAGAACTGGTGGAACCCTTACAAGTTGCTGATAATTATGGCGAGCTAACATCAGCAGAAATTGCCGTTTTTCAACGCTTACAAAATCATCAAAAATCAGTTTTAGAAACTCAACAGTGTAGCCAGTGCTATGCTTGTTTACCCTGTCCAGAAAATATCAATATTCCTGAAGTTCTTAGGTTACGGAATTTGGCAGTGGCATACAACATGACAGATTACGGACAATACCGTTACGGAATGTTTGAAAATGCTGGTCATTGGTTCCCAGGTATGAAAGCTAACCGTTGTACAGAATGCGGTGATTGTTTACCCCGGTGTCCAGAAAATTTAGATATTCCTTCTTTATTAGAAGATGCCCACAATCGATTAAATGGCAAAGCGGGGAGAAGGTTGTGGGGATAAATCCTAATTCTTAATTCGATTTATCGAGGAAGGCAGGAGGAAAGTATTTGTTAATTGACCAAAACCAGATTCGTGTAGAGCAGTTTTCTAAGACTGGGAAAAAGCAATGGAACCTGCGTGAATACAATGAAGAAGATGAAGCGATCGCACTTGTAACGGTACCCTTTGAGATTACCTTACAGGATTTATATAACAAGGTATAAGTTTGAGGTTGCAGAGCCGCAAGGGAAAATTGCCCCTGGTGGAGTAGAGTGAGCGATCGCCCTATAGCTGCTCTTAGTAATAAAGCCAAAATTCACACTTGGTTGACATGGCAGGAAGAACCAGGAAGACAACTACATCAGGCTATAACGTATAAAATCTTAAATCCCCAGCATCCAAAAGCACAGACATTTGTCAAATGGTTTAAAACTTTGTATGAACGCTGATTTTTTGGTGGCTGAAAATAGCGATCGCTCTCGTAACTATAAAATCTCCAGTTTTCATGTCTGCATTTATTGCTAAATCTTCTTAAGAGCTTAACTATTCATTAGAAGTCCATAGCCAGGTAAATACCTATTTTATGGGAATACAACTACTTTACTGCTAAAATAATTGATAAATACTCTCAATTGTTTATGTAAACATCTATTTTGTTGTAATTCTGGTGTACATCTATCTTTAGATAGGCGTAGTCAGGGATTTTTCAGGAAAAAAACTATAGTAATTAACTTATGGCAACAAAATTATAAATAAATGTTGCATTTCTAAAAAATATTGTTATATTAGTTTACATACGGCAATAATCCTTATCAAAATTAATTTGGAGTGCCACCCATGACAGACACAACAAAAATCTCTGCTTCAGTAGTTGAAGACCGCAATTCTTGGCGCTGGGGCTTTACTCCCCAGGCTGAAATCTGGAACGGTCGCCTAGCAATGATTGGCTTTTTAGCAGCCACATTAATCGAACTGTTCTCTGGCCAAGGCTTCCTACATTTCTGGGGCATTCTGTAATTCCTAGAAAATATAGATAATAAAAGATAAACAAAAAACCTGGCAGTACATTTGTACCTCCAGGTTTTTAAGTTATTTGTCAGTGGTCAATAGTAAAAACAACCGAACACTGACAACTGACTAGCGAATATATTCTTTCAGAACACTGTTGCGGTTGGGGTGGCGCAATTTACGGAGAGCTTTGGCTTCAATTTGCCGAATCCGTTCGCGGGTGACATTGAAGATTTGTCCAATTTCCTCTAAGGTCTTCATCCGCCCGTCATCTAAACCGTAGCGTAGACGGAGAACATCGCGTTCACGAGGGCTGAGGCTATCGAGGACTTTTTCTAAATCTTCCCGTAACAGGTTTTTAGAAACTTGGTCTTCTGGGGTTTCGCCATCAGATTCGATAAAATCACCTAAACGGGAATCTTCTTCTTTACCAATGGGTGTTTCTAATGAAATTGGTAATTGAGCAGATTTAGCGATGAACCGCAGTTTCTCGATGGTCATTTCCATGCGAGTAGCGATTTCTTCTTCCGTAGGTTTGCGTCCCATTTCTTGAGACAGCAACTTGGTGGTTTTCTTAATCCGGGAGATGGTTTCGTAGAGGTGGACTGGTAGGCGGATAGTGCGGGATTGGTCGGCGATCGCTCTAGTGATTGCCTGGCGAATCCACCAAGTAGCGTAGGTGGAGAATTTATAACCTTTCTCATGGTCGAACTTCTCAGCCGCACGAATCAAACCAAGGCTACCTTCCTGAATCAAATCCTGGAATGATAAACCACGATTCATATACTTCTTGGCAATTGAAACCACAAGGCGCAAGTTTGATTGCACCATTTTATCTTTTGCTCTGCGGCCAATGTGCAAGCGATAACGAAAAGCTGGCAAGGGTAATTGTACGGCTTCTGCCCACTCACTGTCACGGGGATCACGTTCTAACTTTTCTGACAGTCGCTCCCGCACCCGTTCTAATTCTAATAAGTCAGCGATTTTTCTAGCAAGTTCAATTTCTTCATCTGCCCGCAACAAACGAATTCGACCAATTTCTTGCAAATACAGACGAATAGAATCTTCTGTGTAGTGCTTTTTCTTGCTTTGTGTCCGACGACGCGACTTAGCGGCTTTTCCAGACTTTGCGTCGTCCTCATCAGTCTGAGGCTCTAAAAACTCATCAATGTCGCCATCATCAGCGAGCAACAAATCCTCATCTTCTTCAATGAGGAGGTCATCTAACTCGATTTCAGGCTGATTCATTATTTCTAGGTCAGGCTGATAAATGCTATCGAGTACGTTGTTAGCCTGGTTCATGCCGCGTTCCTCATGCTCCTTGCAGAATCAATTACTCAAGATGGTTTTACTGCTCTTTTTAAAATGAGCTAGTTAACAACCGAAGATAGGGTTTTCAGTTCATTTCCCTAATCTTTTTCGGACGTTTTGTTCCTCATAAAAGAGAAACTTCTGGCTGAGAGTGAAAAGTCACATTAAATGCTGACTTACTCATTTGAGTACAAACCAAAAGTGTTGCCTTCGCATATCACTTTTAACTGGCTTGTCTAAAAAAACTGGCCTTG
The DNA here is from genome assembly GCF_048568275.1 of Anabaena sp. FACHB-595. Classification (NCBI taxonomy): domain Bacteria; kingdom Bacillati; phylum Cyanobacteriota; class Cyanophyceae; order Nostocales; family Nostocaceae; genus Anabaena; species Anabaena sp. FACHB-595. The sequence continues at coordinate 6,276,463 of NZ_CP183473.1, forward strand.
ATAAAAAAATTTACCTCTTCATAAAAAATGATTTATGACTGTCGGCATATTTTCCTATAAAGACTCTTCCGATTGTAGCCTGTTTCACAGAAATTGCACTCTTTTTGTGTGTTAATCATGAACTGATTAAGTAGGGTCAAGGCTCCAATATCAAAAAGATATTGTAAATGGTAGTAATCCCCTTAAATTTTCTCTAAAGCTTCTTGCAATTGCTGTGGCATTATCTTTACATTTTCAGGAAATTAAAGTTGCCTTCATACAATTTCTGGTATTGTGTGAAACATAAATTACTTAGAAACAGTGTACTTCAAGTTAACTGAGGCAAGAATTATGAACGCACCCATTTTTACATTTCCTTCATAAATAAATTAGTCCGGAGAATTGAATAGGTCTTCCAACAATGTGCATATAGCCAGAGAGATGATCCTTCTTTTCAGAAACTTAACTTTTTACGTGTTCATCACCGCTAGCTCGTAGTAAAAGCTATGAGCATACTATCCAAAGGACTAGCGGTTGAGATTTCACAAATTTGGTCTTATTCACACATTAGCGTATCGCCGAGATTTTCAACCTCTGAATCTTGACAAACTCTTGTTATTGTATCCAACGATATTTTAATCAATTCAAAAGGACTTTGACATTTAAAATTACAGATATTTGTCTACTTAAGGCAAAACTTTATCGAATACAGACAAAATATGTAACCTTTTCAAAGACGAAATAGTAATATAGCAGCCGCCTAGTAGCAGGATATTATCTAATGCGAGGAATGTCCTATTGTAAGTAGAAGTCAAGTGAAATGATTAGATTGGAGACTTTTAACTGTTTGACTTGATATGAGGAAGGTGTGAAATAGACTACGTTAGTTCTCAACAGGATTTATTATCTTGTGAGATTCAATCCTTAAGCATAGTCAGGCTCACGTTACAAACAAGAAGAGATTGAGCTTTGTTCTACAAGCTTAACAAATACTTTTTTGGTCTGTGGCTGGCATCAACCCATAACTCACAAACTTGATATTTATCTATATTACTTAGATCAGTGATAAAAAACTTACAATAATCGTATAATATACTTGGCATTGAGTAAATTTTGTGCATCGGTGTATGCAGAAAAAGTGATGATTGTGCTTAATATTCTTTATGTATCCTATCAAACATTTTTCTCGAACTAATAAAAAGACAAAAAAATTTTCTATACAGGATTGGTAGGAAGTGATGAGTGCTGTAAGCCCTGGGGTTATAGTCGCGCTCAAAGAGGTAGCAGGGCGATGAGCAGTGTACTGATAAAAGTTGATTTCTATACTTCCTCTGCCACCTCTGCCCCTTGATTACCTATTGTGGTGTCGGTGTTGTGTTGGCATTGTTGGGAACATTGGGGGGCAAAATAACTTGGTCTACGACATGAACGATGCCGTTACTAGCTGGTATATCTGCTTGAGTTACTCTAGCGCCGTTGACGGTAACAGTGTTATTGGTAGGGTCAACGTTGATGTTAACGGGGCTACCTTCAACTGTTTTGACTTGTCCAGATTTGAGTTGGTTGGAAGTAAAACTGCCAGGAATGACGTGATAGGCCAAAAGTTTCACTAATTGCTGTTTGTTGGCTGGTTGAAGAAGGTTATTTAAGGTGTTTTTTGGTAAAGCAGCGAAAGCAGCGTCTGTAGGAGCAAATACGGTATAAGGCCCTGGGGCGGCTAACTGATCAGTTAAACCTGCGGCTTTTACTGCCTGTATTAATGTTGCAAACTGTCCTTGATTTGCTGCCGAATTTGCGAGTTCTGCTAGATTACGATTCTCAGTGGTGTTATTTGGTGTTGTGGGGCTAGGAGTTGGGGTGAGAGGAGGAACCGTTGATACGGGAGTTGACGCATCAGGGGGAACTGTGGCGGTGGGGATTTCTGTAGTCGGTTGAGCGCAGGCAGATAGCGCTGTTAGACTAATCGCACCGAAAATATTGCAAAAACTTTTTCCTAGCAAGCTGTTAGTTGCTGGCATGGTTTTATTGTGACTTTATTTAGATAAAGAATTAATGACAATAGTCTTGGAATTTATGTGGCGTTCCCTCATCCTAATGGCGTAGTTTGGAGATTGAGCATTAGGGATTGAGAACTATAGGCATCTGATTTGATTATTGTTGGCATAGCCTGTGCTTGCGTATAAATATCTAAATATCTATAGGGTGAGCAATGCTGACCAAAACTGAGATACGGTGGGCAATGCTCACCCTGCGTGTGTTTTGTATGAATTTTGTTTTGTAAAGAGAATGGGTAATTGTTTAAAATCAATTACCCATTGTTATCTCAAATATTCAAACTTGTGACCGATTAGATATCTAAATCCGTGAGGTTAAGTTTAGAACCGTAGGTTTCAATAAATTCGCGTCTGGGTGCAACCCGATCGCCCATTAAAATTGTAAAGATGCGATCGGCCTCTGCTGCGTCTTCGATTTCCACTCGCTTGAGGGTGCGAGTTTCCGGATTCATAGTGGTTGTCCAGAGTTGTTCTGGCATCATTTCACCCAAACCTTTGAAGCGTTGAATGGTGTAGTTGGCATTTGCTGGGAATTTGGCGATCGCTTGTTGTAGTTCACGCTCACTGTAACAATACTCATAATTGCGTCCCCGTTCTACTTTATATAGTGGGGGGCAAGCAATGTAGATGAAACCTTGTTCAATCAGCGCTCGCTGGTAGCGATAAAAGAAGGTCAATATTAATGTGCGGATATGCGCCCCATCCACGTCAGCATCGGTCATGATGATGATGCGGTGATAGCGTAGTTGGGTGGAGTCGAATTCTTCACCTTTGACTCCTAAACCCAGGGCGGTAATTAACGCCTGAATTTCATTATTTTTATAGATTTTGGAATCGTCAGTTTTTTCTATGTTGAGGATTTTACCACGTAGGGGGAGGATGGCTTGGGTGCGGCGATCACGTCCTTGTTTGGCGCTACCACCGGCTGAGTCACCTTCCACAATGTAAATTTCTGATTCGCTGGGGTCGCGGGAACTGCAATCTGCTAATTTACCGGGTAATGGGGAAGATTCTAGTACTGATTTACGTCGCACTAACTCCCGTGCGTGGCGTGCTGCTTCTGCGGCTTTGAAAGCTTGGATGGCTTTATCTAAAATTGAGTCAGCGATACCAGGGTGAAATTCTAAGTACTCGGTGAGGACTTCCCCTACCAAAGAGTCAACAATACCCCGGACTTCAGTGTTACCTAGTTTGGTTTTGGTTTGTCCTTCAAATTCTGGGTCTGGGACTTTAACAGAAATGACTGCGGTTAAACCTTCGCGGACGTGTTCACCACTAAGGTTGGGTTCATGTTCTTTAATTTTATTGCGCTTGCGGGCGATCGTATTTAATGTGCGAGTCAGAACAGCCTTCAACCCTTCTAGGTGTGTACCGCCATCTATAGTACGGATATTATTGGCAAAACCCAGTACGTTATCTGTATAAGCATCAGTACACCACTGCAAGGAGACTTCTATCTGTACGTTGTTGCGTTCTCCCTGCACATAGATGATTTCTTCATGTAGTGGTTGCTTATCACGGTTCATGTAAGCAATATACTCTTTGATACCACCCTTGTATTCGTAGCTTTCTACTTTAGGTGTATCGCTTTTGAGCAGTTCTAAACGGTTGTCAGTAAAAGTAATCTTCACTCCTGCATTCAGATACGCCAACTCACGCAAGCGACCTGATAGGGTGATGTAATCAAATTCAATACTATTAGTAAAGATTTGAGTATCCGGTTTGAAGGTGACAGATGTTCCCGTTCTCGCTTCTTTATAAGGATTTGTGATGAGTTCAGTAACCGGAACACCTCGTTCGTAGCGCTGGGTATGAACTTTTTTATCTCGCCAGACTGTAACTTCTACAACTTCTGATAAGGCGTTAACTACAGAAATACCAACCCCGTGCAGTCCTCCAGAAACTTTGTAACCACCACCGCCAAACTTACCCCCGGCGTGTAGTACTGTCATCACGGTTTCCAAAGCGGATTTCCCCGTCCGCGAGTGAGTATCGATAGGAATACCGCGCCCATCATCTGTGACAGCCACGGAACCATCGGCATTTATCTCCACCTCTATATGAGTGCAGTAACCTGCCAATGCTTCATCGATAGAGTTGTCTACCACCTCATAAACTAGATGGTGGAGTCCTCGCGGCCCGGTAGAACCGATGTACATCCCCGGTCGTTTACGGACGGCTTCCAGACCTTCCAGAACTTGAATCTGATCGGCACTGTAACTGCTCGTCATGAATATTCTCCTGATGCGTGGGGTTGAAATCGCCCAAAGGCTAAAAAGTCAAATCACTCCAAAATTCTAACACAAAAGCCTTAACGGCGACTGTAGGGCATTTTTGTGAGAAGTTTATATAGGGGATGTAACCCCATAAGTTTTTTGAATTAATCGCCTTACTATTGCAAATTTCACCGATTTATAACATACTCAACAAGTTTTGAGTAGAAGAGATTAAGACTTTGTAGTGTTTAGTCTCCGAACACAATTTCATCTATCGTCTGTAAAATCGCTCAAAATCTAAAAAGAGCAAAATGCTTAAGAATCTTAGCACAAAAGTGTTGATGGGGAGCAGGGGAGTAGGGAAAAACTATTGACAACTGACAACTGACCAATGACTAAATTAATCGTAATTTGTGGTGCTACGGCGACAGGTAAATCTGGTTTGGCTTTGAACTTAGCTATGCGGCTGGGTTCTGTGATTCTGAGTGCTGATTCTCGTCAAGTGTATCGTGAATTTGATATTGGTACAGCGAAACCAACGCTAGCAGAACAAAGAGCCGTCCCTCATTATTTAATAGATATCTGCGCTCCTAGAGAGACGATGACAGTTGCAGATTATCAAGAACAGGCACAAGCATTGATTAATTCTTTGCCAGTCTCGCCGCTATTGTTAGTGGGAGGCACAGGTTTATATATACGTTCTATTGTGCAAGGGATGAAGATCCCCAGGGTTGCGCCGAATTATGAATTGCGATCGCAACTCGCCTCTCTAGGTCAAACTACACTCTACGGCATATTACAACAAGTTGATCCCATTGCTGCCCAAAAAATTCATCCCAATGACCCTGTGCGAACTTTACGCGCAGTAGAAGTTTTTTACATTACTGGCATTCCCATATCGGCACAGCAAGGAGAGAATCCGCCAGATTACCCAATTTTACAGATTGGGTTAGATTGTGAAATGGAAAGACTGACTGAGCGGATTCACAAACGCACTGAGCAAATGATAACAGATGGCTTAGTTGGAGAAGTTGAATATCTTTGCCAAAAATATGGTGCTGAGTTACCCTTGTTAAATACTTTAGGTTATCAAGAAATAAAGCAATATTTAACTGGGGAAATTTCCTTAGAAGCAGCCAAAGAATTAACTGTTTTGCATACACGACAATTTGCCAAACGCCAACGCACCTGGTTTAGAGCATCTCCCCAAATTGAGTGGTTTAATGCAGATCATCCTGATTTATTAGATATTGTTTGCCAGCACATACAACAACCGTAGAGACGTTTCACGAAACGTCTCCATTAAACCGTACATTCACGAAATGCGTCTATATAATATCAGGATCAATACCCATAGCCCTTAACCTTTCAGCCAATAATTGAGCGCGTGTTTCTGCTTGTTCAGCACGTTGTCTTTCCTGTTCAGCACGTTGTCTTTCTTGTTCAGCACGTTCATCTCCTGTCAACAAAACATTACCATCTTGATAGCACCAACGTAACCAAGTATCCTGCCGACCTTCAAACTCACCTTCCCAGAAAGTGACACCTAAACCAACTTGTTCTAACCAACTTTCTGAAGTTTCAAAATAACGTCTTCCCCTAAGTTCATAGACTCGCAGTATTTTCTCTCCTAATTGCTGAGTAGAATCATAAACAATGTAGTAACTTGCGCGCATTTGTTCATAAATTTGCAACTTTTTACTAAGTTCCTCACCTTCTGTATTGGAGACAATTTCTATCACAACTTCTGGGGGTTTACCAAATCGCCAAACCATATAACAACGATTTTGTTTCTCCCACCAATTGTCAGGAATTTCGACATCCAAACTCAGGAAAACATCGGGTACAATTGGCGGCTGTTTATCTGTGTGATATATACCGACATTGGCTTCAGCCAAAAAAGGTTGGTTTTGTAAAGAACTATAAAGAGAGCCGACTAATAGGCGTTGTTGTTTGGCAGATGCGAAATTATCCACAGGTGTATCATCTTCTGTAACTAGCAGGTTGGCATCTGGCACATAGAAATCATCATTATTTATGAGAAGTTGCTCAACCATAAATTTATCCACTATCTAAGAGCGTTATTTCTAGGTTAATAGATTGGTGGGCAGTTGAATATCTTGGGGTGATGGTCTGAGACTGACTGTAGGCGATCGCCTCTTCACCCCTTGAAACTGCTATTCTTGCAACAATAGTAAGTAAGCTCCTCCACTCAGTAGTTAAATAAAAATCTATGCTTATCCAAGACCAAGATAAAAAACAACGTAACTGGAAACCCATTATCAAAGCATTTGAGGCTGTCCTGGGTAAAAATGGTGTAGTCCAACGCCGTGAGGAACTTATCACCTATGAGTGTGATGGTTTAACTAGCTATCGCCAACGTCCGGCTGTAGCGGTTTTACCTAGAACTACGGAACAAGTGGCGGCGGTAGTGAAAATATGTAATCAGTATTCTGTCCCCTTCATTGCACGGGGTTCTGGGACTGGCTTATCTGGTGGTGCTTTACCATCGGAAGATTCAGTTTTAATTGTTACTTCTTTAATGCGACAAATTCTGAGCGTTGACTTAGATAATCAGCGTATTATTGTACAACCAGGGGTAATTAACAGTTGGGTGACACAGACTGTTAGTGGTGCTGGATTTTATTATGCGCCAGACCCTTCTAGTCAGATTATCTGTTCCATTGGGGGTAACGTTGCGGAAAACTCTGGTGGGGTGCATTGTTTGAAGTATGGTGTCACAACAAATCACGTTTTGGGTTTGAAAATTGTCACGCCGGAAGGAGAAATAGTTGATTTAGGTGGACAAATTCCCGAAAGTCCTGGTTATGACTTAACTGGTATATTTGTCGGTTCGGAGGGTACTTTAGGGATTGCTACAGAAATTACCTTGCGGATTCTCAAAAGTGCAGAATCGATTTGTGTGTTATTAGCAGACTTTACCAGTGTGGAAGCGGCTGGGGCGACCGTTTCCGACATCATCAGCGCGGGGATAATTCCTGGTGGGATGGAAATGATGGATAACGTTAGTATTAACGCGGTGGAAGATGTTGTTGCTACTAATTGTTATCCGCGTGATGCAACAGCAATTTTGTTAGTAGAAATTGATGGTTTAGAAGTTGAAGTTGCGGTGAATAAACAACGCGTTATAGATATTTGTAAACAGAATGGGGCGCGTAGTGTGACTTCTGCTAGTGACCCAGAAATGAGATTGAAATTATGGAAAGGGCGTAAGGCGGCTTTTGCTGCGGCTGGTCATTTAAGCCCAGATTATTATGTGCAGGATGGGGTAATTCCTCGGACTCAATTACCTTATGTGTTGCAGGAAATTGAGGTGTTGAGTCAAAAATTTGGTTATCCAATTGCCAATGTTTTTCATGCTGGTGATGGTAATCTGCATCCGTTGATTTTGTTTGATAATGCCATTCCTGGTGCATTGGAGAAAGTCGAGGAATTGGGAGGAGAAATTCTCAAACTTTGTGTGAGAGTCGGCGGTAGCATTTCTGGAGAACATGGGATTGGGGCAGATAAAAAATGTTATATGCCTGATATGTTTAGTGATGCTGATTTAGAAACAATGCAGTGGGTACGGCAGGTATTTAACCCCCAAGGTTTGGCTAATCCGGGAAAGATATTCCCCACACCGCGCACTTGTGGCGAAGCGGCTAACGTAGCTAATCATAAGCAGTTGGAAGGAGTGGAAAGGTTTTAATAGATGTTTTCTTAAGATTTGGTAATTGGTAATTGGTAATTGGGAGTAAATTTTAGTCAATTACCGATTACCTATTACCCATCACCAGTTCTTAAAATACTGATTTTTTATTTATAAATTTGATTATTGATACATACATAACGTTATTTTTATATATTACGGGGGTATACTAACTTATTCCGTAACTCCCATTACTTCTTCCGAGCGAAGTCAAGCTTCCAAATGAATCGGTTGGCTAAACTTTTTTTTTCTTACTTGCTGTTTGTGCAACTGCTGTTGTATCTAACAGGATTATCTGTTCCTTCATTTTCTAACTATGAACAAAAAAGCAATCTACCAACTACAACAGAAATTCGTGGAGTTTGGCTGACTAATGTTGCTAGTGGTGTACTGTTTGTACCTTGGGGTATCAATCGTGCTATTGACCAACTATCCGCACTGAACTTTAATACAATTTATCCTGTAGTTTGGAACCGAGGCTATACCTTTTATAAAAGCAGTACAGCTAAATCTGTTACGGGTTCTGATACTCAACCCTTGCTGAACTTCGTCCACGGAGGACAGGATGTTTTGGCAAAGATAGTTGCACTTGCTAAACCAAAAAATTTAAGTGTTATTCCCTGGTTTGAATATGGTTTTATGGCACCACCGGATTCAGTGATAGCAAAGCGACATCCTGAGTGGTTAACAAATGGTCAGGGCGGAGTGATCACTATTAGTGAAATGCTACCAGAAGAAAGTGACAACGACCCTACAAATAAGTTAGTTTGGCTCAACCCTTTACACCCAGAGGTACAGAAGTTTATCCTATCGCTAATTTCAGAAGTTGTTACTAATTATCATATCGATGGCATTCAAGTTGATGATCATTTTGGAATGCCAGTACAGTTTGGCTATGATCCATATACAACTGAACTTTATCAAAAAGAACATAAAGGTAAAAGCCCCCCTCGCAACCATTTGGATGCGGAATGGATGAAGTGGCGTGCTAACAAGATTACTCGTTTCATGACACAAGTCTCTCAAGTAGTGAAAGAGATTAAACCCAGTGTTAAGGTATCTCTTTCTCCCAATTCGCAAGCTTTCGCCTACAAGTATTATTTGCAAGATTGGGCAAATTGGATAAAGACAGGTTTAGTGGATGAATTGATTTTGCAGGTGTATCGCAATGATAAAAGTAGCTTTGTGTACGAATTAGAACAGCCTGCGGTCAAGCTTGCCCGTACTCAAATTCCCGTAGCTATTGGCATATCCACAGGAACCTTGCGAAGTCCTGTTAAGATTGAGCAAATTAGAGAACAAGTACAAGCTGTACGCGATCGCTCTTTTTTTGGTATCTCTTTCTTTTACTGGGAAAGTCTGTGGGGTTACATCACCCCAGAATCACCCCCATACCGCCGTCAAGTATTTCAAAAAATGTTTACGGCTAAAGCCGCTAGGCCGTTAGCACCAGTGAGGGAAAGCAAAAGGCAGGGTGAAGGATAAAAAGCCTCTTTCCTCATTCCTACTCCCCAATTATCCCCATGAAAACACCGTTAAAATTTATCTTGCTGTGGACTATAGCCACTTTTGGCGGGTTTTTGGGTAGTTTGTTTTGGGTGGAAGTTGGGGAACAGTCAGAGATTGGCATTGTACAAGCTGCCATTGGTGGATTAGCGATCGCCATACCTCAAAGTTTAATCCTTCGAGAAAATATTTTTATATTCAGGTGGGTTTCTTTCACCTTGGCAGCTTGGGTAATAATTACAGCTATCGGTATCGGCGCGATTGGTTGGGTTGTACCTTCTGGTGAATTTCTCCCTCTACGTCTCCTGTATGGGGCAAAAATTGGTGTTGTTGGCGGTCTGTCATTGGGAATAGCCCAATGGTTGGCAATTCGTCAGCCAATTTCATGGACTTGGCAATGGATATTAGTTAATTCTTTTAGTTGGGCGATCGCTATCCCCATAGGTACTACTATAGGGTTTATCCTCCGCCGCCTCACGCACTTGTTTTTAGGTGAAGTCGCCGGATTAGCTATCACTTGGCTCGTAGTCGCTATACTCACAGGTATTAACGCCTACAGGTTGGATAGGGGTATAGGGGTATAGGGGGATGGGGGTTTAAAACTCTCACACCCTTACACCCACTCTTAACAAAAAATATGGGTGCATAAGTCCTATTTAAGTTAAGCAATCATGACTTTATTAAGAAATATAACGTTAATTAATTTACTGTTTGAATTGCATTAAGCTTATGCAACAATCTTAATTAAATCTTAATAATAAGTTTCAGTAAAATTACACTAGCCTGCAAATGCGTTTTCACCTTCACCAAGCAGGATTTTTTAATCTTATTGCTATCTACTTTTCTAGATTTCTGGTAAGAAATAAAGATAGGGCAAAATATCACAAGCAAAGTCGAACTAAATTTCACTTTAGGCGCTAAAAAGCATTTTCTACCATGAAATTCCGAGAGAACGCGCCTACACGAGCCAGTAAAACCAGACAGGGACTCTCGCATGAATATCAACCCAGTAGATTCAGCCATCAAGTTGAAGCAACAGTCGCATCCGCATATTCTTTTTGGGACAGAGGTAGATGAACAAAACAGTGGTGAACAGTTATTACTGAGTATGTATGATTCTGTGCAGACATCTATATTTGTGGTGGATGTTCTGCAAGATGGAGATTTTCAGTATGTAGCACTCAATCCCACCCATGAAAGATGGGTAGGCATTAGGTCAGAAGATTTGCGGGGCAAAAAACCAGAAGATATTTTAACAGCAGTTGACGCGGCTAAAGTGCGTCAGCATTATGCTGACTGTGTACGCTTTGGCAAAACGATTTCCTACGAACAATGCTTGCAGTTTCAGGGAGTAAGCACTTGGTGGAGTACAACGCTTACGCCACTACGAGATACTAATTCCAAAATTTATCGATTGATTGGCACTAGTAGTAATATCACGGCGGTAAAACAAACAGCACAAGCCAGAGAAATTCAAGCAGAAGGCGCGCAGATTTTAGGCGCAATTGCCCAAAGAATTCAGGAATCTTTGGATTTAGAAACAATCCTTTATCAAACCGCCAAAGATTTACGACAGTGTTTAAAATGCGATCGCATTCTGATTTATCAAATCAAATCTGATAATAATGGTGCAATTGTTGCCGAATCAACTATATTGCCCAATGTTTCCCTCTTGGGGAAACACTTCCGAGATCCTTGCTTCACAGGTAAATACAAGGAACGTCAAGGGCGATGTTGTCTAGAAATTATTGAAGATATCTATGCAGCAGGAGTGAAACCTTGCCAAAGAGATTTCCTCGCCTCCATGCAGGTGAGGGCTAATATAGTTGTGCCAATAGCCTTAAAATCAGACTTGTGGGGGCTATTAATTGCCCAATACTGCGATGAACCACACCAATGGCAGCAAATAGAAATTGACTTACTCAAGCAACTAGCAACACAGTTGGGTATAGCCATTCAAAATACGAAACTACAACAGCAACTAAAACAACTGCAAACCAAGCTAGCAACACACAAACATGAGCAGCAAGCCCAAGTAAAGCAGTCAGACAAATTTCAAGCACTAGTTTTAGATATTACAGAGAAAACCCGTGATTACAGCGACGAAACGCAAGTTTTAGCAACAGTCACTCAAGAATTAGCCAATTTATTCCAACTAGAGTCTTGCTATATCGAACTTTATAACACCGACTGCACCGCAGTTAGTGTAGTTTGTGAATATGCAGCTAACCAACCAACATACCAGGGACTAACTAGACAAATTGCGGACTTTAGCGAAATCTATCAACCACTATTGCAAAAACAGCATTTCCAAACCATAGAAATTGTCCCAGGTTGGCATCCTCAATTATTGGTAATTACCCAACTGGCTTGTCCCATTTTCGATGCTCAAGGGATGCTGGGTAATTTGTGGCTGATTCGACCCATACAACAAATGCTCAGTCAATCAGAAATCTGCCTAGTACAAACTTTAGCAAATTTATGTGCGATCGCCATTCGCCAAGCAAAGTTAGACGCAACGAACCAAGCACGACTGAAAAAATTAGAACAGCGAGAAAGCCTGACCAACAAATTTCTCAGAAAACTTTCTCAAGAACTGCGGACACCAATAACTAGTATTAGCCTAGCAGCGCAAACTCTCGAAACTGTCCTTTCACCGACAATTACATTAGATGAAATCATCCCCCAGCTTTTACAGATTCTGCATAATGAGTGCGGTAGAGAAAGCAAGTTAATTAACGACTTATTGACACTTACCTATCTGCAAACCAAACCAGAACCACCTACACTCATTTCCATCGACTTCCAAACCTGGCTTCCCCCCATCGTAGAATCCTTTCGTGACCTCAGCAGTTGTCAGCAACAGCGATTGAACTTGATGATTGAGCCAGGGTTACCACGTTTAGAAACAGATATCACCGAACTAGAACGGATTGTCACCGAACTACTCAGTCATACCTGCAAATATACTCCGGCTGGTGAATCAATTACAGTTTCCGCCCAATTCATAGCTGACACTGTGCAACTAAGTATTAGCAATTCTGGGTTAGAAATTCCTACTCATGTGCGATCGCGCATCTTCGAGCCGTTCTATCATATTTCTAACAACGATCCTTGGAAATATAGTGGTACTGGCTTGGAAATGGCATTAGTACAGAAAATGGTCAGGCATTTAGGCGGCTCAATTTCTGTCGAGAGTGGTCATGGTCAAACCACTTTTATAATCAGATTTCCCGGCTCACTCAGCTAAATCTTGGCAGAACTACAGAATTTTGTTAATATAGTGATTGGTGTGGGTGACTAGCTCAACGGTAGAGCAGTAGACTCTTAATCTATTGGTTGCGGGTTCAAATCCCTCGTCACCCACTTATTCTATAATTATTCTCAAAAAATAAATTGGGTTTCATAGTAAGTAAGTCACCTGAATGCTTCATTATTGGCTATTTACGCCTAATATGAAATGCCATGTTCCTATACATTAATTTGTAATTTTTCATACCCACAGACTTATTCTGTAGGGTATTTTTAATTTTTTAATAGGGTGGATAGCCAAAATCATCTTCATCAGGGTAAATGTAAGAGCTAGAAACCCCAGCCATTGCCATTTTCGGAGTTTCTGTTCTGACAGGTTCCTTGCCAAAATCTTTGTAATCTTCAAATGTTTTACAAATAATTGTAGATTCGGTTGCATCAGAAGCTATCAGGTAATTAGTCAGATTACCAATTGATGGATGTTCATAATCTACAGTTGAAGCCACCAAAACCGTATTTGGTTCAATTCCTCTTTCTTCACACTCAATAATCGGGCAGAAAATACCGTGAGCATGGAACAAAGGCCCTTTCGGCGTGATTGGCTGCTTGCGATATAAAGCGTAAGCTCTTTCTATCTCCGCCACAAAACCACTAACTACTTTGCCTTGTTGAAATTCACAATAAGTTTTGCTAAAACTTGCTCCGGCTGCACCATTTAAGGTTAATTGCAGTGGTGATTCATGCAAAAACTTTTTATTTCCACCAACCAAGAAAATTAGATAACGTGTAAAGGTCTTAAATTTCAGTTTATCTGCCAAAAACGCATCATAATTTTCTTTCAACGTTCCCAATTTGATACCAGTCTCTCTGTCTTTAACAGACAAAGGCCCCCGCCGCACTATCACTATTCGGGGAGTCGCACTAATGAAAACTGTTTCGATACCGGAACTAAATTCATGTTCCACCTTTTGCCAATTTTCATCCGGCTGAAAGCCCACAGCTTGAGCATTATCCAGCTTAATCGCTAAACCGTGGTGCTGAATACCATCTGTGCCATACCGAGGATTGATCATCTGACACCAAGGGATGACTTGAGAAGGGGGTGCATTAAATTTCTCGTCCTCAAAGTCGAACTTAGCAGATGCTTTCATCGTTTTAGGCTACGGGGTGTTTTTCTAGGGAAATTCGTCGGCACAGTACCGACACTTTGATGCCAGTTAAAGAAACCAGCCCATTGTTTTTCCAGATTAAGACAGAATCAATCTATGTTGCAATCCCTGTTTTGTTTTTTAACAACAACTTCACTCCCACTTAACCGTATTTTCCCCAGCTAACACCTAATTTCCCCAAAAAACCGCGTAAACCTAATTTTTTTATCTGCACTCTTGTATCAATTGTCCTTTATCAAAAAATTGGGTCGAATAAGGGCTGTTAACAGTTAACTGTCAACCGTCAACAACCCTCACAATATACCCTGCCAGAATCTAAGTCTTATTAAGTCGGTGGTAATGACTCCGGTGGTGCTTCTGCGGGGGGAGCGAGTACCGCATCAGGGGCAATTTCTTCCACAGGAATTGGTTCCTTGTTTTCAGACTCAGGATGTGATTGGGCTGCTTCCACCAATTCAGGGGCTGGGGGGTTGGGTGGAATCACTTCTGGTATGACTTCGGTTGTGGATGCAGTCTCAATAGAGACAACTGCTGTTACTGGTTCTGTGGTTTGGGTTCCAGTAGCGCTAACAGTCTCCTCTAATGGTTTTTCGGTTTTGTCGATGATCTCAACAGATGGTTTTGCTGGAGCGGGCGCTGGGGTAGTTGTGGCTTTTTTCGTATCAGTTTTTTGTACTTTGTTTTTCAAACCACTGAATGTACCACTCACACCCTGTTGTAACTGGGCAAATTTTTCTTGAAGAGAAAACTTAGCAGCTTGTTCTTGGATGGTTGACTGTACCACCTCAGGACTTGGTACGGCGGTTTGTTGTGCGAGTGGAGTCACCTGGCGGCGTAATGAAAGAGTTTGCCAGCCAAACCAAATTAGGAGTGCCACACTAGCCACATGACCCAGTAAGAGACCTCCAGAAATTTTTGGCGCGAAAATCCACAAAACTAGGGCATAAAAAAGCCCTACCCCACTCCAAATAAAATCATTCTTACGATGGATTTCCGGAAAAAAGAAAGCTGCAATGTAGATTGCTAAACTACCAAGGCCAACCACCAAGGCTAGGACATTTGCCAGCATTTTTTGGTTACTCCTTTTACTAGGGATTGGATATTGGGGACTGGGGATTGGGAATCGGGGATTAGGGATGGAAAATATGTCTCACTTTCTTCTCTCATCCCCTAGTACCCAGCACCTAGTCCCCAATCCCTAGCCCCAATTTCGCAAATTTTACAAGTTAATTGTTGATTTGGATACAAATTAAAACTATTTATCTGTGTTACTAGTGAGCTTTTATTCTTTAAATTAACTCTTAATGTCTTCTTTAGGGGAGAAGAGAAAAACTCGGTCTACCCTTAAAGATGAAAGAACCTGCAAGAGTTAGCCAAACATAGTTTATGACACTACAAAGCTTTGGTGTGATTGGTTTAGCCGTTATGGGCGAGAATATCGCTCTAAACGTGGAGCGTAATGGCTTCCCAATTGCAGTTTATAACCGTTCCAGAGAAAAAACCGATGCTTTCATGGCACAGCGTGCTGGTGGACGCAACGTTAAAGCTGCTTTTACCCTGGAAGAGTTTGTCGCCGCACTAGAACGTCCCCGCAAGATTCTGGTGATGGTGCAAGCTGGTAAACCAGTGGATGCAGTAATTCAGCAGCTCAAACCTCTACTAGATGAAGGCGATATCATCATCGACGGTGGCAACTCTTGGTTTGAAGATACCCAAAGACGGACTCAAGAACTAGAACCAGCAGGCTTACGCTTCCTGGGGATGGGTGTCAGTGGTGGTGAAGAAGGCGCACTTAATGGCCCTTCACTGATGCCCGGTGGTACACAAAGTTCTTACGAGTATCTGTCCCCAATTTTCAACAAAATTGCTGCTCAAGTTGATGATGGCCCTTGTGTAACTTATGTTGGCCCTGGTGGTTCCGGTCACTACGTCAAAATGGTACACAACGGTATTGAGTATGGCGATATGCAGTTGATTGCAGAAGCCTACGACTTGCTGAAAAATGCTGGTGGGCTGAATGCTAAACAGCTACATGAAGTATTCACAGAATGGAATACTACCGACGAACTCAATTCTTTCTTGATTGAGATTACAGCCAACATCTTCCCCTACATCGACCCAGAGACCAAGTTACCTTTGGTGGATTTGATTGTTGATGCAGCCGGTCAAAAGGGAACTGGACGCTGGACTGTACAAACTGCTTTGGAATTGGGTGTTTCTATCCCTACCATTACAGCAGCCGTGAATGCTCGGATTATCTCTTCCATTCGAGATGAACGGATTGCTGCATCTAAGCAGTTGACAGGCCCCAGTGGCAAATATGATGGCGATACCAAAGAGTTTATCAACAAAGTCCGGGATGCACTTTACTGCTCCAAGATTTGTTCTTATGCTCAAGGGATGGCGCTGTTATCTACAGCCTCAGCCACATTTAATTGGAATTTGAATCTGAGTGAAATGGCGCGGATTTGGAAAGGTGGTTGTATTATTCGCGCTGGCTTCTTGAATAAGATTAAGAAGGCATTTAACGAAAATCCCGCATTACCCAACTTGCTACTCGCTCCTGAATTTAAACAAACAATTCTCGACAGACAAGCAGCTTGGCGGGAAGTAATCATCACTGCGGCAAAACTCGGAATCCCAGTACCCGCATTTAGCGCATCCTTGGATTATTTTGACAGCTATCGCCGCGATCGCCTACCCCAAAACCTCACCCAGGCACAACGCGACTACTTCGGCGCACACACCTACTTGCGTACCGATAAAGCTGGCGCTTTCCACACTGAATGGGTTCCTATCGCTGAAGCGAAGAAATAAGCTGGTAATTCTCTAAATTCTGAATTTAATTTATTAGTGACTCTAAATATTAGAGTCACTTTTTTATCAAGTTAAGTCCACTCGTACAGTCACTCAAGAAAACCTGGATAATACTGGATTAACCTAAGGAACATACATACACAAGCATTTTTCTATCCAAGAATTAAGGCTTTGTCCCTCTTTCTTCGCTTTGATGGCGATGATTTTATGTAATTCAGGGTTAATTCTGAGCATGAGTTTTCCTGAAAAGGGTTTTTCAGGTTCTTCGCCACGTTCTTGACAAAATTCTAAATAATCGTCTACTGAATCATGAAAAGCTTGCTTTAGCTCTTTGACGCTGTCACCCTGAAATGTAATCACATCTCGAAGGTTAATTACTTCCCCATGAAAAATTTCAGCTTCATCATCAAATTCGACAATGGCTTCATATCCTTTATATTTCATTGTCACTAAGTCCTCCCGTCTCCAAGTCCTCTTGAACCCCAGACTCTGTTAAGAAGCGCCGCATAGACTTAACAGCACCTTTATCGGTTTCTTTTTCCGGGTGTGGTCTGTGAAAAGTCGCCTTGACACCATTAAGAGCTATTCTCACCCTTGACCCCCTTCCTTCTGACACTTCCGCACCAAGGGCAATTAGCATAGACTCAATATCACTCCAAGGAATATTGGATCTAACGGGATTTTCAAAAATGTCATCCAGTGTTTTTTGATGTTTACTGTTAAGTCCCATTATATAGTATCATTTGGTGATACTATTATCCATCGTACTGGTTACATTTTGCTAGATGTTAGGCGTTATTATTCCCAAGATACTTAGCTTTTAATTCTTCTAGCTCTAAATCTATTTCACTTTTAGCCGCATTATTATTAGTTGCAGGTTGCGGCTGTATATTTTGCGGTTTTGATTTCCCCCCAGGCAAAAACTGAGTTTTCAATTCCTCTAATTCCAAATCAATTTGACTTTGGGATTTTGACACAGGTTGTGGGGAAGGTATTTGTGGAGGTTGATGACTAGATTTTGCTGGCGTGTTTACTACAGGTGAATATTGATTTAAATCTTTTAAAACTTCCTCTACATTTTGATAGCGTCTAGCGGGAACGCTTGCTGTCATTTTGTTAATAATTTTATGTAAATGATTGCTAACTGGTGGTTTTAAATATTGCTGCCAAATCCAAGTATCATTGTTGGTGTCGTAGGAATCAAAAGGCGATCGCCCAGTCAACAAATTAATACAAGTAACCCCTAAACTATAAATATCACTGGCAAATATCGCCCTACCCCGCATTTGTTCTGGAGCAACATATTCTGGGCTACCGATACTTGTACCAGTGTGATTTAAGGCTGTATTAGTGGCAGATTTAGAAGCACCAAAATCTACTACAACTAGTTTGTTATCGCTATTACGTAAGATAATATTTTCTGGTTTAATATCCCGATGAATCACCTGTCTGTTATGACAAAATTGCAGTACAGGCAATAAATCGTTTAATAATTGAATAATGTGCGTTTCCTGGAAAACACCTTTATGTGCTAGTTCCTGCGCTAAGTTTAACCCGTCAATAAATTCTTGTACCAAGTATTGGCGATCGTCTTGGGTGAAGTATGCCAAAAGTTCAGGAATCTGCGGATGCTTACCCAATTCATCTAACTGTACAGCTTCTTGAGTAAATAATTCCACCGCTTTCTGGACTGTGTTAGTACCTTGAGCTTGGGGGTAAAATTGCTTAATGACACAGCGAGGTTTGGAGGGCTTATCCTCATCCACTGCTAAGAAAGTTCTGCCAAAACCACCTTGTCCGATGGGTTTGATAGCCCGATAGCGTTCTTTTAGGTGTAGCTTAGAACCACAACTCAGGCAAAATTTCACATCATGAGGATTTTCAGGCTTGGGACAACGGGGGTTCAGACAGTAGCTCATTGGTGGGATGGCGTTCACATCGCTCTTACTGTCTTTATTTTGCCTTGTGCTAGCCCAGAGTGGTTATATTCCTTGTCTCAATACTCTGTTGAGCCGATGTCACCAGATTGTGTAATAATAAGCCGATCGCTAGAGTAATAAGTTACCGACTGTGCAATCAACGGATAATATCAACGACCTAGCAGCTGCTTTACAACAGCCTGCTGATATCACTTTTGAACTGCCCGATCCGGAAGATGAACAGATTCCAGAGTCAGACTTCCAACAGCAGTTGGATGTAGCTTGGCAGGTATGCGATCGCTTTGATTTGCAAACCGAAATCTGGCGGGGAAGAATCTTAAGAGCAATCCGCGACAGAGAAAAGAAAGGTGGTGACGGGCGCGGTACAGGCTTTCTCAATTGGCTTAAGGAACGAGAAATCAGTAAGAGTCAAGCCTACGCCTGGATTCAACTGGCAAATAGCGCTGATACCCTCCTAGAAGAGGGCAAACTGGAGCCAAGTGCAGTTAATAATTTTAGTAAACGGGCTTTTGTGGAAACCTCCAAAGCCTCCCCAGAAGTACAACAAATGGTTAGTGAAGCCGCGAGTAAAGGCGATCGCATCACTAGGCGCGAAGTCCGTCAACTCACTGACGAATGGACGGCGATGTCGTCAGATTTATTACCAGAACAAGTCAAAGTAAAAGCCGCAGAAAATTCCCTTCCTCCGCGCTACATTGCCCCTCTGGTGAAGGAAATGGAAAAACTGCCAGAATCACACCAAAAATTCATCCAGAAAGAAATAGCGGCGAATCCTGATGTGGACACTCTCAAACAAGCCACAACAGAAGCGCGACAATTAGGCAAATATCTCAAATCTGCCGCCCAAGTCCAAGCTTTAACAGAGAATGATGTAGATATTGAAACAGCCCTAGAAGAAGCCCAAAGAGTCGGCTGTTTGAGTGTAGCGGCTGATTTGGTCAATCAAGCATCGCAAATAGAACAAACCATTGCCAAATTATATATGACTTGGAAACGTATCAGTAATTTAGCAGATAGATTATATGTAGATACTGGTGCGAGTACGCCCAACTTGCGATCGCTCCTTACCTGCATAGAACCTCTAGGCGGTGAAATTATGGAAGTGCAACTCAGTGGTGCAACTGAACACACAGTCCGTTTGCAAATTCAAGAAACGAATTAGCTATTTGTTAGAGACGCGATTAATCGCGTCTGTACAGTCGTTAGTTGTTATTCCCCCCTACTCCCCAATAAAGCACAAGCTGACGAATGTAGGGTGGGGGTGTGAGGAATTACAATAGGTGCTTGCGCCACTAGTACTACATTACCGTTGCGATCTATTTGCCAGCCTTGTGCTTCTACAATTTGGGGAGAAGCGCTTAAATTAACCTGCTGTGTGTGCTGTTCAGGAATCCTATCAGCACTATCGTTTATCTGTGTCGGTAACACAGTCCAACCTACCAACACAGCATCATCAATCAGCGTATCAGTAGGGCTAGATGCAATTCCTCCTCGTCCTGTGGAAACAAACGAATTTCTTTGCAAACCTCGATGAGGACTACAACTAGCAGCAATTTGCTCAGAAGCATTAATCAGATTGCTCGGCAATTCCACTAACCCTTTATTTGGGTCAGCATCGGGCGTATTAATTTGTACAATGCCATTGAATGAAGGGCTTTGCTGAGAAAAAGCTGTAATGTCGCTGGTTGGCAATTTGTTGGGATTGAGTAGATTTGGATCTTCAGTGTTTAATAACCTTACTAAGTCTGAGCGATCGCGCTGTATAAACCCAAAAATTTTCTTGGCGTTGATGGTGATTTTACCACCAATGCCAGAGAAGGCATTAGCCGTAATATCATTATTGCCTAAGGGAGCAGCAAACACAAAGCCATTAGGAGCATTGATTGTGATATTACCACCATTTCCCGGAGCGTTGGACGTGCCTGCACTAGTGGAAATCAAACTGTTACGGCGCATCTGTAGCGAGTCTTGCACCAGCAAATTTATATCACCACCCTGACCTGACCTAGTATTAGAAGTGATTTGTCCTTGATTGTCTAGCAATATAGACTTAGCCGTTATATTTAATTTTCCCGGTGTTCCTGAGTTAACTGGATTGTTGAATGCTCCCACATTTACACTTAATTGCCCACCGTCGCGGACAATTAATTTCCCTGTAGTTATATTAACTGTTCCTGCATTTTGAGCATTTCTCGTCCCCGCAGACAAGACACTAGAAAAACGTGTTTTCACATTTCCCGCTATCTCCACTGACTCCGAAGCGTTGACTATGATATTGCCGCCCTTTCCTTCAGCTGGTATCACAGGTGAATCATTAGTCCTCAAAAATCCACTAGAGTCTGCTGTTACAACGCCTCCATTAAGGATACGTAACTTCCCAGTAGTGATTTTAATGTCACTTGCTCTGCCTTGACCTGCACTGATGCCAATTAATCCAGTAATTGTACTTGACAAAGTATCACTCTCAATAATGTCTACAGATTCGAAGGCATTGATTAGTAAATTTCCTGAGCCTCCCCGGCTGATGGTAGAAGTAGCTATCTGTGCGCCATTCTGAACAATTAGCTTTGTTGCATTAATCGTTATATCTTTACCATTGGCATTACCTGTAGTGATACTTCTCAAGCGCACACTTTCACCACTGAGTTCTACGGAGTTACCCTGTAGACGAATCTCACCGCCATTATTACCAGTAGTATCTATCTGAGAGGGTAACTGTCTACCGTTAGCCCCTTGGCGAATCCTCAATTGAATGTTGCGAAATTCTTGCACACCTTGATACCCTATTAACCAACCTTGGTTGATTGGATTAAGGATCACTAGACTATTGGGAGCAACGCTTCCTAGTTCAATTTTTCCTGATGGTACTGTTAAGTTGCCGCCTTCTAGTGTGATGTTGCCACCCACAAAGGCTAACGTATTACCATTTGGGACTTGAAGACCAACAGATCTACCACTTATATTCCGTGCTTGAGATTGATTTTTAATAGGATTTGCCGTTGCGCCAAATTGTAACCCACTAGGAATGCTAACTGTTAGCACAAATGTGTTTTGAGGATTGATGGTACTAAATTGAGTACCATCGGCAAAATTCAGACTATTTGCCGTACTTGCTAAAAAGGAAGAGCGAATATTTAATGCAGCATTAGAACCAAAAATAATTCCATTGGGATTGATCAGCAACAGGTTGGCTGTGCTATCAGATTTGATTATGCCATCAATGCTAGAAATAGAACTACCAGTTACTCGGCTAATGATGTTTTGGACACTACCGATTGTTTTAAACTCAGCCGTATAGTTTTCTGGCACAGAAAACTCCCGAAAACTATGGAACAAATTACGTCTATCAGGAGATAAGGTTCCACCTTCGATAATGATGTTGTTTTCTTGTTTTGTGACTCTGGAATTTTCAGGTAGAGTACTATCTTGTGTAATTTGGGCGATCGCAGAGTTTACAGAGAAAATTATTAAACTACTGACTGCAACCCCTAAAACTTTAACATACATCCCAAGATTACTCATACCAGCTATTACACCCCACAGAAACAATCCCGGTTGACAATTGATAGCGGCCTTGAACCAACATCAATTATGGCTTATGAGGATGTTTCTCGAATATAAATTTGTGTTGATAACGCTCTCATCACTCTGAAAAACCGTTAAATTTCCAGAGAGTTTTCACAAAATATGATAATAATAATTTATTTTTAAATAACCAATGATAATGGAGACAATAAAATTCTATTGCCTCCATTGAGATTACATAAATATGCAGCCAATTTTCATTTATCCACAAGGGCAGCGAACAAAATCTTGTTTCTCTTCTGACCAGCAAATACAATAATCACTGTTAGTTTGTGTAACAATATTAGTTGTATCTATTAGATTTGCAGTCCTTGACGTAATTTTATTTCTATCAAGGCTGAACTGAATTTTAACTGCGTCTTCTCCTGAGATATTATAATTTTTGAAAATCTCTGCTAGCTTAGAGCTTTTCAATAGCGTCAGCACTTCTTCCTGAATGAATGCTTGTAAACTCTCTAATGTTGGTGAGCTAGTAACTGATGGCTTTAATTTGGAAGAATCCATAAATCCTGAGTGTTGCTAGATAGGTAGATGTAGGACTAATTTTTTTAAACTAATAAGTTTAAGACCAGCTTTATTGAAATATTCTTATGTCTAACGGCTAAGAACTTTAAAAGCCATTAGACGAATCAGTTCGCATAAAGCAATGACAACTCTTAGCTAATTATTTATCAGTTTGGGTGAGGATGAATTATGCAATCAGTAACAAAAGTTTATAGTTTCTAGGCCATTGCTCAAGGATGTGACCGAGATGGCTATGCGATCGCACATACTACTCATACTGGATTTAGATTTCTATCAAGCCCACCAAAACCATTATCAGGCGTGCAATACCCCCACTACTTCCATTTTCAAAAATCAAGTACGAATCCTATATTTCAATTCTTTATACCCGTAGTAGCAATTCCCCGGATAAACTGACGCTGACCGATGAGAAATAGCACCATTACAGGTACAGTTGCAATAGTTACTGCCGCCATCATCAAAGGCCAATTATTGGTAAACTGCTCCTGAAACTCTGCCAATGCTAGCTGCACAGTTCTTAATTCTGGTTTTGTGGTGAAAACCAGAGGTTTAAATAAATCATTCCATTCAGCAATAAAGGTAAACAAAAACAGCGTCACCAATGCAGGACGGGCTAAAGGTAACATGACTTGCCACAAAATTTGCAATCGGTTAGCCCCGTCGATAGTTGCAGCTTCTTCCAACTCTACAGGAATTGTCTGGAAATATTGACGCAAGAGAAAAATGCCAAAGCCATTGACAGCAGTTGGTAAAATTAATGCTCCGTAGGTATTTATCAGGTGTCCCCACTTCAACACCAAAAAGATGGGAATCACTAATAATTGAAAAGGAATGATCAAAGTTGCTAAAACAATCAGAAGTAGTGTTTGCCGACCCCGGAATTTCAGCCTTGCCAAAGCGTAACCCGCTAACGCCGAAGTCACAATCTGAAATGCCGTCACTGCGATCGCTACCAAGGTAGAATTAGCGAATGCCAACAAAAACTTACCTCGTTGCCAAGCATCGCGGTAATTAGCGAATGACCAATTATTTTTGGGCAAAAGTTCTAAATTTGAACCTGGAGGTGCAAAAGAAGTGAGAAAAACCACAAACAGTGGCGATAGCACAATCAATGCCCCCAGCAGTAGTGCTGATAGACTCCAAAAATCAGCAGATTTCCAATTCCAGTTTAATTTGGTCATGAGTTAGATCGCCAAGCACTTGTTTCTTTGGTAATACAGTATCGACCTCAGCAACCGCTAATCTACAACATAGGCAATTGTTAAGTAAAATTAAACCACAATGAGCATTACCTTAAATTCATAGGGTAGATTAAAGTTTGGTATCAAATAATTCAGGTTTACAGGAGTAAACATATCATGCAGCAGGTTGCAGCCGATTTAGAAATTGATTTCAAGAGCGAAAAATATAAAGATGCCTATAGTCGCATAAATGCGATCGTGATTGAAGGGGAACAAGAAGCATACGAGAATTACATTCAACTATCCCAACTGCTGCCAGACGATAAAGAAGACCTAATTCGCCTCTCGAAAATGGAAAGCCGTCACAAAAAAGGATTTGAAGCTTGTGGACGGAACCTACAAGTATCACCAGATATGGAGTTTGCCAAAGAATTCTTTGCTGGACTACACGGTAACTTCCAAAAAGCGGCGGCTGAAGGTAAAATCGTTACCTGTCTATTGATTCAGTCCCTGATTATTGAATGTTTTGCGATCGCCGCATACAATATCTACATTCCCGTTGCTGACGATTTTGCTCGTAAAATCACTGAGGGTGTAGTCAAAGATGAATACAGCCACCTCAACTTCGGCGAAGTTTGGTTACAGAAAAATTTTGCCCAATCCAAAGCAGAATTAGAAGAAGCTAATCGTCATAATCTTCCCATAGTTTGGAAAATGCTCAATCAAGTCGCGGATGATGCCGCAGTCTTAGCTATGGAAAAAGAAGCCCTAGTCGAAGATTTTATGATTCAGTACGGCGAAGCGTTAAGTAATATTGGCTTCACAACCAGAGATATTATGCGGATGTCAGCCTACGGACTTACAGCAGCTTAAATAGTTCTGATTCCTGATTAAAGTAAGGCTGCCAGTTATTATCGATTTCAGGCTGGTGATGGGTAATAGGTAATGGGTAAAAGTTTATTCCCAATTATCAATTACCAATTACCCATGATCAAACTCATTACTCAGGACTCAGCATTCATCACACTTTGTATAGTATTTTTAAGAGTTAAGTATTATCTCTTATCCACATATCCCACGCATTCGCCAAGGCACAAGCCTAAATATATCACTCCATGTTTGGTCTAATTGGACATCTGACAAGTTTAGAACACGCTCAAGCGGTAGCTCAAGAACTGGGATACCCAGAATACGCCGACCAAGGGCTAGATTTTTGGTGTAGCGCTCCACCGCAAATAGTTGACCACATTAAAGTTACTAGTATTACTGGTGAAATAATTGAAGGGAGGTATGTAGAATCTTGCTTTTTACCGGAGATGCTAGCCAGTCGTCGGATTAAAGCCGCAACCCGCAAAGTCCTCAATGCTATGGCTCATGCTCAAAAGAATGGCATTGATATCACAGCTTTGGGTGGTTTCTCCTCCATTATTTTTGAAAACTTTAAATTGGAGCAGTTTAGCCAAGTTCGTAATGTGACACTAGAGTTTGAACGCTTCACTACAGGCAACACTCACACAGCATATATTATTTGTCGGCAGGTAGAACAAGCATCACAACAACTCGGCATTGAACTCTCCCAAGCAACAGTAGCTATATGTGGGGCTACTGGTGATATTGGTAGTGCAGTTACTCGCTGGCTGGATGCTAAAACAGACGTGAAAGAATTGCTGTTAATCGCCCGTAATCAAGAACGTCTCCAAGAGTTGCAAAGCGAGCTGGGACGCGGTAAAATCATGAGCCTTGATGAAGCACTGCCCCAAGCTGATATCGTAGTTTGGGTAGCCAGTATGCCTAAAGGTGTGGAAATTAATCCTCAAGTTTTGAAGCAACCCTGTTTGCTGATTGATGGGGGTTATCCGAAAAACTTGGGTACAAAAGTTCAGTATCCTGGTGTTTATGTACTGAACGGCGGTATCGTCGAACATTCGCTGGATATTGACTGGAAAATCATGAAAATAGTCAATATGGATGTACCTGCACGCCAATTATTTGCTTGTTTTGCGGAATCTATGCTCTTGGAATTTGAGAAGTTGTACACGAACTTTTCTTGGGGGCGCAATCAGATTACCGTAGACAAAATGGAGCAGATTGGTCAAGCATCAGTGAAACATGGGTTTAGACCACTGCTGGTTTAGGGGCTGGGGACTGGGGCCTGGGGATTAGGAAGAAAAATACACCCTAGTCACAAGATTGTACCCAAGACCCAATCCCCAATACCAATTCCTCATACCCAATACCTAATACCCAATACCTAATCCCTAACTATGGCTACAACTGAGCGCAAACCACTACTGTTGGATTTTGAAAAGCCACTAGCAGAACTGGCAAACCGGATTGATCAAATTCGGCAACTGGCAGAGGAGAATGGCGTAGATGTGTCTGGTGAGATTCGCAAGCTAGAAACACGCGCTATGCAACTGCGTGAGGAAATTTTTAGTACTCTGTCTCCATCTCAACGACTACAAGTAGCACGTCATCCCCGCCGTCCTAGTACTCTCGATTACATTCAGGCCATCAGTGATGAATGGATGGAGTTGCATGGCGATCGCTGTGGTGGTGATGATCCGGCTCTCATCGGCGGTGTGGCGCGTTTGGGTGGTAAACCTGTGGTGATTTTGGGTCATCAAAAAGGACGAGATACCAAAGATAATATTGCTCGCAATTTCGGGATGGCGACTCCAGGCGGCTATCGCAAAGCCATGCGGCTGATGGAACACGCCAACAAATTTAGTATGCCGATTTTGACATTTATCGATACCCCAGGCGCTTTACCTACGGTGGTAGCCGAACGCCAAGGCGCAGGGGAAGCGATCGCCTATAATTTGCGCGAGATGTTTTCTTTAGATGTACCAATTATCTGCACCGTTATCGGTGAAGGTGGTTCTGGTGGCGCTTTGGGTATTGGTGTAGGCGATCGCCTATTAATGTTTGAACACTCTGTCTATACTGTGGCTACCCCCGAAGCCTGTGCGGCGATTCTTTGGAAAGATGCTAGCAAGTCTCCCCAAGCCGCCGTCGCCCTGAAAATCGTCTCCCATGACCTGAAAAATTTGGGCATTATTGACCAGATATTACCTGAACCCACAGGTGGCGCTCACTCTGACCCTTTAACAGCTGCTACAACCTTAAAACAAGCCCTGTTAGATAACTTGGATGAACTAGACCGCTTAACATCACAAGAACGCCGCCAACTGCGTTATGATAAATTCCGCAAAATTGGTGTATTTACAGAAGTTGCACATTAACAAACGCGCTTAATTGATTTATTACCCAAAACCAGTGTTATAATTACCTGTGGCTACTTAAAGATTTTTAACAATCTCGTCAGCCATAGGTATTTATATCTAAATAGCCACTAATTGTAGATGGGTGGCTGTGTCAAAAGTATTTGCTAATTAACTGTAGTGACATGGGCTAGTCTTTAAACTAGCGTTTGTTATTTTTGCGTAAACCAAAATTGCAGAGAACACTAATTATAGCAAATAATCATAGCATTTGTCAGGGAATATCATCGAAATTTAAGGTTAATTTAATCTATTTGACTCTAAAAGTTTCGATAATTGGGTGACAAGGGCTTGCAAAACTGCCAAAAAATTGGGAGAAAGCATGAGTTTGGAGCAGAAACGACGCGCTCTGATTACTGGGGCAAGTAGTGGAATTGGCAAAGCAACGGCGTTAGCCTTTGCAAAAGCGGGAATAGACGTGGCTTTGGTGAGCCGTTCTTTGGATAAATTGACACCTGTAGTAGAAGCAACAAAACAGACTGGAGTAGTAGCCAAAGCGTATACTGTAGACTTAGCAGACGTATCGCAAGTAGAGGCAAAAATCCAAGCGATCGCTATTGACTTTGGAGATATAGATATTCTTGTCAATAATGCGGGTGTAGCATATACGGCTACCTTGAGCGAAACGCCTTTAGCAGACTGGCAACAAGTAATTAACTTGAACCTGACGGGCGTATTTGAATGTATTAAAGGAATTTTGCCAACAATGCGCGATCGGCATACAGGCACAATCATCAATGTGTCTTCGATTGCAGCTAAACAATCTTTTCCGCACTGGGGAGTTTACAGCGTCAGTAAAGCAGGATTAATGGCACTTTCTCAAACCTTGGCACAAGAAGAACGTGTCCACGGTATTCGGGTAACTGCGATTTGTCCTGGGGCAGTAAATACTGGACTTTGGGATACAGAGACGGTTAAAGCTGACTTTGACCGTTCCAAAATGCTCACCCCGGAAATTGTGGCTCAGTCAATTCTCTACACTGCATTATTACCACCACAAGCAGTAATTGATGAATTGACGCTCATGCCCAGCGCAGGTGCGCTGTAATTTGTAATTCGTAAATTCGTAATTCGTAATAGCCTACGGCTAGGCTTGCACTGATCCAGAGAAAGCTAACTCCTACTTAGTTTGTAGGATTATTTTGAATTCTGAATTTTGAATTCCCCTTACGGGGTTAACCATTGAACAAACCATAACCAAGACTGAAATTATGACTATTGCTAGTTCCAACGGTTCCAATCGCGCACAATCACCCCTAATTACCGACTTGGCAGAAGCCATCAATACCAGACCTGACCGCAATACCCATAATGGCCGAGAACCAGAATTGCACCAACCTTCAGAAGAAGATATGGAATCAATGATGGGTGCAGTTAGGTCAATATTAGTGGGTGTTGGAGAAGACCCGGAAAGAGAAGGTCTATTGAAAACACCAAAGCGAGTGGCAGAGGCAATGCGTTTCCTCACCAGTGGCTACAACCAATCTTTAGAAGAATTACTCAACGGTGCTGTCTTTGATGAAGGTCATAACGAGATGGTATTAGTTCGAGACATTAACTTCTTTAGTTTATGCGAACACCATATGTTACCCTTCATGGGCAGAGCGCACGTTGCTTATATCCCCAACCAGAAGGTAGTAGGACTAAGCAAGCTAGCCCGGATTGTCGAGATGTATTCCCGACGCTTGCAAGTACAAGAAAGGCTAACCCGCCAAATTGCTGAAGCTGTGCAGACCATTTTAGAACCCCAAGGTGTAGCCGTTGTGATGGAAGCAAGCCATATGTGCATGGTGATGCGCGGTGTACAAAAACCAGGCTCTTGGACTGTAACTAGCGCAATGTTAGGCGTATTCCAAGAAGAACAAAAAACTAGAGAAGAATTCTTTAACTTGATTCGTCATCAACCAGCATTCTTTTAGGGAATGGGGGATGGGTAATGGGGGATGGGTAATGAGTAATTATTTATTCTCCTGAACCCTTCTTCCACTCCCTACTCTCTAATTTTTCAAAAAGTAATGCAACTTTATCTAAATCTTTATCGCCTGGTTTAAGTTCGACACCGCTAGATAAATCTATACCATCAGGATTCAGTTGGCTTAAAGCTTCTAAGATATTTTCTGGTGTTAGTCCTCCGGCTAGTAACCAAGGGCAACTTGGGCGAAATTTTTGCAACATTTGCCAATCTAAAGTTTGACCAGTCCCCCCTAATTGCTGGGGATGATAGGCATCAAGTAATAAAGTATTTATATACTTAGTGTAAATAACTGCTTGTTCCAAATGCTCAAGACTACGAACTCTCAACGCTTTCAATACTTCTACTTGGGGAAGTGATTGACGCACTTGGTCGCAAAACTCTGGGGTTTCGTCACCGTGTAACTGCACACCAGTTAACCCAGAATCAATCACTGTTTGATAAATTTCCGCAATACTGCTATTGGCAAAAACGCCAATTTTATCAATATTTTCTGGTAAGGGTGTGACAGCATCTCGAATTTGTCCGGCGGTAACGTAACGCGGTGAAGAAGGTACACATATAAATCCTAGCGCTGTTGCACCCAAAGAGGCGATCGCTACTGACTGTTGTGGTTGAGTGATGCCGCAAATTTTCACACGCATAAGAATTTCCGATATTGGGAACTAAAAAAAGTCGAATTTTAATTGATTAAGTTCGGTTGTGTCCTAACTAACTCTATAATTTTCTAGGTCTAGATTAACTTTGCCCTAGATATTTAGGAGACAAAAGCTTGATTTCATCAACCTTATTAGCAGTAGCTGCAACTGTACCTGCAACACCTGAATGGTCGCCAACCGTAGGCATTATCATTAGTGCTAGCAGTGTGGTAGCTCTTTTGTTCGCTCTCAAAGTTGAATATCCCCAAGTAGGCCCCAAATTCCCTGGGTTGCCTATTAGCGTTCCCACCTTTATCGGTGCAATGGCTTTTGGTCATGTTCTTGGTATTGGTATAGTCTTGGGGTTGACTAATATTGGTCGTCTGTAGAATTGGATATCGTTAAGACTGGAATTTTCTGGTCTTAACGAATTCAAGTTTACAAATAATTTCTGTTCTTTCTCCAGCGATGAGACTTGCCATTTGGGTGCAGTTAGCTTTTGCATCATTACCCCAACTTTAGAAGGAGAGTTGAACCTTTCTTATGAGAGAGGATTCTACTGCTTCACCAAGTGGAGTATTGATGTTGCTGTTAACTAATCAGCTAAATCAATTTATTCATACAGGAGAAAGAACTATGCTCTCATCAATCCTACTAGCGGCTCAAGCCACCGTACCCAACACAGGTACAACCTGGAACTGGAATGGCACACCTATTATCATTGCTAGTTGTCTATTAGTACTTTTAATTGCCGGCAGGTCTATTCGCTATCCCCATGTGGGGACAAAGATGCCTTTGCCTTTCCCTTCAATTTTCAATAATCCCAGCGTTGCCACATTTTTGGCGGCTATGAGTTTTGGTCATATTATTGGTGTTGCTGCCGTGTTGGGATTGACTAACCTTGGTGTTATTTAGTTAATCTGTCTGCAATTCCGCTCTCTCTGCTCAGGCTAAGGTCTATAGGAACACCAAAAAATATAATTATCCGAAATTGATGTTTTGGTAAGGTGCGTTAGTGCGATAGAACCTAACTATAATTTAGCAATTATTCATACTGATGCACCCTTGTATATTTTTTTGTTTTTTGTGTGTATGCCGTAATTGCTGGGGAGAGAGGCTGATACTTTTCGCCCATCTTGAAGATGTTGGCAGAAAAAAATGATAGTTACGATAAGTTTTTACTTATTTAAATAAAGAATACGTAAAAATACGGTTATTAATCTTTAGTTAACCTGAATTTATATTTACCTTAACTTTTGACCAATAAATTCTCGGATGTACCTGTAATTGACAGTCCACTCAATATTCATCTGAAAACTTCCGACTAATTTAGTCTACTCAGTAATGAGTAATAAAACTCCGCCAGCCTTAATTTCCGGCTTGTGGTGAAGTTTTCATGCTACGAATTTGCGGCACAACATCAACAAATCAGGCATCAGTTATTATATCCAAACCATGACTATCCAAAAGCTTATCGCCACAATAGCTCCATCTTTTATTCTTTTAGGAGCAATGTTGGCTCCAGCAGAGGCAAATACCCTCAAACCGATAGGTACTTACAGCACAGGTCTATTTGAGCAGGGTGGCGCAGAAATTCCAGCTTACGACCCTATAAGTCAACGGCTATTTGTGGTTAATGGGGGGACTAGTAGTATTGATGTTATCAGTATCAGTGATCCGACTAAACCCTCATTCTTGTTTAATATCGGTATCCAAGACTACGGTAGAGGAGTGAACAGCGTCGCCTTTAAGAATGGCTTACTTGCAGCAGCCATTGAAGATTTTATTCCCCAAAATCCGGGTAAGGCCGTCTTTTTTAATGCCAATGGCGAATTAATCCAATCGGTGGCTGTTGGTGCATTACCAGATATGCTCACATTTACACCAGATGGCAAACGTGTCCTAGTAGCCAATGAAGGTGAACCGAATAGCAACTATACAAATGACCCCGAAGGCTCAATTAGCATTATTAATATAGCTGACTTCAGTGTTATCAATGCTGGCTTTGGTCAGTTCAATAGTCAAATCGATCAGTTACGGGCAGATGGAGTGAGAATTTTTGGGCCTAATGCTACCGTTGCTCAAGATTTAGAACCAGAGTATATAACTGTTTCCCCTGATTCTAAAAAGGCTTGGATATCGTTGCAAGAAAATAATGCGATCGCTACCTTAGACCTGATGACAAATCAGATTACTAGTATCAGCCCCTTAGGCTTTAAGGATCATAGCCTGCCAGGGAATGGTTTTGATGCTAGCGATCGCGACAATGCCATTAATATTGCCAATTGGCCTGTTTTGGGTATGTATCAACCCGATGGTATAGCTTCCTATACTGTGAACGGCAAAACTTATATTGTCACTGCTAATGAAGGCGACGCACGGGATTACAATGGTTTTCGTGAAGCAGTACGCCTGGGTAGTAATCAGTATGTCCTTGACCCTACAGCATTTCCTAATGCTAGTGTTTTAAAAAACACTGCTAATTTAGGTCGTCTCAATGTCACCACAGCTTTAGGTGATGAAAACGAAGATGGCTGGTTTGAAAAGATTTACTCCTATGGTGCGCGCTCTTTCTCCATTTGGGAATCGGATCAGGCTACTGGTAAGCTTAAGTTAGTGTTTGATAGTGGCGATCAATTTGAAAAAATTATTGCCCAACGTCTACCTGCATTCTTCAACTCTAATCATACTGAAAATAGTTTTGATACCCGCAGCGATGACAAGGGGCCAGAACCAGAAGACGTAAAGATTGGGGAAATTAACGGTCGCTTTTACGCCTTTGTTGGTCTGGAACGGGTAGGAGGTGTGATGGTATATGACATTACAGATCCAGTCAGTCCCGTATTTGTGGACTACGTGAACAATCGTGATTTTACAGTTCCTACAGAGAATGCGGATGGAACGACAAACCCAGCAGCCGGAGACTTGGGTGCAGAAGGTTTACTATTTATCTCAGCCGCAGATAGTCCCACCAGGAAGCCTTTGCTGGTTGCAGCCAATGAGGTGAGTGGAACAACTACTATTTACTCTCTGGACATAGAAACAGTCCCTGAACCCGGAACTATGCTTGCTTTAGGTGCAGTTGTTTCAACAACCATCCTTAGAGTAAAGCGCAGACGCTAAGTCAAATTTCTTTGGTCACGGCTAACTAACGCCTTGTGCAATTTTCTCTCAAAAATAACCACCAACCCCTTCCCTACAAGGGAAGGGGAGTAATAATTAAAGAGTCATTAGTCCAAAGCAATAGAAGAAGCATTTACTAATCACTACTGAACTATTCTCTTTTCTATATACTGACCTATCATTAATTGCTCACCAGCACGAGAAATAATAGTTTGTCTGGTGCGATATTTGCTACCAATTAACTTTAATTCTTCCTCAAACACTGAACCATTGTACTCGGTTCGCAAACATAAGGTTTTGGGGTTAGGAAAATTATACTGGGCTGTAACTGGTTTAGATGTGGCAAAACCGCGATCGCGGTACAAGATATTTCCTAAAGCACCAAATAGTGTGGAACCTTCCGACTCACTCCTATTCTTGAGAACATCTGTACTGCACCATGTAACCTCTGCACCACAGATCAAAAAAACTGACTCAGCTAACTTATGTATCTGAGCCAGTTTTTGTAATTCATCGCAACCTTGTTCCAAAAATCGGATAGTGATCATACTCATCATCTCCTTGGTTTCCCCATCAGGGAGAGTATAATAACGCCTTTGTGAACACCACTCACCAACTGACTCTTGAAAAAACTCGATGATTTGGGATTCATCAACTGTGCGTACAAGTTTTGACAGTGATTTCACTCGTGATTGTCCTCACCTAAATGGCATAAATAACTGATTTTGCCTATATAATATATCGTAGCTAAAAGCAATTTCTGTTCAGAAAATTTAATATATTATCGAAATCTCTCAGAATTGCCTATGACATTGCTAGTATTATTGCTAATATTTGTGTATATTTAGTAAAGCTAAATATTTGCACTTAATAATTTTTAGGGAAAAAGCTAAGGACTAATTTTAGTTTCTTCAAGTTCCCTAACAGGAAGACTTTTCAGACCAACATAAAAAATTCATACACCTTACATAGCCCAATCAAATATCAAACACAATCCTGCAATTGCGTAAATAGAGTAGTAGAGAAATCTGTTTTGACTTTATTTCGTAAGAGTAGTAATGTTTGACACAAAAAATTTCTTTGGAAAACTTGGTCTATTCTCAATACTATTTTTCAGTTGGCACTATATGGACATGATTGCTAGGTAAAAAAGGCTGTTATTTTAAAAACTTCCACAAACAGGGAAACCATAAATGATTTTCAACCAAAATCCACAGCAAAAATCATGAAACAGCAAACTTACCCAGCAACAAGCCAGTTAATCAACACAAAATTACAATTTAGGAGCGAAATATCTGCCCACAGACAGATATTTCCTGGCTGGCAATGTGCAAAATACAGCTTATTTGTTGCTTGTCTGTTGAGTATGGGTGTACTAACAGCAAGTTGTGGTTCCCTACCCAAGGAAACAGCAGAAGCCCAATCTCAGCAACGTGGTGGCGGAGAACGAGGCGGATTAGTGCCTGTAGATGTAGCGATCGCCCGTAGAGAAAGAATAGAGACACAACCAGAGTATACAGGTACAACCACACCATTCCGAACGATATCACTGCGATCGCAGGTAGAAGGGAGACTCTTAGCTTTGAACTTAGATGTAGGTGACACAGTTAAACGAGGGCAGAACGTCGGGCAATTAGATGACATCATATTATCCACCAACCTCAAGCAAGCAGAAGCCGAACTCGCAGCTTTGCAATCAGAAGTAGCTAGAGCGACAACCCAGGTAAGTAATGCCCGCGCCCAAGTGGAAAGGGCAAGACTCGAAGTTGTACAAGCTGAAGCAGATGCCCAACGTCAAGAGAGATTATTTAAAGAAGGAGCTATATCCGAGCAAGCCGCCGAGCAAGCCCGCACAGAAGCAAAAACAGCTACTCAAGCACTCCGTGCAGCGACTGAGCAAGTGCGAACCGAAGAACAAGCCGTTGCTGCTGCCAAAGGTAGAGTATTTGCCCAACAAGCCGTAGTAGCCCAAACAAAAGAACGCCGTTCTTATACGCGCCTCACATCACCCCTTAATGGTGTGATCACCGAGAGGGTCACAGAGCCAGGTAATCTCTTACAAGCTGGAGGAGAAATTTTAAAAATTGCTGACTTGAGCCGAATTAAAGTAGTAGTGCAAGTCTCCGAATTAGAACTAGGAGAAATTCAAGTCGGACAATCTGTACAAGTACGCTTAGATGCTTTCCCCGACCAAACAATTATCGGTAGAGTCACCCGCATTTCCCCAACCGCAGATGCTACAGCTCGTTTAATACCAGTAGAAGTAGTAACTCCTAATAGTCAAGGCAATATTGGTAGTGGATTACTAGCAAGAGTTAATTTTGCCAGTCAAACTCCAGAACGAGTGGTAGTGTCACAAACCGCCATTCAAAGGGAAGGCAAAAACCAGCAATCTTCCCCAACAACCCCAAGACAATCACAAAATCAAAACGGCACAGTGTACGTAGTTACAGATAGCCAAGGTAAGCCAACAGTCACAGCCCGTACAGTAACTTTAGGAAAAAGTGCTGATGGCAAAGTAGAAATTTTATCTGGCTTACAACCTGGAGAGCAGTACGTCGCACGTAGTGGTAGACCCTTAAAAGATGGGGAAAATGTGCGTCTTTCAATTCTTTCAGAGCGAAACCCTGCAAGGAATTAAAAATTCAAAGTAAAGATTTAGGTTGTGAATTTTTAATTTTTAATTGGAGCGCAGCGACTTATGCAGCAAGTAAATAAAAGTGCTGGATTTAGTATTAGTACCGTATCAATTCGCCAACATATCGGTACACTCATGCTCACCTTAGCAGTTATCGTGCTGGGTGTATTTTTTATTGTCAAGTTGCCCGTAGATTTATTACCCTCCATTACCTATCCTCGTATCGGTGTCCGCATACAAGCACCCGGAATTTCCCCAGAGGTAGGAGTTGATGAAGTAACCAGACCCTTGGAGGAAGCATTTTCTGCAACTGAGGGTGTAGTGCAGATATTTTCTCAAACTCGTGAAGGACAAGTCAGTTTGGATTTGTACTTTCAACCGGGAGGCAATATTGACCAGGCCTTAAATGATGCGA
Source organism: Anabaena sp. FACHB-595 (assembly GCF_048568275.1). Classification (NCBI taxonomy): domain Bacteria; kingdom Bacillati; phylum Cyanobacteriota; class Cyanophyceae; order Nostocales; family Nostocaceae; genus Anabaena; species Anabaena sp. FACHB-595. The sequence goes on from NZ_CP183473.1 coordinate 6,312,469, forward strand.
CAGCAGCTTTTAACAGGTCTAGAGGTCGTTTACCAGACACCATTGAAGAACCACGTCTATTTAAAATCGATCCTTCTCAGTTGCCAGTATACGAATTTGCCTTAACTTCCCCCTCTTTGGAAGGCTTGGATTTGCGCGTTTTTGCAGAAGAAGAACTAGCCCGCGAATTGGGTGTTGTTTCTGGAGTAGCCGGGGTAGACGTATCTGGCGGAGTGCAAGAAGAAATCAGAGTCAATATTGATCTAGACCGCTTGCAAGCTTTGGGTGTAGGTTTAACAGATGTTCTAGATGAACTCAGAGACCGCAACGTTGATATTTCTGGTGGTCGGATTTTAGGACAAAATTCCGAACCTTTAACCCGTACCGTTGGGCGCTTTCAAAATGCAGACGAACTCAGAAATCTGTCCTTTGAAGTCTCCTCAACTGCTTCTTCAAATCCCAACCAACAGCAAAACGTCTCCAACCGCCGCGTTTATCTCCGAGACTTTGCCCAAATTATCGATGGTGCAGAACAACAACGAATATATGTCTCACTCAACGGTGAGCCAGCAGTCAAAGTCAGTGTTCAAAAGCAACCAGATGCTAACACCATTAATGTTGTTGATGCTGTAAAAAAACGTTTAGAGGAACTGCGACAATCTAGCATAGTTCCAGAAGGTACAGTGATCACACCTACCTTAGATGAATCAAGATTTATCCGTAACTCTATATCAAATGTTACCAGTTCTGGATTGATAGGAACAGCATTAGCAGCGATCGCCGTCCTTCTCTTCCTTGGTTCCTTACGACAGACATTTATCATCGTTGTTGCTATTCCCCTGGCCACCCTAGCTGCAATCATTTTGATGGGGTTATTCGGCTTATCCATCAATGTCTTTAGTTTAGGTGGTTTAGCTTTAGGCGTGGGTATAGTCGTAGACAACTCCATCGTCATGTTAGAGAATATCGCTGAAGGTGCAGGTGTAACTCCTGGTAAGGATAGTAAAAGCAGGTTAAGTCACAAGCAACTAATTGCTCAAGCAGAAACCAGCAGTCAAGAAGTCGAATCCGCTCTAATTGCTTCCACAAGTACCAACTTAGTGGCAGTGTTGCCATTCTTACTTATTGGTGGTTTTATTGCTCTACTATTTAACGAACTAATTCTCACGATTACCTTTTCTGTAGCTGCTTCGATCATCATTGCTGTAACAGTTGTACCGATGCTGACCTCTCGATTATTAGGCTGGAAATTTTCCAGTGGGTTGAGCAACTTTTGGCCATTGCGGAAATTCAATGAGCGTTTTGAAGCAGCTACAAGGGGGTATAGTAGATTTTTAGCTGGCATCTTACGCTGGCGATTAGTCACAGTAGCGATCGCTATTCTCCTATTTGGTGGTGGTAGTTTATGGATGGCTCCCCAAATTCCCCAACAAATCCTCCCCCGTATTAGTACAGGACAAGCCAGCTTATTTGCTCAGTTCCCACCGGGTACGCCCTTAGAGACTAACAGCAAAGTCATGAGCGCGGTGGATGAAATTATTCGCCAACAGCCAGAAACAGAATATACTTTCACAACTGCCGGTGGTGCTTTATTTGGTACTAATACCAATGCTAACCCCTTACGAGGTACCAGCACCATCACCCTCAAACCAGGCACTAATGTAGATACCTATGTCGAACGAGTTACCCAAGAATTAAATAAACTAAATTTAGCAGGTATTCGTTTACGCTTGGCTCCTGGTCAAGTACGGGGTTTGATTACCAATAACTCCCCTGTACGCAATGCCGACGTTGATGTGATTCTCCAGGGTACTAATGAAGACACATTACAACAAGCCAGCCGTCAGGTACTAGCAGCTTTAGAAGAACAAGCCACCCAAGTGAGATTTCGTCCCGATGCTGATGAACGACAACCAGAAATTCAAATCCTGCCTGACTGGGAAAGAGTTTCTGCATTAGGATTAACGACTAGAGATATTGGAGACACAATTCAGACCGCCCTAGAGGGCAGCATACCCACACAACTGCAACGGGGCAACCGCTTGGTAGATGTGCGAGTACAGTTAAATGAGTCAGCAGTGCAAACAGGTTCACAACTAGAAAGACTACCTTTATTTGTTGGCAACAATCGTCAAGTTCGCCTCAGTGATGTCGCCACAATCGTCGAAGCTCAAGCACCCGGAGAGATTCAGCGTATTAACCAACGCCAAGTTGTCATATTTGCCGGGAATTTAATTGAAGGAGCTAGTCTAAGTCGCGCCATCGAACAGGTAAATAACGTAATTAGTAACCTGGAATTACCTGAAGGCGTAAGTGTTTTACCAAGCGCCGCCGCAGAATCCAATCAGCAACTACAAAGTTCACTGCAACTATTAGGCGGATTAGCTAGCTTTCTCGTTTTCGTCGTGATGGCAGTGCAGTACAATTCCCTCATTGACCCACTAGTAATTATGTTTACCATTCCCCTAGCACTAGCCGGCGGGATTTTCGGACTTTACATCACTAATACTGCCATTGGTGCAACCGTCATCGTCGGTGCAGTTCTACTAGTAGGTATTGTCGTCAATAACGCCATCATCATGGTGGAATTGGCCAATCAAATCCGCGATCGCGATAAAGTTGACCGTCGCACCGCCATTTTACAAGCTGCTCCCCAACGTTTACGCCCCATATTAATGACCACCATTACTACTGTTTTGGGGATGTTTCCCCTAGCATTAGGAATCGGTGAAGGCTCAGAATTTTTGCAACCATTGGGTGTAGTAGTGTTTTCCGGTTTATCCTTAGCAACACTCCTCACACTATTTATCATCCCCTGCTTTTACATCCTACTCCATGATTTATTCAGTGGAGCTTGGAGTAAGCCAGTGTTTATTTGGTGGCGGATGTGGAAGAAAAGGTTCATGTTGTAAACACTTACCTGTAAGACTGACCCTAGAGAACCCACGTTGACGGTCAACAACCGTCAACAAAACTCATGTAGTATCGTTATAGATAGCCTTGAGACTCATACCACAGAACTGTATCTTTCAACGTATCCCTCAAGGGGCGGAAGGTTGCGCCCAAATCTCGTTCGGCTTTGGCTGAACTTAACTTGGCTTTTTCCAATAAAGTCTGGATACCAGCTAGTGGCATGGGGTTGACTCCACCAGTCAAACCTGTTAACTTTTCCAAAAACCAAGCGATCGCGATCGCCATCCCATCAGGAATTTCTATTCTAGGCGCTTTTACCCCAGAAATCGCTTCCAGTTCTAAGGCAATATCTTTCATGGTTGTTAGTGGCCCCGCTACGATGTAACGTCCACCCCTTTCTCCTTGTTCGGCAGCTTTCACCATAACCGCCGCCACATCCCGTACATCAGTCAATGCAGCACCACCATTAATTACCCCAGGCAGTTTACCTGCCAATAGGTCTAACACCAGTTGCCCGGCAGAAGTTGGTGCAGCATCTCCAGGCCCCATCATCCAACCAGGCAGAATCATCACTACGTCTATTTGGCTGGCGTTGAGAAAGCGGTAAATTTCCTGTTCTGCTAAAACCTTAGTTTTGAAATAGAGATTCTGTTCAGCAAATTTATTGTAAGGTGCGGTTTCCGTGGCTGCCTGATGTGTATCAGTTTGGATTACCCCACTGGATGAGGTAAACACCACCTTTGCTACCCCTTGGGCTTCTGCCGCCTGTAGAAGTTCCATTGTGGCATCTACATTAATGCGTTTCATCTTCTGCCAGTCACTACCCGGTTGGTAATACTCCCGAAAAAAAGCTGCCGTGTGAAACACCGCATCGACTTCTTTTAATGCCTGAGTAAAGGCAGGTACATCCTCAATATCACCCTGAACAAACTCAATTCCACTATTTCCCAGGAAACGTTTGGCCTTATCAAGAGAACGAACCAAACCTTTTACTTGCCATCCCTGGGATACAAGCGCTCGGCAAAGATTACTACCCAGCAGACCTGTTGCTCCAGTCACAAAAGCTATTTTGCTGCTCATGATATTTATTCCTGTTGATCTTATAGCTTGTAAACCCAGTCTGAACATTGCTAGTGTGAGTTATTACTCACATCATGTTTCGCAGTATATGAGCAAAAGCTCACATCGTCAATCCCCAGATAATAAACAAGTGAAGTCATCAGTTTCCAACGATGACAATCCTCAGAAAAGCCGACGCAAACCCTCAGGCGATCGCGGCCGGCAAAGGCGTGATTTAATCCTAGATACAGCTGCCGATTTGTTAGCAGACGGAGGGGCTGAAGCTATCAATACCAACGCCTTAGCTGATCGTGCCAATATTTCGATTGGGTCAGTGTATCAGTATTTCTCCAACAAAGAGGCGATTCTGTCTGCCTTGGGGGAGCGATATATGCAGCAATTAAGTAGGAATACGGTAGCAGCCTTACAACAGGATGTCTCCGGTCTGGATTTTGCGGCTATGGTTGATCGAGTAATTGACCCCATGATTGCCTTTGAGCGCCAGCATCCTGCTTTTAGACATTTAAATGCCGGTCAAGAAGGGGAAGGCATCCTGGCTGAAGGAGCCAAACGAGTCGATCAAGAAATACTAGCAACTATCTATGATTTGCTGCTGAGAGTATGCCCTCATCTCAACCCCACTCAGGGTTGGCAAGTTGCGCGGGTGACAAAAGCCCTTTATAAAGGTATGAGCTATTTAATCCAGCAGGAACAAGAGATTAAAAATACTGGTGGAGATATTGATGGCATGATTGCTCACATGAAGCGGATGATGGTGACTTACTTAGAAGACCATCTGGGTCAACTAACTGTGGGATAGAGACAAGCGATCGCTTGATCAAAATACCCATAACCTGACTGTTGCAAATTAGTAAAGATTCTCTGCTGGTATTCAGACTCAGATCTTATCTTTAACTAAAAAGAATGATGTTTATAAAAGCAAAATCAGTGGACTGAAACATAGCGATCCATTTATGATAGATGATCGTGAGTTTTTTAAACAAACAGACCATGAGCGCTCAAGAGATCATCCGCTCCATAGAAGCGGAACAACTAAAGTCTAACCTGCCCGAAATTTATATCGGCGACACCGTAAGAGTCGGCGTGAAAATCAAAGAAGGCGAAAAATACCGCGTCCAACCCTACGAAGGAGTTGTTATTGCTAGACGTAACGGTGGTATCAACGAAACCATTACAGTCCGCCGTGTATTCCAAGGTGTTGGTGTAGAACGGGTCTTCCTGCTGCACTCTCCTCGGATCGACAACATCAAAGTATTGCGTCGTGGTAAAGTAAGACGTGCTAAACTTTATTATCTACGCGGTCGCGTAGGTAAAGCCACCCGGATCAAGCAACGGTTCGACCGTTCTCTATAATTTTTGTTCAGGGTATGGGAGAAATCTCAATTAATCGGCGGCATCTGCCGCTAGTTACCTCGACAAAACTATGGTAGAATGGTAATCTAGTTACGTTAGACTAAAAAAAGTTTGACATAAACTAAAATCAAGCCAGCTTGTGCGCTCTTAGTTCAGTTGGTAGAACGCAGGTCTCCAAAACCTGATGTCGGGGGTTCAAGTCCTCCAGGGCGCGCTCGAAAGTAAAAAACACAGCCCGAACCAGTAGTACAACTGCTAAGATAGCAGGAAGTGCTATTGATTTCGGGTGTAGTTGTTTTATACTTGCAGCTTTTTTGCTTCCAGTTAATTTTGATGGAATTGAAGCTGTCAACCTGGATGAAAATTAGCAGAGTTATAGCTGTATTGAGTAAAGACGGGGGATAAACGACCGTGGCCAAAAAAAATGAAGCAGAAATCGCAGAGACTTCTGGTGGGTTTAACTTTACTAACTTCTTCCAAGGAACAAAAGAAGAACTAGAGAAAGTAGTTTGGCCCAGTCGCAAGCAACTAATAAGTGAATCAGCAGCCGTGTTGCTTATGGTGACACTCTCCGCTTCCTTAATCTACTTAGTCGATGGATTGTTTGCTTGGGTAGCAAAGCAGGTATTCTGATGACTTCTGCGACAGACGAACCAACAAACTCGGCGTTGCAGTCAGAGGAAACAGCAGAAACAGCACTTACAGAAGCACGCTGGTATGCAGTACAAGTAGCCTCAGGCTGCGAAAAGCGGGTAAAAACAAATTTAGAGCAACGCATTCAAACTTTTGATGTGGCGGAGAAAATCGTCCAGGTAGAAATTCCCCACACACCAGCAGTCAAAATCCGTAAGGATGGCAGCCGCCAACACACAGAAGAGAAAGTATTTCCTGGCTATGTGTTAGTGCGAATGGTGATGGATGATGATACTTGGCAGGTGGTACGTAATACATCCCACGTAATTAACTTTGTGGGAGCAGAACAAAAACGTGGTACAGGCAAAGGTCGCGGTCACGTTAAGCCACTACCCCTAAGTCACTCAGAAGTAGAACGTATCTTTAAACAAACCACAGAACAAGAGCCAGTTGTCAAAATTGACATGGCTAGTGGTGATAAGATAATCGTGCTTTCTGGCCCATTCAAGGACTTTGAAGGTGAGGTGATTGAGGTTAGTCCAGAACGGAGTAAACTAAAAGCCTTGCTATCGATCTTCGGGCGAGACACACCAGTAGAACTGGAATTTAATCAGGTAGAAAAACAGAGCTAAATAAAAAATGGCGAAGAAAGTAGTAGCGGTCATTAAATTGGCCCTGAATGCTGGAAAAGCCAACCCAGCACCCCCAGTTGGTCCCGCCTTGGGTCAACATGGTGTTAATATCATGATGTTCTGCAAAGAGTACAATGCCAAAACAGCCGACCAAGCTGGCATGGTAATTCCTGTAGAAATATCGGTTTATGAAGACCGGAGTTTCACATTTGTACTCAAAACCCCACCAGCATCTGTATTAATCCGTAAGGCAGCGAAAATTGAAAGAGGTTCCAACGAACCTAATAAGAAAAAAGTTGGCACAATTACCACAGCACAACTGCGGGAAATTGCCCAAACTAAACTGCCTGACCTCAACGCTAACGACATAGATGCGGCGATGAAAATTGTGGCAGGAACCGCCAGAAATATGGGCGTTACAGTCACCGATTAGTTAAAAATTCCGAGTTATATAGTGAGGGGTATAGTGATTCAGCACTTAATTACCCAGCACTCGCCACTCATAACTAAAAATTTATCGGGGGAGAAGCCAAACTTCGTAATCGACCCCAGGAGATAACAATGACAAAGAAAGTATCACGCCGCTTGCGAGAATTGCAAGCAAAAGTTGAAGATAGAGAATACGGGCCTTTAGATGCTCTGGGTCTGTTGAAAGAGACAGCCACAGCAAAATTTGGCGAAGCGGCAGAAGCGCATATCCGCTTAGGTATTGATCCAAAATATACAGACCAACAATTACGGACTACAGTTGCACTACCCAAAGGTACAGGACAAATTGTGCGAGTAGCCGTAATTGCTCGCGGGGAAAAAGTTACAGAAGCCTCCAACGCTGGTGCTGATGTAGTTGGTTCGGAAGAACTGATTGACGAAATCCAAAAAGGGCGAATGGATTTTGACAAGTTGATTGCCACACCAGATGTTATGCCACAGGTAGCAAAACTTGGTAAGATGTTAGGCCCTCGTGGTTTAATGCCTTCACCAAAAGGTGGTACGGTCACATTTGACGTAGCAAGTGCGATCGCTGAATTTAAAGCAGGTAAGCTAGAGTTCCGGGCTGACCGTACAGGCATTGTTCATGTTATGTTTGGTAAGGCATCCTTCTCGCCAGAAGATTTGTTGGTGAACCTGAAGGCGTTGCAAGAGACGATTGACCGTAACCGTCCTTCTGGAGCCAAAGGTCGCTACTGGCGCACATTTTATGTGTCTGCCACAATGGGGCCATCTATTAGAGTCGATATCAACGCTCTGAGAGATTATAAACTGACTGAAGCTGCATAATCGAGGTAATGGGTAATAGGTAATGGATACAATACTATTACCAATGACTAATAACCAAAACTAAATATGCAAAGCCGGAGACAGCAGGTGCTAACAGCTTAAACACCCTGCCGAGGTAAAAGCTCTCTTACTCAATGTGACGTGAAAAATAATGCGTCGCTTTAGTAATCAGAGTCTTGAGACTAAACCCCGGCTGAGATAGTCGGGGTTTATTGTTGTACCCTGGTCAGAAAAAATCATCAAAAGAGCAATCGACGATTATTTTGAGGAGGTGAAACCGACATGGGTAGAACGTTAGAAAACAAAAAGGAAATTGTAGCTGACCTCAAAGAAACTTTGGGTGAGTCTACTTTGGCACTGGTAATTGAATACCAAGGGCTGACAGTTGCTGAAATTACCGACTTACGGAAGCGCCTGCGTCCTAGTGGTACTGTCTGCAAAGTAACTAAAAATACTTTGATGGGTATTGCCATTCAAGATGATGAAAAATGGCAGCCTCTGTCGGAGTTGCTCAAAGGTTCTTCAGCATTTTTGCTCGTTAAAGAAGACTTTTCTTCTGCGATTAAAGCATACCAAGAATTCCAAAAAGTTACCAAGAAGACAGAACTTCGCGGTGGCGTAATGGAAGGGCGCTTGCTCAAAGAACCAGATGTCAAAGCTTTAGGAGACTTGCCATCCAAGGAACAACTCATGGGTCAAATTGCTGGAGCTATCAACGCTTTGGCTACCAAGATTGCTGTGGGTATCAACGAAGTTCCTGGTGGCTTGGCGCGCGCTTTGCAAGCTGTCGCTGACAAAGAAAATGGCGGCGATGACAGCGCTGCCTAATTAGTAGTTAGTTATTGTTAGTAGTTAATAAAAATTACAACTGACAACTGACAACTGACAACTGACAACGAACAAATAAATAAATCAACATTACGGGAGTTATATCAATGTCTGCTGCAACCGATCAAATTTTAGACCAATTGAAATCTCTGTCTCTGTTAGAAGCTGCTGAGTTAGTTAAGCAAATTGAAGAAGCTTTTGGCGTAAGTGCTGCTGCTCCAGCTGGTGGAATGATGATGATGGCTGCTCCTGGTGCTGCTGCTGCTGCTGAACCAGTAGAAGAACAAACCGAGTTTGATGTTGTTCTCGAATCCGTTCCTGCTGATAAGAAGATTGCAGTTCTGAAGATTGTCCGCGAAATCACTGGTCTAGGCTTGAAAGAAGCTAAAGACTTAGTAGAAGCTGCACCTAAAGCAGTTAAGGAAGCGATCGCTAAAGATGCTGCTGAAGATGCTAAGAAGCGGATTGAGGAAGCTGGCGGTAAGGTGACAGTTAAGTAATTAAGCCATCAGGCATCAATTGCTTAAATATTATTACTATAAAAAAAAGGAGTCTAATCGGACTCCTTTTTTGTTGGCAATCTAACAACATCAAGTACTCGTGGATTAGGTCTGCGGTTGGACTAATACAGACCTAAAGCCTCTTTCCTGGAGAAGAGATGTCAGAGTTGATGAAATATAACAGCGATCGCTTTCTTGTTTGCTTTATTCTGAAGGTGCGCCTACGACATAACACATCCTATCTGACAGAAAATGCTTCACTGAATCGGCGCGTTACTGGTTCCATGATAAAGGTCAAAATTGACTTTTTACGAGTGACAATTTCACCACTTGCAGCCATTCCTGGTGTAAATGTCACATTTTGACCGCGAACATTTACAAAGTGCTGGTTTAATTTAATTCTGGTAGGAAAAACTAAGCCTAATTCTTTGTCAACGGTGGCGTTAGGACTGACTTGCACAACTTCACCCTCAATTGTGCCGAATTCTTGGAAGGGGAAAGTTGCCATTTTTACTTTAGCTCTCATTCCTTTGCGAATAAATCCAATATCACGGTTGAGAACTTTCACTTCTAGCAGCATCTCTTCGCCTTCTGGCAAGATTGATAATAACTCCTCGCCTGATTGTACTGGCCCTTTGGTGGCTTTGATTTTATAAATTGTGCCAGCAACAGGAGCTTTGATGGTTTCACCGTCTGTTTGTTTTTTGGCTTGCTCCAATTGTCCAGCAACGTTGGTTAGTTCTTCTTTGCGCTTGTTCATTTCGGTCAGAATTTCACTTTGGCGCTCTGATACTACCCGTTGTGCTTGATTACGAGCCGCTTGATACGCTTGTTGGGCTTGGCGAATTTCTTGATCTTGTGCAGAAATATCCTTTTCTAAGGATGTAACTTTATCTTCAGCCTCTGTTAAGCGATTTTGGGCGTTGATGACTTCATCTTGGGCCCTAGTAATATCTGTTTGTGCGCGAGTTAATCTTTCTCTAGCTTCTAGATAATCAACTCGCGGAACAGCCCCAGGAGTTATCAAAGTGCGTAAGTTTTTCTCTCTACTTTGAGCAATTTCGAGGTTTTCTTCTACTTTGCTGCTAATGCTTCTAGCATTGAACAGGTTCGTTTTGGCATTAGCCACACTAGTTCTAGCGTTGACTAAATTATCTTGTAACCGAATGAGACGAACTCTGGCTTGGTCAATGAGCGATCGCTGACGGCTGGCTTCTGCTTCGGCTGCTCCTTGGCGTGCTTGGTAGTCCCGCAAGCGAGATTTTAAGAGTTCATCTTGGATTACTGTACCAGTGCTTTGTCCACCTATGCGTTCTGCTTGCAAACGCTGGATGTCTTGTTGAATCAGTTTAGTAGATTGAGCTAGTCTGGTGACATCAGTTTGTTTGAGGTCTGGGTCACGTTGAATTAAAACTTGATCTTTAGTGACGCGATCGCCTTCTTTCACTTGAATCGCTTTGATTGTGCCATCACCAAGGGATGTTACAGGTCTGACCTGAGCAGAAGCGATTAATTCCCCCTGTGCAACTGCTACTTCGTCTATTTCTGAGAGAGCAGCCCAGGCGATCGTCCCAAATACTACTAAACTAATGGTTCCTGCTAATAATCTAGTATAAAGTGGCGGTAATTCTTTAACCGCCTTACCTAGTTCATAAGATAGTTGGTCTTCTGGTCTAGCAAACTGTTGTTTTGTTTGACGAGCTTGAGGAGCGTTAGCTAATAGAGAATATTTCATAAAGTTTTTGATTTGGGATTTGTCAGGGGTCAGTTGTCAGTAATCAGTGGTTGGTATGCAGTTACAATTAGCCACTGACCACTAACAACCAACTTACTCAAACAGCTAAATAGCGCCTTAAGAAACTTTCCAAAGTTTCCAAGGGGAAGTTAAAGGTCTGCTCTAATTTAGCTATTTCATCTTTTCTACAGAAAAATTCATTGGACAGTAATGTGCGGAAAGTTCCTAAAGCCTGTTGTGCTTCGGGATTAATTAAACCCAAGACACCCCGCAATCCATCAATGACCAATAATGGTGAGTTAACCACTATTGGTTCTTTCTTAAAGATATGACTGAAAATTTGGGGAATGTCCTCACGTAATAGAATCTCTGGCCCCCCGACGGAAAAGATTTGATTACGAGCCTCTGGAACGGTCACTGAATCCACTACTATCCTTGCTAAATCATCTGTACTCACAATGGAGGTACGGTTTTTAGGGTCGCCAATTAGCAAATATAACCCTGTTTCCCGAAACCTTTCTGCTAAAGGTAGCAAGTTAGATGCTAATCCAGCCGGACGTAAAATGGTGTAATTCAAGCCACTAGCTGCCAAATAATTTTCTACAGCTCGTTTGGCTTTAAATACGGGAGCGTCTTCATACCCCCGTTCGGCTCCTAATACGGAAATAAAGACAAAGTGCTGCACTCCGTTAGCTTTCGCTTGGTCGATCAGTGCGATGTTAGCACGATAGTCGAGGGTGAGTGCATCGTTATCAGAGCCGTGGGCGCTGATAATATATTGAACACCTTGGCAAGCTTTTTCTATATCCTGTTCGCGCCGCAAATCACCAATAAAGATGTTGGCTCCTCGGTGTTCCAGTTCACCGTAACGCGAGGTAAGACGTGCAAAACCTCGTACAGAATGATTGTGTTCGCGTAGGAGTCTTATAACTCGGCGGCCAATGTCTCCTGTTGCTCCAGTTACCAAAAACATAATGATTAGGGATTAGGGATTGGGGACTGGGGATTGGGGATAAGGGGTAATAAGGACTGGGGGTTGGGGATTGGGGACTGGGGAAAATTTTCCCCCTGCTCCCTGCTCCCTTGCTCCCCTGCTCCCCCTGCTCTCTTCTTTCACCAGTCCCCCAGTATCTAATCTAAAGTCTCAACTTTAAATTTCGACAATGACGGGAGTATGATCGCTGGGTTGAGTTAATTTTCTGGGGGAGACATCAATAGTGCAACTTTTTGCCTGTGCGTATAGTACTGGTGTGAGGTAGTGATGATCGATTCTCCAGCCTTGGTTGCGGCGGAAAGAAGCCGCGCGGTAGTCCCACCAACTAAAGTGTCCGCCTTCGGTGGTGAATTTGCGAAAAGCATCAGCAAAGCCTAGTTCTAAAACATCTCGTAAAGCTTGGCGCTCGGCTAGGGATGCCATGATGTGATTTTCAGCTTTGACTTTTTCGTGAATATCTTTGTCTTCTAAGGCTATATTAAAGTCACCGCAGATGCAGATGGCAGGTTGTAATAAGAGAAGCGATCGCAGATACTCTCTCAATACAGTCAACCAGCGTAGCTTATATTCATACTTTTCGCTGGCGATCGCTGAACCATTGGGAACATAGAGGTTGACAATCCGTACACCATCTATCACCCCTGTAATTACTCGTTTCTGCTCGTCCCATATCGGTTCTATATCTGGCAAAATCGGTGTGAACCCCGTGGTCACATCTGTAAGGGGTTGCTGGCTAATTAAAGCTACGCCATTGTAAGCTTTCTGTCCTGATATATATGAGTGATAGCCCAAATTTTCAAAAGGCGATCGTGGAAAATCATCATCTATAACCTTTGTCTCCTGTAAGCACAGAACATCAACGGGATTTTGTTTTAACCAATCCAAAACTTGCTCTAGACGAGTGCGAATCGAGTTAACATTCCAAGTAGCAATTTTCATTAGTTAATTAACAGTATGTAAATGAATAATGACTCTGACCTCGATTTTTTTTATGATTATTTAATATTTATCAGATTCCTTCGTTTTTTTTGCGTTTTCTTTCAAGAGAAGTCTTTTAGAGTTGATCCCAAACTATATTTTTAGTAGTTTTCGCTACAAAACCCTCCTTTTTGTCAGCTAGACTACAAAATATTTTACTTGCTTATGATTCTTCAGACAGATGAACTCGGAAAATATAAGCTATATTTTAAAAGTAGTTGCCTAGTGCTTATGATTCAGGGGTTAAAATATATTCCGTAAGTTGTTACAGTATGGTCAACCTAATATTCCCCTTTAAAGTGTTCATTAGGTTAATTTAAATGTCAAAACAGGAAGTAATAATTTTATTCCTCATAAAATGATGTAAGTCTTAATTGTGGGGAGCATCTTACCGACTGAACCGAAACAATTTATGAAAATCGCTCAAGTTGCCCCCTTATGGGAACGAGTTCCACCTCCAAGTTATGGAGGTATTGAACTAGTAGTAAGTCACTTGACAAACGAACTAGTTCGTCGTGGTCATGAGGTAACATTATTTGCCTCTGGCGATTCTCAAACCTTGGCACATTTAGAAACAGTTTATCCGCGTGCATTACGCTTAGACAAAAATGTTCAAGACTATGCCGCTTATGAAACTTTAGAACTGAGCCAAGTCTACCAGAACGCGACAGGATTCGATATTATCCATTCTCATTTAGGGATTGCGGCTTTACCTTTAGCGAGTTTGGTAAAAACTCCTACAGTACATACGCTGCATGGTCATTTTACCAAAGATAACCAAAACGTCTTTAGTCATCATCATCAACAACCATACGTTAGTATTAGCAACGCCCAGCGTCAAATTCATCTCAATTATATAAAAACCGTTTATAACGGTATTGAGCCAAAAGATTATCCGTTCATTTCTCAACCAAAAGAGCCGCCATATCTAGCATTTTTAGGACGCTTTTCTCCAGAAAAAGGCCCACATAAGGCGATCTCGATCGCCAAGCAGAGTGGTTGGCATTTAAAGATGGCAGGAAAAGTTGATACAGTAGATGCCAAGTTTTTTGAACAAGAGATTCTCCCTCATATAGATTGTCAGCAAATTGAATATTTAGGCGAAATTAACCATACAGAAAAAGCTGAACTACTAGGCAATGCTGCTGCTACTCTTTTTCCCATCAATTGGCAAGAACCTTTTGGTTTAGTGATGATTGAATCAATGGCAACTGGTACGCCAGTTATAGGGATGAATTTTGGTTCTGTACCTGAGGTGATCGACCAAGGTAAAACAGGTTTTATCTGCCAAAATTATGAAGAAATGATTCAGATGATACCTGCTACTTTGGAATTGGATCGTCGAGATTGTAGAGAATCTGTAGAAAACAAATTTAGCGTTAGCCAAATGGTTGATGGGTATGAAGCGGTATATCAACAAATTATCAAAGACCGCGTTAACTTAAACGGTTATAAGCACACAGCTAAAATCCGCTTTTAAACAACAACTTTTTTTAACATTTTCAACAACATTTTTCTTTTAGGAGGACATTGGTATGAGTCTGCGAGCCAATAATTGCCCATGTTGCGGTGGTTCTCTCCTCCGCCATGTCCGTCACGGGGAACTATATTGGTTCTGCCTGTCTTGCCGTCAAGAAGTGCCACTATTAACTAACAATAATCGTTTACCGAATGTAGATACTCGCAATAATGCAGGTGTTGTCCAGACAACGGTCAGCGTCGAATAGGGAATAGGGAGGAGCCACTGCGTTGCAGGATTGATGACGACAGTCTGCTTAAGAAAGGTTTCCTTTCTAGGCGGCTGTCTTGCCGTTTATGCCTACTTAGTAAGAGGTATAACGGTTAACTGACTTGAAAACCTTTTATTGCGAATTGCGTTGGCGTTAGCCTACTCTGCGAGTTCTCCGCAGGAGTAGCCGCAGGCTATTGCGAGTTGTTTTTATTATCAGGGTTTTATCTTAGCTTGATTTCCTAATCTATAAGCCTACAGCTATAAGGTCACTGTAAAGCTAGGTTATTTTTTTACATTATTGAATACAGGCAATTCACTCTGACTTACTGGCTAGAGATTGGCAAAGTAATAATAAATTTTGTTCCCTTACCCAAAGTTGACAAGCACTTAATTTTTCCATTGTGCTTATCCACAATAATTTGATGGGTGATGGCTAATCCTAGTCCAGTTCCCTTGCCTACAGCCTTAGTTGTAAAAGATGGCTCAAAAATTCTGTCTTGCACCTCAGGAGGTATACCAAGAGCATTATCTTCAATGCAAATTGTCACACCTGCCCGCTCCTGATCAACCGATGTAGTAATTGTAATTGTGTGAGGTTCAGAAACATTTATTTCCTGGTCTGAACATTTCTGATGGAGATCATCAAAGGCATCTATAGCGTTGGCGATAATGTTCATAAATACCTGGTTAAGCTGCCCAGGATAGCAAGTGATTGGTGGCAAAGTACCATATTCTTTGATCACCTCGATTTTTGGGCGATCGCTTTGGTCTTTCAGGCGATGTTTCAGTAACATTAAGGTACTATTCATACCTTCATGAATCTGAAACTCTACCTTAGAGGAGATATCAGATCGGGCAAAGGTTCGTAAAGAAAGGCTGATATCCTTCAGCCGATCAATCCCTTGGTGCATTGACCCCAAGATTTTTGGTAAATCTTCTGCTAAATACTCTAAGTCGATTTCTTCAACTAATTCTTCAATTTCCGGGTCTGAGTGTGATAATTTTTGCTGTTGCAGATGCACTAAACGAAGAATATCCTTGACATATTCCTCAATATGAGAGCAATTGCCACTAATAAAACCAATTGGGTTATTAATCTCATGACCTATACCAGCCACAAGTTGTCCAAGGGTGGACATTTTCTCACTTTGGATGAGTTGTATTTGGGTTTGCTTTAACTGTTGTATGGATTGAGTTAATTCTGCTGTCCGTTCTTGGACTTTTTGTTCTAGAGTACGGGTGAGATGGGATATTTTCAGGTGTAACTTTAATCGAGCAATAACTTCTTCATGTTGGAAGGGTTTGGTAATGTAGTCAACTGCACCAATTTCTAGTCCTTTGACTTTATCTGTAGCATCAGACAAGGCTGTCATGAAAATGACCGGAGTATTCTGAGTTATGGGATTGGCTTTCAATCTACGGCAAGTTTCAAATCCATCAATACCTGGCATCATGACATCAAGGAGAATCAAATCAGGATGAGCATATTCTGTTTGTTCTAGCGCCGACTCTCCATCCGTTGCCATGAGAGCTTTCCAACCACATCCCTGAACTGCTTCTGATAAAACTTTCAGATTATTCGGGTTGTCATCTACTAAAAGGACATATGTTGGCTGTACAAGAGATTCGGTGATCATGGATGCGACTCCGTTATGACAAATGATTTCAGGAACTGGCGAATTTTTGCGGTTTGGAAGTTGGTAGTAAGTTTACTCAACTCAGTGGCAAAGGGAGTTAGCTGACTATTATGCTGAATTAGCTCTCTAAGAATTCCCTCAATCGCTGGTATATCCCCCATCATGGATAGATGATAGAGTTGTTGCAAAACATCCTGTGATGGCAGAACCAATTCAGTAGGAGTTGTAGGCCCTGGTTGAGGAGATAAAGACAAAGATGCAGATGGCGCATAAATCCACTCGACTTGGAGTAGCGATCGCAGCGCATTGAATAGTTCATCAATTTGTAAGGGCTTGGGCAAAAACGCTGTTGCTCCAGCCTGCAAACTCCGTTGGCGATTTTCCTCGAATACGCTGGCACTAGAGACAATGATGGGGATAGAACTAGTTTGTGGATTCTCTTGTAGCTGAACCATTAGCTCAAAGCCATCCATATTAGGCATAGCTAAATCAAGCAGAATCAAATCTGGGTGATGTTCATTGACCATCTGTAGTCCCTGTTTGCCGTCGCTTGCTTCTAGGGTTTGACAGCCAATTTCTTGTAGCAGACTGTTTAACATAGAACGGTGGTTGTCATCATCATCGACAATCAAAATTTGCGGCGCGCTACCCTGAATACCAATGACTTTCTGGTGCATTGGGGCATAGGTCTGCCAATCATGGGAAATTGGTACTGGAAGTGTTACATCCAACCAGAAGATACTTCCTTCACCCAGACGACTCTGTACCTGAATTTGGCTACCCATTAATTCGGCAATTCTTTGACTGATGGCTAATCCTAAACCAGTACCTTCAGATTGCCGTCTGCAATCACCCACTTGCTCAAAAGCTAAGAAGATTTTTTCCAGTTGCTCCGGGGACATACCCACGCCTGTATCTTCAATCTGGAAACGAATTTTGGCAACAGAGGATTGCTGATTATCTTGATCTTGAGTGTCCAGTAACTCTACTTTAAAAGTCACTCCGCCGCTATCCGTAAATTTGACAGCATTGCCAAGTAAATTGATCAGCACTTGCCTGAGGCGCTTTTCATCCACCTCCATGACTGTTGGTAGGCGATCGCCCATAGAGACTTTGAATGCAATCCCCTTTTGTGCTGCTCGGATACTACAAATCTCGCTCACACCATGTAAGAAAGTTGGCAGATGTACATTAGCCACCACCAACTCTAATTTACGAGCTTCAATTTTTGACAAATCAAGAATGTCATTAATCAGTAGTAAAAGATGTGAGCCACATTGGTGAATAATGTTCACTCCCTCTAAGTCTTTCTCCCTCAAATTGGGTGATACCTCTAGCACCTGAGCAAAACCAAGGATGCCATTCAGTGGTGTGCGTAGTTCGTGGCTCATATTAGCCAGAAACTCACTCTTGGCTTGGTTAGCAGCGTCGGCAGCTTGCTTGGCTTCTAAGAGTTCATGAGTCCGCTCTTGGACTTTTATCTCTAGGGTTTTGGAATAATCTAAAAGTTGACTATTAGCAATTTCTAATTGCTGATTTGCTTCTTCCAACTTCTGCTGTTTATAGGCATTAGTTGTGGCAATCACACTAACAATGAAAGCTGCTAAAGGGGGTGTGACCGGAATCAAAACACCATGCAGAAACATTCCATAGCCACCTCCCAGAAATGCCCCACTGATGGATGTGGTTGTCCAAAGAATTTTTCCGCCTGGAATCCGTCGTCCACTGCGTGCGCTAGCTAACAACCAACTACCGCTAGAACCGATCACAGACCATAAAATAATCCAGCTTGCCATAAACAAGCCAGAAAAACCACGCAGATTCGCTTTCCCTGTTCTTGCCCCTCGTACCAGTTGATGAGCAATATTGGCATGGATCACAACACCTGGTGTAGGTTTTTGAGCAGAAATCAAGGATGAGCTAAAAGGTGTACTAAAGAAATCGTTGGTACTGGCAGCAGTTGAACCGATAAAAACCATGCGATCGCGCATCAGTTCTGGAGGAATTTTCCCTGCCAACACATCACGCATGGTAACTGTGCGAAAGGCCGCTTCTGAGCCGTACCAGTTAAGTAAAATTTGATAGCCGCCCAAATCAGCATCCGTATAACCCGCACTTGAATTTTGTAGTGGTAAGTGTATTTGCTTACCCAAACGAAACTTTTGCTGTTTGGCATCAACTGATTCTAAGCTGATTTTTTCGGCTTTTAGGTACTTGAGTGCGACAAGAGTTGCTAGTCCGGCTTTGATTTTGCCTTCTTCTTTGGTATCGACCGCAGTCAAGAGGGCGCGGCGCACATGGCGATCGCCATCCAACACCAAATCAGCTAATCCTACTTGGTCATTTTTTTTCAGTTCAGGCGGCGGATTGACACGTTCACCAGTGATTTTCTCAACCCCAATCAAATTAGGTGTAGTGCGAAAAACTTCCGCGAGTTTTTCATACCCCTTACCTTCCGGTAAATCACGATAGAGATCCAAACCAATGGCACGAGGTTGTTGCGCTCGGATTTTTTCTAGTAACTCTGCCAGTGACCAATCTGGAATCGGCCATTTACCAACCGATTGGATATCCTGTTCATCAATTGTGATAACGATGATTTCGTCAGCCATTGTATTGTGGGAACACTCCAAAAGGGTATTTGCTTCACACGAACGTAGTCGCACCCATTCATCACGAAGTTTCCACTCAAGCAAATTGAAAATACCCAACGATTGTCCGACAATAATCGTTAAGGCAACACTAGGCGTAATAATCAAGACACTGCGAGTGCGCTGGATGAAAGCTTGGAATTTGCGCCACATAGTTCCGTCACACGCTTTAATTAAAATTGATGAGCATTAGGGATAGGTAGGGATAGGGATTGGGTTTGAGGAATAAATTTTTCTAGTTCCCAATCCCTAATCTTGATTAATTAGCAGACGCTAATAACGGAGCTTTAACAATCTCCTTCAAGCTAACAGAAGAAAGAAGTTCTTCCCATTGCTTGAGGATAGTTGCATTCTTGGGTTGAGATGTGTGCAGGGTAGCCAGTGTTTCTACACAGTCATACCAAACGCCAGATTTGCCGAAAGCAGTTGCTCGCTTCAAGGCATCTCTCTGCTGCATTGCCGTTGCCAGTTCAGCAGTGGGTTGGATGCGCTGAATCCAACCATCAACATAAGGTGTACTAGGATTGAGTTTTCCATCCACCTTTAGTGCCAAAAACCACTGGTAGTTTTTCCCTAAGGCTAAAGCTGGTGCGTCTGCTGGTAATTTGACTCCCATGACCCCAGTTTTCCCAGCAACAGGAATGGTGGTTTGATACTGGGTATTGCCAGCTTCATCCTTGAGACTGAAGACAGCCTCTTCTGCATTAGTAGCAGGTATATACACCATAATGGTGGGACGCTCAGATACCGTTGTGCCATAGAAGCTTTGGGGTAAGAGTGCAATTAGGGCTGCTGGACCTGCTGCTCCCACAGTTGAAGGATTCAAGTAGTAAGTACCAACGCGAGAAGCTCCTCCACTTGCCTCTTGAGGTGCGCCTTTGTCAGAAGCGGGAGTAAAGAGTTCGCCTCTGGAAGCTCCTCCAGTTGCTTGTCTAGGAGCGGCATTGCGAGAGTTAGGTGTAAAGAGATTACCTCTGGAAGCTCCTCCAGTTGCGTGCCTGGGAGCGGCATTGCGAGAGTTAGGTGTAAAGAGGTTGCCTCTGGAAGCTCCTCCAGTTGCGTGCCTGGGAGCGGCATTGCGAGAGTTAGGTGTAAAGAGATTACCTCTGGAAGCTCCTCCAGTTGCTTGTCTAGGAGCGCCGCTATCGATTGGTGGGGTAAAGGTTATACCGTAGGCACTATTCCACATACCGCTAGTCATTAGAGCAATCAAGCCCAATGTACTAGCAAAATATCCAAGTCTCATGATTCTATCCCTTGTTTGATGAAAGGTAATACTAAGTAGATTTATTCTGATTGCGGGAAGAAGCTTGTAAGGTCTCTTTAGCTACTAATCAAAGTGAAGAATAGCTGATACCAATATAAACCAACTTTGGCTAAATATAGGTAAAAGATATTGCAAAGATTTTAATGCGTCTACGCATTATTACTTAATCACAACCAGTTACCAACCAGAACGAAGGCAGACCAAAAGAAAGGATCTTGGAAATCAGTTTGGTGAATCAGGTTGATTTGGGCTTGCCTCAATGCTTCGGCTTTGGTGATTTTGGGCTTTCGTAGTTGGTCATAGAAGCGCGTCATCAGCATCTCAGCAGCTTTATCTTTAACGGGCCAAAGGGTGGCAATAGTTGAGCGAGCGCCGGATTTGACCGCTAAACCTGCCAGTCCCAGAACGGCGCGATCATCTCCAGTTGCAGTGTCGCAGGCACTAAGTACCAATAATTCGATCGCCTTTGATGAATCACCACTACGATTTTTGAGTAGTTCAGACAAATCTTTAACATTCACTTGTCCATCCCAAGTCAGTAAGAAAGTATCTTCGATACGGGAACTGAACTGTCCGTGGGTAGCTAGGTGAACCACATCGGCACGGCTAGACTTGATACGATCTGCTAGGGCTTGACTGGTGAATTTCTGATTCAACAGCATCGAAGAAGGTATTGTCTGAGAAATTTGCTTCACTTCTGATTCCACAGCAGGTAAGGCAGCAAAACCAGAGCGAGATTCGCTAATACCAGCGACGATCGCCTTAATTTTGTTTTGCTCCAGGGATTGAGCAGCCATTAGTTGCAACCCTGGTGAGAGAGCCACTGCATATTTCTCGATCAGATATTGCTGTCCATTGAATAAAGCGGCTATTGGTATATTCCGCAACTTTCCATCTAAAACAAACACTAGTGTTTTGGTATTTTTAAATGCTTGTCCTTCTTCTGCTGGACGAATCAGCCAATCATACACTTGTTGAGACAATCGCGCCCGAACTTGGGAATCGGAAACAGGGTTGAGGGCTACTAACAAATTATCAAGAGTTTGTTCGATATCAGCTTGAGATTTACGGGTTACATAGTAACGCAGAGGCTTTCCCGCTTGGGAGAGAATCACCGCCAAGCGATCGCTGAGAATAATGGGATAAATAACTGTCGCAGAGGAGTCAACTTTGTCAATCTGCTGGGCTTTATCTAAACAAGCCTCGCGGAAAAAGTTATCAAGTTCGGCAATTTGTAACGATTCGATCAATTCACGGGCCTGCATTAAAGCAGTCTGGGTTGGTTGTTCTTCTAGAAGTAGACCCACTAACTCCCGATAGACAGGCTCTACACTTTCGCGGAAAGAAAATTGAACATCCGGGTTAACTGCAACCATATCCCCCCGCAATGCTTTTAATGACTTAACTGCTTCTGTATAAGCTGTAATCGCTTTTGGGCGATCGCCCTGCTGCTTAAACAACTGTCCTACTTGCCATGCTGATTGAGCGATGATATCGTCAGCTTGGAGTTGACGGGCAATATTGAGGGATTTTTGGGCTACTTCCTTGGCTTCAGTCCACTGCTTTGTGCGACGATAGAGTTGTCCCCATTGATACAAAGCATACGCTTGGGCTGGAGAATCTTCAATCTGTTGTGCAGACTTAACAGTCAATGCCATCAGTTGCGCCAAATCTTTAATTGGTAAAACTTGGTCAGGTTTTTCCAAGCGATTCAATGTAGCCACAAAATTAATGGCTGCGTAAAGTGAGCTATGGCTGGGTGGTAGTTCCGACAACTTTTGTTGTAATTGAGGTGCTAGGGGAACTGCATATTCTAGTTTGTCGTAATCTATCAATAATTTGAACCGAGCTAAACGCGCTTGCAAGGATTCATTTGGGTTCGTGGCTGCTTTTTCTGCGTCTTCAAAGTAATTTAATGCCACTTCTGGATCTTGGAAGTCAGAGGCAACTTTCCCCAGACTCGCAAGAATAGAACTTAAATGAGTTTTAGCGCCAATTTTATTAGCAGTGGCTAAACTTTGTTCTAAGATTAGCTGACTTTTATTATCACCAATCGCGTGTAAAGTTAAACCCAGCGATCGCAACCCACTCACTTTAACTTCCGAATCTGGCATTTGTTGGAGCTTTTGCGTTAATATCTCCAATTGTTGTTTCGAGCGGCGATAAAATCCCAAACTTTGTAAGGCTTGTGCTTGATTGATTTGACTACCCAAGCTGCCCATATTGTCGCCTGCTTGTTCATAATATTTTTGAGCTTGTTGCCAAATTTCTAGAGCGGTTTCAGCCTTGCCAGTACGTAATCGTAAATTTGCCTGAGTATTTAATATCTGCGCCCAGATAATTGCATCAACAGAAGGTTTAGCCGTTTGCAGAATTTTCACACTTTGCTCTATAGATTGTCTAGCAGTGTCCCACTGATTAAGTTCCTGTTGTGCTAACGATAAGTAACTCAAGCTGAGGGCTTCATTGGTGCGATCGCCCTGGATATGATATTTCTGTGCTGCCGTTTGCCATGTTGTAGCAGCTTCCGCAAAACGTCCTGCATGGTAAAGGTTTCGTCCTTGTTCTAACCCATTGGTAGCTTGAGGAGTGGATAATGACACGTTGAGAGTTGTCTGTAACGGTATAGATGCTTTTGCAGGGGCGATGGTCACCGCTAAACACAAGCTCAGAATACTTAAACACAGATAAAGCCAAGGATTTTTTTTGATGGGGAAAATCATAAAAATTACTGATAAATTTGCTGTTTAGAGGTTTCCATGAAACGATTCATCTTGCACACTTATATTGCCCAGTTATCACCGTGAACTATCAATGGAGACCTGCTTTTACCTTTGGGTAGCTAGTCAAATTCCTGTGGGGAACGGAAAATTCAAAATCAATCACCCCATGAATCAATCTGGAGTCTTGCATACTACTTTATTGTTGGTAAATTACTTCCACCTTGAGAAACGACAACACAGGTTAACAAAATATAGGGGGTATAAATCCCCGTTACAACACGGAAAAAGCGAATTGCGAATTGCTTTAATGGTTGGTGTGAATAGGCAGGAGATTCATCTGCCATCAACTAAATTTTGCCGTCAACCTTAGAGGATGTTTGAAAAGTCAAGCGAAATACCTGATCTTGAGAGTGCTTGACTCTTTTGAATATTAGATAAATCTTTCAGCAGAAAGAAACGGTAAGTCAAACTAATTCTTAAGAATGATGAACAGATTAGTTAAGATTTGGAATTATGGCAACAACACCGCCACAAAATATGAGGCAAAAAATATATGAGATCGCCAGAAATTCAAACAACAGAAAATACAATTGATCAGATTAATCCTCAAAGCTCCTACAAAGCTGAATCTATCACTCAGGTAGGAAGAAATAATAGAATAACTGATCCAAATTTACCCTATAAACGATTACTTTACATCTCGGCTTTGGTGATATTGGTGGCTTTCCTATTTGTTGCTGCCATTTACTACGGAGTTATCAACCCTTAATACTAATTCTCGATGAAGTTGCGCTTAATTATTTTAGAACTAGCAAATTATCATCAGAAATCCTCCGCGCTAACCACCCTGCGGTTTCGCTCTTAGCGTTCTCGTAGAGTAGCCGAAGCGTCTACAGCGTTAAAAAGGCTAAAATTTAGTTAAGAAGAATAGTAGGTTGGATTGAGAGGCAGCGAAACCCAACAAAGCCTTGATAACGTTGGGTTTTGTTCCTCAACCCAACTTACGCCAGTTTTAGTTTTAGCCTTAACTGAACCGTATTGCGGTATGAGCTATTTTCACTTTAAACCCAGCAATTAGTTTTCCCAGCCTACTTTGTTAAGAATGGTGCAATTGATTTACTTAACCAATCTCATCAATAATCCAGTATTAAATCAACATAGCCTATTGAATTATATGTAATTTGCAGCTTAATATTTTTCATCAAGAAATTCAAATTTTGTTAAAGATTAAGCTCATCCTAAAACAGAAATGATATAGGCTACATGGAGCATCAGCAATGTGTAGAAAACTACAAACTCATTTAGTAATGAGAATCCGTCTCTAGTTAGATGGTAGCAATGGTAATTAATTTGTTTATTAATTCTAGGCTCATGAATTGCATCATACTGCCTCAAAATGTAAGTTCAAAAATTAAGCGTGTTCAATCCTAATAATCCCCAGCCTTGGCTATTAGTATTGACCTCCATTTGTAGGCTGAAAGGATGTTGATTCAATTGCAAAAATTTGCTGGCTCATGAGAACTAGCAATTTGGATTAGCGTTTCAGGAGGATATGACTAGAATACATGGCTACAAAATATCCTAAATTTAGCCGGGATCTGGCTCAAGATCCGACGACACGTCGAATTTGGTATGCGATCGCCACAGGAAATGACTTTGAAAGTCATGATGGCATGACCGAGGAAAATCTCTATCAAAAGATTTTCGCCACTCACTTCGGTCATGTTGCCATCATTTTCTTGTGGGCATCAAGTCTGTTGTTCCATGTTGCCTGGCAAGGTAACTTTGAACAGTGGATTAAAGATCCGCTCCATATTCGCCCCATTGCCCATGCAATTTGGGACCCCCACTTTGGTAAACCAGCCATAGAAGCTTTTAGCCAAGGTGGTGCTAACTATCCCGTGAATATTGCTTACTCTGGTGTTTATCACTGGTGGTATACCATCGGGATGCGGACGAATAACGACCTCTACCAGGGTTCAGTTTTCCTGTTGCTGTTAGCAGCCTTATTCCTGTTCGCAGGTTGGCTACACTTGCAACCCAAGTTCCGTCCTAGTTTGACTTGGTTTAAGAGTGCTGAACCTCGTCTGAATCACCACTTAGCTGGTTTGTTTGGCGTTAGCTCCTTGGCTTGGGCTGGTCATTTGATTCACGTCGCCATCCCCGAATCTCGTGGGGTTCATGTGGGCTGGAGAAACTTTCTCACCACTTTGCCTCATCCAGCAGGTTTAACACCATTCTGGACAGGTAACTGGGGTGTTTACGCCCAAAATGCAGATACGACCGGGCATATTTTTGGCACATCCCAAGGTGCAGGAACCGCTATTTTGACTTTTTTGGGTGGTTTCCATCCCCAAACAGAGTCTTTATGGTTGACTGATATGGCGCATCACCATCTAGCGATCGCTGTCATCTTTATCATCGCCGGGCATATGTACCGGACTAACTTCGGAATTGGTCACAGCATCAAAGAGATGCTTAACGCCAAACAATTCTTTGGTATCCGCACTGAAGGTCAGTTCAACTTACCCCATCAAGGGTTATACGACACATACAACAACTCTCTACACTTCCAGCTGTCCATACACTTGGCAGCATTAGGGACTGCATTATCGTTAGTGGCGCAACATATGTACTCGCTGCCGCCTTACGCCTTCATAGCTAAGGACTACACAACACAAGCGGCGCTATATACCCATCACCAGTACATTGCTGGGTTCTTGATGATTGGTGCGTTTGCCCATGCTGGCATTTTCTGGATACGAGATTACGACCCAGAGCAAAATCAAGGTAATGTCCTTGACCGCGTATTGAAGCATAAAGAAGCGATTATCTCTCACCTAAGTTGGGTGTCGCTTTTCTTAGGTTTCCATACCCTGGGAATATACGTTCACAACGATGTTGTAGTTGCCTTTGGCACTCCAGAAAAGCAAATTTTGATTGAGCCAGTGTTTGCTCAATTCATCCAGGCTGCTCATGGCAAACTGCTTTATGGGATGGATACTTTATTATCTAACCCAGATAGTATTGCTTATACAGCTTGGCCAAACCACGCTAACGTCTGGTTGCCCAACTGGCTAGACGCGATTAACTCTGGCACTAACTCTTTATTCTTGACCATTGGCCCTGGTGATTTCTTGGTACACCATGCGATCGCTCTCGGCTTGCATACCACCACCTTGATTTGTGTTAAGGGTGCGTTGGATGCCCGTGGTACTAAGCTGATGCCCGATAAGAAAGACTTCGGCTTTACCTTCCCCTGTGATGGGCCTGGACGGGGTGGTACTTGCCAAACCTCCTCTTGGGAACAGTCTTTCTATCTGGCTCTCTTCTGGATGTTGAATCTCCTGGGCTGGGTAACTTTTTACTGGCACTGGAAGCATCTAGGAGTCTGGCAAGGTAATGTTGCTCAGTTTAATGAAAACTCTACATACCTGATGGGTTGGTTCCGTGATTACCTGTGGGCTAACTCTGCTCAGTTAATTAACGGTTACAATCCCTACGGCACAAATAATTTGTCTGTCTGGGCTTGGATGTTCCTCTTTGGACACCTAGTTTGGGCTACCGGCTTCATGTTCCTGATTAGCTGGCGTGGCTACTGGCAAGAGTTAATTGAAACTCTGGTTTGGGCGCACGAACGCACGCCATTAGCTAACTTAGTTCGTTGGAAAGATAAGCCTGTAGCTTTATCTATTGTCCAAGGTTGGTTAGTCGGTTTAGCTCACTTTACTGTTGGTTACATCCTTACCTATGCAGCATTCCTCATCGCCTCAACGGCTGGTAAATTCGGTTAAAAAATTTTGATATCCTCTGACCTTAGCCATTGTCCCCCTTGATCCTGTTAGGTGAAAAGGGGATTTTTTTCTCAAATTTGGCTTAAATTTCTAAGAGATGTCGGTGTAAAAGGGTTGTCAAGCAAAAAGTTAAGTATCAGATAACCAGTCAGACCACTATTCAACACATGGTCCATAACAAAAAACGTTTCAAATGTACTAATGAGGGTTATTTTTGGAGTAGGGATGGCGACTATAACGGCAGTAAAAATATATCTGCTACTGAGGCTGGTTTACAAAAGCAGTCTAGAGGCTCGAACTGTTTGTGTTGTGAACTCAGTACAGACAGTTCAGGGCTACTTAAAAGCCTACGCTCATCGCTTGCGATGAGCGTAGTTAGTTTACCTTAATCTATTGCCGAATCTACTGCTTATAGACTACGCAAAGTTAGAAACTATTCCTGTTACTTCTATGATCACGATATCAAAGTCACTCAACTTTTTCTGTGATGTAATCGCTCATCATCTTTATCAATGTCTAATTCCTCACGACGAAGAGTCTCTTCGGCTTCAACTGTATCTCGTTCGACCACTTTATTAATTTTCACTTCTTCACGCAAAACTGCTTCCTTGTGAATATCAGGAGTTTCTTCATAAATGTCTACACGAGTCACTTCTCCTTCACGGAAGTCAGCCTCAGCAGGCGATACAGATCTCGCGCCTTCTCCTGGAGTAGTACGTTCAATGATGACCCGTTCTTTCTCAACTGGTACAGAAACTCTTGCTGTCTCATTTTCTACGTGTTTACCAACAGAGACTTCTCCAGTCTTAACACGGGATTTATTAGCAACTAAGCGTTCTTCATATAATTTCAGATTTTGGTGATTTCGCTCATTCATATCGTAAAGATTTGGTTCCTGTTCATACCTATATGTATTACGATCGTGAGCAACTGAAGGAGCATCTACAGGTGTTGAAGTCTCTAAACGTTCTTGTCTAACTGGAGTACGATAAACACCACGCACCTTTTCCTCGTAGTCGTAATCGATTTCTTCCAAATCATTAAAATCTGGTAGATTTTCTACTTGCTCTTTCGTCAGTCCATTAGCGTACACACGCCGATTAGTGTAATTAAATCGGGAACGCCCAATTGGTAATAATACTTGTCTACCAAAGAACCAAAAACCTGTATCAACCACTAAATACCGGAAACGACCTGAATCATCTACCAAAATGTGTTTTACAGTGCCAACTTTGTCATTGTCGATGTCTGAATAAACATCAAAATCTTTGATGTTGTAGTTATCAAATTCAGTATCTCTATAGTCGGCAGCAAACTCTTCTAGTTTGTATAAAGCCATGTTATTCTTCCTCCGAGAGCTATATTTACGATCCTAAAGACTTATCTTTCTACTTCTTCTTCCTGAAGGCTGAGATAATAGCAATCTTTTTCTATTAAAAGTTGAGGTAAAATTGAGATTGTTAAATATTTCTCAAGCCGAAAATTATTTACTGACACCGATTGATTTCACACTTATTGAACATTTTGTTTGTTAATAGGAGATCGCACAATATACTGATTGGCAGGTAAATTCTCTGCTAACGGATCTATTTTATTTTTGGCAACTAAAGTTTGGTAAATTAAAGCGCTAACTTCCCCTCTAGTTGTAGGTTTATTGGGATTAAGTACTCTCAGATTGGGATAATTAACCACTATATTTTCCTGGGTGGCTGCGGCTACGCTACCAATAGCATATTGCGGAATTTTACTAGCATCATCGTAAGTATTAGTCACAAGCAATGATGCAGGCTTACTAGCTTCTGCTACTTCTTGCTCAGTTGTTAAAGGTGTTGAAGGTGTGGGAACATTAACTGGAGCAGCCTGAGCTTGTGGAATTAATAAAGGCTGCATCAAACTTGTGATTGCCAGAGGCAAGAAAATCTGTCTTTTTGTGGTTCTGCGTGTAGTTTTTTGGGGAAACACACTCTGTGTAATAGTAGGTTCGGTAACTGCTTGTGTAGCAGTTAAATTTAAACCTCTATTTAAAGCCACAATAGCCTCAATTCTAGAAACGGGTTGATTAGGACGAAAATAACCATCAGGATAACCCGTCATAAATCCTTGTTGATAGGCTTCTTCAATAGGACGAACAGCCCAATGGCTCGTAGGAATATCTTTATATACAGCACCACTTTCTATTTGACGAATGGGTTGCTGATCAAAAGCTTTGCGAATAATGGCTGCAAACTCATCCCGATTTACTGGCTGTTTTGGTCGAAATGTTCCATCAGGATACCCAGCCACAATATTTCTTGCAGCTAAACCCTGAATAAATGGCTGCGCCCAGTAACTAGACGGAACGTCACTAAAGGTGGTTACTGGTGAAGATTGGGCATATGTTTCTAATGCTCCAATTGCAAGTACTGTCAAATTTAAAGTTAGTAAAGATATACCTGCTGATGCTAACCGCTTTAACTGAGTCATTATGTATAGCTCCTAATCTTAATAATTGTATTTTTCTCGTGACTCCATTGTTACTAGTAAATAGTGGATTTTTGGTGGATTCGTGTTTTTTAAAAGTAAATTAATACCACCGACTGAAACCATCTTATTTCTTTAGAAGTAATTCACATATAATCAAAAGCTAAGTTCATTAATGGTGAATCAATTATGATAAAAATGCAATGATTATAAGGATACGCATCCATAATTGCTCGCATTATAAATAATGTTTCGTTCCAGACAAGTAGAACAAAGTAAATAATTAAAGATTTGTAGTGAGAACTAAAGTTCTCTCTGCGAGAGGCTCCGCGAACAGAAAAGGACTTTAGTCCTTATTACGAACTAAGTCCTATTATTTTTACATTGCTTAAGATAGGTTGGTTTTTTCCAGTCGTTATACTTATTTGACAATTAGGAATATAGCTAATTTATTTAGAGAATTCCATCCAGCTATATGACTACTATTGAACAAACTTAAGTTTGTTCAATAATCAAATTGGATGACTATAGTGTTAATTTAAGCCGAGGAAATAACTCAATATATCCTTCGAGCATAATCTGCTTGATCATAGGCATTGCTGGCGATAATTAAATGTTTTGTTTCAGGAAATATTTCTTTGGGTAGTAGAGATATTACCTGAAAAAGCAACATGGTTAGCTGTAGGAGGTGAAAATGCGTCAACTTATTATCCAAGTGCCAAGAGGCAACGGAAAAGCAGTGATTGACATTGCCAAATTCCATAACGGCACAAATTTGGCACGATTTGAAGGGAATGCAGACGAACCAATTGATGTAGTGATAGTTCATGTTTCTAATCGAGAAGTAGGGAAAGTTATAGAGGAATTGCAAGACTTACCCAAAGTACATATCACGCTGATACCAACTGGTGTGATGGCTTTACAACCACCTGCATCGGAAGCACCGCAGCAAGTTGTGGATGTCGAGGAACGTAGCCCGATTGAGATATTGCTCTCTGGTTTGCAGAGTGTAGGCTCTTGGCAAGGCTTTCTGAGTTATGCCGCACTCGCAGGCTTTGTAGTTTGGATTGGATTATATACAAATACAACTTACTTGCTAGTAGCGGCGATGCTGATTGCGCCATTTGCAGGCCCGGCAATGAATACAGCCATTGCTACGGCTTGGGGCGATCGCTCACTCTTGGGGCGGAGTATTTTACGATATTTTGCAGCTTTAACCGTCACGATTTTTACTACTTGGTTACTTAGCCTCATATTACGGCAAGAAATTCCTACAAGTTTAATGTTAGACAATAGCCAAGTTTCAGCAGTGGCAGTAATTTTACCATTAGCTGCCGGAGCAGCAGGGGCGCTTAACTTAGTACAATCAGAACGCAGTAGTTTAGTATCTGGCGCGGCTACAGGAATGTTAGTTGCCGCTTCCTTAGCCCCACCTGCGGGAATTATCGGTATGGCCAGTGCAATTGGCAGGTGGGATATGGTAATTTCTGGCGTATTTTTGCTGTTCTTGCAACTATGCGGCATCAATTTATCGGCTGCTCTCTTGTTCCGTATGTTTGGGCTGTCTGCTCAAGGAACTCGCTATCAGCGCGGTAAAAAACAAGTATTCTTTTCTGCATTGGTAATCACTGTCATTACCTTGGCAGGTTTACTCACATGGCAATTTATAAATTCACCTAATCTTCAACGTTCTAGCCTGGCCCAACGTGCTAACGCTCAAGTGCAAAAAACCGTCGAGCAAGTGGGTTTAGCAAAATTGGTTGAGTCGAATGTGCGCTTTACACGCGCCAACATTGAAGGACAGGAGACTCTACTTTGCGTGATTTATGTACAGCGTCAACCACAAGTGACATTATCTAGTGCAGAAATTAGCGATCGCCTCACCCAAGCTATTCAAACTCAATTATTAAAACAAGCTTTTAATGTCACACCTTTAGTTGATGTCAACGTGCTAGAAACTCCTTTAGAAAATACAGGGGTGTAAGCGTATAGGGGTATATGGGGTGTAAGGGAAAAAACTAATGACTCATGACTCATGACTAAGCTTTCAGAGAAACAAGCCCTAGAAAAAGAACGCAGCGAAGTTTTGCAACAGTTGGAAGATTGGCTAGAAACGCCTATGTTGGTGCTGGGCTTTGCGTGGTTAGCACTATTCATTATTGAGATTATCTGGGGGTTAAATTCTTTACTACAAGCCGTTAGCATTGCTATTTGGATTATTTTTATTTTAGATTTTCTACTGAAACTAGCGATCGCTCCTCATAGACCTTCCTATATCAAAAGCAGCTGGCTAACAGTTATTTCTCTGTTTTTGCCTGCACTGCGAACTTTTCGGATTATCCGAGTCATCAAAATATTACGAACAGCACGGGCTGTAAGAGGGCTACAACTATTGCGAGTCGTGACTCGTGCTAACCGAGGAATGAGGGTTTTGGCCGCTAGTGTGAGCCGTCGAGGGTTTGGTTATGTTGTGGTGTTAACAATGATTGTGACTTTACTAGGAGCAGCAGGGATGTATACGTTTGAGAATGAAGTGCCTGTGGAATCTGGACTGCATAACTATGGCACTGCTTTATGGTGGACAGCAATGCTCATGACCACCATGGGTTCTGAGTATTGGCCGAAAACCCCTGAAGGTCGGGTGCTATGTTTTTTCTTGGCGTTGTATGCTTTTGCTGTGTTTGGTTATGTGACTGCAACTCTGGCGACATTCTTTATTGACCGAGATGCTGATGATGATGAAGCCGAATTAGCCGGAGCAAAATCTATCGAACTGCTTCAGAGTGAAATTGCAGCATTAAGAGAGGAAATTCAACAATTATTGCATCGAAGTTCAAATTAATAGACCAAAACCCCTATAACGCTCAAGTGCGTACTTCACGAGATGGTAACGGCAAAGTAGATTCTTAAACTAACGAAAGATGAAAAACGTCAAGATTAGCAAACTCTGGGATCAGCTCCACTCCAGTTATTGGTTCATACCAGCAGTTATGGCGGTAGTAGCTACTGCTTTAGCTTTTACAATGCTGAATCTTGACCGTACAGACAAGGTAGAAATTGATTATTGGTGGGTTTACACTGGTGGGGCTGATGGAGCGCGATCGCTCCTAGAAGCTGTCGCAGGTTCAATGGTTAGTGTTGCAGCTACAGCCTTTTCAATTACCATCGTGGCACTGCAACTAGCTGCTGCCAATTTTGGCCCCCGCCTTCTACGTAATTTTATGCAGGATACTGGTAATCAAGTTGTACTTGGTACATTCCTTGGTACTTTTGTCTACTGCTTATTTGTACTCAGAACAATTCGAGGCGAAGGAGATGGATACAGCCAATTTGTACCACAACTAGCGGTAACAGTCGGCATTTTACTAGCAATAATTAGCATTGGTATTCTGATTTATTTTATTCATCACGCTTCTACAATCATTCAAGCGTCTCATGTAATTCAAAATGTGAGTGCAGATTTGCATTCAGCAATTAAGCGACTATTCCCCGAAAAAATAGGGCGTGGTAAACCAGAAGATAGCCTTGGAGTTGCAGAAATTCCTCCGCCTTTGGAGGAAGAAGCTGTACCGATTCGAGCCAATAGAACTGGTTATTTACAAGCAATTGATAATGAAGAATTAATGAAAATTGCTTGTCATTATAATTTGCTTATACATTTGCAAATTCGTCCAGGAAAATTTGTAGTTCAAGGTAGTGATTTAGTCTTGATTTTTCCTGGACACAAACTGCATTCAAAACTGACTAAAAAAATTAATAATGCCTTTATTATTGGTAAAGAACGGACAGAGCAACAGGACGTAGAATTTCCCATCAATCAGTTAGTAGAAATTGCCTTACGCGCAATTTCTCCTGGAGTCAATGACCCATTTACTGCAATTCGCTGTATTGACCAATTAAGTACCGGATTCTGTCATCTTGTGCAACGAAAGTTTCCTTCACCTTATCGCTACAATCATAATCAGCTACGCATCATTGCCGAAGGCGTAAAGTTTCCTGGATTAATGGATACAGCTTTTAACCAAATTCGCCAGTATGGACGTTCTGATATTGCAGTGATTATGCGTTTGTTAGAAGCTATTGCTTTAATTGCAACTTATACTAAAAATTCCCAATATCAAGCAGCCCTACGGCATCATGCTGACATGATTTTACAAGATAGTTGTGAGGTAATCTCACAAAAACAAGACCGTAAAGATGTAGAAGAAAGATATTACCGAGTTATTAAAAATTTAGAAAATGATAGCGATATTAAAAATTGGAAATCGTAAAATTATTTTTGGGTAAGTATATATGCAAAGTTTAAATTGGAGAGGTTATCGAGTTATCGCCTGGATAGGACAAGCTCTATTGGCAATATTTGTGATAGCCGCAGGATTTCAAGGTAAGTGGTTAAATGCTTTGGGTCTAGCATTTTTCCTTGTAGCATCTTTTGTATTTGTGGTGCGAGATGATAAATTACCCACCTTGTTTGATTTTTTATTTGTCTTAGCTGCATTGCTAAATGCTACTGGTTGGGTGTGGAATTTATTTGGTAAGCCAGGGCTTTATGACGAGATTGTTCATGCTTATACGACCTTTGCAATTACCTTAGCTCTCAGTTTTTTAGTTTATAGTCCAATGTTAAATCTATTTCGGAATCATACACTTTTGTATCTGGTAACAATTACCAGTTTTGGCATTGCTATTGGTGCTTTATGGGAAATTGCAGAATGGTCTGCGGGGAAAGTTCTTAGCACTGAAGTAATTGAAAGTTTAGATGACACAATTATTGATTTAGTGATGGACTCTCTTGGGGCTGGATTAGCTGCTTTAACTAGTCTTTGGGCGTTGAGACAGTGGGCAAATAGCTATCTAGAGGCACATGATTGACAACATGGGACTCACATTTAAACTGCCTAATCTTCAAGCAATTTAAAAGAAGCCTATTCAGGCAAGATATATACTTCTAAGTATCATTTTTTTGCCAGTGATTTAGGACATCCTCTACCAAAATCTCTTTGATCCAAATTTGCAACACAATTACTAGTGGTACAGCGAGAAATACACCTAGAAAACCAAAAAAACTGCCAAAAAAGACCACCGCTACTAAAGTAACAGCAGGCAAAAGTGATGCTTGGCTTTTCATTACTAAAGGTAATATAACTAAACTTTCAACTTGCTGAATTCCGAAATACAAAGCTATAACAGCAAGGATTTTCCAAGGTGCTTCACTTAATGCTAATAGTGCAGGTGGAATCACACTCAAGGTAGGGCCAACATTGGGAATAAATTCTAATAATCCTGCCAAAATTGCATTAACTAATGGCAATGGTATGCCCAAAATCAATAATCCAATATAGCTTAATGTTGCAATGACCAGCATAGTTAGGAGTGTGCCTTTTATCCAACCAGTTAACGAGACTGCACATTTATTGAGAATGTCATCAACTCGCCGACGATAAAAAGCAGGAAATAGCATGATAAACCCCTGCTGATAGGGCGATGGATCGGCTAATAACATGATGGTAAGAGCCACGAAAAGCAACAAACCTAAAATAATTGAAAGCGAGCTACTGACCAATCTAAAAAAGTTGTCTATCAACCGATTTAACCAATCTTGTAAACCTTGAGTCAGATACCTAATTCCTTGAATACTTTCTAATAGTTGGTTAGGAATTATATTTTGTAACCAATTGTTCCACAATCGCAATCTTTCTACTGCCAGTGGCATAATATCATCGAATTGTTGCAATTGCTCAACCAGACGTGGGACAATTAGTGCAAAGAATACGGCTAAAACAGCTACTAAAAGAGCAACTGATATAGCAACGGCTGGGCCCCGTCTGAGCCGGAATTTTTGTAAAAAAGTTACTAGTTGATTGAGGACTGTTGCTAATACTATAGATGCAAATACTACCAAAAGAATTTGCCGAGTCTGCCACAAAATATAAAGAGATATAACAAAAGCAAGAAAGCCGATTAACTGTCCCAATCGCACAATGTAGCCCCCATTTTTATAATTACCAGCTATTGTGCTGATTCTAATTACTTCAAAATACCTATATCATTTTGCTAAAGAAGCTTCTGAAAGACTGATTTTTGAATAGTAGCAATATATCTATATGGGAATAGAATTTAGGACTTTTATGAAAGAGTTAATCTGAGCAAAAGAGGTGAGTATTGAAAGCTGTGTTCAAAATACATGATTACCTTTGCTGCTTGGCGTAGAGTTTAGCCAAGGGTACAGCTGTAAAACCGTGAGCCAAGATGGAAGCACAAATGACTAGACTACCTATAGTCCAGGTTGCTTCTATACCTGTCTGACGCAGTGAAAGGAAAGCATAAAAAATTGCTGCTACACCAATAGGGCCGAACCACCCTAAAAACAGAGCATCCTGTATTCTTCGCAACTGACCAAGAAGGGGACGCAGTAAAAGCACGACTGGTAGTCGGCGCAGTAACAGAACCGCTACAGCCAATAGCAGACCTTTCCAACCTAACTCTAACCATTGCTGCCAAGGTATATATAGACCCAATAGCACGAAAATATACAAAGTAAAAAAGCGGTCTACTGCTTCCTGTACGTTCTCTTCTTCAGCTCTGTCACGGCCGCCCACAACCATATCAAATGCGATTCCCGCCGCAAAAACTGCCAAAATACCATCACTACCAATTAATTTCACAAGACCCAATACAGCTAATGAAAGAGCTACGGTATAAGCTAGAAAAGACTGCTTCTCTATGGTTTGTTTGGTTTCAGCCCATTGCAAAAGCCACCCTGCTAGGTAGCCAATCAGCAATCCCATCAACACAGCTGCTCCTACTTCCCACAGTAAAATTTTAGTGAGCCAGTGAATTAGAGCTTCTTGTGGTGGTTTGGTCAAGATCAGAATCGGTAAAAGCACAAACGGATAAGCCAATCCATCATTTGCAGCAGACTCAGCAAAGATACCGTAGCGAATGCGTTCGGGTAGGTTCTGCTCGGCGATTTTCCCCGTGACAACGGAAGTAGAAACAACCGGATCGGTAGGAGTAATCACAGCCCCAACCAACATAGATACCCAAAAAGGTAGACCTAATAGCAGATATACCAATAGTCCACTAATTAACCACATCAAAGGCATCAACAACCCTAACAGTACCGCTAGAATGTGCCAATGTGTGAAAGGGTAGGCTTTTGGTAGGCGCAACGCTACCCCCATCACTTGAATTGCGATCGCTAATCTTGCTCCCTGTTCTAAAATTATCTCTGGTTTACCCCAGTGAGCAAGGTCAATTAAGCCAAACACAGATGGACTCAATAAAACTCCAACTACCAAAGCTATAAGAGGATCTGAAAGAAACAATCGCTCTTTGAGCCAGCCAGATAACAGCCCAAGAGCTAGCACTAGTCCACCCAGGGTCATCAAGGCTATATTGATTTCTATTGAGGTTAACTGGCTCATGAGTTTATATTTTTAACAATTCAAAAATTCCTGCAAGCTGATCATCGAAAGTTTTAAAATTAGATACAAAACCTGTTTAGTAACTATAATTAAAATACCTAGTTGCAGATAACTTCCTCAGTGACATTCGCTCCAGATGCTGCAAAATCTGGGCAACTAGTCGTGAGTCTATGACAGACTTATTTACCCAATCATCAGCCCCAACAGCAAATATTTTTTCAAAGGTATTGACATTAAAATTATTAACGAGAAACAGCACTGGTAAAAATTGCCAGTAAGGATCATTACGTACTACCTGGCAAAGTTCAATCCCATTAATATGCGGTATTTCTAAATCTAGAATTAGCAAATCAGGAGAAAATTCTATCAGAGTATCCCAAAAATATTGCGGCTCTTTAAGAGCTTTTACGGTAATTCCTAAAGCTTCTAGATATCGATGTAGAAAATTTAATAAATGGAGATTATCATCTACAATCATGATTTTCGTTTTAGTAATCCCAGTTTGTGGTAATACTTGAATAACTGACTCAAAAATTTGGCTAGAAGGCAGATATTTTGGCAAAAAAGCACAGCCGCCAGCACGGGCAACTTCTACACGCTTAATAAAATTATTTTGATTAGTAAGTATTAAAATCGGTATTTGAGGCGATAGCTGAGATAATTCTCTTAGTAAACTTAGACTATCTTCTTCAATATCAATATCCAGTATTACCACATCAGGATTTAAAGATGCAATTATAGTTCTACTACCTGCAATATCATGAGTAATTTTAACTTTTATTCCCAGGTTTACAGCTTCATCTAGCAATCCGTTAAAAACTTGCTGATCATTGCTAATCACCAATAGCAGATTTTGATGTTGCTCCAAGGAAGTTTTTTCTAGATTCCTGGGCAACGCCGTTAGCAGTTTATCTAAATAAAAACATTTGGCTTGGGTGATCAAATTTTGATTCTGAAATAAATCTTCTATTTTTTTAGCTAATAATGAAGCGTGTGGAAAACCAAAACTCCCCAACGAACCAACCAATTTGTGAGCTTCTTGCTCTGCCTCTTGCTGCATTTGCAGGTCAAGCGTACCTTTTCTTAAAGCATTCACCGCTTCTTTAAAAAATGCAATCCGTGAACCAACCTTTGCTTTGAAATTTTCTCGCTCTTGAGCAATGGCTGTGAGTAGAATTTGCTGCTGTGTTAAATTTATTTCTGGCTCAGTTATCAGACAATTTGCTTCATGAGCTAAAGCTTTCAAGCGATAACCCATCCCGTAAACAGTTTCGATAAAAGCGTAGTTAGCACCTGCTGCTTGTAATTTCTGTCGTAAACTTTTGATATGAGATTTAATCGTGTTTTCTTCTGGTGGATCTTTTTCCGCACTCCAAAGTTTTTCTACAATTGCACCCCGGCTAAAAGTACGTTGGTTGTTGCGTAAGAAAAGCTCTAAAATACTAAATTCTTTGGCTGTTAAATTTAGTGGCTTGTCTGCATAAGTTACCTCACAACTACTAGGGTCAAGGCGTAAGCTTCCCCATGCTAAAACAGGAGGTAAAGAAGTATTTCCTCGACGTAATAAAGCACGAATACGAGCTGATAACTCTTGAAAATCAAATGGTTTGACTACATAATCATCTGCTCCGGTATCTAAACCTAGAATTTTATCAGTTTGAGAATCTTTTGCTGTTAACAGCAGAATCAGCATTTGATAGCCTGCTTGCCGTAATTGTCGACAAAGACTGATACCATCCAGTTTCGGTAGAACAACATCTAACAAAATTAGTTCATAGTTACAAACACTCACCAATTCCCAAGCAACTTCACCATCAGCAGCAATATCAACTGCATAATGTTGTTTAGTCAGAGTTGTTGCCATAGCTTGAGCCAGCAGATCATCGTCTTCAACTAAAAGAATTCTCATGAAAAGTAGTCATTTCTAGACGAAACCCTAAGCGCCATCATTAAATCTCTATAACTTAGGTTATCCCCGTTTTAGTTGTACAAGGCATCTATCAAAAGCAATGCTTAGGCTGAAAGATAGTACAGTAATCAGCGCCAAGAGCTTTCCAGAAAAGACCATCTGCATAAACTCACGCTAGAACGCAAAAGGCGATCGCGCATCATATGCTCAGTTGTCAATACTCCTTGGTATAGAAATAACTCCGTATCAGCTTTATAGCAGAAAAACGAGTCTTGCTTGTCTCTCCACGCATCAGGTAGAGCCAATGCTGCTGAAGGATATTTTGTATTTAATCGAAGCTTACGGTGTCACAAAATTCTGCCTCTAAGTAGAAGATATACTACTCAGTAATCTTTATAATTCATAAGTGGATTAAGTTATGTTCGCTAAGAATATATCAACCTTCATAACTATCAAATTATTATCAGTAGCCAAAAATTAGTTGCTTGGCTTTGCTGAATGAATTGCAGTTCAACGAGGAAATAAAATTGCCGTGTCTTCATTAAGGACTTTTGAAGATAAGCAGCCGCAAATCCGGACTTCGCCTAGTTTAGAGTTTTGGAAAGGGGTGGGTCAAATTACCGGCTGTACCCTTTTATCAATCACCACGCTGACAAGTTCTGTACTAGCTGGGGGACTGCTTGGTTTAGCTATTAGTTTCCGTGATTTACCAAGCGTTAGAACAATCAGGAATTTTGTACCTGCTGAAACAACTTATATCTATGACATTAAAGGCAGGCTATTGGCAAGTATTCATGGGGAAGTTAATCGTGAAGTAGTCCCTTTAAAGAAAATTTCTCCTCACCTGAAACGAGCAGTATTAGCCAGCGAGGATACTTCTTTTTACCATCACCACGGTATCGATCCTGTTGGAATAGGGCGTGCTTTAGTGGTTAACTTAGAAGCTGGGGAAGTGCAGGAAGGTGGCTCTACTCTCACCATGCAATTGGTGAAAAACTTGTTTTTATCTCAAGAGCGTACCTTTACACGGAAAATAGCAGAAGCAGTGCTGGCAATTCGTTTAGAACAAGTTCTCAGTAAGGATGAGATATTGGATCTGTATCTCAATCAAGTTTATTGGGGTGATAACAATTATGGTGTCCAAATGGCTGCGCGTTATTACTTTAATAAGTCAGCCGCAAATTTAAACTTAGCTGAATCAGCTATGATGGCAGGATTACTTCCTGCACCAGAAAATTTCAGCCCGTTTATTAACCTGGAATTAGCAAAACAAAAGCAGAAAGAAGTGCTGTTGAGAATGCTGGAATTAAACTGGATTAGCCAGCAGGATTATAATCAGGCTCTTAAGCAAAAGATTCAACTGAATAACAAGAGAACTTTAGAAGGTAGTGCTGCACCTTATATAACTAATAGCGTAGCGCAAGAGTTGGTGAGAAGGTTCGGACGTGATGTCCTGCTTAAAGGTGGACTGCGGGTGCAAACAACCATTGATGCTCAATTCCAAATGATGGCCAACAAAACGGTCAAGCGTTGGCATCAAAGGCTAAAACGTCAAGGGCTAAGAAATAATCAAATAGCTTTAGTAGCTATTGACCCGCGTACCCATTTTATTAAAGCTTTAGTTGGTGGCGTGGATGCTAAAACTAGCGAGTTCAACCGAGCAACTCAAGCACGCCGTCAGCCAGGGTCTGCTTTTAAGCCGTTTGTTTACTATGCTGCTTTCGCTAGCGGCAAATTCACACCTAATACAATAGTGCAGGATACTCCAGTCAGGTATCGTGATGGCAATGGTTGGTACTCTCCACGCAACTACGATAATAGTTTTATGGGAGCAATACCAATTCGCACAGCTTTATCACTATCTCGGAATATTCCGGCAATCAAACTTGGCAAAGCTGTAGGTCTAAATAGAGTTATTGAAACTTCTCGGACTTTAGGTATTACAAGTCCGATGGAACCTGTAACTTCTTTGCCTTTAGGTGCAATTGGTGTAACGCCTGTGGAAATGGCTAGTGCCTACGCTACTTTGGCAAATTATGGCTGGCAATCACCGACTACATTAATCATGCGTGTCAGTGATAGTAATGGCAATGTTTTGATAGACAATACACCTAAGCCTCGTTTAGTTTTAAATCCTTGGGCATCTGCATCTGTGATTGATGTGATGCAGTCTGTAATTAATAACGGTACAGGTAGAGCGGCGGCTATAGGTCGTCCGGCGGCTGGTAAGACAGGCACAACTTCATCAGAAAGGGATGTTTGGTTTGTGGGTACTGTACCACAATTGACAACTGCGATCTGGGTAGGAAGAGACGATAACAAAAGATTAGGTTACGGCGCAACAGGTGGTGGCACGGTTGCTCCTATATGGCGCGATTTTATGC
Source organism: Anabaena sp. FACHB-595 (assembly GCF_048568275.1). Lineage (NCBI taxonomy): Bacteria > Bacillati > Cyanobacteriota > Cyanophyceae > Nostocales > Nostocaceae > Anabaena > Anabaena sp. FACHB-595. The sequence goes on from NZ_CP183473.1 coordinate 6,353,356, forward strand.
AAAATGCGCTTAAAAACTTACCAGTCGAGAACTTCAAGCGACCTTCTAATTTTCCTCGCCCTCGGCCGAATAAAAAATAAGAACTATATGGGCTACTTGTAGTTTTGTAGCACCAAATTTAATTTCAACCAAGCTAGATATAACCTAAAATCGCGTTGCATAACAGTGGGATCAATTGAGGCAAGCAGGGGATGCACCCAGCCTGTAGCTCCTGAATTCAGCAACTCACCTAAAATTAAGTGAATGCCGACAGCCTCACCCATTGCAACTATCCGCATGGGCTGTGGCATTAAGTGTTGTCATGATTATTTTGGGCATCATTCGCTACACCCTTTTTTACATCAATAGCGATCACAACTTCGGTTTCTAAGAAAGCAGCAGTAAATATTGTTGGGCATAGAGCAAATATCTTACTTTTGATTCCATTTTTTATAACTTATGTTAGAGAATTGTCTTTTTAAATTGGTTGTAATAATTAATTATATTTTATCATAGAAAAATGATTACTAATAGCATACCTCTTATGAATCACTAAAAATGGAGAAAATATTTTAACTTGATTTGCAATCTTTAATAACATCATAAAGTCAGATTTTTTATGAATGAATATGTCATATCAAAAACATAATATTTTAAGAGCAACCGTGTAATTGATAGTTTAAAGATTTAATTCACCCTTGTAAATAAATATAACTATCGTGTCTTCATCAGAAAATATTGAACAGGAACAACTACTAATTCAGCCTTCACCTAATTTTGAGTTTTGGAGAAAAGTAGGTTTAGTTACAGGTGGTACTCTCTTATCAATTAATATGTTGGCAATTTCTATTGTGACAGGAGGGTTAGTTGGCTTATTTATTAGTTTCTATAATTTGCCACAGCTTAGACAAATACGCAATTTTGTACCAGCAGAAACAACATATATATACGACATCAAAGGTAAGCTTTTGGTAGGGTTGCATGGAGAGGCTAATAGAAAATTTGTGTCCTTAGATCAAATTTCTCCACATCTAAAAAGAGCAGTCTTAGCTATTGAAGATAGTTATTTTTACAATCATCACGGTATCGACCCCGGAGGTATAGGACGTGCTGCGTTAGTTAATTGGGCATCAGGTACTGTGAAAGAGGGTGGTTCTACCATCACTATGCAGTTGGTAAAAAATCTGTTTTTATCTCGCGATCGCGCTTTAAGCCGCAAAATAGCAGAGGCTGTATTAGCAATTCGCCTAGAGCGTATTCTCAATAAAGATCAAATTTTAGAACTGTATCTTAATCAAGTTTACTGGGGTCATAATAACTATGGTGTGCAAACAGCAGCCCAGTCTTACTTCAATAAATCAGCACAAGATTTAACTTTGGCTGAGTCAGCTTTGATGGCTGGCCTTATCCAAGCTCCAGAAAAATTTAGTCCTTTTGTGGACATGAATTTAGCTAGACAAAAGCAAAGGCAAGTCTTGAGAAGGATGCGGGAATTAAAATGGATTACGAAACAAGAATATGATGATGCTCTTCGACAACAGATTCAATTAGGCAAAATTAAATCTTTTAAAGCTAGTGTTTTTCCTTATGTCACTAATGCCGTATCACAGGAATTAATTGAAAAATTTGGGCGTGATGCTGTACTCAAAGGTGGAATGCGGGTGCAAACAACAGTATCTAGTGATTTACAAATAATTGCAGAAGAAACTGTAAAAAAATGGCACAAAACTCTTAAAGAACGAGGGTTAAAAAACAATCAAATTGCTTTAGTAGCAATAGACCCACGTACTCAATTTGTCAAAACCTTAGTAGGTGGTGTTGATTCGCAAAAGAGCGAATTTAACCGTGCAACTCAAGCCCAGCGTCAACCTGGGTCTGCTTTTAAGTCGTTCGTCTACTATACTGCTTTTGCCAGTGGCAAGTTTACGCCCGATACAAAGGTACTAGATTCTCCAGTCAGCTATCCTGACGGGGATAAAACTTACTCTCCACGCAACTACGATAATACCTTTAAGGGTGCAATGCCAATTCGTACTGCTTTAGCACTTTCTCGCAACGTCCCTACGGTGAAGCTTGGTAAATCTGTAGGAATGAATAATGTGATCAAAACTTGCCGTACCTTGGGAATTACTAGTCAAATGGAACCTGTAAGTTCTTTACCATTAGGCGCGATTGGTGTTACGCCACTAGAGATGGCTAGTGCCTATGCAACTTTTGCTAATTATGGTTGGTACTCTTCTCCAACACTCATTACCCGTGTGACTAATAGTAGTGGTGATTTATTATTAGATAATACCCCTAAGCCTCGTCAGGTTCTTGACCCTTGGGCATCGGCCGCCATTTTAGATGTGTTGCAATCAGCAGTGAAGGAGGGAACCGGTAGAGGTGCGGCTTTAAACCGTCCAGTTGCTGGCAAAACTGGTACAACCTCTTCAGAAAGAGATATCTGGTTCATAGGTACAGTACCACAGTTAACAACAGCCATTTGGGTAGGTAGAGATGATAACGGACAATTAGCTAGGGGTGCAACAGGCGGAGGTATGGTTGCTCCCATTTGGCGTGATTTTATGCAGAAGGCGCTTCACGATGTACCAGTCGAGAAATTCAAGCCACCTTCTAATTTTCCTCGCCCTCAGCCAAAGAAGAAATAAGCATTTGGATGATGTTATGGCTAATTGAAAAACAACTATTTCTTGTCAGGCATAATTTGAAACCGATCGCCTACTCAATGACTAAATTGCTGAGAATTTACCAGACATTTTACTCAGACTGTTAACAATGGTGATTATGTTGAATGGTATTTACTCCTCTGCTTTCTTCTGTAATGGGCAATTTGACCGTAAATGTGGCTCCTTGTCCTATTCCCTGGCTTTGGGCTTGGATTGTACCACCATGCAGTTCTACCAGATGACGTGCGATCGCTAGTCCTAAACCTAGTCCTTTATTTGACCGAGTATGGCTACTATCTGCTTGACGAAAGCGTTCAAATATATGAGGTAGAAAATCAGCACTAATACCCTGACCCGTATCAATTACTTGAATTTGAGCATAGTGAGGAATCGGGCATGAAACATTAGTTTCGTCCCCCCTGTTTCCCAATCCCCAGTCACCAGTCCCCAATTCCTTTGACAAACACACCTCAATGCGTCCGCCGTTGGGTGTAAATTTGATCGCATTGGTGAGTAGATTTAACACAACCTGTAGCAAGCGGTCTGAGTCACCCCAAATTTTGTCTATGGAAGTATCAGGTCTAGATTTAATTTGAATACCCTTATTATCTGCGAGTGATTGTACAACTTCTATAGCATCTGTAATTACTTCTACTAAATCAACCAAATCAATGGAGAGCGAAAGTTCTCCCCTAACAATACGTGAAATATCAAGCAAGTCTTCAATCAGTTGCATTTGCAAATTAGCGTTGCGCTCAATTGTCTCAAGAGCAAGACTGGCTCTCGCTTCATCTAGCGCACCCGTTTGCAGCATTCCAGCCCAACCGATAATTGCGGTCATGGGGGTGCGTAGTTCATGGGACACTATGGCTAAAAAGTCGTCTTTGGAACGGTTTGCGGCTTCTGCTTCAGCGCGTGCGGCTTGTTCTCGCAGTAGTAATTGCTCTTTTTCTTCTTCAGCTTGTTTGCGTTCAGTAATATCTTGCATAATTTTAGAGAAGCCGCGCAGATTGCCATTTTCATCTCGTAAAGGTGTGATCAGACAATGCGCCCAGAAAAATGTGCCATCTTTACGAATGTGCCAGCGATTCTCCCTAGAAAAACCTTCTGTTAAGGCTTGCTTTAATACTTGTTGTGGTTGTCCACGCTCAATAGCTTCGGGCGCAAAAATTAGCTCAAAAGGTTGACCAATAATCTCTGCTTCTTGATAACCTAAAATACGTTCTGCGCCAATATTCCAAGTAGTAAAGTTAGCGTTGGAATCGAGCATGAAAATTGCGTAATTAGTGACTCCTTCTACTAGCAGCCGATAACGTTCCTCACTTCGACGTAGATTATACTGGCTTTGAAGTAGACGCTCATAATTTTGTTGGGCTACTCGTGCATTCATCTGAGCTTGCGATCGCGCCTGGCGCAGTGCAGAATTAAGTGAGCTAATCAATAATCCGACTAACACAAACTGAAGCAACCCCACTACACTAAATCCACTGACAGCCAGAGAATAAAAAGGGTGTAAGAGAAAGTAGGAGCAGACTACAGCAGACAAAAAAGTTGCCAACAATCCTGAGTTGAAGCCTCCATACCAGGAACTCACCATGACAGCAGCTAAAAACGGTGGGTAAATGGAATTGAGCCTCTGGATCTGCCACAGAAGTAATGTCAGTATAAGAGCCAGCAAAACGCTGAAGAAAGCAATACTATGGCTTTGTGGTTGCGATGACCTCTGGTCAGTCAAAGACCTTCGCCAAAGATTGGGAAAAGCCCATCGCGTCAATTTCCGCATTTTAGATTACTTCGGTAATGCCATTGGTTTATTCAAGTTCTGCACAAGTTTTCCACTTTCAACTTTTATCTTAAAAAATTAATCTTCTCTTCAGAGTATGGTGATTTTCAATATTTCCCCTCACTTCACAATCATAATTCCGATGAGCGAGGAAAATAACCACGATGAATAGTAAACAAATTTTAGTTATTGATGACGAAGATGACATCCGCCAATTGATTCAGACTTGTCTAGAAATCATGGGGGGTTGGAATGTGTTGACTGCTACTTCAGGTCATCAAGGATTACTTTTAGCTGAGTCATCTCAACCTGATGCCATCCTTTTAGATATCATGATGCCTGATATGGATGGTTTGACAACTCTTCAAAAACTCCAGGCTAATCAAATCACTAAACATATACCTGTGATTTTACTAACGGCCAGAGGACGCACATCTGACCAGCGTTTATTTACCCAACTGGGAGCTAGAGGCATAATCAGTAAACCATTTAACCCTCAAAAACTTGCTGCTCAAGTAGCAGCAGCCTTGAAATAAAGTAAATGAATAAATCAGCAAGACTGTTTTAAGTTCAGTTATCATGGGCTTCAATTATTAATATTCCTGCCTAGATATAATGGCATATTTGATGGAAAACTAGTATATCTATAGTCTTAGTAAGCTCACTCTTAAGTATTAATTTATTCGGAAAATATATATTTTCCACTAGTTTTCCACCTTTATCTTTTAGTTTATTAGTGAATATTGGTCAAATTTAAGTTTTAAGATATATTTATATTTAACAATGTTAAGACTTAACATCAAATCACAGTTGGTATTTATGTCGCAATTCTATTTAATATGCTTATAATTACATGAATTAAATTTAGGTAAACATAAGCATTTTTAGTTTTTTTTGTCACTAGATATAACTGTTCTTATTTTAAATAAAGAAGTAACCAAATGAAATTGTCAAGGAGGTATTTATGTACAATCTCAATCATTCTGGTTTGAAAAAAATGGGATTAACAGGAACAGCCTTTGGAAGTTTACTAATTGGCTTGTCTACAATTTCTCAATCAGCAGTAGCACAACCACAAATGCCCACAGTTAATCCTTGTCCCAGTATTTTTTACGAAGAACCACATCGTAATCGAGTTATGGTTCCACCCGGATGTCCGCCGAATGCTGCAACTTTAAGATTACAACAGCAAGGGCAAACATTAGGTCAACCAACTATATTGGTGGTTCCTCGGCGTACAGGTGTACGACCCATACAGCCACCTGTCCCTGAAAGTCGGCAAAGTGCGATTGCCACTATTACACCAACAGCAGGTACTGTCGATGTAAAGCTAAAAAATAACACTAATGCTGGTATTTCTTATCAAGCAATTGGTCATACACAGCCTCGCTATATTACAGGTGGACAAGAGTTTATTCTGAGAAATTTACCAACGCCTGTCACTATTACTTTGGTACGTGAAGATGGTGGACTGCTAAAAGTAATGCCGATGTCTACCTCCCAAGGGGTGCTTTCAGTCTCGTTAGATGAAACAACCAATTTCGATAATAATCAAGGTGTCTTGAGAATTCAAAGGAATGGTCAGGTATTTTTAAATTAATGTAGTTCACCCATTAATTTTTAATGTTTGGAAAAGCTGACTACCAACAATCAAAAGCTTTGTGATTGTAAAAAGATATATCAAGCTAAGGGACAAAATCATCATTAAGATTGAGGCAAAAATGTGGGGAGCTTTGAATAATTAGTCATCTGAACTTGATATTAATCAAATTGAATGGAGATTTTGCAATGATCAACTTCGTCAGAAATAAGTGGAGTTCCAAAGGAGTTATTACTCTAGCAATCTCCACAGCTTTACTAGGAGCTTGTACCAACAACTTAGAGCGAGAAGCCGCAGTACCAGAAAACAACGTTACTACAGAGGAAGTCACAGAAAATACAAACCAACTCATCGGTCGAACTGTAACCGTTAGAAGTACGCCTATCAGAACATTAGGCCCATCAACTTTTACAGTCAGCGATAAGGAATTTTTTGGTGCTGAACCAATTTTAGTGGTGAATGCTTCTGGTAAGACTTTTACCTTACCTACTGACCCAAACACACCAATTCAAGCAACAGGCCCAGTTCGTAAGTTTGTAATTGCAGATATTAATCGAGATTACAACTTGGGTTTAGATGCCAACTTGTATAGAGATTACGAAAGTCAACCTGCAATTATCGCTCAATCACTGGCACTTGCTCCTAAACCTGGTGAACTTACCACAAACCCCAGTCTTTATTATGGCAAAACCCTAGCGGTGACAGGTGAAGTGGAAAATATTAGAAATACCAGTTCGTTTACCTTGGATGAAGATAAGTTATTTGGTGGAGAGGATTTGTTAGTGATACGCGCCGGGACTCCGAAAGGAACTGTCAATGAAGGTGAGAAAGTTGCAGTTACAGGGGTGTTGCGTCCGTTTGTTGTAGCTGAATTGGAGCGGGATTACGATCTGAACTGGGATTTGACTTTGCAGAGGACACTGGAAGCAGAATACCGCAATAAACCTGTGTTAGTTGCAACAGAGGTTTATCCCTCAGCGATTCCCCAATAGGAAATTCTTTCTGTACGCCTTTGAATCGACTCATAGTTAAAACTCCATCTTTTCAGATGTAAATCATTCTCAATTGGGACTCCTAATTTATGGATATCCTCAACAAAACATTGCTCAACCTGCGAACAATCAAACTGCGTCGGTTCTTCGGGTCGCTGTTATATCCCTTACAACGAGATTGGTTAGAGCGTCAGTTTCTTAAGCCTCAAACCTTAGAAGCTGTTGAGGAAACTGGAGAAGTTTACAAAGCTGAAGCCACTAAAAGCGGTGGACAATTCAACTTCCAGCACTTTGAGTTGGAAATTTGTTTTTTGAGTGCTGATTTAGTGCGTGTTGAGTGGAAACCAGGGATATTACCTATTGCTTATGGTATTTCCCGCAATGCTTGGCCAGAGGTAGAGACGACATTTCAAGAGACGGAAAAGTGTTGGACAATTTCTAGTTCACAGCTAAAGGTGATTGTTAACGTTGATGGTAGTCTGAAATTTCAGAACAGCTTAAGACTGACATTACGGGAGGAATTACCCCCTCAACGGCAAACAAAGCTATCACATCTAGGAAAAGAAGAAGCTTGGATACATCAAGCCAAACTGCGACCAGAAGAACATATTTATGGCTTGGGGGAAAGAGCAGCTCCGTTAAATCTCCGCACCTGCGGCAATGAAGAGGAAACTAGGACATACAGAATGTGGAACTATGATGCAGGAGGCATATATGGGACGGGAACTGACCCCCTGTATCTTTGCATTCCAGTCTATTTAGGTCTGCATGAAGAAGGTAGCTACTTAATTTTCTATGAAAATTCCTTTCCTGCCAACTTTAGTTTCTCAAACTTAGCTAGAGCCGAGTTTGAAGGCGGGATGTTGCGCTATTACTTTAGTGCGGGTTCTTTGCCTCAATTGTTGGAGCGATACACAGAATTAACAGGTCGCCCACCTCTACCACCACGCTGGACTTTTGGTTATCATCAGTCGCGTTGGGGGTACGAACGAGAAGCCGCACTGCGGGAAGTTGTAAAGGGGTTTGAAACATACAACATTCCCGTAAGTGCATTGCACCTAGATATTGATGTTTTAGATAATTTTCGTGCCTTTACCATTGACCCCGATCGCTTTCCTCATCTTCCTGAGTTAGCCGCAGAATTGGCAGCTAAGGGAATAAGGTTAATTACTATTATTAACCCTGGTGTTCGAGCATCCAGAAAAAACAAACTGTTTGAGGAAGGACGCGCTCAGGATGTCTTTTGTAAATTGCCAAATGGTAAACCTGCGATCGCTTCTGTTTGGGCAGGTTTATCTGCTTTCCCTGATTTTACCAATCCCCAAGCCCGTCACTGGTGGAGTAGACAGTATGAGTATCTGCTTGACCTGGGCATTACTGGATTTTGGCATGATATGAATGAACCAGGTGTGTTTGTACTTTGGGGCGACCCTTCACTACCACCCCATGCAACTTGGCATTCAATGGAAGGTAGAGGTGGCGACCACCGCGAAGCGCATAATTTTTATGGATTACTTCAAGCTGAGGCTGGATACCAAGCCTTATGTGAGTACCAACCTCAACGACGACCTTTCATTGTTTCGCGCTCTGGTTGGGCAGGTTTACAACGTTATGCCTGGACTTGGACGGGAGATATTATCACCAGTTGGGAAGGATTACGCCAAACTATTCCCACAGTTTTAAACCTGGGATTATCGGGAATTGCTTACAGTGGTTCTGATATTGGTGGATTCAAGGGTCATCCGAGTGCAGAATTATACTTACGCTGGTTTCAGGTATCCTGCTTCATGCCATTTTGCCGCACCCATTCTGCCAATAATACTAAGCCTCGTACACCTTGGAGTTTTGGTGAACCAACGCTGGGTATTGTGCGGCAATTCTTACAATTACGGTATCGTTTGATGCCCTATTTTTACACCTTAGCTTGGGAATCCACTCAAACCGGACATCCTCTAGTACGTCCTTTATTCTGGGCAGATCAGGACAATCCTCACCTTTGGGATATAGATGATGCCTTTTTGTTGGGTGATGCCCTGTTAGTTGCGGCGATCGCCGAAGAAGGCGCAACCTCAAGAACAATTATATTACCTAAGGGAAATTGGTATAACTTTTGGAATGATGAACTCCTAGAGGGAGAAAAGCAGGTCAAATTAAAAGCACCTCTAGAACAAATACCGATATTGGTCAAAGCAGGAAGCATCTTACCAATGGAGGAAAATAATCAATTGATTCTTCATCTCTATCCGTCCGCATTCTTAACTAGTCAAGGTCAGGTTTACAGTGATGAGGGTGATGGTTATGGTGAATCGCGGTGCGATCGTTTTTACTTAACGCACAATCAAGACTTCTTAGAACTGATTTGGAAACAACAGGGAGATTACGTTTTTCCTTACACGAGTGTTCAATTATATCTCCACGGGTTTGAACCGCAGCAAGTTTGGGTGGACGGCGATGAAGTTGTCAATCAGGGACGATGCTTAGATTTAGAAATATTTGAGCAAGTTCGCTGGCAAGGAATGTTCACCCATTCTGAGTATTTCAACTAACCTTAAATCAGCTTATGTCAAATTATTGCTCTTTTATTTTTATTAGTTATTGAAGTTAGGTATTAATCGATTTCAACAGATTTTTTAGGAGGTAAAAACATGGCTTTGTATAAACTCGATGAATATAACCCTAACTACATCAATGAAATTTTTGGTGGTAATGACATTAAGGATTTTGATGTTTACGCTGACAATGATAAAATTGGTAATGTTGACAACATATTAGTTGATGAAGATGACGGGCATTTTCGTTATTTCATCATTGATACAGGCTTTTGGGTGTTTGGTAAAAAGGTGTTGCTTCCTATTGGTTTAGCGCGCCTGAACTATGAAAATAAACGTTTGTTGGTACCTGGGCTAACTAAAGAGCAAGTAGAAAATTTACCGGAATTTAGCGAAGGTTTAGCAATCGATAATGATTACGAAGAGCGAGTTAGAGGGATTTATCGACCTTTAGTACCATTAGCAACGCCAGGCACAATGGGAATGTTTGGGACTCCAGCTACCTACAATTACACAATGGAGCCTTACTTTTACGAACTCAATGATCCTTACTTCAGAACATACGCAGAAAACCTGAAAAATAGGAGGAATTTAGACAGAGCAATTTGATAATTTGACTTATAGAGGAATATAAATTTATGAAACATCGATTTATTCGCTCAAGAATTCTAGCATTGGGTTTAATTTCTGCATTGTTTATGGGGATGTTGACCTTGGGTTTTGCGCCTGCTAACGCGCAAGTAAATAGTAATGTTCAAAGAGCAGGTAGGCTCTCAAGATACACTCTTTTGAATGCTCCTTTTTTAAGACCAGGATCTCGTGGACAGGCGGTAAGAGATGTGCAAGCTGTTCTGCAATCTTTAGGATTTTATAATGGAGCGCTTGATGGTATCTACGGTCTGAGAACCGCTAGAGCCGTAGCAGCATTTCAGCGATCGCAAAGATTGGTTGGTGATGGTAGGGTAGGAAAACTAACCTGGCAAGCATTACGCAATAGCAAGAATATACCACCCTTATCTGGCCCCTTCTGACAGGTTTAATTCTAGTATTCTTAGACAATCTACCTACAATTAATGCTCATTCCACCCAAACCATAGATTAACCCTCTTCTATCACTTTCACTTTGAGCATAAAAAAATAAATGTAGGTTAGGTTGAACGGAGTGAACCCTAGCAATACTAAAGTCTTTAGATGTTGGGTTTTGTTCCTCAACCCAACCTACGCCCAAATTTATAAAAGTCTTGAAAAATAAGGGTTTTAGATTTTTATTTACCGAGAGTGATGAAAGAGGGTTAACTATCAGCAAATCAACTTACTTGCTGATGTAAATTTTTTTAGTTCACAAGACGAGATGGAAAAAGACTCTAAACATTAGCTAAAGCTGCTCCTGGCACCAACTCCACCTTCACCCAGCCTGGTTGCCGTTGGTCAAATGCTTTGTAAGCGTCGATAACTGACATAAGCGGTTCCACTTGGGTTAAGACTTTTGTGGGGTCTACTGTGCCATTACGAACTAAATCCACCAACAGAGGAATATACTTGCGGTGATTACAATTCCCCATGTTGATAGTGAGATTTTTGTTCATTGCTGTACCAATGGGAAAGAAATTGTGAGTTGGGGGATAAACTCCAATAATCGAGAGGGTTCCAGCTTTAGCTAATGCTTGAATTGACCATTCTAATGCTTGAGAAGGAGCATTACCAGGATGCCAATTGCCATTTTGGGGATTCGTTTCAGGGGCAATTTGTTGTAACTGCTGCTGAAATTGTTGAGCTTCTTGTCGTGCTTTTTTGGCTGCTGGGCCACTATCAGGCGCATTGGCATCTACACCAACTGCTTCAATCACTCTATCCACACCAATTCCCCCAGTCAGTTCACGAATCGCCTCAATTGGGTCTTCGGCATTATAATCGATCACTTCTGCACCCAGATCACGCGCCATTTCCAAGCGCGAGGGAATTGTATCTACTGCAATGATGCGTCCTGCACCGAAAAGTCTGGCGCTGACAATGGCAAACTGGCCAACAGGGCCACAACCAAAGATAGCGACTGTGTCACCTGGTGTGATCTCTGCAATATCAGCTCCAAAGTATGCCGTAGGAAAGATATCAGACAGCAGAATTGCTTGGTCGTCTGTAACTTCTTTTGGTAGCTTGACTAACCCTGCATTAGCATAAGGAATCCGAGCATATTCTGCCTGCAATCCATCGAATGGGCCTGCTGCTTCTGGGCCTCCGAAGAAAGCTGTCCCAGCGTTATGTCCGTGGGGGTTGGCGTTATCACATTGAGCATGATAACCTGAACGACAGTAAGAACAGTAGCCACAAGCAATTGTCGAGGGAACGACAACGCGATCGCCCACTTGCAAATTCCGCACGTTAGAACCAAGTTCTTCAACAATACCAACGCCTTCATGTCCCAGAATGGTACCGGGTTTCATGCCTGTGAATGTTCCCCGAATCATGTGTAAATCTGTGCCGCAAATTGCGCTAGAAGTCAGTCGAATAATGGCATCTGTTGGCTCTTTAATCTTTGGTTCTGGTACGTTATCTAATCGGATATCCCCGATTCCGTGAAAAACAACTGCTTTCATGGTGAATACTCCTAACGAATGATGTTTATCTTTCACAACAAAATAGCTAGTGTGTTTAGCTATTAAAAAATATGAGCAATTTTTTATTTATTTAATAAAGTAGAAAAACTGTAGATAAGTTAGTTATTCGATGGTAAATTCCACAACGAATAAACTTGGTTATAAACTAAATAGCCTACGTACTTAATTTTTATGGTATCGATATTTTCATGGTTTTTTCTCACCCTTAAGAAAGAGATAAACTCTCAATATCAATCTCAAGCAAAAATCGGCTATTTCTACCATTTTTTAACAATGGTGTAACCACTATTTGCCACTACGAAACAGAGTCTTGAATTTTACTAGGATGTCTAAAGCAGAAGCTATGGTAGTTGAACTCATCTAATAAAATAATGGGGAGTAGCTAGATTCTTGAGCAGCAAATAAATATACCCACAAAAATGAAATCATCATGAAATTATGCTATTTCATAAGTCATAATTACTCTTTACTCCTATTGGTAGGGGCAGTTATGCCTTTAGATGTCTAAGGTAAGTCTAAAGGCAATTATGCCTACAATTTAGTAAGTAGAGAGGTAAAAATCTTGGCTATACAACAACTGTCCTTGAATCAAATTAACCAAGAGGTGCAGGAGTGCATCCAAAATTGCTTAGATTGCCATAGCATCTGCTTAAATACCGTGACTTACTGCTTACAAAAAGGTGGTAATCATACAGAAGCATCTCATATTAGGTTACTGCTTGATTGCGCTGAAATTTGTGAAACTAGTGCCAATTTTATGCTGCGGACTTCTGAACTTCATACTCGTACCTGCGGTACTTGTGCAGAAGTTTGTGAGCGTTGCGCTCAGAATTGCGATCGCTTCGGTGATGATGCTCAAATGAAAGCTTGCACTGATATGTGTCGTCGCTGTGCCGAATCTTGTCGGCGAATGTCAATGGCAACTGCATAAGTCATTAAAAATGCTGGCTGCTGTAATCAGGCAGTCAGCAAGTGCAAAATCTCTATGTTTAAAAAAAATATAATTATACAAAACATTTAGCAGGGAAGAGAGCAGAAATAAACCCAAATTTTATATGAGTTTTAACGCGATTTTTTAATTCTAATTATTTGCTGTAATGGACGGAAAACAAAAGCAAACAGTACCATTACCGGAATAATTTCTACTCTCCCCATCCACATAAACAAAATTAAGATTAATTTGCCTATCCAATGCAAATTCGGATTGGTAATTCCTACAGATAAGCCTGAAGTTCCCATTGCAGAAGCAGACTCTAAAATGACATCGGGAACTGTATATTGCGCTTCAACAACTTGGAGCAAAAGCAAAACTCCAACTCCCAAAAATCCTAACCAGAGTGTTGCTAAAACCGTAGCTGTTCTAATTTGACGGTGAGCTTCAATTTCTGTAACTTCCTGTCCATCAAGTTTGTACTTAATTTGTTCGTCTGGTTTGAGAAATATCTGCTGTAAGTGCCAAACGACAGCTTTATATAAAGTCACAATACGACTAAGTTTTAGTCCACCACAGGTAGAACCAGCACCAAAAATCATTCCCAAACTCATCAACAATCTGGTGATAGGACTCCAATCTTGGATCTTAACCGTATTAAAACCACAGGTTGTTAAGGCTGAAACTCATTGAAATAAACTGTCGAGCCATTTCAGTGAGCCTGTAACCGAGTAATATTCCAGTAGCAATAATATTCCAATACCAATAGTAGCCATAGCATCCGATGTTGAGGATCTCGCCAAAGGATAGATAGTCGATGCTGACTCAACAGCTTTGCGTGTACCGAAAAGCTAGTTGCTCCAGTAATCATGATGGCGATCGCCGCTAACTGTACAATTGGTGCATATACAGTCAAGCCCTCGCTAGTAATTGCAAAACCACCTGTAGAAATAGTAGTCATAGCGTAGTTGAGAGCTTCCCACCAAGGCATACCCAATAAACCTAACAGCAACACACTCAGAACCGTGTATAGCAGGTAAATTTTTCAAATTTTACGCACGGTTCCGGTAATGCTGGGAGCGATTTTCTTCTGCTGACTCTCAAATGTTCAGTTTTGTTATATCTTAGGACTTCTAAAAAGTTAGAAGCCTTAAGGCGGCACCCGGATTTGAACCGGGGGATGGAGGTTTTGCAGACCTCTGCCTTACCACTTGGCTATGCCGCCGCACTCTACAGTCAACTATCATAGCATAGGTTTGCTTTGTTTTGCATCCCCAAGTTGCAAAAATTTTGCTATTGCTAGTGGAGTTTTCAAAGCATAGTGAGTGTTAAGTTAAAAAAATATAAGTTATAAACTAGTCTTATAAAAGAGAAGCATTTACACTTTTATTTATGAGTTATGAGTGTCGTAAAATACAAAAAAAATATAATTTACTCCTTAAGATAGATGAAAATCTGAAATAATCCATAAAAGTATAAAAAAGAACTAGAGCTTACTTATATTTATTGACTTAGATATAGTAGCAAGCCGTAAATGATTTACCTGAGATGAGATAGCCTATTGCTTCATTGATAAGTTAAAAAATGAATTTACTACTCATTTCATGTTACTAGGGAAAATCTTGTATCAATACGTATAAGTGGCTAAACGTAAAAATGAACGAAAAGTTACCCATCTCAATTGCTCAAATAACAGACATACATCTGTTGGCTTCAGAAAGCCAAAGGCTACAAGGAATATCTACAACAGAGTCTTTTTTAGCTGTGATGAAGCGGCTAGAGGAACTACGACCAGAGCTAGACTTGCTGCTGATGACAGGAGATTTATCTGATGACGGGACACCAGAATCTTATGAAAACCTACAACACTATTTAAATTCACTGCAAATAGCTACTTATTGGCTCCCAGGAAATCATGACTGTGCGATCGCAATGGATAAAATATTAAATCTAGGCATGGTTTCCCGACGTAAGTCTTTTCAACGGGGAAATTGGAATTTTATATTGCTTAACTCTAGTGTTACTGATTGTGTGTATGGTTATCTCTCAGCTACTACCCTAGATTGGCTGGATTCTGAGTTAAAAATGCTACCTAATAATCCCACGTTAATAGCATTACATCATCCTCCTTTATCAGTGAATTCCGCATGGATAGATCGTAGCTGTCTCCAGAATTCTCAGGAGTTGTTTGCTGTGATTGATCGTTACCCACAGGTCAAGCTAGTCTTATTTGGTCATATTCACCAGGAATTTCGGCGTCAGCGCCACAATGTTCACTACTTGGGATCTCCCTCAACTTGCTATCAGTTCCAGTCCCAAAGCACTACTTTTGCAATTAACCAAGAACTACCAGGTTTTCGTTTGTTGAAACTATACGCCGATGGCACATGGACAACTAAAATTGAGCGAGTGCCTTATTCCCTCCCCATAGAGCCGACGGTAACAGTATCTTACTAAGTACCTGGCAGAAATTTTATAACTTTTTTAAAAGATAGAGTAAGCGTAGAAGGACGCAGAATATTACCAAGTTATACTAAAAACCTAGAAACCTGCTCAACATCCCACTACAGCTAATATCACTCGGCACTTATTTTGACCTCATCGGCAAAATTATGCAAACGTACAAAATAGAACGGGCCAGCAACAGAACCCCAGATGTGTGCATCTGTTTCTAAATCTCGCCCTCTATCAAGACTGATGAATTTCTCTTCGTTAATTTCAAATTCGCTATCTAAGTAGGTCTTTTGACCTTTGCGAACAACAATACAACCTTTTCCTGGTTCTACCGTACCTTTAAAGCTGTTACCAGTCCACTCAACAATCATGTTACAGCCTGGTAATTTTTCCAAAGATTCGCTAGTTAAAGTTTGCAGACGATTAAGGTCGCGGGATGCACCGTAAAAATTTTCTTCTTGCTTAACTGTATAATTTTCAATATGGATGCGATCGCCTACAATCATTAGCTTGAGTACCCGCAAACGATAGGGATCATTGAGCATATAATCATAAGCTTGTTCAACGAAAAAACCTACTCCAGACAATACTTCCCACGGTAGGGGGCGCATACACACACGAATATGGGCGTAGAAAGGTGGGTTTTCAAAAGCTTGTGCTTGATTGCTAAAGTCGGCTGCCATCCAGCGTGCTAAGGTGGCTATGTCTGTAGAGTGAGTCATTACATCAGATTGCTTAAAAATATCTGAGAGTATTTTAAAGCTTAATGGGGATTGGAGGCTGGGAATTAGGAATTGGGGATATTTATTTCAGGTTGATGCGTCTAATGAATTTGCAGTTAAAGTTATTAGGCAGCAACTCATACCCATTATCCGTTACTCACCTTCATACCCACAAAATTGTAAAATCCTTATGCTAAGGCGCTTAAGTCTCCTCATTACGACTGTTATTATTTGGCAACTTACCAATTCTGTAACTCTAGCCAGGAGTAACGATCCTCAACAAGCAGACAGGTTTCCTCCTAGCCCATTGGAAATTACTACACC
Organism: Anabaena sp. FACHB-595; assembly: GCF_048568275.1. Classification (NCBI taxonomy): domain Bacteria; kingdom Bacillati; phylum Cyanobacteriota; class Cyanophyceae; order Nostocales; family Nostocaceae; genus Anabaena; species Anabaena sp. FACHB-595. The sequence goes on from NZ_CP183473.1 coordinate 6,369,974, forward strand.
TGATCCGCTTGTACCAACTTTGCGCGATAAACAGCAGTTAACTGTTGCAGAAAAACAAAAGTTGGAGGCGGCGTTAGATGAGTTAAACCAACAAGCAACAGCGAAGTTGCAAGCTGGGGATAATTTAGGGGCGTTTGAAATTTGGAACCGTGAACTACGTTTGCGTCGTTATTTAGGGGCTGTCGCTGAAGTCAAGGCGCTGTCGCGGGTTGGTGAGATTGCGTGGAATCAAAACGATCGCCAAGAGCTACAATACATCACTCAACGATTACAAGCAATTCAAAAACAGGCACAACCGCGAAACGAAAATGTACAGCACAGTGTTGACTTACCACTACTACAAGCTTTGGGCGAAGCCTATCAGAAAACGCGATCGCTAAAAAACGCCATTACAGTTTACAACGAAGTTTTAGCCACAGTTCGAGAAAAACAAGATTTAGTTGCCCAGGTAAATACTCTCACAACGATAGGAGAACTAAACCTCAATTGGTTTGATTATCCCCAAGCCGCTACCGCCTATGAGGAATTGCTCAGATTAGCTACCTCTGGAGGGGAAAATCAAAATCAGGAGTTCACATACTTGCAAAAGCTAGCTTATATTTATCAACAGTCTAAGCAAGCACAAAAATCTATTGATGTTTTAAACAAGATAAAAGCTATTTATGCCCAGAATAATAATTTTACTCAGTTGCCAACCTTACAGCTAGCGATCGCCGCTAATTATGAAACTTTAGCGCGAGAAAATCCTGCTTTACTAGAAGCAGCTTTTAAAAACTACCAAGAAGCTTATATAACTGCATGGCAATTGCAACAGTATCCTAGTGCGGCGGAAGCTGTACAGAAATTAATTTCTCTGTACCGTTCTCAAGGACAACTAGATGAAGCTTTGCAAGCCAGCGAAATTCTTGTAGAAATACAAACACGAGCCGTCAACTTTTACGGTCTAATGGAAGCTTACGACCAAATAGGGAAATTATATTTAGAGCGTAAAGACTCCTCAGCCGCACTCGCAGCATTTCAAAAAGGTTTAGAACTGGCGCAACAATTAAAACATCAAGAAGCTTATTTTACACAGCAAATTAACAGTATTTAAGTTGCACAATCCATCATGAGTGCTGTTGACTGTTGACCGTTAACAGTTAACAGTTAACAGTTAACAGCCCTTATTACTCTTATTAGTAGTTAGGTACGCGTTAGCTTATTACACGGAAGTTACTTCTTGCTTGTCGGAAGATTGTACTAATTCATACAGTTTGCTTTCAAACTTTTCCATACAGGCTGACCAATCGTAACCTATTATGGAAGGACGGGCTTGTTCACTCAAGGCAGATTTGAGTTCAGGATTTTCCAAAATGGTAATTATTTTTTGAGCAAAATCTTTGGGATTATTCGCTTCTGCTAAAAGACCATTCATACCAGGGAAAACTTGTTCTGAAGTTGATGGTGCGATCGCCGCAACTACTGGAGTACCAGAGGCTAAGGCTTCGTTGGTTGTGGTGCAGAAGTTTTCTGTTACAGAAGGATTGACAAAAACATCGGCGCGGGCGAACCAACCTAAAAGTTCTGTACCGTGAGACTCACCCCAGAAGGTAATACCAGAAGGAAATTTTTGGACGCGTCTGCGGATTTCTTCATCTAGAGGCCCACTACCAATAATTACCAAATGCACATCAGGAATTTTGGCAGCAATCAGGGGATACATATCTATGAGTTGCGTGACATTTTTCTCGGCGGTGATGCGTCCTACAAATAATAGAGTCGGTCTACCATCGTTGGGAATTGGGTTGTGAATGATGTTGCGGGGATGAAATTTTTCGCAATCAATTCCTTGATAAGGCACGTATTCGCTACGCTGACATTTTAAGTTGTGGTATTTCTTGAGTTGTTCTCGTGAAGGAAACACATTCAAGTCATAATTGTCACTAAACTGTTTTACTAAAAGTGGAATCAGAGGGCGCACCAAGCTAAAGAAGATATCACCAAAGTAATATTTGATATAGGCAACAATATCTGTGTGGAAGACAGAAATAATGGGGGTATGGGTGCGTTTAGCATATTTCACACCTACAGGACGACCATAACCCTGCAACAAACCTGAGTATAAACCCCGCATTTGTGCTGCTTCTTCCACTACGATAATATCTGGTTGGAAGTCTGAAAGTAACTTACTATCACTCCAATGGCGATAGCTTAAAGGTTGGGGAAGAGACTTATAAAATATCAGTGGCTGTGTGGGAAATGCGAAGGAAGAAAAATTAGGGAAAGGTTTTAGTTCTTCTAGTCCTGCCATTGGGCGGCTTCCCACATTTTTGGGGAACTTGTCGTTAATTTGCGGGTGAACAAGTAATACTTCATGACCTTGTTTTAACAACCAATGAACCCTCTGGTGTACCGCAACTGAGACTCCAGTTAAGAAAGGTGCATACAATCCGCTAAACAGCGCAATGCGAAGCTTTGATTTTTGCATAATTTTAGTAAATTTCTGTATTTCTTAGGGAAATTTGGTATTTGAAAACACCCTATTAGTTATTAGTCAACAATCAACAGTTATCTTCCCCTTACACCCATACCTGAATTTTCCTCACCAACAAATTTGGCGGGAGTTATGGGTTAATTCAATGGTTGATAAGGACGATAATCAGCTAGGCGAATATTCACAGGCCCGTTAACTTCATAGGTGACACCGCACCAATTAACTGTTTGCATCCGTAGAGAGGCTATCATCGCCCAGCCATAAACCCAGTGTGTAAGGGGTATTCCCATGACTATTCTCAAGATGAGAGAGGCTGACAATTGAGTCACAGGTTTACCTTGTGAACGTATGATTGGTTGTACACCCAACTCTAAAAACAGTATGAGCATAGTTAATGCCAATATATAAATGGCATACCAGCTCAAAGCAAAAATGGCTGTATCTCCTTGCCCACTAAAGAATGAGATAAACCACACAAACAAGAGAAGCTGAGGTAGCCCTATTGTCAAAACCGCTTCACCTACTAACACCCACCACCAAGGATGATAAAGTCGAAAAGAAAGTAGTTGGCGCTGAAACGAGTATTTTAAATTTGGTAAATCACACTCTTGTGGATTGACCATAATCAGAGAAGGTACAAACTTCACCTGAAGATTATATTTAGCCATGACGCTAGATAGCATCGTATCCTCGCTCAGGGTGTGTTCCCACCTCTCTAACAACCCTGTTCGGTGCAGCACTTCTGTTTTTATCGCTAAACTTCCACCCCAAGGAATGCCGTATAGGCACATCTGGACGATCGCCGAAATATTGCCAATGTACCGAACCACAGTCCCCCAATAGGTGCCTGTAGGTACATACCAATGATTACCTGTAGTTACTCCTACCGTCGGATTTGTCAGAGGACTAACTAATTCTCGTAACCAATTGGCATGAACGATAGTATCAGCATCTACTAAAGCCACTACCTGATAAGAATCATCTAATTCTGAAACAGCTTGCACTAAGGAACTGCATTTGAGGCTACAAGTTTGGCTGATAGTCCGCAAATAATTAATTTGAAAATTATTTGCACCGATTTCTTTGATAGTCTCCTGGACAACTTGCCAAGCTGGGTCTTGTTCACTATCGACGATCAGCTTTACATCATAGCGTGGATAGTTTTGCTTGAGCAGCGATCGCAAACAATCAGCTAAAAACCGATCTGCCCCCCGCAAATATAACAATACTGCCGTTTTTGGTAACTTCTCATCAGGTAAGCTATGGGAGCGTACATTCAAAGACCACAAAAATCTGAGTACCAAGCCCACCTGAACAACTAACCAAATCACCAATAACTTTGATATTGAGATCGCCAATTCATCCATTTATTGATTACCTCTACACAATTTAGTAGGGTGTAAGGGTATAGGGGTGTGAGGGTGTAAGGGTGTAAGGGTGTAAGGGTGTGAGGTTTTTGAATATCTAAACCCCTATACCCCTATACCCCTATTGCTATTCTTCACAAAGATATTTTGCTATCAATGGGTTGATCCAAAAAATCATAGGCATGATACTCAACTAGGCGGATATCGTCATGGCTATGAATCCGATAAATAATGCCCCGCCATTTAACAGTTGATATCCACACAGAAGATAGCATTGCTAACCCATACACCCATTGTGTTAGGGGAATTGCCAGTAACATTTTGCCCATCCTCGCAACTGATAACTGTGTCCCTGGCTGACCTTGAGCGCAAATTACTGGTTGTAGTCCTATCTCCATCACCAGCATGAGTAAGAGCAATCCCAGAGTATAAATGCTGTAGGAATTTAACAATAAACCTGCTACATCCCATTGAGCATCACCCAAAGACAACAGAAACACAATAATGCTTAAAGTGGGGAACAAAATGCTAGAAACAGCTTCACTAACTATAGCTAGCCACTGGGGATGATAGAGGCGAGAATAAAGCAGAAAGCGCTGGAGATATTCGATAATTCCTAATAAATCGCACTCTTCACGATTGACCATAATCAAAGAAGGCACAAATTTAACCCGTAAACCGTGCTTTTTCAGCACATTGGGCATCATTAAATCCTCGCCAAAGGATTGCGCCCACTTTTCCAGCAGTCCTGTTTGACGCAACACCTCTGTTTTCACCGCTAGAGTCCCACCCCAGGGAATACCAAATAGGTACATCTGCACAACGGTAGCTATATTCCCGGTGTAACGTACCAAAGAACCCCAATAGCGGTTAGTAGGAACATACCAGCGATTACCAGTCGTCGCCCCAATTTTGGGGTCACCCAGAGGGCTAACTAATTCCCGCAACCAATGAGGATGAACGATTGTATCTGCATCTGCTAAAGCAACTACCTCATAAGAATCATCCAAATCGGAAATAGCTTGAATTAGAGAACTGCACTTAAGACTACAGTTGTGGCGGATAACTCGCAAATGGTTGATTTGAGCGTTAGTTGCGGCTAATTTATCGATGCTATCACTAGCAATCTTCCAAGCAGGGTCATCCTGACTATCAACAACTACCTTTAAATCATAATTTGGATAATTTTGCTGTAACAGTGCTTCTAAGCAGTTGGGTAAAAAAGGGTCGGCTCCCCGTAAACAAATAATTACCGCCGCTTTTGGTAACTGCTCATCAGGTATGTTTTTAGACCGCCATGTCCGCACATACAGCAAAAATATGAATGAAAGACACATCTGAATAACTAACCACCCCAGCAAAGACTTAGACAAGAAAATTGCCAACTCTTTCATCACATCTTTGTCTCCGGCAAATTTTGTCTTGCTTGTGTAATGGTCAAGATATGGGGGAGTGAGGAGTAAACATCTATTCCCCAATCCCCAATCTCTACTCCTTATGGATCAAGTGAATATTTAACGGAAATATTAACGCTGGTGCTTTTTGTGACTGTAAAACTTGACTTACTAAATGCTGGTGTCCCTGTTTGGATAGAAACGATGGGATTATTAGAAATTCCAAAGCCTTCTTTGGGAATACCAAAAAAGTCTGTATCTAATTTGCGATTGCCATTTTCATCATGGACGATCGCCACCGCATATTTACCTGGTTTCAAGCCGTAGAAACTTTTGCTTACGCTCTTACCTGTAATTCTTGTACAGCCACTTTGAATTTCGCTAGTATCACTCATGGGAAAGCCTTTCTCGCTGGCGTACACCCGGAAGCATATTGCGCCTTTTTGTTGGCGTATCCCATTGACTACGACAGTTAACTTAGTTGTAGTTTCTGCGTTCGCCACTTTTAGGGAGACGAGACTTAATACAGCAGCTAATAAAAAGTAGCGCAAACGTGAAATATTCAACATACTTGCTATTCCTCAGATTATTTGAGATGGTTAATTCTAGAAAAATGCAGTCAGAGAAATGAGCAGCTAATTATTTTGCTCACCACTACCAGTTTTCTAATCTATCCAGAAACCTATTTAACTAGCTTTTGAATATCGGTATTTTGCAACCAGTTTTTTGTTTGACTTAAGCCTTTTTCTAGGTCAACTTTTGGTTTATAGTCTAATAGTCTTTGGGCTTTAGCAATGGAATAGGCATGGGGACGAGTCATGAAATCCACTGATTCTGGCAGAATATCAGCTTTTTTGCGAAATAGTTTTTGTCCCTGATTTCGCAGTTTTAAAAACAACTTCATTTCATCTTTTGGGATAGACATGGGAGCAGATGCACCTTCCATTGCAGCTAGGCGCATGAAGTATTCCTTCCAAGAAGTTTCTTCGCCGTCGGTGATATTAAATATTTCACCATACGCATCTTTTGCTACTGCTAAAAAGATGGCATCAATTAAGTTATCGATATAAACATGATTGATAACTCCTTGACCTTCGTTAGCATAAGCAAATAATTTTTGCCGCATCATCAATATTGGCCTGACTATCCAAGGAATACTTCCCGGCCCGTAAATATCTCCAGCACGAATGATAATTAAGCCAAAATCGGGTGGAGAATTTAAGGGTAAAAGTTCGGTTTCAGCTTCGATTTTGGTTTGACAATAGGGATTGTTATCACTAGAAAGTGGGCCGGATTCGGTGATGCGATCGCTATAATTAAACCCATACACCATAACGCTGGAAAGATGCACAAAGCATTTCACACCAGCATTTTTGGCAGCCTTAGCCATATTGACTGCACCAGCCACATTAATTTCCCGAAAATCCTTGAGGGGGCCTGCTTCTTCGGACAATTGCGCTGTATGTAGAACAACGTCTACTCCTTGACAGGCTTTTTGGGCGATCGCTGCATCAGTTATACTACCAACAATCACCTCAGCGCCTAATTTTTGTGCTTTATCTTTATTAGTAGAACTTTGCAGTCCACGCACTTTCATTCCCTGTGCTATCGCCAACTCAGCTGCACGCAAACCGATAAATTCATCAATTCCAGTAATCAGCAGAGTTTTATTTTGCAAATCCATAATACAGAGTTATTGTTTTACTAAAATTTCCATTCTCAACCCAGGAGAGAAATTACTCTCTACTCCCTAAAAAATATCAGCCGGGTCAGCAGAACGAAGTTTGTTAATAGCCAATGCGCCGGAAGTGATGCACATTAAGACTACTGATACAAAGACGATGAGAGCATTATTTGCTGTCATCACAATTGGTAATTTAGTAGCTGTCATCGCAAAATCATATAAGCCTACTGCAAATAAAAATCCTGGGATGTAAGCTAATAATGCCAAGATTAAAGCCTGCTGAAATACCACATTTAAGAGATAAATGTTAGGATAGCCAATAGCTTTTAAGGTGGCGTAAGCAATAAATTGGGTGGCAATATTACTGTAGAGAATTTGATAAACAATCACCACACCCACAACAGAAGCCATTGTTAGCATTATGTTCAAAATAAAACCAATTGGTGTTCTGACTGACCAATATTGTTTTTCAAAATCGATAAAGCCTTTACGAGTAAAAACTCTCACATCATTTGGTAAATTAGCTTCCAAATTAGCAACAATTTTCTCTTGATCAGCACCTGGTTTAAGAGTGATTGCACCAATATCAATTTTCTCTGCGGGGCGGGTATTAGGATTGATGCGGAGAAACGTGGAATCGCTGACAATTAAGTTACCATCAACGCCAAAAGAAGGGCCTAAACTGAATAGTCCGCCTACTCTAACTTTGTAGCCAATAGGCGCATCGAAGGGGAAAATTTCAATTGTCTGCTCTGTATCTCCTTTGTTAAAATTGGCAGCGATTGGGCCAAATTCTGGCCGGGAATCTCTGTCAAAAAGCATGACATCAGGGATTTTGAGCTTGTCTAAATTTTCTTCCACTTCTGGAATATTCATGACTGGCTGACCAGGGTCAAAACCAATTACATAAATTGAATATTTCTCTCCAGTTTCCGGATTTTTTAATTTTGCAAACTGCAAATACATGGGGCTAACTGATTCTACCCCATCGAACCCTAAAGCTTGATACAATCGAGTCCGAGAAAAACTTTGGCTTGCTGTCAAAGATTTATATTGTGAACTGACTAAGAATAGGTCACCGCGTAAATTTTGATGGACTGCGGTAGCACTAGAGTAAAGCGCATCTTGGAAACCAAGTTGCACAAACATCAGTAAGACAATAAAAGCAATGCCAGCTACAGCTATAAGAAAACGAATTTTCTGTTGGACTAGCTGTAGCCATGCTAAAGGAATTTTAAAATTCATATTGATTTTGTCAGTTGACAGTTGATAGTTGATAGTTGTCAGTTGACTAATGACAATTAAATTTGAATCGCTACATCAACTTGTAAGTTGGTCAAACGTCCTACCCGTTCGCTATCTGCGGGATTATCAATGGAGACTTTAACCTCAATGATTCTCCGGTCGGTATCTGATCTGGGGTTGAGACTGAAAATGCTTTGCTTATCAACTTGCCAACCAATTTCTCTAACAGTTCCTTGGAGTTTGCCAGAAAATGCTGTGCTGGTAATTGTTGCTTTTTGACCTACACGCACTTTTTGAATGTCAGTCTGATAAACTTCGGCAATTACATACATCTGCGATGTTTTACCAATATCAGCAAATCCACTGCTGGGGATAACTTCGCCTGTTTTGGCATGAGTTTTTAAAATTCTGCCATCAATAGGAGCTTTAATGTAAGTTAACTCCTGGTCAGCTTTGGCTTGTTTAACTGCCGTTACAGCGCTTCTCACTTCCATTTGGGCTAAGTCTACATCTACAGCCCGTACTTCTTTGACACTGCTGAGTGTAGCTTTAGCTTCTTTGATTTGGTCAGCTAGGGTGTTTTGAGAGCGACTGAGGGAGGCTTTGGCTTCTGTGAGTTGTTGTTCGACAGTTTTCAATTGTAAAGCTTTACTATCGAATACAGATGCAGAAACAGCACCTTCTTTGAACAATTTTTGATAGCGATCGTTTTCGGTTTGGGCGTTGTTGAGTTCAGCTTTGATGCGATTGATTGTTGCTTGTTGGGTAGCAACTTCTCCTTTTAATTGTGACTCTAAACGAGCAACTGTCGCTTTTTGAGCATCAATGTCTCCAGGTTTAGCACCTGCTTTTACTTGTGCAAGTTTGATTTTGGCAATTTGCAGTTTATCTAAGGCTTGTTCTAAGGCTGCGGTCGCACGGCTATAGTCTTCCAGATATGCCAATACTTGTCCTGCTTGTACTTCGTCACCTTCTTTCACCAGCAGTCTATCTACACGGATACCGTTGGTGGAACTGGGAGCAGATAAAGTAGTGATTTGACCCTGTGGTTGCAAGCGCCCTAAAGCGGTAACAGCAACTCTCACTGGTGCCGCTTTGGGAGTATTCGCGGGGGTCTTGACTGGTGCGGAAAATCTATTGGAGGACAAACTATAAAGGGATATTAGCCCAGCCGCCAAGGTGAGGGATGCTGCCAAAATCAACCGCCACCGACCTTGGGGTTTGATAAATAATTGGCGTTCTTTATTTACTGCCATATTTTCATTCCATTTTCTAATTGTAATTATTGAGGAGATAGCCCAGATGGCTATATTGGTAAACTGCTACTCATTGGCAATTCACCAAAGGCTCTTTTCTTAAATGGTTTTTTGAAAACAGGGTGTAGGAGTGTAGGGGTAAAACTTTTTCATGTTTGGTGGTGAGATTTTCTTGTGAGAGACTGTCTTGAAAATGCTGTTAATGTAGTGGCATTGCTGAGTAAAAATTCCAGTCCCTAATCCGGAGTAATTCTCCGCTCAAACTTTTTGCTGCGTTTACCTTCTCTGCGAGACGCTGTGTGAATGGGCTGGTCTGTATTTAAAAGTAAAGCGTTTGCGTCCTGAGAACAGAGAGGACACAACAAAGGTATTTATGCTCTTTTGATCAGCGATCGCCTGTGAATATCTAGCAAAAGACTCTACTGTCAAGAATGGCGCTGATACTGGCTGATTGACCACTGTATTATCGACGCATTATTCTTGCCCTAGCTGTGTAGTATAAGACATTCTCATGGATTCTGGGGGGAAAATCATCATTTCTAGATACTGATGAAACTTATTAGGTGTATCTTAGTCGTAATTGCTTGGTGTGATAATTGACTGCACTGAAAAATAGTAACTATGCCTACAGTACCCATAGACCAAATTAAAATCGGTCGCAACCGCCGTCCGGTCAAGGGTGAAAAAGTTGATGAATTGAAGGATTCAATCAAGACGAATGGTTTATTGAACCCCATTACAGTGGATCAACGCCTCACCTTGATTGCTGGACTACATCGGCTGACAGCTTGTAAGTTGTTGGGGCTAGAGGCCATTGAGTGCAATATTGTTAATTATGATGATGCTGACCAAGCCAGGTTAGCCGAAATTGATGAGAATTTGATTCGCAATGAGTTAGAACCTTTAGAGCGTTCAGAGTTGTGGTTGGAACGTGACCAAATTCTAGCACGTATGGGACTGCGGGCGAAGGTTGGGGATAACCAACATACATTTAAAGGTAGTGAAATGATTTCACCACCTCCCAAGAGAACGATTGAGCTAGCAAAGGAAGCTGGTTACTCAGAACGCACCTTTCAGCATGGTAAGCAAATTGCCAAAAGTATTCATCCGGAAGTCAAACAACTAATTAAGGGTACAGCCATTGCGGATAGTCCCACAGCGCTGTTACAGGTGGCGAGAGCAGGGACGCAGGAGCGGAATTTGGCTGAGGAAGCACAGCAGGCTTGGGAGTTAGCCCAGGCTAGGGGTGATCAAGAAGAGGCGGAACGACAAGCAAAGTTAATCGAAGAGTTAAAGGTAAAGCAAAAAGCAGCGCAGTTATTGGCTTATAAAAGTGCGATCGCCCAAAAGGAAGCGAAGTTAGCAGCGAAGAAAACGCAACGCCAAGCAGAACCAGCCGCCAGTGAACCAATTACTCACACTGGGGATGAATGGATATTAGGCAGACATTTAGTGTATTGTGGCGATACAGCCAAGGCGAAATTTCGTGATTTGTTGCCTTCAGATGCAGCGCTGGCGATCGCTACCCTCTCACCCACCTGGGAGCATAATTACTTGGTAGATGAAGCCAAAGTAGTGGCAGTTATCCGTTCGGAGGGGCATATTTATGAATTTTACAAGCGTAGTCAAATGCCCTTTCAATATGAATTATTACTAGGCAACCTTTATGTAGGAATTTTTTCTCATCAGGTAATAGCTAAACCGCAAACGCCAATTAATATTGAAGGTGTTGAAGGAATTGTTAACTATTTGATCAATTTGTACACCAATCCCAATCATTTTGTGATTGCTCCATTTATAGGACATGGTGAGATTTTAGTTACTTGTGAAAGGATGGGAAGAATTTGTTTTATTGGCGACAGTAATGCAGAATTAGTTAGTCGGGGAATTGGCAGGTGGCAAAAATGGACTAGTAAAAAAGCTATAAAATCAGTTGCTAGTGAAACCAAAATTAAAAAAGCATAATCACTCATCCATACATCAAGATAGATGAAAATGAAAGCATTAATTTGGTATTGCCACAAGCTATTACGGATTAAAATTTATTCTGTAGCTTGTTTACCAAATACTAATTTAGATAGATGCAATTTAGGTAATTCCTAACAAGCCTTTTATATGTTTATTCTGTACAATCAATAAAATCAATATTTGCTTGATAAATACTTATTCCTATTTATGGGTCATTTATATTAAAAAGCCCTCAAAAATCACATCTTAATTATGTCGTTATGCTGAAAAAGTAATCTATGGATTTAAGTCATTAAATTTATTTATTGCCAGAATGATTACTGATGTGATGAATAGCTTAAATCCTCTGCGAAGCAAGATATAGTTAACCTTACTGCTTGGATCAAGCAAATTAACTGTTTGTATTTATTGGTTCTTAGTTATACTTTCTTACTATGTCTAAATTGTAATTTTCATCAACAAACCACTATTTTTTTTATAAAAATAATTTAAACAAATGATTTAGTTTCTATGAACTGTGCTATTCTTTGTATTAATTCAACGTAAAAAAGCGGCAAGGCAAATTAGTTATTTAATCCCCCGTGTAACAGCAAAAACTAAATCTAGTGAGCATGGCAGAAATAACTACTCAATTGAAAAATCTAAAGAATTTTCTTTTCCTTCTGCCTCCTGCTTACCGCCTCCTGCCTTCTCAGTACTGCATCACCATCACCTTTTATATGCTTGATTATTCGTTTAAATAATGGTGTGAATTCGGATTCGAGGTGATGTTTCTTCTGTAACGAACTTGTCAACTTTTCTGGGTCAAATCCCATAACATATATTATCCTGGACGCTGAAACTGGCTATGGCATTCATCAAGATACAGAACGTTGTCATTAATACCAGCTACGTGGCTGCGGTGAAGCTAGAAAATCAAACTAGTTTGGGAGAAAAAAGCGTTTCTGTCCTAATAGCTACTCCTCAGTTGCCATCGTTCCAGTGGGATACAATTGCTCAAAATCTCTACCATTACGAATGGATCGAATTTACTGGTCAAGCAGCTACCGTTATCCAAGATTATTTTACCAGTTTCAACAACGTGATTGACCTATTGCCACAATATCAAGAGTCAAGCGTTGGATAACATTCTTTTGATTATGGGTATAGGGGTATAAATCAGTTAACAGTTAACAGTTAACAGTTAACAGTTAAAACCCTCAGATCCCTATACCCTCCAAATTAACAGGGTTGAATGACCAGTATGTATAGTGTGGTGTTTCAAAAAAGCATTTAGCCTGACCTACAGCAATAGCAATTCGCAAAAATTCAGTCATAAATTCAAACTCAAAAACCTGAGAGAAGATTGGTTTTTAAATTCTAAATTTTGAATTTTGAATTTTGAATTTTGAATTGATACACGCTGTGCCAACGCACATAGGATAGCTAGTTGCTAACAAGAACGAATCACTTATTTTAACTGAGCAACAGAAATTACTGTAGCTGCAAATTCCACAGTACTCCAGAACAGTATATGTCCTATGTCTGCTAATCCAATTGATACAGCCTTAGCGGAGTTAGAAGCCCAAATAAATAACTGCGAAAAGGCTTTGTTGAGGTGTATTGAGGAAAAGAAAATGAAATCAGAAAAACCAATGTCAATCAACAAAATTAATAGACAGCTACAACATAATCCTATTGCCATTATTGGTATGGCTTCTCTACTCCCCGAAGCGAGAAATTTACGGGAGTATTGGCAAAACATAGTTAACAAAATTGATTGTATCACTGATGTTCCTGCCACTCACTGGAGCGTTGAAGATTACTACGACCCCAACCCCAGAACCACCGAAGATAAAACCTATTGTAAACGGGGTGGCTTTATTCCTGAGGTTGATTTTAACCCAATGGAATTTGGCATTCCTCCCAGCATCTTGGAAGTAACCGATGTTTCCCAACTATTAAGTTTAGTAGTTGCGAAAGAAGCGATGGAAGATGCTGGTTACGGCGAATCTCGCGAATTTAACCGCGATTTGGTGGGGGTAATCTTGGGTGTGGCTATGGCCAAGCAATTGGGTATGCCATTGTCTGCACGGTTAGAATATCCAATTTGGGAAAAAGTCCTCAAAAACAGTGGACTTTCCGACGAAGACACCAAGAAAATCGTCGATAAAATCAAAAGTGCTTACGTCAAGTGGGATGAGAACGCCTTCCCCGGTATGCTGGCTAACGTCGTTGCTGGACGTATCGCCAACCGCTTGAACTTTGGCGGGATGAACTGCGTCGTGGATGCAGCTTGCGCTAGTTCCTTCGGTGCTTTGAAGATGGCCATTAGCGAACTAGTGGAACATCGTGCCGATATGATGCTGACTGGTGGTGTAGACACAGATAACACCATCATGGCTTATATCTCCTTTAGCAAAACCCCAGCCGTATCTCCTAGTGATAACGTCAAACCCTTCGATGCAAAATCCGACGGGATGATGTTGGGTGAAGGTATCTGTATGCTGGTGCTGAAGCGTTTGGAAGATGCAGAACGTGATGGCGATCGCATTTATGCAACTATTAAAGGGATCGGTACTTCTAGCGATGGTCGTTACAAGAGCATATATGCTCCCCGCAAGGAAGGACAAGTCAACGCCCTACGTCGCGCTTATGAAGATGCGGGCTTCTCTCCCGCAACCGTTGGTCTGATGGAAGCCCACGGTACTGGGACAATGGCTGGCGACCCCACCGAGTTCGGTTCTTTAAGAGATTACTTTGGCGAACACGACAAGAAAAAGCAGCATATTGCTTTGGGTAGTGTAAAGTCCCAAATCGGTCACACCAAAGCGGCGGCTGGTGCAGCAAGCTTGATTAAAACAGCCTTGGCACTGCACCATAAAGTATTACCAGCGACAATTAATATTACTGAGCCTAACCCCAAGCTCAACATCACAGAATCCGCTTTTTACCTCAACACCGAAACCAGACCTTGGATTCGCCCAGAAGGAGAAGCACCAAGAAGGGCTGGGGTGAGTTCCTTCGGTTTTGGTGGGACAAACTACCACGTAGTTCTCGAAGAACACGAAGCCGAACAAAATCGCCCTTACCGCTTACACAACAGCGCCAGCGAAATCTTACTGTTTGCTGCAAACCCGGCGGAACTCCTCAAACAGTGTGAGGAAGTTTTAGGTAAGTTGCAATCTGCGGGTGGTAACAAGCACTATTCCCAATTGGTACAAGATTGTCAATCAGTCGAAATTCCCCAAAATGCAGCTAGATTAGGCTTTGTCGCTGAAAATATGCAAGAAGCTTGCAAGTTCATGCAAACCAGCATTGACTGGCTGAAACACAAAGCAGGAGCAGCTAACTGGGAACATCCCCAAGGTATTTACTACCGTGCTTCCGGTATGGAATTAAACGGTAAAGTTGTCTCCCTGTTCTCCGGTCAAGGTTCTCAATACCTGGAAATGGGACGGGAACTGGTGATGAACTTCCCCACCTTGCGCCGTCTGTTCGGTTACATGGATGGGTTGTTACTCAAAGATAACCTCCGCCCCCTATCTGAGATTGTTTTCCCCAATCCTGTGTTTGATGAAGCCCAGAAAAATGCTCAAGTTGCTGCACTGCAACGCACAGAATACGCACAGCCAGCAATTGGGGCATTTAGCGCCGGGTTGTATTCTATCCTCAAGCAAGCTGGGTTTAAGTCTGACTTTGTAGCCGGACACAGCTTCGGGGAAATCACCGCTTTGTGGGCTGCGGGTGTGTTGAGTGACGCAGATTATATGTACCTAGTGAAAGCTAGGGGTCAAGCAATGGCTGCGCCAGAAGACCCAGACCATGATGCAGGGACAATGCTGGCGGTGAAGGAAGACCTCAACAAAATTGAACCAATCCTCAAGCAGTTCCCTCAAGTTAGCATTGCTAATTACAATTCTCCCACCCAGATTGTCTTGGCAGGGCCGACAGGCGAAATCGCAAAAGTCCGTCAAGCTCTACAAGCCCAAGGTTACGCGGCTGTACCCTTACCAGTCTCCGCCGCCTTCCACACCTCACTGATTGCTTTCGCCCAAAAATCCTTTGCGATCGCCACAAAATCAGTCCAATTCAACGAGCCAAAAATCCCTGTATTCACCAACGTTACAGGTAAGCCTTATCCCAAAGACCCCCAAGCGATTCAAAAAATCCTGGAAACCCACCTGGCTAACTCGGTGTTGTTCAAGCAGGAAATTGAAAATATCTACGCTGCTGGCGGTCATTGCTTCGTAGAGTTTGGGCCGAAGCGGATTCTCACCAACTTGGTGAAAGATATCCTTGGCGATCGCCCCCACATCACCGTCTCCTTGAACCCCAGCACCCAGAAGAACAGCGATCGCTCTTTGCGGGAAGCAGCCGTACAAATGCGTGTGATTGGGATGCAGTTGCACAACCTCGACCCATACCAAGCACCACCTGCACTACCCCCAGCCGAGACAAAGAAAGGTCTGAATGTCACCTTACGGGGTATCAACTACAGGTCAGAAAAAACCAAAAAGGCATGGGAAGACGCAATGAACGATGGGTTCAAAGTCTCCCTACCCTCTGCACCTACTGTCACAGTTCCCCCTGTCATCTCTGAACCTGTAACACCAGTCAAAGAGACTAACGGTAACGGACATGGCAAAATCGCCGAACTACCCAAGATTTTAAATAACTCTACTAGTATTACCCCTGCCAAACCTGAAATGAATTCTGCGATCGTTTCACCCAAACTAGTCGAAGAAAAGAAGATGCAAACACCAGAAAAACTGGACAACTACAAGCGAGTGCTAGAAAGCTTAGAGTACCTGACAACTCAGTTCCAAAAAAACCAAACTGAGAACCTCCAAGTTCACGGTACTTACCTCAACCATCAGATGGAATATACCAAAGCGTTCTTCCAACTGATGCAGCAACAAAACGCCTTGTTTGCAAACGCCAAATCTTCCCAAGAAGCTGCACAGCTAAAACTAGTGGTGATGGAAAGCTTGGATCGCAGCATGATGCAGTTTCACTCCCAACAAGGTGAAACCCTCCGCATCCATGAGAAATACCTCCAAGAACAGGTGGCTTATGCTAGAAACTTTTTTGAACTGATTCAACAACAATATTCAATGGTGTTGTCTGGTCAAGTGAATACGCCAGTCATTGAGACACCAGTCAAGGAAACTCCTGCTTTCACCATTGAAGCACCCGTAACTCCCACAGCAAAAATCGTTGAGCCTCAACCTGAGTCTGTGGTCAAAAATGGCTTCAACATTGTTGATGCACCAGTTACCCTCGCACCCACAGCTTGGCAAATTCAGTCTGAACCTGTAGTTGCAGCAACCGCTTCTGTCGTCTCTACCATTGAGCCTGAGCCAGTAATTGAAGCACCCGTAGCTGCACCCGTAGTCAACCAAGTTGTAGAATTTACTTCCGCACCTGCACCTGTAGCCGCACCAGCCATTGATGTTGCTGACTTGGATAAGAACCTCCTAGCAATTATCAGTGATAAGACTGGTTATCCAGTAGAGATGCTGGAACTGGAAATGGACATGGAGGCAGATTTAGGGATTGACTCCATCAAGCGGGTAGAAATCTTAGGGGGATTACAAGAAGTGTATCCCGACCTACCCAAGCCCAACTTAGAAGAACTGGCAGAAAAACGCACCATCGGGCAGATTGTTGATTATCTCAAAGCTAACACCGCTATTAGCCAATCTGTAGGCATAGCAATTCAGCAAGCGCAACAAGCAGCCGAGATACCAGCACCAGTAGTTACTGCAAGTATAGCTGCACCGGAACCTGTAGTTGCTCCTACACCCATTGCACCTGAGCCAGTCGCTATTCCTGCAACACCAGAGCCGGAAGCAGTCGCAGACACCACCGACTACGCAGACTTAGCGCAAACCCTACTCAACATTACTAGCGATAAGACTGGCTACCCAGTGGAAATGCTAGAACTCGATATGGACATGGAAGCAGACCTGGGGATTGACTCCATCAAACGGGTAGAAATCCTGGGAGCAATGCAAGAAACTTACCCCAACCTACCCAAGCCCAACATTGAGGAATTAGGCGACCTCCGCACCATTCGGCAAATTGTTGACTACCTCCAGAAGCTGGCGGGAGGTGAAAAAAAAAGTCTCAGTCTGAGCGGGACTGGCAGCCAGTCAGTATAATCGGGAACGTCCCACGCCGTCCAGCCAAACTCAAATACCTGCCAACACCGGATAGCTTGGACTTTTCTTTACCAGAGGGACACATCTGTTTAATTACCGATGATGGTTCCCTCACCACCTCCCAAGTAGCGCAATCTCTGACAGAGCGTGGTTGGAAAGTTGTAGTCTTAAGCTTCCCCCAATCCCTGGTTCCCCAGCAATCGCCCTTACCCGCCAATGTGAACCGTGTCACCCTCGCAGATATGAGTGAAGAACTACTCCAACACAAATTATCAGCGATCGCCTCAAACTACGGCAAGATTGGCGCTTTCATCCACATCCACCCGGTGTTCCAAAATTTGGGGATTTATATATCACAAGAAAAGTCAATTGTCAAGCACGTCTTCTTTATGGCGAAACACTTGAAGAAATCCCTGACGGAAGCCGGACGTTATGAGCGTAGTTGTTTTGTGGCAGTGACTCAATTGGATGGAGCCTTTGGCTTAGAGCATAACACCAATTTTGGGGCGATCGCTGGCGGTTTGTTTGGACTAGTGAAAACTCTCAGATGGGAATGGCCAAATGTCTTCACCAGAGGGATTGACTTAAGCCCCGCGTTGAACCCTCAGCAGTCAGCACAGTTTATTCTCGACGAACTACACGACTCCAACCTTTATATCCCTGAAGTCGCTTACGGTTCCCAAGGACGCGTCACCCTCATCAGTTAATTACTCCGCGTTCCTCAGCGCTTACCTCCGCGTTCCTCTGCGTTGAAAAATATACTTTTTTACCTCACGCAGAGGAGCAGAGAGATAAATGAGATACTTTTACAACTCAATTATATGACTACACTCACTCAAGTTCGTCCTGCTTCGGTTTTTGTTGTAAGTGGTGGTGCGAAGGGCATTACGGCGCAGTGTGTGATTGAATTGGCGCAGCACCAGCCTTGTCGTTTTATTCTCCTTGGTCGGTCGGAAGTTATTGAAAATGAGCCGGATTTTGCTCGTGATTGTGTTGAGGAGTCGGTTTTAAAAAAGGCGATTATGCAGCATTTGTTGGCGCAAGGGGAAAAGCCTACGCCAATGAGTGTGCAGAAGGTTTATCACAAGATTGTTTCTAGTCGAGAAATTAAGGCGACTTTGGAGGCGATCGCGGCGACGGGGTCACAGGTAGAATATATTGATGTTGATGTGACTAATGTGGCTGAGTTACGGCAGAAGTTAGCGGATGTGGGGAAAATTACGGGTATTATCCACGGTGCGGGTAATTTGGCGGATAAGTTGATTGAGAAGAAGACAGACCAGGATTTTGAGAAGGTTTATACGGCGAAGGTGCAAGGGTTAGAAAATCTGCTGTCTTGTGTGGATGCTAATCAGTTAGAACATTTGGTGTTGTTTTCTTCAGTGGCTGGTTTTTATGGGAATATGGGGCAATCGGATTATGCGATCGCTAATGAAATTCTCAATAAGTCTGCCCATTTAATTAAGCAAAACTATCCCCAGTGTCACGTTGTGGCTATCAATTGGGGCGGTTGGGATAGTGGGATGGTGACACCAGAACTGAAAAAAGCCTTTGCAGAACGGGGAATTGATATTATCCCTGTGGATGTGGGAACAAAGATGCTGGTGAATGAATTACATCCTAGTCACCATGATTCTACACAAGTGGTCATTGGTAGCCCCATTATTCCTGCGCCGGGAAACATTGACCCCCAGTTACGCAGCTATCGCATCCGTCGCCGCATGACTGTAGAGGCTAATCCCTTTCTCCTAGACCATGTGATTGCTGGTACTCCAGTATTACCCGCTACCTGTGGGATGTCTTGGATGATTAATGCTTGTGAGGAGTGTTATCCCGGTTACAGGTATTTCCGTTGTCAAGATTTTAAAATTTTGAAGGGTATTACTTTCAATGACAAGGTAGCTAGCGAACATATTTTAGAAATACAAGAAGTTGCTAAACATGGTTCTGAATCCATCGAATTTAAGACCAAGGTACTTAGCAAGACACCTGAAGGGAAAATTCATTATCATTTCAGCGCTCACATCACCATAGTGCGAGAGTTACCAGCAGCGCCAGTGTATGAATCTCTCGATATGACTGAAGATCATACCATTGGAGCGATCGGTAAAGATTTTTATCAAAAGGGCGGTTTATCCCTATTTCATGGCATCTCTTTCCAACAAATCACCAGAGTTTTAAATATCAATTCCCAGAAAATTACCGTTGAATGTTGTTGGGCAGAAATTCCCCTAGAAACTCAAGGACAATTCCCCGTCAAATGGCACAATCCTTACGCCACAGATTTGAGTACACAACCCCTATGGCTATGGTTGAGTCATGTACATCAAGAAGTATGCTTACCAGGACAAATCACCAAATCAGAACAGTTTCGAGCCATCCCTCGCAACAAACCATTTTATGTTTCTTGCGAAATTGAACACAAAACACCATCTGGTGTCACAGCCGATATCATCCTCCATGACCGAGAAGGAAAAATCTACTTCCGTATTTACCAAGCAAAAGCCATCATTGCACCGATGAATTTACACTAACCAAAGCCAGAGGTGTAGGAAGCAGGGGATGAATTTGATGCGCTAAAATTATCAAATTCTTAATCCTCTCTGCGCCTCTGCGTGATAAAAATCATCAACCCTTACACACTCCCCAATTCTTAAAATAAAACCCTCAAAACATCCTAAATGATTTAGGATTGCTATAGTAGGCCGAAACGAAATCAGCCGCATATCTTTGCTTGTCTGTAAAGTACCGTAAATCCTATAAGACTGCGATTTGATTTTTGCCAAAACTGCCCAGAATCCAAACAGGTTTCTTTCTTACTTCCTACTATTTGTATGAGTAAGTATAGCTACGCCAAACTGCGCGGACAAAAATCAAAGCAGGTTATTCTATTAAGTTTGGGGAATAGCTTCATTAGGGGTCTTAAAGATATAAGGGTGTAGAGGAAGCGTCTTTTTTCTCTACACCCCTATACCCCTACACCCCTACACCCACCCCAACGGGGCTTAGTAAATCCAAGAATTCGTAATTCGTTATACCCTAACGAGGATATCAGTAGTGGAAAAAATCGCCATCATTGGCTTATCATGCCTCTTTCCTGATGCTAACAATCCTGAGCAATTTTGGCAGAATCTCACCGAGCAGAAAGATTCGACATCATCTGTAACTGTTGACCAAATGGGTGTAGATCCCACAATATTTTACGACCCAGTAAAAGGCAAGCCGGAAAAATTTTATTTTCTCAAAGGTGGATTTATTCAAAACTTCCAATTTGATGCTAGTGAATACAATCTGCCATCAGAATATGTGGAAAGCTTGGATAATACCTTCAAATGGTCGCTATATGCGGCTAAACAAGCAATAAAACATAGTGGTTATTGGGGAAATCAAGATGTCCTCTCTAAATGTGGAGTCATTTTAGGTACTCTCTCTTTCCCAACTAAGCTTTCTACTCAACTGGTTACACCTATTTATCGACAAACTATAGAGCCTGCTGTTGCCGAACTTTTACAAAATCAAGATTTCCATCTGGCTGCTTTACCCACAGCAACTAAACCATCTCTACATAATGCGATGATATCTGGTTTACCAGCCGCATTAGTTGCTCAGGCTTTTTCTCTATCAGGTACTCATTTCTGTATCGATGCGGCTTGTTCTTCTGCTTTTTATACTATCAAGTTGGCATCTCACTATCTGTGGACAGGTAAGGCTGATGTGATGTTAGCTGGTGCTATTAGTTGCTCAGACCCTCTATTTTTGCGGATGTTGTTCTCTGGGATTCAAGGCTATCCAGAAAATGGCATTAGTTCTCCTTTAGATAAATCATCCAGGGGCTTAGTTACATCCGAAGGCATTGGTATGGTAATGCTGAAACGGTATAGCGATGCTGTGAGAGATGGGGATAAAATTTTGGCTACAGTTTGCGGTAATGGGCTTTCTAATGATGGGAAAGGTAAGCATTTGCTCAGTCCCAACACCAAAGGACAAGTTACAGCCTTTGAGAGAGCCTATAAAGAAGCCCAACTTGACCCTAAAGCTATAGATTATATGGAGTGTCACGCTACCGGCACTTTGTTAGGAGATACGACGGAATTTAATTCCATCGAAACCTTTTTTGGCGCACATGAAGCCGCACCATTAATAGGTTCAACCAAAGCTAATGTGGGTCACTTGTTAGTTGCGGCGGGGATGGTGAGTTTGACGAAGGCCATTTACAGCATGAATTATGGTGTGATTCCACCCACGATTAATGTCAATGACCCCATAGCTACTGATAACAATGTCATTTCTCCCCAAAACATTGTTCGGACTCCCACAGCCTGGCCTAACAATACCGGAACTAAACACGCGGCTTTAAGTGCTTTCGGTTTTGGTGGTACAAACTCCCATCTAATTTTGGAAAAAACAACAGATTTGTAGCCATCTGAGGGAACACCAAAAAATAGGCATTGCTAATGAGTTTAGAGGGTGCGTCAGTATGAATAATTTCTGGGTATGTTTAAGTCTTATTGCACTGACGCACCCTACATCTTCTTAAACTCTTTGCGTCTTTGCGCCTACCCTTCGGGAACGCCAAGGGCGAATGCGTGAGACAAAAATCATCCCACCAATCAACAACGCCATTAATTCTCCATTCAACCTTGACAGGCTAATAGTAAAGTCATGTTTGCAGCAGAAAATAACAACACAGCAAAAATCGCCATTGTAGGTATGGATGCCTTCTTTGGTGAGTGCAATGGCTTAGACGCTTTTGAACGCAGTATTTATGATGGTAAGCAGCATTTCATTACCCTACCGCCGAAAAGATGGTATGGCATTGACGAGCAGAAAGACTTACTCCAAGAGTATGGTTTAACTGATGCTAAAGCCCCTGTAGGTGCTTATATCAAAGATTTTGACTTAGATACTCTCGCTTATAAGATTCCTCCCAACGAAGTCGAAAAACTCAACCCTCAACAATTGCTACTGTTGACAGTGGCCGATCGCGCCCTGAAAGATGCGAAAATTCCTGAAGGTGGCAATGTCGCTGTAATTATTGCGGCTGAAGCTGAATTGTCTGTACACAAGCTACAACAACGCTGGGATTCATCTTGGCAAGTTAAAGATGGTTTGAACGCGGCGGAAATTACCTTACCATCACCACAAGTTTCCCAACTGGAAAGTATCGTTAAAGACAGCGTTCACCATCAAGTGGAAATTGGTGAGTATTTAAGCTACATCACCAATATCATGGCTAGTCGGATTTCCTCTTTGTGGAATTTCACCGGCCCTTCTTTCACTCTCACGGCTGTAGAAAGTTCAGCTTTTAAGGCGGTGGAAGTTGCCCAAATGCTGTTGATGACTCAAGAAGTAGATGCAGTGGTTGTGGGTGCGGTAGATTTGGCTGGCGGCGTGGAAAACGTATTATTACGCAGTCAAGCAGCACCAATTAATACGGGGATAAATACTCTCAGCTATGACCAAAAAGCCAATGGTTGGACGGTGGGAGAAGGTGCGGGTGCAGTTGTTCTCAAGCGTCATCAGCAAGCGATAGAAAATGGCGATCGCATTTATGCTGTAATTGATGCTATTAGTATTGGACAATCCCATACAAAAGTAGATGGGGAAAGTGTTAATCAAGCCTGTCAGCAAGCCTTAAAGATGGCGGGTGTACCACCTGAGCAAGTCAAGTATGTGGAGGTTTGCGCCAGTGGGATTCCCCAGGAAGATGAGGCGGAAATCGCTGGTTTAGTTCAGGCTTATCCATCGGTGGGTGATGGCTTGCACTGTGCCATTGGCAGTGTCAAAGCGAACATTGGTCATACTTTTGTGGCTTCGGGAATTGCCAGTTTAATTAAAACTGCTTTGTGTCTGTATTACAGATATATTCCGGCTACGCCTAATTGGTCTGGTGTGAAGACTCCCCAAGTATTTGAGGGTAGTCCCTTCTATGTAGTCACCGAATCTAGACCTTGGTTTTTGAGCAAGAACGCCTCACGACGCATTGCGGCGATTAATGGTATGGGCTGTGATGGTAGTTATGCCCATGTCATCTTGTCGGAAGAAACCAATCAAGCTGAACGCCCGAATCAGTATTTGGAACAGATGCCCTTTTTGCTGTTCCCGGTGGCTGGTGATGACCGGACAAGCCTATTAGAGGCTTTAGATAAGCTGCAAAAGAGTATTGCGGAGAGTGCTGATTTTTCTCGTAGTGCAAGCCTAGCTTTTACTACTTTCCAGCAGCAATCTCAAGCTAACTACGCGGTATCAATTACGGGGCGGAACAAAAAAGAACTGCTCCGAGAAATCGAATCTGCACGGAAAGGCATTAACGCTGCTTTCGATAAAGGTACAGATTGGCAAACTCCTGTAGGTAGTTATTTCACAGCCCAACCCTTGGGAAAAAAGGGTGAAGTAGCTTACGTGTATCCGGCGGCGGTGAATTCCTATATAGGTATCGGGCGTAATCTTTTCCGCCTCTTCCCCAAACTCCACGATAATTCCTTCGTCAAAAGCCTCTACAAGCGGGCGGCGGATATTGAAAGATTGGTTTTCCCCAGAAGCTTGAATAAGTTATCGACTAGGCAGTTAGAACAGCTAGAGAAAAAACTCTTGAGTGATTCTTTAGCCATGTTTGAGGCGGAAATTTTCTGCACCAGATTGCTGACGACAATTATTCGGGATGATTTTCAAGTCCACCCCAAATATGTGTTTGGCTACAGCTTGGGTGAAACCAGTATGATGGTTGCTCAAGGGATTTGGAGCAACTTTTCGGAAGTTAGTAACTCTTTTAACTCATCAACTTTATTTGGTGATAGATTATCCGGGCCGAAAAATGCAGTGCGTGAGTATTGGGGATTACCAAAAGCTGCTGCGGCTTCAGGTGATAATTTATGGGGTAATTATGTATTGATGGCTAGTCCCCTCCAAGTGCGGGATGCTATCCGAAACGAACCCCGCGTATATCTGACGCAAATTAATACACCGGAAGAAGTATTAATTGCTGGCGACCCAGCCGCTTGTCAAAGGGTGATTAAAACTATTGGCTGTAATTCTTTCACAGCACCCTTTGATCATGTAATTCACTGTCAAGCCATGCGATCGGAGTATGATGAGTTTGTTGAATTAAACAGTTTACCAGTCCAAGATATTGCTGATATCACCTTCTACTCTGCGGCTGAGTATCAACCGATAAAGCTGGAGACTGGAATTGTTGCTAACAGTCTGGCGACTGGGTTGTCTCAAGAACTAGATTTTCCCAAGTTAGTCAACCGCATCTACGACGACGGGGCAAAAATCTTTATTGAGGCTGGCCCTGGTAGCGTTTGTTCTCGCTGGATTGACAAAATTTTAGAAGACAAAGAACACATCACAGTTTCCCTCAATCGTCGGGGAATCGATGACCATACTTCTTTTGTCAAAGCTTTAGCTAAACTTGTCAGTCATCGGGTGAATGTGGATTTGTCACCACTGTACAGCCCAGTTATTGAAACTAGCAACTTAAATAAAGTCATGCTACGGAACATAACCTTGGGTGGTGACTCCATCAGTGGCAAAATCTTGAGTCCAGAAAACCTCCAGCTATTTGCAGAAATTAGGGAGAAAAAGCAGCAGAATTTAGTAACACCTAGTAATACTTTAGGTATTAATTCAACGTATTTATCTCATCAAAAAAGTCTACCAAAGCCAAAACCGTTTTCCGCAGAAAATATCATTGAACACGGTTTAAAGCCAGAAGAACCATTAAAATCGTCTGAGTTAACTGCAACTCAACCAGCCACACCGCCAGATTTTCTCTCCAATACCACCACCGATATCGAATTTGCGACCATCATCAATATGTTGGATTTAAATAAGGCTCAGTATCAAAAACTGAATGCGAACAATTTGCAAATAACGCAAAATCACACAGCCTTCTTAAAAGCCAGACAAGATTTTAGTCAGCAAATGAGTGAAATTATTCAATTACAAATGGTTTGTGCCGAAGATTTATTGAATAACGACGGGAACTAGTTTAGTCAGCTATTACGCCTTTAAATTACATAGTCACTTGCATAGTTTGTTAACAGTTGGCAGTTAACTGTTAACCGTCAACTGTTAACAGCCAAAATGAAAAGATGTGCAAGTTAAAGCAAGGACAACTTAAGAGTTTTAGTTTGAGGGAAATTTGGTAATAGATAATTGGTCATTCTCTACTCCCCATTACCTATTACCCATTACCCATTACCAATAGGTAGTAATTCATTGCTAATCGTGCGAGGGAACGACCGTGACCACTGTTGATGCGTTGATAAATAAATATGATAATGGTTTAGGCTTTTTAGCTTATACTTCATATCAAAATCTAGCTTGGAAAGGTTCTTTAGACTGCATATCTTTTGAACACACAGCCATAAAAAATAAACTATTGGCTTTAGATAAACCTTGTTATATTGTGAAGGTTGCTGGCAAAATTGGTGTCACAAATGACGGTTATCTATCTGCTGCTGAACTTGGAACAACAGGACAAGTAGAACTTTTAACATCTCTCTCATCTATCCGCATTCAACAATTGGGCGACCCCAGTTTTCTCTCGTTTTATGGCGTACAGTCTGCCTATATGACTGGAGCAATGGCTGGTGGTATTGCCTCGGAAGAAATGGTCATTGCTTTAGGTAGAGAGAAAATTCTCGGTTCTTTTGGTGCAGGTGGTTTACCTCCAGAACGTTTAGAAGTAGCTATTAATCGGATTCAACAAGCGCTACCTCATGGCCCTTACGCCTTCAATTTAATTCACAGTCCCAATGATATGGCAATTGAACGCCGGGCTGTGGATTTATACCTCAAATATGAGGTGACAACTGTAGAAGCTTCAGCATTTTTAGATTTAACTGCCAACATTGTTTATTATCGCGTGGCAGGATTAAGTTTAGATGATGCCAATCAAATTCAAATTAAAAATAAAGTCATTGCCAAAATTTCTCGCCGGGAAGTTGCGAGTAAATTTATGCAGCCTGCACCAGCCAGAATTATTAAAGAATTGCTGGAACAAGGTTTAATTACTGAGTTGCAAGCAAAGCTGGCAGCTAATGTACCAATGGCTGATGATATTACCGTCGAAGCTGATTCTGGCGGTCATACAGATAATCGTCCCTTGGTTTGTTTGTTACCTTCTATCATTGCTTTGCGGGATGAAATTCAAAGACAATATAATTACTCGCAACCTATTAGAGTCGGTGCAGCCGGAGGAATTGCCACACCAGAATCAGCTTTAGCAGCCTTTATTATGGGTGCTGCTTATGTGGTGACTGGTTCGGTGAATCAAGCTTGTATTGAATCTGGTGCTTGTGACCATACCAAGCAATTATTAGCGCAAGCGGAAATGGCTGATGTAATTATGGCTCCCGCCGCCGATATGTTTGAAATGGGAGTGAAATTACAAGTCCTCAAACGCGGGACGATGTTTGCTATGCGGGCGCAAAAGTTGTATGAATTGTACCGCAATTATGACTCGATTGAAGCGATTCCTTTGGGTGAGAGAGAGAAGTTAGAAAAACAAGTTTTTCGCAAGACAATTGCTGAGGTTTGGGAAGGGACTGCGGCTTATTTATCTCAGAAAAATCCTGAGAAATTGGGTAAGGCAGTTAATAATCCTAAATTAAAAATGGCGTTGATTTTCCGTTGGTATTTAGGTTTGTCTTCCCGTTGGTCTAGTGCTGGGGAAAAAGGCAGAGAAGTAGATTATCAAATTTGGTGCGGCCCGGCGATGGGTGGGTTTAATGACTGGGTGCGTGGTTCTTATTTGGCAGAAGCAAATAATCGGCACGTTGTTGATGTTGCTCATCACATTATGACTGGTGCGGCGTTTTTATATCGCATTCAAAGTCTGAAAATTCAAGGAATGCAAATACCTGATTCCTACTGTCAATATCATCCGGTTCGTTACTAGAAATGGTAATTGGTAATGGTTGAAAGATTCATGATAAACCGCCAATTACCAATCACCAAGATTATAGGCAACTTGACTTACTAAATAATTCGGAGATTTCATAATGAGTCTAAAACAAAATTATAGTGCAGCAGATATTCAAGCTTGGATGATATCTAATCTAGCTGAATTGTTGGGAGTAGATGGTGATGAAATCGATGCTACTGTCAATTTAGAAAGCTATGGTTTGGATTCGGCACAGGCAATGGTACTAGTTAGTAAACTAGAGCAATTGTTGGGATTTCAACCATCACCTTTGTTGTTGTGGCATTACCCCACTATTGAATCGTTGTCTGAACGTTTAGCTGAAGAATTGGAAGAACAATCTGAGGAACAAAATACAGATTCTGCTACTGCTAACCACAGTAATGGTACACCAGTCCTCGATTTACAAGCTGAGGTAGTTCTTGACCCAGTAATTCATCCTGGTGGTGCGATTCCTGTTGATTTTCCGGTGACTCAACCGAAAAAAGTGTTTCTGACTGGTGGGACTGGGTTTTTAGGCGCTTTCTTAATTCGGGAATTGCTACAACAAACTCAGGCTGATGTCTATTGTTTGGTACGCGCTGCTGATGCTCAAGCAGGTAAAGCCAAAATCCAAACCAATCTGGAAGGTTACGCAATTTGGCAGGAAGAATATGAGTCGAGAATTATTCCTGTTGTTGGGGATTTAGCGGAACCACTTTTGGGTTTAAGTTCCACACAGTTCCAAGCTTTGGCGGCGGAAATTGACACTATCTATCATAGTGGCGCGTTGTTGAATTATGTTTTCCCTTACTCAGCCCTGAAGGCTGCGAATGTGTTGGGAACTCAAGAAGTTTTAAGATTGGCTTGCCAAATTAAAGTCAAGCCTGTGCATTATGTTTCTAGCGTGGCGGTGTTTGAATCACCTGTCTATGCTGGTAAGGTAGTCAAGGAAAGTGATGATTTTAGCCATTGGGAAGGGATTTTCCTTGGTTACTCCCAAACCAAATGGGTGGCAGAAAAGTTGGTGAAGATTGCAGGCGATCGCGGTTTACCTGTTACTATCCATAGACCACCCTTAATTGGTGGAGATAGTGAGACTGGTATCGGTAACACCCACGACTTTATTAATTTGATGGTTAAGGGTTGTCTGCAAATGGGATGCTTCCCCGATGTAGAATATATGCTAGATATGTCTCCTGTAGATTATGTCAGCAAAGCGATCGTGCATCTATCTATGCAGAAGGAATCGCTAGGTAAAGCTTTCCACCTACAACACCCAGAACCAGTATCCTTAAGTGTCTTAGTTGACTGGGTACGTTCCTTTGGCTACGAGATTAAAACTCTTCCCTACGAAGAATGGCAAGCAGAGTTAATCAATAATGCCACTTCTGTAGATAATCCTTTATACACCTTGCGTCCCTTCCTCCTAGAACGCTGGTCTGATGAACAACTCACCATCCCCGATTTGTACCTCAAAGCCAAAAGACCCCACATTAGCTGTCAAGACACCCTCAAAGCTCTAGCAGGTACATCTATAGGTTGTCCGCCCATTGATGGCAAATTATTCATGACCTACACAGCTTACTTGATTCAAACCGGGTTCTTAACCTTGGCGTGAGGAGAAGACGCGATGAATCGCGTCTCTACAGATGGTTTATTTCATGCGTGTAACCCAGTTTCGCTGAGAAACTGGGTTTTTCCTGTTGCATGATATTAAATAAGGTTTATCAATAACACTACCCTCCTTAAATAAATGCTATAAATGGAGTTGAATTCGGGTTAAACCTCATTGAACAAATCCCTAACTTAAATAAATGAATGCCTGTTCTGCAACATAGGCGATCAACACTGTTATGAGTGAGTTATCCTGGTTTTTGTCAAGCAAGTGCAGTCTACGCGCGTAAGTTCTATGAGCTAGTTTGAAGTGTAGCTGTCTTTATCGCATTTAGTTGTGGATGGGTGGGTAGTTTGATGATCTCAAATGTCTGTGTTGTGGCTTGGAGTGATAAGTGACAAGTGATGGGTTGTAAGCAAGATATTTTTTCTTTGCTGTCCTAGTCCCCAGTCACTAGTCCCCAGTCCCGAAAATACTGGATTAGGCTACACAGAGTTTACCCAAGATATCGATGCGTAAATCCTGCGGCTCAGAATTTGGAGACTAGCAGGTTACAATGACAACTCTTACAGGTAAGACAGTACTTTTAACCGGCGCTTCACGCGGTCTTGGTGTCTACATTGCTCGTGCTTTGGCGAAAGAACAGGCAACGGTAGTTTGTGTTTCTCGTTCTCAATCAGGATTAGCCCAAACGTGTAATGCGGTTAAGGCTGCTGGTGGTAAAGCGATCGCTATTCCTTTTGATGTG
Organism: Anabaena sp. FACHB-595; assembly: GCF_048568275.1. Taxonomy (NCBI): domain Bacteria; kingdom Bacillati; phylum Cyanobacteriota; class Cyanophyceae; order Nostocales; family Nostocaceae; genus Anabaena; species Anabaena sp. FACHB-595. The sequence continues at coordinate 6,399,783 of NZ_CP183473.1, forward strand.
AGGAACACATCACAATTATCGGCTCTTGTCCAGCAGGCTCAAGATATTGTCGGCCCTATTGATGTCTTGATTAACAATGCTGGCATCGAAATTAACGGAACTTTTGCGAATTACTCTCTAGCGGAAATCCAATCAATCTTCAACACTAATCTATTGGCTGCTATGGAATTAACACGTTTGTTACTACCCAGCATGATGGAACGCGGTAGTGGTCGGATTGTCAATATTGCTTCTTTAGCTGGTAAAAAGGGCGTTGCTTTCAACAGCGTTTACTCAGCTAGCAAGGCAGGTTTGATTATGTGGACTGATGCGATGCGTCAGGAATTAGTTGGTACTGGTGTCAACATTTCGGTGGTTTGTCCAGGCTATGTCTCGCAAACTGGGATGACTGTTGATACTCGTGTCTCTGCGCCCAAATTAGCAGGTATTTCTACGCCCAAAAGTGTAGCTAATGCCGTTGTTAAAGCTATTAAAAATAAAACAACCGAAGTAATTGTCAATCAAAATCCCATCACGGAAAGTTTGACAAAATTGATGTTGGCTGTGGGACAAATTTCTCCCACTTCGGTGGACAGAATTTATCGTTGGTTCGGTGTAGTGGATTTCAACCAAAAACGGGCGGAAAATAGAGTCAAAGACGGCTATGTAGCTGTTGAGTCTCATCGCTCATGACTCCGCAGTTGCTTAGGGAATGAGGTTTTGATCAGATCAATAATGCCAGAATTTTGGCTGCCAGCCAAAACCCGCCACGGCAACAGCAGCAACACAATTATCATCTGGCACTAGCTCTAGGAGACTCCACGCTGGAGCTGTCTGTAACTTAGCTGGTTCTGTGGGAGTTAGTGCTATTTCAATTTCCTCTAATTTAGCGATGCCGTCACCCGTTGCTTTAAGATAAGCCTCTTTACAAGTCCAGTAACGAAAGAAAATTTTTTGTTTTTGCTCATCGGGTAGCGATCGCAATAATTCATATTCTCGCGGTAAAAAGAACCTTTTGGCAAGGGATTCTAAATCAGATGTGGGGCGGAGATATTCTAAATCGATGCCGATTTGGCGCGTGTAATTGACTGCACACAAGGCCAAGTTCTGGGAGTGTGACAAGTTAAATAATAAACCACTCTCGGCAAAGCGATCGCCTAATATTGGTTTACCACGGGATTCATAATCAAATTTAACTTGCCCTGGTTCCACACCCAAATAGCCCCCCAAGATACTGCGGAGAATACCACGACCAGCAGTAAAACGCCGGCGATGTTCGGGAAAATAAAATCTGTTTGCACGGGCTAATTCGTCACTAGATAAGGTAGCGGCTAAATCCTGTAGCTGTGATTCTGGTTGGTCAAGGGGAATGCGCCAGAGATGAACTTCATCTGACAATAAGGTTAAATTTGGGGGTTTTGGTAGCCAAGTATGCTGCAACAATTAACAATTAAAAATAAATGAACGCAATTATTAATATAAGATTTTTATTAAACTTTTAGAGACTTATATTAATGGGCTAATTAACCCTGTTTTTTCCCTCTCTTAGTCTGCCAAAAGAACTTTGCAAGGTTAATAGCAGCAAAAAAAATCTCTTTCTCCCCCTGCGTCCCCTGCTCTCCTTACTCCCCCCGCTTGCCTTAGTCTAGCAATTTTGGGTTGGTGAACTACTAGGCAGAGGAAAAGTAAAAATCAGGTTGAGTCATAGATATTGAACTGGTTAAGTTATGAATCAAAGAATTATCCGGCGACAAAAAAAACCAGCACAGTATTACACCGAAGAATTAGGAAATGATATTGGCTTAGATATGATGCTCATTCCTGGGGGAACTTTCCTCATGGGTTCACCAGACAGTGAGGAAGCAAGATTGAGGTATGAATCACCGCAACATGAAGTAACGGTGGGTAAATTTTACATGGGGAGATATCCAATAACGCAAGCACAGTGGCGGGTAGTAGCGGAATGGGAAAAAATAGACATGGAATTAGACCCAGACCTATCTAACTTTAAAGAAGATTATCAGGGAATAGATAGATGGACAAGACCAGTGGAAACAGTGACATGGGAAGAAGCGAAAGAATTTTGTGAAAGATTAAGCAGAAAAACAGGGAGAGAATATCGCTTACCGACAGAAGCAGAATGGGAATATGCGTGTAGAGCGGGAACAAGCACACCATTTCATTTTGGGGAAATAATCACAACAGAATTAGCTAATTACAATGGTGAAAATGTTTATGAAGGCGGAGTGAAAGGGGGATATAGAAGACAAACAACACCAGTGGGATATTTTCAAGTAGCGAATAATTTTGGACTATATGATATGCACGGAAATGTGTGGGAGTGGTGCGAGGATGATTGGCATGATAGCTATGAAGGCGCACCGAATAACGGTAGTGCATGGGTAGAAAGTGGTACTGGTAGTACAAAAGTGATACGTGGCGGTTCTTGGAGAGACATTGCTATGGACTGTCGTTGTGCTTCTCGCATCGACGACCTAGTTTTCGAGAATAGAATTAATGGTTTTCGAGTTGTGCGTGTTATCTCCAGTACTTAGTACTATTTTATGCCTTTCTCCTCTCGCCCAAAACGCGAAAAACTTTTGTCCCTCTCAGACTAAAATAGCCAGTTATTTGGTAAGTGTGGGAGTGCCTGTTGTTCCACCAACTAAAATCTGCTAAATATTACTGGCAATATTAAAGTATGGTAGTTACTAAAATGACTACACCTTGAAAGGCAGTATATGCAGCAAGACTTTAGCCGTCGTAAATTTGTATTATATGGTGCAGCTACTTTTACTACTAGCCTATTACTAAAAGCTTGTAGTAATCAAACTCCCACGCCAACGGCTAGTAGTGGAGCGGAAGGGTTTAAAATAGCGATCGCCCTACCTGGAGCTATCACAGACCAAGCTTGGAATCAGTCTGGCTATGAAGGACTAAACTTAGCTAAACAAAAGCTCAATGCAGAAGTCGCCTATGTGGAACAAGTCGCCCAAGCCGACCAAACAGAAGCACTAACAGACTTTGCCCGTAAGGGTTATAATCTTGTATTCGCCCACGGTGGACAATTTGATGCAGCGATAGAACAAGTTGCGCCGCAATTTCCCAATACATTTTTTGTGGGTGTTAATGGTAATACCAAAGCCGAAAATATTGCCTCTTTGCGAATCGACCACTTACAAGGTAGTTATTTATGTGGCATCATTGGCGCGTCTGTAACTAAATCAAATAAATTAGCTTATATTGCTGGACAAGAATTTACCGCCACACAGGAAGAACTAAGAGGATTTGAATTAGGAGCAAAATCTGTTAATTCCAATATACAAATTGTCTCAACATTTACAGGTGATTGGAGTGATGTTGCTAAAGCAAAGGAAGCAACATTAGCTTTAATTTCCTCCGGTGTTGATGTCATTTATCAATGGTTTGATAGTGCCGCACCCGCAGTTTTACAAGCAGCCAGTGACAAGGGAGTTTACGCCTTTGGCAATACCAAAGACCAGTTAGATATTGCCCCCAAAGCAGTGTTAACCAGTGCAGTTAAAAGATTAGATATAGCCATAGCCTATTTAGCCGAAATCGCGCAGCAAAAACAACTCAAAGGACAGATATATACTATTGGTTTAGAACGAGAAGATATATTATTTTTAGGTAAATTTGGCGCAGCAGTATCGGAAGATATACAACAAAATGCTTTAAAAATAAAACAGGAAATTGTTGCTCAAAAAATTACTTTTGCAACTTGTCAGGAAGCTGGTAAAAATACACGTTGTGTCAAAAAAGCCTAAATGTATTTACGTTTAGAAAATATTAGCAAACGCTTTAATTCATTTGTCGCTAATGATAATATTAGCCTGAGTGTTGACGCTGGTAAAATTCATGCAATTCTAGGTGAAAATGGCGCTGGTAAAACCACTTTAATGAATATTATTAGTGGTCTATATCAACCGGATGCAGGAGAAATATATTTACAAGATCAGGCAATAAAAATAAATTCTCCCAATGAAGCCATAAAACTAGGCATCGGTATGATATATCAACACTTCATGCTTGTGCCTCAGTTAACTGTGACTGAAAATATCATCTTGGGTAGGGAAAATAGTTGGCGTTTAAATCTGCGACAAAAACAACAAGAAATTGCCGCTTTATCCCAAGTTTATGGATTAGAAATTGATCCTACAGCGAAAGTAGAAGATTTACCTGTAGGCACACAACAGCGAGTAGAAATTCTCAAAGTTTTATATCGCCAGGCTAAACTATTAATTCTCGATGAACCAACAGCCGTTCTCACACCCACAGAAGTAGAATCATTAATTATTATCTTGCGACAACTGGCGGCGGCTGGTAATACGATTATTTTTATCAGTCATAAGTTAGAAGAGGTAATCAATCTCTGCGATACTGTCACAGTGTTGCGGCGAGGTAAAGTAGTAGCGACAACGACAACTAAAGATGTGACTCCTCAGCAATTAGCAGAATTGATGGTGGGACGGGAAGTAGCTTTACAAGTCAATAAATCTACATCTGCGCCAGGAAAAGTCATACTTTCAGTCCAGAATTTGCAAGTTGCTGATGATAGGGGTGTCCTGGCTGTTCGCAATATTTCCTTTCAATTGCACACTGGTGAAATTTTGGGAATTGCTGGTGTAGATGGGAATGGACAGAGAGAATTAGCTGATGCCATTACCAATTTAAGAGGCATCATCAATGGTAAAATTCAACTTAGTAGCTCTTATCCTCAACAAAAAATAGGCTACATCCCTGAAGATAGGCAAAGAATGGGCTTGGTGTTGCCGTTTACCATTGCCCAAAACTTGATTTTGAATGTTTTTAAAAACATCCCCTTCTGTCGTCATTTCTTATTACAACCATCCGCCATCAAAAATCATGCCCAAGTTACGATGCAGGAATTTGATATCCGGGCGACTGGGGAAGATATCCAGGTAAGCCAACTATCGGGGGGAAATCAACAAAAAGTAGTTTTGGCGCGAGAACTGGCGGGAGAACCAGATTTAATTGTGGCGATGCAGCCCACACGGGGATTAGATGTCGGAGCGACAAGTGCAGTCCGTTCCCGTTTGTTAGCAGAACGCGATCGCGGTGCGGCAATATTGTATATTTCTACTGAGTTAGAAGAAGTGATATCCATGAGCGATCGCATTGCCGTAATCTATAGAGGTGAGTTTGTCGCTATTTTGGATGCACAGACGGCGACGAGAGAAGAAATTGGTTTATTGATGGCTGGGGGGACACGCAGAGGATAAAATGCCAAGTCTGTACATCATTGGTGGTGCAAACGGTTCTGGAAAAACCACCGTGTCTATGAGTTTATTACCAAATTTTTTAGACTGCTTTGAGTATGTAAATGCAGATGCAATCGCTGCTGGTTTATCCCCATTAAATCCAGAATCGATGGCAATAGAAGCAGGCAGATTAATGATTACGCGCTTGCGGATGTTATCTAACTCTGGTAGTGATTTTGCCTTTGAAACCACATTAGCGGCGAGGACTTTTGCACCCTTTATAATTGAATGTAAAGCTAAAGGCTACATAATTAATTTAATTTACTTTTGGTTACAAAGTGCTGATTTAGCAGTAGAGAGGGTAGCACAACGAGTTGCTAGCGGTGGACACTCAATCCCTGAAGATGTAATCCGAAGACGCTACCAGAGAGGGAGAGTAAATTTAATTTCTCTATATTTACCTTTGTGCGATCGCTGGATTATTTATAATAACTCTAGTAATGATACTAGTTTAGTGGCTGAATATAACTATAGTCAACAGCTTGTTGTTTATGAAAGTAAAACTTGGAATCAAATCAGAGGATAAAAATGGTTGATCAAGAATTAGAACTTTTATCGAGTAAAATTGATGCTGGAGTTAAAGCCGCAATTGCCGCAGCTATAGAAAGACATCGCAAACTTGGTCAATCAATTAGTATTATCCAAGATGGAAAAATTGTAACTTTAACTGCTGATAAGATTCCAGTAATTCAGACTCAGCAAAACTCTGACAAATAAGATGAATCCTATAGCTTCTATCAATACTATAATTGAGCAACAACCTTACCCGCTTTTATTTGCCACCATTAGCGGATCTCATTTATATGGTTTTCCGTCACCAGATTCTGATTATGATCTACGCGGGGTACATATCTTACCAGTGCAAGAAGTGGTGGGATTACAAACTGGGGCTGAAACTATTGAATTTTCCGAGCTTCGTGAATCTTTAGAAATTGATTTAGTAACCCACGATATTAGAAAATTCTCTTTACTACTTTTGAAAAAAATGGCTATGTGCTAGAGCAACTTTATTCGCCTTTAATATTAAAAACTACGCCAGAATACCAAGAGTTAAAAGTAATTAGCAAAGATTGTATAACTCGTCATCATAGCCATCATTATTTTGGTTTTGCGGCAACGCAATGGAAAATTTTTGAAAAAGAACAGCCACATCGAGTCAAGCCATTACTTTATACTTATCGAGTATTATTGACTGGGATTTACCTAATGCAAACAGGAATAGTTGAAGCTAACTTAATTAAACTCAACGATAATTTTAAATTGCCATATATTCCTGATTTAATTGCTCAAAAATTAGCAGATGTGGAAAAGTCTACTCTATCGAATGTTGATGCAGTTTTTCATCATCGAGAATATGAACGATTGCGCGAATGCTTGCAAGAAGCGTATGAGGCAAGTACACTACCTGAAGCACCTGCGGCGAAATCGGCTTTACATAATTTGCTGATACGTTTGAGAATTAGAAGTTAAAGCTAAAGCGTATTATATTGGTTTAAACAATCCAGAAACATCTGAGGAGAGTTCAGGAATGCTGACACTCATTTTTTGGGGTTGAGGGATGGCAATCACCGCATCATGATCACAAATAAACGCTTTCAACTCCTGCTACCAATCCTATCACCGCTCATTGCAATTATCTCTGCCCTCATCGTCGGTGCTGTCCTCATCCTACTTGCTGGGGCAAATCCCATCACCGCCTACACAGCTTTATTCCAAGAATCCCTCTCTACTTACTTTGGGTTTGGTAACACCCTCACCAAAATGACACCCCTCTTATTCACTAGTTTAGGGGTATTAATAGCGTTAAAAGCTGGTCAATTTAACATCGGTGGCGAAGGACAAATTTATCTCGGTGCGTTGGGTAGCACACTAGTTGGGTTATATGTGCAAGGATTACCCGCTATCTTGCATATTCCCCTAGCGCTTGTTGCAGGGTTTGGGTTTGGTGCGGTTTGGGGTTGGATACCTGGTTATCTCAAAGCTGTAAGGGGAGTCAATGAAGTTATTACCACCCTATTACTAAATTACATCGCCGTAAATTTAATTAGCTACTTGGTGCAGAACCCCTTAAAAGCACCAGATGCACCTAGTCCTTATTCACCATTGATTGCTAAATCTGCACAATTGCCGATCATTTTACCCCAAAGTTTAGCCCACGCAGGCATTTTACTAGCTTTACTCATTGCCGGACTATTGTGGGTGTTATTAGAGCGATCGCCTCTAGGATACCAAATTTCCGCCGTTGGTTTTAACCCTACAGCCGCCTATTATGCGCGAATTTCTGTCAAAAACACCATCATGCTAGTAATGTCTTTAGCTGGTGGTTTAGCTGGCTTGGCTGGCGCATCGGAAGTTATGGGGTTGAAATATCGCTTATTTGAACAAGTTTCCCCTGGCTACGGATTTGATGCCATTGCGATCGCCTTCCTAAGTCGCGGTAGTATTAACGGTGTAGTCCTAACTTCTTTATTTTTCGCCGCTTTGCGTAGTGGTGCAAACGTTATGCAACGTAGCGCAGGTGTCCCCGTCACCGTAGTTTACGCCATCCAAGGATTTACTGTCTTATTCATTGCCATCAGCCTCGCCGTAGAAACACGAATCAAAACGCAAAGTAACGCGGAGATTTAACGCCAAAACTCTCAGCCTTCCTCCGCGCTTTCCTTAGCGATACTCTGTCTTAAAAAGTTTCCTACGCCGGGAAACCCGGCTTCGAGGAACTTTTCGCTGCGTTTAAAAACCATGAATAACCTCAACTTCTTCTCTGATTACCTAGTCGCTAGCTTAAGCCTATCTGTACCCCTAGCATTTGCAGCCCTTGGGGGAATGTACTCTGAACGCTCAGGAGTACTCAATATTGCCCTAGAAGGGATGTTATTAACAGGTGCTTTTACCAGTGCTGTCGCCACACTTTACACAGGTAATCCTTGGTTTGGTATCCTCTGTGCCTTAATTGCTGGGGGATTAGTCGGCTTACTTCACGCTTTTTTATGTGTAAGCTTATACGTCAATCAACTAGTTTCAGGATTAGCAATTAATCTAGTAGCTGCCGGGTTAACATCATTTCTAGCGCGGATAGTATTTCATAGTAGTAGCACCCAAAGATTACCAGGAATTGAGCCTGTAATGATTCCTGGTCTAGCAAATATACCCATACTTGGAGCTTTATTATTTCAACAAGATATTTTCGTATATTTACTCATAACTCTAGTGATTGTCAGTAATTATATTTTATTTCATACTAGCTTTGGGTTAACTTTACGGGCAGTAGGGGAATATCCCAAAGCTGCTGCAACGGCTGGTGTGTCTGTATCAAAGGTGCAATATGCGGCTGTAGTTATCAGTGGTTGTCTTGCTAGTTTAGGCGGTGCTTATCTTACCTTAGTGCAGATAAGATTTTTCACGGAAAATATGAGTGCAGGTAAAGGATTTATTGCGATCGCGGCTTTAATCTTTGGTAGGTGGCATCCTTTAGGTAGTACTCTGGCTTGCTTTTTATTTGGCGCTACAGAAGCCTTACAGTTACGCATTCAAGCCTTGGGTGCAAACATACCTCACCAGTTTCTTGCCATGTTACCTTATGCGATCGCTTTATTGGCATTAGTAGGATTAGCTGGTAAATCTAGACCACCCCAAAGTAATGGTGTTCCTTACTCCCCAGAACATCCCCAAGATAGCTAAGATTTAGCATACCTTCACACCGACCAAATCAATATCAGCCAACCATATCAGTCTACTTTGTGCTGATGTAGTTTCTCCTAAAATAGGCGATCGCCATTCTACAGCATAAAGCCAATTTTGTTTTAGACTAAAAACCCCTTGAATAATACGCCGATTTGGCATCTCACTAAAATCAACCTCAACCACATCGCCTAATTGAAAAGCTTGATGAGAAACAGTTTGACTTTTGAATACACTTGTTGGTGAAAATTCCCCACTGCGTAGATAAAGAGTTTCATTATGGGAAACTATTGCATAAACCCACTCTTCCTCTTCCCAATGAACCCCGCAGCAATGGCCTGACAAATCAGAGCTTAACAATACCTCTTCTCTGATTTGAACAGCTAATGGAGGTCTTACTGCACCCCAAGGAGGAGAAATATGCCAACAAGATTCTAAAGTCGTAATCTGATTCATCATGATGCTTTGGGTTCTATTTTTATACATAGACTTGCTTGCACGAGTGTCATCCGGAACATAATTCCCATCTGTTTAAAATAAGACAACAGAGACTACACCCCAATCAATAACTTCGTTAACCCAACAGCAAAGAATCGAATTAGGGAGGGATGAAAATTATGGGTTTTTATTCGCAAGTCATTTTACCGCGTCTTCTAGACTGGAGCTTGTCTGATCCTACCCTAGCTACATATCGTCAGGAACTACTAACAGACGTAACAGGAGAAGTACTAGAAATCGGTTTTGGCACTGGATTAAATTTGGCTTACTACCCTTCGCATATTCACAAAATCACCACGGTTGATGTGAATCCTGGGATGAACACCATAGCACAAAAGCGTATTGATGACTCTGGGATTAAAGTTCAACAACTCCTGCTATCAGGTGAAAATCTTCCTATGGCAGATAATACCTTTGATAGCGTGGTCAGCACATGGACTTTATGCAGTATTGCCAATGTGGAACAAGCCCTACAAGAAGTTTATCGGGTATTAAAACCAGGTGGTAAGTTCTTTTTTCTAGAACATGGACTGAGTAATAAGCCTAATGTACAAGTCTGGCAGAATCGCCTAACCCCAATTCAAAAAGTCTTAGCCGATGGATGTCACTTGAATCGAAATATTCAACAATTAGTAGAACAAAGTTTTGACCATGTAGAGCTAAAACGCTTTACACCTGAGAATTTTCCTGATTTGATGGCACATTTTTACAAAGGATGTGCAACTAAAAAATCAATATAAATTCATGAGCAAGGAAATCAATTTTATGCTTTGATTTCCTCGATCTACTTCAAGTCTTAAATATCTCATCTACAGGAATTTGATAGCCATTAGCGAGGCGATTCGTTGTGTTAGCCGTAGCGATAATTGCCAAGAGTTCACCAAACATAGCCTCATTCATTCCCTTCCCACGAGCTGCGGCTGAATGGGAAGAAATACAATAGTCACAGCCATTAGTGACACTCACAGCAATGTAAATCAGTTCCCGTACCAAAGGATCAAGTTCACCAGGACTAGCCATCACCTCTTTGATGGTTTCCCAGGTTCTTTTTAAGGTGGGAGGATGGTTAGCTATGGCTTTCCAGAAATTGTTGATGTACTCCGTCTGACGAGTAGCGCGGATGTCGTCGTATACCGACTTTACTTCATCACTTGCGTCTTCGTATTCAATCAGCTGAGTCATATTGTTCTGACAGACAAATAACAATTAGGCATTTTGGCACACTCAATTTTAAAAGTATAGATATCCTGTAAGAGTGGGATATATTCATGTGAAAAGTAATAAAAGGCAAAATCTCTCAGTTTATCACTGAGAGATTTTTATTCAAAATACCTGGGTTCAAATCTGATAATGCACCCAGTTCATCACAGCTATTTAGTCCAGTCATCCTAAATTAGTAACTATTTATAAAGTAAACATTAATGTAGAGTGTGTTATGAAACTACCCTAACGCACCGTCATATAAACTGATGCCATGTAAATTTTATCTTTACTTTAGAAATAACCTCTTATGGTGACCATTAAAGTTTTTTTAGGATTGGATTAACAACTATATCTTGCAAGTTTATCCATTAATTTATTCAATATTTTGTCTGAACAGACCTCTGCTTATAGCGGACTAAACAAAATATCAAAGTCAACAACAGAATAGCTTTCATAGTCGATGGTTCCATTACCCTGGTCACTTCTGTTGGGGGTTGAGTAATGGGAGTTTCACAAACTCCTCCGTTCGGGTTTCCACCAGGATTGACAAAATCACATACATTACTGGGAGGATTAGTTGGCGGAGTCGGGATACCTGATGTTCTAGGAGGTGAGGAAATTGCTGGATTATCTCTACTTAATAATAGGAGAAATAAAGGAAGAGCTAAAAGGAACCAGTATGGCGAAAA
>NZ_CP183474.1:0-407634 GCF_048568275.1 Anabaena sp. FACHB-595
GTCGACCCATAAAACTTCCACTTTTTCCAGTAATTCTGGGCGTTCTTCTAGTAACTCCATCAAAGCATAGGCAGCAAGTACTCTTTCTGGGGCATTTCCTTCACTAACAATGACTTTCAGCAACAATCCCTGGCTATCAACTATGGTTTGTCGCTTTCTTCCTTTTACCTTTTTAGCTCCATCAAAGCCGTACACATCCCCCTTTTTTCAGCCGTTTTTACCGACTGACTATCTGCGGCGATCGCACTTGGTTGTGTTGATTTACCTAGTTTTGCGCGAACTTGACCCCGCAGAGTATGGTTTAATTTTTCCCAAACTCCTTTGCGCTGCCACTTACGGTAATAGCTGTATACCGTTGAACTTGGGGGGAAATCGCCTGGAAGCATATTCCATTGACATCCAGTCTTCAAATGATAATAGATGGCATTGCATATTTCACGCATATCTGTTGTGCGTGGATGTCCCCCTTCTTTAGCTGGTGGAATCAAGGGAGACAGGATTTCCCACTCCATATCAGTTAAGTCTGTGGGGTAAGACTTTCGTACCATAAGCAACTATGTAAATACACTGTGTATAAGGTATCTTATACTTGCCAGGACTCCTTTCTTACCGTTTTTAGATTTACTTTATAAATAACCTCTAACCGTACCTTGGGCGAGAAGAACTCTACGTTTAGCTCAACGACTAAGTGCGATTGCTTTAGCTAATGGTGGTGCAGCCGGGGTAAGACTCTCGCAGCAATTAGGGATAAAAGTTTCTCGCAATACACTATTAAATTTAGTCCGTTCTATACCACTACCACCAATCGTAACGCCACATACTCTTGGGGTAGACGATTTCTGCTTTCGTAAATGTAAAACTTACGGAACAGCACTAATTGACCTGGAACGCAGACGACCAGTTGCTCTACTAAAAGATGCTAAGGCTGAAACCTTGGCAGAATGGTTAAAAGCTCACCCTGGTGTCAAAGTTGTCTCACGAGATCGGTCAAAAACTTATGAAAGTGGTATTCGCCAAGGTGCGCCAGAAGCCATTCAAGTTGCAGACCGCTTTCATCTATTGCAAAACTTATCTCAAACGCTTTATCAAGTCTTTGGTAATCACGCCAAAACACTAAAAGAAGTGGAAAAACAAGTCTTTAATACTGAAACTAAAGTGCATTTAGAGGTGGAAACAGCAAACAACCTTTCCATGATTGCTGAGGCTAATAAGAGTCCAGTTGTGCCGAGGTTTCCCCAAAACACATCTTTAAAAAGAAAAGTCCAATCCGCCAAGGCGCAGGCTAGACGAAGGGACATCCATGCGCGAGTTTGGAGCTTGCGGTCTATTGGCTTATCAGTGCAAGCAATCGCTCAATCCCTGGGAGTTGCTAAAAATACCGTATATAATTACTTGCGTAGCTCAACTTTTACCGAACGTCGTGAACGTAGCGACAAAGGTCTGAGCCTTCTCAATCCTTATCATGATTACCTCCTCAGTCGCTGGAATAGCGGGAATCACAGCACCCAAAAACTGTTTGAGGAAATTCGCGCCTACGGCTATACCGGTAGTTATGCCACGGTCTCTCGCTTCACTCGTTATCTCAAGACCGTGCCTGGATTTGAACCAGCAAAAGGTTCAAGAAAAAACGCTTCTCTCAGGGTAAGCTCTTCCTCCCATCGTCCTCTCACCCCCAGTCGCGTCACAGCTTTAGTCTTGCGGCGACCAGAATTAATCTAGCGTGGCAAAACTTACTAGAGAAGACGACTCTCTAGATTAGCCAAGTAAGCCTTGGGGTCTCTGCGAAATCGATACTGTTCAATTCTGGCTTTGTGGTGTTTTTGCAATTGAGAGCGTAATTCGAGCCAAGTATGAATATCAACTTGTGCTAAATCAGATGCGGTAAAAGAATGAAGCTTAGTAGCGATCGCACAGGCAAGTTTGACAGAACCACGAATAACGAGAGATGAGGGGGCAACCTTACGACCGGTACAACGACGTTGATGATAACGTAGCATACCAAAAGCGTGTTCTAAGTCATTATTAGTTCTAGGAAAATCTTCAATTTCATAACAATGAAAAAGTCCAGACCAGTAGCTGTGGGTGGTTTTTATAAAGTTATCGATTGCAGTGTTCAGGGTACCAGCTTTCTGCTTTTGTTGAGACATTTCTGTCAACAGTTGCTGATAACTTTGTTTGACCCCAGCAGCATCAAGACCTATTTTATTGTTGAGAATATTACTAGCTTTATCAACCCACTGATATGCAACCCTCACAGGTGAAAATAAAGATGCAGTAGCAGATAATCCCTTAGCTAGAAGGTGTTTTAGGTTAACTAAAGGTGGTGGTAAAGCACTTCTTTTTTCCATCCTTTCTAAGCTTTGTTCTATCAAAGTCAAATTTTCTTGTAACTTTAATCCAGATGCCTCTAACGGTGGATGTCCATCATTGGTTATAGAACTACGGACTGCCGAGCAATAATCTTCAATAATAGTCACCAAATCCTTATCTTCATTGGTAACACTACGTTCAATTTCTCGTAATCCTCTAACTTTTTTTTTTCAATTCCTTTTTTGCATTTCTATCCGCCTCATATATGGGTTTAATTGCTTCTTTCAGGTAATGGTAATGACATAAACCATGAGCAATTTTAGGTAATGCTAACCCAACAGCTTTACGAATTGATTGTTGTCCATCACTAACAACTCCATCAATTGGTACATCCAGTGTATTAGCCACTTCTAATAATAACGCTACTAAATCTTCATTCCTTGATGATAATAAAGTTTTAGCAAGTAAAATTTCTCCTGATAGACAATCTCGAATTACCCATAATACCTCATGTCCAATTTCTGGCTGCATCCCATCAATGGCTAATATCACCCGTCCTTGATTAGCCACTATTGCTTTTAATCTTTTATGGTCTTTTAGCCATAAAGAAAGTAACTCGTCATATCTGTCAATTAAGTGTGTGACCGTTCGTTTACTTATACATATACCTTTTAATTCAAGGTGAGTATGTATTTGAGGAACACTTCTATGTTCCTGGTAGCGTAATGCTCCTATATAAGCAATCACATCCAAACCAAATTCGTTCTGTGGTAGAGCGAGTGACCCTTCTTGCTCTGGTCGATATGCTTTTTTATACCGCATACATGACTTATTTTGACATCGCCGAATTTTTAGCTGTAGTTCTACTACCCCATTTAGCGTTCTTATATGTCGAGGATTATTGTATTCATTCCACATTGCTTGACCACACGAAGGGCATTTTTTTTGAACACAATCGAGTACTTCAAACGATGTTGCTTCTGGTTTTAAACTTTTTCTTACCAAGTTTTTGTACCATTATTTCGTTACAAGCTCAAGATTACAGGATCTCTGCTCCTCTCTAGTAAGTTTTGCCACGCTAGGAATTAATACAGCCTAATGAGCGTGAAGTCATCGCTCAACTACAAAAAGCCCATTCGGATTTGAAGTCAGCTATTGAACTAGCTCAACAGTTTGCATCTCTTGTGCGTCAACGTCTGAGCAAGCAGCTCGATGCTTGGTTAAACAAAGCTAAAAACAGCTCGGTTTCTTTGTTGCGCTCCTTTGCTGTTAGTTTAGAGTCTGACTACAATGCTGTGAAAGCAGGTGTAACTATGTCAGTTAGTAATGGCCCAGTTGAAGGGCATATTAATCGACTGAAAATGTTAAAGCGGCAGATGTATGGTCGCGCCAAAATAGATTTACTGGAGCGACGGTTTTTGTTGACTATGTGAGGAGAAAATTTTGACAATTTACACTTGATTATATGAGTTATAGAAATCAGTTTATCTGGCAAAGAGCGGTTCAACTTGCTATCAATTGTTATAAATTTACCCGCCTATTTCCTCAGTCAGAATTGTATGGTTTAACCAGCCAAATCCGACGTTCATCTGTATCTGTAGCATCTAATATAGCAGAAGGCTATGGTAGACGCTCAAAGCCAGAATACATACAGTTTTTACATATTGCATTAGGTTCTTTGAGAGAATTAGATACGCAATTAATCATTGCAAAAGAAGTAGATTTAGCTGATAAAGACCTTTTTACTCCCATATTGAATGAGGTTGAAGAAATGCAAAGTATATTAGTTGCTACTTTAAACAAACTCAAAGGCTGAAATTATTACTTCTAGTCTTCCGACTTCTGCCTTCTGCCCTCTGCCCTCTGCCCTCTGCCTTTCCCCAACCAAGATCACCAAAAGTTGCCAAGAACCGTATTATGGTTCACATTTAAAACACGCGGACATAATTTGATTCATAAATTTAAGTTTTTGATTGGCTCAAAAGCTTGAAATTACGTTAACTTTTTGTCACGTTATGGTTCAAAATTTGGTCATGCAGGGGGTAAAATCACAGTTATTAGCAGTCTTGTAATGAAAGTCTTTCCGAGTATCAGCGACTTTCTTGTGCTGTTTGCCCAACTGCTGAATAGCTTTCTTGCGACGATTAGAACCCTTTTTGCGTCTTGAAACCTTGCGTTGTGCCAACTTTAATTTACGTTCAGCTTTACGTAAAAACTTTGGCGCTGCTATCCTATCGCCATCTGAAGTAACAATAAAATCAATCAATCCTACATCAATGCCAACAATATTATTGATATCAAGATCAGTCTTGATTGTTGGAACTGTCTTATCTTCTAAGCTCAAAGTCACATAGTAGCCATCTGCTTTTTTGGTTACAGATACAGTTTTAATATCAAACCCGTCTGGTATTGGACGATGAACAATTACTTTGACTGTTCCAATTTTTGACAGTGTTATTTTATCTTTGGTGAAATGCTCCTTTTTGAATTGTGGATAGGTGAAAGTCTTGTACTGACCTTTCCCTTTGAATCTTGGTTTGCCACTACGTTTGCCATTGCTATCTCCTTTTAACCATCGGTCAAAAGCAATTTCAACTTTTTTAGGTACTTCTTGCAACGTCTGAGAATGAATGCTTTTGTACCAAGGTCTGTCCTTCTTTAGTTGGGTTAGCGTTGCCTGTTGACTAAAGCGATTGGGCTTATCTCTTAACTCTGGGATATGACAAACAACAAGTGAGCATCTATCTACGGAGCAACGATTTTGCTCGTACCAATCAAACCTCTGAGCAAGCTGATAATTATACTGGCATCGAAGCATATCTAATGTTTTATCAATATGCAATGCTTGTTCTTTCGTTGGTTTTAGTGGGTACTGATAAGATATTCTCACTTGCTCGACTAATTAAGTGTTACTTTTTTAGTATACACTGATTTAGGCATAACATGAAAGATGATTTTGTTTCAAAAGGAAGGTCTGTTAGCGACCTAAAAGTGCATTTAGTATTGGTTACTAAATATCGGCGTAAAGCGTTTACGTCCGAGATGCTAAGTAGACTAAATGTTGTAATGCAAGAATTATTAGAAAAGTGGGATTGTAAGCTAGTAACGTTTAATGGTGAAGAGGATCATGTACACCTACTCTTTCAGTATCATCCAGACGTTGAACTTAGCAAGTTAGTCAATAATCTAAAGTCTGTATCATCGAGGAAACTTCGCCAAGAATTTGCAGAACATTTAGAAAGTTTCTATTGGAAGGACGTATTTTGGAGTGGTTCTTATTTTGTTGCTAGTTGTGGTGGCGTTACTGTTTCTACACTAAGAAAATATATTGAAGCGCAGGAATCACTCACACAATCAACCTAGAAATTGTTCGTTTCCTCCATATCCTCTTCTCTTGCCTACGGCATTGTTCAGAGCATTGTCGTCAACTCAATCGCATTCATCCCACACTCCTAAAAGTGAGATATGGAACCTCTGCTGAAATCAGTTAAATATTTGTCAAAATTCTAGCTTTTTTCAGGAGAAACTGTAGAATTATTGTTTCTGAAGAAAGAATATCTGCTCTTGCTTCCATGCCAGATTTAATTGCACACTGGCGATCACCTGCTGTTAGTTCCAGTTTTTTTGGTTGGATAGTTACCTCATACATTGCTGGATTATTTTGATTACCAGAGTTAATGACATCAGGAGAAATGGCACTCACACTGCCTTTGAGAGTGCCGTATTCAGTATAGGAACAACTAGAAATTCGTAATTGTACTTCTTGATTTGTTTCTACTTTACGAATATCGGAAGCTGGTACCAGTGCTTTAATAATTAAAGGCGACTTTCGAGGAGAAATTTGAGCAACAATATCACCCGAACGTATTATTTGTGCAGGATTACGCAGATTTAATTCCTGAATAATTCCAGAGGCAGAAGCGCGAATTGCTGTGTTAGCAATCTCACGCATAATTTGGTTTAGTTCCTGGCGATCGCGGCTCAATTGTTTTTGCAATTCTAATTTTTGCTGTAATAATTGTTCTCTTTCTTGATTTAATCTGCTTAAACTAACTTCACTAACAGCGCGTTCTGTAGCAATTTTTTCTTGAGCAATGACCACATTCGCATCACTAGGATTGAGATTAGCCAATGCCCCTTCCAGTCTAGCTTTTGCTGCTGCGATCGCATATTTTTGTTGTTGAATTGCTTGTTGGCTTTGTTCTACATTAGCTGTCTGCGATTCTAAGATCTGTTGTTGTTGTTCAAAAGCTAGTTGTACTTCTTGAAATTGATCTTGAGAAATTGAACCTGTTTCTAGTAAGGGTTTATATCTATCTCGTCTTGCTTGTGCAGCCTTTAAAGAAGTTTCGCTAGATTTAAAATTGGCAATTGCTGATTTTAACTGACTTTGGGTTTTTTGTAACTCTTTCTCAGCTTGCTGGAGATTTGCTTGAGCCTCCCTAAATTGCACAGAAGAATTGATTTCCCGATCTTGAAAATCACGCTGATTACGATTCAATTCAGCTTCCGCCGCAGATATCACCCGATTAATGCGATCGCGCTCTGCAATTATTTGTTTATTCAATGCCGTAATTTGGGCATCAATTTGAGTTAGTTGCAGTGTTGCTTGTTGAATATTCGTTTGTAGTTGGCTTTTTTGCGTTTGCAACCGATCATCCTCTACCAGGGCAATAATATCACCTTGATTAACTGTCTGATTAACCTGAACAGCCAAGCTTTTAATTTTGCCTTCCGTAGCTGCTTGCACCAAGCGCAACTCTCCATCTGGGCGCACAGTCGCCGGAACCTTTACAGTCACTCGATATTTAAGAATACTAGCCAGAAAAAAAGTAGTCGCAAAAATGCTTAAGAGAACCACACCCCCCATCGTTACCCAGCGATTAATCGGAGGCAAAAATTCATCAGGAGTCGCAGCGTGTAAGGAATAATTATCAGTCATCAGTCATCACTTATCAGTTACTTGTACTGAGCGGAGTCGAGGTATCAGTTAAACCTCATCCCCCTCATTCAAATATGACTTAGTAAAACTTTAGCGATCGCTTGAGAAATAGGCAAGCCAGGACACCGTTCTAACCAAAAGAATTCACCTACAGGATTAACTTCTAGAAAAACATAGCGATTATCTGGGGTTAAAATTACATCAATTGCCCCGTAATTTAAACCAAAATGCGCCATCAGTTGCAATAATTTGTCTGCCACATCTTGGGGTAAAGTATGGGTTTGCCAAGCATCAAGTAAAGCTACCCCCTGTTTTCGCCAATCGTAACGGGATTTATCTAAGGCTTGAGAATTTACAGCCGCAGTCAATATAGATTTACCCACAATCGTGATTCTTAGTTCTAAAACTTTGGCAATTTTTTCTTGAAATGTCATCGGACAAAAACGCAATCCCTCTAAATTTTCTAAATCTTCGCTCTTTACGGGATTGGTAAATACTACTTGTTCTCCCCCTTTTTCGTCATAAATGGCAAAGGAAGAAAGCATTTTTGTAATTACATCCTGTTGACATTCTGCGGCAAATTCTTTGACGGCTTGGGGATTATTGGTAGTTAAAGTCCGTGGGGTATCCAAACCGATTTTTCTGGCTACTTGCAGTTGTAGTTGCTTGTTTTCTGCACGACGAATATTTGGCACAGGGTCGAGGTGAAAACCTCTGATGCTGGCAATCATTCCTTGAATCGTGGCGCGAGATTCTTGAATAGAAGCTTGGCGCAATTGCTTATCCATAGTTGGAGGAATTTTTCCACCAATGGCGATGCGCCGATACCAAACTGCTGTTACTTCGTTTAAATCTAGCTTTTGGTCATCAGCAACCAGGACACATTTTTCCGTATTACTGTAATAAATATCTAGTTGTACTTCCGTGGGAAATCGGTCTGTGTCAAAACGAAATGCTTTACCTCCC
Organism: Anabaena sp. FACHB-595; assembly: GCF_048568275.1. Lineage (NCBI taxonomy): Bacteria > Bacillati > Cyanobacteriota > Cyanophyceae > Nostocales > Nostocaceae > Anabaena > Anabaena sp. FACHB-595. Next base: position 8,219 of record NZ_CP183474.1, read on the forward strand.
TGTGATTCAATTGCTTGAGTTACTAGAGAAATACTTTCGTTATCGTGGCTGTGAGTAATAATTAAGACATTCATATAAAAGATTTTTAGTTTTGAATGAGAGAATCTGCGATTGCTTCGGAAATGGGATAATTTAAATCTCGCTCTAACATTCCCCATTCCCCTGTAGGATTAATTTCTAAAAAAACATATTCTTCTAATGGGGTAACGATGAAATCAAACGCGCCAAATGTCAAACCCAACCGCGCCATAAATTGATCAAGGTGCTGAATAATCTCCTTTGGTAATTCGTAAGGCTGCCATGTACAAGACTCTTGGTTAGCACGTCGCCAATCTTGGGTAGATGCTTCATAACTAGAAGCGTCTAAAGCTCCCACAAATAAATTGCCATTGACATATACTGCTCGTAATTCCTGCTGTTTGGGAATTTGCGCTTGAAAAACCATTGGACAGTAGCGCAGAGTCTCAGCATCTAGCAAGTCCTCTTCTTTAACGGTGCTGGTGTACATGAAAAAAGATGAGCCTTCCATGCTGTAAGAAAGGGGTTTTAACAGTTTGGTGATCATTTTGCCGTTGACTTGCTCAAAAAATTCTCTGGCTTCTTTGGGGTTATTAGTCACTAAAGTTGGAGGAATCACCAAACCAACTTCAGCAGCTACTCTCAGTTGATATAACTTATTTTCAGCTGCATTTATCTTCTGTAAATCATCCACCCAATGAGCGTGTCTGAGGCTGTCCCAAAAGCCATCCCACACAGCTAAAGATTCTTTAGTACAAGCATCTCGATATTGCGGAGCTAATTCTGGACTCAAATGCGGTTGCCAAAGTCGCCGCATCCATACAGCTTGTACTTGCTCAGTATTTAAGGTTATGTCTCCATACTCAATCTGATGATGAGAGTTTGATTGATGGAAATAAGCTTGAATTTTAACCGTCATGGGAAACTTATCAGTATCGAGGCGAAACGACTGGACATTTCTCCTGGATAAAGCTGCGGCAACTCTATCAATTGTGAAATAATCACCACTATGAGTAATTAATAAAACTACATCACGCTGTAAAGGCATAAAATATTTTTCTGGATGTCTGCAACACAAACTCGTTAATTATTAATAAACCAACCCTTTGAAGGGGTTGGCGACAATCAGTATATTCATTTATTGACAAAATTTTCCCAGTTCAAAACTTTATTTACTCAAAATTAGCTATTTCTAACCAACTGGTTGATCATCGTCATCAGATGGAAATTTCAGAGTAACAATTTCGCCACCACCATTGTCTTCATTATCAGAAGGATACTTCAGAGTGACAGCAATGTCTTCATCACGAAGTTTCCCGGTTACACCATTACCATCTTCACAATCAGAAGGATACTTTCTTGTTTGCCCTCTTTTTCCACCACTAACTGCTTCTGATTCTTCATCTGTCAGGTCTTCACAGTTTTGACCTTCTAAGAAGCGGGCAAAAAAGGGAACTGCTTGTGCGTTCAAATCTTCTTGTCTATTCTCTGGCATAAATATTCTCCTAAGACAAAAATAAGTGACAATCAATTAACATCTTTAAACCAGGGTATTACATAATGTTTAACTAGACAAGTTTTTAATTTCTCTTAAATAGTAGTTAACTTTTTCCATGCCCATATACATACAAAAAATTTATCAAAAAAACTAATATTAGTTACGGTTTAAGTATTACTTAGATAATGTTAAGTTTTATTAAAAAAATATTTTGTTTTGAACTTAGTTAATCCCAAAAGCATGAAATATCAGATTGTTTTGCAACACAGTGAAGAAGACTGCGGCGCAGCGTGTATTGCCACTATTGCCAAATATTATAAACGGGACTTTGCGATCGCTCGTGTCCGGGAAGCTGTGGGTACAGGCGCACAAGGGACAACTCTGGTAGGTTTAAGACGCGGTGCAGAAAGTCTAGGATTTCATGCACGGCAAGTAAAAGCAACGCCACAATTAATTAATCAACTCCAGGAAGCACCTCTGCCTGCGATTATTCATTGGAAAGGTTACCACTGGGTAGTATTGTATGGTCAAAAAGGGAAAAAATATGTAATTGCAGATCCTGGCGTTGGTATTCGCTACATCAACCGCGAGGAATTAGCCACAGGCTGGGCAAATTGCATTATGTTATTGCTAGTCCCAGATGAAATTCGCTTTTATCAACAAGAATCAGATAAAATTAAGGGCTTCAGTCATTTTTTAGCCAGAGTCATACCTTATCGCCACATTTTAACGGAAGCATTTTTAATTAACTTAGCAATGGGAATATTGTCCCTAGCTTCCCCTTTTTTGATTCAAATTTTGACTGATGACGTATTAGTTAGAGGTGATATACAGCTACTAACTACAGTGGGAATTGGGGTAATGGCAATGAATATTTTTAGTAGTAGCTTAAAACTCATCCAATCTAACTTAATTGCCCATTTTGCTCAACGTTTAGAATTAGGCTTAACTTTAGAATTTGGTAGACAAATTTTGCGTCTACCTTTAACCTACTACGAAGCTCACCGGAGTGGAGAAATTGTGAGTCGTTTGCGGGATATTGAACAAATAAATCAACTTGTATCACAAGTCGTTATTAGCTTTCCTAGTCAAATTTTAATTGCCATAATTTCCCTAGCATTTATGTTGATTTACAGTTTCAAATTACTAGGTGTGGCAGTATTAATGGCATTTATTATGTCATTATCTACAATAATTTTTCTGCCGACATTACAGCGCAAAGTTCGTGATGTTATTGTCACTCAAGCCGAAAATCAAGGTATGTTAATTGAAACTTTTAAGGGGATACTAACATTGAAAACTAGCAACACAGCGCCGCAAGCTTGGGAAGAAATTCAACAGCGTTTTGGCCATCTGGCAAATTTGAGTTTTAGCACTGTGCAAATTGGTATTATCAATAATGTATTTTCTGGCTTGGTTTATGGATTTAGTAATTTGGCTGTACTATGGTTTGGGAGCAGTTTAGTAATTAATCAAGAATTAAGTATTGGTCAATTGTTAGCCTTTAATGCGATGAATGCTAATTTTAATGGTTTAATTACTACCGTAATTGGTTTTGTAGATGAATTTGCTAGAGTTAAAACTGCCACCCAACGGGTAACGGAAGTTATTGATAGTACCCCTGAAGATCAAAATGAACAAGCTAAACCTTGGGCGAATCTTCCTGAAAATACAGATATTATCTGCTCTCAAATTAATTTTCACCACATAGGTAGAGCCAACTTACTTACAGATTTTTCTGTAACTATTCCTGGGGGGGAAGTTACAGCATTAATTGGTAAATCTGGTTGTGGTAAAAGCACTTTAGCAAAACTTATAGCTGGATTATATCCGTTACAATCAGGTAATATTCGTTTCGGAATTTATAACCATCATGATTTATCTTTAGAATGTCGGCGACAGCAAATAATATTAGTCCCTCAAGAAGCCCATTTTTGGAGTCGTTCAATTTTTGATAACTTCCGCTTTAGTTATCCTGATGTTACTTTTGAACAAATTGTCAAAGCTTGTCAAATTGCTGGTGCAGATGAATTTATTAATGAATTACCGGATGGCTACCAAACTGTATTAGGGGAATTTGGGGTAAATATTTCCGGTGGGCAAAAACAAAGATTAGCTTTAGCCAGAGCTATTGTGACCGAACCACCAATTTTAATTTTAGATGAATCGACTAGTGCCTTAGACCCAGTATTAGAAGCCCAAGTATTAGATAAATTGTTATTTCATCGGCAAGGTAAAACGACTATTATTATTAGCCATCGTTCCCGTGTCATTTTACGTGCAGATTTGATTGTTTATTTAGATAAAGGGCATTTAAAACTACAAGGTACTCTAGACCAAATACAAGTTATTTCAGGAGAACACTTAGATTTTTTAAACCCTTGATTAGTATTTGTAATATGCACATGGCGAAATTGTTGAAATGTTGCGCTTGCGTGGCAAATAGATCGGAAGTACCATACTGTTTACCCAGAGTTTTGACAAACAAAAAGCTGCTGCCATTGCTGATCTAAGCTCAGACAAGTTCAATCTGCAAACAACTTGTGATTAACCTACGCCCCGCCACTCTAGCCGATTTGAATTTGTTGCGACATTGGGATGAGCAACCTCATGTGATTGCTTCAGATCCCAATGATGACTGGGGTTGGGAGGTAGAACTTGCTCGTTCTCCCGATTGGAGAGAGCAATTGATTGTGGAAATTGATAGTCGTCCTATCGGATTTATCCAGATCATCGATCCAGCACAAGAGGATAGCCATTACTGGGGTGATGTTGGGGAGAATCTTCGTGCCATTGATATTTGGATTGGTGAAGAGACTGATTTGGGTAAAGGCTATGGAACGCAAATGATGCGGCTTGCACTTGCTCGATGTTTTGCTGATCCACTTGTGACAGCTATACTTGTTGATCCACTAGCCAGCAATACCCGTGTTCATCGCTTTTATGAACGCCTTGGCTTCAAATTCATCGAGCATCGCTGTTTCGGTGACGATGAGTGCTTTGTTTATCGCCTAAACCGAGAAGATTGGCACTGCAAAAGTGAAGTGTATGTCTAGATCAATTTCTTGCGCTCGTTGAATGGGCAGTTGATTTTCCCAATCATCCAGCGCGATCGCTTGATGTAATGTTATCGAAAAATTGGGTTTAATACCATTTCACGAAAAACATGATACAAACGTAAACCCTAAAAGTCTTGCTGAATCTAGGTTTTTTAATTGCGAATTGCGAATTGTGAATTGGTATGACGGTTAGGCTGATGTAGCCTTTGAGAAAAATTTAGGTTCACCAAACTCAAAGGTTATTGCTGGGAGTTCGGCACTAAGTAAAATGTATCTAAATTTGCCTCTGGTGAATAATGCTTTCTAGCTAAAAGCTGTGCAACCATCTCTGCACGAGACGAAACTTTAAGCTTACGAAACATTCGCTTTAAAGCTTGCTTGACGGAATTTTCAGTAATCCAAAGCTGATGCCCAATTTCTGCGTTAGTTAGCCCCAAAGCAACCAACTGAGCAATTTGTAACTCACGAGGTGTTAAGTGTTGGCGTAGCCCGCCGCAGGCATCGCTTTGAAAAGGATAGTGGTGCGACTTTGCTGTGGCAGTAGATTGTGAATCAACTGTTGCAGCCCAAACAGATAGGTGCAAGCAAATAGAACTCAAATCGGTGAGATTTTGTGTATCAAAGGCAGGCATTGATTTTTCACGGGTGCAACCTACTACGCCGACTATTTGATTGCGGTTAATGATCGGCCCCGCCATAACGTGCCAATGATCTTGGCGGGGACAAATGACTTTCCAAGCCTTTGGTGACATCACTAATGCTTCATGGACAGGCGCATGACGTTCTACCAAATAATGCGCTATGGGATTGTGTTCAATGGATAATGCAATTTTGAGAATTTTCTGAAGATTTTTATCAGCAGCTAAGGATAATTGCTCAAAGAAAAAGATGGAATATCGTTTTGCCCCAAAATACTCCCCAATTTGTGGCACAACTTGTAATCGTAGTTCATGCTCACTAGGGGCTTGGTTGATGGTTTCAAAAATCAGCTTTAGGGGAATTGTCATGAGTAAAGTTGACTCAAGTGTACTCTTTCGAGGTCTAGGAGCATCGCAGCACAGAGACTATATTAACTTTAATCTCAATTCGATTTTGAGATAAGAAGCAATCAAGAAATTCTACACGCATTGTATAGCAAGCTTTATGCTTTACCCATCAGCAGAATGAAAAAATTTAAGAGGAACCAATGAGACAAGACGCAATCTTTAGTCCCTTTTTTGCATCAATGTTTTTAACACTCTTGGTCTGGGTGTATATGTACATTCGTCGTATTAGTTTCATCACAAGTAGAAAACTTAAACCCCAAGACCTAGCTGTACCTAATACACTGGCACAAATTTCACCCCCAAGTGTATCTAATCCATCTGATAATCTGAAAAACCTGTTTGAGATTCCGGTACTTTTTTATGCGCTTTTACTTTATTTGTTTATCACGCAGCAGGTGGATACAGTCTATGTGAATGCTGCGTGGATTTTCGTTTTGTTTCGTGTCTTGCATAGTGTGGTTCATTGCATATTCAATCTCGTTATACTTCGGTTCTATCTTTACCTATTTGCAACGCTGGCAGTGTGGTTTATCGCGTTCCGTGCAGCTTTTATTCACTTTAGTATATAAAGGAACTACCCAATAGCTATTAAATCAGTGAGGTATGCCAAATCTTAACCAAAGATGATGGCGATCGCAGGGGGAAAGCCCTTTACAGTTTCTTGAAGTACCTAGCAACTGGGAACAACCCAAAACCCAGTTTTTCATAGGTACAACGTGCTGGTGCATGACCAGGATCACCTCCAGTTTCGACCATAGCAATGGAAATTCCCGTCGCTTTCATCCAATTAAGAGCAAAGTTTATCAGAGCAGAACCTACGCCTTGACACATAGTTTGATAAACTACTTCAAGTTAAAGACTGTTAGTACCGTTTTTCGATAGATGCAAGTAGAAGAAATTTTAGCTCAACTAGAAATTAATACTAAAACTTTCCCCCGTTTAGCTTTAGAAGCAGCCATCGAGCAGAGAGAAGCTATTACACCTATATTAATATCAACTTTAGATAAGTTAAGTGAGAATCTTGAACAGCTATTAGAGAAAGAAGACTATATTTTACATATTCATGCTTTATATTTACTAGCACAGTTTAGGGAAGAGTCAGCATACCCTACAATTATCAAGTTTTTTTCAGTTCCTGGTGATGTTGCATTAGATGTAACTGGAGATATAGTAACTGAGGATTTAGGTAGAATACTCGCTTGCGTTAGTGGCGGAAGGATTGAGCCGATAAAACAACTTATAGAAAATTCAAAAGCTAATGAATATGTAAGGGGTGCTGCATTAGAAGCATTATTAGTTTTAATAGCTCAAGAAGTTATTACTAGAGAACAGGTTATACAATATTATGCCAAGCTGTTTTCAACTTTAGATAAAGAAGATCATTATATCCAAACTACTTTAGTAACCAATAGCGCACAGCTTTGTGCAGTCGAACTGCAAGAACAAATAAATCGGGCTTTTGAGCAAAACTCAGTTGATTTGTTTTTTATTGACCAGGAAGATGTAAGCACTTATCTAGTAGTAGAAAAAGAAGAAGCTTTAAATAGGCTACGTAAAAATCCCAAGTATTCTTTTATTAAAGATGTGATCTTAGAGATGGAGAATTGGAGTTGTTTCCAGCCACAAGAGAAATATCCATCATATAATATTTTTATTCCAGAAGGATTTAGCCTTGGAGTATCCAAAAAATCTAAAAATAAAGATAGGAACAAGAAAAAAATGCAAAAGCAGTCTCGGAGAAAAAATCGTTCCAAGAAAAAGTAAACTATCATTAATTTTAGAAGTAATTATCAAACAAAGTAAGTATTGAAGTATTTATAAAAATGCTAATACAGTACATAAATAGAAAAGAACAGGTGTATTATCTTCATCAAGGCACTACCAAAACTGGTAAGCCCAAGTATTTCTTCTCTATGAAAGCTGAAGGAAATATATTAGAAGCTATACCTGAAGGTTATGAAATTTATGAAAATCCTAACGCTCAAGTTTTTCTACGAAAAATTCAACCTAAAATTATCACTGATGAAGAAAAAATGATTGTAGAGTCAGGGATGAAGAAATTTTCTAGATTACAGGATTATCAAATAGACATAAAGCAAGAAATAATTACTATATATACACCTAATCAGAATGTTAATCTATTGTCAGAACTGTTTAGTTACTCTTTAGGGGATAAATTAAAAGAAGCAGAAACTATACTTAAGCGTTCCATTTCTTATTCACCAATGCTTCAGTTTGTTTTAATTGATGAACCTAAACGGATATTTATTACGCAAAGATATTGTTTTTTAGGAAGAATTGATGATTGGATTAACATAGGTGAGTCAAATAATCTTCAGGCTCTAGTACAAAAATATGTGAAGCATTTGGGGCAAGAGTCATTCTTTGAACTTCATTAGAGTAATACTAGAATTTGAAAAACTATTTTATCAACAATTTTCTGTTAATTCCTTATTTTTCTTCACTAGGATACCAGCCTGCGGGAATGACTTCAAAATCCCAAACATCTTTGAATATATATATACGCCCTACCATTTCTGAGGGAGAAAGTAGATTTTTATCACCTTCTCGCCAATCTTTTTTATCAACAGTTCCCATAACTACATAATTATTGCCTATGATTTTGGGATTATTTTGAATAAAGGCAGCAGCCATCAATGGTTCAATTTCTTGTTTCTTAGCGATGATTAAGTCACAGCTTGGGCAATATTTACACTGTTTGTTCAACAAAAATAACTGTTGTGGTTCAATGTGAATGACTAAAGGAAATTTACGAACTTTTGTTTTCGTTTCACATTTGGGACATTTAGTAAAAGCGCAATCTTTATAAGAGTTAAGAAAAAATCTGTGTCTTTGTTTTAGTTGTTTAAGGTTTGGGTTACTAGAATTGTTTTTCCGCTTTTGGTTCATTTGAATATGATCAATTAACTAAAACTTAATAGAATACGTATTGATAATGGTAATTAGATTAAATTTTAAATCTACTATGAGTATGGATTTAATTAATCACTTTCTTTATATAAATTTAACTTAATTACCCATGTTACATTTTTTAGCGAATTAACAGCCTTATTTAAAAGGTTGCCCCCACAATTCCCAATTTTCCTTGTTGAATGGGGATCGCCACTTCAATATCAGACTCAACTCCAACTGCTGCCGCGCTCGTCGCTCAACAGGCGTATCCCACCAAAAACCAATGTTAACAGCCGTTTCCATTTGATAGTGATAGTGTAGGTCTTGGTAACTGCCAATGTAATGTTTGCAATCATGAGTTCCTCGCCAACGTTTATTGCTGCGCTTGGTTTCTCCAACATAAAGCAATAGGGAAGCGGCAGAATCAATGACAAAGTACAAAGCAGCTTGACCAAAATCATCCGGCATCCGGTAAAAAGCCATTGGTTGTAAATGCAACGTGAACGGGTCTATTGCCTCCGGATCACAATGTGTAGGCGCTAGGTCAAACAGTGTAGCTTGCTGTGGTGATTGGTTTACTCTTACCTGTTGCTGATGAGTCAGTATGCGCGATTTCCACTTTTGTAAGGCATCAGCACTCATCAGCAGAGTGTCTACTTTACTGCCGTAGCTGGGCGTAATTGTATTGTTGGCGAAGATGTTGAGTTGCTGTGGTTCCAATGGCGTTGGCTGAATGCGACCAGAGTCATGATAAGGCATTGCAGCACCCAGATAATAGTAGCGATCGCCCAAAGCATAATTTGTTATCAAAAGGTGGATACTGCTTAGGTAGAAGCGATGTCAAAGATTTTAGCTTGAGCTTGATTGTAATTAATGCTAGAGAGTGTGTCTGTTTTGCGAGTAAATACATACTCTATTACCTTGTGCCGAAACTAAGTGTCTTAATACGCTGTTAAGCAGTATTACTGAGAAATAAATTGATTTTCGGAAACTGGAAAAATAGTTTGGTAATTATACTATGTTATTTACTATAGATAGTTGTAATTTATAGGAGTAATAAATTCATTAGACAAATTGAAATCATGAACTTAATAAATAAAGCTCAATGGAATAATAGTTTATTAAACCAGTTAAGATATCAACTTGAAGTTATAGAAATCAATGATGCTAGAATAGCCAGATTCTTGTGTGGTTTGATTCCTTCTCATTGCCCATTTGAGAGAACTGTGTCTATTTTAGGACGAAAGGTATTTCAAATTCCACCTTTGTGTAAGTTAAACCCTTTTTATGAACAAATAGTTCTGCTTCGTTTTAAATGCTTGATGTATTTAGCAGATGACTGTGGTGAAGATGTAACTAAATACTGCTGAACTTAGGATTTACTAAAAAGGATATACTTAAGCAATAACTGTAGGAATACATATATTGCAGATGATTGACAAATAATTTCAGTATATTCTCTTATCTCAACTTAGCCATACCGTCAGTAAGACATATCTTAATCAAGCCAGTTGTTTTCTTGAATTACTAGATAACTACAGTAATTTATAGTTGAAGACAACCTAAGAAATAACTTTTATAACTAAACCTTGAGGGCATATACCTCATCAGAAACCTAGTCATCATGGCTGGGTTTTTTGATAAGAAAGAACATCAGACCCATGAGAGCAATGGAATAGAAATGGCAATAGTTATCACATGACTTATGTCGATTACCGTACCATTGGCTTAAATCATTCTCAAGCGCCTCAAGCATAGCGATCGCCTATGGCGGGGCGCAGCCCATCGCTATGCTTATCGACTTACACCAGCAACTCTGTGATGCTGTGGGATTTCAGGCGAGGCAAGAAAAATACTGCGCCCTCTCAAGTGCGATGCTGTAACCGCCCAGCGTAGCTGATCGCAACAACAGTGTGATCCTTCCTACCCAGATTTTTGCATTCCGCCCAATGCAGCAGATTTAGATTGCCGTGACATTCCTTACCGCAGATTTAGGGTGAATCAGCCAGATCCACATAACTTTGATAGGGATCGGGATGGGGTTGGGTGTGAGATATGACCATTAGACGTAAGGCAATCAATTAATGTTAAGTATAAAAGAGGGTATGCTACTCAGTATCATTTATACAGCAGCAGACGGTTTGTTGATATTGCTATAGCCGCCAATATTAAGATACTTAGACTTAGAGATGGTTCAGGTACATCAGTAGAAGAAGCAATAGGCGTGAGAAGAAATGCCCGGTTTCTTAAACGATTACCATCTGGATCAATAAATTCTGAATTAGTTAAAATTTGCCCAAAATTATTAACTGCAATAGCAGAATTAAGAGTGACGTCCAGTGAAGAAGTAATTAGCTTATTAAGGTCAAATATTTGACCATTTTTATATAAGAAAGCCCGACGCTCACCATTCGCTGTAGTTGATTCACCAACAACTTGACCTAAATTATTAATGTCATTTGCTAGACTAAATGAACCACCCAGTGTACCCAAATTACTATTATTTGAAATTGGACTATTAGGTGCTGTTAAAAAAGCATTAGTTTCACCATTAGCCGTAGTTGAAAAACCAACAACTTGACCTAAGTTATTAATCGCCTTAGCCTCACTGTAGGAGCCGCCCAATGTCCCCAAGTCATCTGTATTTGGATTAATTGAACTATTGGGTGCAGTACGGAAGGCATGGGTTTGTAAATTGATGTCCCAAGACGCTCCCACTACTTGACCTAAATCATTGATGGCAAAAGCCGAGGTAAATCTAGCTCCAAAAGACGGTACATCCTTAACAATACCACCGAGTGAACCAATATCATCTGTTGCTTGGTTAACTGGATTATTAGGAGTAGTCCGGTAAGAGAATGAACCTAAAAATCGAGAAGATGTCACAATCGCTACTTGACCAGCATTATTAATACTTTGAGCGAAGCTAAAACTACCAAGACCAACAAGACCAAGTTTATCTGTTGCTGCATTGACTGGACTATTAGCAGAGGTTCGGAATGCTTCGTATAAATTCCACTCAGGATTACCAAAAGGTATAAGACCAACGACTTGACCTAAATCGTTGATAGCAGAAGGGGAAGCAAATCCACCATTTGGAGGGTCGATATAATCCGTAATTGGATTGATAGGACTATTAGGAGTCGTGCGAAAGCCATGAAATTCTATCTGATTGTCCTTCAAGGGATCGTAGTAGCTCATCAAGCCAACGACCTGACCTTGATTGTTCATATTAGCTGCACGGATATCTGTTCCCTCTGGGAGCAACTTACCAAGGTCAAGGACAGAGTAAACTGTTGCTGCGCTACTGGGTTGACAAATAGCTATTCCTAAACCAGTCAATACAAGCGCTGTTAGAGGGTGTTTGAAAAGTAGGGGATGTTGTAAAAAAACTCCCTCGGTATAAGCTGTGAATAGATAACAAACAGCACCGAGAGAGCGACATGAGTAAAGCATACCCCAGCAATCTGACCCGTGAGCAATATGAATTGATCAGGGACCTGATTCCAGAGGCAAAACCCGGTGGACGTAAGCGTGAAGTGGATATGTGGTCAGTCCTAAATGCAATTTTCTATATTTTGGTAGAAGGAGTGAGATGGCGAGGGCTACCAGGAGATTTTCCGCCCTGGCAAACAGTGTACACATATTTCCGTAACTGGCGTAAAGACGGAACGTGGTTACACATCCACGACAGGCTGAGGGAGTGGGTGCGGATAGAGCAGGAACGACACAAGAATCCATCAGAAGCGATCATCGATAGTCAAAGCGTCAAAAGTGCGGCGATGCTGAGTCAAGACGTAGGCTTTGATTCAGGTAAGAAAATTAAAGGGCGTAAGCGATTTATCACAGTCGATACCTTGGGATTAGTACTACGAGTCTTGGTGACGGCTGCCAATGTGGGTGAGCGTGCTGGTGGTCAACAAGTTCTCAAACGAGTTAAACAATCTCAGGCGAAAGATCGCTTAACCACCATTTGGGTTGATGGTGGCTTTGATGGGGAACCGTTCATGCAGTGGGTCATGAATTTTTGTCGTTGGATTGTACAGGTGGTGCTGCGGCCAGAGCAAACCAAGGGCTTTGTTTTGCTCAAAAAACGTTGGGTGGTAGAACGCACTTTTGGCTGGTTCATGGGATGTCGGCGATTGGTTAGAGATTATGAATTATTACCCGAAACCTCAGAAACATTTATCTACCTTGCAATGATCCGTATTATGGTGAAGCGATTGGCTTAATTTTGACTCCCTATAACTTTTCAAACATCCTCTTAAACTAGCTTGATAAATACTGCGTAATTTCATATTGAAGAATATATAAATTTTTATTACAAGTTTTAGAGTTCCTATACGCAAAACATACTATCCGAGTTATGTAGTTGTAAATCATACTTTAGTGGTATTACTAAAACCCAAAACTAAATATTAATGCCCATAACAAAAGCTGTGATTGACGTTGCAAACATCCTGCTTTGGACAAGTCCGGTTCTGGGATGAGTGATGAAGATTCGGTTAACTTAGGAAAATCTGATGCTTGGGCGGGAAAACCCAAAGCACCACCAGAGCATGATACTCAAGCGGCGAGTATGTATGAACTCGGTTACAGTGAGGGAGAGATTAAAAATGGGTAGGAGAGTGAGCAGATATCACAATAAAACCAACAGAATCAAGTTTAAGTTGTGGCTGATGAATGCCTTGAACGATAGCGGACTTCAAAAGCCTTTCGATTTTCAATTCTTCAGCTAGAGTATTATCCCAAGCTTGTGTATTCAAACGTAAATTTAACTGCTCTACTTTAGCAGCTAGTTTCTGCTCTGCTAAATGAGCATAACGTTGACATAGTTGAATCAAGTGTTGACGTTGGGTGAGTAACGTCCTTGATGTATTACTAACTTCTTGACAAACTTTAGACCAATTAGTAGGCGCAATAAAATTGTCAATGATTCCTAAACGTTCTTTAGCAAGATTATGATCTTGTACTTCATGAGAAGTTTTATCTTTTTGATATGGGCGTTGTAATATACTCAAGAGTAATTCATCCTGAACTTCACTAAGTATTTCGGAACGAGCATCAATAAAGATAGTTTCAATCAATGGTGGAAATAAAGCGTCTACCTGACGCTTCAAGACGTTAAACCGAGAATTATCAAGTTGATAATCTGTAAAAATCTGCTTGGCTTTTTCCAGATTAAATTCAACTAAATAGTTACATTGAAAACCAAACCATTCCATGCCCTCACTGCTGTCCCAAGATGAATCTTGTCGCCAAAGAGCAAAAGCTTGACCACGGTCATCCCATTCTATATATCTGGAAAGTGCATCTACCAACCCTTCTCCTATACGAAAAAGTTTGATACCAGGATTGTGGTTTGCTAGTTGGCGGTCATAAGTACCAAATTGGTTGAGATTGCTATGGATAAAGCGAGATTTCAACTCGTTGAGAGGGACTAAAGTATACTTAGTTGCTTGATAATACTTGACATTTGCTAAATCTGGGTGATAAACAGATTTGAATTTTAGTGAATTATCAATCCAACCTTCTATAGCTCGTTTAATTTCCAGATGATTAAGATCGTAACTATCTAGCTCTGGAAAAAATGTATCGTCATTCTCTCCAAGCAGAGCCTTATTTAATTTATGTTCTGCAATCACCTGGGATTGCGCTTGAGCAATTGTGTTTTTGATGGATTCTACTTGTTTGAGTAAACCAATAGCGCCTATTTGAAACAAGCTTTGTTCTAGATGTGATAATTCATTATCTAATCGGAAACTAGCTATAGACTCAGTAAAAATGGAAAATCCATCCTTTAAAAGTTGATACCAAGCATAATGAAGACTATCATCTAAATCAGCGCCAACTAGTACGGTAAAATCAATATTTTTAGAACGCCCAATTTGGTCGAATCTAATAATTCTCTGTTCTAATTGATGTGGTTGCCAAGGTAGGTCAAAATTAATTACCCAATCAACAAATCCAAAATTATGACCCTCCTGTGCAGAAACATCACAGATAAAGATAAAGTAATTAGGATTAGTGTAAAACTGCTGTAAGTTTTTCTCGATTTCTCCCCAACTTTGTTCTGATTGATGGACAGCAATAGTTTCTGTACCAAAAGCATTTGCTAGTGAACGAGCGATTTCTAAGCAGGTTTGTCCAAAACTGGTAAATATCAATATCTTTGGCAAATAATCACCAGGAATAGGTCTAGAAATTCTCTGCCGGATTCTCTCGCTTAGTTTGCTAAGGTCGCTGCGAAATGATTGCAAACCAAAAATTTCTGATAAGCGGTAGAGAATGATGATTTTTAATAGTTCAATTCGATCTCCGTCTTCTGAAGGTTGATTAATAATTTGGCGTAAAGAGGTTAAAACCTCTTCTTCACCTTCAAACTTGGGAGTTTCAGTTAAGAGATTGACATCATCACTACTAAACTCTTTAAGTAGCAATGGATGACGCACTCCACTCTGGCGTGCGGCTATTACTCGCTCTAAAATACCTAACCACGTACCAGAAGCTAAGAACAACAGCAGAAAAATGCGTTTATAAGCTTCCTGTTTGGGGGCAATAGTACGCCATTTCTCTAGCAGTTCATGAATATCAGGCGACCTCTCATCTAAATCGTATTCTTCCTTGGGTGTAATATTGCGGCTAAATGTGTCATCTTCTAGATAAGCACGACGATTAGACAGTATTCGCTGATACAGTCGATAGTTTTCATTAATATAACTGCAAATTTCTTTAAGGGTTTTAGTATGAGCAGACGAATCAGTGTTTAAGCCATCTTCCCATTTACCTAATAAAGTTAATAAATACTTGTCTTCGGGTAATAATGTTTGTAATTGCTTTAAACCATTGTGGACATTAGAAGTATTTTCCTCATTTATTAATGAGGAGATAAGTTGAGCTAGCAGTTTATCTTTATTAATTTTTAGCTGAAAATCTTCTAGATTATTGAGTTGATAAATTTTAGGCTCAAGTAAATGCAGCAGAACTAGTAACTCTTGCTCACATTGAAGAATATGACTTGCAGATAGTAAAAGTAAGTGTTCGCTTCTATGGGCTAGATACTTATAGATTTCAAAATCCTGGCGTAGTTTGCTATCTTGGGAATTAGCCATTGCGGCAATGTGGTGGGCTTCATCCAAAATTAGCAAGCCAATATTTTTCTGTGCATTAATTTTGGACGAATCCTCGTATGCCAGCACTACTACTCTTGTAGGAAACGAAGAAATATAGAATTTATTCTCTAACTCATTTTTCCATTGTTGTAGTAATTTCCCTGGAACCAAGACTACTACTTTTTTTTCTGGCTCATCAAGTAGATATTGGCGCAGAATTACACCAGCTTCAATAGTTTTTCCCAGTCCGGCTTCATCAGCTAATATGTAGCGTTGAACTGAATCTTGTAATACTTGCCTGATGACTTCTACTTGATGAGGGTAAAGATGAATATTGGATGAAATTAGTCCACTCATCCCACGACTTACAGCCCTCTGCTGGATTAAGCATTTGATTAAAGCTGACCTTCTGTCGTGTAAATAGGGTGTTTCGTGTGCCTTGATTGCTAGTGTTTCAACCGGATCTTTTATTGTTAAATTACAACGGACATAAACTTCTTGTTCTGATTTAATTATAGATTTCTGCCCTGGCAAATCAATTTCATACCTTTGGATGTCTTCATCCCATCCAGAAATTCTGCCAATTACCCATTTATATTTATCTTGCTCTTTTAATTGAACATAACATCGCGTTTGAGGTCTTAGTATAACCCCAGACAACGATTGTAAGGGTAAATGTTCTTGCCAGTGCTGTCCTATGGTACTAAAATACTCAACAACAATACTGCCACCAGATACTTCAATTACTTTACCTGTCCCCAAAGTATTATTTGAGGACTGCACTAATGAGCCAAGCTTAATCATCAGAAAAATAGGTTTGAAACCCCGCCCTTTAGCAACGCGGAGGGCGGCTTTACAAATATCTTCTAGGCAACAATTAAGCCGTTGGAACGGCTAATTAACTGCACTTTACTAGAAGCAATCTGCCCTAACCGTTTCCAGTTAGCGTCGCTGACAGATACTTGTTTTTCGGTGTCTCCTGACACATAGCCAATCCCTTTAGGGGAAGTAACTAAATCCCCCTTGCGTAAGCCATGACGAGTTGTAGAACCGCCATATTTACGACGTACACCACTTTTTGCAGGAACCATCAAGTGAAGTTGGCGGCGAGAGTAAGGAGGACGACGAATTAGTTTAAATAGCGCAAATGTAATCACAACATTTCCAAACCAATCGCCACCATTAACTTTTACTGTGTGATACTGGCGATACTCAACAAAAGCTGTAGCTGCAATAGCCACACCATCAACTGCATGAGTATTAAATTCTGACTTAGACTTGTCTGAAGAGTTTTTAGTCAGTCCCAGGTATTTACGAGTTGACGCGGTTTGATAACCTTCGACTTTCGCTACTGGGGCAAACTGTTCTAACTGCTTCAACATCCACTTCTGCCCGACCATCACCGCAGAGAAACCTTTACCACTCCTAGCTTTTTTACGTCCACTGGTCAGGTCTACATCTGCCCTAACGTACTCGTAACGAATTTCTGAGATTGGATAGATTTTGCATAGCTCAGAAACAATTCTCAACTCAAGTTGACGATTGGCGCGAATTGAAGGTGGAAGTTTACCCTGACGACGATTATCAAAGCGTTTCTGACGATGTGCGCGTTTTAAAAAATTAACCTTACGATCAATCCTTCTACCTCTGCGACCACGCCGCATTAATCGTCTTGCGTCCATGCGATCACGCACTGTTTGGAATGGCAAAATCAAGTGAGCCGTGTACAGTGTGAACTTGGCAGACTGTACACCGATCCCAGAAAACTTTTTACCTGGATCAATCCCAATAACAATATCTTGGGTTGCTCGTCCAGATGGTTCACCAGTAAGTTGCACATAAAATTGTCCACAGTCTGAAGTGCGTTTTACCGCTTTACCCGACTCTACCCATTTCCTAGCCCTTGCGGGTGTTGTGGGCATTAGTGGTTGGTGGTTTTTATCTACTACAGGTACTCGCATTTTGGTATAACCCAATTTCTTGTTTTAGTCCCTTCCCGCAACAAGGTTAAGATGTCTTGGCTTTACCCAACTTCTGAACCAATCAGAATTACAGAGGGCTAAACTAGGGAAGCATTTAGCCGTGTTTACCAAACCTTGTCTCAATGCGGTATTCACCTTTTGCATTGTCTAAATTGGTTTAGACAATCCCTGCACTTTTAGAGGCAGGGATGGTGAAAGTTTTGTCCCCTAATCCTGAACCTTCTCAAATCCCAGCCAAAAATTTCGCAGAATTACAATTCTAACTGGTTTTTGTATAGACGTGTTTCAGGAATTGATTGCCTCTACTCCAAAGCGATTGTCTGTAACTCTTCACCCCATCAATACCACCCAATCGGGAACCGCAGCTACCAACTGCTCAAACATCTGCGGCTCTTGCTCATCAATCGCCATTATCACGCCTCAGCGCTCGTCACTATTGAGGGTGGAGAGGAACTGTTTGACTGCATCAACCCCATGCGTTACCCGTGACATCGCAAGCGTAGCGTAAGATTTTACTTGTTGCCACCATGAATCACAGGGGTCACAACAATTCGCAATTTCCAATTCACAATTTGCAGTTATTTCCTCATGAGTAAAGTCGGAGGCTTGGATATTGATGGCACACATTTTATTTTTTCATCTCTTTATTAATGTGCTACTTGATATTTTGGCACAAGTAATATTATCCATTAGAAGATTTTTAAAGCTTTCTTTCAGAGATAGATACTTATAAAACTTAGTTAAAAAATCAAATTGATATTTTATAGAAATTAAATATTGTGACAAATACTAAAGTGTCACTTAATTGATTGCTGATTGTGAAATGAAAATTTTATAGTTCGTTATATATTACAACTACAGTTGGGTACTAGTAATAGCTAATAACGAGTAAATTTTACTAAGTTTTTATATGTTTACAGCCATCTCAAATAGAAAAGCGATACTAGCTCTGTTACTGTTAGTACCAGTTCCAAGTGTTGGGGTAGCGGCTGGATTATATCTTCCCGGAATTTTAGGAACTTCAGTAGCTTTGTTTTCTAAAATCTGGATGTTACTAGTACCAATTGTCTGGTTAGTGTTTATAGAGCCAGAGGATTTCCATCTAAAAGCTCAACAGGCTCAAGGACGTGATTTATTAGTTGGGCTGGGATTAGGATTATTGATGTTGGGCATGATTTTAATGACTTATAAGTGGCTAGGTTCACAATGGATAGATGTTGAATATGTTCGTGAACGTGCAAGACAAATTGGATTGAATAATTTTGTAATTTATTTGATAGGTTCAGGGTATTGGGTATTTATTAATTCCTTACTTGAAGAATTTGTTTGGCGTTGGTTTGTCTATCGCCAATGTGAAATACTAGTGTCTAGTCCATTTGCTGTAGTTTTATCAGCATTGTTTTTCACAATTCATCATATTGTTGGTTTAGCAGCATACTTCGACTGGCGTGCGACAACATTATGTTCATTGGGTGTGTTCATTGCCGGGCTGATATGGTCATGGTGCTACTTAACTTATCGCTCAATCTGGGTTGGATACATCAGCCATGTTTTTGCAGATATAGCAATTTTTATCGTTGGCTGGCAACTTCTGTTCACGTAACTATCTCGGTTGCTCAATCCAGTTAGGAGGTTATTGCATCAACTCGGTATAATCGCCCCAAACCTAAAAACTCACCCCATCCACTGTACCCAATCGTGAGCCTGTGCCACCAACTGCTCAAACATCTGCGGCTCTTGCTCATCAATTGCCATCATCACGCCCCATTTTTCATCACTAGTGAGGGTGCTGAGGAACTGTTTGACTGATTCCACCCCATGAGCTACCCGTTCCATTGCCAGTTGGGCATAAAATTTTACCTGCCCCCACCAAGAATCACAGGGGTCAAGCTGTCCGTCCATACCCCCGCAATTATTATCTCCAATTATATTAATGGGGGGTGTGGACGGGGCATCAATACCATACATAGCCTGTATCCTAGCCGCATACGCCGCCTGAGCCTCCCGTTCCTCTTGTCGTCGCCTTTCCCTCTCATCCCTCAACCGTTGCCGATACTCAAGAACCTTCTGGGTAAACGCAACATCCTCAGTGCTTAAGCGGTAATACCTCACACGCTTACCATCTTCTAAAGGCCGCCGCGACTGGGTAGACAGTGCCAGTTGACCCAGGTATTGACTTAAAATCCAAATTGGAGACTCATCAAGAGGTATAGTCAAGTTAAGGATGCCTTTGATATGGGTGGTATTACGTTTTGAGAAGTCAGCCAATGCTTCAATAGTCGCTTCATCTCCCTTAATCTCTACCCCATCCATCAAATCTGTCAATATCGCCCTCAAACCCAACCGATGACGTATGAGCCAGGATGTGGAATGATTGCCCCAATCGGTACAAATAGCCAAGCGATCGCGTTCCCCCTTATCCCGTTCCACCACCACATCAGGCGGCGTAACGAACTCGCGCCCCTGCTCATCAGTAACAACATCCCCTGGCGCTGCCAAGATAGCCTCAAGTGCAACAATCTTTTTAATGAGCCGTCCGCCGTCATCTTTCTCAACTAGCTCAGGTGTAACAGCCATACCGTAGGTATCCCAAATACGGAATTTCTCACACTCTAGAGCTTCTTCTGGCTTGAGGTAGTCCTGGTGTTGCCTAGCAGTGTAAGTTTTTCTATCGATATCCTTGGCATTAGCCACTTTCTGATAATGTTCAGAGTCAATGGCATTTCCCGCCGCCTTCATCAAATGCCGTGCAGCTTCATCCATTTTATCCCCGGCTGGAACAATGGTGTTACCCATTTCCACGAGAAGCGATCGCAGATCAGCACGCAAATTATTGATAGACCAGTTCCTCTGCGCCTCAATCTGACAATACGTATCTAACGCCCAGTCTTTTTCCGCGCCGCGCTGACCCGTTTCCTTGTCGATGCGGATTAAAAACGCGGTCATTTCATTTTTCTGAAGGATTTTCTCTTTGATGTGCCGGGGGTTAGTTTCCGCATAACCAAACGGAGGGCGAGGCGCTACCCAAACGTGCATCGGGACGTTAGGACGATACCGCCACAACTGTTGAACGCATTCAGTGGCTGATTGGGAAACGGCGTGAAACACCCCAAATATTACATCAAAATGGTAGGTGGAAATATCAACGCCAGTACCGAGGCTAGGAGTAGTTAACAGCGCATCAACTGATTGAATTGCGGTGTTAATCTCCCTGATGAAAATAATATTCTCTTCACTACCGCTATTTTCTGAGTGAATAGTCCAAATCCTAAGCTGTCGGTCATCTTCTGATTCTGGCGCATTATCTTCGGGCAATTCGCAATTCTCCAAGTTGGGAATTGTTGCTGCCCTCTGCCCCTTGTCCTTTTTCCCCCTGTACATTTGCGCTGCTACTTCATTCAAAGCGCGTTCTAACTTTTTGATGAATCGTTTACTATCGCTGACGACAATCGGCTTCAGTCCTAACATCAACTGAACATGGATTTGAGCAACGATGGCGCTGCTGTCATCACCCTCATACCAATGAACTTTGCGATCGCCTGACCGATACTCATTCTTGATGATGAAGGGTTTCTCGCCTTGGGGTCGCATCGCCCTGAAGAAGTCAATGGTCAAATCGTCTAAGTGGGCATCAGCCAAAACCACCAGCTTGGCATTGTACACCAGATACTCTAACACCTCCAGAATCAGCCCCCGGTGTTCCTTACAGGTTTTGGACTGGAGTAAATGGGCGAGATACTGACAAGCTTCGTCGATAAATATAATTTCATAAGCCCGTAAATCATTTGCCATCTTATACAATGAGTCTACGGTGATGCTGAGAGCGTGGACGGCTGCCCAATCGCCGCAAGCGATCGCTGAGTACATGACAGTCAGCAGGCGATCGCTGAGATTCTTTAGCAAACTCACCCGATGCCCATTGTTCAAAAAGCTCAAATCTGGGTTATCTCTTCTGATAATAGCCATCAATTCTGTCTTGCCAGTACCCATATCCGAAGCCAAGCCAACCAAACCAGACTGAGGCAAGGAACCGATGGCTTGGGACAAATAACGGGTGTTAACTGTGACATTGGGCTTGTACTTATGTAGTCCTCTCGGCTTTTTGAAGAAAAACCTCTGGTGATATTCTTGCAGGGTAAGGGCATCAGCAATCATTGCCGATACTGCCTTGTCAGCCTTCTTGCCTAAAGCCACCACCCAATCATCGATGCCCTTCTCTGGCCCTGGCAATAATGCGATACTACACTCGCAGCCAGCGTCTTGGATGACATGGGCGGTGCGGCGTGTGGCTTGAAAGACTTGCAGTTGTGTCTTGGGTTTAGTTTCGTAATCAAACAGGATGATGAATCTGCGACCGGGTTGAGCCATCGGTACTAAGTCAGGGTGCAGCCGCTCGAAATCTTCCTTGCCGACGCGACCATTCCATATTCCAGGGAGTGCGATCGCGGCAAATCCCAGAGATAATAGACAAGCCGCCTTCTTCTCACCTTCGGTAAGAGTAATCGTTATTTCGGGATGTGCCAGCACCCAAGCCCAGAATCCTAAAGCTTCACCTTCTGGCGTGATGACGATATTCTCTGGCATCGGCACGTCATAGCGCAAAGATACCAACTGCCAAATGCTCAGGGTAACTCGGAAGTAACCCAGACGGTTCGGGGTTTTGGGGGGAGACTCGTATTTGATTGGCTTCGGCGAAGAAGCAGTGGAAGCAAGGGAGGCAGGGGAGGAATGAATACTAAATTCTCCCCCTGCTCCCCCTGCTGCACCCCTCCCCCTGCTGTGTTGTTCCCATTCCAGTCGCGGACAATCAGGCTTCAACCGTCCCCAGTCCATCGGCAGCCAGTCGTTGAGCGGGTCCACTGACCCACCAAGCATTAGTGATGTGGGCGTATAGTCGCAAATACCCAAACCGTAGCCGTCCGTCGTTTCTTCTGGCAGTTTGGGGTAAAGCATACAACAAGTATTCGTATATTTCGTCTCCTAAGAGCGATCGCACGTTGAGCAAAATCAATTTTTCATCAACGCCACTGTTGAGCCATTCTTGCAAATGATGAGGTTCGAGATTCATATTCCCCCCTATAGACGCATGAAAGAGTTAGCGGTATGGCCCCATACCGCTAGAGAATGTCCGTAATGAAATTGGTTAGATGCTTGAACTAGTTGATGCTTAGTTTTGTTCTTGGGAGAAAACCTCAATCAAAATACTTTCGGGGTAGAGTCCGACTCTGCCAAACCTGGGGTCACGAATGCGTTCTATTTCAATGCCTTTCTTGCGGCACAATGCACTAGCTTTTTTTCCTTTAGCACCAGCCTCTTTGGCTGATATCTCTAAACCCTGAAGATTGGCGAAACCCACGATGCTGTATTTATGACCACATGGGGCATTAAAGCGATCTTGTTCGACTTCCACTCCTTTAAGTCGATACAATATTTCGTGCTGGCGCTGTTCTTGCTCTAACAGCCGTTGCTCTTGTTGGGCCATTTGATGTGCGATCGCAGCAAGTAGTTGGATTTGGGTCATGCTGGTTTCGTCAGTTGCAGGTTTTGTCCAACCTAACTTTTCCTGAATCCAAGCGCGGATACCGATGGTGTTGAATGAACGGCAGACCAACCTTGCTTGCTTAGTACAATACCGCCCGGCATCGAAGCCGTAATATTCTAAAATGATGGCGATCGCCATATCTGGGATGCCTTCGGTTTTCCACCCTAACAGGTTAACGGCTTCAAACCCAGATTCTAAAAGCATTTGAGCTAATTTGGATGGCTCTTGGTTAACACTATCTAAGGTTTTGAGAATTGCTGTAGCACTTACCCCAGCCAATCTTGCGGTTGCCCGAAGGCTGGCTTTAGCTTTACCAGATGCGTCAACTTCAATCTCTTGTTTTATCTGTTCGATGATTTGTGCAATTTCGATTTGTGACATAGTTTTAGTTGTGTGATGGAGGGAACAAGTTAAAATCTGCTGAGGCTGGTGGAGAAATTCAGACCATCACCCGTACCAAGTCTGCTTCCTTCACCAATGAAAATCTGCGGGGCATCATGTCTATTTGTGGAAGAGTTGGGGAGATAGTTTCGATTAAATAAACCAACTCACCACGAACCAGCGCAACTCCCAAGACTAGCCTCTGTCTTGGGGCGGCACTGCAAGAGGCAAAGATGACGCGATCGCCTAACGCAAAAGCAGGTTTTTGTAAGTTAGTAGGTTTGAACCGACCAGTACCGATAATTTGATGCTTGGTAGCGTGTACAGCATCATCAGTAATCTCAATAATGTAATGCCAACAATCCTGATACCACTGGATACCGTAGCAATAACCGAAGGTTTCGAGACTTTTGAGATAGACTTTTTCCCACAATTGAATTTCAACAGGTGGCATTTCCCCACCCCAAGGTGGAGATAAATACCAACATCTTTCTATTTCTGCGATTTGTTCTGTCATACTTTCTTCCCCAAAAGATAATCAACAGCTTTGGTATCTAAGCTGGCGATGCGTTTGTTAACTTGTTGTGGTGGATTATTTAGAAACTCGTTGAAATGAACCAACAAAGTCTCATTCAGCCGCTATTCCCCAAGGCCATCGCTCTTGATCTGGATGATGCGCGTCGAAAAAAATGAAATCGTCTTCTTCCCAGTCGAGATGCAAACACAGGTGCATTTCGTCAGGATCAACTTTACTAGCGTGTTTGCTTTCCCAGTAGTTTGCGCCCGTTTGTATCCACTCATGGCTTTCGCAATAAATTTCGGCGCGTACTGCCCTGACTGCTGCCTCTTGCACTGCGGCGGGGTTAGTAGAAATCTTTCGCTCGTCCTGGTCAACCAAGAACAGGTTATATGTCGGAGGCATTTCCACCAGTTGCAGAAAATACTCGATAATCCCTGGAACAGCATTTTGAAGTGTTGTGCGATCGCTCTCAAGCAGTAGCAACTGATCGTCGGTGGCGGGGTAAAAGAACAGGCGATCTCGGTAGGCGACATGGCGGTTAATGATTCCAGATATGCCCAAATCCTGCTGTAGTTCGTGGATGTTGTCGCAGATTTTGCGGAACAGAAACAGGAAATCAGCCGCTTCCTGCATTGTTTCAGCACCATTTTTCGCCCAGATTCTCGATACGCCAATGCGACGGATAACTTCAGCCTCAGTCGAAGTAACGTTCCCTATTTGTGCAAGTTCCAGGTAAATACTTGTGTCCAGCAATGAGGGATAGGTAAATCTGTGGTTTTGGGCGTATTTCAAGCAGATGCAGTCGTGAAGCAAGGCAGACAAACCCTTAGTAGTTAATAATTCGGGGTTGTCTTGTTGAAGGACTTTGCTGATAACTGGTAAGTTAGACATAACTATACACTTTGTGGTGGTTAGTTAGCGATCGCGTGCTTGGCCGGCGGCGATCGCTTTTAAGTATCGTGCTTGGATTGATTAATCATCACTATCTTCTTCGCTCTCCTCCTGAGTTTCATCGAAGTTAACATCAAAACTTACGCCTAAAGCGGCTTCTATTCTTCTAAGTGTTGCCAGTGGAAGCGTTTTCATCTCTTCATTTTCAATCGCATACCAATTGGGAGTAGACATTCCAGCTAGAGCAGCTATTTCTTGCAGAGATCGTTTATCAATTTTTCTTGCGCGTCTAATTCTTTCTCCTAAACCAGGGACTTCTTTACGAATCCGCTTTTCTACTTTCATCAAGCATGAACTCACTAAACCACCTCCTTTATTTAAGCCTCGGTTTAGTCTTTATTTCTATAAAGTAACACTTTATCTTCACTAAGTCTAGGTTATAAAAATAAAGTCTAACTTGACAAATGCTAAGTATGACTTTATATTAATAGATAAGGGATAAGGAACGCAAACCGCCTGCACCAGAACGCAATCAAGGGTTTGCAAACCAATCAAAGGAATACATATTTCTACCAACCAAAAACGGATAGCCACCGGGACAAGCAGCCGGGAGCCTAAAACTTGTAATGCTCAAGCCACCGGAGAGGATTCCGATGACCCGCCAAGTCTAAAAACTGGTATTGAATGCAAAAATCCCAGTAAATCAAAGCGATCGCTTGCTCCTAGTGGCGATCGCTTTTTAAACAGAAACACATGGCTGCACAGAGGACAAATCCTCTCTACAGCCCTGCGCTGTTGCTTAAAAAAGTTTTATGAATGCTACGGGACGATCAACTATGCTCTTGCGTTACGCCATCTTTACGAAAGGCTGCACCAACGCAATTCATTGTGGTCGCCATCTCAATTACTGCTACTGCTTGTGACTAATTAAGAAACGGCTACGCCGAAGCGAGAGTGATGCGTTCTCCCCCACAACGTAGAAAAACAAAGGCGATCGCTCTGGCTGAGAAACTTAGCGATCGCCCTTTACTGAAATCAGGTCTATATTATGTCATACGCAACAATAAACAAGCAAGCCCAAAGTCCGTTAACCGAGCAGGACAAACGAATCATCGCAAACATTATCCAACGCCATCCAGACGAAATCAAAACCATCTGGATAGACTGCGGAATCACGGTCTGGGTGCAACTCCAAGACGGTGGAAGACTACCCTTCGACAAAAATTGGTTCGCGCAAAGAGTGGCCCAAGAAAAGACTTCTCTAGATGCTCAAGAAAGCCTCCACAGGCACAACCAAAAATTAGAAACTGAATTAAATCAAGCCTGTTCTGAGTACGGTTTACAGCATGGCGAGATAGACTATTTGATGTTTTCAACGAAGGTTTATCGAGGTCGGGATTTAGTAGGATTCGTCGGGTTCAACAGATTCGGGAAGATGTGGAGTTATAGCCGCAGAGTGACAGAGCCTGATAAATACGCCCATAGTGCTGCTGATGCGCTCTCCAAGTTAGGCGTTAGGCAGTTAGCGACGGTGTAGATAAAAGTGCGATCGCTTGGGTTCTCTAACAAGCGATCGCCTAAAATAATAGGTAAAGGCTATACAGTGCAGTAGTAAACTAGCCACCGATTAACCGATTAATAGAAGGACTCAAAGATGACCGAAGACAGCAGATTTGATGATATTTACCTGCGCCTCAATGAATTGACAGAGGATGTGACCAACCTGAAAATACAGGCAGGAACCATCGGTACATCTCAGGTAGCGATCGCGAGAACTTTGAGTTTAGCAACTGGATTGGCATCGGATATGCGAGAAGTCAAAGCAGAAATTCGTGACATGAAGGCTGATATTCGGAATTTGAACGCAGGGATGGAAGAAGTTTTAAGGCTATTGCGGCGTGGTAATAATTCTGAAGCATAGTTTAAGGTGATCAATAATGATCAATGTTTGCCAAAAAATATTATGTCCGTACTTTGGGGAGAAAGGGCATAATTACGGTTGTCAGAGATATGCTTTGAGTAGTGGATGCCATCTGAAATTGATTACTCCGCTACAAGATAATGAGTACGTTTTATATACCGATGATGAGGAATTATTAGCATCATTTAAGGTAGAAAACGATAGGTTCTTTCAAGAAGATCCAAAATATGCAGAGGATTTGGAGTTCCAGCGAGAAAATCCAGAGTTATTTGCTGAACGTTCGTTTAAAGTCAGAGAAATTCAGACAAATTGATTTCGCTACTACACATAAAAATTACAAGCGGTTTGTCCAGCACAGACCGCTTTTATATTGGAGCGAATGATAGAACAACCTCAAAACCAAAGATTATCTTAAGTACTAGCCGTAGATGGTATTTCTCAGCAACAAGCCCGTGCAAAATTAGCAGAAATATCTAGGCTATTAACTAAATTTCAACAAGTTTACTCCACAATTTATCAATATCTTTGCGCTAATGCAGAGGACGTAACTTTAGCTGATGCTATTCAAGCGGGGCTAACTAAAACGGCTACGCCAAAGCAGAAGTGAGACTCAAACCTCGTTATCTGACAGGAGGGCGAAAAACTCTCCTGTTTTTTTCAAGAATCAAACTATCAAAATATATGGCGAAAACTAAACAGATTCGGCAGGATTCAACGGCTGTATGTCTGCAATTCTTGCGGCGTTCTGGTGGCAAAGCAAGACTAAGTGAAATTAGCTTTAGCAGAAATACAGTTCAAAAACTGTTGAATCAGGGATTGGTCAAGGTACAGAGAACAGATATTGGTTACTACCTAGAATTAAAGGATGTAGAACTATGCAGTTAAATCGAGTGTATGACAGTACTTTATTATCCTGTAAAAAGGTTTATCAAATTCAAGGTACATTGTACAAATATCTCTACAAAACAGGCACAATTCAGCATCCCAAGTACCACTTTAGACCAATGCCAGGACAGCGTAAGAAAGCTGACTTATTGATTAATCACAAGACCTTAATTAATCGGTGTGAGGAAGTTGTAGGGATGCAAGTTAACGCCACAGTAATTGATGAAAACGCGACGCAGATGAAGTTGTTTTAATAATATGAGCAAGTACAAACCCCGGATTATAAAACATCCTATCCGGTTGCAAAAAAATAACGCTCAAAAAATAATTTACCGGACAGTTAGAGATATTCAACAACTCAAAGATAGTTCCCCGATTGGTACAGCCACAATCAACAAACAATCAGTCATGGTTCGGAAACAGGGGATGTATTGGGCTGTTGTTTAGTGAGTGAAATACTGTGAAAGCTACGCTTAAGCAAAGCGAAAAAATGAGGTACTGAACAATGGTACAAGCGATCGCTAACGAAACATTTCTAGCAGATGCAGTAGTTGAGCATTACAACTTTTCTAAGCTAAATAAAACTCGGATTCGGTTCAAAATTCAACTCAAGAAAACCACTAAAAGCAATGCGCCGAAGTGGACTGATGTTTTGCAAGCGGATAACGAAGAAGAATCAGATTTACTCAAAGTTAAATCCTCGGAAGTTGGGTTGAAGGGCATCAAAGTCTTCAAAGCACTGGACGAAGCAGCAAGTCAATTGCGCTCTGAGATTGCATCGATTCAAGAGTGGATGAGTAACGACAACGGGGATTGGATTTGTCCGATAGACCTCGCGCCCCTGGTGTGGAGTCAGTTGCTCAACATTAGAGATGTAGTTGCTCCTGATTTACGTGCTGGTTTAAAAAATGAGTATGAAAAAGGTTTAGCTGATTACGTTGAGCGAATTGACAAATTCATCTCGTTAAATGTCTGGGATTTACCACCAGAAAAACGTGAGGAAGTTAAAGCGAACTTGCTCAAAGCTTTCCCATTACTGTCAGATTTGGAAGAATATCTGCAAGTAGTTATCGGTCGTCCGGTAATTATCCCGGCACTGTCTGAACAGTTGAACTCCGAGCAAGCCAAGTGCCTTCAACAGATAACCCAGTTCATTCAGCAGTACGACCAAAACCTAGAACAAAGGTTGAGGGAATCAGCGATCGCTGGAGGAGAACAACTAGCAGCCCAATTGCTAGATGAACTCGCCAACTGGGAACCAGGACGTAAGCCCGTGCTATTTAAGAAAAAGATGGATCAGCATCTTAAGCGGGTGCAGGTTTTATTGGCAAATGCCTCACCGGAGGCTGGAGCCAGTCTTGAGCAAATGATGAGTCACCTGGACTCAATCGTCAATGACCCAGGTATTACCCAAAAGAACCTGGATTCACAAGGACGATCTCAACTCCAGACGAAAATGGATACAATCTACTCCAAATTGTTGGACGAGCAACGCAATCTGCAACAGTTAGCAAGCAGCGATGTTGGGTTAACTCAAGCCACTGTTAAATCGTTTAAGTTCCGTTAGAAAAAAGCGATGCCCTGAGAAATTCGGGGCATTGCACTAATGCTAGTATTCCAGGTTTTATTATGTCACATTTTACACAACTCAAAACTAAACTCACCAATCGTGATTGCTTAGTTCAAGCTCTAGAGGATTTGAAGCTTCAGCCCCATGTTTTTGAGCAACCGCAGCCGTTAGCTGGCTATTATATGGATTCGCAGGGGTACAGTGCAGAGATTATTATCTTCGGCAGGACAATCAAAGCCCGTGCAGACATTGGTTTTCGCTGGAATCAAAGCAGTGGTGTGTACGAGGTTATACACGATGAGTATGAAACATCTCCGCGACTTGGTGAAGATTTCTTCAGCCACAAGTTAATGCAGACTTACGGGCGGCGGATGGTTTTAGCCAAAACTGAAGAATTACGCGAAAAGTTTGGCGAATGCACGATTAGCGAAGAAACCAAAGGTCAAGTGCAAACCCTACGGTTGACTTTTGCAGGACATCAAGAAGTTAAACAATACGCCAGGAGATAATCAATGGAACGTTCTATACTGATACATTTCGATAACAAAACGGGTTCAGTGCGAGTAGAAGCTCTTGGGTTTGAGGGGTTGTCGTGTTTGGAAGCAACCCAGCCGTTTGAAGAAGCGTTAGGAGTTGTTGAGGGCGAACGAGAGTTTAAGCCCGAAGCGCAATCTCAGCAACTACGGACTAACAATAATCATCAGACTCGCTTGCGCCAGTAGTTAAGAAAAAGAGGGGTGAAAATCCCCTCAACATCATGAACGAATTACCAAAAGAATACCCATTTATCCACGTTTATACACAGCAAAAAGCACATCAGCCGGTGATCATCAAAGGTAATACCGAAGGCTTATGTGTGCTTCTGAACGCCATAGTTACGGCAATTGCACACCGAGACTGTAACGGTGTAGCTGAAGTATTTGACGGCGATGCCGAAGTTTTTGAAGTGAGAGTTCAAATAGTTAAGACTCACTCTGAACTTGCACCACTACCGTATAAGGAATTACACCAATGAACCTAAATAATATATTCTCCACGCTGGATTCACAAATACCTATTGTGGCATTAGAAGTTCTCTCGCCAGAAGAAGCCACAATCATCCAGTGGTTAACAGCCAATGCACACGAGAAATTGAAATCTGCGGTATTCTTCTGGAATCTGGGAGTATCGGGATTGGAACAGTGTGAGATTGCCTCTGATGGTGGGTTGGTATTTAAACCAGTACCAGAGTACAAAAAACCACCCCACGCTGACCCGTTGTTGTACATTTTCGAGTACATTAACAATTTTGATGGTACAGGTGTATTTATCCTCAGTGATGTGCATCCATTTGTGGGCAAGAACTCGCCTCAACTGAGTTGGGAAATCCTCACACGGGTGAAGAACCTCTATCACCGACTCAAACCCACAGAAAAACGCATTATCTTCTTAGGTCAAAATATCGAACTGCACGAGTCGCTAATTCGGCTGATTCCCTATGGTGAAGTGCCATTGCCAACCGTAGAACAAGTGCAAGAGCATATATATTCCTACCTCAACTATTTGTCTGAATCTGCCATTGAACAAGACGTACTATTTCGTGTCCTGTTAAGTACTGAAGAAAGAGAAACTTTAGCACGGGCAGCTTTGGGATTAACTCTGGAGGAAATTAGTGATTTCTTGCGCTTGACTGTCAAAGAGCGTTTGAGTAGCAATGGTATTACTATTGATGCTACTGTTACGCCGATGGTAGTTGAGTATAAAACTCGGCTACTCTCTCAAATGGGTATTGAGCTAGGTAAACCTGCACTCTACTCGTTCGGCGGACTTGATTTATTGCGTGAGTGGTTGAATCGGCGGCGCAAACTGTTCACGCAAGAAGCCAGAAACCTGCAACTGCCACAACCTAAAGGCATACTGCTGGCTGGCCCACCCGGAACGGGAAAAAGTCATTGTGCAAAGAATATTGCCAATATCCTCAATTTACCACTACTCAAGCTTGATATTGCTTCGATGCTTGGCTCTTTGGTAGGGGAGTCTGAGGGCAATGTCCGCCGCGCACTCAAGACAGCCGAAGCGATCGCACCCTGCGTTTTGTGGTTAGACGAGTTGGAAAAAGCCTTATCCGGGCAGGGTGATACAAGCGGTGTTTCCCAAAGAATACTCGGTACTGTCCTCACTTTCATGAGCGAATGTACTTCGGGGGTGTTTGTTGTCGCAACTTGCAATGACGTGACTGCACTCCCAACGGAACTCAAACGCAAGGGTCGTTTCGATGAAACCTTCTTTGTAGATTTACCCTCAGAACCAGAGAGAGCGCAAATCCTCAAGATTCACCTGGAGCGATTCGGCATCAATGTAGAGTCAGAATACCTGGAAGCGATCGCCGCCAACACCTCTAAATTCTCTGGGGCGGAATTAGAAACTCTAGCATCTGAAGCCGCACTACTGGCATTCGAGCAAGAGCGACCCCAACAGGTGACTTTAGGAGACTTGGAAGAATGCCGTAAAACCATTACCCCACTTGCTGTCCAAGATGCGGCGGCGGTTGAGCGTATGAGGGAGTGGGCGAAAACTGCAAGGGCGGCATCAACGGCGATTGCGGATACAAAACCCACTCAGTCGATTAAAACTGCGCGGTATCGCAACATGAATTAATAACGAGAGCAATTGCTATTTTTAATAAGATAGCAATCGCTCTGATTGCAAAATTCTGAACATCGCCTATAACTTAGAAGCAATTATTTCTTGTTTCAATACAAAAATTCAGGAATAGGAAGATGCCCCAAATGCCTGAATTTACCAAAGTGAACTCTCTTGAAACACCAACTGCTGTTTATTCAGTGGGGAAAATTATCAAGTTCTGGGATATAGGCGAACGAGCTTGGCTCAAAGGTAAGATTACGGCGATAACTCAGTGTGAAGGGTATTTTGTGAGCGCCACAGTTTCACACCAGAGCTTCAAAAAGAAGCGAGAAATCCAGATAAATCGGGAAGATTGGCTAGATACGAAAACTGAGTAATTTATCAATTGCTTCTGCTGTATTTAGGAAAAGTAATTGCTACGCAAAAGCAAAAGTGATGATTAGAGGATTAATCTTGTGGAAATATATTTAGTTTTTGTTGATGCTGCCAGTAACAGCAATAAGTTTTGGACAGCTAAAGTTGAACAAAATCAGCTAACTGTCCAATGGGATCGAGTGGGGTACAAAGCCCAAACGAAAGTTCATCAATTCACAAGTCAAGCGCAAGCTGCAAATAAATATAATAATCTAGTTTTTGAAAAGAAGGCTAAAGGCTACCAAGAGAGTCAGCCCCAGATAGAATCATGTGGTGTTGTGGATATAAGGAGAGCAATGCAACTATTAAATGGTTTACGCTCTTACGTAACTAATAGAAATTTCAATGCTGATTACATTAACCTATTGAATCAATATTTAAAAATCATTCCTACACCTTTAGGAATGCAGCTAGAGCCTTATAGGATTTTCACAAGTGTTGCAGATGTAGACCATCAACGCGAACTGCTCAGTTCTCTAATTCCTGCAACTCCTGTAGCTGTAACTCAGGCTAAACAAATGCCAGAATCACAAGAGAAGATTGTTAGCCTCAGAGGTATTCACAAAAATCTTTGGCGGCATTTCTAGAGGCTACTATTAAACCCAAAGTGATACTAAATCAGTAACCACTTTGGGCAATCGATTCAACTACAAAATCATTGTGGCACAAATATCATCTTGTTGTGTGCATGACTTCTAAATATTAACTAAATATTCACAAACATAAAAGTTGGTAATGGTTTCATTTTAGTTGCTAAAGAGTTATTTTTAAATTATGACAAAGCTTAATCAAGCAAGTATTATAATAGTTGATATAAACTTTCTATAAATGACGTTATAGCCACAAATAATAAACAGCTACGCTAAAGAAAAACGATAATGAATGGGAGAAAAGCTCATGGTAAATGAAGTGAAGTTAGGATTAGGTAATCCACCACATCCTATTTACTTGTATGTCAAAAATGAAGAAATGGGCGGTGAACAGTATGTCTGGTATAAATACATTATTAATAGTAAAGAA
This sequence comes from Anabaena sp. FACHB-595, assembly GCF_048568275.1. Taxonomy (NCBI): domain Bacteria; kingdom Bacillati; phylum Cyanobacteriota; class Cyanophyceae; order Nostocales; family Nostocaceae; genus Anabaena; species Anabaena sp. FACHB-595. The sequence continues at coordinate 41,616 of NZ_CP183474.1, forward strand.
AAAATCCCTGTCCACCAGAGAGCTTTGACTGGATATATTTGTGAACTCAGGCTCAGAGAGAAAGACTATAAAGGTCAAGACAACCTTAAGCTAGATATTGTGATTTCGGCAGACGAACTTTATGTAATTAGAAGCGGCATCAATACCAATTTTGCCAAATCATTTTTACTCGCTGCATCCGTAGTAGAAGATTTTTCAAAACCTTTAACAATTGTGGTTAATCCTGGTAATGAAACTGTTGTCTTTTGCAGCCTTTATGATGCTCAGTCTAAGACTAAGATTCGTAGAGATTGGGATGCTAAGGCTGATTTTGCCGGCATAATTCAAGATATACAATCAAGGTTGTCTTTTGCTATCAAATATGAAATTGATGATGAGGATATTTTCGGCTTAGAACAACTAAGTACAGTCAAACTGCACTCAAATTCTGTCCCAAAATCAAAAGCCATTGCTCCGCCAGTACATCCACAAGATACACGAGTTAGACAAATCCGCACACTGTTGGACTATCCTGTTGACTTGATTAAAGAGTGGCTCCAGTTTCAGGATGCGAAAGCGCCAAGTCAGCTTCCACAAGCATCTATTGACGAACTGGTAAAAACCATGTGTTTGGCTTGGGCGGCTCCTAAAGCTGACCCTTACCGTGCTGAAACTACTTATCAGCAGCAGGTATTGGAGGCGATCGCCAATGGCACTGATGAAGTTACTGCTATCAGGGAATGGATGAACTATGTTGTAGGGCAAAGGGCGGCTGTGGCTGCACGGTAAGAATTTGCATTGTTAAAGACAATCTTCTAGGTTGTCTTTTTTTCTTAAACATCAAAAGGAATTGTTATGGCAAAGAAAAAATGGTCTGTAAAGCGCATCACCGTAAATTTGGCTTCAACTGAAGTAGAGACATTGGAAGATTATTGCACTGCCACTGGTAGACCGGCGGCAGATGTAATTCGTGAGTTGATTAGAAAACTAAAAATAGAAGCAATAGCCTGAAATTATACCAATTTGCAATTCGCTTCGGGGCTAAACGCCTCGCTACCGCAATTCGCAATTAAAAAACTTAGATACAGCAAGGTTTTCAGGATTTACATTTGTATCAGATTTTTCGTTAAATGGTATTAGGCAGTGGGCTGTCAAGCCTCACTTAATTGGATAACAGATAGTTGAGGATGTCTAAAGTAATTGCACTCCCGCCACATTGAATTTCATTAGCGGGAGTTATTCATCCTCTACACTGCTTTTTTAAGCTTTCTCAATTCAAGTTGTTGCACTGCAAAATATTCCCGAATTTCAGATGCCGTCAGCCGCTTAACTGGTGTATATGCTCTAATTGGCTGTAACGTACCATTGAGACTGCAATGTGAATCACTCGATTTTCTGTAAACGTAACCAGAGCTTATACCTGGAATACGGAAGTAATCGCCTGTACTCAGTTGCTGAAAAGTCATTCGTTTGGCTTCTCCAATTACTCTCGTTAATTCATAGGAATCAGAGTTTGGGAGTCAACATCATCTATTTTTGGCTTTATCTAAGCCGCTATTGATTTACTGACTTCTAACTTTGGGTTCCTCTTTGTAATACATTAGCCTACAAGCTCAGTTTCATCAATCCGCACACAATAATTAAAGAGCGATCGCCATAACTTAAGCAATAATAGTTGCTCATTAATAATAGTTATGCACTAGTGTAGTTGAAATTGAGTAATCACAAATATTTTTAGTATGACTACCATAGAAACTTCACGTTTATTATTGCGTCCATTGAAGCTCACAGATTTAGAGGACTTAGCACAAATATACAGCAATCCTGAAGTGATGAAGTATCGTTTATTTCCTAAACCAACTTCACTTCTGGAAACTCAAGCTTTTTTAGAATCCTACATTGCACATTGGCAGCGATATGGGTTTGGTCGATGGGCAACGATTTATAAAGCCAATGAGCAACTAATAGGGCATTGTGGGCTAGAACATATAGAATTTCTTAACAAAGTGGAAGTGAATTATTTACTCGCAAGCCAATATTGGGGACAGGGGTTAGCAACAGAATCCGCTATTGCCGTTGTCAACTATGGTTTTGAAGTCCAGCAATTCGAGCGATTAGTAGCACTGGCTAAACCAGATAATCTCGCATCACTTCGAGTCATGGAAAAAATAGGCATGAGCTATCAAACTAAAATCCGACTCCATAATGTAGAGTGGGTACTCTATGAAATAGAGCGCCAACTGCATTAAGCACTCAACGACTCCGGTTGCGTATCGGCTATTTCTGTAACTCGGTATAACCAATTTTGAGTTTGGGAAGCCGCCGATTGCCTTTGTTCGGCATCAGACCAAATTTTGTCCCAATCGAACAACCAATTTGTCATTAAACGTACCAAGTCAACCAACTCACAAGCTCTGTCAACGTCCTGAGCCTCCACCATGTCAGGGACAGTCCATTCGATAAAGTACCTACTTTCTTTTACCAGAGGCAGCATCAAATCCTTCGATGATTCCCTAGTCCACAAAGAATAAATTTGCGATAGGTGATTTGTCAAGCGATGCAGACGAGTGGAGACATCATCTTGCATGAAAATTTGTTGCTCAGGTGTCGGTTCAATCATGTTTTACGCTGATAATTTCTCAGCGATCGCTTGATGAATGATTTGCTGCTTAAGCGAATCTGCTGCCACTGCGGCAATAGTCTCCCAATCTTCAGGTGTTAATAGTAACTCTAGTAACTCGCGTAATATTTCTCGGTTAGAAATAAACTCCTCACCATAAAGCTCATCATTTCCAAGAGTTAAAAGTATATGTTGTCTTAATTCTGGTGTAGGTAATTTTAATTTCTCAAGTATTCTTTCTCTTGCAGTTTTAACAGCTATTTTTGTAGCCGCACCTAAATTCCAGTTATTAATTAGCAGCCGGACTTCTTTATTCAGAGAGATACGTAATGTTGTTAAACGCCCCAAAATCTCAAAGTTAAGCATGAGGTTGCCAAATGCACTTCCCCAATCTAATCCAGCACCAATGTTACCACCTACAGCATCCTCAGCTTGGACAGCTTGTAGTAAATATTCTTCATCAAGTAATAAATTCATGGGGTTGGCTGGTAGGTTATTTTGATTTTCGTTAAATTCGTGCTGATTCATTTACCTAACACCTAATTTAGAAGAACGCCATAGCCCATATTCAAAATAAACTAAGTCGTCATAATCTTCGTCTTCTCCCAAGTCAACCATACCTTGGTTATCGTAGAATTTTTCTACTCCAGGCAGAGAGTGTAATCCTACTCTACCCTCAAAACCCAGTTCCAGGCTACGGGTTCTAGCAAAAGCTAACAGTGCAGTACCGACTCCTTTATATTTGGGTGGGCGTTGTATTATTTCTCGGTTCCAAGGCGCAGATGCAATACCATCAACATAGACCAGTCGCCTCCCTGGCACTAACCGTGACCCGTGCATTTGCGTTTCAATAAGCAACAAGCCTTGGGTTTCATCTTCGTACTCGATAGCGTAGCCTTCCCGGTTTGGTTGTTTATTAATTACGAACTCCAGTTTAAATTCCCAGTCCCAAAATTTGTCTTCTTGAGTGAATAATCTTAATTGTTCTTTCCACGTACAGTTGTAGTCATGAGCGTGTTTAGTTTGCAATTCAACTAAATCGGCTTCCACAACTACATTATCCTGAGTACGAATTAGTCTAACCGTGCTTTGCATTGCTTGGTATTTTTGAGTGAAGTTATTTAACTTGTTGTACGTGTTTGAGCAAAGCGATCGCTAACTCCAAAATATTATTACTATCCCAAGAGGGGATTTGGTCAAGTACATATTGGATAACGGCTTCGGGCGGCTCATCAGGAAGTGAGCCAACGCGCAACAAAGCATCGTTAGTGCTTTTAATCATGCGCTCTATTTTTTCTGCTCTACTTTTCCCTGGCATAGTATCTAGCACAGCTATAACTTCATTCTTCAGGGAAACATTTTGATTTCTGCAAGCCGCACACTCGTGACTTCTAGTCATGAGTTAGGCGCTCCATATTTCCATATTTTGTCTTACTATGGTCATGCACATGGTAAGATGAATTATGGAAGTAAAGCACGGTAGAGGTTACGTTTATGCAATTGAGTATCATATCGTATGGTGTGTTAAGTATAGGCATAAGGTACTGAAAGATGAAATAGCTGACTTTCTGAAAGAAGTTCTAGTTGAGACGGCAATTCTTTACAAATTCAAGGTTGAGAGTCTTGAGGTAGTAGAAGACCATGTTCATGTTTTAGTGTCTGCAACGCCTCAGCACACCATCCCTAATATAGTCAAAATGCTAAAGGGAATATCAGCTAGGAAATTGTTTTTAAAGTTTCCTCAACTCAAGAAAAAGCTATGGGGAGGTCATCTCTGGAATCCTAGTTATTTTGTAAGTACTGTTTCAGATAATACAGAAGCACAAGTCAAAAAGTACATAGAAAACCAAAATGCAGAGAGCGTTTAAAGTTACACTCATTCCTAATCACAATCAAGAGGTCTTAATCAATAAGAGTATTGGTTGTGCAAGGTTTGTGTATAACCACTTTCTGGCATTAAAGCAAGAGCTATATCAGTCCGAACAGAAAACATTAAACTATAACGCTTGTAGTCAACGTTTAACTTTACTCAAGAAAGAAATTGAATGGTTGAAGGAAGTAGATAAGTTTGCCTTACAGAATTCGCTCAAGAATTTAGAGACAGCATACAAAAACTTTTTTGCTGACTTAAAGAAGGTCAAAGGCAAAAAAGGAGTAGGCTTTCCCAAGTTTAAAAAGAAGCATGGTTGCAAGCAGTCTTACAAGACGAATTTAACAAACGGTAACATCCAGGTAATAGAGAATCGTTTAAAGCTTCCGAAGTTAGGGTGGGTGAAGTTTCATAAGTCCCAAGAAGTTACCGGAAAGCTTATAAACGTTACCATAACTCGGACTTCTTCTGGTAAATATGTTGCTAGTATTCTGTGTGATACAGAGATTGAGAAACATCCCCAAGTTAGTCAAAATATTGGCATAGACTTAGGCATAAAGTCTTATCTCGTTACTAGTAATGGGGAAGTCGTAGATAATCCCAAATATTACCGGACTCAAACTCGTAAATTACGTAAAGCACATAAAAAATTATCCCGCAGTGTAAAAGGCAGTACTAATCGAGTCAAAGCGAAAATCAAGCTGGCTCGTAGCTACGAAAGAATTACCAATCTCAGAGATGACTTTCTGCACAAGCTGTCAACTCGTCTAATCAAAGAAAACAGTATTATCTGTATTGAGGATTTGCGAGTTGCCAACATGGTAAAAAACCATAAATTATCATTGAGTATTTCAGACGCTAGTTGGTCTAAGTTCGTTGCCATGCTTGAATATAAAGCTTTTTGGCATGACAGAATTGTGCAGAAGGTTGGTACGTTTTATCCCTCCTCTCAGACTTGTAATCATTGTGGTTTTATCAACCCTTTGGTCAAAGATTTAAAGTTACGTGAATGGGCTTGTCCTGGTTGTAGTGGTTACAATTTGAGAGACAATAACGCAGCGTTGAACATATTAGGTGAGGGATTGAGATTAATAGCCGCCGTGGGTATCCCGGAGGCTCTAAACGCCTGTGGAGAACTCGTCAGTCCTGGAGCAATTCAGGCAGAGATCGTTGAAGCAGGAATCACGCGACTTCAAGTCGTGTGAGGTTCAAAACCATAATTTGGCATAAAAAGTAAATTATCACTCAACAAACACAATACATAGGTCAGAATCAAGAACTATTCAAAAGGGTGAGGACGTTTTGCTCATCAAATGACATTCCTTGTGGAAGTTAAGAGTGCATTGTAGTCCTACGGCTTTTAAATATTGGCTTTTGAGTTCTGTGTTCTAATATTACTGTACAAAGAAAGGATTTCTAAATTAACCCTACTTACTAGAGTATTACAGTATTATTAATATAATTAGTTGCCAGTAAGTTTCACGCATTGTTTTGATGAGTATCAAATAATAGAAGACGAAGGAGAAAGCAAAATAATATGGCTTTATTAAAGTTGTTATGCAGATGAATAAGGGGAGCGATCGCACTCCGGCAAAGAACTGCGATCGCTCATTCCGCTCCTAAAGACACTAACTCCATAGGAGGGTACTTAATATGGTACGAGGATTAGAAAACAAGTTCAATCATCAAGAAGAAGTTTTTCACATAGAAGATGAACAAAAGCCAAAGAATCAGATTGAGGAAATTGCAGTTAGAGCAGTTAAATTAGCTGGGTTATCAGTAAGACTTGGTGATTATGAGTTTGTCTCTACATCGGTTAGATTGCTTGAGCCATTTATCAAAGCTTGGTACGCAAAAGCAGGAATTGAACCACCATCGACGGCGACAATATCTCGTTGGTTTTATGATTCGCCGCCAAAGTGGGCAATCGCTTTATTAGTGAACGAAAAAGAAAAAATTTTTGAAAAAGTAGCGCGGAAATGCAAAATTCCGTAAAATCCTACAATTTTGCAAAATCCGAAAAAGCCCTTGTTTTTAGCAAGCGGCTTTTTTATTGTTAAGAAACAAGTCTAATTAACAGTTAATACACCGTGTGTTAACAGTGAAAGTAATATCAAATTGACACGGATATTGACACAGATGTTGACTAACTTAATTTAACTATTGACTACCGAGAATGAATCAATCATGGAGAGAAGAACTTTTTAATCAAGAAACCACAAATTCGGCATTAAATCCCCTGGTTTTACCCATGACAAATGCCCAATCCTTGAGAATTTTGGACATCTGCTATCGAACTTGGGGACGTTGGGAAGAAGTGGCTCAGACGATAGCTCAGTATAAACTAGCACAAATACAAATGAAGAACTTTGCCCAAGAACACAGCCTTAGAGCGCCACCAATTCTTCCTTATCAAGTTTGGGTGGTGGGAAAAATAGGAGAAATCTTTTGTGGTTTAGCTCAAGGGACAAATAAGTTGAATCTCGCTAAAGCAATTGTGGGGGCGAATAAATCTCTGTACAGCCGTAAAGAGTTTGAAGCCGAACAAATTAGATTTACACAACCGTTAACAGGAGAATTACAAAATGTCTAATAAGGATACATTCACCCGTCAAGAATTATTTGAACTGTTAAGCGCCAGTTATCCCCCAGAGAAAATCATTGCAGGGTTACAAGAGTTAGCCAAAACAGACCCAAGCATTGATCCAAATGGAGAAGAATTTGATGTGGAGGTGAGCGATCGCTTGGAGAGGTTATTTAACCTAGCCGAGACAGTGATAGACCAAGCCAAACTATTGGGAGCAGGAGGAAGCCTGACAAATTTAGAAACTCAAGCCATTAATAAAACAGTTGAGCAATTGAAGGCTCAGGGTATATCAGGAGAAACGTTTCGCGCATTCTTAGAGATTGCGGCGGGGACAACGGTTGCTCAAGCGTTTGCCGTTCACAACTTCAAATCACAGTTGTTTGACGACATTTCACAAGAACTAGATGTTCAACTGTTGCAAGAGCGTACACAAGCAGGTGTTGAAGAAATTTCGCTCATCTACCAAATCATTAAAGATCCTCAAACTAAAGAGAAAATCATCTCTGAGTACGGTTTAAAAACGCCCCAACAGCTTAAGAATGAAGTTCAAACTTTGACAGGAACTTCTACACCTGAGTTTGACCCATTGAAGTTTTTTGAGGAGGTAGGTTTACCAGTCGAAGCAAAAAAGTCAGTGCAACCCAAGACTATACAGGATTTGCGAACGCTAACCCAGCATTTATTCAAACGACAACCAAATCAAGCTACAGCGTAAATAAGTTTTGGGAGAAGTACAAATGGGCTATCTCAATCATTTTCTTCATGAGTTGTATTGGGCTATCTGTAGGCATTCGTGTACTGCAAGCTTCAACACCAACTCAGGTGATAAATGAGCAAACGCAAGTATTCAAGTGAGTATTTAGCATATATTCACTCGCCACAGTGGAAGTCTAAATCAAAGCAATGTCAACAATTAACGCTGCATCATTGTGTACTTCTGCCCTGGTACAAATCCAATCAATGACACCATTTAACCTACAACAACCTGGAGTACGAAATACCTGTGCGCGATATTGTGCCATTGTGTGAATTGGCTCATAAATTAGTTCACTTATGGTTGTTTTGGAATACTCCAGTGAGGTGTGTAGTAAACTGGTTGCTCAGACTTTTGATGGTATTTTCTCTGTTTTTTTGGCGGGTGATTTGGGTAGTTAAACAACTTACAAAATTAACGAACTAATCAATATGGAAAGACAAATTCTAGATGCAATAGGTTTTGGAAATCCACAAATAGAACCAGACCCAAAACCTGTAGTTGAACAAGTTGTAGTTCAAAATGAGCAAATCCCAAACACGATTGACAACTTTGGAAAAATTTTAGACCAGTACGAGCCAGCTTGATTTTGAGGCATGAAATACCAAAAACAAGCACTACTAGGATTATTGGGAATGGGTTTAATCGCTAGTCCTTGGTTATCTAAACTGCCAGCGCAATTCCACACTTACAACACCGCCACAACTATTCAACAATCCGAAGAAATAGAGCGGATTAAAGCCGAAGAAAGGGCAGCAACATCCCAAAGAATTAACGAGTTAGGAGTCAGCCCCAGCTTTAAAAAATTGCGGATGCAAAATTATTTAGATACTCATTCCCGTAATCCTAGACCCAATACTACAGGTTATTTAGAAGATGAACTAGTTTTTGTCTATGACTCGACAGGCAGGTGCATCGGGCGAATCGAAGAACGTCAATGGAAATGGAAATATCGATTTAGAAATGCCTGCACTGACTCACCACTATATTCTGATGCTAAAAACTCATGAGCAATCCCACACCAACTACTCCTAACCCACAACCAAATCCACAAAATAAACCGCAACGAGGATTGGGTGAGTATTTAGAACTGTTAGCCCGATGGATTGTTGAGCTAATTTCACTACCAGTTGTGTTTGTCTCACACATCGTTGCTCAATTCGTAACCCCAGGTACACCAGGATATAGATTAGTCGGTGCAATTGGTTTTTGGATTGGCACACTGCTTTCTACTGATGGTATTTGGCAAGTTTTATTTCAAGGCAAACCCATTTTCCCCTGGTTTGAAACTGAATGGATCGGATGGTTGGGGTGGTTACAACTACCATTTAATCCACTGTTTTGGATCAGTTTTGGTATCTCTGCATTGGTACAAGTGATGGAAGCTCGAACTCTGCGTGGTAAAGACCCAATCCAAGCGAGATCCGAGTTTGAGGAATCCAAGCAATATGCTCTAGGTAGCAAACCCACCGGGAATATTGACCTGACTGTGGCTTTGTGGGGTGATTATAAGAGGGCAGGCATGAAAGAACGTAATGCAGGGGGAGCGATCGCACTATTTTTCTGGGTACTGGACATCACCACCACATTCGTAGGTCGTTGGCCCTTCCGTTACACTGATCCAGGCACAATCTTAGGTTGTTTTGCGTATAACTGTGCCTCAATGATGGCTGGCGAGATTGGCTACAACATTTGGAAAATTACTAAGTAAGAGGGGCGAAGATGCAGCAAACAATACCAATGCTAGGCACAAAAGAAACGGCACTGTTACGTGGCGATTATCCCAGTATTGAGTATTTGGAAGCTGGCAACATCGCTTCTTGGTTACAGGAGCGTCAAGACCAACTACTCATCCGTGCTAGAGATGAACGTAATGGCATGAACCTTGCCAAGTTCATCACTTTGGCGACGGCGGCCACTGGTGCTGTTTGCTATGCCACTTCCCCGCTTGCTCCTATCGGTGCGGTAGTGGCTGGAATTGGGTATCTCTGGTCAATAGTGCAAGACATCAACGACACTCACCAATTCGCTCCTATCCCCTTTATTCGCGGTAACTTTGTTGAGTTCCTCTCGGCAATGGGTGACAGCGTTGCTAGGGACGAATATTTTGCTAACAAAAATGAACTGGCTGACTTGATGCTCCACTTAGAGCCAATGGAGAAATATGAGTTCGCCATGCTCAAGCAATCATCTCATGTGGTGTGTGAATACTTGAGCGTCGTTGAGCCTGGAAAAAGGTTTTATGCTTACCGTTGGTTACTTGATTGGTTCATTCAGTTGCGTGGGCAGTTCCCAACCCGTGATCAATTGTCTGGGCATTTAGCGCAAGTGACAATTGACCCACGAGTAAATTACCAACAAGTAACAGTTATTCAAGAAGCTATTAAACCCCAAAATCTTGGTATTCCACCTGCAAGGTTTGTTGAATTACCTTCTGCTGTGAATCAACCAGTAGAGGACAAGACTGTTACTATAATCCCAAGCGCCCAAGCGCCTTCTATATCTAACCCGTCCTTGGGGACAGTAGTTTCTAGTTATGAGCCTACCCCAACTGCGATTGTTAACACGGAAATCTCCACCTACACCAGTAAACCTCAACGACAGTATGACCTCATTGGACATATTGCCAAGAAAGTGACAAATATGCTGTGGGTTGGTGTCCCTGGTTCCGGCAAGGGCATCACTATTAGCAATGCTATTGATGCCATCAAGCGATCGCATAGAGGCATACACATTTTTTACCAAGAAACTGGGTCTAAAGCCCCGTCCTTCAAGGACGGCTTTGATTATGGTATAATATTTGCGTAGGAGTTTTCCACGTAAAATGATTGTTTTAGAGTTTAAAGCTAAAGGGAAAACAACTCAATATGTAGCCATTGATGAGGCGATTAGAACCTGTCAATTCGTTCGCAACAAAGCTATTCGTTTTTGGATGGATAACCGAGGTGTAGGGCAGAAAGACTTATATCGTCTTAGCAAGGTTCTCAGACATGAGTTTTCTTTTGTCAAGGCTTTGAACTCTAGTGCTTGCCAAGCTTCTATCGAACGGGCTTATAGTTCTATTGCTCGTTTTTACGACAACTGTAAAAAGTCTGTTCCAGGTAAGAAAGGTTATCCACAGTTTAAGAAAAACAACCGTTCAGTTGAATATAAAACCTCTGGATGGTCACTTTCTGAAACTAGAAAGCAAATCACTTTTACTGACAAAAAAGGTATTGGCAAACTCAATCTCAAGGGAACGTGGAATTTAAACTTCTACCAATTGGAGCAGATAAAACGAGTTAGGTTAGTCCGTCGCGCCGATGGGTATTATGTTCAATTCCTGATTAGCGCAGATAACAAAGTAGAAACACAACCGACTGGTAAAACCATTGGTTTAGATGTTGGTTTAAAAGAGTTCTACACCGATAGCAACGGACATACAGAACCTAACCCTAAGTTTTATCGCACAGGAGAGAAGCGTCTAAAGTTTAGACAAAGGCGCGTTTCAAGGCATCAGAAAGGCTCTACCAATCGCAAAAAAGCCATTAATAAATTAGGGCGAGTACACCTCAAAATAAGTAGGCAACGTGAAGAACACGCTAAGAGAGTAGCGCGTTGCGTAATCCAATCTCACGATTTGGTCGCCTATGAAGATTTGAGGGTTAAAAACTTAGTTAAGAATCACTGTCTCGCTAAATCTATTAATGATGCTGGTTGGTATCAATTCAGAAAATGGTTGGAGTATTTCGGTGTGAAATTTGGCCGGATAACTGTAGCTGTTAATCCTGCGTACACAACAAGCCAATGCTCTAATTGTGGCGCAGTAGTCAAAAAATCTCTATCCACAAGAACTCATGTTTGTGAATGCGGATTTGTGATGGATAGAGATTGGAACGCAGCGATTAACATTCTGAAACTAGCCTTGGGTACTACGGGTCACGTAGGAACCTGGATCTATGATCCGAACGCTTCAGGAGATTCGACCTCTACTCATGCTGGAGAAATCTTGTGTGAGCAAGTTGGGTCTATGAATGAAGAATCTCCGCACTTATAGGGCGGAGAGTGTCAAATTGACCCCAAAGGTGATGAGAAAGAAACTGGTTATTTCACTGGTCGCGTTGACACTTTAAAACGTGCCAAGATTCTGGAAATGTCACCCATTGAGGCAGTCAAGTGGGTCAAAGACTGTTTTGCCGAGTTTCAACTTATCACTGGGGACAAGCTCATTATTCTGGATGAAGGTACGGCGGTTTGTTCCAAATTCAAGAATGCTAAGAATGAAATTGGTTGGCTCAAGGACAAAATCATTTCCTACTGTTCTTGTGGTGATAGTTCTGGTTGGCACTTCTGGATAGTCGTGCAGAATCCCCATACTGATGATTTGGGTATTTCTGGGGGACTGCGATCGCAATTAACTTCTGTCGCATTGGTTCACCCAGATAATGTACCAGCTTACAATGCCATGATTGCCACGCAGTTGATTCCCAGCGATCGCAAAATTACTTCGACGCAAGTGATGGAGATTGCGGCACAATCACCTGTAGGTCGAGCAGTGTATTACGGCGGGTTGAACGAATGGTTCCCCATGCAGTTGCTACAAAACTTCTCTGGCTACGACCGGGATAATAAAAAGTTTCTGGATACACCAAAGATTAATGATTCCTCTCAAGTAGCAGATTTAGATGCAACTGAAACATCCCAAAGTCAGTCTCAACGGGTACTAGCACTTTTGGAACGTACTACTGCATCCTCACTCGATGAATTTATCTACAACGAGTTGAAATTAGACGGGACTCAAGCCGATTTAGTACGTGTGGGGATTGAGAAATTACTTAAGGATTCTCCTTTGAAATACAAATTTGACGGGTGAGTTGCTTGAGCAGCAAAGTACGATTTGAACGTGGTGACTACAAGCTTTTGTATTGATTCACCAGTTTCTGGATATAGGGCTTGGATGAACCGTAACTTACAATTGCTACATCAAGCTCAACATTCTTGTAGATATTCAAGGCACGTTGAATTGCTGCAACAATCCAATCTATTTGGTTGCCAAATGCTCCCCCACCAAGCAGCGTCAGAAACAATTTATTATTACCGTTTTTTCTCCAATTCAAAATCGCGCTACAAATAGTTGCTTCGTAGGATGCTTCTAAAACCAATTGTGCAAATTTTGTCCATAAATCTGAAAAACGATCCGAGTAAGCAACTGGTAAAGCCGAACAATAAGCTTGTGAAACTTTGTGTTTGCAGTCATTAAGTGTCACTTGGGTATGCCATTGAATCCCGATGCGTAGCAACTTTCGCAATTCATCAAATTCCTTTTCATTTAATGCTTCTAGCCGATTTGAAATTTCGGCTAAACCGCTACGTGATGGCAAAGCATAACCGTTTCGCATTTCCCAAAGACGGTTATCTTGATTTCCTAATGCTGCTCCTATATCTTTTAGGCAATCAATTTGGTTTGTTGCCGATTGACCAATTTGCCCATTTACTTTCACAAAATAATTTCGATAAATCGTACCTGCACCAGCTGCCACAGCACAAGCTGGCCCTTGAGTAAAGTCATTCTCATAAATTCCTACACCATACTCAGGCGTTACATTAGGAGATGTCATTTCTAGCAAATTGAACTGGGAAGCTACTTGAAACAAGGAATTAGCATTGACTTCATTGATATGCAAATCCTGCACATTGGCTACTACTTCTTGGAGAGTTATTTTTCCCTTTGGATATCCACTTTTTAGAACACGTTCTCGCAGTTCGGCTAATGACGGTGTTTCTAGCTGACCACAAATCATGACTTTCCCATTAACATGAGATTTTAGCAACTCACCGTCAACAGTCATATTTTCCCTCACTTGCTGTGGGGATCGTTCCGCAAAACCTGTTAATGTTTCAAACCAAGTCACTTGTTTGATCCTTTTAGTCCAATTATGCTAATTATGAACCTGAAGCTGTAATTATTTACTTTTTACTCACTTTTTTAACACTTTCCCTCTTTTCTAATATTTAGAAAATCTTGTCCTGACACAGATGGCATTATTCGCTCTCAAGTATTTCCCGGACTGTGGTTAGAAATAAAAGCACTATTAAACAATCAAATGGCGCGAGTATTAGAAGTATTACAGTTAAGATTAAATTCTCCTGAGCATGGACGTTTTGTTGAGCAATTAACGAATAAAGAATTATCCCATTACCTACAACAACCTCTGCCACAGTAGCTTGATAGAGTCTGCGATATTATGGTGGATTTTATCAGAACGCCTCTACAAATTGGTTTGATTGGTGGGGATTTGATTGCAAGGATTTTACCTTTTATCAACACTATTTTCCTAGTTTAACTATTCTTCTCAAACTCCACTTCAGACAAGACTTAGAAGGATTTTACCTTTTATCAACACTATTTTCCTAATTTAACTATTCTTCTCAAACTCCACTTCAGACAAGACTTAGTACGAGAATTTAACACAATCCGTCTAGGATTTTTAGATTTATCTAAATATTGTTCAGCATAGTCAAAAGCCGCTTTTTTATCATAATTGGCAATCTTCAGAACTCGTAACAATACTTCTACCGGAATCGCTACTTGGGTTAATTCTTCTGCTAATAACACTAATTCGTCTTCTGTTGCTGATACTGCCTTTTTTAAAGGTTGAATATTTAACTGCTGGTTTATGCGGATATCAGATATTGTAAAATCAGCCATATATGCACCTTTATCGCTTGTATAGTGTAGTTTTACCGAAAAGCACAATTTGATAAAACCGTGTTCTCACTACACTTGTTAATTAGTTATCTGAAGTAATTACGCATAATTGCGGTTAGATACTTTAGTCTTTACTTTTTAGTTGATATGATGTTTCTAGAACTAACCATATCATCTGGTGATGGCTTAACATCCGGCATCGGCATTTATCTGACTATCCCTGATAGTGCAACAATTGAACTGATTGCCATTGTCCAAGGTGACACTTATTCGAGTCTGGACGCTAGTTACTTTAACTATTTGGGCTGATTGTTTGTTAAAAGCTAATCGTATGGTGGTAGCCAAAAATTTATCTACCATGTTTATAAATATTGATATGAAAATAGTAACCAAGAGATTTTTGCTGCGTGATTTCGTTGAATTAGATCGATTGCCATTTTTAAACTATCAAGCCGATCCACGCAGTCAAATATTTTCTGAATCTAACCAAGCTAGTCCCGAAAATTCAGCACGTTTGTTTGAAACATTTTGCACATGGGCTTGTGAGCAGCCTCGACTTAATTACCAACTGGCGATTGTTCAACGGCGTGAACCTTACGCACTTGTTGGCTGTTGCGGACTGAGGGGAAGAGGGTTTGATGCAGGTGAAATGGAGCTAGGAATTGAACTTGCACCAGATTATTGGGGACGATATGCTTATGCGATCGAGGTTGGGAGCGCCCTGCTTGACTTCGGATTCAGGGAACTAGGGCTAAATGTCATCTCTGGTTCCACAGTTAGTGCAAATGTGCGGATCGCTCGGTTGGCAAAGTGGAGCGGAGCAGAAGTAGTTACTATCCGTCCGGGTTCGAGATGGATGTCCCAACGAGGTTGGAGCGAGGTAAACTGGCAAATCACTAGAGCGCAGTGGAACAGTCGCATCACTGTTTGACACTCCCCGCTCTAAAGAGCTATCCATTACCCACATCTTTCTTAACATTTCGAGAGTATTAACTCACGTCTCTAGAACCCTGATTCGTTCGTTTTTCATTCTCAATAAAACCCCTGTTTTAGCGAGAAGAATAAATGATGATTTGTCAAGTAGACTTAAAGTTTCAGTCATTAAGATGCTTATAGAACAAGGGTTTTAAGATTGTAAAGAAAGATGTGGGTAACGCATAGGTTGAAACACAGGGGAAATGTCAATACAACTGGTTCTTTAAGTTATTTTTGAGAAGATGAAAATAACACCAGTATTTAATTCTCCACTTTTACTTTGAAAGTAATAACTGCGAATTGCGAATTGCGAATTGCCTATGTCTATCCCCTCACCCTGGCAACCTTAGAAACTAGCATGATGATGAATGATCTGCACATTGAGTTGATACATCAGTTATTTGCGGCATCAGACAAAATTAATCTGCCCCTGTGGTTGCAGGGCGGGTGGGCTATTGATGCGAAATTACATCGGATCACACGGGAACATGAAGATATTGATATTGCTTATCCAGGCGATCGCCACGCTGAATTTCTCTGCTTGCTGCACGCTTTCGGCTGTGTTATCACCGAGCAAACCTCTTATGGTTTTTTGGCTCAGAGTCAGGGTATTCTTCTCGACTGTGAACCGTGCGTTCGGATTGCCGACGATTACGAGTTAGAGGGATTGCCTCCAGGAACTTGCCCACTAGAACCGAATGGCACTCTTGGCGGAAAGTTAGTACGATGCACAAGTTGGGAAGCTATTCTCTGGGATTACTTCTATTATCTCGAAGAGGTTCCACAAAGTGAATGGCGACCAAAAGACTTTCACAGTTTTGCTCTAGCTAAAGACTCATTTGGCGAGGCTGCAACACACAATTTGCATGAGCAATTTAAGCGTCTATATTAAGTATAGTGTTTGATAATACCTGCCAAATTGAAATATTTTTAGATAGAAAGCGTTTGAGATTACAGTGGAATTTCATCCCAACTGTTCTAGACCTTGGGTTGGATGGTAGGGATTGGATGCTAGACAGAACGTCTGTCGAACATTGCCAAAGGCTTTTGCTGCAAGGGTTTTATTTTATTTGCGTAGACAGGGAATAAGAGATAGGGGACAGCAGAGAAGCAGGGATTGAGGTACTGAAATTTTTCAAAAATCAAATAGGATTCCTATATATTCATCTCATCCCATCGACTGTAACAACCTCTGCCACAACCGCGTGTACCTCTGCTGGTCATCTGTAGTTCGCACAGCCAGAGCGATCGCCTTCTTAGAGCCAACCACAATCGCCAACTTCCTTGCGCGAGTTAAACCAGTGTAAAACAAATTCCGCGAAAGCATGACATAGTGTTGCATGAAAAGTGGAAATATCACCACCGGAAACTCTCCGCCCTGGCTTTTATGCACAGAGATACTAAATGCCAGCGTTATCTCGTTCAAATCAGCATAATCATAAACCACAGCCCGACCACCATACTCAACCGTAACCTCTTGTTCCTCCGTGTCGATACTCAGAATAGTCCCCAAATCTCCATTGAACACCTCACGGTCATAGTCATTCATTTGTTGAATTACGCGATCGCCCTCCCGCAAAACCATCCCACCCCGGTTAATCTCGACTTTCCCCTGTGCAGGCGGATTGATCAGCTGCTGTAAAACAGCATTAAGATTTCGCGTCCCGACTAACCCCCGCGACATCGGGGATAGCACCTGCACATCAGTCGAGGGATTGAAGCCCAGCCGGGGGATAAACTCGCCTACCAATTCGCAGATTGCTTGGACTCCGTGTTCAGGACTGTGGCCACCACCATGCCACAAGCAGTCCGACTGCGGATTATCTGAGATTGGTTCTATATTTGGATAGTCACCCTGGTTGATTTGATGCGCTGCCGTGACAATCGCACTTTGCTGGGCTTGGCGAAATACTTGCGTTAGCTTGACCACCGGGACTTGCAGCGAGGTAATCAAATCTGCTAACACTTTACCAGGGCCAACTGAGGGTAATTGGTCGATGTCTCCCACCAGTAATAGTTGCGCTCCTTGTGCTACTGCTTTCACTAGGGAATGTGCCAGAAACAGATCCAGCATCGAAGCTTCATCAGCAATAATGGCACTGAAGGGTAAGGGATTTTCGTTATCCCGCTTAAATCCCATAGTTTTAGGGTCAAACTCCAGCAAGCGGTGAATGGTTTTCGCTTCAAGTCCTGTCATTTCCGATAATCGTTGTGCGGCTCTCCCAGTTGGTGCAGCCAAGGCGATGCTTTTGCTCATCGCTTTCCACAATGAGACAATCGTGTGTGTCGTGAAAGTTTTGCCCACGCCAGGGCCACCAGTCAGAACCATTACGGGTGAGTACGCTGCCATCTCCACTGCTTTCTGCTGTTGGGGTGATAGCTCAATCTTGCGGCTGGACATAAAGCGATCTAGCCATGTACGGACACGGGGGATGTCTTGTTTGACTTGTTGGCGTAACCGTCGAGATATCAACTGTGCTAAGTTTTGTTCTGTGTGGAAGAAGCTCGGCTTATAACAGAGTAATAATTTTTCTCCGTAGCTGTCCCTGACAAATTCCCTGATCAGTTCTTCCTTGGTTGACATATCTTTGATGATGTCCGCGATCGCATCCTCTGTTGGCTGGTGGTCATCTGTTGTTAGTAGTTTGATAACTTTTTCGATTAGTTCCGGCTGGGGGAGATAACAGTGACCATCCTCAGCAGCTTCACTCAATGCGTGGATGATTCCAGCACTGTATCGAAACTCTGAGCTTGTTGGTACGCCCAGGTTTCTCGCAATCTTGTCGGCTGTGAGAAAGCCGATACCGTAGATGTCGGTGGCAAGCTGGTACGGGTTCGCGGTGACGGTGGCGATCGCCTGATCCTGATATTGCTTGTAAATTTTGACTGCATAGGTAGTCGATACGCCGTGGGTTTGCAAGAACACCATCACCTCTTTGATGGCTTTTTGCGTCTCCCAGGCATTCTTGATTAGCTTGATGCGCTTCTTGGCGATACCTTGTACTTCGATGAGGCGGTCAATTTGGTTTTCAATGATGTCGAGGGTTTCTAAACCGAAATGTGCAACAATGCGTCTTGCTGTGACAGGCCCGACTCCTTTGATTAGTCCACTGCCCAGGTATTTCTCAATCCCTGTGAGGGTTGCAGGTTTGGTTTCGTGGTAGTTAGTGACATTAAACTGTGGCCCGTACTGGGGGTGATCCTTCCAGAAACCAGTTAGCTGAAGCGTTTGCCCTGGTTGGATGTTAGCGAAGCTGCCGACGATGGTGGTCAGGTCGGTACTGCGGGAGCGGGTTAGGCGTGCGACTGTGTAGCCTGACTCCTCTGAGTGGAAAGTCAGGCGCTCGACTACTCCGGTGATGGTTTCGTAGTGGGGTTGTACTGATGATTGTTGTGCTGTGGGTAGAGTGGACATTGATTGTTAAAAATGCCGCACACTATTATAAACTTGTGAGTAATTTTATTTTAGTATATTTGTACTAATTACTATCAGTGACTATTATTTATTCTCTTAACTCAAAACAAAAACTTCATAAAGTCGCTAATTATAAAATAATTATTGTAACTTTTTTTACATAGGGTTTGGTGTTTGGTAAGTAAGTAGGGGAGAAAATTTATTCGGATGCGTCCTGTTTTTTGAGCTTCAGCAACTTTGTGATTTGAACGATAATTTTAGCCAAACGGTTACGAAATACTTCACTCTGTACTAGGACAACATATAGTTCAAAGCTATAAATGGAGTTCAAAAAACTCAAAACTTAATTACAGCAAGGAACCTAGTCAAATAGTTCATTTGTACCGTACCGCGATGAGAGAGAAATAAAAATTCAGATTCCAGACGTAGGCGCAGCCCGCCGCAGGCATCGCTTTATCACTCAATTTTTGGCGAAACATATTTTTGAACCATAACGTGGTTCAAAATTTGGTCACGCAGGGGGTAAAGTCACAGCTTTATTTGTGGCAGCTTGTAAAGAAAGTAGGAAACCAGAGTCGGCACAAGTCAAATCTGCTGTGAAGGATTGGTTTGAGCGTGAGTGGGCGAGAAAAGACGTTTTAAGGATATCAGAGACATTCACGACTCATTACTAAATCTCCATTGGCTAGCCGATACACCCCTTGAGGTTCCACAATCAGCTCGCCTTTTTTCCATGAACTCGCTGCACTGTTATTAGTCACACTCTGCACATCACCTGTAGGATAACTAGAAGCCGCCGCCTCACCAGGACGATGAGGTAAACTACCAGTGCCGGTAATAATAAAAGTGCCTTCTTGCTTAGGGCTGCGAGCAATGCAACTATTAGCAATTAGGGCGTTAGTATCAATGGGATTGTTTTCTAATTCTGTCAGGCCGTTTTGGATAAAACTTATATCAGGCACACCGATAATATTACCTGAGACTGTACCAGTGGCATTAATGTCTGAGCGATTATTATTACTCAATGACTGGAGGCTATTTCTATCAGATGTTGTTTGTCTAGGGCTATAGAGAGAATCACTAAACACAGCACGAGTGTTAAATCTAATATCGCCGCCTTGCCCCTCTGGTGCAAAGGCGAGAATATCGCTATCTTCTAAAGCGATGATGATATCTGCTGTGAGGGAAATATCACCGCCTTTACCATTACCACCTGATAAATCAGTACGGATATCGCTGTTATTCCGCAAGCGGATGTTTCTAGCATTGATGTTAATATGACCTCCACCGGATTGTTCGGAGCTGGCACTTACTAAACCATTATTCGCATTAAAATTACCTGTGGCTACAATATTGATATCCCCTGCAACACCTTCTCCCAGACTGCTTGTGGCAACCGCGATGGGATAAGGAAGATTAGAGTTAGTGGCGGATAAATTAAAGTCTGTTGTAAATAAGGATATATTCCCACCACCTCCACTAGAAGTAGTACCTGCTAACAAAGCAGTTAAGCCAGTGTTGCTAAAAATAGTAATGTTATCTGTAGCATTAATCGTAATATCACCCGCTTTACCACTGCTCATAGTTCCTGTCACTAAAACTCCCCCATTTAATACCTCAACCACACGGGCATTGATAGTAACATTACCTGCATTACTAGAATTGCCTGTCGCTGATGATATCGTAGCTTTGTCTGCTAGACGGAAGTAATCTGTGTTGACTATGATATCGCCTCCCTGACCAAATGCTCCCTTTTGAGTTTCAGTTAATATTGCACTTGTAATACCATCAGCATTAAGTCCTGAGATGTTTACTGCATTTGTAGCATTAATGCGAATACGTCCACCTTTACCTTGTACAGCAGGTAAGTCTTCCAAGGCTCCGAAAACGGAACTACTTATGCGACCGCCATTAATCAAAGTCAGCTTTGGTGTCTGAATATTAATATCTCCACCATTTCCAACTCCACTAGATCCCACATTACTATCGATCCAACCGTTATCAATTACCACCTCATCATTGCTAAAAATAAAGATATTACCTGCATTACCTTGACCATCAGTTCCCGATGATATAACCCCCTTTATTAGCAATAACTTTCCTGTATTTATTGTTAATTCACCACCTTTACCCACAGCAACGACATTATCATTAACAGCGAAAACGCTTGTGGAGATTAAACTGCCTTGATTCAGATTTGAACTAATTAATTCAACCGAATCCGAGGCATTGATAGTAATATTACCAGCTTGTCCTCCTAAATTATTACTGGCATCTACTGTAATTTGACCGCCATCTCTCACAATCAGATTTTTGGTATTCAGTGTTATATCGCCAGCACGACTGCTACTACCCGTTCTGGCTACAAAACCAGTTGTTGCATCTTTTGCATTTATCAAACCTTTTGGATCTATTTCAATGAAATCAGTAGCTGTAACATTAATATTGCCACCAGAACCAATGATTTGTCCTGGTGCTGGTTCTCCAGAGCTAGAAGAAATACTTCCTCTATTTGTTATAGTAATTCGTTCAGTTTGAATATTGATATTTCCAGCATTCCCTACATTAGAAATACCTAGCCCCATTAGTGAAGTTGTGGAGATATAAGATTGATTTAGAAAAATGTCGCGCGCATTAATATTTAGATTAGAGCCATTTCCACTACCAGAACTACCAGATGTTATAATAGAATTATTATCAAGATTCAAGCGGTTGGTAATAATAGATAAATTACCTGCATTACCTTCTCCAGAAGTATCTGAGGTTATAGAAGAATTGTTATCAAGACTCAAGCGGTTGGTAATAATAGATAAATTACCTGCATTACCTTCTCCAATAGTCCTTGCAGTAATACTTGATTCATTTAAACTAATGTAATCGGTAGCTTGAATCTTAATTTCTCCAGAATTACCTACAAATAAATTATTAGGATTTGTCAAAACACCATCTGCAAGTAACAAATTTCGTATGCTGACACTATTTATGAAAGAACCATCTGCGAGTGACAGATTGCGCGCTTGAATATTAATGCCACCATCGCTGAAAATCAAACTGCTCGGAAAATCTGCATTTTTTCCAGAAAGAGCAATTGTATCATCAACTATAACATTAATAATTCCTGAATTACCTTGTTGGCTATTTATAATTAGCCAACCACTGTTAATAAGTTTTAGTGATTGACCAACAATATTGATATTTCCACTATTCCCCAAGCCTAAAGAAACATTGCCAATAAAACTACTTTCGGCAATAGTAACTATTCCAGTAGCATTAATAGAAATATCACTAGTTTTAGTCTCAGGATTACCTTGATTAGAAATTAAAAATGTTTGCAAACTGCTAAAATTTAATAAATTGAAGTTATGAGCATGAAATACAATATCATCACCTTCCGTACCGAGAACAAAAGTAGCAACATTAGAATTATTAATTAATGAAATATCTGTTCTAGCCACACCATTAGGAAATGCCAAGCTCAAATTATCATCATTAACCTGAAGCCCGACGCTGCCAGGTGCAGTTAATCCACCAATTTCGACCCTACCACCTAATGCTTCAATGATTCCACCATCCATCAAAATTTGCCCACTAGCGTCAGGTGTAGGTGCAACATTACCTCCAAGTAGTATTAAACTTTTATTATCGGAAACTTGTAAAGAACCACGGTTTTCAATTGAGTTTGCGCCTTGATTAGCAATTTGATTAAATAAAAATGCTGTAGGATTGACACTCAACAAGGTATTACCTGATGGTACTGATGAAGTTAAAGAAAACTCAGCACCACCAGGAAATTGAATTGCATTGGCTGTAGTCGCTACAAAAGAACCCCCAACATTTAATTGAGCGTTTCTTCCAAAAATAATGCCATTTGGATTCATTAAAAATAAATTAGTAGTACCTTGAGCGTAAATCAATCCTTGAATATCAGAAGGTGTACCACCAGTTACTCGTGCAAAGATATTAGTCAGATTGGGGTCATTTAAAAAAATTGCTGCACCACCGTTAGGAATGTTGAAACTACCAAAACTATGGAATAGGTTGGTATTGCCAACTGTTGTACCACCTTGAATTACAGAATATAAACCAATATCTGTAACTTGTGTTCCTAGTGTTTGGTCGGCTGTGACTTGCGCCAAGGCTTTGAGGTTTGTTGTGCAAGTTAAGCCCAGGAATAGTCCTAAGCGCCACCACCACTGGAAATAAAATTGATTAATCATTGGCTTTTCCTTGCTTCCCCCGATGGGTACATATGTTAGCTGTAGCACCTGCTATTCACTTTGAAGCCTGGGGGCATAAATTGCAACTCCGCATAACTTGATAGAAATTGCAATACAGTTTTATCCACTTTTACATACATCATTGTGCTGATATAGATGCTAAAACCTGCATCTAACCTTTCATAAAAGCTGAAGGACTAAGAGATTATTTATAAAGTAAATCTTTAGGAGACAAGACGACGTAGCATAATTCTAGCCATAACAGCATATATAGCCGCTTCGGTCATTTCTGTTAAACGCTCATAATCCTTGCTTATGTCAATTTTAAGGAATTAATGTCTTGCTGTGACCGAGGACAAAAAGCTTATATATCAAGGAGTTTACGCTTTTTGCTGCTCTTATATTTTAGGAATAATTTTAAATAATTAAATGCCTTTTCTCTAAAAACTAACCAGATAGAACTTAAATAATTAGATGCCTTTTTTTTGAAAGTTTCAATAGACTATTGACTTTTAGGCTTATCTTACGGGGAGATCAGCTATGCTTTTGCGTTACGCCATCGCTCTAGTATGAATGAGCCTAATCTAAATTATGGTTAAAACGTTTGCTAGGGGAGCATTTTACGATTTAACTGAAAAATTCTGGTAGATAATGAGGCTCGTTTTTATAAGTGAAGGGGACAGTAATTATTTAAAACTAGAATTTGAGGAGCTAGAGCATAAATTTAATTGCACAAGACCCAAAAAACCGAGTGATTTGACAGTAATTGTTGAAAACTGGCTAATAATTCTGCCACAGTGATGACTTAAATGCCTCTAGTTTTGTTTTACCTAGACATTACCTAGATATTACCTTGACACAAAATTTGGTTAACTAATTTAGTCTAAAAATATACAATATTTTAAATCAAAAGTGCATCTAGGTAAAATTAGCTTAAAAGCTTATTTAAAAACAAAATTACTTACCCATACAATACCTATATACCACAAAGAAAAAATATTCTACTGGCTCAATTCATACATCAAGCCGAGTAAAGCAAACCTTCAAGCGATAAAATATTAATTCTGTCGCGCTCACCAGAATGTAGCCAAAAAGTGCCACTGTTTTTTAGCCGGAGATGAGCATGGTTGCAGTCGTAACTGACCTAGACAATCAGTGAACGTTACCTAGATGCAACCTGAAGCAAGGGTGTCTCTTAAAGAATTATTTGTCAATTTTTAGGAATTAATGTCAGGTTGTATTAGAGGCAAAAAGCTTATATATCAAAGAGAATACGCTTGAGAGCCTCTTTTCTAATGATTCTGTCAATGGGCGTAACAGTTGAGGTAGAGGTAATAGTAGCGAGTTTTGATTAGCCTAGAGGCACTAAAGTAATCAAGAGATTCTCAATGGCTTATCAAGGCGTGATTTTGGACGTAGATGGTACATTAGTTATCAGTAATGATGCTCATGCTCAAGCGTGGGTAGAAGCATTTGCAGAATTTGGTTATGAAGTCAAGTTTGAGCAAGTCCGTCCACTGATTGGTATGGGAGGCGACCAAATTATTCCTCAGTTTGCGCCGGGGTTGTCTGATGAACAAGGAAAAGGAAAGGAAATTGCTGATCAACGCAAACAACTAATTATCAATAAGTTTGCCAAAAATTTGGCTCCTACCAATGGTACGCGGCAATTAATATTGAAGATGCAGTCTCTAGGTTTGCATCTGATCATTGCCAGTTCAGCTTCAAGTCAAGAATTGTCAGTTTTGTTAAAAGCTGCACAAGTCGAAGACCTACTCAGCCAGGATGAAGCAACCACATCCAGCGATGCCGAAGCTTCTAAACCTGCTCCTGATATTGTTGAGGTGGCTTTGAACAGGTTGAATATTGAACCATCTGAGGTTGTGATGCTGGGTGATACTCCCTACGATATTACTTCGGCAAATCAAGCAGGGATTAAGGTGATTGCTCTTCGTTGCGGTGGTTTTGATGATAGCCAACTCAAGGATGCGATCGCCATTTATGATGATCCGGCAGATTTGTTAACACAATATCAGCACTCACCTTTAGCAACCGAAGCCATGACAAAGGCATAATACTTTAAAAGTTGGTCAAGTATCGGTTCGCGGACTAATTGAAAAATTTTCAACGTAGTTATAGGGTTTCTAGCTCCTCTTGTCGCAGACAAAGTGAAAATTTGTCGCGGAGTAGATGAAAAATTCCTACCAAATTCGCGGACTAATTGAAATTTTCCGCCCAATGGGAATAAAAGGGCGCAACTCATTCCAGTATAAGGCTTTGGAGCAATAATTCTGTAAGTAGCGATGCCTGCGGCGGGCGTAGCCATCGCCGTGTACTACGAGAGAATAAGGGTTACACCAGGTCATTTTCAATTAGTCTGCGACAATTTTCATCTTTTCCGCGAACCGACAACAGTCACAGAAAATAGCTGTTGTGAAAAATCTTGTATTTTAATCGTAGTTTTCATCGTATAAAAGATAAGGGTCACTTATTTTTTATTGTAGTCTTGTATTACAACGTAATCTAACTCATAATGTGAGCAAACAGCTAATTTCATGGTTAAGGACGTGGCACAATTAACGATTCAAATACCGGATGAACTAGCGCAACGTTTAGAACCTTTGCAAAGTCGCTTGCCCGAATTACTTTGGCTATTGTTAGATATAGGTGGAGAACAAAACAAAGAGCAGCCTAAACTAAATACACAGACTCTAGAGATTCCCGAAGTTTATCAAGAAGTATTGGATTTTTTGATTAAACGTCCAACGCCAGAAGAAATTATTAGTTTTAAAGTCTCAGCAAGAGCGCAAATACATTTACAAGAGTTATTAGAGAAAAACCGCAGTGGGTCATTGAGTCAAATGGAACTAGCTCAATTAGATGTTTATGAACAACTAGAACATCTAATGATTTTGCTAAAGGCGCGTGCTATGGAAAAATAAAAAATAAATAAAATGGGCAGTACTTCAATTTCCACAGAACTTCGCAAACTGGTAATCAGTAGAGCATCAGAGCGGTGTGAATATTGTTTAATTCATCAAGATTTTTCAATTTATACCCATGAAGTGGATCATATTATTGCAGTGAAACATGGGGGCGAAACTGTAAAAGATAATTTAGCTCTTTCATGTTTAACGTGCAACCGTCATAAAGGTTCTGATTTTGCGACAATTGACTCAACGACAGGAGAAATAGTGCCGTTGTATAATCCTCGTCGTCAAATTTGGGAGGAACATTTTTATTTTGAGGGTGTAAGGATAGAGGGAAAATCTCAAGTAGGTCAAGCAACAACAAGGTTACTTCAGTTTAATCTCGCTAATAGATTACTACAACGACAAGTATTGATGAGTCAGGGAAAATATCCTTGAGCATCTGCTTACTTAATGGTTTAAGGAAAAGTAATTTTATGATAACTAATCTAGGTTTTGGAGAAAAATACAGTAATCAAAAAGGAAATATAAATAATGAATTATAATGCAGATTCTTTACCACCTATTAAACTGATATCGCTGGAAGATAAAGTATTACCGTTAGCTATTCAAAAATCTAAAAGTAGATCAGCAAAAATAGCTGCACCCACAGATATACGTTGGATCAAGGTACTGGAGTTCCTCCGCAGCACCAACCTCGCACCTAATAGCCGAAAATTATACGAACGCGAACTAAAGCGATTTTTGGGATGGACGCAACTGCACTATCACGAACTACGCCCACGTCACTTAGGATTATACAAGGAATATCTGAGGGATGAGGTAAAAACTGATTCAGGTAAACCCCTGTCAAAAGCGAGTATTAATGCTGGGGTTGCCGCACTTAAAAGCTTTTTTAATTGGATGTGCTACACATATCCTGAAATAATTACTACTAATCCTACACTGGGGATAAAGCTAGAGAAAGTACCACTGCCACCAGCCCAAAGCCTAACTGACGAGCAGATGGAGCGCGTTTGGTCAGCATTAGAATTGTTGGGAGAGACAAAAGAGCGCGATACAGCGCTTGTCCACATTCTCAGTCACGGACTACGCGCTGGGGAAATTGTACAGCTAAATGTTGGTTCCTTCGATGGCAAGCTGCTCTTCTTACCTGATACCAAAACGAATGAACCGCGCTTAGTACCATTGCGGAAAGAAAGCCGTGACGTATTAGAGGCTTATTTGCGATCGCGGCAACAGCAGGGTGAAGAACTTAATAGCCTCACCCCGTTAATGATTTCACATCACGCTTCATACAAGGGAGATCGCTTGAGTTACCACGGGATATACTTCGCCGTCGAGAAAATAGGTGAGTTTGCAGGCATCGAAGATTTACACCCGCACCAATTTCGGCATACATACGCCACTGAACTATTACTGTTAGGTGTAGACCCCAGCCACGCCAGGAAACTGACTGGGCATCAAAGCGAGAAGGCGTTCCGGCGCTATACTTTGCGTAGTGAACAAGAGGCGGCGATCGCTGCTTATTATCGGGCGATAGGGGAAGTTGAAGCGGAGTAAGCAATGCCCAAGCCGTTAGACCCCAAATGCCAGTTATGTGCCAAACTACCCTCCGCTAAAGCTAAGGTGCTGCATGGGCGAGAAGGTGATAACTGCTGGAACCCGAAGGTGTGCCACAATCGCCGTTCGTTTTACCGTAACCGCAACAAAGATGATTCTCTTGGGATTGAGGCGATCGCTGTTGCACCACCAGAAACATATTTTGCCGTGCTGTACTTGTACAAGGAGCCAGGCGATAAACCCTTACACGCTTTAGGTGCAGAACTATGGCTGGGACAAAAGCCAATCTGCCGCCTAGAGCCGATTCATTGTTTTGGACTGACGGCAGGTAAAATTAGAGCGTACACCGACAAAGTATTACAGGCTTTTGCTAAAGAATATAATGTCACGCTGTACCAATATAAAGAGATGTTCGAGATTGCACCGACTCACTGCCCAGTAAGACCCTGCCCGTTGCACCCTGAACCATGACCATTTATCGTCAGCTGACAATCTGGGACATTCTTGATGAGGTATCCGAAGCCCCGCCCACCTCTTCACTCGCTGCGGTGTGGTCATGTTTAGATACGGAGTTAGAAACTTTATCAGTAGAAGCACAATTGGCGATCGCCTCCACTGCATTCTCGCAAATCGCAGATATCCTTAAAACTCGCGCCCAATTATTGTTAGAAGATGTCCGCGCACAAACGGACACTGATGGGCCAGTCATCAGCACAGATATCTTTGCTGGTTTGGTGAGAACAACCATGCAATTAGATTTAGATGACCTCATTGAAGAACCGCCACCGCAAAACTTTAGACCACATGGGACACATCAGTTTACTCATCCTGTAAAGAGTGGTGATTCAGTAGCCGCACCTGTGGAGAAAGAGAATGTGCTGGCAATGCTGGAGATTCAGACTGTGGATGATGTCCATCGGCTGGCAGGTGATGAAGATGTAGATAAGTGGCGGGGGGCGATCGCTAATTGTTTAGTAAATGTGAAAGATGAAATAGCTCTAACGAAATTGCAACGCAAGTTGAAAATGCCGATGGTCGAGGTATGGTTGGGATTATTGCTGGGTGGGTTTGCGCTACAGCAGCGTGGGGAATTTTACGAAAATGACAATGTTTGGGTGAAAGCGGATTCTTCTAGAGTTTGACCCGCAGAAATGATATTGTCAAGGTAAGCGTAAAGGTAAATGTTTTACAAACTATCAGTGATAAGCTTTAGTTGACCTAGACTTAGAAATGAGCAACACTGGCAAGGGGAAAAAACTAGCATCTTTTAACTGTGACCAGAGGATGTGGGAAAGGTTTATCCTTCGTTGCCAGTCTAAGGGAACAACAGCCACAGCGACACTTACCCATTTTATTGAGATGTACATAGATGGTTCCTTGGATAACCTTGATGCAGTTGCTGATCATGATTTGAATAACAATGGGCTGGACTCCAGGATAAAAGAGATTGTTGCAGAATACTTACGCCAAAATTTAACTGACAATCTCAGTAGTGGTGATTCGGAAACAATATTAGCTATTTCCTCTCGACTTGACGAGCTTGAATCTCAAATTGAGAACAAGTCCAGTAGCATTGAAACACCATATCATCCCCAACAGAATGAGTTGGAGCAAAAAATTGAATCAATGACTTCCCGTGTAGAACAGTTGACTGATGCGATTAGAAAAATTCAAACCTATCTGAACAATCAACCCAAGCAGCGGGGCAAATCATACAGTAGAAACTCGTATACTCAAGCTTCTACTCCGCGCATGAAACCGTTAACTCCAGAAGGTTTAGCCTCTCGTTTAGGTGTCAGTGTGGAAACTTTGCGCGAACAGACGGCGAAGTTGCCACCACCGCTTTTCGTGGCATGGTGCAAGGGGAAAGATAGTTCGAGCATGGGGTGGGAATTTAACGAGGAAACAGGTTTTTATCATGCGGCAACTTGAACCCCAGTAGAAATTGGGGAGTAGGGAGTAGCGTTCGCAGCACCATCATTGCATCATCCCCACCCAGTTTCTCCAACTTGACTGTTGCGCCCCCTAACTAGCAAGACCATCCTTCACAAATCAAAATCGAGAGTAAATGTATCATCATCAGGTTTTTCTAATGTTTGAGGTATAACGGTCGCTGGTTCTGGCTCTTGCGCTTGTTGTTGGTTTTGGTTGATAGTTACCGGGGGTGGAACTGGTGTATGTACCCCTCCTAGTTGCAGAGGAAATGCACCTTTCTTGAAGGCGAAATAGCAATCAATTATAAAGTACAGCGTTTCCAGGTAACTTTTATCTAGGTTTTGCGATTCTAGAAATATACGTTTGCGGTAGCTGTCTCGGATGCGAACTCTCTCTGGGGTGTTGTCGTGTTCGTTTTTCATTTTTTCTCCTGACCTGGCTTCTTAGTTTTTGGCTGCAATGCTTTTTGCCATTTCTAGAAGCCCAATAGCATTCGCCTCTACCGGATTGTCCAAGACTTTGAAACCGTTTTTCTCCAACAGCTTCGTGAATCCCGGTAACAGACAACCACCACCTATCGCCCAGAGTTCATCACCAGAGTGCTTGGCATCAAGCGCCAGATTCACTGCTTTCTTTAAATATTTTTCGTACCAGTCTTTGAGGCAAGCAATGTAAATCTCTTTGATGTCAATGTCCCGACTATACTTGGTATGCCCCATTTCTAGGCAATAGCGAATTTTGGCTGGATCTCCGACTTTACCACCATTGAGATGCTTCATCTTTTGGGCAATATCGTCGATGAGAACTTCAACACCTGTTGGGTATGGGGTATGTACTTCTCGTTTACCCTGGTTGTAACGCGAAAATAAAGTTGTACCGTTGCCGAAGTCCAGCACAGTCAATTTTTTGGGTAGTGGCTGTCCGAATAATGCTCCCATTCCTTCAGGTATCACCTTCAGCACTTCTACTTTCACTTCTGATGGTTTACCCGCCAGTATCGGCTGATATTCTCCATTTAATACTTTCTTCAATTCTTCTGCCAAACCAACATCATGCAAGCTGACAACCATCTTTAAGTGCCATGCTTTGCGGTGTGGCAAATGTGCTAATGCTCCCAGCAAAGTAGTTAGTGCATTCTTGACTTTGTTTTCATTGCTATCGGTGTTGCGCTCAAAATGAGTTCCAGCACGAAAAGCTGATTCGCCAACTGTGTAAGCCTTGCCTTCAAACTCTACCCTTCCCGGCACATCTTCCATGTCGGCTGTAGAAATATAGCTAGGGATACGAACGACATCAAATCCTTCGACTAAAAGTTTGAGATTGCCGTAACCGTTATCGAACCCTGCGGGAAATATTTTTTGTAATGCGTGAACACTTGTCATTAATGTTAAATATGATACAAAAATTGATGGCGATAGAAATAACCTAAAAGCCACCTAAATATATCCTATATGGGTAACAAAATGAACCAAAAGATTTATAAATGATTTTGGGATACATTTAGACTCTATATGTAGCCCAATAAAAATATGCCCTTTTCAAAATTTTAAAAGCATGATAAACGTGGTACTTATTCTTTACCCATAGCTTGACAAAATCACTCACGCAACACCGGATCTGTTAGGGTGATAGCGAATCATAACAAGCTCAAAAGTTGTCGAATTTTAAAATTCGACATAAAACCGAATGTAAGTAATTGCAAAAACTAAAGAGATAAAGATTAAAAGACTTGTTTTAAGTTACTGAAATAGTATTGATATACTGAGGTGTTTCAATGTCACAAGTAGTAATAGCTGTTTTAGCAAATGCTGGCGGGGTAGGAAAAAGTACTTTATCAGTACACTTAGCTTATGAAGTAAGTCGGCGTAAGTTAAAAGTGGCACTGTTAGATTTAGATCCGCAGCGATCGCTTGATGTGTTTTGTGGATTAGAAGCCGCAGAAGCCGAGAAGACAATGTTTAAAGTATTATCAAAAGATTTTATAGGTGATTGGGCTTTAGCATCATCATGGGATGAAACCCGAATAGAGGTTTGCCAAGGACATCCATTACTGGCAGAAATTGCTAATGAGTTAGTAATTCGTAAGAGAGGAGAATATACGTTAGCAGACAGATTACAAAAATATTCTTTACCCCATGATCTAGTTATTGTAGACTGTCCTGCTACGTTGGGAATGCTTAACGTCAATGCTTTAGCTGCTGCAACCCATATTTTAGTACCAATACAACTTGAGATGAAAGCAATTTCAGGTTCAGCAGAATTGGTAGAGTGGTGCATGAATACATCTGAGGAATTACAATTAACACCTAAGCCTCAGATTCTAGGTTTTGTACCTAGTATGTACGATGAGACAGTAGCTATGCACAGGCAGTACCATTCACAACTACCTGAAATTGCCCAACAACTAGATATAAAACTTTATCCAAAAATTCGCAGTTCTAATGAATTTAAGAATGCCAGCGCTCATGGGCTACCTTTGCATAAGTACCGAAATAAACATCCAGCTTGTAAAGATTTTAAGCAAATCGCTGATGATGTGATTCAATTGATCAAAAACAAGTAAGGAGTATTAATGGCCAGAGCTTTACCACAAATAAGTGAAAAATTTAAAGGTGCAGTTCAGAAAACTGACCAAGAGAAGAAAATTGCTCAACTGCAAGCAGAAATAGAACAACTGAGGGTTAAGCAATCCCCAGAACTGGAAGCTGAGTTACAACTACTACGGGAAAAACTTAAAAATAGCTCAGGGGAAGTAGAGATTGAGCTTGAATTAATAGATCCTAATCCTCATCAACCCAGGCAAACAATAACTCTAGAGTCTATTCAAGCTAAAGCTAGACTTCTGAAAAAACACGGGCAGATTACACCTATAATTCTTGTAGCTCAAGAAGATGGTCGTTATATACTGTTAGACGGTCAATTACGTACTGAAGGGGCAAAGCTACTAGGATGGAAGTCCATTCGGGCTGTTGTAGTACCTATGCCCAAGGATTTGACACAATCATCATTAATTACGTTTTTAGGATTTGAAGACTTAAACCCATTGGATAAGGCAGAGGCTGTAATTCAAGAGGTTATTAAGGCAACTGCATTAAGTTCTGAGGAAATCACTACAGCACTAGCAACTGTACTCAAACGTATTGAACGCGATAGTAACATCAAAGAATTGGCAAAATTGACAAGTTTAGATGTAGATGAGCAAAAACAAGGATTAGAATCACTGGGGATTATAGGTGAAGAACAAAATTTGTTTTTATCATTGTTGGAGTTGGGCTTAAATCCAGCTTCAGTCAAATCTAATTTAATACCGATGTTGTTCTTACCTGCTGATTTAAAAAATGCGATTCGTCAAAAGGGTCTTAAAGGGGCGCACGCTTTGGCACTATCAACATTATCTGCAAAAGCTTTAGAAACATCTGAAGAAAAGGCTTTAAAAGAGCGAACTAGAATTACTCAAAAAGTTCTGGCAGAAAATCTTACAGTACCTGAGACACGCGAACTTATCAAAAAAGTTAAAGCTGAATACATAACAAAAACTGAATCTGAATCAAAAGAGGTAAAATTTCTTATTCAAAAAATCAATAGTATCTCGGAAAAAACCTTAGTAGGTGCAAGTAATAAACAGCTTCAGGAACTTAAAACACTTTTACAACAAAAACTGCTTGAGATAGAGAACCTGAATCAGAAGTAACATACTGCTAGGCTTTTAATCGATAATTGGTTCTGTTCCCCTAAACTGATTTCCTTGATAGACACCATCAACTAGCTGCTAAATAGTCATTACAGGTTCTTGAGATGAGGCAATGTAGCGTTCCCCCCTAGTCCCAAGTAATCGGCAATCCAATACTCTCCAATTCCCAGTGCTTCATAATCTTCCACTTTCCGAGCATAGTCATTTTGCCAGTTAGTACTGAATTGGTTTTATATTCTGTTCGCTTGAATAAAAGCGATAGTACTTTTCCAAAGAATTGTTTGATTCAGCAGATACTGTGCAAATATTGCCTTAACCTTTTGTAGTTCCTCTAGTGTTAAGTTTCGTCCAAGACGTTGTGCGTAACTTGGACGATTACTGCTATCTGTAAATAAACGTTCCAGAAAATGGCTACTAATGTGCATTTGCGTTGAATTTTGCTCAACAATTACATCTGCCTCTAGCCCTGCTGATTTAAAAGCGTCACGTAAGTCATCCACGTCCCAATTGAGCATGGGGTCTGAGCCATCATCATAAATTGCTTCTTCTGCTGACATTAAGCGTTTGTATAACTTGCTATCTACCGGGTGAGCTTCTAGTAGACGATAAAATCTTTGAGTGAAACGTGGTACAGTCTCAGCCAATATCAGCTTTCCTCTTTGGGGTAGTATTTTTACTATCTCTTGAACAGCATTTGACTTATCAAGCTCAGAAACTAAAACATTACGGCCAATAATAAAATCAAATTGGACATTTGCTGCTTGTTGAGTTATCACCTCAACTAATTCAGGAATTGAGGCTTTTGACATACTCCCCCGAATATAATTCGGGGGATTCTAGGCTCAAACAGCGATTGCTGGCGTAGCCAGTCTGACATCACCTAACCCAACAGTCGATGCCCCGACTGCACAAATTACCTTAGAGGCGTTTTCGTCTCTCTCGTTCACTGACTGGCAGGACGGACAACTCCACGACCGAACAGACAAATCAATACTCTCTAAGACATGACCACAGTGAGAACAGGTCTTAGTGCTGGGATACCACTGATCAATGAAGACAATCAGTTTATTCTTCTTTTTGGCAACCCATTCTAGAATTTCCAGAAACTCACCAAACGCCAAATCTGATATTTTCCTGCCCCAACGTCGTTGCATTCCCTTGAGGTTTAAGGTTTCAAAGCAGAGAACATCAAACTTATCTGTTAACTCATAAGCTAGTTTCCAGAACCAGTCACGACGGCGATTAGAAATATCTTCGTACTTGCGTACTAGATTAAGTCTCGCTCGTTTCCGATTAGCCGAACCTTTGAGTTTCTTTGAGTGTTGTCTACTAGCTTTGGTGATAGCGTTTAGAGATTGTTTGAAAAACTGAGGAGAATCAATTTTTGTGCCGTCTGAGCAAGTGAGAAATGTCTTCAAACCAAAGTCAAAACCAGCGATTTTACCCGTCTTAATCTCGATTTCTGGCTTAATACCGTCGTCAACTACCACAACCACGAACAACTCACCTAACGGTGTGCGCTTTATAGTTAGGGTTTTAACTGTTCCCTCTATCTGTCTCGACTTCCAGAATTGATAAACTCGATTACCGATTTTTACTCTGTTGCCACCTAAAAACTTATAACCTGCTTGTTTTAGGGTGAAGGATTTATATTTCTTCACCTTCTTAAATCCTGGTGGTCTAACCCCCTTCTTATTGTGTTTAAAAAATAATTGGTAAGCTTTTTCAATGCGTTGACAGATATCTTGCACTGCCTGAGATCCTACAGTTTGCCAAAATGGGTTACGCTTCCGCAGTTTAGCAATGTGAGCTTGAAGTTTTGCACAACTTAAGTGTTTGCCCCACATTCGGTAGTAGCGTTTGTGTAGGGCAATACAATGGTTGTAGATTACCCCACTCGCATTAATCATGCGCTTGAGGAATCTATTTCTTTTGTGCTGGTACAGTTTGAACTTCAAGGTTTTCATGTGGTTATAATATCATCATTGGTGTAGATAATCAACACTCATCTACAAATGAAAACTACATATAATCATTACAACCATTCAATAGGTTTAGCTACTGTTCACTTAGTCTGGATACCCTGTAGGCGCAGGAGAGTTTTCAATAACAACGAAAAATTAAAACTACGATGTATTGAGATATTTCAGTCAGTTGCTAATGATAAAAAGTGGATTATCAAAGCACTAGAAATTGCTCCTGACCACATTCATTTGTTGGTAGAATATGACCCGCATCACTCAATATCTCAAGTAGTGAAAGCGTTTAAAGGCAGGTCATCAAGATACTTGAGGCAAGAATTTCCAGAACTAATGAAGCTTCCTAGTTTGTGGACTCACTCTTTCATGTTTGACACAACGGGCAAAGTCAGCACTCAGAAAGTTTTGGAGTACATAAATGACCCACATCACGGATGAATAAATTCATCCCCCAGCGCTTATATCCCCCGCATGAATGACGGGGGCTTTACGCATCACGACTCGTAAACTCAATGCTTCTGGTTCTCACACCAAAAGCATTTCTTTAGCACCAGATGCGATGGCGTAATTACCCTCTTTATAAGAGATCGCCCCACAACTATTTTTGAAAATCCACATCGCTCTTATAAACCTTAGCCCTCGGCTTGGCCTTCTTTAGAGGTGCGGCGGCAGACTTCTTGGGAGCCGAAGGTGGACGGCAGGTTTCGCAATACAGTGGGCGTGGGCCAAATGTCTCGCGGCTTGTCATCTGTTCACATTGCTTACAGACGAAGTTGAACGTGCGGGTGTGTATCGTGCGTTTGTGCGCTCTGACAGTGTATTCTCTGACATCGATTTCTTTGCTTGCCATTGCTTATTTCAATTGTTAACTTTTCGGATCTTAGCCTTTGCCAACAGGATTTCAATAGTCTGGGTAAACATAATTACTCACTTTGTAGAATTAACTTTCAACGGCTACGCCAAAGCTAAACGAAAGCTCGTCTTAGGAAAAATATGAATAATCACAACTTTGATTCCATCTTCCAGGCTGTTTGGGATGGCAGCCAGAGAGTGTGGACTGATGAGGAAAAGGCTGTGGTTGTAAGCCATCCCGAACTGCTCAATCAGTTGCAATCCTGGGCAGACAATAACAATAGTGATAGCTGTTGGCATAAGGCTAATTACGATTTGGTTAAACCTAAGTCTTGTATTGCCAATACCATTTCTTCTGCGGACGAAGATATTCACATACCGTTTTAACCGCTTTGCACTCACTAGCTGAAAATGGCTACGCCAAAGCTTATGTGAGGGTTGCAGCGACGACACGCTTCAGACCCAACTGCAATACCTCATCACATTGAAGAAAAATTACAAACATTCGGAGTCTCATTATGGATATTCAAGCTACCCTCAACCTCATGATTCAAGCAGTCGTTATGGGAGTTGTCGCACTGATGGTTTTCGATTTCGTTGGTGGTTTGTGGGTCGTACCACTACCAGGTGCAGGATGGCAACCGCCAATTATCGAACAGTCCACAGTTTCCGTATTTCAACAAGTTCCTACTCCACAACAGGAAATTCCACTCCCCACTCCCGCAATCGCACCACAGTTTGAGGAAATTCCCGACCCCTGGACATTAGAAACCCAATCCCCTCAGAACTGTCTTCCAGCGTCAGCAGCAATAGTCTTATTCCCTACCCTCCAACTACTGCCACCAGCCAAAGCCCAAGAAGTACAACCGACTAAACCAAAGCGCAGAACTAGCAAATCCACCAATCCCACACTGCCTAAATCTCCCCGCCAGCGCCAGCCAAAACCACGCAAGATAACTGCTTAGTCCGATTGGCGATCCCCCCGACCACGCTTCAAAAAGGGCGATCGCCTCTACTAATTAAACAGTGACACTAATTAACGAAGTTTCTCATGAATACAAGTCAATGCTCAACTTGAGGCACAAAAGTATTAACAAACGGCTACGCCAAAGCGAAAGTGAAAATTATATCTATATATATATGGTCAGTCTCATCGCTACACAAGGGACTCTCTTTGATCTGCAAACAGTTTTGGATTATGGGCAATCAATCCTCAACGTTGCTCTTGAGTTGAGCAAATCACTCATTGAACACCGACCACTAACCACCAAAACGATTCAAGCCCAGATGAATCGTCACTTCCACGGCACGGCAGCAGAGGGCGCTTGGCAGTGGAAGGACGCTTACGAGGCTGTGGAAGTGGCAGCAATATTGTACTTGCGGCATAAGGGGCTACCTCCTTATCCCCTGAAAGAACTGCAACTAATTGAATCACTTTGCCCCACGCACACCCGTCGCAGCGAAGAACAATTGCAGCTTCAGCAGTTTTCTACCCCGTTGTCTTTGGCATATCTGGTTTCCCTTGCCGGACAAATACAGGGCAATGACCTGATGCTGGAACCATCAGCCGGAAATGGGATTCTGGCTCAGTTTGCTAAACTCCAGGGTGCGAGTTTGATGCTCAACGAACTCTCAAACGACAGAAGCAAAATCCTCCGGCGGCTGTTCGGTGGCGTTCCGCTATTCTCCGTCAATGCCGAACAGATAAATGACTATCTGGCTGGAAAGACTCAGCCATCTGTTGTGCTGATGAATCCACCGTTTTCAGCATCACCCAAAATCAACAGCCGCAATCCAGATGCTACCCCACGACATATCAACTCGGCGTTGCAAAGACTATGCGATCGCGGACGCTTAGTGACAATTTCCGCCAACTGGTTTTCTCCAAACAATCCTACTTGGCGAGACACCTTTATCAAAATGCAGGAGAAGGCAACGGTAGTTCTTTCGGTTGGTATCAACGGCAAGGTGTACAGCAAGCATGGGACGCAGATTGACACTAGATTGACGGTCATCGACAAAGTTCCGGCATCTGACCCACAAGACATCCCTTGCATTGCGGATACCGTTGAACTGGACGAACTTGCAACGCTGATTGAACGACTGCCACCACGACCACTGTGGGAACGAATTACTTCAACTGCTCAAACAGCCGTATCAAAAGCAATTCCTTTAAGTCCTGTTAAGCCTAATTCTCAATCAGCACCAGTTACTCAAGCATTATGCGAATTTCTTAATATCGTTGAGCTAGATTATGAGATTGTTGATTGGGCAGCAAATGACCAATTGAAAGATACTCTCTATGAAACCTATCGCCCACAAAGAATCCGAATCAAGGACGCAAAACCACATCCGTCGCTACTTTGCGAAAGTGCAGCCTTAGCCCTTGTATCTCCCCCGGCTCCCACATACAAACCCCATTTGCCTCAGCACATCATCACTCAAGGTTTGTTGTCAGAAGCACAGCTTGAAAGCGTTATTTACGCAGGTCAAGCTCACTCCGAATATCTATCAGGGTCTTATACTGTTGATGATTCTTGGGATAATGTGACTGTCTCGGCAACTAGCTCGGAAAATGCTGTTAGATTTCGCCGTGGCTGGTTCCTTGGTGATGGGACTGGTGCGGGTAAGGGTAGACAGTGCGCGGGAATCATCCTCGACAATTGGTGTCAGGGACGACGCAAAGCTATCTGGGTATCCAAAAGCTCTGCACTGATTGAAGATGCCCGTAGAGATTGGTGTGCTTTGGGCGGTAGTGAAAAGGACATAATTGACCTAAGTAACATTAAACTTGGCGATCCAATCCCTTTCACAGAAGGCATCTTGTTCTGCACATATTCCACGCTACGTTCCCAAAAGAACGGTAAAAGTCGGCTTAAGCAAATTGTTGAGTGGGCAGGCAAGGACTTTGAGGGTGCGATCTCCTTTGACGAGTGCCACAGCATGGGTAACGCAATGGCACAGGAAGGTACACTCGGTTTGGTGAGCGCATCACAGCAGGGAATTGTCGGGCTTCGGTTACAAAATGCTCTACCCAGAGCCAGAGTTGTCTATGTCTCTGCCACCGGAGCCACTAAAGTCTCTAACCTCTCCTATGCTAATCGCCTCGGACTCTGGCAAACGGGTGATTTCCCCTTTACCTCGCGTGAGGATTTTGTGGAGTCCATTGAAGTCGGCGGTATTGCTGCAATGGAAGTGGTGGCACGAGATTTAAAGGCGTTGGGTCTGTATTTAGCGCGATCGCTTTCCTTCGACGGTGTGGAATATGAGATGTTAGAAATCGAACTTACTCCTACCCAAGAACGTATCTATGACAATTACGCCGATGCCTTTCAAATCATCCATAACAACCTTCACAAAGCATTAGAAGCCTGCAATATCACTGGTGCGAAAACATACAATCGTGCAGCTAAGATGTCTGCCATGTCTCAGTTTGAATCGCATAAGCAAAGGTTCTTTAACCATTTGCTGACCGGAATGAAGTGTCCCATGCTAATCAAAGCAATTGAGAATGATTTAGCTGCGGGTAATGCTGTTGTTATTCAAATCGTATCGACTAATGAAGAATTGCTTAAGCGACGACTCAATGAGGTTCCGGCAGAGGAGTGGAAGGACTTAAACCTTGACCTGACTCCACGGGAATACGTCATGGACTACTTGTTAAGTGCCTTTCCCGTACATCTGCATGAGATTCACTCATCAGCTGAAGGAGAGGAACGTTCCGAACCAGCCTTTGATGCCGATGGTTCTCCGATTGTTTCGGCTGAAGCTGTGGCTTTGAGAGATGCCTTAGTCGATAAGTTAGCAAGCCTTGACCCAATACCAGGAGCTTTAGAACAACTGCTGTGGCATTTCGGTCACAAGCAAGTGGCTGAAGTGACTGGACGTAGCAAACGAGTTCTCAAGGATGATTCCGGGCGTTTGTTTGTCGATTCACGGGGCGCTGGTACGAATATTGCGGAAACAAACGCTTTTATGACGGGAGATAAGCAAATCCTCATCTTCTCTGATGCTGGTGGTACTGGCAGAAGTTATCATGCGGATCTCAATGCTGTGAATCGTCGGCGGCGATCGCACTATTTGCTCGAAGCTGGTTGGAGGGCAGATAATGCCATTCAAGGACTTGGGCGCTCTCACCGGACTAACCAAGCATCTGCACCAGTATTCCGTCCAGTGACCACTAACGTTAGAGGTGAACGCCGCTTCATCTCGACTATCGCTCGACGGTTGGACAGCTTGGGCGCACTGACACGGGGGCAACGGCAGACTGGAGGTAATGGAATCTTCGACACTAAGGATAATCTTGAATCCCAGTACGCGGAGTATGCCTTGTACGAACTCTTTAAGCAGATATTCCAAGGTCGATTCTATGAGGTTCCACTAGGGACTTTTGAGCAAATGACTGGACTCAGCCTGACTTCTCATGAAGGCGGGATGAAGATCGACCTCCCACCCTTGCGACAGTTCCTTAATCGACTGCTGGCTTTGACTATCAGGATGCAGAACGTGATTTTCGAGCGTTTTGAGTTGCTCTTGAGTCAACAAATTGAGACGGCGATCGCAAACGGTATCTTTGAAGCTGGAGTAGAAACGCTCCGTGCTGAAAGGTTTACTATCGAAAGCTGCGAATCTGTTTACACGCACCCAGATACCGGGAGTGTAACTAACTACCTGAAGGTCGAGCAAGTTCAACGAAATAACATCAGAACTGCTGTCGAGATGCTTGAGTTTGCTGCTAAGTACCAAGGACAACTCATGGTAAATCAGAAATCCAGTAACGCGGCTGTATCCATTCCTACGCACAGTATATTCGACTGTGATGGTGGTGTTGTGCCACGGGTTTTACTCGTCCGTCCACAGAAAGAAACTCGTGTACCAGTCGAACAATTGGAATCATCCACTTGGCAGCAGGTTTCGGCTGAGGAGTTTGTTACGGCGTGGTCGAGAGAAGTTGATGAATTACCCAGATTCACTACTGATTACTTGCATTTGGTTACAGGCATATTGCTACCCATTTGGAAAATTCTGCCACAGAAGAACAGCCGGGTGTTTCGCCTGCAAACAAGTGATGGACAGAAAATTCTGGGGCGGGTTGTTCATGCCTCAGACATCCAGACCGTTACTGAACAGCTTGGGCTGAAGAACAAGCTGCTTTCTCCAGCAGAACTTGTTTCATTGGTACTCAACGAAGGCTATTCTCAGCAGTTGCCCGGAGGAGTCACGCTGCGGCGGTCTTCCATTGCTGGGGAACCTCGCTTGGAATTGGTTGAGGCTCTTTCCCTAGCTGACAGACTTGTGGCTGTGGGTTGTTTCAGTGAAGTAATTCAGTGGCGCAAGCGGATATTCATTCCCACTGGCGACAAAGCTGCTGCTGTTCTGGCGGCGGTGATTGGGATTCTTGGGTAATGAAAGCAAAGCGATGTGGGTGAACTACCCGTCGCTTTGTTTTTTCTAAGATTCTGGTGTGCAGTTGCGACTTTTGATAATTCTTATTACTAGCTCAATTTTTCCGCATCCCTTCCACAGCTTTTCCACAGCTACCTCGGCTATTTTCCACAGACAGTCAACAAGGCTACAGGCTTTTGCCGTGTCGCTGGGGATTTTATCTTCTAGGCTTTAAGTCTTGTTAATTACTGAGTTTTTATTAAGTAACGTAACAGAAATGTATCTTCAACCCTGATGCTGCCGTAATACTTAATTCTTTTTGTACTTATGCTTGACATTTCGCAACATTGACAACCCTACCCCCTGGAGTTGCACAATAATTCGACTAGTCCTTCTTGTCGTTAAGACTTCTACAAATATCTGTATAAGAGTATTTAAACGTATTACAGATTGTTTAGTAGCTACTCAACGATATAGCAAAGGTTAAAGCTAGTTGTCAGGTTAATTCTCTTGTCTCCAGTCCGCATCCTATGAACGCAACAGTTAGCATTTTCACTCAAATCCCTGCCTCCTTGCACGATTGTATGCAGGATTACTTACAGCAACACCCAGATTGGGATGAGAAACGTTTACTGGCTGCGGCTGTCTCACTGTTTCTGCTGCAAAACGGTGATGGAGATCGCCATGTTGGGCAAGTTTATCTTGAGGCTATGTTCCATCGTTCTTGAATCAACATCAGTGGTGCTATATTCTCAAGCACCAATCTATCAGCATGAACAAACCGTACTTAATATCTATGCACTGTATCTGCTTCGCTCATCAACATAGCAATCTAAGTCTAGCTTTGCCAAATAATTAGCAAAGTCTCTAGCATCTTCCCAACTTGTTAATCGAGCATATATTACCGCATTTCCTCGGTCTTCATCGAAGCAGCACTCAGTTTTATACACTTTTCCTGATAAATATTCTTGAATTTTCTTAACGCTTGCGGGGCTGAATCTATACTTGTTTTCGCTAAATCCTTCAACGCAATCAGCAGTAACAACGAATTTATATTTCCCCCTAGATTTAATATAAATGTCAATCCAATTTTTGTTGTTTTGGTGAATTTTCTGGCGGTATTTAGCCATTTTCTGCAAATATTGAGTAGCGTGTTTTTTAGATTTTGCCTCTTTGAGGTTGCATCCAAAAATATTTGCACCTGCTTCGTTCATTTCCCGTTCTGTAGTTAACAGAATATATTTACTGGGGGATGTGTAATCCATCAATACTATCTCCAAAAATATAGAATCTAATTCGGAGCAGACAATTTCCAGTATAAAATATTTAAAATAGGCAACAAAACTTAGATACAAAGCAACACAACAAGGTTTTGAAATTAACGTTTATGTTTCCTAAGACTTGGAAGAATGTAAACAACACAAAAGCCTACAGCCAGATGAACCGTCACACATATTCGATGTATACGAGTTAACCCAAAAGTGTAACTTACCTCAAAAAATTGCTTCTAGCCCCAATGCAATGGTATTTGAACGACAGTCATGAGTAACCCTTTTTCCCATCCCGAAGATCCAGATTTGCATTTATCTATTCAGGAGAACCTAAAACAGCTTTCGGCTCAGTTGGGATCTCCCTTGGACGAATCATCAGTCATGGAAATATACCAGGATGCGTGCGATCTACTAAGCCACCTTTCCCCATCACCTCTTACTCTCGCCCGCGTTGCTGGAACATTACTGGTTTACCGAGTCAATGATACAGAACCAGAAGAATCTAAGTGGTTCAGCAGCCAGGTGAAACAATGCCTAGACGACGAAGAAGTTGAGGAGTTGATCGAATCTATCTCTCGCACTGATGCTTTGTAATCGCTGAGAAAACGGAGTCTCGCAATTCTTCTTTAAACTTTTAATTCAGTCCCAGGAGGAAAAGTACGATGAAAATTGCATTAACAAATTTACCGCCAGAACACGGAGAACGGATTGCTCGTTTGCTTGTAGAAGAGCATATTGTAGCCTGTGTTAACCTGTATCCAGTCCACAGTATATATTCTTGGAAAGGAGAAGTTTGTTCAGAGGCAGAAGTGACATTAATGATGAAGGTTTCAACTCAAGGAATAGAGCGTTTAAAACAACGTATTTGTGAACTTCATCCCTATGAGTTACCAGAGTTTGTTGTTATTGAGGTTGATAACAATGCTTCTCTGCGGGAGTATATTGACTTTGTTAAAGGAGAAACTCATCTGTATTAAGATAAATTAGTGTTATCAAGTTTCCTCACCAATCTCTTGATCACAATCTGCACTCGCGGGATCATCTTTCCAGCACTCCATAAGAAAGTCTAAGTCTGAGTTTTATGAAGTTTGAACGTTACTATTGCGGAGAAGCTGACTCTTGTGGCAATAGCGCAAGCACCCACATCCAAGCGCGGGATATCAGTCTTTACGAACTAGAGGAAACTTTTGGATTAGAGTTAGTTACCGATATTAATTTTTTCCCAGAATGGCGAGAAAATTTACCTTTACTAACAGATATTGAAAAATCATCTTTAGAAAGAGTAAAAAGCAATTATTCAAATTTAACTAAACGCCGCCCCATGTCTGAAGAAGTAGTGAAGATGGTTGTGTTGTCTCCATTACTTGATTTAGCTGGTTTTTATCAACCTAATTTCGAGATTGAAACAGAAACTTCTACTGAAATTTCTGCTGTAGATGAAAGCGTTATCGTTAAAGGTAGTATTGATGTTTTAGTTGTAAATAAAAGACTTTGGATACTTGTTATTGAATCTAAAAACACCAAATTTGATGTGATATCTGCACTACCTCAAGCACTGGCTTACATACTCGACACTCCCAATGCTGAACGACCAACTTTTGGTTTGCTTGTCAATGGTAGAGAGTTTGTTTTTGTCAAATTAGTTCAGGCACAAAATCCAAAATATACTCGTTCTGATGCTTTATCAATAGAAAAACCAAATGAAATTCAGCAAGTTTTAAGCGTACTAAAAAGATTTAGTGAATTAATTCTGTTGTAGTATTTTTAACTGAAAAAACAAGATACAAGCGTGTTTGAATATTGGGATTGACAATAGTTTTGGTCAACCGAAGAAAAGGATACTGGGGTAGAGAGATTCTAATCACCATCAAGTATTTTTCTGCTACAGTCAGAAGATTGAGTTTTTACCAAAGTTTATGTCAATTAATCTCCAACTTGAAACACCACGTTTGTTACTGCGTGAGTTTCAAAACAGTGACAAGGTAGCATTCGCCGCTTATCGCTCAGATCCAGGAACAGCAAAATATCAAAGTTGGGATACACCCTATTCAGAAGCACAAGCAGAAGCTTTTATAGAATCTTTGCAGCATTTAACCTCCAGTATTTTAGGTGAGTGGTATCAAT
The DNA here is from genome assembly GCF_048568275.1 of Anabaena sp. FACHB-595. Taxonomy (NCBI): domain Bacteria; kingdom Bacillati; phylum Cyanobacteriota; class Cyanophyceae; order Nostocales; family Nostocaceae; genus Anabaena; species Anabaena sp. FACHB-595. Next base: position 86,451 of record NZ_CP183474.1, read on the forward strand.
TAGCCATTGAACTCAAATCAACAAGACAAATCATTGGTGACTGTGCTTTCTGTATCTTAGCTGAGGATGGAAAACAAGGAGAAATTGGCTTTACCTTAGCGCGTAAATACCAAGGTAACGGCTATGGCACGGAAGCTGTGATTTTTTTATTAAATTATTTATTTAACCATCTAAATTTACATCGAGTGCGCGCTAACTGCGACCCTGAAAATCTAGCATCCATTAAACTATTAGAACGAGTTGGTATGCGCCTTGAAGGTCGTTTTATTAAGAGTTTGTGGTTTAAAAATAATTGGGTAGATGAAATGTGGTTTGCTATTTTACAAGATGAATTTACAGCCGTTAATGTGTAGTGCAATTTGTATATTAATCTGCACATTAAACCTATTGTTGAAATTTATCAAGCTCCCTTACCTAACATTGCAGGTACGTCAATCTCTTTAATACAAGTAGCTTGTGATCAGGAAAGATACAGTCAAGAATGCGAAAAAGATCCCCTAGAGCGATCGCTTCACCATAGCTCAGATTCCCGGCTGCAAGATCCACCAACACTTCGGGTGTGCCAACGTTGTCAGGGTTAATTACGGTTACGATCAATTGGTTGCTGTGGGGTGCTTTACGGAGATTATCTACTGGCGTAAGCGCGTGTTTGTGCCAACGGGAGGGCCCACGGCGGCGGTGATTGGGATTTTTGGGTAATAAGAGCAAAGCGATGTGGTTAAAGCCCGTTGCTTTGTTTTTTCAAAATTCTGCTGAGTGCATCAAAGCTTGGGACTTTTGAAGCTAAATGCGCGTATGCTTCAATAATATATATGACTTGCGACCTCCCACAAGAAGACTATGCCAAAAAATTTGGCTTTGAAAGTAGACCAGTTTTTCAATGCAAACCCACACTGCATCATCGCTACCGTTCACGTTGACAGCTTTCCCGCCGACCTACCCCTAGAACCGAATATTCGGGAACCAAACAAGAAAAGTTCGACATACAGACAGATTTTTGACTCTCTGACTACCGAACCCGAAAAGTTCTTCGAGCGACATAGTGGGATTGTACTGTGTGCCAACAAAGTCAAGCCCAACAGTAAAAAGACACAACTAGAATTAGAGATACTTGAGGCTTCTGAGGGTGGTAGCGACGGTATCATTAATGGTGGGCATACGGTTTTAGCGTTTGAGCAAGCAAGAAATTATAAATATGACCTAACCGAAGCTAGAGTCAAAGTCACAATTCATATTGGATTAACTGAGGATGAGGCGAAAGACATTGCCCTAGCATCAAACACATCTGCCCCAGTAGATGCCCGTTCTAAAGTCAACGCCAGAGGTGACTATAAATTCCTCAAGCAGTTTTTAGCGCAATTGGAACGTGAGCAAAAGACAAAGTTCAGAATTGCATATTACCAAAACCAAAGCGGTGCGCCTAAAAGTCCACAGTGCAATGTCAACCATCTCATCAAATTAATGAACTGCTTGGATAGAAATAAGTACAACCCGGACTCTAAAAGCAGAACCAAGCACCCGCCTGTCAGCAATACGCCATCATTGAGTGAGGCGGAAAGACAACGCCTGTCGAAACTGTTACCGTTACTGTCCAAGGGGTTATGGATTGAGCAACGACTATTTCAGGTAATCGAGGGGCATATCACCAAGCCTAAAAGAAAGGGGGTAGTTGACCTCGCCTCAATCGACTCCCGCAAGAATACGCTGTTGCCCGATAGCAGATATTCGTTCGGCTTTAGTGCGCCGGCTGATATTGCTATGCCCATTGTTGCTGCCTATCGAGTGTTTTTGGATGAACAGTACAATTGGATAATACCTTTTGATGACTTTGCTGAAGATTTTCTGCAACATCTGTGGAATAACTATTACCGCAAGTATTTGGTGTCAGAAAAATTGGCTCTCAATACAGTTGGGAGTAAAATCTGCCGTAATCCAGTGATTTGGGATAATCTTTACGTTTCGGCGCAAAGTTATCTTAATCAGCAGTTGCTTAAGATGGTTGGATCAAGCACTAAGCGCGAAGAATTGAAGCTGGTGAATTGACGATAATTATTGCTCTATTTCCAAATTGATACCTATGCAGAAGCTAGAAAGCCTATACTGTAAGGTATCTGCAATTTTTATGATTGTGATTCGCTCCTTATTAAAACTGCTATGACTGATACACCCAGCAACCGACTAGACCGGATTGAGGCAATTTTAGATAGGGTAGCATCTCAACAACAACTAAATACTCAGGCGATCGCCCAACTGACAACAAAGCTGGACAACCTTAGCGATAACGTCAACGACCTAACCAGTAACGTCAACTCTGTATTGGCTAGGGATGCCATACTGAATGATGTGTTACTAGAACTGCGTGATAGTCACGAACAGCACCAACAGAATTTTGAAGAACACCAGCGAACTACTAATGCTGCCTTAAACCAGCTTGGGGCTATCTTGGTACAATTAACGAGAATAGACCCACAAAATTAAACCCTGTCCTAACAAGTCCTAAATTTCTCTGGTTTGCTTTTCTTTAGACAACTTGACTGTTGAATCAAATTTGAGTTAATCCAGCTTTCTTGAGCCGGGAGAGTAACCCTGAACGAGTGCTGTAGTCCTTCTGTATTTGTTGAATACTAGCTTTAAACTCCTCTAATGACCCTTGATATTCCGCCAAATCTCGTAAATCAATGAGATATGCAACGGCTTGCTCGTAGGGTTTAGATTGCTTCAGTTCTATTAATCTATATACCTCCAACCATACCTTATCTTCTTTTAAAGCCAGTGATTCTAACTTACGTACTTTCTCTTGTTGTGCTATTAGCAATTCCTGCTTAGTACGGTGTTCATTTTGCTCTTTAGCACCTTTTAATAATTCAGTTACAGAGCGTCTAGAAATATTATCATAACTAGAATTTTTTGCAGACTTAAATATTTCCCTTAATCTTTTTATCAGCTTCAGCTTAACATTAGGTTCATCCTTGACTATTTTGAGGAGAAATTCATTTTTTTCTGAAGATGATAAAGCTTGAATCCATTCTTCTATTGGTTCAACTTCAGATTTTTGAGAAACACTTAGCTCAGTTGCAGATGTTATAAGATCCTGATCGATATCAAAAAATTCTATAAAATTCTCTAGATAGACTGGGAGTTTTTTTAAATTTGCCGGAACAGGTGGTTCCAGCAAATCTTCTTCTTCCTCAGTGATGGACATGGAAGTAGCTTTTAACCAAGCAAGATATAAAGCTCTTAAATCTCCCTGCAAAATGTCGTCTCGAATCTGTAAAAACTTACTTAAGCAACCTTCACCTTCTATCCAAGTCCGATATTCTTCATCATCAATATTAATATCTAAAATTACATAGCTTGAGGTTGTAGATACTGTAATTTGCTCAGGTAAACAGTAAGGAGCGAAAACTGATGAGTCAATCACCGATTTTGGCAGCCGAAATACTAATTGTCTAGTCCCCCAATTTGCCATACATAACATAACGTCAAAGCACTTTTCTAAAAGCTCCTTGGGTTCACCTCTAAAGTCACCATAACTGTAAGTGAAAATTGCACTTCTTGATGTTAGCTGCACACGGCTAGAGAGACTACTAATATACGTTTGCTCTGATGTCGTTAATGGATGGTCTAATGCTTGAAATTCGTAATACTGATATTCGCTCATCGTCTCTATTAATTGTTTTTGTATTACCGCAAAATAAAGTTAAGTTCTAGCTAACTTTCTGCTCTGCAAACAGTGACAACTGCCCCGGAGAAACATTACCTCTGCCAAAACGGTGGTATGACAGGTGACAGCCACTACACAGACAAACTAAGTTTTCTAAGCGATTGTCAGACGGATCTCTATTCCAATGATGGACTTGCAATGTGTGGGCTTTACGCTCAGAAAAAGTTAAATTATCGGGTTTTTCCCCTGGACGTAAGCAGACTCTACCGCACTTAGCACAACGCCAGTCAGAAGCCGCTTTCAAAGCTGTGGCTAGTTGTTTCCAATTGTCTGGATATACACCCTGAACCATAACAGTGTTTTATAACTGATGAAGTAGGTTAATGGCTTAGTAATTACAAGAGCTTACCTCATTCATCAGGCCAATTCAAATACTCTTGCGTTGACTACGGTGATCGCATCTCATACTGTACCAAACCCCGTACTTGCTACAATCGAATCAATTGAAACTGCCAACTATTTTTTTTAGCAGGTATGTCAAGTTTTTGGTTCTGGGAACGGGATTCAGTTGAATACGAAATTTTCAATAAATATGAACGGGCATTAGTTACTCTTGGCGTAAACTTTTCTCTTGAGCAAGTTAGTGAAGCCCTAGAAGGTTGCACTTGTGGGCTAGAAGATGCGTTTAGAAGCACAATCGACTATGCTTTGTGGTTACAAAAGAATGAAAAACAAGTTTACCCAAACGCAATTTTGATTCGTGCTTTACAGGAACAATGGAAGCCGATGGCATGGTCTGATGACTACCTCGAACTACCAAGCTTAGAATCACCTGGACAAAGGTGGTGGAATGCCGCAGCTAAATTATGGGGGTACGATTTACGTAATCAACTTGTTGCAGATGTGTTTTATGATGACGGCACAGAATTTATCAAATTCACCAACGGCAAAGAAATTACTTTAGAGACTGCATGGCGTTGGGAATGGGAACGAGTGCTGGAATATGCGACTAATTAATAACTGAGGTTGCTAATGGAACAGCGCGTAGTTTAATGAGTCGAGTCAGATAGTAAGCTTAAGGGATTCCCCGGCTATGACTCTCAACCGTATTTTGTGGAATTACCTAATAGCCCCAACAGTAATCACTATTGCTGTTTGCGGTTGCACTACACAGACTCCCAACACTCAGGATTTAATTGCTCAGTCGCCAAAAGATAGCCAATTAGTCCGTACTTTATCAGCACGGTCTGATTCAGGTTATTCGGTTGCGTATTCTCCAAGCTCTGTGGGAACAATTCTTGCTAGTGCTGGTGCTAAAAGCATTAAGCTTTGGAATCCTAACACGGGTAAACTATTGCGTACTTTATCAGGACAAGCTTTTACTGTCAGCTTTAGCCCAGATGGTCAGATTCTCGCTAGTGGTTCTCAGGACGGCAGCCTGAATTTGTGGGATGTTCAAACAGGGAAACTCATCCGTACACTCCAACACTCAGAACCAGTGCTTGGTGTAGTTTTTAGTCCAGATGGACAAACTTTGGTTAGTAATCTTGATCTCGGATCTATCATCAGGCTGTGGAATTGGCGTACTGGAGAAATCATCCGCATAAAGGATGACCCTGACGCTTATCAAAAAGGATTTGAGAACTTCAAAACTCAACCAGCCACTTTTAGCCTGGATGGTCAAACATTATTTGCTACAAGTGGTTCTGGTTCTATGCTCCAGTCGTGGAATCTGAAAACTAGTAAACGAACAGGCAGTTTCGATGCGAAATCATCAATTAATGCTGTCGCTATCAGCCCAGATGGAAACACCCTAGCTACTGGCATTCGGGATAATGCAATTAAACTGTGGAATATTAATGATGGTAAACTTATTCACACTTTAACTGGTCATCAAGGTCAAGTCAGAACTGTTGCCTTTAGCCCAGATGGAACATTACTGGCTAGTGGTAGCTCTGATGGCACTGTCAAATTGTGGAATGCTACTACTGGTAAAGAAATCAACACTTTTACAGCACACAAAGAACAAGTTTGGTCTGTGGCTTTCAATCCTGATGGCAAAACACTTGCTAGTACTGGACAAGATGGCAGTGTTAAGATTTGGGGTGTATCCCCACAATAAATCTACGAGCTTATGTAACCTTGTTCACCACCCACCGGATACCGCCACATCATCTCCTGCAATCCCATAGCTTCCCCATCCGGCGTGTATTGAGCCGTTTGTTGAGGTGAAGGCCAATTAAGGGATACAGCCGTTCAAAAGCTAAAATTTGCTAGAATTTACATTTGAAAGTATAAAAAAGGGGTTATGACCACAGCAGTCAGAAAATTTACCCTTGATGAGTACCTGTCCTATGATGATGGCACAGATACTAAGTACGAACTTGTGGATGGAGAATTGGTTGAAATGCCACCAGAAAGCGATAGGAATAATTTAATTTCTCTTTATCTCCTATCGCAGTTTCTCAAGTTTATCCCCATTCAACTCATCCGCCATAAAGATACAGAACTGGTAGTCATTGGCAATCGAACTCGTGTGCGGCTCCCTGATTTGATGATATTGACACAAGAATTATTTGAGGCGATCGCGGGGAGACGAGCAACTATCACTCCAGATATGCCTTCCCCCGCAATGGTAGTTGAGGTTGTCTCGCCAGGAAAGGTAAATGAAGATAGAGACTACCGTTATAAGCGTTCTGAATATGCTGCTAGGGGGATTCCTGAATACTGGATTGTTGACCCTGAAAAATCTCGAATTACTTTATTGACTTTGGTTGATGGACTATATGAAGAGTCAGTGTTTCAGGAGACGGACATGATTAGGTCTACAACATTTCCAATGCTGGATTTAACGGCATCACAGGTATTGGCTGCTGGGCTAGTTCTTTAGCCTGTCACATTTCTATGCACGAGGGATTATCAACAGAGTGGCTTTTTTCAATCTATGAATTAACCAAAAAGAGTAACTTACCTCAACAAATTTCTTAGAGTCTCAATCCAATGACATTTTAACGACAATTATGAGTTCCCCTATTTCCCATGCTGAAGATCCAGACTTCCATTCATCTATTCAGGAAAACCTAAAACAGCTTTCGGCTCAGTTGGGATCTCCCTTGGACGAATCATCAGTCATGGAAATATACCAGGATGCGTGTGATCTACTAAGCCACCTTTCCCCTTCACCTCTTACTCTTGCCCGTGTTGCCGGAACATTACTGGTTTACCAGGTCAATGACACAGAACTGGAAGAATCTAAGTGGTTCAGCAACCAGGTGAAACAATGTCTGGACGAAGAAGAAGTTGAGGAGTTGATTGAATCTATGTCTCGCACTGATGCTTTATGAACTTCAAGTAAATAACTCAGACCGAAAATTTTGGCTGAATAACCGCAAAAAAGTTAACAATTATTGTTGGTTCCAAAAAATTAATATCGCTGGCTGTGCGGACTACAAATGACCAGCAAAGCACAACAGACTATGGCAAAGGCTCTTACAACCCCATCAATAAAAGCTCAAAGCTTTTACTAGTGTCAATTGATGCTAAATTCTGTATGCTTCATTAATATGCACTGCACTCCTCACACAAGAAGACTATGCCAAAAAATTGGGCTTTGAAAATAGACCAGTTTTTTAATGCAAACCCCCACTGCATCATCGCTACCGCCCATGTAGACACATTTCCCGCCGACCTACCCTTAGAACCAAATATCCGAGAACCGAACAAGAAAAGTGCAACATACAGACAAATATTTGACTCGGTGACGACTCAACCAGAAAAATTCTTTGAGCGTCATAGTGGAATTGTACTGTGTGCCAACAAGGTTAAACCCAATAAAAATCTAGCGTGGCAAAACTTACTAGAGAAGACGACTCTCTAGATTAGCCAAGTAAGCCTTGGGGTCTCTGCGAAATCGATACTGTTCAATTCTGGCTTTGTGGTGTTTTTGCAATTGAGAGCGTAATTCGAGCCAAGTATGAATATCAACTTGTGCTAAATCAGATGCGGTAAAAGAATGAAGCTTAGTAGCGATCGCACAGGCAAGTTTGACAGAACCACGAATAACGAGAGATGAGGGGGCAACCTTACGACCGGTACAACGACGTTGATGATAACGTAGCATACCAAAAGCGTGTTCTAAGTCATTATTAGTTCTAGGAAAATCTTCAATTTCATAACAATGAAAAAGTCCAGACCAGTAGCTGTGGGTGGTTTTTATAAAGTTATCGATTGCAGTGTTCAGGGTACCAGCTTTCTGCTTTTGTTGAGACATTTCTGTCAACAGTTGCTGATAACTTTGTTTGACCCCAGCAGCATCAAGACCTATTTTATTGTTGAGAATATTACTAGCTTTATCAACCCACTGATATGCAACCCTCACAGGTGAAAATAAAGATGCAGTAGCAGATAATCCCTTAGCTAGAAGGTGTTTTAGGTTAACTAAAGGTGGTGGTAAAGCACTTCTTTTTTCCATCCTTTCTAAGCTTTGTTCTATCAAAGTCAAATTTTCTTGTAACTTTAATCCAGATGCCTCTAACGGTGGATGTCCATCATTGGTTATAGAACTACGGACTGCCGAGCAATAATCTTCAATAATAGTCACCAAATCCTTATCTTCATTGGTAACACTACGTTCAATTTCTCGTAATCCTCTAACTTTTTTTTTCAATTCCTTTTTTGCATTTCTATCCGCCTCATATATGGGTTTAATTGCTTCTTTCAGGTAATGGTAATGACATAAACCATGAGCAATTTTAGGTAATGCTAACCCAACAGCTTTACGAATTGATTGTTGTCCATCACTAACAACTCCATCAATTGGTACATCCAGTGTATTAGCCACTTCTAATAATAACGCTACTAAATCTTCATTCCTTGATGATAATAAAGTTTTAGCAAGTAAAATTTCTCCTGATAGACAATCTCGAATTACCCATAATACCTCATGTCCAATTTCTGGCTGCATCCCATCAATGGCTAATATCACCCGTCCTTGATTAGCCACTATTGCTTTTAATCTTTTATGGTCTTTTAGCCATAAAGAAAGTAACTCGTCATATCTGTCAATTAAGTGTGTGACCGTTCGTTGACTTATACATATACCTTTTAATTCAAGGTGAGTATGTATTTGAGGAACACTTCTATGTTCCTGGTAGCGTAATGCTCCTATATAAGCAATCACATCCAAACCAAATTCGTTCTGTGGTAGAGCGAGTGACCCTTCTTGCTCTGGTCGATATGCTTTTTTATACCGCATACATGACTTATTTTGACATCGCCGAATTTTTAGCTGTAGTTCTACTACCCCATTTAGCGTTCTTATATGTCGAGGATTATTGTATTCATTCCACATTGCTTGACCACACGAAGGGCATTTTTTTTGAACACAATCGAGTACTTCAAACGATGTTGCTTCTGGTTTTAAACTTTTTCTTACCAAGTTTTTGTACCATTATTTCGTTACAAGCTCAAGATTACAGGATCTCTGCTCCTCTCTAGTAAGTTTTGCCACGCTAGGATTTTTTCTTGTAATGGTTTGATGCGGTCACTTTTAGATTTGACCTCAACAGTGAGATCAGGTACTAACTCCACAAAGTCACGCTGAGTTTTTTTTAGTCGTTCAGCGCGAACAAAAGACACATCAGGAGCGCGTAAGTTTCTTTTTTCAGGGTTGCCTGTGTTGTCATCATTTTCCAGACTAGGCAAGATAAAGCCAGCACTAGAACCAGTCACTCTGCCTAACTTGCGAGGCATAACCCACATATTGAGGAAAGTTAACAGGCGAGAACCAATTTCATCTGACTCGTAATCGGATGGCCCGCAACCACATAACCCCACTGTGAACACTTCCGCACCATCCCCCTAATCACAATCTGCACTCGCAGGGTCATCATTCCAGCACTCCATGAGAAAATCTAAGCCTGGTTTTTTCAACAAATTCCCCATCTTGAATTTCTCCATGCGCCAAGGTCTAGCCTTGGCTCTCTCTGCGATACCTACGGTGGGTTTTGCCTACGTCCGACTCAGCCTTCATAGGCAAACACCAAAAACCTTGTACCTTCATAGCTGAACTCTGCCATTTGGCACATCCCCATTTTTCGATGAGCTTGAAGAGATGGTTCATTGTGACCTTTGATAAATAGTATTCCTTGGCGTTGAGGTAATAAATTCTTCAACTTAGCAAACATTGCCGCAGCAATACCTTGACCTCGCATACTTTCCTCAACGCATATAGGGCCATACAAATAACAATACCTCTGCCAAATTACGAGGGTTCAACACCCGTAGAAACGGGATGAATGCGTCCTAAAGAAGTAAGCTTGGCAAAAATCTGGTTTAATAAAATAGGCTCAGGGATTTCGGGAAGCATTTTTAACATTTCACGGACATATCGAAAACCACTCTGGGTGAGCTTTAAGATCAATAATGCCGGAGTCAGGATTAAGGAGACGGAAATCAGATAGAAGATGATGGGATAAGTTGACCATAAAGAATGCTAGATTAACAGCATTAGTTACAGCAGTTTGACTTAAATTCATAAAATCTTCCAATCCCCAAAACTGCTTCGCATCACGAAAGTTAAACTCGATTTGAAAGTGCAGTTTATAGTAATCAATTATCTTTTCGTATGACAACTTTAGGTCACTAGAAAATAGGATTACATGACTATGAGCATTAGTTTTAAGATTGGTTTTGACCAAAATAACTATATTCAGTGCTTGGGCAAATTCCTTGTGGAGTAAAGTAGCTTGATAAATATCAGTTTTGATATCGTCTTCAATGGTACTTTTACATAAATATTTATCAGGTATGTTACAGTAGTCAATCTTATCACCGTATTTACGACGAGAGCGACTATTGGAGTCAGGATGTTGATAGGGTATATACAATGAGGAATCATGGCGCAACTTGGAAATTATGTGCAAGTTAACTTGCCGAACCATTTGCAAGGCATTATTGTTTCCAAAATGACCGTCTAAGACTAAGTAAGTTAGGGGGATAAAGTTAGCTATTAACTTGAACAACTCATTAATCATCTTCTTAATTCTTAGTAATTCAGATGTGAGAATTACTTCTGTTTTGTTTTTATTTTTACTACCTTTTGGTCGTCCACGTCCACATATTTCTTTGGGTTTGATTTCTGTTGTTGGCGATACACTACTTTTTTCTACATCGCTCTTGATTACCTGTTCTATTTTAATCGGAAATGAGTGTCTTCGCTTCACACTTACTAATGATAATGTAAAAAAAGATAGCCCTAATATAGGTTTGCTGGCGAGGCTAGAAAAAAATCTATCCAGCCCATAAGTTTGTTTCCCTGATTTACTGATTACAACTTCATCTCCTGCCAGCAAATACACCTCATTTGCACGGAACAAATGCTTACGAAAAAATACCCAAAACAACGTTGCCCAAGGTATTACTGTCTGAAAGAATCTTAATATTGTCCGATAACTACCACCAGTCCCTGCCCAACGAGACATTCCCAACATTGTGACTCTCCCGCTCATCGCTAACATCGCCAGGATTATCTGGTTCATTCGGCGCATCGTCGTCGCGTTGATCTGCGGTAGCAGGCATTGTAACAATGATAGGATGTCTGGCATGGGTGGTTTGTAGTTTTTGAGTTGTCGTTGTGAGAGACAATAACTCTACTACAAAGCGCCCTACCTCTTTATGCTCTTATTTTGGCTAAGGTATTGAAATAAGCGTCTTTATTACCGGGGTAGACTTGTAACATTGTGCCTATAATTGGCATCTGTACTGTTGCCTTTGGCCAAGTCAGTAAAAATCCTACGACTTGATTATCTTTACGGGCAACAATACTGGGCATCTGCGAGATGGTTTTGCTTACTGCTTCAGTTTCAAGACGACCTAGCAACATCCCACCATGTTCTGGATCATTGGCTTGGGCTAACGCTATAATTCCTGCCACATCTGCTTGATTAGCTTGGTCAATCACAATATTAGACAAACACATACAGCGACACTCTAGTAAATTTGTAGTATGGCTTTTGGATTTGGGTGAAAGTTGCTTCATCAAAGCTAATCAAGTTAGTTAACTAACTTTCTGCTCTGCAAACAGTGACAACTGCCCAGGAGAAACATTACCTCTGCCAAAACGGTGGTATGACAGGTGACAGCCACTACACAGACAAACTAAGTTTTCTAAGCGATTGTCAGACGGATCTCTATTCCAATGATGGACTTGCAATGTGTGGGCTTTACGTTCAGAAAAAGTTAAATTATCGGGTTTTTCCCCTGGCCGTAAGCAGACCCTACCGCATTTAGAACAACGCCAGTTAGAAGCCGCTTTCAATGCTGTGGCTAGTTGTTTCCAATTGTCTGGATACTTACCCTGAATCATAACAGTGTTTTATAACTGATGAAGTAAGTTAATAGCTGATTAATTAGAAGAGCTTACCGCATTCATCAGACCAATTCAAATACTCTTGCATTGACATGGCGATCGCTTTGTTGTGATCGCCATAATTCACTTCAGTTAACAAACAAGTAATTATCAGGGTGTAGATACTTGCGCCATCGCACCCACTCCATTGGGCCACAACATTTTGATTATTCTTCCCAAGATGGTTGGTAATCAAACAACCATTTAAACTGCAAGTCAGCTAACCAAGTTGGAGTCAACCTATAAATCCAATCTCGTAGGAAACATCCAATTGCTCCCGTTAGTTTGTCCAAGCTGACCAACTTGCCGAGAAGTCGTAAATACACGAGTGACTCGTTTGCTACGAATACTCTCAAATTGACGTAACATTGACACCACTTGATCGCTGTTTGGGTTATTTTTGAGCAACTTGACGAGTTCAAAGGCATCTTCTACTGCCATACAGCCGCCTTGTCCAAGATTTGGTTGTACAGGATGTGCTGCATCGCCAATTAAAGTCGCTCTCCCTTTACCCCAAGCATTGCCTAATGGTTGGCGACTTCTAATGAAGGGAAAAGTTAAGTGTTAATAGCGTTAATGTCTGTCGGGGATGCTTCCCTGCTTATGACCCTTTGAAAAGCTACTGCTTGCTTTCGTTTTCTCCACCAGCCAAAACCAATAGCAAGTAATGAGCCAACTACTGTATGAGGTTCTGGAACAGAACGTGGATTAATACTAAAGTTTCCATAATCTACATCACTTGAAAGCTCTGAATAACCTTCGTTGAAACTACTGTAGAATACATTAACGTTCCCCAAACCATCTTCTCCACTACCAGAAACCAAATAAGAAAAACCATTCGTGGTTAACAGTGGCTGACTCGCATTCAACAAATTATCGTTGACACCATATGTACCAGGTAATAGCAAACCAATTATTGTCTCTGTAATTCCTTTATCTGTTCGTTTACCATTTATACCTATAATTGTGTAACTATTGTTAATAGGATCTAGATCAGTTGTAGTAAGAGTTCCGCTAGCATAAATAGGCGTACCGTTTACTTCATAACTGGGAAAAGAATACTGAAAATTAAATAACTGTGCAGCTTGTGCTGTAGAACAGGCACTCATACCAGTTAAGCCAACAACAGCAATGACGGTAGCAATGCGAAGCTTTCTGACTATTTCCATGCGATAATCCCTCAAAAAACTAAAGTAAAAATTTGCTTAGGAGTCAGAATATTCTCTCTTTTAGCTCCCAAAGCCCTGGATCTAAACAAAAATTCATATTTGGGAATGCAACTCCCTAATACTGTTTCTCCAAGTTAGCGTGCAGTAAACAGTTATCAAGGCGTATGGTGAGGGACTGCTGCTACCCAGCACCATACGTCTACTACCAGTTGATGTGGTGTTTCACCAAGGATTTTAGTAATAAGTGATAACTGTCAAAGGTAGATTTACTGTTTGTATTAGCCTCAGTTTCAATTAGAAGCTACCAGGATAGTCATCAAGTGCTAGTAAGAAATTAATCAAGTCTGTTTGCTGGTTTGGATTAAACCCAGCCTGCCGATCTACATAGAAATCATGACCTGTACCATCAATGTTACTAAACACTAACCCCGGATTAGCTTTATTAGCTTTGATAACTAACGCACGAAGATCACGATCAACTAAAGCACGCAAGCTGCTAGCAGCATCGGCAGGTATACCTTGGTTGAGAGTGTTAGTTAATCCTAATCCACTCTTGTCAGCAATAGTGAAACTACCATTGGGGTTAATTTTCAGACTTTTTGCTCGTACTGCTACACCACCATCATGCAAATATGGCGCGCTTAAATAAAGACCACGTAAGGAAGTAGTTTTGTAACCACCTTTAGGCAATATACCTTTAGGCAGAGTTGTGGGAGTATCGGAAATACCCTGTGTTGGTACATCCAGCACTTCAGCGTTATCTGGAATCGGAACGGGAGTATTAAAAGTGTATAACTTGGATGGCACTAGCAAATTCTTCACCGCAAGACGAGACTGGGCGCGAGCTGGATTAGTACCTATTTCATCAAGAGGATGAATTTTATTGTCAGTGAAGAAGGGCGGAATATGGCAAGTTGCACAATTAGCTTTCTCAAATATTTTCGCCCCGCGCTTCACAGAATTGCTGTTTAATGCTTGCCAATTTTCTTGAGTCTGGTTAGCAGGTGGTACTAAGCTATTTTGAAAAGCAGACATAGCATTGTTAGCAAATAAGAAAGTCCCACTGGCAATATCTCTAGGATTACCAGTATTTGGACTGAAAACCAAACCGTTGCTTGTAAATAAATTGATTTGTAAATCAGGGTAAGTTCCTGTATCAGGTGCAGCAACTTGGTCTTCTAATTCTGCTTGTGTAGGATTCGGGGCAAGCACTCCTCGTAGCCATTCTGAAGGTTTTAATGTCACTCCTTCTGGTAAACGTAGACGTGGGTCAGCCGCATTTTGGAGAAATGTCCCAATATAAACTTCTGGGTCAATACCAAGAGTTTTTGAACTTAATTGAGCCGCAGCCAACAAATTAATTTCTGAAGAATGGACAGCACTGGTAAGAGAAGTCAGTCCTCCAAATGGGCCAAAAGCCGCAGCCCCGTCTGCACCATAAGGCTGACTTTTAAAGGTGAATAAACTCGGAATTTGCGTGGTGTTATTAATGCCATCTGGTGAACTCTCAAAATTTCCAGAAGGTAAACCTAGTAAGGCATCATCAAAAGCTTTTTCAAACTTTTCCGGATCTGGTAATCTGACTACATTACCTTTACTGTCAATAATAGTTTTGCCATCACCTTGATATTGTGGATCTAGAGGATTGAATTTTGCCCGTGCAAAGGCCGCCGCCGAATTTGGTGCTATGGCAAGAAAAAAAGGAAAGGCAAGTTCACTATTCGGGACTCCCGGAAGACGTTTCCCTTCCTTGGAAAGAGTTACATGACAAATTGCACAAGTAATGTCACCATTAGGCGCACTTCCTACAATATTCCCCTGCTTGTCCACTTTTAAGCCTGTATTAATGGCAGTTCCCTTGAGAAACGTCTTACTACCCAAAGGAATATCCTTCAAGAGGGTGATTTGTAAGTTGTTCGTTGCCTGACCTTGCAAATTATTAATTGCTCTGGCATATTCTTCTGCAAGAATCGCAGATCCCTGACCAAGACCGAATACACCTTGCAAACCAAATGTATCGCCAATTTTACGGTTGAAGAATATATTTTCACCTTGAGCTATTAATTCCTGAGTAATTTTAATAGCCCCTACTCGCTGATAAGAAATAGGGTCATTCGGGTCAAGTCCCTTTTTTACAAGCATTTCTGCCGCTTCTTCAGGACTCAGCAGTTTGCCAAAATAATCGTAATAACCTAGTGGTTGACTAGGTGCTGGTTGCAAAAGATCGGTTTTTGCGAAGGCTGTCTGGCTTGTCATCAACAAATTTGATAACAAAATACCAAAAACACTCATCATAAAAACGCAGATTAGTAATAAAATCTTGGTTTTTGCAGCACGAAATACCCTAACTATGCCTGTGTTGGGGTTGTTTTTTTTCATCGTAAGCAATGTAGTAAAAGCTTACAGCTAGATATATCACACTATTACGTAAATATATCTAAAGGTAAGTGGAGTTTTCTGTTTTGCCATATTCAGGTAATTGAACTGTTTGGACACAAAAAAAACACAACCCAGACAGCAAGAGCAGAACTAAACACCCACCTATGAGTAACACCCCGTTTTTAAGTGAGGCTGAAAAACAATTGACGCTGCAAGAACAATGGAAGCCGATGGCGTGATGAATACCTGGAACTACCAAATCTAGAATCACCTGGACAAAGGTGGTGGAATACCGCCGCTAAATTATGGGGGTACGATTTACGCAATCAACTTGTTGCAGATTTGTTTTATGACAACGGTACAGAGTTTATCAAATTCACCAATGGGAAGGAAATTATGGTAGAGACTGCATGGCGTTGGGAATGGGAACGAGTTCTGGAATATGCTACTAATTAATATTTTATAGTAAAAATCTTCAGCAAAAAAATCGCTTTTATCTCCTAATTCAACCACTAGCAATCATACTGAGACTAAGCCTGTATCGTGATCAGCGTGAAGTAAGCTACAGCAATACCTGCCAGAACTAGACTAGATCGCGTCCCTTGTCGATTTCTCTGAGCAACAGTTGCAACCGCATGAGCAATAAACCCTGCTGCCATGCCATCGGCGATCGAAAAAGTTAGGGGTGTAATTAAAATGACCACAAATGCCGGAATTGCCTCTGCTAAATCATTCCAATTGATCAGACGCACACCACTCATCATTAAAACACCAATCATCAGAGGAATAGGAGCAGTAGCAAACGCCGGAATCGCGGCAAATAAGGGTGTGAACAACGTCGAAATGAGAAAGAGTAACCCCACCACAATCGCAACAAATCCACTACGCCCACCTTCAAAGATTCCAGAAGCCGCTACTAGATAGGGCATGACAGGAGTACTACCCACGATTGCACCAAAGACGGTTCCGAGTGCGTTGGATAATAAGGCTTGTTTCGATCGATATAGTTCACCGTCGGGCTGCATGCAGTCGATTTGTCGCCCTAACACATTGAAACTCATCGCATCGGATAAGGACATAAATAGCAGCACAAAGACGACTGCCACAAAATTTCCCAGTTGCGACCAGGAGAGATATTGTACTCCAACGAGCGCTTGCCCAATCAAGTCTTGAGGCAACTGGGGCAGAGCGAGAATGCCTTTAGGGCGGGGTGCTACTCCTGTCAGCCAACCGAGCGCAGCCGTGCCAAAAATCACAAACAGGAATGCGCCTTTGACCTTCCGCACCGTAAGCAGTATTGTCAATAAAATCCCAAAAATTGCCATCAGCGTAGCTGGCTGCTTCAGTGTTCCCAGGCTGGTCAGCGTGGCAGTATTCGCAACGATGATCCCTGCACCGACCTGGGAAGAAGCGACTTTTCCCGACAGCGCAATAGATGAGAGAAACAGACCCAAGCCAATCACCATCGCCTGTTTTAGCGAATTGGGAATGGCATTATGCAGTTGGCGACGGAGTGGACTGACAGACAACGCTGTGAAGAGAATTCCCTCGACTAAGACAGCAGTTAGTGCCAATCGCCAATTCATTCCCATGCCTAGCACGATAGAGAAGGTAAATAGTGCGGCGGCTCCAGTCGCCGACCCCAGGACAAAAGGATAATTAGTTAGTACTCCAATTAGGAAACTAGATACCGCAGCACAAAGGGCAAGTGCCACCAAAATTTGCTCCAATAAATCTCCGGCCTGCTGTAGAAATATCGCATTTCCTAAAATATGAGCATTCACGACCAGAATCGGAGCCGTGGTTATAAAAATCGTCAAGCCAGCTAGTAATTCTGTGCGGAAGTTTGTTTCCAACTGTTTAAACCGGAAGAATTGACTAATGCGATTGAGACAGGATGGGGGCTTGGAAAATGGCATTGTTTGTCTGTTCATATAACATTGAAGAGTTGGTGTAATGCCAAGCTACTACCTGACTTGTGAACCGATGTAATTTTGATAAGTACTGAAATCAGTTTGATGCAAATTTTTTCAGTCTTGTAAGCTGGGCAGAAACGCACAAGAAATATTTACAGCGATATGAAAAATTTAGATTTGCTGTTGTAACCGAACATTTTATAACTTGTTTGAAGCTTCTTTTAATGGTTGAATTTAGATATTTTTGTGATTTTAAAAAACAGATGACTCGCAGTCAATAATCCTTCAAACTGGTCAATATTTTGAGAACACGATTCCGCAGGTTGAGCAGCATTTAGCATATTTCCTAATACGCTAGTTAGAGACTGTTGCAATTCCAAATTTTCTCTAACTGTCAGATTTCTGATAGTTTTTAAACTTCATTAACACGATATTTTGGCATAAGCAGTGCATTTCATGTATGTTGCAATGTGTACAGTGACAAATTCTCGGAATCAGGAGTACTTATGATACTGGGTAGAACTGTAAGTCTAGGCATAATCAAAATCTTTCTAACGTCTTTACGTAATGTTAAATATTAGCTATCTGATACTTAGCTGTGAGTCTACTAAGTAGTCACTTCAAAATTTAACTTTTCTGCAAAAAGCTAAAAATCTTACAAAACTTTATACTTGTTCTTGTCCTGCTCATGAGGTGGTTGTCAATCACTTTTGACATCACTCCCCCATCGGATACCGCCGCATCATCTGAGCCAATGCCACAGCCTCCCCCAAGGAGCGTGTACACAACCTCACCCGACATCGCAATCACAATCCGCTTCTGCCTCGCCCACTCAAACCAAGCGATCGCTTCCGATTTAACTTGCACTGACTCCGGCTTCCTCCCCTCCCTACAAGCAGCCACGAATACAGCCTCCGGTGACTTAACCCCCTTCCAAGTCCGTACTGCCTCCTTCAAATACGCGATCTGCTGAAAGCAGCAGCGCTTCGCTATCGCACCCGGCACATTCGCCCAGTAACGCTTGACTGTACGCTGAATCTCTCCGTTTAACCGGAACTGAGGCGTACAAGGTATTTCCCGTAGCTGTTGCAATACCTCCTGAACCTCCTGCTGACTGGGTTGTACTGATTTTTCTTGTGGCTCGGTGTAATCATCATCACTATCATGAAAATTTGATCCAACAGGGGCGGCGGAAGAATGGCCCTCATGATGGTCTGTCTCGGTAATCGAGTCAACCTGTTCTATCTCTTCAACAAAGTGAGTAATCTGGGGTAACTCTGGTTCCTCCTCACATTCCAAAATCTTGCTTTCCACTTCCTCACTTTTTTCAAGCTCAACAGCACTGTGTTGTTGTGAAGCGAAGTCTTTGAGAGGGAAGTCTCTGTTATGATCTGCCGGCTGTGAGCAGATCGATATGTCCAAATTGCTCACATCGATCTGTTGATTTTGACAAATGCGATTCCACAAGGCTTGTACGTTCTCGACGTTAACCGTGAACCAGTTCGCTTGATACCAAGTCTTCTCACTGTGACGACAGACATCAATCAACTTAAAATTATCTCTCAAGTTAGCGATCGCACGTCTGATGGCTGATGCACACAAATTTTTCAGTGGGTCTTTGCCTTCCAAACCTTTAGCTGGCGGTGTTTAGCTGCGATTGTCGCCCCTTGAACTTTGAGCGTCTTCCAGAACCAACGCCTACCGTCACGCTTGATGTGCTTGGAAATTTGGCAAAATTAGTGAATCTGTTGGAGTATTACCAATACAAACTGAAAAAGAGATTATAGCAACCAATATCGGTTTACTTGCCAAGAAATCTTGTGCTAAACTCCGTACAAGCACATACTTAAGCTTTATACAGTATAAACTATCGCTTTTATTTGCCTAACCATGCTAAAAGATTTCTCTGGTCAAAATCTCAGAGGTCGTTCGTTCAAAGGCGAAGACTTGGGCGGGGCAAACTTTAGCTATGCAGATATCCGAGGGGTAGATTTTAGTGGGTCTAATTTGAGCGGTGCAAACTTTAGTCATGCTGAAGCTGGGCTACCGTTATATTGGGCAATTGGATTGATTATAATTTCATCTTTATTGACAGCAGTTATAGGGATATGTTTACTATTTACTCATATTGTATTAACAGCCATTCTTACGTTTTCTAATAATATCAATATTAGCTTTAAATTTGGCATAATTTGTTCAATTATATTTGCTGTTGCTTTTACTATTCATAAGAAATTTGTAGCAGGTTTAGAAGCACTTTGTTTGGTCTTTACTGTGGCAGTAGCTATGGCAGTAAGTACCAGTATTATTTTAGACATTACTGCCAATGCTAAAGTAAATGTTCTTGGGAATTTTGCCGTAGCAGTTGCTTTGACTGTGACTATCATTTTTATTATATTTTTTACTGTTGTTGGCATTATGAGTATTGCGGTGAGTGCCGGAATTGCAATAGCAGTTTTGGAGTCTGAAAAATTTCTTGTTTTAATTTTTTTTCACTATTATTGTCACTATTCTTATTCTTTTCTCTTTCATTATCTCAGTTTTTAATATTTATGAAGCTGGAATTTTTACTGGAATTTTCGTGATTTTAAGTGCCTATATGGGAATATTTGTTACAACTTCTAAAAAGTATGAGACTGGTATTAAAGAAATTTCCATAGCTGTTGCTGCTATGAAAGGCACTAAATTTCATTTAACCAACTTAAGTAATGCCAATTTCAGTCATGCCAAACTAAAAAATACAAACTTTGAAAAAGCTAACCTAACTAACGTCTGTTGGAATAATGCTAAAAAGCTTAAATATATTTATCCTATTAGAATTCATCAAGAGAATGGACAAGTAAATTCAGATAATATAGATTCCCATAAGAGCATTAACTTCACATTCAAAAAGGGGATTGTTTGGGAAGCTTTTTTGTCTACTTATAAAATAATTGTTGATAATGAAGGTGTCGAGCTAAATATTCAAAGTATTGAGAACAAGAATAATAATGTTTTAGTCATAAAAGTTCAAGTTCCTGAAGGAGCCAATAAAGCAAATATTTCTAATATTTTTAGACAAAAATACAAAAATGCACTGAAAGCTATAGAAGCGAAATACGAAGGAGAATTAAAAAATAAAAACAATCAAATGACCATTTATCGTCAAGTTTATGAAGATAATTTACAACAAAATGCAAATTTGTTAAATATTATAAATAAAATGGCTACAAGTCAGTCTATAAATATTCAAAATATAGCTAAATCAGAAAGCGAATCTATGTCAGAAAGTTCTAAGAAACAATCTAGCTTTGATCTTAAAGGCGCTCAATTCGGTGGCGGTCTAGTCAACGCCGATACAGTAAATGCAAACCAAATCGGCGGTAACATCACCAACTACAACCCAGAGCAAAAGCAGAATCTCGCCCAAGCCGCAGCAGACATTCAGCAGCTTCTCAACCAACTGAGCCAAACCTACCCCACGACTACAACATCGGAGAAAATGAGCGTTGTGGCTAGGGCTGTAGATGAGATTGAGAGTAACCCAACATTAAAAGCACGGGTAATAGGTGCGTTGAAGGCTGGGGGAACCGAGGCGTTGAAGGAACTAATCGATAATCCTTTGATTAATATACTGCTGGCATCAATCGACGGGTGGCAAGATGCGGAATAGTTTGTTGTCAACAGGTGAGCAGAAGGGTTAGCTGAAGATGGCGAATGAGGAGCATCTGGCGATACTGAGACAGGGGGTGGAGGTTTGGAATGCGTGGAGAGAAAATAACCCAGATATAAATCCTGACCTTAGCTGTTTGAATTTTAATAAAATTGATTTAGATGGATTTAATTTTAGTAATACTGTTATTTTTGGTTCTACTTTTGGCAGTTCTTCTCTCCGAAAAACTTTATTTACTAGAGCCTTTCTACAAAATACAGACCTTGCAGGCGTTGATTTAACTGGATCTAATTTGCGTGGAGCATTTCTCAATAAAGCTAATTTATTAGGTGCTAATTTGTGTCAGGTAGATTTAAGTTATGCTGATCTTTCAGAAACTGATCTGAGTAGTAGCTGCCTGATAAAAGCCAAGTTACTTCAAACAAACCTTGTAAGAGCTTATCTGGCAGGAGCTAATCTTGTAGATGCGGATCTCAGCCACGCTAATTTAATGTTAACTACGGCAGCGTACACCAATTTTGAAAGAGCAATATTAACTGGTGCTTGTATTGAAGCTTGGAATACTAATGAACGTACAAATTTCAATTTTGTGACTTGTGACTATATTTATCTTCGGCACGAACAACAAGAACGCCGCCCCAGCAGTGGTAACTTTGCCCCTGGCGAGTTCACCAAGTTATTCCAGAAATCTCTAGAAACCGTTGACCTAATCTTTCGCAATGGTATCGACTGGGATGCTTTCGCTTACTCCTTCAAAAAGGTAGAAGTCGAAAACCAAGGCGCACAATTGGATGTCCAAAGCATTGAAAAGAAAGGCGATGGCATTCTTGTAGTTAGAGTGGCTGTTGCCCCTGATGCAGATAAGGCGAAAATTCACAACGATTTCATGCAGGGGTATGAATTTGCGGCTAAGACATTGGAAGCACAGTATCAAGCAAGACTTGAAGATAAAGACAAAGTAATTAATCAGCTATTTTCCACCATCGACCAGCAAAATCAGTTACTAGCTCAGACTGGCGATAAAGTTTCAATTTACTATCAACCGAACTCTCAGTTTGCAGGTGGCATAGTGGATGCCAATACTGTCGATGCACAGCAAATTGGTGGTAATATTCAAAACAATAACACTGAAGACTTCTCAAGTTGACCCATGCCGGACTCACAAGACCCGAAGCAAGTCAATAACAACGACTTACGCAATGCCCAGTTTGGAGGCGGGTTGATAAATGCTGAGAATGTCAATGCTGGCAGAATTGGCGGAGATATTTGGAATATTTTCTTAGGACAGCAGACAACACCAATAGGCAATCCGGCTCGACCAAGGAACGAACGGATACTACTCGCCGCAGCTAAGGAAGAAGTTACAGCGCGGTTAAGGCAATCTCTACATAATGCCGTGCTGATTAATTTAGGGAAGGAGTCACAACCCCAGCAGGTAAAACGCCCTTGGGATGCAGAAATAAAAATCGGCTTGAAGCCGGCCGTTCCTCTTTCAGACACGACAACTATCTTGGAAGTTTTTAATTCCCCGGAAATTGCAGGAAAATTACTAATTTTGGGTGCGCCAGGGTCAGGTAAGACAACCACACAACTAGAACTGGCTCAAGAATTAGTTAAACGTGCAGAAGAGCAGTCTGATTATCCTGTTCCCGTTTTATTTAACTTATCTTCTTGGAAAGATGATCGGCAATCTATAACTGATTGGTTGGTGGCTGAACTTAAATCTAAATATGGGGTTTCAAAAAAGCTTGGCCAAGAGTGGGTAGACAACCACCAATTACTACCATTACTTGATGGTTTAGACGAACTTGAACCACAACGTCAAGAACTCTGCGTTCATGCAATCAATCGATTTTTAGGAGGCGAAGATAGACCACTTTATTTAGCTATTTGTAGTCGGAGTGAGGAATATAGTAACTATGCGACTCAATTACAACTTAATGGTGCGATTTACTTACAGCCTTTAACTAACAACCAAATTTATGATTATTTAACTTCTATAAATTATATAGAACTGTGGTCAACTATCAGTAACGACTTAGATTTAATAGAGTTAGTAAAAACTCCCTTACTATTGGGCATTACTGTTCTAGCCTCTCAAGAAATATCTGTTGAAAAATGGCAGCATTTAACTTCTACAGCAGACCGGGTTCAATATTTGCTAGATGTCTATATAGTACGGATGTTGACACGAAATATTAACAGTAGGACATATTTGAAGAACAAAACTCCTAATACTAGACAAACTCAAATGTGGCTTGTTTGGTTAGCCAAACAAACACAAAAGCAATCTAAAACTGAATTTTTAATTGAAGAAATACAGCCTAGTTATTTAAATGGCAGATTTGAAAATTTCAGTTATTATTTTCTATATACTTTAAGCATATTCTCGATTTTTGGAATTGGTCTTGCTTTAATGATACATGATATATTAGCTAGTATTTTATTTATAATTTTTGAAATATTTATGGGTTTGATTACAGGTCTAATTTTAGGGCTGATTTTAGATATGGAACCTAAATCGATAATTTTAGTAGAAAAACTCACTTTTTTCCCAATCAATGTAGATATTTTACTATTTTCTATATTTGTAACTATGTTGCCTTGGATGCTTTTATCAATTTCCTTAAAGATACCTTTAGGAAATTTTATACTGAATTTAATAATAATTTTAGGTCTATTTTATGGTTCTCTTTCTAAAGAACCTGACCGAGTTATAGACAATAAAAAAGTTCCGAATCAAGGTATTTGGAAGTCCGGATTCAATGCTGTTTTTTTAGGGCTTGTTGCAATAGGATCTTATGGGTTGATTTATGTATTCACTCATAACGAGATTTGGTGGCTATTTTTAGAGCCAGTATGGAGGCTAGGATTAGGGCTAACACTGGTGCTGACATGGGGTTTATTTTATGGTGGTGATGCGTGCATTCAACACTTTGCCCTTCGCCTTACCCTTTACTTAAACGGACACATCCCCTGGAACTACGCCCGTTTCCTCGACTACTGCACCGAGCGTATGCTACTCCAGCGTGTCGGCGGCCGCTACCGCTTCATCCACAAATTGCTGCAAGACCACTTCGCCCAAATGGAGTTCAGGCGAGATTAAGAAAGAATTTGCATCTGTTGAACTCAAAAACTTGAGTGATATTATTTTCAGTAACAACGCTTAAGCTTGCCCAAATAAACTAATCCATGCCAGACTCAGAAAAACCAAAGCAAGTCAACAATAATAATCTACAAAATGCCCAATTTGGTGGTGGGTTGATTAATGCCGACACGGTGAACGCCCAAAGAATAGGTGGTGACATTTGGAATTTTTTCTTTGGGCAGCAGCTAGCACCAGAAGCAAACTTTTTAAGACCAGAAAATCAGAGACTAGTACTAGCTGATGTTAAGCATGAAGTTAATGGGCGACTGAAACAATCTCTACATAACACTGTGCTAATTAATCTGGGAAAAGAGTTACAACTGCAACAAGTAAAAAGATATTGGGATGCGGAGATAAAAATTGGGACTAAACCACCTGAACCCGTTTCAGAGAATACAACTATCTTATCAGTTTTTGATTCTGAAGAAATAGCCGGTGAATTGTTGATTTTAGGTGCGCCAGGAGCGGGTAAAACAACTACACAGTTAGAACTAGCACAAGCACTAATTAAGCAGGCTGAAGAAAACCCTACTTATCCTATACCAGTATTAATTAATCTTTCCTCTTGGAAAGATAAAAATCAACCAATTAGTGAATGGTTGGTAGTTGAACTCAAGTCCAAGTATGGTATTACAAAACAGCTTAGTCAGCATTGGTTAATAAATCGACAATTACTTCTTTTATTAGATGGTTTAGATGAAGTTAAACCAATATTTCAAGAGGCTTGTGTTAAATCTATTAATCAACTAGTGCGAGGAGAATATCGATCTTCATCTATAGTAATTTGCAGTCGTTCTCAAGAATATCAAAATTATAAAACTAACCTTCGGATTAACGGGGCAATTTGCTTAAAACCTTTAACTAAAAAGCAAATAAACAAATATCTCATTGAAATTAATAATGCTGATTTATGGGAAACTATTAACAATGATTTCAATTTACTGGAGTTAGTTAAATCTCCCTTACTACTTAGTATTACCATTATAGCAGCAAGAGAAATATCTCTTAGTAAATGGCAGCATTTAGAGTCTACCCAAGAGCATCTTGAGCATTTGCTCAATGCGTATGTGCAGCGAATGTTAACAAGAGAGATTAATAGTAATTTATTTGTTAAAAATAAGGCTCCTAATGCTGCGAGAACTTGCTTTTGGCTTGGATGGTTAGCGCAGAATTTACAAAGAGAATCACAAACTGAATTTTTAATTGAAAAAATGCAACCATCTTGGTTAGCAGATAGTATTCTCAAAAAACAATATCGAGTTCAGGCTTACCTAATTGGAGGTCTTGTTGTATTATGTTTTAGTTTAGTTGTGGGTCTAATTGCAGGTCTAATTGGAGAACTGTTAGACATCCTTCAAGGATTCGGATTAATTGAAGGCTTAATTGCAGGTTTATGTATTGGTTTAATCTCTGCACCAGTTTTTGGTGTTTTTTTTGGATTAAACAAAGAAATAAAACCTATTGAGACTCTAATTTGGTCTTGGAAAAGAGCTAAATTGGGTTTTAAAAATGGTTTAGTTCTAGCTGCAAAGATTGGGATGTTTATTACAATTTTTTGCTTAATAATTGCCATTACTATTGATGTAATTTCTAATGGGGTAGCCATAAATTTTCATCGAACAATTGTGTTAATTTATGCAGTAATGTTTGGGCTAATATTTGACCTATTTTTTACGTTGCTCTTTGGTTTGCTATTGGGATTACTTTTTGCTCTAAATGATGGACTTGTTAATTTGGAGATGAAAGCAAAAGTCACTCCAAATCAAGGTATCTCAAATTCAGTAATTAATGCTGGGGTCACTGGGATAATTCATGGATTGAGCCTTAGTTTCTTTTTAGGGTTGATGAGTGGGTTAATCGGTTGGCTTAGTTTGTTGAGCCTAAAGATTAGCTTTCCTCAAGAAGCTGTATCAGCAGAAGCATGGTTCTCGACGACTTTAAATATTACTCTTTTTGCATCTATCACTGGACTCGTTTTTGGGTTAGTTAGTGGATTAATTAGCGGTAGAGTTTGTATTGAACACTTTACTCTCCGCCTCATCCTTTACTGTAACGGCTACATCCCCTGGAATTACGCCCGTTTCCTCGACTACTGCACCGAGCGTATGCTGCTCCAGCGTGTCGGTGGCCGCTACCGCTTCATCCACAAACTGCTGCAAGACCATTTCGCGCAAATGGAGTTTAGGCAAGATTAAAAGAAATTTCGTTTCAGTTGACCTAAAAACAAAGGTGATAGTATTTACAATAACAACGCTTAAGCCTGCCCAAACTGACCTATGCCGGACTCCCAAGACCCAAAGCAAGTCACCAATAACAATGCACCCAATTGTCAGTTTGGTGGAGGGTTGATTAATGCTAAGTCTGTCAAGGCAGAGCGGATAAGATGCTACATTTACAACACTTATCCACCCTGCGTTTGCGTTAGACAATTACAATACTTGTAGAGTTAATCGCAATTTTATTTGACAGAGTGGCAATTTGAACGGCAGTATTCGCCCCTATACCGTCAACATCAAACAACAGAGCGCCAGTTGCTTGATTGTAGATAAAGCGATCGCTTCCATCTTGTGCAGATGAACCCAAGACAAATTGTGATGCGTCCAGATTACCAGCTACAAGCCCACTACCGAACCCAGCAGCATTGACACGAATTTTGTCATCAGCAACGCTAAAGTCTGTAATGGTGTCAATGCCATCAGCAAGAGAAGAGAAGCTAAAAATATCTTTCCCACTACCACCAGTTAAGCGATCGTTACCGCTACCACCGACGAGAATATCATCACCGTCATTGCCAGTTAAGTTGTCATTACCTCCGAAACCAAAAATGGTATCGTTGCCAGCACCACCAGAGACATTATCACTGCCATTGCCACCTATAAAAGTATCGTCGCCACCTCCCAGGTCAACAATTGCATTTTGGTAGCTTCCTAATAGTGTAATTACATCATTACCGCCTTGAGCGTTATTAACTGGCTCATCACCCTTCATGTTGATGAAGAACTTGCTATTATTCATCGTTACTGTAATGTTATCGTCGCCGTAGCCTCCAGTAATCTTGCCATCAGAACGTGGGGAGTTGTTGGGATTACTATCATTATCCCAGTTGGCAGCAAAAGTAACGTTGATTGTATCGTTGCCTAAACCACCATGCGCTCCTAAGATTCCATCTGGATCGGTAATTGCATCATCTCCATCACCGCCAAACAACCGATCAAATCTTCCAATCCCACCATCTATTGTGTCATTCCCAGCTAAACCTTCTATATAATCATCACCACCAAAGCCGTTGAGAACATCTGCACTAGATGTACCAGAAAGGGAATTATTAGTATCATTACCAGGATTGATATTGGAGGCTGTTACTGTCAACGCAAAAATGTCTGTAACAGTAGTTCCTTGATTATCGCTGGCTGTAACTTTGATATTCAAAATACCCGCATTGTTAGTAGTAGGATTGCCGCTAAAGGTACGAGTATCAGTATTAAAATTCAACCAACTTGGTAAGGGATCACCATTTTCTAAGGTGGTGCTGTAGCTGAGGATATCACCAGTATCTACTTCAGAGAAAGTATTTTCGGGAATGGTAAAGGTGAAGGTATTATTGGCTGCAACGGCTTGATCAGCGATTGCATTCGCTAGTATCGGTGCGTCATTGGTATTAGCAACTGTCAAGGTAAAGACATCACTAACATTTGCACTAGACTTATCAGTTGCAATAACTTTAATGTTGAGTGTGCCAACCTCGCTATTAATTGGCGTACCAGCAAATGTGCGGTTAGTGGGATTAAACGTTAACCAACTTGGTAAAGCCGCACCTTCTTCTAAAGTTGCCGAGTAAGCTAGGATATCGTCTGCATCTACATCAGCAAAGGTATTCACCGGGATGATGAAGCTGAAGGTACTGTCTTCAGTGGCAGTTTGGTCAGCGATCGCATTCTCTAGTGTGGGTGCATCATTAGTATTAAGGACTGTCAGGGTAAAAACATTACTAGCACTTGCTTGGGATTTGTCAGTAGCGATGACTTTAATACTGAGTGTATCAACTTCGCTGTTGGTTGGTGTGCCGCTAAAGGTTCTAGTTGCTGCATCAAAGGTTAACCAACTTGGTAATTCATCACCATTTTCTAATGTCGCTGTATAAGTTAGGGTGTCGCCTGTATCAACGTCGTTGAAAGCATCAGCAGGAATTTGGAAGTTGAAAGCTGTGTCTTCTGTCGCTGTTTGGTTTGCGATCGCATTTGCTACAGTTGGTGCATCATTAGTGTTAATTACTGTCAGGGTGAAGATATCACTTAGGCTTGCACCAGCATTATCAGTTGCGGTGACTTTAATATTGATTGTGCCAACTTCATCGTTAGTTGGTGTACCGCTAAATGTACGAGTGCTGGGATTGAAGTTTAACCAATTTAGTAAATCTGCACCGTCTGCTAATGTTGCACTGTAAGTTAGGGTATCGCCTGCATCTACATCAGCAAAGGTATTAGCTGGGATAGTGAAGGTAAAGGCGCTGTCTTCAGTTGCAGTTTGATTGGCAATCGCATTTTCTAATGTCGGTGCGTCATTAGTATCACTATTAGCCACCGTCAGGGTGAAGACATCACTTACACTTGCACCAGCATTGTCAGTTGCGGTAACTCTGATATTGACTGTGCCAACTGAGTTGTTAGTGGGTGTACCAATAAATGTGCGGGTGCTGGGATTGAAGCTTAACCAATTTGGTAAATTTGCACCGTCTGCTAATGTTGCGCTGTAAGTTAGGGCATCACCTGCATCTACATCAGTAAAGGTATTAGCTGGGATAGTGAAGGTAAAGGCTGTGTCTTCGGTTGCAGTTTGATTGGCGATCGCATTTGCTAGAGTTGGTGCATCATTAACAGCCGTAATCTCTAAAGTAATAGTTTGAGATGCTGTACCACCTTTGCCGTCACTGACGGTGTAACTGAAACTTCCAGCACTGCCATTGGCGTTGACAACTGAGACAAAAACTAAGCTTGTCAGTTGTTGAGTAGTTAGGGTTGTGTTAACAGTGACAACTGTGTTATCAGGTAAGCGAATTATGCCTTTGCTTGCTTCTGGAACGGCGGTTATAGTGATAGTTAAGAGATCGTTATCTGTATCAGTTGGGGTTGCGATCGCTAAAGGAGTAGTTACAGAATCTTCTGCAACTGGCAAAACTTTATTTGCCTGGGTTACAGGAGCCTGATTTGCGGAATTACCAAACAGTTTGTTTAAAATATCAGTACCAGAAAGGTTATCAACCTTTTCAATAAATCCTGTACCTGCACTACTGGAATTGAAGAAATTTATTATACTTAAATCACTTTCTGGGGTTGTGATACCATCTTGATTTAAGTCAATGAGTAGCGTGGTTCCAAGTCTTTGTATTCCGGCCGTACCAATAGTTGGTGTAGATAGCGAGAGATTGATATCTGTAAGGTCGAGAGTATCGTTTTCTCCGTCATCTTCAATTTTGCTGCCTCCAGCAGTTTGGGCTGCCAAGATATAAGTATCATTGCCTAAACCAGCTTTGAGAGTATCTGCACCGCCGCCACCTGTGAGTTTATCATCAAGATTGCCACCTAATAATTCATCACCGTAGCGAGTTCCAGTAATATCAAAACGTTCGATATTACTGTAGCGAACATGACTTGGCCCCCAAGTAGAAATTTCACCACTTCCGGTGGCTAAGTCTAAAGAGTTATAGCGAACGCCGATATCAACGTAAGAAGACAGAGCAAGGGAACCGTAAAGCCCGTGATTGCTTGTTTCATCACGATTAACTGTAGTAACGAGAGTTGCTTGTCCAGTTTTATAAGGATCTGCGACGTATAAGCCGTATGAACCATAACCTTGATTATCTGCATTAATAGCTTTGATAAACGCTACTTTTGCTCCATCAGCAGCTAACACTGGCTCAGATCCACCAACAACCCTAAAATCATAGCTTTCTGCTACTTGCTGAATTTCTGTACTGTTTGTGCTACTAACAGATAGGAAATATCTGTCTTGCCAGATAGCTTTTATTCCATCACTACTGGATAAGCTAAGATTGCCGTCCACTAATGATTTTACGACTGGAAGACTGGTACTGGTACTAGCTGACCAAATGCCATATTTTTCTCCTTGATATCCAGCCCAGATAATTTGAGAACCATTTTCTGAGAGAAAGCTTTTAGTAGAACTTTGGGTTATCTCGCGGATATTTGTACCATCCGTATTGGCAACCAAAAGTTGATTCCCATTGTTCCAAGAAACTTGACTGCCATCACCTGAAAGGGACAAGCTGTATATATAGCCGTTGATATTATTCAGATTAATCCTAATCTTTTCAGTTCCGTTGGTATTAGCTACATAAACCCGCCATCCGTCACTCCAAGCTATCTTTTCGCCGTCTGTTGAGAGCGCAATTTCAGTGGCAATTTCATCAATTTTTACAAGGCCACCAGAATCATCTATTTTTTTGATCCATAGACCATTAGCTGGGTCGTTATAGTTTATATACGTGTAATAAGCATAAGTTGTACCGTCAGCAGAAAGAGCAAATTTATCACTAACAGAATTGGTTTCTCTAATTTTTAGTGGAGTTCCCAAACCGTAGGCATTACCGATGAAAAACTTTTGAAGATAGTTACCTGATGTGCCAGAGAGAGTCCTCCAAGCTACGGCACGAGTATTTAAATTAGAGTAGTCCAACACTAAAACATCTGTGCCTGCACCGCCATCAACAACATCATTACCCCAACCCGGAGTCAGGGTATCGTTGCCGTTTCCTCCCTGGAGTGAATCATTGCCATCTTCACCGTTGAGGAAATCGTTGCCATCCTGCCCCCATAAGGTGTCATTACCAGCACCACCACTCAAGGTATCGTTACTTAACCAACCATCAATAAAGTCATCTGCCGCGCTACCAGAAATCGTATCATCGCCAACTTGTAATTTGCTGAGAATCTCAGCACCAGCTAAATTAGCGACGGTTTCAATAAAACCTGTTCCAGCACCAGTTCCAACAGTATCAAAGAAGTTGAGAATGGTGAGGTCAGTTTTGGAAGCAGCAATTCCGTCTTTGTTGAGGTCAATTATTAAGCTTGTACCAGCCCGTCTCATCCCGAAAATTCCTGTTGTTGGAACTGCTAAGGAGAGATCAGCATCTGTAATTCTTGGGGTATTCGTAGCGCCAGGATTCCTTGTTGTCAGCCTTAAAGTATCTGTACCCCCAGCATCCTCGATTTGACTTCCGCCAGCATTTTGAGTATCGAGAATATAAATATCATCGCCTAAGCCCGCTTTGAGGGTATCTGCACCACCGCCACCCATAAGTGAATCATCAAGGTTGCCGCCGAATAACTCATCGCCATAGCGAGTTCCGATAATGTCGAACCTTTCAAAATTGCTGTAGCGGATGCGACTTGGCCCCCAAGTGTAAATTTCACCGCTACCTGTAGCTGGGTCAAAGGAGTTATAGCGAACGCCAAGATCAACATAGCTAGATAAAGCATGACCTCGACCAATACCTATATTGGGTGAAGAAGCATCAATGAGAATTTGAGGCTCTATGCCATCTATGTCACCTACGTACAGAGAATAGTCGGAACCATTAAATTTAGTAAAAACAACTCTTCTGCTGTCTCCTGCTAGAGATTGTTGGGCAAATTCTCCAACTTCTTCGGTGTTAGGAACAACCCAGAAGCGAGAACCATCTGTAGTAGCTGCATAGAGATTGGTTGAAGCGTAGCCGGCTCCTTGATAACCTGCCCAAACAACTGTAGAACCATCAGCAGATATAGAGGGGTTAATATTATACCCATAAAGATTACCTGAAAGTTCTCTGATGTTAGTGCCATCTGTATTAGCAACCCATACCCCACCTGGGCCATACCCTCCATCCTGAGACCAAGTAATTTTAGAACCATCGGCAGAAAGATCGAGTTCACGAACACCACCGCTACCGGTAGGTATGTTAATCTGTCTTAAATTTTTACCATCAGCGTTAGCAATGAAAATTGTGTAGGTAAATTTGTTGTCGTTACGTTTACTACGTAACCACGCGATAGTGCTACCATCCTCTGAAATAGTCGCTAAGTAGTCACCATCGCCATAGCCAATGTTTATACTTAACTTGGTCAGTTGTCGAACTTGAGTTCCGTTAGTATTAGCAATCCAAATACTATCCCCTTGACTCCAAACAACTTTGCTGCCATCTTCTGAAAGCAGAGGTTGATAAACCTGATTATTAGGAATGACTCTCACGGCCGGGTCTGAGCTATGAATCTTCTTAACCCAAAGACCTTGATTGCCACTACCATTGCTTCCCAATATTCCAGAACCTGCAACCGTTAACCCATCTGCCGAAAGAGTAGCATGATAATTGCCAGATACATTTATATCAGTCTTGATGGGTGCGCCAATCCCATAAGCATTAGCGACATAGACAAACCAATCGCTAGTATTTGGATCTAGTTCTGACCAAGCGACAGCCTGCGTGGGTAAAGAAGAATAATCAATGACTAAGGTATCTGTACCAGTACCCCCATCAATGACATCATCTCCCCAGCCAGGGCTGAGTCTGTCATCGCCTGCACCACCACTAATAAAATCGTTACCCTCGCCACCATCAAATTCATTATTGTCCTCATCACCAATTAAGGTATCGTCATATCGAGAACCAACAATTTGTTCGATAGATTGAAAGACATCATCGGCTGCATCTCCCGTTGATACCTGAGTTACTAAGTTAATAGAGATAGCACTGGTAGCACTTGTATAACTAGCAGTATCAAAGCCTGCACCACCATTAAGGATGTCTGCACCTGCACCACCATCTAACCAATCATCACCATCATCGCCATAAACGAAATCATCCCTATCACCACCATAAAGACGATCCCAATCTGCACCTCCACGAATTGTGTCACTCCCACTACCTCCGTAGATTAAATCTTCTCCAGCACCGCCTTTTAAGTCGGCGGAAATTTCAATATCTGGTTTGATCTCAATAGTGTCATTTTTTGTACCGCCATCAGCAATTATCTTGCTAACACCACTATAAGTCTGTGGAATGTTAAACGCAGAAACAGTCAATTTTCCATCGGTTGTGAAAACGGTAAAAACTTCTGCACCATCTTCTGTGTTAATGATTTCACGGGCGGCAGCATTCGGCCCCATATTCAATCGCAAGTTGCCACCACCGATATCTGTTGCAAGGTGTAGCTGAGGAGGAGTTTCACTAACTTTACCGTAAGGGCCTAATAAGGTTACTTTAGGACTTTCGATCCTTTTAACAACTTTCCCAGCAACTTTTGCGTAAGCCATAAGATAGGCTTGCACTAACCCGGAAGCATCAAACATTTCAATGGGGTTATTGAGGAGTTGCACAAACTCATTTCCTCGTACTTTTCCATCCCCAGGTGTTGGATCTTTGAGGTTAAGACCAATAGTACCAATAATACCGCCTCCAGCCCCAGCCGATGCTGCTGCTACATTTACCTCTGCTGCTGCTTCTATCGCTGCGCTAACAAGAATTTGAGGTTTACCAGAATCATCAATAAAGAAACCATTAAAGATATCTGTTGGCTTTTGAGAATCCGAAAAATCTTTTAAACCCTTAGTATCATAGCCAAACTTGAGATCAACGGCAGTGGTTAGTGTTCCGGCAACATTAATCCCAAACACATAAATAATAGGAAAAAACTGATCGTACTTAAGAGTAAATTCTAAATCGGGTAAATCATAGGTGAATAAGTTGACATCTGGTTTTCCTAACAGCAAACCAAAGGCTTGAGATGGTTGAGTAAGAACAGGTATTTCTAATCCTGGAAGGCTGAGAAGGTTATCAAGATAACTTTTCTCCGAACTACCATCTGCCACCTGATCATTCCAAGCAGAAGCAGAACCATTGGTATTTGGGTTAACATTTTCAAGAGAAAAATTATTAGCACGAATATCTTGATTGCCAAAGTTAAAACTGCCTAAATTTATAGCTAATTGGCTAGATGGGGTGTCAACAAGTTTTCCAATTGCTTGGATTGCCTCAATAAACTGCTTATCTGAATCATCTATATATCCTGCTGCTTTGACAATATCTAATAGATTAAATTTGGTAATTTTTAAATCAATAGGAGTAGTTAGAAAATTAAGAACTTTATTAACAGGTTCTATAATTTTGCCTATGCGTCCAAAAATAGGACGAGTAAGATCATTGAAAAAAGAACCTAAATCTAACTGAACGTTATTAAAAGCGACATTAGGCAAAGTACCGAGATTTTGACTCTGACCAGGTTTAAAACTAGAATTACTAAACGACCAATCTAGGTTAAAATCAGTTTTAAGCGAAGGTAGAATGACAGAAGAGTTATTAAAGCCAGTATTTAGCTTTAAATTAATGTCTGCCTCCCCTGATAATTTAGTATCAATTAAATTTGCATAGTTAACAGATGTTAGTTCTGTTAGGCGTAATTGATTATCTGTATCTCGCAAATCAATTTTGAATACACCATCAAATTTTGTACCTGCATCTGTAGCAGAGAGTTCAAGAAAACCAAGTTTACCTCTAGCATTTAACCCTGGTAAAGAAGCTCCTAACTTAATATTAATTTCGTTCTCATCAGATGTATCAAAATAAAATCCATTTGTTTTGTTAACACCAAAATTAAACTTAAAATCATAACCTAATTGTGTGTTAGCATTACCATTAATACTTAAACCAATGCCAGGAATGCCTATATTACTATCTAACTGAGTAATAAATCCAGAAGCTGCTTTTCCTA
Source organism: Anabaena sp. FACHB-595 (assembly GCF_048568275.1). Lineage (NCBI taxonomy): Bacteria > Bacillati > Cyanobacteriota > Cyanophyceae > Nostocales > Nostocaceae > Anabaena > Anabaena sp. FACHB-595. Next base: position 121,549 of record NZ_CP183474.1, read on the forward strand.
AGTTTAGGCTAAATTTGAGGTTATCTGCTGTTTCAGTTATCTGAATGTCATTAATATCAATTCCGTTACCATTTATATCTTTAAGAATATTCTGTCCACCATTACCAAGGGCATTAAATAGTGCTTGCTGAATTGTTGAAGATGTAAATGTGTTTACCTGACTTAAAGAAGACTGAATAGTTGTTCTCAAATTGTTGAGAAATTGAACTTCGCTATTAGGTGCATGTTTTAGCTGTGTACCTAATAGCGGCAAACTACTGCCAAAAACTTGAGCGCTAACTGCCGCTTGAAGCTGAGATAATAGAGTATCTAGTCCGGTAGCTACCTCGTTAAGATTATTCCCACTGTAAGAACCGCTACGCTCAATTTCTACAGTTTGCCCATCAAGCCCGATCAATGCTTGATCATTTTCTAGTTTTAATTTTTGTAATTCTGTTTGGGTGAGTTGTTGTCCTCTTACTAAAGTAGAAAAAATTGCCCCTTCATCTCCAGGCGCATCTTTAGTATTGATTCTAGAATCAACCCAGTGACCAAATTCCTCTAACAGTACGGAGGCGATCACTCCTACATTCCCTTGATACTTACTAATAAACTCATGTGAAAGATAAATCTTATTTGTCGCTGTAGTAAAAGCGCCATTTACTCCCTTGATATCTGCTGCATGGCGAATCTCTATCTCAGGAAAATCACCAAAATTCCCAGTTAACCATGCTGTCCTTAAAAACTCAACCTCAACTCCTTCGCCAAAAGCTACTTCCATCTTTTGACTAAAATCAGGCTCATTGGCAAAGTTCTTTAAATCCCCTTTTGCTAGACATAACGCTTGTTCTAAGGCAGTTAACTGTGCGGGTTCAAGAATTAAAGAGGATTTGACAATGAAATTGTTGTTAGAGGTGTTTGCACTTTTCATCTTTGTAGCAGCTTTTGTAAATGGGAGGAGAATTAGCTCAGGTTCTTTGGTGGAAACTTTCCATCCGCAAATTCTACTACTGGGATTACAGTTAAAAGGTCAGAAAAGGTCGGAAAAAAGTCGGCTTTTATGGTAAATTTACGTAAACTTATTAAAACAATAAAAACTATAGTGCGAATATCATAGTTGACTTAGTATTTTTACGTGCTGAATGACGGTTGAAGAAGCGATCGCTCTAGTCGAGCAATTATTATCAGGAACACGCTTAACAAAAGTTCAAGAGATTGTGTTTCGCCAGTGTTGGGCAGGGCAAACGTACTCAGACATTGCTTTAGAGTCAGATTACGACCTTGGTTATATCAAAGATGTTGGCTCAGAACTGTGGAGATCGCTGTCTCAAGCTTTAGGTGAAAAAGTCACAAAAAAGAATTTATACACAGTTCTCAAGCGAGCTGCTAAACAAAATAGCATTAATCCATCCTCATCCTTACAGTTGCCCTCTTTGGCAAACTACACAGACTGGGGAGAAGCAATTGACGTTTCCCAGTTTTACGGACGTACTCATGACTTAGCAACCCTGAGTCGATGGGTTTTACAAGATAACTGTCGTGTAGTCTCGCTGCTAGGAATGGGAGGTATAGGTAAAACTGCACTCTCGGTGAAGCTAGCACAACAGTTACAAGGACAATTCGAGTATGTGATTTGGCGATCGCTACGCCACGCACCTTCTTTTAGTGACAAGCTGACCGAATGTATCAAAATTCTGTCTAATCAACAAGTTACAACATTACCTGCTTCCTCTCATGAACAAATTACTTATTTAATCGAATATCTGCGTAAATCTCGCTGCTTGCTAATTCTGGACAATTTTGACACCCTATTGCAGGACGGTAAACGGGCAGGTAGTTACCGTCAGGGCTATGAACCTTATGGTGAACTGTTGTGGCGCTTAGGAGAAACGCAACATCAAAGCTGTGTCCTGATTACCAGTCGGGAAAAACCTGCCCAAATTGCCGCCCTTGAAGGAGACGGTTTACCAGTTCGGACTTTGGCTTTATCAGGGTTAGAAGTCGCAGCCGGGCAAACAATTTTGACACTCAAAGGGCTATCAGGTTCCGAAGACCAAACTCGTCAATTAGTTGAGTGTTACGGTGGTAATCCACTGGCGTTGAAAATCGCTGCTACTTCAATTCGGGATTTGCATGAAGGTAGCATTGCTAATTTCTTAAGCGAAGGTACGACAGTTTTTCAAGGCATAGGTCATCTTCTAGAGGATCAATTCCAGCGACTGTCTACATTGGAACAACAACTAATGTATTGGTTAGCAATTAATAGAGAGAAAGTCTCTTCAACCAAATTACAAACAGCCTTTACATCTCCATTGTCTAAGCCCAAGTTAATCGAAACCCTAGAGTCATTACGCTGGCGTAGCTTGATAGAAAGCAATACTGGGCAGTTCACACAGCAACCTGTGGTGATGGAATATGTTACAGACAGTTTGGTTGAGCAAGTTTGTCAGGAAATAATCACCGAATCACCACAATACCTGCTCACCCATGCTTTGATGCAAGTCCAAGCAAAGGATTACATCCGCGATAGTCAAATTAATCTGATTGTCTGCCCTATTCTCAAGCAATTACAAATAACACTTGGTTCTGTTCATCAACTAGATCTGAAACTGGGTAGATTGATTAGAAAGTTGCAAAGTAAAGTTATAGAAACAGTGGGGTATGGTGGCGGTAATTTATTAAATTTATTAGCACAATTAGACACTGATTTAACTGGGTATGACTTTTCTGGTCTAGATATGCGCGAGTGTGATTTACGCACAGTAAACTTACACGCAGTCAACTTTACACAAACAACTTTTCGAGATTGTGTTTTTGCTGCTACCTTTGGTGGAATAACTAGCGTCGCTTTTAGTCGAGATGGATGTCAACTAGCTACCAGTGATACCAGTGGCGTAATTAATATTTGGGACGTTAACAATGGTAAACAGTTATTCAATTGTCAAGAACATAATAGTTGGATTTGGGATGTTGCTTTTAGCTCTGTAGCACCAGTTTTAGCTAGTTGCGGTCAGGATCATACAATCAAACTTTGGAACACAACTACTGGAGAATGCTTCAATACACTACATGGACACACTAGCATTGTCACATCAGTAGCTTTTAGCCCTGAAGGAAAACTGCTGGCTAGTAGCAGCTATGACCATAGCGTGAAGGTTTGGGATTTAGATACAGGCGAATGTCTACAAACTTTCTTAGGACATGATGCTTGCGTTTGGAGTGTAGTTTTTCATCCCGTAGGACAAATTTTAGCCACGGCTGGTGAAGATAACACAATCAAGTTATGGGAATTACAAAGTGGATGCTGTCTAAAAACTCTCCAAGGACATCAACACTGGGTAAAAACAATTGCTTTCAATTCGGGTGGGCGAATATTAGCCAGTGGCAGTTTTGATCAAAATGTCAAACTATGGGATATACATACTGGAAAGTGTGTGATGACATTACAGGGACACACAGGAGTTGTTACCTCAGTCGCATTCAACCCCAAAGATAATTTACTTCTCAGTGGTAGTTATGACCAAAGCGTGAAGGTTTGGGATAGAAAAACTGGCAGATGTTTAGATACGCTCAAAAAGCATACAAATCGGATTTGGTCAGTGGCTTTTCACCCCCAAGGGCATTTATTTGTCAGTGGTGGTGATGATCATGCAGCTAAGATTTGGGAGTTAGGAACTGGACAATGTATCAAAACCTTTCAAGGGCATAGCAATGCGACTTATACAATTGCTCATAACTGGGAACATAGTTTACTTGCAAGTGGGCATGAAGACCAAACAATCAAACTTTGGGATCTTAATCTTCATTCCCCGCACAAATCGAATGTAAATACTCACCCTTTTCGCATACTACAAGGACACAGCAATCGTGTCTTTTCTGTAGTCTTCAGTTCAACAGGACAATTGCTTGCTAGTGGCAGTGCAGACCGTACTATTAAACTGTGGAGTCCGCATACAGGGCAATGTTTACACACTTTACATGGTCATGGTAGTTGGGTGTGGGCAATTGCTTTTAGCCTTGATGATAAATTACTCGCTTCTGGTAGCTATGACCATACAGTGAAGATATGGGATGTATCTTCTGGGCAATGTTTGCAAACTTTACAAGGACATCCGGGTTCTGTCCTGGCAGTTGCTTTTAGCTGTGATGGCAAAACTCTCTTCAGTAGTGGTTATGAAAAGCTAGTTAAACAGTGGGATGTGGAAACAGGTTATTGCCTTCAGACTTGGGAAGCAGATTCTAACCGAGTTTGGGCAGTTGCTGTGAGTAGGGATAATCAATATCTTGCTACTGGTGGTGATGACTCGGTGGTGCGGTTGTGGGATATTGGCAAAGGGGTTTGTGTGCGTACATTCTCTGGTCATACTAGCCAGGTCATCTGTATTTTGTTCACCAAAGATGGCAGACGCATGATTAGCAGTAGTAGCGATCGCACCATCAAAATTTGGAATGTCTCTACAGGAGAGTGCCTTGCTACGCTACAAGCTCATGACCATTGGGTTTGGTCACTCTACCTAACCCCGGACGAGAAAACTTTGCTTAGTAGCAGTTGGGATGAAACCATCAAATGTTGGAATATTTCTACAGGAGAGTGCTGGCAAACATTGAGGCCAGCCCGTCCATACGAAGGCATGATTATTAATGAGGTGGTAGGACTGAGCCAAGCCCAAATCGCCACTTTAAAAGCGTTGGGGGCTTTAGAAGTGAACTGACAAACAACTACACCCGCGTCAGAAGTATTATCTCAAAAATGTTAATTTTATTTGCTAACTGTGCAAGCGAAATTATACTCAAGCTATTCAAATTCTGGTGGACAAAGTTCTGCAATCCCTAATTCCTAATTAGGAAACTAGAAATTTACTCCTTTTTGATAATCAACATCATAGCCGATATCACCAACGAAAGAAAAGCGACGGACAAAATCAAATATTTGTTTAATATCCTCTAATGTTAAGTTATCTGGAATTACTTTGTCTATATCATGTCGAAGTTTATTTAACTCTTCATAAAGATAGGAATGATGCTTATATTTATTTTCATGTTTTTGTAAAGATTCTCGGAAAAAATTTATAAGATTATCATTGATTGGCTGATTACGATATTCTTCGTAACGAGATTCAATATCTTTCAATAGATCGCGCATTAAATCAGGATAACGTCCTGAAAAAGCTAGTAAAGCAAGAATAGCCTGTTGTTCTTTTGCAGAAGATTTATGTCCTTGGATGCGATTGAGAACTTTAAATAGTTTATAAACATTGGTAAGTCGTTTGAGACTTCTGGGAGATAAATCTACTTCTTGACAGCACTGCACTAAGATATTAAATTCTTCTGGTGAAAATTCATTAAACTTATTACCACTGATACCACTATCTTGAATAGCTACTTGAGATTTAAGATATTGTCTTAAGGCTGAGTCAGCAATTGAAGTAACCCGATAGGGAATTTGAATAATTTTTTCCAAATAGTCAGCAGGAGAAGGACGACCTTGACTAGAAAGCACACCTTGATAATATTTTGCTAAAGCGCGATTGATATAGCGTTCGTCAATAGCAACTACGGCAATAAACAAGCGATTTTTGACCAGGAGTTGTACTGCTTCTAAAACTTGGACAACTGTATCAGGAGAACAGCGATCTAGGTCATCAATATATAATATGACTCTTGCTGGCCCGCGTGGAAAAGCTTTTTTCAAAAAGTCGATTTTAGCAGCGTAATCTTTACTATCTGCTGGTGGTGGTAATAACTTGTAACTCAAAGCAGCTAAGTCTTGTTTGACTTGGTGCATAATTCCTAGTCGCTTTTCGTAGCTTCCATTATTGATGCGAGCGCTGATAAACTCACCTAAAGAAGCATAGATATTTTCTGGTAGTTCTTGTTGTTGTTTTTCTAATTTATTTCTAAGTTCAAGGACTTCGCCTTCTAATTGCCTAATCTTTGCATTTTCTTCAGCTTGTTTTTGTTCATTGGCAATTTTTGTTTCCACATCATTAATTTTGTCATTCCTGAGTGATGCAAGTTCTTCATTAACTTCGATGAGTCTTTCATCTTGCTGGATGGCTTTTTCTATTCCTTCCTGGATAGATTCTTCTATTTCTTCCTCACGTTTTTTAACTAACTTTTGTACTCTTTCCTCTAACGCTTGCTCATATGATGTTTTATATTCATTAAGTGCAAGCTGAGTCTCATCGTACCATTTCTTACCTGTTGTCCATAAGGCTTGTAAAGTTGCGATCGCTGGTAACATAGGTGTAAAAAAGCCCACTACCTGCGCTATAACTTTAGAACTTCCAAGATTATTAAAAAATTGAATGCCAGCAGGTAGAAGGATAGCTAATAGTAAACAAACAAAAAATATAATAATTAATAATTTATTTTTCTTTGCCCATTCCCTAACACTATATAATGTTATGGATTGGTAATTATTACTAATCGCTACTGTGACTACTCCCTTTAGCCAAGAACTAACTTTAGTAATATCATCAGATTTAATATTAATTTTTAAGTTAATCTTTTTATTAACTTCTGCTTGTATTTTTTCATCAAAAATTTTATTGAAGCCTTGATCACCTAAAGTACGCTCAAGAACAACTGCGGAATATCCTAAAATCAAATGTATTTTTTTCTCGTTATCAGAAGGTTCAAGTTTCACCTCACTACTTTGTTTTTCTCTGATGTCTGCAACTATTTCATCTAGCCTAATCTGTAATCTTTGCTCTGCATTTGCTAATCGCTCTTGCAGGTCTTTATCCCGTTCGCTTAAATTAACAAGTAGATTTTCTTTTCGTACTTGAAGTTCCTTTTCCTTATTTATTAATTCTTCTTTCGTTTCTTTATAAGAGCGAATAGAGTCTCGCTGAGATTTAGTGAATATTTGCCAGAGATTATCTGGAAAATCTTGTTTCTGTTTAGAGTCTTGAAAATTTTGCAGTTGTTCTACTGTTAATACTCGTTCTAAAAACCAGTTTCTATCTTCTTCACTAACTTGATATAAAACCTGCCAAATTTTTGCACTATTTTCGGCACAGGGTTCAATTCCTACCTTAATTAACTGTTGTTCTAAACTAATTTGTCTATCTAATTCAAAAAAGATAGTCTGCATTAAACTAGCCCAAAGGTCAGATTTAGCATATGTCCAAGCATCAAACTTGATCTGGTAAATATGACCTACATAAGGGTAAAGTTCGTCACTACTAGGATTTTCACTCCAAGCTTCTTGTTCCGTAATTCCTTCACTACGAACTTCTAGTATTCGGTTTTGCATTAAGTGCAGAATGTAAGATTTACCGCCACCCCAACCGCCAAGAATACCCACAGCCACAGGTGGTTCTAAATCTCGCATTAGCAGCATATTAGCAAGGGCATCAATTTCGTCTTTAAGATTAAGTAAATCTTCATTTAAGTCAGTATCATTGCGAAAGCTACCTCCAATTAAAGCATCTCTATAAGTTTTTCGCAGGATTCTTAAAGAGCGATACCAAAGTTCATTAGGGATTTTACCTTTTGTCTGTTCTCGGTCTATTTCACGGATAATACGGATAGGTAAATGGGGTTTAAGAACAATTAAAATTTGACGTTGTTGCCATTGAGTAAGTGAATTTTCTAACTCTGACTGATTTTTCTCTGCTAAAAGTTCTTTTTTTGGTTTTATTTTTTCTAAATCTTTTAAAATCTCAGGTAATATCTCAGGCACTTCTATCGCTAAACGACACAAAAGTTCAAACCCCTGCACATAATTTTTTTGTGGTACAAAATCTTCTGTTTGATTTTTAAAATCTTGTGCTTGTCTTTTAGCTTCTGTTCGGACTTGAGGGAATTTACAAGCTAAGGCAATTAAACTTTTAACTCTGTAATACTCTTCTTGAATCTCTTGGGCTATACTTTGCGCTTCTAAAAAATTGTCTGGCTGGAGGTAAGGAACTAAACGTTCAAGATATTTGTATTGTAAATATGATATATTCAATTCTCGAATAGCTCTCAATGCTTTATGCTGTTTTTGTGGAGAATACAGAGCCAAGTCCGTTAAAATTTCTGTTTTTTCAGAAAGAATTGGGCTAACATAGGCTATGTCTACAATGTTTGAGCTAATACTATCAAATTCTTCATCGCTTAATTCTTGTGTCCAGAAATTTGTTAAAACCTTACATTTGGCACTTTGACTTTTAAAAGAATCAGCTAAATTTATTATTTTTGTCGAGTCTTCTTTAGACAAATTATGTAATAGAGATAAAGCACTAAGAATTTGAGCTTTATAATCTTCTTCTTTCAGATTATAAATAATTTCAAAAATACCGTTTCTGTCATGGTCAGGTAGTAAAGTTACTAACTCAGTTAAGATTTTAGTTTTATCCTGTTCATTCGTAATAATATTTTTAACTAAGCTGAATATTTTACTTATAATTGAATGAATTTCAGCCGTTTCATATAAATTATTTTTATGTCCTTTCCTTAAATTAATAGTTACATTATTAAGGATACAGGCTTTTAAAGTTAAATCTTGAATTTTATTTTCTACTATATCTACAGTTTGTGGGATTTGACTGATGTATAAATGTGGAATTAAATTACAAAGAGCTTGTGTCCGGTGATATTGTCCAGGAATTGATTTTTCTATTAAACTCAGGGTTTCTCTACGCAGTTCTCTAGGAAGGTAGGGAGCTAGATTACTAAAGGCTTCGGCTCGATAAGCAGGATGAAAAATATTTTCTGTAATGACACGTAATGCAGTAGGTATAAGCCCTGAAGAGAGACGAGGAGCTAATGCGCTAATAAATTTAGTTTTATCTGAATCATTTCTGGATTGTTTAATTATTTCTAAGGCAGCAGAAAATTGATAGCTAGAAATACGAGAAGCAACTTCTTCAGGAAAACGAAAGGCTGATTGATTAAGAGCTTTAATAAGATTTTGTTTCTGCTTAATTTGAAATATTATATCTAAAAATTGTTGTATAACTTGGGCTTCAGAGGGTAAATATGGAGCAATTGCAGCAATAGTATTAGCTTGTTGTAACTCATTCTCAGTTGCTTTTACTATCTCAAGTATTTTATAAAGTAATGGTAATCCAGATCCAGATTTTGGTAATTGAGAAAGTATAGATGCAAAATCTTGTGCTTGCTGATACTCACTATCAATATCTTTTGCTTTTTCAAGAGCTTGCTCTAACAATTTAATACACTCACGTTCTTTTAAGTGAGTTGCCAGAGTCACTAAATCATCAAATTGGCAAGATTGATACTGAAGATTTTCTGCAATTTCAAAAGCTTTGTCTAACGATTCTGGTGAGGATTTAGATAAATAGGGGATAACAACAGCTAAAGCCTTAGCTTTGCTGCTATCATTCTCAATCGCTTTTAATCTTTCAATAATTTCTAAAAAAAAAATTTTTACCTGATCAAATTCAGACAAGTGTGTAGCGACAAAAGCTAAGATTTCAGCACCTTTAAAAGTGTCATTTTTTATTGTCTTTGCTATCTCAATAACCTTTTCTTTTTGTTCAGTTTTGCTCAACAGAGGCACAATAATTTTAAGTTCGTTAGCCCGTAACAAATCGCTATAGTTAGCATCTAAAAGCATTTTTAGGGCTTCTTGTAGCACTTCTGAGCGTTTGGGTTCAGGTAAACAAGGTGCAGCAGAAGCTAAAGAAGAAGCTGTTGCAGAAAAATATTTTTGCAAAAATTCTGTTTGTTGCGGTTCTCTTAAGTAAGGAATAATAGCAATTCGATGTTTATGATGTGAATGATAGTATGTATTTTGAGCTATTTTAAGATATTGTTCTAATAATTCTGGTTCAGATTCAGAAAGTTGATAAGCAATAGCGGCTAAAGCTTCATCTTTTTGCTCATCACTATTAATTTTTTTAGCTATCTCAAGAGCTTTTTGTAGTAAACTTGGATTAAATTTACGTAATTGAGGAGCAACAGCAACTAGAGCTTGTGCTTTAGCAGAGTCATAGGTAGAAACAAGTTTTTCAATTATTTCAAGTGATTTGTCTAGTAAATGTGACTCAAAATCTGACAAGTGAGGAATAACTGCCACTAAAGCTCTAGATCGGGCATTATCATATTCAATTGTTTGTATTATTTCAAAAGCCTTTTCTAATAATTGTGATTTCGATTGAGGTAAGTGAGGTATAACAGCAAATAAGGCAACAACTTTACTAGCACCTTCTTTTATATTTATCGCTATTTTAAGAGCTTGTTGCAATAACTGAGGTTCTAATTTAGATAAGTGAGGAGCTAAAGCTACCAGTGCTATAGCTTGGTCATAAGAACCAAATTCAAGATTTTGAACTATATTAAAAGCTTTTTGTAACAGCTTTGACTGGGATTTAGATAAGTAAGAAGCAATAAAAACTAAAGTTTCGCTTACGCCACTTATGAAATTTGGCCAAATATTTTCAATTCTTTCTAAAATAAGATATAAAACTTCATTGCATTGAGTTTCTTTTAGGTGAGGTGCAATAGCAGCTAAGGCTTTTATTCTGTCATATTCTTCATTGGCAATTTTGTATGCTATTTCAAGAGCTTGCTGTAGCAATATTGGTTCAGATTTAGGTAAGTAAGGAGCAATAGCAACTAGAGCTTCACGTTGATAATCTCCACGTTCCAAATTATTTACTATCTCAAGGGTCTTTTCTAATAATTGAGGCTCAAATTCAGTTAATTGCGGAGCAATGATAGAAAAAATATTAACTCCATTCTCTATCTTTTCTGGTAATGCTTCCAAAGCTTGTTGAAAAACTTCTGTACGCTCATCTTTATCTAAAAGAGCAGCAAGATTTATTAATGAAGTGATATTTTCAACACTTATAAAGTCAGTGCTACCTCTAGTTTTTCTTACTAAATCAAGAGCTTTTTTTAAAATCTCTCTACGTCGAGGCTCATTTACATGAGGAGCAATAGTAGCTAATCCTTTGATTTGGTAAAATTCATTATTAATATTTTGTGCTATGGTCAGAAATTGTTCGATAATCTCTGAATCAATTTCCTTTAAATTAGAGGTGATAAAAGCTATAGCTTCAACTCCAGCATAGTAATTAATATTCTGCGTTATTGACAAGAGTTCTTGTAATAATTGTGGATTGATTTCGGTTATTTGGCTAGTGATAACAGTTAGAGCTTCAGCTTGTAAATAATCAACTTTTATGTTTTGTACAAATTTAAGGGACTGTGTTAGCACTTCTGTTTTTAGAGGTTTAGGCACATGAGAAGCAAGAGCGGCTAAAGTTTCTGCTAGTTCTGAAGGTCGTTCGTGATTCTCTATTACTAATAAAGCCTGTTTTAATATTTCTGTAGACTCTGGTATAGATAATTGAGTAACTATAAAAGCTAAGGCTTTAGCTTGGTAATAATTATTCTCAATATTCTGGGCTATTTTATAAACCTCTTGTATCCATTGCGGTTGAGACTTAGGCAAGTGAGGTGCTATCGTAATTAAAGCTTCTGATCGCAGTTTTTCATCTTGAATCCCCTGGACGATTTTGCAAGTTTTCTGTAGTATTTTTGGCTCAGATTCGGGTAAATAAGTAACAATAGCAGTTATAACTTTTTTAACTTGGTCAAACTCGTCCAAGCTCTTTGCAATGTCAAGAGTTTGTTGCAGTACCGTTGACTTTGATGGCAGTAACTCGGCAACAAAGCTGGTCAGTGCTTCTACTTTTTTCTCATCATCAGTAATGGTCTTAATATCTTTTAACCATTCCAATAAATCTTGACTCAATAAATACTGGCTTTGCTCTAATGTCATGTTTTGGATAATACTTTTAAATAGCCCTATTTACCAAGAATACCAATTTGTTTTGAAAGGTAATCATCATATTTACCTTTAGTCACAAACTTTTAATGATTCGCCTTAATACCCAGTGCATTTAAGTGAATAAGTATGTGCGACTGTTCAAATTCTTACCAATTTGTACTGTAAAGTAAAGTAGTATTTTACTATAGCGATAGTCACTAATTTTCTCAGTATCCTGTTGCGAACAAAGTCATATTACTCCCCCACCGGATACCGCCGCATCATCTCCGCCAACGCCACAGCCTCCCCATCCGCCGTGTACACCACCTCACCCGACATCGCAATCACAATCCGCTTCTGCCTCGCCCACTCAAACCAAGCGATCGCCCCCGACTTAGCCTGCTGCACCTCCGGTTTCCGTCCCTCCCGACAAGCAGCCACAAACACAGCCTCCGGTGACTTAACCCCCTTCCAAGTCCGCACTGCCTCCTTCAAATATGCGATCGCCCCCGGCACATTCTCCCAGTACCGCTTGACCGTGCGCTGAATCTCCCCGTTTAACCGAAACTGAGGGGTACAAGGAATCTCCCTCAACTGCTGCAATATTTCCTGAACCTCCTGCTGACTTGGCTGTACTGATTTATCTACAGGCTCAGGCAGCGATCGCACTTTTGGTGGGGCATCATCGCATCTGGTCTTGATTACTATCCGCTAGATCAGGACTTCTGCGTAAGAGCAATAACTTTACTGGCTTACTTATAAGCTTGTTGAGCTTGTGTAGACAGGAAGCCTTGAAGTCTGTTGCCAACTTAAGTATAAATTGCTATTCTCCAGTAAGATTTTACTCCTACTGAAAAGCCTGTATGCCCATCCCTGACTATCAAGCGATAATGCTACCGTTACTCAAATTTACCACCGACCAGAAGGAACACTCACTACAGGAAACAATTGATGCTTTGGCAGATCACTTCCAATTAACTGAAGATGAACGAAAAGAACTCTTGCCTAGTGGCCGTCAACCAACTTTTAATAATCGTGTAGGGTGGGCGCGTACTTATTTAAAAAAAGCAGGATTAGTGGAGTCAACTAAACGAGGCTATTTCCGTATAACTGATAGAGGAATCGATACAATTAAAACTAATCCTGTTGAGATTAATGCTAAAATTTTAAGACAATTTCCAGAATTTCTAGAATTTCAAAACTATACTCAACAATCAGAGGAAAGCACATCTAATGGTAGTGGGACTGAAATCAATACAACTCGCACACCAGAAGAAGATGTAGAGCTTGCCATTCAAAAGCTGACAAAAGAATTAGCATCAGATTTACTACAGATAATTAAAAATTCTTCTCCTGCTTTCTTTGAAAAACTGGTAGTCGATTTATTAGTCAAAATGGGCTATGGTGGTACTCGCAAGGATGCAGGCAAAACAGTAGGGCGTAGTGGCGATGGTGGAATTGACGGTATCATCAATGAAGACCGTCTTGGCTTAGATGTGATTTATATTCAAGCTAAACGCTGGGAAAATTCTGTAGGTCGTCCTGAAATTCAAAAGTTTGCTGGTGCTTTGCAAGGGTTTCGAGCTAAAAAGGGTGTGTTTATAACAACATCAACATTTACAAATGAAGCTAAAGACTATGTTTCAAGAATTGACAGCAAGATTGTTCTGATTGATGGTGAAATGCTTACTCAGTTAATGATTGAAAATAATGTTGGTGTTACGCCATTTACTGTATATGAAGTCAAGAAAGTTGATTCAGATTATTTTACGGATAGTTAAAGTAGTTTTTGAAGCAAATGGATGATTTAGCTTTTCTTATTCTTGCATCATTTTGTATTTTGTTATAAATTTATTTAATGATATCTTCAAATTTTCTGCTAATCTGCTTTGTTCAGTTAAATCTTGAACTCTAGCAATTACCTCATCTGCGCTTAAGTCAGACAATAACCATTGAGGAAAAATCATATCATTTTGTGCAATAGTAAGAAAGTTTTCTAACAAACAAATTAGTTTTTGGTCTTCCTTAAGAATTTCTTTTATCCATTGATTTACTTCTTCTACATTAGCTAAATCACGCCAAAAAGCTAGGATATGAAGCAATTTAGGTGCTTTAAGTAAACTTTCTTGTTGTGCAGCATTTCGTACTTTATCCAAAGCAAGCTTCTCGATTTCTTCTAATTGTTGTGTATTTACAACTCTTTGAGCTTCAGGCTTGTCTCTTCTATATTCATATTTTCCATGCTGCGACCCCAGAGATACAACTTGGTGTACTATTGTTGCAATTGCATGACCGTTAAATATGACTTTTTTTAATATTTGTCCTCTTTCTGATTTTTCAATTCTTTGCAAAAGTTGATTTATTAATAATTCTATTTCATATTCATTACCTATGGAAACAAAAGAATTGTTCTCATATTCAATGTCCCACAGTTGATCTCCAACTTCAAAAAAAGCCTGTAAAATAGGTTCTACATCATTTAAAGGAATATCTTTATCTACATAATCTCTTAAACGGTCTAGAAAAACATTAATTCTACTTATACCATCAGGACGCATCTGGGCAGATAATTCTACCAGTTTAGCTCCAAATGCCTGACAATTATTTGCTAAAGCTAATATAGCTTGCATTTCAGAAATAGATATATTACCTTCAGGAATCGCTAAACGAAAGTAAACAGGGAAAACATCTGCACTGCATATATGAAGATATCTTCGTTTATTTTGAAAATAATTATCTCCTAAAGTTATATTTATATTACCTGATTTTGGAAAAATTTTTGTTAATATAAATTTGACTGCATTTCTATCTCTTTCATTAATTTGATTAATCCAAGTGTTATGAAATTCCTTTATTTTTTCTTCGTCTATAATCCTTGGTACAGTTAAAAATCTAACCCCAAAAGTGAATAATTCTGGATTATTACGAATAATATTATATACAGTTGGGTAAAACAGCCTAATAGTTTCAATAGCAACGAAATCAACGAAATTAACTTCTCCTTTAACTCCTGGATATGTCACCATCAAGGTATTCGCTAAACGTAATATACTACGAGGTGTAGTAATAAAATGCTCTATTCCTTGCCAATAAATTTCTAACCAATATTTTTGGTCAAATAGTTCTTCTGGAGTACCAGAAATTATTTTGTCTAGTTGGCTATCAAATAATCTGGAAAGCTGTATTCTATCAGGAAGGGGCAGTTCAAAAGAAACCTGAACAATTTTCTCAAGATAAACTTCTCCATTTATTTTCTGTATTTCTTCAAGAGCTTTGATAACAACTTCTTTATCAAAAAGTAAAAGATAAACAACATTAGGAAAATTAGCAACTGCTTTAATTACCCGAAACAGTTGTCTAATCTCTTCAGCAGTCAATCTATCTATATCATCAATAACAACTAAAATACGTTTTTGCTGCTTTTTTAGTGTTTCTTCTATTTCCTGTTTTAATTTATGTATATCCTTTGGACTAATGACTGTTTTTACTGTTGCAGCAAAACCTTTTGTCCATAAACCTGGAACTGTAGAAACTCTCTCTGCAAAACTTTCTATCTGGTTTTTAAATTTTCTCCCAAGGGATTGCCATTTCTCGTATAATACGCCTGATAATTGCTCAAAAAAGCTTTTAGTAAGGTCTTCCTGCCCAGAAAACCACCAAGGATTATACGGCACAATTATTGGTTGTTCCTGCTCAGGCTTTTGCTTGAGGTAGTGTATTATAAAATTTAATAAAGTTGACTTACCTAAACCCCAAGGGGCATAAACTGCTATCACTAATCCATCTGGCGGAGACATTTTGCAGATGCTTTCTGCAAGATTCTTGGCGAATGGAGCATAACCTAATTTGTCATCTTTTGGGTCACTTAGAGGTTTATCTGCCGATAAAATATTTAGAGTATCAGGCTCCAAACTGAAGCTATCTTGCCCTTCAAACATACAGTTATGCTCACATGAAAATTTTCACTGGTTACAGTCTTAAATTTTTATCATGCTATACAGTAATGTTGAAACAAAATTAAGTTTTGCTAAATAATCGTGCAGATGCAAATTGAAACGCTGAGACATCAAAGCTGATATAGAAAATAGTAACGGATCTTTACAGCATTAAAGTAGGAGCATCTGCTAAAGTACACTCTTTATTTTTGATAGCGATCGCTACTCCTCCCACTTTAGCACCACACCATCGACTGCCACCAACCCCCACTGCGGACACTTCACCACCAGTTTCTTGATCACAATCCGCAAAGCTGGATCATCAGCCCAATACTCGCTCAAAAACTCATCCCCAGGATTTTCGCGCAACTGTTCTGCCATCTTCAATCACCGGATACCGCCGCATCATCTCCGCCAAAGCCACTGCCTCACCATCCGCCGTATACACAACTTCCCCCGACATCGCAATCACAATCCTCTGCTGCCTTGCCCAGTCGAACCAAGCGATCGCATCAGACTTAGCCTGTTGTGCTTCTGGTTTCCTCCTTTCCCTGCAAGCAGCCACAAACACAGCCTCCGGTGACTTAATCCCCTTCCAAGTCCGCACTGCCTCCTTCAAGTAAGCGATCGCCCCCGGCACATTCGCCCAATACCGCTTAACTGTACGCTGAATCTCCCCATTAAGCCGAAACTTTGGCGTACAAGGAATCTCCCTCAACTGCTGCAATATTTCCTGCACTTCCTGTTGACTTGGCTGTACTGACTTTTCTTGTAGATCAGTGTAATCATCACCAGAGTCTTCGTTATGAAAGCTTGACACGGCGGCGGAAGAATGGCCATCATGATGGTCTGTCTTGCTAGTCGAGTCATCTTGTTCTGGTTCATCAACGAAGTGAGTAACTTGGGATAACTCTAACTCTGGGGTTTGACAAATCACTTCCTGCTTGCATTCCAAAATCTCCGGTTTCACTTCCTCACTTTTTTCAAACTCAACAGCACTGTGTTGTTGTGAAGTGAAGTCTTTGAGAGGGAAGTCTTTGTTATGATCTGCTGTGTGTGAACAGATCGATATGTCCAAATTGCTCACATCGATCTGCTGATTTTGACAAATGCGATTCCACAAGGCTTGTACGTTCTCGACGTTAACCGTGAACCAGTTCGCCTGATACCATGTCTTTTCACTATGACGGCAGACATCAATCAACTTAAAATTGTCCCTCAAGTTAGCGATCGCTCGTCTGATGGCAGAAGGCTTGAGAAACGGTAGAGTTTCGCCCCAATCTTTGAGCGTCTTCCAAAACCAGCGTCTACCATCACGTTTGATGTGTTTGGAGATTTGACAGAAGTAATGAATCTGCTGGAGTATCATTGCTTCGGTTAAACCAATCTCTACGGCTAATAGTGGCGGAACCAAGAGAGGGGATTCTGGAGTGATTAATTTACTAGTCATATTTTTACTCAATGTCTAAATTACTCAAGTTCTAAAACGGCATATTTTCTTGGTCTTCCTCTGGAGCTTGTGACCAAAATTCTCGAAGTGCTTGGAGTTTCGCGGCTTGCAACCGTTGTTTTTCTTCGGGCGATACTTCACCGACTAACTGCGCTACTTCAGAGCGTTGATTCTGCTTCATCTGCTCGGTACTGATGGCGGGGAGTGCCACTGGTTCCGCTTGACCTTGCTGGGAGGGGCGGAAACGACGGCGACGGTACAAAAAACGAAAGTGGCGTTGATCTTGTGGAGGTAGCGATCGCCATACTTCGGCATCCCAGCCGGGGGGAATGAAGTCAGATGATGGTGGCAGCAGGGTTTGAACTTGCGCTTGCAGTTGTGCGATCGCCTGACCTTGTGCTTCAATTACCTTGTTCTGCTGTTCAATTGTTTCTAACAGTTGTGACAATAACTCTTGGGACTGTGGGGCTAACTCTGCCTCACGGGTTTTCACTGCAAAGTAATTCTGCGCTGCTGCTATCTCTGGTTTACGTGAATCCCCATTCATGGCTGTGAGGTAGCAACCATGACGAGAAAGCTTGAAATCATCTCCCGGCCTGCCTCCAGTACTTTTTGCCGGCATTGGCAAAAAGTGGTTCTCGCTCTCTTGACCGATGTTTTTACAAGCGGCGATCGCTCTATTTATGGCATCTTCAAGTCTTCGCCATTGCTGATAACCCAAAATAGGCATTAAATCACGGGCTAACCAATACTCAGTACCGTCATCATCAATTTTTCTGATTTGGTCAAATGGGCTATCAGTATTAGATTGGGCTGATGTGATTGCATTCATATTGACTCCAAATTTTGACGCATGGAACTCTCACCCAACGCTCAGGCTGGGTTTTTGTTTTGTGGGCGTTCGGCAATCGATGTCTAAAAAATCACAATCTACGGCTTACAACAGGCGCAACTCATCTTTGAAATAGCGGTCATTCTTTTTCGGTTTGTCTTGCCAATGCTCCCAAGCCACCCAAACCTCATCACCCAAATCCTCAATAACTTCACCCCTGGCGTTATACAAAGCACAGTAAATGTCGGCATGGGCAACGATAGAACCAAGGCCAATCACTTCAGAAGAACCAGACTCGGCAGGGGTTTCTTCAAGAACCATTGGTTCCGCAATGAGTGAGGATTCGGTTTTCTCCAAAGCGGTGATTAGCTCTGTCTCTTCTGTGGTTAACTCTGCCCAGTAGTCGTTTTTGATAACCTCGTATTCTTGGGCGACTGCAAGATACTCCATCCATGTACACCCAGGTTTAGATAACACCGCCCGAATATCGCTCACTGCTTGGGGAATGAGTTGCAACTGTTCGGCACGATATGCGATCGCAGATGGTGTCGGCTCACTTCCCAAAATCAAGGCCGCAGCTTGCAGAGCTTGGGTGTTGTTCATGGCGCTGGCAAGATTCCCCAAAGCTATACCCATGAGCCGTAAGCACTCCTGAGCGTTTTCCTTGGGTGGTTCTTGTGCCAGCAATCGCAAGTCAATAGTTTTATCTAGAGCTTGTTTAACCCCTTTGTTCAGTGCTTTAGTCGCCTGTTTGGTAAGAGTATTGCCCCATTCTTGAGCAGGACGTTGTTGTACAGCATTTTCTAGTTCCTGAATACGCTGCTTGAGTTGTTGGTTATCGTATTCCAACTGCCTCAAGGCTTCCATCTCGTCCAAGCGTTGCTGTAGCCGGATGTTTTCTTCCTTTTGTTGCTGAAACAGGTTTTGTAATGCGGTCAGTTGTTCTTGAACTTGTTCCTCGGCTTTGGTGTTGGCTTCAGACTGTATACCAATCCTCAGTTCTTGTTCCAGCCGTTCGAGTTCCTGTTGGTGCTGCTGTTTGAGTGCGCCAATCGCTTCAGCGTATTCTGGGGGAAGTGTTCTCTCTCTGGGGAAAGGAACACTCTTGGCAT
This sequence comes from Anabaena sp. FACHB-595, assembly GCF_048568275.1. NCBI lineage: Bacteria > Bacillati > Cyanobacteriota > Cyanophyceae > Nostocales > Nostocaceae > Anabaena > Anabaena sp. FACHB-595. Next base: position 140,588 of record NZ_CP183474.1, read on the forward strand.
CCAAATCGGCGTTATTGAGCAGTTCCTTAGTACCATCAGCAAAAGTTACAATCTGCTGCCAGTGGTTCGGGGGGTCTGCTTCGATTGTTCCTGATTCTCCATGTCTGTGGTGAGTTGGTGACGTAACCTTGACTGTGGCAAATTCAGGAACCATTGGTTCTTGAATTTTAGGAACCACTGGTTCCTGAGTTTTTTGACGTGGGAGCCGGGGAACCACTTTTTGAGCCGCAGCAGCAAAGTCTGATTCGCTGGGTGAGGGATTCTCTTGAAGTGCGATCGTCACAGCCTGTTTTAGTTTCTCTGGTTCCTTGGCTAAACGAAGCAAGGGACGGGCTTGACGCTCATTCTTAATGTGCTGTCCCAGTTCGCCTACTGTGTCGATAACTCTCTTTGCACCCAACAGTTGGGTGATTCGTCGGTAGCCACCCCAGGCGGATAGTTCACGCTGGCAGTATTCTTTAAAATCAGCGTAGCCAGCTTCAAGGTAAAGTTCTTGATCACGCATCTGGAGAATCTCGCCTACAGCCTGCCACTCAAAACGGTCAATGGCAGTAAACGTTTCTTTGATGCCGGAGTTGAGAATACTATAGCTGGGTGCTGATGTTGTTTCACGGTCTAGTGTCAGCATAATGATTGCTCACTATTTGGTAAATGCACAAAAACAGTCGCGCACGCATAACCAAAGTGAACATTGATGCTGATCTTGGGGTTACACCAAAAATGTGTCAGCATTATAGTTAGCTCACTTTGTTGTCTAACGATTTGAGTAGGCGATCGCGTTGCTTGCCGGCGGCGATCGCTTTATGCTGCTATATCCTCTGCTTGGGATTTCTCAACTTTAGATTTTAAGTATTCTTTGACAGGAATAGGTTTAGGTTTGTTTGGTTTGTCTCCTGTAATTGTGCTGTTTGTATCGTCATCGGGAATAAAGACAATTAAATCTCCTGGTTGGCATTCAAGCGCAATGCAAAGGCCATTAAGCCTTTCCGCCGTTAATCGAGGCATTTCATCCGTTCGTCTTAATCTGTGAACGGAATTTTCGTCAATTCCTAAAGCTGCTGCTAAATCTTTATTCCTGATCCTTTTCTTTGCCATTATTTCGTTTAACCTCCAAGCAATCATTCGCTTGCCCATATAACACCTCCATTAGTTTAATCTCCACGTTGCATAGATAAATCGGCTTTTGAAATCTAATTACTACACAATACCACATATAAATAAAACTACGATTAGCTTTAAATAAACTACTCCAGAAGTAGTAAAAACTATTTTAAATGCTTGACTTTACCCTACGGCTGACGTAGGATAATAATTACGACAGAGGATAACAGTGCAATGCCTCTGCGATAAACAAAAACCGCACTCATGACAGAACCTTGAAAACTAAGTGCCATTAAGGCATCAGACCAACCAGAAGCAATCCATAATAAACTTCTGCATCAATGTGTCCGTGTCTTGATAAGACTCAATTCTTACTTACTGGCTTTGACTTTATGGCTACGCCAAATTTGTGTGAGTGCGTTGTGGCTTCCCCACAACATTAGTACCTAAAAACAAAGGCGATCGCTCGGTCTGGACAACTTCTGCGATCGCCTTTTACCCTTTAGTAAGGATCTTAATTATGACCTACATTGCACATAGACAGCAACCTGTTAGCGAACAAACCCTAGCCCAAGCTGAACTCGACCTGCACATCGTAGACCAAGCCCAAGCCGTAGCACCAGAAGACCTAACCACAGTCGAGATTAACCGCCACCACTACGAAATTTACGCAGGCAAACGACTCATCGCATATATTACATACGACAACACCGACTTCGTAACCCAACGCTGGGTGGTCATGGTTAACGGTGAAGAAAAGTTTCGTCATAATACCCAAGCATGGTGCTTCCGCTTCATCGACTGGCATCACAAGGACGGGACGCTCAACCCAACAGTCTCAGGCGAAATTCCAGAAGTCCCCACAATTTCCAAAATCTGTTTCTACGATCACGAAGCCCTCGTTGATGGTGAATTAGTAGCCAGTATCAGCTTTGACTCAGAGAATCACGAAGACTTATACTGGCGAGTCCTGGTCAACAACATCGAGATTTTCCGCGACACAACACCCGCCAGATGCCACAGTTATGTGAAACAGCAATACCAGCAAGGCACTTTACCAGTACAACAGCCATTTGTAGAACCCTGTACCACTGGCAATGAAATCATGGTGCAAATTGCCGATGAATGCGAGAAGCACGGGCTGGAACTGTTGGACGATGGGATTTATCGCAGTGATGTGAGATTGGGAGAAGTCGGTTGCACAGATAACCAATGGTGGGTTATCCGCACCGGAGAATCCCAGGAAAAAATACCCTGTGACTCCGCGATGGATGCTGTGTATTGGCTGTCAATGGTGGATGCTATTGAAGCTATGGACTGCGAACAATTGCTAGACCTGCCGTTTGATATGTTAACGGCTCACGACTGGCAGAGGCTTTTGGAGTATCAGCCACATTCTGATTTAGTCGCGGCTTAATTCTTACGTATGGCGATCGCTCTTTGTTCGATGAGCGATCGCTTCCCTTCATACCTTTATCATCACTAATCACAAATATGCAACCCACCATCAGCATACCCCAAGGCTGGGATTACCCACGATTCACCCTTGGTCAACGGACAAAGCAAGGGCTGATCATCGGCATCCAATACTACCCAGTCAATACTTTACTGGCGCATGAATACGGTGCAGGCTGGCGTTATTTTATTTTGACTGACAAAAACTCTGAAGAAGTCCGGTCTTATTTCGATGACCAAATCCAACAGCTTTCTGTGGCAGAACTTCAGGCGCAGATACAGGCGGAAGTTGAAGAGCATCAACAGCAAATCAAAGGACTTCAACAGCAATTAGCAGTGATCAGGGGAGGGTCAAGCGATGGCTAAAGCAAAGAAAAACGCCTCTGATTTAACTGCTACGAATTTGTTGTATTCCTTGCGTTGCCGTGGAGGTTCAAACCAATTCGCAATTCGCAACTCGCAATTCGCAATTATTATCAGCAAGAACTTGGCTTAATTAAGATGATCCTCAATTTATAGCCTAAATTTCATTTGCACAACGCAATTTGTTTTGACTTGTAACTTGAATAACTGATGAATTGGATTTACAAATTGCGAACTGCGAATTGTGAATTGTTGATCTGTGGTTTTGTGTTGGAACTTATCGAGCAAACGTAAGGAGTATTCAGGAGCCAAAGCAATTAAAAATCATAAACATTTTGGTTCCTGACTCTTAATTATCAACAAGTACAAGCAATAGGAAATAGTGTCATGAGCGAAGGTGAAGTTAGCCTAATCGATTTAGTTAGTGTCACTCAATATTTGTTATCCCAAATTGAGAAACATCCAGACTTTCTCAAACTGGAATACTACCCAGATTTAACAATTGGTGATGCTAAAACCGCACTGTCCTATATCAAATATGAGCTAGAGAACGAGCAACAGTTATCTGCTGCTACTACCAAGGCTTTTGATTAGAAGAAACTATCGCCTGAACGAGTGCTTATTTCAGGCGATCGCAGTTAGCAATAGAATCTTCTAGCAGAACTTGTATTTTCCCATACTCAGCAAATTTTAGAGGTTAAGAATGAATAACGAAATCAAACTAGGTCTATGCAATCCACCAGAACCCCTCTATCTATATGTAAAAAATGGGGAGTTAAGTGGTGAATCTTATCTCTGGTATCACTTCGACATTGAGAAAGAAAAAACCATACCTGTGCATCAGAAAGGTTTAACTGGTTACTTGTCAGAACTGCGAGTAACAGCAAAAGAGTATAGGGGGAAAGATAACGTTAAGCTTGACATTGTTATTGCCGCAGATGAAGTTTACATCATCCGCACTGGCATTGAAACCAACTTTGCGAAGACATTTTTACTCGCAGCATCTCAAGTTTACGACTTTTCCAAACCTCTAATTATTGCTGCTACAGCCGGAGACGAGAACGTTGTGTTTTGCCGATTATATGATGCAGCAACAAAAGTAAGAATACGCCGTGAATGGAATCCTCATGCTGATTGGGCATCACTTATTGCTGAAATTCAATCAAGATTAGGGGGCATATCTTCATCTGTTGGACTAGCACCAGAACAGCCCCCGCATCCCCAGGATTTGCGGGTGAAGTATATTCGCACTTTGTTAGATTATCCGCTTGATTTAGTCAAAGAGTTTCTGCAATTTCAAGATGCGACTAGCCCAGGGCAATTACCTGTAAGTAAAGTGGATGCTCTCATCAAAAATATGTGTTTCGCCTGGGCTGCTAATTACATTGATAACCCTAATGAAGCTGAGTCTTCATATCAACAAGTGATTAATGCTGTAGCAAATGGGGATGATGAATTAACAGCAATTAATCAATGGATGCAGCAAATACAAGGGGGTACGACTGGGACGGCTTAGGGACATTTATAGGAGTCATAAATCAGAGTGTTTGTGGCTCTTATTCCTACTTATTAAGTACACAGTATTTAACCATGAAAGTCATCGTTACTGTCGTTGAAACCATCACTAGTGAAGCTCACGTAGATATCCCAGATGAGTTAACCCAAGAAGCAATCAAGGAAGAAATTGTTAGTCGATATAACAGTGGTCAAATAGCAACTGATTTCAATATTGCTCAAGTCGATTTTGTATCTATCAGCGCACAGATTATTACGCAAAACGGGTAGAGGCGTATGAGTAAACAAATATCCGAATCACATAACTACAAATGCCATCAAATAGCCAACATTCTGCACCTCAATTTATCTACCGTCCGTCTTTGGATTAACCGGGGCTGGCTCAAGGCAAACAAGCGTTGTCCAAAATATTACGAGATTAGCATTTCTCATCTCAAAGAGTTTCTAGAAAATCCACCACATCAAATCCAAAAACGGATTGCATCTCTTGATTCCCAAACCATTAATTATTTGTTCGGTAAAAAAGTATGACAGAACAAATCACAGATTTAGAAAGATGTTGGTTTTTATCCCCACCTTGGGGTCAAGAAATTCCCCCGGTTGAAATCAATTTATCTGAAAAAGTCTACTTCAAAACTGATAGAACATTTGGCTACTGCTGTGGAGTGCAGTGGTATGGCGATTGCTGGAATTACATTATTGAGATCAAAAATGACTTCATCTACGCCACAAAAGATCAAATTATTGCCACCGGTAATATACAACCCAGCACTGTGAAAAAACCTTCTTTCGTGTTGGGAGAGCGGGTACTGTTGCAATTTGGCGATCGCGGTACAAAGCAAAGGCTAATTCTGGGGATTGAGTTAATCGAAAAGTCCTGGTTTTATCTGGTGGAGTTGGCATCACCTAGTTTTTCTGCATCATCCACCATGACCAATCGCTTTTCTTTGGTGCGAGAAGAAGACTTGGTGCGGGTGAGGGTCTGATGTTTTCAATGTTCGATAGTCAATAATTAGACGGCTCATCATTCTCGTGCTGCACCATAATTTAACGTTGCTGATTGAGGAGCAAGACCCACAGATTTTTGAACAGTTGATGGCTACGGCTTCCGATTGATTGCTGTGGATGGGGAAATTGCTTGGATTTGGCAAGAAAATAATCATTGAGCCACTCCACGAAATAAAAGTGCATGAAGTTGATCTCTAGTTAACGATTAACTGTACTTAACTAAACATTGCTGGACATTTCATGCTAGTATAAATGTATTAATACAAAAGTAGTAATGACTTACTATGTCCCAGCCAGAAAGCCACAATCAGTGTTTAGAGTAACACTTAAAACACTGCGGCGAGGGGAAGAATCAGGAAAGATTAAGACAATCAGAACCCCAAACGGACAGAGGAGATATGACATTGATTCCGTCCTACCAACTCAAAGAACAGACAAAGCAATCATCCTCTAGGGCAGGGTTTCTCGCCACACTCAACAGTCTGACCTGGAAAGACAAATACAGTTTCTTGTCGCTCGTTACCCCAGTAGTGAAGTCATCCAAGAAGTCGGAAGCGGACTCAACTTCCGAAGAAAAAAGTTACTTGCCATACTGGAACGAGTTCTCGCAGGCGATGTCAGAATGGTTGTGGTCTGCCATAAAGACAGATTATGCAGATTTGGATTTAAACTCATCCAATGGTTGTGCGAAAAATGCAATTGTGAACTCGTGGTTCTCAACCAAGCTCAGTTATCTCCAGAGCGAGAAATGGTTGAGGATATTCTGGCAATCATCCATGTCTTCAGTTGCCGACTGTACGGACTCAGAAAATACAAACAGGAAATCCGTAAAGGTTTGCACGCAATACCGGATGATATTAACACTAGAACAAGAGCAATTGTTAATGAAGTGGGTAAGGCTGAATCGTAAAACCTACAACATGGCAATAGCCTACCTCAATCAAAAGCAGGGATTTGACAGAACAGGGATTGGAGGCACAGGAAAACAAGCATTCAAGACCTTTTTTAAAGCCCACATCCGACCAGACTGGTTAAAAAATGAGCTACCCGCAGCGATTTTGGATCAAGCTGTTATGGAGGCATACTCAGCGTGGAGTACGACACAGCGCCATCCCAAAACTATTAGTAAGGGTAAAGACAAAAAGCCACATCCACAAGCTGGGTTGAAGATTGCCAAGTTTCGCTCTATTCGTGACTCATCGCAGACATTACAGTTTAAGATTGCATCTGATTTAAACAAAGGTCGATTGCTACCGCAGTACTGGGGTGAGCTACCAGCGTTTGAGTGTGTTGATAATGGTGTCAGGTTTTGCCCAATCTCTAATCCTTATACTCCAGAAGTCACATATAAACATAGTCGATTCTACATTTCATTACCAGAGGATGTAGAAGTCGTTGACAATAACAAAGATGCGTTCATTGCTTTTGACCCTGGTGTGCGGACATTCCTCACAGGTTTTGATGGTCAGAAGATGATTGAGTTTGGCAATGGTGACATTCATCGAATTGTCAGATTATGTCAATGGTTAGATAAACTCCGTTCATTCAGGGATTTATCTAAAGGTTTCAAGAACCGTCATCTGCGCTATCGGCTATCCCAAAAGATGAAGCGGGTAACAAGACGGATTCGCAATCTTGTGGATGAAATGCACCGCCAAGTTGCATCTTGGGTGGCCAAGAACTACAGGGTGATTGCCTTACCAACTTACGAAACATCTCAAATGGTTTGTCGCGCCGTGCGTAAAATCAAAAGCAAAACGGCGCGGTCAATGTTGAGCTTTGCTCCATATCGCTTCAGTCAAGTGTTAGAGCATCAATGTACCAGAAATGGCTCGGTTTTGATCCGGCACACTGAAGAATTCACCAGTAAGACTTGTTCTCGTTGTGGGCATATCCACTATTCATTAGGCGGACAAAAAATCTTTAAATGTTCCAATTGCGGCAATCATCTACCGCGAGATTGGAATGGAGCCTTGGGGAATTTCCTCAAGGCGTTGTGGGATACCACCTTGCTGAACTCAGCAAGCTTTGATTGCGTTCAGATGACAGTCTTTGTCTAGCAATGTCCAATCTTGAAGTATCAGTTCAGCAATCCGTATATATCTACGCTTGCCATGATCCAGTTGTTTTTGAAGGGCTGAAGGCGGCAGTTGAGGAGTTCTTTGCTCACCCGAACCCAACTGCTGCACTACGGCAGGCTGGCGCTTTCTCTAACAAAAAGCGAATGAAACTTGTTAAATAGTGAAAAGCAACCGCACAGTAATTGACACTCTCGCCGCTAACCGCAAAGCAGTGTAGCGGGAGATTCTTGCTTCTCAGAAACACGCTTTTTGGCACAAGTACCAACGAGTCTTACTGTTTCTCCGCAAGCTTGAATTTCTGCGTGTCCCGCAGTATTTGTTTCTAGTATTCTTATCCCTTCTGTCCTCAAGTTCCGTGAAGCATTTTCATCTCTGTCGTGGGTTGTTTGGCAACTTGGACAAATCCACTCACGGATACTTAAATTCAGCAAATTATTCTTATGACCGCAGCATGAACAAAGTTTTGAACTGGGAAAGAATCTGTCAACTTGAACAAATTTACCTCCTTCTCTTTCCAGTTTGTAGCTGATGAAATTAAGCAGCATACCAAAACCAGCATCATGTATTGACTTAGCTAATTTGGTACGTGCTAGACCTTTAACGCAAAGGTTCTCAGCTACTATGATTTGGTTATCATCAACTAACTTTCGTGAGAGTTTATGGAGAAAATCTTGTCTAGTGTTTGATATTTTTTCGTGAACTTTCGCAACTACTTTAATTGCTTTTCGTCTGTTGTTAGACCCCTTGACCTTACGAGATAAAGCTTTTTGTCTAATTCGCAGTCGTTTTGCATATTTTCTGGTGGGTTTGATTGGGTCAACCTTGTAACAAGTTTCACCATCAAACACAGTTATTAAACTGGTTAGTCCTAAATCAATTCCTGATATTTTGCCTTGCTTGTTGTTTGTTAAATCTTTGGCTTCAAATAAGAGTGCAGCAAAATATTTACCTGTACTTGTCTTGGAAACAGTTACAGATTTGATTTTGCTATTAATTTTTTTTGAAAGACTGACTTTAACAATCCCAAGCTTAGGTAGTTTTAAACCACTATCTTTAATCGAACAACTCTCAGGGAATCGGATGGACTGTTTAGAATGCTTGCTTTTGAATTTTGGAAATCCAGCACGTTTAGAGAAAAAGTTTTTAAACGCAGATTCCAAATTCTTGAGTGACTGTTGTAGAACGGCAGCAGTTGGTTCTTGCAACCATTCATAATCAGACAGTTTCTTCAACTGGGTAAGGTCTTTAGCCATCTGGCAGTAAGTCATACCTTTACCAGTTTCTTCATATTGAGTATTGGTTTTATTGAGGTAGAAATTCCAAACAAAGCGAGAACAACCAAAGCTTTTAGCTAAGGATATTTCTTGCTCTTTGTTTGGATAAATTCTGACCTTCAGTACGTCTAACATCAATATATTTTTGAGAAACTTATGAGGCAGTGTGGTCTTGGGGGTTTCCTCCATGAACAACTGCCGGTGGTAATATACTGCTTACCGCTAACTCTTGTCAATATATGTACCATCATGGTTTTAGGTCTGTTTACAGACTTAACGCTCATATCGTTTTAGTTGTGAAGTACCGCAGAAAAGCTATTAATGCAGAAATCCTAAACAGGTTGAAAGAAATAATCACAGATACCCTTAAAAAATGGGATTGTGAACTGTTAGAGTTTAACGGTGAACCAGATCATGTTCACATATTAATTGACTACAAACCAGATAAACCGCTATCAACATTGATTGGAAATATCAAAACAGTGAGTAGCAGGTTAATACGTAAAGAGTTCCCCTCGTTGGCTAAAAAATACTTCTACAACAAGCCTTACTTTTGGACTGGTGCGTATTTTGTGGCTAGTTGTGGTGGTGTCACAGTTGAGCAATTAAAGAATTACCTTGAGAACCAAGAACAACCAAAATAATGATTCGCTGCGCTCAATTTTATACTGGTCGCAATTCATCATCCCGTTAAGCTTCGCTGTAACGGGAGTCCTCTTGCTCCATTAAGATAGAGCGGATAGAGGTAATTCATGCTTCAGATTTCGTCTGACTAGCTTTTTTCGAGACAGCAATTGCACCAACTCCAAATAATAGACCTAGTAGGGAACTGGGTTCTGGTACTGATGTAGATGAAGAACTCAGGGTAATATTGGCAGCAGAATCTTGATAGATGTATGTTCCTGCCCGTCCCACTTCACCCGTCAAGCTAATTTCAGAGCTTGAAGTTCTTTCTAAGGTATATCTAGGAGCATCAAAAGCAATGCCAAAATCAACCACTAAATTCCAATTCGACCTAGAATCAAGCTCAAAATCAACATCTGGGGTTAAGTTACCGCCATTAGTAGATCCTGGATTCAAATTCAGGTCTAGATTGTTAACGTTCAGCTCCCAATCGCTCAAAGTCCCGTCCTTTGAGTAAACCACGAATCCCGAATATTCGCTCTCGAATGGCAAAGAGTTCGTAAGGAATGGGCTAGTAGTATCAACTAAGGTAAAATTACCTGAAAATTCTTGTCTAGTTAGAATTGCTCCCAGCACAGGAGTAGCATGAAATACGCTTGCAACTACCAAACCAATCACGGCAACGCTAACTTTGGGGAGTCGAACTTGATTCATGGATTGGGTATGGTATCTAAAATTGTTGAAGGTATGCTATCACATCCGTCAATGACCCGCCGCTAAATCTTTTTAGATTCTAGCGGCGGGAGGATGTCAAAGATTGATCGTGAGGATTTTTTTCTGGCTTTTTTTGTCGCTCAACACGACTGTATTGTAGGGTAATGTATCCGTTCCCAGAGGAATTGGCAGCTTAAAACTGGGGCTTTTATGATCGAGTTCCCCTAAATCAATGCTTTTCCTTATATCACCATCTGTTGCAAGATTCGCGGTAAGTTCGCCTTTATAATTTTCAATTAAAAAGTCTCTAAAGAAAACGACTTCCCCAGCATCAGGATCTATACCAAGGATGACCGTACCGCTAAAAGTTGCGCCTTTTCGTTCTTCATCAACCGTTGCCATTGGGATTTCCGAGGGGTTTTGACCGGACATATCTGCCATAAACTTTTTCCTGGACGAATTCTCAACAATTGAAAATGATTTTACAAGAGCGCTATGGGCGATCGCAAAACTCTCAGGACGTATTTCTGCATCGGTCTTGCAAATGTATAACCAAGTTACGGGAGTTGACCCTGCCATTGCATCCATCAGTCTTGGTGCAGTACGCAAATTTCAGATTAAGCCAATCTCTGGCAGACCCACAGACAGATTTCTGGTTGGAACACGGCAGCCTACTTTTGATGCACCCTGGTTGCCAATCTACGCATCTGCACCAACTACCGAAGACAAATAAGGTTGTTGGCACTCGTATCAATCTTACCTTTCGTCCACATACAGGCGGTAAAAGATAAGACCAAAAAATCCTAAACGGAGGTTTTCTGCATCAGCCTAATGATAGACGTTTATCAATTTGTATGAGGGTTAATTGCTTGGTTAATTAGAAAATATAATTTCTCAAACCATTACCTTACAATGCTTTCTGGCTTTAATACCCTAATTGATGAGAATACTTGCCCTTAGTTAGATTGTTTAAATCTGCGTTACAGGTTAGATTAACTCAAAATATTAGTACATGGGTACTGTTAAAGATTTAGCTCTCATTCATAAAACTTAGATATTTATCACACACTTTGGTTGCCAAACATAGAGACAGAATAACAAGATTCGGCTTGAATTATATTAAGCTTCTGTTATCAGCCACAGGTAAAAGACTAGAGATTGTGAATGATGCTGACAACGGAAAAGATGAGCTAATGCAGGATTTAGTTTCTGTAATTACCTCATTTGTGCAACGCATTTATGGATTGCGAAGAGCAAAGCGTAAAACGGAGAAAATCATAGCAGAACTGCATCGCAATGGAGCAGAAGAATGAGATTAGTAGAGCGTCATATTGTCAAAACAAATCATCAATTTTACAAAGAAATAGATGATTTAGCATGGCGTTCTAAGAATCTGTATAACTACGTCAACTATTTAGTTCGGCAATCATTCATTTTTGACGGTAAGTATCTCAATAATGCAGCCATATTCCATCTAGTAAAACACCATGAATCATACACAGCTTTGCCAAGAAAGGTAAGCAATCAAGTATTGATGGTGTTGCACCGGAATTGGAAATCATTTTTTGAGACACACAAAGCTTACAAGCAAAACCCGTCAAAGTTCAAAGGTTGTCCGAAATTGCCCAAGTACAAAAATAAAGAAAAGGGGCGAAATATCGTAATTTATGAACTTGGTGCAATTTCAAAACCGTTACTAAAACAAGGAGTAATCAAATTATCTCAAACTGAAATCCAATTTCCCACAAAAGCCAGCAACATTCAGCAAGTGCGCCTAATTCCCCAGTGCGGACAGTATGTAGTTGAAGTGGTGTATTTGCAAGACGCAACGCCACAACAATTAAATCCTGATTGGGTAGCTGGTATTGATATCGGATTAGATAATTTAGCGGCGTTAACTTCAAACAAGCCCGGATTCAAACCAGTTCTTGTTAACGGACGACCACTAAAAGCTATCAACCAACAATATAACAAAGCTAAAGCTCGTCTGCAATCTCAACTCAAGGGTAACGCTAAAACATCACGCCGGATTCAAGCATTAACTTGCAAGCGTAACAACCGGATTGATAATTATCTGCACAATGCCAGCCGATGGATTATTAATCACTTAGCTAGTGCGGGTATTGGTACATTGGTGATTGGTAAAAATGACCAATGGAAACAAGAAATTAATCTGGGTACAACAACTAATCAGAACTTCGTGAGTATTCCTCATGCGCGGTTTATTGAGCAGTTAAAATACAAAGCTGAATTAGTTGCTATGACCGTTTTGATTAACGAAGAAAGCTATACATCGGCTTCATCATTCTTGGACTTAGATCCAATCCCAGTTTATCAAGAAGGCGTGAAACATAGTTTTAGTGGCAAGAGAATCAAAAGGGCTTGGTACCAATCTGCTAATGGAAGATTTATCCATGCAGATATTAACGCTAGTCTGAATATAACAAGAAAGGTAGTCCCTGCGGCTTTTAGCTTAGGGATAGCGGGTATTGCAGTTTGCCCTTCTCGGATTACTCCGGGTAAAGTAGCGATTTAGGATATTTGTCCATAAATCTACTAACTGTCAGTCACTAATAATATAGATATACAAACTCAAGTTGCTGACACAACACCACTCCCCAGTAATCAGGGTATGGACGGGCAAGACAACCTCACTGATTCATGGTGGGGGCAGGTCAAATCTTACGCTACGCTTGCGATGCCACGGGTAGAGCATGGGGTGGATTCGGTCAGAGAGTTCCTCAGTACCCTTACAAGTGACGAGCGTTGGGGCGTGATGATGGCGATTGATGAAACACAGCCGCAGTTGTTTGAGCAGTTGGTGGCACAGGCTCCCGATTGGGTGCTTTGGTTGGGGTGAAGGGTTGGGTTAGCTTAAAGCTCTTCATCCAATTCACTAAGTATATTTGCTAAATCCCTTGCTCCATGAAATACCCGAAGAATTTCAATCGTAGTATTTTGAATACGATAAAAAACTAAATAATCCTGAAAATCCTTGACACGCCATTGTCGGATTTCACCTAATTTCGATACCACCAACTGCGTTACCTTCCCCATTCCAGGATTCTTTTGCAACTGAGCAAATGTCGTTTCGGCAGCATTTAAAAATTTAACAGCCACATCTGCATTCCCATTGACTAATATGTAGTTGGCTAGGTGCCGCAAATCTTCGGTTGCCCGGTCTTTGATGATCAACCGATAGTTCATCACTCACCTGAATCACTTAAGCTGTTCTCTCCTAAAATGGTGCAACGCAAATTCTGCCAGTATTCGGGTGTTACTTCCTGACCTGGAGAATCAATGCCTTCTTTCAAAAGTGCTTCTAAATTCGCTTGCGCTTTGTGTTTTTGGTCTTGTTTAACTAAAGCTAGGAAGTATTCGCCAATACTGTTATAAGCACCTGTCACCACTTGTGCCTCCACATAAACGCGTACTTCATCAGGTATATCAATATTGATATTCATTGGCTTTCAAGCATGACTACTCTAATTATTTTAGCCGACCCTTTCGTTACGGGTTGATAGGGAATAAAAGAGAATGAGCCGCAGTTGTTTGAGCAGTTGGTGGCACAGGCTCCCGATTGGATGCTGTGGTTGGGGTAAGTTTTGGATTTGGGGCGATGTATGCGGCAACGTCAGAGGCGAACGCGCCGAGGCTCAGATGAACTACCCCTGGCTACTTCTCCGAGGAAGGAAATTACGCGAAATTTGTTAAATTGTTAAAATATATTGAAAGCAGTCCTCAACACAAAATCACTCAAAAGACTCTAATTTTTTCTAGAACAAGGAGCAACAATTACTCTTCATGTTCAACCTGCGTGATTACCAACAAGATTTAATTTCAAAAACTTTTGCTGCGTGGTCTAGTGGAATTAGAAAGGTATTATTACAACTTAGTACAGGTGGTGGCAAGACAGTCATTTTTGCGGAGATCGCATCTAAGATGACAGCCCAAGGTGAAGGTGTATTAGTAGTTGCTCACAGAGAAGAGTTAATTCTCCAAGCAGCAGAAAAACTGACAGCCGTGACCAAATTGCAGCCAGGAATCATCAAGGCTGGTTACAAATCTACTGACTCGCCCCTTCAGATAGCAAGTATCCAAACTCTTGCTCGTCGTCAAACTTATCCATCTGCACAACTAGTCATTATTGATGAAGCTCATCATTCTAGTGCTAACAGTTACCGTAAATTACTAGACGCTTACCCCCATGCACTAGTTTTAGGGTTGACAGCCACACCAAGAAGAGAAGACGGATATGGATTGCGAGATATTTTTGATCACCTAATTTGCTCTGTGTCTACCAAAGAATTAATCACTTTGGGGTATTTAACAGACTATAAGTTAATCGCTGGTTTTAAATATTCTCGACATAAAGTTCCTCAAAAACGCGACTTTACTAGAAAAGAATTAGAAGAAGTTGCTTCTGACTACAAACCATCTGAGGTGTTAAAACAGTGGCAGAATTTTTGTGCTGGTAAGAAGACAGTAATTTTTGCTGTTAACGTTATGCACTCCAAACAAATTGCCGCAGCATTTTGCGCTGATGGCATCACCTGCGAACATCTTGATGGTGAAACGCCCCATAATGAGCGTCAAGCCATTTTAAACCGATTTCGTAGTGGACAAACACAAGTTATCAGCAATTGTGCAATTTTAACTGAGGGTTTTGATTGCCCCGACTCTAGTGCTGCCGTCATTGCTAGGCCAACCAGTAGCGTTACTCTCTGGTTACAGATGATTGGTAGAGTATTACGTCCTGCACCGGGAAAAGATTATGCCACTATCTTAGACATGACTGATAACTGGTTTCGGCTAGGTCGTCCCTGCGACAATAGAAAATGGAGCCTTGAGCCAGTTTCTTGCGACCCAGATACTCAAGGAAGCA
This sequence comes from Anabaena sp. FACHB-595, assembly GCF_048568275.1. Classification (NCBI taxonomy): domain Bacteria; kingdom Bacillati; phylum Cyanobacteriota; class Cyanophyceae; order Nostocales; family Nostocaceae; genus Anabaena; species Anabaena sp. FACHB-595. The sequence goes on from NZ_CP183474.1 coordinate 155,608, forward strand.
GGTGTTGCCCTCATTGCCACCATGTTTTCAAACCAATGCCTAGTCTGATTCGCACCAAAGATTGCTTTAGTTATGAAAAAGCCGAATTTGTCATTCAATATGAGGTAGATTGCCCCAATTGTGGCAAATCTTTTAGATGGGTATTAGAAGAATCTTCTACTATAGAAAATTCTGGCGTGCCGATGATTATTTCTGAATCTGATATTCAGTTTAAAGAAGTACCACCCGAAGTCCGTCCATCTTTACTCACGCCAATTATTGAAGCTAAAAAGCGCAAGTTTAGAAATCAAGAAAAGAAATTAGTATTTTATGGTTTTACGGTTAGAGATTGGTTTTTAAATTGCCAAGAACTAACTCTTAGTGAGCTAAATTATGCTATTGAGCTACTTGAGTGTCCAGAACAAACATTTGAATTAAGTATAGAATCTTTAGTCTACCGTCTACGAAATGCTCAAGAATGGACAGACATCACCAAAATTATGTCTGAGCGTCCTGAAAGTATAAAAAAACTTATTTGGAGTAGATTATCCCATTACGAAAAAAATAAGTTTAAAAAGATGAAGGCTGATTATGAAAATCTGATTAATGAACTTCAGGATTGGTTAACTGAAGAAAATCTAGCATTAGTCGCGGATTATTTGTCAGATTGTCAAGACATCAGCATGATTTCTTCTTTGCGTGAAATTTATCACAAATTAATTATTAAAGCAGCCATTGACCGTGTATCTCAAGATAAACGCGACCAAATCAGTCAGTGGGTTGCACAATTAGAGAGGCGAACAGAATTTAAAAACTTGTATTTCAGTTGATATACATAATTGTGATTTGAAATAAAAAATGAGATTTTAACTCATGATATGGATTCAAAGCATAATCACTGATATTGTTTCTTTGTAGCTTTGAGGAAATCAATTTATTGAAGTATTTGATAAAAACTGGCAGAATTATCCCAGAAAGTAGCTTGAGAAATCATGCTTACTTGAGGCTTAACTTATCTACATATTCTACTATTAAACAATTGACATCCTCCCAGCACGCCACTACGTTTTGTGCGGGGATTCCCACATCACTGCGAGACTTTCCTCTTTCGCCGAGATGACTTACCTAAAGAAGTCGCCTTCTCCAAGCAGGGGTCAAACTCTCCAGAGGCGTGCTGAATTCCCGAATGTCCATCGGTATTTTTAAATAGTTCTAATCCTTTGTTAAGGATATTAATACTGGCATTTAAGTCACGGCAAGCAGTGTATGAGCAGTTAGGGCAAATATGTGTTCTGGTGCTGAGAGTTTTGTGGACTTGATGCCCACAATTCGAGCAATCGATACTCGTGTACGCGGGTGACACAGCAACAACAACTCGTCCATACACCTTGCCGAAATACTCCAGCCACTGGGTGAAAATACTCCAACTGGCATCAGAAATACTTTTCGCTAGTTTGTGGTTTTTCAGCATATTCCGCACCTGTAAATTCTCATACGCCACAAAGTCTGCCGACTTAATTACGCTCAGTGCTTTCTTAACGCACCAATCTTTACGCTGGCGTTGCAACTTCAGGTGTTTTCTACCCAATCTATTTCGTGCTTTAGCACGATTTTTAGATCCTTTGGCACAATGAGACAATCTACGTTGTGCCTTTTTTAATGCTTTCTCGGATTTGCGTAGAAACCGGGGATTCTCAACTTTGTTGCCATCACTATCTGTGTAGAAATGAGTTAGTCCAAGGTCAAGAGCAAGAGATTTACCAGTGGGTTCTAATTGCTCTTTTCGTTCGTGGTCAATGCAGAATTGGATGTATATTCCATCTGAACGACGCACAATTCTGACTCGCTTTATTTGTTTTACTTGATAGTAATTTAAGTCACGGGTTCCCCTCAATTTCATCGTTCCAATTCCCAACTTATCTGTGAATGTTATATAGTTGCGGCAATCGGATAGTGACCAACCACTTTGCTTGTATTCAACAGATGCTCTGGTTTGGAGTTTACGAAAACGAGGAAAACCCTTTTTGCCCGGAATCTTGTTTTTGCAATTATCAAAAAACCGTGCAATTGCTGCCCAGGCACGTTCTGCCATCGCCTGCCTTGCCGATGAGTTTAATTTTGATACCCAAGGAAACGCAGGATTATCTGACAGAACTTTCGTATATTTATTCAAATCGTAACCGTTCTTCGCATGACCATCTATCCAATAGCGCAAGCAAGAGTTTCTAACAAAAAGAGCAGTTCTCAAAGCTTCATTCACTTTGAGTAACTGCTCTTTTGTTGCTTTTGCTTTTGCTTCGTAGATTATCATGTGTTAGCTGAATTACTATCAAGTAGTCTACCATATTTACTATTAAAAACTCAACTATCCCTGGCACTTATCTCGCTACGCTCGATTTCGTTCCAGGGGTGTTTCGTTTTTAACCGCTACACGACCCCAGGTGCAGCGATAGCGGAACCTGGGGTCTTGTAGCGGTTAAGATAAAAAAACCGTGGTTAAATTTTTAGCAACCACGGTTTTTACTTGATAAAACTTTACTTGTGTTAGCGTCTACAGACAATTAATCGCGGCCATTGATGGCAATTAGCAACCGCAAGATAAAGACGAACAAGTTGATGTAAGTAAGGTACATCGACAAAGCAGCAGGCAGATATTGGTCATCGCTGTAAGTACGGGGCAAGATGTAGAAATCAACAACAGAAACCCCAACAAACAGGAATACTCCTAAACCGGAGATGGCGATTTCTAACCAATTTGGCGTGTAAACACCAAACATGGCAAACCCAAATTGGACAAGGCATACAACCAGCAAGGCGATAACGCCGAGATTGATGGTTTTTGTCAAAGCCATGCCATCTTGTTCAGAAAGATTTGAACCAATTTGACGAGCAGCAATAAAGGTAACGCCACAACCAAGGGCAGCTAAACCAATACCTTGAATGCCAACACCTTGGGATCTCAAAGCGACATAAACCAAGCCACTGAGAGTATACCCAGACAAGAGACTGTAAGTTGCCAGCAGGGGTAGTGCAAGACCCTTGTTACCTTTTTGGGCCACATTTTGGGCCACAAAGAACAAAATTAACTCTACAATCACCGCACCAATGAAGGTAGGAAAGAATATTCCGGGGTTAGTACGGATAACTCCCAAACCGCCGTAGGTTCCTAATGCGGTTAGCACCAATCCACCACCGACGTAGGGAAGGGCGTTGGCAATTACGTTTGGGCCAACGAGGGCGTGAGATTTAGCCTCACGGATAGCTTCACGAAAATTACTGGTATTGCTCATATTGAAAAACTGTTTTTTAGGAAAACGTTGTGCTTATTCCTATTGTTACCAATCTTTGCGGTTAATAGCCAAGGATTTAATCTTGTTGCAAAATCTGAAAGGTAGCTTCGTTGTTAAAAATTGGAATCCTCAGAGAATGATGATTCCACAGGATCTTTAATACTGATAGCATACTCTTTAGTGAGACAAGAGCAAGAATATCGGGTTCTTGCGCCTGTTTTATGGAGAATTAATACTAAAGTGCCAGTTTAATAAACTGCGTAAACGGAAATTGTTGAAGTTACGGAAACCATATCCAAGACGTTTAATCAGCTTAAGTTTATTATTAATACCTTCTACAGTACCACTGGTAGTTCTACCATCAAAATAACCAACTATTTCCCCAAACCATCTAATCATTGTTCCGATAGATTTGGGAAAAAGTAGCATGGCATCATACATCCAATCCAATAATTGAATGATGCTATCTCCCCAATATGTGTGAGATTCAAAGATTTGTCTAAATTTTTCTTTCAAGGAGTGCATCTTTGCTAGAGTTGGTGATACTTCTTGGACAGCTTTCAGTCTGATTTTTTGCTCTTCGTTTAACGAGTCTTCATTTTTAATCAAGCTATATTTACTTTTATTTAATCCCGCTAATATTCGTTCTTTTTCTGATTTATCTTCTAAAGACATTGCTGCTTTTTTCTCGGATTTACGTATTGTATCTAATTCATCATTTACCTGTTTCATCACATGAAACCTATCAGCAGTTATATTTGCATTGGGCATTAATTCTTCGACTAGACTTTTATAAGGAGACCACAGGTCTATACTCACTTCTTGGATTTGCTCAAGTACCTTTAATCCCCATCCTTTCATGACTTCACCGATTTCTTCTATCCTTCTTGTCTTCACTATCTCAATTGGTTTACGAGTATCTAAATCTACTATTACTGCCAGATAATTTCCTTGCCCTTTCACTAAGGCTATTTCATCTATTCCTAACCTTTTTAATCCTCTTAAATTTATCTTCTGTATTTGGGTTACTTGCCTTTTTAACATCGATTCTACTTCCTCATCACTGAGGTCGTTTCTTTTAGCCACGCTATGAATGTTGCTATTCAATACTTGCTCTACTATGTTAGCTGCTAATCTTTTTGTATATCCTTTGCTCTTTTCTACAAACTCTAGTTTCTCACTAAACACTTTTTTACACTTATGGCATTTAAATTGACGACGATTTATTTTTAACAGAACTGGTTTTTCACTCCACGGTAAATCGTGAATCATTCGCCAATGGTCTTGGTGTATACTTTGAGTTACATTTCCACAATTTGGACAGCTACAATGGTTGACGGCTTTTTCGATTGTGATAATTATTCCTGCTCCTTCCACTTCTTGACAATCTAACACTTTCGTCTCTGGTAGATTGAGGATTTGCTCTACGGGAAATTTCATAACTATCGCCGCCAATTCCTGTGCTTGATCTATAATTATCTTACTTTCGGTAATTAAACATACCTTCAAAGCTGTAAAGTATTGTATCTACTCTAGTTTAGGCTTCAATCTTTATAAATTTTATCCATTAATTTTCATTACTTTTTGCTTTCTCCATAAAATATCCGAAAGAACCGAATATCGTAAACTACCAATTTGATACCATTTCCCGAAAAATCTCATACAGATGTAAACTCTAAAAGCTGCTGCATCTAGGTTTTTTAATTGCGTTAGCGGGGCGGGGCGGGAACATCGTTGCGAATTGTGAATTAGTAAGACACTCCCTTTGAGTGGGCGCGACGGCAGCAAATCGTACTGGCGATATCTGATGGGGTCGTGTATATGCGCTTGGGGTAGGCTGTAGATTTACAACAGATAATGCGGCGATATCTTATAACTTAAAAAGTGGAAAATGAATTTTTGATTTGTTTTATTAAAGGATAAATCTGATTACAAATAAATATTTTATACTCCGCTTTAAATTATAAAAGCTTAATGTAAAATTCAAATAAGCAATTTATTTTTATATACGTATATCATGTACAAAAATAGTGGTAGATGTCTAGATGAGTATATGGTTAATGATGATGATGCTAGCCAATATCTGCGTGAATGTGCTATAGCTGCTCTTATAATAGTAGGAGCTTACACTTTATTTATAACTGAACTTATTTCTAGTTTAATTTTATTTATAATTGTTGCTGTTACTTTACCTCGTTGGATTATTAATGTCCATGAACTGCTTCATGCTAAAAGCAGCGAGCAGATAAATGGAATCATCAGATGTTTAGGAATTAGTCCTGTTCCACTCTCTATTTTTACATTAAGCTATCAGCAGATTCATGAAATTCATCTAGCTCATCATCGCCATGCTGCAACAGAATCTGACCCAGATGCTTACCATATTAGAGGAAATTTATTCCTTATCATATTAAACTCTTTGACTACACCAGAGCAAAGCTTTCTCCGTTGGGTGAAAATAAATGGATTTAGTCCTCAACTAGGGATTGATTTGCTAATTAAATTATTATTTTTAGTAATATTAGCTTTATTAGGTGGAAAAAAGTTTTTATTTTTTTTGTTATTTATCAGAATTGTATATGGACTAGGTGACTTAGTGTTTTTTCGTCTTGTTCATCATCAGAAAGGCGAATACGGAACATTTGAAATGAAACTTCCCAGTATTATTACAACATGGGGAGAGCGAATTTTTGGGCGGACTGTGATTCAAGCAACAATTAATCATGATGTCCATCATCAAAATCCTCGAATTGCCGCACATAATCTGGCAAAAGTTAGAGAACATATCATGGTTTCATGTTGCTCCAGAAGCAGCAGTGGGTAGTGCGTAGGCGTAGCCCGCCGTAGGCATCGCTCTTGTAGAAGAAGGCGATAGTATTACCATTGATGCACCTGCACGTCTCTTGCAGTTGAACATATCTGATCATGAATTAGCTCGTCGTCGTGCTAGTTGGCAACCTCCTGTACCACGTTACACTAAAGGCGTGTTGGCGAAATATGCCAAATTGGTATCTTCTAGCAGTATCGGTGCTGTGACAGATTTGGATTTGTTCAATTGATATATAGGAGACATCCCCAGAAATTAGGTTTTCACCAAGATAAGATAAAGGTTTCAGCTTCTTTTTCGGAGATGTCTAGGGTAATTGATACAGAGTTTTAAGATTGCAGAAAATGTAGTTAGCCTAAACTATAATACGTTTGTACTAACTTATCTCTGCAACAATTATGGCAGTTAAACCTATTCCATCCGGTTATCATACTGTTACACCGTATCTTTTTGTCGAAGGCGCAGCAACCTTAATCGAGTTTCTCAAACAGGGTTTTGCAGCCAAGGAAATTCGTCGTACTTTACATCCAGAAGGCAGCATCATGAATGCTGAAGTCAAAATTGGCGACTCAGTAATAATGTTGAGTGAAGCAAGGTGTGAATTTAAGCCAATGCCAAGCTCCATTTACCTCTATGTGGAGAATACGGACACAACTTATGACAATGCTCTCAAAGCGGGTGCTATTTCAATGATGCAGCCAAATGATGAATTTTGGGGCGATCGCCATGCGGCTGTGAAAGACCCAAACGGAAATTATTGGTGGATTGCGACTCATCAAGAGGATGTTTCATCCGAAGAAATTGAACAACGAATTAAAGTCTTATTTGGCAGCAAAGAAGAAGTTTAATTCAGCATCCCAACTATAGCAATCAGCTTTGATTTTTGACATCATCCCACCGCTATACCCACAAGGGTTAGCGGGGGACTATTTGCGAACTACGGCTCTATTCCTTCATCAATCCAAATCTGAAAATCATAGAAATGTTGAAGCGATCTCTTTAGCAAAAATCTTCCTTCAAGAACAATTACATCCACGTTAAAAAATTGATAATAATAGGTTTGCGGTATACCTGTAATTCCTGTTAAAAGCGTCGTTAAATTAATCATACGCTGATTTTTTAACGGCAGGATCAATTGCTGGAATAGAGCATCAAAGTTAAAAGCATGATGGTAAAAATGCGTTGCTGGATTCTCAGAATTAAATCGCTCAGTCGGGAGCTTATGCCAAGCATCTAAATTAATGGAAACAGCATGAACACTTTGCTCATTGAGAGCAATTATTAATTTTTCAGTAATATAACCTTTGCCAGAACCATCAATACCACTGACAGCAACTAAAAAACCTCTATCTACTGACAATTCTGCTTGCTTTTTGATTTCTGCAAGCCGCACACTCGTGACTTCTAGTCATGAGTTAGGCGCTCCATATTTCCATATTTTGTCTTACTATGGTCATGCACATGGTAAGATGAATTATGGAAGTAAAGCACGGTAGAGGTTACGTTTATGCAATTGAGTATCATATCGTATGGTGTGTTAAGTATAGGCATAAGGTACTGAAAGATGAAATAGCTGACTTTCTGAAAGAAGTTCTAGTTGAGACGGCAATTCTTTACAAATTCAAGGTTGAGAGTCTTGAGGTAGTAGAAGACCATGTTCATGTTTTAGTGTCTGCAACGCCTCAGCACACCATCCCTAATATAGTCAAAATGCTAAAGGGAATATCAGCTAGGAAATTGTTTTTAAAGTTTCCTCAACTCAAGAAAAAGCTATGGGGAGGTCATCTCTGGAATCCTAGTTATTTTGTAAGTACTGTTTCAGATAATACAGAAGCACAAGTCAAAAAGTACATAGAAAACCAAAATGCAGAGAGCGTTTAAAGTTACACTCATTCCTAATCACAATCAAGAGGTCTTAATCAATAAGAGTATTGGTTGTGCAAGGTTTGTGTATAACCACTTTCTGGCATTAAAGCAAGAGCTATATCAGTCCGAACAGAAAACATTAAACTATAACGCTTGTAGTCAACGTTTAACTTTACTCAAGAAAGAAATTGAATGGTTGAAGGAAGTAGATAAGTTTGCCTTACAGAATTCGCTCAAGAATTTAGAGACAGCATACAAAAACTTTTTTGCTGACTTAAAGAAGGTCAAAGGCAAAAAAGGAGTAGGCTTTCCCAAGTTTAAAAAGAAGCATGGTTGCAAGCAGTCTTACAAGACGAATTTAACAAACGGTAACATCCAGGTAATAGAGAATCGTTTAAAGCTTCCGAAGTTAGGGTGGGTGAAGTTTCATAAGTCCCAAGAAGTTACCGGAAAGCTTATAAACGTTACCATAACTCGGACTTCTTCTGGTAAATATGTTGCTAGTATTCTGTGTGATACAGAGATTGAGAAACATCCCCAAGTTAGTCAAAATATTGGCATAGACTTAGGCATAAAGTCTTATCTCGTTACTAGTAATGGGGAAGTCGTAGATAATCCCAAATATTACCGGACTCAAACTCGTAAATTACGTAAAGCACATAAAAAATTATCCCGCAGTGTAAAAGGCAGTACTAATCGAGTCAAAGCGAAAATCAAGCTGGCTCGTAGCTACGAAAGAATTACCAATCTCAGAGATGACTTTCTGCACAAGCTGTCAACTCGTCTAATCAAAGAAAACAGTATTATCTGTATTGAGGATTTGCGAGTTGCCAACATGGTAAAAAACCATAAATTATCATTGAGTATTTCAGACGCTAGTTGGTCTAAGTTCGTTGCCATGCTTGAATATAAAGCTTTTTGGCATGACAGAATTGTGCAGAAGGTTGGTACGTTTTATCCCTCCTCTCAGACTTGTAATCATTGTGGTTTTATCAACCCTTTGGTCAAAGATTTAAAGTTACGTGAATGGGCTTGTCCTGGTTGTAGTGGTTACAATTTGAGAGACAATAACGCAGCGTTGAACATATTAGGTGAGGGATTGAGATTAATAGCCGCCGTGGGTATCCCGGAGGCTCTAAACGCCTGTGGAGAACTCGTCAGTCCTGGAGCAATTCAGGCAGAGATCGTTGAAGCAGGAATCACGCGACTTCAAGTCGTGTGAGGTTCAAGATAGAATCAGCTAAATCTTGAATATTCATGATAATTTTTCGCCTTTTTTTGTTAATTGATAATCCTCAAAAATTACCTCATATCCATTTCCTTGTGGTGATGCACACATGATTCCGACTTGAATGTCTAGCGCGACTGGAAAATAAGCCATTCTAAATGGAACATAGCGAGAATATTCATCTAAATAAGCAATATGAATTGCCTCTTGGCATCGCTCAACCCGTACCTGAAAAATGTTAGGAGGATTTAACAGAGGTGTGAATGACCAATCTGAATAGTTGTGAGTGACAACAGCACTCAGATTTTGTACTCCATCTACATACTCAATCCCAGTTTTGATCCAATGTTGCTCGTCAGCACGAATCATAATTCCTGCTTGGTCGTATAAGTCTTTATAGTTTCCTTTTATCTTGACATCGACCACAAAATCTGTACTCACTCGGTCAAAATAGAAATGTCCGCTATCACGAATAAAACCATAGTGAGTTATACGCCAAAAATCTGTTTTTGGTGAGGTTGTAACTATAATTTTCTGATCTGAATGCGACCAATTAGGAGGTTCATTAAGCCATTCCATAGTTTTTATTGCAATTTTAGATGTAAAGGAATAAAGGGAGAAACGATGTTCCTATATGGTTGTGGAATTTTACTGTGAGTAACTGAATTTTAAAAAATCCCCGTCGTTCAACTTTATTTAAGGTACTACTTGAAGCTTTGGTCAGAATAGTTTTTGTCCAATTGATTAATTGCGATTGCTACTACTAATGTGGCTATTCCTAATATCTTGGGTGTGGTAATCGGATATTTAATAGCACAGAACCATCCCAACTGATCAATTACCAGTGACATAAACATCTGGCTAAAGACGACAACTAAAGTAGTTGTTGTTAAACCCAATTTAGGAACTATTAAGGTACTTAAGGTTACGAAGATTGCACCTAATAAACCACCTAAAAATGCCCACCAAGGAGTAACAGAAAGTAAGTCAAGTTTATAGGGTTTGAAAATACCAAGTACTAGCAGCAATGTGAGAATACTAAACCCAACTACAAAATTAATTGTTGCTGATGCTATTGGAGAGTCGAGTATTGTCTTTAATTGAGCATTAGCAGCTGCGCCAATTGTTGAAAAGCCACCAGCCGAACCAGCACCAAGTAATGCTAAGAAGATTTCCATAAGATGATATTGAAAAGTATTAGGTTGGTAGCGAAAGCAAAAAAATTGCCACAATTAACAGCCCCATCACAAGGCGACGATTAGCACTCAGGCGACGGCGGTTAACTCCCAACCAGCCAAAATGGTCAGTCACTAAGCCAGCGATCGCTTGTCCACAAATAATTAACCCCTGAGTTAAGGTAGTCCCCAAAATAGAGGTGAAATAAGCACTGGAGGTAATATACCAAACTCCAAATAAACCACCCATTAGACTCCATCGAGGAGCTTTGGCTAAAGCAGACCAATCTGGATGACCAAACCAACCTGTGCATAACAAACTAATCAATGCAATTGAGCCGACAAGGTAAGAAATATCTGCGGCTAGGGGTACAGAATTGAGCGATCGCGCTAATTGAGCATTGAGATTGCTTTGAATCGGCAAGATAGCACCGTTCAGCAATGCTAGTAGAACATACAAGTAGCTTTGACCATTAGGGACAGACCCCCGGAGAACTAGACGTATGGGTGTCATGGCTGTTGTTTTATGAGGAGAATAGAGGATGCCTGTAAACATATCTTGATATCAAGATACTTAAAATAAAGATAAAAGTCAAGAATCTCGATGTCAAGATAAAATGGCAATATGAACAAAGATCGAATTGACATCATTCTTGAGGAATGGCAACAGGAGTTGCCGCAGTTGGATACCTCAGCAGTAAGCATAACTGGGCGAGTACTACGAATTGCCCGTCTTCTGGAAAAACACCGAGAAAGTATACTGATTGAGTATGGCTTGAACGTGTGGTCATTTGATGTGTTAGCCACACTGCGACGACAGGGACAACCTTTTCGATTGAAACCGACTGAACTCTATAGTTTGCTCATGCTGTCTTCCGGCGCAATGACAAACCGGATTGACCGTCTAGAACAAGATGGCATAGTAATACGTGTCCGTGATGCAGAGGATCGGCGCAGCGTCATGGTGCAACTGACTCCCAAAGGAATACAGCTTGCGGATACTGTGATGCCTATTTTGTTTGAGAAAGAGAAACAGGTGTTATCTCAATTCACAGCTAATGAATTGCAATTATCCATCCCCATGCTGCGTAAGCTACTTATGTTACTTGAACAAGATGCGAAATCAGTATCTTAAGTAAATCGGATTTTAGGGGATATTGCCTGGTCAGACAAGGGTGGAAACTGGTTGAAAGTCAGTAAGCATGATTTTTTATGTATCGTTATGCCAAATTGACTTGATTGAGGATGTAAAGTTGTAACGCAAAGAGCGTTAAACTTAGATGCAGCACAGGGAATTTACAGGCTGTATTCATACAAGCTGTCGTTTGCCAATTAGTTTCATCTTTATGTTTAACCTGAATCGTCGTCAGTTTTTATTGCGGAGTACTCTCGCCATCGCCGCAACTGTTAGTTACGATCATGTACAAGCTCAAAAACCAAAATCCCCTGGGACATTGCCCAAGGGATTACCACGTCGAAAGGTGATCGTTGTCGGTGCGGGTATTTCTGGTTTAGTCGCAGCGTATGAATTAACAGCCGTTGGTCATGATGTCACCCTTTTAGAAGCAAGCAAACGTATAGGTGGTAGAGTGTTAACCCTGCGAGGAGCCTTTCAAGGAGAGGATTTATTAGAACTTGGAGCGGCTAGAATACCATCAAATCATCATTTAACCTTTGGTTATATCAAACATTTTGGTTTAAAACTTTCACAATTTGCGCCGGCAGACGGGAAATACCTGACCATCAAAGACGGAAAGCGTCTGTTAATTCCAGCGAAAGTACTATTTCAAAATCAACCACAAATCCGTCCCCAAGAGATTCAAAAACTGACGGATGGATTTGATTTACTTCCTAAAGCATTTGCCCAAGCATTGACAAAAGAAATTAAACTTGATGAGCCTGTTGCTCGGATTGTACAAACCTCTAATGGAGTTGAAGTGTCGTGCTTATCAGGGCAACGATATCTTGGTGATTATGTGTTATGCACTGTCCCATTAACCGTTTTAAACCAGATTACTTTCTCACCTGAACTATCTGAGGAAAAAAAACAGGCGGCGGCTGGAGGATATAACTATCGAGCAGCAACTCGTGGATTTGTAAAATTTCCTAACCGATTCTGGGAAAGAGAAAACTTAAATGGTTGGGGATTTTTCGACGATGAAGAACTGTGGCATACTACTTGGGACAGACCTGAAAAAACTGGCATTCTTCATGCTTATCTCAAAGGAGAAAAAGGTCTGGAGATCGATGGCTTTGAAGGGAAAACTCAGCAGCAAAAATTGCTCCAGCATTGGGAGAAGATTCTGCCTGGGGTAAGTAATTACTCTGTGCGCTCATATTTTCATTCCTGGACAAAAGATATTTGGTCAAAAGGAGGCTGGGCTTATCCTACAGATGAACAGGAAAAGAAACTATTTCCCGAATTAGGTAAGTCAGAAGGAAAAATTTATTTCGCTGGAGAACATACTTCCAAAACTAGAGGCTGGCTTCAGGGAGCATTAGAATCTGGACTTAAGGCGGCTCAAGAAATTCACTTTGCTGGCTCTACCGCTCCTCGATAAAAAGTAAAAATTCAGAACCCAGGCGGTCGCCGAGCGCAGTCGAGGTGATTCAGAAGCAATGCTCTAAGCTTGTCGAAGGGTCAGAATTTAGAAGTATTTAGCAAATAGACTCATCCGCAAATGGTAAATGCTTCAGTAACTGGGTTGGACGAATTTGGATGTGATAGGCGATCGCCAACCAAGGAACTATCGAGGCCTCTGCTGCTAATATTGAATGCGAATTTGAATACAGAATCTTTAACTGAATCAAACTATTTTGACCGAAAAAGCCAATAAATTGATTGTGATCTGAGCTTCGGAAATTCCGACTCTGCTCCAGAATTAGCAAATAGCTGAATCCTTATTCAAACTTCTCCATTCAGGAGCTTCGTCATTAGAAAACGCTCGTGTTTTTGATAGCCAACTCGATGATAAAGGCGTTGGGCGTTTGGGTTTTCAAAATCTACCTCCAGATGAAGGGCTTGAACTCCTAGACTATGGCAAATTTTCTCTGCAAACATCAAAGTCTGCGTACCAATACCTTGTCCTCGATGCTTTGGACGAATATAAAATTCATCTATAAAAGCATCTCTACCTCGGTATTCTAGGCTGTACCCTAACGTCAAAACAATATAGCCAATGACCTCATCCTCTTTCCTAATCAACCATATTTGTCCAAAAGAGTCATTACTCAAAAACTGTATGAGTACATGGCGATCGCTAGTTTTGTCAAATGGTAACTTTTCGGTTTCATGAAACTCTTCAACTAGTTCCAAAACAAGATTTAGATCGCAAAATGCGGCTTTTTGATAGTTAATATTCATAATATACCTTGCGCTTAGTTATCCAACAGTCCAAAGCTTAGGATTAATAATTCGCGTTGCATCGGTTTGAGAGGTAGGAGTGTCTAGCAATAGTGCAGAGGGCTTAAGCGCGTTACTGATTGTTCAGTTGGCTTGGTTCTCCAAAGCGATTAACCATCAAAACATTCATATTAGGCTTTGATTTTTAGTTTTGACTCTTTGATAAAGTTCTTCCATTGTTTCTATAAAGGAATTATCTTTGTGCCAGAAAGCTGGGAAGTCTCCTTCCTTTTTAACTAAAATTGCTGAAACTCCGCTATCATTGGCGACTTCAATAGTAGATGGTAAACGTTTTGCACCTAACCAAAACTCTCTTAAGTGTGGCTTGTCCGTAACAGTTTGTTTTTCAGGCGTTGTGTAAAAAGATTGACTCGGTTCAATAGCCCATTCTTGTTCATCTAAAACTGTAGATAGTGCTTTACCTAAAGGTGAATCAGCTAGTTTAGCTTGTAATTCTACTTTGGTAAGCCCCCTTAATTCAAATAGTAAAAAGGGGTTGCTATCAAGTTGAGAAGCTACTAAATAATAAACTCCAGCTATGTGCTTACAAGGGTTAGCATAATCTGGACAAGAACATTTAGTTTTAAAGTCATTGCTACTATGCGGTAATAAGTGTAACCCCATTTGAGAGAATATTTCTTCAATATTTTCAGGAACTTCGTTTAATAATAACCGCGAAACAATACTCGCTTTGGAAGAAATATTTTTGATGGCTTCATTCCAACGGGTTTTGGCAATGGGGGTAATTTCAATGACTATATTATATGTGGGTTCTTTGTAAACTCCAAAATAAGGATTCACTGAACCTCTAACTTTAGCTGTGATGATATTTTTACCAATATCAAAGCTTTTAACTTTACCACCACGAGCATAGGAGCGTCCTCTTTGTAGGCGACCATCATCGGTAAAATCTTCTAGTGCTTTGATAAAGCGATCGCCCCACCAAGTTCTGCTAAACTTATTCATAATATCTACTCCATAATTGTGCTTTTATTCAAGGCAATTAGTTTCTTAAAGGCTTCGTTATCTAATTCGGTTAGCCACGATTCATCACTACCAACTACGGCGGAAGAAAGTTTTTTCTTATCTTCAATCATTTGGTCGATTCTTTCTTCTAAAGTCCCAAGGGCGACAAATTTATGTACAAACACATTTTTTTTCTGACCTATGCGAAAAGCGCGGTCTGTGGCTTGGTCTTCAACGGCTGGATTCCACCAACGGTCAAAATGAAAGACGTGGTTGGCTTTAGTTAAAGTAATCCCCACGCCGCCAGCTTTTAGGGAAAGGACAAATACAGATGCTTCCGTATCAGGATTTTGAAAGTCACTAATCATTTGTTCCCGACGTTGGCGACTTGTACCCCCATGTAGGTAGTAGGTATTGCAATGTAAGTTGTGTTTGAGATATTTTTCTATTTGTTCGCAGACTTCTGTAAATTGACTAAATATTAAAAGACTTTCTCCTTCAGAAATGGCTTCATCTACCATTTCGACTAAGCGGGAAAGTTTGTGCGAGCGCTCCGGTAAAAATTCGCTATTATCTTGGAGGAACTGTCTGGGATGATTGCAAATCTGTTTTAATTTCATCAGCGTTGAGAGAATTAAACCTTTGCGTTGTATTCCCTCAGCTTCTTGCAATTTTTCTTCCACATCTCTGACTACCACTTCATATAGCGAAGCCTGTTCTTTGGTGAGGTTGGTATAGAGTTTTTGTTCAACTTTATCTGGTAAGTCTTTAATAATTGATTGGTCTGTTTTGACCCGTCGTAAAATTAACGGTTCAACCAGTTTCTTTAAGGTAGTCGATTTTACTTTATCGTTGTCCTTCTGGATGGGAATTTCAAAGGATTTGCGAAACTGTGCTTCTTTCCCTAAATAACCGGGATTGAGAAAATTAAAAATTGACCACAAATCAAGTAAGCGGTTCTCAACTGGTGTACCAGTTAAAGCTAGACGGTGTTTAGCACTGAGTTTGAGTATAGCTTTAGTCTGCGCTGCTTTGGGATTTTTAATGTTTTGTGCTTCATCTAAAACTAACCGTTGCCATGTCACACTATTTAGGAGTTTTTCATCTAAGCGAGCCAAAGTAAAGGAACTTATCACCACATCATGCTGTTGACAGGCGGACTTAAACTCCGCAGCATCTTGCAGGCGATCGCTACCATGATGCACCATAGTTTTTAAATGGGGTGCAAACTTAGCAATTTCTCTTTGCCAGTTACCAACAACCGAAGTCGGCGCAATTAATAATGTCGGTAATGGGGAACTTTGGCTATCTTTCTCCTGTACTAATCTCGCAATTACCTGCACGGACTTACCCAGTCCCATATCATCGGCTAAACAGCCATTTAATCCCAATTTTTCTAAATATTGTAACCAGGCTACACCCCGCTTTTGATATTCTCGCAGGTTGCCTTGCAAATTTAAGTCTTCAGAAATTGGCTCTAGCTGACTCTTATCTTGTAACTTTGCCATTATTTCTGATAAAGCTGCATCATATTCAATTTCCCAGTCATCTTCCCCTTGGGCGCTGCGTTGCATGAACTCTAACAAGCTCATTTGGGGCTGTTCATCGCCGTGGGACTGCCAAAATTCTAATAACTGCTGCATTTTATCCCGGTCTAATTCCATCCATTGACCGCGAAAATGCACTAGTGGTGCTTTAGTATTAATCAATTGTTCCCATTCTTGAGGTGTGAGAGTTTGCTCTCCAATTGCTAATTCATACTGATACTGCACTAGTGAATCTAAACCGAAATAACTTTTGCTTTCCCCTACCGTAGCAGCTACCTTGCGACCACTAGAAGCTTTGAGGCGGATTTTCGCACGACGACGACCAGCCGGAGTATACCAAGCCGGGACAATGACCTTAAATCCTGAGTCTTCCAACACCCAAGCACTATCTTTGAGAAAATCAAACGCCTCATCTAAACTTAGCTGCATTCCTGTGGGAGAGTCCGTTTCTAAACCTTGCCAAAGTTTGGGATACATTCTTGCTGCATAGCCTAAATTCAGCAGTAAATTAGTATCGAAATCTTTGCCAAACTCTTTATGTACACCAGCTTTGGTTTTGGAATTCATTATCCAGTAATCTGCCAAAGCTAATTTTAGAGACGGATCTTTTTTACTTGATACTAAAAATTGCATCTGCCAATTGTCAATTTGTTCAGCATCAGGTGAATGTAATTGGAAGCAAAGATGAAATGGTGATTCAGCTTGAGTACGGATAATCCTGTTTTTCCATCCCAACCACTGCTGATACTCTTGGAGAGCAGTATGGGTTTTGAGTGGGTTGTGTTTTTGGGGATAAAGACAATAGTGAATTAAAGAATCATCAATTTGTTTTTCAAATGCTGCGGTCAATGGTGTCTTACTCACTAAATTATTAAGCAGATACTCGCTGAAGTGGCGTAATAGAGTTTCTGGAGCAAAAAATTCTAATTTATCAGTTTGTGTGCTGTTACCTGCTACACAAATCAATGGCATATATTCAATATATTTTTGAATATTGGCTTCGTATTGCTCGGAAATTATTTCCCAACCAGCATATATTTCAAATCCTGGGGGTGGTTGTTTAGGTTTTTTCTTTGTAGTCGCTGCGTTCGCTCTATATTTTAAAGATGGAATATATTGATCCTTAGTAATTATTTGTCTAAATGATTGCGTATAATGATACCAAAATAATAAATCTGACCCTAATTGAAATTCACTAGCATTGTACAGGGCTAAAAAATGAATATCTTTGAGTAATTTAATAATATTAATTGCTATCACTGCTTTCACAGAAGTAACAGTTTCATAACAAGTTACCTGCCAATATTGAAAATTTTCATACTCTTCAGGAACTTCTACTTCTAAATATTTGACTAACTCTGGTGAAGGTAATGGCTCATTATTAGCAGTTGGTAGGGCAAAATATTTAGAACATATCCGTTGTTTTAATTGCGCTTCAGTTTCTTTAATCCCCAAAGTTTGAGTCAGAAAATTGAGTAATTCAAGAGAAGATAGATGTCCGGGATGAACTTGTGTATGAGTACGCTTTTTGTTATTAATCGGAGTTTCTACCCATAGATAAAATGCTCCAGACTGCACAAAATCGCTATATTGGTTTGGTATCCACGAGCCATGAAGGACTTTCATCAGAACCTCCGTTGAGTCCTACCTTTGAAACAAGAGTGCCAGAATGGCGTTTCCAAAAAAGGTGACGTTTGTTGATTACTTTACCAAAAACCGTGTTCTGTGCTGCTAAAGTTAGGAAGTTTTTTACATATAGACTAGTTTTTGACTGCTATCAAGGCTCAACAGTATTCCTTAATCGCTTTTTAAGATCGCGGACGGCAGCACTTGAGTTACGTTCGTAAGCAATCTGCACACAACGAACTATGGTTTGTGCTAAATCAAAGTTAGGAAAATAACAACTATGAGTTTGCAGTTGGTAATTTTCACCTTGTAGTTGATGAATTAGTAACTGCTGATTTCTGAATAACCAAACTTCTCTTACACGATAGGGCAGATAGTCTTGCACATCAGAATAACTGGTGACATCAATTTCGATAACTAAATCAGGTGGTGGGTCTTGTCCCCAGTCGATGCGTTTTTTCCCTGAGACTGCCTGCCAATTATCAATATAAAAGCAGTAATCTGGCTCAATGCCGCTTTCTTGGGGTAAGCTCATGGTTACAGGTGTAAACGCATCATATTCTCGCTCATCGTGATCTAATAAAGCCATCACAATGTTAGCCAGTAAATGAGCATCTCGACCGTGTACTGGTAATGGCGACATCAGCAATACTTCTCCATCACGGTATTTTATACGCGGTATTGACCCATCTCCTCGTTGACTGCATAAATGCTGATATTCTTGCCAACTGGCAGGCAAACGTACTACAGCACCAGGAGGTAATTCAGTTTTGTCTGGAGAAACAAGAGCAAACATGACTTATTTCCTATTACTGCTTCATACTGCAATCTTAACAAGGATTTTCCCAACCACCTTTGTGATCGCAGATGGCAGACTTTTGTGGGCAACTGTTTTGGCTGCTTTGCGAGGTTACAGTTGGTGAAAAGACAAACGAGCGATCGCCCTTGGCTTCACTCCGCCTAACTGTGCGGCTTGCTGGTGTCGCACACTTTACTCTCTAGTCCTGAAACATTGTAGTTTGCAATACCCCTTCAATCGGGTACTGGCATTGATACATGAGCAGAGTATTTCTCTGGTATTCTCTGGTATTCACCTACTCCCGCAAGGAGTAGGTGAAGTTGACTCTGCTCTAGTTGCCCTGGAGGGTACAGAGATAGAAGTAAAAGAAATACCTCGACTACCAAGGACTAAAGTAGCTATCGCCTTCGCTCTGGGCATATGAAATTTGGAAGTGATTAAGAATATGTGCTTTATATGCTGTTGTTGGAAATCCTCTACCAAGCTTGTAAAATTAGTCACTGTGTCTGTAGCACGGTAATCAAGATGAAACTGACTATCTGTGATACCTGCGGCATGAAAAATTGCTCGTGCTTGTTGCGGCTCAATCCCAGATGAAACCCAAATTTTTATATCTGGATAAAATTGGGCAAATAGAGCCGTAAATTCTTCTTTGTCTGCACCACCACCGAGAGTAAGAATAGCTTGAGGTTGAGGAGCTTGATGATTAGCAATTGCCAAGCGTACAGGAATAGTTAGCCCTAAAACGAGGAGCAAACCCACTAGCCACAACATCAATATAGTTTTAATTCGATATGAACTAGCGTGGCAAAACTTACTAGAGAAGACGACTCTCTAGATTAGCCAAGTAAGCCTTGGGGTCTCTGCGAAATCGATACTGTTCAATTCTGGCTTTGTGGTGTTTTTGCAATTGAGAGCGTAATTCGAGCCAAGTATGAATATCAACTTGTGCTAAATCAGATGCGGTAAAAGAATGAAGCTTAGTAGCTATCGCACAGGCAAGTTTGACAGAACCACGAATAACGAGAGATGAGGGGGCAACCTTACGACCGGTACAACGACGTTGATGATAACGTAGCATACCAAAAGCGTGTTCTAAGTCATTATTAGTTCTAGGAAAATCTTCAATTTCATAACAATGAAAAAGTCCAGACCAGTAGCTGTGGGTGGTTTTTATAAAGTTATCGATTGCAGTGTTCAGGGTACCAGCTTTCTGCTTTTGTTGAGACATTTCTGTCAACAGTTGCTGATAACTTTGTTTGACCCCAGCAGCATCAAGACCTATTTTATTGTTGAGAATATTACTAGCTTTATCAACCCACTGATATGCAACCCTCACAGGTGAAAATAAAGATGCAGTAGCAGATAATCCCTTAGCTAGAAGGTGTTTTAGGTTAACTAAAGGTGGTGGTAAAGCACTTCTTTTTTCCATCCTTTCTAAGCTTTGTTCTATCAAAGTCAAATTTTCTTGTAACTTTAATCCAGATGCCTCTAACGGTGGATGTCCATCATTGGTTATAGAACTACGGACTGCCGAGCAATAATCTTCAATAATAGTCACCAAATCCTTATCTTCATTGGTAACACTACGTTCAATTTCTCGTAATCCTCTAACTTTTTTTTTTCAATTCCTTTTTTGCATTTCTATCCGCCTCATATATGGGTTTAATTGCTTCTTTCAGGTAATGGTAATGACATAAACCATGAGCAATTTTAGGTAATGCTAACCCAACAGCTTTACGAATTGATTGTTGTCCATCACTAACAACTCCATCAATTGGTACATCCAGTGTATTAGCCACTTCTAATAATAACGCTACTAAATCTTCATTCCTTGATGATAATAAAGTTTTAGCAAGTAAAATTTCTCCTGATAGACAATCTCGAATTACCCATAATACCTCATGTCCAATTTCTGGCTGCATCCCATCAATGGCTAATATCACCCGTCCTTGATTAGCCACTATTGCTTTTAATCTTTTATGGTCTTTTAGCCATAAAGAAAGTAACTCGTCATATCTGTCAATTAAGTGTGTGACCGTTCGTTTACTTATACATATACCTTTTAATTCAAGGTGAGTATGTATTTGAGGAACACTTCTATGTTCCTGGTAGCGTAATGCTCCTATATAAGCAATCACATCCAAACCAAATTCGTTCTGTGGTAGAGCGAGTGACCCTTCTTGCTCTGGTCGATATGCTTTTTTATACCGCATACATGACTTATTTTGACATCGCCGAATTTTTAGCTGTAGTTCTACTACCCCATTTAGCGTTCTTATATGTCGAGGATTATTGTATTCATTCCACATTGCTTGACCACACGAAGGGCATTTTTTTTGAACACAATCGAGTACTTCAAACGATGTTGCTTCTGGTTTTAAACTTTTTCTTACCAAGTTTTTGTACCATTATTTCGTTACAAGCTCAAGATTACAGGATCTCTGCTCCTCTCTAGTAAGTTTTGCCACGCTAGGAAATATCCCTTAAACCTTACATCAATACGTATATATTTTCCTGAATAATGCTGTTCAGCATAAGCTAATATTCGTTGTTTCGTTCTTTGCTTGACGTTATCAGGAATCTTAACTCCTCCCGAATGTGGATCATTGACCCATGTTCTCATGACTAACTCCCTACTTGTCTAAAATTTATCCCTTCTGGCTCCTGAATTCTGACTCAAGAAGTTAGATACTGCCCAATCGATGGCTGTTGACGACGCAGAGCAGTCATTGCTTTTTGCTGGATTTGGCGCACTCGCTCTCGGCTGAGATTTAGCTTTTCACCAATTTGGGCTAAACTTTGCTCTTGGTTATCCAACAGTCCAAAACGTAGGATTAATACTTCGCGTTGCATCGGTTTGAGTGATGCTAACAAATCACTTAAGTCTTGGCGCAACATTTCGTGAGTAATGTTTTCGTCTGGCGAAACGCCCTCAGAGGCTAAAAGTTCGCTTAGTTCTGTTTCTTTGTTATCCCCTATTTTCAAATCTAAAGAAATTGTCCCACTGGCAACCTTGAGGTATTCTCTAATTTGGCTAGGTTCTAACTCCAATTTTTGGGCAATTTCTGCCACAGTAGCACGACGACCCAAGGTTTGAAAAAATTCGCGCTGTACCTTTTTGATTTGATTGAGTTTTTCGTTAACGTGAATCGGTAGCCTGACTGTGCGAGATTTTTCGGCGATCGCCCTGGTGATTGCTTGCGTTACCCACCAATATGCGTAGGTTGACAGCTTGTAACCTCGGTTGGGGTCAAACTTTTCTATTCCCCTTTGCAACCCGATTGCTCCCTCTTGAACCAAATCTAAGAACTCTAAGTTACGGCGCTGATATTTTTTGGCGATAGAAACTACCAGCCTCAAATTTGCGGTGATCATCTTTTGCTTGGCTCGTTGACCAAGCTCAAGTATTTGATTGACTTGGGCTTCAGTTTTATTGAGGAAATTAGCTAATTCTAACGTTGTTGGTTCTCGCTCCAGTTTTTGAGTAAGTTCATGCTGTTGCTCTTGGAGGGCAATCATTTGCTGTACAAGCCTGGCATAAGTTATTTCTTGGTCAGAGGTTAACAAAGGGAACTGACCAATCTCTTGCAAATAGATGCGTACCAAATCCGAACTCAGGCTAGGCATACAAATATAGAACTGCTACACAACCAGGGCGAACTTAAAAGTATAAATCAACTAGCTCCATTAACAATACCAACCGAGGAATGCAATTTTGTACTTCGGTTTTCCCCACCTTATATCCCGCCACTAATTTGGAGTACCAAATTCAGTGGGGGACGAGGGCGTAATAGTTAAATTTGATAACAAGCGCTCATCATAAGCATTAACGATACTAATGTTATTATTCTTAATATTTATTCATATATTGTTAGGATTAGGCTAAATAGCAATCTAAATAAAGGTTGCAAGGAAAGTAACGCCTCATGCTCAAGCAAGGTATTTCACTGGCAGAAGCCGCAAAACGTTTAGGCGTAAGTCAGAGCGATTTGTATGTGGCTGTACAGAAAGGACAAATTCCTACCTTTAGAACCGATAGAAGAACTGTTGTTCTTCCTGGAGCTTTAAAAGATTATCAAGTTAGGCGAAGTTTGACTGGTGACTACAAGCTTTAAGTAGCAAAATTGCTTATGTTTCTACTTCCCTAGAGAAGAAAGTAACTTAACATCCCAAGTATAAACACCTTTTTCCCCTGGCACTCTGGAGAATATCCCTGTGCGATTTTCTCCCGTTAACCTGACGGTATAACGGGAGAGAACGTCACTTCCAGCCAGAATGGTATGGAGCTTACTTTGATTGCCATCAGTTTCTATTGTGACTTTCTCTTGTAAGAATTGTGTGAGCAAATAAAATAATAAAATAGCTATTCATATCTAAACTACGGCTCTATTCCTTCATCAATCCAAGTATCAATTGCTGTTTTTACGTTTAATTCAGTCACGGCACACCATTCTTTTTCGTTGATAGTTGTTTTAAATACCGCTCTTTTACCGTGACCAACTTTTTCTATTGAGTGTCCACGATACAAATTTTTAGACTTAATCATTTTTCTTAATCATCTTTAGAGAATGGTCTGCTGAATAATTCTTGGGGTTATGCTTTTGGTAGTACGTTATTTTTGGGTTGGGTATTAGCTTCTGCTTTTCCCTTATCAAGTTAGTTCCTCTGATACAAACTATATTAATGCAACATACTCACCTTGAAATTTGGCAGCACAAATACCACTTGATGTAATCTCTGCATCTAAAATAATTCTTCCCTTCCCTTTTTCATCTAAATTAGTCACAAAACTGCTCCAGCTATCTTCAACTGGAGCTATGCAATGAGCTTGAAAATCTCCTTGGAGTGGTTGGAAATAATCGACAGTATTTCTTCTGATCACAATGCGACTATTAATGAATAATTCTTGAAGTCTTACATATACTAAAGTCCAGGCTGATAAAATTGCTAAATTTGATATACTGCCACCAAATACTGTGCCGTGATGATTAATATTTGGTAATAACGGAGCAGCTAAGATTACTCCTTTTTCGTCAATAGATACTACTGACACTGCCATTTGTTGCGAAATCGGTATATTCTGATGGAGATATTGTTCTACTTGTAAACTATTCATGGTAATTTTTTATCTCCACTAATTATCAAGATTTTCTGAAGGTTAGCATTTTCCTAAAATTTACTATGTTTGAGATAAAAAATTAGTTGTATAAGGCTTTTGTGTCCAAACTATCTGGGGCATGGACGTTCTTTATCTGTTCCTAAAAAATCTGCCCATTCACGCACACGCTCATGTGCTAATCCTGCGCCTGTCCTACCGTATGCTTCCAGAGCTTGACGACTTTTCTCAACCATTTGGGCTTGGGTGAGTGGTTGGAAATTTAATGTTGTATCTATTTCACCGTAATCATCAATTTCTTCTATACTTTGAGTAGATTCATGACTGAGTAACTGCTCAAAATCTTCTAAGTCTCCATCAGTTACACTCAACCATGTTTTGAGCAGACTTTTTACCTGCTCTCCTGGCAATACCTCAAGATGCTCTAAAATTTGCTGTTTAATATTGTTGATTGTCATAGGTATTCGATTTCTAGCACGATTTCATTAAAATTCAATGTTTCACCAACATATCTAATTTTAACTTATTGGCATTGCTGATGGTGAGCCAAGCCTGAAACGCATAGCTGGGGCAGTGGCTCCTTTGGGTTGATTTTGCTTCGGGGTGTATCTCTGTAGTCTGTGATTGGCTCAAAGCGTTATAGCTCGTTAACTATAGGAAATAAATCATGTCAAAAAGATTGTTATTACTCAGTAATTCCACAAATATCGGTGAAGAATACTTATTTTATGCTCGTCAGGAAATTAAAAATTTTTTAGGAAGTTCTGTCAAGAAAATAGCGTTTATCCCTTTTGCAGCCGTTACTTCAACTTATCAGCACTATAGCGAAAAAGTTAGAAAAGTATTTCAAGATATAGGTTATGAATTTGATGCTATTCATTTAGTTGAAAGTTCTCATGAATTAATTAAAAATGCAGAAGCTGTAGTAGTCGGAGGCGGAAACACTTTTCATTTAATACATTGCTTACACGAAACTAAATTACTTGATGATATCAGAAATAAAGTTAGTAATGGAACTCCTTATATCGGATGGAGCGCAGGCTCTAATGTTGCTTGTCCTACTATCAAAACAAGTAATGATATGCCAATAATTGAACCGATAAGTTTTCAAGGATTGAATTTAGTTCCTTTTCAAATCAACCCCCACTATACAAATGCAGTAATCCCCAATCACAATGGAGAGACAAGAGAACAAAGACTGGAAGATTTTTAGTTTTAAATCCCGATATTTATGTTGTAGGATTGCCAGAAGGAACCATGTTAAAAATTGAAGATTCATCAATTAGATTGATTGGCAACAAAACGATATATTTATTCAAGTTTGGAGAAGAAAAACAAGAGTATTATCCTCATGATAATTTAGATTTTCTTCTTGAAAGAGCTTCTTTTACCTAATGATCATTTTTCAATGACTTATGGTGGGTGAGTGTCAAACCCTTCGGGGAATTCAAAAAATGGTCAATTTTCACCTACTACTTCCCTGGAGAAAGTAGCTTAACATCCCAAGTGTAAACACCTTTTTCCCCTGGCACTCTGGAGAATATCCCTGTGCGATGACCCCGTGACAATTCATTGAGTACACTGGTTTTTACTTCCTTGATTTCATCCGGGTCTAGTTCTCCATATAATGCTTCTATCACTTGCGCGACATTAAACACTTTCCCTGGGTTTTGTTGCAGCATAGTAGTCAGCGCATCAATTACAAACTTGCCTTCAAATTCCCCCACCATTGGCACAGCATTCGCTTTGGATTGAAGAGACGGTTTTTTCTTGTTTTCTGGCTGGGAAGAACTACTTTTACGATTCGACTTAAGCAATTTTAAATTTATGGTGTAATAACCCGACTTCCCAGGAACCAAAAACCATCTGCCGCTATTTTTTCCCTGAGTTAATGTTGATTGGACTCTACCTCTAACTATCTTCCAAATACTTGGCTCTAACTCACCATACAACGCACGCGCCACAAAATCCACATGACATATATTGCCTGGATGTTTTTGGAGTAGCTTTTCTACTGCTTCTATGCGGCTGAGTCCAAAGTATTCCTCCAGCATAGGAATCTCTCCCAAAGAACGCTGTTTGTCCTGAGTTTGCTGTGCGTTCTCTTGTTCGCTAGATATTGATTGTGGCTGTTGATGTTCGTTTTCGGTGGCTGTTGATGAACTCTCGGTTTCTATAATGTCTGTGGCTGCCTCGGAGACATCCTCAGTTTCTACAATGTTATTGTTATTGTCTGAGGATAAGTCCTCTTGGACAACTGTAGCTGATTCATCAATAACTAACTCTTCATTATCTTCCTGGCTTACAGATGATATGTCAGTTTCTATCGTGTCTGCGACTGGCTGCTGTATATCATTAGTTTCTTCTTGCTCTCCCTGTGTTTCTAAAGTGTCTTCCCCAGAATCTAAAGATGAGTTTTCTTGAGTCGGGTTAGATTTTACTGCGGTGGTTTCAGCTTCACTAATCGCATTGCTATTGTATGAGGATGTGGTTTCCACAGCAATAACATCTAACTGTGGGATCTCTAGCTGGACATTACTATCTTCCTGGGCTAGGGATAAATGCTCTGTTTCTACATTGTCAGTTGCGTTTAAATCGGTATTAGTTTGGCTTAACTTAGTCTCAGTTTCTGAAACTGTCTGGCTACTGTTTAAAGTGTCCTTCCCTTTTTCATTCGCAATGACCGCAGCAACCACCTGCGCTGGTGTTAAGCGATTAGTCTGTTCGCTTGACTTTGCAGGCCAGTTTGCTAGTAACGCTTCTACATGATTGAGATTATCCTTCGCTTGTGTGTACAACTTTTCATACTCTTCTACGAGGGATGCGTAATAATCACGTAATGCTAACAGTGTGGAGAGTATGTTTTGCGGCGGAGTTTTTAATTGCATCTAAGTATCATTCTAGTTGGTTATTTTATAACAAACTCCAAAAAAATCGGCTATGTTATTTAAACATCCGAATTGAATAACTGTGTTTCCAAAATATATCTGCCTTCTATCTATCGACCTATCACTTTTAGCTAAAACCGACAGAAGCCCCACTCCCTGATCAACCTGATGGTTGATCAGGGAGTGGGGTCGATGTTAGCGCAGCGTTAGCGAGTCCGCGAGCGTCGGAATCACCATTTTCTGCTTTTGGTAGTCGGTCAATCCAATCTTCTATTATCTGGGTTACAGGAGCTTTTGTTTCTGCATTCGCAATGCCAAATTGATGCGTTGTCGCAATTTTGCCATCTTGAATCAGAATGAGAGCGGCACTGCCGAGTTCTCGATCACTCGCCTGACTGAGTTTGCGAACAAGATGAGTTTCGATCGCTGTTAAATTTTCAGGCTGCACGGCTGGACGTGCAAACCAAAATGCTTCGGCGAGAACAACCGCGATCACTAAAACTGACCAAAGGATGATCAATGCTATTGTGGTCATAACTTTGCGACGCATTCTTTGAAAAAAGAGTTGTGAATGGAATTGAGGATGTTTGAACTTAGCAAATCGCTTGAATCAACACTTCGCTCTCTAAAACTGAAATGCAATGTCTCAGTCCTGATAACAGCGTAAGCGTTGCAGTAATTGTTCGCGTTCTGGCGATGGTGTGACATTCTGAGCAATGGCGATCGCAGTTTTAGTATCTCCTGTATGCACTAGATTTAAAGCAATCCTTCCCCAAAAACGGGAACGTTCTGCAATTGGTGGTAAGGAAGACTCTGAGCCATTGCGGAGGGTTTGGATGGGAATATTGAGGAGCGATCGCGCTTTGGTAAAATTGCCTTGAGTCAGATTCAGTTCCACAACTCGTAAAGCAAAGTCAAACTTTTCGCTAGGATTTCTCCCGGCGTAACCAATGAAACGGGATGCTTCTTCTGGCTGACGATTGGCGATCGCTTGATTACCTGCTAAGGCAGCAAAGTCTACTTGCTGAAGTAACTTTAATCTTTCTGCCAGTGTAAAGTAAGCCGATCGCGTTGCGTTAAATTCTGCACTGATTGATAGCAATAATTGTGCTTGCTGTGGCGATGCTTTTTCTGTTTGTATGAGTGTAACAATTCGATTCAATACCTTATCAGCTGGACGATTGGTGGAAATCAAAGCATTGGCGATCGCAGCATGAGTTGTGATGGCGGTAGGTAAAGCAGAAATGCTATTAGCTATTACTTGGCTACGAGTAAATAATTGATCGGCAAGGCTACGATTACCACGGCGATGGAAAGCTTGAGCAAACCGTAGCAATCGCCGCACATCGGTTTTTTCCCCAGCAATTCGGGCTTCTGCATCCTTGGTTTGTCCGGCTTCAAGGGCGGCTATGGCAATATTATCCAGCCAGCGATCAGTTTCATCGAAATAGCCTGCATCTATCTGTACGATCATCGGACGTGGTACCATTTGCCGAGCAGTTGTAAACTGCTTATTAGCAATCAAATCCCTTAGGACAATAGCCAAAACATTCACCGCACGCAGTTTAGCAATCAGGGCTTTAAGTTCAGGCTGATAGGCGCGAGTTTGAGATAAATTTGACATCTCGCCATACCATTCATTATCGAAGCGTCCGCCAAACTGATCATCTATTTTAGCGGCTTTGGCATCAGCAACTAAACGGGCGAGCGCAGATTCGCGGATTTCTGGCTGGTTAAATTTGCGACCTTCTGCGGCGATTGTCAACCAACTTCTAGCCCGGAAGGAATTAGGGCGTTTCATTAAAGAAACAATTTGCTGCGATCGCCTTAAATCTCCACTGGGTGCATAGTGCAGCACCAAAGTCATTAATTTAATTTCCCGTTGTTCAACATCTTTAATTGCTAGTGCGGCTTTGAGCAATGGATCGAGTAATTGCTTTGCTTTTACTGGGTCTCTAGCTTTAAAGTAGGTAGCAGCAATCTGAGTGATGGTAATATCAGGATCGTAATCTTCAGGAGAAAGTTGCTTTAGCACCTCTAAAGCTTTTGTGGGTTGGTAAATTTGGAGATATAAATTAACTATTTGTGACAAAAACTCACGTTTGGCGTAGGGATCTTTCAGATTTTTGATAGTTTGCTCAAACCCATAGTTGAGGGAAGATGCAGCTTCCGCCGGTTGGTCGAGAGCAATCCACCCTTCTGCAAGACGAATGTGCGCCGCAACTAAATCTTTAGGAGTATTGCGAATTCCTGATACCGACTCAGCCGCAAGCTGTAGCGTTTGTTGTCCTATGGTGAAGTGGCCAATTTTTCCATAGGCGATCGCAGATTCTGTCAAGATATGAGTTTTGCCTAAGCTATACCCACTCGGTAAAGGTTTAGCTAAGACCACGATTTGATCGAGAATGGTAGGAAGTTTTGGATTATCCTTATATGTCAGTGATTGTACTTGAGTAGCAATTGCCTTGAGCGCAAAATCTAATGTCTGGGTTGTAAAAGTTGTATCTCCTCGCCGTTCAGCATTTTCTAGCTCTCTGATAATTGCGGGGAGCCTATCAGTCGGGGACATTCCAGAAATTTCGTTCCAGCGTCGGGTACTTTCACCAGTTAGCTCTACACGGCAAGCTTTAGAAATTGTTATCCTAGCATCTGCCGCATAAATGGGAACAGAGTAAATTAGTTGAGAAGCAATAATCAAAGCAAGCGATAGCTTCGCTCGCCGCAGGCATTGTGTGAGCATCATAAGCTGATTTTGTATATTCGTATTCAGTTAAATTAAAGCGGTTTTAATTACTAAAAGCCTTGTATCTAATTCACTAGGACTTACACACCCCCTAACAATTCTTGGCGTTCTTCTCTACGAGACGCTGCGCGAAGGCGTTCTTGGCGGTTAGATAAATTAAGACTTTTGGTAATTTTTGCGTAAGTCCTGTTGATTTATACTCAGCACTCAGCTATTTTTTGCTAAGAATCTTGCCACTGAGATTAACAGTGTAAGTCAGTGATTTCTGAAAATTTGTCACCGTGACATTCCAACCGTCAAGGCGCTGCGTTGGTATGCAAGGTTCATTGGGTGCAGCCGTAGGACTGCGGAAACAATAGAATCTTGGTGCAACTTGGGTAATGCTGAGATTAGCAATAGGTTGCTTCAAGTCTGATTGGGCGGCGTTGAATACTGTGCGAGCGATCTCCGTTGGTAACTCATCAGTGCGGGTGGGAAGTCCGGCGATCGCTTCGGTGCGAAGATAAACTTTATCATTGCTAATCCTGTATATTTGCCGTACTTGGGACTTTCCCACCACCGTCACCCGATAGCCCCGGATTGTTTGTTGAGCGCAGGATTCGGCTAAATTCCCCAATCCTAGACAGCTATCAGTAAAGGTTTGAGGCTCAATTTTAGTAATCAGAACAACTGAGGGTAAAATTTGCAAGTGTTTGCTGGCAATACTCTTGATTTCGTTAACCACCGGAATCGGTAAGCCGCGTTCAATCACAGGATTACTACGTGCAATCAATTGTAAATCGTCGGCTGTTTCACCTTGAAATACCCAACTTTGGCGTTGGTGGGGAATGGTAATTTTCCAGCCTTGGTTAATAATCGGATCGCAAGCATAAGGGAAAGAAATATTTTCACAACCACTTACCCAAGTTGTCTTTTCAGATGAAATATCAGTTAATAGGGGTTGTCCAGGATAGCCCCACTCTTTCGCCTGTTGAATCGCTGCTGTTATCATTGCCGTTGGTGGAATTTCTTCGGCAGGTTTTCCCAGAGAATGGGTGTTTTGTCCGTTCATTTGCATCAAGACTCTAAATTTACCATTATCAGTGGTGAAATAGACCAAACTTTTATGCTGATCAGCGATCGCAATTTTCCAGTAAGGTACAGGATTGTACATCCAGATATCCCCCTTACCAATTCGAGCAACTTGAACTACTTTTGCAGTATTATCAAGTTTCTCATTGGCGATCGCATCTTGAAGCACTTGTTGAGCGATCGTCTTTGCTTGTGGTGTAGTCAAAATTTGCGGATTAGCAACGGTAGACTGTAAGGGAATTAGGGAACTAGAAAAAAGCAGGCCTCCGATAATAGTTGATTTTAATAAACCTTTGTGGGAAAAGTGTTGCAGCATATAATAATATTGATTGAAAAATATCAGTAAATCTTGCAATCTCAAGTTAGCTAATAAATACTCAGACTCAGGATTGAGTTACAGATTTGGAAACAAAATACGGATGATTTATCTCACGCAGAGACGCAGAGACGCGGAGAGAATAAGGAAAGGAGTGTAAATTTTCAATAGCTCAAAATTCATCCCCTAATTCAGCAAGCACTACATATTTCAGTAGTTGCAGTCATATTTGTATGATGCTTGACGCTTACTGCCATTGTCAGCCGGAAGAAATCTGGTTATTTCAGGCGGTAAATTCCGGTTTTTTCCGGAAAAACCCTGCTAATTATTCCCCATCACTAAGTGATAACGGTTTCTTCTGGTTCTTTGGGTATTAGGGGGAATTATTGAGAAATCCTATGTTAGAAGATAAACATCGCTTTCTAATTTAGGGTTATGAGCTTAGACGCTGGATTTCAATGGAATGCTGCTCAACAACTCGTTGATCAGTTGATGCTACAGACTACGCAAAAGCATCTGAGTGATGTTGAAATCCAAGTTTTGCAGGGTGCATGGGAAGGTAAAACCTATGAAGCGATCGCAACTGAATCTTATCTTACCGTGAAGTATGTTAGTGAAGTCGGCGGGCGGTTGTGGCAATTGCTTTCAGAAGCACTCCAAGAAGAGGTGAAAAAAACCAATTTTCGCCAAGCCCTTCAGCGACGATGGCAAACCCTTCAGCCCCAATCTTACCAGGGAATTCAGCATCAACCATCTCGATGGGAATTTTGCTGTGCAGAGATTGATAAACCGGGGGCATTACTCCGCATTAAAGCACCGATTCAGTTTGGTAAAACCACACTTATGGCGCAAGTTCTCAAGTATGCTCAAAAACAAGGGTATCGAGCGATCGCTATCAATCTCCGCGATGCGGTTGCTGATGACTTTGATAGCTTAGATAGTTTCTTACAGTGGTTTATTGCTAGTGTCACCTATGCGCTGAATTTAACGGTTGATATGGAAACTCATTGGCGCAAAAGTTTAGGCAATAGCAAAATCAAGTGTAGAACTTATTTACAAAAATATCTCTTAACTGATGATATCCCCTTAGTCATTGCCTTAGATGAAGTGGATCGCCTATTTACTCATCAATTAATTGCCGGTGAATTTCTGGGAATGCTGAGAACTTGGCATGAAGATGCTAAAACAAAATTGCTTTGGACTCAGTTACGTTTGATAGTTCTACACACTGAAGTTTACACCCAAATTGACATTAACCAATCACCATTTAACGCAGGTACAGTAATTCAACTGACAGAACTAAATTCCACAGAAATCCTCACTTTACTAAATCAGTATCAATTGCACTGGAGTCAGCAAGAGATGAAAAAATTAACTGCAATTGTTGGCGGACATCCTTACCTTGTTACCTTGACTTTAAAATTTCTGGCTCAAAATCCAACTTCCCTTGAGCAATTGCTCAATACAGCAGCAACTCCCAATAGTATCTACCGCAGCCATCTAGAAAGACAATGGCATAAGCTACAAACTCATTCTCATTTACTTGCACCATTGAAAGCGATCGCTTTAGCTGATGCTGCTATTTCCATTCAACCACATTTCCATCTCGATGATGTGGTGAAACTCTATGACTTGGGATTAATCCAGCTACAGCAACACCAAGTATCTATACGCTACGAACTTTACCGTCAATATTTTCGTGAACGTTTGGGAATTCAAACATGAACAATTACAACCATTATCAAGTCGGTGGTAGTTTACGAGAAGGTACAGAAATTTACGTTCATCGTCAAGCCGATAGTGATTTGTATACAGGACTAAAAGCGGGAATATTTTGCTATGTTCTCAACTCTAGACAGATGGGTAAATCAAGTTTAAGAGTGCGTACCATGTCGCGCTTACAGTCAGAAGGATTTGTTTGTATTGCCTTTGAAATGCGTGAACTCTGCGTTTATCAAGTGAGTGCAGATGAATTTTATGGAGGATTTGTCAGCCATTTTGCTAGTGAACTCAACATTGAAATTGATTTAGAATCTTGGTGGTCTCAAAATGCTTTGCTACATCCATTTTTACGGTTGAGTAAATTTGTGGAAGAAGTTTTACTAGCAAATATATCTCAGCAAATTATCGTTTTTGTAGATGAAATTGACAGTATTCTCAATCTAGAATTTAAGGATGATTTTTTTGCTTTTGTAAGAGCCTGCTACAACAAACGCGCTGATAAACCCCAATTTCAGAGGTTAACTTTTGCCCTATTTGGTGTGGCGACACCCACTGATTTAATCGCCGATAATAAATTTACACCACTGAATGTAGATAGTAGCGCCATCGAACTTACAGGTTTTCAATTGTCCGAAGCCAAACCCCTGGAACAAGGCTTAATTGAGGTGGCTGCAAATCCTACCAAGGTGATGGCAGAAATTTTAGCTTGGACTGGTGGACAACCATTTTTAACTCAATGGTTATGTCAACTAATTAATACAGCAAATACTTTTATTGCATCGGGATGGGAAAATTCAGCAGTAGAAGCGATTGTGCGATCGCAAATGATCGAACATTGGTTAGCAAATGACCGACAGCAGCATTTTCAAACAATTCGCGATCGCATTCTTCACAATAAATCTTTGGCTTGTTGGTCATTAGGACTTTATCAGCAATTGCTCAATAAAGGGGAACTTTCGGCTGAAGATAGCTGGGAGTTGATGCAGTTGTGTCTTTCTGGTTTGGTTGTCAAACGTCAAGGTAAATTGAGTATCTATAACCGCATCTACGCCACTGTTTTTGATTATACCTGGACAGAAAAAGCTTTGCGTGCTATCCGTCCCTATGGTGCAGAACTCGCCGCTTGGGAAATTTCTCAAGATGCTCAATATTTGCTGCAAAATGAAGCATTGCAGTGGGCGTTGGTTTGGGCAAAAGGATTGAGTTTAAGTCATAGTGATTATCAATTTTTATCTGCTAGCCAAGCCCAAGAACTAGCGATCGCCCAATCCAAAACCCAAACAGCGATACAACAAGAAACTCAAGCAATTCAGCGATTGAAAACCGTACAACATCAAACCAAAAAACGATTGCGAATTGGGGCGATCGCGCTTTCTGCGGCTGTAATTAGCACCATCGGCACGTTTTTCTACTTCCAGCAATCAGAACAGCAACTCAGAACTAATGCAGATATCTTAAATTTAGAACGCGAAGGAAGCCGAATTTTGCAAGTGCGTGCAGATGGCAATCAACTGAAGGATTTGCTAGGGGCGATGAAATTAGCGCAAAGACTCAAACAATTGACCAAACAGCATTCTTTTAAACATTTACCCACCCACACGCCTTTATTTGCCCTACAAGCTGTTCTTGCCACGATTAATGAGCAGAATCGTTGGCATTTAGATAGTCCGGCGGTAGCGATCGCCTTTAGCCGTGATGGACAAAAACTAGCAACTGGAGGAGAAGACGGGGCGATAACTCTTTGGACACTACAGGGAAAGAAAATTCAGACAATCAAAACTCACAAAACTAAAACTCTCCAAGGCTTCCCGATTTCCATTACTTCTTTGAGTTTTAGTCCTGATGGTCAGTATATTTTATCTGCTGACTCCGACTATGAAATCCAGGTTTGGCATCTCAAAACAGGTACTCTTGTCAATAAGCTAAAACTCGATCAAGAAACTCTTAGCGATGTCCAATTCACAAATGACAACAATATTGTGTTAGTCAACGACTTTGGCAGAGTTGCAGTCTTGAATTTGCAATGGAAATTACTTTACACTAGGCAGATTGCTCCACCTCAACAGGGTATTGACCTTACTATTAGTTTAGAAGGTGATGCAATTGTCTTTATCAATGCCCAAGGAAAACCGGAAGTTAGAGACATTAAAACTGGTACGTTGATCAAAACCTATCCTAACATCACCCATAATTTAGGCGATCGCCTTTGGCACAGTTTCCACACAAAAGATGGTGCTTACATTTCTGCCAATCTCAACACCCTCAAATTGTGGCATCCAGACGGAACTTTACAAGCAGAAATCAAAACTCATCAATTGCTGGTTTCTGGTTTTAGTTCTAGCTTTGATGGTTCTGTCATCGCCACGAGTCACCCAGATGGAATGCTGAAACTCTGGAAAATCCATCCTCAAAAAATCTCCACTACATTAACACCACCAATACAAACTCCCCGTGTGGTTGTGGGAAATCAACAACGCATCAACCGCATACAACTACCGGGTGAAAAACTAAAAATTGCTGGGGCAAAATCTGATGCT
This sequence comes from Anabaena sp. FACHB-595, assembly GCF_048568275.1. Classification (NCBI taxonomy): domain Bacteria; kingdom Bacillati; phylum Cyanobacteriota; class Cyanophyceae; order Nostocales; family Nostocaceae; genus Anabaena; species Anabaena sp. FACHB-595. Next base: position 190,710 of record NZ_CP183474.1, read on the forward strand.
CAAAATAGAATTATGGATGCCACTCTGAGTCCTGATGGACAGATAATTGCTGCCACAAAATTCAATGGAGAAATGACGTTATATAAGGCAGATGGCAGCGAACTCAGAACAATACAAACTAATCTTCCGGAAAGTATGATTAAAGTTAGTCCCGATGGTTCGCGTTTAGTTTTGTTATCAATTCGTCAGCAAAAAATACAATTCAGGTTAGCAAATGGGGATTTAATTCAAGAAATGGATGCTGCTCATTATAAACCAGGAATCGAATTTAGTCCCGATGGCAAAGAGTTGGCAATCGCTGGTAATGAACCCGATAAAATTCAACTTTGGAGTAGTGAAGGTAAATTTTTAAAGACTATCAAAGATGCAGATTCGCTCTACTTTAGCCCCAACAATCAAACCTATATCACAGTAACTTCTGCCAATAACCCCATACCCACCCTGCGCCTATGGAGAAGAGACGGAAAACTGCTCAAAACCCTATCAGGACAACCCCATGAAATCACAGCAATGGGATTTTCCCCCAGTGGTCAGTTTATGGTTGGCGATCGCTTTGGTAAACTGGTAGTCTGGTCGGCTGAAGGTAATCTTATACAAACCCTCAATCATGGCGCAGCAATTATTGATATCGCTCTCCGTAACGACGGACAGCAGTTGGCGACGGTGGGAATTAATCAAAATATCAAACTTTGGCGTTCTGATGGTACATTCATTCGCACACTTGAAACCAATCAAATTGGTCGCTTTGAATTTAGCCCAGACGGGCAATTGTTGATTGCCAAGACTATTGATAGCACAATCCATATCTGGCAAGCCGACGGCACACCTATTACTCGCATCCCTATGGGTGGTGCATTTAATACATTCCTCAATTTTACCCCAGATGGCAACCGTTTGATTTCTAGCAGTGGGTCAATGCTCTATTCTTTGAACCTGAATCTTGACGATCTCCTCACCCAAGGTTGCAATTGGCTGGGCGACTATTTCCAGAACCATCCCCAGGAGTTGCAGCAACTTCCATCTTGTCATAACCAATAGCTGAAAAGGTTTCATCAAACTTTTCAGCCATGTACAGTAGGGACTTGCAGAAAATAAATTATCCAAATTTAGTCAGGGTCATCGGGTGATGATTTATGTGACTTAAAAGCTTGAAATTACGTTAACTTTTGGTCACGTTATGGTTCAAAATTTGGTCACGCAGGGGGTAAAATCACACAAAATTATTTAAACTTTTAATGCTGCATCTCTACATCTCGTTTATTCAAGATTGCCTCAACTTTAGTATTCGCATTCTCAAAAGTCTCTAACAGTTGGGGGGTTATTTTGTTGACTGTTATCTTGCCAGTCTCAACTTTCAAAAGTACATCTCCATCTTTTTGAGCAATGACTAAATCTTTGCGATCTCCGTTATAAGCCAAATCGTAAACTTTGCCCCTAACCACAGTAAAACCATCTTGGGCAGGCTGTCCCCAGACCATGCCAATCCTTTGCGCCATTTCGGTGAGCCGACTGATGTTGTGCAAGTCTTGCTTATCCTGTTGCATTGCCGCATAAGCTTTATCCGATAACGCCTGACCTGCTTTGAAAGCATTGCCTATTTCCACAATGCGTTTTTTGTATTCATCAGGCTTGCCTAAGTTATGAGCATTGTCATACCAATTCCTCAAGTCTTCAATAGTGACGGGAGGATTTGGCGAAGTCTTTTGTTGAGAATCTACAACTTGATTGTTAACTGTTGGCTCTCGATTTGATGCAATTTGATTGACTATTGACGGCTGTGACGGTTGTAAAGACTGAGGGCGGTTCGGCAGCGATCGCACCATATCCTGATACTCCTGTTGCGACTCAATCACTGCACCAAACTTCTTAGTCATCGCCGCACTAACCGACTCAGGTATAGATGAATTGACCAAGTTGAAAACCGCTAGTCCTTTTTTAGTTTCTAGGGGAACTTCGTCTGGTAGTATTTGGGCGATCGCCACATTCTTCTGCTGCAACCATTGACAGACGGTCGCCACCTTGTGATTGTCCACGGCCATGCGCGTGATGCCAAGCATTTTATCTTCAGGACTAGCGAACAATATGGTGGGACGCTCTTTGATTTTTTGCAATATCGGTGCAGTCTTTTCTAAGAGAAGTTGCTGTTCTTGGTTGAGTGCTTGAGTGCCAAAAGCCTGAGATTCCTTTGTCCAACTTTTGGGATACTTAATACTCTCTGGGTCTACTTTCAGTACAGTGGTCGAGAAATTACTTTGGAGGGTTGCTTGCACCTGTGTCAACTTTCCCGGTTGTAAAGCGCCTAGTTCTTTAAGAGCTTCCTTGTCTTTTTTGAAAAACAACACACCCAACGGCTGACCATTGAGAAACACTGCATCTTTGACCTGAGTTTGTGATACTTCTAACGTCAGCTTGCGATAGTTTTCATCATTAAATGTTTGCCCTTTGTAGTCATACTGTCCAATATTATTGATTCTTAGTAGATTTCCGTTTGGCGATTCAGCCAGCACAAATCCCAGATTTTCTTTGTCAGAAATTGTTTTTAACTTGAGGTTGAAGGGTTGACCATCTTTAACAAGATTAAATGGTTGCAGCTGTTTGATTGAATCAGCATCTAATTCCCCTAGAGTTTTACCGTCTAGTTTGATTTTCACCGTTTGACTAGGTACTGATTTTGTGCCAATCTCTAATTTCACCGACTCAGCATTGAAGGTTTGTCCTGCATAAGCGAACTTGCCAATTTCTCTGATAGTGAAATTTACCTCCGGCTTTCCTGGAACTGCAATCGTGGCATTGGCTGTGTATGTTTCACCAGGGATAATATTAGCCAGAGCTTGAGTACCAATTGGTAGCTGTCCGGTTCTTGGTTCGAGCGATGCGTATTCCTTGTACTCGCCATTAGTATCCTGTACGAATACTAATCTTGAAGCGTGGCGCTCATGTCCTCTTGGATGGTGAGATGCCCTGATTTCAATCGGGTATTTCTCGTCGGGATGCCAAACTTTATCTTTGAAATTGTTCGCCTCGCTGCCCAATGTCCCTAATGTCATTTCATCAAATTGCAATTGTCTCAGTCGGGAAACAATTTCTTCTCCAAATGCAGCAAACACAAAGTTGGGTATTTTCTTTTGGATTGCAGTTTGAGACTGTTTATTTTCCTCCTCTCCATCATTTTTACGTTCCAGTTCATCCTGTCTTGCCGCACCAACACTCCATGCGGCGGCGGCGGCTCCTAATCTCTGCTCTGATGGTATACTTTCTCGGAACTTCTGGGCGTACTGGTTTGCCTTATCAAACATCAGCTTTGTCTGACTACGGCTTAGTTCTGGCTTCAATTCCACAAGTAGAGCATTATTGGTAGCCATTCCTGGCTTGAGGTTGTAATCAGCCACTGACTGCTGACTCACTGTCCCCAGCTTGCGGTACAAGGGTTTGCCATCATCTGTCAGTTCATTATCAATTTGCGCTCTTGCTAATAATTTATGCGGTCGTTCTTTGCTGGGGTCGCTGTCTATCGTTTCCAGTTTCAGGTTTATCGTATGTGCCTTCCAAATACCGGGATGCCCATAGCGCGTGAGGTTCGTCACCTCGATTTGGGTTCCTTGACTCGTTTGGATCACCGCAGACGGCCCTTGCTCAGTTTCGCGCTTTATATCTATCCGCACTGCCGCATTGAACAGTCGGTCATACTCGAATTTGGTGGCGATCGCTTCTAATCTCTGCTGCGATGTGAACTCTACTCCTTTAAATAAATCTTGAAACTGAACGATAGGACGTGATTCTAATTGTGATTGCTGAAAATATTTATTAGTTTGGATAATTAATAATTCTACTGGGGAATAGCCTTTAGTTTTGATACCCTCGTCTAAATAAATTGTTTTTAATTTCTTATCTTTAATGTAATTAACATCTCGATATAAGTAGCGATTATTCTCCTTAATTAACCCCATTTCTGGTGTTTTAGAGCTTTTAAACAGGTCTACCGCTATCTGGTTTTGAAAACAACCTTCTTCAATCATCTTCCGGTACATTTGGCGATTAACTTTCATCGCCTGAAGTATGATTTGGGGCGCTCTCTCGGTCTGGGCTAGAGCTACAAAATCTTCCATGTATGATTTGTACTCTTGCCTAATTGGTTTAGGGCGTTCTTGGTTTTCTTGGGAGAATAATTCTTGATAGTGAGATGACACCTTATCTAAATATTCAGACTTCTGTTCTGGTGTCCCATAAGTTTTTAAGATTTCAATTTCTGATTCTAGGGCTTCCAGTGCGGTAACTTGATTATTAATTACCCCAACACTGATACTATCGCTCATGTGGATAGCTATTTCTTCAAAGGGTGGTTGTGTGCCATCGGGTAGATAAAACGATTGTTTTTTCAGTTTGACTGTGGGAGCATAAGCATTTTCAACTTGGTTCTTGTACTCGGCTTCTGCCGTAAAATTAGGGTATAAGCTTGCTAGGGCTACACCAATACAGTCACCGTCAAAGTCTCTACCCTGGCGTTCTGACTCGGTTTCTAATGGGTCTAATTCGTCGGTATCTATTCCTTGCGCTTCCAGAGTAGCAATTCTAGCCTTGATGCGAGAGTGGTCTTCATCATTTACGACAATAACACCTTTTAAATTCGCACCGTCTGGTGCAAGTCTATCTTTAACAAGTTTATTAGCTGAAACGCACAAACCGTTAGAATTGAGAAAAGGTGAACGGAAGTTTAAAACTTTTTCCCCATCATCTAACCAAGGTACGCATATTTCACCGTTTTTCAGTTCCTTTGATGGGATTATCATCCCTCGGTCAAATGTTAAAGTGCGCCCGATTGCAATATCTTTCCATTCATTCTGTACAAATCGACTCAGTTCCTTCCTTACTTTCTCAGTTTCTAAAAGCTGATTATGTCCTCCAATTAAGTCAGCTTTAATAATTCTGTACATTAACAAATCTTCTTTCGGAGATTCGTCAAGTTCATCGCTTACTTCAAATTCTTCTGATTCTTTATTCCGGGTTAGTAGTTCTAATTGTTTTGCTAATTTTCCATCAGTATTTTGTTCAGTAATTTGTTGCTGTATAGCAGCTTTTTGTTCCTCAGTGAAAGCCTTACGTTTTTCATACTTTTCACAGTAAAGTTCTGCTACTTTCCTGGGGTCTGACTGCATTTCGGCTAATTTCAGGGCTTGTGCCTCTAGTTCCTCAGCGAAGTCCTTAATCCCTTGAGTAAATGAGGCTAATAACTGAGATATCGCTGTTTTACCGCGCTCGGATTGAGACTTTTCGCCTAGCCATATTTTTTGTTTGTATAACCCTGGTCGGATCTGTGGCTTGCTTGCTCCATCAGGGCGATCCTTATCTGTGCCTTTGAAGCTGGATAGAGGGAGGATTAAATCTATTTTGGGTTCATTATTTGGGTTGGCATATTCTATTTTATCTAATCTATAGGGTCGTAGTGTCCCTTTCCCAAACCTGTATTTAGTATCTGTTCCATCAGCATCTTTCCATCCAAAGCGATGCTGAATCACATGATAACTTTTATCTGGTTGTTCTTCGTGTTTAGTTAACTTTTCATAAAGTTGGGTTGATATTTGTCCATAGCAATCTCCCACCATTTTATAGGCTAAATCATTTGATAATATATTTCCATTATCACCATTAGAATCATCAACAATTAAAATATTTAATTGTTGATGAATTGAATTTTTACAACCACCTAGAAAGATGGAGCCGTAAGCTCCTCTGTCTTTCCTATCAGGGCATAATTTATCAATTATTTCCAGGCATTCAGGTGAACCATATAGTAATCTAGTTTTGGATGATAATAACAATATATGTCCATCTGGGTGATTTTTTAAATCTTCTGGTGTACTATGTTCATCTATATGTCCAAAAGAGAATTGTTTATCTGGAAAGTAAAACTCTAGTAGAGTATTATCTAATTTTTCAGTTAAAATTGAGTCAGGATTCTTATTATCTCCGTCAGTATGAATCCATTGGTTTAGTCTGGTATCAAAATGCTTAAACTCAAGAGACATATTTTTATTTAAGTATTCAAAAATTTTCAGGAGTTTAATATGTCAGGAACAAGAATTAAACGTTGGCTAAATATGCACGGCAAAGAATTTAATCCAGATGGAACAATAAAGGATGAGGTTAGACAGCAAAAAATATCTCAAGGGAGAAATCCCGCCGCAGTTGATAGTTATGCTCAAAGATTGAAAGAAGAATTTGACGAATGGAAAAGGTTGGACGAAACAGATCCCGAACCCTGGCCCATCTTCACCGCCTACGATTTCTTTACCCCCACAGAAAAACAACAGTTCAACCCAGATGGCTCTCTCAAGCCCGAATATAGGGAGTCTGAACTGGCACGAGGAACTAGCGAAAGTTGGTTAGATGAAATGGAGCGACGTAAAAAGCTGGAGGTTGATAGCTACAACAAGGTATCTGCAAGAGATGCCGAAATAGGGATCAATTTTGGCGAACAGGAAATGAACCGATTACTTGCAACGAGCCTCACATATTTAGAACGCCACAAACAGATGGAAATCGACTTGCGAAACTGTGAAGAACCAAGCTCACTACCTTTCGACAAAGATACGCCTTGGTAGCTCATCCACACATATTTTATGCAAGCTGAAAGTGTTATTTTCCCAATACTTTCAGCATTTTTAATATTCATGTATTTTTAAGGAGCCTGCCGTTCAATAGCAGGCGGGTTCACCAGGGGCGTTGGCGATGAGCTTCGCTCCACCATAGGTGAACGCACAACGGACTTATTGGAAACGGCGGCGAGGAACGCAAACATCCCCAGAATAGCAAAAGATAAAATAACAACTTGCTGTACAGAGGCAAATACTGACCTTTCTTTTTCTTTTTGGACAGCAATGCGATTGAGTTTGTCCTGAAGTGTTGAAAAATACAAGTAGTCTAATACTTTCTCACACAAGGTTGGGTCTTCGCCAAGTTGTACTTTTTGGCACAGGAGAGTTTCTAACTTCTCTCGCCGGCGATCGCTGGTCAATAAATCGCGCTCATCCCACAGTTTTGCTTGGTTTGTATCTGAAGGTCTATCAATATTCAATAAAGTCATAATTATCGCCTCATTTAATTGTTGAGTTAGTTGAGAGAACAGGTGTAATTGATTTCTCAACTACACCAACTTCTGGAAAATCTACCTAACTCAAGAAGTTTAAATGTGCTTTCAAAAAAGAACTAGCAACTTTGGTACTGAAAAAATCGGTACTGGAGTTGCTAGTAAAATCAGCGAGTTTATGCTATTGAGAACTGGGGAAAGGAGAAGGATTTTAAATCTCCCATTCCAAGTCAGGTTCTTGAGATTGGGATGGAGATACAACCTGTGTCTTGGGTGTATCTGGCTCCAGAGGATTTGTGCCGTCCTGAAAGATTTCCTGAGCCAAAGTCCGCCCATCACCATCAATATCACTGGCTAAAAAATACTCCAGAACCTGCGGTGGCGCACCAGAAACAGCCGCTTGTGCCAGCAAAGATTTGACAAATTGAGGGGATGCCTCACTATCTGCCAGTATCTTCAAGGTCTGTTCGGCATCAGAGACAGTCATTTTGGAAATGTCTTTAACTCCGGCTTCGTCCCAAACATCCCCAAAATACTGTCGATATTGCTGATTGAAGTCTTGCTCTTGGGCAAATCTTGCTAATTCTTGTACCTGCAATTGGGTCGTTTCGGTCATATTAATTTGCTAATGTTAATTGTTCGCGTTTGTTGTTTGAGTCAACCATTTTGAGTAACTGTTGATTCAGGTAACTCTGAGCCGAAACGTAGAGGTTATCCCAAATAACTGGGTTACGACAGATTTTGCTACCAACAGTATTGAGAGCCAGTTTCTCTGACACCAAATATTTACGGTAGTAGTTATTCCACAAATGTTGTAGAAAATCCTCCGCGAAATCATCAAAAGGGATAATCCAGTTGTACTGTTCATCCAAAAACACCCGGTAGGCAGCAACAATGGGCATAGCAATATCAGCCGGCGCACTAAAACCGAACGAATATCTGCTATCGGGCAATAGTGTATTCTTGCGTGGGTCAATTGAGGCGAGGTCAACTACTCCCTTTCTTTTAGGCTTGGTGATATGCTCCTCGATTACCTGAAATAGTCGTTGCTCAATCCATAACCCCTTGGACAATAACGGTAATAGTTTCGACAGCCGTTGTCTTTCAGCCTCGCTCAATGACGGCGTATTGCTAACAGGTGGGTGTTTGGTTCTGCTTTTAGAGTCTGGATTGTATTTATTCCTATCCAAACAATTCATTAATTTGATGAGATGGTTGACGTTACACTGTGGACTCTTGGGCGCACCGCTTTGGTTCTGGTAGTATGCAACTCTGAACTTTGTTTTTTGCTCACGTTCTAGTTGTGCTAAGAACTGCTTGAGGAATTTATAGTCACCCTTGGCATTTACTTTTGAACGGGCATCCACTGGGGCAGATGTATTTGATGCCAAGGCTATATCCTTAGCCTCATCTTCAGTTAAACCAATATGAATTGTGACTTTGACTCTAGCTTCGGTTAGGTCATATTTATAATTTCTTGCTTGCTCAAAAGCTAAAACTGTATGCCCACCATTAATGATGCCATCACTACCACCCTCATTAGCTTCTAATACCTCTAACTCTAGCTGTGTCTTTTTGCTGTTGGGTTTGACTTTATTGGCACACAATACGATACCACTATGACGCTCAAAGAATTTTTCTGGTTGAGTCGTCACCGAGTCAAATATTTGTCTGTATGTTGCACTTTTCTTGTTCGGCTCACGAATATTCGGCTCTAGGGGTAGGTCGGCTGGAAATGTGTCTACATGAGCAGTAGCAATAATACAGTTAGGATTTGCATTGAAATACTGGTCTACTATTAAAGTCCAATTCTTGGGCATCTTCTTCCTTGATTGACAATAAAAATTGTTGGTTTGCTAATCATAAGGTAGCAATAATTACGAAGACATTGATTTGATTATTTTATATTTTTTACTGAAAGATATTTAGAGATTTTTCTGAGAAAATTACTAAATATTGTGAAATAATTCAATTATTAATCAATAAATTATATCTCTCAAATAGTTATTTAAAATCTTGATTAATATTTGCATCAAAAACAGCTATTTTGCCATTATCTCGTAGTACAATAGTTCTAGTAAACGGTGGAATCGTCTACTGCCAAAAGTCAAAACACACCAATTGCTTCTGGAATATTCCAGAAGCTTTTTGTCGCTAACCTCTAAAAAGCAGAATCATAAATAATATCGATATCATGACCCCGATTAAATAAATTAGATTCCAATTATTTCGGGATACATCAGTGTATATAAGCCGTTCATAACCATCTAGAATGCTTTGAATCAACAGATTGGCTTTTAATAAATCATTATTCAGTGACGAGGTTCTTTTTATCTTCCCTAGACCGGGAAATTCGCACTTGGTAAACACATTTTTGTTGTAACAGTTACATTGGGCTATCAATGCAGTTGGTAATGTTTTCCTTTGGCTTTCAGACTTCTGCCAACAGAAATCATCAGCTATGTCTGCCCCCATTTTTGATAGAAATACTAAATTTTCAAATGAGTATTTGGAAAGCATTAATTGGCTAAAAGCCTTGGCATCGGGATTACTATTGAGGTTCTCGGTTGGTTGTATTCCACCGCCAAAGACGATTTGAAAAACTAACAAGACCAGTATTATTAAGGGGGCTACACTTTGATTGGGAGCAACGGCACTTACAATCAAACCCAACACCATACTACCAAAGGATGCCAGAAACAAGGTCAAGTACATTGCTGCTGTATTAGTATCCGCGCCAGGAACATCAACTGCACCCAGCATTAGATAAAATAGCACCGCCGATTGGTATAAAGCGAGTACCCAAGCTAGAAGCAGCTTAGATATCAGATAAGGTGCTAGTCCCAAGCCGACGCTTCTTTCTCTTTTGTAGATTGGTCTTTCCTTTGCTATCTCCGGCATCATTGCCAGTGAACCAGACATTATTGCCATCACCACCACAACAAACAGCATAGAGATGGATTGCCCTGCATTCCCAGTTTTGGTACTGAACAGGTCGGATTTCCACAGTACAAAATTGAGTGACCCCAGAATGGGCGCTCCCAACAGCATTAATGCCAAGCTCAACTTATTTTTGAGCAGAATAGACAGATTACGCTGGCACAACACCACCAGTTGTTCTCTCAAATTAGGTTTATCTGCTGTAGGTGCTTGCTTCTGTTGCGGTAGCGATTGCAGGCGCTCGCTCACAAACTTTTTGTAGTAGCCCGATGATTTAAACCGTTCTTCCCATTGTGCCGGGGAGAGTTGATGTTCTACTTTATGATAGATTGCATCAAAATCTTGTACCCCGAAATAGTCTAATGCCAACTTGGGCGGCCCCACGTATGCCAGTCGTCCACCTTTGGCAAGGAAAACTACTTGATCGGCGATCCCTACATTCTTAGTTGCATGAGTAATTAAGACTACGGTACTGGCCTGATCACAAAAAGAACGCAACAACGACATGATTTGTAATTCTGTTCCTGGGTCTAGTCCAGATGTCGCCTCATCTAGAAAAAACAAACTGGGGCTGCTGATGAGTTCCACTCCTATGCTGACTCGTTTACGTTGTCCTCCACTGAGTTGCTTAACTGGGACATTCTTTCGCTCCACCAGATGCAAACGTTGTAGTATTGCTTCTACCCATTGCTGCTGTTCGCTAATTGATAGAAAGGGTACTCGAAGCTGGGCAGCAAACATGAATGCTTCCCAGACAGTCAAGTCAAGATGGACTATATCATCCTGGGGAACATAACCGATGAGGTTCTTGAATGCGTGATAGTTCTTGTACAGGTCAACCCCATCAATTAATACTTTCCCCCTGGCTTTTCGTTGCCCATTGAGTGCATCAATCAATGTAGATTTTCCGCCACCACTCACCCCAGCGATGACAATAAACTCGTTCGGCAAGAACGACAGCGAGATTTCGTTAAGTAACGTTGTTGAGGCAAGTATAGGGTGGCTATATTTTCGCAAGTCGATGGCATCTAATCTTAGTCCGGCTCTTCGCCTGGTTAACATACTGTGTGGTAAAAGGATTGTGAATTATTAGATTAAATATAGATATTAAATCTCCATAAGTTTAGGAGATTTAATCTTGTTATTTTCACACTGGGCAGATAATACAGCAATTAGCTATATAAATCATCTACCGCTATGAAAATTCATTGAACTGATAGAGTTAGCGACAATGCTCCGCCATGCTGTAGGGCGATTTCACTGGTGAGTTTATCAATACCTTTATGCAGCATAACCCTTACAGGCAAACAATTTGGGGATGTTAGACAGAGATTCTGTCTAACATCAGCAACATCTTAAACAAGAGTTTTTACTCAATTGCCAGCCAAGAGTTTAATATAACTTCTTGCTAGTTAAATATCCATTTTTCACCCTCACCTGGGCTAACGAGGAAGGAGCGGGTGGCTGAACATAATAATCAGGGACTAAAGGTTTATCTTGGCGGTCATATCTTAGATTCAAATCCAGCATTTTGATATGACTAATGTGAGATCCCCAAACATCACATACTCTATCTCCTAATCCCATTGTGTCCAGATATTTAGGAAGTTCCATCCCACCATTCCAGCACATGGGAATACCTTCATTGTCAAAATGTTGGGTTAGCTCGTGACGCACAAAACTTGCTGTTCCCCCGCAAATTAAAACCTCATCCATCGCAGCTATCCCTTTTAGCCATCGTAGTAGAGCGCGAGTGTATTCTTCACGGACTAGCGGTAATATTTTCTCAAATAACTCTACATCCAAATTTATGTCTTGTTGTTTATTTTTCCGTGATAATCGGCGCAATGAATCAAAATCTCCTTCTCCCGCTTCTACTATTGCCTTAATTAAACGTGAATCTTCTTTAGATAAGCCTACAGCAGTTCTCTCAACAAATTGACTGACTATCCAATTCATCCCTAAATCTGTCGATTCCGCTTTTGATGAGTTACCTTTCATTGAAAGTGTAAAACTAGCATTCCTATACCCCAACATCAACATTCCTATGTTCTTTTGAAAATAGTTGACGTTGACATTACGACTGCGATACGCCAATAGCCCAGACCCCTCCAAAGCCCCGTTAAAACTTCGGATTTTGCATTTGAACTTCCCTGTTGGGGTTTGTACACCTATCTTAAATACCTGTAAGAGTTGTCTGCCTAAATGATTAGCATCTGCTATTTCCCCTGGTGGCAGCAATATCTGTAAATAAATCTCCAAATCGTCTTTTATCCCCAATCCCAACCGACGACAAGCTAACCACATCAATGCGGCTATCTTTGGCATGGCATACTTGTATTTCAAGTCTTTTATCGCTGATGACCCAGCAAACATACTTTTCGACAGCGCTCCTAAGACATAGTATTCTTCACCAATACCTATCCACACTGTGTTGTCTTGCACTGAGGATTGGCTTGATAAAAACTCAATGGAACCGTAGCCTACATCTGCTATCTCCGGTTCCATTGGTATTACTATTGGCACTCCATCTGGATACACCTGTGCTAAAGCTTTAGCTGTACTCGCCCCTAAATCAAGTGTTAATGCAACTTTTGTGTACTCTTTGGAGTCCGAGTTGCTTTTTCTATTCATCTTTCTATCCCTTATTTAACAAAACTTAAGATTTTCCTAGTGTTGGTTGTTTCAACCATGCCAACCCAACATCTGATTAGCTTGTTTTAGTTCTTCTGGAATTTCCATCTGCATCAATTCATCTTCTTGGTCATTATCAGAGTTGAACTGACTTGTTTGGGATATACTTCCTAAGACGGATGCCTTTTCAGGTGATGTTGTAATGGCTATATGAGGTTTAATTAGAGAATTTATTGCCACTGGGTCATTATCAATTTCACACATTCGCCGTATAGAGCTAATTTGTGCTTCCAAATGTCCGATTACCCAAATTCCCGTTTGCTTAAGTCTTTCACCTCTGATTCCTAAAGAGATCAGTGTCATGGGCAGCCAGTACACTTTGAGCGTAAACATAACTAATTCGGGAAGATCCATTCCAAATTCAAATGGATGAGATTGTAAGTAGTTAATTACTTTTCCGTCGGTACTATCATTTGGTCTTTTAATGGAAATTACTTTCTGTTTTGGATCACTCATAGTTTTTCAAACTCTAACTATAGCAACACAGATATCTGACAATTATTACATTTTTTATTCTTTAGCTTGGTTAGGATTGAATATTTAATTATTAAAAGTTCTCATTTCTCTTCTTTTACTCACCATTAGTTCTCAAAATTGCTCTAAATATTCAAAAAAACTTTTATCGAACAATTGTTATATATTATTTAGCAGTATCAATTGAAAATTACTCCACCAAACTCTCGACAATCTTCGCTTACTCATAACTTTTTTCGCCAACTTTTATAATTATTAGCAAACCCTACTAAATAAGTGGGGTTACTGTTGTTTTACGTGTGGAAAATGTAGCGTAAATTACTATGCAAAAAGAGTCATAAATAGCTCCTAAAAAGGTGTTATCCACCACCTTTTTTGGACTAAAAATGCAGGTTTGTTATCTTTTTCTGACATTCTTGTACGTCCAAAATAGGTGTCAGACGACAGTTGTTCAACACCTTTTTTGGACTCCCTTTTTTAGGGATTAAATCGATACAGCCCTTGTCAATACTAGCCTTGAGTCTTCTTTTAGCCTCTTTTTCATTCTCAATAACTTCAAAATTATTGAGAATGCGTACTACAAAAATGTTGCAAATGAACTTCAAAAATAACTGTTTTTTCTTGTTGTGCTACAAAACACTACTAAAAATTACAAATTAGCACTGGTTAACCTTGAATCGCCGTTCAAAAATTCTGTTATCAACCATTTTATTCTGGAGTCATCCGTGAAAAATTATGTAAGCAGTCCATAAATTCTCATTAATTTAGAGTTGTTGACAATAAAATAGCCCCAAAGCCTTGATATTACGTGGTTTTTTAGCCAAAAACCCAGAAAATCAGGTGTTATGTACTTAGGCTTTAATTGTGATTATAGTGACTGTATTACTGGCAAAATCTTGTAGATAGCGGGAGAACTGCCCCAGAAGTGCTGTAGGATCGACTAAAATAGTCGTACTCACTACGTTTATCTACCCATTTTCGCATTTGAGCGATTAGGCTTCAAAAGTGGCGTAAAATCGGGGAAAAACAGCAATAATTTGCGTGATATTTGTTTCTCCCTCAGCCAGTCCAAAAACTCGTATTTCCAAATTTTAGCGTAAAGAAAAAATGGCATACGCGATCGCCCGATTAAAAAAATTAAAGCGGGGCAATATATCAGGGAGTGCATCTCACACCGCACGAGAACGTGAAACTCCTAACGCAGATCCCACCCAAAAAAATATTAGGTTCATCGGTAGCCTTGACCCGGATGAACGATTAGAGGATTTAGTCTTAGCCAAGATAGGGGACTCGGAGCAGAGGCGAAAAATTCGCACTGATGCAGTTTACTGTGTAGAGTTTTTGCTAAGTGCCTCCCCCAGTTATTTCCGTCCTGATTGCCCAACCAATGCTGGTTACTATAAACCCCAAAAATTGGATGATTGGGTAGAAGCGACTCACCAGTGGTTGGCGGATGAATATGGCGATCGCATTGTCAGAGCCGAGTTACACCTGGATGAAGCCACCCCCCATATTCACGCTTACTTTGTGCCAATTGATGATCAAGGGCAATTGCGCTGTAATCATTTCTTTGACGGCAGGCAAAAAATCCACGCCTTTCAAGATTCTTACTACAACACGATGCACCTGATTGGGCTGGAGCGTGGCATCAAGGGCAGTAAAGCCAAGCACCAGGACATCAAGGATTTTTACCGCATTGTGGAGGAGGGGCGAGATTTAGAGGTTGATGAGCTAAGTGCAGCGCAATTAAAGGCTAAAGCGGCTGACCGAGACAGAGCGACTGAGCGTAAACAGGAGATGGAAGCTACAGCCAAAGCTCTAGCGAGTGAAAATGAAGAGCTACGGCGACGAATTGAGCAATTAGAGCAAGATAATCAGCAATTACGACTCAAGAGCGAATGGTCAACTGATTTAGCTTTGGATGATGTTGCTTGGGAGTTGGGACTGTGGCGTAAAGGCAATGAGTGGGTGGGAAGAAACCACATCATTAATATAGATGGCTCTGGATTTACTGACTTTGGCAATGGTTTAGTATTGTCGGGTTATGGGGCGCTCGACTTGGTGAAACACGTTAATCAATGCAACCAAACCAGTGCCATCGCATGGTTGGGGGAACGATTTGGGAAAGCTGGCGCAGAACGTACAGCGATCGCTCATGCTAAAAAAGTTGCGGCTGACATTATCCAGACTCAAAGCGCACCCCAATTTACCCTACCCGTTGAGGAAAAATCTAACTGGTCAAGAGTTGAAAATTACCTTACCCAAAAACGGGGAATCCCCTCTGATTGCGTACAGATGCTACATAACCAAGGGCTAATTTATGCCGACTCAAAAGCAAATGCCGTGTTTGTCATGCGGGATCTCGACGGGAATACCAAAGGCGCATTTTTACAAGGGACAGCTAATACATTCTCTGGTTATGAATTAGGTACTAAGCGCCGCTCTTGTTGGTTTTACTTTTCTTTAGGTGGCAAAGCAACTGATAAAAGCTCTCAAGCAGTGCTGTGTGAATCTCCCATTGATGCTATTTCACTGTTTGTACTGGAATATCACGTTAAAGGAATACCAGACAACAGAACACTTTACATGGCAGTAGACGACACCTCAAGTTTACCTTTTGAACGATTACGTCATGTTCCTCATGTACAAGTAGCTTTTATTCAACCAAATATGGCACGGACTGTTAAAGAACTACTGCCAAAATCGAAGTTACTCAAGTGTGAAACTCTTGATTGGAATACGCAGTTAGTCAATTCCTCTCGTCAATTACAACAACGGCGTTTACAACAAAACAATCAAGAATTAGAGCTATAGTTGCGTAAAAGTCAAGCAACTCTAGTACTGTTTTTTTCAGTACCAAAGTAGCTAGTAAAGAATTTTGGGTGTCTCTATTATCAGGATGAAATTCATACAAAAGCCTGATGAATAATGAGTTAATCAAGCAAATCTTCTCTCTAATCAAACTTAACAATAAGCTGATAGCTGTCGAGTCTCCATTACAAGAAAGACTCAAACTTTTGACAAATCTTGCCAGTCAATGCCAGCAACATAACATTAACTGTTACCTATGGACGCTGGAAGATGACGCGCTACACCAGTTAGAGACTAATAAGGAGGGATTAACTTTACATCCAATTAACCAGTATCAGGCGATCGCCAAAAACCGACGCGAAAATTACTTTGAAATTCTCCAATTCTGGAAAACTACCAATTTACAAGGCATTCTCATACTTGAGGGTATATTTCCCTGGCTGGGAGAATCTACCACTGACCCTGATTTTTTCTTAACTGCCGAGTGGATCAAGTCAGCCCTAATTAACCTGAAGTTGTACAATTGCAATGCCCAAAAGACAGCAATACTTTTAGGCCCTAACGCTAGTCTGTCATCTGATATTGCACCCTATATTCCGACACTCATTCAACAACTGCCAATTATCGAGGAAATTAAAACTCACTTACCCCAAGTATTACCTGATTACAGCGCAGACGAAATTCATGCGACTGCGATCGCCTCAGTAGGAATGTACTTAGCAGATATCGACTATGGCATTCGACAGGCGATTGCGCCTGAAGTTACACCACTGGAGTTAAGACAAAAGCTTTCGGCTTACAAAATAGAACTGTTCAAGCGGATTTATAATATTCAATTTCTCCAACCCCCTAGCACTCCTATCGGTGGACTGGAACTGATGCAGCAGGCATTTAAAACTTACAAGCGCCTGTTAACGACACTGGCGAAAGCTTACAATCTGCGCTTACCCAAGGGGATTTTACTTATCGGCCCACCGGGAACTGGAAAATCATACTCGGCTAAAGCAAGTTCGGCACAGTTAGGACTGCCTCTGATTATCTTGGAGTGGGGGAATTTCCGCAGCTACGGCAATCTTGCTGAGTACAAATTAAAAAACTTACTCGCACTGGTAGACCGAATCAATCGTGTCATCCTCTATCTTGATGACTTTGATAAGGGATTCGCTGGGGATGATGATTTATCCAAACGCCTAGCTGGTATGCTTTTGACCTGGATGCAAGAGCGCACTAGTGAGGTTTTAATTATCGCTTCGGCTAACAATATTGAATGGCTACCACCAGAGTTAACCAGAAGTGGTCGCTTTGACGAGATTTTCAAAGTCGATTTACCCAATTATGGAGAACGGCACGAAATATTCAAGATTCACTTAGCCCGTTTTGATGCTCGGTTCCGCAATGGAGGTGATGGGTACACCGAACCTGAATGGAAAAGGTTGCTCAAAGCCACACAACGCTGTGTTGGTGCGGAGATTGGGGCAATTGTCGAACGTGCCGCCGTCTTTACTTTCTGTCAAATGTTCAGTGAAGATGTTTTGTCAGTTAGTGAACTTCCACCGTTAGAAATTACGCTCTCAGCATTGTTAACTGCAAGGCAGAACATGAATCCTCTGGCCATCCGTGAGGCTGACCGGGTTGAAAGTATGCGGAATAAAGCGGCTTTGCAAGGTCAAGCATCTAGTCCGGTCGATTCATCTATATATAGTCTCGGCAATATCGATATTTTTGGATAATTATGCAAATTAAGATCATTAATTCCGAGAAGGATTTATACGTTGCTGCTTTTAAGCTACTGAATATACTGGGGCCTGTCGCTGGAGTATCAATCATCATTGCTACTGTGGCGATCAGTTACGTCGAAACTCGTCCCCAGCAGTTACCCCTCACTCACATCCTCACCCAAAACAACCAGACATTTAAGCTAGAAGTCGCCTCTACGCCAGAGCAATTAGAGAAGGGGCTGAAATTTCGAGCATCCTTATCCAGAGATCGCGGAATGTTATTTAATCTGGGGGGCGAAATTTACAATGTACCTTTCTGGATGTACAAGGTAAATTTTCCATTGGACATCTTTTACATCAAGGACAATGTGGTGACAACGGTGGTTTACAACGCCCAACCTTGTCACAAACTTCCATGCCCCATTTATAAAGGTCGGGTGGACAATCAGGTGCTTGAGCTTCCAAACGGCGTTGCCAATATCAAGGTAGGGGATAGGCTCAAAATCCAGCCGTTATCAACTTTGCCCAAAAATGATATCGGTTTTGATAGCGGCGATTCTTTGAGAAGTAAGTAGATTGTCAAAGTATTGCTATCTATTTGATATCAGTGGTGCTGTCAGTGAATCAACTAATCATAATTTTCATACTAGCTCTGATTTTGGCTTGCTTGTTGTTGCTCGGAAGCAAGAAAAGCCGATATCTGCCAAAAAACATCAGGCATCAAAGACGGATTACAAAAGGTGAAGCTGTACTAGAGAGAATCAACAAAATCATTGCAGAACACCAAGAATCACTACCTGCTGTACTAGCATATCTCCGCAAGATAGATCCGCTTGTTTTTGAAGAATTGCTTCTGTCTAGTTTTCAGCGTCAGGGTTACAAAATAAAACGTAACCAACGTTACACCGGGGATGGTGGGATAGATGGTCATGTTTGGCTGCATGGTCAAATGTATCTGGTGCAAGCAAAACGTTATAAAGATTCTATTAAAGCCGAACATTTAGAGGAATTTGCTCAAGTTATTGTTCGTCACAAGGCGAGTGGTGGGTTCTTTGTTCACACTGGCACGACTCTGGCTAAGTCTAAATCTGTTTTGCAGCAGCATCCAGAAATCAAGTTGCTGAGTGGACAAAGGTTGGTGGATTTTCTTAGATGTTTATAGATGTCCGTTGCTGACTCTATTAAAAACTAGCAGTAAAATGTATGTCAATTCAGATACGTAAATAAACAACTTGCTACGTATAATCCTAACTTTAGTAGAAATTTTACCAAAATAGGTAAAAAAATTGATGTTTTACCAAACCCAATGTTAGATAAGGGTTTAGGAAAATATCTGAAAAAATAGTTTATGAAAATGGCACTTTACCAGAACTATTTTTCGCTTGTACAGTTGTGCGGGGATTGTGTGTTAATTGATAGTAGGCTTACTCAGATAAGGAAACACTTAGTCGAGTGATTGCCTACGGCAAGCGATTACGCCATCGCTACCAGTTGTCATCCAATTGGTGAGAGAATGAGGATCTGGGCTATCTGTTTTTATCAGGTAGCTAGTACGGATCATGAGAGAAGACACAACAAGGCAAATCGATTTAGTGTTGTCCACACCACTGCCGTTGACACTTCATCCGGCGGCAGTGTATTTGTCGAGTTTGAGTCCTACTTCACGGCGGACAATGGAAAAGGCATTGAATGTAATTGCACGATTGCTAACTAGCAACCAATGCGATGCAATGTCCTTAGATTGGTCAAAATTACGCTACCAGCACACAGCAGCAATCAGAGCTATATTCATTGAGCAGTATTCCCCAGCAACAACTAATAGAATGCTTTGTGCCATGCGGCGAGTGCTAAAGGAAAGTTTACGCTTGGGGTTCATGAGCGCACAAGATTACCAGTATGCAATAGACCTCAAAAGTGTGCGTGGTGATTCAGGGTTGCCAGGAAGATTAATAAAGCCAGAAGAAATTACTTCCCTGTTACGTAATTGTCTCCAAGATAATGTGATTGGCATAAGAGATGCAGCACTTATAGGAATTTTAAGTAGTTGTGGATTGCGAAGGTCTGAGGCAGTAGCCCTAGAAATGAATGATTTTAACCGTGAAGATAATTTATTAACGGTGCGGCAGGGTAAAGGAGGAAAATCGCGCAGAGTCTACTTGCCTCCTGGGGTTGTTGGTATTTTGAATGATTGGTTGAAAATCAGGGGAAAATCGTCAGGAGCTTTAATTTGTCCAGTCAAGCGTGGTGGACACATTCATATTCAACATTTAACAGATCAAGCAGTCATGGCGATTTGTCAAAAACGTGCTGACAGCACCGGAATTAAACCTTTTAGTCCTCACGATTTTCGTCGGACATTTGTCACTAGGCTGTTGGAATCCGGCATTGATGTTCTGACAGTCAGCCAATTAGCAGGTCATGTGAATTTAGCTACCACTCAAAAGTATGACTTGCGTGGTGAAGCTGCAAAACGCAAAGCTGTTGAGTGTCTCAACTTCCTCTATGAAAATTTCTTTTAATTTTTAAGTTGCTACTACCTTTCTTAAACTACAGTCTTTTATCATAAAATTACAAAAAATTCAATACCCCCTTTTTACATATACTGAGAGCATTTACAAAATATTTATACTATCAAAATGATTTGAATGCAGTTTTTGCAAATATAACCCCTGCGGTTACAGGATTTACTTTATATATACGTAGAAATAATTAGTGATAAATATTATAGCAGTACCACAGTTCTGTTTTTTTCAGTACCAGAGTACCTCGATTTTGAGGTTGACTTATTAAAGAATGTGCGTATTCCTCATTAAATCGTTCAGGAGAACGAAACCAGATGCGTACTTCTTACGGATATTCAGATTTTACTCAAGCAGCAACCCTTTCATATTCACCTAAAAATGAGATAGGTAAAAAAGGCACACTTTCACTCATGGGTGTAACGGGTGTGCTGATGATTGCAGAGATGTCCGTCCACAATATATTGATGGGTGGATTTATGATTGGGGCAGCTATCGTCATTGCCTTGCCGAAACAGTCTCAAGCGTTATTCACTAATTTTGACAAACTACAAAGAAAGTATGGAGTTAATCTCTATGCTGTTTTGTTTGCATTGTTAGCAGTGGTTTGTGTACTAGATTTTGCATCTGCTCCAGCTAATGCTCAGTTTTTTAATGGCGCTCAAACTTGGATGAAAACCGCTTTTAGCCGTGCAGGAGGTGGAGGTACTGGAAACCAAATAGAAACAGTTATTAATTTATTTTTCAATGTATTAAGAGGGTTATTCCTTTTATATGTTGGTATTAGTTTAGTTCGCATCATTCAAGCAGCCCGAAATGATGAAGATTGGCAGTCGCTAGCAAGAACTCCATTAATTATAGTTTTGGCTGTTTTTTGTGGCGATTTAATTACTACATTAATTGTAGGAACAACTACACCTTAGTACAAGAAAAGGGGAGGATTTTTATGTATATTTTCTCCCCATCAGCCCGGATTAAGTCTCTATTTAATAACTTTTTTGAGTCAAGTCGCTGCTCTACGTTCGCGGAAGCGTGTCGAAGACAGACGCTACGTGTTAAGCGTCGGCGCAGCCTCTCCGACAGGAGAAGCTATGCCGCAGGCTTTACGCTCCAATTCAAAATTATTTCCATTCTTCCTAACAGAATTTTGCATTTTGCGTTCAAAAAAGGTCAACTCGCTTCGCTCCAATTCAAAATTAAAAATTCAAAATTCAAAATTAAAGACAATTACTGGGGGCTTGTACCCACCACTAATTGTAGCCTGCGGCAACCCGTTCGCGCAGCGTCTCCGACAGGAGAAGGGTAGACCACCAAATCGGAGATTTTGGTGGGGGCTTGTACCCAAAATTATTAAATTCAAAAAAATTCTTATTCTTCATTTTGAATTTTGCATTTTGCATTTTGAATTAAAAAATGGTCAAGATGTCACAACAACGCTCTTTTCGCACGGTTAACAGAATTTTAGGAGAAAGACCAAGATTAGGGCCATTTCCCGCCGACCAAATATTTCCTTGGACATTGATAGCAGTAGGAAATGTCTTCCTGTTCAATTATTTACTTAAAGCAAGTTGGTTAGCTACTGGATTGGCGATCGCATGGGGATGGGCCTCTTGGTGGACGATATCTACAAATAAAGATTTTTTCGGCAAATTTGTTAGCACTCCACGAATTAGCCGGGGATATATGAGACACAAACCAATTCGCAATTCTGAAGAACCTTAAATTTCAGTTATTAATAAAGTTATGCCAAAGTCTTCTAAAAATTTGAAAGATAAACTAGGGAAAGGTAAGTTAGAAAATGAGCAGATTAACGTTGTTAAAATGCTCACTCCTTTTGAAGATATTATCCATTTGGCAGGGATATGTGACATAAGCTTAGGAGGGAGACAAGGGATAGGTGCATTAATTCTGAAAAAAGATGAGAGTATTCAAATTAAATTCTGCTTTGATTGCTTGGGGGTGCATCCTAATTTACCAACAGAGCAAATGTTAGCTATTTTTGAGGGGATAGAAGCGGGACTAAAAGAAATCCCAGAAGGTGAAAGCTTAACAATACATTTAGGTTCGTTTACCTCAGACTACAGCAGACAACAAGAATTATCGCTCTTAGAATCCAATTGCTCTATTGACCAGTTAAAACTATTAAGTCGTAGTGAAAGATTAAGAACTAAAGAACTAACGCAAAGTGGGATTAGAAAGAACAAGTTTCTGAGACTATGGTGTACTTATACTGTGGTGGCTGACGATGAACGGAAGAGTGATTTTATAGAATCTATTATTAGAAAATTAGAGAAGGGATGGTTTAGCTTTACAGGCGAAATTCATGCCATAAATAATACGCGGATTGAGAATATTCTCCAAAATTCATTCAATGATGGATTTTTGCAGTGGTCAGCTATCTTGGGGAATAAGATGAAATTGGGAATTAGAGTTCTCAGTGTTGATGAAATGTGGTCAGTTATTTGGCAGCAATTTAATCACTCTACTCCTCCAACAATTCCTAACCCTTTAAAAATCGACTCTGTAGAGGGACTAGTAGAAACTCAAACCAGTGATTTCCACATCAGGCATCAGATGTTGGAGAAGGAGGAGTCTGTACCATTTTTCGACAGGAAATGGGTAAAAATCCAAAATAAATATATTGGGGCGCTCAATTTCAGTCAAAAACCGGGGGGCTGGTATGACGAACAAGCACAACTACGCTATTTGTGGGAGTTAATTTCTAGGGATAGCATATATGATACAGAAATCGTTTGTCAGTTAACAAAGGCAAACCAAACTATCTCAAAAACCAACCTACAACGCATTACTAAACAGTCAATCACTAGCACTTCTTTATCTACAGAGAAAGGAAATATTGATGTTAAATCAGGCATGAATATTGAGGAAGCGGTGGAGGCACAGAAGACGATATATAAAGGTAGTGTTGTTGTACATAGTGCAGTGGCTTTTCTCGTTCACCGCAAGACGACTAAAGAATTAGATGAGGCTTGCCGATATCTAGCTAGTTATTTTCTACGTCCGGCGGTAGTTGATAGGGAAGTTGAGTGTGCCTGGAAGATATGGTTGCAGTGTTGTCCCTTCGTGTGGGAGCCACTGTTAACTAAGCCATTCAACCGCCGACTACCTTACTTTAGTTCGGAAGCGCCGGGGTTAATGCCATTGATTAGAACTGCCACAGGCGATCGCACTGGATTTGAGTTAATAGCAGAAGAAGGCGGCACACCTGTACACCTGGACTTATACCAAAACCACAAGAATCTGGCTGTGTTTGGTGCAACTCGTTCAGGTAAATCTGTGTTAGTCGCGGGGATATTAACCCCAGCCCTAGCACAAGATATTCCGGTAGTCGCACTAGACTATCCTAAACCAGACGGTACTTCTACTTTCACCGACTACACCAATCTACTGGGTGAAGATGGAGCATACTTTGACATCTCCAAAGAGTCAAACAATCTTTTTGAGCTTCCTGATTTGCGCTCTTTAGATGCAGAACTAAGAAATGAGCGATTGAACGATTTCAAAGAATTTCTTAAATCAGTGCTGATGACAATGGTGATCGGCACAAGCATGATTGGTGTTAGCCCCTCAATGATCACTAATATTGAATCAATCATTGCGTTAACATTAAAAACGTTTTTTAATGATGACGAAATTAAATTGCGGTACAAACTAGCGATAATTCAGGGGTTTGGGAGTAAGGAATGGAGCGAGACTCCCACTCTTAAAGACTTTTATAATTTTTGTTCTCCCGCATTTATACAATTAGATTCTATTGCTAGTCATAGTCAAGAAATTTCCGAAGCCTTGCAGCAAATCAGGCTGAGAATAAATTATTGGTTAAATACCAGGGTTGGGCAATCAATATCACGCCCATCCAGCTTTAGAACTAATGCCAAATTATTGGTTTTTGCTTTACGTAATTTATCAAGTGAGGCTGATGCAGCGATACTTGCTCTTAGTGCTTATGCGGCAGCTTTACGTCGCGCACTCTCATCAAAAGCTTCGATATTCTTTCTTGATGAAGCGCCAATTTTATTTCAATTTGACGCGATCGCTGACCTAATTGGGCGATTGTGTGCCAACGGTGCTAAATCTGGTATTCGCGTTATACTTTCGGCTCAAGAAGCTGAGACTATATACCAAACTAAAGCGGCACAGAAGATATTTAGCAATATCACTACTCGCTTAGTAGGCAGGATTCAATCATCGGCTGTTGATCCGTTTATTGTTCGCTTTAAATATCCCACCGAAATTATTAGGGTCAACAGCACGGAAGCTTTTTATCCGAAAAAGGAGGGAATTTATTCTAATTGGCTCTTAGATGATAATGGCAAACTCACATTCTGTAGATACTATCCGGCTTACTGTTTATTAGCTTCCGTTGCTAATAATCCCAATGAGCAGGAATTACGCAGTTTGTTTCTCAAAGAATACAAAGATAATCCTCTACTTGGTTTAGTCAAGTTTTCGGAGGATTATATCAAGATGATTAGAGGGGAAGAATTATCCCAATTAGCTAAAACTTTGCTCTCAAATTTACATTCAAAGCAGG
Organism: Anabaena sp. FACHB-595; assembly: GCF_048568275.1. Taxonomy (NCBI): domain Bacteria; kingdom Bacillati; phylum Cyanobacteriota; class Cyanophyceae; order Nostocales; family Nostocaceae; genus Anabaena; species Anabaena sp. FACHB-595. The sequence continues at coordinate 215,505 of NZ_CP183474.1, forward strand.
TAGCGTAAGTCATGAAACCAATCTTGAAGAAACTAACTATTAGTGCAATAGCTTCTGCTACTTTTGGCAGTTTATTTATTGCTGCACCTAGTTATGGCATCAGCATTAATGATTTTTTTAGTTCCATTGTCTCAGATTTCCAAACTGAGATTTCCAAAATCCAAAATGATGCTAAGGAGAAAATTAATATCAGTTGGGCAGGGATTAAAACAGATGCTATCGCCGCAATTGATAGTTCTATCGGACAATTGGGTGCGCCTGATCCGATTGCTTCGGCTGATAAGTTAAAGGATTCGCTTAAGGATGATTATTCTTATCCTGTCGCTCAAGAGAATGCACAAGAACTAGAGCGTCAACTAACTCTGGCTTCTGTCAGTAGTGTTGTTAGCAAAGACGGACAACAACAAACTCAAGAAAAAATTGATACTACTGCACAAATCGCCCAGCAAGCGAAAAGTATTGCTGATGAGGCTCAGAATATGGATGCCTCTCAAAATGTACTTAAAGCGATCGCTGCTCAGAATGCTTTAGTTGTCTCAATGCTGGCACAGCAACGTACTGATTCTTTATCTGCCCGACAGGACAGTGCTTACTCTAACCTGATGCTGACACAAGTAGCAGAACACCTTGATTCTCAACGGAAAAAGGAGAACTCCGAAGAAGATGGCAGGTTATCTTTAGTGCATGAAGTCATACTTAATGCACGTTTAGATCCTACTTTTAAGTAAGAGTTATGGGTGCGCGAATGTAAAAAGTTGTTATTATCATTCGCGCACTATATCTACTGCAATTTTGTATTTTCAAAAACAGGTATTTAGGAAAGTTTTGAGTATGTACTATTTATTAGCAAAAACAACTGGCGGACAACTAGCAACTGAAGCAAACAATAATGCGATTGCTGTTGCCCAAGGATTTAACGAATTGTGGGAGCGAACTATAAGCGGTGAAGTTTACAGAAATATGTGTACTATTGGCGCTTTATTCGCTGTAGCTACGTTAACATTCTTCATGATTGAATGGACAAAGAAAATGGTGGCGGGGGACGAGCAACGGGCATATACAGATTTTATTTGGCCTTTAATAGTTGTAGTTCTACTAAGTAATAATGGAGATGTTCTAGGAAAATCAACTTTAGGAATTAGAAATTATATAAATAATGTCAACACATTACTTCTTGGGACTACTGCTGCTGGGCTTGACTTGAGAGAAGCATACGAAAAAGCAATTGGTACTGAAGCAGCGCGTAGTGCAATTGGTGTAACTATTAACAGGTGTAAAAATTCTTCATTGAGTCAACAAGAGCAGATAGAATGTCTGAATAAAGCAAAGCAAGACTTAAAAGAGAAATATCCAGATAAATTCGGTGCTGACGGGCTATTTTCTTGGTTTACTGATGCGATTGATGCTACCGTTGACGCTTTCAAAGATTTCAATGAAGATGTTAAAAACAAGAAAGCCAATGGACTAGATTTAATATTCTCTCCCATCAATGGGTTTATCGGCTCTGCCATAACAGACATTATTACTATAATTTTAGTCGGAATGAATGGAGCCTATCAATGGGGAATTGAATTAACAATGTTAGTAACAGCACTTCTTGGGCCAGTGGCGGTTGGTGGTTCTTTATTACCTTACGGAGCTAAATCTATCTACACTTGGCTAATTGGCTATTTCACTGTAGGCTTCGGAAAACTTTGTTTTAATATCATTGTAGGATTTGCTGGACAATTAGTCGCTGATTCAAAAACTTATCAACCGATGTTCTTCCTTTTTACTATCGGTATAATTGCCCCATTTTTAAGTGCAGGTTTAGCGGCTGGTGGGGGAATTGCTGTCCTTACTCAAATTAATAAAGCTGCTGAAACTTACAGTAGCATTGCTATTGAAGTTACTAAAGGTATTGTGACTAAAGGTGGTAGTTTAGTCGGGAAAATGGCTAAGTGAGCCTAGAAAATTAACTGCTTTACAAATACGAACTGCATAGCTTGCTTCCTTAAAGGGGTACTGCTAATTGTGAATTAATGTTACCCCTACTCTCTACAACTTGTTTCTTATATGCTGAATCTTAAAAAAGCCTCTTCTAGCAAGAAAGAGCCGTTGCAACTGCTTAGTTATAACAAATATGTCACAACTAGAGTAGGCATAATTTCTTTAGCTGGATTCTCAATGGCGGCGTTATCTCTAATTTTACAGTTTCTCAATTATGGTGCGATTTCTTCCTTAAATAAAAAACAAATAGCTCTGGTACAATTATCGTCAGGAGATACAATTACCGCCAGAGCAGTAGACCCAAAGCAACGGTCTGATGAAGTCATCAAAAAGTTTGTCTCAGACACATTCATCAAGATGTTTAACTGGGATGGTTTAATACAAACCTTCAACGAGAAGGGCGAACCCATCACAAAGCAGGATACTGGGATAGAAGTAGGCAGAATTGATAATAAATCTAATAGTCGAGTGGCTGAAAAAGCTTACAATGCTGCTTTTGCTTTGAGTGAAAACGGAGGATTCAGAGCCGCATTTCTGAAGAAGTTAGCATCAATCACTCCTAATGGATCATTTAATGGAGAATCACAAGTATCTTTAATCCCTAGATTTATTTCTAACCCACGCCAAATTAGAGAAGGCAAGTGGGAGATAGATTTTATTGGGACGTTAGTAACTTTTGACCGGGAAGATAACTCTGGTCGAGGAATTGCTTTTAATAAAACCATCACAGTTTCATCAATTTCTAATCCAGAATATATCCCAGCTAATACTAGTGAACTGTCTAAGAAAATTTATTTGGCAAGGAAAGCCGGATTAGAAATTACCGAAATTGTCGATTTAGATTTGGGTAAAAGAAAATGAGTATAGACAATAATAAAAATGGTTCAGGAGCGACTTTAGAGGACTTGCTTCATATCGATGATGCTAGTAGTAAAACTAATGGAAATAAAGCGCCAGAGCTAGAAAGTTTGTTAGTGCCTACTAAGCATACATTTGTCACTTCTCCTTGGTCAAGACTGGCAATAATCGCCGTCCCTTTTGGAGTGGGATTTTTAGCTATATTTTTGATGCTCAATGGTATTTTTAATCCCGCACCAGCGCCAAAAATTGCCGAAAAAGAGTCAGAAACAACAACTACTACTGAACAAGCCCAACAAACTGAAGAAAGCGATGGTGATGCCCGTGCAAAACTCGCTCTGTCTGAACAAGCCAACGAGTTAGGCAGGGTCAACGACAAAAATAAACAACCAGTACAAGTGTCCAAAACCGAAAAGGTTGTACCATCCACGCCGCCGTCGCCACGTCCTGCACCTCAACCTGTTCAGACCTCACAACCACGCCTTGTACCTCGAACTGCACCACAACCGATTAGAACCTACACACCACAAACACGGACTAGTTTTTCTCCTAGACCTTCTATCTCTGCATCTGCTCGGACAGTAACGCCCATAGATCCCATCGAACAACTTAACAAACTTCGCACCATCGGGTCTTACGGCAAAATCGCTTATGGCGAAACTAGCACTAATGACCATTCTTCATTAGACCCAGCACAAAATTTACCTAATCAACCAGATGAGCCAACTGATTTCAATAATGTCAGCAACAATCCTGTCCTTGAAACCACACCGTCCCCTTCACCGGACTCTATTGAAAAGATCCGCCCCCGGTGGCAAGCCCAACCTCAAGCTAAGTCGGATAAATATTTAGACCAGGAAAGCCAAATCATTCAGGGAAAACAAACTCGCTACCTCACCGTTGGTACTTTTGCTAGTGGTGTTCTTGTTACACCCTTAGTTCAAGCCACAGTTAATAGCTCAGTCCAGCAACAAACACCAACCCCTGATACTAGGTCGGTCGTTAGATTAACTCAAGATTTACGCGATAACTATGGGCAGGTGGCAATACAGACGGGAACTTTATTAGCGGTAGAACTAGTTTCGGTTGACGGCGGTAGTGTAGCGATCGCTCATGTTCGGGCGATTATCAAAGATAATACCGAGTACCCTATTTCGACTGGTGCGATATCTGTGACTGGAGAAGGTGGCAGACCTTTAATCGCCAATAAACTTCAAGACAGGGGTGGCGAGATTGCCCGTAATGACTTGTTCGGTGGTGCTGTATCTGCATTGGGAAAAGTCGGAGAGGTGATTAATCAACCGGATAATGAAGAAGAAATTGAGGATGAATTTACGGGCAGGATTCGACGGCGCAGCAGTGGCAATCGTCGCAATATTACTGGTGCATTACTCGAAGGGTTTTTTGGTCAAGTTAGCCAGAACGTCAGCCAACGCAATCAACGTGCTACCCAAGAAATTAATTCTCGCCCAAATGCTTGGTATATCGGGGCGGGTACTAAAGTGACCATTACAGTTAATCGCTCATTGGAGTTGCCATGAAAAAGTTTTTGATTGGTATACCGTTGGCGATCGCCGTTGCAGTTGTGCCACTATCCACAATTGCCGCCCCTGTAGTCCGCACTATCAGGCAATCGCAAGCTAGTGGAACTACTGCCAAACTGCAAACTATCAATGTTTGGAATGGTCACGGGGTAGCAATTTCCTTCTATGAAACTGGCGAAACTATCAAAAAAGTCTGGTTGGACGACCCCTCACAAATTCTCATTGACACAGATGGTTGCTTAGAAGGACTGGATCAGAATTGTCCTAATCCCGGTGCTGGACTAATTCATCTGCGACGGATCAAAAGGGTGAATATTCCAGGGCTTCCGCAAACATCAACAACTTTACTAACAGTAGTTACACAATCATCCTCTGGTGAGCGCAAGACTTACAGTTTCAGATTGGCAACCAGTAATGGCACTCCTAAATATAGCCAGGTAGTGATTACGAGTGCTGCTCCGACTGTGGCACAAAAACCTCAATTGTCTTCACTAATCGAAACGCAAAAAATTATCAACCAAATCAGGCGAGGGATGGCGATCGCTATTAAAAATCGGCAGATGAATTACCAAGATGAATTACATAAGCGCTTGCAAAAGTTCATTGGTCATTTACAACAAGGTGACGATATTTCTACTGCTGCAAAGGCGGCTTCTGTTTCTCAAGAATTAGTTAATAAATTAATCTCTTTGAGTAATAGTTCTCTTCATTTAACACAAGGTAATACTTTATGAAATCAAAATTTAATAATAACCTAGACTCACGTTATTTAATCCTTTTTGGTTTACTTGGTACTTTATTTATTCATAGCTTTATTAAGTATGGGATACTTAATCAAGTAGTTGGGTCTATCATGCCGAGAGCATCTGCACAAGTCCCGGTTATTAACTCACCCAATGGATTTGTACCTGATTGGTCGCGCCTGAAATTTAGCGACATGATTATTTCTGAAGATGGTAGTGTGACCTATCCTGGTTCAAGAGGAACAGAAACTAGAAGCTGGACGGCAGGACAAAGCATTGCAGAATTTATGGAATTGGGCGATTTTGAAACCCCTCAATTAGCCATAGAAAATCTGAACCTCTCAACTATTGCTTCAGTACAAGGAGTCAATTTAAATAGGTTAAGATTAGATGATTTTCAGTTAACAAGATGGCAAACTTTGCCAAACTTAGCCACAGCCGTTCCTGGGTTGGGTAATAGAAGTGTTGCTAGTGTGCCACCCATCCGCGATTTTGCTCGGAGATTTGGCATTAATAGCGGCACAATTGCTAATGCTAGTCGCAATTCCAGATTGCGTAATGTTCAACTTGGGCGAGGTATTAACTTAAGAAATTACGCACTCACATCTATACCTAATATTCAGAACGCATCAATTAATCGATTTGCTAATTGGCAGGACTCGAAAATTATCGGTGTGCCTGGATTATCCACTCTTACCTGGGATAATTTACCTGGACTGCGATCGCTTGACTTGTCATTTGTTGCAAAAGTGGATCTGCCATTGCGAGATATCGAAGCTAACCGTACTCGCTCTATCTCTGGTAGTTATCAAGAAGGTTTTAATGTTCCCTGTTTACAGAATAATTGCGCTCACATGGAGATGTCGGGGCTAGGCAAGACTACTGGTACACAGTGGATATCTGGGAAGTATCAAAAAGTTAATGGTGGATTTGGACTTTTAAAAGCTCTCAATGGTGGCAAAGAGCCTACTGGTCGAAACCCTTTTGGCTCCAGTTTTAAGCAAGTTGTTTGGAATATTTATGAAGGCAGTGGAGAAGTAGAAACTGCTATGTTCTTCCGTATTTGCAAAACCATTCCCTTCATTGGTCGCACTTGCAGTCCTTACTTTATTGGCCCTGTGCCTTTTATTGAGTACCGGGAGAAAGACCCTATCGTTCTCGGTAAACCAAATTCTCTACCTTAAATATGAGCCAGTCTTTTAAAACAAATAGTGCTAAAAATCAGCAATTTAGTTTTGAGCAATTGCAAAATCCTGATAATGCAATTGGCAAGTACACTCACCACTTATTTACCCCCAATGGTTTAACAGTTCTATCCTTGCTCGGCGCTTATATTCTCATGAGGGTATTTTTTGGCGACTCTAACAAGAAGAAGATTGCTACTTCTTATTGGGGTGGGGCCAAGGAAACGACGGCGGCTAAGAAAAAGGCGAAGAAACAAATCGCCAATCCTCAATGTGATAGTGCGGCACTTTACATTGGTAAGCATCAGGATAAAGGCGATGGCACTACTTTCTATATCCCTGATGTGCAACGGGGTACGGCTGTCATCGGCGCTCCAGGTAGTGGTAAAACATTCTCTGCCATCAACCCGATGATTTACTCGGCTATTGATCAGGGGTTTCCATGTATAGTTTATGACTTTAAGTATCCGTCACAAGCGAGAGTTGCTGCTTATGCCAAGTACAAGGGCTATGATGTGCATATCTTTGCACCCGGATTTCCTGAATCTGAAGTTTGCAATCCTTTAGATTTCCTCAAAGACAGTAGTGATGCTGAAACTGCCCGACAAATTTCAACTGTGATCAATAAGAATTTTCGACTTTTGGGCAATTCAACTGAAGATGGGTTCTTTGGCCCTTCAGGGGATCAGCTGACTCAAGCAATACTGATGTTAGCTAAAGAGTTCGGTCAATTTGCAGATGTTATGACTTGCGCCGCGATACTTTCAAGCGAACACATGGTCAAACGCCTCATGGCTGCTTCTCTCAATCCTTGGGTAAAAATTGCCTTTGGACAACTGTTCAGTTCTGCTGCATCTGAAAAGACTGTTGCCGGGATTGTCGCTACTGCCAGTATTATGTTTACCCGATTCATGGCGAAAAACACATTAGGCTGCTTTATCGGCAAGACAACTTTACCTCTAGAAATTAAAGGTAAGCAAATGATTATCTTTGGGTTGGATAGAGAACGTCGGGATGCTGTAGGGCCTCTCATGACTTCAATCTTACACATGACCATCGCCCGTAACATTGCCAAAAAACGAAAAGACCCACTCATCGTTGCACTGGACGAATTACCCTCAATTTATTTACCTGACTTATATCGGTGGCTCAACGAATCCCGTTCTGAGGGCTTCTGTGGTATTATCGGCTTCCAAAATATGGGTCAGCTTGAGAAGAATTATGGTAAAGAAGTTGCCAAGGCTATCCTTGGTGCTTGCAGTTCTAAATTCATTTTTAATCCTGGTGAAAATGAATCAGCGCAATTATTCTCTAGCTTTTTGGGTGATGAAGAAATTAAGTATAAACAGAAAAGCCGTTCTAGTGGTAGTAAAAATAATAGCACCTCTATTAGTGACCAAGAAAAAACTAGAAGGCTTTTTGAATCGGCGCAATTTCTCAAACTTATTGCTGGTAAATGTGTTTTCATTAATCCGGCATACGCTAATAAAAATGAGGGTTCTGTTCCACTGCTAAAGACTATTAAGATATCTGTGCCTCTCAAAAATATTGATAAATATAATCAACTTAAATGGGTGAGAATCGTTAGTTTAGCAGCTAGGAAGAGTACGCAGAAATTTCCTTCTCAGCAAGATTTAGCTTTACGGATGAATCTTGTTGAATCTCGCTTCCCCATTCCCGAAAACCCTCAAGCTATTTCTCCTAATCCTGCTCTGACAGCAAAAGATGTTCATGGCATGGTCAACACAGTTCATCCTGATAGTGGGTTGTAATAATTATGAAAATGACTATTGAAGAATTAAAGATTGATAATTTTGATGTGATTGAAATATTATCCCAAAACCATGTTTTAGCAAATGGGAGCTTTATTGATATTAATCTGCCTCCTTTGAAAATTATTCAAGAATTTCATACTTTATCTGAAGCTCGACCAAAAATTAAAAATTTGGGCATCTATACTCTCATCAGTCTAAAAAATGTTTATATTCACCTGAATCAAGAATCTTGCTGGAAAATTGTTAGTCAATATATTTATGGTATTGGTTGGCATGATTTACAATATATTTGCTTTTTAGATATTCAAAATAGCAATATCAATATACATATTATTTTTAATCGTGTTACACCAGAAGGTAAGCTCATCGACATTAAATGCGTCGGGGCTAACTGGCAGCAATATGAGATCCTGCGTCAATCTTGTTCTCTTGTCATCGATAACCCTGTTCATAACAAATATTTGCAAAGACGATTTTGTAACTGTTGTCCTTAAATCAGTTATCAGTTATCAGTGAACAGTGACCAGTTACGAGTTCTGCTCACTGGTCACTGTTCACTGTTAAATCTACAATTGCTTGACCCTTCAACCTTTTACCATGCCTAAACCTTAATAAATATGTTTGATGAAAGACATTTGCAACTAACTTCTGCTTACGCTTATAGTAGTAAGTATTTTATCCGTACTGTCATTTATCCTTTAGCCAAATATATTGATAAATATCTTCAGCAAAAAGCTGAAGATTCTATCAATAAAAAGTTATATTGGGAGACTGGTAAACAAACTTATGCTATGAGTCAAGATGGCAATGGTGGCTGGAAATGGGAAAAGTATGATCCAACAGCTAACAAGTTTGTATCTCCACCTATGGACGAACAGGGACATACCGCTTCAACATTTGCGGAAGCTGTATCTCACGACCTAAATAAAACTGCTTCATCCTCCACTGTGATAGATAACAATACAACTGATTCTATTACTCAACCGATAAAAGCTCAAACTGAAGAAATCAATTCTCTTGCCAAATCTTCAGGTCTAAAAATTCAAACTGACAATCAAACCTTTGTTACCTATCTCAAAACTAATGGCAAAATTGGCTTTTCACTAATTGATGAGCAAACTAACAAGATAGTTGCCGACCAAGAGTTTATTACCCAACTGCAAATAGATGTTAATAAATATTTATCCGAATGTTTTCAAACATTAGCAATTAATCCAGAAACCTTAAACGAAGATATTTATAATTCTTTAAAAGATTGTTTAACTAGCTTTTTATCACCCCAGACACCAACTATTGCCAAAAAAGACAATCAAATTGAAAATAGCGAGGTGAACCAATTAAAAAAAGACATTACTCAAGATATTCCCCAGTCCCCCGAACATATAGATCCACCGCATTGGCAAGAACTAGTAGTCGGTAGTGCGATCGCTCCTGGCATTGCCTCCATGAATTTTGAATCTTTGCACTTTAATCAGGCAAGAGGAGTACATGAAGCGTGGGATTTATTGATGACCAGCGACAAAATACCACGTACAAATACGGGTAGAGTCTCTGGAGGAATATTAAAAGCATATTCCTATTTAGATAATACAGATGGCTGGTGGTGTAATGCTGGCATAGATCCCAGACATTTTCAAAATTTAACCCCTGGTGAAACTGCCAACACTAAAGAATGGGGGTGTTATAAACCAGATAAGCCAAGACCGAAAACCGAGAAAAAAGATGGGTTAAGTCTAGTGGTTCCGGGTAAATTCACCAAATATGAACATCCACTAGGCACTGAAAAAAGTATTTTTTTGTTAGATGTCCCAGACAAGATTGCCCAAAATATTTACTCAAAGGCTGGAGTAAACCCCACAGATAGCGAGCGCACAAGTGGATTTTGGTATTGCGTATGGAAACATAATATTCCTGTCACAATTACTGAGGGTGCAAAGAAAGCGGCTAGTCTGTTAAGCCAAGGTCATGCTGCCATTGGGTTAGCGGGAATTAACGGCGGCTACTATAAAACTAAGAAACTGGAAAATCCCATTGACAATGAAATTAAACCCAATGTTACTGAATCCGATGCTGTAATTGAATTACTGGAAATTGAGTCCGACGAAGTTGAGGTGGTTGATGAAAATCAAGCAGACAACGCTCAACCTCAAGGTCATCCTACTCACTTTTTGCATCCTGAGTTAGCAGTTTTTGCCACAAAGGGGCGAGACTTCAAAATCTGCTTTGACTTTGACACTAAACCTGAAACCAAAAGAAATGTTGATGCTGCCACCTTACGTACTGGACAATTACTAGAGGCGACTGGTGGCAAGGTGAGTGTCATTTCTCTACCAGGGCCAGATAAAGGTGTAGATGATTTTATTGTCGAGAGAGGGCGTGAAGCTTTTGACCAATTGCTTGCCCAATCCTTACCCTTAGAACAATGGAATGATAAGTGCCATCTAGAATTACGCTCAACTATCAAGCTCAAAGATGGCACAACCAAGACCGTAGGGGATAAAAATCAGACTGTGGCAATCTCACAGGATAATGTCGCCCTCCAAACACCAATTAACCAATCTCCGCAAGAAAATTTAATTGCTCAAATACTTTCGGAGCCTGTTGATCTACCAGCACAACAAAATAAATCTCCTGATGAAAGTCCCAAAATACCTGCATCTGAATTAAATATTTCGCCATGTAATTTTCAAATTGAAACTTCTTCACCGTCTGCCGAATCTAGTCAATTACAACATCAATCTACCCAGAAAAATACTCATCCTTCATCACTAGCTCAATCAAAACAACAGCAATCTAACAACAATGCTGCCCCTCACTCTCAACAACAGCAATCTCCACCATCTAATACTACAAATATGCACTCCTCTTCAACCAATTCCACAACCCAAAACCAACAAATTCCTCAGCAACAAGAAACTGATGATAAGCGAAGTTGGTTTCCTTGGAAGAGAAAACCAATTATGGAAACTCCTCTTCCAGAAATTCCTCATTGGGCTAAAACACAGGACGTTACTCTTTATAAACAAAACTTCCAACGACGAAAACTCCACCATCAAGAGAATCAAGCGATCGCAACTGTAGCTGTGGCGCTCGTCAAGAAATACGGTGTCAAAAACAACGAATCGGGCAAAGAGCTAACTTATGTTGCTGATGCTTTCGTTATTCAAAAAAAAGGGGAAGATTACACTATTTCCCGTCGCCACGATGGTAAGGAGTTGATGAGCTTCATGGCGGATCGTTGGGGTGGAGTGAACAGAGTCAATCTAGGTCAAGACTTTAATACCAAAAATTACCCCATTAATATCCTACCTATTGAAAGACAAGAATTTTTATTAGTTGCTGACCACCTCAAAGGGGGTAAAGAATTACCATCACTTGATGATGACCCACGCAAGCTTGCTTCTGTCTTGAGTTCGGTTTCACCTAGCGGCACACACAATATTTTAGAAAATTTTAAGCAATCCCAACTGTTGCAAATCATGATGGGAACTATCCGCAATTTTGAGAAAGACGACTTAACTTTAGCTAATTACCGCATTCTTTTTCGGCAAGGCACAGGCGGAAAATCTACACTACAGTTATTCAAAGCTGAACAAAATGGTCTGATTACAAGGGAAGCTGTTCGGTTTGAATTTGAGCGTACTCCAACTGGTATGACTCATCAAGTTAAAAAAATGGCCATCAATGAAGCTGACTTGGAAAAGTTAAGTTTGCTAGCACAGAAACTACATATTAATTACAAAGCTTTGTTTGGCGACCCCAATACTAGCCGTGACATTGATTTGCCTATTCACCCTGCCATTAAGAGTCAATTAGATAAATTAACTCCCCCTCAACCTCAAGATCATCCCTCTCCCACCTCTGCATCAGTTGATTCTTTAATATCAACCAAGCAAGAGAGCAGGGGGAGAGGAGAAGCAGGGGAAGAAATAAGAGCAGGGGGGGATTTTACTAACATTTCCTCCCCAGCCTCCCCTGCTTCCCCAGCCTCCCCTGATGCGGATCAGTCTTTGTCGGATTTGCTCTCCAAACTAGAAAAGACTGGTAAACTTACTATTGGCGAACAACGTCAGATTTACCATGAACTACTTATCAAAAGTCAGCTTCAACAAGAAAATAATGGTACAACTGATATTTCCCTTCCTCCCATCAACATAGTTCTTGACGATTTAATTAAACAGCGTCAGCTTCTTATTAACGATACTTATTCTGCCAAAGTTGAAGTTGTTTCCCAACAATCTCCACAACAACACACTCCACAACAATCTGTAGCGACTAATTCACCAGAATTAGAATTTTAATTAACCGTTGTTCACCACATTTATGCCTAGCTTAGTATCGTCTTCAATCACTACCATCAACCGCGACAGTGGACTTTCTGACAACCAACTTGCCTATAGACTAGCGCTGATGATGGAAAAATATCCCCCCTCGCCGTCAATAACCCCAACCCCCGCACTGGACACCACAGAGCGCGAGAGTATTATGGCCGAGATGAGAAATACTCTATCTCTTACGCAAAATGCTCAAAGTGCTGAAGATTACAGGCAAAGTCTTAAGGAAAAATACCTTAAAGAGTACGCCCAAAAATTTGGCTTAAATAAATCTGAACAAACAACTGATATATCCAAATCCACAAGAGTTGAAAATTTAATAGCCCAGAAGAAAAAGACTTTCTTACAGGAGATATTACAGTCTAAAGAACGCAAGTTACCTTTTGTTGATCACCAAACATCTACACCAAAGCAAAGCGAAAATCATGAGGTTGCTAAAAAATCTCTTATTCCCGCATTGATGAATATTCTCATGACCAAAGGACAAGACACTATTGGCGGCCGCATTTATGAGGGGATCTCTTATCGACTAAATCTCATGATGAGAGAAGGGATGCAACGTCTGACTGTTTGGCGTAAAAGTGATAATCAAACGGCTTTTAGCGCTTATAAAGTTGATAGCAAGGAAGAATACAACGTTGTACACAATAACCTTTCACCGCAAGAAACACAAAAGCTGATCAATTTCGATATGAGACAGCAGCAGCAGCAACAAAAGTCACCACCACAGCAACAACAAAACGACCACTCTTCTGACGGCCCAGAGTTGGAATAAACTACTGAAAATAACCTATAAACAACCCCAGGAAATACACACTTATCAAGACATAACGCTTTGTTACACGCTCAAATTGTGACCAGGGCGAGATAATGACAGCTAATACTATATAAAACAGAGCTTGTAGAAAATCATTGTGTCCCAGTTTGATGATTGCTGCTATCATCAAAGCCACAAAAATTAGAAACTCCACTGCTGTTTCAATCCTGTCCCACAGTTTCACATCATATAGGTAACGCATCTTGTCTCCTGGGTGATTTAGGGGGCATCATACCATCAACCCCATATATCCCGTCATCTTTGTAAGGAAATATGATGGTGAATTTCGTTCCTTGTTTGACTACCGAATCTACTCTCATACTCAATCCATGAGCATGAGCCACGCATAAGGCGATGTACAGTCCAAGCCCCATCCCTGATTGATGTAATAAATTGCTATTTGGCGATGGCGTTCCGCCCACCGTAGGTGATCGCCATAGTGGAATAAATATATTTGATAGTTGGTCTGTAGCAATTCCTATACCCGTGTCTTCAATTTCGATCACTAAATCATCTTCTTGATTAAGCAGTCTTAAAAAGATATCTCCTCGTCTAGTGTACTTAATAGCATTTGTCACTATATTACATAGCATTCTGTCAATACTTATACTGTCACCCCGTACTTGCGTTCCATGCTTGTATGATGATTGCGTTTCATAGTGCATTTTCAACGAATGATACTGCGCTATTGGCTGGAATAAAGAAGAAGTTTTTTGTAAAAAACTCAACATATCAAATTGGGCTAACGCGACTGGTTTCACTTCCCCAGAGACTTTGTTAGCTTCAAGCAAATTCATACCCCGGTCATTAGTATCTCGTAAGGCCAAGAGAAATGGTCTGATTTCTTCTAGAGAGTATCCATAAGCACCATCAATTAACTGATTTGCAATCAACGATATTCCTTTCAACGAATTTGACACATCGTGCAGTAAAGCTAATATATCCAACTGTTTGCTTAAAACTTCCTGTTGCATAACTATACTACCAGCGAAAGATTGTTATTTTTGCTACTTTTATGACTGAATGCTAATTCAGTCTAGAAATTTTAGAATCTTTTTATTTTACCCATCAAAAAAATTCATCCAATCCAGTTTTAATCCTAAAAACCTTTCTTCTTCTATTTACCAAGAATTTTTCTTACTTGCTTATATTTTATATTTACATACACAAAAAGTAAAATACTTTACCTCAATAACCATGTTATAAATATTTAAGTATCTTACAGTCGAAGTAATTAAAACCCTATATGATTCGATTAGTAATTATTGAGGATGAGGAATTAATCCGACTAGGAATAACTACTGCTATCAATCAACAACCAGATATGCAAATGGTAGGAATTGCTCGGACTGGTCATCAAGGCATTAAACTCGTTGAGGAATTAGCTCCTGATGTGGTTTTAGTCGATATTGGCTTGCCTGACATCTCTGGGGTTGAAGTCATTAAGCAAATCAAAGCCAATACAAGCAACATTAAGATTGTTGTTCTTTCTTCTTATTATGCTCAAAGTATTGTCCAGTCTGCTTTAAATGTGGGGGCTGATTCTTACATTCTTAAGAAGAATAATGTTCCTCTGATCTTAGAGTCCATTAAAACTACCTTCTACGATTGCAAGTCTTTTTTAGACCCTGATATTAGCCGACATAATTTTTTTTTCCAACAGAAAATTAAGGGGAAGACTTACCAAGATCATCTTAGTAACACTGAGATGCAAATTATTTCTTTGATGGCGGCTGGTTTTTCTAATAAGCATATTGCCGAGCAGTTATTCATTACTCAAAGCACTGTCAAAGGGCATATAAACAAGATTTTTGCTAAGTTAGATGTTGCCGATCGCGTCAATGCTCTGATTGTAGCCAGTAAACTTGGCTACATCGAACAGGATTACCTCAAGGTCAGTTAATTACTCATCTATTTCAATCAAGCAATAGCCTTTGATTTTACTCTGCTGTGTTTGGCAAGCTTTAATTAATGCTTGATTTTTCAAGATTATTTCATACATCTGTTGACCCTCTTGGGACTTTGCCCATTGGAGAATCTTGAGATCATTACGTGATACTACTACTGACTGATTTGTTCCTAAGTTGGAAACAACATTCCATGTTGTCAATGAACCTAACAAGGTACTGCCAGCCGCCACTAATCCACACACAAGAGATACTGTCCCTAACCTCCAGCCTCCCTGCACTTTTATATCTGTATTGCTGCTAGGCTTAATGTTTTTCATCTCATCCCGTACTGCACTAGAGACAACTGTATAGTGCATTTTTTCGGCTGATTGAGTTGTTTTTTCCAGTTTTTGATCTATCATTACCGCCCAAGCGTCTATCATTGCCTCCGTTCTTGCCTGGAGGTCTATCATCGTTTCTTCATATCTACCTAACGTCGCCATCATCCTGAACATTGGATCATCTGGCGTAATTCCTAATTGATATGCGCCTTCAACTATACGTTCTTGTTCTGCAAAGGAATAGCCCTGTAATATGTCTTGTTGCGTCATTAATCTAATCCTAAATAACTAATAGCCAAGTTGTCCTTTATCACTGAAATCTGAAATTTTTTTATCCATTGATAAATGAAGCTTCTCAAAAATAAAATTAGTGAAATATCGTGACAACATTCCGAATAAGGCTTCACTAATTTATCCATCATTTGATAATGATTTCGGTGTAGCAATAGTAATTCTATTTCTGTTCCTCCTATTATTGATATCTTTTTTTGTATTTTCTTATCGTACTCTCTAAATTCTGGAGAGAAATGATAATTCTTAACTACTACATAATTAGCATTATTACTCGCTATTTCTATAATTCGATTTAAGTAATTTAGGCAATTATTCCTATGAGATATTGGTTGGAGAAATGTTAGCTTCCAGCCAAACCTAACTACTACCTCAAATAAACTAATGCTTTCAATATACTGACGAATTTTTTCGATATACTGTCCAGGCATATCAATAATAATTATATCTAGCCGAGTATTATTTAATTCATCTATTATTTGGTCAGCCTCATCATTTAATAAATTAAAATACTCAATTGGCACTAGATTTTCATAAGCCTTAAATACACCAAAAGTATCTTGGCTGTAAACCTTAGTCCGTTTTCCTTTCAGCATCAGCATTTCTAGCAATAATTTGATAACTGTAGACTTCCCTACTCGTGCATCTCCTACGGTTATAATCATTCGTTTTGATGACATTTTTATTTTCTACTTCTTATTTCAATCTGAATCAGAAGTTAGTTTAATTTACTAAACTAACTTCTGGTTCTTATTTCTACTCAGATAAAAACTTTTCTATGCCAAACAAATTCTTAATTGGTTTTATCTGCCCTTGAAAATTGTTCAGCCAGCTTAATACTCTACCATATATAGACGGATATTCATCTTGTTCAAGTCCTTGCCTAAATGTCATATTATTCACATCTAAATAGTCGTAAGATTTTTTCGCTAGTTTTGGCATATTTATGTTTGTGAATTTATGCCCTTTGGCTTTTACCCTTGTTTCCATTTCTTTTACTTCTTTTGATTTATCATAAAAAGTAAATTGTTCTGTCTCTCCATAAAACAAATTTTTTACTATTACATAATCAACATTATCACCGCAGAAACTATACAATTCCAATAATTGATTTATACAATCAATTATTGTACTTATCACTACTACTATAGTTACCTGCATTTTACATTTATCATTCACTACACCTAAAAAACCCATCTCTTTTATCAAATTCTCTAATGTAGGCAAAAATTGTGATGGGGTTTCTAACAGTATTAAAGATTGCTCTTTCAGTGCTTTTCCATCTCCTTTAGATTTGGGATACACTATCTGTTTTAAATTGTCTAGAAAATCATCCAATTTATCTGAGTTAGATATATCTAAAGGATAGATATCAGCCTTTTCTCCATAAAATCTTATCAAGTGGGGATTAGAATTATCCGCATCTAATCCGACAAACCCTACTGCATTATCCATGTAAATTTGTGCCAAGCCTCTCGCAAATGTTGACTTGCCAACACCCCCTTTATCTCCTGTTATCATTACTAATCTTCTTAATTGTTCTGGATTAGTATTTTTATCGTCATTCCCCTTATTACCTGTAGATGCTGGATTTTTAGGCTTTACTGACTCTGTGATTTTTTCTGTGGGATCGTCAGATGCTGTAACATTTGTTTTTGTACCATTAGCTCTTTGCTCTACTGGCTTATTTGGTGTTATATTTTCTGCTCCTGGAGCCTCTGGTGTTGTATTAATAGGAGTATTCTCTGTTGCAGGATTTCCAGTATTTTGCTTATTCTCTGGAAATGTGTGAATAGTTGTCATTTGCTTTTTTCCTTTTTATTGACTAATTGTTTTACAGGTAATCTGCTTGAAATATCGGTCGGATTGTCGTTCTCACCCAATGCAAGAATTTATTGATCAAGTCCGCTTCTACAATCCCTTTCAAGCTATTTATGGCTGTGAAATTTAACGTTTTTACTTTTACTACCTCTTGCTCCATAACTACATAACGTTCTTGAGAGTTGATATTTATCGGTACTACCTTTTCATTATTTAGTTTTGCTGCAACTACACTGAACACATCTTCAGCAAATATCTCTAGTCCTAACGGAGTCGAGATTACTCGAACTGTTCTACCCAAAGGGTGGTCAAATTCCCAATATGTCCATACTTTTCCCATTTTTAGATTTTTTCTTTACACTCACCCTATCTATGCCATATTCGACTCCACAAAATAAAGCTATTCAAGTACTGTTTTTTTCAGTACTGTAGTTTCTTGACTTTTAAAAAATACGTTATAGAATTACAAGTTCTGCTTTTGGGTCTCAAACCTTTGACGTGCATAATACAATAGTGCAACGAAATAACTGGGTACTCTACGCCATTGCCGCTATGTGCTTTCAATAACTGATAGTTGTGTACTAAAAAGCTGTTAAAACATGATTGCAAATTTAGAACAAATATGTATAATATTTGCAGCTCATAGTTAAGCAGTTTTAAGAAGTAGATATTTGCTTAAACAAAGAAATTGCTAATTAATTTTCATAATCAATTGTTGGAGTATTTATGAATAAAGTAGGTTTGTTCGCATCTCTTACTTTGATAGGTTTAGGATTAGGGGCTTGTCAGTCTGATGCGGATAAGGTTGCTCAAGTTGAAAATGAACTAAGACAAGCTTATGCTGCAACAACTAATGAGCAAAGCCCTAAAGATAAACAGGTACAGGAATATGTTGAGGGTACACCTGATTTGCACAGAGTCAGTTGGAAAGTCTGTGGTGATGGAAAACTTAGCGTCACAATGAATGAGGAGATCAATAAAGGCTGTAATGAAACTCGCAACGAACCAGCTAAGGGTTTTTTTCAACCTGCTTATGTCTGGGGGCCAGTTAAAGAAGTGAAATTTGTAAATAAGCCCGATCTTTCACCAAGTCTTCAAATCACAGGATTGTTTGTCAAATCCAGAGGGTGTGTCAGCTTAGGTCAACCAGGAGCGGAAAATTTTTATAGAGTATCTGAGTTTACGTTAAAGAAAGCGAGTGCTAATCTACCAAAAGATGCAAAAACTGAGGTAATTCCGAAACAAGAAAAACAAGAAATACTAAGTGCGGTAATAGGGAATGCTGAATCGGAGTTAACCTCTATCAGAAATTTTGGTGTATCATCCAATGGACTATTACCTACGGGGTCAACTTGTCCAACATTAGGCGAGTGGGAAAAAGGATTCTAGTTCCCTAAGCCTTAGATATACTAGGGCTTACTTTTATAATCAAAACACCCATTTGCATAGTCAACTTCCGGCAATCTTCCCACCCTGTATCCGATGATATGTCCGCGCTCAGTTTCAAACACTATGCGAAATTTCTTCTTTGCGGGTGTGTAAACTAAAGTATTATCTTTTGTGACAAGATTTTTAGCGTAGATTGCCTTGACCTCATCAATACTCTGTCCGACTTGAGCGCCATTGGCAGTATGCAAAGAATAGTTGCGGCTCACTTCAATAGTGGCGATGGCATCTTTGATGACCATGAACCAGACGCGCTCAAGTCCACTTCCAGTTTGTGGCTCAAGGTAATAACAGCCTTTGTTAATTAGACCACTACTGGTTATCGGTAATAGCTGAAGGCGAGATACTTCCTCCGCACGTTGGACAGTCATACCTATTTTGATTTCCCCGATACTGTCAAAATTAATTAATGATTTGCTAGTAACATTTTGCGTTGGGTGAATATATATAAAGTACAAAACAAAGATAATCCACGAAAAAAATACAGTAACAATTAATTTAGGGATATCTCTGATATAAGAAATGATGTATTGAAGTGGGTTGTTGAGAAATTCATCAAACTCATCAATCATCGACCACATATTCATACCTAGATTTATGAATAATTAGCACAGCCAAAAGGATAATTAACTTCTGGTATTTTCCCGGCTTTATAGCGAGTAATATATTCATACTCACCACTTTCAAAAATCATGCGATAGTTTTTCGCTTTTGGGGGAGCGTAGATGAAGTAGCGTTGCTTGCTATTTTTATTCCCAATGAGTTGGAAGTTCTTGATTCCATAAGTAGCGAGATTGTATTGTGAATCTCCTACTTTGACCCCTTTAGCAGTTTTTACATTTGAGCCATTGATTTCAAAAGTCACAATTTTCCCGTCTACAACCATAAATTTGACACGTTGGAATTGAAAGCCAGATTTTGGTTGCACGTAGAAACACCCGTCTTGCTGATTGCGCTTACCGTTAAGTTGCATTATTCCTATGTGTGCAACTTTTTGAGCTTGAGCAAGTGTCATACCGATTTTAATCTTGCCGAAGCTGTTGTAATCTACAGTATCAGTCAAGATACCTGTTGGTACACTAAGGGCGAAAATCAAGATGACGATAAAAATATAACTGATAATCCACTTGAACATCTCACAAGGTTTTGCTTTGTATCATTGTTGATTATCATTATTAAGCTGGTTGCTTAAATTTTGAATATTCCTCTAGACACACAGATGTGCGTTTCCTCTGGGGACTGAGAGAGGGAAACGCAATCGCCACAAAATAGGGATCTTCAAGTTGCGAACACAGTTATTGCCAGCCTCCAAATTTTTCGAGAATTACGCTTGTCCAAACTCCATCGGCAAAACATCCTCACTTAACAGCGAGTAAAATTCCGACACAGACGTTTCGAGCGATCGCACCTCAGCCTCAGCGATCGCTTCCCATTCCAGCACGACCAGCCAACGCAAGTCAGAACCCCAACGTTGGAGAATGCCTTTGATTGCTTCTAGTCCATGACAAATGCTAGAACGGAGCATTTCTACACAGTGAAGTATGGTAGTTCGGTCGGAAAGAGAAGCAGGGGAGGAATGGTTAGTAAATTCTCCCCCAGCTTCACCTGCGGCATCTCTTCCCCTGCGGCATCTCTCCCCCGGCTCCCATTCCGTAGTTCCCCCCTCCTGATAAGGGGAGTTTCCTATACCATTTGTGGGGGGGGTGAATACCACAGCTTCACCGTAGTTAGTCTGGTACTGTGCTTGATTTTCGGCTCTTTTTGCTTGTCTATGGGCGATGACTTGTAATGCAAAGTCTAGTTCTTTCTTGGACAGTGAGAATAATTTCACCTGTTGACCCCGTGGCCCCTGCTTGCGATAAGTCAGCTTCAGTCCCAGTTGATCCAATAAAATCCCCAACAGCCAGATTGGTTGACAGTTGGGGGGAACAGTGAAACCTAAAATTGCTTTAATGTGAGCAGCGCAATCAACAGCGATCGCCGACATATTTAATAGATGTGTGTCGTCCGCCCGAACTTCATCACCGGCGACGAGTCGAGTCAGAATGTGGTGTAGTCCCAGGTTAAAACGTGCCAACCACCGAGCAGAATAATTGCCCCAATCCATACAGAATGGCAGTTTATCTCGTTCGGCTCTATCTTTATTAGTGACAAGATCAGGTGGTATAGGATACTGTTTACCGTTATCATCAATGGTTGACTCTGGTGGTGAAAGGATGGCTTCAAGTGCAGCGATCGCTCCTATCAATCGACCACCGTTATCTTGTTCAACCAACTCCGGTGTTACTTCCATCCCGTAAGAATCATGAATGCGGAATTTCTCACACTCATAGATTTCTTCGGGTGAGAGGTAGTCTTTAGTTTGACGAGCGCGGTATTCACTTTTGGAAATGTTGTTGGCCTTGGCGACGGCATGATGATGAGCAGTATCGAGAGCGTCCGCCGCAGTTTTGAGTAATTCCCAAGTTGGGGCATCAAGCTCGTCACCCACTGGTACAATTTGATTGCCCATCTGCTTCAACAATTCGCGTAAGTCGGTGCGTAAGTTATTAATCGACTGATGACGAGCAGATTTGATTTTGCAGTAAGCCTCAAGCGCCCAGTCTTTTTCAGCCCCGCGCTTACCTGTTTCTCGGTCAATCCGCAGTAAGAAAGCCGTAATCTCGTTAGTTTGTAGCAGCCGTTCTTTAATCTTAGTCGGGTTAGTGTCGAGGTATCCAAATGGGGGTTTAGGGGCCACCCAAACGTGAAGCGGGACTTTTGGGCGATACCTCCAAAGCTGTTGAGCGCATTCGGTGGCTGTCTGTGAAACTCCGTGAAATACACCAAACACTGCATCAAAGTGATACTGCGAGATGTCAACCCCAGTCCCCAGGCTGGGAGAAGTGAGGAGGATATCTATATTCTTGATGGCGTTGGTGATGTCTTTGATGAAGGCTACATTTTCCTCGCTGCCTGAATTATCAGAATGAATTGACCAAACTCGTAAATTGCTTCGGCTTTGAGGTGGTGGAGAATTAGATATTGGGTTAATGTCAACCCCAGGACTCGCATCGGACTGTACCACAGTTTGTAAAGTCAATAGTGACTTTTCAAGTTTCTTAATAAATCGTTTAGAGTCAGAAACTACCATCACTTTCTGCCCTGTCATTACTGCCGCAGATATTTTGGCCACCAGGGCTGAGGAATTATCGCCTTCGTACCAATAGATAGTGCGATCGCCGTTTTGCCATTGGTTTTCCACAATATATGGTTGTTCACCAACAGGGCGCATGGCGCGAAAAAAGTCGATGGTAATATCATCTAAATGCGCGTCAGCAATGATGACTAAAGGGCAATTGTAGACAATATACTGTAGAACCTCTAAAATTTCTGCACGATGTTCTTTGCAAGTCTTACTTAGTAATAGGTGCGTGAGATACTGGCAAGCCTCATCGATGAAGACGCATCCATAGGTTAGGGCTTCGGTATTTAATTTATAAAGGCTATCAATGGTAATGGACAGGGCAATGGCCTTAGCCATACCAACATGACCCACTTCAGAATACATGAGAGTTTTCAAGCGCTGGGCTAAATTCTTGAGTAAATTGACCCGATGCCCATTGTTGAGAAATCGTTGCTCAGGGTAAATCTCGCGCCACCAAGCCATCAATTCAGTTTTGCCTGTTCCCATACCGCTTTTCAAACCAACTAATCCTGATTTTGGTAACAGTAATCTCCGGTTTTTACCCACAGGAGCGTTAGTTTCGGTTTGGTTCTGTGTTGGGGATGGAGGTAATATTTTGGGTTTTGTATGGGGAGTTTGGGGGAAAAGTTCTAGTAATAGCTGCTGTAAACCATCCTCATCAGGAGTAATATTGTTTTGTTTAAGCTGGATAAGACTTTCAACTGGCGGCGGTTGTGCATTAGGTTCATCCTCAACTACAAGTGCTTGAGTTAAGTAGCGTTCATTCACAATCAAATCTGGTTTGTACTTCCTTAGCCCCCGATGCTTGACTAAAAATGATTGCTGGTAGTCATTGAGCGATAGTGCATCCAGAGCGATCGCCGTTAGCAGTGCATTGGCATCTTCACCTCGCGCCACCACGAAATCATCCACACCTTTCTCTGGCCCTGGCAATTGAATTATCTCGCACACACATCCTGCCGCTTCAATCGCTTTGCCCGTGCGAACTGTTGCCTGATAAACTGACCAACGGGTTTTTAGCTTTGTCTCGTAGTCGAACAAAATTTGAAACTTCCGCCCCGGCTGCGCTAGTGGTAGCAAGTCTGGGTGCAGTCTCTCGTCAAAATCCCTACGTCCTACCCGTCCGTTCCAAATACCGGGGAGTGCGATCGCTACAAATCCTAAACTGAGCAAACAGGCTGCTTTCTTTTCACCTTCGCAAAGTATGACGGGAATTTGCGGATTAGCGATTACCCACTCCCAGAATATCAGTGCGTGGAGTTTATCTTGTAATCGCCGGGAGAGGGATGAGTGGTATTGCTTGATGTTGTACCTTCGTGCTACCAACCCCCAAATGTAATCCGGTACATCAAAGTATGTTACTCGGTTGGCAACTTTCGGCGGCGATTCATATTTAACTGGCTTGCCTTTTTCCCAATCAATGCGGGGATTGGAGGGTTTGAATCGTCCCCACTCCATCGGGAGCCAGTTGCGCTGCGGGTCTAGCCCGGATATCCACATCCCCCCGGCTAGTAGGTGCAGATATGCTTTTAAGAATCCGTCTGTCACTCGACCTGCGTTTTTACGCGGAATCTCAGGAGAGATGAACAGGTATTCGTAAATCGCCTCTCCCTCAATATGCTGGAAATTACGCTCAATCAACGATGGATGAATGGCGCTGCCCACCGCTAACTCATGATACTCGGCGGCGGTGAGATTGTTGGGGTATTCAATTTCTTTTGACAGCAATTGATCCCCAATACCCGACTGTGGGTATTGGTTATTTTTCACGGTAGATTCCTCCGATAACTTGGTTTTCAAGTCTCAGAGGGGGCTTTTCAATCAAGAATAATAAATTTAGGAGCCAAGAGAATTAGAGTCCCAAGATTTTAAAGGGCTATACTCTGACCGACTGTAGATATCGTCTCGCTATGTTCACAGTCTATTTCTCACACTAGTAGTGCGCTAAGTTTTGTTTAAGGAATAAAGGGTAAAGGGTAAAAGAACTCATGCTTTAGCCCTTTTCCGTTTCATCGTTCTTTTTTTACCTAGCCTTAACCGGAAATGGTTGGGTTGGCAAGCTACTAGAAAACGACTCAGGATTTATTCTGACTTCTAAACTTCTGAATTCTCTTAATTACGCTGCTTTTAACAAAAATTTATTTAATGTAAATATAATTTTTTGCCACGATGCCAAAAAAAGCCAAGCAAAAGTTGTCTTTACTTCTACTTTTATGGCTATAATGAGCATAGTAAAGCAGCGTGGTGTCTTACTGACAAGTTAGTGGTTTTAAGTCGCCAAACTATCGCCCACTTTCTCAGTCATCAGGAGATCAACCCCGCTCTGAAAATATTAAATTGTCCGAATTTCAGGCAAAGCGGCACTCCTTAGTACGTTTTGCCTAACTTTTTGTGTATTGTTTGTTCTCCTCCAGTTTTACGTATTATTGTCCCGTTTGATCTTACAAAACTTCGCGTCTTTTCGCATCTAACAAGATTATTATTGTTTACTTTCGTTACCTCCATGTTTGTTAATGGTTGTTCTTTCTCAAGCAGACAGAGGCGTGGTTGTGGTCTCTGCTTTGGGTTTGCGCTCGAAAACCTGTATTTTGGGTTCACAGCTAAGACGAACCCATATTCATTTGACTGATCGAGTTTACCAGTGATTGCTGCTACCCACTGCGGGTAATTAGTAGCAGCATCGGTCAGCTTCTTCCATACCTTCGGTTTAACTGTGACAGTAATGATGCGCCCATCACAATCGATATCAAGTTGTTGCCAATTGTTTTCTATTGTTTTGGCTTCAGGTAATTTGTTAATGTTTATAGTTACTTCTAGTTTTCCTGCAATCATGTCTACCTCTGTTATGATGCGATGGCATTCTGCTCGCCATAGGTGTTCGCTATAGGTGAGGAAGTTTGTAATGAATGTACTAGTCCTAGTGGATCTGTCATAATGTATTTTCTGATGACTGGTTGGAGAGAAAAACTAATTTCTTTGGTAAGTGGATCTTTTATAGTTTCTATTAACGATTGTTTTTCAAGTCCCTCTAATCCTCTGATTAACTCTGAAGTTGAAACTGGGTTTTCTTCTTTATTATTCATGTCAACTAATAATTCTGCAAAGCTGACACTACTTAAACTTAGCGTTAACTTCTCTGCTAGATAAATCATTATACGTTTCTGAATTTTGCTTAATAGTTGCTGGCTAAATATTTGATTAAGCATTTCTTGAAATTGATCGCTAACTAACGTTGTTGGGCTTTCAAAAAATTTTTCTGTACTGCTGGAGAAGAAATGATGAATGCGATTGACTACGGCTTTCAATTCAGAGGGATTTCCGCGATAAGTTTTAACCAATTCATTACACTCCTCTGTGTCTGTAAATCCATTAATAGATAAAATCTTTAATGCAGCGTCTACTTCTAAGCCTTCAATTCTAAGAAAACTAACAGGTAATTCAGAAGCTATCAAGCTTTCAATCACATCAGGAAAAGTTCGACTATTTAAAATGATGCAGCTTTGATTTTGTTCTTCTGCTAAACGGCGAAAAAATAATCTATACTCTAGGCGTTGCTGGAGGTTATTCTTGTGAAATAAAGCTTCCAAAGTATCTAATATTATTAAGCATCGATGTGATTGCAACTGCTTGATTAGATATGTAATCATTGTGTGAGTATCTTTAGGTAAGCTTAACTGCTGCTCTAAAGGTTGAATTAATTCTATTATTTCAGCCACTAAATCTTGAAGCAGTGGTGCATGAGCGACTGATTTCCAAATTAAGTAATCAAATTTGGGTTGAGATTCTGAACTAATTTCTGCTACTAGTTTCGCTGCTAAGGCTGTTTTCCCTATTCCTGCAATCCCTACTAGCAAAATACAACGCTGCTTGAATATTAATTCCTTTAGAAGAGCTAATTCTTTTGTCCGCCCATAAAAATTGGATACATCAGGAAGCCAAGTTCCCACTACTCGTACTAAATTGTTAGTAACCGATGTTTGCTCTTTACTTATTACATCTTGTGCTAAATACTTTTTGGTTACTTGCTCTAAAAAGTACCTTAAGTTTTTTTTCCCAATTTTTTCGCCGTTTCCCAGCAGTTTTGAGAATAGATCCCATAACGGAGGTGCTACACGTCGTTGTAAATAGTTAAGTGTATAATCTGAACTGTGTGCTATCTCCTCATATTCTTCGTTATGCCAAGCTCCCTTGATAACAAGTATTTCAGCTTCAGATAAACACTTGCGTCTGTTGGCTAATACTAATTCATCTATTACAGCCAAAGCTTCATCGAAAGTTACAGTTACTGAAAATACTTGCCCTAAAACTTTCTGCTCATGAGAAGCATTTGAGGTAAAGGCAGTAGACGGAGGTGTCGATTCAGCAGTAAAGTCCATATCTTTCTTCGGTTTGATATTGTATCAAAAATATTTGGGGTCTATGATGTTTTTGGGTTAGAAGAGGTGG
Source organism: Anabaena sp. FACHB-595 (assembly GCF_048568275.1). NCBI lineage: Bacteria > Bacillati > Cyanobacteriota > Cyanophyceae > Nostocales > Nostocaceae > Anabaena > Anabaena sp. FACHB-595. The sequence goes on from NZ_CP183474.1 coordinate 242,170, forward strand.
CTAGTAAAATGATACTGCACTTATATGATACCTTCTATTTGTTTACAATTATTCATATAGATAAATTTTATAAGATTTTCTAATATAAATGATTATGTTTTATTTTAAGCAGGGTAAGGGGGTGAGAAAGTCCGGTGAGTTATTGTATCAATCCCTTGTGCGCTCAACGTCAAAATCCCGATGATGTTGAAACCTGTCTTTATTGTGGTACTTCACTGCTAATTAACGACCGTATCCGCTTAATCAAACCACTAAGATTGCTTACTGACAATCCTTACGAGCCGTGAAGCGTAAAGCCCCCGTATTTTTAATCGGGGGATATAAGCGAATGACCGAATTTATTCGGTCGTAACATGGTATAATTACGTCAGAGAGTTTGACGTAAAAATGCTAGTATTTGAGACAAAACTTGAAGGAACAAACGAGCAGTATCAATTGCTGGATGAGGCGATTAAAACTGCTCGTTTTGTCCGCAATGCTTGCCTCCGGTACTGGATGGACAACCAAAACATCGGCAGGTATGATTTGAGTGCTTATTGCGCTGTCCTTGCTGCCAATGAAAACTTTCCGTTCGTTGCCAAACTCAACTCTATGGCTCGACAAGCTTCTGCTGAAAGAGCGTGGAGTGCAATTGCTCGGTTTTTTGACAATTGCAAGCAAAACAAAACCGGGAAGAAAGGTTATCCACGCTTTAAAAAAGAACAGACGCATGGGAGTGTTGAGTATAAAACTAGCGGCTGGAAGCTTAGTAGTGACCGTCGTTATGTCACTTTTAGCGACGGATTTAAAGCAGGAACTTTCAAACTCTGGGGAACTCGTGACTTGCATTTCTACCAGTTGAAACAGTTCAAGAGGGTGCGGGTTGTGCGTCGTGCCGATGGGTACTACGCGCAGTTTTGCATTGACCAAGAGCGAGTAGAAAGGCGAGAACCAACGCTTAAAACTATTGGGCTGGATGTGGGATTGAACCATTTCTTGACCGATAGCGAAGGCAATACAGTTGAGAACCCTAGACACTTGCGTAAAAGCGAAAAGTCTCTCAAGAGATTGCAACGCAGATTGTCTAAAACCAAGAAGGGTTCTAACAACAGAGTCAAGGCAAGAAATCGCTTGAGTAGAAAACACCTTAAAGTAAGTAGGCAGCGTAAAGACTTCGCCGTAAAGTTGGCGAGGTGCGTAGTCCAGTCTAGCGACTTGGTAGCCTATGAGGATTTGCAGGTGCGGAACATGGTCAGGAATAGACATCTTGCCAAGTCGATTAGTGATGCAGCGTGGACGCAGTTTCGGCAATGGGTTGAGTATTTCGGCAAAGTGTTTGGTGTAGTGACTGTTGCAGTCCCACCCCATCACACTTCGCAGAATTGTTCCAACTGTGGCGAAGTAGTGAAAAAGTCGCTGAGTACAAGAACTCATGCTTGCCCTCACTGTGGACATATTCAAGACAGGGATTGGAACGCTGCACGGAACATACTTGAACTAGGACTACGTACTGTGGGACACACAGGATCTCAAGTCTCTGGAGATATCGACCTCTGTTTGGGTGAGGTAACTCCTCCAAATAAGTCGAGTCGTGGAAAGAGAAAGCCCAAGAAGTGATTCTTGGAATCCCCCGTTTTCTAAACGGGGGAGGATGTCAAAACTATTTTGATATTTTTGAAGTAGATGATGGTGGTACTAAATGGCATCCAGTGCGTGAAAAACGAATTATGAAGGTTCTGAAATGGAATACACCAAAACTTGTTGAGTTAATTGAGTCTGAATCTCTAACTTTACAATTAATTCAACACCCAAAGATTCCTCGGAGTACCCTAGATGACTATTTTACTTTTGTTCCAAGCAATAGTCTTTTAACACTGCATTGCTTAATTATGGATAAATTCGAGGGGCAAAACTTGGAGGAATGGATAGAATCTAAGGGAAAAATTTCTCAATCTTTAGGAATGGATTGGCTTAAACAGTTAGTCCAAATACTTGACACAGTACACCGTTCTGATTTTTTCCACAGAGATATTAAACCTTCAAATATAATTCTTCAGCCAAATGGTCAACTAGCATTAATTGATTTTGGAACTGCTCGGCGTGTTACTGACACCTACTTAGCGAAAGTTAGTGGGAGTGGAGGTACTGATACAGGTAGGGGAGGACGGCATGAAATTACAAGCATTGTCTCACCTCGTTATACTCCACTAGAGCAAATTAATGGGCAAGCTGTGCCTCAGTCAGACTTTTATGCTTTAGGACGGACTTTTGTGAGGCTAGTTACGGGTACTTCCTTGATGTGCTTACCCACGAATCCAAAAACAGGTAATCTAATCTGGCGCAATAAAGCACCACAGATTGACAAACCCTTAGCCGACTTCCTAGATGAACTCATGTCTTCCTTGCCAGGTCAACGTCCGCAGACTACGCGAATAATTTTGCAGCGATTGGAACGTTTGCCACTACAATCGAAAATTAATCGAGTAGTTACATCAAAGGCATTTCAAATAAGTGCGACAACTTTAGTTTTTATCGGTTGTTTGGGGTTATTTAATTTATCACGACCTGCAATAGCAGAGTATTTATTAAATCAAGGAAAAAATGCTCAACGAGAAAATCGGCTTGATGATGCTGAAAATAATTTTCGTCAAGCGATCGCTTTGGAACCGGATATGGCTAAACTAGTATCTGAATTTTATGTGCAACAGGCAGATAGACGTAGTATTCCTCTGGAAGAAGCTAAAAAATATTATGAATTAGCTATTAAATATAATTCCCAAAGTGATGTGGCTCATAATAATTTGGGGTTGGTATGTCAAAGATTACAGGACTCTCAATGCGTTGAAAATAGTTATGCAGTTTTATTTAAGCTAAAACCAAATAGTTGGGAGGCTCATTATGGGTTAGGTAATTTTTATGATGATTTAGGCAAGTATAATTTAGCCCAAGAACAATATAAATTAGCCATATTAAATAATAAATTAGCTTTAGATGCTGTTAGTAACTTAGCTAGGATAAAAAACTTGCAAAGAGAATATGATGCGGCTATAGAAATTGCTAAAGGAGGATTAACTAAAGCTAAAGAGCCTGCGTTAAGGGCAGCCTTATATAAGAGCATAGGATGGGCTAAGTTAGAACAAAAAAAGTATATAGAAGCTAAAAATAATTTAGAGAAAGCAAAAGAACTAGACTTTAAAAGAACTGATACTTATTGTCTATTAGCACAAACGCAGGAAGCTTTAAAGGAAATTAACGATGCCAGAATGTTATGGGAAGTATGCTTAATTTCTGAATCTAATCTACCAGAAGTTCAAAGATGGCGAATACAGATATTGAACAGATTACTAGGAGATATTAAGGTAGAATAGCTAGTTTTTAGTAAAAGATCATAAATTCAAAAGATAAAATATCAAACAAAATAGGTATGACAAAGAAATTTTATAAAAATAAAACATTATTCACTGTTGGGTTTACAGCTATTACATCAATAATGTTCTTTGGGAGTCTAAGTCCAGTGATGGGATCTCCTCGGACTCAAGCTCAGGTGCGTTGTATTGAACCAATAGGACGGGTTATCAGCACAGGCGATCGCTATATGCGTTCTGGCAGTTTGTTATGCCCAACAGATCAGATATCACCAAAACAGGGAGAGGAAGTTAAGGTACTTTGTTACTCTAGTAGAGAACATTTATTAGTAGAAGCAGGGAGCAATTTTCCTGTTAGAGAAATATGTAAGCCACCAGCGTTTTCTTCAGTAAGGAAATGTACACTATTGAGTCCACAAGACTGTCCAAATCGTAAAGGGCCGAATCGAAGAGAAAATGCACCTAATATTATTCAGCCTTATGGCAAAGTTATAATCAACCGTCGTCCTTTGATATCCTGGACTGCTGTACCAGGGGCAACCAGCTACACTGTGCAACTTTCTGGCGGTGAAGTGAAGTGGGAAAAGGAAGTGGTAGGCACAACACTATCCTATCCTCAAGACCAACAAGAGTTGTCCTACGGTAGTGCGAATAAAATTATAGTGATTGCAAATAAAGGTAACGATCCCATCATTGATGATACGTTGGTAGTGCATGTGTTACCTGAAGGATGGGTAAGACAAATTAATCAAGCTATTGAGCAAGTTAAAAGTTTGGGATTGTCTGCCGATGAAACAGCCTACATTGACCTAGATGCAATTTATATGTCTGAAAGACTTCTCAACGACACAATTGAGAATTTACAAGCACGAGTTGCGGCAGGCAGTTTTAATCCTACTCTTTATCGTATCTTAGGCGATCGCTATGTAGAGGTGTGGATGCCTCAACTCGCAAAAACTGCATATATAAAAGCACTTCAACTAGCTAGGTTTCAAAAAAACTCCGGTGAAGTGGAGTTGGTGCAAGAACGTTTGTCGGCGCTATCTCAGAGCCAACTGCCAACCAGAACAAATCCTGCCCAATAGTAAGGGTGTTGGTACTGAGGATGAGAAAGTAAGCCCAGTTGTGCTTGTCGCAGAGCTTCGGCTTTAGAGAGGTTGTTATTTAAACCCTTATAGAATTGTTCAACAAGCATAGCTGTAGATTCGGCATCTACTAACCACAAGGAAGCAAGTGTAGTTCTTGCGCCAGCTTGGGCCGCTACCCCGGCGATACCCAAAGTAGAGCGTTTGTTACCTTTAGCAGTTTGGCAGGCGCTGAGAACTAATAACTCAATTGGGTCTTGATTATTTTGAACTTTCAACCAGCCATCAAGTTCTTGAATGTTAATGGGTTTGTCCCAAGCTAAAAGTACTGTTTGTTCAGGGTCAGAACTAAACTGACCGTGAGTAGTAACATGAACAATAGGAAATTTAGCAGTTTTCAATTCTTGTTGAAAATTGTTGCTAGTGAATTGCTCATTCAGCAACTTAACTGATGCTCTAGTTTGTTCTTTAACATCAACTACTTCTTTTTCTACTTCTGGCAAAGCTTTTAATCCGGGAGGAGCATTTTGTGCATAGAAACTAGGGCTAGGTTGAGAAAGCCCAGCAATTAGAGCTTTTAATTGTTCTTTAAGCAAAGCTTTGGGTGGTCGGATTCGAGAACCTAGTGTGGTTGTAATACTATAATTTTTGAACAAGTAATCTTTGCCATCGTGTAGCAGACTCATAGGAATGCTTTGAAAGGAATTATCAAGAGTAAAAATGATTGTCCCAGATGATGGTAAATACTTTTTTACGGGCGCAATTAATTGCTGATATAATATTTGCGAATGAGAAATAATTACAGATTTTTGGGTATTAGCCAGCCCTTGATCTTGTAAAGTATTTAAAAAATAGTCAATATTAGTTCTGATGGTTTTTGCCTTAACGGAATGATGATGTAGTGATTGGTTCTGTGAGCGAACAATTACTTCTATACTATCCCCTAAGTCTATAATATTAATTACTGTCGGCTTATTTTTTAGATTAGCAATACTACTTATAGATATAAATTCCAGCTTGCCACATTTTAAGTAATTTTCTAACTCTGCTAATTGCAGTTGTTCGTAAGCTTGAATTACTTGATCTAGCTGAGGATGGGAACCACTAAGTAGTAAGCGTATATAATCTCGATATACAGGTTCTACTTTTTCATAAAATGAAAATTGTAAGTCTAGATTAGTTGTGGAGAGATTGTCCCGTATTTTATTAAGATTTTGAATTGCTACTTTATAATATTGAATAGCTTCCTGATATTTTCCTCGTTTTTGATATAGTTTACCTAATTGCTGTTGCCATTGATACGCTATATCCCATGCTTGAATTGATTGAGCTATACTTAGCGCTTCACTTAAATAAGTATAAGCTTGTTCTGGCTGTAGCTCTCCTAATATACCATTGCTGTACGATATTAATCGCTTGTTATTTATACTATTAGCTTTTCGTAAACTGGCTAACGCATACTTTCTAGCGAATGAGTTTAGATTTTTATCAATTTGATTCAGACTTTTAGCAAAATTTAGTTGAGCATAAATTGATTCATTTGTTGAGACTTCTTCAAATAGATGAGAATTATTCAATAAGAGATTAGCTGTCTGTTGAATTTGCTGCTCAATTTCTAGGGAAGTATTTTGAGATTTAGTATGAGTTAGCCACTGTCTATAATCCAGTAACAAGCTTAATTTTTGTAAAAGTGACTGTAACTTAACAGAAGCAGAAATATTGTTTTGATTAATAATCCTTTGGTATATTTCTAGCCCTTCTAATGCTTTTTGATGGCTTAGTTTTACTGTCTGCTGGCGAAATGTGGGTTCTTCCACTTGCAAATATTTATCCTTGAAAAACTTATAAGCATAAAATTTAGTATTACCTAAACTTAGTAATGTTGAACTAGCATTAAAATTAGGTTGCTTTTCAGAAAGTATAAGAGTTTTGCTTAACACTGTTTCTGAATCGGCGATTTTTCCTAGCCTACGCAGCGCATTACCTAAATTTTGCAATACTAATAAATCAACAGATGATGCTGTTTGTTTGTCAAAAACAGCTAATAGTTTTGTAATTTCCGCTTGTTGTGTTGGAGAAGTATTACAAATTCCAGAAGCAGAGTTTAGTTTCATTGCCTCTAGTAGTATATTACAAGCACGGGGGGATAAACCTAATGTTTGCAATGCAATACTTTGATTAATCAGGCTCCCTTTTATCCCCTGCTCGTCTTGAAGTCGTCGGTAAATCTGTGTTGCTTGCTGCCATGAGGTTAATGCTTCTGATGCTTGACCTTGATTTAACTGCTCTTGTCCTTGTTGGATCAATGATTCTGCTTGCTGTAATTGTTCATTATTCGCTTGAGCCAACATCCTTGATGGTTCATTGATAACCAAAGAACAGCTAACTATAACTATGAATAAATACTTAAGCAGGTGTTGATTTTTCATCAGGCTTTGGGTTTTGTTTGAGAATGACACTCACTCGCAGATAGAGTTGTATCTGGACTAACCTTATTTGCTTGAGCAGTTAGGGTTATTGAGCCATCTAAGTTTTTCACCCATCCTTGTGCTTCTATAATCTCATTACCTGCTGATAGTTTAATATTAGAAATATTTGTAGTTGAATTTACTTGCCACCTAGATTCAACATCTGGTAAATCTTCTGGGCTTGTTGCTAATCCTCCTGTACCAGCAACAATAAACTCATTAATTCCATTTGATCTTCCTTGGCAGGCGGAAGCAATCTGTGGTAGCTCTTGAACTGTCTGTGATTTAACTGGAGTTTCTGCTAAAAAGATATTTGCATTGATGTCAACTGTTCCGTCAATACCTCTTTGTGATTTGGAGTTTACTTGAGTATTAGGTGAAAGAAAAACGCCTTGGGCATTGATTCGGATATTGCCGCCTCTACCCTCGAAGGCATTAGCTACGATTTGGTTATTGTTTGAACCTACCAGAATGCCTGTGTTCATTCTAATGTTACCGCCGTTGCCCGTGCCTCCAGCCGTTGCTGTAATCCTGCTATTATTTAAAAATAAATTCCTAGAATTGAGAATAATATTGCCACCTTCCCCAATCGTAGTGGTGGCGTTAACTTCTCCTTGAGAGTTAATGTTTATTGTGTTCGCACTAATCCTAATATTTCCTGCATCATTAACACCTTCATTTCTCGCATTAATCAGCCCACCATTACTTATATTTATAATATCTGTATTTAAAAATATATTGCCCGCCTGACCAATAAGTAAAGGAGGTTGTCGATACAATAATTTTTGCAAATTCGGATCGACTAAAAGAAAATTTGATGAATTAATAAAACTTGGTGAGTTTGAATTAATATTCGTACCTACTACATTTATTGAATTACTTGAGTTAATGGAAATATTACCAGCCTTTCCCGCAGATAGTGTGCTACTACTTATACCTCCTCCGTTGCTAATAATTAAATTTAAAGTATTTATGTCTATGTTACCACCATTGCCATGACCAAAAGTGGATGACGTAATATTACTAGGACGTAATAATGCTGATTGTCCTGATATATCTATGTTTTGACTCTTTATAAAAACATTTCCGCCTTGCCCACTACGAATAGTGCTAGAGCCTAATGAAGCTCCACCATCTTTAATGATAAGATTTTCCAATTCTAAAAATAAATTTCCTCCTGCACCTGAACCAGATGCAACAGTATTGAAAACTCCATCTAGCCCTATGATTATATTGTTAATTTTACCTGCAATATCTCCACCCTTTCCAGAACTATAACTGAAAGTATTGATTCCACCTAAGCCATCAGGATTAGCATAAGAAGGGGTATCGCCGGAAATTTTTAAAGAATTTGAATTAATAGTGATTAATCCACTAGGGGCATTAGTAAAAGTAGTAGTTGCTATTTGTCCACCTTGAATTGTTACATCTTTTACGTCAAGTTGAATAGACTCGCCAGGAGTAAAGCCAAAATTGCTTGTATATATTGCACTTAAAGCTAGATTAGATGATCCTTGAATATTTAGGGATTGAGCATCAATTTTAACAGCACCAGTTTTAAAGCCATGATTTTGTGTAAATACTAATGAACCATCTAAAATGTTAATATTTTTACCTTGAATATCAATAGTATTACTTGTGTCTGCATTACTATTAACGAATAATAATGAATTTTTTATTAGAGTTATATTCCTAAATGTATTAACATTATTGAAATCAAAATTTATATCATTGCCCTGCTGCTCTAATCCAACGTATCCATCTAGCACACTGCCAATCTGGAATTTTCCATTTCTGGTGCTTAGTATCCCCCCTTCAAGTGAAACATTTCCGCCTATTAAGGAAATATTGTTTCCTGGTTGTACTTGTAATCCAGAAAATCTACTAGCGTCTATAGGAGTAATAAAATCGAAATTCCTATTAGCAATTCTATTTATATTATGACCGCTACCTTGAAGTCGGATCTCTCCAGAATTACCTATAAAAACTAACCCTACAGGAACGCTAACTTTTAACAAAGGGTCAAGCTGATTGCGATTAGCACTAAAATCTATATTGTTAGAAAACTTAATACTATTTGCTGTAGTAGCCAAAAAAGAACCACCAATATTTAATCTAGCACTATTACCAAAAAAAAATCCGTTGGGGTTGAGAATAAATAAATTAGCTTGACCATTGTTTCGGATTGTTCCATTAATATTAGAAATAGAATTGCCAGTTACTCTGCTAATAATATTTTGTATAATAGAAGCGTTATTAAAATATGCAGTGTCTCCATAATTAATTGAAAAATCTTTAAAGCTATGAAATAAATTCCCTCCTAATTGAGTGCCGCCCTCAATAAATATTGTATTACCTTGGACATTTACGGCACTATTATTTTGTGAGCTATTATCAGCATTTATTTGAGCTTGACACAATGGAATGAAAGTTGTGAAAATTGTAATTAAAAAAGATATTTCTGTAAATAAAATAGTAAATTTGCTATTCATATTAAAAAATTAATAAGCTACTAGAAAAGTAGAGTGTAGTAAAATATCTATACTCTGCTCCTATATTTATCATTTGCTATTCATTTAAGAAATATGGCTTCCTTTTCTTTCAACTCAGCAGGTAATGTGTCGAGAGACTGTAAATTTGCTGCAAATTCTAGTAGTATCCCATTTGGATCAAAAAAGTAAAAAGAAGACATGGGTACATCTGTATGATGCAATACTGGCGTTGTTTGTACTCCTTTTGATACAAGCTTTTCTTTGTACTCTTCTAATTTTTCTAATGGCACATGAAAGGCTACATGATTCATAGAACCATGAGCAGTTATGATATCGCCTGTCAAAAAAGCCTCTGGACGAACGGATGAGATACCAGGTACAGATTCAGGGGCTTTAGTTGACCAAAAAAAAGCTAAAGTATTATTATTTCCAATATCGATAAAAAAGTGTTTACCACCAGATGGTAAATCAATATTTTTGATTAACTTGAGTCCAAGAGTAATAGTATAAAAATCTATAGTTTCTTGAAAGTCTCTACAAACTAATGCTAGATGATTAATGCCTTTCAGTTCAAATTCTTTCATGACACTATTTATGTTCCTAGAAAAAATGGGTTTGTAAAATAGGTTTTAATACAGATTACTAAAAACCTATCTAAGAATTTTGCATATTATGAACAATTTAGCAAGCAACTATCTTGATTTTCTACTGAGAATTGAAAAATCTCATCCTAATAGAGATTTATATACATTAATTACGCTGCCAAATTAATATTACATCTATCTATAGATAGGGAAAAATATAAAATTATCTGAATAATAAGCAAAGATTTCGCTCTATATATTATGTTTATACTTATCGAAGTAAAATCATCTCTTGCTTAAAAGTACTGTTAAATATTACTGTGCATATAAGACAGATGTGTAAAGTATCTTTCAGATAGTAAGTTGTTCGTTTTAGGAAGTAATGTCTTAAGTAGAAAAAGAAAATCAATGAACAGTTTTCTTCAATTGCTGTAGAGTATGTATGCACAAGAAGTTAACAGTCTTGTCAACTTAGATAATAATCTGTATACAAATTACCGAAAGATAGAGACGATAAGCGATCAGCTACGCTGGGCGCTTGCGCCATCGCATCTCTAGCACATACTCAAGCGATCGCATAACGCCCTGTACAATCAGTCACAGAAACCATCGACACGCAGATCGCGCCAGATGTCAGAGACTTGCCAGCCGGAGTTGCCTACAGACTGCACTAGAGGAGAATCGTGGACGGGAAAATGAGGAGGAAGATACTCTGGCGTTGGGGCATTTAAATCTAGTTGTGGCTGTGGTGGTTGCTGCTCAATGAGAGGCTCATCATTAGGGATAGTGTCAACTATTGACTCTGGCTCTTGCACTGGCTGTGAATGGGCAGATTTCTTGAGACTGCGTAATTCGGGTTTTTTGATAGGTTTCATATTTGTAAAGGTAGAAAGTCTGGACTGAAAAATGAATTTAGCTTTGAGATAGGAGAAAAATAATGGCTGATCTACATTATGAGATTGAAAGAAAAGTTAATAAATGATGAGTGATAGTTGTATTCAGCACAAAAGCCGATTCATAGAAATAAACAGCCATGAAAAACCCCGGTCACAGTAGGTGAGGCGGGGATAAGTAAGACCATATCTCATACATAGTACATAAATAATCTATACTTAGACACAACGGACTTAATATTACTACCATAGATATAAGTGAATTAGTCAGTAATCTACTGAAATGTTTAACTTTAATCAACTGCTCCATCAAAAATTTCTTCTTCATCCGAAATATCTGACCACTCCTCGTCCCATGCCTGCTCGTTGTAGACCTTAGTAGCTTGAGCAATTTTCAGGCGATGAGCAACCGAAACACAATTCCTTGGTTGCCAACCGATGTTCGGGTATTTACCTTGCAGATATCTCACAGCATTCTGACAGTCATTAATTACTGGGATGTCTAAGTTTAAATGTCTTCGTAACCCAATGCCTAAACGAATTGCCTCAATCTCATGGTTGTGAAAGTAGTATTCTTCATCTTCAGGAGTAGAAATTGTGAGTATTCGTACCCAAGAATGAATATCATAGACAGCTTTTGCTACAACTACATTGAATTGTTGAGGCTTGTAGTTATCTAAAAACTTATCCACAGCAACTTCATCTTCCAAATCAATATCTACACCCTGTGCGGATATTAAATCAGAGATATCATCAAGACTTTCAACAAACGATTCACGCCAATCTTGAATGCTTTGGGTGCTAAAAAATTGAGTCGCATCATCAAATGATATTTTTTCCCAGCCTGCATCTGTAGTTATCTGCTGGCTAGTTTTAGGGATAAACAGATTCTCGTGCGCTAACCACGGGGGGACATTCTTTTGCTTTTTCTTATGTTTACCCATAGTCAGAAGAAATGCAAATATATAAGAATCAAATGAAAAACCCCAACCTAAAAAAAGGATGGGGATATATGAAAACGTTTCTACTATGATGATACAAGTAAATAGCTGTTCAACCACCTTCAGTCTGGAGGTGGTAGCATGAACCAACCTCCCAGCAAGCGCAAAAGACTCACGCCTACAACTACCGATAAACCAAAGCCAGCACTAAAGCCAGCACAAGAGGCGGAAAATCCTAGCGCAGTCACTGTTGATATAGAGGCGGTCGAAGTGCCAGAGATGACCGAGGAGGAACAGCGCGATCGCCTGAACTTGGAGCGCAAGGTAGAGAGAGCGTTTGTGGAAGCGGGGAAAGCGTTAATGGAATTGCGCGATCGCCGGCTGTATCGAAATACGCACAAAACATTTGAGGAATATTGCCGCGATCGCTTTGGATATAGCCGTGATGCTGCATACTTGAAGATGTCAGCGACGAATGTATATGAGAATATTCAGAAACATTTGCCGACCAATGGTCGGCAGATACCAATGCCGACCAATGAGCGCCAATTGCGTTCTTTGGCTAAGGCCGAGTTAGAACCGAAAGTTCAGGCTAAAGTATGGCGGCAAGCAGTCCAAGAAGCGAAAGGTAAAACCCCATCTGGTCGAATAGTTCAGGATGTTATAGACCGGATACGCGATCGCACTTCTGTACCCAATCCCTACCAAGTAGGTGAAATTTGCGTTCTGCATCCTAAAGACAACCCCGACTTGAGGGGCAAAAGTGGCTACTGGGGTGTAGTAACTCATGTAGGTGAGTATAGTTGCACAGTCAAGTGCTGGGATGGCGACTATACAGCCAAAGTTGAGCATTTGAAATCTCTGGAATTACTAGAAGATGATTGTAAATTCATGCAGCAGCTATGCGAAAGACTGCGGCGGTTGCATGAGGTAGCCGTGCGGGATGAGGCAGTAGATTGGCTGTTGCAAGGATTGGGGAAACAGTCTAAACCGTATTTGTCTGCATTGCAGGCGAAGCTGTTGGCGGCGGTGGAAAAGGAGTATAACTTGATTTGGAGGCAACAGAAGTGATGCAGGTGCGGTTCGTTCTTGCTAAGAGCTTCTAGAAAATAGAAGGGTATGAGCAAGGTATATTTTGAAAGCTACTTTCAAAATGTATAACTGTTCTTTTGATGTAGGTGAGCTAAGTAACATAGAACGGCAAGCCCTACCCTTGAAGAGGTCAAGTGACTCCCTACCTGCCCACAGTGACCATACTCGGAATTATGGAGGCTGAAGCTGGGAACAGGACGCAATCAGTTGTAAAACAAGCAGGTAACAACACTGGCGTTAACGGGGAGATGGCATGAGTAAACAAGTCCTAGAAAAGTGTCTTAACGTTAAGCTGCAACCTGGAATCAAAATGCAGACTTCATCTTCTATATTCCCGCAGCAAAACTGTATATTAGCTGCAATACCTCAAGGGGAGAAGATAGGCAAAGTGGACTGCTCTAAACCATCAAATCAATCAAAAGAACGGAACGAATAAAAACGCCATAGAGGTCTAGGGGAAGGTCGAATCCCTGGTAAGTATGACGAGATACAGAATTCCTCTATAGCGGGTAGGACAGAGCGTAACTGCTCTGAGGTGTTCAGAAAACGCGATCTGGGAGTAAAGCATGGTTAGACACAGCGCCAAAGCTAGTGAACTTTGGAAATCACTACCCTGGAAGAAATTTCGGGCGAACCTTTTCCGCTTACAAAAGAGAGTGTTTAAAGCTGTTCGAGTAGGAGACAAGCGCAAAGCTAGGTCACTACAAAAGCTGATTCTGAAATCCAAAGCAGCTAGGTTTCTGGCGATTCGTCAAGTAACTCAGCTAAACGCTGGTAAAAACACTGCTGGTATTGATGGTAAAACTGCCTTAACTCATGAGGAGAGATTTAACCTCGAAGTGCTGTTAAGACAGCAAGATTGGTATCACAACAAACTCAGGATGATACCAATTCCCAAGAAAGATGGTTCCATCAGATACCTCAAGATTCCCACTATTGCGGATAGAGCTTGGGTGCGATTCGTTGTTTAGTGAATCACGGTATAAAGTCCGTACATAACTAAGCCAACTGTAATTAAAATTACGGTTGAACTCTCAAATTGATGAAGGTGCAAGTCCTTCCCGCTAGATTCAAGCGTGACTCCTTATCTGCCCACACTGAGTAAGCTCAATTCTTACAGGGTGAAGCTGGGAACAGGGCGCAATCAGACGGCTGTTATGGGCTGACACTGGTGCTAATAGGGAGTTCCTACGGTGAAACAGAGCCTAAAAAAGTAACCCACTGTCAAGCAGGGCATAAACATTAAAAGCCTGACTTTATCAGAGTTTAAACCCGCAGCATAACCAGGCAATAGCTGCAAGAATCTTGGGTTTCTGATGGTTAAAGTGGCTACACCTAAAGGAACAAGTAATCATCTGAGGGAACGAATAAAAACGATTTGAGAGTCATGGATACGTCGATTTTCCATGTAGGTGAGGTGAGACACGGAAATCTCTCAAGCTGGGTAGGATGCAGCGTAATTGCTGCAAGGTATTCAGAAAAACACTTAGCGGAGAAGAGCATGATTAGGCACAGTGTAAAAGCTAGTGAATCTTGGAAGAATCTACCGTGGAAGAAATTTCGCAGGGATTTATTTCGCCTACAACGACGAGTGTTCAAAGCAGTTCAAGCAGGAAACAAGCGGAAAGCTCGGTTTTTGCAAAAACTTATTCTGAAATCGAAAGCGGGCAGATTTTTGGCAATTCGTCAAATATCTCAACTAAATGCTGGTAAGAAAACGGCAGGTATTGATGGTGTTAAATCCCTAGATTTTAATGGGCGTTTCGAGTTAGAAATTACGCTAAAACAATCAAGTGGAAACTGGCATCATCAAGAACTACGGGAAATCCCAATTCCTAAAAAGGACGGGACTACCAGGATGCTTAAAATTCCAACTATCGCGGATAGGTGTTGGCAATGCCTCGCCAAATACGCTTTAGAACCAGCACACGAAGCAACCTTCCACGCTCGGAGCTACGGTTTTAGGACTGGACGTGCGGCACATGATGCCCAACAATTCCTGTTTTCTAACTTAAGTTCCAAAGCAAAAAGAATATCTAAGCGAGTAATCGAGCTTGATATCGAAAAGTGCTTCGACAGGATAAACCACTCAACCATCATGGAAAATTTGATAGCCCCAAAAGGTATCAAACTTGGTATCTACCGATGCTTAAAAGCAGGGATAAATCCAGAATTTCCAGAACAGGGAACGCCCCAAGGTGGAGTGGTAAGTCCATTATTAGCCAACATCGCTCTCAATGGGATTGAAAGTATTCACAGATATCATAAAGATAATCAAAGAATCACTAACAAAACCCCGGAATCAGACATTAGATACCCATCTGTTCGGTATGCCGACGATATGGTAATAGTGCTTAGACCTCAAGACGATGCTAATGAGATACTTGCCAAAATTGAGGATTTTCTAAACGCACGGGGAATGAAGGTAAGTGCTAAGAAAACCAAGATAACCGCTACGACAGATGGTTTTGACTTCCTTGGCTGGCACATCATTGTGCAAAGCAACGGAAAATTTAACTGCACTCCCTCAGAGGAGAATTTTAAAAAGTTTCGTCAGAAGGTAAAAGCTATCGTTAATTGCTCGAATTATGGTTCGTCTGTAAAAGCCGAAAAGCTCGCACCAATAGTTAGAGGATGGAGAAATTACCATAGGTTCTGTGATATGTCAGGGTCAAGGTTCTCACTTTGGTTCCTTAGTAAACGGACACATACGGTATTTAACAAGGAAACGAAGAACGACCACGAATCAAGTATAAAACTTGCACAAAAGGCATTCCCAAAAGTTCCTTGCTTCCAAAACTCCTATGTCATGGTCAAAGGTGATAAATCACCTTACGACGGAGACTTAACGTACTGGAGCGAACGCAATAGCAAGCTCTATGACGGGGAAACCTCTAAAACTATTAAAAAGCAAAACCATACGTGTGGATACTGTGGCTTAAAGTGTACAAGTGAAGAACGAGTACACTTACACCATATAGATGGAAACCACAAAAATCGGAAACCCAAAAACCTGATTGTTGTGCATGAGTCGTGCCACGATTATATCCACATGGGCAAAAGGGTAACACCCTAAGAATATCGGAAGCTGGGTGCGGCGAAAGTCGCACGCCCAGATTTAACAGAGAGGTGCGGCGGATAATACCGCCCATCGACTCTAACCAATGCCTAGCGAAATATGCACTAGAGCCAGCACACGAAGCAACTTTCCATGAACATAGCTATGGATTTAGACCCGGACGCTCTACCCATGATGCCCAAAGTCAGATAGCCAACTATCTAGCATCCAGTAAAGGAGGCATCAACAAGAGAATCCTTGAGCTTGACATAGAAAAATGCTTCGATAGGATAAATCACTCCACCATAATGTCCAACCTTATCGCCCCACAAGGGCTAAAACAGGGAATATTCCGAGCATTAAAGGCAGGAATAAACCCAGAATTTCCCGAACAAGGAACACCTCAAGGTGGTGTGGTAAGTCCATTATTAGCAAACATCGCCTTAAATGGTATCGAGGATTTACACCAATACCACGACTGCAATTATAAGAAAATAACACCAAGTACACCGGAAAGGAACATCAAGAAAGCTTGTGTAAGATACGCCGATGATATGGTGTTCTTCTTAAGACCAGAAGACGATGCAGAAGAAATACTTGAGAAAATCAGCCAATTCCTAGCACAAAGAGGACTAAAGATCAGCGAGAAAAAGACCAAGCTAACCGCCTCGACAGATGGATTTGACTTTCTAGGCTGGAATTTCTATGTACAGCAAAACGGAAAGTTTAGATGTGTTCCCTCAGAGGAAAACTACAAAGCATTCCGTAAGAAAGTTAAGAAAATCGTCAACTGCTCGAATTATGGTGCTAAGGTGAAAGCCGAAAAACTTGCGCCAATAGTTAGAGGATGGAGACAATATCATAAGTTCTGCAAAATGGATGGGTCACGTTTCAGACTATGGCACACCAGAGATAGAGCTTTTAGAGTATTCAACAAAGAAACCAAACAGGATAGGCACTCAGCCGAAAAACTCACACAAGAGGCATTCCCCACGGTTCCTTACTCCGAAAACGCCCATATCAAAGTCAAAGGTAATAAATCGCCCTTTGATGGAGACTTAACTTACTGGAGCAAAAGAAACAGTAAATTATACGACGGCAGAACCTCAAAACTATTACAAAAGCAGCATCATACCTGTGGATACTGTGGATTAAGTATGCTCTCAGATGAGAGGGTACACCTACACCACATAGACAATAATCATAATAACTGGAAGGATTCAAACCTGATAGTAGTACATGAAAGTTGTCACGATTACATCCACATGAGCAAAAGAGGAAGTGAAATTTATCCAATTCCCTAGCGTGAAATCCCGTAATTAGGTGATAGGGAACAAAGATAGAAGGTAACTAACCCCTAAGAACATCGGAAGCTGGATGAAATGAAAGTTTCACGTCCAGATTTAACTGAGAGGTGCGGATGATAATACCTCCCATCGACTCAACCCAATGCTACAAATTAAAAGTAGTAGGAATAGCGGATTGAAATGGTCGGAGGTCGCGTTATTTTAAAAAACTCTAATTCCTTTCGTGAGCGAAAAGCTATTTAATCAACAATTAGAGTCGGGCTGCGAAGCTTGCCAAGCAACTGATGTAATCATCTACACCCCGCTAACAAACTGGGCGTATCACATGGTAGACACGAATATTTATAAGTTGGCAACTAAATTATTAAACTAAGAGTCTTATTCATTATGTAATTCACTTTGCTCTATTAATACTTTGTATGAGTAAAAATATAAAAGCAATTTCTATCGCAATGTTGATATTTGCTTCGATATTATCAAAATGGAGAGATTACAGAAAATTGTATCGAATCGTTTAATAAGGTCTGATTTACGTTCTCTGTTTTCTTCAGAATCGGAGTTTGGGGAATAGCTGCATTAATTATTTATAAATCTTTTAGAGGTAATAAGGAAATCACATCATAATGACAAAATTTAACTATAAATCATCTCTTTATCTCTTCAATACAATTTTTCTGATTTCCCTTACTACTTTGGGAACAATGGTAATGATACCATTTGCTGTTGAATCTAAGATACCAAAGAAAACCTCTAATTCCATCTCTCCTTTTTGCAAAGTATTATCGGAAAAATTTAGTCCCTTCGGTGCTGCTCCCGATTTATCAGTAGCTTTAGGTAAGGCCATTGCCGAAGGAGGTAATTTGAATCAACCCTGCGATATCTTTGGTGAAAAGTGGCTACCGCTCAACTTTTTACTATCCACAGACGAAGAACTGTCTCAGCGTTTAATCCAAACTGGGGTAAATGTAAATGCCAAGGATGGGAAAGGAGATACTCCCCTACATTATTTAGGAAAATCTGAGAAAAATGCGCGATTACTTCTGAGTAGAGGAGCAAAAGTGAATGTCGGCAACCAAAATGGTAATACCCCACTCCATAATCTTTTTGGACAGAAAACCGCTTATGTAATCAAACTTTTGATAGATCGGGGTGCTAAGGTTAATGCTAGAAATCAAGAGCAAATGACACCGCTACATTTTGCTGCTAATTCCGGAAAAGCTGATATCACGGAGCTATTAATTAGTCGTGGTGGGGATGTAAATGCTCGTAGCACTCAGAACTGGACACCACTACACTATGGAGCATCAAATTTAGAAGTCGCCAAAAAACTAATCCAAGCAGGTGCTGATCTAACTATCCAAAATCGTGAAGGGGCTGTGATTCACTCCAGCAGTTTGGAACCAGCAGTACTAAAACTCCTGCTCGATAGGGGAGTTAATGTTAATTTACGCAATCGTCAGGGGCAAACTCCACTCCACATTCATCGTTTCCAACCCGCTCTAGTGAAATTGCTATTGGCTCGAAAAGCGCAAGTTAACCTACGAGATGCTCAAGGTAAGACTCCTCTGTACGATGTTAACCTGGAAGTGGCTCGACAACTGGTTGCGGCTAATGCAGATTTAAATGTTCAAGATAATTTAGGAAGAACACCTCTGCACCAAGCAGTATTGGAGGAACAAAGTTTCTTTGGTTCGGAATTAGTAACACTATTTCTCAGTAAAAATGCTAGGGTTGACCTCAAAGATAAGCAAGGTAAGACTGCTCTAGACCTAGCTCGACAACTTAATAAAACCCAAATCATTAATTTGTTAGAGCGACATATGGCAACTAAAAATTCTCCTGGTAGTGGAACAAGCACAACCAAAGCAACAGAACAACTCCAGCAGTTCCTCAAGTCTAAAAACTGGAGTGCTGCCGATCAAGAAACCCGCCGTCTCTTATCACCTCAAAAAGATCTCTTTGGACTTAACGCTGCCACCATACCTCTAGATTTAATTCAAGAGATTGATCGAGCTTGGTTAGTAGCTAGTGATGGAAGGTTTGGACTCAGTGTCCAAGCAAAGATTTGGCAAAAGGTAATAGCATCTCATCCGAACAATTCCGAAACTGC
The DNA here is from genome assembly GCF_048568275.1 of Anabaena sp. FACHB-595. Classification (NCBI taxonomy): domain Bacteria; kingdom Bacillati; phylum Cyanobacteriota; class Cyanophyceae; order Nostocales; family Nostocaceae; genus Anabaena; species Anabaena sp. FACHB-595. The sequence continues at coordinate 261,544 of NZ_CP183474.1, forward strand.
CGCCAATACCTTTCGCGATCGAGTCGGTTGGAAACTCAAAGTTGCTCGAACCGAAAACGATTTTATCAGCAGCGACTGGCTGAATGAATCCGAACTCAATTATTCACTGCAAGCTCCTGTCGGACACTTACCCTGGGCTGGTGTTTCAGACGCATCTGTACTATCGCTTGCAGTTCCTCCCCCTGGAGAACACTGTGGTAGCTGTACCATCGATGCAATGTTTCTGCGAGATGGGCGATTTTATAAATATCTGCCTCAACTTTTTGCACGGGTTAAAATGGCATTGAATATGAATGTCAGTAGACCGAAAAGTTTGGCGATCGCTAAAAAATAGTAGCCTGTGATACCGTTTTTGGAGAGAAGTGTAAAAGCGGATTGCTTGGCATAAGTGATAAGTTTAGCTTATTAAAAACCCCAAAAACCAAGCAAAATTAGCCGGACGGTAAATAAACTTCGCAGGCTACTCCATAGCTGCGATCTACGGCTTGGCGTAAAAATTCAAGCATCTGTTTGAGGGTAAATAGATCAGAAAAAACTTGTCTGGTGCTTCTTTTTAAACGGCTAATAAAATGCCATACCAGATAAATCCAAACATTAATAATTAAGAATGCCAAAGCTACAAATAAAAGCCGAATGGTAGGATTTTTAATAGTAGTTTTGATTCGGCACTGGTTTTTCATACGATAACTACTCTCAATCCCGAAACGTAGACGATAGTCATCATGTATAAGCGACAAAGTTAACTTAACTTTATAGACAGCATAAACAAAAAATTCCCGTCCATGCTCTCGTCTTTTACCATTTTTATATGTGCAAACTATCCACACATTAAAAGTTACTGAACCATATTTATCGCTGTTTAAAGTGTAACTGGTTTTGTAACTCCGCCTATCTCTAATTAATTGTTTAGTTCCACCATTTTTGCCCCGGATAATAGCTGGCATTTCAAATGGAATATCCAAAGCTTGTAACCATCTGATGACATTTATAAAATTCCCTACAACACAACACCAACATAGTTCTGGTGCAAGAATTCCTCTTACCTTTTTGGCTGATTAATTAGCTTTACTTATGTTATGAGTCCAAATGAGCTATTCAATACCAGTATTTAAAAGCACAGTTTGGAGGCAAAAAGTTACTGGCACAGCTATTCATCATAGAGTGATCGCCAAACTTTTCGGTCTACTGAATGTACGTTAGTGGGGTACAGCCGGGATAAGCTGTCGTATAGCTAGATTGTATGATATGACATTAAACAGCTTATGTGAGTTGGAGTTTGGAAAGCCGTAAATACGTCAACATAGCTAAACATCTTGGCTAAACGACAGCCTGAAACCCTCGCTATCCGTAGGGCATTTTTAATTCACATAAGGCGTATTAAGTAAGCCAGGTTCGTAAAAATGATGGACAATTGCTAATACCTCACACCTCACGTTAGATCATGTCCGATTTGAACCTCACACGACTTGAAGTCGCGTGATTCCTGCTTCAACGATCTCTGCCTGAATTGCTCCAGGACTGACGAGTTCTCCACAGGCGTTTAGAGCCTCCGGGATACCCACGGCGGCTATTAATCTCAATCCCTCACCTAATATGTTCAACGCTGCGTTATTGTCTCTCAAATTGTAACCACTACAACCAGGACAAGCCCATTCACGTAACTTTAAATCTTTGACCAAAGGGTTGATAAAACCACAATGATTACAAGTCTGAGAGGAGGGATAAAACGTACCAACCTTCTGCACAATTCTGTCATGCCAAAAAGCTTTATATTCAAGCATGGCAACGAACTTAGACCAACTAGCGTCTGAAATACTCAATGATAATTTATGGTTTTTTACCATGTTGGCAACTCGCAAATCCTCAATACAGATAATACTGTTTTCTTTGATTAGACGAGTTGACAGCTTGTGCAGAAAGTCATCTCTGAGATTGGTAATTCTTTCGTAGCTACGAGCCAGCTTGATTTTCGCTTTGACTCGATTAGTACTGCCTTTTACACTGCGGGATAATTTTTTATGTGCTTTACGTAATTTACGAGTTTGAGTCCGGTAATATTTGGGATTATCTACGACTTCCCCATTACTAGTAACGAGATAAGACTTTATGCCTAAGTCTATGCCAATATTTTGACTAACTTGGGGATGTTTCTCAATCTCTGTATCACACAGAATACTAGCAACATATTTACCAGAAGAAGTCCGAGTTATGGTAACGTTTATAAGCTTTCCGGTAACTTCTTGGGACTTATGAAACTTCACCCACCCTAACTTCGGAAGCTTTAAACGATTCTCTATTACCTGGATGTTACCGTTTGTTAAATTCGTCTTGTAAGACTGCTTGCAACCATGCTTCTTTTTAAACTTGGGAAAGCCTACTCCTTTTTTGCCTTTGACCTTCTTTAAGTCAGCAAAAAAGTTTTTGTATGCTGTCTCTAAATTCTTGAGCGAATTCTGTAAGGCAAACTTATCTACTTCCTTCAACCATTCAATTTCTTTCTTGAGTAAAGTTAAACGTTGACTACAAGCGTTATAGTTTAATGTTTTCTGTTCGGACTGATATAGCTCTTGCTTTAATGCCAGAAAGTGGTTATACACAAACCTTGCACAACCAATACTCTTATTGATTAAGACCTCTTGATTGTGATTAGGAATGAGTGTAACTTTAAACGCTCTCTGCATTTTGGTTTTCTATGTACTTTTTGACTTGTGCTTCTGTATTATCTGAAACAGTACTTACAAAATAACTAGGATTCCAGAGATGACCTCCCCATAGCTTTTTCTTGAGTTGAGGAAACTTTAAAAACAATTTCCTAGCTGATATTCCCTTTAGCATTTTGACTATATTAGGGATGGTGTGCTGAGGCGTTGCAGACACTAAAACATGAACATGGTCTTCTACTACCTCAAGACTCTCAACCTTGAATTTGTAAAGAATTGCCGTCTCAACTAGAACTTCTTTCAGAAAGTCAGCTATTTCATCTTTCAGTACCTTATGCCTATACTTAACACACCATACGATATGATACTCATTGCATAAACGTAACCTCTACCGTGCTTTACTTCCATAATTCATCTTACCATGTGCATGACCATAGTAAGACAAAATATGGAAATATGGAGCGCCTAACTCATGACTAGAAGTCACGAGTGTGCGGCTTGCAGAAATCAAGGTTGATACGGTTATCTGCATTAACGGCACTGTCCTAATCGTTTACTATACCCCTGGACAGTGCTGGCAGTTCCGCATTATCAGCCGTTCAGGTGGCATATTTGGCGAACAGAAGATTTACTACAGTGCGGCGGCGGCGTTGCGGACAGGATTGGAGTGGATGAGGGATGAATGGTAACTTTACGAGCCGTGAAGCGTAAAGCCCCCGTATTTTTAATCGGGGGATATAAGCGAATGACCGAATTTATTCGGTCGTAACATGGTATAATTACGTCAGAGAGTTTGACGTAAAAATGCTAGTATTTGAGACAAAACTTGAAGGAACAAACGAGCAGTATCAATTGCTGGATGAGGCGATTAAAACTGCTCGTTTTGTCCGCAATGCTTGCCTCCGGTACTGGATGGACAACCAAAACATCGGCAGGTATGATTTGAGTGCTTATTGCGCTGTCCTTGCTGCCAATGAAAACTTTCCGTTCGTTGCCAAACTCAACTCTATGGCTCGACAAGCTTCTGCTGAAAGAGCGTGGAGTGCAATTGCTCGGTTTTTTGACAATTGCAAGCAAAACAAAACCGGGAAGAAAGGTTATCCACGCTTTAAAAAAGAACAGACGCATGGGAGTGTTGAGTATAAAACTAGCGGCTGGAAGCTTAGTAGTGACCGTCGTTATGTCACTTTTAGCGACGGATTTAAAGCAGGAACTTTCAAACTCTGGGGAACTCGTGACTTGCATTTCTACCAGTTGAAACAGTTCAAGAGGGTGCGGGTTGTGCGTCGTGCCGATGGGTACTACGCGCAGTTTTGCATTGACCAAGAGCGAGTAGAAAGGCGAGAACCAACGCTTAAAACTATTGGGCTGGATGTGGGATTGAACCATTTCTTGACCGATAGCGAAGGCAATACAGTTGAGAACCCTAGACACTTGCGTAAAAGCGAAAAGTCTCTCAAGAGATTGCAACGCAGATTGTCTAAAACCAAGAAGGGTTCTAACAACAGAGTCAAGGCAAGAAATCGCTTGAGTAGAAAACACCTTAAAGTAAGTAGGCAGCGTAAAGACTTCGCCGTAAAGTTGGCGAGGTGCGTAGTCCAGTCTAGCGACTTGGTAGCCTATGAGGATTTGCAGGTGCGGAACATGGTCAGGAATAGACATCTTGCCAAGTCGATTAGTGATGCAGCGTGGACGCAGTTTCGGCAATGGGTTGAGTATTTCGGCAAAGTGTTTGGTGTAGTGACTGTTGCAGTCCCACCCCATCACACTTCGCAGAATTGTTCCAACTGTGGCGAAGTAGTGAAAAAGTCGCTGAGTACAAGAACTCATGCTTGCCCTCACTGTGGACATATTCAAGACAGGGATTGGAACGCTGCACGGAACATACTTGAACTAGGACTACGTACTGTGGGACACACAGGATCTCAAGTCTCTGGAGATATCGACCTCTGTTTGGGTGAGGTAACTCCTCCAAATAAGTCGAGTCGTGGAAAGAGAAAGCCCAAGAAGTGATTCTTGGAATCCCCCGTTTTCTAAACGGGGGAGGATGTCAAATGAGTAATAAAACATAACTGACGTAGTGTTACTGAGGTTAAAGTGTATAGTATAAAACGTTATTACTTGTGTTTCCCCCTATGGCGTTGACTTTTAAGTAACAAAGGAGCGCTAGCTAAAGCAAATGCCAACATCACAGATGTAGTCTTGTTTTCAGTCACAGTGATTGTTTGGACTTGCAAAGTAGTAATTGGGAAGAGATAATTAGTATCAAAAATAGAATAAACTTGAAAACTGCCTACAACTGGACTAAAAGGAATATCACCCGTGAAAGCTCCTCTCACAAAAGAAGCTTCGTAGAGGGCCGGATCACTACTAAGTTGAGGAGTTAAATTTGCACCTTGAAATTGATGCTGTTGGCGAAGTCAAAAGTAGACAGGAATTCCGTAGAGTGTCACTCTAAGATTGGCACTATATATACCCAGGAGCGCAAGGGATATGTCACTAAAACCACAACCCATCAGTCCTGTGCCAGAGGAAACAGTTCGTGTCGCCCGTGCTGCCTTCCCCAAAGGAAACCTTTATCTCACGCTGCGAGATGAAATTGGCACACTTTACAGTGATAGTGACTTTACCGCCTTGTATCCCACTCATGGTCAACCAACAGTTACACCTTGGCGACTGGCATTAATCTGTGTGTTGCAATTTATTGAGGATTTGCCAGATCGACAAGCTGCTGAAGCTGTCCGTAGTAGGATTGATTGGAAATATGTTTTGGGGTTGGAATTGACTGACCCAGGGTTTGACTTCTCTGTATTATGTGAATTTCGCACCCGATTGATAACTGGTGGTGCAGAGCAACAACTGCTAGACACTTTACTCAAGCAATTCAAAGAGCGCGGATGGCTCAAAGAAAGAGGAAAACAGCGCACGGACTCTACTCATGTGCTGGCTGCTATTCGCAACTTGAACCGACTAGAAGGGGTAGGTGAAACCCTACGTGCAGCCCTCAATGACCTAGCTACAGTTGCGCCAGACTGGTTACGTTCATGGGTGCCAGAGGAATGGTTTGAACGCTACGGTCGTGCCATAGAAGAGTATCGCCTACCCAAAGGCATTGCTGCTCGTAAAGAATATGCTGAGATGATTGGCACAGATGGTATGCAATTACTGATATCTGTGTGGGCAGAAGATGTCCCAGATTGGCTCAGGCTTGTACCAGCAGTCGAAATTTTGCGACAGACTTGGATACATCAATATTATGTGGAGAATGAGCAAGTAAGATTGCGGGCTGCGAGCGACTTAGCTCCTTCTGGTAGTCGTTTTGACTCTCCTTATGACATCGATGCTCGCTTTGGTAATAAACGGAGTGTGACTTGGACTGGGTATAAAGTGCATCTGACGGAAACTTGTGATGAGAACCAAGTCCATTTAATCACTCATGCCATTACCACTCAAGCTCAGGTTTCAGATGTTACCCAGACTGCACTTATCCACGAGGCATTGGCCGCCAAAGACCTGCTCCCCAGTCAACACATTGTTGATGCTGGCTATATCGATAGTAATCTTATCGTCACCAGTCGTAAGCGTTATCGAATAGATTTAGTTGGGCCAGTCCGCCCGAATGGTAGTTGGCAAGCTAAAACTCCAGGCGGTTACGACATCAGCCAGTTTACCGTGAACTGGAATACAAAACGGGTGACTTGTCCTCAAGGTAAAAAAAGTACCAAAAAGTGGGTACCGACTCAGGATAAATGGGGCAATGCAGTGATTAATGTGAGATTTCCTCGCAAAACTTGCCGACTTTGCAACGCCCGTGCTTTATGCACTCGCTCAAAAACTGAGCCAAGAGAACTGACACTACGTCCAAAAGCTGAATACCAAGCACTGCAAACCGTGCGACAACAACAACTTTCCACTGACTGGAAAAAGCTCTATGACACCAGAGCAGGAGTTGAGGGGACGCTATCTCAAGGAATTGTCACTTTGGGGTTGCGGCAAGCTCGCTACATTGGTTTAGTTAAAGTTCGACTCCAGCACTTGCTGAGCGCCGTAGCTCTCAATGTGGTACGTATGGTCTCTTGGCTACATGGTCGAACTCATGCAAAAACCAGGATTTCTCGATTTGCTGCTTTAGCTCCAGCTTGAAACAAGAGCTTTCAATCTAGATTACCAAGAATATCTATTAAGCTCATCCTTTTCCATGTAATACAACCATAAGGTTCTGCTGCATAATGAGCTAAAATTGCGGTGTAATACATGGGGCATCAGTTATGAAACGGGATATCCAGGGGAAGTTTGCGTTGAAAAACGAAGACTACCGTTTAGTTCGCTCACTCAGACTAACTGATTCCACTTGGGTTACTTTGGGCATTACATCTGAATGCTTAGGTCTTACTAGGGCTGACTATTTAGAACAGATCATTCGTGAAAATGCTCTACCAAACACGGGGTGTCCAAGTAATACACGGCAAAACATGGAGTCTCTACCGAGTAATACACGGTATGAGGAAGAAATAGAATTACTCAAACTAGAAATACAAAATCTCACTCAAAAGAATGTTGCATTGATGGAGCGAACAGCAATTACTTTCTCCCAAGTAGAACTTGAGCTTTTACGCGATCGCATTTTGCTTGACTTGAAATTAGGCAAGCAAGCCCCTGGATACAAAGCTGTTCAAAAAGCTCTCAATCGTTTTATTGCTGAATTGACTGACCCAAACAGGAGCGTTTTTTGACTTCGCCAACAGCATCTGAAATTGTAGGAAAAGTTGAATACGTTCGTAGCCACTAGCATAACAAAGGTATTGAGGTTCTCCTGTTTGGGAATCGATAATATCAATGCCACCAGAACAAGTCTCAGAATTAACATTGATAGTTCCACTACCAGATTGAAAGCTAGCTCCACCAGAAAAGCTTAAAAGTTTAAAGAAATCATTGTCAGGGTCAAAATTAGAAAAAACTTCGCCAGTACGAGTATCCAAGCGAAAACTGCCAGCATCTGTATTAAATTGTAATAAGGCAGCGTAAGATGGTGCTATAGCGGCAATGCTGACAAACGCTGCACCTATGGAAGGCATTGTTAAATTGAGCAATTTGAGCATATGACGAATGACGGTATAACTATATGCACAGATGAAGATAAGACGAAAGTTGTGCAATCTGCTATCTAGCTGAAGTAGGAATTAGGTCAAATTGCTCCCATGCGATCGCTCTTGGTGTAATAGCGACCCCTACCGAGTAGGTGAAATCTGCACACTTCAACCCAAGGATAACCCCGACTTGCGGGGCAAAAGTGGTTACTGGGGTGTGGTTACTCATGTTGGTGAATATAGTTGCACAATCAAATGGTGGGACGGCGACTATACAGCAAAAGTAGAACACCTGAAATTATTGGAATTACTGGAGGAGGATTGCCGATTTTTGCAGCAGCTATGCGAAAGGCTGCGGCGGCTGCATGAGGTAGCCGGACGGGATGAGGCGGTTGATTGGTTATTACAGGGATTGGGGAAACAGGCTAAACCGTATTTGTCGGCATTGCAAGCAAAACTGTTAGCGGCGGTGGAACGGGAGTATGGGATTGACCCCAAGTTCAAGAAGTAAATTGACAAGTTTTATGAAACAGGTTGATATTCACTCTAAGTTAATAGAACAACTTGAGAAAGTAGCGCATTAGTTTCCGCGCAATATATGGGTTCTAATATAACTAAGGATAGGAAATTTAATTCAAGGTGTTTTGAAAATGGAAGTTCCCTCAGTTGCGAACACAGCAAGAATTATTGATTATTGGTTAGGAGGTTCTCATCACTTTCCTGTGGATGAAGAAGCAGCCAAAGTATTTGAGCAAGTATACCCCAAAAGTCCAGAAGTATTCCAAGAACTTAGAGCATATATCGGAAAAGTATCGCGTTATATTGAATCTCAAGGAATCAACCAGTTTGTGGTTTTTGGTGCGGGGCTACCAACTTGTGGCAATGTTCATGAAGCAGCATCACAGTCAAAAGTAGTATATACAGATATAGATCAAGCTAATATTGAAATAGGACGTACCTTGCTAGAGAATAATCCTCAAGCTGATTATACATTTTGTGAGTGTCAAAAAGCAGATTTTAGCTCAAGATATAGTTCTAATGTACTATATTGAGGAAACAATTTTCGGATATAAAGACGAGTTACAAAGTTTTTTGCTGGTAAAGTTAGCTGTCTCAATATTGGATGTCATGAACTACCAGACCAAGAAGATTATCCATGTTGATATGGACGCTTTCTACGCATCAGTAGAGCAACGAGACAATCCACAGTACCGGGGCAAGCCATTGGTAGTAGGAGGAAGCCCCAACCAAAGAGGAGTGGTAGCCGCCGCCAGTTATGAAGCGAGGAAATTCGGTATCCACTCAGCCATGCCATCAATAACAGCGATCGCTCTTTGCCCCCGATTAATATTTGTCAGACCGAGATTTGATGTCTACCGAGAAGTGTCTGCCCAAATCCACGAAATATTCAAACGCTACACTGACGTAGTAGAAGGGGTAGCCTTGGATGAGGCATATCTTGACGTTACCGAAAACAAGGTCAAGTGATTCAATTGCCATTGTTTGAATATGTGGCAAGTGTCCAGAGCGGGTGTATGTGATTGGTTTCTGGTTTATCTTAATTCCACAGGAGCAAAGCTGCCCTAGTAAAAATCCAGAACAGCTTTTGATTGTTAATGCTAAACTAGCTCGTATTTTTAATTTTAAAAAATCCGAATGCGACAGCTAAACATGACTCTGGGTAAAAAAAAATAGCTAGGTAAAGAACAGGATTGCTAAGACCCAGTTGAAGCAAAATCTTGATGAATAAATCCAGCAGCACTACGAGATGCTTCCAAAATAGTGAGTAAACCACTGCCGGGATGAACAGCGCCACCAATCCAGTACAGTCCGGCAATATTTTCCGAACGGATGGGTGGACGAAAGGGCCCAAGCTGAGTCAAATTGTGGCTGAGATTAAACACAGCACCCAAATGAACGCGATAATCATCAAGCCAAGATTGTGCTGTGTAACAACTTTGGGTAACAATGTGCTGTTCAATATTGTGATATCCCAGCAAATGTAAACGTTTAAGAATAAAATCTGTATAGCTTTTTTGTTTAATATCCCAGTCAACAGCATAAGAAGTGTTGGGAATTGGTACTAAAACAAATAAAGTGCTGTGGCCGGCAGGTGCATTACTGGGGTCGATAATTGTAGGATTACAGACATAAAATGGTGGATCAGTTTCATCTAGTGCTGAATCATCAACCCAAGGACGTTCAAGTCGGCGAATATTGTCTGATAAATAGATTTGATGATGAGGTAAATCTTCGTAGCGGCGATTGATACCCAAATAAAGCATGAAGGTAGAGCATGAGAATTGCATTTGCCCAAGCTTGTTATCAGTGTAACGACCGCGTGCTGAAGTTGGTAACAGATGACGAACAGCATAGGCAAAGTCAGCATTAATCACTACTGTATCAAACTGATGGCGAGAAGCATCAGCCAGTTCCAAACCACGAACTTGCCCTTGTTCAATCCAGATTTGGTGAACAGGCGAATGCAGATGAATTTTCACTCCTAAGTCTTGAGCGGCATTAGCCAAGCCCTGAGCTAATGCACGAAATCCACCGACTGGATGCCATACTCCTTGGGAAAATTCTAAGAATGGAATCAGGCTAAAGACACTTGATGCCACAGTTGGGTGCATTCCCAAATATTTTGACGGATAGCTCAGAGCATAGACTAAACGCTCATCTTGAAAAAATCGCCAAAAGTGTTGATATAAATTTTCCCAAGGACGAAAAGACAAAAACTTCATCAGTTCATCTGGGCGCAAGTAACCAAAAATAGAGCGTGCAGGGCCGGCTAAATAGGGTTTGTAACCTAACTCATATTTACGGATATGCTCACTATACCAGCGATCAAATGCTAATGGTAAATCGGAGCGTAAGGTTGCCAGTTGGGTTTTAAATGACTGTAGATCCGAAGTGATATCCAGTTGAGTACCATCCCAAAATTTCAAACGTGTATATGGTTCTAAACGTTTGAGTTGAACATAGTCGGCAAAATTTAAACCAGCCTCCTCAAAAAGCTCTTTATATAAGTGTGGTAGTTGGAGAATAGTGGGGCCAGTATCAAAGGCGTAGGAATCAACTTCAAAACCGCGCATTCTTCCACCAACACGTTCAGCCGCCTCAAAGATTTCTACTTGATACCCAAGTCCAGCAAGACGGATAGCTGTAGCTAAACCGCCAGGGCCTGCGCCGACAATCGCAACTTTTTTAGACATAGATGAACTCCTCGTTTACTTAGGCAGCCTATATTTTTTAAACACTTGCTGAAGACAATCAAGGAAATTTGTTTAGTTTGGGTGATAAATTTGCGTCATAAATTCTCATCTTTTCATTTTTCGGTTGATTTTCACCAAGAAAAATTTTGCTCTTTTAATTCGCAAAAGACTAAATTGTAGAGCGATCGCTCATTCGTCACAGCAGATTTAGTACAATCTGTCAGTAGACCCCACTGACCAGTAGGAACAGCAATTGAACCCTAGTTCACCCATTCCCCCAAGCCGAACCTTGAAAATAACCATCCTCACAATCGGTTCGAGAGAGGACGTACAACTTGCTAATGAGGTTGGGGGTAAGTCCAGCGCTAATACCGTATAAGAACGTGACAGAGGAAACTTTACCCCCAGCAATTAAGGTAGTGTTGAGTGATGAAGTGATGCGGTTGAAAGCCCAGGACTTAGGCGAGAAGAGTCGGAACGAGGATGATGTGGCAAATGCCGTGGCAGCGTTTCATCGGTATTTGGGGCCGATTGGTTGAGTTGGTATCACGAAGGGAGTAAATTTTACATTTTTTGCAATTGAGGAATATCTTCTTTTAAAAGAGGGCAAACGACTAGGGGTTTGAGATCGTCTCCATGAATAATCGCCTTTTCTCCAGAGATAAACATAACCCCGTAGTTACTTTCCCCACCGAAAAATTCTGCCAGTGGAATATCGTGACGATCTTCAACAATTAATACAGAATGCTGTTTGTATCTACCGTGATTAACTTCTGCAATCGTACCTTCTTTGATCAAACCCATGAATTTATTCTCCTCAAAAATAATTTAGAAGAAAGCTAGATACTTGCAGGTGTAATTTTGAGGCTTGGTACTGATAGTAGCTATGATAGCAAATACAACAGGGATATTTACTTAAGATTTCGATGTTGTGTTATGAAAACAGTTCAAGCACAAGCCAAAGTTAAGTTTGATGATTAGATGCAGAAAACTTACATTTGTAATCAATTCATAAGTTGAGATAACGCTACCCTGAAACAAACCCATGTCCCAAATTAAGGTTGATACAGTCCTTTGTATCAACGGCACTGTTCTAATCGTCTATTACACCCCCGGACAATGCTGGCAGTTCCGCATTATCAGCCGTACAGGGGGTATATTTGGCGAACAGAAGATTTACTACAGTGCGGCGGCGGCGTTAAAAACTGGGTTGGAGTGGGTGAGGGATGAATTATAGGGAATGCGGTTAGAATTGTGGCTCGTTGTATGATTAGTAAGCAATGAGGAACCCAGGAAGAACCGGAACTATTTTGGGAGCGATCGCCGCAGGAATAGGATTAATCGTAGTTGTGATAACTATGGGACTGATAATTTTCCAGGTCAGGAATTTAAAGCTTATCAGGAAGAACTAAACTGATGTTATGAAAATCCCAGAGTGCGATCGCTGCCTCCTTTACTCTCACAATCCCCACATCATCTGTGCCGTACATCCAGATGGGGTAGACGGTGATAGCTGCCTCGACTTCAGAGAAGACCCCAACGCCCAAGTAGAGAAACTATGGCAACTAGAAGGGGCAACCTACTATAACGGCGAACTGATTTTACAGCCCCGCCAGAGATGGACACTAGAGGAACAATTAGAGTTACTTGATTGGCATCCTTTATTTACTGGTAAGTGTCCCCAATGTGGTGCTGAGTATGAGCGTGACTATATCTCAAGGGTGCATTGGGATTGCCCAAACTCAGAATGCGGCTGGATGGATGATAGTGTTTGACGATTTCTAGCTACTGTTGTGCCTTGGGGGTTTGGGTTGGCGAATGTGTAATTTCTCCCTCAGCGTAACCTAAATCATACATACTCGCCGCTTGAGCATTTTGTTCTGGTGGCACTTTGGGTTTTCCCGCCCAGGCATCAGATTTTCCTAAGCTAAACCAATCTTCATCAGCCATCACAGAACCGATTCTGTTGTTTGTTGTTTTATTCATCGATGCAGTTGTGAGTGGTTAAGGTTTGGCTGCGGCTATAATTTATGATGTTTGCACTACGGTTTGACCAAAACCTGTATCTAGAGGAAGAACAAGCATATTTACTGTGAATACTAATTTCTCACATTCTCCTGAACTAATAAAACTGATTTTACTTTTCGTTTAATGGGATTTCCTTGTAAATCAAATTTTCCATAAAAGGCTTTGCCATTGTAATACAGCGAAGAAGAACTACCTCCGTCTAAGTTCATTGCTGCGGATGCACCCAACTTTTTCATCAAATCTGCTAATTGCACTAGAGATATGCCAGAATTTTTGGGTTTTGAAGGTTTTTGAGCAACCATTACTAAAATAATGCTGCCCTCACTGGTAATACCTACAGCAGTTCTAGCGTTAAGCTGTTTACTCAAGAGTGCATCGCGTCCTTTGGCATTATCTACAAAACCTTCTGGTACTGATGTCAGTTTTGGTAATAAGCGTGGGCCAGCACCTATAGCATCAACTAAGCGACAATTTGCTGGTGGTGATTCATTGTGCAAAGTAATATCATAACGGGTAGTTTGCCCACATAAATAGCGACGAAATTCACTGCGATTAAAAATGAGATTGAGGTAAGGCTTTAATTGCGGATTGTTTACTAGGCGCTCATTATCTTTAGGGTCAGCAACCATCTGACCAGTCACCACTACATAGGATGTTGATTTTTGATTGGCTGGGTCAAAAAAGCCTGCGTTGAAGATAGCAAAAGCTCGATGCTTCTGGGCAAATTCCTCTACAGTGCTTACCTTCGCTGATAATGCTCCAGTTACTACAAATGGGCTATTGGCTGGAATCAATAAAATGTGAGCCATACCTTGGGGCAAGCTACGCTCTATGTAGCGGATGGTTTTTGGTGGTGAAGGAGTAACTGTTGGTATAGCAGAGGATATTGACGGTAGAGAAGAACGCACACCTAAGCAAGACAGTAACCCTAAACTAATTAGTACCAAAACCAACACCCTAATTTTTCTCACTTTTACCCCCAAACGTATCTAGCATACTATTCACAAATGCTAGTTTAAGCTTCCTCTCTCACTTCCCTGTCATGTAAGATAATCACCTAAATGATTACTAAATGTTAATGTAATGTTTACAGTATTTTTACCTCTGCTTACATAACTAAATTTATTTTGTAATCGCTAAGTTTTACTGAATTTCTGTAATTCCAACAGAAACAATTGTAATTAGTTTAAACAAACAGTCACAAATGAATAAGTCTAACTTTCTCAGGAATATTCTACCTATTGCTGCTGGTACAGCAATATTTTTCACTTTTAATTATCTCCAAAAGCCCCTAAATGCCCAAATTACAAATGTTCATTTGACGATGGGAAATCCTACTAATGCTAACACTAGCTTTAGTAATTTCTTACTAAGTAAGGTTCAGTACGCAACCTCTCATAACTGTTTCCGAGGAACACCAAATTGGGTGAGTTGGCAGTTAAACCAATCATGGCTCGGAAGTGCGCCTCGTCAAGATGATTTTCGTGCAGATACTACCTTACCTTCTGGCTGCTATCGAGTCACATCTTCTGATTACACTGGTAGTGGATTTGATAGAGGACACATGGCTCCTTCGGCTGATAGAACAAATACTATCGCCAATAATTCTGCTACATTCTTAATGACAAATATCATTCCTCAAGCCCCAGATAATAATCAAGGTATATGGGCGAATCTAGAAAATTATTCTAGAAATTTAGTCACCGGACAGAATCGGGAACTCTACATCATTTCAGGTGCCTATGGCACTGGTGGTACAGGGTCGAATCAGAACAACACTACTACAATTGCTGGTGGTAAAGTTACTGTTCCAGCCCGAACCTATAAGGTGATTGTGGTTTTAGATAGACCAGGTTTGGGAGTGAGTGGTGTCACTACTAATACAAGGGTAATTGCAGTTGATATACCCAATACGCAAGGTGTGAGAAACGCGGATTGGAGAAATTATCGAATTAGCGTTGACACTCTAGAAGCAAGACTTAGGAATGCAACAGGAACTACCTATGATTTTCTTTCTAATGTTCCTACCTCTATTCAAAGTGTAATTGAGGCTAGAGTTGACAATTTATAAGGATAGTTAGCTTACCTAAAACTCAAAGCCTGTCTATAATTTACAGACAGGCTAATCAATTAGCTAAAACCGACAGAAGCCCCACGACTCACCCGAAGGTCAGTGTGGGTAGTTCACGTTTCTATAACTTTAGTAAAAATTCCGGCTAAATCACCAGATGGAGTTTTACCAACAATATAGACATCTATATCTATCGTACCTAAACGATAAACTTTGATATCTGTAAGATTATCCTTGAGCTTTGTAACAAGCGTTTGAAATTTCTGCACATCTTGTTTTTGTATGTCATCGTGCCATTCTTTTTCTACAGCACAGTTACGAAACAAATAATCGAGGTCTACGGTTTCAACTGATGTTTCTGGGGGATGTCCTGTTAATTCAAGCAGTTTTTGATTGGTCAACGGTTCTTGTGCTTGATTAGACCACAAAAACACTTCAAAGGGATATTCTGACTCACTCATCATTAACAAACCATCAGAGGCTTGTTTAAGTTTTTCCGTAATTTCATTAGTCATAGAATTTATATAGAAAAAATTACAACATCATGGCAACAAGTTACTTAAGTTGTA
The DNA here is from genome assembly GCF_048568275.1 of Anabaena sp. FACHB-595. Classification (NCBI taxonomy): domain Bacteria; kingdom Bacillati; phylum Cyanobacteriota; class Cyanophyceae; order Nostocales; family Nostocaceae; genus Anabaena; species Anabaena sp. FACHB-595. Next base: position 277,174 of record NZ_CP183474.1, read on the forward strand.
ACACTAGCCCAATGACTTAAGCGATGGCTGCACCCCACTGTAGGTCATCGCCAGATCCGGCACCGGGACAATTATCCCCAGGCTTTCTAGCAATCAATAACCGCTTTGGTTAATCATGTCCCAAAGCGTTTGTACCTTTTTCTTCCTTCTGCCTAGCTTGACGGCAACGCTTCCGTGAACTGCCCACTGCAAAGCTGCCTTTCTTCTATCAATTATTTTCTTGAAAATTTAGAAGCAGAATGCAGGTAGAAAATGTTAGTCCTCCGGCAAGACAACTAAGGTTAAAAAAGTTAGCTATTTCTTGATTTGTTGCTATGTAGAAAGGATGTGTTTCGGAACACCAATTGCAAGAACCAAATTCACCAGCCTTTGCTGCCCAATCGAGAAACGACTTGGAATAGTAGGTAGGAAAAGAGAAGACGAAGATTACCATCGCAATCAGGGTGATTTTCAGTTTTATGTATGCCATCTCAAATAGTACAAATTTCTTGTTCCCTGACGAGCGATCGCTTACTAATTGTGCCAGCTTTATTGAACCAAACTCAATTGCTTCCCGTACTCTTGCTCCAAACACTCCACCTTGGGCCTAAAGAAACACACGCAGAAGCGATCGCCCACCACCCGATCAATCCCATGCGGCTGTTTGTTGTCAAAAGCAATACAATCGCCTTCCTCCAACCAATATGATTCCATCCGCCGAGTATCTTGGCAACCGGAGATTGAGAACTTCGCCCTACCCATAATGTTGATTTGCGCTGCTCCTGATGTGTAAGCCGGAGAATCCCGATGTACTTTAATCCTTTGGTAAGATGCAAATAGATTGGTAGCTGCTAACCATGAACCGTTAGGCGTTTCTGAATAACCAGCAATCTTTTGTCAGATAGAATTAATATTGATATGAATGAAGAATCACTTTTTAAAGCACTAAAGCGACAAACTAAGGCAACTTTACTTGAGTTGTTATACTCGGCATATTACGAAACAAATACTCAACAAAGGCGGCATATATTTGGTGATCTAATGAAGAATTGTAACCCATCAAAAAGCTTAGAGCAGGACATTATAAAAGAATCAAAAAAATTCTATAAAGACTCATTAGCTGGGGCATACTATGCGCCATTTGATATTAATTCAAAGAACTTTTCTCATATTCCTCAAGAAACAGAAGAATGGTTTGAGAAGCTAGGCGACCTTTTACAATCTAGCTGCCAGTTAACAAAACAGAAAAAACATACATCTGCTGTAGAATCTTTCGAGATTCTCTACGAACTGATTACGAAAATGGAAGATGGTGAAGAAATTATCTTTGCTGATGAATATGGGAGTTGGATGATTCCTGGTAATGAAAAGGAATTTCTGGATGCTTACATTTCTTCATTAGCTGAAGTTAAAAAACCAGAGGAATATACAAAAATAGTGATACCTTTAATAAAAAGGGATAGCTATACATCATTTTGCAATAAAATCTATTTCCTAGCATTAAGGTATAGCAATAAGGAGCAAGAAGAATTTTTAATGGAGGCAATCAAAGAACAAAATATTAAGATCGAATCAAGCCGATAGATAGCGTAATGTGGCGATTGGAATAATACCTATTAGTTTTTTTCGTAATTATTTTGGTTGATGACTTATTGAACAAGAATCCAGAATGCAGAAATCAGAATAATTGGCGATAGAGAAACTTAAGTTCAGCATTTTGTACAGTATTTTGATAAATGACAAATTTCCGGGTAATTTTCTCTCTTTTTCTGGCTTTTATGACATCGAAGATGGTATTTTTTCTAACGAAACTAAACCATTGTCCTCAAAATCTATGCCTAGATGATATCCATTCATCATTCCAGTTCCCAATAAAGGCTTATTAGCAGAAGCCAAAACGAAAACTACTTTTTCTACATTGTCCCAAACAATCGTTGTCAAATGTATAGATGATAAAACTTGGCTACCATCAGCTAATATTGCAGGTATAGTGCTATGTAAGGGAAGGTTCATTGCACTGATAGCTTGTGGTGGTAAGGTAAGGTAGCCATTAAATCCAGTATCAATGACAAAATCCAGTGAAAAATCTGGTTGTCCAGGTAAACGAAAAATTACTGGAACTGTTGCCCTACCAGCAATTAACCGTCCGTCAATCATTCGGCTATACGCTCCATATTTCCACCAAAACCAAATGCAGCGTTATAACCTATTCGCATCATAAATAATCTAGCATTTGGGTTTTTCTGCTTTAACTTAAATCCTGGTTCTATACCAATTTCATCAATTCCATACTCCCCAGTCTCAGCATCAATCACAATCATCTTGCCAATATTATCGCCATGCTCAACCTCTTGGCGAATACCATTTTCATAAAATTGATTAGCTCTTTGGGCAACTTCTTCTACAGTCCAAAAAATAGCCTGCATAATCACACCTGGTTTATGCTTTTGACTTAATTATAGCTAAACCAAACTCAATTGCTTCCTGTACTCTTGCTCCAAATACTCCGCCTTGAGCCTAAAGAAGCACACACACCAGCGATCGCCCACCACCCGATCAATCCCATGCGGCTGCTTGTTGTCAAAAGCAATACAATCGCCCTCCTCCAGCCAATATGATTCCATCCGCCGCACATCCTGGCAACCAGAGATTGAGAACTTCGCTCGACCCATGATATTAATTTGCGCTGCTCCTGAAGCATAAGCTGGTGAATCCCGATGTACTTTGATTTGTGTCCCAGCCGGATAAAACAACACTAACGCTTGATGAAAGTCCGGCAACAGCTTCTCGCCCAAAGCCTCAATTACCTCAGCACCAGCATAACGCCCCGGCTCAACCAACTTTACCTCAGCCTTCTTACCAGACTTGGCACTAGCCAAACTAACGAAGCGCCGCAGATGCAACTCTAGACGACCATCCGCGTATTGTGAGACTGAGGGAAACATCTGCGACTTGACGGATTTGCACCAATCCTGAATCTGTGACAACTCAGCACCCTCCAACTTGCCCAGGCGAGTAATCAGTTCGGGGGATTCGGGTTGTGCGACAGGTGGTGGTGCTACTTCTGGAACTTGAGGAGTTGCCACTGCCGCCAAGGATGGCACAAGGCGTGGACGATAAAATTCATGTTGCAGTCCCGACAACACCCCCAGCACGCCCAACTCTGACCAATCGCCCAAATCCTCCCCATGCAGAGATACCCGATAGTAGCCACAAGTTAGGCGATCGCACCTTACAGCCAACCCAGTGTCAAAACATTTCGCCAGTAGCGTTTGAACAACAGGTGGATAAGTGGAGTTAATTGAAGTAGTGTCGTTTGGCGTAAAGTTGTCAGTTTTGGTAATGCTAGAGGTATCGGTTGAGTCGTGACCCTTCTCTATTTGCGTGGGCTGCCTGTTGGAAGGCATTTGACCAACCAGAGATCCGATTTCACCACCCCAAAGTTCATGTAAATACTTTTGTACTACTTCTTCTCCAATCTGATATCGATGGCAGAAATCCCCAGTTTTTTCAAAGCAGCACAAAGTCATATCCACAGGCTTGTCCTTCTGTTTCCCCACCCACAACTGGATCAACTGCTGCCGGGAATCTAAAATCTCGCGGAAACAGCGCTTGTATTCTTCCTGTGCGATCGCATCTTTGGCGCTAGATTTCCACCAGTGCAGTAGTTCAGGAGTAGGGGCGAACAGGAGTAAATGCTTGCCAGTCCACCCCTTGGGCGGATAGAGCGAAATAGAAACAGCCTCCCCCTTGATTTCGCCCTTATAGTACGAGGTAAAAATCATACGACCTCCGTTAAATCATGAGGTGTGACCCAAGCAAGGCGATTGATAAACTTATCCTTTTGTGTAGACTTCGGGAAAATACCTAGCGTGGCAAAACTTACTAGAGAAGACGACTCTCTAGATTAGCCAAGTAAGCCTTGGGGTCTCTGCGAAATCGATACTGTTCAATTCTGGCTTTGTGGTGTTTTTGCAATTGAGAGCGTAATTCGAGCCAAGTATGAATATCAACTTGTGCTAAATCAGATGCGGTAAAAGAATGAAGCTTAGTAGCTATCGCACAGGCAAGTTTGACAGAACCACGAATAACGAGAGATGAGGGGGCAACCTTACGACCGGTACAACGACGTTGATGATAACGTAGCATACCAAAAGCGTGTTCTAAGTCATTATTAGTTCTAGGAAAATCTTCAATTTCATAACAATGAAAAAGTCCAGACCAGTAGCTGTGGGTGGTTTTTATAAAGTTATCGATTGCAGTGTTCAGGGTACCAGCTTTCTGCTTTTGTTGAGACATTTCTGTCAACAGTTGCTGATAACTTTGTTTGACCCCAGCAGCATCAAGACCTATTTTATTGTTGAGAATATTACTAGCTTTATCAACCCACTGATATGCAACCCTCACAGGTGAAAATAAAGATGCAGTAGCAGATAATCCCTTAGCTAGAAGGTGTTTTAGGTTAACTAAAGGTGGTGGTAAAGCACTTCTTTTTTCCATCCTTTCTAAGCTTTGTTCTATCAAAGTCAAATTTTCTTGTAACTTTAATCCAGATGCCTCTAACGGTGGATGTCCATCATTGGTTATAGAACTACGGACTGCCGAGCAATAATCTTCAATAATAGTCACCAAATCCTTATCTTCATTGGTAACACTACGTTCAATTTCTCGTAATCCTCTAACTTTTTTTTTTCAATTCCTTTTTTGCATTTCTATCCGCCTCATATATGGGTTTAATTGCTTCTTTCAGGTAATGGTAATGACATAAACCATGAGCAATTTTAGGTAATGCTAACCCAACAGCTTTACGAATTGATTGTTGTCCATCACTAACAACTCCATCAATTGGTACATCCAGTGTATTAGCCACTTCTAATAATAACGCTACTAAATCTTCATTCCTTGATGATAATAAAGTTTTAGCAAGTAAAATTTCTCCTGATAGACAATCTCGAATTACCCATAATACCTCATGTCCAATTTCTGGCTGCATCCCATCAATGGCTAATATCACCCGTCCTTGATTAGCCACTATTGCTTTTAATCTTTTATGGTCTTTTAGCCATAAAGAAAGTAACTCGTCATATCTGTCAATTAAGTGTGTGACCGTTCGTTTACTTATACATATACCTTTTAATTCAAGGTGAGTGTGTATTTGAGGAACACTTCTATGTTCCTGGTAGCGTAATGCTCCTATATAAGCAATCACATCCAAACCAAATTCGTTCTGTGGTAGAGCGAGTGACCCTTCTTGCTCTGGTCGATATGCTTTTTTATACCGCATACATGACTTATTTTGACATCGCCGAATTTTTAGCTGTAGTTCTACTACCCCATTTAGCGTTCTTATATGTCGAGGATTATTGTATTCATTCCACATTGCTTGACCACACGAAGGGCATTTTTTTTGAACACAATCGAGTACTTCAAACGATGTTGCCTCTGGTTTTAAACTTTTTCTTACCAAGTTTTTGTACCATTATTTCGTTACAAGCTCAAGATTACAGGATCTCTGCTCCTCTCTAGTAAGTTTTGCCACGCTAGGAAAATACAAACGCCTTCATCAGTTGGTAGTTTGAGCGCTGGGGATTTCCACTCGACCTGAAACAGCCAAGCATTGTTAATAAGCGACATCCCCAAAATCATGCGAATCTTCGGCCCATCATTAGCGAATCGAAAGTTCACCAACTGACCTAAACGAAAGTGAGGTTTTGAGATGACCAGGGGGTAAAGCTGACCCCTAGCGATGATTTCACTATCTGGGACAGAGATGATTCCGCGATCGCTCTCGACAGAATAGTTCCAGCCGTCATCACTCCACTCAACGCCGCAGCAGTAACCGGCGACTTTGGAAGAGGGCAAGTAGACTTTTTCGATGAGACTGACGGCAAGAGGTGAGAGTTGCTGACCCCAAGGCGGGGAAATGTACCAGCACGTTTCCAGGGTATTGAGAGGGTTAGTCATGATGCCTCCTTTTCAAAAAGTAAACTGCATAGATAGTCAATGCGTTTCCAAGCAACGGCGGCCTGTCGCGGAGAGCAACTCAATCCGTAAGCACGACGGGCATCATAGTTACCAGGGATGTTTTTAGCTACTCCAATGGAAATCCGAGAAGCCACCTTAGAAATTCCGGGTTGATAGCTTCTTGTTTCGAGAGAGAGCCGCACTTCCTCAATGTGATTTCTAATTTGGTTTGTCCAGGGGGTCGGCTGTTGACTGTTGAATAAGCCATTGGGGTAGGCAATGATGAAGATTCGTTTCCTTTCGTGCGGCAAGCCGACTTGTTGTGCAGAGATACAGTTCCATCCGCCCATGTACCCGATGCTGTCAAGGTCACAGATGATTTGGTCAAGTCCGCGATAGAGTAAACCTGTGGGGTTCTCGATGAGAGCGATCGCGGGTCTGGGATCAGTGAGTCCTTGGCGGTTGCCAGAGTTACTTGTACCGGCGCAGGGAAAACCCCCACAGACGATATCGAATTGTCCCCTGTGGCAGTTATAGGTGGTAATGTCTGAGTGAATGGGGGTTTGGGGTTGTTCATGACGTAGTTGTGATTGAGAGTAGGGTGAGATTTCGACAAATTGTTTGACCTGGAATTTATGAGACAGACCCGCCGCAGCGATACCGTGATGGCACAGTCCGCCGATGCCAGAGAATAGGGAGAGGACTGATTTCATGCGGCTGCCTCCTGAACCAATTCATCAGGCACATCAAAAAGTCCCAATTGTCCGATGTAGGGAATGGGGGTAATTGTGCGTGGATTGTCCAGATGCCAGTGAAACTGCTGTGGCATCCCCCAACCAGAACCAGTTTCTGAAAACTGACAACCAACAACTCTAACGACACCGATGATTTGACCGCGACTGAGAGTGTTTAGTTCTGGTACGGAAACACCAATGCTTTGACAAAATTCTTTGGCTTGCAGATATTCTTTTTTGGTGCATTTTTGAGCGGCGTGGATGAGAATATCACCCCGGTAGTGAATGGGCCAAACTCTGTTTTCAATATTTTTATTGGCGTAGATGATAGCCCATGCCCAAGGCTGTCTGACGGTGAGTGCTTTCATTTATCTTAAAACTCCAACAGTTGTATATATGCTTCGAGAGCAGCAATAGCTGGGTGTGGATGAGGCTGTGACCGTAGTCCGTTACAGATAGTAGCGATGGCTCGCTGATCGTCAAAGCTAAAGCTGATGCTGGAGTGCCTAATAGCGCAGTAGTGCATGATAGTGAGCAGCACAAAATTGAGTTGCACCAGCACTGTGCTTTGGTCATTAGCCAAGCGCCAAGCAATGTTGTCAGATGTCACCAAACGCCACGCATTATCTGAATTACGCTTTTCGATGGTTGGCAAAATCCTGACTTTGAACTTGTGGTTGTGGTCAGCTTTTAAGCATTCATCAGGCGCAAGAGTAGACCATTTGAAGAGTAATTGTTGGTAGGTTATGTTTGTCATATAGTGTTAAGTTTTGAAGGGATAATGTTGAACAACATCACAAGTTGTAAAGAAGAAATACAAGGTGATGAGCTAGAGAAACCGTGTTGATCAACAATTGCTGGGTGTTGTCCAACTCGATGTGGGCGATCGCCGTTTGCTTTCAACAAGAAGGGCAACTTGAGAAATATCTGTGCGGATGCAATGAGGACAGTTGCATATCGCAATACTTGAGCATAGTCGGGTATGTTTTAGCATCCAACTATTGGCAGTAGTCAAAAACTCTCCAATCACTAATGGCGTACCCCAACGCTTTTCACTTAAACACAGTACCCAAATAACCAAGTGTTCTGGAGTAAAAATATATTGCAGTGGGACTTCATAGCCATTGGGTTGAAACACTAGGTAATTGCCGTCTAACTTCCAGTAATTCATTAAAATCCTCGACCACGAGACAAATTCTTGAACTTGGTAAACTGATGATCCAGCAGAAGCTTTGCAGTACCAGTTGGCCCATTCCTCTGCTTGCGGATGATTAACTCAGCGATGCCACGATCAGGGGTATCAGGGTTATAGATTTCATCGCGGTAGAGCATGATGACCACATCACTGTCTTGCTCAACTTGTCCACTGGAGCGCAAATCACTGAGTATGGGTCGTTTATCGTTACGGCTCTCAACTTCGCGGCTTAACTGAGACAAAGCTAATACTGGGACATCCAAATCCTTGGCGATGCGTTTGAGTCCCCGGCTGATTTGGGCCACACGCTCAGTCATATTTACTTTTGAGTCCACCAGCCCCTCGGCCATCAGTTGCAGGTAATCCACAATGACAAGTCCAACGCCACCATAGGCAGAACTGGCACGGCGGATTTGGCTACGAATATCGCCCAGAGTGGGACAAGAATCGTCGTTGATAAAAATGGGTAAATCGCTTAGGTGACAAATCGTTTCACTCAACGGTTGCCACTGGTTATCAGAAAGTCGTCCACTGTCAAGGAAACTGTTCTCAATGCCAGATTCACTGGAGAGAAAACGCTGCACATATTCGTCAGTAGTCATCTCGACGCTAAAAATCGCAACAAGCTTGCGGCTGTTTCGGGCGATATGCAGCGCGATATTCCCCGCCAAAGCAGACTTACCAACAGAAGGACGAGCAGCCAGGACGTACAAACGTCCTTTGCGAAGTCCTCCACCCAGCAAAGTGTCCAAGTCATAAAATCCAGTGGGTAGCGCTGGGGAAACAGTACCCAAGTGACGGGCTTCAATTTCACTGAAGGTATTGGCCAAAGAATCAGAAATGTGAACTAAATCAGCTTCGGAGTTCTCGGCGGTAATGCCATAAACTTTTTGTTCAGCTTGGTCAAGAACTACAGGTAAATCAGTTTCAGTTTGATAGCCAAGGTGGACAATTTCATTGCCTGCTTTAATCAGCTGTCGTCGTTGGTATTTCTCCATGACTAAATCGGCTAAGGCATCGATGTTGATAGCTGACACAGTGCGGTCTACTAGGGTGGCCAATTTACTGCGCCCACCAATGCGGAATAACAGTCCATGATCTGACAACCAGTTGGTAATCGAAAGCAAATCGGTGGGTTTGCCTTGCCCGTAGAGTCTATGCGCGGCTTGGTAAATATCTTTGTGAGCGCCAACGTAAAATGCTTCAGAAATTAAGCGATCGCCTATTCTACTCATGGCTTCTGGGTCAAGCATGATACCGCCGAGTATTGCTTCTTCAGCTTCAATGCTTTGCGGGGGTAAACGGTCATTACTGGGTGTAAAGTCTAAATCTTGCGTCATAGTTTTTCTCTGTAAAAATTTAGGATTCAGGGTGAATGAGCAACAAAGAGGTGGTTGAGAGATTTTTCTTCTGTACCTCGGTTTTTTTCAAGCCGCTTGTTGATGTAAATAGGCATACATTTGGGGATGATTTGTTTCTAACCAGCTCAACCAGTTAGTCGTCGCGCCTGTGTGTTGTTGGTCATATCGGGTAGTGAATTGTGCGATCGCGCTTTCCCTTCCGACTCGATCTACAAGGTCTAGCAATTCGTTAAACGTGCCTTTGTGCCAGTCAAGGGAGCGAGAGGAGTAATAGCCAATTGGTTCGTCGTTAGCTTTAGAGTCAGGGTTTGCAGTGTTTTGGGACTCCACAACTTTTGACCAATAGCCCAGCAGTTGCTCCAAACCGACCTTGCTGTTTTCCCAACTGCCAATGGATTTGATGACCGTGGGAATCTTCATTTGCCAACTGGTCTTGTCCCAATCGGCTCTTTCTTTGGCAATCAACTCGACAAGCTGGCGATCGCAAGTCTGATAAACCTTGTCTCTGGTGAGTGTGCGCCAGGGGAAACGCCAAGAACGTAATTTGATTTCGTTTTTGTAGACGGAGGGTAATGACTCAGATGCCATAATGCCGGGGTCAAGTAAGACCTGGTTAAGTAAATCCTCAACCGACTGAAATTTAATTTGGGGCTGTTTATTCGCTTGTTCGGCTTTATCGAATGACCCCGCCGGAATGTTTGGTCTGGATGAGGGATTTTCGGTTTGAGGTAAAGACTCGGATTTGTTTAACAACGAAGTGAGAGATTTAGGGGTGGGTTGAACTTGGTTTTGTGGTGAAGTTAATTCAGATTTTTCTTCAAACACACATTCCTGGGTGGGGGGTGCGCCGGGTTTAGGGGGCGCTTTTTCTATGTGTTTTTCTTCTAATTGTTTTTCTTCTAATTGTTTTTTTATATGAGGGGTGGATGCTCCAACGTTGGATAGCCCACCGTTGGGTGAGCCACCGTTGGGTAAGCCACCGTTGGGTGAGCCATCGTCGGACAACCCACCTATGGATAAACCATCTATGGGTGAGCCATCATCGGATGATCGACCTATGGACGACTTACTTGTGGATAAGTGATTTTCAAGGAAAAACTGTGTGTCTTCTTTGCTGGTAAAAATATAGTATTGCCAGTCGAACTTACCATTGTTTGGGTTATGTTCTTGGACTCTAACTAAGTAGTCGTTTTGTTCAGCATTTTTGATAGCACTACGAATTTTGTCTCGTTTGTATCCTAAATACTTTTCAATGACTGAAAAGCTAATATCAAAGTTTTCATCGTGAGAAGCTACCCAACAAATTAATCTAAATGTTGAATCAGTGAGATTGTAATCGCGTATTAAACTATTAGGAATTGCTGTGAACTGTTTGGATGGTTTACCATTACGAAATCCCATATACTTCTCCTTGAGTTACTGTCTCGTGGTATATTTATTCCGAAGCTGTGTTAAAGCTTTAAGTAAAAATCATTCAAAATCTCATTGATATAAACACCAACCGCCCTCAGTTGTGGTAAACAGCATGAGGGTTTTATTTCACTTTTTTTTATGACTAATAAAACACCTAAAACTGAATACGATTCGCCTTGGAAGCAGATGTTGCAACTGTATTTTCAGGACTTCATGCAATTCTTCTTTCCCCAAGCTCATGCTCAAATTGATTGGAGTCGTGGTTTTGTATTTCTAGATAAAGAATTGCAACAGGTAGTCCGCGATGCCGAGTTAGGAAAACGACTGGTTGACAAATTGGTGAAAATTTATCGCATTGGGGGTGAAGAATCTTGGTTGTTGATTCATGTTGAAGTTCAAAGCCAAGAAGAAGACGATTTCCCCAAACGGATGTTTGTTTACAACTATCGAATTTTCGACCGTTATGATCGCTCTGTTGCATCCTTAGCGATATTGGGAGATGACAACATTGAATGGCGACCAAATCAGTTTGGGTACGATTTGTTTGGCTGTAAGGTTGATTTTCAGTTTCCTGTAATCAAGCTGTTAGACTATTAGCAAAGGTTGTCGGAGCTAGAAGCCAGTCGTAACCCCTTTGCTACGGTCGTAATGGCTCACTTAGCGGCGGTACAAACCCGCAGTGATAGACTAGAACGTAAGCAGCAGAAGCTAGTTTTAGTTAAAAGACTGTATGAGCAAGGGTCAGGGCGAGACGATATCATCAAAAGCTCCCAGGAGACTCCTACTTGCCTAATTTACGAGCCGTGAAGCGTAAAGCCCCCGTATTTTTAATCGGGGGATATAAGCGAATGACCGAATTTATTCGGTCGTAACATGGTATAATTACGTCAGAGAGTTTGACGTAAAAATGCTAGTATTTGAGACAAAACTTGAAGGAACAAACGAGCAGTATCAATTGCTGGATGAGGCGATTAAAACTGCTCGTTTTGTCCGCAATGCTTGCCTCCGGTACTGGATGGACAACCAAAACATCGGCAGGTATGATTTGAGTGCTTATTGCGCTGTCCTTGCTGCCAATGAAAACTTTCCGTTCGTTGCCAAACTCAACTCTATGGCTCGACAAGCTTCTGCTGAAAGAGCGTGGAGTGCAATTGCTCGGTTTTTTGACAATTGCAAGCAAAACAAAACCGGGAAGAAAGGTTATCCACGCTTTAAAAAAGAACAGACGCATGGGAGTGTTGAGTATAAAACTAGCGGCTGGAAGCTTAGTAGTGACCGTCGTTATGTCACTTTTAGCGACGGATTTAAAGCAGGAACTTTCAAACTCTGGGGAACTCGTGACTTGCATTTCTACCAGTTGAAACAGTTCAAGAGGGTGCGGGTTGTGCGTCGTGCCGATGGGTACTACGCGCAGTTTTGCATTGACCAAGAGCGAGTAGAAAGGCGAGAACCAACGCTTAAAACTATTGGGCTGGATGTGGGATTGAACCATTTCTTGACCGATAGCGAAGGCAATACAGTTGAGAACCCTAGACACTTGCGTAAAAGCGAAAAGTCTCTCAAGAGATTGCAACGCAGATTGTCTAAAACCAAGAAGGGTTCTAACAACAGAGTCAAGGCAAGAAATCGCTTGAGTAGAAAACACCTTAAAGTAAGTAGGCAGCGTAAAGACTTCGCCGTAAAGTTGGCGAGGTGCGTAGTCCAGTCTAGCGACTTGGTAGCCTATGAGGATTTGCAGGTGCGGAACATGGTCAGGAATAGACATCTTGCCAAGTCGATTAGTGATGCAGCGTGGACGCAGTTTCGGCAATGGGTTGAGTATTTCGGCAAAGTGTTTGGTGTAGTGACTGTTGCAGTCCCACCCCATCACACTTCGCAGAATTGTTCCAACTGTGGCGAAGTAGTGAAAAAGTCGCTGAGTACAAGAACTCATGCTTGCCCTCACTGTGGACATATTCAAGACAGGGATTGGAACGCTGCACGGAACATACTTGAACTAGGACTACGTACTGTGGGACACACAGGATCTCAAGTCTCTGGAGATATCGACCTCTGTTTGGGTGAGGTAACTCCTCCAAATAAGTCGAGTCGTGGAAAGAGAAAGCCCAAGAAGTGATTCTTGGAATCCCCCGTTTTCTAAACGGGGGAGGATGTCAAAAATACCCTATATGGCATAAGCGTAACCATCTTTTTTGTGAATAGTTTTACAATATTTATGGGAGATACCTTGGATTAATCCTTGTACAGTTGAGATGTTAAAACTACCTGTGGCACGAGTGGCGATCCTACCAATATAAGTCCCAATTTTTTTACCTTTAGTAACAACAGCTTTGACAATATCTCCAGTTTGAAATCCAAAATGAAATTTAGTTCTAGAGCAATGTCGAATAGGAAATCCATACTTATCGGTACGACATGATTGCCTTGTACCATGACCATTGGCAGTAATTAACAATAGTCTAATACCTTTGATTTTGAGTATTGGTGTTGATGCACCAACGCAACAAGCGTCGAGCCAGTGAGATTTATTTAATCCCTGTTGGGTTCTGTTAAATTTAGTTAATCCACCAGAACCAATTTCTACTGGTAAGCCAGTAGATTTTAAAACCTCTAATAATGCAAATCGAGTTGTATTAACTGCTGCTGCATCTGCAAGTGACTTTTTAGTTAATGCCAGAATCTTCTCTAGTCTTGATTTATCTTTTTTAAGAAAATTCTTGATATCTTGAGTGCCTTTTTTAAGGTTACATTTTTCACAACTGAGTGTAAGATTTGTGATGGAGTTTGACCCACCCTTACTTTTCGGATGTATGTGTTCAATTTGAAGCGGGACATCTTTAATCCCGCAATAAGCACATTCTCTATTCCACTTTTCAAGGAAATACTGTCGAGTTTCAAAACCAGCCAAAGTGCCTTGCTGATACTCTTTACCTTGAATATCTGGGTGGCGAATTAACTGCGTGTCAAACTTTACTAATTCTTGACTAATGGCTGTGATTGGTGCAACTTTCCTTAACCTATTTACCCAAGTTTTGATATTTTCAACTCGACTTTGCAAGCTTGGTGCTAACCATCCTTGGGGTCTGGTTCTATTGAAAAATCTGGGTTGGCGATATCTGGTTTTTCTACTCCTTCTACTCCTACGTAATTGTCTTCTAGAAGTTAACGCATCTCGGATGGCAAATCCCCTGTGCTTTAATTCAGCAGCAAATACAACTTCACCATTAACATCGTTTACCAATGCTATACCTGTGTATTTTGCTCCAGGATCGAACTTTAACCTGAGTGGAGATACAGTAGCATCTGTATATGATTCTTTCACAACAATTGTAAAAGGAAAGCGTCTAAAAACTGCTGCTTTTCCTCTCTTTAGTAATTGCCTTGCTTGTGCTGGGTGAATTGGATTTAATGATCTTTTTTCGTTATCAATTACAAATACTTTGCACATGATATGCCTCCAATTGCTTGGGTAATGTTAGCCTAGACAATGATTTAAAGGCTTTTTACGCTAACAGCACTGGCTTAACCCATTCAACCTGTTTAACTATTAGCCCTAGTGCTGGGAACTGGCTACGCATTCCCAGGTAAGATGACCTTAAAATCGTAGTGCGCGAAACACTTAGTCGGGTAAACTCTGGGCTTTGAAAGCCCCCACTATATTGCTTTTAGCAATCCGTGGTGGGTAGTTTACAAACTTATTCCGATTTATTGATTGGATGATGACCCTACCAGAACAACTAGAGTTAGAATTTTGGCAAGAATACCGAGACTTTGAGGAGTCTAAACTGATGCAATATGTTACTTCGGTTGAACGATTTGGTATCCAGAAGGGATTATTAAAAGGCATAGCTTTAGGATTAAAACTCAAATTTGGAACATCTGGACAAAACTTATTACCTGAAATTGAGCAGATTGAGGATGTGAATTTACTCGAATCAATCTTGTCAGCAATAGAAACAGCAAATACTGTCGATGAATTGCGTTCTATCTATCAGACAGCAGATGACACTCCAAGAGGAAATTAGGGTCTTAATTTGCTGGTAATTTCTTCTTTCAACTAACAATTAGTTAGAACTTTCCTCCTACGTGTGGTCGAAATGTTAGGTTAATTCGCGTGGTGACAAATTTGGTTGTCTTCGGAACCTGATGTACGTGAGTAGTTTGGCAACCGGGAAGCATGACCAACAAACTCCCATGCTCCAACCAAAAATCAGTAGGCTTACCACCGATAGGCTTTAGCTGAAACTTCCGCGCCGATCCCAAACTGATTGATGCAATCGCCGGCTCAATACCCATAGATGATTCCTTATCCGCGTGCCACCCTATACTGTCCTGTCCGCTTCTGTATTGGTTGCCGATGACGATGCGGAAGCTATAACCAGTAGCCGCAGTGATTTTGTCTCGCAACTTAGCCAAAGGTTCTGTCCAAGCTAGGGGTTTAAGCAGTACGCTATTGGAGTAGAGGTAATCACACCCCTCTCCCCATAAATGCACTCCAGGCGGGGAACAGGTATCGTTTTACCCAGCATCCTTATCTGGTTTTGTTGCCATTGCAGTTGTTGACAATGCTGATATAACTCGTCCGCCTCTGGCTTACTTAAAAAATCGGGGTAATAACGGACGGGTAAAACTGCTGTGGTTGGGTCATCGAATAGTAATAACTGTTTCATAACAGTACCTTTTCAGCTTTAACTAAAATCTCTTCATCACTTGCATCAAACAAATCCGCCTGATCGCCCCAACAGTCCCAGCCGTCCCTAGACTCTCGTGCGAATATTTCCAGCTTGGTCATATCTGGACAAAGTTTCTCCACCAGTTCAAAAAATTCTGGGGGTTTACGGGAATGCTCACGCCGGGGCGAGTGTAAGATTGTTGATTGGTTCGTGAGCGTTGGCGTTCCGCCCGTCGTAGACGTTTGCCCTGCAAAAGCTTTGACATTCCCACGAACAGCCAAAGCACAGTGTTCAGTCGAATTCCGCAACCAATGACCGACACCTAGATGTGTTTTCGTACCATCTTTGGTTACTTTCCCCCAAGTGAGAATAGTCTTGAGGTCAAAACCCCACCTCTGCAAGCATTGTGCAGCTTCAATCATGTGGTTATTGGTAAACCATAGCCACAGAACACAACCGCCAGCGTCGCATAAGTCGGGAATGGGCAGCGCCAGGATTTCAGGAGTTCGCATTGGCTGATAGGGGATGCGGTTGCGGTGAGTTTTGTCTTTAGAACGAAGTCTGTAGAACCAGGGCGGGTCGATGATGATGCACTGATACTGTCCTTGTAGAGTGGAAATTCTCATGCTGTCTCCTCGGATGGTCTAACAATTTGGGCGCTGATTGATTCAAAATCGACTTGGAAGATGTTTAAATCAGGAGTCAATTCGCCAGAGTTATAGCGGTCTGTAATGTACTGTTTTATGGCATCTTGTGATAACCCATCAGGGATATAAATATGAGCTTCACTCTTCACTTTTTCGACAATTTGAACAATGACTTTTATTTTGGCTTCTTTTTGAAAAATTCCGAGTTCTGTCATGCTTAACTCCAAAAATATTAAATGCAAACAGTTAGTTTCTTTAAAAGTACAGCGTATGATCCAATCCTCCTGTGTGAGTTATTGAGCCATCTTTAGAAATTTCCCCCTCGATGATATTTATCAAAACCTTTTCCGTCTTACTAGTGATAGTGGGAGATTTTGTTATGTAAGGAATAGCAGCCCTATCCAAATAATCTTGGCAAGAAGAATATCTATTGATTCCAGAAAGTAAAGGATAGTGAAAACCAGCAGTATCACTATAAAGAACTAATACCGATGCTGAATAAATTTTCATTTTTAGCAATCCTCATCATCTTCATGATCTAAAGAGCAATCGCAAGCAACATAAAGTGCTTCAATTGGAATTAAATTTTCTCGCTCTGGAAATATTTGGATATACAAGCTTCTTGATAAATTGCCTTCATCATTATAAATGCGGCAAGTGATAGGTTCGGCGTAGAAATTATCCAGGGCATAACCGCAGGCTGGACAACCGTTCGCTTTGGTAAATTGGCTTGCATCAGCTTCATGTTGGCAAAATGGACACCACATATTTGATATTTCCTCCTGTTAATTAAACTAATATTTGTAGCTAATAACTGACAACTAACAATTGACGGCTGATAACTGACGGCGAGTTTATTCAAAATCAGGAATAAAATGAGGAGCGATCGCTTTCTGTAGATTGACGGCAGTTAACATACTTTCTACGGAATCTAGATTGGCATTGCCACCGATAATTGTTTGCCTACCTGAATAAGTTCCATGCAACGTAAAATAAGATAAATACTGCCGAGCTTGTTTGTTTCCGGTAGTTGCAGCATCAGAGAGAAAATCGATAGCAATCAAATCAAGTATGGTTTTGTGTGGCCAATCGCTTAAAGAGTTATCACCGAGCCATTGAGCAACAGTTTCACTTAAGAAATAGCCGTAGTCTTGGTGGAATTTGTACGCAAGACTGATTTGTTTACCGATTTCGTTAATTTGTTCTTCTTTCATGGTTTTATCTGTTTCCTTGAAAACTTTTTTACAGTTCAGCTTTGAGTAACAAGCCCAAAGGAGTTAAGACCCAATAATTACCATGATCATCTTCAACTTCTTGCACAAATCCCCAATCTCGAAGCTCCTTCAAGACATCACTTAAAAATTCATCAATACCATCGCCGCCAAATCCACCACATTCAGCAATCATGGTAATAGTGCCTTGCATTTCGGTGTCGGCAAGAGCTTCTTGAGGTGAAGTGAGGATTTGAATCACATCCACATAAACTGTGCTGATAATACCTTGTTCATCATCGGTGGTAGTTGCTACTGTTTTTAAATCAAAAGGGATGATCATAAACTCTGGTGTTAAGTGATGGGTTTTGACAACTGATAACTGACAACTGACGACTATTTCTCATGCCGTTACTACAGCCTTTTTGAACGCCCCCGCCTGTCTGAGTTTCGCCGCAGGTTCAGGGTGTGCAAAGAACTCTTCAACAGCTTTCGTTAGCCCAGCCGCCACCGCAGGGTCATGACAAGCGTACACATAGATTTTTTGCTGAGTGCCTTGAACTATCCGCGTTTCCTGGCGATCGCCCAGATGTGGATAAAACGTCCGCACCCAAGTACCCAAATGCCCCCGATAGTGTGGGCCACTGGTAGGCACATTGCGACCTAGTTCACTCTCCGAGAAGTTGACAACACCAAGCCAGCGTTCTTCTGATGGGGTCAACATCTTGCGGTTATGTTCAGCCAAGAGATTAGCGGCGAAATCTTTCATCTGCTGTTCCATGTACGGGTTAAGTCGTCCGCCTGTGAGTTCAGCAAGCGTTTTCATGGACTGAACCAAGGTGTGCAAGCGCTGTTCGACTGGAGGAAGTGCGGGTACTGGGGCAGTGATAGGTTCTGGTTGCGTTGTGATTTTAGGCACTGACGCAACCAAATCTAAGATAATGGTTCTGACTTGGGCGGCAATTTCAGATTCACTCAACAACATTGCTATTCTGAGTGTGCCTAGAGGTGAAAATACCCTGGCTTGGGATGTTCGGGATGGTAGCTCCAAGTTGGAGCGAGCATCAGTTAAAGCTTTACCAGTTAGTTTTTTGGTTTCATGAGTCCGAAATTCCTTGCTGTTTCTCTCGTAAATATGCTTAATCCCTTGTATCGAATACTCAAAGTAATTGGCTAACTGGTCAACAGTAGCCCAGCCTTCTCCATTCCAAAGAGCAAAGACAATCGCTTTCGCTTTGCTGAGGATTTCTTGAGCGCGTGTATCATTTAAGTTGGAAATTGCAGATGTCCTTAAAGAAGGAGATTCAGTCAAAACATTTTGATTTAATGAGAGATTCATCATTAACTCCTTGCGAGAATATGTGTGTTAGAAAAGCACTCGAATTAAATCTCGTTCGCTAACTAACGCAAAGCGATTGGGTGTCGTCAAAGTTTGGGACAAAGTGGGTGACATCATTTCTACGGCGTAACACCAAGAATTATTTACCAGTTGAATTCCCACAATGAGCCGTTGCTTTGTTCCGTGAGGAAGACAACGCAGCATAACGCGATCGCCCAAACCAAAAGCAGGTTTTTTCAAATTGGTGGTTTGAGGATGTCCCAAAGGGATAATCTGATGCTTTGTTGCGCGTAAGATTTCTTGATTGCAGATAACTGTATATAGCCAGATATCGTAATGCCACTCAACACCACAGCAATAGCCGAATGTTCTAGTAGTTTTGAGGTACACTCTTTCTAACAAATTAGCTTCAGGAGGCAAAATCTTTTTATCACAAGGAGGAGAGAGATACCAATTTCTTTCGAGAGCAGAGATTACACAATTCATAAGTTTTAGCCAACTAAATATTTAAACTGTTTCTGATTTTGCTATTTGTACTTGCTGCATCCATGCCTTAATTGCAGTTAACTCATCAGCACCAGTAGCAACTACAGCAACTACCTGCTGCTGATATGAATGTTCAGCCTGATTGGAATTATCAACTTTGTCTGCTGCCCATCCTAAACACATGGTTTTTACCAGAGAATCAATCTTACTAATGGGTAATTCACTGGGGCTACTAACTTCTTGAAACTGCAAATATTCCTTGACCAAATCCAGAGGATAATTCAACAAAGTACGAATATATTTCACGCGCAAATCTTGAGGATGTGCTACAGATTTGGGTTGTGTTTGTTGTTCTGGCATTAGTGGAATAGATGAAAATGAACCACCCAAACGGGACTGAATTTCAGAAATGATTGAGAACCAATCAGCATTTGGGTTCCATTCGCTGCGAACTCTAACTTTACTTATTGCATCATAAAGCCGACAAAAGACTGTGTTCTCATCACCACTTGTAGCCGCAATAACTAGAGGCTTGGAAAAGTCATAAACTTGAGATGCTGCTAGTAAAAAGGTCTTAGCAAAATTGGTTTCTATGCCAGTTCTAATGATATATACTTCATCAGCAGAGACAACAATATCTAATTTAATACTGTCCTTACCTTTGTATTCTTTAGCAGTCACGCGCAGTTCTGATAAGTAACCAGTTAATCCTCTTTGCTGTACAGGGATGGGTTTATCTTGTTCGATATTGTAGTGATACCAGAGATATGTTTCACCACTTGATTCCCCATTTTTAACGTATAGATAAATGGGTTCAGGAGGATTACAAAGACCTAGTTTTATTTCTGTCATCATATTTTACCTCTACTGTGCAATAATAGATTTCCTGTAGTAAGATGCAGTGTTCAAAAATACTAGCGATCGCCCGAATTAATCACAGGCAAGTCGGGCGAGTTTCTTCTAATCGAAAGTATTGGCTGTATTAGCAGACTCTTGATTAGTTTCTAGCTCATCTTTGAGATAAGACAATGCAGTTTGAGCATCACCAATTTTTAAATCGGGATGATACTTAAGTGCTAAAAAGTCTGGGTGTTGAGCAATTTTAGATAACAGGTATTGACTAGCTTTAACTAATTCAATAAGGCTGATATTAGACATCAGTTAATCCTCCCAACTGTTCTTGAAGTGCTGTTATCTGCTGTTGATGCTCTTCAAGTTCTGCTTGCAACTGTGGCTGAAGTTCTGCAACAGAAAGCGTTTGAATTTGGTCGTCAAAGTAAGAGCGAACTTCTTCTGAGTTTTTGTCAGCCATCACCGTATAACGCCAGCCTGTACCGTACTCATAAGCCAAAAGAGTATCAGTAGCGTAGTATTGGATACCGATGATTAGCCCTTGCTTTGTGCGCTGTCCTAACGTGAATCTGGGGTATTCCCAGCCCTTGGGTATGCTAATAGTGGGTTGCATGATTTCGGTAAAGGTGAAGCTAATTGATGTTTTCTGTGGAAACGAGTAGGTAAGTGTTTATACTTGGAGCAACTAAACAGTCAAATTGAGTGGGCGACGAAGCCCACTTTTTGTTTAAACTGCCACTAATTCTCTGCTGCCCAAGACTGGTTCATACTCTCGCAATCTTTCCCACTGTTCAAATGTGAGCAAGTGAAAGGGTTTGTCTAGCATTTCCTCGCAAGACAAATCCTCAGATAGCAATTCAGGGACTATTTGCTGGGGTTCTAAAGAAGCTTGTACATAGCAGCAAAGGCCGTTCTTGTAGACAAATTCCACTAGTCTTTTGTCGTTGTGGTAAATCCCATCGTCAAGCAATTCCAAACCTAACTGTTCGCAACCAGTCGCAATCTGAGCCATGATTTCGTTTCCTGTGGTGCAGGGTTCTACAAATGCTTCTTGTAGTGGCAGTGTGCCTTGTTGGTACTGCTGCTTAACGTAGCTTTGGCATCTGGGGGCGGTAGTATCGCGGAAAATCTCTTGCCCGTTAATAATGACTCTCCAGTACAAGTCTTCGTGATTGTCGCAGTCAAAGCTAATGCTGGCTTTTAATTCCCCATCAGCAAATGCTTCTTGCTCATAGAAACAGATTTCAGCAATGGTGGGGACTTCTGAAATTTCACCTGGGATTGCTGGGTTGAGTGTCCCGTCCTTATGATGCCAGTCGATGAAGCGGTGGCATTGAGAAATAGCAAAGTGACGGAATTTTTCTTCACCATTTACCATAACTACCCAAGGCTGCATTACAAATTCGCTGTTGTCGTAGCTGATGTAGGCGATGAGTCTTTTTCCTGCGTAGACTTCACAGTGGTGAGGATTGATTTCTTGGGTGGTCAGTTCTTCGGGAGCTACAGCTTCGGCTTGGTCAGCAATGAAATTCTCTAGTTCGGCTTGGGCTTGCGCTTGTTCGTCAACTTTTTGAACTTGGGTGGACTGGTAGTCAGCGATCGCACTAATCCAAGAATCCTTACAGCGTTTGTCGCTTACCTCAAGGGTGCAGCCGATTTCGCTGTAGATTTGCTTGAGCCGGGCTATGGATTTCAGTTGCAAATGTTGATGAGTGTATGTAACGTGGGTCATAATGGAGATTCCTGTAAAGGTTCAAAAGACGACACGTTTGCTTACCAGGCTTGGGGTGTCGTCTTTTGTTATTATCATATTACCTACTATCAGTAGGTAATGCAATAGATAGATATATGATGGTTGGTTATCTATTGAGGTGCTTACAATAAATACTATTGATAGATAGACTACTAAAAGTAGGTTAATCTATCTATATGAATTCAAGTCATGCCTGTGGAAGTAAGACTTAAGGAAATTAGAAGCGAAAGAAAAATTTCGCAGAATGAACTAGCAAGACGGTTGGAAATGTCATTAGCTAATGTTCAAAAAATTGAATATGGCAAAGCAAAATCAATACCTTTGGATACATTGGACAAGTTATGTCAGATTTTGGAATGTGAAGTTGGTGATCTATTAGTCCGCGTACCTGACAGTGATGGTGGAAACTTTAAAAAGGAACAAAATGTAGTTCAAGTAGTTGATGAAGTCAAGGAAGACAAAATTAGTAGACTCAATTCAAAATCCACAAATGCAAGTGGAATGATTGCAGCATGAGTGTTACTGCTCTTAATTTAGTTAATCCTCTAGCATTAACATGAATTTTTTACATCGGAGTGGAGAATGAGTAGTGCTGAGAAACCAGAGTCGCGGCACGCTGCAACAGATCCTGAAAAGTGCCGCATTATGGAGAAAAAGTATGGTTGGAAACTGCTGAGGGTAGAACCAACCGGAAACAAGGTATTAAAAGTTGACTGTGTATTTGAAGGCGAAACGAAATTTCCTACTTACAAACAGGAGAATTAATGGTATGGGTAAATATATTATTTTCAAAGCTGAGTCAATGTCAGCAGAAGGTTGGGAGTCAAGGCGATTGGCTCATACTGAGGCTTATACCAGCATACTTACTGAACATTATGATTCTTCTAATTCTCCAATACCACAACCAGGATATAGACTCAGAGAATATCATCAAGTATCTAAGTTTGCAGATAAGCAGTTTCCTGATTCGAGTACCCACAGCAGAATCGGGGATTGGAAAGTGACTAGAGTTGAAGAATATACCCCAGAAATTCCCAATCATGATTTTGAGGTTGTGGTTATTTGTTACTGCCAATACTCCCCAGTAACTACTCCACTAGAGCCAATGCCAGAAATTCAGGTTTCCCAAGAGGAACTACAGGAAGTTTAGCGGAATTTGGGCAACAAGCGAACACTGATAAAAATTTTGTAAGCATGACAAACCCCCAAGTATTACTTTCCAGCAATCAATGGTGCAGTTAACGTCCACACCGGACTGCATCAAGCGATTCACGAACTGCGGCACGGGTCGGTGACTGAGGCGAAACAACTGCTGGCGCGGCAGATTGCGGTATTGGCGAATGTGCTGATGGTGCTGTAGGAGTGTGGGGATGGAGTGAGCCTTTTTGTTGTTATCTGTCCCTATTGTCAAAATTTGAATTTGGAATTGCTGCTTAACTGTGGCTTTCCGTTTTTCTTAACGCTATTTCTGATATGATTTAGCAACTAGATATTCATCATGTCGCCTAAAACTTACCACTTCATTAAGTGCGTGTCAAAACTCCCACTGTCATACAAATGGAAGCGGCCGAATGTGGAGCAGCTTCCCTAGCGATTATTCTTGCCTACTATGATAGCATTGTCCCCTTAGCCGAACTCCGCATTGAGTGCGGGGTTTCCCGTGATGGGAGCAAAGCCTCTAATATCATTCTTGCTGCTCGACGCTATGGAATGGTTGCAGACGGCTTTAAAGCAGAACACCTAGAACAACTCCAAGACTTAACTCCCCCCTACATCGTTTTTTGGAACTTCAATCATTTTCTGGTAGTGGAAGGATTGAGCAAACATTGGGTGTTCCTCAATGACCCCGCTACTGGTCCCCGCAGGGTTTCCTGGGAGGAATTTGACGAAAGTTTTACAGGGGTTGTCCTAGTGATGGAACCTGGTGCCGACTTTAACAAAGGCGGTCGCAAACCCAGTGTCATCTTAGGCTTGATAGACCGTTTGCGGGGTTCAATTGGTTCAATTTTATACTGCATTTTCGCCGGATTTTTCTTGGTGTTGCCCGGTTTAGCAATTCCGGTTTTCAGTCAGGTGTTTGTGGATCATGTTCTGGTGGAAAGTCGCACTGAATGGCTGCGTCCCCTAATTTTAGGGATGATTCTTACCACGGTGTTTCAAGGACTGCTGACACTACTCCGACTGCGCTATTTGAGAAAGTTGAGGATTAAGTTGGCTGTGGGAATGTCCACTCGCTTCCTGTGGCATATTCTGAGATTACCTGTGAGATTTTATGCCCAAAGGTATGCAGGAGAAGTTAGCAATCGCGCCAGTTTGAATAATAAGGTGGCTGAGGTGCTTTCCGGGCAATTGGCAACTACAGTTATTGATGTAGTTATGATCTTGTTCTACGCCCTAGTGATGTTTGCCTATGATTGGGTATTAACGTTAATTGGGATCTGTTTTACTGCGATCAATGGGTTAGCCTTGCAATGGGTTGCTAGACATCGCGTAGATGCAAATATACGTTTGATACAGGATTGGGGAAAAGCAACTGCGGTGAGTATTGCAGCGATTCAGAGTATCGAAACGTTGAAAGCATCAGCTTTAGAGTCGGATTTCTTTTCCCGATGGTCTGGATATTATGCCAAAGCTGTTAGCGCACAGCAAGATTTAGAAGTCACAAATCAAATATTAGGGATTTTGCCCATACTGCTGGCCTCTTTAACTTCGATGTTAATTTTAGTCGTTGGAGGTTGGCGGGTAATGGATGGGAATCTCAGCATTGGGATGTTGGTGGCATTTCAAAGCTTGATGCTGAGTTTTCAGCAGCCTGTCAACACTTTAGTAGATTTCGGTACTACTCTCCAGGAATTAGAAGGGGATTTAAATCGCTTAGATGATGTGTTAAGCAATTCCCTTGATCCAGAGGTGGAGATGGTAAGCAGGGAAGCAGGGGAGCAGAGGGAGCAGGGGAGAGGGGGAGATGAGGAGAAATCCAAAATCGAAAATCCAAAATCGAAAATCCAAAATTTGCAAGGTTATGTGGAGTTACGAAATATCACTTTTGGTTACTCTCATATTGACCCGCCATTGATTGAGGACTTCAGTTTATCGTTGCAACCAGGACAAAGAGTAGCGTTGGTTGGTGCAAGTGGTTCGGGGAAATCAACCTTGGCTAAATTAATCTGTGGACTTTATCAACATTGGGAAGGAGAAATTCTTTTCGACGGGATTAAAAGAAGCGAAATTCCGCGTCATGTGTTGGCGAGTTGTCTGTCGCTGGTAGAGCAGGATATCTTTTTATTTGGGGGGACGGTGCGGGATAACCTAACGTTATGGGATGCTACAGTTCCAGATGAGCAGCTTGTACAAGCTTGTCAAGATGCAGCTATCCATGAAGCGGTAATGGCAATTCCGGGGGGATATGATGGGGAATTGTTGGAGGGAGGGGCTAATTTAAGTGGGGGACAGCGCCAGAGGCTAGAAATTGCCCGTGCGTTGGTAAAAAATCCAGCTATTTTAGTAATGGATGAGGCGACATCTGCGTTGGATGCCCAGACAGAACAAATTATTATGGAAAATCTGCGACGGCGCAACTGTAGTTGCATACTAGTAGCGCACCGTTTGAGTACGATTCGCGATTGTGATGAGATTATTGTTTTAGAACAGGGGAAGGTGGTGCAACGCGGGACTCACGATGAGTTATGGCAAGAAGGAGGAGTTTATGAGCGGTTAATTCGTGCTGAGGAACGATAGCCGAATTTAGACCAACGGGGTGCCAGGTATCGAAATTGCCAAAAGCCACATAAAACCAATTCGCAATTAAACTAAGCCACTCACAAGGGGTGGGGTTTTTACTACCTTGCGATACAAGGACTGTTTCGCCCACCAGGGGCGAGGTTTTGAACCTTCACTTTTTGATAAATAGGTTAAAAGCCTATTGTTAAATCTTCTTAACAATGGGCTGAGGTGCTTTAGTGATAAGCTGATGAGGAAAGAATACCTAACCCCGACTGCTTACTCGTTTCTCACTCAATCATCCAAGTAGGTCCGCCAGCTACACTATCCAGATGTTTCAAGCTGAGTGGTTGAAGTTGTGAAAGTTTCTTGTCTTGGGCTTTTTGGGCTGTGTTGGTTTTCGTCTGTTGTTTATCGGTCATTGCTTTTCACCCATTTTTATTTAATTGGAATAAGAGATTTTCACAATTGCAGCGATCGCTCTGACTGTTCAGGGAACTCTCGTCACCCGCCATCCACGAGATTTTGAGCAAGCCCCTAAGTCCAGTATTTCATCAATTCTTAACAGATTGAGTCTGCCTTGAGCAAAGGTTACAGCGATTCTATCAGGGAGCAGGTCAAACTTGTCAGTTCAGGTGTACTATTTGTCTATGATCGCCTTAGATGACTCAGAACTTACGAAGCTCAAAGGTATTGTTCCACGATTCCACGATGAGTTATGGCAAGGAGGAGGAGTTTATGAGCGTTTAATTCGTGCTGAGAAACGATAGCCGAATTTAGACCAACAGGGTGCCAGGTATCGAAATTGCCAAAAGCCACATAAATTAAGTTAAAAGCCCATTGTTAAATCTTCTTAACAATGGGCTGAGGTGCTTTAGTGATAAGCTGATGATGAAAAAATACCCAACCCCGACTTCTTGTTTCTACAAGATCAGATCGCCCAAACAACAACCCGTCCGCCAGCTACACTATCCAGATGTTTCAAGCTGAGTGGTTGAAGCTGTGAAAGTTTCTTGTCTTGGGCTTTTTGGGTTGTCTTGGTTTTCGGCTGTTGTTGGTTGGTCATTGCTTCTACCTTACTTTTATTGAATTGGAATAAGAGATTTTCACAATTGCGATGATCGCTGTTGCTGTTAAGCAAATTCTAGTCATCCGCCATCCACGAGATTTTGAGCAAGCCCCTAAGTCCAGTATTTCATAAATTTGTAACCAATTGAGTCTGCCTTGAGCAAAGGTTACAGCGATTCTATCAGGGAGCAGGTCAAACTTGTCAGTTCAGGTGTACTATTTGTCTGAGATCGCCTTAGACGACTCAGAACTTACGAAGCTCAAAGGCACTGTTCCCCGATGAATTATGGCGAGGAGGAGTTTATGAGCGGTTAATTCGTGCTGAGGAACGATAGCCGAATTTAGACCAACAGGGTGCCAGGTATCGAAATTGCCAAAAGCCACATAAATTAAGTTAAAAGCCTATTGTTACATCTTCTTAACAATGGGCTGAAGTGCTTTAGTGATAAGCTGATAGGAAAGAATACCCAACCCCAACTTCTCATTTCTACAAGATCAGATCGCCCAAACAACCAGCATTCCGCCAGCTACACTATCCAGATGTTTCAAGCTGAGTGGTTGAAGCTGTGAAAGTTTCTTGTCTTGGGCTTTTTGGTCTGTGTTGGTTTTCGTCTGTTGTTTATCGGTCATTTCTTCTACCTCACTTTGATTTAATTGAAATTAACAAATGTTTACAATTGCGGCGATACCTTCGGTAAGCTTCGCTAACGCTCTTACTGTTCAGGGAACTCTCGTCACCCGCCATCCAAGAGATTTTGAGCAAGCCCCTAAGTCCAGTATTTCATAAATTCGTAACCAATTGAGTCTGTCTTGAGCAAGGGTTACAGCGATTCTATCAGGGAGCAAGTCAAACTTGTCAGTTCATGTGTAATATTTATCTGTGATCGCCTTAGACGACTCAGAACTTACGAAGCTCAAAGGTATTGTTCCACGATGAGTTATGGCAAGAAGGAGGAGTTTATGAGCGTTTAATTCGTGCTGAGGAACGATAGCCGAATTTAGACCAACAGGGTGCCAGGTATCGAAATTGCCAAAAGCCACATGAATTAAGTTAAAAGCCCATTGTTAGACCTTCTTAACAATGGGCTGAGGTGCTTTAGTGATAAGCTGATAGGAAAGAATACCCAACCCCAACTTCTCATTTCTACAAGATCAGATCGCCCAAACAACAACCTGTCCGCCAGCTACACCATCCAGATGTTTCAAGCTGAGTGGTTGAAGTGGTGAAAGTTTCTTGTCTTGGGCTTTTTGAGTTGTGTTGGTTTTCGTCTGTTGTTTATCGGTCATTTCTTCTACCTTACTTTTATTTAATTGGAATAAGAGATTTTCATTCACAATTGCGGCGATACCTTCGGTAAGCTTCGCTAACGCTCTTACTGTTCAGGGAACTCTCGTCACCCGCCATCCAAGAGATTTTGAGCAAGCCCCTAAGTCCAGTATTTCATCAATTCTTAACAGGTTGAGTCTGCCTTGAGCAAAGGTTACAGTGATTCTATCAGGGAGCAGGTCAAACTTGTCAGTTCAGGTGTAATATTTATCTGCAATCGCCTTAGACGACTCAGAACTTACGAAGCTCAAAGGCACTGTCCCCCGATGAATTATGGCGAGAAGGAGGAGTTTATGAGCGGTTAATTCGTGCTGAGGAACGATAGCCGAATTTAGACCAACAGGGTGCCAGGTATCGAAATTGCCAAAAGCCACAAAAATAGGTTAAAAGCCCATTGTTAAATCTTCTTAACAATGGGCTGAGGTACTTTAGTGATAAGCTTATGAAGAAAGAATACCCGGCCCCGACTTCTCGTTTCTACAAGATCAGACCGCCCAAACAAGCTGCTGTCCGCCAGCTACACTATCCAGATGTTTCAAGCTGAGTGGTTGAAGCTGTGAAAGTTTCTTGTCTTGGGCTTTTTGGGCTGTCTTGGTTTTTGTCTGTTGTTTATTGGTCATTGCTTTTCACCCACTTTTATTTAATTGGAATAAGAGATTTTCACAATTGCGGCGATCGCTCTTGCTGTTAAGCAAATTCTAGTCATCCGTATAAGCTACCCAACCTGCGGCTACACCCTCTAACTGTTTCAAGCTTACTGGTTGAAGCTGTGAAAGTTTCTTGTCTTGGGCTTTTTGGGCTGTCTTGGTTTTCGGCTGTTGTTGGTTGGTCATTGCTTTGACCTCACTTTTATTTAAAAGGGTTAAAGCGATATTATCACGCTAGGAACTTGTGCAAGTGATATCCTCGTTGTTAATGACAGAAAACAAGCCCATCTGGTCAAATGACAGAAAAAGCCCTACGGGAACTAGCCTCTGTCCTCAATCCCGCCGCTAATCTTCCCCAAGGAGAAACACCCTTACTAGTTGCTGTGGGTGCTGTAGGAAAAGCATTGGGGATAACTATTCGCCCACCTGCAAAAACTGAAATTCTTCTTAGCGGACTCCCGGAAACCCTCTTAGGAATTGCCCGTGCTTCTGGTTTCCGCATCCGTCGAGTTACCCTCATACCCAACTGGTGGAAAACAGATTGCGGTTCTCTAGTAGCTTTTACTCAAGCAGAAAATCGCCCTGTTGCTCTACTCAGGGTAAAAGCTAACAAGTATGAGATACTTGACTCTGTAGATTTGACGTACACTCCTGTCAACCGCCAAACTGCTGCACAACTCGCACCCATCGCCTATACTTTTTATCGCCCCTTACCAGACAAAGAAATTACATTCTTAGATATGCTGCAATTTACCCTTAGAGGGAGTACAGCAGATTTGCTGAAAATCCTCTGGGTGGGAGTATTTGCAACTTTGTTCGGGATGTTTACCCCGCAAATAACAGGCATTCTCATCGACTATGCCATTCCCGATGCGAACCGCCAATTATTAATTGAGATGGGTTTAGGGTTGTTAGCCGCTAGCTTTGGGGTGACAATCTTTCAACTGACTCAAGCTTTTGCCATTTTGCGAGTACAAACCCAAGTCAGTTACGATACTCAAGCTGCGGTTTGGGATCGACTCCTCAAACTTAAACCCGCCTTTTTTCGCTCCTATTCCACAGGGGATCTCTATAATCGCGTCTCCGCTATGACTCAGATTCGCAACCGATTGAGCGGTAGCATTCTGCGAACCTTATTCACGAGTATATTCTCATTGTTAAATTTGGGATTGCTATTAATCTATAGTTTTCCTCTGGCATTAGTAGCAATGGCGATCGCTTTGGTAATAGTTCTGATTACTACTATTATTAGTCTGCTTACCCGCCGAAAATTACGTCCCCTCCAGCAGCTTTCGGGAGACATTCTGGGACTAACAGTGCAGTTAATCGGTGGAGTCTCTAAACTGCGAGTTGCTGCTGCTGAATCAGAGGCGTTTGCTTACTGGGCAAAAAAATACACTCAGCAGGTAAAACTGATGTTAAGTACCCAATTCATTGAAGATGTGCTGACCACCTTTAATGTTATGCTGCCAGCAGTCAGTTCAATTGCGCTGTTTGGATTGTCTGTTTCCTTGCTGGGAAAGGCTGAGGGAGGAACGGGATTATCTACGGGGACATTTCTCGCCTTTAATACTGCCTTTGGTACTTTTATCGCCAGTGCCACAAGATTAAGCAACACCCTCATAGATATTTTAGAAATCACGATTTTATGGGAACGCACCCAACCCATTTTAAAAACAAAACCAGAAGTTGATGCTGATAAATTCCATCCTGGCAAGCTTTCTGGTGAAATTAAATTAAACCAAGTTAGCTTTCGCTACCGCCAAGATAGTCCTTTAGTTTTAGAGAATATCGCGCTAGAAGCCAAAGCCGGGGAATTTATTGCGATTGTCGGAGCATCGGGAAGTGGAAAATCCACTGTTCTAAGGTTATTACTGGGATTTGAAACCCCAGAGGCAGGAACAATCTCCTATGATGGCAGAGATTTGTCGGGATTAGATATTGCAGCCGTGCGGCGACAATTGGGAGTAGTGCTGCAAAATGGGCGAATTATGAGTGGTTCGATTTGGGAGAATATTGCTGGGGGCGCAATTGTTACCCAAGATGAAGCTTGGTCAGCATTGCAGATGGCTGGATTAGCGGAGGATGTGGAAGCAATGCCTATGGGGATACATACTATTATTTCCGAAGGAGGGGGCAACGTTTCAGGAGGACAGCGCCAGAGGTTATTTATCGCCCGTGCGTTGGTACATAAACCGCAGATTTTACTGTTTGATGAGGCGACATCGGCGTTAGATAATCGCACCCAGGCGATCGTGACTCAAAGTTTAGCACAATTGGGAGTCACTCGCGTAGTGATTGCCCATCGTTTAAGTACAATTCGTCATGCAGACATGATTTATGTGCTGCAAGCAGGGAAGATAGTCCAGCAGGGAAGTTTTGAGGAATTAGCAGCCGTTGAGGGGTTATTTGCTAATTTGATGGCGCGACAGAGATAGTGGCGTGGCCAAGCTAAAAGAGTGTGAAAATATAGTTATTGTGGTGTGGGAACTCCTATAGAAGGGCTAGAGAGCTTATCCTCCAAGAGAATTTTCATCCAAGACCACTACCCCCAGATCCTGTTCTACCACCGATTACATTTTTCAAGTCTTCCAGTGAGAGTTGCGAGAGAGGCAGAACGTCAATTATTGATGATTTGCTTGTCTTAGAATGAGGTTGATAATTGGCTTTTTTCATATCAAAGATATCTCCGATTTTAGAAATGAGAGTATAAATTTTTGGTATTTTATACTGACTTAATGTCAAGTTTCAAGATTTTTACATCTAAAATTACATGAATGTCTGACAAAAAACGCAGTATCTTTCGTCAACAAGCACTTGATCGCCTATCTTCTCCAGAACGTTTGGATCATTTGATGCAAGTTGTTAACCACAAAGATTGGTTATCTTTGGGCGGATTGGCTATTTTTGGGGTTTTAGGTGTACTCTGGAGCGTGTTTGGTAATATTCCCATCACAGTCACAGGAAAGGGAGTGTTAATTAATCCCCGGCGGGTGGTGCAGTTTCAGTCTCCGATATCGGGACAGGTGCGATCGCTAAATGTTAAAGATGGACAATGTGTAGCCAAGGATGATATTCTCGCCACCATCGATCCCTCTCAACAAAAACAGCAATTACAGCAACAACGGGATAAACTAGCTCAATTACAACGACAAGTCCAAAAAACTACTTTACTGCGACAACAACAAACCCAGTTAGAAACAGAAGCGATTGCTGCTGAAAGAACAAGTTTAAAACAACGGTTGCAAAATACTCAAAAATTAGCTCCTCGCCTGCAAGATGAAGGATTAAATAGCATTGACCAACAGCGTCTTAGTCTTCAAGAACGTCTCAAAGATGTAGAAGAATTAACGCCTGTACTCCAAAAAAGAGTTGAAAAACAACGGGAATTGCAAAAGCAAGGAGCAATTTCCGAAGAACAAGTTTTACAAGCAGAACAAGAATATCGCCAAACCCGTCAGAATATCTCAAAGATTAAAGCACAGTTACAGCAATTACGAGTCCAAGAAACAGAACAACAGCAAAAATATTTGGAAAATAAAAATAATATTACCCAAATTAACGCTGAGTTAGAAAAATTAAATACCCGTAGCAAACAACTAGAACAGAATAATCTAGCAGCTGATAATACTGAAAACAATCAAATTCAGGAATTGCAGCAAGCGATCGCTCGCTGGGAAAAAGAAGTTGCAGACAACAGTACCATTAAAAGTTCTCACGCTGGATGTATTGTAGAAATAACCGCTACTCTAGGGCAATATCTCAGTCCAGGCAACCGTCTAGGAACTTTGCAAATATCTGGACAAGCCAGCGAAATGATGAGCGTTGCTTATTTTAGGGTACAAGATGGCAAGCAAATTAAACCAGGAATGCCGATTTTAATTACACCAGATACGGTCAAGCGGGCAAGATTTGGGGGGATTGTCGGGAAAATTACTAATATTTCAGCCTTTCCTGTCACCTCGGAAGGTGCAAGTTCTGTAGTAGGAAACCCAGAATTAGTCCAAAAAGTGATGGATGGGGAAGGAGGGAAAATAGAGGCGATCGCGCAATTAAAACTTGACCCTAAGAACTTTAGCGGTTATGAGTGGTCATCTTCTGATGGGCCAAAGTTGGCAATTTCTCCAGGAACAACTACCACTGTCAGAGTAACAGTAGAAGAGCGATCGCCCATCACTTTTGTTTTGCCAATTTTAAGGGAGTGGAGTCGGCTAGAAAATCTTTGATGTGGCAAGGAACTAAGAACTCGCATCGAATGTGTTGTCGTAGTTGATGTGAACAGTTTACTAACCTAAAAACCAAAAGCATTTTTCCCTTTGAAGCTTTATCCATCTGATTAGAGCAAGATTATTGGAGTTGATTTGCTATCGAATCTGGACGAAAACCACTGAATTAAAACAAGTGGAATATGAATACACCACCTTCCAGGCGCAAAAAATCAGTTCTGCCCAATCTAGGGATAATACATCACCAGATAACTTTGCCCAGAAGGATATCTCCAAAGAAGAAAATCCAGCTACAGCAACTATTACAGTTAATGCTGTTGAGATACCTGAATTAACCGAGCAGGAGCAGAGCGATCGCCTGTTTTTAAAACGTAAGGTCGAAAGGGCGTTTTTTGAAGCGGGGAAGGCACTCATGGAACTGCGCGATCGCAGATTGTACCGTTCGACCCATGCAACATTTGAGGAGTATTGTAAGGACAGGTTTGGATACAACCGTTCTCGTTCCTACCAGCTAATTGATGCCGCTATCGTTGTGGACAATCTGCAAAAATGTCCACAATTTGTGGACATTTTACCAACAGCCGAAGGTCAAGTACGCCCTTTAACAAAGCTTGAACCGCAAGAACAGCAAGAGGCTTGGCCAACTGCTGTGGAAGAAACTGGTGGTAAAGTGCCAACTGGCCGCATCGTTAAAGATGTGGTGCAGCGAATTATGGAGCGCACCCAAGTACCTAATAGTTATCAGATTGGCGAAGTGTGCCAAATCTTAGCTAAAGATAACCCCGAACTCAGAGGCAAAGGCGGGTGTTGGTGCATAGTGGTTGCTGTCCATGACTTCAGTTGTACCGTTAGAATTTGGGACGGAGAACTGACGGCTGGGCTGAAGCATCTCAAGTCCTTCGATTACTTGCCTGTGGAATGTCAGCAGATGCAGGAGATTTGCGATGGCGTTCCGCAAGAGCGTAGCTGATCGCATCGGTCGGATGTACCCCGGTGATTTAGAAGGGTCGGTGCAGAGGTTTTTGGAGTCGCTAGGCAAGCTAAACTGACGCAATATTTCTTAAACTTGAGATTTCCTCGATAATAATCATAGAGTTAAGTATATCCACTGATTTTGCACAATCTTTATAAAGAATTTATTCCTAAAGATAAGTATATAAGTGTATTCTCGTATCAATGTCGATAAAATCACATTGAATTTTATTTTTACGTATATAAATCAGAGTAATATGATGGAAAATTTTCAAGTTCAAGAACTGCTGATTGTGATCGCTGTTCGGCAGCAAAACCCCAGTATTTTGACCGCAGACTTTCTCAAGTATACGGGGATTATCCCCAGTGACTGGGAATTAGCTAGACCACCAGTTTTAACCAACACTGCGGCTCAGGTTGTTTACCAGAATGGTGTGAGCATTGTTGCAGAGGTCAATAGGGTGATTTTTGCAGAAGCGATCGCCAATAAAGAAGCAAGCGATGTGCAAATTGCGGCGATCGCTCATAAATATATTGAAACAGTCAAACAAGTGGACTATCAGGGCGTGGGAATTAACTTACGAGGACTTGCACCTTACGAGCCAGAAAACTTGGGCGGACGCAACTACACGTTTAGTAAACTTCTCCAACCAGGAGCATGGCAGGATTTTGGTTCTGCGCCTGTAGAAGCGTCAATGAGGCTAGTTTATACGCTGAACGAGACTCAGCTATATCTGGATATTAATGAAGCTCAATTACAGTATCCAGACAAAACTACTAAGCCAGCAGTTTTGTTTTCGGCTAACTTCAGTCGAGCGATAAATCACGAAGAACCAGCAGCACGGTTGGCAGCTATCAGTGCAGTGATTGACAAGTGGCAAGGTGATGTTAAAACACTCAAAGAGCTTGTCAATAGTAAGTTTTTGGATAATCAAAGCTATTCCATCAATACGGCAACGACTGAGACGCTGTTATTTCCTGCTGCGATCGCTGGGTAATTTTAAAGATTTATTTTCGTTTCATTTAAAGAGATGCTTATTTGTTCATACCTTTGGTAGCTCGTGGCTACTTGGTTTTTGATGTGTAAGTGATTACCCTTAATTATTTAATACCCCTTACTCTCAGCATTTTTTGATGAACCTATCCCACCCTGAAAAAGCTCATTAAGAAGATGAATAATACTTATATCCTCCGTAACAATCTAGTTGTAGAGTCTCCCTTAATTATTGACCTAACTATGTTAGGGGTTTTAGAACAATCTCTGGTTCTGCTGCAAGAACGACTGCGAGCTTTTGCTGATGACTCAGATTTTGCTCAAAAGATGGCAGTAGCTTTTGGGGAAGGGGTTGCGGTTGAGTCTTTACGAACAACGTGGTTGGCAGGGGATTTTAGTATTATTCCTCAAATAGCGATTCGCAATGCAGCAGATATTAATGGTGCGAATGGAGTTTATGGGGTATTTACTAACCGGATTTATCTATCTTGGGAATTTTTGCAAGCGAATCAGGGGAATCCAGAAAATTTAGTAGAGTTGTTGCTAGAGGAAATTGGGCATCGAGTTGATAGTGTTTTGAACAATAGCGATAGTGCTGGGGATGAAGGGGCAATTTTCTCTGCATTAGTGCAAGGAAAAAGTTTTGGTAATGAAGCTTTGGCACGCTTAAAGGCGGAGGATGATTCAGCAGTTATTACTATTTATGGGCAGGTTATCGCAGTTGAACAGCAGAATTTCACTGGTACTAATGGAAATAACACAATAATCGGAACCTCTGGCGACGACACAATTAACGCAGGATTAGGAAGCGATAGTGTAGATGGTGGTGCAGGGAATGTGACCTGTTAATCGTCGATTATTCTAGTAACACTTATACTGGTACAAGTTCCGGCATATCAAGTTCGGTATCCAGCAATGGCGCAGGGGGATTTAACGGTTATTATCAAGCCTACAATGGCTCTAGTTACGATACAGTTAATTTCTAGCGTGGCAAAACTTACTAGAGAAGACGACTCTCTAGATTAGCCAAGTAAGCCTTGGGGTCTCTGCGAAATCGATACTGTTCAATTCTGGCTTTGTGGTGTTTTTGCAATTGAGAGCGTAATTCGAGCCAAGTATGAATATCAACTTGTGCTAAATCAGATGCGGTAAAAGAATGAAGCTTAGTAGCGATCGCACAGGCAAGTTTGACAGAACCACGAATAACGAGAGATGAGGGGGCAACCTTACGACCGGTACAACGACGTTGATGATAACGTAGCATACCAAAAGCGTGTTCTAAGTCATTATTAGTTCTAGGAAAATCTTCAATTTCATAACAATGAAAAAGTCCAGACCAGTAGCTGTGGGTGGTTTTTATAAAGTTATCGATTGCAGTGTTCAGGGTACCAGCTTTCTGCTTTTGTTGAGACATTTCTGTCAACAGTTGCTGATAACTTTGTTTGACCCCAGCAGCATCAAGACCTATTTTATTGTTGAGAATATTACTAGCTTTATCAACCCACTGATATGCAACCCTCACAGGTGAAAATAAAGATGCAGTAGCAGATAATCCCTTAGCTAGAAGGTGTTTTAGGTTAACTAAAGGTGGTGGTAAAGCACTTCTTTTTTCCATCCTTTCTAAGCTTTGTTCTATCAAAGTCAAATTTTCTTGTAACTTTAATCCAGATGCCTCTAACGGTGGATGTCCATCATTGGTTATAGAACTACGGACTGCCGAGCAATAATCTTCAATAATAGTCACCAAATCCTTATCTTCATTGGTAACACTACGTTCAATTTCTCGTAATCCTCTAACTTTTTTTTTTCAATTCCTTTTTTGCATTTCTATCCGCCTCATATATGGGTTTAATTGCTTCTTTCAGGTAATGGTAATGACATAAACCATGAGCAATTTTAGGTAATGCTAACCCAACAGCTTTACGAATTGATTGTTGTCCATCACTAACAACTCCATCAATTGGTACATCCAGTGTATTAGCCACTTCTAATAATAACGCTACTAAATCTTCATTCCTTGATGATAATAAAGTTTTAGCAAGTAAAATTTCTCCTGATAGACAATCTCGAATTACCCATAATACCTCATGTCCAATTTCTGGCTGCATCCCATCAATGGCTAATATCACCCGTCCTTGATTAGCCACTATTGCTTTTAATCTTTTATGGTCTTTTAGCCATAAAGAAAGTAACTCGTCATATCTGTCAATTAAGTGTGTGACCGTTCGTTTACTTATACATATACCTTTTAATTCAAGGTGAGTATGTATTTGAGGAACACTTCTATGTTCCTGGTAGCGTAATGCTCCTATATAAGCAATCACATCCAAACCAAATTCGTTCTGTGGTAGAGCGAGTGACCCTTCTTGCTCTGGTCGATATGCTTTTTTATACCGCATACATGACTTATTTTGACATCGCCGAATTTTTAGCTGTAGTTCTACTACCCCATTTAGCGTTCTTATATGTCGAGGATTATTGTATTCATTCCACATTGCTTGACCACACGAAGGGCATTTTTTTTGAACACAATCGAGTACTTCAAACGATGTTGCTTCTGGTTTTAAACTTTTTCTTACCAAGTTTTTGTACCATTATTTCGTTACAAGCTCAAGATTACAGGATCTCTGCTCCTCTCTAGTAAGTTTTGCCACGCTAGGTTAATTTCTCTAACATTGAGCGATTTGAGATTACTGGCACGGCAGCCAATGATAACATTCGCACAGGTGATGGTAATGACACCATTGTTGGTGGTGCAGGTAATGACAGCATAAGTGCAGGGAATGGGAACAACAACATCACAGGTAGTGATGGTAACGACACTATTACTAGTGGTAGCGGCAACGATACCATTGCGGGTGGTTTAGGAAATGACACTATCACCGCAGGAACAGGCATCAATATCATTGATGGCGGAGAGGGAACAGATACCTTAGTTGATGGCAACTTCAGTACACTAACTACGGCTATCAATGTCGATGATATAGGTATAACTCAAACTGCCATCACCTTAGCAGATGGTACAAGTGTCACCAACATTGAACTGTTTACCAATTTAACCACTGGCAGTGGCAACGATGTCATCAGCTTTACCCAGCGCAACAATAACACGATTAATACTGGGAGTGGAGACGACACAATTAACGCAGGATTAGGAAGCGATAGTGTAGATGGTGGTGCAGGGAATGTGACCTGTTAATCGTCGATTATTCCAGTAACACTTATACTGGTTCAAGTTCCGGCATATCGAGTTCGGCATCCAGCAATGGCGCAGGGGGATTTAACGGTTATTATCAAGCCTACAATGGCTCTAGTTACGATACAGTTAATTTCTCTAACATCGAGCGGTTTGAGATTACTGGCACGGCAGCTAATGATAACATTCGCACAGGTGATGGTAATGACACCATTGTTGGTGGTGCAGGCAATGACAGCATAAGCGCAGGTGGTGGAAGCGATCGCCTGATTGGTGTAGCTCAAAACGCTGTCAACCCAGGATTGGGAGAAATTGACATCCTCCAAGGTGGTGCAGGTGGAGACATTTATGTTATCGGTAATGCAGCTACTACTTTCTATGATGATGGCAACACTACCACCGCAGGGACAACAGATTACGCTCGGATTGTTGGCTTTAATGCTAGCGAAGATATCATCCAACTAACAGGCCCAAAAAGTAACTACATCCTGGGGACATCTCCCATCAATGGCATCACTGGCACGGCAATTTACATTAACAAACCCACTGGCGAACCCGATGAACTCATCGCCATTATTGAAGGAGTTACAGAATTAAACCTGAATTCCAACGTTTTCATCGAAGCGCAAAACGAATCAGGTTTACTTTCTTTTAGTCAGGCTACTTTTAGCACTCCTGAAAGTAACAACGCCACCATTACAATTACCCGTGAACAGGGGACTGTTGGTACAGTTAGTGTAACTTTGGCTCTGACTAACGGTACAGCTACAGCTCCTAGTGATTACGACAACTCTAACATTATCGTTAACTTTGCTGATGGCGAAATAAGTAAAACCGTTACTATCCCCATCGTTAACGATACTATTTTTGAACCAAACGAGATTGTCAATCTTACCCTGATTAACCCCACTGGTGGTGCATCTTTGGGAACTCAGAGAACAGCGACTTTAACTATTGTTGATAACGATGCTCGTCCTGGTGCGATCGCCTTTAGTGCAGCTAACTACAGTGTTAATGAAAATGGTACACCTGTCACAGCAATCACTATTAACCGGACTGGTGGTAGTGATGGTGCAGTTAGTGTTACCTTAACTCCTAGTAACGGTACAGCAGTAGCACCTAGTGACTTTAATAGCAACCCAATTATAGTTAACTTTGCTAACGGAGAAACTACTAAAATAGTTGCCATTCCTATAGTTAATGACACTGTTTCTGAACCAAATGAAACAATTAATTTAACCCTCAGTAATGCCACAGATGGAGCAACCATTGGCGCACAAAATACTGCCGTATTAACAATTATTGATAACGATCCTTTGCCTGGAACTCTTGCGTTCAGTAGTTCCAGCTACAGCACCAATGAAGACGGTACACCTGTTGCGGCTGTGACTATTACCCGGACAGGCGGTGCAAGCGGCGCAGTTAGCGTTACTCTGACACCTACTAATGGAAGTGCGATCGCCCCCGATGACTACAGTAACACTCCCATTACAGTTAACTTTGCCAATGGAGAAACTAGTAAAACTGTTAATTTAACTCAGGTAAGTAAAGCTTTATCTTTTGATGGGGTTAATGATTATGTCAATGTAGGAGCAAAATCAGGTTTAGAAGTTTCTACAGATATAACGATTGAAGCATGGATTAATCCTACTGGTAGTGGAAGCAGTACTATTGAAGGTGGAATTATTGTTAATAAGGAAGGAGAATATGAAGTAGCTCGTTTTTCTGATGGCACTATTCGATGGGCATTTGCGAATAATAACCCCACTTGGCTATGGATTAATACGAGTTATGTTGCTCCCTTAAATCAATGGACTCATATTGCTGTAACTTATGAATTAGGAGTAATTAAAACCTATTCTAACGGTGTTTTAGTTCATACCTATAATGGTTCAGGAAATATAGGAGATTTTCACGCTAATGAAGATGATTTTCGGATTGGTGGTAGACAGATAGGAAACCAATTATTCCAAGGCTCAATTGATGATGTTCGTATCTGGAATAAAGCTAGAACTCAAGCCGAAATACAAGCAGATTTGATTCGTGAATTAACAGGCAAAGAAACTGGCTTAATTGGTTATTGGAATTTTAATTCAATTAATGGTACTACAGTTCAAGATTTAACTGGCAATCAAAATAATGGGGCAGTTCTTGAAGCACAAAATGTAATAGGTATTGTTACAACCTCACTAATAACAGATGACAGTATTTATGAACCCACAGAAACCATTAATCTAACCTTAACTAATCCTACTAACGGAGCAAATTTAGGTACACAAAAAACAGCAACTCTAAATATTGTTGATAATGATGCTGTAGCAGGAATTTTTCAGTTTAACAACGTCAGCTATGCGATTAATGAAAATGGTACACTTGTAACTGCTGTAACTTTAAACCGCACAGGGGAGAGTGATGGTGCAGTTAGTGTCACAGTTAACTTAAGTAATGGTAGTGCGATCGCCTCTGTTGACTACGATAATACCCCAATCACTGTCAACTTTGCCAATGGCGAAACGAGTAAAATTGTCACCATTCCCATAGTTAACGACAATCAATTTGAACCCAATGAAACCATCAATTTAAGTCTGTCTAATCCCACAGGTGGTGCAACTGTAGGAACTCAAAATACAGCCATACTAACCATTGTTAATGACGATTTACCTCAACCTGGCACGATTAACTTTAACATTAACAATTACACCGTTAACGAAAACGGTACAGCCAGTATTAACCTAGTTCGCACAGGGGGAAGCGATGGAGAAGTTAGTGTTACTTTAACACCATCAGACGGTACAGCAACAGCCGGAAGTGACTACAATAATTTACCTATCACCGTTACCTTTGCCAACGGAGAAACCAGTAAAACAATTAACTTAATATCGCAAAATCAGGGGCTATTTTTTGATGGCAATGATTATGTAGATAATCCTGCAAATTTCTCAGAGACTAAAGACACCTTCACAATAGAATTGTGGGCTAATCCTACTGCAACTAGAGCTTCCACTCCCGAAACGAGTTCTGGTGTTAATGCCTTTTTTAATCAAAAATATGCAATTTTTCCGAAACAGGGTTTAGGAACTCTAGGAACCAGTAATGATGTTTACGCTGGAATTTCTATTGGTACAAATGGAGTAACTATCTCTGAACACACACTTAACTATATGCCATCTGTATTAGTGTATAACACTGCATTGTCAGGATGGAATCATATAGCATTAGTTTATGAGAATAAAACTCCAAAATTATATATTAATGGTCAATTTATTAAAGCAGGCTTAACAAGCCAGTATATTGTTCATCCAAGTAGTCTATTCGGTGGTACTTCTATTCGACAAGAGGATTGGTCTTTTAAAGGTTCTATAGATGATGTTCGTATTTGGCATAAAGCTCGAACTGAAGAAGAGATAAAAGCAGGCTTGAATCGTGAATTAACAGGAAATGAAAGCGGATTAATCGGTTATTGGAACTTTAATTCAATTAATGGAAATATAGTTCAAGATTTAAGCACGAATAAGAATAATGGTACATTTTTTGGCGCACAAAGTACGGCAGGTTTTTCAACATCATTTATTATTAATGATAATATTTATGAGCCTATAGAAACAGTTAATTTAACATTAACTAATCCAACTGGTGGCGCAACACTCGGAACACAAAAAACAGCCAACTTAAATATTGTTGATAATGATGCCATTGCTGGAACTATTCAATTTAGTAACGCTAACTATGCGGTTAATGAAAATGGTACGGCTGTAAATGCTGTAACTTTAAATCGCACAAACGGAAGTGATGGAGTAGTTAGCGTCAGAATTAACTTAACTAATGGCACTGCCACAGCAGGAAGTGACTACAATAATAGTCCTATTACAGTTAACTTTGCCGACGGCGAAAACAGCAAAACTGTCACCATACCCATCATTGATGACAGTATTTTAGAAAGCAATGAAAGCATCAATTTAACTCTGGCTAATCCCACCAACGGTGCAACAATCGGTACACAAAATAGTGCAGTTGTCAATATCATCGACAATGATTTGAAACCGACATTAACCGTTAATATTACAGCCGAGCAACTTACCGAAGGTAACACCATTCAGGGAACAGTCACTCGCAACACCGACACCACAGAACCCCTGACTGTTACCTTAGTTAATAGCGATAATACTCAAATTACCGTACCGACAACAGTCACAATTCCGGCGGGAGCAAATTCGGTTAACTTTAGTATTACGGCTGTTGATGATAACTTAATTGAACTGCCGAGAAATTACAGTATCATTGCCTCAGCACCGGGATTTATTAGCGGTTCAGATAGCGTTGGTGTCATTGATAATGATGCAGTCACCTTAAGTTTAACCGTTGATACTACTAATATTAACGAGAATGGCGGTAAAGCGATCGCTACCATCACCCGTAACATCGTCACAGATATCCCCTTAGTAGTTCAACTTTCTACCAGCGACACCACAGAAGCCACCGTCCCCGCTACAGTCACCATCGCCGCCAATCAAGCATCTGCTACCTTTGAAATTCAAGGCGTTGATGACACCATTGTTGATGGAACACAAGCTGTAATTATTACGGCTAGACCAATCTATACAAACACCAATGTAGCCGTACCAACAGGAAATGCAACTGCTAATTTGAATGTCGTTGATAATGAAAGTCCCAGTTTAAAATTAACCATAGACAGGGATTTAATCTCAGAAACAGGAACAGCAACTGCAATAATTACTCGCAATACTAATACAGATAGTGCGTTAGTTGTCACCCTTAATTCTAGCGATACAACAGAAGCAACAGTTCCCAACACAGTCACAATTGCGGCGGGACAAACTTCAGCAACATTTACAATTACTGGAGTTAGTGATGGAATTAATGATAGCAGTCAAAATGTCACGATTACTGCTGCCGCCAATGGGTTAAATAGTGGTACAGATAGCTTAGAAATAACTGATATCAATGTACCCGATTTAACCATTACTAATTTACAAGGAATTCAACCCACCTATACAGGCAAACAATCTCAATTTACTTACACAGTTGCTAATAATGGAATTATTGCTGCATCGGGAAGCTGGAAAGACAGAGTGTATCTATCTAGAGATAATAAACTCGATGCCAGCGATACATTATTAGGTGGATTTGCTTTAGGAAGTGCAGAAAATCCTGCTAATTTATTATCAGGAACATCCTATGACCGCACCGTTACTTACTTTGCACCGCGCACACCTGGACAATATTATTTAATTGCTAGCACTGACACTGATAATACAGTGAATGAAGGCGTAGGAATTGGGGAGAATAACAATACCACAATTACGCCTGTGACAGTGACTCCAGCTTATCGGGCAATTGTTTCCACAGATACCGAGACAGCTTTAGCTGGAAATTCTGTAATTTTGCGCGGACAAGCTATTAGTAATAGTGATAATTCTCCCGTGGCGTTTGAATTTGTCAAAGTCAGGGTAGAAAATAAAGGGACAATTCGAGAATTTGACTCATTTACCGATGCAAACGGTAACTTTGTTAGACAGTTTAATCCCCTCCCAGGTGAAGCGGGGACTTACAACATTAACGCTTATTTCCCTGCTTTTGCTGCGGAAGATAACGCCGCCGAAGACCAATTTACCTTATTAGGAATGCGGTTTGAGCAGAATGACCAATTCTTGCAGCAGGTAACGCAAAAAATAGTTGAAGGGACAACCTTTAACGGACAAGTTAAACTGCAAAACCTGAGTAATGTAGGCTTATCAGGACTAACTGCAAGTATTATTGATGCGCCGAGTAATTGGATTGTAGAAGTTACACCACAAAAAACCAGCCTCGCCGGAAACGAAGAAATTACCGTTAACTACAACATCACCGTTCCTGATGACAGTTTACTCTACGACCAATTACAAATTCGCCTCAATACTACCGAAGGAGTCACCGCTACTTTACCTGTAACGGTGAATGTCGAGCAAATTTTACCGCGTTTAGTGGCTGATACCAGCAGTTTACAAGCCAGTATGCTGCGTGGAGGACAAACATTAGTTGAGTTTACTGTCACCAACCAAGGGGGAATTGCTTCTGGGGAATTAGATGTATTGCTTCCTGAAGCGTCTTGGTTAAAGTTAGCGTCTCCAGTGGAAATACCTACCCTAAACCCAGGGGAGTCAACAAAAGTTTCTCTGTTATTACAACCATCTGCTACGCAGGAATTAACAGTTTATAACGGCGATTTAGTAATTGCAGGTGCGGAGACATCGTTAAGATTACCGTTTAATTTCCGTGCGGTTTCAGAAGCAAAAGGGAATCTAAATATTAATGTAGTTGATGAATTATTCTTCTTTGCTGAAGGTTCGCCCAGGTTAGAAAATGCCACAATTACGCTTATAGACCCTTTTAACGGTAAAGTTATCTTTTCTCAGAGAGATGCAGACGGTATTTTATCCTTCACAGATTTAGTAGAGGGGTATTACACACTCAGAATTAATGCAGATAATCACGATTCTTATCAGCAAAATATCTATATTGGTGCTGGAGAAACAGAAAATATTCAAGCGTTCTTGTCTAGGCAAACGGTTAAGTATACTTGGACAGTAACTCCGACAGAGATTGAAGACCGTTATACAATTAGTGTTCAATCAACCTTTGAAACCGATGTTCCCATTCCAGTTGTTACCATTAATCCACCTTTAATTGATTTAAAAGATTTACAGGTAATTGGTCAAATCATGCAAATTGATATGACTGTGACTAATCATGGGTTAATTGCTGCCAATGATATTAA
Source organism: Anabaena sp. FACHB-595 (assembly GCF_048568275.1). Taxonomy (NCBI): domain Bacteria; kingdom Bacillati; phylum Cyanobacteriota; class Cyanophyceae; order Nostocales; family Nostocaceae; genus Anabaena; species Anabaena sp. FACHB-595. The sequence continues at coordinate 321,706 of NZ_CP183474.1, forward strand.
ATTGAATTTTGGTAGTCATCCTTTCTATAAAATTGAGCCTTTAATTAATGATGTAGATATTTTATCAGCTAAAAGTTTTCTAACTGTTCCAATAAGAATTACAAGAATTGCTGATTTTGATACATTGCCTAATGGTCAGAGTGAATTAAGTCTTGCTTCTACGCCTCAAGTTCCTTGTTCAATTTCTAGTTCTATCATTTATTCCTATCCCTGTGGTGATATTGATGTCCAAAGATCCACAACAATTGTAATTAATAATGTAGAAGGCAATTGTGGCGGTGGTTTACCTAGTATTGGTATTGGTGGTGGCGGTGCTGGCGGTGCTGGCGGTGCTGGCGGTGGTGTGTTTGTTTATTCCTCCACTCCTATCATTTATGCTAGCAATCCTTGTAATACAGATCCAGATAATCCACCTAATGAACCAGACTGTAATTATCCGGATATGCTCGATACTTTTTCAGATAAGTACGATGATAAAAGAGGAACAGCAACTGCTGGATATCATCATCAGGTTCTTTGTATTGCTGAAAAAGCAGCAGGAAACAACTGGGGTCAAGGATTCGTTAAAAAGATTCTTTGTCAAATGGCAAACGATCTAAAAAACGGTCGAGGCAGCACAAGAGAACTTGACTATCTTACCGATTTGATTCCTCCTTGGATACCTGTTTCTAGTCCTGGTGTACCAACAACTGGTGATATTGGTTCTCTTGGTGCAGGAGGTTTTCACTTTATTAGAGATTTACTTCCAGGATTTACTAGAGCAATTTGTAATGGATCATATAATCGGTCTGAGCATGAGGGGTTTTTTAATCAGGGTGTTGTTCCTTGCTTTAATGAGGTTGCTGCATCTGGAGAAATGAGTCAGTTTGCCGCCGATATAGCGCAACGAGTAGTTCCTGATGGTGCAGACTTAATGGTAACTTATTTGACGGCTCGAAAGGATGACGGAACTCTTAATTGTAGTGGATTTGGCTCTCAATCTTTGATTGCAGAGACTTCGCCAAACTTGCTCCCTCAAAACTATCAACAAATTCAGCCTTCTTCTTTAACAAAAGATCAACTATTTTCTGAAGAACTTGCATCATCTTCTGTTTTAAAAATCGAAATTGATGATTTATTTTTCTTGTCAGTTGGAGAACAGTTTCAACTTAAAGTAAGCAAAAATAACCTAGATGGTACTATTTCTGATTTAACTTCTTCTCTAACTGGAACTCAGTATTTTGTTGTTGCTGATAATCAAATTTCTCAAATTTCCACCGATGGATTATTGTCTATTCTGAGCAGTTCTTTTCCTCTTGTTCAATTTACTCCTATCCTTTATGTAATTGCTCGAAATGGAGATGATTTTGGTATTGGACAATTTGCTATTCAAGACAGTGATAATGACGGTGATGGACTAGCTGATTCTTATGAACGTAAAATTGGTCTAGACTCAAACGTCTCTAATAATAAAAATTCAGATTTAGATGGAGATCGATTGAATGATTTTTATGAAGCCTTAATTTATTCAAATCCATTAGTTAAAGACACTGATGGTGATGGCGTTGATGATGGAATTGAAGAACAAAATGGTCGAGATCCTAATAATCCCGACCCAAAAGATAATACACAAGGCGTTTGCGCTCAAGTCAAAATTCAAATAGATCAAGAAGCGGTAATGACTCGTGCTGCCTTCCTTGGTACACTTGAAATCGACAACGGCAATATTAGCAACCTTGAAAACCTCTCTGTTACTCTCCAAGTCAAAGATGCACAAGGCAACATTGTAAATGACTTATTCGGCATTACCAACCCCGTCCTCAAAAATATCACCGCCGTTGACGGTACAGGTATCCTCATCAAAGATGACCCGACAACTACCGTAGATGAAGGTATCGGTTCCGCCCAATGGACATTCATCCCCACCAACCTCGCAGCACCAGAAACCGCAACTCAATACAGCATCGGCGGAACCCTCTCCTACAAAGAAAACGGAACAACAGTAACAGTTCCCCTGCTTTCCACCCCCATCACCGTATACCCCCAAGCAGAACTGTACCTTGACTATTTCCATCAACGCGATGTCTTTGCTGATGACCCATTCACCAATGATATTATTGAAACCTCCGTTCCTTACTCGCTAGCAGTATTAGTGAGAAACGAAGGTAAAGGTGAAGCGAAAAACTTAAAAATTACCTCTGGTCAACCCAAGATAGTTGACAACGAAAAAGGTCTACTCATAGACTTCCAAATTATCGGCTCAGAAGTCAACGGAACTGGTGTTAGTCCTTCTTTAACCGTCAACTTTGGTAATATTGCTGCTGGACAAACAGCCGTTGCTGACTGGTTACTGAAATCATCCCTGCAAGGTAAGTTCATCGACTACAAAGCGACATTTGAACATATTAATAATCTTGGTAAGGCTGAACTTTCCTTAATTAAGGATGTCAAAATCCACGAACTGACGCGCAAAGTCCAAATCAACCAACCCACAGATGACGGACTCCCCGACTTTTTAGTTAACGATATCTTTGATGCAAACTTCACCCCTGATACACTCTACTTCAGTCAGGGAGGAACAGCACCCGTCAACGCCATCACCAACGCCACATCTGACGCACCTGCAACCCTCGGCGACCTCAGTGTACAGATTTCCACCACCGTCAACGCAGGTTGGAATTATTTCCGCCTCGCTGACCCCAGTAATGCCCAATTTGATATTCAAAAGGTATTACGTGCAGATGGTAGCGAAGTCAAACTAGATAATGTGTGGACAACAGACCGCACCTTCCCCGCTACAGGTCGTCCCATCTACGAAAATATTCTGCATTTCCTTGATCGCAATTCTACCGCAGGCAACACCACCTACACCGTCATCTACACCCCAGGCGGCCCCAGCATCACAGATATTATAGATGTCAGCCCAGACCCCCGTTCCACAGCAGTCAACGCCATCACTGTTGACTTCTCAGAAGCAGTTAAAGCCGATACATTTGATATCAGCAATATCACTTTAACTCTTGACGGTGGGGCAAATCTGATTACTTCTGGTGTGGGGATTGTTGCTCAATCTCCTACCCGCTTCCAAATTATTGGACTGAGTAACTTAACTAACTTAGATGGCACTTATCAACTCACTGTTAACGCCGCAGGCATTGCAGATATTGGGGGTAAACTGGGTGCAGGTGCAGTCAGTGAAACATGGATTAAAACAGCCACAGGTAACGCTGATACCACTGCGCCTATTGTTACCGATGTTGTCGATTTATTAGCCAAAACCCGCAATCAACCTGTATCATCACTCAATGTCACATTCAGTGAAAAAATTGACCTGAGTACCTTCAATTGGCAAGATATCACCCTCACTCGTAACGGCGGTGCGAATTTAATTACCAACGCTGTCACTATCTCTGCCATCAACGATACTACCTACCGCATCAACGGACTGAGTGGCTTAACTACAACAGATGGCAACTATACCCTCACGGCCAACGGTAGTGGTATTCAAGATTTATCTGGTAACGCAGGTACTGGTACACAGTCAGAAACTTGGGTGATGGATACTGTAGCACCCACTGTTCCCAGCAATATTTCTGTGACAGCTACCCCATCCCCAGCTAGTCTGCAAACAACCTCAGCTAGTTTGGGAGTCCTCAACCAATTCGGACAAATTCGGGTTAACAGTACCTCTGTAACTGTCACTGGTGATTTGGGTGAAACAGGTTTGCGTGTTTCCTTAATTGATAAAACCACATCCCAAACCCTGGGACAGGCCACTGTCACCGGCACCAGCTTTAGCAGTAACATTCAACTACTATCTCCTGGTAATAGAGATGTAGATTTACAAGTACAAGACGTAGCCGGAAACATCACGACAACTACCCTCAGCTTGTTCGCCGATATCACTAAACCTACCATTACCGACTTCCTCAACGTTCCCCAAAATTCTGTTACTACTCCCGTCAACTTTATTGATGTCCGCTTCTCCGAACAAATTAATCTGAATACCTTCGACAGAAACGATATCACCCTCAGCCGTAACGGTGAAAATCTGACCCTTCCCAACACTGTCACAGTTGAATATCTCTCCGGCACAACTTACCGCATCAACGGCTTAAGTAACTTCAACACCCCTGGAACTTACCAATTACAGGTTGATGCAACAACAGTTCAAGATAACGCTGGTAATAGCGGTGATGCTGCCAGAACCACCACCTTCACCATTGCTGCACCTCCTACCCCTGGCGTTACCATAACTCAAAGTGGTGGCAGCACAGCAGTCATTGAAGGTGGTAACACTGACAGTTACACCCTAGTTCTGAGAACCCAACCCACAGCTGATGTTACCGTCACCCTGAACACAGGTAGTCAAATTACCACCGATAAAACCACTCTCACCTTCACATCCGCTAACTGGAATACTCCCCAAACAATAACCGTTAACGCAGTTAACGACACCATAACCGAAGGAAATCACACCAGCACCATCAGTCACAGTATCAGCAGTACAGATACCAATTACAGCAATGTTACTCTCCCCGATATTGCTGTCAGCATCACTGATAACGATGCCGAAATTCGCGGGATGAAATGGAATGACATTGATGGCGATGGGGTAAAAGATACTGGAGAACCAGGGTTACAAGGTTGGACAATTTACCTCGACAGCAACACTAACGGACAATTAGACAACGGCGAAATCTCTACTACTACCGACGCTAACGGTAATTATCAATTTACCAACCTGCGCCCTGGGGTTTACACTGTTGCGGAAGTACAGCAACCAGGATGGAAACAAACTTTCCCCGGTACTAATATCACCACCACTAACGCTGATATTCCCTTGGCTATTCCCAGCTTAGATATGATTTCCCCTGGTGATAGTAACGGGATACAACTTAACTTTAGTGCAGCTAATTATATAGTCAAGGAAGATGGCACGGCCATCACAGAAGTTTGGGTAACTCGCACAGGTAACACCAGTAGTGCAGTTAGCGCAACACTTAGCTTTACTGATGGTACTGCCACTGGGTGCGGGTGTGGGGCTAGTTCCGTCAATAATGATTTCAATAATGTGCCGTTTACGATCGCATTCGCAGAAAATGAAACTAGCAAACTCATCTCCGTACAAAATGCCCTCTTAGCTAATCCTAACGCCATCAAGATTCGCAATGATAGCAAAGTCGAGGGCAATGAATATTTCACCATTAAGCTGACTAACCCCACAGGTGGCGCGGTGATTGGAAATCAAAGTATAGCCACTGTTACAATTATTGATGACGAAGCCCCATCTGATATTACCGTCACCCCTCCCCTAGAAACTCCTAGTACCACAATTACCAGTGCAGTAGACTCTCAAGCGATTTACTTAATTAATCTGAATAATTTCTGGGCAGATAGTCGCTTTGCTAACATCAAAGGTAATGATTTCACAAGCGTCATTATTGATACTGGGATTGATTTAAATCATCCCTTCTTCGGGGCTGATACTGACAATAACGGCATTGCTGATAAAATCGTCTATCAATATGACTTTGCTGATAACGATGCAGACGCAAGTGACAGAAACAATCATGGTTCTCACATTGCCAGCATCTTTAGCAGTGTTGCGCCTAACTCCGATATCATCGTCTTAAAGGTCTTTAAAGATAACGGTGCTGGTAGTTTTGCAGATTTAGAAAAAGCCTTACAATGGGTTGCGGCTAACAGCAATACATATAATATTGCATCTGTCAACCTTTCCATTGGTGATAGCCAAAACTGGACAACAGCTACCGGACGTTATGGAATTGGGGATGAATTAAGTGCGATCGCCTCCAATAACATCATCATCAACGCCGCCGCCGGAAATAGTTTCTACCAATACACAAGCAATCCCGGACTAGCTTACCCAGCTATAGATCCCAATGTCATCGCCGTTGGTGCAGTTTGGGCGGATAACTTTGGCGGGCCGAAAAACTTCGTCGGTGGGGCAATTGATTACACTACCACGGCTGACCAAATCGCTAGTTTCTCCCAACGTCACCCAGAATTATTAGATATCTTTGCCCCAGGTATCTTAATTACAGGTGCAAACGCCAACGGTGGTACAACTACTCTGGGAGGAACTAGCCAAGCTACTGCTTACCTTACAGGTGTAGCAACTCTCGCACAACAGATAGCCCAAGAAAAACTGGGTCGGAAACTGACAGTTACAGAGTTCCGTAATCTCCTGGATACAACCAGTGTAATTATCAACGACGGTGATAATGAAAATGATAATGTTACGAACACAGGATTTAACTACCCCCGCGTAGACTTATTGAAACTTGCGGAAGCTATTCTTAGCCTCACTGGTACAACTCCTAACCCCGATCCTGTCAATCCAGGTAACAACAATAACAACAACGGTACTACCACATCAGACAATACCATTAACCAAGTCCACACTGTCAACCTCGCCGCCGGACAAGTCCGCACAGACGTTGATTTCGGTAATCAACAAATTATCACCAATCAAGCACCCACAGTTGCCAATGCGATCGCTGATCAAATCATCAACGAAGATGCCAACTTTACTTTTGTCATCCCAGCCAACACTTTTGTTGATGCCGATGCTGGTGATGTTCTGACTTACTCTACAACTTTACCGAGTTGGCTGACTTTCAACGCCACAACTCGCACATTTAGTGGGACTCCTGGAAATAGTAATGTGGGGACAGTGAATATCACAGTCACAGCCACTGATAGTACTGGGGCAAGTGTAGATGATAGCTTCACCCTGACAGTAGCTAATACTAATGATGCACCAATTTTGGGTCTGGCGATCGCCGACCAAAGCACCGCATCAAATACCCCCTTCACATTCCAAATTCCCCTCAACACCTTCAGCGATATCGATACGGGTGACACGCTGACTTACTCTGCAAAATTAGTAGGCGATATCCCCTTACCAACTTGGCTAACTTTCAATGCCACAAATCGCACATTTAGCGGCATTCCGGGAAATGTTGATGTGGGTACACTGAATATTACAGTACAAGCGATCGACACCAGCAACGCGAGTATCAGTGATAGCTTTGTTCTCACTATTACTAACCTCATCAATAATATTGTTGGTACATCGGGTAACAATACCCTCGCTGGCACACCCAATAACGACAACATTCAAGGCTTAGGCGGTAATGACATTATCTTTGGGTTAGCTGGTAATGACACCCTCAATGGTGGTACAGGCTCAGATACCATGACTGGAGGGTTAGGCGATGACACTTACATCGTTGATAACAATGTCGATAAAGTAGTAGAAAACCTCAATGAAGGTATTGATACTGTTCGCTCATCAATTAGTTACACACTACTTGAAAATGTAGAAAATCTAATTTTAACTGGCACAAGTAACATCTCAGGCACAGGTAATATCTTAAGCAATATCATTACAGGCAACAGTGGCGCTAACACTCTTAATGGCAAAGCGGGTGATGATATTCTCAACGGCGAAGGTGGTAACGACAACCTCAAAGGGGAAGACGGGAACGATGTCCTCAATGGTGGTGCTGGCAATGATATTTTAGATGGTGGACTGGGTGACGATGTAATGACAGGTGGTGTCGGCAACGATATTTACTATGTTGATAGCAGCAATGACATTATCATAGATGAATTAAACGAGGGAACTGATACTGTCAATACCATTATTACTTGGACGCTAGGCAATCATTTAGAAAACCTGACTCTCATAGGTAGTAGTGCGATTAATGGTACTGGTAATGCGCTGAAAAACATAATTATAGGAAACAGTGCCGATAATATACTGTCTGGTGGCGATAACGATGACATTTTGCGAGGCGGTGAAGGGAATGACACTCTCTATGGTGGTGCTGGGAACGACTCCTTAGACGGTGGTATTGGCAATGACTCCTTGAATGGTGAAGATGGCAATGACAACCTCAAAGGCGATGTAGGAAACGATATCCTCAATGGCAATGCTGGCAATGATACTTTAGATGGCGGTCTTGGCGACGATGTAATGACAGGCGGTGCTGGCAATGATATTTACTTTGTTGATAGCAGCAATGACACAATCATAGAAGAACTCAATGAAGGAACTGACACTGTTAATGCCAGCATAAACTGGACATTAGGCAATAACCTAGAAAATCTCACTCTCACAGGCAGCAATGGGATTAATGGTACTGGTAATGCGCTGAAAAATATTATCACAGGGAACAATGGTGATAATATCCTGTCTGGTGGTGATAACGATGACACTCTCCGAGGCAATGCCGGGAACGATACTCTTTTTGGAGGTTCTGGGAATGACTCCCTCAGTGGCGGTATTGGCGATGATATCCTCAATGGCGCAGATGGCAATGATAACCTCAAGGGAGAAGCTGGCAATGATACGCTGGATGGAGGTGCTGGTAACGATTCCTTAGATGGTGGACTTGGTGACGATGTAATGACAGGTGGCGCTGGTAATGATACTTACTTCGTTGATAGCAGCAATGACACAATCGCAGAAGAAACTGATGGGGGAAGTGATACTGTTAATGCTAGTGTGAGTTGGACATTAGATGATAATTTAGAAAATCTCACTCTCACAGGCAGCAATGCTATTAATGGGACTGGTAATGCGCTGAGAAATACCATCACAGGTAACAGTGCTGATAATATCCTGTCTGGTGGTGATAACGATGACACTCTCAGAGGAAATGCTGGCAACGATATTCTCAATGGAGGTGCTGGTAACGATTCCTTAGATGGTGGACTTGGTGACGATGTAATGACAGGTGGCGCTAGTAATGATACTTATTTCGTTGATAGCAGCAATGACACCATCATAGAAGAAGCTGATGGGGGAACTGATACTGTTCGTGCCAGTATTACGCTAACTTTAGGCGACCACTTAGAAAATCTCATCTTGATCGGTAATAGCCCAATTGATGGTACTGGTAATGCTTTAAGAAATAATATTACTGGTAATGTCGCAAACAACATCTTATCTGGTGGTGCTGATAATGACACCATAATCAGTGGAGATGGAGATGATACGCTTTATGGCGATAGTGGTAATGATACTTTAACTGGCGGGAACGGCAACGATATACTCGTGGGTGGTATGGGTAGTGATCGCTTGACTGGCGGTAATGGTAAAGATACTTTTGCTTTCTCTGCTCCAATTACCGATGGCATCGACACGATTACAGACTTTAATCCCCTTGACGATCTCCTTCGTGTTGACGCTGCTGGATTTGGTGGTGGGCTTGTAGCTGGTACTCTGCTTGCAAGTCAGTTTGTTTTGGGTACAGCAGCCAAGACTACAAGCGATCGCTTTATTTATAATCAATCCACAGGTGCGTTATTCTTTGATGTTGACGGCACAGGTTCTAGCAGTCAAGTTCAGATTGCTACTCTATCGAATAAACCTGTGATTAATGCGACGAATATCTCGGTAATTTAATCACTGAATTAACGGAATTTATGTTTAAGACTGTTTTGCCCTTAGCCAAGAAGCAAGGGCAAAATTTATTTATATTCAATTCACAATTTTTGCTTTTAAATTACCTAAACTTTATACTCTAGAATTTACTTAAGCACTTCATTACAGTTTCAAAGATAAGTGCAGTTTCTTGATAGCTTCTTGAATCTAATTTCATTAATTTCATCATCGTAGTAACAGTTTAGATGATTGATATTAGAGATTAGGTTTAGCTTAATCCACTTATATTATCTATGGGATTAATATTTTTGGTTCTTCCGGTAGTTTTATGGTGTTTATTAGAATTGACTTGATTTTAATAACTTATAATTTAGTGATATCAATGCCTATAAGATAGATTACATAGGCATTTAGTAAATATCAAGCATAGTTAAAGAACTCTAAAATTATCATCTATATTATAATATAGTAAAGTTTTAGGCGATCGCTATGAAGTTTCCAGTAGAACAAATCCTGAATCTTCCCGATATGAAAGTATTAGATTTTCAAGAACTTGAAGGTGAAGAAATAATTATAACGATAGAAAAAAGTGTGAACTATTCGACTTGTCCTTGGTGTGGTCAAATGACTCACAGTATACATCAAAATCACTGGCGAATAATTCATGATTTACCGTGGAATAAAAAACCAGTGTTATTAAAAATAAATCGTCGGCAATTTAAATGTCATAAGTGTAAAAAAGTATTTAGCGAACAACTAGACTTTGTAGATAAAAGTAAAGGATATACTAAAAGATTAGCGACCGACATAGTTCAACAAGTATTAAATAGTAATATCCGGAGTGTTGCCCAAAGAAATGGATTAAGTGATGAAGAAGTAGAATCAATGTTAAAAAAGCAAGTCTCGCACATATTAAACATTAACCTAAGTCAGGTAAAAAAGTTAGGTATAGATGAAATAGCTTTAGTTAAAGGAAAAGGAAACTACTTAGCAATATTAGTGGATTTAGATAGTCATAAACCAATTGAGATAGTGCAATCAAGACGAATAGAAGATATTCGTGAAGTACTTGTCAGTTGGGGAGTTGAGATACTTAATCAAATTGAAGAAGTGAGCATTGACCTCTGGTTGCCTTATAAAAATTTAGTAGAAGAGTTAATGCCAAATGCTAATATAACTGCTGATAGATTTCATGTAATGAAACAAGTAAATGACGAATTAGATACTATGCGTAAAGCTGAAAAGAAAGCAGCTATATCGCTAGATAATAAATCAGAAAAAGAGCGAATATTAGAGGCATTGAATAAGAGTAAATATGCGATTATTAAAAATGAAGACTCTCTAAATGAAAAGCAAAGAGAAAAATTAAAATCTGTGCAAGAGGTGTCGCCAAATCTCGCCAAAATGCACTCACTTAAAGAACAATTTCGAGATATATTTGAAACAACTAAATCCTGGGGAGATAGTATAATAAAACTATTGGATTGGATGTATGATGCACTTTCATATTTCCCGAAAAGTATAGGTACAATAGTTAGATGGTTTGGTGAAATAGTCGGTTATTTTGACGGAAGAACCACAAGTGGTGCTGTAGAAGGAATTAATAATAAACTCAAGTTAATTAAAAGACTTGGATATGGCTTTCGTAACTTTACCAATTTCAGATTACGCAGTTTGTTAAACTGGCATTTTACTATTAATTCTCCATAAAATTAACTGAAGAACCAAAATTTTTAACTGACTCGTTTAAATCAAGAGTCGCACTTATATTTTTTGCCATAAAAGGTAGACGTTAAAAGCCTAGAAAGATTACTTAATCGGAATCCTACCTTGTTTTTGACCCTCATCAATTTTTGCACACATCACCACACTTTAAATTGATTCACTATTTATGTATTAATACGGCTATTGATGTGATTAATATTTTTTAGTACTGAAGAAAGTTGTTAGCGATCGCTTGATTTTGATCCGACTTCACAAAATCGCGTTGCTCCCACCCGGAACTTAGAGGCAAGGGTGGGTGTTGGGCGATTGTCAGCGCAGTGAATGACTTTAGTTGGTGCGATTCGTTGATTAGTGAATCCCGGTAATCAGTCCGTAAATAACTAATCCAGCCCGACAGCAGGTCACTGAAATTAGGGCTGAACTCTCGGTTTGATGTAGGTGAAAGCCCTACCATTCAGACTCAGAATTGACTCCTTATCTGCCCATACCGAACAAGCTCGGTTCTTGTAGAGTAAAGCTGGGAACAGGGCGCAATCAGACAACAGTTGCGGGTTGACACTGGTGCTAATAGGGAGTTCCTATGGTGAAATCGGGTCTAGAAAAGCAACTTAAGTCGGAGCAGGGCGTAACACAAAATCCCTGACTTCACTGGAGAATTAATTCCCGCCGTATTATCAGCTGAACAACGGTAAGAGTCAAGGGAATCCAGTAGTTGAAGTGATCACGCCTAACGGAACAATCAATCTCTCCGAGGGAACGAATAAAAACGAGTTGTGGGTCTAGGGGCTTTCGTTCCCCAAGTAGCCCAGACGAGAGGAGAAATCCCCACAATTCGGGTAGGACAGACCGTAGTTGGTCTGAGGTGTTCAGAATACACAAACTCTAGAAGAGAAAATGATTAGGCACAGTAGACATACTAGTGAATCTTGGAGAGCTTTACCGTGGAAGAAATTCCGCCGTAACCTTTTCCGCCTTCAAAAGCGCGTGTACAAAGCGGTTCTTGTTGGAGACAAGCGGAAAGCTAGGTCACTTCAAAAGCTTATTCTTAAATCCACCTCGGCTCGATTCCTGGCAATAAGACAAGTATCTCAGCTAAATGCTGGCAAAAAGACGGCAGGTATTGATGGCAAAAAATCCCTCTCATTTGAAGAACGCTTCAACCTTGAAGAACTACTGAGAATGAACAGTGGAAATTGGAAGCATCAAGGACTACGGGAAATCCCCATCCCCAAAAAGGACGGGACTACCAGAATTCCCCGAACAGGGTACACCTCAAGGGGGAGTGGTTAGCCCAATATTAGCGAACATCGCACTCAACGGGATTGAAAGTATTCACCGATCCAAAGCCAAAGGGCAAATCATTGAGCCATCAGTCCGATACGCTGACGATATGGTAATTATACTAAAACCCAAAGATAACGCGATAGAGATACTTGAAAGAATCAGCGAGTTTCTCCGCAAACGCGGAATGCAAGTAAGCCAAAAGAAGACCAAAATCACCGCCGCGACAGATGGGTTTGATTTCCTCGGCTGGCACTTTAAAGTCCAGAAAAACGGCAAGTTTAAAAGCACCCCTTCAGTGGACAACTTCAAAGCTTTCCGTAAGAAAGTAAAACACATCGTCAACAACTCGAATTATGGTTCTATAGTCAAAGCCCAAAAGCTTTCCCCAATAGTTAGAGGCTGGAGGAACTACCACAAGTTCTGTAAGATGGATGGGTCAAAGCATTCCCTTTGGTTCCTAAACCATAGAACCTACACGGTATTCACAAAGGAATCAAAACATACACGCCAATCTAGCGAAAAGCTAATTAAAAAGGCGTTCCCATTAGTTCCTAACTCCGAAAACAAACACGTTATGGTTCAAGGAATAAAATCCCCCTATGACGGAAACCTGACCTGCTGGAGCAAGCGTAACAGTAAGCTTTACGATGGTCACACCTCTAAAGCTCTCACAAAGCAAAACCATAAATGTGCATCCTGTGGTCTGAAGTTCATCGGTGAAGAACGGGTTCACCTACATCACCGAGACGGAAATCATGACAACTGGAAACCAAATAATCTTGAAGCATTACATGAGTCATGCCACGATTATCGGCATATGAGCAAAACCGAAAGGTAAGAACATCGGGAGCCGTGTGCAGCGAAAGTTGCACGCACGGATCTAACAGAGAGGGACGGGGAATAATATCCCCTCTCGACTCTAACCTACGGTGAAGATGTGGGATGGCGAATACGCCGTTGGGTTACAACACCTAAAGTCTTACGATTAATCGCCTGCTGAATGTGAGCAGGACTTTGGACAAAAAGAAGTCCAAATATGTATCTGCTGGAATGACAATACACGAACTACTTTTCCCTTTTTACGGAATGTTAAAAGTAAGGTCGAATTCACGTTAGATAAGCAGTTTTGTAGACATTTTTTCCAGTTTAATTACTTTAAGTAGATTTTTCCAGTCTTCAGCCACCCCTAAATCCTGGGAACCTGTAAGGAGCAGTTCTGCTAGCGTTGTCAAAGCATCGTACCAAATACCGTTTTTTGCGTAGATGGAGGCTTGTTCCTGTGGTAACAATTGTTTAAATTCATCACGTAATGCGGCATCCAAATTCACACGTTGCACCCAGCCTTCTACATAATCCAATGTCGCTGATTGGTTAGGGTTACATACAACTCTAACTTTGAAGAACCAGTGATATGGCTTGTTAGTTTCTAGGAAAGCCGTAGTCTTTTGTAGTTGCACTCGAACAATTCCAGGTACTGGGGGTACTGAAATATCTGCGCGATGGATTGTTTTATTTTGATCGGTTTGTAAAACAAATTCGATCGCCTGAATGGAAGATTGATTATAGGGAACATAGAACCAAAAGCTGGGCTGTTCTACACTAGTTAAGCCCCACACCTGAGTAATTGTGGTTTCTCCTGCACCCTGATTCAAGCGTTGTTCATAGCTTGGAACAAGAGCGGTTAAAGGCAAATCCAGTGCAGTACAATCTCCTCGTGAGGCTCCTTCGCCTCGGTTCCCTGGTAAACCGCGATCGGGTGGTGGCGGTGGTGGGTTAAAGCGAATTGGTGCCGATTTTTGGGATAAGGCTGGCGAAGTGCTAAAACAGTTGATCAAAATTACACTGAATGCAATTAGTGAAGCTAGTCGCTGAAGCATAATTTTTAATACTCGCCAAAGGCGAGAAACAAGCTACGTAATTTGTAATTAACAAGCGTTTAAAGTCATCTCTATTTTTTAGTAATCACAAAAATATGTGTAGTTTACGCAGAGCGGGGAAAATATCTCGTAAAGTAGGCAATTAGGATAATACTACTAATGAGGGCGATCGCAGAGGGAATCAGTGGTATCCAAGTGCTGTACTGAATTAAAACAACAAAGCATATTCCGTAGAGGCTGGCGATCGCGATTGAAGTTACTATTCCTAAATAGAACAATGGCCGAATGTACCAAGCCAGTAAACTCCCTGTTAACGACCATCCCCAAATCCAAATTGTTTCTTGCCAAACAGACCAAGCCCAGATGAGCGATCGTCCATCGAGGGCTGCACTTAACAATTGACTAATCATTTGCGCTTGCAGAATAACACCTGGTATTTTCTCGATCGCACCTTGATTTGTGATATTGGGTGTAAATGAGTAATCTTCAAAGCTTTCGGCTGTTGTACCAATCAGAACAATTTTGTTTTTGACTGTATTAGCATTTATTTTTCCTGTGAGTACTTCTGTTAACGATACCTGCGGCACAAATTCCTGTAGCGATCGCTCTTTACGATAATTCAACAAAATTTGGTGTCCTGAAGCATCGATGCCTTGATATCCACTAGTGTGTGCTGTTAGTGGTTTAAAAGCTGTCTTGCCGAGTTTCCAAGCACCATCATTGGTAAATTTTAGAGAAATATTGTGAGCAGCCAAGTAACGCAGTGCTACTTGTACGCTGAAAGCATATTGGGCTTTGCAAGGTGAAGAGGGCGGCGGTGTTAATGCTAATAAATGGCGACGGACAATGTTATCTGAGTCGATTACTAAATCACTAAAGCCTAAGCGTTCTGGTGTTATTTCCGGCGGGGGTTTGATGCCGGGATGCTCAGATTGGGCATCGCTAACTCGACAGACTGCACTTAGATGTTTACTGTTATATAGATGCTTTGCCAATTCTGGTAACTCTGGCTTAACAGGGCGATCACGGTAAATATCTAATCCTATTGATTGTGGTTGATATGCCTCTAATTTTTTCAACAATTTCAACAGTGATTCATCTGAGAGAGAACCCTGGGGTTTTTCTTGAGACTGTGATTGCACATCTTCTTCGGTGATCGTCACAACCAACAAGCGAGAATCAGGCTGTTCATCTGGGCGTAGTTGCTGCAAGCGATCGAACGCTTGTAACTCCAATCCTTGCAGCATTCCTACGTATCTTACACCTATGACAAAAAGGGCGATCGCCAAACTCGCGCAACCAAGCCAAAGAAAATGAGGGACAGACAAACTCTTCCCGTAGGCCCCTTTGCTCTTTTGCCCCTCCATCTCTTTACCTATCAACTCCTGCCAACTAGCTGGTATCTCTGCGAGATTTTGATAAATCACAGGTAGCCAACTTGCACAGGGAAATTGTCCATCCAATCCTTGCAGTCTTTCTCTAGCTTCGCGGACTGCTAGATAAAGCGATTTGCCTCCAGCGTATGCTTGCAAAAAATGCTTGAGAAATGTTTGCGCCACCCGGTCTGGAACAGGTTCGCGCATGACAATCAACTGGGGAATCTGTAAAGAAGCAAATTCTCGCGCCAGTCCTAAACCATCACATGAATTAAAAATTGCTAACTTTAAACCGCGCTCAACTGCTTGCCTGAGAGCATACTTTAACTGACTAATTGTCAAACTTTCTGTTTGGTTAATGTAGATTTGACCTGTTTCTCCTGTACTTTGGCTTGAACTATGTCCAGCAAAAAATAGAATATCCCAATTTTGCTGCCAGAGATTATCTGTTAAGTCTTCACAAGATGGTTCTACAAGAAAGTGAATTTTTGTATTAGGCAGTTGTTCTAGAAGTAAACGGTCTGTGCCTATATTGATTCCATGACTATCACCTAATAATGCCAAAATTTTCACAGTTGCAGTTGATATTGGGGAAAATTCGACTTTTTCATAAATAGGCGTACTTAAGGCGATTTCTGCATTTGGATAACGTTCTATTAACTCCCAAAGATGCCAAGGGAGTTTTTGAAGTTGATAGTCTTGAGTTTGCAAGATTACCCGAATTATGTCAGATGTTTGAAGCTTTTCGAGCCATTTTTCGCGGATCGGGCGGAAAGATTCTGATTGTAACCAATAGTTAAAGCAGTCGCGTAATTGTTGAGCTGCTTCAAGACACTGTTGCTCATTTGCAATTAACAGCTTTTGTTTTGTTAGCCCTTTAGGACGAGCGGCAAAATCTAAGCTACGATAAATCGATTGCCAACAATTAAAATTTAACGGTAATTCTTTCTCTGGCGGAAGTTCGCCGATAACTTCACTTTCAGGGCGACTATTTTCTTCTCCAATCTGGAGAGTAACTGGAAACCCAGTCTCAAAGCTCCCTTTGCCAAATTTCAAAACTATCAATTTAGTCACGTCGCTTCACTCCGAATTAAAAATCTCCATTGATAAATTTAGTTGTTCAGTATCCTTTTATTTTGCAGTCAGAATAAAAATTATCTTTCAACAATTGTAGATAGACCGTTATTAGATATCATCTACAGTTCTCTTATTTATGCTGTCAATATCGAGATTTTAGTTTGCAAGTTGTTTGAAAAGTGCTGGCTGATGTGTCAAAAATTTAGATCCGTCATTATCTTCCTTAAAAAGGAGGACTTTGATTTATTTCCCCCTTTTTTTAAGGCTAGGGAGGATTTAAGATTTTGGAAACACGCCCTACCTCTGTTTTTGAAGCTACGGCGATGTACACAAGTCCTTTAATGCATTGACCTGCAACTCACGTTATGTTAGGCAATAAGTATAAAAGATTAAGGCGTTGCTGAGTATAGAAATATGAATTTGTATCATGCAGAGTCGCAGAGACTAAGAGTTGAGAAGAATTAAATTTTAAATTTCAAATTCAGCAATGCCAAAGATAAGTTTGGTCAATTTCAGGAAAATGTCACTCAAGGAGAGTAGTTTAAATTTATTCGCTGTTTATATAAAAATTAAAGTCTCATGCATTTAAGGCAAAATATTATCGAAAATTTTTCCACCTTTATGCTATTTAAAGGTGATAGTTTTGACCATTGGGTTACTGATTCTAAGCTGCGACGGAGTATGCACAATTGTGTAGAAGAGTCTTCTAAGCAAGAGTCAGAAATATTTTGGGCTATTTACTGGCATCGGATTTGGCAAACGCAAGCAAGTCCAATTGCAGTTGCTCATATTGCAGCCTATTTACAGGAAGTTTGTTACTGGGTTGCGAGAAAAATGAAAATGAATGTACTAGGTCAACATTCTGTCGCTGATTTTTTCCAAACAGCGATCGCTCGTGTTGATAAAGTTATGAAAGGCTTTAACCCACAATTGGGTTCAAATTTGAAAATCTATGCAGAATACACCTTTAGCAATCTGATTAAAGATTTGTTACGCAAGCGTCAAGAAGTTGATATCTGTACTGACTGGGGATTGCTGCACAAACTGAGTCAAAAGCGTTTGGTAGAATCTCTCAAACAGGCAGGTTATCCATCCCAAATCATTGAGCGTTATGTTCTAGCTTGGAGTTGTTTCTTGCAATTTTATGCGCCCCACGATGTTGCAACTGCTCACAAACTCATTAAACCAGATAATTTGACATTACAGGCGATCGCACAACTTTACAACACCGAACGTCTCAGTCAGCTAAGTTCTCCCAGTCCAGCCTGCACTCCAGAAAGTTTGGAAACTTGGTTAGTTACTTGTGCTAAAGCAGTGCGTTCCTTTCAATATCCCACCTCAGTTTCTCTGGATATTCCTGCACCTGGACAAGAAACGGGCGAATTACTCGACCGACTGACGAACAATTTTCAAGACTCGGTGTTAGATGAAATAATTATCCAAGAAGAAGTAGAAAACATTGCGTTGCGGAGTACAGAAATTAATCGAGTTTTGAGCGATGCGCTGGCAAAATTAGATCCCCAAGCTCAAGTACTTCTGCAAACATACTACAAGCAAGAATTAACCCAGCAGCAAATTGCTCAACAGCTAGGAATCAAACAATATACAGTTTCTCGGCAACTAACTAAAATCAAAAAGACATTACTAGTAGAGTTAGCCCAGTGGAGTCAAAAAACACTGCATATTCCGGTGAAATCTGACGTAATCGACAGTATGAGTAATTCTCTAGAAGAATGGTTGATTGCTCAGTATCGCCCTCTCATTTTGTTGTCGCCAGTGGAGTCTTTAAAATGATTTTTGATGTCACCTCAATTCCTGAACAGCTCACCTTGGAAATTTCGTTATCATCGCAAACCCTAGAATTACAAGGTTTTTCCACATCAGGCGCACGCTGGCGAGGTCGTCTTAACCAAATGTGCTTAGATGCATTTTTACTGTGGTTGAGAGAAGAAGTTGAA
The DNA here is from genome assembly GCF_048568275.1 of Anabaena sp. FACHB-595. NCBI lineage: Bacteria > Bacillati > Cyanobacteriota > Cyanophyceae > Nostocales > Nostocaceae > Anabaena > Anabaena sp. FACHB-595. Next base: position 340,403 of record NZ_CP183474.1, read on the forward strand.
AATGCCAGAGTTTGGACTCAAACAGCAGCGTTACCTAGCTTTTGGGAATTTGTAAATGGAACTGCGATCGCTTGTGAAGAGATAAGATTAGTATTGATTCCCACAACGGCAATAGATACAGACGAATTGCGCGTACCCCAAGAATGGGTAGATATTCCCGATTGGGTTGCTGATTATTATATTGCAGTACAAGTTAATCCTAATGGTGGCTGGGTGACAATTTGCGGATATACCACCCATCGTCAATTGAAAACTAAAGGGGTTTATGATGCAAGCGATCGCGCTTACTGTTTAGATGAAAATGATTTAATTAAAGACATCAATGGTTTGTGGATTACCCGACAACTTTGTCCAGAGGAAATTTTACGTGAGTCAGTTGCACCTTTACCGACATTACCTTTAGCACAAGCAGAAAACTTACTCGAACGATTAGGTAATTCTGAAGTAGTCTTTCCGCGTTTAGCAATTCCCTTTGAACTTTGGGGTGCATTATTAACACATGGCGGCTGGCGACAAGGGTTGTACGAACGACGACAAGGGCTGCCTGAACAGTGGTCAATTCAGGAATGGTTGCAAGCAGGAGTATCGAATTTAGCACAGCAGCTTGGTTGGGGAATGACTAGATTGCAATTAGCTGCTCGTGGTCTGCGAAGCCGAGAAACTGATGAATCAAGTGTCTCTTTGTCCCGGCAGTTGACACTTGCTGGTCAAGCTTACGAGTTGCGCGTATTTCAAAGAGGTAACTTAGAAGACAATATATGGCGGTTTGAATTACGCAATGCAAATCCAGATGCAATGATTCCAGCAGGATTTAGACTCAGACTGTTAACCGAAGATTTACAGCCTTTTGTTAATAATGAGGATACAGCAACAGAAGCGATATCTCAGCTTTATATCGATGTAGAGTTGGAGCCAGGAGAGGGTTTAGTATGGGAAATTGAGCCAACACCGGATGACTATGATAGAGAAATTTTACGGTTTTGAGTACAAAATTTATTCTGACTTATGATGTCATGTTCGGCTCAATACAAGTCAATACGGTGTTCAGCCGGGATACTTGCAAGTGCGATTTGTTCTGGAGAAACCCAATACACTTCAAAATGAGCAACAAAACCCTGATGTAGAGACGCGATTTATCGCGTCTTGAAAGACCAATCATCTACACCAATAACCCTTAACCCAAGCATATTGTTTTATAAGCGATTAACCGAACATGATATGACTCCTGACTCCTGAATTCTCATTTCATTTAGTACTTGTTGAGCCACAAGCTGAACATCACCTCGCTTATCTACTAGCCATCTCTGAGCCTCGACAATTGGCTGTTGATTTTCAGCTAAAGTTGTTTTTGCTTGGGTGTTTGTCTCATTTCCTATCTCTTCATCCAGCGTCACCCATTGGGTAATAACTGCTCTTTGACGCAATGGTTCACTGGGACTTAAAGGCATTCCTCCACGTCCGGTGACAACAAAACTATTACTTTGCCCACGTCTAGGAGTGCAGCCCTGAGCGATTTGCTGTGATGCATCAACCAAATTTACAGGTAGTTCCACTAATCCCCGACTAGGGTCAACATCGGGTGTGTTAAGTTCTATACTGCCACTCAATTCCGGAGTTTTACCTCTAGCGGTAATGTCACTTGCGGAAGTACGTTCATTCTGCGACTGGGTGCCGAAGATGCCGATAGCTTTTACTCTGACCCGACCGCCACGAAAGTCATTGGAAGTGGCTGTGATATCGCTATTTTCAGATGCGACTAAGAATTTAGTGTCAATATTAACATCACCCCCAATCACATTTTCGCCAGTAGCGTCAGCAGTAATGTTGCTATTTCGACGCAATAATACCAAATCTTTTACACGCAAGGTAATAGTTGCCTGTGTTTGATTAGGATCAGTATTGATGCTGCGAGTGTTAGCCGTCAAAGTGCCATTGTCCAAATGAACAGAACTCGCATTGATAATTAAACTTCCTGCATTCCCTATTCCTCGACTTCTAACAAACATTCCAGCTCTATCCTTAACTAAAAGCTCACGGGTGTTTATAATCAAATTCCCCGCTTTACCTACACCAAATGTAGTAGCACTTATTGTTGCTCTATCTTTAAGGACTAATACCGGAGTGTTAATTGTCACCGAACCAGCCTTTCCTGCTCCAGAAGTTTGAGTAGATAAGATAGTATCAATCGGAAATTCTACAGGAGTGCCAATCAATTCCACGGAATCTAAGGCATTTATTGTCAAATCTCCTCCCGAACCCGTGTCAAAGACTTGAGTTACTATAGATGCTCCTCCCTTCATAATTAATTGTTGGACATTAATGCTGACATTTCCACCCGGTGCTGAAGTGAAAGTATTTGCTCTGATGACAGAGGTTTCCAAATTTAACTGTGAGGCTCGGAAGGAAATTGCACTACTCTCTTGTTGACTTTGAATGTTGCTATCTTCTTCAGGAGTAATATTGACAAAACTTCTAAAAATTTGAATATCTCTAAAGTTGCTGACATTTTGATAGTTTAACGTCCAGCCTTGGTGTGTTTGATTGAGATTGACCTGATTAACTCCAGTGACACTACCTAATTCAATTCGTCCCCCTGGAGCGTTTAGAAAAGCTCTCTCTATGGTTACATTGCCACCGACAAGAGCTAAAGTTTTACCTAAAGGTACTCTGAGTCCCTGCCCCTCCTCGCTACTCAATTGTCCACCAATCCCCTGCACGCGAATATCTCCAGGATTCTCCCCAAATTGTAAGCCTGTAGGAATATTTATAGTTAATAAGGGTGTTTTTTGTGGAGCCGTTGCACTAAACTCAAAGCCATCAGCAAATTTCAACCTATTAGCAGTGCTACCGACAAAGGAACCGCCAATATCCAACCGTGCATTCTGCCCAAAAATAATTCCATTAGGATTAATTAGAAATAGATTGGCTGTAGCGTTAGCGCGGATTAATCCGTCAATGTTAGAAACAGAGCCACCTGTTACCCGACTAATAATATTTTGAATATTTGTAGGATTATTAAAGAAAGCTGTACCGCTAGTAGGCACAGAAAACTCTTGAAAACTGTGAAAAAGATTACTTCCTGCTTGAGTTCCTCTCTCAATAATGCGGGTGTTCCCCTCTGTTGTGATATTGGAATTAATTGGGAGAGTAGTATCCGGGGTGATTTGAGCTAGTGAGCAGTTTGACCAAAAAACTGTAGTGCTACTTATAGTAATTCCTAGTCCTTGCAGCCAATACCAATGTATAGATATCCCAGACATTGTACTCTCCTAGCATAAAAAGAAACTTTTGCTTGTAATATTTAAATAAATATATAAGTACCAACAAAAACTACTACTTATGGATTGTTACTCTTTTACCCCAAACTTATCAGAAAGTGGTGACTAATATTTATTGATTTTGAGCTTATGCTTTTACTTTTTCAAAATCCAAACCACGAATTAGCAAAGCATAATGTCCATCCAGACGTAGAAGCTCTTCATGGGAACCTCGTTCAACTATTGTCCTGCCATGACATCAAGTCGTATTCGTTTATCTAACAGATTTTAAGTTTTCAGCTTTATCCACTAAGAAATCAGTAAAGATACTCATAACTGTGCGTTGACGCAATTTAATATTGCCATTAATAGACATCCCTGATTGCAATAGAATTTGGCGTTGATTAATCAGTAACTTCTGTCCATTGAGGCGTACTTTTGCAGAAAAACGCCAGAAATTATAAACTTCGTCTGGAGGTAGAGCATCAGAACCAATTTCAATTAACTCGCCTTTTATATCACCGTACTCTTGAAAAGGAAAAGAATCAATCCTCACATCTACTTGTTGCCCTTCTTGCACAAAGCCAATGTCACGGTTGGTGATGTAAACTTTAGCAACTAAGTTATCACTAGGAACGAGTTTAAGAATTGTTTCGCTGGAGTTGACAACAAATCCTGCTGTTTGAGCTTTGAGTTCAAACACAGTTCCATCTACGGGAGCAGCAATTTTTTGATATTTCAACGTTTGTTGTGCTTGAGCTAACTCGCTGTCAATCTCTGCAATTTGACTATTAATCTCATAAAGTCGTTTCTGATTTTCAATAATTACTTTAGTTAATTGACTATCAATTTCTGCAATTCTTTTATCATTATCTGTAATTTTAGCGAGTAAGTCTTCTTGAGACAGTGCCGCAGTATTCCGAAATTTTTCATTTGCTTGGGTAACGGCTAACTGTAATCGTTGCTTTTCTTGAGTTAGGCGCATTACTTCTGCTTGTTTCACATTTACTTCTTGCTCCTGTTTGAGGATTTGCATTCTGGGGTATGCACCCTCTTTATCTAGCATTTTGAGGTTTTGATAAATTTGGCGATTAATTACTAACACATCTTGAGCGCTACCTAATTGCGCTTGAGTTTGGAGTAATTGTTGTTGTGTCTGTTGCGTTTCTAACTTAGCTGTTGCCAAGCGTGATTCTAATTCTTGCTGGCGATTTTGCAAGCGTAACTGTTGTTCTCTTGTGAGTATTACTCCGGTAGTTGTGCCGTTTAATTGGGCGCGATATAATTCGTTTTCGGCAAAGATAGCAGATCGACTTTTAGTTAATAAAGCTAGTTCTGGTTGTATTTTTAAAATAGCTGTTTGCTGTGCTATTTGCTGCTGTGAAATATTTCCTTGCAACTGACGGCGGTAAAAATCATTTTCTAGTTCTAAAGACTGTTTTGATTGCAACTGAGCCGCGCGACTTTGTTTCAAGGAAGTAAGTTCTGCCTCAGAAGTTGTTTGTTCTAAGCTAACGAGTATTTCACCTTTTTTGACTCGTTGACCATCTTTAACTAGAATCTTTTTAACAACACCGTTAACCGGAGCCTGAATTTCTTTAACTGCGCCTTGTGGTTCTAGTTTACCAGTAGCATGAACTGATTCTTCAATTTTAAATACTGATGCCCAAATTATTGTAAAGACACTAACTCCAACGATAGTCCAAGCGATCGCCCTTGACCAAGTAGAAGTTTGTTGTAAAAGAACTGGTTGATCAAATTTGTATTGAATATTCATAATAAATGGGGATGGGGCAGGGGGGAATTGTACGGACGCAATTTATCGCGTCTCTTGTTGTTGATATAGGCAGTAGTAATAACCTTTACGTGCCATTAATTCTTCATGAGTGCCTTGTTCTACTACAGCACCTTGTTCCATCATGAGAATGATGTTGGCATGGCGAATTGTGCTGAGGCGATGTGTGATGAAAAATACTGTTTTTCCTTGAAATGCTGTTGCCAGATTACGGCCAACTTGGGCTTCGGCGTTGTAGTCTAAGGCGCTGGTGGCTTCATCAAGGATAAGTAATTGGGGGTTTTGGAGGACGGTACGAGCGATCGCAATTCTTTGGCGTTGTCCCCCAGAAAGCCCCGAACCACGTTCGCCTACACGGGTATTGTAGCCGATTGGCAAGTCCATAATAAAGTCGTGGGCAAATGCTACCTTTGCGGCGGCAATAATTTCTTCATCACTGGCTTCGGAACTTCCCAAGGCAATGTTTTCCCGCACTGTCCCGTCAAATAATAAGGTATCTTGTAACACCATTCCAATTTGACGGCGTAAGGAATAAAGTTCAACCTTGGCGATATCATAGCCATCAATCAAGATTTTGCCAGATTTGGGTTCGTAAAGGCGCGGTAGTAATTTTAGCAATGTACTTTTACCAGAACCGCTTTGTCCAACAATGCCAATAAAAGAGCCAGCCGGGAAATCTAAGTTAATATTGGAAAGTTGTAATGGCCCGTGTTCCAAGAAGCTGAAACTGAGATTTTCATACCGGACATTACCTTGAATGCTAGGCATGAGAATATTTTGTGTCTCTGTTTCTGTTTCTTGAGGAGAATCTAAAATTTCAGCAAGGCGTTGCAGAGATAAAGCTGTTTCTTGGAAGTTCTGCCATAGTTGCATTAAGCGTAATAGTGGACTAGTTACATAACCTGCAAGGATGCGGAAGGCGATGAGTTGTCCTAGAGTGAGTTGTTGATTGAGGACGAGATAAGCACCTACCCACAGCACTAACATACTGGAAAACTTGTTAAGAAAGCTGCTAAAAGAACTAGCAGTAGTTTGAGTAGAGACTGTTTTGAAACCAGCGCTGATATAACGAGCATAACGTTCTTGCCATTGCCAACGCGATCGCATTTCTAAATTTTGCGCCTTGACTGTCTGCATCCCTCCCATCACTTCTACTAAGTAAGATTGAGTTTCAGCATTGCGTTCGGCTTTTTCTTGTAATTGTCGCCGCATTAAAGGCGATACTATCAAGTTAAGCAAGCCAAACAAGGGTACTGTTACCAATGCTACTAAGGTGAGAATTGGGCTATAAAATGCCATAACCACAATGTAGACTACAGAAAACACTGCATCCATCACCACAGTTAGGGCTGTACCAGTCAAAAAAGAACGGATATTTTCTAATTCGTGAATGCGCGTTGCCAATTCCCCCACAGGGTGACGCTCAAAATAAGATAATGGCAGACGCAACAAGTGGTTAATTACCTCTGAACCCAGAGAAAGATCAATGCGGTTAGTGGTATCCACAAATAAATGAGTGCGAACTGTGGTAAGTATGGCTTCAATTACCGCTATTACGAGCAAAAATATCCCAAAAACTTCCAAAGTATCAGGGCTATTACCAACTAATACTTTATCAATAATTACTTGTGTGACTAAAGGATTTACCAGCCCGAAAATTTGAATGACAATCGAAGCAATTAGCACTTCAATAAGTACTTTACGATGGCGTTTGATTGCAGGTACAAACCAACTCAAATTAAACCGCGACTTGGGAGTATTTTTAGTAGTTTGCAGGAGCAAAACTTCTCCTTCTTGTCCCCAGTTTTCAGCAAAGTCTTGCAATTTGTAGCGCAACAGCCCCATCTCTGGAACAGCAACAAGTAACTCTTGATTGCTATTTTTGTAAATAATTGCAAAACTATCTTGCCAAGCAATCATTATTGGTAATTGCAAGCGACTAAGCGCAACGGCGGGAACTTTCACCATTTGCGTTGTTAATCCCATTAATTCTGCGGCGGCTGCACAAAATTGTAGAGATATACTACCTTTGTGTTCCTGTTGCTTTGTCAGAACTCGCCGCAATACATCTCGACGCAAGGGGATATTAAAGTACTGACTCAACATGACAAAGCAAGCTAAAGTACCATCTAACGGGCCTCTACCTCGACAATAAGGATACTTCTTTTGTTTAACTTGGGTGCTTGATTCCTCTGTAATGGTAATTTCGGAAGCGTAGGGAATCTCTGTGGGTAAAAGTGTTGTAGATGTGGGATTTTCTCCAAATAAAGACTTCGGTAACCCCACTACACGCATATTTGTATTAAATTTCAACGTGGGATTAACATCATCTAATTCTAGGCGACTTCCTACAGAAAATTCTGGATTAAAATTACTACTGACTAACCATAATAATTCTGAATCTAATTGGTTGTGAGATATTTTACGTGCGGGGAATGTTTGAATAACAGCTGCTTCCGTTGCAGCTTGAGCAAGTTTAACTAAATTTTTGCTCCCATCTGCGCGACGGTTGAGTTCTTCTGTGAGCAGTTCGTATACTTCTAAAAGTGTAATCTGCTGATGCAAGGCTTGAGTAAAAGCTGACTCTTGCTTGAGTAATGCTTGAAAATCAGCAATGGGTAGATTAATCGTGATAACTTCAGTAGAAGCGATCGCGGTTTCACAAGCAATCCCCCGCACATAACTTAACCAACCCAAAACCTCACCTGGTGAAAGCAGCTTAAGTGTCACAGGATTCGGTTTGTGAGCATTATAGCCTAACAGTCGAGCTTGCCCTTCATAGATAATACTAATTTGAGCAGGCATAGCTTCTTGAGTCACTATCACCTGTCCAATACGGTAGCGTAAAAATTTCGCCTTACTGAGCCAACTTTCTAAAATACTTTCTGGCAAGTTATTGAATGGAAACAAGTTTGCAATTAATTCTTGAAGATTTACTGTTGTATTTGTCATCTCTTACTTTGCATCTTTTGCAGTTAGTTTCTTTACTATTCCAAATTCTATTTGACAGACTACTAAGCCATTTCTTGCACCTGGTCAGATTTAGGATTAATTCCCATCCAGATTTTCTCTTCTGGCGACAATTGATTTAATTGTTGTTGAAACCAATCTTCAAAATTTTCTTGCAGCAATCTTTGGCGCATAAAATCGTCTAACTGGGCAGGAATTAGTTTTTCTACACGCACAATTACCCATGTATTTCCAAAAGCTACGGGTGGTTGAACAACACCAACTTGGCTTGTGTAAAGTAGTTGAGCAAAATTCGGAGTAATACTACCAAGTTCTACTGGGCCAATAATGCCGCCTCTATCAGCTTCTGCACCTTGAGAATATTTTCGCGCCAGTTCAGCAAAAGAATCTTCTCCTTCTGCTATTCTGAAGAATAACTCATTGACAACGCTCTTATTTTCAGTTTGAATTAAAGAATAAATAACTCGATCTAAATATTTTTTGCGTTTAAGAAAGTAAGATTCTAGCTGATGTCTCCAATTTATTTGTTTGAACTTTTCTACTCTCAGCTTTCGGGTTGCTAAAAGTTTTAATTTTTCCGCATTCAAACCATAACGTAAGCACCAATCTTTGATTTTTTCTGCGGTTGTCAAATCCCAATGCTGATAAAATTGATCTAGAGCATGAGATATTTCTGCTTGTGTGCAGGTGATTGGTGCAATAGCAGATTCGATTATCCTCTGTGATAACAATTGCGGAATCAGGTTGTAACTAGCTAAAAAAGGGATAATTTCTTTAGGTATATTGGCATAATCTAACTCAGGTATTGCGCTGCTTATTTGTAAAACTTTACTCATATTTGTAGAAATATTTAATCCGTGTAGTTATAAAATTTAGAAATGCAAGCGGCAAAGTTCAGGTAGAGTTCTGTACCGCTTGCAACATTTGCATACAGCGCTTCCGGCTATTATGCAATACAGTTTTTCTCCTGACCCGCTCTATCAAAGCTTTCAGAGTTGAGGATGTACCTCATAGCTGCCGGAAGTGCTGTAATCTTGAAAGCATTGCTGTGCAATGCTTTCAAGTACCACTTACCAGTATTAAGCAAATGGGGTGGTGAAGTGGTCAAAAGTCAAAGTGTAGCCAGTCCGTCCACTGAATTGATTGACTTGCAAGAAGTAGTCACCTGATTGGTTAATGTTAGAAATTATATCCGGCGTGATACCACCTTTAGTAGAACGTGCAATTTCCTCATTTGCATCAACAATCCGATTGTTATTAAAATCCCGAATCAATCGAATGTCAGCATCACCATTTAGGAGTCCGTTCAGTGTAATGTTGACACCCTCAAAATCCCCCAGGGAGAACTGGTAAGTATCTGCGGTGTCGAAGTCACCCACAATATTAGAGCGACTAACATCACCTGACAAGTTGCCAAGTTCAAATTCTCTAGGCAAAAGATTACTAAAACCAGATGTTGAATTGGGTGCAGTCGCAGACACAGCAAAATCGTAACTTATAGTGCCTGAACTAGCAGCACCGCGAATGACTTGGGCAAAATAAGTCCCTGCATTTTCCTGATTATTGATAGACTCGTCTCTGTTGCTAGACCTAGCGGACAAATCAACCGATTGGTCATTGGCATCAAAAATCCCGTTACCGTTGTCTCGAAAAAGTAACAGTTCGGGATCACCAACGCTGATATCTGTCACAGACAAATTGAGATTTCTGGTACTGGTGGTTCTAAACTTAAAAACATCAGTGGTATCAGATGTAGTTAAAGTGAAGTTGTTTCTGAGAACAGGCGTGCTGCCTATTGTACCAAGATCAAAAGTAGCCATTTTTTCCTTTAGTTAGAGTTTTGATAGTAATGTAGTCAAGTTAAGAGCAGCAGATGTAATTTTTTGTCTGGATTACAGCACAAAATCACCTGCAATTTAATTTCAGAATTTGAGAACGCAACAAGTAAGGTGAAGACTGTTTAGTATGAGTTTTTGGGAACTCATATTATCCTCAGCAATTAGTTGTCACACTTATCCATACGTGGGATATTTAGGTCTATGCAAAATTCAGCAAAAAAATTGCTGAATTAGTCAAAAGTCTATTGAGAGCATCACAATGTCCGCATTGATTCAGAAGTCAGCAGGCTTGTTCTCAATAAAGGTAAACAGCAGTTAACTAGCTAAAGTGAAAGAGTAGAATGTCGAACGCCTTCCCTTTATTTCGGTATCTCCTGCTATTACTAATCACAGCATTTATTTTTGTTACCGTTTCACCTGTCTTAAAACCATCTCATGCAGTTGATTTGCCAATTGAGCATTTTGATAGATCAGAAAAACGCTTAAAAGATTCACTACAACAAGGAAAAGCACTATATGAAGCAGGAAGATTAGTAGAAGCGCAACAGCTTTTGCAGAAGGTCTTTCAAGAATACCAAGCATTGGGAGATAAGCTTAGACAAGCGGTGACGCTAAGTAATCTTGCCTTGGTTTATCAGCAGCGTGGGATGTTTACCGAAGCAAATACGGCAATCAATGACAGTTTGCAACTGCTAGGTACTCAGAACTCAAAACAATACTTGCACGTTCTTGCTCAAACGCTGGAAATTAAAGGGAGTATACAGTTAGAGCAAGGACAAGCTCAACAGGCATTACAAACTTGGCAATTAGCTGAGGCGGAATATATTGCAAGTAGTGATGTCTACGACGAGCTACACCAACGCACTGCCATCAACCACAGTCGCATTAATCAAGCACAGGCATTGCAGGTACTAGGATTCTACCGTCGTGCTTTAACAATGTTGACTCAAGTCAGCCAAAATTTACAATCTCAACCAGATTCGTTAACCAAAGTTATAGAATTGCGATCGCTGGGAGATGTACTCCAATTAACTGGAGATTTAAAAAAATCTAGTGAAGTTTTACAACAAAGCTTACAAACTGCTGAGAAATTGCAATCCCTTCGGGAGATCGCTGCAACATTCCTCAGTTTAGGCAATACTGCTAGAATTGCGGAAGATTATGAAAGTGCGATCGCTTTTTATCAACAAGCGATCGCGAAAACTCCTTCATCTCTTACCAAAGTCCAGGCGCAAATCAATCTTTTGACTATCCTAGTCAATACACAACAGTGGAAAATTGCACAACCTCTGTTAAAGCAAATTCCTACTGAGCTAGATAATTTACCACTCTCTCAAGTAGCAGTTTATGCCAGAATTCATTTTGCTCAGAGCTTGATGAAACAGCAATTTATCAATGAGTCAAAAGAATCTGCGGCTAAAATGCTCGCCAAAACAACAAAACTAGCACAAGCACTTGGTGATAGACGAGCAGAATCTTACGCCCTTGGAACTCTGGGAAAGCTGTATGAACAGGACAAACAGTGGTTAAATGCCCAAAATTTGACACAGCAAGCACTTAAGTTAGCTGAATCTGTAAATGCACCGGATATCGCCTACAACTGGCATTGGCAGCTAGGACGCTTGTTAAAACAGCAGGGAGATACCAAAGGTGCGATCGCAGCTTATGATGATGCTGTTAATGAGTTACAGGCTCTTAGAAATGACCTTGTTGGAGTTAATCGAGATGTAGAATTTTCATTTAAGGAAAGTGTAGAACCTATTTATCGTGAATCAGTAGCATTACTTTTATCGCCAGGAGATCAAAGTGAACAAACATTAGATAAAGCACGCCAGCGAATTGAAGCACTTCAATTAGCAGATTTAGATAACTTTTTTCGGGAAGCTTGCTTAAATGTCACAAAGGTTGTGTTAGATGAAGTAGTAGATAGAGATAATCCTACAACCGCCGTTATTTATCCAATTATTCTGCCAGAAAAATTACAAGTCATTGTCAAAATTCCCAAGCAACCTTTGCGACGCTACTCAGTAAATAAATCTCAAATTGAAGTAGAAAAAACTTTAGGTCAACTGCGGCAGTATTTGACTGAACCAGACAGAATCGAGGAAGTTAAAATACTTTCTCTGCAAGTATATAGTTGGTTGATTCAACCAATCGAGTCTGAGTTACAACATAGGAATGTTAATACTTTAGTTTTTGTATTGGATGGTGCATTGCGAAATGTACCAATGGCAGCATTATATGATGGAAGACAATATTTAGTTGAGAAATATGCTGTTGCTTTAAATCTGGGATTGCAATTACAAAAACCCAAACCTTTAGCACAAGAAAATTTACAGATTCTTGCTGGAGGATTGGTACAACCGCCATCCCAATTTCGACAATTTCCGCCTTTACCAGAAATTAAATCTGAGTTTAACTTGATTGCCAAAGCAGGGGTAGTAACCACAGAACTTTTAGATCGAGATTTCACAAGTAAGGCATTAACAGGAAAGATTAGCTCTATTCCATTTAATGTTGTTCATCTGGCAACTCACGGACAGTTTAGTTCTCGTCCTGAAGATACATTTATTTTGGCGATGGATGGGCCAATTAATGTTACTGATTTTGATTTGCTGTTACGCCGTCGTGATGAAACATACTTACAACCTTTAGAACTTCTTGTCTTAAGTGCTTGTCAGACAGCAGAAGGCGATAATCGGGCAACACTGGGTTTAGCAGGGGTTGCTGTGCGTGCAGGTGCAAGGAGTACAATGGCAAGTCTATGGAATGTTGGTGATCGCTCCACTGCAATTTTAGTAGGTGAGTTTTATCGTGAGTTAGTTTCTGCCAAAGTTACAAAAGCAGAAGCTCTGCGTCGCGCTCAAGTAACCCTTTTACAAAAGTATCCAAACTACAGCCGCCCAGGGTATTGGGCTGCTTATGTTCTCGTTGGTAACTGGTTGTAAGTAAATGGCATACTGTTTTCACCTGTTCCACAAATCAGATATGACTAGCTTACCCTGAAATTGTGGTCGATAATAAAGGTGGCTGCTGAGGTATGGTGAGTCATATGAAAGTTCAGTTAGAGACTATTTATAAAGTAAATCTTAAGCAGACTTTTCCCCTTAAGTCTGGAAACATGGATATAGTAAGGGTTTAAGTCCACAAGTATATTACCAATAAAAGACGTTTAACTAAATTGCCGTAAGTCCTCCACTGAACCTGATAAGGTCAGTGGTGGGATATAAGGCGGGCTGACATCCGTTGCATCTACGCCACTATTTCTTAAGTAAGTGGCTAATTGATTAGCCACATCCCGCGTGTTGGCATATTTATATGATGCGGCCGCCCTGATGTCACCGCTAGTAGGGACTTGGAGCAGGTTCTCCCACACTGTTAGTCCAGATGTCGTCTGGCAGTGATCGATCTCGGTGACACACCAGATCGAGGTCAGGATACGTGATTGTGTCTACTGCCGCTCGGTTGCCGACTACTAGGCATCGCGTTGCCTTGGCGCTGCGATTCTCAAGGAAGTGACCTACTGGCACTCCTGCTTGAAAAGTTGCGGCATCGCCAGGACGTAGTATAGTCTCTGCGTCTCCTTCAATGAGCGTGATTTCGCCTTCGAGGACATAGACCATTTCATCCTCAGCACTATGCCAATGCTTGAGTGATGAACGAGAGCCAGGTTGCAGGATTTCGATGAACGCACCGAACTGGGTAAGCCCTCCTGCTTCGCTGATCCAGAGCGTGCGATTTGGCTCGTGCGCGGCGTGAGAAGGGTTTTCCTCTATGATAAGACGTTCGGGAGTGATAACAGTCATGCTGACACCTTTTCTAAACGCAAAGCTATCATATCTGCTGCTGTGAAAGATTAATCCGCATAAAATCCTAGATGATTAGCAACTGGGCGATCGCGCATTAGTATTTTAGTATGGGTAGGAGCATTTAAAATTTTTGGCTTCCCCTCTTTGTCTGGATTTGCTACTACCAATGTAGTAGAACCTCCTCCATCAAGATTTATGGCATTATAAACACCCAATTTTGCTATAAATTGTGTTAATTCTCTTTTAGTAAATCCTTCGCTATATAGTGGTTGTTTACCATCTACTAAAACTAACCACAATTTCTTACCTGTTTTGTCGATAGCTGCAACTACTCTCGAATATGGTTTATCGGCTGAGGAATTTGCATAAATATTTATTTTTGGTTTTCCTTGAAAAACTAATACGTCATCCCCTGCTAGCCCTTGAATAGTATTTTTCGGACATTCTTCACCGCCTGGAATTTGGGCTTGGTTGTTGTTATCAAAGCATAAAACATACCAACTTGATTTTTTATTAGCATATATTTTACCATTAGAAATAGTTTGTCCTAATACCTTTGTCGTATCTCCACTGTGAGGATAATAATGCCACGGTGTTACCTCCTTAAAAGGATAAAAATAGCTCCCGTTGATGGCAAGTTTAACTTGAAATTCCGCGACAAATTCAGATGTTGTTCTTGCTTTGGTTTCATTGTCGATAATGGCTTGTTTCCCAACTCCGACATTTTTTGATAAATTCTCAATATCTGGAGTGATAAATGGTTTAATTCCAGGTGTATTTAAATCAATTGTCACGATATGAATGATTAAAGGACGTGGCTTTGACTCGATCAAACGCTGATAAACAATCCCCCGAAATAATTCTTGTTGGTTTTCACTACGAGGTGGACGACGAAAATGACCCCAACCATACATTAATATTGGTAAAAACAAGAAAAAACCACCGACAATAAAGCAATAGTTAGATGTTTTGGGACTATATCGCCATTTCATTGCCAAATTTGCTAATTTATTGGTAATTGGAAATTAATTTAATGTTATTCTAAGCTGAAATATGGATCGTGATAATTTCAATTTTTGTCACCAAAATTTGCAAAATCGCTCATTTAAAGCAATGCAACTTCATGATGCAAATTTTAGTGGTGCTGATGTGCGTGGATGTGATTTTTCTCATGCACAATTACAAAGAGCTAATTTTGTGAAAGCGAAATTTGGTCAGTCATCTAGAATATTTATGAGTTTGCGAATCACTGCATTCATTGTTTTATGCTTAACTTTTGTAGCAGTTAGCGAAATGGCGTTTGGCGTAATAGGAAACACTCCAGAAATACCGGCATGGTCATATACTAAAGCTCTAGTTGTCAGCTTGGCAATTTCTGGATTAGGTGCAAGTTTTAGGAGGGTTTTTAATCAAGAATCAAGCTTAGAAAATTTGATTACAACTATATCAGGTGTATCTTCAGCAGCATTAATTGGTTGTTATTATGGTGGTGTGCTGCAAAATAAAAACCCTCAATTTGCTGCAATATCTGCAATTATATCATCCATAGTAGTAGCAATTTTATGTTTTGTATCTAAGAATGATTTGATGCGAGTAATTGTCGCAGTCGCGGGGTTTGTTTGTAATTACGGTTTAGCTTTTTTAATTAGTAGCGTCGCCTTCGCCTACTTGAGTACCCAAAATTATCTAATCGGTAGCATTTGGGGAATTTTAACTGTAATTTTACTGACTGTAACCATGCGATCATTAAAATTGGCCATTCAAGAAATCACCGCTAATGGTATTACTAATTTCAGGGGTGCAAATTTAGAAAATGCTAGATTTGACTCAGATATGGATCATAAGAAAGTTGATTTTACTGCTGCGAATATACATAAGATTAACTCTTAAGAAACATAGATTTTTTTATCGATATAAAATAATAAATGCTTGTCATTAACGATTTTTTGTCTACTTTTTTCATTCATTCCAATTCTTTGGGCGACTTTGTGCGATTCAATGTTTGCTTTATCACAGCTTGCTACAAGATAATGATAGCCAATTTCGTGAAGTAATTCTACTAAATGCTTCTTCATAGAAAGATTCTAGGCTTATATTCTATTCACAGTTTTTGTCTTTAAAGCATCTAAACTTCACACTTTTGAATCTATTTAAGCGCTTCATTACAAGTTTAAAGATAAAAGTATTTTCTTGATAGCTTCTTAATGCTAATTTGGTTAGATATATCCTGGTAGTAACAGTTTAGATGATTGATATTGGAGGAGTAATTCATCAATATAGTTTGCTATCCATGAATAAGAAATGAGCTGTTAAACGGCTGACGATTAATCTCACTTCAAGTGAAGTAGAGAGATTAGAAAAACATTGCTCAACAACAGGACGACCAGCAACAGATGTGATTAGAGAGTTAATTCGTTCTTTGACTGTTGAAGAAATATCAAACACAAATTAAAACCTTAAACCTGATCCAAATTACAGGCTGAGACATCAGCAAAGCTAACATCTAAATCATCACCAACTGAGCCTGCTAAAAGTTATTCTGACTCTCAAAATGACTCCATAATTACTGGGCAAATCAAACAATACAAAAGTGAAGATGGTAAATTGATTTCCTTTATAACCTAAAATATATGTATTATTTACCAGATAGCCAGCGAACTAACGAATCCTTACGCTGTTGTTCTTTTTCGGATGGACTCAGTTCAAAGGGGCTTTGCTTTTTGAATGCTTGAGGATTATACATTCCAGTTTCCCAACTACCATACATAGGATTGGGCAATGCAATATAAGCAGGTTCTATAGTTCTATTATTAGGAACAGAGTCAAAAATTCCATAATAATTTGAGTATTTTTCTACAGATTTACGCCGTTCCTGATTAGTGACACCAACCTTCTCATCAAAATCGTTGAGACTATCGCCAATTAAAGCAAATACAGTATATTTTTTGCCGTCAGCCTTACCATTTTCTATAGCTTCTCGTCGCCATTGCTTTGAAGTGTTCTCTTTGCCATCAATAATTTTGGTAAACTCACCTTTGAGTAATACGGTTTTAGGATTGACACCTTTGAACCCAACTGATTTTAAATTATTGATGGTTGCTATCTCTAAGTCATTATTTTCTAGCGTGGCAAAACTTACTAGAGAGGAGCAGAGATCCTGTAATCTTGAGCTTGTAACGAAATAATGGTACAAAAACTTGGTAAGAAAAAGTTTAAAACCAGAAGCAACATCGTTTGAAGTACTCGATTGTGTTCAAAAAAAATGCCCTTCGTGTGGTCAAGCAATGTGGAATGAATACAATAATCCTCGACATATAAGAACGCTAAATGGGGTAGTAGAACTACAGCTAAAAATTCGGCGATGTCAAAATAAGTCATGTATGCGGTATAAAAAAGCATATCGACCAGAGCAAGAAGGGTCACTCGCTCTACCACAGAACGAATTTGGTTTGGATGTGATTGCTTATATAGGAGCATTACGCTACCAGGAACATAGAAGTGTTCCTCAAATACATACTCACCTTGAATTAAAAGGTATATGTATAAGTAAACGAACGGTCACACACTTAATTGACAGATATGACGAGTTACTTTCTTTATGGCTAAAAGACCATAAAAGATTAAAAGCAATAGTGGCTAATCAAGGACGGGTGATATTAGCCATTGATGGGATGCAGCCAGAAATTGGACATGAGGTATTATGGGTAATTCGAGATTGTCTATCAGGAGAAATTTTACTTGCTAAAACTTTATTATCATCAAGGAATGAAGATTTAGTAGCGTTATTATTAGAAGTGGCTAATACACTGGATGTACCAATTGATGGAGTTGTTAGTGATGGACAACAATCAATTCGTAAAGCTGTTGGGTTAGCATTACCTAAAATTGCTCATGGTTTATGTCATTACCATTACCTGAAAGAAGCAATTAAACCCATATATGAGGCGGATAGAAATGCAAAAAAGGAATTGAAAAAAAAAGTTAGAGGATTACGAGAAATTGAACGTAGTGTTACCAATGAAGATAAGGATTTGGTGACTATTATTGAAGATTATTGCTCGGCAGTCCGTAGTTCTATAACCAATGATGGACATCCACCGTTAGAGGCATCTGGATTAAAGTTACAAGAAAATTTGACTTTGATAGAACAAAGCTTAGAAAGGATGGAAAAAAGAAGTGCTTTACCACCACCTTTAGTTAACCTAAAACACCTTCTAGCTAAGGGATTATCTGCTACTGCATCTTTATTTTCACCTGTGAGGGTTGCATATCAGTGGGTTGATAAAGCTAGTAATATTCTCAACAATAAAATAGGTCTTGATGCTGCTGGGGTCAAACAAAGTTATCAGCAACTGTTGACAGAAATGTCTCAACAAAAGCAGAAAGCTGGTACCCTGAACACTGCAATCGATAACTTTATAAAAACCACCCACAGCTACTGGTCTGGACTTTTTCATTGTTATGAAATTGAAGATTTTCCTAGAACTAATAATGACTTAGAACACGCTTTTGGTATGCTACGTTATCATCAACGTCGTTGTACCGGTCGTAAGGTTGCCCCCTCATCTCTCGTTATTCGTGGTTCTGTCAAACTTGCCTGTGCCATCGCTACTAAGCTTCATTCTTTTACCGCATCTGATTTAGCACAAGTTGATATTCATACTTGGCTCGAATTACGCTCTCAATTGCAAAAACACCACAAAGCCAGAATTGAACAGTATCGATTTCGCAGAGACCCCAAGGCTTACTTGGCTAATCTAGAGAGTCGTCTTCTCTAGTAAGTTTTGCCACGCTAGATTATTTTTGCTACCCTTTTGGCTGCTTCTATCCCGGTTAGAGATAAAAAAGACTGTACCACCATTGTTATTAACATAATTTACAAACTTAACTGCACCAGGGACAGCCTTAGCTTTGGCTGCTGCCACCCATTTATTCCAGGTTGATGATTCAAAACCGCTATTAGTACCAATTAGACCACCTTGGTAAGCACTATTGTCAAGAATTGTCTCATCAATATCAACAATAACGGCTGGTTGCTTTACCCTTTTGGCTTTGGCTTGGTCAAAGACAATTTTGGCGATGTTAAATGCTTGGTAAGTCAGGGCTTGATACTCTCCCGACTGTTGTACCCAGTTAATAGCCAGTACGGACTGTTCATTTAATTGTGCATTAGTTATCTCTGCGGTATCTTGCTTGAGTCCTACAAGAAGCAAACTTGAGGTGAGTATTGTAGGAAATGCAATCAGCTTCAAATATGGGTGGTACATTTTAGTGGCTTGTCCTTGACCTATGTTGACAGGTTATTTGCTGTTAGCAAATTTATCTGTACATTTGTAGCACACGGAGAATAAATGTCACTCCATTCAAATAGCTGGGCGATTTCGTTCAGCCGATGGCTTGGCGATCGCCTACATCTCGCCGAGCGATGGCGTAAACGCCCAGCGTAGCTGATCGCAGCTTACCAAGAAACTGGGTCTAAAGCCCCGTCCTTCAAGGACGGCTTTGATTATGGTATAATATTTGCGTAGGAGTTTTCCACGTAAAATGATTGTTTTAGAGTTTAAAGCTAAAGGGAAAACAACTCAATATGTAGCCATTGATGAGGCGATTAGAACCTGTCAATTCGTTCGCAACAAAGCTATTCGTTTTTGGATGGATAACCGAGGTGTAGGGCAGAAAGACTTATATCGTCTTAGCAAGGTTCTCAGACATGAGTTTTCTTTTGTCAAGGCTTTGAACTCTAGTGCTTGCCAAGCTTCTATCGAACGGGCTTATAGTTCTATTGCTCGTTTTTACGACAACTGTAAAAAGTCTGTTCCAGGTAAGAAAGGTTATCCACAGTTTAAGAAAAACAACCGTTCAGTTGAATATAAAACCTCTGGATGGTCACTTTCTGAAACTAGAAAGCAAATCACTTTTACTGACAAAAAAGGTATTGGCAAACTCAATCTCAAGGGAACGTGGAATTTAAACTTCTACCAATTGGAGCAGATAAAACGAGTTAGGTTAGTCCGTCGCGCCGATGGGTATTATGTTCAATTCCTGATTAGCGCAGATAACAAAGTAGAAACACAACCGACTGGTAAAACCATTGGTTTAGATGTTGGTTTAAAAGAGTTCTACACCGATAGCAACGGACATACAGAACCTAACCCTAAGTTTTATCGCACAGGAGAGAAGCGTCTAAAGTTTAGACAAAGGCGCGTTTCAAGGCATAAGAAAGGCTCTACCAATCGCAAAAAAGCCATTAATAAATTAGGGCGAGTACACCTCAAAATAAGTAGGCAACGTGAAGAACACGCTAAGAGAGTAGCGCGTTGCGTAATCCAATCTCACGATTTGGTCGCCTATGAAGATTTGAGGGTTAAAAACTTAGTTAAGAATCACTGTCTCGCTAAATCTATTAATGATGCTGGTTGGTATCAATTCAGAAAATGGTTGGAGTATTTCGGTGTGAAATTTGGCCGGATAACTGTAGCTGTTAATCCTGCGTACACAACAAGCCAATGCTCTAATTGTGGCGCAGTAGTCAAAAAATCTCTATCCACAAGAACTCATGTTTGTGAATGCGGATTTGTGATGGATAGAGATTGGAACGCAGCGATTAACATTCTGAAACTAGCCTTGGGTACTACGGGTCACGTAGGAACCTGGATCTATGATCCGAACGCTTCAGGAGATTCGACCTCTACTCATGCTGGAGAAATCTTGTGTGAGCAAGTTGGGTCTATGAATGAAGAATCTCCGCACTTATAGGGCGGAGAGTGTCAAAGTTTATTGCTCCTTACCAACTGGGAATCCGAAGAATAGTTGCATTTGTGATGGCATAACCTTCCGCCATAGGCGATCGCCATTATCTCAAGGGTTCTACTGGAGGATGATGAGGGAGTACCAGTCGATATGTATCTACCAACTTGGGTTTCTAATATCCACACAATTATGCAGGAAAATAACCATACAGCAATTATCTAGCCAAAATTTTATCTTTTTTTCAACTTTAGTCACTATCGTAAATTTACTGCCCTTGGTAATATCAATTTAAGCGCTTTTTGTTGTAAGTATACGCTTGCAACTACTGTTGTACACAGGATAAAAAGTCTAATTAGTTAGAAACTATGTTAATTCAAAGAACCGTATTATCTCTTCTTGTTTTTTCAGGAATATTATCAATTTCTGCATCAGCGAAAGGTCAATTTAAGTTCGAGCCTCATTTATCAACAAATGAGCATATTCAAAGAGAGTTGCAAATATCAGGATTGTTAGCTCAAACGAATAACAAACCAACAAATTGCGATAATGATACAGTCCTACTTTTTCATACCAACAATAGGAAGTCTGTGCGAGTTCATCGTCCAAGAAATAATTCAGAGCAATTATTAATGAATGTTTTTGATAGTAATATCGCTAACAAAAAGCAAGCGGATTTAGCTGTTTCTGTTCCAGTCAACAAAATATCAGAGAAAAATAAAATCACCTACAGCGCACAGCTTGAAAATAGAATATATAATGCCACAGTTTGGATTAATTCTCAATCTAAAATCCAAGCAGAGTTAACAGCAATGGATCAGAATAAACGTGAGCTATGGAGAGAAAAAGGTGCAGGGGAAGTGACATTAAAATTAAGAGTTTCAGAATAGATGTAAATAGATAATTAATTGTTGAAACCGCTCCATCAAACGAGAAGCATCACTGATATTAAGTGTTTTGTGATGGGCAAACGCAGCGATCGCTCAGACTGGAATAGCACTAAGAAAAATTGTTAATGAGAAATTTCTGCGGGTTTGATTGGAGCATTAAACAAAATTTTGAGACATTTTCTATACAGTATCATCCATCCAACCGCAGATGTTACAATCCCAATGTACCCGTGCTGTGTAATCACGCTCATATTTAGCACCGCATTGGGGACAAAAGCCTGTGAACATCGGATGCCAATCCAGTAACTCAAACTGCTGTTGGGGTGTCCATCTTTGGGGAGGTTATAGAATCAACTCGCCATTGTAATATGTTGCTCCTTCTGGTTGCCAAAGTTCTTCTGCTTGAGTGTTGGTGTTGGGTCTAAAATCGATGCAGATGTTCCCCTCTACCCCCGATGGATGAACTGCACAGACTAGGTGAGGGTCATGAGAATACATTAAGCAGCGATGGCAATCAGATGTTTTAGGCATATTATCGATGATACAGCTAACTTCTGTCTGTGAAAAACTTGAACTTACAAGCCATAAATTTTAAATAAGGCAAACAAGGTACAGATAATTGTATTTAATCTACTGGGAATCCTAAGAATAGTTATATCAGCGATCGCCATCAAAACCTCCGGGGTACTCCCGCCACATCGGTACTCCGATTGGCGGTGATGGGGGATAGGAGGGTAATTATGTGGGTTCGATGCCCACATAATTGCCAAATCATTGGTTTTTGATTTTCTTTCTAAGACTACGAATGAATTCACGGATTACCTCAGTTTGAGTTCTATCTTGTTCTTTGCAGTAGGCTTTTAATACTTCCAATTCTTGCTCTGGAAGCCTGATATCGATACGAGTAGTCATACACAAGTACGGAATAATGCTGTACAATAGTTATATGCTACTAACTTATCAGTTCAAACTCAACCCCACTTCTGAACAAGTTGTCATTCTTGAGACTTGGGGCGAGTTGCTGCGTCGTCATTGGAACTATGCACTAGGGGAAAGGTTGGATTGGCTAAGGCGTACAAGGTCGCTCCTTGACCGATGTAGCTTGGTTTCTGAGCCAATTGGTGGGATACCGGATAAACCTGATTACTATACACAAGCATCAGACCTCCAACAAACTAAAGACTTATTCCCCGACTACAAAAACATCTATGCCGACTGCCAACAACAAAACCTGATGAGGTTGGACAAGGCATGGAAGCGGTGGTTAATACCTGACAAAAAAGGTAACAGAGGAGGGAAACCACGATTTAAAAAGCGTGGCGATATCTCTTCTTTTACCTTCCCGCGTGTTAATTCACCAAAAGCAGGCGCACATCTAACAGGTAATATTCTCAAATTATCCAAGATTGGTGAAATCGAGGTCATCTTGCACCGTCCGATACCAAATGGTTCTGAGATTAAGCAAGCAACGATTTTAAGCAAATCTGATGGATGGTATGTCAGTTTTTCTCTTGAGGATAAAACTGTACCTGAATTGCTGCCGATTGACGAGATTAAAACTGCTACTGGCATAGACGTTGGGTTAGAAAAGTTTTTAACTACTGCTCATGGACAAAGTATTGAAGTACCGCAGTATTCCCGTAAGACACAATCTAAATTAGCGCGTCAGCAGCGCAAACTTGCACGTAAAATTCATGGATCTAAGAACTATCAAAAACAAGCTAGCAGGGTTGCCAGGATTCACTTACACGTTGCCAGACAAAGGAAAGAGTTTCATTATCAAGTCGCTCACTGGTTGGTTAAATCTTATGACTTAATCGTTTTTGAAAATCTGAATATTAGAGGACTAGCTAGAACACGACTAGCAAAGTCGATACTAGATGTTGCTTGGGGTGCATTCCTCCAAATCATGCAAGCAGTAGCGGTAAGACGCGGCAAGCATACGCGAGGCGTTGACCCTAGAGGCACAAGTATTAATTGTTCTGGTTGTGGACAGAGAGTTGAGAAAACTTTGGCGGTTCGTGTTCATAACTGTTCTTGTGGACTGGTTATTGACCGAGACTGGAACAGCGCAATTAATCTGCTAAATTATGGGTCGGTTGGACTACCGATTCCTGGCTGTGGAGGCTTAGGCGTTAGTCAGCCTGTGAAGCAGCAAGTCTCTTATGTGAATTTGAGATGCTCCCGCTATACTGCTTGCAGTTAGCGGTGAGAGTTGTCACTGAAAGCTATGGGCAAGCCAGTAGTGGACTTGAACAGCAGCAGATTCAATCAATAATGGAATGGTTGTTTGCAAGTTTGCTCAATGCTGAGTATTCTGGCAAGTCGCATATTATTTGGTGTAACGGCGATCGCTTAGACTCTGGTTTAGAGCAGGTAATTAAGAAAGCAATGCGCCGGGGTGAGCCAGTTTTTCTGTATCGCTGTGGTGGTAGGGTATCGCCATTGCCAGAAGGGCTTTACTGGCGGATGATGGACGAACACCCTTCAATGCGGATTTATCAGTTAGAGATTAAAGATAGCGATTAGTTTCATATTTTACTTACCTAAGAAAAGCCTTGCAGTTTCCGTTTTAGCTCCCAATAACTAGCGTTGACTCTAGCATAATCTCTTTGTAAAATAGCGATAAAACAATCTACATAAGCAAGTGATAAATAACGAAGATATTCATCAAAGCTTTTCATTGCTTCTTCGGGATCATCGCTAATATTACGCAAGGAATTATCTGGCTCTAACTCCATCGTGTAGCCTACCATACGAAGATAAATTTTTCCTCTTTTCAAACGAGCAATATCTTCTTGAGGAATTGGAAATCTAATATTAGAAAGCTGATTAAGTTTCTCTAATAAGCTTGTTCTCATACCTACTCGCCTATTAGGTGGTAAGTCATATTGCATACGTGTGCGAGCAGCATGAGTCTGTCCCATTAAGTAATTACGAATACTGTTAATAAAAGCTTGAAGTTGAGGGTCATTCAATTGTATTGATGATAGTAACTCCATGCGTGACTCATGTGGTGCAAACCTTATATCTATATCCATTTCATTAACAACTTTCATGATATCAAGAGGCTGGTCATATCTAATTGATTCCCAATACTTCCGGCAAGCTCTCATATAATCTTCGTGAATAAACTTTAGTTGAGAATAAGCTGGTTCAACAAATTTTTCTAATAATTTGTCTTTCTTATCTTGATTTTTGGAAAATTGATTGGAAATAAACTCAATTAAAGCAATAGCATCTGCAATCATTTTTATACATCCTTAAAATTATTATGATATTTAAGCTATAGAATTAGTTGAACACGTTTCCTCTTTCCTTGCTGTCACCAAAAAAGAACGCCGCACCCCCTTGATTTCTCGTGGAGCCAACTGTACAGCATATCGTCCGTAATTTGCTCTAATATCCCCTGGTTGAATAACTGACGCATTCCAACCGTAGGCAGCAAACAACTGTTCTGGCTCGTCTGTGCCGAAACGCCAGTGCTTGCTGATCATTCCATTGGGGTGTTTTGCTCCAACTTGCCACGACTTGACACTGACTAGATCCGCTCCCAAGAAACTACCCTCTGCACTCAACTGACCAATTGTTTTGAGCAGTTGGTTGACTTGAGCTTCGTCTAGGTACATCAACAGCCCTTCCATTAGCCAAAGTGTAGGAAGATGAACATCAAAGCCTTGTTCTAAAAGCAAATGTGACCAAGGTTGGGTTAGGTCAGCAGCGATCGCGTGACGATGGCAATTGGCTTTTTTATCCTGAAGAATTGCTTCTCTGTACTGAATTAGTTCTGGTAAATCTAATTCGTACAGACGAGTCTTTGGTGGGAAGGAGAGACGAAATGCTCTTGTGTCTAACCCGGCTCCTAGAAAGACTAACTGTTTAGCTTCGGGCAACACAGACAAGATGAAGTCATCAAAGAAACGGGTACGAACTGCAACGAACTGAATGCGAAGTGTAGTACCCAGAGGATTATCACTGTCTTGTTGTTCCCATTTCTCTCTCCAAGCTTTACCTGTATCTCCAGATAACAGTGCGGCAAATGGGTCATCAAACAGGTGGTCTGACCTGTCGGATTCTATTGCACGTTTAGTTGCCATAACCAAAGCTGTGCGACAAACCTCGTCTTGAATCTGGGGTAGTTCACTCATCACGGGGGACTTTAGCAATTACTGTTGCAGTAGAATTTTGATTGTCTCACTGTTGTTTGTCAGCAGTCTAGTGTTAGTTGGAGACATCCTTTGCGATCGCTTTCCTTCAAAAGTTCTCAACTCAACCAAATACCTGTTACTGATCCAAATCACAGCCTGAGATATCAGTGTAAGTTACGCTCGATACAAAAATTAGCCCATTATACATAGAATAATGAACAAAGCAGCTATTATCACAGCATTTCTAGTGCTGCTCTCTGGAGTACCGACTGTAGCCCAAAGCAACTTGCCCAGCATGACAGTAGTGAGCGTAGGTGACGGAGATACGCTCAGAGTCCGCAATCAGCAGGGCCAAGCTATAACGATTCGCCTGGGCTGTGTTGACGCACCGGAACTCAAGCAAAATCCTTGGGGTCAGCAGTCTAAAACTCGCCTCGGTCAACTACTGCCTGTAGGTCAGTCTGTGCAAGTTCGCTCAATTGAGAACGATAAGTACAAAAGGTTGGTGGCTGAAGTATTTGTAAACAATCGCTCAGTCAACCTGACGATGGTGCAAGAGGGGCAAGCTGTGGTTTATAGGCAATATCTTCAGGGGTGCGATCGCTCTTACCCAAACTTTTGCATTCCGCCTAATTCGCCAGATTTAGATTGCGGTGATATCTCTTATCGCAGATTTAGAGTAAATCAACCAGATCCACATGGGTTTGATAGAGATAAGGATGGGATTGGTTGCGAGAGATGACAATAAAATTTGGCATGACAGAGGGAAATATGCGATAAGCTGATGCCTTGCTGAGTAGAACAAGTGAAGAACAAAATAAATTTTACAAAGCTAATATGACAACTGCTATTAACAATTTATTTCATCCAATTTTTTCACAATGGCTCGAATCAGGTCTAGCACCTGAGTCAGCCATAGAAGGAGTTGCCCCTGAATTTGCTAGTTTGCTGCAAGTTCAGGCTGAAGAATTTACATTTGATTCGCTGTTTCATAATGCCCAGATGCCTGATTGGACATGGAATGCCATCGAGTTTAATGAAGTTTTCGATGGACAGTTTTTCTTTTATTTGCCAACTATATGGGCTGAAAGCAGACAACAAGGGCTAAATGTCGCTTTTGGTGATACTACATCCATACGGCAATCGATTTTACTGACCAAAAAGTCTTTGTGGCAAACAGGTATCAGCGAATTTTTGCAAGGGGTTAGAGTTATAGCATTTGCTTATTACCCCTTGCACAAGCCGAATTATAATCAATGGGTTGTCGTAACAAAAGACAACGAGACTGGAGCTATGTGGACGTTTGCTGTATATAGTTCTGGAGACTATCTTGTAGCAGTTAAGGCAGATGCAGCTACAACTTTTGAACTCAATCAACAATTAACTTCACTGATTAATTCTAATCCTTGGTATGGATGGATTGAATCGGCTAAAAAACAGTAATGATGAATTTTTAGCTTGAATTAGCAGAAGCTACAAGCTCACCTGAAGTAGTTCACTCTCCTAAATAAATACCTAAACCACGAGCAGTTTTGACCAGAGCATCTTCTGGGTTAACGGCTTTGTACTGAGCGATAGCTTCCTCTATTGGTACAGTAATCACTTGGCGATTTTGCCAAGCAACCATGTAATCATATTTAGCTGCCTCAATCAAATTGACGGCAGCTACACCAAAAGCAGATGCGACTAATCGGTCTAGAGGTGAAGCTATACCACCGCGTTGGATATGTCCTAAGACTGTGACTCGTGTTTCTGCACCAATGCGATCGCTAATTTGATCGGCTAGATATTCGCCAATTCCACCATATCGTGATTGACCCAAACGATTAGTTAGGGTGAGAATTTCACCGTCTTGAGTTCGTACTGCTTCGGAGACAATAATTAAACAATAGTTTTTGCCTTCTTCTTGACGGTGTTTAATGTGGTAGCAAATGTCATCCATGCTGTAGAGAATTTCGGGAATTAAAATCACATCTGCACCCCCAGCAATTCCCGCAGCGAGGGCGATGTGTCCGGCATCACGACCCATGACTTCTAAAATCATGACTCGACTATGAGAAGCGGCGGTGAAATGTAATCTATCGAGTGCTTCTGTGGCAATATTGACAGCTGTATCAAATCCAATGGCGTGTTCAGTAATACCGATATCATTATCAATAGTTTTAGGGATACCGACTAAGTTGATAGCGCCTTGTTGTGCAAGGCGACGCAGAATTGCTAAACTACCATCCCCGCCAATGCCAATCAACGCATCTAAATCTAATTGATGATAACCAGCAATAATTTCTGATGAACGATCACAAAAACTACCATCAGGCATGGGAAAAGCAAATGGATCACCTTTATTGGTAGTTCCTAACATTGTGCCACCAGAGGTTAATAAAGGATCAACTTGGTCGATTTCTAATTTAGAAACTTGTGGTGGACGTGCCATTAATCCTAAAGTTGCTTGCCGAATACCGAAGACTTCCCAACCTTTACCGCTAGCACAATGAACAACAGCTCTGATAACTGCATTCAAACCAGAGCAATCCCCGCCACTAGTAAGAATGCCTATTCGCCTACTTTTACTCATATTTTTGAACGTTGTAAATGTAAAATAATTTTACTAACTACTAGATTTAGCTAATATTTAAAATTTCTGATTAAATGTTACGAATTTAGGTACTAAAATTTTTATATTACTTAATTTTATTCCCAAATAACACCATCAAGTTATTAACAGCAAAGTTTTGCTATTATTTGGAATATAAGCTTAATCTTAAAGTATAGTTTTTATTATTTAATTACTTAAAAGTCTAGAATAATTCGTGTAGACTATATTCTTCCGAAACAAAAATTCATGTTTCCAGTAGAGTTAATTTAACCTGTGAGTAAAAAGTGAAATAACAGCATCTGTAGCTTTATACTGATTAAGCGGTTGGGTTTAGCGCGTTAGACTTTACAATCATTAAGCGTTGCTAAATCATCTTAGTTAAACGCTTCAATGTAGTTCAATACAGTTTGTTTGATTCAATCATAGTCATGATTTTAAATAACTATTTGCTTTATGATTTTTCCTTTGCGCTTAACTACGCTCTTGCGTTTCCAGCACATTTTTGATAAATCTCTGAAAAGATGGCAGTTTTTTTAAATAAAAGTAGAAAAATATTATGACTCAAATCACACTGATGACAATGGACAATTTTAGCATTCGACCAATGAAGAGGTCAGAATTAGATGTGGTAATTGATTGGGCAGCGATTGAAGGCTGGAATCCAGGAATTTATGACGCTGAATGTTTTTACCAAGCTGACCAATGCGGTTTTTTCGTGGGTGAATTGAATAATGAACTTGTAGCAAGTATTTCTGCGGTTGCCTACTCTCAACACTTTGCCGTTATTGGCTTTTATATTGTCAAAGAGCAGTTCCGTGGTCGAGGTTTTGGCATGAAGATGTGGAGGACAGCAATGGCATACCTTGGTAGTGAGCGTAACATTAGCTTAGATGGAGTAATTGCTCAACAGGAGAATTACAAAAAATCAGGTTTTCAAATAGCCTACCGCCATATTCGTTATCAGGTTGTAGGCGACGGCGTTGTGCCGGACGGCATTGTAGAATTGAAAACTGTGCCGTTTGATCAGTTAGTGGTTTATGAGCAGAAGCTTTTTCCGGCAGAGCGCGAACGGTTTCTACGACTTTGGATAAAGCAACCAAACAGTGCTGCATATGCAGTTGTTAGAGATGGGCAAATTGTAGGTTATGGAGTCATCCGCCAAAGCCACACAGGTTTGCGGATTGGGCCGTTGAATGCTGACAATGAACAAATAGCCGAGCAACTCTTACTCGCCTTGCTTGCTTTTCGTTCTGATGCTTTGGTGTTTCTTGATGTGCCAGATGCTAATTTAGAAGCAATAAAACTGGTTCAACGTTACGGCATGAAGCCAGTTTCTGAAGTCGCTCGGATGTATAATAAAGAAATTCCTAACTTGCTTATAAATCGTGTATTTGCTGTGACGAGCCTAGAAGTTGGTTAGCTAAGTATTATTTCACCAATCAGTCATCGCTTCTAAGCTGCTGAAGGAAACTGCTTTAGTCATGATCAAGAAAAATTTACTTAATAACGAAATTTTTACTTTAGACAATATTCTTTTAGCACAAGAGTGTGCTGAGTATATTAGTTTAACGGAAAGTATTGGTTATACAAAAGCTCCGATCAGTACGATTCGAGGGTTCCAGATGCGTCCCGATATCCGCAATAATGAACGTGTTATCCTTGATGATAACCAACGGGCTTTTGACTTATGGCAGCGTGTGTCAGATCATATTCCTAAGACCATTGGCAGGTGGCAAGCAATAGGATTGAATGAGCGTTTCCGCTTTTATCGTTATGATCCAGGACAGACATTTGCGATACATCATGACGGTTCTTATCGGCGACCGAATGGGGAAGAAAGTCTGTTAACTTTCATGATTTACTTAAATTAAGGTTTTGAAGGTGGTGAAACCCGTTTTCATCTTTCGCCTCGGTACTATGAAAAATGCCCTAATATTACTGTGGTTCCAGTTACAGGTATGGCTTTATGTTTTGTTCATGACGTTGTGCATGAAGGTGTTGCTGTTGTTCAAGGACGAAAGTATGTTTTACGCTCAGATGTGATGTATCGTCAACAGTCAAGAGTCTATTAGTGGAAGATATTGAATATCTAATTCTTGATACCCAGTTTGCTCATCAAACCTTCTTCCAAAGCAAAAATCTTGGGTAGTACCAATGATTATTTCCTCAGTAGTATAGATTATACATCCATCGACAAGATGACCACCAATAGTCTTACCTTGTTGATCTGCTAGAGCAATATGCAGATGTATCCCTTCATTCGATAAAGTTCCATTGAGAGCTAAAATCTCAGATTTTTCATCAAAGGTTGTACTTTTTTCTTGATTAGCAAAGCGAGGAGGTATTCTGGGAGTGGAAGAACATCGTGCCAAACCAGGTATTTCGCTCCAAGAGAGTATAAAAATGGGCTATATGTCAGAAGATGGCGTAATTGCGGCGGTGGAGAAAGTAGGCTTCAAATTAGTAGGCAAGTCAGAAATTAATGCCAACCCTCAAGATACCAAAGACTACCCTGGTGGTGTTTGGGCATTACCGCCAACCTTGAGGCAAGGACAAAAGGATCGGCAACGTCTTGTTGCTATTGGGGAGAGCGATCGCATGACCCTAAAGTTTGTCAAGCCAAATCGATAATTTATGATGATGGTGTTAAGTTATCGCAGAGTTAGATAATTTGGGAGAGCCAATCTAACAATAAGTTGAGATGGGAACGCAAGTAATAGTTGCGTTCCCCAAGTCTGATGAAAATCCTGAACTTCTTCCAACCCAAACCAGCCCAACCAACAATTGACAGTTATGGACAATCAAGTAGGGGCGTTGAGCCGGAACAAATTCAATCACTGATGAATGGTTGTTTGCAAGTCTATTGAATGCTGGATATTGTGGTAAGTCTCACTTAATTTGGTACAACAGCGATAATCTAGACCCCGGTTTAGAGCGTATGTTGAAAAAAGCCATGCGCCGGGGTGAGCCAGTTTTTCTGTATCGTTGTGGTGGTAGGATATCGCCATTATCTGAAGGGTACTAGTGGCGGATGATGAATGAACACCCATCAATGCGAATTTTTCAACTCGAATTTAAAGATGGGAAAGATTAATTCGATAAATAATTTTTGACTCAAAAGACGGAACTTATATGGTAAAACTCTGTCTATTTGCCTAATATCAATTTCTCTATTAAAAGATAGCGACTTGCATTGCAAGTAATTAATCTTCAACTCGAAGAATTTGTCAGCTTTCTTACCCGATTTCTGTAAGGCGATGAAGAAGCAATCCGATCTGCATCAACTCTCGAAACGGCAAAAAGATGCTCTGACTATGGCATTGTGGATGGGAAAGACATCTGATGCTAATGCTACAGTTTTTGCGGGTTGCATGAAGCCATTATTACTGCGTGCATGGGCGATTTATAAACGTCGTGAACAGCTATCAGCAGATAGCTTGTACCACTATCACTGTGACTTCAATCGCCGATTAAAGCGGTGTTTGGAATTACAGCAAGACAACAAGCGAGGTTCACAATCAAAGGGGTATTGTAGAAAATTTCCTCATTACTTGTTTGTCTTTTTAGCAGAGACTTCTAGCCAAACTACTTCTAGCAACCCTAAACCCACCTCGCAGATGAGGAACAATTCTCAAAAAGCTCAGGCTGTTGTTTCAAAGAAACCTAAGTTTCCTTCATCTCCCTACTACCTAGCTTGGATCGGCTTAGTAAGGAGCTATTTAGCGCTCTGCACAAAAAATCCCAGGATTGTCAAACTCAAAAAAGTCCTTGGTTGTATAAGCTTAATCCCCATCAAGATTGGCAATGAGCATATAAGAGTACGAGGAGTTTGTATTCACTACCATGATTTATACCATCTTGAGGTTGCTCAACTAGAGAGAATCCAGATGGGGAAAAACTGGGTGAGTGGAATTCATGGGATTAACTCACGAGTGTTCCATGCTTCTCCAATTGAAGAAGAGTATGACAGTTTTCTTGATGAAGCTCGGATTGCCATACATGAGTGGTTAACCCGACCTACTGCCTTCAGTCAACTCAAATTACTTTGCTGGATGACCTTGTTAATATTACAAGGCATCAATCCTTTTGTAGTCCTAATTCGGCATATGAGGAGTCTGAGGAAAAAGCCGGAAGAATTTCTACTTCTACCTGTTGATCATTGCTAAACTCAGATGCGGTTATATCCGAGCATTTAACATAGCCAAATTTCCTTGGCAGACTACTATGCGTAGGCGATCGCTTTCCTTCAAAAGTTCTGAACTCAAATAAATACCTGCTACTGATCCAAATCACAGCCTGAGACACAGATGTAAGTTACGCTCGATACAAAAACTTAGCCCATTATACATAGATTAATGAACAAGGCAGCGATTATCACAGTATTTCTAATGCTGCTCGCTGGAGTACCAGCTGTAGCACAAACCAGCTCGCCGAATATGACAGTAGTAAGCGTAGGCGACGGTGATACACTACGAGTCCGCAATCAGCAGGGGCAGCCAGTGACCATCCGTTTGGCTTGTGTGGATGCACCCAAACTCAAACAAAATCCTTGGGGCCAGCAGTCTAGAACTCGCCTTGGGCAATTGTTGCCAGTGGGTCAGTCTGTACAAGTTCGGTCAATTGAGAGCGACAAGTACAAAAGACTGGTAGCTGAGGTGTTTGTTAACAACCGCTCTGTCAACCTGACAATGGTGCAAGAAGGACAAGCTGTGGTGTATCGGCAATATCTTAAAGGATACACTAACACCAAAGAACAATTTCTCCAGGCTGAGGCTAATGCTAAACAACAGAAGTTGGGTTTTTGGAACTAATCCCAGCCTGTGATGCCTTGGGATTTCAGACGAGGGAAGAAGAATACTGCGCCTACTACGCGATCGCCGCAACAGCAGTGCGATTCTTTTTACTCACATTTTTGCATTCTACCCAATGCGGCAGATTTAGATTGTCCTGATATTCCTTACCGCAGATTTAGGGTTAATCAACCAAATCCACATGGGTTCGATAGGGATGGGATTGATTGTGAGAGATAAATTAATGGTTTAATTAATAAAAAGTTTTTATTGACACTAATAAACTTAACAGTTTAACCATAAACATCCAATCTCCCAACAGAAATAATTATGGCTCTTGCGTTGGTTTTATGGTGTGGCATTGAAATAGCCGTTTTATAGCAAGGCTTAAGAACTTCAACTCCAGTCCTACTAAGGAATATAGGCTCTGATTAGATTTTATTTCTTATTCGACTCCATAAAAGGAACTGAAGAGCCATAATTATTAATCACCTTAAGAAGGAACTATGACTATTTATGGTGAAATATTCCGCTTGAGAGAAATGAAAAAGCTCCTAGTAGGTTTTGACTAGAAGCTTATCAATTTATTGCTTGGTAATTGCAGTATGGGCATTTTCAATTTACTTATTCTTCTACTGTAAGAATTAAGCTAAAGTTCAAATGCAACTCAAGGAATAGTGGAATATGGAGTAAAGCGATCGCACTTCTATTACAATCAATCTTCTGAAACTCCTACTAATACCATTTCACGAAAAATCTGATACAGATGTAAACCTTGAAAACCTTGCTGCATCTAAGTTTTTTAATTGCGAATTGCGAATTGGTATAACAGGTACGTGCCTTGTTATTATGAAAATTTTGAGATGAGTAATAATTTTCAGGAGTGTTGCTTTTGTTTGAGAATAATACCGGAAACGCCAAAAACTAATATAGCTAAGGTATAAAATGGTTCAGGAACGGCGGCAACAATACTTACCTTATTAATCCCAAAAGCACGGTTCGGTTCAGAACTGCTAAAAACGAGTCGTGAGATATTGGCTATGTTGCTACGAACGCCAATAAATCGTGCTGAATTATCCAGTGCTAATGAGGAAGTACCTTGTATTGAAAAAGTATCTAGTAATTTATTTATTTGATCAAAAGCGGAAATGAATAAGGTAAATTCTGAAGTATCGTCAACAGATACCTGAGTTCCTGCACCAAAAACAGGTTGTTCAAAGGTAATACTCAAAGGGCCTGGGTTGCCAAGAGCGGGAAACGTACCTGGCTGTAAACCAGTCAACAAAATTAAATCGCCGTTGGCAAAATTTGTGGGAATACCTTGAGGTGGGAAAGCGGTTTGAAACACAAATGGAGGAGTAACACCCGCAACAAATGGAATGTCTACTCTAAGTCCTAATCCACCACCAGATGTAGCCCTAAATGAATTAGACAGAAAATCTGCCCGGTTGGGAGCAAAGGGGTTAAAGACTTTACCCAAGCTCAACCAATCAATTTGGTCATTAGCCTTCAGTGATGCACGCTCAGTTACCAATGTAACTGCTTTAGCTGGTAACTGTAAAAAGGCTATTGAAGCTATAATCGCTAGTTTTGTAGCAATCACAGGTAGATATTTATTGGTGGCTAATCTCACAAACTTCCTTCCTATTCCCTGAATAAAGTTATCAAATTACTGTAAGCGGCCAAGCTTATTGTTGATCGTCAGGGAAAAGGAGCTACACAATGATTAAATATTTTAAAGTGAGTGGTACGCAAGTTAACGCCAAACCAAATATTTATGAGGATGAGCGGGTGCGGGTGTTGGTGTCGGGAATGAAGAATTAGTAACTTCTGTTTGATTTTGTGGGCGTGAATGCTTATGAATACTACATCCAACATTTAATACTCTACTCAGGCAAGGTTTCATTTTTTCAAGCGTACCATCCTAATTTAATTAGTGTAATTATTGAGGATTAGCGAAGGAACTCAAAAATACAGGAAATTCAAGTGCATGAGCCAACTAACAGTGCTGATAAAGCCGGCTGCCGAAATGATAATTCTAGCGTTCTGCAATAGATTCATATTACTGGGTTAGTTAGCAGGAAGCACAATCTTAGCCGTACCAAGGTTAAACCTGGCTTAAAGAAACTTCTCAGCATTTTGGCTCAAATTCGCCTTATGCTAAAGCCCGAAGGAGAAAAATATGATGAAAAAGCATATGTACCGCCTTGGGTTGTTCAAAGCTCTAACTCTAGCTTTATTAGTATTGTTATCTGCATTTGTCCCCAGTGTTCTAGCAAACCAAAGCAGAAAGCCTGCCAATTTGGATGGCACAACAACACTCCAAAGCATACTGTCAAGCTCTCATCGCTCTGAGGAA
Organism: Anabaena sp. FACHB-595; assembly: GCF_048568275.1. Classification (NCBI taxonomy): domain Bacteria; kingdom Bacillati; phylum Cyanobacteriota; class Cyanophyceae; order Nostocales; family Nostocaceae; genus Anabaena; species Anabaena sp. FACHB-595. The sequence goes on from NZ_CP183474.1 coordinate 375,602, forward strand.
AATCGGCAAAGAGACAAGTATCGTCACCCAACACAAACTTTGTCATTCTTTGGCTTACGACCAGACATGACAGTAGTTGAATTATGGCCGGGAAGTGGTTGGTATACTGAGATATTAGCTCCATATCTGGCAGCTAAAGGACAACTAATCGTGACCAACTTCGCCCCAAACGACAGTAAAATCCCAACAGTAGTTTTCCAGCAGAAGTTAGCTACAGCTTTTCAACAGAAGTTAGAAGCTAACAAAGAAGTTTTTGGCAAGATAAGAGTTGCCCTAATTAATCCACCACAGGAACTGACTTTAGCTCCAGATAACTCTGTAGATATGGTTGTTACTTTCCGCAATATTCATAACTGGGTAAATGCAGGCTATGCCGAGCAGGTTTATGCAGCAGCGTACAAAGCGCTCAAGCCAGGAGGTATTCTGGGAGTGGAAGAACATCGTGCCAAACCAGGTATTTCGCTCCAAGAGAGTATAAAAACGGGCTATATGTCAGAAGATGGCGTAATTGCGGCGGTGGAGAAAGTAGGCTTCAAATTAGTAGGCAAGTCAGAAATTAATGCCAACCCTCAAGATACCAAAGACTACCCTGGTGGTGTTTGGGCATTACCGCCAACCTTGAGGCAAGGACAAAAGGATCGGCAACGTCTTGTTGCTATTGGGGAGAGCGATCGCATGACGTTAAAGTTTATTAAGCCCGAAGCAAACATAAATAGTGGTAGCAATGCAAAGTAGAACCCAGTTGATGGGAATTAATCAAAAAAATAACGAAATGTTGATATCCATTGCTGCACTTACTGTTCTGCTTGAAAATGAGTAACCAAGACAACTAAAGATAAGATTCAAATCCAAAAAAATGAATATACAAGAACAGCATTGGGAAAGATTATTTGGTCATCTAACTACTGAGGATAGTGCTTGGTACGGAATTTGGACTGTATATTCGCCAGACCAAGAAATAATCAAGTCTTCTCAAGGTATTCGGAATTTACGTGCAAACATTGATAAAACTGTAATTACGCATATTAATCAGTTCCCAATGGCAGATGGAGCAGTACAAGAAAAACAGTGGAAAATTGAAAAAGAAACTTGTAATTTAACTGATGGATTATTACATCCAGCCGATGCTTCTAAAAGAGCGCTTTCGTTAAGCAGTGGTGGCGCTAGTGCTTGGGTTCCGAAAAAGCTTGAATCAGGAAGCGGTTTTTCAGTTGAGTTATTTTTAAAGCATGAAGATGGAAATACTAGTATAGGTAGTATATATAGTGAAAATGGTAATTTAGAGAAGATTTTATACCTGCGTGAACATTTAGGTAGTTATCCGCAAATGACACAAGGTCAACAGGTAAATAATCTATCAGGAAATTGGAGCGGGAAAAAACAATCAATAACACCTGATTTGCAAATATCAGCACAAGAAGAAGTTCAAGATTTAATGTTAGACCCTACTCAGGGCAAGAACAAAAGTTTTTATTTGCCTGAAAGTGTAATTGTAAGTATCCCTAAACAGTTGAAGCTAGGAGAGGCATTTGATATAGTTGCAGGAAAGTTGATAACAGAAAATAAGTATAAAAGACTGACAGCTAAATATAGTAATCTTGGTGATTTTGTCTTATTGATCTTGGAAGTGTTTAATAGGGAGTAATAAAAAACTGTTAAAAATCTCCAGATTAATAATAAAACAATTTTTTTAAATAACGCTTATTTTACTCAACTGTAAGCAATAGAGTAAATAAGCTTAGATATCGCTCATTTGAATTTATCCGCCCGTTTAGAGGCAGTCTTACGGCATAATTCTTAAAGGAAACCCAAGCGTAAGTCGTAGCTTTAACTTTCAAAACGTTCATTCCCAATGTGAGCCTGCCACTCCACAACTCTAGCAGAGTCAGCTAACATTCCATCCCGTACACGGGGACTACTGTTGACAATGGCTTGAGCCGCTTCTAAATTCTCAGCCTGAATTATCCACAGCCCAGTTCCATCGTGGGGAAAAAACGGGCCACAGCACAGAAGTGTTCCTTTCTCTTGCTGCTCACGAAACCAAGTCAATTGGTCAGGATCATGTTCTGGGTGAGCTTTTTTATACTCATAATATTCGGGAACAGTTGCTACGACAACGGCGAAGAGTTTAGACATATGTTATTAGATGATTTATATACTTTGTTAATAGTATTTTTAAGCTGCATCCCATTGCAACTTATTTAATGAGAATCTTCTTAATAGTTGTGTTTCTCATCATTATGAAAATTATGAACTTAAATCTAAATTAGTCCAACCGACTATCGATAACTACCAATATCAGTTAAAGATTAAAGATTGCTAGAATTATTAAAGGTATTGCTAATCTCCATACAATCTAACAATGGGTAAACCTTTTCTGGGAATACTGTTGAGGAATCGCCCTCGGAATGAATCTAATTGATATGAACCAATCAAACTTAATATTCCAAATACAACTGGTACGAGAGTTATATTTATATCTGAACCAATTATTATTAATAATAATGATAAAAGTATTAATCCTAGCGTTAAGTATCGACAAAAATCTTTGACTTTATCTATTAAAACAAGAGACTGGCGGCAACTAGGACAATGCTTTGTATGCCTATGCCAGATATCATATAATTGCTCATCACTTAATCCTTGAAAAGGTACTTCCGTAACTCCCTGCCACTCAGGTTTACCACCAGCAAACTCATCTAACCATTTCCGAAAAGTAACAATGCCAGTATCAGCAACTGAAGGTAAAAAATATAACTTTTGCCAAGGTTTATTTTCGAGTGATTCGTTAATAGTTTGGGAGTGCATCATCGACAAATCTTGGTTACTTAATTTATAACTAGATGAATGATTTAAACCAGTCTGTAAATATGTAGGTAGAGACTGGAACCAAAAATTTCGTTTCTGTGAAGGTATATCCGCAATGAATTTGCCAATCTGTTTACAATAACCTGGTTTCGTAGGAACAAAATATAATTGAAATATTGCAGATTTGCCGTTGGAATATTTATAAATTGTTGTATTAGAGCATGGTGGAGTAAACCTCCGAGTTGCATCCATGTCTTTGTTAAAAACATTGTAGCCAGAGTGCTTTAAAATAAAACCATCTTCCGCCGACATTTTTCCCATGACTTCAAAATTTTCTATAGGGATAGCTCTTTGAGGAGAAAATCCAGCGATCCCTTCATGTAGAAATTGTGCGTGAGAAGGATCAAAACTACTTTCAACACAAACAGTATAACCTACGGGAACTTCTGACATGAACCAATCGCTCATCGAGCTACCAATTGTATCTGGCATCAATGCAGGGGGCTTCAAAGCGCTATCTGCAAAAGCTGTAGAACTATTGTCTGGCCATACCCATAGTAATCCTTGTAGAACTTGAGTTGGATATGTTGTAACTTGCGATCGCTGACTGCTACAAGCATTCATTAAAGCTTGCGGATCATTGAGCATAGGAATATTTGTACATTTTCCTGCCCCATCAAAACACCAACCATGATGGCGACACATGAGATTTCCATCTTGATTAATATTTCCTAAAGACAATTGTGCCAATTTATGAGGGCAAACATCATCCATGACTACCCATGTGTGATCTTTATCTTGCCAAACTACCAACTTCTTCCCAAGCAAAGTGATAGGTGTAGGGTAAGATGGTTCTAAATAACTGGTGGGAGTTATTGGATACCACTGTTTAATCCAAGAGAAATTAGTTGTCATTAACTTAAACTAAGATATTTAAAATTTTCAGTAGTGTTAAAAACACCTTTAGAGAGTGCTAAGTTTCCTTATAATAGGACGAAATGATAAATATTGCAGACATTAATATACTTTTAGACATCAAAGATTCTTTATTAAAAACTAGAATAGTTACTATAAATCAGTAAAATGCTGTTTATCTGTATTAATTTAGACTAAAAACTTTATAATACTTTAAGAATATTTGACTGGCTTACAAAATGGTGTGTTTTTTCCTTACTGTTATGTATAGTATTTAACCGAATTAAGAGCTATTTTCCTTGCCATAGCAATCATCAGCTAAAGTAAAAAGATAGTAAAAATTTCTGGTTCTTCCGGTAGTTTTATGGTGTTTATTAGAATTGACTTGATTTTAATAACTTATAATTTAGTGATATCAATGCCTATAAGATAGATTACATAGGCATTTAGTAAATATCAAGCATAGTTAAAGAACTCTAAAATTATCATCTATATTATAATATAGTAAAGTTTTAGGCGATCGCTATGAAGTTTCCAGTAGAACAAATCCTGAATCTTCCCGATATGAAAGTATTAGATTTTCAAGAACTTGAAGGTGAAGAAATAATTATAACGATAGAAAAAAGTGTGAACTATTCGACTTGTCCTTGGTGTGGTCAAATGACTCACAGTATACATCAAAATCACTGGCGAATAATTCATGATTTACCGTGGAATAAAAAACCAGTGTTATTAAAAATAAATCGTCGGCAATTTAAATGTCATAAGTGTAAAAAAGTATTTAGCGAACAACTAGACTGTGTAGATAAAAGTGGTTCTTCCGGTAGTTTTATGGTGTTTATTAGAATTGACTTGATTTTAATAACTTATAATTTAGTGATATCAATGCCTATAAGATAGATTACATAGGCATTTAGTAAATATCAAGCATAGTTAAAGAACTCTAAAATTATCATCTATATTATAATATAGTAAAGTTTTAGGCGATCGCTATGAAGTTTCCAGTAGAACAAATCCTGAATCTTCCCGATATGAAAGTATTAGATTTTCAAGAACTTGAAGGTGAAGAAATAATTATAACGATAGAAAAAAGTGTGAACTATTCGACTTGTCCTTGGTGCGGTCAAATGACTCACAGTATACATCAAAATCACTGGCGAATAATTCATGATTTACCGTGGAATAAAAAACCAGTGTTATTAAAAATAAATCGTCGGCAATTTAAATGTCATAAGTGTAAAAAAGTATTTAGCGAACAACTAGACTGTGTAGATAAAAGTAAAGGATATACTAAAAGATTAGCGACCGACATAGTTCAACAAGTATTAAATAGTAATATCCGGAGTGTTGCCCAAAGAAATGGATTAAGTGATGAAGAAGTAGAATCAATGTTAAAAAAGCAAGTCTCGCACATATTAAACATTAACCTAAGTCAGGTAAAAAAGTTAGGTATAGATGAAATAGCTTTAGTTAAAGGAAAAGGAAACTACTTAGCAATATTAGTGGATTTAGATAGTCATAAACCAATTGAGATAGTGCAATCAAGACGAATAGAAGATATTCGTGAAGTACTTGTCAGTTGGGGAGTTGAGATACTTAATCAAATTGAAGAAGTGAGCATTGACCTCTGGTTGCCTTATAAAAATTTAGTAGAAGAGTTAATGCCAAATGCTAATATAACTGCTGATAGATTTCATGTAATGAAACAAGTAAATGACGAATTAGATACTATGCGTAAAGCTGAAAAGAAAGCAGCTATATCGCTAGATAATAAATCAGAAAAAGAGCGAATATTAGAGGCATTGAATAAGAGTAAATATGCGATTATTAAAAATGAAGACTCTCTAAATGAAAAGCAAAGAGAAAAATTAAAATCTGTGCAAGAGGTGTCGCCAAATCTCGCCAAAATGCACTCACTTAAAGAACAATTTCGAGATATATTTGAAACAACTAAATCCTGGGGAGATAGTATAATAAAACTATTGGATTGGATGTATGATGCACTTTCATATTTCCCGAAAAGTATAGGTACAATAGTTAGATGGTTTGGTGAAATAGTCGGTTATTTTGACGGAAGAACCACAAGTGGTGCTGTAGAAGGAATTAATAATAAACTCAAGTTAATTAAAAGACTTGGATATGGCTTTCGTAACTTTACCAATTTCAGATTACGCAGTTTGTTAAACTGGCATTTTACTATTAATTCTCCATAAAATTAACTGAAGAACCAACTTTGGCTCTTCAGTTCCTTTTATGGAGTCGAATAAGAAATAAAATCTAATCAGAGCCTATATTCCTTAGTAGGACTGGAGTTGAAGTTCTTAAGCCTTGCTATAAAACGGCTATTTCAATGCCACACCATAAAACCAACGCAAGAGCCAAAACTTTTATTAATTTTAGTCCTCAAAAGTCGAGCTTAATTTGCATAAAACATCTGCACAAGTTTAATCAAGTCACTTTTTGCAGGTTCACCTTTATTCAACCATTCTATTAATTCAGAAGGATATAACCAAAAACTTTCAATAAAATCATTCTGATTGTAATCTGGTTCATAATCTAATCTAATTTCATAAACTTTCATAAAAGCAGAAACTTGATATTTATATGGTGTTAAATAACCCAATAACTGCGTATTAACCATGTTTAAATCTAGGTTTAATTCTTCTTCGAGTTCACGTTGCAGAGCATCTTCGTAAGTTTCTCCACTTTCCACATGACCACCCATGCTGACATCAAGACAAAGGGGAAAAATTCGTTTTTGGGCAGAACGGCGAGGTATCCAAAGTTTTCCAAGTGAATTAACTACAAAAGAATTGACAACTCTAAAATTGCACAACCCTTGACTATATATTTCTGAGCGTTTCTTTTGTCCGATAACGCAATCACTTTCATCTACAATGTCAAGTATCTCTAAATCTTGCATCATACAGATAAAATTAACACTTATTAAATAATATACAGGTCGTAGAGGGCTAGGGGTGTTCCTTCTTTGTTCGCTCTTTTCCTCTGGTGCGGACGCTACGCGTTTGCGTAGCATCCCGAAGGGAACGCTTGATTTAGGCGATCGCTAAACGGCTGTTATCGCTGCTCTCTACCACTTTACCAATGAATAATGACGTTGTAATTTTTCTTATCAGTGCTGGACTGCTGATTATGTATCTAGTGTTCTCGGCATTAACCGAGATGGGTACAAAGTTACCGTGGAAAAAGTAAAGGGTGATAAGGTGGGATCGCTTGTGCATTTTCCTCTAAGAAAAAGTTGAAATTACACCTCCATCTTCAAAGGTTCTGGTAATTTGGCAATCACAAGATGGGATAATCTATTTCCTGGTGTTCCCTTAATGGGCAAAACATAGTGTTGGGTGATAATGCAAAAACTCCTTTTTCATGACAGAACTAGCTTTAGAGCGCAAGCCCTATTCCTTGGTAAGAAGATTAACCTACAAAGATTGGAGAATTACGTTTGCTTGGCGACTATGCCATTAATGGTTACAGTAGGTGAATATGGCTGTGCAGTGCTGCTAGGCTATGGTGCAGTTGTTCTGTTTAACCTTGAGCCTGCGGAAAAGGTAGGCTTTTTAACCCAACTATCCTCTCAAGTTAGTGATTCTTTCACTGAGCCGGAAACAGAAGAGGTAGAAGTTCATCTCAATGTTGCCGAAAGTGAGCGAGTTAAGGAAGGAAAAATTTTCTTACATGAATTTAGTGTAGAACGTTTGCAGATAGTGGCTGATATTCTGGCTAAAAGTGTTGTTCTTTCTCATTATGAAACGAGCCTAGCAACGGTATTTGATCAAATTGAACCGTTTGCAGCTAGTCTCCAGAGTGACAACAGAAGTAAACGCAAGAGTCGGGAATTATTGCGTCAACTAGGGACTACGTTGTTAGTTCAACATAAGATAGTGGGTCGAGTCGAGATTATCGATAAGCCGGAGTTGCTGTGGGAGTCCCCACAGTTAGAAAACTTATATTTGCGTTTGGAGGATGAATACGAAATCCGTGAGCGTCACAATGCTTTGGAACGAAAACTAGAGCTAATTTCCCAAACCGCACAAACCGTGTTGGAGTTCATGCAGCATAGCAGTAGCCAACGAGTAGAGTGGTATGTGGTAATTCTGATTGTGGTGGAGATTCTGCTGTCGCTGTACGACATCATTTTTAAAAGCTAACGCTTAGTGCTGCCTCCAAACGGCGGGTAAATTGGGAGGAGCGTTGGTGTAGCCCACCGCAGGTATCGCAAGTCATAATCAACTGGTCAATTGCCCGTGTCATGGCCACATACAGTAATCGCGCTTCTTCTTCTGGTGTGTGGTATTCATCAGGCATATAACCAATGCCAGGGATGCAAACCACAGGAAACTCTAACCCTTTAGATGAGTGCATGGTTATAAGTTTAATGCTTGGCTCGTCTGGGTGATAGTTGCGGCTTTCGCTATTGGCATTAACCCACTCGATGGGGATTTTGGCTTGTTGGAAGCGGTTATAGATGTCTTCGCCCATGAATCTCAGGCGATAAATAATGGCTATTTCATTCCAATCTGTACCACGCTCATGCAATTGTTGCACCCGTCCGGCTAAATAATCTACCTCATGTTTAAAACTGGGGAGTTTGATTAAATCTGGTTTTGCTCCTTGTCTTCCAGCACTAGCGGGTTCTATCAATACCACTTGGTCATCATCCCCGGTGGTGAGTTGCATTACTTCTTTGGCAAACTCATAGGCTACCTTTAACACCTGTTCTGTGTTGCGATAGTTGAGTTTAAAAATGGTAGTGCGTCCCTGTGCCTGGATGCCTACGCTCTTAAAGCTAAATTTCTTGTCGCGCTTTTCTCCGTAAAGGTTTTGGGCATCGTCATACAGAATAAGCAATGAGTTGGTTTCGGGGTTGACCATCTGTGCAATCAACTTTAACCACTCTGGTTTAAAGTCGTGTCCTTCATCTAGCATGACAGCGCCATAAGTACCAGCAGGTATTAATTTCGCATCAACGGTGGTAGCCCATGCGTCAGCAAGAAATGCGCTCTTCGAGGTAGAAAGTAGCCATAAAATACAAGCGAGTCAAACGCTACATTACACCCAGTACAAACCACCAGATAGATGAAGATTAGAGGAACTGATGATACTTTGAGATGAGCAAAAGCAGATAACAAAAAGTAGCTCCCAATGATCATTGTCCATCATCTCAACAACTCGCGCTCGCAGCGTGTGCTATGGCTACTTGAAGAGTTAGGCATCGAATACGATATCAAGTTTTACGAACGCGACTCCAAGACGATGCTAGCACCAGCATCACTGCGCCAAGTCCATCCGCTCGGCAAGTCACCAGTGATTACAGATGCAGAAGTGACTGTTGCTGAGTCCGGCGCTATTATCGAATACATAGTAGAGCGCTACGGCAATGGTCAGTTAATCCCAAAATCCGGTACGCCAGAGCGTCTGCGCTACACCTATTGGCTTCATTACGCCGAAGGTTCGGCAATGCCACCTCTGGTAATGAACCTTATATTTAACCGCTTTGGGGCAGGGGATAGCGGGGCAAACGACGCATTTATCGCGCCCCAAATCGAGCTTCACTTTGATTACATAGAAGCTGAACTTGGTAAGAGTACGTGGTTTGTAGGCTCAGAATTTACCGCCGCCGATATCCAAATGAGCTTTCCTTTGGAATTGGTTGTCCTGCAAGCCGAACTTATCTCAAGCCGACCAAAGATTCAGGAATTTATCGAACGCATCCATGCGCGACCTGCCTACAAACGCGCCCTTGAACGTGGAGGCAAATACGACTACGCCAACAGCATTTAATAATGCTCATACAAGAGCGATATCTACGATAAGCTCCGCTAACGCCCCCATAAAATACAAGCGAACGCGAGTAGTGTCTCACAGAGAGGAAAAACCAAACCGTAAGCGATCGCGTTGTTCCCTGGTGAAATTTAGTTTCTAGGCGATGTCTACGACGGGCTACGCCAACGCCGTTGATTCTGATAACAATCCCGACATATCCAAAACACGCTGTGACCACAAGCTCACTTCAGTTTGAACCTGGGTTAAAGCTGTAGAATCAGACCTGATTTTTTCCCAGTTAAATAGCCAACGTGTTAAAGCCCGTCCCAATTCTACTATCTGGGCTGCTTGGTCAACATCTGTCTGCACCATGTTAGGAACAGTCCACTCAATAAAATACAAACTTTCTTTTAAAAGACTGGCTACTACATCTTGAGGTGTTACATCGTCACAAAAAGATTTAATTCGGGCTAAATTTGTAGCTAAGTGACCCAAGCGAGTGGGGATATTATATTGCAGGAAGCGTTCTTGTTTTTGATTCCAGTCAGTCATACATTACCTAACAACTCTTCAATAATTTGGGCAACTTGTTCTCTAATGGTAGCGTCAAGTATCTCCATTGAACGATTACCTTGACTGGGGCGAATGTTGATTAGTGAATCATAGCTGATTTTTTGAGTAATAGGCATAAAACCTGCTCCCCAGATATTTTTTTGAGAGCTTCCATCCTCAAGCAACGCTTGTTCACAAAAGTAGTGCATTTCACCACCACCAGCCAAGATACGGCGTTCTATATCAACTGCCAGTTTAATATAAAACTTCTCCTCCTCAAGCATCTGTTCTATTTGTTCGGGAGTAGCCCGATTACGTATGATAATAATCAAGAGTTTTTACTATTATTTAATGTTAGCTAATTAGGGGTTATATACCTTCAATATGACTATTTTAAACCATATTTAAATCATAAATTAAACACTTTATTCATCGCACCTCATTTCAGGGTAAACTAGCTGTGGCTTGATTTTTTTGACGCTGATTGAGAAATTATGTTGGTTGGTGCTGCTTTAAGAAAAACGGGTGAGAGTTGGGAATTTGCATCAGAAGCTGCACTAGAAGATTTTATTTGGCAGAACCTACAGCAGTTATTAGGATTTACCCCACTCCAGCGACAGTATGCTGTTAAAGGTGAAGTCTGCGATATTTTAGCCCTAGATGACCAAAAGCAGTTAGTAATCCTAGAACTTAAAAACGCTGAAGATAGATATGTTATTCAGCAGTTAACTCGTTACTATGACAACTTACTAGATGAAAAACCATTTGCAGAACAAATAGACTATGACCAGCCAGTTAAACTAATAGCAGCAGCACCATGTTTTCATAGACATAATCTAATTGACCGCAAGTATAATTTGCTAAAAATCGATTTATTGCAGGTTGATGTCCTACAAATTAATCAAAACTTTAATTTACAGTTACAAGATATTGATACTAATCAAACTTGGTCGATTCCTATCCCTTATCAAGAGCTAAATTTTAGTACTACATCTCAAAATATTCCAGAAACACCACAACTACTATTAGATTGGCTTGGTGCTTGCACTGGGGAAGAACAGCAAGCGATTATTAAGCTCAGAGAGAAAATTCTTAGTTTTGATGAGCGTATTCAAGAATCTATAGAAGGTCGAAATACTATTAGATATGGCAGAGGTAAAAGTAAACCCGTAGCTGAGATTTGTTATCACAGAAATACTCATAAGCCAATTGTATTTTTGTGGTTGCCAACTCCTACATCATGGCGAAAAGAAGTAATTGGTAGATTGCGACTATGGATAAATGGTGAAACAGTTACTCATGTTGGTCATGTTCCAGAGGGCATGAGCAAGATGAAACTTGAATCTGAGTGGAAAGCTATGCCAAGAGAAAAAAGACTAGGGAATTATTATCACAATAAATATTCACCATTCAATGCCACAATTTATAAAAGATTTCTGCAACCAAATTCGGAAAATATTATTACTCTAAAATCACTAGCAGATTTAGCACTTACTAAGTGGCTGGCAAGGATTTAAGAGATACTGCTTTGAGCGCGCACAAGATTGTTTAAAGCGAATACACTGGTATTATGCCTAAAATCCCAGAGTGCGATCGCTGCCTCCTTTACTCTCACAATCCCCACATCATCTGTGCCGTACATCCAGATGGGGTAGACGGTGATAGCTGCCTCGACTTCAGAGAAGACCCCAACGCCCAAATAGAGAAACTATGGCAACCAGAAGGGGCAACCTACTATAACGGCGAACTGATTTTACAGCCCCGCCAGAGATGGACACTAGAGGAACAATTAGAGTTACTTGATTGGCATCCTTTATTTACTGGTAAGTGTCCCCAATGTGGTGCTGAGTATGAGCGTGACTATATCTCAAGGGTGCATTGGGATTGCCCAAACTCAGAATGCGGCTGGATGGATGATAGTGTTTGACGATTTCTAGCTACTGTTGTGCCTTGGGGGTTTGGGTTGGCGAATGTGTAATTTCTCCCTCAGCGTAACCTAAATCATACATACTTGCTGCTTGAGCATCTTGTTCTGGTGGCGTTTTGGGTTTTCCCGCCCAAGCATCAGATTTTCCTAAGTTAAACCAATCTTCATCACTCATCTCAGAACTGAGCGTGTTCTTTGTTGTGTTGTTCATCGATGCACTTAAACTTGACTAACTTGTTTTTTGTAAAGTTCATCAGATACTTCTTGAAGTTCTGGTTCAACCACTGTCAAGTGTTTCTCTAAAATTGCTAAATTGCGAATATTAGATTTGTAGAAAGCGTCAAACAAATCTCCTACTAAAGGCACAGCCCCAACGAATGTTTCTAAACCCACATTAAAAATCATTTTGGATAAATCTTGGCGTGATATACCAAAGCGGGTAGCTAAAAATATAATGTAAGCTGAAAACGCTGTACTGATTAAATCACCACCACCTGGAATTAAACCAATAATTGGGTCTATTCCAATACGAAAACTTGTTAAAGGAATGCGTATTGATGTATCCATCAAACGACTGAGTTGACGGATGCGATTTAGAGTAGCGAGGCGTTTAGCAGCGTCCATAATTTCCGATATTTACACCACTTTTAAATTGCACTATTTTAAATTATTTGTCTTGTACCGTTAGAAATAATTAAGTTTAAACAAAAATTCTGTTGTCTGACCAAAATGCAGATAAAGAAGCAATACACTTTATACTTGATTGAATAACTCTCTTATGGTTTATGACCAAAACCAACTCAGAAATTTTAGAACAGCTAAAACAGGCATCCGATGGCTTGTTATTTATGAGTGAGTCTGAATACCCATTTGAGGTTTTTTTGTGGGAAGGATCTGCACCTCCTGTTACACATGAAATAGTTTTGCAGCAAACAGGTCACGGACAAGATGCGCCTTTTAAAGTGGTAGACATTGACAGCTTTTTTAGCAGAGCCACTACTCCCCAAGACTGGTATGAGGATGAAGAAAATGCTGTAGTTGCTAAATTTCAAAAACTGCTAGAGGTAATAAAATCGAACTTAAAAAACCCGCAGGTGTATCGACTGGGTGAGGTAGAACTTGATGTTTATGTTATTGGTGAAACTCCAGCAGGAAATTTAGCTGGTATTTCTACTAAAGTTGTGGAAACTTGACCTATTTACTAATTATCAACTTTACTCTCAATACTTGTTTGAATATTGGGGGAAACATTAGACAAAAAATCATAACCCGTCAAACTTTCTAATTCATCAACACTGACTTTATAAGCCCTCCAGTCATTATTTAATTCTGGGTCGTTGGGAATATTTACTGCGATAACGCGAGTATTAGCAGTAATACCTTCAAGCCCTGAGCCTGGGCTATCTAGTACGACAACAATCTTCCAAGTGGATTTGGGAACTGTCACCTTACCTTTGAGGGGTTTGCCAAGACTACCATTAGGCCCGGCAACAATGTAAAGCTCTTTACCCTGACTGACTAATTCTCGACAATAATCTTCTAAATTTCCCCACGTATTTCTATTGTTATCGGGTGTTTGGGGCATCATGTTTGTCATCAGGAAAGTAGCCGCATTATCTTCTGTTGTCTTGGTGCGGTCTGCTGAAGGTGCAATATGCCCCCGGTCATAACCACTCCCAGAGTACATAGAAGGAGTCACTCGCACCCAACCCGCAGGCAATGTTTTGTCTGGGCGGAAGTTATCTTGACGCTCTGCGTTCCCTAGCCATGAGGAGTTAAGCTGCCAAGCTACCCAGTTAGCAGTTCCCTTGCTGTTGTTGTAGGAGAGTGCATATTGATTTTTGACCATCAGGTAATTATCAGGTGTAAGCTTTGTTGGCGTTGCACCACTGGGATTTCCCAGCAGTAAATGCACGCTGATTGATGGGGAAAGTTCAGTTAATGGTGGCACTTGGGATTGGACAGGCGAACACCCGACAATCAACGCCACCAACGCCGCTACACCCAATTTTCCACAAATTCCCATAAATTGACGCACCTTTAGAGATTTATTTCACTTCAACACTTGTGATTGTATTTCCTGACTTTCACTCAGCTAGGCTTCAAATTTTCAAGTCTCCTGCCCGATCAACCCTAATTTTTCCTCTAAAAAAATTAGGGTTGCTGACGATCAGCTACGCTCTTGCGTTACGCCATCGCTCTTTCGGTGTAGCGTAGGTCATCGCTTACTTTTCCTCTCTGCGAGAGGCGGGAGCGAACGCTTGAATTTGGCGGAAGGGCTAAACCAAACTCAATTGCTTCCCGTATTCCTGCTCCAAACACTCCCCCTTGAGTCTAAAGAAACACACACACCACCTATCACCCACCACCCGTTCAATACCATGCGGCTGCTTGTTGTCAAAAGCAATGCAATCGCCCTCCTGCGTTCATCTCAGTGTGCCATATAGTAAGAAATAGTAAGAAAAATTGCTACTTTAGAGTAAAAATAATGTATTACTATGTCTAAAGTATAAAAAATCAGTGTTGCCCTGACCCCAGAAATGGTAGTTTTGGTTCGTGATGCTGTTGAGTCAGGAGAATATGCTAGTAGCAGTGAGGTAATTCGTGAGGCACTGCGCGAATGGAGGCAAAAACGGTTACTTCAATTGCAAAATATTGAGGAACTGCGCCGTCTTTGGCATGAAGGAATGGAAAGTGGTACTGGACGCTTTACAGATATAGAAGCCATCAAGCAAGAAGCACGCTCTCGCTTAGGTCAAACAATTCAAAAGGATACTGAACTCAAGTGGGACGTTTAATTCGCACAGCTAAAGCAGAAGAAGACTTAATTGAAATATGGATGTACATTGCAGTTGAGAACCCAGAAGCTGCTGATAGATTACTTGACCTTTCCGGGTAATTTTCTCTCTTTTTCTGGCTTTTATGACATCGAAGATGGTATTTTTTCTAACGAAACTAAACCATTGTCCTCAAAATCTATGCCTAGATGATATCCATTCATCATTCCAGTTCCCAATAAAGGCTTATTAGCAGAAGCCAAAACGAAAACTACTTTTTCTACATTGTCCCAAACAATCGTTGCCAAATGTATAGATGATAAAACTTGGCTACCATCAGCTAATATTGCAGGTATAGTACTATGTAAGGGAAGGTTCATTGCACTGACAGCTTGTGGTGGTAAGGTAAGGTAGCCATTAAATCCAGTATCAATGACAAAATCTAGTGAAAAATCTGGTTGTCCAGGTAAACGAAAAATTACTGGAACTGTTGCCCTACCAGCAATTAACCGTCCGTTAATCATTCGGCTATACGCTCAATAGTTCCACCAAAACCAAATGCAGCGTTATAACCTATTCGCATCATAAATAATCTAGCATTTGGGTTTTTCTGCTTTAACTTAAATCCTGGTTCTATACCAATTTCATCAATTCCATACTCCCCAGTCTCAGCATCAATCACAATCATCTTGCCAATATTATCGCCATGCTCAACCTCTTGGCGAATACCATTTTCATAAAATTGATTAGCTCTTTGGGCAACTTCTTCTACAGTCCAAAAGATAGCCTGCATAATCAAACCTGCTTTATGCTTTTGAATTATTATAGCTAAACCAAACTCAACTGCTCAACCCGCTCACCCTCCAAACACTCAGCCTTGAGCCTAAAGAAGCACACACACCAGCGATCGCCCACCACCCGATCAATCCCATGCGGCTGCTTGTTGTCGAAAGCAATATAATCGCCCTCCTCCAGGCAGTAAGACTCCATCCGCCGAGTATCCTGACAACCGGAGATAGAGAACTTTGCCTGACCCATGATATTGATTTGCGCTGCCCCTGAAGCATAAGCTGGTGAATCCCGATGTACTTTGATTTGTGTCCCGGCTGGGTAAAAAAGTATAAGTGCTTGGTGAAAATCAGGCAACAGCTTCTCGCCCAAAGCCTCAATCACCTCTGCGCCGGCATAACGCCCCGGCTCAATCACCTTAACCTCAGCCTTCTTCTCCGACTTAGCACTGGCGAGACTAACGAACCGCCGCAGATGCAACTCTAGACGACCATCGGCATATTGAGAGACTGAAGGAAACATCTGGTTTTTGATAGACTTGCACCAATCCTGAATTTGTGCCAACTCCTCATCCTCCAACTTGCCCAGGCGAGTAATCAGTTCGCTTGATTCGGGTTGTGCGGCAACAGGCTGTGGAACTGCAACATCAGCCGTCGCGTTCTTTCCATCAGCAGCAACCATAGGAGTAGCTAACGACGGAACCAGTCGAGGACGATAAAACTCATGCCGCAGTCCCGAAAGCACCCCAAGCACCCCCAACTCTGACCAATCGCCCAAATCTTCGCCATGCAGAGACACCCGATAGTAGCCGCAAGTTAGGCGATCGCATACAACAGGAAAACCAGAAGCATGGCATTTGTCTATCAAGCTTAAAACTTTTGGCGGATAAGTGAGATTCATCTTTCCACCTTGGATAATTCTCAGTTGTGTCCGAGAAGTTCCAATTTCACCACCCCAAAGCTCAGGTAAGTATTTTTGTACTACTACTTCTCCAACCTGATATCGATGGCAGAAATCCCCAGTTTTTTCAAAGCAGCATAGTGTTATGTCTTGTGGGTTGTTCTTCTGTTTCTCCACCCACAACCCAATCAGCTGCTGCCGAGAATCTAAAATCTCACGGAACTGTCGCTTGTATTCCTGTTCTGCGATCGCATCTTTAGCCGAAGACTTCCACCAGTACAACAGTTCAGGAGTAGGAGCGAACAGAGGTAAGTGCTTGCCTGTCCATCCCTTGGGCGGATAAAGCGAAATCGAAACAGCCTCACCCTTGATTTCACCTTTATAGTATGAGGTATAAATTGTCACATCATACCTCCGTTAAATCATGAGGAGTAACCCAGGACAGCCGATTGATAAACTTATTGCCTTGAGATGACCGAGGAAAAATACAAAGGCCTTCATCAGTTGGTAGTCGTAGGGCTGGCGATCGCCATTCAACCTGATACAACCAAGCATGATTAATGAGCGACATCCCCAGAATCATGCGAATCTTTGGGCCATCATTAGCGAATCGAAAGTTCACCAACTGACCTAAACGAAAGTGAGGCTTTTGGATGGACAAGGGCTGAAGTTGCCCGGAGGCAATGATTTCACTTTCTGGAATAGAGATGATTCCGCGATCGCTGTCGATAGAATAATTCCACCCAGTTTCACTCCACTCGACCCCGCAGCAATAACCGGCGACTTTAGGAGAGGGTAAATAAACCTTCTCTAGTATGCTGATGGTCAGTGGTGAGAGTTGTTTGCCCCAAGGTGGGGATATATACCAGCACGTTTCCAGGGCGTAGATTGAGTTAGTCATGATGCCTCCTGATAAGAAAGTAGACTGCATAGATAATCAATGCGTTTCCAAGCAACGGCGGCCTGTCGCGGAGAGCAACTCAATCCGTAAGCGCGACGGGCATCATAGTTACCAGGGATATTTTTAGCTACTCCAATGGGAATCCGAGAAGCCACCTTAGAAATTCCGGGTTGATAGCTTCTTGTTTCGAGAGAGAGCCGAACTTGCGTAATGTGATTTCCAATTTGGTTTGACCAGGGGGCCGGGACGACTTGGTTGAATAAGCCATTGGAGTAGGCAATGATGAAGATTCGTTTCCTTTGGTGCGGCAAGCCGACTTGTTGTGCAGAGATACAGTTCCATTCGCCCATGTACCCGATGCTGTCAAGGTCACAGATGATTTGCTCAAGTCCGCGATAGAGTAAACCTGTGGGGTTCTCGATGAGAGCGATCGCTGGTCTGTCGGATTCAATGATGCGGAACTGTTCAGCCCAGAGTGCGGATCTGGGGTCATCAAGTCCTTGTCGGTTGCCTGCATTGCTTGTACCCTGGCAAGGCAGACCTCCTGCCACGATATCGAATTGTCCTCTATGGCAGTGGTAGGTGGTAATGTCTGAGTGAATTGGGGTTTGGGGCTGTTCATGGCGCAGTCGTGATTGAGAGTAGGGTGAGATTTCGACAAATTGTTTGACCTGGAATTTATGAGACAGACCCGCCGCAGCGATACCGTGATGGCACAGTCCGCCGATGCCAGAGAATAGAGAGAGGATTGATTTCATGCAACTGCCTCCTGAACCAATTCATCAGGCACATCGAAAAGTCCCAGTTGTCCAATGTAGGGAATAGGGGTAATTGCGCGTGGATTTGTCAGATGCCAATGGAACTGCTGTGGCATTCCCCAGCTAGCAGCAGTTTCCGAAAATTGGCAACCAACAACTCTAACGACACCGATAATTTCACCGCGACTGAGGCTGTCTAGCTCTGGTATGGAAACACCGATGCTTTGACAAAATTCTTGGGCTTGCAGATATTCTTTTTTAGTGCAACCTTTGGCGGAGTGAATCAGAATATCGCCCCGGTAGTGGATAGCCCAACCTCGGTTTTCAATGTCGTCTTTATTGGCGTAAATGATGGCCCATGCCCAAGGCTGTCTAACGGTGAGTGCTTTCATAGGTCAAAACTCAAATAGTTGAATATATGCGTCCAAGGCGGCAATACCTGGATGAAGCTGCGGTCGAGACTTCAAACCATTGCAGATAACCGCAGTAATCCCTTGTTCGCCAAAAGTGAATCTAATGCTGACTCATCGAGCCGCGTAGTAGTTGGTAATAGTCAACAGCAAAAAGTTCAGTTGATGTCAGATGAAGAACCTCTAAAAAATCGTGGATTTGGGAGGATCTGTTTGACTGGAATCTGTGAAGTATTGAGAGTAAATTATGAGTATTTTTGTGCTGGTTATTAGTAGTAATAGATTTACTTAAGCCCTTGATAAGTTGTAGGGATAGGGACGGGGCAGTAGTAAAGTGAAAAGCGAAGGTTCTAATCAGCTTACTTCGCTTTTGTTGCTTTTATTGCAGTTGAGATAACCATGTTACTAAATCATCAATGGATGCAAAATCTAGAAACGCTTCACCTAGTGCTTCTAGTTGCTCAGTAGATAGTGCGCGAATCCGCTCAATGATTGAGCTATCAACTTCACCAAAGCGTCGATTGAGTTGGCGATAGAATAACTTAAATTCTCCTTTTTGCAGAATATCTTGATAAATAACAGATTCTTGCATAATGTCCTCCCGTAAAAATTGGCGAATTAAGTCTTTTGTAAATCGTAAACCAGCAAAAATTTCGGTACACCCAGCAATATTTTGTCTTTCAACTCTATTAGGAATTTTAGCGACACTTTGAGCAACCTGGGATAATAGAGTGGACGGAGAATCAGTTCGCGCTAAAGGTGCAAAGGGCAACAGAGCCGGATTATTAAGGAACTGTACCGCATCCTGTTCCCATAAACGTACAACTCGATAATGGTGAGTTGTCATCTCATCAGTATATTCTGTGGTAAAAGCAACTTCATCATCAGTTTCCTGCAAAAAAATTAATACTTGTGTGATTGGTTTACGGTATTGCCGCTTTAATCTTACGTAGTAGTCGAGTATGCGTAATGGAAGAGGAGGATTAGACTTGGTTAAAGTCTGAAATTCAAGATGTAGAATGCGGCTCTTTGTTTGGAGAAATATGACAGAATCAGTCCGAATTGGTTCAATTGAAAGTTCAGTTTTTAAAACAGTAACTTCTTGATTAGGTTGATTTGGTAATAACCAGTTAGCAAAATCGGCAGGATATAACTCGGCTAAATACTTAGCAGTGTTATCGTAACTCAATTTAATTCTCCTGTTGAGCAAGATTGAGTTTTTCTAATCCGCTACGTAAATATTTAGCTAAGGGAGCTTTTTCAATCAAATAATGTGCTGGAACACCCTGAGCTTCATTAACTAAATCAGGAAAGTCAGATGGTTGTTCATCAGAATGCCCCCGACCGAGTAACATAAGTGCAATTGCCTCAGATAATTCAATATCAGAAAGTTTGTAAATGTAATCAGACAACATAGAAATAGGCGTGCCTGGAGTCTGACGCTCATGAAGCAATTCAACTAGTTCTTGTGATAGAGTCTTTGAATCTTTTAAGTCATCTTCTGAGGTCAATTTAGATTGCTGATGTAATCGGCGCACAGTAGCTAACTCAATAATTTTGTGAACTTTTTCAACCGTTAAATAATTCATATTTTCCTCCATTTTGTAAGATTTAGAACAGTATCGAATTATTATAACTAACAAAAAAGATTAGTTATAAACTAAGTTCTAAAAATCCACCCATTGGATATCAACAATTTGTCCATCTTTCTTAACTATTTGACATTGATTGATAGGGTCGCAAGCCCAATCAATAGCTCTTTGTCGAAGAACATCACTACCAGAATGCAAATATTTTCTCATGTCTTGCAATACGGCTTCTTCATCTTGAATAAGTGGCGAAACTATCTCGGTAATGGGTGTTAGCTTTTTAATTTTAGATTCTTCAGCTTTCTTCGCTTTTAATGCTTCAATAGCAGCATGAGCTACAGCCAATTCTTCATTAGAGACGGGTAATTTTTTAGCTAAGGGTACGACATTAGGTTTGCAATTAGCCCAAAACTCTACTTCTTCAGGTCTAGCAGATTTAACTAAGTAAACACTAGGGTCATTAACCGCGCCAAACTCATCTTTTGGCGGTGGTAATGTTTCTGATTGGGGTAACTCTGGGGTCAAGTGTTGAACAGATGCAACGGATACTACGTTTTGCTGTAAATGGGGCAAAGCATAACTAGCAACTTGTTCAACAACCTTTCCTGGAGCCTGTACTTCGGTGACGCGCATCCCTTGAGGTAAGGGTAAAACGGCGCGTGATTGTTTAGTCAGAACTTGTTCGTCAGATGAAGTATCCAAACCGTGTTGTCGGCGTGTGTTGATGTTAACTACGCGATGAATGAAGGTGGATTGATACCACTCCCACTCAATAGCCAGATTAGTCGGGTCATTGCGGAAATGTTTGAGGACTTTGGCTTTATTGACGTGTAAATCGCCGCCGTAATCCTTCATCCAGCGTTGAGCTAATGCGGTTTGAAATTCCCTAGTGTGGCAAAACTTACTAGAGAAGACGACTCTCTAGATTAGCTAAGTAAGCCTTGGGGTCTCTGCGAAATCGATACTGTTCAATTCTGGCTTTGTGGTGTTTTTGCAATTGAGAGCGTAATTCGAGCCAAGTATGAATATCAACTTGTGCTAAATCAGATGCGGTAAAAGAACGAAGTTTAGTAGCGATGGCACAGGCAAGTTTGACAGAACCACGAATAACGAGAGATGAGGGGGCAACCTTACGACCGGTACAACGACGTTGATGATAACGTAGCATACCAAAAGCGTGTTCTAAGTCATTATTAGTTCTAGGAAAATCTTCAATTTCATAACAATGAAAAAGTCCAGACCAGTAGCTGTGGGTGGTTTTTATAAAGTTATCGATTGCAGTGTTCAGGGTACCAGCTTTCTGCTTTTGTTGAGACATTTCTGTCAACAGTTGCTGATAACTTTGTTTGACCCCAGCAGCATCAAGACCTATTTTATTGTTGAGAATATTACTAGCTTTATCAACCCACTGATATGCAACCCTCACAGGTGAAAATAAAGATGCAGTAGCAGATAATCCCTTAGCTAGAAGGTGTTTTAGGTTAACTAAAGGTGGTGGTAAAGCACTTCTTTTTTCCATCCTTTCTAAGCTTTGTTCTATCAAAGTCAAATTTTCTTGTAACTTTAATCCAGATGCCTCTAACGGTGGATGTCCATCATTGGTTATAGAACTACGGACTGCCGAGCAATAATCTTCAATAATAGTCACCAAATCCTTATCTTCATTGGTAACACTACGTTCAATTTCTCGTAATCCTCTAACTTTTTTTTTTCAATTCCTTTTTTGCATTTCTATCCGCCTCATATATGGGTTTAATTGCTTCTTTCAGGTAATGGTAATGACATAAACCATGAGCAATTTTAGGTAATGCTAACCCAACAGCTTTACGAATTGATTGTTGTCCATCACTAACAACTCCATCAATTGGTACATCCAGTGTATTAGCCACTTCTAATAATAACGCTACTAAATCTTCATTCCTTGATGATAATAAAGTTTTAGCAAGTAAAATTTCTCCTGATAGACAATCTCGAATTACCCATAATACCTCATGTCCAATTTCTGGCTGCATCCCATCAATGGCTAATATCACCCGTCCTTGATTAGCCACTATTGCTTTTAATCTTTTATGGTCTTTTAGCCATAAAGAAAGTAACTCGTCATATCTGTCAATTAAGTGTGTGACCGTTCGTTTACTTATACATATACCTTTTAATTCAAGGTGAGTATGTATTTGAGGAACACTTCTATGTTCCTGGTAGCGTAATGCTCCTATATAAGCAATCACATCCAAACCAAATTCGTTCTGTGGTAGAGCGAGTGACCCTTCTTGCTCTGGTCGATATGCTTTTTTATACCGCATACATGACTTATTTTGACATCGCCGAATTTTTAGCTGTAGTTCTACTACCCCATTTAGCGTTCTTATATGTCGAGGATTATTGTATTCATTCCACATTGCTTGACCACACGAAGGGCATTTTTTTTGAACACAATCGAGTACTTCAAACGATGTTGCTTCTGGTTTTAAACTTTTTCTTACCAAGTTTTTGTACCATTATTTCGTTACAAGCTCAAGATTACAGGATCTCTGCTCCTCTCTAGTAAGTTTTGCCACGCTAGGTTGATTTTCCCAATCATCCAGCGCGATCGCTTGATGTAATGTTATTTTTAGCCAAAAACTTTATTTTTTCTGGTTGCGTAATTTTATACCTATACTACCCAAACCAAAAGCCAAGAAACTTAAAATTGCACTTGGTTCAGGAACCGACTGGAGAATCTGTCCATTGCTATCTACAAATAGAGTAATTCCATCATTGTAAGTACGGCGTTCAGTACGTACTAGATTGTAGTTCTCGTCAAGAATAGGAAAACTATACACAGGTGTTAGCGTCACCTTGGCGTATTTGTTATTTCTACCATTAAGCTGTTCTAAATTAACCTCAAGATGTCCGTAGTGTTTGCCACCATCGATTAATTGCAGCCCACCTGCCATTTCTTGCCAAAATTCGCCTTCACTTTGGTCAGATGTCCATTGACTAAACCTGTTGTAGTTCAACAGAGGATCGCTCAAGCTAGAACCAGCGCGTTTCTCACCACGTAATCCGTCACCAGCTACACCCACATCATAGTAATGTACGCCAATACCATCGCCGTCTTCATCTACAAAACTGCGCTCGAACATTTCACTATGACCAGACAAAACTGCCAAAACACCATACTGCTCAAACATATTATGGTATTGGCGCATTGGTGTACCGCCCTGACCTGTTGAGAGATTATGGTTCATTGGTTGCCCATGTTCGCCACTACTGTATGGTGCGTGATGAAACTGCACGAAAATCATTTGACCTTTAGCTCGTGCATCGGCTAATTGCACCTTTGCCCAATTCCATTGGGGGCTACCAGGGTTGAAGTCAGCCAAGTCAGTACCGCCAGCCGCTTCATATTGTTCTCGTGTATAGTTCTCTTGGGTGTCAGTTCCTGTACCTGTATAATCTTGCCCACTGATTCTGGGTGGTTGTCCTACGCCACCGTAGTTGCTGCGACGATCATCGGGTTCACCATTGGAACTATCGAGTGTAATGATAGTGATGGGGCCGTAGTCGATACGATAGTAATTGTCCTGATGCTCTGGTGTACCGTTATCAGGCGCATCAAAATATATGTGATACTTATCACGACCAAATTTCGGGCCAAAACGTCCATCAGCATCAGTACCATAACCACCATTGAGAGCGCCAAAGTTCTCCCAGTTACCAAGAGCTGGTAGGATTGGGTATTGTGATAACCCACTGTCAAATTCTCCGGCGTTGTGACGGAAAAATTCGTCCCACCCTGGTTGATAACCGCCACCTTGTACCAAATCGCCCGGCATCATCAGGAAGTCAGGATTGCGGCTATTGACGATCGCTAAATTATTCCAGTAGCCTTCATTCTCAGTTAAGGCATATCGTAAAGTCTGCGAACCACCTGAGCCGGAAGTGCCGAAGGTATCTGCCCACTGACTACCAATTAGGTCAGGGCGTGGTGCTGAACCTAGAGCTAATGCGCCTGGTTGCCATTCACGACGGGTAGAGCGTCCCAATGGTTCGGTTTCGCTATCAGCCATAGCAATAAAGCGGATGCTGTCCCAGTTGTCTCTAGTAGGAGCGGTTTTAAAGAATGAATTAAAAACACTCGATCCTTGGGACACCGTATATTGATATGTTGTGCCTGGTTGCAAACCACGCACATCTACCGTGTGTTTGTAGTTATACTCACTGAGTAACCAAGAACCTGGAGATAGACCAGCAATATTTTGATTCTTCTCAGCGTTAGTATATGCAAGTACCGACTGGTATGTAGGTGTGCTAGTAAATGTGAGAGGATTGGTTAGACCAGTTCCAGTAATTGAGAGGATACCGGGTGCGTCTTTCTCTGTAAACCAAGTGAAATATATACCTTCACTCGATGGATTTTGTAGATAGGGATTGACGCGAAAGGGGGATGCAGTGGCTGAAGCGCTTGTTGCCATAATCAATCCAGTGGTGAGTGTCGTGGCGATCGCCAAAGGACGGGGGAGCATCGTCGCTACTTGCTGCAAGCGCAACTGGTTGAGGATAGACATGAATTATAACTCCGTGGGGTTTCCTAGTCTTTCTGCTCTGGACTGAAGCTATTGAGTTCTTATCTTTCTCAAGTGAAGACTAGGTTAAGCCGCCCATATCCTTAGTTTAAAGAATTGTGGGAGAGCTTTAGCCAATGGAGTGATTGCTTGATAAAATTTCACCAAAGACCAATTCCTCCAGGCGGAGGCTAATGCTAAACAACAGAAGCTGGGTTTTTGGAATCAATTGCAGCCCCTGATGACTTGGGGTTTCCGGCGAGGGAAGAAGATTCAGCTTACAACTGCACAACAGGTGCAGCAGTGTGATCGCTCCTACCCGGATTTTTGTATTCTGCCGAACTCGCCAGATTCGGATTGCCGTGATATTTCTTATCGTAGATTTAGGGTTAATCAACCAAATCCACATGGGTTCGATAGGGATAGGGATGGGATTGGTTGCGAACAGTAAAAAACTGCGTAAAAGGTTAATAAAACAGTTAATATAGCTTTATAGTCCAGGTTTTACCCAGCTACATACTAATTTTATAAATTCCTTACTATATCTTTAACTTTTTCTTGGCTAATTCCTGATTAATGCTGATGTATTTCTTTGTTTTTTAGAGACAATCTGGACTAAATAATAAATCGTAAAAAATCGCAAGTTACAAAAATATGAATTTCATAAACAAAGCACGTAATTTGGCAGATACGCTAAAAGACAAAGTTCAAGAAGCAGCAAATGGCGTAGAAAATGTAGTTGATGAGATCAAGAATACTACTGTAGAGATTACCACCTCAAGCATTAATGCAGTGACTGATTTACAGGTAACAGCCCAACAAGGGTTTCAAACTGTACAAAATTTCAGTAAAGCATTGGAAGGAACTGCTATTGGTGTGACGACTTCGAGTTTGGCTATAGCTGAGGCATTACAAAACTTGCCCAGGACGGCTGCCGAACTAGCATTAGAGATGCCCAAGATTGCGAGTAGATTGAGGTATCGAGCTGGTCTGAGAGTTGACGATTTGCCTCGCTCTGATGCAGATGTCATGCAACTGTTCGATAAAATCCCCGGTACATCAAAGTTAGGGGCTAACGAACGAACTATCCGGGAATTTCTGAGCGATAAACATGGTAGCCATATCATTCCCCGTTCTCAAGGAGGCTCAAATGGTGCTGACAATATTGTATGGGAAGTAGGCATTGATAATCTTCGTCGCGGTGCCGAAGTTATGACTGTGGGGGAACAGTTGTATATTCGGGTTTACAATGCCGTAGATTCTATCATTACAAATTCAGGGACTATTGCTAGGCTGGGGATCACTGCAACTGGAACCGCTATTCTCACCCAAGTTACAGTCACAGCAATTTCCTACTCCTTGGATCTTTATCGAGGCGATATTACTGTTGAAGAATATAAAAATTTAATTTTAAAAACCGCAAAGGCAGCAGGTATTGCTACACCAATTGTTTTTCTGATTTTAGTGGCTGTGTTGGCGTTATTTCCAGAATTTACGGTTGTGCTGTCAGCACCAGTGGTTGTTGCAGGGTTCAATGCTTTATTTGGGATGAGCATTGCCATGCCAATCATTCAATCGCTACTTCGTCATGCACAAGCAGGTGGTTTTGGAGAGGAAACTGCTGAGGCTTGCAGAAATGCTTTAGGTGGATCTGCGCCTGCGTAAACATACGTCAGAAACTTAAGATTCCGTAATAATACTACCTAAATGCTTGAGAATTCTTAAAACTCCAGATAAATTGTTGAGATATTGCGATCGCGTAGCAAATAGATCAGAAGTCCCATACTGTTTACCCAAGGTTTTGACAAAAAAAAAGCTGCTGCCGTTGGTGATCATGCCATACAGGGGTTGTTCTGGGTTGGGGTGAACAGCCATATAAGCTAATGTTTGGGGAATTGCTAATTCTAAATCAAAGATCGTCTTTTTTGACTCAATGAGGACAATCCACAATCTACCTTGCAAAACTAAAACATCAATTCTTCCTCGTAAAATCTCCTGATTATCTCCCTGTGCTTCAATCTCAACGGATACCTCGGTTTGAAATCTGTAAGGTGCTTGATAAAAACCCGCAAGTTCCAGTAATGGAGACAGCACAACCATTTTGACAGTTTCTTCTAAAAGATTGCCGTATGATATTTGATAGAGATAATTTTGTCGAACTTGCTCTAATCTTGTTTGCTCTGTTTCACTTAATACAGGCAAATCAGCCATCCATTCAGTGAAAAATTGATGATCATTACTTAGTGTTAATCCTAGTTTCTCCTCAACTTGTCGAAGGGTAGTAATTTTTTCTGCAATAGCTATGCTTGTGGTCATGTTGAAACTTTCATTACTCGCTTAATTTCAGCATAGTGTACATGAACAAAGATGGTACTTCAATGTGGAGTGATCGCTCTCGAAATGGAGCGTGGAGGTCACACTCTATTTCGCTAAATCAGCTTTTGAATATCCCCACCAAGCATGACAGTAGTAAGCGTAGGCGACGGTGATACGTTACGAGTCCGCAATCAACAAGGGCAGCCAATTACCATTCGTCTAGGTTGCATTGACGCGCCAGAAATGAAATAAAATCCTTGGGGTCAGAAGTCTAGAACTCGCCTTGGGCAATTATTGCCAGTTGGTCAGTTAGTACAAGTTCGCTTAATCGAGCGTGATCAATACACAAGGCTGGTAGCCGAAGTGTTTATCAATAATCGCTCAATTAACCTCGTTATGGTGCAAGAGGGGCAGGCTGTGGTTTACAGGCAGTATC
Source organism: Anabaena sp. FACHB-595 (assembly GCF_048568275.1). Lineage (NCBI taxonomy): Bacteria > Bacillati > Cyanobacteriota > Cyanophyceae > Nostocales > Nostocaceae > Anabaena > Anabaena sp. FACHB-595. The sequence continues at coordinate 403,011 of NZ_CP183474.1, forward strand.
TTAAAGGATGCACCAACACTAAAGACCAATTTCTACAGGCTGAGGCTAATGCTAAACAACAGAAGTTGGGCTTTTGGAATCAATCGCAGCCGGTGATGCCTTGGGATTTTAGGCGAGGGAAGAAAAATACTGCGCCTACTACGGTGCGATCATCTCAAGTGCAACAGTGCGATAGCTCTTACCCAGACTTTTGCATTCCGCCCAATTCGCCAGATTTAGATTGCCGTGATGTTCCTTACCGCAGATTTAGAGTGAATCAGCCAGATCCGCATGGGTTTGATAGGGATAGGGATGGGGTTGGTTGTGAGGGATGACTATCGGTTTTCGTCAGTATTCTTTAAACCGAATGTTGCTTGCCACTTTTGCGGATGACGTGGTACTAAAATTCTTACATCGGGGTCTGGTAATCCAATATTCGCCTCTTTCAACGCAGCAACTATCGCCTGTCTTACAGCTGATGTCGTAGCTACAAAATCAGAACGCCGCGAATCTGTCCAAAAGCGGGTTTCAACTACAACGTCATCTTGTCCTAAATCTCGTATCCGCACAGAAACCCTCGGCTCATCAAGTACTGCTTGTGTTGCCTGGGCTGCCTTTTTTAATACAGTAACTACTTGTTGCAGGTCGCTATCGTAACCAATGAATAGTTCGACACTACTACGGCGGATAGGTGCAGCTGTGTTATTAATGATCCGAGAAGTAAACACTTCGGCATTGGGAATTAGTACCACGCGACCATCGTATGTACGAAGTTGGGTAGCGCGCAATTCTATACGCTCAACGTTTCCTTCGGTTTCGCCAACAACAATTTGATCACCCAATTCAAAAGGACGTAAGACAAGAATTAGCATACCGCTAATAAAGTTGGAAATGATATCCTTGAGGGCAAATCCCAAGGCAAGGCTAGTTAATCCTAATCCAGTAGCTACAGCCTGAGGATCAAAGCCAAAAGCATCGAGGGCAACTATCAAGCCGAGTGTCCAAACGGCGTAATATGCAACCTGCTTAATCAGGTTTTCAACGGTCAAATCTTCAACGATGTGGCGGAAGATAATTCGCATCAGCCAGCGTATGAATGTGGCTATTGCCCAGAAAAGACCAATTACTAACATAGCAGCGATCGCACGCGGAATAATTGTGATGGCAGATTCTATCAGTCGTCCGAAAGCAGTTTCTACCGATGCTTGTATCTCTGCTACAAATCGCCCCCAAGGTGAGAGGCGGCGTTGACTTGCCCTTTTGAGAGCAACATTAATTGCCTGTGACCATTGGATAGCTAACGTATCAACAGTTGTTAAATTGTCTTGAGCATCTGTTGTAGTTAGAGTAACAATTGGCACTCCAACATTAGTAATAACGCGTTCTTGCTTATCTTGAGAAGTTTCAATTTGAGGTGAAGAAATGGCTGTTGGATTTTCTAATAACCGATTCATGCGTCGTTCGATTTGTCTTGCTCGATCTGATGCACTGGTATTATCTATTGCACTTACTCGGAACAATGCTCGACCGTCTAGACGTACTGTTACTCGTTCGTCTTGCGCTCTCACCGAATTGGGCATAATTATCGGTGTGACAATTAAAATGCTAAGTAATAATACCCAAATGATCCTATTCCATGCTAATCTACTAAATCGAATTGTAGTTACTTTTTTAAATATGCACTTCACAGTTGTACTACCCTTACCAGCACCCCGGTTGCCATAAACCAAAAATTCCAATTTTGCTGACTAAATGTTCATAAATTATTGTTATTGCTTAAAAAATAAGCCTAAGAATTATATTTGTCTTCATACTTGAGAAACAAGTCATTACGGTTAAAAAACCAGCCTTTTAACTCTTGGCAAGATGACTTTAATATTGATTACTTAGTAAAGTGCCAAGATTCTAAAACTAGAATGCAGCGTCAGCAGTTCAAAAAGGAAGGCGTGATTGTGAAACTAGGACAATGAACAAATCACATTTATTGTATCTGCTCAAGAACATTTATCAAGATTTATTACCTGGGTTACAAATAGAAAGCGTCAATCCCCGCGATCCCATTAAAGTCAAATATCTTCCACAACCCTGGGGATTGCTGGGCAAAGGAAATTATGCCGCAGTTGTTGATCACCCTGACTATCCTAATTGTGTAGTGAAGATTTATGCTCCAGGACGACCAGGATTTGAAGAGGAAGTAGAAGTCTACCGTCGTCTAGGTTCTCATCCAGCATTTTCAGAGTGTTTGTATGCCGCAGATGGTTTTCTAGTATTGAAACGGCTTGATGGAACAACGCTTTACGATTGTATGCACTTGGGTTTACCAATTCCTCAGCAGGTAATACAGGACATTGATGAAGCTTTGGACTATGCTAGAAGTCGCGGACTCCACCCTCATGATGTCCACGGTCGTAATGTCATGATGCACCAGGGTAGAGGATTGGTTGTAGACATTTCAGATTTTCTACATCAAGAAACCTGTTCAAAGTGGGATGACTTAAAAAAGGCTTATTACTGGTTATATCGTCCCGTGTTGCGCCCACTTCGATTGCGTGTGCCAAATTCTGCTTTAAATACGCTCCGCAAAAGTTATCGTCTGGCAACTTCACTCAAAACTTTCTGTTGTCAATTAGTTTTAAAATTGTCTTATTTTAAATATTTAAAATAGTAGTTATTTTTTAAACTCTGTTTTAATAAATGATTATCTTCAGATAATGCCCGTGTGTTAACTATTAGACAATGAAACCTCTGTATTAGTTTTTGAATTTTTTAGAGAATAGGAAAATGAAGAAGTTCACCAGTTTGATGATTGTCGGGGCAGTATTGTCCATGAGTGCGCCGGCATTGGCTGAGAGCCGTGCAGTTAATGTCAGTATTGGCAGTATTGGTGGTGCATTAGATAATGCTGCTTTGCGAACAGTTCGCCACGTTATCGGGTTTGCGGTTGGCACTGGCACTGTCGATAAATTCATAGTCTATAGTCCCAGGAATGGTTCCCCTATTCCCATCGAAGGAGGTTTGTCGGCTTGTGCTGAAGCTGGCTTCGGTATAACTGATGTCAAATTTAAAGCTTTTGTTCAGCAGTTGCGCTCAATTACACCCCGCTCAGGAACTTTCTTAAATGTAGAACTTGCTGCAAGCTGTAGGCTCAACTAAAAATTTGGGTGCAAGGGTAGCTGTTAGTGCATAGTGATTGTTGTTCATGACTTCAGTTGCACCGTCAGAACTTGGAATGGAGAACTGACGGTTGGGCTGAATCATCTGAAGTCCTTCGATTACCTGTCTGCTGAGTGTGAGCAGGTGCAGGTGATCTGCGATGGCGTTCCGCAAGAGCGTAGCTGATCGCAGTAACCCCGAACGCTTACTCAACAAAACTATTGAAGGCTTTTGTGTCCATATTGCAGCTAAAATTGCCTCTCACACTCTACGTCTATTACTTCGCCGCCGTTTTGGTATCAATGTTCTCACTTTCCAATCTCAACCTAACTAGGAGAGCCGTGACGTACCTACACCGACCTGTAATCAGGCGGTGTAGGCTTCTCAAAGACTCCTCATTGAGGACATAGTTTGAGCTTTAAGATCGTGCGCCCCACGATTCTTTATGTTGATAGCTGCGTTCAAATCCCTACCCAATCTGATATTACAATTAGGACAGTTGTGTGTTCTTTGAGATAGAGGCTTTTCGACTTTTTGACCGCAACTAGAGCATTCTTGGCTTGTGCCGTTTGGATTTATAGCAACTACTCTTAGCCCAGCATTTTCGGCTTTGACTGTTAGTATCGAAATAAATTGACCCCAAGCAGCGTCGTTTATACTTTTCGCCAATCTTGTTTTAGCTAGTCCTTTGATATTCAGTTTTTCTACTGTGATAACATCATACTTTTTGAGTAAGTTATTGTGATTTGAACCATGTTTTGACCAAACGGACACGATACGCTTCACACCGCACTAGGACAACATATAGGTTCTTGGCAACTTTTGGTGATCTTGGTTGGGGAAAGGCAGAAGGCAGAAGTCAGAAAGATATAATTGAGATACGTCAAACTTCACTCCATCAAACATTTGAGGAATAAGCCTCAGCTTGGTTATGTTAGTGCTAAGTCATCTATTACCAGATTCAGCAAACTTGAAACTGGAAAATTGCATTCTTGACGAGATAAAAACTCAGATAAATGTGATTGTTTCCGCAATCACTAGAGTAGTTAATTGTCCGGTTTGTAACCAACCAACTCATAAAATTCATAGTCGCTATGAACGCTTATTAGCAGACTTACCCTGGGCTGACTACAGCATTACCTTACAGTTAAAGGTGCGGAAGTTTTTTTGCATTAATAAGTTGTGTAAACGGCGGATTTTTACAGAAAGACTGACCAATGTAAGAGACCATTTATAAAGTAAATCTTTAGACAACAAGACGGCGTAACATAATACGAGTCATAACAGCGTATATGGCAGCTTCACTCATTTCTGACAGATGCTCATAATCCTTACTAAGACGACGGTACTGGTTCAACCAACCGAATGTTCTTTCTACTACCCAACGCTTGGGAAAAACCTTCCATTCTTGTTCAGTACGCCGTATTACCTCAACATGAGCTTGAATCATCAACCAGACACAAAGCGCAAATTTATCACCGTCATAACCGGA
>NZ_CP183475.1:0-186613 GCF_048568275.1 Anabaena sp. FACHB-595
GTCGACGCACTAACACCAGATTCTTCGGCGACTTGTTTCCAATTCAGTCGTTTTGACTGCCTCTGGCTGTCTAATGCTGCGTAAAAGGCTTCAACGTCAAACTGTCCTTTTGCCATTTCATCTCCAATTTCACTCTTGCAATTCTACGTCATGTGTGTAATATAATAAATAAAATTTCATTAATGAAATTGAGAGTCAGATTTGCAATTAAACTTATGACGAACAATATTGTGGTTGAGGAAATTGAATTGGAAAAATGGGTTAGACAGCACGGGGCTGTACAACCCCCGCTTGCAAAACACTACTTGGTGCGGATTGATGACCGAAGTTATAAAGTAGACGACCCCGTGATTACAGGAGGGCAGCTGCTTGATAAAGCAAGCAAGAGGCCTGTGGATGAGTACCTTATCTTCCAAATGCTAAACAACGGTCAGTTAGAAGAAATCCGCCTTGATGAAACCGTTGAACTCAGAAAGCCTGGTATCGAGCGATTCATTACTTGGCGCAGCGATCGCTCCTTCCGTTTTGTCATCGACGGTCGGCGATTTGAATGGGGAGCGCCAATTATCACAGGGTTAAAGCTGAAGGAACTTGCTGGCGTTGACCTTGCATCCTATGGAGTTTGGCTTGAACTACGTGGTGCAGAAGACCGCCCAATTGCCGATAACGAATCTGTCGATTTACAAGCACCAGGAGTCGAGCGATTCTTCACTGGTAAAAAGACTACAACGGAGGGTTAAGTAATGAGCTTTTTACCCTCAAACGATCGCCAATACCTGGAAAACAGGGGTTTACCTTTTGAAGAAGTGGTAGATGCCAGTCAAAAGGGCGTTATTTTACGCGAATTTCAGTTACCACTTGGCCGTTTTGATACTGAACAGGCAGATATCTTAATTCTCTTGCCGAGCGGATACCCAGATGCACCCCCCGATATGTTTTACCTGCTGCCGTGGGTAAAGCTGGTACAAGGTGCAAAATACCCAAAGGCAGCCGATCAACCACACCAATTTAATGGTCAGAAATGGCAGCGATGGTCGAGACATAACAATGAGTGGCGACCTGGTACAGATGGCATATGGACAATGCTCAAACGGATTGAAAATGCTCTGGAGGTGGCTGCTTGAATACTGTAAGCTTGACATTGCAAGAGCAACACTCAAATTACCTGCACGAATTGCTATTAACCATAGATGGTAAAGAGCGAGCAGCCTATGTCTTGTGTGGACAGGCCGTTATCAATGCCGACCCTTGGGATGGGCAGCCGCACCAAAAATTCATTTCTTATGAAGTAATACCAGTGCCAGAGGATGAAATTGTTTCTTTCTCTGCCAAACACATTACCTGGAAAACGGATTCTTTTGTTCGGGCATTGCAAGCGGCACAAGCAAAAAACCTGACACTAGCCGTTTTCCACAGCCACCCAGAAGGCTTGAGAGAATTCTCTATTCAAGATGATACTAACGAACCAGACTTGATTCAACTGGCACAAAACCGCAACGGCTCAGATACACAGATTTTGAGTGTTATCCTAATGCCGGATGGAAATTTGATTGGTCGCCTGTGGGTTAGTTCGCAGGAAGTTATCTCCTTGCGGATAATTCGTGTTATTGGGCAGAAAATCCGTTTGCATTATCCAAACCGGGGGCTGGGGGTTTCTCCTCCAGCATTGCAGCGACAAGCTTTAGCTTTTGGGGAAGCCCTCAATCAAGACTTATCGATGTTGCGTGTTGGGGTCATTGGTTGCGGCGGTACAGGAAGTGCGATCGCTATGTTGCTGCCAAAGATGGGTATTCGGAACATTGCACTTTTCGATAAAGACATTGTTGAGGATACAAATTTAAATCGGCTACACGGTGCGCGTCAGCCAGATGCTGATGCTATGAGTCCCAAAGTTGAAGTTGTTGCCAAGTCACTTGTGGAACTTGGACTTGGTGTTCAAGTGAGAACATATCAAGCTTGGATTGGAGAAGCAGACTGCCGCGATCCCCTGAAAGCGTGCGACGTAATTTTTTGTTGCACTGATGACCACACGGGTCGCCTAATGCTGAATAGGTTTGCCTACTACTATGCAACACCTGTGTTTGATATGGGTTTAGCAATTGAGGTTTCTCAAGGGGAAACGCCCAATTTTCAGGCTTTGGATGGTCGCGTCACGGTGCTTGTACCTGCGCCAGGACACGCCTGCCTGTTGTGCCGAGAAATTATTAACCCTGTGATTGCACGAGATGAAGCATTGAAACGTAGTAATCCTGATGAGTACGAACGTCGTAAGGCAGAAGCCTACGTCATTGGAGAAGGAAACCCCAGTCCTGCCGTTGTTTTATTTACAACAGAGGTAGCAATTATGGCAATGCAAGAACTTGTCCACCGCCTTCAGGGTTTCCGTGGTGAGGATGGTGCAGCAGCTCACAGGGTTCGTAAATTCCATCTGACGACTGACCGTAAACCAGCAGCAATTCTTAATTCCAATTGCCCAGTTTGTGGAACAGTCGGCTCTCAATCGTGGGGTAGAGGGGATGTTATACCTTTCCTTAATTTGGTGGAGTAAGGGATGTTTCTTCGCGGTGTAATTAGGCGGCTGTTAATCTGGCTACGTTTTCTTCCCCAGCCAGACTTATCAGCACGGATAGTTCCAACACATCCTGCACCTGAGAATATAAAACCAGGGGAGATTTTAGTCGTTGGTGATGCTGAATATCAGAAATGGGCTTGTTTTCGTTGCCCTGGAGGATGTGGTGAAAATATTTTGCTGTCTTTGAATCAAAAGCGGCATCCTTGCTGGGCGATCGCCATTGATTCGTTGGGACGACCAACACTTAATCCTTCTGTTAGGCAGCTTAACGAATGCCACTGCCACTTTTGGGTGCGTCAGGGAGTTGTTGAATGGTGCGCTGATTCAGGACAGAAATAAACCTTATAGTCTCGTTTAGCAGAAAAATCCACTTCTTACTTACTCCTGGGTAAGCAATATTCCCATTGCATGAATTATTTGCGGAGCAACAACTCTATGACGAAGTGTACATGAATTGAGAGGAGAGCGATCGCTCTTTTTACTTTGAGTTAATCACCAGACTGAACGATAAACCGTAAAATTACTACTAACTCTAGTACGGTTTTCACTAGTAGTACAATTGTTCTTTTTAATCAAAAAGCATTAAAATACAGTGTAGTAAAGTGCTACACACTGACATAGTGTGAGTCAATGTCGGCTGAATTCAAATGAATTTGGTTACTAACGATAGGTAATACGAGTAAGTTTTTCTGGAAGATATATTTGATTCAAATATTGATGATGGTGGCATATGAAAAGAAATTACCATAGCGCTGCGCTATGAATAGCCCAATTCAGTAAAGGTAAAAAAAATAGATGTTTCCGCTTATCACACACTTTGAAGAACTGCTCAAGAACATTCAACCACCCCAAGAACGCCTTGATGCAGCACGCGATTTGCCACCCTTAGTCCGTGAGTACATTGCCAAAAGCAAAGATTTTCCCACTGTCTACCCTCACTCTCGACTTGCAGGCTCATACGCCCAAAAAATGGCAGTAGGTGATGTTAAAGACGTAGATACCCTAATACGTGTCCCTGGTGATCCAAAGGCAAATGAACCAGAGGCTAAACGATTAATTCAAGATATGAAAAAGTTGCTTGATGGCTTGCCAAAAGCTTTGGGCTTTGAGGGATATGCAGAAGCGGAAATAGAAGTAGAGCGGGCACGCCGATCCGTCCATGTCTACTTCAAAGGCAAAGACTTCCACCTAGACTTTGTTCCTTGCATTGCACCAGATGGATTCGAGAGTGTGCTTTACGTCCCAGATCGAGGATTCAATAAGTGGATTGCATCGCACCCCATCGGGTATCTCAACTTACTCAATGAGCTACAGGAAAAACACGACCACAAAGTTAAACCACTTGGCAAGCTTCTGAAGCACTTCCGTGACTGCCAAATGAAAAGCCGCAAACCCAAAAGTTACTGGCTTGGCGCTCTGCTGGTTTATCACATCCAAAAGAACACTTTAGACATGACACAGCCATTGGCAGTCCTATTTTACGAGCTTTTGGATGCTATTTACCGCCAATACGATCACCTGCTATATACTAGCAATGTTGCAACCCCAAACCTCCCCGATCCGATCCTTGGTCATAACATCTCTTGGAACTGGAGTCGCACCCACTTTGAAACCTTCATGAGACGGATTAATGAGGGACGGAATTGGGCAGCTAAAGCTTTAGAGACTGATGATCGGGAGAAGGCGATTAAATACTGGCAAAAAATCTTTGGAGAAGAATATTTTCCATCAGAGGTAGAAACCGCTGCGTCTCAATTGGCTAAAGCGGGTTTACCTGGCAAATCTTACGTCAGCTCTACTGGTTTAATTCTACCCAGCCAACCTGCTTCTGGTTTATACACTTCAACCATTGCAACCAAGTTTCATGGGATTGACCAAGGCTGAATATTCTCAACTGAAACCCACTATCAACCTGGGGCTGCAAAACCTACACATATTGCACCGATTTCCTGGGTTCGCTTACAGGCGAGAGCGTGGGGTAGCTGTATGGCGAGGCACGCTTCAACCCCGTCAGTTTTCCCCAAAATATCGAGTAGCAATCCGCTACAAACTCAGCTCTTACCCAACCGTTAATGTCATATCTCCCACTCTGGCATCACGACCTCCCCATGTTTGGAAAGACGGAACTTTATGCCTCTACTACCCCAAAGAAAAACCGTGGCAGAAAGATATGCTGCTTGCAAAGACTATCATCCCGTGGACTGCATTATGGTTATATTACTATGAACTGTGGCTAGATACTGGAAAATGGCTCGGACCATCATCACACGCCTCAGATTCAAAACTCCAAAGTTGGAGTTCCAATCCCGTTGAAGGGTATTCTATTTTGGAAAAACCGACTGAGCAGCAAACCGCATGACAGAGAGTGAACATTTGACTCCCTCACTTCTAGAACCACAGTCTCGTGGTGGTGATATTGCTGAAGGTGGCTTTTCCTTTCAGGAGCAAGTCATGCTTGCTCGCATTCCTGCTTGGCTAGCTCAGGATGGCTTCACAGCTATGATCCGGGAAGGAATTGGAGATGTAGAGGCAAAGTTTTTTGTACCCGGCCGTGGGTTTGCGATAGAGTTTCTTGAAGTTAAAGACCATACACTCCAACCATCTAAGTTTTTAAATGAAATTCAACGGTTCCGAGAAGTAGATGCTGGTAGTCCAAACACCTATCAGCAGTTTATACTTGTAGCAGCAGGAGTTTCCAGAGACTTAGAGCCTTTGGTAAATGGATTGCGCCGCGTTCGTAATCCTCAAGATTTTTATGAAGAAAACTCTACAGTCAAAGAAAATTCTTTTAAAGAGTATACCCGCCTAGTCAAAAAAATTGGCGGCACAGAACAAGATGCCTTTTTCATTTTTGAAAAGGTGATAGTCGAGGCAGATTGGAACACTGCAAAATCTCATGGCGAAGCTCTTTTTAAGCAGTCTTTAGCTGACAATCTGAGTGAATATGAAGATTTATCTTTTAAAACTTTTGATAATATTTATAATCACTTAGGCACATTTATACGACAGCGCAAGAATCAAATTATTACCCGCAAAGAGTTAGAGACAAAACTGCGAGAAAAAATTCCTCCCAGTCAACTACCAGCCCTTAGTCCCATCCTGATTTACACAGCCATTGCCTCTGAAAATAACCCAGAGCATCATGGATTGTGTTTCGATTGGGCCCCTTTTTCTGGTGGTGAAACTCGTGCGATTGCCCCATCCCAACAGTGGAATCGCTTACTCATTGAACTACAGGATACTCGAAGCTGGATTGAAAAGTATAGAAATACTAAGCGAATCAGGCTTGCTGGCAATCGTCGTCTGGCAGCATGTCTTGCAATAGGATCTGTCTTCTCAGCTGTTAGGGGCTACGCAATTGAAATGGAATACCGTGAAGAGGTATGGGCAACAGATGCTCATCCCACTCAAGAAACCCCCGTTTATCCTTTGGCTCATCAGATGATAGGCGGAACAGGAACCCGCTTGGTTGTTAGCATAGGTATTCTTCGAGATATTATTCCTGAAGTCGAAGTCAATCTGGAGAAGTATGGACTCACAGGTGAGCCACTGCTTCACATTAGAGGAGAGCATCCTATTATTTCTCCACAACATGCCAACAATGCCGTTGGAGGCATTAAAAAATTAATTGTCAATAACTTAGTGTGCATAGGCGGTAAAGAAATCCATTTATTTTTTGCTGGGCCTGCTCATCTTGCTCTGTTCCTGGGACATCGCTTGGACGCTACAGCACCAGTCACTTGCTACGCATGGGTATCTAATGGTCAATACTCTAAAACATTTCAACTCTTCTCAGGAATTTCCAGCTAAATTTGCTGAAGCGCTCCTGAATGGTATGTACTGAACTACCATTGGTGTAAACTTAAGCCCAAACTCCTTTAAAATCTCGTTTCCAGCCAGAGGCTGGAAATGCTATTCATTGCGGCTTCCAATGCTGAACTACCCTCCCCTACTTTGCTATCGGGTCAGGGTGGTTTCATACGAAAAAAGAAAAATACATAGATATTGATTTGTCGCTTTGTAGCAGAAATCTTGACCCCTCTCCAAACCTCTCCCCCCGTGGGGGCTACGGTGTACACACAAGTGGTAGCTGTAAGGGTTTCAGGCGTTATAGACCCCTTAAATTGTCATTACGAGCGGAGCGAAGTAATCACATAATCCCGTAGTTTTTGCGATTGCTTCGTCGTTCCTCCTCGCTGCGGACAGGCTTCCAGAGCGATCGCACAACCTAAACCTAGATGACGAAACCAAGTGCTAGGGGGAATTTTAAGACTTGTGTGTACACCGTAGCCCGTGGGGGAGAGGCTTTGAAACAAAGTTTGGCTTTTTCTCTGTTTGTATGAAACCACCCTGCCCTACTTTGCTATCGGGTGGGGACTGCCGCCATCCCATGCTTAAGTTAACGGTAGTTCAGCACCGGAGTCTTCCCCAAAAAGCCAATCGCCATCACTGTTTGAATTTACCTCGCCATCCACTTGAAGATTTAAAGAAGGCACCAACTGTTCAATTTGGCTTTCAAGGCGGGAGAGCGCCAGCGCCAAAGAAGCAAGTTGCTCTCTATCCTTCTTAATTTCATTTGAAATACCCACCCGCAATTGATTTAACCGCTCCTGGAGGGTATGCACTTCCGTTTTGCTTGCAGAAGGGATATTCACTTTCTCTGACAGGGCGGCGATTTGAGCTTTCAAAGCTTCAATTTCGGCAGCAGTTGCACTATCTGCATCATCCGGACTCTCTTCAAAGAGTGCATTTCTAATACAATCCAGCACAAACTCTTTAAAAGTTAAGCGCAAATCCTCAGCACGCTGCTTGGCCTGCTTCACCAACTCCCGGTCTTCTTCTGACAGAAGTTTTATATTTATCTGCGGATATTCCACCAGTCCCTCGCGCTTTTGTTGTGGAGAAGTGATTTCTAACCAGTTCTTTAACCATTTGCTTCGAGTTCTAATATTTACTTACTTCCCCTACCTCCCTATCTCCCCACTACCATCATCGCATACGGGATATCCGCGTATATACGATATAGATTATTTTAGATGGGCAATTTGATCGTGTCTGGGAAACAACTATCATAAAGATACCGGGAATTATAGTTCTCGGCATCATAATTATCAGTGGGGATTGGGGATTTATCTTATGGAAAATTTACCCGTCAAAAGCGTGGAATCACTTGCTGTGGAGGTGGTGACTCTACCGCTTGATGAAGCTCGTGTTGCGCTTGTGGATTATTATTTTCCCAACCGCCAGAAAATTAATTCGACACAGCAGCTAATTGAGCTATGGGTGCATTCTGTCACTATCAAAAGCGACCAAACGCGACGGGCATATCGGCAAATCGGTTATGAGCTTGTCGATTATATGCATTCGCGGTTTGGGATATCTGATTTGAGGATGGTAACGTTATTTCATCTACACGCTTATCTGACTTGGCTCAAGGATGAAAAGCCAGTACGGGGAAAGAAAAATACTTATGGAATTAGTAAAAATACTGCGGCTAAGTACACGGCGGCGATTAAAAGTTTGTGGGAATGGGGTACTAGAGCTTCTATTGGTTATTTTGCTATCGACTTGGGCAAGGACTTAAGCATCCAGTGGGACGATAAGCTTGCAGAGCGGATTCTGTCGGAACGCGAGATTGCTAAGTTGGAAAAAGCGGCGATGGCAGTAGACTTGCAACACAACACTAATAAGATGCATTGGCTGTTGTTTACTCTCGTCTTTTACAGTGGGGTGAGGGCGGGAGAAATTGCCCGGCAAACTTCTGATTATGGTAAGCGCGTAATTACGCCGGGGTTATTTTGGCGGCAGTTTCGGGAGGATGGGGACTGTCTATTGTTAACTGTGACGGGGAAACGAAATAAAACTAGAACCATTAGTCTCGATCCGGAAACTAGTGCGGTACTACTGGATTACCGTGGCGATGCCAGCAATGATCAGCCTGTGTTTCCTAGTCCCAGCCGGCGGGATAGGGGTAAACCTTTAAGCGATCGCGGGTTGCGACTGATGATGGAGGAAATTTCTGCTTGTGCGGGAATTAAGTTCAGCGCCCACTTTTTGCGCCACACCCACGCAACGCTGGCTAAGAAAAATGGAGCTTCTGATTTTGACTTGCAAGCAGATTTGGGCCACGCTTCCCCGGCGACAACTGCAAAGTACATTCACCATGTTGGGCGTGTTGGGACTTCTCACGCACTGCGTAGAAAAAGCAAACATAGGTAATAAAAAACGTAGGTGTACCCCTACGGGGAAGCCGCTCCAGAAGGCATCGCCTCCGCCGGGCGGTTATATTAGGGCATCGCACTCATAGGCTCATCATGATAGTGTCAAGGTAGTTATCAAGATGGAAACACGCTCAGTTGTTCCTGTCTGCGGATAAGTTTACCTAGATAATACCTAGACATTACCTAGATATGAGCAATACAGGGAGAACAAAGAAGCTAGCATCTTTCAACTGTGACCAAAAGATGTGGGAGCAGTTTATCGCCCGTTGCAACTCGAAAGGCACAACGGCAACGGCAACACTCACCCGTTTTATTGAGCTATACCTAGATGGTTCTTTAGATGATCTTGATGCAACTGCTGGTAATCAAGATAAACGTTTGGACTCTTTAGAACAAAAAACTGAAGAGATAACAGCCCAAATGAAACAATTTGCTGAGGCGATTATTAAAATTCAAAATTATCTCAACAACCAACCGAAACGGCAGAAGAAATCGTACAACAACAATTCATATTATCAAGGGCAAACTCCTCGAATCCAACCACTAACCGAAGAAGGTTTAGCTTCAAGACTTGGTGTAAGTGTAGAAACTATACGCGAGCAGCGAATTAATCTGCCACCACCGCTTTTTGTGGGATGGTGCAAAGGCAAGGATAGAGCAGGGTTAGGGTGGGAATTTAATCAGGATACGGGGTTATATCATCCGGCAAGTTAGAAATTTTTATTAATTTTAAGAATTTCTGAATTTACACTGATTCGCTCTGTTAATGCGATCGCGGGTAAGAAAAAGAATAGGGCTTTAGTTCCTCCTGGAGATAATGCCGATCCGCGCTAACACTACGGTGCTGGCTGGTGTACACAAACAAAACTTCCTTCCAGGTAAGGGATTAGAACCAACAGAGCGTTCTGATTATTGTGTAACTGAAAGCTAAAATTTTAATAATGTAGGGGTATATCTGACGAAGCAATGCAGGGAAATGACCGAACTATATAAGGCTGGAATCATTGAGGTAACAGAAGCAGAAGCCGAAGATGAGGATGAAGATTTATTTGAAGTCGCGGTACATTTTGACGGCGATATTTTTCTTCCCAGCGTTGTTTTTGAAGGCAAAGACCACGCATTGAGGCAAGCTAAAAAACTTTATGATTGGCTAGAAGCTAATCCAAAAGAAATTAAGGGTGAGCGACTACGTTGGCAATCATACACAGTTAATCGCGAATCTTTAAGAGAATACCCAGCTTGCTATTTACCTTACTACTACTCAAGATATGAGCAAAGTTTAGAAGTTTCAATTTTTGAGCGAGACCAAGAAGCCATTGCTTATGGTTGGTTGAGTGCTGAACCTTTACCTTACTATGTAGATAAAGAAAATAGTTTGGTAGTTATTGGAGAAATTTCAGATGATGCTGTGCTAGCTGGTTGGCATAAAGCTATTGATATACGCATTCACATTTATTCTTTTATCTATCAGTCAAATAGCAGCCACAAGCTTTAATAATCAGTTGAGCATTAGGAGCTTTATGTGCAACTAAAAATCGAATTAAAAAGGGGTGTTGATAATACACCTGTTGAAGCCTATCTGGTAGATTTAGGACAAAAACATGTTGATGATTATGTCAATGATTGGGTCGAAAAGTTAAGGTTATTTACTCAAGAAGATAAATACTGGGACTGGATATTTAAATTAAGATATATTGCTAATCAAGCAAATCTTGAAGGTTATGCAGTTGAGTGCGAAAACACAACTCAAGGATTAATGATCATAGAAACACAAATGCACGGTTCCCGGTTGAATATTGGTAAGAGACTAGTTTATGTTGATGGTATTGCAACTGCCCCCACTAACCGAATTGAAATTCAGCGTCCGCCTCAATTCAAAGGTGTTGGTCAAGCACTTTTAAATTTCGCCAGAATTAGAAGTGTTGAGCTAGGGTATGAAGGTAGAGTTGGGTTGCATTCTTTACCAAGGTCTGTAGGATTTTACGAAAAACAAAATATGTTTAACTGCGGGCCTGAAGAAGAATACGATAATTTGGTTTACTTTGAGTATGGTGTATTGAGACGAAGATCGGGTGAAAATTTATGAATCATCAACAGCAAAATAATAATTCTCAGGTGAATGAGCCAGTAACAACCCAAGAAGCTATAGATTTACTTTTTGGTGAAGGATGGCTCGATGAGGCTGTTCGTATCGAAGACGAAGCCAATTGCACTATTGGTGCTGGTTTGGATTGGGGTAATGCACTACCACCTTTAATGCTCAACCTTCCTTTATTTGGTCGCCTATCAACGCTGCGTGTATCACTTAACCGTGAAATCAGGCTAATAATTGAAACATGGGATTTAGGTGTAGGTACAAAAGCGGCAACAGAGACTGCAAGAAGACGCATTAAAGAACGGTTGCTATCTCCTGCGCCTGAGCTATTACCTTACTTAGAAGCCACCCTGCTGCAAGATGATTTATACGGTGAAGAGTTTATATCTAACCGCGAAGCTCTCAAATCACTACTTGCAGTACTTCTTACTGATTCTGATAGAGCAGAAATTGCAGAGACAGCTGCTAATTCAGTACGCGCACAAGTTATGTCGCAGGTAAATTTTTCCGAAAAACTTTCTGCTTAAATACTTAATATAAAAACAACAATATTGCATCAAATTCATCAAAGGAGCAACTGCAAGAGTAGTAGATAATCTGCGTCAATCATTAGCTTGCTCCGCTAGAAATCCGCACCGATATCAAAGACTTATATTTTATTTTTTGGCGTAACCTGCGTTATTCAATTACAATAATCAGTGCATATATATCCTTTTTTAAAAGTTAAGAGTCCCTTAACTACGCAAATAAATTTATAAACAAAACTGAATATAAAAAAATAAGTATATTATAATCGACATTAACGATATAATCAAAATTATTTTTGTGTAACCCAAAAGGACTGATTAATGACTAGCAAAACCCGCAGTCGCTATTCTTCAAACTGGGATACTATCGCACTTGAGGTCAAATCAAAATCAGACTGGAAATGCACGCGCTGTGCTATACAATGCTTACGCCCAACTGATAAAAGAGATGGGTTAAATCGTAGAGAACGCAGTATTAAAACTTTAGTGGTTCACCATTGGAATTATCTGCCCGAAGATAATCGAGTCGAGAATCTCGCGGCTTTATGCACGGCTTGTCATCTGCTGTTCCATACGCGACGACGGGGAAACATATCACCAGGACAACTATCTTTGTGGTAGAAAAGCCAGTGGTTAAAGACAAATCAGTAGTAGATAGTTATGAGAAAGGTAAAAAATAAATATTATCTTTCTAAGTCAATATCACAACATTTGCTAACGCAATAACTTCATTGAAAAATTGAAGTTGTATAGACATGAAAACTACTACTAATTCTAATCTAAAAGCTAACAAAAAATTAGTAACCTCTGCCCAGCAAATTCAACAAATAAGCACCTTAATAAGCGAGGCGGATTACTACGACTATGAAGCAGAATTAGCACAAGAAAAGTCAGATTACTATCACTTGCGGTACGGGTACTAGATTCAATCTCCCTTCAAGCATCAACTCTTCCTAGTCAACAAGCAGTAGCAGGTAAATAGGTAACTGCTACTGGCTTTTCATATCAAAAAGTAAATCATGACTCAAGCAATTGAACGCGAAATCAATCAACTCACGCTCAAAGAGTTAAGTTTAGATGCTGCTAAACTCTGGTCACAGATAGAAGAAGCAAGCGAGTTAGGCGAAGAAGGTAAAGTAGAACAACTCGTACAAGAACTCATGGGTGTTCAAGATGGTATCGAAACTAAAATCGATGCGATCGCCTGGGTAGTTGACCAGTTAAATCTTGACCTTGAAACCTGGGAAGAAAGAAAAGTGCGAGTAGCCGAACTCCACGACCGGGTAATCTCACGTCGTAAAACTCAACTTGAACAAATCAAGCGTACCCTGATCCATCTGCACGAGATTGGATTAATCAGCGACAAAAATATTGGTAAAGAAAGGGTAATTGAAATCAGGGATAACCCACCCAAAGTCGCTAACTTACTAGTAGAGGTAGACGATCAAGAATTTCCTGATGAATTTAGAGTTATTAAGTACCAAGCTAATAATAAGGCAATTCTTGAAGCCTATAAATCTGGTAAAGATACTAGCGATGTTGCTGAAATAACTATTGGGAAACAGGTACGGTTTAAGGTGCAATCAGCTACTAAGGGGCGCAACAAGAAAAACCACAACTAATGGCATACGCCTCAACCATATAAATCAAACACAGGTATATCCCATCATTTTACAAATAAATTATCAAATGGTTAAGAGTCAAATCTTAATCATTTTTATTTTTTCTAACAACTATACTTCTATTTTAAACTTATTAAAAAAATTATCAAAACTTTGCTTAGATTTAAAATCAGTGAATATATAATCGGTAAAACAGTAAATATCAATTTTAGCAGCAGTAATTATGTGCCGGACTAGGTACAAACATCGTTACGATAGGTTGGTATATTTAACCTTCTGTGATGTGGTTCAGTAGGTAATTGCAATTGATTATGTATTTTCTAATTTCCAACTATCAAGATGATAGTTCAAACTAGCCTTAAGTTTAATCTTCAGGTATGTAATCACCATAAATAAAAATTAAATATTAGCTATCGGGAGACACCTTAAAATGTCATATCATCAAAATCGAAGTATAGTTATCCGTAACGCTATTATCAACAGTTTGTTTATTATTTGGTGTTTAGTTTGGCGTACTGGTTTAGGGCTAACCTTTTTCATCATCTATGCTTCGCTGGGCTATATGTATAACTGGCCATTCTACCTTCCCATTTCGATTATTTTGGGATTTGTCCCTTGGGGCTGGAAGGTACAAGAAGAAAGAAGGATTAGAGAAGAAGAACAAAAAATGAGGAATTTGAAAAATCAAAGTGGGGATAGTTTTATCTATGCCAGAGCCGAATCAAATGTCGAGATAAATTACAGGGGAGTTATCTTCCTTAAATCAGTACTTGGTCTATTTGTTAGCGGATTTTGGGGAATAATACTAGGCTGGAAAGCTATTTTGGGAATGATACTCCAGTTATTTGATAATATTAGAACAGTTGTTAGATATATGTAGAGTGGCATCTTTATTTAAGTAAACCAAGCCCAAAATATTTCATTACTATTACACCATTAATTGATTATCGAGCTTTTGTTCAAAGTAAATTTCCACAAGCTAACGCTTTGATATAAACAGAAAGCTGGTATACCGCTTCATTAAATAGCCAGTTACTAATTATATCAACAGGAGTTAAAACAATGGAATTAGCACAGTATATGCTAACAGGGCTTCTCTACATTCTTATTTACGGATTTTCTACTCTCTTCATTTTCCAATTCTTGCTAGAGATATCTATCGCTTTTGAAAAGCACTGCAACTGCACTACATCCATAAAATACACTGTAAGTAAAATTGAAAATTTAACTGATAAATCCAACCTTCTGGTATCTAACAAAAATAAAGTATCTACAAACAAACATATCACTGTTCAACAGTTAAGGAAAAGATGCTCACAAGCTGGAATAAAATGGAGTTACGCTATCCAAGTATCTAAAACAGGCAAGAAACGACATCTCAATCGAGAAGAAATGTTAATAGCTCTAAGCCAGATTAAACAGTCAGCATAATAAAAATATAAACTGATAGTAATTATTTTTATTATCAGTTTATATACAATGGACAAGTATTGTATTTGTTGGCGAAGAAAAAATTCTAGTAAAGACACATCACCCCTAATTTTCAATCATCCAAATTCTAGACAAGAAGCAATGATGAAAGGTGATTATGGAGAGATGGAATTATGGGATAACCGAACTGCTGCTCAAGCAGAAGTAAAAAAAATTTAATCATAGATATCCCAATCTTTTCTTTTGGGTAAAAGAACCAAATGTCAAATAATCATCCCTACAAAATTATTCCTGATAGAGTTATCAAACTAGCAGAAAACCAGATTTTTGTATTTGGCAGCAACACAGAAGGAAGACATGGTGCTGGAAGTGCTTTATTTGCGCGACAGTACTGCAATGCAGAATACGGTAATCCCCAAGGACGACAAGGACAATCCTGGGCGATGGCTACGCCCTGTTTAGCGATAGCTTCGCTCTCTTCTCTTCGAGACGCTACGCGTTAGCGGAGCTTTCACTTTAGCGATACGCCGCAGGCATTTCATCTTATTCGGGTATCTCGGTGGCTACCCCATAACCCCATAACGTGAGCTAAAAGCCCATTTTTTCATTCAAGTCACATGGCTAGCTGTATGTGATGCTTCGATCAAAGGTTTGGCAACCTTTAACACAGCTTGTACCAAACTAGAAGGGGCTTTTTCTGGGGAACCAACGCCAAAAGGAGGAGCTGGATTATACTCCAACATCAACTCAATAAATTTGGCTGTATAGTCTCCACACAACATAGCCGCGATAGTTAAAGCAAAATCAATTCCTGCTGTTACGCCTCCACCTGTGATTCGGTTACTGTCTACTACTACTCTCTCGTTACTTACTTCTACACCCATTAATCTTAGCTGTTCTCGAAACGCCCAATGAGAAGCTGCACGGTATCCTTTGAGTAATCCCGCAGCTGCCAAGATTAAAGAACCAGTACACACAGCAGTCACATACTTAGCGGACTGTGCTTGCTTTTGCAAAAAAGCTAACATTTGGGCATCTTGCATCATTTCTACAGCCCCAAAAACACCGCCAGGAACACACAATACATCAAGTTGCGGACATTCATCAAAGGTAGTAGTCGGTAAAATCGTCAATCCACCATTACTCACAATCGGTTGGAGCGTTTTCCACAATAGCAAAACTTGAGTATTGGGCATAGATGCAAACACTTGATGTGGCCCAGTAATGTCTAGTTGGGTCATATCAGGATAAATGACTAAACCAATTATATGTTGAGGCATCGTTTCCATACTTCAATTCCAGTCCCGGTAATGATTACAGTTATCGTAGAATTGAATATGTTGGCTGCCAATTACCCAGTTGAGTACATTTTGGCTCATGTCTGTTACTTTACCAACATTGATTCAAAAAGTCACAAATGCTTCATCAGTAAACCAACTATGTGGACATTATATGGATGCAGCAGGAGAGTTGTTTGGCAGTCAACATTGGGGTATTTATATACATGACTGGGCCGGACAACAAGGTACTATTCATCTCCAAGGCTTACCAGATAGTTTTATTGATTATTACTCTAAGGTTGGTGCAGCTTTAGATAAAGTGATGGAGTATGTTGTTTGCCATCATGCACCCGCCCACGAACAAATTATTTTCACGGAAGCTACTTGGAAGCAAAGTGAACTGTATCAAATTGGTTGTGGCAAAATATATGACCACGAACATATTATGACTGGGCCGATTGTTGGAGAAGGAAGGTTAATTGGTACAGTTCAATTTGCCCGCACTAGTGGAAATCCAGCTTATAATACGCAAGACTTGTTGCAATTGAGTGCCATCTGCGCCCATCTTTCTGCCAAATTAGCACTTTTACGCTCCCAACACGAGTTATTTGTGCCCAAACCGGAAATTTCTTTAACACCACGAGAATTGCAAATGGCTGCTTTGGTAGCCAAAGGTCTGACAAATGCAGAAATTGCAGCCGAGTTATGGATTAGTCAAAATACTGTTAAGCAGACTTTAAAACGTATTTTTCGGAAGCTGGATGTATCTGCAAGAGCGGAAATGGTTGCACGGCTGCAATTAAGTAGGGTGTGCCATTAACAACTGGACTTTAGACTAAAATAGAGCACTTGCGCTTCCGCGCACCTAGAGGGGCAATCGCATCCTTGAGAAATTCCCTACTTGTATGAGCGATTTAGGAAAAATATTGAGTGTGAGAGTATTTTTCTAGATTTTGTGTCTAAGTACCACTAGCATCAATCAATACAGACAAAGCATTTCTGGCATATTGCGCTCCAATGGGATTGCCCTCAATCGTTGCCATTAAACTAGCTCCCCCAATTAAAAGCAAATACTGCTGTGAAAAAGATTCCGGGTCGCGCACACCCGCTTGCTCTGCTAGCTGCATGATATAAGTGCGGATAGATTCTCTCAACTGAACTGAGACTTGATGAGCTGGATGAGAAGCATCAGCAATTTCTAAGACCGCATTGATAAATGGACAACCGCGAAAGTCAGGCAGAGCGTACCAACCCTGGAGAACATCAAAGGTTGCCAGTAACCGCTCTTTAGGAGTGTTTCCTTGATCTGCAACTGCATTTTCAAACCAACGTAACCATTGAGCAGCACGATATTTCATCACTTCTTCAATTAGTTGGTCTTTGGAAGAAAACCATCGGTAAAGGGTTCTTTTTGCTACACCAGACGCGGCAATGACTTCATTTATTCCTACGTGTTGAATTCCCTTCTGATAAAACAGCAGAGAAGCAGTTTCTAAAATTTGTTGACGTGCAGCACTTGATTCAGTAGTCATAAATTTAGGTAGACAAGTTTGTCTCCATAGAGATATACTAGCACCTGTTCTCAGTAGACAATCTTGTCTACTTGGGAGGTGATTAAGAGGAGTAAAGTAATGGATTTTACGATTTATACCATTGAAACTGCAAAAGAAGCCTCAAAAGAAGCTCTGCTCCATGCCAAAGAGACATTTGGTTTGATTCCAAATCTAGAGGGGATTCTTGCGGAATCTCCCGCCACCTTGAGGGGAGGCATGGCATTGTGGGATTTATTTGAAACAACCAGTTTTACGCCTATCGAACAACAGGTCATCTATCTGACTGCTAATTACGAACATGACTGTCGCTACTGCATGGCAGCTCATTCAGGTTTAGCAAAAATGATTGGGATGACTCCCGAAGACATTGAGGCTCTGCGTCACGGGCAACCTTTAGCAGATCAGAAGTTACAAGCGTTGCGGCTGTTTACTAAGCGGATGATTGAGGCGCGAGGTTGGGTGAGTGAGCCAGAAATTGAAGAGTTCCTAGCAGCAGGTTACACAAAGCAGCAGGTTTTGGAAGTCATTTTAGGAATTGCTGTAAAAATTATCCACAACTACACTAACCACATTGCTAAAACTCCTTTAGATAAGGCTTTTCAACCTTACGTTTGGTCAAAACCTGCGCCAGTTTCTTAATCAGAGCAGATTTGGCGAGTGCGGACTGTCAAAGTTCTCTAGTCCTGAGTTCGAGATGATTGGCAGCCGCTCAACAAAATGTTTTTTTAATTTTGAACTTACTTGCTCAAAAGCTTGATTGACAAGGGTTTCATCTGCCAATGCAGTGTACATTTGTTGCGTAGATGTGATTGCGCTTTTTAGTTAAATAATTTCAAACGGGCTTCGGAAAGCATTAATTACTTTATCAAGTTCCTGAGCGATCGCTAATAACTCCATCTCACGCCACCGTTTGCCAACAACTTGCATTCCAATCGGTAGACCATCTTGAGTGTGTCCAATCGGAATCACTACCGCAGGATGTCCACTCAGATTAAATGGCATAGTGTAAGCTCCGTTTGCCACTGCATGAGGGTAGGGTCGGCCATCAATCTCAATAGCACTCCAAGCGGGACGATGGGTAAAGGCAGGGGTGGCAGCAACAGGAGTGAGCCACGCATCCCACGGTTCTAATGCCTCATCCATTTGGGCAGTGAAGCAATCGCGCTCGGTAAGTACCTCAAAATATCCTTTCAGACGTGGGTTCAACAGGTCTGGTAGAAGGCGGCTAAAATCCCCCAATTTGCGGAGTTCTTTTTCCCCTTGGGTGGCGGTGCGAAAAATCTGCTGCCAACTGCGATGCAAGTTATATCGATCTACAGGTTGAGCGTAAATGTTGATGTATGCAGCCATCCGCCCGTAGAGGTTCAGTGTTTTTGATAGGTCAAAATTTTTGGGAAGCCAGGGTTCAATTTGGACACCTGCTTGAGTCAGGGTGTGTGCGATCGCAGTCATCGCCACTTGAATTTCAGACGCAACAGGAACCTCTACCCATTCATCGAGCCAAGCAATTTTGAGATTCTGCAAAGACTTACCAGAAGGGTTATCAAGAGGAATTGGCGGCACATCAGGACGGCGAAGATCAGAGCCTGCAATCAAGGAGAAGCACAGCCGGATATCTTCGAGCGATCGCGCAAAACAACCCACTGTCATCATTTGCCGAAGACACACTGGCATTCCAGGTACTTCTGGAATTTGTCCTGCTGTAGAAATGCGGCGATCCGTAGGTTTCAAACCATACACACCGCAGAAATGAGCAGGCTGACGCACTGAACCCGCAATATCGTTGCCTAAATCCAATGACGATAACCCTGCTGCCACAGCCGCAGCACTCCCCCCAGAACTCCCGCCAGCAGTGTAGTCAAGATTCCAAGGATTATTGACTTGTGGAAAGAGGGAATTCGTACTTTGGTAATCGCCAGCTAGTTCCGCCATGTTTGTTTTTCCCAGGATGACTGCTCCTGCTGTCCGAAGTCTGGCAACGACGGTGGCATCTTGTTGAGGTACGTAGTCTTTGAGAGGGATGTAGCCTGCGGTGGTGAGCAACCCTGCGGTTTCAAAAATGTCTTTAATCGTGATGGGAACCCCATGTAAAGCACCCCAGTTTTCGCCTCTAGCTAAAGCCTCATCAGCCAGCCTAGCCCTAAGATAAGCATTTTCCTCATCCAGCGTGCAAATGGCATTTAACTTCGAGTTGTGTTTGGCGATTTGAGCCAAGTAAGCATTGAGAACTTCAACGGCAGAAACTTCGCGATTGCGAATCATTCGCGCCAGCTGATGGGCAGGAGCAAACGTCAGGCTACTCATAGGCGTAGACAGGTAATTCTTGATAAAGTTAATTATATTCACTTTTAGTTAATTGCATTAACTAAATTCTTTATGGGTCGTCCAGTCAAAGAAAAGTCCTTAACACAGCAGGATGTAATTAATGCTGCGATCGCCTGTCTCGATCAAGAAGGGGAAGCTGCTTTAGGTGTGAATCGGGTTGCAAGGGAATTAGGTATTAAGCCTCCTGCGATTTACAAGCATCTAGATGGCAATTTAGCTTTGCGACGGGCAGTTGCACTTACCATTTGGCAGCAATATATTGAATGGTCTCGTCAACAAACCAACGGACTGGAAGATCCCCAAGCACTACTGCGGGCAGGGGGACGTGCGACGCGGGATTTTGCGCGGTCTTATCCCAACCGCTATCGAGTTATGACCCAATTTCAACTCAATCTCCAAGATCCAGAAACTTCCCCACTGATTCAGGAAGTCTTCCACTTCCTCAAACGTGTGCTGCAATCCTACAATCTCAGCGAAACAAAATTAATTGATGCAATGCGAATGGTTAACGCAGCAATTACTGGTTTTATCGCCATCGAACAGGCTGGATTAATGACATTAGAACGTTCTACTGATGCTAGTTATGAGGTGATGATAGACGCGTTAGTAGTTGCAATCCAACATATTCAAAAAGTTGACTCATGACGTATAACGACCAAGTTGAACTGACATTGAATTGTTTTTGCTGGCTAGCTTAACAACTCAACTCAATGATCTTTGCGATCGCCCTACCAACTATCTCAATACAAAACCCTCACTAATAAATTTCAAAACTGATTAACGCTAATCGCTTTCACCAAATTATCTCTTAGTTCTTTCTTTGGACAAGATAGCCTTGGCGGTAATCACTCTTTTTTAATTTGGAAGCTTGACGTACAGACCACTGACGCATAGGAGTAACTTTCTCTACATGAAGTAGCTTCTGGCGATAAGTATTATTATCTGTCAGTTGGGCGATCGCACCAGCAATAAATCGAGCGCAGCGTTCTGGTTGAGATGATACTTGTTCTTCTGCAAACCGGATAACCAGCCAGTTTGCATCGACAAAACACTTGTTTCTATAGTCATCCTCGCCGATACAGTGAGTGGGCTTGCCAGTCGCAAATGAGATAGGTTCATCAACCTCCAAGTCTATGTGTAAGCCAGTATTTGGTTCAATCAACAGAAAATCAGCCGTAAATGGTAGTCGATGCCCTGGTGGAAACATCACCTGCTGGGGAGAAACAATTTCACCAAAATAATGTTTGAGAACATTTTCAAACAGCCCCTCACTTGCCCCAATTGGTGCATCTCCTTGTCCAGATGGAAAAACTAATGGGGTAAACTGTTTTTTGTCTTTAACTAACTCTGGAATAACAACGATTGGATATTCCGGTGTCTTTGCCATAACTAAAAATCGGAAAACTTGGAAAATCAGAGTTCTTGGCAATTATCTAAATTCACAACACCATTACACAATCAACAAAATACTGAAAATAAACCAACTTTTTTCTAATTTTTTGGATTTAGAAATTAGAAAATTATCAGTTATCGTACAGCATCCCTTCTAGATAAGATTGCTTCTGATTACGCTACAAGCAACTAAGATGAAGTCTAGCTTTGAGTATCTAGAAGACCTGCTTGCGGACAATTATCCAATCATCGCCTGTGAATCCCCCCTCCAAGAACGTCACCGCTTCCTCATTCGTCTTACTACTTCCTGTCAGCAAGTAGGTAAAAAAATCTATATATGGAATTTAAGCGAGGACAGTATTAAAGAATTAGCCGTCAGCACCGAAAATAATCTTGTTTTTCAAGAATTTGAGGACTATAAACATTCTGTTAAACAAAATACAGAAGACTATTTTCAAGTACTCAATTTTTGGAGAGTTTATTCTGGCACTGGAGTATTAATCGTTGAGAATATTTTTCCTTGGTTAAAAGAAAGCATAACTAAAGATACTGAATTTATTCTTCTATCAGAATGGATTAAGTCATCGCTAGTTAATCTAAAATTTCATACAAACAATAGTGATAAGACTACTATATTACTAGGAGCCAATGCCGAGATAGCAAGCGAAATAGTAGCAGAAATACCCCTTTGGAGTCAAGAATTACCAGATACACAAGAAATAATTGCTAGTTTAATCAGCAGTAATTTATTTCCTTTAATTTATACTGAACAAGATTATTTAGAAATTGCTAACGCTAGTGCTGGTCTGTATATTTCTGATATTATTCATTGCTTAACCGATATTAGAAAAAATCATGACTTAGGAAATTCCAGTGAGATAGCAAAGCTTCTATTAGCAAAAAAAATTCAACTGCTTAACCGCTTATATGACATCGAATTCTTACCTCCACCAAAAGTCCAACTTGGTGGGTTAGAACTCATGCAGCAGTCATTCAAAAAGTTCAAGCGATTGCTTACCCCGCGTGCTAAACAATACAATCTGCGCGTACCAAAGGGGATTATGCTTGTGGGGCCACCGGGGACAGGAAAATCACACTCAGCAAAAGCCTGTTCCCAGAATATGGGTATTCCCCTCATCATGGTCGATTGGGGCAACTTTAGAAGTTTTGGCAACCAAGCAGAAATGAAACTCAAACGCTTGTTGCGACTGGCAGATAGGCTCAACCAAGTAATTTTGTATTTCGACGACTTTGATAAAGGGTTCGCCGGGGATGATGACCTCGCCAAACGGCTGGCTGGTCAGCTGTTGACGTGGATGCAAGAGCGTATATCAGATGTACTGGTCATCGCGTCAGTTAACCGTATGGAATGGCTGCCACCCGAACTCACCCGTGCTGGACGGTTTGACTATTTATTTAAAGTAGACCTGCCGAATAATGGGGAAAGATATAGTATCTTCAAACTGCACGCCGCCCGGTTTGACGAACGCTTTCGCAATGGCGGCGACCCTTGGAGTGAAGAACAGTGGCGCAGAATTCTTAAAGCCACCAATCGGTGTGTAGGTGCAGAAATCCAGACAATTGTAGAACGCGCCGCTAGTACGATATTCTGCGAAACCATAACAGAAGATACCTACTCAGAAAGCCAACTCCCAGCACTGGAACTAACAATCGAGGCATTACTAGAAGAACGCCGTCAGATTAACCCGCTTGCCATCCGCGAAGCCGATAGAGTCGAATCGATGCGTAACAAAGCTGACCAACAAGCTTTACCTAGTAGTCCCCTAGACGAAAGCAAATTTGCTGTTGGCAACATTGATATTTTCAGCTAGCACACATCATAAATCAATTCAAAGTTTCATCATGTTTGGACGAAAGCAAATGTAACCAAAACATTTCAACTGTTTATAATCCTTACTATTTCTAAACACTTTACTACCTTATTTAGCTAAAACTATGGAAGTCACAAGACAAACTGCTCAAACCAACATTCAAACTAAACAATCACAAAATCCAGAAAAAAGCCTATTTTACAAATTCATCAAATTTATCAAATTTGTTGGGCCAATTGCTGGTTTTACTGCTGCCCTCTCACCCCTACCGCTATACTTTTGGACTCGCCAGCCCCAGTATTTACCTATTGGCGCAACCTTTACCAGTAACAATCAAACAGTTCAACTCGAATTAGCAGACGATAGAAAAGAATATGCCCACGGACTCAAATTTCGTAATTCGATTCCTGAGAATCACGGAATGTTATTTGTCCTTAACAAACCTGAAAAAGTTAAACTTTGGATGAAAGATACGTATATTCCTTTAGATATGATATTCCTCAAAGATGGAGTTATCAAATCAATCGTAGAAGCAGTTCCCCCTTGCAAAACCAAAACCTGTCCTAAATATGATTCAATTTATCCTGTTAACCAGGTTATTGAATTACCTGCTAACAGTACTAAAACCCTGAATCTCAAAGTAGGTAAGAAACTCCAACTCAATTTCAACCCAAACAAAACGCAGAATTAGTTGCCGGAGAGTTTATCCATCACAACAACCTAGCGGTAAACAACCGTAATTACACTACCTCATATATCAATCTTTGACCCCCGATATAGGCTATATCGGGGGTCAAACATTATGAAATCAATCACTGATTTAATTATTGGAACTTGTCAAGCAAATTTGCCTGAGTTTTCACTGAATGATTTACTGAAAAACATAGTGTCTAAAAATAGAAAATTTTTAGATGATTTCACGGTTATTAATCTCATAAAATAATTTCACAAGTGAGAAGTTGGAGCAGATATTTACTCCAATTAAAACTTAGGTAAAAAGCAGTAATTCAGCCTTAATTACCCCTACAAAGTTTCATCCAGTAATTTCTGAAATAATCTTTTTATGAAAATAGACTACGAATCTGATTTTGGCAGCGATCGCATTCCTTCCTACGAAGAATACGGATACCCCGCTCCCACCCGTCGCCGTCGCAACTGGAAAGAAAACGCCAGCATCACCGGACTAATGGCAGTTGGTACTGGTTTGATGATTGCAGATATCTCACTCCACCACATGGTGATGGCATCACTCGCGTTTGGAACTGGCATTGTAGCGTTACTACCCAAGGAAGCAAACTTGCTACTTTCCAACTTTGAGAAATGGCAGCGCAAGTATGGCATCAATATTTATACTGTTCTGTTCTGCTTGGTAGGTGTAGTATTTATGTTGGATATCGCCACTGCACCCGCAAACGCCCAGTTTATGCAAAACGCAGAGGACTTCTTCACAGAATACTTTACTGGTGTCAATGAAGATATTATTAGGTACGTATTTGCGGTACTGCGCGGTTTGTTCCTAATTTATCTGGGTATTGGTCTTATTAGGGTTGTTCAAGCAGCCAGAAACGACGAAGATTGGCAAACGATCGCCCGTACACCAATTATCGTTGCCCTCACAGTTGTAGTCGGAGACTTGCTCGCAGGACTGGTAACAGGCTGATACGTCACTCGTCAAAAAAGCCACCACGAGTGGCACAATTCCACAAGTGCCACTCATCAAAATTTCAACAACTGACTTTTGTCTTTCGTAATAATGGCCA
Organism: Anabaena sp. FACHB-595; assembly: GCF_048568275.1. Taxonomy (NCBI): domain Bacteria; kingdom Bacillati; phylum Cyanobacteriota; class Cyanophyceae; order Nostocales; family Nostocaceae; genus Anabaena; species Anabaena sp. FACHB-595. Next base: position 24,611 of record NZ_CP183475.1, read on the forward strand.
GAGAACGGGAATTTCGTACTGTCAACCGCGTGTTAGGAGAACAGCCGCGCCTTGGGCCATTCCCCGCCGACCAAATTGTTCCCTGGAGTGCGATCGCTCTCATCTCCTACATGGTAGTCAAGGGTTTTATGCAAGCTTCTTGGCTTGCAACCGGAATTGTAACCGCCTGGGGATGGGCAACCTGGTGGACAGTAAGTTCTAACAAAGCCTTTTTCGGTAAGTTTGTCGGCACGCCCCGCATCACCCGTGGTTACAAACCATTTGCCTCCCTCGTTAATCCTCTACAACCTCAACCCAAGAAGAAGCGCCAGCTGAAAAAACGCAGATAAAGCTTCTGAATTAATAAATATCAGCGAACAAAAATATAGGCTATGAGTTCGACCGCCTCAACAAAAATAAAGCACAAAATTGGTAAAAAATCTCTCGATACCGAACAATTAGGTGTTGTCAAAAATCTGACACCGTTTGAGGATATTACCCATTTAGCCGGGATTGCAAGTATCTCGCTTGCTGGTCGTAGAGATATCGGCGCACTTATTCTCCAGAAAAAAGAGGATATTCAAATCAAGTTCTGCTTTGACGTACAGGGAATTCACCCGTCCTTGCCCGAAGAACAGATTCTCCCCATTTTTGAAAATATTGAAGGCGGACTCAAAGAACTTCCCGAACGAGAAACCTTAACAATTCACCTTGGTTCGTTCACTGATGATTTTCTCCGGCAGCAGGAACTAAAAAAGATAGAGGATAAATGCGATCTAGAGCAATTAACTTTATTAGTGCGATCGGAACGTCTGCGAGCAAGAGAACTCACCGAAGCAGGAACTCGTAAAAATAAGTTTTTACGTTTCTGGTGTACCTATAGTGTCCTGGCTTCTGAAGACAGTCGCTCAAATGATGCAATTGAAAAAACTATCAAACAATTGCAAAATGCCTGGTTTCAATTTACTGGACAAATTCACGGTGTGCGGCAAGAACGAATTGAAACAATCTTACGGGATAGTTTTACCTCTGGGTTTCAACGGTGGGAACAACTTTTGACAAACTCAATGGGGCTTTCAGTGCGAGCAGTCACCAGTGAGGAAGTATGGTCAATTCTTTGGAGTCAATTTAACCGTAGCGATGCACCCAAAGTTCCCAATCCCCTCATATTAGATGAAGAGGGACTTCGAGAAGTTCAAACTAGCGATTTCCACATTCGCCACCTGATGCTAGAGAACGAAAAATCTGTCCCGTTTCTCGATCGCAGCTGGGTAAGACTGCAAGACAGGTATATCGGCGTTCTTCAGTTTAGCGAAAAGCCCCAAGGCTGGGTAGATGAATACGCCCAGCTTCGATACCTCTGGGAGGTAATATCCAAAGAAAAAATCTCCGACACCGAGATTATTTGCCAGCTATCTAAAGCCAACCAGGGACTTGCCAAAACTGCTTTGCAACGGATTACCAAACAGTCAATTACCTCCAGCGCCATGTCTTCTGAGAAGGGGTCAATTGACGTAAAAGCCAATATGAATATTGAGGAGGCAGTTAAGGCACAAGAAACTATCCTCAGAGGCAGTCTCCCCATCCATACTGCTGTTGTTTTTTGTGTCCATCGTCACAGTCGTCAAAAACTTGATGAAGCTTGTCAATACCTTTCTAGCTGTTTCTTGCGACCTGCTGTAGTTGATAGAGAAATCGAGTATGCCTGGAAAACATGGTTACAATGTGTACCTGTTATTTGGGAAAACCTACTTACAAGACCCTTTAACCGTCGCCTCCCCTATTTCTCATCAGAAGTTCCCGGACTCATGCCGATAGTTAGAACGGCTACGGGAGATAAATCCGGGTTTGAGCTAATTGCTGAAGAGGGAGGAACTCCAGTACATCTCGACTTGTACAAGCAGCACAAAAATCTCGCCATTTTCGGTACTACCCGTGCTGGTAAATCTGTCTTAGTAGCAGGTCTATTAACACCTGCCTTGGCTCAAAACATTCCCGTAATTGCACTTGATTATCCCAAACCCGATGGTACTAGTACGTTTACCGACTATACCAAATTTATGGGAGAAGAAGGGGCATATTTTGATATTAGTAAAGAATCGAACAACTTATTTGAATTACCTGATTTAAGGGGCTATGAACCTGAAGTTATTAAAGAAAGGATGACCGATTTCAAGGAATTCTTGAAATCCACATTAATGATAATGGTACTTGGGACAAATCCTGTCGGGGTAAGTCCCACAATGATATCAAATATCGAAAGTATCATTACAATCACAATTGAAACTTTTTACAACGATGAAGATATCAAACTACGGTATAAGCTAGCACTAGAAAATGGATTAGGAACACCTGAATGGGCAGATATTCCAACACTTAAGGATTTCTATAATTATTGTTCACCTGGATTTATCAAACTCGATTCCATCACCAATAATAGTAAAGAAATTCTCGATGCCCTTGACCAAATCAGATTGCGATTAAAGTTTTGGCTAAATTCACGAGTTGGGCAATCAATCGCCAATCCATCTAGCTTTAGAACTGATGCTCGATTGCTTGTATTCGCACTGCGATCGCTTGGGAGTGAAGCCGATGCCGCAGTCCTTGCCCTGAGTGCCTATTCCGCAGCTTTACGTAGAGCTTTATCATCTAAAGTATCAATATTTTTCTTAGATGAAGCACCAATTTTATTCAATTTTGAGAGCATAGCCGAGCTAATTGGTAGACTCTGCGCTAATGGGGCGAAAGCAGGTATACGTGTAATTTTATCTGCCCAAGAACCAGAAAGTATCTTCCAAAGTAAGTCTGCTTCCAAGATATTTGCTAACATCACAACCCGCCTGATCGGTCGGATTCAAACATCGGCAGTTGACCCATTTGTGAACAGGTTTAAATATCCTTATGAAATTATCTCGCGTAATAGTACCGAAGCATTCTTTCCCAAATGCGAAAGTATTTATTCACAGTGGTTACTTGATGACAATGGCAAACTTACTTTCTGTAGATATTATCCTGCTTATTGCTTACTTGCAGCAGTAGCAAATAACCCGAATGAGCAAGAATTACGCACTCTATTTCTCAATAAATATGCCGATAATCCAATGCTGGGTATGGTGAAATTTTCAGAAAGCTATATACAACTGCTTCGGGGAGATGAGTTAAGCCAAGAAGCACAACAATTACTGGATAACAATAACAATCAGCAATTAAAGTCAGCATAAATTATAGAAGAAAAGCTAAGAATAATCTGGATTTATAACAAGAAGAATCAATAACTCATAAACAAGTGGCTTAACTTTGATTGCCACATTGATTATTTTATCCACGAAAAGTATGAAACCAAAATTCAAGTTTACTAAGAAAGGAGTAATAATCGGGTCAATAATTGGTCTGGTTACTTTACTCGGTACAGCACCCAGTTATGCCTTTTCAATTGACGATTTCTTCAAGGTTTTAGGGAAATTCAATAACTATTTTGAGGAAACCAAAAAGGAACTCACTTCAGGAACTAATAAATGGGGTGGGATGAAAGGCGAAGCTAAAACTGCTATTCAGACTGGCAGTATGGATATGCCAGATCCAGTAAACTCAGCCGAAAAGCTCAAAGAGCAACTCAAGAGCAAGGGTAACTGGAATGAAAGCAACACAGTTGAAGCTGCGGTCAGTGCAGCTAACGAACTGGAGAGAGAAACCACCCGCGCCACGATCGCCAGCGTCTTAGGGGAAGTCGGTCAGGAACGTACCAAAAATGAGATAGAAGCAACTGAACAAACTGTAGCTGAGGCCAAAGAACTCGCAGAATCTGCACAACCAATGGATGCTTCACAAAACATCCTCAAGGTCATTGCTGCCCAAAACTCGCAAATTGTCTCAATGTTGGGTCAATCTCGCATTGACGGACTGCAAACACGGCACGATGCCCAGCAAACTAACCTGATGCTATCTCAACTTGCCGAACAAGGGGCCAGCGATCGCCGTCGTCAAAACCTGATGATGGACGGTATCAGCGCCCAGTATATCGAAATCAGTGGGTTTAGCAGTCTCAAAACTACCGCAGGTGAATAATTCACCCTAATTAGTTGGTCATCTCTGCAATTGAGATGACCAACTCTCTATCAGGTACATAATACAGACCATGTTAGAACATCTTGTAATTGCAACCGACCCATTTTTTGGGCAAGACATTTTAGAAAATGCGTCAGCTGGAGCGCAATTAGTAGCAGAAGGTTTCAATGAACTTTGGCAAGAAACCCTCAACGGCAATTTGTACGGCTCGATGTGCAAAGTTGGTCAGTTTTTTGCGATCGCCACACTCACCCTTTTTATGGTTGAGTTAGGCAAAAACTGGATAAATCAAGAAGATATGAAAGCCCTCTCCAGTTGGATATGGCCCATTCTGGTGATCGGACTACTAGCTAACAATGGCACTTTACTCAGAAGTGGAACACTCGCCATCCGGGGATACATTAATACTGTTAATAATGACATCCTAGAATTTACTGCTGCCGGAGCCAACCTAGAAGTAGCATTCAACCGTGCAGTCGGCAATATTGCCCTCCAGCAGCAAGTAGGGGCGGCAATGGAAAGATGCCGTTCCATCCCTGGTAACACGCAAGATTCAATCACCTGCTTGCAACAAGCAGAAGCAGAACTTAAAACCTCTGCGCCCGATCTATTTAAAGGAGAAGCCCCCGATAGCGGTAGTTGGGAATTTAATCCACTTCAGGCTTTATCTGATGCTAAAGACGCGCTCGAAAATCTCTCCCCTGGTCAAATAGCCGAAAAAATTGGTAATACTATCACCAGTACAATCGGTTCGATGATCACCGGATTTGTCGCAGTTATCCTCCTCGCGCTCAATAACGCTTACCAATGGGGTATAGAATTCACAATGCTTTTAACTGCCCTACTTGGCCCGTTGGCAATAGGCGGTTCGCTACTCCCCTTTGGCGCAAAACCTATTTTCGCTTGGCTAACTGGTTATTTCACCGTTGGAATGGCGAAACTCTGCTTCAACATGATTATTGGTTTATGCGGACAACTTATCGCTAATTCCGAACAAAATCAACCGATGATATTTCTGCTTTTTGTTGGGCTAGTTTCTCCTATCCTGGCATCTGCATTAGCCGCAGGTGGTGGAATAGCTGTTTGGACAGGATTAGGTAAAACAGTAGCATTTGGCTCTGAAATTGCAGCAGGAATCGCTACAGGTGGAGCAAGTACAACTGCTACGGTTGCTGTCAACGCCACTAAATTTGTTAGTTCCAAAATCAAAGTTAAAAAGTAATTAACAAATAATTATGCTTAAACCTAAGTCTAAATCTCAACCAGCTCGGCTTCTCAGTTATGGTCAATCTACCTCCACACCTATTGCAATGGCGATCGCCGTAACAGCAGGAGGAACTATCTTATCTACCCTATTGCAAATAATAAATATTGGCATGAGTGCTAGTACAAATCATCATGTCAAAGGCATGACGATAGTTCAACTCCAAGATGGGTCTATTTCACCTGGTAAATTTGCTGCTCCCAACGAACGCGAAGCCGAAACTATCAAACGCTTTATCTCAGATAGCATGATTAAAATGTTCGGCTGGAACGGAATAATCGAAGCAACAGAAAATGGCGAAAATGTCACTAAACCTGATAGGGGAATAGATATTCAAACAACAAAAAATAGTAGAAAAAAAATTCCTACTAGAGCCTGGGAAGCTGCATTTGCACTATCTGAAAATCAAGATTTCCGGGCAAATTTTCTTAAGAAATTAGCAGAAATCGTTCCAAGTGGTGTATTTAACGGTGAAGTTCAAGTTTCACTCGTCACCCGCCATATCTCTGAACCCAGAAAAATTAAGGATGGACAGTGGGAAGTCGATTATATTGCTACACTCGTCAGCTTTAATAGGAACGAAAACCAAGGCAAAGGAATCGCCTTTAACAAAACAATCACTGTTGAAGCTGTCGATACTCCCAAGTTACCAAATAAGCCAACTGAACTCGATAAGAAAATTTATTTAGTACGAGAACCAGGTTTAGAAATTACTCAAATTGTTGATTATAACCTCGGCAAGAAATAAAAATCATTAATCAAGCATAGAACTATGTTACAGCTAGAACATGAGGCTTCCAATAAACATATATCTTCCGTAAATAGTCTTTTACCAATCGATAGTGCAGAAGAAGATGAAGTTGAAAATTCACAATTTGAGGTGGTTGAAGAAGATGAAACTGAAGTAGAAGACCCCGCGTTAATCCAAACTAAACACGACTTTGTTACATCTCCCTGGTCAAGATTAGGAATTATTGGTGGTGCATTCGGAGCTGGGTTTCTAGTTATATTTGTTGTCCTCAACGGCATAATGAATGGGAGTGGTAAAAACGCCAAAAAACCAGAATTAACTACTACTCCAACTCCCACAGTTGCCGCATCTGAGAAAAAAGAAGGTGATGTTTATGCCAAGCTTGCTCTCGCCAAGCAACAGGAAGAACTTGATGCACTAAATGGTCAAGCTAACACAGAAGACAAAGAGGAGAAAAAGGAAACTACTGAAGAACAATCCAAAAACCAAGAGAAAACCCGTTCTATTCGACAACGAAGGGTAGTTGCTCAAGAAACTCCCCCTAATTCCAGAAGACGTGTATACCGAGAAGAAACACCCGAACCTGTTAGACCAACACGTAGAGTAGTGGCCTCACAGCCAATACCACCTCTACGTCCTAGCGCTCCTCTGCCAAAATTTGCCAAACAAACAGTTGCCAGCAACCAGAGTGTCGCCAAAGATCCAATAGCTGAACTCGAACGCCTGCGTAACCTGGGTTCGGTTGGTCGAGTTGAGTATATGCTAGCCAGTACCACTGTCAGTGAACCTACAAACACGACAGTACCAGAAGTTACAGCTAAAACTGAAGAAACATTACGCCCAGCAGAACAAAATAGCGATCGCTCTCGTCGTCGCCGTAGCCGACGCAGCGAGAATACCGAAACAGTTACCAATACCCCTAATCAAATTGAAGAACTGCGCCCGCGTTGGCAACCTGTAACCACAAACGACAGTACTCCAGAGTATAGCAATACTGATGACAAAGATAACAATCAAGCCGTGCCAGTTATTTATAGCTTCTCGGTAAAAGAACCACAAACCATCTCAGAACTTGACAAAGAAAAGACCGTAGAATCCAGTTTTGCTAGTAATAAAGGAAACAACTCCACTCAGCAAGTCGAACAAGTTGCAAATAACTACCTGCCAGAAGAAGCACAGATACTCCAAGAAACACAACCGCAGTATCTAGTTGTCGGTTCGTTTGCAAGTGCAACCCTGGTAACTCCGCTCGTTATGCCCCAAACCAGTAATAACGCTCGTTCCCAAGAACAGACAAATACATTACGGTTTGTCGCCCGGTTGGACGAGCCGCTTTATAGCAATACTGGGGAAATAGCCATTCCCGCAGGAACACAGGTAACTATCGCTATGATTTCGGTTGATAGCACATCAGGTGTGCGTGCCGAAGTCACGGCCATCCTCAAGGACGGAACCGAATACCCTCTATCACCTGGAACGATATCAGTCCTGGGAGAGGCGGGTTCGCCCCTAATCGCCAGACCTTACGACGACAAGGGATCTGAAATTGCCAAATATGATGCCACATTAGGGACAATAGCTGGTCTTGCGAAAGTAGGGGAAATTATTAACCAGCCAGATGAAGAAGTCACAGAAGATTTGCCTTTAGGTGGGACAAGAACCCGCAGCCGCAATAACAACCGGAACCTGGGAGCTGCTTTCCTTGAAGGTGCTTTTGGCAAACTTGGCGAAACAGTCAGCAAGCGTACAGAACGTGCTACTGACGAAATCAACCGCCGTCCCAATGTTTGGTATGTGCCTAAAGACACCAAAATCACAATCAAAGTCGATAGGTCAATTAAGCTGTGAAACTAAGAGATATAGCCGATTTTAGTTTAAGGATGCCTTGGGCGATTGCCTCTGGCACTGCGCTCCGCGCAATCGCCTTTGGTGGGTGCCTTACTATCGCCACCATGCTTGCACCAAACCAACTTGTACTAGCAAATACTATTCGTCAAGTTGCAGCGTCCCAGGTGTCAGGGGAAAATGCCCAATTGCAGACAGTTAAAGTCTGGCCCGGACATGGGGTATCAATATCGTTCTACAACACCAGAGAAATTATCAAGAAAATCTGGCTGGATGACCCATCTAGGTTTGTTTTTGATGTAGACGGATGTCTTGAGGGCTTGGGTAAGTGTTCTAGTAACAGCACGGGCGCTGGACTAATTCACATTCGCCGCATCGAGACAGTCAAAATCCCCGGTTTACCACCAGCTCCTTACGGGGCGCACATGACGGTGATTACCGAATCTGGCTCAACAAGGAAAAGCTATCACTTCCGGATTGTAGCGGGCAGTGGCACACCAGAGTACAGCCAAATTGAAATTATTGGCGACCCTCCCAGCAAACCTGAAGAAGTAAAACCAAAGGTTAGTTACACCGCATTATCTGATAGCAGACATATAGCCAAAGGGATGCAAGTTGCTCTAAAAAACCAGTGGGTTACGACAGACAGCAAGCTCTGGAAGCGTCTGAACCAACTTGTGGAGTTGCGATCGCAAGGAGAGGAACTTGTTGTCGCCGCCAGCACCGCCGGAGTATCAATGCAATTGGTTGAAAAACTCATGCTGTTGGGTGGAAAGCGTTTGTTAGAAATACCACCACAGCGCACTAACCCTCTCACAACAACAAATCTAGGTAAATCAAGTTTTAAATAAATAGTGATGTATAACGAAAATCTGGCCACTAACAACCAAATTTTAAATCCTACACCAGAGGTAACTGCGATGCCTTCTCTACGAGACGCTGCGCGAACGGCGGGCGTAGCCATCGTACCAGTGAGAGCTGCAAGCCAGGAAACTACTCACAACAAAACCAACCGAGGGCTTGAGTACCGAATGGAAAAATTTAATAAATTACGCTACCTGATGGTTGCAGGACTTATTGCTGGGCTTGCCCTACATGGGTTAATCCGATATGGAGGTAGCTATAATATCGGCAGTCTCTTATTCGGCGAAAAAGCGGTAGCTCAAACAGTTCCATCGAAGTATTCAAATTTGAACACTTCGATAAATAAGACAAAACAAACCAAACAGCCACAGCCCGTTGCAACTAAATATGTCAATGGCGCACCTACTCCCGATTGGAGCAGTATCACGTTTAGAAACATGAAATTTGGCGGTGCTGGCAGCGTCGAATTTCCTAATATCAAAAACCCTGGTATGAAGGAAACACGCACCTGGAGTGCTGGGCAAAGCCTTGCTGAAGTTATGGAACTGGGTGATTTTGAAGCAACTGAGTTCAATATTGAAGATTTCACGCTTGAAGATATCGCCGACATCACGGGCATTCAACTCAAAAATGTCAAACTGTCAGATTTTGAAACACTCGATTGGCAAACACTCGAAGACCTCGCCGAAGCAATTCCTAATTTAGAAGATTCAGAAGTCGGAGCCATTCCACCAATTCAAGAACTAGTAACCAAAGTTACAGGTAGCACCGCAAGCTACCAAACTGTTGGTGAAGTGCTGGACAATTATCCCCAACTGGGAGAAGTGGAACTGAGTGAGTATGTCAAACTTGATAAATATAAACTAACCAGTATTCCTGGTATTGAGGATGCACAGCTAAAAGACTTTACTAACTGGCAAAATACAACAATTAACAAGATTCCGGGATTAGCTGATGTACCGTTCGATCGGTTCCCCAGCGTTCCCATCCCCGATGTTAGCTTTATCGGCAAAGTAGACTTACCCCTCGGTTCGCTTGAAAGCGGACGCTGGAAGTCAATAAGCGGTAGTTACCAAGCTGGGTTTAATGTCCCGTGCGAGAAAACGTGTGGTCACATCGAAGTTTCGGGTAGCGATATTGTGACTGGCGCACAATGGATGTCCGGTAAAGACCAAAAAGTTAAAGGCGGATTCGGCATCTTGGGCAGTCTCAACGGTGGAAAAGAACCCACAGGTCGTCACCCCTTTGGGAAATCATTTAAACAAGTCATCTGGGATATTAACGAGGCGGACGGCAGTATAACCACCGCAATGTTCTTCCGTATTTGCAAGCGGGGGTGGGTTGACTTGGGTTGCTCGCCATACTTCATTGGCCCAGTTCCCTTCTTCACCTACCGCGAGATAGACCCAATTATCCTTGGTACGCCCCTCACCGTACCTAAAAATTAACAAGTAAAAAGGCAATCATAGAAGAATTTATCCTCTCTAATTTTTGACTTGAAGAGGACACACTAGACAACCAATGAAGAAATATGCAACTTCACTTCACCGCATATTTCTTCGATTTCCTCATGCAATTAACACAGATTAATATGAATAATTATCTGTTTGCAACGGCTAAAACTAAGACAGTTAGAGAAGTAAAAGCAAACAATAAAAATAGCAATACTGACTTTAGTAAGTATACAGATAAGCTCATGTCACCTCAAGGTTTGGCACTGGCTGGGGGAATTGGCTTATTGTTGCTTTTACAGCTTTTTAGTAATGGTAAAAAAGGCAAGCTTGCTACTAGCTATTGGGGTGGAGCAAAGGAAACCGCCCAAGCTAAGAAAAAAGCTCTCAAGCAAATCGTCGCTCCTAAGTGCGATAGTGCCAGTTTATATATTGGAGTACACAAATACAATGGTCAAAAATTACCCCAGGGGAGTGGGGGAGTTCCAGTTTATATACCCGATGTTCAACGGGGAACTGCTGTAATTGGCGCACCTGGTAGTGGTAAATCATTCTCGGCTATCAACCCGATGATTTACTCAGCAATTGACCAAGGGTTTGGTATAGTACTATACGATTTCAAGTATGCCAGTCAAGCCAAAATCGCCAGTTATGCCAAATCCAAGGGGTATGACGTACATATCTTTGCACCAGGATTTCCTGAATCAGAGGTATGTAACCCAATCGATTTTTTACGCGACAGTAGCGATGCTGAAACCGCAAGGCAGTTAGCTACGGTAATTAACAAAAACTTCCGCCTGTTAGGTAATGCGTCTGAGGATGCCTTCTTTGGCCCCGCCGGCGACCAGTTGACGCAGGCTATTTTAATGCTAACTAAAGAGTTTGGCGACCACGCTGATATTATGACGGCTGCGGCAATACTTTCTAGCGAGAAGATGGTCGAACGCTTGATGGCAGCCGAACTAAACCCCTGGATTAGGATAGCTTTTGGTCAATTATTTAGCTCGGCTGGCTCAGAGAAAACTGTAGCGGGTATTGCTGGTAGTGCTTCATTGATGTTCACCCGGTTCATGGCAAGGGGTACATTGGGATGCTTTGTCGGTAAAACAACCTTGCCCTTGGAGGTAAAACGCAAACAGATGATTATCTTCGGGTTAGACCGCGAACGCCGCGATGCTGTCAGCCCGCTGATGACCAGTATTCTTCACATGGTAGTTTCCCGTAGTATTGCCAAAAAACGTAAGGAAGACGGCCCATTAGTAGTGTGTCTTGACGAGTTGCCAAGTATCTTCCTTCCAGATTTATTTAGATGGCTTAACGAATCTCGTTCCGAAGGATTCTGCGGTATCCTGGGTTGGCAAAATATGGGTCAGCTTGAAAAGATTTATGGTAAAGAAATCTCTAAAGCTATCCTTGGTGCGTGCGGTACAAAATTTGTTTTTAATCCTGGCGAAGAAGAATCAGCACGATTATTTTCTGCATATTTAGGTGAAGAGGAAATTAAATATAAACAAAAATCTCGCTCAACGGGAGGGGGTAAATCCAGTACATCTATCAGCGAACAAGAACGGACTCGCAAGCTATTCGAGCCAGCCCAATTTCTCAAATTACCACCTGGTAAATGTCTATTTATCAACCCAGCTTATAGTAATAAAAATGAGGGTTCAGTACCACTATTAAAAAACATCAAAATCCCCAAACAGATCATTGGATTAGAACAAGAAAATGACGCTAACTGGGATAAACTCATCAAAGAGCTTGCTAGGAAAAGTACCCAGAAAAAACCGACACAGGAAGATTTAGATTTACGAGTCAAAGAAGTCGCTCGGAAGTTTCCTATCCCACAAGCACCAGTACAAGCAGGCAATGCACCGTTACCTGTTGATGCGTACAAGAGCTTTTTCTAAAAACTTTAAGTTTAATGACCAACTGGTTTTTATAAAGCACAGTCAGACTGTTTGAATTTATAGATTATTTTCACCACATTTAATATATGTTTGACACCAGACACACTCAAATTAACGAATCATATTTAGGTACAGCCGATACTGCAATTCAAACAAGTCGAGAATTAAGTAAAAGCCTCATCAATGTACTTACTAAGATAACTAAAGTAATTCTCGAAAAACTCAAAGAAGCTCAAGAAGCAAGTAAAATTGCAGTTAAAGTTGGCAAAGATATCTACAATCTTGTACCTGATGAATCTACCCCTGGTGCGTATAAATGGGAAAAGGTAGATTTAACCAGTCAAAGTATAAAAAGCAATCAAGAAACTAATATTGTGTTAATGCCCGATTTATTAGTAGAAGGTCAATACACAATAGAAACTGAACCTTTTACTAACTATCAAGCACAAACAATTGCTGCAAGATTAGTAGAAGATGTACCCAATTTCAATAGTGATTATCAGCAAACAAGTGATAATACTCTAAAAATTACAGCTTATCTAGAGTCAGATGGTTCAGCAAAACAAATCGTTATCTACGAACAAAATAGCGAAGGTAAATGTACAACTAATCTCGTCACTGGAATACTTACTCCAGATGAAATAATAGATGTAGCAAGTGAACCACTAGTTAAGTTACTACCTCCATCTGCTGACATTATTAACAATCATAAAGATACAAAAGACTTATTATTTGATAACGGCAACCCAGATGTAACAAAAGTAACTGCATCCTTAGATAAATTATCAGTAATATTGAACGAAGATAATCAACCATTAAATTCTGAAATTGTAACTACACCAGTTAACTTGGATTACGAAGAAGAGGAAGCTGCGGTAGGTTTTATAAATGATATCGACATTAGTAATCCACCCGACTTTGACTCCCCACCAGATGTTAATTATTATCAGTCTCCTGTAGTCAAAAACTATCCTGAATCAGTAGAGCAGACACTCAACGAACAATCTGAAACTAAGATTCAAGCAGTCGAATCAAATACTTCACAACAGTTACCACAAGATGAAAACAGCGAAAACAGTTCGTCTATAAATCAAGAAATTAACTTATCTGTTGAAATAGAGGTAGATGACAGGTTTGGAGATGATGTGGTCAATAATCTTCAAGAAGAAATCGCACAGTCCGAAGAAACTATTCAAATTCGACCGATAGTTACTAGTAACCATCAATCTCAAAATCAAGCTGGAGAGGAGGTAAATGAAAATGTAAATCCCAATCAGTTTTTTGCACAAGAGCCAGAGGAGCAAACGACTAATAATCGAAAAAAATATGCACCTAAGTTTACGTATCAAGATGTAGAGCCAGCAGCACAACAGTGGGCGCGTCAGGTTGAAGTACCTATTTATCAAATTAATAATAAACAAGCGCGGGAAGAACGTTACAACGGGGAAAATAAAGATATTGCTGAAACTGCGATCGCAATGTTAAAAAAATACGGCACTCTTGAACAAGATGGGTCACGTATTTACCGTAGCGATACATTTGTGATTCGCCAAGAGGAAGACACTGTTAGCATTCACCGCCGCAGTGATGAACTATTTGGGTGGGAGAACTCTTTGATGGATTTTAAACTCAACAAAAAAGAGGAACCTAAAATCACGAAAAAGCCTACAGAGATGTTACCTGTTGAACGTCAGGAGTTTCTCATTGCGGCAGAATACTTAGGCGACAATGGCAAGCTACCTGACCTCAATAATGCCGATATCCGTGATGTAGCAAACAGCTTGGGGAGTCTTGCACCTGCCGGCACGATCAAAACGCTGGAAGTATTTAAACAAAATGAGATGTTGCACACCCTGAATAATGTCCTCATCCAGGCTGATAAGGAAGAACTTATAGTAGGTGAATTTACTATCAAGCGATCGCGCAACCCCGAAAAAAATCGAGCCAGCTTGCAATTATTTAAAACTACCGAAGAAAAAGGTACTCAGGAACTTGTCCGGTTTGATCTAACTAAAACCGAAGCTGGCATTACCAAAGAAGTCAGCAAGATGAACATCTCTGAGTACGACATCAACCAAATTAAGTTTATTGCCCAAAACGCCAGCAAACTCAACCTGGAACAAATTTTTGGTAATGAACAATCTACTCCCACCGCCGCATCTGCACCCAAAGAACGAGTAATACAAGCAGTTAGCGATCTGCCTGTCACAGTTCACCCTTACATCGCCAAGGAATGGGCAAATATGGTCAAGCATGGTGGCCCTGGCTGGGGAGGGGCAATGAATCAAGGCAATGAAGAAATTCTTCAACGGATAAATGAGAACAACGGCAAGTTACCAATTGCCGACCAGAGAGAGATGTACTTCAAGATTATGACCCATAAGGCAACTGAGGCACAAAAGCAAGGAGAAACAGTCGTCGATTTTGTTCCGCTTAAAGATATTATGAATGACTTACAAGTATGGCGAGGAGAAGAAATTCGGCAGCAATATACCCCTACTGAACACATACCCTCCCCTCAAAAGCAAACTGTCGCTGCTGCACCTAAAACCAAGTCAAGAGAAGTTGAACTATAAATTACCCGTCACCAAGTTTGCAAAGTTGCATTGGCAATATAAAAACTTGGGTTTAGAAGTTACGCAAATTTACATCAGTTGTAAATTTCAACTCAACAAGCTTTTCATTTATTTTAATGATTAGTTTATTGTTTTAAATAACACTATATAAGGGAAAATTACTACGCAAAGCTCACGCAGATACTCAATGTAGTATTTCAAGCGAAAAATCAAAAAGTGAGCTTAACATCTGAATTAAAAAATAGAAATTCACCTATAAGGGCATGGTTTGACTCTAGACTAAACCAGACAGTTATTAAAATGATTACTAGCCATAATCAACTATTAGAAAATCAAGAAATTATCAGAGCAGTTGATGGTGTAGATTTTCCATTGGTAGGAAATGCGATCGCCAAAGCACTTGCTAAATATTTAGGAAGCATCTATGAAGATAAAACATGGTTTACTAATTGCCTTGCTCAGGTTGGAGCCAAAGCCCTAAAAATAGAATATGCTTTTGATTACTGCATTACAAATTCAACTTCCCTTGAAGAAGAAGCTCTAAAGTGTATGCTGCTGGGTGCATTAGAAAATTATGCGCGTAGCCGTAACGTTCATGAAATTATTCAACCTTTTCTACAAGGAGAAAAAACCCTTCAACTTGAACCAGAATACTTCAAAAAATGGCTTCCTAGTATTCAAGATACATCTCAAATTATCGGTATTTTACCCCGTACTTGGCAAACTGTAGCTAATCAAGTGAATGGAAATATCACCTGCAATGCTTCGTACCCTTTAAGTGAATATCTTGGAGGTGCTGATTGCCAGATAATCGCTGGAAATACTCTTATTGATGTACGAACAACTGCCAAGAAGCGTCCCTTCTCTCTACAAAATTTTTACCAACAAATTAGTTATGTTCTGCTTGATAGCAATGACACCTATCGTATCAATCAACTAGTCTGGTTTTACAGCCGCCAACAATCAGTATTCTTCTATCCCACAAACAAAATATTCCGCAACTTGCGAGCAACAAGGGAAGAATTTAAGAAAATGATTCTTGATAATTATAAAATAAATAAACTAGCAGAACACAATAGGTGTTTATATCTTCCCCAAGAAGGATAAGAATATGATTCAAGATTTTCAACTTAACCCTAGTTTCAATATTTACTTTGAGGGCATGGAGTATCACGCTAAGATCCACTTTGATGATGCTTTTGAAACTGAAGCAGAAGAAATTGCAGCAAGTGATATTAGCACTCTTGCTGCTAAAGTCTCTAACCGTTGGCGGCAGTATCTTCTAAGTATTGCAAATAAATATAAGCAGTAATCGAACAATTAGCCCTCTCCAAGCAGAGGGTTAACTTAACAAATAAAATTCAAAATTTGCTTGTTTAAATACTATGAAAGTAGGTTTCTATCCAGTACTAGGTAAGAGCGATTTTGTCAGAAGCAAGGGTGAAAAAATCCCGATTTGGCAGTTGCTTGAGTATCAGCCTGCGGGCTGGCTATACTCACTCGCTACAAAAGCAGAAATTGTTCCAGATAGTCTGATTATTCATGACTGTGGGTCGTTTAACTACCGCGACCAAGATATTCCTACTCTCAACGGTAAATATGTTGATGCCCACTGGTCTATTCATAGATATCGAGAACGTTCAAAAGTTGGCGATATTATTGTTTGTCCTGACCATTTACTTGTAGGGGAAAATATTAGAGAACGGCAAGAATATAACCTTCAACAAGCAAAAACATTTATCCAACTTGCTAAAACTTATCTTCCCAATAGAATCCCCCTAGCAGTCATCCACGGGCAGTCTCTTAGTGAACGCCTCGAAGTAGCAAAATATCTTCTGGGGCTGGGATACCGCCATCTCGGTATCGGTGGCCTTGTTCCCCAGGCGAGGGAGTATTCAACTAACTTGCACATTATCAAAACAATCACTGAGGTTGTGCGTTCACGAAGTGACTCGGAACGAGTATCGCCGTTCGCGAAGCGTGTCCGACAGGACAAGGCGGGCGTTTCGCGATCGCACAGCGACTCCGCAGGAGTATCGCACGAGCCAAATGTTCATCTACACGTTTTTGGACTATGTTCGCCTCAGTATGCCAAAGCTTTTACTCAGATGGGATTATCCTTTGATGGTTCAACTTTTATCCGAGAAGGACTAGGCGGTGGGATGTTCGTCAGCCACGAGGAAAAATTAATTCGGATGCCAGCTTACTGCACGCCAAAGTGCAACTGTCATGTTTGCAGGGTTCTCAACCGACATAGGATTGACCCTCGGCTAACAAACAAAGGACGGACGCATACTATGGGAAGAATCGTCCACAACCTCAATCTGGCGATCGGCACTTACAGAAAGTTCACTCCCAAGGAAAAAATCTACCTGGTTGCTGGATGTGGCAAGCAGCTTCCCTACTCTGCTGCCGCCAAAGACTTATATTGTTCGCAGCACTTTCAAGCTGGCCGTCGCTACGTAGAAGAAAAAGAATCAAGATGGTATATCCTGTCACCTTTACATCAAGTTCTTAACCCAGAAACAATCATCAAGCCCTACGATAAATCCCCCTATTCCTTATCTCATCAGGAACGTATACTATGGGCGCAACAAGTAGCAGAAAACCTCATACAAGTTGCATCTTTGGAAATAGAGTTTGTGTTCTTGACGGGCAAGCTTTACAGACAGGAGGTAACACCCATTTTACAAGCGAAGGGATACGAGATAAAAGTACCTATGCAGCACCTAGCGATTGGACAGCAACTTGCTTGGATAAAGAAGGAACTGGAGCAAGAAAAACAGCTTGTTTTAAATATTTAACCCAGCAGTAATAACACCAAAATGATTTATGGAGACTACAAAGCGAGTAATTAATATAAGTGGAAAATTCGGTAGTTGGACTGTATTAGAAAAACAAGGAAAGCAAGTATTGTGTAAGTGTGATTGTGGAATTCAAAAACTTGTCTATAGTCACACTCTCACCAATGGTCGCTCAACTAACTGCGGTTGTAAGAAAAGAAAAGAATCTATCCCAGTTGGTGCAAATTTTGGGAGACTAACAGTAATATCTGATGTAGAAGTTAAGGGGAAAAGGGGTGAACTACTCCTCCTTACCTTATGCAGATGCGGAATCCAAAAATATGTTAGTAAAAATAGCTTAAAAAGAGGTCTTACGCAAAGTTGCGGCTGTTTGCAACGCGACAGCCTCAAGACCGATAAAACTATCCACGGTCACTGCAAAAGCCACGAGTATAACTCCTGGTTACACATCAAGCGTATCTGCTATAACAAGAACCACCATCAGTACAAATATCATGGCGGGTGTGGAATTGAAGTTGATGCATCCTGGCGTGATAATTTTACCCAATTTCTAAAAGATATGGGATTAGCACCCGAAGGAACAGTTATATCTCGTATTGATCAAGAGAGTGATTTTGCCCCCGAAAATTGTTTATGGATACCCAGAAAAGAACATTATCGTCAAATACATTTATTAAGAAGAAGAGAATTCTTTATTTCTCCAACTTTACCTAAACCAGTTGTTACCAATAGTGAGATTAATGTTTCACCAAACATTGTTCGAGCAATCATTAAAGAGCATGCAAATGGTGAAGCCAACATGAATAAACTTGCTACACAATATAAAATCAGCACTCAAGACGCAATAAATATTATCCTTCACCACGTTTAACTATCAATTTATTTTTAATAAAAGTGCGCCATCAATTAAAAAGGCGCACTTTTTATTTTACAACAAGCATTTAGTTTTAAAAAGTACATCAAATTGATAGTAGATTAATTACCACAATTGTTACACACATCAGCAAGGTAGACATTGATTATGAGTGATTCAGGAAATAATCACTAATATCTAAAGTGTTGTACCTGAGTATAAAGTTTACTGCAATGAATAATATTTGCAATTTGAAACTACGTATCCATACAAATACGAAATCATTGTTCAGTAGAAAAAGTAACTAAACTTTCTACCACAGACGAAGCTATCAATTAGCTGAACAAGCAAAGCCTCAAGTCAAAATTATAAAACTTGCACATGATAATACACAACGGCTCTTATATCTGGTTTCATGCAGGACAAACTGCTAGATGGGGAACTATAAATGCGATTAAAGCATTGCCATACCTAATGATTGCATACCAAATCGACGGACAGTGGTACAGTGACCCCGATTTTTTACCACCCAAAAATCTAGAAGTAAAACCAACAATCCCTATAAGTTCAGCAATTATTCACATACCAAAAACAACAGTTGAACTACAACCAATTGTTCAATTATGTGCGGGATTTAGGAACAAAAAAATTCATAGTCTTTGGGTGGTTAATGCTCCAGAGCAGGTATTGAAACATATCTTAGAGTGCAAGCAATGGGACAATATATCACCCAAGCAACTATTAGAAACTCTGTATGAATTAATTCTTTATGGCTACGAAGTCAAAATACTTCCCGCCAAAAAGGAAACCATATCCCCAATCGAATGGATGGAATAGTAATGACTAATAGCAACCAACAACTCACACTTTACTATCCTTGTGTAGTCCAAATTCTAGATCAGTTTGTACAGACAATATCAGTTGAGTTTTGGATACAGAATCCAATAAACGACAAATGGAATTTGGTAGTCTTGAAAGATGGTGATAGCAGCAGCATGTCGGGTTATACATATGCGACAGCACCACGTAAAATGGCATACATTAATGAAGAATATCTATCAATAGAAGCCTTTTTGCAAGCCAAAAAAGAAGAAGGTGTAGACTATCCCATTCGACATAAAAGAACTTATCTGACAGTTAAGGGTGCTGCATCTCACAAACTATTCTGGACATGGACAAATCCTCAGACCAATAAAATTGAACGCATCCATTGGCATCCTTTAGCTATAAAAGCAAAGGCAAGTGAAGATGACCAAACTGACTATTCAAATATAACTCCAGTCAAGATTGTAAATGGAAAATTAATTACACTTGAAAAGGAGAATTTACCATCAAATAGAGCAGCTTTTTCGGAGTTTCTTGCAGACAGGGAAGAAAACCTCCGCCTTGCACTTGAAGCCCTAAAATCACCCAATCCTGATGCCGCCCTTGAACTGCTAGCCATCATGGAAGAAATATCCAAAGACTGCTTCTATGCCAGTTGGATTATGGGCAATGGATACAATTTAGCATCAATTCTTAAATCATGGGATGGCACTAGCAACGTCAACTACGGCGGTGGGGAAATCACACAGCAACAGTTAGCACTAATGCGCGTTCTTTCTGAACTATCCCAAGGTTGGTGGTTTTGGGATGAAGATCAGGACACTGGGGTAATTTTCCAAAGTTAAACTTACAGGGGAATCGCCTGATTATTTGGGCTGGGAGTATTGCGATCGCTGTAAAAAATTTATTGGTGGGTTAAACTTACAATTCCATATCGCTGTTCCGAATCGGAAAAAACTGATATTGCTTTTGTTGTGCAGCAGCTATTTCTGACGGAGTATTAAATACAGTAGCCTTTGTACCAAGTTGGAGTTCTTGGTATAAAGGCACACCATCACCATCATTATCGCTGAGAAGAATCCTGGTCATGATATGAACAGGGGCAACTTGCGCGAGGCGATTCACTACATTAGCAACAAACTCGTTAGATGCATCGCAGCCATCAAGATATCTAATCAACATATCAGCAGTAGCCTCACTCATTTTGGCTGGGTCTTTTACCCCCGCTTCCACAATAAAGTCATCATAAATAGCTTTCTCACTATCAGTAAAATTTTCCTTGCAAGCTTGCTGGATGATGAATTCAGCCTGCTGTTGTTGATTTAAAATTGTCATAGTGGTTTTTAGATATTGTTAAAGGAGTAACAAATATGACACATTATGTTTGCGATTTATATGGCAATACAAACTGGAATCTTCCAATAGAAGAAGTTGCCGCTAGAACATTCAATACAGAACAAGAAGCAGAACAATGGTTCAAAAATAAGTGTTCTGGTAACAATATTGAATTTAGTGGCTTCCATGACACTGAACGCTACGTCACCAACTGGGTTTCCTGCAACGGTAAAGAAGTTGGTGAAATCACTAAACGCCCTAGTTCCAATGAATTCTAATTAGGAATTCAGAAAATTGTTTGTACCAGACAATTTTCTCCATCAAATTTAACTCCATATTAAATGACACTCATAGACGGACAATTAATACGAGAACACGTAAAGCAAGAATGTCAAAAATACAAATCTATTTTTCAAGCATCTCAAAAAGAAGTAGCAATCATCAGATTTGAGGCTTCAGAAAATGCCAGCAACGGACTAAGAGCTAGATACGAAGCAGCCAGAATATCAGCAGAACAAAAAGTAGCAACATTCAACGCTATTGGCATTACTCCCAATTATATTGCGCTGTCAGCCAATATTGCAGTAGAGCAATTTGACAACATTATCCAATCCATTAATGAAAATAGCAAGGTGACTGCTGCTATTGTTCAATACCCAATTCCAGCTAAGTTTACAAGTTCAATTCAGCTATTAGAACCACAAAAAGATATAGATATCGTCCGCAGACAAAGTAACAATTTCTTTGAAAGTTGTGCTACTGCTGAAGGAATCGCCAGAATTGTTGAATCCTACGCACAAAGGGATTCCAATGTTGCAGTTGTCGGCGGAGGTGGTTTTGTAGGTAATGGTGTCATCAAATATTTAGAAGCCAGTAGAATCAGCTGTTTCTGTTTGGAAGACGGTGATGACTTGAGTAGAACTCAAGCAGCTGACATTGTGGTATCAGTCACCGGAAGACAAGGAATTTTCACTCCTTATGTACTCCCGTCTCATCGCTTGATTGTCGATGGTGGCTTTACACCTACTGCTTCTGGTGCTGCTGGGGATGTAGATCGCAGTGCTTATACCGTTTCACTTTAAGTTTGATACAAGTAAGTCGCAGGGGGGCAGGGGGCAGAGAGCAGAGGGAAAGAATTAAAAACCATTAATTTGTATCAATATTTTCGTGAATTGGTATTACAGCATCCCCCAGAACATTACGCCCGTCCCTGGAGGTGTTGGCCCGATAGAAATGGCAATTTTAGCAGAACGTTTGGTAAAAATGGATTTGGGCGTAGAACTTGGGAAATGGAACTACCAGCAATTACAGCAAGAACAAATGCAACGCGCTACTATAATTGCCCCCATAGCTAGAGTGTTCTTCGCACAGCAAGCAACTGCCTATCCTCAATCCATTCGCACAGAGAGAGAAAACCTATTTGTCTTGGAAGGCAGTAACTACCAGATCCGCTTCAATAGCACCACGCAAAGTTTGATTGTTGCCAGAACCAATGAAAAGCTAACGTTAATTCGGCTATCTCTTGCAAGTAATCAAATTGAAACCGCTAGAGGTATAACAAACGAGGATGTAACAAGATGGCAACAAATTCAAGCTGCGATCGATTCAACAACAACGCAATCAAATGATAGAGGTATGGAGCTTTGAAATTATCAATCATCACTGCAACATACAATAGACCTATGCAGCTTGCATCTACTGCACTGCCAAGCATTCAAAGTCAAACTGACCGCGATTTTGAATGGATCGTCATCAATGATGGTGCTAATACTGAGACCAGAGATATTATCACCAGCATTAGGGCAAAAGCTGATTTCCCCATCAATTACATTGAAATGGAACACCCTGACCCTTGCAGTGGCTTTGGCTTGTGCTACGCCCGTAACTTGGGACTAGATGCAGCTGGTGGTGACATTGTTTCATACCTGGACGATGACAACAGTATAGCTCCTGAATTTGTTGCCTCAATGCGGCAGTACTTTAAACAACATTCCAATATTCGATATAGCATAGCAAGACAGCAGCGCCGCCGCGATGTCATCCGCAATGGTAGTGTTGTTCGCCAAGGAAAGCCTTTTGTTTCTCCTAGCAATTGCTGCTCGCTACAGCAGCTTCTATGGCAACAAGAGATATTCGACAGCAATGGTTTCGTCCACTACCGGAGCAATGCTCCTAGATGGCACCCCCAGTTTCAAGTATTCGCAGACTACGAGTATTTGCTGCAATCTGCTTGCATCTGGGGTGAAAGTGGCTTTGGTTTCAATGACAGCATTCTTGTTAACTATATCCAGTCGTCTATTGGTATTATTGGTAGTTCTAATTACGAGCAGTGGGCAACTGAGCTATCGCTAATTGTCACTAATCAAGCTAACTATTCCATCCTTAAAGGCAGTATTGTTGAACGCTTAGAACAGCTTGTAGATAGTTATAGTACTAAAGCACAAATTTCATCAACGCCAAAAGCATTTGCGTTCTGACAATATAAAACAGAGCATCAATAGTATAGCAATAACCAAAACCACTACTTTGGACTAACGCCTACCTGCTAAAACAGCAAGTAGGTATCTTTTTATGAACCAGCCTGAATGGTTAGAAGCAAACAAGCAGGTTTATTCCAAAGAACATGGTGTTATACATATCGCCGCCATCATTGAGAAAAACCTTTACTTTAAAAAAGGCAGTTTAAATCAAATTATTTTCGACTGGGAGCATGAGGTAAATAGTGGTAATTTATTACCTCTAAACCAAGCACCAACAGGTAAAAGCATTCTCTACCAAGAGATAGCTGCTATACTTGATGGATCGGGAAAATTACAAAGCTGCGAAGTAATTCCTGCTCAAGAAGCTAAACTTTATCCCATCCCAGATGATATTCACCCTCTAGTTAAACTGGCTTTAAGTAAGTCAGGAATCACCCAACTATACTCTCATCAAGTGGAGGCATGGCAAGCTTACAAAAAAGGAAAAGATATAATTCTCCAAACTCCTACTAGCAGTGGTAAAAGTATCTCTTTTCTCATTCCAATCATTCACGAGTGTCTAAAGGGTAAATCAGCTTTAGTATTCTTTAACTTGAAAGCACTTGCATTTGACCAGGTAGAGAAAATACGTTCCTTTGTTAGCCACTTAGATGAAAATATTCGCCCCCAAATTCTCAATATTAATGGAGATATTCCTCCACAAGAGCGCAAACTACTTTACAGCAATCAACCCTCAATTTTATGCGTGACTCCTGATGTATGGAACCACGAGCTAAACAACTACCAATTCGATTCAAATTGGGGATTTAGAGAAACAATCAGAAAACTTTCAATCATTGTCTGTGACGAAATGCACTTTTATCAAGGCATATTTGGTTCGCATTTTGCACTACTTAATCGGCGAACTCAACTTATGATAGAATCTGTCGGCAATGATATTTCCAAATTACAGTACATCTTCGCTTCTGCAACAATTAGTAACAGCAGTGAAATTGCCCAGAAGATATCTAATCGAGAAGAACAAAGTAATCTTGCTATTATTGACCAAAGTGGGGCAAAACGCTCGGAGATTACTTTTATTAGCCTCAAACCACGGAACAATACATTTTACCAAACTGCCCAATTCGCAGCTATGCTCGTAAGTAAAGGCATCGTCGGGATTTGTTTCTGCGATAGTAGAGAACTAGTTAAGGTTTTAACTAATGCCATCCGTAAAGCTTTAATCGAGATGCAACTGCCCCATCTGGGAGAAAGCATCTCAGCATTTTATGGGAGCATGAAGGCAAATCAGCGTAACAAAATTATTGCAGATATACAAAGCGGGAAGGTCAAGTTCATTATATCTACAAGTGCTTTGGAAGCGGGTCTAGATATTGGGTGTATTGATGCAACTATCGTACATAGTTACCCCGGCTCAATTCTTGCCTTTCGCCAGAGGGCAGGACGTGCGGGGAGGCAGGAAGCAGGACTATTGGTGTTTATTCCGTCGAAAAGGTCGATTATGGATTCTTACTACGCCAATTACCCAGAACGCCTTTTATCTGATCCTCCAGAAATTATCAACTTTAACCACAATTATGAAACAACTTTAGAGCAGCATATTCTCGCTTGTTGCAAGGAAAGTAAACCGACACAGGCTCAAATTGCCCGACATTTTGGTAGTTCTGGTAATGCGATCGCCCGACAGTTAATCGGTAATAATCAACTGATCTTCAGCTACAATCAAAGACTGACAACTAATCGAAATCTCGGTTATGTCCATTCAAAAATTAAAGTTAGAGGCAACACCAATCAAAACATCAGTTATATTAATCAAGATAGCGCAGAAGAGTTTGAGGAAAGTTCGGCATCTTCTGCACTAAGAGAAGTTTACCCTGGTGCCATATATCTTGCTCAAGATTTTGATGGCAATCCCGTACAGTATAAATCACAAGAGCTAAATTTAACCGAAGGGAAAGCAATTCTCAAGCCAATAGAGGCAACCAATTTATTTAGTCGTCCTGAAGGAAGTCTAAATTTCGAGGAAATTAAAATTGTTGGGGAAGCCAAAATTATCAATCTTCCCCAAGGGGCTGCTAGATTTACACCTGTTTCAGCCAAAATCAAAGAAGAAATTTATGGCTACAACTTGTACAGGCTGGAACAAAAATGGACTTGCACTAATAACAGATGTCGCAACTTCAATTTAAATTTAACTGGGCATTTACAAACTTGCCCTGCTTGTAAAATCCAACTGATTGAACGAGAATTTGTCGAACTATTGGAGGAAAATAAATACGAAGAATCACTTGCTCTTAACTACAATACATTCTGCGTCAGGGTTGAAATTAACGCTGATGCACGAAAATATTTTTCAGTTTTGGTCAAAAATCACAGAAAAGAAATACTTAATAAACAGAAATATATTACCAATGAGGAGAAACAACTATTTGAAAGCAATGAAACCCAAATTTGCGTTCATACTCTCGCTCATCACCTTATACTCAGTTTACCACTTGTCGAACATGGAGCAAACAGTCGAGATATAGATTTCATGTTAGTAGAAGTGCCGTCTAATACTAAGATAGTTGGCTATTTCTTTGATACTTGTGAACATGGTACAGGTATGTGTGATACCCTCATCAAGTATTTAGAGACTGCCTTTATTAAGGCAAAGTTCCTAGTCGATAATTGTCCTTGTAAATACGGCTGCTCTTCTTGTACAACAATTCAACGCTGTCCTGATGATAACGAAGCACTGTTTAAATCAGTTGGGTTATCTCTACTAAAGGAAATAATCAATCCAATAGAGACAAGAACTATTAATCAATAGTTAAGATAATCCTATCCAGCTTGGGTAGGATTATTTTTTTAGCAATTCAACCACATACATCGCTTACGCACAAGATTGATGAAAGTTTTGAGAATAAGCGATGTACGTCGAACTATTAGCTGATTCACATCCAAACCCTAAAAAATTTCAAATTATTCACGCACCATCATTTTTACTTACAGAAACAAATTTTCAAATAGGAGATTTTGTCGAGTCGAACAATATTGATTTTATTATCAATCATGCTGTAAATCTAGGGTATCAGGTGAAAATATCTCATCCTGAAACTCAACAATATAATAAATATCCTCTTCCCAAAATCAGTGATGAACTAGCCGATTTGATAATTAATTATCCATCAGACTTAACACTGCGAACTAATGGGATGGTTTTTGAACAAAGGGCATATTTAATGTCTAAAGTTTACGATGAAGTGTGCCAAAACCTTGAATCAAAAGCTCTTTTAAGAGAAGCTGAGTATTGGCTGATAAATTACGCACGAGAAGTAATTGCCAAACAATGTCATTACTTACCAGATATCCTAATAAAATTAGATAACCCAACTGTGAGAGCAATGGCAATAGATACACTCATGCTCTGGCAACCAGATTGGAACAAGGCTATCTCTCAATATAGAGGAAGTAGATTTGAGGCTGGCAATAATGAGTTTGAGGTTATCAGCTACTATCACAATCAAAAAAAGAAGGGGAGGGAGGGAATAATGGTACTGTGCAAGGTAACAAAAACCATGAATAACTATCTTGAATTTCCTACCTTTCCTTGCAATGCAAACTGTACTCTTGGGACTTATCAAGTCGAAAATGCACTTAACCAAAGGTTGGCTTAAAACATAATCACCATCTGAAATATTAATTATGGACGAGCAACAAATCAACTATTTCATAACAGGTATTTGTACATTTCACTGGAATGCTGATTTTTATAAATTCTGTCAAGTCTGCAACTTTGACCCTAACCACACCTATTCAAAAGAGAAATGGCAGCAGTGGCAACAATTTGTATCCGGTATTAAAGCGTTTGACCACAATACACTTGTTAAGCTACTTGAAGCTGGCCATCAATTAGCACGACAGTCATAATCTCAAACCACTACGGTTACTAACGCACTCGTGCATGAATTATCGAAGTAATTAGCCACATGAATTCATGCACGCCCAAATCCGTCATTTGGTATCTTCGCTTGACAACCTACCCGAAGAATGGCGAATCGTCCCTACCTTTGGTAAACGTCCTTTAGGAAAAGAATGGGAAAAAAATACTTACTCTCCCAAAGAACTACAAACTGAACTTGTCCGCCGCCGATTAAAATTTTGGACAAATAACAGACTTATCACACCCACTGGTGTAGCCTTGGTTTGCGGTTTCAATCATCCTCAAGGGTACTTAGTAGCTATTGACTGCGATGGGGAAACATCCTGGCAACACATCATCCAAATTAACGAACACCTAGAACCAAAAGAACTTAACCAGCTAACACCCGCCGAAACACGCGATACTCCTATGGAGTCGTTACACGATCGCGCTCAAAAATACCTTCCTCCCACAATTGCATTTACCTCTGGGAGGAAATATCGCAGCCAACGCTTATACCTCATTCCCAA
The DNA here is from genome assembly GCF_048568275.1 of Anabaena sp. FACHB-595. NCBI lineage: Bacteria > Bacillati > Cyanobacteriota > Cyanophyceae > Nostocales > Nostocaceae > Anabaena > Anabaena sp. FACHB-595. The sequence continues at coordinate 52,044 of NZ_CP183475.1, forward strand.
ATCAAAAGCTTGGGAAGTAAAATCTCGCAAAATCAAAACTGGAAAGGACGAACACCTGGAATTTCGAGGCAAAAACCTAGCTTCAATCCTTCCCCCGTCCTTTCATCCAGAAGGTAGAAATTACAGATGGCTTCCCGGCTGTAGTCCATCTGAACGCCAAATAGAAATAGCTCCCGATTGGGTAATTGCCCAAATGCTTGCCAAACAGGAGAAAACAAGAAAGTTTAACCTACTCAAAGAAAAATATAACCGCAGATATGGGGTAGACAGGTACGCTCATTTAATTCCCTCAATAGAATCCAATATTCAAACCGCACTTGTGCTACTCGAAGTTATCCACCCTCGGTTTGCAGATGATTACCATTCGTGGATTCAAGTCGGGATGGCACTCAAGAGTGTTAGTCCCATTTTATTTAAAGCATGGGACACCTGGAGCCAACTTTCTCCTAAGTACAAACCAGGCGAATGCGCCTACAAATGGCAGTCTTTCAAAAAGACAGGTATTACTATCCGCACCTTATTTAGATTAGCCAATCTCTCTTAATCATGAGTAATAAAACATCACCTGACAAGAATGTAACTGGCTTTGAAGATAACTATAGCAGTAAACATCTTAATCCTGATATTCAGGACTATTTAAATTTAGAAGAAACATTAGATGAATCAGTAAATACTGAAGTTACAAGTCAAGATTCATCTAGCGGGATAACTTTAACCAAAACCGCCATAATAACAATTCAGTTAACACCAAATTCTGAAAAAGCAATTATCTCAATTGGAATTCAAGATGCACCTCCGATTATTAAGATAATTCCTCTAGCTGAGATTAAATCTCAGCCTATTATAAATAACTGGCTAAATGATTTAGAAAAATCTCTTCCACAAATGTTAAATATCTGCAAACAAAGGATGGTAAAGCAGGCTACAGAGCAGAATCAACAAGAACAATCCAGACAAGTACAAAAGCGTAACCTACCTGAAGATAAAGATAAAAAACCTGCGCCTAACAACCAACTGTCACTATTTTAATTACCATGAAGTACATTGCTATTATCGAAGGGCAAGAAATTCCTCTTGATGAGGCGATCGCCCAGGATGACAATACACTCAAAACAGCGATTAGCGTCTACTTTCCAGAGTATGCTAATGCCGAAATTGAACGACAAACAACTGATGATACAGTTTCAATTCGTTTGGTAAAAAAGGCAGGTACTAAGGGAAATAAATTTAGAGAATTGAAAAACTGTTTTGAAGAAATAAATCCTGCACTAAAGTTAGGATGGCAGATAAAGCTTTTAGAGATAAACAGTCAAATTAGTCTCGAAAGTTTAATTACTTTACAACCTGAGATAGATAAAGCTATCAAGCTCGGTCAATCTTGGGAAACCTATAGCGAAAAAGTTGCTCAAAGCCTTAAACAGCAACCTGCTATTACGAGTAAATATCCTGTAGTTTAATCACAAATTTATGGCCGCTATAATTCGTAGCGGCTGATTAATTATGCTTGGCAACATCCACTCATTCAAAATACCCATTACTTGTATAACAGCAATTAATTATCTAGAAAATCTTTCCGAACAAGTAAATATTTTAAGCCTGTATCAAAAATTATTTCCAGAAAAATGGTTAGAATCAACTATTCCTATTAATAAACAATCACATCCATCAAGTGCTTACCTAGATAGAGAAATTGAATTTATTAACCTAGTGAATGAAAATCTATTCCCAGTAGAATATATCGATGAAATCGAGTTTAATTCTGAACGTGATAGTATTCTAGTTTCGCCACAAAGACTTGAGTGGTGGAATGAAGATTTTGAAGAACTGGTATACTCGGAGAAGTTCCTACTGTCATTGATGGGGCAAGGGTACAATATCAGCCAATGGAAACTAAATTTTGGTTTTACTCCTGATTACATTGCTCCAGCAGAAGAAATTTACTTCGAGAAATTCGTAAAGCTGTGTCGTCGTTACAAAAATCCCCTGCAATATTTAGATATAGCCATACAAATTATAGATTACTCAACTGAAAATATTTGGCTAGATATTACGTGTGAAACAAGCGATTGGCTGGACTGGACTTATGAGAATATCGTATTTCTCGCTCAAAAGTGGCAAGAAGCCGTCTCGATGATGGAGAAATCAAATGAGGTTAGCCATTTGTTAGAAACATCTCTTTCTGCTCGAAAAGCAGCAGTAAAAATTTGGAACCAAGCATCAAAAGCATGAATGTAGATACAAATATATTACCAATAATTAACTTAGAAAATATCTCCCAAATTCTGCTAGCCAATATTCCCCAAGATGATTTACTAGGGCAGTTAATTATCCTCAAAGGACAGTTTATTTTAGTCGAACGCGAAGGCAAAGAGTCTAAATACAAATTCTTGTCTCCTGAAGCAGTAGAGAAAGCCTTCACAAGTAAAACTGCCGCATCTGGATGGCTTTCTAGCAACACAATTTGGTGGGGTAAAAATCCAGAGGGAGAGGCCATTATTCAGTTTTACTCTCCCCAAAAATATCAAATTCAAATTATGGGACAGGAAACTGAAGTAATTACTGTCCCTATGCCTGCATTCCTATTTGCTGGATGCGGTAGTAGATATTACCTGTGGGCAGTTAAAGGGAGGGTATTTAAACCAGACGCACAACTGTACAAGCCCCCTCTACCTAACGTTTGGGAAGATTCTAGCATTTGCTTTGGGGGAAATTCTCTCAGTATGTGCAGTGCTGCAACCATAAGCCAAGTTTGGGATCTGTTCTGGAAATCACCTTTTAACAAGGACTTATCTCAAGGCAAGTCAAAAACTCATCCTGATAATATCTGCAATCAACTAATCAAATTACACGAATCTAAAGCTAAATCCTACCCTTCAAGTGACCTTGTTCCCGTTCATAGCTGGAAAGTCACAACCCCAGAAGACATTATCAATCATTTGTTCAGTTAACAATGAATCCTTTTATCGGCTATCACCTCGCTACAAGTAATAACTTTCCTCCCTACAGTCAAAAACTCCAGGAATACTGGCTGGCAGCAAATGGGCTTTTCTTGCGATCGCATCGTCGCGAGTTAGAGGTTTGCTTGCAACTGTCTCAAACTCAAGTTGCTGGACTCCAACCCCTTGAACCCTACTTCCGTCTGAAAGTCCCAAAAGTTCCTTGCCAAGCGATCGCCGAGATTATCAATGCTGCTAGTATCAACCCCCAACAGGAAATCCTATTCTACTTGGGAGTGACAAACGACCAATGGTGGTGTCACACACCACTGCAAACTGCGTCCTCTACTCACGTCTTATCTTTAGAAAGCGCACTTGATAAAAGCTATACAGATGGCTTGGTAGAAATGCACAGTCATGGAACTCTAGCTGCTTATCCTTCAAGTGCAGACAATCAGGAAGAAAAAGGCAAATTTCGAGTGTTCGCAATCATTGGCACGCTGAATAACATTCCCACAATTTATACCCGCATCGGGATATACAATCACTTTTTCGACATCAACCCCAATCAAATATTTGAACTGCCCCCACAGGTAAAATGCTTGAATTAACTACTTACCAACAAGCTTTACCCGTCTTACCTCGCAATCATACTCGTATCAACTTTGTTTTAGTGGGAGTAGGAGGAACAGGCGGGTTTCTTGCAGAAGATTTATGTCGAATTATTCTGCAACTCCAGCGCACTAGGAAAGAAATTAACTTTGCGATCGTTGATGGCGATACTGTCGAACTCAAAAATATCAGCCGCCAAAATTATCAACAAGCTGAAATTGGACTACCAAAGGCAGAAACACTGGCTGCAAGATGCAGTGCCAAGTATGGAATAGAGATTACAGCCGTTTGCGACTGGTTTGAAGAAGACATGATTCGCACAGCCAGTTGGTGGAATACCCTAACGGTAATTATTGGCTGTGTAGATAACAGCACAGCCAGGAGCAAAATTCACTCTGTTCTCAAAATCAACAGTGCAAATGAGCCAGCATCTCTATTTTGGCTGGATTGTGGAAACAGCAACTACTCTGGACAAGTAGTAATTGGAACGCACTCTAATTTTGATATAGTCCAAGCTTCCAATAACCCAGACAAACCTCAATTCTGGTTGCATCTTCCCTCCCCGGTGCTGGTTCACCCAGAACTGCTACTTCCTCAGCCAGAAGAACTTAGCGACAACAATCTTTCATGTGCAGAAATCCAAGCACGGAATTATCAATCACTATTCGTCAATAAAATGACGAGTGCGATCACAGCCCAGTATCTACTAGAATTAACCCTCACTGGGGGGTTGAAAAAGTTCGCTAGTACACCTCGGCGTAAATCAGCAGACCATTAAATAGCCAAAACTTTGCCCTTATATGTCCACTTAAAAGGTTTAGCCATTGTTTTATTAAGAGAACTGCACAGAATGATTGATCCTATGATCAGAGAAAGATAATTTCAGTGTGCAGCCTACCTCATGTCTCCAAAATCTATCATTCAACTCACAGAGAACCTAAAATCTCTTTACATCAAAACAGCGAAAAAACTCAAGGGAAGCGACCGACGACAATTCATGGCAGAAGTGGTCAAAGGTTTGGGAATTGGTGGACAGACTTTAGTAGAACGCGAGTTGGGATGGAATAGGCGTACTATCCGTAAAGGGATGCAGGAGTTGGAGAGTGGCAAGCCTTTTATTGATGGTTTTGAGCGTAGTGGACGTAAGCGGGTGGAAACAAAATTACCAAACTTGTTGGAGGATATTAAATCGTTAGTAGACCCACAAACTCAAACTGACCCCAGTTTTAAGAGTACACGCTTATATACACGCATGACGGCAAGTGTTGTACGTCGTCAACTAATTGAACAATTTGGTTACAGTGACAAAGAACTACCTTCATCAGAGACAATTCGACGACGATTGAATGATTTGGGTTATACCTTAAAACGAGTTCTGAAAACCAAGCCTATCAAGAAGATTCCAGAAACAGAAGCCATTTTTGAACAAGTCGAGCAAATTAATACTGAAGCTGATAATGACCCTCATACTCTCCGGATCTCCATTGATGCGAAGGTGGCAGTCAAGATTGGAGAGTTTGACCGAGGTGGTAAAACTCGAATCCCAACTACCTCATTAGACCACGACTTTCCGACCGAGATGACTCTGATTCCCTACGGCATTTTTATACCTGAGTACAACGAGTTATTTTTATTTTTCGTTTCTTCCAAATTAACTGCTGATTGTATTGTTGACTTGCTTGAAAGCTGGTGGCAAAATGTCAAACACCGATTTGCTCATATTCAAAAACTGGTAATTAATCAAGATAATGGACCGGAAAATCATTCTCGTCGCACTCAGTTTATGAAGCGGGTTGTAGATTTTAGCACATCATCTCAACTGACGTTACAACTTGCTTATTATCCGCCGTATCATAGCAAATACAACCCAATAGAACGTTGCTTTGGTTGGTTAGAACAGCATTGGAATGGTAGTTTACTTGACACCGTTGAGACCGTACTGAATTTCGCCCAAACTCTCACATTTAAGGGTAAAAATCCGGTTGTCACACTGGTAGAAAAAGTTTACTCCACAGGAGTTAAACTTACAACTTCAGCTATGGAAGAAATTGAAACCCAGATTAACCGCCTCCCCAATCTCAAAAAATGGTTTGTGGAAATTTTTGCTAAACCAGCATAGCTATTGGATCATCTTTTTTGTGGAGTTCTCTAAAGTAGTCAATAAATTTGAGGATTCGATTTTTCAAATCATCTTGACTGAGGAAACTGGCTCTTCTGAGTAACTTGCGAACCAAAATACTGAACCAAATCTCAATTTGATTGAGCCACGAAGAATGTTTGGGTGTGTAATGAAACACAATTCGGTGTGCTGGGTCACTCAAAAAAGTAGTGCGGGATTTCATTGATTTAAGGATACCACTTTCTCCCTTTATACCCAGGTCAAGATTCAAACCTTCTTTTTCTGCAACTAAACGAACTAGAGACTCAGACTGATGAGTGTTCAAGCAGTCCATAATGAGATGCCATTTTTTAGCCTGGGTATCAGTTTCAATTGTTCGACGAATATGAAGAGCAAAATCAATTTCTGTTCTGGTATCTGAACAAGTCGGCTCGACAATTTGACCTGTGGCAACATCGAAGCTGGCAATTAAGCTTTGTGTACCGTGACGAATATACTCAAATTCCCTTCTTTCGACTTTGCCTGGTCGCATTGGCAAGTCTTTTTCTAATCGCTCAGTAGCTTGAATACCTGTCATTTCATCAATCGATATTGTCCGTTCCCCCTTTATATGACGTTCGATTGCACTGATGTATAAACCAGTAATATCTTCCACCTTTGCATCAAATTCTTCATCTTGAGGGGGGGGTTAACCAGTAGCGGCTCTGGTGGGGTTTAAGTTCTGCTTCTTCAAGTAATCTTCCCAGATGGCGAATAGATATGCTTTCAATAATTCCTTGTTTGATGATTTCGTCCGTTAGTTCTCTTACCGTCCAATGACTTATTGGTCTTCCGTAATCGGATGGTGGAGAACAAGCTAATGCAAACAACTCGATTACTTGTTCCATACTAAACTTTGGGCGTGCGCCAACACGCTCAGAGTCTTGTAATCTTTGCTCAATTAATAATTCTTTCCCCTCAGTTTCTAACCATCGGTTTCGCCATAAACGCGCCGTTTGCCGATTGACATCTAAATTTCGGGCAATTTCACGATGATTTTGACCCTCTGATGCCATGAGAATTATTTTGGCTCGTAGTGCTATCTGTTGCGGCGTGTTGTGTCTGTTTATCAACTTTTGGAGTTGATCTCGTTCGCCATCGCTTAAATTTAATATTTTAGGAGTTAATCTAGCCACACCCTGATTCCTTGATCCGTAACCCAAAACGGGTTTTAACTTGATTATTTATTCTCCCACCAATATGGTCTGTTTATTTACGCCGACCTGTACTAGTTATTTTGACCTCACAGCAATGTCAACCCGAAGTTTATATACAAGCATTGACCAACTCAAAAAATACTATATTCTGCAAACAAATTACCACAAATAGCTTACGCAAATATATCCCAAAAACTAAATTTGGGATATATTTTTATGAATCGATTTAATCACAAAACACTTGAACTAGTCGAACAAAATCCAGAATGTTTATCAACGATAAATTATCGAAATTTAACTGTCAAAAGTGAATCTGAAGTTGCTGGCGGTCAGTTTCACCTACTCATGCAACAAATTGGGTTAGGGCTACCAGTCGAAGCTTTATTGAAGGCATACCCCCAAATTAATAACTGGGTCGATAAGGTAAAAACTTTTCTAAATATTCCTGGCAACAAACAATGGAACGCCCAACTTCAATATTTATACCACGACATTCTTCTCTACAGCGAGTGCGATCTCATTATCTACGGTGAAAATCAAGTAGTTGGGTTTGACTGGACAATTCAAAAACCTCCTAAATTTGAAATTCTTGAGAGAAAATGGCAAACCCAGTTGAGGTTATTTCTCCTATACGAACAAACTGGAATCCCATTGGAGCAAATTAGCCTGGTTTACTTGTTCGTTAACACTGATAGTATTTACCAGTTTACTTATTCTGAAGATAAACATTTGAATTTCAAAGCCCGGCTAGAAGAAACACTCGCGCCTTTTGTAGAAGATGATAAGGAGAAAAAACTTTTAACCCACAAAATGACCCCTCAAGAAGCACATGATAAATGGCTAGCAAAAGAAATATCAACTATGGAATATTTAGCAGCAATTCCTGAAGTTGAGATATGAATCCAACAGAATTAAATATCACGAAAATCGAACTCACTCCTAACAGTGGTTGGACGCTCAATATTCTCTCGCGTCGGGTAGCGACTATTACCGACCCCTTGGGAAATAGAAAAACCAGCTATTTCGGGTTCGATACCAAAGAACAAGCCGAAAAGTTTAGAGATTGGCTTGTCAGAAAAAACAAATGTAGTAGTGCAGTTATCCGTCACTCAGAACGATTAGCTACTGAATGGGAGGTAAAAGCTTGGAATGTTCCAACCTCCCTAATTCTTGAATGCGCCGTCAAAGATTTAAAGGAATCAAGCAATGCAACTATCTCTACTAAATCTACCCTACAACGATGATAATTCACCCATAGCAGATATTTTTAATATTCCTAACTTAGAAAAAGCAGAATTCCTCCGTAATTTAGCTGCTTCCATGCAGCCAACAATCGACCAAAAGAAAAATCCTGCAATTGGAAATCAAAGGGTAACAAAGCGTCGTAAAACTATAGTCCAAGGGATAATTCAAGAAGGAATTGAACTTGAGATTATCCAGTCTTGGTTATTTGCGATCGCACAAATGTGGGAAACAGGAAATATCCCATTAATACTACGCGGTATATCTCACAAATCGCAAGTAGAAGCCCTATTTAGGATTTCCCAAATGGGAGAAACAATTCAGAAAGTCCACGAAAAATTGGCAGGCGAATATTACCAAGACTGGGTAAAGTCTTTAAGTCGCGCCGGATTACATACACCAAGCGAAATCATATCCGCAATAACAGAAATTCAACAGGTAGTAAAACCTGAAGCAATTGATACTACTAAGGAACTACTCAATAAGCTTGAGTTAGAAATCATTGACATGAAAGATGAAGATTTCTTCCCTACTCCTAAACTAGTCTGTCAACGGCTTATTCAACTGGCAGATATTAAACCAAATTGGCAAATTTTAGAGCCTAGTGCTGGTAGTGGAAATATTGCTGAGTATATCACTAATACCTACCCTAATGTTCAACTAGAGGTGGTTGAGATTAATTACGATTTACGACAAATTCTAGAACTCAAAGGATTTAATCTCGTAGGGAAAAACTTTCTGGAGTTTAACCCCAGTCATTTATACAATGCCTGTATCATGAATCCTCCATTTTGTGAACTTGTCCAACATATCTACCAGGCTTGGAAGTTACTCGTAACAGGTGGTGTATTAGTTTCAGTTATACCTGAATCAGTTTTCTTCAATCGTAAGTACAAAACCTTCAAAGGCTGGCTACAAGCCAATAATAGCTATGTAGAAATGGTAGATAAAGATGCCTTTTTGAGTTCAAATAACCCTACGAATGTAGCTACCAGAATCATTAAACTCATTAAACCATAGTGTACTACAAGCGCATGGCATACTGCCAAATTGATAAAACTAAATATGTCACGTATATTTTCCCTATATGGGGACAATATATGAGATACAAAATCCTTACACAGCAAGAGTTAGAAGTAGCACTCAATAAGTGCAAGCTTGCTGGTTGGAAGGTCAGTAATATCACCAAACTTAGTAATAAAATGCTTGAAATCAAACCCCAACGAACAAGGAGATAAATATGGCAATTGAAACTATTGCTTCTTATAGATTTATTCCTGGTAAAGACAGTCAAATAACCAGTTATGGATCTCCTGAAGAACAAACAGTCGCAATTCATAATTCAAGCATGGCATCTGTGTCACTGACTTTCACAACTGAAAACACATCTGTTCTTAGACAAATTATCATCAGTCTTCAGCAAATATACCAGACACTTATAAATACTAAAACTGAAATTATTCAGGAAGATAATTGCATTGACAGCTTTACAAACTTAAGGGGAGAGTGTGATGAAAAGTTTATCTAAATAACTAAGCATCAATCAATCTTTTAAGTCGTCTTAATAACAGACGACTTTTATTTTTTACAACGACTTTTTGCTTTACGCATTAAATATTGATTTCCATTAATTAAAATTATGGCAAGGAATCAAACAAAGCCTACTAATTCTGCTACTGAAGAAAGCACAGTATCCCAGTCTGAACCCCCTGAACAAACAGTTCAGAATAGTACAAACATACAAAAGCGTAAATTAGCTATTTCTAAATTTGCAAATCCTGAGTACAATGCGCCGATTAGTAACATCTGCATCTGCCAAGTCATTAACCACATGGAAGCAGAAAAAGTCGGGTTGTTTATCAAAGATAAATACTTAGCAGCAATTAACTGGCAAGGACAAGAACCTACACACAAGCACACTTTCTCTAGTGGCACGCCAGAAATGGGAGTGTTGTTGCAATCGCCCAGGATGCACATTCTTGATGTCTCTCCCAGATACATTGAACAGCGCGATGACGGCAAGATTGTAGGAGTGTACGAATCACCTGATGGGTACGAAATGTACCAAGCACTTGGCAAAGATGCCGCAGTATTGAGACGGTTTTATTTGTTGCAACTTGTTGATGAAAATAATCATAACCTGCACTCAGTACCAATTGTCCTATCAATTAAAGGCGTTGCATCATCAAAATTTGGCGAGGCTTATAAACAGTTCCAACGCGAACTAGAGGTTGCATTCGCCCGATTTACTGATACGACTGTTGCTGAAAAACGTGCAGAGTTTCATCGTCTCGGTGTATTTCAACCCACCTTTACGCCATCTCTTGAACCTAAAGAAGCAGTCAACCAAAGAGATAAATCTTGGGTAGCAGTTGTCACTTCCTATAAATCACCGAACCCCGATGGCAGCGATTTTCTTGAATTCTTCTCAGAAGGCAAAGAAATCGATATCCAAACAACAATGCAGGCAAATCCCGAATTCTCTCATCGCATCGGTAAAACATCAACTGTTATAGCAGAACATAATCGCCTGGTAGGTGCAGCTGATATGCCAGTAGCAGCACTTCCTCCTAGTACAGCAGGTCAAACTTATACAGCATACAGTACTGAGATGGAAGAACTGCCCTACTAAAACAAGTATCTCATGTAACCCAAAAGGGTGCTAGAAATAGCACCCGTTAAAACATCATCTACTAAAAGCAAAATAACAAATGAAACTAAGCATTGAACAATCTAAACTCGCAGAAATTCTAGAAACCGCTTATTTCGCAATTAGTCCTAAGCCCACTGACCCAATTTTAGGAAATATCTTACTGATAGCAAATGAAGATGGGATAGTATCAGCAACAGGAACAAACCTTAACCTCACAATTCATACTACAACTACGGCTAATGTAGAAACTTCAGGTCAGGTAGCACTACCAGCCAAACTATTAACTGACACTATTAACAATGTCAGAGGAGAAATTACCTTAGAGGTAGAAAACCAAGCCTGCATAATTACTCACAATAGCGGTAAATGCCGTCTGATTGGCGGAAAACCTGACGAGTTTCCAACTCTTCCCAAAGGAGAAAATCCAATAGAAGTAAATTTAAGTGCCAAGAAACTCCAAGCCGCACTTGAAGGGACACTATATTGCACCAATGGTGACGAAACAAAGTTAGTTCTAACTGGTGTCAACTTCAAAATTGATACTAATAAGTGGCAAGCTGCTAGTACAAATGGTCACAAATTAGCACTAGTCACAGGAACACTTGATAGCGAATATTCTGACCCAATTGACTTTACTGTTCCAGGTAAGTCACTTAGTGAGTTAAGCAAAATTCTCTCTCAAAGTGCTGATACAAGCGTGTGCAATATTCTTCTATCAAATAAAACTATTGAGTTTAGTCTTCCTCACACAAAAGTCATTTCCCGACTTTTAGAGGGAGAATACCCCAAAATCAATAGCTTGATTCCCAGAACATTTGAGTATGAATTTACATTAGAACGCAAGGGATTTGAGAGCGCACTGAAGCGGGTAAGTTATCTAGCCGAACGCAAGCAAAAGGTTGTCAAAATTCTCTGGGAATTGGAAGCTACACAGGCAACACTATACACCGAAGCTACTGATATCGGGGATGCAGTTGACTCGGTACTGATGAAACCAGCAACTAATCATTCAGAAAACATCAGTATTGGATTAAATATCGACTACCTTCTCGAAGGATTAAAGCACATTAGTACTGATGAAATCGTGGTGCGGTGTAACAAACCCACGCAACCAGTCATTATCTGCCCAATGGGAGGACTGCTCAATCAGTTGTATCTAGTAATGCCTGTAGAAATTAAGCAGGGGTTTGAAAATAAATCCACCCCAAGCAAAACGACAACAGCAGAGAAAACTCCTGAAGCATTGGAAACAACAGAAACTACTGTAGTAGCCGAACTAGAAGAAGCCATAAATAATACTCAGACTTCTCAAACGGAAAGCAATGGTGAAACCTCTGAAGTAGAGACATCAACAGCTGAGGCCAAAGCTAGTAACAAAAGTAAGCCTAGTTCGCGTACACGAGCCAAGAAAGAGGCTGCTTCTGTATAAAAGCAAACTCTCCTACCAGATAACTGGTAGGAGGAATTTCAAATAAATCATTGGAAAGAACTATGTACCGACCACTACATCTCAAATACCGTCCCCAGATTCTTAGTGAAGTTATTGGGCAAGAACATATCGTTCGCACTCTCATAAATGCGATCGCATTCCAAAAGATTGCACCTGCTTACCTATTTAGTGGCCCCAAAGGTACAGGTAAAACCAGTACCGCCCGCATCATCGCTAAATCTCTTAACTGTCAATCAAGCAATGAGCCGACAACTAAGCCCTGTGGAGAATGCAATTCATGCAAGGGAATTACGGCATCTTCTTCTGTTGATGTAACCGAACTGGATGCAGCAAGCAATAGTGGGGTAGAACTGATCCGAGAGCTTATATCCACTACCCAATTTGCACCAGTGGAGAGTAGATTCAAAATATTCATTATTGATGAATGTCATGCCCTAAGTAGCCAATCGTGGCAAGCACTCCTCAAAACCATTGAAAGCCCTCCCCGTCATGTAGTATTTATCTTCTGCACAACCGAGTTACACAAAGTTCCAGAAACGATTGTCTCCCGTTGCCAAAAGTTTGACTTTAAGAGAGTTCCTGTCTCGCTAGTTGCAAGCTACCTAGAAAAAATATCTCACCAGGAAAGTATCAACATTGCGCCATCAGCAGTTACCGCCGTAGCTAAAGCAAACAAGGGACATCTGCGCGACTCACTCAAACTGTTAGATCAGCTAACCTTACTAGGTGAAGAGGAAATTACCTATAACTGGGTTTGGGAACTATCAGGCACTATTCCCGAATACGATCTACTCACCGTCTGTGAAAATATCATCAAAGGAGAAATTACGGGGAATTTAGGCATCCTTCAAGATTGGATTGAATCTGGTAAACAGCCAACTGCTATCCATACAAGTCTTGTCAACTTCCTCAAAGACTTACTTGTGTGCAAAACTAATCCCAATGGCAGACATCTTACACAGCTAGAACAGGACACCTGGGAGGAATTAGTAAGTATCTCGCAGTTGTGGAATATCGACCAGATCCGAAACGCGATCGCAATCTTAATGGCACGCCAAAGTCTCATGCGGGATGAAGACGCGCACCTTTGGTTGGAAGCTACACTTATCGAGATAGTGCCAACCAACAAGGGTAGTCACCAATCACAACCCTGGAAAGATTGGAAAACTGCTCAAGATGCAATTAACTGGGGCAAGGAACAGTTACCCCACTTAACACAAGCGCAGTTACAAGAACACTGGCAAAAGCTGACACCTATTAATGGTAAAAAGGCACCTGCTTGGGTAGAAGCTGTCCAAAAGCTGCAACAAAAACAATTACAGCAAGCTTAACTTTAACGAGGGTTATAACTATAGTTATAATCCTCAATTTATAGTTTTTTAGTAACAATTAAAATGCTAAAACTACTAAAGGGCTTAATATTTATTAAAATACTCTCATTTAGGCAACCTGCATCAATTCCATACATTTCTTTGAAAGTTCGTCTGCCACTGACACAGATTCTACATCAATACATATAAATCCGAGATGTTCAACCTTCTCCCTCATGCGTTTATTATATAATAAGGTACGGTCTAAAAACTTTTGAATTAGGTACTTTTTATCCTCACTTACATTATAAAAATTACTTTCACTAAAGATTCGGTAAGAGAAGAGTTGGTCACTAGCCGTAAGCCAAATCGCTTTAACACCATTTTCGCTAACTAAATTCGCTACAAATTCAGGCCATAATGCAGAGCCTTCAAGGATAAGGCATTCCGTTGATAAATCAGACGCATGAGAATGAACGATAATCTCGACTTGCGGTAACACATTTTTCTCATAATGCGACAATACATCTACAAAAAGAGCGTCAACAGACAAAGTTCCATAATGTTCTGCTACGTGTTCTGGAATAGCATTTCTATTTGCACCCACCCAAGGATGTCCAGGATGCCGAGCGAGTTTGTCTGTAGAACGATAACTCCAACCAAGCCTCGCCGCCAAAGATTGGCCAAGGGTGGATTTGCCTACATGAGAGGAGCCACCAATTAAAATCACTCGTGTTTCATTGCTTAATTCATTCATAAGTACTGATTAACCATATTTATTTCTGTATTTATTTAATCAAATAACCAAATAAATTAACATTTACTACCACAGCAGCATACGCAGTTAAGTTGATAGTTAAAAATTAATATCAACATGAAGTTAGGAAAATCTCTAATTAATGAGTTATAACCACAGAGATTTTGTGAGAAAATCTAGAGGGATAATCGTTGTCGATGAAGACAAACTAAACATTTATTGGAAAGATCCCTCTTCAATAAAACCTTGGCAACCCAAAATACAACTCAAGCCATACCAGGAACTTTCACAAATATTTGTTGATATCGAAACAGCAGGAATCAACTCATTTGAAAGCCGTATTTATGCTATTGGTTGTATGGATTCAAGGGGATATTCTACTATTTTCATGGATATCTCAGAAGCTAAAATACTAACCAAATTTATCAACCATCTCAGTAAAAGAAATCCAGATGTAATTTTCACATATAACGGGATGGCATTTGATATTCCATTTATTATTACTCGATGCAACTTGCACGGTATAAAACACCCATTTAAAGTTGCATCCAAATCTCGGACTATTCGTACCGCCCAAGTACGGGGCGAGCCACTAAAAATTCAGGAGGTGTTCATCCGAAATAGCCAACACGTAGACATTTATATCTGCGTTCTGAGGTGGGATTTCATAGCCAAAAAGCTAACTAACGGCAGATCGCTCAAAAAGGCTGTATTGGACATGGGACTGCGCCAGAACACCAGGCTAGTTCTTCCCTATGAGGAAATCCTCGCTTGTTGGAAAGATGGCCCCAATAGCAAGGGATGGAAACGGCTAAAAGAATATCTTATTTACGACCTTGAAGACACCCGGCTAATTGCAAATAGACTTGTACCCTCATACTATTACGAAGCACTAATTGTACCGGAAATGAATCTCCAGCAGCTAACACTTGCTGGTAATGGTACTAAATGGGAACGAATATTTGAGCATCATTATCCAGGTTATAAACCAAAACCCCATCGCAAGTACAAATTCCAAGGAGGGATGGCTTACTCTATTCCTGGATTGTATAGAAGGGTTGGATATGCAGATATTAGCTCAATGCATCCTTGGGCAATGCTAGACAAGGGTATTTGCTCAATTAAAGATACAGAACGTATTGGGCTAAGTATTCTGCAATATTTGGTAAATGAAAAATTTAGGTTGGAACAACTTGCATCTGCTGGAGATGTTGCTGCTAAGGAAAAAAGAGAATCAGTCAAGGTTTTAGCTAACTCCGAATTTGGATTCTTAGGCACCTCTGAACTCGCCTTCAATGATATGGAGGCTGCTGCATTAGTTACAGCCTACAGTCGAAAAGTACTCAAGCTAATGATTGAAATTATCACGCGGTACGGCGGTACTCCTGTGGAAGTTGACACAGATGGAGTGTTCTTCACACATCCCAACCCAGAAGAGGTACGTAGTTTACTTCAATCTCAATTGCCCAAAGGGATAACTGTCAAGCTAGAGTTTATCGCTGACGCTATGTTTATCCCCGAACGGGGAACCAAAAATTACCTTTTATGGCTTCCAGACGGGAAAATCATCACTAAAGGCAACTGGCGCAACCGCGATCGCTCTCAACTAGAGAAAGAGTTTTCTATTGAGTATTTAACCCTGCTAATTCAAAATGTATCAGCAGCAGAAGATTATTATGCACACATCAAATCCCAGATTTTATCAAGGGAATATCCAAAAGAAAAACTTGCAATTACACGCAAGATTAAAGAGGGCGAAAAAGAAATACTCAAACTAGGGAAACCTGGAGATGTAGTAACTTACTATTACGGAATTAGCGGCATAACCAATATCAGCAGTAATGAGAATTACTCACGTCAATACTATCTTCACCTTATTGAAAAAAGGCGAGAAGAAATTCTCAAAATAGCTGCTCCTACAACACTAGAAAGTAACAAACGTCAATTATCTCTTTTCTAAATGAACAAAGTTGAGATTTTAGGTAAATTTTGAAGGCACTAAATATAAAGGTTTTTCAAATTCATACATTCTGATTTGTCTGTAACTAATGAAAAATAAATCCGCTTCTCGCAAGCCCAGACTTAATAAAAAGCAAAGGGCTTGGGTAAACTCATTCCTTTCGTCTCATCCTAATGCCAGAGTTAGAACTATCTACGAATTAGATGGCGATCGCGTAGTTCAAATTGAGTGGTGGGAAAACACAAACCCAGTAATATTAGACCCAAAAACTTACATCCAAGGAATTATCAGCTACAACATGTGGGTCAAACTAAGAAAGTCTGGCGACCCCAGGAAAACAGCTGAGTTTTCTTATCGCATTACCCCACCAGAAAAACGAAGTGCATCATGGCACTTAACAGGTCAACTCTCTCTAGAACTTCCCCAATGTTACGAAGTTACAGAACCAAACAACCCAGTTATCATTAAACCAAAAAGGAGAAATGCTCAAACCAAAAAAGTTAAAAAATTTCTTCAATATACTCTTCCTTTATCAGAAATTAGTGTTCAACTTCATACTACAAATATAGAAGATAATGGTGTTACTCTATCTGGACAAGAAATATTACTAGAAAACACATCGCAGCTAAATTTAGATACTGGTAAAGACACTAAACTTCCCGAAGCTATAGTCAAAAGTCTCTCAGAGAAACAAGCCGACTTAAAGGAATGGGAAACAGCCATTACACTATACGAGGTAGCTGGTTATAGTGGAGTAATAGAGTATCTTCAACAGTTAGATTCTTGGCGCAAATACTTGGGTAATAAACCAGTAGATAACCATATTGATAAAGACTCAATTCAAAATTTCGTACAACCAGTACAAACTTAAGTAAGTGTTTACTGGTCACACATAATAAATGCCAAGCAAGCAGAAAGAGTTAATACTAACTCTTCTTTTTTTAACCACTGCTTATAACTAACGCATGATAATTAGATGTTTATCTAACTTGTAATGCCAGTATACCTATACTACGGCGAAGATACCTATTCGCTCAATCAAAAAATTAACCATTTGGTGAATCAAAATGTTCATGCTGAATGGAAAGATTTCAACTACATCAAGCTATCTGGAAATGAGAAAAATATCACTGCCAAGGTTTTTACTGAGGTTATGACTTTGCCCTTTGGAGATGGTAACAAAATTGTTCATACAGACAGCGATCATTTAATTGAAAGTTTATCAAATGAGGATAATAACCAAGAACTTGAAAATCAACTTTCTCGAATACCTGCAAGTAACATTCTTTTAATTGCTAGTAACAAAAAGCCAGATTCCCGCAGAACAGTAGTAAAAACTATCCTAAAATATGCTCAACAAGAAGAGTTTCCTCTCGTTCCTTGTTGGGATAAAAAGGGGATAGTTAATTTGATAGGAAAGTATGCAGCTATCCATCAAGTTAAACTTACACCGGATGTGACTGATTATCTAGTCGAAGCAATTGGTAATAACACTGCAAGAGCCGATAGCGAATTTGCTAAACTTGCTGTCTATGCAATTGAAAAAATTATTTCCCTTGAGGAAATAAAACAATTAGTTAGTAATCACAATACTGACTACCAAAAGCTTACTATTGCTATGTTAAGGAATCATTCAAACTTGGCAATAGCACAAGTGGATAAACTACTAGATAGTAATGAACATCCACTCAAAATAGTAGCAACTATTACGTCAATTTTTCGTACTTGGCTAATAACTAAAGCTGGCGTAGAAGCTAAGTTATCTGACATGAAGATTGCAGAAATAGCCGAATTGAAGAACCCTAAAAGATTGTATTACCTCAAAGATGAAATCAAGTTTGTAGGCGTTCAAAAACTGAAAAATAGCCTTACCTTACTTTTACAACTCGAAACGGAACTCAAAAGCGGCACTAACAATTTAACTAGCCGAATTATCGAAATTTGCACGATATGAAAAACGACTTATTTACAGAAATCATCGGACAGCATACCGCCAAACTTCTACTAACTGAAGCAATCGAACGTAATCAAATTGCTCCCGCATACCTATTTAGCAACGAAGTTGAGGGAGTGGGCAAAGGAAAAATTGCTTTGGCATTTGCAAATGCAATACTCTCAAGAGGAAGTCGCTCCGCGATCGCAGGAGAATCTAAACATCTAGACATCTTACAAATCAAACCAAGCTATACCGAAAACACCTCCCAGCAGAAAGGTGTACCTGCTATTCGAGTAGAACAGGTGCGCGAGGTAATTGAATTTCTCTCAACTAGTGCAGTCGAGGGCAAGCAAAAGGTTGTGATTATCCACGAAGCAGATATGCTCAACCCTACTGCCGCTAACAAACTTCTTAAGACGCTGGAAGAACCTAAAACTGGAACGTTTATTCTGATATCATCCTATCCTCAAAAGCTATTACTCACTATCAAGAGTAGGTGTCAAATCATACCTTTCCAAAGGTTAACTGATGAGGAGGTTATTTCTGTCCTTAAAGACCAACAGATTGAGGCAACAGAAAAAATACTAGCTATCAGTTCGGGCAGTCCTGGTCAAGCGATCGCCAACATGACAATGTTAGCTTCCATCTCACAAGAAATCACAAGCCAACTCGAAGTACCTCCTGACGATATCCTCAAGGCACTCAGTTTGAGTAACTGCATCTCAAGCTGGAATCACCAAACGCAGTTATGGTTGCTTACCTACCTGCAATACAACTGGTGGCAGAAATTAAAAAGCACTATGCTACTAGCCAAATTCACTCAAGCAAGAAAGCAATTGCTGCATCACGTTACTCCTAGAAGCGTTTGGGATAGCCTACTTCTGCCATAGCAAAATACACTCATTATCAAAAAGCACTGCCAGTTAGAAGTATTTCTAGCTGGCAGTATTTGTTTACACATAAAAGATATGAACCAGCAACACAGTTTATTCAATGTCGAAGAAACCATCCGCAACAGTAAAAACCAAAAAACCAGCGAAATATTAAACCCTAGCACTAGAAAGATACTTCAGTTACTAACCAGTCAAGGGATTAACAAAGCTGTAACAGCCAGCCTACTCGATCTAGCAGGAGCAAGTCGTGAAATTGTTCAATACATCGCTGGGCCAATTGTCACTCAGCAGAACGGCTGGCAACAGTCAATTCCCACTTGGGTTTGGCGCGCGATCGCAGTTGATAGATTAGACGCAGCTTTACAAGAGATAGACAAGGGAGAAGTAGGTAAACTCGCCTCTAGCAGCGAAGTCGTTGCACTGATGATGCCAATTGCTTTTGAAGTGCCGCTATCATCTGAATGGACAGATGTTTATCTCTGGGCAAGTTATGATGCCCTCGTTAGGCACAGACCTTTCAAGAATTTTAACTATGAAAACCTCTGGGAGAAGATTGGTACAACTCCGGTTTCGTATGACAAAATTCGCTCTGATTATGAAACCCTTGCTGCTGATATTCGTTCTCGTGTAGTCAAACACGCGGCGAAAGAGGGATGGGGTAAGAAGTCTTCAAATAACAACAAACACCCTGTTACAGCAAATTCAACTGAAAGTAATACGAAGATGGAGCAATTGTCACTGTTTTAATAACTAATTGTTAGTACTTTTTTCAACACTCCTCCCAAATTCCTTCCTCTCTTTGTCCGTGAGAGGAGGAAGTTCTTCCTTGTAATAAAAATTGCCTAATTTCTGACACTGATTGACATAAATTCGTCTTGCTGAATCACTTGCCCCCAAGTCCTGACGCAAAAGTAATTTAAATGATTTTTCATGCTCCTTCAATTCTTTTGCTGCTACAATAATTTCTGGTGATACGGCAGGATTTTCATAAGTAGAAGAAAGTTCCTCACTTGATGAATAAACGCTTAGTCTATTGCCAGCAGGTTGTGTTAGAAAACGCTGAGTATTATACGAACGCCATAGACCTAATTTTTCGCGCTGTAGTGACTCAATTTCAACCTCACCAACTCGGTCTGGAGTACTGCGCCGCACGTAGAGAAAACAAGCTTTATCAGCCGCTACAGTCAAACTTACTTTTACACCATTACCATCAAAATAAAACGAGTCAATTAAGTCGTTTTCTGCACTAATTTCTCCAAGCTTCTCTTTATTTGATAAATCAGGTAACACTTCTGAATTTAACGACGGCGTAGCATTATTAACATTAGCTGAGGATAATGAAGGTGTAGGTGAAGGATTCGATTCTATAGCTGAAACTTTATTTTCTTTTTCTGGAGATGAACATCCAACCAGTAAGAATAATCCTATAAATAAGTATATTTTCATAAATATAAATTTGTCTTTATTAACCAACAGCAGAATATTAATTATTGTTTTCCATTCAAACGACCTGTTTGATAAAAATCAAGCAGGTTAGGGAAAGCTTTTTGTAGCAACCAGTTCCGCCCAATTTCTGATTCGGGAATATTTGAAGCAGCCATGTAATAACCACTTCTGTAAGCAGCTACACCCAAACAAGCTTGTAGGCTGGATATAGCCCGTGAAGAAGCTGGAATATCCATCAAATCTTGTATATGACTGGGATGATAATTTTGTCCTGCCACCAAAAAATAAACTAAAGTATGAACCAACCGGGATAAAATTACTGTTCGGTCTTGCCAACGCTCTAAATGAGACTTGATACAGAAGTAATCAGGTAAATCAGCTGCTTGAGATTGATCAAGGAATAAATCGCTTTGGCTTTCGATAAAACTAGAATCCAGACCTATAAACTGTTTTAGAAAAACAAGCGTTTTGCCCCAACGTTCGTGTTCCTTAGTTTCAGGAGAGAACGCACCTTCTGAATATTGTGAGCCATACTTTTCTTGAAGCTGTACAACTGCCTCTTGATTGATATCACCTTGCCAGTCAGATTTAGCAAAAAATTTTTTGAAAATATCTTTCAAATAAATGGATGAAAATTCACTAATATCCGGTGCTTCATCATCAAAATCGTCTTCATAAGTATCAATAAGAAATTTCTCTAACTCGATTTCTAGCTCTCGTTTTCTATTAACTGGCAGTAATGATTTAGCATCTTCTAATGATAAAGGAAAATCTAAATAAGGATGTCCTTTAGCTAAGTAAGAATCACCCAAATCTGTCAAACTTTTTAGCGCAATAGTCCGGGCAAAATACTCATCTTGTGGATGTACGCATATCCCATCTAATTCCTTATCCACCAACATCATAGTAATTGCCAGTAGAGCAAACCATGAAGCATCGTGCAAACAAGTTGGTAAATCAGTAACTAAATCTACTAACTTCAGTTCTAGGATTTCTCCCCAAACGCCTATCCTAGCGGTATTGGAAACATCACAAAAATGCTCGACCTCTTCTCCAACAGATGTTTCTCCTAACCACGTAAGATTTTCTACTTGCAAAGGAGAGGAGTAGTCAGGAGTTAGCTGGTTTTGGCTGTCTTCATCGAACTGTATCCACATCAAAGCCAAGAGCATCAGCTTACAAATACTTACTCGCTTCAAGAGAAGATATTCAAGCATAAGTCATTACTTATAATTTTTAGATACATACCACGACATTTGCAATCCCACCATAGCACAGGATAATTAGCCGTTCCTTAGTAAAAACCGCAATGCTATGAGAAACAGAAATAAAAAATAACTCATAAGTATGAAGCAAAAAGTGTGCTTTAAATAAAACAATTCGTCAAAATGATAAATCCTAAAAGAACTAATGCTGACGCAGCAATAAAAGAAATATATCAATTCTCGCGTTATGAACTATATCAACAAAGTCATGCTAGTTGGCAGATGTGGACAAGAACCTGATCTGAAATTTTTCGAGTCGGGTGCAGTTAAGGCTTCAATCTCTATTGCAGTAAGACCGCCCTACAGAAGTGAACAAGCCCTTTGGTTTGATTTAGTCGCTTGGGGAAATCAAGCAGAAGTGATTGGAAATTACGTTCGTAAAGGAACTCAGATTGCAATTACTGGTGAGTTTGGATTTGATCGTTGGGCTGATAAAAATTCTGGCACTATGCGACAAAAACCTGTAATCACAATCAACACCATCGAATTATTAGGTTCACCCCGTAAAGAAGAATCTACATCCACTTCTGCACCAAACGAAACACAGGCTGTAGCTAACGCAAATTTCTAGAAAATTACAAATCGCCTATGCAGTATAAATCATAGGCGATTAACCATCTAATCAATCTACAAATCAAACGACCATGATTCATAATACTGCAACTATTAATCTTAAATCAGTGAACACAACCCACGACAAAGAAGGTTCCTTGATTGCTTTTGGGATTGCTGAATTCTACTACCGTTCCAAGGAAGGAGTCGTTACTGACGAGATACCATTCCGTTCCAAGGGCGCACCTGCTGTCGTTATCAACGAACAGGGGGAAGGCGTACATGGTACAGCAGAAGGATATCTTGATTTAGTGGTAGATAACAGGGGTGAGTACAAAGAAAAGATTGCCACATTCGTAATTAAAAACTTTATCTCAGCACAACCGATTAACGAACTTACCCAAGTTAGCAAAAACTCTCACTCGCCTGAAACTCCCGATTTTGCCAAGGAACTACTCGAAGATAACGTTACTTCGACAAATGAAGACCTAGACGAAGAACCTCCATTTTAGAACCAACTAACTGAATAATGCTAGTCCAGACAGGTTTACTGGTTTGAACTAGCGTTATTTTTTTCAAAAATCCAAAATAAAAATCCACTGTTTGGTAGAATCGCTGACATGGGTTCACAAAATCGCTTCATTAATATATGTCATCAACCAAAATAATTGCCACTTTCAATCAGTCAGGTGGTGCAGCTAAGACAACTATTACACACAATCTTGGATACCACCTTGCTAAAAAACATCGTGTACTGCTTGTGGATATGGACCCACAAGCATCACTAACAGCTTTTATGGGATTAGGAGAAGTCAAGCTGCAAACTGAACAAACTATCTATGGCGCGATCGCTGAAGAAACTCCCCTCTATGTATGGGAAAAACCCATTTACGGGATGCACCTTGTGCCTACAAATATACAATTGGCAGGTACGGAGCAAAAAATTTTCCATGACCTGACCATCGACAACCGCCAACGGCTCAAGTTTGCACTCTCAAATGTACTTGACCAGTATGATTATATTTTGATTGATTGTCCGCCTTCTCTAGGAATCCTAAGCATTATGAGCTTAGTAGCTGCTTCACACGTTATTATTCCTGTTGAGACACAATACAAGTGCTATCTTGGCACCAATCAACTGCTAGAAACAATTGCCCGGCTTAAAAAAGGAGGACACCAGAAATTACAAATTGCCTGTATAATTCCAACCAAATACGATAATCGTAATCTTCAAGACACAGGAATACTGGAAGAAATTAAACAACAGGTTGAAGGACGGATACATGTTACTGCCCCCATTCCTAAATCAACAGCTTTTCCTGACGCAACCCAAGCACATCTACCACTTGCACTCCACAAAAAAAACCACCCCGCAGTTAGCATACTCGAAGAAATCACAAAATATATCACTCAACTATGAGCCAAAAACGCGAACTAGAAAAACTCACCGGACTCGATAATTTATTTGGAGACGAAGAAGAACAATCCTTATCCGATTCCACTTTACCTTTATCCCAAATCATCCTTCCGCCGAGTCAGCCCCGTCGCTATTTTGACCCTGTAAAACTCAAATCGCTCGCCAACAGCATTAAGGAAGTGGGTTTATTAGAACCCATAGCCGTCAGAAAGATTGAGGAAGACAAGTACGAACTTATCGCTGGTGAACGCCGTCTCAAAGCTTGTGAAATTGCAGGACTTGAGGAAATTTCTGTAGTCATTCTTGAATGTGACGAGAAAAAAGCTCGCAAACTCCGCTTAGTTGAAAACCTCCAGAGGGAAGACCTCAACGCTTATGAGGAAACTATCGGAATTCTCGAACTACTTGCCGAAGAACTCGATCTTGACCAAGAAGCGGTGGTCTCTCTTCTATATCAGATGAATAATGAGACAAAAGGAAATTCTAACCATAACGTTATGGTTAGTGAAGAAGCACTTGCTATACAAACAATATTCCTCCAGATAGGCAAGATATCTTGGGAATCGTTTGTATCCAACCGCCTTCCTCTACTCAAACTTCCTCAAGATATCCAAATCACCCTTGAAAAGGGTCAAATCGAGTATACAAAAGCACAAGTGATTGCACGTATCAAGGATAATAAAAAGCGGCAAAATATTTTAAAAAAAGCTATTGAAGAAAATCTGTCATTATCTGCAATCAAAGAGTTAGTGGGGGATATTCTCCCAATTCAATCAGAAAACAAGCCGCAGTCTCCCCAGCAACAAAATAAAGAAAGAGCAAGCAAAATATACAAATCACTGCTTAAGAGCAAAATCTGGGATGACGAGAAAAAAGTAAAAAAAGTTAATCGTCTTTTTGACCAAATTGAAGCACTTTTAGAAGAAAAGAAGGAGGATGCTTCTTGACTCGGTTTGATCCAAGAATTCAGTTCAGGTGCTCTCAAAAAAATTCCAGCTAATAGAACCTGATCAACCAAAGCCAGTTTACTCTATAAAGGCTTGTAAACAGTTTGGATGGTAATTGTCTTTAAAAGTTTTTCCAACAGTACCAATTTTACTGTTATTAATGTGAGCGACGATATAGCATTTTAAATGGGTAAATAGAGCGAACGCTATCAAGTGGACGGACATCGAAAGGTAACTTAATAGTAAATGTGCTACCTTTACCAAATTCACTTTGCACATCTATGCTGCCGTGATGTGCCAAAACAATTGCTTGGGCGATCGCTAATCCCAAACCAGAACCGCCAGTGCTACGAGAGCGATCGCTATTGACTCGATAGAAGCGGTCAAAAATTTTAGTCAAATCATGCTGCGGAATACCAATACCCGTATCTTGAACCTGAATCACAGCATAATGGTCACTGCGATCTAGGTAAACGGTTATCTTTCCTCCTTTTGGCGTGTATTGAATCGCATTGATAATTAAGTTAGAAAACAAGCGATAAAGCTGATCTGCATTACCAATAACATCCAAAGAAGTTGGCATCCGTACTGAAGATGTTAATGTTACATCAGATGCGATCGCCAAGGCTGCAAATTCCTCTATTAAGTCGTTAACAATATCATCCAAGCAGCAAATATCTCGTTGCATTGGCATTGGTTGACGATCCAGACGAGTCAGCAGCAACAAATCTGTAACCAGAGTTGTGAGTCGCTGATTTTGACGCTGTAGAGTTTGCAGAATGTCCCGTGCTTCTATTTCATCTATTTGGGGCATCAAAAGGGCTGATTCTACTGTCGCTTGTGTTGCTGCTAGAGGTGTCCGTAATTCGTGTGCAGCATCTGCTGTAAATTGTTGAATTTGTCTATATGAGCGATAAATTGGCTGCATTGCTAACCCTGCTAACCACCAACTAGCAACACCAACCAGAGCCATTACCATTGGTAATCCCAATGCTAAAATGAGCTTCACAGCAACAAGATAACTGTTGAAGTCTGCCAGACTTCGCCCTACTTGAATGTAACCCCAATCACGATTGTCTTGGGTGTGTAGAACAAAAGAAATTTGGTGGTAGAAATGTCCTTTGCTGTCTTTCAGAGTTTGCCAAAGTTCCTTGTTAAAGGCTACGGGTAACCCTTCTGGATAAGTTCCGGCTAGAGCAATCAAGCGTCCGGAATTATCGAAAAAACGCACATAATAATTACCTTGATTGATTGCGCTTAAAATATGGCGTTTGGAACTTAACTGCTCTTGAATACAGCTTTTATCAACTACACAAATATTGGGTAAAAGCTGCTGTATAACTGGTTCTAATTCACCAGGTTGCTGTAATTTTAATTCAATACTGTCATGTAGTGTTCCGGCAACAGACTCCAGTTCTCGATCTAATGTCATCCAATGGGCATGGGAAATCGCTCTGTAGATACCAAATCCGCACAGGCTTAAAATCAAAGCCATAACGAGCGCATACCACAAGGCTAAACGCAGGCGGGTCTGCTTAAACAGTTTATTTTGATTCATGGCGTGAGATTGAGACGATATCCTGTACCATGCAAAGTTTCAATCATATTCCCGCACCCACTGTTGGTTAGTTTGCGTCGCAGCAAACGCATTTGAGCAGCTACTACATTACTTATGGGTTCTGCACTCACTTCCCAAAGCTGATTACGAATTTGTTCAGTAGTTACAATTTGGTTTGGGTGTTTCATAAAATACTCTAGTAACTGGAATTCTTTATTAGTTAAGGAAATCTCCTGTTTCTTGCCTGTATTATTTTGACTAACAACCATATTGTTGCCGTAATCTAGAGTTAAGTTGCCAACAGTTAATTCTTGGGGCTGAAATTGGGGCGATCGCCTCTGCAATGCCCGCAATCTAGCCAATAATTCAGCCATCCCAAATGGCTTTACCAAGTAGTCATCTGCACCCGCATCCAGCCCAGTCACTTTATCTTCCATTCTGTCTTTAGCTGTCAGCATTAAAACAGGTAGAGGACTTTGACGATAACGTAGCCTTTTGCATAACTCTAATCCTGATATTCCTGGCAACATCCAATCGAAAATAGCTAGCGTGTATTGTGTCCACTGATTTTCTAGATATGCCCAGGCATCATTACCATCGAGTACCCAATCAACTAAGTACTTCTGCTGGGTAAGAGTTCGCTTAATAGCAGCACCCAAATCTGGTTCATCTTCGACTAGTAACACTCTCATAGAGTTCACCTGTCAACAGTAAGTTGATATCTTTTTAAAAACTTTTTCATCTGTACATTTATATAAAATTTAAGTATAAAATTTTACAGAATTTTTTTTGAAATAGCAAAATGTTAACAGTGAAAAAGGACTCAGTAGATTGACTTGCCAAAATAGGTGTGGTCTTAGTTTGAGGAGTTACAGAAACTAAGTATTTGCAAGAGTCTATTGAGTCACTATTTATTTTGACAGGTAAAGATGAAACTAAGATGAAATTCCAGCTATTTCCCGAAAATTTATAAACTGATTTATAAACTATTGGTGTTCATTGTCACATCAAGAAAGTTCATTAGCATTATTTTTCTCATATTCGAGTTTGACGCTATACAAACAAACCCTCCATTAACTTAAGCTTCATCGTCATGCAAGCAATAGTGTATACAAAGCAAATCATGGAAGTCAATTTAATGACAATGAGAAAATCATAGCTACTGATTTTTGGAAATTATTTAAGACAATATCTGAAATTTCATCTTAATTTCATATTTATCTTTCAGGATAGAAATATCGAGTCTATTCATGAATGAATACAGGCATTTCTGAGAATTGGCTTGAAAAAATAAACCTGTTAGATATTGATTATTAACTAGGAGTGATGCCCCGTAAAGCTGACACACCAATTGCCATAGCACAAAAGCAAACCTACCAATAATTGGGGCGGCTGATTTAATCAGGTATTCCAAGACATTTGTACATGACATCAAGTTTATTACAAATATCACTAAATTTAGGCTGTAAATACGACATAAGAGAGCTTTAGCAAGTAAGCAAGTTTACAAAGTTGCAGCCACAGTAATTTCCTCATTTGTTTCAATATTCAATATGAATTCTTTTCCCAAAACTTTATCGTCCGAGAACTTTTCTAGTTCGCAATACAACAATCGTAAGAGATACAATCTTTTTGTATCTGCCAATGTTACCCAGGCACTAGGAAATGTCCCGATCGTACAGCTTGGAAACATATCCCGTGTATGTATTGAATCAGAGTGTTTATTAAAGCTTGAGAGCTGCAATCCTGGAGGATCAATTAAGGAGAAAAATGCAGTTTACCTCGTCAAGCGTGCGGAGGAAGAAGGACTACTTGTACCTGGTGGTACGATTATCGAGTCAAGCTCAGGAAATTTCGGCGTTGGTTTAGCAATGGTAGGAGCAGTCCGAGGGTATCGAGTGATTATTGTTGTCGATGCCAAAACTGCGCCACCGTTTAGACGAATGCTGAAAGCATATGGTGCGGAACTTGTGGATGTACCGCTACATGAAGCAGACGAATCAGGCTCTATGCAAAAGGCGAGAATGAAACGAGCGCATGAGCTTACCGCAACTATCCCTAATGCTTGGTATCCATGTCAGCACTTGAATCCTTGGAATACTGAGGCACATTCATACTACACTGCGCGGGAAATTGAAGCCCACTTTGCTGGTGAACTTGATGCTGTCGTGGTAGGTGTTAGCACGGCGGGACAAATAATGGGAATAGCTCGTTATCTCCTACCGCGATTTCCCAAAATACGTATTGTTGGCGTTGATGTGGTGGGTTCAGTGATTATGGGAACGCCAGCCAAACCATACAAGATGACGGGTATTGGGTTATCTTTCTTTCCACCAAATCTGGATATTTCAATGCTCGATCGCGCTTACGTGATACCAGAGGATATGGCTTACTCGGTGTGTCATGCACTTGCAAGTCGTGAAGGATTGCTTCTTGGTGCATCAACAGGGGCAATTGTCGCTGGTGGTTTGCATCTGGCGCGCTCTCTTGGTGCGGGTGCGCGGATTTTGATGATCAATCCAGACCGAGGGGATAGATACCTTGAGACAGTCTACGATTCCGATTGGCTTGATCATCATGGATTTACCTTGAAACAGGGGGAACATCTTGATGATGCGATCGCCTCACTGACTCCTCTGTATTTTTAGTGGCTCATCATAGATTAATGTTGAAAAAAATCATGAACATTTCACCTCAGCAGGGACAGGAAGGTAATAATACAGCTTCAGGGCGATCGCTACTAGCACTACTGAAGCAGTTTATTCCACTTTCCCTATCTGATGTGGCAATGACTCTCGGAGATCCGCTTCAGACATCTGCACTTAGCCGCCTATCTTTTCCGCAAGAGACATTAGCTGGAGTCGGGGTAGTCAAAGGAGTTGCCGTATTTCTGGAAAGCCCCATTATCATGATTCTTCATGCCTCAACTGCACTGGGAGGCCAAGCTAAATCTCGTCGCGTACTTTGGCAGTTTACGGTAATTGCGGGACTAGCTCTGAGTGGTATCTTTCTGTTCCTCACTTGGAAACCCTTATATAACTGGCTACTGCTTGATTTATTCGGCGTTAGCTCATCAATCGCTGCACGAGGAAGAACTGCTTTTCTGCTAATGTTCCTGTGGCCTTTCGTGATTGCTTGGCGGCGATTCTTTCAAGGGTTACTGATCCGCGCTCACAAGAGCATAGCTGTAGGTTGGGCAAGTGTAGCGCGATTGACTTGGGTAATTGTGACGCTAGCAGTGGGAGTAAGTTTGAGGTTAGATGGCGCATTTTTAGCAGGTATCACCATGATGGGAGCAATACTCATTGAGGCGGTGCTGGTTACATGGTTTGGTCTACGTCTTGGTGCTATTTCTATTCTTAATCAACAAGGATATTCTGAAACTAAGAAACTGCCTCAAACCTTTGGTGAAGTTACCTTTTACTATCTTCCTTTAGCCTCAACCATGCTTTTGGTTTGGGGTGCAAGAGCAATACTCTTGAGTTTGATTGCACGCGCATTCGATGGTAGCATTGCACTTGCTGTTTGGCCTGCGGCCTGGGGGCTACTTCTTTCGATCGCTAACGGTACACGTATGATTCAACAAGTGGTAATTTCTGCTTATGAAGAAACTTCCAGGCGAACACTTGCTGCTTTTGTAATTATTGTCGGGTTAAGTTTTACTTTGATACCTTTTTTTCTGGGGTATACAGATCAAGGATTATTTTTACTGCGTCAGTTTTTGGGTAATAATCCCTCTCTTGTAAACGCATCTCGTCCAGTTATACAAATACTCTCATGTTTACCCCTGCTCTTGGCTCTGCAAAATACTTTTCAAGGGCTACTGATTCACAAAGGCAAGAACTGGTTCATTAACTTGGCAACACTGGTTGCCGCAATCTTGACTTTAGTAGTATGCGGAACCCTAATTTTTACCAGACATAGCGGAGCTAATTCAGCAGCTTATGGAATGCTTGCAGGTGTAATTGGTGAAATAATAGTGCTTTTTTTCGCGCTTCAGAGTAAATAATTGGATTAATTTTGACTAGCAACTATGGCACTATTAACACGGAACAAAAAGCATGATGAAGCAGATAGTTGCTAACACGACCTAAAACAAATTCTTCTATAGTAGAAAGCCAACGCCGCCGTCCAATTACAATCAAGTCTGCTTGCCAATTCCGAGCAAATTCACAAATGGTTTCGCCAGGTTGACCAACGTGTTGTTTGTATTCTACTTCTACACCTGCTGCTGTTGCTTCTGTTGTATATAAATGCAGCATCTCTAACTTTGGCTGGGAGAATTTATCTAACATTTTTTGGCTGTGTTGTGCAGCTTCACTGTCTTTATCGGGATCATAGTAATTTAAAATGTCAGTAGTATCTAGATATCCCTCTTCTTCAGGACATAAAACGTTAAATATCATAAGGTTAGCCTTTGTGAGTTTTGCCAGAGCAAGTGCTTTTTCAAAAACACGCTTGCTAACTTTAGAACAGTCTATTGCCACTAAAATTTTCTGAAACATAAAAAACTCCTTATCTTATTCCATACGCACAATATCTCTCATTCCTAGCCAGTTATAGCGTCGAATCAACCAAGGCAACACTATAATTACAATGAGGAAAATAACAGAAATAGCCATTCCTAAAGGTGTTCCTACGCTTAATGCTTCTCCCATATATGTCAGCAAAAATGTTGAAGGAATCATACCTAAAAACGTAGCAATTGCATATTTAGGGAAAGAAAGACCAGCTATTCCCGCAGCATAGCTAATCAAATCAAAAGAAAATATTGGCAACATCCGAGTAATAAAAATTAACCAGCTAAGATAGGTCTCTCCTTTGTTTTTTGAGAAATAAATGATTTTACCTGTTAAAGCTTTAATTGCCGATCGCCCCAAAGTTCGTCCCAAAAAATAAGCAATTAAACCACCTAGAAAACCTCCTATGATGCTGTAAACTCCTGCCATGAATGTCCCCCAAATAGTGCCAGCTATAACTGCGAGTGGCGCACTGGGAATAGGACTAATAACTACAGATAAAGCCAAGATACCAATATAGACAAATGGGCCAAGTAACCCTAAATTTTTTACAGTTTGTCTAAATCCTTCTGGTGTTAATAAATTCAACTGGGGATTCAATAGCCAATAACAGACGGCTAAACATAGGAGCAAAATTGCCAACCCAAAGGCGTTTTGACGATTAAACAGGATTTTGATTCTTTCCTGTCTTTTCACTTACTTAGTTCTCCCAATATTTTAGGTATTACTTCTCTTGGTGCTGTCTCCCAGACGAGGGAAAAAAGCTGGTGTATTGCTGGCATAGCGATCGTACTCTTCGCCAAATTCTGCTCGTACCTCACGTTCTTCTTGGCGTGCTAGTCGTGTATACATCCACACCAGCACCGGAAACATCAATAATGTGAGAATTGTCGGCCACTGAAGCAAAAAACCAAACATGATACTGATAAAAGCTAGATACTGGGGATGGCGAATTGTTGCATAAGGGCCAGTAGTAGCTAATGTGTGAGAACGCTGGGCTTTGTACAGAACCTCCCAAGCTGATGCCAATAAGATAAACCCACCAAAAATGAGGATGTTACTCAAAATATGCAACACATTAAAGTGAGGATTGCCTTTCATACCCAGCATTGTCCACCAGAGATGTCCTACATCATGGGAAAGTAAATCCAACTTTGGATAGCGGCTTTGCAACCAACCTGAAAGTAGGTAAATTGTTAAAGGTATGCCGTACATTTCAGTGAACAAAGCCATGATAAAGGCAGAAAAAGCACCAAAGGCTCGCCAATCACGGGGACTTTTTGGTTTTGTAAAGCTGAAGGCAAAGATAATAAATACCAAAGAGTTGATAATCACCAAAGACCAAAGACCGTAGGCGGGTGCGTTGTTCATTTCTTATTTCCTGTTGATTGATATTTTTTACCGAGATGAACGATCATTTCCGTCACTGTGTCCGCCGTGTCCACCATGTCCTCCGTGCATAAATAAGTGCATGAATGGGCAGGCTAAAAGTAACAAGTAGGGGAGAATTCCAGCTAGATGTGCTAAGTGTTCAGTGATGAGAAAAAATGCAGCAATGGCCAGGAAAATATATAAGGCTATTTTGGCGGGCGATCTCCACCAACTATCTTGACTAGATTGATGATTCATAGAATTTTTCCCCCAATCCAGTTAACAATTGCAATTCAATTTGTTGACAATTTGAATCCTTTCAACAGTGATGAATTAACAATCACTGACAAGGAACTCAAAGCCATCGCAGCTGCGGCAATCATTGGGTTGAGTAAACCGAAGGCAGCAATGGGAATGCCAATGGAGTTGTAAATAAATGCCCAAAATAGGTTTTGTTTAATTTTGAGCATCGTGGCACGAGATAGGCGAATTGATGTGACAACATCGCGCACATCGTTTTTAACCAGAATGATGCCGCCTGTTTCCTTGGCCACATCTGCACCAGAACCAATAGCAATCCCAATGTCAGCAGTTGCTAAGGCTGGTGCATCATTAACACCATCTCCCACCATTGCCACAACTTCGCCACGTCGTTGAATATCTTTAACGACTTGGGCTTTATCACCGGGTAATACCTCAGCAATTACCTTATCGATTCCTAGTTGACGAGCGATCGCTTCGGCAGTACGCTGGTTATCTCCAGTGAGCATCACAACTTTGACCTTTTCCCGACGCAAAGCAGCGATCGCTTCCTTGGCTTCAGGTTTGATGGTGTCGGCTACTGCTACAATCCCCATCAACAAACCATTACAACCAACCAGCATGGCTGTTTTACCATCAGATTCCAGACGAGTCAATATCTCTTCTGTTGCCGGATTTATTTGATAGCCTTGCTCGCGGAACAAGCGGCGATTACCCAGCAAAATCCTATCTCGATTAATTGCTCCCCGAATCCCATGTCCGGGAATTGCCTCAAAATTACTCACCTTGGGAATATCTAGCCTCTGATGTCTGGCTGCTCGCACAATTGCTTCACCCAAAGGATGTTCTGAACCCGCTTCTACCGCCGCCGCCAACCGCAGAATTTCATCGTTTGGGCGTTCTGCCAAGGGTACAATATCCGTCACACTAGGCTCACCACGAGTCAAAGTTCCAGTTTTGTCGAAAATTACGGTAGAGAGCTTTTCAGCTCGTTCTAAAATTTCACCACCCCGAATCAAAATCCCGCCTTCTGCTCCCTTACCCACACCAACCATCAACGCGGCGGGAGTAGCAATACCCAAAGCACAGGGACAAGAAATAATTAACACAGCAATAAATGCCAGTAAAGCTTGCGGAAAGTTCCCGACAAGTAACCAACCGAGAAATGCCAGTACCGCAATTCCCACAACCGCAGGCACAAAATAACCCGTCACTTTATCTGCCAACCGTTGGACTTGAGCCGTACTTGTCTGGGCTTCCTCCACAATTTTGATGATTTGAGCTAAAGCCGTTTCCGCCCCCACACGAGTCGCCCGAAAACGGAAAAGTCCGGTTCTGTTTAAAGTACCACCAATCACCGCAGATTCGGCTTGCTTCTCTACTGGTAGTGACTCCCCTGTCAGCATTGACTCATCTACAGATGAAGATCCATCCAGCACAATTCCATCCGTCGGTACTTTTTCTCCCGGACGGACAACAACTGTTTCATCCACCATTAATTGCTCTGCCGGAATTTCCATCTCCATACCATCTCGGATGACTCTGGCGGTGGCAGGTTTTAAATCTAGAAGTTTGCGTACTGCTGCCGATGAGTTCTTTTTGATAATTTCTTCCATATACTTGCCTAGTAAAACAAAGGCAATGACGACGGCAGAAACTTCAAAATAAACGCTACGTTCCTCAACTCCAACAGGTAGAGCATTAGGAAAGAAAATCACTGCCACACTATAGAAATAGGCAACACTGGTTCCTAAAGCAATCAGGAAATCCATGTTTACATTGCGGCTTTTGATGGCATTCCACGCTCCCACGTAAAATGACCAGCCACCAATGAACTGTACAGGGGTAGCCAGGATAAAAAGCCAGACTCCCCAAGTGAACCAGGGTAGAGCAGAAATCGGCACCCAGCTTAAGATACTTACACCAGCTGCCAGTCCCAAAAATGCAGCCGCTCGCAGAATTGCTAAAAATAGTACCCCCGTCATCGCAATGGTGACGCGAGTCCGCATTGATTTAAGTTCCTTCTCAGGATCTAAAAATGTGTTTAAGCAAGTTTGGCTGCAAAAATAGTAATTGCGTCCACCTCTTTCTGTCTTCAAGGATGTGGCTTTAGGTACTGTCATGCCACAAATAGGATCTTTCGCCATCCCACCTTGAGGTACAATGCTTGCGTGTCTATGTCCGTGATGCTCGTGAGTTCTTGCCATTTTTGAATGAACTCCTTCATCCTGCTGGTTGTGATTTAAAAGTATGCAGCCAAGTCTGGCTGCAAAAATAGTAAGTCTGTCCGTCTCGCTCGGACTTCAATGCTGTAGCCTTTTCTACAGTCATGCCACATATTGGGTCTACAGCAGTCTTTTCACTATCTTGTTGACGCTTGCGTCTAAAAAAATTCCACATAATTGACCTCCTTGAGAGCAGATGTCAATCCTGTCAGGTCAAAATCTCCCCGGAATTTAACTTTCTTCGGGGTTGGATTTATACCAAGCCTGATACCACTGCTGCATCTGGTTAATTTCAGCTGTTTGAGTTTTAATGATGGACTGAGCTAAGTTACGAATTTCTGGTTTGGTAGCTTTTTTAGTAGCCATCTGCGACATCATTAGAGCCATGCGATGATGAGGAATCATCTGACGGATAAATTCTTTGTCGAAATCTGGTGCATTTTTCAAGGCTGCCAAATCTACATTCATACCCATCATGTTGCAGTTCATCGGCATTTTCATCATGCCTGGGTTCATCTGTTGGCACATACGCTGATGCCTTGCCATCATGCCTTGATGATTCATGGCTGTTGCAGGTACTTCTTTCCCGTACCATGCCTTGTACCAAGTTTTCATTTGCTGAATTTCGCGGTTTTGTTCTTGTTTAATAGCTTGAGCTAGCTTTTTAATTTCTGGGCGTTGAGCGCGACTTAATGCGATATCAGCCATTTCCATTGCTTGAGTGTGATGAGGAACCATCATTTCAATGAAATGTTGATCCATATTAGTCATCATCCTTCTTTGGGGAGGAGGACTAGTTTCTGTAGATGGGTGATGAGTATTGTGTTCTGAGTTTGAAACCTGTGCTTGTGCGTTATTTAAAATTACTAATCCAGCGAGCGTACTACTGGTTAATAGACCAGCTAAGCCATAAAACAATGTTTTTGTCTTCATAACCCCACCTCATTTTAGGAGTTAAACACAACTTATATTTATGAAATTATCGAGAGATTGTGAGGAACTTGTGAGATAAAAAATATTCGATTAACTCAATGAAATTGTGCAAATAGAAAGCGGTAATCACGGCTTTTTAAAGCTTTACTTTCTTGAAATAATTAAGCTAATTTTCTTTCCAACCACTTAGTTAGATATTTCTATCTTCCATAAAATCCTATACTTTAAGCTTTTCACCTAGAGATGAAAAGAGGATGAAATATTTTTTATGTACACCTTTCTTTACAAATCAAGGCGATAGCAAAGGACTGCTTTCAGTAGATGATATCTTCGTTAGTGTCGTAATAGATGCGATGGTCTCCGAATCTACCGTGGGCGATCGCGCTTTTTGGCATTTGTGTAACATCCATGCCTACTTAATTAAGGGATTGTCCCACATCGACTGCTAGCAATTGGTCATGAGTTGCTTTACCAGTCAACACTAGTACCCCGTTGATGGCGATTGCTTGCATTGACTGAACTCCATACTGTTCAACTTTCGCTAGATAAGTCTGCTGCTCCTAAACTGAACACAAGTCATCAACTAATACTTCACAATTTGAGCCAGCTAGTTCTTACGCTGTGCAAACTGTATCCTCACAAAGAGGGCAATTAGCTATAAATATCTGAATTTGACATTTATTTTGCCATAATGTTGACCAATAATTACCTTACTAGTATTTTCAATCCTCCATTTACCAGGAGAGTCAAGTCTAAACAATACAATATTAATAATTTGTAATAAATTTAATTTTTTCTTCTGACAGCAAGGAAATGAAGAAGTTACTGTTAGAAAAAATGCAGCAACCGCATAAATTGACTTTTTCATAACTAACTCTGGCAAGATGATATAGGGTAGGCAAAATCCACTATCCCACCCTACAGCTACCGATTAATTTGGTTGACAGCAAGCCACACCTAAAATTAACAGCAGTTACTCACCTTAGCCACCGTAAGTCTGAATCCGAGCTAAACCAAGTGGAATTTCTTCTTTCATATCAATCTTTTTGACAGATACGGGATAATGCCAAGTTCCCTCATAATCTGGAGTCTTAACTCCTTTCATACGAATTGATATAGTTGTACCAGGAACTACTGGTTCGGAAAAAGCTACAGTAGCTTTTTTGTTGTTAATAGAAACCGTTGTAGGAATTTTTTGACCTAATTTGTTTTGGACTTCAATTCCTTTATCAATACTTATTCCTTCTGGTAAATCAATCGCCAATTCTGAAAGTGCTTTACCTTGGACATGAACATCAAATTTATGAGTAGCATCTGGGATACGGGCATCATTAGGAACAGCAGCACTATTACCTAGATGAGAAATATTAGCATCATTTGGATTTTTAGCCCAAGCAGTAGAAACTGAAGATGCAAAAACTAAGGTAAAAGCAGCTGCGTAAATCAGCTTTTTCATCAATATTCTCCTTATTTAGTTAACCAATGAACTATCTCTATAGGAATCCGACTTGAGTCTTGCTATGTATACTGAGAAGCCAAACCTTATTTGACAGGCTTTCAGTTAGGTTGACTTTTCAACAATCAAATGGGATTTCTATATATTTATAATTATGAAAGCTATTGATGAAATCAAGATGAAATATTGTTATGTCAAGGGAAATTTAAAATGTAGTTATTAAACGTAATTATTCAAAATTGTTTCTGATTGAACTATTAAATATCTAAATTTAAAAGCAACTTAAAATTCTCCTGATAGTTAACTCAAAAATCAGTTAACTATCAGGAATTTTATTTGGATAGCGAAGATTTTAAGGACTAATACGAAACCTAGCTACACCTATAGGTATTTTTGCATCACTACCAATGAGATTAGCAGATAAATAATAAACAGGGCCATTACCAAGAAATGGTTGTTTGACATTCTTAATGTCAATCTCTAGCTTACTGTTAGGAGCAACTGGTTCAGCAAAAGCTAGTAGTATAGTCTTACCATTCAAAGAAACATTAGCGTTAATTTTTTGACCATTCTCTTTGTTTACAACAACATCATTAATATCATTGCTCCACCTTACAGTACTTGGAACTTCAATATTTAACTGCGAAACATCTTTACTATTTTTAGGAACGTGTACTCGCAAAGTATGTCTAACAACCGCCCAGCGAGTCGGAGGAAATTGATAGTTACCCTCAACATGAGGAAGACTATCATTTTCTTCATTGGCACTTGCATAGTTGGCAGAAATTAAAAATGCAGCAGCTAGAGTAGATATAGCAATGTAAGCTAGCATTTTTTTCATATTTACTCCTAATTTAATCAGTAACATCAGCAAATATTCAGATTCGTGTTTAGTAAGCCGTTATCAACTAATACATAACAACTAGGTAAAGACAGAATTATCTATCTCCTACATTCACACAAGAATCAAGAGAAGTTAAAAGCCTTCTCATTAACTTGTTTACTGTTTTAAGTCAAAAAGGCCTACTACCTTTATTGATCAAGTTTGGCAGGTCTTAATGAAATCTGGATGAAATTTTTGATTAACATAAAAATCTACATATTAAAATGTAGGGAATTTAGCTAAACCAATAGGAATTTCTACCTCACTGCCAACAACTTTCACTGAAAAGCGGTATACAGAATCCGGGCCTGTAACTGGTTGTTGAACTTTATTAAAATTAACTAAGAGCTTAGTGTTAGAAATAACCTTTTCAGGGAACTCTATAATAATTTGTCTGCCATTGGCGGAAATATTAGTATTAATTTTCTGATCATTCACATCCAAGACATCAATATCATTACTCACTGCTACAGTAGATGGAGTTTCAATAATAAGTTGAGAAAGAGCGTTGTTATTTTTGGGGATATTTAACCGAAAAGTATGTTTTACAAAACGCCAGCTATTAGTAGGATATTGCAAATTATTATCAACATAGTCTCCTTAGCATTTGCCTTAGTCATGCAAATGAAAGCTATAGTGCCAAGAGCAAATACTGTACCTGTGTAAATCCATATTTTCTTCATCTTGAATTGTGAAACAACCATTATGTAAAATAAGTTACAATTTTCTACTGAATAGACCTTTACATAATAAGTTTGACATGTCAGGATGAAATTAGGGTGAAATTTTGACTAGTTCAAAAAATAATTTGGTGATGTTGTGATAGTTAGCTAAACCTGAACTAGAACTTTAGTTACTGCAACAAAAAATTCAATATTTTCAGTCTCAAGAACTAACAAGATCGTGGAAATCAGTTGTGGATGATATTAAAAAATCAGGCTTTTAGTTGTAAAAGTACAATTAAAAGTCCGATTCTGCATCAAAGCATAAGTATAAAAGGCTCAATAATAGTATAGAGACATCAAAGTGAAATTAAGATGAAAATTGAGCATGACTAAAGAGAAAATTAGTGTTTACTATCATTCACCCGAACAAATTATTAACGCTGAATTTGCTGAATCAGGGCTTGTGTTTGTTGATAAGCTTGGGTATCACCTTGTTTAAGAAACAGTTTTGCAGCTTGCTGAAGGTCTGTAACAGCACTCTTACTGTCTCCTAAAGCATATTGTGCCAGTCCTCGGTTGCCATAGGCATCAGCTAAATTGGGATTGATTTGTAGTGCTTTATTAAAATCTGCGATCGCTTGCTGATGATTTCCCTGTCTAAAATGGGCTAGTCCTAGATTGTAATAACCATCTTGTGAGTTTGGATCAATTTTCACTGTCTGATTAAAGTCGGCAATGGCTTTCTGAAAATCTCCTAGTTCTACATAAGAAATTCCCCGACCATTATAAGCATCTGTATGCTTGGGATTTAACCGCAGCGCTAGGTTAAAGTCAGAGATGGCTGCACTGAAGTCTCTCAATTGAGATTTAGCTAAACCACGAAGGCAAAAACCTTCATAAAACCGTGGATTCATCTGTACTACAGAGTTAAAATCTGCGATCGCACCATTGAAGTTGCCTTGCTCAAGCTTTTGCACTCCTTGGTTATAGTACTCTTGGAAGTTCGTCGCCTTCAAAGGTATTTGTGCTTCTCTCGCAGAAACAGCAGCAGGCATTACACCCAGTAGACTTGTTATTCCCAGGATGGCTACTGTTCGCTTGATATATTTCATGGCTTTACCCCTTCATTCTTGCAGCATGACATTGGATTGCCACGGATCTGTTCCTTTATTTTAACTGGGAACTTGTAATAGCCATCCCCAAAGACTTTGTAATAGCAACCAAGCATTTAAGCCAACGATGACAATAGCAACTAACCAAGCTAAAGATTTTAACCACAAGGGATTGACAAACTCACCCATCAAGCGGCGATTACTTGTAAACATCACCAAGGGAATTACTGCAAACGGTAACTGTAAACTGAGGATGACTTGACTGAGAACTATGAGGCTGCTTGTACTATTTTCACCAAACAGAATAATTGTAATTAACGCTGGAATGATGGCAAGCAGACGGGTTATTAAACGGCGTAACCACGACGGAAGGCGAAATTGCAAAAAGCCTTCCATAACAATTTGTCCTGCTAGAGTCGCAGTCAGCGTTGAACTTTGCCCAGAAGCAAGTAATGCAATGCCAAAAATCGCACTAGCAGCACTGACTCCTAACAGTGGTGAAAGCAATTTATAAGCATCTTGAATTTCTGCAACATTCTGATTGCCAGAAAAATGAAATGTTGCGGCAGACACAATTAAAATTGCTGAGTTAATGAATAGTGCTAATGACAAAGCAAAAGTTGAATCAATTGTGCCAAACTTAATCGCTTCCCATCTTTTTTCAGTAGTAGGTTGCCAATCACGAGTTTGTACAATAGAGGAGTGTAAATATAAGTTGTGAGGCATCACTGTTGCCCCTAAAATACCAATAGCGATGTAGAGCATTTCTGGATTCTGTAAAATTTCCTTCTTGGGCAGATATCCCAACAAAATCCCCCCCATATCAGGTCGAGAAAACAGAATTTCCGCTGTAAAACAGATACCTACGGTTGCTACCAGCATTATTACTAAGGCTTCTGTATAACGAAAGCCTTTATGTTGCAGGAATAGCAATACCAGGACATCCAGCGCAGTGATACACACACCCCATATCAAGGGAATAACGAATAAAAGTTGTAGGGCGATCGCACTTCCCAGTAATTCCGCTAAGTCACAAGCAGCGATCGCAATCTCACACAGTACCCACAAACAAAAGCTTACCTTTGGGCTGAAATAGTCTCGACAAGCCTGCGCTAAATCTCGCCCTGTAGCAACTCCCAAACGCACACATAGAGATTGGAGTAATATCGCCATCAGGTTGGACAGCAGGATTACTGTTAACAACGTGTACCCGAACTTTGACCCCCCCGCAATATCTGTTGCCCAGTTACCAGGGTCTATGTATCCAACTGAAACCAAATACCCTGGCCCTGCATAAGCCAACATCTTGCGCCAAAAGCTGTTGCTGTTGGGGACTCTAATACTACGGTGAACCTCTGGTAAGCTAGGTCTGTTTTCTGGGGGAGTCATTTACTTTGCCATGAAATATTCTCATATTCTTTTCATAATCCCAGAAAATGTAGAATAAACATCAACCATTAGGCAAGTAGGGATGTTGTAGGTGTAACCATCAGCATAATTAGCCCAACCCGAAGATCGGGAGAGTTGCGTAGGAAAATACCTCCCAATCCCCAAACAAAAACAGGTGTCCAAATAAAGTTCATGCCCAAAATCAATCCGGTCATCTTGTAATTTTGAAATGCCTGACCTAAATGATTAAGTGGAATATTTAAAAATACTCCATAGAGCATAACCATCAAGGATGGAACAATTAGGAATACAGCATTTTCCTCAACCCATTTAATTCGTCCCAATATCAGCCCGATTAAGATAGCAATAATGAAAAATCCAGATTGGAGTTTTTCAGTAAAACTCATGTTTAAATGTCTCCATTAAGTCTTTGAAGAAAACAACAAACATACTTTAGATATCAAATGGCAATATTGAACGAAGTGCGATGGAGGGCAATTTGCCGTCGCACTTTGTCTTTGCTTCTTAGTAGCCGTAAATAGGTAAGGGAAAGTAATTAAAAAATATTCAGTCATATCCACGTTATAGTCTTCTTTTATAAATGTTTAATCTGCTTTCAAAAATACTTCCATAACTTTGAATGATGCAAATTAATTAAGACATTTTATACACTCTTGTCAAACAGAAAGTTTATGGTGTATCTTTTTTGCAATCGAGCAGCAAAATGCTTTTGATTGACGAATTCGTAAAATTGATTCTCAGAGGTCAAAAATGACTAATTTTTCTTCTACTTCAGTGTTGCGGAAGACCGCAGGTATTACTTTGTCTAAACCTGTACAAGTAACACTTTATATGCTGCTGTCTTCTTTGGTTATCTGGACTGTTTTGTTCTCTACCTATCCTGCGGCTCATAACACGGCACATTCAGCGCGTCACCACACTTTAGGCGTTGCGTGTCATTAAATTATCATAATCTCAAGATATTTCGGATACATGAGATTTTGCTAAAACACTTGATAAAATAACGCCACGAGGATGGCGCGAAATCTGCGCCATTTTTTGAAATGTAAGTAATTAAAGTTTTGTAAAGTAAAGATACTTTGTCTTTCATCTCTGCATTATTTTGCTTTGATTTCATACCATCTCTGATTTATTGTCAATATTTTTACTGGAATTCTTCACTCTGTAGTGAATAGAAGCTGATAAGGTAACTTTTACTGACAACTATCAAATATTGACCGAAGATACATAGTTTACGTAAGGTTTTATGAAAAAATATCGACTGTTTGGGGCGATCAGTGCTGTTTGTGTTGCATTGTCAATTCTTTATTCCTTTGTAGGAGTTTCCCAAACTCCTACACCCAGAGTACAACTCTCTACCAACCCACCTTTAGAACAGATTCATCCCTTTGAAGCAGGAACAGATAAACCACAATCTCCAGTTACACTAACGCTACAAGCTCTTGATGCTATAGGTAAACCCTTAGAAAATACCAAAATTAGCTTACAAATTCTGACACCACCACCTAATCCTTGGTTGACTACAGATTTCCCCATTGTCGAGGGAACAAAATTACTACAAATGGATGCGGCTGCACCTGATGGTAAGTTAGAAATTCAGCAGATGTTACCTATCCGTGGGAACTACCAACTGCGGGTAAATGTGTCACCCTTAGTAGCAAATGCTTTTACCCCCTATGAACAAACCTTGAATTTGAATATCCAAGAAAATCCAGTTAAATACAAATATTTTGCTGTTTTTGCAGCTATCTTACTATCAGTTGGATTATTAGGTGGTTGGGTTATCGGCGGACAAGAAG
Organism: Anabaena sp. FACHB-595; assembly: GCF_048568275.1. Taxonomy (NCBI): domain Bacteria; kingdom Bacillati; phylum Cyanobacteriota; class Cyanophyceae; order Nostocales; family Nostocaceae; genus Anabaena; species Anabaena sp. FACHB-595. The sequence goes on from NZ_CP183475.1 coordinate 94,928, forward strand.
AACTACGACAAGGAGAAATTGCGCCGCAATCTGTGCGTCTGTTGTTAAGTGCATTGACAGTGGTGGCTATAGTAACTTTATTGTTTATTAACATTAGTGCAGAAGTTGCAGAGGCTCACGGTAGTGGACACTCAAGCGGTAAAGAAGAAATCGCACCATCAGTCCAAAAATCTCAAGGGTTGGAAGTCCGTGTTGAGGGAAATAAAAGCGCAACGGTAGGAAAACTTGCTAATTTGATAGTAAATGTTAAAGATGCTGCCACAGGACAACCCATCAAGGATGTAGTGTTGCAGGTGAAGGCGATCGCTCTAGAAGATAATTTAACAGTCTTTGCCTACAAGGGAGTTACTGACCAATTCGGCAAGTTAACGTGGCAAGAGCAATTTTTTGATGGCGCACCTCACAAAGTTGAGGTCGAAGCAACTCCTAGCCCTGGATCTAAGCGTCAATTTCCACTGGTGAAAGTCGCACAAGAAGTTGAAGTTGAAGGAATTGCACCGCCAATGTACATCCGGTTGATTGGTTTATTCTACTTTACTGCTATTGTCGGCATTGGTATGGCGATGGGATTGCTAATACAGCATCGACGAAAACCACAAGCTAGGGCAAATTAAAAGCATCAACGCTTGACACTACACCGTATCAATATTCCTAAAATGCCCAGTTCCAAAAATGTAGCACTAGCGATCGCTAACCCAAATCCAGATCCCTCAGTACGATGCGAGCGATCGCTTCGTCTGTCAAGGGTAAGTGAAGGATGAAAGTGCTACCCTTACCAACTTGGCTTTGCAACTGTATACTACCTCTATGAGCCTGAACAATTGCTTGAGCGATCGCTAATCCCAATCCAGATCCACCAGTACGACGCGAGCGATCGCTATTGACTCGATAAAAACGGTCAAAGATCCGCTTTTGCTCGTGCGATGCAATACCAATACCTGTATCTTGAACTTCAATTACAGCATTACCGTTGCTGCGTTTGAGGATAACAGTTACATAACCGCCAGCAGGGGTATATTGAATAGCATTGGCAATTAGATTAGAAAGCACACGCAACAGTTGATCTTCATCTCCCATCACGTATAAAAGCTCTTGGCATAACACCAAAGATGTTAGTTGCAAAGAAGCCGCAGCCGCTAACGCTGAAAATTCTTCTATTAGGTCATTAATCAAAATATTCAGACAGCAATGTACTTGTTGTGTCGCCAGCGTTTGCTGTTCCAATCGAGACAGTAACAGCATATCCTGAACTAGTTCAGCTAGTCGATGATTCTGACGTTGAATAGATGCCAAAACATCTCGCGCCTCGTCAGACAGATACTCCATATCAAATAAAGTTTCTACCGTTGCATTAATCGCTGCAAGAGGAGTACGCAACTCATGAGAGGCATCAGACGTAAACTGTTGCATTTGTTTATACGAAGAGTCAATTGGTCGCATTGCTAACCCTGCCAGCCACCAACTAGAACCGCCAACTAACAATACCGTAATTGGCAATCCCACGGCCAAAATTAATTTCAAAGCAGCGAGACGATTATCAAGGTCATTGAGATTGCGCCCTACCTGAATATAGCCCCAATCTTGATTATCTTGAGTGTGCAGCAGTAGAGACTTTTGACTATAACGATTACCTTGCAAGTCTTTGACTATTTGCCACACTTGAGTTTCCACAGTCGGGGGCAATTCATTAGGTTGGAAACCTGCCACTGCAATTAACCGTCCTGAACCATCGACAAAACGGATGTAATATTGCTTATCTTTGTATACAGTACTAAAAATGCCGTGTTCATTATGGGTGCTTTGACTGTGACTCAGGATATTTTGGGTAGGACAACTGGACTCAGCTAAACAAATATTTGGTAAAACCTGCTGGAAAACTAGCTCTGTAATACCAGGTTGTTTCAAATTTGGTTCAATTACATCATGTAGTGTACCTGCGACCGATTCCAGTTCCCGGTTGATAGAAGCCACATAAGCATCAATGATTACCTCATAAACCACAAAACCGCATAAGGATAGAATCAGAGCCATAACTACCGCATACCAGGTAGCCAATTGCCAGCGAGTCTTACGAAATAGTCGAATCTGCATTGCCAGGATTGAAACGATAACCCATACTAGGGACAGTTTCGATTAGCCCATCACAACCATATTCCGATAATTTGCGTCGCAAAAGTCGGATTTGAGCTGCTACTACATTACTAACGCGTTCTGCACTAAAGGCGTACAGATGATTTAAAATTTGGTCGCGGGTAATAACTGTATTAGGACGTTTCATCAAGTATTCTAATAATTGAAATTCTTTTTTTGTTAAATAAATTACCTTATTTTCACCATTCGGGTACTGTCGAGAAATCGTACAATTACCGCAGTCTAGGATAAGACCACCAACTTGCAATTGTAAAGGCTGGAACTGAGACGTAAGCGATGCGCCTCCTAAAGCAGATCGCCGTTGCAATGCACGCAATCGTGCCAACAGTTCTGCCATGCCAAACGGCTTGATTAGATAATCATCTGCCCCTGCATCTAGACCAGCTACCTTATCTGCCATGCTATCTTTAGCAGTTAGCATCAGCACTGGTAAAGCATTACCCCGATTCCTTAAACGTTTACATAGTTCTATCCCTGACATTCCTGGTAACAACCAATCAAAGATTGCCAGTGTATATTGAGTCAAATCATCTTCTAAATAAATCCAGGCTTCGTTTCCATCCAAAACCCAATCAACAACATATTTTTCTTTACTCAACTTTCGCTGAATCGACGCACCCAAATCTGGCTCATCTTCAACAAGCAGAACTTTCATAAGCAGCAGATGTATTTTAGTAATTTATTCATTAAATTACACGCAATTGAGCGACACCAATTGGTAACTCTGCATTCATACCAGTGAGAATAGTAGATATCTTGTAGAACTTATCACCAGTAGTCACTGCTGTTTTTTTAACATTATTCATTTCTACAATGATAGTAGTTCCAGGAGCGACTGATTCGGCAAACTCTAGCGTAGCTTTTTTGCCTTGAATAGAAACTTTTGCCGCAATTTCTTTACCAGATTGCTCGGACACATCAATGCTTTCTCTGAGGACAATATTAGCTGGAGCTTCGATAATTAGCTGAGAAATAGCCTTGCTGTTTTCGGGAACTGCTATTTTTAAAGTATGTCTGAGAATTCTCCAGTGGCGAATACCTTGAGGAGATTCCCCTAAGCTAATAACGTGAGGAAAGTTACTAGATTGTGGTGTAGGATTTGCATAAGTAGCTGGAACTAAAACTGCCATAGTCAAGGCAAAAATAGCAGTATATCTCAGTATTCTAATCATTGCGTTTTTATAATCACTTTACTAGATCCATAAATCATTAGAATCATCTTCGTTAAAAGATGTTACCTCTTAATAGCTTGACAAAGTGAGATGAAATTTGGGTGAAATTTTAGCTAGTTACAGGAATTTATTAAAAAAAACAAATAAGTGACCTTTGATAGAGCTATGACGTTTTCCTACAACGCATCTCTTTATAGTTTCAAAGCTCTGTCTAACCTTGTTTCAACTTATAACGATATTGACAAAAAGTTGAAGAAGCAAGATGTTCGTACTGATGTTTTGTCATACATTTAACTGAAAATATACTCTCGTAGATTTGTTTGGCAACGACGGAGGTAACTCAGTGCTTGTTTTTCTAAGTAACGAACTCTCCTTTCACTAATGTTGAGATGTTGAGCTACCTGCGTCAAAGTGAGTTCATAATTATCTTCCAAGCCATAATGCAAAATTAGGACTTGTTGCTGCTGTGGAGTTAATTCTCTCAGTGAGAGATAGATATCTTGACGCATTAAATTTTGAGTCACTTGGATTTCAGGCGAGGTTTCTGGAACTTCTGTTAAAAGTTCTTGCAATTCTGTGTCTTCGTTATCGCCCACTTGTTTATCTAATGAAGCAGGTTGACGAGATATCATCAGCAGTTCGCGGATTTGAGCAGGGTTTAATTTCATCTTTTCTGCAATTTCATCTGCACTAGGACTGCGTTTTAATTTCTGAGATAATTCTCTTTGTACTTTTTTAAATTTATTCAACTTTTCGGTAATATGAATTGGCAGTCTAATAGTTCGTGATTGCTGAGATATTGCTCGTGTCATTGCCTGGCTAATCCACCAATAAGCGTAGGTAGAAAATTTATAGCCACGAGTGGGGTCAAATTTCTCTACGCCACGTTCTAAACCTAATGAACCTTCTTGAATTAAATCCATTAACTCCAAATTTCTTCTTTGATATTTTTTGGCAATAGCAACCACTAAACGAAGATTTGCTACCATCATTTTTTGCTTTGCCTGTGTACCTTGCTGAAAAATATCCTTCACTTCTATTTCACTAAGCTGTACATATTTGGCTAATTCTTTTTGAGAGGGTTCGTGGTTGAGTTGTTTCTTCAAAGTTTCCTTCTTCTTCTGTAACACCATCATCTGCTGTACCTGTTTGCTATATACAATTTCTTCCTCATGAGTCAACAATGGTACCCGAACAATATCTTGCAGATAATTCCGAACTATATCTGTGCTGAATTTAGTATTTGAAGTTGTTGTAATCATAATGTGGTGATTTTACCTATTCGAGCTTCAAAATAAACACTTTGCTCAAATCTTTTGAGTTCTGCTAAAGCTTTTTCTTCTTGAGAATAATTTAAGAAAATATTTAACTCTTGTGAATTCCAAAACTTCTCAATTAGGGGAGCAATGAAAAAGTTTCTAGAAAGCTGATTTATAAGTAATGGAACTACAATCAGAATTAACAGAAAACGGAGGGAGGAAATTGTTTGCAGTCGAGAAGCGCGAAACTCTTCAATAACCTTTGCTTCGGCATTTGGATCTAACGTGTGTTGAAATTGTCCTATCGTCCGCAGGATAGAGCGAGTAATAAAGCTCATCTTTTGAGATGATGACTTTTATTTCATCTTAATTTATAAGCATCAAAATTATAGTTGCACCCATAATTTAGTGAGACAACTGTGGTGTTTTAAAAACCTATAAGATTTAAACTTTAAATCTCTAAATTCTACTTTACAAAAATAGGATGAAATTAAGATGAAAAGTCAGTATTTTATAGATTTTTTTCTAAATTTAGTTATTTTGGTATATATTAAAATCAGCAAATTTACTTAAATAACTATTACTTTGGGGATTTGTTCTCACAAAGCTAAGATGATTAGGTATTCGGTTACAGTAATTGCTCTAAATGCGATCGCCACCAAATTCTCTCTTTATATGCTCAACTAAATTAATTTAAACCACGTTTTCTTGAGCAAGAGGACATGGATAACTTGGATCGCCTGTTTCTATGTGAATTGTAGTGTGTTCGATACCAAAATGGTCGTGAAGTTGTTGATTTACCTGAACTAAAAAAGCATCACTAAGATTTCCAGCAGGCATAATTAAGTGAGCAGTGAGAGCTGTTTCTGTGGTACTCATCGCCCAGATGTGCAAGTCATGAATACTAGATACACCGGGAAGTTCAGCTAAGAATGTACGGACTGCAAGTGGTTCAATACCTGCTGGTACTGCATCTGTGACTAAGTTCAAAGATTCTTGGAATAATTGCCAAGTACTCACAATAATCACGACAACGATCATCAAACTTACAACTGGGTCAAACCATAGCCAACCAGTAGCAACAATCGCAATACCAGCCAGGACTGCACCCAAAGACACCGCCGCGTCAGCAACTAAGTGAATAAAGGCTCCCCTAATATTCAAGTCTCTTTCACGACCAGATAAGAACATTAAGGCACTTCCCATATTGATGGCAATACCTACCGCAGCCACGCCGATAATTGTACTACCTGATACTGGACTAGGTTGAGCAAAACGCTGTATGGCTTCCCAGGCAACTGCGCCAGAAGCTACGAGTACGAGAACAGCGTTCAAAAGAGCTGCCAAAATAGAGGAGCGACGTAACCCATAAGTGCGGCGTGGTGTTGGTTGGCGACGGCCGAGGAAGCTCGCTCCCCAGGCAAGTAACAAACCTAGAACATCACTCAAATTGTGACCAGCATCGGCAAGTAGGGCAAGGGAATTGGCAGCTAACCCATAAACTACTTCAATGACAACAAATCCAGTGTTGAGAGCAACGCTAATAATGAAGGCACGGTTGTAATTAGTCGGTTCGTGGCTGTGTCCGTGACTGTGACTGTGAGACATGAATATTGCCCTTAAAGCGTTACCAACGGCGACAGAACTTCTATGTTTTGACGTTATCTTCTTGCTACCACTTGCTATTAATTATCGCTTGAAGGTAAAACGACTATTAAATTTTTCACCTTTTACATCCGTTTGAATCACAACTTTATACTCTCCCGTTGCAGTTCCGTCCAGGTTTGCCGTATAATGCTTTTCCTCGGTATTATAAGGAACTTGTAGAGTTTTATTAGTGCCATCTGGTAGCTGAACTTGAGCCGTGAGCTTGGCATCAGTAATTGCTTGGTCTTGCTCGCCGTGTACGCTGATATCTAAATGAGTAGAATCTTTTTCTATATCTGATTTGAACTCTAAATGATATTTGCCTGACTGTACAACTTGACCGCTATGCTTCTCTCCACTATTGGAGTGACCACCTTTTTCATCATGGCCATGACCGTCGTTTTCATTATGCACTTCCCCAGTTTTAGTAGATGTTTCTGTAGTTGCTGTTTTAGCAACGGGTTCAGTTTTAGTAGCACTTTCTGAGTTAGCGACTTGATTCCCACCACTACAAGCACCCAAAAAAATTAATCCTACACTGCTAAGAATTACTAAACTGGTTTTCAGAAATTTCATTGATTTACACTCCTCAATATTTGGTCAATTAACAACTAAAAACTTGCCTCTCCTACGGGAGTAATTAAAAATCCCCCTGGTGCATTGGCATTGGCTGCTTGTGCTGCCTTGGTGACATCATCAAGAGAAACATTAAACGCCGAGTCAGCATTAACTTTATCTAGGATGACAGACCGGAATGAAATTCAGGTGAAATTTTTACAAGGGAGAGTTCAGGTGATAAGCTACGCTCCATCGTAGGAGATCGCGATTCCTTTAGTCCTTTTTTGAAATCCATAACTAATTATCATTGGGCTATTGAACATTAATGAGTTGCTGTGAATGAGTCAGCTAAATGTTAAAATAATGACGCTATTTGTGTAATTATCATATTTTTTGGATTAGGTTGAGCAGCAGAGGTAAGTGATGGTAAAAGCAAAACGTAGCGGGGGAAAAGGGTTTGGTAAACCACCTAAGCCACCATATCTCAATAGCTCATTAGATTTTGAAGAATTAGTTAACGGCAATCAAATTTTATTAGTGAACGTAATCACCGACGATACTAAAGGGATTGGAGATGCCTTTACATTTATAAAATATAACGATCTTGCTAACAAATCCTCAAATTTTAGGTCAGCTATTGCCACCGCTTTTGACTCCTCATTGATTAAACTGGCGAAGCGGCGACAAAATGAAGAAGGTAAAGGTTTACTAACTCTAACTCCAAAACATTATCGTCAAGAATGGGGACTTAGTGATAGCTCTGACGGTGAAATAGTTTTTAATTGGTGGACTTTACCAGAGTTGAAAGTTGCTCAAGAACGAAGCTACATATTTGGTGGAACGCGAATTCTTGCCAGATTAACAGAACCTCTAATTATGTATTCTCAAGAAAGGTTTCCGGTTATCTATCATGCTGTTCCATATACAAGTGGAAATGACCAAGTAAATTATGTGCATCTCATGTTTACTGTTTCACTCAATTCGAGCAAAGCACAGGAAATTCTTAGTATCAACATAATTGAACGTGAAACCACACCTTTAACAGAACTTTTACCTCCTAGTTCCTAAAAAGTCATTTAAAAACAAAAACACTATGTCTAAAATCCGCATTGGCAATACTGTAGTTAAAAGTAATGAAAAATTAAGACAAATACAATCACAAGTTTTTACTAGTTATGGCTATCAAAAAGTAAACGATTTTTTGCTCAATGATAGCAGAGATTTTAGAGTTGTATTTGATATGTTATGGGAAAAATATCAGAATCAGCCCCAAAAATTTTATGATTCTACTCTGATAAAGGTACTAGAGAAATCGAAATCATTTAAAAAGTTTATATTAGCTGTTAATATGCAAACAATTTCTCAGATGAAAATCCCTTTTGATAAATTTTATATACCGTGTTTAAAACAATGTTATCAAGATTATGAAACTCATAAACAAACGGGTGCGAGGGGTTGGGTAGTCGGTGTTATTCCTTTTCTCGGTGCTACTTACCCTGAACATCGAAAATTTTTATCAAATTTGATTGACTCTTTAGATATTACAGAAAATATTAATTCAGGAAGAATTATCTATTTAGATAAGCATCTAGCTCTAACTTATAAACAAGATGATGCAAAAAACCAAGCATTAGGAGAACTGTTGTTTGCGGCAAGACATTCTGAAGGTTTATGGTCTTTTAACCAAACAGATGTTTTTGTACCCGTAAAATCCTTACGTCAAGCTAAAATTGCTTTAGCTAATTACCACGGTAAGCCCCGAAAAGGAGAATTAGTAGGAAACGACTCTACACGTTTTTCCAGATTTTTAGGCTTAGATATTAAAGATAATTATGCCTATATGTCTGGATATGAAGAATTAGTTAATTATAGAGGAAAAGGATTCCAAAAACGATAATCGGCGTTCTTGAATCAAGAGTTATGTGGGTAGAGTGGGTATCCTGAAGCCTGGAAATAAAACACGTTATTAGAGTACATCAAAATATTACAAACTAAAAACACCTAATTAATAAGTGTTGAGTTGAGCATAGCTCAACCCAAACTTCTATTTTAGAAAGTGAAAGTTGTTCTCAATGTACCAATCACAGCATCATTGTTATTGTTAGCAGATTGACCAGGATTAGTTAACCAAATTACACCAGGAGTAATAGAAATGTTATCACTGATGCGATATCTGTAAAAGCCTTCAATGTGATAGGGTTTATCACCGTTGCTACTACCTAAATATGGTTGCGCGCCTGCAAAAATGCCTAAAAGATTGCCCTTCTTGCCAAAGTCGGGTAAAGCTACACCCAATCCATAGCTCCAAACTTCATCGTTATCGTTAGCTCCAAAGCCTGTAATATTACTGTAGAGTGCAAACCCACTAATTGACAGTTTATCGCTAGGTCTGAAAGCTGCTTCAAAGCCGTAAGAATTACTTACAAATGGATTGCCAGCACCGACAAAATTAGCTTGTGAAGTCCCAACTACAGCAGCACTTACCGAACCAGCATCAAATAAAGCACTATTTGCACCATGATAACCGTGAACGTAGGTTGCAGCCAAGGTCAGGCGATCGCCAACGTTAAGATTCAACTGTGCTAAAGCTGCATAGTTACCATCGAATAAACCTGAGCCTGGACTAGGATTATTCGGTTCAGATCCTAAATAACCCAAAGTTAATGAAGGTTTGAAGCTACCACTACCAAATGGGACATTAACACCAATTCCGGCACCACCACCGATGCGATAGATAGGACTTTCGGAAGCAAAGGTAGATAAAGCACCGTTACCATTATCAAAGTCTTCAAAATAAGGGTTGACGGTGGGAACATAATCGCTTTGGATACCTCCAGTAGCAGCTACATAAACTTGAGAGTTGCCAACAGGGAAGTAATATGCTAACCAATCTATAAAAGCATTATTATTGCTACCAAGAAACAAGTTAAAAGTTTGAGTACCTTCAGCAGTGCCATTGGGTAAAGATAATGGAGTAGCATTACCGGCTGCAATCCGAGTGTGTAGGGTATCTTTACCCGTAAAACTAGTTTGCAAATCTAAACGCACCCGGTTTTGGAAAACGGTATTGTTATTATCATTGTTACCAAAACTATCCGTAACCGCAAAAACAGCTTCACCTACTAGTTTTGTGGTAGTCGAAAACTGATTAGCTTCTAATTCAGAAGTGCGTGCTTCCAAGGCATCGACTCGACCCCTGAGTGTCGCTAGTTCCGCAGAAAATTCTTCTTGTAAACGCCGTAGGGTAGCTAAATCCTCTTTTGTCACTAAATCAGCTGTAGCTGTAGCAATCAATTCATTAACTCGATCCAAACAAGCATTTAAACCTGCCGCAAATTCATAACGAGTTAAGGCACGATTACCCCGGTAAGTCCCATTGGGATAACCTGCAATACAACCGTAACGTTCTACTAAAGATTGCAAAGCTTGAAAAGCCCAGTCTGTTGGTTGTACATCCGAAAATTGGGAAACTGATGTAACTTGAGATAGTGAAGTTTGATTATTGGCTTCAAGATTGTATTGGTTTATTTGTGAAAAAACGTTTTCGTCAGCGTTTGTTTGAGCAAGTAACGACTGATGAGTTTGTGATGGCTGTTGTTGGCTGTCAGCAGCAATGGCACTAGCTGAAATAGCAAGAGTTACTCCCAAAAATACTGGGCTGAATATAAGTGTTTTCCACAATAGATTCGACATATTATTTTTCCTCACACCCTCTCGTAATGATGACGCAAACACTAATTTTAAACTGTACTATTTCATACCATAATGCAATCTTAATTTTATGTTGTGCCAATATAGTCTAGAAGTAAGTTATTTTACTGTTAAGTTCTCATTTAGTTTACTAACTTAAAAATTTGCAACTATTTATCTGGGTTTACCAGCACTTGATACTGACGCCCATCTCCACCAAATATGACGATATTATTTAGACCAGTGACAGCAAGCAGGCGGTTTTTCACTTACCAGTTGACACTACAAGCTTTCAAAATTAAAGAGTATCAGTCAGCTAGATAGCTGCGTGAGTCAATTCCATATCTTCGTAGAAGCGTGAGAGCTTGTTTTTCCACTTGTCGTACTCGTTCCCGACTAATACCCATCCGTTGACTAATCTGTACTAGGGTCAGTTCGCATCCACCTGCTAAACCAAAGCGCAAGATTAAGACTTCTTTTTGCTGGGGAGTCAGCTTTGCTAATAGGTTGTGAATGTCTTGATAGAGCAATTCTCGTTCGGCGTAGCGTTCGGGAGACATTCCATCATCCTTCAGCAGATCCTGTAATTGGGTATCCTGCTCAAACCCAATTCGCATATCTAAGGAAACAGGTTGACGAACAAGCTGCAAATATTCTCGAATCTGACTAGGTTCCAAATTGAGGGCTTGGGCGATTTCCGTTACGCCAGCAATGTAACCAAGCTTTTGAGATAACTCTCGCTGAACACACTTAATTTTGTTCAGCTTATCAGCCATGTGAATGGGTAAACGAATAGTGCGGGATTGTTGTGCTATTGCTCGTGTAATTCCCTGACGAATCCACCAGTAAGCATAAGTGGAAAACTTGTATCCAAGAGTTGGATCAAATTTCTCTACCCCTCGTTCTAGCCCCAATGCACCTTCTTGAATTAAGTCTAGAAACTCCAGATTGCGTTTCTGGTATTTTTTAGCAATAGATACCACTAACCGCAGATTAGCCTGAATCATCTTCTGCTTGGCAATTTGTCCTTGACTTAGTTGTTGCAGCAGCACATCTTCTTTCAACTGCATCTTGTCAGCCCATTCTTGCAGAGTCGGTTCACGCTGTAATTTTTCAGCTAGCTCTTCTTTTGCAGTAAACATCACCATCATTTGCTGAACTTGTTGAGCAAAAAAAATTTCTTGCTCATGGCTTAACAGAGGTACACGTCCAATTTTATGAAGATAGATACTTACTGCATCTGCTGTATATGAAAATTCGTTATTCTTGCTCTTAAGTTTAGTCACTTGGGATGTTGAATTAGGCATAAATATGTTAGCCTCAATTGAATAAAATCAAATGGTTACATAAAAATAAATAAGCATAAAATAATCGAAATGATAAATTTTAAAAACTTCATCAATTAATTGGTTCAAACTGTCCTAAAAAAGTAGGTCGGGGACGGGTAATGTCAACTTCCCACAAAGCCTTAACATTCGCTAATGATTCCCGTAATAAATCAGGAATCATTCCTCGTAGTCCATAAATTTCTATATCTGGAGTTCCTAAACCAACTGTCTTTAGTCCTAATTGGCGACAGGTGTAAACAGTGCGGGGAAGATGATAATTTTGAGTTATGACAACAGCTTTATGTACACCAAAAACTTTATGAGCGCGATAACAACTCTCATAAGTGCTGAAACCTGCATAGTCTAGGGTAATGTTTTTCATCGGTACACCCAGATCATGGGCATATTTCAGCATAGACCTGACTTCATTATAGGAAACTGTACTGTTATCTCCTGTCATCAAGAGTTTACTAATCTTTCCCATTTTATAAAGTTTGACAGCAGCTTCTACACGGTCTGACAACATGGGTGTGGGATTATCATTTGGAAGAATTCCTGCACCGAATACTATTGCAACCTGTTCTTTTGGGACTGATTCTGGTTGAACATAGCGATCGCCATTCGTCATTAAACCTATATAAGCCGTTGCTATTAAAGGTTTTGCTAATACACTAATTACTAAACCTAGCAAAATCCATCGCAGGTAACGGAACAACTTGAAATATTTTCCCCCTATACTTTTTTCAAAAAATCTCATAAAAGTGATATTGTACAGAGTATTTTATTGGATCAGTGATGCCTATTATTGGAAGTTTATGTGTACCTATAAATTACTTCTTATATTATCAGCCAGTAAAGAATTCACTGGCTGTACTTTATCAAAATTACTGTGCCATTTGCGCTTAACTTAGCGATGCTAATTAATTCTCCAAAACCACCCCAGCTACCTTACCATTTTCCTCAACAGCCGCTCTTCGCTTAGGTAATAAAAACCTACCAAACTTAGAATATAAAGCAGGTAAAACCAGCAAGGTTAACGCTGTAGAAGTAAACAAACCACCTAAAACCACTATCGAAAGTGGTTGCAAAACTTCCTTACCTGGACCGACTGCAATTACTAACGGTACTAATCCCAGAGCGGATGTAAAGGATGTCATCAAAATAGCATTGAGTCGTTCCATTGACCCGGTTATAATAATTTCTTTTAACGACATTCCGCTAGAAAATTTAGTAGCGTAATTGTCTACTAAAAGCAATCCGTTACGAGTAGCAACACCAAATAAAGTCACAAAACCTACCAAGGAAGCGACTGAGACAACGCCCCCAGTTAGTGCCACAGCAATTACACCTCAGGGCGAACGCATCTTATTATCTCCTTTTGCTATTGTTGAGAATACTTAAATCTTGACTCGTAGTTATTTCTGAAGCGATACCCGTTTGAATTGCTGGGGAAGTTTGTTTGGGTATTAAATACGTGCCAAATTTACTATACAAAGCTGGAAGTACCAACAAAGTTAAAGCTGTGGAAGTAAATAAACCACCCAACACAACTATCGCTAAAGGTTGCAAAATTTCTTTACCCGCACCAGTCCCGATTACTAAAGGAACCATACCTAATGCAGATGTTAGGGCTGTCATTAAAATGGCAACAAGTCTTTCGATTGAACCTTGGGAAATTACTTCCCGCAAAGGCATTCCGATCGCAAACTTGCTGTTATAGTTTTCTACTAGCAATAAACCGTTACGGGTAGCGACACCAAATAAAGTAATAAATCCTACCATTGATGCTACCGAAAGGATACCACCACCCAAAGCCACAGACAAAACACCCCCAATCAATGCTAAGGGTAAGTTACTCATAATTATTAAGGTTGCTGGGATTGATTTCACGGCGAAATACATCAAAACCGCAATTACAATCATTGATAAACTGCCAAATACCAGTAAATTTTGGGAAGCTCGTTGTTCCGATTCAAACTGCCCCCCATACTGAATAAAGTAACCAGATGGTACTTGTACTTGCTGTTGAACTTTGGCGCGAATTTCATCTACCACCGAACCCAAATCTCTACCAGAAACGTTTGCAGAAACAACTATCAAGCGGGAAACATTTTCTCGGTTAATGGTATTCGGACCAGTTCCATAGTCAATTTTTGCTACTGCTGCTAAAGGTATTTTCTGTTCGTTGGGAGTGTCCACAAGTAAATTACGAATGGTGTCTAAGTTGTTGCGTGCTTCTGGTTTTAACCACACCAATAAGTCAAAAAGCTGCTGTTTTTCTAATACCTGGGATACTACCCGACCATTGAGTGCAGTTTCGGTAATTTCTGATAAATCGCCTACAGAAAGACCGTAACGTGCCGCAGCATCTCTGTCAAACTGAATTTGCACCTGTTTGATAGGTATTTGCGGTTCTAACTGCAAGTCTACTAAACCAGGAATATCTTTCATTACAGCTTCTACTTCTTTCCCCAAAGCACGTAACTCCTCCAGTTCCGGACCGAATATTTTCACGGCGATCGCACTTCTGACACCGGATAAAATTTCATCCATGCGGTGAGAAATGAAACCTCCGATAGCTGCTACTGAACCGGGTATTCTCGCAAACTCTTCCCTCACTTTTTCTACCGTTGCTTCCCGATCCTTCATCCCCACATCGCTAATCTCGATATCGAGGTGGGTTAAGTTGACAGGTGCAGCATCTGCATCTCCTGGAGCGCGTCCCGAACGCATCTGCACTGATGCAATGCGGGGGTCATCTTTGAGTGCTGATTCAATTGCGTTTCCTGCTTGGTTGGTAACTTCCAAAGATGTACCGGGATATAGCAGCAGGGAATTTACTAAAGTCCGTTCTTGGAATTCCGGTAAAAACACTCGTCCCAAACTCGAAAAAATCACCATTGATGCTACAAAGGCTGCAATTGCGGTCAAAATTACCACACTAGGGCGTTTGATCGAAAAGTTCAACAGGGGACGATATAATCTTTGCGACCAACGAGTTACCCAAGTTTCATCATCTGGTAGTCTTTGGTTGGCTAGCAGTATGGCACACAATGCCGGAGATAAAGTCATTGCCACTAAGGTTGAAGACAAAATTGATACCAAGTAAGCCCAACCCATCGGAGCGAAAATCCGACCTTCTATGCCACTTAAAGTAAAAATTGGCGCGAAAACTACAACAATAATTACTGTGGAAAGAATGACGCTGGTTCGTACTTCTACAGAAGTGTCATATACTATTTGGAAAGGATGAACGGGATTTTCTGCTTTCTGGTTTTCCTGTAATCCCCGGTAACAATTTTCCATATCAACAATAGAATCATCCACAACCGAACCGATGGCGACTACCAATCCTCCCAAGGTCATAGTATTAATCCCTTGACCAAATAAATTGAGAATCATCATCCCAATTAACACCGACAAAGGAATAGCGCTGAGGGTGATAATAGCAGTCCGCCAGTTCATCAAAAACATCAGCAGAATAATTGAAACAATTATCGTGCCATCCCTCAGAGAACTAGTCACATTTTCTATAGCATCTTCAATAAAGCTTTCCTGACGAAAAGTAACCGTGTATTTGACATTGGCAGGTAAGCTAGATTTGAGTTCTGCGATCGCCGTTTCCACAGCCCGACTTACAGTCGGAGTATCAGCTTGGGGTTGTTTATCAATTAAAACTACCACCGCAGGCTGAGTATTAAAACTGCCATCACCCCGCTTTAATGCTGCACCAATTTGCACATCAGCAATATCGCGTAAAAGTACAGGAGTACCATCACGGGCAGTAATCACTGATTTCTGTAAATCCTCAATTGCCGTAATCCTGCCAATACCCCGAATTAATAATTCTTGGTCTGGGTCAATTAAAAATCCACCAGCCGCATTATTATTAGCTTTGGCAGCAGCGGTGGTGACATCTTCTAAAGAAACATCAAAAGCTTTTAACTTTGCAGGGTCAACTAAAACTTGATATTGACGGACATCTCCCCCATAGGTGATTACCTGAGAAACACCTGGAACTGCAAGTAGACGGTTGGTGACAACTAGGTCAATAAATCGTCTCACCTCCATCATGTCGGTTTTAGCTTTTCCCCCTGGCGAATCGATAGTAAAAGCATAGGTAAGGATGGTACCGATGGGATTACTAATTGGGGAAATTTGGGGTGACTCGATATTTGCTGGCAGTTTTTGCGACGCTTGCTGCAATCTTTCGGTGACTAGCTGACGCGCTTGATAAATATCAGTTCCCCAATTGAATATAATTCTGACAACAGAAATCCCAATTCCAGAGGAAGAACGTACAGTTTCGACACCGGGAGTCCCATTGACAGCACTTTCAATCGGTAAAGTCACCAAAGATTCTACCTCTTCGGGTGCTAGTCCTGGTGCTTCGGTTTGAATTTCTACTTGAGGCGGAGCAAAGTTAGGAAAAACATCCAAAGGCATTTGAGTTAGGTTGTAAACTCCTAACATCATCACAATCATTGCTCCAATCACCACCAGCCATCGTTGTACAATTGACCACTTGAGAATGTTATCGATCATGATTGTAGTTTATGAGTCAGAATGATTTTTTGAGGTGGATTTGAGCAGACCACTTTGAGTTTTTGGTTCGTGATGATTATTTTCAATTTCATTAAGATTTTGATATTGAATTTCTTCTAACTCCGGTGATGTAACAGATTCATTACCCAACCCTCCAGCGTAAGCTGCAACCATGTAGTTTTGGCTACGACGACCAGACCAGATACCTACTACAAAAGCACCACCAGCAACTACAGTTCCTCCCAAGGTAGCCATTAACCATAAAGGTAGGGGAAAATTATTAGTATTAGTTTTTTGCAATTGCGAACCTTCATCTTCCGAGTGGTCATCTTCTTTTTTACTCCCACCCCGTAAAGATTGAGCGTAAAGTTGCGTAGCACGTTGGGTAACTACTGCATCTCCCTCAAATAAACCACTGGTAACTTCGATTAAACTCCCAGAAATTTGACCAAATTCAGGTTCAACAGATTGAAAAGCATTACCATTTTTGACGTAGATGATTTTTTTACCATTGGCATCTACCACAGCAGAATTAGGAATTGCTAAAATTAACCCAGGTGTCTTATCCGTAACTACTTCCAACTCGGCAAACATACCTGGTTTTAATTGCCCGTTGGCATTATTAATTTCAGCTTGTACGGGTACTACTTGCGTTTCTCCTTCTACTACGGAACCAATGCGCTTAATCCTACCTGTAAAAATTTGATTGGGTACGCTAGCAACCTTTACATTCACTGGTTGACCAATTTTTACTTTACCCAAATCTTTTCCATAAATATTTGCTGTAGCAAAAACCTCGCTGTCATTAGCTATGGTCATCAACTTGCTACCCGTATCTTGAAATGATTGTCCGATAGTGACTTGCCTGTCAGTAACTTGACCATTGATAGGAGCCGTCACCGTTACCAATCCCTTATTATTAGCAATAGCTCCTAGTTGAGCTAATCGAGTTTGATAAGTAGTATTACTCAGATTAATCCGTTCTTTTGCTACCTTTACTGCTGCTTGAGCGCGTTGAACTTGATTTTCTGCTTCGATCACATCTCCCCGACGATTGGCTTTAACTAGTTCGGCTTTGGCTTGCGCTAATTGAGTTTGAGACTCTAAAGCCGTGCGACGCGGTAAAGCACCATTAATCACCAATGACTGGTCTTTGTTATATTTTTCTTGAGCAAATGCGACTTGACTTTGTGCTTGGGCTATTTCTGCTTGAGCGATATTTTGATAGCGATTGTAATTTTGTTGGGCCAACTTTAAATCAGCCAAAGCTTGTTGTAAATCTGCTTGACCTTGTACTAATTTTTCCTGGGATTCAACCCGCAAATTCACGAAGTCAGGGCTACTTAAAACCGCAACAGGTTGACCTTTTGTGACCCTTGCACCTGGTTCTACCAACAACTCAGCCACCTTCGCTCCAGAAATTGGGGTAGTAACTTCTACTTTCTGACTGGGTAAAGTTTCGATTTTACCCGTCGTTTTAATACCAATATCCAAACGCTGACGTTTGACAGTCTCAACTTTTATTCCCAATCCTTTCGCAGTTTGTTCGTCCACTTCTACTTGTCCGCTTGCTTCGCTACCAGCTTGAAACGCACCACTGCCGTGGTCGTGACCTGCACCTGCTAAAACAGTAGTAGGAGTATTTAGTAGTAACAAACTCAACATTGTCAACGAAACATAACGCAGTGGAGCAGAACATTGAAACAAATTAGAGATTCCCATCGCTTGTTGTGTCCTAAGTTAGTGAGAAAGCAGAATCGCCGGATGTTGGCATTTAATGTGCAAATTTGGACTACCGCTTTCTTTAGCTAGTTACATTGCTTTTGTGAGTAGTTTAAGGAATTTGAATAGTAGTCTTTTTCCAGTGTTTCATATCGATATGAAATTTGGGTGAAATTTTTAGCTGGAATTTTTGTTAGGAATAACTATAATATTTAGGCTATATTCATGTTTAGAATTTTACATTTTTCCTGGAACTACAAAATACACAAAAAAATGTATACACATCATATACATTTTTAAATTACTGTAGGCATTCTTACAACACAACTATAAATATTTACTTCTAAGTAGGTAGGCACAAAAAAACCAAACTATGTAAAGATAAGTAAATACGGAGAAAAATTTACCGAGGAAACAAAAATATATGGACACTCGTTTAAATGAAAGTCTTGATTGAAAACTAAACTGGACAAATCCATTAAATTTCAGGAAGGAAAGGTTTGTCTGTGTGCCTAGTAAAATCCAGATGGTTGTTAGCTTAAAAGTAATTATGGAAATTTTGACAGCTACCATAGCTTATCTGATATTGGGTTCGGTAACTGGAATTTTAAGTGGATTAATTGGCATTGGAGGAGGTGTATTCATTACACCAGCACTCGTTTATTTTTTTGGTTTTTCCCAGCATAGCGCCCAGGGAACCACCTTGGCTTTGATGGTTCCACCAATTAGTTTACTCGGAGCTTGGGCTTATTACCAGCAGGGATATGTAGACTTAAAAGTAACTATCTTTGTCTGTGTTGGTTTTTTCTTGGGAGCATTGCTAGGTGCTAAATTTGCCATTGGAATACCAGAGGTATTTTTGCGAAGGATATTTGGGACAGCACTACTTTTTATCGCTTTTAAGATGATTTTTACTAAATCGTAATACCTAAATCAGCCAACAAAATTTAGCACAATTGCACAGGGGAGAAGTTCAGATTAATACATTTATACTATTAATTTGCGATCACCCTGTGCCAGTTGCGTAAGTATTGTTTTCCACTAAAGAGCGATATAAGTTAATGACGTGACTGTCAGCCAAACTATAATAAACATTCCGACCTTCTCGACGATAGCTGACTAAACGCATAGCTTTCAATAACCGCAGCTGATGACAAACAGCTGATTCACTCATTTTGGTTAATGCAGCTAGATCGCAAACACACAACTCACTAGAAGCCAAAGCTGATAGGAGGCGTATACGGTTTGTATCTGCTAACACCCCAAAAATTTCTGCCATTTGTTGTGCTTTATCTGTCGGTAAGATTTGAGCCTGAGATGAGCGTACATTATCTAGATGCACCAGATGAGTATCACAGGTAGGGGTATCAGAACTTTGAATTAAGTCTAAGTCCTGCTTTTTCTTGTGCTTATTCATAGCAAGTTTTACTTAGCAATAGTTATCAATCTCAATAATACCTAAAATGATAACCATTGTACAATTGAATAGTTGTTCAATTGTTGTATTAGAATATTGGCAGTTAACTTTTTGCCTTAATTCTAAAGCTGCTATGACTCAAACTCCTTCGCTCAAAACCCAAACTTTGCAAGTTGGCGGTATGGACTGCGGAAGCTGCGCCAAGACAATTGAAGTCGCTTTGCAACAGTTACACGGTGTTACAGAAGCAACGGTAAACTTTACAACTGGTAAAGCCAGAGTTTCCTATGACGCAGAGGTATTGAGTGAAAAGAGTATCTATAACCAAATTAAAGGTTTGGGTTATACGATAGAGCAAAGTCATCAGGCGCAATCCCATCAGCAGTCTCATTCCTGTGGCGGTGAACACGACCATGACCACCAAAATCATGACCATAACGTAGATATAGTTTCTCTGCAAACGCTACAGCTACAAATTAGCGGGATGGATTGTGGCAGTTGTGCCAAAACCATTGAGGCTGGGGTGCAGAAGATCATAGGCGTACAAGAAGCATCGGTCAGTTTTGCCAGCGAAAGATTGCATATATCCTATGACCCACAATTGGTGAATGAGAAAACAATTTATGACCGGATTCAAGATTTAGGTTACACGGTCGAGGAGGGTGTTGAAACAAGTTCCAATCATCACACTGATGCTTGTGGTCATGACCACGAGCATCATCACGACCATGACTATAGCCATAACCACGAGCATTCTCAGCCAATAAACAAGTCCAAACAAAAACAAAAATCCGACTTAACAAGCTGGAGATTCTGGATTGAAAATCGTCGAGGACAGAGTGTCATACTTGCAGGTATAGGCTTAGTTTTAGGTTTACTTACTCAGTATTTAGTACTACCCATCTGGATTGCACGAGCTTTTTATGGCATTGGTATAGTAATTGCTGGCTATCCGATCGCACGGGCTGGTTTGTTTGAGTTGCGCTTGCGCCGCGCCGATATGAATCTGCTGATGACCATTTCGGTGATTGGGGCAGTGATTTTAGGAGACTGGTTTGAAGGGGGGCTGGTTGTCTTTTTGTTCTCTTTAGGCACAACATTGCAAGTTTTCACCTTTGGTCGTACCCGCAACGCAATTCGCTCACTGATGGATTTGACTCCACCTACTGCTACAGTTAAGCGCGGGAATCAGGAATTTACAGTTCCCGTCGAAAGTATTCAGCTAGGTGAAATTTTGACGATTCGACCAGGAGGGCGTGTGGCGTTGGATGGTGTGGTTGTTTCTGGTAACAGTGCTATTGACCAATCTCCAATTACGGGAGAGTCAATCCCAGAAGATAAAGATGTTGGGGATACTGTCTTTGCTGGAACACTAAATCAGACAGGTTTTTTAGAAGTTAAAGTTACGCACACTTCTAGCGATACAACCGTTGCCAAAATTATTAATTTGGTGGAACAAGCTCAAGAAAGCCGCGCACCCTCGCAGCAGTGGGTGGATAAGTTTGCACAAGTCTACACACCGATAGTGATTTTAGCAGCGATTGCCATCGCCCTAATTCCGCCCTTGGCTTTTGCTCAACCTTTTAACGTCTGGCTTTACCGCGCACTGGTCATGCTAGTAATTGCTTGTCCCTGTGCCTTAGTCATTTCTACCCCAGTTTCCATTGTCAGTGCTATTGGTGCTGCAACTCGGCGGGGCGTTTTATTTAAAGGGGGTAATGCACTGGAAACTGCTGGACATCTGACTACCCTTGCTTTTGATAAAACCGGCACAATTACACAAGGGCTACCGATTGTGCAGCAGGTTTATGACTTGGGGGTGGTGAGTGGAGACATGGTATTATTGCTTGCCGCTTCCTTAGAACAAAAGTCTGAACATCCTTTAGCAAAAGCTATTGTGGTCAAGGCTCAAGAACTGGGGCTAGAGTTAGAAACTCCCCTTAATTTTACAGCATTACCCGGTAAAGGGATTCAGGCAAACTTTGGTGAGCAGTTATATTTAGTTGGTAATCGACGGTTGTTTTCAGACCAAGGTATTTGCTTGTCTGATGAAGCTGAATCTTTGTTAACTGAAATTGAACAATTCGGTCAAATTCCGGTGTTGGTAGGGACGAACGGGGGGTTATTAGGAGCGATCGCCCTCTCTGATGGCATCCGCTTAGAAGCCACCGAAGCCCTGCGACAATTGCAGAGGGTTGGATTGAAGCGGTTGGTGATGTTGACAGGCGATCGCGCATCTGTAGCAAAGCAAATTGCCCAACAAGTTGGAATTACAGAGTATCAGGCAGAACTATTACCTGAAGATAAACTCCAAGCAATTCAACAATTGCGTCGTCACGGAGTAGTAGGTATGGTTGGGGATGGCATTAACGATGCACCTGCTTTAGCTACGGCAGATATTAGTTTTGCTGTAGGTGGAATTGATATTGCTTTGGAGACAGCAGATGTGGTGCTGGTAGGTAGTGACTTGAGACAGCTCGCTTATGCAGTAGATTTAAGCCGACGTACTGTGTCAGTGATTCAACAGAATGTGGTTTTTTCTCTGGTAACTAAGGCTTTATTTTTACTATTGGGGACGTTTGGGTTTGTTGGTTTAGCGATCGCCGTCTTAGCTGATACAGGAACTTCTCTGTTAGTTACTGCAAATGGAATGCGGCTATTTAAAACCAAAACTTTGAAAAATTAAACAAATAACGCATATTCTACAGAGATTAGTAACGTCATTAAAGGTTTTACTCTAGTAATTGTCCTTGCCTGAATTTCTGTAGTTTCAGCATCGCAATACATATCATTAACCACAAAAATCCAACACCATATCCAGCAATTACATCTGTCGGCCAATGTACTCCTAAATATAGGCGACTGATGCCAATTGCCGCTATTAAAATAACTGTTAAAACATAGATTAACCGTGAAAATTGAGGATAATGAGTAGCTAGTATATAGGCAATAAAACCATACAATACCATAGAGCCTAGTGCATGACCGCTAGGAAAACTGAAAGATTTTTCAGAAATCAAAACTGTCCAAAGTTGCGGACGGGGTTTTGAGAAAAATAACTTTAAACCTGTATTTAGAGTTAACCCTCCTATACAAGTAAGCGCAAAAATATATGTTTCTACTCGGTAACGTCGCCACCAAAGTATTCCTAAAGTAAATGCTGCGACTACTACTACTGTCTTTGGATTACCAAGATTCGTAATAAATAACATTAAATTATCAAGACTCGGATTGGCAAATTGATGTAGCCATAATAAGAAAGATGTATCAAATGCAAAAGCTTCTTTCTCTAAAACTTCTTCAGCAAGCTTGGCGACAACAAACAGGATCAGCAAACAAATTGCAAGTCCAACTATACCAATTGTGGCAATTAAAGGAGCTAAACGAGGGTATATATGGCGCAACCAAAAGGTAGAAATTTTTCGTATCATTGAATATGTCTAAGTCTGTTATGGATTTATAGCTTACAAAATAATAGTCAAGAACTTGAAAAGACGATTTTGAATCGAAAATTGAGTTATTTTGCTCAAACTAGGCTTCTAAGCACCTGGTTTAAAGTAATCTAGTAATCTATCTCCTGAATCTTCCCTTACTAGGGCTACCACTATACAGTTTTTGAGTTTGTTGATTTTTCATCGATTTTCACATCTTTATGGTATTGAGTTAGGTCGAGGGGGAGTATTATCTCCCGCCCCTCCCAATTAGAACCGGACGTGCGCCTTTGGGTGCATCCGGCTCCCGACAAACTTACTTATTTGCTCATGTGGATGTAATGATGGCAGGATTGATGAATAACGAGGAGGTTTTTAGGCTTCCAGTTATCATGATTACCATCTACGTGATGAAGATGTACATCTTCACAATCTGCAAACTTAAGTCCGCAGTGTCCACAAGTATGGTCTTGTTTTATGAGTGCTTTGGCTGTCACGCCATCATAGTGGAGGGATTGTCTCTTACTCCAGTAAACAATGTCACCATTAAAAGGAGACGCATCTCCTTTAACCATGACGTGCTTGTTTTCTGAATACGGTACTGCGGGGAATGCTTTATCTATTAAAGCATCCGTTTGATAGCGGTTAAGTTTGGATTCTTTATTAAAGACATTCCATGTTCTCCTGCGGGTGAACCACAGTCTGAACCTTGAGCCGTCCATCTTACAGTAGCGATGATAGTTTCTCCAGCCTCTAATAATGGGGGAGAGTTTTTGACTTTTAACTAAAGCACCATCTCACCGTTCGCGTAATAGAATTTGACTAAGAGGAATTATCTACAAGATTGCTATAAATATCAGGAACAAGACCAAGCAAACTAATAATTTCCTGTTGTAGAGGGTTTAAAGGAGGAACATAACCAAAACGCTGACCACGGGCTTCAATAATCGTCAAAGTGATATTAGAAAAAGCACGTAACAAGCGTTCAGCAGTAGGTTGAGCAGTCCGTTTTTTTGGATGTTCGGGATACAGTCCAGCAAGAGAGTTGACCTCCTGTACAGTCAATTGTCGTCTGACAACAAACTCGATGATTGTCAGCAAACGTAGGGCTAGACTCAGTAAATTAATCAGACCTGTAACTTGGTCATCACGTTGCACAAACATGGGAGCAATGGAAAGTGACGCACCCTTGAGACGATGAAAACCACGTTCAGCAATCCATTCGTCTCGATAAGTCAGTACAGCTTGTTCAATAGATAACATACTCTTGGGAGCATTGCTGACAAAAGCTCTCCAGCCAAAAGTTTTGTGAGTTTGGGCAATAGCATCTTCATTGCGGATAACGGTCTGAATTTGATACCTAATTTTTCGAGTAATTTGCTTGGGGCGAGATGTGGGACGACCTCGACCAATGTAGGTTTCTTCAACAGTTTCTTGGCACTCATAATCGAAACTCAATAACCCTTCAACTCGATGAAGGCGCAGAATTTCTGTAGCTTTTTGCAATAAAACCTGTAGGTCGTTGATTTGTCGTTTACCACGACCTTTTTGTGGAGTTAACGCCATCAACTTCTGCTGTGCGTTGTGAAGTCGCTTCTCTAATCCCTGAAACTGTTGTTTTGCAAGCGTTGGTGAGTGAACAATCAACACCCTTTCTTGCCAGCATAGTAATGGCAATTGTTCATCAACAACCTCGACATGACGACACACCTCATAGCCAGTGGCGATAGTTGTTTCAAGGGCATCCAGGTCTGGGCTGGTTTCGGTGTTGTGATGAAAACTGGTTCGCTTGATCTCAACAAGTGGAAATTTACCCATGACAGCATCATTTATCCAGCCAGCAAGAAGTTCTGGAGTTTTACCCACATTAGATAATGGGCATAGGTAGTAATCTCCCTGAATATGTATGTTGCAGCGTGTTGATAGTGAACTCATTTTACAGTCACCAACAAACAATAACCCTTTTTTGTTCAACGTGGCAGCAATTTGTTGGTATGCGGGAATGTAGAGTCCATCATCTGCTTGTTCTCCAGATACTACCTGGGTGACAAGAGGCATCCCCAATGGGTCAATCATTCCCATCATCAGTTTTACCTGTGGTAGATTCGGGTCATCTTTGCTGTGTCCAAATTGGAATAAACCTGATTCGCTGATGAGATGGTGTCCACTGATTGTTGTTGCATCTAAACGTACTTGCTCCACCGCTAATTCATAGGCTCGGATGCTCTTTTGCGTCAGAAACCGTTCTATTTGTTCCCAGGTTTCGGGCTTGCTTAATCGCTTCAACAGTATTCCTAAACGGTCATCGGTAAAGTCTGTTTCTCTAATGTTGATTCCGCATACTTGCTCTATGGTGTAGTGTCGTTGTTCTACCCATTCCCGAACACGTACTTTTCGGTGGTCGCCCTGTGAGATGATATATGATAACCAAATGCAAGCCACCCATCCCCAATCCAGTCCTTCTTGTTTCCAGTGACGTGGCAAATGTTGGTTGAGGATTTCTGGCAGTCCCATTTTTTTCATCACCTCTAGCAGCACAACCACATCATCGATTCGTTCTGATATTATTTGTTGGGGTAAATGTGCCATTTCTCACACTTACCATTAAACTGTTACACCTTACACAACTTTCTTCCTAGCACAAGGGCGACGGGAAACGATCACCTACGGTGGGCGGAACGCCATCGCCTGCTTTGATACTCTCTCTTATTTCATCTATTTCACCAAACTCATCCTCGATTGCGCGAACGGTGAGCAATGATGCTGGTGTTTTAAATCTTCGGCTAAGGGTTTAGCAATGCGATCGTCATCTTCAACTATTAAAATTCTCATATTTCTATACTATTTATTTTGTATTTAACAAAAAATAGTCATCTATCTGCTTAAACGCATCACTCAATTGGGTAACGCACTTTTTTCTCCTTTCGCACGGAAAAGAATAGGACAACCGCCAGCAGGATAAAGGCGATCACTGAAGCATAGCCCCTTGGCAGTGATAAACCGCCATCTTTTATCGGTTTGGTAAGAAAATCGCCGAAGGTAGCTCCAAAGGGTCGCGTGAAGATGAACGCGAGCCAGAATAGGAGAACATCGTTCAACTTTGTTACGTAGTGAAGGGCGATGACAACACCAATGACGCTGGCTGTCACGAATGCGCCCTGGATATAGCTCAGTCCTAAGTTGCTTGTCAGAAAATCACCAAAGGCCGTTCCCAAACTGTTGGAGAACACAATCGCCAGCCAATACGTTGTCTCTGCGTCTTTCCTCACAATTGGATAAACGCTCAAATCTCGATCCC
The DNA here is from genome assembly GCF_048568275.1 of Anabaena sp. FACHB-595. Taxonomy (NCBI): domain Bacteria; kingdom Bacillati; phylum Cyanobacteriota; class Cyanophyceae; order Nostocales; family Nostocaceae; genus Anabaena; species Anabaena sp. FACHB-595. Next base: position 121,146 of record NZ_CP183475.1, read on the forward strand.
GGTAATACCAGATGGCAAGAACGCTCAACAGACTGGCTACCAGGATCAGCGATCCCATTGCGTAGCCTAGCCCAAGCGATCGATCCATCAGGTCTGAAACTTCAGTTCCGGCTGTGGTTGTCGCAATGATGGCTAACCAGTAAAGGGCTGGACGATATCTGTCAGATTGAATTTGAAAAAACAGGAGAATCGCCAGAATAGCAAAAGTTACGGCAAAGGCTATGTAATACCCCAGCCCAAGAGACATTGAGATAAAGTCACCTGCTGTTTCGCCGAGCGTCGTGGCGATGATCTTCATAATCCAAAAGAAAATTGTGACTTTTGCAACTTTGTTCATTATTGCTCCTATTTGCTGCTGGACTACCAACACGTTATCTGAACTTGCAGGTTCATCGTAGAGAGAAAAAGTCAAGAACTTGGAAAGAGATAGCTAGCAATGAAGATTTTTACTCTTTACCTACTGATTTTCGTCTTCCACCTTCAAATACCAGCAGTAATGCGATCGCACTCAAAGCGAAAATACTTCCAGTGATGAAAGTTGCTTTTGGACTGATTGTTTGCCACAAAACACCTCCCAACAAACTAGCTGGTAAGAGTGCTACACCAGTAGCTAAATTAATTAACCCAAAAGCAGTACCTCGTAGATGGGACGGAACTCTATCTGCTACCAGTGCTAATAATATGCCCTGACTCATCCCCTGATACAGCCCATACAGCCCAAACAGTCCCCACACCTGCCAAGGAGCATTAACAAATGCAAAACCTAAATATGCCAACGCATATACACAAAATCCACCCACTAGTAGCCCCAATCTACCAATGCGGTCAGATAGCAATCCTACTGGATAGGCACTGAGGGAGTAAGCTATATTCATTACAACTAGAGTAAGTGGTACTAGTGAGGCGGATACTCCAGCTTGCTGCGCTTGCAGCAATAAAAAAGCATCGCTAGAGTTACCGAGATTAAATAGTAATGCAACCACAACTAGCACCCAGTAGCTTTTACCCAAACTTTGCAAAGCAGACCAATGTAGAGGATTATTCTGCCTTCGATTATTTCTATTGTCAGGTTCGCGCACGCCAGTTGCCAAAAGGGCTACTGCTAAAATTCCGGGAAGCACTGCTAACCAGAAAACTAGACGAAAGTTCTGTCCTGAAAAAGACATCAAGATGAATGCAACTAGTGGCCCAGTGAATGCGCCGATGGTGTCTAAAGATTGCCGCAAACCGTAGGCAGCTCCACGATTAACGCTATCGGTAACATCTGCTACGATTGCATCGCGGGGAGCTACACGAATTCCCTTACCAACGCGATCGCCAAAACGAGCCATCAATACCCAAGCAGGACTAGTTGCCAATGCGAACAGGGGTTTAACTAAGGTAGATAATCCATAACCAACAACAGCTAATTTCTTACGCTGTCCTAAATAATCACTTAAGGCTCCTGAAAAAACTTTCAGTACAGAAGCAGTTGATTCTGCAATTCCCTCAATCCACCCAACTGTTAGCAAATTTGCTCCTAATGCTGAAACTAAAAATAACGGCAACACCGAATGAATCATCTCAGAACTAATATCAGTTAACAAGCTGACAAATCCCAAAACCCAGACATTACGGGGGATGGTTTGAAAAGTTTTTGTTGTCACTGCTGTTACCTTTGAGTTGATGACTGGCAATTCGGTGCTAACAGAAAGCTGTAATTGTTAAATCACAGTTAATTGCATTTATCATCATCACACTTGACGATGAAATTAGAATGAAATTCTATCGACTCCAAGAAATCTCAATTTGGAGCAATTTTTACGGTTGGCGTAGTGCTTGTAGTTGTTCTAATTGTTGTGTTTGTTCTTGCAGCCGAATAGCAAGGCGATACCTTTGGCGGGCTATGCCTACGCACACTGTTAAAAAATTGCTAAACAGACAATATGCCAATGCGTTAAGCTATTATGCCTTTTTAGCTTCAGGGTTTCTTTCGCAAGCATGAAGACAAATATCGCACATAGCTTTATTTTTAAGCAATAACAGTAATTTATTAATCTTATCAATAGGCAAATCAAAAATTTTGATTTGTGGCTAAGTGGATGTTTGCGAGGGTAATTTAATTGTGAGGCTAAGAACCAGGACAGTAATCACAAATCGCTTGAGCAAACTAGCACGGACTCGCACAATTTGGGTATTTTTACTCACCATTTTGATTGTGATATCAATAACTATACCCAATTCAGTGAGAGCGCAAGATGAACGAGTAACAGTACGTCTAGATGGTCGTGCATTGTTCCGAGTAAGTGCAGTGGATAACACCAAGGCATCAGATCGAGCAAGGCAAATCGAACGACGCATGAATCGGTTATTAGAAAATCCAACAGCAATTTCTCCACCTCAGATTGAAACTTCCCAAGATAAGCAAAAGCGTGTTATTACTACTGCGGGAGTACCAATTGTTACTCTAACTACAACAGATGCTCAAGACAATTTAACAACCGTTGACGCGCTAGCTATCCAATGGTCACAGGCAATTGATGCTGCTCTTAAACGAGCAAGTCAACGCCGCCTTTCGCCTTGGGGGCGATTTGTAGCAGAAGTACAAGCATCAGTAGAGACTGCTTTTGGGCGACTGATAGAATCTGCCATCACAATTATTCCGCGTGCGATCGCTGCTATTTTAGTAATTGGTCTTTTCTGGGCAATAGCCACATTCATACGCTGGCTGATGCGAATTATCTTCCGCCACATTGTTGAAGATTTGACTGTTGAAAACCTAATTAAGCAGGTTGCATATTACGCCGTTTGGACACTCGGCTTGATAGTTGCCCTCGATGCTTTTGGTTTTGATCCCCAGGCTGTGGCTACTGGATTAGGATTAACTAGCCTTGCCTTGGGATTTGCCCTCAAGGATATCATCTCCAACTTTATTAGTGGTATGCTAATTCTTGTCTTACGTCCTTTTGAGTTGGGCGATCAAATTGTTGTTGGCGAAACCGAAGGAAACGTTGAACGTATAGAATTGCGTGCTACCCAACTTCGTACATACGATGGTCGTGTGGTACTGATTCCTAATGCTGAAGTGTTTACTTCTCGGATCATTAACAACACAGCTGCACCTATCCGCCGTAGTAGTGTCGAACTATTCATTGGTTACGATAGCGACCTGCAACAAGTAGTTACTGTATTAAAAAATGCAGCCCAGGCAACACAAGAGGTACTTGATGAGCCGGGGGTTTCTGTGCGGATACGAGAGTTAGGACAAGATGACGTTGTAGTTGAAACGCGCTTTTGGACAGATTCGCGGCGTTCTGATTTTGTGGCTACGACATCAGCAGTTAGACAGGCGATAGTTGCTGCGTTGAAAAAAGCGAATATTGGATTACCAGACCCCGATGTAAGAATTTTAGTGCCGCGTCATCCGCAAAGGTGGCAAGCAGCATTCGGTTTAAAGGATAATGACAGTGCTTCATCTTAACCCTCTGATAAGTTTTAAGCAATATCTGATCGGAATATTATCAACAACAGTTTAATGACTATGACGATGGTGAATGTCCCTAGTGTGAGGGTGAGTGTGATAAAGAATCCTCGTGTGTTCGTGAAGATGGTTGTGAGGTTCAGCTATAACTATCCCCTCATCGTGGTCATGCTGATGGCATTCATCGTGGATATGTTTATGTTTATGCACAGTAACATATTGTAGATGTTCGTGTTCATGTGGATGAGGCGAGAGGGTAATTTGCACTACCACTAGCAGCATCAAGCCCACTAAGCTACCGTAAATAAACTCACGTTCAGCAAAGTGACTTCCTAACCAACCCGCAAGAGGGTAGGAGATTGCCCACCAAAGATGACTCCAGGCAAAGTGTGCGCCATAAACTCGCCCTTGTATAGCAGTCGGGATACGGTCTGCAATTAATGTCTGAGTAGGTAAGTTGACTAAATTTTGCCCCGCACCCGCTACCAACCATAAGACCATCAATACTGTTAAATTTGCGTAGTTGGCAGGTAATAAAGCCAAGGTGATCAAAGTTGCACCAATAAAAACAAACGTTGTACGCGGCAAACTTCTATTGAACGTACCATAAATAACTGCACACAGAGTTGCACCAATCCCAAAAGCTGCCATCACCCAGCCGTACTGCACTTCTCCAAACTTAAGTGTACCTTGCACATAGCCAACAGTATTGACTAAGATTTGCGCTCCGGCAATTGATGCGACCAACTGCATTGCTAGCGCGTAACGAATAGGTGCATCTGTAAGCAGGCGAGTTGTACCGTCTTTAATGTCTCCCCATGTTCGGCGTGTTGTTCTGGAAGGCTGTTGATTTTGTGCAACTACGAGCTGACCTGGTAGGGTAAAGATTAACACTGCCGCGATCGCAAAGCTGAGAGCATCCAAAAAGAAGACTTGTCTTGCACCAATGAAGGCGGCGACACTTCCAGCGATACCGGGGCCAAGTACACCAAGTAATTGGTAAGTAGCGGACGAAAGTGCGATCGCGCCTGCATAGTCATTCTCACTCGTGACTAATGGAATCGTGGCTTGGTAAGTTGGGGTGAAGAAAGCATTAAAGACGTTGAGTGCAAATATTAATACGTAAACTTGCCAAATCTGCGTCACAAAAGGCAACATACCCACAATTAACATTCTGAATATGTGGGTAACAACCATGATTTTCTTGCGGTCGAGTCGGTCTGCGATCGCACCTGCAAGAGGAGACAGCAATACAAAAGCAGTCACACGCAGAGTTAAAGCGACTGAAAGCACAACCGCCGCATTCTTTCCAGCTAAGTTAAAAGCCAGAAGGGCTAAACCCACCCAAGTAAGTGCATCACCCAATAAACTAGTGGTTTGAGCAGTATACAGCCTTGCAAATACCGGATTTCTCAAGCTGCGGAAAAATGTCAAGGTATTCATTTATCAAGGGGCATAGTTATAAAAGTCTTTTATGGTAATATTTTAACACTAATGGGGGGAGGGGGCATATTTATCAAAGCTGGCAAATAGTCTTGACAAAACCATTTTCACCACTCTGCTATTTTCTAGAAGGGGTGTAGTATTTTTAGCGTTGCTGTTAGCGCAGCTTGGCGTTAGCCATATCATGGGATGATCTCACCTAATTGGGAACGCATTTTTAATAGTTTCAACCGCCAATTCATTCCGCATTTATGCAACGTCGTATTTTTTATTTTTAGTCATGGTTGTGGTGTCGCTGTAGCAACCATCATTCCCCACACTACACCAAAATGAAATTTTGTCGCTCGCTCAATATCAAACTGTGCAGATTTGAGTAAATTGTGAAATTCAAATTGGGAATAACACTGCTTATAAGCAGGATCAACCAACTTTAATATAAAATCGCAAAGGCGGCACAATAAATAATCTTTGCACCAATCCAAAATAATTACTTTACCGTCAGGTTTCAATACACGTTTCATCTCTACTAATGCGGCATTTGGGTCATCAAAATAATGGAACGAATTGGCAGATACAACCACATCGAAACTATTATTTTCAAATGGCAACGTCGACGCGCTAGCATTATAAAACGAGACATGAGGATACGCTTGAAGTTTTTGTTGAGCTACAAGCAGCATCTTCTCTGAAATGTCTACTCCAATTATACATTGCGTTGGGTTCTCAGTTAACAATAACCGTTCAAATTCACCTGTTCCACAGGCAACATCCAGCACAGTTGTTGATGGAGATATTTGCGCCCAGTCTTTCAGAAATGAAAGCGTATTTGCAACATAACTATTCCAGCGTTGGTCATATATTGCTGCTAGCTTGTCATACTGCTGGCGAACTTTGGTTTCGGTCATAGTGAATATATGGAACTCTTCATTAACCTGATTACTGACACATTTTGTACTGAAAGCATCAAGATGACTCAAAGTTTACTCAAGGAAAACAATTATATTTAAACCTTTCATCAAGGATTCTAGAAGATAAAATTCCTATGATATTTATCATTGCTCAAAAACTGCTTTTGGTACTTTGCCATCCTCTACAACTGAGATAGTACGTTTAGGCAACAAGAACTTACCAAACTTAGCATATAAAGCTGGTAAGACCATCAAAGTTAATGCGGTAGAAGTAAATAAACCACCTAACACCACTACAGCTAAGGGCTGTAATATTTCTTTCCCTGCACCTGTACCAATTACTAAAGGTATCATTCCTAAAGCTGAAGTGAGAGCCGTCATCAAAATGGCGACCAATCGCTCCATCGAACCCTCAAAAATTACTTGCTGTAAAGGCATTTCTTGTGCAATCTTGCCGTTGTAGTTATCTACTAGCAGTAGTCCGTTACGTGTTGCTACACCAAATAGAGTAATGAATCCTACTAAAGAAGCGACAGAGATAATCCCACCCCCCAAAGCAATAGAAAATATACCTCCCACCAAAGCCAGAGGTAAGTTAATCATGATCATCAGCATGGCAGCAACAGATTTAACTGCGAAGTACATTAAGACTGCAATGATGACCAACGCTAATCCGCCAAAGACTAGCAAATTTTGGGTGGCTCGTTGCTCTGATTCAAACTGACCGCCGTATTGAATAAAGTAGCCTGTGGGTAATTGTACTGTCTCTCTGACTTTACTTTGAATCTCTTCAACAGCAGAGCCTAAATCTCGACCGGAGACATTCGCAGAAACAACAATCAGCCGTGAGACATTTTCCCGGTTAATTGTGTTGGGGCCAGTTCCATAGTCAATGCTGGCGACCTGAGCTAGAGGTATTTTTTGACCTGTAGGCGTATCTACCAACAAATTGCGGATGATGTCTAAATTATTACGTGATTTTAGCTGTAACCAAACCACCAAATCGAATAATTGTTGGTCTTTGAGAACTTGTGATACAACTTGTCCATTAAGAGCAGTTTCCACCATCTCAGTCAGATTACCAACAGTTAAACCATAACGAGCAGCTGCTTCTCGGTTGAATTGAATTTGTACCTGTCTAATGGGAACTTGGGGTTCGAGTTGTAAGTCTACCAGTCCGTTAATTCCAGTCATAGCCGACTGAACTTCAGAGCCAATGTGGCGTAGTTGGGCTAAATCAGGTCCGAAGATTTTGACTGCGATCGCACTTCTTACTCCCGATAATACCTCATCCATGCGATGCGAAATAAAGCCGCCAATATTAGGAGCAACTCCGGGAATCTTGGCAAATTCCTCTCGCAACTTCTCAATACTTCCTTCCCGATCTTTTAACCCTTCTGCACTTAATTCCACATCTAAATGTCCCAAATTCACCCCCCCTGCATCCGCATCACCAGCAGCGCGTCCAGCTCGTAACTGCACCGTCTTAAATCGCTTGTCGTCTTTAAGCGCATCTTCCAACGCGAACCCGACTTGGTTTGTCGCCTCCAGAGAACTCCCTGGATAAAGCAAAACTGTGTTCACTAAGGATGGTTCTTGAAACTCTGGCAAAAATACCCTTCCTAAACTCGGCAAAATTACCAAAGAAGCTACTAAGGATGCACCCGCCACTACCAAAATAATTGTCGGGAAACGGATGGAAAAATTTACCAGAGGTCGATAAATTCGTTGTGATAAAGCACTTATCCAGGTATCATCGGCTGGTAATTGTCGATTTGCTAGCAAAATCGCACAAAGTGCCGGAGATAATGTCATTGCCACTAATGTAGAAGCAAAAATTGATACCAAATAGGCAACACCCATTGGCGCGAATATCCGACCTTCTACACCTGTAAGGGTGAAAATCGGTGCAAAGACCACGCCAATAATGACGGTGGAGAAAATAACACTGACTCTGACTTCTACAGAAGTATCATAAACAACTTTAAAGGGATGCACTGGATTACTTGCTACTTGGTTTTTGCGTAGACCCCGGTAACAGTTTTCCATATCTACAATTGAGTCATCCACTACCGAACCAATAGCAACAGCTAATCCTCCCAATGTCATCGTGTTGATACCTTGGCCAAATAAGCCCAGAATCATCATGCCAATCAAAACTGATAACGGAATGGCGCTGAGGGTGATAATCGCGGTGCGCCAGTTCATCAAAAACATCAACAAGATGATGGAAACAATGATAATGCCATCGCGTAGAGAACTGGTAACGTTTTCAATAGCAGCTTCAATAAAGTTTTCTTGACGGAAGGTTTCTGTGACTTTGACATCTTTGGGTAAGCCAACTTTAATTTCGGCGATCGCCTTTTCCACAGCTTTAGTAACCGTGGGAGTATCATTCTGTGGCTGCTTGTTGACCATCACCACAATTGCTGGCTGACCATTCAAACTGCCATCGCCACGTTTTAAAGCTGCGCCAATGCTGACATCTGCTACATCTTGCAACAGTACAGGCGTTCCGTTCCGCGCCGTTATTGCAGATTTACCCAATTGCTCAATTGACTCGATGCGCCCCAAGCCACGAATAATTAGCTCTTGATCTGGATTTACTAAAAAGCCACCAGCAGCATTGACATTTGCTCCTTTAGCCGCAGCTGTGACTTCATCTAAGGTGACATTAAAAGCTTTTAATTTCGCTGGGTCAACCAATATCTGATACTGGCGAATATCACCACCATAAGCAATTACTTGGGAAATACCCGGTACAGCTAGCAATCTATTGGTAACATCTTGGTCAACTAAGCGCCGCACTTCCATCAGTGGGGTTGTTTCAGCAGTGAAAGCATATTGTAGGACTGTGCCAATGGGAGAAGAAATAGGCGAAATTTGTGGATTTTCCACGCCCTCTGGTAATTTTTGCTGTACTTGTTGCAATCGTTCTGTTACTAGTTGACGAGCTTGATAAACGTCAGTCCCCCATTTAAAAATGACTTTGACGACGGAGATGCTGACAGCAGAGGAAGAACGTACTGTTTCTACCCCTGGTGTACCATTCACTGCACTTTCAATCGGCAAGGTAATTAGTGTTTCTACTTCTTCTGGTGCTAATCCTGGAGCTTCGGTTTGAATTTCAACTTGAGGCGGAGCAAAGTCAGGAAATACATCCAGTGGCATCTGGGTGAGATTATATGTACCCCAAATTGTGACTACAATCGCTCCTAGCACAACTATCCAACGTTGGATAATTGACCACTTAAGGATAGCATTTAACATATTTTGTTCAATTAATGTTCAATTAAATTACACCAAGGTTGAGTTCAACTAAGATTGTGGATGCTGAGAGTCTTTTTGCTCATGCACAACTGTCGATCTAGATAAAACTGGCGACTTAGAGTTGTCGTCATAAATCTCTCTTTCAGACACATGAGCGTCTAACTCTGAGTTATTTACTAGTATCAAAGGCGACTTACTGCGACGACCAGCCCAAAAAGTACCTGCCATAAAAGCTACAGTAGCTAGAGTAGCTCCCCCTCCTGCGGCAATCCACCAGGGTAGTGGTAAGCTAGGCGTTTTAGTTTCCGTTACCTGTGCAGGAATTTCGGTGTGTTCGTCTGCTGTCGTCTTGGTATCACCCCGCAAAGATTGAGCGTAAAGTTGCGGCGCGCGCTGGGTAACGATCAAATCACCCTCGAATAAACCAGTTTTTACCTCAACCATGTCTTGCGAAGTTTGACCCAAGGTAACTTCAACAGGTTGATAAGCGTTACCATTCTGCACATAAACCTGTTTCTTGCCATTTGCTTCTACCACAGATGCACTGTTGATAGCCAAAACATCTGACGAAGTTTGGTTTGTCAACACTTCCAACTCAGCAAACATTCCAGGTTTGAGAACTCCACTGGAGTTATCTATTTCGGCTTTCACAGGCACAACGCGCGTATCACCTGCTACCACAGATTCAATTACGGCAATTCGTCCATTAAAGGTGCGATTAGGTACAGAAGCCACTTTCAAGCTGACTCGTTGACCAGTCTTAATTTTGTCTAAATCTTTTTCATAAATATTCGCTGTGGCAAAAACACGGCTGTCATTCACAATCGTCATTAACTTGCCACCTGCGTCCTGGAATGTTTGACCGAGAGTAACTTCTCTGTCAGCAACCTTCCCGGAAATCGGAGCATTTACTGTCACCAGTCCTTGAGCATTAGCCCGGTTTCCCAATTGAGAAAGGCGAGTTTGATATGTGGTGCTACTAAGTTGGATTTTTGATTGGGCCAGTTCAACAGATGATTGAGCCGTTTTGAGTTTAGCCTCAGCCTCGATCACATCGCGGCGACTGTTAGCTGTGGTTAGTTTAGCCTTAGCTTCTGCTAACTGGGTTTGGGATTCTAGGGCTGTACGACGTGGCAAAGCACCAGCATCAGCTAACTGTCTATCTTTGTTATACTTTTCTTGAGCAAATGCTACTTGGCTTTGGGCTTGAGCTATTTCAGCTGCGGCTATTTGCTGATAGCGATCGTAATTCTGCTGGGCTAGCCTCAAGTCAGCTTGTGCTTGCCGTAAATCAGCCTGACCTTGTGCTAGTTTTTCTTGGGAGTTAACCCGCAATTCCACCAAGTCAGGGCTGGATACAACAGCTACAGGTTGGCCTTTCTTGACGTTTGCACCGGGTTCTACTAGTAATTCAACTACTTTTGCCCCTGAAATTGGGGTAGTCACTTCCACTCTTTGGCTGGGTAAAGTTTCAATTTGTCCAGTAGTTTTAATACCAACTGCTAGTTTTTGGCGTTTAACTGGCTCAACTTTAATTCCTAACCGTTGGGCAGTTTGAGTATCAACTTGAATGGAACTAGTTGCCGGAGTGGCTTCACTTTCTCCTTGAAATTCATTTCCGTGTCCGCCGTGGGCTAAAACTACTATGGGGCTTGCTAATAACAGCAGGCTGACAAGTGTACCAGAAACACAACGTATGATAACAATTGGTTGGAAACGCAAAGAGTTTGGCATCGCTATCAGAAATCCTTAAGTATGAGGGCAAAGGAAGGCGATCGGGTATTTATATTTGGTAAAAAAAGCTAGCTTTTTTTAGGAGATTTTTCTGCACCTCATTCTCAGTCTTTCATCTCAAAATGAAATTGGCATGAAATTGAGAACTGAGAAACTAGCTTTCTTTGACATCTAAAATTCTCAATTGCGTCAGCAAACTTTGTACCCGTTTCTAAGTAGAAATTGAAATTTGAGATTACTGGTTATACCAAGTTTTGCGCCACTGTTTCATTTGGTTAATTTCTGTGTCTTGGGCTTTGATAATTTCTTGAGCCAAGTTTTTAATTTCAGGACGTTGAGACTTTTGCAAGGCATCTTTCGCCATAACTACAGCTGCTTCATGGTGCGGAATCATCGCGTTAATAAAACGCAGATCAAATTCTGCATCAGCTGCACCCAAATCTATATCCATCATCATGGCTTGCATTTGCTCAGAAGACATCTCCATCATGTGACCCATTTTGGCATCATAAGCCATTGGTTTATCTCCCGCTTTGGGATACCAGGCTGTACGCCACTGTTTCATTTGCGTAATTTCTTGGTTTTGTGCTTTGATAATTTCGTCTGCTAGGTTTTTAATCTCAGGGCGTTTCGATTTCTGCTGTGCAACATTCGCCATTTTCACTGCTCCCTGATGGTGCGGAATCATCGCATCTATAAACCGCAAATCATAATTAGCATCGGCTGGGCCTAAATCCATTGCCATACCGTGCTTCATACCGCTACCATGATTCATCATACCGTCATGGTTCATGGGTTGCTTATCGCTAGTATCAGTAGCAGTAGTAGGGTTTGGTGTTTGGCTTTGGTTTTGGGAGGCAGTTGTAGAACAAGCTGTTAAGAGGCCGCTAGGAACAGAGGCGATCGCTACCAAAGTCAATGACAAAAAGCTATTTTTCAGAGTAGAAAGTTGCATAGGGTTCATCTAAATATTTCCTGATTTCATTTTCAAATATCCAGTTGGCTGGAGAGTCAACCCCTTGGGTTATTTATCTTTGGCTTGGGTAATAAAATTGCCCAGATAACTAGCTATTCACAAAGCAACTGTTGCACTTACTAGATAGTTTGACAGCCAAAAATGAAATCAGGATGAAATCAAAGGTTGGTGGTAGTCGTACAGATGTAAGAGTACATATCAACATGAAATCTGCATGAAATACCCATACCTCAGTAGTTAGAAATATTTATTACCTCATTGGTATGACGCGATCGCCTTCGCAAATCTTTAAGGTGAGTCTAAAGGCGTTATTGCCTTTGGTAAACCTAAAAAATTTCAAGAGGGTGAATACATGTCTATACAAGAACTCACTTTGAGTCAAGTGAACCAGCAGATGCAACAATGTATTCAAAACTGCTTAGACTGCCATAGCATTTGTTTAAATACCGTGACTTACTGCCTACAAAAGGGTGGTCATCATGCCAAACCTGCTCATATTCGATTAATGCTTGATTGCGCTGAAATTTGCAATACAAGTGCTAATTTCATGCTTCGAGCTTCTGACTTACATTCTCGTACATGCGGCGTTTGTGCTGAACTGTGTCAACGGTGTGCAGATGAGTGCGATGCTTACGGTGACGATGCTCAAATGAAAGCCTGCGCTCAGATGTGCCGTCGATGCGCGGATTCTTGCCGACAAATGGCAATGGCAACTGCATAAGTCATCGTAAAAGCTAGCTGGCTGCCGTGTAGTATTTGCCGCAAACTGTGCTTAAAAATGCGGCAGTCAGCAAAGATAACCTTAGCACTGCAAACAGTAACTTCAGACTGATGCTGCTGGTATTCATAGCAATTTTATCGCATATTCACCATCTAAATCTCTAAGTGTAAGCACTCACAAAGCTGCATCTAATATGTGCTTAAAAAAATTCTTCAGATGGCCTCTTGACTCTCCAGTGAACTGGAGCATTCAAGATGAAATCAGTTAGTTATTAGTTAACGCTATTTAGTAACTGGAGCAGTCAGATGGAGAATACCACACTCAAACTGCGTGGCATGAGTTGTGCCTCTTGTGCCAGCAGCATTGAAGACGCGATTAATTCTGTCCCTGGTGTTAATGAATGTATCGTGAATTTTGGAGCAGAACAGGCAACAATTGAGTATGACCCCAGAAGAACTGATTTAGAAGCCATTCAAGAGGCGGTAGATGCAGCAGGTTATTCTGCCTATCCACTCCAAAAACAAAACCTGATGGCGGGAGACGATGATGCAGAGAAAAGACATCGCTTAAGAGAATCCCGCGATTTAATGCGAAAGGTGGCGGTAGGAGGCATCATTAGCACTGTGTTAGTTATAGGTTCATTGCCTATGATGACAGGGTTGCACTTACCCTTTATCCCAGTATGGCTGCATAATCCTTGGGTACAGTTGATACTCACTACCCCAGTCCAGTTCTGGTGTGGTTACTCCTTCTACATTAATGGATGGAAAGCCTTAAAACGTCATGCTGCCACAATGGATACCCTAATCGCTTTGGGTACAAGTGCGGCGTATTTTTATTCGCTATTTCCCACTTTATTCCCCAGCTTTTTTATCAATCAGGGGTTAACGCCAGATGTATATTATGAAACTGCTGCGGTCGTTATTACCCTAATTCTGCTAGGAAGACTATTTGAAAATCGCGCTAAAGGACAAACTTCAGAAGCTATCCGTAAGCTGATTGGGTTACAAGCTAAAACAGCGCGTTTGATTCGCAATGGACGAGAAGTAGATGTGCCAATCGAAGAAGTACAGATTGGTGATGTGATACTGGTTCGTCCTGGTGAGAAAATTCCCGTTGATGGCGAAGTAGTTGACGGGACATCGACAATTGATGAAGGGATGGTAACAGGGGAAAGCGTGCCTGTCAAAAAGCAACCAGGCGATGAAGTGATTGGAGCTACTATTAACAAAACTGGGAGTTTTAAGTTTCGGGCAACACGAGTCGGAAGTGATACTGTGCTGGCGCAGATTGTCCAATTAGTACAGCAAGCACAGGGTTCTAAAGCCCCAATTCAGAGATTAGCAGACCAAGTAACTGGATGGTTTGTACCTGCGGTAATTGCGATCGCACTGCTCACTTTCATCATTTGGTTTAATTTTACAGGTAACGTGACTTTGGCACTGATTACCACTGTTGGGGTACTAATTATCGCCTGTCCTTGTGCGCTGGGTTTAGCCACACCGACATCTGTAATGGTAGGAACGGGTAAAGGTGCAGAAAATGGCATTTTGATTAAAGGTGCTGAAAGCTTGGAACTGGCGCACAAAATTCAAACAATCGTGCTGGACAAAACTGGAACCATCACTCAGGGTAAACCAACAGTCACCGATTTTGTCACCGTCAACGGTACTGCTAATGGTAACGAAATCAGGTTGGTGCAACTTGCGGCATCTGTAGAACGCAATTCCGAACATCCATTGGCAGAAGCGGTTGTCAGATACGCCCAATCTCAAGAAGTGACGTTAGCAGATGTCAAGGAGTTTGAAGCTGTAGCAGGTAGTGGTGTGCAAGGTATAGTTTCTGATTCTCTCGTGCAAATTGGAACGCAACGCTGGATGTCAGAATTAGGCATTGACACCCAAGCCTTGCAACAGGATAAAGAGCGTTTGGAATATCTGGGTAAAACTGCAATTTGGATTGCGGTTGACAGACAAATTCAGGGATTAATGGGGATTTCTGATGCCATCAAACCTACCTCCATACAAGCAATTAGTGCTTTGCAAAAACTGGGTTTAGAGGTGGTGATGCTCACAGGTGATAATCGCCGCACCGCCGAAACCATTGCCCGTGAAGTTGGTATCAAGCGTGTTTTGGCAGAAGTTCGGCCCGACCAAAAAGCCGCTACAGTGCAGAAACTACAATCAGAAGGAAAGATTGTAGCAATGGTTGGAGATGGTATCAATGATGCACCAGCACTAGCTCAAGCCGATGTCGGAATGGCAATTGGCACTGGTACAGATGTAGCGATCGCCGCGAGTGACATCACGCTTATCTCCGGTGACTTGCGAAGCATTGTCACAGCCATTCAACTCAGCCGCGCCACAATTCGTAACATTCGTCAAAACCTATTCTTCGCCTTCATCTACAACGTTGCTGGCATTCCGATTGCTGCGGGTATTTTGTTCCCCATCTTCGGTTGGTTACTTAACCCCATTATTGCAGGTGCAGCAATGGCATTTAGTTCGGTTTCAGTGGTTACGAATGCCCTACGTCTGCGTAAATTTCAAGCTAAACCAGTAGCATAAGGAGGTAGCAAATGTTGAGTAAAATAATTCTTAGCAGTATAGCAGGCTTGGGATTGGCATTCAGTGTTGCCTCAAATAAAGTAAAAGTAGTTGCACAGATGAATCATCAAATGCCAGCTACCGAGAGATCGCAGACAACTCAGTTCCGCCGCATTGAGCAACCACTGTGGGTAAAAGGTGCAGTTACAACAGTCGGCTTGGGGTTAATCGGACTAGAAATCTGGTGGTTTCTCCTCAGTAAACCAAAGTCTCAAAAAGCCGAAGCCCGTGATGGTATTCAAGAAGTTGGCATTACTGTAGATGGAGGCTATGAACCTAGTCGAATTCTAGTCAATGCAGGTCAAAGAGTCCGCCTTAATTTCCTACGTCGCGATCCTAGTAGTTGTCTTGAAGAAATACGCCTACCTGATTTCCATATTGCCAAAAACCTACCACTCAACGAAGTTACACCCATTGAGTTCACATCCGACAAACCAGGTACTTATACCTTCAACTGCGGTATGAATATGTTCCGAGGAGTTATAGAAGTTCAACCTACTGACTCGACTGCAAAAGCAACCTCAGTAACTACTTCTCAATCTACTCACCAGATTCAACCAGAGCTTTCTTTGCCTACAGAGTCAGCAACAAAAGCAGTGAAAACACCAGAAGGTACTCAAGAAGCGACTATTACGGTTGAAAAGGGTTACAAACCGGAACGAGTAATTGTAGAGGTGGGACAACCAGTGAGATTGGATTTCCAACGTCACAATCTGAGCAAGTGCTTTGATAAATTGCTAATACCAGACTTTGACTTAGCTGTTAACCTTGCTCCTAACCAAACCACTTCAGTGGAATTTACACCTAAGTATCCTGGTGAATATCAGTTCACTTGCGGTATGAAAATGTATCGTGGTGTTGTGGAAGTAAAGCCTGCCACATAATCCAGTAGCAAATAATTAGCAAGATGATCCTGTTCTCACTTGACTCTCCAGCTAACTGGAGAGTTTAAGATAAGGTAAATAAACTTATTTAACATGAGAGCAGCTAAATATGCTAGTCCAAGAAGAGCCAAAACTCATTGGTAATGTTGCCAAGTCTAGCGGTGTACCTATTAAAACTATTCGCTACTATGAAGAACTTGGTCTACTCAAATCATCAGCAAGAACAGAAGGCGGATTTAGATTATTTAACTCTGATGTTTTGGAGCGACTGCACTTTATTAAACGCGCTCAAAGCTTAGGATTAAGCTTGTCAGAAATTAAGGAATTTTTAAATGTTCATGATGGAGGGGAATTACCTTGTGAGCATATAAAAATTAAACTAGAAGATAAGATTAAAGCTATTGATGAACAAATTCATCAATTACTGATTTTGAGACAAGAATTATCAGGATTAGTTTCTGGTTGGGAAACCATACCTGAAAATCCTGAAAAAACAATTTGTCCTATTATTGAAAGAAATTAAACAATCAAGCTGTTCATTTATTTTTTTATCAGTATATCAACGCATTAAGCTAAGTTGATGTACTGATTTCTTATTGAGAGAAATCAATTGATAAAGAAATTAGTTATTTTTAATTTTACCTATTGACTCTCCCGTAAGCTGGAGAAATTAAACTAATTTTAGTCGAGTAGATTAAGCGTATATCTATTCAACGATTTTCAGAAAATTAGTTATCCTCAGTAAGAAATTTAACACTATGACGCTGCAACTAACAGTTCCCAAACTCGCTTGCTCTGCTTGCGCGAATACTATCACGAAAGCAATTCAATCAATTGATTCTACAGCCACAGTGCAAGCTGATCCAAAAACAAAACTTGTCAGTATAGAAACTCAAGCACCTGAGACTAAGATTAAAGAAGTAATAGCTGCTATAGGCTATCCATCTGTTTAGGTTTTTGAGTTTATTCTACTATCAGTAGTTAGCATTGGATGAACTGCTGATAGTCAAATATTCCTTTCAGAAAAGTCCTTCTGCTTTTAGAAGAGAGGTGACTTATATGAGTTTACTTTTTCTGATTCCACTGACGATTGGTTTAGCAGTTAGTTATTTGTTTAAAAATTCTACTGATGACATAGCAGAATTAACAAGTTTATCTACAGTTGCTTGCTTAATTGTCAGTTTAATATTAGCACCTTGGCAACTAAAAGTTGTGGTTCTAATGCTTGCCATATTAACTCCCCAGACGAATTGAGACTTTTGAATAACTTCAATCATTAAAAAATGGAGCAAAATCAATGAATAGATTTCTGAATACAATTGCTATCACTACTACTTTGATACTAATTCAAAGTTGCTCTTTATTAATTAGAGACAAAGGAAAACCAATATCTGCTGCCACAGATCAGCATGAAGAACATTCTATGGGTAATATAAATCACAGGGAACATTCAACAAGTGGCATAGGTGATGGGAAGAAAGCATTTACCCAGGCAAAACTTAAAGTCCCAAGCATTATTACCCCTAATAAAAATATTCCGATAGTAATTGGTGTTCAAGATTCGGATGGGAAAGCAGTCAAAAACTTTGATACTTTCCAAGAAAAGCTCATGCACCTCATCCTTGTCAGTGATGATCTTCAGTTTTTTAGTCATCTTCATCCCACATATAAAGAAAATGGGCAGTTTGAAGTTGCAGCCCGTTTTCCGAAAGCAGGCAATTACACATTTTTTAGTGACTACAAACCTGCTGGTCAAACAGAACAAATCTCAGTGTTGAAAACACAAGTTCCTGGAAACAGTATTGCAGCCCCAGAAATTAACCTAAATCGCAGTAAAACGTTCAATGATATTAAAGTCAATCTTGCTGTTTCTGAACCTACTGTGAAAGCGGGTAAAGAAGTCAGCTTAATGTTGAAATTACAAGATGCTTCTAATAATCAACCGCTTACAGACTTGCAGCCATACTTAGGAGAAAAAGGCCATTTAGTTATCCTGCGACAGTCAACCTCATTAACAGCAGCAGATTACATCCATGCTCACGCACTAAAAGATGCTCCTGCTGGACAAGTTCATTTTATGACTAACTTTCCGCAACCAGGAAAGTATAAGCTTTGGGGTCAGTTTAATCGCAATGGCAAAATCATCACTGCTGATTTTTGGATCGATGCTGTTTAATTTAGCTGATGTTTTATTAGTAAAACGAGAAATGCAAAACTGTTGTGTTTCTAACTTTATATGTACATAGTACCTTATGTGAATTTACCACCCATTTGGGTGGTAAATCTCTGCTTATTACTACTTCTAATTTAAGGGTTGACCTACACCAGCTGCTCGCAACTGTTCTAGATTTGGTTTACCAGTTAAGACAAGTCTTCCATTAATCGCAATCGCTGGTACTGCATTTACTCCATACTGCTGGGCTTTTTCTTGCTCTTGTCGCAGGTTATAAACTGATACTTCACAATCAGGACAAGTCAGTTCTTGCACCATTTGCACCGTCTCATCACAAAGAGGACAGTCAGCTGTAAAAATCTCAATTTGACGTTTTGTCATGATGTCTACCAAAAATTCTTTCTACTCATTCATTCTGATGCCTCTAGTTGGCTATAGAGTCAACCCCATAGGTAAATATTATTTTTCAAATAACCTTTATTAAAATTTATTGGATATATAATTCCCTAAAAGTTGCAAGCCTGCATTGCCAAGTTTTAAGCTAATATTTTTACCTACAATTATTGTAATTAAACATCAACAGGCTGCAATTCATCAAAAAAGCCCAATCTTTACAGTTTTCCCTGTCTGAAATTCAACAGGTGCTAGGCATTCGTTCCCAAGGCGACCCTGCTTGTCCCCTCGTTCGGGATTTACTCAAACAGAAAATTGCTCATCTTGAGGAGCAGATTTATCGCATGAAGCAACTGAAGGACGAGCTAGAAGCATATCAACAGCGTTGGGCAAACCGACCCTTGGATAATCCGTGTAATCAAGAGCTTTGTAGCTTGATTGAGGAAGTTGCTTGCTCTGATATGCACGTTCACAATTTACGAAGCTAGTAAATTGATTACTTGACTCTATACCCGAATAGAGACTTTAGAATGGCCTTAGTTTCCCAGAAACTACTAATTTAACAGAATAATGGAAAGTAAAAAAATGAACATTAGTACAGGCGTTAAGATAGTATTGAGCGGAGCTGTAGCTAGTTTTGCGTTGCTTACGTTAACCCCTACTGCTTCCTTTGCAAACACATCCAGGGAAGTTGTGACTCCTAATCAATCCGTCAGGGCTATAAACGAAGCAAAACTAATCCAAGTGCTGACGAGTCAAAGAACAACGCCAACAAATCGAATGCCACAGCAGCCAGAACAAACGGGATGTAAGTGTTGCCAAGCAATGATGAATCATAAGCCAGGAATGACGAACAACCAAGACAGCCCATCAAAATAGAGCTTGATAAATCCCTCGGCGAGACACACATTTGAATTTGAAATGTTAAAAAAACTAAAAGTTTTTAGAGAAGTCTCGCCGAAAAATACTGATAAACTAATTCCTAAAAGCGTACTTGGCAACAGCGTAAACGTTTATCAGCAAAATAATTAGAAGTCATTTAATTATACAGAACATCTCACTTGTAAAAGTGGGATTTTTTTACTAATGCTGACGCAGCTAAGAGTGAAAAACCTATCTAGGAGACAACTATGGCTGCTAATAAATCCACTAAACTCAAAGTTACTACAATCGATGATTCGACAATGGAGCAATTCAAAGTTGAATCATTTGATGTGCGTAAGTACAACGCCATTTTCTATTCAATTCGTGATCTTTACGGACGCGAATCACAACGGCAATTGGGATCTGATAATTTCGACTGGAAGGCTTTTAAGACTCAGTTTGAAATTTGTTTTGGTCGTCCTGAAGATTATCGTTACACCACAGAACAATTGTTGACTTTCGCAAAACACAAATTCAACATGAGTTTGGAAGACTTGTTAGCTTATAACCGTAAATCATGGGAACTCCGCAA
Organism: Anabaena sp. FACHB-595; assembly: GCF_048568275.1. NCBI lineage: Bacteria > Bacillati > Cyanobacteriota > Cyanophyceae > Nostocales > Nostocaceae > Anabaena > Anabaena sp. FACHB-595. The sequence goes on from NZ_CP183475.1 coordinate 141,170, forward strand.
AAGACGAGAACAACAATATGCAGAAATGGAGCAAATTAACTCTGTAATTCAACACTTTCCAGAAATTACCAATTCTCATGTTGATTGTTCCCAAATGCTAGACCAACAGCTATACTAAACTTTAAAAGAGTCAGTTAAAAAGTACTGTTTTATGCAGCACCTTATTCTAACTGATTCTTTTTTTTACTAAACTGATTTTTGTCTGAACCTATCAAACATTCTCGTTTACAGCAATAAAGGTACTAGGCCGCTCACAAGGAGTAAAGTTATACTTACGTTTGACTTCTTCACCTGTATTATTTGTATTACCTTCAACAGATTTAGTTAGCGGTACAACCTCAGAGCGTATGTAACCAGTCAACTTATCAAACTGAATAATCATGTGCTGGTGGAAAGCCCAAACATCCGCCATCCGATTGTCCATACCAGAAGATATTTCATCAGGTATAAAAATATTACCGTGCCAGGATACTTTAATCCCCTCTTTCTGGAAGTAAGCATCTATTTCTGGACGAATGTAATCCGCAGTTCCTCCGCAGAATACCAGTTCTTCAATGTCCTCATCCATCTTTGATCGCAACCACCTAGCGATCGCACGCCAATATTCGTCTCTAGCAAGCAATAAAGTCTTGGACATCGACTCGCCATCAAGTTGAATCTCATCGTCTTTGCGCTTGCGTGAAAGTTTCTGTATCACCAAGGGGTCACAACTAACTCCAGCTTCTACCAACACTTGGATAACATTGGGGTTATCAGAGCTTAGTCCCGATGTCTTGGAAATAAAATTACTCACTAACCAAGACATACCAAAATTGCTGGTTATTCCTGTGCCAATTGAACCACTCCGAAAAGTGAAAATACTTGCGTTACGATAACCAAGCATCACATACATCGAAACAGGTACACGATCGCCAAGCGTTCGCCTACGGTGGAAAAATATTCCGCTACCTTCAGAAGCTGCATCATAACGAAGCATTTTCACCCGCATCTTACCTGCTGGTGTATCAAACCCCCGAAACGTATCCTTCAACCGAACCTGTAACTGTTCCTTGTCTTGCACTTCACCCGGCGGCAGCAGGACACTCAAGTAAGCTGCAACATCATTACCCAGGTTCAACTTCTCCTTAGCCAGCCAAAATGCTCCGCAAATTTTGGGGATTGCCAATTCGTACTTTAGCTCCTTCAGTTGCGATATACCCCCAAACCGACGACGAGCAAGTTCTCCCAAGGCGAAATACTCATTGCCTATCCCTACCCAAGCACGAGATTCAGGACTACCTTCAGGTTGGACGCTTTCAACTGAGGCTTTAGCAACATCCGCTATTTCTGAGTCTAAAAGTAAAACAACTGGCTTTCCTTCTGGATACTCCTGAACGATAGCCTTGGTTTTACTTGCACCCATATCAATCGTAATTACTATCTTTTTTACGTCTATTTTCTCCTTAGTTTTGGGCATATCTTTATTTTTTATTAATTTTTACTATAGTTCCTAATTTAACCGAAATGGTAAATATACTGTGGTGAAAAACACTTTCTTTACAGGGGTTAACAGGTTTTTTACATACAAAGTGCGTAGAAAAAACCATTACAGTTATGTTCATCAGTAGTGCTACAACTTTCATACTCAACTCTATTGAGTAAGGAGTCCACAGCAAATTACCAATAAACAACCAAGTCCAAATCGTTGAGGGACTAACTGAAGTCCCTCCACAGCACTAATACAAATCAAAATTATATTTTCTAAGTAAACCAAAGTATCAAATATTTCTTTATAATCGTTGACACAAACACTTCCTAAATCATGGCTAAATTACCCCAATCACACCCCAATTATGTATCAAATAAAAGTTAAATTATTAAAACTAATTAGCCTTTTCTCTGTAATTAAAATAATGTGATTGTCATCATTAAACCCCGTATTACCTCAACTATCCCCACAATTACCTCATTAAGAAGTCTCGCAATTGAGCAGTGTTGTGTAATGACAAGGTATGTCAAATGGGGTCAATTATACCATTTGCTTTACAGTGAGATTTTTAATTGCAGCTTTTATAGATGAGATATATGAAGCGATTATTCTAAGCGATCGCATTCCAGGAGACATTGCCGACAGCAACAGACATGACAAGGATAGGAATTACACAAGTATCACAAGCAAAAGCAGAGAATATGCTTTTCTCTAACACCTAATACCCATTCCTCATAATCTCCTCATTCCAGACGAAATCCTGCATCAACTTCTATTTCTGCCTTGACAATTGGGTCATCCTCGTCATCATTAAAGAACCCATCATCTTCAGAATCTTCTTCCAAAATATTTGATCCGGCTGGTTCTGAGGTAACAGGTAACGAGACAGGACTTGGCTCAGTGGAATCAAAAAAAGAAACCGAAGGGGAAACCAAATTAGCTGAAACAGAAGTGATTCCCACTCCATTAGTTCCAGATGTTGGTTGTAACCCAATTGCACCCTGCGAAAAAACTCCACTATGAGGATTAACAAGAACTACTTGGGGCAACCCCTCCATCCCAAACGTCCGTTTCATCTTAATTATCTGGGCTTCAAGTTGCGCGATCGCATCATAGAGGGCTGAGTTCAATTCCATACCAGATACTCCGGCAGTCGATAGTGCAAACGGTAGGTAATACGCCCGCAGCGCCTCACATACTAGCTCAGTTTGCCCTCGCTTCTTCGACTGGAGATAGCTAATCACTATCCCATCTTCTGTATCCTTATTCCGCATGATTCGCGCCAACTCAACCGAATCAGTAGGCTTACTCGCTCTTGCCATAATATCTCTTCTATTAACGTGCAAACCAAACTTCTCAGTAAGCTATTTGTCAATACTCTTACCTTAACCATACGGTAGGATAACTCACCCCCGTATTTACTCCTAACTACCCCAATTCACACACTAATTACCCCAATCAATTGAAAATCAGGTCTAATTTTTGACAATGAAAATAGATTATTAACTGACAAATAAACTCAGAAGACTTGCATAATTGAGGTATTCTGAGGGCAAATTTACCCAATTATGTCAACATTATGTCGAAGGTTAATCAGCTTGGCACAAAACTCTACAGCCTGCTCTACATATGAATTTACCTCAGTTCAATTTCACAACAGGCAATTGCTGTCGCCATACAGTCCTGTAACTAAAACAAGGTATGTTCAATAGGGTCATTGTTATTCCTATTCTATTGTCAATAAACTAAATTAATTGAGAATATACTCAACACATCATTTAGTATGTAGTTATAAATACTAAGTTTGTTTTATATTTACTGTCCATAGTTAAATGAATTGACACAAATAACACTTTTTAATAATTATATTTACTTACATATTAACCCATGATAGTACATGGCATCCACTAGGCGATCGCAAGCTGACGACATAATCATACAATCTCTACAATCCAGAACTTGCAGCATTAACAGTAAAGTTTACGGCTTCAGTGCCAATGACAACAAGAACTATAAGATACTAAATTTGTATCCACATCACAAGTTACAGTACTCTCACTGACGGCATCTTACTTCAGTGTAATTTATACCAAAAATAGCAAAAGTATTATCCGCACTTGAAGCCGTACACGGCTGTCAGATTTCTCGCTATCCACCGATACCGCAGTACAGTCTCCAACTATGACATTTACGCCGAAACAATGAAACAAGGTATGATAAATGACCCCGTAAAGCGAACTAAATCAATCAAGGTATACCTCTTTGAGGAAGAAAAAACTACCATTGAGGAAAAAGCCAACGCTACAGGAGTCACTGCATCTGAGTACTTACGTTCCTGTGGGTTAAGACGGGTACTAACGACAAAACCGCCCACCGACTTGATAACTATCCGCGCTACTGCTGGAAACCTTAAAAGCGAACTGATGATGTTATCTCACTTAGCGAAGGAAACAAACAATCAGCAAATTTTGGATACTGTTAATAAGGCGATCGCACTCGTAGATCAGACTATCGCAGCTGCATTTAACCTAAACGTTCCAGACAAATCACCCTCAAGCCAAGAGACATAAGGCATTACAGGTTCTATAGCCCCCACTTTCAACTATCTCAATTTGATTCCCGTTATCTACAAAAAACCCAATTTTCTCGACACGCTCAAGTATGTCTTGGGGAAAGATGATGCTGCGATTGTCGATACTAATATGATGGGAACAAAGCCAGATGAATTCAACCAGCAATTTCTCACCATCAAGTACACCAACAAAGCAGTTAAACGGCAGTGCGCTCACCTCATCATCTCAATAGCACATCGCCCGAACTACCACGAGCATTTATCTGATAGTCAGTACAGTTATGTAGCAAGAGAATATCTCAAGGATATGGGATACTTGCCCAAGGAAGAATCATCTGTAGCAGCTACCAGTCAGTTCGTTGCAGTACGCCACCACGATCGCAACCACGAACACCTGCATATAATCGTCGCCCGGATTCGGTTAGATGGCAGCTTAGTTAATGATTCCTATGATTATTTCAACTCCCAAGTCTCAACTAGACGCATCGCGGCGGAACTGGGATTAGAAGTAACTCCGACAACAAATGAAGCTGTCGCTTCTAAGTTAGAGCAAGAGTACGGAATAATTACACTCACCAGCCCCAACCGATCAAAAAGCATTAGAGCAGTCAACAGTAAGCACAAAACCCCAACAAGTAAGGAAATTATTCGCCAAGCAATAGGAGAAGCCATTAAGGACAGTCCCACCGTCTCTACGTTTATTCAACGCCTGGAGGAAAATAACATTGGAGTATTGCCTAAGATGCAGGGGGAAGAACTACTAGGCTTTACCTACATTCATAATGATGTCAAAATTGCTGGTTATCAAGTATACAAACCTTATAGCTGGAACAAACTGCGGTCTGAATATGGAATCACGTACGACCCATATAAAGATAAAGAAGTAATTCAACAAGCTAAAGCCAAAGCAATTGCTCGCATAAATAGCATAATTTTAAGTAATAATGATTACTTATATAGTGATAAACCTACTAATAGCAGTACAAGTGATAGTAATAGTGATACTGATAGTAACTCTAAAAAACTTGTTACTACATATACACTAAATAGTAATTATCTCAGTGAGATTTCGATAATACAACCAAAATCAGAAGATAACCTCACTTCGGAAGCAAATAAGACCAAGAAAAAAGTTCAGCCGCATCCAAAGAAACAGCACCCACAACAGGATATTTCAGAAGAAAACGGTCTTACTGCTAAACAATTCCTGGAAGAGCAATCTTCCCCTGTTCCTCCTTCTCTTAACCTTCTGCCTTCTACTCTCAAACATTTGCCTTCTATAATCACTGACTATATGCTTGTTACCAATAACTTCCGTATCAAAGGACGGGAGTTGAGTGCCAGTTTACATAGCAATACTCTGAGTGTTTACCGTCATGGAGATAATACTCCTGTGATGCAAACCTGCTACAGTCAGAGAACCTGGTACGAAGAGATACCAACTCGACTAACAACAAACGAAATTGAGCAGATTGAAAGTTTGCGTTTCTTTACGCAACAAGTATTAATGAATAAACAGCGATCGCAAAGAGGTATTGAGCAGTAGTAAATTTGCTAGTAGAGAGAATTTAATCTACTGAGAATTCCTATTGTTGATATATGAAATACGAAGTGTTCAAATTTGAATACTTCGTATAAAGCATTAATACATCTAGGTTATAGCTAGAACAGAGGGCGACCCTAAAATTTTGGCTTAAGCTGTAAGTATTTGTTAGATGGCATTCATTTTTGACAGTTGGTCATGGGGCGATCGCCAATGCACAAAAATCGCGATCCGTCTCGACTAGGCGCGCTTGAGTGAAACCAGCAGTCGTAAGTATCTGAGTCAATCCAGTACTTGATTGCCCTGAATAAGAAGTAAAACCAAGTGCTATTTGACCACCAACCTTCATAACTCGCCGCACTTCCCGCAGCCCAACTAAGGCATCTGGCCAGACTTGCATAGAGTTAACCGCCAGCACTTTATCGAATTTGTTGTCTTCAAAGGGCAAACTTTCCACCGAACCTTGCCGTAAATCAACCAGACCCATCTCAATCTCTGCCATGTTTCTAGCTGTAGCTTGCTCAACCATTTCTTGAGAGTAATCGATGCCTGCGATATATCCTGCTGATGCTAAAGAGGATAAACGCTGAATACCCACTCCTGAGCCGAATCCAACTTCCAACACTTGGTCATTTGGCTGAATATCGAGTAGGTCGATCACCGAATAGGTAAACGCTTGGTTCATGGATGCCATAATCATGCCACCCAACCTACCTAGCATACCCTTCGGGCGACCAAACATCTGCATGAATATACTGTCTACAATGCTCATCAGTGTTAATCGCCTCCCTACTGTGATGCCTCTATGCTATCTAGTATTGAGTTTTTAACACATTGTCATTCTGCTTAAAACTACAAACACAACCATAATCACAAACATTACAAAAGTTACTACGGATTTATAACTAAGTAAAAAGGAGCCAATAAGTTTGTATATTTTTTGTCATACTTAAACTTTGAGATCACGCTGAATAAGTATTTATCAATAAAAAGCTAAGTAAAATTTTTATAAAATTGTATTTTAAAATACCCATAAATTGCTAGTCTAAATTAGAAATATGTTGAATAGATTACTGATAAAGAGACAGTAAAATTAAACTCTACGGATACTTTAGTGCCAAAAAGTGAAAATTTATCTTTAATTTTATAAGTTTAATTGTTCATATATGACAATTCAAGCTAAACATTTTGACACTAGATTAAATCAATGGATTCATACAGATGGTAATACAAATAATCCAGATTCGCTGTTAAAAGAAGAACTTAATAATACTCTACTAGAACATTTCTTTCCTGGGGTAAACTTTTCGTTCGGGCATATGGACGAAAAGTCTACTGTGGAACAATTAATTAATCATCCTGAAGGTCATAAATTATTATTATCGTCAAAAACTCGGTTGTTATATGGCCCCGAAGAATGTCTAGATACAATTAGGCAATTATGCCCTGATAACAAAGATAGAGGTGCTTACGGGTCTATCTTTCTTGGTTCATGTAGAAATGCTGTCAATAAAGAGTTAAACATCCTAATAGTTGATGATCATAATGGTGAAAATGGCGGCGTTATTAGTAACGACCAGGCGTATCGGCTAACAGGAGACTGTTACGGACAAATATCAAAAGACTTGTATCACGAATTAACCAAGCATCAAAAAGGTGATAAATATCGAGTAATTCAGCACCGCTTCGGTTGGACTGAACGAGACGGAGATGATAATAAATACCGTTTTGGTAAAGGTACATTACGCCCTGCTAACCTTGAGCAAATCCTCAATTATCAAAACTCGAATAACTCAACTAAAATTGACCTAATTCTTCCCTTATCTGCGTTCAAGGGAACTGATAAAGATAATCCTAATAGCCCGACTAAGCCTCAAATTAAACCTGGATTGTACCGACAAAATATCTGGCTAGGTGAAAAATCACAATCTGAACTCGGCAAGACAGCTATCTCACAGTTACTCGCTTCATTCCCTAACGGACTGAAAGACTTTACTGAACAGCTAGAACTTGAGGCCAAAAAGCTTAAGGAAGCACAGGACGACCCTCGGCAACTTGCACAACTTTACTGCGAAAAGTACGAGAAGCGGAAAGCTTTTTTAGAAGAACAAGCAACCACACTAGAAGAACAAGCAGCAGAAGATCCAACAGTAGCAGAAGAGTTAGAAACTTTGCGATCGCGCATTGCTACTGACTCGTTTATTTACAAACTCATCAAAGCTGACCTGCAAGGAGAAGGGCAACTTCTCGAAACTGAGAAAGTACAGCGCGAACTTGCCCGGTTCGTCCAAAACGAGTGGAAAGAAATCGCCATCGGCAAGACGTTAACGTTTGAGCGAGCAATGGTCATTCCCTCCAAAGACCTGCAAAATGGGGAAATTTCCATACCGCATTATCAAGACGGAGAAGAAGTTCTCAACTTCCGCTCCCCTTTCCTCAACTCAAATGGTCTGTGCGTCTCAACTAACAAAATTGTAGAAGATATCCTTGGTCCTGATGGCCAACCTCTCGCTGGTGCGATCGCTGTATCGGACGAAACAAGCGATCGCATTTACAACCGCCTCAATGAGCAAATTAAATCTATCCTGCCAGAAGCTCAAGGAAAAAATCTTCAATTAGAAGGTATTGAAAATTACTTAGACCAAAATATTAGTAAGCTCGAAACTAGAGATAAAATCGAGTTTACTAACAAATTTAACCAGTATATTTTAGAACTAAAATCAGTTGGTTATAAATTAGAGATTCTCCCTCAAGAGTCCGAACAAGAGCGTCAAGCACGCGACTACGATGGTGATTGTATCGGCTTCGAGCGGGCAACCAAGTATCCTAACCTCACCACCGAAGCAAAGGAGCGTAACCTTCCTGAAAACGCCTACGCTCCAACTGTCAAACTTAAAAAACAATCTTTTTACCAAGAAGATGGCAGTCAGCCAGAATTTGAGGAAATCGCCATCCACATGAGCGATGGCATTAGTGTGGGTGTTATCAACAATCACCTTACCGCAATTGAGGCGTTAGAGTCAGAAATTACGATTCTAAAAAATTTTGTTAGCGAGAAAGACTCAATTGAGTACGTACAGCAGGTAGCCAAACATTACGAAGATTTATTCAAAACAGAAGTCTGGGCAAAATCCAAGGGTATTGAAGGGAAGGAGATTCCAAGCAAGTATCGCAGTTACATGGAAGAGTTCATCAAAACCGTTCGACAAGAACCCACCAATACACTAGTAGCGATGAATATTAATACCCAAATGTACCGTGAAATGATTGCCGAAGCAGCATTTCAAAATCAAATTGCAGTTGACCTTTTCAAGAGTGCCAAAAAACCTGAAATTGAAATTATTCGCAACAACAGTCGGATTCTTCACCGTGAAGTCAACTATATTAAGGATAAGAAGAAAGATGTCTATATTGACAATACAATTCAACCGACAGGATATTCTCCTGTTGAATTACTAATTGCTCAAACCAATCAGTATTTTGAAAAAGCTCGCCTCGAATCGCGTGAAATCGTTCAATTTCAAGCTTTATTTGAAGAGGTTGAATTTTCTAACGAACAGCGATTAAAAGCTACCCTCATCAAAAAAGAATTCGACAAATCATTCAACCGAGCAAGTGAGCTATCTAAACAAAAAGAAACTGAAAAAGGGCCATCTGTAAAAATTACCCTTGCTAATGGTAATCAAGTAAGTATAACTAATCTTCTACAGTATGATAATGAATTTATCTGGAAAGCTAATACAATTACGATAAAACTATCAGAAATATCCGAAGATAAGCGCAATAATAACCGTCCGCATAAATATTTAGTTTATGCTCAAATTAACGATGAAACTGAGAATGGTAAACCCAAGTTTAGAAAATTAGGGACACTGGCGAGGGAGCAAGAAAATAAACTCGAAGAGATAGTAATTACACTTGGGGAGGAAGTAAAATCTAACAAAATATCATTCCAACCTGAACTAAGCGAAGGTCAAATTAAACTTCTTTACCAAAAAGCTTACCAGATAGCAGAGGAATTTTATAATTCGCTCCCAGAAGACCAAAAGCTAACAATGGCAGCTGCCACCTGGACGGTATCCACTACTCGTGAGAGTAATAATGATAAAAGTAGCGATCGCCAAAATAAAGTTTCTAATTTCGCCTTTGCTGCCTTTCCTCAAGAGATTATCAGTCAGTTAGATACACTCAAGTTTACCGAGTTTAGTATCACTGGGTTTGACCGGAATAGTGAGTTTTTTAATGAAAATCAACCTCAGAGTATTCGATTTAATCTAGCTGAAGATGGAAAAAGCGTAATTGAAATCCAGAATCAAGAGGGTAATTACGAATCATTCGGAAATATTGAACAAAGTAACGCCCGGCTACCAATTGGTACTATTGCTATTGGCAGTATTGAAAAAGGTGAAGTATACACCACCTCTGTTACAACCAAAGTACCTGGACTACCAGAACTAACTTTCAAAGTAGGCGAAGTTAATAAGTTTGGAAATTCCCAAAGGTTTAATAATGAACCTGTAATGTTAACAATCGAAAAGGTTGACCTGATTCGGGAAGACTATACTATCTATCTTCAAAATGGCAATAAACCTGAAAAACTAGGCAATATTGATAAAGAATCAATCAAAGAAGGTATTACCCAAGGCTGGCTAGCAGAAAAGCCTGGGAATGGGCAACAGTTACATCTTAAAATTCAAACTATCATCACTGGACAAAATGCCTATGCTATAGCAGAGACATCTCAGAGCAATCTGTTACGAATTAATATTACGAATCCAAAATACAAGAAACAGGAGATTAACAACCAAGCATTTCAAGAAACTTTAGTTCGTGCATTTGATAAAAAGCACATTTATATTGCTAAAATTGGCGACCAATCACTCGGTATTATTGGTCAGCATAATGAACGTCTTGAAGCTGATTTAAATAAAGGAAATATACAAAAACAGTGGCAAAGGAAAGAAACTAGCACTGTACAAAAATTAATTGATGCAGGTATTATTCGCCCAAACCAACAACGAACCACTATCCCTGTACAGATTACCAGTAATGAAAGTACTTGTAAAATAATAATTGATCCAGAAACAGTACAATATCCCGACAAATGGGTTAAACGCAGTCAGCTTATAAGTAATGAAAAGCCTGTCAGAGACGAGCAGCAAGAAAAACGCAACCAAATACTCGATAAAATTAACGAACGCCCTACAATCATGTTCCAAGATAAAGAGCAAAAATTAGTAGGGCTTTTAGGATTAGCAGTTGATGAAAATATAGCCGAAAAAACCAAAAAGTATCTCGAAAAAGTAGGAGTATCATACGAACAGCTTCCTAGATCACAAGCTCGGTTAGAAGCCAAAAAAGGAATGACTGTATTCGTACTTGATGAAAGTACCATCAGTGACGAATTAAGACAAACCTTTATTAACCGTGCTGGTGGTCATATCAAAAGTGCAGATACACCCTCACAAACCACTCCAATCATTCCCCAACAAACTGTATATTTTTATAATCCAAATCAACAATATACTTCCCCCAATGCATCGCTCTTAGAAACTAAAGAAGCTTTTGGATTAGTAGTTCCCGCACAAAACGCGGTCGCTGTAGCCACTTGGTTAGAATCGAAATCTACTGAAAACGACTATTTTATTGAGAGTAACACAGCTACATTTATTTTCAATAAAAATGATATTAGTGAGGAAATTAATGAAGAATTAAATACTTTGCTTGGAGATGCTATTAATATCGCTGAAGTTGAGGGTTTTGACCGCTACGAACAGCTTAGTGCAGAGTTAAATGAAAAAGTCGCAACTGAAGGTAGTCTTTTAAAATTCAACCAAATTCCAGAAAATAGTGAGTACCAAAAAGCTCTAAAAGCACTTCCTAACCGTCCAAGAGAACTCAATCAAGAAGATTCTCCAGTACCAATTATTCCTGCTAAAGCTTTACCAGAAAAGAATATAACTAATATTCAATTAAATACTAACGCCACAGTTGCAGGAATTTCACAAATCTATCAAAACGCGGTTGAGATACAAGTAGTAAAGAATACAAAATCAGAAGCTAAGAATCAACCAATATTACTACCCAACTCGCGTCAAGCCGATCCAACTAAAGCTATTGAAATCTTGGGTAAGGTAAACGAAAAAAAAGTAGACCAATTGCGATCGCATCTTGAAACCCACCTCAAACCTATACTTGAAAATGACAAATCTAACTATGCACCACTGAGACAAGTCGCCTGGGTCGGTGCAAAATGGGATTTGAAGGAGAAAGACTTCAAGCCAGGGATACAGGACGACAGGTTGATGGAACTTGTCAAACAAGTATATCCTGACGCTGATATTGTGCTGGTAACTTATTCCGAGAACCCCGGTGCTGGCATCAACTACCACCGCGATGACTCCTACGCCGCGACGGAAGCCCGCAGCATTAATATCAGAAATTCTGACTGGGGCTATCGTGCTGCTAAGGAACGAATGGCATGGACTAGGGAAGAGAATCAGGACGCACCATACCAAGAGTTTAAACTTGAGTCGGGTACAGTAACCCGCTTTAACTGCAAAAACGAACACGCTGCACTGAATACTGAGGCTGGCAGATGGTCTATCAACATCTGGTCAATTAAAAATGATCTGGGCAGAGAAAACAGCGTTCGCCAGAAATTTGAAAACTTCCTCACCTCAAACCAACCTCCGCGTGCGGTAGTCCAAAGCAACAACGACCTTACCATCAAAGCTAACGAGTGGACACCAGGGGGAGAAATTAAAGTAGAGCGCAGTTATACCAGCCTCAGAGAAGTCACCCAAAACATACCCTCACACCCTTCAAACCAACCAACTGTCGAAGAAATTATCGCCATTGCCAATTCCACTGCGGCACGCGCTGCTAATCCTCAGATTCCAGACAACCCGACTATATCTGGCAAACCAGTACCAATGGTTTATACGCTGCATCTGCACGGCGAAGCTGCCACAGTACCAGTTAACACAACCATCGATGCTATGCGCGGACACGGTAGAATACACACTACCAGAGGTGTAGACTACCAAAAAACTTATGGTATCAATGAGGGAGATATTGCGATCGCCCAAGGTAAAAACGGCGAGCAAGTTGCTTTTCGGGTAGGTAAGCAATACAAAATTACCACCCAAATGATTCAAGACCCAAGTTACCAGCAAGCCTGGGCGAGATGGGAGAAGCATTCCACAAAAGAACTTACCCAAACTCAAGCGAGTAAGAGTCAGGTATATGGCTTATTCATGGAGCCACTAGGAGATTATGTCAATGGCAAAATTGTTCCGTTCCCAACTAACCAAAAACAACCTGCAACTCCAGTAAATATCAGCCCCGACTCTAAAGATGGGCTGGGAGTAGCACTCAGCCTTGCCACTGCTCTCGCCAAAGAACAAGGCAAGCTGCAAAACGATTACCAAGTTTCAGTCAAAAATAATCCAGAAGCTCCTGCTGGACAGTATGGAATAGAAACCCATGTCCAAAAACCTCAAGGGGTAGCATACGCATCCGCCGAACACGCATTTAATCACCAAAAGCAGTTGCATCCATCAGTTGATGAATACCAGCTAATGGTAGAAGTGCTTCAGGCTAAACTCGAACAACACCCCCGGCTGACTGAGGCGATCGCCAAACGCGGGGGAGTCAATTGGCTAGAGAACTGTACGAGCATAAGTAATGCCCAAGATAAAAAGTGGGAGGGTGAGGGTAAAGAATCCGCATTTATTCAAGCCTTTAGCGAAGCGTATATGTATGTAGTTGCAAAATCACAACAAACTACAGTACAAACCCAGCACAACAAGTCCCAACAGACTGCTCTGCGGCCCACAAATCCACTGTCCCAACTCGAACCTATAAACGCCGCCGTCGCTGAACACATGAAAAAAGACATTGCGATGGCCCAAATAGCTACCCAGTTTATCGGTAAATCAGCTGCACCCCTCGGTACACCTTCAAGCACACGAAATTACGAGCAAGCATGGGGAGAGCGCGCCAACACAGGAAATTACTCAAAAGAAGACATCATTATGGTGTCCGGATCTGGCCCGTGGCGCGGAGTAACAAGCGAGGAAATTGCCCAAACATTTGAAAATCACTATAAACCCTTACTTAATAAGGCAATAGCAGCGAAAAGCTCTTTTATAGTTGGAAACGCACAAGGAACTGACCAATTAGTTCACAATTATCTTCAAGAAAAAGGGTACAGAGTAGAACAAACTTCCCAAGGATACGCAGTATTTAATCCTGTAGAAAACACCAAAGTTAGTAGCGATATTATTTCTACTAATACACAAGTATCAGATAACTCATTAATTTCTAAAAACAAGAGCATTTTTTCATCACAACAAAGCCAAGAACCAAATATTGACCAAGCACTCGCATCATCTGCTCAACCCAATATGCAGCACGTTGGAGCAATGGATAGCATTATCGAGCGGATGAAAGCTAATACAGTGCAAAATCTCCAAGACTGGTATATGGCAGCTGAAAAACTCGGTAAATCAGACACATATCTCAATAGAATTCAAGAGATAACTAATTTATACATTCAAGAAAATATTAGTCTTGAGAATGCTTTTAAGGCAATGGAACAAGACATTAAAGAATTAGAAAAAGTTAATGAGATGACCAGTTTTGCTCAACGTGTAGTTAAGACAATTGGACAAGAGGATATTAATGGCATTATGTCAGTCCAAACAGAAAAATATCAGATTGCTACTCAAACTCAAACCCAAACTTATTTAGTTAAAGATAAAAAGGATAATATCTTGTTATATGTCAAACAAGGAAAAACTCAAGTAAGTAACATTAGTGATGAAACATTACAAGATTTTCAATTTATGAGCGATCGCATCAATAATGCACTCAAAGATGTCAAAAAAGATTTAGTAGAAAGGTAATTTTACTATGAAAGAACTAGTTGAGTTTCCAGTAGAAGGTTTAACTCCAGCAATGCAAGCTTGTCTCCTCAGAGAATTAATCGCACAGCTTAATATACCTGATGAGAAATTTGAAGAATATGCAAAAAATCCTCCAACTGCTGAGGAACGACAAGAGGCTGTGTTAAAGTTAAATTCAGAAATGAATAGAATCAGTGAAATAGCACAAGAAGAAGTAAAGTTAAGTTCCACAGAAATTGAACCTATCAATTTTGTTAATCCAGTTAGTCCAGAGTCATCTTTACAACCCGAAGTAAGCCAGTTTAAAGACAATACAATTGAGCCAGATGTTCTAAAAAATTTTACAGATAAAAATGACGACAATAATGGCAACCTAGTAGAAGAATGTCAACACGATAAAGTGCAATCTATTATCGCTAATTTACAAATTCAACAATTTGTTATTCCTGTAATCTTAGACCGCTTAAATATATTTGGAAAACCAGACAAAGAGACAGAAAGTATCATTTATCAAAGTGAGGCATATACTGCAAGTCTAAAATTAGAAGAAGATTCACAAACTCTTAGCCTTGATAGAAATTCGCCTGATTCAGAAGCAAGCCAAGAAGCACTCCTAGCATCTCGTAATCAGAGCTCAGAGAATTACTCTATCATCATCAATAACCTTACCCATAATGAATTTGAACGTTTTAAGGCTCTGTTCGATGAGCAACAAGCACGCTGCGAACAGAACCAACAAGAATTCAAAAGCCAGGATGCTGTTAAAGAGATAGATTAATTAAATCAACCCAAAGCACACACCATACGAAAAAGCTATAAACCCCAAAATTAGCTTGTTATTAAAGCTCAAGGGAGTTTTGGGGCAAATAACAACCGCAGCAGAAAAATAGTAAAAAGACGCAGTAAAGTCAAACAAACTCGTCGGGTTAATAGGTAATCTACCTAACCCGACCAAACATAGCATTACTATTAAAGACCAAACAACAATATTTTCTATCCATCCTAAAATTTTATTGACATTCATAAAAAATCGTTTATTACTCCCTAAATTTGATAAATACTATTAAAACTAAAACCGTTCAATAAAATTGCCTAGTAAATAGATTGCTTAATGAAAACTACATAAACCATCCAATCACTTTGTAAATTTTTTAAATTTAAAAATAAAGTTTTTAAATAAGCTGATTAATTTATAGTAACTGTAAAGATTAAGAAACAGTAAAAAGTAAGTGGTATAAGTATTATTATCAGGGACAATACTAAACCAAACAGTATGTAATATGAAACCTATTAATGTTGTCATCATTGAAAATGAGAACATATCTAGGGTTGGCGCGGCAGCAATATTATCTGAAACTGGTAAAATCCAGGTATGTGGCCTTGCTAAAACCGGAAAGGAAGGAATAGAAACTGTTGACCAACAAAAGCCAGATATCGTGGTGATAAATATTGATTTACCTGATATCAATGGCACTGATGTCATAAGTTTAATTAAATGCAAACACACGTCAATTAAAATAGTGGTTATGACTGCAAATAGCAGCAGAGATACCATTAACGCAGCAATTAGTAATGGCGCAGACTGCTACTACTGTAAAAATAATGCCAGAGAAGAAGTAGGAGAAAGATTCATTGAAGCAGTAATGGCTGCATACAATAATGAATCATGGATTGACCCAACTATTAATCGCATTTTGATTGATAATCTTAGGTCAAATGACACAGCCGATAGAGATTCACTAGATTTGTTAAGTGATTTCTCTAATAAAGAAATTACAGTTCTCAAATTAGCGGCTGGTGGCATGAAAAATAATGAAATTGCTAATGTCATGTATGTTTCCGAAGGTACAGTCAGGTCATATTTACATAATTCATTTATCAAGTTAGGAGTCAAAGATAGATTAAACGCTATCCGGGAAGCTATCCGTCTGGGAATCCTCAGCTTTGCAGACATGAAAATCGAAGAAGAAGTTACTCAAGAAAGCCATACAAGAGTCAAAACCAACCAAAATAGTCAAAAGGATACAGCTAAAACGAGTAATAAGGGATACAAAGGCTGGGTTGCCTAGAGAGTTAATCAACTGCAATTATGCAGCCACCTGAATACTTCTTCTGCTGACGGCAAGTTTTAATGATGGCAGCGTTTCTAACATAAATACTACGTGCTACCTTACCTTCATTAGATTTGGCCCAATCCAGAAGCTTTTTATCTTCGGGTTGTAAAATAGCATTTCCAGAAGCCGCCTGCTGAAAAGTTACACTTCCAGCAATAGTTTTGTATGTAAAAACACCAATTGTAGCTCCCAAAGCCAGTACAAAACCCAACACTCCCGCTACTTGTGCCAATCGCCAATTACTTACACCCAAGAGAGGCAATGCCCCACCAGCTTGCTTAGTCATCTTAATTAAATCCTTAGCGGCTTGGGCGATCGCATTTTTTTGTTGCTGTATTGCCACCTTAGAAGCACTATTTAACTTATCGTCCACCATGTCAGCCCAACCCACCACAAGCGAGTCAAGCCTACCAGGTAGTTGCTGCAACGCAAATTGGGTTGTACCTAGTTCCGCGTATAGGTTAAACAAGGGATCGTCAGGTCGAACACCCAATTTAAGTATCCAATCAGTGACCTCTGCTTTCTTTTCTTCAGAATATTCTGCAATAACTTTTTCAACAACTTTTGCAATATTGGTCATAGGTTATTTAAGCAGTTAATTTAAAACCTCACTGTCAATTTGGTAAAGCTCATACTTACCATTCTTCAGATGCAATATCTTCATTTACATCAAAATTGGAATTATTTTGTTTATGTGTGCCTATAGAAGCTAGTTCTGTACAGTTCTTACTCAATCCTAAATAATTAGTAGCTATCTCATTAGTCACAATGGAGTTATGAAAATTCTCCATCCAGTTAAATACTATCGAACGCTGAATAGTATTAAGAGGGGAGTCAGTTTCAATAAGTTGAGCATAGGGTAAACCAGTATCCTCAAGCAACTGATATAAGTCATTATATAAACCACCTAAAACTAATTCCGAACCGTTTAATTTTTTAATATCAGCTTGAAATTGACTACCTTCATAGTATCGAAATTGCTTGCCAAAGTAATAGTTTTTGATAACAACATAGTCAACTTGACTACTAAAATGGTTGTATAAATCCTGAAGATAATCTTCAACACAGTCTTTACGATGTGATATCGGGTGCAAGAAAGTAACACGATATCCGAGATGGTTAAGATTTTCTATCAGTGAAACATCTTTATCAAAAAACTTGAACTCTTGATGGTTTTGACCTGGCATATCCGTCAAAACTACATCAATATTTGGAAACATTTCTAAGTCCAGTAATAATCTATCCGAATCGCCCCTAGACAATCCCAAATGGTTTATTTCAAAACCTTTTGATTTATACATCGATAGCTTGTTACGATAACCGTGGTAGAAAACACGCGCATTGCATTTACTTTTCAAGTACAATTCCAGTAAGAGCCTAGAAACTGTGGACTTACCCACACGAGCATCACCCGATGTAATTACAAAACGCTTTCCAAACATAAAAGCCAAGCAACCTATTCAATTAAGCAGCTATATCTTCAGATGGTAAATTTGCATCTTGGTTTTTAGCTTTTTCTTTTTCTTCGTTTTCTCTAAGCTCTTTAGACTTTTCCACAACTGCTGGGTAGTAACAGTCATCTGGTTGTATATCAAAACCCAATAAATTAAATGCTGGCTTAATTTGCGTTTCAAACTCACCAAGCCAAGATTTAATTCTTGACTTAATTACAATATTTGTTTCTTTATGAGTCTGACCTTCATTAAAGGTTAAAGCATGACGGTCAAGAAAGTCATAAGATTTGTAGAATAAATCTGGCATTACAAGTTCTATCAGACCTTCTGCAAGCATATTCTGACGTAGAGAAGAGTCATTATATCGCTCAAACTTTTCTTCTTCACCATGAAATAGATTTTTGACTACAATATAATCTACTTGGTCTTTACAAAGTTCACGAAGTTTTTCTAAAACATTTATAGAGTCAAGAACTCTACTAATCACTGAAACCATTGTCACTCGACAATTAATTTCAGTTTTCAGAACTTCAAAAAATGCAAGCTCTTTGACATAACTTTCAAAGAAACCTCCAGATTGTGCAGGTAAGTCTAATAATGTGATAGGACAATCACTCTCATCTAGATTAATTAATAAATCATCAGCACCACCTCTATGAAAAATATCAATATAACGTATTATAGGGCGGTAATCTTTTTGAAAATATCTTTCTATCTGAGGATTTCTCAAGTCAGCTTCATAAGCAACACAGGGTAAATTTTTATTAATGTAAAGTTGAAATATTGCTCGTGCAAAGGTACTTTTACCCACGCCACCTTTATCACCTGTTATAATTATCAGTCGCTTTTGAGGCTTATCATTAGTATTGGAGGAAGTACTGTTTGACATGGCTGGTTGTTCTTTATTTTTTCTGGACATAATATTATTTACAAAGTAACTAAACTTTGTTGTGTTAGGTTAATGTCAATCTAAATTTTTAAGTTGTAAACAAAAATCAATAAGTTAATGAAATAAAAAAATCAGCAACTATATTGCTCAATAAAATTTTCCTAATTTATTTTGAATAAACTACTTTGAGTATGCAACCTCTCGCTCAAAAAGCCAAGCAACAAAATTCCACATTAAAACAACATTTGTTGATATGTAAATTAGTCATAAATTTTATGTCGTTTAAAGTAACTTGACTTTCAAAAAGGGCATTATGATATTTTGATCGGAAATAATCTATGAGTGAAGTACGAGCTGATTATGATGGTGCTTGGAAGGAAGGTGTAGAACAATATTTTGAAGCGTTTCTTGCATTTTTCTTTCCAGAGATTCAAGCAGAAATTGATTGGGAACGAGGCTATGATTTTCTCGATCAAGAATTGCAACAATTGATAAGAGAATCTGAAATTGGTAAACAATTTGTCGATAAACTAATCAAAGTTTGGCTAAAAGATGGAAAGGAAACTTGGTTGCTGATTCACCTGGAAATCCAAAGTCAAGTAGATACGAACTTCCCTAAACGGATGTTTTCTTACCACTACAGAATCTTTGACCGTTATAACCAAGAAGTTGTTAGCTTGGCAATTCTGGGGGATAATCAAGCAAACTGGCGACCGCAAGAATATAGTTATGGTCGTTGGGGATGTCACTTGAGTCTTCAGTTTCCCATTGTAAAACTACTGGACTATGAATCTCGTTGGTCAGAATTAGAACAAAGTGATAGTCCTTTTGCTGTACTGGTGATGGCGCACCTGCGGACACAAGCGACAACTCAAGATTTAGCAGGCCGATTGCAGTGGAAGTTGAGCTTAATTAAACGAATGTATGAGTTAGGCTATAGTAGAGACAAAATCCAGCAAATCTTCCGGTTGCTAGATAGATTAATGACTCTACCGCCAGAGTTAGACTTAAATTTCAAAGCAGAATTAGAGCGTTTTGAGGCTGAACAAGAAATGACATACATGACAAGTATAGAACGCATAGGTATAGCAGAAGCTACCCAGAAATATATTGCTCAAATCCTAACAATTCGATTTAAAGATATTCCTACTGAATTAGTAGAAAAATTAAATAAATTATATGACATTGAGTTATTGAATCAATTGTTAGAAAAAGCAGTAACTACAGGTTCAATATCTGAGTTTGAGCAACAATTAAGTCAGGAAGATACAAACACAGATAATAAAACCAGCAGATAAAACGCTTCTCTAGTCGGAGTAAAGGCAAAGTCATTTAATTACTCCAGTTGCTAGATAGATTAATGACTCTACCGCCGGAGTTAGACTTAAATTTTAAAGCCGAATTAGAGCGTTTTTAGGCTGAACAAGAAATGACATACATGACTAGCATAGAACGCATAGGCAGAGCGCAGGCTATCCAGGAGTCGATCGCTGAAGTTCTAGAAGCTAGATTTAATCAAGTTACCCTTGAATTGATTGAGCAAGTAAATAAAATTTATGAGCTTGATAAACTCAAGCAGTTGTTGAGACGGGCTAGTATTACAGAGTCAATTTCTGAGTTTGGGCAACAATTAAGTCAAGAAAATACAGATACATAGTTTTAAAGTTGCACGGAACGCTGGCCGTATAGTCATAAATTCTAACTACCAGCTAACTTTGTTTGCTTTCAAATACAAATTAATTCTCCAATCAAATCCGCTGCTCGTTCTCCATATTTTTGTTGAATAGCGTCCCTGTGCGGCAAGCAATCTTCACTTAAAAAGTCGCGGATAAATAGAGAAAAATTAAATCCTCTTTTCGAGTCCACATATTCTGCTAATTCAATATTAAACAACGATTTAAATTCATCCTCTCTTTGTTTGAGTGCTGAATATTTAGTTAAATTGTTGGCTTGGAAGATTGGTTCAACTGCTTGATTAAACAGTTTTTCCATTAAGATATCTTTCATATTTTCTTCTATATTTTTGTACCAAATTTTACTCACAAGTATAATAACTTCTGTAAAGCTGAATCACCTCTTTTTGTGCAGTTAAAATCCAAAATAACGAACATCTTACCGCCTGATGTCCCTCATCTTTCCCAAAATTTTTCGCTCTCCAACTCCAAGGAAAATGGTAAACATCCAGGATTGGCAGCCGCCCACTCGTTAGCTTCTGCAATTAAAGTTTCGTTACCCGAATCGAGGTAGAATTGCATTTTGGCACGTTGCTCTAAGCGATCGCGTTCCTGAGTGCTGAGAATATGTCTCGTGATTACGCAGTATTGGCGCACCTTAGTCCTAGCTTGGGTTAAAGCCATTAACCGTAGTTTTGTCGCTCGCTTGAGTTCCTCGATGCGGTAGGAAACATCAGCAATCTCTTCACCAACAGATGCACTCTGCCGCCCATTGTTGGCAATTTCCTGTGGTGGTTCTGGTGCAACCGCAGCAGGTATCGAAACTACACCCTGCCCATTATCTTCTGTGTTAGATAAGTTTTGATTATCAACTCTTGACGACGTGCCGAGGCTAGAAGGGTATATAAAATCCTGATGAAAACTGAATTCATTTGGGTGTAAAATGTCTGTATGAACTGAATTCTCTAATTGATTGCTGGTTTTATTTAAATTAATTTCAGCAGTATTAGAAGAATTTATGAATTCAAGATTTTCCACAGGCTGGACGACAGCTGAGTCTTGCTGAGAAACATCGGGTTGTCCAACTACCCCTGCTGACTCCAGCCCTTGGGGGGCTGTAGCAGCAGGAAGTAAACAGAAAACCTTCATATAGGGAAAATGCCCGTAATTATCGATTTTATTAGGGGTTCTAACATTTTGAATTGAAAATGAGTTTTGAAAACTATTAAGTTGCCCGTTCTCTATTGATTGATAAGGGTTTGAGCTATTTTCTGCCCAAGGGTCTAAAATATAGCGTGTGGGATGCCACAAATGTAAGTGCTTTTGTAGTGTCTCTTGAGAGATAGTTTTGTTAAAGCGGCGTTTATACTCAGCACGTATAGCTTTTGCCCGTTCAGTAGCACCTGCTGGTAATCCACTATCCCACTCTATTGCTCTTACTACTATCTGGATGCGTCGTTGGGCTTGTTGACTGCGTTCCCAGTTCTGTTGGTGGCGACGGTCAAATGGAATTACGTTATCTTTAGGTTGATCAATGCTACTAACACCTGCTATGGCTTCTGCAAATGTGTTGGTGAATGTACCCAACAGCCGTTCGGGATAACTAACGTAGGCACTGTACCATTTGTTACGAATCGTGCATTCTACCCAATGCCGTACTCTAGCTTCGATTTCATGTTTGTGTCGGCAATATTGCTTATAGCCAGGGGCGTTAATTGCGGTGGAGAGGCAAAATTCGACTAATTTATCGCCTCTTAAGTCTAGAAAGACGATTCCGTAGCCTGCAAAGATTTGTAGGAGGGTGTTTGTTTGTCCTTGTCCTGTCCAACCGATCGCAATTGTTTCTTCCCAGTTGGCACGCCACTGTGCAGCATCAGCAGACTCTTGCTTACGATATCTCTCCTGTGCAATTTGTTTTTTGGCCTTGTTTGCTACCCGTTTTAATTTGGTTAAATCTTGCCGACTGGCCGCACGATCGCAATAGTCAAGGAAGATAGAAACGGAATCGCTAATAGCTTGTAAGTCATCATCAAGTAAAAATGACCCACTACCCGGTTGCATGGGACAACGGATGGCTTTGTAGTTGGTTATTTGTTTGGCACTATATGGTTTAGTATTGGGAAAGATTTCTAGGTGTCCTTGGCGCAAGATAAAGCCTGCATTTCTCAAGGTAATCTCTAGAGCGCAGGCTAAGGCAAAGGTAGGCAGGTGAGATGCAAAGTTTAAAATCAAGTGATAGCCACCACTAAAGCTGGACTGGAGAATGACAATATCAACTATGCCAATGTCCTCTAGTGCCGCTTTGATGCGATTTATAGATTCAATGTTATGGTAGTCGCCAAAGAAGTCTAAATCGATAGTGGCGTAACGGGTTGTGTTGTCAAAGCGCAGACCTACTAATTTTGACTTATCTTGGTGCAGCTTCCACAGTTGGGAGGGTTGCAGGTAATAATCGATAGTGCGCCATGCTGGTTTTGCACCTTCTACTAAAGAAGGGGCAACTATCGCCCCAAATGGATGCCAAAAACGCTCTACGTAGCGTTTACCCACAGATTCTGAGGGTAAATGGGGTTTGATTTTCTTTTTTGAAAGCTGTGAAAGACTTAATGGGGGCTTGTTATCAACATCTGCCCCGAAATCTTCTTGGAACATGAGTGACTGTCCTGATGGTTTTCGTGCATCAGGTAGCCTCGCTGTTGGTCAAAATGTGTTAGCCTAAATTTGAAATTTTTGTTTTATTAAGAAGCGGTTGGTTATCCGCTTGTTGGAGACGACTGGTAATCGTCTCATGGTTGAAAGCAAACAGAGGTTATACTTGTTTAGGCTTAGACATACGTAGGCTTAGGCTAAGATTTAGTCCAACACGCTTCACCAACAACAATGCGGCTACCCAACTTTTTTTTGAGAGCTATTTAAAGTAAGTTCTAACGAAGTTGTGACTAAATCTAGAAGAGACTTTTGGAATAAGAATACAAAGCTAGTAACACCTAAAAGTGTCACCAAAAACTGGCAGAGGTTAGTACAATTGGTGAAGATGAAATTACACTTCACCAACGAATTTAAAAACAAAAAACAGTCAAATATATCCATACGAGTCCAGCACCCAAAAAATGAACCCGTACTGCAATCAGTATTGAGATGCTAATCTATTAGGTAACATTAAATTGTGGGATAAATTCTCTGCTAGATTAACTGCTCACAGCTACCTATGCAGCACGAACATTACCCTTTTTTCTATTTGTAGACACTTCCATTGCTTTCATTTGGTTCTTATAATCCTCCCAAGTTTTTTCAAATACGTCAGACTCGTACATCCGCAATAAAACCTCCTCTTTATCAGTTAAATTTGGTAGTTTTAACAACTCCGCTAAAGACACTTGAACTGGAAAAACATCCCTAAATTTTTCCATTAAGTGAAGTATTCTTTCTCTCTGTTCCGCAGATGGTTCGTCTTGCAACTCTGCATAAATCTGTCGCGGACGTAGATTCACAATTTCTAAGTTCATGTTTACTAAATTCCTCAATCCAAAGACAACAAATTCATTAGTTATACCTATAACACGCCCCACAATTTCCAACTCTGTCCGCAGTCTTTTCTTAAATTGATATACTTGACCAACTTGGAAACGCCGAAACGGATTGCGATCGCCATTCCGCATCCAAGCGATACCATCACTTATACTACCTATCTCATCCGCTTCAATCAGGTCTATAACCTGGTCACAGATATCTTGATTGCAAACAAACTTGTACGCTGCATCAATACTTCGGTTAAATTCCGCCTCCAGTGCCACAACTGCCTTAAATTTTTGAAGTTCTCTTAATTGAGAAATAAAATCAAATACTTTCTTACCCTTGTGATAACTACCAACACTTATCCTTAGATTCTCTGAAACCTCCCGAATCACAGGTTTACCTTTTTTTAATTGAGAGTTACTCTCATCTATCGAAGTGTTCAAATTTGAATACTTCGATTCATTCAAACGACGAGCGCTTTCCCTCTGTCTTTCTTTCGCTTGGGGACGAAGTACGCTCTCCCAGTACTGCCCCTCATGAAATTTCTGGTAATGAGTCTTCCCTCCTTCCCGGTGGAGATTAAAGTCAAGCACTAGTTTCAAATCTTCTTCAGGCGAGCCAGACTCGACAAATTCCACTTTCACAGCAGAAATTCCCAACTGGCGAGCTATCTGCAATCGGCACTTACCTGCCAAGACCACATTTACACCAGTACGTGCAGTTACCTTCAAAGATTCCAGAATCCCTTTTTCCGAGATACTTTTTTCCAAAGCTGGACGATTCTCATTTTCACCATAGATTTCTATCAGCTTCGGATGAACAACTAACTCCGCAGGAGAAATATATACAATTGCCGGATTATGCACCTCAGACATTATTAATACTCCGGGTCACAAATTGTCTAAAAAGATAAGTTCAATTTTGAAAAGCCCAAGCAGAAAACCAGAATAACTCAAGCAGCAAGACTTACAGCACTTTCATCCACTAGAGAAAGTGATATTATTAAAAATAATTAATTTTTGTAAAAAGTAAAGGATTAGCTACCAGAAAAACTATTGAAGAAAATTTTCCAGTCAGCAAACTATTATTCCCAACCCATTGAAAACTAATACGACTGAAGATATATTTAACGCACTGGTATTTGGGAAAAAAACATCTATCCAAAGAAAGATTTGTAAAACTATGTAAACTCATGATATGATTGCTCTAGTTAGTTAAATTGACAAAACGATGTCCCGCCCTGTTCTAGTAACAGGTAGGCTTGTTTTTTCCTCAAAGCCCTGGTGCAAACAGGGCTTTGAGCGAGTTTTTAAGCAAAATGAACGCTACAAAAAAAGTATACCAGTCTTGATTCCATTTGGCAAAATTGTACAGTAAAGAGGGGTAAATTTTTAGATGCCTCGTCTTCAAATATTAAATTCTATTGAAAAACAAGCACTAGAACATATAGCGGCAACCAGCAGCGATGAAGTTAGCAAAAGAGCCAAGATTCTGCTAGGACTAGACGAAGGCAAAAAATATGTAGCTTTAGCCCAAGAAATCGGTGTAACCGAAAAATCAATAGCAAAGTGGAAGAAAAGATGGACATCAAGTACCATCTTGTCAGAAACCCAAGAGTCGGCGATCGCAAAAGCTAATGAAGTATTGGGTGTCAACGTAGGCAGACCTAAGAAGTGCAAAAGTACAGAGGCAAGCAAAATTGTCGAAATCAGCGAATGGAGCAAGAACCGAAAACCTAGTCGCTCAAAGCACCACTACCATATGCAGGTAGCAGAAGAAGCCGCTAGGAGAGGTTTACCAACACTATCGCCAAGAAGTATAGGACGCATTTTGGAAGCTCAACCTTAATAGAAAAAGTCATCAAGCAAGTACCATCCTAGCCCAAGGGAGTAGTTTTGCAATCCCAGTTTTTACCGAGGCTTTTCATCAAAATTTAAGCAAGCATTTCCACACACTCGACCACTTGAGCAGAGGTCACTTGTTGCGCGATCAGAAAGTCAACGAGTCCATCAAGTTTTTTACGGTTGTAGACGGTAGAATAGCCTTGGATTCGGCGTTCTTTGCAGAACTGTCGCAGCTTCCGCGCACCTAAATCCAAAAGCTTCTTCCTTTCTTCCTTAACGTCTACTAGCACAAGCTGTCTAGCTTCATCCGCAACCCCAGTTTCAACAACTGGCGGAGCAGTTTCAATAATGGAAGATTCTGGTTTAGAAAATTCTTCCCAAACAGAAGCAGCACCAACACCAGTCAAATCCCCATGAGTTTCCAAAACTGGCAACTCTTCAGAAATCACCCCAACGCTATTACTAACTTGAAGTGATACTGATTGAGCAGGGACAAATATCACATAGAAGATTGGGAAGACCATCAAAAACAACTCGATTGGAAACAAAACATCGTTAACAGATTGCACAAAAGGCGATATTGCAAAAGCAGACATAATGTGGTTCCTCCATGAATTACTGATGGGCGGCGTTTAGCGGCTTACCACCCAGTAGCGGGGGAAACCCCCGTACTGAGTGAAAGCTTTTACACGTATCCCAGCCAATAGCAGGAGAAAGGAGGATAAATTGCCTTTTTAAGCAATTAGATGAACTAAGTTTTCCAAAATTTGCAGATGTTGAATTCTAGAGATTATTAATTCAAAATACGGGAATTGCAAAAATGCGATTTTTCCGGCTTGTACTCGCAGCTTTTAGAAACCTCCTTATTCATCTCAACACTCCATATTTTTTACTCTTAAGGTAGTTAACGTAGCTAACCAAGTTGTAGTTATATCTGAGTTCTTGAGGAACGAAAGTTGAGTAAGGATGCAGCGATACACCATCACGACGAAAGCAATGACAGGGCGCATATATATCAAAAAAGATAGATATTTCATCACCATCAACTTCGATTTGAGCTATGCCCTTAAGTTCCTTTGCAAACTCTAAAACTTGTCCTGATGCTACATAGTCAAAGACCACTACATTTCGAGTACGGAAATACTGGATGTAAGAAAGAAGTGTTGCTTCCATACCAAGCTCAAGCAATCTGTCAGAATGTTTAAGCAAGATACCGGAATAGGAAAAAGAAAACCTACGGTTAGCGTATTCATCCCACAAGATAAGATTGCCATAAAATTTGTAAATATTCGCTTGATTGAACGATATTTCTCTATTTAAATTTTCGACAACAGCATCATCTTCAAATGGGAACAACGCCTTACGTTCATCCCATTGCTTATCTGGACAGCAACCATTTTCAAACCATCCATGTGGATGAATACCACAAACAATATTATTGGCACCATGCAGTAAATTACACCCAGCACATACTCGCAAATAGCAAGAACTAAATTCTTCGCTATTAACTGCATTAATATAGCGTCGGTGTATATCTAAATGCTCCTCTAAAGCTTCACAAGATAAAGGTTTATACGAGGAGAATGTTTGTCCAATTAATCTGTCTGGATCGGTTTCATCATAGATTACTGCCAAGTCGTCAATTTGGTGAGAACGTAATTCTTCGTAAAGTACGAATTTCCGATATGGTTCTTCCTCAAATCTAGAAACAACCAAGCACTTTGAATCAGAATGTCTTGCAAAATTCATCACCGTGTAAGTGTAAATTGAAGGCAGACAATCAGATTTTTCAGAGTTCTCAGCTTTTGTTAATACAAGCGGTTTTATGTCAGCTATTTTTGCAGTTTCTCTACTCGAATTAGTTTCCTCCGATTCTTCAACAATGCTTAAGAAAGCACCACCCAAGGAAGCAAAAATAATTCCGGTAAAGCCCAATACAATAGCACCAGTGCCAATATAGACAATTTGTTCAGAGCGTTCTTTCTCGACGATTGGGAATCCGCCCTTAGCTAAGTACAATAAGCCCAAACCAGAAAAAGTTGCTACAGTGCCTAAAGCAATAGCAGTCAAAGACACCATTCCAAAAGCAGCATTAAGGTTTCTCAAGCCATTAAACGCAAACTTCTTCAACATAATTTATCCCTCCAAAATGCAGGTCACAAGATTTTTAATTACTCTTGCCCCGGCACAAATTGGGATTTGCTGAGAACTACACTACTAACCTACCCCTTACTCTATTAACAATTCCACAACTATTTAATAGATATGTACTCGTTAATTTTCAGTCTCAGTAGTAGTTTCATTCCCAATGGTGATAGCAAGAGTCGAACTTGCTTTGTTGCTGAAAACAACAATCTAACCGAACTGGAATATCACCAAATAATAATATTTAGAAATAGCATATCTACTTTCCAAAAGTCCAAGTATTAGTTTCGTTTAATTCCAATTCTTCAAAACAGTTAACAAAACCCGTAAAATGAAAACATCTTAGCGGCAGCCGAGATATTAATAGTAAAGAAAAATTTTCTAGTTGAGCCAACTGTTGTAATCTCAATAAATCGTCGCTAAAACTATCGCTAACAAAGTGCAATCTATCAAAATTATCAATCACAAGTAGTCTATTGAATCCTTCAGATAATTCGGTTACTATATTTTGCCAATCCTGCTGGTAGTACAAATCAAAACTCATAGGAATAACATCAAATAAATGAGCCACACTAAAAGGATATTCAAGATTGAGATAAACAGATTCTAAAGTAATATCTTTAAGTAAACAGTTTTTAACAGTAAAAGTCTTACCAATATCCTGTTTACCCCATAAATTAACATTCTTGCCTGCATTTAGTTCACCAATCAACCAAGTATATTCTTTATAACGTAACATTACTATTATCCTTTAGATAAACTACAATTGTTTTGAGATTAAATGTGTGATTTTTTGATTGTGTCTTTCTAAACTACTTCTGGAGAATTGGTTAGATACAATAAAGTTCTCTAATAAAAAATCAGGTGATTGTGAAAGTCTTAACAGCACACCATCATCACCACTACTGCGATGATAGTAATGTACAACAGGTGATTGGATAACTGTCAGGTTATCGTTACGAATTGCTCGTCCTGTAACTAGCCCATCCATAATAAATTTAGCGGCAGCAGCTACATTATCACTATCTCGTGCAAAATTTTTGAGATACCAATGAAACTCAATCCACACTGTACTATCTAAACAAAATTCACAGTCTCTAACAAATTCACCAATTAAGTTTGTCCAGTACTTCTTAAGTTCAGCACTAGCTTGCCAACTCGACCGTGCCTGGTTAATAATTTCGTTCATACAAGGGGGTAAAGGCATGGTTAGTTCAAATATCATCTTCACCGCCACCTTTAAAGTTATTTAAAAATTCTTCGACAACGTTTCTAAATTTCTTGTATGACCTACCATCTTGACGGGATAAATTGAATACTGCTTTGACAATTTCATCAAGTTGATAGCCTTTTTGATGCAAATTCATAATTGAGTTTCTTGCTTCTTCGTCAAGTTGCACCTTAAAACTAAAGCTGCCCTCAAAATCAGTCTTAGATTGCTTAGTTTTAGTAGCAGTAGTGGCTTTAAATTTACCATTATCATTACTACTACTCTCGTCATACAGACTAGCGACAAATTCATCAAAATCTAACCCAGATTTCCATGCTGTATAAGGATCGTTCTGGTTTTTTGCTTCCAAGAGTAATTGCTGGAAGTATTCAGGGTCTTCATCGTCAGCAACATATAAAGCTTGGAGTCGTAAAACTTCAGTCGTCTTGTACAAGAAATCACCGTATCCCAGCAAATAAACCGCACGCTTGTCTTTATCGTCCCCAAGGATGATACAACTGTCTTCAGGGCGAGTTGTAACAAAGGCTGTCTTCGCTGGAAAGTTTGAACGAATCAACGGGTCTATCACGTTTTTGTCAGGTCGCTGGGTATATAACAATACATGAATCCCCGCACCACCAGCTTTTGCAAGCAACTTCATCAGCGCAGTCTCAATGCGATCGCAGTAGTTATCATCAGAAAGTAGGTCAAAACACTCGTCAATCAGACAAATCACTCGTGGCATGATGCAATCAGGTGCGAACCGTGAGTTGTACTGTGCGATCGTTTCAATACTGCTGTGGCGCTCAAATTCCTGGTAACGCAATTCCATTTCTTCGACCAAGTAATCGAGTAAGTTAGCGGTAGACTCTGCATCACGCGCAACTGGGGCAACAAGATGGGGAAGTCCATCAAATTTACCAAAGGTCACGCGCTTAACATCTGAAAGTGCCAATCGAACAACAGAAGGGGGATATCGTCGCACCAAATACAAGATTGCGGCTTTCTCAAACTGCGACTTTCCACCCCGCGTCCGCCCACCACCAAGGATATGAGTCACGTTATCGCTATAAAGGGGAATTTCAACATAAGTGCCATCAACATCAACACCACCGGGGATAGACACCGAATAAATGTCAGGTTCGCCGTCAAAACTAAAGTAATCACGAAAATAAGCAAATTGTCTGTCTAACCTGGGTATGTCAAATACAACTCCCCCAGGCACTACACTCACCATTGGCGCAACTTTCAAGCCTAATTCTTCACCAAGCTGCTGTACTAAGTCATTACCGATGTCTTCTACTTTTTTATAACTAACACCTCGTTCTAGTTTTACCCTAATACGGTTAAAAGTAGGGCCATTTTTGGCATCAACATACTTAGCATTAATATTAAAATCTTCTAAAGTATCAACTAATAGTTTTCCTGCTTGTCCCATAGTTAAAATATTTGAGCTAACAATCCCATTATTAGCAATTTCACTATTTAAATATTTAGTTTCTTTTAAAATAATTGAGCCATCACCTGTCACTTTTAAATCTAGTGGTTTACCTGTGGCACGCGCAACAAGCACTGCCGTTCGACAGCAATAGTTTTTAATAAATTTATCTTTAGATTGATTGGCTAAATCAGTAAAATAACTAATTGGTTTATTATTTAATAATAAATTATAAAGGTTCTCTTGAACTAATTCATACCCAATCTGCTTAAGATAAATATTTTTTATAGACTCAATATATTCAAATAAAGATTCAATTGGCGAACTACTAACTATCTCAATCATTTTTTGATACACGTTATTTTGCTCCCACTGTGATGGCATTCGATGGAGATGGATATATTCAAGTGCATAACGTACAAACTCGTACTGATTTAAAGTACAGTGTTCTGCACATATTGATAATATTTCATTATCGTTCGTACCTGCAATTACTGATTCGTATATTACCTGAAATAAAAATTCTAAGTTAAATTCAACAACTGGACGTGATAATTTTGCTCTAAAGTCAATCTGCTTTAAAACAGTTTCAGCATAAAAAACCATTGCGTCCGGTAAAGCTTCCTGTACATTCTCTATAATCTCTTCATTGCTCAAACCATCTTGTTTGGCCTGTACAATTGCAGTCC
Organism: Anabaena sp. FACHB-595; assembly: GCF_048568275.1. Taxonomy (NCBI): domain Bacteria; kingdom Bacillati; phylum Cyanobacteriota; class Cyanophyceae; order Nostocales; family Nostocaceae; genus Anabaena; species Anabaena sp. FACHB-595. Next base: position 172,637 of record NZ_CP183475.1, read on the forward strand.
AAAGCTGTTGTTTTTGAAATTCAGTATTGTTGTTATTAATATACATTTCTAACATTACTTTTCTCAATTATTAGAATGATAAAATTGAGTTAAGGACTAAAAAATTCACTATGAAAAATTGGAATAAGTGGAATGCAGAAGAAGAAAAACTTCTTGCTAGATTAGTTACAAAATGCTCAAATATTGATGAAATACATCAGGAATATTTTCCATATAGAAGTAGACAATCAGTAAAAGGAAAACTGAGGTTACTAGGATTAACACTTGAACCACAATGGACTGTCGAGGAAGAAGAAATATTACATGAACTTTACTCTGAGCTATCACCAAAGATGATACAATCTCAGTTCATGCCTCATAGAACTCTTCCCGCAATTCACGCTAAAGCACAAAGGCTTAACCTAAAACAACGCCATAGATGGACAAAAGATGAAATACGATACCTCAAAGATAACTATTTAACTGAAACTTATGAGGTCATAGGAAAAAAATTAGGTAGAGACGAAGCAGGGGTAAGAGCGAAAGCTCAAGCAATGAAATTAAGAAAACTTGAGTCGTACACAGTTAATCATAATTATTTTAGCACTCCAAATTTAGAAAATTGCTATTGGGCAGGATTTTTAGCAGCTGATGGATGCATAAATTATTCAAGTCATGGTTATATTCTAGAAGTTGGACTACAGGAACAAGATTTAGAGCATTTAAAAACATTAAAGGATTTACTTGAATGCGATCATCAAAGGGAGCATCTCACTTTTTAAAGTGGCTCAAACAAACAATAATCCATTGAGGTAAGCACAGCGATGAGCCAGAACTTGAGGCACATTTTCTCGTTTCCATTGCGCCCCAGAAATCTTTGTTCGACGGTCAATCTGTTTAACGGCAGATTCAACAGACCCAGAACCAATGGAACAAATTTCTTCAGCTTGATGATATTCGTAGTTGATGATGCGATGACGATGCTTATCGAGATAACGACAAAAGTTTTGTACTTGTTTACCCTGACAACCAGTAAATAAGGCTTTAGCTTCTTCGACTTGACCTTTCCATAGTAAGGCTTGTGCCTGTTTCAAGCGTTTTTGTGAACCCCCAATTTTGTGAAGGTTTTCTATCAAATGAAACCAATCAAGTACTTCTCGACGTTGTACATCAGGTGCTAATTGGTCAATAATATTCCAAATGCCGTCATGCCCATCACCAATACAAGTGACTGTACTAGCCAGTAGTTGGTCATTCACCCAATCAATCACAACCTGATTATCTTGAAAGGACGTTCCAACAGTTTTGAGATGATGTAAGCTAATCGCTTTATAGCCAAGCCACGCACATACTTCTCCTGATTGAGTCCGAATGCGGATATTTCCACCATCAACACTTAATTCTTCAACTGTATGTTCTTGTGTTGGTAATTCAAATTTCTGACGATGTACCAATCTCTGTTGACTGCTGCGGGAGATATATACACCCGTAAAATACTCGATATCTGATGCCGCATCTTCATAGCTGACATTCGCGCTCACCCGTAAACAACAAGTTTCTAGATATGGACTCAGTTGGCTACTTGGCTCGACTTCTAGCTCAATAGCTTGCTTGCTCGTTATTGGTAACTCTCCCAGGATACTTTTGAGTCGTCGTTGGTATCCTGCGGTGGTTCCTGTAACTGCTTCGACAAAAAAACCCCTACTTCTGGCATTACATGCTTCTGCATTTGATTCCGCACTGCTTGTTCAATTCCTGCAAGGCTCGTTAGCCTTTCTGGTGACGTGTCTTCGTACAATATTTTAGCTATCGCTTTGACATGTTCTTGAAGAGCTTGCTTTTGTTCTGGAGTCATCGTTAAGTAAATACACTCATCTTACTTATCCTGACTGATTTTTAACCTCTTTGCAAAAAAGTGAGATGCTCCCATCATCAAATAGCCGAAATGCATAACTCTAATCAAAAACATCAATATCCATTTGGGAAAACCTACACTAATGGTAAAGCCTTTAGATTGAGAATAAATAGTAAACAAATATGTGATGATTTAATTGGCAGATTTAATATTACACCAAATAAATCTTTGACTCTTGAACCTCCTGTTCTAGATAATGAGCAATTGATAAAAGCATTCATTATCGGATTAATAGATGGGGATGGTGGCGTAAACTTATTCAAAGTCAAAGGAAAAGTTAATAGCATAGAAATAGACCTCACAGGAACAATAGAAGTACTCAATTGGGTAAAAAACTGGTTTGATATTTGGGTTCCTAATAATCACTACAAATGTGCTAAACCCAAACAAAGCATGAATTCAAAAGCTTATCGATATCATGTAGCAGGAAAACGAGGAATAGAATTATGGAAAATACTATCTCAAGTTAATGTACCTAAGTTAAAACGTAAATGGCACAAACCTTTACCCTATTTTTGACTTCCATAAACTACCAACATTTTTTGATAATAATTACGTAACTCTTCTAAAGATTTTGGGTTTTGATTGTACGAGTTGCAAATAAGACTGGCCCATACCCTACCTACTTTGCATACAGCAGTATCAAACCTTCCTGCTTCAATGTCACTTAAAGCATTATTACGACGAATATATTCAATTGCCATCTTGTCCTGAGAAGCTGGACTAAAATCTTTTAAGTTTAACTTTGGTTGAAGGTCATACCAACTTATATCCAACATTTGATAAGCACCAGCCGCAGTCGAACAAACATTTTTACTATTAATAGGAGCGCACTGTTTCTTTAACGGGTGTGTAGAAAAATCATTAAAAGTTCCGTTAAATACTAACTTGCGATAACTTTCTGGCTCACTGGTTCCTGTTTCTGCCCAACGAATTGTTGCTAAAAAAGCACTCAAACGTGGTGAATAAAGATGTGGTAAGTAATCTCTTGCACTAACTCTTCTTTTTAAACTATTTGACGACAATGAATAAACACCAGTACCTTGAGAAATTGAGAAATAAATGCCTAAAGTAATTAAGGAAGCAGTTGACAAATGAATGGGTTGAAACCGGGATATAAATTGACGACGAGGACTGAAAATCAATCCTACTAAACCACCAACAATAAACCCAAATTTCCAACTATCAACTGCCTTACCGAAACTACGCACTTGACAGACAGTATCCGCACCCTTTGATACCAATCCACATGGCAGTGAAGCTACTCCATAGGAAAATGCAACAGAGCAGGCTGCACCAACTACACCTGATATAAAAATCGGTACAATTTGCATTGCTCTTGCCAATAGCTAAATAACTTTCAACGGTTTGCTAAATATTCGTGTAAATAAGGACGAGGGTTCTGCGCTACACCATTAATCTGAACTTCAAAATGTAAATGTGGCCCTGTCGAAAACCCCGTACTACCTACTGCTGCAATCATCTGCCCACGGACAACTTGTTGTCCCTGCTGTACATACAGCTGACTGGCATGACCATAGAGAGTAGATAAACTTCCCTGATGCTGAATAATAACTGCTTTGCCATAACCATCCTTGTCACCCGCAAAAACCACTCGGCCAGCATCAACTGCATAAATTGGAGTACCCTTGGCTGCGCCAAAATCAATTCCTCTGTGAAACTTGCGATCGCCTGTAATGGGGTGTGTCCGCCAACCAAATTCACTAGTTACAGGAGTACCAGCCGCAGTTGGAAAGGCAATTCGACCGTTATTTAAAACCTTATTACTAACAACAGTTCTAGGTAGTATTAGATTCTGGAGAGATTTAACTAACAATTGAGATTCAATCCATCCAGAAACCTGGGGAATGACCATAGCTGCAATTACAACTGAGGTGGCGATCGCATATCTCCAACTTTCACTGGAATTAGTATCGGCTGTCTCATCCAAACTAGTTACAGTCGAATTACTAACCTCCTTTTTACCGTCAGTTTCAAGGATTATTCGCATTGCCTCAACGCCTTTTTGCATTAGCAGGAGAAACCTGCCAACAACCAATCTTTGCAGTACTCAATACTTCCTCAAAATCATTCTGAGCTACACGGCAATCGGGAGAATTTAGGCCATCTCCGGATGTTGCAGATTCCTTAACTTTAGGGGAATAGTGCGTAGAGACAGGATTAGAAGATATATTCACGCTAGGTGCAGCAGTAGAAACAGCAGTCGGCGATAAAAATTGCAGCTTTTGTACCAATGCCACAGCATTACGCCAGTTATAAAACTGCAAATATCCTGGTTGCAAAATATCTGCAATCCATACCAACAGTACGAACCAAAAAATTGCCTTTACCCACATTATTCCAATTGTTTAACCACAGGCAGGGCAAAAGAAGGAACTTCTTTGGGTACAACTTCAATCTTCTTCCCAGATGCATATCCTGGCCCGGTATAACTGCCATTAAGGAGAAAATTCAAGAGCATTATTAACAACCACACTCCCACAGCAGCGACACCCACAGGAGATTTAATTACATCAGATAAAAAATATACTGGATACCAGCCAAATCTCCAGGGATTCTGCGGGTGTAGCCGATGTGCTTTCCAAGTCTCAATATAGGGAATTTCTATCTGAGGAACTCTCGGCTTATAGGCAGTAGGCGCATTAATATACCTAACTTCTACGGGTTGAGTATCATAAGTGGTCATAGGAGAAACGCTAGGTTGGTGATTTACCATTCCTCCTTGCTGTACCTGCTGCAACATATTTTGCAACCGATTGGCAGGCACAATTGCTCCACCTTCAGAATAATCAACATCAAAATTACGGCGTTGATTTCTACTCATAATATGACCTCAAATTAATTAACTAACTAGCTGGCGGGTTTATTATTTATTTGGGAGTTAGTATCTTCCCAGAAATCTTCCTCTTGAAGTTGGGCGTAAAACTCTTCTGGAGATAACATTCCAGTTTGGTTTTGTACTCCATCTTCAACAACCTGATTACCATCTACTCGCCCTAATCCAGAAACAGCAGAACGAGGAGAAAATTGAACGACATTTTTAGCAGAAAACTCGTTATTAAATCTCATCCCATGAGGCGCAACTGGGGGGATTAAAGAAGGCTGAATATCAGTATTAGAAACACCAACATTAAGTTGTTGATTGCCAGAATTTCCCAAGTTATCAGAAACTTCATCTGTTTCTTCAACTGCATTGTTATAGTCAGAAATTCCCCAACCCAAAAAACAAGCAAATCCAGCCATAAATATAACTGCACTCATCCAATGCACTCCTGAATTGGGAGATGGCATCATTTCAACCGTTGTGCGAGTTGAACCTTCCAGGGTAGTACGAATAGGGGTACGTTTGACTGCCGCTACAACATTGAGCGAACACAAAGCTATGCAAATTATCGCAGCAGCAAACTTAACATACATGACATCACTCCCCTGATTTATTAACAGGTTTTCTATTAGAAATTGGCTGGGGTAATTGCTTCTTCATTTGTTGGAGATATATTCGCCTTTCCTCCTCCTTCTGGCGTATTTTCTCGCGGATGTCTGCCACCTGTGCCATCTGCTCTACTGGATCTAAATACCCCCGCGCCCGTAATAACTGCGCCTGTGCAAGAGAGTATGGTTCTTGAGCATTCCTAATCTGAATTAGCATTTGATTGAGATCGACTGATGGTTGAGATTCCAAATTCTGGGCGTAATCAATCGCCTCTAATTTACCCAAGATCAAAACAGCAGCAGCCCCGGTTGGTAACTTCTCCTCAACTTTCGTACCATCGGTTTTGCGGTATCCCCAATAAAAAGTATTATTTCCAGAAGCCGCTTCTAGTAAAACATCCAGCGAGTTGAATTTAACTATCTCCAGTGCCGGCATATAGTGAAGGCGGTAAAACCCAGATTTCTCATTAGCCTGCATTCTGGATATTTCACCCCGCAGTTGCTGTCCCCACAATGCCGCCGCTAACTGTCGCCAGCCTGTAAGAGTAGGGGCACCTTCTACTGAGGAGTAACTGGACAGATGGTCTATATTGTAGTCAGTACGGGAAAGTTTTTCTAAGTACACTTCTCGAATTTGGGCAACTTGCGCCTTTACTTGCTGTACCTCCGATATCTGATTACCTGGAATTTGTTGCTTCCATCCCACCATTAATGCAACCGCCCCAATAACAGACAGCGCACTAACAGTCGAACAAACCGTCCACAAAGTGACATTTACCTTTTGTCTTCTTCGACTTGGTTGTTTATTTCGGACAGGTGTAGGAGTAAACATAATTTACCCCTCACGTATTATCAACAACCAACTGCAACTGAGGGCGCTTGTTTAACTCGCGTGCGATCGCAATTCCCGCACCACCCACAACTATCCCAGTAAGTAGCAGCAGAGGATGCAAGGCAAGCGTGGCCCCCACTCCCAATAGCTGTCCTACTATCCCAGAAACACCCAAGTTCATTAACAAACCACCCGCAGTGTTAACCAAAAAGTCAAATGCTGCACTCATACCTGCTCCCTGGCAATAATGCGACTAAAATCAGTAATTGCCTTGATTTTGAAAAGTTGATTAGGTTTTTTGTTCGTCCCTAGTAAACCAAATTATTACTAGTGACAAAATTAAACCAACTAATTCACCTATACCCACACCAATCAAAATTGGCTGAATACTCGGAATTTCCTGCCTCTCTTGTGTTGGGGGAACCGCTACCCATGTCCCAACCACAGTACCAGCTACTACCGAAAGTAAATTTATACCAACTGCTTGGGTAGATGTTTTTCTCAAATTAAGTAAACTCTCATCCCGTATTCGATAGCAGATGGGTAACATCTGAGCTACTATTTCTTCTGAGATTGCCCGGTTTTCGGCTGCGAGGACTTCAACTGTCTCGGCTGCGGTGTCGATGTACCGACCAACAGAGGATGAGTCTCTTCCCCCCAGTTCACCTTGCCGAAAAAATCGTTATCAATACGCGAATTGATTCGCTCTTGCGCCTGGTTGTAACCAGCCGCAACGGAAGTATTACCTTCAGCCAGCGAACTACTGCCATGAAAAACAAATTCTTCTAGAGCAAGTGTGGAAGATTCAAGCACTACTTTATGGCGTAATTCTCCTAACTGAATTCCCCTGTCTGCATCCCGATAAAGTATTCCTACAAAACTATCGGAGGAAGCTTGTTCTGGATCTACGCCAAATCGCTGTTTAATATACTCGCGCTTGTCGAACTTATGTTCGCCTACTTCTGATTTGCGATCGCGCATTGCAATCAAGTGCTGGGCAGCTTCTTCCAAGGACATACCTTCACGAGAAGCTATCTCTTTAAGTTGAACTAATTGCTGTTCGATTGTTTCGTCAAGCGTATCATTTGGCTGCAAAGCTAAATCTAACAACCGACAGCAGGTACGTACTACATCAAGCGACACCTGCAAAGTCTCTGCCACTTTGTTGATATGCTTCATTGCGCTCAATTCTCCTAATTACTGATTGCACAATTGGGTTATTTTTTTCTTCATCAGATATATGCTTGGTCAAAAAGTTATAAAGGGTTAAGCCATTGACTTTTTGTAAATAAGCATCTAAGCCACCAGCAGGAATTACTTGCTGTAAATATTCCTTATACGTCAACCGCCGAATTTTGGTAGCAACGTAGAAAACATCAGCAATCTCAACTGTTGCTGCATCAAAATATCCTCCCCGCTTTCGCGGTTTTACTATACCCGCATAGGGATACCACTTTTGTAAAGCAGAGATTGAAATTCCGTATCTTTCGGCAAGTGTTTTTTGGGTGTAGATAACGTTTTCACATATCATCAAACTCAATTCCAAGTGAAAGACAACATCAATGAGAAGCGAATTAAACTAGCGCATTACTAAACTGTTTATAAATTAGAAAATAATTTACCAAATATGCCAGTTTAGTACAGGTATAGCTCAACTCAAATACATCTATAGTTCAACCTATCTCCAAATAAACTGCACACTAGCCAAGTTACATACTGCCTGTTGATAATGCAAGCACGTTTGTATATATGAGTAAAAACAATAAAAAAAATACTCTTTTAATAAAAAATTACTCTAACAGAAATATATAACGAAATATGGGACTTAATAGCCTGTGAGAAGTTCATCGAACTTTTACCCATTTATCTTGCAGTATCATGTTATGAAAATACTTGCCTTCACAATCTAATAACTGCAAAGCTTACTCTTGTTGAGAAATAGCCTGCTGCTGTTTCTTTACCGCGCGAGCTATCAGAGGGGCTTTTTTCTCTAATCCTTGTAGAGTCAAATCACCATCCAAATAAAGTTGATACCATTGTTGACGCTGGCGCAAGACTCTTTCGTCATCCCGTAACCGCAACCGTTCCAAAGTAAATTCTGCCCTTTGAAGTTGTTGCGGAGGAACTTTATCTGTTAATACTAATTGTAGGGAAGGAAGTAAAATTTCAAATTAATCTTCTCCCAAATCAAAAGGATCAAGCACCTGGTCGTCAAGTGTACCTTTACTACTATTAATCCAAGCAGAAGCAAAGCGTAAATTGCTCCATTCGTAAGCTAAATTGCGATAATTTTCACGGCTGCGATAATGATCTACTGTACCAACTGGTTCATACATAACGCTATAGCCACAAAGATTATTAAATCCATCGGCTAAAGAACTTTTGAAAGGCGACCAATAATCTCTGGTTCCTTTTTTGGGATCAGGATTTTTTTCCAACCAAGCATTTCCCGGTTGTCGCACTTTTTCATCAAAATTACGCGGTTCTGGAGGAGGATTAAATGGCATCATCTGTGTTATACCTCTGATAACCCAAAATTTCTTTTCTCCGTTGTAACTATCCAACGGGGCCAAAATGGGTCATGTCCTGGTAAAACTCTTTGAAGTTCCTGATGGATTTGTGTTGGTCTTCTCAAGTGTTCTGGAAACGCATTCATATCATCATTACGCATCCAAGCCTCTGCTGCTTCAATTGCGATTTCTGCTTCTTTGGAACGGGCTTGTTTGAGACCAAAAATTTCTGAGGTTAACCATCCAACTGTATCCCCTTGTTTTGACCAAGGTACTTCATCAAGGCTAACTTCTCTATCTTGTAATTTAAATAAAAATAGTTGATCTTCTTGCTCATTAAAATTTGGCTCTAAGGAAGCAAGAACAAGTGGAGAATGAGTAGTTACTAAAGCCTGTATCTTCATCCTGGGTTGTAATTCTTTCACTACAGCTAAAATAGCTGGTAGAATCACTCTCTGCCAACGAGGATGTAAATGAGATTCAATTTCATCAATTAGTAAAACTATCTGATTTACTGGCTTTTGTTGCCGTAATTCAGCAGCTTTTTTATGTTCGTACCAAGTCCACACTAGTAAATAAGCTAGTCCCAGAATACGCTTCATTCCGGCTGATGTTTGAGTGACAGGAACATTCCCATAAGGTAGGTTAACTGTAGGAATATCGCGCACATCTTCAATGGAAACTCGCGTTGGCTCTCCCACTTCTATCCATTCTGAAGGGTGAGGTGCAAGTTTTTTAATAACATTAGAAAATAGTTGAAATGGATATTTATTTGGTTGATTTTGCCATGTTACCCAATCTTGAATTAAACCATTACAAAGAACTTTGTTTTTTGATTTTAATCCATTCCAGAGTGTATTTGGATTAAAATTATAAGCAATATCGCGTTGGCGAGCTGGGTCAAAAACAGAAAAACTACCATCAACCCGTACATAAATAACGACCTCTTTTAATAAAGGAGGCATTTGTAAACTACGCCATTTTTGTTCAGAAAAATCAAAGTAACTCTGATATTCTCTTATATCTTTTTTATTGCTAACTATTCCTGTAATTTGCGGATTTTCACCTCTAACTTGCTGTGGGTATGCTGGTTGTTCTACCCAATTTGTAGTCATCACCCACCAAGCGATATCTAGTAACAACCGCATAACGGCATTTGGTTGTAAATAATCTAACACTCCATCTACTGAAACCAACCGTAAGGTTTTAGGAGCGTAAAGTTTTGTCAGTTCAAGTTCTGCTAAATTGCGATCGCAAAAATAATTTAACTGTAGATTTGGGTACAGCTTTTAAATAACCCAACCCATACAGCCCGACGAATTACCTAACTGTCAGAATCAAGGCTAGCTTCCAATTCTTCTATAGAAATATCTTTATATCGTGCATATTCTGCGAGTTGCTGATTAATAGTTTCAAAATTTGCTTCTATCCTTGCGGCAATGATTTGGGCAGCAAACGCAGCAGGGGAACGACCCCGAAGCTTTGCCCAAAGCTTTAACTTCCGAAAGTCATAGGGGGATAGGGTAATTGAAAAACGAACGTTTTCCTCTGCCATGTCTAATACTTCTTCTAGCTGTGTCTTCATTAATGTACATCCTCTTTATTATCTCTGGCGATGGTCTAGTGATGCTTTAAAGAATCTATTCTGTCATTTTAGCGTTAAAGTTGCTTGACAGACTCTCTAGAGAGTCTCTAGAGTTATATTTATCTGAATCAAATTTACGTACAAACGAAAAAAATCTTGAAAGACAAGGAAAAATTCAATTTCAGCTTTGAGCCAAAAAGTTAAATATCAAGAATCTTTGGCCTATATGGAATCTCTGCCATGAACCACTACAGCACCCTCAAAATCCTCCCAACTCAAGGTTTAGAACCCAGACTATTCTTACGTTACTGCTTCGGTATAGCCGAACTTAGTCCCCCAGAACTTCTCGAAGAAGAAACCGACTCGCAATACCGCAAAAAATGTATCACTGTACTATGTGCAGTCTTAGGGGTACAAAGACCAACAGTTCGTAAGTGGGGGAGCGATCTCAACTTTGACGGAATACCCAATTACTGCAAAGTTTCACTTGCTTACATTCACGCCGCCGAAATCGTACCAAACCAGCTAAATAGCATCTTGACAGGAGAATACAATGCACCGGAAGTAGATGCTCAAACCTTTCTAGAAAAAATACTCCTTGAAGGGTTAACTGAAAAACAAATACTGCAAACTGTTTCTCACGCCAATTTTCGCGCAACTTGTGTCAAAACCCTCACGCAAGTATTACATATTGGCACAAAGTCAGTCCAAGATTGGGGTCAGGATATGTCGTTTCACAGAATGCCCAAAATTCACAAGTACACCTTGGGTTATGCCTTGGCTGCTATCTCCAAATCATCAAAAGCTTGGGACAAACAAGCAGCTTGAATTATTTGCAGTGAATTAAATAGGTAAGTGGTCTTTTAAGACCAACGAAATTAATGCAAAGAGAATTCTATCATGCCAGGAACTATCGCATCAATCCCTTACTCCCAACAGCATCAATTAGATCCAAATCCAACCGCACATATCGAAACCAGCAGTCTGGAATATTTGCACGCCGCTTTCCTACTCTACGAATACAAAACCACCTATAGCAAGAAAGAATACCGAACCTTGCTCGATACATACGGTTGGGATAAAGGAAGCTCTGAGGAAAAACGAGCGCTCAAAATAGCCGAAAACTTCCAAGAATTTTTAACTTGTCCTCAACACCTAGCCGCAATTCCAGTAACAATACTTCTCAGGCTGTGTTTTCCTCAATACAAGCTAATTATCAGTCAGCTACAGGATTATCCTATTGGGGGATTGACCTGCAAACTGGTACTGGAGTTAATCGAAGAGAGGAAAGCCCTCCTTAAAACCCAAAAGCAGGAACAACAAAAGCAGATATCAATCTGGCGCAGAACTCCAAAAGGCGATCGCTACTGTCAATTCCCTCCTCAGTTGGAAGAAGACCACCAAACAGGGGTACTTACACAGGAATTGATTGACGGATATGGGCTACTCCCTCAGCAAATTCTTCGTGAAGCGATCGCAGATTATCACGCCAAAATCAAATCCCAAGAAAAAGAGCAGCCCCAGGAAGAGACTGCTGAATCTGAAGTGGTTGAGTCGAGTATGCTTCCACAATTAGAAACATCCCCAACAGAGAGCGAAAAAGCTATAGAAGTTAACTCCAGGCTAAAACAAAACGAACAAACCAGCACCAGTAACGCTACAGAAGAGCCGCCAGTTGGAGAAGAAGTGTTAATGCTGGCAGAAAAACTCAAATCAGCCACCAGTTATTATCAAATTAGAAGTGCTATATACAGGCATCTGGCTGTTAAAGATGAAGCTTGGAAGCAGCTTTCCCCAGAAGAACAGTTAAGAATTGAAAGATTGTTGCCCCAGGAAGTATTAGCTCTAACAACAGCCAGAGAAGCAGGTTTAATTATTGACTACTATGAGTTAGAAACTGGCTGGTTTCAAGTATTTATTGCAGGTGAAGATAAGCCTGTAAGCATTAGTAAATCAAATGTAATTAATTGGATACAGGAACAAGAAAGACTCAACTGCGTAACTACATAAATCACCACAATCAACTAACGCCTCAGCTTTCAAATTAATCTAAAAAAGCATAAATGGAATTGTCAGGAAAAATACCCTCAATTCCTTGCTGCAACCTGATTGAGCTATCTCGTCCGCTTGGAAATGAGAAACATCAAGCTCGTTATTACTTAGGTTCGTGCGCGAACCTCAAGAAAAGATTTCAGCAGCATCTACAAGGGTCTGGAGCAGCATTTACTCGTGCTGCGATAAAACGCGGCATTGAATTCAAAATTGTCCATGTGTGGAAAACTTCAAGTAAACAAGAAGCCCGTCAGCTTGAAATTCAACTCAAACGATATAAAAACCATGCACAACTATTAAGGAGAGTGCAAAATGCCAAAACGAATTCGACAAAAACTAGGTAGATACAATTTGAAACATAAGTTACGTGGGAAAGTTTTGCTATCAAAGGTTACAAGCTTTAGTTGCTATCAACAAAACCATCAAGAAAAAACCTGTACAACTGCAAGGAAATTCATTCGCAATAACAATATTCAACCGCCATGCGTTATCACGGTACTCAAGATATCGGGTAGTGAGGAAAAATTTTTCTTGTCAAACAATGGACTGTTTAGTTATAAATATGCAATTGAAAATCACAAATTATTTTCACCAGAAATAGCGTCAATTGCTAGTTAAAATTGACTAGAATCTGAATCTATTACAGCCTGTCAAATATGGCAGGCGAAAAATCAATAAGGCTTACTCAACCAAGTTCATGAATATAGATGACAGTATTATTAAATTTTTATTTTATATAAAATTTTTAATTGATGATTACCAGGATTTTATTAATTTTTGCAGTTAAGCTAATTCAACTAGCTCTTCAACGAGAAGAAATTCTTTTTCGCGCTCCAGTAACATTAATACGCATATTGATAACTTCCTTGCTAACGCGATAATATTCAACAGCCTCATCTATTGTCATTCCAGTTTTAACGATATAAAGCGCCGCTTCTTCTGAAATTAAAAGTGCCGGACCTAACCAGTTTGCCTCATTTTCATATTCTTGGTTAAAATTCCGACACCCGTATTCGTTCAAAAATTTATCTGGTTTATGTTGAAGAATACCATGACTTAACTCGTGAGAAACATTGGAAGCCTGACGTAGAAGGCCATGAGCATCATTGTGAACAATTAGTCTTCGCGTACCATCAAACACTGTTACCGCAGAAAAACTTTTTGTGTCTTTTTTTGTTAAGTAGCCAACTTCTTCAGGAAATTCATTTTGAAATTCAGATAGTGGAACAATGGGAATTGCTAAATGTTCAGCAAGCTGCCAAGGGCATAAAGGCTCGCTTGATTTTATACCAAGCTCCTCTCTAAACTCCTTGGCATAAGCACTTGCCTCCTTCTTAAAGCCACGACGGAATTTCACCTTATCTGGCATAAGCTTTTGCCTCCTTGCTAAAACCACAGTGTAATATCATCCTATTTATCCTTGCGAAGTTTCTCGTAAGCAGCTTTGATAATGGCTTCCATTGCAGATGCAGCTTCCGGTGTTAAATGGGGGTCTGCACGCAAATACCCCGTAACTTGAGCGAGTGGTTCGGATTCGATTAGAGTATCCTGTTCGCGCTTGATAAAGGAGTCCGCTTTCAGCCCAGACCATGCTAACAAAGTCGCCATACTGTCTACATCTGGTCGTCTACCTTGCGCGATCCGAGTCAAG
>NZ_CP183477.1:0-53727 GCF_048568275.1 Anabaena sp. FACHB-595
TACGTAGTTCTATAACTAATGATGGTCATCCACCATTAGAGGCATCAGGATTAAAGTTACAAGAAAATTTGACATTGATAGAGCAAAGCTTAGATCGGATGGAAAAAAAAGTGCTTTACCACCACCTTTAATCAACCTAAAACACTTGATAGCTAAAGGATTATCTGCGACTGCATCTTTATTTTCACCTGTGAGGGTTGCATATCAGTGGGTTGATAAAGCTAGTGATATTCTCAATAATAAAATAGGTCTTGATGCTGCTGGTGTCAAACAAAGTTATCAGCAACTGTTAACTCAAATGTCCCAACAAAAGCAGAAAGCTGGTACCCTGAACACTGCAATCGATAACTTTATAAAAACCACCCATAGCTACTGGTCTGGACTTTTTCATTGTTACGAAATTGAAGATTTTCCCAGAACTAATAACGACTTAGAACACGCTTTTGGTATGCTCCGTCATCATCAACGTCGTTGTACTGGTCGTAAAGTTGCCCCCTCATCCCTCGTTATTCGTGGCTCTGTCAAACTTGCCTGTGCCATCGCTACTAAACTTCATTCTTTTACCGCATCTGATTTAGCACAAGTTGATATCGTTACTTGGCTCGATTTACGTTCTCAATTGCAAAAACACCACAAAGCCAGAATTGAACAGTATCGATTTCGCCGCGACCCAAAGGCTTACTTAGCTAATCTAGAGAGTCGTCTTCTCTAGTGAGTTTTACCACACTAGGTTATTTCTCTGTTTCAGTAAATGGTGAACAAATATCTATCAAACAACCATTTGGATCGACAGTTAAGAATCGACGCTGCCCATAAAACTCGTTTCTAGGTTCTTGAACGATGCGAAGCCCCATAGCTACTGCTTTTTCGTAGACTAGATCAACTGCGGGAACCACAAACGTTACATACATACCTGATGGAGCAGTTTGATACTCCTGTGGAACCAGATGATGACTGCGAAGAATAATACCAAACTCTAGTTCTTGATTAGACGGACTGCGAAGTTGAACATACCAATCGCTGTCATAACTTACCTCAAAGCCAAGCAAAGCCACATAGAAATCTCGGCTTTCTGTCAGTTGATCGGAGCAGATGTTTGTAAGAATGCGGCTCAAGCCCATAACTATTCTCAATCATTGTTCCAAGAGGGCGAACGTGTGAGCTAAAACCCGACCAACAGTTAAGTGAAGGTTAAGCCACACTTTTATGCAGATACGGGAGTGCATAGCTCAACGAGCGTTCCATCCGGTATCCGCAAATAAGAGACGATTTGACCAGCATAGTTTCTCCAGTGTTCAGTTCGCCATAGTCGCCTGACTCATGCAGAAACCTCTGCATATAGCTTAGTTTAAGTAGTCTCATCAATTGGTGGTGTAATACCTTTTTGGTCTTTGACCAAAAGGATCTCTGAGGTATCAAAGTACATGATGTTTTTAAGTTTTGATCTACCATCGCCTCAGCTTTGTAAATATTTTGTTATACTTGTTAATATAAGTTCACAATCTAGGTGCAACACCACTAAAGAGGAGAATGCCCAATAGCTCAATGAGTGTACGACTACTAACCGCAGCTAGGTATTAACACTTCCTCTCCTGATTTTTAGCATTTACCAAAAAAGTTTTCCTCCAGTTGGGCGATTGAGCCTGCAATTAATCAACCTATGACATTATCTTTAGAACAAGAATTTAGCCTGAGAACTTTTGCTGACCAAGTGCAGCAGATGTCCCGTGAACAAGCTCAAGAGCTTTTGCTCATGCTGTATAAGCAGATGATGATTCGAGAAACGACATACCAGGAATTGCTCAAGCATGAGTGGAAACTCGATTCAGATGCTGTCTGGGGGTAAAGACTGCTCGTAAATATCAAACCTGTTGTAGATATATAAATGTCGTGTATTTCATTTTTTTGCATTCTAGCGATTCCACTTTTTAGGATGTTGGAGCGCCAATTGAAAGTGCTTTCACCGAGAGCAAATATCTCATTGCTCTCGGTGGAAATTTGCTATTGAATGCTTGAGACACATCTATGAACTTGCGCCAGCTTCCGCTACAGTTTCCCCCACGTCTGGCTTTACCTCCTTCGCCTTCTTTTCAAAAATCTGGATTCCGGCATCAACCACCTCAAACCCTTTTTCTGTTCGTTGACCAAGCTTGCCCGATACAGCCCCAGCCCAGTCTGCGAATTCCGAGGCGCTAGTTTCTGCCTTGCGCCAACTTTTTGCATTAACTTGAGCGGTGAAGACTATGCCGTTCTGATCAGTCAACTCAATTTCCACTTTTTTGTTCGCGGCTGGTGTGGCTGTTGGTAGTTCACCACTAAATTTTATTGTGACGAGAGCTTTTGGCTGACATCGCTTATTCAAACACCCTTCTTTTTCACATATCGTTAATATCCACTTATATACCAGTTCCGTAGTAGTTGAGATGTCTACGGAGAATCCCTCTGATTAATTTTAGTGATTGATAGTCCAGTAAATACGGTGAGTATTGCTGAAATGGCTCACATGAACAACCGCCTCTAAAACTGAACAACCGCCTCTAAAACGTGATTTTTTCTCCCAGAAATTGACCAAAATTCTCCCACTATTTACCAAGTTAAAACCAAGAAATTGAAAACTTGGCAATATTATGGAGACATGGGGGAAATTCTCTCTAGGAATTTTAATTTATTGACAATATTTTCAATAAGTCTCGGATGACAAGAATAGAAAACTGCCCAAAAGTTTCCCAATTATTGTCAAGGTTAGGGCAGAAATTACCCAGGAATAACCATAATTTTAAAATCATGGCGAAAGTAGGGAGAATATTGGTCAACACTAAAAACTTTCGCACAGTACGCAAAAAAGTTTTGCCAGATTTTTAAGTCTAAAACCAAGTCTAAAAAAATTATTTTCACAACCAACTCGATAGTTGCTGCTACCACTACCGCAAAAAAATAACCCCATAAGCGTGTGGGGTTAATCATGTTTTTCAAATTCCCAAAACTACAGAAGAGCTTAGTTGCGTTTCAGTATAAATATGGACGTATATATGCCCATATTACAAACAGAAAATCTTCATGTCCTGGGTAATTACGGACTTTTTAAAATGGCTTTACGACAACTTATTAATCTCCGCCAAAAATCGCATCCAATTCAAGTGATGAAGCCTGACCCTGAACTATTGAAGCGGGTCTGATTGAATCAGCCGCTTTAGAGTCAAGCTCAGGTGACTCTAAAGCATTACTGTTGTAAGCTGGGGCATTGACCGTTACAACTGGTGCAGCCAACGCTGGCTGTGACACGACAAACTGCGGTTGTTCCACACCTAGAGCCAAACGCATATAACTACCGTGTTTATTCAAGACATCCTGTGCTTCCCAACAAGCCAAACGGATCTGCTCTGGCGTAAACGAACCACTCGAATATCGCGCCACAGGCAAGAAAGCAGCCACCAGAATATCTGCCACCTTGCGCTGTGCCTCATCCTTGGGCAGCGAGTTCAAGTAATTGACAACTTCCGCTAAAACATCCCCCTCATAAGGCTGAAGCCGCATAGTTAGAGACAAGCGTTTTTTCTTGCTAGGATTCATTGGCTTGTCTCCATCCCCAACAAATAATCAAACATCCCGAAGCAGTCCACTAACCGCGCTGACGTACTATATCTGTACGTTTGCTCTGAATCTAAATTAAAAGTTTCTTGCACCTGAGTTATAAAACCACTACCCCAAACCATCGGTATCATTGGCAAGTTGTTGTCTTTGGGGAT
This sequence comes from Anabaena sp. FACHB-595, assembly GCF_048568275.1. Classification (NCBI taxonomy): domain Bacteria; kingdom Bacillati; phylum Cyanobacteriota; class Cyanophyceae; order Nostocales; family Nostocaceae; genus Anabaena; species Anabaena sp. FACHB-595. The sequence continues at coordinate 3,747 of NZ_CP183477.1, forward strand.
GTATTGACCAGTTCTCTCGTAAATCTCTCTGTAATCAGATGTCTTCTTGAGTTGCCATGCACAATTGAAATACGCCTCCAACTCAACTTCTACATAGTAAGCAGCGCCCCCACCGATAATTACCTCGTTCAACGGTCTGGGTAATATTTTGTCCATCCACCGATTGAGCTTATCCCAATATTGGGCTGTTGCCACATCAATAGCATGATCTATGTGAGAAATTTCTTTTTCTCTTAAACTGGGGTCTTTGGCACTTGCTAGGGCTTGTATTTGCTCAAAAGTTATCCAATTAGGGCGTACCGAGTAATGACGGTCTTTGCTGTAGACCTTATTAATAATTTTGTAGCGTGCATCAAATAAAGCTTGTGCTACACGTTCTCGGTCTAAACCGCTAGTCATATCCAACACAATATCCAGCATATTAGCAAAGCCCAACAGTGGACTATCCCCCTGCTTGAGTTGCCCCCGGTCAAAATAAAGTGCTGTCGTGTTCCTGTGACCAAACATCAATACAGCTAGTTGGGAAGTGCGTAACCAGTCTACCCCTTGCTGTTTGATTCGCAGTGCCGCTAATCCCCCACCTTCAGGACGGCACAAGAAACGCTCTAAGTTCACCTTTAAAGACAGTTTTCGTACTGTAAAATCAGCCAGCATTACCCGTAACTGTTCTTCAAAGCGACGGCGATCGCTGTACTCATTCCACGGCAGAAGTAACGCCAACTCCAAGTTAATTTGTTTTTTCGCCGTCACCTTCACCTTGGTTAGTTCAACAATTAAGCCAACCGCCCCTAGTACCTTCCACAAGGCATTCTCATATTTGAGTTCCTTAATGCGGTCAAGCGGATCAAAGTTAGCCGCGAACTCACCCAATACCACCACTCTGTTATTCCACTCGACCCACAGTTGTTGGTCTGGTGAGGGGCTACCAATCCAGCCCAAGCGTTCCATAAAAAAATTGAGTTTATCCTTAGTAATCTCTTCTATTGCAGGTGGCAGCAGAATATAACTAGGTTTAGTCTGGTCATCCACTTGATAAATTATCTTAGTTTGCGACCCACCAACGTCCACGCTGAGATAAATGTCAGTCATGCCAAAAGCTGGTTAAAACGATGATTTTATGATGGTGCAGATTTAGAGCTAGTTGGCACTATCTAAGTGCAGATATTGCACCCATTTGGCACAATCTGGCACTCGTGATTAACCTCGCATCATGACCCTAAATGCCGATTTAGGCTTACCAAATTGTGCCAACTTGCACTAAAAATGTGCTGAGTTGCTCCAGATTCGTGCCAAGAGGTCGCTTTGTGGCTGGAGTGGGTGTTGTTACCGAAGAATTTCGAGTAGGGGGTATTAGTATGGAGGTGTACTCACTATACTTCCGCGCCCTGCGGGTGGGCTGCGCCCATCCTTCGCTACGCTCAGGACGCAGAAGCTACGTTCGCCCCTGCGGGGAGTTCGCACCCCATTGGCACAACTGTAAAATCCGAGAGTAAATCAATGGTAGCTTTAGCGATTCTGCGCGTTGAAAAACTCAAATCTTTCGGCAATGTTGGCGGTAGCGAGAAGCATACTGCCCGTTTACAAGATACCCCAAATGCCGACACCACTAAAAAAAATATCAGACTGATTGGCATGGAGGATGGTAAGACGCTGGAAGATTTGGTCAAAACTAAGATTGCCACCGACACCAAGCACAAACCTCGCAAGGATGCCGTGCTGTGTAGCGAGATGTTCCTGTCGGCATCGCCCGAATATTTCCGCCCCCATGACCCATCTCTTGCTGGTGAATGGAATGATGAGCGCATGGTACTGTTTGCCAAAGCCTCCATTACTTGGTTAAAGACCAACTACGGTGACAAGTGTGTCCGGGCTGAACTGCACTTGGATGAAGCTACTCCCCACATTCATGCTTACATTGTTCCCATCAACGATAAGACCAAGCTGCTAAGTCATAAGGAAATGTTTGGTGGTGATGGTCGTGTTGGCAGCATCAAGTTATCTAAGCTGCAAGATAGTTATGCCCAGGCACTCGCTCCTTTGGGTATTGAACGAGGGGTTAAGGGCAGTAAGGCCACCCACACCAAAGTAAAGGAGTATTACCAAGCCGTTAACAGCGAACCACTCACTGCCGTCTGGTCGAATCAGAAACTTGAACCCCAACCGCTTGAATCCGCTACAAATTACGTTGCTCGGATTCAGAATGATGACCAATTCCACGCCATCAACCACCAACTTGCTGACCGTGCTTTCATGCAGGAGCGATTAGAACGGGCAGAGCAACGGGCAAGAGCCAGCGAGAAGGAACGACAACGGTTAGAAAAAGAAGTGCGATCGCTTGAATTGAAAACCCAACAACTACGCGACTTGGAATTATCGGATGTCGCCTGGGAGTTGGGGCTTGATTACGAGCGTGAGCGCTGGAGAGGTCACGGTCACATCATTAATATAGATGGCTCAAAGTTTTATGACTTTTCACCCGACCAACAGAAGGGCGGGGGCGGTGCGATTGATTTGGTGATGCACGTTAATCAGTGCAATTTTCGGCAGGCGGTTGTCTGGTTACATGAGCGATTCGGGGAAGCTGGGGTAGAACGTGCGGCGATCGCTCATGTCAAGAACAGGGCGGCGGACATTATCCAGACCCAAGCGCGTCCTCAATTTACCCCACCCGTTGAAGATAGAAACAACTGGCCTGCCGTTGAACGTTACCTCACCCAACAACGGGGCATCCCCTCTGATTGTTTGCAAATGCTTCAAAACCTGGGGCTACTTTACGCTGATGACCAACAAAACGCTGTCTTTGTCATGCGGAATCTTGATGGTCAGCGTAACGGTGCATTCTTACGGGGAACTAGAGGGGAGAACAACAGTTTTAAAGGCTACTCTAAGGGAACCAAACGCCGTGATAGCTGGTTTTACTTCGGTTTGGGTGGTCAAGCAACCGATAAAGCATCTCATGTTCTGCTGTGTTCTTCTCCCATTGAAGCTATTTCCAGAGCCATGCTCGAATACTTTGTTAGGGGCAATGTGCCACCTGAGCGAACCCTGTACATGGCAGTCGATAACATCAACTCTTTGCCTGTCGAGCGATTGCAGAACGTTCCTCATATACTCGTGACTTTTGGTAAAGACCAATCAACTCATGCGGCCGCACAGCGTGTCTTACAACTACTGCCACAGTCCCAACAAGTCTTATCTAAAGCTAGTGACTGGAACCAGCAGCTTCTTGAATATGGGCGGCAGTTGAGGCGACAGCAACAGCAACAGGATGATGAATTGAGTCTTTAAATATTTTTTATCACTAAGATTTTTGAGAGCTTGACACTAAATTAGTAAATTCTCTCAAAATATTTTTATATCTTTGACCAGCTACCCCATAAAAATCATTATGGCTGGCGTTATCTACCCATAATTTCAACTTTGGTGACGGGGAAGCTGCATACAACTTTTGTGCATGAGTAAAAGGAATTATCTCATCAGCTTGACCGTGCATAATTAATACTGGACAGTTCACCTTTTTGATTTTTTCTAAATTATTGAATTTATCAAATGGCAAAATTTTTATTGGTACTACAACTTGAAAAGCCGAAGTAAAGGTACTTTCTATAATTAAACCTCCTACTGGCTGCCGAGCCGCCAAATCTACTGCTGAACCTCCTCCCACTGAACGTCCAAAAACAATAATATTCTTTGGTAGTATTTTTAAATCTTTGGTTAAATAGTTGTAAGCTGCATCAATATCTTGATAAGCGTTATTTTCCGTAGGTCTTCCTGCGCTTGTACCGTAACCCCGATAATCATAAGCCAACACATTGAACCCTAAGTCTCTTAATTGTTCTAGAAATTGTCTAATCTCGCCTAAATCTTCTGCATTCCCATGAGCATAAATAATTGTGTACTTAGCTGTAGGATTCACTAAATGAACTGCTGAAATTTTCGTTTCTCCCCCACTCTTGAGCTTCTTGATTTCTTGAGTATCAAGATAGCTAGATGGTTGAGGCAAGAAAATCATACTATCTGCTCGAAAATAAACATACACAGCCAAAAATAGATAAATAAAAATTATTGAGCTTAACAATCTTTTCCAGGTAAAATCACCAATTAAAATTTTTTTCAGACGCTGTTTATCCATTTTTACTCTGTTGACTATAACTTGCCAAAATAAATTACCAACGTTTTTTTACCTTTCCCCTTTTTGGCAAGTAGCTAACACTAGTTAAGCTAAGAGCATTAGCAACAGCAGTTAGATGATTTGAGTTTTTAAGGGAATGACTTGATGTAGCATAAATATATCTATTTGTATTACATAGATGCTGATTGTTTTTTCTTTTTCAGTTTTGACACCAAAATATGAGGTGATTTTTTTATCAAGTTTTTTATATTAACTCTTGCTGGAGAATCCCCGCAAAAAAAAGTTGATACAACGAGTTGATTCAGCGATGCTGCTATCTAACTTCTGCCTGCTTTGTTTATAAGTGCATAAATCTCCAGACGCAAAGCTATTGAGTAAATGTAAGACATCAATTAAGACAACCACTGGAGAAAATCATGTTTAACAAGAGCATTGACAAAAACCAAGCTTTAGTAAAAAAAGCTCTCGTCGCTTGTTCTTTGATTGGTATTGTTTTAAGTAGTAACATAGCTCAAGCTAGTACCCCCATTGTAGTTAAAGGCACAAAATGTCACCCTGGTTCTCCTGTAGGATTTTGTTGCCCTAACGATGGTACCTCCAGTGGCCCATATTGTCCGGCTCGTCGCATTGCTCCCAAAACTCAAAATTGAGGAAAAAATTTTTGCAGCTACTTCTGCCATAAGACATTGACGCTGCATTACTTAAATCTTTAGCCTGTTCACCTACTCTTGGCCAAAGCTTCCCGTAATACTACTTTTAGAGAAAAAACTTTCTGTATGAAAGCTTGCTTTGCTTTTACTGTTATAGTACATTTGTCCTAGCCGTTCCTGGTTCTGATTGCCCCACAAAATCTGTGGGGTTTTTGTTGCTTTTTTGCAAGTTAGCCTTCCTTTTAGCCAAAAATCTGTATTCACATAAATTATCTTTGCCATGTTCATACTTGCTGGCTTTTACCGACTCTGCCATCTCTGGAGCAGAGAATTTAACTACCAGCTATTAGTACACTTTTGCGTGTCAAATTAGCGACCCCAATTCTAAAATCAACAGGGATATCTCACTGCCACACAATTACTGACGCTCAGTCTCAGGTTTATTCCAATGCCTTGAGTTGCTTCACTGCCTAACGCTCCTGTGGGGTCAACTCTTTCCAAACAGCCGATTTAAACTCACTCGTCCATTCTTCTGTCAGCGTGGCTATCATTTCCCAAGACTGATCCGCAATACACCCTCTAATCAATTCCACATTGCCGAGTAGTTCCTCCTCTCTGGTTAATCTCAAGGTAGAACCAGAGGTGAAACGGGAGGTGGAACACTCTTCTATTACCTGTGGTGATTGAGTTTGAGGTTCAGAAACAATTTGTTCCACCCCCTGCCCCTCTAAACTTTATTACCCATTCGGTTTGAGTCTTTTAAACCTTTTTTGTAGTACTAATGTAGTTATTTAGTAGTCTTTTTTGTTGGCTATTATTTTCTTTTTCAGTTTTGACCCAAAAAACGGGAAAAACTTTTTTGCGTACTGTGCGGAAACTCAAATTTTTTCAACTGACATGAAATTAACGTCAATCTGACTAGGTTTTACCATAGATTTACCAAGGATTTGACATAGGTTGACTGCGCTTCTTGTTATGACTCCCATGAAATTGACATGGTTCTGACATGAAATTCACGTCTATCCAACATGAAACTGCCATAGATTTCACATAAAACTGGCATGGCACACTGATGTGTTTTGTCACTCTAAAAAACACATACTTAAAGACCTAGAGAAATTGTTCTATGAGTCAGCCCACATCAGCAGTAGAAGGGGGTAGTTCTTGACTCAGTGAGAATATGACTCTCTAGCTAACAGTCTCTATGACTGTCGTTCAAAGATGAATAATATTGAGGCACAGGAGTTGGTCTTTGGGTGAATAGGTTCGATTAACCTGAGTAATCGGTAATTGCGCCGATGAAATTCCTCAATCCATGATGAGACTGTTCTAAAGTACCAAGGGGCCGGGTGAAATTCTTCGTTTCCTATTCCTTGCCAGTTAGTCTCGCGCCATCCATTCTCGTATGGCAACTCACCACCAGCTATGTGAGGGTGGAGTGTTTGAATAATTATTTTGCCGTTAGGCTTTAGCAAGCTTTGACTCGCCTGGGCTATCTCAGATAGGGTGTTTTCTCCCAGAAGAGAAAAGTTACAGATGAAGCAGTCAAACTGTTTTATGCTGCCAAAGCTCTGTAAGGGCAAATCACGGTAGGAACTGACAACAAAGCGCTCATCCCCTTGGGAGCGTGCTGTTTCCACCATTTGGGCAATAGCGTCTACTCCCCAGCCGTCAAACCCACGCTTCCATAGTTCCCGGCACAACCAACCTTCACCACACCCTATATCTAAGAACGTTCCTAGTTTCAGTTCAACAAAGGCTTCTAATATAGCGTTGTCTGTAACTAGAACACGGCTCTCTAGAAGCTTTTGCTCAACTACGCGCGTCCAAGAGTCGGCATTTATCGCCCATGAACAGAGAATTTGTTGTTCTTTATTGTCCATAGTTCAACTAGTCAATGATAATCCAGAGGTGGAACGGGGGGTGGAACGGGGGGTGGAACAGGGTTCTATTGCTTGTGGTAATTGGCTTTGAGCCTCAACTACAGTTTGTTCCACCCCCTGCCCCTCTAAACTTTTTTCATTTACAGGTGGTTGTATTGTTTCAACTGGTGTTACTTCTGGCGCTGCTGTTGAGGGCAGTATCTCTTGGGCAGTTTCATTACTGCTATCAAAATTTGGAAAAGTTTAGAGGGGATAGGTGGAACAGGTGGAACACTCTGGCTCTAAGTCAGTTGTAGCAAGGGCTTGGGGCTGTTCCACCTCCTGTTCCACCCCCGTTCCACCTGCTGTTCCACCTTTTATTGGGGTAAATATAGCCTTGATACCGTTGGCCAAATATTTCTTGATATTTGTCACTCCGATTTTAGCTTTACTTTATTTACAAAACTTCATCAGCTTCAACTGGTGAATTATCAAGCTTTCAGGCTTTGATAGTCAGGAGCAATGTTTCGTCTACAGTATCTACGCCTAATACTATTACTCACTCTTTTTCTTTCCACAGAGGGAACACTTGTTTATTCTCACTAGCTGCAATAGAGATAGCCTACCGTCATCTGCAATATTGTGACCAAACAAGTTAACGCTCAACACACTCACTCCAGTTTCTTACCTGATATTTCCTCTAGGCGCATTTTGCTAGTTGAGGATGAGCCTGACATTGCCGAGTTGCTAATTGTTCTTTTAGAAGCTGAAGGTGCAGAGGTGATAACTTTTCACGATGCAGAAACAGCACTTGCCCAAATCGAATCACTAAGGCCCGATATTCTCTTATGCAATGTCAAGTTACCCCATCATGATGGACATTGGTTAGTTAAAAAGCTTCGTTTGCATTCCTGCTCTTTTTTACAACATCTGCCTGCTATTGCCATCACTTCTTATACACGGGATTTTCCCATGTCTTTGGCTTTAAACGCTGGCTTTGATCGATGTCTCTCCAAAATTGAAAATTTAGATCAAATCGTCAGTAAGATATCTGAGCTACTCTCTGACCATCCTTAAATTTAGGCAATCTCACTACTTTTTCAGTAATACTACTAAAGCTAGAAAAATATATAGATATGAAAGCTTGCTTTCTTATCTCCGTATATAGTACATTTGTTCTATGTTACTGGTTCTGATTGCCCCACACATATTGTGGGGTTTTTGTTGTCTAGTGGCAACTCTGCCATCTCTTTTAGCCAAAAATCTGTATTTACATAAATCTGCTTTGCCATGTTCATACTTGCTGGTTTTTATCCACTCTGCCATCTTTGGAGCAGAGAGTTTAACTACCAGCTATTAGTACACTTTTGCCTGTCAAATTAGCGACCCAGATTCTAAAATCAACAGGGAGAGCGCACTGCCACAGAATTACTGACGCTCAGTCTCAGTTTCATTCCAATGCCTTGAGTTGCTTCACTGCCTGACGCTCCTGTGGGGTCAACTCTTTCCAAACAGCCGATTTAAACTCACTCGTCCATTCTTCTGTCAGCGTGGCAATCAAGCCCCAACATTGATCGGCAATAGATTCTCTAATTAGTGCCACATTACCCATAAGTTTCTGCTCAAAAGATAATTCGAGGGAAGAACCAGAGGTGAAACAGGGGGTAGAACACTCTTCTATTACCTGTGGTGATTGAGTTTGAGGCTCATCTACAGGTTGTTCCACCCCCTGCCCCTCTAAACTTTTTTCATTTGCTTCTGTTGGTGTTGTTTCTTGTGGGGTTACGAATGGCGCTGCCGTTTGGGGCGCTATCCATTGGGCAGTTTCATTATTGCTATCAAAATTTGGAAAAGTTTGGGGGGAATTAGTGGAACAGGTGGAACACTCTGGCTCTAAGTCAGTTGTAACAAGGGCTTGGGGCTGTTCCACCTCCTGTTCCACCCCCCGTTCCACCTCCTGTTCCACCCCCCGTTCCACCTCCTGTTCCACCTCCTGTTGCGGTCGAACCCAAGGACGAATTAACCTACCGTTGACCCGTTTGCGATCGCCTCTTGTCCAGCCGTGAGAACGTAAGATAGCCGCTACACGGTTTTGTTCGGCTTTACTTTGCTTGGCTAACTCAATCTTGAGTACATCGCTGAGGATTTCGCCGACGGATACTTCTTTTTGCAACTCAGCCCAAGCCATTACCGCCTCTTCCCATGTGTCTGTGCTTTGGTATTGTTTATTGGCTGCGTCTAACCATTCATCCTCAACCTCCGTCAGTCGCCATTGCTCACCATTGCGGTAAGCAGCGACAGCAGCAGCCCAGATTAAATCTCGTTCCTGCTGAAGCATTTTGATGGGTATTTTCTTAAACAAGACCTTAATTACCCAAAAGCGGCGTTCACCAGTGGGGTCATAGAGAAATTCATCTAGGTTGGTAGTGCCGACAAGAATGGATGGGCGAGGAAAATCCTCAATGTCAGTACCGTAGGGACGACGCATTGAGTCTTTCTTTCTCGACAGAAACGCCTTGAGTTGTGAAACATCTTTTTTCTTGTAGGAGTTCTCAAACTCGGCATATTCCAAAATCCAATACTGGCTGATTTTTAAAACCTCGTCTTTCTCTGTACCGTTGAGGTCATCTGTGAAAAATTCTTCCCCGGCTAGAATTTCCCAGAATGTGGATTTGAGTGATTTCTGCTTACCTTGGAGAATGGTAATTTCATCGTGTTTACACCCAGGCTCAAATGCCCTAGCTACAGCTGCAATTAAAGTGCGTTTCATCAGTGCTGCGTGTAGTGGGTCATTAGTGCCAAAGTAACGTTCGGCCAACTTATCTAACAAACTGACATCTACGTTGGGGTAACGCCTTTCGACTGACTGTAAATACTCAACTACTGGGCTGTATGAGTTTGCTAGAGCTAGTTCTAAGACAACACTTTTAGCTTGTTCCTTGCTGATGTCAATATGAACATCAATCGCCACTTTTAAATCAATGCGATCAAGTGGTAGCCTTTTACCGTCTAACTCAACTTGCTTTTTGAGCATATTCCAGCGCAGGCGAGATCCCCAGACGGCACGGATAGCATTCAATTTTTGCTCCAGTTTACTTTCGGTTGGCCTGTCCCGTTCTGCCTCCAGTTCCAGAGTTTTATTAAGGGCATCAACTACGATTCGTCTATCCTCAATCGCTTGTAGGATGTCTTTGGTTGTCGCTCCTGAATCTATCCAATCTTGAATATCTAATCCCCCATGTTTGGGTAAATGTGTCCAGTAAAAATCACTCGGTGGGGCATACAACCACTTAGCATCTGGGAAGTCAGAGTTAATATCCTCCATGTGCTTTAGCCCTGGTTCGTCACGGTCGGGACAGAGAACTAGGTTAGCACCTTCTAAAGCACTTTGGTAGTTGCCGTATGAGCGATACTTGCCAGCACCGCCGATGTTGGTAGTGGCTGCTATGCCTCTGGCCCACAGGCTATCGGCTATGCGTTCACCCTCTACCACAAATACTGGTTTACCAGAGGCGATCGCTTGTCTTACGTCGCTGTAACGGTAGATGGTGACTTGTTGTTGATGGGAGCGTTTTAATTCAGCATTCAAATCTTTGGCTTTGGCCCAACGTTTACCGTCCCAATATTCTTGAAAGACATCCTTATCTTTGACCTTACCAGGACGGATAATTGTCACCTTAATTAAGGGATTACCTTCTGTATTGGTGTAAACGTATTCTTCTTTACCTTGGGGACGTGGCGATTTTTTAGCTGTGGCTGGTGCGTAGTATGGCTTGCCGTTGCGATCTCTCTTACTTGTCCTTTCCCACCCAAAGGCGGGTTCTGCGTCTCGGTTGCAGACTGTCAGTTCACCGATGGAGTAACACCAGTCTGGTTTAGAGCAGTGGGGGCATGGGCTAGTTTTGGTAACTTCTACTGGTTTATTGTTGGTAGCTGCGTCATTCAATACTTGTAACGACATTTTCCTGATCCTCCTTGATGTGTAGTGGAGGAATTGGAGTTATCCAAAAGTAATCTTTTATACAAATTTCAGAAATTTAAAAACATAAAATTCCTAATTTGCTTTTTCTATTTGGGTGGCCAGTGTTACAATGCCTTAATACTCCAAAAGATTTGATAAGATTACATTAGGGATATTATTAGGCGGCAAACCCAATCCCCAATTCCAATGGAATAGAAATCAGAAAACCTCGGTCTCCCAACGGGAAACGGGGTTTTCACCTTTTAGCCTATTTGTACTTGGATAACCAAGCTCTAACAAAGCGGTTGACTTCAGACTCTGTAATGACAAATGCACTGCCCTTTCTCCTGAGAACTAGAACCCTCATATCTCCTATCTCCGTATAAAGATGTTCCTTGTGATTTGCTGATGCCTTTGTGGGAGGGCATAAAAGCAAAACCTTTGCTGTGGGAGTCTTTTGAGCCTCACGGGAGGTCATCAAAAACTTATCTCTATTTTTTGTGAGCCACTTTTCATAATCTGCTAACTCTACCAGTGGGCAGGGTTTCCATATTTTCAATCCATTATTATCCTTACGCTTGACCTGTAAAACCTCCCTTGCTTCGTTGTAGACAATTTCTCTATCTCCTTTTGACCGGATCGAGATAAACAGGTGAGTTGTTTGTGGAAATCTCACAAACAAGTCTATAGGATTGTTGTTCTCTACTGGTACTGTTGGATAAACTTTGACTCCTTCTTTCTCAAATTCACGGAAAATTGAAGTGCCTATTCTTTCTAACCGTGCCAGTTTTTGAGTTACTACTAATGGCTTGTAAGCCAATCCAAAGATTAACCAACCTACCGGATGGAACATACTACCCGTACCCATTGCAAAACCACCAGCCGTTAGAGCAAGGGTAGATTGATAGTCTATTGCCTCCCTAATTTTGTCAAACGCTGCTTGGTTATAAAGCGGGGGTTGAAAATTTGGTGGTGGGTCTTTGAGGGTAGTCATTGGAGACTTTAAAGATTAATGATGATTTGAAATCAGCACTCCTGTACTGATACTAATGCTTAAAACCGCATTTTTTAACAAATAGCTATCTATTAGTGTCACGCTTGGCGATCGCTTGCGTCCACTCTTTTATAAGCAGGGGGATATTTGGAAGGAAATTTAGCTCTTATGGCCTGCTCAACAAGAAACGCTACAAGATTAGCTGTAGCTCTACCTTCTTCATCAGCCCATAATTGTAAGTCCTCATAAACTGCGTCAGGTAAAACAATAGTTGTTCTTTTGGTCATGTCGATGAAAGCTTCTGTGTTCATCGATTCTATCCTCATGTAGTAATTAACTTTGCTTAATTCATGCTATCGCATTATTTATTCATGCGATTCTATGCTAACATACTATCATCAAGCCAAAAGCAGTCACCCAACAAAGGCAACAGAAGCCAGAAAGTGACGTTCAGGCTTGCCAAAAACTGGATATGTGGATTTATGGCGATTGTGCCTCTAAATTCCCCAAAGTCAGAAATCTAAAGACTTTTACCAATAATCAGAACCATGACAACCGCATACTTGAATGCCGAAAATTGGCTTGCTCAAGCCGACTTATTCGCCAATTCCGGGTTAACTACCATCACGGGAGGTAAAGACCCCGGTGCTGGGTATGGCAAGGCTATCTATGGTGATTTTTCTATCATGATGCCAGCCGCATACTCATTAGTCCGTAACCGCAACATTCGCCATTACGAAACCATATCTAAAGATGGCTGCTGGGTGTGTTATGTGGACGGCGCGAGAAAGGACTTAAAAGATGTTCAATTCTTCTGGGGTAGTGCAGCGATCACACAACGCGACTACACCCTACTCCATGAGGACAAGTCCAAAAAAGCAGAACTGGCATTAGAAAGCATACTTGCAGACTTAGCAGTTCTGAATATTCCCGATGGGATGAGACTAGAGATTAGCTTGAGCAACCACAATCCCCAACGCTGGGACAAAGAAATTAAGCGACGAGTGCAAGGTATTCACACCTTCCAACATAAACACCCCATCAATCAGCAAATTGTTACTAAAACGGTTGAGATTGTAGTTACAGGTGTTTACCGCGAAGGCTTTGGCAGTATCGCTTACTGTCTATTTGGTGAACCAATTCTCACACTTGAAGAATCAGAGGTGGCTATCGCGCTTGATATCGGTTCATCGACTTGGTTAATTACCGTATTTAACGGCAATGGTGCAGTGATTGGCGAACATTTAATAGAGAATGGCTGCGGTGAATTGCACTCAATGATTGCCGAGGCATTAGACAAAAGAAATGACTCAGGAAGCCTAATATCCAAAGATGTCAAACATTCCCCTTCCTTAGTAAATAAAGGGATTTTAGAAGGCACTTTGACTTATGGAGGAAATCACTTAACAGGCAAGAAATTTGAATTGGAATATGCCCAGTATTTAGAGCAATGGTGGTCAAGCCAGATTGAGAAATTCGCCAACTTTGTCACCTCTAAGAATTACCTAGACCGTGCTAAATACTTGGTGGCTTGGGGTGGTGGAGTTTCCTTACCAGTAGTCGATGAGAATCTAGCACAATTCGGCTTTATGGTCTTACCAAATCCGCAATTTATCAATGCAATGGGATTGAAGTTACTAACAGAAAGTATGACAGGAGTAGAAACAAGTGTCTGAAAAAACCTCATACGAATCTCGGCGTATAACCATTTCTTACCTAGCAGTTTATGAACTGTGCCAAATGTTTGATATCCCCCAAGATGCACCAACACAAGCATTTTCAGCAGCAATAGAGAAGCTGATATTTCAATCTGGAGTCAACAAGAGTGCATTACCAACTCCTCAAAATACTGTATCAACACCTGCACCGATTCAACCAAATAAGGCAAGGCTATCAAGTATGGTTAATCAGTTAAACGGGGTAGCGTCATGAACAAGTTAAATAGGGTCTATGACAGCACACTACTAAGCAGTTCCAAAGTGTATCAAATTGACAGAAACCTGTATCAATACTTGTACAAGACAGGCACAATCCAAGCACCACAATACATCTTTCGACCACTAGCAAGACAGCGAAAGAAAGCAGATTTGCAACTGAATCACAAAGCTTTAACTAATCGTTGTTATGAGGTGGAAGGTGCAACTACAAAGAGTTCTGTAATCAGTCAAGAATCACTGCAATTAGCACTGTTTTGAAGGAGCAAGAATTGTGAGAATTAGACAAGCAATAGGAGCTACTTTATTTCTACTTAGCTGTGTTGGTTTTGGTTATCTTTCTACTCAAAAGTTTGGTGCAACTACCACAGCAATGATAGGTGGAGGAATGTTCAGCATAGGAGTAATCGCCCACTTACAACAAAAACCAGTACCACGTAAACGCACTAACAAATCTGTTAACTAATAGGCATAATTATGAGCCAATCATTAACTAGCCTAATTCAAGAGGCACAGCAAACAATTCTACAAATTCGCAACCATCCCGATTACAAGCAAATTGCACTCAACTATAGTCCCGACTTGACGCGCTTGAGATGCAACAACAGCATTGACTTACTTGCAGTGGGAAGTTGAGGAGAGAACAACTATCGATGTAGCGAAGCTTGAAGCATTTTCTAGTTAGAGGGAGAGCGATCGCAGGGAGTGAGAATCTTGGCGATCGCTTCTCCAGTGGTTTTAAATACACACATAAGGATCATACCAATATGTCAAAACCTTTAGGGTACTTCACTTCAACAATGCCGGGGGATGGTTCCTACTTGGACGAACTTCAACAGCAATACGGCAGCACATTTGAACAACTGAATAAGGTAGAGAAACTGTTGCTGCTGCAAAACATAGCCCAAACCCTGCTAGGTGCAGAAATTAACGTAATTGGCAGCGCAGTATCAGCAGAAGCTGTCTCAACAGTCTCGCCCATTGTCCAAGGTCTTTACAAACGAGTGACCCTAGCAGACTTGTTGGGATTGGCAGAGGCATTGGTTAATCAACTCAAGTATCAGCAATAGGAGTAAAACATGGCGCGTAACTATGGAACTGCCAAACTCAAAAACCATATCTCTGGTAATGCCCCTGGTACTTTGGGAGCAATGGGCAAACTGTTTGACGTGTCGGCGGAGGATTTTAACAAGGCACTTCAAGGCGACCAAACGGTAATCACCCGAATTGCAGATATGGCGCGACTGTCGGACACGTACATAGCCAATTTACCCAAAGCATTGGAGGCATACCGGAAAATTATCGAGACAACCGGGGATGTTAATCAAGCCTATGCCGAACTGGTGCAACTGACCCAGAAGCACGGAACGCAAACCTTGAAGGCTATCAATTCATCTAAACAGGGCGAACTGCGTTTCAAGAACGAATTGACCGGAATGCAAGCCGAACACGTTAACGCCACGACTGCGGAGGCTACCCGACACGCTCAACGCTCATCCTTAATTCAGATAGCAGGGGCCACCGCCGACCTAATGGCGATCGCAAAATACGAGGCTGATTTAATCAAGGCATCTAACAAAGTCCCAGAGGCTCAAGATGCAGCAGATCGCGCCTATGAAACTGCGGTAACTAACGCACTGTGGACTAACGGCAGTGAAGCGAAGACCGACCGCATACCCAAACCAAACTACTCCCGCACTGCTGGAATTAGTCGTGTAGGAAATTGGTTCCGCAACTTTATGGGCATCTAAGCCACAAGTAAAAAGCCAGAGGATGAGAGACTCTGGCTTTCATGCCCTTTTATAGGGTTAAGAAGGAGTAAAAATGAATGATTTTGACATCCTGTTATCTCAATTTCACTCCAATAATGAACAGACTCCCTCTACCAATTGGGGTGAACAGCAACACACTTTGCCGAACCCGGAGGATGAAGATGGTGAAAGGCTAGAGCAATCAATTAGGGATGTCTTCAGCAATAAACAACTCCTCAACAAAGCTCTAGCCACATTTTTGGGCGTATTCACCGCTAACACTGGAGTGAGTTTACTAACGAGTTTATCCATTGGGGCGATCGCTTCTGGGACACTAGGCAGCATTGTACTGGGTTTATTTTTCGCCAACACCCTGACCAAAATTCAATATGACGGCAGAATCCACATTGGCAAAGACTTCATAGTGGCGACTGTTCAGACTGCAAGTGTAGGGGCTTCGCTGTGGATAGCCTTTGACGAGTATCGGGTTGTAAGGGAGGCGACTAATACAGGTAAGACACGGTTCTATGAGGAAGTTAGAAACTACGAAGTTAAACCAACTCCCCAACCTGAACCCCCTTGGTTGTTAATGGGGTTAGGTGCAGTGGGGTTGTTGCTATTGGCAGTAGTGCTAAAGGGGGCAAACCAATGAAACACAAGCAATTCGAGTCATATACAAGTTCAGGGACAGCCAACAATATTACTGTAGGTGTGCTGGCAACCATCGGCTTAATCTGTGGGGCTAAATCATTCACTGGCACTCAAATTAGTTTGGTGGAATATTGTTTCATCCCCTCTACGCTGACCTTACCAGATAACCGTGCTAAATACTGCACACCAGATAAACGCTACATAATGCCGGAGTCTGAGTTTTATGCCGAAGCTTACGCACCAGCTAACCCTGAATTTCAACGTGATAATTTTCTGCCAACCAAAGCAACCAGACTAAGGATTATTCCACCCAGTAACCCGAATAAACCGCTTTGGGGTCTAGCCGCAGTTGTGACTACTGGTGGAGCTTTTGCATTGTCTAAGGCTAGGGAATGGCGATTGATGCAACTGCTACCCTCAATCAGAAATGAGCTAAAAGCCAACTGGTTGATCAGCAAAATGCGAGAAGGGCTAAGACTCCACAAAGAAAGCTACACCGCCCAACTAGACTACGAATTTCACCAATGGAGTGAAAATCGACGGGCAAGGGCAGCGCAGTTATCAAACATGACACCCCAAGAATTAGCCATATTTACCGAACAGGTCAGGTTAAGGGCTGAGGCTGAAGCACGAGCGCAACTGCAACAAGCAAGCGGACAGCCAAGAGGTGCATTGCCGGGGCAGTCGATTGAAGATATCACTAACCCATCAGATAAGGTGACGGGTGCTGACTCTACCCAGACGATTGCTCCCAAAGACAGTTGGGTACAAAACTTAGTCAAACAAACTGCCTTAATTTGGGGCAACCAAGGGGGTGGTAAAAGTTGGCTTGCCCGTTACGTTGTTAAACAGAAAAAACAGGCAGGCTATCGAGTTATCGTCCTTGACCCTGACAGTAACCGTGCAGAATGGCGAGGCGTTGAAAGTTATCACTCTTGGGACGAGATAGAGCAGCAGATCCGTAATTACGTTAAAGAACTGGAATCAAGATTAAAAATCTTTAATAACTCAACTATGAGTGAGGAGCAATGGCGGCAGAAACTTTGGACAGAGGGTAAAGCTTTATCTCTAATTTGTGAGGAAGCAACCACCTACGCTGACTTTATAAAAGATGCAGAATTATTGGAGAAATTCGGCAAGCTGGCATTAACTAAGAGCCGTAAACAAGAAATGCCTTTAACTGTGGTTGCTCACAACAATACCCAGACTTGTTTATTCGGAATAAAAGGCTTACATAATCTCGTTTCTAAGATGCTTCAGGTTGAATGTTTGGCTGAAGTAGATCCAGTTACACTACAGCCAAAATCTACAGGTAGAGCTAAGGTAAAACTCGATAGTTCTAACGAATGGCTTGATGTTATTCTGCCGAGTTTGACAGCCAAAATATCTGATTTTAGTGACACAGTAACACCAGCATCTAATCCAATTCCACCCATAGATAAAGCCACATTAGAACGCATTTATGAACTGGAATTTAATATCGGTGGCAAGGCTGGTGATACCCCCAATGAAAAAATAAGCTATCACCAATGGCTCAAAAATTGTATGAATATCTCACCAGAACTGAACGAATAGAAGCTGATGTAAGAGAGTTCAAAGGCAATTTTAAAGTAAACGGTGAGAGATTCACTGTTGAGCAAATCAAGGGCTGGATGTATGAAATTGTCGGCGCATCTTTAGCAGACTGGATAGGCGAGGGTGTTATCAAGCTTAATCAAATTTGACTGCTAATAGTGTCTTGTGTCTGCCCCCAAAAACGCCCTTTTTTCGCGGACACAGGACACCAGACACGGCAGACACCACAGCCCAAAACCCTTATACAGCATAGACACCAGCAGACAGCACACCAGACACCGCCCAGACACCAAGTGTCTAGTACGTGTCCGCTAGACACCAATAATAAATCAGTCAATAAACAGCCATTTATTATTAGAAGATTATCAACATCATGCTGAGAATAGTAATTGTTGAACCAGAAACATTCACGCTCTTAGGCTTCAAAGCGGCTATTGAACAATCTCCAGATATAGAAGTTACAGGGTCAGCTAATTGTGGAAAGATAGGTTTTCAGTTAATTGAACAAGTAAATCCTGATGTTGTGTTAGTTGATTTACTATTACCCGATATGAGTGGTTTAGAACTTACTCGTTCAATTAAAAGAAAGACTAATAGTAAAGTTGTCATTTTTACTAATGAGACTCATTCAGACTTTATTAACTCGGCTTTTCGTCATGGTGCTGATTCTTATATGCTCAAGAGTGCTGATGTAGAATTGATTGAACTAGCCATCAAGAGAGCTTACTTTTATGAATGTCTACTTGACCCAAAGCTGGCTAAAAAACTGTTAGAAAGCCTTTATCAAAATAGATATATTGACCCCACCTTCGTTGATAAAAACTTGATAGATCCGCCTACCGAGCGCCAAATACAAGTCCTGCGTTTACTGGCTCAGGGTTTAGTTTTTCAAGATATTGCCAAAGAAATGTTTCTGTCTGTTAGTACGGTCAAACAATATGCCAGTGATTTGTACAGTAAATGGCACGTCAAGAACCGTTATGAGGCGATAAAAAGAGGGGCGATGCTTGGTTATATCGACTATAACTTGATTGTGAATGAATGATGTATTGGGCATCACCCCATTGAATTTAACCCGTGGACAGTGCTATGAACTGATCAACCAATTGCGAACTGAACTGAACCAAACGGAGATCATAGAACGCCTCTGGCAGTGTAACAAGGGCGGTTCAGCCGCTTGTCAGGAAGCTTATGCACAGTTCAAGGAGATTACACAGCAGTAGTATAACTTCATCACTTATTAGTCTCTACGCAGGTGTTCAGATGAATCCAAGTAATAATCATTTTGAAAATTTCCAAAATGAGGAGAGAAGTACAATCCAAATAATTCAACTTGCTGGTGGTGAAGAAGATGAAGAGACGTATTGGAATTATGTTTGGATTTTACGTGCGCGTGGTGGCAATGAAGAATTTGTAGCCGCGTCAAAATTATGTGAAAGTCCTAGCCCAAAAGAAAGAACTTTAGGGGTTGATATATTAGCAATGTTAGGAATGCCACAAAGAACTTTTCCGCAACAAAGTGTAGATATTCTTTTAAAATTATTATCAAGCGAAAGCAACAGCAATGTGCTGTCTACAATTGGATTTGCCTTTGGATATCTAAAAGATTCGAGAGGTGTTTTACCATTAATTAATCTGAAAAATCATCCCGATGTAGATGTGAGGATGGGCGTGGTTTTTGGTTTAATTTCCCAATCAAATGAATTGGCAATTCAAGCATTAATTGATTTATCTAGTGATGAATGTGAAGATATTAGAAATTGGGCAACTTTTGGTTTGGGTTCCCAAATAGAAACTGATACGCCAGCTATTCGAGATGCTTTATTTGCTCGCGTAATTTCCGAAACAGGACAAGAGGACACTATCGCTGAAATTCGTGGAGAAGCATTACTGGGTTTAGCACTGAGAAAAGATGAGCGGGTAATTAATCCGCTCATCGCAGAACTTGAAAGCGGGTGCGTGGGTAGGCTGGCTGTAGAAGCGGCAAAAGAAATAGGAGATGCAAGACTTTATTCAGCGTTGATTAACTTACAACAGTGGTGGGATGTAGATATTAAGTTATTACTTGAGGCAATATCTAGCTGTAACTCTAACCCAAGTTGCTAGTCAGGTAAAAAGAAGAGGCAAATTTATGAGTCAATCTTGGGATGAGGGTTGTAGCGTTTGTGGTGTCGGGCTGAATGATAAGTATGCTTTAAGCGGGTGTCATTGCTGAGGGAAGAATAAGCTTTTTGGTCGCTTAGATTGTGATTGTGGGAAAATCCCGTCCATACCTCCCTCAACCCCACATAACCTGAATAGAGTTATATTCAATTATTCAACGAAACTGTCTAGTTTGCCGCTAGTATCAGCGACGCTATATCTACGCCTTATAGTATCTCTTGATTACTTACCCGCATTATAGTACATTAGTTCTAGTCAATACCTCCTTAGCTGACCAAAAATCAAACCCCGCTTTCTTGGTGGGGTTTATTTTTGCTCACGCACACTAACAAATCTGTTGTCACAGCAGCACTCATCATGCGGCCGTTTAAGATGAAATCAGACCGCGATTAAAAAAACAATTATGGCATCTGCCTCACCCACGCCGAATCAGTCTACTAATATTGAGTTGCCGCTTGTCCAACCTCAACAGGAAAAAACTTTCTTGTCAACAGAGCTTTCAAAAACTGAGGTAGAGGTAGAGCCAGCAATACAAGCCCCAACGGATGATGAGCAAGTCAATCCTGAGACCGCATCACAAGTAGATGCTATTGAAGCAACAGGAGCGATATTTCAAGCGGTTGGCGTAATTACAGGAGAGGTAAATTTAAAGTCAGAGGGCATTAGCACTGTAACTATTGGTCGAAATCAATACCCGCTTTTGTACATTGGGCAGAAACTGAGAGTATTTCAGGCTCTCAAGAAAGAAATAGAAGCAACTGGCAATCGGACTTTTAGGCTGGTTGTTTATCCCAAGGCAATTCATTTCCCCAAAAAAGAGCAACCGCATCAAATTGCTTTTCAGTTAGTAGGCTTTGATAGAGGGCGATTCCAAGATGTAGTCTCAGGAGATTTAGAAGACCTAGAGTTTAAATTTTCAGGACTGTGGCAGTTTATCCCAGTCTGCCCAACTCCGTGCATCTCTGTGTTCCGCAACTTTACAACAGAAAGACTGGAATATATTAAGCAAGCCGAACCAGCGCGGAAGGTGAAATTCATGAAGTCCAGCCATTTACCGTTGCTGTGGAAGGATGCACCTGTTCGTCCCTTTAGATTTAATCCCAAAGTCCCGAAAGAACAGCTAGGACATCCAGTATTTGTCACCCTGAAGGCGAAATTTCTACCAGGGCGTAATGTATGGGGTTTTGTGGCCCTCACCGCACCACCACAAGAAACTGCACCCAAATTTCTCAAAGCCTCTAAACAAGATAAAGCCACAGTCCAGCAACAGTCTAAAAAGAATAAACACCAGGGACAGCGACCATTGAAAAAAGACCATCAAAGCGGCAATGGAGAGCCAAGCAATCCTCCATCTAAGCCAATACTCAAAAAAAAGCCGCTCCCAAGTGAGGGAGAAACTGAAAATCAAGCTTGAGCTAAAAATGATTGGCACTCTCATGTTTTTAAATAATGAAAGTGCCAAAAAGTTTTATCTGAAGGGTCTTTATAATGGCTGACCCCGTTTGAATTGAGAAATGTTAAGTTCCATTTAGATGCTCATCGAATTAATGGCGTTTTAGATTATTTAATAATTTCTTTAGATTTGTATCTCGAATTTCATTTGTTCTCTAACTAAGGAAAGATGATTTAACTTGATAGACCCATCTGGAGATGAATAGAAACAAGCAGACTCAAGCATTACAATGCTAACAATCGATACAAGCTCTACTGCTGGTGAAAGAGAGCTTTGGTGTCTAATAGGAGCGAAAATTTGAGGTTGGGCAATGAATAAAATCCGCGTAGTTTTAATTGAAGATCATGACCTGACACGAATTGGTCTACGTGCTACTTTGCAAAAATTAGATGGCATTGAAGTCATTGGTGATGCTAGAGATGCTGCCTCTGGTCTGAAGTTGCTTAAATCTACTCAACCAGATATTGCGATTGTCGATGTGGGCTTGCCTGATATGAGCGGCATTGAGTTGACTCAACACTTTTTCAACTCAATGGACGCACAACAAACCCCTCAAACCAAGATTTTAATTATGACCATGCAGGATAGTGAAGATACTGTTCTAGCAGCCTTCGCGGCGGGAGCAGATTCTTACTGCATGAAAGATGCCAGTACTGATAAATTAGTAGAGGCTTTGCATCTGACTGTTAATGGTAATTCCTGGATTGACCCAGTAATCGCTCGGATCGTTTTACAGCAGACCCAAAAAGCTACAACTGCTGCCAACGCTCGACCAGACACGGTAGCGATTAATGGCTTGTCACCAGAATATAGCCACATTGTAGAAACATATCCGCTCACTCGAAGAGAATTAGATGTCTTAAAGCTGATTGTAGATGGATGCTCTAACGCTGTGATTGCCGAAAAACTCTACGTTTCCGTAGGTACAGTTAAGACTCACGTTCGCAATATTCTCAATAAGTTATGTGTTAGTGACCGGACTCAGATAGCAGTTCGTGCTTTACGAGCCGGATTAGTTGCTTAAGTACCTTTCTACAATTTATTATCGATACAACTTTGCCAAGAGCCAAAAACCGAGGGCAAAATTTGTTTATGGAGCAGATACACTGAATTTCTTCTCGTATCTCTTGATTACTGACCCACTTTATAGTACATTTGTACACACACGAGAGAACTATTAATCACAACCCCTAGTGAGCTATGGGGTTTTTTCTTGGGAATATTTGATATATTCCTAATTTTTAATGTAGCTACTTTTCCACTCAACAGCAATTAAGCAAGTAAAAAAATTAATACTTGTGCATCTGTTTGATATAGGAGTAGAGAATTTCGCGTTCGCCTTGTATCACGGTTCAACATAAATTGATAAGCTACATTTTTCAATCGCTCAGAACAAAGACAGTTGCCCCGGCGATACATTCCCCCTGCGTCGGTTATGAAAACTGAGGTGACAAGCCGTACATAACGCGCATAAGTTTGACCGACGATTATCCTCCGGCACAAAATTAGAGTGATGCACTGTCAACGTTAATGCCATTCTTTGGGAACGGGTCAGATTGGATGTATCATCACCGGGACGAATACATTGCAACCCACACTTAGAACATCGCCAGTTCACTTCTTGTTTGACAACGAGTGCGATATCTGACCAGTTTTGAGGATAACGTTCTCTTGATTTCTTAGGCATGGACTGGTTGAAAAACTGTGGAACGCAACTCAAGAGTAATAACGAACTTACTTAAGAAGATAACTAAAAATCAGCGATTAATACTTGGAGAGGTTATAGGTCAGCATATTGGGCATCTAATTCTGCCATTTCACATTCGAGTTCCCAAGCTAACTGTTCAAAGTCTGGTACATCTTCTTCTAATTCGCGTGAGTAGCTGCTTGGTTCCACCCTAATTATTTCTGTTTCTGGTTTGACCTCAGCAATGTGGTTCATTCGAGAACACATGGGCATTCCCGCTTCTGCGCCTACTTTTTTGTAAGTATATTTTACTTCTAGAAATTGAAATAAATCTCCAATCGCTAAATCTGAAAATTTCATTCTTTAAAGTCCCTCAACATCTTGTGAACAAGTTTATCAGTTTAATTTGCCTACTACTTGAATTATTCTCATCAGCACTGTTTTGGGATGAAATAGCTAATAGATTAATTCATTCAATTGCTGAATAATAATCAACTCAATCAGGCTTGGGTGCATTTATAAATTAATCTCTCTAGCCAACTTCCCCTATAACTTTATTTAGAAGTAATTATATTGACTCAAGGAAGTTAAACGCGCTCCCGCACGCTACCTCACCGGATGGTAAAGTCCACTTTCTGGGTTATACCTCCAACCCAAACCACTGGGGTCACGTCCCCTACTCCAGCTAATAAACTCCTCTGGTCTTTTGGCATTCACTCGGATACGCTCTAGAGTTTCTACATCTACCCCCAAACGCTTTGCTAAATTTTGTAGAGTATAAGTATCTATCTTTACCTCACCCTGACCCTGGTAGTAGCGAGAGGATGCTTGTCTAGGTTTACTTTTACTATTGAGGTAGATAATCAGTTGATTATACGCCGTCTCTAGTTGCTCCACGCGTAAGCTGATAGCCGTCAGTTCCTCTTTCAACTCATCGGTAGAACCTGAAGAGTGCCGTGATTCTAGTTGGGCTACCCGTTGCTCTAATTGCTGTATTGACGTAAAAGTATCGATATCAGCAGTGCTATCTAATTTGTTTACTAATTCTTGGATTCCTTGCAGTACATCGTTTGTACGCCCTTGCCTGTGCAACCGTGACAACTCCCTTACAGCGTCTTTTAACGCAACGGGGACGCGGAGCATCTCGCTGGGCGGCGGTTTCTTGCTTTGAGTTTTCTTAGAGGGCATGGTGATATCAGTCTAGATATCGCTATTGTAGGACTGAAAGAGCTAATAGATTAATTCATTCAACTGGTGAATAATAATCAACTTCTGTCCGTTCTAACTCCTTTAAAAAGCCAGTTAATGCAAATGGACATTTACAACCTAGTTCTTTTTCAAGAGAATCAGCATTTAACTGGTATTCTTGACACAGAATATCAAATATATCTTCAGTAGTTAATTCTAGATTTTCATCCAGTTCCCAAAGTCATACTTCGACCCAGCTTGCTAATTCATACATGAGTACACCTACTACTGCTCAAACCAGTTCAAGTTAGGACTTGCTCCGTGTTTTCGTCGGTCAGCCTCAGCACAAGCTTTGCTATAAACTTCATCCCAACCACGAAGAAAATCCTTTTCATAAGATGCTAAGTCTTTGTATGGTATATTACTTTCTCGCTCCACAGCCAATACTACCTCTTCAAAGGTTTGGAAGTATCCAGGCTCAATTGAAATTGCCTCGAAAAACCGCAACCAATTGTTTTTAAACTCGTGACGCAATAGCTGTAATGCTTCTGGGTTCATCCTCTTACCTCGTTAACAATTACCAGATGAGCTTGAGCAGGCAAAAAATAGTAATGCGTTAGTTGATTTTAAATAACAGTCTTTTCTTGTTGCTGAGAAACTGAACTAAAAAACAGTTTTGGCAACAAAAGCCCAGAACGATTTTTGTAGTCATCAAACTCAGAGTAACGAGATAGAGATTTGTCCTTCTTCAACATATTTGGAATAAATATTGTGCTGATAAAACCTCCGAGAATCAAAAATGGAAGCCAGTGTTGAGTCAGCATGGCGAAGGCAGTATAAATAAATATTTCCCCCAGATAATTGGTGTTGCGGCAACGAGCAAAGAACCCTTCTGTTATTAAGCCCTTCTGATACTTCAGGGTATAGTATTTCTGGGCATCGCTTACAAAGTGTAGAAACACACCAAAGATATTTAAAGAAATAGCTACTGCTACTAATGGTAGTGGTGGTACTGTGCCACTACTAATAAGAATAAAAGGTGCTATCCAGTATAGATTCACCACAATAAAGATGAAAATCCCCTGTGGAACAGAAACTGGTTGCTCCCATTGTTTATCTGGGAATATGCGGTCTTTTAATAGCCACAGAAATCCATAAGTACCGTGAAGTGCTAAATACACCCAAGCTCCTATAGTGAAATTCTGGTAAACAAACATCAGGAGCAGTATGAAAAAGAAGGTTAGTCCTTTACTGAGATTGATGGCATACTTGGTTTTCATGATCTGAATAAAAATATGGCATTTGTATACCTATATGAGCATAGCAATTACGAAGGACGGTGGATGGAAATCCCGGCAGGTGGAGCAAGCTTTCAACCTATAAATCGACAAGAATTCGGAGTGAGTTCTATAAAAATTCCTTCAGGATTTGTAGTGGAACTGTCCAATTCTCAAGGAAGCGAATTATATAAAGAAAGCACTCCCTATGTAGGAGATGCGATGAACGATCGTGTCGAAGGAATTGCAATTACCCAAATATATACTTAACGCAGAGGTCTGTTAAGTATACAGTAATTGTTTAAAAGTACTCACATTCCAAGCATCGGCTGATTTATATGGCTCCTAAATTTCGTCGCCGTGGAATTGCGCTATCACTTTTTGAAGAAGCCTTTGCATGGGGGCGCGTCAGGGGCTGTACAGAAGTTGATTTGAACGTCTTGCAAAATTCACCCGCAAAAGTGCTTTATGAAAGCTTGGGATTTGAAGTATTTGAGATTGAGATGCGGCGAAAATTGTAGGTAATAAATACTTGCTTAAACTAGGCGTAGATATAGCGTAGCTGACACCAGGGGGAAGATAGTCTGGAAACTATGCTATATCTACGTTATAGCTTTTTGAGATTGAACTAGAATTTCTGCATGAATACACTGATACTTTTTACTCAATAATTGCTTCTTGCCTACCAAAGAGTGAGCGTATTTCTTTAAAACCGATATTTCACCCACAGTCCACATTATCCTTTAAGTGACACAAAGCACAACTCTGATAAAATCAGGATTTGACTTAAATATCAAAAAACCTACTTTGAATAATTAAAATGAGCAAGCTGCCAACTCTTTCTCAAACTGTCAATACTGTTGTCACCAGTATGACAGCATTTATTGTTTTAGCTACAGTTACTACAACACCTGCTGTTGCTGCTTTATTCAACTTCAAATTTGATGGCACATTAACTGGTTCTGACCCATTTGGCACTGCGGCAACAGTTTTCGGACTCAAGGGTAGTTTTGTTATAGATGCTGACGTTGCTAACTCATCTACTACTCCAATTGCCGGCAGATATAATGGAGCTATTAAAGATTTAAAGCTCACATTCGCTAGTACACCTACTCGTAATGCAGTAACGTTGAGTACAGCGAATTTTACAAGCGGAACTAATCGTAATCAAATATTTGTAGGCCCAAGGGGGACAAGAGAAGAGTTGCAATTTTTAGTTGGCAATGTTGGCTCTGCGCCTCCTTTTTTCTTACCTGACTCTTTTGGAATCATCTTTACTAACACTGACTTACCTTTAACTACTCAACTCAAAGAAGTTTTGATTCCAGCAAGCAGTACATTTACGGGTCAATTTAAGTTAACTTTGTCTGATGACCAAATTGCCACTCCTAACAATGATTTTTCCGGCTCATTGACTATCACTCCTGTCAGTGTCCCAGAGCCTAAAACAAACACTGCATTAGTTTTATTAAGTTTAGGATTTACCTACTACTGCTGGTTGAAGCAATTACGACCTATTAATCCCAAAACTTTGTAATAGTCAATAATGAAATAATATTTTCAAAGTGTGTTCCTTATTGAATTGCAAAACTAAAAAAAGCAGTGTGCCACATTTAGCTATTATTAGTTTTTAAAGAATTAATTACTAACTCATGATAGAAACCATCACTCAGTCTCAAGAAACGGCAATCCTAGAGAGCTTTCTAGAATTGGTGAAATCTCCTTATGGAAATTTTGCGTCCATTGGTAAGCTTTCTCATGTTCTCAACGATCCAGATACGCTCCAAAAAGTTGTGGCAGTTCTGAGCCTAACCCCCCAAGGTAAACAGGCTTTTGAAGACCGCCCCATGCTAGGAAAAATCGATTTAGAGCAACTGCATCAATTACCGAACTATACACTGGGTTATATGTATGCAGATCACATGATTAGAAATCAATTAACGCCTCCACCTGTTAACGAAAATGTCAATCATCCATTTATGTTCCTAGCTGCTCATCTTGGCGAAACTCATGACATTTGGCACGTTGTTACAGGATGTGATACTGATAAGCCCGGTGAGGTTAAATTAGAAGCTTTTTATACCGCACAACTTATTCCAGACCGTTTATTTCTAGCTCTCCTTGCGAAGAATTTACTCAAAACCGCAATGTACGAAGTCGAACTCTGTGAGCAAATTCTAGATGGCTTGACGCAAGGTTGGATGATGGGAAAAAGAGCAAAGCCTCTGTTTGGCATTGAATGGAACAAGTTGTGGGAAACACCCTTAGAAGAATTGCAGACTTCTTTGAACATTGTACCTATCTAAGTGCGCGTGTGGCGGTTGCTACAAGAATACTTTCAATACCTTGCCGCTTGTAGTGCTAAGAAAAGTGCCAAAACTTAGCACTACATATAGCTATTAACAGCACCCATCTATTTGTTTTATTGGGTGCTTTTTATCGAAAACATTAGGGCTGCTTAATGAAGTCCCTTTAACTTGTTGACTCCCTCTGGGATTCTAGTTGGGCTACCCGCTCTTGTAACTGTAGGTAAACTATTTTAATGAAACGCCGATAACAAATAGATTTCAATTTTACGGACGCTGCAACACTTGAATTGTTGTATTCCGATTATCGGAATCGCTTGTAATTCCGACCAAGAGTTTGCCATCAGGACTGACAACGAAACGACTCATTTGCTGTTTGTCTAAAATTGCTTCTAGCTCGGCTGTTTGCAGATTCCACACCGTCAGCCACTTCTTGCTCTTACCAATAAGAACATTACGGCTCAGAGCAATGTTAGATGGGCTAAATATCTTACGAGAAAAGCTTTTGTTTGCCTTGATTGTTCCTGTTTTTAAATCTGATACTTGCAGATGGAAAGAGCGTTTTCCTGCTCGTTTGATACTAACCAGTGTCTGCCCATCTAAACTGATGCGTGCTGAGTCCGAAGGTTGGAAAAAATTTTGTCGGACTTGTTGCTCGTTGGTTGCCGTATCCCACGCCACAAGTTTACTACTCGGTAAAGTCAAAAGTACCGTTTTACCATCTGGACTAATGTCATCGAAATGGGAATATGGCAATCTGGCTTTTTGCTCAAGAGTTTTGAGATCCCAGACTTTGATCTCAGGAGAGTCACCACGATCAAGACTAATAATAGTCTTTCCGTCAGAGGAAATATCAACATGAGTAACATTGCCAGAATGACCTCTGAGTATCTTTTGAGGTTGATTTGAGGTAATATCCCAGATGCGAACTAGCCGATCGCCACTACCACTGACAACAGTTTTGCCATCAGGAGAGATTGCTAAAGCATTAATTGCACCAGAATCACTCCGTAGTGTTTTTTTCAACTTTCCTGTTTGCAGTTCCCAGACTTTGATTGTTTTATCTTGACCACCACTGACTAGAGTTTGACCGTCCGCACCGAGCGCAATTGCAGAAACTGTAGGATGTCCCTCTATGGTGCGAACGACTCTTAAATTGCAGTAGGGAGATTTAATTGCATTATGGGAACAGTACCTCTCCCTGTATTGAAAAAAAGTGAAAAGTTCATCAGGATCGATACCGAGAAAACTTAAAGTAAGGCATACCAGAATCAATAAGGCTTTGAGTTGCCATTTACCGGACTTGAAAATTTTCATCTTAATTAATGTTTTTCACTCAGAATTCTTCAACATAAGAGTCAATAATTCCGACATTTCCCACAAATCTTTATTCCGGTTATCGTCATAAATCATCAGCGTCCTGGGGTCAGCATGACGGCTCAATTTCTGCACCTTTCTAATATTCCCATCAGTAGCATCAAGCGCCGCCGTAATCGCCGAATGCCTCACCCTGTGCGGTGACATCGGTTTCTTCACCCCCGCCTTTTTAAAAGCTGCCGACACGATTTTATAGATAGCATCCGTAGTCAATCTATGCCCAGAGTTATGAAAATCTAACGCCGTAAAAATCGGTAAATCGGGTTTCAAATCCCCTCGCGCAATTAACCAATCAGCAAGAGCCGCCGCCACATCTTTGGACATATCCAAATATTCTTCATTCGTTCCCTTACCCTTACCCAAAACCCGCAACTTGCGACCATAAAAATCAAAGTCACCCACATTTAACTGACATATCTCCTGGCGACGCAAAGCTAAACCCCACAGCACTAAAAAAATTGCATAGTTGCGCTTACCAATCAAAGTCTCCCTATCAAATTGCTGTAACACCAGTGCTATCGTCTTGCTATCAACCCCCCGCGTATCCCGATAAGCCTTGACCTTTTCTCCTTCGACATCTTCCAGGGAATAGTTGCACACCCCCAGCTTGCGCCCCATCTTCGCCAAGGACTTAAGCGCCGCCAACCGCCGATTAATTGTTGCCTCCCGCACTCCAGAGGCTATCAATTTCGCCTTGTACTTCAGCACCACCATCACCGCTTGCTCTCGCTGCAAGTGCAGAAACTCCAACACACTATCACCAGTCGGCGGCAACAGAGTCATCTTCACAAAGAAATCCCTTAAATCTTTCTCGTAAGCACGCCGAGTATTGGGGTTGCGTTTATCTGCCAACAGTTGGGCCAACACATCTGGGTCTTTGTCAAGTTGTGCATCAAAATATCGCGCGATCGGTGCATCTAAACACGCCTCTAACTCTACCTTGACTAATTCCCCCCAAACCGGCTCGTTAGGCATAATTGCTCACTACTGCGTTATTGATAATGTAGGTTTCCAATAACGTTCATCATACCTCGGTGGGAGGGGGCATAAATGTTTACATTCACCTCAGAGTAAAATATTCCTTGCGGAAGTAGGCAGGTGTTAATTGTAGTTATCAACGACCGCATCCACTCAAAACAATCAGTGTTTCTTACAAATCAAAGCAGACGTGATCAGCGATTCCCTCGAAATTGATAAACTTATTGAATCTGCGGTGCGCTATTACCACAAACGACACCCAGCAGTCTTAGATAGAATTTTTTGAGAAAATCGCTTTTATGAATATAAATGTAATGTGCCAATTAGGTATTGAGCCGAGATATGTGTAAAAAGCTGCAAGATGGTCTGGAAACTCTTACTATATATAGGTTTCAGCAATTTTCAAGTGAAATTGACACAAGGGTACAAATCTTGGGTATCTATCGCTACAGAAACCGGAGTATTTATTAACTTTATTTACAGGTTTTACAACTTAGACAAAAAGCATCTTTCGCGGTGAATTGTCTGAAACTATTACAGGGTAAAGGTTATATTCATTTCAACCACACAGTATTTATAATTCTCTTTGGTAGACGAAAAGCAATTATTGACCCTCACGCTGCAAGTATGCGTGTCTCAAATCAGGCGGAACTATTAAAAACGCTAAAAGCTATATGTAGCAAGCTTTTTCAGAGCATCTTGCTCAAAATTACACATATCTCGGCTCAATACCAATTAGTTGCGGAAAGATTTAATATCCCTGTGCCTCTTCCTCCACTAGAGATCGGGAAAGAAATCTTAAATGAAAAATCCCTATCCGTAAGCTTAATTATTGGGGTAGCCTGGAGCAATGAGGACAAAGACTGGCGCTACTTGGTTGTTGATGAAGGATTCAACACCCCTCCTTTGTGGGTAAGCGCGGCGCAGATACAAGGCGAGATGTTTGCATAACAGACGTGTTAGTAACTTAAAGTTGGTTAGCCAACGAACATAAAAATTGAATGCCTCTTCTTGTAATTATGTAGTTTAAGTTTAAGCCCAGTTGTATAAAAGCAACTGGGCTTTATTTTGGCTGTTGATGTGATTGCTGAATATATTTACAACCAAATGGGGCATTTCACCACTATAGCCAAATAATTCTGGTTATGGTTTTAATTTATTAATCAGCTTTCTAGATTATTTTTCATGAAACTTAGAGTGTAGTGCATGAGATGGGAAACCTTCTCGCACTAGCTGATGTTCATTCATGTAGTCATTATCTAATATCCCATAACATTTAATTTTCTGTGCTATTTCTATAGCAAAATCATTATTGAAGACTACCCCAAAGTAGGTACTACCCTGAAAATTTTTTCCTATCCAAGTTGGGTCAATTACATCTCCATCATTATTGACTAGCCAAGCATGAGATACAGCTATAGAAACATCATCACTAATAGCAAATCCCTCACAGTAATTAAGATTTGGGAAATTTATCAGTGCTTTTAAACAATTTTCAAAGCACGATTTTGGTTGACCTTTAAATGGAGATTTGACCTGTTTTTCAAAAGATTTTCCATTGGCTAATATCAGACTTTGGATGCTTTTATGGCGAAAATCAGAACGTCTGTTAAGTTCGTCAATTAAGTCTGCTTGCTCTTTTAATCTTGCCAGCAGTCGGTCTAAGTTACTGCTCATTGTTTAAATACTTATTTGCTAGTTCTTTATTCAATTGGGGATTTCTGTTTTCGATAACTTGAATGAGGCTGACTAACCGATTAAACCAATATTCACGAATTGCGTCAATTTCTAGTCCTGCATAGTTTATTGATAACTTTTCATCTGGATTTGTAGAGATGGGTTTAGATACTGCCGCTTGATTAGCTTTTTTCATTTCTCTTGCACACAGTGCATATTCATTTTCTATCATCTTCTGGAACTCATGAGCAATACTTAGTTGTTCTGGAGTCATGTATTGCTGATTTTTAAACACATCGCTTATCACTTCATTATTAGTCATAAAACTATAATATTTGCTGTTATAGGTTTTTAAACTTTTATAACTTCCGATTCAAAAATGAAGCATCAGTTTCAGTTCCTCCATTTTTATTTTAAGCTCCATTATTATTTTATACTTGAAAATTAATTTGATTAAATTTAACTAAATATTGAACCACCAATACTTATGAAGTCCTGTCATTTTTGAGCCAGCTACAGTGTGTTCATCAGCCCAAGTTAGTGTACTACCATCCCCACACTCGTAACCATCCCCACCAAATTTGCTAACCCCCTCTTCTACTACCTGCATCATCACTTTAATAATCATTTTCTCACTTACAGAAATATTATAATGTTCTAAAAGCAGGGCTTTGATATCTTTAGTACAAACATGATCAAAAAATCTAGGCTTTTCTTGAAGAATATTAATAACTAATGTTTTTAGTTCTTCTGCTTTCACTGTTTTAAAATCCCTGTTAGTTTATTTTTTTTGACTTTTCCTAACTTCCGATTCAAAAGTGCAGCATCAGTTCAGGTTCACCATCTTCATCTGGAATCCGTAAAAAATCATTCTATAGGCTTTAGCCACCCAACACATTTTTTATAATAAAATTCTTTATCTTCACAGTTAGCAACTCTAACAGTATCATCTTGATGATGAGGAACAGGAAAAGAACTATAATATCCTTCCTTGACTGAACCATTTTCTAATAAGAAAAAATAATTACCATGTTCTTCTGGTAGTCCTTGAATTAGTTCAAACTTAAATATTTTATTTGACATTTAATTCTCCTTAAACAAATCGCTAAAATCCTTGTTCTTCTAATCGATAGTAATTGCGATTGAGTTGTTAGACCCAGCCCCCTGAATTATGATGCACCGATGTAGTGTCGATATTTTTTGTTGTGATGCAATCGCTGCCCTTTAATTAAGACGATTAGCAACAATCTCTATTAATTTTGCTATTTCATCAGGGTTAGCATCCTCTGAAGGGATAATAGATATTAAAGATAGAGAATGGTTATCCAGAACTCTCTGCGTGTGAACTGGAAGATTAGCGTAAGTGTATCCGTTTAATTCTGTCTTAATTTCTAACCCGCTTAAAGCTAATTGATTACTGTAAAAATCTACAATTGCTTTTAACCTTTGTTTACCATCAATCACTTCGTATGTATGATATGACATCTCGTAGAGAACAATTGGCATTACAGGTAAATTAAGAATAAAAGATTCAATTAGCTGAGATTTTTTAACATCATCCCAATCAAGATTAGATTGACTATCTGCATCAATCCTTATGTAATTAGGATTAGACCTAATATTTTCAACTAATCTTGGTAGCTTTACCCTATCTAATTCTTGAGATAATCTGTTTAGACCAGATTCATATTTGGCGTTAATTTCATCGTTATTCATCATTGTGATTCTTTTCCACTAATTACTAAAATTGGTTCAATCTATACTAATTTTCTTTGCTGTCTGCCTTTTACATAAGGTTGATTATGTAATAAACCCTTACACCAATTTGCTTTTATTATTCATAAGAAGTAGGATTAAGTATAATTATTCATTATCTATAAGCTTATAAATATATTCAGGCTCTAACCCTCTACCATTTCTAACAGGTGGTTTCTTAAGTTGAATCTTTTCAATTGTACGTTTTTTAGTCAATTGACTTAGCAATGAACTAATTGAGTTAGGATTCATGCCTGTATTTGATGCAATTTCAGCACGAGTGGCACTACCACCTAGTTTTCTAATAGCTCTAATAATCTTCTCTTGACTTCCAGGTTCATATTTTTTATCTTGATTTATTTCTATCCCAATAGTTGTTAAAACTTTATTAATTAATTGCTCTTTGATATCATCATCAATCGATAAAGTTTCAATCTCACTTAATGTTTGGACTGCTAAATGAATTGCTTGTATCGTTTCTAAAGGTTCCATCTGCTGATTATGATTCTTTTCCACCCATTACTAGAACTGGCTCAATCCAGACTAATTTTCTTTGCTGTGGACTTTCTGCGTCCGGTTGATTACTTAATAAGCCCCTGCGCCAATTGACACTTTTAGTATCATGTGTACGACTATTAACTTCAGTAATTTGCGTCCCTTCACGTTTAAGCTTATATCCTCGTCCAAGCCAAAGTGGTTGATAAAAATCTTGTGCTTGCGCTTTGCCAAAACCTTTATTTACCATGACTTTTTCGCTTGTTGTATCTATAAATTCAGGGCGACACTCCATAATCAAAATTAGTCGAAGGATGATTGAGTGTAAATACTCATTAAATCCTTTAACTACCTTGGGATCTATATCTTGAGAATCAGTATAATAAAGTTTTTGTGCATCAAGTTTAAATCGGCGGCAAAAGGCACTAGACCCATCGGTGGCTGTCCAATAAAGGATGTCTGCTTCACTATCGTAATTCCAAAAAATAGCATCAACGCTATTATTTTCAGGAGAAAAAATTACACCTTTAGGTAGCATAAATATTCCCGTTCTCATTGCCCAGTTTATACTATCAATTTCGACGGTTAAAACTGATTGTAGCAACGCTTCTAATAAATCTTTGTTCACCCAATATGCTGGGCATTTGGCTTGACCGACTTTTAACAAGGTGTATAGGGTGATGTACCTCGATTCTGTGGGATTGATTCTTATTTGATACAGTAGCTTTTGTTCCTCCACAGAGTAATAAATATCAGCAACAAAACTGCAAATTTTCTCATAGCTTTCATAACCGTCTACATGAACAACGGGACGAATAACAATGTCTTTATACCAACCTTTGGGTTTTTTACTCATGCAGCACGCCTTAAAAACTGATCACGATGCCATTGTAGAGAATCTCGCCTTGGATAATACTGCTCTTGGGCAGGTAAGATTATGCGATCGCCGCTAAACTCCCTCATTGGTTTAGCGTTGGGTGATTCTTCCCGTAGGCTGTTAGAGACGATGATAGTGTAATCATCATCAATGCTGAACCAAAAACGGTCAAATGCCCAATGATGATTTTTGCACAGTGCCAGCCCATTATCGATGCGGTCATCGTAGAACTGCGAGAATGGTTTGATGTGTGACCCATCTACAATGTTCTGTCCGAGTGAGTCAAGTATCTGCAATCCGCAGAATGCACAACGGTAGTTATAAGTTGAAACTACAATTTTACGGAATGCACCATCTCGCACAATTACAGCTTGCTCATCTTCTAGTTCTTCTGGCTGATAAACTTTACCACCAGTGCGTTGCAACTGGTCTTGTAGTTCAGCAAAGGCGTTGACTTGCAATAACGGCTCTATATCCTCCTGTGTAAGCTCATTAAACCAGGAGTCAATCAAAACATGAGTTAGTACAGTTCTGTCTTGGTGATTTTGGAGCAGTAACCAGAGTTCATCATCAAGGTAGGCGTACTCTACTGTTTCTCTGATGGTGCTAGGAGTCCTAATTTTTATTTTGGCTTTCATCCATCCCTCAAATCCCAGTTTCATTTGGTAATGCCAAAAGCGATCGCTGGTCAGGTGATAGAAAGGTAAACCTATATCTGGCTTACGTAGTGGCTCCAGGTGGCTCCATAGTTTAAGAAACGTGGCGATAAGTTCAGCATTGAAGGGGATTTGGTTTTTGGTGATCTGCCTCGTTGCTATCATTTCGATGACAGACAGCAGCAAAATGGGCTTATTTGGTGCGCCAGGGCTAACGTTTAAACCTATTTTGTTTGATGCGGATTTAGGAGAAAATTTCTTAACGTAGTAAGCTAAATCTTTATTCATTTGCAGCCATGCGCGAATATCGATGTACACGTAACGCATTATACTTACACGACTGCATAGGTCGAGATGACCTTAGAGAACGCCAAGGTCATTATATTTGGGCAATCAACGAAGAAGCTGCATGGCAAGAAATGGCGCGGCGGTATCCAGATGAAACTGAGGCTGGGTTTACTGTGGAGGAGTGGGAAAGTTTTGATGTAAAGGTGGTAGAAGTGAAACGTGATCAGAATGGGAACATTATAGATGAAAACTCTGAATTGGATTGATAAATCTGCATGGGCAGACGGTGAATGGCAGCAAGAACCAGACCGAATTGAATGGGTTTATCTGGGATTCCCTTGTTTAATAGTCAGGCAAGACCCAGGTTTTTTGTGTGGCTATGTGGGTATTCCTCCAACTCATCCTTATTATGGTAAGGATGGCACAAACAACGAATTAAGGTGCATTCAAGTTCATGGAAAAATTACGTTTTCTGAAGCATCTCACCAAAGTAATGACCCCAAAGCAGTTTGTCATCAACTATTACCAATAACTGATAATTATTGGTGGATAGGGTTTGACTGTACCCATAGCGAAGATATTTCTCCAATTATTGTGAATATTTTTAATTATAGGGATGCTACATATAAAAATTTAGAATTTGTCAAAAATCAAGTTGAATATTTGGCACAGCAATTAAGTACCTTGAAAACAGAATAGATTATGTCATCAGGCAGCATCATTATTAGCACAATTCTCAAACACGATACTAAAGTAACAAGCTACAAAATCGCCTTGTTACGTGCCATTAATGATGTCGTCCTCAGCTTCCCTGATTTGCGGAAAACGAACGCGGATGTAGCTGTGCCTTTACGGGTACTGGCTCAGTTTTGGATTGCTTATTACTGGCCTTTTGTCAAACCAAGTGACCCTATTTTGCAAGGACAACGAGCAATAGTTAATGGTCAATTGCGAAATGATATCTTGTTTCGCCCTCAACTAGAGAAATTACGCTGTGAATGGGAATCAGGTGTTAGTGGAATCTTCAGCCCTAGCGATGGCTTTTACCTCATCAACGAGCTGAGAGTACCGCGAAAATATCAAGGCTACTCAAAACCGTTACGTCAAGCCTATCAAGTTGCTCTCACAGCCATTAGTAAAGCAATTGAGCAGCCAGTTAAATATGCAGGGCTTGGTCACTGGAGTGTATTTGATAAACCCTTAAGGTATGCAGAACAAAGCTATCAAGTTGTAGCAGTTCCTGGTACTAAAGCAGATGATAAATGCTTAATAATTAAAGCTGATCTGTGGCAAACTTTTGGGGATATGTCATTGTGGATTGAAGCACTTTGCATTCATGAATGGTGTTTGTTCACAGAGAAATTACAACAGAAAAATCACTCAAAAGTGCATCGAGGTTGCATTTATGAGTTGTTAACAGATAGACCTGACAATCGCAGACCTTTAACTTGGGAACGTAACAATGTAGATTTACTGTTAATGGAAGGTACAGAGTTTGTTTGCCCTTGGACAAAAAAGCACATTTCTTATGGCATCAGGTACGATTTAGACCACCTTTTACCCGTATCTCTCTACCCCATCAATGAACTTTGGAACTTAGTACCTGCTGACCCTAATTTCAATTCACACACCAAGCGCGATCGCTTACCTTCTCAGGCAAAATTGCAACAAGCTCAACCCTCTTTAGAGTTAGCTTACAGAAACTACAGCACATCTAGTTCACTGTCTCTAGCACTCCAAGAAGATGTGGCTGTCAGATTTGCTA
Organism: Anabaena sp. FACHB-595; assembly: GCF_048568275.1. Taxonomy (NCBI): domain Bacteria; kingdom Bacillati; phylum Cyanobacteriota; class Cyanophyceae; order Nostocales; family Nostocaceae; genus Anabaena; species Anabaena sp. FACHB-595. Next base: position 41,199 of record NZ_CP183477.1, read on the forward strand.
CTATCTTCGGTGATACTGCTTGTTTTCCTGGTGTACTATCAGCTGCTGTTGTTGATCTCATTGATGTTTTTGCTGAATCTCGTAACTTAGCTCGTTTTTGACGATATGGCTATTACATTTTAAACTTTGGTTTTCAGAAGTAGTTCCTTGTCCAAAGAAAATGATTAAGGAGTATGAGGTGATATTAAGAGAAAAAATTCAGCAACTCCTTGACTGCTATGATTCTTCTCAAACAGAATGCGATGGTATGACTCGCATCTGCCACACTGTGTTAACTAATCATGGCATTGAGCATCAACCCATGATTGGGGTTTTGATTCGGCAAAATCAAGAAATTGAGCCGCATTTTTGGATAGACCTAGCATCAGGTGAACGTATCGATTATCGAGCCAAAATGTGGCTTCAAGGAGAAAATATTCCTCATGGAATCTTTTACCCTCAAGACTTTCCAGATGTCATCTACACTGGCGAACCAATAGAGTTAGAGGTTTTGTCTCCAGTAGTGTTTGAGATATTGACTCTTAAGATAGATTATGAAAAATTTCAGCAAGGTCAAGCACCTTACTAGGTTTTTGTCCTGGTTCTACTGTCATAACATATAGCCCATACGGACAACCTTGTTCCCATTTACAAGCATCGACCATATAGTAAGTGTTATCAATGTTGAACACGGCGATCGCTTTATTTCTTTTAGTCGCTATTTGACTTGCAACGTTAACAAGCTCTATAAAACTTTCAGGTGTCATTAAATATTGATAACTATGGTGAATTAAACAGGTTGTTCTTGCCACCACTTAGGGTTAATCAACTCTACTTGTGACACCTCATAATGGCGGCAAGTTTCTAAGTCAACCCTAGCTGCCCTAATAGAACGCACAGCAATACTAGACAGAGAATACACCTTTAGGTCTGGAGTATCGGAATTTGAGAGTGTGGTTAACACTTCCATTGGAGTTAGACTGGCACTTAAAGCTACCACAAATGGTTGTAGGTTTAACCAATGTATTGCAGCACTGGTAGACCAAGTTGCTGATTGCTGTTCATGATGTTCTTTGTAGTTCAACTCAAAAGCATCACGGGCTTGCTTTTGGGTCGAATAAGTTAATAAACCGTTGTCATCAGGGTTGAGAGGTAAATATGCTCCCTCTGTAGTATTGAAGATGATGAAATAATTTTGCTCTGTTTCCATAAAATTATTCAACAATAAATTTTAAATTTCGCATTATCTACTATACTGAATTAAAAATTGTCATCTTACTATTAATTAGCAATATATATTGTACGCCTTATGTGAATTAAGCCAGAGGATGCTGTTCAAAAGTAAGCACATCAATACCAAAACGCTGACGCAAAAAAATGCGTAGAGTATGACTGGTGATTTTAGCGGTAACATGAACGCACAGAGCATCAACTTTCTTTCTCAGCAGACGTTCCAAATTACGTCCGGTATTTTGTACCTCGTTAAAGACTCCTTCAATACGCTCACGCAGGCTGTTTAATAAACTCTCAAACGCTTTTGGCTGTTGTTGAAGTTGGTTGGCTCGTTTGGGAGTGAAAATTTGATTGCCGGTGATTTTGGAAATATCACTCTGCCATTCGCCACCAATAAATCCTTTATCTGCAAGGATACGACAGCCATGAACACGGTCTAAAACTGATTCGGCTGCTAGACGTTCATCAGTACTAGCTGGCACTAAAGAGTAAACTAGGGGTATGCCGTTGAGGGTACTGATGAGTACCAATTTGTAGCCAAAATAGTTCATTTTTCGACTGGCACACCACCCATAATCAGCACTGCCAGTAAAATCACTTTGGCGTTTGTCACGTTTGTAGCCAACTACTGGTACTGGTTTTGTGTCTAACAAAAGTGTGGTCTCAAAGATTGCCCCTAAGTCAACAACCCAGAAACGTCTTAGTTCTTCCAGCATTCCTTCCAAGCGTCTGGCTCTTCGGTTAAACTGGCTTTGGTCTAACAATTTCGGGAATAGGCTCAAATAGTTTGCTCTGACGAACCCTAAATGTAACGACCTGCAATGCTAATCGCTCAGACCTGCAATCATCACTGTTTTCAGCCAGGATTAATTGCAACTATAATTTCATTTGAACCAGGATTAAATGCAACTGAGCCAGGATTATTTGCAACCAACCTGCAATCATCGGTTTGAGCCAGGATTATCTGCAACTATAAAAGTAAAAAAAACGAACGGTTTTTTAACTGCGTCACCAGTAAGGCTTAGAGTTACTTTTACCGTTGGTTTTTAAGTAAAAAAACTCGGTAAAGAATTCAAAGTTAATTTATAAAATTCTCAAATGAGTTTTTTGACAAACTCCTGTCAAGGAGAGAAAACTTAGTCATAGTAAAGTGTTGAGCTTATTTGCAATTAATCCTGGTCGAAACGGATGATTGCAGGCTGGTTGCATTTAATCCTGGCTCAGTTGCAGTTAATCCTGGTTCAAATGAAATTATAGTTGCAATTAATCCTGGCTGAAAACAGTGATGATTGCAGGTCTGAGCGATTAGCATTGCAGGTCGCTAGTGTGATTCGTTCTGTCGAAACGAGTAGAAATATTCGGGGATGACAGGCAAGGGAAATATTCGGGAGAAATTCCGACAGAACCTTGACAACTCAATTTTTCGTGATGGTGAAATTCCATCCCTCCAAGTGCAGGAGTGAAAGCAAGTCCCCCATTTCAGCAAAAGTGGTTCTTTGTTGGGATGAAGCGGGGAATCATGGCGGTAACTGCAAGCCTAATGTGGAATCCCGCCTAGCATAGCTGGTCATGGATAGTCAAACGAATCTCTTGATTGAATCATCGTTATGCAAAACAAGCCAAAAGGCTGACAGGCTTGTCCCAAAAGGGAAAAGATTAGTGGTTGGCTGATTAGCGACAGACCAATAAGCACTCACAATAAACTCGGTGAAGAGAGAGAGTCCTAAAACCAACGTCAAACGAAAAATTGGGAACGAAGTAACCCCCTAATGTACTCTCCAAAACTGGTCGAACTTTGGAGTAGGTAGCCAACCGGAAGTCATCAGGGGGAGGGATTGCCTCAGAAGCGAATGCCTCCTTGTAACGAGAAGGATATGCAGACGGAGGCACGGTGACTTGGATTGTAGAGGTGCAAGTAGCAATGTATACATCTAAAACGAGTTTCAAGACTACGGTGGAATGGAATGCTATCCCCTGGCAAAAGCTAGAAAGGAAAGTATTTAAGTTACAAAAGCGCATCTACAAAGCCTCGCAGCGTGGCGATGTCAAAGCAGTTCGTCAACTCCAAAAAACGTTGTTGCACTCCTGGTCAGCAAAGTGTTTAGCGGTTCGTCGGGTAACACAGGACAACCGAGGTAAGAAGACGGCAGGAGTGGATGGGCGGAAAAACCTCTCCCCAAAAGCACGTCTCATCTTAGTACAATCCATGAAGCTAGGTGATAAAGCCTCTCCCACCCGCAGGGTGTGGATTCCGAAACCTGGCTCATCAGGCGAAAAAAGACCCCTTTCTATACCCACTCTATACGACCGCGCCTTGCAATCGCTAGTAAAACTAGCCTTAGAACCCGAATGGGAAGCTCGCTTCGAGCCAAACTCGTTTGGTTTTCGACCTGGAAGAAACGCCCATGATGCAATGAAGGCAATATTCAACACTATTAAGTTCAAACCTAAATATGTTTTGGATGCTGATATTGCAAAATGTTTTGACAAAATTGATCATAATGTTCTGCTGTCAAAATTAAATACATTCCCCACCATCAGCCGACAAATTCGTGCATGGTTAAAAGCGGGAGTGATTGATTTCTCCGAATATGCTTTGAGGGAGAAATCTGACCACACAACATCGATGGGTGTTCCACAAGGGGGTACAATTTCGCCGCTATTAGCGAATATAGCCCTCCACGGCATGGAAAACCGAATTAAACAAGTTGCTCTAACCTTACCCGGATGTAAATCTGAGAATCGTCAAGCAATAAGCTTAATCAGATTTGCAGATGATTTTGTCATCCTGCACAAAGACCTCGCCGTTATCCAAAGATGTCAGCAGATTATTAGTGAATGGTTAAGCGAGTTGGGGCTGGAATTGAAGCCAAGTAAAACCCGAATATCCCATACACTTAATATGTATGAAGGTAAGGTTGGTTTTGATTTTCTAGGTTTCACTGTTCGACAATTTCCTGTAGGAAAATATCACAGTGGTAAAAGCTCAAGTGGAAAATTACTTGGTTACAAAACTCTGATTACCCCAAGTAAAGCAAAGCTGAAGATACACGCGCAGAAGATAGGTAAATTGATTGATGAGCATAAGGCAGTACCACAATCTGATTTAATCGCTCATTTGAATCCCGTCATCCGTGGATGGACAAACTACTACTCATGTGTCGTCAGTAAACGCATATTTAACCAGGCTGATACAACATTATTTAGTCAGCTAAAAGCATGGGCAGAACATCGTCACCCTAATAAATCTTCCCGATGGAGTTGTCAAAAGTATTGGCAAACCGTAGGGTCTGATAATTGGGTATTTAAACCCCATAACCAGAAAATTCGCCTACTCAAGCACCGTGAAACTCGCATTGTGAGACACATACAGGTGAAAGGAAGCCGTAGCCCGTTTGATGGTGACTGGGTGTACTGGAGTTCCAGAATGGGTAAACATCCCGAAGCCCCAATCAGGGTGGCAACACTCCTGAAAATGCAGAAAGGAAAGTGTACTCACTGTGGACTGTTTTTTCACCATGAAGATTTGATGGAAATCGACCATAAAATCCCCCGCTCTCAAGGCGGTAAGGATAGTTATGACAACCTTCAATTACTTCATGGACATTGCCATGATGCTAAAACGGCAGAAGATAAATGTGCTGTTACAGTTCCAGAGCTAGATGAGGATTATCTCAACCTTAATCCCTTTTAACTCTGAACTTAGAGGTGTGCATGATAAGCACCAAATCATTGAGGAGCCGTGTGAAATTAACGTTTCACGCACGGTTTTGTAGCCGAGTCAGGGAGGTGACTTTCTGGCTTAGGCATCCACCTAAAAACTGCTGTTCTCCTGGGTATGGAAAAAAATCCATTGCTACCAACAAAGTTAACATCTCACTATCTGTGAATCTCGGCGATGGCCCTGGCAATAACGGTACATAACGGTAGCCTTTTTGCTGATACCAATCATCTACTAGCACAAAAATTGTCGTCAACAGGGTCGAACCGTCTACCATATTCATTGGGAGACCTCAAGCTTTGGTGTCGTTACCTTTATCTTGCGGTTTCCCCTTCTTTTTTACTACCCCAACTCACATAAGCCGTACTTTATAACAAGTTAGCTGGTTGGCAACCCAACAAGTTGACAAGTCGGCTGGTTATCAACCTAACTTGCCATATTCATGACTTGCCAGTAATCTCGTAAGCAAAATGCTTGGTTAAAATTCAATGATTATCGCATTGGCAAATCAGAAAGGAGGGGTAGCAAAAACTACTTCTACTATCTCTCTAGGAGGACTGCTGGCTCTTAAAGATACTGTCCTGGCTGTTGACCTTGACCCTCAAGGTAATCTGACTACAGGGCTGGGGGTGGAAGTGGCTGATGACCAAATTAGCTGCTACGACGTTATTACAGAGAAAGCAGAAGTCATCGATGGAGTAGTTTCTACTAAATTTGGACTTAGCTTATTGCCTGCTGACATCAACTTAGCTAAGGGAGAAACAGAAATGCTTATGAAGGTAGGTAACTTCTCCATCCTTAAAGAGCGACTGACTCCCGTACTCAAGCAATTCCATCACATCTTAATTGACTGTCCACCTTCTTTGGGACTATTAACGGTTAATGCCTTAGCTGCTGCGGATGCAGTTCTTATCCCAGTACAGTGTCAATTTTTCGCTTTAAAAGGGTTGGCTGCACTGTTGGAAACAGTTGCAAGTGTTCAGAAACGTCTTAATCCCCAATTACAAATACTGGGAGTCTTGCCAACAATGGCTGAAAATACCGTCATGACTCAAGATGTCTTAGCCTCCTTAAATAAGAGACTACAAAACATTCGGATATTTGAACCTGTTCCAAAGTCAATCAAGTTTTCTGAGTCAAATTTAGCTGGTGAGCCAATTCACATCTATGCTAAAGACCCCAAGCTGGTGCAGCCTTACCAGATTATCGCTAATTTAATTGCTGCAATCTAATTAAGGTGAAAAGACAGATGACAAAACGACGCGCCAGATTAAATGACGATAATGATCCGTTGTCTTCGACCGATAAAGTGTTAGCTGGGTTTGAGCAAATTAGCAAGTCAGCAAGTCAGCAAGATAAAGTGTCAACCAGCAGGGAAGCTGACAAGTCAACAAGTCAACAAGAGAAGTTACCAACTAGTCAACAATCTGACAAGTTAAACAGTAAGGAAGCTAACAAGTCAGCAAGTCAGCAAGACATATCACCAACCAATCAACAATCTGACAAGTCAACCAGTCAGCAAGATGTAGCCTTAACTACCCAGGAAGCTGACAAGTCAGCAAGTCAACAAGACATATCACCAACCAATCAACAATCTGACAAGTCAACCAGTCAGCAAGATGTAGCCTTAACTACCCAGGAAGCTGACAAGTCAGCAAGTCAACAAGACATATCACCAACCAGTCAACAATCTGACAAGTCAACCAGTCAGCAAGTTAATATAGAAAAAGTTTCATTGCGTAAATCTACGTTTCAAATTAGTGAAGATGTACTGCATCAGCTAGACAAACTGCACCTTACACTCCAGTTAGAGCTAGGAAAAGCTCATGCTCCTTATAAGGAAGTAATTGTAGAAGAAGCTTTAGTACAACTGTTAGAGTCGTTTAACTCTGATCGTGCAGCTTTGATAGAAGTATTGATGTCAAGGCAGAAAAGCCGTGACAAACTTTGAAAGATGAGTTGGCGATCGCCTATTCTAATATTTCGGTTTGCAGAAGGCGATTGTCTACTAAACAAATCCACCAGGGAGGTACTGCCCCTCCTATGACTGTGTTATCAGCACAGCGCCTCACTTTTCGGCTTCAGGTGGAAGGCGGAAGATGGAGGAATCGAACCCCTGGGTGTTACCCCACCCCGGTTTTCAAGACCGGTTGCCGACCATTTAGCGGCATCTTCCTTAAGGGGTGTCAGACGGGACTTGAACCCGTTATGACTGGTTCCACAAACCAGCGCCGCGACCGCTTTGGCTTCAGACACCAAAAGTGGAATCAAGGGGATTTGAACCCCTAACCTCCCGCTTGCAAGGCGGACGCTCTAGCCAGTTGAGCTATGACCCCAGACAGCAGGAGTGAAGGGACTTGAACCCCTACAAATCGATTTAGAAGATCGATGCCCATCCATTAGGCGACACTCCCATAAATTGGTAGCCCTGACAGGATTTGAACCCGCTACATCCTCTTTGTAAGAGAGGCACTCTACCAATTGAGTTACAGGGCTAAAAGAGCGATCGACGAGACTCGAACTCGTACCGTGAGTTTGGAAGACTCTGATGCTGCCGTTACACCACGATCGCATTATTCAAGCTGGTGACAGGAGTTGAACCCGCAACCGATCGCTTACAAGGCGATTGCTCTGCCGTTGAGCCACACCAGCATTTGGTAGCGGAGCCGGGATTTGAACCCGGTACGTGAAGGCTTATGAGACCCCAGAGCGCACCATAGCTCTATCTCCGCGAGTACCCCTGACAGGATTTGAACCTGTAGAAAACCCGTTTTAAGCAGGTCATGTCTGCCAATTGCATCACAGGGGTAAAATTTGGTGGGGTATACAGGAGTCGAACCTGTCTAAGTCGGATTAAAAGTCCGATGCACTTGCCGCTATGCCAATACCCCATACACAAGGGCGTTATTTATCCGCTCTGCCAACGACCCAATTGGTACTCCCGACAGGAGTTGAAAGAGTAAAAATTTCGTCCCTCAAACGGAAGCGTTTACCAATTTCGCCACGGGAGCATAGTTAGGCAATTGCCCAGTACCCTTGACAGGAGTTGAACCTGCAACAAACCCGGTCTAAGCGGGCTACGTCTGCCAATTGCGTCACAAGGGCAAATGGTCGGGATGGTAGGATTTGAACCTACGACTCCTTGTCCCCAAAACAAGGCTTCTAGACCACTGAATTACATCCCGATATTACTTGGTACTCCTGATGGGATTTGAACCCATACACAGACTGTTTTTGAAACAGCCGCCTCTGCCAATTGGGCTACAGGAGTATAATTTGTCTGCTTTATCAAAGCAGAACTGGGAAGGCAGGAATCGAACCCGCGAGATCCTGAGCCAAAATCAGGTGGCTTTGCCAACGTCGCCTACTTCCCAATAAATGGCTGCCGAGGTAGGGTTTGAACCTACAAACTCCTGTTTCAGAGACAGGTGACTCTACCAATTCGTCTACTCGGCAATTAATGGCTGCCCCAGTAAGAGTCGAACTTACAACCTCGCGGTTAACAGCCGCTTGCTCTGCCATTGAGCTATGGGGCAATGTGCCAGTCCCCCAGATCCGGATTGAACGGATGACCTCCTGTTCTTCAAACAGGCGCTACTACCAACTGAGCTACCAGGGGATAGGCGAGAACGGAGGGACTTGAACCCCCAACCTTCAGGTTCGTAATCTGAGATGCAATCCAGTTACACCACGTTCTCATAAGGCGGAGAGAGAGGGAGTTGAACCCACAGTGAGATGATGAATCTCACGACTGTTTAGCAAACAGCTTGCCCTGCCAATAGCAATCTCTCCATAATGGGCCGAGTAGGATTTGAACCTACGAAGCACAGAGGCATCCGTTTTACAGACGGCTTCCTTCAACCGGACTTGGATACCGACCCAAATCAATGTCCACTTGATAGAAATACATCTACAAGGGATGGAGTGAAGGGGAATCGAACCCCTATCCAGCAAGCGTCCGTTTGTTGGTTTCGTTGCTGTCGATCACCATTCGTCACCCCATGAGGCAGTGCAGACGGGACTCGAACCCGCTAATTACACGCTTGAAAGACGTGCCGCTCGACCACTTCGCTTCTGCACCATGTATGCCGTGTAAGTTGAAAAGCTGTTGATTCACACACAGGAATTGAACCTGCATAGACTGTTTTCGAGACAGTTGCCTTACCATTAGGCGACCTGGACACATTTGGAAGCCTCGACGGGAGTTGCACCCGCTCCTCCGTGCTTGAGAGGCACAGCGACTTATCTTATTTGTCCACAAGGCTACACGGGGATGATGGGATTTGAACCCACGGTATGAAAGCTCGACAGGCGACTGCTTTAAACCGGACTAAGCTACACCCCCACGTTGGGTGGCAATTATTTAGTTTTCATGGTTCTGAGGTGTTTGCTCTATGCCTTGTTGAGAGGCTGTAGTGCTTCACTACATATATACTACATAATGTATTACAAGGTGTCAAGGGCATACTACAAAGTTTTTTTTGAGAAGTGAGAGGACAGTGTGATTTAATCGCGGTATTGCCCTCTCTGATTGAGTTTGAAGTCAATTACTCAGATTCACTCAGGCGTTGTGCGTTCCAGAATTGTTCAGCAAATGCAACTGCTGGGTGAATCGGGGCTTTGGGCCTGTTTTTCAGTACCATTCCCGCTTCATGCGGCAAGCGATCGCTCTTGGTTGAGTTGCATTTTTCACACGCTGTGACAACGTTGTCCCAGGTATGCTGTCCACCCTTTGAGCGGGGAATTACATGGTCAAGCGTTAAATGCTTGGTGCTACCGCAGTATTGACAGGTGTGATTGTCTCGTCTCAAAACTTCACGACGGTTTACAGGCGGTACTTTCCAATGACGTTCGGGATTGCCAACGGTTAAGCGGATGTGTTCAGGTACTTGTAGTACAACACTGGGAGAACGTACTTCCCACTGTTTTGTAGTACCAAAATTCAACGATTCAGCCTGACCCGTGACTAACAGCACGATTGCTCGTTTGATATTGATGCGTGCTAATGGTAAGTAGTTTTTGGAGAATACTACGACTGAATTTTGTAGTATTTGGGATTGCTGAAAAGGTGGTTGAGCTTCCATCAGTTAATTAACTCCTAAAAAATAACCCCCGCCTCTGGTGAAAAGAAGCGGGGGTCAGTTAGTTGATACTCTCTGCACTATGTTGGTGCTATGAGACATTTGCACCTCCCGCTAAGGATAAGTTGATCTCGATTCAGCCAAGAGGCTAACGCTCCAAAAATGCCAACACTTATAGATTTCTCGCCAATGAACAGATACATTCCCTCAAACGCAAACAGCGCGATTGCTCTGCCTAAATCCCGATAGGGTTGGCAATGCACCGCGTTATTAATGCTTGAAGATAACTTGCTGATCATGGAACTTTGTAGTATTTGTAATTAAGATACTTTTAATAATACATCTTGTATTATATGTTTGTCTACTACAGATTTTAGAAGATATAAAAGGGCAACAAATTTTCCGAAATAGTAAAGCTTGGGGTGCAGTAAATATCAGAGTGCTGAATTATAAATAAGTTCTATAAATAACTAGGGGAATATAACCCCATTAAAGCCCAGTCATAAAAGCTGGGTTTTTGAGTGTGAGAGCGATCGCCACCCTTGAGCAGATAGAAAAATGCTTTCAAAAAGTCGAAAGTAAGAAACGTCTTGACTTAATTTCTTAGTTTGATGGTTACAGCCTGCGTATATCAATGCTTCTGGTCGCCACTGTTGTTCACCTTTGTTGCAAGGTCGGGGCTATTAACAGTAGAGACTACACGATTTATCAATTTGGTGTAATGCCCTAGACGGTTTCTGTGATTGGGTTTTAGGGTTGGTCTTCACCCGAAAATTTGCCCAGATAATCAAGCCATGAATTTGGCAGTCCAAATCTTGTAGCCATGCAGCTAATTCATGATTGCTGTTATATAACAAGGTATAGTCTTGGTTATCTTGAACGAAAGTTAAACCAGTTTGTGAATTTTCGATGCGCGTTTCAAGATGGCGGTTAAAACGTTCATCTAATAATTTCAGTAACCGTGTTACATGAGCTTGTCCTACTTTTAAACTTAATATACTGGCATTTTCCCGTTGCATGATTTGCTCAAACTGAGCTGTGTTACTAAATGTTCGCCGTCCGAGAGTACCTTGAGTTGGTAAAAAAAGTGCCGCCAACCCATCCTTCAAATCCTGCTGGTTGAGGGCAAAATAATTCCAATCACCATAAGCGTACTGAATTAATATACCGTTACGACTGGGTAACACCAGCCTGGAATGCCAACCGTAGTCTGTGACATAAATCGTGATCGCCTCGACAGGAGCGGTCGGGGGTACGATGCTTGTGGGAGATAACATCCAGACTAACAAGATAGAGGCAATTATCAGTGAAGCTAATTTTGCAGTGCGGTATAAACCCATAGCTAATATTAAATTCTGATAATTAGTAACCTGTCAAAGAATACAGGGAGTACGGACTCGGAAGTAGGGTAATGGGGAGATATCGACAATTAGCAGTGTCAGTTAGATTGTTGACGCTAACAACGCCAGCTAACTACCGCAGTGCATCGGACTGAGCAAGGAAGTTGCTCAGTTGCGGTTATCAATAGCAGACATTACACGAAATGGCTCAATTGTGGAATAGTTATTTCCTAGCGTGGCAAAACTTACTAGAGCGCGCGGAAATCCTGTAATCTTGACCTTGTAGCGAAATAATGGCGCAAAAACTTGGCAAGAAAAAGTTTAAAACCAGAGGCAACATCGTTTGAAGTACTTGATTGTGTTCAAAAAAAATGCCCATCGTGCGGTCAAGCAATGTGGAATGAATACAATAATCCTCGACATATAAGAACGTTAAATGGGGTAGTAGAACTACAGCTAAAAATTCGGCGATGTCAAAATAAGTCATGTATGCGGTATAAAAAAGCATATCGACCAGAGCAAGAAGGGTCACTCGCTCTACCACAGAACGAATTTGGTTTGGATGTAATTGCTTATATAGGAGCATTACGCTATCAAGAACATAGAAGTGTTCCACAAATACACACTCACCTTGAATTAAAGGGTATATGTATCAGTCAACGAACGGTCACGCACCTAATTGACAGATATGACGAGTTACTTTCTTTATGGCTAAAAGACCATAAAAGGTTAAAAACAATAGTGGCTAATCAAGGACGGGTGATATTAGCCATTGATGGGATGCAGCCAGAAATTGGACATGAGGTATTATGGGTAATTCGAGATTGCTTATCAGGAGAAATCTTACTAGCTAAAACCTTATTATCATCAAGAAATGAAGATTTAGTGGCGTTATTATTAGAAGTAACTAATACTTTGGATGTACCAATTGATGGAGTTGTTAGTGATGGGCAACAATCAATTCGCAAAGCTGTTAGGTTAGCATTACCTAGAATTGCTCACGGTTTATGTCATTACCATTACCTGAAGGAAGCAATTAAACCCATATATGAGGCGGATAGACATGCTCTCAAAGGAATTAAAGAAAAAAGTTAGAGGATTACGAGACATTGAACGTAGTGTTACCAATGAAACTCAGGAAATGGCAACTATTATCGAAGATTATTGCTCGGCAG
>NZ_CP183478.1:0-14581 GCF_048568275.1 Anabaena sp. FACHB-595
TACGTATTGCCATGTTATAGCTGTCAAGGAATCTTGAATTTCCACTACAAAATGTCTGCTATTTAGAACATCGCTTTAACCCAAAAACTGGTGTCTAATAAATACACCAACTAGCTTTTAGCCACTTTTTTCAAACTTGCTCATTCTCAATAACTCAGATTTTATTGAGAATGAGCAATACATACGTGTTGCACACGTACTTCAAAAAGACGGCTCAATCGATTAACTTCTTCAGTAAGTGAACCTGAAATTTCCACTGTGAGTTCACAAGTCACTCTATATATTGAGCGTTAACTGAAATAAAAACTTGTCTAACACAACAACTCTACTAAAAACCTTTAACACCGTAAGATTAGTGTAGTTTAACCGTACTAAATCAGTCTCATCCGACACTAATATTTTTGGCCGTCCAAAACATCAAAAACAATGGTTTCTTGTCCCTTTGGCCGTCCAATAAGCACCAACCTTAGTCAGTTGTCATGCTCTGCTGACAATTGCCCACCTGTCAACGGCCGTCCAAAACATCAAAAACAGTGGTTTCTTGTCCTTTTGGCCGTCCACTGTTTTTGATAAAAATCTTCTGTAACTTTTATCCAGTCTCAATTACAGCCACTTTTTTGAGCATTTTTCATTGTCAATAAGCTGGGGGATTATTGACAATGCGTAATACTGCGATATTACATACCTACTTCAACAACTGCTCAGTCACTCCAACCACCAGACACAGTAAAGCCGTTTTATATTCTTGAACCTCACACGACTTGAAGTCGCGTGATTCCTGCTTCAACGATCTCTGCCTGAATTGCTCCAGGACTGACGAGTTCTCCACAGGCGTTTAGAGCCTCCGGGATACCCACGGCGGCTATTAATCTCAATCCCTCACCTAATATGTTCAACGCTGCGTTATTGTCTCTCAAATTGTAACCACTACAACCAGGACAAGCCCATTCACGTAACTTTAAATCTTTGACCAAAGGGTTGATAAAACCACAATGATTACAAGTCTGAGAGGAGGGATAAAACGTACCAACCTTCTGCACAATTCTGTCATGCCAAAAAGCTTTATATTCAAGCATGGCAACGAACTTAGACCAACTAGCGTCTGAAATACTCAATGATAATTTATGGTTTTTTACCATGTTGGCAACTCGCAAATCCTCAATACAGATAATACTGTTTTCTTTGATTAGACGAGTTGACAGCTTGTGCAGAAAGTCATCTCTGAGATTGGTAATTCTTTCGTAGCTACGAGCCAGCTTGATTTTCGCTTTGACTCGATTAGTACTGCCTTTTACACTGCGGGATAATTTTTTATGTGCTTTACGTAATTTACGAGTTTGAGTCCGGTAATATTTGGGATTATCTACGACTTCCCCATTACTAGTAACGAGATAAGACTTTATGCCTAAGTCTATGCCAATATTTTGACTAACTTGGGGATGTTTCTCAATCTCTGTATCACACAGAATACTAGCAACATATTTACCAGAAGAAGTCCGAGTTATGGTAACGTTTATAAGCTTTCCGGTAACTTCTTGGGACTTATGAAACTTCACCCACCCTAACTTCGGAAGCTTTAAACGATTCTCTATTACCTGGATGTTACCGTTTGTTAAATTCGTCTTGTAAGACTGCTTGCAACCATGCTTCTTTTTAAACTTGGGAAAGCCTACTCCTTTTTTGCCTTTGACCTTCTTTAAGTCAGCAAAAAAGTTTTTGTATGCTGTCTCTAAATTCTTGAGCGAATTCTGTAAGGCAAACTTATCTACTTCCTTCAACCATTCAATTTCTTTCTTGAGTAAAGTTAAACGTTGACTACAAGCGTTATAGTTTAATGTTTTCTGTTCGGACTGATATAGCTCTTGCTTTAATGCCAGAAAGTGGTTATACACAAACCTTGCACAACCAATACTCTTATTGATTAAGACCTCTTGATTGTGATTAGGAATGAGTGTAACTTTAAACGCTCTCTGCATTTTGGTTTTCTATGTACTTTTTGACTTGTGCTTCTGTATTATCTGAAACAGTACTTACAAAATAACTAGGATTCCAGAGATGACCTCCCCATAGCTTTTTCTTGAGTTGAGGAAACTTTAAAAACAATTTCCTAGCTGATATTCCCTTTAGCATTTTGACTATATTAGGGATGGTGTGCTGAGGCGTTGCAGACACTAAAACATGAACATGGTCTTCTACTACCTCAAGACTCTCAACCTTGAATTTGTAAAGAATTGCCGTCTCAACTAGAACTTCTTTCAGAAAGTCAGCTATTTCATCTTTCAGTACCTTATGCCTATACTTAACACACCATACGATATGATACTCAATTGCATAAACGTAACCTCTACCGTGCTTTACTTCCATAATTCATCTTACCATGTGCATGACCATAGTAAGACAAAATATGGAAATATGGAGCGCCTAACTCATGACTAGAAGTCACGAGTGTGCGGCTTGCAGAAATCAAGCCCCAACTCTCATCGGCAATACACTCCCTAATCAGTGCCACATTACCCATAAGTTTCTGCTCAAAAGATAATTCGAGGGTAGAACCAGAGGTGGAACAGGGGGTGGAACCGAAGGCGGAAGATTTTGGTTGTTCGTCTCTTTGAACATTGACTGTTTGGTGTGACGCTTCCTCTTCACCTTGTAGACAAACCTCTGCTACATCTACGCTCTTTAGTTGGCTCTCTACTTCTGTTGTCAATAAGCTCTCTGGCATAGCAATAAGCTCTCCTGGCACAGCAATATCCACACCAGTTGAATCGGCTGTAGTGCTTGCTGGCACTTCACCGCACACCTCCCACACCAATTTATCGCCCTCTATTTCATTTTCAAATTGAACCTCACACGACTTGAAGTCGCGTGATTCCTGCTTCAACGATCTCTGCCTGAATTGCTCCAGGACTGACGAGTTCTCCACAGGCGTTTAGAGCCTCCGGGATACCCACGGCGGCTATTAATCTCAATCCCTCACCTAATATGTTCAACGCTGCGTTATTGTCTCTCAAATTGTAACCACTACAACCAGGACAAGCCCATTCACGTAACTTTAAATCTTTGACCAAAGGGTTGATAAAACCACAATGATTACAAGTCTGAGAGGAGGGATAAAACGTACCAACCTTCTGCACAATTCTGTCATGCCAAAAAGCTTTATATTCAAGCATGGCAACGAACTTAGACCAACTAGCGTCTGAAATACTCAATGATAATTTATGGTTTTTTACCATGTTGGCAACTCGCAAATCCTCAATACAGATAATACTGTTTTCTTTGATTAGACGAGTTGACAGCTTGTGCAGAAAGTCATCTCTGAGATTGGTAATTCTTTCGTAGCTACGAGCCAGCTTGATTTTCGCTTTGACTCGATTAGTACTGCCTTTTACACTGCGGGATAATTTTTTATGTGCTTTACGTAATTTACGAGTTTGAGTCCGGTAATATTTGGGATTATCTACGACTTCCCCATTACTAGTAACGAGATAAGACTTTATGCCTAAGTCTATGCCAATATTTTGACTAACTTGGGGATGTTTCTCAATCTCTGTATCACACAGAATACTAGCAACATATTTACCAGAAGAAGTCCGAGTTATGGTAACGTTTATAAGCTTTCCGGTAACTTCTTGGGACTTATGAAACTTCACCCACCCTAACTTCGGAAGCTTTAAACGATTCTCTATTACCTGGATGTTACCGTTTGTTAAATTCGTCTTGTAAGACTGCTTGCAACCATGCTTCTTTTTAAACTTGGGAAAGCCTACTCCTTTTTTGCCTTTGACCTTCTTTAAGTCAGCAAAAAAGTTTTTGTATGCTGTCTCTAAATTCTTGAGCGAATTCTGTAAGGCAAACTTATCTACTTCCTTCAACCATTCAATTTCTTTCTTGAGTAAAGTTAAACGTTGACTACAAGCGTTATAGTTTAATGTTTTCTGTTCGGACTGATATAGCTCTTGCTTTAATGCCAGAAAGTGGTTATACACAAACCTTGCACAACCAATACTCTTATTGATTAAGACCTCTTGATTGTGATTAGGAATGAGTGTAACTTTAAACGCTCTCTGCATTTTGGTTTTCTATGTACTTTTTGACTTGTGCTTCTGTATTATCTGAAACAGTACTTACAAAATAACTAGGATTCCAGAGATGACCTCCCCATAGCTTTTTCTTGAGTTGAGGAAACTTTAAAAACAATTTCCTAGCTGATATTCCCTTTAGCATTTTGACTATATTAGGGATGGTGTGCTGAGGCGTTGCAGACACTAAAACATGAACATGGTCTTCTACTACCTCAAGACTCTCAACCTTGAATTTGTAAAGAATTGCCGTCTCAACTAGAACTTCTTTCAGAAAGTCAGCTATTTCATCTTTCAGTACCTTATGCCTATACTTAACACACCATACGATATGATACTCAATTGCATAAACGTAACCTCTACCGTGCTTTACTTCCATAATTCATCTTACCATGTGCATGACCATAGTAAGACAAAATATGGAAATATGGAGCGCCTAACTCATGACTAGAAGTCACGAGTGTGCGGCTTGCAGAAATCAACATTGGGATTGATATCTAATTTTGACTCAAGATTCCCATGCCAATCTTGATCAGCCCTATCGACATTGACATTGATCTCTGATTTTGGTTGTTGATCTAGATCGACTTTTTGAAAACCAGAATTATTTTTTTCATCCAACCCCTCATCACTGGTGTGGGTGGTGTGGAAGTCTTGATTTATCAGGCTTTGTTGGTGTGGATTTGGTGTGGAATTTGGTGTGGAATTTTCACTTATTGCTATGGGTGTGCCAGTTATTGACATTGGCACATTATCAAAACTAATTCCTTGCAGTGCTTGTAATTTCCGCTTACCTGATGGATGGGGAACTGTGACTAATTTGGTTTTGGGAAATAATGCTTTAATTCTGGGTAGGGCTTGGTTAATCGCCTTGACTGTTTTATCGCTGGGCTTAGATTGTTCCTGCCATATCGCTTTTACCTTGCCATTGCTCGATTCCTCAAATGACAAAGTACCGTTATCGATGTACCAATTTTCCAGGCGTTGCCAGATATCAAAAGCGGTAACAATGCCATTCGCCTTGTATCCTAGCCCTGTATCCTTGCAGAATTGGAACAAGTGCGAGTTTTCCGCTTGAATTTCTTCCAAGGCTTGTTGAGTGCAACTGTAGTCAATGCCCTCAGCGATTAATGCTTGTAACCCAGCAATCATCTTATTTAAAAATGCTGGGGCGACACACTCTTGCACAAAATCCACGTCATAAGCAAACCGGGGGTCAGCTAGTAACTCATCGTGGTTATTGGGGTCAGGGTTGGTCTTAAATGTTTTGCGGAAAATCAGAGCGGCGATGCGGTCTAAAATTGCTTGAATTGTGCCGTACCATGACGGGGTATCATTCAAGTTGAAGATGCCGATCGCGTTAGAGTTAAATTCGATGTGGTCTTTGCCTTTGCGCTCGGAGTGTAAGACGTTACCAGTAGCAAATAGCTTGAGCGACTGAATCTTATCGAGTCGTGTGGTCTGTGGGTTTTCACTTGCCCAATTCACCCGGCTGTTAACGAGTGCAGCTAATGCAAATTTCCGCCCTTCATCATAAGCCACAAAGTCAGCTAAAGAGCAGCTGGTCATACCTTGATGACCGTAGATGGTAGATACTACCTGCCGAATTGAATCTTTACCATTTGCACCCAAGCCACAAGCAAGTAGTACCTTTGGTTCCCGTCCTTTACGCTTACGAACTTCCGCTAAATCAAGACTTGCCCCCAGATTCCTTAATAAAATTTGCTGTTGTGGCGAGTCTAAACATTCCAGTAAGCGATCGCAGTGGCTAGAATCCGCCTTCGGGTCATACTTCACCAATGGTTCATAAGTAAAAAAGTGCTTATCTGGGTCGTGTTCTTCTAAAACTGGCCTTGGTATTGGGCCTGACCAGTCAATGGCTAACACGCCATTGGTACAGTTGACTCCTGGCGGGTTGAGTAATTGCGGGTCAATTTCGACTCGCAGCTTCACCCACTCCAGTAATTCTTTGACCTTGTTGGGTTTGGCGTAGGGATAGGTGATCACATAACTATCGCCGTTTTTCTTGATCACCGGATAGGAATTGCAATAATTGGTGATGCGCCGACGCTCGACGGCATCGGGTGAGTACCTGTAGCCTTTGCCATGCCAGTAGTACAGCTTGCCATCGGCACAGATCCATTTTGTTTCACCGTAAAGGGTGTTAAAACCCTTTTGTAGAAATGTGCTGTCAGGCTCCTCGTCGCCCAAATCGGCAACATCTAGTGTGTCTTGGGCTGATTGTTGTTGCTTTTGAGTTGTAATTTCTTCAATCTGTTTAAGCAATAGCTCTACTAATTCATCGCCCGTCATGCCCGACTCAAAAATATCTGCTATGTCTCCTTTATCTTGCAGATTGGGTTGAATTTTTAGCAAGTCGATGGCAACAAAACTTACTCCGGCTTGCTGACAAATCTCTTTAATTCGCTGTTGCTTGTTCCAGCCAGTAGAATCATTATCTACGCAGTAAGCTAGTAAAAAATCTTTACCTGTACTGTGCTGGATTTGGGTTAATGAATGGAGTATGTCACGGTCGGAACTGCTGCCTACCCAAGTAATGCTGGCTAAGTTTTCTAATCGGCTGGCTTCAACGCATTTTTCACCTTCATGAGCCAGCAGTACAGGGATGCCGTCTGTGGCTTTGATAATGGCGATCGCTTCGGATTGTCTGTAAGCTGGCCAAAATCCTTCTTTCTTCCAGGCAACCTTATTAGTTATAGGGTCAATTCGGCTGACTGAGAATGTTTTGACCCTGCCTTTGGGTGCGGCAGCACAGGGACAAGAAAATCTATGAGCCTTTCGCCCATTGCCATAGTCGTATTCAATCTCCTTAATTTCTTTTAATTCCTGTGATGTGGCTCCTGAATCTGACAGCCTGATGGCAACGGATTTAGGAACGAAATCAGGTGTTACAGGCTGTGGTGTGGTGATTTCACCCGAAAGCAAGCATATTCTTAACTGTGATGGGTCTACATCTAAAACTTTGGGTACTGTTGCTGGCTTTTTCGCCTTAATTGGTAGCGGCTTGGGTGATAATGTAGAGCCTAGTTTTCGTTCTTCTAGTACCTGAGTCCAGGGCTTGATTGCTTCTCTAATATCGCGGTGAAGGCACTCGTTATAACAACTGTATTTGCCGTTATTCGGGTTGATGCTGAGATTATGGCCACCGCACACTGGGCAAATATATTTATTCTTGACCCGTGTTGGTTCTAACTGGTCTATAAAGTTGCGAATATCAAATGAATCTGAACCGGCGATCGCTGTAGAGGAGGAGAATTGTGCAACCATTACGCGATACCTCCGATTTGATTCAATTGTTGAAGATTAGCTATTAAAAAAATCGCTGTATTGTTTCTATAGCAAGTGTCTCCGAGGATTTTAAAACAGTTAATTACTGTGCTATTATCTATTTCTAACAGCAAATTTCTTGATGCTGTAATATAGATACAATGCCCTCTGACAATGTTACCGATGCACTCATGGTAACTGTCGTTGTAAACTTGTAGTTTAAGCATATTAACTTTTATTAAATCCGGGCTTTCCCGGTATGAGTGAACAAACAACGCTGAATCCGCTAAGATAGGGCGTTGTTAAGAACTAAAAGCTCTCGGTTGCTACCGGGGGCTTTTTGTTATTGATGTGAGGATTATAGCACTATAATCAAAGTGCTATTTATTTTTGGTTGACTCAGGATCGTTTTCTTCTAACCACTTATCAAGAAGACCTTTTAAAACTTCATCCATAGTTGTTTTTAACTGTATACAGGTTATTTTGAAGCGATCACGCTTTTCTTCATCTACTCGAAATCGCACAAAAACCTGTTTGTTTGAATCGGTCATAGCAAAATGTTTCTTTAGCAAATTAGCAATACTTTACTATTGTCGCCAAATAGTTAGCACATTCAAGTAAATGATTTAATAGCACTATAGTTTTTGTGCTATAGTGCTATTAAGGTAAAAACGTCAGGGAATGACCAAAGCAACATTAGATGGGATAAGTGCCAGCGCGCCACCGCATCATTGCTTAACTGGTCAAAACCAAGGCAGCAAGCCTATTCCAGAACCTTGTCAATTGAATAATTAGAGGGTTATACCTTATGACAGATTTGGCAGAAATGCCCGAAAATGCCCTTCCGAGGCATCAGGGTACACTCACGCTGATTGCAGGTTACGAGCCGTGAAGCGTAAAGCCCCCGTATTTTTAATCGGGGGATATAAGCGAATGACCGAATTTATTCGGTCGTAACATGGTATAATTACGTCAGAGAGTTTGACGTAAAAATGCTAGTATTTGAGACAAAACTTGAAGGAACAAACGAGCAGTATCAATTGCTGGATGAGGCGATTAAAACTGCTCGTTTTGTCCGCAATGCTTGCCTCCGGTACTGGATGGACAACCAAAACATCGGCAGGTATGATTTGAGTGCTTATTGCGCTGTCCTTGCTGCCAATGAAAACTTTCCGTTCGTTGCCAAACTCAACTCTATGGCTCGACAAGCTTCTGCTGAAAGAGCGTGGAGTGCAATTGCTCGGTTTTTTGACAATTGCAAGCAAAACAAAACCGGGAAGAAAGGTTATCCACGCTTTAAAAAAGAACAGACGCATGGGAGTGTTGAGTATAAAACTAGCGGCTGGAAGCTTAGTAGTGACCGTCGTTATGTCACTTTTAGCGACGGATTTAAAGCAGGAACTTTCAAACTCTGGGGAACTCGTGACTTGCATTTCTACCAGTTGAAACAGTTCAAGAGGGTGCGGGTTGTGCGTCGTGCCGATGGGTACTACGCGCAGTTTTGCATTGACCAAGAGCGAGTAGAAAGGCGAGAACCAACGCTTAAAACTATTGGGCTGGATGTGGGATTGAACCATTTCTTGACCGATAGCGAAGGCAATACAGTTGAGAACCCTAGACACTTGCGTAAAAGCGAAAAGTCTCTCAAGAGATTGCAACGCAGATTGTCTAAAACCAAGAAGGGTTCTAACAACAGAGTCAAGGCAAGAAATCGCTTGAGTAGAAAACACCTTAAAGTAAGTAGGCAGCGTAAAGACTTCGCCGTAAAGTTGGCGAGGTGCGTAGTCCAGTCTAGCGACTTGGTAGCCTATGAGGATTTGCAGGTGCGGAACATGGTCAGGAATAGACATCTTGCCAAGTCGATTAGTGATGCAGCGTGGACGCAGTTTCGGCAATGGGTTGAGTATTTCGGCAAAGTGTTTGGTGTAGTGACTGTTGCAGTCCCACCCCATCACACTTCGCAGAATTGTTCCAACTGTGGCGAAGTAGTGAAAAAGTCGCTGAGTACAAGAACTCATGCTTGCCCTCACTGTGGACATATTCAAGACAGGGATTGGAACGCTGCACGGAACATACTTGAACTAGGACTACGTACTGTGGGACACACAGGATCTCAAGTCTCTGGAGATATCGACCTCTGTTTGGGTGAGGTAACTCCTCCAAATAAGTCGAGTCGTGGAAAGAGAAAGCCCAAGAAGTGATTCTTGGAATCCCCCGTTTTCTAAACGGGGGAGGATGTCAAACGGGAAGAGTCAGAATTTTTAGCCCCCCATCCAGGGGAAAACGAACCTCAACCGAGTATTACACGGCAGGGTGAGCTTCATCAGACATCTGATAAGCCTGCGAAACAGTCTGTTGGGTTGGCGATAGAGGAACTTGAAATTTTACGTGACCGTGTTTTGTCTGAACTGAAGTTAGGTAAGCAGGCTACTGGGTATAAAACTGCTCATAAGGTTCTCAATCGTTTTATTGCTGAACTAATCGGTTCAGTTTAGCTGTTTGGGGAATTCGCCAACGGTATCGGATATGTGGAAATTAGGACACGTTGTAAAGAAATATTGCAGTTCCTATTTAATTGATTTACTAACTTGCCCCCAAATGGTGCAGGAGTATTCAAGTTTTTCTTTAGGTCGAGGGGAAGATAATACTCCCCCTCGACCTAACTCGATACCAAATTGATGTATCATTTTTTTACATATATTTTGATGTTTGTTTTCCACCTACTACTGCTCATTATTGGACACAATTGGGGTATATTTTGACCAGTGTTAAATGTGGGCGGTGAAATTGACCAAGATAATCTCACTTTTTAATCAAGCTGGTGGTGTCGCTAAAACAACAACAACCCAAAATCTTGGTTATCACCTTTCACTTCGTCGCCACAGAGTGCTGGTGATAGACATCGACCCCCAAGCCTCCCTAACAACCTTCATGGGGTTAGAACCGGCTGATTTAGAAAAAACTATTTACGATGCTCTGGTGTCTGAGTCTGATGAACCCATACCCATACATGGGGATTTACACAGCATGGACTTAGCTCCAGCTAACATCTTGCTGGCTAATGCAGAACAAGAGCTAATATTTGCTGAACTGCGCGAATTTCGGCTCAAAGAAGTATTAGTTCCTGTATTGGATAACTACGATTTTATTTTGATTGACTGCCCCCCCAGTTTGGGCATTCTCAGTCAAATTAGCTTGGTTGCCTCTACTCATGTATTGGTTCCCATTCAGTGCCAGTTCAAAGCATTGAAGGGGACAGACTCGCTATTAAAAACGGTCGCCAGAGTCCAGCGCAAGCTCAACCGCTCCCTGAAAATAGCGGGGTTTTTCCCTACCATGTACTCTGCTAGTAACTCTTTAGACCAAAGAACCCTAGAATCAATTCGTGAGCAACTGTCGAGTTTGTCCACGATATTTACACCACTACCTCGCGCTACCTCCCTAGCAGAAGCGGCTGAGTATGGTAAACCTTTGGCATTATGCCCGAATAAAAATCCTGCTATACTCCGCATTTTTGATGACATAGCAGAAGCTATGGAGGTTTTATAGATGAGTCCTAGACGTGCCAGCCAACCACCTGCTGATAGAAGCAAACTCAAGAACGTTGCCCTATTCAAAGAGGATGATGAGAATTTAGTCCCTACTAAGGTATCACTGGACAAAATTATTCTCCCCTCTAGTCAACCTCGACGTTATTTTGACCCCCAGGCGATGCAATCTTTGGTGGAGTCAGTCAAACGTGAAGGTATCCTCCAGCCGCTATTGGTTAGACCAGTAGGGGATAAGTATGAATTAGTGGCAGGAGAGCGCAGATATAGGGCAGCGCAAGAAGCAGCTTTAACAGAAGTGCCAATAACGGCACGAGAGATGTCGGATGAGCAGGCGGTACAGTATGCTCTAACTGAGAATTTACAACGGTCAGACTTAAACCCTATAGAAGAAACTGAAGGCATCTTGCAACTGTTGGCGCTGCGACTGGGATGCGAACCAGCCGAAGTCTCCTCTGTACTCTACAGAATAGAGAATGAAGCCAAGGGTAAGATTACCCGAAACGTTTCGGGTAATTCTGAGGCAGAAGTAGTAGAAAAAGCGTTTACTGAATTGGGGAAGATGAGTTGGCAATCATTTGTCCGTACCCGACTACCACTGTTGAAACTGCCAGAAGATATTTTATCAGCCCTACGTGCTGGACAAATTGAGTACACCAAGGGCAAGGAAATTGCCAAAATAAAATCACTAGAGGAAAGAACTGAACTTTTAGAAGCTGCCCTAACGCTATCTTTATCCCTCTCGGAAATTCAACAGCAGGTCAAAGCTAAACAACCCTCTGACACAATTCCACCACTGCAAAGTCGTTTAGATACTACATATAAGAAAGCGAAAAAGCTCAAGGTCTGGGAAAATCCCCAGAAGCAGGAGAAACTAGAATCTTTGTTGAAAGAATTAGAAGCTTTAATGGCTGATGAAGGATAAATGCCAGATAATGTTAAACAAAGACTAGCTAGGAAAAGAAAATATGGCTGCCATAACAATTAATATTACAGAGCAGCAACTACAAAAATTGCAGGAATTAGCGGAAAAGTTGGGGATGTCTACTGAAGAATTGTTATCTGCCTCTGTAGAAGATTTGTTGAACTACCCCCAAAATGAGTTTAACCAATCAGCTAGTTATGTACTGCGAAAAAATGCTGAACTTTACAAGCGATTAGCATGATTCGCTTCTTGACACTGGTTGAAGTTGTCGAACTTCACCGTCAGATTATCGAGCAGTCTGGTGGCGCGTTGGGTATCCGCGATAGAGGTACTTTAGAATCTGCACTGGCTCAACCTCGGATGACTTTTGGCGGTGAGGATCTGTACCCGACACTTGTTGATAAGGCTGCGGCTATCGGTTTTTCGCTGATCATGAATCATCCATTTATTGATGGGAATAAGCGGATTGGTCATGCAGCAATGGAAGTTTTTCTAGTCATGAATGGTAATGAAATTGATGCTTCTGTCGATGAGCAGGAGACGATTATACTATCTCTAGCATCGGGTGAACTTGAGCGTGAGGCATTTGTACAATGGTTGAAAAATCATATCAAGGTTATCTAATGTCTAAGCGGGGAGTTGAATCAGAAAGACTCTTTGCAGTGGGGTAAAGAAAATGAACCTACAGCAAAAGTTACCCGAAACGTTTCGGGTAACTCAGATTTAGGATTTCTTTGAATCGGCACTTAAGATTGCTTCCACCTGTGCAAATATCTCATTGCAGAGGTGGAAATTTGTTATTGAATGCTTTCTACGCATCTATGAAGCTACACCAGTTACTTCTCCTGTCGCCTCTGCCTCTACATCTGGTTTAGGCTCCTTCGCTTTCTTTTCAAAAATCTGAAGCCCTGCGTCAACCACTTCAAAACCATTTTCTGTTCGTTGACCAAGCTTACCTGATATAGCCCCAGCCCAGTCTGCGAACTCAGCCGTATTGGTTTCAGCCTTGCGCCAGCTTTTCGCGTTGATCAGCGCAGTGAAGACTACACCATTCTGGTCAGTCAGTGAGACTTCAACTTTTTTGTTCTCTGCTGGTTTGGCTTCTGGCAATGAGCCGCTAAATTTAATTGTCACTTCACTCTTGGCTTGCATACTTCGCCCCCTGGCTCATCAAAGACTCAAATTTCCGCACTTGATTTTATCAAGCCCTGAGAAAAACTTCGCTCCCTAAACATTATTTAAATCGATTTGAAACAAGTGAGTTGAGCCAAAACTAATTTGACAAGCGCAGTCTAGAAAATTACTCCTATTAAACTACATATATGCTACAAAGATTTACTACACAGGACTCTCTTTGCTTGAACAGGTGAAAGTTGGCTGTAATTCTACTAGGCTTGGCTGAAACTATTACAGGCAGAGGATTTGACGATGTTCGACAGAGATTCTGTCGAACATCAAGATTGCTTAATTTGAGCTATTGTGGTTCCTGGACGATGTTTGGGGTAAAAACCCATTGTCAGAGAAACCATTTGTCTGTTGAGCTTGACCTTGGTTAGCTATCGTCTGTGTCTTCACTACTGCTGGTTCTAGAAACACCGCTCGAATTAACGCTGCTTGTGCTTCCAATTGTTCAATTGCCCATATAGCCCTTTGTCTTAGTTGCTCACCATCTACCCCATCAGCAGACATGGCAAAAGGCGACCAATGTTGTTTCAGGGTCAACATCACTATTTCTGGTAATGTCCCTAAGTCAAATGGTTCTGTTTTCAGATATTTTAGTAACTGACCTTCTGAGCTATCTACCCTTCGCTTAATTGTCAAAAACAATTTTTGATTTTGTTTCATATTTTTCTGTGAGCAAAGCTTTCGTGCAATTATTCATTGCAATGATGTAACTGTTGTTAGGTAGTTCCATTTTCTTTGCACAGCCGAAATTCAGAAATTTCTTATGTACACTTTAACTGAAGAAAGTTCTTTTTTACAAGTTGATTTTTTAACTCCACTAAGTCTATGTCATTAGTGGATTTAATTATCCTAAATTGTATAGTACACTACAGTTTTCTTGGCATAGTCTAGACTAGTTGTAGGCTATGCCCAGGCTATGCCTAGACATAGCTTTAGCTTAATAGCCACTTAAAAAAGCAATTTCTCAAGTTATGCTATAGCTATGCCCAGGCTAGGTCTAGGCATAACTTGAAACAGCCTCAATTAACAGCCAAAACAATTCTCTCAAGAAATATTAAAATAGTCGTACTTACTACGGCTATATGCGTTTTTTTCGCATTTAAGCGGCTTTGGCTATTTTAGGGTTGCCAAAATTTCGGCAATTTGAACTTAATCAGCATCACAACAGAATGATATCAAGTTTATCCAAGAAGTGAGCTATAAGCGTGAGCGATCGCCCGATCAAAAAAATTAAAGCGTATTAACATATTAGGGAGTTGATACCACACTGCAAGAGAAATACTTTTAAAGTATTGAGCATCGATAATACATTTTATGTTGCAATTGTAATTCAAGATTTTTTTCTAGAACTTAACCCAGTACACTTAACAGGAGATGATTTTTCTTTCAGTCCTAGTCAGGAATTATTCATCCTGGAATCCCCACGCTTGTTGATCAAGCTGAAACTTGTTTTAAGTAGTGAAATTGTCTGATTAATCACAGTTACAAACAGCAGACATTTTGCACCTAAATACCGGATTCCTCTACAAAATGTCTGGTATTCTGCACAGCTTATA
>NZ_CP183476.1:0-103668 GCF_048568275.1 Anabaena sp. FACHB-595
CCTAGGAAAATTCCTCTATCTTCTACAATGCACACGCATTACATTGACTTCCCTAACTATTGATTTGAAAATTTAATCAAAACCTTAGTTAGATAAAGATAAGTTTTCACCTCTTATTTAAAAGTTAAGTTAAGAATCGAGTTCTTTTAGGTTAAAAAAAGATTAGGTACAGCAACTTATGTGGTATCGAGCCACCCCTATACAAAATATCTGAGGGAAACCTCAGAATAACGGTGCAAGCCAACGTTTTAATATCTCCGGCTAGTTATAGCTATAACTAGCCGGGTAAGCGCACAGCAAATAGACGTGATGAAGTAATCTATTTAAGAGATATTATGGGTTTTTACATAGGAGTTAAAGTATTTGCGAATATCCGCAACGCCTAGTAAGTATTCATCACCCAGTTGAAACTGTTAAAAATTTTTTGGGACAGATAGATCAACTTTGGGGCAAACAAGTGAAAAACTTAGGACTTGTATCCCTATTTAGGATATAAGGTTACGTAATACCTATTATCGTCACCTACGTTTTATGTCTGGTCGCATCGTTAAAGTCAATAATAATACTCTACCTTCCGTGCTGGATTGGTGGACTCAGCCTGATGTGCTGGCGATGTTGTTGGCAGAGAAGCGCAGTCAGTCTACCCGTAGAGCTTACGACCGGGACATTCAAGATTTTTTTGCCAAGATGTTTGGGGTGGAATTGACGGCGGAATGGGTGGTGCGATTTTTGGCACTGCCGGGGGCGCAAGCCTTGGGGTGGGTGGTCAAGTATAAAGCCAAGATGATTGAGCAGGGGTTATCGGAGGCCACGGTGAACCGGCGGTTGTCAGCTCTACGGGCGTTGGTGCATAAGGGTAGGCTGTTGGGAGTTTGTGGTTACACCTTGGAGGATATTAAGGGTGAGACTGTCATTAAGTACCGAGATACCAGTGGGATTACTCCCCAGGAATTTAAGCAGATACTTTTGACTTGCGACCGGACGACGGCGAAGGGGGTTAGGGATTATGCTCTGCTGCGCTTGCTTTGGGATAATGCGCTGCGCCGGGGGGAGATTGCAAAGTTAAAGATGGGGGATTTTGACCGTCAAAATAGCAAACTGTTGATTTTGGGTAAGGGCAGGGGTAGTCAGCGAGAGGCGATTGATTTGACTCCCAAGACTAGGGATGCGATTTGTTATTGGTTGGCGTTTCGGGGGTTGGCTTCAACTAAAGATGCGTTGTTTGTGGCGTTAGATCCGAATACGCCGGGGCATCCTTTATCGGATACGGGGTTGGCCAAGATGGTGAGAACGCGGGCCAAAAAAGCCGGGATTACTAAGCCGTTATCACCGCACCGCATTCGGCACAGTTCGATTACGGCGGCGTTGGATGCGGGGCAGAGTGTGCGGGAGGTGCAGAAGCTGAGTCGGCACACTAAGTTGGAGACGTTGATGATTTATGACGATAATCGACAGCAGCACCAGTTGAAGGTGAGTAGTGTGTTGGCGGATTTGGTTTGATGGGGTCTAGTTCCACCGCACGCTCGTTGATTAGTTCTGGGTGTCACAATTATTGTTTGTCACGACTTTATATATTAGTAACTATCTGATTTTCTGACGGATGTTTGTAATGAGGTTGATTAATCGGGGGACATAAATAGTCAAAAGAATTATCAGTATGTTCCAGTTGCATATTCCGGGGCGCATTTAAAGCAATAACTGCATCACCAATCTTTGCACAACGCTTGCAGTCACAGGCTGCTGCTCCTTGAGCCAATATCTCTTTGAGATTATCAACAATTTTGATAAATCCCCTGGTATTTGAATTCTTGGGTAATTGGGAGGCAATTTGAACTAATTGCTCAATTTCTGAACGGTATTGCACTAAAAGAAACTGGTCAATTTGACATTGGCTGCGACAAGTCTCTACATCTCCAAATTCATCAGCAAATTGCTTTAATCCTGCTGCTGCATTTTGCAAATCAAGGTTAAGGGGTACAAGGGCGCGGGTGCAGGCGGTAGCATCAGTGTTGGTGTTGTTAAATTTTTTTCTGAGTAGCAGTTCAAAACGTTTAATATAAATTCCTAAAACAGCTAGGGCTTTTTCTTTATCTTCGGGACTGCTAAAGTTGAGTTGATGGGTGCTAAAAAGTTGGGGTATAAGTTGTAAAATAGCTTTGAGTTCGCTAGCTTTAAATCTATTACTCCACAGAGTAATAGCATCTCCAATATTGTTGATAGTTTCTAGGCGCAGGACAAAGTAGAAGGAAATAAGATTAATTAGATAACTGCGCTTCATCTCCATCTGCACATAGTTAGAGATGTAAAGTTGTTGGTCAGTAAATTGAGATTTAAAATACTGCTTATAAACTTGTGTACCTAGTAGCAGAGAACGTAGAACCGAGGTGTCTAAAAAGTGTTGAGGAATAGAATTATCATCCATTCTGAGTTATTCCTCATCTTCATTTGTATCTAGGTTATCGTCAATGTTTACACCAAATGGTAGGGTATCAAAGCCTAAGTTTTCTAAAGTTAAAATGGCTGATTCGACTGAGGAATTGTTAATGGTTTCTTGATTTACTAGGGATGTTAATAATTCACAAACTCCCTTGTACTGATTGACATTATAATCAATCCATCGGTTTTGAAAGAAGAGTGCATCATGCAGTGCCATTACCACTTCTGTATAGGGGTCAAAAGGTAATTTATCGCGCAACGAGCGCATGGTACGCAGTAGATTGTCTGCATAGACGGCTGCTATTGGTTCTCCAGTATATTGCTGAAGTTTATGTAAATCTCCTAAGAGAGTTTTGGTAATTTCTACTCCTGAAACTTCTAAGACTGTCTGTTCAGTATTCATTGTTTTTATTTAACAGTAAGTTCAGTTTATTTGGAGCTAATTGACATTTTATAGGGTAGATTTCTGGAATGAAACCGCAGTTGGGATATGCTCTCTAGCAACCCTAGCGGCAATACCTAAGTCTACAGGTGACTCTATTTTCTAGTCTATTAATTTTATTCCTCAAGATACTCTACCACCGCCGTCAGGTCTGCCATAGCTTGATTAAATCGATTTAACATTGCTTGGGCTACTTCTGGGTCAGCGTTGACCGTTGCTAGTTTTTCCCGTACACAACGGTCAAGGGCTTGTAGCCATAATGACAAGCCTGTATGCTGAATTGCTGATAATAACCCCATATTGGTGAGAACAGCCAAGTGAAACCCAAGTTGGTCTTGTCCGCCATAGCCGAGATATCCGTTTCTCAGTTCCAGCTTTTCTGGGGTAAATTCTACATACTGTTCAAAGGTAATACCAGCTTTTTCTAGCTGGGGTTGGGGCAATGCAGGTTGAGATTGAGTCATAACACAATTATTTTAAGTAATCATCGTGTGGAATTCGAGGGAATGCTGCTGCTCGATGGCTGTTTCTTAGTAGCAGGGCAAAAACGGTTTGATTGCCAAATTAGATTGGTGAAAAGCTTTAACTTCCTGTGACGGTCAATTTTCACTGCGACATACCACCCACTATGGTTAATCATGCTCTCAAAATATTAAGATGAGAGCCACCTAAATAAAGAAACCTTAGCTTCTACAACATTGTAGAAGCTAACTGCTATACCCCCATGAAACAGAAAAGTTATCAGGCAGCATACGCCACCAAAATCAAAAAGTGGGTTGAAACAGCTAAAGAACTTCGCACCGAAAATTTTAGGTTAGCACTACCTATCACACGATTGACTAGCATCAAAAGCCTTTGTCATGATGAAATTGCCGCAGAGCAATTTGCTCTCTACCTCTCAAAACGGGTTCAGCAGCAAATAAACGATGCCGACTGTCCTAGCCACAAGAGTCCTGAAGAATGGGAGACGTACAAAAATCTGATTACTGATGCTATTGCTCAGATGGAACTTTACCTGGAAACTCCCACTCTTGAGGGAAAGCAATCCCTTCGTCAGCTGTTAAGACAAATCGATGAGTTGCAAGGAGACGATTATCGTCATGTCCCCTGGGCTACTGTACGTTTTGTCAAGAGCGGTGAACTGCTCAAACTAGATTATGCTATACGCTGTTTTGTTGAGCAGGATTTTTCCTACTATGCTTATAAATTAGCTAGGGAATTCATAGAAGGCTATAAACCTGAATATGGCACAGGTTTGATTCCCGACTCCGTTCCTATGCTGCTGGAAGTGGCTGAGTTTTGGTGTCAGTATTATTTTAGACAAAATCTGACCCAGAAGTTTCCCAAATTGATGATCTCAACATAAACTATGCTGTAAAGGCAAAACAAAAAGCTCAGATTACACCAGTGACTAAAGTCATCACCGTCTTCAACCAAGCCGGCGGAGTCATGAAAACCAGCCTCACCATGAACCTCGGCTACCACCTGCACTTGAAAAAACATAAAACGCTGCTCATCGACCTAGACCCACAGGGAAGTCTGACAACTTTTATGGGTTTAGAACCACACGAACTTGAACACATTGTTGGTGATGCGATTCTCAATGAAGAAACGCCATTACCAATTCATCATGATTTACATGGTATGGATTTATTACCTGCCAATATTTCTCTGAGTGCGGTGGAACTACAACTAGCTAGCGTGATGGCGCGGGAGATTCGGCTCAAGCAAGCGTTAGAACCTATATGCAATCAATATGATTTCATCCTCATCGACTGTCCGCCATCCTTGGGAGTATTAAGCATTTTAGGTCTGACAGCAGGAACTCATGTTTTAATTCCTATCCAGACACACTTCAAAGCTTTCAAAGGAACGGAATTGCTGCTCGATACAATTAAACAGGTGCGAAAACACGTTAATCCTCAGTTAGCGATATCAGGAATAGTTCCTACACTTTATAGCAACGCCAATCAAGATAAAGTTATTTTGGAAGCTTTAGAACAGCAGTTATCACCTCTAGCTAAGGTATATCCGGCAATTCCTCGCGCTACCGCATTTGCGGATGCGGCAATGAGTCGTCAACCTCTAGCAGTTTATGCCCCAAAACATCCAGCAATTACAGTTTTAAAGAAAATTGCTCAAGGAATGGAGAAGTTGTAATGACGAAAAAACGCCTGGAAGTCCCCAAGATGCGCGGCGTTGAAGATTTATTAACTATGGATGTGGACGCATCTCCAATTACTACTATTTCTATCCACAAAATTCGAGTTGCCAAACAACCACGCCGTTGGTTTGACCCCGAAAAAATGTCACACCTTGTGCAGTCGGTACGGGAACACGGGATTTTAGAACCCTTGTTAGTCCGTCCACTCGGCAATGGAGAATATGAATTAATTGCAGGGGAAAGGCGACTGAGGGCAGCCCTGGAAGCTTCCTTAGCTGAAGTCCCAATTGTGAGTAAGGAACTGACTGATAAACAAGCTCTGCAAGTCGCTTTACTTGAAAATTTACAGCGCGAAGACTTAAACCCAGTAGAAGAAGTTGAAGCCATACTGGAACTTTTGGCGATAGATTTAGATGTCAGCATTGAAGATGTCAAATCAATTCTCAACGAAGCTGCCAATGCAAAAAAACGTAATTTGGAGTTGACGGGAAACGTTTCCCGTCAACTCGAACAGATTGAATTTATCTTGGCTGGCATTGGTAAATTTAATGCGGAAAGCTTTCGGACAAGCCGTCTGCCGTTGCTCTCTTTGCCAGCAGATGTCATGGAAGTGTTGCGTCAGGGTCAGCTTGAATTTACTAAGGCACGAACCATAGCACGAGTCAAAGACCAGCAACAGCGTGCTGATCTTCTATCTTCAGCAATTACTCAAAATCTGTCATTAACTCAAATTAAGGAATTAATCAAGCAACTGGAATCAGCCCAGACTACACCAGCAGCAGCGACACCAGAAAAGGTATTGAGCAAACGTTATACAGAAATAGGCAAGCGTTTACAACAAACAAAGTTGTGGAAGGACGATAAAAAACGCAAGAAGTTAGAGCGGCTGTTGAATGACTTAGAAAAGCTGCTCGACGAATCCGAGATGTCGAATAACTAATTATTGGTAGTCTTGAGTCCTTAATGCTACTTGGCGGTGGATAGACCAAAGGAATGTACATCAATAATTAGCCAATCCTATGCTAAAAAACGTCATTTGGGGTTGACGGGAAACGTTTCCCGTCAACTCGAACAGATTGGATTTATCTTGGCTGGCATTGGTAAATTTAATGCGTCAAGCTTTGGGACAAGCCGCCTGCCATTGCTCTCTTCACCAGCAGATGTAATGGAAGTATTGCATCAGCGTCAGTTTGAATTTACTGTACGAAGTGCTGCTAGCGGAACGGGGCGTGAGTAGCGTGCTGAGTGAAAATCCTAATCCCCAATCCCCAGTGCCTCTTTTATGCTAGGCAGTAAAACTTATTTCCTTGGGACTACCTTATCTCAACTACCAATATTTACACTCTTCTACTTACATCACAAATTACTAATCCTATGCAAACAAGGTGATTTTAAGTTGACGGGAAACGTTTCCCGTCAAGTCCAACAGATTGAATTTATCTTGCACCAAATGTCAAAAAATTGCATTACTTCCTCCTTAAGCTTGGTTGCAATCTCTCTAAAACCAGTGCTGAGAAACCTTTGATCACAATGTTCTGACCGTAGGCGATCGCTTTAAACGCACTAAAGTATGAAGACTTTGACATCCTCCCCCGTTTAGAAAACGGGGGATTCCAAGAATCACTTCTTGGGCTTTCTCTTTCCACGACTCGACTTATTTGGAGGAGTTACCTCACCCAAACAGAGGTCGATATCTCCAGAGACTTGAGATCCTGTGTGTCCCACAGTACGTAGTCCTAGTTCAAGTATGTTCCGTGCAGCGTTCCAATCCCTGTCTTGAATATGTCCACAGTGAGGGCAAGCATGAGTTCTTGTACTCAGCGACTTTTTCACTACTTCGCCACAGTTGGAACAATTCTGCGAAGTGTGATGGGGTGGGACTGCAACAGTCACTACACCAAACACTTTGCCGAAATACTCAACCCATTGCCGAAACTGCGTCCACGCTGCATCACTAATCGACTTGGCAAGATGTCTATTCCTGACCATGTTCCGCACCTGCAAATCCTCATAGGCTACCAAGTCGCTAGACTGGACTACGCACCTCGCCAACTTTACGGCGAAGTCTTTACGCTGCCTACTTACTTTAAGGTGTTTTCTACTCAAGCGATTTCTTGCCTTGACTCTGTTGTTAGAACCCTTCTTGGTTTTAGACAATCTGCGTTGCAATCTCTTGAGAGACTTTTCGCTTTTACGCAAGTGTCTAGGGTTCTCAACTGTATTGCCTTCGCTATCGGTCAAGAAATGGTTCAATCCCACATCCAGCCCAATAGTTTTAAGCGTTGGTTCTCGCCTTTCTACTCGCTCTTGGTCAATGCAAAACTGCGCGTAGTACCCATCGGCACGACGCACAACCCGCACCCTCTTGAACTGTTTCAACTGGTAGAAATGCAAGTCACGAGTTCCCCAGAGTTTGAAAGTTCCTGCTTTAAATCCGTCGCTAAAAGTGACATAACGACGGTCACTACTAAGCTTCCAGCCGCTAGTTTTATACTCAACACTCCCATGCGTCTGTTCTTTTTTAAAGCGTGGATAACCTTTCTTCCCGGTTTTGTTTTGCTTGCAATTGTCAAAAAACCGAGCAATTGCACTCCACGCTCTTTCAGCAGAAGCTTGTCGAGCCATAGAGTTGAGTTTGGCAACGAACGGAAAGTTTTCATTGGCAGCAAGGACAGCGCAATAAGCACTCAAATCATACCTGCCGATGTTTTGGTTGTCCATCCAGTACCGGAGGCAAGCATTGCGGACAAAACGAGCAGTTTTAATCGCCTCATCCAGCAATTGATACTGCTCGTTTGTTCCTTCAAGTTTTGTCTCAAATACTAGCATTTTTACGTCAAACTCTCTGACGTAATTATACCATGTTACGACCGAATAAATTCGGTCATTCGCTTATATCCCCCGATTAAAAATACGGGGGCTTTACGCTTCACGGCTCGTAAATTAGTAAAATTTTTCTGAAAATTAGCAGTAGTCAACAATTGGCATCGCCCTATTCGCTAGTATCCATCCAGCCGTAGTCTGTGCAGTCCAATGGGTCATGAAATTTGACAATTTGCAACAAATTTGAGTGAAACTCAGGAAATACAATCAGAAATCCTGAAGTGAAATCAATCTCTAGGGGTGCGTCAATTTATGGGAATTTGTCGAAATCTGGGTGTAGCGGCGTTGGTGGCGTTGATTGTCGGGTGTTCGCCTGTCCAATCCCAAGTGCCACCATTAACTGAACTTTCTCCATCAATCAGCGTGCATTTACTCTTGGGAAATCCCAGTGGTGCAACGCCAACAAAGCTTACACCAGATAATTACCTGATGGTCAAAAATCAATATGCACTTTCCTACAACAACAGCAAGGGAACTGCTAACTGGGTAGCTTGGCAGCTTAACTCCTCATGGTTGGGAGATGCAGACAGGCAGAATAACTTCCGCCCAGATAACACATTGCCTGCTGGTTGGGTGCGAGTGACTCCTTCTATGTACTCTGGAAGTGGATATGACAGAGGACATATTGCACCATCGGGCGATCGCACGCGAACAGCAGAGGATAATGCGGCTACTTTCCTCATGACAAACATGATGCCCCAAACACCCGATAACAACCGGAACATTTGGGGTAATTTAGAAGATTATTGTCGAGAATTGGTAAGCCAAGGTAAAGAACTTTATATTGTCGCTGGCCCTAGCGGTAGTTAAGGTCAACCCCTCAAAGGTAAAGTGACAATTCCTCAATCCACTTGGAAGATTATTGTTGTACTAGATAGCCCAGGCTCAGGGCTTACGGGTATTACAGCTAATACTCGCGTTATCGCAGTAAATATTCCCAACGAACCAGAATTAAATAATGATTGGAGGGCTTATAAAGTCAGTGTTGATGAATTAGAAACGTTGACGGGTTACGATTTTCTTTCTAACGTTTCCCCCAATATTCAAGCTAGTATTGAGAGTAAAGTTGATAACCAGTAAATCGGTCATGTTTCCACAACTTTAGTAGAAAGACCAGCTAAATTTCTTGTAGGAGTTTCACCAATAATATAAACATCAATCGCTAAATCACCCAGTCGATACACCTGCAAATTACTCAGGTTTTCTTTGAGTGTCTGCACAAGAGTTTGAAATCGTTTGACGGTTTCAAACTCTTCTTCATTGTGCCAATCTTCAGGAGTTGTTGCTACACCAAAAAAATCATCCACTCCTACGATTTCTACGGGTGTGTCTATGGGATGGTTGGTCTGTTGTAAGACTTTCTCTGGTGTTGCAGGTGCAATATCTGACCACAGGAAAGCTGCACAGGGATATTCCGACTCGCTCATAAATAGCAAGCCGTCTGATGCTCGTTTTAGCTGTTCTAAAATTTCTGAGTTGGTTTTAGTAATAAACCATAATAGACTAATTCAATAAAGTATAATTTGTATCGTCTATTTATCTACATTCAGGTCAAGCAGCAGAATTTTTATTCATACTTAATTATTTCTAATGGTACAAGACAAATAATTAAAAATGGTGCAATTTAAGAGCAGTGTAAATCTTGTAAATTATGGACGCTGCTAAACGCCTTGCTACTCTAAATCGCATCCGCCAACTCAGTCGTTTGATGGATACATCAATACGCATTCCGTTAACAAGTTTTCGTATTGGAATAGACCCAATTATTGGTTTAATTCCAGGTGGTGGTGATTTAATCAGTACAGCGTTTTCAGCTTATATTATATTTTTAGCTACCCGCTTTGGTATATCACGCCAAGATTTAGCCAAAATGATTTTTAATGTTGGTTTAGAAACTGTTGTGGGTACTGTGCCTTTAGTGGGAGATTTATTTGACGCTTTTTATAAATCCAATATTCGCAATTTAGCAATTTTAGAAAAACATTTGACAGACGTTGAACCAGAACTTCAAAAAGTATCTGATGAACTTTACAAAAAACAAGTTAGTCAAGTTTAAGTAGGAAAATACATAGAGTTATCAAGAAATTGTCCTGTACAGTATCTTCATTCGACTGCATATTCACCACACCCGTAAGTTGTATTCATTCACCGATGCGATGAGTGCTATTTTCTTAGAGGAAAAGTCAGCAATGACCTTAAGCCCCACACCCCTATACCCCTATATCCTCGCCCAAACCCTTTATTCTTCGTATCACTGTGTAAGTCCTAAGAAGGTTCAAACCCATGATTGACTAGCAGCAGACTACAAAAATACAATTTACCGGAAGCTGGAGTTAGCTGTATATCTCATTTAGGGAAAAATAAAGTGGCGTTGCTGATTAATGGGATGATTTATGTTTCGCGCAAAGGCGCAAAGCCGCAAAAAATCGTTAGTTTACTTTGCTAGAAAAGCTTAATTCATCCCGCATTTATGCAACGCCAATAAAGTTAATTCCTGTGAGGATACAAAATGTCATATACAGCTTATTTAAGCTCTATTAAAAATGAACTCCAAAGAACTGGTAAACCAAAAAAAAGCCTGCGAGTGAAAACCATCATGGAACAGTTTGGCTATCAACGGAGAAGTCAGGCATTCATTGATGAGTTTAATGCTACTCTGGATAACTTAGGACTCTGTACCGAGCCAGGGTTTGATTTATACATTCCCTTAGACACTAAAATTAATATTTCCCTCAAAGGTGTAGCAATTTCTGAAGAATTATTAACAACTCAACCAATTGATCAAAAACTGAAAGAATTGATTCAAGTCAAGCATGATTTTTTTTACTATTTATTTGACTTTGGCTCAGATCAGGAGTATGAACGTTTCCAGTCTTGTTTAGATTCTAATCAACCGATGGGGATTTTTCTCATTCCCCAAGCTGGGGATTTCTTTTCTGATATTGTAGTCAAAGTCTTAAATTATGAATTGATTAGGAAATTTCAATATAAAGGCAGTAGTGAAATTCCTATTGCATCTGTACGACAGTTCTCTAATAATATCATTGACTCGGACGATAGTCATGAAAATGACAAAGAAGACTCTCTTCAAGGAGCTAACATATTTCATTTTTATAGCTCAACTATGACTAGTGTCATCTTGGGCAATACTGGCTTAGAGTTGCTAGATTCTGAACAATTCGACGAGCAATTTTCTCATATATCTTTAGCTTTAAACAAATATAATTCAGCCCAATCATTTATTTTATTTCATTGCCCATCATTATTAGAAATTCAATCTCAACAAAAAGAAGATACTTTAGGACATTTAGTAGATAGAGTTGCCAGTAAAATCCCCTTCACTTTTACTCTGAGATGTAAATATAACCAGGAAGCTGAAATTGAGTATAAAGAAGAGATATTAGCGCATTTCCGTCTGCTATTAGAGTTACCTTATTACGAGACAGATGAAGATGATGTATCTCTACTAAATTATTTTTTAGAACTGCAAAAAGCCCAGATTCAGGCTGAATCACAATTGTTGCTGAAAATGAACCCCCAACATCTTTATCACCTTAAATGGCAACAGGAAAGCAGTGAGTATATCTATCTCAAATATTTTGCGATTAAAACTTTAGAAAGTTTAGGATATGAATTATCTCATATAGGCTGTGAGGTAGAGTTAACTTCCCAAGATGAAGAAAACACAAATGATGAGCAGGAATCTGAAGAATATCAAAGCGAAACCATAGAAGTTTATGTCAAAAATAAGATTGTGGTGGAGATAGAAACCCTGAAATATCAAGAGTTTGCCGATAATAATCTCTTTTTTGATATGATTAAAAGAATTATCCGCAAATCCCAGGTATGGCCTAATAATCTGGAAAGTTTTTGGTTAGTAGTA
This sequence comes from Anabaena sp. FACHB-595, assembly GCF_048568275.1. Lineage (NCBI taxonomy): Bacteria > Bacillati > Cyanobacteriota > Cyanophyceae > Nostocales > Nostocaceae > Anabaena > Anabaena sp. FACHB-595. The sequence goes on from NZ_CP183476.1 coordinate 11,809, forward strand.
CCTGGATTTGAAATTGCCCGCAATTACTATCAACTGAAAAAGACAAAAGAAATTTTAGAATATAAATTGGCAGGATACTATGGTACTAACTTTAAAGTGATTATCATGACACCGGATTATGAAAAACATCAATTAGTACCTGTCTCCTTTGAAAATATAAATTATCCGACGTTTAAATATACAGCTAGAAAAAATATTACCAATCAAATCGTTCCAGTTGCGAAGACAGTAAAACTTGATTTTAGCCAAGTCAAAGGACTCTATGAAGAAAAGGAAAAATTAAGGAAGCTGCTAAAACTGCAATCGCAAGGATACAAGGGAGCGGTTGGTGGTATTCTTTTCTATGGTTTACCTGGATGTGGTAAAACCTTACTAGCTAATGCTTTTGCTAATGAATCAGGGCGATATTTCTTTAAATTTTCACCTGCTGATATTGTGAGTGTTTGGATAGGTCAAAGTCAGAAGAATATTCGAGATATTTTTGCTCAAGCTAAGAAAAAATCACCTTCAGTTTTATTTATAGATGAGTTAGATAGTATTGGGTTTAATCGTCATGAAGATAATGCCCACACTGACCAAAAAGCCACAATTAATCAATTATTAATTGAACTGAACAATATTAAAGATAGTGATGTTATAGTGATTGCTGCTACTAATTATTTAAGTGGGATTGATAGTGCATTGAAACGTTCTGGGAGACTGGATTGGAAAATTCCCATTTTCCCACCTAATCAAGCAGAGAGAGTGGAGTTATTTCAGCACTACTTATCACAAATTAATTTAAATCAGTTGGTTAATTTTGAGATGTTAGCCGAGAAGAGTGTCAGATTTACTTCATCTGATATTGAGTTAGTATGTCGAGAGGTGAATAATGCTATTTTACTGGAAGAAATCAGTTCATCTCTTACAACTTCAGATGTGATTACTTATATCCATAATCTCCAAGATGGTGGGTTAAGTTTAAATCAAGATCAAGTGCAAGAATTTTTGCATGAATGTCAGAGATTGAGTGTAAAAAATGCGAAGTTGGAAAGTTTGAAAGTAGAGTGGGAAATTGAGTAGAGTCAGAGGATATTGGAAAAGTTCTGAGTGATGTATTCAATATAGGAATCCGATTTTTTAGGACACTAACTATGCTTTGAATCATAATATGGTTCTTGGCAACTTTTGGTGATCTAGGCTGGGGAAAGGCAGAGGGCAGAGGGCAGAAGGCAGAAGTCAGAAAGATATAATTAAGATACGTCAAACTTCACTCCATCAAACATTTGAGGGATAATCCTCAGCTTGGTTATGTTAGTGCTAAGTTATCTATTACCAGATTTAGCAAACCTGAAACTGGAAAATTGCGTTCTTGACGAGATAAACACTCAGATAAATGTGATTGTTTCCGCAATCACTAGAGTAGTTAATTGTCCAGTTTGTAATCAACCAACTCACAAAATTCATAGTCGCTATGAGCGAAAGTTAGCAGATTTACCCTGGGCTGATTACAGCATTACCTTACAGTTAAGGGTGCGGAAGTTTTTTTGCCTTAATAAGTCGTGTAAACGACGTATTTTTACAGAAAGGCTGACCAATGTAACCACACCTTGGGCGAGAAGAACTCTACGTTTAGCTCAACGACTGAATGCGATTGCTTTAGCTAATGGTGGTGCAGCAGGGGTAAGACTCTCACAGCAATTGGGGATAAAAGTTTCTCGCAATACGCTATTAAATTTAGTCCGCTCAATCCCACTACCACCAATCGTAACGCCACACACTCTTGGGGTAGACGACTTCTGTTTTCGTAAATGTAAGACTTACGGCACAGCACTAATTGATCTAGAACGCAGCCGACCAATTGCTCTACTCAAAGATGCAAAGGCTGAAACCTTGACAGAATGGTTAAAATCTCACCCTGGTGTTCAAGTTGTCTCACGAGATCGGTCAAAAACTTATGAAAGTGGTATTCGCCAAGGCGCGCCAGAAGCCATTCAAGTTGCAGACCGCTTTCATCTATTGCAAAATTTATCTCAAACGCTTCATCAAGTCTTTGGTACTCACGCCAAAGCACTTAAAGAAGTGGAAAAACAAGTCTTGAATACTGATACTAAAGTGCATTTAGAGGTGGAAACACCACTTGAAGAAGGCAAAAGTATGTTCGCGCAGCGTCCCGTAGGGAAGACAGAGGGTATTCGGGAATTGGATGGGGACACATACCCCACCCAATTGCAGACAACTGAAATTCAAAACTTGGGTGGTAGTCTTCAAGCATTTTTGACAGAGAGTACAGACGGATTGACTGCACGGGAAAACCTAAGTGCCAACCATCTGCCTTTTCCTGATAACCTTTCCCTGATTAGTGAGGCTCATCCCGGCTCAGTTGTGCCAAGGTTTCCCCAAAACACAGCTCTAAAAAGGAAAGTCCAATCTGCCGAGGCACGGGCTAGACGGAGGGACATCCATGAGCGAGTTTGGAGCTTACGTTCTATTGGCCTATCAGTGCAAGCAATTGCTCAATCCCTGGGAGTTTGTAAAAACACCGTATATAATTACTTGCGTAGCTCAACTTTTACCGAACGTCGTGAACGTAGCGACCAAGGTCTGAGCCTTCTCAACCCTTATCATGATTACCTCCTCAGTCGCTGGAATAGCGGTAACCACAGCACCCAAAAACTGTTTAAGGAAATTCGCGCCTGCGGCTATACCGGTAGTTATGCCACGGTCTCTCGCTTCACTCGTTATCTCAAGACCGTGCCTGGATTTGAACCAGCAAAAGGTTCAAGAAAAAACGCTTCCCCCAGGATTAGCTCTTCCTCCCATCGTCCTCTCACCCCCAGTCGCGTCACCGCTTTAGTCTTGCGACGACCAGAATTAATACAGCCTAATGAGCGTGAAGTCATCGCTCAACTACAAAAAGCCCATTCGGATTTAAAGTCAGCTATTGAACTAGCTCAACAGTTTGCATCTCTTGTGCGTCAACGTCTGAGCGAGCAGCTCGATGCTTGGTTAAACAAAGCTAAAAACAGCTCGGTTTCTTTGTTGCGCTCCTTTGCTGTTAGTTTAGAGTCTGACTACGATGCTGTGAGAGCAGGTGTAACTATGTCAGTTAGTAATGGCCCAGTTGAAGGGCATATTAATCGACTGAAAATGTTAAAGCGGCAGATGTATGGTCGTGCCAAGATAGACTTGCTTGAGCGACGATTCTTGTTAGCAAATTAAAGATTTATAAGTGTCCATGTTGACTTTTTTCAGTATAATCTTTGTACTTCAAACTTCTCTAAACTTCAAACTTAATTATGAGTTATAGAAATCAGTTTATCTGGCAAAGGGCAGTTCAACTTGCCATTAATTGCTATAAATTTACACGCTTATTCCCTCAATCAGAATTGTATGGCTTAACCAGTCAAATCAGACGTTCTTCTGTATCTGTAGCATCCAATATAGCGGAAGGCTATGGTAGGCGTTCCAAGCCAGAATATATCCAGTTCTTACATATTGCGTTAGGTTCTTTAAGAGAACTTGATACGCAATTAATCATTGCCAAAGAAGTAGATTTAGCTGATAAAGACCTTTTCACTCCCATCTTGAATGAGGTTGAGGAAATGCAAAGTATATTAGTTGCTACTTTAAACAAACTCAAGGGTTGAAATTATTACTTCTACTCTTCCGACTTCTGCCTTCTGCCCTCTGCCCTCTGCCTTCCCCCTACCAAGATCACCAAAAGTTGCCAAGAACCTATAAACTGGATACTCATTTCTGAAGCATATCGTGGGTTAAAATCTCATTTTTTGTTTCAAATCACACTAACCTCTAATAAATCAATTTTTAGCAAATCATACTTGCAGTCAATCAGATTATGTCTATGAAAGCATGGTGCTGCTGCTATTAGTTTAACTGGCTGGTCATAGTCAATTTGTTCTGCAAATAATTTTCCATCTAATAGGTTGTCATAATAACGAGTTAACTGCTGAATAACATATCTATCTTCAGCATTTTTAAGTTCAACGTATGACTGACTGGAATCAAAAACAAGAACGCTTCCTGCAATATAATATCCCTACTCGCTTGGGTCACTTAGCTGCTAACTTAGCCCGAATTAAATCTTTTTGTGATCATGTAACGCCTCAAGATGTAATAGCCAGTCTTTAAAAAAAAGTTTGTATTTTATTGAGTGGACTGTACCTAACATGGTGCAGACAGATGTTGACCAAGCAGCTGAGTTAGTGGAATTGGGACGGACTTTAACACGTTGGTTATTTAGCTGGGAAAAAATTAGAACTGACAGCACAGCTTTAACCCAGGTTCAAACTGAAGTTAGGCATCATGTAAAAATAACTTGAACGATTTACCGAATAGTTAGATCATCAGAATGTAACCGAATTAAAGGCTTAGATGTCTGATAACCAAGTAGTAGAAAGCATTCAAGACAAGTATGATTCGTTAAAGCCCTATTTGAACGAGAAAACACGGCGTGTTTGGGCAGCAATCGAAGCCCGAAGCCTGGGGTGGGGAGGTATCAGTCAGGTTGCGCTCGCAACTGGACTATCCCGGACTACAATCCATGCTGGGATAAGGTTATTGTTAGAAGCTTCAGAGGAAGAAACCTCGAATGGCGATAGTAATCGAATTCGTTCGTCAGGTGCTGGACGTAAACTACTGGAAGAAAAAGACGCGATGCTGTTATCAGATTTAGAATCGCTGATTGAACCAGTGACGCTGGGAGATCCAGAATCGCCTCTAAAATGGACTTCTAAAAGTGTAGTGAAACTGGCCGCGGCATTAAACATTGGCGGACATAGGACTAGTCCTAAAAGTGTTTACAACTTACTTGAATCGCTGGGCTACAGCTTACAATCAAATCGTAAAACCCGTGATGGCTCATCTCATCCAGATAGGGACGACCAATTTTTACATATTTCCAAGCAAGTCTTGCACTTTCAATCCCAGAACGAACCCGTAATTTCAGTGGATACTAAAAAAAAAGAATTAATTGGAGATTTTAAAAATTCCGGAACCGAGTGGTGTGAGAAGGCACGGCCAATTGAGGTGAAGATGCATGATTTTGTTGACCCCAAATTGGGCAAAGCAATTCCCTACGGAATTTATGATTTAACCTCAAATCAAGGATGGGTGAATGTTGGCATCGACCACGATACAGCAGAGTTTGCAGTCGAGTCTATTCGTCATTGGTGGTACTCAATGGGAAAAGAAGTTTATCCAAAAAGCCAGCATATAATGATTACGGCTGATTGCGGTGGTAGCAATAGTTATCGCTCTCGATTGTGGAAATTGAAGCTACAAGAATTAGCAACTGAAACTGGTAAAACTATTCATGTGTGCCATTTTCCTCCAGGCACAAGTAAATGGAATAAGATTGAGCATCGCTTGTTTTGTCACATTACCCAAAACTGGCGAGGCAGACCATTGACCAGCTTACAAGTTGTGATTAATCTAATTCGCAATACTACCACCACACAAGGATTAGAAGTTGAGGCTAGATTAGATCCAAATCTCTACAAAACGGGAATCAAAGTTACAGACCAAGAGCTTGAGACTATTGCAATCGAACGAAATTCTTTTCATGGTGAGTGGAACTATATTATCAAACCCAAAGTAGGCACTTAATTGTTCAGGTTATTTTTACATAACTCCTTAGTTCATGGTCGCAGCGTGTTCTGGATATGTCGGGATTGTTATCAGAATCAACAGCGATCGCCTAGAAACTAAATTTCACAACAGGGATTAGGGTTAATTGCCATTTAGATGGACTATTGCAGGTATGTCGATCTAGGGGGGACGTATTGGAAATAGGGATTTGGGGCGTTAATAACATAAATAAAGGAATGAAGTCTTTCTGGTGATAGACTTCATTCCGTTGCAGGCGATCGCCGAGGACGATGAGCTGTGAAAGCAGACATTTTCATGCAGAGTTACACGTTCTAGCCCTTTTGTGTAATGGGGCTGACTATATACTGATGTGACAAATGGTACGGTAAGGGAACTAGAAATTTTACGTGACCGTGTTTTGTCTGAACTGAAGTTAGGTAAGCAAGCTACTGGGTATAAAACTGCTCAGAAGGTTCTCAATCGTTTTATTGCTGAACTACTCCATTCAGTTTAGCTGCTTGGGGAATTCGCCAACGATATCGGTATCTCGGCGGCCACCCGGTATAACCTTATCTGGAGATCGCCTAAATGTTGATACTCATCATGAGATCCTCTAATGGAAGTCCTGGTTCCAATATTGATGATTTTTCCCGAATGAGCTGTTTGAGTAAATCCGATCCATATACTGCAACTGAGTTGTATCGAATTGATGAAAGTACCCATGTTAAAGATCGTTGAGAGAAGCGTATTTTGTCCTGTGTCTGTTGGTCGTATTGACTATAATCTCCCATTGATACATGATTAGGATTTCCAGCATCATCATATTGTTTAAAGTTAGCCCATGAGTGCAGGAAACTTGAATGGTAAATGATGTACATTAACAGACTTTTAAGCTCTGATGAATCGTATTTGGGTGGTTGGTCTCCGGAGTAAAGACTTCGTTCTTTTAATTCAGCAAAAAGTTCGTCAACCTGAATCGCATTTACTTCGGTGCGAAGTTCATCTTCAAATGGTTGTAGTAAACCCTGTTCAACATAATTGTTAAGTAGTTCCCAATAGGCTGTTGCCGCAGGTGTAAAAAGGTCTCCGGGAATATCACGTGGCAAATCAGCGATTGGATTCCACATATAACTCAGTTTACTTAATTCATTTTTCATTACATCAACAATAGATCCCTGCGTTAGCATGGAGGCGATAGGGATGAAACCTGTTGAACCGATAATCTTTGGAACAGCTGATGAGTTGATAAATATCAGCCCCTCAAGATGAGGATTAATAAACGCCCGCACAGGATGAGTGGGAGCGAGCCTTCTTTTTATAGCCATAACATATTGTTCAATGTTGAAGTGACAACGGGCTAAATGAAGTTTCAGCTCTTGTGAAAGGAATTCGGCTTGCAGGTAAGTACGTTTAGCATATTGCCATTGTTCTTGGCATGGCGTAATTTCATGATCATCTATTTTTATTGAATGCAGCTTGACACCATTTTGTTTATCAACAAAAAGCCGACATTGAACAAAATCAGGAAAGTGCAAGCCTGGCTTGATGTCATATTTTGCCAGATTGTGAGTAAGCTCATGTGTCCAGCCTTCTTGACCAGAAGATTCGCGAATTGCACCTGGATTGTACCCATTGAGCCGACGTTCTAAAAAGTAGCTGTCAGGGATATCGGTGGGATCAGTAGTGCCAACTGCCAAATCCAAAGCTGTAGTAGGCATGGCTGATACAAGTGCTTCAATCTTGTCGTGTTCACCGTCTGAAGGGTATGAATTATCTGTAAGAAAATTATATTTCTCTAATAGAAAAAGGAATCTTTTAGAAGGAATTTCAGTCACTGGGAGAGGGAAATAAACTGGTTTTCCAGGCAAATCATCCTTACTTCCATACAAATACTGAGTGCGTTCAGCACGAACAATGGAGCCAAAATAATGAACTAAGGCACCAGACACTCCCAGTGATGCAAAATCATCTACACTATATGAATTTGGAAGTTTTAAATCATAATGAGTATTGCCCGGATTGTAGGCAATTTCTTGATAATAATCATTTTCAGATTCATCTTGATTAAGCACTATGGCTGCTATATCGAGCCAAGGGTAGGTGTTTGGATCCCATATATTACTGCAATCTACAGCCACATCCTCAATCGATCTGAATTGGGCTTGCAAGACGTACTCCACAATGTTTCCGTCAGTCAATCGTTGGCGAAACTCATTTCTTAGATAATTTTTTTCGCGAGTATCGCCCCGTTTTCTGGGTAATACCAGTCTAGGGCCTATTTCAACACTGTCATCTAATAAACCGCCTTCTGTGCTTTGATTAGGATTTAAAAGGCGAAAGCGGGCGTAACGGGATTTCTTTTTGGAATCCACCCATTCATAACAAAGCTGTGTGTGGTAGTACAATTCAGTAAACGAATCTGGATTGCGTAAGGCTGCCTCCACTGCATACCTTCTTAAACTGCCACTGGCAAGCATATCACTTTTTTGATGAAAATCTGAACCAAAAAATTGATGATACAATCGGGCTGTTGGGAGTCCGAAAACTTCACCAGTATTGAGTACAAGATCCAGTAGTCGTGGCTTACTTAGGTCATCACCGATATTTCCAATTCTAATAGCTGAACCACGACCGTTTATAAGAGCATCATCTTTTGCACCACCCACAATATTTGCATGACGAAAAATGACATCATATTTTTTACCTGGGGTGAATAGCGAATGAGAGGGGACATCACTGCTATGCAATACGGTTAAGTTCCCTTTGACTATAATTCCGTCGGTATGCGTTCCACGGCCTCTTAGTGCAAGACCAGCAGCAGAGAACATGGCTTGCAACTCAAGCATGATTTTTTGAGATTCTGAATCCAATAAATTTAACAACTTCAAGTAAGTATTCAAATCCATGATCTAATCCCCCAATAGGTTGACCTTATCCAATGCGATGTAAATTCAATTCAACTCAACTACTAATCATCAAAAGTGGCTCCTTCAAATCTCAATTGGCGGTACAATCCCCGCTTAATCCCGCCACTAGAGGCAAACTAAGCCTCAAATCTATTCAGATGGTTAAATGGTATTCCTGTCCCGATCTCGTTTGATTAATATTGGTGAAAGATTGAGTGATTTAATAATTAATATTTTTTCACAAGCCAAGTATTGTTTTATGTTCTACCCATCTGGCAACATAACTTTGCTAAAGTTAAACCCTGATGAAACATTTGTAGACTTATCGGGGTGTAGTACAAGATTTATGCAAGTTCGCAAATAATTTTGAATAAAATAACGTAAAAAGCTACAATATGGGGTTTTTTGTACGTCCCCTCGAAAAGGGGGAATAGCAAAAACGAAGTTTGGCATTATTACCTTCAAATCCTTGTAAGCTTTGCTTTTCCCCCCAACGTGTCTCAGAAACTATACGAGTTGAGACACTCCTGTATTGTGTCTCTTTTTATGTCTCAAAATGCAATTCTTAGATCGTCTAAGGACTAATGAGACTCTCCCAAACCTATAGCTCTATGAAGGTTTGCACTATTTTAAAGGTCAAGCACCATTCTTGATTAAATTCCTTAATCCCCCTTTCCGAGGGTTTGTATAAAAAACCCCAACTATGTTTTAGTGATCGCCGATATAGCACCCCTTTGCAAAGTGCAAAAATGCGGCTCTCTGACTCCAGGCGCTACGAAACCTCTCCCTAAACAAGAGCGATCGTCCAAAACAAGTAATAAAGAGATGCCGAACCACTGTTTCAAAAAGCTTTGAGAATTGCTGAACTTACGTTGGGGGTAGATCATCCCAGCACAGTTACTATCCATAAAAATTTGAAATACTTGCGGGATAATTAAGCTTAACACCAGTCTTATTAAAAATTATAAACAAGCTCAATAAGATTCCACCTATGAGCCAGAACGTGTAATGAGGATATGCCGATCTAACCGGGACGCAGCACGACTAAGATTTTCGAGCATTAACAGCATAAATAGAGCGATGAAATTTCTGATGATGAGCTACAGCCCACGGCAGACGATCGCCCTTGGCGATGAGCCGTGAAAGCAGACATTTTCATACAGAATTACACGTTATAGCCCTTTTTTGGAGTCCTGCATGAACTATGAGCCTTAACAATAAGCTAAAGAGAGATTGCTTCCATTAATTGCGTAATTGAGAACAGAAACAATGTATTAATAGTAAAATATGATACCGCACTAAAGAGGTAGTAAATGGAGCCATTAACTGCTGGTGCGATCTCTATCGCTGGGCGTTCCTTGCCATCGCCTAAACTAATATCCCCGAACAGGAAGGATCACCAAAAGTTGCCAAGACCTAAATTATGATTCAAAGGACACTTGCTCCCGTCGCGGCTCAACTATTTGCTTAATACAATCTTTCGTACTCTAAATTAAAACACTGCTTGAGCCATTGCTTAATTTCATTACGAGATGGACTAACTCTGGAGTTTAATGTACCAATAGGTAATATCTCTCGTAACTGTGCCATCTGCGGTGAACGGTCATGTTCTTCTATAAGTTTCCCATTATCAAAGATTAGCTCATAGACAGTTCTGAACTCGTATGCAGGGGGAAAGCCCATCCCATAATACATCTCGCAGATGGAGTCGTTTCCCAGTAACAAACCACCAGTAAAGGGAATCAACTTCCGTATAGCATCTATTTTACAGTCCGATGACTCCCAACCCCAAGACTTTGTATATTGAGTAGTTGGTTTACCAAACAGCTTCAATAACCGCTTCAAATGATCTGCTTCACTTAACCCAATATTAAGTTTTGTAAGAAACAGAGATGTATCAGTGACTTCATAAGTGCAGTAATAACCTCGCCAGCAAGCAGTAGAAATTATATCGAAATTGATGCCATACTTTACTGGATTAAACAACCTATAACCATTGGTACTAGCAAGGGTAAAAGACTTCTTCTGATATAAGACTGTATCGTAAATTTGTTCAGTCATTGACTTAATTTTTAGTTGCAGTTTAGTCATCAATGCTAGTGTAAAGAATAGCTTTGCTGCATCCGCAATTTTATTTAAATATTGGTAGGAGAGTTTTGTTGAAATACTGTTAAATGTTAAAAATTTAGTTTGTTGATTTAAACATTCTGTAAGGGTGCGGGGGAAAGATATTTTTCATCTATGATTGTGAAATTTTTTCATTGGGACTGTCTTCTGCCTTCCCCCAACCTGACCAAAAGTTACCAAGAACCACATTATGATTCAAAGGACAGTAAGTTTCAGTTCGATTGCTTATTTACCCCCAATCTTCAGTGGGAGGTTCTCCAACAAAGATTGCACCTCGTTGAATTAGGTCTTCTTTTATCTGTTTTGAAATTCCTTGATTGTTTCCAAATCGGGCTTTTTCTACATTTGCACCACTCAGATTGGCATCCTGAAGGTTGCTACCAATTAGATTGGCATTTCTCAAGTTAGCATTTCTCAAGTTAGTACCACTCAGGTTGGATTGAGCCAGCATTGTATTACTCAAATCAGCATGGTTTAGGAAAGCACGGCTCAGGTTGGCTTTGTTCAGATTTGCTCCTTTCAAATTGCCATACCTCAAGTCGGATTGATTGAGCTTGGCTTCAGTTAAGGTTGAATGATTGAGATTTACACAATTTGCACTAACATTGCTTAGGCTAGGATTATGTAATGACATTTTCTCCGCTAAGGCAATCAGAGCATGAGCGCGATTTGACTCAGACTGAATTTCTCTGATGGCGGCGAGTGCTTCACTTAACAAATCAGGTGGCAGTTTCTGTGCTAAGTCTCTCAGTGCATCGGCGCGATATGACTCAGGGCGAATTACCGTGGCGGCGGCGAGTGCTTCTGGTAACACAGAAGGCAGTTTTTCTGCTAAGGCAATCAGGGCATCGGCGCGATATGACTCATCATGAATTTCCCTGATGGCGGTGAGTGCTTCACTTAACAAATCAGGTGGCAGTTTCTCTGCTAACTCTTTCAGTGCATCGGCGCGATATGACTCATCATGAATTTCCCTGGCGGTGGCGAGTGCTTCTGGTAACACAGAAGGCAGTTTATCTGCTAACTCTCTCAGGGCATAGATGCGATTTGACTTATCCCGAATTTTCCTGACGGCGGCGAGTGCTTCTGGTAACACAGAAGGCAGTTTCTTCGCTAAGGCAATCAGGGCATTGGTGCGATTTGACTCATAGTGAATTTCCCTGATGACGGCGAGTGCTTCACTTAACAAATCAGGTGGCAGTTTCTCTGCTAACTCTCTCAGGGCATTGTCACGATGATACTCATGATGAATTTCCCTGATGGCGGCGAGTGCTTCTGGTAACACAGAAGGCAGTTTCTGTGCTAAGGCAATCAGGGCATGGACGCGATTTGACTTAGGTTGAATTTCCCTGATGGCGGCGAGTGCTTCACTTAACAAATCAGGTGGCAGTTTCTCTGCTAACTCTCTCAGGGTAGAGGCGCGATTTGACTCATCCTGAATTTCTGTGGCGGCGGCGAGTGCTTCTGGTAACACAGAAGGCAGTTTCTGTGCTAAGGCAATCAGGGCATGGACGCGATTTGACTTAGATTGAATTTCCCTGGTGGCGGCGAGTGCTTCACTTAACAAATCAGGTGGCAGTTTCTGTGCTAAGGCAATCAGGGCATGGGCGCGATTGGACTCATCCTGAATTTCCCTGATAGCGGCGAGTGCTTCACTTAACAAATCAGGTGGCAGTTTCTCTGCTAAGGCAATTAGGGCATGGGCGCGATTGGACTCATCCTGAATTTCCCTGATAGCGGCGAGTGCTTCACTTAACAAATCAGGTGGCAGTTTCTCTGCTAATGCAATCAGGGCATGGGCGCGATTTGACTTAGGTTGAATTTCGCTGATAGCGGTGAGTGCTTCACTTAACAAATCAGGTGGCAGTTTCTCTGCTAACTCTCTCAGGGTAGAGGCGCGATGATACTCAGGCTCAATTTCCGTGGCGGCGGCGAGTGCTTCTGGTAACACAGAAGGCAGTTTCTCTGCTAAGGCAATCAGTCCATAGGCGCGATTTGACTTATGCCGAATTTTCCTGACGGCGGCGAGTGCTTCTGGTAACACAGAAGGCAGTTTCTCTGCTAACTCTCTCAGGGTAGAGGCGCGATTTGACTCATCCTGAATTTCCCTGGCGGCGGCGAGTGCTTCACTTAACAAATCAGGTGGCAGTTTCTGTGCTAAGGCTCTCAGGGTAGAGGCGCGATGATACTCAGACTGAATTTCCCTGGTGGCAGTGAGTGCTTCACTTAACAAATCAGGTGGCAGTTTCTCTGCTAACTCTCTCAGGGCATGGGCGCGATTGGACTCATCCTGAATTTCCCTGGCGGCGGCGAGTGCTTCACTTAACAAATCAGGTGGCAGTTTCTCTGCTAACTCTCTCAGGGGATTGGTGTGAGGATACCCACCCCGAATTTCCGTGGCGGCGGCGAGTACTTCACCTAACAAATCAGGTGGCAGTTTCTGTACTAACTCTCTCAGGGCATCGGCATGAAGATACTCATCCTGAATTTCCCTGATGGCAGCCAGTGCTTCACTTAAGACAGAAGGCAGTTTCTCCACTAAGGCAATCAGGGCATCGGCGCGAAGATACTCAGGCTGAATTTCCCTGACTGCGGCGAGTGCTTCACTTAACAAATCAGGTGGCAGTTTCTGTGCTAACTCTCTCAGGGCATCGGCGCGAAAATACTCATCCTGAATTTCTCTGGCGGCGGCGAGTGCTTCACTTAACACAGAAGGTAGTTTCTCTGCTAACGCTATTAGGGTGGAGGCGCGAAAATACTCATCCTGAATTTCCCTGGCGGCGGCGAGTGCTTCACTTAACACAGAAGGCAGTTTCTCTGCTAACTCTATCAGGGTAGAGGTGCGAAAATATTCATCCTGAATTTCCCTGGCGGTGGCGAGTGCTTCACTTAACAAATCAGGTGGCAGTTTCCGTGCTAAGGCAATCAGGGCATCAGCGCAAAGATACTCATCCTGAATTTCCCTGGCAGAGGTGAGTGCTTCACTTAACAAATCAGGTGGCAGTTTATCTGCTAAGGCAATCAGGGCATGGGCGCGATTTGACTCATCCTGAATTTCCCTGATGGTGGCGAGTGCTTCTTTTAAATTAATCCAGTCTGTGTTGCTCAGAATGGTGCTTTTTAAATCAGCACCACTCAAATTAGCACCACTCAGATTAATGCCAGATAAGTCAACTTCGCTTAGGATTGCCCCACTAAGATCGACACCTGAAAAATTATTTTCACCTGCATCTAAACGACTCAAAAACTCTTCAACATCCATACTAAGTTTTTTGACATCCTCCCCCGTTTAGAAAACGGGGGATTCCAAGAATCACTTCTTGGGCTTTCTCTTTCCACGACTCGACTTATTTGGAGGAGTTACCTCACCCAAACAGAGGTCGATATCTCCAGAGACTTGAGATCCTGTGTGTCCCACAGTACGTAGTCCTAGTTCAAGTATGTTCCGTGCAGCGTTCCAATCCCTGTCTTGAATATGTCCACAGTGAGGGCAAGCATGAGTTCTTGTACTCAGCGACTTTTTCACTACTTCGCCACAGTTGGAACAATTCTGCGAAGTGTGATGGGGTGGGACTGCAACAGTCACTACACCAAACACTTTGCCGAAATACTCAACCCATTGCCGAAACTGCGTCCACGCTGCATCACTAATCGACTTGGCAAGATGTCTATTCCTGACCATGTTCCGCACCTGCAAATCCTCATAGGCTACCAAGTCGCTAGACTGGACTACGCACCTCGCCAACTTTACGGCGAAGTCTTTACGCTGCCTACTTACTTTAAGGTGTTTTCTACTCAAGCGATTTCTTGCCTTGACTCTGTTGTTAGAACCCTTCTTGGTTTTAGACAATCTGCGTTGCAATCTCTTGAGAGACTTTTCGCTTTTACGCAAGTGTCTAGGGTTCTCAACTGTATTGCCTTCGCTATCGGTCAAGAAATGGTTCAATCCCACATCCAGCCCAATAGTTTTAAGCGTTGGTTCTCGCCTTTCTACTCGCTCTTGGTCAATGCAAAACTGCGCGTAGTACCCATCGGCACGACGCACAACCCGCACCCTCTTGAACTGTTTCAACTGGTAGAAATGCAAGTCACGAGTTCCCCAGAGTTTGAAAGTTCCTGCTTTAAATCCGTCGCTAAAAGTGACATAACGACGGTCACTACTAAGCTTCCAGCCGCTAGTTTTATACTCAACACTCCCATGCGTCTGTTCTTTTTTAAAGCGTGGATAACCTTTCTTCCCGGTTTTGTTTTGCTTGCAATTGTCAAAAAACCGAGCAATTGCACTCCACGCTCTTTCAGCAGAAGCTTGTCGAGCCATAGAGTTGAGTTTGGCAACGAACGGAAAGTTTTCATTGGCAGCAAGGACAGCGCAATAAGCACTCAAATCATACCTGCCGATGTTTTGGTTGTCCATCCAGTACCGGAGGCAAGCATTGCGGACAAAACGAGCAGTTTTAATCGCCTCATCCAGCAATTGATACTGCTCGTTTGTTCCTTCAAGTTTTGTCTCAAATACTAGCATTTTTACGTCAAACTCTCTGACGTAATTATACCATGTTACGACCGAATAAATTCGGTCATTCGCTTATATCCCCCGATTAAAAATACGGGGGCTTTACGCTTCACGGCTCGTAATGGAGGGCTGGAGTTAGTGTTCCCAAAAAAGATTGAGCCATTGATACGCAATAGAAATGCGAGACAGTTGCTTGTAAACCATTGATAGTCTTGGCTGTGGCAAATAAAAGTAAGAAATTGGGGGCTGGATTTTCTTTCTTTTGAAAGTATTATTTCTCTCTGCTCTCTTGAGGCGATCGCCCTCTACCTCGACCTCTCAACAAGCTTACGCCACATTACCTACTTCAAAGCCTTATCATTAAAACAGTTTAGCGACTAATTAAATTCCATGTCTTACTTTTTTACTTGTAAGTACTAAATTGATCCCGAAAACAGATGTTTTCGGCTTGCTATTTTTTAATACTTAGCCTTTACCAAGGGAAAGGTGGCTATGTCGATCTAGGCGGGTCGCGGCACGGATGCGGGTTTCGAGCGTTATCTTAACAATTAAAGAAATGATATTTTTCTGGCAATAGGCAACTCCTCACCGTAAGCGATCGCTTCTAGCACGGGTTGTAGTTCATCGCCTCAGTTAATATTATTTAACTGGGTAATATAATCCATCTTCACCAAAACGCCAGCCACGAGAACCGGGATCTCGATGTCGGCTCCATGATTCAAACTCTGACGGACTTTTGTTTTCTCGTTCTCTGGAAAGACTTAATTCATCAACACCCAATCTTCGAGCTAGATTTTCCCCAGCCAAGGATTGAATTTCCACTGATTTAGCATGGAACTGATGAGATGATGATGAAAATTGCCTTCTGCCTGTATTTCCTTGTTGTCGAAGCTGCCCCAGTGCATTGTTGAGTTGGGCAAGGTTCTTGGCGACAGTTTCTAACTTTTCTTCCAGTTTATTTAGTTGTTGCGCTTGTTGCTGGGTGGATGTTGATTCTATACCTTGTTCTATACTCTGGGCGAGTTGCCCTAAAACAGTTTCAATTCGCTGTAAGCGATTTTCTATACTACTTTCTATACTCGAAGTGTTATTAACCTGATTTGCTTCCAGTGTTGAGAGTCGGTTAATTATCTGGTGTAGAACATCTTCTATACCGTTTTCAACAACTTCCGTCTCTCCTAGTATATGATGCAGACCATGAACTACCAACTCTGTTGCTGAGGTGTTGCGCTTTTTGGCCTCGGCTCTGAGTGATTCAACTAAAGATTTGGGAAGTTTAAAATTTACCGATTCCCGATCTATAGCCATTAAAACACCCACGCTTCAGCAATACTCATCTTTAGTTAGCTTACAGCTTGTTGGTATGTTCGTTGAAATTTTTGCCTTCAACCGCATTGTAACAAAGATTTCGGGTAGCTTGTATAAGCTACACCTATTCTGATACCTTCAGGTGATCATATTAATCATGCAGTAATGTCAAAAAACCCTCAAGGACAACCTAATTGGCAACCTATTAGCAGACTGCCCCTCATCGCACAGATGATTGAGCAAGGATTGTCAGATGCTCTAACCCAGTACCAAAACTTACAAGAGGCTCAGAATCGTCCCCATGTTCTTGATGATTACACAGTAGGGCGAGTAATTCAGGTGTTTGGGGAAGAGCAGCAATTTCTTGAAATCTACTCAGAGCAGTTAACAAGGTGGAAACAAGAAAACCTTAACGCCACTCAGAGAGAGCAAATAATCAAACTAGAGGGGCTATTAGAGCAGCTAAGTACAACTGTAGCTTCAATTTTGGCTCTGACTGACGAATTGAAACAGAAGACAATTGAAAAAGTTCTTGACAAGCCAGACTTAGAAATAGGGCTGGATGTGCTGTTAGGAAATCTGAAATTTTAAAAGATGACAGTGCCAGAGAGAAAAGTAAAATACCTGTCTGATGCAGACTGCATACTGAAGAACAACTTAAGCTACTGCTTCCCAATCCTCAATTTGTAACCCATTCACCCGATTAAACTCAGATGTGTTGTGAGTGACCAGTATTAAATTATTCACAAGTGCGATCGCTGCAATCTGTAAATCATTAGGGCCAATTGGAGTACCACTTATTGCTAATGCTGCACGGATTCTACCGTAAGTTAGGGCTGTAACATCATCAAATGGTAGAGATACAAACAAGTTGAGAAACTGCTGCTGTCGAGCTAAAGTCCTTTCGGGATTATTGCTTTTCATTGCGCCGTAAAACAACTCTGCCTTGACCACCGAACACACAGCAATATCTTTTACATTTGTTGAGCTTGACATCCTCCCCCGTTTAGAAAACGGGGGATTCCAAGAATCACTTCTTGGGCTTTCTCTTTCCACGACTCGACTTATTTGGAGGAGTTACCTCACCCAAACAGAGGTCGATATCTCCAGAGACTTGAGATCCTGTGTGTCCCACAGTACGTAGTCCTAGTTCAAGTATGTTCCGTGCAGCGTTCCAATCCCTGTCTTGAATATGTCCACAGTGAGGGCAAGCATGAGTTCTTGTACTCAGCGACTTTTTCACTACTTCGCCACAGTTGGAACAATTCTGCGAAGTGTGATGGGGTGGGACTGCAACAGTCACTACACCAAACACTTTGCCGAAATACTCAACCCATTGCCGAAACTGCGTCCACGCTGCATCACTAATCGACTTGGCAAGATGTCTATTCCTGACCATGTTCCGCACCTGCAAATCCTCATAGGCTACCAAGTCGCTAGACTGGACTACGCACCTCGCCAACTTTACGGCGAAGTCTTTACGCTGCCTACTTACTTTAAGGTGTTTTCTACTCAAGCGATTTCTTGCCTTGACTCTGTTGTTAGAACCCTTCTTGGTTTTAGACAATCTGCGTTGCAATCTCTTGAGAGACTTTTCGCTTTTACGCAAGTGTCTAGGGTTCTCAACTGTATTGCCTTCGCTATCGGTCAAGAAATGGTTCAATCCCACATCCAGCCCAATAGTTTTAAGCGTTGGTTCTCGCCTTTCTACTCGCTCTTGGTCAATGCAAAACTGCGCGTAGTACCCATCGGCACGACGCACAACCCGCACCCTCTTGAACTGTTTCAACTGGTAGAAATGCAAGTCACGAGTTCCCCAGAGTTTGAAAGTTCCTGCTTTAAATCCGTCGCTAAAAGTGACATAACGACGGTCACTACTAAGCTTCCAGCCGCTAGTTTTATACTCAACACTCCCATGCGTCTGTTCTTTTTTAAAGCGTGGATAACCTTTCTTCCCGGTTTTGTTTTGCTTGCAATTGTCAAAAAACCGAGCAATTGCACTCCACGCTCTTTCAGCAGAAGCTTGTCGAGCCATAGAGTTGAGTTTGGCAACGAACGGAAAGTTTTCATTGGCAGCAAGGACAGCGCAATAAGCACTCAAATCATACCTGCCGATGTTTTGGTTGTCCATCCAGTACCGGAGGCAAGCATTGCGGACAAAACGAGCAGTTTTAATCGCCTCATCCAGCAATTGATACTGCTCGTTTGTTCCTTCAAGTTTTGTCTCAAATACTAGCATTTTTACGTCAAACTCTCTGACGTAATTATACCATGTTACGACCGAATAAATTCGGTCATTCGCTTATATCCCCCGATTAAAAATACGGGGGCTTTACGCTTCACGGCTCGTAAACGTTGTCTAATTGCTGGTGACTTGCCATTGAGATAACGAGCGCAAACATTGGTATCTAATAAATACCTCACACTATTTCTTCCCTTATCTCAAAATCACCCTCAGAATCGATAATAATCGGGTCATCTTGGCAGATACCATAGGTCTGCTCAAAAAAACCACTTGGCCAGCCCAATTCTTCTGGTGTTGTCACTGTTGTCGATGACTCTAATTGTTGATAAATCACCATCACTTCTATTTCCTTGTCCGTTATACCCAGTGGTATCTCTAAATGCAAAATGCCATCAGAGCCTACATGAGAACATAACTTGATACTTTGCATTGTTTTCTCCAAACCACTGAATTTATTTTAAAGTTTCTTCACTAAGACATATAGTTTTTTACTCAACACCCTCAACAATAGGAAATAAAGGACTTCCAGGCGACCATAATTCTGTACTATTTGGATTTTCATCATAGAGATATACAAATTTAGGGATGGCGTTCCACAGACCGCAGGCAATGATGCTACGCCCCACAGGAAGCGATCGCCTGGACAAGATTCACAATCAGTCTTTCTGGGAAGTTAAAGCTTGTTCTTTCGCCACAGCCTCAGCTATAACTTGCCGCAGCCATTCGGAACGGTTGGGCTTGTTACGCACATAACTATCTAATTCGTCTGGCAACAGTACAGATATAGGTTTCGCACCAGATTTTACTCCTACTCCTTTTGATTGAAAGCGAGTAGCAATATCATTTCTTTCCATAGTAATGAGCCTTTTTCTATAAGCTTATCTTAGCAAAGCCCGTATATATATGGCAATACATTAGTTATTTTAATCAAGAAATATCTAGATTTTGTGGTTTATCCCATATATATATGGGATAATAAAAGAGTAAGGAATAGGAACGGAGCGCCACAAAAACTCCCGGTAACGGAACCGAACCGAAGCGTGAAATTTTAGATGTAGCGCCAAGTCCAAAACTCTTACATACACAACAGAAAAAGCACCCCCGACGACCAATCTAAAGGTGCTTTTTCTGAGTTTTAATTCTAAAAGGATTCTAACACATGAATTTGTTTTCTAACACTCTAATATTTCACTCAGAACTAGATGCTCAATTAGTTGCTGAACAAATTTACAACTGCTATCTTGAAGGCAACATTTTAACTGTTCCTTTCCAAGAACAAAGAGCAGTAGATTTAGCAATTAGTTTAGCTGGTGTTGACTTACCAATAGTTAAAGGTGCAAGCTGTTTACTTCCTTTTCCAAAGCATGAACGCGAATGTCAAGATGATGATGCACCACAGATTTATGTAGCTTGTCTATCTGCTTACAATAACGGTAAATTGCACGGAATGTGGATTGACTGTACACAAGATGCTTCGGACATTCAAGAAGACATTGAATGGATGTTATCTTGGTCGCCCTGTCGTAATTACGAAGCCTGTGAAGAGTGGGCAATCCATGATTTCCAGAACTGGCATGGTATTCACCTTGATGAATACGAAAGCATAGAAAAACTAGCTGAACTCGCTCAAACATTATCAGAGCATGGCACAGCCTACGCCGCTTATTATGAGTATGACAGTAGTGAGGCCAGTGTAGAAGATTTTCAAGAACATTACTGGGGCGAGTATGAAAGCGAACAAGATTTTGTTTATGACCAACTCGAACAACAGGGATTGATTAAGAACTTAGAAGATATGGGTATTCCTAGCTTCTACCTCGATTTTGAAGCAATAGCCCGTGATTGGTTTATCGACTCCTACTATTCAGTAGAAGAAAGTTATAAGAAAGTCTACGTTTTTAGTCGTCACTAATAAAATTAAGGGGGTAGTTAATAACTACCCCTTTATATTTAAAAAGTGACTAATTGACAAATCAATTTTGAGAAAAATTATTTGTCAGCTTGAAAAACAGCACGATTAATTAACGTTGACGATTGGATTTTTTTGGAGATGTTTGTTTGATGTAATCACTAGGGATGACCACAGTTTTTTTATCCAGCCGCAAAAGGTAACAGTAACTTTTGGTATTTGGACAGGCGATCGCAGAAGGGAAGTTAAGACCCGAAGCGAAGCCCAAGGATAAGTAAATTGCAAACGACCCCAGATAGACTAACCAGCCTGACCAACCAGATCCAATCCAACGAGCAAAATAAATTAAATTTACTCGGAATTCGTGAGAGCGCTGACTTCTCAATTGGGCTTGTTTTTGTTCAGCCTCAATCCATTGCTGAGATTCATTGAGTTTAGTCAAAGCTATTTGCGTAGCCCGAAGCCTGGCTTTATCTTCAATAATTTTGTGTGCCTTGACTTCAATAGTACGCTTTTCATCGGCTATTCGGATGTTGACCCATTCTCCGATGTCGGCGGCAAGCTCATTAAAGGCGGTGGCGACGGGAATATCGGGGAAGTCTGCTTTTTTCCCATGACTTTGGCCTTAAATGCCTCTCGTAGTTGCTGCCACTCCTGTTGAAATTGGGGCGATTGCATTTCCTCTAATAAAGATTGCAAATACAACTTGGGCAGTCCCGCCATATCACCTTTAGCTTTCTGTCGCACCATTTCTCTGATTAACTCTCGCTCCTCCTCACCTAATAAAGCGGTAGTATCCCCAAGCTCCTGCAAAAGCGCATCAGTATCTATATCCCCTTCTGGCGTGGAATCATTGGTACTTAATCCAAAATGCTGCGCCACTTCCTCAACGGATTTACCTTGCTTTTTAATTAAATCACCAGCCTCAAGGAAGCGATCGCATTCAGCCTGAGAATATTCATCCTTTTCTGATAGCCCACAGGCTTGTAATACTTGCATTGTTTCTAGCAGGCTGAGTTTAATCCCTTTGTCACGGGCCTTAGCTAGTAACTCAGTAGTATCAAGGGGTTTGGCAGCCTTCCTTTTCTTCTTACCTTCTGAAGCATCATTTTCTGGGGTAGTGGATGTATCAGAGTTCTGTTGTTTGATTAACTCCACTGCTTGTTGAAAATCAACCGCCGCAATTTCTTCATCACCATACTCTTGTTTATCCACAGGCAACCCGCAAACTTCCAAAGTTGCATTTACATCTTCTGTTGATAGAGCGTACATATTCTGTAACGCCTCTTTGGTATAAGGCATATTACCCTCACTAATTAAATAATCCTTCAAAAGTGCCGTCATCTTCGTGATGTATCAACTGCTCTAAATCTGGCTGCGAAGCATGGTCTGATGCTTCAGGAGCAGTTAATGGTTGCAAATCAAGCTCAACCTTTGGTGTTTTGATCACTGGTCGAATAGGTTTTGTAGCTGTGGCAGGTTGTAATACAGCATCTTCTAAATCCAGACCGAAACTTTCAACCAGATAGCTAATATGCAGCTTCAAGCGATAAACCGCGTTCTTAGCACACTGCTTTAATTCCTCATCTGAACACCCTGCATTCCTCATTGCAAACGGTAGCCAATAGGCGGACAGGGCAGAAAATAGTTTATCTCTCTCGCTAAGAACTAAATTTTCCTTGGCTTTGAGAAAGTTGACCAAGGCAACATTAGATTCTTGAGATTCCAAAGCAATACGGCATCGGTACTCGATTGGCTTATCCATTGGCAGTACCTACCTGTACTTTCTTTTGCCTCATACTGTTACCACACAGGTAGAAAAATAATCCATAAACATCGGTTAATCGGTATTGCAGGGATTTGGCAGCCACTTGAGAGAAATTACTGGTGATTTGTGATTCCAAATGGTCACACCAGTTAACTGTAGTTGCCGAAAACAAGTTATTTAGTTGAGAGCGAAAATAGTGAGCAGTACCGCCACCAATAATCACTTCATCAACATCGCGGGGAACTTGCAACTTTAACCAATTAGACAACATCATCCAGTATTCTTTTCTGCCGTTAGTCACAGCATTTCTAATTGTGGCTAACTCATGTTCTTTGTAAGCAGCATCGACAACCGCCAATTCTTCTAGGGCTTTAGGATTAATATTTCGCCCAGCTTTGCAAATCGCCGCCGTTAACTGATGGGCATTTAAGCCGGATGTTTGCGCCATTACCGATTCAATCATTTTGGAGAATCCCAAAGGTTCTGTTTTCCCCTTGCTCATTTCCCCGCGTTCAATCACTAGGATAGAAGTATCCCGGTATCCCAGCATGATCACAGCAATGGTCTGGTCTTTGATACTAGAACCAGGGGCGCGACCTCTAGTTAGGATACCTCCACCTTCCGGTAAGCAGATAAAAGCATCCACTACAAAGGATTTGGACTGTTCTTTGAACTTATAATCAGCTAATGCTTTGGTGATTAGCTCCCCAAATAAGGCCCTATCTTGGTACTCACCCCACGGAAGTAAAATACCTAATCTGATTGAGGAGTTATTTGGTAACTCATGTTTATCTGCGATCGCTCCTACCATCGCCAAGACTTTAGGTAAAGCTAGTTCAAACTTGCGGCGTTGCAATTGCAAATCTGCATTAAAGCGCTTCCTCGCTAGAAAGCCGACAGCTTGGAAGTTGTTTTGATATTCAATCCAAGCACTATTCTCAGGGGAAGAGCTACCCACTTTACTTTGTTCATAAGCTTGTAAACTTTCTAGAGGGACTGTAGCGACTTCCGGCTCCATCAAAATCAGTTCTGGTTTAAAGCTTTCCAAGGTGTAAAAACATTTGAGAAACGAACCACCCGGATCTACTGCCAGCGTTAATGGGTTCATAAAATTTGATGACTCAGTAGATGAAAATCTTGGTAACAAAACACATCAGCGTGCGATGCCAGTTTTATGTGAAATCTATGGTAAACTCTCGTGCAAATCATGTTAATACTATGTGAAAACCATGTCATTTTTATGGGAACTCTAAATTTCTTAACATGGAAGCAATGTTAAATCCTTGGTAAAACTATGGCAGTTTCACGGCAAATTCATGTCAGTTTTATGTGAAAACCATGTCACCCCAAAAAAATAAACTTTTCGCACAGTACGCAAAAAAGTTTTGCCAGAAAAAAGCACTTGTTTTAAAATTTATTTGGGCAGAAAAATTATGTATTAACTAATATAAAGTTTTGAATTACCTAACACTACAGAAAGTAACCTCAACGCTTTTGAAGACCCAAGCGCATCAAATGATGTCGATGTGTTATTGGGTAAATAGCCGTTACTGGAGTAGTCAAGCATTAGCCAGAAACACATCTTCGGCTGATGTGGTGATTCGGGTAGCTGATTTCCAACAAGTTAACTGGGTAGGGTTTAATTTTTGTAAATACCATAAACAGGCAGTAGAAATATTTCAGATATTGCCTAATAGTGAAAAATTCTTTTGTGAGCTAAAGCCCAACCGTTGCGCCTCATTTAAAGTGTGGTGTGTTGATGAAATTCACTTTGAAAACTTAATAAGCGGACTCAACAATTATGCAGATATAGAACTTGAATTTATCATCAGCAATCCTCATCAAATACCTGAACTGTTCCAACCTTTAAACCTGACATTCTACGAAAGGAGCATAAGAGAGCAGAGGATGCAGGGGATGCAGGGGAAGAAAGCTTTTAAAACTAGCAAAACTAAAGAAGAAAAGAATAGTTTGTTAGAAACTCTTGCTCCCCCATCTACCCTCGCTCCCCCTGCTTTCTTCTCAGGAGGCGGAGGATGTTAACAGGAAAGAATACAGAACCCCAGCAAGCAGTACATTACTTCATGGAAGGGTATTACCAAGAAGGTACTTCACGCTGGTCTGGTAAAGGTGCGAAGAAATTAGGATTATCAGGAGCGGTTGATCATCAAGAAACATTTTCTAACATAGTCAATGGGCGATCGCCTGATGGCAGCCAAAACCTCTGTGCCAGAAAGTTAGACTCTTCACAACGACGAGCAGCAACAGACTTTACTTTCTCTGCACCGAAGAGTGTTAGTTTGCAAGCGTTGGTAGGTGGGGATGAACGGCTGATTACTGCCCATCAGTTAGCAGTGCAAAAAACCATTAAACTGATTGAAGAACGTTATAGCTACACCAGAGCCACAACCGAGAAAGGGCAAGAACTTCTCCCAACTAATAACCTAGTCATCGCCGAGTTTGACCACATTGAAACCAGGGAACTAGACCCGCATCTCCACACCCATGCTTTGGTCATGAATATGACCTATCTAGAGCAGGGGAAGCGGGGGGTGCAGGGGAAGCAGGGGGAGAAGAAAAAAGCAGAAGAAGATGAAGAAGACTGGAAAAACTTTCTTTCTTCCCCTGCCTCCCCAACCTCCCCTGCCTCCCCTGCTCATGGCTCGTGGTACAGTCTTTTCAATGATGAGATATTTAAAAACAAGAAATTTCTGGGCATGGTGTACCAGAACTACCTAGCTCTTGAAGTACAAAAGCTAGGTTACGAGGTAAAAGCAAGAGAACATGGGCAGTTTGAAATTAAAGGCTTTCGAGATGAGGATTTAAGAGAGTTTTCTAAACGACGGCAGCAGATATTAAGTGCAGCAGGCGAAAACGCAACTTGGGCAGAGCGTGAAGCGGCTTGGACTGCCACCCGTAATATCAAGCAGAAAATCAACCCTACGGAATTGAAAGTCAAGTGGCGAGAGGAAGCGGCGGCATTAGGTGTGAAGTTTGTACAACCTATTGAGGCGCAACCTCTGCTACAACCCCGGTTAGTGAGTTATGAAAATTTAGAGGATGCGATCGCTCACTGCTCAGAAAGAAATGTTGCTTTCACCCAGGAAGATTTGGAGAAATTCATTCTCAATCAAGGTTTAGCTACAGATGTCAGCCAAATTGAGCCGCTAGTGCAAGCCAATCCCGAATTACTCAGCCTATCTCAGCAAAAGCGCGATTTTACAACCTTGGCAGCAGTCAATCGAGAACTGGCAACTATTAAACTAATGCAGTCTGGACAAGGTAAAGTTAGCCCTCTCGCCCACCCGGAAGTAGTTGAAAACCATTTGGAAACAACTGCTTTGAACCCAGATCAGCGTCGAGCGGTACTGACAACAGCAACCACAACAGACCAATTTACGGCATGGCAAGGGGTAGCTGGTGCTGGTAAAACTTTCGCTCTCAAGGAATTGAAGGAAATTGCCGCCGCATCGGGCTACACCATTAAAGGCTTTGCTCCCAATTCGATGGCGGCTAAAGTCCTGAGTCAAGAGCTAGATGTTCAAGCTGAGACTGTTGCTAGATTGCTAGTTTCTGAACTACCCCTAGAGATTGAACTCAATCAAATTTGGGTAGTGGATGAAGCAGGGTTACTGAGTGCTAAAGATGCCCTTGCCCTTTTAGAACGAGCAGCCCTTGAGCAAGCCAGAGTTTTGTTAGTGGGGGACACAAAACAGTTATCAGCAGTAGAAGCTGGCAACCCGTTCAAGTCTCTGCAACAGGCGGGAATTAAAACCAGCCACTTAAACGAATCGAATAGACAACGTGCGCCGAAGCTGAAATTGGCAGTAGACTTGATTGCTGATGGTCAAATTGAGGAAGGATTTAAGCGTTTGGATGAAAACGGTTGTATCCAGACTGTAACGGCAGAATCCAAAATTGCGGCGATCGCTCATGAGTATGTGACAGCTACACCCGAACAAAGAGCGCGAACCCTAGTATTAACGGGAACCAATAAGGAGCGTTTGGCAATTACGCAAGCGATTCGGGAGCATTTGAGAACTGAAGGTAGTTTAGGGACTGCGACCACCATCACCCAACTGCAAGCTAAAGACCTTACATCGGTACAGATGCGCTACACCCACAACTTTGAATTGGGTGATGTGGTTATGCCCACTCGCAGTTACAAGCGCCGGGGGCTGGAGAAAGGTCAGCTATATAAAGTAGTGGGTAAGGATGGTGACGGACTAAAGCTTGAAGCTTCCAATGGACAGCACTTTCAAGTAGACACAGGTTTTAATAAAGCAGTTTACCACCGTCAAAATATTGAAGTTGCCGTGGGCGATCGCCTACGCTGGACAAAAAACGATCGTCAATTAGGACGACGCAACGGTCAGGAGTTTGTAGTTAAGGCCATTGCTGGTTCTAACGCTCAAATCGAGTATTTACATAGCGGTCAAACTGAATTTATCAACCTACAACAAGCCCAACACCTGGATTATGCAACAGTCAGCACTACGTACAGTAGCCAGGGCAAAACGGCAGACCGAGTGCTGATAGCGGCGGATTACACTATTGGGCAAGAAAGCTTTTATGTTGCAGTTAGCCGTGCTAGGTATGAATTAAAACTGTACACGGAAAATAAAGACGATTTACTAGCCCTGGCGCAATCAAGTAGGGCTAAGGAAAATGCACTGGCGCTACTACGGCAGAAAGAATTAGAGAAGCAACGCCAGTCAAAACTAGAGAAAGAAAAGGTTACATCTACTGCGATTGTAGCGAAGGAAGCGCGAAGCCCAGGAGCAGGGCAGCAGGGGAGCGGCGGAGCAGAGGAGAAATCTTATACTAATTCTTCCCCTCTGCCCAATTCTTCCACTCTGCCCCCCAGCATCTCTGCCCCTTTACCTACTTCTACCTCCAAACCTGTTATTAAAAAACCAGTCCCTAAAGCAGCACAGCCAAAGGTAGCATTTTGGACTCCAGATCATGTGGCTGAAGTACCTGAACAGCTAGACTGCCAACACTGGCAAGAACTGGTATTTGGTAGTGCCATTCACCCTCTATTTGCTGCCTGTAACTTTAAAAGTCTGCACCAAACCAGAGATTGGGAGCATGAGGCTTGGGAATATCTCATGTACAGTGACCATCTGCCACGCACGAATACAGGTAGGTTATCGTCGGGAATCATGAGTAAGTATACTCATATTGAAGATGGCGGCTGGTGGTGTGATGCTGGCGTTAATCCCAAGTCTTTTGCTAACTTACAGCCTGGGGATAAACCTGATAGAACATTGTGGGGATGCTACAAACCCAATAATCCTAGAGAGAAGGCAGACAAACCCGGCAAATTCATTAAGTATGAACATCCGCCCAAAACTGAACTTAGTATTTTCTTGCTTGATGTACCGGATGAGGTAGCAGACCGTATCTATGAAAAACATGGGGTACAGCCAAGCGACAGCGATCGCGCCTCTGGGTTCTGGTATTGTGTTTGGAAATATAACCTCCCAGTCACGATCACTGAGGGAGCCAAGAAAGCTGCCAGTCTGTTAAGCCAAGGTCATGCTGCAATTGGACTACCCGGAATTTATGCTGGTTATTGCAGTAAGGATGAGCTTGGGGAAAAGGTGAAAGCTAGACTCATGGACGAGTTAGCTGTTTTCGCCACACCAGGACGTGAAATGACTTTCTGCTTTGATTACGAGACGCGACCGGAAACGAAGCAGAACATAGAGATTGCTATCTCACGCACTGGTGGGCTACTGGAGGAACAGGGGGCTAAGGTCAAAGTTGTAACTTTGTTAGGGCCGGATAAGGGGGTTGATGATTTAATTGTGTCTCAGGGGCCACTGGCATACGAGAATGTATATTACGAAGCATCAACCCTCAAAGCATGGCGAGATAACAATAATCAACAACGACATACCCCACCAGCCCCGCCCAAAAAATTAAG
Organism: Anabaena sp. FACHB-595; assembly: GCF_048568275.1. Classification (NCBI taxonomy): domain Bacteria; kingdom Bacillati; phylum Cyanobacteriota; class Cyanophyceae; order Nostocales; family Nostocaceae; genus Anabaena; species Anabaena sp. FACHB-595. The sequence goes on from NZ_CP183476.1 coordinate 40,106, forward strand.
CGACTTTGAACGAAAACAACGACTTCAAGAGCGTTTTTCAAATCAAGCGACTCAATCAGCATTTAAGAAAGTAATTGATGGACTGACTAACCAAGAGCTACTGTATTTAGAACAAGCTGTTAAGGAGTATTTTTCAGAGACAGTAGCACAAGTGCCGCCTCCAATTGATAGGCCAACTATTGAAAGTCAAATTAGCCAGTTACAACAACAACTTGATAGCTTGTGGATAAAACACACCCAACAAGAGAAATCTATCAGAACGATGGAGCTTATTCCGCTTCATCAGTTGAGCAATAAGTATGAGTTAATGTTAAATCAGCAATTAGAGACTATCGGCACTATCAAAGAATTATTTACTCAGAAACAGCAATTAGAATTAGATATATCCCAATGGGAAATCCAGGTTCAAAAGCATGAAACCTGGAAGAGAGAACCGAAAACTATAGAGATGAGTACCATTTATAATTTACTCAAAACTCCTCAATTACAAGAGCGTTTAACAACCATTAAAGAGACACAAAAACAGAGAGAACGAGAAGTTAAAGCTAAATTGACTATATCCCGTCAACCATCTCCACAACCGAGACGAGGTTTTAGAAGATAAATAGAAGCCAGAAGGCAGAAGTCAGGAGTCAGGAATCAGAAGTCAAGAGCCAGAATAATCTAACTATAAAGGGATAGAGTTTTAATCAGGAATCATGTTTGATTTAATCAAAACAGAATTCAGGAACCAGTCGTCAAAATTCAGAATTGAATTCTGTATGGCTGACGGATGAATAAGTGGGTTTAAGACCCAGAGCAAATCTTTGATTTAGTCTTGGGTTTGAATCCCCTACTAATTGATTCTGACTCCTGAATTCTGACTTCTGAATTCTTCATCAAATTAGCGTCTAAGTTTTGATGATTGTGAGTGAGATGGTGCTTGGGGTTTCAAATAATTATGAACAACAGTTTCTACTTTGTTGAGAGATTCAACGTCGCTTTCTGTTGCAGCAGTTGTTAAGTCACCTTCTACCATGACAGGTCTACCATCTTTAGCTGTAATCGAAATATTATTACCCTGTTTATGAAAGTTAAAACTTTTACTTTCATAAGTCATTGAACCATCTGCATTTGTTTGACCAAAAAGACGCAGCATGGAATCAACACTTTTAGCAATGGCTTTCCCTTTAGCCTCCATCACACTATTTGTTACTTTCTCATAGTTCTGCTTAACAGTATGATTGAGTGCAGAATGTATATCTCCAACAGCTTGAGTTACTTGCTTGTGAACTGTATTTACTTCTTCAGATATTTTGCTACTAACAGCACCTAAAGCGCCTTGATGACGTTCTACACCCTGTTGAATTTCATTCTGTACAAGCCCCTTAACTTCACTAATACCAGTTTTGACAACATCGGCTTGTGTTTTTAAGTCATTCTTCATCGCCTCCATTTGAGATTGCATTTCTGTTTTTAAAGACTCAATCTGACTTTCAAGTTGAGCCTTAATTTTATCGATCTTTGGAGTCAGTGCCGATTGAATTTGTGTTTTAATTTCCTCTACTTTTGGAGTTAAACTAGATTTAACTTGTTCATACAAGCCTTGGGCAGATTTTTTGACATTAGTTTCGAGTTTACCTATCCAGTCTTTCAAAGATTGGTTCTGTACATGGGGAATATTACGATTATTGACTGCCGCTAACCCTTTCTGTAACTGCTCAATTGTTCTCTGTTGTGTATCAAAAGCTGCCTTGAGGTTGTTAAATTCAGTTAATAGTGAGTTAATCTCTTCTGGAGATTTCTGTTGCTGATTACTGAAATTATCAATTACTTTCTGTTGTGCTTCAACCTGACGCTGTAAAGTATCAACTTGACTTTGTAAATCTTTGATACTAACTGGTGATTTCTGAGGGGATTTAGCGACATTCTTAGTTTGGCTAGTAGTTAAGTTTTGAGCCGTCTTAGTAGCTAGTCCCAGCTTATCTGCTATAACTTTTCCGTCTTTGACATGAAAAGCTTTGTCCTTACCAATCATAATTCGGACAGAACCTTTCAGTTCTTGAGGAGAATTGATAGCCTTTTGCAACTGCTCTACTAAATCTGATTTGACCAGATTTATCGATACTTCTCCATGAGGATTACCTTTATACTGGAGTTGTTTCCCGACAAAAATTGATATGTCCTTATTGACATCTGCTCCTTGAAACTGCCCTTTCTCCATAACTTTTTGCAAGATATCATTGAGGATTTCTAAATAATCTTGCTGTATCTGTTTACTCTCGGATTTAATTTCATCCATGATTCTCCACCTGTAAAACAGAATTTAACAATGCGGTTGGTTCAATAACTACATCTGGTAAGATCACTCCACCTAATCGATTAAGAATTTCTTGACCTTCTATTTGGATATAAGCCCATTGGTCATCAATCTGCACAGCAATAGACTTTGTATTAAGGTCTAAATCATCTAGCCTATAGTCCTCTAATTCTCCATTGACAATAAACACATGAGGACTGGGGGTATTGCCGTAATAGATTTCAATCATTTCTGGAATATAGTTATCGGGAAATGGCGGTTCATCCCAACATTCAGCTGCGTTCATGATATCAATTCGATGTTCATTAGCTAAGGCGGCAATATCTAGCGGTAGTTTAGCTAAAAGACTCAATTCATAATCAGAAAACTTATTCATCGATTACCTCCTAAATTTCATTCTGCATAATCTTTTCAGCTTCCGCCTTTTCTTCTACTAAAGGCAATAACCTTTCGGCTTCTAATCTTCTGATTTCTAATTCTTCACCAGATGGCTCTCTCAATGTTGATTGAGTTATGAATTTTTGCTGTAATTTGTACCATTCCTTTACGCTCTCTACTTCAGAATTTCTATCAGCTTGGGGAATCTGAATTTGTTCTAATAGCGGTAGCCCTACCTCTCTGCCTCCTCTAAATCCAGGGCTAACAATTATGGCTCTACCTTCTGGTAACGAGTTAAACTGATTAATTTCAAACAGGTTCCTAGTGCTGTTTTGTTCAGATAAGGATGTGCTGGCTCCTCCTTTCCCGCCAGAGGTACGAGAACGTTCTTTATGCTTAATTTGTTCATCTCCTAAGAAGTTACTAAACCTTTGTCCAGCTACATCATCTTGCGGATTAAAAAAGGCTTTTGTTGCACAACCACCAAAAATAGCGTTAGCAACTTCCTCTGAATATGCTTTTTCAAGCTGTGAAATATTCTGGAAACCCAAAATAGAAACTAAACCATCTTCTCGGTTCTGATTCAGCCAATCTACTAAAGCAGGAAGGTATAAGGTAGGTAATTCATCTAATGCTAAAACTAGGGGTTCAGTTCTCTTTTTAGCTACATTTCGACTTACTAAAAGATGCAGAATGGAAACTAAAAGTGGGGCTATGACATCACGCTTTTCTTTGTCCATGCCGAAGATGACCATCTTCCGTCCTGTCAAGTCCAAGGGGATATTTGTTGTTCCACAGAACGCAGACAAGGTTGATGGGGTCATAAAGCGAGTGAACAACCCGCTTGTTGTACCAACAATGCTGGAGGCTGTTTCTGGACTACCAGCTACGGATAAGAATTGGTCAAAGGCAACTTTCACCCAAGGATTTAGGTCTGCTTGCTGAATGCGGTCAATCAGTCTGGGTAAACTGAGAAGTTGATGGCACATCATAATGTCCGGGAAGCTTGTACCGCGTGCCAGCATAAAAATAGCCTGTGCCAGCTGATCTCCTGCATTCGCAAAAAATCCGCTATCGGAAGAGTCGCCGCTTGTTAGCTTAAAATTACGGTTCAGGACGATAGCTAACTGACGTGCCATCTCTGCATCAGTCGGACTGCGGAGAAAATCAAGGGGATTTGCTACTCCTGACTCTGGAAAACCTGGAGACAGTATTGTTACTTCATAACCACGCTCTGCTGCATACCCTGCCAGCTTGGGCGCTTGTCCTTTGGCTTCTGCTTTTTCTGACTCTTGATGACAATATTTATAATCGTAGATGATTATTGGTAGCCCCTGGTCGATGGCGGAACGTATCAGAGGATTAATTAGAGAGAAGGTTTTACCAGACCCCCCACTTCCAGAAACTAAAATGCCACGCTGCACATCTGGCAAATAAAGCCTGTTTTTATCTTCTGGAATGTTGGTAATGCGTTTGTTGCCAACAACTTGGAATTTAGTACCTCTGGGTGTACCGATATATAAAGCTACTCTGTTATGTCTGCGTTCAGTAATCTGTTTACAGGCCAGCTTACGAGCTGCTGTTTTCTCCCTACCTCCTGCCCATCGCGCCCGTGCTAGTTTGTTTGTTGCTCCTCGCCCTTCCATTGTTTTGGCTAACACCAACGCTCCAACACTTACAAGTAATCCCAAGCCCATCGGGGAGAAGAAGGCATCGTAGAAGTTTTGGGGAATGACATTATGCGCGGGAGGGGCTGTCTTCAGTGTAGATGTTTCAGGCATCGCTACCCCCTACCGAGAATGACTAAATCATTCTCTTGAACTGGAACCCAAGGGACTGGCCCAATAAAGTAGGGAGTGCAGGATTTTCCACCTAAGAAGAAGTTCATGCAGATCCGAAAAAATAGCCCGAAGTTAGCTGTACCCGTGGATTCGTTTACACCCGTAAGCACAACTTTGAAACCTGAACCATAAACCAGTCTGCCTGTAGGTTCTTTACCTCCGTTGACACGTTGCAATATGCCAAAACCACCGTCTACTTGTTGTGAGGAGCCAGAAGCCCAACGCTTACCGTAGAGGTTGCCTTGCTGTCCGGCGACATCTCCCAGTTCCAAATAAGGACACTCTTGACCTACTCCACAAGCAACAACAACAGTTTTATCAGAACGAGTGACTTTACCAGACACAAAGTAATTCTCTCTTGCCCTTGAATCCCCACGCTCCGATTTTCCTAGAACCACAGAGGCTATACCTACTACATCAAGCCCAGAATTAATTGGCTGAGGCATTTTGTCAAAGGGGACTTGATTTAAAAGTGGCACTTGATTAATAAAACTTTGCTGCCAGTTTTGAAATTTACTGATTCTTGTTTCCGTCAATTTGGGGATTGAGGTTAACGCATATTTGCTCAAATCTAATTGACCTAATGAAAGTTTACTTACTTTAGAGTTATAATTTAAGGCTTGTGAAAGTGTCCCACCTGTATAAATTCCGGCTTTTTGCAGTAAGTCCTGAATCGGTTTCATTCTCCTAACATTAATATTTCTTAGGCTAGGAATCGCTTTAACTAAAGACCCTATAGTTTGCCACTTCATCAATCCAAAATCTTCTAATGTCAACTGATTATTTTGGTTGACACTTCTTGAAGCTATTATTTGTAATGTGAATTGACTTTGTGCAAAGGCTTCATCCACATCCCCTAACATAATTACAGAATCAATATTCTGTCCGGCTGACCAAGAACGGGAGAGGTTATAGCCTAATTTACTAGCAATATCTGGAGTTATATTGATATATCCAGGCTCCTGAACTGGATTTAAGCTACTCCAGCTTATTTTCGACCAATCGGGAGATTTTAGTTGATATTTACCTGATGTGTAAGTAACTGTGGGAATCTCTGCCACTGCTGCCCTTGGCAATTCTAACAATGACACAGCAAGTAAAGACGTAGATACTATTGATAAAATAGCTTTCTTCAAAATCATTAGTTTTGCCCCCATTGGATTAATTTATTGAAGAGTTCTTGGGGAATACCTGATAATTTAATAGCCTCGTCTCTCGCTTTACCCCTTCTGAGTAAGCGGATAGTATCTTGTGCTTTACGCCATTCTCCAGACTTAGGTTTAACTACACCGTTACTAACGGCTACCCCTAATCCATAAGCCACAGCATTAGCATCATTTCTTTTTAATGCCGTACCTACTTGTAGAGAATTGGTGGCTGATAGATTTACTTTGCTTTCAGGGGTTCTTTCTACAGGTTTATTAGTAGTTCGCCGTGATAAATTTTGATTAGGATTAATTTTTGCAGCTGTCGAAACTCTTGAGCCTGGGGCGTTAAGAAAGTTATTATTGACTACTTGTTCACCTCCCCTATTCCTCCGCTCCCCTGCCCCTCCGCTCCTACTCCCAGAACTTGGCACTGGTCGAGAACTAATTGCAGTTACAGGTGGTTTTTCTACTAACAGAGTCCTGGGTCTGTCAGAGTCCGGTTTAATAATTAGGGCTGTGTATTCTGGTTTACCTCCAGCCGGTGTTAACTTGAATTGATAGTGTTTTTGACCTTCAGCACTAGCAGTAATTACTGTAATTACTGTACTGCCATCTTGACTAGAAGTTAAAGATGGGAAACTAATCGGTTTTATCTGCCTCAAAAATAAAACTGTAGCTCCTCCAGTTCCGCAATTCTCATCATTTGATACCCCGCGTTGACATAAGCTGCCATTTGAAGTTAGGGCAAAACGTGATGGATCTCCTAGCCAGACTTGTTTGATTGTTTCACCTGTAGGAATGAAGTTAATGGTTAATCCGTAACCACTCCATACTTTTAAATCAATTCCTCTACTATTGCTTCCTTGAGCATCCTGTGAATATACATTTCTGGCTGGTGGTAATGCTGAAGATATGCCAATATTACCACCGATAACTAACGTAGTTGCCAGTAAAACAGCTAAACTTTTCATATCGAAATAGACTGATTTACAAAAACTTGTACTTGCTGTCCTGCTTCAATTACAAAGACTTGTTGTTGCTGCTGTAGCCCTTGTATTTGCCGCTCGTTTGAGTTTTTCATCCTGTCTAAAATTTCATTGATACTACCTTGAGCAAAACCTGCTACTAAATCTTTTTCACCGTTATTTGTAGTGGTAGTGGTCGTACCTAATGAACTAATTGTTGTCTCTGAATTAGCTCGATTTTGAATTTCCGCTACCTTAGATAAACCAGATAGCAAGGATGCCATCAGTGAAGAACCTAAATTATCCCCACCTTTACGCGATTGGGCTTTTAGTAAATTGCCGTTTTTACCTAATACCAAAATAGAATTTGCTGGCAATTGTCTTTCTTGTGTTGTGCCACCACTATTAACCAGTGCAGCTACCGCCGTCATTTGGGCTATTTCTGAATTCGTTGGGTTAACAACAGCGACAATATAAGCACCTTTGGGTAACACTTCTTCTCCATCAAATGCTTTCAAGGGTTGGGAGAGCCTAATTAAAGAAGTCTGCCCTTCCTGCTGATTACTGACACTACTACCTACCCAAGCAATAGGAGTTTCCATCACCCCGGCGGCACGAGTCCCCACTAGTACCCGTTTGCCATCATAATTAATTGGTGGTTGAGAGGAATCTTGATTTGGGTAAGAAGCATTTACTGGTCTAACTCCTGTGCCTCCCTCTACTTGGGCATTTTTTAAATCTGGTTGTTCATAGTTTGATTCACCATTACTAGAGTCGCTAGAGGAGTAATTTCCTACATTTGCTGCTGCTAACCATTCCTGCATCGGGTCTTTGGGGGTGGTTCTCACCAAAGGTAATGGCTGGGAACTGCTAACGTTAGGTCTGACGGTTACAGGTTTCGGCTGAGGCGCGGGGGGTGCAGAGATAGGGGCAGGAGAAAACGACTGTCTAGGTATATAAGCAGCCTGATAGCTTCTACTTGGTCTGGTTACGGGAGCAGGGGGCGGTGGCACTTGGTAAGTTGTTGATTGCCTTGGTATTGGCTGAGTTCTCACAGTAACGGCAGTAGTTGTAGGGATGGTTGTTGGTGATGGAGTAGGTGATACATCCCCATGATCTTTTTTACTAATGGCTTGCAATTCACCTTTTTGGGAAGTGATAGCTATTGCTGTTTTTAGCTCTCCTTTCTCATTTTCTTCGGTGTCTGGTTTCACCTCTGGAGTAGTTTTTGTGTTTTGTTCACTTTGATTATTACTGGATGAATTTAAAGCTCCTGTTAATGTGCCAATCATCGTTGCAAAACTGAGAACTAACAGTAACACTCCACCGGAGATTGTTAGTCCTTTTAATAAAGGATGTCCAGCTACTGGACGAGTAGTAACAACTTCCTCTGGCTCACTTTGTAGTGCATTGACTGTTGATTCTGCTGATTTTGTTGAATCAGCTTTCATCTCTGCGCCATTCATCTGTGCAAATTCTTGGCTACGATTGTCCGTCTTGGGGGTAGCTTCTGAATTTGGATTATCTGCAACCTGACTGGACATAAAGCTACCTTCCTAAGTCTAAATCTTGAATACGGTACACTTCCATTCCCGCTTTTCGCGCATTGTAAGCAGCTAACAGTTGTTCTGAAGGATTATTTGGTAATGGTGGGGTATCAATTGCTCTGACAAAAACAGTCTTATTAAAAGAGATTGCGTTACCTGATTGGTCTTTTCCTTTAAAAACTACCAAGTTAGCTACCATATCTACTCGCCATTTCCCTTCTGATATTTTTTCAGGAGGTGTTAGATAACGTACTAATAAAGCTGACTGTGTATCACCAGTAAATACATCAGATGGTGTCAATCCAGCTATTTCTCTTAAAAAACTAGCGCGAAAATCTTCTGATAATGCAAACCCTGCACCCCAGGTATTTGTAGTTAGTTTTTTATCAGCTATCTGTACACCAGTATCAAGCTTTAGATTTCTTGGGTCTAGATTTTCATCTGATGATTTTGGTAGAGCATTCCAACTCATCAAATTCATCATTGTCCGACCCACAAAATCCATAATTGCTTTGTCAGTACGCTCTTTCTCTCCAATGGGAATTGCTCTGATAGATGTTCCATCTTGCAGTTCAACTAGAGTTGGCTTACTGCTGGCAATTTTACCTAATCTACCTGAATTAGCTATGCTGATTAAAAAAACAAATATTAAAATTATGGTCTGTCCTATTGATAGTAAAGGGGCAAAATTTATTTCCCTTTTATCTAGTAATCTCATCTGAATACCCTCCCTGAGACTAGCCTGCCACTACTAGAGAAACAGGAAAAAGCCGCCATCCCTCCTCCAGAACCAATTGCTAATGCCAGAATTGGAGATAAAATTGCTTGTACTAGCTGTAAGAACAAGGGATTATTATTACTAGCATTCACTATTGCGCTGGCAGCAATTCCACAAACAATGGAGTATGACATTAATACTAAAGTCAGTGATAACCATCCTGAAACCCAAGCATAGATTGGTTTAGCTCCAAAGGGGAAAAGTGACAGTACTAAAAAGATAGGGGCAATGTAAGCATTTAGTAGGAATGCTACTTGAACCACATATTGAAAGGCTGCTTGTAAACCACTAAATATAATCCATGACAAGGCTTGTACCATTGAATTAATAGTCTGCCCAGCTATATCTAATGGATTCCAGCTATTTGAATAGGAAGGTAATCCATATTTTTCTTTATACTCTTGGGCATTTTTTTTGATTTGCTTGATTTTCTCTTCTTTACAAATATCTTGTGGATTTGTTATGTTCCCTTGTTCATCTTTTGCTTCTGTAGGTTTCTGTACACACTCCTGCATTTGTGCTTGGGCTGAAAGTGCAAATGCCTGATCCATATTTGCAGTACGAATAGCATCTCTTAAAGTAATGCCATTTCGCGTAATACTTAATACTTTGTCATTTAAACCAACTGCTACATTACGAAACATTAGAGATGTACTCGCTAGTAATTGTCCATTATTAACTGTCAACATTAAACAGATTAATAATGGATAGACCATCTCGTTTATGACTTCATTACTAAATCCTTCCTGAGTTAACCTAGAATACCAACTTAACGACCAGAAGGAAACAAATACAACTCCACATAAAGCAGATACAGCTACTACTGCTTTGAAAACTTCACTATTTCCACTCGCTAAATCTTGCCAATCTTGATTAAATGAAGATACAACCATGCGAGAGCCGTTAATAGCTCCATCTACTATATCTTCTGCATTGGTATCTCCGGTCACTGCTAGTAAATACAAGAAATTAGTTAAATTATTTAGCATTGTTCTGTTCCCAAAAAGCATCAGCGAAAGCAGCCGTACCTATAATTTGTTTGGCACTTGAATTACTATTAGCTTGTTCTTTTCTTGCTTGCTCATCTAACCTACTGGAAATGTCACTCAAATTGATATTGGCTGCTGATAAGGCTCTAGTCTGTTTTTGTGATTCGCTGTGAATCGATTTAGTAATAATGGTTGTTTGCAAATTCTGTATTGCCATCTTTTTTAAGATGTCTTGAGTAATGACATCATTTTGTACTGCATCAGCATTATTAGATGATGTTCCTAATGCTTCATTACTCATTTCGGCTTCTTGTGCCTGAGTCTTTTGTCCTTCTCTACCTAGAACTGATTGAGAAAGACCATAACTATAAGATTGATGCCAGTTTCTTTGAGCATTTTCGCCTTGAGTTTGAGAGTCAGTTTCAACTAAATCAGTATCCTGCTGTTGAATAATTACCTTAATTTTTTTACCTGCTTTTAGGGGATCTGGTATTCCTAAATCTCCTACCGTAGAACTGATAGCGTCGCTTAAATCACCGTTTAATTCTTTCCACTGCTGGCTAAATTCTTGTTTTTGTTGTTCAATGTATGTCTGTAAACTAACAATAACTTGCTGAAGTTGATCTAAAAAAGAAGACCCTGCATGAGCAGGTAAGGCTGAAAATAAAATAAACAGAACTACTAAACTAGTAAAAACTGCTAAACGGCGGCAGATAAGGTGTAATATCAATTGGCTGGGCAATTTCATATAAATTCTCCAATGAGACTGTAAAAGTTACAGGAGAGCAAGCAGATATTACTTCTGCTTTATTTCCTAACAGTTTTTTACCAGTTACCATTAACGGTTCAGGAGGACGTTTATCAGTTAACTTAGACAATCTTCTAAATAAACTTCCCTCGTATCGTGGCTGTTCTGGTATTAAAGAAGCTGATTTGGAATACATCAAAATGTAATGCTTATCAGCCTGAAAATCTGTATTAATCCCTGGTTGATTCATCTTCGCTTTGAAAGTATCCTGTGCTATCGCTGCATAATAAATATTTCTTAATATTCGATTGTTTTCTACATATTGATTAGCAATATCTAAGGACTGTTGACAAGCCTTCTGCTTTTCAGCAATATACTTTTCATGCTGCTGTTGATTCCATTTCCACATTTCAAATGACAGTCCTGCTCCTACAACTCCTAAAATCGCCAGCAAGACTTTATATTGTGCCAATCCTGTAGCAATTTCCAACTTTTTCATAGAGGCTTACCTTGCTGAATACATTCCACATAGTAGTTAGCAAATTCGGCTACCCATTTGAATTTGTCTGGGTACTTTCTTTTAAATCTGTCACGGGCTGCTTGCTCTTCTCTGCTATTAGCAACTAACGCCAACATTGCATAGGAAGGATAGTAACGGCAGCGTACATACTTGTTGTTGTAATCTAACAACCACAGTGTGTATAACTGTTTAATATTGGGACGAAAACTTTCGTTTTTATCAATAATGTCTTTTGGGATTCCTAAATGCTCGGTAAAGCTTTTAGCTGCCCCAGGAACTATCCGCCCAATTAAGCGGCAGGGCATATTTTGTAAAATCTGCTCCCCTGCTTCTGAATTAGCGATGGAAAGAATATCTTGTGCTGCCAGCATGACTCGACAGCCGCCTTTACGGGCAGTGGCACATTTACGCCCTACTAACCTCGATAAAGCCGCAAATCGCAACAATACACTGGCTTCATCCATGAAGAAAACGCTATTGGGTGCTGATAGGGATTGGCGGGAGGCAGCAATATATGCAGACATCCCAAACACTTCGGCATCTTTGCTTGACTGTAAGTTGGTCAGTGCAAAAGTGATGAGCTTGGCATCGGTATCAAAGGTGGAGGGACGACAGATGGCATTGCCGATGCTGCTATTTCTCCAATACTGAAAGCGTAAACGAATGTAGTTCAGCGCTCGGTCAACGTTTTCATCTTCATAGCCCAGGCTGATATGCTCTTTGCTAAAAAAGCGTTCCATGTCTGCGAGTGTTGGTGTATCGTCCCAAGCCGCAGAACCTAACCCATCTTTCTTTGCTTTAGCAAAACGCCGTTGAATATCGGCATGATCATAAAAGGCTTTTGTTCCTAATGGTATTAAAGACTCGATTGTTTGGGATAGGAATCCATCGAAGGTTTGAGAACCCAACACTAACTGAAGAACAATCAAGTTCACATCATTTCTGTGGGCTTGCAATCTATCTTCCCATTCATCTGGGGGGATTTTTGATAAGTCCAAGGGTTGCACTAAATTATTGGATTCTTTGGAAATATCAAAGTAAAAGCCGTTGTGATAAGGTGTGTAGTCTCCAAATGTTCCTGTCCCGTCATCATTTGGCAGGTCAATCATTAAGACGCTCATGTCTTGAGCTTGGCACTCGCCGATGATGGATGATACCAAAACTGATTTTCCTGAGCCTGTTGTCCCCAATATCAAGATATTTTTGGTTTTTGATAAGTCAAGATGAAGGGGTGAATCACTCTCATCGGCGATTAACTCGAATCCTTGCTCGTCTGCGGGACTGTTCTGTACTATATTTGTCAGTCCTAAGATTTCACTGGCGAAAAAAGTTAGCCGCCGATTGTATGGACGTAAAAGTATTGGTTCTAGCCTGATTAACAAAGTCTGCAACCAGATTAGCCACGCATATTCCACTTCACGGGTTAGCTCTGTGGGTTGTGATATGTAACCAGAAATTAATCGGCAGGCATCATCTATTTCTTCTGGTGTGTCGCGGTAAACCAAGACTACCAAACTCAAGTTTAGTGGTACATCTCCTGTGTACAGTTGTCTTTGGGCTTCGACGGAACGTTCGACATTGATTTGGGCAGAAACATCTATTGATTTTTTTTGCTGCACATTTAAGTCCAATGCTCTGGAACGTTTGGTAATCATTTGCTGGGCTGCACGGGTTATTCCTCTGTCCGCCGGGGAGAATTCTGTGATTATCTCTACGTCAAAAATATTGTTGCGTGAGAATAAATCCCACAGGAACCGAATTTGATGTTTGGTTGAGGCAAAGATTTCTGGTTTGCGGGTCAATACCATTACTCCCACAAATTTCTTGTTTTCTCCTGTTGGTAAACATATCCAGCGCTTATCGGCAAAAGGTACTCCGTTGTTCAAGATGATTGAGCTTAAGTGTGGCTGGTTGATAATTTCGATTGGTTTATCAAATACTGCTTTTTCGTCGATTTCTTCTCTGACACCTTGTTCATCAAATACCAGGGTATGGGGAGCGATTACTGTTTTAGCTCCGATGTTTTTACAAAGCTCTTGCCATAAGTCCTTATCTGTTTTGGGTTGGGGATTTAAGCCCATTTCTGTAAGAATCTGCTGGTATCTTAATGAGGCTTCCAGTGCCTTGGTTAAAATCTGAGTGAACCGCTTTTTGGTTAGTTGGTTCACTCCTGAATCTGTAAACCTCCTTTGTACGAAGTTGGCTAATTTCGCCAAAAACTTATCTACTGGGTCTGAGGTTTCTAGGGCTTCTGAGCTTACTGTAAATGACCAGTAAATGTTTAGTTTGATGTCCTTGCGCGCTCTCTGATTCGTTAGTTTTTGTGTCCTGGCTAGTCTTCCCCAATCTAGAAATTCACATTCTAAAGATGATGAATTGTTGATACGCTGCATTAAATACTGTTCAGCATCACTATCATCACAGAAGGAACTCCATCTAAAGGTGATTTTTTCTCCTGGCGGGATTTCTTTACAACCACTTTCAAAAATTTTTGCTACTGCTTCTATTTCTTGTTCTGAGTTGAATAGGGGATGAATCCCTGTGCATGAGAATCCAAAAATTAATTGCAGGGTATTATTACTATCAGTCAGATTCTTTTTACTCAGCAAGTAAGCTCCAACTGTGTAAGCATCTTTTTTTAATCTGACTATGGTTGTTAAATCTAACCAATCTTCAAACGGATTGAGAGTTTTTGGTTTAGATGAACGTGTTAGTTTTACTTTTCTAGTACCTACTTTTTTCTTAAGGTGTGGTGATGTGTAAGTTGCATATCCTCTCGTCCATCTTGGCACAATTGGATAAACTTTAGACCAGTAAATGTATGGTTGATCTCCTGATAGTAATGCTACTGAGAAACTAGACCAAAATGCAAAGCCTAGACCCCAAAAAATATCCAACCCGATTATTAAACACAGCAGTCCGAATACTATACAGAATATACCTGCAAAAATTACAAACTGTCTGCCTGTAAATGGGCCAAACTTTGGACTTTCACCTAAGCTCTGATTGACTTTTCTGATTTCTTCTCTCATAGAGCTTCAGCATTTATTGAGAAAATTCATGCACATCAGTATCCATATCCCCTTATCAAAAAGAGGATTATGGATGAGTTATATCAAGGACGAATTTTTTAAGAATTCAGAATTCAAGAATCAGAATTAATCAGTGGTGGTCCTAAATCCTCCACTAAGTATTCGCCTTGGGTGTTCCCGAATAGTAGACCACTGAATCAGGGATTGAGTAAGGAGCTTAAACCCACTTATTTATTCATCAGTTGTACAAAATTCCCAAACTGAATTCTGTTTTGATAAACGGGTTTAACTCTCTCACCAAATTTAATATTTGGTAGTTCTGAATCCTCAATTCTTTAACCCTGAGTACAGCCTGCGTTACCACCAAACAGCAATGACTGGAACACCACAATCAATATCACTGATATAAAGGTGAAAATTGGCTGTTGTATGACGTTACTTACTTCTTCACCGCGGCCGTAAGAGGCCACTCCTTGATAAACGGAGAAGCAGAAGTAGCCGAACAAAACGATAGTCAGTGATGTAAACAGAATCATTGGCAAGCTAGTCAACACTGCATTATTAATAGTTCCACCAGATGAGGCGCTAGTAATCACACAGGTCATTGCTTTTTGAGCGTTGCTAAATATTGAATCTGCTCTAGCTGCTCTAGATTGTAATCCTATTAAAAGCGTAGTTCCCACTGAAACTAATTGCCAACGTACTTGAAAAACCGATTTAAATAAGCTTTTTTGAGCTTGATTTTTTCTTACTCTATCATCTGCTCTTTCTACTGCTGATGTAGATGCTTTGAGCCTAGCCAAAGTCCAAGGGAAAATTTTTCTTTCCATAAGGAAGAGGAGTGGTGAATTTGCTTAACTGTCCTTTGCTTTTACAACTTCCAACTACTAGAAATAAACTTCTCTTACCAACTTACCTAAATTATTCTGCAAAGGAACAATAAAAAAACTCTATTACAACTAACTATAACAAAACATTTTTAGCAATATTAATTTAATTTCCTATATATTTATTTACTACTCAAACTGCTTTAAATCACGATGTAATTACTCACAACACTTGACAAGTTACTTCAATTATGTAAAAATCGCTCTTTATTTTTTATTCCTACACAAATAAATCTTACTTCAAGCTGGTTTATATATTTTTGTTACAGCCCTTTTATTAGGACTAATATTATCTTTTTAACATCTTTTATGCGAACTCTGCAATTAAAATACAGTCTTTGATGTCAAATTTCCCACTTTCAGGATATAAATATCTTTTTTGGGACGAAAATCTCAAAAAAGCTAATTTTAGTCACAGTTCCCAACTAATAGTTCTACTGTTGTGACTGTCCAAACAAATTTGTCCCCTCACTTTTCTAAAAAGGGTACTATTGGCTTTATTAGTTTCTGCTTTTATACCCACGCGAAGGAATATGGTTGAGCATTCTTTCATTGACTATTCTCTATACAAACTTTGAAGAAGAATACATCCGCCAGAATTCAGAACTCAGAACAAGAAAGTGGGGAATTCATACCCGCCAGGAATTGTTCGCGTAGCGTTTTTGACAGGAGAAGGGAAGATCACCAAATTTTCAATTTCGTGCGGTGTTCCACCGTTTGTACTCCTTCTCCTAACGAAGACGAAGACAGCGAACGGAGAAGCAAGCTACATCCACCAATCGCACAGAATTCATGCGCTCATTCTGGCTCCTGACTCCTGAGTTCTATTTCGTTAAAGTTTGTGAAATCTGCTGTACTTGCAAAGGCGAATAGGTCAAAAGAAGCAGGGGAGAAGAGGGCAGGGAGCAAGAGGGAAAACTGGGACTGAGCTTGTACTCCGACCCAGCAAGAGCGCCCTGTAAGGGCGAGGCTTGTATGTTTCGCTCCGCTTCACGGCTACTAGGCAGGGATTACTCCCCCTGCTCCCTGCTCCCTGCCCCTCCGCCTCTTCGGTTACTTATCCTCTCCACGACTTGCTTTGTTTTAACCGCTCTGCCATCTCGAAGTCACAGGGGTTACTGGAGAGCCATTGCTGTGCTTCCTGTTGTAAAATCTGCGATGGCGATTCTAGCATCAGCAGGCGTATGGCCAGATGTTCTAGCTTGATTCGCTCCTGGGGCATTAAAGATAAGTTTTCTATGGTGCAGTATAATTTCACCCAATGACGTGCTTGAGCAGTAGCCTGAAGTTTCAGTCTGATTGCTTGACGGTAATCTTCTGGGCTAAAGGTTGGTTGTTCAAGTGGCTCATCCGCTTCTACAGCAATCGGTACTGAATTTTCACTTTCGAGGTTCGGCTGTGTGGTTGTTGATATAGAAACTGGTACAGAGGGTTGGCCTTCTGGAGTATCTTCCCTCTGTAAAGTGTTTTCACAGACGCTATCAACATCGCTATTGGCGGTTGTTAATACGTCGGCATTGCCTAAACCAGCGATCGCTTCTTCGTTTGATAAGTTTGGCTTATTTTCATCAAACGATTCGCCGCCGGAAAAGTCCCATTGGTTTTGCTTATGATTGGTAAGATTTGAAATCTTTGAAGAATCAGAAATGGTACCTGAAGAATTAGAAATATCGTTAGAGCTGGAATTAGAGCTGGAAGAAATTTCTTGATCTTGATGAAGAACAGCTATTGGCGTTGCTGATGGCAACGCTTTAGCTGTTCTTCTGTACAAAACCTTCATATATTGGGGGAGTGTGTAAATTTGCCCTATCTGCTCTTGTATCTCTTGTTCTGTCTGGATTTCAGCGTCTGACTTTTCTAACCACGGGTCTGGTATTTCGGGGTATTTTTGGGTGATTAAATTCGCTGTGTTGCTCTCTGGACAATCATTTACACGCTGTTTTGTTTCGGGTTTTTCTTCATGGTCGGGATGCCATAGGGGTAGGTAAATGGCTTTGTGTAGGGTGGTTTGGCTTACTCCTTTGCCATACTCGGCTTTTGATACTGCTATTATTGCTAACGCGCGATCGCTTGTCCGTTCTGGAAATGTTAAAGTTTCTTTTAGCTGTGCGACTATCGCACGAATCCTCTCTATTGTCTCTTGCTGCCTTTGTTCGTTAGGGTGCAGGTTGATGACTTTGTTCTCATCTAGTTTGCCGAATTGTTCTTTATAACTGTTTGCTCTTTGCGGTATGCCTGCATAGGGGGTATAGAATCCTTCACAGCACCTTGCCCATTCTCTGGCTCTTTGTTCTATTTCTTGTTGGTGGCGACACCAGTTTACATATCCTGGGGATTGACAGGCTGTGATCACTATATGATCTACTAATGTCTGTCCGCTTAATTGGCGAAATACTATGCCGTAACACGCTATGTCTTTGAGCAGTTCGTTTGTCTGTCCTTGTCCTGTCCATCCTTCACATATGCGTTGTTCTAGGTCTTGCTTCCATTGCTCTGCTGCACTGCGCTGACGGTACGGGAATTTTACGATTTTCTTATTACTGGCTTGGATTAGTGCTTGGGCTAATGCTTCGTAGTCTTGCCCTGCGGCTGACCAGTCGGCGGCGTTGAGGAAGTCTTCTATGTCGTCTGACCACGGCTCTAGGCAATCGTCTAGTATGTATGAGCCTGTCTGTAAGGGTAAGCGATGGGCGTTAAAGTTACTGGGGTTGCCTTTGCTGTACACTTTGCAGTTAGGGAATATTTCTAGTTCTCCTCCTTTGATTTTGAATCCTGCTGCTTCTAACGTCTGCTTGATTGCACAGGCTAGGGTGTATGAATGTTGTTTTTCTTCCAAGAAATAATATATGTGCAGTCCCCCACTATCGCTTGATTGTATCGGTATTGGTCTGCATAAGCCGATTTCTTCTAGGCTTGCTAGTAGTTCCTGGTATTTTATTCGGCTGTTTGATGGGTGTAGCTGGCTTTTGCTGTCTAGGTCTATTACTAGGTAGTTCGTTTCTTTGGCAAATCGCAGTCCCAGCATGACATCTGGGTTTATGTATTGTTGCCACAGGTTGCGCGGCTGTATCGGGTAGCGGTTTTCTGTTTGCCATTGTGGGCGTTCACCACTTTTCGGGGTGGGGGCGTAAATGAATCCCCAGCCGTGATGGAAGTATTTTATAAACCTTTGTCCTAATGGCTCTAATGGCTCTAAGGCGGGTTGTAATGCTTTGTTTGCTTTGGCTTTTGCCATTTTTCTCTCTCCGATGATGATTGGTTCATCGGAGCTACCCACACTTTTGAGGTTTGGGGTGTATCTTTGAAGGTCTGGGATTTTCGGGGTGGGGTGGAGAATTTTTCTCTAGACCCCACACTCAACAGTTATCAGTTAATTTTTCCTTTGGGAGTTAGAGTCCCTCATTTCTAAAAATGGATTGTTTCTATCGGCTTTAAATCTCCGACTGAAACTGTGATAACTGTTCACTGATTTAATACCTTCAGCCCTTCTTGCTTGTTACACCCTATCCCCTCATTTAGAGCTTCCATTAGCGGTGCTAATATCAAATGTCACCAACTGCTATCAACCAAAAATTTCCCATTCGCTCAAAAATTAATTTTTATGATGAAAATGGCTGAAATTCTTAGCCTGATACTCTTATGGTCAATTTTAGAGGGTTGATGCACCTGACTCAGGTTGCACTAATTTTGCCTTTATGACCCAGACATTGCTACATTGAAATTGCTTTTAAAAATAAAATCTTGGCGGTTAGTTGTTAACCGCTAAACATATGTCTGGCGTGTGGGCAGCTAGCCGATTTCTTTTCTTTACTTACTTGACACAACTTTAAGAGCGACTGGTGTAAGCCTTGGCGCTAACTTGTGCATAGTAAATAAAGCAGAAATCAGCCCTCTGTGTCCTTTTTAGGGTGATAATTCCAGTTTTTGATTGAAAAAATCTATTATTCACGACGTTATCCTCTTCTGCGAGGCATCTAGCCGTCAAATCATCCCTTAATTATTCTTGGCTTAATAGCTTTTGCCAATACTCAGCTTTAACTCAGAGTGGGGATTAATTGTCGCGGTAGATGCTTTTTTTACTATTTGTCCAAAAAAAAGCATAAAGTGTCCCGCCCTGTGTGCTAAGATTGCCAACAGGGAATGAACGAGTCGTGAGTCCTCAGTTTGGAACAAATTTGGTGTCTTGATCGGCAAGTCTTATTAACTCCAAAATGTTCTACAACGACTCACATCTATTTTGACTATCCGAATACACTGTTTTTGTCGTTACTACCTCCCTTGTAAAGACTAATTGCAGTTTTACGTGCAAACTTACTCTCGCTAGAGTAGCATGAAAAGCGGTCTGACCTTATAAAAACAGATTTGTCTGTCTTGTGTTTTAGGTTTACAAACCGCATAGCAGAAATTTAAACAATTACATATAAACAGCGATCGCTCCTTGGACAGAGTGGTCGCTTTTTTAAATAGCCCTCCTAGAATGTTAAGTATTTTTAAGAGTGTCTTACTCATGCTGCAATTAATCCATTTCTTGTATTTACGTCTTTTGAAGGCATTAAGTTAATTTTGTTGACCAGGTTAATAGTCAGAGATCACCTATCACTAAGCCACATTTTTAGCTCAGTTAATTCCTTCTCCACACCACTGAATTAGCAACCAACGATTAGAATCTTTGTCTAATGAAGGTAATACAACGATTTCAGTTAAATTACCTTGACCGGAAATTAACGATTGGGAAATTATTTATCTTTATTTTTGTGTTGCTGGTCAACATAATTTTTCATAAATTCAGTGATTACTTGGCTCATGGTCAGCCCCTGAGTAACACATACCCCCTTAAATTGATTCCTTAAGTCTCCAGGGACAAAAACTCTAAGTTCCACCGTGTCATTTTCTTTTTCCTTTTTACTCAAGCTCTTACCTCCAACATATCCAATATATCCATCTTTGTATACTTGTTAGGTATATCACAATCTTATGTTTTATTAAGTAATAGATAAATAGATCCAATAGATCCAATAGATCCATTACATCCATTACATCCATTAGACGCTATACTGCATTGAGTGGATGTAAAACAATCAGACCATAATTGAATTGTAAAACTACGAAGTTGTCACTAATCCTGAAGTAAGCACAACTCTAAAGCGTCAGTGAGATTCTATTAGACGAGTTAGTACAAGTGAGACAAAATTTCACAACAACCGACATAGCCACCTAGAGAGGTTAGCAACAGCCAAAAAAGGCTGCTACTAGCTTTATTAGGAGATTGCAAGTGATCAATATTTACTGTGCAGATATCGGCAACTACAGCAGCATTACCGCCCTCAAAGGTGAAAAACCTCGCGTTATGCGCTCAGTCATCCAAGACGTAACTTACACCAGCGCCAGAGATTACGACAGTGACAACTCACCCTCTGTCAAACTTGATGATAAGGTTTTAGTCCTTGGAGACCGCGCCACGAAGCAGAAAAATTCACAAACCGCCGCAGAAAGGGGTAAAGACCTGCCAGAATTCTTTAAACCATTTACTTTGGCTGGATTACGCCAAGATTTTGATGGTATTGTCCGGTTTCTTGTTCCAGAACATTCTCAATGGCATGAAGACACTATCAGACGAACTCTAGTTGCAGACCATCAAATCACTGTCAACGGCACAAACTACAGACACCGAATTAAAAATGTTGAATTTTTCCTTGAGACTGATGTGGCTGTAGTTAATGCTTACAGGAACGGCAAGCTGGATATGGATGGTGACACACTCGCTATTGATATCGGCGGCGGTACAACTAATTATGTCGTCATCACTCCATCCTTGGACGTTCTCACCCGGCGTTCAATTCCGAAAGTGGGTGGTGTTTCTCTGGCTAACGACATCATCAATAGTGATTTGATGCAGAGTTTCGCCAAGCGCGATAACGTTGCTTTTAAAGTGGCGAAGATGATGGATGCCATTGCTGATGCTTCTTTCATCTACGGGCGTAAGTATGACTTTAGCTCAGTCTTTCCAGGGTTGTTGGAAAACTGGTTTAACAACCTGATGGATAGCATTTCTACAGCTGCAAATGACTATCTCGCTGACATTACCAACGTGATGCTGATTGGTGGATGTGCAAATTTAGTCCGTCAAAAACTGAGTTCTAAGCAAGGGTTTTACATTCCTGCCAATCCACAACTGTCAAATATTCAAGCACTGTTGGCTATGTGAAATGCAAGTACGTTTAGCGGCTCAAGTCGCCAGCAAAGTTGAAGGAGTCCGTCTTTCACTTAACTATTCCAAACTGACTGACACTGTAAATCTGCTGTTGGATGCAATCAGACATCGATGGCATCTAAATCTGTCATTCTTGCCCCAAACTGGGACAATTAACCCCAAAGTCAGACTAGATGAACGCCATCAAGCTTG
Organism: Anabaena sp. FACHB-595; assembly: GCF_048568275.1. NCBI lineage: Bacteria > Bacillati > Cyanobacteriota > Cyanophyceae > Nostocales > Nostocaceae > Anabaena > Anabaena sp. FACHB-595. Next base: position 61,641 of record NZ_CP183476.1, read on the forward strand.
GGTGTCTCAATATGCAATCGAGAGAGGAATTAGCGTCACATCTGCCACAAATCTCTTGATTAGTGAATATCTAGCAGGCAATACGATAAATGCTCTGCCTCAGATTCAAAAAATTGAAACAGAAAATATTGCATTAGCTCCACAAATATCTCAACCAGAACAAACGAACGAAAAACCGAAAGGTCAGCTATTAGTTAGGAGTCTTAAGTTATGAATCAGACCCGTGTAGTCTTGGACGAGAAGCACATACCATTAGCCAAAGAAATCATTGAGCAAACAGGAATCAATACATATTCACAACTATTCACCATCCTGTTAGTTAACTATGGTGATACTCTTGTTCGTTCTTTAAAAGGTGGGAGTGAAAGCTAATGCAAAATCTCACTCGCATTGATGACCCAGCATCACTGATTGAGTCTGGCGTTTATCAAATAGATAGAACTTTGTACCGATACATAGAAAAAATAGGCACGCTCAAAGCACCACAGTATATCTTCCGTCCTCTTGCTGGAGAGAAAAAGAAAGAGGATATCAAGTTGAATCACAAGGCTTTAAGTACTCGTTGTTATGCCGTAGAAGGCTTATCTGTAAACGGTTCTGTAGTCAATCAACAATCACAGCAGTTGTCATTATTTTGAGGTGAATATGAGTCGGCAATCGCTACCTCAATTAGTTGTCCAAGTCCAAGAATTGCTCACACAAATTCATCAGCATCCACAATACCAAGCTTTGGAATTTGATTGTGATCTCACTTTGGGTGACGTTAATCAGTTTTTCAATACTTTGCAATCGGAATGTGAAATTAAAGGCGATCGCTCTACTAACGCCAATCAGTAATGCGAATCGCCAGCTAATAGCATCAGGTATCAATATAAAGGATCTTAGCAAGATGAGCGACAACATATTTTCTGTAGCCTTGAACGCGCTAACTAATAACGGATGCCCAGAGGGATTGGCTCAGTCAGCAGCATTTATTGTGGCTAATGATGATCCATTTCAACCAGACTTAGGCAGAACACCAGAGCAGCAGCAGATTATTCAAGAAGCACTGCCATACCTGCAATCTGGAGGAATTTATGACCAATTTGAAACTATCGACTCAACGCCCAATCCTCTTACTCACGGACAATTTTTAGGAAATTTTGGGGGAGAACTACCGGACGAAACTATTTGGAGACTTGCCCAAGGAGATGAGACAGCACTTTCTGATATTGCTGATGGTGGGACTAAACAGCAGGCTAGTGACATCTTTAACAGACTTAAGGAGCTAGGAGCATGGGAACCATAGAAGTAGTCATTAATTATATTTGTCTTAATGACGAAGCAAACGGCTTTTGTAGATATTCGCCTGAACTCACATCAAGGATTGAGATTGATGATCCGTCTTGGGATGGGTACACACAACTAGGAGTTCGCCAACCAAAAAATGCTGTCTTGTTGGTCGGCAGAGGAGCAGGGGAGCAGGGGAGCAGAGGAGAGATTTGTACAAGTTTCCCCCCTGCCCCTCCGCACCTCTGCCCCTCTGCTTGCCACCACGCAAAGTTTGCGTGGCGAAGCACTAGCGATCGCCTCTCCTCTAGCTTGCCCTCTCCACACTCCTTTTTTCCGTGCCGACAACCACGAACGGTATTCTTTATATCTCTATGGCACTGCTATGAATTTGGAGTGTAAACCATGAACCGAACCGTAAAACTCAAACTGGATGCACCTGTCACCTATGCTGCTTTACAATCCTTAACCAACATCAGCCAAGAAACCATATTTCAAGCACTTGATGGCAACGAGACAGCTGCCGCAGAGGTAGCAGATTTCCGAATCAAACAAACTCAACGCGCCCAAAATGCCAAAGCTGTATTCGGCAACTTAAACCAAGGGTTACAAGCAACTGAGGCAGTCATGGCTGAAGAAACCCAGTTTCTCACCACCGCAGGTGCAAGCATCAACAAAATGGCTGATGGTTGGTCAAAGGTCAGAGCCAGCGATGCGCGTTTGGGCTATGGACTACAGCAAAAAGTTATTGCATCTGATAACCAACTAGCCCAAGAACAGTTCCGGCATGGACGGACGCTTAACCTATTGGGGGAATCTCACCGCGCCGCCCTTAGAGTGATTGAGATTGATGCAACAAAGGCACAATCTCAGGTTTGGCAGCAGGTAAAGGATAAACAGCTTGGTCTTTCAGGAGCAGACCTAGCCAAAGAAACACTCAAGGACATTCACAGACACGGTTCTAACGCCATGCGCTCTGTGAAAGGTTTCTTTAGACGCTTGATTGACTAACAAGTAAATTCCCAAGGATGAACCCTCAATACCGTTCAGCAAACAAATTTGCTCATGAGGGCAAGCAGGGGTGCAGGGGTGCAAGGGAGCAGAGGAGAAATCTTATACTAATTCTTCCCCTCTGCCCAATTCCTTCCCTCTACCTCTTCCTTCTCCTCTGCTCCTCTGCCCCCCCGCTCCTCTGCTGCCGAGAGCGAAGAGATGTCTTCACCGAACGATATTTGGTTCATCCTTGGGAATCAATCTTTACAGGGTTTGGCCAATGCTGACCAAAAATGAGAAAACACCTATTTACTTCAATGCTGAGATTGTTGATGAGTCGCCTACATCTTTAACCGGGGATGAATACGACTCTCAACTCTTACAACAGGCGATCGCCTCCACTGACAGTTCTATAACTATATTTCGTGGCATTGCCCAAGGTGCAGTTTTAGCTGGTTTTCAACTGGTTTCAACCCAATCGCTGTATCTGGCTGGCTGTGTAGGACTGTTCCCGGCAGTAGTAGCTGGTTTACCAGTAGGTGCTTCAGTAGCTGCCACTCTCTGCTACTTGCGTTTTGAAAAAAGTCTGATTCCCAAAATTACCAATCGTCAAAAGTTGGCTATTGGTGTCACTCGTACTGCAATGCTGGCTGCTAGTTCTTACAAGTTAACCGGGGATGCCCAACAGATGGACTCTATAGCCCGTGGCAGTTTTCAAGTATTTACCCAGCAGGTGAGAGAGTTTGAAGGTATTGAGCAACCTAGTCAAAATCATTTCGGCTTCTTGTTGGGGTTTTGGGTATGTGCAGCCCTGGCACTGTTTTTATTTTTACGGAAGAAGCGATGATGAAAGATGTTAAACCGAGCCAATTAGATCAACGCTCCTACAGTCTGCCACCACGTTTAGGTTTGGTTATTAAACTATCTGTGGCAGGTGCTTTAGTTTGTGGCATAGCTGCCCATATCGGTGACGGTATAGCCAAGAAGGACATCTGTTTCTACCCCAAATCAGCCAGAATCCACGATGCGCCCATACTCGCAGGTGAGGGTAATCCAGAAGAACTATTGCTGGGTAAAAAATATTGTCGCTACGAACAGCGATCGCAAATTCCCGAACCATATTTGAAGGCTAACCAGTACCGCACCAGCAACCCAAACTATAACCCTTGGGCATTCCTCCAGCATGAAGGCTTGTATATATTCCGCTCACTGCCAGCCGACAATCCATTTAAGATTCATTTGGGTATTGCAGCGATCGCATTTGGAGGGATAGGTTTGTGGGCCACTAGTAAGGCACAAGATTATTTTAGTGATATTCGACCGCATTACCGAGCTACCAAGCAATTTGAAGGTGTAAAAGCCTCTTACAGTGTCAAACTGGGTGAGCAATTGTTGGAACTATCTGGTAACGAATTGCTGAAATACTTGCGTGGTATCAAAATTGCGGAAGCCAGACAGCAGTTTATCGCCAGCATTACCCCACAACAGCAGACAGCCCTACTTATGGCGATGTCGGCTGACGATTATTATGAGTTTGGTCACTTGTTAGATGGGGGTCAAAGCTTTGAGAAATTTGAGCCACAGCAACAGCCAGCCGCACAATTACCACACGGCACACCCGGCACTGTGCAAGAGCAAGTACAACAGTCAACGCTTGCACCTCAAGATGTACCAACAGGCGATTATCTTCACCTATCGGAGAGCGTTGCACTAACTACTCTGCAAAGTATAGCCCGTTCTGATGGTTCTACTGCTTTAGTTGCTGCCCCAGGCTCAGGAAAATCCGTTGCCCTTGATTACCTGATTCGGAGGATTCTGGATAGTGACAATAGTGCTGATATTTGGGTCATCAGTGCCAAAAATGATAGCTTTTGTGGTTTACGGGACAAGGGTAAGGTAATTGTCTTTGATCAGGAGCAACCAGAAGCAACTAAACGCACAATTGATCACTTTTATGACTGCTACAAGCAACGTAAGCAGTTACCTGAACATAAACGGGAATCATTACCACCGTTAATTCTGATTTTGGATGATTGGTTAGTTATCGCTGACCAACTTAGTAAAGCTTTCTCGGACTGGAATTATGGAAGTAAGTTACTTGATGTCTTACTGATTGGTAGAGAGTTTAACACTAAGTTTTTTGCTTCCCTTCAGTCTTTTAATTTGGCTGCATTAGGTATTGAAAAGATGGATTCTCAAACTCGTCTCTGCCTCAATTTACTGTTATTAGGTAACAGGTATATCAAAAATGGTAGGGAACAAGAATCTTATGGAGTGCTGGAGTTAATTTTAAATAGGGGTGACATTATCCCAGGCAAGCAAGAACGGGAAGACATTAAGTCTAGATACCTTCAGATAAAACCTATATCTTATAAAAATTTCCGTCCCATCTTGATTGCTTCTTTGGGTGGTTTTGTTGTGGCACTGATGCCTAAACTATCAAAGCAGTCCGATTCTATTGCTGATGAAATACCTTATGAGGATAGAGTTTTTGACTTAGAGTTTAATTTAGAATTGAACGGTCAACAATTAAAACATCAACAACAATTAAGTGAAGCAGCCAATAAAGTTTTAGAATACTTCCATAATGTGAAAAATAAAGTACCTAAGACATTACGTGATTTAAAGAAAGCTGACAGGCTTATCAGCTACTCAGAACAGGAATTAATTGCTGGTTTACAGGAATTAATTCAGGCTGAAAAGCTCTTAGCTGGTGAAAATAATACTTATTTATTACCTGATTGGTAAAGCATCTGTCGTAGTGCCGTAAGTTCTAGATGCTACCTTTAAGTGATTTATCCTCTTTGTACGGCATAGTCTCAAATCACGGCATGGCTTACCAGCAAAGCATTTTAGCCTACGGCATATTTACGGCAAGTTACGGCAGGCACGAAACTCACGGCAGATATCTAGATTGAATTAGTATTAGCTAAAAATCCCTAAATAAGAATTCAGAAGTCAGGAGTCAGAACTCAGTATTGATTTTAGACTACTAAGTAATGAGTACAATTTTAAAAGCTCATTTCTTGTAACTCAAATAAAATTTACTTACTTCTTGAAACTCCCATCTTTTAATAGATAGATTATTCTTAATTCTGACTCCTGACTTCCTTTTATTACATTAATTCCTACAAATGCTTAATTAAACCCATCAAAAAAGGCATGAGTTATGACAGTTTTTACAAGATTCCGTCAAGTTAATTTCTCAGCAATTGAAAGCCTTGCTCAAAATTTAAAGTCGGCGCTTCAAGAGATAGTCTCTCTAGAGAAAGATAAACAATACTTTTTTATCCAAAATGAAGCAATCTTAGTTCACAAGCTTGTGAAAAATGCTGCTAACTCAATTAATCATTTGGTGCGTATAGATTTGGATAACCAAAAAGCTGTTGAAGTTGTCAAAACTGTAGTTAAGTATTTACATACTGCCTATATTAGAGTTTCCAGAACTGCTGGTTATGTTGCACAGAAAGTAGAACGGTTATGGAGTGAGGCATTTAATCTGTTACCTTCAGGTACGATAATACAGCCTGAACTGTTTGCGCCTAATGAAGTTAAATCTGTTGAAGAAAATAAAACTCCTATTCTTGGTGTTATTACCAAGTGGTTTAAGGATCATGCTCAACGTTGGGCTTTTCAACAACAACAACAATTAGATAAACAGTATTTTGATTACATCAACAACGGTAAACCAAAGCCCCCGGTTGCAGTACAGCTATGTCTTGATTTAGAAAGTGTTGCTCCTGCCAACCTTGTAGCCAAAATAGATGGTGATAACGGATGTTCAGAGGTTTATACTTTTGAGCAAATACACTGTTACGGTTATCAAAAGCTGGAAGCGCTGAACAATCATACTTTAACTATCGACAGTATCAAGAATTTAACTCTACGGGCTGCGCGAAGACTGGCTAGTGAGTTGGGACTGCCTCAAAAAATCAATGGGCAGGATTTGAGAAAGGAGGCGCTGATTGCTTCTCTGCTGGACTGGTGGCAGCAGCAAGCTTACCAGTGTTGAGCTACGACAAGTTCTTTAACTGGGAGTAAAGCAGGTGGCGTTAGCGTAGTGTCAGGGGCGGGTGGCAATTATAGTAATTAATCCATGAGATATCTATTGCCCGTCCCTGACACCATCTGCTTTAAGCGGAGCGGCTACCAGTTCCTCGCCGAGTTGTTAACTGTCCGTTTTTAGCCGCCTAATATGGACACTTCATCAGGGTAAAATAATCGGCTGATTTGGTATTTTCAGCTTTTAGAGGTGGATTAAAAAGTTTCTCAACCCTAGAGATTACACGTTATGGCTCTTATATGTACTGCGTTCTCTCACTCAAGATGTTCTTCTTTATCTCCACCATCGTGACACATCCTGAATAGCAGAAGCTGTATCTTTCATTGCTTGTTTACCACCTAAAGTAAATATCACAGGAGTTAATGCATTTATATCACTCAGTAAATTTGGGCGAGTGTGAATAGATAAAATGTTCAAAGTATCTCGCCAGAGATCAAAAAGTGGAGTTTTTTGTATTTGTGAAAGTTTATCAGCCAAACTACTTATGGCATAGGCGCGCTTATGCGTAGACTGAATCTCCCTAGCAGCAGCCAGTGCCTCACTTAACAATTCAGGTGGCAGTAGAGTAGCCAAACTACTTAGAGTGTTGGCGCGATACTCCTCATTCTGAATCTCCCTAGCAGCAGCCAGTACCTCACTTAACAATTCAGGTGGCAGTAGAGGAGCCAAACTACTGAGGGCGTTGGTGCGATACTCCTCATTCTGAATCTCCTTAGCAGCAGCAAGTGCCTCACTTAACAATTCAGGTGGTAGTAGAGGAGCCAGACGGCTTAGGGCTTTGGCGCGATAATACTCATCCTGAATCTCCTCAGCAGCAGCTAGTGCCTCACTTAACAACTCTGGTAAGTTATCAGCCAAACTACTTAGGGTTTTGGCGCGATAATACTCATCCTGAATCTCCCTAGCAGCAGCTAGTGCCTCACTTAACAATTCAGGTGGTAGTAGAGGAGCCAGACGGCTTAGGGCTTTGGCGCGATAATACTCATCCTGAATCTCCTTAGCAGCAGCAAGTGCCTCACTTAACAATTCAGGTAGCAGTAGAGGAGCCAAACTACGTAGGGCTTTGGCACGATAATACTCATCCTGAATCTCCTTAGCAGCAGCAAGTGCCTCACTTAACAACTCTGGCAACTTATCAGCCAAACTACATAGGGCTTTGGCGCGATAATACTCATCCTGAATCTCCTTAGCAGCAGCAAGTGCCTCACTTAACAACTCTGGCAACTTATCAGCCAAACTACGTAGGGCATAGGCACGATAATACTCATCCTGCATCTCCCTAGCAGCAGCAAGTGCCTCTGGTAACAACTTTGGCAGTAGAGGAGCCAGACGGCTTAGGGCTAAAGCGCGATAATACTCATCCTGAATCTCCTTAGCAGCAGCAAGTGCCTCACTTAACAATTCAGGTAGCAGTAGAGGAGCCAAACGGCTTAGGGCTAAAGCGCGATCATACTCAGACTGAATCTCCTTAGCAGCAGCAAGTGCCTCTGGCAACAACTTTGGCAGTAGAAGAGCCAAACTACTGAGGGCTAAAGCGCGATACTCCTCATTCTGAATCTCCCTAGCAGCAGCCAGTACCTTACTTAACAATTCAGGTGGCAATTTATTAGGCAAACTACTTAGAGTGTTGGCGCGATACTCCTCATTCTGAATCTCCCTAGCAGCAGCCAGTACCTCACTTAACAATTCAGGTGGCAATTTATTAGGCAAACTACTTAGAGTGTTGGCGCGATACTCCTCATTCTGAATCTCCCTAGCAGCAGCCAGTACCTCACTTAACAATTCAGGTGGCAGTAGAGGAGCCAAACTACTGAGGGCTAAAGCGCGATACTCTTCATCCTGAATCTGCCTAGCAGCAGCCAGTGCCTCACTTAACAATTCAGGTGGCAGTAGAAGAGCCAAACGGCTTAGGGCTAAAGCGCGATCATACTCATACTGAATCTCTCTAGCAGCAGCCAGTGCCTCTGGTAACAACTCTGGCAACTTACCAGCCCAACTACTTAGGGTTTTGGCGCGATAATACTCATCCTTAATCTGCCTAGCAGCAGCCAGTGCCTCACTTAACAATTCAGGTGGCAGTAGAGGAGCCAAACGGCTTAGGGCTAAAGCGCGATCATACTCAGACTGAATCTCTCTAGCAGCAGCAAGTGCTTCTGGCAACAACTCTGGCAGTAGAAGAGCTAAACTACTTAGAGCGTTGGCACGATTTGACTCATCCTGAAACTCCCTAGCAGCAGCCAGTGCCTCACTTAACAATTCAGGTGGTAGTAGAGGAGCCAGACGGCTTAGGGCTTTGGCGCGATAATACTCAGACTGAAACTCCCTAGCAGCAACCAGTGCCTCACTTAACAATTCAGCAGGCAGTAGAGGAGCTAAACTACTTAGAGCGTTGGCACGATTTGACTCATCCTGAAACTCCCTAGCAGCAGCCAGTGCCTCACTTAACAATTCAGGTGGTAGTAGAGGAGCCAAATTACTTAAAGCATAGGCGCGACCCTCCTCATCCTGAATCTCCCTAGTAGCAGCCAGTGCCTCTGGCAACAACTCTGGCAGTAGAGGAGCCAAACTACTTAGGGCTTTGGCGCGATAATACTCATCCTGAAACTCCTTAGCAGCAACCAGTGCCTCTGGCAACAACTCTGGTATTAGAGGAGCCAAACTACTTAAAGCATAGGCACGACCCTCCTCATCCTGAATCTCCCTAACAGCAGCCAGTGCCTCTGGCAACAACTCTGGCATTAGAGGAGCCAAACTACTTAGGGCTTTGGCACGCTTATACTCATCCTGAATTTCCCTAGCAGCAGCCAGTGCCTCTGGCAACAACTCTGGCAGTAGAGGAGACAAACTACTTAGAGATCTGACGCGATTTGACTCATCCTGAATCTCCCTAGCAGTAGCCAGTGCCTTACTTAATAATTCAGGTGGCAGTAAAGGAGTTAAACTACTTAGGGCATAGGCACGCTCTAACTCAGCTTGAATCTCCCTAGCAGCAGCAAGTGCCTCACTTAAAAACTCAGGTAGCAGTAGAGGAGCCAAACTACTTAGGGCGTTGGCGCGATTTGACTCATCCTGAATCTCCCTAGCAGCAGCCAATGCTTTCCTTAGCCCTAATTCTTTTAGGTTTGGTGGCAAATGATTGACTAGCTGTGTAAGCAAGTAGGCTTTATTTTCTGGGTTCGAGCTTTGTAGCACGTAAGCGAGTCCTTGCTGGGGAGTCCAGACATTTTTTTGAACTAACGCAATCAACAGTTGGGCTGGTAAATTAGCTGCCAGACTATTAAGGGATGCAATAATCAAAGCATAGCGACATTGCATCCCAATGACTTCAGGTAGGGATGTAAGAGTCCAGGAGCCTTCTGCCGATTGCCAAGCACGAGCAATATCAGTTACAAAATTGGCAGTTTGCCCCAAGCTCGCGCACGCTTCATACCAACCATTACCGCCTGCTGAAGTTTCCTCTTGTAAAAGTTGATGTATCTGATTTAATTGGTTCGCTTGCTGGAAATGCCAAGTTAAATGAGCATGAATATAATCATCAGCAGGTAATGTATGCCATTGCCCTGATTGAGTTTTTTCTTGATAACGGTCTAATAACGCCGAATGAGCAACAGTCAAACTGAATCCCAGTCCTGGTAGTTTTCCTGGTTGATTAGGAACTTTCTCTCCTATAAGTAATCCAATAGCTACATCGTGCATTAAGTCATGTAGCCTGTAAGTTGGTTTTTTGTCAAACTGTATTGTTCCCGTTTGCAGTAATGCTTTAGACCGTAATTGACGTAATATTGTCAAAGCTTGTCTAGGATTAACACCCCAAAGCGTTGCCGCCATTGCATGGGTAATAACCACATCTTCTGGTAAAACTCCAAACCAAGCAAATTGTTGTAATAATTCTGGAGTTAAAGAATTCAAGCTGAGATTAAAAGAAGCTACCAGAGAATACTTTTTGCGCTTTTCTTCACTACTACAATCTACAAACAAGTCAAGTGTATCTAAATGAGCTATTTCTGCCTTTAAATCTTTTAGCAATTCTTCCCAGGCTATTCCATCTGCTCGCTGCGCTGCTGCCAATTCTAACGCTAAGGGTAAATAACCAACCGTTTCTGCTAAAAGTTCCGCCTGCTGTTTTTCTGCTTGGGTAAATTGCTTCAGATGTGGTTGACTTTCTAGAAGCTTTAGCGATTCGCTCTTTGTCATCACGTCCAGATCATAGCGGCTTGCCGCTAGTATCACAGCCTCTCGTGTAGTTACAAGTACCCGACAACCAGCACCACCTACTTGAAAATATTCAACGTGTTCCGGATTCCAAGCGTCATCTACCACCAGCAAAACTTTCTTATCATAAAGTAAGGTCTGCAAGTGTCTTTTTGCATCATCTGATTGAATGGGTTTATAGTTATTGTCTCCTAAAGCCAGAATCCAACTACTTAATAATGGCAACAAATCAGGTTTTTGACCTAAAGTAGCCCACAAAACCCCATCTTTAAAATAAGCTTGAACCTCATTATCATGGGCTATAGCCGCAGCTAATGTTGATTTACCAATTCCACCTAATCCATAAATGGCACTAACAACTAAAGTTCCTTGACTATTTGTTTCTTGCCCCAGTAAAACTGCTTTTACTGCTTCATGGTGTAAGGGACGTTCTACAAAATTAATTGGTAAAGGTGGTGCTTGGAAAGGTTTTTCTAACTTTACCCGTTCTCCAACGGGCGGCTGTAGTCAAGTATGGTAGTTATGAGTGTGATGACCACCGATGTTTGTTGTACCTTTTTCAGTCTCTACTTTAGTTTGGTAGCCCGTACTGTTGTCATAGTTATTTTGGGTCATGTTGCTGTTGTCTAACAGTTTTCCCACATTAATCTCTTGCGCCAGTGCTTGTACCTGGGAAGCAAATTGTGGCTCGTCATCCATCACATCTTGTAAATAGACTGCTAGACGCTCTAACTCTGACTTATTTCCTTGTTCAACCGCAGTTAGTGCTTTTTCTGCTCTTGGATTACCTCGTAACTTATTCCAAATTTTCTGACGTAACTCATCCATCTTCACAAGGGCTGCTTCAGTGAATTTCTCTATTGTCGTCTCAAAAGCTTTAGTAAAAGCAAGAGTAACGATTACACCAGCAGTAAGTGGTTCCATGTACAACCTCATCAGCACAGGATTCTATTAATTTATTACCACATATCTTCTGCTCTTAATTCCGCATTCCGCTAATGGGCTATTTCGTGTAATGAGGCCACGCAATGATCGTAGTTTTACATCCTCTTAGCTTTGCATTATTTATACTACATTTGTATTACAAAATCCTTAAATAAAAAATAAGATACCCTTATCTTTTATACGATGAAAACTACGATTAAAACCGAGGATTCTTGACAACACCGATTTTCGGACATCTTCTGTCCGTTGCTGACTTATAGAATGTAGCTAAAGTCTTTACGGGAAATTCAGGGGATATGGCTGGGCGTTTACCTATACTTCTAGCCCACATCTTATATTAGCTGTTCTTTATCATTAGTATCTGCATTTTGGTTAATACTTTACATAACGTATCAATCTGCACGGTTTGCCTTGCTTCACATTGCATCTAGGTAATGTTAACTTATCGTTTAAGTAAGTTAAGACTGCAACCATCTTTCCCTTGGGCTAAAGGACGATAGCCCTTGCACCTCTGTTTTAGTGAGCGCGGCAGAATTAGCATTTTGTCTTTTAGAGGTTTGGTTCACTAAGCTTTATGTATTAATCAGGGGAAACGCACCTTATTTCCTAACAAAAACTAATCAGGATTTCAAAATTATTTATGTAAGTGCAAAACTTGACACAAAGATAAACAGAACAAATCGATTCTTTTGCTAATACGTAAATTAGCTTATCTCTAATGAAATAACTGTTGTCTAAGGGTAAATTAGTTAACTATTTAGCCATGAGTAAGTAAGCTTATCCCTAAAAATAAGCAACAATCATAACTAAATTATTGATAGGCTAGTTTACGCTAAAGCTAGAACTCTTTCTAAATATTTATTGTCCATTGCTGCCAGAAACTGTTTATTTTTGATTCCCCGTTTCACACGCTTCTCTTTACCTAAAAGATTTACTGCTATCTGCCGCATTACTGCAAAATTTTGTGGAGCATTATCTTTCCTAATCCGGCAGTCATCTTCTTTTAAAGCTACATCTAATATCCAATGCAATGAATTTTCTATTCCCCAGTGACTGCGAACAGAATTAGCAAATTGTTTGGCATTATCTTCAAGACTACTAATAAAATAACGAATCTCCACTGTTGTTTTAGCATCTACTTGCCGGACGGATTCTACCATCCCAATACTATTAAACTTTGACCAAGCTGAATCAGGGTCAAGTCGGGATTAGATTCCTGTTAACATCGCGTAGTTGCGGATTTCATGACGACCATGCCCATGTTCTTCTGTTTTGTATGTGCTATGTTGAAAATCTTGAAAACCTTTGCCTATCTCTGCTTTAAATAGTTGCTCTACTTCATCATACAGATTACCTTGATTCTTTTTGAGGGTAATTACATAATCTGCGTTTTGTTGGCTAATTAACTTCACAATCTCCTTCTGGCAACCGATGGCATCAATTGTCACAATACAACCAGATAGTTCTAATACTTTTATTAATTCGGGAATTGCTGTAATTTCATTTGATTTCTCATCCACCTTTACCTGCCCTAACACTAACTTATTTGTAGTTGCCCACGCACTTACCATTTGTATTGCACTTTGGTTACTGCTTCTATCATGGGAGCCACATAAAGTTTTGCCGTCAATTGCTACTACCTCACCATCCGTCCTGATCTTTATTGACTTTATCCAGTTTAAGAAACATGACTGAAATTGCTGTGAATCCAATTGTGCAAAGACTCGTGCAAATGTATCGTGTGATGGTATTCCATTTGGTAGCTCCAAAAACGTTTTCAACCACTCATATTTTGTGCAGCCATACAATTCAATTGCCACCCAACTGTCCGCTCCACATATCACTGCACATAAAGCAATGGTGAGAATGTCAATTAATTTGTGCCGTTTTGTCCGATCTACTCTTGGATCTTCCATCTGTGCAAAGTGGTCAGTAATCGTGATTTTGGGCTTGAGCTTCATGAAGAGAGTGGTACGGTAGTTCTTCTTTTTTTCTCGCACTCTTGAATTTACTACAAAAATGAACCCACATTGCCCTGGCAGCCTACGGTTGCCACAAACCTCACCCCCCCCTCAAAACGATTATTATTATTTGCTTACTTCTGGACAGTCAGGAAAAAGCGTCCTTCTGCGTAGGCGCAGCCCGCCACAGGCATCACTATCCAAAAAAACTTTTTGGTTTACTGTAGATAACACAACTCTTTTCTTGGTTCGTGAGTCAGGCAAATTATGCAACTACATCGATTCGACAACATTCAGGAGTTCTGGCACTCCACTCAGGCTTACTTGCTCCAGCATCAGGTAGAAAACAATGTTTTGCTCAGTATCTCGCATACCTTGTTGCATAACCCAGAACGTTATCTAGGCAAGCCTTATTTAGCAATTGTCCAAACAAGTGGTGAGATTCTGGCTGTTGCCATCCGCACCCCACCCCAAAAATTGATCCTATCCAAAGCCCAGAATATGGATGCCTTGCGGTTGATTGCTCAAGATTTGCGTCAAGAGCAACTGCCAGGAAGTATGGGACTGGCAACTGAAGCAGAAATATTCTCGCAGACTTGGCAAGCCCTGACAGGACAATTCTATCAACGGTCGGTGGTAATGAAAATTTACCAATTAACGGCAGTGCAAACAGTCTCAACGTCCAGAGGATATCTTAGACTGGCAACTGAAGGCGATCGCTCTATTTTGACTAAGTGGCTTTCTGCATTTTTATCTGAGATCGATGAGGCGGTGAGCGAAGATGTCGAACACCAGGTAGATAATCGGTTGAAACAGCAGAATACTTATTTTTGGGTTGATAGCACTCCAGTTTCAGTTGCGTCTAGTAAACAAGTGTTACCTACAATTGGTCGGATCAATTTAGCTTATACACCACCAGAGTATCGTCGTAAAGGATATGCCACTACCTGTGTCGCTGCATTAAGCCAAAAACTGCTAGATCAGGGATGCCGCCATTGTTTCCTCATAGCAGATTTAGCTAATTCCACAGCCAATCATATTTATCAAGCGATTGGGTATCGCCCCTTAAGCGATTGGCACGAATACTCATTCACCTCCAAGCAGTAAGCATAATAAAGCAATCGCTTCCAGGCTTGGGAAATAAATCAAACCAGAAATATTAATTTTTTCATCAGCTCTTAATCTTGTTTGCCATTGAGAGTACTTTAGATGCGTTCGCCCTGATGTATTAATTGAGGCAGTAAAATATTGATTCTCAGTAATATATAGATATTGTCTAGGTAAAATAAATGCCTTTTTAATATACTTTTAAAGCTATTTAACCTAGATATATTTTTACTAACAAATGGGTATAACTTTTAACTAATTTATTTAGCTAAACTTTCGCACGAACGTAAAGATGTTGGCTGTTACGTATTCTCTCGTAGCTTGTTTCAGAAATCAAATATGATTCCCATAGCAGATATAGCTGTGCTTCACATTTCAAATAGCTTGTTTTAAATTAGAAGCTGTCTTTTCTGGATTACCGGAAAATGGGAAAACTAAAATACTCTGAATATTGGGATTATTCACTAATTCTTTTAAACGACTAAGCTGCTTATCTGTAATTGCAATTCCAGCATATTTTTGGGCGTAATTTAGTTCTTCAGTAAAATTCTTATCATTATATGCTTGAATGAATACTCGGTCTACACCCCACTGTTCCCAATCAGCCGCAAAATATTTTTTAGCCCAATAAGGGTTATGATGACAAATATCAAAACTTACCAAAGAATTCGCTTCTTTCATCGAGCTTGTCATTTGTTGTACAAACTTAGTTAAATGCTTAGTTCTGTCAGTTTTTCCCGGTAATTCAGCATAATATCCTAGATAATCATCCCATTGAACTGCATCAACATTAGGATATTTCTTAACGAACTCAACTGAAATATTTTTGAAGAAAGTAGCAACTTCTGGTTTCTCTACATCAAGTACATAATGGTCAATCCCGGCATAAGTTTTATCTATTCCTGGCACCATCCAATTTTTAGCAACAGCTAAATCAAAAATCGGACTATTTTTATCTATTTTAATTCCCTTCTCAAAATAAGCATGAACTTGCATTCCTTGTTTATGTGCTTCATCAATCAACCAATTTAACCATTTTTCTTGAAATTGGTTAGGACAACTGCTATATCCTAAAGTTTGCTGCATCACATCACTTTTGTACATCGTACAACCATTACCCCAAACACCATGAATAATGGTATTGATACCTTGAGAACGATAGTAGCGAACTCTCTGACGAATCGTTTGCTCATCGGCATTATTTGTAGCTTGATAACGACTTAAATAAATCCCTCTAATTAGTTTTTTCTCCCAAGGATTTGGAGGTAATACTGTTTTTCTCTCTTGTGTTATTGTGCTTGAAGCTTTGTTATTTTTAGAAGCTACATTTACAGATGTAGGTAAAGAATTCTTTGGAGTTGCAGAAGCAGTGGGTATGGAAATTGAGGGGGACGTTGGAGTAGGATTGAAAATTGGGATATTTATTCGTTCATCCTTGGATAAAAATCTGCTGAACATATCTAAATTTTCTGCTTGACTGAACCACCAGTAACCACCTCCCGCGACAGCTAGTATTACGGATAATGGAATATTTAGGCACCCACATCCACTACGGTCTTTTTTTTGGTGCGGCATATTAATTTCAATATTATCAGTTAATCTCGCTATATATACAGATTACTACCATTGTAGATTTACCGAAGAAGAATTCAGAATACATCTCTCATAAAATATTTTCAGAGTGAATCTTCACAAATCAAAATCGAGAGTAAATGTATCATCATCAGGTTTTTCTGATGTTTGAGGTATAACGGTAACCAGATACCACCTGAGTCACAACGCGCAATTATTACTGAGACGAAAGCAAATATTAAGATGAACTACCCCTGGCTACTTCGTTGAGCCAGGGGTTTCTACATCCCCTAGCGTAGCCTGAGATTTTTGACGTTTCCTTTGACCCAGTTGCTTCATGCTTCCCGCAGTTTTGCGGGTACGTGAAGTAGAGCTAGAATCATCTACGCCTTCGAGACTCGTTCCAAATCCCGGTAGTCTTCCTGAGTGCCAAAGCAACATAACCTCGCCAGAAGCGATGTCACGCTGCTGAGTGTAGTTACAATTAGAGCAAATATGCACTCTCTGGTCTAAAGTTTTCTTTTCCTGATGCCCACATTTAGGGCAAGTTTGTGATGGTTTTATCTTCTTAGTTGGTGCTTCAGAAAACACACCACTAAAATCATCCAACTTAGCCTTGAGGGATTGTTTTATCATCCCCATACCAACATCAAGAATTGATTTGTTCAGACCAGATTTTTGCTTCTTGCGTTTACCCTTTTTAGCTTTGGCACTCATATTTTTGACTTCTAGTTGTTCAGTTACCACCGTGCTATTACCGCTAATTATTCGTGTAGTAACTTGATGAACCCAGTTCTGACGCTGATTAGCTACTTTTCTATATGAGAACTCCACAAAAAAGATGATCCAATAGCTATGCTGGTTTAGCAAAAATTTCCACAAACCATTTTTTGAGATTGGGGAGGCGGTTAATCTGGGTTTCAATTTCTTCCATAGCTGAAGTTGTAAGTTTAACTCCTGTGGAGTAAACTTTTTCTACCAGTGTGACAACCGGATTTTTACCCTTAAATGTGAGAGTTTGGGCGAAATTCAGTACGGTCTCAACGGTGTCAAGTAAACTACCATTCCAATGCTGTTCTAACCAACCAAAGCAACGTTCTATTGGGTTGTATTTGCTATGATACGGCGGATAATAAGCAAGTTGTAACGTCAGTTGAGATGATGTGCTAAAATCTACAACCCGCTTCATAAACTGAGTGCGACGAGAATGATTTTCCGGTCCATTATCTTGATTAATTACCAGTTTTTGAATATGAGCAAATCGGTGTTTGACATTTTGCCACCAGCTTTCAAGCAAGTCAACAATACAATCAGCAGTTAATTTGGAAGAAACGAAAAATAAAAATAACTCGTTGTACTCAGGTATAAAAATGCCGTAGGGAATCAGAGTCATCTCGGTCGGAAAGTCGTGGTCTAATGAGGTAGTTGGGATTCGAGTTTTACCACCTCGGTCAAACTCTCCAATCTTGACTGCCACCTTCGCATCAATGGAGATCCGGAGAGTATGAGGGTCATTATCAGCTTCAGTATTAATTTGCTCGACTTGTTCAAAAATGGCTTCTGTTTCTGGAATCTTCTTGATAGGCTTGGTTTTCAGAACTCGTTTTAAGGTATAACCCAAATCATTCAATCGTCGTCGAATTGTCTCTGATGAAGGTAGTTCTTTGTCACTGTAACCAAATTGTTCAATTAGTTGACGACGTACAACACTTGCCGTCATGCGTGTATATAAGCGTGTACTCTTAAAACTGGGGTCAGTTTGAGTTTGTGGGTCTACTAACGATTTAATATCCTCCAACAAGTTTGGTAATTTTGTTTCCACCCGCTTACGTCCACTACGCTCAAAACCATCAATAAAAGGCTTGCCACTCTCCAACTCCTGCATCCCTTTACGGATAGTACGCCTATTCCATCCCAACTCGCGTTCTACTAAAGTCTGTCCACCAATTCCCAAACCTTTGACCACTTCTGCCATGAATTGTCGTCGGTCGCTTCCCTTGAGTTTTTTCGCTGTTTTGATGTAAAGAGATTTTAGGTTCTCTGTGAGTTGAATGATAGATTTTGGAGACATGAGGTAGGCTGCACACTGAAATTATCTTTCTCTGATCATAGGATCAATCATTCTGTGCAGTTCTCTATAACTTACTAATCCGCGATTGAACTTTCTTCCATCTCCTAGAAGCTTTCTGTCTTTTCTTGTAATTAGGTGAACGCTTACGACGTTTGGCTTTACTTAATTGTTTGATTTTCTTCTCTGCATTCCTAAAAAATCTAGGGGCAGAAATTAACCCGTTTTCTTCTCCGTTAGTCCAAGCAATTGCATCATTGCAACCCAAATCAATTGCAACCACACCACTATCTGTTTTACGGCTACTTCTCAGCATCTCATCATCTACATCCAAAACTATAGATGCGTACCATTTACCATTGCGGTGAACTATGTCTAGTGCTTTGGGATGACCCCACAACCTAGACTTACCCCGCATTTGTATAGAACCAATCTTAGCTAGTTCTAGATAGCCGTTATCGCCTGTACTATGACATTTCCATCCTGTAAAAGATGGGTAGCTCCAACCAGAATAGCGGCGAATTGATTTGAATTTAGGATAACCACCTAGACCTTTGAAGAAACGTTGGAATGCTAAATCAACACGTTTTAATGTTGATTGCAATGATTGGGAATTTATTTGTTTATATTCAGTCCAAACTTCCTTAAAATCTGGTAGGCAATTTTGTTGATCAAAGTACGAAACTGACTTACCAAATTTCTTGTAAGACGTAATTCTATTAGACACTGCGGCATTGTAGAGTTCTTTATGAAGTCTCCGGTGATAGTGCAATAAATCATTCACTTTCTTGGTTGGATATAACCTAAAAGTTGCTCTACGCAATGCCACTAAATATCACCCCCTGTAGTAATCAAGACTCATGGTATAGTACCATTGGTGAAATTCAGTTGTCAACATGAAAACTCAGTTTAGAAAAGCGTCCCATGCTGTTTTTAGCATTCACTTACACGTTGTACTTATTGCCAAATATCGTAAAGAAGTTATTACACAGGAAATACTTGTTAAGTTACAAGAAGTATTCAACCGTGTTTGCGAGAAACGTAAATGCTTGCTTACTGAGTTTAGTGGCGAAGACAACCATGTGCATTTGTTGATAGACGTGCATCCTGACAACAATATTTCACAGCTAATTGGTTCACTCAAATCAGCATCAAGTCGCATTATTAGAAAAGAGTTTCAAGATTATCTAAAACAATATTATTGGAAAGAGAAAGACCCTAGTTTTTGGACTGATGCCTACTCTGTCAATTCAGTGGGTGGCGCACCGCTAGAAATAGTCAAAGAATATATCCGTTCTCAGGACAAACCCGAAAGATAATGTTGTCAAAAGCTCAACTGTCCCATTGGTTGTTTTACCTGCGGTAAAAATTACCAATGGGACGTTTCGCTTTTGACCCGCTTACATCCCCTCCCTGCTAAAAGCTGAGGAAGGGGAATTACGCGGTTCTTGTTAAATTACGTAACCGAGCTAGAGCATTACTTGTTGCTGGTTGGCTTAACCCCAATCTGAGAGCGGCGCGAGTGACGTTCTGCTCAGTCATCAGTGCATCAAAAACTACCAGCAAATTTAAATCTATCCCGGCTAAATTGATGTGGTGAATATTACTCATACAAATTATCCATTGGACAAATATATCATCCCTGATCCAGGATGAAATTATCACTGTGGTCGTAATTAGGACAACGATTTCCATGAGCAAGCAGATTCTCATGATTGTGGCCAACCCTTCCATTTCAACTACTTTGGGTGTGCCTGTCGGGTTTTGGGCATCAGAACTGATACATCCTTACGATGTATTTACAAAAGCTGGCTTGCAAGTATTTATTGCTAGTCCCCAAGGGGGCAAAGTGGAATTTGATAATTTCAGCGATCCTCGTGATGCTTCTGGTTATTCCCAAGATGACACACTGTCACTGGAGTATATTCAGCAACCCAAATTCATGCAATTACTGGAAAATACACCTGCGATCGCCAGCCTCAACCCGGATGATTTTGATGCAATTGTGGTGTGCGGTGGGCAATCCCCTATGTTTACTTTTCGTCAAAACACCGTTTTGGTGGATCTGTTTCTCAAATTTTACGCAGATCACAAACCCAGTGCAGCTTTATGTCACGGTACCTGTTTACTATTAGAAGCTAAGTTAAACAATGGCTCACCTCTGATTCAAGGCAAAACAATGACGGGGTTTGCTAATAGCGAAGAAGATTATGCGGATCATGTCGTTGGTCAAAAAGTCATGCCATTTCGCATTGAAGACGAAGCCAAAAAGTTAGGTGCTAACTTCGTCACTAAAGAAGCTTTTGCACCTCATGCTGTCAGAGATGGACATCTGATCACGGGACAACAACAGAACTCTGGGACAGAAACCGCCAAACTCGTCTTAGATGCGTTGGGGATTACAGGAGTCTCATAATGAAGATTGCATTTATCGGTATTGGACAAGTCGGTTCTGCATTAGCTAGTCAATTACTGTCGTTAGACCACACTGTAACTATTGCTGCACGCAACTCTAATTCAGATAGTGTCAAAACGGCTTTAGCTAAATATCCAGAACTACAAGTTTCTTCTCCCCAAGAGGCGATCGCTCAAGCTGAGGTGATTTTTCTAGCTACCCCGTTTACTGCTAATCAAGCAGCTTTAGCAGAAGTTGGGGATTTATCAGGCAAAATTCTGGTTGATTGCACTAATCCTGTAGGGGTAAATCTGACTCACGGACTCAAAAGTGAACAATCCGGTAGTGAACTTGTTCAAAGTTTTGTACCTCATGCCAAAGTAGTCAAAGCATTTACGATTTATGGCTTTGAAAACTTTGAACATAATACCTATCCTGGTTATGGCAACCTCAAACCTGCTATGTTAATTGCTGGGAATGATGTCCCCGCAAAGCAAGTTGTCTCTACTCTCTGCCAACAACTGGGTTGGGAAGCTGTTGATGTGGGCAATCTTTCTATGAGTTTGCATCTAGAACACATGACTCTGCTGTGGATTAAAATGGCCAGAGTTCAAGGTCGGGGAGCTAATTTTGTGTGGGCGATGCTTCAGAGGTAATTTTGAATTTTGAAATGTTTTGACAATCGTTCCCGCATGAATACCTCCTCAAGCCGACTGGCTTTGGGTTTGACTGGGAGCTAATCTCAGCATCACTTTGGCCTGTTTACCAAAACCCTGACTAAAAGCTGACTGAATTTCTGTGGAATTATAAACTTCTTTCAGCTTTAATTTCAGGTCAGGAACATTTTCAATCTCCAAAGAAATGTTCACGAATTTCGGTGTTGTCTCTACATGAAATAATCCCGCATTCTGACTCAAAAATTCGGCTGTTGTCACCGAACATTTAGCTAAGGATTTTTGCCATTCTTGGGCATATTTTCTTTGGAAATAAACATTCCCTAAATTTTCTTTAATTAACGGTGATTGCGGTTGTTGTTTTGGCACTGATTCTTTGCTAGTAGATCCCAGGGTTTGCGGCTTATCTGTTGTGCTTTTTATCCCTTGTGGATTATCTTGATTCTTTAATTTTCGTTGTTCAATAAAAGACAAAGCTAGCAGTCTATTTTTATGTCTATCTAGTGCTTCTTGATATAGCTCCCAAGCTTTTTTAGTAATTGCTAATTCAGTGGGTTCAATCATTTTTACTATTGCTCGCCAATCTCCTAAAGTAAACTCTGACATTCTTTCGATAAAAGTCATGAATATAGCTTTGTAGATTTTGGCAGGTTGAGCATTTTTCAATCTCTGTTCGTACAACATATCGTAGACCATTTCTAGTCTAGTTCCTGACACAGATAAGTCAATTTCTGTGAGGTCAATATTCAGGCTATGTCTGATGCGAATTCTGTAAGTTTTCTCCAGGATAGGTTCTGTAGTTTCTTTAGTCGTAAACTCAACTGCTTGACCGCAATTCGGGCAAATGGCTTCGTGGTGTTCAATCAGTAAACCGTCTTCACCGATTTCTCCATCCACAATCGCTAGTTCATGAGACAGAGGTTTAAAAGCATGGGTGCAATGTGGGCATTGAATTAAACCCAAGGAACTTGAGGCGGTAAGAGTTTTGGCTTCTAAGCTCCATTGACGCTGCTCGTCTGGGAGTCCGTGCTTTTTCCAGTTGTCTGTTACGTCTATGATCACCGCCGTTGGTTTGAGTGTGTGTGTTCTCAACACCCTTCCTGTCATCTGAAGCCATAAGGTGGAGCTTTCTGTTGGACGCACACAGTAAATACACTCGATGTTGGGACAATCATATCCTTCTGTTAATATTTCGTAATTAGTAATTACTTGGGTTTCCCCACCACGGAATCGTTCTAAAATTTGAACTCTTAATTCTGGCGGAGTTTCCCCATCTAAATGTTCGGCTTTAATTCCATTACGGCGAAATTTTGCCGCCAACGCTCTACTATGTTCTAAACTACAGGCGAATATAACTGTCCGCAAGTTTTTTGCATATTTTAAGTAATTTTGAAATATTTCATCTACCCCGATTTGACTGGTGACAGCAACTGCTAGTTCCTTGGCTCTAAAATCCCCGCGAGACTTTTTTACCCCAATAGTAGAAATAGTTTGGTTGGTGGTAAATAATCTAAATTTACTTAAATATCCCTCTTTAATTAATGTTGATGTGGATATGCCTACTACTAAATCATCAAATAATTCTTGAAATCCTTGACCGTCGATTCTTTGGGGCGTGGCAGTTACACCCAATATCTGGGCTTCTTGATAATGTTCTATTAGCCTTCTATATGATGATGCGCTGCTGTGATGTGCTTCATCAAACAGTAATAGTCCGATGTTTAATGGTAGTTCTAATATATCTCTTCTGGCTAATGTTTGAATACTAGCTACTTGAATCCTCCGCTCTGGATGCGCCGCACATCCTCCTTTAATTATGCCTACTGGTTCCCCTACAATCTGTTCTAACTTTTCGGCGGCTTGAGTAATTAATTCAATGCGGTGGGCGATAACTAATACCTTTTGCTGTTTTTGAAAAAATTTCTGACAGATATGAGCAAAGCAGATGGTCTTACCTGCTCCTGTGGGTAACTGAGCCAGTACCCTTCTATTTCCTCGTTTCCAAGAGTTCCAAATATCCTTTATCCATTGATGCTGATAATTTCTTAGTTCGTAGATGCAGGCTACTTTGGTCATAGCTTCAGAAATTAGTTGGATTTTTTACTTACACCAGGCTTGCTAGATTATAAAATTATTTGGACAAAATATAATAATAATAATTGATAAAATATTTATTATTCGTCAGCCTCCCTTGGAAAAGTTCCAGGTATTTTGAGAGGTTCTATTAGGCACAGACAAATACTATAAATAGACAATACTAACCGCATCCAATGATGAAAATTTGTCAACGGTTTTTTGATATAATTTTGCTCATTAATTAATCTAACTTTAGAAATAACAAATATCTATTGAAAATAACTTTCTTGAGTGGGGTAGCTGTTGGAGAGGGGACAGAAAACTAATAGCAGAACATTCCCATTCCACCAGACTCAAGAGCAACTTCCCGAACCCCTCCCTTCTTTGGTCACGCGCTTAGTACCATTCTTGACTGGATAATTACTTTATAGTACAATTATACTAATAAGTACCTCCTTAGCTGGCCTAGTATCAAGCCCTACCTCTGAGTGGGGTTTATTTTTATCAATATCCTGATTGCCGACTAACAGTTACACCCAAGTCAACTACTAAAACTAGGTAAAAATCAATGCTTTGTTCATAACAATTGATGTTGTTGTCAATCTGTTTCTGTAGTTGATACTGATAACAGATTATGATGCGTCAGATATTACTTGACCAATACGCTTGAGAATCTGCAAAATATTGTAGAGTTCTTTGACAGATGTAAACAAAGCAAACACCCGTGACAAGTCATATTGTGGTGTGCCTGCTTCTCGCTTTACTTTGATAAATAGAACATCGTCCCCATTCGTTACCATCCCAAACACAGGTTTATCTGGTTGAGGGTTAGCCATTAGATAAGCTAGGGCTTGCGGTACAGCCGACCAAATCGAAAGTGTGGTTTTTTTAGACTCTAATACCATCACCCACAACTGATTTTGTAGTATCAAAACATCAATCCGACCACGCAGCACTTCCTCGCCATCATCCAGTACTAAATCCACAGATGATTCTGCTTTAATCCTGAATGGTGGATCGTAAAATCCAGACAGTGCTAGTAACGGCGACACCACTAGCAACATGACTGTTCCTTCTAATAAATCACCTTCACCACGGTGGTATAGATATCTGCGTCGCAGTACATCCAGGGACGCTTTTTCTGCTTCCGTAATTTCGGGTAGTTCACTCTTCCACTCTGGGAAAAAATCCTCTGACTCAATGCGGACTAAACCAAAGCGGGTTAGAGCTTCACTCAAACTGGTAATCGCTTCTGTGATTGCTGTTACCTGTGTCATTTTTTCTTCGCTGCTAGTGTTCGCTTCTGGCTGACGCTTTGTTTAACTGAATCGACTGGATTTCTCTTCATGTTTAATCTAATTGTATTACTTTATTACATTCGGCTAAATTTCTGGGCGATGAACTCCGGTTGATCGTAGACCATCGCTTTGCTGGCATCTATTGCCCGTCCCTGACACCACCTGCTTTAGACTCCCAGTTCTTCACTGAGTTGTTAACTGTCCATAAAGAGTCGCCTAATCTGGACAGTACGCTAAACCCTTAATGAATACCCAACCGCCAGACTCATCAGGTAATATGCGAGTGCAAGAAAGCTTTTAAGGGTAATTTTTCCGAAATGAGATAATGTAGTAATGTAGATTATTTTTGTAGTATAAGAGCGGGGAAAAAAGATGAGTGTCTTTCTAGCTGTCCGGGTTCTCTTCAAACAAACCAACACAAGGCGCACAGATTTGCATTCAGTCCTCCATTTACAGGAATGATACTCGAATTAACAGACACTAACTGCCTTCTGCTATAAAAAGTGTCCGCCTCTGTGCGCCTTGTGCATAGCAAGCAGCACACATCGAGGAAATATCAATGAATTTGGATTTATTAGGCTGGAGTGACTTTTTTACTCACAGTTTCGTACCCTATCGCCAACAAGGATTTAGCGTTGGTAGAGTTGCTATTGAATACAGAAATACTTACATCGTCTATAGCAAACAAGGCGAACTAGCAGCAAAAGTTACAGGGAAACTGCGACATCAAGCTACTCAACCACAAGACTTTCCCGCAGTTGGAGACTGGGTAATCATTCAGACGCGAGAGTCAGAAGGATGTGCTACCATTCACGGAATTTTGCCCAGAAAAAGTAAGTTTTCACGGAAAACAGTTGGTAGTAAAACCGAAGAACAAATTGTTGCAGCTAATGTTGACACCGTGTTCTTGGTTTGTGGACTTGATGGCGACTTTAACCCTAGAAGAATAGAACGCTATCTAATTTTGGCTTGGGAAAGTGGGGCAAATCCAGTCATCGTTTTAAATAAAGCTGACCTGTGCAACTCTTTAGATGAGTGTATATCTGAAGTGGAAGCTGTTGCCATTGGTGTACCAATTCTAGTATTAAGTGCTACCAACAATCAAGGAATAGATACTTTGAAAGCATACCTCCAACCAGGACAAACAGTTGCTTTGTTAGGGTCTTCTGGTGTGGGTAAATCTACAATCACTAACCAACTCAAAGGTGCATCAGTGCAAGCTGTGCAACCAGTGCGCCAAGGTGATGACCGAGGTAGACACACCACTACAAATCGAGAATTGATATTACTGCCAACAGGCGGTTTAATTGTTGATACCCCAGGAATGCGAGAAATTCAAATTTGGGCAGGTGATGAAAGTTTGCAAGAAACTTTTGCTGACATCGAAACCTTAGCCCCAGAATGTCGCTTTCGCAATTGCCAGCACCACAACGAACCCGGTTGTGCAGTGCAACAAGCATTACTTGAGGGTGAACTTGATTATTCCAGATTTCTGGGCTACCAAAAATTGCAAAAAGAACTTAACTATCTTGTCCGCAAACAAGAACAAAGGGCGCAATTAGCCCAGAAAGAACGCTGGAAGAAAATTCATAAAGCCATGCGAAATCATCACCAGTATTAACATCTGATCAGCTTTAATAACCCTGACTTCTTCAAGAAGTCGAGGTTCTAACCACTCTCATTTGACAACTGCCTACAGGCAATTTTTTTGAATCTCTGTATTGTTAGAGTGATATCCTCCTTTCACAGCAATACTTTCAGAGATTACGTGGCGGCTCATATCAGGCTCTCTACTTTCACCCCAACTTGTTTGAAAGCATAAGGTAAGTCAATTGCTCATCTTATGCTTTGAGTCATAACAGCAGCGATCACGCCTGAGAAGACAAAATAAGACATTATTGGCTGGTTTACCCACTGCTGTTACTATATTGCACCCAACTGAGAACCGCTATATTAGTAATTTACTGCGATCACCTATTCAAAATTTAGGCGCGAAGCTCCACAAAGTCAAACTCATCGAAAGTCCAAATAACTCTTGTGAAATTTACTGCACAGATACAGAATCAAATGCTGTTAGTGCAGTTCAAAATCAACCAGTATTAGCAAGAATTTAAAACTTGTAGAGACGCAAAATTTTGCGTCTCTCTGGTTTGAAAAATTAGGGATTAGGGAGCAATAAAGACTTCACCGTCTTGGGTATTAGTTATCTGATTATCATTACTGATGGTTACATTAACACTACCAGAGCTAAAAATGGTAATACTAATACCATATCCCTGAATTTGATCAATTACATTGTTGGATAGTTCTACTGTTGAACCAGCAGCATCAAAAATTTCAAAGTTAATACCGTCAGTGAAATTGGCATCTCCAGCATCAGTATCCCTGATATTGCTAATTATGTTAGTAGCGATTTGGAAAGTAGCTGTACTAGTGCCATTGAGTTGGAAATTCATACCATCGCCATTGGTGATAGTATTGATAGTATTTCCAGCAGCAGTCACATTACCAGCCACCACATTATCAAAAGCTTGGAGGTTAATACCTGATGATGTGATATCAGCATCTACCCCTGTAATTTGATTATTGTTGAGGCTAACACTGGTTAAGTTAGTATTTGCTCCTAACTGTACATCCATAGCAGTACCATTATTACTGATGGTGTTGTCATTAATTTGCAATGTGCCGATTGTATCAGATAAACTTACACGAATATCATTAAAGTTCTCCGTCAGTTGATTGCTATTGACAGTTAAATTTGTTGTGCTTGAAGTGTTAGCGATCGCAATTCCATTATGATTGTTATTGCCATTAGCGATATTCTGGCTAACGCTGACTGTACCCGTCACTTCCGATAAGCTAATGCTTTCTTGTTGAGCATCAGTAATGGTATTGCTATCAACATTGATAGTCCCATTAGCATTTTCTACTTGAATACCTTGCTCACCTGCATTTGTAATGTTGTTATTAATAACTTGGGCATTATTGACACCGTTTAAATTGATGCCATCTCCAGAAGAATTACTAATGGTGTTCTGATCAACAGTTACAATGATTGTATTATCTGGAGTTTCGTTGAAAGCATTAATGCCAGTTCCTTGAATATCAGAGATATTATTTCTGGCAATATTTACAGTTGTATTGATATTAGTGTTGGAGTCAAAGTTATCAAAGAATTGTAAATCAATACCATTTCCTTCTGTAGTGATTTGAGAAATAGTATTATCTGTAATATCAATACTCCCAGCATTATCACCACCAGCAAACTGCATATAAATACCATTACCCACAGGAACTTGGGAAATGTTGTTATTGGCAACTGTAATCTCAGCTTTGGCATTATCAAATACTTCTACATTGATGCCTTCAGTAAAGTTGAAGTCTCCAGGATCAGTATCTTGAATATTGCTAATTGTGTTACCTGCAATATTGAATGTAGCTGTACTGCTCCCATTGAGTTGGAAGTTCGTTCCATCCCCATTTGTCATATTGCTGATAGTATTATCGGAAACTTCAAAATCACCAATAGCAGCATTATCATAAGCCTGGAGATGGATACCTTGAGATGTAGTTGATGTAGCTGTACCTGTAATTTGGTTATTGTTAATAGTGGCGTTGGTGAGGTTGGTATTTTCTACTAACTGCAAATCTATAGCTGTGCCATGATTGCTAATGATATTGTTGTTAATTTGTAACGTACCAGTGGTAGTAGATAAATCTACTCGAATATCATTGAAGTTTTCCGACAAATTATTATTGGCAATTGTCAGATTTATATCACCTGTAGTATTAGCGATATCAATGCCTGTACTATTATTGCTACCATTAATAGTGTTTTGATTAATAGTAGTTGTGCCTGTAACTTCGGTTAATTTTATAGCTTCTTGGTTATTATCAGTTAAGGTGTTATCACTAATATTTATCGTGCCAGTAGAGTTTTCTATGAAAATACCTCGATTACCTGAATTAGTAATACTATTGTTAGTAATTGTAGGTGAAATTACTTGAGATAGCTGTATGCCGTCTCCAGTTGTATTACTGATGGTATTATTAGTAATACTGCTTGTATCACTGACATTTGTGAGCAAGATGCCTGTACCAGTGATATTGTTGATCAAATTATTAGTAATTTCAGTAGTGCTGACTTGAGATAGATTGATTGCATTACCAACAACATTGTTAATAGTATTGCTGTGAATGATGGTTGTTCCAGCAATATTTTCTAGATAAATACCTTCTCCAAAAGGATTACTAATCTTATTATTGTCAATGATGACATTGCTAATATTAATACCCTGTATACCTCTTGCGCCCTCATTACCAGCAACTTGCAGATTAAATCCAGAAATCACGGAATTATTACCCAAAGTAATCAGTCCGTTTCCACTATTAACAGTTCCAGTAATTGTTGGATGTATCCCGCTACCGGATAAAGGTAAAGTGACGATACCTAAACCCTTGACGTTAACTACTTGTACAGGGCTACTAGAGAATACGCGTACATCATTGGGAATTGTAAATGGTGGAAAGACAGTATTTTCATCAGAACGGACATAAATTACATTGTCTGCTTTAGCTACCGCCAAAGCTTGAGCAATTGAGCCATAAGGTGATTCAAACGTACCGTTACCAGTACCACCAGGAGCTACGTGAATAATGATTAATTGCTCACTATTATCAGTATTATTTGTAGGAGTATCAATACTATTCGTAGAACCTTCCTCCTCTGGTTCAACCATTGCTGCAAAAACATCCGTTCTATTTTCCACAGCAACTAGGATGGTAGCTTGATTGTCTACTGATTGCGCCATTCGTGTTAAAGCACTATTTTTAGATGGCTTACCTCTTCTTGCACCGCTACCAGGGAAATTAGCACCGATACTAAAAACTAGTCTCGTGTCAAATAAGTCATCATTTTGCAGAGACAGACTGAAACCCAAAAAATCATTAGGACGAGCTTCTATTCTAGTTTTCCAGCCAAACGCCTCCCGTGATTCTCCGCCAGAGTAGTAGTACACGCCTGCATAACCCCGCAAGTCTCCACTACCCAGACTAGCTAGTCGTGTTCCAACTTCCGCATCGACACCGGACATAGCCACTTCTAAAAAGCGCGATCGCTGTACCATTAAGGAATCACCCTGAAAAAATGGCAGATTCGCCTGTTCAACTTGGTTTTCTGAACCATTCAAAGGAAGATAGGCGTTAAAACGAAAATCCCAAACACCTAAAGTTTCAAAACCCAATCCTAATTGATCAAAATTACTCTTTCCAGTATCACGAGTAGAGTAAGAGATATAACCACCAATGACACGATTAGCTTCTTCACTAAAAATTCGATGTCCTAATAAGATATTGGTAGCTAAATTTGAGTCATTGTCTAATAAAAGTTTGCCCTGTAGAAAAGTTAGACTATTTCCTGGTATTTGCAAAACAGGCAAAAATCCCTCAAAACTACTAAAAGATTCATATCCTGCACCTTCAGTGGTGTAGCGTACTCCCACACGGGGTGTAAACACTTGTGCTGTCGTTGATGCGGGTGTTTGAGCAGATACTGTAGAAGCAGAAACCAACACCCCTAAGAAAGCTATGTAGCCTAAATATTGCAGATTATTCATTAGTAAACCCTGGTAAATCAATGAAGCCAAAAGTCGGAAGTTAGACTTTTTATGGTGATTAAAAAAAATAAAAAACTAACCTAGAGACGTTGCAGTGCAACGTCTCTCAAAACCCAAAAATTAAACAAACCTACTGGTAGAATTTTTACGGCGAATCCCAATTACGCAAGGACGAGGAACACCTGTAGATTGTCCTAGTCCACCGTCGGCTGTGGGCATATTACTAGGCCAGCTACTACCACGCGGTACAGTGCGAGTCTGATTAAATGTAGTGCCGTTCAAATCCAACATTTCAATGCTGCGACTGAGTATCGTACCATCGTTAATCGGGCAATCTTCCCCTGGGTGCTGCACAGAAACAATCAGAGTATCACCCAAAAAAGTTGGGCCTGTGATTTCACAACGAACTGGCCCATAGCCAAAAGGTATGACTTTTCCAGCATCAGCCCCACTAGTAGGAATGTAAAATAGCCAGTTATTACCAAACACACCCGTAAAGTTGGAAACATTACCCGCAGCACTATGATTAATGGTGTTTTGATTACCAGACGCACCAACATTAAAACCGTTGTGGGTGCTGGTGGACATATCAGTTACACCCCAAACGTTACCTTGGTTGTCAAAAGCCAAGTTATCAACGTTAGCAAAACCCGCACCACCAATTGAACCAGCTTCCCCACCTTGAGCGAATTTTTGCCATGTAAAGGTTGTACCTGTACCATCGGCACTACCTTCAATAATTTTGTATAATCCGCCTGATTGTTGGGTAGCGTTGACATTACCGCTTAATTTGGCAACTTGGAAAATACGGGAATCGGGATAACCATCACTACCAGGTGCGCCATCAGTATAGGCAATGAATACTTCTTTAGTTGTGGGGTGAACTTCGATGTCTTCAGGACGGGCGGTGGGAGTTCCCCCAACTAGATTAGCTGCGAGAAAGGCATCACAGAGAATAGCACCTTGGGAGGTGTAAAAATTCTGTAATGTCTTGTTCTGATAACCTGGAAGTGCAGTAGCTTCGTTGGTACGTGTACAGCTAAATGTACCACCATCAGTAGTTTGCCCAGCGATACCGTTACGTCTAGGTAAGGGTAAAAGACCGTTTCTTTGGGCTGAACCTAAAGCGGCAAATTCCACGGAGGAAAGGGTGGTGGGAGGAATAGGATTAGTAGGAGTAGTTAATAGTAGAGGTATCCATTCCCCTGTGCCATCTGGGTTGTATTTGGCAACGTAGAGAGTACCGTTTTCAAATAAAGCGCTATTGGTTTTACTGCTGATTGTGCCAACATTACCATTGCTGACAAATTTCCAGGTGTGTCCACCGCGTCTATCATCACCCAGGTAAGCAACTAATTTTTTACCTGCTTCTACCCGCATGGCAATGTTTTCATGACGATAACGACCTAACCAAGTATGCTTTTTAGGACGAAAATTAGGATTTACGGGGTCAATTTCTACCATCCAGCCGTATTTTTCGCCAACTAAACCGAAGGTTGTGCCTGTGGTTCCTGCTGTATAACCGACTTGTGTCCCATCTGGTTTAACGGCTTCTGTTACACCCATAAAAAATGGGCCACCGCCTTGAAAGTTTTCTTCCGCCGATAAGATAGTTCCCCAAGGGGTTGTACCACCAGAGCAGTTATAAGCAGTACCAATGATTTTGTTACCCAGTCCATCAGAACTGAGGTTAAATACTTGTGTAGCGGCTGGGCCAGTACCTTCTAAATAGTTTTGGTCGCCTTGTTGATAACTTCGTCCACCCCAAGCCGTGATACTCTGATATCCATCACTTCTTTGACTGTTGATGCCTAACCCAGACAGCCCATGAATACGACGATTTTTGGCATCAGCAACAACTACAAAACGTCTGGCTATGTTACGGCGAGAAATACGGGTAATTGAACCACCTAAGTTGTATAAAAATTCCCCATCTAGTTCTAAGTTTCTAGAAGATGGTAAAGAACGACCAATTACTGGTGTAAATGTGGTGGTTAGTGCTTGCACGTCAGAGGGGGTTTCGGGCGCTAAACCGGAAATCGGGAAACTTACATATTCGTGATTTACCCACAAGTAACCTTCATCGGCACTTCTAACGACGGGAACAAAGCCTGTATAATCACAGTTATAGCCGACATATTCATCAGGGTTAGGAAATACTTTATCCCCCCAGCCAACAATTACATAACGTTCATATTCTGGTGGTACAACTACATCATCAATGACGTTATAACTAGTTAATTTAACATCACTTGATGCCCCAAGTACTTGCCCTTGTCCTATTCCTGTGGGTAAAAAACTATTTATCTGTTGATAAACTGGTAGAGGATGGGGTAAACGCACAGGTGTAAAAGTTAATGTAGTTTGTGCTATTGCCTGACTGGAAAAACCATCTAGAATTTTGTCTCCCAAGACAGCAGCACCAACACTACCAGCAAAAAAGACTAAAATTTGTCTTCGATTAAGTGTAGACATGAAATTTTAATTTCCTTCAGTATGAAGCAAATTGGCATAGTAAAATTCCTAGCGATGACTCGTTAGGTCTAATATGCTCAAATATGCTGCTAAATTTTTTAAATCAACCCAATGACTACATAAAGTTACGAGTCAATTGCCTTACATATCTAGTCAAAGACTCAATAGCTATGTATATATATTTAGCTAGTCTCATCTAGCTGATACAGATCATGATGTAACCGCCTATATCTTAATTGTGTTTTTTAAAACTGTCACTACAGTTAAAATTAGTTAAAATAACAGACAGCCCCTATTTTTCCCTTACTGGATCTGTAGGAATCATAAAGAATAACCTGTAAAGTGAATGCGATCGCCTTGATTGAGCCTACGCAGATAAGAACTTCCCTCCGAGCGGTCTACGACAATCACATCTTTGGCCTCAAATTGGTTGAGCAGTTCGATAGACTGAGTAGAAACAATTACCTGTTTCGAGGCAGTACGCATCAACGAAGCCAGTACCGTAATAGCATAGGGATGAAGACCTAATTCTGGCTCATCAACAAGAATTGTTTCCGGCTGGAGGTCTTCAGGTTGCAGAAAAACCGTTGCTAGACACATAAAACGCAGCGTACCATCCGAAAGCAAGTATGCCTTAAATGGAATATCCTGCCCCCGCTCGAACCATTCCAACTCAATCACTTCCTTGTTTTGGGGTGCAGGACGCAAGTAAAAGTCCCCAAAGAACGGAGCAACAAGCCGAATAGTTTTGACGATTCTTTGATAAGAAGCCGGGTAACTGTTACGCAACAGATACAAGAAAGATGCAAGGTTGCGGGCATCAGGACGCAAGTAAGCATTGTCATTGATCCCGTGAGGCTGTTTGATGTAGGCACTCTCACTCGTGTCATGAAAATGATAAACCCGCCACTGCTGCATGGCAGACAAAACGTATTCGTCAATTCCCGTTCTTGTGCTGGTTAAAACCTTTGTCTCGAAATGACCCCTACCTATTTCATGCTCACCACTCATGTTCCACCAAAAAGATTCCCTAGCGAACATCAAGCGATTGTCCTGGGTTGGTTCAAGGGTAGCGAAGTATCCATTATTGCCGAAGTATAACTGAAACTCTAAATGTTCTGTTGTTTTCCGTCCAAAGTGTAATAACGCATCAGGACTGCCTTGGCGACTAACAAACACTTGCAGATTCTCCTCCACCAACTGCCCAACCATGCGGAAGAAACCGATAAAGTTGGACTTCCCCGCCCCATTCGCGCCAATCAAAATGTTCACTCTAGAGATTTCTAGGTCACACTTGGCGATTGACTTGAAGCCTTTTAAAACTATTCTCGACAGTTGTTTGTCTTTCGTTTCCGTCATAGAACAGTTTCCGACTAGAAAAGCTTTTTATTTGCTAGTTTCATTATCTATTTTTTTATCTTCCTGACTTAGTTGTTGCCCAAACTCAGATATTGAACCTATAGTTACGGCTTTTTCTAACAATTGATTCAACAACTCAATATCATATAATTTATTTAATTTTTCTACTAATTCAGTAGGAACATCTTTAAATCGAATTGTTAGGATTTGAGAAATATTTTTCTGGGTAGCTTTTGCTATACCTATGCGTTCTATGCTTGTTATGTATGTCATTTGCTGTTCAGCCTCAAAACGATCCAATTCGGCTTAAAAATTTAAGTCTAACTCCGATGGCAAAGTCATGATGGAGAAATTTAAGGGTTGCCCTCGCCATACTAGAAAAATCAGTCTTATATCTTAACTGTAATGACGATTAAAGAATTGCTATTACAAGAAATTGAAAATACCCCCAACGAATTGCTAGAGGATCTACTTGGGTTTTTAAAATCACTCAAAGCAACCCCAGAACAGCCCCTAGCTACATACAGAGAACTTTTAGAACGCATTGATTACTTAGAAACTATCGTAGGTATTCGTAAAGGATTAGATGAGTTTGAGCAGGGTGAAAGGATTCCTGCCGAGCAAGCCTTGGCGACTCTACAACACAAATTTGGCATTCCGCCTCGCTCATGACTAATGACCCAATTGAAGCCTTTCGAGCATTTTTTGGGGCAGCTAAACCAACATTGGGGCAAACAGGTAAACAGTCATTATCACAATTATTTTTACCTTTTGCTGGGCTTGATTACTATGGAAACTACTTCCAGCACCACTTGAAAATTATGTGTTTGTATTTTCTTGACTTAATTGTTGCCCAAACTCAGAAATTGAGCTTATGGTAATAGATTGTTTCAGCAACTGCTTGAGTCTGTCAAGCTCATAAATTTTCTTTAGTTGCTCAATCAATTCAGGTGGAACGTTATTAAATCGAGTTTCTAGAACTTCAGTGATCGACTCCTGTAGAGTCTGCGCTCTGCCTATGCGTTCTATGCTTGTCATGTATGTCATCTCTTGTTCAGCCTCAAAACGCTCCAATTCGGCTTGAAAATTTAAGTCTAATTCCGGTGGTAGAGTCATTAATCTATCTAGCAACCGGAAGATTTGCTGGATTTTATCTCTACTATAGCCTACCTCATACATTCGTTTAATTAGGCTCAACTTCCATTGCAAACGACCAGTTAAATCTTGAGTTGTCGCTTGTGTTCGCAGGTGCGCCATCACCAGTACAGCAAAAGGACTATCACTTTGTTCTAATTCTGACCAACGAGATTCATAGTCTAGTAGCTTGACAATGGGAAACTGAAGACTCAAACGACATCCCCAACGTCCATAACTATATTCTTGCGGTCGCCAATTAGCTTGATTATCCCCCAGAATTGCCAAGCTAACCACTTCCTGGTTATAACGGTCAAAAATTCTGTAGTGATACGAAAACATCCGTTTAGTGAAGTTAGGATCTACTTGACTTTGAATTTCCAGGTGAATCAGCAACCAAGTTTCCTTTCCATCTTTTAGCCAAACTTTGATTAGCTTATCGACAAATTGCTTACCAACTTCAGATTCTTTTATCAACTGCTGGAGTTCTTGCTCTAAAAATTCATAGCCTCGTTCCCAATCAATTTCTGCTTGAATCTCTGGAAAGAAGAATGCAAGAAACGCCTCAAAATATTGTTCTACGCCTTCTTTCCAAGCACCATC
This sequence comes from Anabaena sp. FACHB-595, assembly GCF_048568275.1. Taxonomy (NCBI): domain Bacteria; kingdom Bacillati; phylum Cyanobacteriota; class Cyanophyceae; order Nostocales; family Nostocaceae; genus Anabaena; species Anabaena sp. FACHB-595. The sequence continues at coordinate 97,460 of NZ_CP183476.1, forward strand.
GTAATCGGCTCGTACTTCACTCACAGGTTGTCTTACCTCTACTAGCTCTTAACTTGCACATTTTAAAACCCTTACACAGTAAAGCTTTGAGAAATATCGGTAAAATGTGCTTGTTTCATATTTTGCGGGAGCGTGCGATCGCGCCCGTGGGAGGCTCACATTTTACTAGGAATGACAAAATTTACTCAATGTTATGGATTTTTACATAGCAGTTAAAGTATTGGAGAATATCCGCAACGCCTAGTAAGGATTGATCACCTAGTTGAAGCTATTGAAACTTTTTTAGGACAACTAGATCAACTTTGGGGCAAACAGGTTTTAAAGCTAGGCTTTGTGTCCCAAATTGGGATATAAGGTTACGTAAAGAGACATTCTCAAAATCACAATTTACTTTTTGGTGTGTGGCTTTGTTTCTAAGGCTTAGTGTTAGCTTTGAATAATTTCAGCTTTGTAGAGTAATTTAAACAGCGATCGCGCCCGTAACAAAAAATAAGTTAACACTTTTAGATTGAAGAAGTTGATCTTCAGCCTCTTCGATTTCCTTCATCTGTCTCAGGGTAAGCTTTTCAGGTTTTTTGATGAGTTTCATATCTATAAAAGTATCAAAGGGATGGAGAAAAAAGAAACTGTCGCCCTGATGTAGTTGAGTGCTGAAAAATTGCACAGAATAAATAAGATACAGCAATTCTGTGGAAAATACGAGTGTTTTACTAAGCAATTTACAGAATCGGTCAATAGTTGAATTCCCCTTCACGCTTAATCCAATTGTATTACTCCATTACATTCAGCTAAACAATTACCCCATAAATTCATTTAATAATGATATTAACGCCGAAATACTTACAATTACAAACCTGAAAAAATAATTTAAATGTTATTTTAAGTTTGTGGTATTGCTTGGACAATCATCATTCCCCATACAACATTAAAACGAAATTTAGCTGCACGCTCAATATCAAACTGTGTAGATGTTAGTAAATTATGAAACTCTTTTTGGGTGTAACACTGCTTGTAAGCAGGGTCAACAAGCTTCAATATAAAATCACATATATTACAGGATAAATAATCCTTGCACCAATCTAAAATAAATAGTTTTCCTTGTGGCTTTAGAACACGTTTTATTTCCATCAATGCAGCATGAGGATCATCAAAATAATGAAACACGCTGGCAGATACAATTACATCAAAACTATTATTCTCAAAAGGTAAGTTTGATACACTTACATTATGAAATGAAACTTGAGAATAAGCATGACATTTCTGTTGAGCTACAAGGAGCATTTTTTCAGAAATATCTACTCCAATAATTACTTGTTGTGGGTTTTCTGTTAATAATAACAGTTCTAATCCCCCTGTTCCACAGCCAACATCAAGCACTGTTGCTTCTGGCGCAATCTCTGCCCAATTTTTTAGAACAGATAGTGTCTTGGTAATGTAAGTATTCCAACGCTGGTCATATAAATCTGCAATCTGGTTATACTGTTTACGAATTACAGCCTCACTCATAGCTATATTTTTTACTGGATGGTGGATATCAATAGAGTTATATCTGTCTTATCAAGCCGCTCTACATTAACAAGAATTGGAGGTTGAGGGTTGATATTTGAGACAGTAATCCTTGGATATATATTTTTAATACCTAGTTCAACATGAAACAATGTTATCTAAATTTAAAGTTGATTCATGTAATAATATTTGAATAAATTGGTGGACTGGACTATCTAAAGATAAACTGCTGCGCCATATGACAAATAATTCTTTGCGTAGGGTTTTGCTATCTACATCTATAGAAATGGCGCGTAGTAACCCTGATTGTACTTCTTGTGTAACTGATTTTGACAGCACAATTGAAACTCCTAACCCTGCTTGTACGGCTCGTTTGACAGCTTCTGTGCTACCTAATTCCATAGAAATTCGCATCTTGTGAACTTGCTCACCAAAGAATCGTTGCAGCAAGCGTCGAGTACCTGTTCCTTTTTCTCCGCCTAACATTTCGATATTTTCTAGATAGGCTTTGGGTACTTTCGTCAAGTTCCGCCAAGGATGATTCGGTGGCACTATGAGAACAAGCTCTTCATTTTGCCATAGTTGAGCTATAAAACCAGGACGATGATCCCACCACTCCATCAGGGCGATGTCTACTAATCCAGTTTCTAGCTTGTCAGCGATCGCCGGATTAGTATCAATTACTAAATCAACCGCATAGGAGTTAGCATACTGTTCCAAGTGATATTTCAAATATGGTGGTAAGAGATATATACCAATATTAGAACTTGCCCCAATGATCAATTTTGTGGATTTTAGGGCGGAAATTGCTCTTTGTGTCACCAAAACTAGACTTTCGGCATAGGGAAGTAATTTTTGTGCCGCAGGAGTCAATTGATTACCCTTGCGATCGCGGATAATCAGCTGAGTGTTCAGAGATGCTTCTAACTTTTTAATGTGTTGTGAGACAGCAGGTTGAGAAATTCCCAGTTGTTTGGCGGCTTGGCGAAAACTTCCTGTGTGGACAACGGCTAAAAAACTTTCTACGTACTCGAAATTCATAGGTGGAGGCAGGAGGCAGGGAGCAGGGGGTAGGGGAGCAGGGGGAGAATAATCTTAGTCCCTAATCACCAGTCAAGATTCCCTAAGATAATTAACTGCTCCCTGTGGCTTTTGTCCTTGCAGGGCTTGCAGAATATTTTGGGCGGCTTCTAGGGCAATGTTGTGCCGTAGTTCGTCAACGGCAGATCCAATATGTGGAGTGAAGAAGGTTTGCTTGGTATTTTCTAATAATGGCTGGGGTATATTGTGAGGGCGATCGCTACGATACCAGTCTTCCATTTCAAATACATCAGCAGCGTAGCCTGCTAAGTGTCCTGATTCTAAAGCTTTACATACAGCCTGTTCATCTACGACTGAACCACGACAGGGGTTAATTAAAAAGCTGCCTGGTTTCATTTTGGCTAAGGTGTTGGCGTTGATTAAATGCAATGTTGCTGGTTGCAGAGGTACTACCAACACCACAAAATCACTTGACTCAATTAAAGTCTCAAAAGGGACTCGTGATATATTCCCAGTTGCCTCTTGTTCTGGAGGTAACGCCACCGGATCGCTATAGAGTAACTGCATCTCAAAACCCGCCAGCCGCCCTGCGATCGCCTTGCCTAATGCACCCATACCAACAATTCCCAAGGTGCGATTTGCTAGCCCTAAACTGTAAAATTGAGGCCGCCACCCAGTAAATTTACCTGTGCGAATGAAGCGATCGCCTTCTAACATCTGTCTTCCTAACCCAATTAATAACCCAATGGTAATTTCGGCCGTAGGTGCAGACAATAAAGAAGGCACAATAGTAAACCAGATACCGCGATGGGTACAGGCTGCAACATCAAAATTATCGTAGCCTTTGAGAGCAGCCGCAATTATTTTCAATTTGGGACATTCCCGCAGAAAAGCCTCATCAATGGTGTCTGGCATAAATACCATAAGAGCCTCTGCGTCTTTTGCCCGTTGCAGAATTTCCTCACGGGATAAAGCCTCTTTACTGGGATTAGCAATCACCTCACAACTAGGTTTGAGCAGTTCAATCACTTCGGGATGTACCCAATTAGTAATCACAACCTTTGGTTTCATTGGGTATATCCTCAAGCTAACCGTCTGCGTAAATAGCCACTGAAACTGTCCACCAGTGTCACCATTACCAAAATTACCAGCAGGATTGCTGAAACTTCCTGATAGTTAATGATGCGTAACGCACCAATCAATTCAAAACCTATACCGCCTGCTCCCACTGCCCCCATGATAGTAGAAGCACGAAAGTTATATTCCCAACGATATAAGGTTACATCTAGCATTTGTGGTAAAACTTGCGGCAAAACACTGTGATAAATCACCTGAGTCTTGTTTGCACCCGCAGCCTGTGCAGCTTCTATCGGTGCAGGGTGGACGTGTTCAATGTACTCAGCAAAGAATTTACCCACCATCCCCACCGAATGTAACCCTACAGCTAACGCTCCCGGTAACGCACCAAACCCCACCGCCGCCACCAGAATAATCCCCATAATCAGTTCTGGTACAGATCGTAAACCATTGAGAATCAGACGTGCTACCTGAAATGCTAGCCAATGGGGTGTAGTATTACCCGCCGCCAATAGTGATAATGGTAGAGAAAAGGAAACCGCGATCGCTGTGGCGGCGATACTCATGGCCAGAGTGTCAAATAGTGGCTTAATCCAGTTGCTGGCTGTACTAAAATCAGGTGGTAGCATCTGGCGAATTAAATTCACCCCACTGGGGACACCTTTAGCCAACCTTTCCCAATCTAAAAGACCAACCAAAAAGAAGGATATCAGCACAATTACCACAACAACAGCTACTTGCATTAAGCGATGATATCTCTGCTGTCGTTGTTGTTTTAATAAGATTTCAAATTTGTGATAGGTATTTGTTGTCATGACATTTTATTTATTCAACTTCTCAAAATCGAGATTCAAAATTTTCCCTAAATCACGCACTACGTCATAATTTTTATCTTCAATGGCATTAAATCCATCAGCTTTAAAAGGCTTGAGGATTGCTTTATCATTCATTTCAATAAACGCCGCACGAATTTTTGCTTTTAGTTCAGGGTTTAAATCAGAGCGCATTGTCCAAGGATATTGAGGAAATGGTTTCGACTCTGCTAAAACTTTGACTTTGTTACTATCAATTATTTTGCGCTCAATTAGAGATGCAAAAATAGGTTGACTCAATCCACCAACCTGAGCATTGTTGTTCTGAACTGCTAAAGCAACCGCATCATGAGATCCAGCAAAAACTTCTTGATAATTTGTTTTGGCTTGCAAACCCTTTTCGGCAAGCATGGATTTGGGGATTAAATGACTGGAAGTAGAAGCTTGATCACCAAATGCTACTGTTTTTCCTGCTGCTTGCTCAATGGAATTGACACCGCTATTAGTATTAGCAATAATTACAGATTTATATGTGGTTTCACCATCTTTCCTTAATGCCGCAAAGGGTTCAATATTACTTTTAGTCTTAGCCAAAACATAGGAAAGTGGACCAAAATATGCTAAATCTAAGCGTCCGTTACTTGCTGCTTCAATCATCGAAGAATAGTCTGTAGTGACGACTAATTCCACATCTTTGCCCACTTTTTCTTCCAAATATTTTTCTAGACCTTGATTATTTCTGATAATCGTGGAAGCATTTTCATCAGGTAAAAGAGCTACTTTTAAGGTTTTGGGGTCAGAGACACTAGGATCAATTGCAGCTGCGCTCTTTGCATTAGGAGCAGTAGAACCATTAGTAGTAGTGTTATTGGGTGCTTGACAGCCAACCAGTGCCAACACAGCTACAGCCACAGATGTCAGTAAGGGTTTTTTGATTGCGATCGCCATAAAAAGTCTCCTGAGATATCAAAGTAGTATGTATTCTTAGTTACTGGCTATGGGGTATTGGTTACTGGGAATATCATCGAAATGAATATTCTCGGCGTTGCCATAGATGCGATTCAGTTCGCACTCCTCTATGTCTGCGGCACTACCATCAAAAACTATGCGACCTTGAGATATGCCAACTATCCTATCTGCATAAGCTTTGGCTAAATCTACTTGGTGCAGGCTCATAATCGCTGCAATCCCATCTTCCTGACAAATTTGACGCAGAAAAGAAATTACTTTGTGGGAACTAGCAGGATCAAGACTCGCTACTGGTTCATCTGCCAGCATTAATCTTGGTTGTTGCGCCAATGCACGCGCAATTCCTACCCGTTGTTGTTGACCACCACTGAGATTATCTACTCGTGCTAAAGCTTTACTCAAAAGTCCTACTCTGTCTAAACACTCCAAGGCTATATATTTGTCAGCTTTGGGTAATGGGAAAAAGCTCCTCACGGTTGAGTGATAGGCTAAACGACCAGTCAACACATTTTGCAGTGCAGTTTGTCTAGCAATTAACTGGTGTTGCTGAAAAATCATCCCTGTGCGCTGGCGATGTTGATGCAATACCTTGGGGTCATTGATCTGACGGTATCCTTCTATTGTGATAGTCCCTGCTGTTGGTTGGATTAGTCCATTTAAACACCGGAGCAATGTTGATTTACCTGAACCAGAAGCTCCCAAGATGACTGTAAACTCTCCTGGGTTGAAGTTTAAAGAAACCGCCTGGAGGGCTTGGACTCCGCCAGGATAAGTTACACTCAAGCACTCAAGCTGAATCATCAT